>OZ242006.1:0-5907166 GCA_965204705.1 Caldilineaceae bacterium | reverse complement strand
GGCTATGCTGGTCTCAGGGTACCCTTTGGCGTTGCTGAGGTAGTCGGGCGGCGTCTCAATCGTCGGCGCGAACTCGAAGTTTGCGATCAGTTTCCAGCGGTCCGTGCGGATGGCGCGCATGGGGTCATAGTAGGTGTGGTAGGTCTTTTCGGCGAATGCGTATTCGCTCGGACTGTAGGGTTCCCCGCATAGCAGATTCCAGTAGCTGCGTCCCTGTAGATTCTCCGGTGTTTCGATCCCCAACATGTCAAGCACGGTGGGCACGAAGTCCACGTGCGTGATGAACTCCGAATAGCGCCGGCCCCCCGACAAGCCCGGGATGCGCACGAGCAGCGGCACCTCGATGCCGGCGTCGTAAAGGCTCATCTTCGCCAGCGGGAACGGAATGCCGTGATCGGCGGTGAAGACAACCACCGTCTCGTCCGCCACACCCGCGGTGTCAAGCGCCTTGAGCACTCTGCCGAACGCCTTGTCGATTGAGGCGACCGAGGCCTCCATTTCGACCATATCCTCGCGCACCTCGTCAATGTCCGGCAGATAAGGCGGCATCGCCACATCCTCCGCATCGACGAGGTCCACGTCACGTGGGAAGGGCCGGTGCGGTTCGGTAAAGCCGATCTGCGCGAAGAACGGGGCCGCATCCGGCTCGCGCTGCGCCAGAAAGCTGCAGCACGCCGTTGCCAGCTCGGCGCAGACCCCGCGCGGATGGGCATGCTGATAGCCGCAACGTTCCGGGCTGTTGGCCTCATGCTGGGTACCGAAGAGACGGGTTTCGTATCCGTTGGCGGAGAGGATCTGGGCGAGATGTTGCTCATCCGGATGCAGGTCATTGGCGAAGCCGGAGTGGGCAAGCCCGACCACGCCGTTCGCGTGCGGGTAGCGGCCGGTCCAAAGCGCCGCCCGCGACGGGCTGCACTGGGGCGCGACGCAGAAGCTGTTCTCAAAATGAAGCGCCGATGCGGCGAAGGCGTCGATATGCGGCGTGCGGACACCGGGGACGCCGTAGCAGCCCAGATAGCGGCCCAGGTCATGGCAGATGAAGACGAGGATGTTTGGCTGCTGCTCGCTCATGGGGGTAGACCTTTGTAAGTTCTCAATTCTGGGTTTTCAGGTAACTGCTCAGTCATAGTCACTTCACGACCATACAGATCAACTGCGCCGGGCGATCGCGCTCGTCTCGCCCGCAACCGGCATCCCCGGTCCTGAAGAAGACGAGCAAAAATGTTCCTCACTGACCCCTATCCCCAAAGCCCGCTAAGGCGCGGCTGCACAACCTTCGCCACAAGACCGCTATCTCCTTCCTGCGCGAACAGAGTGAACGGCCCCAGCCATGCCTGCTGGCGGCAAGGCCGAACTCCGTCTTTCGTGGGCGCGTGTTGGTTGGTGGTCTTGGTGGCCCTGTACTGGTTACCCAAGCTACACATCAGTTTGCTGTCGAAGCAGACTCCGAAACAATCTGAAGAGATGTTATGCCTTGGAAATCCTTGGGGCTGTGGGTAATTAAAGGAACAGCGTGCCGCACAGTGCATGCGGCAATCCAGGCATCGTTGGGCGCAATCGGTCTTTCGGCTCGCTGCCGCTCGGCGACCAGTCGACCATAGCACCGAGCAATCTCATGGTCGTAGGGGATGATAACGAAGTTGCGAAGTAACGCTTCAAGTTCGTTCCGCCTGCTCTTACCCCAGTTGCCTTTCTCCGCCCCGAAGTAAAGCTCCCCAACGGTGATCAAGCTGATGGCGAGCAGATGATCCTGGACATGCGGTTGATACGCTCGCGCGAGCGCTCCGCCCCTCAGCAGGTACGAGACGATATTCGTATCGAGAATGAGTGTTGACACACTCACTCCTGAGGGCCACTGCTCGCGCTGGCAGCATGTCTAAGTTTGCGCTTCCCCGACGCCATCTGCCGGCCTTTTGGGGGAGCGCAAATAGTAAACTGCCTCTTCAAATCCGTCATCTTCGTCGCCCGACCACGTGCCAAACAAGACCTGTACATCAGTCAATGGTTGTACGTTCTGCCCGCGCGCCAGTTCTTCCAGAACGGGAGATTCCCAGAAAATGTCTGTGACTGGACCCTCCTGGCGAGCAGGTGACCCGGACGAGGAGGCCTGCACTCGGGTTGCTGGCGTTGCCCGTTCTCTTTCACTGGCCGGCGTCTGTGGCATTGCTGTTCGCTCATTCCTTTGCGGGGCGGACCATGGGTCTGGTTTATGCGGATATTTTAGCACATCTCCTTGGGGAGTGCAGGGGGATGAAAGTCTAGTTGGATCAGCCTCTCACAACACGTTCCCTGGAAGATTCTCCGGACAAAAAGGCCCGTAGCAGTTACCTCGAATCGTAACTGCCAAGTCGTAGGTCAGTGGTAAGTAGCCGGAGAGGTATCCAGTTGAACGGCGCGACAGTTCCACAGGGGCGCGGATTGGCCTTGGCTGCGTAGTTGGCTGGAAACTGAGGGCTCTTAGTGATACGGGTCCGCCGCGTCGCGCAAACCGTCGCCGAAGAAGTTGAGCGCCAGGACGGTGATGATGACAAAGACGCCGGGCAGCAGCAGCCAGGGCGCCAGCGCGACCGAGCGCAAGTTCTGGGATTCCTGCAGGAGTACGCCCCAGCTGATCGTCGGAGGCCGCAGCCCCAGACCCAGGAAGCTGAGCGAGGTTTCACTGAGGATCATCGCCGGAACGGCCAGCGTGGCCGAGGCGATCAGATGGCTGAAGAATGAAGGCACCATGTGGCGCAGGATGATGCGCATCTCGCCGGCGCCGGCGAATCGGGCCGCGAGGATGAACTCCTCCTCGCGCATGGAGAGAAAGCGGCCGCGTACGGCGCGCGCGAGGAATGTCCAGCCGATCAACGAGAGAATGATGGTGATGCCGAAATAGACTCTAATGTTGGACCAGTCCTGGGGCAGAGAGGCGCTGAGAGCCATCCAGAGGGGGATGGAGGGTACGGAGCGGATGAACTCGATGATGCGCTGGATCAGCACATCAATTACGCCGCCGTAGAAGCCGGAGATGCCGCCGAGGACGACGCCGAAAACAAAGCTGAGCGCGACGCCGATCAGGCCGATGGAGAGGGAGATGCGGGAGCCGTAGACGATGCGGGTGAACATGTCGCGGCCGAGCTTATCGGCGCCCAGCAGGAAAATCGTGGAGTAGGGCGCCTCTGAGCTTTCCCCGGCGGAAGCGTCGTATATGGGTTCACCGACGCCGAAAAGGTGGCGGCTGTTCCGAAAAAGACCCCAGAGCTTATAGGAATCGCCCTCGACCCAGAAGCGGATGGGGTAACGCACGGTTTCGTCAATCTGGAACTCCATGCGCAGCGTGTCGGGGTTGCGGGCCTGGGTGAGGCCGTAGACAAAGGGGGTGCCCTGGAACTCGCCATTGTGGAAGAAATGGAGCCGCTGCGGCGGCGCGTAGGTGAGGGCGACCTCGTAGGTTTCGGGATTGTAGGGAGCGAGCACTTCGGCAAAGATGGCGATCAGGTAGAGGATGATAACGACTATGGCGCCCACAATAGCCATTTTGTGCTTGATAAAGCGCCACCACATCATCTGCAGCGGCGTAGCGATGTAGATGCGCTCTTCCTCTTCCTCGACGGAGAGGTAGGTGTCGGTATCCTCGACGTCGGCGCCCAGAAGATCGCCCGTAGCGGCGGCGGAGGTCTCAGAGGCTGTTTGCGTTTGGCCGCTAAGAGATGGGTCAACGCTCATTTTACCCTCCCATCCGGATGCGGGGATCGAGCAGCGCCAGCATTATGTCCGAGATCAGGGTGCCGATGATGGTCAATGTGCTGAGCATGAGCAGGAAGCTGGCAGCCAGGTACATGTCCTGGGTCAGCAGCGCACGTAACAGCAGCGGGCCGGTGGTGGGCAGGCTCAGCACAACTGATACGATGATAGAGCCGGATACGAGTTGCGGCAAGGCCCAGCCCATGGTGCTGACGAAGGGGTTGAGGGCCACGCGGGTGGGATATTTGAACACGAGCTTCATCTCGTTGAGGCCCTTGGCGCGTCCCGTTTCCACATAGGGCTTACTCAATTCGTCAAGCAGATTGGCGCGCATTGTGCGCACGAGACCGGCGGACCCGGCCGTCCCCACGATGATGGCGGGCGCCCAAAGATGCTTGAGCATATCGCCAAACTTGGCAAAACTCCAGGGTTGGTCGACAAACTCCGGCGAGAAGAGGCCTGAAATATTGGTGCCGAAATAGGCAAGGGCGACCCACATCATGATAAGGGCGAGCATGAAGTTGGGCGTACCGAGACCGATGAAACTGAGGGCAGTGAAGATATAGTCTCCGAGCGAATACTGGTAGACGGCGGAGAATATACCGATCACAAGGCCGACGATCCACGAGAATATCAGCGCAGCGAAGGCGACCACCACCGTCAGGCCGAGCCGCTCCCAGATCAGATCACTCACAGGCAGCTGCCATTCGAAGGAGAAGCCGAAATTGCCCTGCAAGGCGTTGCCCAGCCATTTAGCATAGCGAACCGGGGCCGGCTGGTCGAGACCGTACTGTTTGACCAGCGCGTCGATCTCATCTTGGCGCACGTCGTCACCCATCGCCATGCGGTTGGCGATATAGGAGGTCATATAGTCGCCGGGCGGCAACTCGATGATGACGAAGGAGATCAAAGAGATCATGAACAGCGTCGGCACCATCAATATGAGTCGGCGGAAGATGAATGAGGACATTGAACTCCAGTGGCTAGTGGTTAGTGGTCAGCGAAACTCCAGCGGCCTGTGGCCGGCTGCCAGCGAATTGACTGGCAACCGACCACTGACAACTGGCCACTGAAATTATCAACTCTTGAGGTAGTACTGCTCCGGCACGGTGCTGCCGGGCGTCTGCAGATGCCAGGAGGAAACGCCCTCGCGCGGGACGTTGCCCATGTTCTTGCTGAGGACGACAGGCGCAGGCAGGCCGACCGCCATGCTGAACGTCCACAGATTCTCCCTGTTGAGGTCGAGGATCTCCTGGAAGAGGCGCTTATGCTCTGCGACGTCGGGCGTGCCCTTGATCGCCTCGTAGAGATCGATGACCGTGCGCAGGTCGCCGGTCGGCTCGACCCCATTGGCGCCGCCGGAGGTGTACCAGAGGGCATGGCAGGCGGCGTGATGGGAGCTGCCCTGCGAGAAGGGCAGGAAGTGCCGCGGGTCGATCAGCGGGTTGAACTCGGCCGAGCCGGTCCAGACGGTCATGTCGTGCTCAGAGGCCTGGACGCGCTGGCTCCACAGCGGGCGGGCTTCCTCTTTCAAGGTCAACTGAACGCCAACATCGGCCATATACTTCTGCATCAACTCGCCGATGCTGCGCCAGGAACCGAAGACCGGCGCGTAGTTGAAGATGATGCTGAGCGGCTCGCCGTCCGACTTCAGACGCACACCGTCGGCATTCCTTTCGTCCAGGCCCATCTCGTCCAGCATGGAATTGGCCAGGTCCGGATTGTACTCGAGGGCGACCTTGGCCTGGGCCTCATCATACAAGGGGGAGGAGGCGAGCGGCGACGGCTGCCCCGGTTCGCCCTGGCCGAGGTAGACGGCCTCAATGACCTCATCGCGATTCATCGCGTGCGACATGGCGAAGCGGAAGCGCTTGTCGTTGAAAATCTCGTGCATCACCGGGTCCGGATGGCAGAGATTGAAGGAGATAACGGAATCGCTCGTCTCGCCGAACTTCCAAAGCAGGATCTCGTAGTTGCCGACCTCCTCATTCTCTTTGAAGAGCGAGAAGTTCTCCATCAGGATATGGCGGTGCTGCATGTCGATATCGCCGGCCACGGCACGCAGATTCAGAACCTCGGAGTCCTCTACAATGTCAGTGGAAACCCGGTCGATGTAGGGCAGCTGGTTGCCGGCGGTGTCCACCTTCCAGTAGAAGGGGTTGCGTTCGAGCACGACCGGAACGTCGGGCGTAATCTTGGTGAAACGCCAGGCGAAAAGGACCGGCACATCCAGGTTCAAGCGGGGGGTAAGCCGGTTGTTGAAGTACTGATGCCAGAACTCGAACTCGTTTTCCTGCGCCTGCGCGTTCAACTCGTCTTCGTCGGCGTAGTTGCGATGGAACTGGGTCATGTAGTGCTTGGGATACCAGGTCATCGAAGCGCCGTTAGCACCCGCCATCAAGGGCATGAAAATGCCATGCGCGCCGGGGAAGGTGAAGCGGATGGTGAGATCGTCGGGCGCGTCCATGACGACCGGCTCGCCGCCGACGGTCAGCCAGACGGGGAAGCTGGGGGCAAGGTCTTCATCGCCCAGCACGTCCTCATACCAGAACATGAAGTCCCCGGAGGAGTGCGGCGTGCCGTCCGACCACTTGACGCCTTCACGCAGGTGGAAGGTGTAGGTCGTGCCGTCATCGGAGACTTCCCAGGATTCGGCCAAATTGGGGCCGATTTCGGAGCCGTCCATGTTGTAGCGCACCAGCTGCGGGTACATGAGGCGGTACCGGAAGATACCGGCATCGCCGGGGCCTACGCCGATGCGGCGCCAGGTGCCGCCGTACTGACCGACCTCATTTAGAGGTTCGATCACCATTGGGGTGGGTGGCAGCCGCTCGTCCACGGGGGGAATTTCGCCGTTGGCGACCATCTCGGCCAGCATCGGCGCTTCGTTGTACTGGGATGCGGGCATCGCGTCGCCGCTGTCGGCTGCGGCCGACTCTTCCGCAGCGGGCGCTTCGGCGGCGGGTGCATCGCCGGCGCCGCAGGCAGCCAGCACCGCGCCCGCGGTGGCAAAGGCGGATACCTGCAAGAATCTTCGTCGTGAAATGTGCCTCTGGGTCATGGATGTTCCTCCTTTGGTATGGTTGTATACCGAAAACTGCTGTGCTTAGGAACCAACTCCTGGTTTTTGCGTTGCGCCGCTCTCGCATATGTCGAACGGGGTAACGCACAATCAGAAACTGAGTGGTACAGACAGAAATCCATAGCCGACGGCTCGGAGGCGACCGCCAACTGCATCGGGGCAAAAGCTACGTTAAAGACCTAGACTTGGGAACAGGTTTTCACAAACTGGGAAACCGGAACAAGCATCGAACAAGGGGGAAGGAATCGTGTATCGCGATGTCCGGCAGCAGCCGTATTGGCCAGTACGACATTCTATACATATCGTAAGATAAAGGCAAATCTATTGAGACACAGCGCGAACTACCGCAGCGGGCTGTGGGCGGTAGGCCAGGACCCTCGCGTTTCTAGAGGGTTGGCTCCAGATTGGGATGCATCCTTTTGCTCGCAGGAAGAAAACCTTCTTCTTTGGAGCGTGTCTTGCGAATACAGGTAGAGGTCTCGAGTGCAGGTCTTGACTGCGGAAAAGGCAGGTAAACGGGGGTATTTTTATGAATTTCTTCATGAATATGTCCGCAATGTCCGCTCAAAGGCATAGTAAAAGGTCGAGATTGGGGCGATTCGGGTCAGTTGCAGGCGCTTCCAGCAGTTTGCGCAGTGCGATCAGACCTCGCGGCTGACGCTGGCCGGTCGACAAGGCTGACGTTGAATCAGTCCATGTTTTCGGGATTGAAGGGTACTCAGGATTGCGGAAGACTGCAGACATATTCTGGCGAGGCGTGTTGGAGCAGAAAGCCGACGTGGTGCGTACCGATGGTTTTGTGCGAGATGGGGCAAAGTCGGATCTAAGCAGTTGCGGCACAGGGTCGAGAAGGCCATAAGGGGCGCTACTGTGGGAACGTGCTGACCACGGTTGACGGGGCTCAACTCTCGTAAGCGCTCGTACGAGAGTTGCACGAGAGATATACGAGAGTTTACGAGAGATATACGAGAGTTTACGAGAGATCGGGCAAAAAAATTTTCGGTTCAGCGCGGCAAATGGGGGGCGCCGCAGGTGGAACACAATGCTAAGGAGTACATTGGAGCATTTCATCGGATAGGTGTAGGGACAGTACGGTCGTCCAGAGAATGCGGTGACACATGGCTGACAGCACGTGGGAATCTCGGACTGACCCGCCCCGCCAAAAAACCGTCACGTTAGGTGACGGATTTTGTATTGACAGGTTGGGGATTCTTGTTGGTGAGTAAATCAGATCAGATTTAGATCTGGCACACATTTTTGATTGCTGAGGATGGTTGTGCGGGACCACAACGCAGTGACAGTTAAGTCACTTCTGACCGTTTGCAACTCGTTTGTTTGACGGAGCCCTGTTGGATAAACGTCATATCTTACCAGAACGAGCCACAATCCTGAATATCGGCTGGCCTAGTTCTTGCTTTTGCATGTTTTTTCGAAATTGGATTGCTTGAAGTTATCGACGGAATCTCTGACGCCTCCTTGTCCATGCAATTCTGGATATAACGACCAAAGATTCAAAAAGGTTGAGAGTTTACGTCGTCTTGGAGGTATTTGAGCAGATCCTGGTTTAGCTTGTTTCGGGTTGGCTCGTTAACTGGAGTTAACTCATCGAGTTTTTCACCAATCTGAAAGGCTGTAGTTCGTTTGGAAATTATTTCTTCTTCTAGCAGGAAAGTTCCCCATGTGCTACCCACGCCAAGATCCACGAATTTTGCCCACCTGTACCAGGGTTTTTCCGGCTTCCCATCGAGTTCGGCCAATGGTTGAGAGGACCTTAGAATCCAGGGCAAAAAATAGTTCATGCAATTGTTCATGAATTCACAGAACCTCGCAAACTTATCATCCCAAGTGTTTTCTTCTGCTGTTCCTTGAAGCCATGTTTGAAGATCAGGCTTGCGACGAGATTTCTTGTTAGTGGGGATTTCAGCAAAGATAGACTCTAGTGCCTCGCCTCTGAGCCAAAGACTAAAGACAGATTCCAGTTCGTCTAGTTTTACAACAGGTCGACTTCTGCGATTTAGGACTGCTTTTCGTAAGTCGCGGTCTCTCTGTTCGGGAGTGTCGGCCAAAGATTCCAAGAATGTTTTCCCGACTACCACAAGGTCTCCTAATGTTGATCCTTGTTCGGTTGTCTTGCCTAAAACACGCCGGAGGGCTTTCGCTGTACTTGGGGAAAGGCCGCTCTTGTTAACGACTTTTCCAAAACTCGTAAGTCTTACAGGGCTTTGGGCAACTGCTAAGGGCTGTTCGTCAGCGTCGTCAAGAATTTCGCTGAATGCCAATTCTACCGACTCTTCGACCGACTCTGCACTGGGTGTTTGGTAGGCGAAGCTATTTGAACAGAAAAGTGAATTCAGGTTCTCCACACCTGGGTTTTCAGCTATGGCTGCCAACAGCTGGGAGCCCATTATTGCAACTGAGGTCTTCCGGTCTAACTGGTCGATAGCACTCCTAAGAGTGGGTTGAGTTTTCGCAAAGAAAATACTATCTTGGAGAGTAGGGCGTCTTGCGGGTGTCGTAAACTGTGCGTCTCCTACCGGGTTATCGAAGACAAACGTGTCGCCCTCGGTGAATTGCCCGGGTCTGCCGCACCTTCCAGAAATATTTCTAAACAGCAGTCTTCCCATTGGACTATTTTTTTCACCGTCGTACATCAACCAATCGGCGAGAATTGTTGCACGAATAGGTAGATCAACTCCCTCTGCAAGCGTTGTTGTTGCAGCAACTACTCTTAAAATCCGAGATTCAATTGCATCCTCGATACCTTTCCGAATTTCATGGGGGAGGCTAGCGTTATGGTAAGCGACACCCCTCTGCAAGGATTCTTTGAGGGGGAGGAGAAATTGGTGTTCTTTATCAATCAGGTCGGTGATTCTCCTGAGTTGATCAGGTAGAGGTTCGATGGGAGCGAATCGCTTGGCCATGTGGGCGGCGAGTTGTCTGGTCCTATCACGAGTGGAGCAGATGCAAAGCACAGGATGACCATACTGTTTGTAAACGTAATCCGCGAGAAACGCTACATTTTCAAGTGCGTAGGGTTCTTGCATCCTGATGCCACCATAGTTTTTGGCTGGAAAGAATTGTTTGTTTGGCCATGGCAGTCGGGTCTCACCCAAGGTTTCGGAAGGGGAATTTCGTAACGGGTCATCACCTGCGTGTAAGCGGAGCACACCGTCCTCAGTCCACCTTAACAGTCTCTGTGCGCTAGGACGCCAGGAGCCTCGAACGAAGTTCGCGGGTTTAACGCCGATCCATTCTGCGAGTGCATTTGAGTTGGAGAGTACTGCCGACAGCAGGACGAACCGCGGTGATATCTCTTCTCGAACTGAGGCTAGTTTCAATCTAGTGAGGATGCCTTCGAGTTTCAACCCCCTCTGACCATTCTCCAAAATATGTGCTTCGTCAAAGACAACGCAGCGAACTCTCGACAAAAGGTCGGGGCGAAAACGAAGCATTCCATCGAACCGTTCGGGGGTGGCTACAAGAACTTCGAGGTGGTTTTCTGGATCAAGAGAGGCGGGACTTGGGTAGTCGCCAATTGACTGGTGGATACGCACGTGTTCGGGGCTGTGAAGTTGAATTTTCTCACTTGCTTGGCGCGCTAGTGCAACGTATGGTGCGATGTAGCAGACCAATCCTGGGGTTTGCCCAAGCGAACTAAGAAGGGCCAATTCCCCCAAAAGTGTCTTTCCCGTACCTGGGGGCAATGTTATGAGTAAATTCTTAGTAGGATCGATAACTCCTTGCTCATTGATTGCCTCGAACTGGGGTGGAAGCAATAGTGGAGATTCGTCTACAAGCTGGCCGAAATACCCAGGCGGAAATCTTGATTTGTGCGCCTCCAGCACCTTTACTGTAGCGAGCTGTCTAACATGTGCAAGTGAAAGTCTACTATTTCTCAGCAAGTAACCTTCCCACGCTGCTGCCTCATCAAATGCTATTTCTTGCAATAACTTGGTAGCTGTCTCAAATTGACTCTCATCACCTGTCGCTAAGAAGGCGGTGATGTTCTCGATACAGTCTTTGTGTTTCAAGCCTGCCGGGAGTCTCGGTAGAATTTCTCGACTCAAAATTGGAGAGCATAATGCGAGTGCGGTCAGTTCGCCTGGGCTGAGATTGGAATCTAAGAGGTGGTGGTTCTTGATTACGGCTGCTGCCGACACAAAGGTTCCTGACATTCCAAACGCGCAGGCCGCGAGAATGGCAGTACTCCTTCTGTTGTCCGAATCACTGACGCCGTAATCTGTGGACGCAAGGTCTAGAATCCGCGCTGCCGCCACCAAGTCTCGCCACTCATTAAAGCCATAAGTGCTGTTTGGTTCATAATGAAGGCCATCGGTTCGAGATGCCAAGACCCCTTGTGCATGGGCAAGAAGACTCTTCCATGCTTGAGGCGAGCCAGACAAGTTTCGAGCCATAACCGCGGCTGACCGTTCGGCTGACTCAAAGTCTACCCAGGCAGGAAGTGACACTATAGTTGACCTCGCGCAAGGCGGGATAAGCGATCATCAAGATCACTCAAAGCAATTGACCAACACTCCACAACATATGACGACCACCCTTGACCAATCAGAGTTTGTCGGACACTTGTCATTCGCATATCAGAGGGATGAGCAGAGTCGTGAATGAGTGTAGGCAAGAGTCGAATACCCTGAGAGAGATTGGGGGATGGGCCGCCGAGAGCAGTCACGCGAGGGGACAATTCCCCCAGCCCTAATTGATCCAGCTTGTTCTTTGTTGCTGCCAACCGAGTTTGAAGCGTCAGGCAAGGATCTTCGCCAAACAGCTTGTCGTAGTCCGTGGTAAGGTTTCGGGCAAGTTCCAGAGAGGCCTCCCCCGTTGTCTTTACTTCCTGAAGAGCTGCCCAATCATCACTCTCGGTTTCCCCAAAATACAACCACACAATATCTATGTCTGGCCTGGAAATCTTGGAAAGAGGGTTCCATGCATTTGCGGCGTCGGCAATCTCGGTGTTGGTGAATATGAATTCGTCTCCCAGCTTGTAGGCAATGAACTCCCCGATGTTCCCTTTAAGAGGGTTAGACAGAGAATCTGACGAACTCAAAAAACCAGAAGTTGCTGAACATTGGAGCCATTCGAGAATTTTCCTGTGGGCTGCATTGTCGTCAGGTTCGCCTTCCCACGTCAACAAACCCTGTACGTTACTATGTTTTCTCTCAAAGCCTGACACACTTCACTTCCCTAGCGATTCTGCCCATTGCCAAGTGTATGTCGAGATTTACTTGCCATAATTCTTCTAGACTTTGGACTGGGCACGATCAAGAGTGTGCAACTCGAATGAACGGCTAGGAGGACATTCCCTTGTGCCATTCAGTGCCTAAACACATGTCACTGAGGTGCCTTACAAAAAAATATAGTTATGTTTCTATGTTCTTTTTCGAAGCGAAGTATACCACAAAATGGCAAGTCTTGTGGAACAAGGTGCAGGGCAATCGCATCTAAATTGGGTCGAAAAATGGGTAAGATGAGCTTGGTCCAAAAAACTGAAACACAAGCTAAGTGTATAATGGAATAATTCACCCAGCCTGTGGAGGGGCAGTTCAAGGGTCAAGAAACGATGTCGACAGACGGCTGACTGCAAGTTTCGCGTCGCGTTCGTGGCGCTCGCAAGGAGGTTTCTCCCCGTGTCGTGGTCCAGACATTGTGGCATACCTCACAGATGAGGTTTGTGTGGTTATCTGGTTTCGGCAGGAACAGACCTCGACCCGCAGCCGACAGCGCCTCTTTGTAAGTGGTACTTTCTCCAGTCAGGGACGTGGACTGCCAACAGCGCCTTGAATAGCTTTCCGTGGTTGGGGATGCGCAGGTGCAGGAGTTCGTGTGCGATGACGTAGTCCTGAAAGCCGGTTTCCTGGTCGGCCAGATCGGTTGCCAGGGTGATGGTCCCCGATGTCGAGCAGGAGCCCCACTTGCGGGTCATGTGCTGGATGCGCACGAGCCGCGGGCGGACGGCCAGTTTTTGCGCCCAGAATTCGACGCGCCGGCGAATTATCCGGCGCCGTTCCTCACGGGTCGACATCTGTGTCCGTACCTAACAGGATTGCGAGCATGGTATCGACGATGCGGCGGCGTTCAGTTAAGGGAAGGCCAAGAAGAGGAATATACAGGGAAGCTCTGAACTTGCGATGTTCGTCGGCGTTGACCGCCGCGTTCGGGAAACGGGCGAGAAGCGTCTCTGCCTCGTGCGCTAGCTCCTGCGCAGAGATCGCGAAATCCATAAGCGTTTCGTCTGGTCTAAGTGTCCAATATACTGCAAATGCACGGGGAGAAAGGCCGCTCTCTTGCGCGGCTTTGACCGCCTTTTCCTTTTCCGTTGCCAATGCTTCCAGCTGAACCATTGCCAAAACGCTGGATATGGCGAGTTCCTGAAGATCCTTACTGATTCGGTCGGCGCGTTCTACAATCGATAGAAGCACCGGCGCCATGTCCGAATTGCTTTCCATCTCGGCGCGAAGGGATCGCACGAGATTGAAAACCTTCGCCTCGGCTGTGCCTGATTCATCCTGAAGGGCCTTTATCGTGTGAACGTCGAAGTTCACTGATGGTGGTTCCAGCAGCAGCCCCTTCAGTGTAGCGCTCTCTTCCACCATGACGCGGGTCTTGGCGGCCAGGTCGGCTATGTAGTTGACGTTTTCCGCGTAGGCGTTCCGCACAACGGCATATAGTTCGGCAAGACGCTTGTAGCTGTCGATGTGATCGCGCAGTTCCGGAGAGGGTGACAGGATTTCCCAGAGATTTTCGATCTCCTTGTAGGCATCGAAGAATGTCTTACGAAGCTCCTGATCCATAAAGGGGCCATAGACGATCTGTTCCAGACTCCCGTCTGCGTCCCCGTACCCTTCAAATGCAAGATACTCGGCCTCGGCCGCGGCGAGTTTTGCGAGAAGATCCTGCAGCAGCAGGTCGAGATCCTCGATCACGCCGCTGACGTCGGTTGAGTCAAAGCGCAGCGCTTTTTCCAGTGCGGCGAGCACGCCCACATAGTCGACGACGAGGCCAATGGGCTTGCTGACGCCGTTGGCGTCTACGTATGGCCGGTTGACGCGCGCGATCGCCTGCAGCAGAACATGGTCGCGCATCGGCTTATCCAGGTAGATGCAGTAGAGCAAGGGCGCGTCATAGCCGGTCAGGAGCTTGTCGGTGACGATCAGAATCTGCGGATTCTCGTCCGCTTTCTTGAACAAGAGGCGGGTATCGGCCTCGCATTGCGGCGAGAGTTGCAGACTGGCGACGAGTGGACGCTCATAACTGTCATTGGGGTTCTCGCTGTAGACCGGTACGCTCCATTCGGGCGGCAGGTGTCTGTCGAGCGCCTGCTTGTATTTGGCGCAGGCCTCGCGGCTCACGGCGACGAGAAAGGCCTTGTAACCAAGCGGCTTAACATTCTCCCTAAAGTGCCCGGCAACGGAGGCCGCGACCTTCTCAATGCGGTCGTCTGCTGACAGGAACGTGCGCAACGCCACGGCGCGGTCGAGGACCCTGTTGAGCTCTTCGACATCGGTGATCTCTTCCTGTGCGGCCAGCTCAAAGAATTCCCTGTTGAGGCGGTCGGCGGGGACGGTCATTTCGCTCGGCGCCATGGTGTAGCGCAGGGGCAGCGTCGTTTCGTCCTCTATCGATTCCCGGATCGAATACTTGTCGAGATAGCCCTGCTCATCGTTTGCGCCGAAGATCTTGAAGGTGCCTTCCCCCTGTTCGGTCCTGGCAATCGGCGTGCCGGTGAATCCGATAAGTGTTGCATTCGGCACTGCCGCCATCATGTAGGTGCCGAGATCCTTCGCGACGGAGCGGTGCGCTTCGTCGATGAATACATAGATGTTGTCGCGTGCGTTTGCGTCCTTTTCGATCCCCTCGAACTTATGGATCATCGAGATGATCAGACCGCGTCTGTCATTTCTCAGCAGGTCCTGCATCTCAGCTCTTGAGTTCGCCCGCCGGTGCAGGATATCCTGCTGACGCATTTCGTCCAGGAGCTTCCTCACCCAACCTTCAAGCTGGCCTTCAAGCTCGATGCGATCGACCACGAGGATCACGGTGGCGTTTCTGAACTGCTCCTTGTTTTCGAGAATCAGACGGGCGGCGGTCAGCAGGGTAAAGGTCTTGCCGGAGCCTTGTGTATGCCAGATCAGGCCGCGTTGCCTGGACTGATCCTGACAGCGGGCGACGATCTTGTCGATGGCGGTGCGCTGGTGCTGGCGCAGGACCGATTTGCGGGTCTCGCCGTCCTCAACATAGAACAGAATCCAATCCCTGAGCGTACGCAGAAAGTCGGTCGGCTCAAAGAAGGACTGGACGGCGAACCTGTAGGCTTCACCTCGCTCTTGCTTCCAGCGCGCCATGTAGCGCCGGTTGACGTTCCAGGTGACGCCATACCAGTAGTCGAGCAGATGGGTGACGTTGAAGAGCTGGGGCGCGACGAGCAGTTCGGGCGTCTCCTTTTCGTAGCGCCTGAGCTGGGAGACGCCGCGTTCGATTGCGTTGCCGTCCTTGGGGTTCTTGTGTTCGACGATGGCGACAGGGACGCCGTTGACGATGAACATGACATCGGCGCGGCTGCCCTTGCGTGCGGGGGGCTTGAGATGCCACTCCCAGGTCACATGGAAAGAATTTTCCGCCGGGTGGTCGAAATCGGCGATTTGAACGCGCCGGTAGCGCTCCTCGGTCTCGTCGTACAATTGGCGCTCGCCACGCAGCCAAGCCAACATCTTTTGGTTGCCCTCGATGGTCGGCGGGACCGCCTCCAGGCGTTCGATGACCTGACGTATGGCGTCAACGGACATCCATGGATTGAACTGGGCGAGTTTTGTTTCAAGCTCTGCGCGGAAGAACATGCCATCCACACCGCCGCGCTTCTCTCCGGCTGCCTGGGGCGATAGCGGGACCCAGCCGATCTCGGCCGCATGGCGCACCATCGGGAACTGAACGGTATCGGCTTCGGTTACGCTGAATTCAGTCATGCCCGGATTCTGGGGGTAAGGGTCGCTCAGGATTTATGTGCGGATGTATACCAGATTTTTTGCGAGATATGCTTGACCGGTGGCGGCTTCAGTCCGGTCAGTCGTCTGACCTCGCTTTATGGTCGATAGTTTGGGAACCGCCCTGACGTTTTGGTATCGTTCGCGAGTGTGTGAAGTCTGCGCCGGTTACGGCGCGCGCCTGTGATGCCCGCACAGTGGCGATCGCCGCTGTCTCGCCATCCAGGGAGATAAACTCGACGACAAAGGCTTCCTGATTTGGATGGATGTA
Organism: Caldilineaceae bacterium; assembly: GCA_965204705.1. Classification (GTDB taxonomy): domain Bacteria; phylum Chloroflexota; class Anaerolineae; order Caldilineales; family Caldilineaceae; genus Bin5. The sequence goes on along the minus strand of OZ242006.1, from coordinate 5,891,094 downwards.
GAGGATGGAGCCGACATCGCCTGGCTTCAGTTCTTCCCCCTCGTCAGCAAGCACATCAGCTGTGAGCACGATCTGCTCATACTCCTCGAACACTTCTCACCTCATGCACGGCTGTCTATCAATGAACGCGGGTAGTTACTCTTGAGGTCGATCTGCCAGACGGTTCTCACCCACGGATTACGCCCATCAGGTGTTTCTATCACCCCATCCACGTGATAACGTGATCCGTATGGGGTCACCACAACCTTGACGACCTCACGGGATTTGGAGAGTCTCTCTCATCATAATAGTTGGCCCCAATCACCAGACCATGTGACGCCCCCATAACGTCCCTTCAGCTCCCTATCGGACTCCCATCGCGCCCCTATCTGCCCCCCATCGGACTCCCATCGCGCCCCTGTCGCGTCCGCTGTTTCCAGCGCGTCAACGGCCCGCGATTCGTGGAGATGATCAACCCCCTGTCCCTCAACTCCTGAAGCGCCCTCCGCACCTGCCGTTCGGTCACGCCAGGACCCAAACGCGCGTGAAGCTCACGACGCGTCAAACCATCCCGCGCTCTGTCCAGCAGCGCGAGTATCATCTCCCGCCGCGCTTCAGGCTCGCTTATGCCGCCAGGGGTAGGCAGCGGAACGAACTGACCGCGCCGGAACCGCACAGTGACAGCCCCGCCGTCATCGTCAATCTCCGCGGTCAGCATGATCACCTCCCAGCCGCCGTCCACGGGGACCCTTTCTATGGTCGGGAACGCCGGAGGGGCGATGCGCTGGGTCTCGGCGCTCAACTCCTCGATGGTGTGCTCGCTGACCTGCTGCCCCACCACGACCCCGGCCGGTGTTACGCCGAACAACACCTGCCCGCCTTCCTGGTTCAGGAAGGCGCACACCGTCATGGCCGCCTCTCGGCGCGCGCCGGTGGTACCCTTGAACTCCAGCGTCTCGGACTCGCCGGAGAACGAAACGGCCTCACGCGCCGCTTCTACCATGTGGCTCAGGCGGATTTCGTCAACCTTGCTCATATTGGACTTCTGCCCTGTCCAGAACATCCTGCCGGAAGTAGGGGCTAAGATCCTGGGCTGTTCGCAGATCGACTTTGCGCCCCGCGAACAGTTCAGAGAACTCCATTTCCCTGCCGGCGACGCCCAGAAGTCCGGGGATGCGGTCCGGTTCGAATTCGACGAGCAGGTCGATATCGCTCGCCGGGCCAAAATCATTTCCCAGAACTGAACCAAAGATTGCAAGCCGCCTGATTCCGTGCTCTTTACAGAATGTGGCTAGCTCGCTCTTGGATACTGATAGATGTGGGTCCATCTTTTTGGCTTCCGTTTCCAAAGCGTTTTGTAAAGGGACTAGCTACGCGCTCTCAGTTTTGCCGCAGCAGCTTGAGACGACTCAAACCGCTGTACGCTAACCTCTCTCACATCCAGTATGCCTCAGTCGTGACCCCATTGTCCCGGTGAATCTCCTGCCTCGCTACCCGGCGAACCCGCACCAGCCGTGCGGTTTCCATACTGTTCGAAGCGCGAAGTCTGGCCAAGCTAGACTCTAACACTGTTGTCATTGAACAGACGCCTGATCTGAGATCCTTATATGTCGCAGGTTCCCAGTCTGCGTACCAGTGAATCCAACGCGAAAACACATCAGCTTCCGCCTCAAGGCGGATTTCTGAAGATCCACACTCGACAGTGGCAGGCGTTCCGAATATGTTTGGTGACGCGAGCCTGATGTTCATAGCCATATCAATGTGGACGCTTCCTATTGCTTCCGGAGAAATCTGCTGTGTCATTCGGAGCGGGCGCCCCAAGGAGGGAGGCACAAAGTCTTGGTTCTGGCCCAATGGCCCCGTCATTTCGTCGGAACGCGCGTCTAACGTGAGCACATCGAGCGTTACCGCCTCAGCCGGACTTCCAGTGAATCCTGGTAGCCCGATAACCAAGGTCGTGTCGAATTCGATGAAGCCATCCTTTTCGAAATCGACTACTCTGAGGGCAAGTAGCGCTTCGCCAGAACTAACATCATCTTCTGCGCTTGTCCAAAGATTCTGTGCAAGCTCCTTGGTGCGCTCAGCATTGCAAGGGAGAAGGTGTTTCGCCCAATCTGGCCTTTCGACAGGCTCCAACTCAGCTAATCCCCGGTTAAAAGTGAGAGCGTACAAAGCGTAGGACTCTGCGACGTCATACGGGATCGCTCCATTCATAGCGGCAAAGGCCAGAGTCCGAAGATACGCGGAGAGATAGAGTTCTCGTTGTCCAGTGCAAAAGCGGCTGGGAAGATACGGACGCGCACCGAAGAAGAAACTCGGTCGCTCTATTTCCGGTCGAGGATTGGTCGCTTGAAGCCAACGCCACTCGTATTTCCACCTCGTCATAAAAGGAAAACCAGTCGCCTCTTGAAGTTGAGTAAGCAGATGCGAGAATATCGGGGGCACGGCTGTCTCTCGGTGATGATCGAACCACATCTCCTGGTGCTGAGGCAAAGTGGCCGGGACGGATGGCGAACGAGGGTATCGTATTTGAGCCAAGCCACTCGCATTGCTAAAATTCTTCTTCAGAAGGAAATCCGAGAGAAGTGAAGGAGCGCGGACGGATTTCGATATGTCGGCAAATTCGAAATAATCGGCGAGACAAAAAGCGTCTATGATGCCCAAGCCGAGCGCTACTTCGCTCTCCAGTCGGCGGACATGAAGCCAGTTGAGCAAAGCGTTTACAGCCTTCTCATCTTCCTCGCGAATGAGATTGGCCACACTGCGGGCCGCTTCCCATCGGACCCGAGGGATCGGCCACAGCAGTCGTTCGATAAGCATCTGGAGCGCCGGACTGCTCATCTTGACCACTCCGGCGCTTCAATTGGCTGCTCTTTCAACTCTTCCTTGAAGATGAGCACCATTTCCAATGCGTAGTCCCGCGCTAAATCCAGTTCACCTACCTCGATCAGGAAATAGACAAGGCGGGACAGTCCTATGTCGATCCCATTTCTCGCGGCACCGGTTGGAAATACAGGTTTCGAAGTGTCCTTTATGAACTTTCTCCACAGAACGCGAAAATGCTCTACAACTGCTCGTATTCTGTCCTGTGCCTCTTCGGCACTCGTGAGGTGTCGCCGGTGCCATCCAAAGCGCGCAATATGGCCATGTATAAGCCAAGGGTAAGCCTTGGAACGGCCCTGCACTTCAAGTGCGATCTCAAATGCCACATCAAATGCTCTATCAAACGCGGTGTCAAGATCGCGATGTGGCGTCGTCTCCGAGGTTGCGGCCTCGAGGTCGTTCAGAGCCTCTTCGGCGCATCCGGCGGCCTCCCAATATCTCAGCCACGCGGTGACGAGATCTCGCCGATCACTGTAAGTGCCTGTGTCTCGAGTTACGCTAACGTAACCTTGCAACCGCCCGGGTGGAAACTCACTTGGATCGGGCACTGATGCTGCGGCTATCTCGGGACTAGAGTCATTTTCTTTTGAATCCAGGTATCCGGTGTCACGCGATTCCTCATGGTCAAGCGTCCTACTGATCACTCTGCCGGTTTTTCGCCGGACAACAGTCAAAGCCGCATCAATGTAAGGTCGGGACGCTGAATTGGAATTCTCTAGTGCGAGAGCTTCCCCAGGATCGATGTAACTCTCAAGCAACGCAAGCCCAGTTCGTGATTCCACTTGATCGGTTTCAATGATGGCGGTGGCCAACGCTTCAGCATAGCGCCACTCTCCTTCGCGGATTAGGTGCGCGTAGCAGGCTGGTACTCGTTCGGGAAAGTGCGCGGCGATCGCTTTGTAATAGTATTCACGGGCGTAACCGGTTTCGTCGCCATCTGTGTAGACGGTTATGGCTTCGAACTCGCCAGCAAGATCAAGCATGGTTTTCTTAGCTTCGACATCACCGTTTTCAGTTAGCAGTTCCAGAGATCTGAGAACTTCAAACGCGAACATGTCCTTGTGGTGTCCATACCCAAGTAAGCATCCTGCAGCGCGTCTAAGTTCCTTCTGCGCCAGCAGGGTCAGGCCGCAGTCGGACGCGAACATTGCCAGTCTTACAGCAGTTGTCGCTCGCTCGTTGGAATTCGTTATCGTCTTGTCAAGGTAGTTTCCTGCGCGCTCTACGAATACCTGCGCCGCCTCCCGTGTATGCAACGGCAGGCGCCGTTCGGTAAAAGCCTCGAGCCAAAGTCCATTCGACCAAAAAGGCGATTTTGACGCGTACTCAATAGCATCCACGTCAATGTATGCATTTGAGTCAAGGGCTCTCGCGATAGTACACAGATCGATAGCTACGTCTCGAAGTGCGACGAGGACGGCTGTGAATCGTCGATGGGCGGTGAAAGAACGCGACACGGGTAGATAATGCTCGAAAGTGCCGTAAATCTCTTGCAAGGTTGGCCATTGTTGTGACGTTTGCCATCGTTCTGCGATCTCGCCTGCCAGTTGTTCTAGCGTTCGTACTGCTTCGCTCAACCAAGTCGTCCGGGCGTCCATGGGAATCTTTGACCAACCTTGGGCCTTGCCACCTGAGAGCGCTGACGTCAGAGCGGCGAAAAAATTCTCGTACAAGACGAAACGTGTATCTTGGTCAAACCTCTCATCGGGGCCGTCGCCACCGACGAACAGACGCGAGATATCTCTTTGGGCCCGAGCTCGTTCAGCAGCGCCACCCTTGAGGAGCGCTAGACAGCGAATTGCTGGATGTGTGAGAGCCTTAAGTTTCGGTCTTTGGGAAGGAGCAAGCCCTTCAAGACACAGCGCCGCGAGCACATCTCGGTCTAGCTGAAAGCCAGTCCAGCACTGGCCTGCCTCAAAAACATTGTCGAAATTGAAGACTAGAATAGATTCTCGAGTGTAAGTAGCAATCAGTGCATCGGCATCTTCTTTTGCCTTGGCGAACGCGATAGCCCTATCGAAGTTTGAATCAAGACTAGGTGCCTGAGCATAGATCGTAGAGAACTCTTTTGCATCATAAATCTTCTGAGCGTACGCAACTACATCTTGCGCGTTCTCTGGAGCGAAGTAGGCGAACACGGCAACAATGGCACTTGCTAACTCTGATGGGCGGTTATAGCTACCTGTATTTCTGTCATAGAGGGTAATTCTCCGATTCAGTTCGTCCATGGCGTCTTCGGCTAGTTGCTCACGGATAGACCCATCAGTGCTGCTTACAATGTATGGGAGTATTCCGTCAGGCACCTCGTGAAGTTCTGCGCGAAGCACCGCCCCAACAGATGGATCACTAGACAGCGAAACTCCGACCTCGCGAAAAAGCGGCCATTCATCGGTCTGGGATACCGGGCCGTATATCGTGCGTTCCTTGAGCGAGCGAAGGGACAGGAGGCGGGGAAGATCGAAAACGTCAAGTGCAACCTTTTCGGCGCGATCGAGTATGGCGGTGATCTGTTCGATAGGGTACCCCGCGACGAGCGCATTGATTGCCCATTCTCGGCTAGGTCCAGTAAGAAGCTGTGATGGCTCGCCCAACTGCGCTTTGGTGATCCACAACCAGGCCCAGCGCCAATAGTCGGGAGCGCTTGTCTCCAACCAGTTGAGAACATCGGCCGCATGGGTTTGGAAAGTCTCTCGGTGTTCTGGCAGGTCTCGCACGAAAGCAAACAGACTCCCGTGGAAAGGACGTACCTCAGTCTCCTGATAATCAAGCAAGTGATCTATTAAGGAGAATGCTGTGAGACTTTCATCGCTGCGTCCGAAGCAGTCATACTTTGCAGAGGGAGGAGGTCCGAATTCCAATCCTGCCAGCACATGTAGAATTGTCTGAGCCTTATCCCCTATCCTCTTCCAGAATGACCGATAGTAATCGCGAATATCACCGGTGGGACAGGCGGGGAGTGCTGCCACGTCGTCCGCTGTCAACGCGTTGCCAGTTCGTGTTATTGCCTCGAACGAATATATCAGATGCAGAGGCAGACCGTTCGAGATGTCGTGAAAAGCTTGCGCCAACGCGCGGGACACGTGGTCGCGCGTCTGCCATCCGGCTACTTTCAGATTCAGTCTGCCGGCTTTGTCTTGGAAGTGTAGCCAGCGATGTACCGCTGCTTGAGACATTAGGGGAAGTTCGATCCAGCGCTCGGTGGGAAGAGTGTTTAGCAGTTTCGCGGGCAAATGCTCATTGGCGATCTTCTGCGTACCCACGACGAGCCTGACATTTGGTGGGAGCGGAAGAAGCGCGGTGAATAACGCTTCCATTTCCTCATGATCGCGATGCTCACGCCATACATGGTCCAATCCATCAACGATCACGATTAGCCTGCGGCCTTTGCCCTGTAGCCGGAGAGCCGCTTCTTCGAGAAATTCCCCGAAGTCCCTTCGTGATCGGTTCAGGTCCGGCATTGCCTCCTCTAGCTGATGCTTAAGTGATTGGGCTATTGCATAGTAGCGGAATCGGTCTCCTGAACGGGCCTCAAGGCTCAGAGAATAATGATGGCGTATGTATACGGCGTTCTTCTGCTTCATGTGGGCAACGCAGCGGCTGAGATAGGTGCTCTTTCCACGTCCGGGTGGCCCCCATAGCACAGTAAGGCCGTCGGAACCGGTGATCTCCTCAAGAAAAGCCCTGTCAAACTCCTCGTCGGGCACACAGTATGTGCGCGGCACACGGAAGTCCTGCGATATAGGCTTGGGTCGTTCGATGGAAAAAACCTGTCGGAGATTGATGTACTTGATTTTGCCATCAGGGTGGGGTTGATCCTGGTTTGTTGCCCATTGCCGGACATAGTCGAGGAACTGGCACCAGCCACCTCTGTCCGTGTCGAAGGCGATTCTGTTCCATAGTTCCTCTTCAAAGTCATCCATTCTCGGCTTCGAGTGAACGAATTCGAAGCTGTCGAAAAAGGATTCGGCATCTTCGTGCGATCCAAGTTGGTCATTGAGCTTTGCCTTGACTTCCTCCGACACCACAGAGTAGTCAACTTTTTTGCCCTTCAGACACTCCCCAAACTCGGCATCAGGAATACGATCGGTCTTGAGAGCCGCACAAGCAAGCGTTCCAGCTACCTTATGTTGAAGAGTTGTTGCGGCCCATTTCTGCAGTAAGGACCTCCTGTTTTTCCCATCGATTTTGGTCAGCCACGTCCAACTCAGGCGGTTGGCCGAGGCATGGGGATCGGCGGTAAACTTGACTTGTGTCAACTCGTAGCGGCCATCAGGCCTGCAGGCGACCACGTCCTCGATGGATCGAAATTCCGAGTCTTCGGCCTCAAGCTGTACCCACTCATACAGGTTCCGGTTTCCGTAAAAATCAATGAGGGTTTCGATCGCAACAAGATCCTGGTAATGAAAACCTGCCCTGAGAAAACCTGGACCTTTCTTAATTCTGTGTCTGGTCATGGCCTTTTGATTCTTCATTAACGTTCGTTCCAATAGCATTAAAATCAAGGTCGGCTATACAGATTTCGCCGGTCATCAACTTATGCAGCAGAGCCTTGAACAGGTCGTCAAGGGCGTCACGTTTACGGCGGTGTAGGTCGATCTTACGATCTATGGCGTCAAGGACAGCGGCTATTTCGCTTTGTTCCTCACGGTCCGTAGTCGTAACAATCTCGATTTGTTCGAATACTCCCTTGCTTAGAATGGGGACTGGACTCGGCGATGCCCGTTTCCGAATATGCTCAGCCCAAAATACCATCAGGTAGAAGATGAAATGAGGATCGAATCTGTCGTTTGGCAAGATCGAATTGATTTGCTGGTTAGTGGCGCATATTTCGGGCACTGCATAACCGACCTTACCAATAGTCGATCCAATGGAAACGAAGCAAGTACTTCCTTGCCTTATAGCGCGTGAGCGTTCTAGACCTAGGTCGGTGATGAACTTCCCAGTCTCCTCGACCCAGGAGCCATGCTCAATGTCGCCTGGCGCAATGAACGGAATTTCTCCTCCAACATAATTTGCGGAATCCTTAGTTGGTGGCGTGTTGCCTGTTACGATTTCGCCTAGTGTCGATACAGGCAAACACTCCCAACTGACCGGCATTGGGCCGATCTCGGTTTCCTTCTGTGCTTCGCCGCGCAGTCCGCGTGTGAACAGTTCCCGCATTGTGGTTCGCTTGAGGGCAACTGTTTTCTCAATGACTGTTTCTTCAAACTTGATTGAATTCTCAACAGTATCCAGTGCAAGTGCGATCTGTCGCTGTTCAGTTTTAGTTGGCAGCCGAACCGGAATCGAATATGCATCCTGACGATTCAAGCCAGGAACTGCACTGTGGCTGTTCAATTCATGTAAGCCAATGCTTGATAGCAAGTGGAAAAGAAAACGCCAATCGTGGTCGTTCTTGTTGACCACGTAATAGGTTGTGTCAATCGGCCAAAAGTCTTCATCTGAATAAACAACTCGCCCAACGGACCCCTTTCTCCCGACAATGATACCCGGTCCAGAAGTCAGTGACTGAGAGTGGTGGCCTACGCGGCCATTGGAGCCATAGACGCCGATTGGGCCTTCCTTGCGTTTGTGTGCTGGAAGGGACTTGCCATAAACGAGTTCGATCTCGTCCCCGATACATGATTCACGCCAAACCTTCATGGTTCAATTCTCTTCAACATGGTGAATAAGCGCTCATCTGACGAAAAAATGTCTTTTGAGAGCTGTTTGAGAGACACAACTAGCTCAGAAATATTACTAGTATCTTCGTCACTCGCTGTCTGCTCCACCCATCGGCTCGGACTCAGATTATAATCCGCTTCTTCCGCTTGTTCCCGCGTAATAACCGCAATCTCCCCCTCGACCGGTTCCCCCTTCACATAGGCAGTCGCCAGCGGGCGGATATCTTCTTGCGGGATGTAGTTCTTGGGGCGGCCCTTCTTTACCCGTGCGCTGGCGTTGACAAGCACGATCTTATCTTTGCGCGCCGCGGGCTTGCGTTTCGACAGGACCACGATGACGCCAGCGGCCGTGGTGTTGTAGAAGAGGTTGTCGGGCAGCAGGATCACACCGTCGATCAGGTCGTGGTCGACGAACCATTTGCGGATATTGCGTTCCCGGTCCTCGTGCTTGCTGCCCGACCCGCGCGTCATCGCGCCGGTGTCGAGCACTACCGCGGCACGCCCGCGTTCGTTCAGGCAGGCAAGTGTGTGTTGCAGCCAGGCCCAATCCCCCTTACCGGTCGTTATGCCGCCCCGGGTGCGGAAGCGGTCGAAGGGATCGCTGGCAAAGACCTCCGTGTCGAAGGGCTGGTTCCACATCGGATTGGCGACAACGATATCGAATGTACGGATCCTGCTGCCGGCGGTCCTGAATTTCGGGTTGATCATCGTATCGCCGCGCTGTATCTCCGCTTCCATGTCATGGATAATGGCGTTCATCTTGGCGACGGCGTAGCTCTCGGCCTGGAGCTCCTGGCCGTGGAGCCGGAGCGGTATGCGGCTGGTGGGGTCGAGTTCCCGGGCGACGAGCTGCAGCTTTATCAACAGGCCGGCTGAACCGCAGGCGTAGTCATGGCATTCTTCACCGGGCCTGGGACGCATTATGTGCGCCATCAGGAAACCGACTTCGGTCGGCGTGAAGAATTCGCCCGCGCTCTGCCCCGATCCTTCGGCGAACTTCCGCAACAGGAATTCGTAGGCGCGGCCGAGAAAATCGGGCTGCACGTCGGCCAATCCGAGCCGATAGCGTGGATGAGAGAAGTCCTCAACAACGTCATACAGTTTCGCCGGGTTGACGTCGCGTTCGCCGTTGCGTTCCGCGGCGAAGTCGACCATGTCAATAACGCCGGAAAGCGGGGGGTTATGCCGCACCACAGCGCGCACTGCCCTTGTCAGGTGTTCGCCTATGTCTCTGGGCCGCGTACTGCGCCCCTGGCCGTCGAGCGGCCAGTCGCATTCCCGGCGTCCACTGATTATCGCCCAGCGCGCCTCGGGAGGCAGATAGAAGCGCAGCAGGGCATGGTCGTCCTCGGCGATCTCCAGCGCAGCGGCGTAGTCACCGTATTCCTCGCCGAGACGCTCGATCTCGTCGTCAAAGACATCGGACAGCCGCTTCAGAAAGAGGAGGGGCAGCAGATAGTCCTTGAATTTGGCTGCGTCTTTCTCGCCGCGGATAGAGCAGGCTGCGTCCCACAGCATCTGCTCCATTGTTCGCGTTGAAGAGATCTGCGCACGGCGGCCACGGCGGCGCGCGGTTACGCCTGCGGCCGCCTCGACAGGTTGTTCGGCAACCGTTGCCGCGTCGAGCCCGGCTTCGGCGGCCAGCGCCGCAATTGCCTCCAGCGCTGCCTTTTGGGGCCTGTTTGCGCCTCCCTCCCACCGGTTTACGGTGGTATAGGAAACTCCGAGCCGCTCAGCGAGTTGCTGCTGGGTGAGGTCGAGGCTGGCGCGGACGGCGCGTAATGTGGCGGGGATGTCTTGGGAATCTGTCATGTTTGTCATGTTTGCAATATAACATATCGCAGGAAGACATGCCAAATTCCTCATGCTGCAGTCGCCCTGGCAATTCTACTGAGACAAAGCGCGACCAACCGCAGCGGACCCTGGATCTCCTGTGAACCAGAGGATGCCGCGCCCGCATTCGGCCCGTACATTCAGCCTGGGCATTCAGCTTGGGCGGTCAACGCAAAACTTCGCGCACCTGGTGCTCACCGTTGCCGGGCACGTTGTAAGCGAAAGTGTTGGCCCAACGGGGATGGGACGATTTGTTGGGCGCGGAGCCGTGGATGACGAGGGATGTGAAAAAGATGCCGTCCCCCGGCTCCATCGGAATGGTCACGCCCTCGTCCCGCTTGTAGTAGTGGCCGGGCAGGAACCTGCCGAAGGTCTCCTGGTGCCGCTCATGGTCCTGCAGTCCCCAGCGGTGGCTGCCGGGGATGAACTCCAGGCAGCCGTTTTCGAGCGTCATCGGATCGATGGCAAGCTGGCAGTTGATCATCATCGGCTGGTTCTCGTCGGTCTTCCAGTAGGCGTAGTCCTGATGCCAGGGCGTCGCCGCGCCGATGCCGGCCTCTTTGGGCAGCAGCTTGCTGTGATAGAGGGCGACCTGCGGGTGCATCAGATCGGCCACGATATCGACGAGCGCGTCGCTGCGCAGGATGCGATTGAGTGTCGGGCTGACCAGTTCGCTGTGCATCAGCTGGCGGATGATCTTGCTCTCGTCGGGCGCGTCCTCGTCCTCCCAGGCAACGTGGACTTCAGGCGGCGGGTCAGCCACCATGCGCCGGTGGATGTCTGGCAATTCCTGGCGGATCTGCCCGATCTCCTGCCGGGAGACGAGACCTTTTTTGAGCAGATAACCGTTGGCTTCAAAGGATTCTCTTTCCTGGATTGTAAGGCTCATTGGACCCCTCGACCTGTGTATTTTCTGTTCGGGTTCATTCGGGCTTTGCGCATCGCAAATTCCCTGTCTTCGCGTCGCCATAAATATATAGCGGACTGCGAATTGAAGCAATCGCTGTTCACATGCGCAAGCCGGCGTTTGCAATGCCGGGAAGTATCAGCCTGGTTGCCCCCTGCCGCTGGATTGTGATGAAAGGCAGTGTTACAGGCTTTGCCTTGCGGCAAACGCATCAGGGCTGGCTGGCAACTGTCGTCTATGACAGTGGAAGATCGAACCGCACGGTTGTCCCCTGTCCAAGCCCGCTGCTGGTGACGGCAATCGTACCATTGTGCGCTTCAATAATGGCGCGGGCGATTGTCAGCCCCAGCCCCATGCCGCCGGTGCGGCGACTGCGAGACTGATCGGCGCGATAGAGGCGGTTGAAGATATGAGGCAGATCGGCAGGGTCGACCCCTGCCCCATCATCCGTTACAGAAATCCCCACACCCCCGCCCGCTTCCATGGTTGCCGTAACCGTTACCCGGCCGCCCGCCTCCGTGTGCTGGAGCGCATTGTGAATGACATTGCCCAACGCCTGACCCAGCCGCATCCGGTCGAGATTGAGCACCGGCAGTTCAGGCAGCGGTTGCAGCGATAAGTTGATCTCGTGCATCTGCGCTTGCGGCTGCCAGCGGTCCACTTCAGCGGCGAGCAGTTGATGGAGCGAGTACGGTTCAATCGTGAGCCGCAGCTCGTCGGATTCGGTTTCGGCCAGCCAGTTCAGGTCACGCGCCAGGTTACGGAGCAGCTTCACTTCTTCAATGATCTGGTCGGCTGCCTGTGCGGGTGTCTGCAACCCTTGGCGCAGCCCGTGCGCTTCCAGCCGGATGACGCTCAAGGGCGTGTTCAGTTCATGCGAGATATCGTCGAGGAGCCGCTTGCGCAGGTCGCGTTGCGTTTGGAGGGCGGTTGTCATCCGGTTGAATGCCGCGCTCATCTGCCCAAGCTCATCCGGGGAGGTAACCGGCAGCTGAACGGTATCACTGCGTTGCGCGATGGACTGGGCGGCCTGGGTCAGCGCGGTGACGGGAGCGGTGATGCGTCTGGCAAGCCATACGGCCAGCAGGAACGCCATCGCAGCAGTCAACAGGCCGCCAATGGTGATGGTGTAAAGCAGGTTTCGAAGAAAGCCATGCGATTCGGTCGCCCACAGTTCACGATTCACATCAACATACGCATACCCCACGGACTGGCCGGTACGCAGATCGAATATATCAACGCGCTGTCCATCCAATTCCGGCGCGACCTCACCCCATCGCAGCTCGGCGAAATTATCCAGTAAGACATAGCCATAGACATCAGTAATGACAACGCGTATACGGTCTCTGTCAGACTCGCTATGGAAGAGTTCAGAGCCTTTTTCTTCAGTTTCTTCGGAGCGCTTCTGTTCCGCCCCGTGATCGAAGAGATACCCCGTCTCGGATAGAGCGGTTCCCAACGTTTCCCAGCCATCAGATGAAGTGTATGCCCGACTCAACTTAAGAGCCAGGTCATTGGCTTGATCGCTACTGAGCGCGCCGATAAAAGTGTCCAGTTGCGCCTGTGTCGTATAGTATCCGACGCCCAAACTGAGCGAGACAACGAGAACGATGAGCAGGATAAATGCGCCCAGAAAACGCCAGCGTAACGACATCAACCTTCCTCCGTTACAAATCTGTAGCCGGTGCCATAGACGGTTTGAATCGGCTGGCGCCCATCTACAGAAATCTGCCTGCGTAGACGAGAGATGTGGCTGTCAATGGCACGATCGTATCCATCAAAACTGTTATTGAAGGCAAGAGCGATCAGCTGGTCGCGCGTGAGCACCTGATTCGGATGGCGCATGAAGGTAGCGAGCAGGAGGAATTGGGCATGGCTCAGGCTGATTGGTTGCCCGTCAATCGTCACGCGCTGCGTGGTTTCATCGATCGTAATGTGGCCGCAGGTCAACACTTGCTGCACTTTATCATTGACCCGACGCAGCACGGCTCTGGCGCGCGCCACGACCTCTTCAGGGTCGAACGGCTTGACAACATAATCGTCCGCGCCGCTTTCGAGCCCGCTGATGCGGTCGGTATGGGCGTCTCTGGCCGTGAGCATGATGATGGGAACATCCGATTCGCGGCGCAAAATGCGACAGAGCTCGATCCCGTCGAGGCCGGGGAGCATAAGATCGAGCACGATCAGGTCGGGGGCAAGGGTGCGGGCAAGGGTGAGCCCTGTCCTGCCATCGTGGGTTACTTTGGCCGTAAATCCTGCCTGCTCAAAAAAGATTTTCAGCCAGTTCGCGATCCGCGTATCATCTTCAACGATCAGAATCATGGAACGCATTATCGTTTCTCAACTGAAGCCGTGCAGACGCGGTGTCCATGCCGGATACCGCGTCTGCGTATCGCGCCTGTCCGCCAGAAAACGGCTGCCGGCGCCTTTCGCCTCGGTCTTGCTAGCCGCCGCTACTGTGTTCGCCGCCTTCTTCCCCATCCTCGCCGCCGGGACCATGTTCGCCTGCCTCTCCTCCGGTTCCCGGCCCTACTTCGGCGTGGGGCGTCCACCCGTCAAACGATTGGGCTGTTGCGGGGAGGGTAACATCCACGATTTCACCAGGAGCGATGTCAACCGGCGTTGTCGGTCCGAGCTCGACGCCATTCGACAGGTGCACCTCAACCCGAACTTGCTCCAAGGTGCTGTCCGTGGTGTTTTCCACCGTGCCGTTGAAGGAGTTGCTCCGGGCGTCGTAGGTCAGAATCAGCCTGGCGCCCTTGCGAACGGTATCATAGCGCTCGGTCAGGGTCAGAGTTTTGCCTGATTCTTCGCCTTCGCTTTCGCTGACACCTTCACTGCTCTCACCTTCACCGGTGCCGCCTTCACGTTCGTGTTCGCCCCGGCTCGTCTCTATGCCGCTTGAGCCATGATGCTCGCCCGTTCCGACAGTCATTACACAGCCACTGATGCCGATTGCCACCATGACTGCAGTCAACGCTAACATCAGCACGAAGTTCTTCGTCAACACCGTCTTGCTTGCCATCCTTTCACCTCTTTCCCTATCCGTTTGCCTGAGGGCGATTCCCTCATACCTGCAAATGATAGAGGTGAAATGTTGCACAAATATGTCAATCGAAAAACATAATCGCGCGGTAGCTAAGACAAGGTTTGGTTGTTTTGGGAAGTCGCTCGGCCTGAGAATCGACTTTATAGGTCTGGAAGGGCCGATTGGGGGTGTTGATCCTGCTGATGCCAGCCAGGTCATCTTGAAGAGCAGGGGATTCAGGTCCTGAACGTGAAGCTGTACAGTTTGCTGCGATTGAGGAAAAAGCGGATCTGGACGGCGCCTTCGATCGCTGGCTCCTCGTTCTGCCACCTGACCTGCCAGTGCAGTTCATCGCTTTGCAGAGGAAGACAGTCTTCACGCGAATAGCCGTCCACGACGCGTCCGTCGGGACGGCACAGTTCGACGCGCAGCTGCCCGCCGGCGGCATCTGCGTTCACCTCAAGCGCGCCGGCACCCGCGGGCAGTTGCAGAGGCTTCGTCACGATCATCGCCTCGCCGGCCGCGGCGAGAGCGACGAAGCGGTCCCGCTGCCAGGTGGCGCGCCCCAGCCGCTTGACGCGCTTCTCCATGTCGACTTCGCCGTGCGTATGCTCGCAGCCGGTGTAGAACCAGTGAACTTCGTCGCCTTCGATGATCGGCTCTTTGGCCGTGCCGATGATCATGCCCCTGTCAAAGGCCGCGCCGCGGCCGCGCGGGAGCGCAACAGTGCGGGCGCGGTCGGCATGCTGCCAGTTGATGCCATCGCGGCTGTAGACGAACTGGCCGTCAATGGGGCCGTCGCAGGGGATCTGGTTCTTCTCGCCTGGAATCTGCTCGGCGGTCACGTAGAGGACGCCCAGCAGACCGATATGAAGACCCCCGTAACGAAAGGCGGACATGTTGTGGAACTCGGCGCGCAGCGCGCCGTACCTGCGCCGGGCGATCTCGTCGTCCCAGCTACTCGGCTCCAGGATCGGGTAGGAGTCCTTCCAGGGGCCGGCCAGAGAGGGGCTTTCCGAGTAACAGATGACGCGCCGCTTCTCGCTATCGTCAAAGCGCTGCAGCGAGTAGGCGCGGTAGATAAAATCGGCCGCGTCCCAGGTTACGTTGAACGTGCCCTCGTTGCTGCGCTTTACCACCGACTCGAGACAGTTATGGACGCGCCCCTGCTCGGGCAGGGTCACGGTAACGTTGTCATCCCAGTGAATGCCGTCGGGCGAGGTGAGCAGAAAGATGCTGCGGTAGCGGCGGCAAAAACCGATCGCCTTGTAGCGTTTGTCTTCCTCCTCCTCGTCTCGATCAATGAAGACGGAGGCGCCGTGAAGATCCCAGATGATGTTGTTGGCAGAGCTGCCGTTGAAGGTGAAGATACCCAGCTCCGGCTTGGTCCAGTTGATGCCGTCGTCGCTCTCCGCGTACAGGGTGAGGTCGCCGCGGTCGTTGTCGACAAAGGCGCGTCCATAGCGGTCGGCGGTGACGCCGTTGCAGTGGAAGGGTCTTTCGTCGGTGCGGGGGACATAGAGATCGGGGATCTGGTAGTTGCCGTCCGGCACGCGCCAGTGGGGGCCCATGCGGCCGAAGTACCACATCCGGTACTTGCCCGCCAGATCGTCGTAGAGAGCCGTGCCGTAGAGATGGATGCGCTTGCTCATACCGGGGCCGCAGGCCTCCCAGGGCTTGTCGGCGTCGGGCTCCATGACGAATGGGATTTTGGCGCAGGGCTGAACCGCGCGGGTGATGCCGTCTTCCTCCTGAATAAGGGCTTCGTCGAGGAGAAGGACACTCTCTCCGCCGCGGAGTTGGTAGGCGTTCGCTGAGGGGTCAGTATTTGTGTTCATAGGGAGACGCGATCTGATTGGATCTCCTGGTGGTGCAATGTGCGAAGCGGCAGCGCATTTGAAATATCCACACCTGCTATGTCCACTTAAGCTTCACCGGCCGGTTGGTGCGCATGGACTCGATCGCGGCCTCAGCGATCAGCTGGGCCTGGTAGCCGTCCTGCAGCGAGGGCGAGACGGACGCGCCGCTCTCGAGCGCGGTGATGAAGCCATCGAGCGCGTAGGCGAAGCTTCCCTCGCCGTAGTAGTCGGGAAACCGGTTCTGCGTGATGCCCGTTGCGGTGAACCGGGCCAGATTGTCGGCGGGGGCCGATCCGCCTTGCAGCATCCCTTTGGCGCCAAAGACCTCGACCCGGTCATCAAAGCCGTAGACCGCGCGCCGGCCGTTCTCTATCGTACAGAGCGCGCCGCTGGGGAAGCGCAGGACCGCCACCGCGGTGTCGACGTCGCCCATCTGCCCGACAACGGGATCGATGAGGCAAGAGCCGGTCGCGTAGACCTCGCTGGGTTTCTCCGCGGCGAGCCATGGGGCCAGGTCGAAGTAGTGGATCATCTTGTCGCGCAGCAGGCCGCCGGAACGCTGCAGAAAGGCGAGAGGAGCCAGCTTAAAGTCGCGGGCAGTGACGCGGATGGACTCGATCTGTCCGACAGCGCCGTCCCGGATCTCCCGGTGAATCGATCGAAATTCCGGTTGGAAGCGGCGGCGGAAGCCGATGAATATCGGCAGGTCGCAGCCGGACGCTTCCTCCACGAACAATCGCACCTTCTCGATGTCGAGATCGATCGGCTTCTCGCAGTAGGTCGGCCTGCCGGCCCGCATCGCCTGCCGCAGCAGGTCGACGTGCGTATCGGTCGATGAGGCGATCAGGACGGCATCGACATCGTCCGCCTCCCAAATCTCCTGCGCGCTGCGGGGAACCTGCCCCCCGCGGGCGGTCGCGAGCCGCTGCGCGGCGTCCTGATCGACGTCGAAGATGTAACCGAGTTCGGCGCGGGGATGACTGGCAATGTTGCGGGCGTGGATAGTACCGGCGCGTCCGGCGCCAAAGAGGGCAAATCGCATAGACCCTGTTTCCAGTGGACAGTGATGCGAAGTGAAAAGTCAGGAGCGGGAAGTAAGAGCTATTCTCTGAATTTCAGACCTTTAGGCGTCTTGGGTGTAGCTCGCACCATACTGAATTACGGCTGAATCGACAATCGCTTCCTTGAACAAAGGGGCAGGCTTTTCTCCACGCCTTTATAGGTCAGCAGATGGGTTGAACGGTCAAGCGCTTCGCTCAACTCCTTTTCCATACGCGCCAGGTGCAACAACCCTACCTTTACACCCGAGTCAAACTCGACAATGAGATCCAAGTCTTCCTCCGACGCGAGGCTTTTTTGTAGAAGAGCCATACGACGGATTTGGTGACGCTGACAAAAGTCGGCAACAACGTCTTTAGGGATCTCAATCTGTGCCTTCATTTGTGTACTCCGCAAAATCAGCCTGACCACGGAAGCGATTCAAATGGCACATACACTACCGTGTCACTACTTGAGCGCAGCTTAACACGCGCTCGAAATCACGACCTTCTGCAACGACTGCGCAACTGAAGGGCAGGAGTCTCACCTGCTTTCGCAAACTCCTGACCCCTTTGGGATATCTCTTAGGATAGCACCCTACTGACCGCTGAATTCGAGATGTTCGCCGGGGATGCGCGAGCGTTCGTACTCCCGGTCGGCATCGCGGTTGGCAAGGACTTCAGGAATCTCGCCCTCCCAGTAAGCCGGAGGCTCGTGCCAGACGTCGTCGCGCCGACGGTGCCAGGCAAGGATCAGCGTCCGGCGCTCATCGGTCAGGTTCTGCCGCGCCGAGTGCAGCACACGAGCGTCCGCCAGCACGAAGGACCGGGCGCGCACGCAGACATCGACCTGGTCGGGATGGTCGCCGAACATGACCGGATGGTCCTCTTCAATGTAGCGCGCGCCCTGCTCGTGCGCGGGCACAAGCTCATCGTGCAGCTCAATTCGCTTGTGGTGCGTGCCGGGGATGATCTTGAGACAGCCGTTCTCGACACTTGTGTCGCTCAGATAGTAGGAGACGAAGATCTGCTGCGGCCAGGGTGTGACGCTGATCGGGTCCTCCCAGCTCCCCCAGTCCTGATGCCAGTAGAGGGCCGGTTCGCCCGGGTCTTTGGTGAGGATGATGATGCCGCCGGTGCTCTCGAAATCGCCGAATCCCATTTCTTCGAGCGCTTGCCGCGCCGGCTGCCATTCCAAAAGCCTCCTGATGACGTCATTCTCCTCACCTCTCACATCGACGTGCTGGCCCTGGTACCGCACGTCGGGCGGGGGAACGTGCGCGGCGATGAGGCGCTCCGATTCGTCGCGCAGCTCCTGCAGAAACTCTTCAGTGAGGATGTCGTCAACAAAGCAGAAGCCGTCCTGCAGCATCTGTTCCCGCTTTGCCAGTGCGATTTCGGGTTGCATTTCACTCTCCTGCTTGAAACTACAGTGGTTGGTGCCAGAAAGCCAGTTACAAATAGTTCGTTGCGGTAACGCCGCAGTCGAGGAGAGGAAGGTGTTCACTCTCTTCTCACTCCTCATCCCTCACGCCTCACGCCTCGCTTCTTGTCGTTACAGCCGCTCCGGGGCGAGCGCGCCGTCGCCGAAGATCAACGAATACTCATGGTTGTGGGAGTCCACGGTGGCGGCATCCATATAGCAGACGCTGAAGGCGCGTCGGGCAATGGAGGTGCTGTTAACCCCGGAGGTGTGCGGCAAATAATTGTGGAGCAGCACCGCCTCGCCGGCCTCCATTTCGAGCGGGACCGTCTCTGCTTCCGCCACCAGCGCCTCGGCCTGCTCGTCGGTCATAAAGCCGGAGACGTGGCTGGGGTTGATCAGGGCTTGATGGCGGCGAGGCGCGATGTGGACGCAGCCGTTGGCGACGGTGGCCGGGTCGAGCGCGGTCCAGATGGTGATCAGGGGATCGCGGTCAAAATAGGTCCAGCGGTCCTGATGCCAGACAAGGTTGGTGCCGCCGACGGACTGCCCCGCTTGCCCGTCGGCGTCCGCGGGGTCGGCCGCGGGCTTGTTCATGAACATCGCCCGCATGCAGGTGACCGGCGTGTCCGTTCCGTATACCATGCAGCAGATGTGGCGGAAGAGCGGCTTCTGCATATAGCGCAGAAAGAGCGGGTCGAACTCCAGATCCTGAATTTTGCGATAATGCAGCGTCGCCCCTTTGTGCCCCTTCGACCCAGAGCCGGGCGCATCGGTCTTGCCGGGGATGCGGTCCAGCTGCATCATCATGCGGTTGTAGTCGACCGGCGCGGTGCCGAGCATGATCCCGTCCATGCGTTGCTGAATCGCCGCCAGTTCATCGTCGCTCATACAGCGCCCCAGGCGCAGATAACCTTCACGCTCAAATTCCTGCCACTGGGCATGGCTCAGTTCTTCCAGCATTGAAATTTCTCCAATCTCATCGCGCGCATACTGTGCAGCGGTTGTGTTTGACCTCCGCGGCCAAATGTTAATCGACCTGGTAGCCCTCCAGGTCGCCGATGTTGTCGACCACCTTGGTCACGGCGTCCAGGAACTGCTCCATCTGGTCGGGGCCGTTGGGGGCGGAGAGGTGCGGCTGCAGGAAGTTGAACTCCTGGTCCACCAGCTTTTCGGTTACGGGCAGCGAGCCGATCGAGTAGTCCGCCTCGCCGGTGTAGTGGGGGCACTGGAAGGGGCAGCCATGCCCGTAAACGTTCTTCTCCTGAAAGACGGCGCGGTGGTGGATCGGCCCGGACGGCATCGGCTTTCCGCCGGGATGGAAGAGGAAGTTGGCGCTGTTGACGTAGGTGAGAGCGGTAACGCCTTCAGCGTTGATCGCCTTGACGAAGGTCTCCCTGGGCACGCCGAGCCCCTCCTCGTTGTAGAGGCTGGAATACATATGGTAGACGTGCTTGTTCCCGGGCGCCACGTAGGGCGGCGTGATCCCCTTTACCTTGCTCAGCTCCTGGGTGAGGAGCTCGCAGTTGGCGATGCGGGCGTCGTTGGCCTCCTCGAAGGTCTCCAACGCCTCGTATGCCACCGTCATCGCGTAGCGATCGATGCGGTGGTTGTCGCCGTAACCGCCGGTCGACGCGTACTTGAGCAGATCGGAGTTGGTCAGGATCTTGGACAGCGTCGAGGGATGTTGCCCGCCCAGCGCGCCGCGCTCGTAGTATTCGCGGCTGTTGGTCGTCATCACCCCGCCGCTGGTGGCGGCAATCGGCTTGCCGGCGAAGCTGAAACAGGTGATGTCGGCGATGCCGCCGATGATCTGGCCGTCCACATAGGCGCCGGTGGCCTGCGCGGAGTCTTCGATGAGCACGATATCATGTTCGCGGGCGATGGCGAGCAGCTCCTTCAGATCGACCGGATGGCCGTAAAGGTCTACCGCGATGATCGCCTTGGTGCGGTGGGTGATCTTGCGCCGCACGTCCTCCGGGTCGAGCGTGAAGGTCTTGGGATCAACGTCGGCGAAGATCGGCACGGCGTTGTTGTGCATGATGCAGCTCACGCTGGCGATCCAGGTAAAGGAGGGCACAATGACCTCATCCCCCGGCCCGGCCTGCGCGGCCGTGAGGGCCGAGTTCAACGCCACCTGTCCGGACGAGACGGGCAGGGCGTATTCGACCTGCATCTTCTTGGCAAAGGCTTCCGAAAACTCCTCCCAGTCGGCGGCCTTGCCGCTCTCCCACATCGGCGACCGCATATGCGGACCCGATAGCGGCTCGGAGGTGACGGCCTTCTCGCCACCGAGTAGGGCTAACTTGCTCATCATACGACTCCTGACTGAATTGATTCGCGGCTCGCGGCAGGTACAGTCTGCTATGCACCGTCCACGATGCCACTGTGGTTGAACAGGGACTGGCGAAACGATTTCAATGTTCAGGCCTTTGCAGATACCCGAAATTCGGGGGCGCAAAAGCGTTCGAGATTGGGTGGGCGTGCCGCCAATCATAGCATACAGAGTTGGCAAGTCAACAACTGAAATGAACAGGGTTGCATCCTAAAATGGGGGTGAATTCTCGCATACTTCTTGTTGCAACCAGGCCGCGGTCAGTTCCAGTTACACTTTCCAGCAGAACTGACGGTGGTCACTCTCTACTCTCCACTCTTCACTCTCTCCTCACAGTTGTGCGGTCGGGCCTTCGGCCCTCCCTTGTGCGGGGGGACTCCCCCCGCAACGCCCCCCATCGTATGCCCGACCGCCGTGGACAATTGGAACGGTTGAGACAGCGACCGGTGCTCGAACCCTCGCGTCTCCCCTGTAGGGGCAGGCCTTGTGCCTGCCCAGTGCCTCCCAAATAAATGAACGGCAAACAATTTCAGCCACCGCTGTCATGTATTCCCCACCTGACCATCTCCACCCCGGATATGAACTGCACCCGGCGAACAACCGTAATTATTAGGCAAAGGGCGCCAATCCGATTATACTTACCCCCGCGTTCCACAGGTGCAGACGCACATCAGCACAGCCCCTTCAGCGGCAAAGGAGGGCCAACTCCAGCAGAAAACCGACGGTTCCTTCGATGCACCAAGGTCAAGCGACAGTTGGCTGCGGGCCTCACCATTGGTGGCCTGCACTGTTGACCGAATTCATGCCGGCTCAGACCGGAATTCCTACTTCACAACTCTTACAGAAAGGAAAGGAACGATGACAGACCGTGCAGTTTCTCGACGCGCATTTCTCAAGACGGCAGGTGTCGCGACGTTAGGGGTAGGCTTGGCGGCCTGCCAGGCGCCGATGGCGCCGGCCGGCGATGGCGACGCCGCGATGGGCGAAGTCAAGGAGTTGGTTACGTATTGGGGCTCCTGGACGCCGACACAGAGCATGGAGCGCACCGAAGACAACCCGCTGCCGCACAACAAGGTCCTCGAAGTGCTGGACGGCTACACCGCGGAACACCCTGACGTCAGCATCGAGTGGATCCGCATTCCGCAGGGCATCAGCAGCCGTGAATGGACGATTGCGCAGCAGACCGCGGGAACGATTCCGCACATTGTGACGCACGCGCACTGGCACATCAAGGATGACCTGGACAAGGGTTGGTGGACTGAGTTGACCCCCTACTTCAACCAGCCGAATCCTTACATTCCGGCGGGCGATCCCGGCAGCGAAAAGTGGCTGGACCAGTTCTTCCCGATCCCGACGGGTGAGACGCTGATGCGGGACGGGTACTACAACATGGTGTTCGGCCTCGTCACTACCTTCTTCTACTACAACGTCGACTGGTTCAACGACCTCGGCCTCGAGTCGCCCGAGAACTACGCCGACTTCCTCTCCATCTGCCAGGCCTTCCGCGACGAAGGCGTGGACGCGTACGGCGGCTGGACCGGCCCCGTCTCCGATACCGATCACTGGTACCGTCTGCAGATGGGCGGTATGCTGATGGCCGGCGAGATCGAACCCCAGGTCAACCCCGACCGCGGCACGGCCACCTACGAAGAGGTCGCCTGCGCCATCGAGAACGGCATCTACCACGCGCACCTGCCGCAGTACCGCGAGTGGATGGAGCTGTGGAAGCTGAACGTGCCCTACCGCCCGGCGGACTGGACGACCCGCGCCACCGATACACACACGCGCTTCCTCAACAAAGTCGAGCCGATCATGGAGAACGGCACCTGGTCCTTCCCGCGCTTGCTGCACGACCCGCTGGTCGACTTCGAGTGGAGCACCTTCTTTGCGCCGCTCCTGACCAAGGAGAGCAGTGACCTGGTTACCGATCCGCCGACGCCGGCATGGCCAATTGGCGGCCCCGTGGGCGACCAGATCGCAATTCCCACCCGTTCCGAAAAGGACGGCGTGATCGATGCCGCCGTCGACCTGATGCGCTGGATCTCGGTGCCGGACAACCTGCACACGATCCAGTCGGAAATCGGCACGCTGATGCCGAACGTGAAGAACGTACCGGTCGACCCGCGCTTCGAAGAGCCGTTTGCCTTGCTGACCGAGCAGATCGGTGAGACGCAGATGTTCGTCTACGAAGAGGTCAAGCTGGACGCCGAGGCAGCCGAGCCGATCGGCCAGGCCTGGCGCTCCTATATGCTGGATCAGATGGACCTGGACACCGCGCTGAACATCATCCAGGAGTCCTTCGACGCCTACGCCGACCGCTACATCGAGCGGGAAGGGCTGTCCTGCTAGAAGCGAGAAGTGAGTTAAGAGGAGTGAGAAGTGTGAAGGATCCAACTGCTTCTCACTCCTTTGACCTTTTTATGAAGGTTTGATGAACACGGACCTTACCGCTCAACAGGTCGAGTTCTATAGGGAGAACGGCTACCTCGCGGTCGAGGCTCTGCTGGACAGGGAGGAGTTGGCGGGGTGGCGCACTGCGCTGGCCGACGGCATGGCGCGCCACTTCAGGATCAACGGACGCCACAACCAGGGACGCGACGACCACTATGAGAGTGTCTTCGTACAGTGCGTGAATCTGTGGAAGACGAGCGGGGAGATCAAAGCGTTGGTGACCGATCCCCGGCTGGGGCGGCTGGTCGCTGAACTGGCAGGCGTGGACGGCATCCGCTTGTACCACGACCACGCGCTGGTGAAGGAGCCTTGGGCGCATCCGACCAACTGGCATGTGGACAACGCCATGGACCCCTTCCATTCGCGGCAGTCGATCATGTTGTGGGTGGCGCTGGACGACGCCACGCTGCAGAACGGCTGCATGTACTTTCTGCCGGGCACGCACAAGAGTAGCCGCTATGATGTAACCGGCAACCTGAACGAAGCGAAGATCGATGGCCTGCTGGAGGACTATCCCGAGTGGAGGGAGATCGAGCCGGCCGCAGCAGAGGTAAAGGCGGGGGACGGCGTCTTCATCAACGGGATGATCGCCCATGCTGCCGGCCCGAACATGACGGTCCATCCCCGGAGGGCGCTGTCGATGCTGTTCATGCCGGAAGGCGCGTTGTACAACGGCCGGCCGGCTGCGCTGCCGGCAGAGGTGGCCGATCGTCTGCACGTGGGTGACGAGATTGCTGACGACGAACATCTGCCCTTGATCTATACAAATGGCTAACGGTTGGCGAAGTATGCCGGTCACTCAAGTTTAAGGATGCGCTGATGGCTGTAGAAGAGATGCCCGCCCTACCCGACGCGACGGCCCGACCGGTGGGTGTGCAGACGCGCAAGAAAACACTCGGAAAACGCATCTACGAAGGGCGCGTCGCCTATCTCATGCTCGCCCCCACCTTCGTCTTCCTGCTGGTGTTCATGTACTATCCGGCGCTGCTTGGCCTGTACCGGTCGGTGTTCAAATGGGCGCCGGGCTTGTCCGCGGACTTTGTTGGCCTGGGTAACTTCATCCAGCTTTTCGCCAAAGACCGGGTTTTCCTCAAATCGATGGACCACATGCTGCAGCTGGCAGCCTGGTATGTGGTGTCCACGGTGGGTGTTTCCTTGTTCATTGCCGTGTTGATACACCGGCTGCGGGGGGGAAGGGCGCAGTATACGTTCCGGTTGGGGATGATTCTTCCGGTGGTTATTCCCGCGATCGTGCCGTTGATGCTGTGGAAGTTCATCTATGATGTGAAGGTGGGGCCGCTGAATGTGCTCTTGATTTGGCTAGGCCTGGAGTCATGGACGCGGGCGTGGCTGTCGGACCCGAA
The DNA here is from genome assembly GCA_965204705.1 of Caldilineaceae bacterium. Classification (GTDB taxonomy): domain Bacteria; phylum Chloroflexota; class Anaerolineae; order Caldilineales; family Caldilineaceae; genus Bin5. The sequence goes on along the minus strand of OZ242006.1, from coordinate 5,866,332 downwards.
CGTGGCGCTGTATGCGGTAATGCTGCGCAATTTCCCGTGGGTGGACGGGGTGGCCATCCTGATTCTGCTGGCGGGCCTACAGGCGATTCCCTACGAGATCGTCGAAAGCGCGATGATCGACGGGGCTTCAGAGATGCGGCGCTTCTGGTCGATCGAGTTGCCGCTGATCGCCGGACAGATCAAACTGATTTCGGTGCTGACAATCATGTGGGGCGTGCAGGAGTTTACAGCGGTGTTCGCGATGACGCAGGGCGGGCCGATCAATAGCACGATGGTGCCGGGGATGTGGATGTTCTGGAATGCTTTCCGCATCAATAAGATGGGCTATGCCTCGGCGATTGGGGTTGTGATGTTTATGATCACGCTGGTGCTGACGCTAATCAATATGAAGTACATCACGACTGAAGAATATTAACGTCAGTTTTTGGTTGTCAGTTTCTGGTTTTTAGTAACCCCCACCGGTGCGGGAATAGAACGAAAAACTGCAGTTGGGAGTTAATGCGATGGGTGCGGCGCGGACGGAGACGAGAGAACTGTATAGACGCAGCAGGAGCGAGCAGGTTGGCGTTTTCCTGCGCGGCGATTGGTGGCGAATCATCGTTTTGGGCCTGTTCCTGGTGGGGGGTATGGCGCCGCTGGTGATGGCCTTCCTGATTTCGCTGAAGACGATCCCGCAGTTCGCGCGCCAGCCCTTTGCGCTGACCTTCCCGCTGCACTGGGAGAATTACGGGTTTGCCTTTGAGATCGTACTGGAATTCATCAGAAACAGCATTATCATTAGCGGCGTGACGGTGATCGGCGTCCTGTTGCTGGCGTCGCTGTCGGCCTATGCATTCGGGATACTGGAATTTCCGGCCCGGCAGGTGCTGTTCTACATGGTGCTGGCGCTGATGATGGTCCCTTCGGCGATGACGCTGATCCCGTCGTTTGTACTGGTGAAAGATCTCGGCCTGATCAATACATACTGGGCGATGATCCTGCCATGGATCGCGAGCGGACAGGTCTTCGCCATGTTTATCTTGCGCACCTTCTTTGAAAGCCTGCCAAAAGAACTGTTCGACGCGGCGCGCATTGACGGCGCGAGCGAGTGGCAGGGTTACTGGCGGATCGCGCTGCCGCTGAGCAAGTCAATGCTGGGCGTGGCCGCGATACTGAACATTCTGGGCACATGGAACAACCTGATCTGGCCCTACCTGACTGTCCAGAAGCAGGCGCTCCTGCCTCTGACACCGGGTCTGTGGGCCTATCAGACGGAATACTTCACACGCTACGGGCTGACGATGGCAGGACTGTTGCTCGGCTCGATCCCCCTGGTTATCCTCTTCATCTTTACCAGCCGCTGGTTCGTCGCCGGCCTCACTTCAGGCGCGATCAAGGTCTGATTTTCCCGGCGCGACATCGACTACTTGCATCTGACCTCTGCCGGCAGACATCGTTTACTGCCTGAGCAGAAACTGCATGCCCGCGGCGTGTAAGAAGGGATATCGCTATTCCGGGGTGCAGTCCATAATGGGGTGACCTTTCGTACACCTCTGGCAACGACTAAGCTAAAGCCACTTCGCGTCCCCACGCAGGATAAGCGCCTTCGTTTCTGACCACTGACAACTGATCACTGACAACTGCCTTTGGGCGGTCGGGCCTTCGGCCCTCCCTTGTGCGGGGGGATTCCCCCCGCAACGCCCCCCTTCGTTTGCCCCACCGTCGTGGACAGTTGGAACTGTTGAGACAGCCACCTGTGTTCCAACCCCCGCGCCACCTCCGTAGGGGCAGGCCTTGTGCCTGCCCAGTGCCTCCCAACATATGAGGAACAAACAGTTCCAACCACCGCAGTCATGCATTCCCCACCTGACCATTCCCACCCCAAATGTGAACTGCACCCCTATTCCGGCCAGCCTTGCCGCTCCCGGCGCTCTGGCATAGAATGAACTGCACATGGGTATGCCAGATTCGCTGTTTTTATGGCCCTGACGCCGGTTCTGTGGAGTACAGGACTGCGAAACTGGAGGAAAGGAGGTTAACGCGTATGCTGACTGAAAAGCGGTCTAGCGGTCACGCACGCCGGCAGGTAATAGACGAAGCAGTACCGGAGAGCGAATACCTCCAGATTCGTGTCGAGGTAGAACGTCCCGCCGTATTCAGGCAGGTGATCCTCTATGTACTCGAAAAGGTTGGGAACAAACCGAACGTCGGCGAAGCCGTCCTGCACCGACTCTTCTATTTCATCGACTTCGACTTCTACGAAAAGTACGAAGAGAACCTGATGGGTGAGACCTACATCAAGAACGACCACGGTCCGACCTCGGTCAATCTGACCCGGATTCTGCGCTGTCTGGAAGAGGAAGGGGAGGTTCAGAAGGCGGAGCAGACCTACCTCAGCGACAGCCAGAAGCGATACGTCACAACCGGACGGTCGCAAACCGATTTGTTGCGCCCGCGCGACATTCAACACATTGAACAGGTGCTGGACCGTTTCTCCGACATGAGCGTTGCCGAGCTATCTGAGTATTCCCACAATGACATCCCCTGGAAATCTACTCGCGACGGGAAACCGATTCCTTACGAGACTGTTTTCTACCGAGATGACAGATACTCCGTAAGCGAATTGGACGATGCACTATAACGAACTACGTGAATTTCAACGAGAACGCAGAAGGCTCTCCAGAAAGTACAGATCACTCCCCGCAGATTTGAAGTTGTTTCGAGAAGTGATCGCGGCTGTCCCGCCAACACCCTCAAGGCGCGTCAGCATCCTCACACAAACCGAGTCCCTGTTAATCGTCAAAGCTCGTCTAGCCTGCAAGTATTTGCGCAACAGTTCGCTGCGCGTCATCTTCGCCTGGTTCATCCATGAGCGTCGCGTTGACTTCATCGAACTCTACTTTAAGGGAGACAAAGAGCGCGAGGACAGCGCACGGATCAACAGGTATCTGCGAGAGCATCAGGATAACGGGTAGCCACTAGGCCTCGTGCCCAGACACGCCCTCACCCCCCTTACGGCCCGCCGGTTTGAACCCGTCTTATCCAGCGGTTACAATGGAGGCGTCAGTCGTCCACAGACAGCTATCCATATCTCCCAAATGCGTTTCCGCACCCGGCTTGCAATGTAGATCCCATCTACGACAGCACACATCTGCAGCCCTTGGCAATTTCAACCCAGGAGTCCTTCTCCTGCTCCAGCATACCCAAAAACACCAGACCTAGAGCTCCCATAATGACCACTCCCTCCTACTCCAACCTGCTGCAACTCTTCCACCAACCCACCCTCGACTACAGCGACTTCGTCACCTGGTTCTGGGAGACGGGCGAGCTGGACAAGCAGCGCATCACCTGGCAGCTGGAGGAGCTGAAGAAAAAGGGCGTGGGCGGCACCTGGTACTACCCGCGCTATCTCGACGGCGAGCGGTACGGGACGCAGCCAACCTATTTCAGCGAGGAATGGTGGGAGTTCTTCCGCCATTCAGTCGCTGAACACGAGCGTCTCGGGCTGGAAGCGTGGTTTTCCGGCTGGGAAGGGCGCGAATACTGGCAGGATCTGCTGCGCGCCGAGCGCGCGACGCGACCGGAGTTGGAGGGCCGCCGCCTGGTCATCCACGAGACCCGCTCGCAAAAGGGGGGGCCGCTGCAACTCGACCTGCCACAGGGAGAGACGGTCCTGGCCGCGGCCGCATTTCGAATTGAGGATGGGGGCCTGAATCCTGACTCTTGCCAGGAATTGCCACTGCCCAAATCGGGGCAAACGCTGTCGTGGGACGCGCCGGAGGCTGGCTGGCTGCTCGCCGCCGTCGCCAGCCAGCCCCATGATCTCGACTACCTCAACCCCCATGTCGCCGCGCGCTATCTCGAAATCTACTGGCAGGAACACGAAGAGCGGCTGCGCGAATTTATACCCGGCACCCTCTCCCTCTACGGGCAGGACGAACTCTATGTACTCAACGGCAACATCCTCTACGCGCCGAACCTGGTAGAGCGGTTCAGGGTGGAAAAGGGATACGACCCTGCGCCCCGCCTGGTCGGCCTCTTCCACGACATCGGCGGCTTTACCGACAAGATCCGCTGCGACTACTACGAGGTCATGTCCGCGCTTGTGGAGGAGAACCTCCACAAACCGCTGTGCGAATGGCATGAAGAGCGTGGCATGCGCTACGCCACGATCGCGACCTGGGGACGACAGGATATGCTGGGCCAGACGTGGCATTACGGCGACTTCTTCCGCCTGATGCGCTGGTTCCACGTCACCGGCAACGAGGACCCCGGCGCCAGTCTGCCCGGCGAGCGCTGCTTCATCGACGCCAAGCTCTCCAGCTCGATCCTGCACATCTACGAGCGCGAGCGCGCGTCGATGTGCGTCTACTGGGGCTCGGGCTGGGGCATGACCCAGGAGCAGAATCTGGCCTGGACGAATGAGAACTACGCCTACGGGCTGAATCATTACAATCAGCACGGCGGGCTGTACAACACGCTGGGCGGCTGGTACGAGTGGGTGCCGCCGTCGATACACTGGCGCCAGCCCTACTGGGAGCACTGGCAGACCTTCGTGGACTATGTGTCGCGCCTGAGCGCGGTGATGAGCCAGGGAACACACGTAGCGGACGTGGCGCTGCTCTACCCGCTGACGACGGTCCACGCCAACTGGCTGCGGGGGGACTCGTTCACGAGCGCGGCCGACGAATGCGCGATGACCACCTTTGCGCTCGCCCGCCAGATCTACGAGGCGGGGATCGATTTCGATTTCGTCGACGATAACGTGCTGAGCCAGGCCGTCGTGCGCGACGGGACCCTGGAGATAGCCGGTATCCGGTTCCGGGCCGTGCTCCTGCCGCCGATGACGACAATCCGCCGCAGTACGCTGGCGAAGCTCCGGGAGTTCTATGACGGGGGCGGCACGGTCGTAGCCTTCCGCCGCCTGCCGGGCGCGTCGCAGGAGCGCGGCCGCGACGATCCCGAAGTGCGCGCCCTGTTGCAGCACATCTTCGGCATCGCTTCCAGCGAAGAGGCAGCCCACCGTTCCGAGGCGCATAGCCAGGCCCGCGACAGCATCTACCGGCAGAGCAATGAGCATGGCGGCCAAGGCATCTTCCTGCCCGGTCAGGACACGACGCGCACGCCCCATGCGGAGCAGCGGGGGGTCGATGTCGCGGCTACTATCTCGGCCGCGATCGACCGCGACGTGATCGCCTCGGAGAGGAACGTCTTCCACACGCACCAGAAGATCGGCGAGCTGGACGTCTACTTCCTCTACAATGTCGAATCGTCGCGCAGAGATCTGACCTTTACCCTGCGCGTCCACGGCGAACCGGAGATCTGGGACTGCAATAGCGGCGAGGCGTTGCCCCATCACCGCTTCTCCTATACGGAAGACAGGACGACCGTGCAGCTGACGATGGAGGCCAACCAGGGCATCGTCCTGGTTATGCGCCCGCCCGGGGACAGACCGGCTGTGACGGCGGACAACCTGGGGACGGTCACCCATGTGGAAGCGTCCGGCGATAGCGTTGAGGTGCAGGGTACTGTCGAAGACGGGAGCCTCAAGTCGGTGCGCGTGCGTCACAGAGGGCGCGAGTACGGCGCCAGAGCCCGCTTCGCACCGGCGCCGGCCCCGCTGCACCTGACGGGCGACTGGTCGTTCCGGTTGACGCCGACGATGGACAACCGCTGGGGCGATTTCCGCGAGCCGGCCAGCGATGAACACATCGCCGCCGAGGCGCGACAGTTCCGCTACCGGGAGGAGGAGACGCCAGGCACTGCGCAGGGCTGGCACAGCCGCGACTACGACGACGGCAGTTGGCCCGTTTTCACCTATACTTTCGGCCCCTATTGGCGGGCCAGCGGCCCATTCAAGCGCGGGCAGGCCCCGCCGCAACTGGCGGCCTTGATCGCCGGAGACGCAGATGCGCTGGACGCCGGCGAGATGCGTTGGGAGGCGGTCTGTTATTCACAAGAGTTCGGGCAGCCGGGCACCGAAGTTTGGGGCGGCAGCCATGGCGTCGGGGATTCGTTTCTCTATTTTGACGTTGCCGACGAGCATGAGGAGAGCGTGCGCTACCTCTTCACCTATGTGCAGGCGCCGCGGGATGGGCGCTGGGTTCTGCATCTTGGGGCCGACTGCGGGCAGTTGGAGCAGGCGTGGCTGAACGGAGACGCTCTGCTACCGGATGGTTCCGAGGAGCCGGTTCCGGCGGCGATAGAGGTCGACTTACAGGAGGGGCTGAACCTGCTCCTGCTCGCTTGCGTCCAGCCGCCTGGACAGCCCTTGCGGGCGTATGCAGCCTTGCTGGAGCCATCGACGACTCCTGTGCGAGACCGTGCGGCGGCGCGGCTGACCTGGTTTGCCGAGCCTTCCGAACTGGCCTATGAGATCGCGCCGCACAAAGAGCGCCGCGTCGGCTGGTACAGGTGCGAAGCGCCGGCAGGAACGCATACGCTCTATCTGGATGTGGATGCAGAGGGCGTTCAGGTCTGGATCAACGGCGTGGAAGCTGCGATCCGGGACGGGCAGGTCCGCCTGGATACTCCGGTAGCGGATGGCTCGCAGGTGGCGCTCCGAGTCGAACAGAAGCCCGGCGTCTACGCCGGCGCCGCCATCCGCCGGCCAGTTCGCTTCGAATGTGCTGAGGCGTCCCTGCCGTTGGGCGATTGGAGCCAGTACGCGTTGGAGAGCTACTCCGGCGGCGCCGTCTACAGTAAGAAATTCTCGCTCGAAAGCGAGCAGCTGCAGGGTGACGTCATTCTCGACCTCGGCGCGGTGAACACGACGGCGGAGGTGTCTGTCAACGGGCAGAACGTGGGCGTCCGACTGGCGCGCCCCTACCGCTTCGACATCACCGGCCAAGTGCGCAAGGGGGACAACGAGCTGGAAGTAACCGTCTACAATACCCTGGCCAACTACTTCAGCACGGGGCCCTATGAGTCCGAGTTTGTCTTCCCGGGGCAGACGGTTTCGGGGCTGCTTGGCCCCGTCACGATCAGTTTTCCGGCGCGGGCAACGCTGACGGCCAAGCCGGAATTGGACGGCAGTTTTTAACTGCAGTTTTTGGTAGTCGGTTCTTAGCTTTTGGTGACACCGCGTTCTCACGTGCCCGCCTTGTTGCCGAGGACTAAAGCCCAGAACTCGAAAACTCCACAAGGAAACAGCCATGAAGATTCGTACAGTTCAAGCATACGCGCTCGCGTATCCGGAACCCCACTATAAGGGCATTGAACGCTATATCACCCTCGCGCGGGTTGAGGCCGATGACGGCACGGTCGGTTGGGGCGAGTGCATCTCCCAGTTTCGCGAGGCTGCACTGGCGACGAAGCTGATCATCGAGCAGGGCCTGGCTCCCCTGCTGATCGGCGAGGACGCGCGCGATGTCGAGCGCGCCTGGCACAAGATGCTGGCCCATATCTGGTGGTACGGCCCGGAAGGAATCGCCGCCTTTGGCGTGAGCGCGATCGATATGGCGTTATGGGATCTGAAGGGCAAGGCGCTGGGACTGCCTGTCTGCCAGCTTCTGGGGGGCAAGCTGCATGACAAGGTGGTGGCGATGGCCTCGATCATCTTCGACATGGAGGACCTGGACTGGACCTTGAACGAGTTTCGCTGGATGGTGGAGCAGGGTTACCACTACGTCAAAGCGGGGTGGGGCATGCATCCGGGCGCAGTCTTCGGTCAGGACGCCGCGCGTGACATCGAGTACGTGCGCCGCATCCGCGAGGTAATTGGCGATGAACGCCAGCTGATAATCGACACGCCGGGCGCGCGCAATCTGTGGGACGTGCCGACCGCGATCCGCCGCTTCCGCCAGCTTGAGCCATACCGCCTGCGCTGGATTGAGCAGCCGCTCCTGCCGAGTGACCTGGAGGGGCATGTCCGGTTGCGGGCCGCGGTGGCCACGCCGATCGGGACCGGTGAGGATGAATGGGATGTCGAAAGCTACGGGCGCCTGATCCGCAGTGGCGGCGTGGATGTGATCCAGATCGACCCGGGCCGCAGCCACGGTATCACCGGCTCTCGCGAGGTGATCCGGCTGCTGGAGGTGGAGAACCTGCAGTTCAGCCTGCACACGTGGAGCAGCGCGCTCAACAGCGCGGCCAGCGTCCATCTGCTGGCCATCTCCGACCACGGCGTCAGCATGGACCTCAAGCCGCATGAATCGCCGATGCAGCACGAGCTTGTCAGCGACCCCTGGGTGCAGGAGAGCGGGTATCTGGCCGTGCGCGACAGGCCCGGGCTGGGCGTCCATGTGCGCGAAGAGATCGTGCGCAAGTACTCATTTCAGTGAGACGGCAGTGGTCAGCGGCCAGCATATCAGGTTCGCTGACCATTTGGGGGAGGGGAGACCGTGTCAGAAATTCAGAATGATGCGCGCCGGGCGCTGATCACCGGTGGAGCGAGCGGATTCGGGCTGGGGATTGCGGAGGCGTTGCTGGCGGACGGCGCGCAGGTCGCGATTGGGGACATCGATCGCGACCGCCTGCAGGACGCCGAACGCAGCCTGGACAGCGACAATCTGCTGGCCGTTGAACTGGATGTGACGTCGCCGGCGTCAGCCGCGGCCGCGGTGGCGGCCTGCGAGACGCGTTTCGGCGGTTTGGACACGCTGGTCAACTCGGCCGGTGTCATCGCCTTCAACCCGCTGACGGAGATCAGCGAAGCGGAGTGGGACTGGGTGCTCGACGTGGACCTGAAGGGCACGTTTCTCTGCTGCCAGGCGGCCGCGCCGCTTCTGTGCGCCAGCGGCCGCGGCCGCATCGTCAACATCGGCTCCGACGCGTCCAAGGTGGGATTCCCGCTGCTGGCCCACTACTGTGCGGCCAAGTTCGGGGTTGTTGGGCTGACCAAGGTGCTGGCGGGCGAGCTGGCGCCGCGCCAGGTTACGGTCAACTGCGTCTGCCCGGTCGGCGTATCGGGAACCGGGATGGGGCAGGAGATTCTCGACTTGAAGACATCTGCCACGGGCATGCAGCCGCAGGAGATCCTGGCCGCCACGGCCGCCGACATTCCCTTGCAGCGCAACCCGACGGTGCAGGACATCGTGAATGCCGTCCTCTTCTTCATCTCCGACGAAGCCGCCTTCCTGACCGGGTCGGCGCTCGACGTCGACGGCGGCATGCTGAGCACAATCCCGGTGCCCGGCATGGAAGTATGAAGTTACTTTTTTGGATCACTACTCAGGTCTGAAAGTGCCTACGATCTGATTGATCAGCGGCTGCTTAGCCTTGACGTCTTTCGCCTCTGTTGCTACGAGAAGAATATAGGCTGTATCATTTTCCCTCAACGCTGTAACTACGGTATAGGCATTGAAGAGTCCCTGACTGCGGAGGTCGGCCGTTACAATCCCCTGAATAGAGCGAAGACCATTGGTTGTGCCAATGGAAAAATCCGGCGTCCCCACAGGAAACATGTCAAAAGATTCGATCACACTGCTAAGCAACTGAACTACGGATTCTGCAGACATATCATCGTCGAGCGACGTCGTGCCGACGAGGGCTATCGTTTTGATAGATGGCTTGGGGATCAAATCTAGCTCCACTGCTAGATAGCCGATATTCTCGCCTCCGGGCGAGGCCAGGAAATCCTCTAGTTCCTTGGCCGCGACTGGATAAGCCCTGCTAAAGATCCCCCAGAGGGGGTGCTGTTCAACTCTCTGCAAGTCAATAACGTGCCATCCGTCGGGAACGGCCAACGAATAGCCTAGGCGACTATCATGGATCCGTTGAAAGTCTGGTAGAACTTGCTCCACCGGACAAGCAAACTCGACAGCTAGATCAGTTGGCGTGACCTCGACTTGGTATTTTTCGCCCTCCAGGCCCCAATCTACTGAACAATGTTCCTCTCCTGTAACGCAATTTAACCGCTGCCAGAAACAGTACAAACCTGCTGAAGGTACCCCCTCGTACTGACCTGGGGCGATGTCTCTATCTACAAGATACATTCCGGGAGGAAGCGATGTTGGCTTGGGATCGGGATAAATGGCATTGTCGATGGGCAACAGATTGCAGTCGGTCGAAAATGCCGCGTCGCTATCCAGGATTTCCACGTAGAACTGCCCTTCATGTGTCCTGGTGGCAATAACGCTGTCGAAACCCGCTTCGAAACTGTCATGTCGCGCCCAAAGACAAGGACTTTCTTCTGACCCTTCCCCTCTATAGATTCCTGGGGAGACCTCCTCACATACCTCATGCTTACCGACAGAAATTGGGCCTTGCACTACTGTACAAGGCTGAACCGGCTCTGGAAAAAGACCGACAGGTTCTGCTTCATATCCTTCCAAATCGCTTGCCACAAAGACGAAAAAATTTTTCGTATTGTCAGCGACATCATAAATCACTGTGCATGTAGTAGGGATGTTGGGCTTAAGGTCAATGTGATAACATTCCTCGTTGTCCGGGATAGACTCCACCGGGTGACGGTCCGGCCACAAGTCCCGGGCTACATGATAATGAATATAAGTGCGGTCATGCTCGCCAACCAGCACTGCGTCGGGGTGGTCTAATTCCAATGTCTCGCTACCCAGATTCAGAATTCGAAAACGCACTCGAATGAATTCCCCTTCAGTACTCTCTTCTTCTCCATTATTCTTGAGTACTTTGCCGAGATTTTTCGAAGAAAGCACGCGCCAACACATGTCACCAACTTCTACATCTTCGTTGACTGAATAGATGGAAACCGCCTTTCGGGAGGGCAAGCCCAGATCGATTAACTCTACCCCGCTTTCAGTTCCCTCCAAATGGTCCGCCACTGAGACAAGACCGGTTGTCTTCCCATCGACTTCGTAAATAGCTGTGCAGGTCGCCGACTGGTTAGGCTTGAGTTCATAGTTACGGCACTCCTCGTCATCTGGTAAGACCTCCTCTGGGTATCTGTCAGGTCCTCTCCGAGGCACTAGATAGTGTTCATGCTCGCGTCCAAGGCTATCTCGCAGCTTTACATCATCGACGACATCAAATCTAAACGTCTCACTTCCCTTATTCTGGAGATAAAAGCGCACTCGAATGAAGCGGTTTTTCGTCTTTAGCTCACCTTCTTCCGCCATCAAAACCTGACCAAGATCTTCGGCGCCAAGAACGCTCCAGCGTACATCCCCAACCAGCACATTTTCACCAATGGAATGGGGAGAAACAACGGAAGGCAGGTTCAAGTCAACAACCTCTGTTGTGCCAACTTGGTCTTTGCCAAGATCGCTTGCAACAAAAGCAAGATTCGTCGCATCAGCACTGACTTCGTAAATTATGGAGCACGTAGTTGGAGAATTGGGCTTGAGCTCAAAGGGCCTCCACCGCCCAAACCTCCTCCTGCCATAGCAGTTTTCGTCTTCAGGAACATGATCGTGCGGGGGATTATCCGGCCACCCAATCCGCGGCTCCAGAAAATATGTGAATTCGCGGCCCACATCGTCCCTCAGTGGCACACCTTTTCTGTTGCGCGGCCCGCCATCGAATTCCACCGGGTCGCTGCCCAGATTCAAAAAACTGAAACGCACTAATACAAAACGCTCATCAGTTGTCAGCATCTCTTTCTTGGCTATCAGTTTATCACCAAGAATCTGCGCAGAATGCACTTGCCATTGTATGTCCCCAACTTGAAAAATCTCCCCAACCTGATGATCAGCAGGCGGAGGCAGTTGTCGGCCCTCATCACGATTAACCATCAGAGCCGATGAAATTTTTACATCAACCAAGTCAGCGACTTTGGGGTAGCCGAAACCGCCATCGCCCGACTCCCCATTGGCCGCCGTTCCTGCTTCCCCAAGAAGCAGCTTGTCCGTGACATTTTGAACGCCTATTGCCGAGCCATCTACGTCGAACAAGGCGATGCCGTTCTCGCCGGAAACAAGGAACAGGTCGTTGGACTGTACGAGCATAGTGGCGAAAGAGAGATAGGGACTATCAGGGGAAGCAGCAACTTCAAACTCGTAGGTATTACCAAACTCTTCTGCACTCCCGCTTGGAAGCGGTCCAGGGCCGTCAGCGCAGACCGGAGTATCGAAAACACCGGCAAGAAAACCCTGCGCGCGCAGTGCATCTGCCACCGCGACCGGATCTCCTCTCTCGGCCAGCGCTTTCAGTCCGCCACCCCAACCCGCTTCGCTGCTTGCGAAAAGGGGGCCAGCTTCACTATGCAGTACCCAAACACCGGGGGCGAAAAGAGTGGGCAAGTCGCTGTCACCGGATTTGTTCTGAATACGCACCCGGAAGGTAACCGTACTGGCCTCATCATCGCCAGTTAGTTGGGGCATTGCCCGCGTTTCGACTTGCGCCGACACATACTTGGTCGCCGCTAAAATGGCGAGAACTGCGACGGCTAGTGTCCATAATCGATGACCGCGCATGACTACCTCTCCGTTATGCAGTTCGAATTCCACTCATGTGAAGGGTACAATCAGCAATCATATAAGCGATTCATCTTCGAATGGCTTCCACCCATCAAGGGTTCGGCACCTCTAGTTCGAGACAGAGGTTGGCGCCGGGGGTGGAAGCATCGAAGTCAGTGACTGCCACAACATCCACCTCACACACGCAACAATTTACCCTGCTTCATTCCTTACCCATCTGATGTGTCGAACGACCGTTGCACCTTCCGTATGTGTCGTCCAACTTGTCAGACTGCCAAGAGCGAGTCGGCCACCTGCATGTTTGCATCTTTACGGATATCGCTAATGCTTCGCAGCAACTCGTCCGTTGTGGAAATGGCATCCTGGAACTGCGTGGTGACTACGCCTGCAATCGACTCTCTGAGCCTACCCTCACCCACCTCCAACTGATAATCCCAACTCTTGAGGAAGGACGCGACATCGCCAGCTTTTCTCCTCAACGCCTCGGTTCGCGCCACGAACCAGACTAACGCCCTGTCAACGCCCAGCTGCTGAATAAAGGCGACAGCCAATTCCCACGCCTTGTCCAAGCCCACGCGATCCGCCGTCATAGAAATCCAATCCCAAACAACGTTGAGAACATTCTCTTCTGCCTCTCTGAAGAAGTTACGCAGATTCTTCCCGACGTCCTTCAAAACCGCAGTGGAAGCGTCCAAGAGTTCTTGGCCCTTAAGCACCTCCCACCACCCTTTCGCCAATGGGACCAGTTGCCGGCCCAGGAACACGAGAGACACTAGCTGCAAGGCATACAACACTGGCATGAAAATGGGGATCACAAAAGGAAACAACAGCGAAATCCCAACGATCAGACCTGTAACGATAAACGCACCGACTCCAGCGATTATGCTTGACTCCACAATCTTGTAGACCATCTCATTCCACGTAATATTTCCCTCTGCATACTCCAGGCCACACTCCAGACATGCCAGCAGCGCCCCCACCACAACCGCTAACATCGCTCCCTTTACCATCCCACTTAGTGTTTGAACTATGGTGGCGCGTATTGCCTCCTGCCTCAGAACCGCCTTGGCATCGGCAATGTCCGCCGGACTCATCGGCTTACCGCCCAAACTCCTGTTCTTTTCGGAACTCCACCAAATCCCGTTTTCGGCGGTCGTTGGGCCCCCCCATGATTTGGGAATTATGTGGGACCAGTCTTTGCCCTGGTGAAACTTCCACAGTGCTTCCGGGCCGCCTGCCCGGATCGGAGCAGGGATGGTTTCCCACAAGCCTTTTGCCGCGGGAAAACTTTTCCATTCAGCACCGGCAAGTCGGTACTTCAGTATCAACTCCGGCGGCAAGTTACTGAAGTTAAGATTGTGTGCAAATACGTTGAGATAACTGCCCGCAACCCACAACGCTCCAACACCTGTTCCCAGAAATTCCTGAACGTCAGGCTTCCGAAGAATCTCCAGTCCACCTAGGACCGAAATGAAGGAACCTTCGTCCGCATATGCGGTCCGAACAGGGGGACACAACGCGGACGCCAGCGTCATTGTCAACCCAATTCGAGTCGTAGAACGCAAGAACTGCCGTCGAGTAAGCGCATAATCTGCCATTGATAACTCCTCACCATTTGGATCACTGAAGTGGTGCCCAAGAACTGACGTACGAGCGATAGTGTACAATAGAGCTATCTACCAAGCACATGGCGGGATAGCTCAAAGGCCGAGACTTAACGACAGTTCGTATTCTATGGTTGGCCCCAATGACTGGACCACGAAATGGGAAAAATAAGGTGCATCGAGACGGATGCGGATGGTTCTGACCACTGAAAACTGGGGGGTACCGATGCAACGGGTTGCGTTTGTCATGCACGTCAAGGAGGGGGAGGAGGAAGAGTACCGGCGGCGCCACGGGGAGGTCTGGCCTGCTGTGCTGGCCGACCTGGAGCGGGCGGGCGGGCGCAGCATGAGCATCTTTATGGCCGACCGGCAGCTCTTCCTGTATATGGAGACGGAGGACTACGCCGAGGCGGTCCGCATCCTGGCGGAAAGTCCCGAATCGGTGCGCTGGGAGGAGTACATGGCGCCGATTATGGAGGACGAGAGCGGCGACGCCTACGACCCGTACGACGCCTATCCCGAGGGCCTGCCGGAGGTATTCCACTGGCGGGTTGGCGGCGGCGGGGAGGGGTGACAACATATGCTTCGAGCAGGACCCGGCCCTTTGTTAAACTATGGTAAATCTTGACGCGCTATCAAAGGATTTAACTATAGTTCCAGCAAACACATGGTCTCTCGACCGCTCCGTTACTCCTGTATTTCCCATTCTGGCCCTTGTTAAATCCTTTGCTAATTTGCGGGAGGTTTCGGCTTGCAGACGAAATCTCTAACTGTCAGGTCTGTAGAAAGATGATGACATCATCTTCGCGCTCTGATCAAAGCCTACCGTATCTGTCTACATGCACCTTGTTTCTCCCAATCTCATGGTCTTGCAAATGGGGCCCGCCATAATGAAGGAATCACGTTGAAGAAACTCGATCTTCGCAGTTATCGCGGCACCCATCACTGGCGGGTTGAGGAAACAGCCGAGAGTCTGTTCTTCATTGATATTGCTCTGCTAGACCCGAACTTCACAGACATGCAAAATTTGCTCAAAAGGACTGACCAGTGCCACCAGCGTGTTCGCACAGCATTAGAAATTGGCTCAGAAATAAAGGATAAGGAACGTCAACGTCGGGTCAATGTTTGGCTTTACGCTCCAGAGCTTCTTGAGCAAGCTGACTTCGCCGGCTCTGGCAAACAGCGCATGTTCTATGGGACCGTGAATCCTGCGGGCATACATTTGATCACTCGTGGATTGGCTTGGGATGACCCAATTGTATTTCAAGGGGTGCTCCATGAAATTGTCCACTTCTGGTGGGCCGACCAAGTGGGCGAGGCGCCTTCCCTTTTGAACGAGGGTGTCGCCGTCTACTTCGAGCGCATTTTGGGAATCGGCACTTTAGAGGGACGTGGAATACTGAAGAACATCTGGCAAGAATATACCTGCAAGGCTAAACCCGGATTCCTGCGTCGGCTGTGCAAGAACGACGTCTTTTGGGCCGAAGAGGCCGCAGGTGAGCCTGTCTATGGGATCGGCGGACAGCTTGTCTCTTTTCTCCTGGACACTTATGGATTGCCAAGTGTAAAGCGTATTTTCCTTGAATCCTATTTCGATGACCCTTACCTTCCAGAGCACATCGAGGATGTGATTGGTGAGCCACTAGACTCCATTGAGAAGAAAATTGCCAACATCGAGCTCACGGCATAGACAAAGCGTCATCTTGGTTGCATGTACCTTCTCCATGCCACGATTGGCCCTAGTGCGTCGCGTTTTGTCCAACAAGTACCGCCATAACAAGAATCGATTCCAATCTCCCCAATCTATAGTTAGAAACCATACAGAGTTTCGTCTTGACCTCTAAGAATTTCAATATAATTACCTCAGTCTGATGCTCTTCTCTTCACTTAACAGCAAGCAAGCGATGTCACAACCGGCTTGCGTTCACCGGCAAATATTGGAGAAATGGCTACTGACAACGCAAATTCGAAGAGATGAACCAGAAGTCAGCAGACTACCATGACCACTATGAAACTCGCCGGCGCGGCCTGGCCTACGTGGGCGCCAGTTTATCGGTATCGGCCGCGATATTACAGGCGATGGACCTGATCGCCGTGCCCGGTGGTCTGCTCGACTCACAGGAGATCGAACGCGAGCCCCAGGGGCAGGCCCGGCGCGTGAGCGAGGCCGACCTCCCGCTCAGCAATCTACTCTACATCTTAGGGGATGGATTCGACGGCCAGGCGGCCAATTCGATCAATTGGAGGGTACGCAACGCCGACCTGGCGGAAAGTCCCGAATCGGTGCACTGAGAGGAGTACATGGCGCCAATCATGGAGGACGAAAGCGGGGACGCCTACGACCCGTACGACGCCTATCCCGAAGGCATTCCGGAAGTGTTCCACTGGCGGATTGACTGATGGAGGGGAGGGACGCGATACTGTCTCCAAGGAGGTCAAGACATGACAATTAGTCGAATTCATGACAGTCGTCTCGTTCGTCTCGTGGATGAACTATGCCAGTTATCGGGAGAGACGGAGTGGGTTGAGTTCAAAAGGAATTACCACTCTGCCCAGATGATTGGTGAGTACATCTCTGCTCTGGCGAACGCAGCTTGCCTGAAGTATAAGCCGAAGGCCTATCTTCTCTACGGCATCCAGGACGAAACGCACGAGGTTGTTGGAACGTCCTTCGATCCATACACCAAGAAGGCCCAAGGGAATCAGGACCTGCTTCCTTGGGTCACGGCTCAATTGAGTCCAAACCCAGATTTTGAGATCCATATAGTGGAGCACTCCAGCGGTCGTGTTGTTGTCTTTGAAATCAACCCGGCCCGCGATACACCTATCAGTTTTCGTGGCGAGTCTTACATCAGGGTCGGCGCTAGCAAGACCAATTTGAGGCAACACCCTGAGAAAGCACGCGCGATATGGACACGGGGTAACGACTGGTCAGCGCAGATATGCGAGGACGCGACGATAGATGATCTCGACCCGGAGGCCGTCTCAAAAGCACGAGAGCAATTCGCTATCACGCATCCTTCTCAAGCGGACGAAGTGGCTGATTGGGACGACATCACTTTCCTTAACAAAGCTCGTGTCTTGAAGCAAGGCAAGGTGACGCATACCGCGCTTCTTCTGCTTGGCCGCGCCGAGTCGGCTACACTACTCTCTCCCGCAGTGGCAAAAATCTCGTGGATACTGAAAGACGCGGACAACCGCGAACTCGACTATGAACACTTCAGTCCGCCCTTTTTGCTTGCAGGAGACAGGTTACAAAACCGAATCCGAAATCTGAATGTGCGTGCCATGCCAAGCGGGACACTTTTCCCGGTGGAATTTACGCAGTACGACTTCTGGGTAATCCGGGAAGCGCTGCACAACTGCATCGCCCACCAGGACTACCAGTTACGTGGTCGCATCATCGTCGTTGAGTTTCCCGACCGTGTGATTTTGACTAACGTCGGCGACTTTCTTCCAGGCGATGTAGAGACAGTAATCCGGCAAGACGCCCCACAGTCTTTCTACCGCAACAACTTCCTTGCGGATGCGATGGTCCAGTTGAATTTGATAGACACACAGGGTGGCGGGATCAAACGCATGTTTGAAACTCAGCGTAAGCGGTCGTTCCCTTTGCCGGACTATGATCTGACTAAGCCGGGTTCTGTTATCGTGAAACTCAACGGACGGATTCTGGATGAACGTTACACTCGGCTGCTTCTGGAGCGGACTGATCTCGACCTTGAACAGGTAATTCTGCTCGACCGAGTACAGAAAGGACTACCCATTGAGAGAACCGAGCATCGCTCTCTCAAAAATGCCGACTTGGTGGAAGGGCGCTATCCCAACCTGATAGTAGCGAACGTAGTCGCCAAGGCGACTAGCACTATAGGCGAGCACGTCCGCGAGCGCGGCTTTGAGAACCGGTACTATAGGAACTTAGTGCTAGAGCTTATTCGTAATTATGGGCCGGTGAGCCGGAAGGAAATCGATGAAGTGCTTCTGTCCCAGCTACCCGACCGACTGAACTTTAAGCAGAAACAGGACAAAGTTCACAACTTGCTGCAGGAACTCCGCCGCGCCGGGAGCATCGTCAATCAAGGATCAAGACGAAGGCCGGCATGGGTACTTCTAAACGCCCTGGATGATTGAGTATCAAACACCTTGCAAAAAGTTGAGGGGAGGAAATGTAGGCTGATCGCCCCAGCTCATTTTGGGGTAGGTGAGCCATTCTGTTCCTCGTCAATTCCTTTGTTAATCTGTGACAGATTCCGAAGAATTAACAATAGATCTAACAATAAAGCCTAATGAGGATTCAGCATGCCGGCACGCTTTACGCGTCAGACCTGCTACATTACTTGCTCGTGCGGGCGTTTCAGCGGAAATCTCGAGGTAATTTAACGCTTTTCCACACGAATTGGTCGGACTTTATCAGCTAAAAGCACTACCATTCCGAAGAATCGGATGCAGGCTCCACGATTTTCACGATTTTATTGTTAGAAACTATCTGCATTTCGTACTTCTACCTATAGAAAACCTATATTTGTCCCTTAAACCAGTAAACCATTTTGTATTAGATGACAGACGGTGAATCGCAAAAGACCCAAATGATACGGCTAATACCGCAAACGAAGCCACCGACAACGCCAATTCAGAGAGAGAAACCAGCAGCTGGGAACCAACCATGACCCCCATGAAACTCGCCGGCGCGGCCTGACCTACGCGGGCGCCAGTTTACCGGAATCGGCCGCGATATCACAGGCGATTAACCTGATAGCCGTGCTCGGCGGGCTACTTGCCTCGCAGGAGATCGAACACGATCCCCGGGGGCCGGCCTCCCGCTCAGCAATCTACTCTACATCGTCAGGGATGGATTCGACGGCCAGCCGGTCAATTCGGTCGACACGATCATTGCAGGGTCGAAAGCGGCAATGGGTAATGACAGTTGCCATGTTACTTTCATAGGATGGTGCGCATGAGCGAAGAGAAGACTAAGGAAGGGCTGCAGATGGTCTGGCCCGGCTCCCTCCTCAATTCGCCGCCTGAGGTTCACGTGCCAATCGGCTACACACTGCGCACCTACCGGCCCGGCGACGAAGCCGCCTTCTACAAGTTGATGGACCTGGCCGGTTTCAAAGACTGGGACGATGAGGTCTTGCGTCCCTGGTTCACCATGATTCTGCCGGACGGCTGGTATTTCATCGTGGACCGAGCCAGCAATGAGCTTGTTGCCACTGCAATGGCCCATCACAGGCCGGATGCTGATCATCCCTTTGCCGGCTCGCTGGGCTGGCTCGCCGGCCATCCCGATCATGCCGGCAAGGGGCTGGGCATGGCCGTGAGCGCGGCTGTTGTACGCCGCCTTCTCCAGGCCGGCTACCAGAACATCTATCTCTTCACAGAGGACTGGCGGCTGGCCGCGCTGTACATCTATCTGACACTGGGGTGGGTGCCTCTCCTGTATATGCCGGATATGGAAGGGCGCTGGCGCACCGTCTGCGACAAAATCGGCTGGGCGTTTACACCGGGTGAATGGCCCTATCAGCTGTAGCGGGCCCTCAGAGCTGCTGTCTGTATAGCTGAGAGATACAATGAAGAGAATTTCGTTGAAAAGCCAGGACTTTCTGCTGAATTAAGGAGACAACCATGACCACTGCAAAAATCTCAGGCGCTGCCTGGTCCTTCGTGGGCGCCAGTTTGTCGGAATCGGCCGCGATATGGCAGGCGCTGGGAATAAGGGCGATGGACCTGATGGCCGTGCCCGGCGGGCTGCTCGATTCGCGCGAGATCGAACGCGATCCAGAAGGGCAAGCCCGCCGCGTAACCGAGGCCGGCCTCCCGCTCAGCAATCTGCTCTACATCTTCGGGGATGGATTCTACGACAGGCCGGTCAATTCTGTCGATGAAAGCGTACGCGCCGCCAACCGCGAAACGTTCAAGCGGGTGCTCCAGTTCTGCAAAGCCGCGCGTATTCCGTCGGTGCTGGTGCTGCCGGGCGTTGACCAGGAGGGCATCACCCACGAAGAGGCGGTGGAGCTGTCCGCAGCCGCGATGAACGAACTCGCCGCGCTGGCAGCCGCCGAGGATGTGCTGTTTCTGTTCGAGCCGCACGTCGAGTCGGTGCTGGAAAGCCCCTTCGAAACGTTGGCATTTCTGCAGCAGAATCCCACGCTCAAAATCGTGCTCGATTATTCCCACTTTATGGCGAAAGGATATGGCCCGGGCGACGCGGATCCCCTCGGCCCCTATGCCGGCCATGTCCATCTGCGGCATGCGAGCGACGGTAAGCTGCAGGTGCGCTGGCATGACGGGGAGCTCGACCTTCACGCCGTGGTCGAAGTGCTCGACGCCGCCGACTACAACGGCTATCTGACGCTGGAGTATGAACACGATCCGTGGATGGACTGTGACCAGGTGGATGTGATGACCGAGACGATCAAGATGCGGGATGAGATGAGACGACTGCTAACCGAATACTCTGTCGCTCAAGAATAACACTGTCCTCTGGACAGGATGCAGATAAAGCTCTCCGTCCGCAGCAGCACCCTTCCTCACGAACTGAGAATTGCGCGTTGAAACCGCTGGCGCCACCCCGGTCCGTTTCATTCACGTGAAGTCCCCATTATATTTGAAAATTGCGTAGAGACGCACTGCAGCGGGAGGAACTAAGACATTTTCAGGAAAAACCCAGTCGCTGTAGTACAGCGAAATCTTTCCGCATATTTCCAACTGCTTGGTAAGTCGTCCTCTGTAACCGGCCGCGTTGATGCCTGGCTTTCTATCGCACTACTCTGTATCAGTCTCTCAAGCTACTATTTTCACTGGTTCAGGTTGACCCCAACCCTGAATAACGATGCGGCGTCACTGGCACTGCACACACGTGATTTCTTACAAGAAGATATCTTTCCTTTCTACATCTATCATCAGTTTGGAATCCACCCCCTGATCGTTTATATACAGGCCCTCATATTCTCTGTATTTGGATACAGCGTTGCCGGTCTGCAGGGCCTGACTGTTGTGGGCGGCGCCTTGGTCGCGCCGGCGACTTACTGGGCCTCTCGCTGGGCCTTTGACCAGTTTGGCACAGTTTTCGCCCGCAGAGCAGGGCTGATTGCAGCCTTGGGACTGGCTCTTTCGACATTCTTTGCTTCACACTCTTTCCCCGGCATTGAACCCATTCTGCTGCCTGTCGTGGAATTGACAGCCATTGGTTTCCTGTGGCGAGGTTTTCGCCGCGGAAACAGGCTGGACTTTATTCTGGCCGGTCTTCTGGTTGGACTGAGCCAGTATGTCTATATCGTTGCGCGTTTCTTTCCAGTCGCGTTGGCGGTAGCCAGCATAGGCGCCGTTCTGGCGAACCGGCGTCTATTGGCACACTGGCGCGACCTGCTATGGGCCACTGCCGCCGCCGCCTTGGTTGCCCTGCCTCAGTGGATAATGTTTATCGTCTACCCCTATACATTTGTCGCTCGCGTCGCGAATCCCGCCGGCCCTGCGGGGGGACAGTTTGTTTTCGAACTGCCGGATCCTGTTGCCGTTGTTGTTGCAAAACTGATAAACCAGCTCACTGCGTTGTCCTTTTTCCGGCAAGTAGATAACCCGTACGGGCCCAAAGCAATTCTAACAACCGTTTTCGTCATTGGTCTGGTAATCGGGATTGCGGTCGTCATCCGCCGGAGACGAGACGCCCATGTCTTTGGGTGCCTGATGATGGCGTTGATGCTACTGCCCGAACTCCTTACTTACGAAAGATATGATCATACAGTGATAAATTTCCGCCGACTGCTTCCGGGAATTCCTTTCATCTTTATGATGGCTGGTCTGGGAACCGCGTCTGCCTGGGCCTGGATAGAGAGGAGGCCGCGATTTCCCCGTTGGATGGGTTACCTTGTCCTGGCGCTGGCGCTGATTCTCGGCCTGATTCGCCAGTGGGACTTTGTCCAGCGAGTCACACCGTATCACATAGCGAATCACGGAGAAGATCCGAAATTCGGCCCGATCGCAGAATTCATCGGCAATCATCTTGACAGATCCATTCTCCTGCCCACCAGCCTATACAGCGATAACCGTCTCGCTTTCCTGCTGATCGAACAGTTCCCGCACCGACAGAGCGGGGTGGAAGAAACTTTGCGTCAGGGGGAGCGTGTCTCGGTCATTCTCCTTGACTCCGACTGGTCAACGGATAAAGGATTCCCTGAGGAATGGGTCTTGCTTAAAGAGGGAACGGTCTTTTTCCTTCCGTCCATGCCTGCAAGCGTAGAGCCTCTGAACGAGAAGGAAACGACAATCCTGACTAAGAATGGTATCCCGGTAGCCACAGCCCTGGAAGCGCGCTGGCGGGGCAGGATTCCCGCTTACATGCCTCTGGAGGGGCTGTTATTTACCAACCATTTGGAACTGGTCGGCTTTCGGAGTAACGAGCTTGAACCTGACTCGGACCTCGATCTAACTCTTTTTTGGCGGCCGGAGATGGAGATTAGAAGAGATGTCGAGCTTGTCCTGAAACTCTACAATCGCACTCGGGACGTGACTGTCATTTCCAAGGAGGACTGGCCTCTGAAAGGAGCCTTTCGTGTCCGCGCTTGGCACCCTGATCAGGTAATGCCTCTTAGCTATTCTCTGGCAGTCCCCCTCGACCTTCCTGATGGCCAGTACCAGTTGCAAGTTAGCCTGATTGACCAGCTTTCGCGCCAGCGGGTCCCCCTGGTCACCGGGCAAAAGATGGCCATTGCCAGGACATTCATGATTGCGGGGCCACAGATTCTGACAGACGTAAACTTTGGAAACTTCTTCAGGCTCGAAGGCTATACGTTAGACCCGACCAGCGAAGGCCTCAAGATAATCCTTTTCTGGCGCACGGTCGAGAGCCCTGATTCGGACTATACCGTATTTGTTCACATCGTCAACGCAGATAATCAGATTGTTGCCCAGAACGATGGAGAGCCTTTCGAAGGCCGCTATCCGACGTCGACGTGGACCCCTGGGGAACTGTTCGCAGATGAACGGATTGTGTCCCCAATTCCTGACGGGGAATTTCAGATCTACATAGGGTGGTATCGGCATCAGGAGGATGGCTGGAAACGGTTATCTACTGTTTCGCAAGGGACTTCGCCCGCGACTGATCATTTCTTGTTGGACACAATTACTTTGCCGTAGAATCGGTCGTGAGAAGCGAATCAACAAGGGGCGGCGCATTTCATTGTCAGGTAGGTACATGTGTTGACGACGGGCCCGGCTGGGACGAAATCTGTTCCTGGCCCGTTCGCTCTTTGAAACGGGGAACTCGAAGTCCGAAGAGAAAGGTCAGAGGCGAACCATGCCCAACACAGCCCGAATTGCCGTCATCGGAACCGGTTGGTGGTCCACGACCGCCCACATTCCTGCGCTACAGGCCAATCCGAACGCCGACCTCGTCGCCATGGCCGACGTCCGCGCCGACGTGCTGGACAAAGCGGCCCGGCACTTCGGTGTGGAGCGGACCTATACCGACTTGGGCGAGATGCTGGCGCAGGAGCAGCTGGACGGCGTCGTCATCGCGGTCTGGCACGCCGCCCATTACGAGGCCGCGCGCGCCTGCCTTGAGCAAGGGCTGCACGTCGTCCTCGAAAAGCCGATGACGCTGTTCGCGGCGCACGCGCGCCATCTCACCGAACTCAGCCGCGAGCGCGGCTGCCAGCTGATCATCGGCTACCCGTGGAACTACAACCCCCATGTGCTGCGGGTAAAGGAGGTGATCGCCTCAGGGCGGCTGGGCGGAATCCGCTATATCAACAACATGTTCGCCTCCAGCGTCATTTCGCTGCTCCGTGGCGATGACAGCGTCCACGACGACCTGTACCAGTACACGGTTACCGGTCCCGGCGACGTCTACAGCGATCCGGAGCGCTCGGGGGGCGGCCAGGGCCATCTGCAGGCGACCCATTCGGTGGGGCTGATGCTGCATATGACAGAGCTGAGGCCGATCAGCGTGCTGGCGCTGATGGACAACCTCGATACACGGGTCGATGTCGTCGACGCCATGATCGTGCAGATGGACAACGGCGCGCTGGCCAACGTAGGTAGTGCCGGCACGCTGCATGCGGGCGGCCCGGAACAGGAGATGGTGGTGCAGATCTACTGCGACCAGGGGTGGATCAACGCCGACATCATCCACAGGAACTGTACAATTTACTACGCTGATGGGTCTGCCGAGGAGCTGCCGCCCATGACTGATGAGCAGAGCTATCTGTCGGCGGCGCCGGCGGACAACCTTGTCGACGTCATCGTCCGCGGCGCGCCCAACCAATCACCGCCGGAAGTCGGCTGGCACACAGTCGAACTTCTCGACGCGGCCTACCGCTCAGCAGCCGACGAAGGGCGCCGGGTCCCGGTCAGCTCTCTGTATGAAACTCTTTCCTAGTCCACAAAGGCTGCTCCCGACCCGAAGGTAAAGTGTCACTAAAAACTGAAAACTGACTACGAAAAACTGCCCTTTGGAGCCTCAACCGTGAAAATCTTTATGGTAACCGACATGGAGGGCGTAGCCGGCGTCGTCTCCTTCGCGGACCAGTCCTTTCCCGACGGCCGCTACTACGATGCCGGCAAGAAGCTGGTGACCGGCGAGGTCAACGCCGCGGTGGACGGCCTGCTGGACGTCGGTGTGGAGGAGGTTCTCGTCTGGGACGGACACGGCGCCGGCGGCATCGACTTTGACACGCTGCATCCGGCAGCGCTGCTGCTGCATGGCCGGCCTTCGCCGCCGTGGAGCCGGTTGCAGGAGGTGATCGGGCGTTACGATGCCTTTGTCATCGTCGGCCAGCATGCCATGGCCGGCGTCGTAACCAGCAACCAGAACCACACGCAGAACAGCCGCACCGTGGACGCCTACCGGCTCAACGGCAAGCCGATCGGCGAGATCGGACAGCTTGCTCTCTTCATGGGCGGGCTGGGACTTCCCCTGCTCTTCCTGAGCGGCGAACAGGACGCCTGCCAGGAGGCGGCGGACCTTGTTCCGAAGATCACCACGGCTGCGGTGAAAGAAGGGCTGGGACGCGGCTCGGCCATCTCACTCTCCGCGCAGGCGGCGCGGCAGCGCATCCGCGAGGGCATCGCCGCCGCCGTAGCCAGACATCGCCAGGACCCGATCGCGCCCCTGGTCTGGCCCGCCCCCTATGAACTGGAGAAGCGCTTCTTCCACACCGACACCGCCGACGCCGAGATGAACAAAGCGGGCGCCGAACGGGTGGACGCGCAGCGGGTGCGCTTCCGCAGCGATAACATTCTCGATATCGTCTACCGGTGAACTACAGTGGTGAAAGGCAGTGGTCAGTGATCAGTGGCCAGAAACTTCACTTGCCGCTGCCTTAGTAGAGGCCGGGGCCCATGTCGGGCGGCAGGTTCAACTGGCCGTCTGCGACCTGAAAATAGGCGGGATGAGCGGCCTGTTCCTGCGGCCGCGACAGGGGCATGAACTGGCGATAGTTGCCCTCGAAACAGTCCACGTCCAGCCGCAGATGGGCGCAGAAGTTGACGCTGTGGACGAGCGCCAGGCCGGGGTTGGTGAGGTCTTGCAGCGTGAGATAGAGACTGTGATGGCGGCCCCAGCAGTAGGCCAGCAGCGAGTGCGTATGGCCCTTGCAGGTCTTCACCGCCAGCCCGGACCAGCCCAGACGGTGTATCCAGTCCAGATTGTCAAGGTCGTCCAGGCTCTCGTCGACGACCACCGGCACGCGCGCGGCCAGCTCGTGGAGCGTGTCGGTATAGGCCCCCAAGTCGCGAGAGGTGGGCTGCTCGATATAGTCCAGCGCCGCTAGCGCCTGCGGCTTCTCCGCCGCCACCCGGTCCAGCACTTCCAGCATCATGGCAGCCTGCTGGTAGGCCTCATTGGGGTCCACCGACAGGCGCGGTCCGCCCGCCACACCGGCGGATTCCATGGCCTGGGAGGCCGCGGCGTGTACTTCGATCAGGCGCTCGGCGTCCTCGGCCGGTGACTGACCGCGCATCTTGAGCTTGAAATAACGCAAGCGGTCGCGCTCGATCCAGCTTGTCAGGTCAGCGGGCAGGTCTGCCGGCGCCGGCTGTTGCGGGTCCACCTCTGCCGGGGTAAGGGCATCGTTGAAGCCGACTACATGTTGCACGAACAGGCCGCGCCGCCTTGGGATCAGGTAGTCGGCCGGGTAGCGGCCGGCGAAGTCGGCGCCCAGGTAGGCGCCCAGATCCTGGTTCAAGTGATCCGCCGTGTACGCGGCGTAGAGCGGTACCGGCAGGGCCGCGCCCCAGGCGTCGTGGATCGCAGCGTCAAAGGGCGACATACAGTTGAGCACGGCCAGCCGCGGCATCGGCGTGCTCTGCAGGAGTGGCTCTTCTTCCGCCATCTGCTCAGCCAGTTCGACCGCGGCCTGCTCCAACCGGAGTCCCTTCTCGATCGGATCTTCGTGCGGGTCATCCTCCAGCCACGCGGCGATGGCCCGGCACAGCCGCCGCATGAGGCGGTCCTTATCCTCGTGGTCCAGGTCCGGCGAGGGAAAGGCCCACACGTCCGAGAGCAGAATCGCGCCGCTGCCCTGCACGGCGCCGTCCCCGCGGGTGCGCGCCCGTACGGTGACGGTGGCATAGGTGATCGCCTCGATCACACCCTTGCTTAGGTGCAATGGGACGCTCAAACGCTCATCGTCGAAGGTGACCTCCACCCTCTCTACGCGGATATCGGTCGCTTTCATGGCAGCAGCCCTCTCTTAGCGTTGTTGGTCGTGAGCTGTCGGTCTCGCAGTCGCAGTTGGCGCATTGAGCCGGTTCCGGCGACAATCGGAGTGGTTACGCGGCCCGTCGCACACGGAATTCAGACCAGAAACTGAAAGTTTTCCATGCCCAAAGACCGTTCCTACGTCCGCGCCAGCGATATCGGCGCCTGGAGCTTCTGCAATCGCGCCTGGTGGCTTGCCAAGGTGCAAAAGGCGCCGCACGAACGGCCGCAGCAACTGGACTGGGGCGATCAGTCCCACGCCGCGCACGGACGGCTCACAGCGCGGGCGCAGCGGCTGCGTAAGAGCGGGATCGCGCTCCTAGCCGGCGGCCTGCTCCTGCTCGGGTTCGTGCTGCTGGCGCAGTTTTTCCTATGACAAGCGGCTGCAAACACAATGCCTGCGCTAGCCAGTGATACATCGCGGCGCGCAGGCATTCTGGTAACGGTTGACAGCGGTTGCCCGCCTCCTTGAAACACTCAGAACAGATTGAGCCACCCCGCGCCAAACTCGCTGGCGAAGACAAGACTGACGATACTCATCAGCTTAATCAGAATATTCAGGGACGGGCCGCTCGTGTCCTTGAACGGGTCGCCGACGGTGTCCCCGACGACCGCGGCCTTGTGCGCGTCGGAGCCTTTGCCGCCCATGACTCCTGTCTCGATCCACTTCTTGGCGTTGTCCCAGGCGCCGCCGGAGTTGGCCATCATCACCGCCAGCATGAAGCCGGAGGCAATGGCGCCGAGTAGCATGCCGGCCAGGGCCTGCGCGCCGAGCAGAAAGCCGATGAGCAGCGGCACCACCACCGCCAGCGCGCCCGGAATGATCATCTCGCGCAGCGCGCTCTCCGTGCTGATGGCGACACAGGTCTTGTAATCGGGCTTGGTCGTGCGCTCCATGATGCCGGGGATCTCGGCGAATTGGCGGCGCACCTCCAGCACGATCTCATACGCGGCCTTGCCGACCGCGGTCATGGTCAGGGCGGCGAAGAGATAGGGCAGCATCGCGCCGACCAGCATACCGGGGAGCATGATCTTCGCATTCAACAGATCGAGCGTCTCGAGATTTGCTGCCTGCACGTAGGCGGCCATAAGCGCCAGCGCGGTCAGCACGGCGGAGCCGATAGCGAAGCCTTTGCCGGTGGCCGCGGTCGTGTTGCCGAGGCTGTCGAGCGCGTCGGTGCGGTCGCGCACCTCGTCGGGCAGGTCGCTCATTTCGGCGATGCCGCCGGCGTTATCGGCGACGGGGCCGTAGGCGTCGGTCGCCAGGGTGATGCCCAGCGTACTTAGCATGCCGACTCCGGCCAGGGCGACGGCGAAGAGGCCGTTGTCACCGCCCAGCCACAGCGCCAGCATGATCGCCGCGGCGACGATCAGGACCGGCGGCAGCGTGCTGTTCATGCCCACGGCCAGCCCTTCGATGAGCAGGGTTGCCGCGCCGGTCTCGGCCTTTTGCGCGATGCCCTGGGTGGGCTTTTCGGTGTAGCTCGTAAAGTACTCGGTAAACCAGCCGATGCCGTTGCCTGCCACCAGCCCGACCAGCACAACGGCGAGGAGATTCCAGCCGACGCCGGTAATGGCGATCACGATGGCGACCAGGATGACGACAAGCACCGAAGAACTGTAAATAGCCCGGCGCAGAACGCCCAGCAGATCTTCCTGAGTCGCGCCCTCCTGCGCCCGCACGAGAAAGGTGCCGATGAGAGCGGCGATCACGCCCACGCCGGCCACGAGGAAGGGCAGCACGATGCCGGCCCCGTCTGCCACCACCGCGCCCAGCGTGGCCGCGGCGATGATGGAGCCGCTGTAGCTCTCGAAAAGGTCCGCGCCCATGCCGGCCACGTCGCCGACATTGTCGCCCACATTGTCGGCGATGACGGCAGGATTGCGCGGGTCGTCTTCGGGAATGCCCTGCTCGACCTTGCCCACAAGGTCAGCGCCGACGTCGGCGGCCTTGGTATAGATGCCGCCGCCAACACGGGCGAACAGCGCGATCGAGCTGGCGCCGAAACCGAAACCGGTGATGTAGAGCATGTTGCCGTTGAAGAGAAAATAGAGGATCGTCATGCCAAGCAGGCTGAAGCTGACGACGGCCATGCCCATGATCGAGCCGCTGCTGAAGGCGACGCGCAGGCCGTCATCCAGGCTCCTGCTGGCCGCGGCGGCGGTGCGCACATTGGCGCGCACGGCGATGAACATGCCCAGGTAGCCGGCCGCGCCCGAAGCGATCGCGCCGAGGACGAAGCTGAGCGCGGTCTGCCAGGCCAGGAAGATGGCGATGATGACGGCGACGACGACGACAAATCCACCCAGGAAGGTATACTCCCGGTTGAGAAATGCAGCCGCGCCCTCCTGAATGGCGGCGGCGATCTCCTGCATGACCTGATTGCCGTTTTCCATGGCAAGGACGCGGCGCGTCTGAAAGACCAGGTAGATCAGGCCCAGAATAGCGATTACCAGCGCAAAGGTGATCGCCGGCGTTCCGAGCGTATCGATCCCTGCGCTCATATAGCGAAGCGGTAGCGCAAACAACAACATCGAGAGTTCCTCCAGGTAGTGGCTAGTGGCCAGCAGCGCGCGGCACTTGCGTCTTGTATGCTGAAACTAAATAATGATAACCCCTTTCGCCTAGTGGAAGAAAAAGATGCGCTACCGCTTCGCTATTTTAGCGCGAGACGGCAAAGTAGGCTATGTTAATGTAAGTTCAATTTGATACTAAGAGTTTTTCGTACTCTGGGTCGAGTTCAAATTTAGGCCATAGACGAGTTACGACCTGTTCGGGCTGGGCATTGATACGGTCGATGAAGGCTTTGCAGGCATCGAAGAGGTGGCGCATGGATTGATGGCAGTGGTTGCGTGTGACCTCTTCACGCATCCAGCGCCAGAGATTCTCAATCGGATTGAGGTCGGGACTATAGGCAGGCAGCGGGATGAGAGTGAAGCCGAGTTTGGCGGCGGCAGCCTGAACGGCCTTGGCTCGATGCCAGGTGGCGCCGTCCCAGATGATCACGACTGTGCCCGGTTGATCATCGAGCCATTCAGCCATGCGCTGCAAGAACTGAATCGTATTTTCTTTGTTGCAGCTGCCCTCATTCCAGATGAAACAGTGTCCGGCTGCGAAATCGTAGGCGCCGTACCAGTTGATGCGATCGGAGAGCGGAGCGGAGTCACTCATACGCCAGGCAATCTTGTTCTTTGCGGTCCAGGTGTAGCCCAAGTCCATATCGCGGTGGATGTGGGCTTCATCAATATAGATCAGACGGAGCGTCTGGCGCCAGAGTTGCTCATACAACCTTTGAAAGCGTGCCATAAAGGCCGCACGTTTCTGTGGGTCGGCTTTCTTGAACACTTTCTGGCACTTTTTCCAACGTAACTGTGCTGCGCGCAGTATCCTGTGAAGCGTGCTGCGAGCGAGGGCGCAACCCATGACTTGCTTGAGCCAGCGCTGCAGCTTTTTCAACGTCCAAGTATGACCGGGCAGTCCATGCTCTATAGGTTCTGTCTCGCAGATTACGCGCACGAGTTGCTCGACCTGCTCTGGGCTAAAAAAGGGCGACGACCTCCCGTATGACGATAGAACACAGCCTCGGGTCCCAGTCGATTGTAGGCATGTACCCATCTGAGGACTGTCTCCTTGGTGCGTCCGGTCTCTCGTGCCCAGGCACAGGCACTCGTTCGCTTATCGGCTATCATATACAGTGCCAAAAAACGTTCCCGGCTGCGTGCATCCTTGGCTTCCACCGACAAAACGCGCAGGTCAGCCAAAGTCTGACCCCATTTTTCCATATCTGGACGAACCATCTTGACTTCCTTTCCTTGCTAAGTTCGAGTCTCTCAGATGGTTCTGCCACAACTTTACTGCCCTTGACCAATACTCTTGATCTCATTTGGGATCTACATTAGTTATAATCTTCCCGCCATCAGTACTCTCACCGCAGTCCTTCATTCAATCACATAGATAACAGTTCAGACAAAAGGAATTCCATGACTGAACAGACGGTCACCGAACAGTTGGATCTGAGCGGCAAAGTCGCCATTGTCACCGGCGCGGCCGGCCTGCTGGGCTCGGCGATGAGCCGCGGGCTGGCGGAAGCGGGCGCAACCGTCGCGGTGACCAGCCGCGATGGGGAGCGGGCATCAGAGTTTGCCGCGACATTGCCCGGCAGCGGCCATGCCGGCTTCGGCCTGGCGCAGGACGACGGCGATGCCATTCCCGGCTTCGTGGACGATGTGGTGCAGCGCCTGGGGCAGGTGGACGTCCTGGTCAACAACGCCTACGGCGGCGGCGCGCCCAGCATCGACACCGCCAGCGCCGAAGACTTCAACCAGGCCTATCACACCGGCGTGACCGCCTATTTCCTGCTGGCGCGCGAGGTGGTGCGCCATCTGCGCAGCCGGAGCGCGCCCGGCTCGATCATCAACATCGCCAGCATGTACGGCGTCGTTGCCAGCTACCCGGAGGCCTACACCGGTTTCGGCGTCAACAGCCCGCCCAACTATCACGGCCTCAAAGGCGGCCTCATCCACCTGACCCGCCATCTGGCGGTCTACTGGGCGCAGGACGGGGTGCGCGTGAACGCGATCAGCCCGGGACCTTTCCCTTCTCCCAACGTGCGCGAGTCGGAACCGGCGTTTGTCGCCAGGCTGGCCGAAAGGGTGCCGATGAAACGCATGGGTGAGCCGGAAGAGCTGAAAGGGCTGGTCGTGCTGCTCGCGAGCGACGGCGGCAGTTACATCACCGGACAGAATATCCTGGTCGACGGCGGCTGGACCGCGTGGTAGAGGGTCAGTGGTCAGTGGCTAGTGGTCAGTTGCCGATATCGGCAGCTTGCCGCGAAAGAATAACAGCAAATAAAGACAATAGGAGTATGAGGATAACTAATGACTGAAATCGGACGTGCGAAGGAACTGCTGGATACGCCGACCCTGTGGGTGGATCTGGACATATTGGAGAGCAACATTCAGTTGCTGATGGGCGACTTCAAAGATGCCGGCGTGAACTGGCGGCCGCACACGAAGGGCATAAAGATTCCGGCGATTGCGCATAAAATGATCGATGCCGGCGCGCTCGGGGTCACGTGCGCGAAGCCGGGCGAAGCCGAGGTGATGGTGGCGGCTGGCGTGCGTGACATTCTGATCGCCAATCAGGTGGTGGGAGCGCAGAAGTACGCCCGCATTGCCGCGCTGCAGCGCCACGCGAGTGTGAAGGTCACAGTGGACAACACCGCGACGCTGGAGGAGCTCGGCGCGGCCGCCCAGGCCATTGGCGTCGAAATCCCCGTTGTCGTCGAGCTCAATGTCGGCATGAACCGGGCCGGCGTCGAACCCGGCCCCACGGTTGTAGCGCTCGCCGGCGCGGTCCAGGAACAGGATGGGCTGCGGCTGGCCGGGCTGATGGCGTGGGAAGGACATACGCTGGACATTAAGGATGCGGACGAGCGCGCGCAGGCGATCCAGGGCTGTATCGGACAGCTGGCCGCGTCGGCGCAGGCCTGCCGCGACGCGGGGCTGCCGGTCGAGATCGTCAGTTGCGGCGGCAGCGGCACGATGGATGTAACGATGCACCAGCCGGAAGTGACCGAGATCCAGGCCGGGGGCGCCATCTTCGGCGACGCCACCTACCAGATGTGGGGTGTGCCGACCGATCCGGCGCTGTTTGGCCAGGCCGTGGTCACCAGCCGCCCCGCGCCAGACCGCATCATCACCGACGCCGGCTTCAAGACGCTGCCCGGCATGGAACGGCAGCCTAAGGCCGTCACCCTGGAAAACGTCGTCAACATCGCGGCCTCGGCCGAACACGGTGTGATCACCCTCTCCGAGCCGAACAAGAGTGTACAGGTGGGCGACGTGCTCGATTTCATCGTCGGCTACGGCGACGCGACCGTCTTCCTGCACGATGCGATGTACGGCGTGCGCAACGGCATCGTCGAGACGGTCTGGCAGGTCAGCGGGCGGGGGAAGTTGCGGTAGCCGATCGACATGAAATGCAGTATCGAAAGCTGTCCAGGAGAATACGAAGCGAGAACAATTATGCATACTGTCCGGCACGATGGCCAGGTCACTGTCATTGACAACGTTCCGGCTGACGTCTGTTCCGTGTGCGGTGACGCGCTGCTGGAACCTGATACAGTTCGCAGAATCGGGAGCCTGCTCGATGAAAAACGCAAGCCGGCAATGACAGTACCTCTCTACGAGTTTGCCTGAAAAGCGACGATGAAATCAGCAGAAGAGATTCTCTCTATTCTGGATCATACGAAACCGGAGCTTGAACGGCGCTTCGGCGTGCGTCGAATCGGCCTCTACGGGTCGTATGCTCACGGAACGCAAACCGAATCCAGCGACATTGACCTGATCGTGGAACTCAAAGAGCCGAGATTCGACGCTTTGGCTGGGCTATACATCTACATGGAGCAAGTCCTGGGGAGAGAGGTGGACATCCGCCGCCTCAGCAAGAAAATCGATACACCCTTTATGCGTCGTATCGAAAGAGATGCATTCTTCGTATAAATGACGCCTTCGGCGATATCCGAAGGACGCGGCGCCGAAAGACCGTACGAGAAAGAGGACAACCATGACCATCGACGTTGTCGAACTTGCCAGTGAACTGATCGCAATGCCCTCGGAGACGCCGACAAGCAACAGGCCGATCTCCGATTTCCTGCGCGGGGTGCTGGAGGAGGGCGGCTTCGCCGTCGAGGAAGTCACCTATATCGACCCGTCCGGTGAGGAAAAGGTCAGCCTGGTCGCCAAGAGGGGCGAAGGGGCCGGCGGGCTGGGCCTGTTCAGCCATTCGGACACGGTACCGGGCGACGCCGGCTGGGAACCGTTCACGCCGGTGCTGGAAGATGGGCGCCTGGTGGGTCGCGGCTCTGCCGATATGAAGGGTCCTCTGGCGGCGTCGATTGCCGCGGCCAGCCGCTTCAGCGACGATGACCTCAAGCAGCCGCTTGTAATCGTCGTCACCGCGGACGAGGAGGGCGGACACGTCGGCGCGCACGATATCGTCATCCGTTCGCAGACATTGACGAGCGGCTGGCCCCAATACTGCATCGTCTGTGAGCCGACCGAGTTGCAGCCGGTCTACGCGCACAAAGGCGGCGCCGGCATCACCGTCACCGCGCGCGGGGTCGCCGCGCATACCAGCACCGACAGGGGCGAATCGGCCAACTTCAAGGTCGCCCCCTTCCTCGCCGAGATGGCCGACCTTGTACCGGTCTTCCGCAGCGAGCAGCGCTTCCAGAATCCGCTCTTCGACCCGCCCACAAACGGCTTCAATATGGTAATCAGCGACGGCGACACCGCCCTCAACGTAAGCGCAGCGCGGACCGTTGTCCAACTGGGCATCCGCGCCATGCCGGACGCCTGCTTCGAGGAAGCGGTCCAGATGGTTGTGAGGCGGGCCGAAGCGCACGGCCTCGAGGCGGAGCATTGGATCATCAGCCCCTTCTTCGCCGCTGCGGACGGCCCGCTGGCGCAGGCGGCCTGCCGCGCGACCGGCGCGCCGAAGGCGGTCACCGTGCCCTACGGCACCGAGGCCGAGTGCTATCAGAACTACGCGGAGTCGCTGGTTCTCGGACCCGGCAACATCGCGCAGGCCCACACCGTCGGCGAGTGGATCGCGGTCGAGCAGTTGCATGGGGCGGTGGAAGTGTACTCGCGGCTGATCGAGGATCTGTGCGCCTGACAGAACGGTTCAAACCGTTCACGAGCCCGCCGCGGTTGTCCGTTGTGGCGCGGCCTGTTTGAAGACCCACGCCAGTGCCCATATTTCAGGATCGCGACCCCGGTGTAACTATACCCACTGGGGTGTCGCCGGTCCCAGCGTCGTCTCAGCCTGCGAATGACGCTATCCCCAGCTCCGTCATCCCACCCGCCTATTGTTCGGCTGCACGATCCGGTCTATAGTTCCCGAAACGGCGATTGCCCTTGGAGTTTAGGGCTCGTTGACGTTTGTTTGAACAGCTATTTGCGGGAACAAAGTACGGCTGAGCCGCGAACATCTGCTCAGTCATGCACAGAGAATCCGAAACGCCTTTGGCGTTCTTCGCGGAAGGATCGGTTCTGTGTAGCACAAGATTCAAGCCAGAACCATCCCGAACAGGGCCTAAAGTAAGTGATTCTCCCGTAATCGTTAAGCGGCTCGATGAATTCCATCTCGTCGGTTTGGCTCCGGCGCCTTTGGATCTCGGAAGAGGCGCCCCTGTCATCCGGCTGGATCCCGGCCGAATGACCGGTGTCCTGCGGAGTCACGGCCTGACATCACGCGCAGCAAACCCTCGCCCCTCGATTTCGCGAGCGAAGACACAGTCAAAGGGAAGAGGCACACCTGAGGTGTCCAGCCTTTTGGCCCTCCTTTTGAGAGAGGTACAGACGTCAGGGCTAACGCCGGGCCTTCGTCCCCTTAAGCTAGAGCCTGTCCGGGAGTGGCCTCATTTAGAAATGGGGAAGTCACGGTGCGGAACCTACTCGCCGGATGCGGCCACACGCTGACAACCGTGCCCAATACCATCAGTATCCCGCCTACCCACATCCACATCGTCAACGGGTTGATGTATATCGTAAAGGTTGCGCTGCTGCCGTCGCTCTGCCAGCCGTTGAGTATTACATACACGTCTTCCGCCGGGGTCATGCGCAGCCCGACCTCGCTCGTGGGCTGGTCCGGCGCCTTGTCATAGATGTTACGGCGGGGGAATATCGTTCCCAGTTGCCGTCCAGTCGCCGAGTCGAACACCAAGAGATTGGCTCTTACCTCGGTGTGGTTGCTCCTTTGCTGAGATTCAAGCGTCGCATATTGGAGTGTGTAGCCTGACAGTTCGACCGAATCCCCTTCATTTAGTGTGACATGGGTCGTCGACTGATAAAACTCATTGCCGATAATGGCGACCCCAATCAGTACGATGCCAAAATGAATTACATATCCGCCGTAGCGCCGCCCATTGCGGCGCATGAGACCCCACAGTGCCCCGGGCAACGCTTCGCCTCTTGTCTTCCGCCGCCCATTTACGCCCCTTACAAACTCCTGCACGATCGTTGCCGCCACGAATACACAGACACTGAACCCGGCGACCGGGAAGACATTCCGGCTGGTGAACAGCAGAAAGGGAACCGAAATCGATGCGGCCGCGAGCGGCCAGGTGAACTGGCGCCGGAGCGCCTTCGCCCCCGTCCGCCGCCAGCCCAACAGAGGACCCACGCCCATCAGAACAAACAACAACAGGAAAAGCGGACCGGCCACCCGGTTGAACCACGGCGCCGCCACCGAGATGCGTTCACCCGACAGTATCTCGCTGAACATAGGGTAAAATGTCCCCCACAGCACCACGAACGCAATACCCGCAAACAGCCAGTTATTGGCCAGAAAAGCCCCTTCCCGGCTTGAAATCGAATCGATCTCGTTTTCCCCCTGCAGAAATGGCATGCGCCGGAAGAGAAGAAGCAGGAACCCAACCGTGGTCACCGCCAGAAAAACGAGGAAATAGGGCCCCACCGGGCTCTGTGCAAAACTGTGAACGCTGCTCAGGATGCCGCTGCGAGTCGTGAAAGTCCCCAGGATGACCAGGGTAAACGTCAGCCAGATCAGCGTGACGTTCCACACTTTCAGAATGCCGCGTTGCTCCTGGATAATGATGCTGTGCAGGAACGCCGTTGCAGTCAGCCACGGCAGGAAACTGGCGTTTTCCACCGGGTCCCATGCCCAATACCCGCCCCAGCCCAACTCCATGTAGGCCCACTGGCTGCCCATGATAATGCCGGCCGAGAGGAACATCCACGGGATCAGCGTCCAGCGCCGCACTGTGCGCACCCAGCGCCGGTCCAGTCGTTTGCTCAAAAGGGCAGCAACCGCAAAAGCAAAGGGTACAGTTAGCCCAACCCACCCCAGGTAGAGCATGACCGGGTGGATTACCATCCAGTAGTTTTGTAGCAGTGGATTCAGGCCGCGCCCATCGCTTGGGACAACGCCGATCTGTTCAAAAGGGTTAGCGCTGAAGACCAGCAGGACAAGAAAGAAGAGGAGCGTCGCCAGCAGTGTCGCATTGACGTAAGGCATCAACGTGCGCTGGCTCGTTCGAAATGTCAGGGCCGCCGCCGTACTGAAAAGACTGAGCAGGAGCGTCCAGAAAAGAAGACTTCCGGCCTGGCCGCCCCAAATCGCGGCGAATTTGTAGAACGCGGGCAGGCTTCTCTCCGAACTGTTCCAGATATACGCAATCTGGAACTGGTCCGTCAGCAGACCGTACCACAGAACTACCGAAGCGATCCCCACAAGACCGCAAACCGCAAAAACTGAGTGAAAGCTGCTCTCAGTGAGCCGGTCACTCCAGGACACGCTCAGCTGGTCTCGGGATTCTCTTTGTGCTCCCAAGGACGGGACCCCTGCAGCCGCCGTTCTTGAACCCAACTGGCCTCCCCAGTATCCGGCTGCCATGCCAAAGGCGCACAGGATCAGGGCCAACACCAGCGTCAAGTATGCGAAATCAAATATCATCGCTCATTGCAACTGGAACTGACGGAGGCGCAGTGCATTGATTACGACGCTGACGCTCGAAAACGCCATCGCGGCCGCCGCCAGAATCGGGTGAAGTTGCTGCAGAAATGGCGGCGCCCAAGCGAAGGGCGCCA
This sequence comes from Caldilineaceae bacterium, assembly GCA_965204705.1. Taxonomy (GTDB): domain Bacteria; phylum Chloroflexota; class Anaerolineae; order Caldilineales; family Caldilineaceae; genus Bin5. The sequence goes on along the minus strand of OZ242006.1, from coordinate 5,829,097 downwards.
GTACGCCGGCTGCAATCGGAAGCAGGGCGACATTGTAGCCAAATGCCCAGCTGAGGTTCTGTCTGATATTTCGCATCGTCGCCCGAGACAGTATGATCGCCTGCGGAACGCTGCGCAAATCGCCTCGAATGAGGGTCACGTCGGCCGCCTCCATCGCCACGTCAGTCCCTGCGCCAATCGCGATGTCAACGTCGGCCTGGGCAAGTGCAGGCGCGGCGTCAATGCCGTCGCCAAGCATTGCCACACGAAATCCTTCCGCCTGCATCGCCTTCGCCTGACCGACTTTCTGGCCGGGCAGCAGCTCTGCGATCACACGGCTGATGCCTGCTTCCCTTGCTATCCGCGTCGGCGGTTGTCTGGCTGTCACCGGTGAGAACGGCCACTGTGAGACCCTTTCTGCAGAGAGTAGCAACAGCCTCCCCGGAGCCTTCCTTCACTGTGTCGGCCACCGCAATCAGCGCCGCCGTCTGCCCGTCCACAGCCAGCCATATTGTAGATCTGGCTTCGGCCTTCAGCTCTTCATACCGAGGCACAAGGCCGTTCAGGTCAACTTTCTCCCGTTCCATAAGCCGTAGATTGCCGAGCAGGAGGAGAAACTGGATCTTGTAGCCTCATTGCAGTTATAATCGACGGCCTGAATCTCGTTCTGCGGTCGTGAAATTAGCGGGCCTGCAGCGAACGCATCGTCTCCGATTGCACAACATCACGCATTGCGGATTCCAGGTAAGGATAGGCTAACCAGACGGAAGATCCACCGAAAAGAGCTCCGGTTACGGTTCGCAACCACCAGTTACTCTCCCGCAGGCCAACGAGCTGAGTAAAGCCGTCGAGAGCCATAGGGAGCGAAAAGAGCAGAAAGATCTTCAGACTGGAGGCGCGCATCTTTCTGCGCACCAAACCGAAGGCCAGCCCAGACAGCAGAACTGAACCGTAGATGGCCACAAGGCGCTGGCCCATTGCAATTTTATATCCGGTCACCTCGTTCCCGCGAAAGGCCCGACGCTGAAAAAGGTCCAGTCCACTTTCCAGCCCTATCGCCTCCAACGATGCCAGACTGTAGTACGGTTGCTCACCGAACAAGAAATAGCTATTCTCTGGCAGTTGGTGACACATGAAAGAGTACGCGAAATAGATAACAGATGCCGGCGTAGTCATACCTGCCTTGACCAGTACGGGAGCCAGAATCGCCAAGAACAGATACAAAGCAAGGGCAGAGTTGAAATGCGCAAGCCAGTGGCGCGCAATCCATGGGACAAGGCTATTTATGCGCTGAGCGTACGTAGAGTGAACGGGACTCTCGGCCGCGCCCAGCCGTTCGTTTCTTAGAGTGTGCCTCACAATCGCCTTCCTCATCGTTTACACAGATGCTGACTTCCAAGAATTCATGTCCTTTTGGGGTCCAATTTGGGGAGTCCCATCACGACGAACCGCAGTCACACCCTCTATACGCAACTTCGGAATAAGGGTTCCCTCCCTTTGAAGACACCGCAATGGTCACACTTGTCCTGCAGGCATCTACTGTGGCAGTAAGGGCCGCTGGAAATCACTGAACGCCAAGATAACAGTCAAGAAAGCGTTGCTGCCAATGCACTGACCCTCCGGTGAACGTATATCCATTTCGGTCCGGATCTGGGGCCAATCCCTCAGGCGCGGTCCACAAGGGAAACTTTCCATCGTTCTGCGGTGCTCCTGCTGTACGTGAATGGCAAATTGAGGACTGCTCTCTTCCGCAGTCGTAGCAATCCATAATGCAGTCGACGGCGAGCAAAAGGGCTAAAGATCGGCAGCAAGAGCTGAAGGTCGGCCTGCGAGCGAATCTTTGCAGCGGATTCAACGATTTTGTATCATAAAGCGCACAGCGTCACAATACGAGCAGAATAGGAGAAGGCCGTTCGAAATATTGAAATGATGACTCTTGCTCTGATGTCGCCATGGTGTCTTCCAGATTTCACCCGCATAACAGCCTGTCTTCGGGTCCACACTTCTGATAAAGGAGTTACATAAGGGTTTTTTGAGAGTTGCGGAATGCGGATCGGAATTCCCAGCCATCGGGTACACTGCAACGCAAGAGCGGCTCCCCTACACAGGGCAGACCTTACTACAGATTGCGGTTGGACAGCAACACTTGAGGAGTGGATATGTGGGGAAGACCGCGGTTCTTACCAATCTTGCTGTTGGTATTCTTGGCCCTTTCGGCATGCGGAGGGCGCGATGACGGGAAGGAAACTCTCGATTCAGGCAGCGAATCGACAGGCGAAGAAGTCGTGGCGACTCCTACCATAAGGCCGGCGCAAGAGGCCGATGTCTCCAACCCTCCCCTTGTCGCTCTGGGGGAGGTACTCTACCAGCAACAATGTGCCGCCTGCCATGGTCAAGACCTGGAAGGACAACCAAATTGGAGACGTCGCAATGACGACGGCACGCTTCCAGCCCCACCTCACGACGTAACGGGCCACACCTGGCACCACCCTGACGAATTGCTCTTTGAAATAACCAAGTACGGAACGACGGCTGTAGTGGGCGGGGGATATAAGAGCAATATGATCGGATTTGCCGACAAACTCGACGATACAGAGATTTGGGCGGTATTGTCATATATCAAGAGCCGCTGGCCTGAGAATATCCAAGCCGCACAACCAAAATAAGATGGGGTAGTTTTGCGGATTCGCGGTTCTGCTGGATCTCAGCCTGCGGCGTGAACGCTCTTTACTCCCTTTCCTTACAAGAGTCGGGACTGTCTGATGGGTCTACTACATTTCAGGGGACTCTTGAACAATTCTCCTGGTCTCATTTGGAATCTACATGAGAAGTCAGCCACTACACATGGAAAGAGATAGCTCCGGCTAGTAGCAGTAAGCCAATTAAAATCGGCTGATGAACCAAATAGATGACCAGGGCTCGTTGACATTTTGTTCGAGCCAGAACAATGTAGAAGCAAAATGCAAGAAAGCCATGAAACTTCGTGCGAGTTTGTCATAGCGAGTGAAAATGCGTCGGTACCACTTGATCTTGTTGATGAAACGTTCGACGATGTTGCGTTCTCGGTAGCGGATTCGGTCATAGTTGCGTGGTTGCTTGCGATAGCTGCGGGAAGGGATGACCGCCTCTACCTGTCGGGCTGCGAGCAGCTCTCGCAAAGGGTCGGAATCGTAGCCTTTACCGGCGATGACGGCGTCAAAATCGAAAGGGGCGAGCAACGATTCAGCTTGGGACATATCATGGCGTTCACCAGCGGTCAAGATGAACTTCAGGGGAAAGCCAAGGGCATCGACGAGGAGATGGATCTTGCTGCTGAATCCACCTCGACTCCGACCCAGGCACTGTTCTTGTTGAGGGTCCCCTTTTTTGAGCCGCCTGCTGCGCACATATGGGCGCGTACAGCTGTACTGTCGGGCATCACTGCGGCCATGTCTGGGTCCTGGGCGAACTGTTTGAACATGTCAGCCCAAACACCGTTCTCATCCCAGCGTGCGAAGCGCTTGAATACACTGTTCCACTTTCCATATCTGTCCGGCAGTTCACGCCACTGGGCGCCGGTGCGCAGAATCCAGTGAACTGCCTCAACAAAACGGCGACACTTTTCCTCTTGCCCTGCGCAGGTACGAGGGTGTCCTTGCAAAAATGCGTACAGTTTCTGCCACTGATGGTCGGCAATATGACAAGACTAATCAAACGTCAACGAATCCTAGTTACACTCGGTCAGGGCATGTCGGCCGAACGCTCCTGACCCCCGGAAGGCGCGACTGAGAGGAGAAATAATATGGCGGATATCACCGCCCTCCAAGAGGCCGTCCTGGCCCTTCCCGATGACGATTACGCTCGCTTCAGACAGTGGTTCAGTGAATTGGACTGGGAAAAGTGGGACAGGCAGATTGAAGAGGACTCGGCAGAGGGGAAATTAGACCCTCTCATTGCCGAGGCCTTGGAGGCAAAAGAAAAAGGGACGCTCCGAGAACTCTGAATGCACCGGACCACACCCCAGCCGCCCTGACCACGGTGGCCCTGCGGAGCCGCACGAAAGAAAACCTGATAGGAAAGGGCAGTGCCATGGACATAGACGTTGTCGAACTTACCAGTGAACTGATCGCAATGCCCTCGGAAACGCCGACGAGCAACCGGGCAATCTCCGATTTCCTGCGCGGGGTACTGGAGGAGGGCGGCTTCACTGTCGAGGAGCTGGCCTACATCGACCAGTTCGACGTGGAAAAGGTCAGCCTGGTCGCCAAAAAGGGCGCTGGAACGGGCGGGCTCGGCCTGTTCAGCCACTCGGACACGGTGCCGGGCGACGCCGGCTGGGAGCCGTTCACGCCGGTGCTGGAAGACGGGCGCCTGGTGGGCCGCGGCTCTGCCGATATGAAGGGCCCCCTCGCCGCGTCTATCGCTGCGGGCTGCCGCGTCAACGCCGCTGACCTGAAGCGGCCGCTGGTCATCGGCGTCACCGCGGATGAGGAACGAGCGCATGTAGGTGCACACGATATTGTCAAGCGTTCGCAGACCTTGACGAGCGGCTGGCCCCAGTACTGCATCGTCTGTGAACCGTCGCAGCTGCAGCCGGTCTACGCGCACAAAGGCGGCGCCGGCATCACCGTCACCGCGCACGGCGTCGCCGCGCACACCAGCACCGACAAGGGTGTGTCGGCCAACTTCAAGATCGCCCCGTTCCTGGCCGAGATGGCCGGGCTGGCGCAAACCTTCCGCACGGAAGAACGCTTCCAGAACCCGCTTTTCGACCCACCGACGAACGGCTTCAACCTGGTAATCAGCGACGGCGATACCGCCACCAACGTAACCGCGGCGCGAACCGTGGTCCGGATGGGCATCCGCGCCATGCCGGACGCCTGCTTCGACGAGGCGGTGCAGATGGTTTTGGAGAGAGCGGAAGCGCATGGCCTGGACGTAGCCCACAGAAAAGGCAGCCCGTTTTTTGCCCACGCGGACGGCCCGCTCGCCCAGGCGGCCTGCCGCGCCACCGGCGCGCCGCGCGCGGTCACCGTACCCTACGGCACCGAGGCCTCGTGCTATCAGGCCTACATGGACGCCCTCGTCCTCGGCCCCGGCAACATCGACCAAGCCCACACCGTCGGCGAGTGGATCGCAGTCGAGCAATTGCACGGGGCGGTGGAGGTGTACACGCGGCTGATTGAGGAGTTGTGTGGATAGCGGCCGGTGTTTGGTTTCGTCCGCTCTGGTGGCGGACTTTGCCGGAGCAAGAAACAGGTTCATGAACCCGCATGTATCGGTATCAAAAAAAGCGCTGACCAACTTCTGTCTGGAACACGGTATCAGACGGCTGGCCATCTATGGATCAGCCTTGCGCGATGACTTCGGACCCGACAGCGATATCGATCTGCTCGTCGAGTTCGGGCCGGACCGTATTCCCGGGCTGCTGGGCGTCGCCAGCATGGAATTGTCACTGTCTGAACTCTTCGCGGGGCGTAAAGTCGATCTGCGAACAGCCGAGGATCTAAGTCCGTTCTTCCGGCAGGAGGTTCTGGACAAAGCCGAAGTTCAATATGCGCAGGCATGACGAAATCCGTCTGCGCCACATGCTCGAAGCCGCCTCCTCATTTGCCACCCCAACCCTCTTCGACTCCCGCATATACGCATACGGCTCATTCCACCGCGTGACCGGCACCGAAGGCGCAGTCTCCGTGCCCTACGGCACTGAGGCCGAGTGCTATCAACGATACATGGACGCGCTGGTACGAGGCTACGTCAACATCGCGCAGGCCCACACCATCGGCGAGTGGATCGCTGTCGAGCAGTTGCATAAGGCGGTGGAGGTGTACACGCGGCTGATTGGGGAGTTGTGTGGGTAGCGGCCGGTCCGCGTCCTTTGGCGGTTGAATTACCATCGGTACATTGTCCATCTCTCTTACAATCTTGATGCAACCGGTGGCTGTCTGTAACTATTACCTCAGGCAATGAATAGTTCGGGACTTATGATGTTCTCTCCTGATTCTGGGGAACAATAGGGGAGAGTGAAATGCCGGCAATGTTATTTTCCAGAGTATTCATCTGACGAGTCGGTATCTTCGTTCTCACTTTTGTACACGCCAAATATACCACCTATAAGAAAGAGAACTGCTAGGAATAACCAACCAGCGATGTTCCCCACCAGGCTGCCCTCCCCAGCAAAAACCATGCACGTGTGCAGCACAGAAAGGAAAAACAGAATCTTGACTAGGGCCTGATAGCATGATTTCATAACGTCGGCTTAGTAAACTTAGGGAATGGACATTGTCACGTTAGTTGACTTTCCATGTCGAAGGCTTTAAGGTCAATGTCTTAGGAACGCCCGTAGCAAAGGCAATGCTGTGGCGATGTCAACCCGCGAATGATAAGGCCACCGCCGAAATGGCGGTGCCTCTGCGCCCTCACAACGCCTTCAACTCGGAAAGAACCTTCTCAATGCGAGCTGCAAGCAGCTCGGCGTTCTTGGCGGCATCGCTATAGCGAACTGCCCAGGCTTTGGTACCTTTCCCGGAGATCAGTCTAGCGAAGTCGTCTCCTTTGAATCTCTCCACCCACGTATTCATACAGTCGCGCAACTCAGACGGCAAACTGTAGTCTTCTATGGCTGAGCCAAAAGTAATATCCCTGAATCCCATCCAGAATGGCACGCCAGGTTGAGAGTGCAACCAGGCAACTGTGACCGGTTGTTTGTAGATCTTGCATGGCATACGAATGCTCACACTGCTCGATCCCCACCAGAGAGTGGCGCCTGCCGCGGTTGCCGTGTCCATGAGCTTACTGGCTACGCCGCGCGCCTCCTCGCTGGGAAGCTCTTCCAGGAACGACGCACTGGTCAGCTTGCGGCGCGGTCCGGGCCCACTTCTTGACGAGTCTTCTGATGCCGCCATTCTTCCGATCACCCGTGGCACAATTGTCTGAAACGACTCTCCGCTGAACTGCTTGATCTCTACCGCCAGCACTTCAATATTGGGCATCTGCTCGTTCAGAAACGAAACCACCCGCTCCAAAGGATCAGGAATCTCATCCGCCACGAACAGTAGACGCAGGCGCCGCGCGGCTAAATTCGTGGCTACCGCTTTCCAGAAAGCATTGACATCCGGCTCGACGTCCGTCCCAAGCAGCTTGGAAATCTCCTCGTCGGGATCGAATCCCTTCGCTTTACCTTCGCCCTCAAACGTCTTACGCAGCTCGTGTGCTGTCCACGTAACTGCCCCGTGCGCCGCGTACACCAGCAGTTGCCCGATAACATCGCGCTGGAGTTCAGGATTCGAGCCTCGTTTCACCTCTACCAACGTCGGCACAGCATCCTGGTCAATGAGCAGATGATCAAGCGACCAGCGTTCAGTTGCGTCCGAACTCTCAGCAATCCCTTTTTCACGGGTGATCAGAGTCCACCGCCTTGGGTTGTCCGGCTGCATCTGCCTGCCGTCCAGTAACTCAGGATATTCGGCAATCAGTGCCTGCAGGGCGTTCTCGCTGCAGAAAGGCTCCTCTTCAAGGGGTGCTAACCCTTTGCCTCGGTCCCGCGTGTAAATTCGCTCGGCCATACCGCGTTTTCTCCTTTAACAGCACTCTTTGGGCCCAGACTCGGCGAGTCCGGTTCAAATCTACCACGCCGATTTCAAGAGTAGCAATCCCGAATTCGGAGTCAAGTCAGAGCCGGTAAAGAAGCCAGATCCTTGTCAATGAGATGGAGAGAGCTTCGTCGTCTGTCTGGTAAAGGGAAGAAGACCGGCGACGGGATTGACGATAATACATACCGCGCTTCGGTGACGGGGCATGTTCAGTCTGTGCCTCACTTTAGAGTCGGTCGAAGATGGTCTCCATGGCGGGGCGCAGCGTCTGCGTCGGAAAGTTAGACAGTTCCCGGCTGTTTCGAAATTGGCATAGAATTGATACAATTTTTTGAGGAAATGACACTTAAAAGTCATACCAATAGTGTATACTGTCTCTTGATAGCTGGGTTCAGAGTTCGATGACGGCCGGCAAGAAAGCCATATCTTTGCCAGAGAGAGGGAACGCGTCCTGGGATTGCCACATGCAGGCAATCAGCCTGGCAATGGAATTGACGGCAGCACTGCTCTTGCCCATGAAGAACCGCTTACTTACTCCGAATTCAGGTTAATTGTTGGACCACAGTAATATCATACGTTTTCCAGGCGGTCGTATGCGAATCGGGGCGTATTGCGCCCCCTTGTCGAACTACGGCTTAACGCTAGTTCTTGCGAGGAAACTATGAGTAAGAAAAGTGACACAAGACAAGAAAACAGTCGACGGCGGCGGGGCAGGCCATCCAGGTCGAAGTAAGACGAACGTTTCAAAATTGATGCGACGCCAGAGGAAGTAGGGAGGGCAATCGTTTTCACCTCTCCAAAAGACTTAAGAGAATGGCGACTGAGGCAAGGGAGAGGCCGACAGTTGGCTACTGAAGGGGCAAGAGGTTAAGTCTCCCTAATGATCACCGTAATTGCAAAACTCTCGTTAGTTGTAGGCATACATATCGCCATAATTGTCGTTTGGCAAAGGCGTACAGGTGCAGCCTGGCGTACTCTCCTGTTTGCTCTAGTTCCGTTGGCGATCATTTACTTGGTGCGGATACCTCTGAATGACAGGGTTCCACAGTATTTTGAATCTATAGCAAGGGAGCCCCTAATGGTTTGGGGGATAATGACGTTCTGGATTCCCGTGTGGTTCATTTATGGAGCAATTAGCCATGGCGCGCGTTGGCTTTCGTTACGCTACATGGCAAAGAGTGTGCAATCATGGCGGGACGGCGTGATGTTTGGCATCGGGTACAGCAGTGGTGCCTTTTTGCTGATGCTATGGGGGTTATTGGCTCCGCAAACCATAGACCCTGGCCCAGTTCCGGCTTCACCTATTCGTCGAGACCTGTTTTGGGATGATTTTCTTGTATGGGAGCACGCGATTTTGCTGGCATGGCATTTGGGGATTCTCGTAATGATTCTCAACGTGGGTACATCTCTGGCTGTTCTGTACAGCGTGCGCCGGCGGCAAGTATGGACTCTGTTGGCTGCGGTTATCGTATATGCGATGCATTGGGCAGCACACTGGGTGGCTGTGGGCAACATTCCTCATGTGATAAGAGAGCAGGTGTTTGGACTTTGGTCAATCATCTACTGGCGCGAGCTTGTCCTGTTCATAGCCGTCTTGCCAGCCCTTTGCATGATATTTTTTCTACGAAAGCCTTTAGATAGGCTGACCATCAATTCGTGAACAGGGTGAAAGCCATCATTTCCATGAACTTGGAGAATCACGTCTTCGACACTGCACGAGATTTTCAGAGCAATTCAGGAGGTTAATGTAATGGACAAGAAGCTAATCGTACGTGTTTTGGAAACTACTGGAAAGCATAAAGGTAGCGACACAGGTTACGATCCATCGATCAGGGAAGGCCATTCGATTCGTCAAGTTACCGAGGCCGTAGCGTATTGCAGGCAGAGTTAATCTTGGCAATGCCCACCGAACCTAGCAGACGGTCCAGGTTCACGTCCAAGAAAGAGGAAAGCTGGTGGGATAAGGGCTTGACGTTAAAGGGCGGACAGTTCGTAGATGAGGAATTCGAGAGCGAACATAGTTACAAAATCGACAATGATTACATTTGACTCTGTGAGGTCAATCAAGAGAACCCGTGCCTAGTCGATTCCGGCCTCGATGGCCATAGGCAGTTACAGTGAAGTCGCTGCTTAAGCCGTGATGCTCCAATTGCACAGGGCCGGAGTTCTCATTCTCTCCGGCCCTTTCGCATTGAGAGGGAAATGTGATGAGTCAAGACTCAGATCTCAAAAGGATTGAATCTCATTTGGATTCGATACGGTGGAAGGTCGGCTGTTTCTTCTGGTCTTGGATTATTGGCGGCATCTTGACGGGGATTGGGATATTTTTGTCGATGATAGGTACGATAGCTCTTTTTGGCGCGGCTGCTGGATAACTTCATGCCTTGAGAGGAAAGCCATGGATCACTACGCAGAACACAAGTCCCGAATGGCTAGGGTCAATCGGCGTGTACGCAGCGGAACCCGGATGGGCAGAATTAACCACAAGCTAGCACAGCGCAGGCTAATCTCGGCTTGGGTAAAGATAGGATTGATCGTTTTGGGAATGATTGCTGTGTACGTCTATGCACAGAGCTAGGGGCGCAGGGCGATTGCATCATAATTGGGGCAAAGCATCGAAATGCTTCAGAATTCCCCTTCAGGTCGGGGTCAGACATAGAGAAGTGTACGAATGGTGGCATGTAGACGGGAAACCTGAATGATTTCGACGACTGAGGGCCTGTGCCGCGGCGACTTCTGCTCGCGTTTCAGCAACCTGAAGACGGTTTCCACTTATTCTCGCTTTGTTCTGACCACGATTTCAACGGAATCAGCCTACAAAACTAGATGCGATTGCCCTGATGTCGAAGGGCAGAGAACTTGGCGGGAGCGTTTTTACTAGCCCAGGCGAAGGGGTTGTCAGTGATGGTTGAGCTTGGCCCCAAAAACTGGACCACGAGCTAAGGTGTATAAACGCCTGAAGCCCAGGAACAACGCCATGACCAACAACTCACACGACCTGCGCGAACTAATGAAGCAAGCTACCACTGAAATGGCTTCCGAATATAGTCGAATCCAAAACAGAACAAAGAAAAACACTGACGTGGCAGGACACCACGGCGAAAAAAATTGGGGCAACTTGCTAAAGCAATGGCTGCCGCGCACCCTTCATGTCGCCTTCGGGGGAGCAATTACCTCGCCCGACGGGAATGACATCAGCCCTCAAATTGACATTCTGGTCATGAACGATACTTACCCGAAGGAAATGATTGAAAAAGACCTATTTATGATTGACGGCGTACTGGCGGCGTTCGAGTGCAAAGCCACGTTGCGCAGCGCCGACATCGCCAAGGCGGTCAAAACCTCAAGCATGCTGAAGCAGTGGTGCCAAGTTCGAACCGGTAGCCCTTACGCCGAATTATACTCCCCCGTGACCTACGGACTTCTAGCGCATGGACACTGCTGGACAAAAGAAAAATCTCGACCCGAACATAACGTCATAAACAGACTTATGCAGGAAGATTTCCAGACCGTCAACCACCCCAAGGAAAGCCTAGACCTGATCTGTGTGGCGAACCTGGGCACGTGGGCAATCTGGAAAAACACTCTCCAGTCCCCCGACGGACCACCCCTGCCCGCAGGACTCAAAAGAGGCGACTTCCCGTCAACCCATTACTTGGCTTTTACGAACAAACTCAATGGGAATCGTGACGACTTCACCCCCATTGGCAGCGCCCTATCACACTTGCTGAATCGGCTGGCGTGGGAAATGCCATCCCTGCGCGACTTGGCGATTCAATTCTTCAAGCAATTGAGTGGATCAGCAAAAATGCACGAACGAATCTGGGACACTTCGATCTGTAGCGATCCGGTCCGTCACCGTGTGGAACAACGCCTCCTGTCTCACCCAAAACTCGGCTCATGGGACGAATGGAGTAGAACATTCTTCCCCTGACTCAACTACTATCAGTCACAACTGCACCGGCGATAAACCATCTCTCATGGCCGAGACCCGCAACTAACTCCCCGACGCAAACCAAAAATGCAAAAACGTCGTGATGGCGGATATCGCGAAACCGCCCACCACAAATGTGACGCCGACCAATAACACCCAGAACAAAAAAGTCACTTTCCGCCGTATCGAATCCATGTGCGATTCCATCTTGCGCAACAGCTCGACCGTCTCATTGTCCATCCAACTCCCTCCAGCGAATTAACCAAAGCATCTGCCTCACCACCTGCATCGCCCCGAACCGTAACACTCTGCCCCACAGACACAAAAATCGCCACGTTCCGTGACGGTTGACCTCGCCCTTGTGCTGGAGTGACCTGCCCCCGAGTTCGGTAGGCAAAGGGGCGAGTTATCTTTCGACACTTTTCCCCTAAGCCCCCGGTCAAACCGGACGTGATAGTTTCCCATCATCCGGCTTTCTCAGATCAGCTACGCTGAGCAGTTTGTTCCTTTCACTCAGGACATTGAGTACAGTTTCAGTTGTTCGCATCTCGCGCCCCCTCATCGTACTCGCAGTCATAGCTTCACCTGTCTCCCTTCCCCCTGTAAGTGGCTTTCCCACTCTCCCTGGTCGGTCGTTACTCCGACGAGTACTATGGAGACTCCGTACCCGTATGACTCGCATCACTTAGGGCATCCCGTGTTCCGGTTCACAATCTCCGTAATAGCGGCCCTTAGACCCCCCTCAGTGCATCCTTACCCTGCTTCGTTAGCAGATTCTCCCCATTGGCAGGTTCCCACGGACGTAACATATTTCCGTGAGTGTGGTGGGAGTCCGAACAAACATCATTCGGGTTTCTATGGGGTTCGGGTATCAGTCACTTTTCCCTTGGATGTGGTTTGCTCCAGATGGACGCTGGGGTTCCTTTCATAGTCATAGGTCGCAGGTCTTGCCGGTCTAGTATTTTCGTGACTGTCCTACTCTCCGGCTTTACTGTCATGCTATTGTCCCCTTGCTCTTTCGAGAACTTCCCCTGTTGCCAGGGTCAGGGTAAGACAGTTGACCTTTAGGATATCCTGCTCCTAAGCCTGGTATCCAGGCTAGAAATTGTGCCGTGACACGGCGCACTGTTTGTACCACCCGTTATGTTAGTCCGGCAAGCACGGGGACAGGGTCGGCAGGCGTCTCCCATTTCCACACTGCCCTTAGTCTGAACGCCATGCCTCAAATCTCCTTCACACATTGTACGATATATCGTACAATGTGACCGTGTACACGATCCTGCGAAGCGCGGCGTTTGATCGGTGGTTGAGCAGGTTGCGGGACCGGCAGGCGGTAAACCGTATCGTCGCCAGGTTGCTGGCAGCAGAAGATGGGCATCTCGGAGATGTGAGACCTGTCGGTGGCGGCGTTTCCGAGATGCGGATTCAGTACGGACCTGGATACCGCGTTTATTTCATCACGCGAGGCGCTGAGCTGGTCATCCTCCTGTGCGGCGGCGACAAGGACAGCCAGCGTCGAGACATCGAGCGGGCCAGGAGAATGGCGACGGAATGGAGGAGCTGATGTCTGAGGAATATCGAAAGTTCGACGCAGCAGATTACATCAAGAGCGAGGAGGATGCCCGCGGGCTTCTCAGCGCGGCTATGGATGAGGACCCGGGGGACGGGACTGTAATTCGCGCCGCGCTAAGGCAGGTCGCCCGGACGCAGAACATGAGCGCCCTTGCCCGCGACACCGGGCTGAACCGCGGCAACCTCTACTCTGCGCTGTCTGAAGGCGGCAATCCCACCCTCGCAACGCTGTTGAAGGTCGTCAACGCCTTGGGTTTGAGGCTGCGCCTTGAGCCCGCGGAGGACCGCGCGCCGGACGCGCAACCGGCCGGTAGTGGCATCTCCCGGCAGGGCCCGGCATCGACGTAGCCCAGCCCTTGGCATCGCACGTTGATTAGGGAGGCTCTGCGATGAACGAAAAGTGACCTGCCCCCAAATCGCGCCCAAAACATGCCTTTGAGCGGACATTGCGGACATTTTCCATGAAAAAACGCATACAAACACCGCGTTTCTCCGCCTGATTCCCCCTTTACGAACGGGCCGCTATCCCCCCTCCCGGCGAAACCTGCCACGCGCCATCAGGCCAAAGGCGAACCCATTTTGTTCGACAGACACTTCGTGACCCAATAACCAAGGGCACCCCATGGGGTGCCCATACCTCCAAATGTTCCCGTGGACTGTCTTTTGGGCTTATCTGGCGTACAACCTGGAATGCGAATGCCCTGCGGCCTCTCCCCAACACTGCAGTGAACCCTACTTTGGACCACAAAACGGGGAAGATACGACACATCTGGACGGATGCGGCCAGAACTGAGCGGCAAAGAACGGGCTGCCGCCGTCGGTGCACGCAGTGCTCTTCAGCCGGTGTGCGATCGTTGCGACACTGGCTAATCGTCTTACTGCCTTCAAGTGCTTCCAACGCAGCCCGAAAATTGTGGGCTTGCCGTGTGTCGCCCCTGTCTCTTGAACATTGTACTGCCCCTCGACAGGCTTGGCAGTTCGCTCCAGTATGCACCTGAATTCGTGGCCCATTTTTTGGAGCCCTCTTCGCCCACAAGGGGTGCCCTACAGGCCGCCTGCCGGCGCTTTGCGCCGGTTCCGGGGCATCTCTTTGCGTTTGGGGGTTGTTTGCAAGCGATGTCGAAGCGGGTATGAAGGTGTGAAGATGCTCAGGCGAGGGTCATCCCCATGGCGGCGCTTCTTTTGGACTGTTTGTTGCCCAGCCCTAATTCTCCTCTTTGTCTTCTTCATTCCTAACTTGTGTTTGCACCCAAGTCACGTTTTCTCTTGACAAGATTTCTTCTGTTCTTTCAACGAAGAGACGGTTTGTGCTTTCTGCAAGTTCGTACTCGCTTGCTTTGGCGGTAAAAAGGTGTCTTTCTCTTTCCAGCAATCCTGCAATTGTTCTATAGTTGATCCAATGTTCTTGGAACCTGAAGGTTTTGAGGGAGGACGTGACGATTGCCAGAGCGATGGAGAGGGAGATGGTGAGCATTTTGAGGTTATCGGGAGCCCATGCGATCATAGCTGGGACGACGGGGGAGATGGCGATAGCAGTCCACTGGAGGCAGTGGTAGACTAACTTGTTTTGACTGGCTTTATTGTTGTACCAGTCAAGTTGCGGTTCGAGTCGTTTTCCCATGTAGTTGTCGAGTTCTTTTTGGTTCATTTTCGTTTTGTCTCATTGCGGAGAGTTGCAATGGCAAAAGTTCCCCGGCACAAGGTCTTCGTCAGTTTTCACAGCGACGACATGGAGTACAAGGATGTCTTCATCAAGATGATGGGATCCAACATGGTGAACTGGTCAGTGGGGATTGAGGACATAGATGACTCCCTGGGGACGAGGGCTATCAGGCAGAAGATTCGAGACGAATTCATTCGGGAGGCAACTGTGACGGTCATTCTCGTAGGCAGTTGCACATGGCAACGAAGGCATGTGGATTGGGAGATTGGGGCGAGCTTGAGAGACACAAGGGCGAACCCGCGATGCGGCTTACTTGGAATACTACTTCCAAATCATCCAGATTACCGGAGATCGAAGTTTGATCCTAATCTCTTTCCGCCTAGGTTTGCCGACAACATATTGGAGCCTGACCCTTTTGGTTTGCTGCGGAGGTGGCACAATAATCCAGATCACATACGTCAATGGATTCACAAGGCATATCGAAGGAGGAAAGGGAAGCCACCTTTTAACAGTAGGCTCCCGTTCGGTAAGAACTGGCGTGGTGATTGTTCGAAGGGGTGGCAATAGTGGAGAGGAGCCCACAGGTGCCTATCGAAGTCGAAGGCAGGTTGGGTGACCTGCCCCCGACGTTTGTACTACCCGTTATGTTAGTCCGGCAAGCACGGGGACAGGGTCGGCAGGCAAGAGGGCCTCAGTCGCCGGCGGCCGGTAGGCCAGAGAGCTGTGCGGTCTGGTCCGGTTGTAAGTCCGCCTGTAGCGCTCCGTCAGCGCACGTACCTCCAGCAACGGATAGAAGACCTCTCTGTCCAGCAACTCATCCCTCAACTTCCCGTTGAAACTCGCAAGCCGTTCTCCCACGGCAACCCAGGCTCGATGTAGAGAGTCCTGGCTCCGAGACCCCATATAGCGCCTTCACGTGCTCGACGTGCTGGCGACGACGCGAGGGGCGCAGAACTTGCCAGCAGGGAACGGATGTCCGAAAATCTAGTCTGGCAAAATCGCATGAAGACTGACATGACAACGGAAGAAAACTGACCATGTATGTTAAGAAAATCCAATTGATCAATTATGGCCCGATAGATCGACTCGATATCTCCTTTCCGTTCAATGACCTGTCGCCGAAGCCCATATTATTGGTGGGCGAAAACGGTTCAGGCAAAAGCATCTTGCTGTCGCACATTGTGAACGGACTGCTTTCAGCACAGAGCGTCCTATATCCCAACACTCCTGAGGTAGAAATCGGTAAAGTATATAAAATTCGGAGTTCTTCTTACATCAAGTCCGGCGAAGAGTTCTACTTTGCAAGAGTAGACTTTGAAAATGAAATGCATATTGGAGAGGTAAGGTCTCGACACGCAAAGTACAAATACGAAGAAGGCCCCGAGGATCTTTTGGGCACGAATGGCCGAGCCTTGTGGGAAGACATGGAACCTAATGACAATGACAAATTCGCTACATGCCTCACTGACATTAACAAAGACAAGATTAAGAGGGTATATTCCCGACGTTGTGTGCTCTATTTTCCTCCAAATCGATTTGAAGAGCCAGCGTGGCTGAACGAGGAAAGCCTAAGAGCTAAGGCGCGATTCACTGATGCCAATGTCATGACAGGGTACACGGATCGAAAGGTGGTAAGTTATTCCCCGCTCCACGATATCCAAAACTGGTTGTTTGGTGTAGTTTACGACCGTGCTGTCTTTGAGATTCAGACCTCTACTTTTCAACTTCCCATCAATAATGGAAGGGAGGCGATAGTTCTTCCTGTTTTTGAGGGGTTTTCGGGCGAAGCAGCAAGTACATATGACACAGTGTTGTCTATAGTCCAGACGATATTGCGAGAGCGCAGTGTTCGATTCGGCATAAGTAACCGCCACAATAGGGTAGTTTCTATCGAGTCAGAAGCAGGGCAAATGGTGCCCAATGTCTTCCAGATGTCTACCGGCGAGACTTCTCTACTAAACCTATTCCTTTCCATCCTTCGCGATTTTGAACTCAGCGGTGGTGTTTTTGCTCGCTCTGAAGACATTCGCGGAATCGTAGTCGTGGACGAAATTGACCTGCATCTGCACACTGTACATCAGTATGAAGTCCTTCCGAAACTCATACAGATGTTTCCGAATGTCCAATTCGTTTTCACAACACATTCGCCTCTTTTTGTCCTAGGTATACACGAAGTTTTGGGGGAAAACGGGTTTGCCTTGTACCAGTTACCTCAAGGACACCAGATAAGTCACGAAGAATTTGGCGAATTTGGAAGCGCTTATAGATTTTTCGCTGAAACAGGACGGTTCATGAAGGACATCCGAAAGGCGATTGAGGATTCTCGAAGTCCTATCGTGTTCGCCGAAGGTGCAATCGACATTAGATACATTCAAAGAGCTGCTGAGTTACTGGAACGACAGAATCTCCTTGCCGAAATTCGATTGTGGGATGGCGGAGGCTACGGAGGCTTAGACAAAGTCTCTAAGCACTTTGATTCGAAACTTTCTGAAGTCACTCCGCAGAAGATAGTCCTTTGTTACGATTGCGATAAGCCTAAGTCTGGATCAGTAGGGAACGTATACAAGCGGAGTATTCCTCAGCAAGAAGATCACCCCGTGGAAAGAGGTATTGAAAACCTCTTTAGCCAAGCAACGTTGCAAAAAGCGAGAAACTACAAAGATGCGTTCGTCGACGTGACTTCGGAACACGCGAAAATGGAACGAGGAAAATACTTTACTGTTCCTGAAGTGTGGACTATTAACCCAGATGAAAAGGGCAATCTTTGCAATTGGCTCTGCAAGAATGGGACTGCGGAAGATTTCCAACACTTTCGAGTAGTATTTGAACTCTTGGAAGATGTTTTGGGCCAGGGCTCACCAGAGAAAACAGATCAGACTCCCGGTGGAAGCAATTCCTGAATTGAACCCCTACTTTGGACCACAAAACGGGGAAGAAAAGGTATATCTGGACGGATGCGGCCAGAACTGAGCGGCCTAGAACGGTCTGCCGCCGTCGGAGCACGCAGTGCTCTTCTGCCGGTGTGCGCTAGTTGAGAGAATAGCTAATCGTCTAACTGCCTTCAAGTGCTTCCAACGCAACCCGAAACTTGTGGGCTTGCCGTGTGTCGCCCCTGTCTCTTGACCATTGTACTGCCCCGCCACAGACTGGGTAACTTACTCCAGTATGCACCTTGGCTCGTGGTTCAGTTTTTGGGGCGCACTTCAAACTACTCGTTTTCAATACCAAGAATCAGGTCTCCCCAGTCGCGAGGTGGTCCTTCTCTAAGCAATTTGAGAATCCCACGACGGCACAGATCTTGGGCGGTTAAAAGCAGCTGTCGATTCTCGAAATATGCGCGTGCATCACTTTGAACAGCGAATTCGCCACCATGAACAGCCTTTGACGCCGCGTCGTACACTTCTCGCAGCTTCTTACGGATGCGTTTTCGCTCTTCGAAGTCAGTACCCAAATGCCAGGCCCCAAAAAGGGAAAGTTTAAATCTTATCTCTTGCGTTTGCTTTGCGTCGAGGAAGTCCTGCACATACAGGCATTCCAGAGCAATCCGCAGATCTATGAAACGATCCACCAGAGGTTCGCCAGAATCTTTTGACTTAGCCCAACGGGAAACTGCAATTCGAGTTTTGTGGGAATTCTTCAGCGTTTTGAGCGCCTTAAGCGTTCGGACAAGCTGTGCTTTCGACAGATCCAGAAATTGTTGGTCGTGCAGGAATTGTAGCGTTGTTATGCCTGTGGACGAATCAGTACTGAAGGACACCGGGGGTGATCCGCGTTTGATGCTCGCGTTTCCAGTAGACCAACTGTTGCTGCCACCGGTTAGAGAAAGTGCTCCAAGTTCCTGATAATCGTTCCAGCGGAATGCGACATCCAAGTAGCTATCGGATTCCAACGAGAACGCTTGGATGACGGTGTCGATATCGACATCCCCAACAGTGTTGGCTTGAATATTCTGCTCCGACGGTTTAGCCTGCGGATGGAACAGCGCCGGCGCCGCGCTGGAATCAATCGACACTACTGTGCGACCCAGGTAGTCTTCAACCGACATCCCGCGGTGTTTGGGAAGGTTCGCGGGCAGTTCATCAGAAGACAAGGGGAGTGATTCAATGCAAATGCCACTCACTGGCAACAGAGGCTCCCTGACAGGCAGCCCGTTGAGTAATGCTGAAGTTCTGTACTCGACGGGTCCTCCTTGTAACCAACCGGACAATAGATGCGCCACTCTTTCAGCCCCTATCACGGCGGCTCCTTTGATCAATCCTTTGGCAAAGTCCTCGACCACTGACACGCATGCAATGCTTAACAGTCCGTTGGGCTGGAATGTTCCTTTTCGTTTGCTATGATGGCCATTTATGGGATACATTCGTGGGCTATCTAGGGGAAACGCATGTCCGATATGGTCCGTCTCCGGATCTATGTACTCTTGCAGCAGAGCTCGGAGGCAGTTGTTCAGTTGCGATAGCAATTCGTCAGGGATATCCGGTTGGGCTTTCCGTGCTTCGTTGATTTCTTCGTCGTGCCAACCGTTGCGTTCAAAGGCGTCGCGCAGTTGTGCCGGCGCCATTTTCTTGGCAGAACGCGAATCGAAAGTAGTCTGACTCAAAACTGAATTCAAGAGTTCCGTCAATTCGCCCATATGCCTCATACCCGTAGTTTCGTCTGCAAGTGAGACTTGTCGTCAATCGAGAGTAACGTGATCGACACGCCAAGTACCTCCTCTTTCGCGCCCAATTATGAGACGCTCTCCCTAACCGAAACATCCTCATCAATCCCCAACTCCGGCAGCCCTTTTACTATCTTTACCGTTTCCAGGCTGACGCTTATGACCTTGCCGATCAGGCGCACGATATACTCTGGATCCTCGGCGCGGTTGGGGTCGTTGACGATGCCGCTGCGTTTGTCGGTCTTGACGCGGTACTGGTCGATCACCCATTCGAGGGCGGAACGGTTGCCGAGGCGGTAGTTGAACACTTCGCTGGGAATGCCGTCCAGCGCTAGGAAGCTGTTGTAGCGCAGCTGCGTCTTGTCTTTGGAGAGGCGCATCTTTTCGACGCGCCAGTCGAGCGGCATATCCGGCGTTTCGACCTGTGCAAGCGGGTATTCCGGCTGCCCCTCATAGCCGACATGGATCTGGGCGAGGCGTGCGCCGGCCGAGGCGAAGGAACGGAAGTCGGGGGCGGAGGGGATGCGGGGCAGTTCGCGCTTGAGGTTGGCCTGGTAGCGTTCACGGTAGGTGGGGTGGTGCAGGAGGCCGTAGACGTAGTGAAAAATGTCCCATTTGCTGATTGTGTTGTCGCCGTAGTGGGCGCGGAAGCGGTCCAGCGCCCAGTCAGTAATGTTCTCGCGCCGGTTCCTGCCGTCCTCATCGTAGGTATAAAAGGGGAAGCATTGGGAGCCGTCAATGGAGGTTAAGGTTAGACTGGGAATGATGTCTGTACAGAAACACCAGTAGTCCGCACGCCCCCCTGCACTTGGCACCATTATAGCTTGATTCTCTCTTTCAGACCTTGGTGTGGGGAAAATGGATGGAAAGACATACACCATATCATTCATCACCCTGTCGAAGTAGAGTTTTGACTTCGTAAATGGGCGATATAGCGAATCTCTAACTTTGTGAGAGGCGTACTCGGCTAGTCTTCCTCGCCTCAACTTTGCCTTTAGGTCTCGACTCCAACTGATTTTTTCATCATCATAAACCACGAAGTCATCAACATTCGCGCTCAGATCCTCTTGGCGCTCCCACTTGAATACCTGCTCGTTGTATATTTCGATCATCTGATTCACATTTTCGGTCAGCACTTTGGAATTGAAGTTGCGCGCCCAAGCGTCACGATTCGTATTGACACCCAGGCTGAAAGTCTTGAACAGTACATTCGTGGCTTTACCTTTATCTGCCTTGGCTTCCTTCGTGCCAGTCGGTATGAAAGTCTCAAATTCTGCACGGAGACCTTCTGTTAGCCATGTATGTCGAGTGTCTGGAGCCAACGATACCCACGCAATAGAGCCGTATTGCTCGTTTTCGTTGAGATAACGATACTTTTGTTCCTTACGCCAGAACTCGTCAACGCGCGCGTAGAACACATTGCCCTGAGATGTTCTCTTACCCTTCCTCTTAATAAGAAGGTTGATACTGACACCGACCTGGATGCCAAAGACGTTGTGCGTCGTGCCCGATAGCTTTGGATTGGTACGTACATTTCCGCCCATATCCAATATGTAGATGGCGTCATAATCGCTAGCGAGGTGCTTACGCATTCCGTCAAATGCGAAGCCATCAAGAAAACTGTTGCTGGTGACGAACGCAACAACGCCTTCCTCACTGAGGCGGTCCACTGCCCACCGAAACGCCTTTACATAAGGATCGGAGAGTTTGTTCTTATTCGTAGCTTTGGAGTCTTTTGCATACGTCTTCGCTACCTGTTTATCCATCGTCGGATATTTGCGGTTCTTGTTGTTGTCATTCTCGTTTACCTGCCCAATGTTGTAGGGAGGATTGCCGATGATCACGAACATCGGCGTCTCATTCTGCTTCTCCACCCTCTGTGTGTTGTCGGGCGCAAACAGCGGCAGTTGCCGGTCCTCGGCCAGGTCGAATGTGTCCACCAGACAAATGCCCTCGAACGGTTCATAGACGCCGGTAGCATCGAAATACTCGTGTTCGATGTTCATGCTGGCGATGTAGTAGGGCAGCAGCATGACCTCGTTGCAGTGCAGCTCAGAACTGTACTTGCGCGCCAGCGCGGTACGCGGGATCTCGCGCATCATGCGCACGATGAAGTTGCCGGTGCCGACGAAGGGGTCGATGATGTGCACACCCTCGTCCGCCAGGGAACGGCCAAACTCCCGCTCCAGGATCGCGGCCACGCTCTTCACCATGAAGTCGACGACCGGCTGGGGCGTGTAGACGATGCCGTGCGTATCCGCCACCTTGACCGAAAAGCCCTGGAAGAACTGCTCGTAGACGGTGTTGAGAAAGTGCTGCTTCTGCGAAAAGTCGTGGATTGTCGCGGCCGTGCGCTCGATGGCGATGTAGAAGCGGTCCAGGCTGCCCAGGAAATCGGCGCGGCTGAAGGACTGCGACGTGAGGGCGTGGATGACGCTTTCGATCTCGCTGGCGATCACGTTGCGGTGGGTGAAGTCGGGGTTGTTGAAGACGGTGCGGAAGAGGCGCTCGGTGAGCAGGTGCTGGATCAGCATCTCTTCGACCGCCTCCTCCGACAGATTCGGGTTGATCGACTGGCGGCACTTGTCCAGAAAACCGGCAAAGGCTGTTGTGAACGCCGAATTGCTGCGCCGCTCCTGCTGGATCAACTGCGCCAACCCCTGGCCGATGTCGGCCACCCTGTCCTTGAACTGGGCGACGGACTCCTCCCATGCGGCGTACTCTTGCGGGCGGTAGGCGAAGAAGGTCCGGAGCGTCTCGATCAGCTGCGCGGCGTCGGTCAGGTCGGCGTCGAGCGTCATGCGCCCGTTCTGCCACAGGATGGCGCGCTGGGGCGTCTGGAAGAGGATATTGTCGTCCGGGTAACCGGCCGCGAACTTGCGGTCCACCTCCACGGGCAGGTCGTCGTCGATATCCTTGGCCTCCCAGTAGCCGTGGGTGAGGCGGAAGTTGTCGATCAGCGCGCCGTCAACGACGATGCGCTTGGCACGCCGCGTGCTGATGGCGTGTTCGGGCACGAGGGTCCAGCCGCACTGGCGGGCGCAGTGTTCGAGGAGGGACTGGAAGGCGGCGCGGACGGCGGTCTCGTGGGTAATTCCGAGCTGGGCGAACTGGTCGAGGGCGGCGTAGTAGGATTTGACGGTTTTGTGGGTGGGTTTGAGGTTGAGGGTGGGCATTATGATTGACTTAGCATGGGTTATGGTAGAGTAGGCATTCAACTATAATACTACAGTCGCTGGCCAGCGGGTGATGCCCTAGAACGGCATAAGGGTGGCAGGACGTCGTTGTCAACACTTGGCTTTCAATCTCTTCCTGCTCCTACTGGGCGAGCAGTTCCATTGTAAACCACATCTCCTTGTCAGTTCGGTTGTGGGCTAAGCTCACTTCCCTTCACTTAGGAGGAAACCTGAATGCAATCCATCTGGATGGAAAACTATCGTTGCTTTCGGTATAGACAGGATGTCCGGCTAGCTCCTTTGACTTTGCTAGTGGGCGAGAACAGTACTGGCAAGACGTCCTTTCTGGCTATGGTGCGCGCTTTGTGGGACACAGTCGTATTTAATACCTTCGTTGAATTCAAAGAAGCTCCTTACGATTTGGGAAGTTACGACCAGATCGCGCATTATCGCGGTGGTCGCGGAGGCAGGGCAGAAGCGTTCAAGGCTGGATTTAGTACTGCCTACAATCGTCCAGATTTAGCAAGTGAGAACAAGACTCACCGCTATGAATTTACCTTTGAGCAAGGAGGGACTTCACCATTTACTGTCAAAGGACGCAAAGAACTTGAAGGCAACTGGATTGAGTGGTTTTTTCACCCAACAGAACATTATTGGTTGCGATGCAGAACCTGTGGAGGAAGTTGGGAAACCATCGTTCCGGGATCAAATCCGCTCTGGCCGCCAGCCGAGCCATTTCATTTTTTCCGCGACAAGCATCCAGAATCCTTCAGTCACCTAACTCCTTTGGACGGATCCCCTCCATTTGGCGCCGAGGACCATAAGCTCCTTGTGGAGACAGGTGGGGAAGTTCTCCCTTACAGACGCCTCTTTGCGAGCGCTCCTGTCCGCTCCAAACCTCGCCGTACCTATGATCCGGCACGTCCTACTCCAGAGCCCGAAGGCGAACACATTCCGATGTATCTTGCAGAGATTTCATTCTGGGAGAAAAACCTGTGGCAAGAGATCAAGAAACAACTCGAAGAATTCGGGAAGGGCGCAGGCCTCTTTGATGCGATTTCAATCAGGCACCTGGGGCAAAGGAATACTGAACCCTTTCAGATGCAGTTCAAAAGGTCGGGAGGCAAATTAAAGGGCCCTTGGCGAAACCTCATTGACGTTGGATATGGGGTAAGTCAGGTGTTACCTGTAATAACTGAATTGCTGCGGCAAAAGGAGACGCCAATGTTTCTGCTACAGCAACCAGAAGTCCACCTTCATCCGAGCGCCCAGGCCGCACTTGGCAGCTTGTTCTGCAGTATCGCGAGTTGGGACCGTCAGTTGATCGTCGAAACACATAGTGACCACCTGATTGACCGCGTGCGTATGGATGTGCGAGATCGTAGGGGCTCTCTTGAACCTAAAGACGTATCAATTCTCTATTTTGAAAGAGAAGGTTTGGAGGTGAACATACACTCACTTGGCATAGACGAAATAGGAAACGTCGTGGATGCACCTGGCAGCTACCGTCAGTTTTTTATGGAAGAAACAACAAGGTCACTAGGTCTATAGCAAATGTGTGCAATTATTGATGCCAATGTTTCAAGCGAAGTGTTCGGAAGGAATCAGTCCGAGGCGGGGAAAGAATTCCTTAAGCGAGTCAACTCTGAATCATTACGTTTAGTGATTGGCGGTAAACTTCTCAGAGAACTCGCCGAGGTTCGGAGTGCAAGGGAATGGTTGCGACAGGCCATTCAATCAGCGCGGATTCGTGTTGAAGAGGAAGCCGTGGTAAACAGCAGGGCCGAAGAACTCCACAAAAGCCGTGAGTGCAGATCAGACGATCCCCATATCATTGCTTTGGCTCAGATTAGTGGAGCTCGATTGCTGTACTCAAATGACAGAAAACTGCAGGATGATTTTAGGGATAGTTTATTAATCCACAGTCCTAGGGGGAAGGTATATTCCACTTCGCACAGCCCCAAACTTACAAAAGCCCATCGTAACTTACTAAGCGACAGAAATCTATGTCAGAGAAAAGCAATTGTCAGTAAACGCCCGTCTCGTTGATCACTGAGTGTATGGTTGACCCCAATGTCTAGACCTCGCAAAGGTCATAGGCACGTTACATCTACTTTATCCGCCCCCATTACACGCCAACCCATCCGCATCCCGGATATACACCTACACGCAGGATAGCCCGACCGCATGGACGCGATGCCGTGGGCGCGGGGATTGGTGTTGACCCCGACACTGTTTCCATGGCCCCAGCTGTCCGGCTACGAAGTCACGTATATTGTGCCCAAGACCTTCAGTTCGCCGCAAAGGGAGGTACATGGGAACTCTTAAACCATAGCGCCAGTCCGATTGAAAAGTGGCCACATGCTTTGGAGGATGAGGCAATGAACAGTCGGATCGCCATCAACCCCCAAGTGTGTCACGGACAGGCCTGCATCCAGGGGACACGCATCCCCGTGAATCAGATCCTGCGGATGCTTGCCTGCGGCGATAGCGTCGAAGACCTCCTCCAAGAGTATCCTTCTATAACGCGCGAAGATATCCTGGCCTGTATTGACTATGCAGCCTCCCTGTCCGAAGGGCAGGATTCAACGTAGCTGTTCATTTTGGACTAACTCCCCGGCCTACACCATCCGCATCCCACATAATTCCATACGCTAAGTGTCCCCGCTCCTCGCTGGCTAACTCTTGGCGCTTCGGACCGGCGCTGTTGAATTGAATATAAGGCGGTCCTCTGCGGCGACGGTGATGCCGGCCAGGGCAACGGCAGATTTCAGAAACACCGTTTCATTCGGGGAAATTCCAAGCCAAGCACGTGGCTTTCAGGCTCTCCAGGCAGCGTCTGACACTGTTGTGCTATAATAGGCGCCGCACAGGAACGGTTGCTCAATCGCGAAGGAGCGTGCACACAATGATGACGAATCATTACCGCACCAGAAGGGGGGTAAACAGACGAATCCCTCTTGTCAACTGTAAGCGCCAGCTGCTGGTACCGGTATCGGTGGTTGACGTTTGCCCGATGTGGCAGGACAAAGGGTTTCCTGATGTCGGCATCCCGCCTTCGGCGCTGTTCTACTATTACCCGGACGGGCGCTGGCTGCTGGGGAGGCCGACGGGGCGGGGAGCGTTCACGGAGTGGGAGACGTTGCGGCCGCTGGACGCGCGGCACTGGCTGCTGGACAACGGCTTCAGTCTGGACGAACTGTCGGAGAATATGCGCGCGGCGCTGAACTGGAACAGCAATCACAGCGAAGAGAGGCGCACGAACGCGGCCCGGATCGCTTGCGAGGACAAGGCAGTATTGGAGGGGTGGCAGAGGTGGAGGCGCATCGCGCAGGTCGAGCTGCTTACGCAGGCGGTGGAGGCGCTGTACGCGGAGCTCGGGACAGTTGAGGCGGAGGGCGTGGAGAGGCCGGTATTCGGTGAGTACTGCGGGGCAAAGATACGCAGTCGCGCACTGGGGGCGTTGCAGGAAACGGGCCGGCGGCTGAAGCTTTCGCAGCCCCAGGTCTTTCACATCGCGCTGAACCGGTTTGATCCAAGGATGGCGGTGCATGGTTGAGAATGACGGCTGGTCGCGTTTAGAGGCGTTGCAGGAGATAGAAGAGGATATGAAGCAGCCGTGGGACAGGCTGCCCAGCGAACCCGAGGAGCAGTATGATCTGTTTCAACGGTTTCTGCTGCAGGGCCCCAAGCGCAAGGTGACGAAAGTAGCCCGCATGGAGGGGGTAACGCAGCACCTGGGCACGCTGTACCGGTACTCGCGCAGCTGGCGGTGGACTGAAAGAGCCGCGATTTGGGACCGGGACCGGACGAGGCGGATGGACGATGCGCTGTTCTGGGTAGAGTATGAGACGCGGGTACGCAACCTGGAAAAGCTCGAGGCCGCGGTCGAAAAGGTTGTGGAAAATATGGAGGCTGCGTATGTTGAGGATATTTCCCGGGAAACGGCGCTGATCAGGATGGGCCAGAACATGACCCTTCTCTCCCGGGCCATGCGGTTGGAGGAAAGGTTACTGCGCCTCGGCAGAAGAGAGTTGTGTCCGTTTTGCCGGGAGAG
The DNA here is from genome assembly GCA_965204705.1 of Caldilineaceae bacterium. Classification (GTDB taxonomy): domain Bacteria; phylum Chloroflexota; class Anaerolineae; order Caldilineales; family Caldilineaceae; genus Bin5. The sequence continues at coordinate 5,802,485 of OZ242006.1, read as the reverse complement.
ATGACGTCAGTGTTGCGAGCCGGGAGACGAGCCGGCATGGATGGGGAATTGGCACAAATTGGAGAAATTTGGGACTTATGAATTTGAGTTCACAAAATCGAGCGACGACGCTTCTATAGTATAAGAATTGTTGGAAACTATAGCGAAATTTATTGGTTTTGGATTAAGAGTTGGGGTGATAAAACAGAGGTCAGTCGGGGTGGCCCTGCTGTACACAAGGCAAACAGGACCAGACCGACTCGCACGTGCAACCGCAGCCTGCGCGCCTCCACAGTCAGGGCCATCGACAAGGCAACAATTCGTGGTAGCCTTGTCCACTTCATCCCATACCTACAAGAAATGTCACGATATAGCTCAGGAAGTTAAGCAGGCCTATGATCGTAGCGCCGAAATAGTAGAAGAACGCGAATGTTGGTTCTACATATAACTCCATAAGAATTGCGAAGTCTTTCATGCCCTGAGTAAGTTCTGGTTCCATTGTATGCTCCTTCTCTCTTTGAATAGGGCCCGGACGACTACTAATCGTCCAGGCTCTTGTACTTACTAGTCGAAGTCGTACTCACTCCTTTCGAGTACTTCTGAAGGAAAACACCGTTGTGGGATGACACCAGAATAACAGGTCACCACTGTATCTGTCTTGATCAGATATACCGATTTCGGTATATCGGCCTACTGATATCGTAGTTCTTTCTATGGGGCGAAAAATTTGAGACGCATTAGTGCGCTCCAGGCGTTCTAAATTGGCCTGAAATGGCTGTGAACTCAAATACATAATCGCCAATAATTTTAATGTTATCACGGCACTGTCGTTCGAATATGCCCAGATGATCGGGAACGGAACCGACGATGCGCGCGGTCGGGCGTTCCACGCGCGCGGCAATGAACGCGAACGGCGGGGCGAGGGTGGATGGGGGGTCAAAGAGTCGCGGGGTGGTTACCACGCGCAGGAAGCGGCATCCCCGGTCACCGGCGCCCGTGCCCGAAACGGACCTCGTCATCCTGCGCGTCGAGCGCCCGCGGCCGGTCGAGATCGACGCCCGGGCGGGCATGGACGCCGCGCACTGTCACCAACCGGAACGGCGGCGGCTCCGACGGCTCGCGACGTTTCAGAGCGTCATCCAACGTTTTGGCGATAAAGGCGCTGACGCTGATGCCGCGGGCTTTGGCTGCACGACGCACCTGCTTTGCGAGCTGGTCGAGAAGGGAGATGGTAGGTCTCATAGTGCATCAGCATAACATACCTTCATCGCTGCATCAGTACTGTCAGGAGACCACGGGTGCAGTCCAATTTTGGAGTGAGAGTGGGCAGGCACAAGGTCTGCCCATACCGTGGTCACGGCGGACGGCTTCGCGGCATGACGCGGGTGAGCGACCGGTGGCATAGACAGCATGCCCGCTACACGGCGCCAACGCGGCATGGTGTATGGGGGGCGTTGCGGGGGGAATCCCCCCGCACAAGGGAGGGCCGAAGGCCCGACCGCACAGAACTGCAGTGGTCAGTGATCAGTAGTCAGTGGTCAGAGACGAAGACGCTTGCGATGCTTGGAACCGCGAATTGGCTTTAGCTTAGTCGTTAGCAGAGGTGTACGAAAGTTCACCCCCAATCTGGACTGCACCCGGACACCACGGCCGCCGGCCGAAAATCCATACTCTGTGGCGGCTTAGTACGAAACCCATACTCTTGACACCCTTGGACCCACTCCTCACACACCACGCCACCCCGACTCCTGAATAACTTCCTTCCTGCGGAATCTTGACCACTCCTTACAGTTTCCCGTATAATCCAACCCATTCCCTTCTTCAAATCCCTTAGCAACAGCCTAGGCTCCTGCCCGGCGGCCCCGCTGAATACCTAGCGTAATCACCGCCGTTCAGACAGAGGAACATTCCCATGACACTGACAGCCACGTTCGAGCCCTCTGCGCAGACGGTGACGCGGCCCGAAGTCACCGCTGAACACGCCGCCTCCTTCCGTGAAAACGGTTTCCTGGCGCTGCCGGACGCGCTGACGCCCGATGAAGTGCAGGCACTGCGCGACGAGACGGTGCACATCTGCCGCGGTGAAATGGGCCAGGTCAACGGCCTGCCGCCCGTCGGCCCCGACGACAGCGACGACGAAGTGATCCAGCGCACGCTCTGCGTCCATTTCCCGCACAAACTCTCACAGCTGATGTTCGACACCCTCGCGCATCCGTCGATCTGTGATGTGCTGACGCGGGTGATCGGCCCCAACGTCAAAAGCATGCAGTCCATGCTCTTTATCAAGTCGGCCGGCAAGCCGGGCCAGGCCTGGCACCAGGACGAAGCCTTCATCCCCACCCGCGACTGCTCCCTGAACGCCGCCTGGATCGCGCTCGATGACGCCACCGTCGAGAACGGCTGCCTCTGGGTCATCCCCGGCTCGCACGCGCATCGCCTGATCTGGCCCGCCAAAGAGCACGACGACGAGCGCTTCGACTGCGTGGTGGAGGCGTTCGATTTCCCCTACACCGACGACGACGCCGTGCCGGTCGAAGTAACCGCCGGCAGCATCGTCTTCTTCAACGGCTATCTGCTGCACCGCTCTATGCCCAACCGCGCCGCCGGCGGATTCCGCCGCTCGCTGGTCAACCACTACATGAGCGCCGAATCGCTGCTGCCCTGGCGCTATCCGGGCAATGCCGACCTGGGCGTAGCCAGCTTCGACTTCCGCGACATCGTGATGATCGCCGGCCGCGACCCCTATGCCTGGAAGGGCACAGAGGATCTGTCGTTCTCGCACATCCGCCCGGACCGGGAGGGCGGCTGCCAGTGGCCGACGCGAGAGGAAGAGTAGCTGATAGCGCGCGATGGCAGGATGCGCGTGCAGAGGAAACGCAGCGAGAGATTTCCGGCATGAAACTTACCGCTGTTTTCAAAAAAGTGCCCGAGGGATACATCGGGTTCGTTGAAGAACTGCCGGGAGCGAATACGCAGGGGAAAACGCTTGCAGAGGCCAAAGCGAATCTGCAAGAGGCGATTGCGATGATCATGGAGGCAAATCGCGCCATGGCATCTGAACAGGTTCGCGGCATCAAAAAATAAATTTGCGGGATAGATCAGTTCATTTCGTCAACGACTAGCCAAATCAACCTTACTATTCACAAACCTTTAAGGAGCAAAATCAATGTCCAGTTCGCAACACAACACCATCAGCCGGCGCTCTTTCCTCAAAGCAAGCGCCCTGACGGTCGGCGGAGCTCTGCTGGCGGCCTGCGCTGCCCCGGCCGCGGCGCCAGCCGGTGACAGCGGCGACGATGCAGGCGCCAGCATGGAGATGATCGAGATGCGCCTCTCGGCCTGGGCCGATGTCCAGGACGCGGTCGTCTATGACAACATGGTCAACGCCTACATGGCTCAGAACGAAGGCGTGAGCGTCTCCGTCGAGCAGTACCCCGGCGGCTACTATGAGAAGATCCAAGCCAACTTCGCCGCCGACGACTCCGCCGATGTCCTCTACTTCCAGGGCTGGATATGGCAGGCTTACGCCGAAAACCAGGTCATCTATGACATGAGCGACTATATCGCTCGCGACGGCGCCGATGACTTCTTCCCCGGCGGCGAAAACTACGACAACCAGACGCTGTGGCAGGGCGGCCGCTACATGACCCCCACCGACACCGGCTCGCTGGTGATCTACTACAACAAGGACCTCTTCGACAAGAAGGGCGTCGCCCATCCACAACCGGGCTGGAAGTGGGAAGAGTTCCAGCAGATCATTCAGGACCTCTCCTATGAAGAGGACGGCACCAAGTTCTATGGCTGGGGACAGGCACAGGGCTGGAACGGCGCCTATGGCCGCAGCACCACCTTCATGCGCCGCAACGGCCATATCGAGTGGGACCGCATTACCGAGCCGACCGAAGCCTACTGGGACAACGAGGACATCGCCTCCGCGCTCCAATACCTGGTCTACGATGCGATTGCCAACGACTGGAGCCCCGGTCCGGAGGTGGTCGAGGGCGGCGGCGTCGGTGTCGATACCGGGCGCGTCGCCATGTACCTCGAAGGACCGTGGGTGATGCCCCGCCTGCAGGGCGAACTGGCCACAACCGAAGAGGGCATCAATTTTGACGTAATCGAAGCCCCCACCGGCACAGCCGATACAAACTTCACCTTCGGCCATGTCCACGGCCATGTGATCACTTCACCCTCCGCACACAAGGATGAGGGCTGGGACCTCATCTCGTTCATCCTCGGCGAAGAGGGCCAGACCATCATCGCCAACGGTGGCCGCATGTGCGGCGCGCCCGACAACATCGCCAACATCTGGGGCGAAATCGCTTCCGGTGTCTATGGCTTCGAAAACACCGATGCTTTCGCCAACACGATGCGCGAGAGCTCGATCTCCGTAATCTTCGGCGAAGGCTCGCAGATCCAGGCCTACGGCGGCGGCCCGGTCACCGTCCTGTGGGACAAACTACTGGGCCAGACCGAGTCGGCGGCAGAGGCGCTCGCGATCGCGCAGCCGGAAATCCAGTCGCACCTGGACCAGTACTGGGCGGACCGAGCATAGCCAGTCCCCGGCGGCCGGTAACCGGTTACTGGCCGCCGGTTCCTCGTCAATCTGGGAGTGCGCCTCTTTGACTGCCACCACATCAGCGCCCGGAATCCAGACACAGCCGCAAACCCGCCGCCGCATGTCCGCGGCCCAACGCCGCGACCTGCGCGACGGTCTGCTCTTCACCAGCCCCTTCATCTTCGGCGTGCTCGCGCTGTGGGTGGGGCCGATGCTCTACTCCGTTTTTCTGATCCTGCACAAATGGAACATGCTGGCGCCGCCCAAGTTCATCGGGCTGGGCCATTTCGAGCGCATGTTGAACGATCCGCTGGTGGGCAAATCGCTCGTCAACACCGCCTACTACACCTTCGTCGGCGTCCCCCTGCAACTGGTGGTCGCATTCGCGCTGGCAGTGATGCTCAACCAGCAGATCCGCGGGCTCAGCGTCTATCGCACCGTCTACTATCTGCCCTCCATCACCCCTGCTGTCGCCTTCGCCGTCGTCTGGGTCCAGATCCTCAACCCCGAATTCGGCGTGCTCAACGAGGTATTGCACTGGTTCGGGCTGGGGCCCATCAACTGGCTCTTCGAACCGGTCTGGGCCAAACCCGCCCTCATCATCATGAGCCTGTGGTTGACCGGCTTCCAGATGATCATCTTCCTTGCCGGTCTGCAGGGGGTGCCCAAGGAGCTGCAGGAGGCCGCCGAGATCGATGGCGCCAACGCCTGGCGGCGCTTCATCAACGTGACCATTCCCATCATTTCGCCGATCATCTTTTTCAACATGATCATCGGCATCATCGGCAGTTTCCAGGTTTTCACCACCGTCTTCATCATGACCGACGGCGGCCCGCAGAACGCCACCCTCTTCATGGTGCTCTACATCTACCGCAACGCCTTCGAGCTGTTCCGGATGGGCTATGCCGCTTCGCTGGCTTGGATCCTGTTCCTGATCATCATGGCCTTCACCGCGATCCAGTTCTTCTTCGCCAATCGCTGGGTCTACTATGAAGGCAGGTTATAGAGGAGACGAATAACCGGTCACAGCGCTGACCACTGCACACCGGCCGCCGATTTACGTTATGACTGCAAGAACAACCCTGCTCCAATCCCGAAAAAAGCAGACGAGGATCGGTCATCTCATCCTGCACATCGCGATGATCGCCCTGGGGCTCACCTTCCTCATGCCGCTTGCCTGGGTGGTCAGCACATCGCTCAAGCTGCCCGGCCAGGTCTTCATCACGCCGATCGAGTGGATCCCAACCGAGCCTAAATGGGATAACTACTTCGAGGTTTTCAGACGCCTCCCCTTCCATCTCTTCATCCGCAACTCCTTTTTCGTCTCTATCATGGGGACGATCGGCATGGTACTGAGTTCGCTCACGGTCGCCTACGGCCTCTCGCGGCTGCGCTGGCCAGGGCGCGATTTCGTCTTCACCGTTCTGCTGGCGACGATGATGCTGCCCGCTGTGGTAACGATGATCCCGGTCTTCATCATCTTCAAAGAGATCCGCTGGGTGGGGACCTTCTACCCGCTGTGGGTGCCGGCCTGGTTTGGCGCCGCCTTCTACATCTTCCTCATGCGCCAGTACATGCTGACCCTGCCCCTGGAGCTGGACGAGGCCGCCAAGATCGACGGCGCTTCCAACTTCCGCATCCTCTGGCAGGTGATCACCCCTCTCTGCGGCCCGGCCGTCGCCACCATCACCATCTTCGCCTTCCTGCAGCACTACAACGCCTTCATGGAACCGCTCATCTACATTTCCAAGAGCGAAATGTACACCCTTCCCCTCGGCCTCCTCTGGTTCAAAGGCCGCTTCGGCAACTTCTGGCACCTCGTCATGGCCGCGTCGATGATCACCATCCTGCCGGTCATCGTCATCTTCTTCTTCGCCCAGCGCCAGTTCGTCCAGGGCGCGCAGTTCACCGGCCTCGCCGGCCGTTAGAACGGCAGTTTTTAGTAGTCGGCTTTTGGTTTTCAGTAACTGCACGCGCCACGAAACATCGGCATTGCGTAAAACGCCACTGACAACTGACTACTGATCACTGACCACTGCAGTTGTGCGGTCGGGCCTTCGGCCCTCCCTTGTGCGGGGGGCTTCCCCCCGCAACGCCCCCCGTAGCTAACCCACCGCCGTGGATAATTGGACCGTTTGAGGCCAGCGAACAGTGCCTGACGGACCCCGCCGTCCCTGGCTGCTGTCCACGAGCGGGGTGACTAAGAACTGACTACCAGGTCGCGTTGACATTTGTTTTGTTCTGTCACTTTGCCGACAATAGTAGGATGTCGACAAAATAAATTGCCGACCATCAGTGGCAGAGACTATATGCATATTTGCTAGCACACGCTCGACCCTAGGCAGGGCAGAAGGAGCAGTGCCGACGTTTCGTTGAAGCAGTTCACTGAAAGCTGCTCCCGGCCGGACAAGGCAATGAACTGCAGCTTCCTCATCCCTGCCCCGGAAAGAAGGTCTCGTGACTAGCTCGAATGCACAGGAAGAGTTCAGCCCCGATAGGCATCAGTTTCCTGCAGTTCCTGCAGACAGACAGTCGTTGCGGGCACCAGTCCTGATCGCCATCCTCATCGGCTTCGCACTGAGATTCTACCGACTGGATTTTCAAGAGTTGGGCTATTTGGAGGGTTTCGCCTATAGCCTGCGCCATGCTTCTCTCTCTGAACACATCCAGATGGCTTTCGATTGGGAGCAAGCCTTTCTTCTTCCCGTAAGCTTATGGTTGCAAAACGTTTGGCACAGAATCACAGGTCCCAGCGAATTTGCCATTCGTTCGATATCGGCTTTCTGCAGCGTATTAGCAGTTCCCCTCACATATCGCATCGCAGCAGACATCCGAGTTGGCGCATTTGCCACTTTGGCTGCAGTCCTGTTGGCGGCCGTGAACGCCCACGCCGTCTGGCATACCCAGAAAGTTCTCTACCATTCGCTCGGCCTGGCTCTCACCACCGCCAGCATTCTGTTGGCCCTGAGAGTTATCGGCGGCGTAGGGGGAAGAAAAACCCTGATCGCTTACGTGATCTGTACGGCCTCCACCTTCTATACCCACGCCTTCGCCGCCCTCCCTCTCCTCGCGCAAAACCTGTACGTGCTCTTCGTGCTGGCTCAAGACCGGCGCGGCGGCGGGAGCGCTTCTGCCCTAGGCCCTGTGCGTTCACTGCCGGTGCGTTGGACCGTTTCGCAGATCGCATTGGGCGTCTTGTGTACTCCCTGGTTGGTAAAAGCATGGCCCTCGATCACATATCACACCTTGGAGGCGCCCTTCTCGCCTTGGATATATGGATTTTTGGGGAATATCGGCGTCCTCACGATAGGACACTCCGTGCCGACGCCGGCCTGGAAGATTGGGGCAGGGCTTTTCGCATTCCCCCTTATCGTGGCTGCGATTCTTGGAATGTTCCTGGCTGAAAGAGGGGTGCCCGACCTGGGAAAGAGAACCATCAGTGGTTGGGTTGGCCCAGAAGCAGGTGAATTCCCGGAAGCGCAGAAGGCAGTGCCCCGACACCTGAGTTCAGGTCCAACAGTTCTCTTGCTGCTAAGTTTTCTGGCCACAATGCTCATTACATGGAGATCTGTTCGTAGCCCCTATCCTGTGTTCTTCGGGAGCTATATTGCCTTGGCCTTGACCCCCTTCGTCCTTTTGCTGGCGATAGGGTTGGGAAATACAGGCAATTATGTAGAGAACCGCCTTGGCCGGAGCTGGAAAACTTGGACGGAATGTACGAATGCCAGCGCCCTGAAGGCCATGAACAGGATTGGCATCGGAAACTTGACGGCAGTGATTCTTATCCTTGTAATTTTCGCAGGCAATCTGTTCAGCTTTCGCAACTTCCACTTTGAATCGGAATTCTCAAAGTCGCGAGGACTGCGGGAACTGGCCCCTATGCTGGATAGCTGGGGCGCCGGACTCAACACGGCAGACGTTCGATTCGCCCAGACAATTAATTTCGACAACGCGCTCTGGTCCTACTACTATACGGGAGAGATTGAGAGCGTTACCCTGCCGCACTGGCCGATGGACTTGGAAGCGGCCCTGGAGGCCGTCGGAGGTCTCCACAGCAGCGGTGTCCAATCAGTCATTCTGCTGGTTCGGTCGGATCAGGATCTTGAGGAGACCGAACTGGATTTGCAATGGATAGCAGATCAACAGGGCTTGGAAATTGGCCGGCAGAGGCTGACCCGCGCGGAATTAACCGGTAATGCCAGGCAGGCGCTTTCCGGTTCCTACCAGCTGGCGGGCCAGGAAACGGTGGGGGTATGGATAGTCGAACTCTACTCGCGGCCCCATACCCAGGCGTGGCGGCTTTTCGAAGTCGAATTCGCCAACGGCTTGACGCTGGAGCGCGCCCAAATCAGCCCCAACAGCCCCCCAGCCGGCGGCATGTTGATCGTCCACATGGAATGGAGCGGAGACCCAACAGGATTGACCGGCGGCGAAAAGATACTCCTGCACCTGCTCGACGAAACCGGCAACCTGGTCGCCCAACTGGATCCGGAGTTCCGTCCTGATAGCTCACAGGTTCTGAAAAGCGTCGCAATGCCCATACCACCGACCCTGCCGGACGGCGCCCTGCGCCTGATTGCCGGCCTCTACGACGCATCTGTCGATGGCGCGCCCAGAATTCCGACAGAAGCAGGGGAGGACTCTGTGCTTCTGGTCTACTTCCCGGCTGAAGCATGTGATGTCTGTGGGAGATGACGTCCCTGACCATTGCCGTATCGTCGAACGAAATGTCGACGAACCCTAAAAGCTAAAACCCCCCATAAATCCGCAGATAATGGGCATAGTGCGTCAGGATGCGCTGCAGGTAAAGGCGAGTCTCGCTGTAGGGAATGCGCTCGATGAAGAGGGCCTCGTCCGGCGCCGAGCGGTCGAACCAGGTTCTGGCGTTGCCCGGGCCGGCGTTGTAACCGGCCAGCGCGGCGACGGGATTTTCACGGGCGTAATCCTGCACCCAGCGCAGGTAGTACGCGCCGAAGCGAACGTTGACGAAGGGGCGATTGAGCAGACCGGTGGCGTAGTTGGGGTAGCCGAGGCGCTGCGCGATCTCCGCGCCGGTGGTGGGCATGATCTGGGTCAGACCGTGAGCGCCGGCAAAGGAGCGGGCCGGCGGCTCGAAGAGGCTCTCCTGGAGGATGAGGCTGTAGAGGAGCAGCGGATCGATGTCGAAGTCCGTGGCCTCCTTTTCCACGAGACGGGAATAGTGCCTGGGATAGGCGAAACTCTGGATAAAGAGGGGCACGTCCGCGGTATGCCGGGCCTGGCTGACCTGAATCAGACGGTAGGCGGCGCTGATGGAGAGCCGGTTGGCGCCCAACTCCTCAAAGTGCTGCATGAGCGCGAACAGGGCCGCGGGATCGTCGCGGTAGCGCCAGTAGCCCAGCTCGAGCAGCTTCAAGCCCTCGGCGCGCAGGTCCAGCTGTAACAGCAATGCCCCGCCGACCAGGGCCGGGTCCTCGGCTACGGCTTGCGGCAGGCCTGGTTTGCCGCTGCTGCCGGCGTCAACTGTGTCGAAACCGTCGTGCCGCGTCTTCAGCCAGTTTTCCGCGAAGCCCCGGCTGCCGTCGTCGCCCGGCAGCACGGCCGCGGCCACTGCGTCCATGCGGGGAATGAGGTCCTGTCCCGGGTGGCCTTGCCGCGCCAGCTCCAGTCCGGCCAGCACACCGTAGTATGTTTCCGGCTCCTCTGCAGCAAGCGACTGCCACAGGGCGCGGGCCGCCTCTTCCTCGCCCAGAGTATACCGGGCGCGGCCCAACCAGTAGGTTGCTGTGCCCGACCGCACACCGGGATAGTCCGCCAGCAGACGCTCAAAACCGTTGACCGCCATTCCGAACTGGCCGTAGGTGAAGGCGCCAATCCCCAACACCGCCAGCGCATCCGGCGCGCGAGCGCTGTCCGGGAAGCTATCCACCAGCATCAGCAGGTCGGCCACGGCCTCTACCAGGAACTCGACTGTGGCCTCTGAATGGCTCCCGGAGTCGATGTCCAGAGTACGGTCGGTTCTGATAGCGGAGAGCGCGCTCAGCCAGAGAGCCTCGGGGGCGAGCGGGTCGTCGGCGTGATCTCTGGCGAAGGTGCGGTAGACGCGGCGCGCGGCCTCGGGCGAGCCCTGCGCATTGGCCAACCGGGCGCGGGTCAGCCAGGCATCGCCGAAACAGTCGCAGGCGGGATACCAGTTCATCACCTGTTCCAGGGCGCGGATGGCCGCGTCCCACTGCCCCAGCCCCATGTGGGCGCGCCCAAGCCCAAGCCAGGCCTGCCCGGCGCGTTCATCCTGCGGCGATTCCTGCAGAAAACGTTCAAAGGCGCTGACGGCCGGGAAGTAAGCTTCGGCAAAGACGTCGATCTGCCCGCGCACGAAGAGGTCCACCGGAACGTCGCGGTTCACCAGTTGGATGAGGGCCTGGTATGCGGAGTTGCTATCCGGATCCTCCTCCAGGGCCAGCCGCCAGCGGGCGATGGCTGCTTCCTCGTCTCCGGCGGTGGAGTAGGCGATTCCGGCGCGGTACATATAGCCGGCCCGGTGGATTCTCCACACCCTGTAGCCGATGATCGCATCGAACTCGGCGTCGTCCCGGCTGCGCACCTCCTCCCCTGGCTCCGTCGCGGCCAGGATTTCATCGTAGATCGCGGCCGCCTGTTCCCAGCGCCCATTGCCCTCAAGAACCCCGGCCAGCCGGTCGAGAAGACGGACCCTTTCCCACATGCGGCCGGCATGGTTGGCGGCCCGGCGCAGCGCGTTGGCGGCCTGCGGCCAGTCACCGGCCGCGAGCCAGGCATCGGCGATCCGCTCTTCCACAACGCTCGCCACCTGCGGATGCTGTTGCAGGAAAGCTTCATATGCCGCTGCCGCTTCCGCGTTGCGGCCCAAACGGGCCAGCGTCTCGGCGCGCAGAAATACTGTGTGGCCGCGGCGTGGGTCATCCGCCTCCAGGGAGCCGGCCTGTGGCGAAAGCTGTTCCAACACCGTGAAGGCGGACACCGGCTGTTCGTCGGCGAGGAAGGAGAGCGCCAGTTGAAAGCGTGCTTCCTGCCGCTGGGCGAGGGTGCTCTGAGGGTCGGCCAGCAGCGTCTGGAGCAGCCGCTGCGCCGCGCTGTAGTCGCCGTCCTCGTGCAGCCAGGCCGCCTGCTGCAAAGGCGATGCCGCCGCGAACGCCTCAACCGTCGCCCGCTGCCGGGGCCCAGAGTTGGCTGGCTGCGGCGTCTCCGCCGGGGCAGGGGTGGACTCGACCGCGGGCGCGGCCGGCGCTGTGCCATTGGCATCAGACCCGGGGGTCCCCGTCGCCGCGGACAGGCTGGCGGCGTCAGTGGCGATGGCCACGGTGGTAGCAGTGGCGTCCGCGCTTCTGTTCCCGCAGCCGCCGAATAGCAGGACGAACGAAGCCAGAACTAAGCAGGGGAGCGTCAGTCGTAGCTGCGACCCATAGGATGCGGCGCGTTGAAGAGATCGGCGGAAGATCATTGCAGAGTGAGTTCAGTCCGCGAGAGGCGTTCTGTGCGTGCGTACTTCAGTTGGGTCGCCGATCATATGTTAATGGTATCAAGGGGGTTGGCCTGTGTCAATACAGAGGCGAAAGTGGGTGCAGTCCCAAATGAGGGTGAACTCTCGTACACCTCTGGTAACGACCAAGCCAAAACCAATTCGCGTCCCCGAGCAGGGCAAGTGCCGTCGCCACTGACCACTGACTACTGATCACTGACCACTGCAGTTCTGTGCGGGGGGAGTCCCCCCGCAACGCCCCCCAGACGCCATGCCACGTTGGCGCCGCGTCGCCGGCGTACTGTCTATGCCACCTGTCGCCCACCCACGTCGTGCCGCCAAGCCGTCCGCCGTGACCACGGTAGGGGCAGGCCTTGTGCCTGCCCACTCTCACCCCAAAATTGGATTGCACCCGGAAAATCGCGGCCGCACTGAAAAGGAACCGGGGTGCCTACCGCTTTCTTTTGTTCCGGTATTGGCCCTATGCTATGATTTCGTGAATCAGTTGCAGACGACTGCCGGCAATCAGTTGTCTGGACCGGGATCCTTCAAAATCAGGGATGGGTAGGATGGAAGCGCAGGCATTGAAACAGGAATACAACGTCGTCGTGGGCATGGAAGTCCACGCACAGCTGCTGACGAAGACGAAGATGTTCTGCCGCTGCAGCGCTGACTATCAGGGCGCGCCCCCCAATACGCACACCTGCCCGGTCTGCCTGGGCCTGCCCGGCGCGCTGCCGGTGAGCAACCGCGCCGCGGTCGAAGCAACGATCCGCACGGGGCTGGCGCTCAACTGCGAGATCGCGGAGACCGCGGTCTTCGCGCGCAAGAACTACCACTACCCGGACCTGCCGAAAGGTTATCAGATCTCCCAATACGAGCTGCCCCTCTGCCGCAACGGCTGGGTCGAGATCGAGTTGCCCGACGGCAGCGTCAAACGCATCCGCATCCACCGCGCCCACCTGGAAGAGGACACCGGCAAGAACACGCACGCGGGCCTGCATACGCTGGTCGACCTGAACCGGGCCGGAATGCCGCTGATGGAGATCGTCACCGAGGCCGACATCGCCAGCGCCGACGAGGCCTACGCCTTCCTCACCAAGCTGCGCTCGATCCTGCGCTATCTGGGCGTCAACAGCGGCAACATGGAGGAGGGCGCGCTGCGCTGCGAGCCCAATATCAGCGTGCGCACGCCGGAGCAGGCCGCCCGCGGCGAGTTCGGCACCAAGGTGGAGGTGAAGAACCTCAACAGCCTGCGCGCCGTGCGCAGTGCCATCGCCTACGAGGCCGAGCGCCAGGCCGATGTGCTGAACAGCGGCGGCGTGATCGAGCAGGTGAACATGGGCTGGGACGAAAACCGCCAGCGCACCGTGCTGCAGCGCTCGAAGGAGAGCAGCGAGGACTACCGCTACTTCCCCGAACCGGACCTGCCGCCGCTGGTGGTCGACCGCCAGTGGGTGGAGGAGACCGCACACACGCTGCCCGAGCTGCCGGACGCCAAGGAGCAACGCTACCGCCAGGAATGGTCCTTGCGTCCCGCCGACGCCGGCGCCATCACCGGCGAGAAGGCGGTGGCCGACTACTTCGAGGCCGCCGTAACCGCCTACGGTCAGGAGAACGGCAAACCCCAGCGCATGGCCAACTGGATCACAGACGAGCTGTTCCGCCTGCTCTACGCCGACGGCGAGGGCCAGGATCTGAGGCAGATCGCCGATACCCGCGTGCAGCCGCAGCAGCTGGCCGCGCTGGTGCAGATGGTGGACGCCCGCGAGATCAACGCCAACACCGGCAAGAAGGTGCTGGAGTCGATGTACAGTAGCGGAGACGACCCCCAGGCCGTCGTCGAACGCGAAGGGCTGGCAATGGTCAGCAATACCGACGTCATCGACGCGGCCGTGCAGGAAGCCTTCGACAGCAACCCGGACGAGCTGGCCCGCTACCGCGGCGGCGAGAAAAAACTCTTCGGCTTCTTCATGGGCCAGATGATGCGCGCCACCAAGGGCAAAGCCGACCCGCAGGCAGCCCGCCAGCGCCTGCAGGAAATGCTCGACAACTCGTAGGGGCAACCCTTGTGGTTGCCCTTGTGGCTGGGCTCAAAGATACATCAACGAACCCTATTGAGGCCCGCCGAAACGCTCGCGATCCGCCCGCCAGCCAGCCACTGATCACTAACCACTGACCACTGACCACTGCCTTCTGAGGTCCCATGGCTCTCTCTCTTACCCACGCCCGCAACGAAAAGACCGCGCCGCACAGTCACCGCACGCCCGGCTTCGCATCGCTTGAACTGAAGTGGGAGGCAGTGACGCTCTTCCGCTACATCTATGACCCGGACATGCCCCAGTCCGAGTCGCCCAAGCCCTTCTTCCACCCCGTCAACACGCTCGCCGGCGACCTCATCACCAACTACCGCCCGCATGACCACGTCTGGCACAAGGGTATCCAGATGACGATCGCCCACCTGGACGGCCAGAACTTCTGGGGCGGTGGCAGCTACCGCCGCGACGAGGGCTACGTAGACCTGCCCAACAACGGCAGCCAGCGCCACGACGGCTGGGATTCGATCGAGGTCGAGGACAACCGCTTCGCGGCCACGGAGAGGCTCTCCTGGATCACACAGGCCGGCGAGCACTGGATCGACGAGACGCGGCGCATTGCCGTAGAGGCCGTCGACCCCGGCGCCGGCTACTGGGCGCTCGACTTCACCACCAGCCTGCGCAATGTGCGCGGCGAGACGCTGCACATCGGCTCACCCACGACCGCGGGCCGTCCGCTGGCCGGCTACGGCGGGCTGTTCTGGCGCGGACCGCGCTCCTTCGACAACGGCGAAGTCATCACCGCCGCCGGGCACGAAGGCGCCGACGCCATGGGCGAAGCCGCGCCCTGGCTGGCCTATACCGGCCGCCACGACGGCAACGGCCACGCCTCAACGCTCGCCTTCCTCGACCATCCCGCCAACCTGCGCTACCCCAACAAATGGTTCATACGCCAGACGCCCTACGCCTGCGCCAGCTTCGCCTTCATGTTCGACGAGGTCTACGAGTTCGGAGCGGAGGAAACGATTACGCAGCGCTACCGCCTGGTCATCGCCAACGGCGACTGGGACGCCGCGCAGGTAGAAGCCGCGGCGGAAGCGTGGCGGGGTTGAGGCGAGCGCTGGAAGCCCGCAATGATTGACCTCAGCCCAAACCACCTCAAGACGGTGAAGCAGATTCTGGCGGAACACGTACCGGCTTGCGAAGTGCGCGCCTTCGGCTCCCGCGTGACACAGTCTGCAAAGAAATATTCCGACCTCGACCTCGCAGTCGTCGGCGCTACCGCAATGGACCGGCACACACTTGCACGGCTGAAGGAAGCGTTCGAGGACTCCGACCTGCCCATTCAGGTAGACGTGCTCGACTGGCAGGAAATCTCCCAGAGTTTCAGGGAAACTGTTGCGAAAGACTACGCGGTCCTGCAGAAGATGCCGGGCGGGTCAGGTAGGAGTGTTGCCGGGAAATAGCGAACAGAGTTCACAGACGATTGACCAGACTGTCAACGCAATACCAACAGATGGTTCGTGCGCCAGCCGCCTTACGTCTGCATAAGCTTCGCGCTCATGTTCGATGAAGTCTACGCCCAGACCGGGGAGACGCTCACCCAGCGCTTTTGAACCCCGAACTCCTGCTTCATCATTGCCCTGCGACACAAACTCCATGAAAAAGATGCTAGCAACGTGTAAACTTATCAATGAGCACTACCGCTATTTCGGAAAGCAAGAATGCTTGCGTTGCGGACACACACGAATGATGGAGGCGTATTATTATCAAGATCACCCTGACGCCACGGGTATAATTGGGGAGGATATTGCACAGATAATGGTGTGGAAAAAGCCGCACTGTGTCATATGTGGCTGGACAGGAGTAGATCACAGCGTCCACAGACTTCAAAGAACAGGTTGGCGGCGACTTTGGGTGGTTGGCATCATTTTGTTAATCTTGTTGGGGGCCATCGAGAATTCTGCTTAACCGCCCGTCTTGTGCTGGCTGGAACAACATGCCAAAAAATCATGAAAGGAAGTCTACATGACACAGAAAAAAGGCCGCCCACGAATGCCCAGCAACCATACCCTATTAGAAAAGGAAATGAGGGCATTCCGGGCAGAAAATCCAAGTCTTTCAGATCCAGAGTTGCGAAGGAAGGTGCTCGAACTTCGCAACCTCCCCACCGACCGAAACGCCCCCTTCTGGAAAGAGTTAAGTAAGCGAAAATCTACCTTAGGAAAATTCAGACCAAGAGGGGAACACTTCGACAGCTTGTTCAAACTCGCCCTCGAACACATAGAAAAAGACAACCCTTGACGCTAACCACATGGCAGATCATCCCTGCCTTTCTCTCCCAGAGGCCAAGTCCTAATCTACTTATCCCCTTCACATTAGATGATAGAACGAGACTGAACACGCGTGGAGAAACATTGAATGATCGATCCTATCCTCTCACTGGCATTTTCGATTCAATCGAATCGTGGCGTGTACGCGCTGCTGCTCGGCTCCGGCGTCTCCAGAGCAGCAGAGATTCCGACCGGTTGGGAGATTACTCTTGATTTGGTACGTAAACTCGCAAGGTCATGCGGAGAAGAATGCGAACCTGCCCCTGAGCGCTGGTTTCGAGAAAAGTTTGGACAATCCCCAGACTATTCTCAAGTGCTTGACCAACTCGCAAAAGAGCCGGCCGAGCGGCAACAGCTTTTGCAACCATATATTGAAGCGGATGAACAGGAACGCGAGGAAGGAAAGAAGCAGCCGACCACAGCTCACCACGCCATCGCACAATTGGCCGCCCAGGGTTTCGTCAGAGTCATCATCACGACCAACTTTGACCGCCTATTGGAATCTGCGTTAAATGAAGCAGGCGTTGTACCGACGGTGATCAGCTCGGTGGATCAAGCTCAGGGTACCCGTCCGCTCATTCACACGAAGTGTTGCGTGTTCAAAGTGCATGGCGATTACCGAGACTCCCGTATTCTCAATACTCCAAAGGAGCTCGCGGAGTATCCTGACGAGTTCAACAGGCTTCTTGACCGCATATTCGATGAGTTTGGCCTTATCGTGTGCGGTTGGTCCGGGGATTGGGACGAGGCGCTGCGAAACGCGATCTCCCGCGCGCCATCCCGACGATTCACCACCTTTTGGACAACGCTTGGGAAACCCAGAGACCATGCCCAAAGGTTGATAGATCATCGCCAAGCTCAGGTCATCACAATTGAGGACGCAGACGCGTTTTTCCAGGCTGTTCTGCAACATGTGGAGTCGATTGAAGAGTTTTCGAAATCCCACCCGCTTTCCACCGAGGCGGCAGTAGCGAGCTTGAAACGCTACCTGCCTGAACCAAGACACCAGTTACGACTTGGCGGTCTGATTGATGAAACTGTAAAGAGCGTACAGAAGGAGACGTCCGGACAGGACTTTGATGTAAGCAGCCCGTACCCGAATAAGGAGTCGTTTACGTCACGTATTCGTGCCTATGATACGGCCTGTTCTACGCTGATAGCAATGGCAATCATTGGAGGCAATTGGGCAGAACAGGAGCATATCAATCCCTGGCAAAAGGCATTACAGCGCCTATATACAGTGCCTCGTGTTGGTGGAAAAGAAATATGGCTGAAGATGCGGCACTATCCATGCGCGCTCTTCCTTTATGCATTGGGCCTTGGCGCTGTCGAGGCAGCCCGGCTTGCCTTTCTCGGCAAAGTGTTCTCAACTCGAGTTCTCTTTGAAACCAGGGAGAGACTGCCTGTCATACAGTTGCTTGCACCTTACCGCCTTATAAATGGTGGACGACTAAAGAATATGTTGGAAGGCAAGGAGGATCACTTTCTGCCACTCGACGAGTGGATGTATGACACATTGTGGCAGCATTTCAAGAGAGAAATTCCTGACAAAGAGCAATTCACCTTCAACTTTGTCAAGTTTGAGATGCTCATGTCACTAAGCTCGCCGCACCAACCAAGGCCGACTTGGATGGCCATCACTAATGGCACATACATGTACCGGGTTGAGACTAGCTGGAATGTTTTGCAGGAAATAAAGCAATCGATCAGCAGCCTTGCTGATGAGTCGCCCTTCGTAATAGCCGACATCTTCGGTAAGACTGCAGAAATTTGTATGCAACGCATTGCAGATTTTGAGCAGAATTTTTCTGTCCGAGCCGAACCAGACGCGCTCTTCACATGGCGAACGCTTGAAGAGAGGGCACACTATTAGTGTGAATTCAATTTGATACCAAGAATTGACGTATTTCGTGAAAGTGGGAGAGACGCGTGCATTCTCATCACAGCCGCCTTCCTCTGGATGCGCCTTGTTTTGACCCTATCGTGATCTTGACATGGGGCCAACCATAATACTTTATCGGGGGTATATCTCGCCTTTGAGCCAGTCGATGGCAATCTGTTCGTTCTGTTCAATGGCGATTTCGATGGCACGCCTAGCGCATTCCAGCAGATGTTTGGATTGCTTGCGCAAGCTGAAGGATTCAGTGACTCTGTGCTTGATGTGAGCCTGTATGTCCGACGGGATTACGGGCAAGATCAGTTTGTCAAGCTCATGTAGACTGATAGCGGTAAGAATTGTTCCGCTGCAACCTTTTTTTAATTGCAGTTGCCCGACTATACTTTTCATCAAGACAAGCAAGGTTGCCGAGTTCAACTCTTTCGAGTTGAGTACGTGAAAGCCGGTTGAACATAGCGCCTGGTCATATTCCTGACTTATCAGAGCGGTGCGATTCAATGAACCCTCAATTGAAGAAACAATCACATCTCCCACTGCTACCCTGCGCCTCGCCCTGCTAGGCAAATCCTGTCCCTCCTCTACCATGCAGTCGGTGATTTCTCCATTGTCGCCGATATCAGCGAGTTCGATATATCTGTACTCCGTCTTGTTCTCCGGTTTGTAGTTCCTGTCTTTCACGTAGACCAGACTGCCCAGCGTATCCCAGCCCCCCGGATATTCTTCTACAGCATCAAGTATGTCTTCGTATTTGGGCTGAAAGTGTTCAGCGTCAATGCGGCCGGCCCGCCGCGTGTCCGAGTAGTTCCTAACGAATGTTAGCCGGTGTTGGGGCTGCCAGTTTGCAAGGCCGAGTTCAGACAGGAGGTGGGTTTGGGCTTGGTGATACTTCGCCTCTGACGCTTGAATCAGGCTAAAGGCTTTATCATACGAGAATGTGATTTCAGATTGCAGTTCGTCGCACAACAAAGGAATTTCTACCCTCTTAAGCTCCTCTGGATTAACGTTTGACTGGTTAATCGAAATTCTTGCTCGCCTTTTGACATCGAGCACACCATATTTGGTGTTCAAAAATGCTGTCAGATATTCAGGGACAACGATTTTTGGATTTGGATTTACGCGTACAAGGTAAGAGGCGAAAACTATATCCTCATCCGAAAATTTTCTGAATATCCCAGTTCTTCCTACGAAGGCTTGCGAATTCGTGCGATTGAAGAGAACGTCTCTGTCTTCGAGTCTGTAGGAGGCAACTTCGCCAGTAGTCAATTCCGCGAACTTGGATATATTGCGGTCGCAAATCACATTGCTGATCTCGTTCATCCTGTAAATTCTCGTCCCTGCCTCATCTTCATTCATCTTTATTGAAATGCCATATTGAGTTGACGTCAGGATGCTTCCTATGGAGACATACTTGAGTGTCTCACTCTTATAGGGTTCAAAACATAGGTATTCACTATCCCAACGATAATCAGGATGCAAGGATAAATCCGTCAACTCTCTGACTTTGAATCGCATATTTGTCCCTTTGTCCAATCGACCGCTCTGCACTTCTCGATACTATGGGACTGACTTCTGTTTCTTTCCCTATGCCTAGCATTGAGATCATTTGTCTCTGTCTTCTATTGCTTTCCTAGCACCTTCCGGGAGAGTAGAATACTTTCGTTTCATTTCTCTCGGCTTGGTTATCATTTCGTAAGCGATGTCATTCACCAAGTCAAAAAGTGTAGAAACTTTACTGGGATCTTCCTCAAGATCGATCTTTCCTGCATGGACAGCGCTATTGCCAATGACTCGACAATAGTCTAATGCCTGTTGAATCTGCCTACTCATTCCTTTCTTAACCAAGTTCCCTATACAAGTGTTTAAGGCTCCCGTTTCTCCCAATTGTTGGCATAGTTCCTCAATGCACAAGCGCAGAAGTGCAGCAGATGCACGAGGAGAATCTTGAAATACCGTAGCTGCTTCACAATACAGTTTCTTGATTTCATCATTCAGGTCTTCATTTGGTTCCGGAAAGGAAAATGATCTTGGATATATTATTTCTTTCTTTACCCAAACAGTGAACTCAGAGCAGGACTGACATCGAGCGAATCTAAAGTAGCTAGGGATGAACTCTCTTTGCAATAAACTGGGAGACTCTCGAATCAACAAATCATAGAATCCCCCAATTACTTGCTGGTATTCGTCGGACCCAATCATCATGCCCCGAAATTTTGGCTCACCTTGCCTGTAATCCAGGTATAGATGCTTCAATATGGAATTTACTGTTTTGGAAAGTTTGGTCACGTCAGTCCAATCTTGTTTTGCTAGTACGCCACAGTGTGGACAAATAAACTTCGCACTACCAATCTTCGGTTGATTTTCTCTAGCCTTTCTCATCATATGATCCTTCCCGCATTCATTTCTTGTGTTTTCGGCCCATTTGCCAAAAGCCTTGGCGATGCCAGCGAGCAACTCGGCTTTTCTTTATCACAATATCGTCATGCTAATCTTTGCTAATTCCCTTATCCTGCTAAAGTCACGCCTGTTGTACGTGATCAATTCCGAGCAGTATTGTTCAGCAATCGCTGTATGTATGCAATCATTGATATTCCTGAAGCCGATACGCTTTGCCATGTCATACGCTCTCTGCAGAACCGTCGTGTCATAGGCGAGAGGCTCCAATTGCATGACTTCATCGAAGATAGTATGGATGACCGGTTCTTCTATACCCAGTCTGGCAAGAACAAACAACAGTTCCTGGACGGTAAGTGTTGAGATGACCGCGATGTCATCTGCATTCGCCTGCTTAATGATTTGATTGGCTTGCCGGTTCTTCTCAAGATCCTGTACGACATAGGCATGGACCAACACATCCGTGTCGATGTAGATCACCGTTCAAGCTCCAGCTCCATGTCGTTCATTTCATCGGTCAGGCGGGAGATGTCGATGTCAGGATCGACGTGGAGCCGTCGACTACGATTGTTGTCGACAATGTTCTGCCATACCTCTCGCCGTTTGTTGTCCAGTTTTTCCTCTTCGATTCGCCAGAAGCTCAGCCCTTCACTTTGTGCCCAAGCGATAAAAGCTTCGGCAATGCCGTCGGACAACTCCCCGTCATGGCTGTGCAGGTCATGGTCCACGATCATATGACCGTTCCCATCCAGTTTATATTTGCCGTTGTCGCCTTTGACATAGATGTAATCGCCCGAATTGTCCTTGCCACCTTTCTCGCTCACGGCAAAGAATATGGGGTAGTCGTCCACCTTGGGACAGTACGCCCGCTGCTCCGGGTCATCGTCCCACTTCTGCAGGAACAGAACGCTGGTCTTGGTGCCGGTATGGGGTTTGAAGGTATTGCTGTGCAACCCGACCACGGCCAGGATGCGGGCGCGCTCAGCGATGAAATCGCGGATATACTTGTCGGATGTGTTGTTGAATCGGCCTTGCGGCAGCACGATCGCCATGCGTCCGCCCGGTTTCAGAAAGTCCAGGTTGCGCTCTATAAACAGAATGTCGCGGCCGACTTTGGATTGGGCCTTGCCGTTTGCCTTGAAGCCGAGTTCGTACTGGTGCAGAAGACGGCTCTCCTTGATGTCCCCGGCAAAGGGAGGATTCGCCATCAGAATGTCAAAGTTGAACCGCTGGTTTTCTCCCCTTTCGGCTCTCAGTTTTTCCAAGCGTTCAAATCCCCTGCCGTAGGTGTTGATCCATTTTCTGTCCTGATCGGTCCTGTCGCGCCAGCGTTCGTAGTCGAGCGTGTTCAGGTGCAGAACGTTGGTCTCGCCGTCACCGGCAATCAGGTTTAGCGTTCTAGCCACCCTGACCGTTTTTTCGTCAAAGTCGATGCCAAACACCCTGAGGACGTGCCGTTTGTCCTCGTCGGGGATTTCGGCATTGGTGAAGAGATGCCCAGTAAGTTGGAAGATGGTATGCACGGGAAATCCGCAGCTGCCGGAAGCGGTATCGATCATATATTCGCCCGGCTGCGGGTTAAGCATCTGCACGCACATATCGATCACATGACGCGGGGTAAAGTACTGCCCCTTTTCGCCTTTGGCCGACTTGTTGACAAGATATTCAAAGGCTTCGTCCACCACCAGCAGATTGGAATTGAACAGTTTGACATCCTGCAAGCTGGATACGCAGACGGCTAGGTGGCTGTCGGAAAGTTCAAACTCTGCGCCATCGGGGAAAACGCCCGCCCAATTATTTTTTGCATCATCAAACAAGCTCTGGATCTTCTTTTTCAGTTCGGAATCGGTCTGCCCGGTATTTCGGAACTCCAATATTCGAAATCCGTCATCGTCCACACCTGCGACAGCTCCCTTAAGGGCCTCAAAGTCCTTCCCATCGAGATAGTAAGGCGCCCCGTGTTCATGTACGGCAGTCTTGGTGACTTGCCGCATATAATAGTTGAGTAAATCCTTGTCCTTCTGACTAAGGAACTCATCATATAGCTTGGTGAATATGAGTTTGAAAACTTCCTCAAACACATCTACGCCGGCGTTTGCCAAAACCTCATCCTCCAGTTCCAAGATGATATCTTTCAGGGACTTGCGCTCATTGGCGAGTTTATCCCGAATGACCAGGTCTTTCAGCGTAAAGCGTTCGCTGAGTATATCCTGGAGACTCTGCTCCGCTTTGGGGATATCGGTGATATCTTCAAAATAGTTGGGGTCTTTGCGATGATAGTGGGAGATCTGTTCACCGTTGGTCCACACGCCAATCGGCGCGCCGGTAGCGTTGCAGTAGGAGCGCAGTTGGCTCTTGCCGTCTTTAAGCTTTGGCTTTTTCAGTTCGACGATAATATAAGCGGTATCGGGCCGGTCTTTGTCGAAGATAACTATGTCGGCCTTTTTCTTTTCCTTGCCAAAGTTGACGGCGTGCTCGAAACTAAGGCGTTTGCCGGGGTACCCGTACCGGTTGATCAGCCTTGTCGCGTACAGTTGACGGACGATCTCCTCCGGCTTCAACTGAACTTCCTTGTCGCGGACGATACAACGGACAAAGGGCGCTTCCTCGCCCTTCGTTGTCTTGACGATGATTCCGTCGCGCAGATCCTCGATCTCGTCTTCCCGAAATAAGGAAAGATGATAGTTGCTGTCTTTGAGAATTGTCTGGATGATGTCAGTTTGTGTCATAGGTCAGATTCCCAAAAGTTTTTGCGCTTGATATTTCTGTGTAGACAGTTAGCCATTCTCGTCTTCAAGTGCGACATATTCTACCATTTGTGACCCTGTTTTGGCATGACGTTTATGGTTGACCCCAATGAATAGTATGGTGAGCCCCAATCTTTGGACCACGAAACAGGAAAAATAAGGTGTATTCAGGCTTCGCGATCCAATAACCGTCTCAGTCTAGGCTGCAACAAGCACCCATTGTATGCCCTGCTCTTCCTCGTGCTGCATAACGGAAATCTTTGGAGGATGCAAGAGTGCAACAGAAGATTCCGGTTTAAGACGGGCAAGGAGACTGATAGTTTCGCTTGGCGAAGCATCTTCAAAAAACATCTCAATTGCTTCCTCCAGGTTTTTCTTCGCCTCATTAGCAGTTTCCCCCTGGCTTGCAACACCTAATTCCTCGCAGTAGGAAACATACCAATCATCTTCGGGCTCGACCACGCATTTGAGCATCCATCTCATCTCTTGTCCCCCCTACACCAACAACACCCCCTCATGCCTTAACAACCACTCCTTACGCCACAACCCACCCCCATACCCCGTCAACTTCGCCCGCCCGCCGCTGCCAATAATCCGATGACAGGGCACAATAATGGCGACCGGATTTCGCCCGTTCGCCGCGCCGACCGCACGCACCGCCTTGGGGTTGTCAATCGCAACAGCTATCTCCTGATAGCTGGCGGTCTCACCATACCCGACACTGCGAAGCTGCTGCCACACCTGGCGCTGAAACGGCGTACCCTCCAGATCCAGGGGCAGATCAAAACAACGTAACTCGCCAGCGAAATAGGCGTCCAGCTGACGCCGCACCTCCTCCAGCAGCGGATGCCCACTCGCCTCTTCACCCTCTCCTGCCTGTTCGCCGGCGAACTCGACTCTACCTACCGCCGTGTCCGTAGCGTGAATCTCAAGAAACCCGATGGGGGATTCGTAGTTCGTTACCGCATGCGACATTGTCTACTCCGTAAGTTCTACGATTAAGAGATTGCGATGATGCAAACCTTCCGCGCGCCAAAGACCTGCGCCCTCACTGACCACTGGTCACCGACCACTGACCACTGCAGTTACCGCCTCAATTGTTTACTCCGCTGCTTGCGCGTGACCGTCATCGCCAGGCCCTGCTCCTGCAGAAAATCCTGGTAGAGCCGGTAAAAGCGCTGGCGGTCCTGCTGCTGAATGACCGCGGTGACGTCCGCCGCCTCCAACACGTACGGATAGCCGCTGCCCACAACCGCCTCGGCGAGGACGACGGCGACGACCTCATCGGCGCGGCCGGACTCCAGCAGCCAGCGCGGTATCTCCAGCCGCGCCGGCGCGTTCCCCATGCTCAGCCGAGCCAGGCAGAAACAGACCTGCTTATAGAAATCGGCGCGGCCTGCATCACTGAGACGATCCGGGCGTGCGCATACCCAGAACGGGCTGCGATCGCCCCAATCGGGCAGCGTCTCTCGCAACAGGTAAGCGTCGTTGATCTGTGCCGGCGCCGGCAGACCGTGCAGCGCCGCCAGCAGGGTGACGAGGTCGCGGCTGTAGGTGTTGTCCACATAGCCGACCAGCGGCGTACGCGTACGCTCGGAGCAGGCCAGCAACGCCTGCACCGCCTGAATATAACCGTGCTCACGCCCGGCGCGCAGCTGCCCGGCAAAGGAAATGATCAGCGAACCGTCCAGGAAACAGACCGGCTTGCGCTCAAACGGCCGCCCCGCACAGCGCTCCATGAACTCACACAATTTGGCGCACTCAAGAATGAAGCGCTCCTGGTTCACGCGCCAGTTGGGGAAGACGCCCTCGTCGCCGCCCGAGTCGAGCAGCTCGTCCGGAGCCAGCACCTCAAAGGCGATATCCTTTTCATAGCGACCGCCGGCGTCACCATCCGTTTCCCTGCCCCGGTCATTGAAGAACCAGCCGATCTGCACCGCGCCCACCGGAGGGGCGTAGTCGGTGGTCGGTACGATCTGGCTGCCGTCGACTGCCAGCACCGGCCGGCCTTCGAGGACATCCAGCGCCCAACGACGGGCTTGCTCACGATTCTGCCAGGCCGCGCCCAGCGGGATGCGCATGCCATCTGCGCGGTCGAACTCCGCCGTGAGCAGTGCGCCGGGCCAGGCGTCGTCGATGGCGTCGAGCCGGTCGTTCAGGGAAGCGGCGGAACCCGCCTTCAACTCCTCCAGCCACCCCTTCATGCGCCTCTGCTCCTCCCGCCGGTCCTGATCGTATAACGAGAACAGCTCCTTCTTCCGGTCCAACGCTTCGGCCGCGACGCTTCGCACAAACATTCAGTCTTCCTTCAACAGTTTTGGACAGCGGCTTGACCGCATTGCGTGTCGCAATCAGACGGACGCCCACTACAGATGGCTACAACTCAACTCTCAACAGTATAGCACATCCGTGCATATTTTACCTTGTACTATCCGGTTATGATATTATAGAGTAGACTAGGCGTCGCCTTTCCTCCCCCAAGTGTGTCCAGGTTTTGCCTATCCAGTAGAAGACGGTGGATCGGGCCGGCCCGGGCACCCAGAAAACAGACCGTCAGCGCACCCAAACAACACGCAACGTTTCCGTGGTATCGCCAGATGCCCCCAAACGCAGAGGAGAGCGTAAAGAGAAGAAAGGGAAGACGAGTTCCCCCCGCGTATAGCGCGGCGGGGCTCAGCCTTCTGCTGCTGATGATCCTGCTGGCCGCCTGCAGCGGGTTCCGCCCTTCAACCGCGGAAGAGGAAGACCCGTTGGCGGCGTTCGACCCGATGCCGCAGTATGAGATCGAGTTCTCCCTCAGCGACGATCTGATCTTCCTGCAAGGATCAGCCAATGTCCGCGTCCCGAACACCAGCGCCGACCCCTGGACGCACCTGGTCTTTCGCCTCTACCCGGCGTTGCCCCACTACGGCGGCGAATTCAGCATTCAGAACGTGACGGTCGAGGGCAGAACTGTCCCCTTTACCTATCTGGCGCAGAACACGGCCATCCGCGTGGACCTGCCGCGGGCGCTGCTGCGCGGGCAGACAACAGATGTCTATCTGAGCTGGCAGTTGCGCGTCCCCCACTGGGGCGCGGATACGACGGGGGCCTACCGCCTCTTCGGCCTCAGCCAGGAGTTCCTGAGCCTGCCGCTCTTTTACCCCTCACTCGCCGTCTACCTGCCGGGCCCGACCGCGGCGAGCGGACGCTGGTGGCTGGAGCGGGGCACCAGCCGCGGCGACGCAGCCTTCAACTATATCTCCCAGTTCGTCGTCACCGGCACCATCCCCATAGATCAGATCCCCGTGGCCAGCGGCCAATTGATCACCTCCACCGTGGTCGGTGAGCAGCATATCCAACACCGCTGGGAGACGGAGCCGTCGCGCGAGTTCATCGTCCACATGAGCGACCGCTTCCAATCCGACAGTCTGGACGCATACGGCACCCGCGTCACCAGCTACTGGTTGCCGGGACATGAAGAGGCAGGACGGGCCGTTCTGCAGCATACGGCGGCCGCGCTGCGGGTGTACAGCGACTGGTTCGGGCCCTATCCATACCCTGACCTGCGCGTGGCGTCCGCGCCGATCAGCTTCAGGGGGATGGAATACCCGCAGGTCTTTCTATTGGGCGTACAGCTGTATGACCGCTACCGGGACCAGCTGGAGATCCGGGCGGTCCACGAAGTCGCGCATCAGTGGTGGTACCAGCTTGTCCACAACGATCCCGTCAACCAGCCCTGGGTCGATGAAGGTCTGGCCGAATACTCAAGCCGCATCTACTATGAGGCGGTGCACGGCCCCGACGAAGCCGACATCCTCGAATACCGCCGCTGGCAGGCGGTCGTCGACGGGTTGATCAGCCGCGAACAGGACGCGGCGCTCGCGCAACCGGTGACCGCCTTTGCAGACGGCAGGATTTACGAGGGCATCGTCTACGGCAAGGGCGCCCTCTTCTTCTCCGCCATCCGCCGCACGCTGGGCGAGCGGGCATTCAAGCAGTTTCTGCAAAACTACCTGGCCGACTACCAGTACAAAATCATAACGCCCGCAGATATGTTGGCGGCGTTGCGCGGGGTCGACCCGGAGGTCGCCGACGTGCTCTTCACCGAATGGATCGGGCCGCTGGCAAGCCGGCCGCCCCAGGTCGCAGCGCCTGAGACCGAGTGAGCGTCATGCAGCGCGGGCAGTGATGGGCGCGCAAACGAGCGGAAATATGGCGAACGTACTCTGGATCGGCCTGGGCGCCGTGTTGGGCGCCAACGCCCGCTACTTTGTCAGCCTGTGGCTGGCAGCGAAGCTGGGGTCGGCCTTCCCCTATGGAACCCTGACCGTCAATGCCGCCGGCAGCCTGCTGCTCGGCTTCCTGGTTGCGGCCGGCTCCCACTATCTTTCCCTGTCACCCCAGCTGCGGCTCCTGCTGTTTGTCGGCTTCCTCGGCTCCTTTACCACCTTCTCCACCTTCGCCATCGAGAGCATCGCCTTCTGGCAGAACGGCCGCGCCTGGGCCGGTCTCGTCAATATCCTCGCCAACAACGGCCTCAGCCTCCTCTGCGCAGCCCTCGGCATCCTGCTGGCCGGTCAGTTTCATAAACCGTGACCTGTGCAGCTGAAAAAAGGCCCGCGATTCGAGCCGTCGCCAGCGAAAGCAGGTCGATCCGCCCACCGCTCAAAGGCCAACCATCGTCTCTGACAACTGACCACTGATCTCTGACCACTGCAGTTGTGCGGTCGGGCCTTCGGCCCTCCCTTGTGCGGGGGGAATCCCCCCGCAACGCCCCCCTTCAACACCAGGCCTCATCGACCGGTGCGCCTTATATGCGGCGGTGCGCCTTAGCGGCCGTGTGCCCATCGCCAACCAGCGAGGTTTCGAATACAGGCTGAACGGTGCCGGCGGTGAAGGGCTGGTCAAGCATGACGTCGAAAACAGAGGGCTGATGGCATGAAAGCCGTGCCAAAACAGTCCTGTCCTTTCCCCAATCAAAGTTCCTTGTACGCGTGGGGCCGCGAAAAACGAATAACTGACCACGCTTGATTCAGACAGCGGCCTGCCAAAAATCTGGGATGCACCCAACCCGTAGGGATTGGACACGAGGGGCGTCCCCCTCTATACTGCCCAGCAACATCGACGCTCATCCGGCGAAACAATAGCGTATTGAACCACTCCCCGTCTCTATAACGATCAGCATAACGACAGGCAGCCGGTCTGCGCGCGCAATAAACCTCCATGGAGCTATCCAATGACCACGGATTTCCGCTACGAACCGAACTGGGACTCCCTGCAAAACTATGAAGTGCCCCAATGGTTTATGGACGATAAGCTGGGTATCTTCATCCACTGGGGCCCCTACTCCGTCCCCGCCTTCGACAACGAATGGTACCCCCGCTTCATGTACCGGGACGAGATTTCGCGCAAGGGGCCCAACTACTACCAGCACCACTCAGAGACCTGGGGCCATCCCTCCAAGTTCGGATACAAGGACTTCATCCCCCTGTTCAAAGCGGAAAACTGGGACCCGGCCCAGTGGATCGATCTGTTCCAAAAGGCCGGCGCCCGTTACATCGTGCCCGTCGCCGAACACCACGACGGCTTCCCCATGTACGCCAGCACCCATACCCGCTGGAACGCGGCCCTGATGGGGCCAAAGCGGGATGTCTGCAAGGAGTTGGAACGGGAAACCCGCGCCGCCGGCCTCAAGTTCGGCGTCTCCAGCCACCGGGCCTTCAACTGGCGCTACTACACCTACGCCGATGACTTCGACACCACCGATCCCGGCCTGGAGGAACTCTACAACCCGCCCCACCCGGAAGACGCGCCCGCCAGCTGGGACTTTCTGCAGAACTGGTACGCACGCACCCTTGAGATGATCGACTACTTCCGCCCGGATGTGCTCTGGTTCGACTTCGGCTGGCATTTCGATGAGTTCGCGCCCTACCGCCCGCAGGTCGCCGCCTACTACTACAACCGCGCCCTGGAATGGGGCAGCGAACCCGTCCTCCAATACAAGGACAAATTCCCGGACGGCGTCGCGGTCTACGATGTCGAACGCGGCAAACTCGACGACATCCGCCCGCACTACTGGCAGACCGACACCGCGGTCAGCTACCAGGCCTGGAGCTACATCGAGAACGACGAATTCAAAAGCCCCGCAACCATCATCCACGATCTGATCGACATCGTAAGCAAGAACGGCAACCTCCTCCTCAACGTCGGCCCGCGCGCCGACGGCGTCATCCCCGCGCAGGCGACCCAGCTGCTGCTCGACCTGGGCGCTTGGCTGGATGTGAACGGGGAGGCCATCTACGGCACGCGCCACTGGGAACGGTTCGGTGAGGGCGATACGGAAGTGGTGGTCGGTCATCTGACCGAACGCAGCAATCTCCCCTTCACCGCCAAGGACGTGCGCTTCACGCAGAAAGACAACGCCCTCTATGCCATCCTGCTGGGCTGGCCCGGCAGCGAGGCCGCCATCACCTCGCTGGGCAGCGGCTCTTCGCTCGGCGGACGCATCAGCGGCGTGTCGATGCTCGGCAGCGACGAACCCGTCACCTGGAAGCAGGACGGTAACGCGCTGACCGTTAGCACGCCCGGCCGGCGCCCGTGCGATCACGCCTATACCTTCAAGATCGAGTTGCAGGGGTAGCCATGTACAGGCGCCAAATCGAGCCCTCCCACGACCTGCCCCACGCCTGCCAGCGCTTCACAGATGATCTGCGCCGCTGGGCATACGAAGCCATCGACCGCTACGCGGACGAGCCGGCCACCGATGTCCACGATCAGGGCACCTACACCACCGGCTGGGAGCCGCTGCTGCGCGCCTGTCCCGACGAACGCATTCTGCACTTTCTGCAACGGAAACGCGACCGCATCCGCGACCATTTCACCCGGACGCAACAGTGGCAGCACGGCTACTGGCGCATGCAGGAGGCGCACCACGGCACCGAGCACTATGAGCTCTTCCTGGGCGCCCTGCAACGGGTCCTGCCCGACGACCGCGAGACCGCCCGGCAGCTGGACGACGCCGCTGAGCACATGGGCAACTGGTCGTCCGCGGCGCCGGACTGGTTCGACTGGGACAAGCGGCGTTTCCACTCGCTCTTCTTCGGCGCCGACGGGCTGCGCACCGAGCCGGGCATGGCGCTCAATTCGCCCGACCACCTGCGCTGCGTCAACATCTGCCTGCTGGCAGCGTCGAACCCGGGGACGGAGACCGCCAAAGACCGTTATATCGAGCTGGCATCGGTCTACGCAGGCGAGTGGGCCGACGCCATCCTCGCAGGGGATGCGCTGCCGATTGCCCTGACCCCCGAAGACATTCTGTACGAGTTCAGCGACGACGATAAAGCGCTCTACTACTCCTTCATGGGCGAAGCCCCCGACCTGCAGGCCGATGTCGACCGCGCCGAGAATCTGCTCGGCTCCGACGCCGTCAACACCTTCCTGCGCCTGTGGCAGGAGAGCGGCCAACCCCGCTTCCGACAGGCGGCTGAACGGCTGCTGCAGCCGCTGGCCGCGCAGCTGCCCGACCCGGACGCCGGCGCGGCCGCCGACGCGGTCCGGTCCTATCGCCGCTGGACGAACGACACGCGCTTCGACAAGGCGGTACTGGAGGCCGTAGCCCGCCTCGACCCCTTCGACATCACCGAAATCACCCTGGACACGGAGTACAAACGCCCCGCCCGCCGTGCATCCGGCGTGGGTAAACGCTCCGACGCGCCCCGCTGGCTGGAAGACGGCCGTGAGCGGCGCCACAATCCGATTACTCTGGCGGTGGCCGCGGAGTTAAAGGGGGACAGCGCGCTGCAGACACGCGCCGTGGACCTGGCCCGCACCTACTTCCTCCTGGCGCGCGCCGCCTTCCCCGACGGCCGCGATCACGGCTGCTCCGCGCGCTCGGTCAGCGCCATCGCCCGCGGCCATGGCCGCGAAAACCACGCCGGCATGACGACGGCGGTGCTGGGCCCGGCGCTGGGGTTACAACGGGAAGCGGACGTGGATGCGCACAGTTACTACAGGGGCTGAATGGACAACAGGAGTTGAACTGACATAGGTCTTCGCAGTGAGAGCTACTTCTGTGCCAGAAACACCATGCCGGGGCTGTCCCGCGTCAGGCCGTCTCCGGCATAGTTCCGATACGCTAACGATTCCCGGAAGCCGGCCTGGTCCAGCATCCGTTTCACCTCCGGCGGTGTATAGGCCCGGATCTGCCAGCTGGTTTCGTGACGCTGGCCCTGGCGATACCACTGGAAAGACCTGGTGAAGATACCGCTTAAAATGTCAAGGCTCCCCTTGTCTACGATGAAGAACCCACCGCCGTCAAAGCTGCTGTTGCGATCGCCATTCAGGATCAGCTCGTCACGGTTCACAACAACGTCAAGGAGAAACCGGCCGCCGCTTTTCAGGACACGCGCCACTTCCGCAAGCACCCGCTGATTGTCCGATTCGTCCTGAAAACAGCCGAACTCGCTGAGCGTTAGCATGACGAAATCGAAGGTCGCGGTCCAGCTCGCCGGCAGGCTGCGCATGTCCCCGCGAACCCACTCGATCTGCGCAGCTGCCTGCGCGGCCGACTCCTGGGCGCCGGCCAGCATTGCGTCGCTGAGGTCGTAACCGGTCACCTGAAAGCCGCGCAGCGCCATCGGGATCGTCAGCCATCCCAGCCCGCAGGCCAGGTCAAGAAACCGTGCTCCTTGCTGCGGTTTCAACAGAGAAAGAATCTGCTCCAGCTCGGGCGGATTGGAATTCGGTTCATAGGCAGGCGGCCAGATCCAGCTGAATTTTTCGTCGGCATAAAGTCTTTGCCAGGATGGGGCGGGGGCGTCCACTTTGCGCCTTCCTTTGCGTGAGGGTATCTGTACTGTCAGCTGTCATTGTAGCATGAAGGAACTGAGCGAATGACACCCCTACAGCTCGGCATCATCGGCTGCGGAACGATCGGCGCCGCCCACGCGCAAGCGGCCGCGGCCTCCGATCAGATCGAGCTGGTGGCCGTCGCCGACGTACAGCCGGCGTTGGCGGAGAAGACTGCCGCGGCCTATACGGTGGAGTCGGTCTACAACAGTGGCGCAGAGCTCCTGGCTGATGCGCGTGTAGAGGCGGTGGTCCTGGCGCTGCCGGCCATTTTTCGCATCGAATTGGGCCTACAGGCCCTGCGCGCCGGCAAACATCTGTTGACCGAAAAGCCGGTGGCCCGCAACGCCGGCGAAGTGCGCCAGCTCATCTCTGCCCAGGGGGATCGGGTCGCGGCCAGTTGCTCCTCCCGCTTTCACTTTTTGGAAGCGGCTCGGACCGTCACCGACTATATCACACAGGGCAACCTGGGCGCGCTGCGCCTGCTGCGCTGTCGCGCCATCTTCCCGGCGACACCGGCGCCGGACACGCCCCCGCCGGCCTGGCGGCTCAGCCGCGAACTGAACGGCGGCGGCATCCTTGTCAACTGGGGCTGCTACGATCTGGACTATCTGCTCGGCATCAGCGGCTGGCGCCTGCGTCCGCAGACGGTCCTTGCGCAGAGCTGGAGCGTTCCGGCCGCCTTCGCCGATACGGTTGCGCCGGATTCCGACGGGGAAACGCACATCGCCGGGCTGGTGCGCTGCGCCGGCAATATCGCGCTCACCTATGAGCGCGGCGAGTACGCCGCCGCGCAAGCCGAAACATCCTGGGAGGTGATCGGAGAGACCGGCTCGCTGCGCCTGCAGATGACGCCGGCACAGAAGAAGGAGATCCTGCAGTTCAAATTGAGCCGAGCAGAGGGGACGAGTTCCCGGACATTGTGGACCGGCAGCGACTCCTACAACGACATCCACCGCGGCCTGCTGGAGGACTTCGCGACCGCGATCCGCACCGGCCGCCCGCCCAAGACAACGCTGACACAGGCGCTGCTGGTGCAACAGATCACCGATGCGCTATACCGGTCGGCGGAAACGGGGCAGGCGGTGGAAGTGAAATAGAGGCGAAAAATCGCGCGCGCAGAACTGTTAAATCTATCTCAAAACGGAATGTCGACGATTTCGGTAAACCCGATTTCAGTCTAAACGAAGCTCAAAATTGAACTGCATCTGCATAATCGGTGCGCCACACAAAGGCCGACGGCAAGATCTGCATTCCAATCGCTGACGCGGAACTATACTTGCTATAGTCGTCGGCTAAATGAACTGGCGTCACATATTCAAGCTCAGCGAAGATTGAAAGAACGTAGTAAATTTGGCGATCAATTCCCGGAGCGATGTGACGCATCGAAAACCCATATGTCCGCAACTGCTGCCACAGCATTGACAGTGTCTCGTATGGCAGCAGGTATTTCTGTTTCGCGGTTACGACGCGGATGCCAAGCGGGTCATTAGAAACATACGCTGAAAATGGATTCTTCTTAGCCACCGTTCTATACTCACTCTTGTCTTCCAGTATTGACTCGATATCTTCCCACACTTCGCTAAATGGCAAACTCTGTGGCTCTGTACGCAGCCAATCACTCATCTCTTTAGGCTGCTGGTGCTCCACAAAAACATTGTCTCGCTCAGGGTAGACAAATACCTCTATCGGCAAGGGTTGAAGATGCTTCTCCATCAACGGCTGAACTTGCGAACGGAAATCCAATTGCCCATTGCCACAACCCAAAGGTGGGAATGCAATGCTGTGGATTCCCATACTTGAATATGTCTCAACGAATTTCCTCAGCCCACTTTCGACATCTTCTATTCGTGAAGGTTGTCGCCAGTGTCTCTTGGTTGGGAAATTCAACACCCACTTATTTGGCGACTTGTATAGCCATAAGCTCCCGACATTGAAATCGCCCTTTTCACACAGTTCACGGTACTTCGCATACATGTCTGGAAAGTGGCCCTTGAACTGCAAGGCAACGCCTTTGCCCATAACACCGACGGTATTCACTGTATTGACCAACACCTGTGCCGGTGATTGGAACAGGTCTCCTTGAACATACAGAATCATTCTGTTGTCCTCAGTAATTCAGGATCTTTGCATATCTGTGGGTTCACAGTCATTATACTACGCATCTCACCCGCAATTGAAAATTTGTTCTGATTTATCAGACGCTTTGACATCCAGAATGGTTTCCTCGAATCTCTCAAACTTCAGAAAGGACCTAGCACAGAATGAACTACGCATTCATGAGCTTTTCCTGCCCGCAGGCCACCTTCCCAGAGATGCTGGCGCTGGC
Organism: Caldilineaceae bacterium; assembly: GCA_965204705.1. Taxonomy (GTDB): domain Bacteria; phylum Chloroflexota; class Anaerolineae; order Caldilineales; family Caldilineaceae; genus Bin5. The sequence continues at coordinate 5,767,909 of OZ242006.1, read as the reverse complement.
AACGCAGTACGGTTACGACGGCGTCGAGCCCCGGGCCGCCGGCGGCCATAACCATGAAGTGGAGTTGGAGGCGTCAGCGGAACAGCGCGCATCCTTCCGCCAGCAGGCGGCTGACGCCGGCATCGCCATCTGCTGCCTGGCTTCAGGCAACCGCTACGCCGATCCCGCAGATCGGGACGCACAGGTGGAAGAAACGCTCCAATACATTGACCTGGCCGCAGACATCGGCGCGCCCGCGCTGCGTATCTTCGGCGGGCGGATCCCGGACGGCATCAGCCGTGAATCGGCCATCGACGGCGTGGCGGACGCCCTCTCCCGCCTGGCGGAGCGAGCCGGCGACCGCGGCGTCGTCGTCTGCATGGAAACACACGACGACTGGTGCAACCCCGCCGATGTCGCCGCGGTGATGGCACGGGTTGACCACCCGGCGATCGGTGTAAACTGGGACGCCGCCCATCCGGTGAACAAAGAGGGCTGGACACTGGTAGACTCCTATAGTACCCTGCGGCGCTGGATCCGCCATGCCCATGTGCACGACCTGCTCATCGCCTCCGAAGAAGGCCTGGACTATACGGCCTTCGGCACGGGGGATATCGATCACAAACAGGTGCTGGCGCTGCTGCGCAGCGCCGGCTACGACGGTTTTCTCAGCGGCGAATGGATCAACTGGGAGCCGCCGGACGTTCACCTGCCGCGCGAGATCGCGACGCTGCGCGGCTACGAGCGCGCGATATCGGGACAGTAGTTGAAGCGACAGAGATAGTACCCCTGATGCCAGCTTGATACTGCGCTCACTTTACAGCACCGACAGATAGCCCTTGCACAGACACCGGGGAAACGAAAGATGCCCATCCGCCTGCTCGACTTCGATCTCCATATCCTCAACATGCACAACCGCATGCCCTTCCGCTACGGCATCGTCACCATGACAGCGCTGCCGCATCTCTTCTTGCAGGCGCGGCTGGACGTGGACGGCAAGCAGGCGGACGGGATCGCCGCCGAGGGCCTGGCGCCCAAATGGTTCACCAAGGTGCCCGATTCGTCCACGGCCCAGGATATCGCCGAGATGCTCGATGTTATACAGGCGGCCTGCCGCCACGCCCATGAAGCCGGCGCCGCGGACTCGGTCTTCGACCTGTGGCAGGCCGTTTACCGGGCCCAGGAGGCCTGGGCCGCGGATACCGACTACCCGCCGCTGCTGTGGGCGTTCGGCGTCTCGCTGGTGGAGCGGGCCATCATCGACGGCTTCTGCCGGGCTGCGGGCACGACCTTCGCCCAGGCTGTGCACGCCAACAGCCTGGGAATACAGCTGGACGAGCTGCGGCCGGAACTGACCGGGCATACGCCCGCGGACCTGCTGCCGGCCAACCCCCTGGAGCGGATCATCGTGCGTCACACGATCGGCATGATCGATCCCCTCACCGACGACGAGCTCCTGCCCGCCGATCTGGTCGATGACGGTCTGCCCCAGTCCCTCGACGCGTCGCTCCAGGCCTACGGTTTGACCCATTTCAAGATCAAGATCGGCGGCGACATTGACGAAGACAGGGCGCGGTTGCAACGCATCGCCGCGCTGCTGGACGAACGCAATGTCGACTACCGGCACACGCTCGACGGCAACGAGACCTATCACAACGTCGACGATTTCCGCGCCCTGTGGGAAGGGTTGAACGCCGACCCGGCTCTCGACAGCTTTCTGCAGCGGCTTATTTTCGTCGAACAGCCCTTCCACCGCGATATCGCCCTGAGCCGGGAGGTGAGTACGGCCCTGCTAGCTTGGCGCCAGCGACCGCCGATCATCATTGACGAATCCGACGGAGAGCTGTCCAGCGCGCCCACCGCCCTCGACAGCGGCTACGTGGGTACCAGCCACAAGAACTGTAAAGGTATCTTCAAAGGCATCGCCAACACCTGCCTCATTCGCCATCGCCAGCAACAGCAGCCGGACGCACTGCATATCATCAGCGCCGAGGACCTGTGCAACCTGGGCCCCGTGGCGCTGCTGGAGGACCTGGCCGTGCTGGCGACGCTGGGCATCGAACACGCCGAGCGCAACGGCCATCACTACTTCGCCGGCCTGTCGATGCTGCCCGACGACCTGCAGGCGCAGATCCTGGCCGCGCACGGCGATCTCTACCGCCCGCACACGACCCCAAGCGGCCAACGTTTCCCGACGCTTGCGATAAAGAACGGCGCGGTGGATGTGGGCAGCGTCACGGCCGCGCCCTTTGGCCCAGAAACGGCCATTGACCCATCGCAGTTTACACCGGTGGCCGAATGGGAATTCGCTTCGCTCGGGCTGGATTGAACGCACGGCGCAGGCACAGCGCGGCCGCGGGCTGAAGGACCCGTTTCAGTCGTAGATATGACGCCGCAGAAGCGCAACTTTAGGGCGACCGCCGTGTTTTCTCCTGTAGAAGGGGATAAGAATTTCGTCCTGCTTCCTTCTGCATGTGAGACTGTCGCCCCGCTTTCACACCGGAAGGTACCTAAGCAGGGGAACGCGCTCCCATACAATGGATTCCACGACACCGCCATCCACAGCGGAAGAAACTGAATCCCAGGATTCAAGCATCGTTCTGGCGCCGAACACCGCTTGGGACACTGCGACCAAGCGAACGGTCCTGATCGTGCTGCTCGTCTTCGGCGCGCTCATCTTCTGGATCAGCCGCCCGGTTCTGCCGATTCTGATTATGGCAGGCCTTGTCTCCTACTTTCTGATCCCGATTGTCGACCTGTGTGAACGGCTGCACATTCCCCGCAGCGTGAGCACGATCGTCCTGTACCTGCTGTTCCTGGTTCTGTTAATGCTGGCCCCCATTCTGCTTGTGCCTGTTCTGCTGTCCCAGCTTACGGCCCTCTACTTTGATGTGCCGACGGCAGCGCGAAACTTTCTGCGCTTTCTGCAAGAGTCGGTCGCAGACCTGCCAACCAGTGGGACCATCCTCGGCCTTGATGTCACCTTTGAAGGGGTGGTGGGCCAGATCCAGCAGACGCTGGCCGATGAGATCGCGGTCGAACGCTTCCTGCCCGGCGCTCAACAGATTCTGGACTACATCAATCAACTCCTGAGCACGGCGACGAACGTGGTGAGCAGCACCGCGACAATCGGCTTGACCGTCGTTGGCAGCATCGTCAATATAGTCGTCTTCCTGCTGCTTCTCTTCTTCATCAGTCTGTACTTGACCAAGGACGCGCCCCGCATCCAGCGGTACGTGGAGGGGCTGTTCCCGGTTGAGTACTATTCGGAAGGCGTGGAGTTGATGCGCCGGCTGCGCAACATCTGGAACGCCTTCTTCCGCGGGCAGCTCATCCTCTCCCTATCAATCGGTGTGGCGACCTACTTCTCACTGAGCCTGATGGGCATGCGCGGCGCGCTGATCCTGGCGATTCTGGCCGGCGCCCTCGAAATTCTGCCCAATATCGGCCCGATCCTGGCGATGATCCCAGCCGTGATCATCGCCCTGGCGCAGGGAAGCTCCACGCTCGAACTGAGCAACCTGAACTTCGCTCTCCTGGTCATCGGTGTCTACTTTATCATTCAGCAGCTGGAACATCAGCTTCTCGTGCCGCGTGTAATCGGCACGAGCGTCCATCTGCATCCGGTCGTGGTGGTCTGCGGTGTCGTGGTGGGCGCAAGTGTGGGGGGGATCCTGGGCGCGTTTCTGGCCGCGCCGGTCATCGCCAGCCTGCGGCTGATCGGCAGCTATACCCACGCCAAACTTCTCAACTATCCACCCTTCAGCGACCGCCACCAGGTTGCGCAGGCGCAACACGCCGGTGTCTACCGCAGGGTCGTAGTTTCGGACACGGAGGATGAGGCTGTGCTGCCCGAAGTGGAATTGGAAGAAGACGCGCACGCGCCGCCCGCCTCCCAGACCGCCAACTCACCCGCAGGCGATTAGACGCAGCGCACGCCCAGCGCCTGCGTTCCCACGTCGTTCACAGCCCCTCAGAATCCACCAAAGGCAGACTTGCATATACGTCCAGGTCGAGAAAATCGCGCGCGGACGGCTGGTCGTGAAGAGGACGTTCCTGGCCCTCTGAGGAACGCTGCCGGCCTGGGGCATATGACTGTCTGTAGAAGGCCGCGGCGCCGATCATGGCCGCATTGTCCGTACACAGAAACAGAGGCGGGTAGTGAAGCGGCAGACCGATCCTGGAAAAATGCCGTTCAGCCGCCCGGCGCAGCAGCCCGTTCGCGCTGACCCCGCCGCAGATACAGACCTGCTTCACGCCAAATTCGGCGGCGGCATCCGCGGTTTTGCCCACCAACACATCCACCACGGCCATCTGAAAAGCGGCGGCAATATCGGCCGCGGTCTGCGTCTGGCGCGCCTCCGTTCCCTCCCGTTCCAGCTGCCGCATCAGATTCAGAACCGCTGTCTTCAGGCCGGAGAAGCTGAAATTGAAGCGGTGCTCGCCGCGGACGGGCAAAACGGAGGGCAAGGAAGACGCCTGCGCGTCCGCTTGACGCTCTGTCCGCCGACCCGGCCGTGTGAGAGGGCGGGGAAGACGGAAACGGCCGGGATCCCCGCTCTCAGCCGCCGCCTGAATCGCCGGGCCGCCCGGATAACCCAGCTCCAGGAGACGCGCCACCTTGTCAAACGCCTCCCCGGCGGCGTCGTCCAGGGTTGCGCCCAAGAGCCGGTAGCGGCAGTGCCCCTCCATCAACACCAGCTCCGTATGCCCGCCGGAAACGATCAGAATCAGCGCCGGGAAGATGTCGGGCGCAAAACCGTTTGCTTCCCCGCTGCTGTCGCCGGAGGTTGCAGATTCGCCGCCGGGTGAGCCGTCCGTACACAGCCAGTTGCTGTAGATGTGCCCTTCCAGATGATTCACCGGAACCAGCGGCAGGCGGCCGGCGAAGGCCAGTCCCTTCGCCAGATTGACGCCGACAAGAAGACTGCCGGCCAGGCCCGGTCCGTGGGTGACGGCGACGGCGTCCAGCTCGCGCACATGCCCCACCGAGGCATCCGCCAGAGCGCCCTCAACGACAGTCTGAATCGCGAGAACGTGCTGACGGCTGGCGACCTCCGGGTAGACGCCGCCGAAACGCCGGTGGAGTTCAATCTGGCTGGCAACACGGTTGCTGAGTATATGGCGGCCGTCCGCCACAACCGCGGCCGCGGTCTCGTCGCAGCTGGTTTCAATCGCCAGAATGCGGCATGCAGGCGCGCCGCCCGCGTTCGTCAAGCTCATCTGTCCTCGCTCAAGGTGGACGGCCGCGCGGCCCAGACCAAGACGAGCAGGCCGACTATCGCCAGCCCGATCAGCGCCACCAGTTTGTAGAGGCGATCATCCAGCAACAAGGTCAGGCCGCCGAAAAGTGCGCAGAAGGCCCAATAGCCAATCACGATCGTGTGCTCGGCCAAACCCTTGTCGCGCAGACGCAGGTGCAGGTGATCGCGCCCGCCCTGGCCCACCGAGACGCCGCGCCGCGGGCGGGTGTAGATCAGCCACACCACGTCCAGAATCGGCAGCCCGAGAATCAACAGAACGGTGGCAAGCCTCGCCCCGCCGATAATCCCCAACGCGGCCAGCGCAAAACCGAGAAAATAGCTGCCGCTGCTGCCCATGAAGACCCGTGCCGGGGCGAAATTGAAGACCAGAAACCCCACCCCGACGCCGAGCAGCGCCACAGGCAGCACCGCCACACTCAACTGTGGCGGCTGGGTGAAGAAAATCATGTGAATGCTGAGGATGGCGCAGAAAATAACGGTGACACCGGCAACCAGGCCGTTCAGCCCATCAAGAAAGTTGACGGTATTCATCATCCCCATGAACCAGAATAGCGTCAACGGGCCGAGCAGCCACCAGGGAAAGCCATCCGGGCCGAAGAGAAAGCCGCTTGCGAACGGATTGTTGACGTGCTTGATAAAGATCAGGCCGGCGATGGCGATCAGGCCGGCGACAAGCTGAATGACGAATTGGGGACGCCAGGAAAACTCATAACGGTCATCGAGAAATCCGGCCAGCGCGCAGAAGGCGCCGCCGATTAGCAGTGCAATAAAACGGCGGCTCTCCTTGGGATCGTTCTGGGGCGGCAACCAGGAGACGTCAAGCTGGGGCAGCGCCCCGGCCATGAGCAGAAGAAGACCGAGCACGGTCAGGGTAAATGCGGCAAAGATAGCCAGCCCGCCCGTACGCGGCACGACACCCGCGTGTTTGCGGCGCTCGCCAGGACGGTCCACCAGGCCGAGCCGGAGGCCGAACCGTACGGAGACTGGCGTAAGAATGAGAGTAAGAATCAGGGCGGCAAGCAGAATCGAGAGGTAGAACACGGTCGTGACCGGATTCGGCCGGGAAGCGGGCGCGCCCAGGGCCTACGGACGCATGGAGCCCAGCGTGCGTGGGAAGGCGATCGCCTCCCGCAGATGCGTCACGCCGCAGATCCAGGCGACGGTCCGCTCCAGGCCCAGGCCGAAACCGCTATGCACAACCGAGCCATAGCGGCGCAGATCGATATACCAGTCATAGGCGTCCATCGGCAGCTCGTGCTCCTCGATGCCGGCAATCAGCTTGTCGACGTCGGCCATCCGCTCACTGCCGCCCGTTATCTCTCCATACCCCTCCGGCGCCAGCAAATCGACGCTGCGGCAGACCTCCGGCCGGTCCGGTTCCGGCTCCATGTAAAAGGCTTTCACCTGTGTCGGATAATGATGAACGAAGACCGGCTTCTCGAACTGGGCGGCAATGTAGGTCTCGTGCGGGCTGCCGAAATCATCGCCCCACTCGATATGGGGCACCTTGTCCTCGTACCCGGGCACCAGTTCACCGGCATCCGCGGCGCGGTTGACCATGGCCACCGCCTCGTCGTAATGGATGCGCGGAAAGCTGGGCGTCACCCGTTCCAGGTGGGATACGTCCCGCTCCAGCATTTTCAGCTCTTCGGCATTTTCCTCCAGACAGCGCTGGACGATATGGCTGACAAACTGCTCTTCGATCTCCATCAGCCCGTCCAGGTCGCAGAAGGCGATCTCGGGCTCCACCATCCAAAACTCCTGCAGATGACGGCGCGTTTTGCTCTTTTCAGCGCGAAAAGTCGGCCCGAAGCAGTAGACTTTGCCAAAGGCCAGGATAGTGGCTTCACTGTAGAGCTGTCCGGTCTGCGCCAGGTAGGCCGGCTCACCGTGAAAATCGATCTCGAAAAGCGTCGTTGTGCCTTCGGCCGCGTTGGGGGTGAGGATCGGCGTATCTACATTGAGGTAGCCGTTGTTGTCCAACCAGTCGCGGATAGCGCGCACGACGGTCGCCCGTACCCGCAATATCGCCCACTGCCGGCTGGAGCGAATCCACAGATGGCGATTCCTGACGAGAAACTCCACGCCATGCTCTTTGGGCTGAATCGGGTACTCATCGGCAATCTGGACAACGTCCAGGTCGGTCACGTCCAGCTCATAACCGCCGGGAATACCCGGCGCGCGCGTGTCCTCTTTGACGGTGCCGGTAACCCGCAGGCTGCTCTCCTGGGTGAGTGCGCGCGCGAGCTCGAACGCCTCCTCGCTGACGTTTCCCTTGAACACCACCGCCTGGCAGATACCTCCGCCGTCGCGCACCTGCAGGAATTGGAGCCGGCCTTTGCCCGTCTTGGTATAGAGCCAGCCCTCCAGCGTTACCGCCTCGCCCACGTGCGCGGACATCTGCCGAATCGTGATTACCTTGTCCAAAGATCGGTCCTCTGCAGTGATGGGTGAGCGGCCTTATTCACTAAAGGAAGAGTCGTCATTTGCGCGGCGCTCATCCGCCGTCTCCTGTGCGGAGCCGGGCTCTTCTTCCTGGATCCCGCCGCCATCGGTCGAGTCTGCGCTCGGCGTGTTCGCCTCACCTTCTCCGCTGTCTTCAGCCGTCGCGTCTGCACTCGGGTGGAACCACTCATCCAGCTGCTGCCCGATACTTTCCAGGAGATACTCCATGCCTACCGGCTGGCTGGTGGCGGTTGCGCCGGTAAGGTTCAGCGAATGATCGGCTTGGTACTCCCCCCCGCCCCCGTCCTTATATGTGGGCCGGATAACGTGGGTATAGATATACACTTCCGTTTTCGGCTGACTCTCCTCTTCGGCACGCTGCGATTGCCTCGCTTGCGCCCGCGCCGCGCTGCCGCGTCGCCGGGAGGAGCGCCGCCGGTTCTCGCGGCGGCGGCGATTCTGGCTCTTGGAACGAGTTCGCTGCGGTGGCTGAACATCATCCTCTTCCGTCCTCTGCCCGGCAGCGAGGGCCGCATCCTGGTTACTCTTCCGCCGCCGGCGACGGAAGTAGCGGCGCTTTCTGGACCTCCCTCTGTCCTGTTTATCAGGTGGTTCGTTCGCTGCCATGGAAGATCATTTCCTTTCGCAAAGGCTACGGTTATTCGCCGCCGGCCACTGTACTCTGCGCAATCAGCTCACCGCTGGGGTTGCGCAGAACAACGGTCGAACCGCTTTCCCAGGCCGCTGCATCCTGGTCCCAATAGCGATTGATGCTGTTGTCCTCGCCGGAACCTGTGTTCAGACGGATCCCGCTTCCGGGGAACAAAAGGATGTTGCTGAAGGTGTAGATCGGTCCCCCGTCGCGGCTGAGGGTCCACCCTTGCAGATCGACGGCGCCGTCGCTATCGTTCACGACCTGCACCGACTCCGTGTCCAGTTCGCCGGCATTCACAATGCGCAACTGCAGGCCCTGTTGCGGCAGACCAACCGCGGCGCCCCCTGGCGCGCCGCCCTGCTGTTGAGAGACGGGAATCGTCAGGCGCTGGCCAACATAGACAAGATTCGGATCAGCCAAGTCGTTTATTTCCAGCAGCCTGTTCGGAGAAACGCCATAGCGCGCCGCGATCGCCGACAAACTATCCCCTGGCTTGACGGTATAGATCTCCGTCTCGCCCGGATCAGGCGGCGCCGCGACTGCTGTAGGGGTTGCGGGTGAAGAAGCGCCGCTATCCGGGGCCGTCTGTGCATCCCCCGCCGTTGGCGTTGCAATCAGAACTACCGCTGGCGCCGGTGTCGCCTGCACGATCAACTCCTCCGGCCTGGGCCGCCGCTGCTCCGCTATCCACACGACGGTTACGGCAATCGTCAAACTGACAAAAGCGTTGACGAGGATAAAAAATACGAGAAGACGGCGATTCATTTAACCGCAGTGGCCTGTGGCTCAGGGAAAAGATGGCCAGTGGACACCACTAGCCACTGGCCACGGACACATTGTAGCACAGATCGCAGAAACTAGGCACCGCTGTAGTATTCTTCGCATAGGCCGCTGCGGCTTTAACACGCATTGACAGCAGGACAAGTTCCGCCACATTGGCGGTTTTGCAGTGCATGGTAGAATATGCGGTGCAGTCCGCACTGCCTTCCATAAGATTGCAAGGCTGACTGGACAGATGTGCATTGATTTCGGAGACCCGTTTTCCTCCGTGTTGCGTATGGTGTAAGGGGAGGCGAGACGCCCCCATCGATTTTGCCCGCCGCTGCATGTCCGAACCACCGGGGCCGGCAACGGGCAAACAGAAGGATGCAATATGCTGAAGAAATTTCTGACCAAAGTTGTCGGTGATCCAAACGAGAAAGAGCTCAAGCGGCTTCAACCTCTGGTCGAAGAGATCAACGGGCTGGAAAACCGCTTCGAACGGATGGACAACGACGAATTCAAAGAGATGACAGATGAGTTCCGCCAGCACATCGTCAGCGAAACGACGGAGCTGCGGGATGCGCTGGCGGCCGCTGAAGGCGAGTACGCCGCGGTCGCCGGCACCGATGAGCAGCGCTTTGCCCGCATCGAAGTGGAACGAATTCGCAAAGAGCTGCTGGACGAGGAACAGGAGATTCTCGACGAGATGATGCCGGAAGCGTTCGCCATGGTGCGCGAAGCGGCCCGGCGCACCATCGGCCTGCGCCACTATGACGTCCAGCTGATCGGCGGCGGCGTTCTCCACTCAAGCAAGATTGCTGAGATGAAGACCGGTGAAGGCAAAACACTGGTGGCGACGCTGCCGCTCTACCTGAACGCGCTGGCCGGGCGCGGCGCCCATCTTGTCACGCCCAACGACTATCTCTCCAAGGTCGGCTTGCAACTGATGGGGCCGGTCTACCAGCTGTTGGGGCTTTCGGCCGCGGTCATCCAGAACAGCGCCGGCAACCCCGACAAGGGCAGCTTTCTGTACGACCCTGAGTTCCCCGCGGAGGACGACCGCTTCCAGAACCTGCGTCCCATCACCCGGCAGGAAGCATACCGGGCGGACATCACCTACGGCACCAACAACGAGTTCGGGTTCGACTATCTGCGCGACAACATGGTCCTGGACAAGGAGCGCCAGTCCCAACGCGAGCTGCATTACGCAATCGTTGACGAGGTCGACAACATTCTCATCGACGAGGCGCGCACCCCGCTGATCATTTCGGGCGAAGCGCAGGAGAGCAGCGACTATTACAGACAGTTCGCGCAGCTTGTCCGCGGCCTGCGGCCCGGCGCCGACTACGAAGTCAACGAAAAGGAGAAGGTGTCCACGCTCACCGAAGAGGGCATTGCGGCCGTGGAGAAAAAGCTGGGCCTGGAAAATCTCTACGATCCGGCCCATTTCGAGATGCTCCCCTATCTCGACAACGCGCTGCGGGGCCATGCCCTCTATCACCGCGACAAAGACTACATCATCCGCAACAACGAAGTGATCATCGTCGACGAATTCACCGGCCGCCTGATGGAGGGACGGCGCTACGGAGAGGGCCTGCACCAGGCCATCGAGGCCAAGGAGGGCGTGCGCGTCAAGAAGGAGTCGATGACCCTGGCGACCATCACCTTCCAGAACTTCTTCCGCATGTACAACAAACTGGCCGGCATGACCGGTACCGCCAAGACGGAAGAGGAAGAGTTCCAGAGCATCTACAATCTCGATGTCGTGGCGATCCCGACCCATCTGCCGACGGTCCGCCTGGATGAGGAAGATGTGATCTATAAGAACCAGTCGGCCAAATTCGGCGCTGTCATCGACGAGATCAACCGCTCCCACGAAGAGGGCCAGCCTGTCCTGGTAGGTACCGTCGCCATCGAGACCAGCGAGCTGGTCAGCCGCATGCTCAGGCGCCGCGGCATCCCGCATGAGGTGCTGAACGCCAAGAACCACGAACGCGAGGCGACCATCATCGCCCAGGCAGGACGGCCCGGCGCGGTCACAATCGCCACCAATATGGCCGGCCGCGGTGTCGATATCCTGCTGGGCGGCAACTATGAGGGCCTCGCCAGAGATCAGCTGCGCAAAGACGGCGTCGACTTGACCGGCATCCCCCAACTGGCGTGGAACCACTGCCTGGAGCTGCTCAAGAACGATCAGGATCCAACCGCGAAATATAACACCCCCTGGGCCGCGGTGCTCAAAGAAAGGTGGGACGAGACGAAGGCGGACCAGGAGAAGGTGCTGTCCGTGGGCGGCCTCTACGTGGTCGGCACCGAACGCCACGAAGCGCGGCGCATCGATAACCAGTTGCGCGGCCGCTCCGGCCGTTTGGGCGACCCCGGCGCCAGCCGCTTCTTCCTCAGCTTGGAGGACGACCTCGTGCGGCGCTTCGGCGGTGACCGGGTGACGGGCGTCATGGACAAGCTCGGCCTGGAGGACGACCAGCCGATCAAGCACAATATGATCAGCAAAGCGATCGAAAACGCGCAGACCCGGGTCGAAGGCCACAACTTCGACATCCGCAAGCACGTGCTCAAATACGATGAGGTCGTCAACGAACAGCGCGAGACGATCTACATGCAGCGGCGGCGGCTTCTGACCGAACCGTCGCTGAAGCCCGCGATTCAGGAGATGATCACCGACGAGATCGACGCGGCTGTGCAGCAACACACCGCCACGCGCTTTGAGGAGGAGTGGAACCCGGAAGACCTGCTCCTGGCGCTGCGCACGGTCTTCCCCTTTCCACCAAACTTTGACTCGACCCCGTGGCAGGAACTGGACGCCGATGACATCACAGAACAGGCGGCCGAAATCGCGCATCAGACCTATGACCAGAAGGAACGGGAGATCGATGCCGAGATGCTGCGCGATGCCGAACGCCAGATTATGCTGCGCGCGGTGGACCACCGCTGGGTCCGTCACCTGACCGATCTGGACAGGCTGCGCGAGGGGATCGGTCTGCAGGCGATTGCGCAGGTAGACCCGCTGGTTGCCTACAAACGCGAAGCCTACGCCATGTACCAGGAGTTGATGAACGACATCCGCTCCGACATCGTGACGACGGTCATGACACTGCAGGTGCAGAAGGCGCCGACGCTTCCGACACCGATTGCGCGCAATATCCAGACAAATCGCTCCGACACATCCCAACCGCGAACGGTCCGCAACACCAACAACCGGCCCAAACGCAACGACCCCTGCTGGTGCGGCAGCGGCAAAAAGTACAAAGTCTGCCACATGCGGGCCGATGCCAAACAGGGCGGCGCGCCCGTGCGCGAGGTAGCCTAGCTTCCTGGCCTTGGCGGGCGGTGGCTGGTGGCCGGAGCCGGCTACACAACTGTGGTAAAGGAGAAGGGCGCAGGACGATGCCCGAGGTCAACCCGGAAATCGTGGTCTGGGCCCGCGAGACGGCCGGTCTTTCCCTGGAGGAAGCGGCCAGGAAGCTGAATTTCCGCAACAGTTCCAAATCCTCTGCGGTAAAGAAGCTGACCCTTATTGAACGCGGCGAGAAAAAACCCACGCGCCCTCAATTGTTAAAGATGGCGGGACAGTACCGCCGCCCCCTCCTTACCTTTTATCTCTCCAAGCCGCCGCAAAAGAGCAACCGGGGTGTGGACTTCCGCACCCTGCCCCAAAGTGAGCATACCCCTGAAGAAGCGCTGCTGGACGCGTTGATCCGGGAGATCAGAGCGCGCCAGAGCATGGTTCGCGTCATCATGGAGGACGAGGATGAAGCAGAGCCGCTGCCATTCGTCGGCTCTCACCGGATGGAGGATGGGCGCGCGGCGATCTTGGAATCATTGCAGGCGCTGCTGGGCCTCGATGCAACGGCCTACCGCGCCCAGCGGGACGCGTCCGCCGCTTTTGACCTCTTGCGCAGACGCGCCGAAGATGCGGGTATTTTTGTTCTGCTTAAAGGGGATTTGGGCAACTACGTCACCGAGCTTAATACGATAATCTTTCGAGGATTCTCTATCGCCGACGAAGTAGCTCCCTTTATCGTAATCAACGACCGGGACGCCAGACCGGCCTGGTCATTCACCCTGTTGCACGAAACCGTGCACCTGCTGCTCGGTCATACCGGGGTCAGCGGAAGCAGCGCTGACACCGAGGTAGAGCGATTCTGTAACGATATTGCCGGGGAGTTCCTGCTACCCGCGAAGGATCTGAAGCGACTCGCTCTCGACCATGGTGCCGAAATCGGCGCCATCTCGGAACGAATTAGCGCATTGGCGCATAAGTTCAAGGTGAGCAGCGCTATGGTTACTTACAAAGCATTTCGATCTGATCTGATCACTCAGGAAGCTTACCACCAGCTGAACGCCATATTTCGCCAAGCATGGCAAAAAGAACGGGAAAGAAGCCGCGCGCAAGCACGCGAACAGGAAACCAGGAGCAGGTACTATACAGTGCGACGACACCGACTGGGCAACCGGATTATAGGTCTAGTGGAGCGCATGATGACGGCGGAATCTCTATCAACATCCAAGGCGGCGCAAATCCTGGGGGTCAAGCCAAGGCAGGTACAATCACTACTGGACGTAAGCCCTTCACGATAGACGATGCCCGTGCTTTACCTCCTCGACGCGAGTCGAGACCACTATCCTCTCGGGAGGGTATCGCAAGTCCGGAGTTGACAGCTATTGCAGAAGGGCAGTCTGGCCAAAACGAGGTGCCTCATAGGAGATTTGCTTGGCTGCTTCTTGTTGTATTGATTGGTCTTTCACAGTCGGAATGAGACGATAGATCATACCGCTCGAATAGCCAGCGGCGTATATCTTGCCCGCTTCGTCAGTGCCAATGCTGCTTATTGCAGTAGACCCGCTGATGAGTTCTACACTTTTCCATCTGTCTCCTATACGCTGCAACCCCCAAATTCTTCCTTTGCAGAAATCGGCATACAAGAATATCCCAGACAGAACCGCACCGCCTACGATGACGCACGTCCCTTGTACGTGTTCATAAACGGACACGGGCAGGACTACATCAACTACGTTACAAGATTTGCTTTCATATTGATTGCAGTAATTCCCCTCCCAGACAGGCCACCCGTAGTTTTCCCCTCCTATGCTCTCCGCGCTCTGAAAGTTGACCTCCTCTCTTCTTACCTCGCCCGCGTCAGGAATGTAGAGAGCGCCAGTCTGTCTGTCAAAAGCAAATCCCCAGGGATTGCGTATGCCCAATGCCCATATCTCATTGCGATAGCTGTCAACTTCTACAAACGGGTTGCTGGCAGGAATGTCATAGGGCTTAACGCCAGCTTCTACGTCGATCCGTAAAACCTTGCCCAGCAACGTACTGGGATCCTGTCCGTTCTGTTTGTCCTCAATGCCGCCGCCGTCCCCACTGCCAATGTACAGGTAACCGTCTTTGGGCCCGAATGCTATTGTGCCGCCATTATGATTCACATTCGGTTGCGGGATCGTTAGCAGGATCTCCTCACTGTCAGGATCGGCTTTGTCAGGGTGGGAGGAAGTCTTAAACCGGCTGATAACGGTCTCACCAGCAGCGTTTGTATAACTCACGTAGAAATGCTGACGGTCAATGTAGGTTGGCGGGAATGCGATACCAAGAAGCCCTTGTTCACCGCAGCATTTCACACGATCTGAGATGTCCAGGAAGGGAGCATCATTGATAAAGCCGTCTTTGAGGATGCGGATGCGTCCTTTATGTTCAACGACAAAGAGCCGGCTGCTGCCATCGCCGGCATGAGTCGTTTGCACAGGCAATTCAAACCCGGAGGCTATCTCGTTGAGTTGCCACGCATTGAATTCAATTGCGTTGAACACCCTCACTTCGTACCATCCGACCCAGCCTATACTCTGTCTGGTCAGAATATACACCTTATTAATGCGTCGCGGGGGATCGACAAAGATTTCCAGTGTCTGCCCATTCTCGGTGTGGAAATTGTCGAATCGTTTATATGGGGTCGTCGTGTGAGAATCATCTCCCAACCAGATTTCATGTGTGGTAAAGCCAGCTTCGCTTTGCGTAAGAACCAACTCGATTTTGTTCACCAGATGGAATTCTTCGAACTCTATTGAAAACCACTGCGGTGCGAAGTCCCGCGCAGTCCACATTGTGCCTGCGTCGCCATCATTCACATGCCCCAGATTAGAGTTCTTTGCCGAAGCTTCCACGCTTCCCAGCGCCGCGATGTTTTCTCCCTGCACAGCCAGGTAGGCTTGCGGCGTTGGTGTTGCTGCGATTTCGGCTTGGGCGCTAGCGGAATGGCTGAAGCCAACCATTAGCAAGAACACTGCAAAGAATACAAGTGGAAACGAGGCAAGAGTCTTCATGGATCCCCTCTCTGACCCAACGAAGTTGCTGACTACTACTGACCCTGCCTATTAGACTGCGAGAAGGGGGAAAAAGTTGCATTCAGTGTCTGACATAGTTGCCAGTGGTGGCGTAACCCAGGCGGCGCAGAGAGGGTGCCTCTGGGTCGGACACAGAATATCTACCGCCCCGCCACCCGTATCAACACCGTCCGCCGCCGCCAGACCACCGTCTGGTTCAGCAGCTGCCCCCTGATCCAACTCTCGACCTGCTCCACCTCTCCCGGCTGCATCAATTCAGCCAGCCGCTCGGCATAGGATTTGCGCTTGCCAAGCGCCGGGCCGAACCAGCGCCGGATGTGCGCATCCGTAATGCGCAGATCGGTATCGGTGTCGATCCGCTCTAGCGAGACCCGACCAGCACGCGCCTCTTCGGGGAAAGCGGCTGAAAGGGCGGCCTGCAACGTCTCCTCGTCCCAGTTGACCAGCGTATCCGCAACATCTGCGTAGATCGCCTCTTCGGCCGCGACCAGCCGCTCGGCCAGCTCCGGTCGGAGCAAAGAACGGTCCCCCAGGGCGTAGATTCTCTGCGTATGTCGCGGTATCGTCTCGGCCAGGGCAAGCCAACCGTCCGCAGCCAGATGCTCGGCAAGATGCGTCAGGACAGCCTCTTTGTCCGCGGCGCCAAGCAGAGCGTTGCGTCCGACTATCGCATCAAAACGGACATCTTCAGCATCGCGCAGTTGCGCCAACTCACCGGGCGCCCCTTGCAGCACAATCGGCCGCTCGACTTCGTCCAGGTTTTGCGCCTGCTCATGCAGCGCCTGCCGGTCCGCCTCGTTGTACGCCAGCGCGTAGACGCCGCCTTCGGGCGCGCGCCGCAACGCCTCCCACGTCAGCAGTCCGCTGCCGGCGTTCACATCCAGCACAACACTGTGCCGCTCAATGGGCCCCCCGGCCAGAATCCGATCCCGCAGCGCGGCGGTCGCTTCGCCGGACTGCGCAATCGTCCGCTGCAGCCACCGATCGCGGGCGGCTTCATCGGGCGCGAATGTCAGAATTTCCGGCGGCGCGCCAAAGCCCTCCAGCATGGCAGCCAGCTGCGCCTCGCGGCGCTGGGTGACGGCAAGGCCGATCCTGGCCTCATATCCCTGGCCCGTCGGCTCGTAAAAGACCTTGCCCTGGAGCGCGCCGGGCAGATACTGCTGCGCAACCCAATGATCCCGGTAAGCGTGGGGATAGAGATAGCCGACCCCGTGCCCAAACCCCTCGCTGTCGCGGTTGCCGTCGCGCAGATGATTGGGCACATCGGAATCAGGCTCATTGCTCACAGCCTCGAGCGCGTCGAAAAATGTCAGGGCCGAATTGGACTTTTCCGCAGTCGCCAGATAGAGCGCGGCCTGTGCCAGGGGAAAGTTGCCCTCCGGCAGGCCGACGCGGTCAAAGGCCTCGGCGCAGGCGGCGACCACTTGAACGGCTTGTGGGTCGGCCATGCCCACATCCTCGCTCGCCAGGATCAACATGCGCCGAAAGATATAACGCGGCTCCTCGCCGGCGTAGACCATCTTCGCCAGCCAGTACAGCGCCGCATCCGGGTCGCTGCCGCGCAAGCTCTTGATGAAGGCGCTGATCGTATCGAAATGATAGTCGCCCTCTTTGTCATACAGCACCGCGCGGCGCTGAATCGACTCCTCGGCGATGGCAAGCGGGATGCGGACGACACCGTCCGGCCCGGCGTCGGTGGTCTCCACCGCCAGCTCCAGCGCATTCAGCAGGGCGCGGGCATCGCCATTGGCGATCGAGACCAGATGCCCGATTGCCTCGTCCTCAAGTTCAACGCGCAGGTCGCCGTAGCCGCGTTGCGGTGTCTCGAGCGCGATCTGCATGATCTGCCGCAGATGCGCTTCAGTCAGCGTCTTCAGCTGAAAAATCCGGCTGCGGCTGACCAGGGCCTTGATGACCTCAAAATAGGGGTTCTCGGTCGTCGCGCCGATGAAAGTTACCGTCCCGTTCTCCACCCAGGGCAGCAGCGCATCCTGCTGCGCCTTGTTGAAACGGTGGACCTCATCGACAAAAAGTATCGTCCCCTGATCGTGAAGCGCCCACCTCTCCTGGGCTTCCGCCACCGTCTCGCGGATGTCCTTGACCCCGGCCAGCACTGCGTTAAGCGCCGTGAAGTGGGCCGCCGTCGTGTTGGCGATCACCTGCGCCAGCGTCGTCTTGCCGGTCCCCGGCGGACCGTAGAAAATCAGGCTGCTCAGCCGGTCCGCCTGAATCGCCCGCCGCAGGAGCCGCCCCGGGCCCACAATCGCCTCCTGGCCAATGAACTCATCGAGAGCGCGGGGCCGCATGCGCGCCGCCAGGGGCGCATTGGCCTCGATCCGTTCGGCCCGCGCCTGCGTAAACAGGTCCTCCGCCGGCTTGCGCCCTTGCGTATAAGTCACCACAACGAAACTGACCTCCCGCTGGCGGGACCCAGGCAGATCGCTAACGATCTTTGCCTTGCATCCGCCATCAGAGACGAAATAGGAAGGTGATTCGGGTATAAGAGCTGTGGATAAACGGGAACGATATACTTAATGCAGCAAATCAGCGCAAATCCGACGAGCGAACAGTCAAAGGCAACTTCAACCCCACAGAACCGGGTGCAGCCCAGATAGGGGACGGAAATGATTATCAGACATTGCCAAGTTGACAGAATTGCAAGACGGTGTATCAGGGCATTGGAACTATGCAAAAAACGTGTTACAATCCGCGCGTGCTTAATATCAAGCGCCCCCTGCAAGGCCCCCAGGCCTAGGAATACGACGGCGTTTTGAAGCAGGGCACGGGGTCTTTCGACAGGGGCTCTCCTACCCTTCCGAAAGGTTGCAAAAATGTCCCACCCATCACTAGCCCAAAGCAAACTCGCTAAAGAAATCGCATATTTCGAGGAACACCTTGAAGAAAACCTCGAAAAGTATCCCGGAAAATACCTGCTCATCTACAACGGCGACAATATGCTAGGCCCCTTCGACACCTTCGAGGAAGCCCGAATCGCAGGCTGGGAGAAAGTAGGGCAAGGCCCATTTCTCATTCGCGAAACAGGAGAAGTCACAGGCGCAATATCCAGTTTTTTCATGCAAGCGATAGGCTAAAATATGGACCCGACAGCACCCATCACTGCACCGCCCCTTTACAAGCTGCATAACAGCAGTTACCCCAACATATATCCTGCCCAAAAATTGGGGTTCTGGGGTCTACGGCACGAAGTCACCATAGGCCTCACCAACGAATACAAGAAGCGCTACTGGTATGAAAATCTTTCAGAGATTGACATAACAGGCAAAGCCATGATAGACACAGGGTCCATCGCCAGCGCAGTAGATTCAGAGGTGGTGACCAAACTAGGCGTCAAATCTATGGATTCGACCCTGCTCTCCACGTCTGCCAAGGGCACAAAGATCACCGAAATGTACAGCCTCACAATGAAATTCAAAGGCTACTACTTCGATGTCTTCAAAATGGCAGAGGCAAACCTGAAACCCCACAACCTTATAGCCCTGATAGGCCGCGACATCCTACATCTAGGCAGCCTCCAATACACCGGCCCGGACGCCTACTGGCACTTCCTAATCCCAGGTTATGCCCCCCCACCCGACTAAGCGACCCCCGCACACGCGGGGATAGAATGATTCTCGCAGGGATCGAAACTGTCGCACGGTCATCACACCCCCAGGTCCACCGCCACGCCGCCGCCGGTAACGCCCGGCGCCGTCCGAACATTCCCAACCCCGCCCAATCGTTCCCAAAATCCCCCGCCGTTGGCGGGGGCAATTCCAACGTCTAAGGCACAATCGCATTTCTATCCCAAGTGTCAAAATCATTGTTGATATGCAGGCGTTCAACAGCAACATGAGTCCCGCCAAAATTAACGACCACATTGCAATCCTTAGCAAACGCCGAAAAAGCAGCAAGCACAATCCACACAACAACCACAAACCACTTAGGGACAGGACGAGAGCCATCAGACCGGCCTGACTGATCCGCCAAGACAACTTCCATTTCCGGCGACTCACGCAATCGCCTCATTTCACGCTGGCGCCGCACTTCCTCAACGTATGGCCCAACCACATGACGAGCAAATTCCACGCCAGCCCGAAGAACACTGCGGGCTGCCCTTACCCCAACCCTGCAAAGACTAAGAACATATTCACTGATCGACTGAATGCCCCCCTGCAAACCCTGGTTATCTGAAAAACCCATTTAAAACCTTCCTTTCATATTTTGATACAATCGAATCAAACCCATTCAACACCCCCAAAACAAACTAGCGACGTATTCCTCGCGGTTCTAACGGTCCAACATATCCAGCGTATCGCTCGGACCAAACAACTCATCAACCGACCGCTCACCTTCAAACAGTAGGTCCAATTCCAACGTGGACCCAGGCCACACGAACATATTGTGCGGTCACGACAAACTGCTCTCCGAATCCTTCTCGGATTCCTTCCAAGGCATAGATGCCCCTTCAATTGAGAAGCATCCGCCCAAAAAAGAACCCCCATTGACAACGACAGTATTCGCCGCCATACTCAGAGACAATGCGCCGAGAGGCGCGCAAAATTCTTAGTCCGGGCACTCGCGATGATGGCTAATCAGGAGCGGGTGCTTCGGGTTTTTGGGGCCAAGTGACCCCAACGCAAGCCTAAGCCAATTTTCAACAAAAGTCAATGGGAACAGCGACTTTTCAGCCCCTCAAAAACCCCCGCACACGCGGGGATAGACCGATTCTCGCAGGGATCGAAAGTGTCGCCCGGGCATCACACCCCCAGACGCCAGAAGCCGTCATGTACCTACACAAAAATCAGAAGAAGGAACACGACCGCAACGACACGTGGTTCATGCACAAGCGAGTTTACAAAAAGGGCAACGCTCTACCCTGCCTGATAGCGCTCCTGGCATTCTCAGCCCTAGCTTGGATCCTAGTCTACCTCTTAAACTGGCTGGTACCCTCGCCCCTAACGCCACACAGCATTGGCCGCCCGCCGTCCCACAATAAGAATCTACTGCGTGCTGTCGATAGCTGACTTAAGTATGTTGTTCGCGATAAACCATCAACATACGGGGAAAAGCGGGATAATTGGGGATAAAATCGGGGATAACTTCAATAAAGGGGGATAAACCCTGCCTATAAGCCTGCTTTCCCTTTATCCCCATTTCCCGCGAGTTATACTCAACTGGGTACAACTTGGGGGCAATTGCTACATCTTGTGTCGAGCATCTGTTCGGCGGATCATTCCTTCCAAAGCTATCCAGCGCCGCCCTCTGTATTATCCCCACAGAAATTGCGCTCCTCAGACCGCCCCACCACTACATACAGACACGGTTCTCCCATGCATCCACATATAGTTTCTCGAATTTATGTATCCCCATGTCCCCAGTCCCTACGAAGTCATACTAATAAATTAAAAAAAGACTATGAACAATAAATTCTTAAAAAACAGGATAAGTCAATCGGAATCAAGCAAAAGGGCATCCGGTGAAAAATGAGGCAGCGGATTTGAATAACCACCCCACCCATCAACGATCACGTAGGGAGCAAAGCGGATACCAAAATGGAACTGTTGCCCTGGCTCGGGCAATTGACTATAGTAGCCGATCAGCTCTCCGCGCGCCACACGTTGCCCTGCGTCGACAACGAACTTCTGGAAACGCGTGTAGAGAGACTCGCCCCATGGATGGGAGATGCAGATAAAACGGCCAAATCGTTCGCGGTCATTGCCGATTGTGGTGACGATGCCGCTGTCCGCCGCGACGATTCTCTCGCTGGGAATCATTTCAAAGTCGACGCCGTTGTGTCCGAGGAGTGCTTTGGCCCCTATGACATAGCGGCGGTAGTACTCAGGGCGGGCCCCCCACGCCTGAACGACGCGCCGCCGGCCTTCAAACGGCGCCGTCAGGTAGACGCCTTCCGGTTCGAAACATCCATTTTCGATTGCACCCTGAACAAAGTCGAAAGACATCGGCCGGGAGTGGGTTTAGCCTTGATCAAGTCGGCGCCCAGGCATGAAACCTGTGCTTGAAGGATTCACGATTCGGACCGGCAGAGGCGGATGGAGTCCGCTAGAAATTACAGTCAAATTCTCTGTGCGGATTCGACAACAGTTCTATAAAAAGGTATACTTGTCGAATGTGCCCTTTACGGGTTCAGGACGCAACAGGTCGGGACAGGAGAGGACTTCGAGTAGTATAGTTGTGTCCGCGCATTTAACAAAAGAAAATCACGACAAGGAAGAGACTGATCGATGCCAATTTATGAACTTGCCTGCAAGGAGTGCGGGAATCAATACGAACGCATCGTGTCATTTTCCAGCACCGTACTTCCCGCCTGCCCCGCCTGCAGATCGGCCGATGTCTCCCGTCTTCCCAGCAAGCCCGCCATTCACTTCAAGGGCAGTGGATGGTATATCACCGATAGCAAGAACGAGGACAAAAAGAAGAAGGCCGCCGCGCAGAAGACAGAGTCCAATGGTTCCGGCCCGGAAAAGGCCAAAGAGAGTGAATCGAAGAGCGATACCAAGGCTGAATCGAAGAACAGTTCATCGAGTGAATCCAAGAGCGCCGCAAAAGAAGAAGGGTAATCTTTGCCCGTTTTGACCGCGGCCGTCGTGAAAGCGAAAACGGGTACCTCCGCCGGCTCGGCCGCGCATCTGAAATCTGAACACGCTCGAACAACTGAGTGGCCGCGCTATGGCCCACGCTTGACTCTCAACACCCTTGCCTATTCAGGAAGGGTGTTTTTGCACTGTCCAGGGGGTGTTGCAGAGCAAGTGAAGGTTTCTCCGCGCGTTTCGCCTCGCTGTCAGGGAGCCGCCTCCAGTTTATCGGCCAGAAGGGAGGCGAGAAATGTGCGCTCCTGGTCGCCGTCGAAGAGGATCTTGATCCGTCTATCCACGCCCTCCCCGCTCACTTCCGTAACTACGCCGTCACCGAAATGTGTGTGCACAATGCGCTGCCCGCAAGCGAGTTGCGCCAGCGTGCGCTGCTGCGACCGGGTCGGTGGCGGCGCTTTCTCTGCCGCCGCCTCCTGCAACGACGTGGCAATGTTCGCTTCCCGGTCCCGCCAGGCCTCCGCCAGAGTGCCAACCGTCTGCTCCGGACTCCTGGAAAGCGAGAAGCGCAGTTGATTGGCGTTTTGCACGGCCGCGGCCAGCGCATCCATCGAGACGCCCTTCTCCCGGCCGCTGCGGCCTTCAAGCGCTGTCAGACGCCTGGCCCGGCTCAAAACCGTCAAAAAGCGGTCCATCTGCTTGACCGGATCGTCAAACGGGTCGATCACAGCCAGCTGAATACCATGCAACCGGCACAGCTCATCCCGTGTCTGGTCGCGCTGCTCCTCCTCCAGCAGCTCCCAATCGCCGCGCCGGCGCCGCCCCTTGCCGGTCAGGCCGGCGAAGCGCACCGCGACGCCGACCGACTGGCACAGATAGTCCAACTTGAGACGGCGGCGGGTGGCAGGGTTGATCAACCAGTCCGGGCTGACATTGGACTGCAGGTCGGGGTCATCGAATACACGCGCGAGAATCTCGCGCCAGGCGTTCACTGACAAATACGCTGAGGACATGGAGTTGTTACCTTGGAAACTTTCGGTTTACAGTCTTTGGTGAGCACTTGCTTGTCAACTGAAATCCGACGACTGAAAACTGCACGCGGAAGAAATCATATTGTACAGAACCGTTTCTGCTAAACAAAAAGCGGCAGGCGTTCACCAGCATCATCATCCACCGCTATGACGAAACCGGACAGCCCCAGCGCAGACGCCCAAAACCGTGAGAAAGGTGTTCGGGCCCTGGATAGCAAAGGGATCGCCAGCGCAGCCACGCTGGTCATCCTGCTGTTCATCCTCAGCCGCGGTACGGGCCTGCTGCGGGAGATTATCATCGGCGCCCGCTTCGGCACCGCGGCCGACCTGGACGCCTACCTGGCTGCCTTCCGCATCCCCGACCTGCTCTTCCAACTGGTGGCCGGCGGCGCACTGGGCAGCGCCTTCATCCCCACCTTCGCCGCCGCCTGGACAGAGGACAGCCGGCAGCAGGCCTGGCTCCTGTTCAGCCGCGTTCTGAATCTGTTGACCCTCTTCCTCATCCTCCTGTGCGGGCTGGCGATGCTGTTCGCCGAACCCCTCGTCGCCAGGGTGATCGCGCCGGGCTTCTCCGTCGAACAGCAACAGCTGACCGCCTCCCTGATGCGCTGGATGCTGGCGAGTACCGTCGTCTTCGGCGCCAGCGGCCTCATCATGGGCGCGCTCAACGCGGTGCAGCACTTCCTGCTGCCGGCTGTCGCGCCCGTACTCTACAACTGTGCCATCATCGCCGGCGCCTGGCTGCTCGCGCCGGTGGTCGGCATCCACGGCCTTGTAATCGGCGTGGCAGCCGGCGCCGTGCTGCACCTGCTCGTACAGCTGCCGGCCCTTCTGCGGCAGAACGTGCGCTACCGCTTCAGCTTCGATGCCGGCGACGCGCAGGTGCGGGAGGTGGCGCAGCTGATGGGGCCGCGCGTGCTGGGCCTGCTCTTCGTCCAGCTCAACTTTCTCGTCAACACCATCCTGGCCAGCGGCCTGCCGGACGGCAGCCTCAGCGCTCTCAACTATGCCTGGCTGCTGATGCTGCTGCCGCAAGGCATCTTTGCCCAGGCCGTGGCCACCGTTGCCTTCCCCACCTTCTCGGCGCAGGTCGCCGCCGGCAACCGCGGCCAGATGCTGGAAACGCTCACCGGCCTGCTGCGGCTGATCCTCTTCCTGTCGATACCGGCTGCGTTCCTGCTCTTTGTACTGGACGAACCCCTGATCCAGCTTCTCTTCCAGCGGGGTCGTTTCGACGCTGCCAGCACACAGGCCGTCGCCTACGCGCTCCGCTTCTATGCTCTCGGATTGGTCGCCCATGCCGTCGTCGAGATCGTCGTGCGGGTCTTCTACGCACTCCACGACACCGCCACACCGGTGGTCGTCGGCGTCGCCACCATGGCGCTCAACATCCTCCTCAGCCTGGCCCTGATTGGCCGCTTGAGTTTTGGCGGCCTCGCCCTAGCCAACAGCATCGCCACCGCGCTGGAGATGCTCGTTCTGCTGATCCTGCTGGGGCGCAAAGTACGCGTCTACCACCAGAAGGCAGGTCAGACAACAACCCTGCAGGGCCTGCCCGTGCGCCAGCTGTTGACCAGCGGCGGACGCTCCCTGCTGGCCTCCGCGGTCATGGCCGGCGCACTCCTGCTGGGCCTGGAACTTCTGCCCGACGGCGGCGCCGTCTTCGGGATTCCCACTGGCTGGGTCGCGGCCGTCGCCGGGGCCGGAATTGGCGTTCTCATCTATGCGCTTGCTAGCTATCTTCTCGGCAGCGCCGAGATCCGGCAGCTGGCGTCCCTGGCGCGCCGCCGCGCGCAAACACAGGGCTAACCGAACGCTAACACAGGAGTAAGCAACCACAGCTATACTGGATTCGTAATGGTATAATAAGGCTCCGGTTCCGCCTGTTCAGCCAGGTGACAGCGCCCTGTCAGGTGCGCGTCAGGAACGGAGCGCCAGGCTTGTGTAAACTTGAGACGTAGGCTTGGAAAACAGTTCCAAACCTGCGTTCAGCCAGATAACAAACGAATCGGCCGCCACCGGAGATTCGTCTGCTAGTTAAAAACTCTCTACGAGGTGAGATATGTTTTTCTTCGATCCGCTCTATTTCATCATCAGCCTGCCTGCTCTCGCGCTGGGTCTGTGGGCACAGATGAAAGTCAAGTCTACGTTCAACAAGTATTCGCGCGTGTCCGCGGGGCGCGGCACGGCCGGCGCACAGGTGGCGCGGCGTATCCTCGATTCCAACGGGCTGGGGAACGTCAACGTCGAAGAGACGCGCGGCTTCCTGTCTGACCACTATGACCCGAGGTCGAGGACCCTTCGCCTGAGTCCGCAGGTCTACCAGAGCAACAGCGTTGCCGCGATCGGCGTGGCCGCGCATGAGGCCGGACACGCCATCCAGCACAGCACCAACTACGCCCCGCTTGCCCTGCGCAGTGTCATCGTTCCCGGCGTGCAGATCGGCAGCTGGTTGGGGCCGATCATCTTTATCATCGGCATGTTCATGGGCTCCGGGCTGGGGTTCACGGTCTCGCTGGTGGGGCTGATCCTCTTCGCCGCGGTCGCAGTGTTTACGCTGGTGACGCTGCCGGTGGAGTTCAACGCCAGCAAGCGGGCCAAGGAGATCCTGGTGACACAGGGGTTCATCGGCCAGCACGAGATGAAGGGAGTCAACGCGGTGCTCGATGCCGCGGCGCTGACCTACGTTGCGGCCGCCATCCAGGCGATCACGACGCTCCTCTACTACGCCTTCATCCTGTTTGCCCGCAGCCGTGACTAAGCGGCCCGTATCCGAGCGTGGAAAGAACAAGACGATGCGCGGCATCTGCATTCGCGCAAACGCCGCGCATCGCTCTAAGGGAGCATAAACTATGTTTACGGGACAACAATCCTCTGTGCGCTTCTTTCGCACAGGGCAGCGAGTTTCACAGCAGGCCGGCAGTCTCGGCCGCTGGCTGTTCATCGCGCCGGGGCTGATACTGATTCTCTTTGGCGTTGCGATTCTGCTCTGGCCGGAGTTATTGGCCTATATGGTGGCGGGGCTCTTCATCGCGATAGGATTCAGCATCACCGGTTGGGGCTGGCGCTTTTCCCAGCGCCGGCGCAACAAAGCGGCCCGCTGGCAAACTATCGACGAGTATTGAAAACAGAAGGGTTAAGTAGCCCGTGCAAGGAACCGATCACCGGCCGCGGGCTACTGACGACTGACCACTGACCACTGGTGTTCAGCCATCGTCGATCTCGATGGTGTGCTCTTCCTCGCCCGACCGCCACACTCCGCTTCGATCACCGACCGACCACTTCGAACGGATATGAATGAACCGGCTGCCCCGCCCTCTGCGCGGCTGCGTCGGCGGCCTCGACGCGCTGCGGTTGAGCGCGTTGGCGGCCAGCGTCGGCAGTTGTTTCTGCAGCAGCTGCAACCCGGCCCGCAGCGCCAATCCCGCCAGACCGGCAGCCACCGGCAGACCGACTTTCGCCACCACCGCCGGCAGGTTGTTGCGGCCTTCAAGAGGGTAGCCCCCCTGCGCATCGTAGCCGCATTCGCCGCAGTGGCGCGCCGTTACCGCCACATCCTGCCCGCAGTTGGGGCAAACCCGAAACACCTCGCTCATACCTGGTTCCTTTCCCCTGCTAATTGAGTATTCTCAAGTATAGCACCCATTCCGTGATCGCTGAAGCAGGGGGCGCGGACGGGTGCAGTCCAAAATGGGGGTGAACATTCGTACGCCTCTGGTAACGACTAAGCTAAAGCCAGTTCGCGTCCCCGAGCAGGGCAAGTGCCGTTCCCTCTGACCACTGACTACTGATCACTGACCACTGCAGTTTTGCGGTCGGGCCTTCGGCCCTCCCTTGTGCGGGGGGAGTCCCCCCGCAACGCCCCCCTTCGTATGCCCGACCGTCGTGGACAATTGGAAGTGTTGAGACAGCGACTGGTGTTCGAACCCCCGCACCACCATTGTAGGGGCAGGCCTTGTGCCTGCCCAGTGCCTCCCAATAAATGGCCGGCAGACAATTTCAGCCACCGCTGGCATGAATTCCCCACCTGACCAATCCCACCCCTAATTTGAACTGCACCCGCGCGGGCTCTTCTTGCGTACATCTGGGATCTGGGGGTTGTCCGGCCCGGCGGTCTGCGGACCTTGGGCAGACTGTTCTATGAGCGGCAAAAAGGCACTGCCACTTCCGAAAGAACTGGGCGCCCCTCTTGCTTGCCTGCCTGCAATTCCTGTTTCCAAAACCCCGGACTTATGCTAAATTGACCGGCACCGCAAAGCCACCCAGGAGAGCGTAATGATCCACGACAAAACCAGTCACACCTGCGACGGCGAACCCACCCTGACCGACTCGCAGGTGCTCGAATTCTGCCGCGAAGGCCATCTTCTGCTCAAGGGCGTCGTCCCCGACGAAATCAACCGCCGCACCTGCGACTATCTCGAAGGCAAGATCCCGGCCAACCCCAGCTACATCCCCGATGGCCTGACCGAAGCCGACCTCGAGCGCATCCGCGCCTCCCACGAGCCGAGCACCATCTTCCTCGAGGACTGGTTCGTCAAGCACGTGCTGCTCAACCCACAGGTTGTCGGCGTCATGCGCTCGCTGCTGGGCCGCAGCTTCGGCCTGCCCATCCTCGCCAGCCACCACCATGTCCAGTGCCCCATGCCCGCCCAGGGCTGGCATCACGACGCCGACCATGTCTTCGGCCCCGAGCTCAACTTCCTCGAGGTCTTCTACTTCCCCCAGGACACGCCCGTCGAGCTCGGCCCGACCGAACTGGTGCCCGGCTCCCACATCATGCCCACCAAGCGCCCCAACGACGAGGGCGGCCTTTTCGCCGACGGGCCGGCCGGCACCATCGGCATCCACCACCAGAGCATCCTCCACCGCCGCGGCCTTTCCACCGCCACGGGCACGCGCCACATGCTAAAGTACAACTACTGGCGCACCACGCCCCCGCAGCGCGACTGGATCACCGAGCCCGACTTCGACCTCCAGAGCGCCTACTACGGCGGCCACAACCAGGCCCGCTACGTCGCCCACATGTTTTACTGGCTCAGCGGCAAAGGAGACGAATACCGCATCATCGGCGGCCAGGCCTGGCCGTGGACAAGCCCCAACCAGATCGGCCCCTCCTACGGCTTCGGCAGCGAACGCGGCTACCAACCCGACTGGCGCAAACACAACCAGGACGGCTACGCAGTCTGAATAACCAAATGATCCACGACAAAGCCAATCACACCTTCGACGGCGAACCGACCCTGACCGACTCGCAGGTACTCGAATTCTGCCGCGAAGGCCATCTGCTTCTGCGCGGCGCCGTCCCCGACAAGATCAACCGCCGCACCTGCGACTATCTGGAAGGCAAGATCCCGGCCAACCCCAGCTACATGCCCGACGGCATGACCGAAGCCGACATCGAGCGCATCCGCTTCTCCATCGCGCCCAGCACCATCTTCCTCGAGGACTGGTTCGTGGAGCACGTCCTGCTCAATCCGCAGGTGGTCGGCATCATGCGCTCGCTGCTGGGCCGCAACGTCGGCCTGCCCGTCCTCGCCAGCCACCACCTTGCCGAATGTCCCATGCCCGCCCAGCACTGGCATAACGACGCCGACCACATCTTCGGCCCCGAGCTCAACTTCGTCGAAGTCTTCTACTTCCCCCAGGACACCCCTGTCGAGCTCGGCCCGACCGAGCTGGTGCCCGGTTCCCACATCATGCCCACCAGGCGCTCCGATGACGAGGGCGGCGTCTTTGCCGACGGCCCCGCCGGCACCATCGGCATCCACCACCAGAGCATCCTCCACCGCCGCGGCCTCTCCACCGCCAAGGGCACCCGCCACATGCTCAAATACAGCTACTGGCGCACCGTCCCCCCGCAGCGCGACTGGATCACCGAGCCGGACTTCGACCTCCAGCGCGTCTACTACGGCGGCCACAACCAGGCCCGCTACGTCGCCCACATGTTTTACTGGCTCTGCGGCAAGGGAGACGAATACCGCATCATCGGCGGCCAGGCCTGGCCCGCGTCCCACCCCAACCAGATCGGCCCCTCCTACGGCTTCGCCAGCGAGCGCGGTTACCGTCCCGACTGGCGCAAGCAAAACCGGGACGGCTACGCCTCTTAAGCTGTCAGATTCTGGGTATCTACCCGGACACAGTCAATACGCGCCCCAAAGCGAGGCAGGCCAAGGTGTCCCTCACTCTTCTCTTTTGGACGGTCGGCCGCAAGCCACTGACCACTGACCACCAGCCCGCTTCCTCACGCATCCCATGTCAGGATGATTCCCAGCCAGCCCTCCGGGCCGGCGGCGGCCCGCGCGTAGATCTCCGGTGCTTGCGTGTAGGCTATCCTGTGACTGATCAGATGGTCGACCGCCAGTGTCTGGTCGGCAATGCGGCGCAATACGACTTCGCGATCGCGTTGCGGCGTCCACGGCCAGTAGACGTGCGGCACTTCGAGGTCGAGCTCGTACGCGCCCAGAACGTGCAATTCACGGCGCAGCAACTCGACCTGGAGCCCGATTTCGGCCGTGCCAGGTGCGCTGCCTGCCATAACCACCTTCGCCCGCTGACCGGCGGCCTCGAAGACTGTCTGCAAAATCTTCGGATTGGCTGTAGCGTGAAAAAGACATTGAGCGCCGCCGAGGGTGACTTCCCGAACAGCCTCCACCGGATCCTCCGCACTCGCGTTCACAACATGCGTTGCCCCGCTTTGGCGGGCGAGCTGGAGACGCTCCTCAACCAGGTCAACCGCGACCACAGGAAAGGCGCCGGCAAGCCGGGCCAGCGCGGTGACAAGCTGCCCAACCACACCAACGCCGAAGACGACCACCGACTCGTCGATCTGCAGACGCGCCCGACGGACCGCGTGCAATGCCGTAGCCCCGTTAATCGCAAACGTCGCCTGTTCGTCGGTCAGAGTGTCGTCCAGCTTCCGAATATAGCCGTTCTGCAGAGGCGAGCCGGTCGCGTCGACGGTGCAGTGCGTGGCGTGGCGCCCCATGGTCAGAACCCGGGCGCCCGGCGCAAAGTCCGTGATGCCCCCACCCGCATCCAGAACTCGCCCCACCGCAGCGTAACCCGGGTAGCCGGCGTGGCGACCGCTTCGCTCCATGCCGCGGAGCAGGTTCAACTCTGTACCGGCGCTGACCTGGCTGCGTGAAACCTGAACCAGCACTTCGTTGGCGCCAGGCGCCGATACAGTGAACTCTTCGACATCCACCCGCATACCCGGGTGAAAGACCAGACGGCTTCCTTGCATGGTTCTTGGCGAAGATTTCCAGCCGTACTACGCGGTCCCGAAAGTAAGTCCCAACTCGTTCAGCCATCTCCGATAGGCGATAGCAGTGCGGTCGGACCGCAGATGCAATTCAGCCTGTAAGTCCAGCGGAAGCATCTCAGGCCGTTGTGATTCCAGAACGGGGATGTCCTGGTCGAACAGCTCGTCCTGAAAAGCGCGGATTTCATCTTCAGGAACGTCGTACTCGGTATTCGTAGAAAGCCACAACCAGCCGCGGCTGACCACCTTCTCGACCGGCGTGACCGTGAAGAAAAAGGCGAACCTCGTCTCAGCAGTCGGTTTGACAACATAGACTGTCAAGGGGCGCTGAATGTGGAAAGTGTAGGATGACGGATGCTCGGCCTCACCCCCGTCCGGCCTGGGTTGCCAGATACGAACGTCCCTCACAATGACGCCGCCCGACCCTACCTCGACCTCGTAATCCTCCATCTGCGGGCGGCGCTGGTCGCCCAACAGACCGTCATGCACGAAGGGGAAATGAGCGACATCGACAAAGTTTTCCAGGACACGCGGCCCACTGGCTCGGATATCGTAGGGTCCACAGAAGGTCTTGTGATAGGTCGGGTCATCCCATTCGGGAAACGAAGGCACATCGTGTGCAGGGTCGCCAAGGGAGATCCAGACCATCCCATATCTCTCCTGAACCCGGTACGATCGGGTCCGCGCCTTTTTCGGAGGCGCCTGGTCGGGGTGGGCCGGAATTCGTATGCATTGCCCATCGCCGTTGTAGACCCAGCCGTGGTAGGGGCAGACGAGGTTATCATCCTCAACCCGGCCAAGCGACAGACGCGCGCCCCGGTGCAGGCACAGGTCTCTCCAGGCCAGGACCTCGCCCTTGAGACGCCACAGCACGACATCCTCCCCCAGCACACGCACAGCTGCGATCCCTCCCTCTTTCAACTCCTGTGAGAGTTCGACCGGATGCCAGTCGTCGATCAGAACAGGGTCATTGATCATAATAGCGTCTCTCTGCAACCCTTGGGTTGTGCGTATGCGATTGCAACTGCAATATGCAGAGGCATGCGCATCCGCCTGTCTGCAATCGAAAACCGGTTGGAACGAGACTGCGCTGAGATTGGCGCTGAGATTGGCGCTGAAATTGGCGCTGTCAGCTTCCTCAAGCGCCGCCGCCAGGCTGCCTTCGCTACGCCGCCGCCTGATCCCGCGTCAATACCTCGCAACCGGTCTCGGTAATCAGAATGGTTTCGCTCGTGCCGGTGCCGTACTCGCCCAGGACCCGCAAGGTGAAGGGCAGGTGAAAGGTCATGCCGGCCTGCAACGGAGCATGATTGTGCAATTGGATGAAGAAATGGATCGGTTCCAACCAGTCCGGAGGGAAGCCGATTCCGACCGAATAGCCGAAATTGTAGTGGAACTGGATGCGGTCCTCAATCGGCTTGATCGCCTTCTGGTGCGCGGCCGCCGCAACATCCGAGGTCGGGACGCCGGCACGCGCGGTTTCAACGATCGTCTGTACCGCCAGCTGGGCCGCGTCCATCAGTTCCTGCCGTTCAGGCGGGGTCGGTCCCACCACGGTAGTACGCATGATAGGCGCCGTGTAGCGCCGCACGCAAGCCCCCAACTCGATGAAGACCGAGTCACCGTGCAGAATAGGGATGTGGCCCACGGTGCTGTGGGCCAAGCCGGAACGATAACCGGCCGCGACGATGGGCTCTATGCACATGAAATCGCTGCCGTTGCACCGCATGGTCTCGTATGCTGCGCTTGCCACAGTATGATCATGCACGCCTTCAGCGACCGCCGCCAGCGCGGCTTCCGCGCCCAGCCGGGTGAGCCGGCCGGCCTCGCGCATGTAGGCAATTTCCTCCTCTGACTTGACCAGCCGCAGCTCGTCTACAAGACCTGAAGCGTCCGTCCACTGGCTGTCGGCCAGCATCTGCCGCAGGCGGCGGTAGTTCCTCACGCCAAGATTGGGGCTGTTCTCTTCGATACCCAGGCGTCGGTTGCGCAGATTCTGGTCATCAAGCAGGTTGACCAGTGACGCAACCGGATCGTCCTGCGCCGTGTAAAGCGCAGGTTCACTCAGCCACGCGCTGGCCAGGAAACGACCCAGCTCAAAGTTGAAAATAAGCAATATGGGATCGCCGCTGTCGGGGACAATACAGCACTGGAAATCCCACGAGTTGACACTGTTGTAGCCGGTCAGATAGAACACGTTGCCCGCGCCGAACACGAGCAGCACATCTATCTCCCGCTGCGCCATTTCAGCGCGTGCTGCAGCCAGCCGGCGGTGATACTCCTCCAACGTGAACCAGTTCTCCTTCGGTATTCCCATCGTAGGGCTCCATGAAAAAATAGTTGATAAGCAAGGCTGCGGAGACCAGTTCATGCGCTGGCAATACAACCTGCAGGCCGACTGGCAGAAGGCAGAACCTGTCGTTCTCTTCGCAACCGGGCGCGAACCCCCTGCCTGCGTCGCGAGGCTAGGCACCACCGTCCAAAGATACGGACTGCCCGGTTTCCGTGGAACGGATGATGGCGTCCGTTACCCGTAGCACATCCAGATTGCGTCGACCGCTGACCTCCGGCTCCACGCCCTCAACAACGTAGTTATGCAAGAGGCGTGCCACCCAGTTGATACCATCTCCCGGCTCAACATCGATTCCCTCCGCGTCGAGCGGCAAGGGAACCACGCTGCCGTCCTGGTATTCAGCGTGCAACGTGGTTGGGATGTCCTGGAGGGGGCCGCGCTGTACCAGCGTCGCCTCGGCGCACTCGATGCGGAATTCGTAGGCGCTGCCCCGTGCCTGGGAGGTCGACACCAACGTAAACGGAATCGAGCCATCGAATTCGATAGTCGCCACCGCCGAAGAGGGGGTGGGCCAGTTGCCCCAGGAAGGCTCGAATGAGTACCCGAAGACGCGCGTCACCTTGTGTTGGGCGAGCACTGACATTAGCGAATCGATCTCATGCACCGTCATCTGCCACAGCTGCATGTGCTCGCTCATGGGGTAGTGACCGGAGCGCGGCTTATAGTGGTGCATGTGGCCGAAGCCGGGGGGGCCGTAGGCCTGCTCCAGCATCAGCCGGCGCATGGTAAGTTCCGCCCGAAAGTAGCGAATCTGCTGGGTCACCACGATCTTCACCCCGTTGGCATCCGCCAGTTCAACCAGGCGCACTGCTTCTTCCAGATCGCAGGTGAAGGGCTTCTCAACCAGCACGTGCTTGCCGGCGAGGATCGCCTCCTCGACAAACTGCGCGTGAAGCCGGGCGTGGGTTGTTACGCCCACCGCGTCGGCCGGTACATGCCGCAGCGCGTCGGCCAGCGTGGTGAAACAGGCCGTCTCCGGCAGTCCAGTCGCCAGTCGTTCACGTTCCAGGATTTCCCGGGAGATATCTACCAGCGCAACCGGCCGCATGTGGGGGGAGTCTTTCAGATGCTCAAGATAGTGGCGGCCGCGCCCGCCAACCCCGACAAAGATCGCTTGCAGCGGTTCTTCAGCCATTTGGACGCCTCCCGGGATTCAATCTGAACTCCCGTGGTGGAAAAAAAGAATTTTCTTCGCGTTCCTATCAGTACTTTGCCAGCAGGATGCCGCGTCCGAAGACGGGCGCCTTCACGCCGGCCAGGCGCAGGGCTGCCCAGATGCTCACCGCCGGCGCACTCACGACCGGTTTACCCAGGTCGGTTTCCAGCGCTTCCATGATGGCGGCTGTGCGGATGCCGCTGCAGGCCAGCAGCACGCACTCAGCACGCGGGGAGTTCACCGCCCGCGCCAGGTTATACCATACCGAGGGCGGCGAGTTACCGATCTGCCACTCGGTTTCCATGCCTGCGCTCTGGCTGCCGGTGACCTCAAAGCCGTGCCCTTCAAGGAAATCTACCAGGAGCTGTGTCACGTCCGCGGGGTAGGGGCCGGCCACCGCCACCCGCTGCACGCCCAGCGTACGCAGCGCCTCGACCTGGGCGGTGCTTATCGTAGTCGCTGGAATATCCACAGCTCGCCGGATGGCGTCGGAGATCTTCACGTCACCACCCACGCCGCGCACGAAGCTGCACGAATTGCAGAGGAAAACGATCGCGCCGGGCCGGGTGATGCGCAGGGTCTCCGCCGCGTCCAGGATAGGCCCCGGGTCGGCGTAACGGTCCACCATGTTCGGGCTGATTGGGTCGAAGCGGGTAACCGCCCTGTAGCGCGTGAAAATCAACGACACGCCGTCCGGCAAATAGTGCCAGAACTCGTCGTCGTTGATGCCATCGTCCGGGGACAGGAGACCCAGACGCGCGCGCCAGCCAGGCACGCCGCCGCTTAACCGTAGAGCCGGGGCCGTGGTCTGAGCTTCCGGCAAGTCCAATTCTGGAGAGGCAGCCGTTTCCGGCGCGTAGTCGTGCCGTCCTCCTCGAATGTCCGACCTGCCGTCTTCCTTCATCGCCCCATCTCATCCTTTCAAGCCGGTGAAAGTGACCCCTTCGACAAAATGCTTCTGGGCAAAGAAGAAGACGAGCAGGATCGGGATCAGCGTGGCCACGGAGGCAGCCATCATCAGGTGTAATTCACCCGTGCCCTCCTGGAAATCCAGAAACATGCGCAGCCCTAGCGAGAGAGTGAGGCGACTGTCCTGGCGCAGGTAGATGAGAGGCCCCAGAAAATCGTTCCAACTGTCAATGAAGGTGAAGGCTGTTACGGCTGCCAAGGCCGGCTTTGAGAGCGGCATGACGATCCGCCCGTAGATGTTCAGCGAGTTGCAGCCGTCTATACGCGCCGCATCATCCAACTCTTTGGGTAAGGTCAGGAAGAACTGGCGCAGCAGGAAAATGTAAAAGGCTGTGCCAAAGAAAGCGGGCACCGTGAGCGGTAGAAAGGTATTGATCCAGCCCAAATGGTTGAAGATGAGAAAGGTGGGAATGAGCCGCACATGATAGGGCAGCATCATGCTGCTGAGAAGAACCAAAAACAGGAAAGTGCGTCCGCGGAACCGCGTGTAGGCAAATCCGTAGGCCGCCAGTGAGCAGGACAGAAGCGTGCCAATGATGTTGACAACGGTGATGAAGGCAGTGTTGAAAAACCAGCGTGTGAACGGTAGCGAGGTCCAGGCAACCCAATAGTTGTCCCAGCGGATCACCTCCGGCATCAGGGGTTGCGGAATCCGTTGAATCTCCGGCAGCGTTTTCAGAGAGGTTGAAACCATCCAGGTGAAGGGGATCAGGAAGATGATGCCGCCGGCCACGATAATCAGATACAGCAGCGTGTCGAATAGCACAGGGCGCACCTTGTGCCAGCGCCACCCCTTCTGCAAGGGTAAAAGCGAATCAGTTCTTCCGACTGCGCCCTGCTTGGCTTCCATCATCCCTCTCTGTCTGCGTGTACACTCCCTTGGGCATCAACCTCTCAACCTGCATTCCGACAGTTTTCGGAGTAACACTCAGTTCTGGTTGGCAGGTTCTTTCATCTCAGTTCGGCTCCTCGCCGGCGTAGAACACCCAGCGCTTTGAAAGACTGAGTTGAATAAGCGTCAGCGCCAGGATAATCAGGAACAGAATCCAGGCCATCGCTGAGGCGTAGCCAATGCGCAGCCACTGGAAAGCACTGCGGTACAGATGCAGGATATAGAAGAGCGTCGCGTCCGCCGGCCCGCCTTCGGTCATGATGAACGCCGCCGTGAATATCTGAAAGGAACCTATAACGGTCATGATCATGGTGAAGAAGATCACCGGCGACATCATCGGAATCGTCACTTTGATCAATTTGTCCCACGCGGTAGCGCCATCGATCTCCGCTGCCTCGTAAAGCTCGCGCGGCACGCCCTGCAGGCCGGCCAGATAGAGCACCATCAAGCTGCCGAAACCCCACGTGCTCATAATGATAAATGCCGGCATCGCCCACTTGGTACTCCCGAGCCAGTTGGGTCCCTCGATGCCCAGCAGCCCAATCGCCTGATTGAACAGCCCGTAGCGATAATTGAAAACAAAACGCCATAGGATGGCCGTGGCGACACCCGCCGTCACCGATGGCAGGTAAAAGAGCGTGCGGAATACCCCGATCCCGGGCAGTTGGCGGTTGAGCAACAGGGCGATGAAGAGGGCCACCACGAGAATGAGGGGAACGTGGAATACGGTGAAATACACGGTGTTCACGAACGATTTTACCCACTTGGGATCGTTCGTGAACATCGTGCGATAGTGCTCCAGGCCTACCCATTCGGGAGGCCTGACCAGGTTCCAGTCGGCGAAGCTGAGAAAGAACGACGCCAGGAAGGGCCCAAGCACAAAGGCTAAAAAGCCGATCAGCCACGGGGCGATGAACAGGTAGCCCTCGATCCTCCGCCAGCGCCACCAGCCAAAAATGCTCGTATTTCCCGCGCGGCGCACGGCAGGCTGCGGTTGTGAAGTCATGGTTGACTCTCAATGGCAGACGTCAGAGGGGCGGAGGCGCAAGCTGTTACTGCTCACCACACAAACAAACCTGCCCTCCCTCCGCGCCTCTGTACGCCTGCACAACTCTACTGGCGCGCCAGTATGCGATCTCCTTCTGCCACAGCCGACGTGATGGCGTCAGCCAGGTTTGCCTCGCCAATAAAGGCCTTGGTCAGCTCACCGCCGAAAACGGTCTGGAGCCACTCCGTCTTGCCGTTGAAGATGGGAAGATGCTGAACACCCGGCTCGGCGAACATCTCGGGCACGACGCGGATATTTTCGGGCGGTTTGGTGGCGTAATCTTCTTCCACGGCCGGCGTGTAGATCGGTACCTGAATCTTGGTGCGGCCGGCCCAACGCTGCGAGCTGGGGCCGCCCAGCGCGATGGCCAGGTCCGCGTCCAGATCGGGATGCTCCGACCAGATCGGGCCGGCGAAATTCTGCATGAAGGTCCAGAGCGCACGATTGCCCGTCGCTGGCGACTTCGGGAAGTGCAGAATGTCATAGGTGAAGTCGGTTACGCTGCGGTTGAAGCCTCCGACACCTCCGGTCCCGCCATATGTCATGGCGACCTTGCCGCCGTTAAAGAGGCTGCCGATGCCCAGGGCTTGCAGCGCCTCCATCTGCTCGGCCTGGGGCCAGACATTGTGTTTGAAACGCAAGTCGTACAGGAACTCAATGGCCCCACTTGCTTCGGGTGTGTCAAGGGGCGTATGGAGCCTGTCTTCGCTCACAATTTCGCCGCCGTTGGCAAAGATCCATTGGGCGAAGTGCTCGTCCCAGCGGGTGCTCTGCATGTAGCCCCACTGGTCGATCTCGCCGTCGCCGTCGGTGTCCCGCGTCAGCTCCTTGGTCACGTCGACAAAATCATCCCAGGTCCAGTCATCGGATGGCCGCTCGACACCGGCCTCTTCGAACATGTCCACGTTGTAGTAGAGGAGCGGCGCACCGTTGATCCAGGGCATCGCGATCTGCTGGCCCTCGTGCCATACCATACACTCGGCGCCCGTGGGAACATTGTAGTCATCCATATCCACCGGCGGCTGTTGCATCGGCAAGCGGTCGTCCAGCGGCAGAAAGACGCCTTGGGCCGCCATCTCACAGAACAGGTTGGCGTCCCAGAGCATCACCGGCAACGTCTTTGCCGCCACCTCGGTCTGCCAGCGCACGTCGATATCCGGCGCAACCTCCACCTCGACCGTGACGCCCGGGTGTGTCGCCTCGAAAATGTCCTTGACCCGCGTCGTAAACTCACGGCGTACGGGCGAACCGTAATGCGTTACCATGCGCAGGGTCACGTCTTCCATAACCGGCGCGGCAGCGCCATCGCCGGCCGGCGCCGCGGCCGGAACAACACACGCGGCCAGCACCCCGGCTGTGCCGGCGAAAGCCGATGTGCGCAAGAACGTACGCCGTGTGATCTTCTTCGTCGTTGAAACCATTTCTGTTCTCCCTTCCACTGCGTGGATGTCATCCGGCTGAGACCGAGGAACAACAGTGCCTTGAGCTTGTCGCATAGGCTGCCTCCTTTGCCGGCACTGCCGGCGCTGCCCTGACTCTAACTTCCGCATTAGTTCGGGCCCTTGCCGGGCGCCGGGCTATACGCCTTCTATCCCGGCCGGCACGCAGGGCTGAACGAGATCGGGGTGAGCACTTTGGAAGCCAAGCGTTCGCTGGGCTGGCGACCCTGCCCCCAAACGAGGGGCCAGCCCCCGGCTAAGGTCCGCTTTCGCAGACGTATCTCTCCCGGTGTGGACTGCAATTGCAAATCCTGGCACAGACAGTGGGTAGAGCTAGCCTCTCAACTGGGCCTGAGCGGCATAGGCGATGGCGAGAGCGCCGGCGCAGTTGTCGCTGATTATGCGGCCGTCGTCCATGCTGAACTCGCGCGCCGTAAATTCCGACACCACCAGCCTCTCCATCAGCGCAGCCTCCACCGCGGCGCGGGAGGATTCAAGATCGCCGGTCACCGCCTCCGTAGCCTTTGCAGCCTGCACACCCATCACGGTCAGACCCCGCTGAAAGCAGAGATTCTTGATCATGCCCTGGCTCTGCCCGTGCCGATAGGTAAACTCCAGATGGTCTTCCGCCCTCTTTCTGTCATCCAGGTAAGGATTTGGGCTCCAATCGGCCACGCACAAAGGCGAGTACCTGTCCATCAGATGCACGAGGCCGAGATGCATGCCGTACAATCGACGGGTCACCAGTTCGGTGCGCGTCATGGCGTCGATGTCGGCCGGCTCCAAATAGTCGTCGCTCAGAAACACGCCGCCGTCAACAAGCTGGCGGTCGTCGAGGACCGCCCAGGTGGTCCACACAAAGCCACACTCCAGCCCCAAAATACGCGATGCCGGCCCGGTCGCCGCCAACGCGGCCGCGTTGATCCAGGGCAAAACTGCTGGCGATAGAGACTTTCCTTCGCTGCTCACTAGGGCCTCCTTATCAACCTTCGGCCACAACAGGGTTCCGCAGCACGCCCACCTCAGCCACTTCCAGTTCAACCACGTCGCCGGGGTGCAGCGCCTCCGGATGGGCCGGCGTTCCCGTCGCAATGATGTCGCCCGGTTCCAAAGTCATGTACCGGCTGAGGTACTCGATCAGGAAGGGAATCAGGAACAACATCGTGTTGGTGCTGGCTTCGGCTACGACCTCGTCATTGACGCGCATGATCATCGCCAGGTCGTGCGGATCGCTCACCGCTTCGGGCAGGACCAGGTGCGGGCCGATGGGCGTGAAGGTATCTATGCTCTTGGTATATTCCCAGGGACGTTGGATATCCCACGCGGCATTCTGCAGATCGCGAGCGGTAACGTCGTTAAACACGGTATAGCCGGCCACATATTGCATCGCTTCCTGTTCGGGTACATCGCTCGCACGCCTGCCGATCACCGCGGCCAACTCGATCTCCGGCTCTACCTGTTTCATGATTTTCTTGTAAATGATTGGCTCGTCCGGTCCGATAACAGAGGTCGCGACTTTGAAGAAGAAGGGCGGCTCTTCAGGGTCCGGATAGCCTGGGAAGGAATAGTTGCCGCCGAGGGCAATGATCTTTCCCGGCCGCCTGATGGGCGCCCGCAATGGATGATCAGCTGCCCCGGCCGGAACTGTCAGAGCCTGACGCAGGTTGTGCCGGTCAATAAATTCCAACACCGGTTCGATGACCGCCGGACGGACCATATCCCTGTCCAACATCTCATGAATGCTGGTCACCGGCGATGCCTGGATGTTACTGTTGAACAGATCGTATGCCTGCATCGCTCGCGAGAGATCGAAGATGCCATCCTGTTCAACGATGCCCACATGGTCTTCCTGGCCGAAAGCAAACAGAGCGAGCTTCATGTTAGGTCTCCTCCTGACGTGCGGCGCATTCAGCGATTAGGGTCCTTACTGAGCGTAGACAGTGTGCCTTCTTCATTCATCAGGGCCAGCGGGTTTTCCCCGATTGCCAGCGGAAAGCCAATTCGAGCCACGCCCTGTCGCTGCGACTCGAAGACGGCCATGATCATCTCCAGGGCAGCCCGTCCTTCACGTCCGTTGGATTCTGGCTCACGATCATCCCTGACGGCGCTCAGGAAGTCCTGGAGAGTATCTGCGATAGGATCTGCCACGACCGTCTCGACAGGCCGCCAATCGTCAGGCGTGTGTCCTGCCGTCCATTGATAGAAGTGAAGTCTGTCCACCCCGTCGGAGATGTGCAGCCGGCCCTTCACACCTTCGAGTTCGGCCATGAACGCAAAGGTCCGGTCCGCCCGGTTGCCGCTTACTTCGAAGAACGCCTTGACACCGCTTTGCAGTCCGAAAATACCGGTGGCAGCATCCTCGATGTCTACGTCAGGGCGCCAGCGCTCGACATGGGCGAGGCACCAGACAGGATCTCCGGCGTAGTAGCGGAACAGATCGAAGAGGTGAGTGCCCTGGGCCATCATCCAACCGCCGCCATTCAGCCGGTACTGTCCGGCATAGTTTTCGGGACTGCGCGGAGGCCCCACGCACTTGCCCGAAATCAC
The DNA here is from genome assembly GCA_965204705.1 of Caldilineaceae bacterium. GTDB lineage: Bacteria > Chloroflexota > Anaerolineae > Caldilineales > Caldilineaceae > Bin5. The sequence continues at coordinate 5,727,197 of OZ242006.1, read as the reverse complement.
GAGCAGATCACCGATTGCGCCGGCCTCCACCATGGCCTTCGCCTGGCGGAAATTGCGCTCGAAGCGGTAGATGTGGTCGATCTGGAGTAGCGTCCCCGCCCGCTCACAGGCTTCAAGCATCCGGTCGGCCTCGGCCAGATTCATGGCCATCGGCTTCTCACAGAAGATGCCCCGCACGCCTGCCTCAGCCGCAGCGATGGTCGGAGCGCAGTGGGCGAAGGGCGGTGTGCAGACACTGACGATGTCCAACTTTTCCCGCTCCAGCATGACCTCGTAATCAAGGTAGAGGCCCTCGATACCCCAGGTATCGCCAAATGATTGGAGACGGTCCGCAACGATCTCCGCGGCGGCCGCGATCTCCACACCCCCTAGTTGACGGTATGCCCGCATATGCGCCCCGGCAATGCCGCCACAACCGATCAAACCCGCCCGCAACGGTTTACCCATATGCGCTCCCCTTATCCTCTCTGGCCGGTTAACGTTGCGCCCTGCACGAACTGTCTGAACTGTCTCTGCTGGGGAAAAGGTGGTGGGAAAAAGTAGGTTGTCAGAGCACGGACCTCATCGCCGAGTTGTGGTCAACGATAAACCGGCTACCTGAACTGGGCTTTCAGAATGAGCGGCTCGGGTTCTGCCGCCTCTCTCCTCGACGCCCAAACCCGATACACGCCACAGTCTCTGCAGTGATATTGCTATTGCTTACGACCAGGGCGGTTGGTCCCATTCCTGATGTCACCTGTGCTTCCGCTCACTCGACAACCGCAGGGGATCATAAAGGAAATTATGTATACTTTTTAATCTTTGTCAAAGAGAATTTTTCCGTGTGCATCCCAATTTTTGAGTCGATTCGTAGCGCCCTCTGGCGCGGGCCGGAATACCGGCAACATTTCACCCACAACTGATTCGCAACGCCGACTGAAGTGCCCCAATGTGTTTCTCTTCCCTCTCCCCTCTTCACAACCACCCCCAAATCAACTGCCGCAGTAACTGACCACTGACCACTAACCACTGCAGTTATGCGGTCAGGCCTTCGGCCCTCCCTTGTGCGGGGGGACTCCCCCCGCAACGCCCCCCATCGTATGCCCGACCGTCGTGGACAATTGGCACGGTTGAGACCAGCGACCGGTGTCCGAACGCCGCGCCACCACCGTAGGGGCAGGCCTTGTGCTGCCCGATGCCTCCCAACAAATGGCCGGCAAAAAATTTCAGCCGCCGCTGGCATGAATCCCCCACCTGACCATTCCCACCCAAAATATGAACTGCACCCTCTACCCTAGGGCGATTGCAACTAAATTGGGTCCGAACATCGAAATTCTGCCGAATACTCCTCCAGGTCGGGGTAAGACATAGGGGAATTTACGAGAGATGGCACGTTGACGGAGAATCTGACCTATTTCGGCGACTGAGGGCCTGAGCCGCGGCGTCTTCCCGTCGATATTCAGTAAACGCAAGGTGATTTCCACATATTCGCGCTTTCTTCTGGCCACGATTTCAACTGAATCGGCCTACAGATTTAGATGCGATTGCCCTGGCCCTCTACCCCCCCCAGGACCGACCACAGTTGGCCCCCTAGTGTATAATGGATGAGTATTGGCCAATGGAATTCACTGCCAATTTAGGAGCACTATGGGAAAAATCGTCGTAACCAATTTAGCCGAATTTCAAACGCATTTGCAAGAGCTTACCGATAGGGGAGAGGACTTTCTTTATCGAGGTCAACGCGACAGCGACTGGCCAGTTAGTTGTGCAGCTGCTCGACGCTTGGTTGCAAATTCTACAGACCTTCTGGAACTCCAAAGTCTGAGTGATAAGACACTCGTAGGATATCTGGAGTTCTTGATAGCCAAAGCCAGAATGCGGGGTTTTATGCCGTCCGGCTTTCGCGAAGATGCATCCTCATTGGAACTACTGGCACAATTACAACATCAAGGTGCGGCAACGGGACTCATTAATTGTACCCGGCAGCCTCTGGTAGCCCTCTGGTTCGCCAGTGGTCAGCCTAATTCACGAGATGGAGCAGTTTATGTCCTTCCGCGGTCGGCAACTAAGGGCCTCACTAGCCGGAGAGACATTGAAAAGGAACTACAAACCCACTATCTTGAAGATGCGATTTCTTCGTGGGAGCCTTCGGTGATCGGCAACCGCATCGTGGCACAGAGCTCGGTATTTGTTCTCGGTGTCTCGGCAATCTTGCCGCACCAGATGGAGCAAATCATCGTAGAAAAAGGATGTAAGACAGAGATCCGTTCGCAGTTAGCAAATGTATATGGCATCACAGAAGAGATGCTGTTTTCTGACTTTCCCGGCTACGCTGTTGCAAACGGTTGCGACAAGAGCTTTGATAGAAGCAACACGATCTCTTACTGGATCGAGCGGTTAGAAATGGCAGAAGAAGATAGCGCTAAAGCGACGGCTCATTTTGACTGCGGCCTGGCATTTGAGGCAGTCGAGGAACACGCGAGCGCGTTAGCGCACTACGAAGCTGCCAGCCTTATAAGGGAGAGTATGTCAGAGCAAGGTGAAGACGCTGGAGAAGGTAAATGAGTGACATAAAAATGCTTGCAGAGATCTATAACCGGCAAGGAGTAGTCAAAGCTAAACAGGACCTTCATCAAGAAGCGCTAACTGACTTTAGTAAGGCGATAAGTATTGCTCCTCGCCTGGTCGCTGCGTTCAACAACCGTGGCGCTTCCAAACTTGCTCTTAAACTTCGCGATGAAGCAATTGCTGACTTCAATGAGGCGTTAAAGATCAACCCCGGCAGTTTTGACAGTTACTACTAGGGCCTTATGCTAGTTAGGAAAGGCCAATTGCTTGATTTGAAGATAGTCACTTACGCCCATTAGGTGGTTGATGTAAATGCAGAGAGTATGTGCAGTCAACTTCGTGTATAGGCGTGCACAAAGGCCTCTGAAAGTATGTGCGTGATTGGTTTCTATGGAGAATTGTGCGTTCAATTGACTGGTGACTGTTTCGATGATTTGGCGGACCCTATCGTAGAGGCGACGGGCCGATGCGGAGATCTGTTTTCTCTGGTTGCTGCGCGGCTTGGTGAGCAGGCGGATGCGATTGTATTGCCAGAGTTCATCTGCGACTGGAGCACTGACGTAGGCCTTGTCGCCGATGACGATGCGATTGCAGTGTTCTACGAGGAGTTCGTGACCGATAGCCAAGTCGCGCTCGCTAGCCGGAGCTAACTCGAAGTCGATAATGAGGCCACCCATCGTGATCAGCATATGCAGCTTGAAACCGAAGATCATCATTTTCTTGGAGGGTACGGGCCCATAATCGGCCCCCCATTCGGACCATCTGGCGCGCGATTGCGGCGCCAGGTGAAATTGAACCACTGGAATGGGCAGACTATCGACGACACAATGCGCGTCCCGATAGAGCTCCATCCTGGCCAACATCATGCGCCGCATCTCGTTCATAATCCGCATCAAGTCTCGTCGCCGCCGATTGAAACGGCTCTGCTCCGGTATGATCGGAAACTTATCCCGATGAGCCTGCATATGATGGAGTAATTCTGTTTCCACATCCCATCCCAGACATTCGCCGATGAGACAGATCGCTATCAATTCACTGTCGCTACACTCAGGCTCCGGGCCCGGTCGTCTCAGATGTCCTTCCAGTTCCTTACACATGTCGTCAACGAGCACATATACCCATAGACAGAAGTCGTCAAAGTGGGCTATCATTTGGGAGGTCCTCCTGGTGACTCACTTTGGTTGGTGGAGACCTCCAAAGTTATCTCACCAGGGGACTTTTTTCAAACGCTATCTAGCATAAGGCCCTACTATAGAGGAAGGGCAAAGTCGCAACTTGACGATTTCCAGGAAGCGATTGCGGATTTCGACAAGGCTATCGAATTAAAGCCTGATTATGCTTCCGCTTACTTTAGACGAGGAAACGTGAAGGCTAAGCTTAACAAATTTAGAGAGGCCATCGCGGACTATGATCAGTCGACCAGGATTGATCAAGGATATGTCGAGGCCTATAACGCGCGTGGGGATGCCAAATCGAAATTAGGCCTCTTCGCAGAAGCGATTGACGATTACGAGACAGTAATCCAAAATGATCCCGAACGTGCCGAAGCCTATTACAGCAGAGGGCTGGCATATGCCGAATTAGGCCGGTACAAACAGGCAATACAGGATTATGACGCCGCTCTAAGTTTGAAGCCAGATTATGCTGAAGCCCTTAATGATCGGGGAAGCGCCAAGAAGGGGTTGGGTCTTCATCAGGAGGCGATTGATGATTTCAATGTTTCAATACACCTCAAGCCCCAATATGCAATAGCCTACAACAATCGCGGAACTGCCTACGCCGCGCTTAACCAGCACGAAAGAGCAATCGCTGATTATGACGAGGCCATTCGCATTGATTCGAGCTACCCGGAAGTCCACTACAACCGAGGTCAATCGGAGGCCGCACTCGGCAAATATAGTGAATCGATTTCCTCATGGAGTAAAGCAATAGGGATCAATTCAAATGACGCTGTCGCCTACTACAATCGAGGACTCGCTAAAGCACTTTCCAGTCAGTTTGATAAAGCAATTGCAGATTTCCTTCATGCAATTGAATTGAATCCAGAGTATCTCGAAGCCTACGTCCATCTGGGATTGGTTCGGAAAACAATTGGCGAGATTCAACTGGCCAAGGAAGGCCTCCGACGAGCCCAAGATCTGGCACGAAAGCAGGGCCACATGGAAGCTCTGCAATTTGTAGCCCAGGCTTTGGCAGATACGGATTCCAACGGGACCTCCCCATAACGGAGAAGTGGGGTCATTTCGCAGTCAGAATATGCGTATTGCGCCGCCGCAATGATGCGTCATTGACGTATCTGGTTAGCCCCATTGCCTGGAAAGCGAAATGGGGAGAAATGTGCAACCAAACGGGCAAGGGAGGGCCTGCGTGATGGCCACAGACAAGGTTCTCCAAAAGCTTGGTGAACTGGACCACAATTTATCTTAGTTCCTGGGCCAGTTTGTGAGGTCAGGTTCAACGCCCCAAAGACTCCCCCCGCCCCGCCCCGATAACCCGCGCCACCAACCCGCCCGCCTGCATCGGACCCGTCAAATCCTCGTTCCGAAGCGCCGCCGGCGCCGCCCACAGCATCATATTCTGATAATAGTCCGCCCCGAACGCACGTTGCCCCGTGTCCGCGTCCCCGCGCACCGTATTGGGCGCGTCCCACGTATAACCCCAGCGGCAGCTGATATTGTCCAGGCAGCGCTGCAGCAGATCGCGGCCGAATTCCTGCTGGCCGTTGTACATGTACGTCATCGCCAGCATGTACAGCTCCGGCGGGAAATAGCTGAACGTGCCGTAGCCCCCGACCTTGGCCGGCTCGCCCTCCGCCGTGGCATAGTTGACCGCGCCCGACTGGCTCAGCGCGCAGTTGTTCTCCGCCACCGTCTGCAGCGTCCGCTCCACCCGCGCCGCCGGGAACGCGCCCGCCACCCCATGCCAGTCCGTCACCCACTGCCCGTCCAGCTGGTAGCCGAAGATCAGGTCGGACTTCTGCCCCGTCTCCGGCTCGTTGAAGTTCAGATAGTACCCGTCCGCCCACAGATGCTCCTCCAGCGCCGCCGCGCCCGCCTCCAGCCACGCGTCGCAGCGCGCCCGGTAATCCTCGTCCCCCATCGCCTCCGCCATCCGCCGCATGATCTGCACCTGCGCCATGCGCACGCCGCCGGCATGGGTCACATAACCTTTCCAGCCCGGTTCCGGCGCCTCGAACCACTCTGTGTCGCCCAGCCCGTGCGAATCGGTGCCCGGCGTCGGCATCGCCATCACCTGCGCCAGCCCGTACGCCGGCCGCAGATTCATCGAAAAGTCGTTGCACTGCTTGAGCGAATCCCAGAACTCGGCCAGCACCGCGTCGTCGCCCGATGCCTGCCAGTAACGGTCGACCATGATGACGTAGCAGGCCCCGTTCAGCACCGTCTGGTAGCCCACGTCCGGCGCGCTCAGGCCGTAGCCGGGCCGGTTCGCCTCCTCCGTCGCCGTAATGCCCCCGAAGATCCATGGCGGCCGCCCATCAGGGAACTGGTACGCCTTGTAGCCCCGCAGCGTCGACAGCGCCGCCTCCGGGAAGAAGTAGACCAGCGGGATGTTGCCGTAAAAGCTGCAAGGCAGGCACTCGATCTGCGGACAGCCGCGCGGGCACTCGTTCAGCCCGAACAGCCCGTCCTCCTCCCCGCACCAGTCGCCGATCGGCGTCTGCGCCTGGCCCCAGATGCTGCACTCCGGGATCAGATGCAGATTGTTGATCAGCGCGTCCGCTAGCCAGCCCGGCACCTCCTCCGCGCCGTACAGCGCCTCCTGCCACGCGATCACCCGCCGCAGAAGTTGCTCGTGGTTGTCCGCCAGGAACCGGGCCGTGGACAGCGCATCCGCATAGTGGCGCGCATACATATGCGTGAAGAGTTCAGTCTCCTCGTGCGAGGGCGCGCCGCCCGCGCGCCAGTGCGGCGCATGCCACGCCAGGACCACGCGCACCGTCCGGCTCGCGCCCGCGCCCAGCTCAAACGGGATCGCCAGCGACGCGCCGCTGTCTTCCGCCGCAGGCGCCGGCAGCGCATCGCCGATCCGGCTCCACGCCCCCTTGTCCGCATTGAGCGCGCCCCCGTCTGCCACCGCCGCGTCCCCGTCCACCACCGCCAGCACATAGCCCATCTCCCAGGCATCGCCCTGCCGCCCGCTCTCCACCAGCGCCCCCTGCAGCGGACCCGTCAGCGATCGCCGCTGCACACCCTCCTGCGGCCCGAAGCCGGGAAAGTTGAACGCCAGCGTCCCGCTCTGCGCAGCATCCTCCGGGTTGCGCAGGTGGATCTCAAACACCGCGCCCGGCGCCATCGAGACCTCCGTGTCCCCGGGAATGAACGGTGACCACGCCCGTACACCCACCTTGACCGGCGCCGCGCAGTTGAACTCCATGTCCAAAACTGGATAGTGCCCCCAGTAGTCGATCGAGTCGGCGATCGCCGCGCCCGCAAGGCCGATCTCGTCAAACAGGGGCGCGTAATCGGTCGGCGGAAAGGTCACCGCGCTCTGGCTCGGCTGCGGCGTGTCCCGCTTGCCCAGCGTGTCCGAAACCAGTACCCACGCGCCCTCTGCGCCGTCTTCGCCCCGGCACGCCAACCCCAGCATCGGCAGGTTGAGCAGCGCCCGCGGCTCCACCAGGTGGTTGAAAATCGTGCTGTAGCCGAACATCCCGTTCGGCTCCACGTCGATGCAGCCGGTATCCAGCCCGCCCAACGGCATGCCGCACGTGGGCCGCGGTTCCCCGCGGTAGACAATGCCGGTGACGGGCTCCCTGTAGCCGGCCGCCTCAAAGGTGCGCCAGCGGGCATGCAGCAGGTGTGGGGGAAAGAGTCGGTCACTCATCGGGCTCTCCTCAGCGATTTGGGACAGTGATTTATCTGCGTCAATAACGACTCAACTATAGTCAATTCGCGACCATGAGCAAAGCGAGCGAAGGCATCTCTCACGCCTCACTCGTCTCTACTCTCCTCGTTTTTGGGGTGGTCGGGCAGTACGGCGAAGTGGCCGGGGCTCGCCTACGTCAGCAGACGCTCCATCAGTTGAAAAAGACTGTTCTGAAACCCGCCGTCAATGACCAGCGAATGGCCGGTGATCGCGGCGGCGTCCTCCGATGCCAGAAAAACGGCCGCGGCCGCAACCTCCTCCGGCTGGACAAAGCGGTTCTGGGGGATCGTCTGCTCCCGTTTGGCGCGCATCTCCGCCGTCGGGTAGGAGTAGTCGGTCATCTCCGTCTCGGTCGTGCCGGGACTGATCGTGTTTACGCGGATGTTGTGCCCGGCCCACTCCACCGCCATCACCTTGGATAACATGGCGACCGCCGCCTTGCTGGGGCCGTACGCCCCCCTGTTGCAATGCGCCGCGAGGCCGGAAACCGAACCGATGTTGATGATGTTGCCGCCGCCCTGCCCAATCATGAACTGCGCCGCGGCCTGGCTGCACAGAAAGGTGCCCTTCAGATTGGTGTCAATCACCCGGTCCCAGTCCTCCTCGCTCAGCGCCTCCATCGCCGACCGCAGCGTGATGCCGGCGACATTGGCCAGAATATCGATCCGCCCCAGTGTTTCGACGGCTGTACGCATCAACTGCTGCACCTGGGAGCGGTTCGAGACATCCGCCCGGCAGGTCAACGCCCGCCGCCCCAAGGCCTCAATCTCGCCCTGCACCGTGCGCGCTTTCTCGGCGGAGGCATGGTAACCAACCACCACGTCCGCGCCCTCACGCGCGAACGCAAGACTGACCGCCTTGCCGATCCCGCGCGAGCCTCCGGTAATCACCGCGACTTTGTTCGCTAAACGCATTGCCTTCCCCACCCCTGCCGGGACAACTGACCTGCTGAACGAGCCTGCCTCTCCCCGTCACACGCCCGCCGTGCGCGCGAGCGCTTCATCAATGTGCCGCCGGATCACCTCCTCCAGCGGGGAAATCCGTACATCTAACTCCCGCTCGATACGCCGGGTCGACCAGTTGTAAATATTGGGCTGATCGGGCGCCGATTCATCAAACGTGATCCTGGCATCGGGCAGGTGCGCCTGGATGGCGTCGGCCCACGCCTGCGCCGTAATCTCATAGGCCAACGAATTGTAGACCGCATAGTTCAACGTCTCCTGCAAACAGAGTTTGGCAAACAGGTCCGCCGTATCGTCCACATGAATGATGAGCAGCCTCTGATCGCGGCGCGAGGGAACGGTGAACGGGTTGCCCGCGGCCAGTTTGTCGATGCACTTGCTCTGCCAGGCAGAGAAACCCTTCGTCCGCCCAGGCGCGGCCACGTTGGCGATGCGCAATCCGGGAATCTGCATGCCGTAGCGCTCCATGTATTTGGCCGCCATGAACTCATTCCACAATTTGTGCGCCATATAGACCGTAACGGGGTAGCAGTGATCATCCTCCGTAACCGGGCGGTCGCCAAAAGAGTCCTGCAGACCGTAGACGGCGATGGTCGAGGCGTACACGACGCGTCGGATACCCATCAGCCGCGCCGCCTCGAATACGTTGTTCATGCCCATCTGGTTGACCCGCATCGCCAGTTGCAGCTTCTCCTCGGACTCCGGCGGCAGGATATAGGCGAGGTTGACGATCCTTTCCACGTCGTACTTCCGGATCGCGGCGATGATGTCCTCGAAACGGGTAACGTCTGCCACGACGATCTCTACATTGTCGAGGTCGGCCACCGCGCTGTAATCGGGATAGAGATCGAAGCAGATAACGCGCTGGCCCAGGCTGACCAGACGCCTGGTCAACCTTGAGCCGATCAGTCCGGTTCCGCCCAAAATCAGAATAGACACATTAGGGTCCGTTGACGTTTGATTAGGAGGTGTTGACGTTTGACGGTATAGCGATCCGCGTTAGCAAAGTGCGGCTGATCCCTGAAGAACTGCGCAGCTGCGAAATGAAAACTTGATAAGCCCCTGGTGTTCTCCGCGGCCCTCCCTGGCCCTTCGTGGACAGAGAAAGGTGTTCTCCGTGGTCCTCTGTGGCCCTCCGTGGACAAAAAAGGTGCTTGCTCTGGCATATCTCAATAAAGGCAAACGTCAACGAGCCCTGGCGCCCTGACATCGGGTCGCCTGTTCATGGCCTGTTACGCAAGCACGGTGCGCGCCAGCTCGTCGAACTCCTCCAGCGTGAGCGACGGCTGCGTCTGCAAGCGCTCTCGCAGCTTGTCCAGGATCGATTCAACGTCCCGCGAATTGTACCGATGACCGGTCACGTCCAATCGGGCGCGCACCGCTTCGCCGTGCAGAGTCGTGCTGCCGAAAACGACCGTCCGCTCCTGTCCGATCACGTGCGGGTGGACGCCCTCCATTGCCTCCCACAGCCCCTTGACGATGCAGTAGACATGAAGTTCAGCCTCGTGAATGTAGGCGTTTTCCCCCACCAGCGGCTTATTGATCTGGCGCCTGAAACCTGTGACTTCCTCAACGAACCTGGATAACTCTGTCAGCTTCTCCAGGCGAATTCCCGTTGACAGGCCGTAGTGTGTCTCCAGCGCGACGACGACCTCCTCCAGTTTGGTGAGGCCGCCCTTGTCACCCAGGCCGTTGACGACCAGGTCCGCCGCTTCCGCGCCCGCGCCCACCGCGGTCAGCACATTGGCCGTGCCCAGACCGAGATCGTCATGACAGTGGATCATCAGCGGCACGTCAACCAGGTTGCGTATATTGCGCACAAGATGCTGCACGCCCGGCGGGCATCCGTAGCCGTCTTCGTAGAGGATCAGCAGGTCGATGCCGGCCCGCGCCGTAACCGAGTAGAACTCCTGCAGAATCTCCCACGGCGTGCGCGATACGTCGGGATGACCGTAGGCTACGCGCAGGCCGCAGCGCTTTGCATACTCGATCACTTCAACCGTGCGCGGGATCAGCGCCTCCCTCGCCGGGCCAAGCTCCATGACCTGCTCATCCGACGCCCAGATGAGGATCGGGTGCTGGAGGACGTCGACCTGCGCCACGTCAAGCTCCTGGCATCGATCCACGTCCCTCTGCCAGTCCGCTGACCAGACGCGCGCAAAGCCGGTGATCGCCAGTTCCGGGATCTCGCGCCTGATCAGTTTGGCCGTCTCGTAGTGGCCCTGCTGCGCGCCGACATAGCCGATATCAACCTGCTGCACGCCGGCCTCGTACAGCTTCTCGGCGATCCGCACTTTGTCTCGCGTCGACATCGACAGTCCGGGCGTCTCCTCGCCCTCGCGGATCGTGGTGTCGCGCACATAGAACCGGTCGGGCAGGTCGAGCGTGCCGCGCACCTCCTCGGTGTGCATGTAGCGATCCAGGCACCACTTGTCGGGCATGTAGTAAGGCCCGAACTCCGGCCTTGATTTGCTGGACATGGCGGTTCATTCTCCATCACTGGCAAGTGGGTGTTCGTAAAATCGTGCTTGAAGGGGCGCGCTTGAAAAGGCGGGCAAACGTTCAGTAACCGGGGGTCTCTATTGCAAGAGTTCGCCCAGAAGCCGCCTGATCCCCTCACGGGCCAACCGTTCAGCCTGCGGTTGCGGCGGCATCCAGGGCCGGTTCCGCGTTGGATAACCCCATGACTCGTAACCCCCGGCCGGCCCCAGATCATAGTCCTCTTCGGTCGCCACGTACCCTGTTATCCCGTTGGTGTGGCTGAAGACAAACGTCTGCCGGAAGGGCGACACCGCATCTGCGTACAGCTGGTACTCGGCAAACATCTCGGCGGTGAACGTGAGCAAACACAGCGCGTCGCCGACGGCCAGCGCTCGCATCGAGAGCGGATGAAACTGCCGCTCGCCGCTCTCGGCAACTGCCAGCAGCTCGCGAAAGCGCGTGCTGTCCGGGTCCTCCGCCAGCGCCGCCCTGCATTCGGCTACTGTCGGCGGCTCTTCCAGAGGAAGAGACAGATCGAGCGAGCGCGCCTTGAGCGCGCCGGGCGCAACCGGCCGCGCGTCGGCCAGCGCCCGCGTGACGGCAAACGCCAGCGAGAGCCCCGCGGCGTCACACGCGCCGAAACCGCCGCGCAAAGGATGGCCGTTGATGTCGCCGCAACAGCCTTGCGCGAACATGAATACGCCCTCCGGCTCCCCTTCTCTTGCCAGCAAGTCGCGCAAATGCCTGACCGCGTAACCCGGAAAGTCCGGCCCGATCTCCTCGCTCAGCCAGTGGACGATCACGGGATGGGCGGCGTGCGAGAATAGCGCCGCAATCCGCCTGCCGTCCGCATCCTTCGCCTCCAGAACGTCCACCCACGGCACAACTGCGCCGTCGGGATTCGGCGCCATCACGATTTCGCCGTCCTGCATCAGGCGCCGGTTGTATCCGATCTGCACAGGCGCCCGACCCGCGTTCAGCACACACGGCCGCAGCTCATCATTGGCGCGCTGTACCAGCCCAACAATGCAGTCGGACAGCCACGCGCCCGCCGCAGGCGTCATTTCACGCCCGTCAACGCCCGGCGCATTGTGCGTCTGGGTTGTGGTGATGATGACGTTGTCGCCTGGGATATCCGTTGTCCGCTCGATGCGCCGTAAAAGCTCGTCTGCATACTCGACGCTGAACGTCCCCATGTCCGCGGCAATAATGACAAGCCGGTCATCATCTGCGCCAAGAACCAGGGCGCGCGCAAACAGGTCATCATAGACGGCCGGCCTGTCCTTCACGCGCGTAATGACCGCCTCGGCCGCGCCGGCCAGCATGGTAGGGGTGCTCTTCATGGCTTCACCACCGGTAGTAGAAGATGCGACGGATACTCGGCGCTGTGATAGATGGTCTGGTTGGCCGGCCGGCTCGGCAGGTCCTCACCGACCGGCGCTCCCGTGTTCGGATTCAGATCATAGGCCGGATAGAGCGACGAGGTCACCGCCAGCTGAAGACAGTGACCCGGCTGAAAGGCCATCGAAGTTGCCATGAACTCAACTGTGTATTGGTACACCCGGCCCGGCGTGATGGGGGAGGGCGGAGGACTGTCAATCCTGTCTGCCCCGGCGCGGTAAGAAGCGCGCATCACCGCCGAAGTCAACGGAATCGAGCTGCCGTCCGGCCGCAGATCGCACAGCAACGCCACCCAGTCCGTATCGACGCAGTCGCTGGCCGCGTAAAGGGTGATGAAGGCCGTGCCGGTTATCTCCAACTCCTCCGTCAGCGGCGCGCTGGTGTACGTCAGCACATCGGCGCGGCGCAGGGCGTAGCGATAGTCCATCGCCAGCACGTGCGAGTCCCTTATCGGATCGGGCGACTCCGCGTCCTCCACCGAGGGCACGGGATCTTCGGGGTCGTAAACATACCGGTCGCCGACCTCCTCTCCGGGCGGCGTCCAATCCAGCGTCCCGTAACCGCCCTCCTGCTCCGGCTGCCCGCCGCCTTCGGGAAACACGTCCGCCGCCCCGCCGCTGTGGAGATAGAGGGGAACCTGCGCCATGCCGCGCACGGGCCATGCACGCTCGTCCCGCCAGCGATTGCGGCCCATGGTGAAAATCCTGACCTTGGCATCATCGCCCTGCCCGTTCTCCTCGCCCTTCAGCCAGTAGTCGAACCAGCGCAGATGAACCGCCCTGATGTCCAGCACCGCCTCCTGCGTGAACGCCAGATCGCCCAGCCGCGGCTGCGGATTGGCCGACCCGGCATGGTCCCACGGCCCCACGAGCAGCCACTGTCTGTCGGCCCCGGGTGAGCGGGCCGCCATCCCGTTGTACATGTACATTTCGCCCCACTGGCAGTTGTCAAACCAGCCGGTGATGTGCAATGCAGGCAGGTCAACCAGTTCAAAGTAGTCCTCGAACGACATCTGCTGCCAGTACTCGTCGTAGGTGTTGCGCTCAAGCCACGTGCGCCAATATGTGTTCATGCGCCCGACCACCTTGTCGACATCCTTGAGCGGCCGCGTGCGAATCAGCTTGTTGAAGTTGTAAGGCGAGGCCACGCCCGGCTGATGCGAGGTCAGCGGCTCGAACGGGTAGTGCTGCATAGTGCGCCCGCCGGTCATGTTCAGCCAGCGAAACTGGAAGACGGGGAACTTCCCGTTCATATAGTTCTCATCGTGCATCCAGCGCATGCCGCCGGTGACCGAAGTGACGACCGTGGTCAGGTGGGGAGGACGCTCTCGCGCGGCAAGCCACTGCACGGTGCCGCCATACGACCCGCCCATCATGCCGATCTTGCCGGTCGACCAGGGCTGCTCCGCGATCCACTCGATCGTGTCGTAGCCGTCCTTCCCCTCATTCACGCGCGGCTCGAAATGGCCTTCCGAATCGAATCGCCCGCGCGCATCCTGCAGCACCACCGCATACCCCCGCGCGCTGAAAAACTGGGCAGCTTCCACCATGCGGGGCGCGATGTTGTCATAGGGTGTGCGCGCCAGGACGACCGGGTAGGCTTTCTCCGCCGCCGGCAGGTAGATATCGGTCGACAGTTTCACCCCGTCGCGCATCGGCACGGGCGTGTCCCACATAAAGCGAATGTCGTCTTCCAAAACGCCCCAATCCTTTGCTCGCAAATGTGCGATGAGGGAGAGCAGGGAGAATGCTCTACCGGCTCGCCGCCGGCTGATGGGAGTAGATGTGCCCCGCTCTGAGCGTCTGAGTTTCGAGCAGCCTGGTAACCGTAACGAACTGTATGCCGCGACGCTTCAGCGACATAGTGATCAAGAGCGCCGCTTCGACCGTCCCCTTGTGCATGTCGTGGGTCAGGATGATCGCGCCCGCCGGCGACTCGAAGATCCCGGCCGGCACGGACGGCACACTGTGTTGAACGCAGCATACTCCGGGTGCAGACGCCGCGTCAACTAGCCGCTCAACGATCCCTCCAGCAGGCCGCGCATGAACAGCTTGCCAAGCAGCAGGTAGACCGCAATCGTGGGCACGGACGCGATCAGCGCGGCGGCCATCTGCAGGTTCCAGGGGATGACGCCCATGCTGGAAAAGTTCTTGATGGCTACGGTAACCGGCGCCCTGGCCGGGTTGCCGAGCACAACCAGCGCCATCAGATATTCGTTCCAGATCCTAGTGCACTGCCACACACCCACCACTGCAAAGGTCGGCCCCGAAAGCGGCAAAATGATGCGGCGGTAGATGCCGAAAAAACCGCAGCCGTCGATCTTCGACGCGTCCACCAGCTCATCCGGCACACTGGCATAATACCTGTAAAACAGCAGCGACGTGATCGGGATGCCAAAGATGCAGTAGGCCATGATGAGACCGTTCACCTTGCCGTAAAGGCCCATAAACTGCAGCACCCACACCAGCGGGATCAGGATCCCCTGGCCGGGCAGAAACATGCCGAACACGAACAGGAACAGAATCACATTCGAGCCGCGAAAACCCCACTTGGCGAAAATATAGCCGTTGATCGAACCCAGAAAAGTTGAAACGATGGCGCCCGGAATCGTGATGCGCACGCTGTTCCAGAAGTTGGAATCCATCTGATTCCACGCCTCGCGGAAGCTGCCCCAGTCGAGGCTCTTGGGCATATTCCAGATCTCGAATGAACTGATGTCTTCGAGCGGCTTCAACCCGGTCAGGATCATCACGTAGAAGGGCACCAGGTAGAAGGCGGCAAATGCGATCAGGACGGCATATTTGGTGCTGCCGGCCAGGAGACGATACCAACTCATTCTTTCTCCTCACGCAGAACGCTGATCAGATAGGGCAGGACAACCGGGATGGACAGGAAGAGCATGAAGGTGGCGACCGCCGCGCCCAGGCCGTAGCGGCTGGAGCGAAAGGTCTGCTCGAACATGTAAAAACCGAGCGTATCGGTCGCAAAACCGGGGCCTGTGCCGATGATGCTCGGTATCTCGAAGTTGCCGATGGAGCCGGCGCCGGTCAGCACAATCGCAGTAAAGGTGACCGGCCGCAGCATGGGAATGAATACATAACGATAGAGCGCAACTGTGCCGGCGCCGTCGATGATCGCCGCCTCTCGCAACTCGTCGGGAATCGCCCGCAGACCGGCCAGGTACAGGGCCATAACAAAGCCGGAAAACTGCCACGCGCCCATTATCGTGATCGCCAGCATGCCCAGCTTGGGGTGCATGTACCAGAGGGGCCGGAAGTTCTCGAACCCCAGGTTGGCAATCAGCAGGTTGATCCCCGCCGACGGCACCTGCAGCCAGCGCCAGGCCGTCCCGCTGACCACCGCCGAGACGGCAAACGGCATCAGAAAGACGGTGCGAAAAAACGCCTCGCCCCTGATCCGCTCATTGAGAAGCGCGGCGAGCAGAAAGCCGATGACGATGCACTGCGACATGTAGCCGACCGCAAAGAGGACGAGGTTGCGCAGGTCAATGTGGAAGCGGGGATCGTTGACCAGGCGCTGCCAGTTCTTCAAACCGGCAAAGGAGAGGTCGAGCGCCGGACGGTCCCAGTTTGAGAACGAGATGTACAGCGTCCACCCCATGAAGATGTAGATGAAGACGGCCACGGCGATGATGGACGGGGCCAAAACCAGGATCGCGACTTTGCGGTCGTCGCGGAGCCACTTTGGCAGCAGCCCCGGAAGCGACTTTGCCCTTGCGGAAAGTTCGGATTGCATGGCTTGATTCAGGTGCTTGAATGGGAAGGCGGAAAGCGGATAGAACTGGCGCCTATCCGCTTTCCGTGCGAAGCCTGCGAATCAGTTACTCGCCAATGCCGGACTCTTTGGCGGCCTGAATCAGCTCCTCCTGCGCGCGGGCAACGTCGCCGTGCCCGGTCAGCATGTTGTTCACAATGTTGCCGAGGTCGGTCACAAAGCTCTGTCGCACCAGACCGCCGATGAACGGCAGCAGTTCATGCGTCTGCCAGGCGTCCATCGACTCGCGCAAGTACTCGTCATAGAGGCTCACGTCGCCGTCCGTGCGCACCGGAATCGAGCCTTTGAGGGGATTGAAGGCGTCCTGCCCATCCTTCGAAGCCACGACCTTCAGCCAGGCGATGGCGTTGTCCCGGTTGGGCGCATTCTTGGGCAAACCGAAGGAGTCGGCCACCCAGACATATTTGCCCTGATGATTCGGGATGTCGGCCCATCCGACCAGCTCTTCGATCCCTTCCGACTTGATGAAGCCCCAGAACCAGTCGCCCATCAGAATAATAGCCGGGGTCTCGTCGTAGTCGGCCGCAAAGCGCTCCACCTGGTCGCCCCAACCGACCTCCAGCCAGTCGCCGGAGGCGTACTCCATCGCCCGCATGTGAAGCTCCAGCGCCTCCGCCACTTCCGGCGCATCCCAACCGACCGAACCGTCGAACAGGCCGAGATAGGTCTCGCCGTCGGTCACGCCGTTGAGGAAGTAGTTGTAGGTGTGGAAGGCCAGCGCCCCCAGAGACGCCCCGCCGATGGCCGGGATACCGGCCTCTTTCAACTGTTCCGCCACAACGAAGAACTCGTCCCAGCTTGTTGGCGGATCCGTGATGCCGGCGGCCTCAAACCTGTCGAGCCGGTACCACATGATGTTCTGACGATGGATGTTCACCGGCACGACATACGGCGTCCCTTCGTAGGAGACGTTGTCGATCACCGACTGCGGGAACACGTCGTACAGCCCCTCTTCCGAAAAGAGGAAATCCAGCCCCTCCATTCTGCCGGGCACGACGTGATCCTCGACGACGCCCACACCCGCCCAGACCTGGAACGAGTCCGGCGGCTCGCCGCCCAGCATGCGCGTCTCCAAAACCGTCTTCATGTTGACACCGTCGCCCCCGCCGATTGCTGCGTTGTCGAACTCGACGTCGGGATAGCGCGCGTTGAAGACCTCGATGATGGCGTCGAGACCGGCCAACTCGCCGCCGCCGCTCCACCAGGAGAATACCTCTACCGTGCCGCTCGGCTCGGTGGCCTCCATCGACATGTCTGCCGCCGGCTCGGATGCGACCGGCTGACACGCGGCCAGGGCCAAAGACACAATGATGAGTAGAACCAGGCAAAAGCGTTTCATCGTTCCCTTCCTCCTTGTCAATGGTTGATACCCAGGCAATCTCGGCTGTACTATGTCAATAAAATTAAATTATTTTGCTCGGCGTCGGGCCATTGTAGCATAGGGATTTCATGTGAACAATCGCAAAAAAAGGGCGGGTGCAGTCCAGACTGAGGGCGAACTTTCGTACACCTCCGGTAACGACCAACCCAAAGCCAATTCGCGTCCCCGATCAGCGAAAGTGCCGTTCCCTCTGACCACTGATCACTGACCACTGCAGTTCTATGCGGTCGGGCCTTCGGCCCTCCCTTGTGCGGGGGGGTTCCCCCCGCAACGCCCCCCCTCAACACCATGCCACGTTGGCGCCGCGTCGCCGGCCTGCTGTCTATGCCGCCGGTCGCCCACCCGCGTCGTGCCGCGAAGCCGTCCGCCGTGACCACGGTAGGGGCAGGCCTTGTGCCTGCCCACTCTCTCCCCAAAATTGGACTGCACCCAAAAGGGCCAACGTCCTGGCGGCGAAATATGCCACAGCCTGAACGGGGGAGGAAGAGTTCGCGGCGGCGGCCTTTCTGTCGACAGGGAATGTGGGGAATTGAGTTCGCCCTGGCCGCCGCGGTCGCCGCGGTCGACGCGGTCGCAGTTACGGCGGCCGGTGTGGCCCGCGCCAAGGACAGCCATGTCCTTAACTTTGGACCGGCACAGCGAGAGGACAGGGCAGTTTATGAAGGGAGTTGAGGGGTTTTCGCCCGCTGATCCAGGAGACTGGCTGATCCGCGCCAGGAGCGATATGGCTCCGGCGGTACATCACTCGTCAGGAGGATACCTTGAGGATAGTTGCTTTCCCACGCCCAGCAGGCCGCGGCCAAAGCAACAAAAGCGGTGATGACTGCAAACGCAAACCACTACACTTGGAGGGCTTTTGGCGTTCAGAGGTCGGCAACGGGCGCGCCCAGTTCGGCCGACAGCTGCGCGGCAACCTGCATGACCGTCTCGGCGAAATGGGGCAGCTGCTCATGCGTGATGCGTGTGGTCGGCCCCGAGATGCCCAGGGCCGCGATCACCTGCTGGCGGTGATCGTGGATCGGCGCCGCAATACAGCGTACGCCGGCAAAGGTCTCCTCATCGTCAACCGCATACCCGTCGGCGCGCACCGTCCCCAGATGACGCTTCAGGAGCGAAGGCTCGGTGATAGTCTTGGAAGTGTACTCAGTCAGAGGAGCGCTCGCCACCCACTCCTCCGTGACCGCATCCGGCTGCGCCGCCAGCAGCGCCTTGCCCAGCGCCGAACAGTGCAGCGGACGGCTCGTGCCCAGCGCGAAATTCACGCTCAGCGCCGCCTGCCCCGGCTTGTGCGCGATATAGATCACGTTATTGGCCTGCCGCACGCCCAGATTGGCCGTCTCGCCGCTTTGTTCCCGCAGTCTCGTGAGGAAGTCCCCCGCAATGTCCGGCCAGTCCAGCAACGTCGCCACCTTGCCGTAAAGCTGGAAGAACTTGGTCGGATTCGAAGTGAACTCGCGCGTGCGTTCATCCTGCAGCAGATAGCCCTTCGCCATCAACGTGTACAGCAAACGATAGGCCGTGCTGCGGTCGATCCCGAGCGCCTCCGCCACATGCGACGGGCGGACGCTGCCGTCCAGCGCCATCTCCAGCGCCGTCAGCCCCCGCTCCAGCGACTGCACCAGCTGCTGCCCCCGTCTTGGTTGCATAATGCCCCTCAAGCGTTGCGTAATTCGCACATGCAGCGTATCTTGTATACCAAATACGCTATACTGTCAATCGTAAAGTCAGGGCAGAGATGACTCGCTGAATGAGCGCCTGCCGGGCCTGGCATGACGATTAGTTCATCTCGCGGCGGGTCACCTTTATGCCCGGCGGCTCCTTGTGCGATTCAGCGGTTCTGGCAGTTGGCCACCGGCGAAAAACCGTTCAGACAACCTCAGCCCAAGGCTCTGGGATGTCTTCAGCATGATCTGTGCATCCCAAAATCGGGGACAACCCCTTACCGCCACTACCTCCCGGACGCCGCGAGACGACCAGGTCACAGGAAGGACACATGGACGGACTCCACCTTGCTGAAAGCATCCTCGACGGCGACATCGGAACCATTATTTTCGTCCTAATCGTCTTCGCGCTTGCGATTTGGTGGTTCATACGCATCTACATACACCCCGCCAAAAAGTGGAAGCCGCCCCCAGGTCCGCAAGAGCGCACTCACTTCTACCGGAAAAGGAAAGTCACAGCACAGAAAAAACCGCCCGCCGACGGGCCTTAGCCCCCTGGTGGAAGAGGCGCTCGTCAACGCAAACACGGCATCGCCCCGGCGCCGCGTGATCAGCCCGCCTACCAGTATATGAACGACCGCGGTAACGATGGTGTTGAGTGTGAGTGGAGCGGATGAAGCGGAGCGGTGGGCAATGGGGGTGATTCGGCGAGCAATCCCCGAGGACGAACGGGCCTATTGGTCAAAGGTAAACTGGGGTTCATCGAAGGCAACGGGCGCCGGTCAATAGAAAACTTGCCGCACGGCGGCTACGTCTCTTCTGATACGAATTGCAGGGGCTATAGTGCCCGCAACCCCGAAAAATCGCCTAGAACGGCGTACTTTCATCTTCTTCCACATCCACGTCAGCGAAGTTTGTGATCGCTACCTCGCCTTCGGGAAAGTCGGCGACGATTTTCAGTTTGCCCCCAACAGCCTCAATGTAAGAACGGAGACTGGAGATGTACACGTCTGCCCGCTGCTCCAGCTTGGAGATCGCGGGCTGGTTCACCTTCAGCATCTGCGCCAACTCCTGCTGGGTCAGCGCCCGCGCCCGGCGCAACTCATGCAAAGGCATCTCCGCCACCAACTCCCTCTTTGTCTCGTCAATGCGACGGCGGCGCTCCGGCGAAAATCCCTTGGTCAACTCGCTGAACGGACGGCGTCCACTCATTCGATTAACCCCTCCTTTCTCAGTTCCTCCAGATGCTCGTCGTAGAGGTTATCAGCGACTGGCACGTACTCTTCGTAGAACCGGTCGTTTCCGCTCTTGTCTCCGCCGATAAGCAGTATCGACGTTCGCCTGGGGTCAAAGGCGTAAAAGACGCGTAAGGGCCTGCCATGGCTCTGCGCTCGAAGCTCGCGCATAACCCCGTGACGTGAGCTTCTGACGTCCGAGGAGTAAGGAAAAGGCAACTCTGGACCATACGCCATCAGCAATTCGACCCTGGCGGCCACGTCGTCCTGCTGCCTCTCCGAAAGCGTCTGCCACCACTGCCCAAACTCATCCGTATACTCCGCCTCCCAAGACATGAATGCATTATATTCCGTATTAGGAATATAATGCAAATGAGTCCCCGACACAGGGTCGCCGGGATCAGACCAGCCACTTCGCGGACCTGCCGATAAATCGTGTCATCCGAATACGAAGGATGCGAAGATTCCGCCCCAGACAGATATTTGACGGATCGTGGAGGCTCAGCACATCATGGAGGCCAGGCATAACGCAGGACAGCCGTGGTTTGATTCACGTGGAAGGAGAACAGAGGTGCCAAACGGACCGGAACAAAGAGCATGGGCGTACAGCGAATCCCAACGCACAATAAATCTGATCAGACAGGAATTGGCAGAAGTGAGGGGAGAAGTGAACGCCGATGACTTCCAATCAGTGGTATCATCTGCCGCGAAGGAAGGTATGGAACTGCACTCATGGAACATTGCACCCAGCGGAAGGATCGTAGCACTGTTTTATCCAGCAAATGACGAGGCCCTGGCTCGACAAAGAAAGAGAAGTACATAGGCGCACAGGAGCGTCCACTTTGAGGTCGGGAAGATTCGACGCGGGCCGGTGGGCCCGATAAGACGCTACCAGTTACCCACACACCGCCCAGTCCCATCAATTCCCAAATACCGACATATGAACCACCGCGATAACAACAGGATCGCGTGAATGAGGAGGAACTGCGACATGGCAACGGTTGAGCTTCATTGGCAGAACGTTTCCACCACCGGCGGAGACGAGATTCACCGCTGTGAAGTCCAGGCCCGTAACGGCAGGGACGCGCTCGTCATGGAAGTGCACGGGGGAAAACTGACGGGCGGCGTACACATCGTTACCGCCTACTACTGGTTCGAAAACAGCCAGCGCTCCATACCACTCCACCCCTTCCGGACATCCGGCACTCTCGACGACGCCAAAACAGCGCTGACAGAGTGGTACTTCGCCAACGCGCCGACGCTGCTGACGACGCTGGCCGGGTGAAGGCGGCTCCCGGCAACCGGCCGGAGAGGTCTGTCTGCGGTCGGCCTCGTTCACAGCCGTACCCGCCGCCGCGGCATCGCGCCGGTGCCGAGTACCC
Organism: Caldilineaceae bacterium; assembly: GCA_965204705.1. Classification (GTDB taxonomy): domain Bacteria; phylum Chloroflexota; class Anaerolineae; order Caldilineales; family Caldilineaceae; genus Bin5. Next base: position 5,705,465 of record OZ242006.1, on the reverse strand, counting down.
ATTCGGCGTATCAGTAAATGAGAGAAGGTGACAGCGACGGCGTCGTGTGTGAGTGAGAGAGGGAGCGCGGCTTACAAACTATTTGCATAGTCATTAGAAGGTCCAAAATCGACTATCTTCCGAAGGGGCAAGGGCGCACAAAATATTTCTTGCTGACGGGCCTGGCGGGCACAATTATCCCGGTTGTGATTCACTTTTTACCGCCGCCGCTTCAGGTTGAATTCAACTGGGGGTTTCTTCTAGGGTGGTGGACGAGTGGTCTCGTCTTGTGGCTACTCTCGCGTCCCCGTAATCGCAGATAGGAAGATCATGGCCATGCGGCATGCCAGGAGGGATCCATGCAGTTCACATTCCACCTTGCTGAGCGCATCCTCGAGGGCGACATCGGAGCCATTATTTTCGTCTCAGTCCCCTTCGCGCTTGCGATCTGGTATTTCATACACATCTACATACGCCCCGCCAGACAGTGGAAGCCGCCCTCAGGTCAGCAAGAGCGCACCCACTTCTACCGGAAAAAGAAAGTCACGGCACAGAAAAAACCGCCTGATACCGGGCCTTAGCGCCCGAGCACATGGCACAGCGACGCGGCAGATGGCCTTGGGAGGGGCCGAATCTGATAATAACTGAATCCAGCTAGACAATCTGATCAACGAGGATCATAACAATGAAACGACTCCTGCTTTTCGCCGCCTGCTTCATTCTCTTCGCCTTTCTCGCCTGCGGAGGCGGAGACGAGCCTTCGTCTGAACAACCGCCCACGGCGACCAATGCGCCCGTGCCCACGGCCACCAACAGGCCTGCGTCCCCGACCGACACCCCGGTGCCCGTCCCTCATTTCACCGTCAACAGCGCACAGGTCAATGTAAGATCAGGACCAGGAACCGTATTTGCGATCGTCGGGACGGTGGAACAGGGCGATCGCTTCGACATCAGCGGCCGCAACGCCGCCGGTGACTGGCTGGAATTCTGCTGCGTGAACGGTCAGCGCGGCTGGATTTACGCGCAGCTCCTGGTCGTTAGCCAGGAGACGACTTCGATTCCCCTGGCACAGGACATCCCGTCCGCCCCTGCACCCACGGACACGCCCGTGCCGTCTCCCAACACGCCCGCCCCCGCCCCGCAACCGCCGCCGGCGCAGTCTTGCCCGAGAACCTGCACGGAGGCCCACGAAATGGGCCTGGGCAACATGCGATCCGACCATGCCTGCTACCAGCCGAAATTCGATCGGGATAGGGATGGTATCGCCTGTGAGCGGTAGACGGCGCAAGGGCCTCCTGCGCCCAGGCGGGGCTGTGTGTGAGTAGAGGGGCTCAAGGACGTTTTCACAAAGGAAGGAGAGCGGGATGGCAACGGTTAAACTTGATTGGCAGGAACTTTCTACCGAACATGACGGCCCGATGTACCGCTGTGAAATCAAGGCCCGCAACGCCGCAGACGCGCTGTTCATGGAGGTGCACGTGGTTGCAGCGTGGCTGGTGCTAGCAAAAATCAACGCTTCTGCCTACTACTGGCTAGAAGACGACCAGCGCCGCATCCCGCTCTATGATGAGGAGGAGTTTGGCAGCCGCGATGCCGCGAAGGAGGCGCTGACGCAGTGGTATCTCGCTAACGCGCCGGCGTTGCTGGCGACGCTGGCGGGGTGAGGGGGGGCCTGGCTTTTCATGCACACTGCGCGGGCCGTAAGCCGTATTCTAGTCAATGAAGACATCTAGAAAAGGAGACCAGAAATGCTCAACAGACGGAGAGTAATTGGAGCGAATTTTTCTAATCCGGGTATGGCAACGGTACGCCTGACTTATGATGGTACGAATCGACAGTACGTTCGTCTAGGCGACAAATGGTATTTGCTCAGGTATGTTTCTGACGAAACAAAGATCGAACTCGTTAACCATAGACTCCTACAGATCGACTATTTGAGGGGCCTTGTCGGGTGTCACGGAGACACGGCTAACCACTTACAACAGAACGTGACTGATGAAACAACACAATTTCAACGCATCATAATCCTCCATCACAAGTCTATTGCGCATTTTCTTTCGGATGCTTTTTGCCTTCTGGAAATGGGATCGTTAGCGAGTTCTCTGACTCTTCTCAGATCCCCGGTCGAGATAATGATTGAAATTCAATATCTTAAGAGACATCCCTGTGAAGTATCGACCTATTACGAGAAGGCCGAAAAGAAAAATAAAGAGACGCAAAAACAGGGAAAACCTATCGACCGTAGCCGCAATCTCCGCTTCAAGGATTTCAGGCAACTCATGAGGGCCTTGCCCAAAAGAGGGGACCGATCCGAAATCGAAGATGCGTTGATAGGGAAGTGGGAGTTCCTTTCGGAAGTTGCTTCCCATGTCACACCTGAATTACATACCATTGCCCAGGCAAAGCCAGAATGGGCCTGGAAAGCCGCATTTGGAGAACTGGAGCAAGTGACAGGCAACGCGATAGATCAAGTTCGTGGTGTTGATCAAGAATTGGGCCGCCTCATTGCTCAAGCAGAAGAAGAACTGAAACTCGAGGAGAGGATACGTAATCTTTTCAGTTACGGAACCAGCACTTCACCTGAGGACTGAGCAGGAGCCAATGGGTAACAGGGGGCGCACAAGACGGCGCAATCAGGCCTGCGGCCCGCCTCGCTCACAGCCGTGCCCGCCGGCACGGCATCGCGCCGGTGCCATGCCGGCACCCGGCGTATCAGTATATGAGGGACGGTGACGAGGATGGGGTTGTGTGTGAGTAGAGAGGGGGAGTCGCCTGAGGAAATTGTCTCGGTACTCCCAAATTCTTCCAGACTTAGAATAGAACAACCACTGATTGGAGTCACGCAATGAACAATAACGATCAAGAAAATTCCAAGACGCTGACGAAGGCCAAGATAGAATGGAACAGGAGTATGGAGGCGAAGGGTTCGCTGAACCTCGCAGACGATCCATTTAACAAATACACCACTAAAGGAAGATGTAAGCGATGCTGGGGTGGACTGATTGGAAGGTCAAACGAAGCTTATCTGGCGACGGGAATAAAGTGCCTGGTCTGCGGAAAGATTCTGGAAGGAAGCGATGCAGAGGCGGAAGAGAAGAGAATGTCTGATGAAAAAGGGCGCAATCTCATGAACATGCTTTTTGGCGGAGAGGCCAAATACGGCGACGGAGCGTTTGCCTACAAAATATTTCCGCACGTGGGCAGGTTCACTGAAGAAGAAATAAGGAAACGGATTCGATCTAAAATGACGGCTGGCGGTGGCTTAACACGAAACCAATTCCCGGCGGGCACCCCGGGATTTCTCTATCTTCAGGCGACGCTTCTCATGGCAGGGCTGGGACAAACGATCAGTCAAGTGGAAAGGGAAAGATCCGTCTTAGATTTTCCGGAGGTCAAAATGAAGGATGACGGGGCGGCGGCCGTGTCCCTTCCAGTGGAAAACCTTGGCAAAAACACGCAGCACCAGAATTTTGAACTGATGGGCAGACTGGGCTCAACCATGAGTTACGCGATGTTCTCGGCATTTGCCTGTGAGCTGGCAATGAAGGCAATCTCTTTGACCTGCAAAGACGAAGCGGCCAAGTCTCACGACCTTCTTGACTTGTTCAACGACCTGCCGGACGAAAGCCGGGGCAGACTAAAGGCGGATTACCCGAAGATAGAAGATGTGATGGATCAACAAAGGCATACCTTCGGCAAATGGAGGTATTTCGAAACAGCTATTGGTGGACAGGGAATGACAATCATGGCTGACATAGCAAGCGCCCGTATGTTAGGAAAGGCCGCTAGAGTAATCCTTGACGAAGCCGCTTTTGTGGGATTAGGGTGGAGGGTCAAGATCGACGGGAAGGAAAATGTCCAATTCGATGGACAGCGAAGGAGCTATGACCAAAAATACAACCTTGCGTTCACAGGAAGTGAGTCGCCGCCACGTGTGTGAGCTGTCGTGATACCGCCAGCGGCCGGAGTTGCGCGCCATGAGAGCGGCGAAAAGGGGTGATTTCCGCATGAAGCATTGCTGCAGAAACTGTCACTTTCTGGTTAAGGGAGATCCTCACTATTACACAAGTGGTGACAAAGAGTCATGGGATGAAGGAGAGCGTGAAGCAGGGCAAATCGAGAACAAGCTCATGGCGGTGCCATTTTGTTATCGTGGCGTTTGGCACATGCTCCCTGGACAAAACACGGCGTCCAAAAAGGGGGAAGCAAAACTTAGGGAAATAATAGACAAGAATAGGAAGGATGACTGTTTTTTTATCGAATACCATGAAGGTATGACATTCCCCACAGCAGAGGAACTTCACCGCACAAGGTCTGAAAATCGACAGCTCAAGAGAAGTTATCGATATACCCTGTGGGGTCTGATTATTGCAGGTATCGGCCTTGTGACTGGTGCCGTCTTTCAGGCCGCGACTTTTCTCTTCAAATGAAAGGCCGATCGTCGGCGAGGCCCGAACAGCCCGACACGCAAAAAAGGAGGGACCGCCTGTGCCATATCAACACCTGTGCGAAGACTGCGGCTACCGTTACACAACACACTGCCCACTCTGCAAAGACCACAACAGACTGGTCAAACGCTGGCGCGCCATCGAAGACCTCGCCCGCGCCTGCGCATGGGAGGAAAACTGGGCCGCCGCCGGACACGTCATGGAAAAAACGGTGCCCATCGGCTACCAGCTGCCCCACTGCTACAAATGCGGCTGGCCCGACCGCTACGAATTCCGCAACAGCCACATCGACGACAGCACGCCCTTCCCGCTGACCTTCCGCGACGGCCGCTGGCAATGCAACCGGTTCGGCAGAAACGACGGCGCCACCTTCTGCTGCGCCGAGCCTGGCCTCCCCGCCACCGTCGACACGCAGGACACGCCCCCGCAACCGGCCAACATAGAAGACATGACCGACCGGAAAATCCTCGAACTCGTTATGACCCTCCTCATTCCCGACAGCCAGGCGGGCGGAAAGGGTGGACGGGAGAGCAGTGCATAAACGTTCATATGCACAAATGGACATGTACACAAAGGGCAGGGCAGGCAAGCTCGGCCCGGCACGCCAGCCGACGACCTGGACGCCATCGGCTCAGGCGAAGACGAGCGGGGCAAAGCGAAGATCGGTGATCAGGGTCCAGCCGCAGACGCACCCCTTTGCAGGTGCCACCTTTCTCCAGCGGACTCCTCTCTGTGAACGGTGGTTCTTCGTTATCAGTGAGCGCCAGCTTGGCTGTTGATATTCTCCCGTAATCAGCAAGCAAGCTGACGTGAACTACAGAGGTCAGACCCCCACTTCCGGGTCAAACATGCGGCGGTATTCGGATATGGCGTAACGGTCCGTCATGCCGGCGATGTGGTCGCAGACGACGCGGTGGAGACCTCTGCCGGTCTCCGTAATGACTGCCTGCGTTTGCGCCGGCAGGAGCCCCGGCTCGTCGATGAAGGACGAGAAGAGGGCACGGACGATCAGATCGGCCTTGGCCTGCATCCGCATCACGCGATGGTGCCTGTACAGGTAATCATACAGAAAACGCCTCAACTCTCGGTTCTCTTCCTCTACCTCTGCCGAATAGCCGGCCATATTGTCCGCCTGCGAGCGCAGCTCGGCCAAGTCCTGTACGCCCGCGGCCTCGATGTTTGCCTCGGTCGCCTGGATCACGTCGCTGATCTCGGTGTCAACCAGCTTGCGAATGAACCGGTTGTGTTCCAGCGGCTCCGTCAAATCGATCGTCGCGGCCGTCTCGCCCAGCGCGTCGAGCACGCGACGGCTGATTCCGAGTTCCATAAACTCGTCAGGGGGCAGCATGCCGGCCCGCAGACCGTCATCGGCATCACTCGTGCTGTAGGCGATCTCGTCGGCCAGATTGCTCAGCTGGCACTCAAGCGTGCCCCTTTCATCCGGGTTGTAATCCCCGGCATCGGCGACGTCGTGTTCGGTGTCGTGCTTGACTACGCCTTCACGGACCTCATACGTCAGGTTGAACCCCGGAAAATCGGGATAGCGCCTTTCCAGTTTGGTGATGATGCGATAGGTCTGCTTCTGGTGATCGTAGCCGCCGTGATCCCGCATCAGCTCATCCAGCGTCCATTCACCCCGGTGGCCGAACGGAGAATGGCCCAAGTCGTGAGACAGACAGATCGCCTCGGTCAGCTCTTCGTTGCAGGACAGCGCCCGCGCCAGCGTGCGCCCGAGCTGCGCCACCTCGATCGTGTGGGTGAGCCGGTTGCGGTAGTTGTCGCCTTCGTTGTAAACGAAGACCTGCGTCTTGTACTGGAGACGGCGAAAAGCGGTCGTGTGGACGATCCGGTCGCGGTCCCGCTGGTAGATGGTGCGATACGGGTGTTCGGCGGCCGGATAGGCCCGGCCGCGGCTTTCGCAGCTGCGCATCGCATAGGAGGCTAACTCCCGACTTTCCCGCTGCTCCAATGTCTCTCGCGTTAAGGGCATTTCATCCCCCCGTGGGATGGAAGAAGGCGGTTGCAGCGCCATGATTCAGCCACAATCGCCTCCCGATATCGAAGTGATCGTCGGGCCACATTGTAACCGAATTGAACATATGTTCCAAATGCGGCTGCAGTGTACCGCCCACTGATCGACTGTGCTTCTTGTGATTAGAGTGATTTCCGTGATTAACACCGGCTAGCTGGCTCAGATGGCTGGCCGCAGTAATCACAAGAATCATTGAAATCACATAAATGCCCGTCCCACTGCTCATTGCAGTTACGCTAGGGCGAGCGCTCAAAAGCGGGGATCGGTGATCAGCGTGAAACCACTGTCGGAGGAGGCGCCACGATCGTCGCGGCGGCCGGTGGCGAACTCGGCCAGCTCGTTGACTTAGGCGCCATTCCAACCGGCGCGCGCCAAGTAGACGTCGTCGGCGAATCCGACACCCTCCACCACTCCAAAATTACACACTGACTGTGTAATTGTCAGAAGGCGGGATCCAAGCCCCCACCACTTCAAAATTACACGTTGACTGTGTAATTCCGGCGCGCGCAGCTCAGCCCCGCGCGCCGCCGGCCTTGACGCATCTCAGGCAAAGTAGAGCGGCTGGAAACGGCCCTCGCCGATCAAGTTGCAAGCGTTTGAGGAGGCATCGACCACCTCTCTGATAATGGGCGCGTTCCACTCGGCCCGCACGAGCGCAACGCCCCGCGCTTCGACGCGCGCCGCCATGCCCACCCCGTGGGGACACCCCTTGTGGTCGCCCCTATCTGACTTGCACCTGAACAAAAACGCAAGGATTGCAAAGGCGGTCGGCGTACTGTAGAATACCGGCCATCCTCGCAAAGCATCTACATCAAAATCCCGAGAGGAGAACACCGTGAATGCTAAGCCCATGAGAAGACGAGAATTCCTGCAGTTGACGGCCGGCGCCATCGGCGGGGCAACCCTTCTCGCCGCCTGTCAACCCGCTGTAGCTCCGGTCGCATCCGATGACGCTGGTGACGGGGGCGCCGCCGAAGGCATCCAGCTCGAATACCTGGGCTACGAGCCCGACGAAGTACACGGCGAAGCCTTTGACGGATTCAAAGAGGTCATGCCCGAGGTGGACCTCCTCATCAGCCCCACCATCGGCTCCTGGCCGGATATGCTCGCCAAGATCAACGCCCGCATCGCCGCCGGCGATCCCCCCGACATCGCCATCGTCGCCACCTACGGTCCGCCCAGAATCTGGAGCAAAAAGGGCATTCTCGTCGATCTGAATCCCTATCTCGACGCCGACTCCGAATACGACGACGACCCCGTCGCGCCCGCCTTGCTCCAACTCTACACCGTCGAAGGCAAGCTCTTCGGCCTGCCCAAGGACTATGTAACCCACGCCGTAATCTACAACAAGGGCCTCTTCGATGAAGCCGGCGTTGCCTACCCCGAAGACGGCTGGACCTGGGCCGATTGCCTCGAAATGGGCCAGCAGCTGACCTCCGGCGAAGGGCAGGACAAGATCTTCGGTTGGATGACGCAGACCGGCCCCTGGGCCAACGAACATTGGATGTGGGCTAACGAGGGCAAAGGATACTTCGACCGCTGGAACTGGGACCTCACCACGCCCACGGCCAACGACCCCAAGAACATCGAAGCGATCGAATGGCTCGTGGACACCATCCTCACCCACGGGATCTCACCCTCGCCCGAACAGCTGTCCACCGAGGGCGCCAGCTCACGCCAGCTGACCGGCCGCATCGCCATGTGGGCCAGCCACACGATCGATACCGTCGCCCTGCTCCAAAACACCGACAAGATCGACTGGCACGTCGTGCGCAACCCGCGTGCCTTCGAGGGCGGCCCCACCACAACCATGATGTGGACCTCCGGCTTCGGTATCGTCGCCGAAACCGATCATCCCGACGCCGCCTTCGCCTTCCTCAAGCATATGTCGATCGGCGAGGGCGCCCTCGTTCTGGGCAGAACCGGCTTCTCCATCCCCGCCGGCCGCCCCGAAGGCTTCGTAACCGAGGAGATGGCTGCCCGCGGCGGCGAAGTCTTTGTCGATGCCTGCTTCAACTCCGACCTGGCCGCCAACGACTCGCTCGGCGTCAACCACGGTGAACTGCTCGGCACCGCCGTCATCCCCAACCTGCAGGCCGCCTTCCTCGGGCAGATGACGCCCGCCGAAGCGCTCAACGAAATACAGGTCGTGATGGAGGATATCCTCGCCGACGCCAATGAGGAGCAGTACTAAAGATCGCCTGCGCGCTTGAACTCTGTCCACAGACCGCATCGTTGGAAGAGGACAGGCAGGCAGATTTGACCCGGTAATCTACCAAGCCTGCGATATATCTGGAGCCGTCGCCGCCCACTGCGCGGTTCCGGGTGTATCGCAGGATAGATTATGGCCCAATCACAGGCCCTGACCCGCCTCGCCGTCAGGACAAAAATACAGGAAATCCGCTGGCATCGATATGAGGGCTACCTCTTCGTCGCGCCCCTCATCATCGGCATCGTTGCCTTCATCTTCCTCCCCATCGCCGCATCCCTCTACATGAGCTTCAACAAGTGGGATATGGTCAGCCCCCCCGAGCTGGTCGGCCTAAAAAACTACGCCCGCCTGGTCAGCCGCGACCGTCTCTTCTGGAAGGTCCTGGGCAATACCTTCAAATACGCCGGCTGGATCATCGTGCCCTCCGTGATCTTCCCGCTCATTCTGGCCGCCCTGCTCGACCGGCCAATCAGAATGCGCTACCTCTACCGGCTCGCCTTCTTCCTGCCGCTCGTCACCTCCGTCGTTGCTGTCGGCCTCATGTTCCGCTGGCTCTACGACGGCGAGTTCGGTCTCATCAACTACACCCTCTCCTGGGTGGGTATCGACGGACCCAACTGGCTTAGCGATCCCTTCTGGGCCATGCCCGCCGTCGCCATGGTCACTGTCTGGCAGGGGCTCGGCTACAACATGGTCCTCTATCTGGCCGGCCTGCAGGGGATCCCCGATCATCTGCACGAAGCCGCCACCATCGATGGCGCTGGCCCGTTCAGCCGCTTCTTCAGAATCACAATCCCGCTGCTCACGCCCACCATGTTCTTCATTCTCGTCATGAGCGTGATCGGCACCTTCCAGACCTTTGGCCTCATCTATGTTATGACCCAGGGTGGACCGATAAATTCGACCAACGTCTACATCTACTACCTCTGGCAGATGGCCTTCGGCAGCTCCAAGATGGGGTATGCTTCGGCCATGGCCTGGATCCTGGCCATGGTTATCTTTACAATCACGATGATCCAGGTGCGCCTGGCCAGGCTGTGGGTACACTATTGAGAGACCGGCACTGACAAGGGGATACCCGTGCAAAGAGTTTCAACCATGCGCGCGGCGCGCATTGAGCGTGTGGCCAGCAGCAGACAACAACAGCTCATCGCCAATACCATTACGCATATTCTGCTGATTGTGCTGGGTTTGGCCGCGCTGGCGCCCTTCTGGTGGATGATCTCAACCTCTTTCAAGACCGAGTTCGAGGCTTTTCAGATTCCACCAACCTGGCTCCCGCTTGAGCCTACCTTGGAGGCCTACGGGGATCTCTTCCTGAACCAGCCCTTTGGGATATTCCTGTACAACAGCGTCAAGATCGCTGTTCTGGGCGTTGGCGGCCAGCTCATCACATCCTCGCTCGCCGCCTTTGCCTTCGCCCGGCTCGATTTCCCCGGCAAAAACGTCCTCTTCATCATCGTCCTGTCCACCATGATGGTGCCCTATGCCGTCACCGTGATCCCACTCTACATCGTCATGCACCGCGTCGGCTGGGTCAACACACATCTGCCCCTGATCGTGCCCGCCATGCTCAGCTCCGCCTACGGCACATTCCTGCTCCGCCAGTTCATGTTCTCGCTGCCGGTCGAGCTGGAGGACGCCGCCCGCATCGACGGCTGCAGCTCCTTCGGCATCTACCGGCGCATCGCCCTGCCCCTCATGAAACCGGCCCTGGCCACCCTCGGCGTCTTCTCCTTCATGGCCTCCTGGAACAACTTCTTCGGCCCCTTCATCTTCCTCGACCGCAAACATCTCTTCACCGTCCAGCTCGGCGTCGCCCTCGTCCAGCGGCAGTGGTACACCAGCTGGCCCCGCCTGATGGCCGGCTCCGTCGTCGTCACCCTGCCCGTGCTCCTCGTCTTCCTCCTGCTGCAGCGCTACTTCGTGCGCGGCATCTCCCTGACGGGCATCAAAGGCTAGCCAACCCGTTACGAATCAACCATAACAGATTCGCGACCCTGGGTGAGGCGGCCGCAGGGCTCTCTCACACCTCGTTTCTTGGGCGGTCGGGCCTTCGGCCCTCCCTTGTGCGGGGGGATTCCCCCCGCAACGCCCCCCTACGGTCACGCCACGCCGCTGGTCCGTGGCCGCGGCCCCAGGCAGGCCGCCCGCCGCAGTCAATTCGCGACTCCGAGTGAGGCGAGCGTAAGCGCCTCTCACTTCACTTCTCGTTTTCTGAACGCGACTCATGGGCCTCGAACGGCTATTACACAATTTTCTGGGACCGAACATCGGATATGGCGTAATAGCTGCCAGTCGAGAGGGTTTCGGGCAGTTGTGAAGGCGGGGGTATTGCTTTCGCCTAGAGAGACATTTCCCAGCCGCGTACATCCGCCGCGGCCGCCGTGCCGGCCTCGATGACAAAGCCCAGCCGGCCGCTCGGCGCATGGGGCAGTGTGTAGCCCTGGATCAACTCGTCGTCGACGTAGATCTCCGCGAACTCGTTGCGCAACAGCAGCCGCCAGCGCATAGTCTGTCCCGGCGTGAAGTCGAGCGGCTTCGCGTCCTCCGGCTGGAAGGCGTAGCCGTCACCGGTGGGCGAAGTATAAGGGCCTGTCGTCAGCCGACCATCACTCTGCGCCACCAACAGCGTGCCGGCGCCGATCGGGTCGCCCTCGATGAAAAAGCCAACGCCGCCGAGAGGACCGCTCAACTCCTGAAAGGTCAACTCCGCTTCCAGGATGATCCCGCGCGCCAGGTCGAGCTTCACCGGAAGGATCGCCAGCCCGCCGGCCGCAGCAGCCAGCTGCAGGCGCCCGCCTTCGCCCGGACATTCACCGGGCAGCAGACCGTAGAAATCGCATCCTTCCAGCCCCACCGGCAGCGGCCGTCCTTTCAACGCTTCGTTGCCCGGCCACCAGCGCAGGCTCAGAATGCCCTCTGCGTCACGGTGGACCGTTTTGAGCGGCGAGAAATAGGATTCGTCGCCCTTCTGGCGCGGCACAGTGTGGTGATTGAGCAGCAACTGCTCGCCGCAGCGATAGAAGCGCGCAAAGTAGTTCAGCCGTTTGGGGCTGTTGCCCAGCAGCAGCCGCTGGCCGGGGTCGAGCCGGTACGGCCCCATCTGCGACTGGGATGACAGAACGTACATCCCGCACTCGCCTGCCAGCAGCTCCGACAGATGCCGCGACCCCAGCGCATGCGACTTGCCGACCCCCAGCAGCATGTAGTAGCGGTCGCCGATCTTCTCCACCGCGCCGACCTCGATCCGTTCGCCCCACAGGCCGGTCTCGATCACCGGCGGCGCGGCCTGAAAGTGGCGGCCGTCATCGGAAACAACACAGCCGGCCGTCCCGCACAGCCCGGGCGGCCCATCCTTGGCCACCGCAGTGAGGAAGCCAACATAGCCCGGTCCGTCCTCCCGCGGCAGCACCCAGATGCAGTCCCAGCGCTGGCTAGTGAACATCGGCTCCTCTGCATACCAGCGTGGGTCCGACCGGCACACATACTCTTCGTCGGGCAGCCGCTCCCACTGCAACAGGTCGTCCGACTCGGCGAAGAAGATCTCCTGCACCCCGTTGCGCTCCTCCGAAAAGTTGAGCATGAACCGGTCGCTGGCGCGCCACACCATGCCCGTGCCCAGCCAATTGGCGTCCTTGGCCTTGTGGATGATCGGCCCCCGGTCGGCAAAGTGCACCCCGTCATCCGAAGTGGCCACACTCATGCCGTCATAGCCGCCCCCGGCGCGCATGCGGTGCAGATAAAAGAGATAGTGCCTGCCGTCGTGGTAGTACAGCCAGGTATCCCAAAGCCGTGCCGCGATCTCCGGTTTGAAAATCATGCTCTTTTCTCACAATGAAAGCTGCGTTGGCCGGTCCGCGATCGAATCAGGAACGCGGACCGGAAAATGGCCCGCGCAGGCAACTTTGCCTACACCTTCAGGCCCGTTTCCATCAGGCCTTCGACGTAGAACCTGCCTAGAAAGACAAAAAGGATGACCAGCGGTACGGATGCGATCACATAGCCGGCGAACAGTGGCCCCCAGACTGACATGCTCACGGCCGTTCCGTGCGCCCCACCAGACGTCAACTGGTACAGCCCAACTGTGATGAGCTGCTTGGCCTTGTCTGTGACCGCCACCAGAGGCCACAGGAACCAATTCCACGTCCCGATAAAGTTGACTACCGCAAGTGTGGCCAAGCCGGGCAGCGACAAGGGCAGCGTGATCCAGGTTATCTCGCGTATGACGCCGGCGCCGTCACAGCGGGCTGCTTCATAGAGTTCTTCGGGTATTCCGGTAATAACGGCGCGCATGAGGAAGATACCGAAAACGGGCCCGTTGGCAAGGTTGGGTATGATCAATGCCCAGCGCGTGTTGATCAGCCCGAGACCGTGATAGAGCATATATCCCGGAACAAAGGAAAGAACCCAAGGTACCATCAGAAGCGCGATGATGGCATAGAAGAGCGGCTCGCGAAACGGGAAGCGCATCCGGGCAAAAACATGTCCGCAGGTCAATGACTGGATGAGCACGCCCAGCAGCCCAGCGCAGGCCACAAAGACTGTGTTGATAATGTATTCGCTCACGACCAGCCAGGCGGCTCCGTAATTGCCCAATCGCAAAGGATGGCTGGGCACCCAGCGTTCGTGCATGAACTGCAGTGGGTTCTTGAAGGAGACGACCAGCATCAGGTAAATGGGAACCAGCGCCAGAATCAATATGACCACAATCGAGGTGTGTAAGCTTATCTGAGGGCGCCACCATGTGCGCGGCACTTCCTTACTCTGCCGGCCGGATAAGATGGTAAACATCTCGTTTCTCCTTCTTGCCCCCAAGGTGGTCTAGCGCCCGGCTTCGTCCTCACCAAAGGGACGCACGGATCGGTTGACAGTCAACGTCAGAACCATCGCGAGCACGAATAACATCAGGCCTATAGCTGAGCCGTAGCCGAACTGCTGGGTCAAAAAAGCCCGTTTGTACATTGTGAGACCGGGGACCGTGGTGACAAACCCCGGGCCGCCATCGGTCAGCACAAGAATGGTGTTGAAAGCTGTAAGGCCGTGGATCACAGCCAGTATCGCCAGAAGCCGTACCTGGCCGAGCACAAGCGGCAGGTCAATACGTAAGATCCGCCGCAGCCCCGTACAGCCGTCCAGGAGGCACGAATCGTAGATTGATGCTGAGATCTGTGCCAGGCCGCCCAGGTAGATCAGCGTGCCAATGCTGGATACCCAGGGGAACCCTACGCCCATAATCGCATATAGAGCCGTAGACGGTTTCCCAAGCCAGTTGAGGGCCAGCGCATCCAGGCCAACAGCACTCAAAAGCGTATGGACCGGACCGAACTTCGGATCATAAATATGTTTCCACAATAAGATCGTGACCAGACCCGGCGTGAGCATGGGGATGATGATCAACAACCGGTAGACCCCTTTAGCCACCATTGAGCGAACCGAGTAAATCATTTCGGCCATTACAAATGGCACGACCATATTTGAGAACAGGCCAAAGAGAATCAGCTTGCCCATGTTCGAGATTTCGCGAGCCGTTTCAGGATAGGCAAAGTAGGCCCGGAAGTTGCTCAGGCCCACATAGGTCGCATCGGTACCCGGGGCCCATTCGTAAAAGGAGCGAATCAGACCGAGGATCGGTGGGTAATACATAAAGACAATCAGCATGAGAAAGGTTGGCGCCAACAGTGCATAGGCTTGCCAGGCCTTTCTCATCTCAGCCCAGGTCGTGCGTGCTGCGCGCTTCCCGGCTCTTGCGTTACTGTTCAAGGGTCCTTGAGACTTGTCCAGGGTCTCGTCAGCTGTCAGATTATGAGACATAGTCAACCTATGCGCTAGTCAAAGATTTTTTTCTGCTCCTGCTCTTCGGCAGGGGTCAGCGGCACTTCCACCACGATATCTTTGCCTGACCTGCCCCCCAAGAACTGGTCCAGTTATAATGTTAGTAATGGGCCGTAGAAAGGGGGAAAGATGACGAAGAAGAGACATACGCCGGAGCAGGTGATCAACAAGCTGAGAGAAGCTGAGGTGGCGATAGCCGAGGGCAGCACAGTGGCTGAGGTCGCCCGCCGGATAGGCGTGACCGAGCAGACCTTCTACCGCTGGCGCAGCGAGTACGGGGGTCTCAGGATCGACCAGGCCAGGCGTCTGAAGCGTCTGGAGTTGGAGAACAGCCGCCTGAAGAGAGCGGTGGCGGATCTGACGCTGGACAACCAGATCCTGAGGGAGGCGTCTGAGGGAAACTTCTGAGTCCTTCACGTCGTCGCGAGTGTGTCGACCACGTGAAGGTGCGCTTGGGGGTTTCTGAGCGACGCGCCTGCAGGGTGCTGGGTCATCCTCGCTCCACACAGCGATACAAGCCGAGCCCGGTGGAGGATGAGAAGGCGCTGACCGAGGAGATCGTGGCGCTGGCCAGTCAGTTCGGCAGGTACGGTTATCGCAGGATCACCGCCCTTCTGAGGCATCGCGGCTGGCGAGTGAACCACAAGCGTGTGGAGAGGATATGGCGACGTGAAGGGCTGAAGGTGCCTGTGAAGCAGCCCAAGAGAGGGCGTCTGTGGTTCAATGACGGCTCGTGCGTGCGTTTGCGGCCTGCGTGGAAGAACCATGTGTGGGCCTACGACTTCGTGCATCTCAGGCTCAATGACGGAACAGGAGTGCGGCTGCTGACCGTCATCGACGAATACAGCAGAGAGTGTTTGGCGATCCGGGCTGCTCGCAGCATACGGTCTGCCGATGTGATAGAGGCGCTGGCCGAGTTGATGGTGCTCAGAGGCGTGCCCGACCATATTCGCTCGGACAACGGACCGGAGTTTACGGCCCGGGCTGTGCGCGAGTGGCTTGGGCGGGTGGGAGCCGGGACGCTCTATATCGAGCCTGGGTCGCCGTGGGAGAACGGCTACATCGAGAGTTTCAACGGGAAGTTGAGGGACGAGCTGCTGGACAGAGAGGTCTTCTATACGTTGCTGGAGGTGCGTGTGCTGACGGAGCGCTACAGGCGGACTTACAACCGGATCAGACCGCACAGCTCTCTGGGCTACCGGCCGCCGGCGCCTGAGGCCCTCTTGCCTGACGATCCTGTCCCCGTGCTTGCCAGACTAACATAACGAGTGGTACAAACATCGGGGGCAGGTCAAAAACTGTGCCACAACAGCCCCGTCCATTCCTCAATCTGAGTTCCTTGTACGGGTGAGGTCACGAAACACGAAAAACCGACCATGCCTGAATCAGACGGCGCCTGTCCAAAAATCTGGGATGCGCCCTCGCGCCGGCCGAGCGAAAAATACCTCAAATTCGTGATATAATGGCTGTAACGGATTGGGCTGTTATCTGTGGGCCGGACAGTGGGTCCGACACGGAAATACTGGGGCTTGCCAGTCAAACCTGGCAGGAAAGGATGTCAGGGCCGCGGAAACAGATACCTTCATTTCAGAAAATATCATGAAGCACTGCAGGATCGCCGCATGTCTGCGAACTACCCTTAGTCCACCAAAGTCGACCGCGAAACGCTGGCGATTCTAGACCAATAATCCCGGGGGAATTTTTTTTTACCCCGCGACATAGGTAGACTTGGCGCGACATATGTAGACATGACGCCCCGTCCTCATACCCTTTCATATCTGCTCATAATATGTTACTATTTCTCACTAATAGTTTTTCCTTCCCCGGTTCATACATCCAATCCAGTCCAATCGATCCAAGGAGAAACAGACGATGGAGAACAACGCATTGGCCAACAAGAGGCTGTCGCGACGCTCATTCCTGCAAGCCGCCGCGGCGACCGCCGGCGTCATGGTGACCGCGGCCTGCGCCGCGCCCGCACCTGCCGGTGACACCATGGCCTCCGGCGACGACGACGGCATGGAAACCGTTGAACTGCGCCTCGCCTACTGGGGTTTCCAGGTAGAGAAGCAGGGTGTCCTGCAGGAGGCCTTCCAGGAGGCTTACCCCAACATCAAGCTGCAGGAGGACATCACCTCGTGGTCCAACTACTGGCAGAAGATGCTGGCCTCCACCGCGGCCGGCGATTCCCCCGACATCATGCACCATTCGCCCTACTATCACGTGCGGTTTGCGCACAACGGGGTGACGATCCCGCTGGATCCCTTTGTCGAGCGTGATGGCGTCGACCTGAACGATTTCTACGAGGGCGCGATCACGCAAGGGCGCTGGCAACCCGGCCAGATCCGCTGCGGCTCCGGCGATCTCCACGCCTTCCCCACCGTCTGGCACTCCGGCACCATGTGGTTCTGGAACAAGAACTGGTTCGCCGAAAAGGGCATCCCCGACCCGGACGAGAGTTGGACCTGGGATACGATCGTCGAGGCCGGCAAAGAGTTCACCGTCATCAACGACGACGGCTCGGCCGAGTCCTACGGCATGGACAAACCGGTCGACGGCAATAGCCGCATGAATTTCTGGATCTTCCAGGCCGGTGGCGCCTTCTACGACGAAGACTACAACGCCTGTCTCATAAAAGATGACGCGCCGATGGAGGCCTTCCAGTGGATGACCGACCTTGTCAACGAACATAAGGTCGCAATGCCGCCCGAAGCCAACCTGCAGTTCAACCCCTTCGAAACCGGCCGCGTCGCTTTCGCCGTCATGGGTGACTGGATGATCCCCTCCTTCTCCGAGATCGAGGAGTTCGAGTGGGACGTCTTCACGCCTCCCGCGCATCCGGTTACAGGGAAGAACACGATCGATGCCTACCAAAACGGTATCTCGATCACCAGCTCCGCCCCGCACCCGGATGAGTCGTGGGAATACATCAAGTGGCTGACGATGGGTGACGGCGCGGTCATGTACGCCGAGACCATCTTCCCCTTCCCCGCCCACATTCCTACCGCGGAGGGTCTGATCTATGTGCAGGATCGGACCGACCCGCCAACGCAGCTGTGGATCCTCAACCAGCTTCTGAAAGACGCCACGTCCGTCTTCAACGGCCCGGCCGAGGGTGAGATCGCCAGCATCGCCGTCGAGGAGCAGGAGGCGGCTATGTTGCAGGTCAAGACGGTGGAAGAGGCGACTGACGACTTGGAGTCGCGTGTCAACGCTGTCCTCGAGCGCTCCCGCGAAGAACTGCTTGGATAGCGAACATTGAGAAGCGAATGAAGAGGAAAGAGAAAAGAGAGTTGAAGTGACTCATCTTTTCTCTCTCCTCGCAGTTTGGAGAGAGTCGTATGAGCGCCGCAACGACACCTGCGCGCAGTGGTTTGCGCGGATTCCTGGGGAGTAACCGGGGCCGGGAAGCGATCGAGGCCTACATCCTCATCCTGCCTACGATCATAGGGCTGATCGTCTTTACCGCTAGCCCGGTGCTGGCCTCGCTCTATTACAGCTTCACCCGCTGGAACCTCCTGAGCACGCCCAAGTGGCAGGCCTTCGACAACTATATTGAACTCATCACCGAGGATCCGCTCTTCTGGATTACGATCAAGAACACGGCCTACTACGTGCTGGGCACCGTCCCCACCGGAACGGTGCTGGCCCTGTTTCTGGCGATCGCGCTCAATCAGAATATCCGGTTCGTGGCCGTCTTTCGCACTATCTACTTCCTGCCCGTTGTCTCCTCCGTGGTCGCCATTTCAGTGCTCTGGCTCTGGCTCTACCAGTCCGACTTCGGCCTCATCAATGAGTTGCTGCGCTTCATGGGTTTCCGCGGCGTGCGCTGGTTGAGCAGTGTCACCTGGGCGATGCCGGCCATTATGATCATGAGCATATGGCATGGTCTGGGCTACAACATCGTCATCTTCATCGCCGGCTTGCAGGGAATTCCCCAGGACTATTACGAAGCCGCCACCGTCGATGGCGCAAATTCGTGGCACAAATTCGTCAACATCACCATCCCGCTGCTTTCGCCCGTCACATTCTTCGTCCTTACCCTGTCGGTTATCAACTCCTTCCAGGTCTTTGCCCAGGCCTATGTGATGACCAGAGGCGGGCCGGTCAACGCCACCAAGACGATCGTCTACTATCTTTTTCAGCAGGGGTTTGACAACTTCCACATGGGATACGCCTCCGCGCTGGCCTATGTCCTCTTCGTTATCATCGTCAGTCTGACGCTGTTCCAGTTCTGGTTCCAAAAACGCTGGGTCCATTACGAACTCTGAGGTAGAACCACCATGAGCGCACAAGACGCAACCCCCATCGGTGAGGCCCGCACGACGGCGATGCCCGGCGCCTCCGCGGCCGCACCCGAAGGCCTGATCTCCTATAGGCTCCTTTACATCGCGGGGCGTGTGCTGCTCTATCTGGCCCTCACCATCGTTGGCGTTACCATGCTCCTGCCACTGCTGTGGATGGTCTCCACCTCGCTCAAGGAGCCGGGCGAAGTACTGCTGCTGCCGCCCAAGTGGATCTCGCTTCCGCCGCAGTGGGGGAACTACCCCAGACTTTTCGATGTGCTGCCATTTGATCTCTTTTTGATCAACAGCATCAAAATCGCGGTATTTGCCACCGTCGGCTCCCTTTTGAGCTGCTCAATGGCGGCCTTCGCCTTCGCGCGCATGCGCTTCCCCGGCCGCAATGTCATCTTCGCCATCATTCTCGCCACGATGATGATCCCCTTCCACGTCACCCTCATTCCCCTCTTCAAACTCTATCGCGACATCGGCTGGCTCAGCACACACCTGCCGCTCACCGTGCCCTTCTTCTTCGGCACCGCCTTCGGCATCTTCCTCATGCGCCAGTTCTATCTGACCATCCCGCAAGAGTTGGTGGAAGCGGCGCGCATCGACGGCTGCAACTTTATCCAGATCTATTACCGCATCTTTCTGCCCCTCTCCAAGCCCGCCCTGGCCACACTCGGCATCTTCACCTTTCTCGGCTCCTGGAACAACCTCATGGGCCCGTTGATCTTCCTCACCAAGGTCGAGACCATGACCATCACCCTCGGGCTGACGCTGCTGACCAACCAGTCGGGCGGCCGCTGGGAGCTCATCCAGGCCGGCGCCGTCATCAGTATCCTGCCGATCATTGTCATGTTCTTCATCGGCCAGGAGCATTTCATCCAGGGCATCGCGCGCACCGGAATCAAGGGATAGCCACTTCGGTCTGAATCGCGGCTTCTGTTAACCACCGTCAGTTGTGAAGCGAAAGAGCAATCTACTCTGACGAACAGTCCTCTTTATCCTACGCAAGAATCCGGGCCTCCAATACCGTAGAAGAAACTTCGCAACGGATACCAAGGTGGTTCAGGACATAACCCCAAACGCTGCAAGAAACGGATTGGGCTGGTCTCTCGGCGATTCCTTAAGTGATTTCCCAGACGCTCGAGTGTTTGAATGCCTGACTCTGTTCAAGGGTGCAAAGAAGCTGCGAAATTCTGTTCCTTACCGGAAGTGCATCGCGATGGGTATAGTGTTGGTCCGTCTGAAGAGCGCATTGAAGGGTTCGTATCGCTGCTCGCACACGGCAGCTACGAAAAACTGGAAACTGAAAACTAACCACTAAAAACTGCTGTTATGATTCGCATAGGACTGATCGGCTGCGGCGGCATGGGCCAGTCCCACCGCGCAGCCTTCGAGAAACTGCAGGGCCGCGCCCTCTTCACCGCCGCGGTCGACCCGGACCTGCCGCGCGCACAGGCGACCGCCGACCTGATGGGCTGCGAAACCGTCGCGGCCGACTACCGCCACATCCTCGACCATATCGACGCCGCCATCCTCGCCGTGCCCCACCACCTCCACCATCCCATCGGCATTGACCTGCTGCGCCGCGGCAAACACCTGCTGATGGAAAAGCCGCTGGCCAACTCGGAAGCCGAATGTCTCGACCTGATCGAGACCGCCGAGCGCGC
The DNA here is from genome assembly GCA_965204705.1 of Caldilineaceae bacterium. Lineage (GTDB taxonomy): Bacteria > Chloroflexota > Anaerolineae > Caldilineales > Caldilineaceae > Bin5. Next base: position 5,685,000 of record OZ242006.1, on the reverse strand, counting down.
CGACCGCACCCTGATGGTCGCCTACTGCATGCGGTTTCACCCCATCGTCGTCGAGATGGGGCGTCTGCTCAAGGCCAGGACCTACGGAGACCTCTTCCAGCTTTCCATCTGGACCGAGCAACACACCCAGGGCGAGCCGGGCAGCTGGATGCACCGCAAAGAGACACTCGGCGGCGGCCAGCTCTTCAGCCACGGCTGCCACTATATCGACATCCTGCTCGCCTGGATGGGGCAGCCCGTCTCCGGCACCCATATCGGCACCAACTACGGCACGCCCTGGATGGAGGGCGAGGGCACATCCAACGTCTCGCTCAAATTCACCAGCGGCGCGCTCGGCTACCACTTCGGCACATGGGGCGCCAAAGGCACGCGCCTCAAATACTCATTCCACGCCCACTGTACCGAGGGCATGCTGGAAGGACAGATCAGCCAGGGAAGACTGCTGCTTCATCAAGGCGCGCTTGAAGCGGAGAAAGGCGGCGAGCGGCTGTTGTTCGAGACCGCCGTGGGCAAGCATCTCGAGAACGAGCTGATCCACTTCGTCGACTGCCTCGAGCACGACCGCCCCCCGCTCACCGACGGCCGCCGCAGCCTGCAAAGCCTGCGCGTCATCTGGAAGCTCTACGAAGCCGAAGCGCAGGGCGTGGTGGCCGACCTGCGCGACATCTGAACTGCAGCGAATCGTACACGCCACTCACCACGAGCTACAGGCTAGGAACGACTATGACAACACCAACAGTTCGTTTCGCCGTCATCGGCTTTGGCCGCCGCGGACGTTATCACATGGACAGCCTCGAGGCGATGGAGGATGCGAAGGTCCGCTGTGTCGCCGTGGCCGACCCGCGCGATCCCACCGCCGAGGAAGAAGCTCGCTTTGGCCGTTCCTTCTACCGTGACTACCGCCAGCTGCTGGCCAATACGCCCGACCTCGACTTCGTACTCGTCGCCAGCTACGCCGTCGACCACGTCGAACACGCGCTCGCCGCGCTGCAGCGCGGCATCCCCGTTTTCCTCGAAAAGGCCGTGGCCTTCTCCTGGGAGCAGACGGTGGAGCTGTATCAGGAGGTGGTCCGCCACTGTTATCCCCTCTTCATCGGCTTTAACCTGCGCCGCTTTCCCGCCACGCTGGCCATGAAACGCATCATCGACGAGGGCAGCCTCGGCCGCATCCAGAGCGTGCTCGGCCATGTCAACACCGGCAACCGCTGGTCGCAGGGCGTGTGGTCGCATTTCAGAACGCCGCCCTCCTCCTCCCTCGTCGAAGGCAAACTCACCCACGACACCGACACCATCCAGCACTGCCTCGGCGCAGAGGTCCTGGACTGCACCGCCACCATCACGCGCAACATCTGGACCGAAGGCGACGACAGGCCCATGACCGCCGGCGACGCCTGCTCCATCTCCGGCCTGCTCTCCAACGGCGTCCTCTACACCCTCCATCTCACCACCTCCGGGCCGGACTACGAGCGGCGTTACATCGTCAACGGCACGGAAGGGCAGGTGGAAGTGGTGATGCACAGCGTGCGCGCAGGCCAGTCGCCCGCGGCGGTGACGCTCTGGCGCAACGGCGGGGAGCCGCAATCGATTGAGCTGCCCCCTGCCGTCGGCGGACACGGCGGCGCCGACTTCCGCATCCACCGCGACTTCGTCGCCTGGCTCCGGTCCAAACCAACGGGCCCCCACGACCCGCGCTCCATCCTGACCGGCATGATCATTCCCTTCGCCGCGCAGGACTCCATGGCGACCGGCCGCCGCATCGACTGCACCGCCCGCCTGCGCCAGGCCATCGCCGGCGTGAACCGGGAAACGAGCAGAGAGGCGTGAGAAGCGGGCAAGAATATCTCACGCCTCGCTCCTCTTCACTCTCTCCTCCTTTATGAAGGGAGTTTCGCTATGCGTAACTATCGGGTAGGCATTGTCGGGCTGTACCGCGGCCTTGGCCCGGCCCGCGTTTTCGATCTCATGCCCGACTGCGATGTCGTCGCCGGCTGCGATATCGACGCCGGCGCCCTGGAACGGTTCGGCGCCCTCTTCCCCCAGGCCCGCCAGCACAGCACATACGACGAAATGCTGGCGCATGGGCTCGACATCGTCTTCGTCGCCTCGCCCGTCCCCCTGCACTGCCAGCACACCGTGGCCGCGCTCGAGGCCGACTGCCACGTCCTGCAGGAGGTCACGCTGGCCACCAACATCGACGAATGCCGCCAGATCCTCGCCGCGGTGCAGGCCCACCCGCGCCAGAAGTTCATGCTGGCCGAGAACTGCTGCTACTGGGCCCACATACTGAGCTGGCGGGAGATATGGCGCCAGGGCCTGCTGGGCGACTTCATGTACGCCGAAGCCGAGTACATCCACGATACGCGCCATCTGCTGCGCCAGGCGGGCGGCTCACCCACTTGGCGCGCCTCCATGCCGCCCATCCACTACTGCACCCACAGCCTCGGCCCGCTGCTCAAGGTGACCGGCGAGCGCTGCGTCGCCGCCAGCGCTATGAGCGTTACCAGCGGAACCGAAGACCTGCCCGTCCGCGTCAAATCCGGCACCGAAGTCGCGATTCTGCAGACGGCCAGCGGCGGCGTGATCAAGATCCTGGTCGCCTTCGGCATCACCCGCGAGCCCATGTTCCACTACTACTCGATCTACGGCACCGACGGCGTCCTCGAGACCTCGCGCCCGCCCACCAGCCCCCTGCAAACCAACGCATGGCTGGATTCAGTGCCGCATCTGAACAACATGATCGAGATGCCGATCACCGAAAACGTGACCGACGCCCCGCCCGAGGCAACCCAGGGCGGCCACGGCACCGCCGAGTACATGATGGTCCAGGACTTCCTCGCCTGTATCCGCGACGACACCCCGCCCCCCATCGACATCCACGCCGCCCTGAGAATGGCGCTGCCCGGCATGTGCGCGCACCAAAGCGCCCTCCAAGGCGGGCAGATGGTCGAAATTCCGGACTGGGAGAGTTGACAAGATCTTCATTGCCCGTAGCATGGTGGAAACTTGCGCATCGAATTTTCGTCGTACTGTGGAAACGGGCACTTGAGACAGAGAACTGATGACGACTATGGAGGTGACGGCGTGAAAGAACAGATCCCCGTCAATCCAGATGTGTTGCGCTGGGCGCGCGAAACTTTGCGGCTCTCGCAAGAAGAAGTGGCCCAGCGCATGAATAAGAAGCTCTCGGATATCGAGGCCTGGGAACGCGGCGAGGCATCCCCGACCTATATCCAATTGGAAAGTCTGGCTTACGAAATCTATAAGCGCCCTATCGCACTTTTTTTCTTTCCTGGTATCCCGGAAGAGGAGGCAGTTGAGCGAACGTTTCGGACTTTGCCGGAGCAGGAGCTGCAGCGCATGCCCTCGCGTATCCTTTATCTGCTGCGCAGGGCCAGGGTATTTCAACTGAACCTCGCCGAGCTCTATGACGGCGTGAATCCGGCAAGCCGCCAGATATTGCGCGACCTGGAATTCGCGCCCTCTGTCGCTGTAACCGAAATGGCACAGCAAGTCCGGTCCTATCTGGGCATCGATCTGGCGCAACAGCAGAGTTGGGACGATGCCGACGACGCCCTCAAACGCTGGCGGACGGCATTGGAGGATCACGGTGTCTTTGTATTCAAGGACAGCTTCAATTCACCCGGAAAGAAGAATGGGGACAGTGTAGAAAGCACTTTTTCCGGCTTCTGTCTGTACGACACCGATTTCCCCGTCATCTACGTCAACAACAATAAGGCCAAGAACCGGCAGATCTTCACCCTGTTCCATGAACTGGCCCATCTGTTGATGCATACCGGCGGGGTGGATACGCGGCAGGACGACTATATCGAATATCTGACCGGAAACAGCAGGCGCATAGAGATTCTCTGCAATCAATTTGCCGCCGAGTTTCTGGTGCCATCCGGGGATTTTCGCTCGCGGCTGGCGGGCAAGCCCATCCATGATAGAGCGATCGGGGAATGGGCCGGACTATATGGGGTGAGTCGCGAGACTATCCTGCGGCGACTGTTAGATTGGGGCCGAGTAAGCCAGCAGGAATATGAAGAAAAGACGCGGCAGTGGCGGAAGGAGCGAAAAGAAAGCAGTGGCTCGGGCGGAAACTACTATCTGACCCGAGGCACCTACTTGGGGGAAAGGTACGTTGAAGCTGTATTCAGCAATTACCATCAAGGGAAAGTGTCCTTGGAGCAAGCCGCTGACTATCTGGATATAAAGACGAGAAATGTTGCCGGAATGGAAGAGTGGCTGTTCAAACAGGGGGAGGCAATGTGACGGTATACGTGTTCGATAGCGGCCCCCTTATCGATCTCTTCCGTCACTACTATCGCGAACGCTTCCCCTCTCTCTGGCAACAGTTCGACGGGATGGTCGCAGACGGACGAATAACCTCAACGCGAGAGGTTGGCAATGAAATAGAAGGCCACGGGGACAAATTGGCAGAATGGTTTGAGGAAAACCGAAGGAAAGTATTCGTTACGCCTACCTCTGCAGAACTGGAGGTCGTCAGGCAAATCTTCGGTGTCCGTCATTTCCAGGCGATGATTCGAAGAAAGCAGCTTCTGGAAGGAAGGCCAGTGGCTGATCCATTCGTTATAGCCCGGGCCAAGTGCCTGAGTAATGGTTGTGTCGTGACAAACGAGAGACACACGCCTAACGCCGCCAAAATCCCGAATGTATGTGAATACTTTGACGTGGACTGGACAGATTTTGAAGGATTCATGGAACGTGAGCAATGGCGCTTCTGAGGATCATGATCAAGGTCCTCCACTTACAGGCATTCGATAATTGCACATGAGAGCAGAGCACATTGTTTCGATAGCTCTCCGGTCGCGAACTCTCTGCAGCATGGAAGCAGTCTGCCAAGCTGGACGATTAAGTTGAACGGATGTACAATTGGCGCTGCGCGTGTCAGCGAATGCAGGACAAAAGGCTGGATATATCAGAATGAAAAGGCCTTGACTGCTCTTGGACAATTTGCGTGCAGGAGGACAGCAAATGGGTATAGTTCGAGCGAATATGGTGTTTCTGGCGCATCGGTTCTTACTGTGGACCCTGCCGGAACTGCGGCGTGCTGTTGACGAACTGGTGGAAGATGCCGGCCGATCACGGGACTTCTATCTGCGTGAAATCATCGAGCGCGGATTGGAAGAGACCGAAGACTATTACTTGGCGAGTGCATCGGCGGACCGGATTCGTCAAGGCGTAGAGCGAACGTACAGTGACGAAGAGATAAGAGCCGATCTTGGCTTGGACGATAAGGTACGCTCCCGCATCTAGGCGTCAGATGCGGAGATTAGACAGGTAAACAGCGCAACGTATCCAGGAGGAGTTGACCGGCCGTATAGCGAGAGCCTCCGACCCACGACAGCTAGGCCGCGCGAAGATGCTGAGGGGTGACATGGGTGGCCTTTGGCGTTTTCGCGTTGGGGACTATCGCATCATTTGCGATGTTCAGGATCATGACAGGACTATCGTGGTGCTACGCATAGGGCACAGGCGCGAGGTGTACTGACGACGGTGCCTGCCATCAGAGCGCTGTAACGGTAGAGGGCATATCTCTGTCTTCGCCAATCTCAATTCAACTCATCGCAAGAACACAACCGTCCCAGCAAAACTGCTGGGACGGTTCTCTTACATCCATAGGCGCACGGGGGACAGCGGGCCTGAGTTGATTTCCCTGCAGTCGCGAACCCGTTACAGTTGACTCCTCACCTCAGCCGTGATCTGGTCCATCGCCAAAATCATATAGCCGCAGTCATCGCCCACCTGTAACCACTGCACACCGCGCTTCGCCATGCCGAGCGCAAAGCGCGCGTCGGGCGCCATGCCGGCCCCCACGAACAGCCCCGCCGCCCGCGTGCGGGTGATGATGCTGTCCACCGCCTCGATCACGGTCGGATGTTCCACGTCGCCCAGCAGCCCCAGTGACGCCGAGAGATCCCAGGGCCCCAGCGCGATCGAGTCCAGCCCGGTAATGGCCAGGATATCGTCCAGGGCGTCGAAAGCCTCTGCGTTCTCAATCTGGACGGCCACGAAAATCTCCCGGTTGGCCCGCTCGATGTAGTCGTTGCCGCCGTCGCGCCCGTAGTTGGCGGGCACGCGCGGCCCATAGCCGCGTTTCCCCAGAGGCGGGTAACGACAGCTGTTTACCACATCCTGCACCTCGGCAGCCGAGCGCACCTGCGGCACGATGATCCCGTCCGCGCCCGCGTCCAGCACCGGCTTGATAAATGGCGTGCCGCTGCCGGGCACGCGCACCAGCGCCGGCCGGCCTCTCGACTTCGCCGCCAGAAAGTGCCCGCTCAGCGCCTCCGCGCTCATCATGCTGTGCTCCATGTCGATCCAGAAAAAGTCGACCGAATCGCCCAGCGCGTCGGTCGCGTGCGGGTCGGTCAGCGTGATCGACGCGCCGATACAGATATCGCCCGCCGCCATCTTGGCGCGAAAGGCTGCTACCGGTGAGGGTTGTGTTTCGTTTGTCATGGTCACCTGCGTTGGGAGTGGTGGTTGGGTGGCGCCACGGTCGCGGCGCGCTGCGCAGGTGCAGTGTTTACCAATTCCGGCGAAAAGACAAACTGGAAATGCTCAGGAGAGAGTCAAGAGAGGTGAGGAGCGGGAGAACACCGACCGCTTCTCGATCAGACTGTCAAGTTAGTTTTAACACCCGCCCGCCGTCCCGTGATATGATTGCCTGCACCGACAGGCGGTGTGGACCCGGAGTAGCGCCATGATTACCTCAATTCGACTCGTTAACTTCAAAAACTTCGCCGACGAAACGCTGCGCGTCGGCCCCTTCACCGTCATCGTCGGCGCCAACGCCAGTGGCAAGAGCAACATCCGCGACGCGTTCCGTTTCCTGCACGGCATCGGCCGCGGCTACACGTTGGCCGAGATCATCGGCGGGAGATACGGCGCCGGCGGCCAGAGCGAGTGGGCGGGGATTCGCGGCGCCATGAACGAGATTATCCGCTTCGGCCAGCCTTCATTCTCGTTGCAGGTCGAAGAGAAGGACGCTGTCTACACAATCGAGGTTGGCAGGAATGAATCCGGAGACGTCGCATTCCGGGTGAATAAGGAAAAACTCAAGACCCAATTGGGGACTATCTTTACGAGTACTTCGGTCAGCGACGAACCTGTCAATGTGCAAGGTGATGTCTTGCACCTGCTCCCAAGGAAGAAAAGGGATGCTGGAGGGATAGACGACATTGCTCACGCCGAGGGAAGGCCAAACCAACCAGGGCTGACCCAAATTCAAGGACACAAAGTGTCGCCGTGGGTGCAAGAGTATTACGCCGAGGGACTTAAGAAAGTCCTTGCCAGTATGCGTTTCCTGGATTTGGCGCCAAACCGCATGCGTGAGCCTGCTCTCCCCGGCCAGACCGTGCTGGGCGATCGCGGCGAGCATTTGCCGACGGTGCTGCAGGCGATCTGCGAAGACTCGCAGCGCAAGGAGACGCTGGTTGCGTGGATAAGCGAGTTGACGCCAATGGATGTGCGGGACTTCGAGTTTCCGACCGATCCATCCGGCAGAGTGCATCTCGTCTTCTTGGAAGCGAACGGCAGAAAGGTATCCGCCTACGCCGCGTCGGACGGCACGCTGCGATTCCTGGCTATGCTGGCAGTGCTGTTGGGACCAGACCCAAAGGGTCTTTTCTTCTTTGAGGAAATCGACAACGGTATCCATCCAGCGCGACAGTGGCTCCTGCTGGAACTGATCCAAAAGCAGACCGCAAAGCAAGGGTTTCAGGTGATCACCACCACCCATTCGCCGGACCTGCTGACGATGATGAACGATGAGACGTTCAAAAACACCTCCGTAGTCTGCCGCCTCGAAGATGCGGACGACGCCATCATTCGTCCCGTCGCCGAACTGCCACGGGCAGGGGAACTGCGTAATTCTCATGGACTGGGACGGCTCCTGTCCAGCAGTTGGATGGAAACCGCACTCGCTTTTACCGAAGAGGATGGCGATGAGGAACGGCAGTGAACGTCCTTATCATTCCCGAAGATTTCCGAAAGGACGAGCACATTCTCAAGCCGCTCTTTATTCGGCTCTTCCGTTCCCTCGGGAAGTCCAGCGCAAAAATCGACGTATGCCGGGATCCCTTGCTCGGCGGCGTTGTTGAAGCATTAAAGTCAGATAGAATTTCGGAAATTGTGAGGCTTTATCCGATGACAAATGTCTTTGTTCTTTGCGTTGATCGTGATGGCAGGGAAGGAAGGCGTCACCGACTCGACGAGATCGAAGAAGAATTCGGCGACGGCGCGCAGTTTCTGGCCGCAAACGCCTGGGAAGAGATCGAGACGTGGGTTCTTGCGGGCGTCGATCTGCCCAATGAATGGCGCTGGTCGGATGTCCGGGCCGAAATCCATGTAAAGGAAATGTATTTTGAACCGCTTGCTGACCAACGCGGCTTGTCAGATAGGCCCGACGGGGGACGCAAACCTCTAGCCGAGGAAGCAGCCCGCCGCATTGACGCCATCCGGCAGAAATGCCCTGAAGATTTTGATGACCTTGCCAAGCGTCTCTCAGTAATCAGTGGATAGCGATCCCTAACCACTTACCAATACAGAAAGTTTCACCGACACTACACATCCCGCACCAGGAGCACCCAATGACCGCACCATCCATCCAAACAACCGTCGTCGGCAGCTATCCCTTGCCAGCCTGGCTGGCCGCCTATCCGTCCGTCCCCAACCTGCGCGACGCCGTTCTCGTCGTCCTCAAAACGCAGGAGCTGGCCGGGCTGGACGTGATCTCCGACGGCGAGTTGACCCGCTTCGACGTCAACCATCCTGAGACGAACGGGATGATCGAATATTTCGTGCGGCCGATGTCCGGCATCTCCAGCGAAATGGGCCGCAAGGATGTGGCCGACTTTCGCGCCCAGCAGGGCATGGGCTTCCGCACGCAGCCGGCCGGCGTGGTCGAAGGCCCCATCGGCGAAGGCGAGCTGGACCTGCCTTCCAGCTGGCAGATGGTGAAGGAGCTGACCGCCGTGCCGCTCAAGTTCACCGTGACCGCGCCCTACATGCTGGCGAAGACGCTGCTGGACCGCCACTACGGTGATTTACCCAGCCTGACCATGGCCATCGCCGAAGTGCTGCGCCGCCAGGTCGAGGCCATCGACGCGCCCGTCCTGCAGGTCGACGAGGCCAATCTGACCGGCAACCCTGAAGATGCTACCTGGGTGCACGAGCCGATCAACCATGTGCTCGACGGCGCCCGCGGCGAACGCGCGCTACACCTCTGCTTCGGCAACTACGGCGGCCAGAGCATCCAGAGCGGCTTCTGGGCCAGCCTGCTCGGCTTCCTTAACAACCTGCACGTCGACCACCTGGTGCTGGAGTTCGCCCGCCGCGGCTACGATGAGCTGGAGGTCTTCACCGACCTGCGCGAGGGTATCGCCCTGGGGATCGGCGTCGTCGATATCAAGGACAACGAAGTGGAGAGCCCGGACGTGATCGCCCGGCGCATTCAGAACGCGGTCGACCTGCTGGGCGCGGAGCGGGTCAAGTGGATCCACCCCGATTGCGGCTTCTGGATGCTGCCGCGCTCGGTCGCCGACCGCAAGATGCAGACGCTGGTGGCGGGGCGGGATCTCTTCCTGGGGCAGACAGCCGGGTAGGACACGCGCTAAACCAAAGTGATAATCTGGCAATCGTCCCTATCCAGCGCCTCCGGCTTCAATGCGACGCCAAGCCCCGGGCGCTGGGGCGGTTGCATGCGCCCATCCTCCACCACAAATGGGTGATCGACCAGGTCGCGATAGAATCCCAGTGTAAACGCCCGCACGATCTCCTGCATCCACGTGTTGGTGGCATGGGCCGCCAGGTGAAGGGAGGCCGCCAGCGTCACCGGGCCCGTGCAGTCATGGAAGATCACGCCCATGTTGTTGGTCTCGGCCATGTCGGCGATCTTGCGCGCCTCGGTGATGCCGCCTGCCCAGGTCACATCCGTCATCACCACGTCACAGGCATCCGCCCGTATCATCTCCTCGACCGCGTAGCGATTCATGAGCAGCTCCGACGCACAGATGGGCGTGCGCGTCGAACTGCGCAACTTGGCCAGCGTGCGCGGGTTGTCCGGCTTCATCAAGTCCTCCAGCAGGACCGGTTTGTAGGGCTCAAGCGCCTCCGCGATGCGGCGGGCGGGCTGGAGCGCCCAATAACCGTGCCCCTCCAGGATAATATCCATATCCAGTCCCACGGCGTCGCGGACCTGCCGCCACGGCTGCAATCCTTCCTCGATCTCTGCAAACGAGATCGTCTGGCCGTGATTGGCGAGGGCGAAGCGATCAAAGGGCCAGATCTTCATGGCGCGGATCCCCATATCGAGCAGCGAGCGGGCCAGTTCACCGGCATCGCCACCCGGCTGCCACGCCTCAAAGTCCCGATAGGCGCCGGTTGCGGACACCTCCACTTTACGCGAGATATCCGGCGCTTTCTGCCCGTACCCCGCCGAGGCGCACGTGTTGTAGACCGGCACGCCGTCCGGATTGCTCGTCCCGCCGAGAAGCTGCCAGATCGGCTGCCCCAGCTCCTGGCCCAGGATATCCCAGAGCGCTACATCCACCGCCGACAGGCAGCGCATCTCCAGCCCCTTATTGCCGTAAATGTGGGAGTTCTCGTAGGCCCGGCGCCAGAACGCCTCGATCTGGCGCGGGTCTCTCTCCTGCAGCATTGGCGTTAATACCTCTCCGATATAGGCCGTTACGGATCGGGGCGTGTAATAGGTCTCTCCCAGGCCGACGATGCCGCTGTCCGTCTTCAGTTCAAGGAAGGTGATGCTGGAGAATGGAGCGAAGTTGATGGTTCGAACGCTGGTGATCTTCACGATGGACCTCTGCAGGAAGATAGTGGACGAACACCGGGCAGGCGCTTCAGGAAGAACTATACAGCAGTTGAGCAGGTTGTAAAAAGGGGCTGTGCGGACCGTGAAAAACGGTTTGACAATGGCGCGCCTAGATATAATAATATGTGGATAAAGGCATGCTGTAGCGATGCATGGAACGTTGCATTCACCCAGTAGCTGTGTTCCCGGGCGCAGGTGTCAGTGTCGCACCAGAAGCGGCGTCTGCGCCGGTAGAGCACGGTGACAATCTCCAGGCAGCCCCAACGAGTACCCCTATGAACTACACTGACATTCAGAAACCCGCGCTTTCGTATCGCTATGAATTCGGCCTCAATGAGTTGGAGGCCGCCCAGGCATGTGTCGACGCCCATGGGTTTGCCGTGGTCAGGCAGGTGCTGTCTGAGGAGCTGGTTGCGGAGCTTCAGGAAGCGGTTCAACAGGTTATCGACCCGGACAGGACACTGGGCCCCGGCGAGAGTTACACCCACACTTCCTTTGTCGAGCACGCACCTGTCCTGTGGAAACTGCTCGACTGCGAGCCCTTTCTGAAGGTCCAACGGCTCTTCTGCCAGTCCGACGAGCTGACAATCCACCGCACCGCCGCGATTCTACGCAATCCCGGCTCCTCTCCACTTTCGTGGCACTCCGACTGGCATGGATTCAGTCAAGGACCCCCGCAAAACGCCGGCGATGTTCTGAACCGGGGCCACTGGCCCTCGGGCCGCTGGTTCTACCTCACAGGCTCCTATCCTGAACACGGCGGCCTCGCCGTGATTGAAGATTCCCACGTGGAGGATTGGGCGGGGCCGGAAGGCTTTGCGCTGACCCCGGACCGGCGCTCATTCCACCGGCAGGGAAGTGAGGCGGAGGCCTACGTCGGTTTCGACGTGCCGGGCATGGTGCCCCTGTTCACGGAGCCGGGCGATCAGATCATCTTCGCCGCACGCACCTACCACGCCGCTTTCCCCAACCGGACCGACCAGGTGCGCCTTTCCTGCGGCCTCGGCCTCCGCCCGCGCAGCTACTGGATAGAGGCGCCGTGGCCCCTCCCTGAATCGGCGCAGGCGTTTATTGCGGCGCTGCCTGCACGGCATCAGCACTTTGTAGAAAACTATGTCGGTATCGATACGCAATGGCGCGGTCAATAGATGACCGCATGAGTAAGGCATGACAGACTTCGGACAGCGACATGCGTCGACCTAGGACCGTCGGCGCTCAGCCCCTCGGATGCATTTGACGAGAGTAAGCGTTGTTGCATGCACTTCAATCGCTTTCAGATCAAACTATCAGATCAAAGGAGAAGAGAGCATGAAACGGAACAAGCTGAGTCGACGTGACTTCTTGAAGCTGTCTGCCGTCACAGGCACGGGAGCAGTTCTCGCTGCTTGCCAGATGCCGGCGGCGCCGGCGGACGGAGGAGCAGCTGCGCCCCCGGCTGTAACCACAACGATTGATTTCTGGGATTTCCCGTACTACTCATCGGCTCTTGGCGAGCCCGGTTCCTGGCAGTGGGAGCGGGCGAACGCCTTCATGGACGAGAATCCAAGCATTGAGGTAGAGGTGCTTCCCCTGACGTGGGAGCAGGGCAGCAAGGTGACAACGGCCCTCGCGGCCGGTTCGCCCCCGGATGTAGTAGGCGGCGGCTGGATCCAGCTTGCCCTTTCGGCCTTGGAGGTGGGACTGGCTCTGGACCTCACCGACTCGTTGGAAGAGCAGTTGTCCAGCGATATGGTCGAGGGAATGCTTGAGCAGTGCTCAATTGAAGGCAGGGTGTACATGTTGCCGTACTGGCCGGTGTGCCAGTCCGGCGTTGTCTACCTCGATGGGGTCGAGGAAGCGGGCGCGATGGATACTGCCCCCCAGGCCCCATGCTACGGGTGGAACATTGACCAGTTTAATAGCTGGCTTGAGGCTGTGCGGGGCACCCGACCGGACGGCAGCGAGCGCTACGGACTCGGCATCCCATCCGCCCATTCCACGCCGGCTTTTCATTGGGTGACACTCCTGTATTTCCGCTGCTTCGGCGCCCACTTCTGGACCGATGAGACGGAATCGTGCGTCGACATGGCTTCGCCGGAGGCGATCAAATGCCTTGCATGGATGCAAGAGCTGGCCGAAAACGATCTGATTCCCGATCCGGCGGGGTACACCGGCGACGATAATAACGCCCTCATCGACCAGGGCAACATCCTCATGCAGGTTGGCAACGTGGTACCCGGGGGAGCGCGCCGCGAGGGGATGGAACTGGACACCGAGACCCTGGTCGTCACTGATACCGAGAACGAGCGCAAATGGCGCTTCATCCAGTATCCACACGATGACCCGCACCCCGCCATCGCCTGGGGCGGCGCAAACTACTCCGGTTTGGTGCCCTTCAAGCCCGAGGATCCTGCTGACACGCCAGGACTATTGAAGTTCCTCCACTGGATGACCAACGATGAAAGCGAAGAATGGTTGGTTAAGTCGGCCGGCATGCTGCCGTTCCGCAAGTCCATTCTGGCGGAAGTCGCCGACGACCCCCTCGTGGTTTATACATCCGAATGTCTGATGCCGAACGCATGGTTCGATGCCAAGCGCAGTACGGAGACCATCGTGGTGCGCTCGATCTTTGAGGAATATTTCCAGGGCGCCTTCTCCGGCATGAGCGCGGAACAGGTGATGCAGGAGATGACCGACGACATCAACACGGCTCTCGAGAGCTGTGCGTAGAACCCCACCACGGACAAAGCCGGTCTCCCGCGACGACACGGCTCGCGGGAGACCCTTTCAGACTCTCAAGATCGGGGACAGCCATGAACTATGCCAAGCGTGAGGAGATGTGGGGCTATATCTTCGTCACACCTTTCCTGGTTCTGTTCCTCGTCTTTGTGCTGGTGCCTACGGTCATGTCCGTCGTGATGGCCGCGCTCGAATGGTACGATCGAAAGCCGGTTTGGGTTGGTCTGGACAACATTGACCACGTCCTGAACGACAAGCGTTTCTGGCAATCTGTACGCAACACGTTAACTTACGTCGGGATGTTCACATTCGCCGCCGTCGCCCTGGCGCTTGCGGTGGCGATCCGAATCACCAAGTTCCGCAGTCAGGGCATGCGCCAGGGCCTGCAAAGTGCCTTCTATCTGCCCAGCGTGGTTTCCCTCGTCGCCGTAGCGGTCGTCTGGCGCTACATTTTCAACAATCAGTTCGGTCTGATCAACTACCTGTTGAGTGTGGTCGGAATCGACCCTGTAAACTGGCTGGGGAATCCGCAGACAGCCCTGCCATCCCTCGTCCTCATGGACCTGATTACCGGGCTGGGTGTTGGGATTATCATCTTCGTGGCTGCGGTCCTCGGGCTGCCTTCCGAGCTGTTCGATGCAGCCCACATCGACGGCGCCACCGGCTGGCTCGAGACGATATACATCACCATCCCCCTGTTGACTCCGAGCATCCTCTACGTGGCGGTGACGACGATGATCGTGGCGATGCAGCTCTTCGTCTCCGTCTTTTTCCTCACCAAAGGCGGGCCGGTGGGGTCCACGTTGACACTCGCCTTCCTTACCTACCGTTACGCCTTTGTCTTTCTGAAGGTCGGCTACGCATCGGCCGTCGGGCTGGCGCTTCTTCTGCTCACCCTGGCGCTGGCGGTGGTGCTGTTCCGCTGGTTCCGGTCCGTCGTGGAATACTAAAGGAGCCCGGGAGCCTTGTGCTGAAACAACCCACTGTCCCCGAAGAGCATATTCCGCGTCCAATCCAGACCGAAGGTCGTTCCTGGCGCAGGCTTCGAGAGAAGATCGGCGGCAACATCACACTGCTTCTCCTCCTCTTTTGGGCTCTCATCTCCTGGTTTCCCCTCTACTGGATGGTGCTGACCAGCTTTAAGAAAGGCCAGCAGGCGCAGGCTCTGCCCCCCGGCCTGTGGTTGAAGGAGCCCACCCTGGAGTCCTATCAGCAGGTGCTGAGTTCGACTTTTCCGGTGCTGCGCTGGCTGGCCAATAGCCTCTTCGTCTCCGTCACGGTTACCGTCCTGGGGCTGCTCCTGTGCGCGGCTGCCGGATATGCCTTCGCGCGCAAGCGCTTTCGGGGGCGCGATATCATCTTCTGGATGGTGCTGAGCACGATGATGCTGCCGGGTTTCTCCAGGTTGATCCCGGCTTTTATGCTGACGCTGCTGCTGAATCTGCACGACACCTACTGGGTCATGATCCTGCCGGGGTTGGCTTCACCCTATGCGGTCTTCCTCATCCGCCAGTTCATGTTGACGCTGCCGTCCGAGCTGTTCGACCAGGCGCGCATCGACGGCGCCGGCGAGATCCGCCTGTGGTGGCAGATCGCGCTGCCGCTGACCAAACCGGCGCTGGCGGCTTTGGGGACCTTCACCTTTGTGGCAACGTGGAATGACTTCGTGTGGCCCCTGGCCGTGATTAACGATCTGAAGCTGATGCCCATCCAGGTCGGGGTGACCCTGCTGCGCGGCATGGAGCGCACGGGGCGTAACGATTACCCCATCGCCATGGCATCCGGCGTGCTGATGGCCGTTCCGCCGGTCATCATATTCTTCCTGTTTCAACAGTACTTTATTCGCGGCCTGACCATCGGCGCGTTGAAGGGCTAGTGGATGCCGGCGCGAGTACCCCTCACAGAGCTGTCGCTGTACCAGGCTTAACCCCCAGACAGATCACGCCCATAGTCGTTGGCGGACGCAGCCCCCAGCGTCAGTTCGCCCTGCTTCAAGTGGAGCCCATAAGAGGCGGCAGGGATGCGTCGCGCGGTGAATTCCTGGGCCTACACCCTGAACCTGATTTTGGCCTCTCGACACTGCACCTGTTCTGAGCAACACGTCAAACTCGCCGTACAGTTCGGCACCGTCTGTCAGCAACCTGATTACGGCCTGAAGCCTGATGCCGCCCTGTGTCAGGCCTCCCACTCGATCAACACGCCGAGGAAATCGCCCGGGCGCTCAACGAGCATCTCGTATGCCTCTCCGACGTCGTCCGGCTGAACACGGTGGCTGATCAGGCCCTCGCTCTGCAGCGAGCCGTCCGCGAACAGGCGCAGGACCAGGTCAAGGTTGCGCTCACGGGTCCACGGATCTCCAGTCGTGTACGGGTGCCCGGATACGCGCGCATGCGCGCCGATCAGCGAGACGCCTTTGTGGTGAACAGCCCTGTAGAGATCGATTTCGGCTGCGCCGCGCGGGCTACCCAGCAGCACCACACGCCCGCCATCGCCTGCCAGGTCCAGGGCCTGCGGTACGACACCGGGATTGCCAGTCGCTTCGATCACCACCTCTGCCATCTGTCCACCGGTGGCGTCGTTCACCCTCTCTTCGACGTCCGACTCGCCTGGATTGAGAGCGCAGATACCGCTGGCGCCTGCGATTCGCACGCGATTGGGAAGGAGATCGACCCCAAACACCGGCCGCGCGCCGGACAGGCGGGACAGTTGCGCCGCAAACTGACCAACCAGCCCCAGACCCAGGACGACCACCGTCTCGCCCAGCGTGACGGTGCCCTGACGGACACCGACCGCGCTCACGCCGCCCAGCACAGCCAGTGCGGCCTGCTCCAGCGTAACGTCCGGCGGCAAACGCCACATTTTGGTTGTGCGTGCATCACACACGGCCCAGTCGCCATGCGGTGCGTAGACCACCACCCGGTCGCCTTCTGCCCATTCCGTCACCTCGCGGCCGACCGCCTGCACGGCGCCTGCCAATGCATAGCCCAGTTCGATGGGGAACTGTGGCGGGTCCGGCCGTGAGAAGCCGCTGTGTGAACCACTGTACATCGCGAGCTCTGTGCCCGCGCTGATGAGCGAGCAGGCTGCCTTGACGACAACCTCATGTGGGGCGGGCGCCTCTGCAATTTCGAAAGTTTCCCATTCAATCTGGCCAATAGCCGTACAGAGCAGGCGTCTGGCGCGCATGTTGTTCTTCCTCTTGGGTAGCTGTCCGGTCGCCTCCGCTACGTCTGGCCCGTAGGGTAGAACGCCCCTGCCAGCTCTATGGATTGCCTGCCCGTCAACGCGCCTCGTTTCTCCATTCCGCTCTGCCATCTATCCATGTACGCATCGACGACCTGCTGTCACGATTTGCCCACGCAAAGTAGGGAATGAAGGTCAGCATACCGTCCGGATGATCGTATGACCCGCCGTCTCCTTGCAGAGAGACGACCCCGCCGAGAAGGTCCTGCCTGAAAGCTGCCCCGAATTCGTTCAGCAAGGCCGACTGGCGGTAGTCTCCTATAAGTTTGCGGTCGTCACCCACCTCACTCTTCTGCGGCAAGGCAACGTACGCGCCCCACATGTCAATGGCGGGATTATCGGTACTCTCGACGCAATACACGAGGGGGCCGCGACACAGCGCAACCTTGCCCTCAAAGTAGCGGGCGCGCGGGTCGGCGGTCATGGCAACAACAGGCATCGGCAGCTGCAGAGTGACAGTATCACCTTTGCGCCACTCTCTGGTGATGCGGCAGTAGGCTCCCGACGCGATGTCATCTTCGATAGGCTGTCCATTCACCTGCACAGTTGGGTTGCGGCACCATCCAGGTATTCTCAGGTTCAGATCAAAAGTGGCGGGCCGTTCGGGTTCGAAGGTGATGTTTACTTTACCGTCCCATGGATAGGACGTGTCCTGGGCAAGGCGGAGTTTCGTCCCGTCATCCAGGCGCCAGTCCATCGTACAGCTGTCATACAGGTGAACCCACACTCCACCCGCTGAAACGCTGAACATGTATCCCGGCAATGACGCGATCGTTCGCAGCGCGTTGGGTGAGCAGCAACTGGTGGAGGCTGATGACCAGGGGGTGCGCTGCCAGTGGTTACCGTCCGATGAGAGGGGACACAAATAGTGGAACTTATCGCCATCGACAGATACGTGCGCCAGGAAGCCGTTGTACAGCGTCCTCTCCATCAGATCGGCGTAGCTGGCATCGCCCGTCAAGGCCAGCATGCGCCAGTTCCAAGTCGCGTTGCCAACTGCTTCGCACGTCTCCAAACCTGTGCCCAGCAGGAATCGGAAGACACCCGAATGCAGCTCGAAGGCCTCCTTGCATGTCAGCTCGCAGTTCTCAGAGTCCACGGCCAATTGGCCGGTGAGATGCAGCTTGCCGGTTGTCATGTCACGCCAGATGGCTGTGAGCTTGTCCATGAATTCCTGGTCGCCCGTTTCCGCATAGTAGTCGGCGCCACCGCACATGAGGTATGTCTGACGTACAACGTGCCTGCTCAAGTAGCCGAGGAAGTCGGAGCCTATAATCGGGGGCTGTCTCAACAGTGGGGTGAGGAAATGTCTGGCGCCGGCGAGATATCTCTCTTCGCCCGTGGTGCGGTATAGCTCGACCAATGCCATTTCGATGACGCTGTGCCCGGCAAAGTCTTCCCCCTGAAACCGCTGGCAGATTGCGTCGGCAACACGCTGCGCGCATTCCAGGAATTCGGTCGATCCGGTTGCACGGTGGTGTGCAATGGCGGCCTGGATCATGTGTCCCGGGTTACCCAGTCCGTACGATCTTTCGAAATCGTCGCCATAGTAGGTGGTCCGGAACGCGCTGTCCTGATGCGCATTGGCAACGCCGGTCACGAACAGATCGAGCAGGGCGCGCGTGTCAGGATCGTCCCCGGACTGCAGGACATATGCGCACGCTTCCAGCCATTTTTGAAAGTTCGCGCGCCAGGAATGGCCGTTGCGCGTGCGGTTCATTCCGGTGGGATTGGCCTTTAACGTTTCCAGGCCGGCCGCGATTCCCGCCTTGTCGCCTGCCGCATAGGCCCTGAAGGGCGCGGTCTGGTCGTCGACGTCCAGCCAGGCCAGGAACGACGGGATGCCATTGGTCCGGCTGGCGTTCATGCGCGTTTTCCAGAACCCATCACGCATGGTAACGGCCTGCACCGGGACAGGTTTGAGCGGCGCAAATGGGCTGGCGGTGGTGGACACTACGCCGGCCTGCCGCCAATGTGGGATGTGCCGGTTGTCTGCCATGCAAATCTCCTCCCTGAGAGCGCGGACGTCTCGCCCCCCTCTACGCTATTCGAAACCTCATTCCATCTGGCTTTCCGTCGCGCCGGCGGCGAGGAAGGGGCCGAGCGTCTCTCCCCGCAACAGCTTGTCCAGATCGTCCAGGAACTCCAGGTAGGTGCCTTGCCAGCCAAAGTGGTCCCAGAACCAGCCATCATACGGTGAACCGGCTGTGGCCTCGCCTTTCGGAACGTCGGCGTAGCGGGCGCGCGTTGCCTCGATCTGCGCCCCCTGCAGCCGTCCCAGCTTGTAGTCCAGGTACAGCCCGAAACAGTCCACAAAGATGCGCACGTCGTTCACGTTGGCTTCGAGCAACCCGGCGACGTGTTCATAGGATGCCGGGTCAATCTTGCCTTCGAGTTGCCGCCACACCGCCAGCACGCTTTCCATGTGGGCGATGGACGGCCGCTTCTCGGCCATCAGCTCGGCGGCGTAGGCATCGGTCAGCGGCACGCGGTTGAAGATGAGCTGGTAGCGCGGATCGTTGCGCAGCGTCGCGGCCTCCTGCTCGGGATAGGCGTCGAGCGGCAACTCCAGTCCAAGGACGTTCTCGCCCGCGCGATCCATCCCCGGATGCAGGTAGTCGGTCCAGATTCGCCACGGTCCGTTGAGACGTGTGTCCAGGTAGCTGTAGCGCGCAACATAGCTGTGACACTGGGTCAAGCCGCTGCGGCTGAACAGCGCGCCGATGGTGGCGGGATAGGTTGCGCGCAGGCCGGGCAGGAACGGGAGCGCCTCCGCGCCGTACTCCATCGTCAGCCACTCGGACAGGATGTCGTCCGGGTCGAGGCGGGGGTTCCAGCACAGCCGGCCGTAGGCATACCAGTTGGAGAGATTGAGCGGATGGTCCACGTAGTCGGGATGGATCCCCAGATTGGCGTCAAACCCGTCACAATTCTTGTCGGCTGCCTTGAGAAACTCCTCCTGCCAGCGGTGGGCCATTGAACAAGGCAGAAAGTTGAGGCCGGCTGTATCGCCCACCAGCGCAAGTTCGAACACGTATGGGGAACGCTCGCCCGGTCGATTGCCGATGTGGCGCCAGATCGGGTGCGGCGGATAGGGCGGACGAAAGTCCCAGTACAGGTGGCACGGCGCGATCCGCACATTCGCGGGTAGCTCATCCCCCCAGTCGCCGAACAACTCTGCCTCGGATTTGGCGTAGGCGGCCTGGTCCGTGACTGCCGGCCAGAGCAGCTCGCCGCCGATGGTGGCCAGCGCCTCGCTGACCAGGCTCATGCCGGCCAGAACCCGGTCACGAATCGGCAGCGCGCGACAGCGGTCGCAGTCGTCCTCATGCGGACCGGGCGCATTCTCGCCGGCGCCCCAGACGATGGCATTGCGCACCGACGGCATGGCGACGGCCAGACGCGCGGCGAAATCATGCCACTGCGCGCGGACGTCATCGGAAAAGGGACAGACGTTCTGATACGCCCCGTTCTCGTCCGGCTCGGCATAGTGGAGCGAGAGACCGACCCTGACGCCGAAGCGATCCAGAAAGCGGGCAAACTGCTCGACCGGCTCGGCGCGGGAAAGCCAGCGTTCGAACTGTGAGCCTCTGGCCGCGTACTGGGCGAACAGGCCGAGGCTGTTGACACGCATGGCCAGCAGCATCCGGGCGAGCGCCAGGTATTCCGGGCATTCCTCCGGGCGCAGCATTTTTTCATAGTCCAGAATACTTTTGAAAGGCAGACACCAGACCTTGTTCGAAGGCGTTTCCCACATTCGCAGCGCGCGCACCGGGAAATGTGGGCCATCGGTGATCGGTGTGACGGCCTGGTCGCGGCGGGCGCGGTCGATGCATTCCTGCACCCCATACAGAACGCCCCGGCCATCGCCCCCCGTGATGCGCAAGGCGGCGCCGTCGTTCACCGCGATACGAAAGTGCTCCGGCTTCAAGTCGGCCTCGGAAGTGTCCAACCGGGCTGTGACATTTCCACGATCGGAATGCGCTCCGATGGTTGGCTCTGTACCGCCCAGCTTTTCGATCCAGCGCGCTAGCTCGGCGGCTGCGGTCCGAACGCGCGGGCTGGCATCGCGGGGGATTCCGATAGCATCGATCGCTGTCATCTGCATGTCTGTGTTACCCTCCTGTGATTTTCACGCCAACTTGGGTGGTCAACCGGTAGAACTGTATCAATGAGGACTGTCGTAAACCGGCGATAGCGATTTCAGCTTACCCGCCCCGCCGACCAGGAGGTCGTAGTTCCCTATCCACTGGTCCAGCGCGCCATCCACAGTGAGCGCACTAAGGTCGCCCTCGACTGAATCCCTGATCTGATCCGCGATAGCCTGACAATCGGCATAGACGAATCCTCGGTATGACTTGCGTGGTATATCAGCAAAGTTGGGAAGTAGACCCATGCGATCCTGATGCTCCACAAGCAGGTCACACGCCGCTGTTAGTCTTTCTGGTACGAGAGCAAGATCGTCTATCCGATAGGACTCCTCCAGGATGGGTCCGATCTCCGCGGCCAGGTGGTCGAGTTTGTAGAACTCGCGATGAAGCCACTTCACGTACAGAGGGCAATAGCGCCTGTTGAGGAGAAAGACCAGTGACATGATCCAGTACGCCGATAGGGATACGCTATGTCTGGCTGACAGGACATCCCCTCTCACGGCGCATAGACCTATCAAGTCGATGTCCCACCCCAATGCCTGCCATGCGTAGGCTAGCCTGTATTTCCAGACATTTAGGGGAAAGTACTGGTAATACCTGCGGTAGCGGGTGAGCTCGCCAATTCCGTCCCAGAAGACCTCCCCTCTCGTTAACCCTAGAAGGCTTCCCTCGGGTATCGTCAACCATTCGAATTCGCTCTTTGGGGTTAAGGTGCCGATGCTTTGAGCAAGGTATTCGTCACAGGTGGTCACTTCAACATGGACGTGTCCCGTTGAATCCTTAGCTGGGACACGCACCGAAGGGTTCTCTGGGTCAGTCACGAACCGGGTTGGGTGACCCCTAAATTCGATCGGCAGGTGACGATTCAGTTCGTTGAGGACTTTCTCCCTATGCCGAATGAGAGGTTCGGGCAGAAACAACAAGCACCTTGGACCCCACTCGTGGTCTCTGGATAGCTCGTCATCGTTTCCGAGCACATCCGAGCCCCAACCTAGCAACGCAGCAGCATAGGATTGGCCGATCTCAGTTACTCGTTTGGCCAGAAGCGGCCGTATGGCTTCGGAGAAATATGCCCTGGACAACGCCAAGCCCTTCATGCCCATGCTCTCAGCAATTCGATCAGCAACCTGATCACCGCCTACAGCTTGATGCCGCCCTGAGTCAAGCCCGTCACAAATTGACGCTGCAACGCCAGGAACAGCACCAGCACCGGCGCGATCATCATCACCGCGCCTGCGCTGGTCAGCGACCAGTCGCGGCCGAAACGCTGTGTGAAGTTGTAGTAGCTTGTCGTCACCGGCATCAGCTCATCCCGCTGCAGGAAGATGAGCGCGGCCTGGAACTCACTCCACACGCCCAACCCAACCACCAGGCCTACGGTCAGAAAGGCCGGCCACATGATCGGGATCACCACCCGCGTCATCACCTGCCACTCGTTGGCGCCGTCCACGCGCGCCGCGTCCTCGAAATCCCGCGACAGGCTCATGAGGAAGGAGCGCAGCAGGAAGATGGCGAACGGCGAATTGAAGGCGATGTACATGATGATCAGACCGGCGCGCGTGTCCAACAGCCCCAGATTGCGCCACATGATGAACAGCGGGATGACATAGAGCCAGAACGGAAGCGTGGAGAGGGTCAACATATAGACCAGGTAGAAATTGTCGCCCGGGGGGTCGAGCCGGGCCAGGCTATAGGCGGCCATGCCGCCCAGCACGAGAACGCCGGCCACGGTGAAGACTACGTAGATAAAGCTGTTGGTCAGGGTGGTGGCAAACTCGCCCTGAACCCAGGCATTGACGTAGTTCTCTATCAGAACGACCCGGGGAAGTCCAATTGGATTGGTGCCCAAATCTGTGAATGACTTCAGCGAGTTGAAAAACAGAACCAGGATCGGACCCAGCGCAAGGCAGACTAGCAGGATCAGGATGACGTAGTTGGGTATGAGGTTTGATTTGCCTTTTTTTCTAAACATCGCAGGCATCCTTCCGGTTACGCTGTACCATGCACAGTCGAAAGCACAGGCAAGCGTCTAAACATCCCAGCCCCGGCGGCGAAGAAACACAAATATCGTGGCCATGATACCGGCAATGGCGCTCATGGTTATGCCGATGGCCGCGCCGTAGCCGGCCTCAAAGCGCTGGAAGGCCTGCTTGTAGAGATAAGTGGCCAGCATTTCCGAACTTCCGGCAGGCCCGCCGTGTGTCAGGATCCAGACATAGTCGAAGACCAGGAATGACCAGATAGCCGTCATCATCAACATGAAGAATACGGTGGGGCGGATCCCGGGTAAAGTGACGTGGAGAAACTCCTGCCAGCGGTTGGCGCCATCGATCTTGGCCGCGTCATACAGGTCCGAGGGTATGCTCTGCATCGCGGTGAGGAAGAGGATCATCAGGAACCCCCACCAGTGCCAGTTGTCGACGAAGGCAATTGCGGCCAGGGCGGTATTTTTGTCGCCCAGGTAAGGGTATGCCAGCCCTTTGATCCCCCAGTCTTCCAGCGCGACGCCAAAGCCAAGTCTTGGATCGAGCAGCATACGCCAGATCGAGGCGACGACGACGCTGGGGAGCACGTATGGAATGAAGAAGGCGGTGCGGATGGCCATTGCGCCGATGCGCACCTGCGCCAGGAGGGTGGCAACGGCGAGCGCCATGGCAAATGGCACGGTGAGGAAGAAAGCCAGCCACATCAGGTTGTGGCGAAGCGCCAGCAGGAAGTTGCGATCTTCGAAGAAGAGCTCGCGGAAGTTGTCCAGCCCAACAAATTCGGCCTTGCCGATTCCGGACCACTCGGTCAGGGAGTAGTACGTGCCGGCAACGGAAGGCCCGACGACAACGACGAGGTGCAGCAGGGTGATTGGCGCGATAAAGAGCCACGGCATGATCTGGCGGCGGAAGCGCCTGCTGTGCAGCCACGATCGCTTGTGCTGCGATACCGCTACCGTGGTGCCGTCACCGGCCGCTGAAGATGTAGTCTGCAGTTCATCCGGGTTTTTCACGGCAAAATGTCAGTAGACCTCAACCAGGCGCATCTCAACGCCATCAAACGTTGTCAGATGCGCTGCCGTTTCGCCATATGAGCGCCCGTGTGCCCAGCGCCCTGACCAGTCCGGTCGTCCTCTCGACGCTGGCAAAGGCGGCCCCCGTCCGCCAAGACGAGGGCCGCGGTCATCTCAATACACGTGAAACGGGCGCAGTGTCAGATGCGCTGCCGCTCCCCTATATGCGCGCGGGGTAGGCGGCCTTTACCGGTCGGGTATAACCAAAGTCTCTCCGGCCGCCAGCTCTTCCTGGAAGGCGGCGTCAACCTCGGCCATGTACTCCTCGGGCGTCATATCGCCGACCCAGACCTTCTCGATCTCTTCGTAGATCACTTGGTTCGTCTTGGGTGGGAAGAATGACCAGGTGGTATAGCCGTAGTTGCCCTCGGCCGACGCCTTGGCGAAATCAGCCAGAAGACGGGCCATACGCGGTTCAACGCCTTCCAGTTGGGATGGATCAAGGCGAATCGGCGCGGTCGCAGATTGGCACTCGACCAACAGGCGCGACTGAATTTCGGCCGAGTTGTAGTGGGTCAGAAACTCGGCTGCGGCTTCGGGGTTTTCTGAGTTCCGATTGATAGATTGGGTGCTGCCGGTGCCGATGTTGAACATGGCTTCGCCGGTCAGCGAGGGCATGGGCACCCAGTCCCAATCGTTGCCGTGATCGCTATCCTCGGTGAACATTTCGCCCACCAGGCTGTCATAGATCCAGGTCCCCTCCATGGTCATGGCAGCTTCTCCAGTGGCAAAAGCTGCGCGGGCGATGGAAAAGTCGGTGACCAGGAAGTTTTCGGGGCTGCCCATCCAGTGGCCGGCCTGGAACATGCGGTTCAGGGTCTCGATGGCGGTGACAAAGTCGGGATCTGTCCAGGAAAGTTCACCTTTGAGGGCCTGGTAGACCTTTTCCGGTCCGGCGATCTTATTCACAAACTCGGTGAAGAAGAACTCATTGTTGTCGATGGCATCGGCGGCGCCCCCGGCAAAGGGAATGATACCGGCCTCCTGTATCTGAGCGGAGAGGACTTCCAACTCGTCCATCGTGGTGGGCGGCTCCCAGCCATTCTCTTCGAAGACGGTCTTGTTGTAGAAGAGGACCATGGTCTCCAGTTCCTGCGGGAGGCTGTAGAGGGTCCCCTGTACGCGGCCCAGGTTCAAGGCCCAGGGCACGAACAGTTCTTCCCAGCCGAACTGATCGGCCAGATCATCCAGCGGCATCAGCTGATCGGCGAGCGCAAACTCCGCCACAAAGGAGGGGCCGTGGGTTGGCACGATGTCGGGCCCGGCGCCGGCCGCGAGGGCAGGGCGCACGGCGTCCATCATATTGGCCTTCTTTTCGGCGATCACCTCGATGGTGTCGCTCTGCTCGTTAAAGCTGTTTACAGCCACCTCGATTATGCAGTCGGCGGTCACGGAAGTGCCTTGCCAGAAGGTGATCTGCACCTTTTCCGGTGCGCCGTCTTCTCCGGATTGCTGTCCACCGACCGGCGCGCAGGCCGACACAACTAGACCCAAAACAAGCAGCAGCGGAACCAGTCTTTTCAAGCCTGTGTACATTTGAATCCCTCCCTTTTTGCGTAGCGTGTCCAAATATAAGTTGGGGATTGTTCGATACCGGCATTACGTACGTGGCTGTTTGGCAAGACATTGAACACTGAGGACGAACAGTCAGAACTCAAGGTCTTGCCGCATACACTTGGTGCATAATCCGCAGCTTCCAACGGCGAAAAAGATAGTGAACCGTGAACAAAGAACGTTCTTGTAGAGGGCGAGGTGTCGGAAAGGCGTATAGTGTCGGCCGGTCCAGGGAACCTGCGTAACACTCAGCCAACACAGTTGTAGGAGGGTAGAAGGAAAAAATCAAAAAGCCATTATGCTGCGTTAACAGATATTCAACGCGCCCGATTTTCGCGCGTATCCACCTGCGCGGCGCAACATCTCCCCACCCGCGTCCACAACAGGAAACCGCATGAACGTCGAGCTGCACAACATCCGATCCAAACACGAATCCCACCATTTCAACTGATAGTGGGCCAGTTTATTGGGTACAGATCGCGCAGTTCTGGTTCGGGATTGACGTCTCCTCGTGACGGACAGGGCTGCCCGTTCATTGTACCAGAGGAGATCGGGAGCGCAACCCGGCCGCTTCCGTGCCCGTCACGGAAGACGGCCGGGTCAGGTGATCATTCTTCCTCTACCCACTCGCCCACGTCGAGGAACTCGCAGGCCCGCCATGTTTCTGTAACGCTGCGATCTGTGAACGCTTCCTCGAAATGGTAGATGGTCAAACCGTTCTCGCCGTCGTGATGCACGGCCTTGAGCGAAACCAGTGAGCCGACATTCTCCTCGAAGGCGTCCAGATACTTGGTCACCGTCTCGCGCTGTAACTGGCCGTTGCTGTACTGAATGCAGACGCCGTCTGCGGTGGTGACCGGTTCGAGCTTGGCCTCGACGGCGGCGACCCGCTCCGTGAGCGCGGTCACCGTTTCGGTCAGACTCTCAAGCGTGAGCTCGTCCTGCGCGAACAGCGCAACCGGCGCCAGCACGAGCAGGACGGTGATGATCGTGATGTTGAGCAATCGCTTCATGTAAGCTCCTTGATAGTGAATGGTTACTCGCAGACCATGCCGTCATTATCGCGGTCGTCCATGTACGGATAGGCCGGATGGTCTGAATTGATGGGCGTGGGAATACCGTGCGACCGCGCCTCGGCGCAGGTGATACGGCCGTTGCCGTTGCTGTCCCACATGGCGAGCGCGTCGACTGTCGGTGTCGGCGTAGGCGTAGGCTCGCCGGGTAACAGAGTCGGTGTCGCCGTGGGCGTGACAGTCGGCGTCGCAGTCGCGGCGGGCGCCGTGAATATCATCGCCATCGACGTGCAGCCCGCCAGGACCTCCCGCGCCTTCGAGGCCTCGGCCTGGTCCATCGTCAAGCTGTACTTGCGTTTCACCGCCACCACCCGATTGACATACCAGCAGCGGTTGAGAGACGGCAGCCATTCGGCCACGTCCTTGGCGATCTTCTGATGCCGGTTCACGCTGGGGCTCGCCAGCGTCAGATTCAGCAGATCGCGGGCGAACGCGCTCTTGGTGCTGGCGCTGGCCGCGCACATGCCGCTGTCGTGCGCCTCACTGCGCGCCACGATATGCTCGATATCGGTCTGGCGGGTATTGTCGAAGTAGGTGCCGGTATACGGCCCGTAGATGCGGCCGCCCATCCCGGCGACAATGTCGGCTTCCACGCTCTGCGGGTAGGGGTAGTCGTCCGAACTGTAGGTCGAGCAGCGGTTCTCAGGCGCGATGGTGATTCCGGGTGGCCCCGTTGAACTCTGGTCCACCGTCGGTGTCGCTGTGGGCGTAGACGTCGCGGTCGCCGTCGCAGTGGCATCCGGGTCGGGTGTCGGTGTCACGGTCGGCGTGGGCGTGACTGTGGATGTCGGCGTCACGGTTGGCGTGGGCGTGTCCTCCGGAACGACGTTCTCCGGAATCTGGACAGACGCGTAGTCGGACCAGGCGCTGCTGCTGTCGGCTGAATCCTGGGCCCGCACCGAGTAGTAGTAGGTTGTGCCGGGTACGATGCTGATATGCCTGAACGTCGTCTCCTGCAGATCGCCGTCGAGGAGTTGCCAGAGATTGACGCTGTCCCAGGCCCACAGCTGATAACGCACCGCCCCCGAGACTGCGTCCCAACTGACCGAAACCGCGTTGCCGTCAAGCGCCGCGGTCAAGACCGGCGTCGCAAGCGGCCGCGCGACTGTCGCCGAGCCGTACTCGGACCATTCGCTCGCATCTCCGGACGAGAAGACGGCGCGATAGGTATACCAGTACTGGACGCCGACTTCGAGGTCCAAGTGGGTGAAGCTGGTGTCGGTGAGCTCGTCGTCGTCCAACCGCTGCCACAAGTCCGACTCTGTCCATACATAGAGCTGATACCGGACCGCATCCTCAATTTCGGTCCAACTGACGTCGACCGAACTAGTGCCCTGATTGACGTTCAGACTTGGCGCGGGCGGCTTGTCCGAAGTCTGCGCCTGCAGAACGACAGGAACGAGCAGCACAGCCGCCAGCAGGGTGATAATGCCGAGAGACTGTTTCATATAGACTTCTCCTGTTGTGGGTCGTGCGCAGAGTGTAGGCTGACTCCATTCAGATGGGGCCCGTCGTTCTGCAGGCCCCATCTGGATGCGGAGGGTGGCTTCATGCCGGCTCCCTAGCTGCGATTGTTACTGATAATGGTACCCTCAATGAAAGTCGATTTCGATCTGCCGAACGGGAACGCCAATGCGCGTTCGTCCCTTCGACTCCTCTTCCCTTTTTGTCTCCGGACAGAAAAGAAAAAGCTGCGAGAACGGCAGCCAGTTTCCATGTGAATATCGACGGCCACAATCGTTTGCCAGTCTGCCAAACGATAGAACGCACTTTCACCCCCTCGTCGTGACAGGCGCGGTCGAATGGCGCGCGTCGAAGTCAAGACGCGCCAGCCCGCAGCAAGATTATTCAGGCTTGCAGAAGTATTCTGGTGTGCTAAACTGTGGGGCATCCATGAGGCCTCGTCTTTTGGATCACCGCCCGTGCTGTGCCAGCAGCGACGGGCTTTTTTCGTCTGTTCCTGGCGATTATAGCACGTTTGTGCAGATTTCGAAAGGCGAAAACTCTGATCTGATTGACATGGGGGGCACGCCGCTGTACACTGCGCCTGCTGCGGACCTGCTTCATGTTGACCATCACCGCCTCGACGCTTGCACTCCGTCAGAGGCTGTTCTTGCCTACACTTTTTGTGTTTTCGTAAGGGGGAATCCTCGATGCGTTTCGCTGTGTTACTTCATGAAGAGTTCCACATAGGCAGCAATTTTCACAGTGAAGGATGTGACCTGCTTCGTAAAAATGGTCAAGTTGATATCGTGACAATACGACGCGGGGAGGAGGCGGCTGCTTTTGAACAGTTTCTTGCGGCCCTTAAGGAGGCAGATGCCGCGGTGATTGGCTGCTGGCACCGGCCGGCGATGCAGCCCGAGCACTGGCCGCAGGCGAAAAACCTTAAAGTATTCGCCGGGACCTTTGATAACCGCTTTGCCGGCTGGATTGACTTTGACCTTCTGGACAGGTGCGGCATTACGCTCATCGATACCTCGCGCAGCATGACGCCCTCCGTCGCAGAGTTTGCGCTGGCGATGACGCTGAACTTAATCCGCGATATCCCCGAATCGATGTATCTGTTGCGCGAAGGCGGCTGGCAAACACACCCCTTCGACTCGTGGGAAAAGCCGGGCTTTGTCTACGGTGATCTGACCGGTAGACGGGTGGGCCTGGCGGGGCTGGGAAGTATCAATCGTCGCTACGCGGAGCTGATTGCGCCCTTCAGATGTGATGTTGGGGTCTATGACCCCTATGTTTCTGACGAGGTGTTTTCTCAGTACGGCGTCAAGCGGGCAAATTCTCTGGCTGAACTGGCGCAATCATCGGAAATTTTTGTCGTCGGTCTGCCGCCGATACCGACAACGATTGAGGTTATCAACCGCGAGGTAATCTATTCCTTGCCAAAAGGGGCCCTATTTGTTCTGGTGACGCGGATGGCAGTGGTTGAACAACAGCCCTTGTGGGAACGGATCGAAGCCGGCGAGATTGCGGCGGCTATCGACGTGTTTGACCCCGAACCCCCGCCCAAGGACGCCTGGTTTCGACGGCATCCAAACGTGCTGGCGACGCCGCATATCGCCGGCGGCACTGATTTCTGCCATCGCCGCTGTCTCACGGATGCCTGCAAGGACGCCATCGCCGTATTGAATGGCGAGACGCCCCGGTTTCAAGCGACAAGACGAGACGCTCTCCTCTATGAAGGCGAATTGAAGCCGGTTGACTGACAGAACCCGCGTCTGCTTTCATCTTCTTGCAGTTCAGGAAGCAACCCCGAAATTGCGTGCAGTCCAGATTGGGGGTGAACTTTCGTACACCTCTGCTAACGAATAAGCTAAAGCCAAATCGCGTCCCCGAGCAGGGCAAGTGCCGTTGCCTCTGACCACTGGCTACTGATCACTGACCACTGCAGTTGTGCGGTCGGGCCTTCGGCCCTCCCTTGTGCGGGGGGACTCCCCCCGCAACGCCCCCCATCGTATGCCCGACCGTCGTGGACAATTGGAACGGTTGAGACAGCGACCGGTATTCCAACCCCCGCGCCACTACCGTAGGGGCAGGCCTTGTGCCTGCCCAATGCCTCCCAATAAATGGACGGCAAACGATTCCAGCCACCGCTGGCATGAATCCCCCACCTGACCATCTCCACCCCAAATATGAACTGCAACCCCCGAAATTTCATTTACTTGACTACGGACTGGCGGTCAGGTAGACTGCGCACTGGCATGCGGTGTCCGACCTCTTGTATCTGATTCCGCAGCAGCATCCGTTTCCCTCTCAACTCATACTCACAGGAGCGTAAGCGCGGCAACCCCTCAGATATCACGCCCTGCTTGAGGCCAGACGCCCCGAACAGCCCCTGCAGGCGGATGTCAGGAGTCATATTTTCACTAACAATCTCAAAGTGTAACCAAGGGAGAAGATGTGGCAATAGGCGCCGGGGTGGTTCCGAAAAAATCCGATCCCCGCTCACGTCTACACGACTGGCGCGAGCGGTTGGAGAAGGATCTCCGCAATAACTGGCAGCTCTATGTGATGATCCTGCCCGTGCTGGTCGGCTTTTTCCTCTTCCGTTTTTATCCCCTGTATGGCCTGCAGATCGCCTTCAAAGACTACAACATCGTAGCCGGGGTCAGCGGCAGCGAGTGGGTGGGATTGGAGAACTTCTTCAAGTTCGTAGAGGATCCCTTTTTCTTCCGTGTGGTAAAAAACACGGTCGTGCTGGGCTTCTGGACGCTCGTGATCTCCTATCCGCTGCCGATCGTTTTCGCGGTGTTGCTCAACGAGGTCAAACAGCAGCACGGCCTGTTCAAGCGTGTGACCCAGTCGATCAGCTACCTGCCGCACTTTGTCGCCGTGGTGGTGATCGTAGGTCTGATCTATGACTTTTTCAGTTTCGACGGCATCGTCAACCAGATAGCGGTCGCCCTGACCGGCGACACGGTACGCATTCTCGGCGCGTCGGAGTGGTTTCGGCCGCTGTACGTCGGTTCTGTCGTGTGGCAGGGCGTTGGCTGGGGTTCAATCATCTACCTGGCGGCACTGACAGGCATTCCGCCGGAGCTGTATGAAGCCGCGATCGTGGACGGCGCGTCGCGCTGGCAGCGTATCAAGTACGTTACGCTGCCCGGACTGCTGCCGGTGATCAGTGTTACGCTGATCCTCTCCGTGTCATCGATCATTTCGGTGGGATTCGAGAGAGCGTTCCTGCTGCAACAACCGGCCACCTACAGTGTTTCGGACGTCATCGCCACCTATGTGTACCGGCGTGGGCTGATAAAGTTTGACTTCAGCTATGGCGCCGCGATCGGGTTATTCGACTCCGTCGTCGCCTTCGCTTTGGTGGTGGCGGCCAACTACATCGTAAAAAGAACGAATGAGGACCGCGAAGGATTGTGGTAGCGAGGAGTAGTTCGTGCATACCCTGAGGAAGATGCGGCTTTTCGATTACCTGAACTATCTGTTCCTGATCGGGTTCAGTTGCTTGATGCTCTACCCGCTGCTGTACGTCTTTTCCATTTCGGTGAGCGATGGCGAAGCCGTGTGGAGGCAATCGGTGAAGTTATTTCCGATTGGCTTCAATCTGGAGGCGTACGAGGCGATCGCGAAGGCGAATGCGGTGGTGCGAGCGTACCGGAACTCGATCGTCTACACGGTGCTTGGCACGTCGTTCACGCTGATAGTCTGCCTGCTGGCGGCATACCCGCTCTCGGAGCCGCGTTTTCGCTTGCGCGGCCCGATCAGCCTGATTCTGGGGCTGACGCTCTTTTTCTCTGCCGGCCTCATTCCCACCTACCTGACATACCAGAGTTATGGACTCCTGAATACGCTCTGGGTGATTACCCTGCCGGTCGCCTTTAACTTCTGGTTTATCATCCTGGTCCGGGCCAATATCTCGACGATACCGCGCGAGCTTAAGGACGCCGCCCGCGTGGACGGCGCCAGCGACTTTCGCATCCTGTTGCAGATCATCGTGCCCCTCTCCAAACCGATTCTGGCGACCATCGCCCTGTTCGTCGCCGTGGCCATCTGGAATGATTTCTTCAACCCGCTGCTCTATCTCAACAACTCGGAAAAGTTTCCCTTGACCATCATGCTGCGGCGAATGCTGATACGCGGAGCCACAGGCGAGGTGGTCCAGGGGAACTATGCCGACACTCTGCAAGCGAAGGCGTTTTTCAGGCAGGTAAAGATGGCAACCGTCATCGTGACGTTGGGTCCGATTCTGCTTGTCTATCCCTTTGTCCAAAAGTACTTTGTGCAGGGCACGCTTGTCGGTGCAATTAAGGGGTAACCCCGCACGCGCTATTCTCCAATCGAGGGAAGGAGGTGGTTATATCGAGCAGATCTTTGGCCGCAATCTGTGCCCTCCAGTGTTTGCGATTCATTCGGCTTATACACAGTAGAGGAGACAAAAATGAAGAGACTCAACCTGCCGTTTTCTGCTTGCTTGCTCACCGTTCTCAGCATTCTTCTGGTGAGCTGTGTTCCTCAGGCGCCCGGGACCGTCGAGAGCGCCGAGGGCGTCGAGTTGGAGCTGATGATCGCGCCCGAAGGCGTCTTTGGAGATATCACGCCTGAGACCTACTCAATGCAGCTGCTGGCCGACCGCACCGGCTTCAGCTATGCGTTCCGCCAGATCCCGCGCGAGTTTCTCGGCGAGCGCATCGCCACCACTCTGGCCTCCGGTGACCTGCCCGACATCATGCAGCTGGGCCTGCCGTCAGATTCGACCGGCACGCCGATGGACATCGCGCACGAGTTCGGTCCGCAAGGGCTGTTCGTCTCGCTCACCCAGTACATCGAGGCCGGCGATATGCCCAATCTCGCGGCCGAGATGGACAGACAGCCCGATATGCAGAAGTTGATGACCTCGCCCGACGGCAACATTTACGCCGTGCCCCAGGTCAGGCGGTTACGACAGCTGCGGCCGTGGCTGCAACTGCGGGCCGACCTGATCGAGCAGTGCGGGATCATCGAGGACAGGTGGAACGGCAACTGGGACGCCATCCTGACTCTGGAGGATCTCAAGGGCGCTATGTTGTGCCTGAAGAATCAGCTGGGTGGCAAGCCTGTCATCTCCAGCCGCAGCGGCTTCACCGGCCATGCGGGCAACTGGGCCAAATGGCTGGGCACCGACCTGACCGTTTACTACAACCCCTACACCGAGCAATATGAGTATGGCCCCCTGATGGACCGCTTCCGCAGCATGGTCGAGTTCATGAATTGGATGTGGGAAAACGGCGTCCTGCATCCGGAGTATGCCACCATGAGCGATCCCGATTGGGAGGCGCTGGCGCGCGGCGCCTGCGAGGCCGGAGCCATCCTTGAGAACACCGGCTGGCACTTCTATTCCTGCGTCGCCAATGCCGGCATCGATCAGGGCAAGTTCTACCCCGTCATGTCGCTGACCGTCGACGGCGAAAAAATCCTCTGGCCCGCCCCTTCCAATGTTTGGCTGGGGAATCCCTTGGTCATCTCGGCCTCCTCATCCCAGGCAGAGATCGAAGCGGCCGTCTGGCTGATCGACTACCTGTTCAGTACTGAGGGCCGCTTCCTGATATACCAGGGCAAAGAGGGCGTGGATTGGACCTATCGCGCCGACGGGACCAAGTGCTATACCGACACCATTCAGCGCCATCCAAGTCTGAAGGAGAAGCACTACTGCGCCGGCGCGATCCCCGAGTCCCCGCCCGCGATGACCAACGAAACGGCCTTCATCAATGACATCGGCTCGCTCGCCCGCGTCTGGTGGCCGGAGGCTGAACCGCACTGGGGCCTGATGGCAGACTGGCCCGCGCCGGAATTCCCCGATGGCTGGAGATGGATTGACGATAATTTCATCAATCCCAGCGGCTCCTACGGCGACCCCCTGCCTTCCATCGTACTGAACGAAGAGGAGGCCGAGACCGCCGCCAGTCTCGGCGCCCCGATTGATACCTACCTGCTTGAAACGATCCAGCAGATGATCGAGGGGCAGATCGAAATCAATGACGACACGTGGGGCGAGCTCACCTCCACCATCGAAAGCATGGGCGCCCAGGAGATTGTGGATGCCTACAACTCCGCTCTGTCGCGCGTGCAGTAGCGTGGTAGCGTAGCTGCGACGCGCCCAAACTGACCGGTGTGCGATCCGGACTGTACGCCGTTAAACGACCAGGACGCTGGGGACGGAGGGATTCGCCGTCCCCAGCGTTCCTTTTCACAGGCGGGCGCCGATGCCTATATCCAGCATATGGACGACTTTGCCTCCGCACGCGCAAGCATGCGCGTGTCTTTTGCTTCCAATCGGGGCATGACAATCTGACGTGGGCAAACCCCGACTTTGGCGAGACCGTGTTGCGGGGGATTCAGTGGGCAGCCCACAGAATTTAGATGCGGCCATAATCCCGGAGACGGCTGTATGCGCGCGTTGGTGACGAGGCTCCGGCCCGACAAGAGACGCGAGAAGGTACTGGTGAACGATTGGCCGGCGCCGGAGGGACCGACGGGCAACCAGGTCAAGACTCGGACGATCTATTCGGGCATCACAAACGGGACCGAGCGCAACGACCTGGTCGGCGGCAACTATGCCCACCCTGACGACGCGCTGCCGGCCGGGTGGGGCTATCAGCACGTGGGGCGCGTGATCGAGACCGGCCCTGATGTTGCGAAACTTGCCGTCGGCGATCTTCTGTATATCAACGCCGACCACAAGGAATATGTGGTGGCGCGAGAAGATGGGTTGCTCATCAAAGTGCCGGAGGATGTGGACCCCAGGCAGGCTGCGCTGTTTGGCATGTCCAGTGTGGCGATGCGTTCCTGTCGACACGCTGAGC
Source organism: Caldilineaceae bacterium (assembly GCA_965204705.1). Taxonomy (GTDB): domain Bacteria; phylum Chloroflexota; class Anaerolineae; order Caldilineales; family Caldilineaceae; genus Bin5. The sequence continues at coordinate 5,650,048 of OZ242006.1, read as the reverse complement.
TGCGCATGGGTGAACGCGTTCTCGTCGTCGGACAGGGGTTTATCGGCCAGATGGCAGCTCAGATTGCCAGCGCGATGGGCGCGCGGGTCGCGGTCTGTGAAGTCGACCCGCGCCGGCTGAAACTGGCGCGACGGATCGGCGCCGCTGAGGAGGTGTTCGATGTCGCCGGAGACGGATGGGAGAAACAGGTCGCCGATGGCGCCTTCGATGCACTGATCGACGTGGCGGGCGTCGAGGGCATGGAGGACCGGATGATTAGCGCGCTCAAGAGCCGGGGGCGGCTTCTGCTCATCGCCGGCCGCTTTCACGTCCACTACACCTTCAATCTGGGTCAGGCGCGTGAGATTACGATCAGGCAGAACACGGGCTATGACCGCGATGATCTGGCGAATCTGTGCCGGCTCATTCGCCGGGGCCTGGTCGATATCGCCCCGCTGCTCCAGGACGTTGTGCCGGTGACGGAGGCCCGGCGCGTCTACGACACCCTGCGCGACGCCCCTCACGAACTGTCTGGCACAGTATTTATCTGGGAGTAAGGCGCTGCACGCGTTCTACGCGAGCCAGGAGTGCATTGACCGCGCCCGTCTGGGTCGAGCCATCATGACGATGACTGATGGCCCTTATTTTGCTCTGCGCAGCGCGCAGACATGTGGGAGACGCCATCCAGCATGGTCCGGTGTCTGCCATTCGACAGCATTCTGGACTATGACAAAATGCTGCGGCCCGAGGAGATCCCGGAGTACTTGGATTTCGCCCGGCGGCTGCTGGCGATGCGCGTCAACAGCCTCATCCTGTTCTCTCAATACGCGTCGGGAGGGTCGTTGTTCGAACGCTGCCTCTCACACGCCGAGCCGGTCGAGCGGTTCGCGCAGTTTATGGATCGCTTTGGCGTCTCAATACGTTTGGCGCTCCACTATACCTCTCCCGACGAAAGTGGCCATTATGTAACGCTGTGTTCGTACTCCGATCATATCCGTGAGCAGTGGCAAGACTTTGTGGCGCGTATGGCCGTCACCATGCCGACGGTGCGCAATTTCAGGCTGAGAGGCGCGGGCGAAGAGGCGCCCGGCCCTCACGAAGACGATTGCGACCGCTGCGCTGCGACGCCGCTGCGCAACGACCCGCGCTACCAATTTATTTTCAACCGGATGCCATTGACCGACGCCTATGCCGCCGAGTTGATGGCGGAGAAGCGCGTGGCCACCGGCCATATGAAAGGGAATTATATACTTTACTCAGCAAGAAAGATCGTGTATACTGTAGTTAATGGTACGGAAAGCACGACAAGGAATCAAGCGAATGAGCGACAAATACGGCGGCACAATCAGCACTTTCGAGTTCTTTGAACGGTTTCCTAACGAGCAGGCGGCCGTTGAGGCGATAGAGGCGCGGCGGTGGGAGAACGGCGTTGTCTGCCCCCACTGCGAGAGCGAGCGGACAACCTCGTTGTCTGGCGGCTACTACCACCAGTGCAACAACAAGGAATGCCGCAAGCAGTTCACGGTCAGGATCGGCACAATTTTTGAGCGGTCGCACATTCCCCTGAACAAGTGGCTGTACGCCATGTACCTCCTTCAGACGGCCAGGAAAGGAATCAGCAGTTTGCAGTTGTCGAAGGAACTGGGCATTACGCAGAAATCGGCCTGGTTCTTGTTGCACCGCCTGAGAGAAGCTTTCGACATTGAGGCTGTGAGGATGGACGGCGAGGTCGAAATAGACGAGACCTACGTTGGGGGCAAGGAATCGAACAAGCACGAATCCAAGAAGCTGAATGCAGGACGCGGTACAGTAGGCAAACAGCCGGTGTTGGGGATGCGGGAGCGGGACGGACGGGTTGCGGCCAAGCCGATTGACGACACTGGTTCACGAACCATTCAGGCGGAAGTGTTGAACACGGTTGAGGAAGGCGCAACACTCTACACGGACGAGCATGGCGCATATGCAGGTCTACAGGACTTTTACGCGCATAAGGCCGTCAAGCACAGCGTCAAGGAGTTCATGAACGAAGATGGCCCACACGAACGGAATTGAGAGCGTTTGGGCGGTGTTGAAGAGGGGCTACAACGGGGTCTACCATCATTGGAGCAAGAAGCATATGCGTCGCTACGTGAACGAGTTCGTATTCAGGCTGAACGAGGGCAATGTCAGGAACCACACGATGGTGCGGTTGGACCACATTATCAGGAATGCCGTTGGCAAGCGGTTGACCTACGAGGAGTTGACGAAATGACACTCTGAATAAACTTGGGGTGTCATTTCAATCTAGATCGATTGTCTTTGTGATGATTAGGGCAGCATTTAAGATGGTAAAACTTGCTATGGCCCCCTTGAGTACTTCAGCGTTCACATCGGAAAGATGGGGTCGGTATGCATAGTGCCAGACTAGAGAACCTGTCACAAAAATCACATAGACAACCAGGAATCCAATGATTACAATCATCCCTATAGCTAGTGCATCCTTCACCCATTCGGATCGTCTAAATCTCCTCTGCGCCTTCTTTGTCTCTAAGTCCTCTCCCCGCTCTACTTTCTCGTTTTCTTCTTCTGACTCTTTGCTTACCTTCGGGCGTTTATCGTGTAAGTTCAGTTCAAATGGCGACAAATCTTCATTGTGTTCTTGCATCAGCTCGATTCTTTACCCTTGCAGCAAAATACCGCTCGATAAGGTCATTGCTGATTATGTGATTCTGGCCATGTTCCCGCCAAGTGATATCCCAGGGAGTACCCCGCTCATGAGTCATCGTTGACAGTTGCGTTCCACTGAACTGACTATAGTGATCGAAAATCCTGTCCATTACAGACTGTTCTTGAGGAGTGTAATCCGTTTCTCTTGACGGAGCATGAACAAGCATCGAGACAGGACTTCCCCCGAAATGCTTGAGGCTATGGTAAACATCTGGCACCACAGGCCCTAGTCGCCACGCTTCGACATACTGCCAATACAGAGGGCGCGCAAATATCCCCAACATCCATCCGTGACAGAAGTATACAATCTTATTTAGCTGTAAAGGAGTCAACGGCCTCTTGCCAGCCACGCTTTTCTGAATCACGTAGTTGGTCACACCCCGTGCATCGTGACTCATTTTTCCTATCCTTTCCTGCCTTTCTCCTTAGTTGTCTATGATAAGCCCAACACAATACGCATCAATGAAGGCGAAGTTTCAGCAAATTCATTTCTTTAGGAATTCTTGATCAATTGATTCAAATGGGATCGCCATTCCGCAATGTCATACCAGCCACAGCCAACACAACCGGCAGGGTCTTTTTCGTCTGAAGGTTCCCACTTTGGCCCACCTTTGTAGAAGAATGAAATTCCAAAAGGTTCGCCTCGGCGACCAGATCGATAGCATCGTTCACAAGCTCTGCTCTTGAGTAGGTTATGGCTGACACTCCCATTGGACTTCTTTAAAAGCTGAAAATGAGTCCTGATGTCGTCCTCATTCATGTTGGTGTAGTCAGTCAACCTGTCACTTGTATCGGCATTCCACCGAATCATAGGCAGCTTGTGATCAACAGTAAGTTGGCCTGTAGGTCTCTCGGTATTCTCCACTACGTCCCGATTCTCGAATAGGCGCATAACTTTCCTTACAAACGACTTAGACATTGAGCGCCCCTGAACAGAAGCCTCGAATCCACCTGTCCAACGGTCATGCCGTGTTGTTTCTCCACATCTCACACAAAGATGATCATTGCTGTCAATGATTATTCCTGGACGAGACTGTGTGCCACGCTGTAATCCTTGAATACCCCCACCTCCAGCAAGCTGCGCACTACCAACATGAGTGTAATCGCACTTCCGACAATGCCATTGCTGATCTTTCAGGACCTGAAAGACCCGATAATTCATATTCGTCTTGTCAAACGTATCTTCGTATTCAGATATTGAAATAATCATGGAGGGTGCTCTCTGCATTTAAGAGTGATTGGAAATCCTTACAACAGCAGCATCGAAAATCTCTCTCTCCATTTCATAAGCAAGCACCTTTCTGTCCATGTTGCTGGCTGCCAATACGGTTGTTGCGCTTCCGGCAAAAGGATCAAGCACAAAGTCACCTTTGCTACTGAAAAGTTCTACAAGCCTCTCTAGCAACGGCAATGGCTTCTGGGTAGAGTGAATACGTTGCTGTGGAGATGGGGACTTGTAAAGGAAGACATTATGAACCATCTTGCCGTTAAACTTTGTGCCCGGCCTCTTGCCAACAACAAGGGCTTCCCATGCGTTTACAGGCTTGTACTTGTGGTTAAAGGGAACCGGATTGGTCTTTTGCCATACAAGCGTCCCAACAGCCACGAACTTATGCTCTTCAAGAATCTGACAATACTCGCCGATCTGAGCCTGAGCACAAAACGTGACAAACCATCCCCGCACCTTCGGCAGAACAACCTGCGTCCAAGTTCGGGGAGAGATTGGGCCATCCCATTCGCCGAAGTTCCCTTTGGGCATAATGAAATCTGTACCATCTTTGCGGAGTCTACGCGACACCTGACTTTCGCAAGTGTACTCCTTGCTAATACCGTAGGGAGGATCTGTCAGAACCAGATCGACAGATTTATCCGGTAACTGTTCAGCCCCTTCGATCCCGTCACCTAGCCGAAATTCATGGTTAGGTCCAACATGTCTTTGAATTCCCAAGAGGGGTAACTGGTTGCCTTTCAGAAGATTGTCTATCTGAATGCAAATAGCATCAGGGTCTGCTGCATGGACAATGACCGCATCGGCGTTGATCAATAGATGACCAACTTGGGCAGAATGACCATTGAGATTCTTCGTCTCAATAGCCGTCTCCCACGCGTTGGCAGTTGAATTAAATTGAGGGTTTGAGTGCGAGAGATATTTCCTATGTATAGGAAAATTCTCAGATATCCACGCGTTGGCAGAGGCCCTGAGTTTCAACCTCAACTCGATAGATAGGTCAGTTTCGTGGGCGCGGACAATCTCCGGGGAGGAGGGGAGAGGTATTCTAGTCATGGTGTCGCCAGCGTTAGCGAGCGGATGACGGTGCTACGCTCTTGCTTGACTTGATTGGCGGTGGATGCTCAGCCTTGCGCGGGGAACGCACTTTTTTCGCCACTTCCGCCTGGGTGGCGGCAGGAAGGGCCAAAACCTTGTCGATGGCGGCATTCATCTGCGCCATATCGACCTTGGTGGTAGGGGGTGTCATGGTAATCTCCTCGCGAATTCAGGGTATGGGAAATTGGCCCAGCCTTATGATATTCTGTTGCCAATCTCGTCTGAAAAAATGGAGGATAACCGCTTTTGCAACTCTCTTCGAGAGTAGCAAAAGTCGATTAACGGCATTTTACCCGATTTTACCGAACATCCAAAACGCGAATTCTGCTGAGTCAAGTATGTAATTCTCATATGAAAGGCGTGCTGGCAGCGTGGCAGCAACTGGAGGGCAAGATTGACCCGGCTCCTTTGCCCAGGTCGCCGCGTTGCTCGAAGCCAACGTAAACGATGTGCGCATCTTTGTGGACTGTTTCGGGCTGTATCTGGACTACAAACTGGGGCGGTTGGAGGCGGCGCAGATCGAGGCAATGCACGCGCTCTACGCCGACGTTCCCAAGGGAGAGGCGATGGTCGGGTCGCCATACGAAGGCTGGTTCTGGGATCACTATCAAGATTCATTCACGGCGTAGATGCGCGCGTCGCGCAGGTAGAAGCGCAGGCAGACGTCGCGCCCGGCCAGGCCCGTCGTGTCCTTCTCACCCCACCGCAGAGGCGCCGCCGTGCCGTCCACGTCGCTGAGGACACACATTTCGCGCGTGTAGCCCTCAATGGCGCGGCCGTCCGGTTCCCGTACCTCCACCATCACGTAAGCCTGATCGGGGAGCAGCGTGCCCGTCCCGCTCTGCAGGTTGACCGTCAGCGGGCGTCGCGGGACCTTGAACAGGCGCGACGAAAACTCGGCGTTCGACTGCGATCCCACCCATGTGATGCGGTCGACCGGCGTGCTGTAGCGCCGCATCGTGTTGTACTCCAGGAAGCACAGCCGGCCACTGACGACAAAGGGCGTGCAGGTCGTAAACACCCCCGCGTGCATCTCGCGCGCCGGGCGCAGCCAGCGCCGCCCATCGTGACTCACCCACCACTCATAGGAGATATGAGGCCCGTGTTCGCCAGTCATGAGCGGGCTGCGGGCGTAGTTGCGCATAAGGCCGACAAAGCGATCACGGTAGGGGAACACGGTAAACATATAGAGTTCGAGATCCGGGGGATCGTCCGCATCCGGCTCGATGAAGTTTTCCAGGCGTGACCAGTGGGCGCCGTCGTCACTGCTGCGGATAGCCAGCACGCGCCGCTGGCTCGGCCCGATGTTGTCCGCAAGCGCCGCCGGGAATGGCCGCTTTACCGCCTGGTAGCAAAGGTATTTCTGGCTGCGCCGGTCATAGATGGCCGAAAAGGCGTCGTTGCCGTCGCGGAAGGCCGGGTTGCCATCCCACTCCTGCCAGTGCAGACCGTCCGCTGAAAAGGCCGCGCCCGCGTTGTGGACCGGATGATGCCCCGGCAACGTTCCTTCGGCGTGCGCGGGGCCCCAGCCCGTGTGGATCATGGCGTAGCGGCGATTGGGATCGGTCGCCTCGTCGTTCCGCATCACCGAAAAGATGCCGCCATTGTCGATCAACACATTGGGCGACTTGGCGTCTGGGACGATGCCCAGGTCCGGCCGTTCGAAGTGGATGCCATCGCGGGTGCGGGCATAGCAGACCTGCCACTTCAGCCTGGAGGGATTCCAGCCCGGCCGCGTTATGCTGAACGTCTTATCGCTCTCGGAATGGCTGCGTGCGCTGGCCTGTTCGGCGTTCAGGCGGTCGACGAGAAACCGTTCGGGGCTGCGCCGCAGACTGTACCAGACGTGGATAGAGCCGTCGGCCTCCTGGAGGCTGGTGAGGGCCAGGTCCTGAGCGAATTCGTTCAGGTCATCTTCCAGTCCTTCAGGAGGGCTGTCATCGCGAACGAGCCGGCAGCCGCCCGTCAGCAGCCGGCCGCGCGGTTCGTGGGCGTCTTCCAGGGACATGAAGAGCAGAGTCAGGGCGCTCTTGTCATTCGGTTGAGCCAAAACCGGATTGGCGGCATTCATACGCCTTACCTTCCCCTCCGGCCCGTTCGCCACCGCCGTCAGTGAGAGGAGCCTGTGGGTGCGGGCGCCGATTTTTTGCCCCGCTGCGATGTACCTCCCGGACTCCCCGCGTTTACATCACTGCAAAGCGGCCACCATCTCATCGGTGTAGCCGAAGAGGGCCGGCGTGCCGCCGGTGTGAACGAAGACGACCGGATCCTGCGCCGGCAGTGCGTCGCCGCGGATATGGGCTACCAGCCCGGCCAGCGCTTTGCTGGTGTAGACCGGGTCGGTGAGGATGCCCTCGGTCATGGCGAGCAGACGCAGCGCGGCCAGCCCCTCCGGCGTGGGGATGCCGTAGCGGTCGCCGACGAAGGAGTCGTCGTTGTCGAAGTCGGCCGCGGTCAGGGTCACGTCCAGGTCCAGCCGCTCGGCGGCCAGGTTGGCCATCTGGGCCATGCGCTCTTCGTTGCCGTTCTTGGAAGACGGATTGATCCCTTTCACCAGCATGGGGCTGCCCACCGCCTTCAGCCCGAGAACCAGCCCGGCCTGGGTGGTGTCGGCCGCGCAGACGTACATGCGCTGCGGGTCGATCTCCTGCTCGCGGCACTGGCGCGCCACTTCGAGCGCGGACTGGGCGTAGGCGATGACATCCAGGTCGATGGTGTCGGCCTGGCGCGGCACGTAGACATTGTGGCCTGCCGCCCGCAGCGCCTCGGCCTTGGCCGCGATCATCTCCTGCTGGCTCTCGCGGTCGTTGTCTGACATCACCGTCACATGCGCGCCAAACAGCCGCTGCAGCAGGTTGTTGCCGGTGATCGCGGTCTTGTCGATCTCCCGCTCGGATCGCAGGATCAGATGCAGCGTGATGCCCAGCTTGGCGCAGGCTGCGGCCAGTTGCCGGCAGTAGTTGGACTGCACGGCCGCGCCGTAGACGACTGTATCCGCCCCGCGCTCAACCCCGACCGCCAGGCTGTACTCGAGCATGCGGGTCTTGTTGCCGCCGAACGCAAGCCCGGTGAGATCGTCCCGCTTTATATAGACCTGCGGCCCGCCCAGGGCCTCGCTGAAGCGGGGCAGATGCTCCAGCGGCGTATTCACCTCGCCCAGGCGAACGCGGTTCAGATCGCCCAGCGCCATCTCCAGCCTGCTTTCCAGTGCGGAACCCATGACTATGTCTCCTTTTGAGCTTTCCGGGAACTGATTATCGATCAGTGGTAGGCTCACAAGCCCCTACCATGAGTAAAGCGCAGGCTGCTAATCGCCAGCCGGCTGCAGCTCGGGCTGCCGGCTCAGTTGCCAGGAGCGGGCCAGGCTCTGCGTCTCAACCATCTGGGCGTAGCGCCCGCCGCGCGCCATCAACTCGTCGTGGGCGCCGGTCTCGATGATGCGCCCATGGTCCATCACGACGATCTTGTCGGCGTCGCGGATGGTCGAGAGGCGGTGGGCGATCACCAGTGTAGTGCGGTTGCGGGTGAGACGGTTGAGCGCCTGCTGGATCAGCCACTCGGTCTCGGTGTCCACCGAAGAAGTGGCCTCGTCCAGGATCAGGACCGGCGCGTCTTTCAGCAGGGCGCGTGCGATCGAGATGCGCTGCTTCTGGCCGCCGGACAGGCGCACGCCGCGCTCCCCGATCAAGGTGTTGTAGCCGTCAGGCAGCTCGACGATGAATTCGTGCGCGTTGGCCGCCTGCGCCGCCCTGACGATTTCATCGACGGTGGCGTCGGGGCGTCCGAAGGCGATATTCTGGCGCACAGTGCCATGAAACAGGAAGATATCCTGCATGACCGAGGCCACGTTGGCGCGCAGGAACTCCAGATCGAGGCTGCGCAGGTCGTGGCCGCCAACGCAGATCTGTCCGTCCTGGGGATCGTAGAAGCGGGGAATGAGGCGGCTGACGGTCGTCTTGCCGGCGCCGGTCGCCCCCACCAACGCAACCATCTCGCCGGCGCCGATCTCGAAATCGATATCGTTCAGCACCACCTCTTCCGACTGATAGCCAAAGGAGACATCGTGGAAGGCAATGTCCCAGTGGGTGATATGCGGCTTGACCGCGTCCGGTGGGCTGCTAATCTCCGGTTGTACGGCCAGTAGCTCGAAGATGCGCTCCTGGCTGGCGCCGGCCCGGTGCAACGTGTCGCTGATGTCGGACAGTTTGAGAAAAGGCTGGTAGATATAGGCCAGGTAGGCGATAAAGACGAAGAGGTCGGCGACATTCAACGTTTCGGCCAGGGCGAGGCCGCCGCCCACCCACACGGCAACGATCACGCCCACGCCGCTGGAAAACTCGACGATCGACGAGGGCAGGAGTGAGATCCTGGTGGCGGCGCAGATCCTGTCGCGGTAGTCGGAGGCCGATTGGGCGACCTGGTCCGCCTGTGACTTTTCCCGGCCAAAGGACTTGATCTCGGTGATGCCGGAAAAGCTGTCCTGCACCTGGGCCACCAGTTCCGAGATGCCGGCTCGCACCTGCCGCCATATGCCGCGGATCTGCCTGGTGAAACGGTAGATGACATATCCGCCGATCGGCAGCGGCAGCACCACCAGCAGCGCCAGCAGGGGATGAATCCAGAGCAGGACGCACCACATGGCGATCGGAATGACGGTCGCCATCACCAGTTCGGGCACGCCGTGAGCGACGAAGTCCTCCAGGGTCTCGATGTCGTTGACCGAGCGCACGATCAGGGCGCCGGTGCGCTGGCGGTTGTAGAAGCTGTGGGAGAGCTGCTGCAGATGGCGGTAGACGCGCGCCATCATACTTGTGGTAACGCCGTAAGCAGCCACATGGGAGAACTGCCCGTAGAAGTAGCGGCCGATGCCGCGCAGCACATAGACAATCCCCAGCACAGCGGTCATCGCCAGCAGACCGGACGTGGAGCCGCCGCCCTCAGTGATCCACTGGATCAGGCGGCGCACCAGCAGAGGCGGGACAAGGGACGTAGCGGAAAACAGCAGCCCGCTGAGGATGGAAAGAATGACAAATTTGCGCTGGCCGCCCAATATATGCCAGAGGCCGCTCAGAAAGCCCGGCTGGGCGTAGTTAGTCGACATGGTTCAGGAAGCTCGGCTACTGGTTTTCAATTGCACCTTGCTTTCGACGCGGGCGCAGTCACTAGGGATCGTTGACATTTCCAAGGTGTGTCGAGAAGGCAAGCTCCTCCGGCTGCGTTCGGTGAAAAGGCAGGGTTTCAAAGCGGGCTGAAGAGGCACAGTTTCGGTGTAACTGGACGAAAAGCTGGGCTGGGAGCTCCCTGAACACAGGTCGTGCGCTCGTATGTAACTCGTATGTAACAGGTAAACGCTCGTACGAGCGTTTACGAGAGATCCACGAGCGTTTACGAGCGTTTGCGAGAAAAAATTTTCAAGAGACAGAAGAGTGCATGTTGTCAATAATATAATAATTATATGATAAATAGGAACTCATGTGCCTCCAATTTGAAACCAAGAGTTTTCGCGCCGGCTGCCGCCAGGCATCGCAGGCGTCTCACTCGCTCTTTTGATACGCGCAAGCTCGTGGACCCGTTTGGGATCTCCAATAGAAACGATAGGGCGCCGGGCCCCTGGCGCACGGCCAGATATCGTCTGCTCCCCCAATTCCCGGCTTTTGATTGCGCGGATCTTGCCTGCTTCATTGAAATGTCAACGATTCTCATATCTTGACTTTGGCAGAGCACTTCTCAAGAATGTCTTGGATGTCGTCCGGCGTTTTTGACACGGCGGCATGCCAGCGACCAAATCCGCCATGCTCGTTTACGGCTTTCACCCACTCTCCAAGAAAGCGGCGCTTGGTACGGTCTTGTTCAGTTTCCTGACCCTTGGTTTCCAATACGAGGACTTCACCTGATTTGAGACGGATTATGAAATCGGGCCGGTATTTGCGCACGACGCCCCGATAGATATAGAGAATCTCAAAGCCAAGATGATCGTTCTTCACCCAGGCCGCCACTGCGGCGCTGTGGTCCAGGTGGAAAGCATCGGACGCTTCCCAGGCGCTGTCGTACACACAATAGTTTATGTGGCTACGAATTGTGAATTCACAGGGCTTGCCCGTAAACCACTTCACCATGTCGCCGGTTGAACGAAGGGGACGATCCTGGTCAAAAACCGGTTCCGACTTCCTTGTGTTCTCGAAACGAATTGCTTCCCAAATGTGCTGGACTACCCTCGTCATGTTCAGCGTGATTATGAGATTCCGCCTCAAGTTGTTGTGGTGGTATAGGGCGGGAGAGACGTAAACCTTGTCGGAGCGGATGAATCGCTCGACCAGACGTACGACCTGAGCCAACAGAACCTCCCTGCTGCCGCGCCAGTCGTTCTGCATCTGGTCATATACGTCACGCGCGGTCTCAAATATAATACGCTGGGCGCGATACTCGCGCGCAAGGCTTTCCAGATCGATGTGCTTGACGTTTTCCAGATCCGGCTTGCCTTCGACGGTTGGGGCAAGCTCCGCCACTTGCGCGGTCTGGCTGGCGTTCAGTTCCAGCGGCTGCACCTTGTCCCAATCCAGAGACAGGCGCGGGCTGTAGAGATGCTCGACGCGTATTACGTTTGGCCAGCTTATTTCGAACTTCGCTTTGTCGGCAACCGGTTCGATGGCTGTCTTGGGTTTGGGCGGCTTCGGAATCGTGTCTTCGTGAGATTCATGCGGCAGGAAGGTGAAGGGCACACCGAAGATATTGACGTATTCCGGCTCGAACAGGCCGGTTGCCGGGTTTATGTCGTAGGAGGTGCGGCGGAGACCGCGCCCGACCACCTGCTCGCAGAGAAGCTGGCTGCTGAAGGCGCGCAAACCCATGATGTGAGTTACGGTCTTGGCGTCCCAGCCCTCGGACAGCATGCCGACCGAGATCACGTTCTGGATCTGCTCGCCGGGTTTGCCCGTTTGGCCTACGGTGTCCACCTGCAAGCGCAGCCATTCGGCTTTCTGATCCTTTGTAAGACTGCGTTCTCTGCCATCAGGCTGGCCGGTCGGTTCGATTGCGGCAATCGGCTCCTCTGTTGTCTCCGCCTTGTCCAACACCTTTGAATCAATGTGCAGAGTTCGCTTGGGGTCGCAGAGTTGCTCGATGAGTACCCGCCCGCGGCCAAATGCGTTCTTGACCCGGGCCGCGGTCTCGGTGCGGTTGGCGACGGTGATCATCACGGGAGGCGTGCTGAAACCGGCCTCCTTCCAGGCTTTCGCGGTCTCCCGCCAGTCATAACCGAGGAGGTAGTATCCATTGAGGACGAGGTCGGGCAGCGGCTCGTGTGGCCGCGCTTTGCGATTCAGGTCGTCCTTTACTTCGTGATCGTTGTAGATGTGATAGAGACGGGATTTGTAACTGCTGGCATCTGGCACGGCGTCGTCGCGCACCACGACGCGCGGCGTCTTGACCAGGCCGGCCTCGATTGCATCGTTCAGCCCGAAGTCGCTTACGATCCATTCGAACAGGGTGTCCTCGGTGCTTCTCCTCCCGGTCGGCGCGAAAGGGGTTGCGGAGAAGTCGTAGCAGGTCAGCGCGCCGCGTGCTCTGTTTATGCGGTCAAGCCCTGTGACCCATTTGGTCGCCTGGTCTCGTTCCGCCTTGGCTACACCCCTGACAGGGGAATCGGAGGGCACACGCCAAGCGTGGTGCGCCTCGTCGTTGATGATCAGAATGTTGCGGGCATTCGCCATTTCGCCCAGGACTTCACGGACATAGGCCTCGTCACTCTTGGCCCCCCGCTTGTCCACACTACGTTTGGACGCTATCTTCTCTACCGTCTCCCAATTGAGGGCATGCCAGTTGCGGACAATAACGCGACCCTGGCGGAGCTTGTCAAGCATGTGCGAGGGAACAATGCGAAATGCCTCGTAGTAGTTTTCTGCATGGGACGGCTCAAGGACGGCCAAGCGGCTCCTGACTGTCAAACCGGGCGCGATGACAAGGACGTTTTTGGAGAAGCGGGTGTCCTGGGGATAGCTGGTCTTGTTAAGGATGTGCCAGGCGATAAGCATGGCCATGACGACGGTCTTGCCTGAGCCGGTCGCCATCTTGGCGCAGAGCCGCTCGAGCGAACCGTCATCGGTGGGGACAACGATTCCGACCTTGTCGGCGGCCGGCGCTTCGCGAAACCAGATGAGCGTCTCTGCGGCTTCCAACTGGCAAAAGAAGAAACGACGCGATTCAAACTCCTCCTCATCTGTCCAATGTTCCAGCAGGCGCTGGGTGATGCTGGTCACGCCCGGATAGCCGGCCTCGCGCCAGGCTTTGACGCGCGGCCTGATCTGGTTGACCAACGGAATCTCTACGAACTTACCCGGATCATCGAACGCCTGGGAATCGCTGGAGGCCACGACGTAGCCGGCGGGCCGCCGGCCTTCCGCCAGCGAGAAGGTCCGACTGTCGCGGATGTAGCGCCAATGTTGCGCCGGCTCCTCATATGGCGAGTTGATGATGAGGCGATCTATGGTTGCCTGAGACATTGCCCTGGTTTCGTCGGCACTAAACCAAAGGTTGAATAGATGGCGGAGCGTCAATGATTAATGTTTCAACAATTCACTGAACGGAATCGCTCGCGCCACACCGGTGCGAACTGTGATCGACCTATACTCCTCCGTCTCAAAGACGGTTGCCGGATCATACTTGACGTTCTGCTTATCCCATTTCGGACTCGATTGCTGCCCGATGAGAAAGTACTGTGTTACGATCTTGGATTCCGGGAGTTTTGAGCCGGTGTCCACCTCAAAAGCGGAGACCAGATAGCGCAACAGAGGGAGCGCCCGCAGCAATTGTTCTCTGTGCTTGGTATTGCCCTTCAAAGTTTTCTTCAACTCAACGAAAATCGCGTAGTAAATGTCGTTTCTCTGCGCCACAATCAAGTAATCACAGGTATAGTTCAACCCCTTGCGAGCAAAGGCAGATATGTGGCCTACTTCATCCAGACGTATTGGCGCAACCGCATGGGGAACGCCAACTATCCTGACCGCCATATTCACATTCTCGTCTTTCTCCTCAAGAAGAATGGTGTCGCTCTTCTTCTTGTCAGGCAGTCGCAGTTTGTCTGGCGCCAGATTGTCGTTTAACCACATATTCAGCGACACGTCAATCGTCCTCATCCTCAATGATCAGTCGCGATGCCAGTTCGTTCGATGCCCGATTGATATCGTTGATCGTTTTGTCGAAAAACGGCATGTCAATGCCGAATTCGTCGATGGCGCACGCGGTCAGGGAACCGTTTTCCGCCACATATGCCCGCACCGAATCGGCCGGCAGGAAGTCATTTTTCTTGTACCTCAATTTCTTGACGACCTTGTTCTTGTCTTCAAAGGACTGGCATAACATGATGAGGTTGTTGATCTCTTTGATAATGTAGTCACTGTGTGTGGTGATCAGAACCTTTACGCCAGCCCGCACCAGACGAGCCATCAGGCGGGCAAACTGTATCTGGTTGGCGGTGTCGAGATGGCCCTCAGGCTCGTCAATGATAAGTAGATGATTTTTCTTGGCGACATGGCGAAGAAAGAAGTAAAGATCAGAGAGTCCACGCGCGGAAGATGATGCGCGGTATAGTGGCAAGTCAAATCTGCGTTCTTTGCGCGCCTTTGATCTGAATTGGATAGCGTCGCTAGAACTGCGGTAGTAGCCCTCCATCATATCCTTGATATCGTCGAATAGTTTGTCTTCGAAGATCGCACTTTTCTCCGCTTGCAGATCGGAGATGCCCCTGGTGTAGTCAATGTTATCCTTTATGGGAAGCGCGTAGCGACTGGTCGCGCTGTTTATCAGAGAAAACGGCGAAAAGGATTCCCGGATCTTGTCATCTCCTATCTCCTGCCACATGTCCAATTCTATCTGCTGCAATATGTTCAATACCTGACTCTTATTGAAGTCGAGCTCCTTGTAGAAGAGCGAGATGCCGAAGCGTTCTGCGGAAAGAATGAACGGAGAGTAGTAGAGATCAGAAAGTTCCTGCGACAGGAAATACAGATAGAGTGAAGGAAGCCAATCCCTGATCCACTCTATCACGTCACCGGGGTCTTCCAATATCTGATTATAACTATAATTAATGATGAGTTCAGTCCCATCATATTTAATCGAAAGGAGGTCGCCCGATCGGAGGCGTAGTTCATGGCTTCGTTCTTCCGGGAATTCACTATTGAATTCGACTTCGATCGCGGCCTTTGTAAACACTTCCTGCGGTGCCCTGAACACTTTGGCCAGACCCCCTTCAGAAAAAAGACGAGCCATCTTTCTTATCGCTGCCTTCCGCTCTTGGTTGAGCGTCTCCCGATCGACCTTCTTCCTGGCGTGCCCCTCGGTTATCACATCATTGATGAGACTTTCAATTGCAATGGATTTCTCTGCAAGCGGACGCTCGTTCCACATTTTCAGAAAGCCGTAGAGCGCATACGCCAAGTAGGTCTTACCGGTGTTGTTGCGACCGGCGATGATGGTGAGATCGCCCAATTCCAACTCGGCCTCCTTTACGGGGCCGAGATTCTTGAACCGGAATTTCACGTTTGCCGCCTCGGACTTGTTGGCTGATTGCATGGCGCTTTTCCTCAAACACGATTACAAGGCACGATTCGCATCTACATCGAACCCGGCTGCCTTTAGCTCTCTGATGAGTCCCATCTTCCATCCCCCGGCATCGTCGAGTGAAATGTAAATGACTCCTTCATAGTCGGATGGCGTTTCTACTTCTCCTTTTTTCAAGGCGCAGACTCGATTTGGGCCTAGGGCTCGCCGGAAGTACCCGAGTTCGAAGATCACATTCTGTCTTGCGCGCGGTCTGAGCTCGGCTTCTTCGGATCGAAGCCTACCCTCATCATCCGGTGTCAACAGGATCACAGCGAACCTGACTTCCTCGGCCTCTTGCTCGAACTTCTCGATGATCGTGCGGCCTTTATCCGCCTGCTCATTCAATATCACTGGTTCAAGATCCAACTTTTCGATAAATCTCGCCACTGCCTGTCTGGTACTATCATCCCTTCCATGAACAACGAAGACTTTCGTAGTGTCAATCGGTTCGTCTTTTGGAGGGCTGGCAGAGACTTTCATCTCATCCTCATCTTCCCAGTACTCCTTGACTTCCTCAATCATAGATTCAAGGATTGCGGTCGCTAAATCCAAGCCGCCCCAGAAAGCAGACCGGTCGTCCATTGAAAAACCATATTCTTCATCAAAATATGGCTCATATCCTATATCTATGAATTCCTGTAGGTGAGACTTAGCCACATAAGGCTCTCCCGTAAATGCGTTGGAAATGGTGACCTTAGCGGTTCTAATCCACTTCTTGAATTCCGACGAGTCGGTCGAAAGATTCTTCAACTCAGGTATTTCGTTCAGTACTTTCTGCAGGCGCTCTATTGTCTTAGATTTGGGCGGTCTGGTCATCAAAATACCTCTATACCATGCTCTTCAGCGAACGACAGTGGCCGCCTTTCCATATTGTAGCCATCACTCCACCTCCACCACTTTCAGGCTTTCGATGCCGCGGTCGTCTACGATCTTGACGGCGATGCGACGGTGTTCGCCCGGCGCGAAGGGCAGCGAAACCGTGCCGCGGTAGGCTTCGATCCGGTCTTCGTCGATCTCCGCTTTCAGATTTTTGGCGAGACGCGCCCAGCCGTCCTTAGCGCCGGCCATAGGGAAGAAGACCTGGCGGGGAAAGAGGCTGCGGCCGTCGTAGTCGGGGTCCAGCATCCAGACGGCGATCTTGTCCTGGCCGCCGGATTCGACGTTGCCGGTCTTGGTGTTGTAGTAGTCGAAGCCGTGGACGGAGACGCGATAGTTACCCTTGTCCTTGCCCTTTGCGATCTTCTCCAGGATTACATCGGGCTGGCCGATCAGCCAGAAGCTCTCGTTGCTGGCGCGCTTCTTCTTCAGGTCGTCGGTCAGCAGGTCGGCGTTCATCTGCGCTTTCAGCAGCGTGACGCCGGGCCACCTGGTTGCGTCAATGTCCTTGGCCGCCTCCGGATCGAACTGGAAGGCGGCGAAGACGATGACCTCAGGCTTGGGGACCAGGGTCGACGCTTCCCCAATAGCCTGCTCAACCTGGCGCTGTTCGAGCGGCGCGTGCTCCGGGCCAAAGGAGACGACGATGCGCTGGGCGGCAGAGGCCGCGCCATTTTCGCGGAATCCGTCCGCGCCGTCGGCATTGGGCAGGGTTTCGCCTTCGGCGTGGAGATAGCGGGTACCGGGGAGCGGTTCCAGGCGGGCAAAGCGGATGCGCTGACCGGCCTTGGCGCGAATGCCGGTTTTCAGCAGTTCGTCGCGCCAGTCACCCTGCCGCCGCGTCTCTCCGGCTCTCGCAATGGAAGCGTCGGCCGGTTGCGGCCTGTCCTCCAACACTTCGTCGACCGAGCGAACCGATGGTGCAGGCACAGCCTCCACGGTGAACGGGCCGGTGACGCGGGTCTTGCTGCGATCAACGAACGGCTGGTCGTAGAGCGTTTCCTGGGACGCGTGCCGAGCGATTGCCGCGTCGATCTGAGCCTGCGTCATGCCTTCCCGGATGTCAGGATTATTGGCAATAGAGCGGAGCGTGACGTGCGGCACGGTCTTGTAGTTGAAGCCGCTGCCCACGCCTTCATCGGGATGGGCGAGTTCGTAATAGTCGAACGCCGCTGTCATGAGGCGCTGTTTGGCAAGGGTGAGCGCGACGCGGGACGTGTCGCAAGTTATCCAGCGTCGACCCCACTGCTCGGCGACATGGGCGACTGTGCCACTGCCGCATGTAGGGTCAAACACGAGGTCGCCAGGATCAGTGGTCATAAGTATGCAACGCTGTATAACTTTTGAGGTTGTTTGCACCGCATAAATTGGATTCATTTCTCCCCTAGTGTCATTCCATACGTTGGGGATTGCTTGAACTGGATGATCACGGAAGTAACTTACGTAGTAAAGATTGCTGCCAGAACTATGAAGTCTCTTTGCGCCTATAAGTCTTTCAATGCCAGCTTCATTTGTCCGCCAGCTAGTTTTCTTAGGCGGATACATTTTCCCCTCGAATTCAATGTCGAAAAAGCAAGTCGCCGTGTACCCTGATGAAGCCAGTTTCTCGCACTGGAATACTCTTGAACCGGATGGGAGGATATCAATCTCCTGTCGTTCATCAATAGTCAAACGCCTTCTTTCATCATTGGGTAGTTGAACATAGGTATAGTTTCCTTCCCCTGGGACTTTGTCCATAAACAAAGGCCGAAATTTGCAACTCCCTTTGTCTTTTGCATACCAAATGAGATAGTCACATATTCCAGGCATGCCGGATGCGCCAAGGGGTCGTGTCTTGGTAAAGGTGATGAGTGAACGGAAATTGTCTACTCCAAATACTTCATCCATCAAACAGCGCACTAGGTGCATGTTTTCATCGCTGATCTGCACAAAAACACTGCCACGCTCGGTAAGAAGCTCACGCGCCAGCAAGAGCCGGTCACGTAGGTAGCTCAGGTAGGAATGAATGCCCAGTTCCCAGGTGTCGCGGAAGGCGCGGATCTGCTCCGGTTCGGCAGTCAGATCGCCGTCTTTGCCGTCCTTCACATCGCGCCTGTTGATGAAGGGCTGGAAGTTGGAGCCGTACTTGATGCCGTAGGGCGGGTCGATATAGACCATCTGCACCTTGCCGGCCATGCCCTCCTTTTCGATGAGGCTGTTCATCACCAGCAGGCTGTCGCCGGCGAGCAGGCGATTGGTCCAGTTGTGGCTGTGCTGGTAGAACTCGATGGCCTGGCGCAGGGGCGGGTTCTCCTCGGGCAGCGAGAAGAGCGAGAGTTGCGGGTCATCGGCGCCACCGTTTTGCCGGCGGACGGCCTCGACGATCGTACGCGGGTCGATCCGCTCATGGACGTGCAGCGATACGGTCGGCAGTTCAAAGGATGTGCGCTCGGCCTTCCCGGCCCATACGAGTTGCGGGTCGAGATGGGGGTCGTAGGCGTAGTCCTTTTTGCCGGCGTCCTTGTCGGTGTCCGGTGTCACCAGGCCGACGGGCGGATTGTTAACCCGCTGCTCATCGGTGTGGGCGTAGTTTGTGATTTCCTTGCGGGTCTTCCTCTTTCTTCGCGCCATGTTGCGCTGTTATCCTTATGTTGCGGGTGTGAATGTAGCTATGTTCCCTGCGCGAAGACATCAGGGGCAGGTATCTCTGGTCAGAAGATGCTTATGGCCTGATGTCACATAGACCTTGCCGCGAGCCAATCTTTTGAAATCCCTCTGCAATGCGGGGTCCCCTCCCCTTGCCCTCCGTCTTCCTCCTGTGAGCGGTTCGTCGGGTTGACGTTGGACGACCAGAACCTTAATCTCTGCGACAAGGGCCAACGCAATTACATGGGGATCGTCTGATTCAAGTTCGCCAGTCAGATTCTCTTGTTGGGTCAGGACTTCCTCCCCCGGTATCAACTTGAGTTGACCGGCGCGGTTCAGCGCCCTGTAGTCCAGGCCGGCCCTCTTCCATTCGCTTCGAAACGTTTCAGTATCCGAGAATGCGATTTTCCCGTTTCTCTCGTCCAACCATGTGCGAACCGGCTGCATATCTTGATTGGATCTGTTTCGAAAATCGCCGAGACAGTTTGCGTCCAGAATAATGCACATGTATCAGTCCGCAAAGCCCATCAGCCGATCTGATTCGAGCAGGAAGAACTCTCTGAAATGGGGCGGCACGCCGATCATGTTCCCCTTTTTGTCGAAAGAGATGTTGTGTACTTTGACGGTGTTTCGCTTTGGCTCCAGGTAAATCAGTGAAACATCATCCTTGCTGATATTGCCCTTCATGATTTCGATGCGTGCGCGGTCTACCATGTAGTCGCTGTGCGTCTCCACTAGGAACGTTTGACTTCCTAGGTTTGCCAGCCGAACCAGCAGAGACGAAAACTCCGCTTGCGCCCTTGGGTGCAAGTGGACTTCAGGCTGTTGCATCAGGTGATAAACTGGCATTGCATTAACGTCCGAACGGCCTTGCATTAGGGTCTCGTCCAAAATGTTGACCAGAATGGGAAAAACTTGGCTTACACCGTATCCAACATCGGAAAAACTTACTGTTGGGCCTCTCACTTTGACCCTCAATTGAAAAGGTCCGATTTTGGAACTTCCAAGGTTCTTGACGCTAATTCTGCTAAAAAGTCCTGAACTTTTGCCGAATGCAGAGAGTTGCTGACTCAGTTTCTCCCATTCCTTAGTGTTTGAGACAACTAAGCCCATAAGAAAAGTTGGAATATTGCTACCCTCTGGATCTAGGACATCCCTGGTGGGATCGTAAGTACGTCTTGGCCTGGATCGGATTGGAGCTGTACTCAGCGCGTTCAAGTTGCCGCTGACTCCTAGCCGATAAAGACTCTTGTTGTTGTCATACTTCTCTCCTAAGAATTTCGCCAGCGGCATTCCGTCGTCAAATTCCTCAGCTTGGCCCACTCTGGCCAGACTACTCAGATTGAAGAAAGGTTGGAATACCCCCGTAGAAGGGAACGACCCGTAAATGACACTATAGCTTCGGGCCTTTCCCTTTCTCAAAGTCGATTCCCTTTCCCTTTGCGCAGTCTGTCTGATTTCAAAGAAGATCTCACCGTCGACGAAACTGATGGAAGTTGCCCCTACGGTAGGTTCGATTCCATTCGCCTTTTCGATGAACTCGGCCGAGAGATCGACGTTCTCACCGTCAACTTCAATCGAGAAGCCAAGGATGAATCTCTTTTCGGGCTTCCTGCTCCTCCTAACAATGTCCCTAAATGTTCCCATAGAGTAAGAGTGAGCGTTAAAGTCGACTTCGCCCTTGTCGACGAAATTTGCCAATACTTGGAAGCAGCCCAGCGCTGTCGTCTTGCCGGTGCTGTTTTCGCCGACAAGGAAGGTCAGAGGCCGAATTTCAAAGGTCTGGCGTTCGGCGAAACAGCGGACTTCCTCGATTGTGAATTGGGTGATATTCACGGCTTAACCTCCACAAGAGAGACCGATGTCCTACGCCTTGATCCCCGTCAACGGGATCCCTTGGATGAAATGTCAACGAGCCCTGAAAACTAAAAGCTGCCCTACAATCACTCCAGCTCCCGGCGCAGCAGACCGCGTTCCCGGTAGACGGCCGCGGCCTCCTCGACGAAGGCGGCAGTTGTGGCGGCGTTGAACTCATCGCGCAGGCGCTGCGCCAGCGCCTCATACTCCTCGAAGCTGCAGCGTCCGGGCCGCAGCATCTCGTACATCTCCAGGAGCGTCTCGTTAGGGACGGCGGTCAGCTCGGATGCCCGTTCCAGGTTCTGCGCCAGCTGCGGGTAGCCGGCATCGCGGGCGATCTGGGCCTGGGCGCGCAGCGTCTCCGCGCTGATGCTGTAGTCCTCCGAGGAGATGTCTTCCGTCAGCGTCTTCTGCAGTGAAAGATCGCGCAACGGTCGCCCGCTGGCCGCGGTGAGCGTGTCGCCCCGGTTGCCGTAGAGGGGATACGCCCCGTTTGAGGCGTTAGAGGTGTTTTCTCTCTTCTCTTTTCTGTCGTCTGTCATCATCCTGCATCCTCGCGCTCAAGATCGAGGAAAGAGCAGTACTCTCTCCTCACCCCTCTCTCCTCGCCCTCACACATCCGGCTCCCAGCGGAAATAAAGCTCCTGGGGCGCCTTCTCCTCTATGTCTTCGATCTCGCGGCGGTGCAGCAGGGTCGTCTTGACAATGAGGCGCAGGCGGGCGCCGTTGTCGACCTTCACGCCGACGGGTATTGGGCTGAGTCCCTTGGCATAACGGGCCGCGTTGCGCCCGATCGCCTGGTAGATCTCCAGCGTCAGGCTGGGCGACTGCGGGAACAGCTCCAGGTTGTTGAGCGGCGCCAGCCCGCGCTTCTGGATGACGGTGGTGCCGCGGCTCTGCAGGCCAACGGCGATGCCGGAGCCGCTCAAACGCGCGCCCGCGTGTCCGATCGCGGCACAGTCGGCGCTGTGATAGACCCGCACCACGCGGCCGTAGAACGCCTCCTTCGCTACACCGGTGAGCAGCGCTTCCAGCACCTCTTCATGGCCCAGCTCGCCGATCGTCTTCACCAACGAGCGGCCATAGGCCGGCCCCACCGCGACCACGATTTCGTTGGCGGAAGCGCCCACCTTGGCCGTGCTGATCTCGGCCAGATTGGGCAGCGGCTCCCCCACCTGCGCGTCGATAAAATCGCGCGGCGACTTCTGCTGGGGAATGCGCTGGAGCGCCTCCCAGGTCTCTCCTTCGAGGCGGTAACCGGTGCCAGGCCCGGTGTAGTCATTGCGGTCGTTGACGGCGCTGATCACCGAGAAACCGTTTTCGAAAATGGCCGACGGCTGCAAATAGTCGCCCGCCACGCGCTGGCGGCCCATCTCGAGCAGGTTTGCAGCCGCCTGTTCAAAGCCGCTGCGGTGCAGCGCGCGTACCACATCGGACAGATTGGCCGTGCCCTCCAGGAAGCGGTCGGCTGCGGCCAGGTCGGCCACCATGTCCCGTTCCGGCATATCCTCGCTGCTGTGGGCGAGCGCGGCCGCCTCCACCTCCTCGTCCTCGATCGGAGGAAAATCCAGCTCGGCGTAGATCGCCTGCAGCGCCTGCGCGGCCTGCCGGCGGGCTGCCACCGCATCGGCCTCGCGTACCGGGCGGATGCCGCCGTTTACCTGCATGTCGCGTTGAATGACGGTCCAGTCATCGAAGTCCTCGGCGTCGAAGTTGCCGCCGCCGAACATATTGTCCTGCTTGGGAATGGCGCTGTAGCCGGAGCAGATGAAATCGGTGCCGGGGATCATCTGCAGCATCAGCTTGGCCGTCTTGCGCAGCGCCGAATGGGAGGCGAGCGCGTCGTTGCCCGACGCGCATTCCAGTCCCAGCATCGACGCCAGCAGGTTCTCGGCCAGCACGCCGCGCACACCGCCCGGCAGCGCTTCCGGCAGGGCGATGCAGGAGATGGATCCGTTCTGCACGCCTTGGCTGCCGGCGCCCTTCGTCACCAGCAGGCAGCGGGCCTCCAGATAGAGCATCGAACACTGTTCCGCGTAGCCCATCAGCGCCTCGGAACCGGTGCCGGAGGTGAAGCGTATCTTGATGCCGCGGCTGGCGTAGGCGGAGGCCAGAAAGGCTTTCGACCAGGGCGTGTCGTCGCCGTCGACAAAGGAGCGCTCGGTGCCGTAGACCGAAAGCGTCTCGGCATAGGAGGTCAACCCCTTGATACCCAGGCGCAGCCCGAAAGCCTCCTCCACCGCGCACTGGGTGAGCACACCGCCGCGGCCGGTCTGCGAACCGACGAGAATCGCCAGGGCATTGAGCGGCGCGGCGCGCGCGACGCGCACCGTCGTTTCGATCTCGGCAAAGCCGCGCAGCGCGGCTTCGGCCGCGTCCGCGGCCAGCAGGGCCGGGTTTTCGCGCCAGTTGGTGACGTGGGCCTGGTTGGCCGGGGTCTTGCGCACCCGCATCTTGCCCAGGCCCATCATCATCTCCAGCACGTTCATGTGGCGTACGATCTCGCACAGCTTGGCCGGCGTGCAGCCGTCGGCCAAGTTGCGGATGTCCGACTGCGGCACGTTGATATCGACCAGCATGCGCGCGATCTGATGCGAGGGGGTCGCCATCGCCTCTTCAGCGACCGCCAGGTCCAGAGCGTGGTCGGCGATGAAGCGGTCGAGCGCGTCGAAATCGGCCCGCTCCTTTCCGTCCATATCCACCACCTCGCCGTCGACGATACGCAGCGAAGGCTGCGGGTCATAGGGGCTGTCGGCGACGGTCAGCCCGGCCTCGGCCCACTCTTCGACGTAGGTCTCGCGATTGATGTCGCGCCCGGCCAGGATGGAGAAGCGGCGCGAGCCGGTATCCCCGTTGACACTGCGATCTGCCGCGGCTGTTGTGGTCATTCCTCGTCCTCAACTCCTTGCCCGAAGGCGATGAAGTAACCGTCCGGGTCATACACGGCGAACTCGATGTTGTCGTATTCGTGCTGATGCGTCAGCCCGTAGGCGAACTCGGCGCCCTTGGCCTCGAATTCGGCATGGAGCGCCCTCACATTCCGTACCCAGACGTAGGCGTCCCAGTAGCCGCCGCGGTTGCGGTTGGGCGTGATATTATCTTTGTTTTTCACCTGTTTGAGCATAAAGATGAAACCGTCGCGGCTGGGCATGGCGAATGTCGGCGGCTCTCCCCAAAGATAAGGCCGGTCGAAGCCGAGCACATCGCAGTAGTAATCGAGGGAAGCAGCCAGGTCGCTCACGACGAAATAAGGGGCGGAGCCGATCAGGGCGGGGGCGTTTTCGGATGACATTGCGATACTCCAAGGCTTTAGGGTGAGAAACGTTGGGTTACGGCTTCAGCGTGTG
This sequence comes from Caldilineaceae bacterium, assembly GCA_965204705.1. Lineage (GTDB taxonomy): Bacteria > Chloroflexota > Anaerolineae > Caldilineales > Caldilineaceae > Bin5. The sequence continues at coordinate 5,625,736 of OZ242006.1, read as the reverse complement.
AACGAATCGTCGGCATCCTACTTTGTTTCCAGTTCGCCAACAACTCACGATATGAATAGGAGATGAATCTGACCTCATCATCTTCTACCTCTTTAGCGAATGTTTCTAATTCCTTCTTATGCCGCTCTTTCTTTTCTAGATCAACCAGTATGCGGCTTATGGGCCAAATTTCTGGCTCCGCGTAGAGGTAAAAGAGGATGGGTGTCAAGCCTTGGCATTCGATTTTCTGATGGACTCGTGTTCGCAAGGCCAAGGCGTGTCTCACCAATTGCGCTGCGTTGAGACAAGTATAGAGGTATTTGTCCTTATCAATCTTGTCCTTCACCCTCTTATAGCCCTTCATTCGGATTCCCCAAACTAATCGCCAATACTTATCGGAAAAGTGTTGCTGCGACTCTTGCTTTTGCCGAAAGGGCTCGAATCGTTTGGATTCGATTCCGATAAGCGCTGATGGTGTTGTAACAAGAACATCCAGATGTGGATGGTAATCACTCTTCCAAGGAGACTTTACTTCTGCCTCAAGAGATAGCGAAGTAGCCGGCCAGACGTACTCTTTACATCCTGGAAGAGGAGGCAGATCCTGCGCCCGATTGAGAAAGTACCCGAATGCGTTAACGACTAGCGCGGCGGAGGATTCCGGGCTATCGAATTTTCCTGATCTTATTTCGTCTCCCGGCGCGGCGTTGAGGATTTTCTCGATCTGCGGGCCTGGAACACCGGACAAAAATCGGGCAACCATTTTCCCCTACAGTCTTTCTTGATCATTCCCCTGACAAGATCCTGTCTGTCGCTGATGAATCAAGAGCCCTTTCTTTCAACGGGAACGACGTCCAGAAACTCAACCGGTTCGGCGTCTCGGCCGTTCTCCCAGAGGAGCGAGAAGAACCAGATACCGCTCTCGCCGACGGTGAAGCTGGCAGGGCTGAAGTGTCTGCGGCGTTCCTGCTTCATGCCATTGTTCTCATCCGGCAACTCAAATAGTGCGTTTTCTTCAATTAACTCCGGCTCGTAATGGACGGACCAGCCCCACATCTGTCCTTGATATGCCTCGCCGCGGAGATGCAAGCCGTTGGCATATTCCCGCACCTCCGCCAATGCTGGGATGTCTCTGACCTGCCCGCTACTGAGAGTGCTCATCACGTTCCATCAAACAGATCACTCCTCAGACATCGAGTCGAGCGCGGCGCCGATGGCGTCAACGATCTGTTCGACCTCATCCTCGTTGATGACCAGCGGCGGCGAAAAGGCCAGGCTGCCGTTCAGGGCCCGCGTACGCACGCCGCGCGCCGCGGTCGCATTCTGCAGGCTCGTCGCCAGTTCATTGTCCGGCTCTTTGGTCTCCTGGTCCTTGACGAATTCGACGGCACAGAGGAGCCCCAAACCGCGCACATCGCCCACGTTACCGAACTCGCTCAACTTGGCCAGCCCGCTGCGCAGCCGCTCGCCCATCTCCGCTGAACGTTCGGCCAGCTTCTCATCCTCGAGAATGGCGACATTGCGCAGGCCGACCGCGCAGGACGCGGCATGGCCTGAGTAGGTGAAGCCGTGCAGCCAGGCCTCATCCTGCGGCGCGCTGTTCATGGCGTCCAGGATGCGGTCGCTGATCTGGATTCCGCCCAACGGCAGGTAGCCGCTCGTGATGCCCTTGGCGAAGGCGAGGATGTCCGGTTCGATGCCGTAGCGGTTGAGCGCGAACATCTCGCCGGTGCGCCCGAAGCCGCAGATAACCTCGTCGGCGATCAGCAGAACGTCGTACTTGTCGCAGACGGCGCGCACGAGTGGGAAGTAGTCCTCAGGCGGCACGAAAACGCCGCCGACGCCCTGCACCGGCTCGGCGATCAACGCGGCGACCGTCTCTGGCCCTTCGCGCAGGATCGTCTCTTCCAGATCGCGTGCCGCAGCCTCGCCGACCGTCTCGCCCTCCCGCAGGTCGCCCTCGTAGCGATAGGGATGGGGCGCGTGGCAGTAGACGAAGTTGGGCACCAGCGGACCGAACATCTTGTGGTAGCGGGGAACGCTGGTGGCGCTGGTGGTGGCGAGCGTGATGCCGTGATAGGACTCGCGGCGGGAGATGATCTTGACCTTGTCCGGCTGCCCCTCCCGCTTCCAGAAATAGCGGGCGGTCTTGAACGCGGTGTCGTTGCTTTCAGAGCCGCCGCAGGTGAAGAAGGTTGTCTTGAGGCTGGGGTAGGCGTAGCCGGAAAGCTTGTAGGCCAGCTCGCTGGCGGGCAGGTTGGTCATGCCGGCAAAATTGGAGGTGTAGGCCAGATCTTGCATCTGCGCGTAGGCGGCCTCCGCCAGCTCGGTGCGGCCATAGCCGACATTCACATTCCACAGGCCGGCCATCGCGTCGAGGATCTTGCGGCCGTCGGTGGTGTAGAGCCAGACGCCCTCGGCGCGCTCGACGATGATCGGATTCTCGGATTGGGAAGGGTGGTGCAGAGGGTGAAGCTGTCGTCTATCCTGTTCGAGCAGGGATGGCTTTTCCTGTATAGCTGCCATGGGTTTCTCCTTAGGCGATGCTGTTTGCCGGCCTCAAGCCGTTGCGCCGTTGGCAAAGGGCGTCAGATGGCGGGTGAAGTGGGTGTTCAGCACCTTTTCGTAGGCTTCCTCGTGGTCGGCGATCAGGCCGTGAATCTGCGGGCCGAAGCGGTCCAGATTGGAGCCGAATGTCACGTGCAGCAGCTGGCGGGCGTCGAACTGCTCGAGCAGTCCCGGCAGCTCTGCGTCGGACAGGTCGGCGTTGGCGGGAACCTTGTCCGGCTGGCAGTCGAGAAAGTAGGTTTTGCGATCGTTTTCGAAGCGTGCGCGCGAGTGGTCGAGAATCTGGCGGAAGAGGGATGTGTCCAGGTCGGCGATCACGCGCAGCGCTTCGAGGTAGCTGGTGCCGGCGGTCTTGACATGCACCCGGTCCTCGGCGTACTTGGCGACCAGCGGGTAGATGCTGAATTTGTCGGAGCCGGTGTGCACGCTCAACTTGTAGGCGTCGAAATGCTTCAGAATGGCCGCGTGCTGGATCAGCTCCGCTTCGAACGGGGCCGTGTCGCCGATATAGTCGACGCCTTTCTGAAACTTGCCGACAAAGCGTGGCGCGAGGCTGACGACCGGCAGGTCCCGCCGCAACAGTTCGTGCGCCATGAAGTAGTGTTCGTAGATCGATGTCGGCGTCTCGGTCTCGTCCACCGACATCTCCAGATCATAGCGTGTGCCGCCCATCTGTGCATCAAGCGCGGCCGCGATATCCAGCGTGTGAACGATGGCGCGTCCGTACTTCGCCAGCGCCCGCAGCAGGCTCTCCTCGCTGAAGGTCAGCGTCAGTCCCGCCAGTTCGATGGGGGCGGTCAGATAGTCGGCCTGCAGCGCGTCCAGGTCGGTATCGAGCCGCGCCCAGGGCAGCGCCTCGACCTTGGATCGCAACGCCGGCAGCGAGTCAGTCTCGGCCTCATTGTCGACGTGGTCGCTGGGGTCGATCGTGTAGAAGGTATAGCCGGCGGCGACGAACGCGGGCAGATCGCTGACCAGCTTCACATGGTCGGCATCCGCCCCCCAGGGATCGCGCCAGCCCATCTGCACCACGCCCCACATGGCGTCATCCACCACCTCCTGCGGCGTGCGCCCGATGCGGTCATTCTCGCGTACCGACTGCTGCGCGAAGATCGGCGCGATGCCGGTGCCCTCCACCGAGCGGATGTGTCCTGGCGTGGCCGCGCCCAACCGGTCACCGAAACCAAACGAGGTCTCCACCCCCAGCGGCACCGGATTCAACCAGGCCAGGCGGCCGCGCAGCGCGGCCGCGTTCTCCGCGGTCAGCGGGCAGACCAGCATCCCGTTCGTCGTCTCGCCGCTGAAACCGGTGGTTTCGCCCTGCACGCACAGCTTCTTCTCCCTGCCGGCGCGCGCCAGCGCGTAGGTGGTTCCATCCTGCTCGATAGCCGAGTGCGAATATTGCTTCAAGTGTGTCATTGTCCGGCTTTCCACAAGTGATTTATCTGATCTCTATGAGGAGTGTGCATGGCACACTATGCCTCCCGGTCAGGCAAGGCACGCTCGGTCCGTTGCTCCCTTTGCCAAGCAACGGGATCGGGAATCGCGGAAAAGGTGTCTCTCCGTGCAAGCTCCGCCAACGTTTCGGCCATCAATTCCCCTCGGTTGGACGAGAATTCGGAATCCTGCTCCTCCGAGAACGTAATATAAACTTGCATGGCACCGGATGTTTCAGGAGGCTGTTCGAGCCATTCGATCCGGTTATCGCGAAGGATCGCCTTGTACGTGCGCATATCCCTAACCCATGTCCTGCAACGGATAACAGATCGTGAACGGTACTAGTCACAACCCACCGGCGCCGTGTCCTTTGCCGCTCTGTCGTTAGAAGGCTAGAATACACGAGAAGCAGATTCTGCGCTACTAGCAGGGTAGCCAGACCCGCAACTTTCACAGCCGGTAACCGCAGCAGTAGTCACTGGAAATTCACGGCAAAAACGGGTGCTGACAATGCAAATCCATCTCCAATACGGCCGCGACGGGCTGACGGCCGAACTGCCCACCGAAAACGCCACGATCATCCGCCCGCGCTTTGTCGAAGGGCTGCCGGACGAGCAGGCAGCGTTCCAAGACGCGGTGCGGCGGCCCAACGGCGCGCGCCCTTTGGCGGAGGCGGTCAGCGCCCAGGAGAGCGTCGCGATCGTCATCGCCGACGGCACGCGTCCGCTGCCCTCGGCGCGGCTGCTGCCCTGGATCCTGGCGGAGTTGGCGCACGTGCCGGAGGAGAATGTCACCATCGTCGTCGGCACGGGAACGCACCGCCCCAACACCGCCGAGGAGCTCGAGGAGATCGTCGGCGCCGAGGTCTACCGGCGCCTGCGCGTGCTCAACCACAACGCCTACGACGAAGGGAGCATGACCGCGGTGCGGACCGGGCAGGACGGGCGCGGCCCGCTGATGATGAACCGGGAATACGCGGACGCCGACCGGCGCATCCTCGTCGGCTTCATCGAGCCGCACTTCATGGCCGGTTTTTCGGGCGGCTATAAAGCCGCCTTCCCCGGCGTGGCCGACCTGGCCTCGATCATGCACTACCACCGCGCCGAGATCATCGGCCATCCACAGAGCAAATGGGGCGTGCTGGAGGGCAACCCGACCCAGGAGCAGATCCGGGCCAACGCCTCTGTCCTGCCGGTCGATTTTTTGGTGAATGTCACCCTCAATCACCAGCGGCAGATTACCCGCTTTTTCTGTGGCGACGTCATCACCGCGCACGAAGAGGGTTGCCGTTATGCAAAGGAGACGGCGATGGCTGCCGTCGACCGCAGCTTCCCGCTGGTGATCACCACCAACAGCGGTTTCCCCCTCGACCAGAACCTCTACCAGTCGGTGAAGGGGATGTGCGCCGCCGCCGAGATCATCGAGGACGACGGACAGATGATCGTGGCCGCGCGCTGCAACGACGGCTTCCCCGCGCACGGCAACTTCACCAAGCTGCTCTACGAGCACAGTTCGCCGCAGGCGATGCTGGAGACGATCTTCCGTCCCGGTTTTCACATGCTGGATCAGTGGCAGGTGCAGAAGTTCGCCGAGGTGGCGTTGCGCGCGCAGGTGGCGATATACAGCGAGTTGGAACCCGATGCGGTCGCCCGCGCCGGCCTTACCCCGGTTCCAGACCTGAACGAACACATCGGCTCAGCCGTCGCGAATCTGGGGGCCGACGCGCCAATAGCAGTGCTGCCGGAAGGACCGATGACGATCCCGTATCTTGTGTAAACGCGGTGTTTATTCCAGGAGCGTTTCGTTCAAGCGCACGCCAAAGCCGGGCGCGTCGCTGGGGGTCAGATAGCCGTCCACCGGCTGGGGCTCGTCCCGCCACAGTTGCTCATGCGTCCTCTGCCGGTTACCCAGCACCAGTTCGCCCAGTTCTTCACACGCCGTTCCCGCAATGACGTGCAGTCCCCACGGCTCGCCGCCCCGGTGCAGGATCACGGTGGCGCCGGCCTCTTGCGCCTGCTCGATGATGCGCCGCGTAGCGGTGATGCCGCCGCACCAGGTCACGTCCGGCTGCCAGATATCGAGCGCGGCGGCCCGGGCGATGTCGGCGAAGCGGAAGTGGGTGAAGTCGTGCTCGCCCCCGGCCAACTGGATCGGCTTGATCTGCGGCCGCAGCGCCGCCAGCCCCTCCAGGTCGTCCGGCGTCAGCACATCCTCGAACCAGTAGATGTCATAAGGCGCCAGCGTGCGCGCCATCTCGCGCGTCGTCGCGGCATCCCAGGCCATGTAGCAGTCGAACATGAGCAGCGCGTCCGCGCCCAGATGGCGGCGGGACTCTTCCGCCGCGGCCGCGGCGCGTTCGAAGGCGGAGACGTCGCGGAAACGGCCAAATGGAATCTTGTGCGCGGTGAACCCGCTCTCCGCGAACCATTCCGGGTCATCGCCGGAGGCGTAGGCGCGGATGCGGGTCGCGGACGTGCCGCCCAGCAGCGCGTAGACCGGCTGCCGCTCGGCCCTGCCGAGGAGGTCCCAGAGGGCGAGGTCAATGCCGCTGAGCGCCATGATGGCGATACCGCCGCGCCCGTAAGGGATCGAGGCCGCGTACAGCTTGTCCCACAAGCGCTCGATATCGGCAGGGCTGTCGCAACTCTCGTCCAGCAGCAGCTCGCGCAGGTGGCGGTTGACCACCTCCACCGCGGCCACACCGCCGCCGCCATAGCCGAAGCCGCTGACGCCGACGTCCGTTTCGATGCGCACGACGATCTGCCAAAGATAGGGGCGCCAGCCGCCCAGAGGCTGGCGGTAGTTGGGATAGACGGCGCGGATATCGGTTATTTTCATGAGGAGGCGGCCTATGGGGGTGTGTCGTGCCTACGACCCGAATATCTCGTCCACTTCCATGCTGAACCCTGCAAGGGTGGGTGAAGTCAGGGTGTCGCCTTCGCCGAATGTGTCGACGACCTCATAGCCTTCCTCGCCCAGCAACAGAACTGTGATGGCGCCGGCGTCTGTGCCCACGACCCAGTACTCTTTGACGCCGTGTTGCGCGTATAGCGCACGCTTGTATCCTCTGTCCCGCTCAGCTGTGGCGGGGGAGAGAATCTCAACCACGAGGTCGGGGGCCCCCTGTATGTTGTCCGGGGTGATGATGTGCGTTCGTTCGGCGGAGACGAACAAGAGGTCAGGCTGCACTACGTCGACATCCGAGAGCACGACATCCGTGGAGGAGTAATAGATACGGCCCAGACCTCTGGTTTTAACAAAGGCCATCAGATGATAGCCCAACTCTGCCTGCGTTCTCTGGTGCGCTTCGTTGGGCGCGGGGGTCATCACCAATTCTCCGTCCAGGAGTTCGTAGCGCTTGTCTTCGGGTGTAGTAAGGTAGTCCGCGTATGTGAGCTTTAACCGCGGCTTCACATCAATCATATGAGAACCTCCGGTTTGGATTCTTAGCCCGCTTCTCACCGCTTTGCCTCAGTATAACAGATCGCAGGATCGCCCACCCGCCAGTAGGGCCAACTATCGACGCGTCAAACTGCCGCAGAGAGCGGGTCTTGCGCCTGCGCCGCCTGCGTCTGAACCAGCCGTCACTACCCCTTCGTCCACGGCCTGCGTTCCTCCGCAAACGGAAACGTCCCGTCGTACCCGCGCGGCCTCGACACGTGCCAGATCCCCTCATACATCGGCGTCAACTGGTAGTGGCAGACGACATTGCTGCGCTCGATATGCTCCTGATGCTTCGCTCCCTGATGAGGAATATGGTTGATGAAGATGACGCAGTCGCCCGCCTTGGGATAGAGGATAACGTGCTCCTGCGCCTCGCACCAGGCCTCGAACTTGGGCCGGTCCATAGGGTCGAGGTGGGGCGGCTCCATCTTATGCCCGTCTTTGACGAACTTCAGGTGAGCCAGGTCCGGGCCGTTGTCCTGAAAGTAGAAGGTGGTGTTGATGCCGACCGGCTGCACGACAAGACGGCCGTGGCCGAGATCGTGCTTTTCCTGCCAGTAACCGTAGAAATCGAGATGCCATTCCTGCAGATAGGGTCCCGGGTTGATGTGCGCGCGGAAGCTGCGCAGCTGGCATTGACGCCCCATCATCCCTTCCAGTATCGGGCGGATGCTGGGATGGCCGACCAGGGGCGCGTAGGTCTCCGGCTCCCGGTCCAGGAGCGAGTCGAACCACATATTGCCGACGTCGTTCAGCCCCTCTTCCCAGCCCATCGCGCGCGCATGGTTGATGCGCTGGCGGACATGCTCGGTCTCTTCCGGCGTGAGCGCGTTCTCGACGGTAATGAATCCGTCTTCTTCCAACTGATCCAGCCTGGCTTCCAGATTGTCCATTCTATATCTCCTTGCGGGGCGCCGTATCGTGGGCCACATTCGTATGCGTTGGTAATTACAGAAAACAGATGGCCGAAGCCGGCGAATGGGAAAGACCGAAATCACCGGCTCATGCCAGCATCAGGCGCTCCCCCTTGGGTTCCGGTACAGGGTCGCCAAACTCACGCGCGGTGTCGATCCAGAGCGTCATCGCCTCGTTGATGTTTTGAAGCGCGACTTCCTGCGTATCGCCGTGTGCCATGCAACCGGGAAGCTCCGGTACCTCCGCCACAAATGTGTCGTCAGCATTGCTCCAGTAAATGATGACTTCGTACTTGTACATCACTACTCCTCCAACTTGTACTTCAGTTTGACCTGACGAACCTGTCTGACCTGATAGGGATTGGCATCGCTGCCGTCGCGTTGCAGATTCAGTCTTTCGGTCACCCCTTCTCTTCTGAAGACATGATGACTTTCCCGTACGCACTCGACGAATCCCAATCTCAACTACAGGGCGCGCAACTCGTCAATTCGAATATTTGCCTCAGAGCGGCCTTCGAGAATGCGTTGGCGAAGTTTCGTGCGTCTGCCCAATTCCTTCGACTCCAAACTGTATCAGTCGTGTCGATACAGTAGGCAAAGAAGCGGCTCTTGTCAAACCTATTCTCTATGGATGGCCCGTGTGCTCCGACTACTTTCGACGAAGGATTCACTGCATCGGCCTTGATACGGCGGGCCACTGGGCATCACCGTCGTCGGCCCGACAGTAGTCTGTCCTACGCGTGTCTGGTGAACCGTTCTGTCGTGCATCTTAGCTCATGTTCCCGCAAAAGTAGCCAGGTAGGGCCAAAAACATACCATCAAACGGGGCCAAACACTGCCTTGGGGGTGCAAAGCAATTTGGGGGTGAGAGTGGGCAGGCACAAGGCCTGCCCCTACCGTCGTCACGGCGGACGGCTTCGCGGCACGACGCGGATGGGCGACCGGTGGCATAGACAGTACGCCGGCGACGCGGCGCCAACGTGGCATGGTGTAGGGGGGCGTTGCGGGGGGAGTCCCCCCGCACAAGGGAGGGCCGAAGGCCCGACCGCACAACTGCAGTGGTCAGTGATCAGAGGCGACGGCGCTTGCCCTGCTCGGGGGCGCGAATTGGCTTTAGCTTAGCCGTTACCAGAGGTGTGGGAAATTTCACCCCAAATCTGGTTTGCACCCCTGCCCTGGGCAACTGTTGACACAGCGGTTAACCAAGAGTAAACTCACCCTGGGACACCCCATTGCGTCTTGTGAACAACAGGCCTTCTCTCCACGGGTGCCCCCTTACACCACGAAACACCTCTGACCTTTCTCAAGGAGGCTACGATGTCCAAAGCACGAGTCAGTCTCGTCAACGGCGGGGATCGCCGCACCAACGTCTTCAACGCGCTGGAGCTGGTGCGGGCCGATGTGGAATCCCGCCTGGCCGAGCAGGTGATGCTTAAACCGAACTTCCTCAGCAGCGACAACCAACTCGCCTCCAGCCACGCCGACGCGCTGCGGGGTGTCCTCGACTTCCTGCTCACCACGCCCAAGCCGCCGCGTGAAGTCCTCATCGCCGAAGCGGGCGCACAGGACACCTGGGACGCCTACCGCAACTTCGGCTACCACGCGCTCGAAGAGGAGTATTCGATCCCGCTGCGCCTGATGGACCTGCACCGGGAGACCAAATGGGAATCGACGCCGATCGTGCTGGCCGACGGCAGCGAGACGATCGCACGCATGCCCCGCACGGTCCTGGACTGCCCCTGCACGATATCGATCGCGATCCCCAAGACGCATGATACCTGCGTGGTCACGCTGGCGCTGAAGAACATGATCATGGGCACGATCTACCGCCAGGACCGGGTGAAGATGCACGGCTTTAACACCCACGCCGAGCGCCGCGTCCCCGATGAGTCGCGCGCCATGAGCATCAATCTGATCCGGCTGGCCCGGTTCATGACCCCCGATGTCGCCGTCTTTGACGGCGCCCGCGGCCTGCAGGGCAACGGACCCGGCGGCACCGACGGGCTCGATTTCGGCATCGCCGCAGCCAGCGTCGATACCTTCGCGGCCGACGCGGTTATCGCCAAGACAATGGGCTTCGAACCGATGGAGCTCGGCTTCCTGCGCTACGGCCACGACCAGGGCATGGGCACTGCCGACCTGGACGAGATCGAGTTGCTGGGCGGCGTCTCTATCGCATCCGTGGCGCGGCAGTTCAAACCGCACGAGACGACCGAACTGCAGTTGCAATGGCAGGTCGAAAATGCGGAGCAGCTGCTGGCGGCGTAATCCCAGAACAACGAGAAGAGAGTAAAGAGGAGTGAGGAGAGAGGGTCTATTCCGACCTCATTCCTCACTCTTACTGTTTTAATCTTTGACAAATTTATCCTTTGACAAAGGCGGTTCACATGCTTCCTATCATCGACACGCATCAGCATCTGTGGGATCTGAACTGGCTCGATATGCCCTGGCTGGAAGACGCGCCGACGCTGAACCGCAGCTTCGTAACCAGCGATTACCTGGCCGCGACCGCGGGGTTGAACGTCGTCAAGACGGTCTATATGGAGGTGGACGTGACCGCGGCGCAAAAGGTCGCCGAGGCAGAGCATTTGATCGAGCTCTGCGCCGCCGATGACAACCCCACGGCCGCCGCAGTGATCGGCGGCACCGTGACCTCCGCCGACTTCGGCGATTACATCCGGCGCTTTGCCGGCAGCCCCGCGATCAAGGGCGTGCGCCAGGTGCTGCACGGACCGGGCACGCCGCAAGGCACCTGCCTGGCGCCCCAGTTTGTCGAGAATGTGCTGCTGCTGGGCGAGTTGGGGCTCTGCTTCGATCTGTGTATGCGGCCCTCGGAACTGGGCGACGGCGTCAAGCTGGCGCAGCAGTGCCCGGACACCCGCTTCGTCGTCGATCACTGCGGCAACGGCGATCCCTATCTGATCAGCGGCGTTCTGCCCGGCAGCGCGGGGACCGGCGATGCAGGCCAAGCCGACTCCAACCTGACGATCGCCGACCATACCGACCGCAACGACCCCTTCTGGCATGACCCGCAGCAGTGGATGGACGGCATTGACGCGCTGGCCGCGCTGCCAAACACAATCTGCAAAATCTCCGGGATCATCGCCCGCACACGCCCCGGCTGGACGGCCGCGGACCTGGCGCCGGCGGTCAACCACTGCCTGAACAGCTTCGGCCCCGACCGCGTCGTCTTCGGCGGAGACTGGCCGGTCTGCACACTCGGCGCGGACGCCACCTATCGCGCCTGGGTGGAGGCGTTGAAAGAGATTATCGCCGACCGCAGCGACACGGAACAGCGTAAGCTTCTGCATGACAACGCTGCCGCGTTCTACGAGTTGGCGTGACGGGTGAGGTAAACAGCGGGGTCTGTAAACTGCAGGAATCGGAGCCTGCACCGCCTGTGGTCACCTGACCACGGGCTTGTGACAACCCCATGGGACTCGAATGGAAAACGCTGGAAGATGAAGAGGGCCGGGTCCAGAAAGAGGCCCCGGAGGTAATCGCGCGGCCGCCGCAACGCCGCGGCAGGAAGCGATGGTTGTCGGTCCTGGTTGCCCTGCTGCTGGTGGCGGTCGTCATTTTGGGGGTCCGCTACGTTCTGCTGGAACGGTTGGGCGCTTTCGCCGCCACCGTCGAAGCGGACGTGCTGTCCATGCATGACATCGTGGAGCAGGCTGAGCGTGACGTCGACGGAGCGCTCTTCGGCAGTATGATCTCGCCGGACTACCCCAACTGGGGCAGTACTCAGAAGGAGATGCTTCTCAGTGGCGCGCGCTGGGACCGGCCGTTTTTCGACCTGACCCTTGACCGCGGCGCCGACGATCAGCCGCCCTCCGGCACGGTGGAGGATATCGTTTTCACGTCCGACTGGCGGATGGCGACCGTCACCCTGGCCTACCCCTACGTTCGTGCTGACGGCTCCCCGGTGACTCTTCACCAGATCGTTACTTACCGCGACGAAGCCACCGGCTGGGCTCTCGTCCCCGCCTATCCTTCCTTCTGGGGCGAGGAACAGACCTTTACCGGCCGCTATCTGACGGTCAAATACCCGGAACGGGACGCGCCAACGGTCGAACAGTTGGCGCGCGAATGGGACGAGATGCTGGCCCAGGTCTGCCAGGAGTTGGACGGTTTGCGCTGCCGCCGCACGTGGAAGCTGAATGTGGACCTCTCCACGCAGTCCGGCCCGCTCGCACGCATGGCCGATCAGACGTCTCGCGGACCTCTCTGGAAGGGGTTGCCCCATGCGTCTCCGTCTGGCAGGGCCTCTGGCCGTTCGGATCTGGAGTTGCCAACGCCGAGCCTCATCGGCACACCGGTGGATGAGGCCAGCTATCAGGCTGTGCGCGCCGGTTACGCGCCCCTGATCGTGGGCGGCGGCATCGCCGATATCGTCGGCTGGCGCTGCTGTGAAAAGATCGTATTTTTCCACGCTCTACTCGATAAGCAGCTCAGCCAGTTGGGGCTTAAGCCGTGGCCTCTGACCGCCTCCGACTATGAGGATATCTTGCAGGGCTCGATTCACGACGTGTCAAGCCTGCACTGGGTCTATCTCCAGCGCTCTTACAACAACCTCACCCCACAGATACAGAAAATCGTCTACAGTATCGTGGATCTTATCCTTGTCTCCAACCCGGATCGTTCGCCGGCCTCGCTGCAACGCCTGCTGCTTCGCTACAGTACCTATCGCCCGTGGCTGTTGAATGCCCTGCCGTTCGGCGGAGACCGGACAAGGCAGGGCAGCTACCTGCGTTGGATTCAGAAAGAGTGGATCCAATATGCCGATCAGCAGCTGGCCGCTGCTACGCCCCCGGGCAGTGCTCAGCCCGAACAGGATCTGCAGCTGCTTTGCACCGCGGAACGGTTCAACGGCGCACATCTGTACCGTTACGATCTGCAGACAGATGAATTTATCGGGGAGAACAGTGACGGCCCGTATCGTCTGATGTACTCCCTGCCGGACGACGTCGGCGTTCTCCTTCAGAAATCTCGGGAAAGCGAAGCCGCGGCGGGTAGCTCCCAGATACAGATCTGGCGGCAGGGGCAGTTGCAGGATGTCACCTATCCGGCGGCCAGCGCCACCCTCTATGGACTGGAGAACATTGCGGACGGGATGCTCTTCTACACGTATAACACGCGCCGCCGACCGCCCATCCGGTTCGCCTATCTGAATCAGGCCGAGTGCGACAGCGGCGCGTGTGCCGTGCAGTTCCTGGACGGTTGGCCCGCCTGGTCGCCTGACCAGGAGAGGACAGTTGTCTCGCGCGGGGACGGTGTGCTCTGGCTGGGCGACAAGGCCGGAGAGCCGCAGACCGCCGTCGCGCACGGCCAGTCGGTCGTGTGGCTGGACAACAGCCGCATCGCCTTCATTCAACCGGACGATGGCATGCAAGTGGAAATGATAACGCTGCCGAATCTTGAATTGAAAACACTCTTCGAGATAGAGAGGCTGGCCGACGCCTTGCAGGAAACCCCGGATGGGACGCGGTTCACCAGTGCCGCGCTGGCGGCGCACCCCACCATGCCGGCCCGGCTGTTTGTCGGCGCACGCGTCGGGCCCAGGCCGGGCGCGGAGGACACGCACGTCTTCGTCTACAACCTCGCCACAGACCAGATCACAGAGCTGCTGCAGGTCGACCATCCCCTTGAACCGTACCGGTCGCTGCGCTTCTCCCCGGATGGTCGCTGGCTTTTCGTCCACAGCGTACAACAACGCGGCAGCGGCTGGCATCTGCATCTCTATAACATCCAGACGGGAGACATCCTGACCTATTCGTCAGAGGTTTCGTTGGCTTTTCCCGGATATGATCTGTCGGCGGACGGCGCGTGGCTGGTACGCGTCGATGAAGGCTTTATCCATCTGATACCACTCAACGAAGGCGGGCAGAGGCTGGTGGCGCACGACTTTGCCCACTGCTATTCAGCCGTGTGGGTGAATAGAAATTAGCCGTGAAAAGTGCCGTGCTTCTGGCGGCGGCCAGCCAGGAACCCGGAACCAAAACATATGAGAGGAGATCGAGAATGACGACCTACCGCTACGCAGAGATGACCTGGTCTGCCTGTCGCGAGGCGGCCTATTCCGGCCGGGTGGCGGTACTGCCGGTTGCTACCTACGAAGATCACGGTTACCACCTGCCGATCGACACCGATGTTCGGCTCTGCACGGGAGTCTGCGAACGGGCGGTGGCGCGTATTCCAGATGAAGCGGTGCTGATCCCGCCGATCAGCCATGGGTACAGCCCCCACCACATGGACTTCCCCGGCACGATCACGATTCGCTGGGACACCTTTATCAACTACGTGCGCGATGTCTGCGTCAGCCTCGCCCACCACGGCTTCAAGCGCATCCTGATGGTGAACGGACACGGCAGCAACACCGCGCCGGTCGAGATGGCCGCCCGTCTGACCGTGCTCGAAACCGAAGGCAAGACCCTCTGCGCATCGGTCAACCACTGGGGCGTGCGTAAAGGCAGGGAGGAGGGGAACAAGATCCGCTCCTCCGACTTTGGCGGCACCTCCCACGCCGGAGAGTACGAGACAGCCCTCTATCTGGCGCTGGCTGAGGAGCTGGTGCAGATGGACAAGGCGGTGGATGAGCGTTCACCCCTGTCGCCGAGCTTCCAGACCGATCTGCTGATGGGCAAACGCGAAGACGGCTCTGTCGCAAACCTGTGGCCCTACTGGAGCTCGTTGACCGACAGCGGCGTGCTGGGGGATGCCACCGCCGCCACCCGCGAAAAGGGCGAGCAGTTCCTCGAGGCTGCCGTGGAAGGACTGATTGAACTGGTTCGCGAGTTCCGCACGGTGGCGATCAACCCTCGCAAGAATCATATCTCGCCGGAGGATGATGGCCAGTAGATCGTGGGGACGATTGGTGTTGCCTGCCAATAGCAGACAGGCTCCCCGGGCGCTTCAAACCGGCAGCGTGCGAGTAGATGTTGGCGGTGGCGGTGGGCCAGAACAGACATGACCGAGCATTACCGGATGCGGCCGGCAACGCTGGATGACTGGCCGGGTATTGTAGCGCTGGACCAGGAAATTTTCGGTGCGTACGGCGCGCACGAAGAGCCGGCGATCATCCGCAGCCGCCTGGTGATCTTTCCACAGGGCTGCGCCGTGCTGGAGGGGACGCGCGGCGCAACCCCGTTCATCGCCGGCTACTTGACGACGGAAAAGTGGGCTGAGCTGCGCGAGCCTGCACTGGACGAGGATCCAAAGGAGAGCCACCGGCCCGACGGCCGCGTGTTGAACATCACCACGCTGGCGGTCGCCCCCGCCTGCCAGAACCAGGGATTGGGCCCGCGGCTGTTGGCCTGCGCCATCGATATCGCGCGACAGGAAGGCTGCAGGCAGATCATCCTGGAGACGGCCCACGCCGAACAGTTCTATCTGCGTCACCGCTTTCGACGGACCGGCGCCCGCACGGAGAGAGGGATCAGGATGGCGCTCATGGTCCTGGACCTGGCAGATCGCGCGTCCAATAGTCAGTAAGCTGCCGCAGCCGGCCTCTGGCAGCTACAGGTTAGGTGGGAGGAAACGTTACGACCCGCTGCGGCTTGATCTTGAAGATCACCCGTTCTTCCGTCCCCTTCATAGAGGCCGGCATGACGCTCCCGTAGTACTCGTCGGCTCCCGCGTAGACCTTGGTATGGGCATTGATGTTGGCGAGGTCCGGGTCGGGCACGATCTCCTCGACGACGCCGCGCACATCGATCCAGCGGTATGCATCCTCCGGGTCCAAAGCCGTCAAAGCAACCTTGGGATTGGCGCGAACGTTCTGCGGTTTGCGGCGCCCTTCGGCCGTATTGACGAAGACGTGTGTGCCGTCCCACGAGCACCAGACGATCGTGTTTTCCGGCCCGCCGGAGGGGGAGATGGTCGTCAGGACGGCGAAAACGGGGCCGTTCAGCAGGTCAACGTGTGTATCGGGAATCTGTGCGGACATTATTGTGCTCCTCAAGTTGGTGGCGGTTTCGTGATGCGCTATTGCTCAATGTCTTGCGGCATGGATGGACTCCGCCGACTGCAGAATCGCCTTGCGGCGGATGTGGTTGCGACTCTGTTCGACCGCTGAACGCTCCACAAGGTCCACATCTCGACCGAATATCTGACGCAGCTCCGCCTCCATTCGCGCCATATCGAGGAGCGTGTGTCGCGCCTGTGGCTGAAACTGGATCAGTACATCCACATCGCTGTCGGGACCGAAGTCCTCGCGAACAACGGAACCAAAGAGAGCCAACTCAGAGACCTGCCAGCGGCGACAGAAGCTGTCTATTTGTAATCGGGGAATCTGGATGTGCGCGCTCATTTCAATTCAAATCAGCATTTGCAGCTGGCGGCCATCGCCGGCGGCGTGTGACCTTGCGCGATAAGGCTCTGCTGCTCTTCCGATAGCTCGATCCAGGGCATGAGCGGGTCGTCGGACTGGTGGGCCATTTCGCGGCCATTGATGATCGTCAGCGTGTTGCGGACCAGCTGCTGTCCGGGACGCGGGTTCATGAAGACATCGTAGAACATGAAGTCCCCCTCGTGGATCTCGAACAACGCCACATCCGCCAGCGCGCCGGGCCGCAGCGTGCCGATCTCCTTCTCCAGCCCCATCACGGCCGCCGGTCGTTCGGTGGAAGCGTGGACCACTTCAGCGAAGCTCATGCCCAGCGACATGAATTTGCTCAGGCAGGTGGGCATGTCGAACATCGGGCCGCTGACGCTCATCTGGTGGATGTCGGAGGAGATCACGTCCGGCCGGTAGCCCTGCGCCATCAACGCCTCCGCGGTCTTGAAGGAGAAGGAGCCGGCGCCATGGCCGATATCCAGCACCAGGCCGGCATCCCAGGCCCGTTTGACCGTATCACGCAGGTCGCCTGACTCCTCGACAATCCGCATCGTGCCGCCGGTGAAACAGTGGGTGAGGATGTCGCCCGGTCGCATCAGATCCATCACGCCGTCGATCTCCGGCGGCCCCATGCCGATATGGGTCATCAGCGGCAGTTCACAGCGGTCCGCCGCCTCGCGGGCCTTGTGCAGGGGGTCGAGGCCCTGGCCGCTGGTGGTGAGCCTGTCGATACGGGCCTTGACGCCCAGCAGCACGTCCCGGTTCAGGTCGATGATCTGGCAGCAGAGGTCGACATCGCAGTAGCCGGGGTTGGCCAACTCCCACGTCTGCGCGGTCAGTCCGATCGAGGAGATATTGAGCAGGGCGTAGATGCGAGCCCGCGCCTCTTCGATGATAAACTCCCGGAAACCGGTAAAATTGTATCCTCCGGACGAGCCCACGTCGAGCCAGGTCGTCACGCCGCTGCGCGCCGCGATCGGATCGGGGCGGATGCCGTAGAAGCCGCAGCCGTAGTTGACGTGGGTATGCAGATCGACAAGCCCGGGCGTTACATACTGGCCGTCGGCGTCCACAACCCGAAAGGCCGTCTCAGCCGGGATGTCCGCATCGACCGCGGCGATGCGGTTGCGCTTGATCGCCACATCCAGACGACCGCTGTGCCCGCCGCCGGGGTCAACCACTTCCCCGCCCTTGATCAGAAGATCGAATCGCATATTCTCACCTTTCTCGTTTCATTACCCCGGTGGATAGCAGCTTCGGCGGCCGGCAGTTCGCGGCCAGAACCTGCGTTGGAGATTGGCGAGCACCGTTCGCCGCCAGCCCCATCTAATCCCCTTTCCCGGACATTGTCAAGTGGCCGCGCCCAGGGGCGGATATCTCTGCTGCGGCTCAGAAAGCGACGTAGCCGCCGCAGACGGGTATGCACTGGCCGGTGACGTAGTCGGAGAGGTCGGTGACCAAAAATTCGACGACTTTGGCGCAGTCTTCGGGCATGCCCAGGCGGCCGAGCGGGATATCCTGCAGGAGACGGTCGCGCACTTCGGGGCTGTTGCGTCCGCCGGCCACGGCGCGGGAGGAGAGCACATATCCGGGCGCGATACAGTTGACATGTACGTTGTGCGGACCCAGCTCCGCTGCGAGGACCCGCGTGTAGTGGACCACGCCCGCTTTGGCGACTCTGTAGGCCATGCCGCCGCCGATGCGACCACTCCAGAGGCCGGCCTGGGAGGCGGTGTTGACGATTTTGCCGCTGCGCGCGGCCTGCATATGGGGCGCGGCCGCCTGGCAACAGAAGATCGTGCCGGTGAGGTTGATGTCCATGATGTACTGGTAGTGATCGGGCGGCGCGGTGACCGCGCTATTGTTGGGCGGCGCATGGAGCATGCCGCCGGCGTTGTTGACGAGGATATCGATCTGCCCGAAGGTGTCTACGATCTCCTGCATCATCGCTTCCACTGCGGCCTTGTCGGTCACATCGGCCTCGATACCGAGGCCGCGCCGGCCTAGCGCCTCCACCTCAGCGGCCACAGATTCGGCGCTGAGTTCCTCGTCATACTCCTGGGCTGCGTTCAGGTCCACGTCGTTGATCACCACTTCCGCGCCCAACCCGGCCAGATGGAGGACATAGGCGCGGCCTAGGCCGCGTGCCCCGCCGGTGACGAGCGCGACTTTGTTGGCAAGTTTCATGAGAGCTCCTTTCCGAAGCGTATTGCATATCTCATATCCCGTAATCATGGTGGCGCAAGAGTGCGAAGACGGCAAGCTGCAATGAATTCAGTCTGAGACCAAGATTTCTCGACTGGCTGCATCCTATGATCGCCGGCTTCTCTCCCTCTCTCCCGCCATTCAGTATTCGGTCCAGCTCAGGGGGCGATCAGACCAGCGGCAGGTCCAGTCCAGTGTTGTTACCCGGAAGAAGCCCAAAAGTCAACCTCACTTTGGGATGGCCTCTAAGATTCTGACAGTTAATCGTTCCAATCCCATAACAAGAGCATTCCAAACAACGAACCGTTTTCGGGAACTCGAAGTCCCGAAAACGATACATCTGAGCAAGACAAAGGCTGCAAGATGCGCGTAGACTGTTTAGTTACACGAAACAGTCATGTTTTCTGTCCATATCTGGTTCGCCAAGGAGCGATACGATAAAGAGGACAGCGCCCGGCATTCGAAGGCCAACATGGTCCCGTTTAGGATCCAAACCGGGTTATTCTTCGGATGTGGACGCATGATTCCTGAAGAATGGAGACAGGCCGCTGTCTGGCGGACAGTCTGCAACCGCGGGGAACTGCATGAAACATGGCGATCTCGGCAGTCATTTGGCGCAGGTTCTGACAAGTGGGTAAGATAGGCGTGGATGTCGCGCCTTAGTCTTCCCCATTCCGCGATGTGCGAAACGGGTATTTTCCATGTGATGGTAGATTATCTTGTGAATGGTGACTGGCTGATCCTGCGTTTGGGTGATGCGGCCACGGTGTGGCATGCCGAAAGTTAGGGAGGCAATTCGTCTGGTGGAGCAGGATGGATGGCGGCTTGTTCGGACTCGCGGTAGCCACCGGCAATACCGTCACGCCAACAAGCCCGGGACCGTCACCATTGCAGGACATCTCAGCGCAGACGTACCGAAGGGGACGTGGTTGAGTATACTGAAGCAGGCAGGGCTCAGGGAGGGAAGACGATGAAATTGAACTACGCCGTTGTCTACGAACGGGCGCCCAGCAACTACGGCGCCTACGTGCCGGAACTGCCTGGTTGCATCGCTACAGGAAAGGGTTGGCAGGAAATTCAGGCCATGATACGCGAGGCGATCGTCTTCCACATTGAGGGTCTGATAGCGAGCGGAGACCCAGTTCCCGCCCCGCAGTTGTCCGTTGGCGAGGCAATGGGCTACCATATCGCGAGCCTTTCCGACGCTGGCGAATCTGTTCCGGACCTGGAGACCACTTTCGGTATGGTTGAAGTCGAGATCGCCCGACCTGAAACGGCCGCAGCAAGTTGAAGGTGAGCAGTGTTTCAGCCGCTTGTCGCGGGTTATGGGACGTCCGGTGGCTTGAACAGCAGACAGCCACCGAAAAAGCATCAAAGCAAAGTAAGTAAGGATTGAACTGGTGCGTACATGCTACACGACACCATCGCCGTGCTCGACTACGGCAGCCAGTACAGCCAGTTGATCTGCCGCCGCGTGCGCGAGGCCAATGTCTACGCCGAGATGATCTCCTGGGACCGGGCGGCTGAGCGGCTGCCGCAGGTCAAGCTGAAGGGCATCATCCTTTCCGGCGGGCCGGCCAGTGTCTACGAGGCGGGCGCGCCGACGCTGCCGGACGTTGTGCTGGAGAGCGGCGTGCCTGTCTTGGGCATCTGCTACGGGCTGCAGCTGCTGGCCCACGCGTTGGGTGGCCACGTTGCGCCGAGCGCAAAGCGGGAGTACGGCGCAGCAGAAATTGAAGTGACGCGCGACAGCCGCTTTTTCGGCGGACAGCCGCGGCAACAGCAGGTATGGATGAGCCACGGCGACCGCGTGGAGCGCTTGCCCGCCGGCTTTGAGACGGTGGCGCGCAGCGGGAATTCGCCCTGCGCAGCAATCGCAGACGAGGACCGTTCACTCTACGGGATTCAGTTCCACCCGGAGGTGGTGCATACCCCAAATGGCTTCGCGCTGCTGCAGAACTTTGTGGGCCGGATCTGCGGCTGCACGGGGGACTGGACACCGGGCCATTTCATCGAGGAAACCGTCGCCGGGATCCGGGCACAGGTCGGGCCCGATGACCGGGTGATTTGCGGGCTGAGCGGCGGCGTCGACAGCGCGGTGGCCGCCACGCTTGTCCACCGCGCCATCGGGGAGCGCCTGACCTGCATCTTTGTCGATCACGGCCTCTTGCGCGCGGGTGAAGCGGAGCAGGTGGTGGACACCTTCGAGCGCCACCAGGGCATGCGGCTGGTGGCGGTGGACGCCAAGGAGGCCTTTCTGGAGGACCTGGACGGCGTGACCGATCCGGAAGCGAAGCGCAAGCGGATCGGCGCGCGCTTTGTGCGCGTCTTTGAAGAGGAGACGGAACGGCTGGCGGTGGAGAAAGGAAAAGCCTCGCTGTCCTCATCCAAGGTATTTCTGGCACAGGGCACGCTCTACCCCGACGTGATCGAGTCGGCCAGCAATGACGATTCGGCCAACGCGCGCACGATCAAGACGCACCACAACGTGGGCGGTCTGCCGCAAGACATGACCTTCGAACTGATCGAACCGCTGCGGATGCTGTTCAAAGACGAAGTACGCCGCACCGGCGAGGCGTTGGGCCTGCCGGAAGAGATCGTCTGGCGGCATCCGTTTCCGGGCCCGGGGCTGGGCATCCGCATCCTCGGCGAGGTGACCTGGGACCGCCTGGAGATGCTGCGTCAGGCCGACCGCATCTTCCTGGAGGAGCTGCGGGCCGCCGGCCTCTACCGGCAGACCAGCCAGGTCTTTGCCGTGCTCCTGCCTGTGCAAACGGTCGGCGTGATGGGGGACGGACGCACCTACGCCAACGTGATCGCGCTGCGCGCCGTCACCACCGATGACTTCATGACCGCGGACTGGGCGCAGCTGCCCTACGACCTGCTGGCGCGTGTCAGCAGCCGCATCGTCAACGAGGTAGACGGTGTCAACCGGGTCGTATATGATATTTCGAGCAAGCCCCCGGCCACAATCGAGTGGGAATGAACGGCAGTGGGCAGTTGTTTGTAGTTTGTGAAGGCGCTGGCCGCGAAGCAGCGCGGCCACTATTCTGGATGATCGTATAAAGGCGTCCGGCTACCGATATCGGCAAGCCGATCACTGCCATGCAGACGTCTTGCGTCCATCGGGGAGGACAACGATGACAACGATGCGCGCTCCCAAGAATTGGATCTGGGAAGTAGCGGTTGCCGCGGCAATTGTCGCTGCAATTGCCGCGGCCGCCGCATGGGCATGGATTGATGACACCGGCAGCCACTACAACCGGGCTGGGGACAATTTCGCGCGTGGTCGATACCGTGAGGCGATCGCCGACTATGATCAGGCTCTGCGGCTGGAGCCCGACAAGGCTGGCATTTACGTAAACGAAGGTAATGCCAATCCCGTGAAGGTTAGCATTTACAACAATCGGGGCATTGCCAATTCCCGCCTTGGTCGATACCGTGAGGCGATCGCCGACTATGACCAAGCCCTGCGACTGGAACCCGACGACGCTGGCAGCTACAACAACCGGGGCATTGCCAAATCCCGCCTTGGCCAATTCCATGAAGCGATCGCCGACTATGATCAGGCTCTGCGACTGGAACCCGACACCGTTTACATCTATGTCAACCGGGCCGGAGCCAGACTCAGCCTTGGCCAAATCCAAGAAGCGATCGCCGACTATGACCATGCGCTGCGTCTTGAGCCCGATTACACCCCCACTTATGTTGCTCGCGGAGCAGCCAAAGCCAAACTTGGTGAATACGCGGAGGCCTTCGCCGACTTCGATCGGGCCTTGCAACTGGATCCCGACTACGCAGGTATCTACACCAGGCGGGGCGAGGTCAAGTTCGATCTTGGTCAAATAGAGGAGGCCTTCGCTGACTATGATCAGGCCCTGCGTCTTGAGCCCGACAACGGTGTCACCTACTTTGTGCGGGGCAATGCCAGGTCCGAACTTGGCAATTTCAAGGAAGCTATCTTCGATTATGATCAGACACTGCGTCTGCAGCCCTACTTTGTTGGCGCCTATATGAGTCGGGCTGAGGCCAGGATAGAAATAGGTCAATATAGCAGGGCGCTCGCCGACTATGATCAAGCCGTCCGTCTGCAACCGCAAAGCGCTTACGTCTACATCGCTCGAAGCGATGCCAGGGCCGAAACTGGCCAACACCAGGAAGCCCTCGCCGACTTGCAGACCGCTCTGGAACTGGCGAATGACACGAACGACAGTGACTTAATAGCCTCCCTTGAACGAAAGCTTCAGGAACTCGAGCAATACGAATGATGGACAGGTATTCCTCGTTTTCCGACCGGCTCTTTAGGCTTGGCGTCAGCCGAGCCCTGTGTATGCTGGTGGCGCGATCGCGTGAAATGAGCATGTAAGATGGCTGGATTCCTGCGCTTCGCCCTTCCTCTCATCGCACTGCTCTCCATCTTCCCTCTGTATACGCGCTATAAGGCCGCGGCCGCGCCGATCCCGCCGGGCGTGCACCTGGCCGGCCTGGAGCTAAGCCACCTGAAAGATCCGGCGGACATTGAGGCGGTCATGACCTCCTCCCTGGGCCAGCCGATCGCGGTCTACTATGATGAGACGCGCCTGGTGCTGCGCCCGGAGGATGTGGACTTTGCCATCGATACGGCCGCGATGCTGGCGGAAGCGCAGCAGTACCTGGACGGGCCCGATTTTGTCGATATCGCTCTGCGCAAGTTGGCCGGCATCCCCCAGGACCGTAGAGACATACCGGCGCGCTACAGCTTCGATGCACAGAAGCTGGCGACCTGGCTGTGGCAGGTGGGCGAAGAGTTGAATCATCCACCCCAGCCGGGCCGGGCGCTGCCGCCGCAGTGGAACTGGCGCACCGAAGGAGGCACACCAGGAGCGGATGATGAGGCTGGCGAAGAGGCAAGCACTCTTCCTCCCTACGCGACGCTGCCAGCCACCTTTGTAGGCTCGGCGCAGCGCAGCTGGCAGTGGACATCCGGCACAGTGGGCCAGACGCTGCTGATCGATGAGAGCGCACAGTCAATTCTCGACGCGCTCAGCAGCACCGATGCGCGCACGGCCCATCTTGCTCTGCAAGAGACGCCGCCGCCCCCGCTGACAATGGCGGAGTTGGGCCGCGAGCTGGACGCATTTACATCTGATTTCCCCGGATTCGCCGCCATCTATGTGCAGGACCTGACCACGGGAGAAGAGGCGACCGTCGATGTGCATGTCGCCTTTTCCGGCATGTCGACGATGAAGATCGCCATCGCCAGCGAAGCTTTCCGACAGATGGCTGACTTCGAGAACGAGGCTGTCGGCCAGTGGATCGACTTTGCGCTGGGGGAGAGCAATAATGCCGCCGCGAACCGTGTCCTGCAATGGCTCGGGGATGGCGAAATCTATACCGGCGGGCGGCGCGTGACGGAGATGATGCGCGTCCTCGGCTTTACTAACTCATATATTCAGACCGGCTACGACGACAAGTCGATCATCAGCAAGATCCCCACGGAGGCCAACAGCCGCACCGACTGGAACACGAACCCGGATACCCATCTGCAGTCCACGCCCGCCGATTTGGGAAGACTGCTGGCAGAGATCTACCGCTGCCAGGCAGGAGAGGGACTTCTGATCGAGACCTTCGGCGGCGAGATCACGCCCGAAGAGTGTGCGACGATTCTCTTTTACGTAAGCCATGACGAATTCACCGAGATGATATGGGGCGGGCTGCCGCGTCCGGAGCAGAGCTGGATCATCCACAAACACGGCTTTGTCAACGAGGCGCACAGCGATCTGGCCCTGATCTGGGGGCCGAGCGGGCCCTATGTCATCGCCGTCTATCTGTGGCGCGCCGGTTGGATGGACTGGCCGACCAGCAACCGCACCATGAAGGAGATCAGCCGCATTACCTGGAACTTTTTTGCCTACAAGTCGATGAACGAGGGGATTGAGGCGCCCCCTCCGCTGACCTTATCGCCGCCGCCCAACTACATACCCGTGAATACCTACAGCAGCCGCGCCGCGCTCAGCGGCCAGCGCGAGACCGGCGCGCAGTGAGCAGCGGTCAGCGGCTGTACCGCCACAGACGTGAGGACAGACTTTATGCCCAATCGATCCGGAGAGGCCCTCGACGGAATTGTTGACGAGATTACGCAACAGATGGAGGAGATCAGCCAACTGCGCGATAGCACGCTCAGTCGCAGCCGCCGCCTGATCCGGGACTGCGCCCATAGCATCCGCGCCATGCACCGGCACGAGCTGGCCGCAGCAGAGGAGATGCTGGCCGCGGCGCGCCGCGATGCACAGGCAATGGTGGAGCCGTTGGCCGACCACCCGGAGCTGTACCATACGGGCTATACGCAGGACGCTCTGAAGGAGTTGGTGGAGGCTCATCTTCTCTACGCCTTCATCACCGGCGGACCGCTGGCGACGCCCGCCGAACTGAGCGTTACGGGAGCGGCTTACCTGAAGGGGCTCACCGAAGCCGCCACCGAGATGCGCCGCTTCGCCCTCGATCTGATGCGGCAGGACCGCGTCGAGGAGGCCGATCCCTATCTCGAGATGATGGACGAGATCTACTCGCTGCTCCTGACGGTCGATTTCCCCGATGCGGTCACCGGCGGGCTGCGGCGGCAGACCGATGTCCTGCGCGGAGTTCTGGAGCGTACCCGCGGCGACCTGACCACGGCGATGCGCCAGGAGAAAATGCAGGCCGCGCTGCGCCGGGTTGAGGAGCGGCTGGGGTAACGGCGGTTTTCAGCGACGTCATCTTTGCGGGTGTCGTCACTGTTCAGAAGGAAATTTTGGCGTCAACCGGAATCCAAATGAGAAGCTGATCTCTGGAGAAAGAGAACTATGCAAAACGAACATATCTTTATGGGCGACCTCACCCGCCGCGAGTTTCGCGAAGCGCTGGCAGAGGGCAAGTTTCAGACGGCGATAATCCCCACCGGCAGCATCGAGCAGCATCTCGAGCATCTGGCCATGGAGCATGACATCCGCATGGCCACCCATGTGGCTGAACAGACGGCCCGCCAACTCTATCCCCAGGTCATCGTCACGCTGCCGATTCGCGCCGGCATCTCGGAGCATCACATGAAGCACCAGGGCACCGTCTCGGCCAAGCCGGGTCCGTGGCTGAGCGTGGTCTTCGACGCGGTGGAGAGCCTGGTACGCCACGGGGTCAAGAATGTTCTGATCCTGAACGGGCACGGCGGCAACGAGGCTCCCATGGGTGGCATCATCGGCCAGTGGCACCTCTATTTTGCCGCGGAGGCGCCGGAGGCCAGTGTGCAGTTCCACTCCTACTGGGATCTGAGCCGCCCGGAAGCCGAGAAGCTGTGCAAGGGCGGTGTGCCGGGCCACGCCCAGGAGTACGAGACCGCGATGGCGCTGGCCGTCTCCCCGCATAACGTGCGCGTGGAGGCGATGCACGACCAGGAGGACAGAAGCCCGCTGGACGCCAGCGCGGAACAGGGCCAGCAGCTGGTCGACGCAGCCGTAAACGCCACCCGCCGCTACGTTGAAGAGATGATCGCCGGCCAGCACCGCGCCGCCGTGAATCCTGAATAAAAGCCAGTGGTTGCCGGTCAGGAGTCAGTAACCGGTCGACTTTCGTCTACGACAGATTACCCACCACTGCCATTCAGGCCGCAGTACTCGACGGCGGTGAGGGCGTAGATCTGCGCGGCCTGTGTCAGGCGCGAGAGCGAAACCCACTCCCCGTCCGAATGGGCCGTCTCGTTGGAAGGGCCGTAGTAAAAGGAGGGCACGCCGCCCAGGTTGACGAACAGGTTGGCGTCGCCGACGATACGTTTGCCGGCGATGACCGCCTCGTCGCCATGAACGAAGCGGTGTGCCTCTGCCACCGCCTGCACCGCGGGATCGTCGCCCGCCGTTTCGAACGGTTCGCGCTCGTGGATCATACTTACGTCCAGCTCCAACTGGCCGGCCGCGGCGATCGGCGCGGCCAGTTCCCGCAGTTCGGCCAGGGCCTCCTCCGCGCTGGCGCGCGGCCCCCAGCGCAGCGTGCCGCTCAGCCGGCACAGCAGGGGAGTGCGGTTAAAGTAGTCACCTCCCTCCACGATGCCCACGTCGATACGCTCCGCCCCCGCCAGGGGGTGTTGGGCACCGGCGTCCAGTTCCTCCTGGTAGGCGGTGATGCGTTGGATCAGGTCGCCGACGAAGCGAATCGGGTTCTCGCCAAAGGGGACATAGGTGGTGTGCGTCCCGCCGCGTGGGGAACTGAGCTCGATGTTGAAAACCATCGAACCCATGCTCATGACCCACAGTTCGTTCCAGCCTTCGCCGATCAGGATCCTGTCTCCGCCGATGCGCCCGCTCTTGAAGTCCTCGATCAGCGCCAAGGGGCCGTCCTTTCCGGCCTCCGGCTCCTCGTGACCGACGATGGCCGAGAGCCAGAGGTCGCCGGCCAGGCTGACGTCGCATGACTTGAGCGCCCGCAGCGCGCCGAGCTTTGCGGCCATCGCCCCCTTCATGTCGGTGGCGCCGCGCCCGTAAAGACGGTCCCCCTCGCGGCGGCAGGGCACGCAGTCGCCGATCGGGATGGTGTCCAGATGCCCGTTCAGCATCAGGCTGGGGCCGTTGCCGGCCCCCGGCAGCCGTGTGTAGATGTTGTAGCGATCGCCGTTCACCCGGCGCAGGTCCACGTCGAAGCCGAGCTCGCCCAGCTGGGCGGCGTAGTACTGACAGACCTCGGCCT
Source organism: Caldilineaceae bacterium (assembly GCA_965204705.1). Classification (GTDB taxonomy): domain Bacteria; phylum Chloroflexota; class Anaerolineae; order Caldilineales; family Caldilineaceae; genus Bin5. The sequence goes on along the minus strand of OZ242006.1, from coordinate 5,598,169 downwards.
CATCCATCGTCACGCTGGGGATCTCCACCATCGCCTGCGCCTGCTGAGCAATCCACTCGCCATCGATCGCGTCCTTTAGGGCTGTCCACTGGTCCTGGTTCTGTGTCATCTGCATCCTCTGCTCTCTCTTGCATTTCGGGTTCAAGTTTGAGCCATCATAGCATGGCCATTCCGAGATACAAACGCGGAAATGGCTGCCCGGGGCTCGTGTGTGGCATTGAAGAGGTCTGTCGCCAATTTGTTCCCCGCATATGTTTTCCAGAGACATGGGATGCATGTCCGAGCCAGCCTGACCCCCTCCCCCGGCGGCGCTTTCATTACTATCGAATACGGGATATTCCGGAGAAGATGGAGAATGAGAGGATTCTTGGCGCTGCGGGCGCCAAAGAGGAAGGGAGAGTGAATGCCCTTTGAGAGTTTTGGGGGTTCCCTATGGGTGGGTGAATGCGTAGGGTTGTTTCGGTAGCGTCTTTTTTCGCGCTGCGTAGTAGGGTAAAGATTTCTTCCCGGTCGCGGTGACGGTGTTATTGCTTTCTCCAGGCTACGCGCTGTCTCCTCGCTGTTTGCAAGTTAGATCAGGCAGATCCCTCATAAAACACAGAGCAGGGCGGATCAAGTTCTGATCCGCCCTGCATCTTCACGTTTCAATGAATCTGATTTGGCTAGCGGTGCAAAGAGGCGTGGAGCACACCAGTAATAGCTGTGCGTCAGGGCAAACGTTCAAGCAACGATTGCAGGAACGGCAGCAGGACGCCAATCACTACAATGCCGAGGGTCCATTTCATCCACCGGAGATCGTTCTTGATTCCGGCTAATTCGCCGTGCATTTCGGATCTGACGGTTTGTGTATCCGTCTGCAGTTCGGACTTGAGGGTTTGCATCTCCCCCCGCAGGTCAGACTTGACAGTCTGTATGTCCGTCTGCAGTTCGGACTTGAGGGTTTGCATCTCCCCCCGCAGGTCAGACTTGACAGTCTGTATCTCCGTCTGCAGTTCGGACTTGAGGACTTGCATCTCCCCCTGCAGTTCGGACTTGAGGACTTGTATCTCCCCCCGTAGGTCAGACTTGACAGTCTGTATCTCATTCTGCAAATCAGTTTTGACCGACTGCACCTCCGCTTTGACGTCATGCACTTCGGTCTTAATGGATTCTACATCGGCTTTAGTCGCCAGATGCTCGTAGGCGCCCTCTATGCGGGCGATTCGTTCACTCTCAGTTGCCATTGTCATTGCCGTCTCAATTCAGCTACGTGTTTCGGGTTCGGGGGCTTTGTGGCCCGGGCATTGTGTAATGTGTCCCGGGCCAGGGTTCTGGCGGCCCCCATTTTGGGGGCCAGCGTGTACCCGTACTCAACAACTGTCAGAAGTTTACTATACACACGTGGCATTGGGAAGGCCCAATTTCGGGCAAATAAGTGTACATACTGCCCAAAACTACCCAATAATCAGGGCAAATATCTCACAGGAAACCTAAATTGGTCCAAAATTCAGGAAAAACGCAACGCGGCCCGCTAACGCCGGCTCGCGGCCAGGCTCCCCACCGCATCCGCCAGCAGGTCGATCTCCTCCTCCAGCAAAAAGAATGGGACACTGGCGCGCACGCCGTTGTGGGCAATGGTGAGCGGGCGCACGATGATCGGCTTCGGACGCCGCTCGCGCAGAGCGCGGGTCAACGCTTCGCCATCCCAGTTGACAACGGAAAAGGCCGCGAGCGCGGCGGAACGTCCGGCTTCAAGCGGGGTCAGGAGCGTAACGCCGGGGATGGCGCCCAGGGCCTGTTTGAGGCGATGGGTGAGCTGCGCGGTGCGTTCCCAGATACTGTCAAGCCCGATCTCCGTCAGGTAGCCGGCGGCAAAGGCCCACGTATGCACCAGCGGCCATGACCAGGGGCCGTATTCGAAGCGTTCCGCTCCCTCCTTCAGCGCATAGTCGTCGGTATCGTAGCGCAGCCAGGCTTCGGCGCGCCCACCGGCATAGGTGAGTTGTAAGGCTTCAAGTCGATCAGGGTGCACATACAGCGCGCCGGCAGCATAGGGTGCGTACATCCACTTGTAGGAGAGGATGCCGGCAAAGTCACAGTTCAGTTCGTACAGGTCGATGGGAAAGAGGCCGGCCGAGTGCGCGATGTCAACGAAAGTAAGAACGCCGCGTTCCCGCGCCAGCCCGCACAGCTGCTCGACAGGCAGCCGGAAACCGGTCTCAGTGGTGACGTGGCTGACGGCGACAAGACGCGTTCGCTCGCTGATGCGCGCGGCGAACGCGTCCAGCTGCTCCTCCGGGTCGACCAGCAGCGGCACTTTGACCACCTCGACACCGTGCCGGTCCCGCAGGTGCAGCGAGGGCAGGTGAAGAGCGGCCTCCTCCTCCTCCGTGATCAGCAGCTGGTCCCCGCGCCGCCAATCCAAACCCCGCAGCACAGTCTGATACGCTTCGCTGACCCCGCGCATGAGGGCAAGTTCAGACGGCGCGACCCCGAAAAAGCGGGCCAGCGCCGCCTTGGCACGGACGCGGCGAGGGTACTCCTCGTCCGGGTAGACGATGTGCATCGGCCCCCGCGTCACCAACTCCTCCATCAGGCGGGCATGTTCAGCGGCGATCGCGCGCGGAGTCACGCTTACCCCGCCGTTCTGAAACCAGACATACTGTTCCAGCGCGGGGATGTCGGCGCGGATCTTCTCAACCGTCGCGCGCTGCATGGGGAGAGCCCAGAGGTCGATGGCCGGCAGCAGTCTCAGTCGCTGGCCACTGCCGGCTGCGGTTCGAGCAACTCGTGATATGTGTCCGGCCGCCGCATCCCCAGGTAGCAATCCTTGAGCGTGGGGTAGCGCTCCTTGATCTCGCCGGTGTACCAGGTCTCGTAACCGGCATCGAGGTCGACGTCGGCGAAGGTGAGGCCGGGCCGGTGTGACGTGTTCGCCAGCGTGCGGCCGTACGGGTCGACGATGCGCGAATGGCCCATTGAGCGGCCGGCCAGGAAGGGTTGCATCACGAAATGGGAGGACATCAGGTAGACCTGGTTGTCGATCGCGCGGGCGTTGACGATCGACTCAATATGGTCGCCTGTGTAGTCGATGCACATCGTGGGGAAGAGCAGCAGATGCGCGCCCTTCAGCGCCAGGATGCGCCACATCTCGGGGTAGTGAATGTCCATGCAGATACCCATGCCCACGCGGCCGAAATCGCACTCGAAGACCGGGTAGCCCAGGTCGCCGGGCAGCACATCATCCTCTTCGCCCGGGGCAAGGTGCATCTTGCGGTATTTGCCCATCAGATCGCCCTTGCGGTCCAACAGGACTCCCGTGTTGTAGACGTTCCCCCCATCCCGCTCGCGCTGGCTGTAGGCGACGTAGAGGTTGTTGTCGTTGGCGCGTTGCGCGAACTGGGCCAATGTGGCGCCGCCGGGAATCGGTTCGGGCAGATCCGGCAGGTGTTCCGGCGCGCAGCCGACCACGTCCGGCTCCTCCGGCAGAAGCACGATGTCGGCGCGGGCATCGCCGGCGCGGTCGATCATCTCCAGGCAGCGGTCAATGCAGCGGCTGGGATAGCTGGGCGGGTCGTCGTGCAGGATGCTGGCGGTGGCCAGACGGGCGGGTCTCATTGGCTGGAACCTCCGACGGATAAAGTGATGGGCTGCGACAGGTCCAGTGTAACGCGCAGCGTATCGAGCTTGACGAGCAGCCCGGGCTGGGGTCGGCCGTCGAGGATGACGACCGGGTTGCGGCGCAGGTTGGGCGGTACCTGGATATCAACGGTGACCTGGCGGCTGGCAACCGGGGCCGGCAGATCGCGCAGCTGCAGGCGGTAGCTCTCCTCCCCCGCCGCGGCCGACACGGTGTCGACCTGCAGATGACGCCGGCAGACGATGTAGTCGAGGATCTCCTCGGCGGTGGCGGTCCACACCTTGTCGCCGCTTTCGATCACGGCGTTCAACCGGGCGCGGTGCTCGTCGATGTAGAGGTCCTTGTTCTCGTGCGGGATCGTCGGCGCCGGGCAGTGGCAGTAGTCGATCACCCAACCCGACTCCCGCTGCGCCTGGGTCAGCCGGTGGTGGGAGTCGAAGGCCGCGAAAAGCGGCGTCCACGCCTGGTGCAGGTTGGCGACGCGGCCAAGGAACCAGAGATCGGCGTCGGGCCGGTTGATGTCGTCGGTGACCGAGAGCGCGCAGAGGTAGCCGTGCTCCTGCAGCGCCGCCGTGATCTTCGGGGTGATGTTGGCGTTGCTGCCCGGCGCGGTGTAGACGGTCACGCGATGGCCGATCGCGTCCTCCAGCACCTCCTTGGCCTGGCGTACTTCGAGGTCGATGTTCTCCTCGACGATCCCGTGCGTCCAGGAGTGGTTGCCGACGCCCCAGCCCATTTCGATCAGCTCGCGCAGCCTGTCCGCGCCCATGTGATGGTAGCCGTTGTAGCTGGAGTTGCCGATGCGGCGCACCTCGCCCATCTGCCCGACTACCACCTCGACATGGCCGGGCAAGCCCAGCTCCTCATGCAGGGGGACGACATGGTCGAACAGCTCGGTGAGCGCCTCATCGTAGGTGACCGTGTACGCCCACTGCTTGCCGTGCTTGAACGTGGTTGGGGTGATGGAGATGCTCATGGCAGTTCCTGTTCCTTGTTAGACGGTAACGATAAAGCCATCATCAATTCGCGGCCCTGAGAGGGGCGAGCGCAGGGATCCCTCACGCCTCTCTCCTTGCTTTTTGGGGCGGTCGGGCCTTCGGCCCTCCCTTGTGCGGGGGGATTCCCCCCGCAACGCCCCCCACCGCTAGCCCCACCGTCGTGGACAATTGGAACGGTCTGGCCGGCGAACAGTGCCTGACGACCCGCGTCGTCTCTATCCCCTACCTGCTGCGGCTCCCTCCGTCAGTCCTCAGGCGACGCGATTGCGCTCGGCAACGGCGCGCACGATCGACGCCGCCCGTTCACAGTCCTGCGGCTCGTATTTCTCACAGAACGAGGACCAGCGCACAAAGTTGCGCAGAAAATCGTGGGCATTGGGGCAGCTTTCCGCGCTATAAGTATATGTGCGGGAGGCCGGCGGCATCGCATACTGATGGGTCCGGTTGTCGGCCCGTTCATGCAAAAAGGTGCAGGCCTGCGGCATCAGGTAGTAGCGGCCCTGCCCCGCGCCCGGAATGCCGGCGTCGGCCACCTGTTGCGCAAACTCCGCCGGCGTGCAGCCGAAGACTGCCGGGTTGACGCTGAAACCGGCCATCCAGCAGGAGTAAACGTCCATGTAGTCAGGAATGGCCAAGGGCGTAATGCCGGGAATTTCGGCCAGCAACTCGCTCAACAGCCGGATCATGCGATCGCGCTGTGCCACCTGCGGCTGGATGATCTCAAGCTGGCCGAGCGTAATCGCGGCGGTGGCCTGGGGCATGCGATAGGCGTACCCCAGCGCCGAGTGAACCCTGCCGAATCCGCCCGGCGCCATCTCGCCGCCGCGGCTGTGGCCGATAAAGCGCAGGGCTTCCGCCAGCTCGTCATCATCGGTGACCACGCAGCCGCCGACGTCGGAACCGAGCGTCTTTTCCGAGTCGAAGGAGAAGCCGGCCGCCTGGGCCAGCGTACCCGCGAAGCGCCCCTTGTAACGGCCAAAGACCGCCTGGCACACATCTTCATAGACGAAGAGATCATGTCTGGCGGCCAGCTCGTTGATCGGGTCCATGTCGCAGATGATGCCCGTCTTGTGCACAACAAGGACGGCGCGCGTGCGGTCGCTGATACAGGCTTCGATGGTGTCAGCGCTCACGTTGACGCTGCCCGGCTCGGTGTCGGCGAAGACGGGGATGTAGTTTTCCAGGCAGAGGCCCTGAATGGTGCCGAAGTCGGTGATCGGGCTGACAATGATCTCGTCGCCCGGTTCAAAGGGGAAGGCCGCGGCCAGAACGCCGAGCGCCGGTGTGCATCCGGGCGTGGCGATACAGTGGCGGACGCCCAGTTCGGCGGCAAAGTTCTTCTCGAAGCGCCCGATCATGTCGACGGTGAGGCCGCTGTCCACCACCTCTTGCAGATAGCCGGCGCAGTTCGGCCCCATCGTGCGGGGGAAGGGGGAGGGCAGCGCGGCCTCTTCCCCGTTCAGGCTGGCCGCGCCGTACGTCGCGCGTACTCTGGGTGCAGTCGTCATTGTAGAAGCTTCCAGTCCTCCATTTGTTGCCCTTGGTAGCCGGGCAAGCCTGCAAACAAGTAGTGACCAGCAACCGATCACTGGCCACTAGCCACTGCGGTTCTCAACGTCCTGATAGCCCCGTCAGCAGAATCCCCTCCATGAAATAGCGCTGGGCCGCGAAGAAGAGGAGCAGCACCGGGATCAGCGTCAGCGTGGAAGCGGCCATGAGGTAGTTCCACTGTGTGTAGCGCTGATCGCGGAAGAACTGCAGGCCGAGCGCCAGGGTGCGCATGTGGGGCTTGTTCATGTAGATGAGCGGCCCCATGAAGTCGTTCCAGTTGGAGAGAACGGTAAAGACGGTGATGACCGCCAGCGGCGCCTTGGAAAAGGGCAGAATGATTTCATACCAGACGCGCAGGCTGGACGCGCCGTCGATGTAGGCGGCCTCATCGTAGTCGTAGGGCAAGGTGAGGTAGAACTGGCGCAGGAGAAAAATATAAAAGGCGCCGCCCCCGAAAAAGGCAGGCACGGTCAGGGGCAGGAAAGTATTGACCCAGCCCAGGCGAGTGAAGAGAACGAAGGTGGGGATCAGGGTGACGATACTGGGCAGCATCATCGTCGAGAGCAGCACTGCGAACAGGACCTCCCGCTCCGGAAAGCGGCGCCGGGCAAAGCCGAACGCGACCAGGCTGGCCGAAAGGACGGTGCCGAAGGTTGCCAGGCCGGTGACGATGAGCGTGTTGCGCAGATAGAGGAAGAAGGGGAACTTCTGGATGGCCACCAGATAGTTGGACCAGACGAAGGGGCGCGGGATCAGTTCGGGCGGGTAGGCGAAGATCTGGGGCGCATCCTTGAGCGAGGTGCTGATCATCCAGATGTTGGGGAAGAGCAGCACAAGGCAGACGAAGCTGAGAAAAAGATAAAGTGCAAGGCGCGCCGCCCCGCTCATCGAGAGCCCCGCGGCGCCCTTTTTGCGCCCGCCTGTCAATGCAAGAGGAACTTCTGCGCTTGTCTCAGTCATCGATAGTTTCGAGTTTTGAGTTTTCAGTTTCTGGTTCTTAGTAACCGCACGCCTAAGCCGCAATTCACTAAAAACTGATTACTGAAAACTGCTGCTTTCAACGCTCCGCCTCGTAAAAAACCCACAGCCGGGCCATGCGCAACTGGATGACGGTAAAGACCAGAATGATAACAAAGAGCACCCACGCCAGCGCCGATGCGTAGCCCATCTTAAAAAAGCGGAACGCGTTGTTATAGAGATAGAGGACGTAGAACAGGGTCGAGTTGGCGGGCCCTCCGGCGGTAATAATGTACGCGCCGGTGAAGACCTGAAAGGTGCCGATGATGCCGAGCACCAGGTTGAAAAAGATCAGCGGCGTCATCATAGGCACGGTGATATGCCGGAAACGATGCCATAGATTGGCGCCGTCAATGCCGGCGGCCTCATAGAGGACGCGGGCACATTCTGCAGTCCGGCGAGAAAGATGATGGCGCTGCCGCCGATGCCCCAGAGCCCCATAATCACGAAAACGAGCTTGGTGATCTTGGGATTGAATAACCAGTTGAAGGTCGGCAGCCCCAGGGCTTGCAGGACGGCATTGACCAGGCCGAAATCGCCCGAAAAGAGCATGCCCCAGGTCAGGGCGCTGGCCACTGCCGGCGTTATCACCGGCAGGTAATAAAGCGTCCGATAGAGATTGATGCCGCGCACCTGCACGCTCAGCAGCAGGGCGACCAGGAAGGCAACGAACAGGTTCAGCGGAACGGAGAGGATGACGAAGTAGAAGGTGTTATAGAGAGTGAGCCCGAAAAGACGGTCATTAACGAAGAGCTTGGTGTAGTTATCCAGCCCCAGCCAGTCGGCGCCGGAAAGCACCGAATACTTCGTGAACGAGAAGTAGATGGAGGCCAGCATCGGGCCGATGGTAAAGATCAGAAAGCCCGCGAGCCAGGGGAGAATATAGAGCCGGCCTTCCCACGCTTCTTTGCGGGCAAGAGGGCCTGGTCTGTGCCTGGTTTGGAGCGCCATAACGGCAGTGTTTCGTGGCTGGTTGACAGTGGCCGGTCGTCACACCGACGACCGGCCACCGGTTATTGCGGTTACGAGTTGACGAGGGCAGTCGACTCTTCGGCGAGCTGGCCGAGGATCTCCTCGATCGGGCGGGTCGCCAGCACCATCTCGTCCCAGGCCACGTTCCAGTAGGTATTGATCCACTCGGACTCTTTGGGGCTGGTGCGATAGGTACGCAGAATCGGGCGGATTGCCTCGTAGACCTCGGTATCCTCCCATTCATATACGGTAGCCGGCGAAACGCGCTTAATCGACGGGAAGCGGCCGCCGCCGATCGAGGCATAGATGCCGGCTGCGGCTTCGGAGAAGGAGCGCTCTTTGTACCAGGCCCAGGCCGGATCGACGTTGCCGGGGCTGCTGGAAAAGTAGAAGGAGTTGAGCGCGGCGACGGAATACTGGCCGCTCGGCCCCGTGGGGAAGGGCACCATGCCGATGTCGAAGAGGTCGGGCGCGCCGTCCTGGACGATCGTGCGCGTGTACCACTGGCCGGCCATGGTGGCCATGGAGCGGCCGTTCGTATAGCTGATCGGCTGCTCGGTAGTGCTGGAGCCGGGCTGCGGTGTTAGCCCTTCGTTGTAGAACTGCTGGATCCACTTCCAGAGGGCGACGTTCTCTTCGTTGTCCATGATGCTGGCGGAGAAGTCATCGTTCCACTGTTCGGTGCCCCAGGCCCAGGCGAGCATGACGTAGACGGAGACGCTGCGCCCCGATCCCATCTCGTAGCCGTAGATGGGAACGCCGTCCTGTTCGCTGGTGAACTCTTTGGCGAACTGGTACCAGGCGTCGTAGTCCCAGTCACCGTTTTCGTTCATCTCTTTGGGCGTTGTGGCGCCGGCCTCGTTGACAGCCGAAAGGTTGTACCAGTGCAGCCAGCCGCTGATGAACCAGGCGAGGCCGAAGGTTTCGCCTTCGATCGTCTCCTTGGCGTAGTCGAAGAAGTCGTCGGCCGAGATCTCGGTATCGGCGTCGATCAGGTCGTCCAGCGGGCCGATGACGTTGTTCTCGATGAAGAGGGGCAGCCACTGCCAGTAGCCGTAAATCACGTCATACTCGGAGCCGCCGGCAATGGAGGTGAGCAGTTTTTCGGTGAAGCCGGCCCAGGGCGCCTGTTCGCGAATGATCTCGTAGTCCGGGTACTTCTCGGTGAAATAGTCGATGAACTGCTGGTCGGCTTCGACCCAGGCATCTGTGCCGGTGGGGTCGTAGTCGAAAATGTAGGCGGTTTCCTTCTCGGCCATCATGGCGCCGTCGTCCATGGCGCCGTCCTGGGCGACCGGCGCGCAGGCGGCAAGTGTGAGGCCGGCGCCGGCCAAACCGGCGTTGCGCATAAACTCGCGGCGACTCAGTTGCTTGGACATTGTGTCTGTCTCCTTCGTTGAATGGAAAGGGAATCGGGATATGGCGAAGAAAAATCTGTTTCAGCAGAACTGTAGCGCACGCTGCGCTGCGAGAGGAGCGCGAGATGCGCCGTCATGTTTTCGCTTGCACCCAAATTGTGATGGAACTGGTTGCAACGCTTTGCCGGAGTGGTGCGAAGAGAGAAATCGTCCTGACTTCTGTCGAGCGTCGTTTGCAAAGTGGCACAGACGGCAATGGCTGTCCGTATATTGCACACCATTGTTGCATTGATAATATATTCTGGCAAGTCGGTTCGCCGCCACAGGATGTCCTGGAATCTCCGGGGAAGCAATCAGTGTCTGAACATCGCAGCCTCTTGGCCGCTGAGCTACTCTTGCGTGTGACGGGTCTGTTGCCCCATCATCATTCAGAGGAGCATGCGCTCCGATTTTTGGAACCGGACACCTGAAAATGGAACGGGGAAGTCACCTGTATCAAGAAGGGGAGATAAGCCATGATCACAATCCGGGCCTTCCAGCCCACAGACGAAGACTACAAGCGGGCGGTCGACATCTTCAACGCTGTTTGGGTTGGGCAAGAGGAGACCGTAGAGGAGTGGAAGGAAGGCGATGAGCAACGGTCGCAAACACTGAAATGGGGTCGTTTCTTTGCCGAGGTGGATGGCCAAGCGGTCGGCTATGCCGGCTACGAGCAGCATCGGCCCATGAACCATCCGGGAAAACTGTGGGTAAGTGTAAACGTACTGCCGGCCTTCCGCCGGCGCGGCGTCGGCGGCGCCCTGTGGCAACATCTGTGTCGGGAGATAGAACAGTTTGACCCGCTCCGCCTCTTCACCGGCACAAAAGAGAACTTCCTCGAAGGCGTTCGATTTATAGAGAAGCGCGGCTTTGTCGAAAGCCTCCGCCACTGGGAGTCGCGCCTGGAACTGGCAACGTTCCGCCTGGCAGACTGGGCTGACCATGCCCGCCGCGTGGCTGAGCAGGGAATCGAGATTCGAAGCGTCGTCGAGTTGGCGTCCGACCCCGACCGGGATCGCAAGCTCTATGCGTTGGGCTGGGCAATCGAACAGGACATACCGACCCCGGAACTGGCGGTGCGGAAGTCTTTCGAGGAGTTTCAGAAAGTCTGGCAACAGTCGAATCTTGTGTATGACGCCTGGTTTGTGGCGTTGGACAGAGGCGAGTATGTGGGACTGACTGAGTTCTGGCTGAACCGCGCCGATCCTGCTCTGTTCGATACTGGGGGAACGGGTGTGATTCGCTCGCACCGCAGGCGGGGGATCGCGATGGCGCTCAAACTGCGCGGCATTGAGTTCGCGCAGCAGAGGGGAATCCAAGAACTGCGCACCTGGAACGCGTCGGGCAACGAGGGAATTCTGGAGTTGAACAGACGTCTGGGCTTTGTGCGCAGACCGGCGCATATCGCCTATGTAAAGGAGATGCGGCCGGAGGATGGTGCGTTGGCAGTGGGGAGTTGAGGGGAAGTGGGCAATGGCTTGGACCAACACCGTGGGCAGGTCAACCCTAATGATCATCGGTTTTCTAATGTGGGGATAACCATTCCCCCTTGTTATCAAATCTGCATGAAATCAAAACAGACGATGTACAGCATCACATCGTCCGTCTTGTTTTGAAAATAAATTCTTCTTGATCCTCTAGTCACCCACTACTCGACGTTCTCCCTTCTCTGCAGAACGGACAACAAGACCGCCTCTCTCCGTTCTGCCGCCATTTGCCTTCATGATTTCATTCTGAATACGAATGGCATCCTCTCTAGTTATGTGGCCCGTGCCCAATCGACCGTTACCACTTTTTGTTCTGCTTATTTCTCTTAGCTTTTGAATTATTATGGGAATCTGGCTTGCCGAAAGCCACCCATCCGAATCAAGAATCTCAGGAATATCAGTTGTGTCAATATGCTCATCAGGCATTTCTTCCAGCCTCTTGAGCATTGCACGTTGCTGATCTGTCAGATCAAGACCTTCCTTCTTCATACTCTCTCCTTTCGTGAGGAGTCGCTTTGCGAGCACTAATAATACGCCCCTTTTCTCCTTCAGTTTTGGGTAAAGTATGAACTACGACCAAGAGAACTGATCCTACTCTTCCTTTTGTTTGCCAACGTACTTCATATTCGCAAGGATCAAGGTGAAGCTCTAACAACGGGTCGTCAAAGACTAGAGCAGCAGTCGCAAAATCTATCTTGTGGCGTAGCAGATTCTCTCTTGCTTTTCTTGCATCCCAAGTCCACTTCAACAAGCTGGCATTCCCTAGTCGCCGTCAGAATTGTAGTTTTCCTGCTCCTAATCGGACACCAATTAAGACTATTATAGATCGAGCTTTTCTCTCTTGTCAAGAGTAACTAACAGACCACCAGTGGTCCAATCAGACCAATTTTGGTCCTGTGTAGGCAGGTACATAATTCCCAATTTCTCATAAATCTGTCCGCTTTGTCCGCTCAAAGGCATGTTTTGGGTGTTTTGGGGCGGATCCAGGCTATTTGTTCACGTTGTGCATGGGTTTGGGCAGGGCTATGGCGCCGCGTAGTTCCATCCTTCTGAGGGCCGACAGGTCACTCGTTAACATTTCCAGGGTGTGTCGAGAGGGCAAACTCTTCTGTCTGCGTTCGGTGAAAAGGCAGGGTTTCAAGGCGAGCTGAAGAGTTACAGGTTCAGTGTTATTGCACGAAGAACTTGGCTAAGCGTTCCCTGAACACAGCCCGTGCGCTCGTACGGGAACACGTAAACGCTCGTACGAGAGTTTACGAGAGATCCACGAGCGTTTACGAGAGTCTGCGTGAAAAAATTCCGATGATCATTGCAACTTAAGAACATGAGAATTATTTGATGAGCGCAGCCAGGAGACGGCGAACGGATGGGGCCACTGGCTCACGGCCGGATACCGTTTGAACCTCTACTTTCCCGCTCTTGATTGCGCGGATCTTGCCTGCCTTATAGACATGTCAACGACTCCCAAGGTGGATCCCAAACGGGAACAGGAGTTTGCAAGTATTGTAGATGCAGACTGTGCTTCTGCATTTCTGCCTTGTAGACGGCGCGAAAATTGGTGGTTTCACATGGAACTTCCTTTAGAAAGAGGCGAAGAATGCCGATGACAACGGTGTATTTTTATGAATATGTTCATAAAAAATGTCCGCTTTGTCCGCTCAAAGGCATGTTTTTGGGTGTTTTGGGGCGGATCCAGGCTATTTGTCCATGTTGTGCATGGGTTTGGGCAGGGCCATGGCGCCGCGTAGTTCCATCCTCCTGAGGGCCGGCTGGTCAGTCGTGTTGACAAGCTTTTGGGGCTCTGCGGCACGGCCTACTCTGGCTGCAGCGAGGAGTACGGCAGACTCACCGGAGCCAGGGCTGTGATTTGAGGGAATGGCGGTGGCCAGGAGATAGAGGGTAAGACGTGGCTGTCTCTTCCGCGGCCCGCCCGGCCGTCCTGCCCATTCTACAGGTCCCGTAAGATCAGTTGTTCAGGAAACCGCGCGCAGCCGCAATCGACAGTCCACCTGCTGATACCGGGGGAAGGACTCGGGCGACCCGCCAGAAGAAAAACGCAATAATAATTATTTGAAATACATGAACTCATGGGGCAAGGGCACTAGGTAGTTGACATTTCCAAGATGTGTCGAGAGGGCAAGCTCTTCCGTCTGCGTTCGGTGAAAAGGCAGGGTTTCAAGGCGAGCTGAAGAGTTACAGGTCCAGTGCGATTGCACAAAAAGCTTGGCAAAGCGTTCCCTGAACACAGCCCGTGCGCTCGTGCAGGAACAGGTAAACGCTCGTAATCTCTCGTACGAGCGTTTACGAGAGATTACGAGCGTTGACGAGCGTTTGCGAGAAAAAAATCTCAAGAGACGGAACAGCACTTATTCACAATGATATAATAATTATCTGATAATCGGAAACTCAAGTGCGTCCAATTTGAAACCAAGACTTTTCGCACGGGCTGTGGCCTGGCATTGCAGGCGTCTCACTCGCTCTATTGATATTCGCAAGCTCGTGGGGTCATTTGGGGTCTACATTAAGAAATGATAGGGCGCTGAGCCCCCGATGCACGGCCAGTTACCGTCTGATCCCCCACTTCCCCACTTTCGAATGTGCGGATCTTGCCTGCTTCATTGAAATGTCAACGAGGCCCAGGCCATCGACTTTCGGCCCGGTAGTCTTCGTTCCATAGTAGTAGGGTGGGCAGCAAGCTAATTGCCTCTGGGCAATCTTTTCCCTTTCTGCGGCCCAATTCTTACATATTAACAGGACCAGTTTTTGCGGGACAGGTCAAAATCGTTCGTCTCAACGACCTCATAGAGCTTCTCTAGCCGCTTCCTCACGTCGGATAGCTTCGCCTTGATGACCTTCAGCCTGTCGGAAAGCGCTCCGTAATACAATCGTCTAGCAACTCGGTCAGCCTGTTCTGGACGGTCGAGTGCGGCTCGCTGAGGACGCCTGCCAGTTCTGCAGGGTCTATGAACGGCATCCGGCTGAGGTGGTACAGCATCTGTCTGAGAGAGCCATACATCAAGAGTAGCAGGGGGTGGATATCGCCCGCAGCCAATAAGTGTCGGTAAGGGAATATCGCCCGCTGTTTCACAAGGGAAGCGTGCGCCCCGCTTCTCGAAGGCGTTGGCGGCGCTGCTGGGCGTCGGGCATAGCCTCAGCCACCAAGTTCCAGAAGTCCGTCGAGTGGTTCCGATGGGTCAGGTGGGCCAACTCGTGGACGACGATATACTCAATAAGCGCTGGAGGAAGCATCATGGCGCGCCAGTTAAAACGGAGCGTGCCATCGGGCGCGCAACTACCCCACCGTTGGCGTTGATCGCGTATGAGCACCCGCGACCGTTCTCCCTGGCCGAGCCGAGGCCACCAACGTTTAACAAGGTTCGGCAGCCGCTCGGCAGCCCGGCCCCGATACCATCCGACGATGGCGCGCCGTATACGCTGTTGCCGTTCCTCACCTTCGAGACCTTCAGGCACAGCCACCCGGAACCGCCAGTGGTCGAAACGGACCTCCGGCAAGCGCACCTCCCCAGTATCGACGATTATGCGGACGTTGCGTCCCAGGTATGGCAGCGTCTCGCCGCTGACGAAGCGTTTCGGCGCGGTCTCCAGCATCTCACTTGATGCATGGCTGAGTATCCAGGGCGCCCGCCTGCGCACGATGGCACGCAGTTCGTCCTCCGGCGTCGTCATGGGTGCGGCAACCTGCACGCCGCCGCCGTCCATCGTGATCTGCACCGTCTTCCTGCGCCGTTTGCTGCGGCGCACCTCGTAGCCGATGGTCGTGTTGCCGAAGCGGACACTGCCCCGCTCGCTCACCGCTCTCGCCTCCTGCGCGCCATTTCGACGATCCGGTTCGCCAGTTCGTCCAACTGGACTTCGGTGTAATCGCCCGTGGGCCTGAGCACGCGCTTGATGTCCCGGCGCATCTCCCGCAGGACCTCCAAGTTCGACTGCCAGTCCACAACGGTGTAGTGGCGGTCGACGACTGCCTGGACCTTCAGAGCAACGCTCTTCGTACTCTCATCGATAGATGTTCGGTACTGTGCCTGCTCTTCGCGTAACTGCGAGGGGGAGACGGCCTCCTGTGACCGTTCATCCAGCAACTCGTAGATGGCAAAGGCGACAGGGGACAGACCGCGTTCTGCGGCGATGTCGGCTTCGCTTTGAACTTCCTGGCGCAGCAGGGCAAGGTAGCGGCACGCCTCTGCCGAGTCGATCAACCGATTGCGAAGGTCTTGAATGATGCGCTCGAGCTGTGCTGAGAGCTTCTCGAAGAAAGCGGGGTTGTCGGCCAGGCGTTCGTGTATCTGCGCCCTGATCGCATGCTCCATGATCGAGGCCCGGGCTTCGTCATGGGGAAGGGCGGCGATCTTCTGTTCGAAGTCTTGATCGAGGATGGATACCGGCCGCATCATCTCCCGTACCTGGGCACTGATGCGCTCGTCCACCAGCTTCTTCACCTTAGCCCCGATCTCGGTCCAGTCTGCGTCAGCGTCCTCACGAAGGAACTGGGCGCGGGCGTAGGCGCGTATCTCCGTGAGCCGCGCTAGCCGGTCCGTGTAGTCCAGCGCGCGCGGGTCGGGCAGGAAGCGGTCCATGAGGCGTGAGAATTGGCGATAGTCAGCGTTGAACCGCTCGAACAGGTCGGCTTTGAAGTTGCCCTCTGTGGA
Organism: Caldilineaceae bacterium; assembly: GCA_965204705.1. Classification (GTDB taxonomy): domain Bacteria; phylum Chloroflexota; class Anaerolineae; order Caldilineales; family Caldilineaceae; genus Bin5. The sequence goes on along the minus strand of OZ242006.1, from coordinate 5,582,461 downwards.
GGCGTCCGGTGCGAAGACGCTGACTATCGCCCAGGTGTCACTGAGTTCCCGTCCCCTGAAATGTGACTCCGCCTGGACAGCCGCCGCCTCGACGACCGGCGCCGGGTCCTCGTCCGTCTCCTGCATCGTGTCTTGCACGTCCGCCCGGTCGAAGGTGGAAAGGGCATCTTCAAGGTCCCGGGATACGCCGTGGTAGTCCACGACCAGACCGTGGGTCTTCTCGGTCTCCACGCCGTCCCGGCGGTGGGAGAAGGGACGGTTGACCCTCGCAATGGCCTGGAGCAGCCCGTGCTCCCGAAGCGCCTTGTCCAAGTAGAGCACCTGCTCTACGGGCGCGTCGAAACCCGTCAACAGCATGTCGACCACGACCAGCGCCTCCGGCTCTCCCTGGCCTCTCTGAGTCTGTGCATCATGAACCAGGCAGAGGCGGGCGTAATCCCTAGTTCTCTGGCTATCTGGGCGGCGCTGATGCCTTTCCGGGCAGTTTGAAACAGGTACATGGCGTAGAGCCATTTGCGGAGCGGGATTCTGGAGTTTTCGAAGATTGATCCCGTCCGGATGGAGAACTGTCTGCGACAGCTATTGCAGCTATGGCGGTTGCGTCTCTTGATGGGACTGGTGTAATCGGATTTGCAGTGCGGGCAGATTACGCGGTCGGGCCAGCGTTCGGCTTCGAGGAAGTCAATCGCGGACTGTTCGCTGGGGAACTTTTCGAAGAATTCAAAGGCGCTGAGGTAGCCTTTGTCGTCGTCGTTGACGGGGGATCGGTTGTCGGGCACGTGTTGTTTCCGGGCTCGGAATTACTCTGGTAGCACCCCCAATTTTAGCACAAATGAGTTAAATTCGCCAAGGAAAAACGAGCTTGACAGAACTTTGTACGCTTGATTCAGTGACCTGACTCGGCCAAAAAAAAGAGCGCCCTCCACCTTCCAAGCGTAAGGCGCTCTTCCCACCTAGCCCAGTTAGGGGCGAAGGTAAGTGATACAATGAATGATACAACGAACGAACCAGGAAATGAAACCGGTTTCGAGGTCAAACCCTCTACCAATCTGCTGATCAAATTATTCGACTATATCTCCAACGAGCTATCCGTGCGAAAAAGAATAGCAGGAAGTACAGGTCTCACTTCTCAATTCGAAGGCACCTATTACTATGAACGAGACCCTTCTCAGACAAAATATCTTAGAGTAGGTGACGAATTTCCCACAGTGTTTAGATATGGATTCACCACCGAAGGAATCTGGGTTCTTCGCAATGAGGACAGGCCTCGTAGGAAATGGCACGAATTTGGACACGTTTACTTGACAATCATCGTCCTTGCCATTGCAATTTACCTCATCCGCCTTGCCTTCATCGCACCAATCCCTTAAGCGTCAACTTAAGCCCGCTTCTGTTTGTTGCACTATCTATACGATTCCCCATTGAACTGCCTCTCTGAGCCCTCAACGGGATTGAGGCGGCGGAGAGCCTGCAACAAGGCTGTCTTACCAGACTCATTCTTGCCTGCGAGACATGTGAGGTCACGGATGGAGAACTTCTCAGAGTCGTCAATGCATTTGTAATTTTGGACTCGAACAGAAACCAGTTTCATCAACCGCCCTCCAGATCAGTGCTTGTCTGTCCTTGAGGATACCCGCATCCGGCCTGTCAGCAGCGCGTCGGCCGCGGATCTTTTTATCGTTTGTAGCATGTCTTGCTCCCTTCGCGCCCGATCTGTGGCATCGTCGATGCTGTCCAGCAGAGTGGCGATGGCCTGCTGCTCCGGCGGTGGCGGGAGCAGGATGGGGAGGGACCGTAAGTCTTGACCACCAATTGCCTTGAATGTGCTGCCCTGGGTAACGGCTTCCAATGCATTCTTTGCGTGGTTTAATGCGTGCCATCCGAAAGCACGAGCATCAGCCACTGCAAACCAGATAGCAGCCAAACCACGTCCGATGCCGATCTTGGTATTGGCTCGATTCGTTTCACCCACGGGTGCCCTAACGCTTATCAAGATGTCGTCAACTCGGGCTACCTTTGCCGGTTGAGCACACCACTTCAAAGGCTTGGGGGAATTGGGGCCGAACTCAGCGTTGCCCTGTATGAACGGCAACCCTCGGCTAACTGTGGAGTCGCCATTCCAGTCGAACACGGTCGCTCCGGGTGGCGACTGACCCATAACAATCTCTGCTACATCCCCCAAGCGAGCCAGTTGCCAGCCGTCGGGAACGGCTCCATTTTCGGGTGAAGGTCTCATCGGTACTATTCGGTCTCTTCCTTCGCCGGGGGGCGAATTTCGTGGATGGTCACAGGAAGTCCTGCCCGCTTTGCCTCCAGCCAGCGTTTGAAGGAACTTTGAGTTTCTCCCGAAGGCCAGCCGCCCAGCAGCATCTCCACGCTAATGTCCTCATCCAAGACAGGCCAGTGGATACCCTCGCCCGCGCCGATCAGCCGCCAATTCTGGCGTTCCTCCGGCGTGGCATGAATGAGCCTGGGATACCAGGACAGCGGCACGGATACGGTCCGACCATCGGAGAGCTCGGCGGTCAAGGTATCCTCCGTCACCTCGACCGACATGGCCTCCGGAACACTTACCTTAAGAGTTGAAACGTTCATTCCAAGCCTCCAGAAACAAAATCTGGTTCTCCTCAACTATCCTCTCGATCCGGCGTATCTCATGGCGCCTCAAGCTGCCTGTCTGTTGGAGCCTGACCGGGTCCAGCCAGAACTTGGCGATGCGGTCATCACGTTCAACATGAATGTGTGGTGGTTCTCCCCGGTCGCTCGCGTAGAAGAAGAACCGGTACGGCCCCTCCCTTAGTATCACCGGCATTGTTCGACCGCCGTACTATCGGGCATAGCCCATCTCCGCCAGCAGTTCGTCCATCTTTGCCACCGCCTCATCTCGCCGCCGCTCTGCCACTCTCAGTTGAGCCAGTGCCTCCTCTACCGGGATCACCTCCACCGGCTCTGTGGTGTCCACGTAGCGGTTGATGTTTAGGTTGAAGTCGTTACCTTGTATCTCCTCAAGCTCCGCGACGTGGGCGAACCGCTCCACATCCTTGAAGCCCCTGTACGCCTTGACGATCTTGTCTATGTGTTCCGGGTCGATGAAGTTCTGGGCCTTGCCGGGACGGAAATAACCCTCCTGGGCCGCATCTACGAACAGCACCTTTCCCCGCCTCTCTACAGGCTTGGCCTTGTTCAGCACGCAGATGGCGACGGGTATGCTGGCCCCGAAGAAGAGGTTGGGGGCTAGGCCGATCACCGCCTCGAACAGGTCGGCCTTGACGATGCCCTGGCGTATTTTCCCCTCGGATCCGCCACGGAACAGGACTCCGTGAGGCATCACCACGCCCACCATGCCCTGGGCGTTTGTCACCCCCAACATGTGCAGAAGGAAGGCGAGGTCGCCCCTGGTCCTGGGTGGCGTTGCTCCATAGCGGTCGAATCGGTTGACCTGCCCCCGATGTTTGTACCACCCGTTATGTTAGTCCGACAAGCACGAGTACAGGGTCGGCAGGCAAGAGGACCTCAGGCGCCTCCCTCAGTATCTGGTTGTCCAGCGTCAGGTCCGCCACCGCTCTCTTCAGGCGGCTGTTCTCCAACTCCAGTCGCTTCAGACGCCTGGCTTGGTCGATCCTGAGACCCCCGTACTCGCTGCGCCAGCGATAGAAGGTCTCCTCGGTCACGCCGACCCGGCGGGCGGCCTCAGCCACTGTGCTGCCCTCGGCTATCGCCGCCTCAGCCTCTCTCAGCCTGTTTATCACCCGCTCCGGCGTATGTCTCTTCTTCGCCATCTTTCCCCCTTTCTACGGCCCAATACTGACATTATACCTGGACCAGTTCTTGGGTGGCAGGTCAAGGATGTCGGTATAGGTTCTGCAACCGCTGAACATTCCACAGTACCTGTTCAGGAGTGGAAACCATCTCCATTGCATATGGTTCCGGGAATACTCGACCTGTTTCGGCCTGTAGTTCTTCTTTGCTTCTCTTAACCATGCCACACCCGTCTCCCTAGTCCTCAATACAGAACATGGCATTAAATTCTTTCCTTTTCCTGCAACGGTTGACCATGCCGCGCATCTGTCCGAAGTACGTTGCGGCGCGCTCACGTTGTCTGGAGCCTGCCGACCCAAGGTATTCGTCCACATAACGGGACTGCCCCGTGGAGTCAGTGATTGGAATCTTCACCGCATGCATCGCGTGCCCCAATAGGTGAACGAGCATGGTCTTCGGGTCGAGGGGGCCTTGATAGTCCTGGAACGCGTCGATCGCCAGTGACTCCATGTGGTACCCGCTAATCTTCCTCTTGGGACGGGTAATGAAGCAGTCCGCCATTGCCTTGGCAAGCTTGATTACAGGAACTATCCGGCCAGCCCTCGCCGTGTTGACTTTGGCGAGCTTGTTGGCAAAGTCGTCAGGTCGCGCCACGTTGCTCCATTGGTTGCTGTCCGGGTTGGCTATCCGCACGCCGCCACTATTGGTCCGTATGGCGGGCAGTATCTGAATTTCGAGCCCGTCGGAGTAGTTGACCGTTACCGCCAAGTTGCCCGCGCTTACGGTATTCTGTTGAAGCCGATCCTGGATGGTCTTCCGCACGTACTCTATGGCCCTTGCAGGAGGCTGGTTTACAAGTGAAGACCGGTTGACTATGAGAAGGGCGTCGACATCGCTGAGGCCGGTCACGTAAGTGCCCTTTCGCACCGACCCGCCGAACATGGTCTGCACCACTTCGCCTTTCTGCCTGAGGAATTCACACAGGCTTTGCAGGCGCTGAGAGGCGGCCCTGGCATTCCTGCGTTTGTAGCTGGCGAGTAGCCCCTCGCAGTACTCATTGAACCTATCGTTTGGCACAGATCATGCCCCCGTTTCCGCCTCGACCGGATCGTCCAAGACGACGACGGGCAAGTCGTCTACACGGCGAAAGTCAGTGTCGTTGGTGATGAATGCAGTGCGGCCAGCGCCCAGAGCTGTCGCGGCGTGGCGTGCGTCGGGTGTCGCCAGGTCCGTCTCGGCGCGGATTCGGGCGGCGTCTTCCCAAGTTGCCAGGGGAACTACTAGCGTAGTCCGCCAAATATCGTTACGGCGAGAAGAGAGGAACGGCAGTAGAGAGAAAAGAGAAACTGCGAAGCGCTCACTCCTCCCTACTCACTCCTCGCCATCGGGCTCGCTCATGCAGCGAGACGCCCGGAGGTAGTTGACCACGGCGCTACAGCGCTCGAGGCCCTGGCTGATTCGTTTGCTCACTCATCAATATTATCACCATTACAACCTAACGGTGAATCACAAGGCTCGTCTACAGGCCAATTGATGCGCAGGCAGGCTTCGCTCAACCGCGTCAACCGCGCCCGCAGGGCGGCCGCCGCCTTCTCCCACTTCACCTCGTCCACCCTCCCCATCTCCTTCCCCCTCAATCAAAGCGCCCCGCCCTCTCCCGACCCTAAGACGAAAAATGCGGTTCTCCGCGTACCCGGCAGTTCACCATAAACGATAAACCGCCGTTCAAGAACTGACACCATATTGGTACAAAACACACCTTACTGTCACCCACATGACACGAAAAACCTGCTATGCTGGGAGACTAAAGACGGAGAAACCCGCATGAGCAGACCGAACCGGGTGTTTCCTGTTCTTTTTCCAGATCATCAAACCCTTTACTCAGCGTTCTCAAAGGAGATATTGACAAGTGATTCGAAGACGGAACAGATCGCCACTTCTGGCCGGTCCGGCTGTTTTGTCGGCCATTGCCGCCATCTTGTTGTACACGAACCTGGCGTGGGCGCAACAGGGGGCGCCGGCCCCGCTGACCGCGCCGGCGCTGACGGGCTGGGCCACTGAGAATGCGGTCGATATGCAGTGGACAGTCGAGTTGCAATGGACAGGGGCGCCCGCCGCAGTCCGCTACGAGCTGTGGGTGTGGCGGGACGCGGAGACCGGCTGGCAGCGCCTCGACGACGGCAACCTGACCGGCGCCTCCTACACGCACACGGACGTTTCCGCCGGCAGGACCTACTACTACGCCATCCGCGCCGTGGGCGCAAACGGCGAAACCGGCCCGTATTCAGCGCACGTTCCTGTGACCGTCTCGCCGCTGACAGCGCCAACGTTGCAGGCGGAAGCGGGCGCCGATTACGTCACGCTCACATGGGCTGCAGTGGCCAACGCAGTCCGCTACGAGCTGTGGGTGTGGTGGGATGCGGAGACCGGCTGGCAGCGACTCGACGACGGCAACCTGACCGGCGCCTCCTACACGCACGCGGACGTTTCCGCCGGCAGGACATATTACTATACCATCCGCGCGGTGGACGCGTCCGGCAAGATGAGCGGATGGCAACAGGAGTACGCCTCGGCCATGGTACCAACCGCGTCCGGCGCCGCGCCGCCGACGGCCACGGTCACATCTACGCCCGGGCTGCCTACTCCGACAGCCACAGTCACATCTAAGCCTACTGCTACGCCCACCGCGGCCGAAGTCACCGGCGACGTGGGCGGAAACGGGCAAACTTTCACATTTGCGCCCGGGCTGCCTACTCCGACAGCCACAGTCACATCTAAGCCTACTGCTACGCCCACCGCGGCCGAAGTCACCGGCGACGTGGGCGGAAACGGGCAAACTTTCACATCTACGCCCACTGCTACGCCCACCGCGACGGCCACAGCCACAGCTACGCCTACTGCTACGCCCACCGCGGCCGACGTCACCGGCGACGTGGGCGGAAACGGGCAAACAGTCACAGCTACGCCTACTGCTACGCCGACCTCGACGGCCACAGCCACAGCTACGCCTACTGCTACGCCCACCGCGGCCGACGTCACCGGCGACGTGGACGGAAACGGGCAAACAGTCACATCTACACCCACTGCTACGCCCACCGCGACGGCCACAGCCACATCTACGCCTACTGCTACGCCCACCGCGGCCGAAGTCACCGGCGACGTAACAGATGAATCGAGTAAGTCTGTTGGGTCCATCATACTTACTCGCAGCCCCTGGAGCCGGGAGGCCGTCACTCTATACTGGAAAGAACCAACTGAGGCGCCGGTGGATTATGAGGTCAATTGGGCAGAGTCGGGGCAAAGCTATTCGGAGGGTTCCAGCGCCACTACAACCTCCACACGATACAAGATCACGGGCTTGAAAGAAGACACGGCCTACAAGGCGCGCATACGAGCCCGCTACAATGGATCTAATGGCCCCTGGCGCTCAAAAACAATATCGGTCTTTACCCCGCCCCCGGGGAACTAGATCCACCCCAGGTCCAGGGCACCGGCGCCCCCGAACATACGGTCGTTGCCACAGACGCCGGCGCGATCGAGCTTTCCTGGACGGCAGCGGCCGTCGGGTAAACCCAGGTCTTTGCGCATCGTGTCGCGAGGCCGGGTCAGGTTGTTCTCCGCGGTCCTTCTCGGGCCGTCGAATTGCCATGGGCCTCTGGCCCAAACTCGGTGCTCTACGAACTGATGGTGTGGTGGTATCCGCTGTCTCCGACTGGCGACCGCCAGGCGGAGACAGCTTGACCGGCGCCGCCTACACGCACACGGACGTTGCCGCCGGCAGGAAATACTATTATACGATCCGCGCGGTGGGCGCGTCCGGCGAGAAGAGCGGATGGCAACAGGAGTACGCGTCGGCCATGGTACCGATCGCGGCCGGCGCCGGGCCGCCGACACCGACGGCCACGGTCACGTCTACGCCCGGGCTGCCGACTCCGACGCCCACGATCACGTCTACACCCACTGTTACGCCCGCCTCGGCCGACGTCACCGGCGACGCGGGCGGAAACGGAGGAGGCGAGAAAGTCTGTCGGGGCCATCATATTTACTCACAGCCCCTGGAGAAGGACGGCAAAGGAGTGCTGCTGCTGACCGTCATTGACGAATACAGCAGAGAGTGTCTGGCGGTCCGGGCTGCCCGCAGCATACGGTCTGCCGGTCTGATAGAGGTGCTGGCCGAGTGGATGGTGCTCAGAGGCGTGCCCGACCATATTCGCTCCGACAACGGGCCGGAGTTTACGGCCCGGGCTGTGCGCGAGTGGCTTAGGCGGGTGGGAGCCAGGACGCTCTATATCGAGCCTGGGTCGCCGTGGGAGAACGGCTTGCGAGTTTCAACGGGAAGTTGAGGGACGAACTGCTGGATAGAGAAGTCTTCTACACGTTGCTGGAGGTGCGTGTGCTGACGGAGCGGTACAGGCGGACTTGCAACCAGGTCAGACCGCACAGCTCTGGGGGCTACCGGCCGCCGGCGCCTGAGGCCCTCTTGCCTGCCGACCCGGTCCCCGTGCTTGTTGAACTAACATAACGGGTGGTACAAACGTCGGGGGCAGGTCACCTGTGACATAATAAATGAGGACAGTGGCTCCCCACTGTCCGTAACTCTAACACATATAATCCCCCTTTCCAATACCGTTTCGCACACTCACCTGCAGGCACGGCTAACAGGCTTCCAAATGAATAACCTCTTTAGACGATGGAGACTGCCGAAAAAACCGAGGAAGTTCCTCACGAAGCCCAGCCTTTGGCCGGTGATAGTTTTAGGAACACTTGCGATCCTGTTCACTATCAACCTAAGCGCCGCTGTCGCGCCCTTATTTGAACCCATAGAGTACGACCCGACCCCTACCTGGCCGCCGCTATCCCCCTCGCACCCAATGGCTACGCCAACCCATTACCCCATGATGCCGCCAACCCCGGAACCGACAGATGAAGTCAGCGAATAGGCGTCGGCGGATGGTCAAAGACGTTGAGGCCTGTCCCGGTCAGCGACAGTCTGCGCTTGACATGCCGGGACCAACGGCTGATAGGGATCTGCCCTCTGTCCATGCTACGCACCCGGTAGGAGTAAGTCATGCCTTCGAGTATGTCAGTCTCTTCAAAGCGGGGCTCGAAAACAACGTAGAAATCCTGCGAGGATATGGAATTGATACCCTGGAAGTAGATACTTCTAATTGAGGTGACTTCGTAAACGGGCGCACGGCCTACCCAGGTAAGAACGTTAGTCTCCGTGTTCTCTTTGTCGATCCGAAGGTAGGCCGGTCGATGTTTCGCCGAGGTCGGCGGAAAGCCTACGACGAAGTGAAACAGCAGGAGCAAAGCCACAGCCAGGAAAATGTACCGCTTACCCTTGATACGCCTATGAGCGGGAGGCTTGCGCGGGACAGCATAACGCGGAAGATTCTTACCCACGATTTCCCCCTACAAGTTCAACTGAAGTGGGCCCCAAAATCTGGACCACAAGCTAAGGTGTATAATGGAGCCGAATCCCTCGAATTAGTAGTTGTCTGGACCTTTGGGCCCGTTGCTGCCCATTATTTCCTCAGTGCGAAGTAGAATCTCTCGGCACAGGTCCAAATCCAGATGCTGAAATGTTGCTGCCATGAAGTAACTCCTTTTCTATTTGATCTGAATCATTGTAAAGCGGTTCACAACATTTCTCAAGCAAATATGGGCCTTTTTCGTCCAGAAAATGTATTACATTTCGGTATGGGACAAAAGTGTATTACAAATTGGAAGTAGAGTAACTGGCAAGGGGGGAAAAATGGAAAAGCCCCAAAAGCACAAGCCACTATGCCAACCTGCCTTGCAACAAGAAAAAAGCAGGTCGGCACCGCAACCTCTTATGCGCAGCTCTCGTGGGGGCATGGATCATTCAGACAACCTACAATTTCTATGCGCAATTTGTTACAGTCTCAAAGGGAAGCGGCGCCAGCCAGAACTCATTGCAGATTAGCGGAGACACGGCATCACTGAATGGGTGGAGAAGAAATGAAGATCCCCATGAAACTTAAGTGGCATTCAACCAGAAAACTATTAGGGGAAGGCGGTCAAGGGCAGGTCCATCTCGTCATTAACAAGCACGAGTCCCCTGGCAAGAAATATGCAATGAAGGTGTTGAACAATGTTGACTCCGAGAAAGCCAAGTCAAGGTTCAATCGAGAGATTGCGGCGATTAAGGAAGTCGAACATCCTGCCATCATTCGCATAATGGACCATTCCTTCGCATGTGATGACTTTCAATTCTATGTAATGGAGTACTTTGAAGGCGCTCGGACTCTGAACGATGTCATTCATTCCCAAGCCAATCCCTTACACGGAAATGTCCAACTTAGCCTTGACCTGTTTGAAAGAATCGTTTCAGCGCTTCAGGCATGTGAACAGCATTCAACCCCTATCGTTCATCGAGACATCAGCCCCAAAAACATTCTATTCCTGACCGACGGCAGTATCCGATTGATAGATTTTGGAATCTGCCACATCGAAGACGGTGAAACCATCTCTCTGACCGGAGAAAGTTTTGGCACTCGTAACTATGCTGCGCCAGAGTGTGAATCTGGGAACGATTCAAATGTCAACATTCGTTCCGACATCTATTCAGCCGCCAAAGTCCTCTGGTCTGCAATCACTTCAAGAGAAGCGTTCGCACGCGAAGAACCCGTCTTTCGACACTTTTCAATGAGAGATCTGTTTCCAACTAAGCCGGAAACATGGCCCCTAACCCTAATCTTCGAGAGGTCTATCCGCAGAAGGCCCGAAAATAGATTCCAGAACACCTTTGAAGTTCTCAGCTTGTTGCAGGAGTTACGCGGCTTGTTCCAACGGGGACACTCCTCGGTTGAAGACATTATTTATCGTTGTCCTGCATGTGGGTGGAAGAACTATAGAGAAACCTCAGAAAGGGAGAGAAGGCTTCGACCTACCCACCTACGTGATGCCGACCAGTTTATATGCGAACTGTGCGGACTTGAATACAGACGATATCTTACAAGAGTACACGAACAAGATGAACAACGAAGACGACTCGATTGAGCAACCTTCTCAGGTCAGTCCCTACTTACTCTGATACAAAGGTTAGGGTCGGGCACCGTTACCGATACCGAGTTCGAGGCATGTTTTCAGAAGATAACCCGGTAGGCGAGTGGTCAAACTGGGAGACGCGCACTGTGTCTACGCCCGAACCTTTTCCTCAAAAATGACTTCGGGACACCGTATCCCGAAACGACACAAAAAGGAACCAGTATGTTCGCAATTTTCTTGTCTCTACCTAAGACTGCGGTAAGAGTCTTTGTCAAACCTAGCGAACACACCTTTGCCCAAGAGAAAGAAAGATTTCCAATCAATTTGCAAGTCGCCCTTTCTTGGATAGTTCTTTTGAGCGCGATGGGAACTCTGCTCAGACTCTATGAGGCTGCGCTTATCGATGAATGGATTCTGTATGGCTATGTACAAGACTGGAAACCACAGTCTAAGTTCGTCGAGGCATACCATTTGGCCATGATGGAAGTCACAGTTATTAGCACTTATCTACATCTTGAAATGGTATCTCTCTACGCTAGGTTGTGGGCAAAATCTGGTCTTTTTGACTATCTCGCTGATCCTGTCTACCGTTTCGGTTCTTTCTTTCTTTACGAGATCCCCGAATGGGCACGAATCACCGTCAAGATAGTGCTGAGTCCAGCGTTTTTTGTGATAAAAGCTGGTGCCTACCACTGCATCGCCACGCTATTTGGAGGGCGAGGTCAGTTCAGGCACTATGTTTACTTCCTCGTTGTGATTGCAGTCCCCACATCTATCATAAACAAGCTCCTCGATTTCTTGCCCTTGGTAATAGGTAGGGCTGTTGCTGTTTTGTCGAACTCTACTCTCATGGTTGACCAAGATTGGTTCTACATGACGCAAGGCCCCATCGGGAACGTCTCTGCCATAGCGATAGTGTACTGGATCGCTTTATTCTACCTCGCGACGAAAATAGTGTACGGGTTGTCACGTTGGAGAGCATTCGCCTGCACGGTGACTTTTTACCCGTTGAACTTTCTGCTCAGTTCAAGCCTCCCCTATGTCTACGTGGGCCTGTTCGAAGCAGCAAGTTTTTTTCGATAAAGGATGAACAATGAACGAGACTAAATCTCGTCTAGTCACTCAGGCGATTGGCCTAGTTCTCCTCGCAGCTTTAGTCAGTGCCTCCATCAGTGTCTTCGGGCGAGCGATTGCTACTCGTTTCCCCGATGAGGAAGTTCATCTCTGTGGAACAGACAGAGCAGTGGTCTTCAACAATTCTGAACGCGAAATCATCGTCGTTGGTGAGTCACTTCAAGAAGATGGAACGACGATATACAAAGAAGAGAGAGTTCCCCCTAATCGTTCGTCTGAACAGGTCGGAATTTGTTACGCTTATGAAATGACTGTTCTTGGCACAAAACCATGGTTCGTCACCAGATTTGAATTAGAACCAGGTGAGTGGCTAGTTCTTTCAGACCAGTACACCTACTGCATAAGTGGCAAAGAACCCGTGACAAAAATATGGTACGATGTCCTATGTACTGACGAGCCTCAAACGCAATGACCAAGCCTACGGATGATTACTCGAATCCCGCTCGCGGTTGCCTGAGCGTCATCTTGCTCATCGTCTTCTGGTACTTCTTTTTGTTCTCACCACCTGGATACTGGGGCTAACTCTATGCTTAGTCGATTCGAACCCCTCTTCATGATCGTCGCGATGGTTTTGTTCTTCACCCCCCTCATTCTCCTGTTCGCCCAACAGCGCGACTACTTCTCGTGGAAGACCACGTGACCTGCCCCCGACGTTTGTACCACCCGTTACGTTAGTCCGACAGGCACGGGGACAGAGTCGGCAGGCAAGAAGGCCTCAGGCGCCGGCGGCCGGTAGCCCAGTGAGCTGTGCGGTCTGATCCGGTTGTAAGTCCGCCTGTACCGCTCCGTCAGCACACGCACCTCCAGCAACGTATAGAAGACCTCTCTGTCCAGCAGTTCGTCCCTCAACTTTCCGTTGAAACTCGCAAGCCGTTCTCCCACGGCGACCCAGGCTCGATATAGAGCGTCCTGGCTCCCACCCGTCCAAGCCACTCACGCACAGCCCGGGCCGTAAACGCCGGCCCGTTGTCCGAGCGAATATGGTCGGGCACGCCTCTGAACACCATCAATTGGCCAGCACCACAATCTCCTCGGTCACGCCGACCCGGCGGGCGGCCTCAGCCACTGTGCTGCCCCCGGCTATCGCCTCCTCAGCCTCTCACAGCTTGTTGATCACCTGCTCCGGCGTATGTCTCCTCTTCGCCATCTTTCCCCCTTTCTACGGCCCAATACTAGGGGGAGTTGACGTTTGAATCGTTTTGTCACATGAGCGACAACAGGAGGATGTCTGCAAAGAGAGAGGAGTGAGGGAAGGAGGAGAGAAGAGTGAGTAAACTGCAGTTGCCGTTCCCACTCTTCTCTCCCTTCTGCCGTTCTCTCCGCTCCTTTCTCGCCCTTCGAACCACTACCCGCTATCCGCGGGCACGGCCGCTTGCGCCCACTGCGACCACGGGCCGGTTTCGCCGTTTGCGCCCACGGCGCGGATGGAGTAGTAGTAGGTCGTGCCGGCGGAAACCTCGGTATGCGTGTAGCTGGTCCCGGTCAGGCTGCCGCCGCCGACCGTCTGCCATCCGGTCTCAGCGTCCCACCAGGTCGCCAGCTGATAGCCCACTGCGTCCGCTGCCGCATCCCACCTGAGAATGATGCCGTCCGGCGCCGCTTCCGCGGTCAGCCCCGGCGTAGCAAGTTGCGCGGCTGCGGGCGTCTGCGCGTCGACGCGGACGGTGCCGGTGGGAAGGGCTGCGCCGGCGGCCAGGATCACCGCCAGAAGCAGAATTCTCAGCTCTGTCAGCTGATGTTGTCGCATCTTCTGTAAGGAGAAACACCCATGAAACGTCTTGTTGCATCTCCTCACGCTCCTCGCCACCCTTCCCGTCTCGCCCGCCCTGACCCATACGGTGCGATCATGATCGCGACGGAGTGAAGGTAGCAACCAATCCCTCAGTAGCATGGCGGTTTTACACCTGTGCCGGGCAAGACGGAGAGTCATCTCAGGTGTTGGGTGTAGGCGTAGGTGTGGTTGTAGGAATAAGCGTAGCTGTCGATGTAGGAGTGGCTGTCGGTGTAGGCGTTACTGACGGTGAAGGCGTAGCTGTCGGTGTAGGGGTAGCTGTCGGTGTAGGCGTGGCTGTCGGTGTAGAGGGGGCGCAATAGGGCAAATTCAGGCTTGCCAAGTCATTGTTTGCCACGTTTCGCAAGGTGGGGGGGATACACCCGGTGAAATTGTTGCCTGAGAGATAGAGGGAAGTCAGAGACAGGTTGCCAAGCTCCGGTGGAATGGAGCCTTTCAGCTTGTTGTTGCTAAGGTCCAAGGAATAGAGTTCTTTGAGGTTGCCAAACTGGGCCGGTATCTCCCCCGTCAACTGGTTGTCATAAAGACGCATGTACCTCAAGTTGGCGAGTTTGCCGAGCGATGATGGGATCTGTCCGTCTAATTTATTCCCGTAGAGGTCAAGAATCCTCAAACTGGAGAGGTTGCCAAGCGATGATGGGATGCGCCCGCTCAGGCTGTTCGTATGAAGAGACAGGCGCTCCAGTTCGGAGAGATTGCCCAAACTCGATGGTATCGACCCGGTCAACTGGTTGCCCCAGAGGTTCAGAAATTCCAGTTTGGAGAGATTGCCCAGTGCGGAAGGGAGCGTACCCCGCAAACCATTGTTCTTCAGTTTGAGGCTGGTCACTCGACCGTTAATGTTAGGGTCGGTGTCTATCCCTCTCCAATCGTCTAACGCGTGATTGGTATTCCATCTGTAACTGTCGTCCCAACTTTTGCCGTCTGTACTGTTGTAGAGCGCAATTAAAGCGGCCCTGTCTGTTTCGTATTCCGGACTGCCGGGAGTCGCCGTCAGAGTAGGCGCAGCGGTTGCCGTCGGCGTATGAGTGGCTGTTGCCGTAGGCGTATGGGTTACAGTAGACGTATGGGTTACAGTGGGCGTATGGGTTACAGTGGGCGTATGAGCTGCCTCTGGCCCAAGTGAGCTTACAGTCACTGACAGATTCGTGGCCAGAGAACCCAATTCGTTGTCTGCGTTCACTGCGCGGACAGTGTAATAGTAGGTCGTTCCGACAACGACGTCCGTGTGTGCAAACGTTGTGCCGGTCAGAGTGTTCCCTCCAAGTTGTTGCCAACCAATTGAGCTGTCCCACCACACCCACAATTGGTAACCTGCTGCGCCCGTCACAGTTGTCCAACTCAGTTCCACACCGTTTTCTATCATCTCAGCTGAAAGCGATGGTGCAGATAATGGCGCGTTCGTCGGCGTCGGTGTAGATGTAAGCGTTGTCGTAGGAGTGAGCGTTGTGGTCGATGTAGGCGTTACTGACGGTGAAGGGGTGGCTGTCGGTGTAGGGGTGGCTGTCGGTGTAGGCGTTACTGACGGTGTAGGCGTTACTGTCGGTGTAGGGGTGGCGCAATAGGGCAAATTCAGGCTTGCCAAGTCATTGTTTGCCACGTTTCGCAAGGTGGGGGGGATACACCCGGTGAAATTGTTGCCTGAGAGATAGAGGGAAGTCAGAGACAGGTTGCCAAGCTCCGGTGGAATGGAGCCTTTCAGCTTGTTGTTGCGAAGGTCCAAGGAATAGAGTTCTTTGAGGTTGCCAAACTGGGCCGGTATCTCCCCCGTCAACTGGTTGTCATAAAGACGCATGTACCTCAAGTTGGCGAGTTTGCCGAGCGATGATGGGATCTGTCCATCTAATTTATTCCCGTAGAGGTCAAGAATCCTCAAACTGGAGAGGTTGCCAAGCGATGATGGGATCTGCCCGCTCAGGTTGTTCGTATGAAGAGACAGGCGCTCCAGTTCGGAGAGATTGCCCAAACTCGATGGTATCGACCCGGTCAACTGGTTGCCCCAGAGGTTCAGAAATTCCAGTTTGGAGAGATTGCCCAGTGCGGAAGGGAGCGTACCCCGCAAACCATTGTTCTTCAGTTTGAGGCTGGTCACTCGACCGTTAATGTTAGGGTCGGTGTCTATCCCTCTCCAATCGTCTAACGCGTGATTGGTATTCCATCTGTAACTGTCGTCCCAACTTTTGCCGTCTGTACTGTTGTAGAGCGCAATTAAAGCGGCCCTGTCTGAATTGGCGTCGGTATTGTCAGGAGTGCGTGTAACGGTTGGCGTCGCTGTAACGGTTGGTGTGAGTGTTACGGTTGGCGTCGCTGTAACGGTTGGCGTCACTGTGACGGTTGGCGTGAGTGTAATGGTCGGCGTGAGTGTAGCGGCTGGCGTGGCCGAATTCGGGGTCACATACTGAGACCAGTCGCTTGTCTCTCCCTGACTATTGACTGCGCGGACAGTGTAATAGTAGGTCGTTCCGGCAACGACGTCCGTGTGTGCAAACGTTGTGCCGGTCAGAGTGTTCCCTCCAAGTTGTTGCCAACCAATTGAGTTGTCCCACCACACCCACAATTGGTAACCTGCTGCGCCCGTCACAGTTGTCCATCTCAGTTCCACGTCACTGCCTGCTATCTGCGCTGTCAGGACTGGGACAGGCAGCGCAGGCGCGGAATTCGCTTCCGAAGGTATGGTCGCAGTCGCGTACTCCGACCATCTGCTTGTGTCGCCAGTTGCGTTTACTGCGCGTACCGCGTAATAGTAAGTGCCCCCGGCCGTAACGGCCTCGTGAGTGAACGTCGTTCCTGTCAGGTTGTCGCCACCGATCTGCCGCCATCCGCCACCGCTGTCCCACACCCACAAATCGTAGGTCGTTGCGCCGGACACCGCATTCCAGGTCAAGTCTACCGAACTGCCACTGACTTGCGCGGTCAGCGACGGCGCAGAGAGAGTAGAAGGCGTCTGAGTCTGCTGCGCCGAGACCAGATTCGCGTACAACACGATGGCGGCAATGGCCGACAAAACACCCGGACCGGCCAGAAGTGGCAATCTATTCCGTCTTCGAAACATCTGTCAATATCTCCGCTGAGAACGCTGAATGTAGGGCTTGATGATCTAGAAAAAGAACGGGAAACACCCGGTCTGCCAGGGCGATTGCATCTAATTGGGTCAAGACCCCGCGACACTGCCTGATTCGAGCCAAACGCCTGAATAAGACGCCGAGAACAGTGCAAATCATCGTGCGCGATCGCAAATTCTTAAGGTTTTCGGCGACTGGAGATCGGCTTTTTTGGCCGAAAACGGTTGACTATTGGTAGGGCACCCCTTGTGGGTGCCCTTCGTGGGATATTTTGGCGCCCGGATTTAGATGCGATTGTCCGTCTCCAGGGTCGGAGATAGCTCCTGGCGCCGACTTCAGGGCCAAGGCCTTTGGAAGATGTATCTGCATAGTAGACAGTATAGCAGGTTTTTTTATGCCATTTCAGTGTCAGAAGGGCTGTTTTGTACCAATGTTGTGTCAGTTTTTTGAAGACAGGGGCTATCGTTGCCCGCCCCCTTCGATATCAAGTGGTATCAACGCATTTTCACTCGCTATGACAAACTCGCACGACGTTACATGGCTTTCTTGCATTTCGCTTCTGCACTGATCTCGCTTAAAGGAAATGTCAACGAGGCCTGGCATATTCCAGGGAGGGTGTCTCCCAAACGATTGTCCGTCAAGTGGAGTTGATGCATTGACCAGGCCGAAGCCGTCACCGGTCAGACAGGTCTTGCACAAAATCTGGGATGCGCCCCGGGGCAGCTTGCTTGTTTTGGCTATAGAACAGGTGTTTGTAAAATACGATTTCACGAATGAGCAAGAGGCGGCAACTGTAGCCGGCGCACAACGCAAGACCTTTGGCTATATCCGCTTCTCCACACACGAACAAGCCCTGTGCGGACTTGCCCGCGAAGCCCGCAAGCGCAAGATTACCCAATTCGCGCCCGCAACGGCGCCGCCTCTGGCAAGCAAAGCACTGACCAGATCGCTCGCAGGGCTGGCCTGCGCTGACTTGGAGACCAGGAAAACAGAGTATGAAGAAGAAGTCAGGACACAATGAGGCGGCGGTTGATGACAGTCGGACTACGATAGGCCAAACGCAACTGCAGCCGCCGATTGACGCCGACACGGCGCGCGAGTGGGAAGATGAAATCGTGAAGAGGGGGGGCCGCATAAATCGCACTCAGGTGCGCTGCACGCAAGCCGAATTGGAGTACGCGGCCGCCTGCGGCGCAAGCTGGCGCGACCTGGCCGAACTGATAGGCTGCACCGACCGAACGCTGAGGTACTGGCGCACGATGACGCGCAACATCGCCAATGACATCGACGCGTCAAACCTGACTAACAAGGATCGGGAGGCGATGGACGTGGGTCGGAAGACGTCGGAGGGGATACGCGTCGTGATGAGGACGATCGAACGCGGCCGGCGCCGGGCCGAACTGGTCAATGTGTTGCGGACGGCGGCGCTCGACGGCGATATCCGCGCGGCAACCCACCTGCTGCAAAGACTCGACAGGCAGGACAGGCAGGAGGAGGAAGCAGACGCGGAAAGGGCAAGGCGCCGCTACCCGAAATTATGAGCGCGCCGCCAGTGCTGCCCAATTTCCGCTATTTCCGCTTTTTGGCAAAACCAGGGAAACACCGAACCGGTTCAACCCACACTGGCGCGGTAGTCGACAGTGAAGCTGTAGCCGTCGAAGCCGGGCGCGTCTTCGGAGATTTCGTCGACGCGGACAGGGCTGAGGCGGCCGCGGCGCATGCTCTCGCGACCGGCCAGCAGCACCATCACTGCCTCGCACAGCAGGTCAATGTCGGCGGGGAATGGCCTCTCGCCGCGGAAGTGGGCGACGACGTCCTGCAGAAGCGCCCGGTAGAAGTCGCTCTGAACGGTAGCCGACCAGTGCCCGCTGCCGCCGCTGACCGAGAGAAAGAAGCCACTGCCGGCCTGCAGCTCAAGCACCGCCTGCAGGCCATCCTCGTAATCGACGAGCAGCCGCTCCGAACCGCGGCTGCCGAGATGCGTGACCGCGACCGCCGGCGTCCTGCGGTCCAGTCCGATTGCGCCCTGGACCATCTCGATTACATGGATGCCATAGTTGAAAAAGTCATTCGGCCCGCTGGCAAAAATGGCGTGGAGGTCGCTCCCCTGGCTCTGCGCATGGATCCGCTTGACCTCCTCACAGCAGCGCAGCGAGGAGCCGCCGATGATGTCCGCGCCCTGCGCCGCCCACGCCTTCAGTTGCAGCAGATCGGACGCGTTCCCTGCCAGCGGCTTGTCGATATAGACGCCCTTGCCGGCCTCGACAAACGGCCTGACGCGCGCAACGTGCAGGTCCCAGTTGCAGCCCTGAACAAAGACCACATCGACCAACGGAATCAAGTCGGTCAGCGCGGGGACAGTCTCGGGGATGTTATGCTCGACCGCGAACTGTTCGGCATAGCCCGACGGCCGCACACTGCCGCCGTCCCAGCAGGCGACGACGGAAACTTCATCCCATTCCTGCAAAATCGGCACCCAGCGGCCCGGATGAGAGGTGTCGAGGTCGGCGATTCCGATCTTAAGCATGCGTCGGTTTCCAGTTCTCGGTGGCGGCCCGGTTTCGGAATGGGGTGGAGTGACTGAAGGCTGAGCGCTGGTGCGTCTGTGCGGTCAACGCAGCCATTCGTCGAGGTTTTCGGCCACAAATTCGTCGTCGGACAGGTGGGGATAGGCGCGGCAGACGCGGTCCAACTCCTCGCACTGGCCGGGCGAAAGGCTCTCCACCGGGTTGAAGCACCAGATCCCCTGCATCAGCCCCTGCCGGCGCAGCACCTCATGCACGCCGGAGATACAGCCGTGGAAGTCGTTGGCGCTGTCGAACACCGCCGCGTTGGCGTCCGTCATCTGCGCGTTGTAGGTGAGCCAGTGGCCGTAGTCGAGCCTGCCGGCTGCGCTCTGGTCCTGGATCGCCTGCAACATGGCGACCGCCTCCCGCGTCCACACCGCCCACTGGCCGAGCAGCCCGCCGACGATGCGCAGCCGCGGCGCATCCGTCTCCTGCCCGCCAAAGCTGAACTCGGTGAGCAGGTCCGCGACGATATTGTCATCGTTGCCCGTGTAAAGGGCGATCTCTCCACTCCGGCATGACTCCGCCACCGCGCGCACCACATCCAGCGTCTTGTAGCGGTCAAACGGCGCCACCTTGATCGCGACGACGTTCCCGATCTCCACGAACTCGCGCCAGAAACGGTAGGGCAGCACCTGTCCGCCCACCGCGGTCTGCAAATAGAATCCGAACACCGGGATCACCTCCGCCACGCGGCGGCAGTGCTCGATAAGCGCCTCTGGCGATGCCTCTGCCAGCGCGCGCAGGCTCAGCAGCCCCGCATCGTAACCGTGCTTCAGGGCAGTCTCGGCTTCGCGCACCGCCTGCCGCGTGTCGCCCAGGATGCCCGCCACCTTGACGAAGGGCCGGGGATTCTGCCGCAGATGCTCGTCAACCGTCTCCGAGGCCAGCGCCAGCACAGGGTCCAGCAACCCGTACTCCGGCTGGTGCAGCTCGAACTGCGTCGTGTGCACGCCCACGGCGACACCGCCGGCGCCGGCCGCGCAGTAGTAGCGGGTCAGCGCGCGCTGGCGTCGTTCATCCAGCTTGAGGTCGGCGGTGAGAGCCAGCGGGTGGGCCGGGATCACCTGCCCGTTGGCCAGATGTTGTCTCAGTTCAGCCAGAGTTTTCGTCATCAGAAGCTCCCGTCGCGCGTCTCAAAATGGGTCGGTTTATCCAGTGAGGCGCCGTCGTTCATCACCCAGTCGGCGATCCACTGCAACATCTGGTGCAGCGAGACGCGCGGGTAGCCAAACAGCTGCGCGGCCTTGGCCGCGTTGTTGAGCAGCGCCGTGGGCGCCTCCTCGCCGTTGAAACGGGGCTCCTTGCCGAACATGCCGCCCAGTGCCTGCGCCACGCGGCGTACCGAAACGGTCTCCGGTCCGGTGACGTTGAGCACAAAGGGCGGCGCGGCGCAGTGGTCGAGCAGGGCGATCGCCTGCGCGTTGGCGTCCCCTTGCCAGATCACATTGGCCGCGCCCATATTCAGGGAAACCGGCTGTTCCGCATACACGCTGCGGGCGATGTCGACGAGAACGCCGTAGCGCATCTCGACCGCATAGTTGAGGCGGACGATGGCGCAGCGCAAGCCGTGCCGCCGCGAAAAGTAGTCGAAGATTCGTTCTCGCCCCAGACAGGACATGGCGTATTCGCCGACCGGGTCCAAGGGGTCGTCCTCAAGAGGACCGCCCGCGACAACCGGCGCCAGCGGATAGACGTTGCCGGTGGAGAAGGCGACGATGCGGGCGTTCAGATAACGCTCGCAGATCAGCGCCGGCAGGTAGGTGTTGATGCCCCAGGTCATGTGCTGATTGCCGGTCGTGCCGAACTTCTGACCGGCCATATAGATCACGCTGCCGCTGTCCGGCAGCGAAGCCAGCTGCGACCGGTCGAGCAGGTCGCAGGTAATCGTCTGCACGCCCCAGTCATCCAGTTGATCCCGTACGTGAGGCTGGCTGAAGCGGGCCACGCCATAGACGCGATGGGGCGAGTTGAGCTGATCGAGGGCGCGCACCGCCATCCGCGCCAGGGAGGGGCCCATCTTGCCGCTGACGCCGAGAATGACCAGGTCCGAGTCCAGCTTTTCAAGGGCGGCCAAAGCCGCGGGGGAGGGTTCCGAGAGCAGCAGATCCAGCTCCTCTTCGCTGCGGGGTCCGGTGGTCGTGACCCGCTCTTCGCTACTGCTTGCCAGTGTTGCTGCGCTCATCGTTGCTCTCTTTCGTGGGCACGCCGTCTGTACTGAAACTATAGTGGTCGGTAACCGGTCATGCGCTGGTGACAGGCTTTTGTGACTGTAATATAGAACAGAGCGAGTGTCAATGTCCTGAGGGATTTTCTAATGAAAAATTTCTTTGACAGCCCAATGAAATTCTGTTACAGTGCCGACCACTTCAATACAAGTATCTCCGAATTGACGAACCGTTTCATCCAAGCGACCGGCCTGGCCCGATGTTTGCAAGTAGAAACCTTGTCAGTCTTGGCGATCCCATCGCCTGCAACGCTACGTAGAGAGATTCGCTGTCTGTTCCCCTACAGCGGGACGTTAATGGTTTTCCAATCAAAAGGAGAATGGCATGAAAGACCTAAGAAGTCGAGTAAGTCGTCGTGATTTTCTGAGGCTGTCTGCGGTTACCGTCGGTGCTGGCGCGCTGGCGGCCTGCGCACCGGCGCCCGCGGGAGAGTCAGCCGGAGATATGGCAGGGGATGCGCCGGCCGCGGCCCAACAGACGATCACCTATTGGGATTGGTGGGGCCCCGCCGCCAATGAGACCAGCAAAGCCCTGTTCGACCGGTTGCCGATCGCCTTGGGAGAGTCGAACCCTGAACTGGAGTTGAACTATCAGAACGTGCCCTTCGGTGAGTATTTCGTGAAATTCCTGGCGGCGCATGCAGCCGACGACACGCCCGATGTTATGCACAGTTCGGTATACTGGGGGCGTGACTTCTATGACAGGGGTGCGCTGCTAGACCTGACACCCAACATCGAAATAACGCCGGACCTGGCGCCGGAGAACTTCCTGGACGGCGCCTTGCTGCAGGCGACAAAGGGGCCTGCGCAGTACGGCGTACTGGGCGAGGGGCCGGACAGCAACCAGATCTTCTTCAACACCGACCTGTTTGAAGAGGCCGGCGTTACAACCGACCCCGACGACATCGCACAGTGGGGTTGGGCGGACTTCACCGACGCGGCCAAGGAGTTGACCAAGCGTGACGGCGACGAAGTTGTTCAGTCGGGTTTCCTTGTCGGCACACCGACCGCCCAAACGCTGAGCGTGTGGGCCAGTACCCACGACGTCGGCTTCTATTCCAAGAACGATGCCGGCATTGAGAACGGCGTTGGGTTTAATGAGAAAAATGCGGCGGTGAACGGGTTGAAATGGTTCCTGGACATGTTGCACGTACACCAGGTCTCTCAGCCGATCGCGCCTGAACGCCAGGACTGGGCGCAGTTCCAGCAGGGAAAGACTGCGATGGCGCAATCCGGCCCCTGGAAATATGGGCCTTTGACCAATGATCTACCGGAATTGAACTGGTTCACGATGTTGTGGCCCGCGGCGCCGGTGGACGGCGGGAAGCAGGGCACGGCCCACTGGAACAACATGCTGGTTGTGCCGACCAAGTCGCCCAATAAGGATGCCGGCTGGGCCTTCCTGGAGTTCTGGTGCGGGCTAGGCTGGATGTTGGAGCGCTTCGCGATCGGCAGCTGGTTGGCGCCACGCAAGGACTTCTACGAGACAGCCGAATACAAGGCCGCGCTGCAGGAGCTTCCAGTTCTGAACATGGTCCCGCATGCGTCAGCGTCGGGCACGCCGCTGGTGTACATCCAGCAGAGCGCCTTGGACGCCGTGATCAAGCCAATCCTGGAGGCGGCAATTCTGCAGGAGCTGGAGCCGGAGGCCGCGATTGAACAGTTGATTGAAGAGTGCAACACGATTATGGTAGAGGCTGGTTACGCTTCATAGACCTATGGTTCGCGGCCAGTTAGAAGCAACTGGCCGCGAGCCGGTTTATTGCAGACCACGGTGACAAATGACGACTCTGGCACAACCTTCCCAGCCGCTTCAGTCGCGTGCAAGCCGACAAAGAGAGCTGTGGAGACGCTTAAGGAAGACCTGGCCGGGCTACCTGTTCATCAGCCCGGCAGGCCTGCTGATCACGGTTTTTTCCTACGTCGCGATCATCTTCTCTCTCTACATCAGCTTTCACCAATATGACATCATCTCAGAGGCGCGGCCTTTCGAGGGCCTGGAGAACTATTCCCGCGCGTTGAGCGATAAGCTGGTACGTATCAGTTTCCGCAACACGTTTGTCTATGTAATCGTAATTGTGCCGTCGATTACGATTATCTCTCTGCTGCTGGCCGTCCTTGGCAACCAGGTTCGACGCGGCCGTGCGCTCTTCCGCACCGTCTTTTTCATCCCCACAATTACACCTATCGTGGTGACTTCGATGCTGTGGGTATGGCTGTACGAACCCACCGGCGGGATAAATAGACTGCTGCAAATGATAAACGTTGAGGGCCCCAACTGGCTCTTCGATCCAGCGACCGCGTTGCCAGCGATCATGATCATGACCATTTGGGGCGCTGTCGGCTACTACATGATTATCTTCCTGGCCGGCCTGGCCGAGATCCCGGAGGTCTTCTATGAAGCAGCCAAGGTGGACGGCGCCGGCCGCTGGCACACCTTCTGGAAAATCACCATTCCCCTGTTGCGCAATTCGCTCATCTTCGCCTTCGTGACCTTGACGATCGCGGCCTTTCAGGTTTTTACCCAGGCATTTATCATGACGCAGGGCGGCCCGATGAACTCGACACAGACAGTGCAGATGGTCGTCTACCACTACGCGTTCCAACGGTTCCAAATGGGCTATGCGTCGGCCATCTCCTGGCTGCTGTTCGGCGTAATCTTCTTCTTCTCCGCGCTGCAGCTGAAGCTATTCATCTCGCGGGAGCTGTACTGAGTCATGGCGCGTACACTATCGGACCCCGGCGGTGGGGTGAAAGAACAGAACAGGCTGCTCCTGATTGCAACAAAGCGCAGCTTTACCATCATCGTCTACGCGCTGCTGATCGCCCTCGCGTTCAGCATGATCTTCCCCTACCTGTGGATGCTGGCCAACTCCTTCAAGAGCCGCACCGACTTTTTTACCAACCCCTATTCGGTCATTCCGATGCCGCCTACGTTGAGCACATACTATGATGCTCTGACGATCGGGCGGATGGGCGTATACCTTGGCAACAGCATTCTGTACGCGGCCGCGGTACTGGTTGTCCAGCTCTTCATCGACTCTTTAGCGGCCTATTCGTTCGCGCGCGTCGATTTCCCCGGCCGCGAGACGCTCTTCCTGGCGGTACTGGCGACGCTGATGCTGCCCGGATCGGTTACGCTAATCCCGACCTTTCTGATTGCGCACGGGTTGGGGCTGACAAATACATTCACGGGGGTGGTGCTGCCGGGTTTTGCCGGCGCGTTCGGTATATTCCTGCTGCGCCAGTTCTTCCTCAATATCCCGCGCGAGCTGGAGGACGCTGCCCGCATCGACGGCTCCGGCTTCTTCGGCACCTACTGGCGCATCATGCTGCCACTCGCCAAACCGGCCATGGTGACCCTGGGCGTCTTCATCTTCCTCAACGAGTGGAGCTCCTTCGTCTGGCCCCTCATCATCCTCTCCGACTGGAAGAAATACCCGGTCACCGTCGGCATCGCCCTCTTCCGCGACGTCAACCAGATCAACTGGCCCGCCGTATTCGCCGGCTCCACCATCGTCTCCTTCCCCATCGTCATCCTCTTCGTCCTCGCGCAGGAATACATCATCGGCGGCATCAGCCTCTCCGGGTTGAAGGGGTAGGGCGCGCCGGGCGATCCAGAGAGCAGTGAAGGTGTATTCCCGCCAAGGATGGGAAGCCAGAAATGATGGACAGATGGGAATTGATAGAGCTGCTGGATATCTCCTGTGCTAAGGCGTTAGGCGCTTGGTGGAAAGAGAATGGCGGGTCCAGAGAAAGATCTAGCGAGGCCATGAATGAACTGGACAAACTGCGTATCTTGGCGGAACCCGATTACAATAGCAAGTATGTTCCATCTGCTTATGTTATACGCTACCAAATCAGTCATATCCTCATGGCGTGGAAAGCGCTATCGTTACCTGAAGCGTGGTTGTGGGACAGAAAGAAATTGAAGCATCGAGAATCGCTCAGAATCGTCGATTTTGGATCGGGCACATCGGCTGGATGTATTGGGGCCACGCTGATGCTAGCCGAGGCCTTTGGGGATGGCCGCAGCACTGACTGCATCTACTTTGACGGAATTGACAAAAGCCCGCCCATGCAGGAAATGGGTAAGTTGGTCTGGGAAGCCTTCACGAATGAAGTGCGTCACAGGTATCCGAATTCAGCTCTAGCACATGCCGTGGAAGTTATGAATTTCAATCAGCATCTCGATTGGACAGAAGTCCTTAAGCGCGACTGTGAGACGTTGCTGACGGCATTTCATGTCATATACCAAGACAATAGTGCCTTGAAGGGAGAGTTCAGCAGACTTACTCAGCATATCGATCCCATTCTTGGGGTCTTCAGCTGTCATAAAGGGAATCTGGGACGGATGCGGGGCGTCGTCCCTTTTGACCCGGTGTATAAGTGGAATCAAGGAAATTTTCCTAAGTTCGAGAAAAGACAGGACAGTGGAATTCGATGTCCGACCGAGCATGTCAGAGATTGGGCTAGCGTGTACGGCATTCCGCATCAGCCTCCATTCCTACAAGTAGCGGACTGTGCCCTACTATTCGGTCTGAGAGAAAACACTGGCTGTGAAGAAGCGAAAAACGCGCGGGCCTATTTCGAAGAGCGCACTCGGGATTTGGAGGTTAAGATCCATCATGTGCAGATTCCGGACAACCAGGTGGCGCTGGGGCGCAGAGTGGTCATCCGAGAAAACGGCTGCGACGACGAAGAGGTCTATACAATCGTTGGCCCGACAGAAGCGGATCCGAACAACGGACGAATCAGCAACGCAAGTCCAATCGGCAAGGCATTGATTGGCCGCACGACAGGAGAAGTGGTGCCCGTCAAGGCACCAGGGGGCGAGTTTGAGTACGAGATTGTCCGCGTTGAGTGTTGAAGGCGTCCTTGCTCAAACGGAGCGCGGTGACGAACAGTGCGCAGATCAGGAGCAAAGCCGTTTGCAGAAGCTGGCAGCCCTGCGAGTTCGCGGGACCGCCCCCTATCCCGCGCGATTGAAGCGCCCCCATTCGATTGGCGCAGCCAGCGTCCCGTATGATGACGGTTTTGACCGGCCCAACCGCTCTGTCCAAATATCGGCATTGGGTTTGGAATGCGTACTATCCGAAGACCAAGTGCCCTTACCCATAGAGATTAACTATGCCAAACGTCAAGACGCCAGTGCAAGACAGCCTGTTTGGAGACGCGGGTGGTGTTTTGCCTGAGGATAAGCCGCCTGTCATCAACCGCCCTGAGCGTATTGGCCCCACCGATGTCACCTACGCCCCCTCCCGCGACATACTGACCCGGGCCACCGGTTTTATGGACGCCTACGACTTTACCCTCAACCCCTATAGCGGCTGCTCTTTCGGTTGCACGTACTGCTATGCGGCGTTTTTCAGCCGGGATATCGAAAAACAGAATTCATGGGGGAATTGGGTCACCGTCAAAGAGAATGCCGCTGCGTTGTTGAAAAAACGCAAGCCGGGCTATCTGGACGGCAAGCGCATCTACATGAGCAGCGTAACGGATCCTTATCAGCCGGTTGAACGGGAAGTGGAAGTTACGCGCCAGCTCCTTACGATTATGGCTGACCTTCATAAACCCAAGCTGGTGGTGCAGACCCGCAGCCCCACCGTGGTTAGGGATGTCGATCTGTACCGCCGGATTGAAGAGAATGGCGGGCACGTTCAAATCAATATGACCGTTACTACGGACGATGAGAGCATCCGGCGCACTTTTGAGCCGTTCTGTCCCTCCAACCCTGTGCGACTGAAGGCAATAGGCGAGGTACAGGCTGCCGGGCTCGATACCTGTATCACGATGACTCCTGTCTTGCTAGTCGATGACAGCCACCAGTTCACTGAGAGCCTCATCAATACAGGTGTCAAGAATTTCATTGCCCAACCTTTTCACTTCAGTCGCGGCCGCTTCCTGGCTGGCACCAGAGACAAGGCGTTTGCGCTAATGGCTGAAAAACTGGGCTGCAGTCTGAAAGAGTTTCCCCGCATCTATTTGGAACGCTACCAGGAGTTCTTTCAGTATCTGAAAAAGGAACTGCAGAACCACGGCTCAGAGTTAGGTGAGGGCAAAGACGGCTTCAAACCGCCTTTCTAGCGACACTGGTAAGATTCATAAGCAGAAAATTAGAGTCACTGGCTGCGATACCGGCCAGTGGCTCTATTTGGTTTCCGGTGAAAAATAGAAAGTGGCGACGGGTGGACTCGAACCACCGACCTAGGGATTATGAAGCCCTCGCCCGACCGCCTGAGCTACGTCGCCGGGTAGGAAAAGGAAATGTTTCGCGTGATTCGCACGTTGGCGCAAACTGTCCTAAAACCCGGGAACACCGAAGGCCGGAACCCACTCTTCGCAGCTCTGCCTGAATTGAAGAGAAACAGGGCATTTATGCCTTCAGGAACGTCTCCCCGACTGCCTGATCCGAAAGGGTGCAGTCCAATTTTGGGGTGAGAGTGGGCAGGCACAAGGCCTGCCCCTACCGTGGCCACGGCGGACGGCTTCGCGGCACGACGTGGGTGGGCGACCGGTGGCACAGACAGTACGCCGGCGACGCGGCGCCAACGCGGCATGGTGTCTGGGGGGCGTTGCGGGGGGAATCCCCCCGCACAAGGGAGGGCCGAAGGCCCGACCGCACAACTGCAGAGGTTAGGGGCGAGGGGTCAGTGGTCAGAGGCGACGGCACTTGCCCTGCTCGGGAACGCGAAATGGCTCTTGCTTAGTCGTTACCAGAGGTGTAGTAAATCTCACCCCTAATTTGGACTGCACCCATCCGAAAAATCGGTTTGACTGCACGCATAGGAGATGCTACATTCAGGCGCGAAACCTTCCTTCAACCGCCTTCCTTTCTGACTCATCTCCATAATCGCGTTCGGCAAAACCTTATCAATAGGAGGCTGAAATGAACAGAGCACTGTCTCGCCGCCAATTTCTGATCGGGACCGGCGGTCTTGCCGCTGCCGGCCTTATCGCCGCTTGTGCGATGCCGGCGGCGCCCATGGATGAAGATGGAGCCGAAGGCTCAGGGTTGACCGGTGAACTGACGATCGACATGCAGTACGTTCCCGGCAAAGTAACCGCGGATACGCCGGTGGCGCTCCACGAGATCCTGCACATCGCATCGGAGTACGAGGATATGCACCCCGGCGTCGAGGTCGTCTTTGAGGAGCCGTTCAAGGCAACCGAGGCGATGACCCAGCCGACCTACTTCAAGGCCGGCGCGGCCGCGGGAACGCTGCCGGACATCACCTTCACCTACGGCCTCTCCTTCATCTACGACAAGGACACGGTTATTCCAACGACCGAGTACCTGAATCAGCCGAACCAGTATATTCCCGCGGGCCAGCCGGGCAACAGTCGCTGGCTCGACCAGTGGTTCGAGGATGTGCATCCGATTGTGCTGGCCGACGGCAACAATTACGACATTCCCGTCGGTTGGGGCGGCCCGGGACTGGTGATCGCCTACAACAAGGAGTTGTTCGCCGACGCCGGCCTCTCCGGACCTCCCGAAAAGACCTATTACGACTACTACCAGGCGTGCCAGCAGATCCTCGATACGGGCATGATCCCCGTGGAGAGCACGCTGCTCAGCTGGGAATGGGACCGCATGGTCGATTACCTGGTGCGGGCGATGGGGCTGTTCGACCTGATTGACATCAACGGCGACGGCTTCTGCAGCGACGTCGAGCAGACCCGCGCCACCATCGCCGGCATCGTGCGGCTGGACGCACCTTACTGGGTCGAGCCGACGCGCATTTGGAAAGAGGTGACGAACTACTACCAGCCGGGTTACCTGCAGATGGCGCAGACCACCTCGGCGATCGGCTATGGCGAGGTTTTCATGACCGAACAGACGGCGATGGTATGGAACGCGAACCGCATCTGGCCGCAGCTGATGGAGCTGGGAGGTACCGACAAGTTCGGCGTCTTCAATCTGCCGCGTCTCACCAATAAGCTGACGCCGTGGGGCGAAGAGGACCCGACCTGGCTGATCGCGCGCGGGACCGAGAGCAAGACGGTGACCAAGACAGCGAGCGAACGGGGACACGTCGACCTGGCTATCGATTTTCTCAAATTCATGACGACGCCGGCCAATACGGAGCGGCTGGTCCAGGAGCGGCTTGGCACGAACCTGGTGCTGCCGACGATCAAGGGTCTCGAAGACATCGAGGTCGACGACGACGTCAAGGGGTTGGTCAGCGACTATGAAGCAAAGACGGCCAAGCCCGGATTCTCCTCCGACCGCATCGGCGACTGGCACTTCTGGTACGAGTGGTTCTCAGCGATTCAGGCCTACTTTGCCGACGATATGACACTGGAAGAGATGATCCAGATTCAGATCGACGTGCTGCCGACCTTCATCGAGAATTTCCTCGTCGATAAGGAGCTGCACGCAGAGGCCGCGGAGTGGGAAAAGATGCAGGCCGACTACACCCCGCCGCCGTGGGGCGATTACACGGTCCCCAACGAACCGTTCGTGATGCCGTTCAACGCCTGACAACAGTGGCCGGTGGTCGGTGATCAGTAGATCACTGGCCGCTGGCCCTTACGATCCCCATGTCAGTACAGACTTCAGACGCGGGTCTCGACAGTAGACTGTGGAGCGGGCGCCGCCGTGCGCTGCGCCGCAACCTGACCGCGTTCCTCTTTCTGCTGCCCACCTTCCTCTTCCTGGCCATCTTCATGTACCAGCCGACAGTCAATGTCATCTATCATACCCTCTTTCGCTGGGACGGCTTTTCGGTGGAGCGGTTCGTTGGGTTCAAGAACTACATAACGATGGTCAACGACCCCAACATGCACATCGCCACGCGCAATCTCGGCTGGTTCTTCCTCGGCTGGATGTTGCAGCGCATCTCGCCCTTCCTGGTGGCGGAGCTGGTCTTCAACCTGAAGCGCGAACGCACCAAATACTGGTACCGCACCCTTTTTGTGTTGCCGATGGTGGTGCCGTTTCTCGTCACGATCATGATCTGGAAGTTCATCTACAACCCGCTGCCCGCGATTGGGGTGCTCAATCGCATGCTGGGCAGTTTCGGCCTGGAAGAGTGGCAGACGGCGTGGCTGTCCGAGCCGAGCCTGGTGATTCTGGCGTTGCTGCTCGTCAGCTTCCCTTGGATCTCCGGCTGGCCGTTCATGATCTTCTACGCCGGCCTGCAGCAGATCCCCAATGAGGTGCTCGACGCGTCGGTGATGGACGGCTGCAATGTCTGGCAGCGGATGGT
Source organism: Caldilineaceae bacterium (assembly GCA_965204705.1). Taxonomy (GTDB): domain Bacteria; phylum Chloroflexota; class Anaerolineae; order Caldilineales; family Caldilineaceae; genus Bin5. Next base: position 5,551,694 of record OZ242006.1, on the reverse strand, counting down.
GCGCATCGACATTCCGCTGGTGGTCACTTCGATTCAGCTGGTGGCGATTCAGACGATGATCGGCATCATCCAGGACTTCGCCTTTGTGCTGATCATGACCGCCGGCGGGCCGGCCAAGGCGTCGCTGGTGCCCGGTCTGCTGCTCTTTATGGCCGCGTTCCGCGGGGACCAGATGGGCTACGGCGCAACGATCGGTGTGACGATGTTCATCGCCATCTTCATTTTGACGCTGCTCAGCTTCCGCTACACAACGTCGCCGTTCGCCCGCACGCGACGCACAAGGGAGACCTGATGACCGAGCAGACAGTCGACCCGTCCTTCACATCATCGCCGGACGCCGCGCAGGCGGAGCTTAGCGCCCGGTTCATAGGCTCGCTGCATCATGCGGTGCTGTTATTTCTCCTCTTTCTGACCTTTTTCCCCTTCTTCATTGCAATCCTCACCTCGCTCAAGAGCTTCCAGCAGCTGCTGGTAAATTTCTGGCTGCCCGCCTTTCCCCTGCAGCTGCAGAACTATGTGATGGCGTGGAACGAGATCTATCGCTCCATCATCAACAGCAGCCTCGTCAGCATCGGGGCGGTTACGGGCGTGCTGCTGTGCGCGTCGCTGGCCGCGTACGCGTTTGCGCGCATCGACTTCGCCTGGCGGGATGCGGCCTACTACCTGGTGCTGTCGCTGCTGATGATCCCCGGCGTCCTCACCCTGATTGGTCGCTACCTGCTGATCGTCCAGTTTGGGCTGATGAACTCGCTGTGGGGGTTGATCCTGCCCTATATCGCCGGCGGGATTGCCTTTGCCGTCTTTCTGCTGACCGGTTTCTTCTCCGATCTGCCTGAGGAGCTGTTCGAGGCGGCCAGGATGGACGGCGGCACCGAGCTGCAGATGTACCGGCTGATCGCGTTGCCGCTCTCGCGACCGATTATGGCGATCGTCGGCCTGCTCACCTTTCTGTCATCGTGGGGGGACTATGTGTGGCCGTTGCTGGTGCTGCGCTCGAAAGAAAAATTTACGTTGATGTTGGGGCTGGCGACGTTCACCGGCAACAGCCAGGTGATGTTCGGGCCGCTGATGGCCGGTTATGTGATCGCGTCGATACCGACCGCAATTATTATTATCCTGATGATGCGCACCTTCGCGGGCGCCGCCTTGGTAGGAGCATTCAAATGAGCGACGGCAAGCAATATACGGTGGGGATCGTCGGCTGCGGCAGGATGGCGAATCTGCACGCGGAGGCGTATACGCTTGTGCCCGATACGCAGGTGGTGGCCGCCGCCGACATCGACCCCGACAAGCTCGATCTCTTCTGCGAACGCTGGTCGGTCCCCCAGCGCTACCGCAGCTACGAGGAGATGCTGGCGCAGGCCGACGTCGATATCGTCAGCGTCGTCACGCTGGACAATCTGCACGGCCCGGCCACGATTGCCGCGGCCGAGGCCGGCGCGCGCGGCATCTTCTGCGAAAAGCCGATGGCCTTCGACCTGGAAGAGGCGGACCGGATGATCGCGGCCTGCGACCGCGCCGGCGCCAAGCTTGTTATCGACCACTCGATGCGTTTCGAGAAGAATTTCATCGAAGTGAAGGCGATGATCGAGCGGGGCGACATCGGCAATCTGCGCACGATCCGCGCCAACATGCTCTCCACCGATCAGCGCGATCCCAGCAGCTGGCACTCGCAGTTCGTGACCGCGGGCGGCGGCGAGCTGATGCACAATGGCACGCACCTGACCGACCTCATCCGCTTCTACGCCGGCGATCCGGAGTGGGTCTTCGCCACGGTGGAGCGGGGCAACAAAGCCATCACAATCGAGGACCTCGGCGCCGGCCTGTTCCGCATGGACAGCGACTGTCTCTTCTTCTTCGAGTCGGGTGGACGGCGGCGCTATGGCACGTTCGAAATCCTGATCGAAGGGGACGAAGGCCGCCTCGTGATCCAGCACGGCGCGCGCAACAGCATGGAGAGTATGGGCGGGTGGGCCTGGGAACCCTATCTGCACCGCTGGCGCGGGCGCACCGAGCCGGTCGAGTGGGAGCCGGTCCCCACGCAACGGGACAACGCCACCATCAACGCGGTCACCGACCTGGTCGACTGTATCGAGAATGACCGCGAGAGCATCTCGAGCGGGCGGCAGGGCCGCGCCGCGCTGGAAATGATCATGGCGGTCTACGAATCGCAGCGGCGAGGGTTGGCGCGCGTCGACTTCCCGCTGGCAATCCGGGACAACCCGTTCGGAGATATGCTGGACAGAGGTCAGATATAGCGCGCGAATCCCCGTGCGCCCCCCAGAGAACATCATTGGTCCGATGACGTCCGCCTGCGCGGGCGCCGCCATGGCAGGAGCACGCAAATGAGCGACGGCAACCGTTTCACAGTAGGCATCGTCGGCTGCGGCAGGGTGGCCGCGCTCCACGCGGAGGCGTACACGCATGTCCCCGGTACCCAGCTGGTGGCCGCCGCCGACATTGACGCCGACAAGCTGGACCTCTTCTGCGAACGCTGGTCGATCCCGCAGCGCTACGGCAGCTATGAGGAGATGCTGGCGCAGGCCAACGTCGACATCGTCAGCGTCTGCACGCTGGACAGTCTCAAGGGGCCGGTGACGATTGCCGCAGCCGAAGCCGGCGCACGCGGCATCCTCTGCGAAAAACCGATGGCCTTCCACCTCGAAGAGGCGGACCGGATGATCGCGGCCTGCGACCGCGCCGGCGCCAAACTGGTCGTCAACCACTCGATGCGCTTCGAGGCGAATTACACTGATGTGAAGAAGATGATCGAACGGGGGGAGATCGGCAATCTACGCACGATCCGGGGCCACCTGCTCACGACCGATCAGCGCGATCCCGCCAGCTGGCATGCGCACTACAAGACCGCGGGCGGCGGTAATCTGATGCACGACGCCACGCATCTCTTCGATCTGATCCGCTTCTACGCCGGTGATCCGGAGTGGGTCTTCGCCACGGTGGAACGGGGCAACAAGACGGTTACAATCGAGGACGTGGCGGGCGGGCTGTTCCGCATGGACAGCGGCTGCCTCTTCTTCTTCGAGTCGGGCGGGCGGCGGCGCTATGGCACGTTCGAAATCCTGATCGAAGGGGACGAAGGACGGCTGGCGATCCAGCACGGCGCCGCCAACAGCCTGGAGCGGTCCGGCGGCTACGGCTGGAAACCCTATCTGCACCGCTGGCGCATGCGTACCGAGCCCCTCGAATGGGAGCCGGTGGCGACGCAACGGCAACACGCGTGGATCAACGCGGTGAGCGACCTGGTTGACTGCATCGAACAGGACCGCGAGAGCGTCTCAAGCGGAAGGCAGGGCCGCGCCGCGCTGGAGATGATCATGGCCGTCTACGAATCGCAGCGGCAGGGGCTGGCGCGCGTCGACTTCCCGCTGGAGATCCGGGACAATCCCTTCATGGATATGCTCGAAAGAGGTCAGATATAAGGAAAAGATGACCATGCGCCCACCGGACCTGACGCACCAGCTGATCTACAAGAACCCCCACGCCTACTGCGCCTGGCCCGATATCAAGATCCTGCAGGACGGCGAGTGGGTGCTGGCCTTCTGCGAAGCGATGCGCCGCCCCGCCATCACACATCTCGACCCGAGCCTGCTCAATATGCTGCTGCGTTCCGAGGACGGCGGACAGAGTTGGCACGGGCCGCAGGTGATCGCCGGTTACGACTTCGCCGGCATGGACGACCCCGGCATGGTGCAACTCTCCAGCGGCGTGCTGCTGGTCAATACCGCGCGCAACAGCTTTGTCTCGCTCGACGCAGCTGGCGCCGACGCGGCCTACGCACGCTATAGACGGAGTGAGGGGTTTGCCTGGGCCGGCTCTTTCCCGGTTGCAGAGGGTACTTTTGTGCACCGCTCGGAGGATGGCGGGCGCACGTGGGACGGGAGCGCCCGCGTCGATGTTTCTCCCTTCGTCTCCGGGTACACGCTGCGCCCGATCACCGAACTGGAAGACGGGGCCCTGCTGCTGCCATGCTACGATGAAAGCCAGGTCCCGTGCCCCGCATTTGTCGTGCCCTCCTACGACCAGGGCCGCACGTGGCGCGGCGCACGCCTGCTCGCGGTCGATGATACCATCGGCTTCTTCGAACCGGCCCTGCTTGCGCTGCCGGGCGGACGCGTGCTGGCGCTGCTGCGCACGCACGAAGAGGGCGACTATCATCTGTACCAGTGTCATTCGGACGACGGCGGGCGCACCTGGAGCAGCGCGCAGCCGACGCCGATGCGCGGCCTGCCGCCCCACATGCTGCGCCTGCGGGATGGCCGCCTGCTCTGCGTCTACGGCTGTCGTTGGGCGCCTTTCGGGATTCGCGCCTGCTTGAGCAACGACGAGGGCGCGAGTTGGGATATCGACAACGAACTGATCCTGCGGGATGACTTTCCCAACGGGGATCTGGGCTATCCTACCTCGGTTCAGCGGCCCGACGGCTCGGTCTGCACCGCCTACTACGGTCAGGACAGCGAGGGTGTTACCTGCATTCAGGCCAGTTCATATCGGATTCCCGACTGAACGCGGATTCGGTATCGGTTTGGCGCCCATTTGAGGAGCAATATGCAAAAAGGCACGGCCGCGCTGGCGACCATGCCCATTGCTGTCGGATTTCTGTGTAATACGGGAAGTGGCGACGGGTGGACTTGAACCACCGACCTAGGGATTATGAAGCCCTCGCTCTAACCGCCTGAGCTACGTCGCCGGGCCGAAACAACCTGTGACTCCTACAACCCAAAGTCAAAAATGAGCCGCCGACCGATTTCGGTTCGGCGGCTTTATAAAACTGAGGTAGCGGGGGCAGGATTCGAACCTGCGACCTTCGGGTTATGAGCCCGACGAGCTGCCACTGCTCCACCCCGCAACAGTAAAGATTAGTGTAACATACCTACCGCGCGGCGTCAAATTTCAGCGTTTCGCGCTTTCGACAGAGTGCCCCCTTCGAACATGGGCACATCCAACCTATTCCTGGATCTGTTGGAGCAAGGACTGCCACCAGTTCCAATCCAGGGGCCGGAAGGAATCCTCCTCTACGACCGGGGCCGGTGCCGCAGGCGCGATCCCCACACGCGCGGCCGGCTGGTCCAACAGAACATAGACCTCATCTCCCTCCTGAATGTAGCCCAATTCGCCGCGCGCCATCTGCACGACATACTCGTCGCTTGTCGCGTAACGCAACTGTGCTTCCAAGTCCAGCGAATTCTGCTCGCCGAGCGCAATGTTCTGCCGCATGTCGGCCACCTGCGCCTGTACCGCGCTCAACTCGCGCAGCTGCTCTACATGCTGGAACAGAAAATACAACCCAACGACAACCGCCAACAACAACAGGGCCGGATAGGCCGGATGACGTTGGCGTCGTACATCATGCGAACCTGGATTGATCGGGACTCGGACAAGACCCATCGATTCTTCTCGGCAGACAGCGTCGCGTAAAGATTGACTGCGCCCCTGCCGGAAAGGACGCAGCCCGAGGGAACCCGGAACACGACAGGATAAGAACAAAAGGAACCCGGACGGATCATCTGGGTCCCCTAGGTGCCGCAGGAGGGATTTGAACCCCCACGAGCTAATGCCCACTACGCCCTGAACGTAGCGCGTCTTCCTATTCCGCCACTGCGGCTCAGTAGACTAGCTTTATATCATGGGGATATATCACCTGTCAAATCGTTTTCGAGAATGTACAGTCTACGTTGCTGTTTTGGCGTCTCCGCGGCGAAAGAAAGTGGGACAATTGTACGTGTTCAGGTGGCAGCAGAAAAGCTCAGTTCCCGCTCAACTGCTGATTCGCGGGGACGCGGCGGGTGAGGATATACCAATCGGGGAATGTAGCGAATCGGTCCGCCGGCGTGTTCAACGGCCCTATCTGGACCGCCTTGACGCGCTCGCTGACGCCGTAGGTATAGACAGGGTAGTAGAGAGGGATCGCCGGCACGTCGTCGGCAAAAATATGCTGAAACACGGCATAGAGCGACTTGCGTTTCTCCGGGTCCACCGTGCTTCGGGCTTCGATCATCAAGGTATCCGCGTCCTGATTGGACCATCCGCCATAATTCTGGCCCGTACCGACCTGGCTGCTGTGATATAGGGGGAAGGGATCGGGATCGCCGGTGATATCCCAGCTGAGGAGAGCAGCTTCGAAACGACGCGGCGTCAGGAACTCGGTTACGAAGCCGGCGAAACTGACGCTCTCCACCACGACATTCACGCCCACAGCCTGCCAGTCCTCCGCAATCTGTTCGATCAGCGCAATGCGCGTCGGCCCGTCGTTCGTGATCAGGATCAGCTGCAAGGGCAGCCCATCTTTGTCACGCGTGCCGTCACCGTCCGAGTCGATCCAACCGCTCTCAGTCAGAAGACGTTGCGCCTCATTCGGGTCATAACTGTATGAGGGTGTATCCGGCGCGTGCCCCCAGTTGTTCGACGGGATGGGAGATGAGGCCAGTACACCGTGCCCGCCGACCACATCACCGAGAAGCCGCTCGCGGTCCAGAGCGTGATAGAGCGCACGGCGTACGTTAACATCCTGCAAAAAGGGAACATCCGGATTCTGCAGGTTAAAGATAACACCGACATAGGTCGATAGCGGCGCCGAAAAGAGCTGTAAATCGGTACGCGCCTGTGCCAGGCCAATGTCCGACGGCATTACCTGGCTCACACCATCCAATTCGCCTTCCGTATAGGCTGCGTAAATCGATGGATAGTTAGGATAGAAATGGAACTCCAGAGCCGAAACCATCGGAATGGCCCCATTCGAAAACGGACTGCGCTCCAGGCGTATGAACTGCGCCGATGTCAACGTTGCCTGCATCGGCCCGTTGCCAACCGGGCGTGCATTGAGAGGGCTGGTGAGCAGTTCAGACGGGGGCACGTCCTGCCAGATATGTTTTGGCAGCAGCCCCACCGTCGTGAAGTCGAGAAACGGGGCAAACGGCTCGTCCAGGAGTAGGCGCACTGTGTACTCGTCGACCGGCTCCACCGTGACTGAACGCCACAACTCCGCCAGGTCGGGCAGGATCGGTGAATCCGGGCTCTGCAACATCTCGATCGTAAACAGTACATCATCCATGGTCACCGGTCTGCCGTCGTGCCAGTACTGGTTCTCACGCAGCGTAAAGGTGTAAGCCAGCCCATCCGGCGCCGTCCAACGTTCGGCCAGGTCCGGCACCACTCGGCCCTGCTGGTCGAGGCGGGTCAGGCCGCGAAAGAGGAGGCTGCACAGATCGCGGTCGATATCGTGCGTGTGGCACAACAGTGGATTGATGTACTGGGGGTTGCCGGCAACGCCTTCGCGAAAGACGCCGCCCCGCTCCGGGACCAGAACTGTGGAGACGCTGTACGCAGTGACACCCATCAGAAGCGTCAGCAGAATGATTCCCACAACGGCCAGCAGCATCTGCCAGCGAATATACCGGCCCAGAGGCGCCGGCGTCGCGGTGGGAGCAACCGGTCCCGGCAGATAGCCGGAAGAAGGGGTCGTGGGCAATCGGGGCGTCTGGGACGCTCCGGTGACCCCAGGATTGGCCGACCTCCCGAATGGCTGTTGTTCCGACATGGGAAGAACTGCAGTGGCCTGTGATCAGCGGCCACTGCTGGTCTAGCGAAGGGCGACTGTCACGAGACTGAGCAGGAGAAATATCGACGCCAGTGTGAGCGTCAGATTGAACATGGTTTTCTCCACGCCGCGGCGGGTGCGCTGGATGCCGGCATCGCCCCCAAAGGCGGTGCCCAAACCACTACCCTGACCCTGCAACAGAACGATGCCGATCAATGTCAGGGCAATGATAACTGTTGCGATCATAAAGAAAACATCCATCGTTCACCTCGGAAGTTTGGCGTGTTCCGCTACCCATGCAAAGAAAAATACCCAAACACTGTGCTGGCTGATTGTCTGTCGGCCTGAACAACTGCGGTCAGCGACAATCTGACACGTGCTGGGCAACTACGCAGGAAGATTCAGATGCAATGTGCTGACAGAAACGAGAAGGCCAATTCGGCCTTCTCGCTGATTGCCAGACTATCCGTTGCTACGAGTCGAAGCCCTGGCGTAAGCGGCAGTCAAAGCGGACGTCAGACCTTCTCAGGTGGATTCGCTTCAGAATTCACCGCAGGCTCTACGCTCTCCGCAGCGGGGGCGGCGTCCGTTGTCTCCGAATCTTCCTCTTCACCCTCGTCCTTGGCTGCCTTGCGGAACTCGCGGATTCCGCGGCCCAGCCCACCAAACACTTCCGGCAACCGCCCGACGCCAAAGAAGATGATGACAATGACCAGAATCAGAATTAACTCGGTCGGACCCAAGGTCGGACCCAGCAGAAAGAACGGCGCTATATTTCCTAGGAAAGGCATTTGCTAAGCTCCTTAGCTCACATTATGCGGAGCGCATTGGCAATCTTCTTCGTACTTCTTCAATCGCTGCATTATACCATGATTGTGTTAACCGACAAATACGGATACCGAACGGGATGCAGTCCGGATTTTGAGCCATCCAGACTGACCGACCGCGCAGCCTGGGCTCCTACGCCACCGTAAATGCCGGCAGGGGCGCCCCTTGCGACCCAGTGCGTGGCCCGGCCCGGATGCGCGTCGGGTCACCCTGGGTGCACCTCTTCCATTCGCCCGTCCAAATGTGCTAGAATTAAAGCCCTGAACCTTCAGGACCGATACGATTAGGACGCGCCTCGATCCCATGACTGCGCCAACGCGCGACGCCTCCTTTGAACAGGGGTGCATGCAACCATCTCTCCTGACCGCAGACGGCAAACAGGTCGAACCGGCCGCCGCACTGACGGAACTTCAGATCCGCGACTTCGCGATCATCGACCGGCTGCACCTTCGCTTCGACTCCGGCTTGAACATTCTGACCGGCGAAACCGGCGCCGGCAAGTCGATCATTATCGACGCCATCGGACTGCTACTGGGCGACCGGGCAACCGCGGAGATGGTGCGGGCCGGGGCAGACCGGGCAGAAGTCGAAGCGGTCTTCCATCTGGAAGCAAAGACGCCGCCTCGCGAACCCGACGGGCCGCAGAGCGCGCCTGACGTCCCGCCCGAAACAGACGACATCCACAGTCTGTTGGAAGCCGAAGGCCTTGACGACCCCGATGCGCCGGAAAGTCTTGTCCTCAGTCGGGAGGTGCGCCGCAGTGGACGTAATTTCTGCCGCATCAACGGACGCACGGTCTCCCGCAAGCTGTTGAGTGAACTGGCCGCCCTACTGGTCGATATCCACGGACAGGGTGAGCATCTGAATCTGCTCCGGCCCCGCACACACGTGGACCTCCTGGACCGGTACGGCGGCCTGCTGCCCCTGCGCCGCAACGTGGCCGGGAAAGCACACCAGGTCCAGCAGGCGCGTAAAGAGTTGGAACGGCTGCGCAGCGATGCCCGCACCATCGCCCAACGGCTCGACCTGCTCAGCTTTCAGGTAGAAGAGATCGCCGAAGCGGTCCTGCAAGCCGGTGAAGAGCGAGACCTCGAAGTGGAGCGCAAGCGGCTCAGCAACGCCGAAACGCTCCTGCAGCTGGCGAACGGCGCGGCAAACCTGTTGAACGAGGGCGAAGGCGGGATGCCAGGGGTCACCGACGGCCTCAGCGAAGCCGTCGGCCGCGTTGAGCGGCTGGCCCGCATCGACGATGGCATGGCCGCCGCAGCCGCGACCGGGCAGGGTCTGCTCGAGGAGCTGTCCGATCTGGCGCGCGATCTGCAGGGCTACGCCGACGGGCTGGAGTTCAATCCGCAGCGGCTGGCCGAAGTCGAAGAAAGGCTGGCGCTGATCGAGAATCTCAAGCGCAAATACGGCGACACGACAGAGGAGATCCTGGCCTTCGCGGCCGCAGCCCAGACGGAGTTGGACGAGCTCAGCAACTGGGAGGCGCAGACGGCCGCGCTCGAAGAAGAGGAAGAGAAGCTTCTGCGCGAGATCGGCGCGCTGGGCGCAGAGTTGAGCCAGGCGCGGGTCGCGGCCGGCGAGAAGATGGCCCGACAGGTGGAAGCGGAACTGGCGCAGTTGAGTATGGGCCGCGCCCGTTTCGCCGTCGCCGTCGAGATGGAGGAGCGGGAGGATGGCGCCTACCTGCCGGACGGGCGCCGTGTATCCTACGGCAGCCACGGCGTCGACCGGGTTGAATTTCTGATCAGCGCAAACCCCGGCGAGCCGGTCAAACCGTTGGCCAGGGTGGCCTCCGGGGGCGAGACCGCGCGCCTGATGCTGGCGCTGAAGGGCGCGCTGACCCAGGCCGATCAGACCCCGATTCTGATTTTCGATGAGATCGACCAGGGCATCGGCGGCCGCGTGGGCGGTGTCGTCGGCGAGAAGCTTTGGAACCTGACCGGCCAGCGGCCGTCGCCCGATACCGCCTCCAACCGCACGGCCGAGGACGAACCGTACGGTAGTCCGCTGCGTCATCAGGTGCTCTGTATCACCCATCTGCCCCAGCTGGCTGCATTTGCCGATCTCCACCTGACCGTGCGTAAACGGACTTTCGAGAGTGATGGCGAACTGCGTACCGGCACCGACGTGCTTCCGGTCGAAGGGCCGGCGCGCATCGAGGAGCTGACCCAAATGTTGGGCGCCGTCAGCGACGCCGGGCGGCAGTCGGTTGTGGAGATGTTGGCTGCCGTCGATCGACTGCACAGCGGCAGCCCATGACCTTCAGCCCGTGCATTCGGTCGCGGGCGGTTGATAGGAATTCAACAGATGTTTAGACGCCGCGGAAAAAACACGCATCAGCGAAACGGGACACTGCTGACAACGCTCTATCGCACCTTCTATCTCTCCTGTCTTCTGCTGGGGATGCTCCTGACCGTGATAGACGGTGTGCACGCGGCCAGCTCTCCCGGACCGCGCCTCGGGGACTTGCCTGTCCAGGAGAAGGGGATCTCTTCACAGGCCGACTCCTCCCTTGTTCTTGTTTTGACCTTCCGCGGGGCGGTGACGCCGGTGCTGCGTCAGTACCTCAGCGGCGCGATCGAAGACGCGCAGCAGGAGGGGGCCGAGGCGGTGATCCTGCGTCTGGACACCCCCGGCGGCAGCGTCGACGTCACCAAGCAGATCGTGCAGGATATGCTGGCCTCGCCTGTGCCGGTCGTGGTTTACGTCGCACCGTCCGCGGCCCAGGCCGGCAGCGCCGGCACCTTCATCACCCTGGCCGGGCACGTTGCCGCCATGGCGCCCGGCAGCAGCATCGGCGCGGCCAGCCCCGTCGGCGGCCAGGGAGAAGATATCGGCGACACCATGGAGGCGAAGGTCGTAAACATCCTCAGCGCCGATATCGAGAACCTGGCCTCGCGTCGCGGCGAAGAGGCGGTCGAATGGGCCGTCGCAGCCGTGCAGGAGGCGGCCGCCGCAACCGACACACGTGCGCTGGAGTTGGGTGTCATCGACTTCATCGCAACCGACGTGGCCGATCTGCTGGATCAGATGGACGGCTTCGTCGTCACCGTGCAGGGCCAGGAGCGGACGCTGAACACAGCGAATGCCCGGATTATGCCGCAGGACCTGTCGCCGTTGCAGGAGTTTCTGAACTTCATCAGCAACCCCACCGTCGCCACAATTCTGCTGACCCTCGGCTCCATCGGGCTCATCGCCGAAATCTACAATCCCGGCACATTCATTCCCGGCATGATCGGCCTGATCAGCCTGCTGTTGGGGCTCTACTCGCTGGGTCAGTTGGAAGCGAACTTCGCCGGGTTGGCCCTGATCGGGCTGGCGCTGATTCTACTGGTGGCCGAAGCCTTCACACCGGCCTTTGGCGCGCTCGCACTGGGCGGGACCGTCGCTTTCATCTTTGGCAGCGCGCTGCTTTTCGATGCGCCGGGCCTGGCTGTGCCCTGGGTGACGATCATCTCGCTCGGCGTCGCCATGGGCGCCTTCGCCCTCTTTGTGGGCGGCAAAGTGGTCGCCGCCCAACGCATGGGAACCGCAACCGGCAGCGAAGGCGTGATCGGCTCGCTGGCGACCGTACGCGTTCCCTTTGCCGAGAACGGCCGCGGCAAGGTCCTCCTCGCGGGCGAGCTATGGAACGCAAAGCTGCAAGGGCCATCCTCCGGTAAGGCGCCGGCCCCGGGGGAAGGCGATCAGGTCAAAGTCGAGTCCAGAGAGGGCTACATCTTGGTCGTCAGTTCACAGGAAGAGGGCGACAGGAGCTGAACTGCATCGGCCCTAACGGTACCGAGCCAGCCACAATCTAGTCGCGGAACTAAGCTGAAGTGAGCGAAAATCCCCTCTCACTCCTCACTCCTCATTTACACCCAACCTCAATCAATCACCGCAGTCACTGGCCACTGACCACCGACCACTGCAGTTCAAACCTCTGCCGACGGACACAGGTCGGCCAGCGTACAGTTGGCGCAGTCCGGCTTGCGGGCGTCGCACACCCGTCGCCCGTGGAAGATCAACAGATGGGCGATATCGATCCAATCCTCGGCCGGTATGAGCGCCATCAGGTCCTTTTCGATCTTCTCCGGCGTCTTCTGCTCGGTCAGGCCCAGCCGCTGGGAAAGCCGCTTGACATGGGTGTCCACCACGACGCCGTCAGCCAAGCCGAAACAGACGCCGCGCACGACATTGGCGGTCTTGCGCGCCACGCCGGGCAGCCTGGTCAACTCATCCATCTCCCGCGGCACTTCACCGCCGAACTCCTCGCATATCAGAGCGCTTGCGCCCTGCAGGCTCTTGGCCTTGTTGCGAAAAAAGCCGGTCGAGCGGATCATCTCCTCCAGTTCCTCGCGGTCGGCGGCGGCCATCGCCTCGGGCGTCGGGAAACGTTCGAACAGCGCCGGCGTCACCTGGTTGACCCGCTCGTCAGTGCACTGGGCCGAAAGAATCGTCGCCACCAGCAACTGAAACGGGTTCTGGTGCTCCAACGCGCAGTGTGCATCCGGATGCGCCGTTCGCAAACGGCGTATCAGCTCCGACATCAGGAAAGCTCCGGCGAAGGGCGACGTATCGAAACCAGGTCGTCCGAATCGTCAATTCGCTGCCAGGGGTAGTAGATCCAGTCCTCGGTCAGTTCCGCGTAGTAGTCCGGCTTCTCCTTCTCGAAAAGATTCTGCCGCTGCTTCCAGTGGAGCACCGCGGTCTCGGCGGCGGCGCCGATTCCTTCCACACGGCTCTTGACGGTGACGATCGTGCGCCCCCTATCCCAGATATTATCGACAATCAGGATCTTTTTGCCCTTCAGGAGCGCTTCTGCGGGGAACTGCTGGAAGCGGGGCCAGCTCATCTCCGCGCGCACGCCGGGCCCGCTCTGAAACGCGACCGCCGCAGTCAGCACATCCTTCATCTTCAACGCCTCAGCGATCATGCCGCCGGGCACGATTCCTCCGCGGGTGATCAGGAGAAGCGCATCATAGGGGGTATTCAGCTGCATCACGACCTTGGTGATCAACTCCTCAACGTCATGCCAATTCAAGTAAACTCTTTCCATCTGTGCCTCCACCGTTCGCCCGCTGCCAAGTGACCAGGTTGCCGCCAACGGGCTGGCGTGCTGGAGGCGGCGGCAGCCTCCGCACTGCTTGCAGGCAGGGTTGCCCGCAACAGTCTTCCATCAGCGATCCGAAATATCCGCCTGATCAGCGGACTCAGATCCATATAAGATGCCGAAAAGCGCACTCGCGACGCTGGCATCAACTCGACGATCGCGCACGGTAAGCGTTACGACAGTCGCCCCGCCCAGCTCCACCTCTACCCGAACAACCGCCTCCGAGTTTCCATCGGCAACATCCCCCGGCGCCAGAAGTGTCACCGGCTCGGGCAGTGCAAAATGCAGACTGTACGCCCCGGGCCGCAGATCGAAAAAGCGGAACTCGCCCAGCGCATCGCTCTCCGTCCGGGCGATCACCGTGCCTGCGCTGTCAGCGAGTTCAACCGGTGTGTCCGGAATCTGCGCATTGCCTGCGATCCACGCGCCGCCCCCCGGCCGCAATGTCAACACCAGCGGATCGTGGTCGCTGGAGCCATATACAGGGGAGAGGCCGGGAACGCCCTCCCTGCCGCCTGGCTGGGCAATGGGAAAGTCGGCGTTGATATGCACGATGTCCATCCCGCCGAAATCGGGCATCATACCCGGTGTCAGCAGCAGATGATCCAGCGACTGACTGCCCCCGTTGAAGATATAGGTGTAGCGGTCCTGCAGCGGCAGAGCGTCAAAGGCGTGCCAGAGTAGAATGTTACCCTCGTCGCGAGCCGTGCCATCCTCCGGCTGCGGGCCGTGTTCCAGGGTGAGCACCGGTTCACTGGCTTCGAAATCATTCAGGTCGCCCAGTACCACGACATGCGCGGCGGGGTCTATGTCCAAGCGGGCCTGTACGATCGACGCCACGTGCTCCGCCTGCAGTGTCCGATGCACGACGTTCACCGACTCATCGCCCCGCTTGCTGCGCCAGTGATTGACCACCACCGTCAGCGGGTAGCCCTCTCCCCACGGGCCGTGTACAAGCAGATCCGCGACCAGCGGCGGCCGGCTGAAGAGCGGCAGAAGCCGCGCCGAGCACTGCCCGGGGACCAGCCGCACACTGAAACTGAAGCGGGTGCATGCCTGCTCGTTCTGGGCGCTGAGGACCGTCACCCGATCGTCGCGTACAAGCAGGCTGTTCGTCAGCGGGAAATCGCGGCTGGCGGTTCCGGGGCCGTCAAATGCGATCGCGCTGTACGCCAGCCCGCTGACCTCGCTCAGAACTCGCGCCAGGTTTTCGGCGTCCTCAGGCTTGCCGGTCTCCTGCAGACCGACAATTTCACAGTTCTGCAGACCGCTGGCGATGGCCTCCGCGCGTTGGCGCAGCGCCGCCTCGTAGTCGGCATCGTTTCGCAACTGGTCCAGACCCCGACCCAGCCCCAACACGTTGAACGAGCAGACCCGGAAGGCGCCCGCGTCCGGCAGGACCGGCTGCTCGCCCGACCCGTGCCGGGAGAGAACCTCTACCTCCTGCCCCGGCAGCAGCAACAGCAGATACTTGCCGAAACTGTAGTCGATAACCGCTCGCACCGGCGTCCCCGGCTCGGCCGGACGTACCTGCACGCGGTCCCCCCAGCCCGCCGCCGGCAGGCTCGCGCCGACCCCGTTGCCCAGGAAGATCAGCCCGGCGGCATCGGTGGGATTGGTTTGGAAGACCCGCCCGCCTTGCAGGAAGGGCAGGGCCTGCTCGGCGATGAGCGCGATCTCGACGTTGCCGTTGCTGAAATGCTTGGTCGGCCCCTGCACAACGCCCTGTACCTCTTCGAAGGCAACGAGCATGCCTTCGAACCGTTCCAGTAAAGACTCCGGCTCGACGTTGGGCGCGGGCAGGGGCGCCAACGGCGCTGGTAAAGCGCCGCTCCCGCACGACTCAAGGGGCAGCGTCTCAAGCGCACGTGGCGTCGTCAGCTCTGTCTTTTCGTAGTATTCGGTCGCTTCCGCGGCGCGCACGAGGATGCACTCGCCCGCTTTCACCCTGGGCGCCGAAGAGGTGTAGACGAAGATGCCGTCGCTGGTCTGCGGTTTGCCGTCTCCGGTCGGGTCTTGCAGGTAAAACCCGTTCGACTGCACACCGCTCACCAGGCCGAACGTCGAAACGCGTTGCGGCGACAGAGGCGTACTCGCTCCGTCACCCTGAATGAGGTAGATCGGCGTCAAATCATCCGGCAGTTCAGAGGGCGCGGGCGCAGCCGCCGCCGGCCGGACAGCCAGCCCCAGCACGCTCACCAGCACAATTCGGATGATCAGCGGCCACCGCGCAGACAATCGAAAATTCATACCATTTCCAGTGTAGGGGCAAATCGATTCGCCGGAGGAACCTTTCGCTGCAGTGTGAACACATATTATAGCACACAGCCGGGACGCCCACCCCCAGAATGTGCCTCCCGCTGTTGCCGCTATCCACTGACCACCGACCACTGACCACTGCAGTTGTGCGGTCGGGCCTTCGGCCCTCCCTTGTGCGGGGGGATTCCCCCCGCAACGCCCCCCTTACACCATGCCACGTTGGCGCCGCGTCGCCGGCGTACTGTCTATGCAACCTGTCGCCCACCCACGTCGTGCCGCGAAACCGTCCGCCGTGACCACGGTAGGGGCAGGCCTTGTGCCTGCCCTGTGCCTCCCAATAAATGGCCGGCTAACAGTTTCAGCCACCGCTGTCATGAATTCCCCACCTGACCACTCCTACCCCTAATATGAACTACACCCAGCCCTACTGTTGTTGTCGCTATCCACCGACCACTGACCACTGACCACTGACCACTGACCACTGACCACTGACCACTGACCACTGACCACTGACCACTGCAGTTTCCAGTTGCAAGCGGCTTTGCCGGCGGCGTATAATGTGCCCTCATGCGCCACTGCTATGCTGATCGCAGTGGCTGACCACAGATAGGTCCCGAACGCGAGATCCGGATGAACGCCGAATTCGAACTGCTGGCTGACCGTCTCGGCGTCGGCCGCCCACCCGCCGGCTGGGTTGCCATCGTCGACATGCCGGTGCTGATCCTCGTCGGTGTGACCGGCGTGGGCAAGAGCACAACCGTTGATGCCCTGCGCACCCGCATGGGCCGGATCTCGCTCCTGCCCAACAGGCGCAAGCTGGCCGACCTCCTGGTCATCCCAACGGTTCAGCGTTGGGATGGGGATCCCCCCACCGCGGTTTCGGACCGGCGGCGCCGCTTCGACTATACGGGCCGCTACCGGCAGCGCTACCCCGGTGGGCTTGCGCATGCCTTCAGCCGCCTGGTGTTGCAAAAGCAGGCAGCATCGCCTGCCGCCGGCGCACTGAACATTTTCGACGGACTGCGCGGCGCCGACGAGGTCACCTATGCCGCGCAGAACCTCCCCATGGCCCGCTTCGCCGTCCTCAACGCGCCGGATGTTGTGCGGGTGGAGAGACTGGTGCAGCGCCAGGATGCCTTCGATCAGGTGGGCGAAAACTCCCGTTCGACGACCGGCAGCCGATTCTGCTGGGAGGAGATGGCCGAGGCGCGCGACCTCTTTACACGCGCGGAGCAGGACCACCTGTCTGCCCTGGTAAGCCGGGGCGAAGTGGACGACGCCGAACTCGCGGCCAAGCTCGCCATCGTCGCCGCAGAACGCCGCAACTACGATCCGCACGCCGCCGTCGAGATCCTGCGCGCCGCCGCCCCCGACCGCACCGTCATCGTCGATACCACCACCCACGCCCCCGCCGAGGTGGCCGCAAAATTGGCGCCGCTCGCGGCCCACTGACCCCCGGGTTTTCAATGCCTACCACCATCGAAGCTATCGAACCGATCCCTTTCCGCCTTCCCCTCCGCGAACCCCTGCGCTGGGGCGCGGCCAGCGAAATGCAGGAGGCCCGCCACGTCCTCGTCCAGGTGCGGTTGAGCGACGGCGCCGTAGGCTGGGGCGAAGCGCCGCCCCGGCCCACGATCTACGGGGAGACCGTATCCAGCATCTGCAGCGTCATCCGCCAGGAGCTGGCGCCCCGTCTCGCGGGCGAAATGCTCGACGACTCCACTCTCTCAAAGCTCTACGCACGCCTGCAGACGGTCAAAAACAACCAGACCGCCCGCGGCGCCCTCGATATGGCCCTCCACCATGCCCTCGCCGCCAGCCGTAATCGCACTCTCTACGACCACCTGGGCGCCAGCAGCTCCCAGGTGCGGGTGAGCTATATCCTGGGCCTCGGCGATATCGATGACAGCCTCGCTGAGGCCGAGCGGATTGTGGCGCAGGGCGTGCGCGTGTTGAAGGTGAAGGTCGGACAGAACTGGAACGCCGACCTGCACCGGCTGCGCCTCCTGCGGGAGCAGTTCGGCGAGCAGGTCGATCTGTACGTTGACGCCAACGAATGCTTCCAGCCGCAGAACGTGCGCCAGCGCCTGGAAAAGATGGCCGAGCTCAACGTGCTCTACTGCGAGGAACCGCTGCCGGTGGAGCTGATCCTGGCCCGCGCCGCCGTGCGCAAAGCCTGTGCGCGCGCCGGCGGGTCTGCCCTCCCCCGGCTCATCGCCGATGACAGCGTCTTCAGCGCTCGCGACCTGCGCCGCGAATTGAGTATGAACACCTTCCACATCCTCAACATCAAGACCGCACGCACGGGCTTCACCGAATCGGCGCAGATGCTGAACCAGGCCCTGGTTGGCGGCAAGGCGGTGATGGTCGGCTCCCAGGCCAGCACCGGCTGGGGCACGGTGCTCGCTGCCCTCTTTGCCGCCAAGCCCGGGATCGACCTGCCGTGCGAGTTGAGCTTTTTCCTCAAGCTGCAGGAGGATCTGCTGACCCAGCCGCCCGTGCTCTGCGACGGCTACCTGGACGTGAGCGCCCTGGCCCAGGCAGAGATCGATCCCGACCGGTTGCGGGACGCGCGGCTGAAGGGGTAGCCATAAGCCCCGGCAGGTCAACGCTCTCCCCGCCCTGGCGCCGCCAATCCCCTGGCGGCCAATCAATCCCGGATCACTTCTTCGTTATCGACACCTGCAACCATCCATGCGATAATGACGGCTCCAAGACTCCGTCACAGCCACAAGAGAGCGCCACATGAAAAGCTTCAATGGGATTTTCCCGGCCATCATCACGCCAATGACCGCCGATGGCCGCCTCAACGAGGACGCCTTTCGCCAGGTAATGGAATTCAACATCCAGGCCGGCGTACACGGTTTCTGGGTGGCCGGCGGCACGGGGGAAAGCGTCCTCCTCGACGATGCCGAAAACTGCCGCATCGCCGAGATCGCCTCAGACCAGAATCAGGGGCGCACTGCCAACATCATGCACGTCGGCGCCCCCACCACAGCCCGCTCCGCCCGCCTCGCCGAACACGCGGCCAAGGCCGGCGTCGAAGCCATCTGCTGCGTCCCGCCTTTCTTCTATGGCCAGAGCGACAAGGGCATTGTCGAACACTACCGTGTCGTCGCCGCAGCCGCCGACCTTCCTTTCTTTGTCTACAACCTTCCCAGCGCCACCGGTGTCGAAATCACGCCGGATCTCATGTGCAAGATTCAAGAGGGTGTGCCCCAGCTGGCCGGGCTCAAACATTCCGCGCCCTACATCCCCTACGTCAAGAACTTCGCCGAAATGGGTCTCTCCTGCCTGATCGGGAACTCTCGCCTCTTCCTGCCGGCGCTGCTGATTGGCGCCACCGGCTGCGTTGACGGCCCGCCCAACATGGCCCCCGAACTCTGGGTCGCCATCTGGCGCGCCTACGAGGCCGGCGACATCCCCGCAGCCCGCAAAGCCCAGGAGAAGGCATCCTCCGCCGCCGAAGCGCTGAGCGTGCCCGCCAAGTTCCACGGCGCCATCAAAGGCGTTCTCAGTCAACGCCTCGGTATCGACTGCGGCGACCCGCGCCCGCCCGGCGAGCCCCTTACCGCTGCAGAGCGCGCCCAACTGGACGACAAGGTCGTTGCCCTCGGCCTCGATTGCAGTGGCTAATAGCCGCGGTGGTCAATAGCAGGGGGTATTCAGGAACTGCTTTGAGGGAGTGCTTGATGGCTGGTTGCCGGCAGCTGCGGTCGCCGGCAACCAGCCATTGTAACTACTCGTCAGAGGATTCAACCACTTGGCGCCGCCAGGTGTCTTCAAATTCCTCATCGGTCAATTGACCCTGGAGCCACACCTCCGCCGCTCTCGTCGCCACCAGCGTCGCGGAAGTTGTCCTGTTGAAGGTGCCGGCGACGACCACAAGGCCCTCCGGTGCGGAGGTCATGCGGGGCAGGATACGCGAAAGTTCAAAGATAAGTTGACGCTCCAGCTCGGCGTACGCCTCCCCGTCAACCGCCAGATCAACGGCATAGGCCACGACCAGCGTCCGCTGCCCCTCTTCATTCTCCTCCACGTCCAGGTAGCGGATCTCTACGTCCGCCTCCTGTAGTATCGCTACCGCAGTGGAAATGGCCTCAGCGTCTTCAAGCTGCATCGATGGGTCCGGCGTAGGCTGCGCCGCCCTCTCCTCGCAGCGGTCCAACACGCCCGCCAGATCTTCCTTCTCTTCCTCACTGTCGGCCTCATCGATCAGCCAGTTCAGGTGTGGCGCCGCCTCCTCGCAACGTACCTGCGCAAGGAACAGCAGCGCCAGCGCCTGACGCGCTACAATGTGGTCGCCGTTCAGCTCAAGAGCCTCTTCCAACAACGGCTGTGCCTTATCGAATTCACCCATACGCGTGTAGGTCTCGCCCAGCACCGCCAGCACCGTCGACGTGCGTGCGCCCCGTTCCAACGCGTCCAGGGCAATACTCTGCGCCGCCTCTACATTGCCCTCGTACAGCTGCACAAAGGCCAGACTCTCGCGCGCATCCAGGCTTTCTGGCCGCAGCACGTCCCACCGTTGGGCCGCGATCACCGCCTCTTCCACCTCGCCCAGCATCAGATGTGTCTCATACAACGCCTGATAATAGAGTGGGTCCTCGATCGAGAAGGCCTTAACCTCATTCAATGCCGCCCGCGCCTCCAGCGCCTTTTCATCGCGGGCATAGGCGATTGCCAGTAGTCGCGCATCGCTCACCGAGTGCGGCAGCGCGTCCAGCGTTTTTCGGAAATAAGTGGCTGCCGTTGTGAAATCTCTCTCACAAAGATAGCTCACGCCCACCATCCGCATCGCCGAAATGCTGTAGGGCCGCGCTTCCAGCCAGTCCTCGGCCAGCGCCCGCGACTCCGTGCACAGGTCCTGATCATTGAGCAGTCGCATCCGGATCAGAGTCACGTCCCGCCGGTGCACCGTAGCCCGCGCCTCCGCCAGCGCCTGATAGGCTGCCGTCTCCGCATTCCGTTCCTGCTGCAGCAACATCAGCGCCATGCAGCTGTACGCATCCGGGAACGGCGTATGTGGCTGGTCCAGCGTAATCGTCCGCATACACTTCGCTTCGCTCGTCTCCCAGTCGCCTTCCTCCGCCGCCATGTCGGCCTCAAAGAAGAGAGTCGAGGCATGGTCCGCCACAAGTTCAGTCGCGCGTTTCGCAATCGACCGCGCCGCATAGATATCGCCATACACATTGAACTCATGGCGGGCGTTGATTATATGCCACGCAAAGAACTCCGGCTGCAGTTCCAGCGCCCGCTCGTACGCCTCGCCCGCCTTGTCCCAATCGTGCATCTGGAACGCGATCGATCCCAGCGTCGCCCATCCCGCCGCCGAATCCGGATTCAGGCGCACCGCGGTCTGGGCGTGGTCATAGGCCCTGTCGACCTCATACATGCTGACAAGGATGTCGGCCAGAGCCGTGTGTGCGGTCGGATTTTCGTCGTCCAACTCGACCGCTCGTAGCCCTATCTCCTTCGCCTCGTCAAAATGGTGGGCCCCCTGCTTGGCCCACGCCAGGTATGCGAGGGCGGTGCTGTCCTCCGGCGCCAGCGCCGTCGCGTTCTCGGCCGATAGCAGCGCCTGCTGCCAGTACTGCGACTGGTAGAGGTAGACATCGGTCAGGCCCAGATGCGCGGGCAGATAACTGGGGTCCGCGGCAATCGCATCGATATAGGCCGCTTCCGCGCCTATCAGGTCGCTGCTGCCAAACAGCGATTTCCCCTTGACGCTCAGCGTCTCCGCCAGGTTGCGATCAGGCTCGGCCAGCGGCTCGGGCGTGGCCGTAGGCGTCGGCCCCGGCGATTGCGTGGGAATGACGATAGGCGTCGGCGTATGTGTGGGCGTCGAAGCCGCAGGAGCTGCTCGCGTCGCCGCCCTGGGTTGACTGGGCGCCGGTTGGCAGGCTGCCAGAATCAGAGCAGGCACGGCCAACAGCAAGAGAACCACACTGTATCGCGGCATTCGATCATGGTCATTCATCGGGGATCCTCCCATCTGAGGAGGGAATACGAAAACGTGAGCAATGACAACCTGTTCTCGCTCCCTACGCCTCTTCACTCACTTATCGACTCTCGATAGGGCAAGGCGCCTTGTGGCCCGGATGCTGCCCGTATCTTTGCGAACATGACTGCGGATGAGTATACTCAAGGACATGTCGCATAATGGCGAATATTTCTGTTGAATATGGCAATGGAAACCCGTCCCCAAAAGCATTCGTCCCAGCCGCTGGTCCAACTCCACGATGTCAAAGTACATTTCAGCGTTCGCAAAGGTCTCTTTGGCAGTGAGTCGGTCCATGCCGTGGACGGCGTGACACTAGACATCGGGGCAGGCGAGGTCGTCGCTGTCGTTGGTGAGTCCGGCAGCGGCAAGACCACCTTGGGACGCGCCGCGCTGGGCCTGATCAGGGTTACGGATGGCCATGTCCGCTTCGACAACACAGCAGTAACCGCCTTATCACAGAAGGAACAAAAAGCGTTCCGCCGCCGGGCTGCCGCCATCTTTCAGGATCCGTTCGCAAGCATCGATCCCTTTATGACGGCCTACGAAAGCGTGGCCGAACCACTGGTGATCCACGGTATCGGCAGCGACAGCGAGCGGCGAGAGCGAGTGTTTCAGGCCCTGCACGATGTGCGTCTGCGCCCGGCCCAGGAGATCGCAGACAAGTACCCCGACCTGCTGTCCGGTGGTCAACGACAGCGGCTCAGCATTGCACGCGCGCTCGTCCTGCAGCCGCAGTTCATCGTCGCCGACGAACCGGTCTCCATGGTTGACGCCTCCAGCCGGGCAGAACTGCTGGCACTGCTGCGCGAGCTGCAGGAGCGGTTCAACATAGCCTTCCTGTACATCACCCACGACATCGCCACGGCCCGCCATTTCGCCCAACGGATCGTCGTTATGTATTTGGGCTGCGTCGTCGAAATGGGAGAGGCAACTGATGTGGTGCGCAATCCCATGCACCCGTATACCCAGGCACTCATCGCGGCCGTGCCCGAGCCGGACCCGGCCAACCGGCTGCACCAACGCCCCAGCCTCCCGGGCGAGCCGCCCAGTCCCGTCAACGCGCCAAGCGGATGCTCCTTTCACCCCCGCTGCGCTTCCTTCATGTCCGGCCGCTGTGAACTGACAACGCCGCGACTCCTTGAAGTCGAGCCGAATCACTTTGTAGCCTGTTTTCTGCATGAAGGGAGTGACGCCTACCAAAATTGAGAACGCGAATCGGCTATTATAATATCATTTGGTGCCCGTACCCTTGAAATCCAAATTCAGGCTGACCGTTTCCAAAACGGTCAACCCTTCGCCCACCTGTACCGCCGCCGCAAACTGTCTGAAGATGGTGGCGGCAACCGCGGTAAGGTGCTCCGGAGAAAGGATCGCTGGCGACAGAGTCGCTGGCGTTTAACGTATACATAAGGAGATCCGTATCCCATGCAAAGACTGCACAAGTTCCGACGACCCGGCAAGCGCCTCCGTCTGGGCCTTCGCGTCCCCCTACTTATATTGATCCTTCTCCTGCTGGCAATGCCGCTGCCGGCGGCCGCGCAAATGCCGGTGCCGCAACTGCCGACACGCGGCAAGATCAGCAAGAATCCGGCCGATATCATGGATGCCATGAACCCAATCCAGGATGTGCTGTCCGGGCCTGCATGGCTCATGGCTCAGGGTGTGGACAATCGGGTCTTCATCGACCGGCCCGGCTGGAACACGCTCGACCGTCAGAATCTGGCCAGTCTGCCCGGAAGCGGTACAGATACGCCCCTGCTGCAGTCGGCAGGGCCGGGCATCCTCGTGCCCTACCGCGATCCGGCGCCCGCGTTCAGCCGCGACCTGCTCGTGACCCGGGATTTCAGCAACACGCCCTTGCAGACCGAGCCCGATATCGCCGTCAATCCGCATGATCCCGATCACCTGGTTCTGGGTCTGATCGACTACAACTTCCCCAACAACTCTGCCTACGTGAGCATCGATGGCGGCGTGAATTGGGAAGGGCCGCAGCAGATCAAATACCTGCGCAAAGATCGCGTTTCCGGCGGCGACCCCGTGGTGGAGTTCGATAGTGACGGCAATGTCTACATGGCTTCGATCTCTATCGGCGTCAAAGAGTACTCTGTCGGCAACGCCACCGGCTTTGCCCTCGTTTCCTCGATCGCCGTCTCAACCTCGAAAGACGGCGGCTTCGTCTGGGAGGAGCCGGTTGACAGCGCCCGCAGCGACGTCGAATCCGACGCCGTGCTGGACCCCACCGGCCGCATTCGCGGTACGGTGAGCCTCAGCTTCCTCGACAAACCATGGCTGACCACAGGCCCCCACCCCACGATTGAAGACCAGACCGTTGTCTATGTCACATTTGTCGAATTCAATACCATCTACGACATCCTTTACATCGGCGAGCTTCCAACCCTGGGCGCGCCGGAGGTGCAGACCACGCCGATGCTGTCCTACTCGATGGATCAGGGCCTGACCTGGTCCGATCCTGTCCCGGTCGGCCCGACCGTAAAGCGCACCTATGGCGAGATCGACGACACCGAAGGCCAGTCGAACGCGATTGGCACCAAGCGCGTCGTGCAGGGCCCCTTCCCCGTCGTCGATTCCAAAGGTACTCTCTACGTAACCTGGATTGACAGCACCGACGACGAGAGCATGAAAGGCCTCGCCGAATTCTACATGTCCAAGTCTGAAGACGGCGGCGAGACCTTTGGCGACCCCAAGCGTATCGCCCGATTCCTCGAGCCGGGGTTCCGTCCCCGTAACGCCTACTTCCGCTACTGGGCGTCCGCCTTCCCCAAAGTATCGGTCGGGCCTGAAGACGAACTCTACGTAGCCTATGTCGCTCTGCCCGCGAACAACCCGCTCGATGAGGGCGACGTATACTTCATCCGCTCTCTCAACGGCGGAGACCGCTGGTCGCGACCCGTACGCATCAACACCGACGAGACCGACGCCGTTCAGTTTTTCCCGGCCATGGACGTCGGGCCGGATGGCGTCATCCATCTCATGTGGGGTGATATGCGCGACGACCCCGTCCAGACACGCTACCATATCTACTACACCCGTTCCGAAGATCAGGGCGAAAACTGGGGTTTTGAGCTGGAAGAGCTTGACCTCAAGGTCGGTGACACGCGCGTGACCGACTTCCCCTCCAATCCCAATAAAGGCTTTCCCAGAGGGCTGTTCCTGGGCGACTATTTCTCCATCGCCGCCAGCGAGAACGATGCCTATCTGGTGTGGGCCGATACCCGCCTCGGCGAGTTTGGTCCCACCAACCAGAAGATCGGCTTCAGCCGCCAGCGCGCCATCGCCCGCCCCGAAATCTTCATCAGCCCCGACGTCGGGGCCGCCGGCGAGACCATCACGGTCCAGGGCCACGGCTTCCAATCGGATATGGATATCTACCTGCTTGTCGGCGGCGCCAACGCAGCATCCGGCCGTACCGACAAGCTCGGGCGCTATACACAGCAGATCTTCGTTCCCATCTCCGGTGAAGGCGCCCACCGCGTGACGTTGGTCGACAAATCGGGCAACTTCGCCTCCACTTCATTCTATATGGAATTCGGCTTCGATAATGTCCAGAAGTTGGAAGAGAAGCTCGATGCCCTCGATGAGAAGTTGGAACAGTTGAACGGAACGGCATCCCAAGCCGGTCTGACGCCTGCTTCGCACCAGGTCGCGGTCGAGAGTGTGCCGGCAACTACGGCACTCGCCACAACCGCCGTACCCGGGGGCAGCGCCACCTGGCCGGTGGTCGGCGGCGTCGGCATCGGCATCGCGCTCGGCCTGCTGTGGGTTTCGTTCCGTAGGCGAACCGGATGAGCCGTGAGTGGCAAATAGGTCGCGGCCGCTCCGGTTGCCAAACGCCCCAATGAGATACGCGGCGGGAGGCAACCAAGTGGCCGCTGGCCGCGGGTGTTGGCGAAAGGATCTGTAATATGAATACAACTAGGTCAACCAGAATCCCAACATGGCTGCTCAAGGTAGTCCCGATCAGCCTGGCGATCATAATCGGTCTCTCCTCTTCTGTCCTGGCCCAATACAGCCCTCCGCATGAGGAACCCGGGCCGGCGGTCGAGCGGCTCTACTTCAAAGCGTTTAACGTCGACCGCGCGCCCCTCGATCTGGAAGCCGGCGAGATGGACCTCTACTACTTCAATCTGAAAATCGCCGCGGCCCGCGAGCTGCGCGACAACGAGGGCATCCAACTCTATGAGGCCCCGGCCAGCACCATTTCGCTGATCCTCAACCCGGCGCCTGCGCCCGAAGGAAGATTGAACCCCTTCTCCATCAAAGAGGTGCGGCAGGCAATGCAACGCCTGATCGACCGCGAATTCGTGACCCGGGAGATCTACCAGGGCCAGGCCGCGCCGATGTACACCAACGTGGCCTCCACCGACTATGACTATCTGACCGTCTTCGACGTGATCCAACAGGCGGAACTGGACTACGATCCCGAATACGCACGCCAGCTGATCGCCGATGCCATGACCGAAGCCGGCGCCGAGCTGGTGGACGATGTCTGGCACTTCAACGAGCAGCCGGTCCGCCTCAAGTTCATCATGCGCGTGGAGGACGAACGGCGCGAGGTGGGTGACCTGATTCGATCGGCCCTGCAGGACGCCGGGTTTGCCGTCGCCTCCAATCGCCAGACCTTCGCGCCCGCCATCCAGACCGTCTATGCCACCGACCCGGCCCAGTTTGAATGGCATCTCTACACCGAAGGCTGGGGCCGCGGCGCGCCCAACCGCTACGACTTCGGCGGCATCAACTCCTTCTATGCCCCCTGGTTGGGCAACATGCCCGGCTGGAAAGAGGTCGGCTTCTGGCACTACGAAAACGAAGAGCTGGACGACCTGGGCGAGCGCCTCTTCAAGGGTGATTTCGCCGACCAGGCCGAGCGTGACGACATGTATCGCGAAATGACCCGCATCGGCCTCGACGAGTCGGTCCGCATCTGGATCGCCACCGTCATGAACGCCTTCCCCGTGCAGGCCGGCGTCGAGGGCATAACCCAGGATCTGGCCGCAGGACCGCGCGGCCTCTGGAGCCTGCGTTCGGCCTACAAAGCCGGCAGCGACGAACTGACCGTGGGCCACCTGTGGGTGTGGACCGAACGCACAACCTGGAACCCGGTCGGCGGCTTCGGCGATGTCTACAGCAACGACATCTGGCGGCAGCTGCAGGATCCGGCCGTCTGGAATGACCCCTTCACCGGCATCCCGGCTCCTTTCCGTATCGATTATGAGGTCGAGACCGCCGGGCCGGAAGGCACGTTGGATGTCCCGGCGGACGCCATCATGTGGGACGCGCAAAGGGCCCGGTGGACGAACGTAGACGAGAATGTAACCGCCACCAGCAAAGTGGTCTACGACTACAGCAAATATTTCCAGGCCCCCTGGCATCACGGCCAGCGGATCAGCATGGCCGACGTGCTCTATTCGATCCATCAGGGATTCGACCTGTCCTACAATCCTGACAAAGCCAGGATCGAAACGGTCATCGCCACAACCTCGCGCCCTTTCCTGGAGACGATCAAGGGCTACCGCGTCCTGGACGAAAATCGCATCGAAGCCTACATCGAATTCTGGCATTTTGAGCAGAACTACATCGCCTCCTACGGCATCCCCTCCGGGCTGAGTACCCCTTGGGAAATGCTCTACGCCATGGATGAGCTGGTCTTCAGCCAGCGGCGGGCTGCCTATAGCGACACCGCTGCCGGACGCTACAACGTGCCTTGGATCAGCCTGGTGCTGGATCGGGATGCCCGCCTCGTGCGCAAAGCCATGCTGGACCTGCGCCGCGCCGAGACCATCCCCACGAATGTCTTCACCCTGCCCACTGCCGACGGTGAAACGGTCATTGCCAACAGCGAGGAGGGCGTTGAACGTTACACCGCGGTGCTCGACTGGTTCGACGCGAAAGGCCACATGGTGATCAGCAACGGCCCCTTCATGTTGGAGCGCTACGATCCACCGGCCCAATTCGCCGAGCTGGTCGCCTTCCGTGACGAGAACTACCCCTTCACAGCCAGCGACCTCTACCGCGGCCTGCCCGATCTGATCGAATATACCGAGATCGAGGCGCCGCCGATCGAATTGGGCGCCGACTATGAAGTTACCTTGACGCTGGAAGGGCCTGGCAACCTCTCCTTGCGTTATCTGCTGATCGACACCGCCAGCGGGGAGATCATCCAGCAGGGCGATGCCGATACCCTCGACCCCAACTGGTTCGCAATCAGGTTGACCGCCGACACCACCAACGAGCTGGAGCTGGGGATCTACGAGCTGGTCCTGGTTGCATACAGTGATGAGCTGGCCCGCATGGCGGAGCGACGCATCGAGCTGGAAGCCGATATCGCCATCATCGAGGAGGAGCCGGCAGCGGAGGAGTCAGACTCTTCAGAAGCAGAGGAAGCCGCCTCCGATTCGGATGAAGAGTCCTCCGAGGCCGCAGCCGACGAAGAAGAGAGCGAATCCGAAACAGCGGCTGAAACCGAAGCGGAGTCCGAAACGGAAGAGTCGGACACCGCAGAGTCCGACACGGAATCCGATACAGAGACCGATTCAGAATCGGATACGGAGAGCGCCGCATCTGAGTCTGAAGAGGCTGAGTCTGAAGAGATTGAATCCGAACCGGCCGGTGGTCTGCCGGTGACAGCAGTTGTCGGCGCCGTGGTCCTCATCATCATCTTCGGCGGCATCCTGCTCGCACGCCGCAGACGATAACCGCAGTGGACGGTGGATAGTGGAACTGTATTGCTGCCTCGCACTGACCACTGTCCACTAACCGCTGACCACTGCCGTCATGTCACTTCTTCGCCCTCTCCTCGTCCGCTCCCTCACAATGGTCGGGGTCTTCTTCGTCGTCCTGCTCATGCTGGTGCTGACGCTGGGTCTCACCGGCTTCTCCGACCGCATTCTTGCCGCCACAATAGGAGAGCAGCTGCGCGCCGAGCGCACCGCGCTGGCCGAGACCATCCGCGACCCTGACGAGATGGAAAAGGTGCTCGAGAAACGCCGCGAGGAGTTGGAGATCTTCTACGGGCTGAGCACGCCCTGGTACTATCGCCTACCGCGCACCGCGCTGCGCGTGCTGACCCTCGACCTCGGCGAAGCCCGCACGCTGCGCAGCTTCGACGGCAGCAACCGCGTCTTCGATATCGTGACAGAGCGTGTGCCCAACTCCATGCTCCTGCTCACCACTTCGCTGATCATCACCGCCACCATCGGCATCATCGCCGGCGCCTATCTAGCCACCCGCCAGGGCTCCTGGCTCGATCGCTTTGTCTCCGGCTTTGCGGCCGTTTCCTTTGCCGTGCCCACCTGGTGGATCGGTATCCTGCTCATCCTGATTCTCTCCATCCAGCTGCGCATCCTTCCCTCCGGCGGCATGTACAGCACGCCGCCGCCCACACAGCCCTTGCCCCGCTTTTTCGATCTCATATCCCATGCCCTGTTGCCCGTGATTACCCTCGTCCTCGTCAGCTTTGGGCCGTCCATCTACTCAATTCGCACCATCACACTCAATATCGCCCAGGAGGACCACGTCAAGATCGCCCGCGCCAAGGGTCTGCCCGAAAGCCGCGTGCGGCTCCGCCACATTCTGCGCGTCGCCGCCCCACCGATCGTCACCGGTCTCATGTTCGGCCTGGCCGGATCGCTCTCCGGCTCAATCCTGGTGGAAACCGTCTTTAACTGGCAGGGTATGGGCCGGCTCTACTACGATGCCCTCGCCGGAACCCCCGATGAAAACGTCATCGTGGCCCTCACCTTCATCTTCACGCTGATGTACGTCGTGATCCGCATCGTGTTGGAAGCCCTGTACGTCTTTCTCGACCCTCGTGTGAGGTACACAGACTGATGCCGAACGGCAGTCTTCCCGTCGCGGCGCCCCCTGGTTCCCCAACGAAGACCCGCGCCAGGAGGAAAACGCCGTGAGCATGGCCAGCGCCTTGCGGGAGCTGCTGCGCAGCGGGCCCGGCTTCGGCGGCGCCAGCCTGATGGGCCTGCTGATCGTGGCGGCAATCTACGTGCTGCTCGCCTTTCCACTCGATTTCGGCGAGAGCCAGTGGAGCAATCCCGTCGTCTGGGTCGATAACCCCAAAGCGGTGCCTCCCGCCTGGACCAACTCACTGCGCCGCGAAGCCCGCCCTCTCCACCGTGTCTTCGAGGGCGCCGAGCCGCACGCCGTGCAAATGGCCCGCAGCGGACCGGTCCATAGCTGGCGTTTTCCCCTGACCTACACCTCTTCTCACCCGCCGACCTTCCTGGCCGTCACCCTCGCCGACGTCGAATATGCCGAACGGCCGCCCCTGGTCCTGATCTCGCTCAAACGGCCCGACGGCAAGCAGCTGCGCATCTACCGCCACGCCGTGCGCGGGCCCCGCGAAGACGAGAACGGACCGTTCCTGCGCTACGCCCGAACACCGCTGCGCGTGCAACTGAGCACCGACGAAGCCACCTTGACCGCGGTGCAGAACTTCCTTGCCGAAGAGTTCGACCTGCGCCTGGACGGCTCGCAGATCGGCGGACGCGTGGACCGTATCCTCTTCGGCGCGCCTGCCGGCGACTCCGACGAAGCCTTTACGCCCCTGACCGGTGACTATGAGATCGTCGTCCAGGCCGCGCTGAGGGCCGAGGGCGACAGCGTGGGGAGCGTACGCTTCGTCGTGGGCGGCGCCGTATTCGGCCTGATGGGCACCGATAGTCTGGGCAGAGACCTGGCCCGGGGGCTGCTGTTCGGCCTGCCCGTCGCACTCTTCATCGGCATCATCGCCGCCCTCATGTCCACCGCGATCGGCACTACCATGGGCATCGCCAGCGGTTACCTCGGCGGCCGCGCCGACATCACCATCCAGCGCATCTCCGACATCGTCGCCAATGTGCCCGTCCTGCCCCTGCTCATCTTCATGCTCTTCATCATCGGCCCCAGCCTCTGGATAATCATATTCATCCTCGTCGCCTTCGGCTGGCCCGGCCTGACCATCCAGATCCGCAGCATGGTCCTCCATATGCGCACCAACCAGCTGATCGAGGCGATCCAGAGCCTGGGCGCGTCGCGGCGGCGGGTAATGTTCCGCCATATCCTGCCCCAGATCACGCCCTATGTCCTCGCCCAGCTCATCTTCGCTGCCCCCTCCGCGATCCTGGCCGAGGCAGGCCTCAGCTTTCTCGGCCTCGGTGATCCCTCCATCCCAACCTGGGGACAGATACTCGAGACCGGCTTCCGCACCGGCGGCATCTATGTCGGCTACTGGTGGTGGATCGTGCCCCCCGGCCTCTGCATCGTCCTCACCGCCCTCACCTTCATGCTGCTGGCGCTGGGGATCGAACCGATCGTGAACCCGCGCCTGAGGCAGCCGGCGTCATGACATCCCTTCTCGACGTCCGCAATCTCACCTTCCACTATGCCGACCGGGCCGGCCCTGTGCGCGCCGTGGACAACGTCTCCTTTTCCCTCGCCAGCGGCGGCTCCGCCCTCGGCCTCGTCGGCGAATCCGGCAGCGGCAAATCCTCGCTCGCCCTCGCCATCATGCGCATGCTGCCCACAAACGTGGCCCGCTACGACGGCGAAATCTGGCTAAATGGACAGGAGCTTCTCGGTCTGGCGGACGACCGTTTCCGGCAGGAGATTCGCTGGCGCAAGCTGGCCCTCGTGCCGCAGGGCGCGCAGAACGGCTTTAACCCTGTCCTGCGCGTAGGCGAGCAGATCATCGAACCGCTCGTGGTGAGCGGGACCGCCGGCAAACAGGAAGCCCGCGCCCGCGCCCTGGAGCTGTTGGCCTACGTCGGGCTGCCCGCCGACGTCTATCTCCGTTATCCGCACGAGCTCAGCGGCGGCATGAAGCAGCGAGCCATGATCGCGGCCGCCCTCATCCTCGAGCCGCCCCTGGTCATCATGGATGAGCCGACCTCTGCCCTCGACGCCAGCGTTCAGACCCAGATCACCAACCTGCTCAAACGGCTGAAGCAGGAGTTGAACCTGGCCATCATCTTCATCACCCACGACATCGCCCTGGCGAGCGATGTCTGCGACGAGCTGGCCGTCGTCTATGCCGGAGAGATCGTCGAGATCGGCAGCGCCGAGCAGGTGCTGCTGGATCCCACCCACCCCTACACACAGCGCCTTCTGGCCAGCATCCCCCGGCTCCACACCGACACGACCCCACAATTCATCCCCGGCGCGCCGCCGGACCTGCGCGAGCCGCCCTCAGGCTGCCGCTTCCACCCGCGCTGCCCTCTCGTCTTCGAACCCTGCGCACAGAAAAGCCCACCGGCCTTCGAACCGGCCGATGGGCAACTGGCAAGATGCTGGCTGTTTGAGGATGGGCAAGAGGAGCGATGAAAGCCCGAAGCAAGTTCCCCGGCAACATGCGTCCCTGAGAAAACAAAAAACTCCCGCTAGGGGAGTTTCCGAACTACTGATATATAAGAAAGAGGAGGTTGGCAGCGGTCTACTCTCACACGGGGTCGCCCCCGCACTACCATCGACGCTGGTGGACTTTACTGCCGGGTTCGGGATGGGACCGGGTGTTTCCCCACCGCTCTTGCCACCAACTCCTCTTTACTCACGCAGGTTATGTATTGCGAGTGGACATGGTTTGCATGCTGATGTGTCTGACATGTGCATGCTGGTTATGTGGCAGAGCCGATACGGTATTGCGATTCGGCTATGCTGCCGGTGTGCCGTGTGTCAAGCCACTCGCATGGCACACTAAGAACTGAACAGGATAAAGAAGTACTGCTGTCGGCGCAAGAAGTATACAGGTTAAGCCCTCGTGCATTAGTACGGGTTCGCTTAAGACCTCTCAGCCCTTACACGTCCCGCCTATCAAACTGGTCGTCTACCAGCGCACTTACCAGACTCTCTCTGTGAGGGAACTTATCTTGAGGCTGGCTTCCCACTTAGATGCTTTCAGTGGTTATCCTTCCCAGACTTAGCTACCCAGCTATGCCGTTGGCACGACAACTGGCACACCAGCGGTCTGTCCATCCCGGTCCTCTCGTACTAGGGACAGCTCCTCTCAATTCCCTTGCGCCCACAGCGGATAGAGACCGACCTGTCTCACGACGGTCTGAACCCAGCTCGCGTGCCACTTTAATGGGCGGACAGCCCAACCCTTGGGACTTGCTCCAGCCCCAGGATGTGACGAGCCGACATCGAGGTGCCGCACCTTCCCGTCGATGTGAACTCTTGGGGAAGACTAGCCTGTTATCCCCGGGGTAGCTTTTATCCGTTAAGCCACAGCCTTTCCACTCAGAACCGTGGGTTCACTAACGCCGACTTTCGTCTCTGCTCAACATGTCCGTCTCGCAGTCAAGCTCCCTTTTGCGTTTGCACTCTTCAACTGGTTTCCATTCAGCCTGAGGGAACCTTTGCGCGCCTCCGTTACCTTTTGGGAGGCGACCGCCCCAGTCAAACTGCCCACCTGACACTGTCCCCATACCGGGTCACGGTACAGGTTAGAATCAAAACTCAATCAGGGTGGTATTTCACCAGCGACTCCACCGATCCTGGCGAACCAGTTTCACAGTCTCCCACCTATCCTACACAGAGTAAGCCCTAATCCAATATCAAGCTGCAGTAAAGCTCCACGGGGTCTTTTTGTCCTGCTGCGGGTAAGAAGCATCTTTACTCCTACTTCAGTTTCACCGGGCCCTCCGTCGAGACAGCGCCCCACTCGTTACGCCTTTCGTGCGGGTCGGAACTTACCCGACAAGGAATTTCGCTACCTTAGGACCGTTATAGTTACGGCCGCCGTTCACCGGGGCTTCAGTTCAAAGCTCTCACCTCTCCCCTTAACCTTCCGGCACTGGGCAGGCGTCAGCCCGTATACGTCGTCTCTCAACTTCGCACGGACCTGTGTTTTTGGTAAACAGTCGGCAGGGCCTTTTCTCTGCGGCCTCCTCAAGCTCAGGCACGTCTGTACCCTCACTCTACCGAGGCGGTCCTTCTCCCGAAGTTACGGACCCTTTTTGCCTAGTTCCTTGACGAAGGTTCTCCCGTCCCCCTTGGTGTTCTCCACCTGTCTACCTGTGTCGGTTTGCGGTACGGTCGCATAGGTCTCACTAGAGGCTTTTCTCGTCAGCCTGGGTTCAATCACTTCCACCTTATTAAAGGCTCGCCTTCACCCCTCAGCTCAGACGGTCTTTTAACCCCGTCCTCATCACCTACAGGCTTGGCACCAGCTCTTCCAGCCGCTGGCTGACCTACCCTTCTGCGTCACCCCTTCGCTCAGACAACCTGATGCGGTACAGGAATATTCACCTGTTATCCATCGGCTACGCCTTTCGGCCTCGCCTTAGGTCCGACTAACCCGACGCGGATTGACCTCCCGTCGGAAACCTTAGACTTCCGGGGACTGCGGTTCTCACACAGCTCTCGCTACTCGTGCCAACATTCTCGCTTCCATGCACTCCACGACTCCTCTCGGTACCGCTTCAATGCACATGGAACGCTCGCCTACCTCTCACGCATGCTCTAAAGCATACGCAAAACCGTAGCTTCGGTGGGTGACTTCAGCCCCGTTATATTTTCGGCGCAGTATCACTTGACCAGTGAGCTGTTACGCACTCTTTCAAGGATGGCTGCTTCCAAGCCAACCTCCTGGCTGTCTCTGTAACACCACTTCCTTTCCCACTTAGTCTCCACTTGAGGACCTTAGCTGACGGTCTGGGCTTTTCCCCTCTTGACCACGAAACTCATCTCCCGTAGTCCAACTGCCGTTCTAAAACATGGGCATTCGGAGTTTGGTTGAGTTCGGTAAGCATTTCGCCCCCTACCTCATCCAGTGCTCTACCTCCCATGCTCAGCAAACGACGCTAGCCCTAAAGCTATTTCGGCGAGAACCAGCTATCTCCAGGTTCGTTTGGCATTTCACCCCTATCCACACCTCATCCGAGCACTTTGCAACGTACACCGGTTCGACCCTCCACGAAATTTTACTCCCGCTTCAGTCTGGACATGGATAGCTCACCTGGTTTCGGGTCTACTGCCAGCAACTTATTCGCCCTATTCAGACTCGCTTTCGCTTCGGCTCCGGCTATCACACCTTAACCTTGCTACTGACCGTAACTCGTTGGCTCATTCTCCAATAGGCACGCCATCACCCGGCCGGGTTACCCCGGCATCAGGCTCTGACTGCTTGTAAGCATACGGTTTCAGGCTCTCTTTCACTCCCCTATCAGGGGTCCTTTTCACCTTTCCCTCACGGTACTTGTCCACTATCGGTCGCCAAAGGTATTTAGTCTTGGAGAGTGGTCTCCCCAGCTTCTCACAAGGTTTGCGTGCCCCGTGATACTCAGGATTCCGACCAAACCGTTCCGGATTTCGCCTACGGGACTCTCACCCTCTCCGGTCCGCCTTTCCAGTGCGGTTCCGCTATCCAGTCCGGCCCTTCCGTCGGTCCTGCTACCCCGCACCAGCTTGCGCCGGTGCGGTTTGGACTAATCCGCTTTCGCTCGCCACTACTAACGGAATCTTTTCTTTTCCTCCGGGTACTTAGATGTTTCACTTCCCCGAGTTCCCCGCTGCGCAGCTATCTTTTCACTGCGCGCTGCCCTGGCATTCCCCAGGGCGGGTTTCCCCATTCGGATATCTGCGGATCTATGCCTTACCACAACTCCCCGCAGCTTTTCGCAGTGGTACACGTCCTTCCTCGGCCTTTGGCGCCAAGGCATCCTCCGTATGCCCTTCGTAGCTTAACCTGCTGTGTTTTTGCGCGGCAACCTCGCAGCTGCCGCACCCTTCCTACTCCTACAGCAGTTCTTCTCTATCCTATTCAGTTCTTAATGTGCCATCACTCCCTACCTACCTCACAGCCGGCCGGGACTGCAGTACCCTGGCTCGCTGCCATCGCCGGCTTCAGCACATACTCAAAGCTTCAGCCAAACGACTGTGGGCCTGCGTGGACTCGAACCACGGACCCCTGCGTTATCAGCACAGTGCTCTAACCGTCTGAGCTACAGGCCCTTCCTTCCACTTGCCCTGCCTTCTCTTCAGAGGCACATTAACCCCTGAAAAGTGACAAGATAACCGGCCTCTTACAGACCTTTACTTCCTGCTGCTTCAGACGTCTCCGCTTCCACAACAACACTTCCTCTGCACCGTATAGCATCTACACCGTACAGCCTCTGCGCCGTCTCCACGTATTCGCCTTACGCTTCCTTAGAAAGGAGGTGATCCAGCCGCACCTTCCGGTACGGCTACCTTGTTACGACTTCGTCCCAGTCATCAGTCCCACCCTAAACAGCTCCCTCCTTGCGGTTGGGTCACCGTCTTCAGGTCTTACCAACTCCCATGACGTGACGGGCGGTGTGTACAAGGCCCGGGAACGTATTCACCGCAGTATTGCTGACCTGCGGTTACTAGCAACTCCGGCTTCATGCAGGCGAGTTGCAGCCTGCAATCCGAACTATGACTGGCTTTGATGGGATTCGCTTCAGGTCTCCCTTTCGCTTCCCTTTGTACCAGCCATTGTAGCGTGTGTGTAGCCCTGGACATATAGGCCATGCTGACTTGACATCATCCGCACCTTCCTCCGGCTTGTTACCGGCAGTCTCGCTAGACACTTGTAACTAGCAACACGGGTTGCGCTCGTTGCGGGACTTAACCCAACATCTCACGACACGAGCTGACGACAGCCATGCAGCACCTGTCTACGCTGCCCGAAGGCTCGTTCCGGTTTCCCTTCACTACTACGTACATGTCAAGCCCAGGTAAGGTTCTTCGCGTTGCATCGAATTAAACCACACGCTCCGCTGCTTGTGCGGGCCCCCGTCAATTCCTTTGAGTTTTAGCCTTGCGACCGTACTCCCCAGGCGGTGAACTTATCGCGTTTGCTCCGGCACAGACGGCTTCTACACCGCCCACACCTCGTTCACATCGTTTACAGCGTGGACTACCGGGGTATCTAATCCCGTTCGCTACCCACGCTTTCGTGCCTCAGCGTCAGTAAAATGCCAGGAGGCCGCCTTCGCCTCTGGTGTTCTTCCCGATATCTACGCATTCCACCACTACACCGGGATTTCCGCCCCCCTCTCATTCACTCTAGCCATACAGTTTCCAACGTCCTCTCCCAGTTAAGCCAGAAGCTTTCACGCCAGACTTGTATCGCCGCCTGCGCACCCTTTACGCCCAGTAATTCCGGATAACGCTCGACACCTAGGTATTACCGCGGCTGCTGGCACCTAGTTAGCCGTGTCTTCGTCCTGGGGTACCGTCCTTCCTCTTCCCCCAGATAAGGAGTTTACAATCCGAAAACCTTCGTCCTCCACGCGGCGTTGCTGCGTCAGGGTTTCCCCCATTGCGCAATATTCCTCACTGCTGCCCCCCGTAGGAGTCGGAACCGTGTCTCAGTTCCCGTGTGGCTGGTCTTCCTCTCAGAACAGCTATCGATCATCGCCTTGGTGGGCTCTTACCCCACCAACCAGCTAATCGACCGCAGGCCCCTCCCAAATCGCCTCAGCTTTCCTCACCAGAACCACCGTCCCGGCGAGATTATGCGGTATTAGCCACAGTTTCCCGTGGTTATCCCCCATTTCAGGGCAGGTTACCTACGTGTTACGCACCCGTTCGCCACTCTCCACGGCGCTAAATCACCGAAGTAATAAGCACCGCTTCCCGTTCGACTTGCATGTGTTAAGCACGCCGCCAGCGTTCATCCTGAGCCAGGATCAAACTCTCCGTATTTTCGCTGCCGTCTCCCTAGCGCACCTCCTACTCCCGGTACACACAGAAACAACAGCACTTCTACGCAAAGCTCTTTAAAACTCTCCGTCAATCTCGCTCCCGAACCTCCCCGCATCCCAACCAAAACCGGAACACAAAGCAACCCGAAAACGATTGACAGGTCTGCTGGACTCGCTTATCTTGTCACTCTTCAACTGTTAATGTGCCACAACTACGCTAGCTTACTACACCCATGTCTCGTCCGACAAATTTCGATCCGGCTGTTTTGCAGCTATATGCATCGTGCACGACCCATGACACCCAGCCAGACCTTCTGTCAAGAATCGCAAAGCCATCGACCTCACGATTTCAGAGACAAGGAATACTAGCCTATCCTATCCTTTTTCCGCTGTCAAATCCGGTTTGCACCAATTTCGGTTTGTATTCTGAGGCCTCCCTCCCATGCAAAAAGGAGCGGCCTCCCGGTCGACCACCGAACGCCTGCCGCCGAAACACATGGTCGTTCCGACTTCGATTCCAATGGCATGGACTATCCGCGCGCCAAGGGTTCATGTTATCATGAATGGTGCCGCCCCTAGCGCGCAGGGGCGAAGAAATCCGAGAGAATGTCGTTATGTCGCAAACAGGCCCCGCCAAACAGATCCTGGTCGTCGACGACGAACCGCGCATGGTCCGGTTCGTGAAAATGAACCTGGACCTGGAAGGCTATCAGACGCTGGAAGCCAATGACGGCTTCCAGGCGCTGGACAAGATCCGCGAATATGAACCCAATCTCGTCCTCCTGGACGTCGAAATGCCCGGCCTGGACGGTTTCGAAACACTCAAACGGCTGCGCGAAATCAGCGACGTTCCTGCCATTATGCTCACCGTGCGCTCCGACGAGGGAGACCGTATCAAAGGGCTGGACCTGGGCGCCGACGACTATGTGACAAAGCCGTTCAGCCCGCGCGAGCTGTCCAGCCGCATACGTGCCGTGCTGCGTCGCTTCGAAGTGACCAACACCCGGCCCGAAGACCAGATTATCACCATCGATGACCGGCTGCAGGTGGACCTGCAGCGCCGCGATGTGATCGTCGACGGGGAACGACTGAGTCTGCGCCCAACCGAGTATCGACTCCTATACCAGCTCATCCAGAACGCCGGGTGG
The DNA here is from genome assembly GCA_965204705.1 of Caldilineaceae bacterium. Lineage (GTDB taxonomy): Bacteria > Chloroflexota > Anaerolineae > Caldilineales > Caldilineaceae > Bin5. The sequence goes on along the minus strand of OZ242006.1, from coordinate 5,513,125 downwards.
GTCGTCCTCCACGAGGTGCTGCTCACCAAAGTCTGGGGACACGAATACGTAAACGACAATCACCTGCTGCGTCTGTACATCACCTACCTCCGCAAAAAGATCGAGCCGGATCCATCTAAGCCGCGCTACATCTTTACCGAACGGGGTCTGGGTTATCGATTCCGCGACCTCAAGGATGCAGAACAGTCCTGACCCGTGCCAGAACTGTTAAACGATCCGTCAAGATCGTTTTTTGAACACAGCGCCGACTATGCTAACATTCACAGTCGGTCTGTGATGGCCCACATTTTCGACAGAACAGATCGAGTTACTATCCATTCAACACGTCCTGGGACTGAGGAATGGGGTGCCGCCAAAAGGCGGTCATTCCCAGCGTGAACAGGGCGGAAGCGAAACCCGGGAGGCTCTTGTGGCATCAGTCGTTTCTATGAAAGAGTTGCTGGAGGCCGGCGTACACTTCGGGCACAGGACCCGGCGCTGGAATCCGAAAATGCGTCCCTATATCTTTACGGAGCGCAGTGGTATCCACATCATCGATCTGCACCAGACGATGACGCGCATCAATGAATTCTATGAAATGGTGCGCCGCCTGGTCGCCGAAGGCGGCACGATCCTGTTTGTCGGCACAAAGAGACAGGCACAGGGCACCGTCGAACAGGAAGCGACCCGTTGCGGTATGCCCTACATCCACAATCGCTGGCTGGGGGGCACACTGACCAATTGGATCACGATCAAACAACGAATCGACTACCTGAACCGCCAGGAACGGCGTAAGTCCAATGGCGAATTTCAGTCGCTTCCCAAGATCGAGCAACTGGTCATCGATCGTGAACTCGCCAAACTGAACCGCCGTATCGGCGGAATCAAGACGCTAACCGCAATGCCCAATCTGATCTTCGTGATCGATACGCAACGCGAAGAGCTGGCCGTCAAGGAAGCCAACAAAATCGGCATCCCTCTGATCGCAGTGGCGGATACCAACTCCGACCCCGACGAAATCACCTATGTCATACCTGGCAATGATGATGCCATCCGAGCGGTCAAGCTGATTACACGGATTGTCGCCGACGCAGTTGAAGAGGGACGCCGCTTCCGCGAAGTGGACATGGTAGAGACCGGACAGGTTTCTGACGACGAGCTGGCGGAACTGGAGCAGTACCTCGGGCCGAGCACGCTGGCCAAACTGCAAGGCATGGAAGACGAGGAAGAAGGGCAGGAAGGAGCGGGAAGTGAACCGGCAGAGCAGGCCGCCGACGTCGCTGTGGAAGAGAATCAGGCGGCAGTCGCTGAGGCGGAACTGTCTCAGCCGGTTGATGAAGCGCCCCCCGAACAGGCGGAGCCCGAACCGGCCGAAACTGAGCCGGTCGGCGAAGAAGGGTAACCGCCGCTGCTGTGCGCGGGCCTGTACCATATACCGGCCGCAGCGCACAACCTATATCAGCAGCAATGTCATGCCGAAAAGGCGCCGCAGACTACACTGCGCGCCGCAATCGGACAACCAGACGGAATCGTCCGCACGGCTGCGAAGGCGAAATATTTGCGCAGTGCGGACGATTCCGCGGATAAAGCAGACACGCGTTGACGCGTGAATAACTGTGCAGCAAGGCAATAAAGCAGCAAGGCAATCAGGAGGAGGACAATGGCTGCGATCACAGCACAGATGGTGAAAGAGTTGCGCGGCGCCACCGGGGCCGGCATTCTCGACTGCAAAACAGCGCTGAACGAAAACAATGGCGATTTCGACAAAGCCGTGGAATACCTGCGCGAAAAGGGGCTGGCGGCCGCTGCCAAGAAGGCCGACCGCGTTGCCCATGAAGGTATCATCGGTAGCTATGTCCACCACGGCAGCAAGGTCGCCGCAATGGTCGAGGTCAACTGCGAGACCGATTTCGTAGCCCGCACCGAGCAGTTCCAGGAGCTGGCGCGAGATCTCGCGATGCACGTCGTGGCATCCAACCCCGAATATGTGGCCCGCGAAGAGGTCCCCGCTGACATTCTGGACAGGGAAATAGCCATCTACAAAGCCCAGGCGCAGGACAGCGGCAAACCCGAAAGAATCCTTGATCGCATCGCCGAAGGCAAGCTGGAAAAATGGTACAGCGATGTCTGCCTGATGGAGCAGGAGTACTTCAAGGACTCCGACAAAAACGTCAAGGACGTTCTCGTCGAAAACATCGCCAGCCTTGGCGAAAATATCCAGGTTCGCCGTTTCAGCCGCCTGCAGATCGGCTAACCGCCTGGTAAGTCCAGCCCAGCCTTCTTTGGGCTGGACTTTTTTATGTCATCGCCGGCGCCCCCTTTGGCAGCGGCGCCCAATCCAAGGAGTTGCTGTAATGGATGCTCTCAAATACCGCCGCGTTCTACTCAAAATGGGAGGCGAGGCGCTGGCCGGCGAAGGCGGATTCGGCATCGACCCCAGGCGGGCCGAGGAAGCGGCCCAGAAGATCCTGGCAATCGTCAACCTCGGCGCAGAGGTGGCCCTCGTTATCGGCGGCGGCAACATGTGGCGGGGCAAGGAGGACGGCCTCGATCACGGCATGGAGCGGGTGACCGCCGACCACATCGGCATGCTCGCCACGGTGATGAACGCGCTCGCGCTGCAGGACGCCCTGGAGCGCGCCGACCTGCCCACCCGTGTCATGACCGGCATCGAAATTCGAGCCGTGGCCGAACCCTACATCCAGCGCCGGGCCATTCGCCACCTGGAAAAAGGCCGCGTTGTCATCTTCGGCGCCGGCACCGGCAACCCCTATTTCACCACCGATACGGCGGCCAGTCTGCGCGCCATGGAGATCGACGCCGAAGTCCTGATCAAAGCAACAAAGGTGGACGCAGTCTACGACAAAGACCCGAAAGAAAACAGTGATGCCCGCCGCTTCAAACAACTCTCCTATATCGACGCCCTCAACATGCGCATCGGCGTAATGGACAGTACCGCCATCGCCATGTGCATGGACAACAACCTGCCCATCTCGGTCGTCAACGTCTGGACCGAAGACGCTCTCGTTAAGGTCGTCAAAGGTGAGCCCGTCGGCACCGTCTTCTCCGGCTAAACCTCACTCTGACAGCGTTCGCGCCCACGGGGTATCATATATCGTTTTTCGTTTGCTCTGGACCTCTGCTAAAATATCAGGACAACTAAAGAACTGAGGAAGTGAAAGACCTCTATCCAGAAATTCCGATTGAGCCGTTCCTTCGTATCTTGAATTTCCGGCGATAGCCCGCGAGTTCAGCTTCAGCCGACGACCCACCCCCTGGCGAGATGGGCCATGTCGCCAATGCCAACTGAAACTGCCCAAATGGCCTCAGGACTGCGAACATGCCCCTCGCGCCGCTGACGTGGAAGGAGTGCCGTTGTGATTGAAGACATCTTGGATGAAACACGCGATCGCATGAACAAAGCCATCAGCAGTCTACAGGCAGACCTGATGGCAATCCGCACGGGTCGGGCCAGCCCCGCGCTTGTGGAGCGCCTTAGCGTCGACTATCACGGCGTCCCTACCCCACTGATGCAGATCGCATCGATCTCTGTCCCAGAGGCGCAAACCCTCCAGATTCGTCCCTATACGCCAACCGACATCGGCGCCATCGAGCGGGCCATCGCCGTGTCCGACATCGGCCTGACTCCCAGCAACGATGGCAAGCAGATCCACCTCACAATTCCGCCGTTGACCGAAGAGCGCCGCCGCGACCTGACAAAACAGGTAGCCCGGCGTGCCGAGGAGGCCCGCGTCGCAATTCGCAACATCAGGCGGGATGGGATCAAAGACATGCGCTCCTTTGAGGGCGAAGGCCTTATCACCGAGGATGACCTGCATGACGGCCAGGACCAGGCCCAGGAGGTCACCAATGACTTCGTGGCCAACGTGGACGAAATCGCCCGCGACAAAGAAACCGAAATCATGACCATCTGACCGACAAGGAGTCAGTTTACCATTGAGCAGTCCCGATGCAGTTCGGCAGAGCCCGGATAACCTCATCGAAGACGCCTTCCCCCCTCTCGCCAAAGTTCCCTACCATGTAGGGATCATCATGGACGGGAACGGCCGCTGGGCCAAGGAAAGAGGCCTGATTCGATTCATCGGCCATCGCGCCGGCGTCGATAATATCCAACCGATCCTCGAAGCCTCTGTCGAATTCGGTATCAAAGTCCTGACCATCTACGCCTTTTCCACCGAGAACTGGTCCCGACCCATCGAAGAGGTGTCGGGGCTCATGCGCCTGCTGGGAAATGCGTTGCGCAACCGGTTGCAGGAGCTCCACGAAAACGGTGTGCAGATCCGCCATAGCGGACGCCTCGACGGCATCAACGAAGAGCTGCAGAAACAGATCCTGCACGCGCTCGATTACACCAAGCACAACGACACAATTATCCTCAATGTGGCCTTCAACTACGGCGGGCGCGGGGAAATCGTGGACGCCACCCGCCGTATCATCAGAGATGGAATCGACCCCGATTCCCTGAGCGAAGAGACCTTCAGCCGCTACCTGTATACAAACGGTCTGCCGGATCCGGATCTGATCATCCGCACCGGCGGAGACTGGCGGATGAGCAACTTCCTCATCTGGCAGGCAGTCTATGCCGAGTACTACTCAACCCAGACATACTGGCCGACTTTCGACAAGGCGGAGTTATACAAAGCGCTGCTCGAGTTCAATCGTCGCAGCCGCCGTTTCGGCGGCGTGCCCGATGCGGAATAGCCCCTTCCGCTCTGCAGAACGTCCCAATCCCCTTCTCCCCCCTGACCACTGTAGTCCTGTAATCGGAAATCGATAACGGTGAAACGACGAGTCATCGCTGGCCTGATTGCGCTGGTTCCGGTCCTGCTCGCGCTCTGGTACGGCGGAATCTGGTGGGTCCTTCTGCTCACCTTCTTCACATCCCTGGGGGCATATGAATACTATCTCCTGATCGAAAGGAGCGGCTACAGGCCTGCCCGCTGGTACGGCTTCGCCTGGACGCTGGCGCTGATGTTCTCCTTCTGGTCGCTCGTCCCTATCGAACCGCAGCTTGTCCTCACCTTCGGCTTCATCATCATCTTCATCCGCATCCTGCTCTCTCAGCAGGGCGCCCCCCCGCACGAGGACAGCCGCAGTCCCGACACCCCAGGCCCAAGCGACCCGCCCCAACCTGAAACAGAGACCGCGGCCCGGGAGCACGACCATAAGCCCTTTCGCAACTGGGCGCTCACCGTTGCCGGCGCCAGTTACATCGGCCTTATGATGGGGCAGGCACTGGCCCTGCGCCTCCTGCCCAACGGTCTCTACTGGATGCTGCTCGGGCTCGCCATCACGATGCTCAACGACAGCGCCGCCTATTTCGTCGGCGTCACGATGGGCCGCAAACGAATTCTGCCCGCGCTCAGCCCCAAGAAAAGCTGGGAAGGAACCGTCGGCGGCTGGGTTGCGGCCACACTTGCCGGCGCCGCCGTCGCCTTCTGGTCACCGCTCGAACTCGCGGTCTGGCTTGGCGCCTTCATAGGGCTCGTGGGCGGGATCCTCGCCCTCTTCGGCGACCTCGCCATCAGCATGCTCAAACGACAGATCGGCGTCAAGGACAGCGGCGTCTTCCTGCCCGGCCACGGCGGATTCCTCGACCGCCTCGACAGCATCATGTTCGTGCTGCCCTTCGTCTACCAGATGGCCCTGCTTCTCGGCGCAGGCTAGCCCCTATTCATCCCCGTCCACCGTGCGCCCCTCCCACAGGCTGCGCATCTCCGCACAGCGTTCCAGCAACGGCTCCAACCTGCCCGCATCATCCACGCGGCCCGACTTGAGCACAACGATCTGGTCCGCCCGCCGCAGCAGTGGCCGCCGGTGGGAAACGACCAGGTAGGTGGCGTCCTGCCGCGCGAAGAGCCGCTCCCACAGCTGCTGCTCGGTCTCCACATCCAGCGCGCTCGACAGATCGTCGCACACCAGCAACGCCGCCTGGCGAATGAACATGCGCGCCGCCGCCGCCCGCTGCCTCTGTCCGCCCGACAGTCTTACGCCCCGCGGCCCCACCACCGTCTCCAACCCGTTCTCAAACTGCTCGAGATCCGATTCCAGTGCCGCCGCCCGCACCGCCTGCCCAACCTCCGCATCCTCCACATCCAGCCCCAGCAAAATATTCTCCCGCAACGATTCGCTGAACAGGCTCGGCGTCTGCGAAATGTACGCGCTCACCGGCGGCACAAAGAAAGATGCCGGTTCGTCGATCACGCGCCCGTTCCAGCGTACCTCTCCGGATTCGGCCGGCAGCAGCCCCAGCAGCACCCGCAGCAGCGTCGTCTTGCCCGCGCCGATCCGGCCCGTAACCACCGTAAAGCTGCCCCGCTCCAGTTGCAGATCGATATCGACGATCCCCTTTTCCGAGTCGGGGAAGCGATACGTCAGACCCGAGACCGACAGAGTTTGCAGCGGTTCAGTCCCGGCAGGTGAATCGTCCTCCGCGGACGGAAAAGCGCCGTTCAGATGAATGGGCGTTTTACGCACCAAGGCCGACGGTTGCGCGCCTTGCAGCAGCCGCTCCATGCGCTCTATCGAGACCCCTGCCTGTTTCCAGCGCGCGAAAAATGTCCCGATCGTGGAGATCATGTTGGTGACGAAAGCCAGGTAGTAGGCAAACAACGAGAAATCGCCGATCGTGAACGTGCCCTCCCGCAGCGCCGAGCCGGCTAGCAGCAGGATCAGCCCCATACCGACGTTGACAACATTGTGAAAGGTCGAGTTGAGGACCTCGTTGAAGAGACGATCGCGCAGCGCGTTCTTGCGGCGGTTCTCGTTCAGCGCCCCGAACTGCGCCAGCATACTCCCCTCCGCGCCGGCCACCTGCACCGCCTGCACGTGCTCGAACATCTCACCGATGAAACCGGCCACATTGCCGGCCGCCGACCGGTTGGCCTCCCGATACTGCTGGACTCTGACCCTCGCCAGATTGGCCACTGCGACCACGATCAGCAGCGGCATGAAGGCGAAGACCGTGACGCGCAGATTGATGCGCGCCATCGTGATCAGCGCCACCACCCCAAAGCTGCCCGTTGCCAGCAGAAAGAGCGCCCACACGGTGAAGTTGCCCACCTCATCCGCATCCTCACGGAAGCGGCTGATCGCCTCACCGGTTGAGCTGGGCAACGAGCGCGCGCCCGGCATGCTCAGAATGTGCTCTAACAGATTCTTGCGCATCGTGGCCGCGGTGCTAAAGGTCCACCGAAAGAATACGTACATATCGGTAAATATCAGCCCGTTGCGCAGCAGCGCAACCGCCAGCACCACCGCGGCCCAGGCGTTCGGCCCCCAGGCCAATGGAGCCGAGCCCGTCAGCGAATCGAAATAGTATCGAATGATCAGCCCGTTCGCCTGGAAAATCCCGACAAAGATGAATATCCGCAGCGCCGTCGTCAGCGAATACAGGCCGGGAAAACAGCGGATCAGGCCCCACCAGGCGCTGACCACCGAAATCGGCGGACGCTCAGAGACCTGCGTCATCTATCCAACTCCCTTGCTTCCATGTCCGCTACACCCACATCCTCAACACCCAACTGCAGCAAGCGATAGTAGTGGGAGGCAGGATCCGATGCCAGCGCGCCGCGATCTCCCTGCTCCCGGACCTCTCCGTTTTCCACGATCACGATTCGGTCCGCCCGCTGCACCGTGGAAAGACGGTGCGCGATCAGAATGCCCGTCCGGTCGCTGAGCAGCCGCGTCACCGCCCTTTCCAGGAAGGCCTCCGTCGCCGGGTCCAGCCGCGAAGATGCTTCGTCCAGCACGATGACCCCCGGATCCCGCAAAAATATCCGCGTAAAGGCCACAAGCTGTGACTCACCCGCAGACAGCCCGCCGCTCCCGATCTGCAGCTGCGCGTCCAGGCCTTCCCCCAGAGAGGCATACCACTCCGTAAGCCCCAATGTATCGATCGCCTCCCAAATGCGCGCCTCCGGCACGTTCCTGTCAAAGAAGGTCAGGTTGTCCCGTATCGAGGCCTGAAATAGCTGTACGTTCTGTGTGACCATCCCCACCCGCGCGCGCAGCTGCTGCAGAGGCCACCGGCGCACATCCCGTCCTGCCACCAGCACACGGCCGCTGTCCACGTCATACAGGCGCAGCAACAGCCGCGCCAGCGTCGTCTTGCCGCTGCCCGTGCGCCCCAACAGCCCCAACACCTCTCCAGGTTCCAGCCGCAGCTGGAACCCATCCAGCGCGAACTGCCCGAGGCCCGCTGTCGCCTCCTCCGGCGGCGCGTCCGTCGGATAGGCAAAGCGCACCTGCTCGAACGCCACAGCCAGTGCGCCTGCCGGCCCGGCGCCACTGCTTTCTTGCGGCGAAGCCAGCCCAGCGGGGGCCGCATCTGTCCTGTCCAGGCGGCTTTCCGTCGCAAACAGCTCCTGTATGCGGGCGATGCCGGCCCCGGCGCGCTGAAACTGCTCAAACTCCCGCGCGATCTGTTCAATCGGCTGCGAGATTAAATTCGTATAGTGAAAGACCAGGTAGACCGTGCCGATAGTGAGCGCGCCGTTGAAATAAAGAGACGCGCCCACCACAAAGGCGACGGCGCCCCCGACCGAAAAGAGAAACCAGGCGATGTTGATCATCGAAAAGCCCAACAACTCCGCCCGTATCGTCGTCTGCCAGAATGTGCGCAGGAGCTGATGGAATCGGAAGAGTGTGAACACGCGCGCATTGCTTGCGCGGATGTCCTCGGTGCCGGCCAGGCGCTCTTCGACAAAGCCGAAGAAACGCGCGCTCGCCTCGCGCGAGCGCTGCCAGTGCGGCACCGCCAGGTTGCGCAGGCGCCCCAACACCAGCAGCGTGACGACAACAAAGGCGCCGATCGCGGCGCCAACCCGCAAATCTTCACGCACAAGCACCACCATCACGCCGATCAGCAAGAGGCCGTTGCCGAAAAGCTGTACCACCAGTTGCGCGAAGAAACGCGTCAGCGCGTTGATGTCGCCGTCAATGCGCTCGATCATCTCGCCGGGCGTATGCTGCTGGTGAAACGTGAGGTCCAGGCGCAGACAGTGCCGGGCCAGGTCGCGGCGCAGCGCGTTGGTCGCCCGCCACCCTACATTCTCCGCCAGGACGGTGCTGCTCACAGCCGTGACCTGTTGGACGGCGGCAATGCCGATGAACAGCAGCGCCAGGCGCGTCAGAAAGTCCATCGAACCCCCGGCCAGCGCCGAATCCAGAAAACGACGCATGATCAAGGGGTTGATCAGTTGCAGAAGGATATTGACGCAGAGGATCAACAAGAGCAGCAGCGTCTGCCCCAACTGCGGGCGCAGATAGCGGACAAGCAGACGCCAATATTGCTGAAGGGACGGACGCATCGCGTGCCTCCAGGGGGACACAGAGGAACGTCAGCGCGTTTAGCGAACTGTGATCCGAGTCTGTTTCGCCCGCGGCCTCAGGCAGAGGAAGCGCTGCAGGCATCCCGCAGCGCGGTCAAATTCTCACCTACACTCTTGTCAGCGTTGAAAACGGCGCTGCCCACAACGATTACATTGGCCCCGTTGCGCAGCACGTCCCGAATATTGCCGACACCGATGCCGCCGTCCACTTCCAGATCGCAGGTGGGGTTGTACTCATCCAGCAGCTTGCGCATACGCCGCAGTTTACTGGTCATCGTCTGGATGAAACGCTGGCCGCCGAAACCGGGATTGACACTCATCACCAGCACCTGGTCGACAAAGGGCGCGATCTCGCGAACACTCTCGATCGGGGTGGAAGGATTCACAGCCACGCCTGCCTGGCATCCCAGGTCCACGATCTGCTGGACCGCTCGATGTAGATGAACACACGCTTCCAGGTGGATGGTGATAATACTCGCGCCGGCCTGAGCGAATGTATCCAAATGCCGCTCCGGCTCCTCGATCATAAGGTGTACGTCCAACGGCAGCTGCGTAACCCGGTTGGCCGCCTCCACCACCAGCGGCCCAAAGGTGATATTGGGCACAAATCTCCCATCCATGACATCCAGATGGAGCAGGTCCGCGCCGCCCTCCTCTGCCGCCTGAATCTGCTCCTGCAGACGACCGAAATCAGCAGTAAGAATGGATGGGGCCAGTTTGGTCGCATGAGCCACCATCGCAAGTACCTCCTCAATGTATGTCGAGAGTCGACCGGGCTTCGGGCGCGGAGGCCGCCGTCCGGCTGCCGGGCCCCCCTGCGATTGTGTCCTCTCGTTCCTTGGCCGCGCCCATCACCTGGATCAGCTCACTGATGTCATCCAGCGTAATCAGTCCCAGAACCTGCCCCTGGTCCTCGACGATGATGACCCGGCTCCCCGCCTCCAACATCTGCTCCCATACGTCAGCCAGAGTCGTATCTCCGGAGGTGACCGGCACCCGCGCCCGGGGAGTCATCACATCCACGACGCGCCCCTCCTGCCCCTGCCCGCGCAGCGTTGCCACCAGGCGCGGGCGCGTCAGTACCCCGACCAGATTGTTCCCCAGGTCGTGCACCGGAAAATCGCCCTGGTAGGTCGTCATAATATAGTTGACCGCCCGGCTGATCGGTTCACTCGTATACAGTACGCGCGCGTCCTTGTTCACCGCCTGGCGGGCGCTGAAATCCTTCAGAATGTACCGGCTCTGTACCGCCTCCAACTCGCCGCGGCCGCCCACATAGACAAAGAACGCCACCAGCAGCAGAAAGATCCCACCGCCAAAAATGCCCCAGATCGCGAACAGTACCGCCATGCCCCGCCCAATCAGAACCGCGATGCGCGTCGCCGGTATATACCGCAGACGCAACGCCAGCAGCGCCCGCAGAATCCGTCCGCCATCCATCGGAAACGCCGGCAACAGATTGAAAATGCCCAGCACGAGATTCGTGCCCGCCAGCGTAAGCAACAGACCCCCCAGGCTCATCGACTGTGCAGCCCGCATCAGCGACCACATCAACGCCCCCATCGAGCCCGTGCGCATAGTCGTCGACACAACCAGCAGCGCCACCGGCAGCAGCAACGCCGCCAGCGCAAAGTTGACCGCCGGGCCGGCAATCGCGATCAGAAACTCCTGCATCGGTTTGCGCGGCATCCGCTCCAACTGCGCCACCCCGCCGATGGGCAGCAGCGTGATGTACGGCACATTTACACCGAAATACTTCGCCGTTATCGCGTGGCCGAACTCATGCAAAACCACACACACAAAAAGCAGCAAAATGACGACCACACCGTATACCGCGCCGGTCAGCACATCTCTGGTGTTGCGGCTGAAAAGAAACGCACCGTAAAAGAGAATCAGCACAAAGGACCAGTGGGCCTGAATCTCGATCCCCCAGATTCGCGCGATCTTCAGAGAACTACCCATCTGTATGCCTCTCATCATCGGCTTCTTCCCGCGCCGTTCGGCGCCAGACATTCATCTCTGCGGCGGCATGCTGTCAGTTCGACGCCGTCGCTCAACTGCCGAGCAAGTCGCCCGGCTCGCCCTGGTTGCAGGCCGGGCATGGACACGATGCCCGCAAAGAGGAAAAGCCGTAGATGCCATTACCGTGGCCGTCGGCCCACGTAAAACGGACTGCGTAGTTGCCGACCAACTCCGCGCTGTCGACCTCCGGATCGGGCGGCGCGCCCACGGCCAACCGCAATGGGTCCTCTTCTGCCTGCCGTCTGTCCTCCCGGCATGACGCGCACGGACACACGCCTCGCATCCACGCCAGGCGGTATACGCTGCGATGCCCATCCGCCCAATCGACGACAAACTCTCCCGCCGACCGCGCAACCGTCAGATCGGTCGGCTGGCAGGCATCCCGTGTCTGCGCCAGGCTCATGAGCTGTTTCCACCCCTGCTCAACAGAGCCTCCATCAGCTCAATCGGCAAGGGGAAGACAATCGTGCTGTTGTGTTCGGCGCTGATCTCCGTCAGCGTCTGCAAATAGCGCAGCTGCAGCGAACCCGCCTGACTCGACATAACCCCGGCCGCCTCGGCCAGCGTCTGCGAGGCCTGCAGTTCACCCTCGGCGTGGATGATCTTGGCCCGCTTCTCCCGCTCCGCCTCCGCCTGACGCGCCATCGCCCGCTGCATCGACTGTGGCAGCTCCACATCCTTCACTTCGACGACACTGACCTTAACGCCCCACGGCTCGGTCTGCTCATCGATGATCTGCTGAAGCTGCTGGTTGATCTGGTCCCGCTCCGACAGCAGCTCATCCAGCTCGCTCTGCCCCAGAACCGAGCGCAGCGTCGTCTGCGCGATCTGCTGCGTCGCCAGAAGATAGTTGGCCACGTTGATGACTGCGTCCTCGGGCGACAACACCCGAAAATAGCAGACGGCATTGACCTTGACAGTCACATTGTCCTTCGTGATGGCCTCCTGTGTCGGCACATCCAACGTGACCACCCGCAGGTCGACCGGCCGCATCTGATCGATAAACGGGATCAACCAGAATAGGCCGGGCCCTTTCGCGCCCGTCACCCGCCCCAATCGGAAAATAACCCCCCGCTCGTACTCCTTGACAATGCGCAATGAAGCCCGCAACAGCCAGACCAGCACCAGTGCGGCGACAATATAAATCGGAATGTTCGTGAGAATGCCTTCCATCGGTAGGCTCCTGTTGACAGGTCACGCGTTGGCGTGACAGCGTCCCCGCTATCATTATATCTTCTACCACAGCAAGCGGCAACTGGTCTGGAACCATCCTCCTTTCTCCCCCATCTGCCCCCTACTCCCCACATCATCACCGCCCACATCACCACCCCCCTCGCCCACTGCCCACTGCAGTTCTGACCACTAACCACTGGCCACTGACCACTGCAGTTCTGTGCGGTCGGGCCTTCGGCCCTCCCTTGTGCGGGGGACACCCCCGCAACGCCCCCGGTCTAACGCCGCCCCGCCCGTGTGTCACTATCATCCCATTGTGTCCGCCAGCCAAAGACATCCCGCCAATGCCTCGATCGCGACAAAGATGAAAGGCCGGCCTGCCACCGGGACAGGCACTGCAAATGGCGCCAAAGCAATCCAGATTCAGAAGCGATAAATCCACAAACCGGCGACCGCTCCCTCCCCCGAATTTCCCAGCACCCCGCATGAGTGAGAATGCCAAAAAACATGGACCTTACGACTCAGACCGACGCAAAACAGGGCTGAACGGGCAGACTCAACTCCTCTCGGGACAGGACCCCCTCAATGGAGTCATGGCCTTTCAGCCATGTATGTTCTTTACTTCTGTGGGGGAACTCTTACGGCATGTGGATGCGATTAGCCGAATTCGGGTCTATCCCCGCGTGTGCGGGGGAACCCGCATCTCTCATCCACTATATCACAGGCGGCAAGGTCTATCCCCGCGTGTGCGGGGGAACCGAAAGGGCGGTAGTCAATGATCAAGCTGACTAAGGTCTATCCCCGCGTGTGCGGGGGAACCAGACCACAACCCGGCCAACAACGACGAGGAAAAGGTCTATCCCCGCGTGTGCGGGGGAACCGTCGTCCAGGTCGCGCGAATCGACCAGCTCATGGGTCTATCCCCGCGTGTGCGGGGGAACCCGCGACGTGCCGGTCGACAAGGACAATCACGGCGGTCTATCCCCGCGTGTGCGGGGGAACCTCCAGCACGTAATGCAGATTCCCGTCCTCGACCGGTCTATCCCCGCGTGTGCGGGGGAACCGAATTAACGTCATAAACCTTGTAGTACAAACTAGGTCTATCCCCGCGTGTGCGGGGGAACCCAGTCCGACCCTGACCATTTGCCCGTCGTGATGGGTCTATCCCCGCGTGTGCGGGGGAACCCCAGTACCGCCGGCCTGCTCGCCCCGATTTGCGGGTCTATCCCCGCGTGTGCGGGGGAACCTTGGAGCAGGCACACATTGCACCGGGTGTTGAGGGTCTATCCCCGCGTGTGCGGGGGAACCGATGCAACCTTGGAGAGAGATGAATAATGAAGAGGTCTATCCCCGCGTGTGCGGGGGAACCTTCGTTCGGTCGGTACTGTCGCACGGACTACCCGGTCTATCCCCGCGTGTGCGGGGGAACCCAGCGCACGTAACCATAGGAGATTCCACACCCGGGTCTATCCCCGCGTGTGCGGGGGAACCAGCGCCACGATGCCGTCGATCTTCTCTTTCGACGGTCTATCCCCGCGTGTGCGGGGGAACCTCTTCGAACTGCTCTCGGGCCTGCTTGCCTACCGGTCTATCCCCGCGTGTGCGGGGGAACCCCGCGCATGCAGGACATCCTCGAGCAGGAAGGCGGTCTATCCCCGCGTGTGCGGGGGAACCCGGTCTGCTCGGGCGGGCTTGTTCCGCCGCCGGGGTCTATCCCCGCGTGTGCGGGGGAACCGTTACCGACACAAGCGACGACTGGATCGGCTTCGGTCTATCCCCGCGTGTGCGGGGGAACCCGACAACCCGACAGACTTCGACGCCATCCGCAAGGTCTATCCCCGCGTGTGCGGGGGAACCTGCTGTCCTCCGGCTGCGCCGTGTAGTCGTAGAGGTATCCCCGCGTGTGCGGGGGAACCAACTCGGCCATCTCGCCCTGGATCTGCGCTATCGGTCTATCCCCGCGTGTGCGGGGGAACCGTTGTCATCCCAAAATCCGCTGTGGATGTGAAAGGTCTATCCCCGCGTGTGCGGGGGAACCTGCCGGCCGACGCTTTGGTCGAGGCTGAGGACGGGTCTATCCCCGCGTGTGCGGGGGAACCCCTGGCCGCCGAGAGCTGTGTTGCGGAGAGCGGGGTCTATCCCCGCGTGTGCGGGGGAACCTCCGTGGTTGTATTGAGGCTGGCCTCGATCTTCGGTCTATCCCCGCGTGTGCGGGGGAACCTGGGGAACATCAGCGCTGGCCCCGATGCTACTGGGTCTATCCCCGCGTGTGCGGGGGAACCATACCCCCCCCAAATATCCTGCCCACGGGCCCAGGTCTATCCCCGCGTGTGCGGGGGAACCCTGACCGCCGGATTCCACACTGACGGCATCGCCGGTCTATCCCCGCGTGTGCGGGGGAACCTTGATATCGATCTTGATCTTGCGACCATTATGCGGTCTATCCCCGCGTGTGCGGGGGAACCAGCCGTCGGATTCTTGCATCCCGTTCCAACCCGGGTCTATCCCCGCGTGTGCGGGGGAACCTCCCTGCGGGTCTGAACGTCCACCACCGCCATGGGTCTATCCCCGCGTGTGCGGGGGAACCCTGATAATCTCGGTGGACGAGAAGTAGCCCCGCGGTCTATCCCCGCGTGTGCGGGGGAACCTTTGCTTACACGTCCTGCACAGCTTGACACGGGGGTCTATCCCCGCGTGTGCGGGGGAACCTTTGCTTACACGTCCTGCACAGCTTGACACGGGGGTCTATCCCCGCGTGTGCGGGGGAACCTGGACGGCATTCTGATACACCCACTGAACATCAGGTCTATCCCCGCGTGTGCGGGGGAACCACCCGGCTTTTCGTCTCCGGGTGCGGCTTGTAGGGTCTATCCCCGCGTGTGCGGGGGAACCAGGCCCCACTGCTGCATCAGGTCGGTGATCACGGGTCTATCCCCGCGTGTGCGGGGGAACCCGGAAAACGCGCTTCGGCGAAAGTGCCCGTCGGGGGTCTATCCCCGCGTGTGCGGGGGAACCTATGTCAGCAGCGTGACGATTCCGGTCGGGGAGGGTCTATCCCCGCGTGTGCGGGGGAACCTCTGCCCTCATCTCCGTCACACCGGCCGCTACGGGTCTATCCCCGCGTGTGCGGGGGAACCGTCTCCCATCATGGGCGGCGACAAATTGGGAGAGGTCTATCCCCGCGTGTGCGGGGGAACCTGGACAAGACCGCGACCGCCACGGGTAAGGCGAGGTCTATCCCCGCGTGTGCGGGGGAACCCCGAAAGGCACGCCCGCCGAACTAACCCTTGACGGTCTATCCCCGCGTGTGCGGGGGAACCGTACGTGCAAACAGCACTCAGTCCGGGGTATAAGGTCTATCCCCGCGTGTGCGGGGGAACCTTGGTGCCGTCGTCCCACACCTGCAGCTCGTACGGTCTATCCCCGCGTGTGCGGGGGAACCTGAAAAGCCTCCTCATTTTTGCGACCATTATGCGGTCTATCCCCGCGTGTGCGGGGGAACCTAAGCGGGAAGTCGAGCAGACACCTATGGCTATGGTCTATCCCCGCGTGTGCGGGGGAACCGGGTTTGTTCTCTTGTGGAGGTTGGTTGGTTCGGGTCTATCCCCGCGTGTGCGGGGGAACCAAAGGCAAGCTCTCGTAACTCTGCGTTTCGACAGGTCTATCCCCGCGTGTGCGGGGGAACCTCGTGCCAACACCAGCCGCCCATTCCGGGTCTGGGTCTATCCCCGCGTGTGCGGGGGAACCGACGTACAGCGCGGTGAATTCCTGACGGGCGTCGGTCTATCCCCGCGTGTGCGGGGGAACCAGACCACAACCCGGCCAACAACGACGAGGAAAAGGTCTATCCCCGCGTGTGCGGGGGAACCCGCGACGTGCCGGTCGACAAGGACAATCACGGCGGTCTATCCCCGCGTGTGCGGGGGAACCAGACCACAACCCGGCCAACAACGACGAGGAAAAGGTCTATCCCCGCGTGTGCGGGGGAACCGAATTAACGTCATAAACCTTGTAGTACAAACTAGGTCTATCCCCGCGTGTGCGGGGGAACCCAGTCCGACCCTGACCATTTGCCCGTCGTGATGGGTCTATCCCCGCGTGTGCGGGGGAACCCCAGTACCGCCGGCCTGCTCGCCCCGATTTGCGGGTCTATCCCCGCGTGTGCGGGGGAACCTTGGAGCAGGCACACATTGCACCGGGTGTTGAGGGTCTATCCCCGCGTGTGCGGGGGAACCGATGCAACCTTGGAGAGAGATGAATAATGAAGAGGTCTATCCCCGCGTGTGCGGGGGAACCTTCGTTCGGTCGGTACTGTCGCACGGACTACCCGGTCTATCCCCGCGTGTGCGGGGGAACCCAGCGCACGTAACCATAGGAGATTCCACACCCGGGTCTATCCCCGCGTGTGCGGGGGAACCAGCGCCACGATGCCGTCGATCTTCTCTTTCGACGGTCTATCCCCGCGTGTGCGGGGGAACCGTGCAACCAGCTCTTCTTGCGAGCAGTCTATGCGGTCTATCCCCGCGTGTGCGGGGGAACCATCGCAACGCCGGGCCCGGTCATCGACTACAAGGGTCTATCCCCGCGTGTGCGGGGGAACCGGGCGCAAGGTGTCGTTACATGGGTAATGATGAGGTCTATCCCCGCGTGTGCGGGGGAACCGGGCGCAAGGTGTCGTTACATGGGTAATGATGAGGTCTATCCCCGCGTGTGCGGGGGAACCGGGCGCAAGGTGTCGTTACATGGGTAATGATGAGGTCTATCCCCGCGTGTGCGGGGGAACCGAACATTCGCTCCTTGCCTTCCGCAAGCGTGAAGGTCTATCCCCGCGTGTGCGGGGGAACCGAACATTCGCTCCTTGCCTTCCGCAAGCGTGAAGGTCTATCCCCGCGTGTGCGGGGGAACCTGTTCCTTGCGCCGTTTTTCCTCCTCATAATCAGGTCTATCCCCGCGTGTGCGGGGGAACCCGGCTTTGAGTCAGGGCGCGTCTCAGCAAGAAAGGTCTATCCCCGCGTGTGCGGGGGAACCCATTAAGCTTAGGGTGACAAGATAGGACCAATAGGTCTATCCCCGCGTGTGCGGGGGAACCTCGTCTTGGCACCAACCGACTGGGGCATGGGTGGGTCTATCCCCGCGTGTGCGGGGGAACCACATGGGTCATGCTTGGCGGCTATCGCGGTGACGGTCTATCCCCGCGTGTGCGGGGGAACCGTATAAACGAAAGCCACACCGGAGCCATGTACAGGTCTATCCCCGCGTGTGCGGGGGAACCTGCACGCGTGGCGCGTCTCCGCAAGCAGTTAAAGGTCTATCCCCGCGTGTGCGGGGGAACCCGTCTGGATCAATGTGCAGAACAGCCATGCTGAGGTCTATCCCCGCGTGTGCGGGGGAACCAGCTTGATACTCTCGTATGCTTGCGTTTCTACGGGTCTATCCCCGCGTGTGCGGGGGAACCGCACGTGGAACATGGCCGCCTTGGTGTTCTTGGGGTCTATCCCCGCGTGTGCGGGGGAACCCCCAACGGAACGACTGCCGCTCAAAATGTCACGGGTCTATCCCCGCGTGTGCGGGGGAACCAACGATGACCGCGAATGGGCGGAGTATGCAGACGGTCTATCCCCGCGTGTGCGGGGGAACCCCGTCCACGTTCCACTGGTAATGCGCCCTAACGGGTCTATCCCCGCGTGTGCGGGGGAACCGCCGTCACGCTGCCGCCCGGCGAAACGAAGTCCGGTCTATCCCCGCGTGTGCGGGGGAACCCAGATCAAGCACTTTGAGAATGCGGCGCGCGACGGTCTATCCCCGCGTGTGCGGGGGAACCTATCAACGATCCGGCCATCAGTAAGCAGTACAGGGTCTATCCCCGCGTGTGCGGGGGAACCTATCAACGATCCGGCCATCAGTAAGCAGTACAGGGTCTATCCCCGCGTGTGCGGGGGAACCTGTCGAGCTGCCGCTATACCTTGACCGCGTCAAGGTCTATCCCCGCGTGTGCGGGGGAACCTGTTCCTCATCCACGTCCTTCCCGGCGCCCAGGGGTCTATCCCCGCGTGTGCGGGGGAACCTTTACCCGCGGGCGATTGTCCAAATCTTCATTGGGTCTATCCCCGCGTGTGCGGGGGAACCCCTAAGCGATCTTTTCTTGTCAGTTCTGCAAAGGGGTTGCAGCCTAATTGTACTTCACCAGGTAAACACCATCGGCATCGACGATCTCCTTGGGCGCCTCTCCCAGCACCTGAATTCTCTGACCGCCCACTGCGGACGGCTCCCGCCAGGTCATTACGATCGAGCCCTGCTGCATCTCGGCATACCACTCGGCAAGTACGTCCCACACCCTTCTTCGTATCCCGCTTGTCATGTTGGGCGACGTGTACACGCCAGGCGCTATTTCCAACATGGCCGAGGCAAGAAAGCCTCGATACCGCGCAGCCACATTGATCGTAACCACAATCGTCATCGGCTACCCCCTGATTCTCGCCGCGTGCCGGACGACGATTCCTGAACTGGAGCAATGTCTTCGAACAGTTTCTTGATGCGGTCAATCATTTCCGGAATAACGCGTTGACTTCGAAGCATTTCTCCCGTCGTCTTGCGGGCCTGCCTCTCGATGTCCAGCTTCGGACTCTCCATTACGGCCTTGGCGGACTGAAACGCGGCCGGAAGCAAAACCGTATCGCGAAACAGGTCGGCAATGTCCAGCGCGAAGGCGTCTCCGCTATGTTCGTGAATGAAGCCCAACTGCGGAATCGCGCCCACGGCCGTCACCGCAATCACCGCTGCGGCGGTTACAGCGACCGAGGCATGGTTGATCGCCTGGTTCGGAATGTCCGCGGCTAAGGGTTTTTTGCGGTCGTAGCGGCGGCCCTGCCATCGGATACCGTACCGCTGGGCCAGGTTTTTGTAGGTCTGCCTCATGCGTGCTCCCTCGATCCCGCGCAGAATGTCTATCTCGGTGTGCGGAACCAGTTCGCCCAGACGCATCGCGTACATCCTGCGGGCGATTGTGATGCGGCTGCCGGCGGCATCGCCCCAGGCCCGCATCTGCCGGCGGGCTATCTCCGAACTGTCCGGCATCAGCGGCGGCGCGGTGTAGCACCGCACGCCATCCTCGCCCACCGCAACCAGCGCTGTGCCGTGACGCGCCATCAGACGCAACGCGTCATGGCTCACCGTCGAGCCCGGCCCAAGCAGAATCATCGAAAGCGATTGAAACGGAATGCCATATTGCCCGCTCTCCAGCGGACTCTTCGAATCGGCCGGGCTCTCCCGTTCGAATCGAAGCGTACCGTCCCGCACAGTCAGGGCCCCCCGGGACAGCCACAGGAGACCATGGCGGTCCGCATGCGGAATGCGGGCGGTTTCAAGTCCAAGTCTTCCTCTTAACATTCTTTCCCCTTTTGTCATTCAGTGAAGGTCTATCTCCGCGTATGCAAGGGAACCAGGAGGTGGAAAGTATTCGATTGTTAACGTGCACTTAGCAAGCAAATCCCATTCGTCAGGCCGACTTCCCTACGGGACGCAACAGCAGCATTCCGTACCCGTAAGAACGGTGCCGCCCTACGCCGCGTCCCAATAATTTTGTGAAGTCATCGCCATCGGTAACCGTAATCGTACCCCGCAATAGAGCAGTTGGCCCCTCGAATGGCCGCCGTCTTAGTGCCCGTATCGAACGGGTCCGCTGAAAGGACACCAGGCTTGCCGTTTCCAGCTCCGCCCCACCACGGCGTTGCAGCTCCTCCGACAGCCAATCGATATAGACCTGCTCCCTGCTGCGAGGCATGGCTCCGGGCGGATAGCGCTCCGCTTCCCGCTGGAAGGCATCTACCTCGCCGCCCGGATTCCTGTTGCCGCGTGCGCGGCGTACCGTGGGGCGGGTGAGAAGCTCGAACCCCAGCTGAGTACCCCCTTTCCACGTCGCTGGCATCGGCCTGCCCTCCAAGCCGGAGCCGGGCAGTACCTGGGCCTGGAGCGGGTCAGCAAACTGCGCCGCCGCTTCTCTCAATGCCTCAGCCTCGGCGTGGCCATAGCCGTAGAAGACGCCCTGCCGATTGCCCTTTCCCCTTGGAAGAATCAATCGAAAGGGCTGTGGCGCCAGCTTCCCGAAGACGCCGGCGAGAAAGCAGTGCATGGCGTACCCCTCATCGAACGTCTGCCGGCTCATCAACTGTCTCGAACCCGCCCAACGCTGGAAGGAACGCAGATCTACGCTGCCTCGAATCATCTTCAGCGTATGTCTCGTGACAGCGCCTTTCTCCTGAATAGTCATGCTGCCTGTTCCTCCTTCGGTTGCATGTCGCCACTGTCGGCCGCGCGGAACCGCGTCACGGGGATGGCGGATTCACACACGCTGCGGCCACCGCCGTGCAGGCCGGATATCCAATTGCGTTCGTCGGTCAACATATAGGCGCGGCTGGGCTGAACACCCTTTACACCCTCGCCAGCAGGCCACAGCACGCGAATGCTCTCCGTCCGTCCATCCCGCCTGCCCAAAGGCGCGGTCAACAGGGCCTCCAGGACCGTCTCGCCCTCCTGAAAGTCCTCAAGCAGCGGCGCCGATGGCAGACAGTGTTTGCGGCCGATGAACAAGGGGCGGAACGGCCTCTCCAGCGCCACCGCCAGATCATCCAGGCTGGGACCGGCAGCCGCCTGCTCCATCCTCAACGCAACAGTCACGCGCATATCGGCCAGGTAGTCGCGGTAGCGCAGCCAGTTCGTATAGTTGCCGCCCTTCCGTACCTCCGCCGCGCCGCGCGTCGTCCAGCTGCTGTCCTTTTTGGAAATGGCGGCCGTCTGAAAATCAGTCAGCCGCACGCCGCCGGCCGGTTCGCGGTCGATGCGGGCCGCGTAGATCAAGCGCTCCTGCAATCTCTGATGCCGTTCGGCCTCGGTCCGCCGCCAGCCCAGAGCATTCGCCAGCAGCCCCGTCAGCATCGAAGCGGCGGGAAACCAGCGGACGACGCCATAGTTGTCGATCGTCTCGCCGCCAAAGGCCATCAACGGCGCTTCCAGCGCGAGTATCAGATGGCGCATCTCAGGCCGCCTCCCCGGATTGGACTGCGCCCGCAGTCCAGGCGGCCAGGTCGTCCAGGCACAGGCGGTTCGCCTTGGGAATGTCGCAGTCAGCCACCGACATCACCCGTCGGGCTTCGCGCACGCCATAGGCGTTGTCGAGTTGGGTCAGGTATCCAGCCAGGGCCGCGGTTGCGTCCGCCGTCAGGGCAGGGGTAGGATTGCGGAAGGCGTTGGCCAGACTGCGGGGCTGCCGCGTCCCGGCCTCGATTAGCATCAGTTCGGCATAGGAATACGGCGCGGTGGAACCCAGCTTGGCGCCGGGCGATACGGTGGCGATCAGATGCACCAGATGCTCGATTACTTTGCCGGTAAGGGCCTTGTCTGCACTGTCCCACTCCTGCGCGTCGCAACCTTCCAGATTGGAGACAAGCCCGGGCAGGTCAACCACCACGTAACCGTAGAAAAGGCCCGCCGTCAACTCGGTATCGCCGATGTGCGCCGCGCCGGCATCTTCATCGTCCCGCTGCAAGTCGTCGACGACCGAGAAATAGTCGCTCTCGCTCTCCTCGCGATGGACCGTGAAGGCATGGGCCACGTGGACCGCGGCATCGATATTGGCGTCCGGGGCCGATGTCACCATGCGCCCAAAAAGCGCGCTTTCCAGCCCGCCTGGGAGAGCCGTCTCCTCGCGGAATGCCCTGAAGTTACCGCGTTCCGCTTTGCCAAACAGATCCTTCGCGCTCTGGCCGGCGGCCTTGGCATCATGCACGTGCGCGCGGCAGATAGCCTCAGCCTTGTCGCGCAGATACGTCACCTCGGGCAGACCGAGCAGGAGGGGCTGACGCCCCGATTCGCTCGTGCCGCTGCTGCCGTACACCCCCACGTTGAAGGCATCCTCAACCGCAGTCAGCACCTCGTCGTCGATCCCGCCGCCCTCCCGCAGCGGCAGAATCACCTCGCGGTCGATCACATTGCGCGAGCGTATCGCCTTGGCCGCGTTGGAAATGTTGTGAATCGCGTATTCGTCGTCGGCCGTGCGCCAGTGCCTCTTCAGACACTGCGATGAGATGCGGGTGCGCACCGCGCCGCCGAACGGCATACGCTTAGCCAACCCACTGTCATCGCGGTTCAGCAGCGCAGCCGGGTAGGAATGGAGACTGTGAATCTGCAAAAAACGTGCGGTAGTCATTATTAGGACTCCTTCAGAGATTATGATTGGTCAGTTTGAGCTGTTAGTGAGCTACGCCGCTCGGCAATGTAATAGTCGCGGGCAATTTCGACTCGGGCTTGGTCAGCCCGGCCTTCGTCGTATCCTTCGTAAAGGATAAATTCTGCCATCTCGAACCAATTGAAAGCGCATCCTTCAGTTGACAGCATACGGAACAGCCTCGCCAGCAGACGCCGCAACGTAGGCCCTCGAGCTGCGAGCAGAGTCGATAAACGTCTCTCAGAGTAAAAGGGAACTCTCTTCCCTCCGCCTTGATACAGCACACGGCCAACGGATATTCGATGATTGTGCGCTAGTCCCGCGCCATGGGACATTAGCGCCATGCCGTGTATGATTAGTCCCCATTTGCTAATGTCGGGGTTTTCCGGCATTCCCGCT
The DNA here is from genome assembly GCA_965204705.1 of Caldilineaceae bacterium. Lineage (GTDB taxonomy): Bacteria > Chloroflexota > Anaerolineae > Caldilineales > Caldilineaceae > Bin5. The sequence goes on along the minus strand of OZ242006.1, from coordinate 5,489,980 downwards.
CTGACTAATAGTCTCCAGAAGGCAGCGGTATCTGGATTGTCAGGGTCAATGCGGCGCAGTTTCGATCTGTCGCCGCGATTGAAATCTTTGTCTTCAATTGCTTCCGCGAGGCCCTGTATAGCAGTATGGAAATTCTTCGGCATCTGGCTGCTGCTCAGAAACTTTCTTGCAGGGGGCGGAGTCATGCCATCATTTCGGATTTCGGCGCCGTGTTTCAGAACGCTCTCAATTTCGTCCCAATCTCTGGGACGCCATTCATAGGCAGGCACGTGCTGGCGAAATGCATCCATCCATCCAACCTGATCGGCCGACAGCTGGCTGGCTTCGTCCCGCTTTAGTTCGGCTATGATTAGCTGATCTCCCCGAAACATTACCAGGTCCGGAAAGCCTCTGCCGCGAACAATTGCCGCACTTTCGCGATCTCGGAGATGGAATGGCTGCCATCCATAATGCTGGGCTTTGTCGATCACCTCCTGAGTAAAGTGTTGTTCACGTGAAGATCGTTCGGTGGGAATGGATGGATCTTCTTTGCGTCGGGATTCTGCGCCAGTGACAGGAGGTTGCTGTTGCGACATCGTTATTTCTCCTCTCCATCTTTAATTAGAAACGGCAATCCTTGCGGCCCTCGAATTCTTCCTTTGAACAGGCTCTCAGCGTTGGCGCGGGCGCGGTAGCGGTGAGCCACTCGGCAAGGTAACGCTTCTTCGGCACGAAACAGAATGTTATGGGCCAGATCCACAACACCATCTTGCCCATTCATCAGCCAACGAATGCGGATATTCTTGCGCTCCCCGGGGTCTGCTTCGAATTCGGTTTGCAGATCTTCAAAAAAGCTACTGTCCACAACAGCATCCAATTGGGCTATCCATGGTCTAGCGAGGTCATTGGGTGACGGGTGGCCATTCCTATGCATTTTGGGATCGCTGTTGCCATGGGCAGCTAATGTAGCTACGGCGTGACGCAAAATACTCTGCACGATACCAACCTGCGTTATACGATCCCTGGCAATTTCTCCCAATTCCTGCGCGCCTTTGGCTTTGCCCAAAGCCTGCATCGTTTTGGGCTTCAGTGGAATGATGCGTTCGTGGTAGCCTTCTGTTCCGCCTTCTCCGCGTACCATCCCTCGGGCCACCAATTGCATTGTTCCCAGGGAATCTCGCTCAGACCGAACTGGGCGTAATAGGCAAGGTTGTCCCCAATCGGAAGAGGTGAGACCTTCCACTACCCTCGCGTAACCTAGTTTCCGCGGGCCCAGAAAGGCTGTGGGAGTTCCTTGCTTGTTGGGCACTTTGCTAGTCGGTGCCCAAGGATCTCCGGTCAGGCCCTTGACATCAACAATTCGTCTGTAATCCGAGTTGGCACTTGTGGCTTTCAGTTGTTCGCCCTGAAATTGCAATCGTATCCGGCGGCAAATCTCAATATAGAAAGGATCGAGAGCGGTGAGAAGCAACGCTTCTGCTTTCGTGCCATCCCAGGGGATAAGCCACACCAAACCAAAACCGGCCTGGGACATCGGATACTCAGTCAAAAGCGACTGCCGATGCTCTAGGAGTCCTACAATATCGCGTTTGATATGGAGTCCATAACGTACAGATGGGGTAATGCTAAAAGCAGGACGATTTCCGTATCCGCTAGGCATGCGGGATATCCCATAATTGTATTTTCCTGCGTAACCCTCCATTGTCTGCAGCGTCACCAGCGCAAAAATCCAGTCGTCCGCCTCAGCCCGCATCGCCACAGCCGACTTGATGTCGTGATTCTTCGAAAGGACCAGCATATCCAGTCCGTCCGGCGTCGGAACAGCCGTCCTGTAGTCCTTGAGCCTGTCTTCCGAAAGGGCAGGCGGCTGCATGAATGCCGGTCTGGTGATGTCCTCCACAACGAGACGCCAGGGTTCATCGTCGGGAAAGTCTGAAGTCAGTTCGCGCAGTATGCGCCGCCATTCTTCGGCGCTGTCCGGCGGTCCGTTCAGGCCTGCGCGCTGCAGCGCCACCGCGCCCAACTGTGCCAGAAAAGCATGCCACGCGTGGCGCTGATGGGGCCTTAGCGCGGGGAAGGCCTCAACCTCATCCCGCATCAACGCCGCAAAGACCGCCGGCAACGACGCGCGGACAACCGGCCCGCTTGACGTAGAAATTCTGATAAGAGGGCCCTCTAGAATGTTGAAAGTCACTTGATGCAGACCTCCTGTTTGCGTATACTGAAAAGAAATGGAACAATACAGCCACTTAAGGCTAATTTTAGCATGAATGTTTACGAGTATACAATATGGCTCGTAGCAAGTCAAGGGCTGCTTTGAAATTTGCCTCGCACACGCGAGGATAGACCAATTCAGGCTAAGATTACCATCTCTTTAGAGATGGTTCCCCTGCACACGCGGGGTCATTCAGATCCCTCCGCAAGTCAGGCAGGCCGACTCTCGGTCCTCCTGATTGTTTTTCACAGTCTGCCCAAACCCAGCCGATCATAGCGAAAGCGCCTGTCTTCCACCCTGAACTCGAATCCACCCTCCCCCGCTCTCCAGGGGACCGGCTCCTCCCCGTTCAATCCACGGGCCATGTGGCCCGGAATCGCGATATGGGTGATGGTTCCGCCGCGGCCAAAGGGGCTCGGCGCAGCCGGCTCCAGCTTGATCTCGACGCCCTCATCGCCCAACCGCGTGCGAATTCTCGCCTCCACGTCAGGAAATACCACATCCCGGTTTTCCTCGTAAAAAGAGCGGTCGCGGCGTACGAGAACCTGGCGGGCGGTCAGATTGGCGGCGATGTACGCACCCTCCATTTTGATAGCGTGGTCGCGCCATTCCTCCCCCATCTCCCCCGTGATCCTCTCCAAAGCTTCAGGATGCGTGCTGCGCTCTACCAAGGCACGGTTCATGTCTGGAATGATCCAGGGCCTGCCGTCGTCCGCGTGTTCAGCGACCAACCGTGCCGTCGCCTCCAATATGCGCAGGTCTTCATAAACAAGACCATTCGGCCCCAGCCCGTTCGTATCCTGGCTCCGAGTCAGCCAGGGAGCAAGATCGGCGTCGGTCGGCGTCAATACGACGCAGACCGGGTCCCGATAGCCTCCCGGGCGGCCATCACGCGCATGACGATGCAGACGCCCAATCCGTTGCAGCAGCACATCCATTGGACACAGATCGGTGATCAACAGGTCGGCATCGATATCCAACGACTGTTCCAGCGTCTGCGTGCCGACAATGACGCGTCCGCCGCGTCCGCGCTCCTTCCCGATCTGTTCCTCCACCGCTCTATCCAGCCTGCGGCGGTCATCTCCAGCAAAGCGGCCGTGATGCAGCGTCAATACACCATCGACTCCGAAAAGAAACGCCCCTTCACCGAGCGCGGCCCGCCCCTCCAACGCCTGCTGTGTTCGAACCGCAAAAGCGACCGTATTGCGAATAATCAATACCTTCGCCCCCGCCCGCGCCGCCTCCAGGCCGCGGTCCGCCGCCGAGCCAAACGCCTCCATCACCGGCAACGCCTCAACCCGAACCCTCTTGTGTCGGCCGCTTTCCTCGACACCGACTACATTCTCCCGTCCAACTCCGCGCGTGGTGATGGCCGGGTAACTGGTCGCCTCCGCATCTTTCAGCGAGATGCCGTCCCCCGCGGCGACTACACCCGGCGCAGACAGACGCTGCCTGGAAACAGAGCCAAGTGTAGCCGACATCAGGCATGCATAACCCCCAACCCCAATGTGGGCGTCCAGTAAACCCTCAAGGATTACCCGCATATACTGGTCCGATGCATGGACTTCATCAACCACCAGCAAGTTGCGGGCCAGACAGGCCGCGCGCATGTGCGCGTGCCGGACCTGCAGCGCTGCCATCATCGCCTGATCGATCGTCCCGACTGCAATCTGCGCCGCAAGATAACGCTTGGCGCTTTCCGCCGCCCACCGGCGCCTGCTCACCGAATCAGCGGCCCCCTGTTGATCCTCCCACCAAACTTCATAGTGGGGCAGACGCTTTCCAACCGTATCACCCGCTCGCAGATAGCCCGGAACCGCAAGGACCTGTTCAGGAATGCAACCTTTCGGAAACATTGTCTGGACAAAGTCAGTTACGCGGTTGTGTATCTGCGTGGCGGCGGAACGGGTAGGCAGAGCAAAATAAAGACCGTCCACCAACCCCGCTTCGTACATGCGGGCAAAGCGCCAGAGAGCCGCCTCCGTTTTGCCCGAGCCGGTCTCCGATTCGATGACAACCAATGGTGCTTCCAGCGGCAGATCCACCGCCCGCTGCTGCATGGGATTGGGCGCGCCGTCAATTGCGAACAGCCCACCAAAATCGGGCAACTTTCCAAGAGCCCTCCGCTGTGCCTCCAGGTCCAGACCGATCGCGGACACCGCCTCGCCGGCCCGCTCCCGCGCCGAAACAATGTAATCATCCCGGGGCCGGTTGCAGAATTCGAAGAAACGTTCATCGGAGCCGAGCCAGTCCGCCAGCGTGCACAGTCCCAGAAACATATGCTGAAACGCGGGCGCAGACGGTAGAAGCGTCCCCGCTGGAGCATAAGCGGTCGGGTACCAGTCGCGCACGAGCCGAATAATGCGCCCCACGCACTGGCGCGGATCAAGGTCCCCGAATGGGCGCCAGGCCGCGGGGTTGGCCGCGTGACTAGCAGACAGATTCAACGGCGAGCCATGATGCGACAGCGATGCGACCAACAGACCGCTCACGGTTCCCCCGTCATCACTGTCCCACCCCATGATTTCGCTTTCATCCAAAGCGTCGAAGAACCAGTCCGCCGCCACTTCATCCTCTCCACTCAGAATCGGCGTCAGGTCCTGGACATGCCCCGCGCGCGGCGGCCTCTTCCGCCCCAGCGGCAGATCCTCGTCACGCCAGATCCGCGTCTGAAAACCGGTGTTCGCCTTGCCGACGTCATGCAGAGCCGCCAGGACGCAAAGCCGTGCCGCGGTTGCTTCGTCCAGGTCGTCCCGGCCCCCCGCGCGGGCCAGCCGTTCACGAACTGTCGGCTGTTTCAGCAGGGCCTCGAAGCAAGCTGCTACATCAGAAATGTGGTGCTCCAGAAGATGAATCCGCTCAGGATTCTGCCGATCCGACTTTCCCCAAAAATGTTGAATATATTCCGACAAGCTCTTTCTTTCCTTTGTTGGTCTATTGAGAACTGAATTAACCCGCCAAAGCCCATCACCGGCAGAGCCCAGCTCTCCACATACCAGCTACTGATACCGCGCCACGGCGGCGGAAAGATCCGCAGAACTGATGCCCGCAACCTGCCGCGATACCTGCGCCGCCTGCACTAGCGCCAGCGCCTCCGTAAAACTGTAGGCAACCGCCGGCAGCTGCGGCGTCTCCTCAAAATAATAACCCTGCCGGGATGAACGCAGCGCCAACCGCAGCCCGTGGCGAACAATCTGCAAATCCTTCTTGATCGTCCTGTCACTAACTTCGAACTGCTGCGCCAGGTCCTTGGCTCGATACTGTCCTGGTCGCATCGCAATCCGACTAATGATCTGCAGGATGCGAGAAGTGCGCCTGATTTTCTGGTCCCTTCCTGGTGCAATCATCACGATCTTTTCCCGGCTACTGACGCCGCACTCTCTACATTTCAGAGATGACCGGCCTGTACTTTCACTTTACCCCATGCAGAGGGAACACTGCGGTTCCCCCGCAGTTGCGAAGGGCGAAGATGTCGGATATTCAACGCCCGGTGGAGAAAGAAACGAGGAGAAAATACTCTAAACGCCTGTCAGTCAGAGCACAAAATGCAGAGCCGCATCCCAGACACACACCATACCCGAAAATTGCGACACGCCGGTCAGTCCCGCCATTTCGGAAATTCATCTCTCCATTGTAACCACAGCCTGTTCCCCGATTCCAAAAATCCCGGTTCAGACAACTGCTCCCACAAGCACCCCCCACAAAAGACGAAAACGTACCGACTCAGCCCGACATAAAGCAGGGCTCAAGCCATGGTTCACGCGTTGCCGCCTCGCCGCAAGAAGTTTACAATGGGTCTCTGCTTACCTTCATGTGCTATGATCTGCATGAAGACGGGCGCCCTCGGCGCGCCTGAGGAATTCCGCAGAGGAAAACGGTTATGGCTCAAGATCCTCGTCCACAACTGTCGGGGAAATGGCTGCGGCTTACCATCGCTGCGGCCGCACTGGCAATCATCGTAGTTGTCGCTTTCATCGGCGGAGCACTCCTGTTTGGCCAGACTCTGTCTGTCGCCTCCTTGCTCGGGCGCGATTCCGGCGGCGGCCCCACCGGCGGCGTCGAAGCCGTCCCCACCGAGCCCGTCGCCGCCCAAACGTCGCAGGTGGTAGCCACCTTCACGCCCCCGCCCCAATACACGCCCACTCCCGCACCATCGCCCAGCCCGACCAACACGCCCACACCGGCCTATCCCGAGGCCCTCGTGCTCACAGAGACCCTCAACCTGCGCGCCGGCCCCGGTACCGTTTACGGCATCGTCGGCCAGGTCCTGGAGGGGCAGCGGTTCCGCATCTCGGGCCGCAACGAGGCCGGCAACTGGCTGAAAATCTGCTGCCCGGCCGGAGCCAATCGAGAAAGTTGGATCAGCGCCGACTTCGCCCAGAGCAACCTGCCGCCTCTCAGCCTGCCTGTCGCCCAGGCCCCGCCAACGCCGTCGCCGACCGCCACCATCGACGCACCCAATCTCGACGAGGTCGGTCTCACCCTGCCCGCCCCGGGCGGCTTTGGCTCGCCCGGCACGACCAACCCACTCACGGGCCGGCCCCTGGACCCCGCACGCACTGGGTTGCGTCCGGTCGTCGTCTGCATCAACAACGACATCGCCGCCCGTCCGCAGTTCGGCATCAGCCAGGCCGATGTAATGTATGAATTTTTGATGGAAGGGCTCAGCCTGACACGGTTCAGCGCGGTCTTCTACGGCGCCGACAGCGAGGAGATCGGGCCCGTGCGCAGCGCCCGCCTGTTCAACTACTTCCTGGGCGCGCTCTATGACGCCGGCCTCTTCTGCTCCGGGGCCAGTGACGGTGTCCGCTATCAGCTCAAGAACAACAACCAGCTCTTCCCCTACCTCGACCTCGATCTGGACGATCCGGAGAGTACCCGCTACGCCCGCTCCGTTGGCAACGACTATCGCACCCGCCTGCGCACCAGCAGCCGGATGCTGCGTCTCTGGCTCACGGATTGGGCCGTCGAACGGGCCCCCTCCATCCAGGGATTTACCTTTGGCGGCCCCGCGCCCGGCGGCGCATCCGCCAATACGATCCGGATCCCTTATCCCTCTGTCACCGCCAGCCAAGTCGCCTATCGCTACGACGCCGGCAGCGGGCGTTATCTGCGCTCTCTGGGCGGCGCCGCCCATCGGGACAGCAACAACGGCCAGCAGATCGCGGTCGAAAACGTTATCGTGCAGTACATGCCCCACGCCCCCGTGAACATCATCGAAGACGCCTACGGCAACCTCAGCCTTCTCATCAACCCCTTCGGCGCCGGCAGGGCCGTCATCTTCCGCGACGGCCTCGCCTATGAAGGGACCTGGCGCAACGACAGCAGTGGCGAGATGCCCCGTTTCTTCGCCGCCGACGGCGTCGAGATTCCCCTCAAAGCGGGCAAGTCCTGGATCAGCATCGTCCCGCTGTCATACGAAATCGCCTACGAATAAACGTCGCCCGCCCCGCCGGCAGAGTCCTAGGGGCCGTTGACGTTCAATTAGGATTGGTTGACGTTTGACGGTATAGCGATCCGCTGTAGCAAAGTGCCGCTGATCCCTGAAAAACTGCGCAACTGCGAAATGAAAACTTGATAGGCCCCCGGTGTTCCCCGCGGCCCTTCGTGGACAAAAAAGGTGTTCTCCGTGGTCCTCTGTGGCCCTCCGTGGACAAAAAAGGTGTTCTTCGTGGCCCTTAGTGGCCCTTCGTGGACAAAAAGGTGTTCTCCGTGGTCCTTAGTGGCCCTCCGTGGACAAAAAGGTGTTCTCCGTGGTCCTTAGTGGCCCTCCGTGGACAAAAAGGTGTTCTCCGTGGTCCTTAGTGGCCCTCCGTGGACAAAAAGGTGTTCTCCGTGGTCCTTAGTGGCCCTCCGTGGACAAAAAGGTGTTCTCCGTGGTCCTTAGTGGCCCTCCGTGGACAAAAAGGTGTTCTCCGTGGTCCTTAGTGGCCCTCCGTGGACAAAAAGGTGTTCTCCGTGGTCCTCTGTGGCCCTCCGTGGACAAAAAAGTGTTTTGCTCTGGCATATCTCAAAAAAGGCAAACGCCAACGAGCTCTAATCAAAGTCATAACGGTGCAGCAGATACGTCTCCCGGCTCGAGAGACCAACCGCCTTCAGAAAGCCCGCGCCGGCCCGCGCCGTTGACGGCAGCGGCCCCGCCGTCACCCTCTCCCAGCCGCCCGCGGGGCCCGCTGACAACATCTGCTGCCACAACTGCTTGCCTATACCCCGTCGCCGGTAATCGGGGTCCACCCCCATAAACAGCACGCGCACCGAACGCGGCGGCCGCAGCTCCAGGCACTGTAACAACAGCCGCCCCAGCAGAGAGCGTCCCCCGCGCGTGCGGCGCAGCGGCCCGCTGCCGTCCGGCTGTGCCAGAAGAAAGCCCACCGCCTTGCCGTCGACCTCCGCCATCCATGCCAGCGCCGGACGGCGCAGGATCCACCACAGCAAGAACTGCGCCTCCGCCCCATCCGGAAGCGGGAACTCCGCCCACGCCGGCGCCGACTGCGTGAAAAGCGGCAGCAGGTCACCGGCCAGCCGCGTCGGATCCAGCGGATGTATTACCGCCGGGCCCGCAATCCCCGCCTCGCCATCTCCGTATGCCCCCGCTTCCATCGTGTAAAGCAGACTGCGCCCCAACGGCCGGCACACCGTCGCAAACAGCTCCGGCACATACGGCGGCGCATAGGGCGCGTGCAGTGGCGGCTCGCGGTGAAAATGATCCTGCAGCACACCCGTGCCCAGGTGGGGAGACAGCCCAACCGGCAGGACCACCCGGCGAATCCCCTCATGCCCGACCTGTTCCTGCACCGCGTGCAACAGGCGCTCCAGGCTCTCCCGGCTGTTGGCCGCGTGCAGCATGGCCAGGTGCGCCGTGCTGTCCGTGCGCCGCGGGTCGATCAATACAACCGCGGCCGCAACCGGTTCCTCCATCATAATGCCCTGGTTGATGTTCAAGGACGGCTGCGCGCTGACATTCGCCTGCCGGCGCCGCGGCAGAGCTTCAACCACCATATAATGGGGCCGGCTCCGTTCCAGGTGCGCGAACTGCTTGGACACCACCGCCTGCCGCAACCGGCCCCACGCCGGCGGCGCCCAGCGCGAGTCGGCGGCGTAAATGCGCCACCATTTACGTAGAAAACCCGCGCGTCCCCAATATCCTTCCGCTGACTCAACCCGAAAATTGAAATACTGTGCCATATCCTATGCCGCCAAAGCCTGTGAACCGGGGAAAACCATGGGGATAACTTCCGGCAATTCGGGATAACTTCCGCAATGCTGCGGATAACTCTACAGTTCGTCTACGAACCGAACTTGGTTTCTCTACTCACCCCCTGCTTTCAAAACGTATTGAACCCGCCCGCGTCGTAGAAATTCCCCTATATCGAATAATCTTCCCGCCATATACTACATATAGTAACCGTCAAGCGCGACCAGAATGTTTCACGGGCAGATTGTGCGGGCCTTTCATCTTCACTGCGATTGTCCGCCACTGTCGGTTTTGATACACTACTTATTCATATAATTGTAGCGAAGAGGCGTTGCAGGCGTTCGATTGACACAGACTCCAGCCGTCCGGGAGCCAGTCGGACAGGTGGCGTCTGCCTTGCGGCTACCCCCACCAACAACCAGGTCGAACTGTTTGCGGTTTCATCAATCTTTTGCCCTCCCTTTCGCCTGTTTTTCCGTGTCTGCGCGAACAAAATTCCCTTGCGCTTCGTCTTGATTGCGGAACAGGAGAGTGAAAAGGAGTTGTTTTGAGTACAAACTGGCAATCCGAACCCTCATCACGTCGCAGTGGCAACCCTCTGTACGAGCGCGGCCAGCCCTCTTCAGCTTCGTCCCGGTCGAAGAAAACCCCGCCGGGAGATCAGCAGACGGCAGAGCATTCCGATACAGAGACCGAAGCCGCTTCCGTTGATCATCAGCCCCAGGCGGTTGATGACGATCTGGATCCCCAGGATATCTGGCAGAAAACGCTGCACGAACTCGCGCTGCAGATGCCTGCAACCACCTTTGAAACCTGGGTGCGCGACACCTCGATCATCGGCTATTCAGAAGGCGAATTCACCGTCGGCGCACCCCATGCCTGGGCTCGAGACTGGCTGCAGAACCGCCTGCGCAAAAAGATCAAAGACATTCTGAGCCAGTTGACCGGCCGTTCAGTGCAGGTCTTCTTCGAGGTGCGCCCCCAACAGCAAAAGCAGCCGGATTCGCCGGAGTCTGCCCCCCTGTACGCCAATATCCCGCCCGCAGCGCCCGAAACCAAGCCGGCCGAAGTCGACCCTCTCCCCGACCGACCTGCCCAACCACCGGCAACCCGTCCGCCGTCCGCCCCGCCCCGCGACACCGCTCAGACCCCCGCAGCGGCCGCCGCAACCCGGTCAGACGCGGCCCTTCAGAGCGGCGTGTTCAACCCCCGCTATACCTTCGACTCATTTGTGGTCGGAAACCACAACCGTCTGGCCCACGCCGCCGCCCAGTCCATCGTGGAGCAGCCCGGCCATCGCTTCAACCCGCTCTTTGTCTATGGTGGCGTCGGCTTGGGGAAGACACATCTTCTCCAAGCCATCGGACACGCCATGTCCAGGCAAGGAATGCAGGTTCTTTACTGTTCGTCCGAACAGTTCACAAATGACCTCATCAGCGCCATTCGCCAGCAGAACACCGAAGAGTATCGCAACAAGTACCGCCAGGTGGACCTTCTCCTGATCGACGATATCCAGTTTATCGGCGGCAAAGAAAGTACGCAAGAGGAATTCTTCCACACATTTAATCATCTCCACGCCGCCGGCCGTCAGGTTGTGATCAGCAGCGATCGACCGCCGAAGGAGATCGCCACCCTGGAAGCCCGTCTGCGCAGCCGGTTCGAAGGCGGCCTGCAGGCCGACATCTCGCAGCCGGATCTGGAAACCCGCGTCGCCATTCTGCAATCGAAGGCCCAGTCCATCCACCAGACCGTCTCGACCGATGTGCTCATGCTGATCGCAGAACGGGTGGAGAGCAACATCCGCGAGCTGGAAGGCGCGCTCAATCGCCTCATCATTCAGGCCCCCTTCCACGATAGGCCGCTGGACCGGTCCGTGGCCGAAAGCATACTGGACACGCTCGTACCACAGCGCCGGCCACGCGAGGCCGCCAGCGTCGTGCAGATCGTCGCCAGGCACTTCAACCTGACCCCGGAAGTCCTGCTCGGCCGGTCCCGCACCAAGGAGATCGCCAACGCCCGTCAACTGGCAATGTACCTCCTGCGTGAAGAGAACAACCTGTCGCTGATAAACATCGGCGAACTCCTGGGTGGTCGCGATCACAGCACCGTCCGCCACGGCGTCGAGAAAATCGCCCAGGACATCGAACGCGACGAAGCCGTTCGCAGAGAAGTTGTGGCCCTGCGGGAAAAAATATACGAGCCCCCCGGCTCCCCATAAAAACCCGTAGGGGCACCCCTAGTGGGTGCCCTCCCTCCGCCCCAATAGCCCGCAGCGGCACCCCTCGAGGGTGCCCACTCCTCACCCCATTCCGGGCCGCCCATGTTTTGAAGCGCTTGCATACTCCTTGCACATACAGTACACTTAAATGTAGAGTCAACACTCTGCCACCGAGTAGCCAAGCCGTATAGTTGGTTGCCATTATCTGCTGCCCTATGGCAGCGGTAAAGGGATTCGGCCTCCGACTCAGCGCAGCACTGGCACGGTGGTATCAATCTTTTCTGAACCCTCTATTCGGCCCATAACCGGTAGAGCAGTGGAGCTTGCGATGGCGGAGACCGGTCGGCAGAAAGCATTGGATACAACCCTCGCCACCCTGAACAAACGCTACGGCGAAGGGATCATCATGAGGCTCGGGGAGGCAACCCGGCTGGACGTGGCCTCGATCCCAACCGGCAGTCTGAGCCTGGACATAGCCTTGGGCGTGGGAGGCATTCCCCGCGGGCGCATCATCGAAGTCTATGGGCCGGAGAGCTCGGGCAAGACCACCCTGTGTCTGCATGCCATCGCAGAATCGCAGCGCATGGGCGGGGTCTGCGGCTTCGTGGATGTGGAGCATGCGCTGGACTCGAGCTATGCGCGCAAGATCGGAGTCAATGTCGAGGACCTATACGTATCGCAGCCGGACACAGGCGAGCAGGCCCTGGAGATAGCGGAGGCGCTGGTGCGTTCAGGCGCCATGGACATCGTAGTGGTGGACAGTGTGGCCGCGCTGGTGCCGCGTGCGGAAATCGAAGGCGAGATGGGAGACAGCCACGTCGGACTGCAGGCGCGGCTCATGAGCCAGGCCCTGCGCAAGCTGGTCGGCGCGGTCAAGACGACCGACACGAGCATGATCTTCACCAACCAGCTGCGTCAGCGGATCGGGATCATGTTTGGCAACCCGGAGACGACGTCCGGCGGCATGGCGCTGAAGTTCTACGCCAGTGTGCGTCTGGATGTGCGGCGGATCCAGTCGATCAAACAGGGCAGTGACGTGATCGGGAACCGGACGCGCGTGACGGTGCGCAAAAACAAGGTGGCCGCGCCGTTCAAAGTGGCGGAGTTCGACATCATGTACAACGAAGGCGTCAGCACGCACGGAGACCTGCTGGACCTGGGCGTCGAGTTCGACATCGTCGAAAAGCGCGGCGCCTTCTACCGCTATAGCGATGACCTGCTCGGACAGGGACGTGAAGCCGCCAAAAAGCGCCTGCGCGAGAATCCGGAGATAGCCTCACAGATCGACAGCATCATCAGGGACAGAACAGGACTCCCGGCCCGCTCCAATGGAGACGAGGTCCAGGCCTGACAATGTCCCGGTACAGGACGACATACTCAGTGCAGGCTCTATGCGCTGAATTTATCTTTCTTGTTCCTTAATGTGCAGAGTTGCACAGGAGTTCACTATACACCGATAGATTTCAAACGTCGCACGTGTTGCAACAATTGAAAACGCTGACCACAGCGCTCTCAAGTTGGACGCGATTTTGTGCAGACACACTACCGCCAAAACTAGGACAGCACCCAAAACTCATTTACTCCATCTTATCAGGGGATGCCCTGGGTCGCTGATACAGCTGAACAGATAGTGTGGCAGACGTTCTCTTGAACGTTGATCGCCAGTGGCGGATCGAATGTCATTACGAGTGTCGATGTAAAGCCGGCTGTTGACACGGATATATAGACTTATATACAACCACCCTCCGCAACTCTCCCCCAATTTGCGATGCGGGCCAGCCGATCTTGAATCGGTGCGTTGTGTAATGCAACAGCAGGTGTCCACATAAAATCGCCCTCACTGAGGCGCAATGCTGCACTGATGCGTCCTTTTTGGGTATGGCCTGATCTGAGAAAAGCTCAGACGATACCCGGTTGAGACTTTCAAGTCGCTGTGGTCTATAACCACGGCGACTTTTTTTTCGGGCCGATTATGACAGGTAAAACGATTACAGCGCTGCGTTTCCAGAAGAGAGACAAGGAACGAGTCAATCTCTTCCTCGACGGCGAATATGCCTTCCCCTTGCCGGCGGTCGAAGCCGCCCAACTCAGCATTGGCCAGCAGCTCACCGAGCAGGCGATCAAGGCGTTGAAAGCCGTCGATCTGCGCAGCCGCGGCTACAACAGGGCACTGCGTTTCCTGGCAGTGCGCCCCCGCAGCCAGCTGGAGGTGCAACGCAATCTCCAGGCCTACCGGCCAAGGGACGGGCGGCGCCTGAATCCGGCACAGATCGAATCGATCATCGCCAAGCTGCTGGAAAGACAGTATCTCGACGACCTCGAATTTGCCCGCTTCTGGGTGGAGCAACGCAACCGATTCCGACCCGTTGCACCGAGGGCACTGCGATACGAGTTGCGCCAAAAGGGTGTCGACGATTGCGTGGCCCAAGCGATTATCGATGAACTGAGTGACGCAACTTCGGCCTGCGAAGCCGCTGCCCGCAGCCGTCTGTACAGATGGCGAGAGGAGACCGACCCTGCCCGCTTTCGCAGCAAAATGGGCAGCTTTCTGCAGCGCCGGGGATTTGACTGGGAAGTGGCCCGGGACGTGATCGACCGTATCTGGCAAGAGCTGGAACAAGCGCGCGTCCCCACCCGCGCCGGCCGCGAGGAACGGTGGGAAGCGTAACCTGAATGGCTTGGCCACTGAATATTACAATAACCTACAAGGGTTCCGGCGTATGAATGGCAAGAAGATAGGGATACGCCTGCATCCAACCGGCGCAGCCACAGACATTGCAAGCTGTGCGCATCCAAACCAAGGGGTTCGGATATGGACTTGTTAGTCGTAGTTATCATAGTCGTCGCGGCCTTGATTGGCGCGGCCATCGTCGCGTATCTGATCTATTATGCCTATGGGCGCGGGTTGACATCCGGCGCCCAACAAGAGAAGGAGCGGCAGGAACTCGCTGTCAAGGGCGCGGAGTCGCAAGCGGACCAGATTCTTAAAGAAGCCGAGGCAGAAGTTCAACGCCAGCAGCTGGCCCTGAGGGAAGAGGAAGTAGGTATACGCAACGAACTGGATGCCATACGCACCCGCCAGCGCAGAGATCTGGACCGTAGTGAAAGCCGGCTGCGTAACCGTCAGGAGCAGATCGATAAACGGGTCGATCAGCTGGAAGACCGCGAACGCAAACTGAATCAGAGGGAAAGCGGCCTCGACAAACGTGCCACCGAACTGGAAGCCGCCGAACAACAGCGCAACGAAGAGCTGCAGCGCGTCGCCCATATGACCCAGGATGAGGCCAAAGAGATCCTCCTCCAGGAGGCGGAAAGGAATGCACGCCAGGAGCTTGCACGCACCATTCGCGAGGTTGAGGCGGAAACGCAGGAGATCGCCGAACGCCGCGCCAGGGAAATCATCACCCTGTCCGTGGAACGGATCGCTAGCGAGCACGTCACCGAATATTCAGTCAGCGCTGTCAACCTGCCATCCGACGAGATGAAAGGCCGAATCATCGGCCGGCAGGGCCGCAACATTCGCGCCATCGAACAGGCCACAGGCGTCGATCTCGTTGTCGACGATACGCCCGAAGCCATCCTGATCAGCAACTTCGACCCCGTACGACGCGAGGTCGCGCGCATCTCTCTCAGCAAACTGGTTTCCGATGGCCGTATCCATCCGGCCCGTATCGAGAAAGAGGTGGAGCGCGCCCAACAAGAGGTGAACCAGGTCATTCAGGAGGCCGGAGAGCAGGCCCTGATCGAGACCAATACCCAGGGGCTGCACAGAGAGATCCAGAGGCTGCTCGGTCGTCTGAAGTTCCGCACCAGCTACGGCCAAAATCAGTACTACCACGCAATTGAAACCGCGCATCTGGCCGCAGTTATCGCCGAAGAGCTGCACGCAGATGTAACCACGAGCCGCATTGGGGGGCTGCTGCATGACCTTGGCAAGGCCGTCAGCCATGAGATCGACGGTCCGCACGCCATCGTCGGCGGTGAAATCGCCAAACGCTACGGGCTCAATGCCAAAATCGTCAACTGCATCGCCAGCCACCATGGCGAAGTCGAACCCGAATCGATCGAAGCCGTCATCGTCGCCGCCGCCGACGCCATCAGCGGCGCCCGGCCGGGCGCCCGCCGCG
This sequence comes from Caldilineaceae bacterium, assembly GCA_965204705.1. GTDB lineage: Bacteria > Chloroflexota > Anaerolineae > Caldilineales > Caldilineaceae > Bin5. The sequence continues at coordinate 5,474,246 of OZ242006.1, read as the reverse complement.
AAAGCCTCGAAGCCTATATCAAACGGGTGACAGCCCTGGAGGATATTGCAAACAGCTTTGAGGGGGTGAATCAGACCTTTGCCATTCAGGCCGGCCGCGAAATCCGGGTGATCGTGCAGCCGGATGAAGTCGACGATCTACAGGTCATCGAGCTGGGGAAAAACATAGCCAGCACGATCGAGGACAACCTGGAATATCCGGGTCAGATCCGCGTGACCGTCATTCGCGAAACACGCGCCGTGGCCCATGCAACCTGACCCGCAGCCCGTCTCGGCTCCTTACTTCGCCTGGTCGGTCTGACACGACCGGATCGACAACTGGCGCTGTCTCGGCAAAGCGGCCCCGTACAGTATCCGTTCCCCTTCTGGCCGGGCGCCGAACCTGTCTGCTCTCCCTAACCCGCCGTGCCCGCGGCGACCTACTCCTCGCCCGCGCGCCGCTTGACGGTGCAGCCGCCGCAGGTGCCGCAGCCACCGTCCTTTTCCTTCTTCCCCGTTATCAGTTCTGACAGTTCGAACTCCGCCATAACGTTATTCTCAAGCAGAACCGTAACGCTTTCCTTAAGCGGGTGCAGGTGTCGGATCCGGCCTTTGCCCTGGTGCGTCGTCACCTCGGCGCCGACCTTAGGCATCTTCCTGTTTGCCTTCTTGTAAAGCGGATCCTCATAGGAAAGGCAACAGAGCAGCCGGCCGCAGACTCCGCTGATCTCGTCCTGATTCAGAGGCAGCTGCTGGTTTTTCGCCTGCCGAATGCTTACCGAGGCAAACTCGCGCAGCCAGCTCGTGCAACAGAGCTGGCGGCCGCACTTGCCCACGCCGTCCAGCAACTTGGCCTCGTCCCGCACGCCGATCTGCCGCATTTCAATGCGCGTGTGAAAAGTGCGGGCCAGATCGCGCACAAGCGCGCGGAAATCAACCCGTTGCTCCGCCGCAAAGTAGACGGTCAGCCTGCCGCCCTCGTAGTTGTATTCGCAGCGATGCACCTTGATGTCCAATTTGTGCGCCTTCGCCTTCTCGCGGCAGACCGACACCGCCTCCGCCTGCTTCTCCTTCCACAGGTCCTTCTGCAGCAGGTCCCATGGCGTCGCCCGGCGAACGACCCGCTTCATATCGCCGACGATTTCGCTGCTGGGAACATCGTGTGGCCCCTGAACGATCTGCACCAGATCCCGGCCTTTGACCGTATCCACGATTACATAATCTTTCGGCGCCAGATCCGTGTGGTCAACCGGATCGAAAAAGTATATCTTCGTAACGGGCTTGAATTGAGCTCCGACTACGGTGGGCATAGTAGATTCTCCATGATCGCTGCCGTAACGGGCACTGCCTCTGCCTGCGCGCTGCTGCACGCCTGTCAGGCGCTTGGCCGCGGCATCTGCAGCAGAAGCACATCCAGAGCCAGCCCTGTATTGACTGTATGCCGCAGGTAACCCTCGATACGGCTTAACGTACGCAGATAGGCCTGGACATCGACAGGGCGAAAGTCGCCGGCCGCATCCGCGAGTGTGTCCAGCAAATCGATATTGGCGCACTGCTCCAGACAGCCGGACTGGGCCAGCATCACATCGCGCCACCAGCTCGTCCACAGCGCAAGCAATGCGAACAGTCTAGTCTGGTTGCGCGCCGCCGCCAACTTCTGTGCAAATGCAAGGCGTGCTACCCGGCTGCTCCGGCTGAGCGCCTGCAGCTCCGCCAGCCGTTCGTTCCTCTCCGCCAGCGGCTCCGCCTGTTCGAGCTGGTCAACCGCCCAGCCCAGGCAGCCGTTCGCCAATCGTGCCAGCAGCGCCGCCTGCTGCGCCGACGCGCCCCAGCGCGACTGCAGCGCATCCTCCATGACCTGCTCCCCAAGCGGCCGCAATGCCAGAACCTGGCAACGGCTCACGATCGTCGGCAAGAGAGCCGACCGATCCAGCGCGGTCAGACACAGGACTACGTGCGGCGGCGGCTCCTCCAGAGTCTTCAGCAGTTTATTGGCGAAGCTGACGTGAGCTCTGTGCGCGTCCTGTATCAGAAAGACCTTGTACCGCCCCTCCATCGGGTGCAGCATCGCCTGACGAACGATGTCCGCCGCCTGTTCAGCGCGATGAAGACCGTTCTCCCTGTCCGGCTCTCCCTCGCGGTCCGTCGGCGGCAGCAACATGAAATCGGGATGGCTGCCCGTCTGCATCAGACGGCACGAGCGGCAGTTCGCGCATGCCCGCCCGCCGACCGCTTCCTTGCACAAAAGCGACTGGGCAAAGCTGCGGGCCAGGGTCGACTTGCCCAGCTGGGCCGCGCCCACAAACAGATAGGCATGGCGCAGCCTGTCATGCCGGATACCATTCTGCAACAGTTGGACGGCCCACTGATGGCCTACGACCGGCCCTTCAGCCACGTGTATCTCCCTCTCCCCTTTGTAGCGAGATATCGCGGAATTTTATCACACCGCCTATCGGCGGACAAGCACTCCCTGAATTTGGGTGTATCCCAATTTTTGTGTCGATTCGTAGCGCCCCATCGCGCGGGCCGGAAAACAGGCAATGTTGCAGTCACAACCAATTCGCGACGCAGATTGAAGCGACATAAGGTGTTTCTCTCTTCTCTCTCCTCTTCACAACCATCCCCAATCAACTGCCGCAGTAACTGACCACTGATCACTGACCACTAACCACTGCAGTTGTGCGGTCGGGCCTTCGGCCCTCCCTTGTGCGGGGGGACTCCCCCCGCAACGCCCCCCGCCAAAAACATGCCTCACCGACCGGTGCGCCTTCTTCGCAGCGGTGCGCCTCTCCGCCAGAACCCTGAAAAAAAGGGGCTCATATACTTTAGTGGCATTAGGGAGGGAAGAAAAGAAAATCGCTCATCATACTCATCAGGGGAATTATATGCTTTAGTGGGGCAAATATACTTTAGTAGCGGGGATTATATTGTTAGTGCCACCACGAACGACGAATAAGACGGCGCTGCCAAGTTATGTAATCGTAGAGCGTGTACTTGCGCCCCTTTTCGTCATTCTTAGGGTATTCTACTACGCCTTCTCCTTTTGCGCTTCTATGAATGCGTCGATGCAGAAGGCAAATGCCAGGATCGCAGCCTGCGGGTACACGCGCCTTCGCGCACAGGGGGCTGGCCGGTTGGTCTTACTCTTGAACCTGCTTCATTTGCCCGACCGCTTCTGGCGTAGCGGCCGGAGTCGGTGTAGAAGTCGGTGTGGAAGTCGGTGTAGAAGTCGGCGTAGGAGTGTCCATTGGATGAGCCCAAAAGGGTGCGGATTGTCCTTCAGGCCCTGGGCCGTCGTGCCACTCAATGGTGCAGCTGGTGACGAGCAGAATCCACAGAAGCAAGGACATAACCACAGGTGAAAATTTTCGGATCGTCAACAGCCTCCTTTGCCGTAGCGAACTTTCTATTGCGGTCCCCAATTCCATGCCTCCCCGTAACATCTGAACGTAGAATTCCCTTGAAGCGTGTGGTTCAAACAACGGACCCTCATGTTGAGGATGTAGGCCGACCACCAATTGGGTTGGACGATGAAGGTCTCTCCCCATTGCCAGGCGACGTGTTGAGAACCGATGTAGTCAATGTCGCAGTTGTGAACGGTGCTGAAAACTGACCCGGTTGGAGATTGTAATTCTTCCATTCGAGTTCACCGACCTCATTTCTCTCGTCGCCCCTGATACGGACGACGTGGGAGTTGTCATTCTGCACCGTGCCGTGCAGGTTGCAACGTTGCTCTCGTCGACCTCCTTACTCATCCCACGGAGGCAAGGTGTCTGTGCCGGGAGGACCATGATCGTCCTTGCCCGGTGGGTCAGAGGTATGGACTGTCGTGCCATCTTCGAGGACTCTGGTGGAATCGGAGCTTTGCAACAGTCCGCCGGGCATCAGTGCGCTTGCTCCGATCAGGAATGCAATCGCCATGACGAGGCCCAGGCCATGCACCGACCATTTGAACTTGAAAACCTTCAACATTTGCTTCAACTTCATAGCAAGAGATGTATAAAGTGGCAATAGCCAATGCCACTAAAGCATACAATTCCCGAAAAAAAGAGGTGCATCCGTAAAAGAATGCACCCCTTCGAATGGTCCGGCTCAAAGGTTACTTGATCTCGACAGTGGCCCCTTCGGCCTCCAGCTGCGCCTTGGCGTCTTCGGCGACATCCTTAGCCACACCCTGCACCACAGGCGCCGGCGCGCTCTCGACCAGCTCCTTGGCCTCTCGCAGGCCAAGGCTCGTCACCGCGCGCACCGCCTTAATGACGTTGATCTTCTTTGCGCCCATATCGGCCAGGATCACGTCAAACTCCGTCTGCTCTTCCTCCTCTTCCTCGACCTCGGCCGCGCCGCCGGCCACACCGGCCACCGCTACGGATGCCGCCGCGCTCACGCCCCACGACTCCTCAAGCATCTTCACCAGTTCAGCGGCTTCCAGAAGCGTTAGCTCGTCCAACTGCTCTTTGATTGCGTTAAGATCTGCCATTTTTTGGAATTCTCCTGATTGTCTGTCTCTATCTGGTCTCTGTTTCTATCTGGTCTCTGTCTCGACGATACAATTTTGCCTGCCGGAGAGGATTGAATCCCCCTGTTGACGCTCAGGCAGCCTCTGCCTGAGCATCCGAGTGCGCTTTGACGACCCGTGCCAGGCTGACCCCGGGCTCGTTGACGACGCGGGCAAGCTGCGTAGCCGGCGCGATTATCGTCGCCAGCAGTTTGGCCAGCATCTCTTCCCGCGTGGGCAGTTCGGACAGCGCCTCGGCGCTGGCGGCATCCAGAACATTCTGCTCCAGGATTCCCCCTTTGATCTCGATGATCTCATCCAGATCCTTAAGGCCGTCCTTCAATGCCGTCACGCCTCTGCCAATATCTTCGCCGACAAATGCGACCGCATTCGGTCCTTCCAACAGCTCGTCCAACGCCTCGGTGACCCCTTTGCTCTCCAAGGCCAGCCGCAGAAGCCGGTTCTTCACGACCACGTAGGACGTATCCGCCTCTCTCAGGTTGGCGCGCAGCCCGTTGATCTGCGAGACGGTGGAGCCGCGATAATCCGTGAACACGATCGCGGCAGCGTTCTCCAGATGAGAGGTGTACTGCGCGACGAGTTCTTCCTTCTTCTCTCGACTATGTGCCAATGGTCATTCCCCCTTTCTTCAGGATTCCTGCGGGGACGCGGGCCAAACCGACCTGGGCCCCCTCCAATCTCCGGTGGGCGCTCCCACCAACAAGAAACGCCCCTGCGATGCAGACAAGGGCGTGGCAAGCGACTCCTGACGAAAACGGCGGTCAGGTCACTGTGTTCAGCCCTTGGCCGGCTGCGCACCGAGGCGCATTTACTTTCGCAGCGCGAATACCGACTGTCTACGGAACTGAGTATCGTATGTAGTTGAAACGTGCCAATTCTACCTTACAGCCTCCCGCAACGGCAAACCGGGCCTATGCCGCCTTAAGCATCGACGCCGCATTCACATCAACGCGAACGCCCGGCCCCATCGTGCTGGTCAGCGTCACCCGCTTCAGATAGATGCCCTTGATAGCCGAAGGCCTTGCCGTCATGATCGCTTCCATCACGGAAGTGAAGTTGTCCAGTATCTGCTCGCCGCTGAAGCTCGCTTTGCCGATCGGCACATGAACATTGCTCGTCTTGTCGACGCGAAACTCCACGCGGCCCAACCGGGTCTCCTGAATGACGCGCGGCAGCTCATCCGCCTGCACAATCGTACCGGCCTTGGGGCTGGGCATCATGCCCCTGGGGCCGAGCACGCGGCCAAGCCGGCCAACCACCCGCATCATATCCGGCGTGGCCAGAACGACGTCAAAATCAAGCCAGCCATCCTGAATCCGCTTGGCCAGATCTTCGCCGCCGACATAGTCCGCGCCGGCCTCCTCGGCCACACTGACGCCATCCGCGCCGGCAAAGACCAGAATACGCACCACGCGCCCGGTACCGTGGGGAAGCGTCACCACCCCCCGCACCTGCTGGTCGGCGTGACGGGGGTCAACACCCGTGCTCAGATGCACCTCCACCGTCTCATCGAACTTGGCTGTGGCGCCGTCCCGCATCAGGTCAACGGCTTCATCCGGCTGGTACTGCTTGTGCCGGTCGATCTTGCTTCGCGCTGCGTTGTAGCGCTTGCCATGTTTTGGCATAGTTCACTCCTTGTGGTGCAAGCGGGGCACAGGCCTGCGCCCCTCCCACCTATGAATTTATGATCTCCGCAGGGCCGCAATCTATCCTGCAGCGCCCGCTCAGTCGACTACCGTTACGCCCATACTGCGGGCCGTCCCACGCACCATCTGCATGGCGCTGTCTATGGGAATATTGCCCAGGTCCTTCAACTTTACCTCGGCGATCTCCCGCACCTGCTGATTCGTGATCTCCCCCACCAGCTCCGTATTGGGAATGCCGCTGCCTTTCTCGATCCCGGCCGCCTTCTTGATCAGTTCTGCCGCCGGCGGTGTCTTCGTAATGAACGTAAACGACTGATCCTGAAAAATCGTGATCTCGACTGGAACGACCTGCCCCATCTGACTCTGTGTACGCGCATTATACTCCTTGCAGAAGCCCATGATATTGACACCGTGCGGGCCCAGCGCCGTGCCTACCGGTGGGGCAGGGTTGGCCTTGCCGGCAGGAATCTGCAACTTTACAACCGCTTTGACTTTCTTCGCCATCTCGCCTGCTTCTCCTTATTACGAATCCCGTTCCAATTGGAGGAAGTCCACCTCCACCGGCGTCTCCCGGTTGAAGAAACTTACCATGACGCGGGCCTTGCCCTTTTCCGGCTCCAGCGTGTCGACAACACCTGTGAACTCAGCAAACGGGCCTTCGATTATCCGGACGCGCTCACCCACGTCGAAGCTGACCTTGACGCGCGGTTCGTCCGACTCGATGCGGCTCATGATGTGGTTCACTTCGTCCTGACTCAATGGGCTGGGCTTGTTTCCCATACCCACAAAACTGGTTACGCCCGGCGTATTGCGCACCACATACCAGCTGTCCTCATCCATGATCATCTCGATGAGAATATAGCCCGGAAAAACCTGGCGCTCTACCTCACGGCGGATGCCTTCCTTGATCTCAATCTCGGTTTCAGTAGGTACAACTATCTGCAGGATCCGGTCGGTCATGTTCATCGATTCCGCCCGGTGTTCCAGGTTCTTCTTTACTTTGTTCTCCTTGCCCGAATAGCTGTGCACCACAAACCATTCCGCCTTCGGTCCGGTCAACGCCTCTTCATCGGCCGCGGACGCCTCATCCTCTGCCAGCGCAGAAACCGCATCCTCCTCCTGTAGTTCAGCGTCGACGTCTGCATTCATTATGTCGCCCACAATTCCCTCCTTGCGCGTCACACTCCGGAACCGGCTCTTCCTCTACCAAAGAAGCCGGTCGCGCCACAGATACTGCCTAAAATACCTGAAGAAAAAGCGTCACCAGGTAACTGAAAAACGAGTCTACCGCAAACAGCACAAGCGCGGCGATTGTGGTGACTATCAACACAACAATGGTCAGGCGCGTACCTTCCTCACGCGTCGGCCAGGTGACCTTGCCAATCTCCGCGCGGGTCTCCTTGAAGTACCGAACAATCGCGTTATCAGACCTTTGAACAGTTGTTGAACGACTCACGATTGACTCCGTTCGGTGTGTCAACACATTCCTGTGTTCACAGCGCCCCAGTATCTATTTCCCCGTCAACCACCACGCGGCGCTATCGGCCTTGTTAGGCGGAAAATGACCACCGCGCGGCTGCCGGTGGTCATTCTTTGACAGGCGAGGCAGGACTTGAACCCGCAACCTGCGGTTTTGGAGACCGCCGCTCTGCCAATTGAGCTACTCGCCTAAAATGTCCGCAAGCACTGATACCTTACGGACAGCTTCAAATTATCCAGAATGTTACTGGATGATCTCGGTAATCGCGCCGGCAGCGACGGTGCGGCCGCCCTCGCGGATGGCAAACCGGCCGCCGGTCTCGATGGCGACGGGTGAGATCAACTCGACCTCCATCGTCACATTGTCGCCGGGCATGACCATCTCCACACCTGCCGGCAGGTCGATCGAACCGGTGATGTCCATGGTGCGGATGTAGAACTGCGGCCTGTACCCCTTGAAGAAAGGAGTGTGCCGTCCGCCCTCATCCTTGTGCAGCACATAGACCTCGGCCTTGAAGCGGGTGTGCGGTGTGATGCTGCCCGGCTTGGCCAGCACCTGGCCGCGGTCGATCTCTTCACGGTCGATGCCGCGCAGCAGACAACCGACGTTGTCGCCCGCCTGCCCTTCATCCAGCAGCTTGCGGAACATCTCGACACCGGTGACGGTGGTCGTGTGCGTCGGCTTCACACCGACGATCTCCACCTCTTCCATCGGATGGATGACACCGCGCTCGACGCGGCCGGTCACGACCGTGCCGCGACCTTTGATCGAAAAGACATCCTCAATCGGCATCAGGAAGGGCCTGTCGATCTCGCGCACAGGGGTGGGAATATACTCATCCACCGCGCGCATCAACTCCCAGATCGGCTCATACTCCGGCGCATCCGGGTCGTCCGAGCTGCTCTCCAACGCATGCAAAGCGCTGCCGCGCACAAAGGGGATGTCATCGCCGGGGAACTCGTAGGTGTCGAGCAGCTCCCGCAGCTCCATCTCCACCAGCTCCAGCAGCTCCTCATCCTCCATCATGTCGACCTTGTTGAGAAAGACGACCATCGCCGGCACTTCCACCTGCCGCGCCAGCAAAATGTGCTCGCGCGTCTGCGGCATGGCGCCGTCCGGCGCAGCCACCACCAGGATCGCGCCGTCCATCTGCGCAGCGCCGGTGATCATGTTCTTGATGTAGTCGGCATGTCCAGGACAGTCCACGTGCGCATAGTGACGGTTTTCGGTCTCATACTCGACATGCGCAATGGCGATAGTGATGCCGCGGGCCTTCTCTTCCGGCGCATTGTCGATCGCCTCAAACGCACTGAAATCGGCCATACCTCGCAGCGCCAGCACCTTCGTGATCGCTGCCGTCAGCGTCGTCTTGCCGTGATCCACATGTCCGATCGTCCCCACGTTCACATGGGGCTTGGTCCTCTCAAATACTGCCTTCGCCATTCTTCCTCTCTCCTGACTGTTTCGCGTCTATACTGTACAGATTCAAGCAGCCTCGCAACGAGGCTGGATATTTTCCCTATACACCCGCTCAGACCATTCTACTGCCGCCCGGCGGGCAGCCCTCCAGACCGTTGCAGCCACCGCCCGTCGGACGAAATCCGGTTCTCCAACCGAAACGCCCTGAGCCGTTTTCCCGGCGGCACAGACGCCGCCTCTGCAACCTGAACAGTATACGAAATGTCCTGACGGTTGACAAGTCCGGGCTCGACTGGATCGGCCAATCCGAAGGCGCCGGCCGCAACCGGCTCAGGCGAATTCACGCCGCAGCGCGCCCACGTCCGCCTTCTGCGTGTCAGGCTGGTAGCTGTCGAACTGCATCGTAAAGGTGCCCCGGCCACTGGTGATCGAGCGCAGCTTCGTCGCGTAACCGAACATCTCCGCCAGCGGCACGATCGACCTGACAGCCGTAACCTTGTTGCTATGCGCGTCCATCCCCTCAATCTGGCCGCGCCGGCTCGAAAAATCGCCCACAATATCGCCGACAAACTCCTCCGGCACGACCGCTTCAACCAACATAATCGGCTCCAACAGGACCGGGCCAGCCTTCCCCATGCCCTCCTTGAACGCCATCGAACCGGCTATCTTGAACGCGATTTCACTGGAATCGACTTCATGAAAGCTGCCGTCCACCAGCGCGGCGCGAATGTCTACTACCGGGTATCCCGACAGCACACCGCTGTCCATGGCTTCTTCAATACCCTTGCGCACCGCAGGGATATACTCTTTGGGGACTGAGCCGCCGACGACCTTGTCCTCAAACTCGAAACCCTCACCCTCGTCGTTCGGCTCCAGCTCGATCCAGACGTGGCCATACTGCCCGCGGCCGCCGGTCTGACGGACGAACCGCCCTTCGGCCCGGGTCGCCTTTGTGATCGTCTCCCGGTAGGCCACCTGCGGACGACCCTCGTTACACTGCACCCGGAACTCTCTCTTCAGACGGTCCACGATAATCTGCAAATGCAGCTCACCCATCCCGCTGATGATCGTCTGCCCCGTCTGATCATCGTACCGCACCTGAAAAGTCGGGTCCTCTTCGGCCAGCTTCAAGAGGCCGTCGGCCATCCTGTCCTGATCGGCTTTGGACTTCGGCTCAACCGCGATCCCAATCACCGGGGCCGGAAACTCGATCGTCTCCAGCAGAATCTCGTTGTCTCTGTCGCTCAGCGTCTCACCGGTCAGGCTCTGCTTGAGGCCGACAATGGCGGCGATGTCGCCCGCCCGGCAAATTTCGATCTCCTCCCTTTTGTCGGCATGCATCTGCAAAAGCCGGCCAATCCGTTCCCGCCGACCCTTGTTGGCGTTGTAGACCATACTGCCCGACGCCAATGTACCCGAATAGACGCGTGCATAGGCCAGGCGTCCCACAAACGGATCGGTCACGATCTTGAAGACAAGCGCCGCGAAAGGCTCCTCCGGGTCGGCAAACCGGATCTTCTCCTCCTCCGTCTTGGGGTCAAGGCCAACCACCGGCGGCACGTCCAATGGGCTGGGCAGATAGCGAACAATCGCATCCAGAAGCGGTTGCACACCCTTGTTCTTCAGCGCCGAACCGCACAGTATCGGCACAAGATCATTGCGAACCACGGCATTGCGCAATCCCTTGATCAACTGTTCGTTGCTGATCTCTTCGCCTTCCAGATACAGCGTCGTCAACTCCTCATCGGTCTCGGCAATCCGCTCCACCATCGTCGCACGCGCCGTCTCCGCCGCCTCCCGCATATCCTCCGGGATCTCGGCTGTTTCAGGCGTAGCGCCCAGCGCATCGCTGTATCGCAGCGCCTTCATCGTAAAGAGGTCGATGACCCCCTGGAAATCCTCCTCCGCGCCCCACGGCAGCTGAATCGGCAGCGGGTCCGCGCCCAGGCGGTCGACAATCATGCCCACCGTTCGCTCAAAGTCGGCCCCCACCCGGTCCATCTTGTTCACAAAACAGATACGCGGCACATGATAGGTGTCCGCCTGCCGCCAGACCGTCTCCGACTGTGGTTCGACACCCGCAACCGCGTCGAAGACGACGATGCCGCCGTCCAGAACGCGCAAACTGCGCTGCACCTCGGCCGTAAAATCGATATGGCCCGGTGTGTCGATGATATTGATCTGCGCCTCTTCACCGCTGCGGCTGTCAACCCAGTTCGCCGTAATCGCAGCCGCCGTAATCGTGATGCCGCGTTCCCGCTCCTGCGCCATCCAGTCCGTGACAGCGGTTCCCTCATGCACTTCACCCATGCGGTGAATACGGCCGGAATAGAACAGAATCCGTTCCGTTGTCGTCGTCTTGCCCGCGTCAATATGCGCGATAATTCCGATATTGCGGATCTTATGTAATGGTACCTGACTCATCAAAATCACCTGATCTTATATTGGGGGGCGCCGTCCCGCCCCGTTCTTTCAAGGTATGCAACCTGCCGCACGGCAACGTTGCTTTCACTCTACCCGCGACAGCCCGTCCTCGTGAACGGCCTGCCGCAATCCTCTTCGCCCTGCCCTCCGACAAAAAGACGACGCAACCGTCCCCCAAGCGCCGGAATCCCACGCGCCTCCATTGAGCAGGGGCGCCTGCAATCTGCTGGTCCGGCGGCCTGCTCATCCGGCAGCGTCGTATCTCACCCAGCCGAGTGCTGACCGCGTTGCGACATCACCCCTTGGCTCGAATGCGTCGTATATAGTTCGGCTCAGAAGAAGATCCGGACCCGGATGGGCCGGATTCCTCCGACGCTGTGCCCAGCCAGGGCGCCGGACACATCAGGAAATACCAACTCGGTTGTCTATGCTGCCACGAAGGCCAAAAACCTAGCGCCTTCGGGCAAAATGTGCAAAGGCTTGATTGGCTTCTGCCATCCGGTGCGTTTCTTCACGCCTGCGCACGGTCTGCCCTTCACCGCGCGCAGTGTCCAGCAGTTCATTCGCCAATCGAGTGGCCATATTGCGGCCGCTCCGCCCCCTGGCATTCTGAATCAGCCAGCGCATGGCCAGGGCCTGCCGCCGGTCCGGGCGAATCTCCATCGGCACCTGATAGGTCGCGCCACCTACACGCTGCGGTTTGACCTCAACCAGTGGAGTGGCGTTCCTGAGCGCTTCTTCGAAAACTTCCAGTGGTGGACGATTGGTGCGTTCGGCTACGGTATCCAGTGCGGTATACACTATCCTGGCGGCCAGACTCTTCTTGCCCCGTTCCATCAGATTGTTGATGAACTTGGCCAGCACAACACTGTTGTGCCGGGGGTCGGGCGTAACTTGTCGCTTTTCAGGCCGGTTTCGTCGCGGCATTCTACTACTCCATCTCCATCGTTTGCGCCCCGCGCGCCTCCCGAGAAAGGACGCACTCTTCCCGTCCTGCCTCGCCAGAGTCAGCGCTTAACGCGGCTTCTTGGTACCGTATTTGCTGCGGCTTCGCTTGCGGTCATTGACCCCTGTGCTGTCCAGCGCGCCGCGCACGATATGATAGCGCACACCGGGCAAATCCCTTACCCGACCACCGCGGACCAAAACCACACTGTGCTCCTGGAGGTTATGGCCTTCACCAGGAATATAGGCCGTCACTTCAACGCCATTGGTAAGGCGCACACGGGCCACCTTACGCAGGGCGGAATTGGGCTTCTTGGGTGTCGTCGTTCGCACCTGTGTACATACCCCCCTCTTCTGGGGGTTGCCCTGCTTGACCCGCTTCGTGCGGCCGGTCAATGTGTTCTGCGTAAAGCGTAGGGCCGGTGCGGTCTCTTTCTTCGGCTTGGTCTTACGGCCCTTGCGGACCAGTTGATTTATCGTCGGCAAATCTCTCCTCCCTGAAGGTCTTCGTAGCCCACGAAAAGACAGTAGTGTACTATACCACGATCAGGCCGCCGAAAGCAAATCAAGGTACCCATACAGGTGCATCACCCAATGTGGATGGACTCATTCGTCTGCCCGCGATATCGGGGCAACGTCCGCCCGCCGCCGCCGAGGCGAAAATCCGGCGCCGGCAAAACGGTATCTCCGGCTCTTTCGAGCCGATCAACTGCTGCCTGCACTTGCCCGGAATCTTACCTCCCAGCCGCTGTCGAAGGCGCATGAAGGCCGTCACCGGCGCAAAGACCAGGGCAAAGAAAAAGGGTGGAAGAGCCGGCTCTTCCACCCTGGTATGTACATACCACCTGACTTCTAGCGCAGGTCGACGTTGATCTCCTCGCTGTCCTCGTCCTTCAGGTTGTTGAAGTCGAAGTCGAGCTCTTCATCGTCAACGCCGCCCCCAAACCCGGACAGCATCCCCAGCGGACCGATTCCCATCTCCGCCAGACCGGAGAGATCGGCCAGATCCAGATCGGGATCATCCAGGTCGAACTCGAGTTCGCTCAACCCCTCATCCGCGCTCTCGTGCTGTTTTGCCAGCTGCTCAACGGCCTGCTGCTTCTCTTCCTCCCACATGCGCCGCGTCCGAAAACCGGAACCGACCGGAATCAGCTTGCCGATGATGACATTCTCCTTCAGGCCCCGCAACTCGTCCCGCTGCCCTTGCACCGCGGCATCGGTGAGCACGCGCGTCGTCTCCTGGAAGCTCGCCGCAGCCAGGAAGCTCTCAGTATTCAGGGCCGCCTTCGTCAACCCCAGCACCACCGGCTCCGCTTTGGCCGGGCGGTGGCCGCGTGAGATCGTCTTGTTGTTCTCATCCTCAAATTGGAATCGGTCCACCAGCTCGCCAGGCAGGAACTCCGTGTCACCGGTCGACCGGATCATCACCCGCCGCAGCAGCTGGCGCAAGATCACCTCGATATGCTTGTCGTGGATGGCAACGCCCTGGCTGCGGTATACCTGCTGCACCTGCTCCAACAGGTATAGCTGACAGGCCTCACGGCCCTGAATGCGCAGAATCTCCCTCGGATTCTTCGAACCTTCCGTCAGCTGCTCGCCGGCGTTCACCTCTTCACCCTTCTCCACCCGCAATCGGGCATTGGCCGGGATATCCGTCTCCCATACCAGGTTGTCCTCCCGGCGGATGATGACCTGACCGTTCTCCGCGAAGATCTGGCCCTCCATCCCTGCCATGAGTCCCTGTGCATCCTCGTCGCCGTTGCGGGCGATGACCGTATCTTCCTGCACCCGGTCATCCGAATCCACCATCAGCTCATATCCCTCTGGAATCGCGATCTCCCGTCGTTTGAGCTCGGTGCGGGCCACCTTCAGCATACGCTGATCGCCTTCCCACCAGATATCGACCTTGCCGTCGATCTCGCTGATGACAGCTTCACCTTTGGGGTTTCGCACCTCGAAAAGCTCCTCGACGCGCGGCAAACCCTGAGTAATGTCATCACTGCCCGCCACACCGCCGGTGTGGAACGTGCGCAGCGTGAGTTGCGTACCCGGCTCGCCGATCGACTGTGCCGCGATAATACCCACCGCTTCACCCTGCTCCACCGTCCCCCCTCGCGCCAGGTCCGTGCCGTAACACTTCTTGCACAGGCCAAAGCGGGACTCGCAGGTCAACGGGCTATAGACGAAAGCCCTTTCCACCTCATGACGCTCAATGGTCGCCAGGACCGCTTCGTCGATCACTGTATCGCGCGCCAGCAGCGGTTCATCGGCATCCGGAGGGATGATCGCGGCGGCAAGCGTGCGCGTGGCCACGCGGTCGGCGAAGCTCTCGCCCATCATCCTCGAACTATCGGCATCGATCCAGATGCCGGCATTGGTGCCGCAATCGTCCTCCGTCACAATCACATCCTGGGCCACATCCACCAGGCGGCGGGTCAGATAGCCCGCATCTGCGGTGCGCAGAGCCGTATCCGCCAGGCCTTTGCGGCCGCCGTGCGTGCTCAGGAAATACTCCAGCGCAGTCAACCCCTCGCGGAAGTTGGAGCGGATCGGCAAAGGAATGATGCGCCCATTCGGGCCGGCAATCAGACCGCGCATACCGGCCAGCTGCCGCACCGTATTGACGCCCCCCTTGGTCGAACCGGAGTGGGCCATCGCACCCAACCCCTCCAGCGGGCTGAGCAGTTTACGCACCTCTGCCGTTACTTCGTCAGCAGCCCGTGTCCACAACTCCACCGTCTTTTCGTACAGCTCCTCCTCGGTGATCAGGCCGCGCCGGTACTGGCGCTCGGCCTCCGCCACCTCATCGGAAGTGCGCTCAACGATCTCGTCCTTTTCGTGCGGCACCTGAATATCACTGACCGCAATCGTAATGCCGGACCGGGTGGCGTATTCGAAACCCAGGTCCTTGATATTGTCTACCGTTTCGGCCGTCACTTCCCGGCCCAGATGCTTGTAACAGAGGTCAATAACCTCATTGACACCTTTCTTGTCGAGAAGCTCGTTGACGAACCACAACTCCTCCGGCAGCGCCCGGTTGAAGATGATTCGCCCGATCGTCGTGCGGATGATTCGATCCTGCGGCCAGGCGGCCCCCAGTAGTTTCAAGTTCCGCAGAGAGTCCCGCACCTCATTCATCGCGGCCTGCCCAAACGCCGGAATCTCCTGAATCATATGCCGTTCGCCCTGGGCATAGATGTCCATCAGTGCGCCCACGGTGGCGATGCCGTGTTCCTGCAAGGCATCCATCACCCGTTCGCTCACCTCTATCGACTCGATCGGCTGAACGTCGAATCGCGTCGTAAAGCGCGCCCGAATCGAATCCCGCAACTTGACGTGGCCCAGGCTGTAGATGTATTCCGCCTCATCCATCGAGCTGAATAGCGGCAGCGCCTTATCCGGTTTCGACTCGTCCTCTTCCGTGGTCAGGTAGTAGACACCCATCACCATGTCCTTGGAGGGTCCGACTATCGGCTCGCCGCTGCTGGGCTTGAGCAGATTCTGGCTCGAAAGCATCAGCTGCCGCGCCTCATCGACCGCAGACTGGCTCAGCGGCACGTGCACCGCCATCTGGTCACCATCGAAATCCGCATTGAACGCATCGCACACCAGCGGATGCAGCTGAATCGCGCTCCCCTCTACCAGCGTGACTTCAAAGGCCTGAATGCCCAGGCGGTGCAGCGTCGGCGCCCGGTTCAACAGCACCGGCCGCTCCTTGCAGATCTCCTCCAGCTCGTCCCACACCTCGGACTGCTGCCGATCCACCATGCGCTTGGCGCTCTTGATGTTGTGCGCATAGTTGTCCTCCACCAGGCGGCGCATCACGAACGGCTTGAAAAGCTCCAACGCCATCTTCTTCGGCAAACCGCACTGGTGCAGCTTCAACGTCGGGCCGATCACAATGACCGAGCGGCCGGAGTAATCGACGCGTTTCCCCAACAGGTTGCGGCGGAAGCGGCCCTGCTTCCCCTTGAGCATATCGCTCAGGCTCTTGAGCTTGCGCTTGCCGCTGCGGCTGACCGCCCGGCCCCGACGCCCGTTATCGATGAGACTGTCGACCGCCTCCTGCAACATGCGCTTTTCGTTGCGGACGATTACGTCCGGCGCACCAAGGTCAAGCAGCCGCTTGAGACGATTGTTGCGGTTGATCACCCGCCGGTACAGATCGTTGAGATCGCTGGTGGCGAAGCGCCCGCCGTCCAACTGCACCATCGGGCGCAGCTCCGGTGGAATCACCGGCAGGATCGTTAGCACCATCCACTCCGGCCGGTTGCCGCTCTTGCGGAAGTTTTCCACAACCCGCAGACGTTTGGCCGCCTTCTTGCGCCGCTGCTTGCTCTTGGTCGTAAAAATCTCATGGCGCAGCTCTTTTGCCAGCGCGTCCAGATCGACCTTGGCTACAATATCTCGGATCGCCTCGGCGCCCATTCCCGCCTTGAAGATGTTGCCCCAGCGATCGGCCAACTCACGATAGCGGGTTTCCGTCAGCAGCTGCATCTCATGCATGCTCTTCAGTTCGTCCAACTGCTCGTCCGCGCTGGACTGCAGCCGCTCCCGATGTTCAGCCACATCTTCCCGCAACTTTTCCAGCAACCCCTCCAGCTCCTGGCGCACGTATGTCTGCTTGGACTGGATCTGAGTCCGAATATCCGACTTCTCCTCGTCGGATTCAACCTGGAGCGTGTCCAGCCGCTCCTGCACGTGGTCGTTTACAGTCCGTTCATGGTCCGCGCTGACCGTCTTCTTGGCCGCGATGATCGGCCCGTCCACCCAGTCCAGGCTCTTGTCTTCCGGCGCCTTCTTGCCGAGATTGCTCTGAATCCAGTCCTGAAGCCGCTGGGCCTGGCTGATCGCCTCCGACGAAGACCGGTTGATGCGCTCATCGAGCCGCGCTATCTGCCCCTGCTCCTCCTCGTTCAGCTCATCAAGCTGGCTCTGCGCACTGCCTTCCACCGCGTCGATATGTTCCTGCGCCTCGTTCTCCAAACGGGCTATCCCCATCTGCACCTCTCGTTCGAGGCGCTGAATCGCCCGGCCGCGCGCATCTTCGTTCACGTCGGTTATGATGAACTGAGCAAAATACAGGACCCGCTCCAGATGGCGCGGGCTGATGTTCAGGAGCAGCCCCAAATGGCTGGGCACCCCCTTCACATACCAGATATGGCTGACCGGCGATGCCAGCTGGATATGGCCCATGCGCTCGCGGCGCACCCGCTGCGGCGCCACTTCCACACCGCACTTGTCGCAGACGATGCCCTTGTAGCGAACCCGCTTATACTTGCCGCAGGCGCATTCCCAATCCTTCTGCGGCCCGAAAATACGCTCACAAAACAGACCGTCCCGCTCCGGTCGCAGCGTGCGGTAGTTGATCGTCTCCGGCTTCGTTACTTCGCCAAAGCTCCATTCATCAATCTGGTCTGGGGAGGCAAGAGAAATGCGAATGGCGTCAAAGTCTCGTACTTCCATTATGGCTCCTTTGCGTTTCGCCCGCCGCCAAGCGCATAGCGTATGCGTTTGACGGCGGCCTCACGGTGGTCGGTGAACTCACAGGCCACCGGGCGACGTACACGACTCGCCCGGTGCCAAATACGCAGCGTATGCGGTCGGCGGCGGCCTCGTTTGGCGGCGCCCTTACTCGCTGCTGCGGCTCATCGGGCTGGGTACGTTCAGGCTGAAGCCGAGATGCGGCAGACGGTCCTCAACCTCATCTTTGCCGAGCTGTATAACCTCATTCTTTTCGTTAATGACCTCAATCGAAAGAGCCAGACTCTGTAACTCCTTCACCAGCACGCGGAAACTCTCCGGCACACCGGGGCTCTGAATCTCATCGCCCTTTACAATCGCCTCGTACGTCTTCACCCGGCCCGTCGTATCGTCCGACTTGATCGTCAGCATCTCCTGCAACGTGTAGGCCGCGCCGTATGCCTCCAGCGCCCATACCTCCATCTCGCCGAATCGCTGACCGCCGAACTGCGCCTTGCCGCCCAACGGCTGCTGCGTGACCAGACTGTAGGGGCCCGTGCTGCGCGCGTGGACTTTGTCCTCCACCAGGTGGTGTAACTTGAGCATCTGCGCGATCCCAACCGTTACATGCGCATCATACGGCTCGCCCGTCTTGCCATCGAAGAGCTTCTGCTTACCCGTCGTCGGCAGCGGCCAGCCAATCTCGCTCGAGTACGCCTGTGCCGCCGCTTCAAACCTTTCGAACAGATCGTCGTCCAACCGTTCACCTGCCTCCAGGTGCAACAGGATCGCATCGTCGTCGATCTCCGTCAGGATTTCTCCGTCCTCCTCGAAGCCGTGATAGAGCATCCACTCCCGCATGGAAACATAGCGGGCATACTGGTCCGAAATATCCGAACGGGTTTCCGGGACGACAAGCTCCGCTTCATACCCCCTGTCCTTCAGCCACTCGGCCAAAGCGGCGCTGCGCGCGTACTTGTCGTCGAAAAACAGCGTTTCAGGGTCGTAGCCGCGCGGCTCCAGCCATTCCAGCAGATACAGCCGGCGGGCATCGTTGTCGTCCATCAGCGCATCGCTGTCCACCTCCTGCTCCCGAACAGACGCCCACGCCAGCAGGGTGATATCCTGCCACGCCTGATCGATCAGCCAGGCCCGCGCCAGCTCGGACTCGATCTCGTCCTCCTGCGCGCCGTCGAATACCGGCGTCTCCGCCATGAAGCCCAGGCGGTCCGCCGCCCATCCAAGATGGGTCTCCAGCACCTGCCCGATATTCATGCGCCCGGGCACACCCAGCGGATTCAAAATAATGTCGATCGGTGTGCCATCCTCCAGGAAGGGCATATCTTCAACCGGCACAACCCGGGAGATTACGCCCTTGTTGCCATGCCGGCCGGCCATCTTGTCGCCTTCAGTCAGACGGCGGCGTTGCGCAATGCTCACCCGCACCATCATCTCCACCCCGGCCGGCATGTCCTGGTGATCCTCGCGCGTGAATACCTTGATATCCACCACCTTACCCCGCTCCCCGTGCGGAAGCCGTAAGGAGCTATCCTTTACCTCACGCGCCTTCTCGCCGAATATCGCCCGCAACAGCTTCTCCTCCGGCGTCAGTTCGGTCTCGCCCTTTGGCGTAATCTTCCCCACCAGTATGTCGCCGGCGGCAACTTCAGCGCCGATCCGGATGATGCCGTCCTCGTCCAGATGTCTCAACGCATCCTCACCCACGTTGGGAATGTCTCGCGTGATCTCCTCCGGGCCGAGTTTCGTCTCTCTGGCCTCGATCTCGTGTTTCTCAATATGTACCGAGGTGTACTTGTCGTTTTCTACCAGCCGTTCACTGACCAGGATCGCGTCTTCGTAGTTGCCGCCTTCCCAGCTCATGTAGGCCACCAGCACGTTCTGCCCCAGCGCCAGCTCGCCGTTCTGGGTGGAAGAGCTGTCTGCCAGCACTGTGCCGGCCTCTACCAAATCCCCTTTCTGAATCGTCGGACGCTGATCGATGCACGTGCTCTGATTGCTGCGATTGTACTTGCGCAACGGGTAGCTGTGCTCGGTGCCGTCATCCTCCTGGATGACGATCTCCGTATTCACAACGCGAACCGCCTCGCCCGCATTGCGCGCAACGACGACCTGGCCCGAATCAACCGCAGCCTGCCACTCCATGCCGGTGCCGACAATCGGCGCATCCGGCTGCACCAGGGGCACCGCCTGCCGCTGCATATTGGAGCCCATCAACGCCCGGTTGGTATCGTCATGCTCCAAAAAGGGAATCAAAGCCGCCGACACGCCCACAACCTGCTTGGGCGACACGTCCATATACTCGATGCGCTGCGGCTCCTCAAAACGGAACTCCTCGGCCTGCCGCACAGAGGGACGCCTGTTCAGAAAGTGGCCGGAACTGTCCAGCGGCGTCGATGCCTGCGCGATGGGCGAGCGCTCCTCCGTATCCGCGTTCAGATAGATGACGTCTTTCCCTACGAAAGGACGCACCCGCACCTCTTTCAAGCCTTTGACAGCGGCGATCTGTTTGGCCAGTTTCGCCGTCACTTCAACGCCTCTCTCCGCGATCACCTTCCCGCCGTCAGAGTCGCTGATATCTTCGGACAGGACGCGTCCTGTCAACGCATCCGCCTTGTTCTCGATTGTATTGAGTACGCGGCGGTATGGCGTCTCGATAAATCCGAAATCGTTGATGCGCCCGTACGTCGCCAGATAGCCGATCAGCCCGATATTGGGGCCTTCCGGCGTCTCAATCGGGCAGATGCGCCCGTAGTGGCTGTAATGAACGTCGCGCACGTCGAAACCGGCCCGCTCCCGGCGCAGCCCGCCGGGGCCCAGCGCGCTCAGGCGCCGCTTGTGCGTCAACTCAGCCAGCGGGTTCGTCTGGTCCATGAACTGGCTCAGCTGGCTGCTGCCGAAAAACTCCCGCGTGGCCGCCACAACCGGCCGAATGTTGATCAAACTCAGCGGCGTCACCTGCTCCGGCTCGCGGATCGACATCCGCTCCCGCACAACCCGCTCCATGCGCAAAAGACCGATGCGCAGCTGGCTCTGGATCAGTTCACCCACCGTCTTGATGCGCCGGTTCCCCAGATGATCGATATCATCAGGTGACTCGCGCCCATTGTTGATGTCAATGATGCGGCGCACCACCGCCACGATATCGTCGTTCGTCAGTATGCGCGTCGAGAGAGGCTCGTCCTGGGCCAACTTGCGATTGAGCTTGTACCGGCCCACCCGCCCCAAATCGTAGCGGCGGGACGTGAAGAGCAGATTCTGCAGGAAATTACGCGCATTATCTAATGTCGCCGGATCGCCCGGCCGCAGCTTCTTATAAAACTCCAGCAGCGAATCGTCGATCCCTTTCTGCCGGTCCTCGGTCGGATTGGCCGTCGGATCCCGCTCCAGAGTCGCCTCGATGAACGGGTGGTCTTCATTGTCATCAACATCGGAGAACAACGCCCGGATCTCCTCATCCGTGCCGAAACCGATCGCCCGCAGCAGAATCGTCGCCGGCAACTTCCGTTTGCGATCGACCTTGACGCTGATGATATCCCGCTTGCTCGTCTCGAACTCCAACCACGCGCCCCGCAGGGGGATCAACTTGGTGCCGGTCAGGTCCCTACCCGTGCTGCGGTCCTCTTCAATAGTAAAGTAAACGCCCGGCGAACGAATCAACTGACTCACCACCACCCGCTCACTGCCATTGACTATAAAAGTGCCGGAATCGGTCATCAGCGGGAAGTCACCCATGAAGACTTCCTGCTCACTGATCTCCCCCGTGTCGTTATTGACGAGCCTTACCTCGACCCACAGCGGCGCGGAATAGGTGATGTCCCGTACCCGGCATGCCTCCTCTGAGTGTTTGGCCTCATCGAAACGGAAATTGCCGAAATGCAGTTCAAGATGCTTGTTGAAACTGACGATTGGCGAAATCTCCTCAAAAAGCTCCTTCAGGCCCTGAGTGCGGAACCATTCAAAGCTCTGAAGTTGAATCTCGATGAGCCGGGGCAGTTCGATCAGATTGGAAGTTCGTGAATACGACTTCCTCTGCGTCCTGGCGCCAACACCGTTTCCAACGGCAGTATCAATCATATAGCGCATGCTCCTTTAGCTGTAAACAGCCGCCGATCCTCCAAACCTGCACGAATAACCGTCAAACTGGACCGAATCTATAGAATGTGGAAATGGGGATGAAAACTCCTCTTGTGGCCGTCCTTACCCGCATCCAAAAAGTCGTCCACCGCCATACGCGCAGCAAAATATCCACCCGCCGCGTAATGCGCAGCGAACGTCACGTCCGCCGAAATCCTCGGCGGAGATCACGCCACATCTATTCGCCCTGGTACCGTCCCCCTCCAAAACAAGGCCCAAAAGTGACGAACGGAACCGAGCTAACCAGTACTTACCCTGAACTTAAAAGTATAAGGCATATGCCGCACCCTGTCAATATCATAATGCTGACGGCTGCAATCCAGATTTGGGGTGAAATTTCATACACCTCTTGTTGCAACTAGGCCACGGTCAGTTTCAGTTGCACTTTCCAGCAGAACAGATGGTGTCACTCACTCCTCTCTACTCTTCACTCTCTCCTCGCATTTATGCGGTCGGGCCTTCGGCCCTCCCTTGTGCGGGGGGACTCCCCCCGCAACGCCCCCCCTACACCATGCCACGTTGGCGCCACTCCGCCGGCGTACTGTCTGCGCCGCCGGTCGCCCACCCGCGTCGTGCCGCGAAGCCCTCCGCCGTGACCACGGTAGGGGCAGGCCTTGTGCCTGCCCACTCTCACCCCAAATATGAACTGCACCCATGCTGACAACTCAGATCCAGTTTCATGCCTCCCCTCAAATACCCAGTTCCCGCCCCCAAGCGCGACAAGCCAAGATGCCCCTCTCCTCACTCCTCACTTCTCTCTCCTCTCCACCCCCACCCCCAACCGTTCGCCGCACTTACTGGCCAGCGACCACTGACCACTGCAGTCCAACGCCCCCTAAACCAACCCGATATGAAGGCTGGGTAATTTACATACGATATGCCTACGAAAAAAAAGGGCTCGTTCGTCGCCCTTGTGAACCGGCATACAAAATCCATACTGAAATCGCCGCGCGCCTCTTCCAGATCGCCTCAAATATTCACTTGTCTTCAGCAGGCCGTATGCCGCGCCGCCGAACCGCACAAACACGCTCCCACCAGATAACAATGGGGCGGGTAAAGCCCCGCATGGCGGGCCAGGACACTCCCGCGCGACGAAAAAAAAGACCTGCAAAAACATCAGTATTTCATCTTCCCGCTGCCCCGCAATTCGTACGAAATGCAACGCTCAACCGCCTCTCAGGTCTGTCCGTACCCGTTTTTGTCAGAAAACGTTCTGTGCTATCGTTTTTGGCAAGGGGAGAATATGGGAGAAAGTGGGGCGCCGTCCCTACTTCCCGCGAAATCTCGTTTCGAGCGCTCGGCCACTCGTTCGCCGCCAGAACTCTTTTCGAAACGCCCTGACACATCTGTTGAAGCGAGATGTCCGATGCGCCTCCGCTCAAATGGGGTGCGCAAACGGCAACGACTCTTAAAATTATGTTTCTCGGTGAGTTCAGTCACAACCTGGACAGCAAAGGGCGGGTCACGATTCCTGCCAAATTCCGCCACCGGCTCATGCCCGGCCTCGTGGTAACGCGCAACCCCACCGGCGGCTGCCTCATGGCCATGCCGCTCGACGAATGGCAGAATGTCGCCGCCCGTGTCAGCGCTCTGCCCCTGATAGACACACGTACAGCGCAGCTGCGCCGCGCACTCTTCAGCGCCGCTGAAGACCTGAAACCCGACCGGCAGGGGCGCATCCTGATCAGCCAGCGCCTGCGTGAGTTCGCCGCAATCGAGAACGAAATCATTATCGCCGGGATGAATACCTATATCGAACTCTGGGACCCGGCCCAGTGGGAGGAGCAGTTGCTCACGCCTACGCAGCTCGGGGAGGATCTCTTCGCCGCCCTGGGGGTCTGAACCCCCCCGGGCTCTTGCCAAGGCCCGGCAGATGGGGTCGCAGATTACCCCACCCTGCCGCGCCGACACGCGACCAACATGCAAGACGCCCCCTTTGAACCGGACGGCCTCCATCACTTCCCCGTTTTAGCGGATGAAGTGCTGACCGGCCTGAACGTCCAACCAGGCGGGCGCTTCATCGACGGTACCTTGGGCGGCGGCGGCCATACCCAGCTCCTGCTGCAACACACGCGCCTCACCAGAACAGAGGCGCAGCGACATTCCAGTGCAGATGGGCAAGTATTGGGGCTGGACGTTGACCCCGCCGCCATCCGCCGGGTTCGAAAACGCTTTCCCGGCGAAATCAGCGCCGGCAGGCTGAGCGTGGCCCAGGCGCCCTTCGATCAGATCGAGCGAACGGCCCGCCAGCATGGCTTTACCGAAGTTGACGGCATTCTGCTTGATCTGGGTCTCAGCAGCTTTCAGCTGGATACGCCGGCCCGGGGCTTCGCTTTCCGCTACGACGGCCCGCTCGATATGCGCTTCGACCCCTCTACCGGGTCCAGTGCAGCCGAGTTGATTAACAACTTTAGTTGGGAGGAGATCGCCGACATCCTCTACCAATACGGAGAGGAACGACAAAGCCGCCCGATAGCGCGTGCCATCGTAGCCAGTCGCCCGGTTTCGACAACCACCGAACTGGCAGACATCGTATCCAGGGCAGTGCGCTCACGTGGCAGACAGAAAATCCATCCGGCCACCCGGACATTTCAGGCACTGCGCATCGCGGTCAACGACGAGTTGGGACAACTGACGCGGGCCATGACGCAGATTCCCGCACTCTTGCGGCCCGGCGGACGCATTGCCATTATCGCTTTTCACAGCCTGGAAGATCGCCTGGTCAAGGAGTGGATGCGTGACAACGCCAGAACATTCCGACCCGACCCGACCTTGCCGGCCGGACGGCAGGAGCAGATTCCCGTTCTGGCCATATGCAACAAGAAGCCTATTGTGCCCGCCGCCGCCGAAATCGCAGAAAACCCCCGCAGTCGTTCGGCCAAGCTGCGCATCGCCGAAAAACTGCCTGCACAGTAGTTGATCTGTTTGCCCGTGTGTCTACTGCGCTTGTGTTTATTGTGATTGTTTCTGCAGGACTAAGCTATTGTCAACACCAACCATAAATCTGCATCGCGCCGGGCGCCCTTCGCAGTCACGGGTGCAGCGTAACAATGACGAGCAGGGTTGGCGCCCAGTCGGCCAGGAAGGACCGAGGGAAGAAGGAGACCGGGACCCAAACAGCATGCAATCATCCGGTCTGTCCCGTTTTCGAGTTCTGCGTGGTCTGATCTGGCTCGACGACATCGTCCCCTTGCCGCAAACACTGAGGGGATATCTCTTCTTTGTGCTGGCCTTGACCGTCGTCTGCGCCTTGGCTGTCGTTCAAGTCTGGACCTCGCTTCGGATTACGCAGGCCCGCGCCGAGTTGGAGGCGCTCCGCGTTCAGTACAGCCTCATCGCGCAGAAGAACGCTGAGCTGCTGTGGCAGATCGGCCAGCGCACAACCCTCGAACACGTCCAGCTGCGCGCCGTCCAGCTCGACTTCCGTCCCGCGCTGCAACGCAACTACGTCCCGAATCCGCATGGCCTTAGCGCTGTCCCTGCGCCTTCCGCCGGCACCACCGGCTCGGACGGCAGCCGGCAATCGCATCAGCAGGCAGCCAACGCCCCCGCCCTTGATCAACCCGCCGGCAAGGCGGGCGAACAGACTGCCCTTTCTGCTACTGCCGCAGGGAGCCTGGGGGCAGCGCAAGAGCGCCAGGCCCCCAGCACGACACCCCCCGTCAATGCCCAGACGGGTCTACCCTCTACGGACGAGCCGTCCTTCTGGTCTGTGACCGAACGACTCCCCGTAACAGAGTTCGAACAGTATCTGTCCGGTTGGCAACAACAGATCGACGAACGCTGGCAGTCTGTCCGTCAATGGAGCGAACCGCTCCTTGAACGGGCCGGCGATTTTTTCCTGGGCCAGCTGAAACAGCCCAGATAATTGCCGCCGCCTGTATCGTCGCCGCCTACTGCCCGAACGTGGGTGCGGCGACGACGAATGTTTGTGGCCCGAGCTTCGTGGCCACCGTAATCTTGGAGATATCCCGCATGCGCGCACGGAACCGAGCCGCTCGTCCCGCACGTGGACACGGTTTCGGCCCTCTATTCGCCTCCAGCCAGCCCGCCGAAGATGGGGTTGGCGGCGGCCTCGAAGACGCCGCCCTCAATCGGGCAGCGTCCGATCGCGCCCCCCTCGAACAGGAGCATCTCCAACAGCCCCTCGCGTCAGACGACCTCTCCAAAATCTGGCGTATCGGCTTCATCGGCGTCGTGCTGACCGGGCCGCTGATCCTCTTGGTCCTGCGATTGCTCGATATGCAGGTAATGGGCTGGCAGCAATACGAGCCTCCCCAGCCTGTGGTGACTGGACGCAATACCGTTGACGATACCACCTCGTGGGGCGTAATCGTCGATCGCGATGGCAACCTGCTCGCCGCCGACCGCTTCACCTACCGCATCACCGCAACGCCCAAATTCATCGCGCCAGGCGATTTCGGCGACATCTCACTCCGGCTCGCGTCCAGCATCGGTGTCCCGCCCCTTCAGATCGAAAACCTGTTGACACAGAACAGCGACAGAGACTACCTCATCATCGCCTCGCATATCGACTTTGAACAGGGGCAACAGCTGCTCGCCGAACGCCAGCAGCGTATGACGGAAAGGGACTTCCTGCTGGAGCATATCCACATCGCCGCCCATCCCCGACGCTTCTATCCACAGGGAATGCTTGCCAGCCAGGTCCTCGGATTTCTCAATGCCGAACGCGTGCCGGTGCTCGGCCTGGAGCGCTACTATCGGAACTTTCTCTCCAGTGATGGCGTTGGTCTTCCACCGGGCCGTCAACTTCCCCGCTCCGAGCTGGACGAAAAAGTTCTCCGCTTTCTGCCCAGCGGCAACGGCAAGGGCCTTGTGCTGACCATCGACCGCACCATCCAGCATATCATCGAGGAGGAGCTGCGACTCGGGGTCGGTCTCTACCGCGCCGAGGCCGGCACCGTCATCGTCATGGACCCCAGAACGGGTGCAATCCTGGGAATGGCCAACTGGCCCACCTTCGACGGCAACAGCTTCGAAGACGGAGACCCCGACACCTTCACCAATGTCGCCATCAGCGCTCAATTTGAGCCGGGTTCGGTCTTCAAGCTGATCACCGTCGCCGCCGCCCTCGACATCGACGCAGTCGAGGCCTCGACCGTTTTCGTCGATACCGGCGCCATCGCCGTCGAGGGGCACATCGTTCAAAACAGTGACCGCAAAGCTGTCGGCGCACTGACCGTCGCCGATGCCATGGCCCATTCCAATAACGTGATCACCGTTCAGATCGCACAGCAGGTCGGCGCCGAAATCTTTTACGACTATGTAACCCGTTTCGGCTTCGGCGCTGACACCAATGTCGACCTGAGCGGTGAAGTGGCCGGCCAGGTCAGAAACACCGACGCGCCCAACTGGGGCGTCTCCGACTTGGCCACCAATAGCTTTGGCCAGGGCATTGCCGTTACCCCCATTCAGATGATCTGCGCAGTCGCCGCCATCGCCAACGACGGCAAACTGATGCGCCCGTATATCGTGCACAGCCGCGTCGCCGGTGACCACGCCATGGTGACCCAACCGACAATGGTCTACCAGGTCATCCAGCCGGAAACCGCGAACCGGTTGAATGAAATGATGGTGCATGTCGTCAACACCGGCAATCAGATGGCCCAGGTCTCCGGCTATAGCGTCGCCGGCAAGAGCGGCACCGCCGAAATCGCCACCGAAGAGGGCTACATTCAGGACGAAACCATCGCCAGCTTTATCGGTTATGCGCCGGCCGACGACCCACAATTTGTCATGATGGTCAAGCTCGACCGGCCCGACCCGGGCATCAGCCGCTGGGCAGCCTATACCGCCACGCCCATCTTCAGCCGTATCGCCCACCGCCTGTTCGAGCACATGAATATCCCGCCGGACAATGTCCGGCTGTCGGACGACAGTCAGAGCTACTCCTGTTCGTCCGCCGTCGAGTGCCAGGAAATCGCGCCGCCGGCAGCTTCAATGCCGGGTGTGGAACCGGTCGCAGAGCTCTCAAACCGGTAACCTGTACGCCGTTGCCCCTGACCGGCGCAGCGACGCCCTGCTTCTGTTCAAAGGATTCTGATTCGGTGGCAGAACGACCGAAAGTTGAGACCGCAATAACCCAGCATACACTCTGGCAGGCGCTCACCGCGACGCCCCCGCCGCAGACGCTCGCGCCCCGCCCCATCAGCTGCGCCGTGCTGGACAGCCGCGATGTCGAAGCAGGCTCACTCTTCATTGCCTTCAGCGGCGCCCGCACCGACGGCCATAACTTTATCCGCCAGGCCCTGGCCGGCGGCGCCGGCGTGATCATCTGCGAAGAGCGCGGCCTTGAACAGCTGCACGACACCGGCGCCCTGCTGGTCGACTGCCGCCGGCAACCAGAAGGCGAAGCCGCGAATGCGGACACGGAACACCTTGACTCCGGCCGCGCCGTCGCCTACATCGTCCCCGACGCCAGCGCGGCTTTGCAGGCCGCCGGCCTCTTTCAGCGGCTGCATCGCACCAGCCCGGTACTGCGCGTGGTCGGCGTGACAGGCAGCGTCGGCAAAACCAGCACAAAAGAGTTGACCGCATCGGTCCTCGCGCAACGCTTCCGCACCCATCACAACACCGGCAACCTCAACAGCGAACAAGGGTTGCCGCTCGCTCTCCTCGGACTGCACTCGGACCACGAGCGCACCGTGTTGGAGATGGGAATGTACGACCTCGGCGAGATCAGCCTGCTCTGCGGCATGGCGCGGCCACATATCGGCCTTGTCACCAACGTCGGCCCCACCCATCTCGAGCGGCTGGGCACGATAGACCGGATCGCGCAAGCCAAAGCTGAACTGGTAGAGGCCCTTCCCAGCGCCCAGAACGGCGGCGTGGCCGTCCTCAACCAGGACGACACCCGCGTACGCGCAATGGCCGACGTCACTGTTGCCCGGCCTTTCTTCTATGGCCTCACCGCTGAAGCCGACCTGTGGGCCAACGAAATCGAAAGCCTGGGCATGCAAGGCATCCGCTTCCGTTTTCATCATCGCCGGCAAAACGGAAATATCCACAGCCAGCCCCTGCAACTGCCCCTCCTGGGTAGACATTCAGTCTATACCGCCCTCGGCGCGGCCGCCGTCGGCATCGTCAGCGACCTGTCCTGGCAGGAGATCGCCGCCGGCCTCCAGCAGGCGCCGAGTCAGTTGCGCCTCATCGTGATGCCCGGCATCAACGGCAGCACCGTCATCGACGATACATATAACGCCAGCCCCGTCAGTACCGTGGCCGCCCTCAATCTGCTCGACGACCTGTTCACCCGCCGCCAAACCGGCGCGGAAACGGGGCTGCAAGCAGCCAAACGAACGCCGCAATCCAACAACGGGCAGCATCAGGAACAACACCGCGGCGGACGCCGCATCGCGATTCTCGGCGACATGAGGGAGTTGGGTACCTTCACGGCCGAAGGGCACAAACAGGTCGGCGCCCACGCCGCCGGCGTAACCGACCTGCTCGTTACGGTCGGCGACCTGGGAAGTCTTATCGCCGACGAGGCCCGCAATTCAGGCCTGCCTTCCCAAGCCGTATACGAAGCCGGCGATTTTGAGACGGCCGTACAAATTCTGAAGAAATTGGCACAACCGCAGGACCTCCTGCTCGTCAAAGGCAGCCGTGCTGTGGGGATGGAACGAATCGTCCCCGAGATCACTCAAGAGCCGGCAACAGCCGCAGCGACAGACCTAGCCCGCCGCCCAGTGTCCGACAAAGGGGTCGGCGGCGGCCTCCTGGAAGGTTAAAGGGCTCACTGATGGAATCTCCGCTGGTGCTCGGGACGCTCAGCTTCTTTATCGCCGTGATCTGGGGACAGCCGCTGATCACCCTGTTGAAACACTACCGCATCGGCAAACAGGTGCGCATGGAAGGACCGGACTCGCACCAGGAAAAGACCGGCACGCCCACGATGGGGGGACTATTATTTGTGGTGCCGGTCCTGATGATTACAGGAGCGCTCAATCTGGCCAATCTGCTTGGCTTTACCCTGATAGGCAAGAGTACACTGTTGCTCTTTTTCTGTCTGGCGGCGCACGCGACACTCGGCGCCTTCGATGACTGGCTGGGTCTCCGCGGCAGGGGAAAGGGAATGTCTGCGCGGATGAAGAGCGGATTTCAGTTCATCTTTGCAGCGATTATCGTGGGCATCCTCTATTACGGGCCGCCCGATCTCTACTATGTAGGCGTACCCGGCATTCCCGAGTGGGTTTCGGTCGGCTGGCTGTTCATTCCCGCGGGGATTTTTATCATTATCGGGTTCAGCAATGCTGTAAACCTGACCGATGGACTCGACAGCCTGGCCGGAAGCATCAGCGGCATCGCCTTCGCCAGCTACGGATTGATCGCCCACAGACAGGGACAGACCTATCTGGCGGCTTTCTGTTTCACTATGGTGGGAGCGCTCTTTGCATTTCTCTGGTTCAATGCCCACCCGGCACAGATCTTCATGGGTGACACCGGAAGCCTGGCTCTGGGCGCTACCCTGGCATTGGTGGCGCTGATGACAGGTCAATGGCTGCTGCTGCCCGTGGTCGGGTTCGTCTTTGTCGCCGAAACCGTCTCCGTACTGTTGCAGGTGGCCTCCGCAAAGTTCAGCCGCCGCTACCTCGGCCGCGATATTCGCCTGTTCAAGATGACTCCTATCCACCATCACTTTGAACTGCTGGGGTGGAGTGAAACACAGGTCAAAGAGAGATTCTGGATAGTCGGTGTGCTGAGTGGAATGTTGGGGGTGGCCCTGGCGCTGTGGAACGGATGACTGACGCCTGCATCCGTTTCATGCCGGCGGCGCCTCGATTTCTGGTGGCCGGCCTTTTGTCCCTCGTAAACGTCGGAAGACGTAGCCTTGACCGGAAACCGGCTGCCGGAAGGAGAACGATACTATGATTGCCAGCACCGAAGAGTTCAACTTTGAAAAACGCAACGTCGTTATCTTGGGGATGGGTCGCCAGGGACTGGCTCTGGCCCGTTTCTTCGCCGCGGCAGGCGCAAACGTAACCATCAGCGATGTCGCGCCCGCGCAAAAGTTGGCCGAGGAGTTGGCGCAGTTGGGTGATCTGCCGGTAGCGCTTGCCTTGGGCGGCCATCCTCACGACCTGCTGGACAGCTGCGATCTGCTCTGTCTCAGCGGCGGCGTGCGCCTCCAGGCCCCGCTCGTCCAGGATGCCGTTCGCCGCGGCATCCCTCTGACCAACGACAGCCTGCTCACAATGCAGCTGGCCCCCTGCCCTGTCATCGCCATCACCGGCAGCAGCGGCAAAACCACAACGACAACGCTCGTCGGAGAAATGTTGCAGGAAACCGTCGCTGACGCCCATACCGTCCACGTCGGCGGCAATATCGGTACGCCGCTGCTGGACCGCCTCGACGCGATCCGGGAAGATGACATGATCGTGCTCGAGCTGAGCAGCTTTCAGCTCGAGCTGTTCGACCCAAAAGTCGCCTACGGACCGATGGACCGGCTGGGCCCGGACGTGGCCGCCATTCTCAATATAACGCCCAATCACCTGGACCGGCATCCATCCATGGCCGACTATGTCCTGGCAAAGTCCAACCTCCTGCGCCATCTGAAGCCGAACAGCGTAGTCGTCCTCAACGCCGATGATCCGGTCGCCAGCCGCATGGCCGGTTGGGACGATCTTGCCGGGCCGGTCCCCTCCGAATGGAACCTGGACTCTCTCCTGGCCCATTGCCGTTCCGTCCTCGGCAAAAACCGGCGGACCGTTCCCTTTTCCACCTCCACCAGCCGCATCCGCCGCATCGCGCTTCACAGTTCCGAGACCCGGCCGCAACCGGCCGCCGGCGCCTGGACAACCGAAACGACCGCAGATCTGCTCTTCGAAGGCCGCCCTTTCTGCCGCCGCCCCGATGTACGACTGCGCGGCGAGCACAATATTTCCAACCTGTTGGCCGCGGCCGCCATCAGTGGCGCAGCCGGCGCATCCGAACTGGCCATGGGCCGCGTTGCCCGCTCCTTTGCCGGCGTACCGCACAGACTGGAGGAAATGCGGCCCAGGGACAACGTCCTGTGGATCAATGACAGCATCGCAACCGCGCCCGAGCGCGCCGTCGCCGGGCTCCAGGTCTTTCCCCCGGGCGCACAGACGCTCATTCTCCTGGCCGGCGGCCAGGACAAAAATCTGCCCTGGGATACCTTCGCCGACGAAGTGCTGGACCGAGTCCAATGTCTGATCGGGTTCGGAGAAGCGGGGTCCATGATCGCCGACAAGGTCCGCGAACGGGCCTCATTCCGCCGCATCTCCGCCCCCTGCTGCGCCGTTGTAAAGCGGCTCGACGAGGCCGTCGTCCTGGCAAAACAGACCGCGACGCCCGGTACCGTCGTGCTCTTCTCCCCGGGCGGCACCAGTTACGATGCCTACAAGAATTTCGAACAGCGCGGAGACCATTTCCGCAACCTGGTGGCCAGCGGCTAGGGGCAACCACACTCTGCCGGCCTCCTGCAATGAACCCGCCGCTTCCTGCTCATCGTCGCGGAAGCTAAAGGAATGACAATGGCGCTTCAGGTCAGCCAAGCCAAACAGATCGGTAGGTTCGGGCCCAGCTTCGATTGGGCGCTGGCCACCGTCCTTACCTGCCTGATTCTGTTCGGGTCTGTCATGGTCTTCAGCGCCAGTTACCCTTGGGCGCTGGAAAACCAGGTTTCACCCTTCTATTACGTACTGGTGCAGCTCCGCTGGTTGGCGGTCGGTCTGGTGGCGCTGGTCGGCGCCGCCATTGTTCCCTACCGCATTTGGGAGCGGTGGAGCATACCACTGATGGCCATAGGACTGATCTCCCTGATAGCGGTCATCTTTTGGGGAGAAAGCCGGTTCGGCGCAACCCGCGCCTTCCCCGGCGGCCGCGTTCAGCCCAGTGAGCCGGTGAAAGTGATTGTTCTCATCTATATCAGCACTTGGCTGGCCAGCAAAGGCGATCGAATCAAGGATATCAACTACGGACTGATTCCCTTTGGCGTGCTCATGGGGATCGTGACCGGGCTGATCGTGGCCCAACCGGATATCAGTACTACGATTCTGATCGTTGCCACCGCGCTGATCATCTTCTTTCTCGCCGGCGCCGAGCTGAAACAGCTTATCCTGGGCGGGTTTGTGGCCGCCGTCACCTTCTGGCTGGTGATCACCCGCAACACCTATGCCAGCCGCCGCGTCAGCGCACTGCTCGAGTCGATCCAGTCTCCCCTGAACAGCTCCGAATGGCAGATCCGCGAAGCCAGCCAGGCCATCGTCAAAGGCGGCCCGCTTGGCGTGGGTCTGGGCAACAGTACCGAAAAGTTGCCCGGAAATCTGCCCCTCAGTTGGTCGGACAATATCTTTGCAGTCATCGGCGAGGAGATGGGGTTGCTGGGCACGCTGTTGGTGATCCTGCTCTTCACGCTCTTTGTCTATCGCGGTCTGCGCATCGCCAGCGAATCGACCGACATCTTCGGCTCTCTCCTGGCAGTGGGCATCACCGCCCTCATCATCCTGCAGGCCATTATTCACATCGCCGTCGCCGTCGCCGTCGCGCCCCCCACCGGCGTTACCCTGCCGTTCGTCAGCTTTGGCGGCAGCTCTCTCATCACGTCAATGGGGGCTGCCGGCATTCTTCTGAATATCAGCCGCTATCGCGGTCAGCCGCCTCCCGCCGTCCCCCGTCGCGGCGAACCCGGCGCACGCCCTCACCCCACCGCGGGCGACCGAATTCGCGGGAGCCTGGCCAACGCTTTCAGGTCAACCAAATCCGGGGCATCCTCTGGCCCCCCAGGGCAGACAGCCCATGCGCATTCTAATTTCGGGTGGTGGAACCGGGGGACACGTTTATCCGGCTCTCGCCGTCGTCGAACAACTAAGAATCAACGCTCAGACCGCCGCGACCGCTCAGGGTAACCCTGCCCTGCTCTGGCTGGGGAGCCGGACCGGCATCGAACACCCCCTCGTGCAGGACGCTGGTATCCCCTTCCACGACATTCAAAGCGGCGCGCTGCGAGGACGCAATCCAATCATGGCCTCACGTAATCTTGCCAAAACGGTGGCAGGCATAAGCCAGTCTCTGCAGATTCTTGAAAATTTCCACCCGCAGGCATGTTTTGCCACCGGTGGCTATGCCATGGCGCCGGTCGCCATTGCCTGTCGAATGCGGTCGGTGCCCGTCATGATCTATCTGCCGGACATGACCCCCGGCTTGGCCGTGCGCTGGCTCAGCCGCCTCGCCCAGCGCGTCGCCGTCAGCTTCCCCGAGGTGGCCGGCTTCTTCGGCCCAAAGGCCGTCGTCACCGGTTACCCTGTCCGCGCCGAACTCTTGAAAGCGACTGAGGACAGACAGGCAGCCCGTCAGAAGTTGACCCGGAAACTGGGGCTGGACCTGGAGAATCGACTGCCTCTCCTGCTCGTCTTCGGCGGCAGCCAGGGCGCGCGCACCATCAACCGGGCCGTCTGGCAGGCCGTCCCGACTCTGTTGCCCGCCTGCCGGATTCTGCACGTCATCGGCACGCGCGACTGGCCCCTCCTCGAACAGGAAGGACCGGAACTGTGGGACAGCCCACTCGCCGACCGCTACCATCCCGTCGCCTATCTGCACGAGGAGATGGCTTGGGCGCTGGCCAGCGCAGACCTGGCTGTCGCCCGTGCCGGGGCCAGCGTGCTGGCCGAGTTCCCGCTGGCGCGCCTCCCGTCGGTACTCGCGCCTCTGCCCGGCGCCGGCTCCCACCAGCGCCCCAATGCACAGAAACTGGCCGAATCCGGCGGCGCCATCATCATCGAGGATGCACAACTGGCCGAAAAACTGGAACCGACCATCGCGGCGCTGCTCGCCGATGAAGGTCGACTACTCGCCATGGGGGCGGCGGTCGGCGCCTTGGCCCGGCCCCAGGCCGCAGACAATATCGTCCGCGAACTTCAGCGGCTCGTAGCCCATGGCTAGTACGCTTCACCGGCCGCCCCGGTTGTGGACTGCGACTATTAAGAGTGACCGCAAAACAGGCGGGGCAGACCTAGAGGACGCCTTACCAATAGGATGAAAGCATAAAAATGAGTGAATCTACGCCAGGCACAGTTGCATTTGTATTCTACGTCCTCCTGTTCGCTTGGGTCGGCTTCCGGCGCGGTCTGTTCAGAGAACTGTTGGTGCTGGTCGCCTCGGTCGGGGGCTTCTTCCTGCTGCAAAATAACCAGGGTCTGGCCCTGGAAATCATCAGGCAGGTGTTGGGAATCGTCTTCGGCGTCGTAAGCATGGGCGCAAAGCTCCTGGCCTCGCTGCGCGCAGGCAACGCGGGGGGAAATGGCGAACCGGTCTATACCCTCGGCCCCTCGGAATGGCTCTCCGATGCAGACCAGCCGACGGTCTCTTTTCTCGTCTGGTCGGGGGTGCTGCTCTTTACCTACCTGCTCACCAATAAAGCGATCCCTGACAGCCTGAGCTCATCCGGTCTCCTCGCCGCCATGATCGGCGTTGGTAACGGACTGTTCTATATCCCTACTTTCGCGCCGCGGCTGATCGCCTTCATCCCGGAGGTCGGGGTTGCGACGGTCTCAACGCCCGGCACGGGTGTAGAGGGCCTTGTGCAAAGCGTGACCGACATGATGCACGACGGTTTTGGCGATCTCTGGGTCGCATTGGGGCCCCAACAGCCTATCTTGGCCGCGATCGCGTTGACGGTCCTGCTCGTGGCGGTGATCAGCACCCTGCGCCGCGGCGGCCAGACCTGACCGAGCGCAAACTGAGCTATGCTGCGGCAAACCACCATCCGTGAAACACGTCTGATTACTGAACTGTTATGGGTCTGATCGAAGTCTACTTTGGGTCTATCGCTGGCATCGTTACCATGATTGGCCTTGCCCAGGGCTATGCGCGCGAGCTGGGCAGGTCCATGATCATTATCGTCGCCATCTTTTTGCTGCTCTACGTCCAGGATCGCCTCAATCCGATACTGGACAGCGTTTGGCGCATGGTATTCTCGGCTGAAGATGTTGGCGCCCAGCAGCTGTTTCTGAGCAACTTCTACCTCGTCACCTTTGTCATTATCATCTTTGCCGGCTATGCCGGGCGGGTTATCACCTTCAGCGGCCAGCAGTGGCCTATGCCCCAGGGCGCGATTCTCAGCTGCCTGGTCGGCGCAGTCAACGGCTACCTCATCAGTGGCAGCCTCTGGTATTACCAGCACATCTACGGCTACCCCCTCTCGAACCTGGGATGGATAAATCCGGACCTGTCGCCGATCGCCCAGGAGCTGGTGCGCTATCTGCCCCAGAATATCATGCCGTCACCGTCACCGTGGGTAATCCCCATCGCCATACTTCTGCTCATGCGGGTGCGCGGATGAGGATGCATATCGAGGATGCAAGGACGAGAGCTGCATGCCCCCCGCCAGGAGAACGGCGCAGCCATGGAGTCAGCAATGCCGGTTGACAGCTGGCAGATGCGGTTACAAAAAGCGCTCGACCCGTCTCTACCCCAAAAAGACGGGGACGACACGCCGCGCGTCCATCTGATCGGGATAGGCGGCGCCGGCCTCTCCCCCATCGCCCACGTCCTCCTCGAACAGGGCATACACGTCAGCGGCAGCGATCGCCAGGAGAGCGAGCGAACGCGTCGCCTGGCTGCCGCCGGCGCGCAAATCTTCGGCCGACAGGGAGCGGCCGCCGAGCTCACCGAGCTGCCCGACCGCGAACGCCCCGACGTGGTTCTCATCAGCAGCGCAATCGACGAAACCAACCGCGAACGCCGTACCGCGCACTCGCTGGGGATTCCGGTCGTCAGGCGGGAGTACTTCCTCCGCCCTCTCCTGGCCGGCCGCGACGTCATCGCAGTCTCCGGCACGCATGGCAAGAGCACAACCACCGCCATGATCGTGCAGACTCTGCACGACAGCGGCTGCGACGCCGGCTATATCATCGGCGCCGACCTGCCCGGCTTCGGCAACGCCCACGCAGGTACCGCCCGCGCCTTTGTGATCGAAGCCGACGAATATGACCGCATGTTCCATGGGTTGACCCCGATGGTGGCCGTAGTCACCAATGTTGAGTGGGACCACCCCGACTGCTATCCGACGCCCGCCAGCTTTGTCGACGCCTTCCGTCAGTTTGTCGCCCAGGTGCGCGCCGAAGGATGTGTCGTCTCCTGCGGGGACGACCCCGGCGCAGAGTCGCTGCGCACGGAACGCCCAGCCGCAGGCGGCCCCGCTTGGCTGACCTATGGGACCCATGACGCCTGCGACCTCCGCGCCGTCGGCGAGACAGTGAGCGCAAACGGGGGCTATGCCGCCACTGTGTACGGCGAAGGCAAGTCGATCGGACGCCTGCAGCTGCAGGCGCCGGGCATCCACAACCTGCGCAACGCCCTCGCCGCCTTGACCGCCGCCCGCCGTTGTGACGTGCCGGACGCGCAGGCCTTGGCCAGCCTGCACCAATATAGCGGCATCGGCCGGCGCTTTGAACTCAAGGGGACGCGGCGCGGCGTGACCGTCATCGACGATTACGCCCATCATCCCACCGAAATCCAGGCGACCCTCGCCGCGGCCCGCAACCGCTTCGGCGAGCGCCGTATCTGGGCCGTCTTTCAGCCCCATACGTTCAGCCGCACCCGGGCGATGCTGCACAAGATCGCCTGCAGCTTCGACAACGCCGACGCCGTCCTGGTAACCGATGTCTATGCGGCCCGGGAGAGCGGCGACATGGCCCTGGCCGCCGCCGAAGTCGCGGCCGCCAGCCAGCATCCTTCCATCCGCCACAGCGGCGGCGTCGAGGATACCAGCGCCTTTCTCCACGACAGAGTCACCGCCGGCGACGTAGTCCTGACGCTGGGCGCTGGCACCAGCCACCGTATCGGTGAAACGCTGCTGGAAAGACTGGGAACCGATGGCTGAAGGGGGGAATGTGCTGCCGCTTGTCCTGATCGTGTGCGGGGCGCCGGGCACCGGCAAAACGACGTTGGCCCGCAAGCTGGCCCCGGCTCTGGACCTACCCCTGATCGCCCGCGACGACCTCAAGGAATCGCTTTTCGAGTCGCTGGGCTGGTCAACTGTGGATTGGTCGCAGCGGCTGGGCCGGGCAACCTATGAGCTGGTCTACCTGTTGATTGAACGCCTGCTGCAGGCCCGCTGCTCACTGCTCGTGGAAACGCCCTTTGATCCGGACTGGGCCAACCCCCGTTTTCAGGCTTTGCAGGCGCGGCACCCGTTCCAGCCGGCGCAGGTTATCCTTTCCTGCCGGGCCGACCTGCTGCGCCAGCGCTATGCCCGGCGGGTCGACAACGGCGAACGTCACCCGGGCCATGTGGACCGCCTGCGCATGGGCCAGTTCGACACCGAAGAGCTGGAACGGCGTAACCGCCCCCTGGACCTGGACGGGCCCGTATTTCACGTCGACACCACCGATTTCGCAGCCCTGGATTTCGACCGGCTGCTGCAACAACTGCGCACCTTACGAGGAATCTGACGACGAAGTGACCCTGATCGACACTATGGCGCCAGCAACGGCTCCGGCCCGCCCAAAGAGAGAAGTCCGCGCCGCCGCCCTCGACCGGATCGAGGCCCTAGGCGTGCAGATCCGGCAGGACCACCCGCTGGCGAACCTGACGACGATTAAGATAGGCGGCCCCGCCGACTT
Source organism: Caldilineaceae bacterium (assembly GCA_965204705.1). Lineage (GTDB taxonomy): Bacteria > Chloroflexota > Anaerolineae > Caldilineales > Caldilineaceae > Bin5. Next base: position 5,435,610 of record OZ242006.1, on the reverse strand, counting down.
CTTCGCCGCCGTCACAGACACGCATAAGCTGCTGAAACTGGTGCGCTGGGCCAGAGCCAACGACCTGCCCTACCTGGTCCTGGGCGGCGGCAGCAACGTGCTGATCAGCGACCGCGGCATACGCGGGCTGGTGATCCATAACCGCTGCAATGCCGTTCAGGTGCAGGATGCCCCCTGCTGCGACTATCCCAAAGACACCCGCCCCTTCCTCTTCGCCGAGAGCGGCGCGCTCATGGCCGGCGCCGCCCGTACCGCCATCAACGCCGGGCTGACCGGGCTGGAGTGGGCGGTGAGCGTGCCCGGTTCCGTCGGCGGGGCCGTGGTCAACAACGCCGGCGCACACGGCGGCGAAGTCAAGGACTCGCTCTGGGACGTTCTCCTGCTCGACGACAACGGCGATATCCAGGTCTACCGCGTCGAGGATCTCGCCTACGCCTACCGTCAGAGCAGCTTGAAACAGGAAGGCAGCACCGACGCCGGCTTCGGGCCCGTCCTCCTGAGCGCCAACTTCCGGCTGCAGACCGGCGACCGCGAAACGAGCCGCGCCACCGCCCAGTCCTATCTGGGCCATCGACGCAGCACACAGCCGGTGGAACCCTCACTGGGCAGCACATTCGTCAACCCGCCGGGCGACTTCGCCGGACGCCTGATCGAAGAGGCCGGGCTCAAAGGGTTCCGTCTCGGCGGCATCGAGGTCAGCCGTACGCACGCCAACTTTCTCATCAACCCCGGCGGCGTCGGCGCCGCCACGGCAGCCGATGTCATGGCGATGATTGAACACATTCAGACGGCAGTAGCCCGCCGCACCGGCGTTGCGCTGCAGCCGGAACTTCAGAAAATCGGAGAATGGTGAATCTAATGACCTGCAATCCAGTACGGGTCGGTGTCCTTTTCGGCGGCAAAAGCGGAGAGCACGAAATCTCCCTGCTCAGCGCGCAACGGTCATCCGCGCCCTCGACGACGCCGGCTACGAAACCGTCCGGCTCGGCATTACCAGGACCGGCGAATGGCTCACCGGCCCCGATCCTCTGGCACAGCTGACCAGCGCCAAGGGGAGAGAAAACGGCCATGGCAAGATGCAGGAGGCCGACTCCGCCCCGCTCGCGACTCGCGCCGCGCATCTCCCGCTCATGCAGCAAAGCGAGCGATTGCCCCCGGTCGACCTGATCTTTCCCGTGCTCCACGGCCCCTACGGCGAGGACGGGACCGTACAGGGGCTGCTTGAGATGCTCGAGATGCCCTATGTGGGCTGCGGCGTCCTCGCCAGCGCGGTCGCGATGGACAAAATTGCCGCCAAGGCCCTCTTTACCGCCGCCGGCATCCCCCAGGTCGCCTACCGCACACTGCTGCGCCGAAACTGGGTCGCAGGCCGCGAGTCCGACCCCGGCGCGCCCGCAAGCCAGCGCGAGAAACTCCTGGACGACCTGGAGTCCGCCCTGCCCTATCCGCTCTTCGTCAAGCCGGCCAACCTCGGCAGCAGCGTCGGCATCAGCAAAGTCAGAAATCGGGCGGAGCTGGCGCACGCTATCGAGTTCGCCTGCAGCTACGACCGCAAAGTGCTCGTTGAGCAAGGGGTACACGGCGCCCGCGAGCTGGAGGTCAGCGTCCTCGGCAACGATGAGCCCCGCGCCAGCGTCGTCGGCGAGGTGGTCCCGGCCAACGAGTTCTACGACTACGAGGCCAAGTACCTGGACAAGGGCAGCCGGCTCCTGATCCCGGCCGACATTCCCCCCGCCCTCGCAGACGAAATCCGGCTGCTTTCCGTTCGCGCCTTCCAGGCCCTTGACGGAGCCGGCCTCGCCCGCGCAGACTTTCTGTTAAGCGACGACGGCCAGCTCTTTCTCAACGAGCTCAATACCATGCCCGGCTTTACCGCCAGCAGCATGTTCCCCAAGCTGTGGGAAGCCAGCGGCGTTTCCCTGACCGAACTGGTCGGCATCCTCGTCGATATGGCGCTGGAACGGCACACCGACCGCCGGCAGAACCGGATCCATCGCTAGCCCGGTCCTGTTAACACAAACGCAAGCCGTCCACAGCAGGTATTGAAGATCGCTAACAACGTGTAGAGTAGTACAATTAGATCAGTACAATGCAAACTGCCTTCAACTCAGGCCGCAAACAGAAACGAGGTTCACGAGCCGCGCGTAAGGCCGTCTCGCCCAAACGCGTGCGCCGTCGGCGGCACGCGCAAACCCGCCGCCGCTTCACCTCAGCACTGCGTTCGACGCACGCCTTTGTCCGGCGACACAGCCGGTCGCGGCTCGGCGCCAAGGAGAGCGCGAAACGGAAACCGTCAACGCTCCCCGTCCCGGCAAGCGCACAGGCCACCCTCTTCCCCGGCTTTTCCGGTCTGGCCCCAAGCAAAACAATCAGTCTGATTCTGCTGGCTGCCGTCGCGGCCGCCCTGTACTGGCTTTACACCAGCGAAAGCTTTTATATCTATAGCGAAAATGTGAGCTTTGAAGGAGCCCGCTATCTTTCGCAAGAGGAGCTCTTCGCCGCCTCCGATATAAACAGCTGGAGTATCTTCTGGCTGGATCCGGAAAAGATCGAAGAACAGGTGACGACGCACCCCTACGTCACCGCTGCAGATGTGAAAATCCGCTGGCCCGGGCATATCAACATCAGCGTTCAGGAAGTGCTCCCCGTCGCCCTCTGGGCAACCGATCAGCAGGAGTACTGGCTACTGGACGACGGCGTGGCCCTCGCCCCCCGCGAGCTGAACATGCAGCCTGCCCTGCGCATCATCGACCCCTCCGCCGAAGCGCAAACGGCAAACGTGGAAGGCGACCTCCAAATCGATAAACGGGTCCTGACTTCTGCCATGTTTTTGTCAAATCGTCTTTCCATCGTTTCTGAGTTCTGGTACAATTCTCGTTACGGCTTGAATTTCAGCCTGCCGTCTACCAGGGCATGGGTCCACTGGGGCGACGGATACAACTTCGAAGAAAAATGGACGGCCTTGCAATGGTTAATGCCCCAATTGGAGGCAGCCGGAGACGAAGCTCTCACCCTTAATGTAATGGTGCCCAACCGTTCCTTCATCCGCCGATACGACGGTGAGCCCGATGAGCAATAGGTCTTGATGCTACACCACCACTTTCTGAAAATCATTCAGAATTACCTTCAGAGAAACTGTCAGTGACCAGAGAGATAATCGCCGCAGTCGATGTCGGCACCACAAAAATCTGCGCGCTGGTGGGAACTGTCATCCATGACAATCTGGGTAATCTCGCTGTAAGAGTCCTGGGCGGCGGCGTCACGCCGAGCAGGGGTCTGCGCCGCGGCGTCGTCATGGATGTGCCCGAAGTAACCACCGCCATCGGCGAAGCCCTCGAAACCGCCGAACAGGAATCCGGCGAACAGATCACCAGTGCCTATCTCGGCATCGCCGGCAACCACATCGCCACCTCCAACAGCGCCGGCATCAGCCCCGTCGACGGACGCCATGGCGTCACCGGCAACGACATGCAGCGCGCCCTCGAGGGCGCACGCGCCGTCCAGATTCCCGCCAACAGGCAGATCATCCATGTGATCGCCCGCCACTGGAAGGTGGACGAGCAGGAAAACATCCAGCAGCCCCTGGGCATCCTCGGTTCCCGCCTTGAAGTCGACGCCCATATCGTCACCGGCACCATCAACGCCATCAACAATCTCGCCCAATGTGTGCTCGCCCACGGCATCGACATCGACGAGCTGGTCCTGGAGCCGCTCGCCAGCGGTGAGGCCGTGCTATCCACCGAAGAGCGGCAGATGGGCGTCGTCATGGCCGACCTGGGCGGCGGCACCACCGATCTCGCCCTCTTCCGCGGTAACGGTCTCTGGCACACCGAAGTCCTCGACGTCGGCGGCAGCCACATGACCAATGACGTCGCTATCGGGCTGCGCGCACCCTTCGAAGTGGCCGAAGAGCTGAAACTGCGCTACGGCCATCTGCAACCGGAACGGATCGCCGAAGACGAACAGGTCTGGGCGACCGTCTTCGGCGACAAACCGGAACGCACCTTCAGCCGCCGCTTCATCAGCCAGATCCTGCAGGCGCGCGCCGAAGAGACCGCCGAGCTCATCCAGAGCCGCATCGCCAAAAGCAGCTACGGCAACATGGTGCCCGCAGGGCTCGTCCTCACCGGTGGCGCCAGCCAACTCCCCGGCGCAGTCGACCTGTTCCGCAGAATTTTGCGCATGCCGGTGCGAATCGGCAGTCCCGTCGACCATCCCGCCGTCCATGGGTTGAGCAGAGAACTGCAATCGCCCGCCTTCGCCACCGCAGCCGGCCTCCTGCTCTGGGCGCTCTACGAAGACGCCCGCGCAATCCACTACCCCATGCAGAGAATGATCCCGGAAAACGGGCAGATCCTGGATAAGGTCGGCGGCTGGCTCAAGAGCTTGCTGCCGGATTGAGCGAACGCCGCCTTCTGGGCGCCCGGCTATACCCCGAATCGAGCGACAAGCGGGTCACATCGTACCCTCGATCTCCGTGTGACCACTTTGAGATCAACCGCAGAACATTCGAATTTACCGTCCCCCTCGCGCCCTGTATTTGCGTCTTTCACGTAGTCTCCGCAAGCGTTCCGCCCCGGTCCGCCGGTGTCGTAGATAGATCGTAGGTATATTGCCTAGAATAGCCTGAAAGGGGTTTGGCACGCTCCCGGACACCCGTACGCGCCGAAATTTTTCCCGCAACCAATACGCAGAATAACTCTCTTCCGGCCTGGCGTTTCCCGTCTTCTGCTCGCCCGCCAGGACAAAGCGGCCATTTCGTAGATGGATCGTAGGCATATAGTCCACAATAGGCCCCAATTCAGTCCCAAATCAGTCCGGCAACAGCCGGTTCCAGCATCTTTCCGGATTCCAGAGTATTCGCCCCCGCTATCGCCTGAAATACGGACCCATCTGGACCTTTTTGCAGAGACACCCTTAATTCAGTGACTTTGCAATAGAATTCAGGTGTAGTACGATGGAACAATTCTGACACAGCGGTGAGAACGCAGCTTTTGGTACCGTCCGTGAAAGTGCAAAAACCAAGAGCGGCCCTGACAATGTCTGCCAGCGGTTAAAGGAGATCAATCTATGACGAGACGGAGTAGCGCCTCACAATTTGTAGACAACTTTGCCCAGATAAAGGTTGTCGGCGTTGGTGGTGGCGGTCAGAATGCGGTCAACCGCATGATCGAGGCAGACGTTCAGGGCGTAGAGTTTATTTCCGTCAATACCGATGCGCAGGCCTTGATGCTCTCCAACGCACCGCAGCGTCTGCGGATTGGTGACAAATTGACCCGAGGTCTGGGGTCCGGCGGAAAGCCGGAAATCGGCCTGCGCGCAGCCGAAGAGAGTCGCGAAGAGATCGAGCAGTTGTTCGAAGGCGCCGATATGGTTTTCGTGACCGCCGGTCTGGGCGGCGGTACGGGTTCCGGCGCGGCTCCGGTCATCTCCTCCATCGCACGCGAATCAGGCGCGCTGACAATCGGCGTCGTCACCAAACCCTTCACATTCGAAGGCACGCAGCGCCGCCGCATAGCCGAAAGCACGATGGGCCGCCTCCGCGAATCTGTTGATACGCTGATAACCGTCCCTAACGACCGGCTCCTGCATATACTCGACAAGACCACCGCCATCCGTGAATCCTTCATCGTCGCCGACGACGTGCTGCGGCAGGGTATTCAGGGCATCAGTGAGTTGATCACCGTGCCCGGCCTGATCAACCTGGACTTCGCCGACGTGCGTTCCATCATGCTCGACGGCGGCGCCGCCCTGATGTCCATCGGCCGCGCCAGCGGTGAAAACCGCGCCCAGGAAGCAGCCCAGCAGGCGATTCACAGCTCCTTGCTGGATGTGTCCATCGAAGGCGCCCAAGGCATCCTCTTCAATGTCAAGGGCGGCGACGACCTGAGCCTGTTCGAGGTGAACGAGGCCGCTGAAATGATCCGGGCCAACGCCCACCCCGAAGCGAATATCATCTTCGGCGCAGTCATCGACGAGAGCATGAAGGACGAGCTCCACATGACCGTCATCGCCACCGGCTTCGACAAGGACCGGCGTCCCGAACAGCCGCCCGCTTCGACCCGGCAGCCTGCCACAGGCAGCGTTCGACAGACCGGCGTATCCCAGCCCCCACCGAGCCAGCCCGCCCCGTCGCAGCAACAGCCCCAGCCCAAGCCCAAGGAGCCAATCGACTTCCCCGTTCGCTCCTTCGACCGCGAAGACCTCGACATCCCGGCATTCCTGCGCCGCGCCAAAAACAACAACGGCCAGTAGCGCCGCACGTACAGTTCGTTTTTCCTGAGAGCCTCGGCATCGCCGGGGCTCCTTTTTTTGCCCCGCGCAGGCAGATATCTGGGCGAGCTGACGGTGCTGGCCTTCCCCGCCTGACGGCTCTTTCCGTTACCACCGGACTGCGCGCATTGGTACACAAAATAATCGCCGATTCCTCAAGATTCCGTTTGCGCCTCGGCCGCGAATGTGATATATCTATACTGACAGTGCGCCGTCTAACGGCACAATATCTAGCCCACTGAGTGGGCACGTGAGCAGGATATCACGTAGGTTGTTCACCGGGAATCTGGACGAAAGAAAAGGTTTCAAGCACGGTGAAAAAAAGCGGAATGGGGAGGAAGCTACATCCAAAGCAGTTCCGCAAAACCTGTATCCTAAGACTAAAGCTAGACTGCCTGAACTCTAGTCACCAATGGAGAAAAATATAGACTCGTCGGGATATGTAGCGAAACACCTGACTCTCCCTGAATGGATGAGGACTATGAGCATCCATCAAAGTCAATGGAGAGACGTCAGCTCCATTGAAAACCTGACAATAGGGGGACATGCTTGATAGGGAATCAAGCTAAGGGGACAAACGGAGAGTCTAAGGGATACTAGATACGGATATTGTGACCGGAATTCGGAACGGCCCCAAGTGTCGAGAGACACAGGGGACATGGAGCCTCCCAAGTACTCGTTGGCGTAACGACCAACTAAAGAGAATGGGAAAACCATTCACAGGGGGAAAACTGAGGCAGGTTTGTCTGACTTTGAGACTGAAAGGTATGCGAAATGCAAAAAGCCGAATCTACTCTCAAAGTCATAGGTAAAAGAGGGGAGCAAGGAAAAACCCTTCACAGGCTTTACAGACAGCTTTTCAAGCCAGAACTGTACCTACTTGCCTATGACGGTATCAGAGCCAATCGTGGTGCGATCACGAAAGGTATCAGTGATGATACGCTTGATGGAATGTCAATGCACCGCATTGATAGAATCATCAAGAAAGTCAAAACGGAGACCTATCGTTGGAATCCAACAAGGCGGGTATACATCCCAAAGGCTGACGGCAAGAAACAGCGACCACTCGGAATTCCAAGCGGAGACGACAAGCTGCTTCAAGCCGCAATGAAACTGTTGTTGGAAGCCTACTATGAACCAACATTTTCAGAGTTTAGTCACGGCTTTAGGACTGGAAGAGGCTGTCACACAGCACTAAAAGAAATAAAGCGAAACCACGAAAGTGTGTCATGGTTCATAGAAGCAGATATCCGGGATGCCTTTGGTTCAATTGACCATGAAATCTTGTTGTCAATCATGGGAAAGAAAATCAAAGACGGGAGAATGCTTAGGCTCATAGGCGGACTTCTAAAAGCAGGGTATATGGAGAACTGGGCAGTATTTAATACGCTGTCTGGAACTCCACAAGGCGGTGTCATATCGCCACTCTTGGCAAATATCTACCTAAATGAACTGGATTCATGGATGGAAGATAAGCTATTACCACTGTATAACCGGAGTCTGAGCGGTAAGAGGGGCGGTAAAAGGATTAACCCTGAGTACAACAGACTGACGGCAAAGATGGCAGGACTGAAGAAAAAGGGAAATCTGGAAACTGTCAAAGAACTTCGTAAGATACAGCGAACTATGCCTTCGGTCATAGTGGACGACCCAGGGTATAGAAAGTTAAGCTATATCAGATATGCGGACGACTTCCTACTGTCTTTTGCAGGGCCTAGAGGCGAAGCAGAAGACATAAAGGCACAGATTAAGGAATTTCTCGCTGAAAGACTGAATCTCACCCTTTCAGAAGAAAAAACCCTAATCACCCATAGCCGAACACAAAAAGCAAAATTCTTAGGATATGAACTAAGGATTATGCACTCCACTAACAGACGTAAGGCAAATGGGGCATTGTGGTTTGGTGTGCCACAGGAGACAGTAACAAAAGCCATGCGAAAGTACACCCGCAAGGGTAAAATTCACCATAGACCAGAACTGATGGTTCGTAGCGATTATGAAATAGTCGATACCTACCAAAGTGAAGTAAGAGGATTGGTGGAGTACTATAAAATGGCACACGACCTCTCAACCAAAATGAAAGGGGTTAAATGGGTTGCAGGACGTTCAATGCTCAAAACGCTGGCTGCAAAACACAAGAGCTCATCCGAGAAGATGAGCAGGAAGTACAAAACGGTTAAAACAATCGGCGGAACTAACTACAGGGTACATGAGGTAGTTATTGAGAGAGAGAACAAGAAACCACTCAAAACCCATTTTGGAGCAATTTCCTTGCGCCGTCAATCAAGCATTAGAGTAGCAGATATCAGCACACAGCCTAGATTCAACAGTAGAAGCGACTTACTGGTTAGGCTTTTAGCAGACAAATGCGAAATGTGCGAAAGTGACGGAATGGTCGAAGTACATCACGTAAATGCACTAAGAAACGTGATGAAGAAAGGTCGGAGGGAAAAACCAGTCTGGTTCAGAAGAATGGCTGCAATGAACCGAAAGACCTTAATTACCTGTATACCTTGCCATAAGGCAATCCACAACAGGGTGCATAGACCAGAGTGGGATACCTACACAGACGAACTGGAGAGCCGTGTGCGGTGAAAGTCGCAAGCACGGTTCGGAGGGCGGCAGTGGGAAAAGTACTTTTCTTTGAAAAGTAACTCGCCTCCTGCCGACCCTACTCCTGAAATCAGCAGGCTTGGTCCGCCATACTACATATTGTACCTCCCGACATTGTATGATACAGTATGTAGGTTATTCACCGAACGGAAAACAGGCCTGCAAAGCTGCCGAAGGGCGCCGAACTGAACCCGTCTGAACCGGAACCAGGAGAGGGAACCGCGCTCCCACAACCAGCCAAACCGACTGATCGGGAGACGGAAAATGCACTGTCCCCATTGCGGACATGGCAAACACCAGGTAATCGATACCCGCGATAGAGGAGAGACGGTCCGCCGCCGCCGCAAATGTTTGGATTGCGAGGAGCGCTTCACTACCTATGAGCATGTCGCGCCCAGCCTGCTCGTCTCCAAACGGGACGGCCACCGTGAACCGTTCGATTCTCAAAAGCTGCTTGCCGGCATCCGTATCGCCTCGGTCAAACGGCCCGTAAGCAGTGAGCGCATGCAGAGTATTGTAAAGAATGTCGAAGATCGAATTCAACGCTTAGGCCGCGCAGAAGTCACGAGCGAAATGATCGGCAATCTCGTGCTGGACCAACTGGCCGACGTCGATCAGGTGGCCTATATCCGATTCGCCAGCGTCTACCTCGACTTCAACGATCTGAGTGAAATTCGGTCCGAAGTCGACCGGCTGATGGGACGCAGCGAAATGAATGGTGACGCCAGCGGACGTATCGAACCGCTGCAAAGATCGTCTGCAAGCTGAACAAGACGAATCTATCGGCACAGGCACTGCAGGATGCCCTGTTGCCGAATCTTTTCTCAGGCGATGCACGCGGGGAAGGCAGACATTGCGAACACACGGGTCCCAGCGACCCGGTTTGGACCGATTTTGGCGGGAACTTGTCGGCCAGCGTAGCAGTCCTATTGGCAAGGGCCGACCCACCCTTCCAAGGCTCTTATAGATACCAATCCGGCTGCAGAGTCGGCAGTTGACATTTTAGATCGTTTGTTCTAATATTGGAACGCCGAAATCGTCTCTAGGCGTCACGGCATTCCCATTCGTATAGTCTTTTCCATTATCACCGTTTTCTAAGGAGCATCCCGATGTCCGCCCTCGAATCCACCGTCACCCGCAATGGCGCCAAAACACAGGAGGCTTTCACTACCTTCGAAGTCGTAAAGGGGGATAAGCAAAGAGTCTCCGGGCCGGCGTACGTGGACGACGGCGCTATCCAACTGAGCGAAAACAGCTTGAAAGTACTGGAACGCCGTTATCTGCGTCGGGATGTCAACGGAAAGCTCTTGGAGACGCCCGCCGGCATGTTCTATCGCGTCGCCAGGCACATCGCCGCGGTGGAAGAGGAGCACGGCGGCGATGTCGAAGCAACCACCAGAACCTTCTACGACCTCCTAACCGAGTTGCGTTTCTTCCCCAACAGCCCCACATTCACCGGCGCAGGCACGCCCCTCGGCCAGCTGGCCGCCTGCTTCGTGCTGCCCATCGAAGACGATATGGGCCGCGCCAGCGATGGCATCTTCAGTACCCTGCGCGTCGCAGCCCTCATCCAACAGACCGGCGGCGGCAATGGCTTCAGCTTCAGCCGCCTGCGCCCGCAAAAGGATATCGTCCACACATCCGCCGGCCGCGCAACCGGGCCGGTCGGCTTCCTGCGCGTCTATGACCAGGCCTTCGGCGAAATCGCCCAGGGCGGAACCCGCCGCGGCGCCAATATGGGCGTCCTGCGCGTCGACCACCCGGACATCGAAGAGTTCATCCGTTGCAAGGCCGAAGAGGGCGCAATCACCAACTTCAACATCTCCGTCGCCATCACCGACGAGTTCATGCAGGCCGTGAAAGAAGATGGCGATTTCGACCTGCGCAACCCCCGCGACGGCTCCGTATCCAGGACCGTCCGGGCGCGCGACCTCTTCGCTACCATCATCAAGTACGCCCACCATAACGGCGAACCCGGCGCCCTCTTTATCGACGCCGCCAACCGCAGCAACCCCGTCCCCCACCTCTACGATCTCGAAGCCACCAACCCCTGCGGTGAACAGTGGCTCGGGCCCTACGAGAACTGCTGCCTCGGTTCGATCAACCTCAGCTCGCACGTCACAACCGACAGCGTCGGCGCCACCGCGGTCGACTGGGACGGCCTGCGCAAGACCGTACGCGAAAGCACCCACTTCCTCGACAACGTCGTCAGCGCCAATACCTATCTGCCTGCCGTGCCGGTCGTGAAAGAGGCTGCCCTCAAGGCCCGTCGCATCGGGCTCGGCATCATGGGCCTCGGCGACCTGATGTACAAAATGGGCATCCGCTACGGCAGCGAAGAAGGCCAGGAGTTCGCCGCCCAGATGATGGAGTTCGTGCGCTTCCACTGCATGCAGATGAGCATCGATCTCGCCGCAGAGCGCCAGCCTTTCCTCGCCTACGCCGGCAGCATCTATGACGCCGACCAGCTCGGCGGAATGCGTTGGAAGCCGCCGCGGCCGCTCGCCCCGCATCGCCGCAACTGGGGCCGGCCCGCCCTGAACTGGGAGAAGGTCGTCGAAGGCATCCGCCAGCACGGGATCCGCAATGCCGCCCAGACGACCGTAGCCCCCACCGGCACCATCGCCACCGTCAGCGGCTGCGAGGGCTACGGCTGTGAACCCGTCTTCGCCTTGGGCTATATCCGCCACTTCAAGGACGGCGACAACGATGTAGAGCTGCCCTACACCAGCCCCCTCTTCGAGGAAGCCCTCGAGCGCCTGGATCTCAGCGCCGAGCAGGCCGATGCAATCCGCCATCAGGTGGCGGAGACCGGCTCCTGCCAGGAGGTCGAAGAGCTGTCCCAGGAATTCCGCAGCGCCTTTGTCGTCAGCAGCGACATCACCGCCGAGCAGCACGTCAAGATGCAGGCCGCCATTCAGGCCTTCGTCGATAACAGCATCAGCAAGACCTGCAACTTCCCCGAGGGCGCATCCGAGGAAGATGTGGCGCAGGCCTACATGCAGGCGTGGGAGTTGGGCTGCAAGGGGCTCACCGTCTATGTCACCGGCAGCCGCGAGGAAGTCGTGTTGGAGACGAAGGCGGTCAAGGACAGGAAGGGAGAGCCGTCCGAACATCTGCACAGCGTTCCCTCAAGCAACGGCGCCCAACCCCCGTCCGAACATGCGCACAGCGAGTACCCTGCCGTCTTCACCAAGCGGCCGCGCCCCTATCTGCTCCAGGGCAGCAGCTATCGCAAGGAGACCCCCCTGGGCACCGCCTACATCACCATCAACAGCGACGAGAACCACGAACCCTTTGAAGTCTTCCTGAACATCGGCAAGGCCGGCAGCGATGTCACCGCCGTCAGCGAATCGATCGGCCGCCTCATCAGCCTCGCCCTGCGCATGCCCTCTGCTCTGCCGCCCTCCGAACGGCTGCGCTGGGTCATCGATGAGATGGCCGGCATCGGCGGCGGGCGGCCATTGGGCTTCGGGGTCGGACGCGTGCGCAGCCTGCCCGACGGCGTCGCCCAGGTCCTCTCCGATCATCTCAGCGAGTTGCCCGAAAACAAAGAGTCCGTCGCCGGCGAGCAGCTGGCGCTACCCATCGGCGACCTCTGCCCCGACTGCGGCGAAGCCGCCTTCCTCAATGTCGAAGGCTGCCGCAAATGCCATGTCTGCGGCTACAGTGAGTGCTGATCCGCACACTGAAACGCAAACTGAACCACACAGCGGCTAGCGGCCCGAACCACCGCTAGCCGCTATTTTTTGCTACCTCTTCCGCGCCACAAAAATCAAACGCTTGCTGTCAGTTCGATGAGGACTGCCGTCAAAGTCACCGCACACCTCATCCACCGCAAACCCTGCCTGCTCCAGCAGCATGGCGCCCTCATCCGGCCACCAGAACCGCAGCGGAAAGGATAGCCGCGTCTGCGCGTTGCGCCCGTCCGGAAACACCTCCTCGTAAATGAAGACCGTCTCCTGCAGCTGCCGTTCCGCGTCCACGTGGCGGGTCGACCATTTCAACACCGTCGCCCCGCTTTCCCCGTCCTCCCACCAGTCCGCCAGCTCCTGAATCCCCGATATCGCCTCCAGGTAAGCGACGTCAGGGTTGAACAGATCGATCAGCAGCAGCCCACCAACGCGCAGATGACGCTGCGCGCACTGCAGCGCCTTCAGCTGTTCGGCCTGGGTCGTCACGTGCATCAGCGTATTGCTGACCACAAACGCGAAATCAATCTCTCTCTCCGCCAGCTCGAAATTCGTCATATCCGCCTGCACCAAACTGACCTTGCTGGACCGGTCTGCCACTGCCTCAGCCGCATAGCCATGCTCTTCCAGCTTGCGCCGAGCGATTGCCAGCAGCGCCGCGCTCGTGTCAAGTCCGATAACCTGAAAGCCGTCCTCCGCCAGCGGAAGCAGCACGCGCCCCGTGCCGCACCCAAGCTCCAGCGCGGAGCGGCCCGCTGCCCGTGCCGTCTTCAGCACCAGCGCAATATCATCCCTGTAGTCGCGATAATCCCCGTCGTAGAAACGGGCAAATCCATCGAAGTTCATGATTCGGATGAAAGGGTTGTCAGTAATTTCGGACTACGACGACGTCCCTGTATCAGGTCTGTCCCAATTCTGGCTATGCCCTTACAAACAGTAAATGCACACCCATGCCGTCAATCCCCACGTGCAAAAGGAAACCAAAAAGACAATAAAGCAATATATTTCCGAAAAGTCTCTCACACCCCGTGCGAGTGTGCCCGTGACCGCGAAAATTACTCACTGACTGTGTAATTTTTGACTCCTCGCGCGGGGGCCACTTCGGGAAGGAAATTACACATCCACTGTGTAATTTCCTTCCCCGTGCCTGCTCAAAAACCCGTAGGGGCGCCCCTTGTGGGCGCCCTCGCCACGCCCCAATCTCAACTGTACAACAACTGTCCACCGGGTTTGCATTTACCGAGATTTCAGGTATAATCCTATCAGATCGAGAGCCGACCTGACGATCCGGGTCGGCGTTTACTTTCCAGGGGTCGCTGCTGATGACGGTATTTTTCCTCCATCGCACGCGCCCTCTCTATTTGTGCGAGAGAGCTCTCCGTACAATCAGTGAGCAAGAACAATGAGTGAAAGTCCTGTCTATCTGACCCAAACCGGCCTCGATGATCTGCAAGAAGAACTGGACTATCTTGTCGGTGAAAGGCGGCAACAGATCGCCCAGCAGATCGCCGAAGCCAAGGCCGAAGGCGACCTCAGAGAAAACGCCGGCTATGACGAGGCCAAAAACGCCCAGGCCTTTGTCGAAGGACGTATCCGGGAACTCAAGGTCAAGATCCACAACGCGCAGATTATCGACGAAACCGAGACCCCCGACGACCTGGTCGCTCTGGGCCGCAGTGTTGTCGTCCGAGAAAACGGCTACGACGACGAAGAGGTCTACACAATCGTTGGCTCGACGGAGACCGATCCCAGCAACGGCCGTATCAGCAATGAGAGCCCGATCGGCAAGGCCCTGATTGGCCGCACCGCCGGCGACATCGTGCGCGTCGAGGCGCCGGCAGGCGAAATCGAGTTCAAGATCGTCCGCGTCGAATAACCAGCCCCCTTCTGCCCGTAAGCCTGCCGCGGCCCCGGCTGCCCTGCCAGGAACAGGTACTGTGACAGACGCCAGCGAACTGTTCGACCCTGAAAACTTGAGCGATCAGGAACAGAGCCGCCTCCAGAAACTGGACGCCCTGCGCGCCCGCGGGATCGACCCCTATCCGGCGCGCGTGAACCGCTCCCATACCATCGCCGACGCCCGCGCCCTCTACGACGAAGGCGCCGACGAGCAGCCGGCCGTGTCCGTGGCCGGCCGCCTCAAGCGCATCCGCGTGATGGGCAAGGTCAGCTTCGCCGACCTCGACGACGGCAGCGCCCAGATCCAGCTCTTCATCCAGCGCGACAGCTTGCCCGACGGCTGGTACAACGAAGTCTGGAAGCGCCTCATCGATCTCGGTGACTTCATCAGCGCCAGCGGCCCTCTCTCCGTCACCCGCACCGGCGAGTTGAGCATAGCCGTCCAGGAGATCACCTTCCTGGCCAAAGCCCTCAAACCCATGCCGGACAAATGGCACGGCGTGCGCGACCCCGAAGTCCGCTACCGCCGCCGCTATGTCGACCTGCTCGCCAACGAAGACGCCCGCAAGCTCTTCCGCGAACGGGCCCTGGTCGTGCGCGCCCTGCGCACCTACCTCGACGACGCCGGCTTCCTCGAAGTCGAGACGCCGATTCTGCAGCCGATTTACGGCGGCGCCGCCGCACAACCCTTCGTCACCCACCACAACCAGCTCCACCAGGATCTCTACCTGCGCATCAGTTTCGAGCTCTACCTGAAGCGCCTCATCGTCGGCGGCTTCCCCGCCGTCTACGAGATCGGACGCGACTTCCGCAACGAAGGCGTCAGCTTCAAGCACAATCCGGAATTTACCCAGCTCGAATTCTACGAGGCCTACGTCGACTACGAAGACGTCATGCGCCGCACCGAAGAGATGGTCGCCTTCACCGCCGAACAGGTGACCGGCAGCCCCGTTGTCACCTGGCAGGAGCACACCATCGACTTTACGCCGCCCTGGTCGCGCCTCCCCCTCCGCCAGGCCATCCTCGACGCATCCGGCATCGACTATGAGGAGTTCACCGACGCCGACAGCCTGCGTGCCGAGATGCGCAGCCGCGGCATCGACGCACCCGACGCGGACAACTGGGGCAAGCTCGTCGACCAGCTGCTCTCCAGATTCTGCGAACCCAACCTGATTCAGCCCACCTTTCTCGTCGACTATCCGCGCGAAGTCAGCCCGCTCGCCAAAGGCATGCCGGACAACGAGCGCCTGGTCGAGCGCTTCGAAGGCTTCGCAGCCGGCATGGAGCTCTGCAACGCCTTCACCGAGCTCAACGATCCCGTCGACCAGTTGCAGCGCTTCATTGACGAAAACTACCGCGCCGCGCAGGGCGACGAAGAAGCCCACCCCATCGACATCGATTACGTCGAGGCCCTCAGCTACGGCATGCCGCCCACCGGCGGCTTCGGCATGGGCATCGACCGCCTCACCATGCTCCTCACCGACCGCGACACGATCCGCGAAGTCATCCTCTTCCCCCACCTCCGCGAAATCGACGACACCCCCCAACCAGACGCCCAAGAACCAGCCGCCGCAGTCGCCCTCCCCACCACCGACGCCTAGTCCGCCCTTCTATTCCCTGTCGTTCCCCTGCCGTTCCGGGTGCAGCCCAGATTGGGAGTGAACTTTCGTACACCTCTATGAATAATTAAGCTAGCGCCAATTCGCAGCCCCGAGCAGGGCAAGCGCCACCGCCTCTGACCACTGACCACTGACCACTGCAGTTGTGCGGTCGGGCCTTCGGCCCTCCCTTGTGCGGGGGGAACCCCCCGCAACGCCCCCCCTACCCCATGCCACGTTGGCGCCGCGTCGCCGGCGTACTGTCTATGCCGCCGGTCGCCCACCCGCGTCGTGCCGCGAAGCCGTCCGCCGTGACCACGGTAGGGGCAGGCCTTGTGCCTGCCCACTCTCTCCCCAAAACTGGATTGCATCCACCGTTCCCCCGCAGTTTGACGCACGCCCCAACACTCTGTCATAATGACCCCAACAATCGAATAACCTACCTTCGGGGCAGGGTGAGGGCCGCACAGGCCCAATTCCCGACCGGCGGTGAGCCAGAACAACGCGCAGTGTCTTCAATTAGAAGAGTGGCGAAAATTTCTGGTAAGCCCGTGAGCCGCAAGGCAGAGTTCGGTGAGATTCCGACGCCGACGGTATAGTCCGGATGGGAGAAGGTGCAAAGAGCGAGGGCAGTGCCACTGCGTGTACTGTTACCGTTCTCTTTGGCTATTTGCAGTGGCTGCTGCGCGCAACGCCCGGGGTACGATAAATGTATCTCGGGCCGTTCTGTTTAAGGGCGCGCGTTCCGCGCTGAGTTCGCGCACGCCAACCGCTGCCCATGGCTGCTCTCGGCGTACGCCGGGAATGCCGTGGCCGCACTGTTTACAGGACCCGAAGCAATTTACCGCTTCGGGTCCCTTGTTTTTTGAGGCAAAGCAGGACGATGAAGGACAGTTCAATTCTCTTCCCCGGCGCGCCGGCCGATGACGACACAGACCAGCGTACGCCGCCCGCACCCCAAAACCGGCGCAAAGCCGGCTGTGTCGGCGACTGGGTCGCGCGCCATCCTGCCCTCGCCGCCTTCCCGTTCGTGCTGAGCGCGTCGCTTCTCCTCTGGGAAGGGCTTGTCCGCTGGCAGGACTATCCCGTCTTCATCCTGCCCCGCCCAGGCCACGTACTCCAGAAAACGTTCGCGATGGCCGCCGATGGCTCGCTGCTGCGCCATACCCGCGCCACCGCCATCGAAATAGGCGCCGGTCTCCTGATCGGCCTCACCCTCGCCTTCCTCCTCGGCTATTGGCTCGGACGCAGCCGCACTCTCGACCGCATCCTCTCCCCTTATCTCGTCGCCAGCCAGACTATCCCGGTCGTCGCCATCGCCCCGCTCCTCGTCATCTGGTTCGGCAGCGGCCTCCTGAGCAAAGTCCTGGTCACGACCATCATGGTCTTCTTTCCCACCCTGGTCAGCACCGTTGTCGGCATCCGCAACGTGGACCCGGACCTGCGCGAGCTGATGCGCTCGCTGCGCGCCTCCCGCCGCCAGCTCTTCCTGAAGCTGGAGCTGCCCGCCGCCCTGCCCGTCATCTTCGGCGGCCTCAAGCTGAGCGTCATCCTCGCCGTCGTCGGCGCGGTCGTGGGCGAGTTCGTCGGCGCCGACGTAGGGCTGGGATTCCTCATCAACCTGGGCCGCGGCGTACTCGACACGCCCATGATCTTCGTAGCCGTGCTCATGATCGTGCTCCTCGCCCAGACCATGTACTGGAGCCTCACACTGCTTGAAAGCTTTCTCCTACGCTGGAAGCAGCTCGACCTCAAGGGCGGCGAATGAGAGACGCCACCTCGACTGCAACAGCTGTCCGGCACAGAAAATTTCCCATCTGCCAATGCACAGAGGAACGAATGAATCACGACACTGACCGCTATCCAAAATCACCGACGAGTTCCTTTCCGCCCCGCCCGCCAGCGCTGACCCCTGCGGGCCTGTCTCGTCTACTGAAATGGGTTCTGCTGCCGCTCCTGGTCGCAGCCGCGGCCGCCTGCGCACCCATCGCCCCGGCCGCCTCCCCCGAACCGCAAACCCTGCGCCCCATCACGCTGGGCGTGGGCTTCATCCCCAACGTCCAGTTTGCGCCCTTCTATGTCGGGATCGAGAAGGGATTTTTCGCATCCCGGGGCGTCGAGCTGTCGCTGGACTACGGCTTCGAAAACGACTATCTCAAGCTTGTCGCGACCGACGAGATGCAGTTCATGATCGCCAGCGGCGACCAGCTCGTGCTCGGCCGCGCCCAGGAGCTGCCTGTCAGATACGTCCTGAACTGGTATACCAGCTATCCCGTCACCGTCTTTGCCAAGGCCGGCGCCGGCATCCACGAACCGGCCGACCTGGCCGGCCGCACGATCGGTGTGCCGGGCCCCTTCGGCGCCACTTACATCGCGCTGCGAGCGCTCCTCGACGTGGCCGGGCTGACCGAAGCCGACATTCAGATGGAAAGCATCGGCTTCACCCAGGCCTCCGCCGTGAGCGAGGACCTGGTCGACGCGGCCGTCGACTACGCCGTCAACGGTCCCGTCGTCCTCGGCAACGCCGGCATCGAAACCGTCCAGATCGCCCTCGATCAATACCTGCAGATCCCCGCCAACGGGCTCGTCACCAACGAACGCACCCTGCAGGAGGAACCGCAGCTGGTCGAGGCCATGGTGGCCGCCCTGCAGGAGTCTGTCGCCTTTACCCTCGCCAACCCGGACGAGTCCTTCGCAATCGCCCTGAACTTCGTGCCGGAGGCGGGTGGAGAGAACGAAGCCGCCAACCGCCTGGTCTTCGACGCCTCGCTTCCTTTCTGGCAGCCGCGGCCGCAGGGCGCGCCCGGCGCAACCACCGATGCCGAATGGCAGACGGTGGCCGAGCTTCTCATGCGAATCGGCTTTGTCGACCGGCTCGTCCAGCCCGAAGAGATGTACACCAACGAATTCGTACAGTGAGAGTCTACTACGGGGAAATTCCCGACGTTGACACGCCCCGCGGCCGGCCTTTAACAACCGGCCCCCGCCACCCTGTCACTGACCGCTGATGACAAATTCACTACTGCAGGCGCACAACGTCAGCCACACCTACCACCGCCGCAACCGCGTCACGCCGGCGCTGGCCGCCGTCTCCTTCTCGCTGCAGGAGCAAGAGTTTGTCTGCGTCGTCGGCGACAGCGGCAGTGGCAAATCGACGCTCCTGCGCATTCTCGGCGGCCTTCTGACGCCCACAAATGGCCAGGTCCAGTTCAACGGCCGAACCGTGCAAGGCCCACAGCCGCAGATAGGCTTCGTCTTTCAGAACACCAACCTCATGCCATGGCGCACAGCCCTCGAAAACGTCCTGCTCCCCCTGGAGCTGCACAAGCCGCCCGACAGGCAAGACCGCGAGCGTGCCCACGCCGCGCTTGCTCTCATGGGGCTGGAAAAATTTGCCGATGCCTACCCGTCCCAGCTCTCCGGCGGCATGGCCCAGCGCGTAACGCTGACCCGCGCCCTCCTCCAAAACCCTGCGCTCCTCCTGATGGACGAACCCTTCGGCGCGCTCGACGCGCTCACACGCGAACGCCTCAACCAGGAGCTCCTGCGCCTCTGCCGCGACCGCAAGCAGACCGCCCTCATGATCACGCACAGCATCCAGGAGGCCGTCTTCCTCGCCGATCGCGTGCTCGTTCTCAGCGGTCAGCCCGGAAGCCTGCAGGGCCTCATCCCCGTAGATCTGCCCCGCCCGCGCACCCTCGAGATGCTGACCTGGCCGCAGGCCGGCGCCCTCATCAGTGAAATCCGCGCCTGCCTCGCGGTGGGTGCGGACGAAGCAGTGTACCAATGAGGGCGTTTATGTGCTTCACTAAAGGAGAAGGATGGTGCGAGTCTGGGCCGGGGAAAAACAAAGGAGGCGCCGTTTGCAACATGGCGCCTCCTGCCTGAAAGATCGATCAAGATGTCATTGATGGGCAATGACTTCCTCTTCGGAGGGAAAGACACGGCTCATCGTGCCAACAATTCACCTAGTCTCCAGTAGCGTCTCAAACTGCCCCAGAAATGGCCCATAATCTCCGGCCGGAGTCTTGGCCTGTCACCGTCAGAGGGAGGCAATTCAACTGCCTTTCCTGGCACTTCAGGAACAACCGCATTAACTTTTCTGGATGCTGTTCCGCGTGGCTCAACATGAACGCGCGTGCGCTTCTTGTCTCTTGACGATGGAGCGTGAGGCATCGTCTTGTCTCCTGTGCAGCCTGGACATACTTCATACTGGAATGGCGTCGCATTACACACTTACGATATACTTTGCAGGGGTACTCGTGTCAAGACCTATCCAAGTCCTCAAGTCTTTCCTTTCTTTGAAGGATATGATCTCCAAGAAAACAGAAAGACGCCGAGCATCGCGCCCGGCGTCCTGAAATCTCTGATTGTCGTACAGCCCGACTGCAAACGACCTAACGCTGAAGACCGAACCTACTGGCTGTCCGAATCCCCCAGGTTGCGAGGCAACATCGCGGCCAGATTGTCCGGACGGTCGATGTTCAGTGACAATACCTGCTCCTGCAGCCACGTCTGGAAAGCCTCGGCATACTCCTGCTGCAAGCTGGCTTCCTCCTTCGGCCGTTCATCATCCCGCTCCAGCACTTCAATGATGTGATAGCCGAAGGTCGACCTGACCGGCGCGCTCATCTCGCCGACCCCGAGTGAAAACGCGACTTCATCGAATTCGGGTACGTAGCGCCCGCGGCCGGCCCAGCCCAGGTCACCGCCCTGTGAGCCGCTGCCCGGGTCGTTGCTGAACCGCAACGCCAGGTCCGCAAAGTCCTCGCCGTCGAGTATGCGCTGATGCAGTATCTGCGCAAAGGCC
Source organism: Caldilineaceae bacterium (assembly GCA_965204705.1). Lineage (GTDB taxonomy): Bacteria > Chloroflexota > Anaerolineae > Caldilineales > Caldilineaceae > Bin5. The sequence goes on along the minus strand of OZ242006.1, from coordinate 5,414,725 downwards.
AGCGCCTCGGCGTCGTCCACACGGCCGTCACCGTTGCTGTCCGGATTCCAAATTTCCGGTGCGGGCGGGCTGTCATCCTCTTCGACCTCCACTGCACCCTCTGCCGTCGTTGCGGCTGCCGGCGCTTCTGTATTTTCGCCGTTCTCCTCCGTGCTTTCCGGCGCCGGTGGAGGCGTCGCGGCCGCGTTCGACTCGTCCCCCGTCTCAGCAGCCGGCTCCGGCTCGGGGTCGACCGATATCAGAATATGGCGCACCCGCACCTGCTCTTCTGTGGTGGATACCAGGTCCCGGCTGACCGTCTCCGATACTTTCGTGCGCAACAGACGCGCCCGGATCACCTCGCGATAGTCGGTCAGGCTCATCCCGGTGTTCTCGCGCAGATTATCTTCCAGCGTGCCCAGCCCCTCCTGGTACAGGTCGTCCGTCAGAACGTTAGGCGGCTCCGGCGTGGTCGGATCACCTGAAGGGCCCTCGGGGCTGTCTTCGGGACCGTTTTCGGGAGCGGCAACGGCCACAGTCGCGGCTGCCTCACCGTCCGCGCTCTCTTCCGGCGTCGGCGTTGGTGAGGGGACCGGGGTCGGTGTAAAGGTTTCCGCAGTTGCGGTCGCTTCAATGCTGGCGTCCGCGGTTGCCGTGGCCTGCGGTACCGTCAGCGCGCCCTGCCCGAGCGCCACCTCTTCCCGCAGAGTCTCTTCCACCTCTTCATCGGTCACCGACACACCCACTTCCGGCGCCTTGATCTGCAGGACAGCCCCTTCAATCATATCGTTGAGGACCTGCGTCCCCAGCGTCAGCGGGCTGGCCAGCGTCGCATTGATCGAAGCGATCTGCGAGGCGAACAGGCCGGAATCCCCAAACTGCTGGGCAAATACCTGCAGCCGCAAACGCTGGTTTTCCAGCTCGCTCTGACGCAGGCGGGCCTGCTGCCAGAAGTTTCGCGTGACGATCGTCTGGTCTTCGACCTGCGCCAGCACGCTGTTTGGCTTGATGATCAGCTCATTGACCACGCCATACAGGACCAGCAGCAGCGCCAAACCCACGATCCCGCCAACGATCGCGGTGAGCCGCAGGTTGCGCTCCCTGTCGCGGGCGCGCAGGCGGACCTCACGCCGATTCTCGACCTGCGGCTGTTCTTCCTGCCTTCTTCTTCTGCGCTTCTTGGCCATGAATCGATCAACCGCGTCTGCCGGTGATGCGGATATGTTCGCCTGTGTAGGGCATCAGGGCCAGATGCCTGGCCCGCTTGATCGCCCTGGTCACTTTGCGCTGCATCTTCGCGGTGACGCGGGTCTTGCGACGGTTGTGAATGCGCCCGTAGTTATCGACAAAGCGGCTCAGAACCTGGATGTTCTTGTAATCGATCTCGTCGATACGCACGTCGTTGCCGACATGACGGGGATTTCTGCGCTGATTGCCCTGCCTGGCGCGGTTGAATATGGCCGGCCCCTCAACGCGGTTGAAAGTGGGGGCCTCCTGCTCTTCCTGACTGCTATCCGTATCCGCTGGCTCCGCAGCCACCTCAGCAACAGGCTCTGCGACCGCTTCAGCAACAGGCTCCGCAACTACCTCAACCTCCGGCTCTTCAACTGCCTCAACCTCCGGCTCTGCGACAGTTGCGTCCTCAGAATCTCCATCCGTATCGGCTACGACGCCCTCCTCCGGACTCTCCTCGAGCACAGGGGCATCCTCACTTGTGGGCGCCTCAGCAACCGGCTGTTCTTCCGTGTTCACTTCGGCTTCATTCACTCTGTTTTCGTCAGACATTCGATGCTCCTTTGTAGATCAGCCTGTGGCTCAGTCCCCAACGCGGACAAAGAGGAAACGCAATACATCTTCAGATAGCCTCAACTGTCGTTCGACGTTCTGCACCGCGGTGGGAGGCATCGAGAGGTTGTGCAGAATGTAGTGTCCCTCAAAGTGGCCTTTGATGGGATAGGCCAATCGACGTTTGCCCCAATAATCGCTGCTCTCGATTGTCCCATCCTCGCCGCCGATGGCCAGATTGATCCGGTCATCCACGGCTTTGACACCCTCATCATCCAGATTGGGCTGGATGATGTACACCAGTTCGTACGTGTTCATCTACCCTTTTACTCCTTTCCATGAGCAATGTCCTGCGTTAGTTTCCAGTTCTCGGTTTCTGGTTTTCAGTAACTCCGCCGGACTCAAGTGAGAGCCAGCACTAAAAACTAAGAACCGACTACTAAAAACCGCAGTCCAGACAAAGGTCCACAACATTGTGCTGTGAACAGAAACAACGAGGGAGCAGACAAGCTCTCCCTCGTCGCGATTCGAAAGTATAGCACAGCTCATTATGCGCGCAAAAGATCGGGCGCACAAAATGACACGTAATACCGGACCGGGGTCCGGGCCTGTAAGCTGTGAAAGAGGCGCCCGCTAGTTACTCGAAATCGGCCACTGCATCTGCGCCCTCTCCACCGTGCGCCCGCGACCGTGGCACTGCTTGAACTTCCTGCCGCTCCCGCACGGGCACGGATCGTTGCGCTTGGCCCCGGCGAAGCGCGCGTTCTGCTTGCGGTCCTCTTCTGCCAGGTACTGCATGATATTGGCAGGCGCCTGCTGCCGGCGCAGCTGATCGGACATGAAGTTCATGTACGGGCGCACATGATTGAAAAAGGCCCGGTAGCCGGCGCACAGATAGTTCAGCCCCGGTTCGCCGTCCGGCGTCTCAATGAAGCGGTTCTTCGGACAGCCGCCGTTGCAGACGAAGCGCACCTCGCACTCCAGGCAGTAGTTGGGCAGGCTGTCCAGTTTGTGCGTGCCAAACTCCTGCTGGCGCGCCGAGCCGACCATCTCGATCAGCGGGATCTCCTCGATGTTGCCCAGCAAATAGTTCGGCTCCACGTAGTGATCGCAGGAGAACAGATCGCCGTTGTGCTCCATCGCCAGCGCCGAGCCGCACGTCTCCTCAAAGATGCACAAGCCGGGCCGGTGTCCCGCGTATCCCGCCAGCGCCACGTCGAAGATCTGCACGAAGACCTTCCCCACGTCGCGCCGCACCCACTCCTCGAAGATCTGGATCAGAAAATCGCCGTACTGCTCGGCCGTGACCGAACGATCCTTGACCGTATCCCCTTCCTGGTAGCCGGTGTCGTTATCGCGCTCGACGATCGGAATGAACTGCATGAAATCCGTCTTGACCTCGTCGCGCAGAAAGCGGTACACCTCCAGCGGATGAGGCGCGTTGGCCGCGTGGACCGTCGTCAAAATGTTGTAGCGCACCTTGTGTTTGTGCAACATCCGCGCCGCCCGCATCACCTTCTCCCACGTGGGCTGGCCGCCCTTATCCACGCGGTAGAAGTCATGCAGCTCGCGCGGGCCGTCCATGCTCAGCCCGATCAGAAAATCGCTGCGGTGCAGAAACTCGCACCACTCGTCGTCCAGCAGCGTGCCGTTCGTCTGCAGCGCGTTCTCGACCCGCATGCCCGGCTTCTTGTGCTTCTGCTGGAACTCGACCGCCTTCTTGAAAAAATCCAGCCCCATCAGCGTCGGCTCGCCGCCCTGCCACGCAAATGTCACCTCCGGGACCTGCTGCGCCTCGATATACTGCCGCGTGTACTCCTCAAGCATCGACTCGGACATGCGGAACTCGCTGTCCGGGTACATGAACTCCTTGCTCAAAAAGTAACAGTAATGGCAATCCAAATTGCATATCGCCCCCCGCGGCTTCAACATAATGTGAAACGCAGGCGGCGGCGCAATATCGGTCTCAGGCGTCGGATCCAGCAATGCGATCGATTGCGACATGCTCTCTCCTGTTACGACTCAGCCATATTTCATTCGCGACTCTGATAGTGGCGAGTGCGGGTGCCTCTCTCTACTCTCTCCTCTTCACACCCATCCTCTATCGGTCGCCGCTTTAACTGACCACTGACCACTGATCACTAACCACTGCAGTCCTGGGCGGTCGGGCCTTCGGCCCTCCCTTGTGCGGGGGGATTCCCCCCGCAACGCCCCCCATCGCTAACCCACCGTGTTTATTCTTCCCCAGCAACGTGTCTATCCAACAGTGCCTGCACCCAGGCGCCGTTATCTATCACCGGCTACTGATCACTGACCACTGCAGTTACAACGGCGGCACTTCCACCCAACTCCGCTCCTGCCAGGCCTGATAGCCCAACTCGGCCAGCTGCACGCCTTTTGCCCCTTCCATCAGCGTATACGGGAACGGCTCCCCCTTCATAGCGTGGCGCAGGAACATCTCCCACTCGATCTTGAATGCGTTCTCGAAGGGATTGTTGTTCGGCATCCACTGCCACGTATCGTAGAAGGGGACCGGCTGCGGAATGTCCGGGTTCCAGACCGGCTTCGGCGTGAACGAGTCGCCCTGTATCGCGCACTCACGCAGGCCCGCTACCGCGCTGCCGCGTGTGCCGTCCACCTGGATCGTCAGCAGGTCATCGCGGCGCACGCGTACACACCACGAGGAGTTGAAGTTGCAGATGATGCCGTTTTCCAGCTCGAACATCGCGTAGGCCCCGTCATCCGCGTCAGCGTTGTAAGGCGCGCCCTCCTCGTCGATGCGCTCCGGCACATGGTTGGCCGCGATACAGGAAAGCCGCTTGATCGGCCCGAACAGGTTGTCGATGACATACCGCCAGTGCGCAAACATGTCCAGAACGATGCCGCCGCTCTCCGACTTCTTGTAGTTCCACGAAGGGCGCTGGGCCGGCTGGTCCTTGCCGTCAAACACCCAGTACCCGAACTCGCCGCGCACCGCCAGAATGCGGCCGAAGAACCCCGTATCGATCAGGTACTTCAGCTTCAGCAGACCTGGCAAAAACAGCTTGTCCTGCACAACGCCGTTGCTTACACCCGCCTCTGTCGCCGCCCGCGCCAGTCGCAACGCATCCTCGATGTTGCCCGCGGTCGGCTTTTCGCAGTAGACCGCCTTGCCCGCCTCGATCGCCTGCAACGTATTCGGCACCCGCAGGTTGGTCGCCAGCGCATCAAAGTAGATGCTGTTGTGGTCGTCGGCCAGCGCCTCGTCCAGATTGGTCGTCCACTTGCTCACATTATGCGCCGCCGACAGATGCCGCAGCTTGTCCGGATTGCGGCCGACCAGCACCGGCTCCGGCATGATCCTGTCCCCGTCCGCAGTCACCGTGCCGCCCTGCTCCCGGATCGCCAGAATCGAACGCACCAGGTGCTGATTCGTGCCCATCCGCCCGGTCACGCCGTTCAGTATTACGCCAACTGCAATTTCAGCCATAAGTAGGAAGTGCTCCCATAAATGCGCGGCCCCCAAGGACCATTGAAGGCCTGTGCGGCGCCATCTGCCCGGCGCCCGCAAAAGCCGGAATGATTAAACGTGATCTGTGTAGGCTTCTACGATCCGCTCCAGATACTGCTCCTGGTCCATCGCCCAATAGCGGTTTGAGAAGATTTCGACCTCATTATACCCGTCAAACCCGGCCTCCTCAACCCAGCCCCGAATCTGACGGATGTCAATGCAGCCCTCACCCATCAGCCCGCGGTCAAGGAGCAGGTCTTCAGTTGGCATGCGCCAGTCGCACACGTGAAAGGCGAACAGCTTGCCCATCTGTCCGCAGCGGCCGATCTCCCTCTCCAGCTCCGGGTCCCACCACAGGTGATAGACATCCACAACCACCCCCACAGACGGCGAGTCGATGCCGGCGCAGATGTCGTTGGCCTGTCCCATCGTGTTGACCGCCGACCGGCTGTCCGCGTACATCGGATGCAGCGGCTCCACCCCCAGCCTGACCCCCGCCGCCTCGGCATGCGGCAGCACCGCCTCGATCCCGTCCCGGATCTGGCCGCGGCCGACATCCAGCGGCTGGCCGGGCACCGCCCCGCAAACGAGAACGACCAGTGGCGCACCCAGCGCCTCCGCCTCGTCGATGGCGCGGCGGTTGTCGTCGAGAGCCTCCTGCCGCGCCGATTCCGTCTCCCCCGGGAAGAATCCGCCCCGGCACAGCGAGACGACCGCCATCCCCGCATCGCGGATCTGCCTGCCCGCGGCCGCAATATCCCGCCCCTCCAGCGCGTCCCGCCAGACCGTCATCCCGGCGGCGCCGTGCGCGCTGAAACGCTCGATCGCCGTCTCTATCGGCCAGGGCTTCGTTGTAAATGTGTGAATGCAAAGTCGACTCAAGTCCATGTGTCCGTCCTGAAACTGTCTCTCAAGCCCCGACAATCAGCCGTGTCTGGGATTAGATGACTTTCGAAGAACTCTGTTCAAAGTAACTCTTACGCTCTACGTCTTCCGGCAATACCAATACATCAATCGCGTCATCCTCATACTCGACGACCATCCTCTGCCTCAACCCCCAGAAGGCTTTCTTCGTGCCCCTTCGAGTATAGACTAGGTCATGCTCTCGTGTGTCTTGGCTCAGAAAAACGTCAACTATCGCTGACAACACTGTAACTAGGCGGCAGTTCACTAACCACTGACCACTGACCACTAACCACTGCAGTTCCGCGCTGCCAGCCACTGCTCACTCTCCGCCGGCAGTTCGGCCGCGACGCGGATCGTCTCCTCGCCGCGGTAATGCACCTGCCCTGGCCGTCCACCCGCCATGCGCGTGACAAAGCGCTGTTGGGTGATCGCAACGGCGACGCCTGCGTTGCCCCGCTGTCCCGAATACCAGGCCGCCAGCCGGGCGGCAACGTTCAGTGTCAACTCTGGGACCGGCTGTCCGCCGCAACGGATGACGACGTGTGCGCCCGGCCCGTCACGCACGTGCAGCCACAGGTCATCCCGGCCCGCCTCGCTGAAAGTGACGATCTCATTCTGGCGGGCGTTGCGCCCCACCAGGATCGGAAATCCTTCGGGCGAGAGGTAACGCAACGGCCGCGAGCGGTCTCTCGGCGTCTTTTCCCGCCTGCCACTACGCTGCCGCAGATAGCCCGCCTCCCGCAGCGCCTCCCGCACCGCGACGATCTCCGGCTGGTCCTGCGCCAGGCTCAGATCGCTCTCCAGCTGCTGCAGGTAGGCCCGGTCCGCCTCAAGCCTGGCTCGACGCCGGGGAATGATGCGGGCGGCCCGTTCCATCTTGGCCGCCCGGTCAAACATGCGCTCCGCCTGCTCCACCGGCGTACGTTTCGGGTCGAGCACGATGATCAGATCGCTCTCCTCCGCGCCCGGCTCCTTCTCCCCCGGCTGTCCGAAATCGGCGCCGGCCGCAAAAATCACCAGCTGCATCTGCCCGTTCGGCCCCGGCCTGACCGCCGCCAGACCGTCCTGCAGGCTGAATCCTTCCTGCCCGCCGGGCCTGTTTGCGTAAGCGATCTGGCTTGAGAGGGCCAGCAGCCACTCCGCCTGCGCGCGCACCCGTTCCGGTTCACCCGGGCCCGGCTCATCCGCCGCTACCGCGCGCAGCTGACGCTGCACACGCGCCTGCGCCTGCCGCACCAGCGCGGCCACACCTCCCCGCACGCCTGCATACTCGTCCCGCGAGGAGGAAACGTCCCGCTCCTGCGCGGCGTAGAAAGCGGCCGCTGCCGCGCTCATCGATTCCGTCTGCACGAACTCGCCGCAAAAATGGAGCTCGTACGCCGCAAACGCGGCCACGCCCTCCTCCTCGTCCACGGCGATGCCGGGCGTCCAATCGCCCGTAGCCGCGGCTGCCCACAGGTCGCCCAGAACCCTGCGCGCCTCCGCAAACGCCTGAATTGTGAACGGTGCGCCGGCGTCTCCGCTTGCCCTCCAAGCTGCCTCTCTCGCCAAAGTCGGGCTGACGCCCGCGAAACGGTTGAGCAGGCTGCGCCACAGCTGTTGCGCCTTCTCCTCGCCCGCGCCGTCCCCATCTGCCGGAGACCAACCGGCCTCACCATGCGGCTCGTCGCTCTCCCCGAACGGCGGCAGCCTGCCCTGCGGCGGCGGCAGCTGATATTCCCGCCGCGGCAACAGCACGCGCTGTGCGTTCTCGCCCGCGGGCACCCGTACCAGCGCATCCAGTATGCGGCCGTCCGCGTTCAACAGGATCACATTGCCCAGCTGACCGATCGGTTCGACCGCCAGCGTGGTGTCACCGTGCTGGGGATGGTGAAAGAGCAGAAACAACACCCGCTCGAAAGGCGCCGGCAACTCGACTGACGCCAACCGCGCACTGCGCACATATTTCCGCAGCAAGAGCAGAAGCGGCGTCTCCTTCGGCACGCCCCGCCGCGGCTTGTGTTCGAGCAGATGCACCCTGCTCGCTTGAGGATGTGCCGAGAGAAGAAGATGACGCCGCTCCCGGTGGGCGTAGATCTCCAGGGCGACGCTGCGGCTGTCCGGCAGAACGATCTGCTGTACCCGGCCGCTCGCGACCGTCTCTCTCAACTCGTCGGCCACCGCAGCCAGCGTCAATGCGTCAAAATGCATGCCAGGACCGTTCTTGGGCTTCCACTTTTTTTGGGTCGCCGGGGGCTAAAATTGCACGTTCAAAAAGGGTAAAATGCGACTGTAAGGATAGCACAGCGAACGGGTAAATCGTAATGTGTACAGCATTATCGGCCCCAAGGACTGCGTGGTAGGTTATAGATCGATCTTGGCGCATAGTGTATAATTATTTCCACACTGACAGAGTTGGGTATCAAATAGTGGTCCGTGGAGTTTGTTCTGCTTTGGCCGCCGCCCAGTCGTCAGGTTGCCGCTCACTATCCTAACATCTGGATTCAGCGGTAATCCTGCCGTAAACCTGGAGAAAACGGCGGCCAAACTGACTCATAGCCCCAGACCACTACTAGGAGAAAGCCATGCAGAGTGATAACCGGATACGAGTCGGCGTTTCCTGGCTATGCGCCCGCCTTTACGGGCGCATTGACATAGGAGGACGTATCGTTTGCTGTGCCGTCCTGCTCGGTCTCTGCGCGCTCTCGGTTATCGCGCTCAACTCTGCCGATGCCCTTGCCCATGAATCAACTACGACCTGGGACGCCGACTACTGGGACAACACAACTCTCACCGGCACTGCCGTCATCACCCGCGAGGATGACACGCTGGATTTCGACTGGGGCGACGGCTCGCCCGGCACAGGTATCTCAGCAGATCGGTTCTCGGCCCGCTGGGAGCGCCATCTCAACATCACCGCAGAGGAGGCCGGCAACTACATCTTTACGGTAGAAGTCGATGACGGCGTACGGCTCTGGGTCGACGGCGTTCTGAAAATCGACAGCTGGATCGAACAGGCGAAAGCCTCCTACGAGGCCAGACTGCCCCTGTCGGAGGGGCAGCACAACATTCGCGTCGAGTACTTTGAACTGACCGGCGCGGCCTCCATCTCAGTCAGCTGGGAGCGGGAACCCGATCTGCCCACGACCTACTGGCGGGGCGAGTATTACAACAACACTTCGCTCACCGGAACCCCGCACACCACGCGCGGCGACGCCCGCCTCAACTTCAACTGGGGCTACGAAAGCCCCCTCACCGGCCTCAATCAGGATGAATTCTCCGTTCGCTGGAGCAGGTCCCTCCAACTGCCCGCAGGCGACTACCGCTTTACTGCCACGGTCGATGACGGCGTCCGGCTCTTGGTCGGCGATAGAACTCTGATCGATTTCTGGCAGGTGCAGACCGCGACAACCTACTCCCAGATCATCTATCTGGACGGCAGTGCCGTCACCGTGCGCATGGAGTATTACGAAGAAACTGGGCAGGCGCAGGCGAGCCTGACCTGGAGCAGGCTGGAAACAACGCCGACGGCAACACCGGATCCCGCCTCCACGCCGGGAGCTACGACAACACCGCAGGCCACGCCCACGCCGACCGCAACATCGCCGCCCACCTACACGCCAGCGCCAACCTCCACCCCGGCCACATCGGTAACCCCCACATCCACGCCGACGATTACGCCGACGCCGACATCCACGCCCGTTATCGTCTGGCAGGCGCTCTACTGGAACAACCGCACGCTGACCGGCAGCCCCGCGCTCGCCCGCCAGGAGTCCGCCATTGACCACAACTGGGGCTCCGGGTCGCCTTCGTCGCCCACCATTAACGCCGACAGTTTTTCGGCCCGCTATAGTGCACAGATATCGCTCGCAGCGGGATCCTACCGCTTCGACGTCGTCTCCGACGATGGCGTGCGCCTTTTCATCGATAACGAAAAACGGATCGACGGCTGGAGCGATCACCCGGCGACATCATACCAGTATACGCTGCAACACGACGGCGGGTCGGTGAGTCTCGTTCTCGAATACTATGAGAACGTGGAGGTCGCCCAGGTGAAGTTGAGTTGGGCCGCCGTGACAGACGTCGCAACGCCAGTGGCCTCACCTTCGCCAACCCCAACCCCGATCACAGTGGTGGTGGACGATCAGGATGATGGATTCCAGCAGGGCGGCCTGACAACCACGTGGCACGAGGAGACCGAGGGCCACTCCGACCACCTCTACTGGACCAATAACAACGACAAGACCCGCACCGGCTACAACTGGGGCAGATGGTCTCCCGATCTGGAGGCGGCCAGCTACGAGGTATTCGTCTACATCCCCTCCAACCATGCGACGACCGGCAATGCCCGCTACTGGATCTCCCATTCAGGCGGCTTTACCCTGCGCGAGGTGGATCAGTCCCAACATTCCGACCAGTGGGTCTCCCTGGGCACCTACACCTTCAGCGGCACAAACGAGGACTACATCTCCCTCTCCGACGTGACCTACGAGACGTACCTCTCCCGCAAGGTCGCTTGGGATGCGATGAAGTGGGAAAAGCAGTAATAGCCGTCGGCTTCCAATAGAGAAAGACCGTTCGCCCGGCTTCTGAGAAGCGGTCTGTCAACAGAGCAGCGGAGGAGAAAACAAGATGCGACTGGTGCAGTACCGCACAGAGGAAGGCGACCGCCGGGTGGCGATGGTCGAGAGCGAAGAAACATTGCATGTTCTCAACGGGACCGAGCGGGTCTATGATCTGGCGCGGGAGGCCGGGCGCAGCGGGCGTCCGCTGACCGAACTCGTTGAAGAAAGGGTGGGCGATCAGCGGGCCGAATACGGCCCAATTGTGGCCGGCGGAAGGCTCCTCCCTCCGCTGGATCACCCTGATCCTACCCGTCTGGTCATCAGCGGCACCGGCCTCGATCACCTCGGCAGCGCCCAGGCGCGCGATGCCATGCACCAGAATCTCAATACCGAAGAAGAAGAGACGCTGACCGACTCAATGCGTATGTTTCGCATGGGGCTGGAAGGCGGCAAACCCGCGCCCGGACAGGTGGGTGTCGCGCCGGAGTGGTTCTATAAAGGCGATGGCCGATGGCTCGTGCCGCCCGGACAGCCGCTGACCATGCCGGCCTTCGCCCTGGAGGGCAGCGAAGAGCCGGAGCTCGTCGGCTGTTACGTGATCGGCGATGACGGCGCCGTCCTGAGCGTCGGCTTCGCCCTTGGGAACGAGTTCGCCGATCATGTCCTGGAAAAGAAGAACTACCTCTACCTCGCCCATTCCAAGCTGCGCCAGTGCTCCTGCGGGCCGGAACTGCTCCTGGGTGACCCGCCCGAACACATCGAGGGTACCTCTCGCATCCTGCGCGACGACCGCGAGCTGTGGTCCGCCCCCTTCCTCACCGGCGAGGCCAACATGACGCACAGCCTCGCCAACATCCAGCATCATCACTTCAAGTACGCGCCCTTCCGCACGCCCGGCGATGTGCATCTGCACTACTACGGTACCGCCACGCTCAGCTTCGCCGCCGGCATCCAGACCGAGCCCGGCGACGTCTTCGAGATCAGCGCGCCCGGCTTCGGCCGCCCCCTGCGCAACGAGCTCAAGGACACGCCAGAGGCCGAGCAACTGGTAGAAATCCGGACGCTGTAAGTGCTCGGTTTTTTTCGCGGGCGCCCGCCTGGTCATGGAAAAGTGAATGCCTCAGAACGATCCGACGGGCAGCACCCCCACTTTCGATTCACTTGACGCGCACCACAAAGCCGCAGTCGCCTGCCGCGCCTGCCCGCGCCTGGTCGAGTGGCGCGAAGAGGTAGCCGCGACCAAGCGCCAGGCATTTCGCGACCTCACCTATTGGGGCAAACCGGTGCCGGGCTGGGGCGATCCCCGTGCGCGCCTTCTCGTCCTGGGCCTCGCCCCCGGCGCACATGGCGCCAATCGCACCGGCCGCCCATTCACCGGCGACGGTTCGGGCAGCTTCCTCTACCCTGCCCTCCACCGCGCCGGTTTCGCCAGCGGGCCCGCCAGTACACACCGCGACGACGGCCTCGAACTCATCGACTGCTACATGACCGGCGTGGCCTACTGTGTGCCACCTAAAAACCGGCCCAACGCCGCCGAGCTGAACAACTGCCGCAGCTGGCTCGTGCAGGAGCTGGCCCTCCTGCCGCACCTGCAGGCCGTTCTTGCGCTCGGCAAGATCGCCTTCGATGGCTACCTGCGCGCCCTGCGCGAGCTCGGTCATGATCTCCCCCGCCTCACCTTCTCCCACGGCGCCGCCCACACCCTCCCCGCCGGCCTGCCCCGCCTCTACGCCTCCTACCACGTCAGCCGCCAGAACACAAACACCGGCCGCCTGACAGCCGCGATGTTCGATGACGTGCTGACCTCGATCAAGGCTAGTCTGCGGACCGATTAAACCCCAGCTGCTATCCATATTGCACCGCCATTATAAACAGTCTGGCTATGCCGCAACGCAACATGCACGTTTGCGTATAAAGGTAAGAGAATCCTATCTCTTCCACCAAGGTGAGGAGTGCAAAGAAGGGAGTCAGGGTCGTTCTCTTTTCTCCCTCCTCGTTACTCTCTACTTGAAGGAATGTGTATGTCCTCTGAATCGGCCAACGCTGTAACGGCCCCAACCCGTCCGACGGAACGAATCGTCGCTATCGACATCCTGCGCGGCTTCGCCCTGCTGGGCATTCTCATCATGAATATCCAGGGCTTCGCCATGCCCGCAGCCGCCTACTCTAACCCGACAGTCTATGGCGACCTGAGCGGTGTCAACCGCTGGGTTTGGACACTAAGCCACGTATTCGCCGATCAGAAGTTCATGACTATCTTCTCGCTACTATTCGGCGCCGGAATCGTGCTCATGAGCGCCAAGTTGGACGCGCGCGGACAGCGCGCCTGGGGCCTGCATTACCGGCGCACCTTCTGGCTTCTGCTCATCGGCCTGGCCCACGCCTACCTGCTCTGGTCCGGCGACATTCTGGTCGCCTACGCACTGTGCGGTTTCTGGGTCTACTGGCTGCGCCGGCTGCGGCCCGGCTGGCAGATGGCGCTCGGCATTCTCATCGTCTCGATCCCTGCTCTGATCCTGCTGGTCACAAGCCTGACCATGCAGTTTACGCCGCCGGAAATGTTGCAGGAGCTACGGGCCGACTGGCAGCCGCCTTCTGAGACGACCGCCGAGGAGGTGGCCTCCTACCGGGGCGGCTGGCTGACGCAGATGGATGCCCGCGTGCCCAGGTCCGCCGAATTCCAGACTGTCGGGCTGTTGTTCTGGGGGCTCTGGCGCGCCGGGGGCCTGATGCTGATGGGGATGGCGCTCTACCGCTGGGGCGTTCTCACAGGCAGTCGCTCGCGCAGCTTCTACCTCGGTATGGTTATCCTCGGCCTCGCCATCGGTCTGCCTGTCGTCAGCTGGGGCGTAGTCCAGAACTTCGCCTACAACTGGATGATGGAAGTCTCCAAGTTTGGCGTCGGTGCGCAGTCGAACTACTGGGGCAGCCTCTTCATCAGCGCCGCCTACATCGGCCTCTTGATGCTGTTCGCCCGCTCGCGCGCCCTGCCCTGGCTGCAGAACGCGCTCGCCGCCGTAGGACGGACCGCGCTCACCAACTACCTGCTGCAGACGATCCTGGCCACGGCCATCTTCTACGGTCACGGCCTGGGGCTGTTCGGCTCGGTCGAACGGATGGGGCAGATCGGAATCGTCGTCGCGATCTGGGTGGTCCAGCTGGTGGTGTCACCGCTGTGGCTGCGCCATTATCGCTTCGGGCCATTGGAGTGGTTGTGGCGTTCGCTCAGCTATTGGCGTTTCCAGCCGCTACGGAATTCTTCACTACAAGAATTTCATCAACCCGTATAAATAGGCACATGGTTCAGCCTAAAGCCGCGCGTTGGCATGCCAGCAGACGCTTCCGCAACTCAGCCAAATCCCCCTTCTCGCTCTCGATGCGATTGCGCACCTCTTCTGCCTTCTGCTCGCGTTCTGCCAGATAAGCGTTGATCTCTTCCTCATGGCGCAAGTAGTAGGCAAGCGCGCCACATATGTCCGCCAACGTCGCAGTTGGATAGCGCTGAGCGATTTCTTCGGGCGTGGCACCGTCTTCAAAAGCGTGAATGACCAGTTCGAGTAAAACACGAGACTCGCCGATTCGAAGCACCCCTGACGTATCTCGACGCAGTGGTGGCACTTCAGCCTGTAGAACAATCTCCACTCATGTTTTCCTATAGTTCCGCGGGGTAAGGGGCTCTGCAGACGAGCCTCTTACTCAAAGCACCAAGCAGTTGGGAATAGAGGTTTCTGTTTCCACTCGGTCTCTCACGCCCAACTGTAGTGGAAGAAAGCCATTTTTCTACTGCAAGTTTACCCGATGGTGGGAGAGGGTCTCGACACTTGCTATACAATATAATCGTAAACGGTCAGCATATGAGGGAAGGATACAGAATAGTCCAACCCCGTCCAGTCGTTGAATTCACCAGAAAAGCACGGCGCGGGCAGAGTCTCGGGCCAGAGGTAGTTGAAGATTGAAGAAAACTGGCTTGGGCTCGCCAGAGAAGTGTATCGTCTGTTACAATGCGTTCTAAAGAGGTACCTTTTGAGAAGGCATGCTCTGCATTTAGCGGCAATTTGAAGAGTCCGACCCAGTTGAGGCCCCCCAACAAATGATCTCCACAATGAATCAATTTGATGCGCAAACAGAGGCTCGGAGTTCTCTGTATGACCGCTTTGAATCCCGTATAGCTGTCAAGAAGAGCTTGAGTAGAAAGCTGGTCTCTTACCAAGGGAACAAGAAGGCCCCGGGGCTGCGCTGGATGAAGTACAAAGAAGGTTTTTCCGCTACATTGGTTCAGAGTCTCCTGGACCAGAATGAAGCGATGACCTTTCTTGATCCCTTTTCCGGTACCGGCACTGCTCCCCTCACTGCAAGCAGCATGGGTATCGCAGGTACCGGAATTGAGATCATGCCCGTCGGGAACCTGTCAGCTAGGGCTATCGTTGCCGCCGCGAATGGACTTCACTTTGATAGTTTCTTACAGGCGTCGCAGGAGTTGATCAACTGTCTCTCGTCCAACGAATATGACACTGATCACTTGTTTCAACACGTCCCTATTACAGAGCGTGCCTTTCCTGAGCAAACTGAGCAAGATCTTGCCAAAGCCAGGAAGTTTGTAAACGAGATTCATGACCCGTCGCTGAAGATCCTTCTTACTTTGGCATGTGTAAGTGTCCTCGAGGAAGTCAGCTACACTCGAAAAGATGGTCAGTTTCTGCGATGGGATCCCCGCTCGGGACGTACCGTCAGTACAAGGTTGCATAAGGCGGAACTACCTACGCTCGCTCAGGCTCTCCAGCGGCGGTTAGGCGAGATCATGTACGATGTCCCGTCGATTCGGCGCAAGTACCGCGGCGCGACTCCGGTTTTTGTGGATGGATCCAGCCTCACCGAACTCAGAAAACTGCCTGACGAGAGTTTTGACACCGTTGTGACCTCTCCCCCCTATGCCAATCGGTACGACTATACCCGTACATACGCCTTGGAGTTGGTCTACCTCGGATACGATGCATACCGTCTGAAAGAGTTGCGCCAAGACCTTCTGTCCGCGACGGTGGAAAACAGGTCCAAACGTGAGCTGCTGCTTCGAGAATATGGGAATGCTCCCCTGCTTGAACACGCATTAGGAATGACCGACAACCAGTCTGTTCTGCAGGAGGCCCTATACTTTCTCAGACAGGAAGCCCACAACTTGAGCAACCGTAATGTTATTTCTCTCGTTGAGAATTACTTCACAGAGATGGCACTAGTGGTAAGCGAACTGGCCCGACTGCTATCTCCGGGCGGCAGCATCTTCATGGTTAATGACAATGTCCGCTATCACGGCCAGGAAATTCCAGTTGACCTCATTCTTTCAGACTTTGCGGAACAGTCGGGGCTGCAGTGTGAAGCGGTTTGGACCCTAAACAGGGGCAAGGGGAACTCCAGCCAGCAGATGGGACGATTCGGGAGACAAGAATTGAGAAAGTGCGTCTATTACTGGAGAAAACGCGATGGCTGATCGGCAGATTCGTCTGGAGGAGGCTAGGCAACGAGCGCTGATCATAACCAAAAACATTCGCGAGCGAGCCGATGAAGGAGTCAGACAGATCATCGAGAACTTCGACACCTCCTTGGATTTCGAAGAGCGGTTAGAGGATTTGGCCATTGCCCCTGAGGCTTGGACACACATTGTCCAAGCACAGTTTGATCCCAAGATGGTCTTTGCCCACCCCGACCTGCTGCAAGCCCACCCTCAAACTTCTCTTCACTACCGGGGTATTTCCACCCTGTCTCTTAAGCGGGTTCAGATGATGGCTGGCGCGGTCAATTCATGGGAGGACGGCACAATCCGACGTCCTCCTAATCAGGAAAGATGTCTCAGTGTGGCCCGTGTCTACAACGCTGTGATCTCCGTGATAATTACAGGAACGGACGGGTGGACGCTTGAAAACGGGTATAGGAATATTCTGGTTACGATCGGAATCACTCAAGACGGCGCATTGCGGAATCTGGTTGGACAAGAGGGGGAGGCGGCAGTTAAGGAGCGGATTTCCCAATGGCTGGACGCGAACGATGCCATCCCGACGATAGACCACGGGTCAACAACGTTAATTGGCGCTGCGGAAGAGGTGAGAATGGTTTACGGTTCCGAACCGGATATTAAATTTGAGAACTGCGCCAGAGGAGACTGGCAAATCGTAGCTACGGTGGAGATCAAGAGCGGCACCGATCCGGCCGGGGCCCTTGAGCGCCTGGGCGCTATCCAGAAAAGTTTTGAGCAAACTCCTCCCAGGTCCCGAAACTTCGCCGTCCTTGGCATTGTCACTTCTGAAATGCGAAGACGCTTGGACGAGATGAATGTTGCAAGGGATTTTGACCTCTATCAAGTCTTGAATGACGATTATGTTTGGGATGATTTTGTCATGGAGATATTTCACCACACACTCCGTATCGTCTGAGCGCGTCCTGCGCGCCTGATCAGAGAGGTGATCAGAGCCGGTCGGGAGATGTTAGCGACTGTTAGGGCCCTTTGACATTTCGTTTAAGCCAGATCAGAGTAGAAGCGAAATGCAAGAAAGCCAAGTAACGTCGTGCGAGTTTGTCATAGCGAGTGAAAATGCGTCGATACCACTTGATTTTGTTGATGAAACGTTCGACGATGTTGCGTTCTCGGTAGCGGATTCGGTCATAGTCTCGTGGTTGTTTGCGATTGCGACGGGAGGGGATGACCACCTCGACCTGTTGGGCTGCGAGCAGCTCTCGCAAAGGGTCGGAATCGTAGCCTTTATCGGCGATGACGGAGTCAAAATCGAAGGGGGCGAGCAACGATTCAGCTTGGGTCATATCATTGCGTTCACCAGCGGTCAATATGAACTTTAGAGGCAGGCCAAGGGCATCAACGAGGAGATGGATCTTGCTGCTGAATCCGCCCAGGACTCCGACCTAGGCACTGTTCTTGCTGAGGGCCCCCTTTTTTGAGCCGCCCGCTGCGCACATGTGGGCGCGTACAGCAGTACTGTCGGGCATCACCGCTGCCATCTCTGGGTCCTGGGCGAACTGTTCGAACATATCAGCCCAAACACCGTTCTCTTCCCAGCGTGCGAAGCGCTTGAATACACTGTTCCACTTTCCATATCTGTCCGGCAGTTCACGCCACTGGGCGCCGGTGCGCAGAATCCAGTGAACTGCCTCAACAAAACGGCGACACTCTTCCTCTTGCCCTGCGTAGGCACGAGGGTGTCCTTGCAGAAATGCGTATAGTTTCTGCCACTGATAGTCGGCAATCCTCTTTGTAGACATCCTCCTATTGTCGCCAATGTGACAAAATTAATCAAACGTCAACGAGACCTAGGAAGCCCGGCCAGACGGGCTCGGCGACTGTAATGTATTCGCTGGCTGCTTCGACTGGTCAAATGCACGTGGAACTAGACAGGAAGACAGGCCGGGCCGATCGGTTCAAATGTCTTGTAAGTCAGGACAAACTCCTGGTGGCCCAATCCTTCCGACTTTGTCAGTGCGCCGCCGGCAACGACCAGCACCTGCGAAAAGATCTCCCGGCCCACCTCGTCAAGCGTCGCCCTGCCTTCCAGAATCCGACCGGCGTCCACGTCCATGTCGCCGGCCATGCGGCGGTAGGTTTCGGGGTTGGCGCAGACTTTGACCACCGGAGAGATCGCCGATCCCACGACTGAACCCCGCCCGGTCGAGAAAAGGGTCAGATGCGCGGCGCAGGCGATCAGTTCGGCGATTTCGGCGGTGTCGTTGATGTTGGGAAAGCCGAAGCGGGCGCCGCCGTCGGGGACGATATCGAGCAAGTAAAGGCCCCCCGTCGGAGGCACGTCGCCGGGTTTGATCAGCCCCCGAATCGGCGAGGATCCGCTTTTGGCATAAGCTCCCATCGACTTCTCTTCGACGGTAGACAGCCCGCCGTCGGCATTACCGACTGCGAAGCTGCCGTGTCCCATGGTCGTGTAGTAGCGGGCGGTCTTCTCCATAGTTGAGAGGATCTCTTCCCCCAATGCCCGGGTCACGGCCCGGTCGGCCATGATCTGCTCGCAGCCGATAAGTTCGCCGCCCTCCTCGAAAATCGCGCTGGCGTTGTTCTCGACCAGCAGGTCGAAGCAGCGCCCGATAGCTGGGTTGGCGGTGATGCCGCTGGTGGCGTCGGAGCCGCCGCAGATGGCGCCCACGACCAGTTCGTCCACCGCCATCGTGACCCGCGTCGTCGTCTCTTCGAGTTCGGTTAGCGTCTTCTCCAGCCAGGCTTGGCCTTGATCGACGGTGGTGAGCGTGCCCCCTCTTTCCTGGATGACTAGCGTTTCGACAGGCCGGCCGCTATCCTTGACGTGCTGCGCCAAGCCGCGGCGATCGAAGTAGCTGACCCACAGATATTCGCTGATCGGAATGGTGCCCCCGAAGCCGAAGCCATAGCAGAAGAATCCGGCGAACAGCAGAGCCGGTTCAGCGGTTGAGTCGGCAAGCAGCATCATGCCCACGCCGGCGCCCCCAACGAAAACGCGGCCACTGCAAGCCGTCGCGGCGGGAACCGCTGCAGACAGTATCCCCACACCGCCTTGGATACCAGGTTGCCCAGACCGTTTACAGCCAGGGCAAGTGCGGCCATTCGGCGGGAAAAGGAAGCATCCGTTGTGAATGGAACTGCATGAACCAGCACGGAAGCAAGGGCTGCTTGATTCATACTGTACCCGAATAGGAGCAGCCAGAAACCCGGTGTGCATACGGCTTGGCTGCTGGTGTAGGAGAGTTGCTCAGCGGCGTCCGTCAGCGCATCGCCTCGCTTGCCCCTGCCCGTCTCACCATCCGGACGCAGACCCGTGTCCTCCGGCGTTCGCCGCATGAGCAATGTGATCGGAGCGACGATGACAAGAACGAAGAGAGCCTGGACATAGTAGCCATTTCGCCAGCCCAGTGAATCGACGACGAGCGTCATCGCAAACGGGGCGATCAGCCCGCCCAGTGATATACCGGTGGAGCCGATGGCGAGCGCCCAACCCCGGCGGCGTACGAACCACTTGTTAAATGTAGTGTTTACGACGAGCGGCCCGAACAGCGTCCAGCCGGTGAAACCGGCGCAAAGGTGAAGTGCCCAGAAAAGCCACAAACTGGACTGCCGGCCCTAGCCAAAAAGACAGATGGCCGAAACCAAGGCGCCGCCGAGGACAGGCAGGCGAGGACCGCGTTGGTCGACCATCCGGCCGACGACGACGCCCGAGAGGGCGCCGGCCATTACGGCCAGCGACGATCCCAACGTAAATTGCCAGATCTGCCAGCCCATATCCTCAACCACTGGGCGCAGGAAAACGCCAACGGAAGACTGACTTATGCTGAAGAAGGTGAACTGCAGGAGGACCGCGGCAGCGACGATCCACCAGCCATAGAAGAGACGGAGGGTCAACTGTTCGCCTCGTTTGTGGGGGAACTACTGTTTGAATGTCACCCAGTTCGCTCATTGCCGCCTCGCGCACGATACTCTCGCGGCAAGCGCAATCAAACTCTCTCCATTATACTTTACAGTGCAGAAGGCGCTATCGCGGCACGCGGCGCTCCATTTTCCCGCCTTGACACAGCTGTTGCCAAAAATTACACTTCGAAAGCCCTCTCCGGCAACAATGGATTGAACGCTTGGAGGAACTTGGCTTCCTGGACTCGTCTGCCGCTGCCGCCGATTGACGATGGCGGGACATGCCATGGGAATACGAATCCTCGCACAAAAGGAAGGAGTGCTGTGAACAGTCTGGACGGGAAGATTATCTTTGTGACCGGCGGCGGTTCCGGCATTGGCCGAGCTACGGCCCTGGCCTTCGCTGGCCGCGGGGCCAAGCTAGTCGTCGCTGATGTGGATATTGACGGCGGCCAGGAGACGCTGCGGCTGATCGAACTCTCAGGCGGAGAGGCGGTCTTCGTCTCCTGCGATGTAGGTGAGGCGGCCTCGGTGGAGGCGGCTATCGACCGCTGTGTGGAGGTGTTTGGACGGTTGGACTGCGCCTTCAACAATGCCGGCATCCTCGGAGATATGTCCCTAACCGCCGATTGCACGGAAGAGAATTTCGACCGCATTATGCGGGTCAATCTGAAGGGTGTCTGGCTTTCAATGAAGTACGAGATCCCGCAGATGCTGCGGCAGGGCGGGGGCGTCATCGTCAACACGGCCTCCAATGCAGGCATGACTGGCACGCCCGAACTCGCCGTATATAGCGCGACCAAGGGCGGCGTCGTGCAGTTGACGCGCTCCGCCGCGCTGGAGTATGCCCGCTCCAACATCCGCATCAACGCTGTTTGTCCCGGCCTGATTTCCACGCCGATGGTTGCACAACAGGCGGTCGACTACCCAGACGCTGTTGCCAATTTTACCGAGTTGGAGCCAATCGGGCGCATGGGAAGGCCGGAGGAGATTGCCGAAGCCGTCGTGTGGCTCTGTTCCGACGCCGCGTCGTTTGTTACTGGGCACCCGATGGCCGTTGATGGCGGCATTCTGGCATAGGCGCAGAGCATCGGCTTATGGAGGACGCTTCATTTGTCTAAAGGTGCAACGTTGGCGGATAAGGTAGCGCTGGTTACGGGAGCGGGTTCCGGCATTGGCCGGGCTTCGGCTCTGGCCTTCGCGCAGGCACGGGCCAATGTTGTCGTGTGTGACGTGGACAGCAAGAGCGGCCTTGAAACGGTGCGCCTCATCCGTGACGCCGGTGGCGAAGCGCTCTTTGTACAGGCCGATGTGTCCAAGTCGAGCGATGTCGAAAACATGGTTCGCTTGACCGTCGCCGAATACGGGCGGTTGGATGTCGCCCACAACAACGCCGGTGTCGAACCCGCCAATGCGTCCATATTGGACAGCAGCGAGGAGGATTGGGACCGGGTCATTGACATCAATCTCAAGGGTGTGTGGCTGAGTATGAAGCACGAAATCCCGGCAATGCTTGAGCAAGGTGGAGGCTCCATCGTCAATACATCTTCGACCGTCGGACACCTGGGTCAAAGCAATATGGCTTCCTACGTGGCGAGCAAACACGGCGTGATCGGGCTGACCAGGGCGGTCGCGCTCGAATTTGTCGACGCTGGCATTCGCGTGAACGCCGTATGCCCCGCCGTCGTGGCCACCTCCATGTTCGAACGCTTCACGCGCGGTGACGATCACGTGGCATCGACGCTGATCTCCAGCCTGCCCATGAAGCGCCTGATCAAACCGCAAGAGGTTGCCAACTCTGTACTGTGGCTCAGTTCGGACAAGGCAGCCTATCTTAACGGCCATGCCCTCGTGATCGATGGCGGCCTCAGTATCCAATAGGAGGAACACGGAGAAGCGGCGCGCCGCTCTTCCACCCAACTCATGATCAATATCAAGCGGATGGGCCATGTCGCCATCACCGTCCCCAATGTTGAGGAGACTGTCGCCTTCTACGAACAAATTGTTGGCCTGGAAGTCTCCGAGCGCGGCGACGGCGCGGTCTTCCTGCGTTGCAATGCTGAACATCACTGCTTGGCGATCTATCCGGGCGAGGAGAGAAAGCTGCACCATCTGGGCTTGGAAGTCACGGACGGCGATGCGCTGGAAGCCGCCCGGAGCGCCCTGGCGCAGCGCGGCTTCCAGCCGCACGAGAGGGCGTACGCTGAGCCGGGCCACGGCGAAGCCCTTTGCTATTTGGACGCCGACGGGAACCGGATCGAGCTTTATGAAGGCATGACGAGCCTCGATCAGCCTCTCCAGCCGCGTGAAATCCGCCCGCTCAGGTTCGGCCATATCACGCTGCAAAGCATCGAAATTAAGAGCGCGGCGGCCTTCTATACCGACATGCTTGGCTTTCGCGTGTCGGATGCTGCCGAAGATGCCGTGATATGGCTGCGCTGTAACCAGGATCATCACGGGATCGCGCTCCTCAATGCCGGGCACGCCAAGGTGAACCACTATGCCTACGACCTGGCCGACTGGAACGATGTAAAGCGCATGTGCGATCACCTCTGGCGCAACGACGTGCCCATCATCTACGGGCCAAGCCGCCACGGTCCCGGCCACAATATCTTCATCTATGTGCCCGATCCCGCCGGCAATGTCATCGAACTGACAACGGAACTGGACCAAATCTGGGACGAGGAGAGACACGTGCCGCTGGACTGGCCGAACGAGCCGCGCACGGTGGATGTATGGCGCGGCCTGCCCGCCCCCCCCAATCTCTTGGCCGGGGACGGGCGTGATTTCGATGACTGGACAACGGGATCGCCCATAATCGGCGCAGGCTGGCATGTCTTGCAGGTGGGCGATTTCACGGCTCTGGATCCGGCGGCAACGCTCACCACTCCGACCAGTGAGCGGCCCGAATTCAAAATTGATATCCCGCGTTTTACGATCGCATTCGACAACCCTCTTGACCATGTCAAGGCCATTGTCACCGCCGACCGACGCTTTGCTACCGGCAACGGGCTTTCTGTGGCGGTGGACATGGCCGTCGATGTGCATGGAACGGAGGGCAATCCCTTCGCAGCCGACCCGGACGACCCCCGTTTGGCGTGCGCCGCCATCGCCCTGATCGACGATTCGACCGGTATGGTCATCAACTTCGAAATATCCAATCGCCGCGTCATGGCGCTGCGCGAGCTGTTCGTCGTTACGGCGCCAGGCGGCGTCGGCTCCGCCCTGCCGATGGCAGATCCAGTGCTGACCGACTTGGAAATCGAGCCGGGATCATGGCATCGCTACGAGATCCGCTACGATCCTGGCGATGACAGCGTGCTGACGCCCGGCCCCGATCGCGCCGAGTGGTACGTGGACGGGGAGCTAGTCCATCAGATAGAGTGGGTAGCGACGGTCGACCCGCCGGCAGCGCCGGTGATCAAGCCGATTCGCTTTTCGGTCAATATGGCGATCTTCACGCTGCTGGACGATCTTCCGGATGGTCGCGGCGGCGCCTTGCCTGGCCTGGACCCGGAGTACAGGCAGACGATTTTTGGCCAGGGCGTCACTGGACGCTGGCGTAATCTACAGGTGAACCAAGCCGGCGAACAACAGCATCTTCGTACCTGAAGGCCGCTGAAGAGGAAAGCAGCCCTGTATCTCATCCAACCGCTTTTTGTCGTCGAACCATGCCAAGAGGGAGTTCTGATGTCTACCAGCATCGCGTTGGGCAACGCATCGTATGGCTTTCGCGAGTACACCGTGCCCGAGTTCTTCGCGGCCTCGCGTGAAATCGGACTGACGTTGGTCGAAATCGACTGCGGCTGGCTTGAAGAGGAGTCCCGTAACAAGATCGCTGTCGATGCCAACCCCCAGGAGCTGGACGCTGTGCAGCGCATGGCGGCGAATGCCGGGGTCAAAATTTCCGCTCTCGGCGGCGGGGCAGTGGTCGGGCTGTACGGGGATGTGGCCGAAGATCGCTGCGATGAACTGACTAAGGTGATCGACCATGCTGACGCGCTCGGCGCGCGTGTGGTCCGGGTCTTCACCGAGCATGACTTTACACACTCCAAGCACTATGTGCTGCCGGCAGAGCGGGTGACGGACGCCCTGTACGAGACGCTCAGCGCGGCCTTCAACCGGCTCGGCAGCTACGCTCAGGCAAAAAATGTATCATTGGCGATTGAGAATCACGGAGGCACATCGGCCACGGGCGCCCGGCTCAAACGGCTGCTGGATATGGTTCCTTACAAATCGGTGGGCGTTACTTACGATCCGGCCAACTATGCCTATGGTGGTGAAGATCCCTACGAAGCCCTGCTCGCAATCCAGGACAGGGTGGTCTATACGCACTGGAAAGATGTTGCCCGTCTGGCCTCCGGTGTCGAGTATCGCGCATTTGGAGAGGGCGACATCGACTGGCCTCCGATCATCCGCACGCTGCTCGATTCGTTCGACGGCGTCTGGGCCGTCGAGTACGAGCGTAAAGTTGACAGCACGTTGGAGACGTTGAAGGTCGGGTCACGACAAAGCCGGGACAATCTCCTGGCCGCCATCGAGCAAGTTCAAGCCGCCTGACCGCTCTCGCTGCCATTTCCTCCATTCCACGCCTGCTTACGACAGAAGACGTTCCATCAGCTGAAACAGACTGTTCTGGAATCCGCCGTCAATGACAATGTCCGTTATCACGGCCAAGAGATTCCGGTCGACCTCATTCTCTCGGATTTTGCGGAACAGTGGGGGTTACGGTGTGAAGCGATTTGGACCCTCAACCGGGGGAAGGGGAACTCCAGCCAGCAGATGGGACGATTCGGGAGACAGGAGTTGAGGAAATGTGTCTATTACTGGAGGAAATGCGAAGACGTTTGGACGAGATGAATGTTACGAGGGATTAAGTCTGGACGCGGTCGGCTCAGTGTTCGGCGCCCACCGATTTGGGCTTCTTCAGCGTCTCCGGCACGAACAGACCCAATGTCGCGCCAGCGCCCAACCCGAACACCGCGATAACATAGATCGATGGCACCAGACTCAGCGCATCCGCAATCGTGCCGACAATGAGGGGTGCGCTCGTATGCCCGGCGTCGCCTATCAGCCGCCACAGCCCCAGAAACGCGCCCATGCCCTCACCCTTCGGCGGCGCCAGGTCTGCCCCCAGCGTCAGCATCGTGCCCGAGCCAAGCCCGTTGCCGAAGCCGATCAGCGATGTGACCGCCAGCAGAGCCGCAAAGGAACCGGTCAGCGGAATCAGGGCCATGCCCAGCGCCTGCATCAGGAACGAAGGCACATAGGCGAACTTGCGCCCGAAGCGGTCCATCACAAGGCCCGCCGGATAAAACATCGACATATCCACCGCCGCCGCGATTCCCATCACCAGGCCAATTCTGTCTACGTCCAGGTCCAGGACGGAAGCCGCGTACAGCGGGATGATGCTCTGCCGGCCGGCGCGGATCGTCTGCGCGCAGATCATGCCCAATCCCGCCGGGGTCAATATCCACCCATTGCGGCGCAGGTAGGAGAGCATCCGTTTGTAGGAACCGGCCATCGACGTCTGTTGTCCGGACCGCACTTCGGCCAGGCTGTCGTGTACGAACAGCAGCGGAAATATCAACGCCAACAGCGCGAAAACGCCGCAGAAGGCAAAGGCGGTTTGCATGCCCGCCTGAGCGCTGAGATATCCCCCTGTAATCGGGCCGGCGAACATGCCGATGCGGTTGACGCCCCCGAAGATCGAAATCGCACGCCCGCGACTGGTGTTGAGTGTATTGTTGGCCAGGTAAGCGTGCCGCGAGACATTCCACAACGCCGCCCCCGCGCCGATCGAGATCCCGCACGCCACCAGCGTGATGAAGCGCATCGACAAGCTCAGGGCCAGCATCCCCAGCCCCATCACGCAGATGCCGATAATCATCGACAGCCGGTTGTCGATCCGATCCTGGACAACGCCCGCGGGCAGATCTCCGATCAGCGTACCGATGCCGTAACTGCCCAGTACAATGCCGATCAGGCTAAAGGACAGCTCTAGATCGATCACGTATACCGGCAGCAGCAGCGCCAGCATCCCCTGGCAGAAGGATAAAATGAAGGTGGGAACGTAAACAGCGTAGAATAGCTGCGCGCGCACAGGATCACCTTAGACTGCGGGAAAAGAGTGAAGAGGAGAGAGGAAAATGGGAAAAACGACCACGCCCCGCGCCCCGTTTCTCTGTTCTCACACCTCGCTCTGGCGCACGCCGTCAAACGTCGCTCGCAGCGCCGGGTAGAGGCCCTGATAGAGTTCATACTGCTTCTGGTAAGCGCCAACCGCGTCCGCGTTCGGCGTGGTCGAGCCGGTGACCCGAATCGTCGCCGCGCACGCGCTCTCGCCATCCGGCCAGACACCCGCGCCCACACCGGCCAGCAGCGCCGCGCCATAGGCCGCGCCTTCCGTCGTGTTCACCGTCACCAGCTCGCTGCCCAGCACATCCGCCAAGATCTGCCGCCACAGCGCGCTACGCGCGCCGCCGCCGCTCACCCGCACCTGGCCGATTTCGCCCAGCCCCACCCCCTGCATCAGCGTAAAGCTGTCGCGCAGACCAAAGGCCACGCCTTCCAGCACCGCCCGCGTCATGTGCGGCAGTCCGTGACGGACCGTCAGCCCCACGAACGCGCCGCGCGCGAATGGGTCCGGGTGGGGCGTTCGCTCTCCTGTCAGATAGGGCAGAAAGAGCAGTCCCTCGCTGCCGATCGGCACCCCTTCCGCCGGCGCCACCAGGTCGTCGAACTCTACGCCCGGCGCCAACGTATCCCGGTGCCAGCGCAAACTGCCCGCCGCCGAAAGCATCACCCCCATCAGGTGCCACTTGTCCGGCAGCGCGTGCGGGAACGCGTGCAGCCGTCCCTCCGGTTCGTAGAAAGGCTCGTTCGCCGTGGCAAAAACGACGCCCGACGTGCCCAGCGTCAGCGCGACGATCCCCTCCTCGATCGCGCCCACGCCCACCGCCTGCGCAGACTGATCGCCTCCGCCCCCGACCACCGGCGTGCCCGCGCGCAGCCCCGTGGCCTCGGCCGCCTCCGCTGAAATGACACCCGTCACCTGCGTGCCCTCATGGGTTGGCGGCAGGAATTCAGGGGCGATCTCCAGCGCGGCCAGAACTGTCGGCGACCATTCCCGCGTCGCCAACTCCAGCAGCGAAGTGCCACCCGCGCCCGCCTTGTCGGTGGCGAAGTCGCCGGTCAGTTTGTAGCGTACAAAATCCTTGGGAAGAAGGATGTGGCGGACGCGGCTGTAGACCTCCGGCTCGTTCTCCTTCACCCACAGAATCTTCGGCGCGGTGAAGCCCGCCAGCGCGTCGTTGCCCGTAATGCGCACCAGGTTCTCCTTGCCCAGCCATAGCCGCATATCATCGCACTGTTTACCCGTGCGCTGGTCATTCCACAGGATAGACGGCCGCAACGGTACGCCGTCCTCGTCCAGCAGCACCAGCCCGTGCATCTGCCCGCTCACGCCGACCGCGCCGACCTCCGCCGGATCGATGCCCGACTGCTCCAGCGCATCGCGCATGCTCGACACCGTGCCGTCCCACCACAGGTCCGGGTGTTGCTCGCTCCACAGCGGATGCGGCGTCTCAAACGGGTACTCGGCCGCGCCCACCGCGACGATCTCACCCTTCTCGTCGATGATCAGGGACTTCGTCGCCGTAGTCGAAGAGTCGATGCCGATCAAATACATTTTCCAGCGCCCCTTCTACTGTAGGGGCAACCCTTGTGGTTGCTTGAAGTTGCCCTTATGGTTGCCCTCGTGGCTGCTACTAACTGGCAATGGTGTTACTGAAAACTAGAAACCAAAAACTAAAAACTGAAGTTCAGACTCCCAGCAACAGTTCAACCACCAACTGGTCCAGCTGCTCATAAGGTTTGCCGCGGCGGCCCAGCTCGTCGCGGTCAAAAGCATGCGCCTTGAGACCGGCCGCTTTCTCCGCCGTGTACGCGCCCCGGAAACCGTCCATCGAGCCGTCATCGGCGTTAATCTGCGCCAGCAACGCCTGGATCTGGCTGTGCTGGCGGAGCTGCTCGGCCTTCTCCTTGAGGATCAGGTAGGTGCGCATACAGCCGCTGGCAAACGCCTTGACGTCCTCATAGTCGGAGGAGCGGTAGGCATGTGCGTCAAAGTGCCGCGGGCCGTCATAGCCCACGTCTTCCAGGAACTTGACCAGGAAAAACGCCTGCTTGATATTGTGGCTGCCGAAGCGGAAGTCCTGATCGTAGCGCCCTAGATTCTGGTCGTTGAGGTCGATGTGGAACAACTTGCCCGCGTTCCACGCCTGCGCCACCGCATGCGTGAAGTTCAGCCCCGCCATATGCTCGTGCGCCACCTCCGGATTCACGCCGATCATCTCCGGATGGTCGAGAGTCTCGATGAAGGCCAGCATGTGACCGACCGTCGCCAAATAGATGTCGCCGCGCGGCTCGTTCGGCTTCGGCTCCAGCGCGAAGCGCAGATCATACCCCTGGTCCATCACATATTCACACAGGAAGTTGAGCGCCTCCTGGAACCATTTTCCGGTATCGGCAGGGCTCTTGCTCGCATCGGTCTCCGTGCCTTCTCGCCCGCCCCAGAAGACATACGTGCTGGCGCCGCACTCAACCCCCAGGTCGATGGCGGCCATCGTCTTCTGCAACGCGTAGGCCCGCACCTCCGGGTCAGTGCTCGTGAAGGCGCCGTCCCGAAATGCCGGGTGCGTAAAAAGATTCGTCGTCGCCATCGGCACGATGAGCCCGTTCTCATCCAGCGCCTTCTTGAAATCGCTCACGATCCGATCCCGCTCCGCCGCGGTCGCGTCGATCGGCACCAGGTCGTTGTCATGGAAGTTGACGCCCCACGCGCCGACCTCCCCCAACAGCTCCACCAGTTGCACCGGCGAACGGACCTCCCGCACAGGGTCGCCGAACGGGTCGCGGCCAATGTTGCCAACGGTCCACAGACCGAAGCTGAACTTATTTTCCGCTTTGGGTGTATAAGCCATCAATTTCTCCTCGCACTGGCTTTGAGTTCTTTGCTACAAATGTATGTTTAATATGATTCCAGGGCTTCTCACCCTCGCGTCTCCCATCTGGGGGTGCCCAACTGCCCGCGCCGACACTGACCACTGACCCCTAACCACTGACCACTGCCGTTATCCACTGTCGTTCAGTCGATAAAAGCGTACACCATTGTCGTGCATGATCTTCTGCTGGTCCTCCGCACTGAAATGGCTGATGCTGTCCTGGACAATGTCAAACCAAGTGATATAGTCCGCAGCCATGTCGACCACCGGCCAGTCGGAGCCGAAGACCACCCGGTCCGGGCCGAAACAGTCGAGCACATGCTCGATGTACGGGCGCAGTTCATCCCGGTTCCAATTCTCGTGGTCCGCCTCCGTCGTCACGCCGGAGAGCTTGCAGTGGATGTCCGGACGGCTGGCCAGCTCGCGCAGCTGGTCCTTCCACGGCTGCATGATGCCGTCCGCGATGCCCGGCTTGCCGATGTGATCGAGCAGGAAGGAGACATCCGGGCACTGCGCCACCAGTTCCAGCACATCCCCCATCTGCGGATGGTAGATGCACAGGTCGAAACTGAAACCGTACTCCGGCAGCAGCTGCACGCCGCGCACAAAGTCAGGCGCAGTGCAGAAACCCAGCGGCTCATCCTGGATCAACCGGCGGATGCCTTTGACCAACGGCAGTTCGGCCAGCGCCTGCAGAAGGGGCCGGGCGCCTTCACCCTCCTGCAGCGGCGCGCTCGCGACGATGCCGCGGATGCGCGGCTCCTCCTCCGCCATCGCTGTGATCCACTCCGCCTCCCGCAGCGCGTGCGCCGGCAGACAGTCCGCCTCCTCGAAAACGATCGCGGCCAGCTCCAGCGAGACACCGGCCCGCGCCCGTTCCAAATCATCCGGCAGATGGGGATGGGCGATGGCCGGCGCACCCGCCAGCCACGGATAGTCGATCACCGAACCGTCCCAGAAATGCACGTGGGTATCGACATAGCGCCTGCGTTCAGTCATGATGGAATACCTCCTCCATCTCCGCCCAGCGCTCGCCCTCGGCCGCGCTCTCCACCGGCTCCTGGCAGGGATCGGTCAGCTTCCACCACGCCTGCGTCACCGGATCGGCTGCCATCTTCGCCATATCGGCCTCGTAGTCGTCCCCCACATACTCGTAATAGGCGAACAGATACCCGTCCCGCATGAAGATCGTGTAGTTGCGCATATTGCAGTCGCTGATCTTCTGGAGGACTTCCGGCCAGGTGTTGGCGTGCAGATGCACGTACGCGTCCTCCAACTCCGGCCTGACGCGAATGACCATCCCGTATCGTTTCATCGGTCTTCCCCTGGTTTAGTGGCCAGTGTTCAGTTGTGGGGCGCTCTCTGAGCCACTGCCTCTACAGCAGCGGCAGGCTCACCGCGGCGCCGCTGCGACGGCTGCGATAGACGGCCTCGGTGAACTCCATGTATTTGACGCCGGTGGCGAAATCGGTGTGGGTGATCTCTTCCTGCCCGCGAATGGCGCTGATAAACTCCTCTTCGACCCGCCAGCCGCCTGCCTCGTGCGCGGGAACATCGATTTCGCTCAGGCCGCTGTCGCCGCGCTGTCCGCCCGTCAGGACGTCGCCGCTGAAATGCAGCGTGCCTTCGCTGCCGTAAATGGCCGCTGAGGGCGGCTCGCCGAATCCTGTCACGTTGCTCACCTGAATATGCGCCTGACCGCCGCAAGCCAGGTCGGCGATGATGTCGATATGATCGGGGATGCGCACGCCGGTCAGGCGCCCCTGCTCATCCTTGCGCATAGGCGTGAAGGTCTTGCCCTGGGCGATGATGCTGGTCGCCTCGCCAACCCAGCGCAGCATCGCTTCATACCAGATGCCCATCGTCATCACGTTCAGTCCGCTGAAGTCCATATTGTGGCGCCAGTGCATCGTATCGTCCTGGTCGATGAAGGTGCCGCCGGCGTGGATGTCCACCACCAGCACATCCCCCAGCCAGCCGTCGCGGATCAGCCGCTGGATCGTGCGGTCCACGCGCAAACTGAAGGGTGAAGGCACAATCTGCGCCACCAGATGCGGACGGCTGCGCAGCGCATTGTACATACAGTGCGCCTCCGACGCGTTCATCGCCATGCGCGCCTCGCACATCACGTGCTTGTCCGCCTCCAGCGCGGCCACAGTGACGAGACGGTGCATGTATGGCCACGTGCCGATCACCACCGCGTCCACGTCCTCGGCCTGCACAATATCCTGCCAGTTCGTGCAAACGCGCTCAATGCCGAACCGCTTCGCGACCCGTTCGCCCGACTCCATGCTGCGATTGCACACGGCCACGATCTCGACACCGTCAATCGCCTGCAACCCGGGAATATGCCGGTCACGCGTGTTGGCCCCTGCGCCGACAACGCCGACGCGGATAGTATCCTGAGTCATTCCTTCCTCCTGAAATGGGATGTTGTGGCTGATTTATGGGAGTAAAACCGTGCTCAACAATTAGCTGCGACATTCATCACCGGCTGCGTCCGCGTAGGCTTCAGCCAGATACTGATCGTGATTGACGGAGAGATCGTCGACCCCGCTGGCGAACGCCCCCACTACGGAAAGGGCCCGCCGCCTGCGCTCCTCGCGGTCGATTCCGTGGGAACTGCAGTTCACATGATCGGCGTGACAGAGATAATTCCCCGCGTATTGTAAACGAGACGCCTGCCTGTGTGCCCGGTTCATTCCTTGGCCTTGACCAACTCTCCTGCTCTGCACAGCTCTCGCTGAAATATGGCTGACGCCTAAGCGCGATTTCTCGAATTCTATCATATCTGCGGCGAAGATACACGACATCTGTTGTTTCGTCTGAACGCTGATTCCAGCGTCTGCTCCGCCCTCCGTAACTGCGCAAGCCTTGCCGCGTCAACAACCTCCGGTGCATTGTAGACCTGATCGCGAGTTGCTGGTATGATCCCACCATTAACCACACTAACTCCACAGAGGAAGCGAGAGTAAAAATGACAGTTGCCCCTTCCATCTCCGACCTGGACGTCCGCGCCCTCTGGCATCCCCTCACCCAGCACAAGCCGCTGGCCGACAACCCGCCCCCGCTCATCGTGCGCGGCGATGGCTGCTACCTGGAAGACGACCAGGGTCGCCGCTACCTCGACGCGATGGCCGGCCTCTGGTGTGTGAACATCGGCTACGGCCGCAGCGAACTGGCCGAAACCGCCGCCGCGCAGATGACCGAGCTTCCCTACCTGGCCCCCACCATGACCCACGCGCCCGGCGCGCAACTGGCCGACAAGATACTGGAGCTGCTCGGCTGGCAGGGCCGCGTCTACTTCTCTTCCAGCGGCTCCGAAGCCAACGAGGTCGCCTTCAAAGTCGCCCGCCAGTACCACCTCCAGTCCGGCAAACCCGGCGGCGCCACCCGCTACAAGATCATCTCCCGCCACCGCGCCTACCACGGCAATACGCTCGGCGCGATGAGCGCCACCGGCCAGGCCGAGCGCAAGATCGGCTACGGGCCGATGGCGCCCGGTTTCATCCACGTTCCGCCCCCCTATCCCTACCGCGCCCACCCTAAACTCACCCCGGCCGAACACGGCATCGCCTGCGCGCAGGCCATCGAAGAGACCATCATCTATGAAGGGCCCGAATCAGTCGCTGCCCTGCTGATGGAGCCGATCATCTCCGGCGGCGGCGTGCTCGTCCCGCCCGACGAATACCTGCCGCGCGTGCGCGAGCTCTGCGACGAGTACGGCGTGCTGCTCATCTTCGACGAGGTCGTCTCCGGCTATGGCCGCACCGGCAAACTGTTCGGCCACGATCACTGGGACGTAAAGCCCGACATCATCACGATGGCGAAGGGGCTCTCAAGCGGCTACATGCCCCTGGCCGCCACAGCCGTGCAGCAGCACATATTCGACGCCTTTATGGGCGAGCCCGGCGACCTGAGCCACTTCCGCCACATCAACACCTTTGGCGGCCATCCCGTGAGCACAGCGGTCGGTCTGCGCAATCTGGAAATTGTTGAAGAGGAGGGTCTGACTGAGAACGCCCGCCAACTGGGAGACTACGCGCTGGCGCAACTCAAAAACCTGTCATCGCACCCGTGGGTGGGTGAAGCGCGCGGCCGCGGGCTGCTCCTGGGCGTCGAACTGGTGGCCGACAAGGAGACCAAGCAACCACTGGACGACACCGAAATGCTGGCCATCCTCGGACGCTGCAAACAGGCCGGCGTCATCCTCGGACGCAACGGCAACACCGTCCCCGGTCTGGGCAACATCCTAATCGTCGCCCCGCCTCTGGTTGCAACCAAGACCGAAATCGATCTCCTCATCGAGGCGTTGGTCTTTGCCCTGGGAGAAAAATAAAACCGTCGGCCGGTGAACGCACCGGCCGACGGCTCCGCACGAAAACATACTAGCCGCGAATATCCAGCTTCTCCCGCCGCAGCCACCGGCTGACCGAGCCCCGTTCCGAAACGCCCGGATGCGGATCGCCCGGGCTGTCCACGTAAGCCCCCTTCGGCGCCGGCACAGGGCCCTGCAGCAACGGATCATCGGTCCGCTCCATCCATGACGACAGCCGGCCGCGCATCTCCGCCAGCGGCTCGGCGTAGTCCGGATGGTTCACCAGGTTGCACGCCTCATTCGGATCATAAATCAGATCGTAGAGCGCCTCCTGGTGGACCCTGCGCTCCGCCAGCCCGTTGTCCATTAGATACTGCTTGCTCGGCCCGTTGTCGATGTTGGGCATCGTCGTCGTCGCCCACTGATCGAAACGCCGGATGTACTTCCAGCGCTGCGTCCGTACCGCCCGCTTCGGTTCATAGCCCGCGTGATAGCTCACCTCCCCGAAGATCTCCTCGTTGATCTCATCCGCCGTCCCCGCCACCAGCGGGACAACCGAGCGCCCCTGCAGCCATGCCGGCTGTTCCACGTCCAGCAGCTCACACAGCGTCGGGTAGATATCGATCTGCGAGACCATCCCGTCCACCACCTTGCCGCCGCTGAAACCGTGCGGCCCGCGCACGATCAGCGAAACGCCGAAACCGTGATCGGTCAGCGTGCACTTCATCCCGGGAAAGGCCAGCCCGTGGTCGGTCGTGTAGATGAACAGCGTATCCTCGGCCAGGCCTGCCTCTTCCAGCGCCTCCAGAACGATCCCGACCTGGTCGTCCAGAATCTTGGCCATACGCTTGTAGGAAGCCATGTCGTAGCGGGTCTCCGGCGTATCCGGCAGCGGCGCCGGCGGCAGCGTATAGCGTACGTCCTCCGCCTCGCTCGGCTCCGGAAAGACGCGATGGGTCTCCGAATAACCCACCGCCAGGAAGAAGGGCCGGTCATGCGCCCGGTTGATGAACTCGACCGCCGCCTCCGTTCTATACTCCGGTCCCCTGGACCCGGGCGGGTCGGCTTCCGCGACCCAATCATAGCCCAGCGTGCGCGTATCTAAGGTCAGATGTTGAAAGCCGCACAGGGCGGTGCGGTAGCCGTGGCCGCGCAGGAAGTTCGCCAGGTGCCGTTCGGGATGCTGCAGAAAGAAGTCCCGGTTCGCCAGCCCCAGCTGCCCGCAGGAGTGCGCGCTCTGGCCGGTGAGCAGACACGCCCGGCTCGGCGAGCACGTCGGCGCCGCGCTGAACGCCCGCCGGAAGAGAACGCCCTCCTCCGCCAGCCGCTGCAGGTTCGGCGCCGGCACCGCATGGCCGTAGGGTTGAAGATACCGGCCCGTGTCATGGGAATGCAGGTAGATAATATTCATTTGAAGCTTCCTCGCTACCGTGAGTGCGGGCGATCTTGGCCGCCCGTGCAGCAACCTCTGATCGATGTGGACTATCTGACGGAGAAAACGAAATCATCATGGCACGGCTTATGTAAACGGCGCAAATCACATATTCCAGCCACTGACCACCGACCACTAACCACTGCCCACCCGAGTTTCCTCCGGCTCGCGTCCCCAGACAGATACCAGCACAAAAGCCGCCAGCGTGCATACGGCCGACACCGGTCCCAGTCCCCAAACGCCAAAATGCGTGTACATCCACGGCCCCGTAAAGCCGGTCAGGGTAATGCCCAGCAGGTTGATCGCCACCGCGAGCGATATCATCTTCCCCCGCCGGTCCGGAGCCTGTTCAGTGATCAAAGCGATGGCGCTCACGAGGCCGTACTCGTATGCAAAACGCAGCAGCAGCAATGCGCCAATCACCGGCCACAGCCCACGATTGACAATCGGCAGAGCGATGTAGAACAGCATAGAACCGAGAATACCTGCCTGAAACGAGCGCTTCTTGCCCACACGGTCCGTGATTAGGGAGACGAGAACAGCCCCGATCAGTTCCGCCGCGCCCTGAGCCAGTGCCGCCAGGCCAAGGGCTGATGCAGTCAGGCCGTATTCGTTCTGCAGCCAGACGCCGTGAGCAATCAGGACGTGGCCCTGGCCGAACAGGAACAGGCAATTCGCGCCGATGACCGCGTAAGCCGAGCGCCGGTTCGAGCCCAGATCAAATAGGGCGGTGATATGCCGTACCGCGTGAGCGACGAAGGTTGAGAGCTGAGGGGCAAGAGCAGTCTTAACCTTCTTCCCTGCGGCCTCTTCCAAGATGCCGCTTACACCTGGACTGGCTGCCCGCGCCCCGCCTGTCCCTTCGCCATTCCCCGCCAGCGGCGTGTCTGCGCCCCTCGGCGCCTTCGGCAGGAATCCGAGGAGTGCCCAAGCCGCGAGTATCGCCGCGCCCAGGACGACAAAAGGAACCTGCCAGCTGAAACGGTCGAAAAGGAGCCCCATCAGCGAAAGGCCCAGAATCCCCGCCAGCGCCCACGAATATTCCAGGATACCGATGCCCCGTGCCCGCTGCGCAAAAGGCAGTTGCGCGCTGATATAGGCCTGAACGGTCGGCATGAAACCGGTCAACCCCACACCCGACAGGACCATCCCGGCAGCAACCGACCAGAACCCGCCTCCGCTGCCCAGCAGAAAGGTGCCGGCCGCGGCCAGAACAAGGGCCAGGCGCATAACGCGCAGGTAGCCGTAGCGATCCGCCGCGCTGCCAAAAAGCGGCGCGCTCAGCCCCACCGCGCTGCGCAGGCTGAGGAAACGGCCCAAAACGACGACATTCAGGCCCATCCCCAGGGCAATGATCTGCAGGAAGGAGTAAAAGAGTTGGATCGAGGTATCGACGACAAGCCGTGTTGCAACGCAGGCCGCCAGGATATAGCGAAAGTGGGCGAACCCCCGCGGCGCCTCCGCCCGCGTCTGCCGGCTACTCATGGATACGGCCCACCGCCGCGCCTGAATGTGAGAAGATAATGACTTCCTTCAAGCCGCCCGCCTCAGCAACCTATCTGGTTGCCATCCTTATCCCATCAAAGCGCACCTCGCCCTCGGTCACGAAGAGGCCCAGCTTGCCCGCGCGCCGGTCATAGATGCGGCCGGAGAGCGCCACCCGCTCATCGACATACACGACCAGCGCCGTGCCGTCGACAACCAACTGCACCTTGATCGGCCTGTCCGGCTCCAGAACGACCCTGCGTTCAAACATAAGAGGCGGGTTCGTCGTGGTCACGCTGAAATGCGGCGACCACCGGTCCAGTACGACCCTGTTCCTGGCCGGCTCCAGCCGCACCTGGTAATAGGACTCCAGATCATCGCTGGCTCGCAGCATCAGGCCGCAGT
The DNA here is from genome assembly GCA_965204705.1 of Caldilineaceae bacterium. Classification (GTDB taxonomy): domain Bacteria; phylum Chloroflexota; class Anaerolineae; order Caldilineales; family Caldilineaceae; genus Bin5. Next base: position 5,377,991 of record OZ242006.1, on the reverse strand, counting down.
TGGTCGTCCCCGGCGTGAAAGTGACGGTCGCCTCGATCAGGCACTCAGCCGGCATCTCCCCCAGCGTCATCAGCGCGTAGCGGTCCACCGCAGATGTCCGGGCGCTGTCCCCCTTGACCTCCCAGTCGCCCAGTACCGGCTGGTGTTCAAGTGGCACAGGGCTGTCGAAAGCCCCCGCGACCGTCTCAGGTATGCGTACCGTCAGCGAGCCGTCCTGCTGCGCCACAACCTCATGCACGACCAGATTGCCGCCCCACAGCCACTCGCCGTCGTCCGTCTCCCCCGCGCGCGTCGGCAGCCAGCCAAACAGATAGCGCTGCGATCCGTCTCCCGCCGTCTTGCCCGCACCGTAGGCGAGTCCATCGAACATGTCGTCGTCCGCAGAGAGCCACGGCCCCGCCAGACTACGCGCCATCCGGTAATGCGTGGCGATCCACTCCCTCGAGACCGAGTAGACCAGGTACCACCACTCGCCGTCACGAAACAGGTCCGGACAGGGGTGCGCCCATACCTCATCCGGCGCCCACAGCGGCGGCCGTCCCTCCCAGGTCACCAGGTCCGAGCTGACCGCCAGGCCAATGCAGCCCCGGTTGCGGACCGGCCCGCCATCTCGCCGCGCCGTCATCAGCATCCAATACTCCCCCGCCGCCTCGTTCCAAAAGATGAACGGATCGCGCCAGTCGTCCAGCTCATACCCCAGCTCCGTCGGCGCCGCGAACATGAAGTCGGGGTCCTTCTGCCACGTGCGCAGATCGGTGCTCGTGGCGCGCATCACCACCTGCGCCGCCTTCCCGGTCCCCGCGAACGACGGATTGATGCCCGTATAGTAGATGTAGAAGATGCCGTCCCCCGCCACCACCGATCCCGTGCCGACATCGACGTCCTGTTCGTCAGGCGCTCCATGTGTTACCGCCTCGCCCCAGTCCTCGAAGTTGACGAAGTCGCGCGTGACGAGATGAAACCAGGGCCTGCCCGGGCCATGGCCGGTTTCGGGCCCATATTCTTTGATGTAGAAAAGGTGGTAGTCGCCTTCCCAGAAGAAGGGGATGAAATCACCCGCTACCCCATCGTCAGGCCGGTAGAGAACTGTCATGACTTGCCTCCTAAGGGTAATTGGCGCTGATTCAAATGGTACTGAGTCAGGTGGTTCTATGTCGGATGGCAGTGAGAGTCGTCAGGCCGACTCGCGCCCCCAGACCGTCAGCAGGACAAACGCCGTTAGCGTCCCCACGGCAGCCACCGGCCCCAGCCCCCATACGCCAAAACGCGTATACATCCAAGGGCCCGTAAATCCGCTGAACGTGGAGCCCAGCAGATTGAGCGCCACCGAGAGAGAGATCAACTTGCCCCGCCGGTCCGGCGCCTGCTCGCTGATCAGTGCGATCGCGCTGACGATCCCATACTCGAACACGAAACGCAGCAGCACCAACGCGGCAACGACCGGTAGCAGTCCCACATTGACCATCGGCAAAGAAGCGTAAACCAGCAGCGAACCCAGCATGCCGGCCTGTACCGCCCGCTTCTTGCCAACTCTGTCCGTAATCAAGGAGACGAGCACACTGCCGCACAGGTCAGCCGCGCCCTGCGCAAAAGCAACCAACCCCAGTGTCTCCGGGACCAGGCCGTACTCCGTTTCCAACCACGCGCCATGAGCAATCAGGATATGCACCTGGCTGAAATAGAAAAGCGCGTTGGCGCTGATGACGGCAAGGGCCGCGCGCCAGTTGGGGCCGAGATCGAAGAGTCCGGCGACTGTCTGCGCACGCAGTGGGGGGAGGGAGGAGAGAAGAGGAGTGAAAGAGCGGCTCCTGAGCCTTCTCCGGGCCGCCTCCCGACGCCGGGCTTTTTCGACGTCCACAACCCGGACGCCAGCCGTCGCTTCCGGCAAGAGTCCAATTAAGACCCAGCCTGCCAGCATCGCCCCGCCCAGGACGAAAAAGGGGAGCCGCCAGCTGAAGCGGCCAAACAGAAAACCCATCAGCGGCAGACCGATGATGCCCGCCAGTGCCCACGAGTACTCCAGCACGCCAATGCCGCGTGCCCGCTGCGCAAAGGGCAACCGCGCGCTGATATACGCCTGGCAGGTGGGCAGAAAGCCGGTCAACCCCGCCCCCGACACGATCATGCCGGCCACGACCGACCAGACGCCCGCGCCGCTGCCCAGCAGAAACATGCCCGCCGCCGTCAACAACAGCGACAGGCGCATGATGCGGCGATAGCCGAAGTTGTCCGCCGCGCTGCCAAACAGCGGCGCGCTCAACCCCGCCAGGCTGCGCAGGCTGACGAGACGGCCCAGGACAACGATATCCATCCCCAGCCCCAACGCAACCGTCTGCAGAAAGGGAAAGAAGAGTTGGGTCGTTGTATCGATTGCCAGGCGGGTGGCGATGCAGGCCGCAAGGATATTGCGGAAGCGGTTAAAGCCCCGCGGCATCTCTGCGCGCTCTTCCGCGCGCGGCTGCCCGTTACTCACCGATCCGGCGCACGGTCGCGCCCGGTGGAGGGAAAAAGACAAACGTCCGCGGATCGATCTCCTCATCGAACTTGATGAAGTCGAACCGCATTCGGAAACCGGTACTGCCTTCGATCGCCAGCGGATAGTACGTGCCCCTGTCCAGCCAGACGGTCATCTGCTCCCCTGCCTCTTCAAAGGGACTCTGCCCAGGCGGCAGCATCACCTGCACCCGCAGCGCATTCCGGCCGGCCACCGCCTCCTCGCCGACAATCTGCAGCTCACCCGCGCGCAGCGCCGCCAGTACATCGTCCGGCATCGTCTCCAGCAATGACGTACCGAAGCGCGAGCTCCCCGCCGCCGCGCCTTCACTCCGGTCGGTGACCGTGGCGAGGTCCAGCACAGGGTCATACGTCCACGCCTCTTCTTCGTTGAACGTTATGATAAAGACGGCCTTGCGGTCCAACCCTTTCAATTCCGCCTCCGCCCGCAGATGCCGCGGCCGCTGTACCCACAGCTCGTACTCGAGCATCTGGTCATCTTTCCCCAGTTGCATTCGCCCCTGTACGGTCTTCAACTCTTCAAGCCCCGCCGCAACCTCATCCGGCAAGCTCTCTGCAGTCGGGATCCGCGTCGTGAACGAGAGCACGGCCAGCCCCACGCCTGCCGCGAGAGCCAGCCCCACAACAATTGCCGCGATCCGTTTGCGATCCATCGTATTCTATCGAGACAGTCAATTCTAGGTTTTCAGACGCCCGGACATGGCTTAATGGCTACACAACTAACTCTGTACTCAGAAATGACTGAACCAGTCAGCAAAAGTGGTACCACTAAAAACCAAAAACTGAAAACTACAAACTCAAAAAGCTACCGCGTCCGCTCCATGAACTCATGCAGTACCGGCAGCATCCGCCCAGGAGCCTCCTCCGCCAAAAAATGACCGCAATCCCTGAACTCGTGCACCTCAAAATCCGCCAACTCCGCCTTCCACCGGTTCAGCTCCTTCTCCCGAAACGCGATATCCTTGAACCCCCACAAAATCAGCGCCGGCTTCGCGCTGAACGTGCCCCGATCATCCCAAATCGACTGCAGCCAGTCGCTGGCGCCGACGATGTACTTCGGAAAAGCGGCGCAGGCGGCACGCGCCTCCGGCGTCGGCTGCGCATTGCGATAATGCGCCATCACTTCCGCTGTCAGAAGCTCCTTCTGCGCGACCGCCATCGGCAGCACCCTGTTCACGAAAAAATTGTGCCGCTTGATCAGGTACTGGCCGAGCCAGCTCGACATGAAGAAACTGAACATCACATAGTGCGGATCGCGCCCAACCGGCCAGCACCACGTGTTCGTAACTACAAGCCGCTTCACCCGCTCCGGATGCTTGCGCGCGAAATCCAGCCCAATCGGCCCGCCCCAATCCACCAGGTACAGGGTCGCGTCCCGCACCCCGAGATGGTCGAGCAAAGCCGCCGCCGCATCCGCATGGGCTTCAGGTCGGTGGTCGGCCGGCCGCTGACTGCGCCCTGACAGCCCGAAACCGATATGGTCGGGCGCGATACATCGGTACTGCGACCGCAGATCTCTGACCAGATGCCGAAATTCAAAAGACCAGGTGGGATTGCCGTGCAGAAAAACTATCGGTTCCCCCGCGCCTTCGTCGATATAGTGCATCTCGTGGCCGGATGGCGTCGTGAAGAAACTGCTCTCGAAGGGGTAAATCTCGTCAGACAACCACGCGGGGCGCGCGGGGGCTGCGCTCTGGTTCATGGTAAATTTTCCTGTTGTGGATCGAACCTGCGCTACATCCAGATCCGGGGTGGAGCGTCGTCCTTCTCAGGCGGCGGCGACTCGGCCTGCCCCCTGTCGACGGACCCGTTATCGATGGTACTACTGTCGGCGGTATTACTGTCAACGGTCCCATTGTCGGTGGGCCCACTGTCGATGATCCCATTGTCATGTTCGAGGGGTGGTGAAGCGGCAAGCGGCGAAGGTACTTCCTCTTTACGTTCCGGGTCATTCTCTCCTGCAGACTTGAGATAGACCTCCCGACCCTGGCTTTGGCCCCGGTCAGGCCCCAGAATGCCGGCTGCTTCAAGCTGCTCCACCAGACGGCTGGCGCGATTGTAACCAACGCGCAGCTTCCGCTGCAAAATCGTCACCGACCCGCGCCCGGCCTCCGCCACAACCTGAACCGCCTCGTCGAAAAGTCCGTCCCGTCCCTCGCCGTCCTGCGTCTGATCACGCAGGGGACCCTCCCCGTCATCCTGTTCGAGGAGTTGGAGCGATTCCCCTTCGCTTCTCTGCGGGGAGCCCTCCGACGCCGGCACTTCTCGCTCTTCAATCGGTGAGGAGAGGGAGTCAGGCGTGAAAAGCGGGATCTGATCGCCCTCGACCTGCCCCTGTCCGTTCCTCTCCTGTTCCTGGATGTAGGTCTCCAGATTGTGGAAGTTCTGCCAGTAGCGGACGATGCGGTTGGTCTCCGCATCATCCAGAAACGCGCCCTGCATCCGCTCCAGCTTGCTTGCATCCGGGGCCATGAACAGCATGTCGCCCCGTCCCAGCAAATTCTCCGCGCCCGGCACATCCAGCACCACCCGGCTGTCAATCTGACTGGTCACCGCGAATGCGATGCGGGCCGGGAAATTGGCCTTGATCAGGCCGGTGATGACATCGACCGAGGGCCTCTGGGTCGCGATGATCATATGAATGCCCACCGCGCGCGCCATCTGCGCCAGGCGGATTACGTGCTTCTCCACCTCCTCCGGCGCAGCCATCATCAGATCGGCCATCTCATCAATGATGACGACGACGTAAGGCAGGATCTCCTCGCCCAGCTTGCGTAGATACGCGTTGAAGCGTTCCAGATCGCGTACGCCCGCCTTGTTGAGCAGCTGATAGCGCCGCTCCATCTCTTTGATGCACCAGAACAGTACGCCCCCGGCACGGTCCACGTCGGTCACCACCGGGCTGAGAAGATGCGGCGTCCCGTTGTAGACGGTCAACTCGACCATCTTCGGATCGATCATTAGCAGACGCAGCGTTTCCGGCGTGTGCGTCAAAAGCAGACAGCCGATGATCGAATTGATGCAGACCGACTTGCCCGTCCCCGTGGCGCCGGCAATCAGCAGATGAGGCATCCGCGCCAGGTCGGTGACCACAGGCTTGCCCCGCACATCCTCGCCCAGTGCGATCGGCAGGCGGCCCCCGGCCTGTATGGTTTCGAACTCCTCGCTCTCCATCAACTCCTTCAGGCCGACATTGTTGCTCTCCGTATTCGGCACCTCGATGCCGACGTAGCTCGTCCCCGGAATCGGCGCCTCGATCCGCACCGTGCGCGCCGCAAGCGCCAAGGCCAGATCGTTGCTCAGGCTGGCAATCTTGCTGACCTTCACCTTGGTGCGCTTCGTCTCCCCGCGCACCGTGCGCTCGGTATAACCTGGCCGGATGAGATATTGCGTGACGGTAGGACCGGCGTTGACCCCCTCAAAATCCGCGGGTACGCCAAACAGCGCCAGGGTCTCCTCCAGCAGCCGGCCCCGGTAGCGGATCAGATCGTCGCTGTCGATCGACCGGTCCCAGAAGTCCAGCATATCGCTCAACTGCGGAAGTTCCCATGCCGGTTCAACTTTCCCGTTTCTGTCTCTTGAATGTCGTTCGGCGCCCATCGCCGACACCTGACCATCAGAATCGGCAAGCTCTTCCGCCTGCATTGACGGCGCACCGTCGGCAGCGCGGCCGGTCTGCGTCAAGGTGGAAAGCGGAGTAGAATGAGGTGCGGGAGAGTGTGCCTCGTTTCGCTCCTTTCTGGCCAGCTTCCTGGTTCTGAAGAGCTCTTTATGCCGTTCTTGCCGCCACAGCTCTTGCAGGATTCCCCGGATATCCTGGCCCACCGCACCGCCCCCAGCCCAGAGGCCATCCCAGAACTGGCGGCCGGTGAGCAGAGTCAGCCCCGAAAGCGCCACCAGAAGAACTACCGTCCACCCGCCCCAGCCGGGTAGCCCATCCGCCAGCGCATTGGCGAAGAAGAGACCGAGCGCGCCGCCGGCGCCTCCGTCGAGGACGCGCGCCGCCCGCGTCATCGGCGGCAGAAACAGGGTGATGGCCGCAATGTATGCCAGAAAGATCAGGAGCAGGCCCGTTGGCACTCGCCAGGGCAGAATCGGCAGCGCACTGCCCGACCGGCCTCCGTCCCGTGACGCAGAGGTCCGGCGCTTCGGCCCTTCGATGGCGCGCAGGACCAGCCACAGGCCAAGGAAACCGGTCAGCAAAGGTACGCCGGCCACGCCGTCACCGGTGGCAAAGCGCAGGAGATCGATCCACAGCCCGGTAACACTGCCGCGCGAATCGGTCAGCAGGCTCAGCAGCGTAAAGACCGAAATCAACACCAGGCTGAGGCCGACAACCTCCACGCGGGCGATCGCCCCCAACCCGGCCAAAAACTGTTTCTGCGGGGTTGCTTTCTTCTTCGTACGCCTCTTGGCTGCCATATCAGAAGTAGTAGGTTGCGGCCCGCGGCGGACTATCGCACCGGCCACTGAAGGTTCAATGGTCCCTTATCATATACACGAGGGAAGAACAAACGTTCCCAACAAAGTATACCAATGAACGCCGATTTCACCAATCAGTTTTTAATGTATGAGCGCTCTGAAACTCGACGTTTTGCCCGCGCTTTGCCACCGAATGATGGGCGTCTTCACATCGCAGCGGGATCTCCCCGTCCAACCGTTTCCAAAGAGGGCCGGCTTCAGCCTGACCGCGCACTCGCTTCCGATGCCGCCGGCCTCCTGCCCCGCCTACACCTGAATCACCACCGGCAGAATCATCGGCCGTCGCCCCATCTCATTGCTGCAGAAGCTGGCCAATGCATTGCGTACGCGTCGCGAAAGCACCGAGGGCGCCGCCTTGCCCTTGACCTCGTTTCGCACGATCTCCTCCGCCCGCAGAATCAACCCCTCGTTGTCCCGGATATAAACAAATCCCCGGCTGATAATTTCCGGACCGTAAAGGATCGAGCCGTCGAACTCGTCCAACGCCACGATACACACGAGGAAGCCGTCGCTTCCCAGGTGACGCCGGTCGCGCAGGACGACGCTGCCAATGTCGCCCACGCCCAAACCATCGACAAAAACGTGATTGGCGCTGACGTGTTCGCCCAACCGCGCCTCGATCACATCGGTCTCATCCTCGAAATGGCCGAACTCGACCACCTGGCCGTCTTCCACGACGAAGACGTTCTCAGTCGCGAGCCCGACCTCCTCCGCCAGCTCTCCATGCAGGACAAGATGCCGGTAAGCGCCATGCACAGGGATGAAATAGCGCGGCCGCACCAGCTTCAGCATCCGGCGGTAGTCCTCCTTGCCGCCGTGTCCGCTCACGTGTACATCGTCCGACAGTTCGTGATAGAAGACCCTCGCCCCGCGGCGGTACAGGTTGTCCACAGTGCGGTTGAACAGTTCCTCGTTGCCTGGGATCGGTGTCGCGCTCAGAACAACCGTGTCGCCTTTGCGCAGACTGATCTGACGCTGGTCCCCTATGCTCATGCGCACCATGGCGCTGGTCGGCTCTCCCTGGCTGCCGGTGGCGATAATCGTCACCCGGTGGGAGGGCAGCTCTTCCATCTCCTTGGCCGTCAAAAGCTCATCCTGCCGGATATCGAGGTAACCGAGACCGATCGCTATCTTCACGTTATTGATCATAGAGCGCCCGATCATCCCCACCCGCCGTCCATGCTTGCGGGAAATGGTGATGATCTGCTGCACGCGGCTGATGTTGCTGGCAAAGGTCGCCAGAATCACCCGTCCATCCACCTGCGAAAAGATGCTGTCAAGCGTCTCCTCGACCTTGGTTTCGCTGGGCGTACTGCCTTCCGCCTCGATATTCGTGCTGTCCCCCAGCAGCAGCAGGACACCCTCATCGCCCCAGCGCTCCAGCTTGTCTACCTCAGTCAACTTGCCGTCCACCGGGGTATCGTCAAACTTGTAGTCGCTCGTTAGGATCACCCGGCCCGCCGGCGTGGAAACACAAACCCCCACACTGTCCGGGAAGCTGTGGCAGGTATGGAAAAACTCCACTGTGAACGGCTCCAGCTCGATCACATTACTTTCCGTCACCGTATGCAGTTCCGTCTGGGCCAGCAAGCCATGCTCCGATAACTTGCCCTGCAGCAGGCCTTTCGTCAGCGCAGTGGCGTAGACCGGCGCATCCAGACCCTGGTCGATCAGATAAGGCAAAGCCCCGATATGGTCCTCATGACCGTGCGTCAGCACGATGCCGCGAATCCAGTCCAATCGGTCCAGCAGATACTCGGACTCCGGGATCACGACATCCACACCGTGCATATCGCTGTCTGGGAACATCAGGCCGGCGTCGATGATAAGAATGTTCTCGCCGGACTCCAGAACCATCATGTTTTTCCCGATCCCACCAAGTCCTCCCAGTGGAATCACCCGCAGTTGCGTCGTGTCGGCGTCGTCCTCGCGCGGACGGTCCATTTCAATAGGTGCTACTTCCATTTGTTCCATTCGATCTCTCCTTGGTAAAGCAATGCAGACAAAACGTCTACGTTGCCGTGAATTTCGTCTAACACAAAAACGCCGGGCAGCAACAGCTCCCAGCGCGAAAAAGAGTCTTCTATGTATAAAAGTTCAACATATGCGCGCAGGGCGAGCAGAGGACGAAATAAAGGGGAAGCCCTTAATCGTTAACCCTTCGGCCGCCGTCAATTGCACAAACATCCGCGTCGCCGGCCACACTCGCACCTCAGATTCAGTTACTCCCTTTTATTGTACCTGTGAACGGCCCTTTTGTCCACTTTTCCCGCACCGCGGGTGCAGTCCGGATTGGGGGCGAAACTTCGTTCACCTCTGGTAACGACTAAGCCAAAGTCAATTCGCGTCGCCGATCAGCGCAAGCGCCGTCGCCACTGACCACTGCAGTTGTGCGGTCGGGCCTTCGGCCCTCCCTTGTGCGGGGGGACTCCCCCCGCAACGCCCCCCCAACACCATGCCACGTTGGCGCCGCGTCGCCGCCGTGCTGTCTATGCCACCTGTCGCCCACCCACGTCGTGCCGCGAAACCGTCCGCCGTGACCACGGTAGGGGCAGGCCTTGTGCCTGCCCACTCTCACCCCAAAAATGGACTGCACCCTTCCCGCACCGCGGTTCCCCTCAAACGGGACGCGATTTGGCTGGAGAACCTTGAGCGCAAAGAAAGAGAGCCCCGGGTGTGTAACACACAAAGGGGCACTCGGGGCGAAGCCGCCGCACAGGCGCTCTGGTCTGCGCACGCAAAAAATTCCCGCGCCGGTTTGGGATGTTCGCGGGAATCTCAGCTCCTGCTAGGTTTTCTTACAAGCCCGTCGCCTGGTGGGCGGGGATATGGCTGGTGGTGGCGTGTTCAGACCGCTGCTCGCTAATATACGCCCAGATAGCGGTCCAGCTCCCACTGTGTAACAAAATTTCGATAGCTGTCCCACTCCTGGTTTTTCGCCTCGACATAGCGTTCGAAAACGTGCTGGCCCAGCGCGTTCTGCACCACCTCGTCCTGCCGCAGCGCCTCCAGCGCCTCGCCCAGGTTGCCCGGCAGCGTCTCCAGCCCGGAACGGTCGCCGTTCATCTGGTACAGGTCCTCCTCGGCCGGCATCGGTGGGTCCAGCTCGCGCTCGATGCCATCGAGGCCCGCCGCCAGCATCACGGCGAAAGCGAGGTAGGGATTCGCGCTCGGGTCGGGGCAGCGTAGTTCGCAGCGCGTACTCTGCGTTCGGTTGGGATTGATGCGGGGGATGCGGATCAGCGCGCTGCGGTTTGTGCGGCCCCATGAGATATAGACCGGCGCCTCATAGCCGGGCACCAGCCGCTTGTAGCTGTTCACAAGCGGCGCGATGATCGGCGTGATCGCCGCCGCATGCGCAAGCTGGCCCGCGATAAAATGCAGCGCCGTCTTGCTCAGGCCATACTCATCATCGGCGTCGTACATGCAGGTCTCATCCTCACCAAATCGCCACAAGCTCTGATGAACGTGCATACCCGACCCGTTTACCCCGGTTATCGGCTTGGGCATAAATGTGCAGTGAAGCCCGTTCTTCTGCGCGATCGCCTTCAGCGTTGTCCGCAATGTGATCGTATTGTCCGCCGCCGCCAGGGCAGGACCGTACTGGAAGTCGATCTCATTCTGCCCACTGGCGACCTCGTGGTGGGATGCCTCGACCTTGATGCCCAGGGCGTTCAGCGCGTCGACCATCTGACGGCGCACACCATGCGCCGAATCAGAGCTCACGTCGAAATAGCCCGCTTCGTCGTGGGGGGTCAGGGGGTAAAGGCTGTTATCCTGGTGCCGCCGGAAAAGGAAGAACTCCAGCTCCGGACCGACGAGAAAATCAAAGCCCAGATCTTCGGCCCGCTTCAACTGCCGGCGCAGAATATAGCGGGGATCGCCGGCAAAGTGATCTCCATTCGGCGTGAAGACATCACAGACAACGCGGGCGGTGGACAGCTCCATCTCCCAAGGGATCGGCATGAATGTATCCAGGTCCGGCACCAGATACATATCGCTCTCAGCGACGCGCGCGAATCCCTCAATCGAGCTGCCGTCGAACCAGACACCGTTCTCAACCGCGCGATCCCAGAGTTCAATCGGAATCGTTACCTGCTTGACGATGCCCACGATATCGCTGAACTGAAGACGCACAAAGCGCACGTTGTGTCTCTTGATCGTGTCGTCAATCTTTTCCAGCGTCTCCATCAGTTTTTCGTCTGCAAATGCATCCAAGAGCATATCTGCCTTCCCCTTTCAGATAGTTTTCAGTAGTCAACTCTTATCGATGAAATGAACAGACATGAAAAACCAGAGTCGGAACTACTGAAAACCTTACAACCGTCAGTATGAAAGAACAAGGGGGCAGACACAATGCGCCGCGCCGCCCCCTTGTTGTTAAGTATTATCGGTACAACTCTTCTAGATGCCGTAGTACATCACGAATTCCTGCGGATGCGGGCGCAGGCGGACAGCATCCACCTCTTCCAACCGCTTGTACTCAATGTACGAATCCAGCAGGTCCGGGGTAAAGACACCGCCTTCGAGCAGGTAGTCGTTGTCTTCCTCAAGCGCGTCCAGAACCTCGCCCAGGCTGCCCTTCACCATCTCCACCTCTTTCAGGACATCCTCTTCGTACAAGTCAATCTCAGCCGGGTCGCCGGGATCGATCTGGTTCTTGATGCCGTCCATGCCGGCCATCACCATCGCCGCGAAGGCCAGATACGGGTTCGCGCCGGGGTCGGGGCAGCGGAATTCGATGCGCTTGCTGTTCGGCGACTGGCTGTACATCGGGATGCGGCAGGCGGCAGAACGGTTGCGGGCGGAGTAGGCCACGACCACCGGGGCCTCATAACCGGGAACCAGGCGTCGGTAGCTGTTGGTCAGGGGGGCGCAGAAGGCCAGCAGCGAATTGATGTGCTTCAGCAGGCCGCCCGTAAAGTGCAGGGCCATCTCGCTGAGCCCGGCGTACTGGTCACCGGCGAACAGCGGCACGCCGTCCTTCCAAAAGCTCAGGTGCGTGTGCATTCCCGAACCGTTATCCTCGAAAAGCGGCTTCGGCATGAACGTGACCGTCTTCTCGTTATCCTTGGCAACGTTCTTGATAATGTATTTGAACAGCTGCACCTGGTCGGCCATCTGCAGGAGCGGCTTGAACTTCATGTCGATCTCAGCCTGGCCTGCCGTACCTACCTCGTGGTGATGTACTTCAATATCAATGCCCGCATCGATCATCTTGCGCGTCATCTCGGAACGGACGTCCTGCAGCGTATCATAAGGAGAAACCGGGAAGTAACCCCTCTTTAGTCCGACCGAATGGCCTCCGCCCAACTCGCCGGAATTCCATGGCGCTTCCACGCTGTCCACGTAGTAGCCGGCCGTGTGGCGGCCCGTCTCATAGGAAACACCGTCAAAGATGAAAAATTCGGCTTCCGGGCCGACAAAGACCGTGTCGGCAATGCCATCGGCTTCGACGTAACTGACCGCTTTGCCGGCCACGTTACGCGGGTCGCGGCTGTAGGCTTCGCCCGAAAGCGGGTCATGGACGTTGCAGATCGCGCTCAGTGTCGGCATGGCGCAAACCGGGTCGATAATCGCAGTTGTGGGATCCAACCGCAGTACCATGTCGCTGTTTTCGATGCTCTGGAAGCCGCGAATGGACGAGCCGTCAAAGCCCATCCCCTCGTTGACCGCATCATCCGCATCAAACTCCTCAACCGGCATTGTGAAGTGGTGCCACTGACCGAACAGATCGGTAAACTTGACATCCACCATCTGAATGTGGTTGTCCTGAATCGCACTGTTCAGATCGGCAATTGAACTTACGTTGAGTTTCATTCCTCACTTAATCCTTTCAGAGTTGGCGTGGGGTCCTTATTGACCTGAAAATAAGACGATGGAACGATAACTACAGTAGTATACCCTGCCACTTACGGTGCACTCATGGACAATCTTAATAACGATTGTCCATATTTGTTTGTGCAGATTGCATGATCGCCGGAAATGCCGCTCTCCCTTCCCCCATTCCCTGCACCGCGCGCTGTCCGCAGCGCAACCCCCCTATCATATCCATCCGGGACGTAACAGGCCAATTTCGCCCTGCACGTTTTCACTGCTACACTGATGCCCCAACAGCAGCAGCTCGACGCCGGATGTAACGAGCTTCCCCCTGCTGACCAACGTTCATGAGCCGATACCATGTCGAAACTCGCCCTCTACGAAAAGAATCCGTCCGTCCGCATCGTCACCGGCGCCTGTCCGCACGACTGCCCGGATACATGCAGCTGGCAGATCGCCGTCGACCGCACGAGCGAGCGGGCGCTGGATATCTGGGGCCATACTGATCACCCTGTCACCCAGGGTACGTTGTGCGGCAAGGTCGACCGCTATCTCGAACGCGTCTACCACGCCGACAGGCTGACCCACCCGCTGCGCCGCGTCGGGCCCAAAGGCAGCGGCCGCTTCGAACAGATCTCCTGGCGCGAGGCGCTGGCCGAGATCGCGGCCCGTCTGCAAGGCGTCATCAACGAATGGGGGCCGGAGGCGGTCCTGCCCTACGCCTACGCCGGCACCATGGGCTGGCTGCAGCAACACGGCATCTCCAACCGCTTCTTCCAGCAGATGGGGGCCAGTCGCCTCGCCTACACGATCTGCTCCGAGGCCGGGTTCGAAGGCTACCTCTACACCATCGGCTCGACCATCGGCATCGAACCGGAAGATTACGCCCACGCCCGCCTGATCCTGATCTGGGGCAGCAATACCCTCACGAGCAACCTCCACCTCTGGCCTTTTATCCAGGACGCCCGCAAACAGGGCGCACGCGTCATCGTCATCGACCCGGCCCGTACCCGCACCGCCAGAGCCGCCGACGAGTGGCTGCCCATCCGCCCCGGGACCGACGGCGCCCTCGCGCTGGGCATGATGCACGAGATCGTCAGCGCCGACCTGCACGACCGCGACTACGTGGCCGCGCATACGCACGGCTTTGAGCAGCTGGCCGAACGCCTGAAGGAATGGCCGCCCCAGCGAGCGGCCCGGATCACCGGCATCCCGGCTGAACGAATCCGCGAGCTGGCGCAGGACTATGCCACGACGAGACCCGCGGCCATCCGCGTCAACTACGGCCTGCAGCGCCACTACGGCGGCGGCATGGCGATGCGCAACATCACCTGTCTGCCCGCGCTGATAGGCGCATGGCGGGAACAAGGCGGCGGCATTCAGCTGAGCGTCAGCGGACAGTTGCGCCACCTCGAAAAGAGCGGGCTGGAACGGCCCGACCTCGCCGCAGGACGCATCCCCCGCATCATCAACATGAACCGCCTCGGCGACGCGCTCAGCCTCGACCGGACCCGTCTCGCCGCGTCCCACTACGCACCCCGGCCCGTGGACCGCAAGCCTGCCCCCGACAACGCCGGACCCCCCGTAAAGGCTCTGTTCGTCTACAACAGCAACCCCGCCGCAGTCGCGCCCGACCAGTCATCGGTCCGGGCCGGGCTGGCGCGCGAGGACCTGTTCACCGTCGTCCTGGAGCACTTCCAGACCGACACCGCAGACTACGCAGACTATCTTCTGCCCGCCACCACGCAGGCCGAGCACTGGGATCTGCAACGGATGTACGGCCATCATTTCGTCGCCCTGAACCGGCCGGCCATCCCGCCGGTGGGTGAGGCGCGGCCCAACAGCGCCATCTTCCGCGGGCTGGCGCAGACAATGGGCTACACCGACAGCGGCTTTTACGAGGACGACGAGACGATTCTGCGCAATTTCATTGAGGCGCAGCACCATCCGCTCTACGAAACCGTTACCTGGAATGCCCTGCTGGAAAAGGGCTTTGTGCGCCTCAACCTGCCCCAGCCCTACCTGCCCTTCGCCGAGGGTAACTTCCCCACACCCAGCGGCAAATGCGAATTCTACAGCGAACGCATGGCGCAGGACGGCTACGACCCTCTCCCCACCTACACCCCTCCGAAGAGCGAGGGCGAGGCGAGAGGGGCATTCGGTGAACATACAGATAACGGCGGCGTCCCGGCAGAGCCTGACCCGAACTCCCTGGCCTGCATTTCCCCGCCGGCCCACTCATTCCTCAACTCCTCCTTCTCACATCTGGAGCGTTTCCGCGGCCGCGAACGGGAACCCCTGCTCTGGATCCACCCGCAAGACGCCTCCGCGCGCCGCATCGAGGAGGGCGCCTGGCTGCGAGTCTGGAACGAGCTCGGTGAGGTCGAGCTCACCGCCCGCGTCACCGAAGAGATCATGGCCGGCACCGTCCTCGCCCCCGGCATCTGGTGGAACAAACACAGCCCCGACGGCCGCAACGTCAACCAGCTCACCCCCCAGGACGAGACCGACATGGGCGCCTCAGGCAGCTTCTATGACGTACGCGTCTTCGTCGAGCCGGCGTAGGGAGCGTACTGGTCCCCATACGTGCATAACGAACTTAAGTGCAAATGGAGCGAATAATCATAGCCATGCTATGATTATTCGGCACTATTTTCCCAAGAGTTGCTGGAACAGCAGAAACCGCAGGGCCTGAACAGGAAGATTCGTCATCGAACTGTCGGTATCTGAAAGTGCCTGATGATCGAGGGCAGTTCGAGGGGCCCTGGTGCGGCAAATGTAAGTTGGGAACAGGTAAGCAACATGTACACCTCATTCAGTATCAAGAACTTTCGCTGCATTATGGAAATGACCATTGAGCCGCTGGCTCGGGTCAACCTAATAGTGGGAAAGAACAATATGGGCAAAACAGCGCTCTTGGAGGCGTTGTGGCTATACTCCGGTCCAAACATCCCTGACCTCGGCGACCGACTTGCTAGATTCCGCGGTATTCCCGGTCAGGATCCGGGACGGTTGATGCATGATCTCTTCTATGATTTTAACCCTGAACGCACGATAGCCCTGTCAGCAAAAGGAAATAATGAGGTTGACAAAGGCACTCTCAATATTAAATTGCAAAAGAGAGATGACTCGGTATTATCCACAGTCCCTGCATCCGATTCTCCTTCAGACCCGCCGCGTGGCTCCCAAGAATCCAATGTTTCAGCCATTTCAGATGCCGCAATTGTACTTGATTACACCGACGATAATGGCAAAAAATACCGGTCGTCGGGCTGGTGGGTGAGGTCGGAAGGACAGGCTGTCCAAATCGGAACCAATGCCAGGATGACGTTTACGAATGAAGGCATGGCGGGACAGGCAGCAACGATGCCGCCCCGACCTTCAAATGTCTTTTTTAGCGCCCGCCAACGTACCGGGCCAGATGAAGATGTCAGGCGATTCGGAAATGCGGAACTCGAAGGCTATGCCGACCACCTTGCAAGATGTCTTGAACGAGTCGATGCTCGAATCAAGCGACTATTGACCATCGCAGCTCCGCCTACGCCAATGATATATGCCGACGTTGGGCTAACCCGTCCTGTTCCTGTCGGCTCTTTGGGTGATGGAGTAAGCAGGCTGCTGTCACTTGCTCTTGCATTCCACGAAGGCCGCAGCGGAATGATATTTATTGATGAAGTGGAGAATGGCCTGCATTTTAGCGTTCTGGAAGACGTGTGGAAGGAGTTGAGCTGGCTGTCAAAAGAATTCAATGTCCAGGTCTTTGCAACAACTCATAGTAATGAATGCTTGGCGGCGGCCCGCGACGCTTTTGACTCCCTAGATGATGAGACCCTTGGCATTCATCGTCTTAGTCTACAGGACGGACGAATTTCTGCAACGACTTATTCGTTTGAAGATCTTGATTTTACACTGGACTACGGAGCAGAAATGCGTTGACACCAAGAAAACGTCCCTTCCATTTTGACAGTAGAGTAGAACAAGAATCTCTACTGCTGGTTGAAGGCATAGAAGACGCTAGGTTCTTCACCGCCATGGCACATCAATTGAATCGGACCGAGCTTCAAATTGTCACAGTAGGGGGAAAGGAAAATTTCCGGGCTTTCCTCGTTAGTACGCTATTAAAGTCAGATAACTTTTCTCGGTTGCGTCGGCTGGGAATCGTTCGGGATGCTGATAGCAGCCCTCAGTCAACTCTGCAAAGTCTGCAAAATGCTTTGAATCACGCCCAGTTACCTGCGCCATCACGGGCTTGGGAGCCGGAGCAAGCAGATCACCTAACTGTTTCGCTTGCTATTTTGCCCGACGGTTCATCGCAAGGAAATCTGGAGGACTTATGCCTTCGCTCAATTCAGAATTCCCCGGAAAGCACGTGTGTAGATCAGTATGTCGGGTGTCGAGTGAGCACCGGTGCACATATTGCCGAGAATAGGCTTGCCAAATCAAAGGTACATGCCTATCTGGCAGTCGGTAAGGATGGTGCCGAACCTGGATTGCGCCTCGGCGAAGCTGCTGAAGCTGGCGTGTGGGACTGGGGGTCTCCAGCGTTTCAACCCATAATCAACTTTCTGCAGAATCTGTAGTTCTTGCCTTCCCCAATATGGGGCCGCATTACTCTCATTTATGCCCCTCGAGCATCGGGAATACTTCGCCTATAGAGACGCGATAGTCCTGATGTAGTGATTTTGGCGGCCTCACAAGCGAATTGAAGAACTGGCGTCGGCCCCGGGGTCGGCGACTTTTCGTCCCGGCAGTGCATTCCGTACGGTCGCGACCAGTGGATCGCAAGCCCATGCCGGGCAAGGCCGGCCCCCGGTGAATGCCCTGATTGTCAACAACAGCAACCCCGCCGCAATCGCGCTCGACCAGTCAGCGGGCCAGGCTCAGGTGGCGAGCGAGGACCTGCTCACCGTCGTTCTGGAGCACTTCCCGACCGACACCGCAAACTATGCCTCTTTTCTTCCGCCCGCCACGACACAGGTCGAGCACTGGGA
The DNA here is from genome assembly GCA_965204705.1 of Caldilineaceae bacterium. Lineage (GTDB taxonomy): Bacteria > Chloroflexota > Anaerolineae > Caldilineales > Caldilineaceae > Bin5. The sequence goes on along the minus strand of OZ242006.1, from coordinate 5,360,184 downwards.
CCTGCAACAGATGTGCGGTCCATCACTTCGTGGCGCTCATCCGGCCCGCGATTTCGCCCACGGGAGAGGCGTTTCCCAACAGCGCCATCTGCTCTACGGAAATGTCATGTGGGAGGTCTTGCTGAATTAGGGGTTCGTGCGCTTCAGGCAGCTTCTACAATGTACGCGTCTTCGGGGAACCAGCCTGGAGGTACTGTGTACAAATTGGGGTCGGTGTAACAGGGGTGCCTGGTAACCTGGCATGGAAACGCGAACCAGGGGGCCCAGGTCCGCAGCTTCGAGCATGTGGCGCAAGCGAATTTCGTCATGCCTGCTCATATTGAACTTCGGCCCTGGCCAGAACTTCTTGCCGGAAGTAGGGACTCAAATCCTCAGCTGTACGCAAGTCGACTTTTCGCCCCGCGAAGAGTTCGGATAAGGCCAGTTCCATACCGGCGACGCCCAGCAATCCCGGAATACGGTCCGGCTCAAACTCGACGAGCAGGTCGATATCGCTGTCGGGCCCGAAGTCATCGCCCAGTGCCGACCCAAAGATGGCGAGCCGTCTGATGCCGTTCTCCCGACAGAAGTCGGTCAGTGAACTCTTTGATATCGACACTTGTGGGTTCATCGTTCCGGCTTTCTCACTCACTCCACCTCAATTCCCACTATACAAATTATCATGCAGCGCATTCGCATAGCGATCAATATTCCGCTCGCGGCGACGGCCGCCGCTCTCATCCAGCATCCGGTTACGCGGCGCCTGCGCCGGCGCACCGGGCACCTGCGTCGCGCCCACCCCCGGCACATCCACGCGGTACGATGCCGGAGCATCGGCCTGCCGTAGCTTCAGAATACTGTCAGCAAGGGCCGCGCCAGCCTCCTCCCGCTGCTTCAATGCCGTGCTGCCGATCAAATTTTTCACCTGGGTGATAATCCCCAGCAGATCGTGCGTCGGCTTCGTCCCTGCCCCGATCATCAGTCCTGTGACCAGAATGTCCCACAGATCCGGCACCTGGTCCAGAAAACCGGGCAGCGACTGGCCCAGATAGGCCATCAAACGCATGCCGCTGTAGTTGGAGACGACAATTCCAAGAAAAATGCCCGCCAGCAGACTGGTGCTGCGCTTGAACGCCACATAGCCGGGCGACTTGAGATCGCTGGGCCGCCAGCCCAAAAAGCGCAGCGCGCCCCACTCCAGGTAGTGCCAGCCCAGTTCCATCAGGCGCTCAATTCCCGCCGCCGCTCCCAGCAGCGGTACCATCGCCGGCATCACCGTCGTAATCTCCGTCCCGATCGCCTGCTCCGTCCCTGCGGCCAGCGTCAACTTCGGCAGCGCGCCCGCCAGAAACAGACCGCCGAACACACCCCAACCCAACCGCCGCACTATTCTCATCCCCATACCTGTCTCTCCTACAGTTCTACAGTCCTCGGTCACCGGCTTCCGGTTCCTGACGCTCGTCCGCCTCCATCCGCATATCAGGAAGCAGCCGCGTACCGCTCCGCCAGTTCGACCAGCAGCCGGACGCCGTATCCGGTCGCGCCCTTCGGCGTCTCCGCATTGATCCGGCTGTCCGCCAGCACCATATTGGCAATGTCCAGGTGGGCCCAGGGGTAGCCTTCAGTGAAATGCTCGATAAACTTCGCGCTGCTGCTCACGCCGGAACGCCCGGCGCTGTTCTTGACCTCGGCCATGTCGCTCTTGATCGGCTTCTCATACCCCGCATCCATCGGGAACGGCCACAGCAGGTCCCCGCTGTGGTCGGCCGCGGCCATCAGCTTCTCTTCCAGAGAACTGTCGTTGCTGAAAAGACCGGCGCGAATATGCACGCCCAACGCCGTGCCGATCGCGCCCGTCAACGTCGCCAGGTCCACCACCGCGACCGGGTCGAAACGGGCCACATACGCCAGCGCATCGGCCAAGATAAGCCGGCCTTCCGCGTCCGTGCTGATGATCTCCGCCGTCTTGCCCGTCATCCCCGTGACGATATCGCCCGGCCGGAATGCGTCGCCGTCCGGCATATTCTCCACACACGGCGCGATCCCGATCACCCGCCGCGGGACGCCAAGACGGCCGATCGCCTCCATCGCGCCGATCACCGCCGCCGCACCCCCCATATCGTCCTTCATCGCCCACATTCCGCCCGTGCGCTTGAGGCTGATGCCGCCCGTGTCGAACGTGATACCCTTGCCCACAAAGATCAGCGGCGCCTCCGAACTGCCCGCCGGCGTATGCTCCAAAATGACAAACTGTGCCGGATTCGTGCTGCCCTGGCTCACCGCCAGCAGAATCCCCATGCCCGCCTTCTCCATCGCAGCCTCGTCCAGGATCGTGCACCGCAGGCCAACCTCGGACGCCATCGCCTGCGCGCGGGCCGCCATCTCCACCGGTGTCAGAAGGTTCGCCGGCTCGTTGACGAGATCGCGCGCGTTGCAGACCGCGCGGCCGATCGCCTCGCCCCGAGTCACCCCGCGCGCAACGTCCTCCAGTTTGGCCGCGCTATACTCCACCACCGTGCACCTCGTCAACCCCGCATCCTCTTCCTTGCGTCCATACTGCTTGGGTTTGTAGCTTGCCAGCAGTGTTCCCAGCGCCACCTCCTGCGCGGCCGCGTCCGCGTCATGACCGGCGATGCCCGCGCCATGGACGATGGTCGCCATCGTCTTGACGCCCTTCAACCTGGCCGCAGCCTGCGCCGCCACCGCCGCTGTCCGCCGGATCTGGCCCAGCCCGAACCCTTCGTTGCTTCCCAGACCCACGATCAGCACTCGCGGCGCGCTCAGCCCGCCCGGCTCAGCCGTTTCATCCCCGGCCTCTCCGCCATTTGCGCGCGCATAGAGCAACGCCGTCGTCTCGGCCTCGCCACTGAAATCCCCCTGCGCGATCAGGCGGCTGATCGCCCCATTGAGCGCACGGTCGATCGCACCCGTCGCGCCCCCGGGCGCTGTCACACCCGCAAACAGATTGACGACAATTAGATCGACATCGCTCTCAGCGATATTCCCCTGTTCTACCTTTAGTTCCATCTCCAGTGTCCTGTGGTCAATGTCCTGTGGTCAATGTCCTGTGGTCAATGTCCTGTGGTCAATGTCCTGTGGTCAATGTCCTGTGGTCAATGTCCTGTGGTCAATGTCCAGCAGTCAAAGTCGAGCTGTCAGTATCCAGCGGTCAGTCTCTTGAGGCCAGTGCAGTCACTGGCCATGAGACACTCTACGTCAGCTGTGGGGGTTTACAGGTTTGTGCGTAGTCGCGTCGCCGCTGCCTCCAGAATCGCATCCGTTTTGCAGAAGCAGAAACGGGCGACATTGGTGGCCAGGTGACTGTGTTCGGGGCTGTAGAATGCGGAGGGCGGGATCGCCGTTACGCCGATCTCCTTCGTCAGCCAGCGGCAGATCTGCACGTCTCGCAGGTCGTCCGTAGGCGTAGGCGCGTCCAGGTCTGTCGTATCCACCAGTATGAAATAGCTGCCGTGGGGCGTCACCGGCGGGAATCCGACATCGTTGAGGGCCGACAGCAGGATCTCCCGTTTGGCCTGGTACATCACGCTCAGTTCATGCAGGTAGTTGCGCTCCTCCACCTGCTCAAACGCCGCGCCCACCGCCTCCTGCAGCGGCGTTGTCACCGCAAAAGGAATCCACTGGTGCGCCATCAGCACCGCGTGCGCCAGCGGTTCCGGTGCAATTGCCCAGCCGATCTTCCAGCCGGTCACCGAGAAGGTCTTGCCCGCGCTGCCCAGCGTAATCGTGCGCTCCCACATGCCCGGCAGGGTCGCTATCCTCACGTGCGGCGTCCCGTCGTAGGTCATCCACTCGTAGACCTCATCGCTCAACACCAGCAGATCATGCTCCTGCGCGATCTGCGCCAGTGCCACCAGCTCCTCCCGGCTGTACATCTTGCCCACGGGGTTGAGCGGCGTATTGATAATGAGCAGTTTGGTCTTCTCGTTGATCGCGGCCCGCAAATCTTTCATATCGATCTGCCAGTCCGCCGCGCTGGTGGCGCCTGGCTTGGGCCGCAGCGGAACATATACCGGTGTGCCGCCCGCCATGATCACCGACGGCGGATAACTGTCGTAGAACGGCTCGATCAGGATCACCTCATCGCCGGGGTCCACCAGCCCCTGCACCGTGGCGTAGATCCCCTCGGTCGCGCCCGTGGTCACAACGATCTGCGTCAGTGGATCCAGCTCGCGATCGAAAACCGGGCTGTACACAGCGGCCAGCGCATTCACCAGCCGCGGATGACCGGCGCTGCGCGCATACTGATTATAGCCGGAGGCCAGCGCGGTGCGGGCCGCTTCAATTACGAAATCCGGCGCGGGAAAATCGGGGAAACCCTGCCCCAGATTGATGGCATCGTATTCAAGAGACAGGGCCGAATACTCGGCGAAGACGGTCGTGCCGAAAGACTGTACCCGAACTGCTGCTGGCGTTGACACGGTGGGCGTTCCTCAAAACAGGTGGTCGAAGGCCCCTGCAACCGCATCGATTGCGTACCTGCAAAAGCCCGAGTTTGTGGCTGGTGGATTGCGTACAGTGCCGCTGGCCGCGCACTATCCTATAACTGGCAACCGTTCACTGACAATCATATTGGATGATAGCACAGGGGGGACGGAAAGTCATCTATAATCGCGCGCAGAGTGCATCCCAAAGTGGGGGTGAATTCTCGTATTCCTCCTGTCGCAACCAGGCCGCGGTCAGTTCCAGTCACACTCTCCCCCAGAACAGACTGTGTCGCTCGCGCCTCTCTCCTCGCATTTGGGCGGTCGGGCCTTCGGCCCTCCCTTGTGCGGGGGGATTCCCCCCGCAACGCCCCCCTTCGTATGCCCGACCCTCGTGGACAGTTCGAACGATTGAGACAGCGACCAGTGTTCGAACCCCCAACCGCTTCCGTAGGGGCAGGCCTTGTGCCTGCCCTGTGCCCCCTAACTGACAGACCTCCCGCTAACGCCAGGCTTGGCGCCTGCCCCGCGCCTCTCCAAGAGCCGGTAAACAGTTCCAGCCATCGCCGGCATGATCTCCCCGCCAGACTGTTCCCACCCCAAATCTAAGGTGCACCCAAAGGCTCAATTTGGTTGGTGTCTTTGTGGATCTGTGATATGGTTCCGACTATGTCCGGCGTCGCCCCACGGGTGGGCCGGGTTGTTGGATTCTGGGACAAGTTCGACTGTCGTCGCATGTTGGACGCTCCGGCCCGAAAGTAGACTGGTCAAGAAGGAATGTACGCACGAAGCCAGGCGTAGGCGCTGCCTGAGGCTGGAGCAAAGATGACAACAAAAGAACTGATGAGCCGGGCCGGCGGCTGGGTCGAGACGGCGCTAGCCGGCTCGCTGTCGCCCTCTGTGCGCCGGGTCATGCATATCGAGCTATCGATGTCGCTGGCTTACGGCGTCTTCTATGCCACGATCATCCCCTTCACGCAGGTTGTGCTGCGTCGTATGGGCGCCACAGTCGACATGCTGGCGATCTATACGGCCCTTCTCTTTGTCGGCTCGGTCTTCACCTCGTTCAGCATCGTGTTGATGCGCCGGCGGCGGACAATCAACATCATTGTATTTTGCTGGCTGCTGGGGCGCTCGCTCTTTATGCTGACGGCCTTTGTGACGGGCGCGGTGCAGCTGATGGCGATCAGTGTTGTATTCTGTCTGCTGGAAGAATTTGTGATCCCTGCCTATACAAGAGTCGTTCAGAAGATTTATCCTGAGAGCGGGCGGGGGAAGGTGATGTCGACGGTCCAGATGGGGCGCGTTTCCACCATTCTCCTGGTCACGCCCTTGGCCGGATGGGCGTTGGACCATGTTGGTTACCGGGTCCTGTTTCCGATCGGCGCCCTTTTTGGTATTCTGGCCACCTTCATTTTCACGCGGATCGACCTGGATGAGGGAGAATTGCCGCCGCGCCAGACGAAGACGTTTTCTGATCTTTGGCAAATTATTCGCGGCAACAGGAACTACGCCGTCTACCTGGTCAGTCACTCGCTGTTCGGAATGGGGGCACTGTTGTGCTGGCCGTTATTTCCAGTCGTGCAGGTGGACCGCCTGCAACTCTCGTATTCGGAAATCGGTATTCTGGGGCTGGTGGAGTCGCTCACCTGGTTCTTGAGCTATCTGCTTTGGGGGCGGATGATCGACAGAAGGGGCGGGCTATTCGTCATTCGCGCCATTTGCGCCATCTCGATCGTTACGCCGCTCAACTATCTGTGGGCGCAGAATCTGTGGATGCTGCTGCCGTCGGCTATTGCCCGCGGTCTGGGTATGGCGGGCTTTGAACTGGGGCGGATCAGCGCGGGCATACAGCTGGCCGAACCGGACAGGGTGACGGAGTATGCCGCGATCCAGTCGACTGTTGTTGGGTTGCGGGGCTTGGTTACGCCATTCGTGACGATTGGAATGCTGCGTCTGGGCGCGTCGCACAGTGCGGTGTTTTTGCTGAGCGCGATTTTCCTGATGATGAGTTGGGTCATGTTTGGGCGAGTTGAGGCGCCAACGCCGGGGGACAAGGGTTACCGTGAGCGGCAGAGGCTGCGGTCCCGGTGGCCGTTCCGGAGGCGTATTGCGCGGGTGTAGTTGGAGGGATGCCGGCATTCATGTGGACGCGGTCTGAATCAGGATATGCAGATTTGCCAGGGACTTTCAGGATGAAAGGTGATCGGCTGTTCCTGCAAGGAGGGCTTTTGCTCTGCACAAAAGGGGATTGTAGGGGACAAGAATGAGGGATGAACTCCGCCTGCACGGGCTCTTCAACAGCCCCACGCGCTCAGATCCCGTCTGCCGCATTTACGAATGTCGTTTGCTTTAAGGGCAGCCGCTGTGGTATCGTTCTCTCTACACCCCGCCCCCGTAGCTCAGTGGATAGAGCATCGGCCTCCGGAGCCGGGAGCACAGGTTCGAATCCTGTCGGGGGTACCACCTCAAGGGGCGAGACTCTCTCGCTCCTTTTTGTTTTCCTTCCTCATCCTTCAACGAAACAGGTCCTTCTCCGCCGGCCGCTGAATCGAACGCGCCGGCGCATCCGCCGCATCCGGCCGCCTGTAGCCGCGAATAATCGCCGCCGGCCGCCCCTCGCTGCTCTGACCCATCACCAGTGTCGCCGCCGCGCATAGCTCATCGATGATGCACTCCTCGCTCGCCACCAGCTCGTATCCGAACAGATCCGTCAGCCCCCGCTGGTCCCACAGCGCCGGCAGACCCGCACACCCGATACAGATGCCGACCGTCCCCATCTTCCACGGCCGCCCATGGCTGTCGCTGATCAGGACTGATACCTCTGCTTCGGTCTCCTCCAAGATGTGGCTGCGTAGCGCCCCCGCGCTGGCATCCGCATCCGCCGGCAGCAGCGCCACCGTCTCCTCCTCCTCCGGCGCCACATTCGAATGGTCCAGCCCGCCGTGCGCGCATACCCAACCGCTGCTCTGCTCCACGATAAGGACCCCCGCCCGCGCCCGCACCACCGCATTGCTGTCGTCCAATACCGCCTGCACCACCCGCGCGTCTTTACCCGTCTCCTTCGCCAGGCGCCGCGCCTCCTCGCCCGGCGTCACATCCGCCAGCCGCACAATTCGTCCCTCCGCCTTACTCACGATCTTCTGCGCCACCACCAGGATATCCCCGGACTGCAGAGGTAATCCTGCGGCTCCGGCCGCGCCGACAATCAGCGCCGCCAGATCATCGCCCGGCTGCACCAGCGGAATGCCAGGGATCGGAAATATCTGGATGCCCCCCTGCTCGGGAGGGCCGTCAGAAATGTTGTCGTCCATCAGAATCCCAACTCCTCAGTCACACTGTCGTCGCTTCTGCCAAAGTGCCAGTGCAAAAACGCCTCCAGCACACCGCCGCCCACAGCCAGCGACTTGTCCGAAATGCGAAACGCGGACTCGGTGTCTCCGCGGGGATCGATATCGCCGATTTTGAGCCCCGGCTGCAACGCTACGCTCTCGTGGATCAACCCGCGCAGCACGCCGGCGAACGGCGCCAGCAGCGTCCTCTCCTCGCCCGACGGATCCACAACCGCGCCGTATGGTTCGCCGCCAACCAAACAGTCCCCAATGCGCGCCAGCGCCCGAAAACGGCCCGCCACTGGGGCACGCAGCACCCGCGCCGCCGCCGCATCCTCCACCGGGCTGCGATCGCCGCTCTCTCCCGATCCCTGCCCATCAGACCGCGTCAAAATCGCGCCCGGCGTGCCCGTATCGTCTTCTGCCGCTCCTTCCCAGATCGCACGCCCCAGGTTGGGGCCGCGGTTCGTTTCGATCACCGCGTGGCAGTCAACGCCGGCCTCGAAACCCGGCCCCAGCGCCGCCAAAAACTCAGCGCTCTCCAGCGTCGTGCCCGTATTGCACTTCGCCACGATCGCGTCGACAACGGCCGACGGCGCCAGCTCGTCGATCGCCTCCATCTCTGGATCCACCAGAACCGGGACCTCCCCCGCATCCAGCACATCCGGCACATCCGCCACAAGCACCTTGCGCGCCGTGACGTCTTCCACCTCATGCTCTTCGTCATACACGGCCTGGGCAAAGGCCACCGTCCGCCTCACCGTCAGCGGGATGGGCAGTTCGGTCATCACCACAGGAATGCCGCAGCGGTGCAGCCGCCAGGCCACACCGGTCGCCAGGTCGCCGGCGCCCTTGATCAGCACCAGCAGATCGTCAAACGGGTATTCGTCTCTCATATCGGAATGATTGTTGACGTACAGTTAAGCCATCAGTAGTATACACAGAGCACTGTCAAGTATACACAGCGCACAGTAAAGCAAAAACTAATGCGCTGCCCTTTGCAGAGGCGCGAACGCGCCCGGTTCGCAAAGGGCAGCGCATCGAAATCTACTATCTGTAGCGGAGCAGAACGGATGACAGTCGTGATCGCGGCTGACCAGGCAAACGCGCTCGACCAGGCCGCCGCCGCGGTGGAGCAGGGCGCCGTCATCGGCGTCCCCACCGATACCGTCTACGGCCTGGTCTGTCTCTACGACGATGCCGCCGCCATAGACCGGCTCTTCGCAGTCAAGGAGCGCCCAAGCCAGAAAGCGCTGCCCGTCCTCCTGGGCGACGCAGAGCAGACCAACGCGGTTGTACACACTGCGGACGGGGACAATGTCCAGGCCCTGGCCCTCATCGACCGTTACTGGCCCGGCCCGCTCACCCTTGTGCTCACCGCCCGCAGCCACCTGCCGCCAGCCCTCACCGCCGCCGGCGACACCGTCGGCGTGCGCCTGCCCGCGCATCCCTTCCTGCGCGCCCTCGCCCGCCGCGTCGGCCCCCTCGCCTCCTCCAGCGCCAACCGCAGCGGCCAGCCCCCCTGCGCCACAGCCGCAGCGGTCCTCGACCAGCTCGACGGCCGCATCCCGCTCCTCATCGACGCCGGCCCCGCCCCCCTCGCCCAGTCCAGCACCGTCCTCGACCTGAGCGGACCTCAGCCAAAGATCTTGCGCGAGGGACCAATCGGGCCGCAAGAGTTGGCCGCGGCCGAGATACGCCCAGGAGTCTTCAGTGAGAAGTGAAACACCGGAAGCGGAGGAAACACTCTCTCCTCACGCCTCTTCACTCTCTTCTCTCACCATCGGCATCGACGCCTCCCGCAGTCTGCGGGCTGAACCTACCGGCACCGAATTTTACTCCCGCCAGATCATCGGCCACATGCTCGCCGAACCCTCTGCTCGTTTTGCCTTCCGCCTCTACGCGCCGCAAGAACCCACCGCCGAAGCGCTGCGCGGCGCCGCCCCGCCCCCGCACGACCGGCGCGCCGTGACCATACGCACCCTGCCCGGCAACCGTCTCTGGACCCACCGCACCCTCGCTTGGGAGCTCTGCCGCCGTCCGCCCGACGTGCTCTTCGTGCCCGCCCATGTCGTCCCCTTCCTGCCGCGGCCCCTCCTCCCGCACACCGTCGTCACCCTGCACGATATCGGCTACCGCTACTTCCCCAACTCCCACACTGCCATGCAGCGCCTCTACCTCGAGCTCTCCACCCGCTGGAGCGCCTCCGCCGCCAGGCGCATCATAGCAGTCAGCCGCCACACCGCCGCCGACCTGCAGCACTTCTACCGCGTGCCCGAAGCCAAAATCCGCGTCATCCACGAGGCGCCAATACCGCGCGCGACAGTCCAACGCCCTGTCGAACCGACCCAGAACGCGGCGACCGCGCCCGTCTACCAACGGCCCTTCGCCCTCTATGTCGGCACCATCCAACCCCGCAAAAACCTGCTGCGCCTCATCGACGCCTTCGCCGGCCTCACACAGCAACACCAAATCGGCTGGGACCTCGTGCTCGTCGGGCGCCGCGGCTGGCTCAGCCAGGAGTACGAACGCCACGCCGCCGCCCGCGGACTGTCCGGCCGCGTCCACTTCCCCGGCTATCTGCCCGACGCGTCCGTCGCTGCACTCATGGAAAAGGCACTCTTCTTTGCCTTCCCGTCCCTATTCGAGGGCTTCGGTCTGCCCGTACTCGAAGCCCAAACCACAGGAGTCGCCGTTATGTGCGCCAAAAACTCTGCCCTGCCCGAAATCGCTGGCGACGCAGCCCTGCTCGTCGACCCCGAGAACGTCGACGAAATCGCCGCCGCCATGCTGCGTCTCAGCCAGGATGAGGACCTGCGGCAGGAGCTGATCGCCAAAGGCTATGAAAATGTCAAACGTTTTTCCTGGGAAAAAGCCGCCCGCGAAACGCTGGCCGTGCTCGAAGAGGCCGCCGCCAAGAAATGAGCTCTCCGCAGGAGCAGAGGTGGGCATCACTACAGATTCTGGGCGTGCGCGTCGACTGTGTCGATTTCCAGCAAACCCTTGACGCAATCAGCGGCTGGATCGCCCAATCGCAAGCCGAAGAAAGAGCCAGGAGTGGTGAGAAGACTGAGCGCACCAGTCCTTCCGCTGACACCCGTTCTGAAGACGACATCAGCGGCGGGCAAACTCACGCTTCACGCCTCACGCCTCGCGCCTCGCCGTTCCCCCGCCAGGTCTGCACCGTCAACCCCGAATTCATCATGACCGCCCGCCGCCACCCCGCCTTCGCCCAGGCGCTCGCCGCAGCCGATCTCTGTACACCCGACGGCGTCGGTGTCCTCTGGGCCGCGCGCCTCGCCGGCGTAAGCCTGAACGAGCGCGTAACCGGCTCCGACGGCATCCACCGCATCTGCGAACAAGCCGCGCTGCAAGGATGGCGTATCTTCTTCCTCGGCGCCGCCCCCGGCGTAGCCGAACGCGCCGCCGCCGAGCTTTCCCGTCTCTATCCCGGCCTGCCCGTCGCCGGTACATACGGCGGCTCGCCCGCCGACACCGACTGGCCGCAGATCCGCCAGCGCCTCGCCGACGCGCCCGCCGATCTTCTCTTCGTCGCCTACGGCCATCCCCGCCAGGACATCTGGATTCACCAGCACAAAGAGGAGTTGCCTGTCGCCGTCGCCCTCGGCATCGGCGGCGCCTTCGACTTCGTCGCCGGCATCACCCCCCGCGCCCCCCACTGGCTGCGCCGCCTCGGCCTCGAATGGCTCTACCGCCTCGCCCGCCAACCCTGGCGCTGGCGCCGCATGGCCGCCCTGCCCCTCTTCGCGCTGCTTGTCCTGCTGGAATCGGCGAGACGATGAATGAATCAGAAGGGAAGCAGGCAAATCCGTATGAAGTAACCTATGGAATCTGAACCCTCATCCCCGCTTTCATTCTAGCCGTACTAGGCGCCACAGCCACGCCGGCGCCCGCGGGATGACGCCGACGACAATTTCGGATCGGGCAATTTCATTGAGAGAAGCTTGTTAGGGGCGTATGAGCTTCTCGCTCCACTGAAGGCAGGCGCTGTTGTATCCCCGTCCCAGGATGTTCAGCCAGTCGCAGTCTTGCCAGAACCTGCTCAGGCTCCCAAACATCAATCTCGACCGTCGGAGTCCCGGTTTCGATGTTGTACACGATAAGTCGCAATTCGTACTCGCCTGCGGGGAGATGGGATGGGATAGGAAACATAATATGTGTGTCGACTGGTCCATCCCCCATCCATCGGCTTGTCGGCGCATAGTCCAGGCCACCCTGAAGTAACCACTGATCCTTTTGGTAAACTCTCGCGCCCTGAGCATCGTGTAAGCGCAGAGATACTGCGTAATCAACATCCAATTCGGCGTCGGTGTGCCATTGCAGATCCACCCACAGGGAACGACTGTCGTTCAGACTGAGTAGCTGCTGCGCTGGATACTGCTTCTTTCCTTGGCCCAAGGCAAATCCCAGGAGACTGATTCCACCATCGTAGTGGACTGCCATAGGTTCCAGATAGTGGTAATAGGCCCATGGACGCTCCAGTTCAACATCCGTGTATCTGTGGATGGTGAACTGACGATACTTATCGCTCCCAACATAACGCCCATGCATGTCGAGAAGGTGTCTGACGTGGGCATCATTGTCCGAAACTTGCACCAGCTTTGCCTCGGTGACATTCCCTGATTCCCTCAGAGCGGATTCAATCGCCCGCGGCAGGTCCAGTATCCGGGCATCAAAGACATAGGCCGGCGATTCGCCCTGATACAGATAGTCAAATCCAAAGTTTATGTCATACTCATAGGGGAGCAGGTAAACCGTTCCCGAACCGGAGGGCAACGTATTCAACATCTGTGCAACATCATTCCACTCGCTATTGAACTCGCTCTGGAACCTGGGGTTTATCGCCCCTTCCAGAAAATAGGCGTTATATGTATTCACGCCTCGAACCATGACCAAGCCGGCGACGACAACGCCTACAGCCATAGTCAGGCCAGTCTCATGTGTCCGGAAGAGCAGGTTTACGCGAACTGGCAATGCGCGGCCTAGCTGTCTGACCAGTTTGAACGCTTCCCACAACCCAACACCAATGATCAAATAGACCGCCGGGACAACACCGATCATACGAATGAAACTAGGTGGAGGCATCATCCCCCTGGCCAGCACCGCGGGCAGGAGCAGGATCACCAGCCAGAGAAGCAGCAGACGATATGCAGGCCTCTGACTCTTCCATCCGGCCATCACCACACCAAACCAGAAGAATGACGCTTCCCACGGGTTTAACATCGGCCGAAAAGGAATGTTATGTCGTGTAGCCCAGTCACCGCGAAATCCGAACGCCAGGAGGTGGTTCCATACATTATGCAAAAGCGTTCCCACCGGGTTCCCTTGACTTATATGGGAACTGAATACAGAAACCAGATCGCTTCGCATGAAGAAGTGGTCGGGATAAATGGCAAAGTGAAGCAAAATGGGCGCAGCCACCAGCACTGCGCAGCCGAGAAAGATGCCGCACATTTTCAGGTCATCGAATAAGGCAGAAGGGATCTTTGAGAAAAAACTTGAGTTTTCTCTCTTCTTACACTCCTCTTCTTTGCCGCGATTCTTGATAAGCGACGGTAGAAAGCTCAACCCAAAGAAGAAAAAGAGAAATGGTACAAGCCGAGCAGGAATATAGGTGTATGGAAGTAACCCGGCGCATGCGCCGGCCAGTGCGATCCGCCACCAACTTCGCTGTCTCCATCCTGACCATAGGAAGGCAAAACATAGAGAAAGAAAGAGCGGGAGATAGCTCGCTCTAACGCCCGCGCGCCCAATGAAAGTCTGGCTGAGGGAGACTGCGAGCAGACCGGCTGCCACACCTCCAACTGTCAAAGCGCGCCATGGCGTGGCCCGTCCGACTTCGTCTCTGTCAAACAGCACGTGGCCCAGCCAAAACGCGGCAAAGACCGTGCCGGCGCTGGCCAGAGCGGTGGGAAGATAGATGGCCATCACATTGCGGCCCAAGAGAGCAGTGGCCAATGCAACGCCATAGACAATCATTCCCTCGCGTCCGAAATTCAGCGGGAAAAAGACAGCATGCTCTCCTTGCAATACGCGGAGAGCGTCCACGCCATGTGCCCCTGCATCTTGACTGATCCCCGGCGGCAGCTCATCTAAACGATAGAAACGAAGCAATACCACGGTTAATGCCAGCGCCAGAATTACCGCCCCTCTTGCAAAAGGCAGGTATTTTGTCTGTCTCCGAGACTTCGTCAGTTTATTACCGGAGCGTACGCAGGGGGATGAAGTAGGAATCACTTAAAGGGGGATGCAATGTAGGTTGGACTCTGTCAGTCGGGAAAGATTCGCTTGTCGTCGCGCAACGATGAGGAGGATCCCAATAGCGAGAGTGTCTCAACGAATCGACTATTTTAGCGGTACCCAAACACCGGACCACGGGCCAAGGTGACAGGGAAAGCAATTCCCAAAATCCGTTGCGTGGCCGTCTCAGGCCGCCTTCTTCTTTAAGAAAACTAGCCTTAATGGCCCAGACCTACCCATTCAAAACAACCAACTGTAGATTTCGCCGTCGGTTTGAGTGCACCCACCGGCTAAGGCGTGGGCGCGTATCTGGCCAAAAACGGTGCGTGTGCGTTTCAAGATGATGTCCTTTCGGGGCATTGCGGCCCCCGCACAGCCATACGAAATTGAAGCGAAGACGCAAACAGGGCCATGGCTGGTCTGCCATGGCCCTGCTAAAAAAGCCCAATACCCTCTGGTAGGTTTAAAGTCCAGAACTGTCGGTTCTCAGGGCGGTTCCGTCCGACGGACTCCTAGCCCTCGACAAGCCTCACAGCCGACAAAAACCCCGAACTGATCTAACCGCCTTCGATGTCGCTTGAATGTGCGAAATGGCGATTAAGTTCGACAGTAAATCCCCCAAAGCGTCAGGTTCAGTTGACGTTACTTTCGCCAGGAACAGGCAGTAACCAAACAACTGAAGTTGCTGCCGGCACCGGAGCAGCAACAGTCTTCTTGCATACCATAGTCGATTCTAATGGGGCCTGTCTCGCGCAAATGGACCGGTTCCGGAGACTTCAGTAACCGAATCCGGTTACCTCCGGTCAGGCGACTATCTGAATCAGTCATCGCGAATGTCAGGCCACCGCACAGACCAATGAGGAAACAACTGACTCGCAGCGCTGCCAGTACCTACAGATTCATATGGGCCGCGCTAAGGCCCGGCTTCTCAGAGAAGCAGAATCAGAAGGGGAAAATGACTCTATGAAGGGTTGCTTTCTAATCCGTTGGATCGAGCGAGGTCAGGAACTGCTTGACGTAGCCAGCAAAAAAAGTGGAAATAGGAGTGGTTCTTGAAGAAGGCTGGAAGAAAGACTCAGGCAGCCCCAGGAGGAGGGAGAAGAATGTGGTGAGAACTAGCGAAGATGAATTGCCACTATGCTGGCAAAGATGGTTGGGCAAATGCGGTTAAGAGCAAGCCCTGATTCAGATGACCTCTAGCCTGAAATTCACTCCAACCACGCCGCAATCTGCTCACCAATACGCGCCACCGCGCCCGCCCCGCTCTGCTCGCCCGTCAGCACCCGGTTCACCTCAATATAATAGACCAGCGAGATCTCAGTATAGTGTCCGCCCGTCGTCGCCGCCGGCCGCGCCACCGCGTGCTCAGCCAGGCTCTCTGCGATCTGTACCGCCGCAGGAATGCGCGCCTTCACATCTTCATCGTCGTACAGCGCCGCCATCGCCGGCGGGGTACCGTCTGCCAGCGCCCGCCGCCGCTGCGCCCTCGCGTCCGTAAGACAGCGGGCTGCATCCGCCGCCGCATCCTTGTAACGGCTGTACCGGCTCACCCCAATCTGCTGCCCGCCAACGACGCTCGCATGTCGCCCTTCCTCGCCCTCCCCCTTGGGCAAACGCGTCACGTCGAACCGGTCGCGGATCGGGCTGTCCTCCGCCTGCCCCAGCCCATACGCATACGGCCAGTTGCGCATGAACGCCGCATTGCCATTCTGGAACATCCAGCGCGCATCCTCCTCCTGAAAGGCCGTCACCGTCTCCGGGCTGATCTCGCCCACCCACGCCGCCGCCCTGTCAATAGCCTCTGCCGCGCTGCTGTCCAAAGTCAGGCCCTCGTCCGCCTCAACCAAAAGCCCACCCCCCATACTCGCCTGCCACTCCAGCGCATTCACCGTCAGACCCTCGTAGACGTTGCCCTGCCACACATATCCCCAGAACTCCGCATTTTCCTCCCGTTCCCCCGCCTGGATCTCCGCCGCCATCTCCTCCAGCTCGCTCCACGTAACCGGCGGCCCCTCGAAGCCGTACGCCTCCAGCAGGTCCGTCCGGTAATAGAGCAGCCCGACGTCGCCCATCTGCGGCAGCCCGACCAGCGCCCCGCCCACGCTGTTATTCTCCACGTAGATCGGGAAATACTGGCCCCGTTCCTCCGCCGACAGATGCGGGTTCAGGTCCAGCAGATGCGGCGCCAGCGTCCCCGACCACACGACGTCAAAGTCGATCAGGTCGATATCGTCCGACTCCGCTGGCAGAAACTGTTGGTAGAGCCCCAGCCGGTCCACCGGATTGGCCGGCGCCGGCAGCAGCTCAATCACCATCCCGACCTCCTTGCCGCAGCGTGCAACGAGCTCCCTGTCAACCGGCCGCACAAAAGCCGGCCCCATCCAGCGCAATAGCGGCCGCGGCGGCGTCACCGCCACCGTCTCCTCCCCCACTGCAGCGGCGCCGCCATCCCCGCCACAGCCCGCGCACAGCAGCAACACAAAAAGCAAGACCTGGACGGCCGCCCATCTACGTCCCTTCCTGTTCACTCGAACCACCGTTTACCTTCCATCGACCCCTGCAAAAGCCCTTCGTTATTTATAATCTATGTCCTCTTCTGGGCGGTCGGCCGCAAGCGGCCTCCCTTGTGCGGGGGGATTCCCCCCGCAACGCCCCCCTCCGTTAGCCCCACCGGCCGGGTCTTCTCGTAGCCGCAGGGTGCCCGCCATCAAAAAGCGCACCGCCCCGCCAAAGTCAACCCGCCCGCCGAGCGAGACAGCCAAATGTCTTACTCACCCCTTACCCTTACAGCCCCCGCGACCGATCATCCATCCCCACGAAACAACCCACTAAAAACTGAAAACCAAAAACTAAAAACTTACCAAAGAAACCGCCGCCGCCTCGCCCGCCGACAGCTCCACCTCGACACTGATCGCCAGCTCCGGGCAGTGAACGAGGAACTCTCCCGGCGGGAACGGCCCGAACTCGGCGCAATAGGGCCTCTTCGCCTCACCGTCTCCGTCCGCGCCCCGCTCTTCCACAACGCCGTCCGCATCCATTACCGCGATCGTCAGATCCGAACGCTTCACCCACTGCACCCGGATCATGCCAGGCGCCTTCGAAGCCGTCCCGATGCGCGTGTGGTGGCTCCATCCCTCTGACGTCTGCCACAACTGTACGCTGAGCCGGTCGCCGCCCTCCAGGTGAATCTCGCGCCTGCCGAACACTTCGGCGTAAAGGTCGTAGTCGCCCGCCGGCAGACTGTCGAACCTGAACTCGCCTGAATCCTCCACTTGCGTCACGTAGCGTCGTCCCTGCGCGTCCAACAGCGCAACCATCTGCGTAGGCCGGGTGCCTCCCGACTCCTTCGCATAGCGCTCAGTCGCAGCGGAGGTGGCCGGCTGTGTTCGGCCTTGCAGCATCGCCGGGTCCGGCGGCGCCGGCAGCGCCTCTTCCGGTAGCAGGGCGAGATCGCAGCGCGGCCGATTGATCCCGTCCAGTGCAAGCGGACCCGGCCAGTTGTGCAGCCGCCTCCCTTTCACATCCACATGATATCTGCCGGCCGGCAGACCGCTGAACACATAGCGACCGTCCTCGTCCGCCTCCGCAAAACGCTCGCCAACACCCTCACCCGGCTCCTCAGCCCGTAGCCGTACAGTGCAGCCCGCCCCGCCCTCTACAGTACCGCTGATCGCCGACTCCTGCGCCGTGGCTCTCTTCTCATCATGGGAAAACACAAAGAGCACTCGGGTCGCCATCCCCTGGTCAATCGGGACCTGGCACTGAAGAGATGTCGGCCCGCTATTAGGAAGACCTAGTGCCTCCAGCCGGTAGCTGTCGGCCTTCAGCGGCCCAACCACGCAAGAAGCCGTCAGTTCCTGGCTGCTACGCGCCAGAGGCACGACCCGGCTCTTCCCCTCACTGTCGCTGATGCGCACGGCCAGCGTGCCGGGATCGTCGTTCGGCAAAAGCTCCACGCCGAAAGACAACATGCGGCCCCGCTCCACAGCCCGCTGATCGATCTCAAAACCCCAGCCGTAAGCCGCCGCGTCGCAGACCGCCTCCTCGGCCGGCCCAATATCGATCGCCTCCACACGGCTGCCTGCCGGGTCGGTCACCTCCAGGCTGTACCGCCCCGCCGGCAGATTCACAAAACGATAAACGCCGCTTGTCCTGGCGATCGATTCGTAAGCGAACCCGTCGCTGTGCGTGAGCCGTACCTGCGCGCCGGCCCCGCCCCGCACCTTACCGCTCAATACACCATCCCCCGTTGGTCGCAATCCGCAGCGCGAACCGGGAACGGGGACCTGAGGCGGACTCTCTTCCCGCCCTGCCCGCGCCCTCGGCCGTTTGGGCTCCGCCTTCAGCAGCGAAACGATCGGCAACGTCGACCAGCCGAACGTCTCCGCGACGGGAACCGGCCCCGCCGGCAGCGAAATCGGTCCTCCCTCTCCGGGTTCCTTTTCACTCTCTCCTCGCCTCTTCGGGCTATACCAGGCGTTCTGCTCGTCAACCGCCCCCGAACCTTCCAGCGCCCCGTGCGCCAGCAACCAGAAGGCTGTGCAGAAGTAATAGTCCGGCGCCGGCGGCGTGTGGCGGCTCGTCCCCATCATCGCCCGGCAGATCTCCAGCGTCTGCGCCGCATGTAGAGCCTGCGTCGTCTCCGAATAGCGCGGGTCCGCGCTCTCATTCATCAAATAGCCGCTGGCCGTCGAAAGGATCGGCAGACTGCGGCCAATCAACTGTTCCATCTCATCGTTCAAGCGTTCAAACGCCCGCCAATATACGCCTTGCCCCGGCGCCTGACCTTCCGTCGACGCAGCGGCCGCATTCTCCCCCCAGCCGTCGGGAGCGTCGTCATCATGCCCAGCCGGCTCCTCCCCACTCTCCGCCGGCTGGTGGCCCACCTCGTCGACCTCACTCAGCGGCCCGCCCTGCCACGCCTCCGCGGCCAGGGCCGCGTAGAACTCGCGCCCAGGCTGCGCGCCACCGCTGTGGGCCGCCTCCCCGGGATAGTGTGGTGGACGGTTACTCGAATAGTTGTGGATCGCCATCCAGATCGGCTCATCGAACAGCGCATCGCCCCCCACACGCGCGATCTCCTCCGCCAGCCGCCAGTCCCCCTTCGGCGTCAGCGCCGGGATCGCCGGTAGTCCGCCCCGCTCAAGGATCGCCTCCATATTCGCCGCCGCCGCCCGCGCCGTCACTGCCAGCGCACCCTCCGGCAGCCTCTCCCGCCCCCAGAAGGCGGTCCCGTCCGGTTCACTGTCGAGCTCAAAGTAGCGCACACCGGCCTCGACCAGCCTCTCCACCTCCTCCAACTCCCGCACCGAGAGCCGGCCCGGTCCCGCCTCCTCCCGCACAATCTGAACGATCGGCATGATCTGCGCAGCCAGCAGCGCCCGCGACAACGCCAGCGCACCGCGCTGGTCCGCAATCTTGACCCACTTAACGCCCAGTTCGATCAGCTCCCGTAGCCAGAACGTCTCCACCATCTCCGGCGCCGCCGCGCTCACGCCGGCGCACCAGTGGATGCCGATACCTGTGTCGTCTGCAGGGCGGGGATAGTCGTGCAACTCCATAAGCGGTCATTATACAGCCGTTCCAGGCCCGTGACTAGCATTCGCCCCATCTGGGTGCAGTCCAAAACAGGGGTGAACTTTCGTACACCTCTGGTAATGACCAACCCAAAGCCAGTTCGCGTCCCCGACCAGGGCAAGTGCCGTTCCCACTGACCACTGCAGTTGTGCGGTCGGGCCTTCGGCCCTCCCTTGTGCGGGGGGACTCCCCCCGCAACGCCCCCCCTACACCATGCCACGTTGGCGCCACTCCGCCGGCGTACTGTCTGTGCCGCCGGTCGCCCACCCACGTCGTGCCGCGAAGCACTCCGCCGTGACCACGGTAGGGGCAGGCCTTGTGCCTGCCCACTCTCACCCTAAATATGAACTGCACCCCCCCATCTGACCGCGGGCCGCCCCCCAACATTCTCCACTGCACTTTCACCTGGCGGCGTATTGTCTTTCTACCATAAAGTGCTGTAAACTATGCCCGAATTCCGGCGATTCGGTAGTATCGCTTTTCTGTCAAGTCCCGTGTGAACTGCATAATGCGTCGCCAATGTCGACGACTTTGGAGCCTGGCGTACACGCTTTGCGCGCAATTTGCGTCATAATCGAGTAATCTGTCCGCTTCGCGTCTCGTCTGGACAGTGTGCGCGACCCCAGGGCGCCTACGCAGCCGCGAGAACCCTGTGTCCGCCGACCGCTCGCCAAGAACAACTGACAAGAGGAAAACCCCATGCAAGAAGTGCAAGACGTCGCCAAGCGCATCATTGCCAACGTCGAGCAAGTCATCATTGGCAAGGATCGGGAGATCCGCATGACCGTGGTGGCTTTGCTGTGTGAGGGCCACCTGCTTATCGAAGATGTGCCCGGCGTCGGCAAAACCATGTTGGCGCGCGCCATCGCCCGCACCGTCGGCAGCACCTATCGCCGCATTCAGTTTACGCCTGATATGCTGCCCAGCGATGTAACCGGCGTAAGCGTCTTTAATCAGAAAACGCTCGAATTCGAATTCCGGCCCGGGCCGATTATGGCCCAAATCGTTCTCTCCGACGAGATCAACCGCGCCACGCCCAAAACACAGTCCGCTCTTCTCGAGGCGATGGAAGAGCGCCAGGTCACCGTCGACGGCACAACCTATGACATGTCCCGCCCATTCCTCGTGCTGGCCACCCAGAATCCCATCGAATATGAGGGCACCTTCCCCCTCCCGGAGGCGCAGGTGGACCGCTTCCTGATGCGCATTCGACTGGGCTACCCTTTGAAGGCGCACGAGATCAACATCCTCGGTCTGCAGGCTCTCATGCACCCGATTGAAAACCTGGCGACCACCGTCTCCGTCGATGACCTCTCAAAGGCCCAGGAGGCCGTGCGCGACATGTATGTCGACGACAGCGTCAAAGAATACATCGTCGACCTCGTTGCCACGACCCGCGACCATCCCGACGTCTACCTCGGCGCCAGCCCTCGCGGCAGTCTGGCCCTCTTCCGCGCCGCCCGCGCCTGGGCCGCCATCGATGGACGCGAATATGTGCTGCCCGACGATGTCAAACTCCTGGCCGAGGCGACGCTTGCCCACCGGCTGATCGTCAGCCCCTCCGCTCGCATCAAAAATGTGGACGCCGCCCAGGTGATTGAAGACGCGCTCGCCCATACACCCGTACCCGGCAGCCGCGTAAGAGCCGCCTGAACGCCTGCCGAACTTTTCAGCCCATATTCCCGGTTTTCGGTTACTGCTACCCGGCAACTTGTTGGATGATGCTGAAAACCAAAAACTAGAAACCGCCGTTAATGTCATCACGCCTCCTTTTCCTTCTCGTCGCACTCGCCGTCGCCTGGGGCTTTGCCCTCAACAGTGGGCGCCCCCTCGCTTTCAACCTCGCCTACCTCATAAGCGGCATCCTCGCACTCAGCTATCTCTGGTCCTGGACCAGCACCCGATCCATTCATATCAATCGGAGTACCCGCGCCCGCCGCAGCCAGGTCGGCCAGCACTTTGAAGAAAGCTTCGAAGTGCGCAATCTCGGACGGATCCCCAAACTGTGGCTCGAAGTGCGGGACTTCTCCACCGTCCCCTTCCATGGCGCCAGCCGCGTCGTCAGCCACCTCCAGGGCCGCGCCCACCATCGCTGGCAAGTGCGGACCTACTGCCAGCAGCGCGGCTACTACCGCCTCGGCCCCATGCGCCTCCTCAGCGGTGACCCCTTAGGCCTCTTTTCCATCGACCAGACGCTGAGCCAGACCAGCGACCTCATCGTCTATCCGGCCACAGTCGCCCTCTCAGCCTTTCAGCCGCCCGCCGCCGACCTGGCCGGCGGCGAAGCCCTCAATCGCCGCGCCCAATACATCACCACCAACGTCTCCGGCATCCGCGAATACGCCCCCGGCGACAGCTTCAACCGCATCCACTGGTTGTCCACCGCCCGCACCGGGCGCCTAATGACCAGAGAGTTCGAGCTCGACCCGTCGGCCGATATCTGGCTCTTTCTCGACCTCCACAGCGGCGCCGCCCACAGCCTCCCCTGGCGGCTGACACCCCCGGAAGCCGGCGTATTCGGCCTCAGCGGCCGCAGACGAGACGATGCCCTGGAGCTGGCCCCCAGCACACTTGAGTACGCCGTCACCGCTGCCGCCAGCATCGCCCGTTACTTCCTGCTGCGCAACCGCGCCGTTGGCCTCATCTGGCACGGCAGCCAGCGCTACCTCCTGCAAATCGACCGCGGCGAACGGCAGATGCGCAAAATGCTCGAAGCCCTCGCCGTCGTCTCCGCCGAGGGCAGCATCACCTTCGACCAGCTCGTCGTGACCGAGGGCGTACGGCTCAATCGCAACGATATGATCCTGGCCATCACCGCAGACCCCGACCCCGCCTGGGTGCGCGCTCTGCGCGAAATCCGCCGCCGCGGCGTCCACAGCGTCGCCGTTGTCA
Organism: Caldilineaceae bacterium; assembly: GCA_965204705.1. Taxonomy (GTDB): domain Bacteria; phylum Chloroflexota; class Anaerolineae; order Caldilineales; family Caldilineaceae; genus Bin5. The sequence goes on along the minus strand of OZ242006.1, from coordinate 5,337,701 downwards.
TCGACGGCTCTACTTTCGGTGGGCAGGAGTCCTACCAGGAGCTGACCCACGAACTGGCCCTCTCCAACATCCCTGCCTACCAGGTCCAGCGCGGCGACGACATCGGCGCCGTCCTCGGCCGCCCCAACAACGGCGATCAGCGGCCCGGAATCGCCAGCATCTAAGCCGCCCGCACAATAAAGCATTCCCCGCCCGGAGCGAGCCGGGCAAAGGTCTTTCTCACTCCTCTCACGCCTCGCCCATGGAACGCCTGCGGGCAGGATCGAGGCAGGTATTCAGGACCCGTCAGCGCTTGCAAAGTTTGTTGAGGCCTGCCGCAAGAGCGTGACGGTTTTCCCCTGCACCGTTACAGACCCACCGCAGAGTCAGGTCAGACTCGCCCTGATACAGCCAAATCGTCGTTGAATCTGTTGCCGCTGCGCTCTGTAAGAGCGATCTACTGTCAGCAGCCGCACTCCCGTACCGTCCTCGGGCCACAGACGCCCTTGGAAAAATGTCCCGAACCCGGGCCCCACGGGCCGCGACGCCCCCCTCCCCTAACCCCTGATCCCTAACCCCTAACCCCTAACCCCTGCAGTTCCCAAAAACTGACACCACATTGGTACAAAACTGCCCTTGCTGTCACTGAAATGGCACGAAAAGTCTGCTATGCTGTCCAAACAGACGCAGATCTCGTTTGAAGCCGAGAACGTGCGGCACAGCGCGCAAGTGGAACAAAGAAGTCCCCCTTGCTTTCTTGCGATGCAGGAGCGCCCGGTCCCATTCGGGATCTGCATCCGGTCCATTTCCCAAAGGCCCTGGGCCCTGAAGTATGCGCCAGGAGCCGTGTTCAACCCTGGAGACGGACAGATGATCGCCCGCATTCAGCCGTTGCTGCCCGACCGCATCCGCGCCGCGGCCGTCCCGTCCCTGCCATTGGGGGGGGGCTGATCGCGTCTACGCGGCGTCGCCCGACGCCGCGCAAGGTTCCAACACCCCCGCCGCCGGCGGCAACCAGCCCGCTGCCCTCCTGTCCGCGGCGCCGCCATGTGTGTGGATGATGCGGAGGATGGCAAGACACGCGCCTTCACAAGGCCGCCGCGTCGCATGCCCGCCGCGCCCTTCACGCGCGGGAACTCCCACTGTAACCACTGTAATCGGCTCTCCCGGCAACGGGCGAGAAGAGAGCGAAGAGGAGAGAGAACGGCAGGCGCCAACTCACTCTTCTCTTCCCTCTTTCCTAGCAGTAAGGCACAGCCCTCTGCCCGCACGGAAAGATCCGGCCCGGCTTGGCAATCCCCTGCCTGCGTTCCGTTTGGGGCCAGCGTCATGTTCCTGAATTAGGAGGTGTAAGACATGATTAAGAGACGGATTACAATCGCTATATCCATCATGGTTGCGTTCCTGTTTCCGGCAGTAGTTGAGGCGCGCGGGATGTTTCATTCTTGCCAATGGCCTCCCGGTTCTGTGAACAGGGTCAACGTCCCAGACGGTGATCCCTGGCATGATGCAAGGTGCGGCGCACACACGCCTACAGCCCCAGACACGCCTACACCAACGGTCACGCACACGCCCACAGTCACGCCCACAGTCACGCCTACACCGACACGGACACGTACGCCGAGGCCGAGACCAACGCGCACACCAACGCGCAGGCGCACGCCCACGCCCACGTCGACATCAACGGCCACAGCCACGGCGACCTACACGCCGACGCCAACCCCGACCTCGATGACAGTCGGGCCAGGCTCCGAACCGACAGCCACCCCGACTGCGACGACAACGCCAACGGCAACCCCGACTGCGGGGGACGCCCAGGGCGATCTGGCCGCGCCGGCGCTCACCGCCCTAGCCACTGAAAATGTGGTCGATATGCAGTGGACAGTCGAGTTGCAATGGACCGCGGCGCCCGCCGCAGTCCGCTACGAGCTGTGGGTATGGTGGGATGAGGAGACCGGCTGGCAGCGCCTTGACGACGGCAACCTGGCCGGCATCGCCTACACGCATACGGACGTTACCGCCGGCCGGACCTACTACTACACGGTCCGCGCCGTGGGCGCAAACGGCGAAACCGGCCCGTTTTCGGCGTACGCTCCTGTGGCCGTGTCGGTCCCAACGCCGACCCCGACCCCTATACCGATCGGGCCACCAGGTCCTGAACCGACAGCCACCCCGGCTGTGACGCCAACGCCGACAGCCACCCCGACTGCGACGCCGACGACAACGCCAACAGCCACCCCGACTGTGACGCCTACGCCAACGGCTGCCCCGACTGCGGCTCCCCAGGAAGCTCTGGACGCGCCGGCGCTGACGGCCCGGGCAGCTGCGAATGCGGTCAATATGCAATGGGAAATCGAGTTGCAATGGACCGCGACGCCCAACGCAGTCCGCTACGAGCTGTGGGTATGGTGGGATGAGGAGACCGGCTGGCAGCGCCTTGACGGCGGCAACCTGACCGGCACGACCTACACGCACACCGGCGTTGTCTCCGGCAGGACCTACTACTACGCCATCCGCGCCGTGGGCGCAAACGGCGAAACCGGCCCGTATTCACCGTACGCCGATGTGATCGTATCGGCGCTGTCAGCGCCAGCGCTGCGGGCGGCAGCGGGAGCCGGCTACGTCACCCTCACATGGGATGCAGTGCCCAACGCAGCGCGCTACGAGCTGTGGGTGTGGTGGGATGAGGAGACCGGCTGGCAGCGTATCGATGACGGCAACCTGGCCGGCGTCTCCTACACGCACACGGACGTTGCCGCCGGCAGGACCTACTACTACGTCATCCGCGCCGTGGGCGCAAACGGCGAAGCCGGCCCGTGGTCGCAGTGGGCGCAAGCGGCCGTGCCTGCGTCCGCAACGCGCAGGGAAGGGGAGGCCCCGGTCGCGCTGTAACGCCATGCACCGCGCCCCGGAATCTGCGCAGAGCGTCCATCCGTCGCCGCGTCGCGCCGGGTTGATTCAAGATCGGCGCCGGCAAGATTCCGATGGCCGGCTACGTGGCCGGGCCGCCGGGCCCATGGATTCAGCTTGCGGAGGGACGCGGCGCTGCGGATCCTTGATGGCGAGGTAGAGGAAGTCGCCGGAGCCGCAGGCCGGGGCGAGGATTGTGAAGGCGCGCAATTTTTAGAGGAGGCCGCGCAGGGTACGCACAGCCTGGCCGCGTGGCCGCGCTCCGGCCGCAAAGAAATTCCGGCGCGGGCCTTTTCCTTCTGTTTGAGCCAGGGGCAGGCGTCTCCGGCGGATATGCGGAAAACGAGGCGGCGCAGCGGCGTTTCCGGACGCCGGCCCAGCCGCGGCCGCCGCTGTCTCTGCGCGCCGCGCTCGCAGTGGTAGCGATGCCCGCTCAGGCCTCTCCGGCAGGGGCGGGTTTTCTGACAGCCGGCGCAGGTCGATAGAACTCTCCTGGGCGGCAGACGGCCCGTTGCCGTTCAGAAGCTGCCGCTTCCGTCGGGATGCGCCTTATTTTCCCCGTTTCGCGGTCAAAACGGCAGGGCAGGCAGCGAGCGAATTTTCCCTTGCGGGCACTTTTCCCTCCGAACCGCGCTTGCAATTTCCGCCGCACACGGCTCCCCCGTGTTGCTTTGCGGCATTTCCATCCCTTGCTGTGAATTGCGAGTATCTTCCGTTCGGATGTTCGCATCCCGCGCCCTTGCTTCTCTCGCGGTTCCGCAACACCTGCCCCCCTTCGCCACGTGAACGGCTTTCCCGTTCTCGGACTGCTATGAGGGCGCCGTCCTCTTATGCCTCCCGGCGCTCAGGCGGTCCCAGGACGCGTCATCGTTCTCGTCGCGTTCCCCGCAGCTTCTCTGTTAGTCTCCCCGGTCTTCTTCCCGCCCAATTGTATCCGCATTTTGGCGGGTCTGGCTGAGAAGATGGCGCGCTCAGCCCTTGGCAGAATCCCCCAATCCGATTCCACGCCGGCGGAGACGGGTATCAGCCGCCGTTTCCCGTCGAGTTGGCGGGCCTCTGCTGGAGACCGGCGTTCAGTCAGCGCAGCCTTGACCATAGGGTGCAGGCCCTGGCAGACAAGCTTTCCGGCGGTTCTCCGTCTTGCTGCCTTCACGACCATGCTCTGGCGCCTTTCCTCTTTCGAGGTCCGGGTCAGGCGGTTGACCTTCGGAAACGAGAGTTTCCGGGTCCTGCTTGAGGAAGGTAGAACGATGCGCTGCCCGGCGTGCCTGGGGCTCACCATACCCTTCAATGTCCGTTTCAATCCCCTCGCGGGGATTCGTTCTTCTCTGACCGCGATGGTGATCGCGAACTTCCCGTACTACTTCGGCGTGTTTCAATCCCCTCACGAGGATTCGTTTTTCTCTGACCTACGGATCGGGTTATGCCGTGATGGAGAAAAGAATGTTTCAATCCCCTCACAGGGATTATCTTTTCTGACCGACGGCCGCCGCGACAACTGCCCGCAAGCGTTAACGCCGCGACAAAATGGATGACCTTCTAGACATGTTCAGCCTTCAGGCGGTTCAGGACCGCCTGGGCGCACTCGTTGGCCGACGAAAAGGCATCGGTCGTGATGATCGCTCCCCGGTCGCCCCGGTATGGAGACATCTGCTCCTGGTGATACTCCAGGAAGCCGTCCGGGATCCCCCGCATGCCGGCCGCCCGCATACGTTCCAGGACGGCGTCGACAGCCGCCTGCTCCTCATCGTAGCCGGGCAGGAACCGGATCACAATATCCAGGCCCTCGCCCGGACCCGCCACCCAGACGCCTATCGGATCGTAGATGAATGATTCCTCGCCCTCCCGACGCTTCGCCTCTATCATGTAGCGCAGCCTCACAGGACCAACCGGCTTCGCGCTGTCTTCTTCACCGGCGAAGGATGCCGACGACCGGTCCTCTTCGCTTGCCGGCGCGTCCCACCGCAGTGCGATATTCACGTGCTGCTTGAGCAGGTCGGCGTCGACCAGGGCGAACCCTTCCCGATGCCGTTTGCGGTAGGCTTGCCAGCGCCGCCACGCCTTGACCAGTTCGGGCTCGGTTTCAGGCATGATCTGCTCGATGTGGAAACGGCGCCCGCGGTCATCCACCAGGTCCAGAAACCAGGTGTCATCCTGGAACCAGGACACAACCTTGATGGTATGATCATGTCCGGCGCTGTTGTTGTAGCCAACCATTTTGTGGAACAGCCAGAAAGCGTCCCCGGCGGCCCGCGTGACGAGGAAGCTGTCGACCAGGTCCAGCATGATCGGCTCCTCGTCATCCTCGGCCATCGTCATATAGGAGCCCTCCCTGTTGAAGAGATCGAACAGTGCTTGCAGGCGCTCCGTTTCGGCGCTCATGGATCTGTACTACCTTTCACTTCCTGCCTCCCTGTCCCCCCAATCCTTTTCCGCGCCGCTCACGATTCGCCGATAGCATTAAATCCCCGACATGCACTCCAGACGTTCATCAACCTCGCGCATTCGGCTTCAATCCCCTTTCGAGGATTCGTTCTTCTCTGACCTGTCCGTTACCGTGATTCTGATAGAGGAGGCATCTAAGTTTCAATCCCCTTATGAGGATTCGCTGTTCTCTGACGTTAAAGTACTTCATGATCTGTGGTCACCCTTGGGAAACCGAGTTTCAATCCCCTTACGAGGATTCGTTTTTTTCTGACATCATCGCTAGTACCCCTTTGGTTGACTGCGACGTCTGCGGGCGTCGGTTTCAATCCCCTTTCGAGGATTCGCTCTTCTCTGACCATCATGTTGACACCCTGAGCCTGGCCCCAAGAACCGGACCACGCGCCTAGTTGCATAGTGGAGCAGATCACCCAGTTTGCGGCGGCCGGGCCGGGCGGCTCAGGAGCCGATCCAATCCACGAGCCAGGCATACGAGATCGAGCCGAGCAGGAGAGTCGTTACAAACCATATCCAGGTGAAGGTTCGTGATGTCTCGAGCGCTTCCCTCATCCCTTTAATTTCGTTCTGCAGAAGCAGATTTTTGCGATGCAGGCGGTCAATCTCCGTCTTTAGGAGCTTTGCGTCCGCCGGCTGTTGTTGCGTCAGTTCCTCGATGCCGTGCATTTTTGACAAGAGATGCGTCTCCAGACCGGCCAGCCGTGCCATGTTTCAACCTCCTTTCGAGGATTCGTTCTTCTCTGAAGGCATAACCCGGACCCAGTTCTATAACGCCCTAGCAAGCCTCACGGTTTCAATCCCCTTTCGAGGATTCGTTCTTCTCTGACTTTGCAGCTTCTCCGTCGCTACCTCGCGCCAGTGGACCGGGTTTCAATCCCCTTTCGAGGATTCGTTCTTCTCTGACGGGCACAGCCATGTCCTACATGACTGGTTGTGGGTATATGGTTTCAATCCCCTTTCGAGGATTCGCTCTTCTCTGACGTTCACGGCAACCCCAACTTCGTACTGGCCCTGCTAGTGGTTTCAATCCCCTTTCGAGGATTCGTTCTTCTCTGACAGTTTGGGGGCAAGCCATTTGACCTGCGCCAGTCGTACGTTTCAATCCCCTTTCGAGGATTTGTTCTTCTCTGACCACTCAGACCTTCGACTACAACATCGGGTCGTCTGAAATGTTTCAATCCCCTTTCGAGGATTCGTTCTTCTCTGACCCACTGTCCTGATTTGCGGAGATCGCCAGTACGACAAGTTTCAATCCCCTTTCGAGGATTCGTTCTTCTCTGACACAACCGGAACCAGCAGTTCAGGAAACACCTGTCCAAGAGTTTCAATCCCCTTTCGAGGATTCGTTCTTCTCTGACGCAAGACGGGAAAGCCGCAGGCTACCGCCGCAACGAGCGCGTTTCAATCCCCTTTCGAGGATTCGTTCTTCTCTGACGCAGATTCAGATTCTCGGCAATCTCGGCAACGATCCCATCAGTTTCAATCCCCTTTCGAGGATTCGTTCTTCTCTGACATTCTACGCTTACTACAAATAAAAGGAGCACCACAATGGGTTTCAATCCCCTTTCGAGGATTCGTTCTTCTCTGACGTTGACGCCGGAGGAAGCGGACAAGATAATCGCCCAGCTGCAGCGTTTCAATCCCCTTTCGAGGATTCGTTCTTCTCTGACAAAATGTCATGCGTGCAACGGCCCCGCCACTAGAGTAGTTTCAATCCCCTTTCGAGGATTCGTTCTTCTCTGACGAAGCCACCCTCACACTAACCTACGACCACGAGCAAACCGTTTCAATCCCCTTTCGAGGATTCGTTCTTCTCTGACCCCGGATTACCCGCAAGCAGGTCGCCAACGCTCCGCAGGAGTTTCAATCCCCTTTCGAGGATTCGTTCTTCTCTGACGTTAAAGCGTGGGTCTCCAGAAGACATTGATATTATCGTAAGAGGTTTCAATCCCCTTTCGAGGATTCGTTCTTCTCTGACTCATAGCTTTCCCCGGCTCAGATTGTATCAACCTGATGAAACGTTTCAATCCCCTTTCGAGGATTCGTTCTTCTCTGACGGGATGGGATAGACGGCAACATCGCTGCCTATGGGTTGGGTTTCAATCCCCTTTCGAGGATTCGTTCTTCTCTGACGCATATGATTCGAGAAGCCGTGTCAGCCGGCGTGAAGGTGAGTTTCAATCCCCTTTCGAGGATTCGTTCTTCTCTGACTGTTTCCATAAGCAAAGGAGATTGTGATGAGCTGCGTCGTTAGGTTTCAATCCCCTTTCGAGGATTCGTTCTTCTCTGACAAAGTTGAGACGTGCCTCCCACCTTGGCCCTATGGCGACGGTTTCAATCCCCTTTCGAGGATTCGTTCTTCTCTGACCCATTCCAAGCTCTTTCGTCTCCCCCATACCATCCTATACCGTTTCAATCCCCTTTCGAGGATTCGTTCTTCTCTGACGCACAGTATCGCCCCTGAGAATTGGGCAAAAGAGTACGCGTTTCAATCCCCTTTCGAGGATTCGTTCTTCTCTGACGTTCGACAATGCCAGCAGGCAGACCGTTCGCAGGGGGCAGCGTTTCAATCCCCTTTCGAGGATTCGTTCTTCTCTGACCGCTCAATTTTCGTGGGGCGCTGGCCGGTAGACGAATAGTCTATATCAGATCCTGGCTCTCCTCCGGCCCTAAACCGACCGCGATGTTCTGCCATTCCTGCACCTGTTTCCCTGACCCCTGCATGATCTGCGAACACCCCCTGCCAAACATCCCTCCCAAAGGGCTGTCAGAGGAGGGGTGATCGCTAAACCCGTTCAGATGATGCGCAGGCCGGGCTCTGCGCTGGGCGCGGCGCAGCCCAGAAAGAGGATGTTTTCCCGGCAGTTATCGCACAGATGGTAGAGGCGGACGCTGTCTTCGTCCGGGTCAATAATCTTTGCCAGCCGCTCCCGGAGCCGCGTCCAGTTGCGCGCGGTCAGATGACATTCGAAAACGGACAGCTGCACGCGCTCGCCGCCGAAGTCCTGCAGCGCCTGCGCGATTCTACCACGCCGCCGGTTTTCGGGCACGTCGTAACTTACGACCACCAGCATAGGACGCCTCCTAACGGATCAGAAACGGACGGTACGGCCCCTCTTCCGCGCCCGTTACAATCCGGCTCAGATGATAGACCTGGTGCAGAAAGAGACGCCGGTAGGTCGTGCGTTGCCCAGTATGCACGTTCTTGAACTCCTGGTCGAAACGCGTTTCCATCTCGCGTATGAAGAGACGTATGCCCGCGTCGGTCAACTCCAGCGGGCGTTCGCTGTCCTCTCCGGGCGCGAAATGATCGGGGGTGAGGATGCCGTTGTTGAGGCAGCGCAGAACGACCGAGTCCACGATCACGGGGCGAAACTCCTCCACCAGGTCCAGGGGGAGGCTGGGCCTGTTGTAGTTGAGCTGATGGAGGAAGCCGACATAGGGGTCCAGCCCGGCGGTGAGCACCGCGCCCCAGACGTTCTGCGTCAGCAACGTATAGCCGAAGCTCAGCAGGACGTTGACCGGGTCGGGCGGCGGCCGGCGGATGCGCCTTTCAAAACGCCAGGGCGGTTTCAGCAGCGCCTTCCATACGCGGAAGTATGCGGCCGTGCCGCGCCCCTCCACCCCGGAAAGGCTGTTGATCGTCTGGCAGGCGTCCACGCGTTGGAGCATGGCGCCGACCCCGTCCACGGCGCGCGTCAACGCGGTTGCCTCCCCGTGGTTGGACGCGGAGGCGGCGCGGCGGGCGTAGCGCTGCAGAATGACGCGCAGGTTGTGCAGTTTGCCTGTCACGAACCGGCGCGCGGTCCGGAGGGCAAAGTCCGGTTCCTGGCTGCGCTGCAGCTGGGCCACGCGCAGCGCGCCGTTTCCGTTCTGCTCGCCGATCAGACGGCCGTAGAAGCGGCCTGTGCGGCTCAGCAGCACGACTTCGATGCCTTCGCGCAACAGCAGCTGCAGGGCAGGGGTGGTGACGGACACATTGCCGAAGAGGATCACCTGGCTCACCTGCACCAGGGCCACCTGGGTGACGACGGCGTCGTCGTGGACAACGTTCAGCCGCCGGCCCCGTTTGGTCAGCCGGCTGCCCTGCTCCACCAGGTAGAGAGGATGGCGCATCGGATCACCTCAGTCGTTTTGCAGCCGCCTGGCCTGGCCCATTCCGGTTGCCGTCTGCACGCCGACGCCGCTGTAGCGGGCGAACTCCGCCAGCATCTGCATGGTTGCCAGCCAGTAGCGGTCGCCCCCCAGGGCGCGGTAGGTGGCCGTGCCCACCCCCCCGATGCGCAGCGCGCCGTTCTTCTGCGTCACGGGCCGGCTCTGCAGGCGGTAGCGCGTCAACGCCAGCATCTCCGCGCCGAAGCGCCGCATTTCCGGGCTGAGCGCCAGCGGACTGAACCTGTTCCAGCGTTCGACGAGGCTGCCGAAGACCAGGTCCGGCAAGGGCAGGGGCATCTGGCGGCCGGCCTGTTTGAAGGCGGTGGGGCTGGCGAACTGCATGGTCACCTGTCTGGCAAGCGACTCGCCGCCCTGCAACATCAGGCGCGCGGCCAGGGTTTCATAGGTGGTCGAGCCGGCCCAGCCGTGCTCGGCCCTATCCGCGGTGGCCCCGGTCACGCGCAGGCGATGGTCGAGGATTTCAATTGCGCCGGGCGGGTTCTCGACCAGCGCTTCCAGAAGCGCCTGGCTCGCGTTTTGCGTCAGGCCGGTCACGCGCAGGTAGTAGGGCGCGGCGGCTTCGAGGCGCGTGCCCGCGCGGTTGCTGCGACCGTTGAGGATGTCGGAGCATGTCAGGGGTTTGGGGCCGTCGCTGTCGTGTATGGCTGCGACCAGGCCCGGGGCGACGGCGCGCAGACGCTGCAGGGTGGCTGCATAGTGGGCGCGGCCCACGTTGCGCGGGAGCAGCGTTGCGGCATCGGTTTCGACTGTGACGACGATAGAGACCAGCATGTCAGTGGTCAGTGGTTGGTTCTGGTTGCGCGGGCGGCCGCGCGCAGGGCTTGCAGGTCCAGGATCTCGGCTACTTCAAAGCGGCGGGGGAGGGAGCCCTCCACCGGTCGCGTGCGCACCACATGGGGAAAGTAGCCCATGCGGCCTTGCAGGTTCGCCAGCAGCGCGCCGGCGATAAAGTTGAGGGCAGGGAGGACGACCAGGACCGGCTCGGTCTGCCACTGCGCCGCGGAAAGTTCGATCTGATCGAGCAGCGCGGCCAGCTGCGGCGCGAACGGCTGCCGTTCGTCGAAGTGGGGCATGGCGTTGATGGTGCGCAGAACGGGCTGGCCGGCGATGGCTTCGACCTGCGCTTGCTGTTCCCGGCTGAGCGGGTGGGAGAAGTTGAGCAGTATCATGGGGCAGTCCGGTCAAGGTTTATCTGTAGGTACGGTTGAGAAAGTCGGCCGCCCATGTCAGCGCGTCCGGAGATTGATCGGTGATGTGAAGCCGGAACCGCGCGCCGAAGTTATTTTTGTCCTGAAAGGTTCCGATCAGCCGCAAATCTTCTCCTTCCTGTCTGACGAAAAAGCCTATCCCCTTGATCGATCTCTGCTTATCATAGGGGATGGAGTTCGCGGCGCGTATCCAAGCATTGTCATTACAGACTTTGTGGACGAAATCTCTGAAACCGAGCGGGTAGTGGTCATCTCTGAAGGTTGGCGGTTTCCGATCTTCTGCCGCGATAAGGGCAATGGGTTTCGGGTTGCGAATGCGAAATCCGGTCAAGTAGATCTGCCCAATCGGGCTGAGTTCATAGAGAGATTCACCGTTGACTGAGACCTCTGTGAGCAGGACCCGCAACTTATCGTCAAGCGGGCCGAGATCGTCCGATGACAACGCTTCGCCCCGCTCAAAGTCGGTGAGCAGATCGGCGTTGCGGGCAAGGATCGCGTAGTCAAAACTGACCGGCAGCGGGGGGAAGTCTATCATCTCGGAAAAGCGTTCGTGTCTGTACGACACGGGTATGTTCAAAACCTGCCCGAGCAGGACGGCGATGGCGATCTGGGCCTTGTAGCCGCCGGTGGCGTCGATCGCGACATGGGCGGGGCCGCCCGCTTTATTGATGCATTCCCCGGCGAGGCGCACAAGATTGCGCAGGCCATGCTGCTTGAAATCTTTGGGGCGCTCATCCTGCAACTGTTCAATCACATGGTAGTCGACCGCACGCAAACCAAGATCCGTGCGCTGTTTGCAATAGTCTTGCAGAAGTCTGCCCGTGTTATTGCCGTCAGGCGTGTCCGAAACCAGGAAGACAATGCGTTCAAGCGCCAGCCGGTCCTTCTTTCCAATCTCGGCGATGGTGTTGATCTCCGCGCCGCAGAGGCGCGCGGTGGGGTCCAGCGTTACCAGTTCTTTGGCGAGTCTGTTCCATTCGCCTCTGTCAAAAGCCTGGCGGACGGCGCGCCAGTTGGGCGGATTGTCAGGCGTTCTCGCCGACAACCGGCCCAGGTTGCCGAACAGGCTTGTTCCGACTGTGCAGAGCAGTGTATGGCGTGTCATAGTCTATCTCGCCGAAGGTGCAGGCGTCTGCCGGGCGTCAGTTCGCGGCTGTGCCTGGCGGGCGGCAAGGATTCAACAGCTATCCGGGAAGTTTCAACTCGGACAGTCGAGGGCAGACCTCCATGACTTCCTCTTCCATTTCCTGTCCGCGAAGGGCGTCGCTACTCTTGCCGGCGTGAAGCAGATCGTTGCGAACCTTACGCAGCTCTTCGTAGATATTCCGGGCCTCCTCGATCTGGTCAATTGGGCAGTTGATCGAGCCGGAGAGTATAGCCACAGCCCTGTCACGCTGATCACGATCTGCAAAATCGTAAATTTGCAAGTGGCACATCACCCAACTGGGGATCCATTCGCGTGCGATGGCCATTGCCTGCGCATACTGCTTGTGCTCAAGCAACCAGTTGACTATGTCCCGTTCATAATTCAACGCCGATACGGGCCGCTCTCTCTGTTGATTCGAGGAGAGCGCGAGCCGTTTGTACTCCTTCTTGATCGATTCAGTCAGAAGGACGAATGGCCGGGCATTGGACTCAATGCTGTAGGCTACAACCGGATCGGACAGCTGGCGCTCCAGGTTTGCGCTGGCATCCATCGCTTCATTTGGGCGAATCAACCGCAGGGCTTTTGAGACTTTTTCCAGCGAGTTTGCGACGCGGGCGAGGCGGTTCGCCTGTTGACTCCGGTTCTGAACTGCCCCGGACCTGCGCAGCATGTCAGCCGTAATTACCTCCGGGAGAGAAACCGGCCGTTGACTCTGATCCGGTCTTGCCGCCCGCAGGCGTTCAGCCAGATCCGTGGCATCTCCGAAACGGACAAAGCGGTCGGCAGCGGTCATCCAGTCAAAGAGCGAGACAAAGTCGCTCAGATCGATTACCGGCGTGCGCTGAGGTTCTACCGACCGGTCGCGCGCCTCAAAGTTGCCGTAGAATACCGCGCGCAGATCGATCTGCTTGATCTGACGCAGATAGGCTACCGCCAGGAGGGAAAGGAACGGCAGGGAACGGTAGCCGTGCGTAATGTCGAAGATCACCTCTTCCCGCTCAGCCACGGCATCGACCACCGTTTGGAACAGAGACCACAGCTCGTTCTCATCAGCTCCGTCGGGAATTCCGACCGCTTCCAGTTTAGCAACGTAATCTTCGGCCTGGCGTCGAAAGCGCTCCCAATGCATTTCGCGGGCCTTTTCCGTCACCAGGACCTTCATATCTGAATCGGGAAAGAACCTGGCAAGGGCCACGCCAAAATAGGGCGCTGCGTGTTCGCGGCCGTCGGGCATGATGTATGCAGTTTCGTGCGCCTCTGCCGCCCCCAGAAATGTAATCGCTTTCACCGGCTTCTTTCCTTCATCTCGACCAGGCACCAGCCCAGCGGCGTAGCGGGCGTCTCCACTGGGCGTCCCTGGCGATCGCGGCCAATCTGCACGACGACGCGTCGGCTCTTGGGGAAAGGGTCGCCCCGCTGGCGGCGGCCGCGGGCGAGGCGGAAGTCGCGCACGATACGCTCCATAAAGTCAGGGTGCTGCTGCAGGTGCGGGCCCAAGGTTTTGCTCGCCCAGCCGGTGCCCCAGCCCAGGCTGATCAGGAAGCGGCGCGCGGGCAGGCGGACGTTGGCAATCTGGTGGTAGAAGCCGGCAACCTGCCTGGCGTTGTTGATTTCGGCAAACCAGGTACGCTCCTGGCGGGCAAGGGTCAGGCTGTGGTTCTGCACCGCGCCCGACAGGTCAGTGAGCAGATTCGCTCCGTTCAGACGCAGCCTGTTGTGGACGGCCCAATCCGAAAACAGGGCATCATCGACTTTCAGCGTGAGATGGAACTGCGTATCCGGCGCAACTGCCTCCATTTCGATGGGCGCGGCCAGACCGCCGCGCCGGTTCATCACGCGGGCGTTCAGGATCAGGAGCCGTTCCGGATCGACGGGCGCGCTGTCGCTCACGTGGAGGGCGCGCAGAAAGTCGCGGTTGGGATCGCGGCCAAAGATCTCCTGCTCGTAGCGTTGGGCCGCCCACTGGCGGCGGCGACCGATTTTGTTCGTCTCCGGCTGTATGCCCCGCTGTTGCCAGATGTTCCAGGCCAGGGCGGTGCGCAACGCGCCCTTGAAGCTGCTGCCCGGCAGGTAGGGGCGGTCGAATACGTCCTTGATCTGTTCGCGCAGCTGCGCGCCTGCGGCTTCTGAGCGGGGCGTGCCGCGCAGCACATAGCGGAAGAGACCGCTATCGGGGCGGTAGTCCTGCGAACGCAGAAGTTGCGCGGGCGGGGTCCGGGCCAGTTTTTCGACCAGGGCGGGGTCCTCCACATCCTGGGCGTCGAGCAGGGCGCTCTCGTTAAGGCGCCAGGTGCGTCCACCCTGGATCGCATAGTCGTATTCGTTGAGCAGCTCCCTGCCCGTGCCGATGTGCAGCGGGGTGAGAACGGAGACGGTGAGGTCATGGATTGTGTAGGCTGGCATCAGCGGTCCTCCTGGCGATTCTTGACGCCCACTGCCAGCGCCAGACCGCTGCGCCATATGGGATGGGGGAAGTCACCGTCGCGCGCGGGGTATTCGGGCTGTAGATTTTCAATCTTTCCGACAACAGGAGAGGGCGGCCACTCGATCAGGCTGCCCTCGGTGAGGAAGTTAATCTGCCTGCGGCGCTGGTCGGCGCCGTACAGCGACCGCGCCCAACCACCGATGCGAACGAGGCGGTAAGCGGCGTTTTCGTGATCCAGGCAGGCGGGGAGCTCGGCGCGGGCGGGCAGATAGCGGCTCAGAAGCCAGGCAACGCCGCCGGGTTGCGGATCGCGCAGGTGGATCTCGCCGTCCCCCCAGGCCGGCGCAAACGCGCCGTAACCGGCACTGCGCTCGCCGCCAATGCCCTCATCGCCGAGCAGCGCGAGCGTTCTCTTGACCGTTTCCCGGTAGGAAAGGCCGTTCAGGCCGGCAACGGGCATATCGGCATTGCGCCACTGAATACCGACCCAAAGGCCGCACCCGGGCGCAAAACGGACGCGGCCGGCGTGAAATATGTTGGAGGACGAGTTCACGCGGTCGACGGTTACGCGCGGGGTGCGTTCCGACTGCCAGACGGCCTGGCGGTCGAGCAGACGCGGTGGCCGCTTGCCGCCCCGGGCGTTCAGGCGCAACGTACGCGGCAACTGACTTACCTCCTCGTTCAGCAGACAGAGCGCGCCATTCTGCAACCGGACCGCATGCTGATCGTCTGCGCGTTTGCCGGGGTGCTCGTCCTTTTCGGGGAGGAACGCCGGCAAACCGTGCCCGGACAGGACCCGGCGCAGCAGCCCCTCGGAGAGAAAGCGGATGCGCTTCAGAGGTTTGTCGACTGTCTCCTCTGACCGGTCCGGGGCGATGAGCAGTTGCAGGTCGACCGGAACGGGATAGAAGCGTACCTGCCCGGCGAAAGGAAAGGCTGAAGTAAGCAGAAATGGGGGCTCGCCATTCGCAAACGGCCTGATCCAGGCGCCGGGATCGCCACCCGTCCGGCTCCTAATATCGACCAGCGCGGCGAAAAGCGTATCCGAGGGAATATGGACGCCAGCCTCCTCCAGACTGACGGCGCGTGTGCCCAGGTGCAGCCCTTGGGGAAAGACCAGGGTAAGCGGTTGCAGGTGGGGCATGGCTGGCTCCTCAGGCGGTCAATCCGAACTCGGCATGCAGCCTGGCTTGCAGTTCGTTCAGATCCGCTGCCCACTGGCGCAGTGATTCGTAGCTGCCTACCGCCTCTTTTTCCTGGGGATAGTTCGTACGCACCTTGAGGGCAATGTCTTTGAATTCCACCTGCCCGGCGCCGCGGCTGCCCTGGCCGCCCAGGTAGTCGTCTTCGAGAAGCTGCAGACCCTCGAGCACGGTTGTCAGGCGCTCGATGTCCTTGCGCGGATCGCAGCCGCTGCCGTTGTAGACGGTATAGAGCAGTTCGGCCGGGCCGAACTCCGCGCCGGCCGGCACGCGCTCAAACTGGCGCGGGTTGGCGGCAGAGGTCACGCGGTCGATGGAGACTTCGGTTTTGGCTTCGGTGTAGGGCAGTTCTGTGCGGTCCTGCAGTGACCTGGTGCTGTCGTCGGTCATGTGCACATCGCGTACCACGAGGCGTGTGGGCGTGCCAAAACTGCGTTCACCCGGCACCCCAAATACTTGGCAGACCGCGCAGGTAGCATAGTCCTCAGCCTTGGTGCAGGAATGAATACTGCCACCGCCGATGCGCTGGTTCTGTACCAACCCGCCGTACTTTTCCAGCAGGCTGCGCATCTTGCCCCGCAGCGAGGAGCCGGGAACATAGGGGCGGTTGGTCAGGCGATCGCGGATGACAGTCTTGTCCACGCCGCCGATTTCTATGCCGGTGTCTGAGCCGCCGATGTGCAGCCCGGTCTGTGCCTTGATCTGGAAGGTTATGAAGATGCGACCTTCTAACTTAATGGTCTTGGTCTCCGCCATGCTTGATTTCTCCTGGGATGGCAGTTCACGCTGACTCAGTTGCCGCCAGCGGCCTTATGGTAGGCGAGGATCGCTTCGAAAAAATCAACAAAACGTTGGAAGTTCTGCTCCTGGATCTCCTGATCGGTTCCAGCCACGACCAGATCGATCGCGGGGTCGAGTACGCTGGTCAACTCTTCTACGCCCCGGCCCCTTTCCCGGCGGGCGCGATAGGCCATTTTGGGTTTGAGCAGGATCAGCTTTCGCAGAGCTCGCGCCCGCTCCTGTTCACCAATCGACAGCTGTGCCTGGATCTGACGCACCTCGCCGAAAAGCGCCCGGATCTGGCTTGTCGTCAGATTCGCATTTTTGAGGCGGCTGCCGAGATCTTCGGCGTGATCGACCAGCAGTTTTGTACTGCGCGGATCAGATTGTGTGATCACGGACTTCAGGTCTTCCTGTGATATTCTTGCCATTCCGATTCCTCCTGAAAAAGACGGTTGAACTGTGGTTCGCCTGCTGCCAGATGTCCGGGAACCTGGAGTCAGCAACAGGCGAATTGTGTGATGAAGGAATGAGCAATGATTCCAACCGTAAAGACATAATCCTGTCCTTTCAATCCACAATTCCGCATCTATTCCTGTCTCCTAATATACAGATCGGCCCAGGCGGCCGCTACGCCGAGCCACTCCATCATTCGGTAGCCGCTCGCGGGCAGCTTCTCCTTGATCTGCATAACTTCATCGATTTTGGCACGCTCGTGCAGACGCTGCAAGGAATAAGCGGCCCGCCAGGCCCACGGACCCAGAACTATCTGCTGCGGACCACTCCAATCGCTGTCAGCATGATCCTTCCGCCATTGCTCCTGCGCGCCTGCATACTGGCGATGAATGTCGATGAGCGTGCGCACGAAGGTCCTGGGCGCGGCCTTGTCGCGGTTCCCGTCCGTGCATAACTTCACCAGGGTATGCATCAGACCGTGGGCCGTCTCCAGGCCGGCGGGGCATTCGGCATCCAGGCCGAAGGATGGCCAGGGAACGGGTTGAGCCAGGAAGGCAATGGCGTCTTTCTGTTTCTTTATTCGCGCCTCGTTCCACCAGACCAGGTTTTTGGCGGCCTTTTCAGCCTCCTCGGCGTCCTGTGCCGCCTGGGACAGGGGATATTTGCCTCTTGCCAGAATGACGCCGGCGCTGGCGTGGATGCCCGGATTACCGGCGGCGTATTTTGTCAGGTCGGCGCGGATGCGGATGGCAAGTTCGAGCATGGCGTCCCAGGAACCGACGAAGAAAAGATCGTCGCCGCCTGAATAGATGGTATAGACCTGTCCCCCAATCTGCGCGTCTTCAACCAGGCGGCTCACCCAGCCCTCAAAATAGAGCGAGATAGCGAAGCTGAGCGCGGCGATACGGGAGAAGGTGGCCTGTTCGCCGAAGCCGTTCTGGAAGAGCTGGCCCAGATTGTCGACGTCCATGCGCAGGATGCCAAGCCGTTTGATCCCATTGGACTGGTGGGCGAGAACGGAGAAGGGTTTGACGCCGCCGGGGGCGCGGGGCAGTTCTTCCCTTTCGGCGGGCGTCATATTCTGACGTAACATTTCCAGCTCAGCGTCACGCAGGATGGGCGCGACGTTTACGAGAAAACGGCGGCCGGTAACGGCGCGCGGGCGCGGATGCATACTGGACGCGTCCTCGTCATCAAGAGCGAGCAGCAGGCGCCGCGTTGCGGGCGCCGGCTCCGGCGCCTCGGCGCAGACATCTATCTTCATGCCCAGATGGGCCAGGGTGTCGCGCCAGATCCCGGCGGGTTGGCGTAGATCAAGGGGCGGCCGCGGGGGTATTTCGTCCAGGGCGAGGTAGCGGGCGTTGCGCAGATCGTCGCCCAGCTTCTCGAACTCCAGGCAGGGCGAGCATTTACGCACCGCTTCGGCGTCCGGCCGTTCCTGCTCCGATATGATCCGCGGATGTTCCTGTCCACACACATGGCACATCTGGTCTTCTTTGCCGCCGTGGCCGGTGGGTTCGAAGATCACGGTCAGTTCATCATCCAATTCGGCGAAGCGTTGCAGTTTTTTCCGGCGCAACGCCTCGTGCAGGTCACCCCATTTGCGGCTGACGGAACCGTCCACGAACTCGCGGCCCGCCAGCGGCACGCCGGCCACGGCTACATACAGTTCCCCCCGATGCTGCTGAAAGAGGATGCGGCTGATCTCCTGTTGAATGTCGCGCAAGCGGTCCGCGTCGCCGGGCCGCGCGAGCAGGAAAAAGCTGCCGCCGCCGGCGTAGATCAGGTTGGTAACCGGCAGCTCCAGGCGACGGAGCAGATAGCGGGCCAGCGCCTCGGTAAGGACCTGCAGATAGAAGGAACGCCCGCGCAGTGTGGGGGCCGCGCCGCGAGAGGAGATGGTATAGATGAACTCCTGCACACCGCTGATATCTCCGCCCACCAGCAGAGCGATCTGATCCCCGATGGCTCCAGGCGTTCTGCGCCAGCGTCTGAGGGCCTCCTTGTCCACTCCTTCGCGGTCCAGCACGGCGGCCAGCGCGGCCGTGATTCTGCCGTGGTCGTAGAGACTGATGTCCGGCAGACTTCTGTAGTAGGCAGACGGCACGCACCACAGGTAGCGCTGCGACAGGAGAAGAAGCGACTCCAGATAGGAGGGCAGGTCAGGGTCCTGGGCGTGGGCCGCTTTGAGTTGTTCCAGTTCACGTTCGAATTCTTGCCAGAGCCTGGTGTAGGCGCGCCAGACCTCTCCCTGTTCCATGGACTCCTGCGGAAACAGGACATTACGCTTCAGCGCCAGGGGACACAGAGGCAGGTACAGGCGTTCCGAATGGGACGGCCTGATTCCATCGGCCTCCAATACCGAGAAGATGGATAGAAGCTGCTGCGGATGCTGGACGCGCGGGTTTTCGTCCGCGGTCCCGTCGTCGCGTTCGGCCGCCGACAGCATATCGGCCAGGGAAACGATCAGGTCCTCGCGCGTCTGGGGGCGATGATGATTGCCCGCCATGTTTTTCACTGGGATGCGCCAGGGCTCAGGAAGGTACCGCTCTGCAAAGGCGGCGCTGAGCATCGCATGTTTGTAGCCGAAATCGCCCTTCGCTTCCGAGTCCCAGATGCGATTGCCATGGACAGCAGCCCGCAGCATAAACTTGCCGATATCATGGAGAAGTCCGGCTATGGCGAGCTGATTGGTCAGTTCAGAGGTCATTGGGGGCGTCCTTTTCGGCCTCGGTTTCCGTCAGAAATACAGGCTTACAATGGGACTGCTGTGCGGCCCAGGGAACGGCGGCATATGGCGGTCGCAATTCCCTCACGAGGCTCCATTCTTCCTTGATAGGCGACACAGCGTACAAGTGGATGGGCCCCGTACCGCGAACGGCCAGGGGACGTTTCAATCCGCCCATGGGAATTCGTCCTTTTCTGACGCAGCGCAGTCGGTCAAGATCCCGCCTATGCTTGAGACGGCGGAGACGGGTGATGGCCAACTTTGGCCTGTTGGGCTGCGGGTAGTTCCCGCAGGGATCAGAACCATTCGCATTGTCGGCAAAGAGAACGCCGAGATGGAAGTGGGCGATCAACGACTCGGCTTGGGAGAGATCAAGGCGTCCACCACCGGCCGAAATGAACTGTAAAGGAGAGCCGGGGGCATAAACGTGGAGTTGCCTGAAGTAAACCCAAAGTCGGAAAGTTTCGGTCGAATGCGAGGGCGGCGGAGGTTCCATTCGTCCGACTCACGACAAAGCTCGTGCAATCGGTGAGTGACAGCCTCTCCGAACCGTACTGGCGAAACAGCCGCTTGGCTTGCTCAAAGGCCGACCCGACGATTCGCGCTACCCCCAGGTCATCTGTTCCTTCAGCGCGTTCAGTCGCTTCCGGAAAACAGTTCGCTGCCGGGTAGCCAACATCATACCCTCGCCGCGTTACGCTTTCATTGGGCATATACTCTGCACTTGACCTGAGTCCGGAGTTAAGCCCGGCTATCGGCGCTTGCCTGGCGGCATGTCACCCCCTCCATAACACCACCCGGCGCAAGGAAGGCGGTAATGCCTGCAAAAATTCGCCCTTTTCCTGCCGGCCCGCAGGATAAAACCCCTGCCCGATGGCGACTGCTCTATCGCGACGAATGACCGGCGTACGCCCTGACCCGCATAACTGTATAAGTATAGCAGATCTGTCGTGGTATTTCAGTGAAATAACGGTCGCTTTTTGTGTCGATTTCGTGTCAATATGAGGAATCCCGCAAAATTCGGAGCGGCCTGATCAATTCCACTGACCAGGCAGGGGATATGAAGGGTAGCTACGCGTGGGAAATGGAGAGGGAGACAGCAGCGCGGCCGCCTGACGCGGCTGAACGAGGCCGGTCTGCGCATCAACGAATGCCTGCAGCTGGCGAGAGCGCAGGGCTGTGTCCGCGTGTACGCATCATGGACGCCTTGTATGGCTGGTGGTTTCTTCCTGCAACACCCGATCCTACCCGCTTGACAAGGCGCTCTTTCACACCGAATTCAGGTTACTGAAGTAGAGTGATTCCCATAATCGGAAAATGCTGATCGAAGGCGAAGGCGGCGGATACTCCCTTCGTCTGACACACGACGAAGCTTGTGCAATCGGTGAATGACAGTTTTTCGGAACTATACTGGCGAAACAGTCGCTTGGCTTCCTCAAAGGCCGACCTGTCGATTCGTTCTACCACCAGGTCGTTCGTTCCTTCAGCGCGTTCAATCGTTTCGAGAAAGCGATTCGCTGATGGGTAACCAACATCATACCTGAGCCGCGTAACGCTTTCATCGATCACATAATCTGTCGTTAAGATCTTCGTTTGCTGCTGCCCCAGTTCGCTGTAGATCACTCTTGCGTCCGTATGATGCTGGTCCCTCGCATTGAAAAGGGCGATCCAGGCTCCGCAATCGACAAAAATCATGGCTTTGTGCGCAGTTCATAGATGAGGTCGTCATGGTTGACTGAGCCATCGGTTGCGCCGGCATCTACGAATCCAACCATCTCATCCAAGATCGCGTACATTTCCTCTGCTCTGTTCTGATCGGCGTTTTCAACGCGTCCTCCACGCACGAGAAGGGTGACGAAATTGAGGAAGTCCAGTGCCTGCCAAAGGATTCCCGCAAACACCTCGCGCAGATTCTGGTCTTCGATATCGAACCGTTTCGCAATCTTCTTGTAACTCTTTCCTTTGCGATGGGCGACAGAGCTGGAGCGCAGACTCTGGAGGTTGCGCAGGAATGCGATATGCCTGGCGGCGCCCTCGATGTTGCGAGAGGCCAGCACGGCTTCAAGGCGAGGTATGCCGCCTTCCCCCACTTCTTCTTTCTGTTCATCGGAAAGCAGCGAATTCAGGCGCTTCACATGCAAGGAGTCGATCAGAAGCTTGGCAAGGCTCAGAATCAATTCGTCGAAATCACGCTGTTCGTTCGCAGCCGGGATGCGCAAGCTCTGTAAGTGGTGCTGATCGTCTGATTTCAAAGGTCGCAACAGATGCCATCCCAGGTGTTCTATACTCAGCCTCTGCAGATCATCATACCGTTCCCTAAAGAGGAGATCCGGTTGATCTGATTCCATGGCCTGAACCATCAACTGACGCCTCAGGTAGATTTCACTCATCCCTCCCGAGGGAGGAATGTTAAATGATCTCCAGTGCAGTTGTTCTCTGTAGGGGAGGTCTCGTCCCAGATCGCCCAGCCACGCACAAACTCTTTCGGCGTGATGGTTGTCTATGTCCATGATCCACAGCCGACCACAACGTAAGAGCGAATCCTCAACCGAGTATTTGCTGGGCTCCTGATAGTATTTGTCCAAGACTTGCTTATGGAAATGCACTGGAGTCAGATAATCGGGGGCGTCCGGATTTGCCCCAAAGTAATTCGCCAGGGCGTCCGGATTGCATGTGTAGGCGACTTCCTCACCGTTCTTATCGACACCAATGATAAACTCGACATGCTTTTCCTCTGTTTTCTCGGCAAATCCCCAGAATCCGCTCTTGGACTTCGGCAGTGGTTCAACAAGCCGCTTTCCCCATAACCGGCTAAAAGCCTTATGGCTGCCGGAGCCACCGAAATCTTCGTAGTAGAGCCTCCAAAACATGAGACCATCCCGATGTTCGACACCACCCTCTTCTATTTCGAGCTCTTCCAAGCAGTGCGCCGAATATTCCACACAGGCAAACTGGATCGATAAGTGCATCTCCTTTACTGCCAGGAATTGCCGGATCTCCTTGAGTCGTATTTGGACAAGGCCCGGCTTAACGACAGCAACTCTCGCTTCATTGCCAGCGTCATCGATTTTCAAGTATTCATCCGAGCTCCTGTCGTGGTACAGATTGTGAAAAAGGCGGAATTCCTCCGATATTTCTTTGTAGTCTTCCCTGATTCCATGGAATTCCCGGTCTATGATCAGTGGTTCAACCCCGCTATCGTCACCGTAGCGCAGGTACTCAACTTTCCACTCTCCGTCCATAAGACTTTCGGAAGTTCCGGGTAGACCCCCGCCGTGCGAAAGGTCCCAGGACGACTTGGAAAGAGCGTGCTCAATCTGATTAGACGGAATCAGGGCGCAATAGATGAATTGACTGGAAGGGCCGTTTCCGTCTGACCGGTACACCGTTACCATATCGGTCAACTTCGGTTCGCGCCGCAAAGAATCCAGCGTATTCTTTTGCGATAGCCTGGCTCGATCTGAACTGATGCTCATAGTCTTATCCTTCACTTCTCAGAATACCTCCTCCAACGCAACGCTGAACCCCGCCAGCGTGGGTGAATGCAAGATCTGCCCCTCCCCGTAGATACCGTTGACCCCGAAGCGGCTCTCCCCCCGCAGCAGAACCGTGATCGTCCTGGCGTCGGGGTCTACCATCCAGTACTCTTGGACGCCGTGCCGGGCGTACATGGCGAGCTTGACCGTCCGGTCTCGCTCGGCTGTGGCGGGGGAGAGGATTTCGACAACCAAGTCGGGCGCGCCCTGAACATTATCCGGCGTAACGATGCCGATACGGTCATCGGAAACAAAAAGCAGATCCGGCTGCACCACGTCCGTGTCCGACAGCACCACATCGAATGGGGCAAAATAGATTTTGCCCAGGCCGCGCTCTCTTACGAACGCGCCTAGCTTGAGATACAAATTACCCAAAATATATTGATGAATCTCCTTGGGGGATGGAGACATGACTAACTCTCCGTTCAAGAGTTCGCAGCGCTCATCGTCGGGCGTTTTCAGATAGTCGGCGTACGTGAGTTTCGTCTCTACGTTCAACACTTCAGGCCTCCTTTGAGGAAGCGAGGGGTATACGTCTCTCTCACCTGCTCCGGTTCTGTGTCCAGCATAGCACAAGGGTGCTACTGGCAGAAAATGAATCAGAAGAGCCGTCATGACACTTCCGCTTCATACCCATAGCTTGGCAGCCCCGCCACGATCTGCACCGTCTCCAGGCTGACGGCGATCACCCTTCCAAGCAGATTGACGATGTAGCGCGGATCCTCCGCCCGGTTCGGATCATTCACGATCCCGCTGCGCCTGTCCGTCTTCACCCGGTACTGGTCGATCACCCACTCCAGCGCCGAGCGGTTGCCCAGCCGGTAGTCGAACGCTTCCGCCGGCACCCCGCCCAGCTTCAGGAAGCCGTTGTAGCGGATCTGCGTCCTGTCCTTGGCGAGGCGCATCTTCTCGACGCGATAGTCTAGCGGCTGCCCCGGCGTCTCGATCTCCTCCAGCGCATAAGGGGGTGTCTCCTCATAACCGACGTGGATTTCCGCCAGCCGCGCGCCGGCCGCCGCAAAGGCGTGAAAGTCGGGCGCGAACGGCAGGCGCGGCAGCTCGCGCTTGAGGTTGGCCTGGTAGCGCTGGCGGTAGCCGGGATGGTGCAGCAGGCCGTAGACGTAATGGAAGATGTCCCACTTGCCGATCGTCTCGTCCCGGTACTGCGTGCGGAACCGCGCCAGCGCCCAGTCGGTGATGTTTTCGCGGCGGTTGCTGCCGTCCT
Organism: Caldilineaceae bacterium; assembly: GCA_965204705.1. Taxonomy (GTDB): domain Bacteria; phylum Chloroflexota; class Anaerolineae; order Caldilineales; family Caldilineaceae; genus Bin5. Next base: position 5,313,487 of record OZ242006.1, on the reverse strand, counting down.
CGTCGTAGGTGTAGAAGGGAAAGCATTGGGAGCCGCCTTGTGGCAGCAGATTAGGAATTCTATTGACCATCAGCGCAAACATCGGCCAATCCGCACCCACCTTGATCCATATCACCCGATTTTCTGACTCAATCTCCGGTGTTGGGAAGATGGAAGGGAAAACGTACACCCTTTCGCACATCATTCGGTCAAAATAGAGGCTGAACTTGGCAAATGGACGAAAAAACGAAGCCCTTATCTTTTCTTGCGAGAAATCAGCGATTTTCCCTCTTTGCAGCGACTGTTTCAGCCCGGAACTCCAGGCGATTTTACTGGCGTCAGAAACAACAAAATCATCAACGCTCGCGCCTCGATTCCTATGTCTTTCCCACTTGAATACTTGCTCGTTGTAGGTGTCAATCATCCGACCCATGTTTTCGGCGAGCGCGGGACGGCTGAAGTTATAGACCCACGCATCCTTATTGGTCTTTACACCGTTACTGAATGTGCGAAAAAGCACATCCACGGCCTCACCTTTTGCTGCCTTTGCTTCCCTGCTGCCCAGCGGCACAAAGGTTTCAAACTCGGCGTGGAGCCCCTCTGTCAGCCATGTGTGCCGCCTGTCCGGGGAAAGCCTGGTCCAATCGACGTTGCCGTGCTGTTGCTTATCATCCAGATAGCGGTACTTCCGTTCTTTGCGCCAGTTCTCTTCGACGCGCGCGTATAAGATCTCCGCCGCAGAGTCGGCCTGGACACGCCTCTTGACGAAAAAGTTGATGCTGACACCGACCTGAATGCCAAAGACGTTGTGGGTCGTGCCCGACAGCTTGGGATTCTTGCGCACGTTCCCGCCCAGGTCGAGGATGTAAATGGCGTCAAAGTCGTCTGACAGATGTTTACGCATGCCATCGGTCGCAACGCCGTCGAGAAAGCCGCTGTTGCTTACAAAGGCGACAATGCCTTCAGCGCCGATGCGGTCCGCCGCCCACCGTACTGCCTTCACATACGGATCGGAGAGCGCGTTCTTGTTGGTCGCTTTGGAGTCCTTCGAATAGGTCTCCCGCACCCGCTTGTCCATCGTCTTGTACTTGCGGTTCTTGTTGTTGTCGTTCTCGTTGACCTGCCCCGCGTTATACGGCGGGTTGCCGATGATGACGGTGATCTCCTGCTCCTGCTGCGCCTGCACGCGCGCCGTGTTCTCCGGCGCAAACATGTTCATCTGGATCTCCTCGGCCAGCTCGAAGGTGTCCACCAGGCAGATGCCGGCGAAGGGCGCGTACCGGCCGGTCAGCTCGTAGTAGTCGTGCTCGATGTTCATGGCCGCGATGTAGTAGGGCAGCAGCATCACCTCGTTGCAGTGCAGTTCGTGCGCGTACTTGTGCGGCAGGCTGCTCAGCCGCCCGACCTCCCCCAGGTGGCGCATAACCCGCAGGATGAAGTTGCCGGTGCCCACGAACGGGTCCAGCAGATGGACGCCGCTGTCGGCCAGTGAGCGCCCAAACTCGCGCTGCAGCAGCGCCTCGACCGAGCGCACCATGAAATCGACTATCGCCTGCGGCGTGTAGACGATGCCGTGCGTGTCCGCCACCTCGACCGAAAAGCCCTGGAAAAACTGCTCGTAGACGGTGTTGAGAAAGCCCTGCTTCTCCGAGAAGTCGTTGATCGTGGCGGCCGTGGTTTCGATTGCGCCGTAAAAGCGGTCCAGCGGGCGGAAGAATTCGCGGCGGCTGAAGCGCTGGCTGGTCAGCGCGCGCGCAACCTCTTCTATCTCGCGCGCAATCACGTTGCGGTTGACGAAATCCGGGTTGTCGAAGACCCGCCGGAAGATACGCTCGGTCAGCAGGTGCTGGATCAGCATCTCCTCGACCGCCTGGTCGGAGATGTTGGGGTTGATCGCGGCGCGGCAGAGATCCGCGAATCTGCCGAAGGCGTCGATGAAGCCCTGGTTGCCGCGCCGTTCGCCCTCGATCAGTTCCAGCAGCGCCGCGGCCAGTTCCGGCACCACCGCCTTGAACTCTTCGACCGCCTGCTGCCAGCGTTCAAACGCCGGTGGCTGGTAGGCGAGGAAGGCGCGCAGCCCGGCGACGAGCGCGTCCGGCGTCTCTACCGGCGTGTCCCACACCCGCTGCCCCTGCTGGAGGACAACGATGCGCGCCGGCGACTGGAAGAGAATGTTGTCCTGCGGATAGCCGGCGGCCAGCTTGCGGCTGATCTCGGCGTCGAGGTCGTCGGCGCTGTCCTTGGCCTCCCAATAGCCGCGCGCCAGCCTGAATCTGTCCAGCAGCGCGCCGTCGATGCGGATGGTCTGTCGGCCGCGCACGGTGCGCGCGTACTGTTCGGCCAGCGTCCAGCCGAACGGTTGCGCGGCGGCGCGCAGCAGATTGGCGAACGCGGGCGCGACCGCGCCCTCATGCACCGCGCCGAGTTGGGTCAGTTTGCGGACCTCGGCGAAGTAGTCCTTGACGACCTTGTGTGTGGGTTTGAGCTGGAACATGGGCGGGTCCGGGTTTGAGAGAAGAAGGGGATTCCTAATGACATTGTATGAGGGCGGAAAGGCCGGTGCAAACTGCTAAAGGTCGACCTTCCTGGCACTGAATCATACCAGTTACAGAAGCGACTGGTCTGCTGAGACGGCAGCATTGAGGCGTTGGAATTCTGTAAGTGACTCCGAGATTATCAGGAAATGGAGGCGTCTGGTACTTGATCCGAGAATCAGCGACATGCTACAATAGCACATGTGTACGCTGAAACATATCGAGCGCCCCGGAATCGCCGTTGGTGGGCTGCTCTCGGGAATACACTCTTTTAAAACGCATTTCAGCCGGTACCTGCAACCGTGCCTTTCTTTCCGACAGTGAGGTAAAGACATGACCTTTTCCCCGGGTTTGGCCCATCGCAATACATCCATTTCCGCTCCACATGCGTTCAACGAATTCCAACATGACAAAGTCAATCTCAATCCAAATACAGTACGAAAGGCTCGGGGAAGTCGAGATTACCTGCAAAAGCAGCTCATCACGGTCAGAGATGGCAACAAGAATTTTCCCCGCATAACGGGCCAGTTCAGGCCCTTCGGCTCATTCGCTCGCAAGACAAAAATCCGCCCCTTGGATGATATAGACATGCTCGTCATGCTCAACGGGCAAGATGCTCAAGTTGTTCAGGCTTCCTGGGATGCATACACTTTTCTGGTAAGCGCCACTAGCGAGTTATCGCCGTTGAGACCCTATATGGACGAGTACGGCTGGGTTAGCTCAACCAAGATCCTCGGTCAGTTCAAGGGTGGGCTGAAGCAGGTAAAGAATTACAAAAAGTCTGAAATCAAGCGAACGGGGGTGGCCGTAGTTCTCAATCTGCTGTCCTACGACTGGGCTTTCGATATCGTTCCTGCCCTATCTGTTGCAGATTGGAGTGGTTCAACACTCCATTACTTGATCCCTGACGGCAGAGGTAACTGGATGAGAACGGACCCGCGAATCGATCAGGAGATTGTGACCGGAGCAAACCAGACCCAGAACGGGTATCTGCTTCCATTGATCCGGCTCATCAAGTACTGGAACGTAAGGAGACGCGCCGCCCCCAGGCTGGCGTCTTACTACCTCGAAACGCTACTGATCAACGCGTTCAGATATGGCTATCCCGCAATTGAGTCGAAGGTCAGATGGAGCATTCCCTGTGCTTTCCAGCAACTTGCACATTATGTAATGGTTGCTTGTCCGGATCCCAAAGGTCTGGGGCCGCATCTCGATGCAGATCTGACAAGGGAGGACAAGATAGAGATTCATAACGCGGCGAACAAACACGCTCAATATGCTCAAAATGCCGTACACTGCGAGCAGCAGGGCTATCACGAAGATTCTATTGCATGGTGGGAAAATGTCTTCCCCAACTTTGGATAGAGAAAACGGGGAGCCAATCAGCATACGCCTACTGACGGCAGCACAGTTCAAGGAAGCGAAACGGTGGTGGTTCTGGGCCAATGTGTCGAGGCTCGCTGTTGTCATTATCACCATTATTTCACTACTGTGGAAAGAATGGCCTGACTGGATCTGGCTACTGCCGGCTGGTCTTACGGTCACCCTTTCCTTGTTTCAGTGGCGCGCCGATATTCTTCAGGGCAAGGCCGAAACCATAAAGCGCAAGCTTGAGTTTCAGGATGGCTTAGGATGGAAGATTTCCGAGCAAGAAGAAGCTGATTTGATTCTTGAGGTTTCCAACACAGTTAAGAAGGCGGGATATGGAACGGAGGATTCACCCTACTTTGATTCGCACAAAGTGGTATCGGCCCGAAGAGCGGTCGAAAACTTGAATCAGAGCGCTTGGTACACAAAGCATCTGGCAAGAAAGATGTCCGGTTTTCTCTTTGTATTGAGCGCGATTTCATTGGGGCTTTTTGTGTTGACACTCGTTGTATTCCATTCACTGCCTTTCCAACGGTGGGAGACAACTGTGGGCCGCATTCTCGTCACCGTAGTTGCTCTCCTGGTCGCTTACGGATATCTACGTCTTTGCTTCCAATATCGTTCGTTTTCAAGTCAGGCCGAAAAAGCAAATGAAAGCGCCTCACGGCTATTGGAACTTGAATCCCTGACAGAAATTCAGGTAATCAGGCTTCTCCATGAATATCAGATTGCACGCGCAATAGCTCCACTAATTCCTGATTGGCTTTGGAGACGGAATAAAACAGAATTGAATAATCTCTGGGAACAGCAGATAGGTCAATGACGAAAGCCTTCTGGTTTGGATCCACCGCGCGGCTAGTTTTCCCTGCGAGGAGTAGAGGCAGATTCTGTCATATACGCTCAAATGAGGTGCAGTCGTCCCCTAAGTCCGGTAGGGCACCAGTCCCCACAGTGAAGGCAGCGCAATCAAAAGAGAGGAATGAACGGCACCTGGCCCGCGCGCCAACAGCCTGGAGCCTATAACTACTCCTTTGTGTTTGTCCTGAGACAGTAGTAGCTTCTTTCACCGCCGCTGATGTGTTACCTGAAAAATCCATACTGGTAAACTCTCGTGGAGCTCTTGCAATAACCCTCGTCAAGCGCATGGCATACAAGAAGGGTGCGCCCGGCCAGGTTTTCGAGACACTCGCCGCTTCAGCCCTTAACTGCTCTCGCGAACAACTAGCCGCGTCCCGCTAATATGCGGCGACTCTAAATCCGCTTCACTGATCTGCTCGTTAATCAACTGAAAAAGAGTCCGAATCGCCAGCTGCGGCTGGCTGTCCATATCCCGGTGAACCGTCGTCAGCGGCGGGCTCGATTCGCTCGCGTCGGGCAGATCGCCAAATCCAACCACAGCCAGGTCCTCCGGCACAGAGATCCCCTCCCTGCGCGCACCGCTTAGGATCCCCAGCGCCCTCACATCGCTCACACAAAAAACCGCCGTCGGCCGCCTCCGCAGCTGCCAGATATTCTGGAACGACTCGTGCCCGGCGGCAAGCACGCCGCGCGCATGTACGATCTGCACCGCCGAAGGCGGCAGCCCGGCCTCCTCAACCGCCTGTGCAAATCCGCATACCCTGCGTTCCATCGAGGGAATCACTACCCCATCGCGTCGCGGCGTCATCGTCGCGATCGCGAACTGGCGATGCCCTTTGGCCAGCAGATGCTGTGCAGCCGCATACGCGCCCCCGTAGTCGTCAATGTTGAAGGTCGGCGCCTGCAGGCCCGAAGCGCTGTCGAGCAGTACGATAGGGCGCTGGGAGCGTTGCACCGCCTCGGTCAGTGGATGGGTGCGGTCGATGCCCACCATCAGAAAGCCGTCGGCCGCAATCGACGCCAGCCACGTAGCCGGCGCCACTGCCTTGCTGTTCTGACGCGGGTCCCGGCGCCGCGTCTCGTGCATCGACGCCAGTACGATCCGCTTCTCCTCCCGGTCACAGGCCGCGCCCACCTCCCCCAGAAAATGGGTAAAGAGAGGATCGTGCAGCATCCAGTTCAGACTGGTCGGCACCAGCAGCCCGATTGCATTCGTGCGGCCCGTCGCCAGCGTGCGCGCCACGGGGTGAGGCTGGTAGCCCAGCAACTCCGCCGTGTCCAGGATATGTTCCCGCGTAGCCTGGCTCAACTGGTGCGGGGCATTGTAAGCGAACGAAACCGCCGTCGGTGATACGCCCGCCTGACGCGCCACATCGCGCAAAGTAACCCGTTTCCTCCTCCTGCTCAATACCCGCTTCCCCTCTCTTGAATTCCGTCCATGCTGCTACGAATCACTGACCACTGGTCACTAGCCACTGACCACTGCAGTCAATATCCAGCCTCCGCCAGCGCGCGCCTCTGCAAGCGGATCAACTCCTCTATCCCCATCTCCGCCAGCAGCATCATCGCGTTCAACGCCGCCTTGCTGAACGGCTCCCCTTCCGCCGTCCCCTGCGCCTCCACGAAATCGCCGCTGTCCGTCATCACCACGTTAAAATCGACATCCGCGTTCTGGTCCATCTGGTAGTCGAGATCCAGAAACGCCTTCCCGTTCAGAATGCCCACACTCACCGCCGCCACCTGCCGGATCAGCGTACCCGGCTTCGCCCTCTTCTTGCGCTCCAGCCGCTTGACCGCCAGCGCCAGCGCCACATAACCGCCCGTAATCGCCGCCGTGCGCGTCCCCCCGTCCGCCTGGATCACATCGCAGTCGACCACGATCTGGCGCTCGCCCAGCCTGTCCAGGTCCACCGCCGCCCGCAAACTGCGGCCAATCAACCGCGTGATCTCCTGCGTACGCCCCTTCGGCCGCAGCGTCTCCCGGTCCACCCGCTGGTGCGTGCTGCGCGGCAGCATCGCATACTCCGCCGTCACCCAGCCGTGCCGGTGCGAAGACCGGTGCAGCCAGCGCGGCAAACGCTCCTCCACCGTCGCATTGCACAGGACCTTCGTGTTCCCCATGCTGATCAGCACCGAGCCTTCCGGATGCAGGATATAATCAAGCTCGAACTGCACAGGGCGCAACTCATTCTCCGCCCGTTTCTGTATAGCCACGCTTGCGCAGCGCTCCTTTCACGCGTCTCCAGTCCCGTGCCAAACGCGGCCGGCGACGCGTTTACTAAACTGTTTAAGATGTCGCGCAATAATACGCCCTAACCCACCAAGGCGCAAACCGGCCAGAGAGTTGAGATCGCCCTTTGTCGTCGAGAGTAGTCAGGGTATCGGCGACCCGATCAGCTGGAGATTGGGGATTTCTGCAAAGCGGCTGTCATGGGAGGCTGGGGGACAGTTCAGCTTGATTGCGGTAGCGGCGGTCCTTCGCTCAGTGCCCTAACGGGCGCATCCTTCTGCCTGGCCGGTGTCTGCCCAGATGACCTCATATCACTCGATATGGCTTGTAAGTTCCTTCACGCCTTGTGCCCCAAAATCGCGGCTTAGTGCGCCGGACCAGGCCTCCTCACGCGTCTGGAACGAAATGAACTGCCGGTTGCCCCGCAGTCGTTCTACACAATAGCGGGCGATGGGATCGCGGTTGAAGATTCAAGGTTCGACGCTGGAGTCCAGGACTACCGGTCCGATGGTTTCCCCCACTCCCGCCCGCGGCCCTCATAGATGACGCGCAAGAACTCATCCACGTCGAAAGGCTCACTGGCCGTAATGACTGTATCGGGATCGAAGAGCTTCGGGTTGGGATCGTTAAGAATCTCTTCGACTGTGCGCACCTCGGACGACGTTGGGACTATCTTTTCTATGTTGATGACGACCCATTCGTCGTCGTCACTGATCCAACCTTTACCTTCTACCCTGACGTGTGTCGATTCCAGGCGGAGAACCTCTTCTTCCAAGGCCGTGTCGAACTGCAAGGGCACAGAGTCATCCAAGTAGTTGTCGAGTCTGGCTGTCCCTTGCTTCAGGTCTACGTCTTCAAGCCGGCCCCGCATGATGGCGTTTTCGGGGTCCCCCAAATGCTCGCATGTGTCGGATTTGGTCATAGGTGTTGCCCTCCTGTTACCGGATGCCTGCTCTTCGGCGGGGCTGCTGTAGAAGGAAGAAAGCTCTTGTCTCGTTCGCTTCTGCTCCGGGTCAAATGGTGCACAGAATCGCTGTAATTCTGACGTGAGAGAAAGCCTGTACATCTGCGTACCCTCCTCCCGTCCCTCACTCCAGTTCCTCCTCCACAATATCATCCAGCGTCGGATCGCCCGCCTTGGGCAGCTTGACACGGTCCAGACTCATCACCGCGTCAATAATGTTCAGCAGAAACCAGGCATCGGTCTCGCCCATCCTGAATACCTCCGGCTTGGCCCGCGCCGTGTCGCGCATGATGCCCAGCCCGTCCCGGTACGGGTCAAACGAAACGATCTTCTCCAGCCTGACCCGGAAACTCTTGCTGTTCCCCTTGAAATAGATATGCTTGGTCGTGATCCCGAGAACGCCCGAATCGGTATGCTGCATCGAGCTGGTCGCGACCGAACGTCCCCGAAACGCGCCCGGCCGGATGTAAACGCCCTTTGCCACCCGAAAGCTCACACCCAGCGATCCTCCGCGAAACTCCCGCTGGGTAACCTGCTCCAGGTAATCTGCGCCCCCGAACAGCCACAGCAGCTCTTCGCTCTTCATCAGGTTGAATGGCGGTCGCACGGCCCGGCGATCCCAGCGGGGTATGACTCCATGCTCGCTCAGGGTGTTGAGCAGGTTCATCATCCTGAATAGCGTAAAGTGTCCCTTGTCATCGAGATGGCGAGCACCCAGACTGTGGTGGGCGCGGTAACGGTTGAGCGCCCGCTTCTCCTCGTTCGAGAGAAAGTGATCATCCACTGCCGCATCCACCGCGTGGCGCCAGCCCCGCGCCAGCATCGCGGCCATCTCCGTCTCCGACGTGTCGACATAGGCTTTCGTCCCAATCGCGCGCACCCTGTCGGCCAACCGGTCAACGTCAACCCCGTGCAACGCGGCCTCCATACAGACCTTCCGGATACTCTCCAGCCCTTCTTCATGCGCATCCGCGCACGCCTTGTGCTCCTTGCGCAAGAAACCGGCAGACTTTCCGCAGTACCTGCAATCGCCCATAATGCCCCCCCTCACGAAACGCCGCCGGTCTCCGCCGCCGGCACTAGGTTCATACCCCCTTCGCGCAACCGCACGGCCCACAGCCCAGGCCGCGGCTGCGAAGATAATAAACGATTTCGTCTCCCTACTCAATATCAGCCGGGAGAAACGCAGCCGCCATGCCAGCCTGTTGCCCTCTTGCTTCAGTGTGCTTCCTCTGCGCCCCCGTTGCCCACCACACAGAGACTGACCAGTCTGGCGCAGTCTCTTTCGCCAGTTGATCCTACATCTGCTGGCCCAATCTCTGTTGCCCCGCCCTACACCTTCTCCAGAACCAAACTCGACTCGTTAAACCTTTCCTGGCTAATTCGTTCCGGTTGCTTTCGGTCCAACCGCCCTATATCAGTCAATCTGCATACGCCTTTTAACTTTCCAATTCATATTAATTTCCCAAAATATATTCTATTAAAAATAGTGAAATAGTTACGATTACAGTACTTCTAACGATACATCTACGATCGGTCTACGAAACAAACGGGCCTCCGCTCGAACGCCGACGCCAACGCGCTGGATTCCATACCATACTGCTACGCCTTTCCGATGCTCCACCAGTCCGCTACACTGGAAACCCCCGCTCCGCGACCGCGAAGCGACGCGCCGAAACGACTGCGCGCACGTCAGAAAATAGTGTCCGATTCCGGGTTCATTTGCTTGACAGCGGCGATACACCAATCTACGATTAAAATCAATTCACAAATGAGTTGTCGCAGGGAACTGCTCTTATTGTTTTCATCGGCTCGACAACTCAGAAAGGTGGCCAAAGCGGTATGACTGCATGCAGCGCGGACAGCGTCATTATCGGCGTATACGCGCGGGCAACTATCGCACAAGATCGGCCGCCAGGAAATGCCCTCAAGTCACTGCGTTTGAGGTGGATGAACGACACCGATCCCCATCCTCTTTAACGCACACGGCGCGCCTCCGGTCCCGTTCTTATCGCCGGCACGCGCCCGCCCCGCTGTTTCATTCGAGCGGCTAATCTTCCCGCTCCCCGATCATCTGACAACTTCATAACCGTCCGGGATGCAATAGGTTTTGCAGTGCAGATCTTTCTGTCTCTGCCTCCCTAATCGCCGAACGCTCCATCAGCAGGATCCAATGGAATCGTTCACGACTTATGCCTTATGGCAGGAATGATCGCCGATAGGAAAGAGGGAAAGACGATGCAATTGCGAACCAAACAGTCGGGTATCTTTTTGGCCGGAACCGGCGCACTGTTGATTGCTGTCCTGGCCGTTATCATCGCGTCCCGGCCGCAGATCGCCTACGCCCAGAATCCTGGACCATCGGTGCGAATTGACCTGAATTCCTACAATGGGAATTTGAGTAGGGGTCAGCCCTTTGCGACATACATTTTCGAGAATTTCCAAAGTGTTACGTGCGATAAGAACGTCGGGGGCCCGCACCATACATTGTTCGATGACGTCTGTTACCATCGCACCGAAATATATGATCGTGGCACCAATAATCGCAATAGTGTATGTGAACAGGGGTTGGGCGGAGATCGCAGCTTTCAGAAAGGTGACGGAGTTAGGAAGGTAATCAACTCCATTTACTCCACTCTTCCCCAGAGCTGTCCAGTGGGGACACAATTAAAGCTGAAGGTCATCCTGATGGGTTCCGACAAGGTGGAAGTGGCCTCCGCGATCGCATACTTTGCAGTCGAAGTGACGCCGGAACCGGCACCCATAGTTACAGCTACACCGACCCGTACTCCTACAGCCACGCCGCGGCCAACGCGAAGGCCACAGCCACAGCCGCCGCCACCGACCGCGACCCCAACCGCAACGCCTACAGTTGAAGGCAACGGCGGCAATCAAGGCAGCAACAATCAGATACCGCCCGACGTGACCGCGACCCCAACCGCCACGCCAACAGCCACGGAAACGAGTGAGTCGGGGGACGAGCCACTGATTCCACAGCTGCTGCCGCCGCTGGACGCGACAGCCACGCCGACGGCCACGGCAACACAGGACGGCGGCGCCAATGGTGGCAATCCAACCGCGACACTGACGGTGACACCTACAGCGACACCTACAGTTGAAGGCAACGGCAACAACGGTGGCAATCAGGGTAAAGACGAGGGCAACAGTCCAGACGCCAATCAGGGCAACAACGGCGGCAATGACGGCAACAACAATCAGGGCCGCCGCAACCAGGGTGGCAATAACCAGGGCAATGTCGGCGTCAAGTCATTCATCAGTAACCCGACGCCGCTGCCGTCATATTCTCCGCCGCAGTCCCAGACGCCCATCGCCATCACCATCCCCGAAATTATGAACGTACGCACCGGCCCGGGGCTGACCTACGACATCGTCACCACCGTCCCTGCCGGCACGCAAGGCGCCATCGTCGGCACCGACCCCAACGACGACTGGTACCACGTAGAGATCGCCGGCATCGAAGGCCAAGTCTGGATCTACCAGGACCTGACAACGCTGGTCGGTTCGCTGGCGGGCGTCAAACAGTACACAGCGCTGGAGATAACGCAACTGACGACCGGCACACAGTCTACGGACGGCTCAGTGCCGCTGGCCATCACCGTGCCGGAGCTGATGAACGTGCGCACAGGCCCCGGCCTCACCTACGACATCGTCACCACCGTCCCCGCGGGTACACAGGGCTACATCTACGGAATCGACCCGGACGATGACTGGTTCCATATCGAGCTGAAAGGGTTCGACACCCGCGTCTGGGTCTACCAGGACCTGACAACCGTGATCGGCTCGCTGGTCGCAGTCAAGATATACACCGCGCAAGAGATAGCACAGCTGCTGGGAACGCCGGGCGCCGACGGCTCAGTGCCGCTGGCGATCACCGTACCCATCACCATGAACGTGCGCACCGGCCCCGGCCTGCTCTATGACATTGTCGGCATTGTTCCCAAAGGCACGCAGGGCCGCATCTTCGGCATCGACCCGAACGATGACTGGTTCCAGATCGAGCTCGAAGGGCTGGACACGCTGGTCTGGGTCTACCAGGACCTGACGACCGTGATCGGCTCGCTGGCCGGTGTCAAGTGGGTAACCGAGGCCGAGCTGGCGCTGCTGCCTGCCGCGATCACGCAGCCGTTCCTGTTGAACGCTCGCGCCGGTCCTGGCCTGACCTACGACATCCTCACGACCATTCCACAGGGCACGTGGGCGAAGATCACCGGCATCGACACGCTGGGCGAATGGTACCGCGTGGAGTTGGACGACCTTGACCAGCCGGCCTGGATCTTCCGTGACTACACAAAGGTAGCCGGCGGCTCGCTATCAGGGCTTATCCAGCTCGCGTTGGGGGGCTCGTCGCCAGCGGCAAGTCAGTTGACCAGCTCGATCACGGTCGAGGTGTCACTGCCGCCGGCCGGCGGAGTCGACCTTGAGGTCAGTTGGGTAGATACCAGCGCCTGTGCGCAGCTGTACAGCCTCTACCACCGTTCCAGCATCGACACGACCGCCTACATCTCGCTCGACCAGGCCGCAACGACCTCGTCTGTGAACTCGAAGAGTCTGAGATTCAGCACACTCAGCGGCAGCAGCTACATCTCGGCCTGGTGCGGGCGTATGGTCGGGGGCCGCGAGGTAGCCGAAGTTGAGATCGATCCCGTCGTGGCCGGCACCTACAGCTCGACGACGACCAGCGGCGGGCTCGCCATTGTACCCGACACAGACGACGGCTCGCGGTAAGCCGTCTTTCCGAACTGAACAGCTATATGCGCTTGACCTACCCCCGCGTTCGGTAGGCAAAGGGGCGAGTCATCTTATGACACTTTTCCCCTAAGCCCCCTGTCAAACCGGACGTGATAGTTTCCCATCATCCGGCTTTCTCAGATCAGTTGCGCTGAGTAGTTTGTTCCTTTCACTCAGGACATTGAGTACAGTTTCAGTTGTTCGCATCACGCGCCCCCTCATCGTACTCGCAGTCATAGCTTCACCTGTCTCCCTTCCCCCTGTGAGTGGCTTGCCCACTCTCCCTGGTCGGTCGTTATTCCGACGAGTGCTATGGAGACTCCGTACCCCTATGGTTCGCATCACTCAGGGCATCCCGTGTTCCGGTTCACAATCTCCGTAATAGCGACCCTTAGACCCCCCTCAGTGCATCCTTACCCTGCTTCATTAGCAGATTCTCCCCATTGGCAGGTTCCCGCGGACGCAGCATATTTCCATAAGTGTGGTGGGAGTCCGAACAATTATCATTCGGGTTTCTATGGGGTTCGGGTATCAGTCACTCTTCCCTTGGATGTGGTTTACTCCAGATGGACGCTGGGGTTCCTTTCATAGTCATAGGTCGCAGGTCTTGCCGGTCTGGTATTTTCGTGACTGTCCTACTCTCCGGCTTTACTGTCATGCTGTTGTCCCCTTACTCTTTCGAGAACTTCCCCTGTTGCCAGGGTCGGGTAAGACAGTTGACCATTAGGATATCCTGCTCCCAAGCCTGGTATCCAGGCTGGAAATTGTGCCGTGACACGGCGCACTGTTTGTACCACCCGTTACGTTAGTCCTACAGGACCGGGTACGGGGTACACCACAGTCACCATCCTTCCCAAGGGGACATGGGCCCGGGTCAGCGGCATCGGCCCGCGGTCTGAATGGCTGCTGATTCAGGTGGCCGGCATGGAAGAGCCGGTTTGGGCCCTCTGCGACCTGTTGAAGATAATCGGCTCGCTCGCACGGCTCCTCCAGCCTTCGCCATAGCCGCGCCGGCCCGGCTAATCCACCTTCTTGAGTCGCTGTCACAGTATCGCATACCAAAGGCCCCGCAGTCGAAAGCGGGGCCTTTTCTTTCTATGTATCTCTTTCCGCCGCCGCCCAAGAACTTGCCGGCCGTTCACCGTTTTCGGCATCAAGAAAACCCACTCTTTGAAGATTCCCGAAAACGGAACATTCCGTGCCAATTGCACGTCCAATCGGCGGGAGCGGTTCCCATTTTGGGACGGGACAACGCTCGAAACGAGAAGACTGAACGGACATGAAAGTGCACCCTCGCAAATCTGTCGTAGAGACAAAGAAGATGCAAGCGAAACAGTCGGTCACTACGTTGGTTGCCGCGATTATTTTGCTGCTCTTCGCCCTGACCCTCATCTCCTTCGTGCCCAATCCCCCGGAGGTCCAAACCTTTGCCCCTGCGATGCAGGAGGATCTCCAGCCGGCGCAGGAGGATCTCAGACCGCACGCCGGTTTCGAATCGCTTGACGGCTCTGTGTCGGCAGGGGAAAATCTGAACATCAGCATCTTTTTCGCCAACTTCCCCTGCAACGATCAAAACGGCGACGGCACATGTGACGCCAACGACACCTTCACAACCGTCACCTATCGCTTTGACCTGCTGCAGGGCAGCGTCGACGGCCCCGACGCCGACAACTGTGAAGGGCAGGGGTTTGGCGTCGTCCGCACTTTCAGCCCGTCGCAATACAGCCACTGGAGTACCACAGGTGCGATTTCGCTGGGCATTGACAGCAACTGTACACCCGGTTCCTATGTGGTCAAGTGCACCATCACCTATACCGAAGACGGCTCAACCGAGGAGATTCCGCTGGCCTGCAACTGCGGCATCTCCGTCGATCCCCCGTCGACCGCAACGCCCACACCCACCGAAACGCATACACCGACAGTAACGTCCACACCCACCGAAACGCCAATACCCGCCAACACGGCCACACCGACGAGCACGCCCACTCCGACGAACACACCAGCGCCTCCACCCTCCGTCCGGATCGATGGGTTGGCCCCCGTCATTGATGTGGGCCAGAAGGAACCCTTCAACTTTATCTTCGAAGGCATAGACGACTCGGACGTCTATCACTACCGGGCCGACGTCACCAATTCTGACGGCGATGATGTCAATGTCTCGGAAGGGAAGGGACTTGGTGGAAGCGGCCAGTACACCGGCGATCTCGATGGCGAGGGCCAAATTACAGTCCCCGCCGAAATCACCGACGCTACTCCGGTCGGCACATACACAGTGACCGTCACCCTCATCGGCGAGGGCGGATTTACCTACACTGTAACCCAGGACTTCCAGGTCGTTGGCTTGTCACTCTCCCCTATCGAAACAGACACGCCGACCGCCACGGCCACCAACACACCCGAACCGACTGCGACCCCCACCAATACGCCGGATCAGAATCAGCCGCCGGCGCAAAATCAGCCGCCGGTGCAAAATCAGCCGACCGCGACCCCCACCAATACACCGGACCAAAATAATCCGCCGGTAGGAAACCAGCCTCCGTCGCAACAGCAGCCAACCGCCACCGCCACCAATACGAACACGCCCACATCGACAGCGACCGCCACAAGTCCCCCGCGGCGAAGACAGCCGCCGGTGCAACAGCCGCCAGTGGTAAAGCAGCCCGCCAACACCGCTACACCGACCGTCACCGCGACAACCGCGCCCACACCCACGCCTACGGCCAAAATATCCTTCTCGCCGCCCCCAGATCAGGGTAATCCCACGTCGACGCCGACATCCACGCCAACCGCCGCCGCTCTGCCGACGCCTACGTCCACGCATACGCCCACCGTTACCCCAACGCCAACGTCCACGATCCCGCCCACGAGTGACCTGCCGGACGACATTTGGGAAATAATCGTTATCATTGACATTGATAATCCGAACAATCCGGATGCGACGCCCGACGTGGGGGGGCCGACGCCAACCGCGACGCATACGCCGACCGCCTCCGGCCTGTCAACGCCTACAGCCACCGCCACAGCTACCCCCCCAGGTTCCCTGGTCCCAACCCTTACGCCGACGTCCACGCCTACGCCGGGGGCCACGATTCCGCCCACGAGCGAACTGCCGGAAGATCTGTGGGAAATCATCGTTGTCATCGTTATAGATAATCCGAAAGGTCCGGATGCGACGCCCGACGTGAGGAGTCCGATACCGACACCAACAGGCGACGGCGACGACACTGATGGTGACGACACCGACGGTGACGACACCGACGACGACACGCCCGATCACTACGCCGGTGACCGTACCGTCTGGGGCTGCCAGGATCACAGCGACCTGGTCAACTGGCTCGCCGCCCTCCGCGGTACAATGACCGACGGCAGCTATCCCAAGGCCGTCACCCATCCCGCAAGCATGAACGCCCGCCTCGGGCCCGGCCTCGCCTACGACGTCATCACCACCCTGCCGCAGGGAACCCGCGCCAACATTATCGGCGTCGACCCACGCGGCGAATGGTACCAGGTCGAACTTACCGGCCTCAACATCCCCGTCTGGATCTACCAGAGCCTGGCTGCCGTCGAAGGTTCGCTCGCTAACGTCCCCACGGTC
Organism: Caldilineaceae bacterium; assembly: GCA_965204705.1. Taxonomy (GTDB): domain Bacteria; phylum Chloroflexota; class Anaerolineae; order Caldilineales; family Caldilineaceae; genus Bin5. The sequence goes on along the minus strand of OZ242006.1, from coordinate 5,297,210 downwards.
TCCGCAGAAGAGCTCGCCAAGCTCCCCATCTCCGGCGCCACCGGCAGCAGACCGATCGCGACCATCCAGCCGGAGGTCATGAACGTGCGCATCGGTCCCGGCATCGACTACGATGTCCTCACCACCCTGTCCCAGGGCACACAGGTCGACATCGTCGGCATCGACCCCAGCGGCGAATGGCTGCAGGTCGAGATCGATGGGCTGAGCTCCCTCGGTTGGGTCTACCGCGACCTGGTCCAGGTCGACTGCCCCCTGGTCAACGTCCGCCGCATCACCGACAGCGAAATCTCACACCGGCCCGCCGCTCTTACCCAGACCTACGGCCTCTACGCCTACTCCGGCCCCGGCCTCGCCTACGACATCGTAGCCACGATCCCTCGAGGGACCTGGGCCGAAATCATCGCCGTCGGCGACTGCCCGCCCAACGTCTGGTACCAGATCATTGTCCCGGGTCTCGACGAGCCTGTCTGGGTAATCCGCGACTTTGTCAAGGTGGCTGTAGGCTCGCTCGCCGGCATCCCCCGCTACGGCGTCACCGACTTCTTCCCACCCGCCGCCGATGACCGGCCCATCGCAGTCACCCAGCCCATCACCATGAACGTGCGCTCGGGCCCGGGCCTGGAATATGACATAGTCGCCGCTGTGCCGCAGGGAACGCAGGCCCGCATCTACGGCATCGACCCGACCGGCGATTGGATTCTGGTGGAGTTGGATGGGCACAGCTCACTGGTCTGGATCTACTGCCACATGACCGAGGTGCGAGGTTCCGTGGAGGGCGTCAGACGGGTCACCGCGGCGGAAGTTGCGGCGCAGCCGGCAGTACTCGTCCAGCCGGGAGCCGTCTTCGCCCGGTCCGGTCCGGGCACGGAGTACAGTTCGACCGCCATCCTGCCCAGGGGCACATGGGCGCAAATCACCGGCATCGGCGCCGATCCCCAATGGCTCCGCATCGAAGTCCCCGGCCTCGACGCACCGGTCTGGGTACACCGCGGCTCTGTGAAGCAGATCGGCTCGCTCGCAGGCGTCCCTCACGTCACGCAGTAGACCGGCCGTTCCCACAAAAAAGATTATCAAGAAACTAAAAGGCCCCGCTGTCCACAGCGGGGCCCTTCCACATCAGGGCAACTGCATCTCCCACAGTTCCCGCGGTGGGGTTCGCCATTACCCTCATTTGCGTGAGACCAGGCCGTCACCGGTGGTCGGCGTCAAGTTTGCGGCACGCCCGGAGCCGCAAGTTCGGCGTCCGTGCAGACAGGTAGATTCAGACTCTGCAGGTGGGCGGCCACCAGATTATTCAGGAGGGACAACTCTGTTCCTTCGGGCAGACACAATAGATTGCCTCTGAGGTCCAGCACCCAAGGCCACTTCAGGTTGGAGAGTACCCTCATATCCGGGATTGGGCCGGTCAGTTGGTTGTAACCGAGGTCCAGGTCTGCTAGGTTTGTGAGGGCGCTCATATCCGGGATGGTACCGGTCAGCTGGTTGGCGCTGAAATCCAGGTCTGTCAGGTCTCTGAGAGCGCTTAAGTTCGGGATGGTACCGGTTAGCTGATTGGCGCTGAGATCCAGCAGGGACAGGTTGGTGAGTGAATTGAGATCAGGGATTGGGCCAGTCAGCTGGTTGTAACTGAGGCCCAGGTTTGTCAGGTTGGTGAGAACGTTCAGATCGGGGATTGGGCCGGTCAGCTGGTTGGCGGCTAGAGACAGCCTAGTTAGATTGGTGAACGTGCTCAAGTCCGGGATTGGGCCGGTCAGTTGGTTGGAGCTGAGGACCAGAATTGTCAGGTTGGGAAGGGTGTTCATGTCTGGAATTGTGTCGGTCAGTTGGTTGCCCCCGAGGTTCAAACTCGTCAGTTTAGTAAGGGCGCTCAAATCCGGGATAGTACCGGTCAGCTGGTTGGAGGCGAGAGACAGCCTAGTTAGATTGGTGAATGTGCTTAAGTCCGGGATGGTACCGGTCAGCTGGTTACTCCCGAGGTCCAAGTTTGTCAGGTTGGTGAGAGCGCTCAGGTCGGGGATTGGGCCAGTCAGCTGGTTGTGACCGAGGTCCAAGTTCGTCATGTTGGTGTTAGCGTTCATATCCGGGATTGGGCCGCCCAACTGACTGCGCCAGAAGTCCAGCAGCTCTGTCAAGTTAGTAAGCGAGCTCAGTTCAGGTATAGGCCCGCTTAACCGGTTGCTCCCAAGGTCCAGGCTTGTCAGGTTGGTGAGAGCGCTCAGATCGGGTATAGGGCCAGACAATTGGTTGTCCCCAAGGTCCAGGCTTGTCAGGTGGGTAAGGGCACTAATGTCCGGGATCGTCCCACTCAACCGGTTGCCATAGAGGATAAGGCTCGTCATGCTGGTGAGAGCGCTCAGATCGGGGATCGGCCCGCTCAACCCATTCCATGGGAGGCGCAGTTCAGATACGCGACCACTATCGTCTGTGACGACGCCGTGCCAGATCGTGATCGGCGCATCGCTCAGCCAGTTGTCGTTTCTCCTCCAGTTGGCGCCATTCGTTGCCTCATAGAATGCCACCAACGCGGCCCTCTCCTTGGGCAGGGTCGGAAGCATACGTCTGGGCACGAAGCCGGTACAGAGTGGCAGATTCAGGCTTTGGAGATGGGCGGCCACATCTTCATTTAAGCTAGACAAGTCCGTGCCTTGGGGTAAGCATAACTGATTGCATGTGAGGTCTAGAGGCATGTAATCGAGATCGCTCAGATCGGGGACAGGTCCGCTCAACCGGTTGTGACTGAGATCCATATACCCCAGGTAGGTGAGGGCACTCAGGTCGGGGATCGGCCCGCTCAACCGGTTGTGGGCGAGTGATGCCTCTTCCAGATTAGTGAGAACGCTCAGATCGGAGATTGGGCCGCTCAACTGGTTGGAGTCGAGGTAAAAATAAGCCAGGTTGGTGAGAGTGCTCAGATCGGGGATCGGTCCGCTCAGCTGGTTTTCACTGAGGTCTAACCACTCCACGTTGGAGAGGGTGCTCAGTTCGGGGATTGGGCCGCTCAACTGGTTGGAGCCGAGGCCCAGAAACGTAAGATTGGTGAGAGCATTCAAATTGGGGATCGGACCGTTCAACTGGTTGTAAGTGAGGTTCAGGTTCGTCAAGTTGGTGAGCGCGCTCAGGTACGGGATCGGCCCGGTCAGTTGGTTGCGCGAGAGGTCCAGATCTGTCAGGTTGGAGAGCGTGCCTAGATCAGGGATCGGACCGCTCAACCCGTTAGAACTGAGGTCCAGGTTCGTCAGGTTGGTGAGGGCGCTTAAATCGGGGATCGGCCCTCTCAACCCATTAGAGTTGAGGTCCAGGTTCGTTAGGTTGGAAAGGGCACTAAGATTGGGGATCGGACCGCTTAAGCGGTTGTAAACGAGGTTCAGGCTCGTCAGGCTGGCGAGCGCGCTCAGGTCCGGGATCGGGCCGCTTAACCAGTTGTAATAGAGGTCCAGATATCTCAGATTGGTGAGTGCGCCCAGGTCGGGAATCGCCCCGCTCAACTGATTGCATTTGAGGTCCAGGTATCTTAGATTGGTGAGTGCCCCTAGATCGGGAATCGGCCCGCTCAACTGATTGTATTTGAGGTCCAGGTATCTCAGATTAGTGAGTGTGTGCAGATCAGGAATAGGACCGCTAAATCCATTATACTTTCGGCCCAGACATCTCCAACTGGTGATGGCCCTCCGATCGGGGTTTGGCCCGCTCAAGTCCAAATAAGTCAGACTGGTGAGAGCGTTCAAGTCTGGGATTGTTCCGCTAAACTGGTTGGAGTTGAGGTCCAGGTGAACCAGGCTGGTTAGGACGCTCAAGTCTGGAATTGCCCCGCTCAAACCGTTGGAGTTGAGGTCCAGGTGAACCAGGCTGAATAGTGGGCTCAGGTCCGGCATTGGACCGCTCAACCCGTTAGAACTGAGGTTGAGGTGTGTCAGGTTGGCAAGAGCGTTCAGGTCTGGTATCGGTCCGCTCAACCCGTTGGAACTGAGGTCAAGATGCGTCAGCCTGGTAAAAGGACCCAGACTGGGGATTAAGCCGCTCAACTGGTTGGAACCGAGGGATATATGGGTCAGACCAGAGAGTGCGCTCAGATCCGGGAGCAGCCCTCTCAATCCGTTATGCGCAAGGCGCAGTTCGGTCACCTGTCCCTCTTCGTTCGTGACTACGCCGTACCAGGACGCGATCGGTTCATCGCTCAGCCAGTTGTCATTTTGCGTCCAGTCGGCGCCGCCGGTCAGCTCGTAGAACGCTTCAAGAGCGGCCTTCTCTTCACTCGCGGCCGGACCTGCCGGGGAGCCTGTTTGCGCATGCGCTGAATTATTCGTGTGGAGCGAGAATGAAATCAACGCCGCGAGGATTGTGACCAGGGCAAGATTTCTCGGGGGTCTAAAGGTAGGTATAGTTGACCGGTATATCATTGCGGCCCTTTCAAAATTCATGGACGCGGATTTCTGCATTTCGGCTGGTACTGGGTTTTGCCATTGGGGTCAACCAATAACAACAGACCGATGACGTACGGAGGCTAAAAGCTAAAGTGTCAATTTGCGACGCTTCTTGCCTCTTACGTTGGACGTGTCTATGAGGGACGCTCCCAAGGTCTAGTGTGCTGCATTTCGTCAGATTCTCATAGATAACTGCTCGACTCCTATTATCCGCATCCGCAGGCCAACATCCTACATCCAGAAGACTTTCCAGTGACACCCAATGATACGAAAGAATGTCATTTCCATATCAAGAGATATCGAAGGCCTCGCTGTCTATAGCGAGGCCTGTCTCTGTTGCCTGGTACAGGGTCTGAATGATAGCAAGTTGGAAACGCCAAGAAGTGACCGTAAAAAGACGTCCTTGCCACTTTCTTGCGCGTCAGAATATCTCCTGCAGTGGAATAATGAAACCCCGCAGCGTGGGAGAGCGCAAACTCTGTTCCGCTCCGTAGATACCCACCACATCGAACCGGCCCCTGCCCCGCCACAGAAGCATAACCGTCATGGCGTCAGGGTCCACGATCCAGTACTCTCGCACGCCGTGCCGGGCGTAGAGGTCGAGCTTGAGAGTACCGTCACGGTCGGCTGTGACGGGGGAAAGGATTTCAATCACAAGGTCCGGGGCGCCCCGGACGTTATCCGCTGTGATGATGCCCGCTCGTGTTCTGGAGACGAACAGCAGGTCCGGCCGTACTACGTCGGTTTCCGAGAGTACGACATCGAACGGCGAACAGTAGACTTTTCCCAGGTTGCGTCCGTAAACAAACGTGCCCAACTGCAGAAAAAGCCGCCCCAGAGTGTACTGGTGTAGCTCTCTCGGCGATGGGGACGAAACCAGCTTGCCGTCCAGAAGCTCGTACCGTTCGTCGTCCGCCGTCTTCAGGTAGTCGGCGTATGTGAGTCTGGTCTCTACGTCAAACATGGTGGTCCCTGCTGCACATATCGGGGAGTGAGGCGACGCGCCTGATCTGTGTCGAATAGAGCAAGAATGAAGGACATGGGGGGATGGGACAGACCGGGCCCACTAAGGCTGGGCACCACGAGTCTCTGCCTCCAGCCTGAGGCCGTCCCGATTCTGCCAAGGCGGACCAGGCCTGTCGAGGAGGTTCACACTAGCCCTTCGTCAGTATCGTCCGCAGCGCCGAACCAGTCCGCCGGCATCGGCTCCACGATGTCGCCCAGGACTCGGATATTGTCGCGATTGCGGCCGAAAGCCAATCTCGGCTTTTCCCGGTACGGCAACAGCCGCGAAACCGGACGGCCGTACTTGGCGATGACGATCTCTTCGCCGCTCCCGGCCACCTCATCCATCAGCTTCAAACACCTGGCCCTGAACTCGGATGCCATGATGATGCGAGGGCCTGTCGCGGCACTGCTATCTGTGGTCATTGAACCCTCCCTCTGCTGCCTATTGGCCGATCCCCCGGCCCGTAACGGCGTCCCACTCCACATCGATCGGTTCGTCGAGGTCTCCATGAATCCGAATAAAGTTGCGGTCGCGTCCAAAAGGACTCCCCGGCTTCTCCCGGTACGGCAGCCGCCGCCAAACCGGCTGTCCGTTCTTTGTGACGACGAGCTCTTCACCGCGCCCGGACACTTCATCCATCAGCGTGAGAAACTTAGCCTTAAGCTCGGACGCTTCGATAGTGCGAGGACCATTCACTTCATCGCCATCTGTCTGCATGATGTTCCCCTCCTGTCGTTGAACGAAAGCAAGTATAACATATTATTGATCTCGCCTGCGACCAGCCCCTATCCGGACCGGTGCGGCTTCGCATACGATTTCAGGAGCGTGACGTCCGGGCCAAGACTACAACCCTCGGCGCGGAGGGACAGCAACTTTCCTGTGGGTCCCAGATCGTTCCCCAGCGCCGGCATTATCCTGCCCTTAGGAATAATTCGGGCGGGAAACGTTTGATTGTGTCGAAGAAATCGGAAACGATCCGTGGGAGGCGTGCGGGGAAGTCGCGTATCAGATGGTAGGTATATATTGGGTTACCGTAGACGGAGAACGCCGAACTGATCGAAGATCCCTTCTCCTGACATAGGCATCAGGTTGCCAGACGGCGCCCGCCTCCTACGCTGAAGACTCTTCCTCAGGCAGAGGGTCAAAAAAGCTGTCATCGACGTCAATGCGGTCCTTCCATGCGCCAAACCTTCGTTTTCCGCGCGGCTGACAGTCCACCAGCCGTGCCACCGGTTTGCCGTTACGGGTAATAAGGATCTCTTCGCCAGCCTCAACCTGCGTCAGCAGAAGCGGCAGTTGGGTCTGTGCTTCCTGGACATTCACTTCTTGCATAGTCGGCTCACCAGGAGATGCGTTCAAATAAAGTTCCTCTGATACAGTACTTCGATGAGTATATGGAATGCCAAGCTGCCTGCCAATAACTGAGCCCCGAACAAGCTCGGCTATCTTGAGTTGCCCCGGCAATGTCGGCGTTCGGCGCTCCCGCCCCCTACCCCCGCAACGCCTTCACCACACCGTACGCCCCCCGCGAAAACGCCGCCAACGCACCCCCGCGACCAAACAACGGCACCGGCCCCGGCACACACTCGCCCCCATCCAAGTCCTCAACCGCCGTCAGCACACGCTGCAGGCCGACTTCCACCACCTGCCGGCGGCTCTCATCTTTCAGGGCAAGACCGCCGCAGGCCAGGACGATAACCAGCAGGTTGGCAAGCGAGTGTTCGCGGTAGAGGCGCCAACACTGTTCGAACGTGAACCCCTTCACCCCCATTTCACCGATGATTTCAATGTACTCTTCCAGCACTTCGCGCTCGATCCGGCGGCGCACCTCCGTCGTAACGCTCCCCACCAGGAAATAAGACACATCAAAGAGGGGGCTCCTCAATCCGCTCACCTGCCAGTCGATAATCGCGATTTCGTCCCCGCCGTCGGCCGCAAAAAAGATATTGTCCAACCGGAAGTCGCCGTGGCTGAGCGTCTTCGGTCCGGCTGCGACACGAACGATCTGGCTGTCGATGCGCGAAGCGTAAGTTTCGGCCAGACGGCGCATATCGTCCGAGAAAAACCGGCCGAACCTTTCGAGCGTGGGCGCAAGGTGCGCAAGATAGACGAGCTGAATCAACATTCTGCGTCGGGATGAAAACGAGTCGGTAAACGTGTTCAACGGCGGCTGATCGGTCCTGTTCCAGTAGGTACCGTGCAGTTTCGCGATCGCGCGGATGGCGCGTCGGGTCTGTTCCGCACTGGCGCCGTCGAAATGGCTCACCGCCTGCCAGTCCCGCAAATCTTCCAGCACCAGGACAAAGCGATCGCTGCCGGCTTCATAATCACCATAGAGCAAAGCCGGCGACCGCACCGGGGCTTGGGACGCGATCAACCTGTAGAAGTCGTATCCCCGCTTATGTAATCCCAGACGTTTGCCCAAACGCCGATTCTTGGCAAGCGGACTGGGCAACTTGACGATGACGGTTTCCGGAGCGCAGCAATTCCGCTCAGCCGGCGTTCCCGGCTCGTCATACCTGAGCTGGCACCGCAGGATCGTGCCCATGAAGCCCACGCCGCTGCCAATCTCCTCGCATGCAATCTCTTGGACAGGGGGAAGATCAGACGCGCCGCCCGCGGTCAAGGCCTGTTGCATCCACTGGGCAGTAACTTCCTCCGCTTCTCTGGGAATTGGCGGTCTGTTCATGGCGCCGATTCACGTATAGATTCCAGCACTTCGGGTTATCAGCGAAGATGTCCGCTCTTACCCCTTTGTCCCAAATGGACCAAAGGCGGCAGATACACGGCGTCTACGAATGACTTCGGTGTCACGCGACAGCTGCCGCTCGCCGTTCGTTCATGTCTTGCCTTGGTTGGAGGGTGGGGTCTCGTAGCGAGGACAATGGCGAGCCGGTTGCGGCCATCAACCTCATGGGAAACACCAATCCGCGCAACCAGTGCAGTCTGGCCCAGGATGAAACGGCTCCCATCCTGCTCACCTTTTCCGATAAGAACCTGACTGTGCTCTGCGAAGTCACCCTCTCCGCAACGCTATCTGCAAACGGCCATTGATATGAAGTGGTCGGACCTCACCTTACATCTAGCCTCCGGACGCCTTCCTGCGCTCGAGTGCGCCCTCGATAAGTACCCGAACTGCCGGCCGGTTCGCATCATCCATAGAGCGAATCTTCACATGGCGCATCTTGGCGCCCGTCCCTTCAAGCAACCCCTCCGGATCTGCCAGGTCGACACCTTGATAGAAGCCGAGGTTGACCCACCTCTTGTGGGGCAGTATATACACATAGCCGTCGATCATTTTTCTCGGCCCCACGCCATAGGTCGCAGCGTGATCGCCAAGGCGGACCACCTCGCAGGCGTTCGCATCAATCTCGAAGACGGTATCCCGCAGCGCATTCGCAATGGGCTGCAGCGACTCCTCTGTCATCTGTAGCAAGTCGTCGAACGTTCCGAACTTGGCTTTGGACATGCCTTCGTTCCTCTTTCAGGGACCTCGATCTCTTTGACGCATTCCCGTAATTCTGACCGTCTCGCCACTACCCGCCGCGAACATGCAGCCCAAATGGTCGCAATGGACAGCTCTCGCTGACCCTATCACGCCGCGTCGAACAGCGATGGGGCCAACCCTCGCTCCGTCCGTTCAAACTGTTCGTCTACAGGCAGATCGGGCCCGGCCAGCGCCGCCGTCGAGAGCGCGTCGCAGCGCTCGTTCTCCTTGTCGCCCGCATGCCCCTTCACCCACTGATAGCGCATCTCGTGCCGTTCACACAGATCCAGCAGCCGCGACCACAGGTCAGGGTTGACCGCCGGCTCGCCCTTCTTGTTGCGCCGCCAGCCATTCGCCCGCCACCTGCGCGCCCAGCCCTTCGTCAGCCCATCCAGCACATACTTCGAGTCGCTGTAAAGCGTGACGCTGCACCGCTCCTTCAAAGCCTCCATCCCCCTGATCACCGCCAGAAGCTCCATACGGTTATTCGTCGTCCTCCTATACCCGCCCCACAGCTCCTTCCTGTGCCCGCCGAAAAGCAACACAACCCCGAATCCACCCGGCCCCGGATTCCCGCTGCACGCACCGTCCGTATAGAGCGCCACCTCTTTCATCGACCACGTCCACCCATCTCATCTACCTCTATTCCCTGCAATCCACCCGATGGCGCAGACCCCTCCGACGGCCCCAAACTGCCGTTCCCACCTTCCAAGCGTCGCGTTCGAGCGGCGTTCACCAAAAACTAAAAACCAAAAACCAAAAACTGAAAACTAGTGTCTAATGGTCATGCTAATCGTGAAGATGGTTATAGACGATCTCCAACCCCTCGACATCCGTGATCGTGGAATCGGTGTGATGCACGATGTGCAGATGGCCCGTCCCGCAGTCGCCGAACTCGTCACATGAGAGCTCGCCAACGATACCGCTGAACTCCGCCGTGCCCGTCAACGCCTCCCGCAACCGCGCCCGGTCGATAAAGAGCGTATCCCCCTGCGCAACCGCAACCTCCTCAATCGCCCGCAGCAGCATCGTCGTCGCGTCATACGCATGCGCCATGTACACCGAGCCCGGCGCCTCATTGTATTTCTCCTGATAAGCCGCCGCGAGGTCGCCTCCATTCTTGCCCGTTGCCTCGTTGACGCTGCTCCCGAAATCCAGTTCCGGGCTGGCGAGGTACATCCCTTCCGATTCCGGTATCGCCAGGAACTCGAAGTCCACCAGCGCAGCGCCGCCAATCAGAACCACCTCCTCCAAACCCGCAACCTGCCCCACCTGCCGGATGATCTCGCCAGCCTCGTCCGGGAATAACGGCAGAAACAGACCCTCCGGGCCCGACGCCGCGATCTCGGTCAGCACAGCGATCATGTCCGTCTGCCCCTTGCTGACTGTCGCGATCGTTACTGTGCCGTCCCCCTGCTCGAACGCGGTCGCAAACGCGTTGGCCAGACCGGAAGTGTACGGATCGCCGTCATGAAATACCGCCATGTTGTGCAGGCCGAGGTCGTGGTGGGCGAACTCCGCTACCGCCTCTGCCTCGTACAGGTCGTTGTTGGACGTGCGGTAATAGCCCGCATAATGGTTGGCGCCCGCATTGCCCCGCAGGTCCGAGGTCAGCGATGGCGCCGTATTCGTCGCCGAGATCAACACCAGCCCCGCCTCGCTCAAAATCGGCGACGCTTCCACCGCCGCCGCCGAGCACGAAGTGCCAATAACACCGACCACGCGCCGGTCGCCCACCACCGTCTGCGCCGTCGCCGCGCCGCCCTCCGGCGTGCACAGCGAGTCCAGTCCCGCGCCCATCGTCACGTTGTGGCCCTTGATCGGCCCGTAATCGGCCAGCGCCAGCGCCACCGCGCGCTGCGTAGAAGACCCAAGGTCTCCGATGCTCGAAAGCACCGCCGCAGAACGGATCTGAATATCCTCACCCGGGCCCACTACAACCGTTCCCAGCGGGCTGCCCACCATATTCTCAGGGATGCACGCGCCGCTCAGAACAAGCGCAAGCACCAGAATGGGCCAGCGCAACAACGCACTGCCGGCGCGGTCTCTCTTCGTCATATCTTGACTCCTTGGTCTGAGTACATTTCAGTTGGCCGCCGCGCTCACGGCGCGTAGCGGTAGACAACCGGCAGATTTTCAACGTCGGTCATCGTCGCGTCGGTGTGTTGCGATATCTGAACGCGGCCCGTGCCGCAATCGCCGAAGCCGTCACAAGAGATTGCGCCGATGATGCCGCCGAAGCCGTCCGTGCTGCCCAGCGCCTCGCGCAGCCTCGCCCGGTCGATAAAGAGCGCATCCCCCTGCACAACCGCAACCCCCTCGATCGCACGCAGCAGGATCGTCGTCGCGTCATACGCATGGGCCAGGTAAGCCGACGTCGAATGCTCGCCGTAACGCTCCAGGTAGACGGCGTTCAGCTCGTCGCCGCTCCTGCCCGTCGCTTCGTTTACGTTGCTGCCAAAGTCCAACGTCGGACCCGCAAAATAGAAGCCCTCCGACTCCGGCAGCGCCAGGAAATCAGAGACCAGCAGGCCCCCGCCCCCGATGCGCACCAACCCCGCCAGGCCGTCCACCTCACTGCTCTGGCGCAGAATCGGCCCCGCCTCCTCCTGAAAAATCGGCAAAAACAGGCCCTCGGGACTGCCGGCCGCGATCTCCCTCAGCACAGGGATCATATCCGTATCACCCTTGTTCACCATCGCCACCGCAACCGCGCCGCCCAGCGCCTCAAACGCCGTCTTGAACGCCGCAGTCAGGCCCAACGTGTACGGGTCCCCGTCATGAATCGCCGCCATCCTGCGCAGGCCCAGTTCATTGTAAACAAAATCTGCCACCGCCTCCGCCTGGTAAAGATCATTGCTGGCGACGCGATGATAGCCGCGATGGTAGTTCGATCCCGCCCTGCCCCGCAGGTCCGATGTCAGCGACGGCGAAGTCGTCGAAGGGGCCACCACTGCCAGGCCCGCCTCGCTCAGGATCGGGGCGGCCGCAGCCGCCGCCACCGAGCAAGAAGTCCCGATAACGCCAACCACCCGCGGGTCGCCAACTACCGTGCGCGCCGCCGCCGCGCCGCCCTCCGCGCTGCACAGCGAGTCCAAGCCGGCGCCCATACTCACACCATGCCCCTTAATCGGCCCGTAGTCCGCAACTGCCAGCCCAACCCCCCGCTGGCTCGGCACACCCAGTTCACCCGCTCGTGTCAGCGCCCCCAACGCCCGAATCTGAATATCCTCGCCGCCGCCGACCACCACCGTGCCAAGGGTGGAAGCTTCGTAGTCAACCGGCACACACGCGCCGGCCAGGATCAGCGCCAATAGCAGGCCGACCCACGGCAGAACTGAACTACCGAAACAGCGCTTTGTCGTCATCGCTTCTTGCTCCTTTGTCAGGCTGACCTCCGCCCCTTTGTGGACGGTCGCAACGGCTGCATAACGCCCGTCATTGTACAGTACGCTGCAACTGCGGCCCGTCCCCACTCAGCCGCAACGCGGCCGCACCCGTCCACTCTGCAGCGTCTGTAAACGGTATAACTTTCGCCGCAAAATCAGGTGCTCATTTTTCCGAGGGGATACCGCAAACGCCTGGAGGGCGTCCGTTATTCTGATGTGACCATTATAGGTACCTTTTGGCCGGATTGGCAACAATTTCAGGAGTTTGTGGTCTATCCGACCGGGTCACTCGAGGGGACAATCTACACGGGAAAGGCGAAAAAGGGGGCCAACAAGGCCGCTTGTGCCGGCCCGTACGCTGGGCCAGCCAGCAGACGAAGATACGGCTCCGTTTCCGGTTCCGTCGAATCGACAGGTCAATATCTGCAAGGGGATGGTTCAGCCGGACGGCGAACTCTACTCTACGGCCATCTGCACTGAGGCATACGTACTCTTCTGCTCGTCTTCTGCCCTGCGCATCGCCTCAAATGCATTCACCACCGTCTCCAACTGCTCATCATCCAAAAGATCCGCCAACCTGTCGAGCCGCTCCTGCCCTATCCGCCAGAACCGGTCTATCGCCTGCTGTCCCGACGCAGTCAATCTGCAGATCACGACCCGCCGGTCTCTCGGATCGGAGACCCGGTCCACCAGCCCCTTCTCTACCAGGCGGTCCATAACCGTAGTCGTTGCCGAGAGCGCTCGCCCCAGGTAATCGGCAATGTTGCCCATGCGCAGGGGGCCCGCCTCTTCCAGCAGAACCAGCGTCTTGATCTGGGGGATGGTCATGTCCAGATCTTCCCACTCCTCAAGCCGGCCGGAATGCAACTGCCGGTTCAAATACTCCGCCAACTCCCTGAACCGGCCCTTCAACTCGTGCCTGCGGTGCTCGTTCACGAACTTTCACCCCAAATCCAGCTAGTTCATCCCCGTTCGCATAGCGACTTGAATCGGCAAAGTCCCTAAACGCGAAGGGAACTGCACGGCGAACTTTTCGCTGGGAGATTCCAAAAAGCACAGGCGATCAACCCGCCCCGCAGTGTCTCTCGGAGAACCTCCCACCTACCGGATTACAGGCACCTTTTTCCCAACAACACTGCTCAAACCACAGCAGCAAACAACGATCTGCCTAACTCTTCAGCATGTCAAATCCATCCCATCCAGGGAGCGCAGCAGCCTGACGGACCCACTCCGCCGTCTGCGCCTCGTCAAACTCATCCTCGTAAATGTCATACCAGCGCGCGTCCTTGTCCTTCCCCGCGCCCGGCGGAACCGGATCCAGCAACGCCCCCTGAAAGAACGTCACCTTCACGTAACGCGCAAAAACGTGGTAACTCAGAAACCAACCCCGGCCCTCAATGCCGTAAAAGGGCGAGTTCCACCGCACCGCCTTGCGCACCTCTGGCGCCTCGCGCACGATCAACGCGTCCAGACGACGCCCCAACTCGCTCTTCCATCCCGGCATCGCCGCAATGTAAGCCTGCACCGGCGCGTCACCGTCCGCCTTCGCTATCTGCGGATTGCCCCCAGACAAAAGGACCGGCTTCGCGCCGGCCCGCTTTTCGGCTGCCTTCTCTGCAACCTTGGCTGATCCCTTAGTCCTCTCGCTGGCCACTCCGCTCACCCCTACACGCTTGGAAAAACCTCAGCAGAATACTCTGGCCACTCTCTTAACTGGTGGAGCTAAAGGGACTTGAACCCTTGACCTCTACAATGCCATTGTAGCGCTCTCCCAACTGAGCTATAGCCCCAATTTTCACTTCCTTCCGCCTTCCCGGCCCGGGCGCCCAATCACAAATCCGGCCCGCCTGCCGTGTGGAGCTGAGGGGACTCGAACCCCTGGCCTCTACAGTGCGATTGTAGCGCTCTCCCAACTGAGCTACAGCCCCGAAACCGCCGGCACTTCTCCCAAATCCAATCTCCTTGCCATGCCCGCGAGGTAGAAGATACAGTTTATCAAACCTGACCTGAACCGGTCAAATCCTGCCATCCCGACATCACATGATGCCCGGCTCCCCGCTCGCCCGCCATCCGCTCTGGTGGAGCTAAAGGGACTTGAACCCTTGACCTCTACAATGCCATTGTAGCGCTCTCCCAACTGAGCTATAGCCCCAAACCGGGTCACCCACGCCCATAGCGCGCCGGCAACCTCCTGAACGATATATGTTTCCACCCCGAATGTCAAATAATAGGGCTTAGCGGACCTATCCCAAACTATCATTCCTTCCATCGACCTGAAAATATCCTCCCCGCCCCAAAGTGTTCCATTGCTGTTCTTCGCGGTCCTTCGCGTCACTTCGTGGACCAAACGGGTGTTGCTGCTGCCGTTCTCCGCGTCACTCCGCGGCTCAAAAGGTGTTGCCGTCGCCTTTCTTCGCGTCCTTTCGCGGACCAAAGGTGTTGCCGCAGCCGTTCTTCGCGGTCCTCCGTGTATCAAAAGGACTCAAAGATGCTCTCCGCGCCCTTCCCCCGAGAAATCACAACCTGACCCGAAATGCACCCGGTTTCGATTACCCCGTCCCCGACGCCCATTTCACCTGATCTAGCGCGCGCAAGACTTTCACATCTGCCACCATGATGTTGTATCATGAGAGGCCCTAGCTCAAAAATAGGCCTTCTGTACAGGAAAGGGATTAGAGCCGCAATGCAAACGGCTAAACGCATCTTCGTAAATCTGCCTGTCACCGATCTCGCCAGGGCGGTAGATTTCTTCACTGAGCTTGGTTTTGCATTCGACGACCAGTTCACCGGCCATCACGCATCCTGCATGATCATCGGCGAGAATATCTTCGCAATGCTGATGGTGGAGGAGTTTTTCCAGAAATTCATCCCCGGCAAAAAGATCGTCGAAAGCGCGCACAGCGCCGAAGTCGTCGTCGCCCTCTCCGTTGAATGCCGCGATGACGTCGACAGAACCATCGCTAAAGCCCTGGCCGCCGGCGGCAGCGAATGCAGAGACGCCACCGACGCCGGCTGGATGTACGGCCGCGCCTTCCAGGACCTCGACGGCCATGTCTGGGAGATCTTCTCTGTCGACGCCAAACAGAAGGAAAGAGCCAGGAACGGACAGAAAGGATAGACCCCCGCCGTGATACCGCCCACAAGGCGCGTCCCGTATCACACCAATAGCCCTGATTCACTGTAAAACCATAAACGAGCGCCAACGATGCTAAACGTCCAGCAGGCATTTTACAACCTGCCCGTTCGTGATCTTGAGCGCGCCAAAGACTTCTTCGCGCACATCGGGTTCGAGCTTTTTCCCCAATACACAAGCGAAGTGGCCGCCTGTCTGAACATTCGCGACTCCACTTTCGTCATGTTGGTAACTGAGGACTTTTTCAGGAGCGGCCTGCCCGGTAAACAGATCGTCGACAACAACCAGAACGTCGAATCGATAATCGCCCTGGCCCTCGACAGCCGTGAGGAAGTCGACCGCCGCACCGAGTTCGCCATCGCCGCCGGCGCAACACCCGTCAGCGAACCCAGCGATTCCGGCTTCATCTACAGCCGCAATTTCCAGGACCTCGACGGCCACGTCTGGGTATTCAACCACCTGGATTTCGCCAGCGCCGCCGCCGACACAGACCGGGAAAGAGATTGACACCCATGGCCGCCATCAGCAAAATCAGACCCAACCTCTGGTTCGACGGCCAGGCCGAAGCCGCCGCCAACTTCTACGTCTCTATCTTCAAAAACGCCCGCATCCTCTCCGTAAACGACATCTCTACCGGGCCCGCCGAGGGCAACAAAATCGTTACCTTCGAGCTGGAAGGTATCAGATTCACCGCCTTCGACGCCGGCCCCCACTTCCAGTTCTCACTCGCCACCTCCTTCGAAATCGCCTGCGAGTCCCAGGAAGAGATCGACTATTTCTGGCACAAACTAGCCGAAAGCGGCCAAATACAGCAGTGCGGCTGGCTGCAGGACCGGTTCGGCCTCTCCTGGCAGGTCACCCCTGCCGAACTGCCCCAACTCATGGAGAAAAATCCGAAACCCGTCATGGACGCCTACCTCGCCATGACCAAAGTCGACATCGCCCAGCTGCGGGCCGCCGCCCAACAGGGGTGACCCAGGTCCAGCAGCTCCATCCAAACTCAACAACCATTGAGGAGTAAAGAATGACACTCAGCATCTATCTCAACTTCAACGGCAACTGCCGCGACGCCTTCGAATTCTACCGCTCCGTCTTCGGCGGCGACTTCATCCACATCTCCACCTTCTCCGAAGGCCCCGACGATATGCCGGTCTCCGACGAGGAAAAAGACCGCGTCATGCACGTCAGCCTCCCCATCGGCGAAAGCGTCCTCATGGGCAGCGACACCTCGCTCTCCTTCAGCCCGCCCCACCAGCCCGGCAACAACTTCTCCGTCTCCTGCCACCCTACATCCCGTGAAGAGACCGACCGCCTCTTCAACGCCATCTCCGCCGGCGGCACAGTCACCATGCCCCTCGACGACATGTTCTGGGGCTCCTACTTCGGCGCCTGCGTCGACAAGTTCGGCATCCCCTGGCAGTTCAACCACGATATCCAGAACGAATAACCCCTCCGCCCGTTACCCGCCCATCTCCCACGCGCCCGGCAACAGGCCACAACCGCGCCCAACAAAAAAGCCCTGCATGCCAGCATGCAGGGCTCTCTGGTGGCAATGCCAGCTCCGGTCCTCACCCAAACACAATCCGCAGAAAAGACCTCTTCGTCCGCTTCGCGAAAACTGCACTCCCGTGCACACAGTCAGGCGAAAGCAGGAACCCGCGATTCGCCGCCAACAGGTGTGCCTCAAGGAACTGGCCCCTGATGTGCTCCAGGTCCCCGTCGTTCTTCGGCTTGCTCCGAAACGCACCCGGATAAACAACACAACCGGGCACGCTCGCAGTCACGATCACCGCCATCCTGTCCAACGGCCTGCTGTCTGTGCCACCGGTCGCCCACCCGCGTCGTGCCGCCAAGCCGTCCGCCGTGACCACGGTAGGGGCAGGCCTTGTGCCTGCCCACTCTCACCCCAAAATTGGACTGCACCCACTGCAATCCCACGATACCGCCCGTGAAGGAACTCTTGGTATAATTACAATTTCACACCAAACGCTACTTCCTGCTTTCAAGCTCTGCCGAAATGACGTCTCCTTCAGATATACACGGCGAAAAGGCCCCCATACTGGAGCCGTGGCTCTGTAGGGCCTGCGAATACGTCAATCGCTCCGACGCCCAATTCTGTGGACGCTGCGGCCGGCCCGTAGACACCGTCTGCACGCAATGCCGTACCGACAACCCCGGCGGTCATCAGTACTGTGATGCCTGCGGCGCGCCTCTCTACGAAAAGCCCTCCCCGGATACAAGCACGCCAGGCTTCGTCGGCCGCCTCGGAACGCGCATCCCTGATCCTCGAAAAACTGTACCGCGCCAGGGCCTTGTGTGGCTCACAACCCACCCCAACTGGCAGTGGTCACGGCAGTTCCTCAAAGAGTGGA
This sequence comes from Caldilineaceae bacterium, assembly GCA_965204705.1. Lineage (GTDB taxonomy): Bacteria > Chloroflexota > Anaerolineae > Caldilineales > Caldilineaceae > Bin5. The sequence goes on along the minus strand of OZ242006.1, from coordinate 5,279,399 downwards.
CGCTCCGCAACCGCTGGGAGTTGCTCGCACTCCTTCTCCTCACAGCCGTCGCCGCGTTCCTGCGCGTATACCGTCTGGAGGAGATCCCGGCCGGCTTCCATGGCGACGAGGCCTGGACAGGAATCGAAGGCCTGCGCATCCTGCAAGAAGGCTGGATCGGGCCTTACACGACCTCCGCAATGGGCCAGGCCACAGGGCCGTTCTACCTCACAGCACTGATAATCTGGCTCCTCGACGTTTCCAGGTTCTCTGTCCGGCTCTCCATGGGCCTCTTCGGCATCGCCACAATACCCGCCGCATATCTGCTGTTGCGGTTGGGGTTCGGCCGCTGGGTCGCGCTCTTCGGCGCCACCGCCCTCACCTTCAGCTATTGGCACCTGCACTTCAGTCGCCTGGGATTTGGTGTGGTGCCGTTAGCCTTTGCCTCCACCGCGGCTGCGGCGGCCCTGCTGTGGGCAATGAGAACGTACGATACTTTGCCGCCTGGTGAACGACACAATAGTTTGTGGAGCTGGCTTGCCGCCGGCGCCCTGCTGGGATTGGTACCCTACACATATTTTGCATTCCCGACATTTATGGCTGCGGTGGCGGCAGTCCTCATAATCTATTTCCTTTTCCAAAGGGATCCGCTCAGGCGCAAGCTGCTCCCACTCTCGTTTCTGGCGACAGGTATGGCAGTAAGCGCAGCTCCTGTGATACATTTCGCTCTTCGACGGCCTTCCCTTTACTTCGGCCGCCTGAACGGGAAGTCGGTGTGGGACTACTGGGAGTTTACGGAGGCTGATGGATTCTCAGAAAAGCTAGACTTTATCCTGGGGCGTGTGTGGGACTCCTTTTGGCTACTCATGCGAAACCCAAGAATGGACGGCGTTGATGGGATCGGTGGCGTAGGGGCACTAGACGTTGGGATTGCCGTATTGGCATATTTCGGGTTCGCCGCTTCGGTTCGGAATTGGAGGAATCCCCCACACCTGTTCGCCATGCTGGTTGTTCTAAGCGCTTTTTCAGGTCTGGTGTTAACCGATCCCTCTGCCGGTTCAATGCGACGTAGCATAGCGGCTATCCCATGGGTCTTTGGGCTGGCCGGATTTGGGGCGGTGACAATCGTACGACTGGCGACCCGAATGAATGGGGACTGGGGGCGAACTATCGCAGTAGGGGCAGTGGGGGTTGTTCTTGTATGGAGCGGAATCTGGAATCTGAACTACTACTTTGTCGAACTACCCCAAAGCTCGACCTTCCAGTTCACATTTCCCAATTACTATCTGGAAGCGCTCGACGCCGCCAACGCCTTCGACGATCCGGGCACCATCTACTACTACTCCAGCCGGCGTACCTTCAGCTTCGAGACCATTCGCTTCCTGTACTCCGAAAACCGTGGCATCGATCGTTCCCACGAATTCGGCGCCTTCGACCTCGAAAAACGCCACCCCGGCCCGGTGACATACCTGCTCGAAGGCCAGTACATGCAGGAAATCGACACCATAATGGAAATGTATCCCGGCGGCCAGCTCATCATCGATAGCAGGGACCAGCCCCTCTACATCCTGTATCACCTCACAGGCTAACCAACTGCAGCCCCCAACGAGACCAGACCACCCCTCAGACTCGGCTTCTCCAAAGACGAGGTAACCAATTCGCCACAGCCAATTCCCAACCCTGAATGAGTCCAGCCAGCCAGTTCTCTCTCCTCACTCCTCTTCACTCCCTCCTCGCCTTTGGGCGGTCGGGCCTTCGGCCCTCCCTTGTGCGGGGGGACACCCCCCGCAACGCCCCCCTCTAAAGCCCGCGCCGTAGCCATCCGTCATCGTCGTCGCAAGCCGGCAGCGTCAACCGCAGACGTCTCAAATCAGCCTGAATCGTGCCACAACAGCCCTGTTCTTCCCTCATTCGGTGTATCAACGGGTGGAGTCACCAAGGCTCGTTTACGTCCGTCTGAACTGAGCTTTTTCAATCTGTGATCTGGTCGCTCCACATAGTGCTTTCTTCGGATGAGTTCGTGGATGAACTACGTTATCTGACAAATCGCCTATGCTCCAGCTTGCCATGGCTGCCGAAGTTGATGAGAAGCCCGACTTTGGCCCCCGTCGCCCTCAGATAGTTGAGTATCTGGGCTTCCTCCTCGCCAGAGAGTTGTTTGAGGGCCTTCATCTCAACGATTATCTCCTCAAAGCAAACCAGGTTGGCATAATATCTCTGGTTAAGGCTTTGCCCCTTGTATTCGATCTCGATAGGTTTTTCCGCCTCAAAAGGAATTCTTCGAGCGCTCAATTCTAACTGCATTGCTTCCTGATAGACTTTTTCGAGAAAGCCTGGCCCAAGCGCACGATGCACCTCAATCGCCGCCCCGACAACGGCATAGGCTTCATCCTTCATAATCAGTTCCGTCATCCCCATCCCTTCCGTTCTATCCAAAAAAAAGCTTCTCCCAGTGAAACTTCGTCGACAGACTACCTGCCTTACCTATGAATGGCAACAAAAGATGTCATTCGCGGATCAAAAAAGTGTTCTTCGCGGTCCTTCGTGGCCCTTAGCGGCCCTTCGTGGACCAAAAGAGGTGTTCTTCGCGGTCCTTCGTGGCCCTTAGCGGCCCTTCGTGGATGAAAAAGATGTTCTTCGCGGTCCTTCGTGGCCCTTAGCGGCCCTTCGTGGATGAAAAAGATGTTCTTCGTGGCGACCTATCGCGTACGCATAAAGTCACTAAGAACTCACGACTCGCCCCGTCAAGGCGAATAGTAAAATACAACCGGCAACGCAGTAATCTCCGTCACCGCCGCATCCGTATGCTGCACAACATACGCCCGCCCCGTACCACAATCCCCAAACCCATCACAAGAGATCTCCCCAATCAACCCCGCAAACCCCCTCGTCCCGCTCAACGCCTCCCGCAACCGCGCCCGGTCAATATAAAGCGTCTCCCCATCCGCCACCGCCACCGCCTCGATCGCCCGCAGCAGCAGCGTCGTCGCATCATACGCATGCACGAACGATGCCGTCGTCGGCGCCTCCCCGTACCGCGCCGCGTAATCCGCCACCACCTGCTCCCCGCTCTTGCCCGTCGCCTCGTTCACATTGCCCTCGAAACGCAGCTCAGGCGCCACAACATAAAAACCCACCACCTCCGGCGCCGCCAGCAGCAGCGAATCGCTCCCGATCAGCACCAGCTCCGCCAGCCCCTCCACCTGGCCGGCCTGCCTCGCGATATACGCCCCTTCCCCCGGAAAAACCGGAAAGAACAGCCCTTCCGGGTTCTCTTCCGCAATCCGGCTGAGCACCGGCATCATATCGCCGTCCCCCCGGCTGATCTCCGCCGCCGCAACCACCGCGCCGCCCAGCGCCTCGAAAGCCGCCGTAAACGCGCCCGTAAAACCCGTCGTGTACGGATCGCCGTCATCGATCGTCGCCATCCTGCGCAACCCGAGCACACCGTAAGCGAACTCCGCCACCGCCTGCCCCTGGTACAGATCATTGCTCGCCGTCCGGTAATAGCCGGCATGGTTATGCACGCCCGCATTGCCCCGCAGATCCGACGTCAGCGACGGCGCCGTATTCGAAGCCGAAACTACTGCCAGCCCCGCCTCGCTCAGGACCGGCGCCGCCCCGACCGCCCCCACCGAGCACGAAGTCCCGATGACACCGACCACCCGCCGGTCGCCCACCACCGTATCCGCCGCCGCCGCGCCCCCTTTCGCAGTGCACAGCGTATCCATGCCCGCGCCCATCGTCACCCTGTGCCCCTTAATCGGCCCATAATCCGCCACAGCCAGCGCCACCGCCCGCTGCCTCGGAATCCCCCGTTTGCCAGTGGACGTCAGCGCCTCCATCGACCGGATCTGTATATCCTCCCCCGGCCCCACCACCACCGTCCCCAGCGGACTCACCGGCACACAAGCCCCACCCGCCAACATCGCCAAAACAACTGCCATCCAGCCCAGCCGCGCAGCACTCCCTGTCCTTGTACTCTTCATCGACGCCTGCTCCTCACTCCGCCCTGCCTTCGATCCCCCGTACGGGCAACCCCTATGACCGCCCTCGTGTTCACTAAAAACTAAAAACTGACTACTCAAAACTGCCCTCATGGCTCATACCGGTACACCACCGGCAACGCCGCCACATCATTCTCCGACGGGTCCGTATAATGCGAAATATGGATCCGCCCAGTCCCGCAATCACCGAAACCGTCACACGAGATCGTACCGATAAGTCCATCAAAGTCCGCCGTATCCGTCAGCGCCTCCCGCACCCCCGCCCGGTCAATATACAGCGTCTCGCCGACCGCCACCGACGCCGCCTCGACCGCCCGCAACAGCACAACCGTCGCATCATAGGCCAGCGCCACATACGCCGGATTCGCGCCGCTGCCGTACCGCTCCTGGTACGCCGCGTACACCTCATCCGCGCTCCTGCCCGTCGCCGCGTTCACATTCCCCTCAAAACTGAACTCCAGCCCCGACAGATACACGTCCACCGCGTCCAGCTCCGTAAACATCAGCGACACGCCCGTGATCAGCGCCGCCCCTTCAAGCCCCGCCATCTCGCCGGCCTGGCGGACCACATGACCCGCCTCCTCCGGGAACAGAATGAAAAAGATGCCCTCCGGGCCATCCGCGGCAATGCCGGTCAACACCGGCGCCATCTCCGTCTCCCCCTTGCTCACCAACGCCACAGCCGTCACCGTGCCGCCCAGCGCCTCGAATGCGTCCACGAACGCGGTCGAGAGTCCCGACGTAAACGGGTCGCCGTCATGCATCGTCGCCATCCTGCGCAGACCCAGCTCACCGTAAGCAAACTCCGCCACCGCCTGCGCCTGGTGCAGATCGTTGCTCGACACCCGGTAGAAGCCCGCATGGTAGTCGGCCCCCGCGGTACCCCGCAGGTCCGACGTCAGCGAAGGCGCGCTGTTCGAAGAAGAGATCATTGCCAGCCCCGCCTCGCTCACAATGGGCGCTGCCGCCACCGCCGCCACCGAACATGACGTCCCAACTACGCCCACCACGCGCCGGTCGCCCACCACCGTCTCAGCCGCCGCCGCGCCCCCTTCCGCCGTACACTGCGTATCCAGCCCCGCGCCCATGCTCACCCTATGTCCCTTAATCGGCCCGTAATCGGCAATCGCCATCGCCGCCGCCCGCTGCCGCGGAATACCCAGCTCCCCAAGCCCCGTCAACGCCTCCATCGACCGTAGTTGAATCTCCTCCCCCGGCCCCACAACCACCGTCCCCAGCGGACTCACCGGCACACAAGCGCCGCCCAACAGAATCGGCATCACCAGCGCCAGCCATCGCAGCAGCGCATGACGTAATCGGTAGTGAATTCTCATTCCGAATACTCCTTCGCAAAGTGTGGGTTTCCCCTGAAAATGACCTTAACTCCAAAACATCCACCACGAACGAGCCGGCCCCAACCGTGTCCCCAGGAACTGCTCCAGGTTGGCCCGGTGCAGCACGGTGCGGCTGCCGCTGCTGGCATCTTCGTCGATCAGAGTGGAGGGCACATCCTCCCAATCAAAGCCCCGTCGGCCAAACACATCTCGCGGCTCCCAGACGATGACCTTGTCGTTGTCAACCGTCCACCCGGATGAAGCTTCGCCTTCACTCCCGGCGTAGGCCGACTCTCGGAGAAGACCCAGCAGGCGGGCCTTCACCCGGTCATAGCGCTTCTCTGCATATCCAAGCCAGGTTACCCCTTGGCACCAGGCTGGCGGCCTTCCGCTGGTGGACTCCGAGATCAGACGGCTGAGAGTACCTGATGACAAAACCAGCCAGTCCTCAGGAAGCCGGTCCTCATTGAGCTGGTCGATGATTTCGAACAGGTACCGCCGGTACAGGTGGCCGGTCAGGCCGCGCCGCATCTCCTGAATGCGGCCCTGCAGCTTCTGGCGTAATCCTTCGTCGTGGGCGGGCAATGCGGTTGTCGTATAAACCATCATACTGCGTTTTACCACTTCGTCAGGAAATGACTGTGGCTCCGCATTCATCGACAGAACGAAACCCGGGTATTCGGCAACTTCCGGCTGCAGTTCGTCCTTGATCATCTCTCTGCCGTGACTGTTGAAGGCGCGCCGTCCGACATCATCGAAGATAACCGGAAAACGTCTGTAACTGTGCTGCAAACCTCGCAGCTGAGCAGTCGTAAAGCTACGCTTGTCAAGTGTAGTGGCACGGCCAAACATGGACGTCATCAGCGTATCGACCAGGCTGGTCTTGCCGCAGTTGGACTTGCCAAAAACGATGGCAAATGATGGATAACGTATGACGTCGCTGTCCTGCAACAGGGCCAGGGAACGCATGTCACACAGAAACGGTGAGAAATAGAGCCACGACATCAAGGTAAAGTAGTCGCGCTGGAGGCCGGCAACATCGCCTTCGAACGCTCCCTCGTAACTCCTGAAGTATTCCGACAGTATCTCCGCGTCTTTCCTGACCGCTCTCTCTTCAAATTCCAGGGGGAACGGTTCACCCGACAGTACTGCTGACCGGTTCGTTCTGTCGATGGAGAGATAGCGGCTGTCCGCCTGGTCGGCCGACTTGACCAGTCGTACGCGGCTAATCTCTCGTTTAATTTCGGGTGTGATCGTCTGTCTGCCCCGCCGCACGGGCGGCGTTGCTCCGGACATGCGGGGAGCCAGTACCGCGGCGACCTTCTCGACTCGTTCTATCTGGACCGGCGCGGATCCCCGGGCCTCCGCGGCAGGGGATGTTTCAATGACCACGGTGCCCGACGCGTCAGACAAGACCGGCGTATCGGATACTTCGATCTCGGCCTTGATTATCCGCTCCTGCGGCAACTGGATTTCGTCCGAAGCCGAATTCCTGACCTCATTGTACATTCGGTTGTAATGCTCCCACGCCGCCTTGTCATCGTTGAAGACAACCAGGGTCTCCGGCTGGGTCCCGGAGAAAGCCCGCTCGGAAAGGTTGGCAGATCCAACAATAACGCGCGTCCGGCCATCACGATTCGATAGCAGGTACAGTTTGGCATGCGCGATCGATTTTCTCAGGACGCGGAAATGGGCCAGTCCCGCGTGAACCTCCTCCAGAATCCGAATGTGCCGTTCATCTTTGAGACCCATGATGGCAGCCCGCATATCCCCGACGACCACCTTCTGGAAAGCGAGGATATTCTTGAACTCGCGCAGCGTGCCTTCATATCCAAAGACACATTCAAATTTTTGGAATGAATAGTCGTCCAGCATCCTGATGATGGCATCGGCGCTTGAGGAGTAAGTCAGTATCCGACACGCCTCAAAGCCGCTGAACAGCGCCCAGTCAAACTTCTGCTCGTCTACAAATCTGGCGTTAACCACGCGCAGTCCGGTGCCGTCGTCCAACGCGAACGCACGCTGATTCGCGTGCGAATGGTCGCCTTGCCGGGTTGTCATATTCATCCCATTAGCCTTGCAGATCAGTTATCTACTTGGTGATCAGTTCCGTGCCGCCATCATCCGGCCCGTCGCCAACCTTTTGAATCAACAAATAGTGCATGGCATCTGTTTCGCCACTCTTTGGAAAGACCCAACTCATTCGGCCAGCAGCGCCATCAGCCTTCGGTTTCGCTCCACACTGGCCCGGATAAGTGCGCCACTGCCTCGGGCCGGGCCCTCTCCCGGTTCCGGTTCGCCATATACGCCTCCATCGCCTCTTCCACTACCGCCTCAAACCGTCGCCCCTCTCCGCGCGCAATCTCCCGCATCGCCGACAGCAGCGCCGGCGCAGCCTGACTGGAATACGTCACCCACTGCACCCCCCTCACACACTCTCCCCCCTCAGTTTTCTCCATTATTGCAAGCTCAGACAGCCCCGTCAAAACAGTTCTGCCATAACTGGACAACCCGCCCCGGCACACAGCCCTCTCGCCCCCGCGTGACTGCCACCCCCGCTCGGGTCTCTCGCAACCGCACAGTATCCGCCAGTCGCCAACCCTGAACAGTGCCGGACCGGCAATCACAGCCCATCTCAAAAATCCCCCCAAACTGCAGTTCAGACAGCGCTCTTCGTGCATAAAAGGAAGTTGCCGTTCTTCGCGTTCCTTAGCGTCCTCTCCCTCCATCGAAAGACCACGTAGGGGCACCCCTTGTGGGTGCCCTCCTGCCGTCATTTCCCTTACTGCGAAAACACCAGTACCTACAGAATTACACACTCACTGTGTAATTTCCATACCCGCGTCACCCGAATCCCCCCTCCTCCACTAGCCAATTCAGCCCCTACGGACGGAGAATCCACCCAGCCAAATCCCAACCCACCCCCCACACCCTGAACCACGCCCGGTCAACTCTTCACCAGCTACTTTCTTGAGGAAGTCATCCTCCACACCCACGCCTGGCAGGAATCCCTGTCCCAACCCGCAGACTTCAACGCCTTCCGCGCCCACGCGCAAGCCCTCATCGACAAAGCCGCCTTAGGCAACTACCGCACCAAAAGGATGGTCCTCGCCTACGACAACGCCCTCGCCGCCCGCGACACCGGCACCGATGTGGCCGTCTGAGGGACAACTTCGCCCCAGAAACGAAATCCGCTAGAATGCACTTGACTCCTGATCGATCAGTCAAGTGCATGACAGAACATTCGCAACGAGGTTTCCCGCCAGTGACTAAAGTCTCTATCGACAGGGCCACAATTCAGGCCGTTGCCCAGCTGATCGCCCAAAAATTCGACCCGGAGCAGATCATCCTCTTCGGCAGCCACGCCCGCGGCAACGCCGGCTCCCACAGCGACATCGACCTCCTCGTCGTCCTCAAATCCCTCGACAACTGGCCCAAACGGGACAATCCCATCCGCGCTGCCATAGCGGAGCATTTCATTCTGCCCGTCGACGTCCTTGTCAGTACCCCCGAAAGCTTAGCAGAGCAACGCGAGAATCCTTACTCCTTTGTCAATACGGCTCTTGAGTCCAGGGTAGTACTGTATGAGCGTAAGACCCCCTGAACAGGGCTGGTTTGAGAAAGCAGAAATGGACATGGAGATGGCTCGTCGCGCTATGGATCCGGAAGGTCCAATTCCTGAGATGGCCTGTTATCACAGCCAGCAGTGCGCAGAAAAGTACCTCAAAGGCTATCTCGTCTCCCAAAAAATAGACTTCATGTACGTCCACGATCTTGTCTATCTCACGCAGCGTTGCATGGAAGGCGAGCAGGCCTTCACCGAGTTGGAAGAAGCTGCACGGATTCTTTCAAGGTACGGCGCAGCAGTCCGGTACCCCATGGAAAACTTCGTAGACCCCGACGAAGAAGAGGCCTGGGAGGCAGTAAAACTAGCCGGGCAAGTCGCAACTTTCGTCAAGAGCCACCTCTAGCCCCGCGGCCCCCTATTGGGCTCTCCACCAAGCCGCCGAGCCCAATGCAAGCGCCACAGCCGTGTCCACACAACCGGCCCACACCACCTCCACACCCTCGGCCGCACCAACAAATCCTCCCCAATGTAGCCCACCGAAATCGCCGCCCTCATAAACGCCCTCCAGCAAGAAACCTGACCAACCCGGGCGGGCCCACTCCGGACTCGCCCTCACCCCCGCCTGAGAACCCACCAAAACCAAGAGCCAGCCAAAGATTGACTATCCACGGCAAGAAGCATATTCTTGGATAGCCCGCAACGCCCCAGCCCAAGACTCCCAGGAGGCAACCGCCTATGGCCTCAACCAGCCATCAGCCGCCATCAGCGCCAGACAGACCTTCAGAACCGGACGCCGGCCCGTCCGGCCTTCAAGACATCACCGCCTACAAAGCCGACCTCTGGCGCATGGCCGACGCACTGCGCGGCAGCATGGACGCCGCCGAATACAAACACGTCGTCCTCGGCCTCATCTTCCTCAAATACATCTCCGACGCCTTCGAGGAGGCCCGCGCCCAACTCGTGTCCGAACAGGACCAGGGCGCCGACCCCGAAGATCCCGACGAATACCGCGGCCAGAATATCTTCTGGGTGCCGCCCGCAGCCCGCTGGTCGACACTGCAGGCCCAGGCCCGTCAGCCCGCCATCGGCCAGGCCGTCGACGACGCCATGACCGCCATCGAACGCGACAACCCCGCGCTCAAAGACGTCCTCCCCAAAAACTACGCCCGACAGGCCCTCGACAAGACCCGCCTGGGCAGCGTCGTAGATCTCGTCAGCAACATCAAAGTGGGCGGCGCCGAAGCCCGCGCCACCGACGTTCTCGGCATAGTCTACGAATACTTCCTGGAACAATTCGCCCTCGCCGAAGGCCGCAAAGGCGGCGAATTCTACACCCCCCGCAGCGTCGTCCGCCTCCTCGTCGAAATGCTGGAGCCCTACCGCGGCCGCGTCTACGACCCCTGCTGCGGCTCCTCCGGCATGTTCGTACAGTCCATCGAATTCATCCGCGCCCATGCCAGCGGCAACGGCAACGGCGGCGCAGCCCGCGCCGACATCTCCATCTACGGCCAGGAATCCAACTACACCACTTGGCGCATGGCCAGGATGAACCTCGCCATCCGCGGCATCGACGGCCGCATCGAGCACGGCGACACCTTCCACAACGACCGCCACCCCGACCTGCGCGCCGACTACATCCTCGCCAATCCCCCCTTCAACGTCTCCGACTGGGGCGGCGACCGCCTCCGCGACGACAAACGCTGGCAGTACGGCGTCCCGCCGGTCGGCAACGCCAACTTCGCCTGGGTCCAGCACTTCCTCTACCACCTCGCCCCCCGCGGCAGCACCGGCTTCGTCCTCGCCAACGGCTCCATGTCCTCCAGCACGTCCAATGAGGGCGAGATCCGCAAAAACATCATCGAGGCCGGCCTCGTCGACTGCATCGTCGCCCTGCCCGCCCAGCTCTTCCGCTCCACCCAGATCCCCGCCTGCCTCTGGTTCCTCTCCCGCGATCGCAACAACCGCGCAGAGACCCTCTTCATCGACGCCCGCAAGCTGGGCCACATGGTCAACCGCGCCAACCGCGACCTCTCCCCCGACGACATCGCCCGCGTCGCCGGCGCCTACCACGCCTGGCGCGGCAAGGCGGGTCCGCAGGCTTTTGCGACCGCATCTGCTGCGCGCTTGCAAAAGCCTGAGCCGGACGCCTACGCCGATGTGCCCGGCTTCTGCAAAAGCGCCAGCCTCGACGAGATCCGAAAACACGGCCATGTCCTCACCCCCGGCCGCTACGTCGGCGCCGAACCGCAGGAGGATGACGGCGTCCCCTTCGCGGAGAAGATGGCGCAGCTGACCGCCCAATGGCGAGAGCAGCAGGAGGAGGCACGCAGGCTGGACGCCGCGATCGCTGAAAATCTGAACTCCCTTGGGTTTTAGGGTCCGTTGACACATTAACTGCTTTTGAGCCGCGGAGGGGCGCGAAGAGACGCAAAGGAGGTGCAGTTCAGGAAGAAGTGAGAGGTGTAGCGTCCTGCTTTTTCGTGCGGTCAACCTGCTGGTCTCACCACCGTCTGCGCACAAGAGAGGAAAATTGGGGGCAACGATGAATCTTAAATTCAGAGCCATCAGAACAGAGGAGGATTACGAAGCGGCTTTAGCGCGAATCAACGAAATTTTTCATGCAGAGGTGGGCACTGCCGAAGGCGAAGAGCTTGACGAGCTGGCTGACCTTGTCGAGTCTTACGAAGATAAGCACTACCCGATTGGCCTGCCCGATCCTGTCTCTGCCATAGAGTTCCGAATGGACCAGGCCAACCTGACCCAGAAAGATCTCATCCCTTATATTGGCAGCAGCGCCAAGGTCGCGGAGGTCCTTTCCGGGAAGCGTGAGATCACGCCTTCGATGGCGCGCGCCTTGCACGAGCATCTTGGCATCCCTGCGGACGTGCTTCTGCAGAGACCCAGCGTGGAGACCGATTTCACATCGGACGAAATCGACCCGCGGCGGTTCTCCATTGAAGGAGATGGAGAAGCGCGGCTGGATTCCCAAACGTTTCGTTGACCGGAGGGGATATACTGAAAGAGGAGGCTGACAGAGCCACGGTGCTGGCGGTCTACGACCTGGCCCGGGAAGTCGGCGTCCACCCCGCGGTGATCGCCGGCCGCGTCCGCCACGAACGTGGGAACTACCGCCTGCTGTCGCAGTTGGTCGGCAGCGGTGAGGTTCGGCGGCAGTTTGCGTCCAGCGAGAGTAGCCTGGAGGAGAGAAACTGATGATAGCGGCCGTCTCGGAGCGAGCTTCCGATCTGGAGCGTCTCTGCCTGCGCTACAATGTTAAACGTCTGGACCTGTTCGGTTCAGCCGCCTCCGCCAGCCGCGGAGAAGGCGCCAGCGACCTGGACTTTCTGGTAGAGTTCCAGCCGTTGTCCGCGGGGTCGTATGCCGATGCCTATTTCGGGCTGCTGGAGGCTCTGGAAACGCTGTTCGAAGGTCCCGTTGACCTCGTTGTCGACTCGGCGATCCGGAATCCCTTCTTCCGGCAGCGCGTTGAAGAGACCAGGACACAGCTCTATGCGGCTTGAAGCGAAGAAGTACCTGTTTGATATGCGCAGCGCAGCCGATCTCCTGGCTGAGTTCCTGGCAGGAAAGACATTCGCTGATTACCAACGCGACGCCATGCTGAGAGCGGCTGTAGAGCGCCAATTTGCGATCATTGGCGAGGCGGTTTCTCAGCTTGCGCGGCATGACGAGGAGCTGGCAGTGCGCATCACCAACTATCGACGCGTGATCGCCTTTCGCAATATCCTGATACATGGATACGCCAGTGTTGACGATGGACTGGTGTGGGACGTGGTAGAGACGAATCTGCCACTGCTGCGTCACGAGGTTGAGAGACTTATAAACGATGAATAACAGGTGTTCTCATTGTCAAACTAAGGCCGAAACACGGGTCTCGGCGCGGCCTTGCCCCATAGTAGAGCCCACCCCGCGGTCGTCGCCGGCCGCATCCGCCATGAGCGGGGCAACTACCGCCTGCTGTCGCAGCTGGTTGGCAGCGGTAAAGTCCGGCGGCAGTTTGAGCCTGGCAGAGGCAGTTTGGAGGAGCGAAATTGACAGTAGCGGCCGTCCAACATTTTCCCGGCCCAAAAGCCTGAAACTGGAGGGAAACATGAGCAACATCTGGCAAGTGCAGGAGGCGAGGGCGCGCTTCAGCGAGCTGCTGGAAGCCACTCTTGCAGAAGGACCGCAGATAGTCACTAAGCGGGGGAAAGAGGTCGCGGTGCTGGTGCCGATTGAACAGTGGCGCAGACTGGAAAAACTGGCGAAACCAGGCCTGAAGGAGTTCCTGCTGGCCCCGGAGCCGCGTACGGAGACGTTAACCCCGCCGGGAAGGAAGCTCCGTTTTCGACCGGCTCCACATTAAACGTAAAGGAATAGCCTCCTTGTCCAAGCCTTGTGTAATCATTTGAGGGAACAATGCCTTCAATAGCAGCGCGTCTCCAATCAGACCTGGATGCTTTAACCGACCGAATAGCAGACTTGGTTCGGGAACTGCCCATTGAACACTTCGACCGTGACAGCGGTTCTGTCGTATTCATGGATCCAGACTACTGCTGGGGCGAAGCGACCTCCGAACAGTTGAACGATCAGCTTACCATTAAGCGGGACTATGAGGAGTGGTTTGATACCTTCAAATCGGTCTTTGCCCAAGCCACGGACGATCTAAATCGTAGGATCAAAGAGGCTGACAGTCAGGTCCGTCAGTGGATCGAATTGAAGTCTAATTGGTCGATTTCCCGTGACAGGGCTGCGATTGAGGAGAAGCTGCGCGCTGATGTGAAGCTGTTCTACGGGATGCTTGCCATTCTAGATGCCAATGGACCGGGTGCGACTATATTGATACCAGACACGAATGCCATTATAGGTGAACCTTCCCCGATTCACTACAAGAGCATTGCCAGTGATGACACCTTCGTCTTTCTACTGTTGCCTACCGTTCTTGCCGAACTGGATGAGCTAAAGGTTAACCACAGAAATCCCGACTTTAGGAAGAAAGTGAACAAAGTGATCACAAGGATTAAGGGTTGGCGAAATCAAGGTGGCCTTCGAGAAGGGGTAACGGTAGATCGAACTATCAAGGTCAAGGCAGTCGCTAGCGAGCCCAAAATGGGGAAAACTCTATCGTGGCTCGACGAAAACAATCGTGACGACCGGATTATCGCGAGTGTTTTGGAGGTTCAAACGACTTGCCCGAACGCTCGAATCGTCCTGGTTACAGGCGATGTCAACCTTTCAAACAAGGCAGATGTAGCTCGAATTGAGACTGCGGAGTTGTGATATGACTGGTTTCGCATTGGCTGCTGGATGGCGTACAGCAACGAATGAAGCGATTGCCGGAAAGGTTGCAATGGGTTTTTTTGGGGCGTCCATCAAGGTTGAGACGTTTGAGCCGGAAGGCGTGCCATTTATCAGCGACTACAGCCACGGCGGCAGCGACATGGACCTGGTTCTGCGCGGTCCTGATTTGGAAGAAATTCTGATCGGCCAACTCGCCGATCTCGAGGAAGCCCTGCGGCTGTCTACCATCCCGTTCCTGCTGGAGGCCCGCGACTGGGCGCGCCTACCGTGGAGTTTCCATCGCGAGATCACTTCATACTGATTCCAGCGGAATGTAGGGAGAAGCGCATCAAGTAGGCTTTTTCGACAACACTTAATGGAGCGATTAAGCCTGATATGGGAACTCGAATCAGATCCAGAGGCGGTGAAAAATGGAATCGACTAAACCCATTGGACTGAAAGCGACTGTGGGATTACTTAACGGTCAAAACTCTGCTTTAGTGTCGGCCTGGCCAGATGCTGGCTGGCTGCCGCCTAACAGAGGTGTGCGAAACCTGACTACGATGGGTTTTGACTTGCAAGGATTTCGCGATGATCTGGTGGGATTCAGTGATAGACGGACCAGTTATTTTAGGCCGGTTATGTGGAAGTTGCCGAAGCCATTTGCACGTCTGAAATTGAAAAATGAGGAGAAAATCCGAGCGGGTTGTATGAGATTGGCACAACATGGATGGTTTCTTGATCTAGACATGCCAATGTTTCTCTTTAATCGCCTTTCGACCGAAATTGACGAAAACCCTGAAGAATCTGCTGAATTGCTTATACAGTGGCATCGGAAGCGGCAAGGTGCAATCGAAGAGGAATTAATGAGATTATGTCCTCATCGGGCCCAATCGCTTCGTTCCGCGTTCCATGCCCACCGAGATGGAGATTATTATAACTCTGTACAGGGGTTCTTAAGAGAAGCGGATGGAATGTGGCACGATCTGTTCGGAATGAACGTGTTTGCTGCAACGGCGCGGAAGTCCATTGTCAAGAATATAGAAAGACAACAGCGGTCATATGGAATAGTCTGTTCGTATATTGTTTCTTTACTTCGATCGTCCCTTCCTCTGTGGATGAACGAGGTCGAAAGGAATGATTGGAAGAAGAGGCATCGAGTTACAGGCTCATTTCCCGGATTGAATCGTCATGAGGTGATGCACGGCATATCAGTAGATTACGGCACGGAGATAAACAGCCTAAAGGCTATCTCGTTTCTCAACTGGCGACTACTGGTAGAATTCGTAGTTCGAGACACTGTATAGACTGACCTTCCGCGTCAGAACAAAGGATCGAAAAGCACTACACAGTTGTGGAAAATAGACCGGATCCCAGAGTGATTACGAAGGGATGGCATTCAGCGACTGTCGATGAGGTTGCATTGTAAGTGTACGGTAGGGTCCCCCGAAACGTGCGAGAAATGAAGATTAAACTCCTTTGGAAATCCAAAATCGAGAATCATTACTCCTTCTGTCAAGAGGCAAAGAGCGCTAATCCACAATGGCTGAAATGCGAGGAAACGTCTACGGCCTGTTCTCAACCTACTTCCGGGAAGATTTGCTACGAGATATCTGCATAGATGATCGTGGAATTCAGACCGGCCCGTTTGGGAGTCAACTCCATCAGCGGGACTACGTACCCGTAGGGACGCCAATTATTACAGTAGAGCATCTTGGCGAAAACCGAATCCTTCATGATGATGTTCCTAGAGTTTCGGACTCTGACCGAGCTCGTCTGAAGAGATATGAACTAGAGGAAGGAGACATTGTCTTCAGCCGCGTTGGTTCTGTTGATCGCCGGGCGTTAGTGAGGAAGTCAGAGGATGGATGGCTGTTTTCGGGGCGCTGTTTACGAGTAAGGGCAGATACCGACAAGATTGATCCTGTTTTCCTATCCTACTTTTTTGGCCTCGAAACATTTAAGGAACACATTAGGGCTATCGCGGTTGGGGCAACGATGCCATCGCTGAATACCCGTTTGCTCAGCGACGTCTCAGTTTTCTACCCTCCTTTAGAAGAACAACGCGCCATCGCCCACATCCTCGGCACGCTGGACGACAAGATCGAACTCAACCGGCGCATGAACGAGACGCTGGAGGAGATGGCCCGCGCTCTGTTCAGGTCCTGGTTTGTGGACTTCGAGCCGGTGCGCGCCAAGATGGACGGCCGCTGGCGCCGCGGCCACTCCCTGCCCGGCATGCCGGCGGAGTTGTACGACCTGTTTCCTGACGGGATGGTCAGTTCGGAGTTGGGGGAGATCCCGGAGGGGTGGGAGGTGAAGGTGTTGGGGGGTGTAGTGGAGTTGAACCCGCGTGAGCCTCTGAAGAGAGGAACCGTCGCCCCATACCTTGCTATGGCATCCCTTCCAACGTCAGGGCCCAACCCAGACGATTGGGTTCCACGCGGGTTTACTTCTGGCACGCGTTTTCGTAATGGAGATGCACTCATGGCGCGAATTACTCCTTGCCTAGAAAACGGCAAGACTGCCTTCGTCCAATCATTGCCGGAACACTCAGTCGGATGGGGTTCGACAGAATTCATCGTTATGAGGGCTATTCATCCGGCTCCACCTGTGTACGCTTACCTACTGGCCCGGGACCCGGCATTCCGAGAGTACTCTATCCAGAGCATGACAGGGACATCTGGGAGGCAGCGCGTGCAGATTGACGCGTTATCTTCTTACATCTTGCCCTGCCCTCCCGTGAACATTTGGGTTGAATTTGACGCTCTGGCCAGTCGTATGTTTGCCGGGATTGAACTAAATCGCAAAGAATCAACCGTCATCGCTTCCATGCGCGATGCACTGCTGCCGAGACTCATCAGTGGAAATTTGCAGGTAACGCAACGGAGAAAACGCCAACATGATTGATCCTATCGACTCGCTGGCGTTCTCTATTCAGGCCAATCGCGGCGTGTACGCCCTCCTTATCGGCTCTGGAGTGTCCCAAGCCGCTCAGATTCCGACGGGCTGGGACATAACGTGTGATCTGATTCGAAAGTTAGCGACAGCGTCAGATGAGTCGGCTGAACTTGACCCTGAGTTGTGGTACCGCGAAAAACACGATGAGGCTCCGGACTACTCGAGGCTCATTGACGGACTTGCCAAGACGCAAACTGAGCGCCAACAGTTGTTGCGCCCGTACTTTGAACCGAACGAAGAAGAACGTGAAGAGAACGCCAAACAACCAACGGCCGCGCACAAGGCGATTGCATGGCTGGTCGCTCAAGGTTTTGTAAAGGTAATCATAACGACGAATTTTGACCGCCTGTTAGAAAAGGCACTGGAGGAAGCAGGCGTTGAGCCCGTTGTGATAAGTACTGAAGATCAAGTTAAGGGTATGATGCCGCTCGTTCATACCCAGCACTGTTTAGTCAAGCTGCACGGCGACTACCTTGATCCGCGCATTCTCAACACGCCTTCCGAACTGAGCGAGTACTCGGAAGTGTTCAACCAGCTTCTGGATAGAATCTTCGATGAGTTCGGGCTTATTGTGTGCGGATGGTCAGCAGATTGGGATTTCGCCCTGCGCGACGCTTTGTTTCGTGCCCCATCCCGGCGTTTCACGACCTACTGGGCAGCATATGGGCAAATAAAGGATGAAGCGCAGCAGCTCATAACTCATCGTCGTGCCCAAGTAATTGACATTGAAAGTGCCGATAAGTTCTTTGGGACGATTGAGGAGAAGGTCGCGTCTATTGAACAGTTCTCGCAGCCTCATCCGCTGTCGACCCAGGCAGCAGTCGCGAGTTTGAAGCGTTACCTTCCTGAGCCACGTTACCGAATACAACTTTCAGATCTGATTGATGAATCTGTCGAGAGAGTGGTCGAGGCAGTGTCCACGCCACTGTTTGACGTGAACAGTCCTGAACCAAACACTGAAACACTAACAGCGCGTGTTCGGGCTTACGAAGCGGCCTGTTCCACGCTCCTCGCCATGGCAGCGACTGGAGGCCGATGGGCAGAGGAGGCCCATTACGACAACTGGCGACATGCTTTACAAAGGATGGCAACACTGCCCCTTGTGACCAGCAAGCCGATGTGGTTTGGACTGCAACGGTATCCGGCAACACTGATTTTTTATGCTTTAGGCCTAGGGGCACTCTTGTCCGATAGGCTTCATTTCCTAGGTGATCTGTTCTCAACGGAAATCCCTTCTCCAGACGGCAGGACGGCAACTGTTACACAGTTTCTGCCGGCCTCATGTATGTTTCAAGATACCGTCAATTATGGACAGAGTATGATGAAATCGCTGGAGGGCATGGAGAACCATTACACACCGTTCAGCGATTGGATACATGCTACAGTGCGACAACACTTTGGCATCACTATTACCAGTGATAAACAGTACGATTTGATGTTTGATAAACTGGAAATCCTGATGGCACTTAGCGATGCATACCACAGAGAAAGAGCGGGAGGGCCGTATTGGGCGCCTGTGGGCTCTTTTGTCTGGCGGTCCAACACCAGAGAACAGATTCTAAGAGAGATTGAGGAATCTATCGCCACGCGGCAACATGAGTCACCTTTCGTAAGAAGCGGTGTCTTTGGCAAAACTGCTGATGAGTGCGCAGCGTCGATTCAACAGTTCAGAAAGTTTGTTCCTAGAGTTGCCCAGTCCATGGGAATTTTTCGGTGACAAGGACTATCACCGAAACCCAACGAAGCTTGGGGCCCACAAGATAATGGCAGTGAAACGAGCATTCATTAGTTTCGACTTTCACCATGATGAAGAGTTACGGGATACTCTGATTGGCCAAGCCAATCAATCAGGTTCACCGTTCAATATCGAAGATCGGTCGGTACATGAGCGGCTCAATCGAAAATGGAGAAAGGAGGTTCGTAGTCGTATTCGAAAGGCTGACCTGACTATCGTGATCTGCGGTGAACACACCCACGATGCGAAGGGTGTAGCTGCGGAAGTGACCATCACCCAAGAGGAGAAAAAACCGTATTTCTTGCTGCGGGGCCGCCCGAACAAGACATGTACGAAACCAAAGAATGCACGTCGAAAAGACAAGATACACAAGTGGACTTGGGCTAACTTGAAGAAACTGATCGCAGGAGCAAGATAAATCGTGGCTGATCACCCGGACAGACGCCTGTTCCATACTTCGAAAGAGACGTATGGGGATAGCTTCAGAACGGATCTTCTGGAGCAGTACAAGCTTTACGTGCAGTCCGTGGAGAACGTCAGCGCACGGCGGGTCGCTTCGAGCAGTTACCTTCTGACCCTCAACACAGCCCTCGTTGCGCTGTACGGGCTTCAGTCGGCCAGTTTTGGCGAGAACTGGTGGACGCTGCTTGTTCCCATTGCAGGAATTCTCGTCTCCTGGCTCTGGGGACGGATTATCAAGTCACACGCCGACCTGAACAGTGTCAAGTTCGCCTTGATCCACGAAATGGAGCAGCATCTGCCGGCGGCGCCCTACAAATGTGAGTGGCGTCTGGCTAATGAGGGGCAAGGCAAGACCTACAGAGCGGTGACAACCATAGAACGAAGGATACCTGGTCTGTTCGCTGCGCTGCATGCAGTATTGGCGATCATCATTAGTCTTGAACTCGCTGGTGTATTGGACTAGGCGAAATGGAGCTTGACCTGCCCCCCAAGAGCTGGTCCAGGCATAATGTTAGTATTGGGCCGTAGAAAGGGGCAAGATGGCGAGGAAGAGACATACGCCGGAGCAGGTGATCAACAAGCTGAGAGAGGCCGAGGTGGCGATAACCGGGGGCGGCACAGTCGCTGAGGCCGCCCGCCGGATCGGCGTGACCGAGCAGACCTTCTACCGCTGGCGCAGCGAGTACGGGGGCCTCAGGATCGACCAGGCCAGGTCAAGGTGCCTGAGGCCCTCTTGCCTGCCGACCCTGTCCCCATTCTTGTCGGACTAACATAACCGGCGGTACAAACATCGGGGGCAGATCACACCCGCAATTGTGGTATAATTTGCCGACAAGTAAGGAGGTAAAATACGTCCCTAGTCACAAGAGCAGACCCCTCCCAAAGCTGGGAGGTCGCCCTCGCACTCACCCAGCGCCAGACTCCACTCAGTACACGTCGGGGAACGTGCCTCTCTAATGGATGACTACCCCGCCCTTGAAGGAATCCGAATGGCAATCCAACTAAGATGCTCCTCCCACCGGCCCCTAAAGACGACACGACTAGATGCCATTCAAAGGGCATTGTCTGCTTTGGCAAATTGCTCCCCACGGAAACGAGGGCGGCGAGAGAAGTATTACATACTAGACTATAAGCCACCGAATGTGGCCCGTTCATCCCTCGGAATACCTTCCGATGAATTTACTCAGACGAAATCGTGAAGGTGAGTTGGAATGGCAGCAAGAGTGGACTGGTAAGCTGCTGATCCGGAAGGAAGAGGCGATTGAGGATGACTCTTACGAATGTTAGACTGGAACGCTTTACTGCCTTTAAGAGGCTGGAGTTAGGGTTTTCTCCTGGCATCAATGTTTTTGTGGGAGAAAACGGGACCGGCAAAACGCATTTGATGAAGGTGTGCTATGCAGCGTGTGATGTCTCCAAGACACAAGCTCCCTTTGCCCAAAAACTGATTGAGGTATTTTTGCCTTCTGGTCGCGTGCTCGGACGATTGGTCAAACGGCAAAAAGGTAGCACGAGAGGATTAGCAGAAGTTTCCAGAGGCAGGCAGAAGCTACTCACCTCATTCTCTAATCATGCCAAGTCTTCGAGGTCAGCGCATACTACCGGCGCCAAGGATTGGGTAGATTCACCGATAGGAAGTGTCTACATTCCGGTTAAGGAGATGCTTGCCAACGGACCCGGCTTTCTGTCACTCCATACGCAACGCGACATTTATTTTGAAGCAATCTATGCGGACATCTTGCAGCGTGCTTATCTTCCACTGGTACGGGGACCAATGGACAGACAACGAAAGGATCTGTTCAATATCCTGCAGAAGGTCATAAAAGGTAAAGTTACCATAAAGAAGGAAGAATTCTACTTGCGCAGCAGACAAGGAAATATCGAGTTCACCTTGCTTGCCGAAGGCATTCGTAAACTGGGACTATTGTGGGTTCTTCTTCGCAACGGTGTTTTGCAGGATGGTTCAGTTCTGTTCTGGGATGAACCTGAAACCAATTTGAATCCCAGTCTTTTTGGAGTAGTTATGGAAGTCTTGCTGGAATTGCAGCGCGCCGGGGTGCAAATATTCTTGGCCACTCACGATTACGTCATACTGAAGGAGCTTGATTTGCGGAGACAAAGCAGGGACGAGATCGTTTTTCATTCGCTGTACAGGCGGGCAGAGACAAGCGAGATCGCTTGCTGTTCGACGGATGCCTTTCTTGAAATCGATCCAAACGCTATTTCTGATACCTTCGACGACTTGTATGACCGGGAAGTGAAACGGAGTATTGGAGACGTAGGTCTGTGAGAGATTTCACTTTTTTTGAAGGCGATCTGAAAATTGAGATCAAGGGCGTCGTAAATGCTTGGAAGTTCGACGAGCCCTCTAGTCATGGGTTGAACCACTGTATGAAAGCCGTAGACTTTATTGTTGAACAGCCCAACAGTTACCAGTTCATCGAGTTCAAGGATCCCCAAGCCCCAAGAGCTATGGGGCGGATCCAGCAGCAGACCTTCATTCAGGACTTTCAGAGCGGCAAAATTGATGAAGATCTCAAATACAAGTATCGTGACTCCTTTCTTTACGAATGGGCATCAGGAAGAGCCTCCAAACCAATTCATTTCCTGGTCTTGGTAGCTCTAGATACTTTGACAACGACAGAGTTGGGAATCAGAACAGACCAGTTGAAGAAGAAACTTCCTCTCACGAGATCGAATCCAAGTCCTTGGCTTTGCCCATTTGTCCGGAGTTGCAACGTGTTCAATCTGAATACGTGGAATCAATATAATACGAACCTTCCTGTCAGTCGCGTGAGTACAATATGATTTAACGGAAAGTGACTTAAGGGTCCCGCCCCTCAATTCAGACACGCCACCGCGGGTTCCTCGATCCGATTCAAGGCTCATAATGTTTGCGGCACTATTCGATATAAGCCCCTTTCATTACGTCATATAATTATTATATCATTGCCAATTTGCGCTGTTCCGTCTCTTATTATTTTTTTCTCGCAAACGCTCGTAAACGCTCGTGGATCTCTCGTAAACGCTCGTACGAGCGTTTACCTGTTCCCTGCGAGTTCCCGTACGAGCGCACGACCTGTGTTCAATGAGCGTCCAGCCCGGCTTTTCCTGCAGTTACGCTGAAACAGTGTCTCTTCCGTCCGTTTTGAAACCCTGCCTTTTCACCGAACACATCCGGAAGAGCTTGCCTTCTCGACATACCTTGAAAACGTCAACGAACCCTACCCACCCTTGGAGCCGCCAGCGCATTCCCCATGACACCGGTACGATACCGCGCAGGACACTTTCCACCGCAGAACCTGGACTGGCAGCGGCTGTTGCCGCTGATCGGCCCGGCCCATGCTGCGGTAGCCGGCTACGAGGGGATGCTGAAAGGGCTACCCAATGCTAACGTGCTTCTCTCCCCCCTCGCCTCGCAAGAAGCTGTCCTGTCCAGCCGCATAGAAGGCACACAGACAACCCTGACCGAACTGCTGACATTTGAAGCGGAAGGAAACCTGTCCGACGAGAGCACACCGGCGAAAACCGACAGTCGTGAGGTTCTGAATTATCGATTAGCGCTTTATGCCGCAATCGACATATTGCAGGATATCCCGCTATCCCAGCGACTCATCCGGCAGACACATGAGGTTCTGATGCAGGGCGTGCGGGGACATAACAAAGCGCCCGGCAAATATCGCCGCCTGCCCGACACCTGTTGGATTGGCCCGCCAGGCTCAACGATTGAAACGGCCCGGTACATCCCCCGTCCGGTCGAAGATTTGAACTCGGCCATGGATGGACTGGAGTTCTATATACATGACGGGGCGCCGGATACGCTTGTACAACTCGCGGTTCTCCACGCAGAATTTGAAGCCATTCATCCTTTCATGGACGGGAACGGACGGATGGGCCGGTTGCTCGTTCCCCTTTTCATGCTTACCAAAGATCTCCTGTCGTCGCCCGGCTTCTACATCAGCGAATATCTTGAGCGCCATCGAGATGAGTATTACGAACGTTTGCTTGCAGTGTCACGAGATGATGATTGGACCGGATGGTGCGCGTTCTTCCTCACCGCGCTGATGGAGCAGGCGCGTGCAAACCAGCAGAAAATCCACGACTTGCTGGAGCTATACGATGCACGCAAAGAACGGATTGTTGAGGCGACCCATTCCCAGTACAGTGGGCGGGCGCTTGACTACATATTCACGAGACCGGTATTTCAGACAACTGACTTTGTAAACAGTTCAGGTATCCCCGAACCGACAGCCAGATCTATCCTGCGCGTTCTCAGGGATCGCGGCTTGCTGAAGGAGTTTAGAAAGACAAGAGGTCGCCAACCTGCAATCCTGGCTTTCGCCGACCTGCTGAACATAGTAGAAGGGCGCAACCTGTTTTGAGCTTAGTCTACTAACAACAAACAGCTTTGTTGTTAGTGAAACGCCCTTTCATTAACAACAAATTGATTTGATGTGTATAGATGAACAAAAGGTGTTGTGAGTTTCATCTATGAAACACTAATGACGTTGTGTTTCAAAAATGGCGTTTTGTGAAACACAAAACCATTTGATGTTCACAGACGAAATACAAGAACGGACTCTTGCAACGCAATGCCCCTCTCCATCATGACCACCCTCACCGAAGCCGACGTCGAACAGGCCGCCCTCGACTGGCTGCAAACAACCGGCTGGACTGTCACACACGGGCCGGACATCGCCCCCGACACGCCAGCCGCCGAACGCGCCGGCTACCACCAGGTCGTCCTGGAACAGCGGCTGCGCGACGCCCTCGCCGACCTCAACCCCAGACTCCCCGGCCCGGCCCTCGACGACGCCTTCCGCAAACTCACCCAACCCGCAGGCCCCACCCTGGAAGCCCGCAACCGCGCCTTCCACCGCCTGCTCGTAAACGGCGTCACCGTCGAATACCCCTCCCAGGACGGTTCCATCCGCGGCGCGCAAGCGCACGTCGTCAACTATGAAAACCCGCTCGCAAACGACTGGCTCGCCGTCAACCAGTTCACCGTCACCGAAAACAAGAACAATCGCCGCCCGGACATCGTGCTCTTCGTCAACGGCCTGCCCCTTGCCGTCATCGAACTCAAAAACCCGGCCGACGAGGACGCCACCATCTGGACCGCCTGGAACCAGCTCCAGACCTACAAGGCCGAGTTGCCAGCGCTCTTCAGCATGAACGAGGCGCTCATCGTCTCCGACGGGATCGGGGCCCGCATCGGCACGCTCACCGCAGGGACCGAGTGGTTCAAGCCATGGCGCACCATTACAGGCGAGGATCTGGCCGGTCCGAACATGACCGAACTGCAGGTGATGCTGGCGGGCGTCTTCGCGCCCCACTACTTCCTCGACCTCCTGCGCGACTTCACCGTCTTCGAAGACGACGGCAGCGGCGCGCTCGTCAAAAAGATGGCCGGCTATCACCAGTTCCACGCCGTCCGCGTCGCCGTGGGCGAGACACGCAGGGCCGCCCAGCTGCAAAAACAGGAAGACCCGCGTGTGGATGAGCCTAACGGCCGCTATGAGGCAAGGCCGCAGCCGGGCGGGGAACCCGGCGACCGCCGCATCGGCGTCGTCTGGCACACCCAGGGCTCCGGCAAAAGCCTCACCATGGCCTTCTACGCCGGCGCAATCATCCGCGAACCGGCCATGCAGAACCCCACCGTCGTCCTTCTCACCGACCGCAACGACCTAGACGACCAGCTCTTCGGCACCTTCTCCCGCTGCCAGGACCTCCTGCGCCAGCCCCCGACCCAGGCCCGAAGCCGCGCCGACCTGCGCCGTAAACTTTCGGTCAACGCCGGCGGCGTGGTCTTCACCACCATCCAGAAATTCTTTCCCGAAGAGAAGGGCGATACCCACCCCACCCTCTCGGACAGGCGCAACATCGTCGTCATCGCCGACGAGGCCCACCGCAGCCAGTACGACTTTATCGACGGCTTCGCCCGCCACATGCGCGACGCCCTGCCCAACGCCTCCTTTGTCGGCTTCACCGGCACCCCCATCGAGCTCCAGGACGCCAACACCCGCGCCGTCTTCGGCGACTACATCAGCGTCTACGACATCCAGCGCTCCGTCGAGGACGGCGCAACCGTGCCCATCTACTACGAGAGCCGCCTCGCAAAGCTGGAGCTGCTCGAGCGCGAGCGGCCGAAAATCGACCCCGAGTTCGAAGAGATCACCGAGGGCGAGGAGGTCGAGCGCGCCGAGAAACTCAAGAGCAAGTGGGCCCAGCTGGAGGCCGTAGTCGGCGCCGAGAACCGGCTCAGCCAGATCGCTGAGGACATCGTCTCCCACTTTGAGCAACGGCTGGAAGTCATGCACGGCAAAGCCATGGTCGTCTGCATGAGCCGCCGCATCTGTATCGACCTCTACCGCGAGCTCGTGCATCTCCGCCCTGACTGGGAGGAGGATGACGACGCCAAGGGCGCCATCAAGGTGGTCATGACCGGCTCCGCCTCCGACCCCCTGCACTGGCAGCCCCACATCAGAAACAAAGCCCGCCGCGAAGAGCTGGCCCATCGTTTCCGCGACCCCGACGACCCGCTCAAGATCGTGCTCGTGCGCGATATGTGGCTCACCGGCTTCGACGCCCCTAGCCTCCACACCCTCTACGTCGACAAGCCCATGCGCGGCCATGGACTGATGCAAGCCATCGCCCGCGTCAACCGCGTCTTCAAGGACAAGCCCGGCGGTCTCGTCGTCGACTACCTGGGCCTGGCCCAGGACCTGAAGCAGGCCCTCGCCACCTACACGCAGAGCGGCGGAACCGGCGACACCGCCGTCGACCAGTCGGAAGCCGTCGCCCTCATGCAGGAAAAGTACGACGTCTGCCGCGGGCTGCTGCACGGTTTCGACTGGTCCCTCTGGACGACCGGCACGCCCCAACAACGCCTCAACCTGCTGCCCGCCGCCCAAGAGCATATCCTTGCGCTGGAGGACGGAAAAGAACGCTGCCTCAACGCCGTGCGCGAGCTGTCCCAGGCCTTCGCCCTCTCGGTGCCCCACCCCGAAACGACGCGCATCCGCGACGACGTCGCCTTTTTCCAGGCCGTGCGCGCCGCGCTCTCCAAGAAAGCCGCCACCGATGCCCTTACGGACGAGGAGTTGGACCTTGCCGTGCGCCAGATCATCTCCCAGGCCGTGGTCTCCGAAGGCGTCATCGACATCTTCGCCGCCGCCGGTCTCGACAAACCCGACATTTCCGTCCTGTCCGACGACTTCCTGGCCGAGGTCCGCGACATGCCGCACCGCAACCTCGCGGTAGAACTCCTGCAAAAGCTCCTCAAAGGCGAGCTGTCCATCCGCCGCCGCAAGAACCTCGTCCAGTCCCGCTCCTTCGCCGAAATGCTGGAACAATCCCTGCGGCGCTACCAGAACCGGGCCATAGAGGCCGCCCAGATCATCGAAGAGCTGATCCAGCTTGCCAAGGAGATGCGCGAGGCCGACGCCCGCGGCGAACGCCTGGGCCTGTCGGAGGAAGAGCTTGCCTTCTACGACGCCTTGGAGACCAACGACAGCGCCGTCAAAGTGCTGGGAGACGAAACCCTGCGCGACATCGCCCGCGAGCTAGTCGACACCGTCCGCCGCAACGTCACAATAGATTGGACCCATAGAGAAAGCGTCCGCGCCTACCTCCGCACCCGCGTCCGCCGTATCCTGCGCAAGTACGGCTACCCGCCCGACAAACAGGAAAAGGCCACCCAAACCGTCCTCGAACAAGCCGCACTCCTATCACAAGACTGGGCCCCAGCCTGAAGCGAAGCGAGTAGACCGCTGTTTCTTAACCATCGTGATGCCCCTCCACAGGCTTGGTGAATTGCTCCATTGTATACCTTAGCTTGTGGTCCAGTTTATGGAGCCCACTTCATCACTGCATCGACGACAAAATGTCTCCTGACATTGCGGGTAAGGGTGTGTCGCGGAAGAATATACGTTCCAATCCCCTATGTGTAATTTTGACAAGAGAGCCTTCTTTGGCTTAAATCGTAGTTGAGATTCAGTGCCGAGGGTACAAGTCAACGAGCGTAGTGAAGGAGCGATAGGGAAATGGAAAGGGAGTTTGATGTTGCCTTGTCCTTCGCTGGGGAAGATCGAAGACACGCCAAGGCGTTGGCGGTTCTTCTCAAATCTGGCTGCTATACAGTCTTTTACGACGAGTACGAGCAGGCAGAACTTTGGGGCAAAAATCTTTACGACCACCTGTCATCGGTTTACAAGGATAAGGCGCGCTTCTGCGTAATGTTCCTGTCAAAGAGCTATGCAAGGAAGTTATGGACGCGACACGAACGCGAAAGTGCTCAGGCGCGGGCGTTTGTGGAAAACAGGGAGTATATACTTCCAGTGCGGTTGGACGATACTGAGATCCCAGGGATCTTGTCGACGATTGGGTATCTTGATCTGCGTGAGGTGTCAATTGAGGAAGTCTGTCAGGCATTGGAACAGAAGCTGTCGGGCACAACTTTGCCAATACAGACAGAAAAGCTGACTACGACTTCAGTCCAGGAAGATCTAAACGATTTCGTGATGATATGGACAAGAGACAATATCCAATGCTTTATTCCGTTTCAAAATGCGCTATGGAATTCAACCGAGATTTCTCTTGACCTTCTTCCTGAAACCACCGAAGAAGCTGCATTCCTCCGTTCCTTGAGGAATAGTCCTTATGGTGGATCCGCTCGCGACGCTTTTGCTATGGCGCTACAAGATGACGCCGCATGGGTGAGCCCACAAGAGGTTATACAAAGCACTTCCGGCTCACAAACCATATGGAAAGTCGTTCTGAAGAACATTGGTAGCAGCCAAACCGCCAGTTTCACAAGTGAAATGGCTATCGGGGATGTCTCGGCAGATCAGATCGCTGAAATGCGAGCAAGAAGGATACTGCTTAATGAAAATCCCACAGCTAACAGTCTTTCATCGCATCAAGTCAATGCACCCTATCAAGAAATGTTGGAGTCATTTGTCCGTGGATTTGGTTTGTCACAAAATGAAACCAGAATTCAGGTTCTTGAGTCCCCCATTCCTAACCTCTATCGGAATTTCGGAAACACGGCAGGGAGGTTTCTGAAATTTGTCCGTTTAGCTTCTGTCTTCTTTTTGAAGCTTTCGGGAACCGTCGAAGATATACTCGAACTGGAATTCGAACTCTTGAGTCCAGAGCAGTTGCAGGTTAGATTCAGAGGACGTCGCCACCGGCGATATACCAATGTTGAGCCACTTGTTATCGAATTCGATGGGATCTGTCCGCTCTCGGGGTGATGGCCCAGCAAGGCAGATATGGGTTCCACCTGAAGTCACCACCTTTCGCCACGAATTCACAATTGAGACACAGGAATCTCTCCTAATCTCACGAAATTCAAACGATCTTGGTCTCATTTGAGGCTCATAATGGTCTATGACTGAATTTCGCTTGGTTAGGAGGTACCTATGACACCCACAGACTTTTGGCTGGTGCTCTTCAGTGGGGTAGTCGCCCTTTCTACAGTGGCTTATGCGATCCTGACTTGGCATCTGGTGAACGAAACCAGACGAATGAGAGAGGCGCAAACTGAACCTATGGTTACATTAACATACCACTCCCGCGAGGGGGAGATAGGCGACATTGACCTTCGCATCAAGAATGTCGGAGGTGGTCCTGCTCTGGACATCAAATTTGAAGTCGAGCCAGATTTCGAATTCCGAAAGGGCAGTATGCTCTCCGACCTTGGCCCATTCAAGAACGGGCTTAATTGTCTGGAACCTAGTGGAGAACGCCGATTCTTACTGGCGAGGCTGGCTGGGAGACCAGAGTTGGGCCCACCAATTGAGATCAGAGCAACCTATCGAGGGACAATTGGAGACGAAAAAACAGATAGCTTCACCATCGATTTTTCTGAAATGGAGGGCCTAATATTCTCGTCTAGTGGTAGGGACCGATGGTAACAGAAGTGACTGATCGGTCACAATGTTTACACAACAAGACGTATTGCAACGGGAAATGCCTTAGCTTACGGTGTGGGGCACCGTTCCGGTGGCCTGGAAATCCATGACACCGCGCACCAACTGGGTAATCTCGAGACTGTCAGGCAGGTCGCCATCGAGGACCCTGCTCCCGACAAAATCATTTATTGAGTCCATCGAATACGACACCAAACATCGTATGGGGCGGTGAAGCTTTCAGCACAAAGCATTACTCGTTCAATCCGAGCTTTTCACTCTGGCGATGACAAAGAAATGCCCACCAGAAAGGAGGTTTCATTGGGCTCGAATCTGTCCAGACGAAATCACTATGTTGCAGAATTCGTAGTTCGAAATTTCGCAGACACTAGCCGGCGCCTCCATGTTTTTGGCAAGGAAACGGGCACATATTTCAAGACTAAGGCGGTAAACGTCTTCGTGGAAAAGAGACGCTACGTCCGTTACGGTGATGGCGGGGAGCAAGATAACTTCGAAGCTGAGAAGAAGCTCAGCGAAATCGAGAACGCCGCTGCACCTGTGTTAAAAAAGATAATTCAATCTGCACGGGCAGGGGACCACCCTAAACTCCCTCCTGACCACTGGTATGCTTGGAAGCAGTTCTTCTTTACGTCCCTCCTCCGCACTCCCGAGCACGCCACCCGCATACTGAGTGAGCTTGGCTCCGAGCAAGCCCTGGATGATGCAATAAATCTCGTGCTCCAAGAAGGAGGCTTTCCTGCTCTCGACAAAAGGGCATTTGATCTGGATCCCCAGTGGGCCAATGTAAAGGGAATGGCAAGGCACAATAACTTAGCAACCTTTGCCGCTGGTTTGCCACCACAAGTTAACAGCGAGTTGGAGCGCTTTGCACACGAAGTTGGCTTGCTGATTGGCGTCATCCAGAATTCGGGCCCAGAATTCATCTTGGGAAGTTGCGCCGCCGTCGTAATCGCCTCACAGGCAGAGAATGACGCACTGTCAGGCACGTGGTTTCCCATATCCTATGACGTTGCTATAAGTCTTACAGCGTTTCCTGATAGGGAGTACCTGCTGCCACTTGGTCCGACGGAAGTTCAGGAAATCAACAGTGCTTCGTTTGAACAAAGCGAGTCTATTGCCGCGCGGTCCAAATCTCAACTGCAACCATTCATGCAGAGAACCTCAAATTAACCTGAATTCGGAGTAAGTGAGCTCCTTACCAAGCTGGTAGAATGGAAGTTCTCCAACCAAAATTCTCCAGCAAACAAAGGTGTTCAGTGATGAGTATGGTTGGCCCCAATTGCTAGACCACGTAACGGGATAAAAGAGGTGCATCCAGACGGATGCGTCCAGCCATACACTTTCAATCAAAAGCGACGATAAGCCTGTCCAACCCTTCGAAAGGATTCTTTCATTATCCGCTCAAGTCAGAGAGCCATAAACTTCTGTATCTTCCGCTCAAAACGCCGCGCCTGCTCGTTGTGCTCGATCTGCCAAGAGACCAGGCAATGTGGCTGACAATAACGGCCGGTGAACTAATCTTAGGCGGCATGACGGGACGGACAACGAGTCGTCCATCACCGTTCATATCCCTGAACAGAATCTGTTCAACGTTGACAATCTGCGCATGTTGAGCTTGGCCCCAAAAACTGGACCACGAGCTAAGGTGTATAATGGAGCAATTCACCCAGCCTGTGGAGGGGCAGAACGATGGTCAAGAAACGGCGGCGACACAGTGCGGCCTTCAAGTTTCGGGTTGCGCTGGAGGCGCTTGAAGGCAGCAAGACAATCAGTCAGTTATCGAGTGAACACGAGGTTCACGCCAACCTGATACGGGCCTGGAAACGGCAGTTGCAGGAAGACGGGCCCAAGGTCTTCGCGACCAACGGTGAACGCAAACAACGGGAGCAGGAGGCGCAGGAAGCAGAACTTTATGAACAGATCGGGCGGCTCAAGATGGAACTTGAGTGGCTGAAAAAAAAAGTTGCCGGCTTCGGTTAGGGAGAGGCGGCGCATGGTCGATAGCAAGCATGCAGTCCTGAGTGTACGGAGGCAGTGCGAGTTGCTGGGACTGAGTCGGGCCTCCTTCTACTATCAAGCGGCTTCGGAGTCGGCTCTGAACCTGCAGTTGATGCGCCTGATTGACGAGCAATTCCTGCGTACGCCCTTCTATGGCTGGCCCAAGATGACAGCCTATCTGCGCCGGCTGGGCTACGCCATCAATGGCAAACGGGTCAGACGGCTGATGCGTCTGATGGACATTCAAGCTATCTACCCCAGGAGAAGCAGCAGTTCTCCTGACAAAGGACACAAGCGCTATCCCTATCTGTTGCGCAACCTGCCGATTACCCATGTCAATCAAGTCTGGAGCGCTGACATCACCTATGTGCCGCTGCTGCGCGGCTTCATGTACCTGGTCGCGGTCATCGACTGGCATAGTCGCTATGTGCTCGCCTGGCAGCTCTCCAACACCCTGGACGGTCTCTTCTGTCTCGATGCCTTGCGCCTGGCGCTTAGCAAGGGTCAGCCCAAGATCTTCAACACCGACCAGGGCGCACAGTTCACGGCCGATGCCTTCACCACCTGCTTGCTTGCAGCCAACATCCAGGTCAGCATGGACGGCCGCGGCCGCGCCCTCGACAACGTCTTCTGCGAACGCCTGTGGCGCAGCGTCAAATATGAGAACATCTATCTCAACCAGTATGACACGGTGCCTCAGCTGCATACCGGGCTGACCGCCTATTTCGACTTCTACAACCATGAACGACCACATCAAAGTCTCAACTATCGCACACCCGCTGAAGAGCACTTTGTGCTCTGATCAGAATCTAGCGCATCCTTTTGGATGCACCTTATTTTTCCCATTTCGTGGTCTAGACATTGGGGCCAACCATATGTTGATGGAACGGTCTCGGCAAGGGAGCATCCAATGAAAGCCGGTATACAGGACAGAGACGCGTTGTTGGCTGTCTCCCCTGCAGCGCTTTCGGCTTACGCCCGCGCCGAAGGATGGTCAAAGGCGGAATCCTACGGCGAATTCTCTGATATATACGTAGCCGGCGGGCTGCCGGAGATCATTCTGCCTCGAACGGAAAATCTCGCTGACTATGCAAGCGTGGTGTTAACACTCATCGAGATCTTCGCGCGCGTCGCCGGCGTGGACGAACTCACCCTCTATCGTAACCTGGTTACAGCTGATCGGGACGTTATCCGGATGCGGGTCGCCGGTAGCGATGATGGGACAGTCTCCATGAACGAAGGGGTCGACCTCGTGCGTGGAGCCAGCGAGCTTGTTCTTGCCGCCGCCTGCTCCTTTTACAGACTATGGTTGGCCCCAATGTCTAGACCACGAAATGGGAAAAATAAGGTGCATCCAAAAGGATGCGCTAGATTCTGATCAGAGCACAAAGTGCTCTTCAGCGGGTGTGCGATAGTTGAGACTTTGATGTGGTCGTTCATGGTTGTAGAAGTCGAAATAGGCGGTCAGCCCGGTATGCAGCTGAGGCACCGTGTCATACTGGTTGAGATAGATGTTCTCATATTTGACGCTGCGCCACAGGCGTTCGCAGAAGACGTTGTCGAGGGCGCGGCCGCGGCCGTCCATGCTGACCTGGATGTTGGCTGCAAGCAAGCAGGTGGTGAAGGCATCGGCCGTGAACTGTGCGCCCTGGTCGGTGTTGAAGATCTTGGGCTGACCCTTGCTAAGCGCCAGGCGCAAGGCATCGAGACAGAAGAGACCGTCCAGGGTGTTGGAGAGCTGCCAGGCGAGCACATAGCGACTATGCCAGTCGATGACCGCGACCAGGTACATGAAGCCGCGCAGCAGCGGCACATAGGTGATGTCAGCGCTCCAGACTTGATTGACATGGGTAATCGGCAGGTTGCGCAACAGATAGGGATAGCGCTTGTGTCCTTTGTCAGGAGAACTGCTGCTTCTCCTGGGGTAGATAGCTTGAATGTCCATCAGACGCATCAGCCGTCTGACCCGTTTGCCATTGATGGCGTAGCCCAGCCGGCGCAGATAGGCTGTCATCTTGGGCCAGCCATAGAAGGGCGTACGCAGGAATTGCTCGTCAATCAGGCGCATCAACTGCAGGTTCAGAGCCGACTCCGAAGCCGCTTGATAGTAGAAGGAGGCCCGACTCAGTCCCAGCAACTCGCACTGCCTCCGTACACTCAGGACTGCATGCTTGCTATCGACCATGCGCCGCCTCTCCCTAACCGAAGCCGGCAACTTTTTTTTTCAGCCACTCAAGTTCCATCTTGAGCCGCCCGATCTGTTCATAAAGTTCTGCTTCCTGCGCCTCCTGCTCCCGTTGTTTGCGTTCACCGTTGGTCGCGAAGACCTTGGGCCCGTCTTCCTGCAACTGCCGTTTCCAGGCCCGTATCAGGTTGGCGTGAACCTCGTGTTCACTCGATAACTGACTGATTGTCTTGCTGCCTTCAAGCGCCTCCAGCGCAACCCGAAACTTGAAGGCCGCACTGTGTCGCCGCCGTTTCTTGACCATCGTTCTGCCCCTCCACAGGCTGGGTGAATTGCTCCATTATACACCTTAGCTCGTGGTCCAGTTTTTGGGGCCAAGCTCAGACCGCAACCTCTCTTTCGCGTCGGCGCCAGCAAAGAGGCGCGCGCATATCTGCGTCAGATGCGCTTGAGGCAGACCGGCCAGGGCAGCTATGTTATCACGCTTCTTTCCCCGGTTGTGCCTCCGCCGCAGCAACCGACTCTGGATCCCAGCCCGCACGAGTTTCCGGACGACTCTGTTGAGCGCAGGATAACCAGACACCTGGCCGGCTCCCTCAAAGCTGCCCGCCAGGCAATTGAAAGTACGGTTGGCGGGGAATCCGACGCCTTTGCGGAAGCTGTGGACAAGGGTGTAAGCGCAAACCTTTGCGAAGCTCTCGATACGATGATCATACCCTTCTCAACAATGGACGTCAGCTTTGTCTGGGCGCGCACGCGGCCCCTGCCCAAAGCGCGCGAACTCATCAGTTTTTCCAACGATGATGCGCCTGTACTGCGGGAGGCGGCGCGCGCCTTTCGCCAGCGCGGCCCGCGCCACGATGCAAGCCTCGTTGGATTCGTAAATATCCTGAGTCGCACAGAGGATCAGGAAGCCGGCAAGATCAGACTGAAAGCAGATATCGACGGACAGATGCACGCCGTGAATGCCGTTCTCGACCGGTCCGAATACGCTCGTGCCATCAAAGCCCACGCCGAACAAGCCACAGTTATCGCCGAAGGTGACCTCGAACGAGTCAACCAACGCTGGAACTTGCTCAACGCCCGCATCAAGACAATCATCTCGAATGAGGCGCCACTACCCTGATTGCCGTCCCGCCGCGTCCCCTGCTCAGTCCGCGGCCTCTGTTTTTCTGCCATTCATCGCTTGACAACCAACCACTCTGTCGCCAAGTAACGCCCACTCGACACTAACATTACCGTTGGCAGCTGGTAGTTAAGGGCTTATGAGGTCGTCAATGCCCGCATCAGACAGGCCCTCTTCAAGTTGATCTATTTCGCGGCTGGCGAGTAAAGTCCCCGCTATTTTCTCAGGTAACGCCTCCAGTTCAAAACGGCTTATGCTTAATTCCTCGCCGCCTCGCTTCTCGATAAACAGGACGGATTCTCTGTCAGAACTCATCCCAATGTCTGTAGGAGACTCCGCCAGGAGGCGTCCCAATATCGTTATCTTGCGGCCCATCTCCTGCAACTCGTGGACCGCTGCGCTATAACGCCTTCGGGAGGCCCGAAGACGTCTGATCCTTTCATCCAACTCATCAGTATTCATATACGTCTCCTGTAGGTCAGGCCGCCACAAGGCTGGGCTCTAGTTCGTGGCGGCCCGCGATGATGGGCAATCGAACCTGGTTTCCCTCTAATATCTCCTCCACAAACTGGGTGTATCGCTCCATTATATACCTTAGTCTGTGGGCCAGTTTTTGGGGACCACTTCATGGTTCAGCACATGAATCCGGCGGCCGGGAAACAAAAAAGCCCGCCGGCATAGATGCCAGCGGGCCGAGTAAGACTGTTTTTGGTTACGTCTGTACGAAGAGTCCCCGATCTAACCCAGAATGTTTGATGATGTTCCTGAGCGTCCCTACAGGGATTTCCTTCTTTTGGGGTACAACTACCGTTCTCGTAGTCGTTTGACCGGATTCATCGAACGTGTAGGCTTTCATTGCAATGTGACTTCCTGATTGCCTGTCTTTTCTAAACCCGTGTTCCATAAGAATCCTGATAACTCTTCGTGACGAAATAGGACTCAATCTAGGCATAAGCAAGAGTGACCTCACCAGATGTCTGATGGGACTCTTGACTGATGGGAGGAAACTGAACCTCAAGATGTAGTTGAGTTTCAAGAGGTGCAACTGAGTTGTCTGGTTCGAGGCGGACAAGATAGCTCATTACTTCTGAAAAGGAAGCAGCGTCAAGAAACAGCTGAATTGCCTCCTTTAAGTTATCTTGCGCCTCCTGCAAGGACTCTCCTTGACTAGCTACTTCCAAATCTTTGCATTCAGATACATACCAGTCACCCTCCCTCCAAATCGAGCAGTCAAGCTTCCACATCATTGTATTCATACCATTCACTTCCTTGCTGTTGTTTCGTTTTGTCGCTGTTTCGTTTAAGTCGTTGTTTTGTTTAATATGGTTGGCCCCAATGTCTAGACCACGAAATGGGAAAAATAAGGTGCATCCAAAAGGATGCGCTAGATTCTGATCAGAGCACAAAGTGCTCTTCAGCGGGTGTGCGATAGTTGAGACTTTGATGTGGTCGTTCATGGTTGTAGAAGTCGAAATAGGCGGTCAGCCCGGTATGCAGCTGAGGCACCGTGTCATACTGGTTGAGATAGATGTTCTCATATTTGACGCTGCGCCACAGGCGTTCGCAGAAGACGTTGTCGAGGGCGCGGCCGCGGCCGTCCATGCTGACCTGGATGTTGGCTGCAAGCAAGCAGGTGGTGAAGGCATCGGCCGTGAACTGTGCGCCCTGGTCGGTGTTGAAGATCTTGGGCTGACCCTTGCTAAGCGCCAGGCGCAAGGCATCGAGACAGAAGAGACCGTCCAGGGTGTTGGAGAGCTGCCAGGCGAGCACATAGCGACTATGCCAGTCGATGACCGCGACCAGGTACATGAAGCCGCGCAGCAGCGGCACATAGGTGATGTCAGCGCTCCAGACTTGATTGACATGGGTAATCGGCAGGTTGCGCAACAGATAGGGATAGCGCTTGTGTCCTTTGTCAGGAGAACTGCTGCTTCTCCTGGGGTAGATAGCTTGAATGTCCATCAGACGCATCAGCCGTCTGACCCGTTTGCCATTGATGGCGTAGCCCAGCCGGCGCAGATAGGCTGTCATCTTGGGCCAGCCATAGAAGGGCGTACGCAGGAATTGCTCGTCAATCAGGCGCATCAACTGCAGGTTCAGAGCCGACTCCGAAGCCGCTTGATAGTAGAAGGAGGCCCGACTCAGTCCCAGCAACTCGCACTGCCTCCGTACACTCAGGACTGCATGCTTGCTATCGACCATGCGCCGCCTCTCCCTAACCGAAGCCGGCAACTTTTTTTTTCAGCCACTCAAGTTCCATCTTGAGCCGCCCGATCTGTTCATAAAGTTCTGCTTCCTGCGCCTCCTGCTCCCGTTGTTTGCGTTCACCGTTGGTCGCGAAGACCTTGGGCCCGTCTTCCTGCAACTGCCGTTTCCAGGCCCGTATCAGGTTGGCGTGAACCTCGTGTTCACTCGATAACTGACTGATTGTCTTGCTGCCTTCAAGCGCCTCCAGCGCAACCCGAAACTTGAAGGCCGCACTGTGTCGCCGCCGTTTCTTGACCATCGTTCTGCCCCTCCACAGGCTGGGTGAATTGCTCCATTATACACCTTAGCTCGTGGTCCAGTTTTTGGGGCCAAGCTCATAAGTCGCTGTTTCGTTTAAGTCGTTGTTTTGTTTAAGTCGTTGTTTCGTTTTAGTCGCTGTTTCGGATAGTCGTTGCTTCGTTGTTTCGGCGAAAAGTCTGCGACTCAGAATCGCAGGTGCGCAGGGACGGGGATGTGGTCCAAGTGCTGTTCTGGACTTCTGGTTTGTTTCCCCTCTCACGGGAACTCCATGCTTCGGTGACTCGAAAATCTCAATCGATTGATAGCCTTGGGCGGTCTCCTTTGTGGCGGCTACAATGTACATGAAAACCAAATCCGAAAAATTGGGCGCATCCCCGGTAGGATACGCAGTTTACCACACTCTATTCTTGAGGTGAAGTCGGGGCTATTGGCGGGAATGGGAGGGGCCAGTATGGCGAGCCCCAAGTGCCCCAGGTAACGCATCGTTCTACTGTCCTCAAGCAGGACTCGGAAGTGGTGACCTGCCCCCGATCTTTGGACCACCAAGTAGAGAATACAGAATGATCTCACTCTGCTGCGGCAGACCCCTCTCTGTCGATACCGCTAATAGACCCTTGAACTGCCCCTCCAAGTGCGGAGTGAATTGCCCCTTTGTGCACCTTGGCTTATGGTAGTTCCCAGTGTTTGGACCGCGGCGCTGGAGTAACAGAATGCATATTGCCTGTTGCGGTGGGCCGCCGAATGGCGACTCCCTTGCTTAGCCGTCGAATTGTCCCTCCACGTGCCGCATGACGTTCCACATAGCGTACTCTAGCTCGCGGAACAGCTCTCGGGACTATACTCAGAACAATCGCCAAGAGACGAAAGAAACGCGGCTCGATAATGAGTGAAGAGCCGCATCGCTGAAGGCGAGCAGGTGCTCTGCTGACCGCTCAGTACAGAGGAATGTCATGGCGGACCATATCCGGGAGTTTAGAGAGCAACGCCGCAAAGAAGATATAAAGTGGATCGTGCGGGACCGCAAAATAGACGTGCTGTGCCACTTCACCCGGCGCGAAAACCTGCCCGGCATATTGCACAATGGTCTGCTAAGCCGAACTGCGTTGGAAAAGCGTAACATGGCTTTCTGCCCCGTTGATAGTGATCGCCTTGACGGTCGTGAGGATGCGATATGTCTAACTGTTAGTTTTCCGAACTACAGAATGTTCTTAAAGAAGAGAAATGAATTCCTGAATAGGGCCTTATGCTAGTTAGTGTTTGAAAAAAGTCCCCTGGTGAGATAACTTTGGAAGTCTCGACCAACCAAGGTAGCTCACCAGGAGGACCAACCGAATGATAGCCCACTTTGACGATTTTTGTCTATGGGTGTATGTGCTCGTTGACGACATGTGCAAGGAACTGGAAGGACATTTGAGACGGCCGGGGCCGGAGCCTGAGTGTAGCGACAGTGAATTGATCGCGATTTGTCTCATCGGCGAATGTCTGGGATGGGATGTGGAAACAGAGTTACTCAGTCATATGCAGGCACATCGGGATAAGTTTCCCATCATACCGGAGCAGAGCCGCTTCAATCGGCGACGACGAAACTTGATGTGGATCATCAATGAAATGCGACGCATGATGTTGGCCAGGATGGAACTCTATCGGGATGAGCATTGTGTCGTCGATAGCCTGCCCATCCCTGTGGTTCAATTCCACCTGGCGCCGCAATCGCGCGCCAAATGGTCCGAATGGGGGGCCGATTTTGGGCCCGTTCCCTCCAAAAAGATGATGATCTTCGGCTATAAGCTGCATCTGCTGATCACGATGGGTGGCCTCATTATCGACTTCGAGTTAGCGCCGGCTAGCGAGCGTGACTTGGCTGTCGGTCGCGAACTCCTTGCCGAACACGACAACCGCATCGTCATCGGCGACAAGGCCTACGTCAGTGCACCGGCAGCTGAGGAACTCTGGCAATACAATCGCATCCGCCTGCTCACCAAGCCGCGCAAAAACCAGAAAAAACAGATCCCCCCATTCCTCTCTCGCCTCTACGACGCCGTCCGCCAAATTATCGAAACAGTCACCAGCCAACTCAACGCACAATTCTCGATTGAAACCAACCACGCTCACACTCTCACAGGCCTTTGTGCACGTTTATATACGAAATTGACTGCACATACCCTCTGCATTCATATCAACCGCCTCTTGGGCGTAACTGACTATCTCCAAATCAAGCAATTGGCCTTTCCCAACTAGCATAAGGCCCGAATAGACAACAGGTAAAGGATTCTCAGTGGATCGTCCTGCTCCTGGATGTAAAAATCCTGTGGGAATTGGAGTGCGAATTCTGCCAGCAGAACGCATCAAGTCGCCCGGAGAGAATGATTCCCCGTCAAGAACGAAGGAAACCTGAGGCGCTTGAAAGGATGTTCATCGATTTTGCTGATATATGTCGCCTTGACCTGAATCTCCAACGGAACTTCCCAACGAATCCACAAGCGGAAGTTTTGGTCTTTGAAAGAATTTCAGTAAATTACATTAGACAAGTGCATGTATGGGATCCCCGAACACGGGCTCAATTCCTGAACGATGTACTCTCGTTTACATCAGCCGACATCTGCTACGGCCCACATTACTTTCGCCCGAGACCGGACTATAAGGAGTGGCAAAGTGAGAGCGCCTGGCCTGACTCCAATTGAGATCGAGAGTTCACAGATGTCTGCAGAGCAGGCGAGTTCGCTGCAATCGGGGACTGTTGCCCGTGCAGGAAACCTGGGTCTCAATTGAATTCTCTTTTCATTCGAGTCACATGCTCTGAATGTCAAGCGGTTATGCTAAGAACAGCACCAAGAACGCGGAGGCAACTTGGCCAGACGCCCTGTCTTCATTCCTGATCTCACCGGGCCTCCCTACTTCAAATCGATCGAAGTAGAATTCCAGTGGTTTTCAGGGTTCTCAAGAACGCAGTCAACGAAGACCATCAATTCTTTGCATGAAGCTGTTGCAAGGCAGGGCATCTCCCCCGTGCTTGAAGTTTCAAGTAAGTCTGCGTTGGAATTGGGGGTTTCCCTGAGCGCATTTGAACTCTCGCTGACAACTCCAAGAGGATCGGCCATGAGCGTTGAATGCGCCTACCAGGGGAGCAAAGTGTTCGAGGAAGGTGGCCCGTTCCACGATCTCTATGCTATCTCAAGCCGGGAAGCCAAGGCTGATCCCAGGCTGCGTAATTCTGGAGAGGTTAGAACTTTCGACTTCTTTGGTGAAAGATTCCCGATTAAGCCCAAAACAGCATTTTATGACTGGTTGTATATGACTGCACTGACCCAAAAGAATCCCCCTCTTGCAGAGGCATTGCAGCAGTTCAGAGGGTTCTCGGACATCGCTTTCAATCCAAAACGCTCAATAAACTGCCAGGCACGTGCTGTGGCCGTTTATGTCGCCTTGCACAACACTGTACCAGACGAGCTGCAAACTCTGGCCGATTGGGATTCGTACATGGAGCTAATGACTGGCGCGAAGAACGGTTCGCCAGATGAGCCAGCTCCGCGCCAACTTGATCTGCCATTCTAAGGCGGAGGTGACGCTCACCCGCCACCTATACCGGCATCGAAAGGGAATAGAATCGCTTCAAAGTCCCGGCCAT
This sequence comes from Caldilineaceae bacterium, assembly GCA_965204705.1. Classification (GTDB taxonomy): domain Bacteria; phylum Chloroflexota; class Anaerolineae; order Caldilineales; family Caldilineaceae; genus Bin5. Next base: position 5,238,699 of record OZ242006.1, on the reverse strand, counting down.
CGCCCACAGGCTGATCAGCGCTACGCGCCCCGGCACAAGGCCGGCCACACCCTTCTGGATCCCCCTTATTTTCGCGTTTCGTGGTCCAAACATTGGGGCACGCCATAGTAGACAACCCGAACGTGAATCATCATCTAAGTGCCTGGGACTCAAACCTGGTGCATGAAGAAAAGGCGTAAGGAGTAAGGCCCATTATGCGTGACACTCTGCTTATCCGCGGGATCTATCAAACAGTCTTGAATGAAATACTCAAAGCCATCTCCAACAACCCGAATCTGACGCTGTTCCTCCAGCCTTATAGCGGCTTCGCCATTAGAATACTGAGAGACGATCCACCCTCCTGCCTCAGCTCCGTTCGACTCTTTCTGTCTACGTCCGACGATGTCAATACGGTCTCCTACACGGCGGACATCGTCGGCTGGGAAGACAAGACTCAACTTACATGCAGTAGAAGAAAGGAACTCTTAGCTATCCTTCACAAATTCCAGCCCGACGAAGGAGGGTTATATAATCATTCAAAGGATCCCAACAAGCCAAGCCTAAACCTTGTCCATATCCAAGACCTCACAAAGCTGGACCTCCCCTTTGGCGTAGAAAACCTTGTAAAGGTTAGCGACAATAAGCCCTATTCCCGAAATCAACATTCGCCTGGAGGTTGGTCACATGTGCGACTGGCGAAAACCATAGAAGAAAAACTGAACCAAGTTGCCAGAGTTCCGTGACGCGTCACCCTGCCTGTGCTGGACTTCTCATAGCCGAACAGACGATCCCCCGAGCATGTTATGGTCGTTCTCAATCGCTGGACCACCGAAAGGGTAAGACAGGAGAAACCAATCGGATTCGGTCAGGACTGCCCAGGGCGCATAACGCCGTTCGATGCCTGGAATTTTTGCCCGCCTTCTTGCGGTTGCCTCTTCCAGGCCCGTATCAGGTTGGCACGAACATCGGTGTTCACTCGATCACTGGCGAACCGTCTTGCTGCCTTCAAGCCCCCCTGCGCAGCCCGAAACTGGAAGGCCGCCGTATGTCGCCGTTTCTAGATCATCGTACTACCCCTCCACAGGCTGGACAGTTCGCTCCACAATACACGTGAGCTCTTGGGTCAGTTCTTGGGGCCGAGCTCACAGTTCCCTGACGGCTCAGGTCGCTTCGTACCGGCCAATCCAAGACAACAGCCTCTTTTGGGCCCGTTTCTCCACGCAAGACGGTTAGCGGTTGAATTTGGATGAAGTTAGGTAGTTTATGTGATTCTTGTAAGATCGCTAATTTCGTTATAGAATAGCTTTATGGACCCCATTCGTAATCCGTACGCGCCGGGAGCAGGCACACGTCCGCCTGAGATGGTAGGTCGTGATGACCTTCGGGAGGCTGCGCGTATCGCCCTCGAGAGAATCAGGCTTGGCCGTCCAAGCAAGAGTATCGTGATGGTGGGTCTGCGGGGCGTCGGTAAGACCGTACTGCTCGACCAGATAGCGGAAGACGCCGAGGCCAGCCGTTTGATAGCGTTGCGAATAGAGGCGTCGGAACAGCGTTCTTTGCCCTCGATTATCGCGCCGCAGTTGCGGTCTGCACTGATAAGACTCTCCAATCAGGAAGCTGTGCGCGCGCTCGCCCAGAGAGCGTTAAGAGCGCTGGCGGGTTTCGCTAGCTCACTTAAGGTGAAGTACCAGGATATCGAAGTTGGGCTTGAAGCCGACCCTGAACCGGGCCTGGCGGACAATGGCGACCTGGGAATAGACCTGCAAGACCTTTTTGAAGCAGTGGGCGTTGCGGCTAAGGCGGACAAAAGTTGCGTCGCCCTTTTTGTCGATGAACTCCAGTATGTCGAAAAAGAGCAACTGGCCGCACTGATAACTGCCCTGCATCGGGACGCCCAGAGGCGGTTGCCCGTGACGATGGTTGGAGCCGGTCTACCGCAGCTCAGAGGTGCAATGGGCAACGCCAAGTCTTATGCTGAAAGGCTCTTCGATTTCCCTGAAGTGGGGCCTCTGTCGTCCGGCGATGCCAGGATTGCTATATCCAAGCCTGCCTGGGATGAGGGTGTGGAGATAGAAGCCGGGGTTCTCGACGCCGTCGTCAGTCGAACGCAAGGCTATCCCTACTTCTTGCAGGTCTGGGGGAAACATCTTTGGGACGTAGCAGAAGATTCCCCGATCACGGAGGCGAACTTTATCCCTGCCTCCGCCCGGGCCATTGCCGACCTTGACCAGAGTTTCTTCCTTGTTCGGTTCGATAGGCTTACCCCTTCGGAGAAAAAATATCTGAGAGCAATGGCGGGATTGGGTGCTGGCCCCCATCGGTCGGGTGACATCGCGCAAGTGATGGAGCGCGCTGTGACCTCGTTGGCGCCTACCCGCGCTCAGTTAATCAACAAAGGAATGATCTGGAGTCCTGGCCACGGCGACACCGCCTTCACCGTTCCAATGTTCAACGAATTCATGCTGCGGACTGTCCCCGTTCTGGAACTTTGATTCGGGTCGACGCGTGGTCTTTACATAACTTGTAGAAATAGAGGCAACGATAGACCTCGAAAAATCAAAGTCATTAAGGTTTTTGACGTTGGCCCTAACAGCGATTCGCGGAAGCAAAGTGCTTCTCCGCGAAAGGCCGCGCAACTGCGCAAAAAAATCAGATACGCCTTTGGTGTTCTTCGCGGCTCTCTGGTGAGCCCTAATCTTTGAACCTCTAAACGGGAAAAATAAGGTGCGTTCAAACGTATGCGGCCAGACAATCCGAGTTGATCCACGCAGAGACAGTGCGGCCTGAACTGCATATACTGTCCACCTCGATCTGTAGAGGCGCGAATGCGGAATTTCTGAGCGCGCACGAGCGCTATCGCAAGAGAAGACAAAAGGAATCTCTGACCGACCGCCGCAAGGCATTTGAAAGCTGTATCAAAGCAATTTGCAATGTGAGTGGGTGGACCTACACTGAGAAAGATAGCGTCCGTCGCCTGATTCAAATTGTGTTCGATAAAGAACTGATACAACCTTTTGTGCAGTTACACTTTTCGGCACTGGGGATCTGGCGTTCCCTCTATGCGTAACAAACTCTCAGCGCACGGGCAAACCGAAGAGACCGCCGCGCCGGATGACACAGCCGCTTACGCGCTCCTTCTGACCGCATCCAACATTCTCCTGTTGGCGAAAGTGGACGCGGAAAAGTAGCTGGGACCCCAACAGATGCCAGGCCGGCAGTTTGCGCAGGCAGCAGACCGGTGACCTCAGTGCGAGCAAAAATGTGAGTTTGAGGGAAGCCCCTTCAACACAGGAGGACTATGATGCTCAATATCAGACCGAAATATCTTGTCAATGAGAAGGGACGGAAAACGGCGGCTGTTCTATCGATGAAAGAATACCGCGCCCTGATGCAGCGGCTTCAGGATCTGGAAGACGCATTAGAGTTGGACGAGGCGGTTGAAACGGCCACAGGCTTTCGGGAGTACACTGAAATACGCGCGGAATTACAAAGCGAAGGCAAACTTTGAAGGATGCGATGGCTTTCACCGTTCATTTGGAGCATCGCGCCGAACGAGACTTGCGGTGGATGCCCCAAGATGTTGTCAGACGCATTGACGCCGTGTTCCAGCAGTTGGCGGAAGATCCACGCCCGGACGGCGTTGTTAAACTTTCGACGAAGACAAGTTCCAGTTGGCGGGTACGCGTCGGAGACTAACGTATCCTCTATCGAATAGAGGAAAGCCGCATTGAAGTCTATCGCATAAAACATCGCCGGGACGCCTATCTTCGCTAACGGTCGAACGCTGGACGGCAGATTCGCGCTGCGCCCCGAATGCTGTCATTGGTCATTTATCGGGAGACATCCGAATGCCAGAACCTCTCACCACGATAGGAGTTAGCGCTATAGCGGCTGGCGCTGGTGCGTATGTGACACGAGATGTAGTTTCAAGAATTCTGGGCCCAACCGCCGATTACCTCGGCGGTGAACTCCAAGAGTTCACACAGAGACGGATGGAAAATGTAGGCAGGATATTTTCAAACGCAGAGAAAAAGCTTGGGGACAGACTGAAGAGATCAGGCCAGGTGCCTCCGAAAGTTCTCAAGACGGTCATCAATGAGGGGTCGTATTCCGATGATCAGATTGCCGTGGAATACTTTGGTGGCGTCCTGGCATCTTCAAGGACTGAAGTTAGTCGAGATGATAGAGGGGCGAGAATGGCAATGATGATCGACAGCTTGTCGGCATACCAGATACGCACACACTATCTCATCTACTCCACAATCTCAGAACTGTTTTCAAATAGCGCGAACAGCTTCAGTTTATCCGAAGACAGGGATGAAATGCAGCTATTCATGCCATTTCAGGGTTATGCTGCAGCAATGGAATTTACACAACAGGAATGGAATAATCCTCAGATACTAACTCACATTTTTCATGGTCTCGGGGTAGACGGATTGATAGCTGACAGTTGGCAATTTGGAAATCGAGAGTCACTTAACGCTTTTGTTCGTAAAGGCAATGTCCCGGGAAGTGGGATTGTATGCACACCCTCAGCGTCAGGAATTGAGTTGTTGCTATGGGCCTGTGGATGTGGCGACCAAGAACTCGACTTTTCGCTAACATCTGATTTCTCGCCTGCGATCGAAGGAATTCCAAAGCCAGTTCTCAACGCAGTAGCAACCAAGCAAGTAGCATCTGACACCAACTAACCGTCTTCTGAACCTCAACAGGCCTTGCCATGCCAACACGTCTTCGCAACAAACTGATTTATGGCTGGCCCCAATGACTTGACCGCGAATCAGGCAAAATAGAGTGCCTTCGCTTTGCTATGACAGACCGCCGTGAGGCCAGACCGTACCTTGTACCCCGAACTGCCCCTCCAAACATCCGGTGTGAAGCTCCATCAGGCAAGCGGCCAATTCATCGGTTGCCGTACTTTCTGCATACGTTTGTTATACGCAAAGTGTGTGAATTACCCACGAACTATCTACGATCTACCTGTGGCTTACCTACGATCCGCCCACTCAGTCACGCTTGCCAAGTCAGCACGAAAGATGAAGCCAAGCTAGTTGCCAACACCCCGTCAGATCTGACAGTTCAACGAGCTAATGGAGCATTAGTTCTAATACTCTTCAGTCCGTTCGCTGGCTTGCACCAAGAACGCCTCTGTAAAACCGCAGGCGAGCCCCCGAAGCCCCGCGAACAGGTAGAGCACAACGGCAGACCCCAAAAATAGGGTTCGTTAACAACTGTCAGAGCAGAAATATGCGGGTGCAAGGTGCAACTGATCCATGAAGGGCCGCGCAGCTGCGCAAAGAATATGCGAAGGGCCTTTAATGTTCTTCGCGACCCTTCGCGTATCTTCGCGGATCGATCGGTTCCGTCTATCACAAGAGAAAAGAGTTCAATGTATGGTATCCTGTAGCCCTAGCAGGCTGCCGCGACTGCCGTAGGTGACCCGAAGTGAGCAATCTCACTGCGAACTGTAAGCATGGACGACCTGGTCCCATACTGCCGGCCCTCAATCGACACACTGCGATCGTAATGACAGGTCGCCAACACTGAGTTGTTCCCACCGTCGAAACGACACCTGCAATCTGAATCTCTCCGACCTGGAAGCTGTCACCACATAGTCGCCCCACCTTTAGCCAGGATCTTTCCCTTGCAGATCACAAGATATGAGTCCGGTTCGCCGCTCGCGCCCCCTTCCCTTCGCTCATGCGCCGAACTTGCAGAAACGTCCCCCATCTCCCTCATCGGCGCCCCCGCCCTCCTCGAACGTAAACTCATTGCCCTCTTCTGCTCAGTCCAGTGCCCCGGCGATCTCATCCTCAAAAGCTACGACCTCGCTCGCGCCCTGCGCGTCCACCCCGTCACGTTCATCGGGGGCTTCCAATCCCCAATCGAAAAAGAGTTCCTTGAACTCCTGCTGCGCCGACCCGCACGCCAGCCCGGCCCTCCCGAGTCCGCGTCGCCATCCGCCATTATCTGCCCCGCCCGCGGCCTCGCCAATATGCGCATCCCCCGCCCCTGGCGCGAACCCCTCGCCGCTGGCCGCCTCTTGCTCCTCTCCACCTTCCTCGACAGCATCCGCCGTCCAACCGCCGCCGCCGCGGCCCAGCGCAACGCCTGTGCTGTAACCCTCGCACACGGCATCCTCATCCTCCACGCCGCACAAGGCGGCAAGACCGAAACGCTCTGCCGGCAGGCCCTCGCCGCCGCCAAGCCCGTCTACACTCTCCCTTCCCCCCACAATACCCACCTAATCGACCTCGGCGCCCAGCCCATCCCACCGGACGACCCGTCCGCCCTTTTGTCCGTCTGAGCCAGGCCGCCTGACCACCCCAACCCCAACTGTTCATACGCGAGACAATAGCGAGCTTGTCCCCAAAAGCTGGATCTCAAGCTAACGTGCGTCAATGGGGCGAACAACCATGCCCGTGGAGGGGCAGATCGGTGGTTTGGAGACGGCGGCGACTCACGGCAATCTGAAAGTTCCGGGTTGCGCTGGCAACGTCTGAACGCAGGAAGACAATCAGCCGCTTGTCTGGCGTACACGAGATTCATGCCAATCCGATGCGGGCCTGGAAACGGCAACTGCTGGATTACCCTTCCCAAACCATTGAGAACCATGCAAGACTGTATCAAAGTCCCAACTGTCGCCCACCCGCAGAGGGGCGCAACGACTGTTTCAAGATGCACCTTATTTTTCTCCTTCGAAATCTACTGATTGGGGCCGGCCATACCCCGGAAACGTCAGCCTGGTGCCAGCCCCTCTCCCTTGCCCACTTGGCATTCCTCCAGATCACAGCCCCGTCCCTCGCGAGTCCGCCGTAGTCCTCGCCACAGACTAAACAGGCCGCGCCGGAGAACGCCAGGAGCGCGTCAACACAACCAACCTGCCAGCCGCCAAAAGAAAGAACCTGCCCGGCCCCACGACCCTGCTCAAAAGCATGGTCAACATGGACAAAAGTCTGCATCCGCCCCCAAACGACACCAAAAACATGCCTTTGAGCGGACAAAGCGGACATATTTATGAAGAAATTCAGAAGAATACCCCGTTCTGTCCCCCTGGTTTCTCTTCACGAACGACCCCCCAACCAGGCACTGCACAATCCCATCCTCTTCGACCAATACCTCGTGCAGGCATGCGTCTGGGGCGGCCCCTTGTGCTGCCCTCGCATGTCGATCTTCTCTGGCAAGCGGTAGCACTGTCTACCCTCCCCCGCTGCAGCCAAATCGAGCCCCGAACCCCTATCCTACCGACTCTCCCTGAACGCCCGTCCAACACAACATATGCCTGCAACTCCGAATACATACACAATATGCAGTATGCGATTTGACAACCTCCGAGATCCTGATTACAATGGTTAGAACATGCATTCTCTAGCCTCGGACGGCTTCTCTCCCTATCCTGCACAACCTGCCCGACCGTCGAGCCGAAGAGATGGCAAGAAGATGCCCAGGCCTTCACTATCCTTGACGCCGCAACGCCCGAGGAACGCAGCAGCAGTCACGGACAGAAAGGAAACTCATGCCCAAAACTCCTTGTAAAGGCGTAAACAAAGATGGAACCCCCTGCAAAGGGAATGGTTTGGACCGGTTCGACGGCTACTGTTTCGCCCACGCCCCCGCTTCGGAAACGCGCGAGTGGCGCTCGCGCGGCGGTAAGAACTCCTCCACCGCCGCAAGGGCCGATACCCGCATTCCCGAAAGACTGAAGGACGTTATCGATGCGCTCAAACAAGGCCTTATGGACGTGCGCGAGGGAAAGCTCGACCCCGCCGCCTACTCCGCTATGTGCCGCGGCGCCAAAGCGATGGACGACCTCTACCGCCGCGCCGACCAGGAAATGGAATCGATCCGCAACGAAGAAGCCGCAGCCGCCGCCAGCGAAGCTGCCGGCGCACACAGCGACCCCGCCATCCTCAACACCGCCGCCCAAATCTCCGCTCAGCTGAATCAGTACAGGATGGAGTCGCTCGTCAACCAGGGTCTCGCTACGCTCGAACCAAACGGCAATAAGAATGATCCCGCCCAATACGTCCTCACTGACAGGGGCAGACGGCGCTTCGGCCTCCGGAAACTCACCAGCTACACGCATGAGGATTTCGACCTGATCAAATCTCACTTAGAGCGTCCTGTACTTTTCCACTCCCCTGCGGTCGCCGCACTCAGAACCTTGTCCGAGATGCGCACAGCCCTGCAGGAAGCCATCGCCGACCTCACAAACGGCGCCCCGCCGCCGCGTGACCCCTTGACTGGCCAAATCCTTAGCGCACCGCCCACAGGCGTAAAGATAGGCACGGCGTACACTGAAGGCAATATCAAAACCAAGGCAGCCATAAAGATTCTTAAGAAGCAGCTACAGGAAGCCGAACATCTCTACCGTGTCTTTGATGTCAGATACAAGACGGAACTGGGCGATCTGCGCATGGAGCCGATTCTAATGAACAGTGAAGAGAAGAAAGTGGGCAATGAGGGCGAGGATGGGGACAACGAGATCAAGGATAAAGACGAAGATGGAGAGGTTGAGAATGAGGACCATCAGGTAGAGGATGAGGAAGAGAATGAAGACGATGAGGAAATGGATGAGGATTAGAATGCCTGCGCGTCCTACCAGTCGCAGTTCGCCAAAGCAAGGTTATCAAATAAATAATATAACTTTTTATTGTGCAGGTCATCACTCTAGCGGCGCGACCAAGCAGTTCGCCCGCCCTTCCTCGCAAAGCCTGCGAACGCCCGTTCTCCACTATGCCCAGAATTTTTCCTTCGCGAAACACTCATAAACACTCGCAAACACTCGTAAACGCTCGTAAACGCTCGTAAACGCTCGTCCATCTCTCGTACGAGCGTCTACGAGTTAACTCGTACACAATCTCCTCCTTGCAACCCTCTCCCACTTGTGTTCCCCCCAGGATCTGGTCCACCAAGCCCAGACCATCGTCCAGCGCAATTCACAGTCTGTCCCTCAGATCCCCCCAAGTTACAGTTCAGACAACCGCCCGCAATATCCGGAATATGCCCCAAAGCCCTGCTCCGGACAGAACGCAAACGCATCCAAAGCGGACCATTCTCCCCGCAATCCTCCCAATAAACACCGCCCCAACCCGCAAAGTCTTCCCTTCGCGCAACTTCGCGCCCCTTCGCGGATCAAAGAAAGGTGTTCTCCGTGGCCCTCCGTGGACAAAGAGGTGTTTTGCTCTGGTATATCTCAAAAAAGGCAAACGTCAACGGGCCCTAATGTAGTCTTTCTCGTAGAGGCGTCAGGTCAGGCTTTATGCCGTCCCTCTACAATCCACCCTCCCATCCGCAGCAAAAATAACCCCCAACAGGCGCCAACCGAACGCCCCGTCATCCTGCAAATCCTTCACAATCCCGCAAATCCCGCTCCAGACAACCCGCGCCAAGAAATCTACCTCCCATCACCCCATCCCCTGAAACAATAGCATCTACCCCTCAAAATAGTCGCAAACCTTGAACGCGTGCTGCACCCGCTCCAAAGCAGGTGGAACAGACACCCATCGGCTCTCGTCTACAGTTGGTATAGGTGATACCGCGATGAGCCCGAGAAAAGTTCAAGTCGACTGGAATACCGGCAGCAAACACTGCCCCTGCGGTCAGCCCAACCACCTTGACGAAACCCATTGCGTCAACTGTGGATTCGGGCTTGCCGGCGCCCGGGCCCGCCAGCCCTTCAGGAAGAGACGGGTATACCGATTCCTGCTCCTGACAACACTGGCCGCCTATCTGATCTTCTTCCTGTCCAGTCCGGGAATCCCAACACAGCAGTCCATCGCCCTCGCCCAAACCACCGAGGCAAATATCGAAACTGTGCGGGCTCGGCTCCTGGCTCTGTCCAGAGCAGTCGACTGGCGACAGATACTGTCAAGCATAGAGACAAACTCAGAAGATCTGATTCTCACCCTGACAACCCAGATTCAGACCCTGGAGCAGCAGTTCACAAACTGGAACGAAAGGATAAGACAGTTCGAACTTTCATCGGACCAAAATGAAGCGCAAGTCCACCGCGGCCAAAATCAGACCGCCGCCGCGAACCCTACCGCTTTCCTGGCCACCCAGACGTCTACAACTATCCCAACCGCCGCCAGGACCAACCTCGGCATGGTGCTGGATGTTCACGTCTCGCAGGCGAACGTCCGCATAGGACCCGGAACCAACTACGAAATCATAGGCAAGGTCCAGGCCGGGGACCGGCTGAACGACATCGTCGAAGAGTCGGGCGGATGGTACAAATTCTGCTGTGTCGACGGAGACACACCTGGCTGGCTGCACAGCGGCCTGGTAACGACACCCCAAATCGGCGCGCCGCCCTCGCACCTCAATGCAGATTCCTTTTACCAGAAATACCTGGACGCAGGCGGTGTCCCGATTCTGGCCCCCGCGTCAGTCTCGGACGAGGAGCTGTTGCGAGCGCAAGCCATCACGCTACGTATGGTCGCGGACCGCCCTGACCTGCTCGATGTGTTGGCAACGCAGAACACCAGGATACTGCTATATGACAGCCAAAGGGGTGGGCTTGGGCAGTTGCCGGAATTTGCCGATTATTCCGGTTCTGTTGTTTCAGGAGTGTGGGGTGAGACATCCTATGGAGGCGCCGCGGCTGCGCCAGCAATGCCAACCTACTACTGCAACGAGACTCTGATTCATGAGATAGCCCACGCTCTGGACTATGCGATTCAGTTGCAAGAATGGATGGCCTTTCGCGAACCCGAGTTCCAGCAGGCTCGCAATCAAACCTACCTGAGCGCGATGCAGGCTGGATTGTGGACCGGCTATGAATCCACCTTGAGCACCGAATACTGGGCCGAAATGGTTGTACACTGGCTTCGACCGGATCTGTTTCGCTCTAAACTCGGATTGCGCGATCTGTCGCAGCACGACGGCGCAGCGGCCCGCCTGATTGAACAATATTTGGGTAGCCCGACCTTACCTGACTTCTGTAAGACCAGGCAGTTCGCTATCCGGGGCAGCGTGTTGGATGACAGTGGCAATCCACTGCCCGAAATCTGGGTAACGCTGTCAGCTTGGAGTCGTATCGGTGACGGCTTTACGTCACTGCGCCACTCTTCGGATGTGGTGGCGAAACGGACCGGGCTGGACGGCAGATTCTGGATTGTGGAAGCTGTCGACCCAGGCCTGCTGGAAGCAGCCGACTTCTTCACGTTGGGGCTATGGCGAGGCGCACCAGCCGCATGGTCGCCTGCCTGTTCGATAGCGGGATTTGCCGGCAACGACAACACTGCAGTGAAGGATCTGGGTCAGGAACGCAACATCGAGGTGACGGGCCAGGACTTGAGCGGATTTACCATAACCATCCCCGATGGATTCGACTGGTCCCCCGTGATGGATTGTCAGTAATCAACATGGCGACCGACCGTATAGCCAGTCCCGCCTACTCGTGGCTGCAGTGATACGCTTCGAAGCGCCGCCTGCGGTCGCCGAGCGACTCGTCCCCGTATAACCACTTTTCGACTGTTGTTCCCACCCGTTCCCTGCCGTACGCCCTCTGCGCCGCTCTGCTCAAGCTCACCACTTCACCCTCATACACAATCTGCGGCGGATTCAGACCAACGACGACACAGGCTACGTCGTCGCGGCCGCGCAGCGTAACTGTAGCCCCGATCGGGATCCCTATCATCTCGAGATCAATATTGGGCCTTGCCATAGCATCGTCCCCCTGCTTGCGCGAATAAGAGGAAATCTCGACTTCCCACCCCGCCCCGCTTACCGTTGAAATCCTCCGATCCTGACCAGACCAGCACTATACCACTGCCTGCTCGCGCCTCCGAAAGCAGACCGTCCTTCAAGCAATCCTCCCGATAGCCACCTCCCCATCTGCCAAAACCACAAAGCTCTTCCTTCGCGTAACTTCGCGTCCCTTCGCGGATCAACCCCTTTCCGCAAACCCAAAACGAATAACCACCAAACCGGTCGATCCGCTCTGGCCGGTCTCCGGCGGATTTCAAACCTACGCCGTCGCGTCGCGCCATCACGACCCGGAATGGCCCAAATTGCCAATAAGTTTCCAAAATCGGTTAATATTACCGACATTGGTTATATCTTTCTGCATCTGAAGCGCTTTTAGCGCCGGTTTCGGTCCTTTCAGTGCGATAGCATCTCATGATTCGGGCCGTTTGGCCGGCGGCGCCAGCCCTCGCAGGGCATGGCACTGCGTCAAGTCGGCCCACCCGCCGCCCAACGACGAGGTGGTGTGTGAGAAAGTAGGCTTCCGGCAAAGGAATAGGAGCCTCTGACGATGCTCTCCGTTCCCATAATCCCCCTTCTCTTTTGGCGTCTGTGCACTGCACAGCCGGTCTCGCTGTCGCACACCACCCACAGCTAGTTCACACAGCCCGCCGCAGCGCAAGGGGCCGCCATGTCCGGCCTCGGCCCCGCCTGGGTGGAACTGGCGCTCGCCTGCCACTCCGGATAACCGGACCGCATAACGCCATAAAGCAGACCATCCATGAAGCGATTTCTCCGATTCCTTGCCTTCCTCATCGCGCTCCTCGCCTTCGTCGCACTCTTGGTGCTGGTGGGGGTCATGGCAACACAGTTCTCCGAGCTGTCGACACAGGTCAATGAGCTGGCCCAACGCGTGCAAGAGCTCGAAGAGGCGAACGCCGGCAGGTCCGCGCCCGCACCCGAAGCGCCGTCCATAACAAGCACGCCCTCGCCGGCGCCGCCCACGCCTACACCGCCGCCGACCCGTACATCCACCCGCACGCCCACCCCGTCCGGACCGACCCCAACGCCAACCGTAACCAACACGCCCGGGCCCTCGCCGACAAGCGCGCCCACCCGCACATCGACGGCGACCAGCGCGCCCACAGCAACGCGCACGCCCAGGCCAACCAGCGCGCCCACAGCGACGCGCACCCCCAGACCCACCCGGACGCCCACCAGCGCGCCCACGGCCACCCACACACCGCAGCCCGACCCCTATTTCACCGTCAACACCGCGCTGGCCAACGTCCGCACAGGGCCCGGAAACAGCTACCCGGTCATCGGCACCGTGGCCCAGGGCGAACGCTTCGACATCATCGCCCGCAATCGCGCCAACAGCCTCAGAGCCACCTGGCTGCAGTTCTGCTGCGTGAACGAGCAGAGAGGCTGGATCTACGCGGGGCTCCTGATCGTTAGCCATGACCTGCCCGCAATTCCGATCGCGACCGACATCCCGGCCGTCCCCACAGCCACCAACACCCCCATCCCCCCCACAGCTACGCCTGCCCCGCCCACAGCCACGTCCGTCCCGCCCACGCCCACCGCACCATCGTCGGGCGGGAGCAGCGGCCGCGGCAACCTGGACGGCATCAGAATCGTGTCCGAAAACCGCTGCTCGCCCTACGATTCGCACGACTACCCCTACCCCCAAAGCGTCGAGCCCCAGATCATCGCCCAACAGGGCGGCCGCATCTATGGCCCCTACACCGGCCGCTACTTCGCCAACCGCGGCGAAACCGACATCGAACACATCGTCGTCCGCAGCGAAGCGCACGACAGCGGCCTCTGCCGCGCCGACGCCGCCACCCGCCGCGCATTCGCCCGCGATCTGCTCAACCTCACCCTCGCCAGCCCCAGCGTGAACAGACACCAGAAGGTCGACAAGGACGTAGCGCAGTGGCTGCCGGCCATGAACCAGTGCTGGTACGTCAACCAGGTCGTGGTGGTCAAACGCAAGTACAACCTCTCGATGGACCAGGTCGAAGCCTCGGCCGCGCAACGGGTGCTGGCTACATGCTCCAGCACCGCCATGCAGTTCACCGATCCAGGCTCGGCGCCAGCGCCGTCTCCTACGGCAGCAGCGCCGCCGCCGGCCTCAGGCGGCAACTGCGATAGCAATCCACTCGGATGCTACGACGACAACAACAACGGCCGCATCACCTGCGCCGAAGCCCGCCGCCACGGCATCGCGCCCGTGCCGCGCAGCCATCCCGCCTACCAGTACATGCGAGACGGTGACAACGACGGTGTCGTGTGCGAATAGCCGGGAGCTGCCGCAGCGTCCAGCCCCCCGAACTGGCAACACCGCACCCGACACCGCGGCACCGTTCCGGCCCGCCATCCCGAAAATCCCGCCGAATCCTGCTCCAGCCAAACATTGACCGAAAGGGCGCATCCCATACTGTTGTGTCCAACCGTAACGCCCTATCTCGCGGGCCGGAAAACCGACAACGTCTCAGCCACAACCATCCCGCGACGCCGATTGAAGTGACCCAAGGTGTTCCTCTCTGCCCTTTTCACAACCATCCCAAATCAACTGCCGCAGTAACTGACCACTGACCACTGACCACTGACCACTGACCACTGCCGTTAAGCCTTGTGCCTGCCCACTCTCACCCCAAAACTGGATTGCACCCAATCTGCACCCACAGGGCGAAAAACACATCAATTCTGTGATATAATGGCTGTAACGGAATGGGCCGTTATCTGTAGGCCGGACAGTGGGTCATAATCGGAAATACGGGGACCGGCCGTTCAAAAGTGGCAGGAAAGGATGTCAGGGCCGCGGAAACAGATCCCCTCATTTCAGAAAATATCATGGGGCAAAGTAGGGTCCCCGCATGTCGGCGACCTACCCATAGTCCATCAAAATCGCCCGCGAAACGCTCGCAATTCTAGACCGATAATCCCGAATTAATTTTTTTAACCCCGCGACATACGTAGACTTGGCGCGACATATGTAGACATGACGCGACATTTGTAGACATTGCGCGGGTGCAGTGAAGTGGCGCCGTCGCATCCACCTGCAAACATGTCGTCAGGCAGCGCCTCAAGCAATCTGGTAGGCGCTGGTCCCGTTTCGGCGCTCAAACAATGCTCCCTCTGCGCTCAACTCCACTTAGCCAACCCAACCTTAACCCGCCTGCTATCCTCGGCCTCACCTGACCTGACAAACAATGTTGGATGCACACGACCAAAACTGGGCCTTGACAACGCCCAATATGCCTAGTACACTTGTTCCATAGGCCTCCCGCACTCCTTCCCGCAGGCGATTGTCCTCGGCGACCGCCAATCTATCCGCCACCGACCCAGCCCTGCGGCCGGACAATGCGTGGCCACCGCACGCCAGGAAGAACACACCTCGGCCAGCGTTCCATGCAAAAGTGTTTGAATAGATCGGCGCCCCGCCAGCGACCAAACCGAAGACGAACCATCCGCCTACGAAATGATCGAAATGGCCCTCACAGCCTGCCAGCAAAACGATCTGGAATAGGAAAGCAGGGCCTCTGAAAGTCAGTGACCTGCCCGTCATTCAACGGCCCAAAACCCATCAACAACCGCGAGAAAATGTCTGCGAAATCAAAAATGTAAATCCCGCAAAAAAAGAAATCAGGCCGCTCTGGACCGACCTAACCCGACCTGGACCGACCCAACCCAGGACATCTGCATCGAACTGCGACAACACTGCATGAGACCGCCTGAATCAGGCAGAAGAGACCTTGGCAAACCTATAAATCCCAAGAAAAAAAGAAAACCCTGCGACCTAACGCGATATTGAACACTCAAACTCATCACGCTCGTAAACTCTCGCAAACGCTCGTAAACGCTCGTAAACTCTCACGCAACACTCGCAATCACGCATGAACGCTCGTCAACCGCCCCCACTAAAAACCAAAAACTCAAAACTGAAAACTCAAAACACACTTGCAACGGCGCCCGCAATCAAGTACAATACCCTTAGCTGGTTTCAAACCATTCAGGAGAACGCCCATTTGTCGTTTCGCCCTTTTTCCTTAGGCGATGCCCTGCTCCTACAGCGCCTGCGCAACGTTTCGACGCCTCTCCAGATTGAGCGCACTCTGCTGGAATCGATCTCGCCTGTGCGAACCGCAATCCGCTCCTGCTTTCCCTGGTACCGCCACAGCTCCTTCACCTACGTCCTGCGCCAGGAAGAAAACGGCCTCGCCCGCGAAGGTCTCATCCAGCTCCGCATCCGCCCCCACAGCCGCGAAGCCGACGTGACCCTGCTCTCCCCCGCCCTCGACGCACCCCAGGGCCACCCCGCCATCTGGCAAAAACTGCTCACCTACAGCGCCAAGAGTATCTTCCGCCAAAACGTCTGCCGCCTCTTCAGCGACCTGCCCGATCAGCCCCTCCTCGTCAATACCTTCAGACAGGCCGGCTTCGTCCCCCTCACCCAGGTCACCATCTGGCGCCTCGACAGCGCGCCCCTGGCCCTGTCCAATACAACCGTACGGCCCCAGCAAGCCGCCGACGCACCCGACCTGGAAAAGCTCTACCAGCGCATAACCCCGTTGCCCGTCCAACAGTTCGAAACGGGGCTGGAGCCCAACCACCCCGAAGAGGACCGCATCCCGCCCACCCTCACCAACCCGCACCACGTCCCAATGTCCGGCTACGTGCTCGACGACGACCGCGGGCCCGGGCTCGCCGGCTCCGTCCAGCTCCTGTGGGGCAAACGCAGCGCCTGGATCCGCCTCTGGGTCGACACCAACAATCCCGACCCGCACAACGCCCGCCTGCTGCTTGAATTCGCCCTGCAGCGCATCGACGAGGTGCCCCACGTCAACCGCGCCTATATCGGCGTGCGCGCCTACCAGACCGGCCTCAACGCCCATCTGAGCGACTACGGCTTCGCACCCTTCACCGACAGAATGCTCATGGTGCGCAACATCCTGCACTGGCAGCGCCGCACAGTCGACCACCGTATGCCCGCCCTCGAATCCGTGCGCGAGGCCGTGCCCGGCTCGCTCGCCATCCCCGAATTCAGAGGCCGCCGCCCCCGTCCGTCGGACACCCGGCAACAAACAGTTGCCTGGCGGCAGCCAAACCCAGCCGGCCTGCGCTACGCCGAAGCCTGCACCCACCGGCGCTACCGCCCGACATCCACCCGCCCCGCAACCGAACAACGCACCCGCGGGAGCCACTGACATCACCGTGATCCAATTCCGTCACACAACCGTCCAACCCAACCACCGCGCCAAACAGGTGCCACTAAAAACTGGAAACTAAAAACTAAAAACCAAAATGACCCTACGCATCGCAGATGACCTCGATCTCCTCCTCGCCGTCCTCCCGGAGCGCATCCGCGCCTCCCTGCAGAAGCTCGGCCGCGCCAGCGATCTCATCGAAATCGTCATGGACCTCGGCCGCCTGCCCGAAGCGCGCTTCCCCGACGGCGAAGTCTGCCTCAGCCCCGAAGAGACCACCCGCGACGACCTCCAACACGTCATCGACAACATCGGCGACTTCGGCGCCGATAACCGCGCCGGCATCGAACGCACCCTCCACCGCATCTCGGCCATCCGCAACCGCAAGGGCACCGTCATCGGCCTCACCTGCCGCGTCGGCCGCGCCGTCTACGGCGTCATCGACATCATCCAGGACATCATCACCAGCGGCAGCAGCCTCCTCCTCCTCGGCCGCCCCGGCGTCGGCAAGACCACCCTCCTGCGCGAGGCCTCCCGCGTCCTCAGCGACAAAAAACGCGTCGTCATCGTCGATACCAGCAACGAGATCGCCGGCGACGGCGATATCCCCCACCCCTCCATCGGCCGCGCCCGCCGCATGCAGGTCGCAACCCCCACCCTGCAGCACGAAGTCATGATCGAAGCCGTCGAAAACCACATGCCCGAGGCCATCATCATCGACGAAATCGGCCGCGAGCTCGAAGCCGTCGCCGCCCGCACCATCGCCGAACGCGGCGTCCAGCTCATCGGCACCGCCCACGGCAATACCCTCGAAAACCTGCTCATGAACCCGACCCTCTCCGACCTGGTCGGCGGCATCGACACCGTCACCCTGTCCGACGAGGAAGCCCGCCGCCGCGGCACCCAGAAAACCGTTCTCGAGCGCAAGGCCCCGCCCACCTTCGACGTCCTCATCGAGATCCAGGAACGCCAGCGCATGATCGTCCACCACAAGGTCGCCGAGGCCGTCGACTCACTCCTGCGCGGCTGGACCCTCTCCCCCGAGATCCGCTACGTCGACAGCGGCAATCACGTCCACATCGAATCCGCCGAGGGCCAGGAAAGACCCGGCCGCATCGGTCAGAGCCGCCAGGGCCCCGAAACCGGCGGCGGCCGCCGCCGTCAGCGCGGCAAACGCAACGAGGAACGCGCCGCCCCGCTCGCCCAAAACATCGCCGACGGCGCCGCCCAGCCCAACGGCGACGGCAGACCCAAACCCGTGCGCGTATTCCCCTACGGCATCGGCCAGAACCGCCTGCGCACCGCCGCCCAGAACCTCAAAGTCCCGATCGAGGTCGTCAAGGAGCTGCGCGACGCCGATATCGTCATGACCTTGAAGAACTACTTCCGCCAGAAGCCCCAACCCATCGCCGACGCCGAACGCCAGAACGTGCCCGTCTACGTCCTCCGCAGCAATACCGTCACCCAGATGGAGCACTACCTGCTCGACGTCTTTCAGCTGCGCCGCGACGACCCCGACCTCGTCTTCGACTCCGCCATGCGCGAAACACAGCACGCCATCCAGCGCCTCCTCAAAGGCGAAAAATCGGTCGAGCTCAGCCCACAGGCCGCCTCCATCCGCAGCCAGCAACACCAGCTCGCCCGCACTGCCAACCTCATCAGCCACAGCTACGGCCGCGAACCCCACCGCTGCGTGCGCATCTTCAGCCCTTCCTGATCGCCGTCCGCGTTGTGTTATCATTCTCCTGCTATGTTTGTCACATTTGAAGGCTCCGACGGCAGCGGCAAGACCACCCAGATCCACCTGCTCGCCGACCACCTGCGCACCGCCGGCCGCGCCGTCCTCACCACCCGCGAACCCGGCGGCACCCGCATCGGCGACGGCATCCGCCAGCTCCTGCTCGACCTCGCCCACACCGAGATGCACGCCCGCGCCGAAACCCTGCTCTTCAACGCCGCCCGCGCCCAGATCGTCGCAGAGGTCATCCGCCCAGCCCTCGCCGCCGGCAAAACCGTCCTCTGCGACCGCTTCGCCGACAGCACCCTCGCCTACCAGGGCTACGGCCATCAGCAGGACATCGCCGAGCTGCAGCGTCTCATCGCCTACGCCACCGGCGGCCTCCAGCCCGACCTCACCGTCTTCCTCGACCTGCCCCCCGAAGACGGCATCCGCCGCAACCGCGGCCGCGCCGACGGCGACTGGAACCGCCTCGACGCCCAGGAGCTATCCTTCTATCAACGCGTGGAAGCCGGCTACCGCCGCCTGATCGCGCGCGAGCCCCAACGCTGGGCCGTCATCGACGCCACCCGCCCGCGCGAGGAAGTCCACCACGATGTCGTCCGCGCAGTGCAGCGCAAACTGCCCGCCCTCGCGCCCAGCCGCTGAAACGAAACTGTCAACAAGACGAACCGCCAAATGACTCGCTGCTATCCCCCCCTCCCCAAAGCGGTCTTGCCCGCCTTGCAACCCGTTTCCCCGCGCATCCGCCTATGCCCGCCAGCTACAAACAGATGAAGCGCCCGCCTGAGCCGCCGGCCTTTCCTGTCGCCCTGGCCTACGGCGCCTTCGTCCTGCTCTTCTTTGCGCCGCATCTGGTGGGCCTCACCGCCTTCCCCGACAGCGACTTCACCCGCCACTTCCTCCCCTTCGGCCTATTTCAACAGTCCGCGATTCTTGAGCTGCGCCTGCCTCTGTGGGACCCGCACACCTTCGCCGGCCACCCCTTCCTCGCCGACGCCCAATCCGCCGTCTTCTACCCTGTCAGCAATGCGCTGCTTCTCCTCACAAGCTTCGACCGCAGCCCCGCGGGACGTCTCTACTGGCTGCAGGCCGAGGCCGCCCTCCACATATTTCTCGCCTGCCTCTTCACCTACCTATTGGTCCGTCGCCTGACCGGCAGGAAAATGGCCGCCTTCACAGCCGGCGCGATATTCGGCTTCTCCGGCTACCTCACCGGCTATGTGCCGTTACAGTTCGGGATTCTGCGCGTTGCTGTCTGGCTGCCCGCCATCCTCCTTCTGCTTCTGCCGAAAGCAGGGAGCTCCGAACGCGGCGCCGATGAAAAACACGCGCCTCGCCCGGCAACATCTCTCGGCCCTGTATTCCGGCATTGGAAACGCTGGCTGGCCGCCGCCGGAGTGCATGCGGTCGCCTTTTTCGGCGGTCATCCCCAGACCTTTATGTTCCTCACCTACGCCGTTGCCGGTTGGATGCTTATGCTGTTCGTTAGCGATCTGCGCAGGCAACGCGTTAACCGCAGCGCAGGCAAGTCCGTGATTCAAGCCGTTTCAGTGAGAGTGCTGCTGTACGCGGGTATGGCTACGGCGTATGCCGCATTTCTGGTCCTCTTGACGCTGGCTCAGCTTTGGCCGGTCTATGAGTTCACGCAACATACCCTTCGCTCTTCGCTTACCTTCCAGGAGGCGAGTGGCGGCTTCCCGTTGAGAGATACATTGCAGTTTCTGCTCCCCGGCCTGTACACGCTGTATTCCCCGCAATACGTCGGCGTGGCTGCCCTTGGCCTGACCTCTGTTGCCGTCGCCACCCTGCTTTCATCCGGCTTCTCGCTGCCGAAGGGCGATCCTCACGCGCGTGCCGCCGCTTTCTACTTTGTGATCTGCGCGGCTGTTGCTCTCCTGCTCTCCTACGGCGGCAGGCTACCCCTGTACAGCCTCTTCTATCGACTCGCGCCCGGCGGCGATCTGTTTCGCGGCCAGGAGCGGGCGATCTTCCTGGTTGCCTTCTCGCTGAGCGTCCTCAGCGGGTATGGAATGGCGCTACTGCCTTCTCTGACCGCGCCGCGAAGGCGCGCTCTGTGCTACGGATTTGCCGCGGCCGTCGCCGCAGGCCTGACGCTGTTCTGGGTATGGCGTCAGCTTCCCGCACGCGCCGATCTTTCGACCTCGGCCCTGCTCTGGCCCAGCGGTATGGCACTGCTCATAGCCTTCACCTTCGCCATACTGGGCAGTCCTCGAATTGGGCTGAAAAAATCGACATCCGACCAACCGCTGGCGCGCACGCGCCTCATCGCGCTGATCCCCTTGGTGCTGGTCGACCTGTTTGTCGTTAACTTTACGACGAATCTTGCCTTCGGTCCGAGGGTTAGGGCTGGGCTGGCGCGTCCCGAGGCCGCGGCCGTGCTCGAACAGGCACAGTCTCTGGCTGAGCGTGCCAATTCGCTCCCGCCGCGCGTCTACAATGAGCATCGAGTATCGCGCAACAGCGGACTGCTCCTCGGCTGGGAAGATGTCCTGGGCAAAAGCCCCATGCGTCACGCCAGATACAACGAACTCTTACAGGATTTTCCCCTTGAGCGCATGTGGGAACTGACGGGAACGGGCACAGTCCTCACCTGGAGACGCGAACTGCCCGTCGAAAGCAGGCTGGTGGCTGAATTCAATCAGCCGCAGAGCTCAACGACCTATCTCCACCTGTTGAGCTCAATTCCCCCGCGGATATGGTGGACACAGAGTGCCCGCACTGCAAATGAAAAGGAAACCCTTGCGCTGCTGGCCGACCCCTCCTTCGACATCCGAACCGAGGTGCTGATCGCCGCTTCCGATGCTTGGGCGCTGGGGAGCAACTGGCAGGATGGGCGGATTGTTGTCGGCGACGGTGGCGAGGCTGACCTGCAGGTTGAGCGCGTTGCAGATGGGCATCTGCGTATCGGAATCGAGAGCGCCCAGCGCGGGATCCTCTTCCTCAGTGAGAAGTGGCTGCCCGGCTGGCAGGCGCTGTGGCGAGGTGAGCTGTCGTTGCCGGTGGTAAGGGCACATCGAGCATTCCTCGCCATACCCGTGCCCGCGGGATCCGGCACGCTCGATCTGGTTTATCGACCTCAAAGCGCAGTCTGGGGTCTGGCAGCCAGCGGCATAGGCTGGGTCGGGCTGCTCATTGCTCTTCGCCTCCATCTTTCCGTAGCGGCGCAAGCTGTCTGGCGGCGGATGCACGATGCATTTGACCGGCTCAAAAGCAAGCCGGCGCAGATCGCTGCCGGGAAAGCCGGCCCCGGTGCTCCTGTGTTCGGCCTGGAGCATGTCCAGCTCGCCAGTCTGCGCGCCCTGTCCAATAAGCAGCTCCAGCGCGCCGCACTGCTGGCACTTATCCTGCTCGGCTTCGTGCTGAGGCTCTTCCGCCTCGGCTTTCGCGAACTGCGGGGGGACGAGAGCTTCGGCTTCTTCTTCAGCCTGAACTCCCCTGCCCAGATCGTGGCGCAAACATTGGCGATGCGGGAACCTCACCCCGTTGGCAGCTACTTCCTGCAGCACGCCTGGCTCCAGTTCGCCGGAACGAATGAGTTCGCTTTGCGATTTTTCTCCGTCCTGGCGGGGACGGTCGCCATCCCACTGGTCTTCCATCTGGCCAGGCAGCTTCGCCTTGGCGCCCCGACCGCCCTAACCGCCAGCCTGCTCCTGGCCGTGAATACCTACGCGATCTGGCACAGCCAGGATGCCCGTATGTACTCCCTAAGCCTGGCACTGACCCTGGCTGCTACAATTCTGGCCCTGCGGGTCATCCGCCAGCCGAAGCTCTGGCCGGCCCCTGCTGGCTACGCCGTCTGCGCGGCGGCAGTCTTGCACGTTCATTACTACGCCGCATTCGTCCTTTTAGCGCTAAACTTCTTCGTCCTCTTCCTGCTGCTGCGCAACATCTGGATGCGCCACACCGGCCAATTCCGGGATTCTTGGCGCGCCTTCGATGGCGCGCTCCTGATGCGCTGGAGTCTCGGACAACTGTTGACCCTTGCTCTTTGCGCGCCGTGGTTGCTCAGCGCCTGGCAGACACTTGTAGGCTACGGTGGTAACGGCGATTCCCCCGCCTTCGGGACAATGCTATGGCGCTCCCTCGGTGTCTTCGTCTTGGGCGAAACGGTCCCCCATCCGATCTGGAGATTCGCCGCAGGGTTGCTGGCCGGGTCTGTAATCGTCGCAGGACTCATCTTCAGCCTGCGCAACAAAGGCAGCGGCGAAATCAGTAGCGGGACGGCAGAGGCCGGTGACTCCGAAAGCCAGACCGACCAAAGTTCCCAAAAGGGCGCAGAAAATCCGCAGCAGACACTTCTCGACCAACTGAGTGCAACTGCTTTCTTGCTCTCCTATCTGTTCATACCTCTTCTGGCGACCTGGATCGGCGCGCGCCAGCGTCCGATATTCGATGAGCGCTATCTGGTCGCCGCGCTGCCGCCCTTCCTGTTGTTGATCAGTGTCAGCGCGGCCAGAATGAGCAGCTGGATCGATATCCACCTGAGCTGGCGCTGGCGCTACTGGGTCGACCGCGAAACAGCCGCAACCAGCGAGCAGGATTCTGCTGCCCACCGCTCCAGTACTCTCGCACGCATCCCCCTCGGCCGCATTTCAGCTGCCGCACTGATCATCCTTGTCCTTGCCGCCAACGTTTTCAGCCTGCGCAACCACTACTTTGGAGGCGGATCACTGGGATGGCGGGCGCTGGCCGAGACGTTGGACCGCTGGAGCCTCGGCCTGCCGGCACAAGACATCCGTATTGCCGAAAACTTCCCCGACCCAACCCTCGCCTACTACTACAAAGGCAATGCCCAACAATTCATGATACCGCCCAAGCCCCATGACGCCGAGGGCGCGGCGCAGGTCGTCGATTCCCTCATCCAGGGCAACGTATACAGGGTCATTCTGCCCGCCGCGCCCGCTCCCAATTGGGATGCCACCGGCATCGCTCCGGATGCACTCGCCACCGGCTTTCGCAAGGTCCTGCAGGAGCAGGTCGGCATCTTTCCGGTGCACCTCTACGCGCGACCCGACCCGCATGGCTGGCGGCAGTTAGACACTCTGTTCGAAAACGGCGTTACGTTGGTGAGAGCCCAACTAAGCCCTGAAAAGGTAATCGCCGCCGGCATTCTCGTCTTACACATGGACTGGAGAGGGGATCAAGCAACCCTTACCGGCGGGGAGAAAATCTTCATTCACCTGATCAACGAGTCCGGCGGCGTTCTCTCCCAGGCAGACCCAATCCTACAGTTGAATTCGGAAGAAGGATTCAGCAGCATGGCCCTCCAACTGCCAGCGGAGCTGCCCCCCGGTCCGCTTCGTCTGATCGCCGGCCTCTACGACGTAAGCCTGGAAGGCGCGCCCAAAATCATCACCGAAAATGGTACGGACTCGGTCGTTCTCTCTGAATCTGGGAGTGCGGGGCCTGCAGATGACTAAGCAACGCCGTTTCCTGACCACGGCAGGCCATTCGGCGGTGCAATCGATACCTGCCAGTCCGCTGTCGACACAGACCTGACCAGGCACGCACCCCCATTCAGGACTGCACCCGACCACATTTGCCAATAGACAGAAGTAGTCAAAGTGAGATATTATTCAACTGGCCCTATTGTGGAGTTGCCTTGAAAGCTGGAGAACGCTCAGGTTATCTCACAGAGCGAAGTTTTCAGTCGCAATCTGGCATGAGGCCCTGGAAACTTGAGCAGACCCCAATGAATCCAGGAATTTGTGAAATTCGACAGCGCAGGCCCCGCTTCTGCGCCCGGTCTGCAGCCCGCTCCAAGAGTCGTGATCTCAAATTGAACCTACATCAATAACATGAAACTCGTCATCGCCATCGTCAACGAAGAAGACAGCCCCAACCTCCTCGACCGCCTAGGACGCCGCGGCTACTCCGCCACCATCACCGGCACCCGCGGCGGCTTCCTCCGCATCGGCAACGCCACCATCTTCTGCGGCGTCGAGGACGAGCAGGTCCAAGACGTCCTCACCGTCTTCCGCGAAAGCTGCACCAGCCGCATCCAGTACGTCACACCCCTCCCTCCCGTCATGGAACCCGGCGAAATGCACATCCCCGCCCCCGTCGAAAAACAGGTCGGCGGAGCCACCATCTTCGTCGTCCCCGTCGACCACTTCGAAAAAATCTAACCGCCCCTCCCCAATACCAGCGCTATCAAAGGCGCCCGTCGGGCCCCTCCCTAGACCAGCGACCCTAAAGGTGTTCTTCGCGCCCCTTCGCGTACCTTCGCGGATCAACGCAGTCAAAGGTGTCCCGCCGTTCACTGACCACTGACCACTGACTACTGATCACTGCCCTCCGGCATCGAAGACTCTATCGACTCCGGGCTCTCCCCAGTCTCCAGCCGGTCCACCACCTCGTTCATCTCCTCATCCAGCGGCTCACCCGTCTCGTCACTCATCTTGCGCATGAAGTGCGCCAGCGCCCGCGGGTCCTCCTGCTCCAACCCCGACAACAGCGCAGAGTCCTCTGCCATCGACTCGATGTTGTCTTCCTCCGAACGCAGCACCCGCAGCCGGCTCATCAAACGCCGCAAGCGCTGCCCCGCGCACTCGGGGCACGCCGAAGCGCCCGCCTCCGCCTCCGCCATCGTGCGGAACAGCACGCTCACCCGCTTCCTACAATCAAAACAGTAATATTCGTAAATCGGCATCGGCCCCTCTTTGCCTCTTGGCCCCGCTCCCACCGGGGCGCATCCACCCCGGCGCTAAATCCAAACACGCCAGATTTTTCACCTACCATTTATTTGAACTATACTGATCGCTATCACTGTTGCCAGCGCGGAACTATCGACTGTCCACCATTATAGCCAGCCTGATTCCCCGTCCAAAGCAATCGTGAAAGAGCGGAAACCCGCAGAGACAACGAACAACCAACTACTGACCACCGACCACTGACCACTGCAGTAAAGATACGCCTTCTATGTCAGAAACTCAGGACGATGTGACTCCGATCTACGACCGGCAGAATCAACCCCATCCGATTCTGGTGGTGATATCCGGGCCCAGTGGCGTCGGCAAAGACACCACGCTCTCCCTGCTGAAGAAGCGAGACCTACCCTTCCACTTCGTCGTCACCGCCACCACCCGGCCCCGCCGGCCGGCTGAAGTCGAAGGCGTCGACTACCACTTCGTCTCGGTCGGCGAATTCGCCGAAATGATCGACGCCAATGAACTCCTGGAATATGCCGTCGTCTACGGCGACTACAAAGGCATCCCCAAAACTCACGTCCGCAAAGCCCTGGCCAGCGGCAAGGACGTCATCCTTCGCATCGACGTACAGGGCGCCGCCACCATCCGCCGCCTCATACCCGAGGCAGTGACCATCTTCCTCGTCGCCGAAAACGAAGAGGAGCAGCTGCGCCGCCTCCTGGAACGCAAGACCGAAAGCCCCGACAGGCTCAAGATGCGCATAGCCACCGCCCGCAAGGAGATGCAGCACCTGCAGAACTTCCAATACGTCGTCGTCAACCGCGACGACCGCCAGGAAGAGACTGTCGACAAGGTGATCAGCATCATCCGGGCCGAAAAATGTCGCGTAGACTGGTCGCCCATAGATCTGTAGACCGGCCGTGAGAAACCTCTTCGGTACCCCGACCCGTCCGGACGGCCCGCCGCCCGATCCATCCTTCTACATCCCACTCGTCGCCCCCCGCGTCAGCCGCGCCCTGATCGCCGTCAACCTCCTCGTCTTCGCCGCCACCTTCATCTACGGGCTGATCGAATACCGCGTCTTTAACGGCCCCACCAACCTGAACGTCCTCTGTGACCTCGGCATGAAGTCCAACTGGCATATCCTGCAGGGCGAGAGCTGGCGGCTCTTCACCGCCATGTTCCTCCACATCGGCCCCATCCACCTCATCTCCAACCTGATCGGCCTCTTCTGGCTCGGCCCCATTATCGAAGGCCATTTCGGCCACCTGCGCTTCACCGTCATCTACCTTCTCGGCGGCCTGCTCGGCAGCATCGCCAGCTACGCCTTCTCGCCCGCCCCCTCCGCAGGCGCATCCGGCGCCGTCTTCGCCCTGCTCGGCGCAACCATCATCTACTTCTATCGCTTTCGGGACAATATGGGCCGGCAGGGGCAGTCGATGCTCCAGTCCGCGCTTGCCATCCTGGTCATCAACCTGGTTCTCGGCTTCTCGGTCGCCAACGTCGACAACTGGGGCCACATGGGCGGCCTCGTCGGCGGCGTCATCATTGCCATCGGCCTTCTGCCCCGCTACCGCCCGCCCTCCATCCTCAACTTCGGCCGCCAGCCCCTCGTCCGCGAAGCCCGCATCGTCCGCGGCCTGTCCTGGACCCTCCTCTGCTCACTCCTCTTCTACGCCGCCTTCCAGGTCGCAACCCTCACCGCCTCCCCCTCCCGCTTCGCAGCCTTCCTCTGCTGATCTCCCAAAAGCCTCTCCTCCAGCCCACCGTGCTAATTCTTCCCCACCAACATCCCTAACCAACAGTTCCTGCTCCCCCATGCCGTCTCAACCCACTAACCACTGACCACTGACCACTGCAGTCGTGCGGTCGGCCCTTCGGCCCTCCCTTGTGCGGGGGGACACCCCCCGCAACGCCCCCCGACGCTAGCGAACCTGTTCATTCTTCCCCAACAAACTGTCAATCGAACCGTGTCTACGCCCCCACACGCCCCCTCACCCACTAACCACTGCCGTTCTGACCACTGATCCCTGACCACTGCCGTCCAATCCCTCCGCAATCAACTCCACCACATCCTTCACCACCACACCCTCATCCGCCGCCTTCGCCGCATCCGACATCATCGTCAAACAGAACGGACAGCCCACCGCCACCGTGTCCGCACCCGTCGCCCGCGCCTCAGCATACCGCTCCGCACTCACGGCCCGCTCGCCCGGCTCCTCCTCCTTCCAGAACTGCGCGCCCCCGGCCCCACAACAGAAACTCTGCTGCCCGTGCCGCGGCATCTCCTCCAGCGCAATATTACCCGCCTCCAGCAACGTCCGCGGCGCGTCCACAATACCGTTCTGGCGGCCCAGATAACACGGATCGTGGAAAGTCACTCCCCCATCCTGCTCAACGTTGTACTCCAGCTTGCGCGCCGCCACCAGCTCCGACAGCAGCTGCGTATGGTGGATCACCTCCCACTGCGGCGCCTCCTCGCTCCCACTGTACTGGTGATACTCCTTGCCGATACTGTGCAAACAGTGCGGGCACGTCGTCACGATCCGCCGCGGCGCAACCTCGTTCAACACCTCCAGATTGCTCTCCGCCATCCCCCAGAACAGATCCTCCCGCCCCGACCGCCGCGCCGCATCGCCGGTGCAGCTCTCCATCTCGCCCAGCACCGCGTAGCTCACCCCCGTATGGTTCAGCACCTTCGCAAAAGCCCGCGCCGTCTCCCGCGCCCGCGGATCATAGCTCGGCGCGCACCCCACCCACCACAGGACCTCCGCCTCCGGCGCCTCCTCCACCGTCGGCACACCCAGACCCTCCGCCCACGCCAGCCGCTCACGCGCGCTCTGGTTCCACGGATTCCCCTGCCGCTCGATCCCCCGGTAGGCCTGCTGCAGCGTGTCCGGGAAACTGTTCTCCGTCAGCGCCTGGTAGCGCCGCAAATGCATGATGTCGAACATCGGCTCATTCCCCACCGGGCAGATATCCACGCACGCGCCGCACGCCGTACACGCCCACACCGCCGACTCGCTGATCGCGTATTCCAGCAACGGCGGGGTCTCCTCCCCCGCCGCCATCGCCGCCGCCCCCTCGTTGATAGCGTACCGCTTGTTCACCTCCAGCGCCGCCGGAGACAGTTCTTTCCCCGTCACATAAGCCGGGCACACATCCTGGCAGCGGTTGCACATGATGCACGCATAAGCATCCACCAGGTGCGGCCACGGCAGCTCCTCCAGCCGCGCCGCGCCGAACGCCTCGATCGTCTCATCCTCGAAATCGAGCGGCGGCAGCTCCCCCAGCGAACTCCGCTCCGGCCGCGCCAGAAAGTTCACGCCCGACATGATCAAATGCAGATGCTTCGTGCGCGGGAACCACGGCACAAACGCCAGCACCAACCCCAGCGCCACCCACCAGCCCACATGCTGTCCCACCGTCAGCGCCGCCGCATCCAACCCGCCCCACAACAAACTCACCCCGTTCGCGAACGGCTGCGCCCCGTCCCCATGACCGGCTGCTAGCCGCTCCAGCGCGATCCCGAAGCTCTCCCCCACCAGCCGGAACCCCACGTGCAGCAAAATGAAAAGCCCCACCACCAACGAGTCCCGCCCGATGCCCCCCGCCTTCACCCCCTCCACCAGCATCACATTCTCGCGGTAACCCAGCGCCGGCGAACGGTACACAAACCGCCGCACCAGAAAATAGACCATGCCAACCAAAATGCCCACCGTCACCACATCCGCCGCAAAACGGTACGCGTCCCCAACTGCACCCCCGCCCAGAAAACGGATCGCAAAAAATCCCTGCACCACATCGCCCAAATTCACCAGCAGATAAAATACGAACCCCCACGCGATCAGCGCATGAAACACACCCGCCCGCCCACGAATCTTCCACAAATTGCCAAACGTAAGCCACCTGCCCGCCGCAGACCACAGCCGCCCCGCCATTTCACCCCGGCTCGGCAGCGCCCCCTCCCCCCGCCGCACCACATCATAAACGCGCCGGAACTGCACGTAGCTCAGATAGATCGACACCGCAATCGCGGCCACAAAAATCAGCTTCTCAACAATCGTCAACATAACAGTCCTCACCCACTCCCCTGCTTCGCGTACAGACCGACCTCTCCACCCTCCCGCACCCTGTTCGAGCAGGAGAGCTTTGCACAATTATACACATCCCCCCAAAGTAGCGCAGGACACCAAACCAACTTATACTTCACCGACCACCGACCACCGACCACTGACCACCGACCACCGACCACCGACCACCGACCACCGACCACCGACCACCGACCACCGACCACCGACCACCGACCACCGACCACCGACCACCGACCACCGACCACTGACCACCGACCACTGACCACTGACCACTGACCACCGACCACTGCAGTTTAGAGATGCCCCGATGCTCGGAACCATAATCCCCGCCCGCAGATTCGCCATCGCCATGGTGCGCCGCATGCTGCAGGTCGATCTACCCGCCTCCGTCCGTACCGACGAGGACGTCGAGGCCGAAGTATGGCGCAACTACAACTGGAACTTCTCCGTAAACGTCATCGACGGCGCCCTCTTCCTGCTCGCCCAGAGCCTCATGTCCGCGACCACCATCCTCCCCTTCTTCGTCAGCCGCCTCACCGATAACCCCTTCTACTTCGGCCTGCTCGCAGTCATCGCCAACGGCGGCTGGTTCTTTCCCCAGCTCCTCACCGCCGGCCCAATTGAACGCACCGACCGCAAAAAGCCCTGGCTCATCAACCTCGGCTTCTTCCTCGAACGCGTGCCGCTCATCCTCCTCACGGCAACAACCTTCCTCGCCGTCCGGTCGCCCTCCTGGGCCTTGGCTCTCTTCCTGCTCTCATTCGCAATCTACAACTTCGGCGCCGGCGTCATCGCGCCCGCCTGGCAGGATCTCCTCGCAGTCTGCTTCCCCGCCACCCGCCGCGGCCGCCTCATGGGCGTAACCATGTTCGTCGGCGGAATCGCCGGCGCCATCGGCGCCCTCGGCAGCAGCCGCATCCTCGATAACATCGCCTTCCCCCGCAACTTCCTCATCCTCTTCGGCCTGGCTACAATTCTCATGTTCCTCGGCTGGGCCGTCCTCGCCCTTACCCGCGAGCCCGTGCGCCAGGTCCCCCGCACCGCCGAAAACCGGCTGCGCATCTGGACCAGGCTTGGCCGCATCCTGCGCCGCGATCAAAACTTCCGCCGCTTCCTCATCGCCCGCGGCCTCCTCGCCGTCGGCGGCATGGGCGTCGCCTTCGTCACCGTCGCCGCCGTCAGCAAATGGGACGTCTCCGGCGGCACCGTCGGCACCTACACCGTCGCTTTCCTAGTCGGCCAGTCCGCCAGCAATCTAATCTTCGGCCTGCTCGCCGACCGCCAAGGACACAAACTGTCGCTCATTCTCGGTGGGATCGCCGCCTCCATCGGCTACGTCATCGCCGGGATGGCCACCCTGCCGCTCCTCTACTACCTCGTCTTCGTCCTTCTCGGCGTCTACTTCAGCGCCACCTTCGTCTCCGGCCTCATGATCGTGCTCGAGTTCGTCGGGCCCGAGCAGCGTCCCACCTATGTCGGCATCACCAACTCCATCATCGGCGCAATCAATGTCGTCATCCCGCTCGTCGGCGGCTGGCTGGCCACCATCAGCTACGGCTATCTATTCGCCCTCAGCGCCGCCGCCGGCCTGATCGGCGTCCTGCTGATGTCGTTCTGGGTCGCAGATCCCCGCCACGACGGCCCAGACGGAAACGGAGTCGGAAACGGCTGACTTGCGCCCCGTGCCCAATCGTGGTAGAAAGTCTCAAAAGCGCCAACTCCAGGGAGACAAACAATGACTATGGGCCACGTCTGTTCGCAACTTTCGCAAACCTCCGGCGAAGCCATCTACGGCACCGCCGGCAACGCCACCGACGTCTGGTTTGTGCTCGAGTACCCCGGAGTCTGGGGCGGCAAAGCCATGGAGGAGAGCAAGCTCGACGACTCGCTCAAACAACACCTCCAGCAAGCAGTCGCCGCCACGCCCGGCGCCCGCCTCCAGCTCATCAAACACGCCGAGTCCCGCAACGGCTCCGCCCTCAACTTCTTCATCGGCCTCTCCATGGAGGACACCGCAACACTCTATCGCTTCGCGCTGGTCGACTTCACTGACCTCGCCGCCATGGACCTGCCCGCCATGGTATCCGAAATGCGCACCGACCCCGGGCGCTACGCCGCCTACAAACACGACGAGCCCCTCTTCCTCGTCTGCACCAACGGCAGCCGCGACCGCTGCTGCGCAACATTGGGCGTGCCCGTCTATCTCACCATGGCCGCCTACGCCGGCGACCAGGTCTGGCAGACCACCCACACCGGCGGCCACCGCTTCGCCGCCACCATGATCGTCCTGCCCCACGGCCTCTACTACGGCCGCCTCGGCGCCGAGGACGCCACCGCCATCGTCGACTCCTACAACGCCGGCGACGTCTACGCCCTCGACCACTACCGCGGCCGCTCCTGCTACATAGCGCCCGTACAGGCCGCCGAATACTACCTGCGCGAAGAAACCAAGCTGCAGTCCCTTGACGCCTTCTCCCTCCTCGACGCCGACCAGAATGACGACGTCTGGACCTGTCGCTTCCGCTCCAACGGCGATGACCTCGTCCACGAGCTCTTCGTCCTTGCCACTGAGTCCGAGTTCATCATCCCGCTCAGCTGCCGCAAACCCGACACCGAGCGCGTCCCCCAATTCAAGCTGCTCTCCCACTCCATCCACGCGCCTACCCCGGCATAAGATTCCTTACGAACCGAAACACAGTACGATAAAGCGGGATCCGCCAGGATCCCGCTTCTGTTATCGATCTCCCCGCCGCGCAATGTCAGTTAACGCCTCAGTCAACCCTGCTTTAACGCCCTAGTAAACCATACTTAACCCTCACGTTTACGACTGCCGCAAAAAACTGCTCCCATTTTCGTCCGTTTTTCGCCGAAATTCAGCCTTCCATTGTGCTACACTTCTGTGGCGCTCGGCATTGCAAATGGCACCGCAACAGGCAATGCAAGCGCGTAACTGTTTACAGGCCCGCCTCCGATCCGGACGGAGCGATGACCGGCTTCATAACGTGCCTTTCCGAGTTTTGAAGCATCCAACAACGCGCCTCTTTCATACGGAGGCGCATCAAACAATAACACCACCCGAGGGAGAGTCTTTCATGTTGGTCAAGAAAGTTGGTGGGGTACCGCTGGTCCTGATCATTCTGGCCGGCCTTCTGATCGCCGCCTGTGTGCCGATTCAGGCGCCGGCCGATGACATGGGAAGCGCCGGCGAAGCCACCGAGCTGACAATCTATTCCGGCCGCAACGAGAACCTGGTAGGACCGCTGCTCGAGCGTTACCAGGAAGTCAGCGGCGTCACCGTCAACGTGCGTTATGGCGGCACCGCCGAACTGGCCGCTACCATACTCGAAGAAGGACAGAACTCACCCGCCGACGTCTTCTATGGCCAGGACGCCGGCGCCCTCGGCGCGCTCTCTCTGGCCGGGCGCCTCTCAGCACTGCCCGCAGAGATCCTCGATAGGGTCGACCCCCGCTTCCAGGCCGGCAACGGCGATTGGGTCGGCGCCAGCGGACGCGCCCGAGTATTCGTCTACAACACCGAAATGCTCAGCGCAGACGAACTGCCCAACGACATCTGGGAGCTGACCGAGCCCCAGTGGAAAGGCAAAGTCGGCTGGGCCCCCACCAACGGCAGCTTCCAAGCCTTCGTCACCGCCGTCCGCGTCCTTGAAGGCGAAGACCGCGCCCGCCAATGGCTCGAAGCCATGATCGCCAATGACGTCCAGGTCTACGCCAAGAACACACCCATCGTCGAGGCCACCGGCCGCGGCGAAGTCGTGCTCGGCCTGGTCAATCACTACTATCTCTACAGATTCCTTAAGGAAGACCCCGGTTTCCAGGCCAAGAACCACCACCCGGCCTCCGGTGATGCCGGCGCCATGATCAATGTGGCCGGCGCAGCCGTGCTCGATACCGCCAAGGACAAGGCCGCAGCCGAGGCATTCGTCGCCTTCCTGCTTTCGGACGAGGCCCAGACCTACTTCTCCGAGCAGACCAACGAATATCCCCTCGTAGTCGGCATTCCGACCACCGCCGAAGGGCTGCTTCCGCTGGCCGACGTGAACACGCCCGATATTGACCTGACCGACCTGGATGATCTGCAAGGCACCCTCCAGCTCCTCCAGGAGGTCAACGCCCTCCAGTAAGAGCAGCACTTTTCTCCCAATCCCTCAAACACGCCCGGCTGACGTCTCCTCCTCGACATCCGCCGGGTGTGTTGCCCGCCCCACCCCGTAGGGGCACCCCTTGTGGGTGCCCTTTCCCCGCGAGCGCCCGCTTGACGACGCAGTTCCGTCTTCAACAAAATCTCAACAACCCCCACAAACAAAAAACCGCCCATCCTCCTCCGGATGAACGGTTACACCCAACTGGTGTTCACTAAGAACTAAAAACCGACTACTAAAAACTGTAGTTTCAAACAATCTTCAACTGCGGCTGACTCCCCCCTGACACCGCCCGCAGCTGCGCCACAACCTTCCCGGCCAGCTCACCAAACGTGCGCGCCGCCGCGCCCGCGGGGTTGGCCGCCACGATCGGCCTGCCCCGGTCGCCCGACGCGCTGATCTCGGCCTCCAGCGCGACAACGCCCAGCAGGTCCGTGCCCAGCTCGCGGGCCGCGGTCTCGCCGCCCCCGCTGCCAAACACCTCCCCGCTCATATTCTCAATCACGCCCAGGATCGGCACCTCCAGCTGCTCAAACGCCGCCGCCCCCCGCCGCGCATCCGCTACCGACACCATTTGCGGCATCGTCACGATCAACCCGCCGGTCAGCGGCGCAATCTGCGCCAGCGAAAGCTGCGCGTCCCCTGTCCCCGGCGGCAAATCCACGATCAGATAGTCCAGCTCACCCCAACGCACATCAGAAAAGAGCTGCTGGATCGCCTTGTGCAGCATCGGCCCCCGCCAGATCAGCGCCTGCTCCGGCGGCAGCAGAAAGCCCATGCTCATAAACCGCACGCCGTGCGCTTCCGCCGGAATCAGCTTGCCCGCCTCCACCGGCGGCATCTCCTCCACGCCCATCATGATCGGAATATTCGGGCCGTAGATGTCCGCATCCAGCAGACCCACCGCCGCGCCCGTCTGCGCTAGGCTCACCGCCAAATTGACACTGACCGTGCTCTTCCCCACCCCGCCCTTGCCGCTCGCAACCGCGACAATATTCTTGATCGGAATCCCCAACTTCGCCTCAATCCGCGGGTCCGAAGGAGGCGCCTCCCGCTGGTTACCATTGCCACTCGCCATAGCTATTTCCTATCCGTAGAATCCCGGCAACAACCCGCCGGAACATCGAATGCCTGCCGCTACCTTACTCCCCCACCCCGCCCCTGTCAAAAAACTTTCCTCTGTGCATCCGCTTTCACCGAGGCCGCATCAACTCTCCTAACTCCTGCAGTTCACTGACCACTAACCACTGACTACTGACCACTGTCGTTAACAATCATCTTCGCCGCCCTCTGCCCAATCTCCACCGCATAATTCGTCCCCCGGTCCCACGGATACACCTGGCTCATCGACGCGAAATACAGCCCCCGCAACGGCGTCCGCAGCTCCGGGATCATCGCCGCATACCCACGCACCGGCACCGGCTGCGCATAAGTGGCCCGGTGCAGCCACGCGCCCGTCACCCACTCCGGCCGAAACTCACTGTTGAAACGCGGCAGCGCCGGCAGAAACTCTTCCAGCAACGCCTCCTGCGACATCGAGAAATAACGGTGCGACGGCTCCAGGTAATCGCCCAGATAGAGTAGATGATCGCCGCCATAGTGGCTCGCGTCGATCATATTCGTATGCTCCACCAGCACCAGGAACGGCAGACCCTCCGCCTTCGGCACATTCACCCAGTACGTATCCTTCAGCAGCGGCCGGTCCAGCGCCACCGTCATCACCACCGCCCCCATATGCCGCAGCGACCCCAGCTGCGCCAGATAACTACCCGGCAGCTCCGGCGCCATCCGCTGCATCAGCCCCGGACTCACCGTCGCCAGCACCGCATCGAAACTGCGCTCCCTCGCCGCGCCCTGCGCCCCGCTCTCGACCCGGAACCCGCCCTCCGGCAGCGGCGAGACCGCCCGCACCGGCGTACCGGTCTCGATCGTTACATCCCGTTCACGCGCCGCCGCGCCCAGCCTGTCCACGAACGCCTGAAACCCACCCCGGTAATAGCCGAGCCTCGGCGTCCGTTTGTAGACCCTCGCCCAGAACCACGCCAGGTTCACATCCTGGAAATGCGGGCCGAACTTGCCCTCCAGCATCGGCTGCCACAGCTTGCCGTAGGAGGTCTGCCCCATCCACCGCGCCAGCCACTCATCCGCCAGCTGCCCGTCAAACGCCCTCCACGGCGGCCGCGGGTGATACTTCAGATACGCCAGCACCACCCCCATCCGCAGCTTCTGCGGCAAAGTCAAGTGCGGAAACCGCAGCAGGTGCGCAGGGCTGTCCAGCGGATAGTTCGCGCCCTGGAAGTGCATAACCGTCGACGGCCGGTGGATCTCCAACAGCTCGCCCGCCCCGACCTCCTCCGTCAGCCGCAGAATATCGTAATCGTTCGTGAAGAGATGATGATAGAACTTCTCCAGCGGCCAATCCCAGCTCGCCCGCCCCTTGAAACCAGAAGCCAGCCCGCCCAGCTCCGGCCCATTCTCATAAATGTGCACCCGCGCACCGCCCGCCAGCTCATAGGCCGCGGTGAGACCCGCAACCCCACCCCCGATAATGGCGATACGAATCGGTCCGTCCCTGTCTGAACGCATCAACGTCCTGTCTGGCCTGGAAAGAAAAAAACCAGCGCACCGAGGGCGCTGGTTTATGTGCAGTTGCGGAGAGCTGCCTCTCCCCGCACAAATTCCTGTCTACGCGGCCAGCGTGAGCGTTCCCAAGCCGCTCAACTGCCGGTCGATCTCGTCCTGCGCATTGCTGTAAAGCCGCAGCAGGTCCGCGTCCGTCCCCTTGAACGTGCGGATCGTCTGCAACGAGCAGAACGCACACCCCCGCAAAAACTTATAATAGTTGCTATGGCACTTCATGCAGTCGCCCAGATTGATCATCATCAGCACGAACGCCAGACTGTCCGGGTGCGTATCGGGCAGCACGGAAACTCGATCGACCAGCTCACGCCAGCTGTCCCCGCGCAGATCCCGCAACGACGGGATCAAATAGGCCGGGAAGAACAACTCCGCCTTTCCGTCTAGTACCGCATCATTTACATCAACCATATGTCCTCCCTTCACTCGTCCAACTCACTTCACGCTGGCTCTAAGACCACAGCCGCGTTGTTCACCAAGTCGCGGCGTAAACCAGGAAGACGCTAACTTCAGCATACGCCCTTTCTGTTCTCTATACGTCCAGACTATCGCCCGGATTCAGAATTTCGCACTCAATATCGGTTTCGTCCTGCAGCTTCTGCGCAAATGCCTCGACATCCTGTTCAATCGGAGGAAACGTATTGTAGTGGAACGGAAGAACCTTCTTCGCCTTCACGAACTGCGCCGCCTGAATCGCATCGTCCGGCCCCATCGTGAAGTTGTCGCCGATCGGCAGCGCCGCCAAATCCACGCCGCCCACATCCCCGATCAGCCGCATGTCATAGGTCAGGCCCGTATCACCCGCGAAATAGACATCAGTGCCGTCATTGAAATGGATCAGTACCCCCGCCGGATTGCCGCCGTAGCTGCCGTCCGGCAGTCCGCTGCCGTGATGCGCAATCGTCAGCTTCACCCGCCCGAAGTCAAAGTTGTAGCCGCCCCCAATATGCATCTGGTGAACGTTCTCCACACCCTGACCCATCAGCCAGTCGCCGATCTCAAAGTTGCAGATTACCAGGCAGCCCGTCCGCTTCGCAACCGGAACCGCATCGGCGATATGATCCCCGTGCCCATGCGTCACGATCATCACATCCGCGTCAACGCTCTCCGCCGTCACATCCGCCGGCGCCGCCGGATTGTTCGGCGACAAAAACGGGTCGATCAGCAGCTTCGTCCCGTCCGCATCCACCCCAAACGTCGCATGCCCATAAAATGTAATCGTAACCGTCATCGCCCTATCTCCTCAGTGGCCATCCACCCTCTGTTTCTTGGAAATCGCCCAAGACTCGGCCAACTGGTGTCACTAAAAAATTGAAACTAAAAACTAACTACTATCCTGCTTTCGCTGCCGCGCCCGCTCCTGCGCCCTGCGCTTCAACTCCTCCCTGCGCGCCGTCTTCGCCGCCTCGGCATCATCATCGCCGCCGCCCTCAGCGGCCTGGCCCTGTGCCTGTGCCTGGCGCTGCGCAGCCCGCTCTTTGGCCAGCGCCTGCAGCTCCGCCGCCGAGCGCTTTGGCGCCGCCTCAGCCGTAGCCGACCCTTCCGCAGCCGCCGCACTCTTGGCTGCTGCCCTGGCCGCTGCCTTGGCAGCCTTCTCCTCCTCCTGCTTGCGCTTCTGCTCCTCTTCCTCCTTGCGCCGCACCTGCTCCTCTTCATACTGCGTCGGCCACAGCGCCGCGTAATACTCCAACGGCACAGTCAGCTCCGCCATGTTATACACAAGCTGTGGATAGCGATCATAGACCGCAAGCTCATAGTCATGGTTCATCTTGATCGCGTCAAACGGGCAGAACTCAACACAGAAGCTGCAGCTCATACAGACCGCCGCGTCGATGTAGAACTCCGAGCAGCGCGTGACCGGCTTGCCGTTCTCATCGCTGTCGCGCACGATCCAGATGCACTGCGGCGGACACACCTTGGCGCATATGCCGCACGCCGTGCAGCGGTCTTCACTCGTTTCCGAGTCCCAGATCAGCATCGGGATATAGCGGAAACGCTCCGGCAGCAGCCGCTTCTCCTCCGGATACTGGATCGTCAGCAGCCCTTCCTGATCGATCGGCTGCTGGATCACCTTCCGGTTGTTGCCCAGATCAAGGCTGCCCCTATACCGGTCCGGCACACTCTCCCGGTCGTCTTCAAACGTATCCAAAGCGTGCTTCAAAGTCACGCCCAGTCCCTTCAAAAGTCCTGTTCCAAACATACCCTAAACTCCTAAGTGCAGTTTTGAGTAGTCAGTTTTTAGTTTCTAGTGGCCGCCTGAAACGATCGGTCTTGCCGTTACTAAAAACAAGAAACTAAAAACTATCTATCCACTTCACCCAGCACAATGTCGATCGCGCCCAGAATAACAATCGCGTCCGCCACCTTGTAACCGACGCTCATCGGACCCAGCGCATTCAAATTGATATAGCTGGGCGAACGCACATGATAGCGCCACGGCTGCGTCTTGCCGTCGCTCGCCAGGTAGAACCCCAGCTCACCCTTCGGCGCCTCCAGCCGGCCGTAGACCTCGCCCTCCGGCGCCCGCAGCGTGTACCCGCCCCGGCCGCCGAGCGTCTCGCCCTCGGGGATATCCCGAAACGCCTGCTGCAGGATGCGCACACTCTCCCTCGCCTCCAGCAGCCGGATGTAATAGCGGTCGTAAATGTCGCTGTTCGGCAGCGTCGGGATGTCAAAATCGAAGCGGTCGTAGATGCCGTACGGCTCCGCCTTGCGAATGTCGTACGCCAGCCCTCCGGCCCGGATCATCGGCCCGCTCACGCTCAGCGAAATCAGGTCCTCCACCGCCAGGTAGCCGACCCCGCGGCCGCGTGCCTTCAGGATCTCGTTCTCCGTCAGCAGCCGGTCCAGCTCATCCAGCGCCCGCGGCAGCCGCTCGTTGGCCAGATAGGCCGCCTGCTCATGCCAGCCCTCCGGCAGATCGCGCACCACGCCGCCGAAACGCATGTAGTTGCACATCATGCGCGCGCCCGACACCGCCTCGAACAGGTCCAGGATCATCTCCCGCTCTTCGATCGCGTACAGCGCCGGCGTCTGCAGCGCGCCCAGGTCGTTCAAAATAAACCCGATCGACCACGTGTGATTGACGATGCGGCTGAACTCCGCCATGATCACGCGCAGATACTCGGCCCGCTCCGGCACCTCGATGCCCGCCAGCTTCTCCACCGCCAGCGCGTAGGCCCAGTTGTTGCTCATCGAGTTCAGATAGTCGAGCCGGTCGGTGAACGGCATGTTCATCAACCAAGAATTGCGCTCACCGATCTTCTCGTGATTGCGGTGCAGATAGCCCATCTCCGGCTCGAGCGCCAGGATCGTCTCGCCCTCCACCCGCGTCAGCATGCGGAACACACCGTGCGTGCTCGGGTGATGCGGCCCCAGATTGACCACGATGCTCTCGGTGTCCAGGTGCGGCTTGTCCTCATGCTGCGGCGCCTGGCTCACCGGCACATACGCCACCGCCTCCTGCCACGAGTCCGGGTCCCATCCTGCCGGATAGGTCGTGTTCTTGGACCACGGCAGCTTGTCTTCGTGGAATTCGTACTCTCCCTGCGGATGGCGGCTGCGGAACGGCTTGGCGTCCTCCTCGTAATAGGCCTCGTGCCAGTCCTTGCGCATCGGGTGCCCGTCGAACCCGTCCCATAACAGAATGCGCCGCAGATTCGGATGCCCCTCAAATTTGACGCCGTACAGGTCGTAGACCTCCCGCTCCTGCAGATTCGCGCCCGGGAAAACCGACGTCGCGCTCGGCACCGTGTCGTCCTCCGGCACCCGCACGTGCAGCGCAATCGAGCCGCCCCCCCGCCGCGTACTGTAGAGGTTGTAGACCACCTCCAGCCGCGCATCAATGTCGCCGCGCAGCTTGCCGCCGTACCCCTCGTAATCGACGCACGTCAGATTCGAGAGAAAGTCGTAACCATGCGCATCGCGCAGACGGGTCAGCACCTCCAGGATTCTATCCGGCGCGATCACGAACGCCGGCTCAGTATCCTCGGCCCACGTGCCCACGACCGCGTCTGACAGATCCTGTCCAAGCCCCAAATCGTTAGCGGGCGCTTCCGCCACAGCAGTTGCTTCCGTCATTCCACACTCTCAATATATCGCTGAATTCTATCTCTTACATCCCTAAAGGCCCGGCCCGGCAGTTCACTGATCACTGACCACCGACCACTGACCACTGCAGTCATGCCCCTTGCTTCGCCCGCCAGCGCCGCTTGGCCTCTTCCATGCGGGCTATCGCCTTTTCCGACAGCTGCACCGGCCCGCGCGCTTCGGCTGCGCCGCCGCCGGCTCCGTCACCGTTGGCCGCGGCCGCTCCATTCGAGGCCGCCTTCAGCGTCGTATCCTTGATCAGCTCCACCTGCCGCGGGTCGAAAATATCCGGCCCCAGCCGCGGCACCGGCACAAACTGCGAAGAGTCCTTCTGGTACCACGGCACCGACACCAGGCTCTGGCGGTCCACCTTCTCGTGCATCTTCATCAGACCGTAGATCAGCGCCTCCGGCGTCGGCGGGCAGCCCGGCACATACACATCCACCGGGATATACTTGTCGATCCCGCTGACCACGTTATAGCCCTCTTTGAACGGCCCGCCGCCCGTCGCGCACGCGCCCATGCTCACCACATAGCGCGGCTCCGCCATCTGGTTATAGATGCGCACGATCGCCGGCACCATCTTCTTAGTCACCGTGCCCGACACGATCATCAGGTCGCTCTGCCTTGGGCTCGGCCGCATCACCTCCATCCCGAAGCGGGACAGGTCGTAGCGGCTCGCCGCCGACGCGATCATCTCGATCGCGCAGCAGGCCAGCCCGAACAGCAGCGGCCACATGCTTGAGCGCCGGCTCCAGTTATAGATCTTGTCCACCGTCGTGATCAGAACATTCCCCTCCAGCTCCTCGGGAACGCCGATCTCATCGTGCAGAAAAGGTCTCAGTTGGTCCTGTTTCAGCTGCTGGAAATTGGGCGGAAGAGATGCCATGCCGGAATTCCTGTCAAAGACTTTCGCGACCCCGGCCTATCCACACTCCGAAAAGCCCAAGCCGCGTACGAATGCAAAACAGAACGCCCCATGCGTCCATTTGCCCACCATACTCCAAATATACCCCACCGCGCGGGGAAAAGCAAGTGAATTTCGTTACAAGTGGATTATAAAGCCGATGATAAGACGGGTCAAGACACACCGGCAGCGGGGATGCTGTCTAACCGGATCGAGTGCACTTTAGTTTCCAGTCCCGTTGTCTAGTGATTGGGGGGCCAAGCACATGGAGCGCGTTGAAACTAAGTGTGGTGTCCTTAGCTTGCGTAGCTAAGCAAATAATTCTCCTTCTTTCCATATGTTGACTCGTTCATTCTGTCGGATCCTCTGCTGTCGGGGTACTGCTCTTCAATGAAGCTTCTGCCGCTAAAGAGCCTTCTATCGTTACCGAGGCGCGTAACTCTATCGCTTGCCGCGTTCGATCCAACTCCGCAGCCAGCAGTTCCTCGTCGGGCAAGGTTATTCGGTATTCCGCAGCCAGCACTTCGTTCTCCAACCCCTCTAGTGCATACCGTGCCAGCGTCTCATTCTTCTCCGAGCAGAGAATCAGACCAACCGGCGGGTTTTCTCCCTCCAAAACCCAATGTTCCCGCGCGTAATTCAGGTAGAAGTTCATCTGCCCCGCGTCCGTGTGGGCTAAGCTTCCGAGCTTCAATTCGATAACTACCAGACACCGCAGAAGCCGATGAAAGAAAAGTAAGTCGACTCGATACCATTCCTCTCCAACGCGCAGGCGTTTCTGCCTTCCCATGAAACAGAAGTCGTTGCCCAACTCCAGGAGGAAGCTCTCAAGATGATCGATCAAGGCTTCCTCCAGGTCACTCTCGGAGTACTCATCCTTCAAGTCGAGAAATTCAAGAACGAACGGGTCTTTGATCGCTTCTTGAGGGTGCAGGAGATCTTCTTGCCTGGGGGCTCCTCCCTTTGCCAACATTGCCGCTTTGTTCTTGGATAATGCGGTCCGCTCATAGAATAGGGAGTTGATCTGCCGGTTAAGCTGGCGAACTGACCATCCTCCCCGCAATGCCTCTTTTTCATAGAACTCACGTGCGTGCAAGTTCCTTACTGATAACAACCGCACGTAGGCAGACCATGGCAAGGGGAAAGCAGTGAGAAGCTCTCTCAAGCGCACTTCGATCGAATTGCCGTTAGATTCGCCAGACACCGTCTGGCGAATCTTGTCAAGAGGGTAAGCCAAGTAAAACAGACGCATACTCTGAAGGTTCTGACGAGAAAAGCCGCGTCCAAACTGTGCCGTCAAGTCATTCGCCAGCCTCTCAATAAGGGCTCTCCCATAGGCAGCCCGCTCCTCCCCGGACTGCTCAAACTCGACGATGCGATGCCCGATCAACCAATACGCGGCAGTAATAGCGGCATTCACTGAACGCGAGGCCGATTCTCTGGCGGCATCGATAATCCTCGACACATCTCCAAATATCAATTGATACGGAGCGTCATGGTCGTCGGCCCTGACCATTTTTCTCTCCACTACCCGTTCCTCTCCTTATGGCGTCCAGTCGGTGATGTTTTCCTGCCGGTTGCTGCCATCTTCGGCGTAGGTGTAAAAGGGGAAGCAAGGAGCTCTCTCAAGAGCCAAGTCAGGGGCGGGGACCATATTTGTTGCCAGACAACCATAACCCTTTCTGTCACCGATGCCAGCGATACATAAAGCCCGGTTCCCCTTCTCGATTCCAAGTGTGGGAAAGATGGACGGGAAGGCATAGACAGCCTCGTTCATCACACAATCAAAGTAAAAGTTGGACTTCGCTAATGGGCGATAGAGAGCAGTTCTCCCATTGTCTGGCGAGAACTCAGTGGTTCTTCCCCCTTTTAGATCCTGCTTAAGCGTATGGTTCCACATGAATTTCTCAATGTCATTTAGGAAGAAATAGTCAAGATTTGCCTCGTGTTCTCCTCCCCGATTCAGGCTGCCTCACGAGGTTATCCCAATTCCATGCAAAATTCCCTGGGACAGGTCGCGTTAAGTCGCGTCAGGTCGGGCTAAGTCGCGCCAGGTCGCGGTGGATCTTTTTTTTCTGATTCATTTGCTTGAATTCGCAAACGTTGCCTCACCATCTTTTTTGGGTTATGGGCAGATGTATTTTGGGATATTCACAGACTCACCGCGGCCCTTTTTTTTCCTTCAAATTCCCTTTGGGCGAGGGTCACGGTTGCTTAGAGCCAAAGCAATCGCGTCGAATTTCGGCCCCCATTATAGCACACGAAAGGCACCCATAGGGGCGCCCATACCAAATTCAGGCAGCATATTGAGGTCTTGTCCCGATTCGATGCAGTTACCCTGGCATCGGGGATGCTGGACCATACAAGCAAACATTGCTCGTGGCCCAGTTCATGGGGCCAAGCTCACTAAACCTCACAAACCATTCGTAAGATCTGAATCACAGTATCGTCACTTATTCTTACCCCAACCGCCGAACTCGCTCCTGGCGGGCTTGCGCCTCACCCCGAAAATGCCGGCAGCACTTCCCGCGCCAGCAGTTCCGCACACCGCTTCTCCTCATCCTCGTCTGCATCCACGGTCGGGCCCATCACCACAATCCTGTCTATCCCCAGGTCGATGATCTCCTGGATCCGCCTGATGCACGTTTCCGGTGGACCGACAATCGCAAACTGGTCCACGAACTCTGCCGGTGGAACAACCGAAACGTTGCGGTCCCGCATGTTGTACTCTTTGTGCAGATTCGTCAGGGCTTCCTTTTCCGCCTGCGTTACCGGCCCATGCGTCTTCCCGTGCATCACCGAAAACCGCACGAATGTGTCCAGGAATTGGACCATCTTCCGGGCCGCCTCCAACTGCGGATGGCACACGATGTTCAGGTACGCGCCGTACCGGATTCCGTCCGGCTCCAGCCCTGCCTCGCGACGCGCGGTCCGGGCCTGCTCCAATCCCCACCCGAGCCGTCCAAGGTCTGCCCCCAACGCGAACATGACAATGTCGGCGTGTCTCGCCGCCGTTCCGATTACCTTCGGCCCGCT
Organism: Caldilineaceae bacterium; assembly: GCA_965204705.1. Taxonomy (GTDB): domain Bacteria; phylum Chloroflexota; class Anaerolineae; order Caldilineales; family Caldilineaceae; genus Bin5. The sequence continues at coordinate 5,194,481 of OZ242006.1, read as the reverse complement.
CGCTGCAACGGCCACGGGCACCTTCTTGTCCCGGGCGTCGAGCCACATGAGCCTGCTGTCGGCAGGGGTATCCGCCAGCTTAAGCGTATCAACGGGCGGGGCCAGGCCGCGGCAGTGTGTCAACTCTTCAAAGGCCACGCTACTTCCCGTCAGGTAGGCCTGCAGGGCTTTCAGGTAGCTGTCCAGTACCCTCACGTAGGCGGGCGCGTGTCCAACGAACGCCAGCGCCGAGTCCCCCCGCCCGATTCCCAGCACCGCCCGCCCCTCCGACGCCTCCTGAATGCTCGCAATCGCCCCCGCAGCCACCGCCGGATGGCGGGTAACCGGGTTCGTCACATCCGTGCTCAGCTGGATCCGTTCCGTAGCAGAAGCAGCCAGCGCCAAAGAAACGTAAATGTCCCCGCACAGGTTCTGATTATCAAGAATCCCGATGCCATGCCAGCCCGCATCCTCCGCCCTCTTGGCGTAGTCCACTGCCTTTCGCGTACGCGGACGGACGGCCGTCAAAAGCTCCACTTGGCCATTTGAGACGCTTTGCATAGCCACTCTTCCTTATCCACTTAACCTTCCGAATACCGATGTTGCCCTGCAGGGCGGAGTAATGGGTACGGGGGACAGGTTGTTCGGCCTGTTTGGACTCGAGCCACTGCCCCCTGCACTATCAGCACAGTGCTCTAACCCCCTGTGAGCTTGGCCCCAAAAACTGGACTACGAGCTAAGGCGTATTATGTCGCGTTAAGTCGCGTCAGGTCGCGGTGATTCCTTTTTTTCTGACTTATTTGCTTGGATTCGCAAACGTGTCCTCCCCGTTCTTGATTGGCTGTGGGCAGATGAATTATGGGATATTCACAGACCTACAGTGGCCCTTCTTCGCCTTCAGATTTTCCTTATGGTAAGGGTCATGGTTTCTCAGGGCCAAAGTAATCGCGTCGAAATTCGGACCCTATTATAGCACGCGAAAGGCACCCACAAGGGGCGCCCTTACCAGATTCAGGCAGCATCATGAGGTCTTGTCCCCATTCGATGCAAATTGCCCTGGCACCGGGAATGCCGGCCATACAGGCAAACATTGTTCGTGGATCAGTTTTGGGGCCAAGCTCAGTCGTACAAAGGATGGGCCCTCTCCTAAGTCGCAATTGGGATACAGATTTAGTTTTTGTTAATGGACAAAGGATGGTATATTTTGCCAACACCGATGGGAAATACTACTCTGGGGAACGAGACTTAGCTTAGCAGGCAGTTTTTCTCGCCCGCATCATACATATCAGAAAAAGAAAAGGCCCGCTATGCCTACCCTGGATTTCAAAGGCAAGCAGCACATTTACGCGCACCATCTCTCCGTTCCGCACAGACCGCTGCATCCCGACCATTCTCGCTCTCTGAATCCTTCTGGCGTTGACGGCAACCTAATCATTCACGGCGACAACCTGCATGCACTCAAGGCTCTGCTGCCTTGCTATGCTGGGCGAGTTAAATGCATCTACATTGACCCGCCTTACAACACCGGTAACGAGGGCTGGATATACAACGACAGAGTGAACAGCCCATTGATGCAGGAATGGCTGCAACAGAACAGCCCAGTGGACGGTGAAGATCTCGAACGGCATGATAAATGGCTCTGCATGATGTGGCCTCGTCTACATCTCCTCAGAGAATTGCTTTCAGAGGACGGAGCGATTTTTATTTCCATTGACGACAACGAGCAGCACCACCTGCGTATGTTGATGGACGAGATTTTTGGAGAGCAGAATTTCATTGCGACGGTGATATGGAACAAGATGGATAGCCCAAAAAATTCCGCACGCCATTTTAGTGAAGATCACGAAAGCATTTTGATTTATGCAAAGGTCTCGGATACTTGGAGACCTAATTTACTGCCTAGAAGTCCTGAAATGCTGGCCAGATATAAGAATCCTGATAATGATCCGAGGGGTCCATGGCTCTTGAGCGATTTGGCTGCCAGAAATCAATATTCGCGTGGACGTTATCCTATAACGACACCATCAGGAAACGTCATCGAAGGCCCTCCAGCTGGAAGCTATTGGAGAGTAAGCAAAAATAAATTCGACGCCTTGGATGCAGACAAGCGAATTTGGTGGGGTGCAACGGGCGAGAACCGTCCCGGAATAAAGAGATTTCTGTCAGAGGTTCGAGAGGGCGTTGTGCCTCGCACTCTTTGGGTTTGGGAGGAAGTAGGAAGCACTCGTCATTCCAAACAAGAGCTAAGTCAAATCATGTCTGCACCAGCTTCAACAGATCTTTTTGTAACACCAAAACCAACCGGCTTAGTCAAACGTGTCATGCAAATTGCATCGGACAAGAATTCGGTTATTCTTGATTCTTTTGCAGGCAGCGGCACTACTGCCCATGCGGTCCTCGCCATGAACAACGAAGATGGTGGTAATCGCAAGTTTATCCTCGTTGAGTGCGAGGAGTACGCCCACAGTATCACCGCTGAACGTGTTCGACGCGTCATAGAAGGTGTCCCCGACGCTCGCGATGAATCTTTGCAAGAAGGCCTAGAGGGTTCGTTTCTCTACTGCACGCTGGGCGAACCGCTGGAAATTGAAGAGATGCTTTTCGGCACTACACTACCAACTTACTCCGAAATGGCTGTCTACCTTCTTCATACTGCGACTGGTATCTCCGCTACTGCCAGCAGTCTAGAACGTAAGGACAAAGACGGCTTGTTCCATTGCGATGGAAAAAACAACTATTATTTGTTATACGAACCAGACTTGGAGTTCTTGCGCAGCAACGAGGCAATGCTGGACGAGCAACGGGCCATACGTATCAGTTCGGCCTGCAGCGAAGAAGACAAGAAGGCCATTGTGTTTGGATCTGGAAAATATATTGGCCAGCGCGAACTGACAAGCCTGCGAATTACGTTCTGTCAGTTGCCCTATGAGATTTACCGCAGTGGGAACTAATGTGGATCCCATTTGAAACTACGACTTTTCGCGATGGCATCGTGATTGGAACACACCATTATGCACCGTTGTTTCGAAATGCCAATACTCTTGGTCTCATGTGGGATCTACATTAGGAAGCTGGATCATGGAATTGAAAGATTATCAAGCCAGCGCCCTTGATGCCTTTAGCCGTTGGTTAGACGTGCTGGATACTGCGCGATCACAAACCGATGCAGCTGTTGCCGCTTTGGAGGAGATTGGTACAGTTGAAATGCTTGATTCAGTCCGGAATTATCCCCAAACCGCTTGGCAACGGTTGCGGGAGAGTGGCGGGGTCGCCGCCACCGCAGGCAAATACGTTTCACGTACTGACGACGCCGACCGTCCGATTCCCCATATTTGTTTCAAGGTACCTACCGGCGGCGGTAAGACATTACTGGCCGCCGCTTCTCTCGAGCGCTTGAACCGGCAGACCGGGTTGACGCTGTGGATAGCGCCAACTCGCGCCATTTACCAGCAAACCATAGACGCTTTGAAAAACCGTTCACATCCCTATCGGCAGATGCTGGAGAGAGCCAGCGGTGGCCGCGTAAAGCTACTGGAAAAAGACGATCTGTTTACGAGTGCGGATGTGACAAATTATCTGTGTGTGATGCTGCTTTCGTTGTCCGCTGCCAATTGGAAGAAGAACAAAGACTTCCTACGTATGTTTAGAGATTCGGGACGCTACCCGACCTTTTTCCCTGACAGCGACTATGCACTGGCAGACGCTGAGTTGTTAAATGAGTATCCCGATCTAGAGCGCACCTCAGAAGATGGCCCAGTTAAGCACAGCCTCTTCAATGTTTTCAAAATGCTACGTCCCGTCGTCGTTTTGGATGAAGCGCACAAAGCCTACGGCAAACGCAAGCGCGCCGAAAATGAAGAGTTCGTGCGCTCCGTCAATCGTCTCGATCCCATATTAGTGATCGAACTCTCGGCGACTCCGAATCGGGGAATCAGCAATCTGTTGGTGGACATTTCGGGAGTAAGGCTCAAAGACGAAGAGATGATTAAGCTGCCGGTGCAAGTCACCTCTTTCACAAACGCAGAATGGCAGTACACGCTGACCCAGGCCCACGAGGAACTGGAAAGGCTGGATTCGGAAGCGCAGATTCTCCAGAGCAACTACGGACGCTACATTCGCCCCATCGCTGTGGTGAGAGTGGAGCGTACTGGTAAGGACCAGAGAGATGGCGAGCGCGTCCACGCGGAGGACGTGCGAGAGTATTTGATTCAGAACTTAGGTGTTGCTCATAATGCCGTTGCAGTCAAGTCCTCGGAAAAGGATGAATTGGGCCGCACGTCCCTGCTGGACGAGCTTTCCTCTGTTCGCTGGATCATTACAAAGGCGGCTCTGATGGAAGGATGGGACTGCCCATTCGCCTATCTGCTGGTTATGCTGGATAACACGCAGGCCCAAAAAGCTATTACGCAGTTAGTGGGGCGGGTGATGCGTCAACCGCATGCCAAACGCACAGGCCGAGAAGTCCTCGATCAATGCTATGTTTACTGTTGGAACACTAACGTGGGCACAGCTGTAACACACGTCAAGAATGGGTTGGAACGGGAAGGACTGACCGGCTTGGGCGATTCTGTATGGGCAACTAGGGAAGGTGATCTGCAGCCCATCACCGTGCAACGGCGCATACGATATCGAGACCAAGACATCTTCTTGCCACTCGTATTGCACAAACATGACAGTGGCTGGACAGACCTGGATTACCAGCGTCATATTTTGCCCGGTATTGATTGGGATTCGATACAGGGCCCGGATTCGAATAGCACATTGATGGACGCGGCCCAGCGCAGGAGCGCGACAGTGGACGTGGGAGACCGCCAGCCTATTTACCATAGGGCACAAAATCTGCACATCGAAAAATCCGTCAGTATCAGTTGGTTTGCCCGCCGTCTCTCCGATATCGCACCAAATTCATGGCAGGCAGCTCGAATCGCGCATTCGTTCATTGACACTTTGGTCAACGGTGGGCTATCTGACGATCAAATCTATGATGGGCGCTCCCATCACGCCCATGTCTTGCGCGAGCATGTTAAGCGTGAGGTAGAAAAGCGGGCAGAGAACGTTTTCCATATCAAACTGGGTGAGGGGGCTATTCGCTTTGACCTAAAGGCTGGACAGCCCAATTATCGCATGACAAAATCTTACGAGATGCCCAGCCTTGCGGGCGACGGTCTGTTAGCTAGGAGCGACGGCCAAACAGTACAACTCAGTCTCTTTGAGCCAATTTATACTCAGCAATTTGACTCTGTGTTGGAACGCAAATTCGCCTGCTACCTGGATGAGCAAAAAGCCTTGAAATGGTGGCATAGAGTGGCTGTCGGTCAAGGAGGAGGATACTACCTGCGGGGCTGGAAACAGGAACGTATCTGGCCTGACTTTGTAGGAATGGCTGGCGAAAGTGATGGAAAGCCGCATGTGCTAATTTTTGAGACTAAAGGCGAACATATGAGTGGGAACCCGGATACTGATTACAAGAGCCGCGTGCTGGATACCCTGGAAAACGCCTTCAACCACGGAACAATGACCTTGCGCGATGGACCGGCCAAAGGAACGTTCCGGTTGGTTTTTAACGAGACGGAGTTTCCCGAGGCCTTGGCGGACCTGCGACACGCCTACCCAGCTTGACTTCCACTGGCGGCCCCAATAGTTTGACCCTAAGATTTGTAGAGTAATGTGCATCCAGACGGGAACTGCTAGCTGTAGCGAGTCGCCATCTCTATTGCAATTGGATCTGCCCTTTCACTTTTTCGGTAAACTGTGCCCCCCCCTCAATATGAAACACTGTTGCGAGAAATGTCACTTCTTAGCCAGCGGGGTAAATATGGTGCTTGGGCCGCCACAGTCGTGGAATGATGAACTGCGAGAACGGCTAAAGCCTTTAGAAGGGAAAGGCTATAGCAGGAGAAGCACTTCAGGATGTTACAAAGGCATATGGAGAGATACTTTTCTCCCTAAAGGTGATAACGACATGATTTCAATAGAGTTATTCAGAGAAGAAGTGCAAAAAGACAGAAAGGAAAGTTGCTTTTTTGTTAAGTATCAAAAAGGAATGACCTTTGAAGCGGCAGAGGAACTACAACGCTTGGAATATGACACCAGACATCTGAGGCGGGGCTATCGACATACTCAAATTAGTCTTATTGTCGCTACTGTCGGACTACTATTGGGCGCAATATTTCAACTGTTTCAATTATTGTTAAACCCGCACGTCTCAGAATTCATCGAAATCTTGAAATAGTCCTTGCCGTCATGCTGATGTTCCATCTTTTGTGTCACAAAGCGTATAATTCCCAATGTTTTCATATCACGATCTAAACGTCTAAACCAGTTGTACGAGCCCGGAGTCAATTAGTAATCATGATAACTGAAGATCAATTCGCAGCTCTAATAAATCGCTCAGAGGGTGAAACCTTAGACTTTAAGCGAAATAATTATAGTGGCAAGAAGGATTTTGATTTAGTCAAAGATGTCCTGTGTATGGCAAACACACCTCGAAGTGAAGACTCATACATTGTCTTAGGAGTTAAGAAACACAGTGATGGGCAATATGATTTAGTTGGGTTGGATACTCATGTTGATGATGATCACTTGCAATCCCAGTTTTCAGAACGTGTATATCCGATTCCCACTTTCTCCTATGAAACAGTGTCCTTCAGAGGAAAAAGTTTCGGTGTAATAGTGATTCCACCAATCCGGGTTGGCCCTTGCGTGCCTATAAAGGATTTTGAGAAAAAGCTTCGGCAACGTCAGATATATTTTCGTCGAGGTTCCAAAAACGATATAGCTAGTCCAGAAGATCTTAGACGGATATTTGAATGGATAGATGGACCTACAGAGATTCCTCCGGCAACCGAACCTGATTCTGAAGAGTGGCAGAGTTTTATCGAAAGTGTGCAGAATTTTTCAACATCGAGAAAATTCGTCTTAGTGGCAAACATTCCAAGCCACCTTTTGGATCAAGAATCAAGTATGTTGGGAGCTATCGACTGGCCCTTCGTGATAGACCTGGATCCATATAGTGATCAGCGGGGCCTTTTCAGAGCGGTACGCCCTCGACTCGAGTCCAGACGAAGCATTCACAGGGTTGTACGAGGGGATCGTCCCACCCTGAATGTGGGACGAGGTACTTACTGGTTTTTCGCTAGAGGAATTGCGAATCCCGATGAGTCCGTTGAGTCAAAGACATGGCGTGAATGGCGGCAAGTATATGGGAATGAAATACACCAGCAGATAACTAGCCTCGCCAGAGCCTCCATGCCCACGCCAGTAACAGTCGTTGCATTCCTATATTCAGAGGGTATGGCAGATTATCTTCAGCCCATTTTCGATGATTTCCTTGCAGCTTACAGCGATGCTGTAGATTTTGTTATAGCGACTGACAGTATTTCCAATTCGCAATTTGAGGCCATTGCTAACCGATTCGACAGCGCCCTTGTACAGATTCCACTAAATCACATTTGTTCTGGATTGAAGTCCCTAATCCCAAGTGAACAGGACCAAAAGTCGGACTCAGTGATACTACCATCGTCCTCCGGCGCGCCAATTTCAATTGATGCATCTGATCGTAACTGGATCGAAGAGGAAATTGAGTTGGTCCATTTAAGCGCGGGAGTTCAGATGGACAACGAACGAGACACAGGCGTGGATTTTCTGAAGGGAAACCAAATTTCTTGGCATGAACTCGGTCTACGTTACGATGTCGAACGTGACTTATCGAGTCGTCTCTCACAACGGGTACAGTCAGATCTCCGTGCAAGACGCAGTAAACGTATCAATCTTTACCATGCTCCTGGCGCTGGTGGCAGTACGGTCGCGAGGCGTCTCATTTGGGACATGCACACCTCCTTCCCATGTGGCATCTTGAGCAACTCAGAACCGAGGGAGACAGTAGAAAGACTCCAGTACATCTTTTCCAAAACTGGACAATCAATACTGATTCTCGCCGATGGTAGCGAAGTCTCAAGCAGGGAGATGGACGAATTATCCGAATACGTTGCGGCCAATCACATACCTGTTGTAATTCTGCAGGTGCTGCGACGCTTCCAGCACAACCAGCACAACGGATTCCGCTCCACGCGGAATACAAAGAGAAGTCCCAATTCCCATTATTTGGACGGGCAATTGTCCACTGCCGAATGCAATCGGTTCGCACACATACTTTCACGAGAAGTACGGCCGAGAACCGCTGCATTGAGGAGTATTTCAAGAGATCTCTCCGCTCATCTTCACACGCCATTCTATTATTGTCTTCAGGCCTTTGGTAAGGATTTTAGGCGCCTCGACTCTTACGTCACTTCAAGGCTGGATGGGTTGACCGAAGTGCAAAGAGAGATACTTTCCTATCTTGCCATTGCGCATTATTATGGACAGCAGTCGATACCCGCGCAGTCGTTTGCGCACATTTTAGGCGTGCCCCAAAATCGTAAAGTTGATCTGGCACATGCTTTGTCAGATAAGGGTCTTGATTTAGTTATCCAATCGGCAACAGGGGAATGGCGTGCCGCACACAACCTGATTGCGCACCAGATTCTCATGCAATTGCTATGGCCGAGTTCCATTAATAGGGAGAATTGGAGACAGAATCTTTCGAAATGGGCTGTAAACTTTGTCCGATTTTCTCGCGGATTCAGTCCTGTGCCGAGCGACACCATGCTTGAACTTGCCCGACGGACCTTTGTATATCGTGGGAACGTTGAGCTGTTGGGTACTGAGGGGGCCGCGACACGGCAGTTTGCCCCCCTGCTTGATGACATACCCGTAAAAGAGGGCAGGTTGGAAGTATTGCGCTCCCTCACTGAAGAATATTCGGACGAGGCGCACTTCTGGGCCCACCTAGGGCGCTTCTATGCGATGGAAATAAGGAATTTCCCCGAAGCCATCAAGTGTGTCGACCGTGCACTTTCGTTACAGCCTGATGATGCAGTGCTTCACCATATGAAGGGTATGGGGCTACGGTCTCAAGCGGAGTCTCTAATTGAGCAACGGGAAGATCTATCCAAAGTTATACATGTAGCGGAGCAAGCACGCGAGTCCTTCGCTATGTCGAGGGAAAAGAATCCAGATAGTGAACATGGATATATTAGTGAGGTGCAATTGGTCAGCAAGGTGCTTGACTATGTCGGCCGACTAAATCCCCAGGGGCTCCTCGGGTATTTGAGAAACCCAGCAGCTGAGTCGTTTGTGCAGCACGGCTTGGAGAGAAGCGAAGATCTATTGGAGCAGGTACGTCGTAATCGGGAGGGCGGGGCACCAAGTTCATTTGAATTGGACTGTCGAGCAAAGCTTGATTCTCTCTATGGCCGGCATGAAGATGCCCTACAGGTCTGGGACAGTTTACTAAACCAGAGAGATGTATACTCTCCCCCAATTCGCCGACAAATCGTTCGAACATATTTGGTAAGGCGAGATCGTTCCTGGGACGCGTTGTCTGAACGTGAACTGACACGTACTGCGCAATTATTGGAGGAAAACCTTGACGAAGAGCCCAATAACGACCGCAATATGCGTATGTGGATACAAGCAATCAGGCGAGTATCGGAGCCACCGAGCATCGAATCGGTGATCGAGAAAGTCGCGTATTGGCAAGTCGATGCCGGCTCTATCGATGCAATATACTATCTTTATGTCCTCTATGCTGTTTTGGCGTTAGAGGGCTCCCTTTTTGCTGGCCAAAAGGCGGAAAGATACCTAAACGAGTGTCGTCTTCGTGCCAAACTTAGGCGAAATCGGACCAAGAGCTTTGAGTGGGTTGGTCCTGGAACCGGCCTAGCTAGTCTTGTACACCATTCCCGATTGGGAGAATGGGATCAGTCAGTCGACTTTTGGGGGACGCGAAAGCCTTTGGCTAGGATTCACGGCCGGATCACACGTATTCAAGGGTCCGAAGCAGGGCGAATAGGAGTTGCAGGGGGCCTCTCCGCATTCTTCGTTCCAGCTAAGGGTGATTTTGCGCTAGGGCGGTCAGAGAATCAAGCCGTCGACTTCTTTCTAGGTTTCAGTTATGAAGGGCTTCGAGCATGGGAAGTGAAGCCAGTGTGACATAGAATGAGCAAGTCATTTGGAGCAATCCTTCCACCTACTCGGCGAACCGTTCCACTATACTCATTGGCTCATGGTCTAGCTCCTGAGCTCAAGCACACCGGTGCCATTCCAACAAGCTGTTGGCCCTCTCCCAACAGTCACCCGCGCAAGAACTCCGGCTCCACCAACAACTCCGAAACGCCCACCCCCAGCGCCTTGGCAAACGCCCCTAGGGTCTTGTACCTGGGCGTCTGTTCACCCTTTTCCAACCGCACCAACGTCACCCGCCCAATACCTGCTGCACGGGCAAGCGCATCCTGGGACAAACCGGCAGATTTGCGCAGCCGCCGAATTCGTTGGCCAAGCGTATGCCGCCCCCGCATCGCATTCGCTTCGACTGCCGGGCGATACAATTCATCACAGTAGTGACGGGCAAAGTCCCACGGAATCTCAACCGTTTCGCCCTGGGCCGTTTTCAGAACTATTTCGTACGGGTTGGGCAACTCCAGCGTGGTCAGGCTCGCGCGCTCTCCGAACTCAGGCAGGTCGGAGTAGGGAATGAGACCCTTGGCTCCGTCGGCGAAGCGCAATTCAATGCCATCTTTCAACAGGCTGGCGGCTGTCATCTTGCGGTTTGCGTACTTGACGGGAACGGCGTCACTCATCGGTTCCCCCCGCATCAAACGCCCCCCACATCCCCGCCACATCCGCCTCCTCCACATCCCCGTCATGCACAACAAACCGCACCGCAAAATCCAGCACATCGCCCCGAATCAACGCATACCCCTCCCGCGCCATCGGATTCACCGTCAGCGCCCCCCCCCCCCGACACAAACCACGGAAACCCCTGCGCGCTCGCGTACGCAAACAGCGCCCCACCGGCCCGCCCGCCGCAACCGCGCCCGAACAGTCCACCCAAATTCCGTGTCAAATCCCATTCTTCCAACTTGACTCCGTGTCTCTTATATGAGACACTAACAGTATGGAAGTCGTTTACACCGAAGCCTTTGAGAAGTGGCTCAAGAAACTGCGTGACCTGCAGGCCAAGGCCGCAATCTTGACCCGCATTGAGCGTATCGAAGATGGCAACTTTGGCGACCGTCATTCGGTTGGAGGCGGGATAAGCGAACTCCGAATCCACGTAGGACAGGGCTATCGTGTCTACTACATGATCCGACGTCGCAAAGTGGTGATCCTGCTCTGTGGCGGCGATGAGTCGAGTCAACAGAGAGACATAAAACGAGCGCAGAAGATTGCCGGTGACCTTGAAGGAGGCTCCATAAAGTAACTGTAGCAAATAAGATTCAGAGGGGAGGAGAGATGAGACTAAAGAAGTTCGACGTAGTCGATTTCTTAGACAGCGACGAAGCACTAGAAGAGTACCTGAACGCTGCGCTGGCGGAAAACGACCCGAAGTACTTCGCCAAGGCGCTCGGCAACGTGGCACGCGCCAAAGGGATGTCCTCTATTTCCGATGTAAGTGGGGTAGGGCGGCAATCCCTTTACCGTGCGCTCTCAGACGAAGGCAACCCACGGATCGATACACTTTTCAAAGTCTTGGAAGCCCTGAATATCAGGCTTTCCATCGCGGTGAACAGGTGACAGCACCCTTCAGTTCCCGCTTTGTTAACAGAAAACAGTCCTCGCTGTCTCTGACAGCGGGGACTGTTTCATCCCGGATAAGAGAAGGCCGCCTGCAACTGCGCACTAGGCGAACGTCAGAGATTACCCGGGCAACCCTCGCTCGTCATAAAGCAGGTTCCCGTGCTCGACAGCAACTGGCCCCGGCGCGAGCAGAGCGGCGCAACGCTGGCCGATGACATGAAGTTCCTGCGCCAGCAAAGAAACGTCCGGTTTGCGACGTTCCCGATCCAGGCGTTCACGTAACGCAACTGTGACCGCGCCAGTCGTGGTCTCGCCCGTCAACCGGGCCAATTCATCGGTTAGCCGGCAAGTCTCAGCGTCCCTGATATTCAGACTCATCATTTGCCTCCAGGGAAGTCTCGTCGCCCGCGAACTAGCCTACCCCAATCCCCCCGCATCAAACGCCCCCCACATCCCCGCCACATCCGCCTCCTCCACATCCCCGTCATGCACCACAAACCGTACCGCAAAATCCAGCACATCGCCCCCCTTCAACGTATACCCCTCCCGCGCCATCGGGTTCACCGTCAGCGTCCCCCAGTCCGACACGAACCACGGGAACCCCTGCGCGCTCGCGTACGGAAACAACGCCGCGCCCGCCCGCCTGCCGGCCGCAACCGCGCCCGAACAGTCCACCCAGTCCGACACCTCGCCGCTGATCGCGCTCCCCCCTTCACGGCCCGCCGCATCGACCATCGTCGCCCCGTCCGTCACCCGCAACCCCTCCGTCATCCGCAGCCCGAAAAAGGCATGCCGCGTCGGCCCGATATGCAGGTCCCACTCCGCCGCCCGCAGCTGCGACCGCACGTCGAACAGGTTGGCCGTCTCGCCCGGCCGGATACTGATAGTCCTCGTCTCCACCGCCAGCGTGCGCCGCTCCGGCGCGCCCCACTCGATCGGGCCCTGCCAGTGCAGCGTCTGCACCAGCCGCAGATGGTCCGCCGCCATCTCCTCCGCCTCCACGTCGACGCCGAAAATGCGCCCCGGCGCCCGTCCCTGGAAGATGTCGTTCACATAGAAATTGTAGTTCGCCTCCTCAAGCGCGCCGCCCGCATACGGCAGATAACAGTTCACGTGGTCCGCGCCGATCCACAGCGAATTGTGGTGCGGATGGTCCAGCGGCGACTCGCTCGTAATCGCAAAGCCCGCCGGCGTAAATACAGGATACAGATACGCCCGAAACGCACCCTGGCTCAGCGCCGTCACATCCCGGCCCCGCCAGCGCACATTCAGCCGGTGCGACTGCGCCCACGCCCCTTTCGGCAGCGCCACCTGATCGCCCTCAAGCGAGAAATTTTCCAGCCGTCTCTCTTCAGTCATCGTCTCCCCTCCAGCCTCCCAATCCCTTCGTCCGGTTCCCCGCCCCTCGCGGCTGACTAACTCTAACGGCATGCCGCCCCCACACCAAACCGCCGCCACCCGCCCCGCAGTCCCATCCTCCCAACCGGCTGACCGCCTCCTCGGCCTACGCTGATTTGCAACCATGGGTAAGGCGAGAGCATTCAAGGCATACCCTCTGGAAGACCAGATATGGTATCCTGCCAGGCAAGAATACCGACCAACAGACAGGGAAACGCAGGGGAAGAGTTTCAAAGACGATTCGAGGCGACTGCAAAAGTAGGAAAGCAATGGACAAAAATCGCATGACTATCTATGGAGCGTAGAAATGCCAAGCAAAAAGTTGAGGCAACTGTGTCTGGCTATTGCGGTAGCCATTACAATTGTCGTGCTCCTCGGCAACCTGTACCACCCTCTGTTTATATTCCTCGGCAACTTATTTCCTCCGTTGTTCTATTGGCTCGAGGATTCGTGGGGTTTTCTCCTAGCGGCATGGCCTGTCTTCGCCATCGTGTATCTGCTGTGGGCCAGGCTGGAGAAACGAAGATAGGAAAGGCGTTCCCGTTCACGATGCAGTTCGTTATCGCAAGGGACAGAAACCTGGACAGGCTCCAGAGAATCGAGACAGACAAGCAGAAATGATGCCCAACCGTAAAGATCCGGGTAAAATTGACAGACGCCCCGCAACGGGAATCAAATCGGGTAATCACCTGACAGAATGCCCTTCGCTTCTGGGGCGGTCGGGCCTTCGGCCCTCCCTTGTGCGGGGGGACACCCCCCGCAACGCCCCCCGGTGTGATGCCACCACCAGGGTTCTGCCATCATCACAGAGCGGCCGCCCGCCCAAGACACCAGGACACTAGCGACCCGCCTCATACCAACGGGCCCACTAAAAACTCGAAACCAAAAACTAGAAACTCAAGCGCCCGGAGGGTGCGACAAATGCAAAGCGACGCCAAGACCCCCGAAGAATACCTGTCAGAACTCGAACCCACCAGACGCGACGCCATCTCCGCCGTCCGCAACGTCATCCTCGACAACCTGCCCGAAGGCTACGAAGAGGTCATGCAGTACGGCATGCTCTCCTACGTCGTTCCCCTCAGTGTCTTCCCCGACACCTACAACGGCCAGCCCGTCATGTACATCGCCCTCGCTTCCCAGAAGCAGTACATGTCCCTCTACCTCACCACCGTCTACGCCGACCCATCGCTCTCCGACTGGTTCAAGCAGCGCTACCTCGCCACCGGCAAAAAGCTCAACATGGGCAAATCCTGCGTCCGCTTCCGCAAGCTCGAAGACCTGCCCCTCGACCTCGTCGCCGAAGTCACAGCCCTGACGCCTCTGGATAAATTCGTCGAGGAGACCGTCCCGCACAAATCAGACCGCGCCCGAAAATAGAAAATTCCTCTTGACGAACCCGCACATTTGTGCGATAATATCTTAGACTGGTGTCTCCATTCCAGACCGTCCCAAAGCTGCACCAAGGCACAAGCTGGAACCGGACAGCCCCAGACATAAACGTGACCGCTGACCCGCCACCATCCCGGCCCAGCCCCTCACGACCCGATACGCCCCGGCAGCCGAACAACTGAGTTCGCAGTTGGCCCGATCGCCTCGCGCCCCGACCAACACCAGCCGAGAGCCCTAGGTGCCCAGCGCAGCCAATTCGCTATTTCCGACAACGAACCTGACATTACCCAAAAGTTATCCAAAGTTACCCAAAATCGCGTTCGCAAAATGCCTTCAATCGGACCAAGCGGACATTTTTATGAAAAAATTCATAAAAATACCCCAGTCGTCCCGCCCAGCCCGGCAACCTCCCGCGAAATCGCCGCCAACCCATCGCGCGCCCGCAAAAAACCGTCGCAATCTCACGTAAACTCTCGTCAAACTCTCGTAAACGCTCATACAAGCGCACCTGTTCCAGTGAGACGTCATCACAGCCCATCATCCACATCACATGAATCCCGGTTCAGACAATCTCACAGGAACTCTCGCCAAACTCTCGTAAACGCTCATACAAGCGCACCTATGCCATCGAGGACAACCCGAATCCTGAAAATCCCAATAAATCCAGCAAATCCTGCTCCAGACAAACGCACGCAAACACTCAATAACACTCGTCAAACTCTCGTAGACGCTCATACAAGCGCACCTACGCCATCGAGGACAGCCCGAATCCTGAAAATCCCAATAAATCCAGCAAATCCTGCTCCAAACACTCGTCAAACGCTCGTAAACTCTCGTCCATCGCTCATACAAGCGCACCTATGCCATCGAGGACAACCCGAATCCTGAAAATCCCAATAAATCCAGCAAATCCTGCTCCAGACAACACTCGCAAACACTCTAGAACTCTCGTAAGACTCTCGTACGGGCGCACCCGTGCCGTCGGAGACGGCCCGAGTCCTGTAAATCCAAATAATCCAGCAAATCCTGATTCAGACAAACGCAGGCAAACACTCATGAACTCTCGTCAAACTCTCGTAAACGCTCATGCCACACACGCCCAAGCGCACCCGTGAGGGCAAGGCCTCATCACAGCCCATCACCCAAATCACAAGAATCACAGTTCAGACAAACTCTCGTGTACACTCATACAACATTCGCCCAAGCGCACCCGTGAGGGCAAGGCCTCATCACAGCCCATCACCCAAATCACAAGAATCACAGTCCCGACAAACTCTCGTGTACACTCATACAACATTCGTCCAAGCGCACCCGTGAGGGCAAGGCCTCATCACAGCCCATCACCCAAATCGCAAGAATCACAGTTCAGACAAACTCTCGTGTACACTCATACAACATTCGTCCAAGCGCACCCGTGAGGGCAAGGCCTCATCACAGCCCATCACCCAAATCACAAGAATCACAGTCCCGACTTGTGTTTACCCACCAGATACCGCACAATAATTCCCACATAACACACACCCATCTCTCTCCACACAACACCACAGACAACACAACTGCGCCCCAATCAAACGCAGAAGGAGAAACGCAGCATGACCAGTTCACACGACCAACCCTTCGGCTGGGCCCTCATAGGTTGCGGCAGCGTCGGCAACTCCCATTCCCGGGGGGCCGTCGCCACGCCCGATATCGACGTGCACGCCTTCTGCGACATCAACGAAGAGGCCGCCAGCCGCTACTACGAACAGTTCGAAGGCCGCTACTACACAACCGACGTCGACCGCATCCTCGCCGATGACGACATCGAGATCGTCACCATCGCCACCACCCACGGCACCCACGCCGAGCTCGCCCTCGCCGCCTTCGAAGCCGGCAAACACGTCTACCTCGAAAAGCCGATGGCCATGACCACCGCCGACTGCCTGCGCATCTACGAAGCCATGCAGAAAGCCGGCAAGAAGCTGATGATCAACTTCTCCATCCGCTTCTCCGGCGCCACGCGCGTCATCAAGAGCCGCCTGCAACCGGCCAAAGTCAGCCATGCCCAGGTCATGCTCGGCCGTGAAGACCTAACCCGCTGGCAGTGGCTGCCCGGCATCGGCGGCGGCCCCCTCTTCGATGTCGGCGTCCACCTGGCCGACCTGGTCTGCTGGATGCACGACTCGCCGCCGGTCGAGATCTCCGCCACCGGCGGCCAGGTCACCCACCCCGGCCAGCTCGCCTCGCCCGAAATCATCGATACCGTCGCCGCCCACATCCGCTTCGCCAACGGTTCAGTCGCCACCTATCTGATGAGCGACGCCGGCTTCAGCGAAAAGCTCACCAAATGGTTCTTTACCTTTAACGACGGCCAGCAAAGCGCCGTCCTCGACAAACATTTCAGTCGCGCCACCATCACCACGCCCGACCCCGACAGCGGCGAACTCACCACCGAGTCCTTCTCGCCCCCCTTCATCGACCGCATGCCCCTGCTCGTCGATGCCATCCGCAACGATACCGAACCCTACGTGCCCGCCTATCCCGGCATTCTGGCCACACTGGTCCTCGAAAAACTCATCGAGTCGGTCCACACCGGAAAGCCGCAGACAGTTGAACTGCCGCCCCAAATTGCGCCATAATAGCGCATTCGCCAGCGCTCATATAGCGAAGCGGTAGCGCTTCAAACACCCAGGAGCCAGACATGACCCCAATTCGTGTAGCCCAATACGGAACCAAACACGCCCACGCCGCCGGCAAGCTGCGCGCCATCATCGACAGTCCCGACGTCGAGCTGGCCGGCGTCCTCGAGCCCGACGAGGAGCGGCGCCGCGCCATGGCCGCCGCCGACGGCCCCTATCAAAACGTCAACTGGTTCGGCAGCGAGAGCGAAATGCTCGACGACGACACCATCCTCGCGGTCTCCTCCGAAGGCCCCACCCACCACGGCCTCGACCAGACCGAGCGCTGCGTGCAGGCCGGCAAGCATGTCTGGTACGACAAACCGGCCGGCGACGACTGGCCCCAGTGGCAGCGCACAATCGCCGCGGCCGAAAAGCAGGGGCTGACCGTCCAGATGGGCTACATGTTCCGCTATCACGCCGGCTTCCGGCAGATCGACGAGTGGGTAAAATCCGGCTTCCTGGGGGACATCTTCGCCCTGCGCACCCGCATCGGCACCGCCATGGACGAACAGGCGCGTCGCGACGTCAGCCGCCATCTCGGCGGCGTATTCTACGAGCTCGGCTGCCATATGCTCGATCAGGTCGTCTGGCTGCTCGGCCGGCCGACCAAAGTGACCGCCTTCCTGCGCAACGAGACCGGCCTGGTAGCCGAATGTCCCGACAACACCCTCGGCGTCTTCGAATACGAGAACGCCATGGCGCTCGTCGACACCTCGGCCATGGAAACCCGCCCCGCCGCCCGCCGCTTCGAGGTCTACGGCAGCCGCGGCAGCGCCATCATGGAACCGCTTGAGCCCGCATCTGAGATCCGCCTCTGCCTCACCGAGGCCCAGGGCGGCTACGAAGCAGGCGACACGATGGTCCCCATCGAGATCCAGACGCGCCAGAAACTATATGACTTGGAGTTGGTGGATTTTCTGAAAACCATCCAGGGGAAACAGCCGGCCGCCCGCCCCTACTCACACGAGCTCCTCGTGCAGGAAACCCTCCTCCGCGCCACCGGCGCAATCAAAGAATAAAAAAAGGAGTGAGGAAATCTCTCTCCTCACTCCTATATCCAATCTCCTCGCCGTTACTCTCTCCTCACACCTCTATACTCACTCCTCGCCTTTGGGCCACATCTGCGGCCAATAGGGGCCGGCGAAAGGTGCCCCCTCTTGCGCGTTCGGGCCCAGGAAAATCAGGTTGGGATGCTGCTGCCGCCCGGGCAGATATGACGTGTCCCCCGGCATCATATGTGAGATCAGGCACATGCGCGGCTCCCACGTCAGGTTGGGGCCCGACCCGTGCAGCGTCAGCGCGTGGTGAAAGCTCACCTGGCCCGCCTGCATGATGCACGGCTCGTCCAGCCAGTCGCCGCTGATCTCCTGGTTGGCAAAGCGGGCCTGCAGACCGTCCAGGTCCTTGTGGCCGAACGTGTTGCTGTCCTCCAGCAGCCCCCACTTGTGCGAGCCCACGATCGTGCGCATGCCGCCGTTCTGCAAGTCGGTGTCCTGCAGCGCGATCCAGGCCGTACACATATTCGACGTGCTCGACGACTTCCAGTGCCCGTAGTCCTGGTGCCAGCCGATGTTGCCGGCCGTCTCGTCCTTGCCCTCCGGCCCGATGCCCGGCTTGTAGACGGCCTGGTCATGCCACAGCCGCACCGTCTCCACGCCCATAAAACGCGCGCCGATCGCGCCCAGTAGCTGACTCGTGGTCACGTCGCGGATCACATTGCTCAGCCAGAACGCGTTGCACTGCTGCCGCACGTCCGGCGAGCCCGGCTCCACCTCCCGCGCGCCGTACTGCGACGGGATCTCCGAATCGTGCTCGCCCTCCCACATGCGCGCCTGCGCCGCACGCATCTCCGCGATCCGCTCGTCGCTGTACAGCTTGGGGCTGACCCAATAGCCGCGCTCCCGGTACTCTGCCAGCACCGCCGGCGTGATCAGTTCATCAATGTTGACGCCGTCAACGATCGTCGGCGCCTGAGTGGCAGTCGCTTGTGTCATTTTTCGCATCTCCCCATGTTGTCAAGCTGCCGCGGGCCGGTCCAATATCTACCCCTTCACCGCGCCCAGCGTAAGCCCCTTGATCAGATTCTGCTGCACCAGCATCACCAGCAGGGTAGGCGGCAACACCGCGACCGTAGCCGTAGCCATGATGTCGCCCCATTCAACGTCCCGTTCCCCCAGGAAGCCGGACAGAAAGACCGGTAGCGTCGTCGTGTCGGGGCCGCCAAGCAGCAGCGCAAACAGAAACTCGTTCCAGGCCAGCAGCGCCGCGAAAACAGCGGTCGCCGCCAGCCCCGGCGCAATCAGCGGCAATATCACGCGACCCAGCGCCTGCAGCCGCGAGGCCCCGTCGATCCACGCCGCCTCCTCCAATTCAATCGGCACCTCTTCAAAGAAGCTCTTCAGCATCCATACCGTAAAAGGTAGGTTAAAAACGGTAAAAATCAGGATCAGGCCGATGTGCGTATTACGCAATTTGAGCATGTTGAACAGCAGATAAAGCGGTACGATGAAAACGATCGGGGGCAGCATGCGCGCGATGATCAGCGAAAAGCTCATCGCCAGCGAACCCTTGAAACGGAAGCGGGCAAACGCGTAGGCCGCCCACGCGCCCAGCACCAGCGAAAGAATGACGGTCGTGCCCGTGATAATGACGCTGTTCTGGATCACCTTCAGAAACTTCGGGTTGGTAAAGCTGTTGAGATAGAACTCGATCGTAGGCCAGAAAACCCATTTGGGCGGAATCGCAAAGGTGTCCACCCGCGTCTTGAAAGAGGAGGTCAACATCCAATAGATCGGGAAAAAGTAGAATATCCAGACGGCTGCCACCACAAAAAACATGGCCACATTCCGGATTGCCTTAAAGTTTTTCGCACGCGTTGTGGACTGTCTCATTGGAAACTGAGCCCGCGTTGTGAAGTAGTAGCGACTCTGCCGGTTAATCCTGCGTGAGCTGGACCTCAGCCTGGCGCACAACCAGCATGCGCAGATAGAAGATGCAGATGATCAGCGTCGCGATCATCAGCAGAATCGACGCCGCCGAGGTAAAGCCCAGCTTGAAATGCCGGAACCCCCAGCGGTAGATGAACATGCTGATCACTTCCGTCGTCGTGCCCGGACCGCCGGCCGTCAGCAGGAAGATCAAGTCAAACGTGCGCAGCGCGTCGACCGTGCGGAAGAGCAGCGCCACGATGATAACCGGCGTGATAAAGGGTATCGTGATCAGGCGGAAGACCTGCCAGCCGCTGGCGCCGTCCACCTCCGCCGCCTCGATCGTTTCCACCGGCTGCGCCTGCAGCGCCGCCAGCAGCACCAGCACCATGAACGGGCTGGAGCGCCACACCTCGGTGGCGACCACGGCATACAACGCATAGTCCGGATCGCCCAGAAAGATCGGCGGATTCGCGCCCACCGTGCGGATCAGATGCGGAAAGATGCCGAACTCGTCATCATACATGATCCGCCAGATCAGCCCTGATGCCAGCGGCGGCACCATCAGCGGGACCAGCAGCCCCACCCGCAGCCACGTTCGACCCCGGAACTCCCGGTTGAGAAGCATCGCCAGGCTGAGACCGATCATGAACTCGAGCAGGACACCAACCAGCGCAAAGCGCAGCGTGACCCCGACCGAAGTCCACATCTCGCTCTCTACCGCCACCAGGTCGAGATAGTTCTCCAGCCCCACCCACTTGAAAGGGACCGAACCGGTTAGGATCTTGTTGGAGAAGCTGAGGACGATCGCATGGCCCAGCGGATACACCAGCAGACCGAAAACGATCAGGAAGGTGGGCGCAATCAGGACATAGTGAAGGGGCAGACCCAACAGCCGGTTTCCCTTTTCCCCGCCGGCTGTGCGGATCTGCCCCTCTTGACCTTGTGCAATCGGTCCCTGTTCAAAGGAGGCGTTCTGTTCGCCCGAAGTCATCGCAGCCCGTTTCCCTACCGGTTATCGACTAGCTGACATAGCCGCGTTCTTGGCGCAGCTCCAGAATCGCGTCATTCATCAGCTGGGTCGCTTCCTCAGGCGTCTCTTCGCCGGTGATAGCTGCGTTGATGTGCTTGACCATGATGTCGAAGACCTCGTTGGTCTCTTCCGTGCGCGGCCAGCTCAGACCGATCGCCATGGCGTCGCCCATCGTCTTCAGGTAGGGGTTGATCGCCTGGACCTCGGGATCTTCAAACAGGTCCGTCAGCGTGATGGCGTAGCCCTCGCTCACATACTGGCGCTGGATCTCAGGTGAAACCAGGTAGTGACACAGCAGGTACGCGGCGTCCTTGTTCTTGGAGTAGTTGGAAACGGCAATACCGTGGCCGCCCAGTGGTGTGCCGCCAGGAGGCGCGGCAAAGCCCATTTGCCCGTGCACCGGCGAGTCCTCGGCAATCAGTCCCGGCAGAATGCCCGGCCACTGGATCTCCATCGAGCATGTGCCCTGTGTCACCGCTTCCGCAGCTTGCACAATATCCCAGGAGATGGCCGCCGGCGGTGAGATCTCCGGCAGCTTCACCGCCATGATCTCCATCGCTTCGAACCCTTCGTCACTGGCAAACTGCGGCACGCCCGCGTCGTCGTAGAAGCCCTTATTCGCCAGCCCAAAGAAGATGGCGGCATATGTGCACATCGCCTGGATCTGGCGGCCGCCCATAAGCGCGAAGCCATACTGGTCGCCCTGCGTCAGTTCCTTGCCGAACTCATGCACTTCGTCCCACGTGACGGGCGGTGCATCCGGGTCCAGTCCGGCCGCTTCGAAGTGGGTCTGGTTGTAGGGGAAGATCATGGCGTCGCCCAGCCACGGCAGGCCGTAGAGGCCGCCTTCCCACTTGGCGTAAACCTCCAACACGGCGGGCACAAAGGCGTCCAGGTCGATCGGCGGGAAGGCAGGATTGTCTACATAATCCTCCAGCCGCAGCAGGCCGTCTGTGGCGATGAACTGCCCGAACCAGGCGAAGTTGAGGTCGATTATGTCGTAGGTGCCGCTCTGCGACCCCAGGTCCAGGAAGGTCTTATCGTAGACCTGGTCGTAGGGATTGTTCTCCCACTCGGTCTCGATACCGGTCAGCTCCGTAAATCGGGCCGATGCCGTCTCGTTCACGGCCCAATGCCCGACGCCGCCCACCGGGACCCGCAGCAGCGTGCCTTCCCACTGCCGGCCCACCTCTTCATACGCGGCCTCAAAATCGTTGGTCGCAACCGATGCTTTCACGACGGCAGGCGCCTCAGACCCGGCTGCCTCTTCAGCCGGCGCCGCCGGCGCACAGGCAACCACCGCGATCCCGGCAACAGCCAGGCCGCCGGCGCGCAGGAAGTCACGTCGGCTGGATCCTCTTCTCTCTTCCGTCTTACCCATTGTGTTACTCCTCCTCTTCATGAGTTCGTTTGGTCTCCTCGTTTCCAATCCACCCATCCCGAAATCGGATTTGGGAAACACAGGCGTTTATCCAATCCCTCTACCCCGTCAGGCCAAGCCATGGCGAGGCCGTCCGCCGTTACTAAGAACCAGAAACTGACTACTGAAAACTGACCTCAAACCCGCATCCGCAGCACCGGCTGCTCGAATGACACCTCCAGATACTTCATCTCGCGCAGCGATCGGGTGCCGGGATTCATGAAGTGGATGGCGAAGGCCCGGCGCTGGCGGTCGGTTTCGTTCGGCGCCGTGTAGTGCAATGTCTGGCAGTGGTGCAGCGTAACCCCGCCGGCCGGCAGGGGCACGACAACCGCCTTCGAATCGTCGACCTGGTCCTTCATGTCGAGCAGGGCGCTGTTTTCGGCGAGCCGGTCGTGTTCCTGCGAGCGGAAGTGTGTGCCCGGCAGAAACTGCATCGCGCCGTTGTGAACGTCCACGTCGTCCAGCGTCAGCCAGCAGCTCACCAGGTTGGGCGGCGAG
Source organism: Caldilineaceae bacterium (assembly GCA_965204705.1). Classification (GTDB taxonomy): domain Bacteria; phylum Chloroflexota; class Anaerolineae; order Caldilineales; family Caldilineaceae; genus Bin5. The sequence continues at coordinate 5,171,555 of OZ242006.1, read as the reverse complement.
CAGCGCCAGTAGGCGTTGTCCTGGTGCCAGAGCGCGGGGGCGCCGTGGCGAGCCGGTTTGTACAGCGCCTGGTCGTGGAAAAGTTGAATGTTCGGCCCAATCAGGTCTTCGATCATATCCAGAATACGGTCGTCATACAGCAGGCGGCGAAAGTGGATGTTGTATTCGCACATCTGCATGATCTGCAGCATCTTGGTATCGCCGATCGCATGGCTGCGAAACCTGGGATGAATGCCGTTGTTGGCCCGTTCAAACTCGTGATCATACTCGCGGCGCAACAGCTCGATCTCGTCTTCCTCCAGGATCTTGCCAATGCCCAGGTAACCCTCGGTCCAGAAGCGGTTGACCTGCTCTTCTGTCAGCGCCTTGCGTTGTACTTGCTCGCTATTTCCGTTTGTAGATTGCATGGCTTGAAGACCTTTCAGTTCTCTGTTTCCAGTTCTCGGTGTGTCCAGGAGTGTGAGCGATGTTTCCAAATGGCGAGAATCTGACCTAGGGAGACGGCTGATAGAAACTGAAGAATGAAAACGAGCTTTCAGGAGTTGGTTGCTGCGGGCTAGACGCGCATGCGCAGCACAGGGTGAGCAAAGCAAACGTCCAGGTAGGCGCCTTCACGCAGTGACTTGGTGCCGGTTATCATCAAGTGCATGACAAAGGCGCGGCGCTGGCGGTCGGTGACGTTGGGCGCGGTGTAGTGCAGCGTCTGGCAGTGGTGCAGAGTCACTCCGCCGGCGGGGAGTGCAACGGCGACGGCCTTCGATTCATCCACCTGGCCCCCCAGGTCGAGGAGGGCGTTTGTGTCAGTAGCCTGTTCGTGCTTCACCGAACTGAAGTGGGAGCCGGGGATAAACTGCATGGCGCCGTTATTTATGTCGACGTCGTCGAGCGTGAGCCAGCAGCTCACGAGATTGGGCGGGCTGCACTTCCAGTAAGCGTTGTCCTGGTGCCAGTGGACGGGGCCCCCGTGATGGGCCGGCTTAAAAAGGGCCTGGTCGTGGAAGAGCTGGATGTTGGGACCGACAAGGTCCTCGACAGGATCGAGGAAACGGTCGTCGTAAAGGAGGCGGCGATAGTGGATGTTTCTCTCGCACATTTGCCCAATTTGAAGCATCTGCGTTTCGGCCTCGTTCTTGGCCGCCAGGTCATCGGTATCGTCGATAGCGAGGTTGCGAAACCTGGTCTGACCGCTGCGGGCCTTTTCAAGTTCGCTGTCATACTCGCGTCGCAGCAACTCGATCTCGTCATCCAGCAGGACCTTGCCGATATTCAGGTAGCCTTCGATCCAGAAGCGGTTGACCTGCTCTTCTGTCAGCGCCTTGCGCTCGACCGCAGTCTTGTTCCCATTTGAGGCCTGCATCCCCGGTCCTCTCGAAATCTATCCTACTCGGCTGCCGGTTAAGGCGGCTCCGGTCTGCTGATTCTGTGTTCTTGGCTACTGCCCAAGTCTTGGCCGCTTGCCATCACCAAAAACTAAAAACTGACTACCAAAAACTGACCTCACACCCGCATCCTCAACACCGGCCGTTCGAACGACACCTCCAGGTACTGCATCTCGCGCAACGACTTGGTGCCCGGCGTCATAAAGTGGATGGCGAAGGCGCGGCGTTGGTTGTCCGTGACGTTTGGCGCAGTGTAGTGCAGGGTCTGGCAGTGATGCAGAGTTACGCCGCCGGCGGGCAGGGCGATGACCGCAGCCTTGGACTGGTCAACGTTGTCGCCGTAGTCGAGGAGAACGCTGTCGTCGGCAGAGTCTTCATGCGTAACCGAGTGGAAGTGGGAGCCCGGCAGGAACTGCATCGCGCCGTTGTGAATGTCGACGTCGTCCAGCGTCAGCCAGCAACTCACCAAGTTGGACGGGCTGCATTTCCAGTAGGCGTTGTCCTGATGCCAGTGCACCGGGCCGCCGTGGTGGGCCGGTTTGAACAGCGCCTGGTCGTGGAAAAGCTGGATGTTCGGCCCAATCAGGTCTTCGACCATGTCCAGAATGCGGTCGTCGTAGAGTAACTCGCGAAAGTGGATGTTGTATTCGCACATCTGCATGATCTGCAGCATCTGCGACTCAGCCTCGTTTTTGGCATCCAGGTCGTCAGTATCGTCGATCGACAGGTTGCGGAACCTGGGATTCTGTCCCTTGCGAGCCCGTTCAAATTCATAGTCATACTCCCGCCGCAACAGCTCGATCTCATCATCCTTCAGAATCTTGCCAATCGTCAGATAGCCGTCGATCCAGAAGCGGTTGATCTGTTCTTCTGTCAATGATTTGCGTTCGACCGGCGTACTGTTTCCGTTCGCGCTCTGCATAGTCTGTACTCCCGAAATCCTTTGTAGTCGGTTGTCGTTTCTGGCAGCCCGGGACCGCTGATCCTGAGTCTCCTATGTAAGTCCAATATGATAACAGGACGGCTCAAAAGCCGGTAACCAGGAACAGGCGACCAATCGCGTGCCAGTGGGGTCACACAAAACGTAAGTCCTCCCGACGATCGCGTACGAGAGGGGTTACTAAGAACTGGAAACTGAAAACCAAGAACTTGCAGTGCCCTTAACGTCCGGCCAGGCCGGAAAGGGCGACGCCGGAGACGAAATACTTGTTGGCGGCAAAGAAGACGACCAGGACGGGGATGAGCATCAACGTGGCGACCGCCATGATGAGTCGGAACTCGGTGAACTGCTCGTCGCCGAAGTAGCGCAGACCCAGCGCCAAAGTACGGGTCTCTTCGCGGTTGGTATAAATCAGCGGCGATATGAAGTCGTTCCAGTGGTGAATGAACGAAAAGACGCCCACAGCCGCGATCGCAGGCTTGGTGAGCGGCGAAGTTATAAACAGAAAAATACGCAGACGCGAAGCGCCGTCGACAACGGCCGCCTCCTCCATTTCGACCGGCAAGGTCATAATGAACTGGCGGATGAGGAAGATAAAGAAGGCCCCCCCTCCAAACCAAAACGGCAGAAAAAGCGGCCACAGCGAATCAAACAGTTGCAGATATTTGAAGAGCAGGAAGCGCGGGATCAGCGTGACGGCCCAAGGTAGCATCATCGTCGAGAGCGTGAGCGCAAACCAGACGTTGCGGCCATAGAAAGGGATGCGCGCAAAGGCATAAGCCGCCATCGACGCGGTAAGGAGGGTGCCCAGCGTTGCCAGGAAGGTTACGAGAACGCTGTTGAAGGTGAAGATCCAGAAAGGCGCGCGATTCCAGGCGATCGTATAGTTTTCAGGGTGAAACGAAGAGGGGATCCATTCGGGCGGGTAAGTGAATTCGGCGCCCGCGGGCCGCAACGACGTCATAACCAGCCAGTAGAGCGGCATCAGCGAGATCACCGCCCCTATTGCCAGCAGAATGTACGCCACTATCTTCCCGGAAATCGACCCGATATACTTTTCTTCTCTATCTACCACTGCATTTCTCCAAAGAAGCAGTCTACGATCTGTGGCTCATGATCAAAGCTGATCACTGACCACCGGCCACTGACCACTGGAGTTCTAGCTGGGCGGGCCGCCGCTCTCATAGTAGACCCAATTGCGGGCGAAATAGAACTGGATGGCGGTGATCACCAGGATAATCATAAACAGGATCCAGGCCAGCCCGGAGGCATAGCCCATCGAGAAGCTCTCGAACCCTTTACGATAGATGTAGAGCACGTAAAAGAGCGAGGAGTTGATCGGCCCGCCCCTGGTAGCGATGAAGGCGACCGTGAACGTCTGGAAAAGGTTGATGATTCCGATAATGAGGTTGAGAAAAATAACCGGACTGATCAGCGGGATGGTAATGCGGATGAAGCGGCGGAAGTTGGTGGCGCCGTCGATCGATGCCGCCTCCAATAGCTCTTCAGACACGCCCTGCAGCGCGGCCAGAAAGATCACCATCTGTTGCCCCACCGACCACAGGCTCATCAGAATCAGCGCCGGCTTGACGATCTGGGGATCCCACAGCCAGTTGACCGGTGAGATCCCGACCATGCGCAGCAGCGAGTTGATCAGGCCGAAGTCGAAGTTGAAGATCCAGACCCACAAAAAGACGCTTGCAACTGCCGGCGTCACCGTTGGAATGTAGAAGACGGTGCGGAAGACGTTGACGTAGCGCACCTTCATGTTGAGCATCACGGCCAGGCAGAGCGCGACGATCAGTTGGGCGGGCACGCCGAAAAAAGCGTAATAGGAGGTGTTGTATAACGCCGTGTAGAAGAGATCGTCCCGGAAGATCTTGTCGTAATTCTCGAAACCGACCCATTTAACCGCGCCGAAACCGGAAAATTTCGTCAGCGACAGGTAGCCGGAGGCCAGCATTGGCCCGACCGTAAAGGCCAGGAAGCCTATGATCCAGGGCGCGAGGAAAAGATAGCCCGCGATGTTGTCCGCTTTGACTTTGCGCGACCATCTCGGTTTTCTGCTTGGTGCAGGGCTGCTCACCCCCAGCGGAACAGCATCTGCCATGGGCCAATCTCCGGGCGAGAAAGGATAGTGGCCAGTGGTTTCACTGACCACTATCCACTGATCACTGAACTACAGTCCGGCTTCCTGGATCTCTACTTCCACCTCTGCGATGATGGCGTCGACTTCGGCGGCGACAGCGTCCATCGCCTCCTGGGCCGTGGCCTCACCGAGAATGATGCGATCCTTGGCCGCCTGGATCAGGTTGTCCATCTCCTGCTGGCGCGGCAGGTGCGAGAAGGCGCGGATGTTGTTGAAGGAGTCTTCCCACATCTCCGCCGTCTCCAGGTTCGGCTCGAGGCTGCCCAACCAGGCTTCGCTTTCAGCATGGCGCTTGACCATCGGCGAAGTCCAGCGCTCGCGGATGATGCGGAACTGAGCATCGTCCGAGATCAGGTACTGGCACATCGCCCAGGACTCGTCCACGTGGTCGGTCTGCAGGTAGATGCCGTGGGAGTTGGTGGCGTTGCGCACTTCGCGATTGCCGTTCCACAGCGTGTTGAGCGGCACCAGCTGCATCTCCGACATCACGTCTTCGGGGATGAACTGCGCCTGGCCGCCGAGGACGAACTGCGCGCCCGGCCACTGCATGCAAAGGCGGCGCTGTCCCATCATGGCGACCCAGCCGCCGGGGATATTGCTCTCGGCAGGAGTGGGCGCCCACCCTCTGGCCACCGCGCCGGTCATGTACTCCCAGGCCTCGATCGCCTTGGGGCTGTTGAAGGCGGATGCGGTCTCTTCCGCATTCCAGACTGTGGCATCGTTGCCCCAGATCCAGACGCACTGCATGCGGATCGTGCCGCCGCCGGGCAGAGCGCAGCCGTAAACGCGATCTTCGCCCTCGCCGCCGCTGACGGCATCCATCGTGTTGTCGAATGCTTCGATGTCCCACTTGCCTTCCGCCCACAGCTCGGCCGGGTCGTCCATGCCGGCCTCGGCGACCATGCTGCGGTTGTAGAGCATGATTGTCGGGTTGTCCGAGCGGGGAATCGCCCAGCGCTTTCCGCGCCAGACATTGTAGTCCCAGGCCTTGGTCATCTCATCCTCGCTGACGCCGAGCGTGGGCATCAGCTCATCCAGCGGCATCAGCGCGCCGCGCATCGCCATGGTGGCGTTGTGCATGGGGTGGACGTCCAGCAGGTCGCCAACCGTGCCGCCGGCCAGACCGGTGAGCACCTTCGGCTCGTAGTCGCGGTGCGGGATGATGAGCGAGGATACTGTGACGCCGGGGTTGGTCTCCTCGTACTCGGCCATCAGCGTATCCCACAGCCCTTCAGAGCGGGCCATCGGCTGGTTCACCCAAAACTCAATGGTGACATCTTCCATTGCCGCTGCGCCCCCGCCGTCATCTCCCGCCGATGGTGCCGCAGCCGGCGCACAGGCGGCGATCAGGGCGCCGACAGATGTTGCGGTTGCCACGTGCATGAAATCACGTCGGCTCATTGCGCGTTGTGTCATTTTGCGTCGCTCCTTTGAATGAAAATGTGGAAACGTAGAATGGATCATCTCGGGCAGACTATTCGAAGAACTTGCGCCGCGCAACCGGTTGCGGTTGCAAACAGCTATGAGGACCTGCCTGAAGCAAGATGGGGCACTGCGGGAGAAGATAACACGGGTTCGGAATGGTGTCAATCAGCGTGCAGAGGGCCGGGGTTCTGGAAGTAGGTCGACGTGAAATGTCAGTTTCGCTGTCGGCCTCCACTAGCTGGAGCTCTGACTTCCTGCAGTCCCGGTTGGTTGGAAAAGTCCACAGATGTGTGGACATGGTTTAGGGTCGTCCCGCACGCGATCCTACACCGGCTCTGTCCCTTCATCCAGAATCGCAAGATACCGGTCGTACACGAATAGCCGGTCACGGCGTTTTCCCGTAATTTCACGCGCAATCCCGTGCTCGACGAGCAACTCCATCGCCCTGGTAGCGGTTGGGAAGGCAAGCGCCGTTCTCTTGCAAACCTCGGATAGAGGCAGTACGGGACGCGCCTTCAACGCTTCGTGCACGCGAATAGCCGAACCAGCGCGTCGTCCAGTCATTTCGATGCGACTATGGTTTTCCTGGAACATCTGGCCGATCTGTTGGGCAACATCGACGGCGCCTGTGGCCGTTACCCTTACGCCTTCGAGGAAAAAGGCGAGCCATTCCTCCCAGTCACCGCTTTGGCGTACGAAATTGAGCAGATCGTAGTATTTCTCCCTGTGTTGCTTCAAATAGAGGCTCAAGTACAGGAGCGGCTCCCTCAGCACGCCAGCCTGACACAAAAGCAGTGTCACCAGCAGTCTGCCGACGCGCCCGTTGCCGTCAAGGAAAGGGTGAATAGTCTCGAATTGCAGATGGGCCAGGCCAGCGCGTAACAGCAGGGGAAGCCCGTCTGCCCTTGCGTTGAGGAAGCTCTCCAACTCGGCCATGCAGTCTGGCACGGCGCGATGTGGCGGCGGCACGAAGTCGGCGTTGCCGGGACGGGAGCCGCCGATCCAGTTCTGTGAACGGCGAAACTCGCCTGGAGTTTTATCGCTGCCCCTCCCCCGCGACAGCAGCACTCCATGGATCTCCCGAAGCAAGCGGTTGGAAAGCGGGAAGCCCTCCTTCAGGCGTTGCAGACCGTGCTCAAGCGCAGCTACGTAGTTCGAGACTTCGATCACATCATCCAGCGGGACGCCGGGCGCCTCCTCTAACTCAAAGAGCAGAAGGTCGGACAACGATGACTGTGTTCCTTCAATCTGAGAAGAGAGCACGGCCTCCTTGCGCACGTAAGTATAGAGAAACAGAGTCTGATCCGGCAGGAGCGTTGTGACTCCGTCGAGACGACCCAAGGCCAACAGCGCTGCTTCAAGCGTCTGCTGCAGCGGTCCGTCCATGTCCAGCGGAGGTTGCGGCGGCAACGGAAGGGGGACAAAAGCGCGTACCTGTTCGTCTCCAGTGTTCGAAACTTCGTAACTGCCGATCTCGCCGCGCTTCATAATGACCAATTCCACTATTAACGTTAATTACATAACGGATTCCACTATTAACGTTTGGGGGCCTAAGTGTTAATAGTGGCTGGGAGTATACCACTCAATTAGTTCAGACAAGGAACTTCATGCGTTGGCGAGTAGCACATATGAGGGAATTGCTCGCAGCCCCCTCGTGTATCTATTTCAATTCTAGCTCCTGTTCCACAAGACGCGTGATGGGCACTAACAGAATCTTCCCCTCTTTTCACCAAATACCGCGAAAAAAAACAAAAAGATCTCTCTTGACATTCTAGAACATATGTGCTAACATGGGCAGAACATCACCTTGCGGCCCGGCAACGACCGGGCTCCACCGCAGGCCAAAAGCTCGACCTAACAGCAAGGAGCGACCCGTGAAAAACGACATTGCCAAGACCTCAATCGGGCGTGTAGCCCTCCTCTCATCAAGACCAATTCTGGCCCTGGTGGCCGCTATGTTCGTCGCCGACCTGCTGGGAAGCATGGGGTGGGTGCAGGGGCGCATCCAGGGGGAAACCCTTTTCTATCTCTTCAACAACCCGATCTCAAACTGGGGCGTCATGATGACGATGCTGATCTGGATGCTCACCACCGGCATCCAGATGGTGTCGAGCGGCATGGCCTACCGCGCCAAGACCAATCCCTATATGGCTGGCGTCGGCTTTTACATCTGGCTGTTCGGCTCCATCCTCGGCCGCAAAAGTCTCAAGTTCAACAGCGCCAACTACGGCTCGGTCTTTACGATCGAGTACGGCAAGCTGGCCAAAGAGTGGTCGGGCATGTCCTTCCTGATCGCGCTCTATTGGCCGTCCCAGATCTTCGACATGGCCACCGACGCCAGCTTCTATCTGACCACACCGCTGCGGGCCTTTAACCTCTTTTTCGCCTTCTCGTCGCTGGTCTCGGAGCAGTTGGCCTACATGGCAAGCGCCGCCAAGTCGCTGGGTGACGAAGCCCTGGAGGAGATGCGTGGCTACCTATAGGTCACTGTTACAGCAGGACCGCGGCTGGGGCCTCTTTTGCCAGATGTCGGTTGCGCCCTTGGTGGCCGGCACGCTGGAATGGCTCATCGCGGTCGGCGCGTGCTGGTTCATCGGCGCGCCCTATGCCGCGCCGTGGACGTGGCTGGCGCACCTGGCGGCCGCCTACCCCCGGGTCGGCGCGGCCACAGGACTGCGCGCGCTTTCACTTGTCTGGGCGGGATGGGAATTTGTGCGCACCGGCATGGAGTGGGGTCAACTGACTCCATACCTGTGGTTCGTGTTGATCACCGCGCTGGTCGCGGCGCCGCATCGCTGGGGTAAATGGGCAGCGCGTATCGCGGTGCACGGCCTCGCGCTCTGGTTTATTCTCCAGATCGACCACATCTCCGGACTGATCGGCCTGGTAGGGCTGCTCCTGCTACTGATCTGACCTACTCTCGATGGTTCGGTCTAACCACCGACCTCCGCTTCCACCTCCGGCATCACGACCTCGTAACCCTGGCGGTTGTTGGCCGATTCACGTGCCCAAAGACAGGTCAGTGCGCTGAGAACGCCGGCGTCGATCGGGCTTCGGGAGGGCCGCCCGTCGCGCATCGCCATCAGGAAATCAAAGCTCAGCTCGCGGTCGCCGCCGAAGTGGGGCATATCCCCGCTGAAATCGATCGTTTCCACCATCGGCGATGTGTGACTGTAAATCTTGATAAAGTTTTCGTTCCAGTTGAACTCGATGATGCCGCGATAGCCGTAGAGGCGGGCGCCGCGGCGTGCCCCGCGATAGCGGGTAAAGAAGTTCTGCGTGTAGCTGGCCTGGACGCCATTCTCATATTCCAGCATGCAGGTGCCATTATCCTGAAGCTGATGCCCCGCGGAAAAGACGCAGAACTGATCGTCGCGGTAGACCTGCTCCTCGGCAAAGCGAACGCGGCCGCCTTCAAAACCGCTGCGGAAGCGCACGAACGGGCTTTCCGGGCATGTCTCCTGCTCCGAGCAATCCTTGCATTGCAGATCGAAGGGCTTGTCGCCGCCGTAGACGCGGCGGGAGTTCATCGCACTCACCCAGTGCGGGCGCGCGTCGAGCAGATAGTTGATATAGTCGACGTCGTGCGTGAACTTCTGCAGCCAAAGACCTCCGTCCAAATCGTAATTCCGGTACCAGCTTCTGAAGTAGACGCTGCCGTAGCCGACATCGTTGAACGCGACCACCTGCTCGATACTGCCCACCTGGTCCGATTCGATGATTTCCCGTACTTTTTGGGCGACCGGGCTGAGGCGCAGCGGGAAAGAGACCACGGTTGGCGCACTGTGGTCCTTATATGCCGCGTGCAGGCGGCGTACCTCGTCAAACGTGATCGCGACCGGCTTTTCCAGGAAGAGCGGAAGCTGCGTGGGCGCTACTTTGAGCGCCATCTCCGTGTGCAGATTGCAGCGAGTCCCGATCATGATGCCGTCCAGTTCGTCGGCCCCGGCCAGCAGTTCGTCGGCCGAGTCGTAGAAACGGGTGTCGGCCAGAAAGGGATCGTTGGCGGCCTGGATGCGGTCGCTGCCCGGGTCGGCGACGGCCGTTACTTTGTACGGGATGTCGAAGATATCCAGCCCTTTGGCCATGTTAGAAATGCGGCGGCCATATCCGATGATGCCTATGTTTAACATGACAACTCCTTTCACGTCTTTGGCTTATTGCCAGTTCTTGTTACAAGACGATTGAGCTTCGTAAAAGGTTGCTGAGAATCGTCTTAACTGTCCTCTCCCAGGTGGGCCAGCACAGCGGCGCCGGTGCGTATGCCGGCGATGAAACGCTCCACCTCCAGGTTCTCATTGGGGGCATGGTTGGATTCGTCATGGTTGGCGTAGGGCGTGGTAAAGGAGTGGACGCCAAGTATCTTCGTCCAGGCATAATCCGGCAGGCTGCCGCCCATCGCCGGGATGAGCAGCGGGTCGACGCCCTGGGCCGAGCGGAAGGCCCGCTGGAGCGGGCGCGTGTAGGGCGAGTCCAGCGGCGTGCGCGACGGCTCCATGCCCCCTTGGCGGACTACCTCCACCTCTGGCGCGTGGCGCCGGACATGAGCCTCCACCTTGTCCAGGATCTCGTCAACGCGCTGGTTCTCGACCAGGCGCATGTCGCATTTCACCGTCGCCTCGTGGGGCAGCACCGTCTTCGTCCCCGGCCCGCCGTAGCCGCCATGAAAGCCGTTGACTGTGAAAGTCGGCCAAGCCGCCAGGCGGTCGAAGAAGGGCCGTTCCTGCGGTTCATCCAGGCGCGCCAGGCCGGCTCCCGCCATTACCGCCGCCACATCAACTGGCAAGGCATCCAAAGCCTCACGTTCCAGTTCGCTGAGCGGTACGACATTGTCGTAGAAGCCGTCGACGGTGATGGTGCCGCGGCTGTCCTTCATCGTCGCCAGCAGATGGACCAGCGTCCAGATCGGGTTGGGCGCGACGCCACCCCAGTTGCCGGAGTGAAAGTCCCTCTGGGCGTGCTTCACGCGCAGTTCGAACGAGGCGATCCCGCGCGGGCCGAACTTGATACAGGGCCGCCCGCTTTCATGCACGGGGCCGTCTGCGGTGATCACCAGATCGGCGTCGGCGAGCAGAGCGCGGTGATCGCGCACGCAGTCGCTGATATGCGGGCTGCCGACCTCCTCCTCGCCCTCCAGCAGGACAATGACGTTGCACGGCAGTCCCCCGGTGACCGCCAGCCACGACTCGATCGCCAGAAGCTGGGCCAGATGCTGCCCCTTGTTGTCTCCCACGCCCCGCCCCCAGATGCGGCCGTCGCGTATCTCCGGCTCGAAGGGCGGCGAGTTCCAGGCGTCCAGGGGATCGGGCGGCTGCACGTCGTAATGGCCGTAGAGCAGCACCGTCGGCGCCTGTTGATGCCGGCTCAGGCGCCCGTATACGAAGGGCCAGCCCGCGCCTTCCAGCAAATGCGCCTCCATGCCCAGTTCCTGCAGGTAGCCGAACAGGAAGTCAGCCGTCTCCCGGATACCAACCCCGTGGGCGCTGATGCTCGGCCGGGCGACATAGGCCAGCAGCCGGTCGATAAACGCCTGCTGGTGGGCGTCGACATAGGCGAATACTTGCGCCAAGTTGGGAGGTCTCTCCTTGCCAGACACTCCTATCCTCCTCGGGTCGCAGGCCTCGCCCCAGACAACCGGGCTGGCCGTTTGCGTTTTTCGATGATATCTGATGATATGTTCGGGTGAGACTGAGCCGATTCTACAGTAAGTGCCGTGAAAGTCAACTTGGCGGGTCTTGGCGCGCGGTTGGCGACCAGACGCGGTACTGACCCCGCTTCACCACATGGAGTTGTCCTATGAGATTAGGCGTTGTCGGCATGTTGCCTGGAGATCCCGCCGACATTTACGGCCCGCATCTGGTTGCAATCCGGGAGTTGGGACTGACGGGCGGGGCCCTTTCCGTTTCTGCCTCTGATTCGCCGCCGGCTTCTGCGCCGGTCTGGCAGCGGGTGCGGCGGCTCTTCGCCGACGAGGGCATGGACATTGTGCAAGTCGGTATCGGCTTCCGCGAATGTCTGTTCGACCCTGACGACGAGGCGCGCAAAAGACTGCTGGAGGATATTCGCCGCGGCTTTGGCGTTGCGCACGAGTTGGGCGGCCATGTAGCTCTAATCCGTACCGGCAGCCTCAGCCCCGATGGCTCCTACAGCCCCCACCCGGAAAATCACCGGCCGTGGCGTCGCGCCGTGCTGCTGGAGTCCCTCTCCTGGCTGGCCGAAGCGGCCGAAGCGATCGGCCAGACGGTCGCCGTCGAAACCCATCTTCTGACGATAATGAACTCGCCGGAGTTCAACCGCGCCGTCATTCGTGACGTGGGCAGCCCGCGGCTGCGGGTCGTGATGGACTATGTGAACCACTTCCAGACGCTGCACCAGGTCTATGACAGCAGGGCCCGTCTACGCCATATCTTCGAATGTATGGGGCCGATTAGCGCCATTGCACACTGCAAAGATATCAGCGTGCGCAACGGTTTCGTGATCCATATGGATGAGGAGATTCCCGGCGAGGGTGAACTGGACCTGGGAACCGCGTTAAGCCTCTGGCACGAGGCGCATCCTGACGGCTACATGATGCTCGAACACCTGCCCAACGAGAAGTATCCCCTGGCCGCGGCCAATGTGCATCGCATCTTGAGGAGGGAAGGCATTCCCGTTTACTAGGGCTCGCGGCTAAACCCCAGCCGCTTGTTCACCGCTCCCGATAATGCCCCGCGTCGACCAGCGTCGGGCTTTGCGGCATGCCGCTCACTAGCGCGCCGTTCTGAACAAACCCCTCCTCGCGGCCATCCAACTCCGCCATCAGCCGCTCGCGCCAATAGGCTGTGCGCTCCGGGCGCGCCGCGGCCAGGTCGTGCAGCTCCGTTGGATCTTCCTCCAGGTCGAAGAGCAGCTCGCGTCCGCTTTGGCTGTACCAGACGTACTTCTCGCGGCCGTCAGTCACCCACTGATTGGAATCAGCGTTCATGAAGTGTTCGCCGTGCAGATACTCGCGCCAGCCGCCGGTTTCGCCGCGTGCCAGCGGCAGGATGCTGCTGCCGTCGACATGCGCGGGTGTGTTGCATCCGGCGAGGTCACAGAATGTGGGCAGCAGATCGCGTAGCTCGACAACCTGATGCACTTGCCGCAGAGGCTCATCCGCCTGCCTTGTCTGGTGGTGCGGGCTGCCCGCGCGCGGCAGACGCAGGATGAAGGGTAGACGCGCCGAGCTGTCAAAAGGATACCCTTTGGCCACATGGTTGTGGTCGTAAAGCATCTCCCCGTGGTCTGCCGTGAACACGATGGCCGTGTTGTCAAGCTCACCGTTCTCAAACAACGCCTGGAACACGCGGTTGAGGCTGTAGTCGATATGGCTGATCTGGGCATAGTAGGCCCGCCGCGCGTAGTCGCGCTGCGCCGTATCGGTCGGGATCGGGCTGTCCAGCCCGCGCACCGGCAGACTGTCCGGCGCCCAGTCCCCCATGACCGGGTCCGGCAGCGGCTTCGTCAGGTAGCGGTCCATGAAAGCTTGCGGCGGGTCCAGCGGCGGGTGCGGCCGGTGGTAGGAGAGCATCAGGAAGAACGGTTTGGTCGGGTCGCGGCGGCGCAGAAAGTCGATGCCCATCGTCGTGACCCAGCTGGTCGGGTGCAGCATTTCGTCGTAGACCCAAGGACGCGCCGCGTAGCCGTTGCAGCCTACACCGGTGTCGATGTAGTCCGCCTGCGGCCCGAGCTGCTCGCGCAGCCACGGCGTGTAGTCGTCAACCAACCCGTAGTCGTCCCGCTTGGAACGTTCGCGGTGCAGGTAGCCGTCGTGAAGGACGACGTTGTGGAATCCCACCAGGTTGCGCGAGGGATGTGTGTGCATCTTGCCAACGCACTGCGTATGGTAGCCGGCATCCGCCAGCAGGCCGGGCATCGTGCAGTCGTAGTGCCAGTCGATGCGGTCGTTGTAGCCGACAAATCCGGTATGGCGCTGGTTGAGACCGGTGAAGATCGTCGCCCGCGCTGGCACACACGTTGGCGTGGCAGCATAGGCCTGTGTGAAGTTGATCCCCTCACGCGCCAGCCTGTCCACGTGGGGCGTTTCGGCGACAGGGTGGCCGGTCAGGCTTAGCGCGTCCGCGCGCCACTGGTCGACACAGATGAATAGGATGTTGGGCCGGCTGTCGGTTGGCATAAATCTGCACCTGTATCTGTGGATTTGAGGTTGTTGCGCGAAAGCGCCGCCGGTCAGAACGGGCAGCTGACCGTTAGTCTAGTGGTCCCCGAACTTACCCCTTCAGGCCGGTGATGGAGATTCCCTCGACGAAGGTGCGCTGGACGAAGAAGTAGAGGATGATGACCGGCGCGGCCGTGGCGGTGCTGGCCGCCATCATGTAGGGCCACATCAACTCTTCCTGGAACATGGTGCGGAACTGTTGCAGGCCGAGCGCGATCGGATATAAGGCTTCGCTGTTGAGATAGATCAGCGGTCCGATATAGTTGTCCCAGGCGAACATGAACTGGAGCAGGCCGATGACCGCCAGCGCCGGTTTGGCCAAGGGCAGGATGATGCGAACGAGGATACCCAGCTCGGTGCAGCCGTCGACGCGCGCCGCGTCGGACAACTCGCTGGGGATGGTCAGGAAGAACTGGCGCAGCAGGAAGGTGTAGTAGGCATTCACCCCAAGAAAGGTCGGCACAATCAGAGGCAAATAAGTGTTGAGCCAGCCGAGATTCTTGAAGGTGAGATAGAGCGGAATCATGCGTACCTGGAACGGGATCATCATCGTCGAAAGGCAGATGATGAAGAAAATATCCCGTCCGGGCCAGCGGATGCGGGCGAAGCCGTATGCGACCAGCGTATTGGAGAGCAGCGCGCCGGCCACCGCGCCCAGGGCATATCGCAACGTGTTATAGGTATAGGTGCCGAAGGGGCGGGAAGAGAGCGCCTCCGGATAGTTGACCAGGCGCACAGGATTGGGAAGCCAGATCGGTGGGACGGTGTAGACCTGGGGATCCGTCTTTAATGAGGTAGAGAGCATCCACAGCAGGGGACCGGCAAAAATGAGCGCCAGCGCAACCATCATCACGTAGAAGAGCGCGCGTTGTACAGCCTTAAAAGGCGCGCTCTGCGTGAGCGGGAGATTCTGTGTCGGGCTGCTGGCGATGGCTTCGGCTTGTTGCATGATTGCGGCGGGCAGTTAGCCCCTAGCGGTTAATCAGACTCTCCGGCGTAGTAGACCCAGCGGGCCGAACTGCGGAAGATAAGCAGCGTAAAGGCCAAAATGATAATGAACAGAATCCAGGCCTGGGCCGAGGCGTATCCCATCTTGAAGAACTGGAAGGCGTTGCGGTAAAGATAGAGGCTGAAGAACTCGGTCGATTCGTTGGGCCCGCCTTGGGTGAGCAGCCAGCCCAGTGTGAAGTATTGGAACATGCCGATCATGCCGGTGAGCATCACGAACAGGATCGCCGGCGTACAAATGGGAATGGTGACGTGCCAAAAACGTTGCAGGGCGTTGGCGCCGTCGACTTCGGCCGCGTCTATCAGCGAACTGGGAACGTCTTGCAGCGCGGCGAGGAAGATAATTATCGCAGTCCCTTGTGCCCACACGTGAATGAGGATCAGAGACGGTTTCGCTAGTTCCACCGAAGAGATGAAGGGGATGACGGCCAGCCCCCAACTCTTTATGACCGAGTTTATCACACCATAGTTGGTGTTGTAGACCCAGCGCCACACCTCTGCAGAGGCCACTGCCGGCACCAGCACCGGCAGGAAAAAGATGGTGCGGAACAGGGGCCGCAGCTTCATCTCGCGATTGAGCAGACTGGCGAGCAGGAATGCCACGACCAGCCCGGCCGGCACGCCGATCACCACCAGGTAGACCGTGTTGCCCAATACGGTGCGGAAGATGTCATCTTTTGTGAACAGTTCAACGTAGTTTTCCAGGCCGATGAAGCGGGCCGGGCGCAGGACGTCGTAGCGCGTCAGGCTGTAATAGGCTGACGCCGCGATCGGATAGAGGACGAAGCCGGCAAAGCCCACCAGCCAGGGTGAGATGAAGGCCAGCCCCTTGAGAAGGTTGCGCGTTTGGGCGGGAGTCCAATTCTGTGGCATTTTCGCGGCCCGTGTTCAGTGGCTGGCGGCAGTCTTCTCCAACCGCCAGCCACTGGTATGTTTCACCTTCTTCTATCCTACCAGTTCGGGGAACTGCTTCAGCATCTCGTCAGTGCAGGCTGCCTGCATGTCGGCGGCGGCCTGTTCGGGCTCCTTGTCGCCGAAGATGACAGACTCGTACGTGCGGGATCGCTGCTGGTTGACGAAGCCCTGGATGGGGATGACCGGGCAGGCCCACAGCTCATCAGCCTCGTTGACCGAGCGCAGGAACCAGTCCAGGTTTTCGTAGCGCTGATACTTGGGCAGGTCGGGGTCGTAGAGAGCCTTGCGGCCGCCCAGCCAGCCGGTATTGTCGAAAATGACGTTTTGCGCCTTTTCTTCCGAACAGAACTCGATGAACTCGAAGGCAGCGTCGATTTCCGTGACACCGTTGGGAATGTACATCGGGTGACCGCCCACGTTCTGGAAGGTGACGTCGCGGCGGTCTTCCGAAACGGGTACCCAACCGACGCCGAACTCCTTGTCAGGGGCGGAGTGGAAAAGTTCGCCGGGGGCGTAGTAGCCGGTTACGATCATGGCCTGAACGCCGCTGGGGAAGGAGGACGAGGGACTCTGCGTCCAGCCGCCAAAGCTGGAGCGGAACGACTCCATCTGCTGCACACCGACATGATCCGTGAAGCGCTTGATCGTTTTCAGGGCGCTGACGAACAGCTCGTCGTCGTAGTTGAAGGAGCTGGTTTCGTCGTCCCACATGTCGAGACCGTACGTGAGGGCCCAAAACTGCGGGATGTTGGTGGCCGGTCCGTTGCCGGCGGTGGCGTCACGGGGGTCGAAGCCGACGATCTCCACGTTGCCGGCGTCGTCGAAACTGGTCAGCTCGACGTGCCACTCAAACATCTCGTCCCAGGTGCGGGGCAGGTTCTCGGGGTCGAGGCCGGCCTCATCAATGATCGCCTTGTTGTACATGAGGCCGTAGCGGGGACCAGCTTCGAAGCCGGGCACGCCGTATGTTTCGCCCTGCCACTGCATCGACTCGAGCAGGCCGGGAACAAAGTCGTCGCGGCCGATAACGTCGCTGTTGTCAATTTGGTCGTCAATCGCCATGACCGCGCCGCGCGAGTAAAGTTCGGCGTACTGGACGCAGCAAACGCCCACGTCCGGCGGTGTGCCGCCGGCGATCGCGGCCAGCAGCTTGTCATTCATTTCAGTTACGTGCAGGCGTTCGACCTTTACGTTGCGGTCCTCCTCGTTGAAGGCCGCGGCGACGCCTTCCATGGCCGCCATACCGGTGGTGCCGCCCCAGGCGTGCCACCAGGAGATGGTGATAGTCTCTTCGGCTGCCATTTCTCCCTCTTCGGGGGCGGCGGCAGGGGCCGCAGGCGTAGCGCAGGCCGCGAGTGCGGCGCCGCCGATGCCGACCGCGCTCCACTGCAGGAAGCGGCGCCGGCTGAGAGTGGTATTGTCAGTCATAGATTTCGCTCTCCTTTTATTGAAGGTTGGCAGGAAACGATATGCGTTAAACGTTGTCAACGGGGAAACTGATGAGAGCCAGCTAGGCCGACCCAATTCTAAAGGAACGGGCGGCTTTGCGCAAGGATGCTTCTTCTCAGGGTGCATCCCAAATTATTGTGTCGACTCGTAGCGCTCTATTGCGCGGGCCAGAATACCGGCAATTCAGCCACAACTGATTCGCGACGCTGATTGATGCATCAAGAGGTGTTTCTCTCTCCTGCTTTTGTGCGGTCGGGCCTTCGGCCCTCCCTTGTGCGGGGGGATTCCCCCCGCAACGCCCCCCGCCAAAAACATGCCTCACCGACCGGTGCGCCTTCTTCGCAGCGGTGCGGCTGTCCGCCAATGTGTCTACCGTCATCCAACTACGTTTCGAAGAAAGGCTGAAAGATGCCAGCGGCGAAGGGTTGGTCAGGCATAGCTCCACAAAAAAAAGGCTGATGGCATGAAAATCGTGCTACAACAGTCCCGTCCATTCCTCAGTCTAAGTTCCTTGTACGGGTGAGGTCACGAAAAACGAAAAACCGAACATACCTGATTCAGACAGCGGCCGTCCAAGAAATCTGGGACGCACCCTCTTCTAAGGGAACACTTCAGAGCTGGGGACCTTGTCCTGGCAGCGCAGGCATCCCGCCTTCCGCTTTTGCAATTGTCAAGAGGCACGCCCAATTCTAGGACTGTTTTGGAATGCATCCGGTTACCGCCAGTCAGTTGACTGACGGACGCGATGCCTTTACCATTTCGAAAATTGACAGAATAATCCTGCCGACCGTACCGCAAACCGACATGGCAAACATGAAGAGAACATTCGACCCCCAACCGGTCACACTGAGCGGCAACACGGTGCGCCTCGAGCCAATGGCGCTGGCGCATGCTGCCGGCCTGTATGCTGTGGGCGCCGATGAATCGATCTGGAGATACGCCGCCCGCCCTGCTCTTAGCACTGTTAGCGATGCAGAGGAGTGGATCAAGGCGTGTCTGGAGGAATTGGCAGCGGGAACACGCGTCACATTTGCCGTGATTCATCTGGAGACCGGCAAGGCGGTTGGTTCGACTGCGTACATCGATATCGTTCGCGAGCACCGGACGCTGGAAATAGGCATGACATGGTATGGCGCCGCCTGGCAGCGGACCGGCGTGAACACCGAATGCAAATACCTGCTGCTGCGCCATGCATTCGAGGACCTGGCAGCGCGCCGTGTCTCCCTCAAATCAGACAGCCGCAACGAACGGTCGCGACGCGCGATTCTGCGCCTGGGCGCCGTAGAGGAAGGCACCTTACGCAACCACCGCATTGCTCGCGATGGCGTGGACCGGCATACCGTCTATTACAGTGTCATTGAAAGCGAGTGGCCCGCAGTGAAGAAACGCCTGGAAGGGCTGATGCGGAGGTGAAATGCTTTGCTGAGTCCCATTGCGAGGCATGGGGCTGCCACTGGCGCTGCACGCTGTTGCTCTGCCTGCCGACGGGAGTACAACCTGTTTGGCTCGGGTTTCAGTAAGGGTGACCATGGGGAAGGCGGGCATACTTTGGCAAGAGTCCGCATCTATTGCTTATGTGTGCTTAACAAACTGCGTTGAGATTCAAAAAACACCATTTTTGAATCTCAACGCAGTTTGAGTTCAACAGATGAAACTCAAAAGACCTTTCGGCCTTCTGCGATGTTGAGCAACTCAGGGAATGTAAGTATGGAAGAGCGGCGGCCACCGCCTTGTCTCAACTCCTTCAACAAACCACGCGTCTTGAAAAGGTTTAATAATCGCCGCGCAGTAGATTTGGGAATCTCGGCGCCGTTTACAAAGTCGATTGAACGAAAAATCGGCCGGTTGAATATCCAATCGAGTGCTCTGCCACTGTACTGGGATGGGATTGCTTCTACCACCAGGTCTCTGAGTTCGCTGTAGAGAGTTAGCAGATCTTGGCTTTTCTGCTGATATATTCGCGCCTGCTCCGTCAACGCTGTAAGGAAAAAGACGCACCATCCGGTCCAATCACCATCGCGCGACACCGCTGGCAAACCATCGTAGTACTCAATACGGTGACTCTCAAGATACTCGCTGATATAGAAGCTCGGGGAAGATAAGAGCTGCTTTGTAAACATGAATAGGGGAACGATTAACCGCCCCATCCGTCCATTACCGTCCAGGAAGGGATGGATGGCTTCGAATTCTGCGTGGACGATGGCGAGTTGTACAAGCGAATCCAACGGCTCTTCGTGCAAATAGGACTCCAGCATATCCATGGCGGAGTTCAACTCTTCGACCGTAACCATCCCGATTCCGAAATGCATGCCGTATTATCTCCCCGACGATATGAACGCAAGCCCCCCTGTGCTAGAATGCCCTGTGCCGCGTCCGACATGAATTTCAGCCTGTACTGAGGAAAAGAGTGCAGCAGGTACTGACTGCTGAGCAGGGCCGAATTCTACAGAAAGAGCGCCAACTGCTGGGCGACCTGCAGGTCTCCCTCGCCCGCCTCGATGCGTCCGACGCCGACCTGGGCCTGATCCGCAACGCACTGGCCCAACTGGAAGAGCTTTTCCTGATGGTTGTGGTGGGTGAATTCAACGCCGGCAAGAGCGCGGTCATCAACGCACTGCTGGGGCAGGAATTTCTGCCCGAAGGCGTCGTGCCCACCACCAGTGAACTGGTTCTGATCCGCCACAGCGATGCCGCCGAGCAGCCGGGCGCTGACCAGGGCATGGCCGTGCGCCGTCTGCCCGTTCCCTGGCTGCAGGAAGTCAACCTGGTCGATACGCCCGGAACCAATGCGGTCATCCGCCAGCACCAGGAGCTGACCGAGCATTTCGTGCCCCGCAGCGACCTCGTCCTCTTCGTCACCAGCGCGGACCGGCCGTTCAGCGAATCAGAGCGCGCTTTCCTCCAACAGATCCGCGACTGGGGCAAAAAGATCGTGATCGTGGTCAACAAGATCGAGCTGCTGACCACCGAAGCGGAGCAACAAGAGGTGCTCGAGTTCGTGCGCCGGAACGCCCACGAGCTCCTCGGCGTTGCGCCGGCCATTTTCGCCGTCAGCGCCCGCCTCGCACTGGAAGCAAAGCAATCAGGAGAGCGCAACGAGGAGACGGAAGACTCTAGACCATCCTCCCACCTTTCCCTCTGGCAGCGCAGTCGGTTCGGTCCGCTGGAGCAGTACATTCTTGACTTTCTTGACGCCGGCGAGCGCGTGCGGCTGCAACTCTCCAACCCGATCGGTATCTCGGCCGCGCTGATCGCCAACTATCAGGAAGTGATCAGACAGCGCCAGGCCTTGCTCAAGGGTGATTTCCAGGCGCTGGACGCCATTGATCAGCAGTTGGCGGCCTACCAGAACGATATGCAGCGCGACTTCCGCTACCAGAGCGACCGCGTCGATAACGTCCTCTACGAAATGGCGGAGCGCGGCGACCGTTTCTTCGACGAGAATTTGCGCATTACCCGTATCGTCGAACTGGTCAACAGCGAGCGCCTGCGAGGCGAGTTCGAGCGCCGCGTCCTCGCCGACAGCAGCCGCGCGGTCGAAAAACATGTAGACGACCTGATCGACTGGTTGATTGAGCGCGACTACCGCCAGTGGCAGGCAGTGATGGAGTTCATCGAGCGCCGCTCGCTCCAGCACACCGACCAGATGATCGGCCACGTGCGGGGAGAATTCGATTTCAACCGCCAGAATCTGCTAAAGAGCATCGGCCGCAGCGCGCAGGAAGTGGTCGATTCCTATGATCGCGAGGCCGAGGCGTTGAAGCTGGCCAAGGATGTGCAGCGGGCCATCCTCCAAACGGCCGCGGTCGAAGCCGGCGCCATCGGCCTCGGCGCCATCCTCGTGGTGATCCTGAACACCACCTTTCTCGATGTGACCGGTGTCCTCGGCGCCAGCGCCCTCGCCGCACTCGGTCTCTATGTGCTCCCCTATCGGCGGCAGAAGGTGAAGGCCCAGCTGCGTGCGCGCATCGGCGACCTGCGCCGGCGGCTCGATACCGCTATCAGCCATCAGTTCGACTCGGAGCTGAAAGGCAGTGTGCAGCGCATCCGCGAAGCAGTCGCGCCCTACACCCGCTTCGTGCGCGTGGAGCGGGAAAAGCTGGAGACGCTCGCAGCCGACCTGCAGCGCGCCGAGGGCGACTGGCAAGCGTTGCGGCGCAGTGTGGAGGAGCTGGCCGCGAACCATACGCCCCTGCCGTCATGACCCCTTCCATCTCACTGCTTCCTCTGGAAACTTCGCTTCACGCTGATGCGTTGCAGCGGGTGTACGAACTGTCCCCAGCCTACTGGGCAATGTATCACCTGGCCCAGGCGCCCGTCGGACAGTCGGCGCGGGACCTGGAAGCGATCGAGAACGAGCCGGGTCGTATGGGGCTGGGGATTGTCGCCGCCAATGAACCAGGCCACCCCGAAGCCGGCGCACAACTGGTGGGGCTGATCGACTTCCGTCTGCACTGGCCGGATCCCGAAACAGTTTATATCGGCATCCTGCTGGTGGCGGAGCCATTCCAACGGCAGCGCGTGGGAACCAATGCCTGGGCCTTGCTG
The DNA here is from genome assembly GCA_965204705.1 of Caldilineaceae bacterium. GTDB lineage: Bacteria > Chloroflexota > Anaerolineae > Caldilineales > Caldilineaceae > Bin5. The sequence goes on along the minus strand of OZ242006.1, from coordinate 5,149,545 downwards.
GAGCCGTGGCTTGCTGCCGAAGGTGGTGTGCGCGAGGCCAAACTGGGCGTTGAGCAGTTCAACCCCGGCGCGCTCCGGTTTTTCCAGTCTCTCGGCTTTACGCTGACCGGAGAGGCGCAGCGCATCCGTTCAGGCAAACGTTTGGTGCGTCTGCTGGCCATGGAGAAGGAACTGGAAAGCGTTGGCTGATGGCCAACTGCATTAGCGTCCGATCTGATTGAATAAGGGGAGTGATGATGGGAACGAATGACGGGAGGGTCGTGGAAGAAGCTTCGGCAGAGGAGACCATCCTGCAAGTTGCCGGAAGGCTGCGCGCCTTGAGCAACAACGGCTTGCGCTTTGCCGACAATCCTTACCAGACCGAGACCTTCGAGGAAATGCTGGCTCTGTGCGCCGAATTAACAGCCCTGGTGGACGCACGTCCGCTGGCGAAAATCCAGCGCCATTTCTTCGATGATACGCGCTACGTATCTCCGTATACGGTGGTGGACACTGCCGTCTTCGATGACGCCGGCCGCATCCTCCTGATCCAGCGGAAGGACAACGGACGTTGGGCTCTGCCGGGTGGGTGGTGTGAGGTAAACGAACTGCCTGCGGAGGGCGCGGTGCGCGAGGTGTGGGAAGAGACCGGCTGCCGGGTTGCGCTGAGCGGATTTCTCGGCATGTTCGACAACAACTACCACGGCGGCGGCGGCCTGCATCATCTCTACTGTCTGCTCTTCGCCGCCCGCCACGTCGAAGGAACGCCAATCGTCACCCGGGAGACTCTCGATGTCGGCTGGTTCACGCTGCAGAATCTCCCCTGGGATGGTCTGCACCCTGCCCATCCTACCCGCATCCGTTTCGCCTTCAAGTGGCAAGAAGACCCTTCTCTACTACCCTTCTACGATCCGCCCCGTTGGCAGCCGCAGCCGACCTGGCAGCACAATGCTCGCCAGGAGTGAGAGCAGTGTCTACCTCAACCTACTGTTCGTAGACAGATCGTAGACATATTGCACAGCAATTCAATCAAGCCGGTCTGCGCGGCTTCAACCGTGCCTGGCCCGGCTTTCTCCCCGCACTCCAGTGTATTCGCGCGGCAAACTGACCCAGATTCCTCCCCAAAAGGCCAGAAGTGCCGAATACCTCTGCGCTTTCTCAAGTGCCGGAGCATTCTGGTAATATATACTTTCCATTAATGGACAGTAGCGACCAAAAGTGGTAACATAGCCCCTGTAGCGAACATCCGTTCACATTCTCGGACCTCTTGGCTATTTATGGGTGCCGCAATTGGGCGCTTTGCTAACAGGAACCGGAAACGATTGGAGGCTGCATGGCGCTTGACAAGCTGATCATACGCGGCGCACGCGAACACAATCTGCGCAACGTGGATCTGGAGATCCCTCGCGATAAACTGGTGGTGATCACCGGGCTGAGCGGCAGTGGCAAGAGCAGCCTGGCCTTCGATACCATCTATGCCGAAGGGCAGCGCCGTTACGTTGAGTCTCTTTCCTCCTATGCGCGCCAGTTTCTCGGCTTGATGGAAAAGCCGGATGTCGATCAGATCGAAGGGCTCAGCCCCGCGATTTCAATCGACCAGAAGGGCGCCGGGCGCAATCCCCGCTCAACCGTCGGCACCGTCACCGAAGTCTACGACTATCTGCGACTGCTATTCGCACGCGTCGGTCAGCCCCACTGCCACGAGTGCGGCGACCCGATCACCCAGCAGACGCCGCAACAGATCGTTAACTCAATTCTGGATATGGAGGAGGGCGCCCGCCTTCTGATTCTGGCCCCGATCATCAAAGACCGTAAAGGCGAGCACAAGGGGGTCTTCGACGACCTGCAGTCACAGGGCTATGTGCGTGTACGCGTGAACGGCGAACTGTTCGAGGTCGGCGAAGCACCCGAGTTGGACCGGTACAAGATGCATACCATCGAGGCCGTGATCGACCGCATCATCGTGCGGGCAGAGCGGTCCGACCCGGACAACCCCGGAAGCGTGCTGCCGGGCACCGACCGCACGCGGCTCACCGACTCGGTGGAGACGGCGCTCAAGTTGGGCGAGGGCTCAGTGATCGTTTCGGAAGTGAAGCGCGTACCCGTTGAAGGCAACGGCAGCCTGCGCGAGGTCGCAACCGACCGCGTCTTCAGCGAGCACTTCGCCTGCATGCGCTGCGGTCTCAGCTTTACCGAGATCGAGCCGCGCACCTTTAGCTTCAACAGCCCGCACGGGGCCTGTCCATCCTGCGACGGGCTGGGCGTACAGAAGGAATTCGACCCCGATCTGATTCTGGACGGTGATCTCAGTATTGCCGAAGGGGCCGTGCGGCCTTGGCAAGGCGCGACCCCAGGCAACGGTGACGAGGGCTACTACAAACAGTTGCTGCGCTCGGTTTGCAACCAGTTTTCAATTCCCCGCACGGCTCCGGTGCAGGAGTTGAGCAGCAAACAGCGGGATATAATCCTGTACGGACCGCCTGGGCGGGAAAAGGTGCAGGTGCATTATCGCAACGCCCGCGGCTACGAGCGCAATTACGAGACGCAATACATAGGTGTACTTCCCAACCTGCAGCGGCGCTACCGGGAAACCGACAGCGATTGGATCCGCAGCAAGTTGGAAGAATACATGGGCATCAACCCCTGTCCCGAATGCGAAGGACGGCGGCTGCGGCCGATGGCGCTGGCGGTCACGACCGCCAGCAAGAGCATCCATGACATTACGGCGATGTCGGTTAACGATTCGCTGACCTGGGTGCGGGCGGCCGCGGGACGCAACGGCGCCGAGCCGTTATTCTCACCGCGCCAACTTGCGATCGGCGGTCAGGTTCTGAGAGAGATCGAAGCGCGGTTGGAATTCATGGTAAACGTGGGCCTGGACTATCTGACGCTCAATCGCACCGCCGTATCCTTGTCCGGCGGCGAGTCCCAGCGGATCCGGCTGGCTACGCAGATCGGCAGCCAGCTGATGGGCGTCCTCTACATTCTGGATGAACCGAGCATCGGGCTGCACCAGCGGGATAACGTAAGGCTGATCAATACTTTGAAGGGGATGCGGGATCTGGGAAACACTGTGCTCGTGGTCGAGCATGACGAGGAAACAATCCGCGCCGCCGACTGGGTCGTGGATATGGGGCCGGGCGCCGGTGAACACGGTGGGGAGGTTGTTGTTTCAGCAGTGAAGGATGCGTTCGTTAGCCACCCGGAAAGCCTGACTGCCCAGTTCATTCGCGGCGAACGGAGTATCGAGATACCGATGGACCGCCGTGAAGGAAACGGGGAGTATCTGCATGTACGCGGCGCCACCGAGAACAACCTGAAAAAGGTGGATGTACGCTTCCCGCTGGGCCGGTTGATCGCGGTGACCGGAGTGAGCGGCAGCGGCAAGTCAAGTCTGGTCGTTGAGGTGCTCTACAAACGCCTGGCACAGAGCTTCTACCGGGCCAAGGCGCGCCCCGGCAGCTGCGAGCGAATCGAGGGCATCGAGCATCTGGACAAGGTCATCGAGATCGATCAGAGCCCGATTGGGCGTACACCGCGCAGCAATCCGGCAACATATGTCGGACTCTTCACACCGATGCGCGAGCTGTTCGCTAGTATACCCGAGGCGAAAGCCCGCGGCTATAAAGCAGGGCGTTTCAGCTTTAACGTGAAGGGCGGCCGCTGCGAGGCCTGCCGCGGCGACGGCATCATCAGGATCGAAATGCAGTTTCTACCCGATGTCTACGTCTCCTGCGAAGAGTGTCACGGCGACCGCTACAACCGCGAAACGCTCGATATCCGCTTCCGCGGCAAATCGATCTCCGATGTCTTGAACATGACCGTCGAAGAGGCGTTGGACTTCTTCCAGAACATCCCCCGTATTCGCTCCCGCTTGCAGACGCTGATGGCTGTCGGGCTTGGCTACATTCGCCTGGGACAGCCGGCGACCACGCTTTCCGGCGGCGAGGCGCAGCGAATCAAACTGAGCAAAGAGTTGAGCCGCCGCGATACCGGCAATACCTTCTACATCCTCGATGAGCCGACGACCGGCCTCCACTTCGAAGATGTGCGCAAACTGCTCGCCGTCCTGCACGAATTGTCCGACCGGGGCAACACCGTGCTGGTCATCGAGCACAATCTGGATGTGATCAAGAACTGCGACTGGGTAATCGACATGGGGCCGGAAGGCGGGGGCAAGGGCGGCTACGTGGTGGCCGAAGGCACCCCCGAGCAGGTCGTGAATGTCGAGAAGAGTTACACCGGCCAGTTTCTGCAGGGCTGCTTGAGGGAATTGGCTTGTGCTTAGTAGCCGCAGGCCAGTCCCTGCTATGGTTGCAGCGGCTGGTCTGGTAGAGAAGGGGACGAGGCGCGTGAAGATCGTTTCCCGACTGGTCCTGCTCACATCTGTTTGCATAGCGTCTGTCCTGGCCGGCTGCGTATCCATCCAACCCGATCCGCCAACCTCCGGTGAACAGCTGCCGTCTTCGTCCGCGCTGAACGGCTCGCAGGTCACTGTCGAACCCACCGCAACCCCAAAACCGGATCCACCGACCACTGCCACCCCGGAAGCGCATGTCGCCGCGCACTGGCAGACTTTTGTCGATGACGCCCGTGGACTGTCGATTCCTTATCCGCCGGGATGGATCTTCTTCGATCCGACAAAAAAGGAACTCACAGAGCTCATGGAGGAAGTGGGCGCAAAGGCCAGCAGCGAGGAAATCAAGGCACTGCTGGCAACGTCCGCCCAGGCGATACAGCAGGAAGACCATTTCGTCGGCCTGGGCTTCCAATTCGCCGCCGCTAATTCCCCTGACACCGGGTTTGTCAACAACATCAACGCTATCTACTTCCACACTGAGGGACTGTCTCTGCAACTGATCGCGCAAATGATCGCTGCTCAGTTGAACAACATGGACGGATTCGAGGTGGACAGCGCTGACGTGGTCGCCGGTCTGCGGCCAATGGGCGCGGAGGTAGCATCGGTCCGTTATCGCTCAAAGGGTGCTCTTTTCAGTCAGCCGGATATCGAGGTCATTGGCTGGCAGGTTGGTGTGCTTTCACCGGACGCAGAGAGGATAGTCCTCCTTACCTTCAGCATTCGCAGCGAAGACTTCGCGGAGTTGGAGCCGCTGTTGACAGAAATTGTGCAGCGCGTGCAGTGGCTCGAGTGAACTATAGTACGTGGAATTCTCGGTTCACGAACCACAACTCACGGACTATTGAGGTCAGAAGCGCATATGCGGGGAATCCTATACCTTGTGCCATTGTGCCTCTTTTGCCTTGGCTGGTCTCCGCGAGCGGCCCCGCAATCACCTCTGCTCGCTGACTCAACCGCCGTTCGTCGCGGGGCCCATCCAGCCAGTTATCGCGGGCCGGGAACCTCTGGTTTCCTCGATGCGACTTTCAACGACATTGCCCACGCCTCGCGATTCCGCTCCTATCAATCCCCCTCACCTACGTCGACTCCGACGCCAGATGACTCAGTTTCAGAGGCCGTGCCATCGGCAGCAAGCCCGAAGACCGTCAAGACCTCGACAGACTGGCAGGCGTTCGACAACTCAGCCTATGGTCTGACGATCCATTACCCCCCGGAATGGCACTTCTTCGACAGTACGCAGACAGAAGCTCTGCAGCAGGAAATGGAAGCATTGGGCAGAGTGGAAATCCTGAAACTGCTGATGGATCTGCAGTCCACTGTACAGCCGAGCTTGTTCCTAGGCGCTGGATTCGCCTTCCCGCAGGATCCTCCTGATCTGCTGCATGCCAATAGCGTCATCGTGGAGATATTTCCCGCAAGAGGCCTTGCACTGTACGAGTTCGGGCAGGGCGCTGCCGCCGCGTTAGACAGGCAGATCGGGGTCGACGTGGATAGTTTTGATCTGGTCACCAGGTTGCGGCCCCGCAGGGAAGAGGCAGTTTCGGTCCGATTCCGAGGCGCTGTGCCTGTCCCGACAACCTCCCAATCCGTTCTGACCGGCACCCGAACAGCCGGCTGGCAGGTTGTCCTGCTCTCGCCTGATGCCGAATATCTGCTTGTTCTCACCTTCTCCATCCTTGGCGAAAAGTTTGAAGAGTTGGAGCCTCTGCTGGCTGAGATGGTGCAGCGCGTGCAGTGGGCCGGCGACCAAAGTGGGACAGAACCTGGGGTCGGGCCGGTGACGATTTCCAGACAGACGATGTACGTCCATAACGAACCCGCCCCATTCAGTCCCATAATTGGCAAGATTGGGGCGGGGAAGCAGTTTTCGATTTTGGAGCGCGACTTTACGGGAAACTGGTGGCGAATCAGCTATGGCGGTCAGCCCGGCTGGGTCTCAGTTCCTCTCGCGGCAGCGAATATTCCCGACGCACCTGTGTCAGTTCCTGTAGCGATGATCGACCGGCGCGTCAATGTGCGCAGCGGCCCGGGCGCCACTAACCCCGTAATCGGCGTGGCGGTAGCCGGCCAGCAGTATCTGATCACGGGCAGAAACCAGGCGGGCGACTGGTGGCAGATCGACAAAAACGGCCAGACCGGATGGGTTTTTGCCGAGTTGGTTACAGCTGTTGCCGAGGGAGGCGTGCAGGTGGCCGTCGTCAGATTCCCCGCCCCTTCCTTACTACCGGTGACTGAGGCGGCGATGACGGTAAACCGGCGAGCGAACCTGCGCGCAGGGCCGGACAACAGCTACCCCATCGTCGGCGAAGTCGAACCTGGACGCCAATATCTGATTACCGGCAGGAATATGGCCGGCGACTGGTGGCGGATCGACGAAGACGGCCGGCCCGGGTGGGTATATGACGATCTGGTTGAGCTGGTCAATGAAGGCAGCGTCCAAATCGTGGCCAGGTTTCCACTTCCTCCTCTGCTGCCGGCCACGCAGGCAGTGTTGACGTTCAGTCGCCGCATGAACGTCTATGGCGGTCCCGGCGGTCGCTTCCCCGTCATCGACACGACCGAACCTGGCTATCAGTATCCGATCACCGGCAGGAATGTGGTGGGAAACTGGTGGCAGATCGACTATCACGGCCAGCCTGGCTGGGTCTTCGGGCAATTCGTGGACACAGTCGAGCAGCCGGGAGATGCTCGGTAGGCAGTCACTCCACTTCTGAACTGAGGTGACCGCCGGTCACCACCCTCTCTGCAGGGAGTACGTCCGCAATGTCCCCTATTCGTTTTCGCGTCCTGACTGTACTGGCCTGCGTCTCTCTTTTTCTGGCCGGGTATGGGTCTAACGCGGCTCCCCGACCGGATTCGGTTTCCGCCTCCGCCTCCGCCTCAGAGACTGTAGCCGCTGCCGAGTCGGCCGTCGTCTCGAATACACGCCCGGTGATCATAACCCATGTTGGGGCCGCGCAGCAGGCTTCCGAAACACCCCCCGAACCTCGACCTGCCGTCCCGATACTGTCAATTCACAATCCGTTGGTTATTCCGAAAGGGGATACACCGACTGTCTCAGGAGGACCGTACCAGGACTGGCCCGCGGTCGAAGACCCGGCGCGCGGCATCAGGATATTCCATCCGCCAAGATGGTTCTACGCCTCCTCCAAACAGAAGCTGCTCTCCCTCCAACTGCAGATGGATGACCCGGCCGCCGCAGAAGCTCTGATCGCTCAGCAGTCTGCGTACATCGACTCCCTGATCGCGGCAGGGCAAGAGGATCAATTCGTCGGTTACGGATTCCAGTTTGCGCCGGACACAGAGCCGGCCTACATCAACCGCTTTGACGTGCGTGCAATACCTGCTGCGGGACGCACGCTGGAGCAGTATGCCTTGCACGAAGCTACCCGCCTGGAAGACTCTGAACTCGAGACGTTGGAGAGCGTTGAAGTGGGACCCAGTCTGCGGCCCCGCAATGAGGAGACCTCATCAGTAAGGTACCGCAGCGGCGGCGCCGTCGTCGAACAAGGAAAGGTTATCAAACGGCCAGGCACGGAGGTGGTCGGCTGGCAGGTGGTTCTGCTTTCCCCGGACGGTAAGACATTTCTTCAGTTCACCTTTGATATATGGGGCGAGCAGTTTGACGGCCTGCTGGAGCCGTTGGTGCGCGACATCGTGCGGCGTGTGCAGTGGCAGGACCATCCTGCCCACGAACCACTGTCCAGTCCCACGGTAACGACCACCCGCACCATATATGTTCGCGATGGGCCGGGCGCCGACCACGCCATCATCAGCAAGGTCGCGGAGGGGCAACAGTACGCTGCCGTCAGCATGAATGCAGCCGGCGACTGGTGGCAGATCGCATACGAGGGACAGTTGGCTTGGGTCTACGGCGAGTTTGTGGAGCCGCCCGCGGCTGCGGAGCGTGCGCCGCAAACGGACCCGTCGGGCTGGCTGAGGTACGACGATCTGGACCGCGGCCTGTCGCTGTCCTATCCATCGGGATGGCATTATTTCGATCCAACGCGACCTTCGCAGGTTGACCTGGCGCTCCTTTCGTCCGCGGTTAAAAGTCGCGATGATGTCCAGCTTGACGTAATGGAGGCAGGGGATTTGGTGTCTGCGATGAGCGGGCGCCGCGATGACGCCGTCATCGGCTTGGGCCTTCAGTCAGGACCGGCGGAAAGTGTGTCGAGCAACTTTTTGCTGGTCTTCTCTGTCGCAGCCGAAGGGACGACGCTGGAACACTATGCGCAAGCGGCCGCCGAGCACGCCTACAGCGTCGAGCCGCCCAGCGTTGAGATGGTCCAGGGTCTCAGGCCGTTAGATGAAGAGGTCGTATCAATCCGCTACCGCGAGCACGCGACCGCGAGTGAAGTATGGCAGGTTGTTATGCTGTCACCGGACGGAGAAAAGATACTTGTCCTTGCCTTCAGTGTTCATGTTGACGAGTTCTCGGCATTGCAACCGGTGCTGCGTGAAATCGTCCAGCGCACGCGCTGGACTGATTTCGAGTCCCATTCTTCCACCCGGCCTGCGGTCCCGATGCTATCGATTCACAATCCGTTGGTGATTCCGACTGGAGATACGCCGGCGGTCTCAGGGGGCCCGTACCAGGACTGGCACGCCGTCGAGGATGAGGCGCATGGTCTCAGGATATTCCATCCGCGCGGGTGGCTTTACGTCTCCTCCAAAGAGAAGCTGCTCTCCCTCAAACTGCAGATGGATGATCCGGCTGCCGCCGAAGCCCTGCTCGCACGGCAAGAGGCGCACATCGACTCCCTGACCCCGGCCGGTCAGGAGGGCCAGTTCGTTGGATATGGCTTCCAGTACGCGCCGGACACGCCTTCGACCTACAATAATCGCTTTGCCATTCGCGCGATACCGGCTGTGGGACGAACGTTGGAGCAGTATGCGCTGCAGTTGGCCGCGCACAAGGAGGAGTCTGGAGGCGAGATGTTGGAGAGCGTTACAGTTGGGCCCGGTCTGCGGCCCTGGGGGGAGGAGACCGCATCTTTCAGGTACCGCAGCGGCGACGCCGTCGTCAAAGAAGGCGAGGTCGTCAAGCGCCCAGGCACGGAGGCGGTCGGCTGGCAGGTCGTCCTGCTTTCCCCGGACGGTGGGACATTTCTTTTGTTCACCTTTGAAATATGGGGCGAGCAGTTTGACGGCCGGCTGGAGCCGCTTCTGCGCGATATCGTGCGGCGTGTGCAGTGGCTGGCCCACCCCGCCTACAAACCTCTGGTCGGCCCCACGGTGACGATCACCCGCACCATGTATATTCGCGGCGGTCCGGGCACAGACCATGCCATCATCAGCACAGTCGCGGAGGGGCAACAGTACGCTGCGGTCAGTACAAATGCAGCCGGCGACTGGTGGCAGATCGAATACGAGGGGCAGCTGGCGTGGGTCTACGGCGGGTTCGTAACGCCGTCAGCCGACGCGGAGCGTGCGCTGCAGGCGGACCCGTCGGGCTGGCTGACGTACGACGATCTAGACCGCGGCCTGTCACTGTCCTACCCACCGGGATGGCACTATTTCGACCCGGAGCGACCTTCGCAGGTCGATCTGTCACTCTTTTCGTCCGCGGTCAAAAGCCTGGAAGGCCAGCCAATAGGCGTTGCGGAAATGAGGGCACTGGTGTCTGCGATGAGCGTGCGCCGCGACGACGCCGTCATCGGGTTGGGCCTGCAGTCAGTGCCCGCGGACAGTGCGTCGAGCAACTTCATGCTGGTCTTCACTGTCGCGGCTGAGGAGATGACGCTGGAGCGCTATGCGCAGGCGGCCGCCGAGCACGCCTACAGCATCGAGCCTGCCAGCGTTGAGCTGGTCCAGGGTCTCAGGCCGTTGAGCGAAGAGGCCGTATCGATTCGCTACCGTGAACACGCGTCTGCGAGCGAAGTGTGGCAGGTTGTTCTGCTGTCCCAGGATGGGGAAAGGCTTCTTGTCCTCGCCTTCTGCGTTCACGTTAACGAGTTCGCAGCACTGCAACCGGTGCTGAACGACATCGTCATGCGCACCCGCTGGGCTGAACAGCCTTCGAGTGGGGTGGGCCAGGTACATTCTCCCTTACCCTATCAACGCCTGCGTTGGTGACCTGCCGTCCGTTACCGCAGATTATAGCTGCAGCAGCTGTTGGCGACTCGGTAGTAGCGAAGGGGCCAACGAAAAGCCGCCCCTCCATCGCAACGCCAACCTGAGAGCGCGCGCGGGGCGGCACTTACACAACGGCGAATCCGCTTAGTCTTAGACAGGCCGCATACGTGAGCACCCCGGGTAGGATTCGAACCCACGACCCTCTGATCCGAAGTCAGATGCTCTAATCCACTGAGCTACCGGGGCAAACCAGCACCCCAAAGTATAGCACGTTTGGCCCCCAATCTTCAAAGAAGGGACCGATTAAAAAGCAAGGACCGAGTGACCTGCCATGCTGGCAGGCTCTTTCTCCTCTTCTCTCAATTTAGGGCCTGTTCTCTGCGCGCCAGCGCCCTATGAAGGCACGCAACGCGTCCTCCCCGTCCAGGCCGCGCGCGTTCGCCAGAGCGGCCAGCCGCCACAACAGAAGACCAAGCGCCTGTTCGTCGCTGCCCTCCGGCAACAGCCTCTCCAGCTCAGGACTGCTTTCCGCCAGCGCAACGCGGTCGAGAAGTCCGGCCTTGGCTGCCTTGGACTGCATTTCGCGCGCCTTGCGCAGCGCCGGCAATGCCGCCGGCACCGCATCCAGCGGGCCCCGCGCCGGTCTGTCCTGCGACGCCCGCTCCTCCGCCTTGATCTCTTCCCAACGTGTATACAGGTGCTCCATATCGTCGATGTCATCTTCGCCGAAGACGTGAGGATGCCGGCGGATAAGCTTTTCGACGCTCTTCCGCACCGCGTCTGCCATCTGGAAGCGGCCCTCTTCGGTCGCGATCTGCGCGATCATCGCGATGATCCCGAGTACATCGCCCAACTCCTCGGCGATATGCGCCTCATCCTCGGAGTCCATCGCCTCCAGCGTCTCTGCCACTTCGTCGAGAAGAAAGGCCCGCGTGCTCACCAAAGTCTGCTCCCGGTCCCAGGGGCAGCCGTACGGCGCCCGCAAGTGCGCCATTACCTCCTGCAGATCAGAATAACTGCTATGGTGCAAGGGGGGCACGTACAGGCAGGCAGGCTCAACCAGGCCGGCCGGCGTAGAAAACTCCGCCAGGGGCACAGCCCTCGCATAACGAGTTCCACTTTCGTCCAGGCATATCAGTTGTAGAGGGTGGTCCCTGGGATAGGCATTGCCCAGCACGGCACCGACCGCCCGCGCTGTAGGCGCATCGGCGATCTCTAGCACCAGCGCCGGCCGTCCCAGATCGAAAGGCGGATGGTGGCGATCGGCCAGTCGCGCCGCGCCGATGAGCTGCAGACCCTCATGCAGGTCAATGCCTACGATCTGCGCCGCCGCTTCAATAGGATCACTCTTGGTCATGGTCGTCCCAACCGGTCAAATGGACCGTCTAAACCTGACTCTGAACGCAGCGGCCCCTGCTTTCTGGGTCAGGCAAATGTGCACTCTAATGCATCGTCTGTTGCCGGTCAATTCCTGCGGAATGCTGGCTCTGAGGCTTGGCATCGATATTGAATGCTGCTAAAGTAGGGCCCAGTGGCCTGCCGAACGGCAGCCAATCCATTTTTCTACTTTCCTGAGACGAACCGTGACGGATATCCTGCCTAACTGGTATACCCAGCCCGCCCGGCCCACCGCCATCACGCGCCAGGCGCCGGATGGCCGCGAGATTCAGATTTCGGTGATCGTACCCTGCCGAAACGAGGGCCGCAACATCCGACCGGTGCTCGAATGGGCCGCGCCCTACGCCGACGAACTGCTGGTCGTCGACGGCCACAGCAGCGACGATACGCGGGCCATCGCCGCCGAACTGGGCGCGACCGTGCTTCTGGATAACGGTAAAGGCAAAGGCGACGCCATCCGCGTCGGCATCGCCCACGCCAGCGGTGATATCCTCGTCTTTATCGACGCCGACGGCTCCCATGACCCCCGTGATATTCCTGCGCTCGTCCAGCCGATTATCGACGGTAACGCCGATCACGTATCCGGCTCCCGCATGCTTGGAGGGAGCGACGAGCTGCACGCCACCATCAATCAGTTCATCCGTCTCTTTGGCAGCCAGGTGATCACGCTCAGCATCAACTACTCCCAAGGTGTGAGCCTGACCGACTCGCAGAACGGATTCCGGGCAATTCGGGCCGATCTGGCCCGCAGCCTGGCGCTGGAATCGGAGATTCCAACGATCGAGCAGGAGATGGTAATTAAGACCGTGCGTAGCGGGTATCGTATCTGTGAAGTTGCGACCCACGAATATGTGCGCTCCAATGGCGAGTCCAACTTTCGCGTGTTGGATGTCTGGTTCCAATTTGTCAAGAGCTGGCTATACTATCTCTTCATCTGGCGACCGCCAAAACGGATTGCGCGGAGCGACCATGCTGAAAGACTGGAGCAGAGCGGCAACACCGCGGAGGAGACGGATTCCCCCGGTTCCCACAAGCTATCCGGGCCAGGAGAACAGATACCGAAAGCCAGTTCCAGGTAAATGTCCCAATCCCGCGAAACCGGGAAAGCGCCGCGCCGTTTCGCTCCTGTCTTCCCGGTTGTTCGTCCCACGATTCGCCATCTGTTGGCGGTTTACCTCCTTCTTGCCAGCCTGTTCAGTATTGTAACCCCCCCTTTCGAAGCGCCCGATGAAATCTGGCATTTCGCCTTTGTTCAACATCTGGTGACGCAGCGGGCCCTGCCCGTAGCGGAGCCGAATACGCCCGCCCTCTGGCGGCAGCAGGGGACGCAGGCGCCCGCCTACTACGCCGCCGCGGCTTTGCTCACCGCGTTGATCGATCAGACCGACTTCCCTGAAATTTTCGCGCGCGCCAATCCCCACCGCGCAATCGGTCAACCCGATACAGCCATCAACCGCAACTATCTGATCCACCACCGGCACGCGGAAAGCTTCCCTTGGCAAAGGTCGATCCTGGCCCTGCACGTCGCCCGCCTCTTCTCAGTCTTACTCGGCGCGGTGACCGTCTACGCGGTCTACCGCACGCTTCACCTGTTTCTCCCCCCGCAAAATGCCCTTCTCGGCGCGGCCTTCGCCGCCTTTCTGCCCCAATTTGCCTTCATCAGCGCATCCGTCAGCAATGACAACGCTGTCAACGCAGCTGCCGCGCTCGTCCTGTGGCAACTGACGGAGATGATGGTGGAAGGAGGGCAGCCGCAAAAAAGCCGCCTGCTGAAACTCGGCGCCGCGCTTGGCTTGGCGCTGCTTTCCAAACTGAGCGGGTTGGGGCTGGCCGGCGTCTCCGCGGCCGCGATCCTGTGGCTGGCCTGGCGGCACCGCAACCTTCGTTCCATCTTTGATGCCGCCCTGTGGACGGCCATTCCCGCCATCCTGCTTGCCGGCTGGTGGTACCTGCGCAACTGGCGGCTCTATGGCGACCCCCTGGCCTGGGAGATGTGGGAAGCGAATATCCTGTTGCGGGTCATCCCGGCGGGCCCCTCGCAGATCCTGAGTGAGCTGGGGGGACTGGAACGTTCCTTCTGGGGGCTGTTTGGCTGGCTCAACCTGCCCTATCCTGCCTGGCTCTACCTGGCGCTGCGAGTCGTCTCTGTTGTCGTTGTGCTGGGGCTGCTGTTATATCTCGTCCGGGAAGTGCGCGCCGGCCTTGCCCAACGCCCAATCCATATCGGCTCCCGGGCTCCCCACGCCTTCCTTCTGCTGTGGCTGCTCGTTCTTACCATCTCCTGGTTGCGTTTTATGCGGGTGGCGCCGGCCGCCCAGGGACGTTACTTCTTCGCCGCGCTGCCCGTTCTGGCCCTGCTGTGGGCCCTTGGCTGGACGGGATGGGGAAACAGATTCGGTCGCAGTATCGGCTGGAGTGTCACCTCTGCCCTCGGACTACTCACGCTGGCCACTCCCTTTCTTTTGATCCGCCCCGCCTACACGCCCCCACCGATGTCGATTCCTGACAGCAATTCGAACACTGCTGTCTCCCCGACCCCCCACGCCCTCTTTCTCGTTGGAAACTTCGAGATTCAGCTGTGGCATGCGACCGCATCGTATGGCGGACTGCAAGGGCAGGCGAGTGAAACAGATCCTCAAGTGCCAACCGTATTCCCCGGGGACGAGGTCCAGGTGGATTTGGCGTTCATGACTGGAGCCCCGCTGGCCGCTGACTGGTCCCTGTTCATCCACCTCGTGGACGGCACCGGTCTGACCGTCGCCCAGCTGGATACGATGCCCGGCGGCGGGCTGCGCCCGACCAGTGGCTGGCAATCTGGTCGCCTCCTGCTCGACAGCTATACCGTTGCAATTCCAGAGACGGCCCATACACCGAATCGGGCCAGCTGGCAGATCGGCTTCTACGACCATCGCAGCGGTGAACGTCTGCCCCAGCGCGACGGCGGCGCAAGCTATTCATTCGGCGAAGTGACCATCTGCCCCGCTGGGCTCACCGTTTCGGACTGCCAGCCCGGCGGAAAGGCCGACATTTCCCAGGATGGCGGCCCCGGCATTCCAACCCCAGTGCACGTGCAGTTTGCCGACAACATAACCTTGGCCGGCTACAGCTTCAACAGCCGTACACCGGTCCCCGGTGAAGAAATGACCGTTACCCTGTACTGGACCGCATCCGGGCCGGTGGCTGAACTGTATACCGTCTTCGCGCACCTGCTGACCGACGGCTTCGAAATGTTCGGCGGCGCCGACCTGCAACCGTCGCCTTCAACCGAAGCCTGGGCCGCTGGCGAGACCGTCGCAACCGTGCACACGTTCATCGTCCCGCCGGACGCGCCCCCCGGACTCTATCAGATCGAGATCGGCCTGTACACCCGCCCCGATTTTCGTCGCCTGCGCGTGCTCGACAGGATCAACCCGGCCCAGGAAGATCGTCTTCTCCTCGGCCCGCTCCGCATCGAGTGAGCGCCGTAGCGGATACAAATACCCGTGTGTCTTGATTCACAGACCAATTTCGACTATGATTCACTTGGTTCATGGGACTCATTCTGAATCTCGTTGAACTCCCATTACTTGAATTTCGGTCTGAAAAGGACAACGCATGAGCCGTAGACGGGGCAGACGCCGCCGCTTGAGCCGCAACGAAAAGATTTTCTACTTTCTCAGCCTGCTGATTGCGCTCAGCATGGTATTGAGCCTGGTCTACGTGGCGATTACGCCCGCCGCTCCTTAGAACGGCCAACAGATCTCCACGCCTTGAAGCGCAGGTCACACGCCCGCGCACAGTCCGGACCAATCCCGTGACAGTTGAAGAACGCCGTGGGCTGGCCCTGGTAGCGATCGCCGTTCTCTTCTTCAGCACCAGCCCCGTGCTGGTGCGTTGGGCCGCACTCTCAGTATCGTCCTTCGAGATCGCAGCCGGTCGTCTCCTGGTCGCAGGCATCGTCGTGTCAGGCGCTGTCATGATTGGCAGCCGGGGGGCATGGGCCGCCCCCAATTGGCGCGGCCTCCTCGTGTCCAACTGGCCCCGTCTTGTCCTCATCGGGCTGGTCGCCGCTCTCCACTTCTTCTTCTACGCCTACTCCCTCGAATTTACAACAATCACCAATAGCCTCGCGATCATGTATACTGCCCCCATCTGGGTCGCGCTGCTGTCCCGCTTCTGGCTCCGGGAACCGCTCTCGAAGCGCAAATGGTTGGGCATCCTCGTAGCTGTCCTGGGCGTGGCCGTCCTCTCCGGGTTCGAGCCGGTACTGGCGCTCCTTCGGCAAAGCGGCAGCGCATCGTACAACTTCACCCCCCGCATGTTGATCGGTGATCTGCTGGCTCTGGGCGCCGCCATTACCTACGCCGTCTACAGCATAGCCGGTCGCAGCCAGCGAGAACGCCTTCCTCTTCTGGTGTATGCCGGCGCAGTCTACATGCTCGCTGCGCTCTGGTTGCTTCCAGCCGCGGCCGCGGCCCACACCCCCGGCAGCTTCAACTGGCCCGCCGTCGCCAGCATAGTCGGCCTGGGTGTCTTCCCCCTTGCTTGCGGCCATACCCTCTACAACGCGGCTCTGCGGCGAGTGAACGCCACCTACGTCAATCTCATCGCCACACAGGAGGTGCTGGGCGGCGTGCTGCTGGGCGCGCTCCTGCTGCGCGAGATCCCTTCGTTCAATAGCATCATCGGCGGACTGATCACCATCGGCGGAATCCTCCTGGTGCTCCTGTAGATTCTGCCTCTAGCCGTTCTCAGTCTGTCAAATCGCTGTACGAAACAATAACGGCCGCCGCCGAAATCTAACTGAACCCACAGGTTCCCGCCATGTATCGTGACCGTCTCGCACTATTCCCCAACACCGTTGCACTGCAGCCCGACAAGAGGGGCCAGCCTTCGATCCATGTTGGTGGCCGTGACCTGAACGAGCTGGCCGCCGAATGGGGTACACCCCTCTATATCTATGATCAGCAGACCATCGACAGCGCAGTTCAGGCCTATCAAGACGCTCTAAGTCGACACTATCCCGGCCCCGCTGGCATCACCTACGCCGGCAAAGCATCTCTCAATCTGGCCATGGCCAGTCTGATGGCGGCGCACGGCCTGCTTCTGGACTGCACAGGCGTCGGTGAAATACATATAGCCCGCACTGCCGGTGTCCCACGCACCCAGATTCTGATGCACGGTGTGAACAAGAGCTGGGCGGATCTGCAGGCCGGACTCGCAAAGGCCGGCACGCTCGTCGTCGACAACCTGCCGGAGTTGGAGCGTATCGCCCAATTGACCCAAGCTCGCGGCCCTGCGCCCGCTCTCTGGTTGCGGGTGCGGCCAGGCTACGCCGTCGACACGCATGAATTCCGCCAAACAGGTCAGCATGACAGCAAATTCGGGATGGACGCCGACGAATGTGGCGCCGCAGTGGCTTTCTGCCAGCGGAATGAACTGCCTTTGACCGGGCTGCACTTCCACCAGGGATCACATTTTCACGCGGCCGATCAGGTCCTGCCCGCTCTGGATGTGGTGTGCGACCTGATCGGCCGTCTGCAGAAGGAACGCAGCTGGTGGCCACAGGCCCTAAGCCCCGGCGGCGGCTGGGGCGTCGCCTACCACGAAGCGGATCTCCCCCATCAATCGATCGAGGAATATGTCGCCACGGTCGGGGCAGCTCTGGCAGAGAACCTGTCGTCCTATTCGCTGCCCTTGCCCCGTCTGCAGGTGGAGCCGGGGCGCAGCCTCGTCGCCCGCGCCGGCGTTGCCATCTACCATGTAGGAACTGTCAAACAAGCGGGGGGTCGGCGCTGGCTTCTGCTTGACGGCGGGATGGCGGACAACATTCGCCCGGCCCTCTACCAGGCGCGCTATTCTGCCCTGCCGGTCACCGACCCGCTGAGCAGGCCGCCGATTTCCGACAACGCCTGGTTGGCCGGTCCGTACTGCGAGAGCGGAGATCTCCTGATCGAGGACCTGCGTCTGCCTCATATCGAAACCGGGGAGTTGCTGGCCGTTCCGGTCAGTGGCGCCTACCAGCTGATGATGGCCAGCAACTACAATGGAGCGCTGCGGCCGGCCGTAGTGATGCTGCGCGAAGGGGTCGCGCAACTTGCGCAACGCCGGGAAACGGTCGATGATCTTCTGCTTCGGGATATCGTCTGAAGGGACGAAGGGGAAAAAGCTGCCGTTATTCTATTCGAGGGGGGCTTCGTCCGGCTGGCCTAGGAGCAGTTGGCGCACTACGTCATCAATCCGTCGTTTGTAGCGCAGCAACTCCCGCCTGCACTCCATCTCAGCTGATGTCTGCGGCTTGAAAGACCGCAGCGTCTCCTCCAACTCCCAGTCGATCTGTACGCGGATACGGTTGATGACACGCCCCCGCAGGTACTCGCGCATCTCCTGCGCAATCACCGTGTCGTAATGCAGCAGATCATCATGCAGATCGACCAGGCGATCGGAGCCGATGGCAGGGATCGGCAGTGACCGCAGCGTTTCCCAGGCTCTGTTCAGTTTTCGACGATTTACACTCATGCCAGGTCCAAATGACGCGCCACAGTTGGGCACAGTTGCAGCGTCAATTCTGAAGTGGGAATGGAGGTTTTCCTAAACATATCTGAAGTAGCTGAGAACTGTAGTCCGAATGAGGGGAACCGAATCGCGCGAGGATTATAGTCGCTGATGCCTTCAAAAGACAAGAATTGGATAGCGAAAGAATTCGACTTGCGAGCGCAATGACGGATTCCAGTCCGCTTCGCGTCGACGCAGAGCGTACCGCAGCCTCTGTCGCCCTCGACCGCAGAAAAAAGTGGAATCAGTCAGGATCAGATCGACCGGGCCTTAGCCAATTCGCCGCGCGGCGTAAACTGAACGCAGGGATCTCTGCCTTCTCTCTCCTCACCTATCTGGGCGGTCGGCCGCAAGCGGCCTCCCTTGTGCGGGGGGACACCCCCCGCAACGCCCCCCAGTGACAACCGCCCCCGCCTGGTTCTCTTGCGGCCGCATAGTACCCGCCAGCCCAAACCGCAACGCCTCCGCCAAACCAAGTTCGCCCTCCGCGAGAAAGGCGGCCCAAACATTCTCCCACCCTTACGCCTCTCCTCTCTTAGCTCGCCTTCCGAACACGATTTATCTGCCTTGGATACCCCAAAGGTCCACCTTTCAGTTCGCATTCTGGACATCGCTTGCCATCTGCTCAGGACTCTTGGACAACAAAATGGCCAACCGACTTTCCATCGCGTTCGGTTCCTCCAGGGCCGTATAGGAAACGGTCAGAAACAGGAGGCCATTCCGGGACTGATCTGTCACTTAATCATTTTGACAGAAACTGAACACATGTTCTATAATGAATTCAGTCAGTACTCTCGAGGATCAACCCTGCGCCTCCGCTCAGAGGAGGCTCGTCAATCATTACAAAGGATGCCGATAACAGGCCGTAAGGGAGAACGATGACAACAAAACGATCAACAAAACAGTCAGCCGATAGTGGACCGGCCAAAGCGCTGGAAGTTACCATCGCCAATCTGAACAAACGCTACGGCGAAGGGATCATCATGAAGCTGGGGGAGGCAACCCGGCTGGACGTGGCCTCGATCCCCACCGGCAGTCTGAGCCTGGACATAGCCCTGGGCGTGGGAGGCATTCCCCGCGGGCGCATCATCGAAGTCTATGGGCCGGAGAGCTCGGGCAAGACCACCCTGTGTCTGCATGCCATCGCAGAATCGCAGCGCATGGGCGGGGTCTGCGGCTTCGTGGATGTGGAGCATGCGCTGGACTCGAGCTATGCGCGCAAGATCGGAGTCAATGTCGAGGACCTATACGTATCGCAGCCGGACACAGGCGAGCAGGCCCTGGAGATAGCGGAGGCGCTGGTGCGTTCAGGCGCCATGGACATCGTAGTGGTGGACAGTGTGGCCGCGCTGGTGCCGCGTGCGGAAATCGAAGGCGAGATGGGAGACAGCCACGTCGGACTGCAGGCGCGGCTCATGAGCCAGGCCCTGCGCAAGCTGGTCGGCGCGGTCAAGACGACCGACACGAGCATGATCTTCACCAACCAGCTGCGTCAGAAGATCGGGATCATGTTTGGCAACCCGGAGACGACGTCCGGCGGCATGGCGCTGAAGTTCTACGCCAGTGTGCGTCTGGATGTGCGGCGGATCCAGTCGATCAAACAGGGCAGTGACGTGATCGGGAACCGGACGCGCGTGACGGTGCGCAAAAACAAGGTGGCCGCGCCGTTCAAAGTGGCGGAGTTCGACATCATGTACAACGAAGGGGTCAGCACCCAGGGAGACCTGCTGGACCTGGGCGTCGAGTTTGACATCATCGAAAAACGCGGCGCCTTCTATCGCTTCGGCGATCTCCGCCTGGGACAGGGCCGCGAAAGCGCCAAAGCCTTTCTCAGTGACACAACGGATGTCGCCGCGCAGATCGACAGCAAGATCCGGGAGCAGGCCGGTTTGCCCATCAATCTTGTGCCGCAAGAAGAAGCCGAAGATACGGCCGCGCCGGACAGCGACGGAGGAGGCAATTCCCAGGAAAAACTCTTCGCGGTGGCGGCCTAGCCTACCCGGGACCGAGGACGTCCGGAACGATTCAAGTTCCAAGAGTGAGGTGAGGGAAAGGGCGGCCACCGTTGCGCCAGCACAGCGGCAGGTGGTAAACTCTTCGTAGACAGATGCGACGCGCGCTGATGCATGAGCGGATGAACAGGAGCGAGCATGGCCCGCAAAGAGATTGTGCATGACATTCGTCAGAAACCGGCGGAGACTGCCCAGCCGAACGGTGCCCCGCTGTCCGACGGACCGGCAGACAGTGGCGCACCTTCTCAAATGGAGCGCGTCAAAGACCGGGCTCCTGCCCATGGCCTCCGCGTCACTCTGGAAGAGTACTGGGAAAAGTGGTATGAACGGCCTCACCCGCATATCGACGTCAGCTACGAATGGAACAACGGCATTCTGGAGGCCGAACCCTTGCCCAACTTTGCCCAGACCGAACAGTATCGCTGGTTCTTTCGCCTCCTGTGCTGCTATCTCGAAGTGAATCCCATCGCAAAGATACTATGCTTGGAAACCGGCACCTACATGTCGGTTCGAGATGAAAGTCTGCCTTCGGGGAAGTGGGAAGTGGTGTTCAAGCCTGACATCGGCATCATCCTGGACGACAATCCGGCGTCTTGGGGAGCGGATGATCAACGCGCCTACAACGGGGTCTGCGACATGATCGTGGAGGAGTTGTCCGATTCGACATCGGCCGAGGTCAAACGGGATACCGAAGAAAAAAAGGATGGGTATGCCCGCGCCGGGGTGAATGAATACTTTATCCTTGACCCCAAAGACAGGCACATGCACTTCTATCGGCTTGACGCCGCGGGGAATTATGAAGAGATCGAGCCGGACAAAGATGGTGTAATCTGTTCGCAGGTGTTGCCCGGCTTGCAGTTCCGCCGTGAAGATCTGTTGCGAGAGCCTCTTCTGGCGGAACTGGCTCGGGACGATGTGTATGCGGACTATGTCATTCCCGAATTGCGGGCCGCTGAGACCAGAATTGAAAAGGCGGAAGAACGCGCCGACACAGAAGCACAGCGCGCCGACGCCGAAGCGGTCGCCCGACAGGCCGCCGAAGAAGAGTTGCAGGCATTGAAAGCCGAAGTGGCCCGTCTACGCCAAAGGCGCCCCTGAATGCGAATCGCATAAATATCGGCTACACCCACTAAAGTAAGTGCATTGACAAGGCAGGAGGAATGCGATAGCGTTTTTTCTGCCTTTGTTGTTCCCAACCTGATTTGAGACTGAAGTGACCGCACAGTTCATTTTTCAGATTCACACAACAGACGGCCAGGCGCGCCGCTCCACCTATCACACGCCCCATGGTCCCGTAGAGATGCCGGCCTTTGCCCCCGTGGGCACCGCCGCCAACGTCAAGACACTTGAGCCGCGCGACTTGGCGGAATTGGGCGCCTCCATCCTCCTGGCCAATACGTATCATCTCTATCTGCGCCCCGGCCACGATCGAATCGAACGCCTCGGGGGCCTGCACAGTTTTATGGGCTGGGACGGTCCGATTCTGACCGACTCCGGCGGCTATCAGGTGTTCAGCCTGGCCCATCGACGCCAACTGGACGCCGACGGCGTGACCTTTCGCAGCCATATCGATGGCTCTGCCCACCGCTTTACGCCCGAACGAGTGATCGAGATCGAAGAGCAACTCGGCGCCGATATCGCTATGGTGCTGGACGAGTGTGCCGATCCCCTCGATCCCGACTATCTGGCCCAGGCCCTGTCCCGTACCCACGCCTGGGCCGAGCGCTGCAAAGCCGCCCATTCCCGCCCGGACCAGGCCCTCTTCGGCATCGTGCAGGGCGGCATCTATCAGGAGCTGCGGGCGGAAAGTGCCCGGATTCTGGCCGGCCTGGACTTTCCCGGCTATGCTATCGGCGGGCTGGCTGTCGGCGAAACGAAAGAGGAGATGTACGCTACCCTCGACGCGACCTGTCCGCATCTTCCTGCGAACAAACCCCGCTACCTTATGGGTGTCGGCGCGCCCGAAGATATCATCGAGGCGGTCTCGCGCGGCGTCGATCTGTTCGACTGCGTATTGCCGACCCGCATCGCCCGCAACGGCGCGCTGCTGACGCCGACCGGCCGGATAAACATCCGTAATGCCCGCTTCGCCGATGACGGCCGTCCCATCCAGGAAGCGTGCGCCTGCTACACATGCCGTACCTTCAGCCGCGCCTACCTGCGTCATCTCTTCATCAGCGGTGAAATCAGCGGCCTGCGCCTCGCGACGATCCATAACCTCCACTTCATGTTGCAACTGATGGAGCAGATTCGAGCGGAGATCGCACAAGGTACGTTCGCATCCTTCCGAAATAGGTTTCTGCATACCTATCGGATAACTGATCAGCGGGTTCGGCATGAACAGCGCCGGCGGAGAGCAGAGGCGATGCCGGCCGCATCACGATAGGTCAGCCCACACTGCGACGGCGAGCGAAAAGCTAAACTTTTGCTCTCGCCGTCGCTGACGTGCACAAACTAAGAACTGTGACTATATGTTCGAACTTTTCAAAGCGTTTGTTCTGGGTTTCGTGCAGGGCGCCAGCGAATTCCTGCCGGTCAGCAGCAGCGGCCATCTGGTTGTCGTCCCCTGGCTGTTCGGTTGGCCGGCTTCATCTCTTCTCTTCGATACAGTCGTACATCTGGGGACGCTTCTCTCTATTCTGACTGCTTTTGGCCGGGACTTTGCCGCCATCGTCCGCGCTACCCTTCGTAGCCTCCTCATAATTCTCAAAACAGGAGGACTGACATCCTCGTTGACGGACTTTAACGCCCGCCTGGGTTGGTTTATCATTCTAGGGTCGGTACCGGCTGCCATCACCGGTCTCCTGTTTAAGGATGCGTTGGAGCGGCTTTATCAGACGCCGCAGGCGGCTGCCTTTTTTCTGGCGGTGACGGCTCTGCTGTTGGCCGGTAGCGAATGGATGTCCCGCAATGTCGCCGTACGCGCTCCCCTGCAGGCAATGTCGTTGCGCCAGTCCCTCCTTATCGGTCTGGCGCAGGCTGCAGCGCTGGCGCCGGGCATCAGCCGTAGCGGTACGACCATTGCCGCTGCCATGGCCCAGGGCCTGCGCCGCGAAGCAGCGACTCGCTACAGCTTTCTCTTGGGCGCGCCGGCCTTCCTGGGCGCCGGCCTGCTGCAGATCTTGGACATGCTGGCTACCGAGCCATCGGCTGTGTTGGCCGAGCTGCCGGCCCTGCTGGTCGGTTTCATGACCAGCGCGATCTGCGGGTATGCCGCAATCCGGTTCCTGCTGACATATGTGCGCCGCAACAGCCTCTATCTGTTTTCCGGCTACTGTCTGCTCGTCAGCCTTGCCGTTCTAACTCTATTCACGCTGGGTCTACGATGAACTGTCACCAGGGGAACCCTCATCTCAGCCTTCTTCGCAGGCTGCTCACACGGTCAATCCTCACAGCCTGTCTCCTTTCGGCCTGCACGTTGCCGCGGGGGGACGGTGCAATCCCCGCCCCCGCAAAGGTTACCTTGACTGTCGCCGGTTCAACCGAAATGCGCCCCTTGCTTCTCGAACTGACTTCCGCCTACAGCGAGCGCAATCCACACGTGCAGTTCACTCTTCTCGGTGGCGGCAGCCGGATGGGAGAACAGTGGCTGGCGTCGGGGCAGGTCGACATCGCCGCCAGCACAGCAACCTATCCGGACCCTGAAACGCCAGCAGGGCTTGTCCGCATACCGGTTGGTCTGGATGGTATCGCGGTCGTCGTTCACACCGACAATCCGGTGAAGGCACTCACTCTCGTTCAGGTTCGAGACCTATATAGAGGCCGCGCCCTGAACTGGGCGGAAGTTGGCGGCGTTGCCAGCGACGTGCTTTTGGTGAGCCGCGAGGACGGCAGCGCCACGCGTGACCTGTTCGAAAAACGCGTCATGGACAAAGACCGGGTCGCTCTGACAGCGGTCGTCATGTCCACCAGCAGCAATGTAGTAGAGTATGTGGCTGCCCACCGCGACGCAATCGGCTATGTCACCTCTGCTTACCTTGCGCAGATTGGAATGCCCCCCGCGGCGAATGGAGATAAACCCGCCAAGACCGGTACTGCTGAGCGAACGGTCAAATCAGTCTCTGTCGAAGGACGGGTGCCATTTGACGCCGATTTGACCAATCATCAGTATCCGCTGGCGCGGGCCCTGTACCTGCTCTTCCGGCAAAGCAGTGACCCGTCGGTTCAGAAAATCGTCGACTTTGTACTCAGCGAAGAGGGGCAGGCTATTATCGGCCGCTATCATGTGCCGATTCGGTAGGGTGCCCCGGCCAGCCCCTCCGCAGATGCCAGAAAGGGCACCCTGAGTGCAACCCGGCCTCGGGCATACCCAGTCTGTCAGACTGCACGCCCTGGTCTATCGCCCCCGCGGTATACGAGAACTCACCCCTTTCTGCACCGCACCCCCCAAACGGGAGTTGCTCCCTGGACTGCTATCTGTTATACTTGCTGGCAATCGGCATGAGCTTGTGTGATTTGATAGATCGGTGTCTTTGAAGTGGGTTCCGCCCACTTTTCTTGTTCTACGGGATCGTTGCCTGCCATACCAGTTCGGAATACTTGCCTGCCTTTCTTTTTTTGCCTGCGGTCGACTCTCATCTTCCGGCCGTCCAACAGCGGCCAGTAAGTTGTGTAGTCAAGTATTCAGGAGTAGTTGAACGAAAATGACTAAAGCACTCATCGCTGGAATCAATCAGGTTGCAGCGGATAAGGACCTCGATAATGAGGTGATTTTTGACGCAATCGAGGCCGCGCTGATTTCGGCCTATAAGCGCAATTACGGCTCCGTTGCCAATGTAACGGCTGAGGTGGACCGGGCCACGGGCGAGATGAAAGTGTTCGCGGAAAAAGAGGTTGTCGAAGATATCCTCAACCCCAATACCGAGATTCTGTTGGACGACGCCAAAACGGTGGAGCCGTCCTCTGAATTGGGCGATGTCGTTCTGGTGCAGAATACACCCGGCAACTTTGGCCGTATCGCCGCCCAGACCGCCAAACAGGTGATCTTGCAGCGCATTCGAGAGGCCGAACGGGACACTGTCTACGAGAACTTTGTCCACAAAGTAGGCGAGACCATCACTGCCCAGGTCCGCAGCGTCGATCTCGTATCCGGCGCCGTCACCATCCTGATCGACGACCGGCACGAAAACCTGTTGCCCAGAGAGGAGCAGATACCATCGGAAAACCTGCGTCGCGGAGACTATATCTGCTTGTATGTGGTCGATGTGCACCGCAGCAGTCGCGGCCCGATGATCAAGCTGAGTCGTACCCATCGCGATCTTCTTCGCCGCCTGATGGAACAGGAGATCCCCGAGGTGCGGGATGGCACCGTCGAGATCAAGGCCATATCCCGCGAACCGGGCGCTCGCAGCAAAGTGGCCGTGATGGCCACGTTGCCCGGCGTAGACCCAGTGGGCAGTTGTGTGGGGATGCGCGGCCTGCGTATTCAGAATATCGTGACCGAGCTGGCAGGCGAGAAAATCGATGTCGTCGAGTGGAGCGGCAATCTCCGTTCTTATATCTCCAACGCTCTCGGACCGGCCAAGGTGCAGAGTGTTATTCTTGAAGAAGACAGCAACATTAAAACGGCAATCGTCATCGTGCCGGATCGACAACTCAGCCTCGCCATCGGCAAAGCAGGGCAAAACGCCCGTCTGGCAGCCAAACTGACGGGTTGGCGGATCGACATCAAGAGCGAAACCGAAGCCCACGCCGAAGGACTGGATCTCCTGGCAGCCGAGCAGGCTCAAATGGCCGCCGGTGAACAAGACCTGCTCAGTATGGCGGAGAAGATCTTGCGCGATAAGGAAGAGTCTACGTCGAGCGAAGACACCTTCCGCCAAGCCGCTGAACTGCTGCAAAGACGCGATGCTGCAAGCAGATCGGCCGATCAGGGCACAACTGCCGAGTGGCCCGAAACCTTCCCCGCGCAAGAAGAAGGACGCGGCCTTGGCGCCGACGCAGGGGAAGCGCTCAGCGCTTTCGAACGCGCCGCCGCTGCAGTCCAGGATGAAGAGCCCTCTGGCCTCTCGTTCGAAGATTTCGCTGTGGATGAGCCGGAGCCGGTTAGCTTCGGCGAGACGTTGGACGGCGAGGATGACGTCAAAGAAGAGAGTGACGAAAGTCCCGAAGCGATTGAAGAGAGCGAACAGCCCGCCCTTCCTCCCTCCGAGCTGCCCGCGGAAGTGGAAGAGCCCGCGCCGGACCGTCCTCTCAGGCCAGAAGAGTTGCCCCAGGTCATTACCGCTGATATGCTGCGCCAACGTATGGCCGCACGCCAGCAGGGAAGCTCGTCAGGCCCTGTCATCGGCTCCCCCGACGACTTGGAAGTGCCCCCCGAACTTCTCAGATCTCTGGATGCAGTCGAAGACGCCAACGATGAGCTTGAAGAGCAGGAAGACAGACAAACAAAGGCCCGCCGCGGCGGACAGTCAACACCGAAGAGGCAGCCAAGGCGTCAGAGAACGCTAGGATCGCGGGGAATCGACGTCGACTTGGAAGAATTCGACGACGATGAGTTTAACCTGTAAGGTGGCGACTGGTTGGTAAATCGTGCCCGACATATCCCATCTGCCGCGTGACAATAAAAATGGCAAAACGGGTGAAGGGATCGAAGCAGCGGCGAGGCGCCTTCCAGGCCCCCCAGCGAATGTGCATCGCCTGCCGGGAGTCTGATGGAAAACGCGACCTGATTCGGCTGGTCCGGGTTGCAGACGGAGTCCTCTTGGATGAGACCGGCAAAAAGGCAGGGCGAGGTGCCTATGTCCACCCGCAGACCGCCTGTTGGGAAAAGGCGCTGGACGGTTCGTTGATACAGAAAGCGCTGCGCACAAAAATCAGCACTGAAAACCTGATGGCACTTTCTGAGTCCGTGTCAACCCTTCTCCAACTGTCGGACGA
Organism: Caldilineaceae bacterium; assembly: GCA_965204705.1. Lineage (GTDB taxonomy): Bacteria > Chloroflexota > Anaerolineae > Caldilineales > Caldilineaceae > Bin5. The sequence continues at coordinate 5,122,305 of OZ242006.1, read as the reverse complement.
GACCGCGTAGCAAGGAGCGAGAACGCAACTACACCGTTGATTCTTCCCTTTCTGGAAACGCCTCCTCATAGCAATTCCATTCGCGCCGATTGTCAGAACCGTGACCAGCGCGATTGAGGGGAGGGCTGTGATTACTTGAAAAGTGTTTGACACGTTCTTGCCCCATACTGTGTTAAACAGAGTCAAAGTAGGGGCATATTCGCTGATTGACAGGAATTTTCCAATGAACACAAGCCGATTGTCCGCTCCCTGATATGTGCGGGCATAGTGGGCTAACATTGTCTGTATTGCAATTTGGGATGGAGAGGGAGAAGGCTGCAGGGAAGAGAGGGGCGGTCGTGTAACGACTTGTCTCTCCTCCGATAATGCCTCTTGGCTCCCCGCTGTTGACCTCCTCCGCATACACCTGTGCATGCATTCCGTCCCAGCCAAAAACCTGTGTAAAGTTTGAGAAGGAACACGCAACTTGGAGCGTGAACGCCTCTCAGATTCCTCCTCTCTGTCTTCAGAGGGACGTTTGTGTTGTCAGTTTGCAACCGCACGGCGGCATGTAGAGCTGGGAACAGCAAACGATAGATGAAAGGAAGGCCAAAATGGCAGCCGCAACGCAAGATCCGACGACGATCCAAAATGGCAGCCCGGCTGAAGACGCCTCCAATGGTGAAGCCGCTGGGCTGCCTTCTTCCATCATTGTGGAGGAGTATGTAACCGTCCGCGCACTGGCCGAAAGGATGGATCGCAGTCCAATCGATCTTATTAAAGTGCTTATGCAGTTCGGCATTATGGCGCCGATCGATCAAACTCTTGACCACGATACAGCCGCCATCGTGGGTGAAGAACTCGGCATCGAGGTCCTGTGGCCCGTCGTGGAGGACGAAGAACCGGAGCAGGTGCCTGACGAGGATCGAAGACCAAAAGAAAGGGTAATGATCCAGGAAATTGTGGCCGAAGAGGCGGAACAGAATCTCGCGCCGCGGCCGCCTGTTGTAGCGGTCCTCGGGCACGTGGATCACGGCAAAACAACGCTCCTCGATCGAATCCGTCGCACCAATGTTGTGGATTCCGAAGCCGGCGGTATCACGCAGCATACCGGCGCCTATCAGGTCGAAGTCGACAGCAAGAAGATTACCTTCCTGGATACGCCCGGCCACGAGGCCTTCACGGCAATGCGTGCCCGCGGCGCGCAGGTTACCGACATCGTCATTCTCGTCGTAGCCGCCGACGATGGCATTATGCCTCAGACCCGGGAAGCGATCAGCCACGCCAAGGCGGCCGGCGTAACCATTATCGTCGCGATCAACAAAATAGATCGACCCAACGCCAACATAAATCGCGTCATGGAGGATCTGTCAACCCAAGACCTGACACCGGAGGAATGGGGGGGCGAAACCATCACGGTTCCAATCAGCGCGCTCAACGGCGATGGTGTCGACGACCTGTTGGACAATATCCTCGTCGTCGCCGAACTGGACCAGCACAGTGCCAATCCCAATGGACATTGTGTCGGCACCGTGATTGAAGCCCAATTGGACAAGCAACGCGGGATCACCGCAACCCTGCTCGTACAGAACGGGTCCCTGAAACGCGGGGATTCGCTGGTCGTCGGCGAAAACTGGGGACGCGTCAAGGCTATGTCCGACTACGAGGGCAATCATCTGAAGAAGGCCGGGCCGAGCACGCCGACAATTGTTCTGGGACTCAATGGCGTTCCAGCCGCCGGCGAAGTCTTTACCGTAACGAAAAACGATAGAGCGGCCCGTAAACTTGCCGTCGAAAGACAAGACCAGGCCGCCGAAGATACACGGGACGCTTCACCCCTGCCGATGACGTTGGAGGATATGTTCGCCCGCGTCGAAGGCGGCGAAGCCGAAACCCTCAATATTATTGTGCGGGCCGATGCACAAGGGTCGCTGGCCCCAATCGTTCACAGCCTCGAACAGCTCGAAAACGATGAGGTCAAGATCAAGATCATGCAATCGGCTGTCGGTGACATTACCGAATCGGACGTCATGCTCGCCGAAACCAGTCAGGCGATCGTCATCGGTTTCGGTGTGAACATTGACAAGGCCGCTCTGGTGCGCGCAGAACAGTCCGGCGTCCAAATTCGGCACTATCAGATCATCTACAATCTGATCGAAGATGTGGAACTGGCGATTACCGGTATGTTGGACCCGATCTTCGAAGAGGTAGTCACCGGCCATGCCGAAGTGCGGCAAATGTTCCGCGTGCGTCGCGGCGGCTTGATTGCCGGCTGTATGGTTTTGGACGGCGCTGTCAAACGCAACAGCCAGGCCCGGCTGCTCCGTAACGACGCAACTGTCGTCACCACATCCATTGAAAACCTCAAACGATTTACCGAAGATGTTACCGAAGTTCGGGCCGGCTATGAGTGCGGCATCAACCTGGCCGGTGTCAATACAGACCTCCAGGAAGGCGACATTATCGAGGTCTTCGAGAAGCAACAGGTACGATAATAGTTTCTGGTTTTCGGGTTATGGTTTATAGTGGACTCGTGTGCCTGACTACCAAAACGAACCACTGACGGCATGGTAACGATGACGACCACAATTCGTCAGGAGCGGGCAGCAGAACTGCTCTATCAGGAACTATCAATTTTAATCGGCGCCGAACTGGATGACCCGGCTTTGGAGCTGCTGGACGTGACCAACGTGGTGGTCAGCCGCGACCTGCGCGTGGCCAAGGTCTACATCCATCAGGATAGCGACATCCAGCGCAGTGTGGTCCTCGCCAGACTCAAGAAAGCCGCCCCATTCCTGCGACGCCAACTGGCCCAGAGTGTAACGTTCCGCGCCGTACCGGAACTGCTCTTCTACTATGACGATACCCCCGACCAGGCCGCTCGGGTGGATGAACTTTTGCAGAGCATCGCCGAGGAACGAGAGATACGTCAACAGGACGAAGGAAGCTCTCTTTCAACGCCGTCCCCGTCACTCTCTTCCCCGGATCTCTCCTCCATCGATGCTCAGAAAGAGGATGCATGACCCTGAACGCGTCCCTGCTTAAGCAGGGTGCTGCATGCGGCCAAGAGGGCATCCCGCCGCCCCCTCTCCTGCTCAGTCTCCTGGAATCCAGCCACAACATCCTCTGCGTCAGCCATGTAAGCCCGGACGGAGACGCGGTCGGCAGCCTGCTCGGCTTGGGCAGCATTTTGCGTTCGCTTGGAAAAAGGCCGACCCTGGCCCTGCAGGACGCAGTGATGCCGGAATTTCAGTTTATGCCCGGGGTGGAAAAGATCATCGGACCGGCGGAGGTCGCCCACAGTTACGATCTCATCGTATGCCTGGACACCTCCAGCATTGACCGGCTGGGCACCGCTTACAGACCCGATATCCACAACCAGGTCCCCCTTGTCGTCATAGACCATCACGTAACCAATACCCTTTTCGGAACCGAAAATTGGGTGGATACAGGCTGCGCAGCCACATGCCAGATGCTCGTTAATCTGGCCGATGCCTTGAATGTGCCGCTATCTGAGGAAATTGCCGTCTCGCTCCTGACCGGCCTCGTGACCGATACACTCTGTTTTCGGACCGCCAATACGAACACGAATGTATTGCAGGCGACCTTGCGGCTGTTGAACGCCGGCGCAAGTCTGGACTATATCGTCCGCAACACCTTGGACAGTAGGTCGTTCAGCCTTGTAAAGCTCTGGGGGGCCGGTCTGGCCAATGTGCAAATAGATGGCGGCATCATCTGGGCGACCCTCAACGCCGAGAGCCGGCAGCGAAGTGGTGTCGAACCCCACCAGAGCGACGGCCTGGCCAACTTCCTTGTCACCGTCCAAGAGGCCGACATCAGCGCTACCTTCGCTCAACGTTATGCAAAGAACGGACAGGAGTTGGTCGAATGCAGTTTTCGGGCCAAGCCGGGGTTCAATGTAAGCCAAGTGGCCTTCGCATTCGGCGGCGGTGGACATCCTCCGGCAGCCGGCTGCACCGTTGCCGGCACGCTGCAGGAGGTCTCGGCGCGCGTTGTGGAAGCGCTGCACGAACTGCGCCGCCAGAGTATTGATGGCGATAGGGGTTAGAGGACAGGGAGCAGCACCGTCAACCAACCAGTACCATGACCGATCTTCACGGAATCCTCCTTGTCGATAAACCGGGCCGCCCAAGATCACAAACGTACGCCGCCGAGCCCGATTCTACGGAGCTGCCTACCAGCCACGACATCGTGCAGCGCGTCCGGCGCTGGAGTCGGCAAAGACGCATCGGCCACACCGGCACCCTGGACCCGATGGCCAGCGGACTTCTCGTACTGTGCCTGGGAGTTGCCACGCGACTGGTGGAGTACTATCAGGGGCATGACAAAACATACGAGGCCCGCGTAACACTGGGCCGCGCCACCGATACCTATGACGCTGTTGGCCGGTCCACCGCCCAGGCTCCGGTTCCGTCTCTGACCGACGCCGACGTGGAGGCTGCTCTGGATGCCTTTCGCGGCCAGATTGCCCAGAAGCCGCCGGTCTACTCGGCACTGAAACAGGGCGGCGAGAGTTTGCATCGCAAAGCCCGGCGCGGCGAGGCCGTAAATGTGGCGCCGCGTGAGGTTACCTTTCACGAGATAAAGCTTCTTTCCTATGCGTCGCCCGCAACGATATCTCTCCGGATTCGCTGTTCCGCCGGAGCATACGTGCGCAGTCTGGCCCACGCGCTGGGGCAAGCATTGGGCACCGCGGGCCACCTGAGCTACCTGCGTCGGTTGGAAGCTGGTCCGTTTTCCGTCGCCGACGCGTCAGATCTGTCGGAAATTGAAAACACGGCGACCGCCGGCGGGCTGGCCGAACTGCTGCTGGCGCCCGATGCAGGCCTGGGAATGCCCCGCCTCAGCGTCAGCGAGGAGGAGAAACTCCGTTTGGGTTACGGGCAGAATATCGTCCAAACTCACGCCTTCCCTGCCCATGAGACACCCCTTCCCAACGCCTGCAGCAGGAACCGCCGGCGTCGAGATGGGCTCGCGGCCGCCTATGATCACCGCGGCCGCTTCCTGGGAATTGCGCGCGCCCGTGCCGCCGAAGGGAACGGAGACTGCACAGTATGGAAAGCCGAAAAGTGGCTCGCCCAGCAGTTAGGGAGTCTTTCATAGTTGACCGCCATCGGTGACGAATGCACGTACAATTCAAAGAATAGCGTCTTCACACTTCTCGTATCGCGTAGGGGCGGGCGGGACGCCTTCATTCCTACCGGGCAAACCGCTGGAGAGCACGGGTGGCAAACGAAACTCACGTTAAGAACCAGAAACTGATTTGAGATGAGAATTTGGCGCAGCGATCTGCGATCTCTCCGGTTTCCCGGCCCAACTTTTCTGACAATTGGAAATTTCGACGGTGTGCATTTGGGCCACCAGGCCCTCTTGCGTACCCTGCAGTCTGAAGCGGCGAGCCATGCTCCCACCGCCAAGACAGCCCTGCTCACGTTCGATCCCCACCCAATTGCCGTGCTGCGGCCCGACCTTACCTTGTGCCTCTTGACCACGCCACAGGAGCGTCTGCGCCTGATCGAACCGTTCGGTCTTGATCTGGGGATCATTCAGTCCTTTGACATGGATTTCGCCAGTCTGACGCCCGAGCAGTTTATGACCCTTCTCGTCGAGCGTCTGGGGCTTTCCCGGCTGATAGTGGGGCCCGATTTCGCGCTGGGTCAGGGACGCAGCGGCAATGTCGACCTTTTGCGGACGCTGGGTGCCCGGCTCGGTTATGAGCTTTCCGTGATTGAACCGTTCGCATGTGAAGATGGAGAGGTCCATAGCCACCAGATCCGTCAGTCACTCTTAGCTGGCGCTGTACAGGATGCCGCGCAGATGCTGGGGCGGCCCTACCAGATCGCCGGCACCGTCGAAGAGGGAGAACGTCGGGGACGCCAAATCGGCGTGCCCACAGCAAACCTCCGGCCCACGCCACAGAAGCTCATCCCCGCCGATGGGGTATACGTGACCTGGGCCTATCTGCCGGCCAACTGTTCGTCTCACCCTCGCGCAAGCGTAACCAATATCGGCGTGCGGCCCACTGTAGACGGACGCCGGCGCCGCATCGAGACCCATCTGCTCGACTATCCAGCGGCTGGTGAGTCCGGCACACTGTACGGACAGGACCTCACTATCTCCTTCGTGTCTCGCCTGCGCGACGAGAAACGATTTGACGGCTTGGAGGAGCTCGTCGCCCAGATTCAGTTGGATATTTCCGTCGCGCGCCGCACGTTGACAGAGACTTCGGCAGTTTCCGACTCTATCACCGGGAATTAGGAACTCATCCAGAGGCAGCGTCTCCACGAATGGGGGCACACCCCAAGCAGCTTCGCCTACAGGTTCTCTTTCAATGAGTCATCCCCGCCGTCCAACCCCATTTGCTGCCATCCCGCTGCTCTTCTGTGCGGTTCTGTTTCTCGGTGCATGCTCATTTCAACCGATCGGCCCTATCGCCTTTCAAGATGTCGACTCCGCTGGAACTGCCGTTTACGAGAAAAAGTTGCCGCGGCCGCCTGCGGCACACCCCGAGCCCATGGGCGGGACCGCTGACATTGCACTGATCCATGGTATGAAAGAAGCAATCTCCTGTCTTGCCGGGGGGCAGCCTGTCTATGCCGTGTTGCAGCGCAACGCCAATGTGCGCAATCGACCCCATTTAGCAGGCTGCCTTCTGGGCCGCGTCCCAGAAGGCACATTGGTACGCGTTGAAGCGGTCTTCGGCCAGGAGAAAGAGCTTCCTTTTGTCTCCCTCGACCGCTCCCTCGACCGAATCCCAATTTCCGCGCCGGGGTTCGATGAGGACATTCAGCCCCTTCTGGAAGAAAACTGCGGCGCCTGCCATAGCGCTGTTGTGCAACAGGGGGAGTTGCAGGTGACCGATTATCAACCTTTGATGGCCGGCGGACTGAACGGACCCGTGGTCCAACCAGGCGCCCCGGAGGTATCCAAGCTCTGGACACAGGTCTGGTCCGGGGCAATGCCGCTGGTGGGCGAGCTCAGTGAGGACGACAAAGCACTGATTTACAATTGGATCGTGGCCGGCGCGACTAGGCACCGCACCGAGCCGGCGCCCGTTGCCGAAATGTGGCTTCGTCTGTCGGGCGAAGATTTCAACCGGGTACCGAATGAATGTGACCAGGATGGCGGAACCGTTCCCTACCTCAGCGCACAACTCGCCCTGCCTGCAAGTTGTGCCGCCATCCCTGATGCCGAGCAGATTGCTGCATATCTGCCAAAAGTGGAGACGCCGAGCGCAGCTTCTCCTCCGGCCTCGGGCGATTCCGCCAAAAGTGTTGAAACCAGTGATGGCACAAATACGGACGGCAATGCCGAGGAAAAAGCGGAAAACACTGCGGAAAACAATGCAGCTGGCGCCCCACCAAGGGGAATGGCTGCCGGTAGCGTTGGCATACGCGTCGCCCCCCTCAATCTGGGCGCTCCTTCTGAATCCGATCCATGGCTGATTCCATTAGGCGGCTTTTGTGCGGAGCAGTTCCTGGCGCCGAAATTACAGGACAAACACAGCATCACCGCTTTGACTTTCGCCCCGGACGGCAGACTATTCATCGCCCTGGACCACCCGGCCACCGGCAACTTCGATCCCAACATCCTGTACGATCCCTACCACGCCAGCCGCTCGCTCGTTATCTGGCACAGCGTTTCCAGGGACAGCTACTACGAGATCCTGCGCGAGTCCAGCCGAATCACGGGAATGGCCTGGCATGCCGGCGCACTCTACCTGAATCGGGCCGGTGAAGTGGGTCGTATCGTCGACGGCGGCGGATATGAACCTCTGGCCGGCGGCTTTGCCATTGCCGGCCAGCTCTTCCATGCCAACAACGGTCTCGTGATAAGCGATGGCTGGCTCTATATTTCCGCAGGAGGCGTGCGCGACGGTTACTCGGATGGCATTATCGTTCTTGACGATGGCGAACTACCCGCCGAAACACTGGCAACCAATGTGGCCGCCGGCGGCAACCCATTCGCTGCCCGCATCGTACGCGCCCGGCTGGACCGGCTGCTGGCCGAACGCTCGATCGGCGTCTTTCAGACCGCGGCGCGCGGTGTGCGCAACCCCTACGGCATTGCCGTCGATCCGTTCGGGCGCATCTGGTTTACCGACAATGGCGCCACCAACGTGCCCGGTGATTTCAACGCCGGTGACGAAGTCGATCTGCTTGACCCGCGTACCCTCTCCGCCGCCGCCAATGCGGGCGACGTGAACGCTACCCCCTTCTACGGCTTCCCCCTGGTGTTGGGCGGGGTCAACAAAGATTGGTGGACCGCTCCCGTGCTGATTCTCCCCAACTCTGCCGCACCCACCGGCATAACTTGGGCCTACGACACCATCTTCTTCGCCAACTACGGCCGCGATCCCGGTCTCTTCCGGATGGCGAACGCAGGCGGTGTGATCATCGCCGAACGGATCATGCACAACTGGCCCGTGCAAGCGGTCGCAACCGCACCTGATGGGGCCGTCTGGATCGGAACCGGTACAGGTGGGCTGTTCCGCATTGTACCCGGCTGCGGTGGTTGAGGAGTGCTGCTTGCGCTTTCTATGTGTATCCGCCCAACTGGCGGGCCACCTGGATTGGGGCGGCTACCTGCCCACGGCAGTTGAACTGATGCGGGCGGGCCACGAAGTCCTGTGGGCCACAGGCCGTGAACTGCAAAGCCATCTCGTTGCACAGGGCGTTCCCGTGCATCTCCTGCACGAGACCGGCTGGCGCTGGCCGCCGCCGCCTCCCATTCAGCAAGGCACAGCCTCAGAAGAGGAGTTCCAGCGCCTGCGCATGATCCGCTCCTTGGATCAGTGGCTTGACGTGGAGCGTGTACGTGCGGCAACGCACGAACTCGTCGAAATAGCCAGGCGTTTTCGCCCGCATCTGATCGTCAGCGAGATGTTCACCGCCGCGGCCGGCATCGCCGCCGAACGCCTGGGCCTGCCCTTCGTCGTTGCCGGCTGGCCGGCCATGCAGACCCAGTCGCCAGACCCCGGTGATGGACCCCCCGGTTCCGTCCGCGAACTGGCCCAGGCCCGGGTGAGCACCTGTTGTCGACATTTCGGCGTTTCCGGCGTCAATTGGGCTTTGGAAGGTCCGGCCGCTCTGCGCTCGCCCTCCCTCCATCTGACCTATTGGAGCCCCCGCTGGTATGCCGGAGCGCGGCTGCTGCCGCAGACTCGGATGGTCGGCGGGATCGCTCCTCCGCCCCTGCCGCGCGATGCCCCCTGGCTCGACCAACTTCCAACTGATCGTCCATGGATCTTTGTTACACTTGGGACGGCATTCACCAGAGACGTAAACTTTTTCGTTATCGCGGCCCGCGCCGCGGCAGAGGTGGGAGGCGTGCCGATTCTGGCGGTTGGCAAAGGCTTTGAATCCGTCGGCACAGAGGGGGGCTGGTCCCAACGCGAGGTCGATGCACTGCGGAACAACCTGCCGCAACCTTCAGCTCTGGTGGAAAGGGTCCGCTTTGCAGAGGTGCTGCCCCACGTCGCCGCAGCCATCCATCATGGCGGCGCCGGCACGACCCACGCCCTGGTTACGCGCGGAATCCCACAGATCGTTGTGCCCAAGGCTGCCGACCAGGCCCGTCAGGCCAGCGGCGTCGCGCGCAGCGGCGTCGGCTACCACATTCCACCCAAACAGTTGACCGTCGCGCTGGCAGTGAAGGCCTTGCAAAATATACTGGCCGACGACGCACCCCCTCGCTTGAACGCCGCCAGCCTGCAAAGGGAGTTTGCATCCCTGGGAGGGATTCCTAAAGCCGCGCAACTACTGATTGCAGCCGCCTAGCTCCAACTCCTGTCAACCTGTCTCACTCATAGTGGATCTCACTTGCCCCGTCTCGCTTCTCTACACGGATCAATTGCTCCGTAGCCTGTTCAAACGAATCGTCGTGGCTGATGATAAAGAGCTGCTCAAAGCCGCGCACCCCCACGATCTGCCGCGCCAGCGCGCCGCGGCGGGTTTCGTCTAGATTGGTGGTCGGCTCGTCGAAGAAGGCGACGCCGATACTACTCATCTCCTGGAGCAGCGCCAGCCGTACCGCCAGCGCCGCGCTCATCTGCTCGCCCCCGGACAGCTGCGCAAAGGTTCGCTCTCGGCCATCCGTCTCCAGGATGATCCCGTAGTCCTCTTTCCAATGAAGCGTGCGCGTGTAGTCCTCCATAATCTGGCCGAACAACTGATTAGCAGCGTAACTGATCTGTTGGACAAGCGCCCTGGTCACGAACGGGCCGGCCTCCTGTAAGACTGAGCGCAGAAATTGCAGATGGTCCTCCTGTTCTGCCAGCCGGTCGTGCAGAGACTGGGCAGAGGCGAGCTGCTTCTCTAAGACCTGCAGGTGGGCGATCTCCTCCTCTGCCCTGGCAAAGCGCTCACGCCACTGCCCCAACTCAGTCTCCAGCCGGACAATGCGGCTGCGGAACTCGTCTACCTGGGCCACCACCTTCTGAAAGCGTTCTTCGTCGAAACTGCTCGCGCTGGCTGCCACCTGTTCCTGCACATTCCTGTAGCGTTCCTGCGCGGCCACTAGCGTCCTCTCCGCCTCGGCAACCTCATGCAAGCGCTGGGGGAGGGCTTCGGCTGCGGCCTGATAGCGCCGGTAGAGATCGTCGGCTGTCTGCAACTTTTGCAATTGGGAGGAGATCCGGGCTGCCTCCGCGTCCAGGCCGGCAAACTCTGCCATCCGCTTGTCAAGCGCCGCGAGCGCGTTTCGTTGCACCTCAGCCTGCGCCTGCTGTTGCCGCAACGCCTCTTCCAACCGCGCCCGCCCCCGAGCCTGTTGGAGCGCCGCATCCCGCCGACGCCGCGGATCGCCAAGTGCTTTCATCTTCTCCTGTAACTGCCCTAATCGTTGCGGTGCCTCATTTAGCGCCTTCACCGCGTCGCTGGCTTCAGTCAGATGGGCCCTCAACGCGTCCAACTCTCTTTCGGCTGTTTCGACCGCGGCCTGACGCGGGAGAGAGCGTAGCGTCTGCTCCCGGTCATTGAGGGTAGCGCGGGCCTGCCCCCGTTCCTTTTCTGCCTCACGGACCGCCTCCGCGGCGGCTCGCGAGGCCTCTTTCAACTCCGCCCAGCGCGTGCGGAGGCGTTTGAGCAGCCTCTGACGATCGTCGGCAGACAGGGGCTGCTCACAGATGGGACAGATTGGAGATGCCTCCGAAGTCCGCAAACGCTTGCCCTGCTCCAGGACCGTCTCCTGTTCGGCCTTCGTTCGGGCCTCATTGGCCTGTTCGTCCGACTTCCTCTGCTCCAAAGTTTCCAGGCGGGCCTGCAACGGTTCCAAAGATGCTTCAATCGCCTGAGCTTGGGCCAACTCCCTGCGCAAAGTGTCTAGCCGCGCCTGCGCCGTGTTGACGGCTGCCTGTTCCCGCTGCACCCGCGCGCCGGCGTCTCTCAGCTGATCGGCCTGCCGTTGTGCATCCCGCAGGTCAGATTGCAACCCCTCCTGCTCTGCTGTCGCATCCGCCAAAGCCGCGGCTGTCTTTTCTGCCTCCGCGATCTCAACCAGCGCCCGCTCCTGGGCATCCTCCTGCGTTTCGGCCCGGGCCGCCTGCGTCTGGGCGTCGGCGCGCTCCTCTTCCAGCCGCCGGCGCTGCGCCATCCGTTCGTTCACGGCCCGTTGTGCCCGCAAAGCCGCGCCGTAGCCTTCATGGCCTGCCCGGTTGGCTTCCGCAGTTGTCACCGCCTCCTCACTCTCTGTCAATCGTTGCCTCGCCGCAGCCAGCGTTCGCTCCTGTTCGGCCGCCATCTGCTGCTGCACCTGTACCATGTGCTGCAGCTCCTGCAGCCGTTCCCGGTTCGCCTCCATAGCCTGTCGGGCTGATTCGGCTGCCGATAGCGCCTCCTTCGCAGCGCGCAGTTCTGTATCCGCGCTGTCTATGCGCTTGGTCAGTGCCTCGGCTTCGGACTGCATAGCTGGCAGGCGCTTCAGTTCACCCCCCAGCCTGCTGATTTCAACTGACTGATCTCTTTGGCGTTGGTTGAGCAAACTGAGTGGCTCGCGCAGTCTTTCCCACGCCCGGCGGTACTCGGCCACCTTCAGGAACGGGTCGAAAATCGCCTTGCGGACCCTGGGCGTCTCCAGAAAGGAGACGGTGAAGCTGCCCTGGGGCACGCCCACAGCGTTTCTGAACAGATCCTCCGGTTCGGTGTCAGGGTCGATGCTCAGATGCAGACGCAAGAACTGCATGACGTCAGCTTTGCCTTCGCATATTCGTATAGATAGTTCCGGGTCCAGGATCGCATAAACGCTGCTACTGCCACAGCTTCGCATGACCTGATACACGCGCTCATCGTAATCGCTGAGAAAATCGACCGCCACGCTCGCTACCCTCTCTCCTGCACGTACGAAATCAGCCTGGCTATAGGGAAGATGATCGAAGAGCGCAAAACCGATGGCCTCGAGAATCGTCGTCTTCCCCATCCCATTGGGGCCAACGATTGCATTCGTGCCGGCGGTGAACTCAACCCTTGAATTTTGGTAGCTCTTGACGTTTTCCAGGGTAAGCGAACGGATCAACACGGCAACTCTTCTCCCTGAATGACCCTTTCCCTACCTCTTGCCAGCTCTTCCAATATTGCATCAGCAGAGGCGCCGCCGACGGCCAACCGTTTAATGGCGAGCGCCAACTCGGTCCACTCGCTGCTTCGGGCGCGGAAGCGGTTGTCCCTCTCGAGAAGGTCGGAAAGTATGCGCCGCTCCAGAGCCGGTCGGCTGAGTTGCTGATCGTCCCCCACCGCGAACTCCGTCGCCCTTGTTTCATCGCGCACAAAACAGAGCAAAGGCTGGTACTGCTCTTCGATCATCCCTTCAATCTGATCCAACCTCAGCGCGCCGCGGTCGAAAGGGAGAACTCCGCCTAGCCGCAACTCGACAACCGGTTCTCTACCCATAAACTGACGCCGCCGCCGTGCAACATAGCCTTGACACGCCTCGACCAGTTGAGCCGGCGTCTCGCACGCGTCGACTTTGAAGAAAAGTCGTTCAAAAGCACGCCGGGGATTTGCGTGCAAGACCGTACGGTGCTTTTGCTCCGCCTCCGCATCCACCTCCACAAGATAGTATCCTCTCTCCGGCCAGTCCGATTCGGTAAGTGAGTTTGTCTCCGGGCTGCCCGGGTTGTAGATCCAGTCGTCGAACTCATAGGGCTTGTGGATGTGTCCCAGCGCCAGATAGTCGACATGGGGACGCAGGGGCGACAGCTCCCGGTGGCTAAGAGCGCCGCCGGCGCGATCGATTACCCCTTCCACGCCTACATGCGCCATGAAGACCGTGTACTCGACCCCCTCTCTGTCGACTGCCCCCAGTGCGTCGGCAATCCGCTGAACAACCGCTGCCGTGGCACTACCGAGATAACGCATGCCGTAGACCCGCAAGCCCGGAACAGGTTCCACATACGCCCCTTTTCGTCTGTCGTAGGGCGGAAGCCCGACCTGATCCCCGTCAATCTGCGGATTGAGCAGCGTCAGCAGTTCCCGCTCGGCCAAAAAGCGGACCCAGCCAATACTGTCGCGAAAGTAGGCCAGTTCATGGTTGCCCTCCACCGCCAGGCAAGGTATGTTTGCCTGTTTCAGCCGTTCCAGCCCCGTGATGGCATGACTGAGAGTGAGAGGATCGATGGCGCGCTTCTCAAAGAGATCTCCGGCCAGCAGGACGAAATCGACCTTCTTGTCGATGGCCACATCGATAATCTCAAGATAGGCGCGGGTGAAGTCGTTCTGACGCGCCCGGCTGTTGTACTGACGATAGCCGAGATGGCAATCAGCCATGTGGAGAAAGGTTGCACGCATGGTATGCCTCGGGGGTAAGTTGAACTGCAATCTCAAGAGGAGAGCGGCGGCAGACCACCGCGCGGCGCCGCACGTGAGCTGCAGTTAGTCTTTGTCGTCTTGCTCAGCGGATATGAAAAGACTAAGGAGAAAACTGACCAAGCTGATGACGATGGCGCCCCAGAAGGCGGACCCAAAGCCATCTACCTGAAAGTCGATGTTGAGCTGACGGGCCAGCTGACTGGTCAAAAGGAGCATCAGGGCGTTGACAACAAAGGTGAACAGCCCAAGGGTGACCAGGTAAGCCGGGCAGGTCAGAACTTTGACAAACGGTTTGATGATCGCGTTGATAACGCCAAAGATCAGGGTGACCGCCAGCAGACTGCCGAAATCCACTCCGTCGCCTGCGCCAAACTGAATGCCGTCAATCAACGTCGACGCCACATACAAGGCGATGGCGTTTCCGACCAGCCGTAACAAAAGCTTCATCAGGGCCTACACGCGCAGGCGCATCGTGTACAAAGTACTTCGAACAAAAAAGCCGTGCTCCAGCAGCGTCTGCGCCGCGATTTCGTCCTCTGTGCTCACAGTCGCCCGCAGCGGCCAGCGGGGACATCCCTGCAGGAGGGCCAGCGCGCTCAAGACTAACGGCTGGGCATACTGTTCCTGGGCGTCGGGCCGCAGCCAGAGTCGGATATTGTGCTCCCCCCGCCAGCAGCGGGCGGTCACCTGGATTGCGCCTTCAAAGCGGCTTCTGTATTCGCGAATGGCGTAGCGATGAATCTGCTGGCGGCCAACCAGTCTGCTAACCAGTTCTCCAATACGCTTCTCGAGAGGGACCTGAAAGTCGTCTCGTCTTGCGGCCCGCCACCACTGGGATTCCGCGCGCGGCCGGCTGGTGGCCAGATCAAACAGAAGATTACTGTCATTTGGGGAGAACGGCTGTAGATTCGAGAGTACCGGCATCGCTACCGATTTCGGCACGACCGGCGCATAAAGTTCCGACGTTCCTCCCATATTCTCGAAACGAAGCCGTTCATAAAGGCCGCGTGCGATCTCGTTCTCCCCCCGCACCTGCAGAACAGCCCAGGACCCGCCCATATCGCGGATATAGTCCAGGGCATGCTCCATCAGCGCGCGGCTGATCCCGCGCCCTCGCCAAGCCGGAGAGACGGCCACATTCGCGATCTGCCACCGTCCGCTGCCGCTGGCCGCGCGCTGCACGGTCACATTCCCCACAACACGCCTGTTCTCTACCCAGACAAAACCGTTGAAAACATTCCGAAACTCGCCGGTACTGCGGTAGAGAATGCGAACCAGCCCGCTCATATAACCGAGAATCCGCAACTCGCGCAGCGCAGCCTCGCCCTGTTCATCCAACTCGTCGGCGAAAGCCTCGGTAATCAATCTGGAAACGGCGCGCAGATCGCGCCCAACGTCAAAGGGCCGGATGCCCTGTTGGGGATCTCGAAGACGGCTGGCCGCGGCGGGTCGGGTTAAGGCAACCATTTAGAGGTAGGAGGAAAGCGCCCAGCTATTCACTGCGCAACGCGTACAAGCGCCGGGCGCAGTATCCGGTCCTGAATGCGGTAGCCGGTGCGTAATGTCTGGATGATGTGCCCGCTGGGAACATCTTCGCTCGGCTCATTCGAAATGGCCTCATGTTGATTCGGGTCGAATTCACCGCTCTTGGCCAGCGGTTCGACCTCTGAACTGGCGAGTATTTCCAGAAGCTTCTGCTGAATCTGCTCGAATCCCTTCAGCCAGGCCTGGTCCTCTCCCGGCACGCTTTCGGGCACGTTCTGAAAGGCCAGCTCGAGGTCATCGAGAACGGGCAGCAGCTGACGCATCATGCTTTCCGTGGCGCGCTTGATGCGCTCCTCGTTCTGTCGCTCGCGGCGTTTGCCCGCGTTCTCATATTCGGCGACGGTGCGCTGCATCTTGTCAAGGTGGCTCGCGGCCTGCACCTGAGCCTCCTCCAACTCCGACTGAAGCCGGACGATCGTCTCTTCGGCCGTCTCGTCCCGCTCTTCGGCCTCTTCGTTGTCGGATACATCGCCCGAGTCAAGCTCCTCCGCTTCCAGAACAGCCTCTTCCGGCACCTGACCGTTATCCGGTTCTACCGCTGTGTTTTCCCGTTTTTCCTGTTTATTCATGGATGGTCCTGTTACGCGAATATGTTGTCTAACAGCTTGGGCCGTAGAGCTGGTGCATCAGTTCGTTCAGGAGTGTGGCGACGTAGCGCACCGCCCCGACTGTCCGGCCATAAGGCATTCTCATCGGGCCGACTACGCCCAACAGGCCGCTGACCCGATTCGGGACACCATAGCGGCTCAGCACAAGGCTGATGTCCTGCATGTCGCCGAAACGGCCCTCGCCGGCAATCATCACCTGTACGTCGCTCAACTCCATCACATCATCATAGATTTCTTGCAGCAACGTGCGCTGTTCGAATACCTGCACGATTCGGCTCACCTGCGGCCCGTCGGAAAATTCAGGCTCGGCCAGCACCTGGGCCAGCCCATGTCGATATACGCGGTCGCCGATCTGTTCTTCCGACTGGAGCAGCGTGTCAAGCACCAACTCGCCCACCTCGCGGGCGAAACCGGTGAAACCCTCCAGCTTTTCTGGCAAGTCGGCAGCCGTAGCCCCGGAGATTTCTCCATTGAGCAGGTTGCTCGCCTGGCTCAACTCCTCCTGAAAAATCGGCTGTTCCAAGGTGATCAACTGCTGTTTCAGCGTGCCGGTGGCCAGCACCAGCACTAGCAAAACCACCGTATCCTGTATGCCGATCAATTCCAGATGTTTGACGCGGCTTGAAATGGAGCGCGGTGAGGTCGCCAGCGCCGCGCCTGTCGAGGCCTTTGCCAGGACCGCCGTGCTGAGACGCAACCACTGATCGATCTCCTGCCGGGCTTGATGGAACTGATGGCGAATCATGTGCCGCTCATGCGAGGGCAGGTCGGTGTGGGCCATGAGATTGGCCACAAAGTACCGGTAACCGCCATCGGTGGGAATGCGGCCGGCGCTGGTGTGCGGATGGGTCAGCAGGCCGGCCTTCTCCAGCGCCGCCAGATCATTGCGGATGGTGGCCGCACTGACGCCCAGATCGTACTTCTGCGCGATCGACTGGCTGCCCACCGGCTGGGCATTCTCAACATATTCCTGGATGACGATCCGTAGCACCTGTTTACGGCGCTGGCTCAACTGCAATTCGGTCATAACCTGCTGGCAGATACGATTGCCGCCTGTCTGCCCTCACTCTGGCGCGCTAAAGGTGCGGCCGGTGGAGAGCAAGTCGAACGGGCGAACAGCTGGCAGCAATCAGACGTCAGAGAATTGCTCTTATCACTTTTGTGATGGGAGTGCTAACCAAGTAAGAAGTGTAACAAACCGGGCAGGGGGTTGTCAAGGAATTTGGGTTGTTTCAATAGGCGTTTTTGTTGCTCCCAAGTAGCCACTGGCCCAGTGTGCGAATGATTATTTTAAAGTCCAGGGCCAGTGACCAGTTCTCAATATACCAGAGATCGTACTTTGTGCGCTCTTCAATTGACGTGTCGCCCCGCAGCCCGTTCACCGCCGCCCAGCCGGTCATACCCGCCTTCTCGCGGTGCCGATCCATATAGCGGGGAATCATCTGCCTGAACTGTTCCACGTAGACCGGTCGTTCCGGTCGCGGACCGACCAGGCTCATTTCGCCAAAGAGAACGTTGATCAGCTGGGGCAGTTCGTCGATATTCGAGCTGCGAAGGAAAGCGCCCAGTTTGGTGCGCCTGGGATCGTTCTCAACGGTCCAGCCCGGGCCAGACCTCTCAGCATCCTCGCGCATGGAGCGAAACTTCAGAATCTTGAATGACTTTGCATCCAGCCCCATCCGCTCATGTGTGTAAAAAACCGGCCCGGGGCTGTCCAGCTTGATCAAGAGCGCCACCAACATCAGGAAGGGGCTCATTATCACCAATCCGATAGCGCTGCCCACCAGATCCATCCCGCGTTTGAGCGTCAGTCGCCAACCCTGGAGAGCCACATCGCGCACAGTGACCAGGGGCAACCCACCGAGATAGCCAATCGTCACTTCACTGGCCATAATCCCGAATGCATCCGGCAGTACGCGAATGCCGACTTTCTCTCGCTCACAAAGGCTGATGATGCCGATCAGTTCCTGATGGGTACTTTCCGGCAGGGCGATGATCACTTCGTCGACCGCAAATTCGTCGATAATCCTGGGAATGTCGGCGACGCCGCCCAGAATCGGCACATTCAGAATGGAACGTGTACTGCTGTTATCTACGATTCCGATTACCTGAAAGCCCAGTTTTGGAAAGGCCTGCACCCTTTGCAGGATCATGCGCCCGGAGTCGCCGCCGCCGATGAGCAGGACCCGGTCGCCGCCAATGCCTCTGGCCTGGGCATTCCACTGAATCTGCGCATGCAAAGTCCGGCCAATCGTCAGGATGATTATGTTTAGCAGCCAGGCATAGCCCAGGAACGTGCGGTGGTATACGAAATCCCGCAGAAACAGGCTCACCAGCGCGACGGTCAGCAGCGTGCACAGCGTCGTAAGCTTCGCGGTGCGAAAGATTTCGTCCAGATGACCGAGCGGCCGCCGGCGCTGGTACATGCGCTGCGAAGAGAAGAGCGACAGCAGCACCAGCGACTGTGTCAACGGCAATGGCAGGAACTCCAGGAAGGGGCCGACAATGATATCCGGCTGTAACTCCATCAGACGCGGCGTCAGGTTCATCTCAGTGAGCCGGTGGGCCAGGAAGAACGCCAGCCACGTGCACCCCAAATCCACAATCGCCAGCGAAAGCGCGAACGCAAGCTGGGCGCGTTTCGGCACGCCTGGCCGCTGGGCGCGCAGGGCCGAATATCTTCCGTTTGGACTGGAGTACACCTCTTGCTCGGCCGCAGTCGCGGCCGGCCGCGGTTCTGTCTGCGGCTCCTCAACATCAGTTGGCGGCTGAACCGGTGACTTCCACATCGTGCTCATCGCTCTAGACCAGCAGTGGGCGGCGAGTAGCTTTCCACAATCAACTTCACGAAATTCTGGCGGATCGGTCTTCGGTATCGGTCGTAACGCGAACTTTGCTAAATCCGCTCCTGACGTAATTTCCAAAGCCGGATGCCAATGTCAACGCCGCCAATCAGAGCAATACTGAGCCAGATAAGTTTGTCCAGCACCCACGAACTGTTGGCCCGGTAATGTTTGCGATAAAAGATCCACATCGCTTCATAAAAGGCGTGGCGGGCCTTGCGGCTCCTGCGGCTGGAGGCCTCTTTGACATGTGTGACCTCGACCTTTCCGTTGTACCAGACTTCCCAGCCCGCGTTCTTGATACGCTTTGCCCAATCGAGGTCTTCACCGTACATGAAGTAGGCCTCGTCCAACAGCCCAACCTGCTGGATCGCCTGCGTGCGCACCTGCATATACGCGCCCACGACCGAGTCCACCGGATGCACTGCATCCTCCGGCAGGTAGCTCAGATTATAGGCGTTGAAACGCTTGCTCTGAGGAAACAGCCGGCTCAGACGTGTCATGCGGCAGAAGCTCACCCACGGCGTGGGAAAGCTGCGCCGGCAGGCCAGATCAAGCGTTCCGTCCGGCCGCCGTACTCGCGGACCGGCTACCCCCAAGTCGGGCCGCTCGTCCATGAACTGTATCATGTCGGCCAATGCGTTCGTCGGCAAAACAGTGTCATTATTAAGAAGGAGAACGTAGCGGGGAAGAGGCCCTGAGCGCGCTGGTTGGTGGCCTGAAAGGCCGAGTTGGCGAAGAGCCAGGTTGTTGCCTGCGCTGAAGCCGAGATTGGTTTCGGAAACGATCAGGCCTGTCTGTGGGAAGCGGTCGCTCATCATCGCGACGCTGTCGTCACTGCTGCCGTTGTCAACAACACAGACCGTGTAGGCAAAATCCCCGGCAGAGGCGAACACCGATGTCAGACATCCGGACAGGAGAGCGCTGGCATTGTAATTGACAATGACTATCGCGAGGTCGATTCCCTCTGCAGACAAAACAGATCCGGAGGGCATCCCACTCGTTGGCAGCGTCGACTGCGAGCCGCTGCTCTCAATCCATTCTGACCAGACGATATGGCGAGGAGACTGCATTGTCTGAGTTGCTGTTTATCCGCTGCCCAGATTTCCATGCGGCTGGAAAGGGGTGCGGGCGGCAAAAGTGAGCGAAAAAATGACTGTGATCAGGGCCATCGCATGGGGATGATCAACTGTCGCGGAGCGCAGAACAGGCAATCAAGCAAATCAGACAGATTGCAGGAATCACAGCCGGAACCATCTGCTCTATCTGCGTCTGATTCTAGCACGGCATATTGCTTTCGCAAAAGCGGTCGTCTGAACCATCCCCCTGCGTTCGCCGTGCATCGGCGGCCCGACTGCTCAGGTTCCCGTAGGCGAACAACGGTCTTGGCTAACGTTCGCGTTTGCGGCTACATAGAGGCTCTGGGCGCATGGCGAGGCAGAAACCAGGCAGCGGTCTGACGTTGTGTGCGCTCACTTCTTGCCCGCCGACTGTTCTGCGCGGTGGTGCCACTCATGGCGTATTCCTTATGCTATTCAGATGAATGAAGCCGCATCTGGCCCAGGACAGTCTCTGGCTCCCATATGCCCACTTCGACAGTCGGCACCGATGTCGCCAAGTCGTAGACGACCATCCGCAACTCGTACTCACCCGGCATTGCTTCATCTGGAACTTCAAGTCGGTAAAGAATGTCTACCGGTTCATGCGCCAACCAAAACCTCGTAGTAGACGCATAGTTCGTCGGCTTCCGCAGGACATGATCCGTTTGGGAGACCCTTGCGCCATCGACATTGTACAGGCGTAAGGATATCGAATAGTCCACCGCCAATTCCGACGCGGTCTCCCATTGCATTCCGATCATCAGATATCGATCCTGTCCTTCGTCTAGCAACTGCTGTTCCGGCAAGATTGCCTTGCTGGAGTCCAGGGCGAGTCCCTTCAGGCTGATGCCTCCATCATACACGACTGGCCGAGGCAAGTCTTCATAGAGCGTCCAGGGATGGTCATAAGTAATGTCCACGTAGTTGTTTACATAGACGCCCTCGAAGTCCTCACTGCTATCATAGGTCCCATTCTTGCTCAGAAGAATGGAAAGAAAGTCGGAATGATAGCTTCCCCCCCAAGTAAATGAATCAATCCAGTCTACAATTTTTACTGTCGATACCTGCCCTGTTCCCGCCAGTCCCTCTTCGATCTGATTCTCTAATTCTGGCACGTATGGCCAGAACATCCTGGCTGGCGTTTCCCCTTGATACAGGTATTCGAAGCCGTGATGCACATGGGGGATAAAGTAAGCTGTATCTACGTCTGGAGGCAGCGCGTTCAGCTTTTGGGCAAAACGTGGCCAGATCACATCATACCTGAAGTAGTGATCGGTCATCCCTTCCCTGAAATAAGTTTGATAGTTCACGGCGCCCTGAACCACAATGGCGAGGCTGATTACACCGCCACACACAAAGGCCCAACGGTTCACTCCCACCGGTATGCGAGAGGCTGTCCACTGGAACATCTCCCACATCCCACTGGCCACCAGCAGATAGATAGCAGGCACTGCGCCGACCATGCGCATCGTGCTTCCCCCTTCGGCAAGAAATGCCGGCAGAAGCAGCAGCCCAACCCAGAGAAGTAGAAGACGATACGCCGGTCTGCGTTTCCACTGTCGCAAGGCCGTCCCCACGCCCAGCCAGAAGAAAAAAGCTTCCCACATATTCAGCGTGACAGCATGATCAAAAGGGGAACAGCAGCCCACCATAACGCGAAAACTCAGCGCCGACAACTGCTCCGACACATTCGCTGCCAGGCTCCCCGCCTGAGACACTACTGAAGCATCTTGATCAACACGGAAGATAAAGAGCGACTGGATGCGACTATTGAGAAAGACCTCAGGATTTCGAATATAATGGTAGATGATCGGAGCAGCGACTAGCCCGGCCACGCCAGTGAAAATGGCTGCCCTCGGCAGTTCAGCCCGTATCCTCGACCAGGTCGCAGAGCGAATCGGCACCAGAAAGCTTATCCCGAAGAAGAGGAATAGAAGCGGGATGAAACGCGCGGGAGAGTAGGTGTACGGCAGTACCCCCGCGCACACGCCAGCCAGCACGATTCCCCACCAACGCCGCCGCGTCCATCCCCACCACAACAAGGCCAGGCACAATGCAAGAAACAGGGGAAGAAAGCTGCTTCTATATGAAGTGCGGCCCAGAATCGTCTGGCCAAGTGATATCGCAAGCAGACCGGACGCAATTCCCCCCACCACCAGGCCGCGCCACCGTTTCTCCAGCCCGCTTCCGTCCCATCCGAAAAGCAAATGTCCTAACCAGAAAATTACAAGGACCGTGCTCACGCTGGCCAAGGCCGTGGGCAAACGAAGGGCCAGCGGCGTGCGCCCCAGTAAATCTATTGACAGCGCCATCGCGTATATGCCCAGCCCTTCGCGGTCACCAAATACCAGAGCGTGACTTCCCTGCAACACTTCAAGGGCGCGCAACGCATCATATCCTTCATCGGAAGCGATCCCCGGCGCGAGTTCGTGCAAGCGGTACAGGCGCAGAAACAGCGCGGCGACTGTCAGCGCCAGTGGAATCACCCAAGTTGCCAATCTTGTCCAACTCATCCTGTTCGGTATCATGTCAGTCTTCTGGTTTCGTGAGCCAATGGGTGCGGGGGGGAATTGGTATGGTTGGAAATGTCGATGTGCATGGTTTGCATTAACGCGACTCTTTCTGCAGTGGGAGTTGGTCAGCAAATGTGATCTTTGCGATACATCGCTCGATGCAAAGGGTGGCGCGGGTCCTGCCGATTCCCATATTCCACCAACTGCCCAACCCGACGGTGGGCGGTGTCCCCCACAGGCTTGGCAAACTAGCACCCGCGCCACTGGAAAACTGCACTTGGATCCTGGATGCCTCCGACCGAGGGCATCGGGTTGTCAGCTTCTGCGCAGAAGTGTGCATCTCCAATTCGCTGCCTGTTCCCTTCCTCCCCCGATCTTCCACGCCGTGTGCGGCCGAGACGCCCGCGATCCCGGAGGCGACCTGAATCAATCTGGGAGCTACTCCCTTACCAGGAATCGACAAGATCAGTCTTTGTCTGTCGATCAACTGGTCTGCATCTGTGAAACCGGCTGCAATGCTACCGCCGGTTTTGGACAGAAAATGTTCACCGCCTCCGAAGAGTTAGTGGCTCAGGACAATTGCGCCGCCGCCCCTCAATCCACATGATTCGTTCCGCACTCCGATGACCTGTTCTGAACTTCGCGACTGCCTTGTTAGCGGACGAGTTACAATCTGCATAAGCGACTGGGAAGATTGACACTTCAATTTCCCGACAATGCAGAAAAGACTTTAATCATAAAATGTTGAAGTTTCGTATGTCAAACTATAGTTTTTCTACTGGTGCAGTCCAAAGTAGAGGTGAACTTTCGTACACCTCTGGTAACGACCAACCCAAAGCCAGTTCGCGTTCCCTACCAGGGCAAGTGCCGTTCCCTCTGACCACTGCAGTTGTGCGGTCGGGCCTTCGGCCCTCCCTTGTGCGGGGGGATTCCCCCCGCAACGCCCCCCTTACACCATGCCACGTTGGCGCCGCGTCGCCGGCGTACTGTCTATGCCAGCGGTCGCCCACCCACATCGTGCCGCGAAACCGTCCGCCGTGACCACGGTAGGGGCAGGCCTTGTGCCTGCCCACTCTCACCCCAAAAATGGACTGCACCCTTTTTCTACAATGCATTCTCGACTATGGGTAAGGATTGCCATATCTGGGAAATGTGTAACTGCAATTGCGATGGTCGCACAGTGTAATTTCCATGCCGGAGAGTAGATTGCAAGTGATGAGAGGCGAAGCGAACGAAATACTGCTGCGCACTCAGCTGTTCGCAGCAGGTGGAATGCGGTACAGTGTAATGGAGAGTACCTGCTGAGTGCGCAGCGGTCTGGCTGACTGGTGAACGTGTTCTGCAGTGAGTGAAGGGGGGACACGCCTTTATATCTTGCAGGAGGTAGCGCTATCCCGTGAGGGGCGAATGGTACGGCGTAACGCGACTTCCAACACGCGGTCTGGGGTCAGGTCCGGCAGCAGGAGTGACTCGGCTGAAGCATCCAGTGCGCCGGCCGAAAGAGGTTCTCCCTCACAGTCCGCGTCTAGCTTTTCCTTTCCTGGCAGGGCGCCCCGAGGAATGAGGCCGATAAGTTCGCTGCGGTCGAGCGTGACGGCGTGACGGGCGGCCTGCCGGCGTATGGCGTCTACAGCCGCGAGAGGGGATGTGGCGCGATAATCGACGAGATTCATGCTGACCTGGGCCTGTCCATCGACAAGAAGGCCAAGGGCTCTGACCCCCGGCAGACCGCCGCCGCGCTCGCGAATCTGGCGGGCGATGGTCTTGGCGATGGCTACATCAGCAGAGCGGAGGAAGACGTTGAAGGCGATGAGTAGCGGTCTGGCCCCCACGACGACCGCACCCGCAGGGCCCACCTTGGCAGGGCCGAAGTCCGGCACGCGCTGAGGGCGGTGAATATCCCGCACAAGAGTCTCATATTCACCGCGCCGGATGTCCGCCAGATTACGGCGCTCCGGTCTGGTGGCCGCCTCGCCATAAAGGTAGACGGGCACATTCAGTTTATCACCGATCCGACGACCGAGTTTCCGGGCTAGGAGAGCGCAATCTGCAAGTGTAGAGTTGCGAATCGGCACGAGCGGAACGACATCCGCCGCGCCCAACCTGGGATGGACGCCCCGATGCCGCCTGAGATCGATGCGGGCGACGGCCACCCCGACCGCGTTGAACAGCCCCTGCAAAACCGCTTCCGGCAGGCCCGCAACCGTCAGAACGGTCCGGTTGTGGTGTGCATCGCTGGTGCAATCGAGCAGCCGGGCGCCCGGCGTCTGCACTGCTGCCGCCAGTTCGTCGATGACATCGGTGCGGCAGCCCTCGGAAAAGTTGGGAACTGCTTCGATGATTGGGTTATCGTCGGAAACGTGATTCATCTCTGGACTGTGACAAACCGGACTCAAATTATCCGGTTCGCCCCAGAAGCCACTTCACGAGCAAGAGAATGGCGAACGCGGTCGCCATCAGGACAACCGACAAGGCCAGAGCCACGTCGAGATCCAATTCGAAACCGATATAGATGGCCAGGGGCATCGTCTGCGTGCGCCCGGGATAGTTGCCGGCGAAAAGGATGGTAGCGCCGAAATCACCGAGAGCCCTCGCCCACGTCATGACCAGCCCGCCCAGCAAGGAGGCGCGGGCGAGTGGGACCGTCACAAAGCGGAAGATCTGCCGTCCGTCCGCCCCGTCCAATGCCGCGGCCTCCTCCAGCGCGACCGCACTGCGGCTCAAACCGCCGATCGCTGCGCGGATGTAGTATGGGGAAGCCACGAAAAGCTGCGCAAGAATGACCGCCAGCGAAGTAAATGCGATCTCTATTCCCGCCACGGACAACCCCTGCCCCAGCATCCCCCGGCGGCCAAATGCCATCAACAGGGCCAGCCCGGCAACGGCGGGGGGCAGGACGGTGGGCAGATCGATCAGCGTATCCAGCGCCCGGCGTCCCCGAAAATGACGCCGGGTCATCAGCACCGCCAGCGGCGTGCCCAGAACGATCGTCAGAAGCGTCGCCGTGGCCGATGTCCATAAGCTCAGCACGATAGCCCGCCGAGCCACAGGCTGGGCCAGGTGTGTGCCGATGTCGGTCAACTCTGTGCGCCAGATCAGTGCCAGCAAAGGCAGGGTCAGGAACAGAACCATGGGCACCGCTGACCAGAATAGAGCGATGCCCGGCCGCGACAGGCGCCTGGAGGAGTGCTGGTCGTTCCGCGCCCGATCCACGGGGATGCGCATCGCTTCTGCGGCCTCAGTCGTTCGCATGATCTGATACCTCTGCCGCCGCCATGTCTGGGGCCTTCCATGAGCCTTCAGCCCGGCATTCGGTCGAAAAACCGTGCGATTCCAGCACAGCGGTGCCTTCTTCAGAAAACAAAAAAGTGACAAAGTTTGCGGCCTGTTCGGGCTGTCTGCTGTCTTGGGTCAGAGCGATCGGATAGACTGCTGAGATGTTGAGATCGGCTGGAATCTCCATGCGTTGCAGCTCAGTCTCACCAGCGAGGTCACTGGCGTAGACGACACCGGCATCGGCCTCGCCCAACTGCAGTTTACTGAGAATGCCCCGTACATTCTGTTCTTCTGACACGATGTTTTCCTCAAAGCCGGCGCGAAAACTAGGTCCAAAACGGTCGTCCTGTTCGGCATTGGCCAGGAACTGCCGCGTGTACTGCCCGATCGGCACGGCTTCTGCCCCGACAACAATCTTATGACCGGGCTGGGCCAGCTTTAGCAAAGATTCAAGCCCAGGCGCGGCGGCCGAACTGCCCTTGACCGCCCGACCGTAGCCGATCATCAAACGATTGCAGGCGAATGTCTTCACGCTCATATCTTCGATTCGTCCAGCCTCGACCGCGGTCTGCATCTGCATCTCGTCAGCCGAGGCGAAAATGTCGGCGCGCGCCCCTTCGCGCAGCTGACCGGCCAGCTGCTGGGAACCGGCAAAGTTGAATTCGACGTTACCTGTATAGCCGCTGCGGCTGAACGAACCGGCTGCCTCTTGGAAAACATCGGTTAGAGACGCGGCCGCGAAGACCGTCACTACGGCTGTTTCGGATGATGGCGCACTGCCGCCAGCTGGCCCGCCGCAACCGGCCAGAAGTAGAGTACCCAGCAGCAGCGCGGTCGCTGCGTTGAGCAAACAGGCACGCGGCAACGTCCGATTCCGCGCTTGCATACCCTTCTGCAATACTCTCTTCCTTCTCCACTGAACTTCCGTGTTGAAGGCAGACGCACAAGATCTCTTGGACGCCGCCGGAATCAGCCGGAGTGCAGTTTTCGTCAAACGCAGACACAAGGATGACACGGATTTGACGATAGCAGTGAGCAGTAGCCGTGTCAAATTTAGCCCGTTTCCACGCCAGCGCCTAGCTGGCGGCACCGTTCCCCTCTGAACATCACCGGCAGTCCAGTGGCTCAAGGCAGTAGCGAAACATGAAGGGCGCTGGCGTTCCATTCTGTTCTGTTCAGTATGGTATGATCGACTGATGGTACCGGCAACGCAACGCGGTTACGCTGAATAACGATGGGCCGTGGAAAGCTGAGCGCATTCAGGACCAATGTCTCCTGGCCTGTTATGCCAGTGGGAAGACAGGGGGAGCGGTGACAGATCAAGCAGTTGAATGGAATGAGTTGGTCAGCAGCCATCCTGCCGGCCATCTCTTGCAGACGAACGAATGGGCGGCCCTGAAATGCCGTTCCGGCTGGAGGGCAGAACGCGTTCTCCTGCCGGAATCCGCAGCCGACGGCCCCGTGCAGGCCGGGGCCATGCTCCTCTTTCGTAAAGTGATGGGTCAGGTACTGGCATACGTCCCCAGAGGCCCGCTCGTAGACTGGTCCGACGCGACGCAGACGGAAGCAGTCGTGGCGCGTATGTGCGATGTTGCCCGGCAGGAGGGGGCTTTCGCGTTGAAGATCGAGCCGGACCTGCTGGACACGGCAGCAAACCGGCAACGCCTTAGCGCGGCCGGCTTCCACCCCAGCCCCCATTCGATTCAGCCTCGCAGCACCGTTGTCATCGATCTACAGCCCGACGCCGATACGATCCTGGCGCAGATGAAGAGCAAGTGGCGCTACAACATCCGGTTGGCCGCACGCAAAGGCGTCAGCGTGCGCGAGCTTGAGGCGAATGAGCTGCCCCTGTTCCAGCAACTGATGGAGGAGACGGGAGAGCGGGACGGGTTTTCTGTCCACAGCCCCGCCTACTACCGGGACGCCTACGAACTTCTGGCCTCCCGTTGGGGCGCCTTCCTGTTGGCCTCGTATGAGGGCGAACCGCTGGCCAGCATTGCTGTGTTTGCCGTCGGTTCGACAGCCT
The DNA here is from genome assembly GCA_965204705.1 of Caldilineaceae bacterium. Taxonomy (GTDB): domain Bacteria; phylum Chloroflexota; class Anaerolineae; order Caldilineales; family Caldilineaceae; genus Bin5. Next base: position 5,094,592 of record OZ242006.1, on the reverse strand, counting down.
GTTACCTGTGGGGGGCCAGCAACAATCGCCACCGTAACCTTATGCCCAATCACGCACTCCAGTGGGAAGCAATGCGCTGGGCCAAGGAACGCGGTTGCGCACGCTACGATCTCTGGGGCATCCCCGACGAGATCGGCGCCATCGCCACCGGACTCTGGGAGGAAGCGCGCAAAACCGTTTCCGCCGAGAAGGCGCCAGTCAATGTAAATGCGCTTCCCCCCGGCGATCTTTGGGGCGTTTTCCGTTTCAAACAGGGCTTTGGCGGCGCCGTTGAACGCACAGTCGGAGCGTGGGATCTTCCCCTGCGGCGGCCGGTCTATAATCTCTATCGGGGCGCGCTGTTGGCGAAGGACCGGGCTGCAAAAACCAGGCACGGGGCAAAGCAGGAAGAGCGAGAGAAGACCGCCTCCCCTCCCTCTGTAGAAGTAGCTATCGAACCGGTGGTGACGGCCGCGGCGTGGGAAGAACTGTTGACGCAGCTGCCGCCCGACCGGACCCACGTGCTGCAAAGTTGGTCGTGGGGCGCCGTCAAGGCCGCCACCGGTTGGCGCGTTGAGCGTTGGCGCCTGCTGCGAGGCGGTCGCCCCTTGGCAGCCTTTCAATGGCTGTCGCGGCAGCCTGCGCCGGGCTTGCCCTTGCGCGTTGCCTACGTGCCCAAGGGTCCCTTGCTGGATTGGTCGGATGACGAAGCAGCTGCGCTGGTATTGGCGCAGATCGAAGATCTGTGCCGGCGGCGGGGCTGCCTTCAGGTGAAAATCGATCCTGATGTCGGTGAAGAGGATGGTGAAGGGATCCGCCTGAAGCAGTTGCTGCTTCAGCGCAACTGGCGCTATAGCCCGGAGCAGATTCAGTTCAAAAACACCGGTTTCACCGACATCACCCGGTCCGATGAAGAGCTGCTGGCCTCTTTCAAGAGCAAATGGCGCTATAATATCCGACTGGCCGAGCGGCGGGGCGTCACCGTTCGTAGCGGCGATGTTGCAGATCTGCCGGACTTCTATCGACTCTACCAGGAGACGAGCGCCCGCGATGGTTTTCTGATCCGTCCCTTCGCCTACTACGACGCCTTGTGGCGTATGTTTCTGAAGATGCAGACGGACGAGGGGAACCTTACCGGCGGTGCGCTGCTGCTGGCCGACCATCCGCAGGAATCTCAACCCATTGCCGGGTTGTTCCTGCTCCGTTACGGTCGTCAAACTCTCTATTTCAACGGGGCCAGCAGTGCCCGGCGGCGGCGCGACATGCCTAACTACCCTTTACAGTGGCGGGCACTCCAGTGGGCCAGAGCCCAGGGCTGCACGGTATACGATTGGTGGGGTGCGCCGACCTGCCCGGATGATCCAGACGATCCGCTCCATGGCGTGTGGCGCTTCAAGGAGGGTTTTGCCGCCCGCATGGCCGTGCACACGGGGGCGTGGGACTGGTCCCCCAGTCCGCTTCTGTGGCACGGCTACCAACGGGGGAAGTCGCTACTGCTGGAACAGATGCGCAAGCGGCGCCACTAGCGGCCCCGAACGTGGCCGACCAACCAGCGGCCGCCGGCAGCCTGCCTACCCGGAAAGGACGGCGCCGTCGGGGATGACGACCGGTGTGTCTGAGTCGTTTGACAAGGTAACGTCGCCTTCCACAGTTACAGCGGCGCCAAATGTGTAAGGGCCTGCAACGGAAAAGCTGCGGCACCGGAGCAGCGAAGGCGGCCCTTGTGGAAATCGTTCCTGGATCTGGTCGATAAACTGGTAGAAACAATCGTCCAGTTCGACAAGGGGCGCGCCCCCAGGGAATGGGCCGGTACCCCGCCGCGGATCCAGACCGATGCACTGCTGCTGGCTCAGCCGGTAGGCATCGGAGCGCAGCGCAAGCAAGTCATTACATCGTTTGACCGGCATAAAGCGGTTGCGCGGCACTCGGATCGCCTGCGCGCCGTCGAACGCGGAGATCGCAAGGCCAACTGCGGTTTCCAATTGGTAAACCGCTGGAGAGTTCGGGCGGGAAGGGTCCACCGGCTTGTTGTTGACGATCATCGGCAGATCCAGAAAACCGTCCCGTTCCTGCAGCAGCTCTCGCAATGAGGGCAGGTGAATCCACAGATTGTTGGTATTGAACAGACGGTAGCGTTCGATGTCCTGAAACTGCTCGATCTCCTCGGGTGGGCACTGGGCGATCTCCCGCAGCAGGAGCCGTCCATCAGGGCCTTGGGCAAGGTGGCCCCCCTTTCGGTCGGCCGCTGTGCGGGCAGTTACTTCCATAAGAAAGGGCAGTTGGCGGGCCGCGAAATACCCGAGAATATCGGTGTCGACAGTTGCGCCAAGGTTGTCGGCGTTACTGATGAACATGTATTCGTACCCAAGAGAGAGCATCTTTCTGAGCAGGCTGCTCATGTGCAGAGTGGGGTAAATGTCACCGTGTCCGGGTGGGCACCACTCCTTGGCCGGGTCTTGAGGCCACGCTACGGGCTCCAGTGTCTTCTGCCAAATCTTGGGAACCTTGTTCTGCAGAAAGGTAAGAGGCAGGCTGCCAGCTCCGCCTTTGGCAAGTTGTGTGTAGGCGGTAAGTGCCTGTTGGGTTGCTTCCTGCGTACTGTAGCTGTTCATGAAGATGAGGGGCAGTCGGGCCGTCATCTTCTGGCGCAGGTGCAGGACATGACGCACGATAATATCGAGAAAGCGCAGCCCGTCCTTCACCATCAGCAGCGATCTCGGCCCATGCAGACCCATCGTCGCACCGAGTCCACCGTTTAGCTTCACAACGACGAGCCGGCTGAGCGCGTCCAGGCCCTCTTCACGAAAACAGATTGCCGTGGAGCTGTCAGCTACATCTGATGGTGGGCGTGCGCTGGCGCCGGGGATGTAACCTGTGGCGCCGGCGCAGAGCTGCGCGTAGTAATGTTCGAAACTGCGAATCAACAGGTCGTCCAGACCCGCGCCTTCCATCTTCTGACGAACCGGTGCGAATGACACCGTGGGAATTAGACCCATTCAATAACCTCGGACTTGCCTGATGTTAGGGGCACCTTGATCGTTGCAGCCGTTATCCTGTTACCAGCCGACCGCGCAGCCGTCCTTGCGAGGGTCGCTCCCCCCTGTCAGGACACCGCTATCCGGATCGCGGGCGATGATCTGACCGCCCCCGAAACCGCTCCGCCCCGCCCCATTCACCGGAACCACCTGATGTCCGCGGCGCGACATTTCCGCCAGGATGTCATAGTCCCAGCCTTCCTCGATTGCCAACAGGCCTCCTTCTTCTTCCGCGCCCAATCCTGCATGCGGGCCGCTCAACGACCAGCGGGGCATGTCCAGTGCCTGCTGAGGGCTCATGCCCAGGGCCACCATGTTGACCAGCATCTGCAGATGCCCCTGGGGCTGCATATAGCCTCCCATCACGCCGAAGCTGGCATGCAACGCACCCCCCCGGGTCGTCATCGCCGGGATAATCGTGTGGTAGGGGCGCTTGTTCGGAGCGAGACAATTGGGATGGTCGGGGTCGAGTACGAAGAGGGCAGCCCGGTTCTGCAGGCTGACCCCGCTCCCGGGCACAACCAGCCCGGTGCCCGTTCCCTGGTAGAGGCTGTTGATGAAACTGCACGCGTTCCCCTCGCCGTCCGCGGTAGATAGATAGACGGTATCTGAACCGGCCATAGGATAACCGCTGGTAACCGACGCTGCCGCGCGCTGCGGGTCGATCTCCCCGCGTCTCTGATCGGCATAGGCCCTGCTGGCAAGTGTGCTCAGGGGGATAGGCGCCACATCGACATCACAGACCCACTGCTGGGCCTCGGCGTAGCCAATGCGCATACACTCCACCAGCGTGTGCAATCGATCGACGCTGGACATTTCCGCCAGATCGAAGCCGTCCGCCAGATTGGCGGCGATGATAGCCGCCAACCCCTGCCCGTTGGGCGGGCATTCGTACAGGCGAACATCACCAAAATCAGCCGTGATGGGCTCATGCCAGGTGCTCGTATGGGCCGCCATATCCTCCGGCGTTATCCAGCCACCGTAGCGCTGTACGTGCTCGCTCAGATTGTCAGCAAACGCTCCGGCATAGATCGCTTTCCTGCCGTCCGCAGCGATGGCCCGCAGCGTCTGACCTAAAGTGGGGATACGCATCACCTGCCCCGGCCGCGGCGCGCAGCCGTCTATGAGAAGCTCATGACCGCTGGGCTGCTCCGGTCCGTTATCCAGGTCGCCGCTGATCCAGTCAGGTGAACGCCGGAGTTTTGCTTCTTGGGAAGCCCACCCCCGCCCAATCCACTCGGTGACGGGGTAGCCCTCTTCAGCCAGATCAATGGCAGGCCCGAGTACATCGCCCAAGGTCATGTTGCCGTGCTTTTCCAGCAGATCGCTCCAACCGGCAACGGTACCGGGTATGCTGACGCTGTGGCCGGTAAACCGGGGCATGCCCGAGTAACCAAGACGGCGCAGTTCCTCGATCGACGCCGCGCTTGCCGATCGGCCGGACCCGTTGAGCGCGGTCACACGTTCCGTTTTGGCATCCCAGTACAAGGCGAAACAGTCGCCGCCAATTCCGGTGGAGGTCGGCTCGACCACGTTCAGGGCTGCTGCTGTGGCGATGGCGGCGTCAGCTGCGTTGCCGCCCGCCTGCAGGATCGACAATCCGGCCTGGGCAGCAAGCGGTTGACTGGTGGCAACCAGTCCGTTGCGCGCAAGAACATTGCTGCGGCGCGAGCGAAAAACGAAATCGAAATTCATAGACAGATCTTTCTGAAGCCTTCCGATACGGGCAAATGGAATAGACTATTCATGATAGTCCATTGGCAGGGAATAGGCAAAGCGGTCATCGATCGCATCCGCGCCGTAGCCATCACGCCCAGGCCCTCCCTAACTGAGAATTCAGATCTTTTTTGGCGGAAATACGCGGCTACGGTAGACTGTTTGGATAGGGTTTATTCCATTTCCTCCTGGTTGCCATCTTGCTCCTGGACCCGTTTCCCGAGGCAACCGGCTAGGCTGTTTGGCGTCCCGGTTTAGTAACTGCCAATGGGTTTTCTGGTTGAGGCCATTGCCAACATTGCACCTTATATCTATGCAACGTGTGGTCTGCTGGCTCTATTTCAACTTTATCGCACGTGGCAGGTGCGCGCCGAGCGACGACAGGCCGTCTTCTCCCTGGAGCGAGACAAAGCGATAGACGATCTCTATCGCATCTTTCTCTCAGCGTTGCTGATGCTTGTGGTAATGGGTTTCACCTATTTCGCCAGCACAACGCTGCGCGAGGCAATGCTCGCGGCGGAGTCCTCCTCAGTTCTTTCATCGCAGGACGACTCCTCAACGTCCCCAAATGAGTCACTGTCTAACCTGCTTCCCACGCCGACGTTCACACCGGAACCACCCACGCCGACCCCGTTGCCAACCCGCATCGTTGTCTCCACACCTGTGCCGGACAACCAGGAGGAAGATACACAGCCGGAGCAGTCTGATCCCACGCCCAATCCCCTTCCCGTCTCTCCGGCACTCTGCCCCGACGGTCGTTCAGTCATACTGTCGCCGGGAAACGGGGCCGTCGTAAGCGGTCAGGTCCCGATAGTGGGTACAGCCCAGCACGATCGATTCTCCTTCTACAAGCTGGAGTTTGCGCCCAGCGGCGCAAATCAGAATTTCAACTACTTTGACGGTGCCCAAAACCCCGTGGACGGCGGCCTTCTCGGTAATTTGAACAGCACTGCCATGGCGAATGGCGCCTATGTCATTCGGGTCGTGGTGGTGGATGCCACCGGCAACTATCCGCAACCCTGTAGCGTGACGGTAACAGTACAGAACTGATGACGTCGAATCCTGAGAAATGCGCTGCCTCTTCGCACGCTGAGCGCGGCCGATGAACAATAGATTCCTGCGTTTGGGGAAAACCCTGGCCGCCGGGCGAAGCCTGTTATGGGGGAATCCACTTGCGGCCGGCGTGGTTTTCGCCATCGTCATTTCCCTGCTGGTGCTCCTGTCGCTCCTGCTGCGCGATGTCAACCCGTCCGCCTTGCCAGTTGCCGACAGCAGTTCGACCGATGTTTCGGCGCAGCAATCGGAACAGTCGGCGAACACACCTGCGGCCACCCCCACCCCCGCCGCGTTGGCCGTTCAGGCCGATGTCGCGACTGTTTCCCCTACGGCAACCGACGCCTCAGCTTCGACGGCAACGGCTACAGGCAGCCCCGCGCCGGCGCTGACATCGACCGACGCGGCGACCCCTTCACCAACTTGGACACCGACCGCCACGCCAACGCCGACAGCGACGGAACTTTATGTGCCGATCAGTGTCTTTCCTTCGGAAATCGAAATTGGCGCGCCTGACAATGTGACGGGCCATGTCGTTCTGTTCCCCGCCCGTCTGCGGGCCGGGCCCTCCACACAGGATGACGTACTCGAGCGCCTCGGTCAGGATGTCCAGGTCACCATCGGGGGAATCGTCGCCAGCGGTACCTGGGTCCTGCTGAAAGTAACCGATCCGAGGACGGAGCTGGACGGCAAGGAAGGTTGGATGGCAGTCGAGCTACTGGAGATCGACGGCGATCTGACGAAGCTGCTGAACTATACCGATGAGGGCATCCGCATTCGACCGTTCGGCTCCCGCCCGCCCGGTATTGGGATAAGGGTGACACCACCCCCAATCGAAACTACTGAGGGCGCGACGGACACGCTGCCCCCCACCCTGACTGCCACCCCGACAGCACCGCCTACGATGACGGCGACGTCAACAGTGACGCCCGCGCCGACGGCAACGGAAACACCGACATTCACGCCTACACTGACGCCAACTCTGACACCAACTCTGACACCGACACAGACGCCAACGTCGACGGCGACACTTACCCCGACTGTCACGGCCACGCCAACGTCGACTGCCACACGCACTTCTTCGACGCCAGCAGACGACTACATACCCGTGGAACTGTACGCCATCGACCTGCAACCAGCGCAGGTCCCTCCTCCTCAGGCCGATGAATTTGCGGCGACCGTGCTCGACGAGACGGATCCGGCCGATCCTACCGAACTGCTTTCCGTTCGCACCGACAGCGGTGAAGTCCTGATGCTGGATATCGACCCGCTTGCAGAGCAGATCATGATGTGGAGCGGAATCTTTGGGGCCTCCCGGGGTGAATGGCTGGACGCCGGAACCGACTTCCTCTGGCCCGGTACAAGGGTCTATGTGGCAGGGCGCAAAGAAGATGGCGGGCGCGTGATCGTCTCAAGCATGCGCGTCGCCGCTCCTCCTGAGTTCCAGCGCGTGAAACGCATGGATGTGCCGACCTTCGGCGCAGCCAAAGAGAGCGGCAAGGCGGTTGCACTGCTGGGGAGGCGTGGCGACCCAGGAGTCTTCCTCCTGCACCAGGACGGTGTGGTGACCGTAGTTCGCGAAACCGGACAGAGCGTGCTGCCGGTCTTCGATGGCGCCGAAGGATTCGTAGTCCCCGATGCCAACGCGCCCGCCGACCGAAACGGCTTCCTGTATGTGCGCGGAGACGGTATCGGACTCTCCTTCCAGGCCTATCCTTTCAACGGTGTGCGTGGCATCGTGGCCGATGAGCGCGGCGATATCTGGTGGATCGAAATGCCGCAGGTCGGACTGGATCAGTGGCGGCTATGGCACTACGACAGCCAGGATGCCGAGATCGTTCTGCGCGTGCAGGCCTCTACCTCCTTGTTGGGGGGAAGTGCCGGCGCCTCAACCGAACCAACGCTGATCGCAGCCCTCGCCGGCACCGCCGACATGCGTTCATTCGTGATCGATACCGCCAATCTGGATGCAGGGCGTCAGTATACCGGGCTGTACCGCGTCGATCTGAATGCGGAGGGAGAAATCGACGTGAGTCGGCTGGCGCCCGAGGGCATCTATCGCGGGCCGTTCCTGCTCAGCCCCGGCAACAGCCGCCTGGCCCATCTTGCCTATGATCCGCAGCATCCGAGCTTGACCGTCGGCTTTGTGCGCCCCGCCAATCAGCTGTGGGTGCGGGAGATGGCTCCCAACGGCGCCGGGGCCCATGGCCGGTTGAGCGCCCAAACCCAGACAAAATTCGAATTCTTCGCCCCGCAGGTGGCTTGGCGGGACGATGATCGGATCCTCCTTGCCCGTAGCCGTTTTTCACCTCAGGGCGTCTTTTCGCTGGAGATATTCGGTATCACCGAAGTGGACCTGCGCAAAACCGGCTCCGCAGCCCGCTCTTCCTATCTCTACCCGCTGGGCGACGTGATAGGGGACTATGCTGCCTGCGCCGATGGTTCGGTTCTAATCAGTGCAAGATCGGGAAATAGGGTTCCAAGGCTGGAGGAGTGGACGGGTAGAGGGCGGCCCGAAATGCGAGGCCAGCTGCCGGGATACTATGACCGCATCTTCCTCTGCTGGCAGCGCTATTCCGGTCCTGTTCGGATTCGCCGGTGATGCGTGGTCAATGGCCGGTGGCAACTGCAATTTGGCCTGAAGGCCTGTTGCATTTCGCCGGCATCACACATCTTATCCTGGGGATTGTCGGCCTGATTCTGGGTGCCCTGCTGGTGATCTGGTGGACCCAGCAAACCGGCCGCTGGTACGGAGTCTTTGCCGGCACGCTTCTGTTCGGTATGGCGTTGAATGTGGCGGCCTACTATATGTTCGTCGTCCCGCCCCACAGCGCCGGATGCATTGACCTCTGCCCCGGTCGCATCGGTTTCCCTCTCCCCTTCGCCACACTTTCCACCGCCGGATCAGTTCAGATCTATATCGGCGACTTTATCCTGAATCTGCTGCTGTTGTGGTTGCTGCTGTTCGGGGGTGTGGTTCTCTGGCGCATTCTCAGCGAGGCTATCCAGTTGCGAGAGAGGGGGCTTCGTTTTCGGCTGGTGTCCTTTGTGACGTTCGTCCTCCTGTCCTGGGGCCTTCTGCCCCGCTACCTCAGCCCGCCGGCCGCACATGTAACAGGCGACCAGTTGCGGCTCTCGGTCAATGCCCGTCGCGCCGCCGAATCAACCTACGGGGTAACGGGCTTCTGGGTCCATCGCCTGGCCCTGGAGGATATTCGTTACGTCCCGGTGGAGGCGCCTGATGCCTTCGGCGACATCGACAAGCCGCAGGCACAGGTCTGCATGCGAGGGTATACCTTCTTCTATCTTCCCTGGCGCCGCTATCGGGTCAGACTCGATCAGACAGGTGTAACCCCCCTGAATTTTCAGGAGTTGTCCCTGGCCGGAAGCTGCTGGCAGCCATGAAAACCAGCAGCCGGCGGCCAGCGAATCCGCTAACCGCCGACCACCGGCCGCTGAACTTAGTTTGAACTGTAAAGCTCCGTCGCCGGGAAGAAAGCCGCCCACGCAAACCAGAAGTGATCGAAATGAAGGATCGGGGTCAACGTCTCTCCCGCCAGGGCGCCGTCGACGGCCTCGCCCAGAATGTCCCAGGTGCTGCCCGTCTCGGCGTCGCTGAAAGTGCCGTCATCGTTGGGGGAAAAGGTCAGAAGCTGATCCCCGACCTGCCGATCGAAGACTGCCACCGCGCCAATGTCCCGGCCTTGACTGATCACGGAGCTGTCTAACGCGCTGGCCAGCCCGGCTTTGTGGAAAATAGCAAGCTCAACCTCGCCGAACGAATCGTGAACGACGCCGGCCTCCTCCAACGCCGCGAATGGATAGGCGATGGCCTCAGTCTCGGTCGTCAGGCCGAGAACACGTTCGGCCGGCGCTAAGCGGCTATCCGGTGTGCCTTGGAAGAGGAAAGGACGGGATGTGCTGTCGTATCCCACATATGGGTTGTATCCGTAGTTGCGGGGCATGTTCGGCCGTGCCAGCACTTCTCCACCCGGATGGGCCTCTTTGAAGTCCCCCCAGGAAATCACCTGGCTGGAAAGGAAGTTCAACTGCTCGCCGGCATACTTGCCAACGATTCCTTCGCCCGTGAACTGTTGCCACCATGTCTCCGTCTGACGGTCGTACATGATCAGATCACTGTTGCGCAACCGACCGGTCGTGCCGAAATCGAGGACCTGACCGTCAAAATTGCGGTCGAAAGCGATGCTGGCGTTGCACAGCGGGCAGAATGTGATCGAGACCGGCTGGCCGTCGATTTCGTCGTTCACAATCTCGTGCCAGATGAGGATGCTTAGAGGATAGGCGCGGGCCTCGTCGCCATGGCTGAACAGGATCACCGGATCCACCGCCTCCAGCCACTCATCCCCAGCAGATATCGACTCAAACTCCGGATTGTCGACCGCTGGAATACCATCCTTGGGCGGGCCGCCGGAAAGGATCGAATCCCACTCTACTGTTCTTCGCGAAAAGTCGGTAGAAAAACCGCGCGTGCGGAATGGAGGTGGAACACCATCCGTGATCAGTTCGCCGCTCAGTTGTGGCACGCCCGCGTTGACGCTGGCCGTCGCCAGAGCGCCGCTGTCGTCACTGTCTGCGTCGCCGCTGTCCGAGTCAGCGGTCACCGCCTCCTCGCTATCCGTTTCGGCCGCTGCTGCGGGCTGCGCCGGCGCATCCTCCGACGCAATCGGAACGCAGGCCAACAGTATGATCGTAGTGATCATGAGAAGACCGCCTAGCTGGATCCATCTATTCCTCAACATGGGATTCCCCCTTAGTGTTGAAAACACTGGTGGCCTGTGGTCGGACAACCATGACCTGCAATTCCGTCCCGCCGCTAGGCACCAATGCACTGTAATTTCGTCTGCACTCTGCCTGCAGGCACCTCACCTGCCGCACATACGACAATTATGCCCCGACAGGAGGCCCTGTGCTGTAGTGAGGCTTACGCTGCCGCCGCCTGCTGTGACGGCTCCTGAACATATTCGCCATTGCCGTCGCGCCCGCAACCTCTACCAAAAATTGAAAGGGTGCAGTCCAAAATAGGGGTGAACTTTCGTACACCTCTGGTAACGACCAACCCAAAGCCAATTCCCGTCCCCGATCAGCACAAGTGCCGTTCCCTCTGACCGCTGCCCACTGATCACTGACCGCTGCAGTTGTGCGGTCGGGCCTTCGGCCCTCCCTTGTGCGGGGGGATTCCCCCCGCAACGCCCCCCCTACACCATGCCACGTTGGCGCCGCGTCGCCGGCGTACTGTCTATGCCACCTGTCGCCCACCCACGTCATGCCGCGAAACCGTCCGCCGTGACCACGGTAGGGGCAGGCCTTGTGCCTGCCCACTCTCACCCCAAAAATGGGCTGCACCCAATTGAAATTGGGTCTTGACAGATCAGAACGGTTGTGCTATATTGAATCTACGAGATGATATCCAGCCGGCCAGGCGGGGACCCAGGAGGAAAGATCATGGCGAAGGACATCAAGAGGATGACACGGATCGAGTTGGAATCTGAACTGGTTGCCGTGCGTGCCGCCACGCGGCGGAGCAACATGATCATCCTGATGATGACCGTGCTGGCCGCGCTGGGGTTTATGCTCATGGCCGGCACCGTCGCGCCGGTAATCGGTTAAGGCGCCTGCCCCGCCCCTACAGCTCGAAGGCGGACAGCCCTGCCTGTCTTCGGCCCCTTACTGGACTGCCTCGTTCAGCCGTTCTCGCCGTCCCCAAGCGGCTGGTGGAAGTAATAGCAAAGCCCATCCGGTGCGATAACAAAAAAGACCTGGAATTTCTTTCCATCCATCTCGTCCACGCGCCAGTTCCCGACTTCGATCCCCCTGGCTTCAACCTCTTGGCGCGCTCTGCGGATGTCCGTTACCAGAATGGCCGCCCCGTCATTACTGGCATCACCGCCGTTGACGGCGAACCCGATGCGAACCCCGTCTCGCTCGAGTATGACCGTCGGCACAGGATCATCTCTCCGTTCGACCTCTTTGAGTCCAAACGCGTCTCGGTACCAGGCTGATGCTCGATCGATATCTTCCACCGGCAGCGCCAGCACATCCTCCGCATAGGGAAAAGCAGTTTCATACAGCTTGTCTGAGTCCATATCTTGGTCTCCTTGTCGGGCAAAGGTACAGCTGGGGAGTGGAAAGCCCCTCTGGGGCCGCGCCGATCTCTGAACGCAGACCAGATACAACAAAACCCCGAGTGGACCTCCTGCCGGGGTTTCGCATGCACTGCCGGGTTGCCAGAAATGGCGGTTGTATGTTCAGGCTCCTCGGGTTGGATTCGAACCAACAACCCTCCGGTTAACAGCCGGATGCTCTGCCGATTGAGCTACCGAGGATCACTTCGGGCCTTCGATGGCTGCTACCAGCCCCGCAGACATGGGCGCCGACCATCGAGACAACAGTGGGGCAGTATACCAATCTGGCCGGTCAACTGTCAAAATTCCGACCCTGCCGAAACTGTTCTGTTGCAGACAATCAGCCCAGGTAATCGCGCAACTTCCGACTCTGTAGAGGATGGCGGAGCTTTCTCAAAGCCCTTGCCTCGATCTGGCGCACACGTTCGCGTGTGATATTGAACTCCTTGCCCACATCCTCCAGCGTCTGGCTTGTACCATCCTCCAGGCCGAAGCGCATACTGAGCACCTTGCGCTCCCGCTCAGGCAAGTCATTCAGTATTTCGCTCATCTGCTCCTGCAGCAATCGACGACTTGCGGAATCTACAGGAGCGGGAATGCTCTCGTCTTCGATAAAATCGCCTAGAAAACTGTTCTCTTCGGTCCCAACCGGCATGTCCAGGCTGATCGGCTCCCGGCTGAGCCGCTGGATGCGCTGCACCTTGGATACAGCCTGGTCGAGAATGGCTTTGAGATCACCCCTGATCGGCTGCTCCTCCTCCATCGCCTGGCGCACTTCCGCAGCCACATCCGGTTCCAGATAACCCATCTCCAGCGCTATCTTTTCCGGAGTCGCCTCCCCGCCCTTCAACTCCTGTTGTAGTTCTCTTTCGGCGCGCATCTGGCGGTTGATCGTTTCCACCATATGCACGGGAATGCGAATGGTGCGCGCCTGGTAAGCGATTGCCCGGCTGATAGCCTGACGAATCCACCAGGTGGCGTACGTACTGAACTTGAACCCCAGCGTGTGATCGAACTTCTCCACCGCACGCAGCAGGCCGACATTCCCCTCCTGAATGAGATCCTGAAAGTTCAGGCCGCGGCCAATGTAGCGTTTTGCAACGCTGACGACCAGGCGCAGATTGCTCTGGGCCAACTTGCCCTGCGCCAGTTTGCCATCCGCGATACTTGCTTTCAGCTCTTCTATTTCTTCCGGGGCCAGCTCTGCGGTTGGCTCATCGCCGTCGGCAGTAGCCTGTTGGAGTCGCTCTTCGGCCTGCAGACCGGCCCGGATGCGAATAGCCAGAGCGGTCTGCTGTTCGGTGGTCAGCAGGTCATGGCGGCCGATCTCGCTCAGGTACATACGCATCGGATCCAGTACCTGGCCGGCCTCCTCCACATCCTCTATTATCTTCTCTACCGGGATGTGCGTTTCCTGCTCAATCTCTTCTTCCAGCTCTAGATCGCGTTCAATTGAGGGAAGGGTGCTGTTCCCCTGTCCGTCTCTTGTCTCCGGATACAGTTCCGTCTCTTCAGCTGCTTCTTCGGTCAGTGTGTTGTGATCATCAAGCTCGCTGCCGGCACTTGGATAGTTGGCCGAGGCGCTGGCAGGCTTCGTCTTTGACGCACTGCGTTTGGGTGCCATTTTTCCACCTGTCTTGGGGGATCTCAGGCGATAGCGATGCCTGATTCAACTCGTGTAACTCCGTATGAGACCTGGATGCTACGCGCCATTACGTGTTCCAGGTGATGGCGGTCGCGGCGATTGGCGTTTATGATCGATGAAAACTCCAGAATCGCTTCACGGTTCTCGCTTTCCTGTGCATCGTGCAACAGAAACTGCATTGCCGACAGACTTTCTCGCAGCCGCGCATACCGAAGACGAATCAGCAATTTTAGCAACGCGTTCTGAATTTCTCTCTGCTCCTGCTCCGGCATCGCTAAGATCTGAGTCGTCAATTGCGAAAGGACGGCGTGATAGCTGGGGTTGAGTGTTTCCTGAAAGGCTCTGATGTCCCAGAGTTCATCGCTGGCGATGAAGCGCCGCAACGCACCGAAGATCTCCCGATATTCGATCTGCTGAAAATCGTTTCCGCTCAGAGAGGCGATCTCCAACTCCTGCGACTTCTCTGACAGCCATATCAGCAGGTCTGGCTCATCGATCAATAGGGCCAGCAGAAAGACCTCCAGCTTCGCCTCCGGCACAATAGCTGCCAGGTCTGGCGGCGGCGATGATGTCGCCTCCCCTTTGCCTTGGTTGCTCGCAGCCACGCCTGGGTCGGCGGCCTCCTCCTGTGGCTCAAATTCCGGGCCCGTCCGTGACTCCCCGCCCACCGCGGCCTGCCCACTCTGTGGCCGGGTGAACCGGCGCCGGTAACGGCCCTCCTGCGGTGGATTCCGTAACTCGCGGGCGCTGGCCTTCACCCTCTGCTCAATCGTCCGTTCTTCAATCCGGACAAGCCGGCTCAAACGCTGGATGTAATGCTGCTGTTCCTCCTCATCGCCCAGCTCCGCGATGAGCGGGGTCAACTCGGCTACGGCCTCTCCCTTGCCTCTGGCACTGTCCAGGTCATACTGCTTGGTGACAATCCCGAAATAATAGTCGACGAGGGGAGTCGCCGTGCTGATCAATTCCTGCCACGAACTGGTACTCTGGCGGATAATGTCATCCGGATCGCGGCCCTCCGGCAGTGTGGTGATGCGCAGGTTGGCGCTGAGCCGGTGTTCAACATGCATCCGCCCTGTCGCAGTAAGTACCGGCTTGGCTTTCCTCTTCAATGCCTGTCGCGCCTGGTTCAGGCCGCGCAGCGTTGCCTGCTGGCCGGCCGTGTCCGCGTCCAACGCCAGAATAAAGTTGTCAGTATAGCGATGGAGCTGGCGCAGCTGCTCCTCCGTTAAGGCTGTTCCCAGGCAGGCCACGACATTTTCAAAGCCGAACTGGTGAGCGGCGATCACATCCATATAGCCTTCGACAACAACGACGCTGTCAGCCTGCCGGATAGCTCTGTATGCCCGGTCCAGCCCATATACCACGTGTGATTTGTGAAAAAGAGGGGTTTCCGCTGTATTCAGATATTTGGGCAGAGAACCGTCCAGCACCCGTCCCCCGAATCCGATGACCCGGCTCTGGCGATCGTGGATCGGTACAATCAGCCGGTTGCGAAAAGAATCGTAGTAGGAGTCGTGTTCCAGATTATGCTTGACCAGGTCGGCCCGGTGCAGGACATCGGGCGCGTACCCAGCCTCCACCAGATGGTCGCGCAGCGCATCCCAACTCTCCGCCGCAAAGCCGAGTTGGAACTGGGTGGCAACTTCGGCATTGATGCCTCGTCGTTGCAGATAATCGCGCGCCGGCTGCGCCTCCTGGTTGCGATGAAGCTGGTTCCTGAAAAAGAGGGTCGCTTTATTGTTCAGTTCGTATAAGAGATCACGTCCCCGGTATTCGCCCTTTTCGGTCTCTTCGGGCAACTGAACGCCGGCCTCCTGGGCCAGAGCCTGCAAAGCCTCCCGAAAATCCATATTTTCCTTCTGCATCAGGAAGGAAAATACGTCACCCCCGGTGCTGCATGCGCCGAAACAGCGCCACGTGCCGGTTTCAGGGAAAACGACGAAGCTGGGCGTGCGTTCCTGATGAAATGGGCAACAGGCTTTGAATGATCGGCCGGCGCGTTGCAGGGGCACATAACGGGAAATGAAGTCTACGGCATCGATCCGACCTTTGATTTCTTCCGTTACGCTCATTTGCAGAGATTGGTAATCCGTGTCCGGCGATCAGGTTTTCCGGTGGGCAGGTGATACTGTATCCAATTATAGCTGTGCCCTAATCGGGTGTCAAAGAAGGGCCTGTTACGTCTATGCCAAGCTGGACCTCTCGACTGCTATCCAGGGCGGCTATGGAACGTCCAAAGACTGACGTTCAGGAGGACGAATCCTCCCCGAAATGCGCGCCTGGCGATCCGCTCCCGCTTCGCTGTACAAGTGCGTAGGCCCGTTCCGCTTCACGGAACAGATCGGTCAGGTTCATGGCGAGAAAGATGTTGCCGCTTGATTGGATCTGGCCCCCGAAAAAGGCATCCTTCAATTTGCGCTGGCCGCACCAGACCTCATGCAGAAGGTCGGCTGTCATCGTCAATTCCAGGTCCGCCTTGCCCGGCCGTGCCCCAAAGAAGACCTCTAGGGGAGGCTGACGGCCATCCAGCAGCACCTCCGCGTCAGGATCGGTCAGTCGCAGACGGATGACAAGATTGCTGCTGGTAAAGGACTCGATCGCGTCAGGACGTTCCTTCACCTTTTCGAAAACGCGCCGCAGAACTCCATAAAGCTGCTCGGCATCGGCGTAAACAGGCATGGCATATAAGTCGGTCTGATTGACTGTGAAAGCGGAAAGTAGTATAGAGTCGCAATCCAACGCGTGTCAAGGCCAAACGCGATGCGATCGCCCATCAGCCTTTGGGAAATTCCCCGAAAATGCCGCTTACGAAAAAGCGGGAAGTGTGCATTTGCCTTTTCGTTGTATAATAATAGGATACTGGGATTTCGCTGCGTGTCTTCCTCGAATACATCGACATCGAATCCAACCTGTTGGGGAGTGGGGCGAGAAAGGAGAGGCAAAATATGCCGCTTTTCAAACGTGGTAGGAAGCAGGACGAAGAAGATCTACAGTGGCTTTATCGCAATCTCCAGGATTTGGACGATGACGAGCCTGCGAGCGAAGACGCTGTAGAAGACGAGCCTGCCGATAACGATGAAGATGATGTTAGTGCGGAGACTGCAATCGAATCGCCGCCTGAACCTGAACTATCAGAACCACCACCACCTGAGCCTGTATTGGGCGAACCGGAACCCGAAATGAATGAAACAACTATGCCGGAACCTGCCTCGGGCGAAATACCGTCGCCTGTTCTGCCCGAACCGTCCCCTCCGGAATCGACGGTGCCCGAACCGCCTCCTGTGGAGGTTCCAACTCCGGTTTCCAGGGAATCCCTGCTGACGCAGGAAGACGTTACGGCCAAAACGAACGAATCGTATGAGAGGAGAAGTCGACAGATGAGTGGGAACCGCCGAGAAAACGCGCCGTTCGCCAACCGAGGTCAGCAGCAGCCGCAATCGCGCCCGCAGCGGCAGGAGTCGCCGCCGGAAGACGGTACAGCCGACACCATTGTGGGGCCCCAGTCCTACTTCACCGGCACTTTCCGTTCAGAAAAAGATCTGCGTATCGAAGGAACCCTGGAAGGAGAGATCGACTGCCGCGGAACCGTTATCGTTGCCAAAGATGCAACGCTCTCGGCCACCGTTCGCGCCCGCAATATCGAGATTGCCGGATCGGTCACCGGTGACGTTTTCATCGAGGAACGTTTGCACCTGCGCTCCTCCGGCGAAATGCGCGGCCAGTCTCACGCCGCATCCTTTATCGTCGAGGAAGGGGGCTATTTCGAGGGCGAGATGAAGATGGGCGCTCCCGACCAGGAGGAGTGGCCGACCATCGGAAGTGGGTCCTCTTCAGAAGGACTTGGACTTTCGGTCGAATCCACCCAGTGGTCTGCGAAGCGTTCCGAGAGTCGCCCGAACAGGACAGGCACAAGTCCGATCGATGGCGGACTGGAAGATGCTGGGAGCGGTCGCCACCGAAGCATTTGAAGTAGCTCCATTTGACTGCCAGGTCGTCGGAACGCCCGAATCGGTATTGACTGTGCAACGGGAGTACCCCGCGTCTCTGCCTGCCTGCGGGGCACAGGACTAGCAGGAAGTTGACGGCCCCGGTGCCCTCTTCAGTTCTTGCCCGATAGGGAAACCGCCCTCTTCTATACAGTTCGTTGCCCTCTGTAAACGAATTTGTGAACGAAGATCGTGCGCCGTCCTTGCAGCGCGTCTTTGAAAAGCTGGATGATTCCCCTTTACCCCTGTACAGCCCCACCCTTACTTCTGACGGATAGCTGAAGAGATATGCCGCCCGTTTCGCGACAATTGGGCGGCTCGATTCGAAACGCCCGATCAGCGTTTCCGTCCCTGGAAACCTGAGGCGTCCTGCCGGCGCGCTGCAGCGGCATGCGTGGGCGTCGCGCCTTCCTTGTCACCCTCCCGCGTTCAGCTTCCGCTGTAAGCGGGCCAGCCGGTGGCGCAGTTCGGTCTGGGTCTCAAGGGAACGGCTTTGCGGCGGCGACTTCTCCTGCTCGTGCAAGGCCCACCGGGTCCACATCGCCGCCTGCGTCAAGTCACCGCTCTGCCATTCGCAGAACTTTGCCAGTTCCACATAGGGACGGCTGTCCGGGCCCCCCACCGTCGTCAGCCACTGCTGCCACACGGATGCCGCCTCTTCCCAGCGGTGCTGTCGTTTGAGCAAGCGGCCCAATCCGTCAAACGACTCGGCCAGGTGCGCGCGGCCGCTGAGCTGGCCCAGCGCGGCGCGAAATAGCAGCTCCGCGCTCTCCAGACGCTCCAGTTCCGCCTGCATCCGTGCCATGCTGAGCAGATCGAGCGGCTGCAAATGACCGGCGCCCGCGGCAACAGGGTCGGCAAATGCACCGCAGACCACCTCCGTCAGCGCGGCCATCGAGAAAATATCCTCGCGATTGTGGTAGAAGACGCGTTGCATCATGCGGCCGTCGCCGTCGTGCAGATAGTCGGCGTACAAATGAGGGATCAGACTGCCGGGCACGTCGTCATCTGCCCGGGCATAACCGAGAACTTTCCGTTCCAGATTGGTGAGAGCGCAGCTGCCCACGCGCTTGCGCCACAACCTCCGAGCCGGGTGCAGGAGGTCAAGATGCGGCGTGTCATCGTCCAGCGCTTTTGGCTGGCCAACGTCGGCGGGCAGGAAGCGGCCGGCGTACCGGTAGCGCCCGCGCAGGAAGGGGGCGTCGAAGGAGCGCCCGTTGAAGGTCACCAGGCTCTCGCAGCCCTGCAACAGCTCCACAAGCGCTGTGAGCAGGGCCGGTTCTTCACCGGGATGGCGCATGAACAACTGACGCACCACAAAGTTCAGACGGTCACCTGGACTGTCCGCATTCCGCCCCTGCGGCTCGAATGTCCCAACACCCACCATAAAGGCATAGATGCCTGCTCCGCCGCCCAGACCCGTGCTCTCAATATCCAGAAATGCCGATCTACGAAAGTCAGGGCAGCGATCCAGCCCGTAAGCAGGGTAAAGCGGAGCCAGAACCGATGGATCGCGCGCCAGAATGTTGCCGACCGCGGAGGGTTCGCCCAGGGCGCTCGGTTCACCCGCCTCCCGTCCCATTGGATCGCAATGCCGCGTCACCAGATAACACTGGCCCGCACTGTTCTCGACTATCTCGCCCTCCTCCAGCGCCTCGATTGGGGCAGGCTCGGTCTCCCAAGCGGCCGCAGTCGCTACGGTCGGTGCCTGAAGGCTTGTTTCAGTCTCTACAGTGGCTGTTCGTCCGCTGCGTAAACCTTGCAGGCGGCGCAATCGTTCAGAAGTGGCGGACATCGGTAAGGGCTTGAAGGGCAATCGGTTCAGACTGGATCCCTATTGTAGCCCAGCCGGATTAGGGTGGGAAATTCCCCATTTTTTGCGCTCTCGACTATAATTGGGTCCTGTTTACTGTTTCCATCCCCTCCCGGTGGAGAATCCACTTTGTCGGCGACTGACAAACACTGGAACTTCTATCCGCCAGCGCCGGAGAGCTTCATGGAGTTCAACCATGAACATCCGGCCCTGTTACAGGTGCTGTACAATCGCGGTCTCCATGACAGAGCCGCTATAGAGTCCTTCCTGCAGGTCGAGGACGCGGTACAGGAGAATCCTTTCCGCCTGACCGATATGTCGCCCGCCGTAGCGCGCATCTTAAAGGCCATCGAGGCCCGCGAAGTGATCTGCGTCTACGGGGATTTCGACGCCGACGGCGTCACCGCCACAGTCTTGATGACCACCGCCTTGCAATGCGCCGGCGCGCTCGTTGGCGCCTACATCCCCAACCGGGTGGATGAAGGCTACGGTCTGAATGTCGAGGCGCTGAACTCTATCGCCGCCAAGGGGGCCAACCTGATTGTTACGGTAGATTGCGGCATTCGCAGCGTCGCAGAAGTGGCGGAAGCCGCCAAGTTGGGAATGGAAGTCATCCTTACCGACCATCACACCATCGGTTCGGAGCTGCCGCCTGCGCTGGCAGTGATCAATCCGCGACGCGATGCCCGTGCAGGGATGTTTCAACCGCTTGCAGGCGTTGGTGTTGCCTACCGGCTTGCGCAAGGTGTCCTGCGGGCCGTTTCCCGACAGCCCTGGAGCCGTCTCTCAGAGGACGAAGCAGCGGCCGAGGAGCGGTCCCTTCTTGATCTGGTGGCCATCGGCACCGTGGCCGACCTGATGCCCCTGCAGGGTGAAAACCGCTCGTTGGTGCGGCGGGGCCTGTCGGAGCTGAGCCAGGGCAAAAGGGTGGGGCTGTTCGCCCTGATGGAAATGGCCTCGGTTCCCCCGACAGGTATCGACAGCGCCGCAATCAGCTTTCGCATCGCCCCCCGCATAAACGCCGCCGGTCGTCTGGCCAGCGCCAGGATGGCCTATGATCTCCTGCGCTGTGACGAATACGAGGCCGCCTATGAAATGGCAACCGGTCTGGAACGCCTTAACCAGCAACGCCAGGCGCTCACGACCGAAGCTTATGCAGTTGCCGAAAGAGAGATCGCCGGCCTCGATCCAACCACTGCGCCGATTCTGATCGTCGCCAGCGAAGAGTTTCAACCCGGTATCGTGGGGCTGGCCGCGGGGAAGCTGAGCGATCAGTTCTATCGCCCGGCAGTCGTTATCGAACAGGGAGAAGAGATCTGCCGCGGCAGTGCCCGCAGCATCGCCGAATTCAACATTATCGCCGCACTCGATCAGGTCAGTTCTCTACTGGTGCGCCACGGCGGACACAGCCGCGCGGCCGGCTTCACGGTGCGCACCGAGCAGTTGCCCGCGCTGCGAGAAGCCCTCGTAGAGATGGCCGCCCAGGAGCTCGACCCTCTGCAGGATCTGCGGCCGAGTCTGTATATCGACGCCGAGCTGACAGTCGATGAGATCGACTGGGCATTGCAGGGCCAGCTTGCCCGAATGGAGCCGGTCGGCCAGAAAAACGAGCCCGGTCTTTTCCTGTGCCGCCAGTGCCAGGTCCGCAGCGTGCGCACCGTGGGCGGAGGTAAGCATCTGAAGATAACGATCGTCGGCCACGATCATTCGCAGGTGTTGGACGGGATCGGCTTCGGCCTGGGTGGTCGCGCCTCAGACCTGCGCTATGGCAGCCTGATTGATATCGTTTTTCATCTCGAAGTCAACGAATGGCAGGGCCGACGCTCTCTGCAACTCAATGTGCAGGATCTGCGGAGCAGCGCCAACTGAGCAGGGAATGAGCGGCGTCGTCTGCTGCCGCACACCGCCCGTCGGAGTCGATCTCTGACGAACAGCTGAAAGGATCGTAGAGTCAACACATGGCAAAATCAGCAAATCTGAATAAGGTACGCGCCGTTCTGCTGGATATGGACGGCGTTGTTTATGTTGGGGAGGAACCCCTGCCCGGCGTTCAGGAACTGTTGGACTATCTGAAGGCGACGGGGCGAAATTGGCTCTTCGTGACCAATAACTCCTCGCGCACGCCCGTTCAGTTCGTCGAGAAGATCGCCCGCATGGGCATCGGCTCCGACGAATCGCATATTCTCAGCAGCGCCTTGGCAACCGCCAGTTGGCTTGCGGAGCAGTATCCCGATGGCGTACGCGCCTTCATGATCGGGCAGGACGGCCTGCGCTGGGCGCTGAAGCAGGAGGGCATCACCCTGGTCGAAGATGCCCAAGAGGCCGACGTGATCGTTTCCGGCATCGATTTCAGCGTGCGCTACGAGCGCCTCGCCGACGCAACCCTTGCTATTCGCGCCGGCGCCCGCTTTGTCGGCACCAACAGCGACACCTCCTTCCCCAGCGAACGAGGCCAGATTCCCGGTACCGGCGCACTGTTGGCCCTGCTGGAGGCGGCCACCGGCGTCGCGCCCACGGTGATCGGCAAACCAAACGCCGGCATGTTCCAACAGGCCATGCACAAACTCGGCACGACCGCCGCCTCGACGCTGATGGTCGGTGACCGCTACGAAACCGACATCGCCGGCGCCATCGAGTTGGGAATGCCTACTGCCGCCGTCCTGACCGGTATCACGCCGGAAGAGGAGTTCCGCACTGTCGTGCCCGGGCCAGACCTGATTCTGCCCGGGCTGCCCGAGCTTCTCGACGCCTTCCGGCAGGCCGATTGCTGAACCTTTCGCGCGCGTCCGACCATCCGGTAGCCCGTCACCACCGCGAGAGGGCGCGATCAGGGCATTTTTTGACCGCAACTGAATAGCTGCGCTACAATTGCAAAGATGAAGACCATTCCGCTCACGCCGCCCGGCGTATCCCCAATCAGCACTTCCCTATTGGATTGCTCTCCGCAAGAGCTTACCGATGTCGTCAACGCGCTGCCGACTAGCCAGAGGCGCGCCAATGGAAAGGCTGCAGGGGTGCCCGCCTACCGCATCCGCCAGATCCAGGAGTGGATCTACAAGAAGTACGCACGCTCCTTTGATGAGATGACGAATCTCCCGCAGGCCATGCGCGAAGGCTTGGCCGCGACGGCAACGCTCATGCCGTTAAAGCCGGTTACACAGCGTGTCTCCAAGGCCGGGGACACCCAGAAAATCCTGTTTCAAATGCCGGATGGGGAGACGGTCGAGGCTGTCCTGATGCTGTATGACAGACGGCGTACGCTCTGCATCAGCAGTCAGGCCGGATGCGCCATGGGCTGCACCTTCTGTGCAACCGCCCGCGGTGGCCTGCGTCGTAATCTGACCGCAGGTGAAATCGTGGCCCAGGTCCTGTTCTTCGCCCGTTATCTGCTCGATGCCGGCGAGGGGCCAAAGATGCGGGTGAAGCGGCCGACCACGGTGACAAACATCGTGCTGATGGGGATGGGCGAGCCGATGCACAACTACAAGAATGTGTGGACGGCCATCCGCCGCCTGACCGCCGCCGACGGTTTCGCGCTCGGCGCACGTCATATTACGCTCAGTACCGTGGGCCTGATTCCGATGATCGATCGCATGGCTGACGAAGGGCTCCAGGTGAATCTGGCCGTCAGCCTCCACGCACCCAACAATGACCTGCGCAGAAAGCTCGTTCCACCCAGCCGGCGCTATCCGGTCGATGACCTTCTGGCCTCAGTTCGCCGTTATATCGCCAAGACCAATCGCCGTGTGACCTTTGAATACGCCCTGATGCGGGGCACGAACGACAGCCCCGCTCTGGCCGAGGACCTGGCAGACAAGCTGCAAGGAATCCTCTGCCATGTCAACCTCATCCCCCTTAATCCGATTCCCGACAGCCCCTTTCAGCCGACCAGCGACAAAGACACGCAACGGTTCGCTGAAATTCTGCAGGCGCGCGGCATCTCGACAACCGTGCGTATCCGCCGCGGCATTGAAATCGACGCCGGCTGTGGTCAGTTACGCAATGCCGAGGAGTCTTAGGCGCCACCACAAAAAAAGCGCCGAGCGCATGGCTCAACGCTTATTTCTGTCTGACTAAGATGTTACAACGGGGGATCTCAGGCCTTCGCAAGCGTGCGGATGCAAGAGGTGCAGAGGCGGCGGGAAACCAGCCTGTCGTCTTCCAGGATTTTGACCTTCTGAATGTTTACCTTCCACTTATGGCGTGTGGCCTTTCTGGACCAGGGACGGTTGTTTCCAAACTGAGGACTCTTGCCGCACTTTTGGCATTTCGCCATGATCTGTTCCCTCCGGTTCCCCATTGGCCTGTGGTCAGTAAATGCCAACCATCGTCCAACCAATGAACACGTATCACTGAATTGTCAGAGATTATCATACGGCTGTAAGGTTGTCAAAAGTTGGAGCATCTTCTGTGAGTAAGGTTCGTATTGTTACCGATAGTGACGCCAGCATTCCCGCCGACGTCCTGGACAAATATTCGATCGAAGTGATCCCCCAGGTTCTGCGCGTAGGGCGGGATCGCTATGAAGATTCAGAAGACTTCAGCGCGGACCGGCTCTTCCAACTGATCCGGGAAAATCAGTCCGGCGGTCGTATACTGCTGCCGGAGGTCGAAGCCCCGGATCTAAGCCGCCTCATGGAAGTCTATCAAAAGCTGGGACAGGATGCCGAAGAGATCGTTGCCATCCACATGAGCAGCACCCTAAGCCCGATGTGGAGTCAGTCGCGCAAGGCGGCCGATATGATGATGGGACGCTATCGTATCCGGGTAATGGATAGCCAGACCACCTCCATGGGCCTGGGCATGTTGGCTGAACTGGCCGCACGGGCCGCCGATGATGGCGCCGATCTCTATGAAGTCGCCCGTATCGTGAATGGGGCAATCCCCCACATTTACGTAACCTTCTTCGCCGAAACGCTGTACTACCTCGAACGCAGTGCCCGTCTGGGCGCGGCCCAGAGTGTGCTGGGCACGATGCTCGGAATCAAAGCAATGGTCACCATGGAAGACGGACAGCTGATCCCGCTCGAAAAGGTGCAAACCCGCGAAGATGTCGCCGAAAAACTGTACGACTATACCGCAGAATTCGCCCAGAACGAACGGATAGGGCTCGTGCAGCATCGCTATGAACAGACCCAGGAACACCTGCTCGAGCGTCTGGGCGAAGGGCTCCCGGACATTTCGGCCAATGTCTGGCGCTACCCACCCAGCCTGGCAGCCCATCTCGGACCAAATGTGATGGGAGTCATCGTATACGAGGGGCTCTACTGACGATGGCCGAGAGAGCCCTGACGCGGTTGCGCAACCTGTTGAACCTGGAGATCCAGACCCGCTGGCGTGAGCGGGCCTTCGCCGGCGGCGTGGTTGCCTTCTGCGAACGGTGGGCAGCCGACGCCAAAGCCGATGCCGTCCAGCCGGGCCTGCTGCAGGAAATCATCGAAAGGCTCTCACAGTACGCCGCCGCCGAAAGCGACGAAAGGGCGCGGTTACTCAACTCTCTGCTCGACCTGTTGGATGAACCGCCGCCACCGGATCCGGCCCTGGAAAATATAGACCGGGTCGGCCAGGGGCAGGCCAGCCGACCCGAAGCTACCCAAGCCAGCGACCGCACCGAGGCCGCGACCAGCTCGGCGCTTCAGCAACAGCAGATGAGCGACACGGCTGCAACTGAAACCCCCGAGTCGCCCGACACCTTGAGCCGCCCCATAACCGATCTGAAAGGGATTGGCGCAAAAAGAGCAGAGCAGTACGCACGCCTCGGGATCGAGACCGTAGAGGACCTCATCTGGCATCTGCCCCATCGCTACGATGATTTCAGCCGCGTGCGCCCCATCGCCGATGTCGAGGAAGGGGAAAGCCTTTCTGTCATCGCCAATCTGCGCGGATTCAGTCAGCGCCAATTTGCCTACAAGAAGGAGATCCTGCAGGCTAACTTCAGTGATGGCAGCGGCGCCATCCGTACCACGTGGTGGAACCAGTCCTGGTTGAAGAACCGTCTTTCGATAGGGAAGACCTATCGTCTGAGCGGCGTCGTCGGCCTGTATATGGGCCACAAGACCCTGGAGAATCCCTACTTTGAAGAGATCGGTCCCAAGGTCATAAAAGACGGACCGATCATGCCCGTTTACGGATTGACCGCCGGCCTGCGCAGCAGTGATGTCAGCAGGCAGGTGCAGCAAGCTCTTAGACAGGGCCTGTCATCCCTGCGCGATCCCCTGCCGGAGCCGCTCCGCCGCCACTACAGTCTGATTCCTCTGACCGACGCACTCCAGCAAATTCACGCCCCGGAGACACCGGAACGGCTTGACAATGCCCGCAAACGCATAATCTTTGACGACTTCTTCTACCTCCAGCTGGGCGTGCAGCGCCGTCGGCAGGAGATTCAGCACCTCAATGCCCCAACGATGACCGCCGAAGACGAGTTGCTGGCAACCTATCGGACGGCTCTGCCCTTTGCCCTGACAGGCGCACAACAGCGGACGCTGGACGAACTGCGGCAGGATATGGCCCGGCGCGTGCCGATGAGCCGCCTGGTCCAAGGTGACGTCGGCAGCGGCAAAACCGTGGTGGCCGCCGGGGCCATGCTGATCGCCGCCGCCAACGGCTTCCAGTCCGCCCTGCTCGCGCCCACCCAGATTCTGGCCGAGCAGCATTTCCGTGGTCTGAGCGACCTGCTGGAGGGCGTTGAGCTGCCCGGCGGCGTCACACCAAACGTCACTCTTCTCACCGGCCGCATCACCGGCCAGCAGCGCGAAGCGGCCCTCGCCGGACTGGCAGACGGAAGCGTCCAAGTCGTGGTCGGTACCACCGCGCTCATCCAGGACAATGTCGATTTTGCCAACCTCGGATTTGTCGTGGTGGACGAGCAGCACCGCTTTGGTGTAGGCCAGCGAGCAGCCGCACGCGACAAGGGCGGAGAATCAGCCGTGCCCCATCTACTGGTGATGAGTGCCACACCCATCCCCCGTAGCCTGGCCCTCACCGTATACGGCGACCTCGATGTCAGCGTCATCGACGAGATGCCTCCGGGGCGGACGCCGATCAAAACCAAGCGGTTTCTGCCCACGGACAGAGAACGCCTCTACAGTTTTGTGCGCAGACAGGTGCGCGACGGCCGTCAGGCCTACGTCATCTATCCCCTTGTCGAAGAAAGTGAAATCCTGGATGTTGGCGCGGCTGTGGACGCCCACGCCCGCCTGAGCCAGGAGATCTTCCCCGAACTGCGCGTGGGGCTGCTCCACGGCCGCCTCAAAGGCGCCGAAAAAGATGACGTGATGCGCGCCTTTGCCGGCGGCGATCTCGATATTCTGGTCAGTACTAGCGTAGTCGAGGTCGGTGTTGACGTTCCCAACGCCACCGTGATGCTGATCGAAGACGCCGAGCGCTTCGGTCTGGCGCAACTGCATCAGTTCCGCGGCCGGGTGGGCCGGGGCGGGCACGAAAGCTATTGCGCCCTCATCAGCCGGGTGAAAGGCAACGCCCAAGGCGAGCGGCTCAATGCCCTGGCAGAGACGACTGACGGCTTCATCTTGGCGGAAAAGGATCTGGAGCTGCGCGGCCCCGGAGATTTTCTGGGTACGCGCCAGAGTGGTCTGCCTGAACTGAAGCTGGCGAGCCTCAGCGATCTCTCAACACTGCATCTGGCCCAGGAGGCAGCGCAAGACCTTCTGCGCCAGGACACCGATCTCAGCAACTACCCTCAGGTGCAGGAGAAAGTGGAGCGGTTCTGGCGCGGCCACGGCGATCTCTCGTGACCCGGAGGTCGTAGACCCGACTGCCGTCTGCCTGTACTAGCCGCGCTCGTCTATGGACACGTAGGGGCGCTCGGCCTCACCCAGATATATCTGCCGCGGCCGGGCGATACGCTGCTCCTCGTCGCCCATGAACTCCATCCACTGCGCCAGCCAGCCCGGCGCCCTCCCCAGCGCAAAGAGCACCGGGAAAATCTCGACCGGAAACCCCATCGCCTGGTAGATGATGCCGCTGTAGAAGTCCACGTTCGGGTAGAGCCGGCGCGAAACGAAATAGTCGTCTTCGAGGGCTGTCCCCTCCAACTCGACCGCAATATCAATCAGCGGGTTGGTTTCCGTCACCTCGAAGACTTCGTAAGCGATCTTCTTGACGATCTGGGCGCGAGGGTCGTAGTTCTTGTACACTCGGTGGCCAAACCCCATCAGACGCACCTCCCGGTTTTTGACTCTATCCAGAAAAGCCGGGATCTTCTCTGTACTGCCGATTTCGGCAAGCATCCGCAGGACCGCCTCGTTCGCGCCGCCATGCAAAGGGCCGTACAGGGCCCCGGCCGCGCCCGCGACAGCACAATACGGGTCCGCGTCGCTGGAAGCGATGTTGCGCAGCGCCGAGGTCGAGCAGTTCTGCTCATGATCGGCGTGTAAAATGAACAGCACGTCCATCGCTCTTGCCAGAACGGGATCGACGCCTCCGTCACCGGAGAGGCCCATCATTTGCAGAAAGTT
The DNA here is from genome assembly GCA_965204705.1 of Caldilineaceae bacterium. Taxonomy (GTDB): domain Bacteria; phylum Chloroflexota; class Anaerolineae; order Caldilineales; family Caldilineaceae; genus Bin5. Next base: position 5,066,742 of record OZ242006.1, on the reverse strand, counting down.
GCCGCTGTAGCCCAATGTGTCGTCAGGATCAATGGCAGGGCGTCCGAGACCGTTCCGGTAAGCGAAGGCGACCGCTGTGGGCAGCTGGCCGACTATTCGCACCACCTGCTGCAAGCGGTTCTGGCTGTCGTGGACCTGCTTGGACTCCGGGTGGAGAGCCGACATCGCTGCGACCGCGCTGATGAGAATGCCCATCGGATGGGCGTCCGAGTGGAAAGTCTTAAGCAACGCTTTCAATCCCTGGTCGATCTGCGTCTGCGCCATAACGCTCGCAATCCAGTCGGTCAGTTTGCTCGCCGTCGGCAGTTCGCCAAAGAGCAGTAGGTGCGCCACCTCCAGGAATGTGCTTTTCTCCGCCAGCTGCTCGATGGGATAGCCCCGGTAACGCAGAATGCCCCTGTCCCCATCGACAAAGGTGACACGACTCTTGCAGGACGCTGTATTCGTATAGCCAGGGTCGTATACCATCATGCCAAAGTCATCGGCCTGCACCTTCAGTTGGCGCAGGCCGATGGCCGGTATAGTGTCATGTTCGATCGGCAGTTCAACGGTCTGGCCGGTGCGATTATCGGTGATAGTTAGCGTCTGCTTACTCATTGCCGCTACATCCCTTTCCGTTCGGTTGCGAAACCGTTACTGGTGGTATCAGTAACTGTATAACATTTTGGCGAATTTTGTAACACTCTCACACTAACCCTGACTACCGCCCAAATCCCAGCCCAAGGTGCGCCTACGACAGGTCGACCGAGTTCGGCAGCGGTCGGCCCTCGACACCCGCTAGCAGATTCTCGGTCGTCATCACTGCCATCTTCGTGCGTGTGGCGACGGTGGCGCTGCCGATGTGGGGCAGTATGACACAGTTTTCCAGCGAGACCAGCGGGTGATCTGCAGGCAGGGGCTCCGGGTCGGTGACGTCCAACCCGGCAGCCGCGATCTCTCCCTGTGCCAGCGCGTCGTAAAGCGCTTCCTGGTCGACAACCCCACCGCGACTTGTGTTGATGAAGACAGCCGTCGGTTTCATCTTGCGGAAAGCCTCGACGCTGAACAGGGACCGGGTCTGGTCGTTAAGCGGGCAATGCACCGCCACATAATCGCTCTCTTGCAGCAGCCTGTCCATCGGCGCAAATTTCGCCCCCACCTCCCGCGCCGCCTCCGGCTTTTCCCTCGGCCCGGTATACAGAATGCGGCAGCCAAAGCCGCCGAGCATTCGCGCAAAAGCGGCGCCAATCCGCCCAAGGCCGACCAGCCCCACCGTGCTTCCGTGTATGTCGCGGCCCGTCATCCACATCGGTCTCCAACTGGGCCACGTCCCGCTCTGCACGGCGTGTGTACCTTCCGGCAGCCGGCGCGCCGTAGCCAGCAGCAGCGCCATCGCCAGCTCCGCCGTCGTTTCGGTCAATACACCCGGCGTGTTTCCCAAGGGGATGCCCCGTTTGCGCAGCGCAGCCACATCCACGTGATCGTAACCAACCGACATCGTGGCCACAACCCGCAGCCCTGGTCCGGCCGCGTCCAGGAGTTCATCGTCAACTGATTCCGTCAACAGACAGTAGAGTCCGTCTGCCCCCTCTACCCACTCCAGCAGCCTGCTGCGCGCGATCGGCTCTTCGCTGTCCCAGTAACGGGCATTGCACTTCTCCAGGATCGGCTCGATCGCCGCCTGCGGCAACTGGCGGGTTACGACAACTGTGGGTTTGCTCATGTCCTCTGCGGCTTTCCGTTGCTGTAGGTTTCGATTACTGCCGTCAGTCCACCTGATTTCAGCGCACTGACCGGCCTTCTACTGTGATTCTGCCTGGACGCTATCCGCGCCCGCCACGCTCCAGGACTGCACGCGGCTGACCAGATGGGCGGGCAGCCTGCCCTCGATCAGTGTCCCCTTCTCCGTATATTCCTCACGCTCCACGCGGCCGTGCTCATGCATCAGCGAGACCAGGTCTCCCTTGCTGTAAGGTAGCAACAACCGCAACGGCATCATCGTTTCCTTCAGCTTCCCATCCACCGTCGCCAGCAGTTCCGGGATGCCTTCCCCTGTGCGGGCGCTGATCTGCACGGGAGAACTGTACTCCTGCATCGCGTTGCGCAACTGTGTCGCAAGACCGGGCTCTCCCTGTCCTTCGGAGTCGATCAGGTCAATCTTATTCAGTGCTGTCACAAGCGGCTTGTTACCGGCATCCAACTCCTCCAACATCTCCTCCACCGCGGTTACCTGTTCATCGGCGTTGGGGTGCGAGATATCCACCACATGCAGCAGCAGGTCTGCCTCCGTGATCTCCTCCAGCGTCGCCCGGAACGCGGCCACCAGCGCCGTCGGCAGCTTCTGGATGAAACCGACCGTATCGGTGAACAGGGCCGTGCGCGTGCTCGGCAGCTCCACGCGACGGGTCGTTGGGTCCAGGGTGGCAAACAGTTGATCCTGGGCCAGAACGCTGGCATCGCTGACCGCGTTCAGCAGCGTGCTCTTACCAGCATTCGTGTAGCCAACCACAACTATGACCGGCGTCGATGATCTCTGCCGGCGCTGTCGGTAACGTTCCCGGTGGTGACGGACCTCCTCCAACTCGCGCTTGAGATGGGAGATTCGCCGGCCGATCTCTCGCCGGTCTACCTCCAGCTGGGTTTCACCGGGTCCGCGTACACCGACCCCGCCGCTCGCGCCGCCGGCCCGTCCACCCGCCTGTCGCGCCAGGTGGGTCCACGCCCGGGTCAGCCGCGGAAGCCGGTATTCGTACTGGGCCAGCTCCACCTGTACCGCCCCCTCTTTGGTCTTGGCATGGCGGGCGAAGATATCCAGGATCAGGGCGGTGCGGTCGATCACTTTCACCTCCTGCCCCAGGACCCGCTCGATTTCGCGCTGCTGGCGGGGCGAAAGCTCTTCGTCGAAGATCACGACATTCGCGCCCAGTTCCAGGACCAGCGTCTTCAGTTCGCCCAGCTTGCCGGCGCCGATAAATGTCGCCGGGTGAGGATGCTGCAGCCGCTGGCTCAATTCACCCTGCACTGCCAGTCCCGCGGTCGCGGCCAGCAAGGCCAGTTCGCTGAGCGAGTCCTCCATGGAGAGGATGCCAGGCTGGCCCGCCAGGCTGACACCGACCAGGACGGCCGTCTCCTCCGGCTTGTCGGTCAGGATCAGGCCCTGGTCATCCCGAACGACAGCGCCAACGCCGCCTTCGCCTGCACCGGTAAAGTCATCAACCGCAGTCAGGCCGCCTGAACGGTCTACGTGTTGACTTTCTGACATTCTATTAAATGTGCCTTTCACAGCGCTCAACCATAAGGGGATGTCATCGAGCCCGCTGATAGGCTAACGCTGTACTACAGTGAAACAAATCCAATCGTTAATCGCCGCCCCGAGGCATTAACGGCTTCCAACGGCAGCAACTCCCAATACATTCACTAGGGCTCGTTGACACTTTTTTGGTGTGTCGAGGAAGGAAGGCAAGCTCTTCCGGCGGCAGTCGGTGAAAAGGCAGGGTTTCAAAGCGGGCTGAAGAGACACAGTTTCAGTGTCAATGCACGAAAAACTGGACTCTACGCTCTCTGAACACAGGTCGTGCGCTCGCACGAGAACAGGTAAACTCTCGTACGAGCGTTTACGAGCGTTTACGAGCGTTTACGAGCGTTTACGAGCGTTTCACGAGAGTTTACGAGCGTCTGCGAGAAAAAAATTTTCAAGAGACAGAATATTGTCTATTCACAATAATATAATAATTATATGACAATCAGCTATTCATGTGCGTTCAACTTGAATCCAAGACTTTTCGCATGGGTTGCCGCCTGACAACGTAGCCGTCTCACTCGCCCTGTTGATGCTCGCAAGCATTTGGACTCATTTGGGCTCTACATTAGAAACGACAGGTCGCTGGGCCTCCAACGCGCGGTCAGTTATCGTCTGATCTCCCACTTCCCTGCTTTCGATTGTGCGGATCTTGCCTGTTTCATTGAAATGTCAACGACACCTAGTTATTCGTTGGAGGGCATCTGCTGCGTCTCTATCTGCGGGCCGGCGGCCCGACAAGCCATCGTCCACAAAGTGGTGAGGCCAGGAGAGCGCTACTGACAAAGTTGGCGGCGAGCAGAGCCGCGGCAGGCCAAGCCCGGCAAGATTCGCATATTGTACACGATTTCGTTATTTCGCGCCCGCTGGCGAAGCCTCTCCCGTTGGCCCACTCTGCTCTGACAGCCAGAACTGCCTGCTAAAGGGTAATTTTCTCACGCTTTCCTGTATAGATTGGAAGTTAACATATATGAATATGTAACAAGATGAGTCAAAATTGTTTAATTATGGCCAAATATAATTCAAGAAAACATAAGCTGATTATAGCCTCTAGTCGGGTCCAGGCAACGAACCAGGGCGCTACGCTAAGCGAAATCGCTGAACAGATCGGGATTGGGCGCGCCACGTTGCAACGGTACTTTCCCAAACGGCAAGACCTCATAAGGAAAATCGCGCTGGATGCCCTGCGAGAGATCGATGAAGCGCTCGACTCAGTCTTGCAGGTGGACATGGGACCGGACGAGAGTCTGCAAATGCTGTTTGAACTTCTGGCGCCCGCGGGAGATCGGTATTCCTACCTGGTGTCGTATCCAGACCTGATGGAGTTTTCGGATGTTGCCGAAGCCTACCAGCATCAGTTGGATAGATTGACCGGATATATTCAGGATCTGAAGTCGCAAGACCTGTTTGCCCCGGACATACCCACGGCCTGGATCGTTCAAACGATAGACCTGCTGATCTGGGGCGCCTGGTATGCCGTGGACAGTGGCTCGGTAGCGCGCAATGATGCTGCGCGCCTCGCCTCACGCACCCTCATGAGAGGTTTGGGAAAATAGCCCTCCCAACAGAACATCAAGACTTTCAAATCCGGAACGTAGGAGATCAGGTTGGATAACCGGCGAGAAGATAAGGATGGAGGGGCTGGAGGCAACTCACTTTGGAATCTGCTCAAGACGCGCGACTTCCGGCTCCTCTGGGGGGCCGGCACACTATCCGCCATCGGCGATCAGTTCGATCTGATCGCATTTCCCTAGCTCGTGCTCATCCTTACCGGTGACCCTCTGGCGGTCGGTGCGATAATCGCTGTGGGCACTGTTCCCACTGTCCTCTTCATGATCATCGGCGGGTCGGTTGTCGGTCGCGCCTCACCGCGTCTGATTCTCCAGATCAGCAACGCGGAAGGCCGCCGGCCTGGTTGTCATACTTGGCGTCATGTGAGGATACGCCAACATCATCTTCACGACCTGGTTGCAGGCGCGGACCCCCCAAGAAATGGTGGGACGCGTAATGAGCCTGCTCATGATTGCCTCAATTGGTCTTTCGCCGTTTTCAAACGCCGCCTCCCGCGCGCTTATCAAGCTAAGCTTGGGCTGGGTCTTTGTGGGCGCGGGGGCAATGATGGTGCTTCTTTCGGTGGTCGCCGTCCTGCGACGGGAGATAGCCGGGATGGAGATGACGTAGGGAGGGGGCCGAGGGGGGGATTCGCGGGAAGGTTCTGTCAGCTAAAATGCCCATTGCCTTCATGATCAGCCTTGCAACGGGGGTTGTAAGTTCGGTTTCGGTCGGACTGGTTAAGGCACTCGAGCCGGGGATTTGAATGCGGAGCAGGTCCGCTCAGGAGAGAGATGTCGGTCCCAGTGGCGTCGAGTGGAGCCGTGGGAGAGCAAGTTTGGCAGAATTCGTCCACTGTACACGATTTCGTCATTACGCGCCCGTCCAGAAGCCGCCCCGCCGCTCCTCTCTGCCCCAAAATCAAAGGTCCAGGAAGATAGGATTCCTAAAGGAATATCAAGACTTTCAAATTCAGAACGCAGTAGACCGGGTTGGATACAGGGCGAGAAGTCACGGATAGAGGGGCCAGAGGCAACTCACTATGGGAACAGTGGGTAGTTCGCCAGGACTGTGTACTGTTAACCCGTCCTTCAATTTAACTGATTCAGCATCGAAAAGAGAATACATAGGCCCGGCAGTAGAATTAGCAACCACAGACATCCGTTCTTGTTAGGAGATGACTGAGCTTCTGACGGAATGGAGGGTGAAGGTGACGGCGACTGGTCCTTGGAAGGAGGGAAGGGCGGTGGAGGGGATGATTGTTCTTTTGTGGGGATGGCATATGTCGGAGGGAACACAGACCCGGTGTTCTTTCCCAACTGGTTGAAGGGATTGAAATGAGTCCCATATTTGTCGACTCGAAGAATTTTCAACTCTGTGAGATTGGAGAGTTCAGGGGGAACCGGACCATCTAACCAGTTGTTCACGAGAACGAGAAATTCCAGTCTTGATAGCTTGGCGAGTTGCCACGGAATCGGTCCGCTTAGCCAGTTATCTGAAAGGAGTAACGATTTCAGTCTGGCGAGATTACCGAGTTGCGGGGGAATCGGTCCGTCTAACTGGTTATGTGAGAGGTCAAGTCTTTCCAGTCTGGCGAGATTGCCGAGTTGCGGGGGAATCGATCCTTTCAACTGGCTATGTGAGAGGTCAAGTTCTTTCAGTTTGGCGAGGTTTCCAAGTTGCGAAGGGATCGATCCGTCCAACCAGTTCCCCAAAAGTTTCAATGACTCCAGATTGGATAGGTTTGCGAGTTGCGGCGGAATGGGTCCGTTTAACCTGTTACTACCGAGATGTAGCGATTTCAGGTTGGCGAGACTACCGAGTTTGGTCGGGACTGGTCCGCTCAACTGATTACGTGAGAGGTCCAGTGTTATCAGGTTGGGAAGGCTACCGATTTCAGACGGAATCGGCCCTTCAAACTGGTTTTCTGAAAGCTTCAACCTCTGCACCTGACTGGAGAGATCGCCTAGATCGGGAGGGAGCGGCCCACTCAACTGGTTACCTGAGAGGTTCAAGTCTACTAAGTTGGAGAGACTAGCGAACTGAATTGGGAATGGCCCGTTCAATTGATTCCGTGAAAAGTCAATCGACTCTAGAAGAGAAAGGCTGCCAAGTTCCGACGGAATTGAACCGTGCAGTTTGTTGCTTCCTAAATCCAAGTGAGTTAAGAAGGAGAGATTGCCTAACTCAACAGGGATGGCTCCAGTCAACTCGTTGCGACCAAGGTGTAGTCCAATTAGATTGGAGAGGTTCCCGATTTCTGAAGGGATTGAACCACTCAGCTTCGTCTTGCCGGTATAGCCACCCCAAAGACTCAATTTTTCCAGCTTGGCGAGTTTGCTCAAATCAACAGGGATCGACCCAGATAACTCATTACTTGCGAGATCAAGTTCTCTCAGGTTGGAGAGGTTTCCGATTTCTGAAGGGATTGAACCACTTAGCTTGTTGCTTCGCAGATCCAAGTGAGTTAAGCAGGTGAGACTGCCTAACTCTATAGGGATCGACCCAGTCAACTCGTTTCTTGAGAGGTCAAGTTTTCTCAGGTTGAAGAGGTTTCCGATTTCCGAAGGGATTGAACCACTTAGCTTCGCCTTGCCGAGAAAGCCGCCCGAAAGGTTAAGTGTTTCCAACTTGGCGAGTTTGCTCAATTCCACAGGGATAGCTTCGCTCAAGTCGTTACCAGAAAGATCAAGTATTCTCAGATTGGAAAGGTATGAGAGTTCTGGCGGGATAGCTCCGCTCAATCTGTCGCCTGAAAAATACGAGAAGCTGCTTAGGGACAACACTTCTAGGTATAAGAGCTTGCTTAATTCAACAGGGATAGTTCCGCTCAGGTTGTTGCCAGAGAGATCAAGTATTCTCAAATTGGCAAGGTGTGCGAGTTCGGCCGGGATAGTTCCACTCAAGTCGTTACCAGAGAGATCAAGTATTCTCAGATTGGAAAGGTGAGAGAGTTCTGGCGGAATAGCTCCGCTCAGTCTGCCGCCTGAAAAAAGTCTGCCGTCTGAAAGAGACGAGGAGCCACTAAGGGACAACACTTCAAGGTTTAAGAGTTTGCTCAATTCAGCAGGGATAGTTCCGCTCAGGTTGTTACTTGAGAGATTCAGTGTTTTCAGATGGGACAGCTTCGCGAGTTCTGGCGGGATGGTTCCCCTTAACTCGTTACCTGAAAGATCCAGAATTTTCAGATAGGAAAGATCGCCTAGTTTTTCCGAGGCCGTGCGGATCGAGCCCGTGGGGATGAATACTTCTCTTTCGTCTGTCCAATCTTCGTCATAAGAATCAAAGTCAAAGGATTCGTTCAAGGAATCCAAGTCAACGTCAAAGGATTCCTCATAGGAGAGGGGTAGCGGCGAAGGGAAGGGAGAGATCGAACCGCTCAGCAAATTGTCTTTGAGAGATAAACTGACCACGCGTCCGCTGCTATCCGTGCCGACACCGTACCAAGTGTCGAGCGGCGCATCGCTCAACCAATTCTCACTATTCGTCCACTTGGCACCGTTCGTGGCATGGTAAAATGCGACCAAAATCTCTCTGTCGGTAGGCTCGTCATCTTTAGCGGGAATTCCACTATCCTGAATGGGTAACTCCTCGATATTCAGAGCGATGGCCCAGCTTTCTACCGCCCACTGCGCCGCCTCAGCCGAAAGACCGTATTGTTCCTGCAATCGCCGAGTGAGTCTCGGCAGAAGAATTGCGAAGTTTTGCGGGTGGGCCAACAATTCGATAGGAACGCGATCCCGTACTGCCAGGGCAAGAAGGTAACGTTCTTTGGGATACTGTCCGCAGAGGTCGGCCAGAAGAGCGTCAACGCGCGCGGGGTTATCGAGCAAGGTCAGTCCATACTGTTCTATTAGTCTACGCAACGTGCGCCGCGGGAGAGGATGCATCGCCTGGCACCTCTTTCGCCCAAGAAGAAGTCGGACAGTTTATCCCAGCAGAGCAAACAACCCTAGCAGCCCCGGTAACGCGAGAAGCCACATACATCCACTTGGGCGCGGAGAAGATCGGTCTTTGGGGACGCGCTCTTCTTCCGGGGACGGACCGCTTGCCATCGGTCCATTTGGGCGTGAAGATGATTGGTCTTTGGGGACAGTAGGCGTACTGGCGTGATTAACTGGCTGGTAACAAGGGGCGTATGGAGACCGCTTTGACCAAGTGATCTCAATCTGGTTATCCGAGAGTAATCGCTTGAGCAACCCGATGACCTGCTCTTGTTCTGTCTTCAGAAATGCAGCCACTTCTCGGGAAGTCAACGGATTCTGTTTCAGCTTCTTCAAAATTATCTCAGAAGATCTCTTTTCCGTCCGTCGAGCCCTCGCTTCTGCTTCTGTTCGTTTTTCGACCATTTTGCGAGCTGTCGCTGCCGCTGAGGACCATTCCTTCGATTTCAGACGAGCCACTCTATCTGCTGCAGCCTGCTTTTTCGCCAGCTGTTGAACTGCAGTTTTCGCTACGGCAAGTCTATTGACTGACTGCCGGGCAGCAGAATCTGCTTCGGCACTTTCCTTAGCTAACTGTTGGGTTTTCGTTTCTGCTGCATTGCGTTCATCAGCTACCTGATGGACTTTCGATACCGCTGAATTGCGTTCTCTAGCTACCTGTCGGACTTTCGATACCGCTGCGACGCGTTCTCTTTCTGACTTCCGAGCGACCGGCTCCGTTACCCTCCATTCCTTTACCTTCTGTCGAGCAGCCACTCCCGCCGCTCTCTTTTCCTCATCAGTCGCGACAACAGTAGTATATGACCATCCCTTCACTTGGAAGCCGGTGGGGTAATGATCGGGTCTTCTTAACAAGATTTCTTCAATTTTTTCTGATTCCTCCAATTGCCTCAACCATGTGACTGCATGTTCCTCACTGACTCCAAAGATTTTTCCCACTTCGCTAGGGGTTAAGGGATTTAATTCTAGGATCCGCACAATGACTTCTTTTACTTCCTCACCTTTCTGTCGGGCGGTTCTTGCAGCTTGAGCCTTAAGTCGGAGAGATTTCCGAGCTGCGTCCAAGTCATATGCTTTCTGGAGAGCATCAGTTTCCGCAGCAGCCAGGTCGTTTTTTTTCTGACGTGCAGTCTCTTTCGCAGTAGCCAGGTCGTTTTTTTTCTGACGTGCAGACTCTCTCGCTGCATCCCTCTCCGTTGCCAAATGTCGAGCGATCGCCTTCGCCTCTTCCCGCTCCTCCTTCAGTGAAGGGTCCTGTCCGGATTGGGCGGCCTCAAGAGACAAAGACCAACTCTCAATCGCCCAGCGAGCGGCCTCAGTCGAAAGGCCATATCGCCTCTGAAAGCGTTGGGAAAGCTGTTGCTTTTCGTCAGTGTCATCCAGGTGCTGGACCAATAGCTCGGCGGGTATATTCTCCCGCAAAGCGTGGACCAACAGGAATCGTTCCCGAAAGGGCGACTCACTAAGGTCGGCCAGGAGGGCATGCACACGCGCAGGATCTTCGAGAAGAGCGGGCCCGTAGTCTGTCAGCAGCCGGCGCAGCGCGGTTTGTGGGGCATGGGAAAACTCTGTATGACTGCCGTTGCGGAAGGTGTTCGGCTGTGGTGGACCGAGATTTAAGGCCTCTAACCAGCTCTCAGTCGCCCATTGCGCCGCCTCAGAAGAAAAGCCGTAACGCCTCAACAAAATCTGAGGAATTTCATATCCGTAGCCTGCGCTATCTCGCGAAGTGGACAACTGTTTGGCCGCGTGAAACAGGAGAAAGCGTTCACAATGATACGCTCCCCACAAGTCGGCTAAGAGAGCATCGAAACGCGTGGGGTCACTTAGCAGTGTCGTACCGAAGTCTGTGAGCAGTTGACGTAAAATGCGCCTCGGGAGTGGGTGCATCGCTAGAAGCTTCTACCGTCCTAACTAATTGGTCATCTCCGCCAACCCTCTTTACAAGCTCTCTCTTGCTATTGCAAGAGATCTCAAATGTTCCATATTCTGGTAACAAGGATTGTCTGGAGAACGTTCCAACCATATGGATTCAACCTTGCCCGATGCCTGTAATCGTCTAAGCCATGAGATAGCCTGTTCATGCTCACGGTCCAAGAAAGTAGCCACCTCGCGTGAGGTCAAGGGAGTCTCCTTCAAAATCTGCAAAGTTATTTCTTCCAACGCCATCTGCCGAGCGTCCAATTCGGCTGAGGATTGCTCCCTGGCCTTTACGTGAGCGGCTTCTTCAGCAACGGATTGCTCCTTGGCCTTCACGCGAGCAGTTTCTTCGGCAGCCGCCCGCTCTTCAGCCTTCACGCGAGCGGCTTTTTCGGCAGCGGCCCATTCAAACATCTTCTGACGAGCCGCTTCTTTGGCCGCGACCCACTCCTTAATCTTCTGCAAAACCATCGCTTCGGCCGCGACCCACTCTACTGACTTTTGTTGTTCCGTTGTTTTTGTTTCGACCAAATCTTCAGTCTTCCGCAAAACCACCGCTTCGGCCGCGGCCAACTCCTCTGTCATTCGGAGCTCCGCAACCTTTGCTTCGCTCCATCCCGCTATCTTCTGATGCTCCGCCGCTTTCGTTTCGACCCACTCTCCAGCCTTTTGCAAAGCCGCCTCTTCCGCTGCGCCCCATTCCCTTGCCGTTTGATGGTCCGTCGCTTCTGTTGCTATCCATTCCTTGGCCTTTGTCGAGGCCGCCTCCTGCGCTGCTATTGTCTCCTTGGCCCTCGAAAGAGACACCGCTTTTTCCGCGCTCCTTTCGTCAGCTTTCTGACTTACAGCCTCGACGGCTGCCTCTCGTTCCTTTGCCTTGTGACCAGCCACTGCTACCGCTTCGATTTGTCCTAGGGCTTTCTGGCGAACTGCTTCTTCGGCTGATTCTCGTTCCTTTGCCTTCTGACCGGCCACAGCTACTGCTTCGATTTGCTCTATGGCTTTCTGACTTACGGCCTCTTCGGCTGCCTCTCGTTCTTTTGCCTTGTAACCAGCCACAGCAACCGCTTCGTCTTGCTCTTTGGCCTTTTGACGAACGGCCTCTTCGGCTGATTCTCGTTCCTTTGCCTTCTGGCGAGCCTTAGCAAGCGCTTCGTCTTGCTCTTTGGCTTTCTGGAGAGCCTTTACTTCAGCTGAGACCCAAGCCTTGGATCGAGGGTCACGTCGGCGAATCCGCGATATGATTTCTTCCACAAACGGAAGAGGTTTGCCGGTCGTTGTAAGGTTCTGCGCCGGCGGAGCGATATTCAGAGCGAAGGTACAACCCTCAACTGCCCACTGAGTGGCACCAGCAGAAAAACCGTATCGGTTCTGTAAATGTTGGGATAGCCAGAAGGCGTGGATTGCGTTTCCGTGCGGGTGGATTGCATGGGCCGCAAGAGCGCGTTCCCGCGGCGCGTGGACCAATACCATTTCGGTAGGAAGATGCTCCCGCAACGCATGGGCAAATACCAGTTGGGCGGGAATACGCTCCCACAACGCGTGGAACAGTAAGAACCGTTCTCTGGCAAAAGAGCCGCACAAGTCGGCTAGAAGAGCATCTATGCGTACGGGGTCATTCAGGATTTCCGGACCCCGGTCTGCCAGCAAATGGTTTAAGGTTCGTACGGGAATATCGGATAGCGTCGAATTCCCGACATCAAGGTTTTTGTTGCGATTGTGGCTGGTACTCTCATCACCCGAAGAAAAACCCAAGGCGAAGGACCAACTTCTGACCGCCCATGTCGCGGCCTTAATGGAAAAGCAATATCGCTTTTGCAACCTCTGGGAGCAAGATCCAAGCCATTGCGCGACAGGCCCATTGGCAATCGAACTGCGCTCCCGCAGAGCGTGGGCCAGAAGAAAGCGTTCACGGTGATAGGGGCCGCAAAGATCGGCCAGGAATGCATCCACGCGTGCGGGTTCATCCAGTAGAGAAGGCCCGTGGTCTGCTAGCAATTGACCTAGAATGCGCCGCGGGTATGGGTGCATCGCTAGAAGCGCACTTCTCCTTCGCGACTACCAAATTGAATTCTCAGGCCGGGCGAGAGGGTGACGGATTGTCCAGGCTCCACATCAATGACCTGTCCTTCCGCCGTTCGACTAGTCCACTTGTTTGCCGAACGGTTGCGTAATCCCCAAATCTGTGGATTCTTTGGATGTTGAGTGACTTCGGCAACAGGCGCACTGAAGTCGTAGCGGCATTCCGGGTTCAGATGATGAGGGTAGAACAGGGCGTCATAGTTGAGCATCACTACATCGCGATCGATACGCATACGCGGTGGCAGGCGGTGTGGCGAAGCGCAGGCCCAGCAAGTACTGGAATTGCTATCGGAGTTGGTCAGCGCGTCCGAAAAATAAAAGTTCTCGGCGGCACATTGCTGGCAATAGAAGATCGAATCTCGCAGTCGGATCAAGGCGCTGGCCCATTGGCTTTCGACCACCCGCATATTGGCATCGTGTAACCCGTCAGTAAAGGCGCGAACAAAGAGATCTTGCACAAATTGGGGGTAGAGAGGCCACAACATCAACGCGTTGTCATGGTAGCCATGCAAAGGCCAGTTGCCGATGTCGTCCGGGTCGAAGATGAAAAGCGGATCGGTTCCATATAGCCAGGTCATGGCCGGAAGATCGAAGCAGCGAATCTGTGCCTCTCTTTCTCCCTCAAGTGGATGATGGTTGACAAACATATAGAACAGCAGGACCGCTAAAGAGAAGAGATCGGTTTGGGTGCTTGGGCCGGCCTCGCCGCGCACGATCTCTGGTGCCATGAATCGGGGTGTGCCGCGGATACTCCCCTCCTGACCGTCTACGCTTACATTGTCGTTGTCGCAGATGCGCACTTCGCCGTTTAGAGGATCGAAAAAGACGTTACCGAAGGAGATGTCGCGATAGCAAAACCCTTTGGCGTGGAGTTGTAAATAGTGATACGCCAACTCAAAACCGGCTGTCACTAGGGCACGGAATTTCGGCTCTGCGCGGCGCGTTACCAAATCGGTGATGCCGACAAAGCGGTCTTCCCGCAACGGCATGACATATCCAAACCCTGGTCGGTCTACGGTCTGGACTAGTCCCTGCGGCCAAAGAAAGCGGTCGCTAGGCGGGCCAGTGTCCACCGCGCGTTCCAGTCGGTCGCGCAGATCTGGATCCTGAGGCAAGTAGTGGGGAAAGAACCACTTGAGCGCCACAGGCGTGCCTCCGCTCTGGCCATCTGCAGGCCGAGCGCGATAAACTTCGCCTTGTGAGCCACCACCTAGGAATTCCTCGACTTCGTAGGCCACGCCGACGGCTTGCATCTGCACTACTTCGCCAGAACTCAGCAGTTGGTTCATTTTACATTCCAGAAAAAAAAGATGGATTGGTTCTTGTAACCAATAGGGCTATTTTCGGTTTCTCGCTCGACCGGTAGACGGAGAGTGCACAAGCAAGAAAGGCATATTCGTCGCACGGTATTTGAATGGCACCGGAAGTGTGGGCATGGCCCCCGTAGAGCTTTTTGCAAGGATCCGACAATCTCTGGGAAAAAGTACCTTTTGACAGTCTCCACGTTGACTCTGGAAGGCTCATTTTCCAGGAGAAGGGGTTGGCTGCCGACCTCAACAGCAGTGCGTCACGCTTTTTCCGTCAGCGTCTTGTTCAATAGGGTGTATCCGGCATTTTTCTCTCGCCATCGTAGATTCTACGATGGCTCACAGACGAGCAGTATATGTTCTACGGCTACCTCAGTCGGCTCGCGTCTGAAGCGATTACTACGGAGATATCGTCTCCACTACCAGCCTCAGACGTTTCCGCCAGCCAACCGGGCAACTGGCTGGCGACAGCGGAGGAGCCGTCCTGTCGAATAGTCCCGTAGATGTCCTTTGCTACGTATTCGAAAGCGGTATTATCGGCGAAGGAGTTTGCATAGCCATCGGTGGCCAGCATAACGAGAGCCGGTGGTCTTCTGTCGATCTGCTGGAAATGGATTCGCACGAAACGCCAGGCATTTTTCGAACTCAAGGAAGTGGTGTAATTGGCAATGAGGTGACTGTCCGTAAGTGATGGAGGGCGCGTTACTTCCCCCTCTTCCGAAACTGTCAGAATGTCGCCATCGCCCAATTGGATGTAGAGATGCAACTTAGGGGTAAGGAGAGCCGCTAGAAGCGTAGATCCGTAGCGTCGCTCGACAGGAATGTCTGGCTGGGCAGATGTCCTGCTCTCTGGGATAGGATGGTCAGTTGCATGTTCGTAGATCGATGCCAACCATCGTTTCACCAGTTCTTTTGGCAATCGTTGGTCGAGGTCGAGGTGTCGCTTGAACCGGGTCAAATCCATCAAGGCACTGCCGTCCAGGATGCAGGGCAACACCTCGCTCACTAGCAGCATCTGGGCTTGTTCCACTGCGCGTCGTGCGCCTATGTCGCTGCGCGTGTACTCGCGGCCGCCGTGCCCGTCCGCTACGCACAGCACCGCGAGCGGCCTCTCCCCTTCGGCCGACCACCAACTCAGTGCATCCTGATTGGGCGCTCCGCCTCTTACATGGATGGCGCCAGGCACCGAAGCGCTCACGATTTGCCAGCCGCAAGCATCGGTAGTGCTGCACGACGTGCTATCTTTATTACTTACTTGTGCCGGTAGCAGTGTTGACTCCATATCGGGGAATCCACGTCAGCCATCACCAGCGGGTGGTAACATCAACGTCCGGGTCCGGCGGTGGCGGTAGGGGCACATTTGTACGCCCGTTTTCATCTGATGCCTGACTGGCCGGTGAGGAGGCTGACTTCAGGACAGCCGTCGACACCCACTTAATGAACCTGACCAGAGTTTCAGAATTACTGGCTTGCAGCGGCTCCAGTTCCGGGTGACTGATGAAGCGTTGCAAAACGCCTTTATCTGCATCTTCTCCGATGGCTATAGCGATACGCACTGCTTTTTTGCCCCAAGGCTGAGCCATCAGATCGCGCAAACCGGCGCTGACGTCGTCGGTGGGATGACCGTCTGAAATGAGAACGAGAACAGGGGGCAGTGCTCGCTGGGGCATATTTTCCGGATCAAGCTGCTCGGCGACCAATTGTAGGGCCTTGCCCATATCTGTCACCCCATTGGCCTCTAGGTCATCCCACATAAACTGGTCGACCGAAACAGGGTTGGCTACGTGCCAGCTGGCGCCACTGGAAAACTTCACGGCGCGTACCATCACCTCGGCGTTGGGATTTTCTTTCGCAACATCCTGCATGGCGGGGAGCGCACTGCGGATGGCGTAGTTAAGGGACTGAACTTTTCCCCCGTAGCCCATTGAGCCGGAACAGTCTGCAATCCAAATGAAATGAAGCGGCCTCCGCGCGAGCGGGCCGCCCGGGAGATTGGACATAGCTCTATATCCTTTCCATGGGTTTTCGGCGGGAAATCCGGTTCAATTCACCGTCGAATTGGGGAGTACCTGTAGAGGTCGTGCCCACCGACTGCACACAAGCGCATTCTATCAGAAAAGATGCCCATCCAACAATAGTGGACCAGTCCCGGGACCACTCATCAACACCCGCTGCACCGCCGGCAGCGCACCCACGCGCCTCTCCACCTCAGCCGCTGCCTCCACCTCGCAAATCAGATGCACGTTCGGCCCCGCATCAATCGTAAAGTACACCGGCACGCCCTCCTCGCGCCAGGCCCGCACCGCGTGCAGCACCTCCAGCGTGCCCGGCTGCCAGTAGAGCAGGCTCGGCGTGCTCGTCATCATCACCCCGTGCATCGCCAGCGCGTCCGCCTCCAGGACCGGCCCCAGCAGCGAGATGTCGCGTTCAGAGATGGCGCGCCGCACCGTCTCCAGCCACGCTCCAACGCACGCCGTGCGCGCCGCGTTTAAAGGGCTTGTCGCCGCCAAACGGTGCCCACTGCTGCTGCTGACCCGCTTGGCTCCCTCGCTGACGATGGCTATCACATCCCGTAGCGCCCAGTGGCTTTCGTCATGCATCTGATGGGCTACGCTCCGAGAATCGAGAAGTGAATCGCTTTCACTCTCTCCTCCCCCCCATCCCCGCTCCCACTCGACAAATCCCCCGAAAAGGCTCCGGCTGGCCGATCCGCTCCCCAGACGGGCCACCGCCGACAGCCGCGTGGCGTCCAACCGCAGCCCCAGCCCCGCCGCGCCGGCCACGGTCAGCGCGGCAAACCCGCTGGCCGAGCTCGCGATACCCGACGCCATCGGAAAATTATTGTTGCTGACAACGCGCGCCCTGTCGGAAACACCCGCAAGGCCGCGCAACCGGTCGAGATGGGCCACAACCCGCTCTGCAGCAGGCCCCCCAAGCTGCACGCCGTCAATAACAACTGTATCATCCGGCAGACAGGCGCTGTCCTCCCATGCGACCGTCGTGGTTGTATGCGCGTCCGCAAGGGTCATGCTGATTGAGTTGTTGAGTGGGATGTTCAGACCTTCATCGGCCACTGGCGGCTGGCCGCCGACCCCTGACATTGCGGCGTCGACAACCCCCCAGTACTTGATGAAAGCGATGTTGCTGCCAGCGCGGCAAGTGGCCTTGCCTTCAGACTGCGGACCGGTTGAGGAACCGCCAATCACGCTTCTCGTTCTGCCTGCTGTTCGCAACGGCGCAGAAGATCGTCGATCAACTCGTCATGCGCACGGAAATGGACCGTGACACCACCCTGAACCGGCTCGATGCGCGCCTGCCAGCCGATGCCCTCAACCAGCGCCAACTTCTCGACCACGCCCGCCCCCAGCCGTTTGAGTACCGCTTCTGCTTGGACGGGCGTCAATCCGGGAAACTCCAGACTCTCAGACTCATACAGATCGTCATCCTGAAAGCGGGGATCGCGGCGGTCTTCATCTTCTCCCAAAGATGGGGCGCTGATCGGCATCGAGAAACTCCTTCAAACCCTCTTCGTGCAAGGTAACAATCTGACGCTATTCCGCCTCCAGCAGCGCGACGCCCATGTCGTCGCCGGCGCCCAACTCTTTCAAAAATCTGGGCACCAGCGCATGCAACTCGGCAATCCGTTCTGCTGGCGTCTTATCAGGAAGATGGATGCGTCCGCCGGCCATAGTGTTATGACCCCCTGCAGAGCCGCCCCTTCCCGCGATGATACGCACCAGGCGACCGGCTTTGGCGTTCGAATCTGCCGCCCGCACCGACATCACACCCTGGTCCCCGTAAATGCCCAGGCAAACGACCCATGCGACATTTTCCATGCGCATCAACAGATCCGCCACCTCTGCCGCCATATCGGGTCGCGGCATATCAAAAAGCAGGCTGATGGCGATGTCGCCCGCCCTCTCAGTCTCTTCCTCTGCCTCTACATCGCCCTCAGCCGTATCCTCGCCCCCATCCTGCAGGCCAGACGGCGGACCGGGACTCCCGGGCGCGAGCATACGCGACAGCGCTATAATGTCGAGATCGAATCGCTCAAGGTCCGATCTGTAACCATCCGCCTCGTCCTCGTCCAGGATCTCCTCCGCCTCCTCGTCATCTTCTTCATCGACGACGCTGGGCATCGAGACCGTGTAGATTGTCGTGTTGGCTAACGCATCGCTGATGCTGCGGAAATACGTGCGCGGCACCTGAACATGTTCAATGCGGTTCAGCAGATCCGTCTCGACAAGATGGCGCAACGTCGAGTAAGCCCAGATATCCAGGGCCGACGTGTGCCTGCTCAGACCCATCGTGTCCGACTTGATCCCGTAGAAGAGAGCCGTCGCCAGACGCGTGTCGATCGGCACTTCCGCCACCGCCAGATATTCGCACAGCAGCGTGGAGGAGGCGCCGACCTCCGGACGCACGTCGTGGACTTTGGCACGCAACTGGCTGCGCCGCGGCGGATGATGATCGATCGCGGCCAACACCTCTTCACCGGGGTAGTCTGTGCTCCACAGCAGATGATTGGCCGCCACAGGCTGCGTATCGACCAGCATCACGCCGTCATATACGCTCATCTCCTCTGCCGCCGCCCGCTGCGAAATGCGCACCTTGTAGGGCACGATTTCATCAGCCATCGTTTGGTTCTCGGCCCGGCCAATGATGCCGCCGTGTCCCAGCGTCACGCGCGTCTTTGGAGCATGAACGCGCAGCATCTCCTCCATCGCACGCGCGCTCGCGATTGCGTCCGGGTCCGGATCGTTGTGCATCAGAACCAGGAGGTTGCTCTTCTCCTCCACAAGCTCAACGATCTGTTGAACTCTTCTCTCTGTAGCATTCCGCCGCCGGGCGCCGTAGCCCTCCGGCAGGGGGAGCACCATAGTTGGCGATTCTTCCATATCTAGTCCGATGCCCCTTGAACTACAGGTTCGATTGCCAGATATCCCCATATATCAATAGACGGAAATCAAGCAGGGCGAGGGTATTATACCTAACATATACCTTTCGCGGAAGCACTGTTTTTCGCGAGAAGAAAACGTTCCCTCTGCCCCTATTTTTATGCGGATACAGCCTCCACTGCCTTTCCGTCAATCGCGACCCCGAGCGAAACGAGCCAAGGCGTTTCTCACTCCTCGCTCCTCATTCCTCTCTCCTCGCCTTTGGGGCGGTCGGGCCTTCGGCCCTCCCTTGTGCGGGGGGGTTCCCCCCGCAACGCCCCCCCTCAACAACATGCCTCACCGATCGGTGCGCCTTCTTCGTAGCGGTGCGCCTGTCCGGCAGTGTGCCGGCCGCCAACTGGCTACGTATCGGAGAAAGACTGAATGGCGCCATCTGTGAAGCGTTGGTCAGGCATGACGCCCTAAAGGGAGGGCAGATGGCATGAAAGTCCTGCCACAACAGTCCCGTCTATTCCCCGTTCTGGGTACCTCGCACGGGTGAAGTTACGAAAGACAAACAACCGACCATGCCTGATTCAGACATCAGCTGTCCAATAAACTGGGATGCACTCTCGCGCCGGCCGGGCGAAAATTACCTCAAATTCGTGATATAATGGCTGTAACGGAATGGGCTGTCATTTGTGGGCCGGACAGTGGGTCCGAAACGGAAATACTGGGACCGGCCGATCAGAGGTGGACGAAAAGGATGTAAGAGCCGCGGAACCAGATACCTTCATTTCAGTAAATATCATGAGGCACAGTAGGGTCGCCGCATGTCTGCGAACTGCGTTTAGTCTATCGAAGTCGACCACGAAACGGTCGCGAATGAGGACAGAAAATCCGGGGGAATTTTTTTTAACCCCGCGACATAGGTAGACTTGGCGCGACATATGTAGACATGACGCGACATTTGTAGACACTTCGCGGGTACAGTGAAATGGCGCCGTCGAATCCACCTGCAAACATATCGTCCGGCAGCGCCACGAGCAATCTGGTATGCGCTGGTCCCCTTTTAGGCGCTCGAGCCATGCTCGTTCTGCGCTCAACTCAACTCAGCCGGCTCAACCCTGAACCGCTTGCTATCCTCGGCCTCACCTGACCCAACAAACAATTTGGGATGCACACACCGAAGTTCCGCTTGTTGAGCAAACCACACATTTAAGGTACGATTGGGCGCACTTGGCATCCGGTCGCTGCCACCGGAATATCCGCAGATATTCGCACAAAGGATGCTCGCATGACAAACACAACTGACACCTTGACTGGCGCCGGCGCGCAAACTGTCGTCCGGCGTATGGGAGAAGCCGCGGCTGACTTTCTGGCCTCCCTGTCCATCGACCAGAAACACAGAGCGGTAGTTCCCTTTGCCGATCAGGCAGAACGCACAAATTGGCATTACACGCCAATTCTGCGCAAGGGGCTTTCTCTCTCCGAAATGACCTTCCCGCAGCGGCAAAAAGCTCTGCAACTGGTAAATGCCGGTCTCAGTCGGTCCGGTTTTGTGACCGCCTCAACCGTGATGGGAATAGAGAATGCTCTCGACATGCTGGAAGATTGGGAGCGGACATACCCTGGCCGCGATCCACAACTCTATTTCCTCACCATTTTCGATCGCCCGGACGAAAAGAATGTATGGGGATGGCGATTTGAAGGCCACCACATCTCTCTCAATTTCACGATTGCCGGCGGGAAAATCATATCCCCCACGCCAATGTTCTTTGGTTCGAACCCGGCCGACGCGCCCTTCAGCCCGGCGGCCACCCTCCGACCTCTGGCAGGCGTCGAAGATCTGGCCCGCGAACTGGCCCGCTCCTTTGACGAGGAGGCCCTGACAATCGCCAAAATCTCTCCGGCCGCGCCGCCGGACAACGTTCTCTACAACCTCCCCGAGATCGTGGATGGCACATTACAAATGCCCCCTGCCAACCCCGACCTGAATGCATGGAAAGAGGCCCATGGGGTGGACGATTCGCACGTCCAGGCGTTGCGCTATTCTGATACCCCCCGCGGGCTTTGCCGCAGCCAGATGAACGGCCAGCAGCAGGAAATCCTGCTGGCGCTCATCGGCGAGTACATCCATCGGATGCCGGACGAATTGGCCGAAACCGAGTGGCGCCACCTCGGCGAGGGCGGCCTCGACGGAATCCACTTCGCCTGGGCCGGCGGCCTGGAAAAGAGACAGGGGCACTACTACCGCATCCAGGGCCCGCGCTTCGTCTGTGAATACGACAATACCCAAAACGACGCCAACCACATCCACTCCGTCTGGCGGGACCCGGCCAATGACTTCGGCAGACATCTGCTGGCGCACCATTACGCCCATCATCATTAACGGCTGAATTTACACCTCTTCTTGAGGCAGTTAGACTGGCCTGCCGCTTTGAAGCACAGGTTCAACGCCCATCAATTCCTGTGTCGCTGTGGAGCGGCTCAGTCACCCGTTTTCCATTCAATGTGGCTGCCCCGGTCGCACAGTTCCTGTGATGGCGATAGACCGTCCGTTACCCCTCGCCGCAGGACTCGTGTTAGAATCGTCACAGCGCTGCCTGCAACGCGCAGGGCCGGAGGAGTGAGTATGACTTCCAGAGAGGGGACGCAGGACAAGCACCGGGAACAGACGCATATCGACCCGGGCAATGGCCGACACTCCGCGCCGCGCCCTGAAAGCGTTCGCCCCGAACTTCCCCGCAAAAATGAGTTTGCGCCAGATGATGGCCGCTACGTCACCTTGGAAGAGTACTGGACCAACTGGTATGAGAACCCCTACCCGGACATTGACGTCAGCTATGAATGGAACAACGGCAGGCTGGAGGCAAAGCCCTTGCCCAATAGGCCTCAACTCAGCCTTTACAATTGGTTTCTCGACCTGTTGCGCCGCTACCTGGAAACACACGAGATCGCAGACCTGATCAATCTGGAGACCGGCTTTGTCCTGACCATTTCCGACCCCACCGAACCGTCCGGTCAACGGGCCGCGGTGCGAAAGCCCGACATCGGCGTGATCCTGCATAGCAACCCGGTGTCGTGGGGGCGCATTGACCAGCGCCATTTCGCAGGGGTCTGCGATATGGTTGTGGAGGCGCTCTCCGATTCCACGCAGGCCGAGACTGAAAGGGATACCGAAGAGAAGAAGCGGGACTACGCGCTGGCCGGGGTGAAGGAGTACTACATACTGGACCCCGGCGGCGACCATATGCGTTTCTACCGTCTTGCCCCGTCAAAGGGCTTCTACGAGGAAATTCACCCCGACGACGAGCAGATTGTTCGTTCCGAAACGCTGCCCGGCTTCCAGTTCCGAAATCGGGACCTCTGGAGTCAGCCGGATCTGGCGGAATTGGCTCTGGACGAAGTATATGCGGGGTTTGTCATACCTGGCTATCGGGCAGCCGTGACCGCCCAGCGCGTCGCAGAAGAGCACGCGGTGGAAGCAGAGGCTGCGCGCCAGCAAGCAGAAGAGCGGGCGCAAGCGTTGGAAGCCGAACTCGCCCGGCTGCGCCAACAAGATTCTTGAACACATTCTGTTCAGAGACATCATTCCAAATTAGGGACGCCCCAACTCGAAGATCGTTTGACGGAGCGAACGAAGATCGGTACAATCCGAATCATATGCCGGATACCGCATCCTTGTGACCAATAGCATTCGAACAGAATGAGGCTGGTTAATCCAGTTGAAACGTCCTGCATGGCTTTCGATACGTTCCCAAATGGCAAACTGCAGGGTGCTGCAAGCAACTTTCTAAATGTAACCAACTCTTAAGGAGATTTCTATGGCTGAAAATGGCAATTCGGTTATGTCCGGAAACTACAAGGTGGTGGGGACCCGACCCATTCGGCACGACGGTGTCGATAAGGTTGTCGGCGCGGCCCGTTATGCCGCAGACCAGAATGTTACGGGGATGTTGTACGGCAAGTACTTGCGCAGCCCCCATGCCCACGCCCGTATCCTGAATATCGATACCAGCAAAGCCGAGGCACTGCCGGGCGTCGTCGCCATCGTTACTTCGTCAGACCTGGCCGAAGCGGCTGACAAGATTCAGGAAATGGGCGAAGACGCCGTCAATCTGCGGTATCTCAGCGCCAACATGCTGGCCCACGACAAAGTCCTGTACCACGGCCACGCTATCGCTGCCGTGGCGGCAACCAGCGTCCACGTCGCCGAAGAAGCGGTCGGACTGATCGATGTGGAATATGAACTCCTCAAACCGGTGCTGGATGTGCGCGAGGCCATGGCAGACGACGCCCCCATTCTCCTGGAAGAGTTGCGCACCACCGCCCTGGGCGAAGTCGGTGATAAGGCGACCAATGTCGCCCAGCATTTCCGCCACGCACGCGGCGACCTCGAAGCTGGCTACGAGGCAGCCGACGCCATTGTCGAGCGCGAGTTCACAACCGCAATGGTCCATCAGGGCTATCTGGAGCCCCAAGCCTCAACTGTGCAGTGGCGCTCCGACGACCAGATTCATATCTGGACCAGTACACAGGGTCCGTTTCAGATTCGGGATTCAGTGTCGGCTCTCCTGCAGGTGCCCGTTTCCCAGGTGAAAGTGACGCCCGCGGAGATCGGAGGCGGTTTCGGCGGCAAGTTCACCCCCTACACCGATCTTCCCGCGGCTCTGCTCTCTCGCAAAAGCGGCAACCGCCCGGTCAAAATGGCGCTGACCCGCACCGAAGTACTGCAGGCGACCGGCCCCACCTCGGGCAGCTACATCAAAGTGAAGATGGGCGCCTCCAAGGATGGCCGCATCACCGCAGTTGAAGCCGACCTCATCTATGAGGCCGGTGCCTATCCCGGCTCCCCCGTTGGCGCCGGCGCTGGTGTAATTCTCTCCCCATATAAGCTCGATAACCTGCGCATCGATGGCTATGACGTTGTCGTGAACCGACCGCAGAGCGGCGCCTACCGCGCGCCGGGCGGCACTAACGCCGCCTTCGCTTCGGAGACGGTCATCGACGAGCTGGCCGAGATCCTGGACATCGACCCGCTTGAGTTCCGCCACATCAACGCCGCCCAGGCAGGCGACCGCCGCCCGGACGGGCCCGAATACAAGCGCATTGGCTACAAAGAGACCGTCGAAGCCGCCATCGACCATCCCCATACCGCAACCCCGAACGAAGGCACCAATCGAGGCCGCGGCGTGGCCTCCGGTTTCTGGTTCAACGGAGCGGGCCCCTCAAGCGTGACCGCGGTCGTGAATGCCGACGGCACCGTGAACCTGCTCGAAGGCTCCGCCGATATCGGCGGCACGCGCGCCTCCGCAGCCATGATGCTGGCCGAGACCATCGGCGTCGCAGCCGAAGACATCAACCCGCAGGTCGTAGACACCGACTCCATCGGTTACACCAGCGGCACCGGCGGCAGCAGCGTCACACACAAGATCGGCGTAACGACCCATCAGGTGGGGCTGGAGCTGCGCAAAAAGATGAGCGAGCAGCTTGCCGATTACTGGGAGATGGACGCATCTGACATCTCCTGGCAGAACGGCCAGTTCCGGGGCAATGGCCACAGCATCGGTTTCAAGGATGCCGCCCAACAGCTGTCCAGCGGCTACGAAGCGCTGACCGCCAGCGTTACAATGAGCACGGAGGGAGCCGGGCCCTGTTTCGGTACCCATGTCGTCGACGTAGAGGTCGATCCGGACACCGGAAAAGTCACCATCCTACGCTACACTGCCGTGCAGGACGTTGGCAAAGCGATCCACCCCAGCTATGTGGAGGGCCAAATCCAGGGCGGGGTCGTGCAGGGAATCGGCTGGGCCTTGAATGAAGAGTACATCTACGACGACGAAGGCCATCTCCTCAACGCCAGCCTCCTGGACTACCGTATGCCCACCGCGCTCGATCTGCCCATGATCGAGACTGTTGTAGTCGAGGTTGCCAACCCGGACCACCCGTTCGGCGTGCGCGGCGTTGGCGAAGTGCCAATCGTCCCGCCCGCCGGAGCAATCGCCAACGCCATCTACGATGCCGTCGGCGTACGGCCGACCGAGCTGCCAATGTCGCCGGCGCGGTTGCTGGAAGCGATCTGGGAGAAAAACGGGGCCTAACCGCCAGCTCCCACCAACTTGCGGCCAGGTACTGAACTGGCTGCCCTAAAGTTCGAAAAGGCGGGTCGGTAGACCATGTGTTGACCGGCCCGCTTTTGATTCGATACTGAGAAAGAGAGTCATTGGTAAAACAGCTTGACTACAGGAGATAACAGCCCTATCTCTTCCTCTCGTTCCGTCGCCGTAACCGGCGGCCTTGGCAATCTCGGCACAAAACTGCTGCTGCACCTGGCCCGCACAACTGCCAGCGAGCTCCTAATCGGCTTGGACGTGCGCGCGCCGTCTTCCGATCAGTTGCAAACATTGAAGGACGCCGCTGCGCAGAACACAACAGGCACGACGCCTGCCGTCGAGCTGCTCCAATGTGACCTCACCGACCCCCGCGACAACCGCTGGCGCGACGCGCTCGACCGGGTGCAGGCGGTCGTCCACTTCGCCGCATTCAATCCCTACCCGGACGCCAGCTGGGACGAAGCGGCCATCTCCATCGACATGACCCTCAATGTCGCGCTGGCCGCAGCCGACGGCCCCTCCGTCGAGCGCTTTGTTTTCGCCACCTCCAATCACGTAATGGGCCGCTATAAGGACAACCCCTTGGCCGCGACCGTGGGGCCGGGTGCGCTGACTCCCGAAAGTCCTCTTGGCGTCGGCACCGTCTGGGCAGAAACCGACCCGCCCCTCGACGCCACCGCCTACTCGACAACCAAGATGGTGGGCGAACGTATCTGCAAGGCAATGGGGGCGCAGTCAGATGGCGCCACCACCTTCGTCAGCGTGCGCATCGGCTGGTGCCAGCCGGGCGCCATCCGGCCCGAAACGCTCAACGCCACCGGCGACCCGGGCGTGCAGATCGGCGGCGCCGAATCCCACCCCGACCCCGAAGGATACCGCCGGGCCGAACGCTGGTTCCGCCTGATGTGGCTGTCAAACCGGGACTTTGTGCATCTCTTTGATCGGGCCATCAACGCCGACGCCGGCGGATGGCCGGCGCCCGCGATCGTTGTCAACGGCATGTCCGACAACACCGGCATGGCATGGAGCCTGGATGAGACCCGGCGCTATCTCGGATACCAACCCCTCGACGATGTGAACCCCAGCGGCCGGTGATCAGCCGCCGCCCAGACACCTACCTTAACGATCGAAAACCGGCCGCGAACAATGCCCCACAAAAAGGAGATTCCACATGAGCTACAAGCTCGCCTACAGCACCCTGCGCTGGCAGAATCCTGAACTGGAGCCGGCGCTGACCAGACTGGCAGAAGCGGGTTGGCAGGGCTGGGAGAGTAGACTGCCCCTCAACTGGATGGGGACACCGGCGCGACTGCGGCGTGTCTGCGACGACGCGGGGATGCCCCTCGTAGTCCTGACCGCCAACGGGACGCCCGATAGCCGCGATCGCGAAAACGTCGAGGTAAATCGGCGCCGGATGGAGTTCGCCGCCGAGATGGGCTGCGACTGCTTCATGTACATGAACGGCGGCAAACCTGACGACCGCGAAGTGAACGACGTTGACGTCAAAGCCGCCGCCGAAGGCGCCGACGAGTGGGCCGAATACGCGGCCCAGTTCGGTCTGGAATTGACCTACCACATCCACACTAATCTGCTCGTCGATTCCATCGACCACTGGAAGCTGTACATGGACAGTCTGCGCACCGCCAAACTGTGCATCGACGTATCCCACGCGCAACTCTGGGGCTATGACCCCGTCGCGTCGCTGCGCGATTTCAGCGCCC
Source organism: Caldilineaceae bacterium (assembly GCA_965204705.1). Lineage (GTDB taxonomy): Bacteria > Chloroflexota > Anaerolineae > Caldilineales > Caldilineaceae > Bin5. The sequence continues at coordinate 5,039,947 of OZ242006.1, read as the reverse complement.
AATTAAACTATGTACATCTGCAGGATTGGGCTACCAACATCCGCCGCGCCGACGGCTACTACGATCCGCAGTGGTGCCAGGTCGGGGAGCACGCAAACGTGGATTTTCCGGCCATCAAACACGTCCTCGACGAAATCGAATACGACCGCTGGGTAACCGCCTGCCCCGGCCAGCCAATCCCCGGCCGCGATGATCCCATGAGCGAGGCCGAACGCAGCGACGGGATGGTCACCTATCTGCGGGGAATCGGCTATTAGTCGCCCAGGTCGATCTCAGGGTGATCGCGGAAATACCTGGCTGTATCGAGGACCAGGTTTTCCTGCAGCTGAATCGTCATGCCGCCGTCAACGACCATCGTGTGGCCGGTGACAAAGCTGGCCTCATCCGAGCAGAGGTAGCGTACCGCGTTGGCGATGTCGTCGGGCACCCCCGTGTGGCGCAGAGGATAGTGCTGGTCGAAGAATCGTAGCAAAGAGGGGTTTTCTTCCCACCGTTCAGCCTGGCGCTCGGTGACGATGTGGCCTGGGCAGATACAGTTGACCCGCACCCCGATCGGCCCGAAATCAAGCGCCATCTGGCGGCTCATCGCAATGATCGCCGCCTTCGTCATCTCGTAAGCCAGGCTCGACGGCGCCACCAGCTGCCCATGCACCGATGAGATGTTGACAATGCTGCCGCCGCCGCTGGCCTGAATGTGCGGCACACCGAACTTCGCGCCCATAAAAACCGCCTTCTGCGAAGCGTCAAGTGCGCGGTCGAAGGCAGTTTCAGTCAGAGTAAGGGCCGTGCCGTCCGGCTCTATCGTCCCCCATGCGTTGTTCACCAGAATGTGCAGCCCGCCCCAAGATTCCACCGCATGTTCGATCATCGGCCGGATCTGTTCCGGTTGGGAGATATCCACCTCGTAGGCGGAGGCTGTACCGCCGCTCTCCTCGATGCGGGCCACATTTTCGGCGGCATCCTCCGGCATGAAGTCGGCGATCAGCACCCTTGCCCCGTCCGCGGCCAGCCGCCGCGCGATGGCGCCGCCAATCCCGATCGCTCCCCCGGTTACGATGGCGATCTTATCTGTCAGTGTCATTTCGGTTCCTCGGACAAGGTGGTGGTTCGTAGGGACGATTCAGTATACTTCTCGGATCCGCAGCAACCAAACTGGACGTGTAAGCCCTTGGCACGAATGCGCGTCAAGTTCGCAGTACGACCTGATATGAGCCATCGAGTCAAGTCTCGAAACCGGTAAGTTTCGCCGCGTATGTGGTAAGATGAAGTTCGCTATAGGATATTAACGCTACGACCACCCTGTACAAACAACCATGACTCAATGGTTTGCATACGCCGAAGATATGCTCACCTTTTGGGCGCTACAGAATCAGCTTGATGTCATTCTAGCTCAGTTGAGCGACCAATCGGATCCGAATGCCGCCACAATCTTCTACCGCCCCAGTTTTGGACGCGGCGCCTCTTATGACCCGGTCTCTCCGCGTGCCGAGTTCGGCGAATTCGATGCGATTGTTGCAACATCAGAGTCTATCTACCTGATTGAAGCCAAATGGTCCTCGTCCTCGAAAGTCCAGGGGACCAGAATTACTGTTCGCCAGAACCAGATCTTAAGGCACAAGATATTCGCATGGCATCTTGCACTGTACGCCAAGTGCAGAGTTTCTTGGGATCGTTTCGTCGCAAAGTTCGACTCTGCCTATCGAGTAGTCTTTCCAGGTAATAAACTTGCGCCTCCTGAATCGAAACTCGCTGGAAACATCGAATTCATTCTTCGGAAGCTTATTCTGTTCAATACAGTGACAAAGGATGTTCTACTCTATCTTCATCCCGAAGGTTCCCCTGCTGCTGCATCGGTTGATCCCAAATCGTTTGACCTTGTAAATGTCACTTTCCTTCCAGAAGTCGAAGAAGGCGTTTTCCGATTATGATCGCACTGCATTAATCCAAATGCGGTGCAAATGATAGAGACTGAGACAGGGTAATTTCGTCTCTTGGCTTTGCAGACGACTATCCAGTTGGATTGCCTGCACCCTTAGCTCTCAGTTCTGGCGAAGGGACATAGCTTCTTCTCAATCTGAACGTCAGGTCGCCTGGGGGATGTGTGTACATTAGCGATTTGGAGTGGGACGACTACCGTATCGATCATGTCGCCCAACATGGAGTGGAAACCGATGAAGTCTGGGAAGCTTGTGAGGATCCTTTCCATTTGTCCCGCCGTCAAGGACACAACCGCTATCTTCTTTACGGACAGACAAGAGACGGGCGTTACCTATTTGCAGTATTAGAGCATGTCGAGAGCTCAGTCTACAAGCCTATTACCGCTCGGAGCATGAGCGACCGTGAAATGAGAAGGTTCAGGAGACTGAAAAAATGAATGAACTAAGAGTCCCCGATTTCAAGAGTTACGAGGAGGAAGCCGCATTTTGGGATAACCTGGACACCGCAGATTTTATGGAGGATGATGACAAGTGGTTCCGCTTTGATACGCCTCATAAGCGGGCAGTCCGCGTTGCTATTCTTCCCGAAATAGCGGAGGAACTCATGCGAAGCGCTCATGCAAAAGGAGTGTCAATCGAGACCTTAGTGAATGTTCTTCTGATTGAGCGCATACAGGGATCAACTGCGGCAAGCTAAGCATCTGAGCCTAGCACACCTTCCTGATTATCAAAGCCAAAGGCCGGCATCTGATCAGGCGCTTCAGTGGATTACGGACTCGTTGACTTAAGATCACACTTCTTGGCGTAATGAGGTAGTCGGTCTTTCTGGCCGTTTCGGCCGATCACGGTTACTGTCCGAGATAACGACAGCGGACAAATTCTGATAAGTTGAGAGGGAGCTACAATGGATCTTCCAACATTTGAACTGCCCGCGCTGGTCCAGCAAACAGAGACGATAATTATTGGTGCGCCAGTCGTGGTCATCTGGCTTCTATCCGGCATAGCCAGCGCGATGGTCGCCACCAATAAAGGAAGAAGCGGATGCAGCTGGTTCCTGCTCGGCTTCCTGTTGGGCCCACTGGGCCTCATCCTTTCCTTCGCAGTCTCCAAGAATCAGCCGGTTCTTGAGCAAAGATTGGTCCAGCGCGGCGAAATGCAGTACTGCCCCTACTGCGCTGAACTGATCAGAGCCGAAGCGATCAAATGCCGCTACTGTGGCGAGGGTTTCGGCGGAGATCGTTCGTCGTCGCAGTCGGTATATATGCGCTGACCCGGCCTGCGACAGTCTTGTGCAAGGCTCAGGTCCCGACCGGCCTCGCAAGGGGTGGGACTCCATTCTGCTTCCTGAATTCGGCAAGGCAGAATCAGTTCGTGACGAACTCTACGACAACGACACACTGACAAACTGGTCACCGCCGGTACATATGTTGAAAAGAGAATAAAAACCATGCGCCACGATAAGTGGGTCTGCCCTAAATGCGACAACCTCGAATTCGAGACCGACATCTTCCAGGCCACCGGCGGCACGCTTGCCAAAATCTTCGACGTCCAGAACAAGAAATTCACCACAGTCACCTGTACACGCTGCCAGTACACCGAGATCTACAAGTCAAGCACATCCAACCTGGCCAACGTCTTTGACTTTTTTACCTCGTAAAACGCAAGATTACCCTTGAGAAAAGGAATGCGCTATCGAGCCGTCATCTTCGACCTGTTCGGCACATTGGTCAAAGGTTTCACCCGCCAGGAGTACGACCAGGTTAACGCGCGTATGGCCGCGGCCGTACGCGTTCCCTATGCAGAATTCTGGCAGCTCATGGGCGACACCTACTGCGACGTCTGCCTCGGACACTACAGCGCTTATGAGGATCTTATTCATGATGTCTGCTGTCGCGCAGGCGTCCACGCGAACAAGGCCCAAATCACACAAGCGGCCTCGATTCACTACGAATTCATAGCCGCCGCAATCGTACCCGAGCCAGAAGTCCTGGAATCACTGGGCAGGCTGAAGAATAAGGAATTACGCCTTGGCCTGATCAGTGACTGCGGCCCTCCAGTGCCGTTGCTCTTCCCCCAATCTCCTCTGACCAGCTTCATCGACGTCCCCGTGTTTTCCTGTGAAGAACGGATCAAAAAGCCCTCAAGCGAAATCTATCAACGAACCTGTCATCGTCTGCAGACAGAACCGCACGAATGTATCTACGTCGGCGACGGCAGCAGCCAGGAGTTGACCGGCGCCGCAAATGTAGGGATGCGACCCATCCTGAAGCGGACCGATCTGACTGACGTCTACGACAGCCATCGACCCGAAGTGGAAAGCTGGCGGGGGCCGGCTGTCGAAGAAATCAAGGAACTCTGTGACATGTACTTTTGAGATGGGACAACTCGAAAGCAAGGAATGCCCTCTTACAAAATAAAGATGGTCTATTTTGAGAAGGAGGATGTACTGCATCTGACGGTTTCTGATGAGCTAGAAAAGGGAAGTATGGAGCTAGGCCCCAATATCACGGCTGAACTGAACGACGTCGGACAACTCATTGGTATCGAAATACTGAACGCCAGCCGGTTCATCCGTGATTCAGTTGTGGAGTCGTTACATTCCAAGATACTTTCACTTACCAAAGTCGAAAGCACGCGTACCTGACTGTTGTACGCACTACCATCTCGCCTATTGAACGCCTGCTGACTGGCGTTAATTCAATCTTTGCGCGGATATTTCAATGCTGGCTGACTCACCGCCTGCGTGTCCGCGTCAACTGCCACAAAGGACCAAAGACATGCTGCGCGTTTCCGTATTCAAACACCAGGCAGAACTGACCGACCAGTGGCTCCTCCAGAAAGTAGCCCTCGGCGCCGACGCCATCGACTTCGGAGGCGACACCGACATGCCCGGCGTCACCGAACAGGGCTACCCGAACCTGGATGAAGTGCGCGCCCTGCGTAAGCGCGTTCGCTCCTTCGGCATTGACATCAACCGTGTCACGCTCCCCACACTCACCCGTACCTACATCGACGAGCGGGTCGGCGCCGAGGACGAGCTGGACAACGCCGCCAAAGCCCTCGAAGTCTACGGCCAGGCCCGTATCCCCATCGCCCGCCAGCGCGTTGAGGGCGACGTCTTCCCACAGATGATGGAGCAGTACCGCACCAAACATCGCGGCGGCTACATTGCCCGCGCAGAGACCCTCGTGCAGGGGCCGCACGATATCCCCTCGCGCGCCGAACTGGAACGTTGGTGGGACCGCTTCTGCCATGCCTTCGAGCGCCTCACCCCCATCGCCGAAGAATACGACATCAAGCTGGCCGTCCACCCCTCCGATACGCCCAACATCGACACGCCCTTCGGCGGCATCGGCTTTCACCGCATCATTGACGCTTTCCCCAGCCCCAACGTCGGCTACGTCTACTGCATAGGCACCCGCTCCGAGGCCGGCGGCAGTTCACTCGTGATCGACGAAATCAACAACTACGGCCGCAAGGGCAAGCTCTTCATGCTCCACATGCGCAACGTCCGCGGCAGTCTGGCCACCGCCGGCGGCTTCGAAGAGACCCTGCTCGACGACGGCGACCTCAACATGGCCCGCATCCTGCGCGAACTCCGCAACGTCGGCTTCAGCGGCTACATCAACCCCGACCACATTCCCGACCTGCCCGGTGACAACGAGACCCGCGACGTCGGCTGGGCCTACTCGATAGGCTACATGAAGGCGCTCTATGCCTCGGCGGTGGCATAATGGCAGCAGGTCGCAGAGGAAGAGACCGGCGATACGCGGCGTATGTCTACCGGCCCTAAACAGACCTTCATCGAACCGATTACATTGAATGAAGTCGTTAGCAGTTGGGAATGAACCGAGACAGGACTAACCTGTTAGAACAGGTGCCATGGGCATTTCTCCTGGCGTTGGCCGTAGTCGTCCTGTTCTTGCGCCTGTACCGTCTGCACGAGCTCGCGCCCGGTCTGAAGTTCGACGAAGGTTGGAACGGAATATACGCCCTCCAGGTGCTCCAGGGTGAGCACGCCCTTCTCTTCGGGGACAAGGAAGGGCTGGGTGTATATTTGGTAGCCCTGGCGACAAAACTCCTGGGTCGCACTCCACTGGCGCTCCGCCTGCCCACGGCCTTGGCCAGCGTAAGCACCGTATTTGTGCTTTTCTGGCTAGGGCGCCTGCTCTTCGGAAAGGACGAGAACGGGCGGAAGACCCTGTGGCACGGCATCGTGGTTGGGGGCGTTGCAGCCTCTCTGCTGACCGTGTCGCTTGGCCAGACGATTCTGGGCCGAACCTCCTATCGAGGCGCCTTGCTGCCACTCCTTCTTGCATTATGTCTGGCCCTCCTATGGTGGGGACGGACACAGCGGCGCTGGTGGGGAATTGTGCTGGCCGGCATGTGTGCGGGGTTGCTGCCCTACACCTATTATCCCGCGCGTTTTGTTCCATTACTCTTCCTCTTTTTCGGACTCAGCCTCCTGCTGCCGCCGCGCTCTGTATCCCGTAGGAGAATAAAAGCCGAGCTACCGTGGGTAACCACCTTCGTCGGCGTTGCCGGACTGGTTGCCGCGCCAATTCTCTTGTACTATCTTCTGAATCCCGACCTCTTTTTCAACCAACGCGTCCAAACACTCTTCATCTTCCGTGAGTTGCAGGACGCTCCTACAACTGCTCTGGCGCGTATCCAGGCAGCAAATGCGTGGGAGGTTCTGTCGAATTTCAGTTTTCGCCTCCTGGCGGGTTGCTGTTCCCCTTTTGAGCACGCCGTTACCCTCAATGTCTGGGAATCGTTCTTCTTCTGGCTGGGCGTGGGGACCGCGATCTGGCAATGGAATCGAAGACCGGCATATCGTCTCTTGCTGCTTTGGGTAGGACTGCTGTTCCTGCCGGCGTTCTTGACCGATGCCAAGAGCACAATGCGCACTGTTGGCGCAGTGCCGGCCATCTACCTGCTGATCGCTGTCGGTGTGTGGGAGACGTTCCGGTGGACAGCGGCTCGCATGCCGGCGGGCGTGAACTCCTGGCCCTCGGTCTTCGGCATCCTGATCAGCGCCTTGCTCTTGACCCAGGGCGTATTAACCTATCGAGCTTATTTCGAAGAAGGAATGACCGAAAGCGACCACCACTACAATATGATCTGGCCGGTCCTCGCCCAAAAGCTGAACGCGCGGCCGGCAGAGACCGATACTGTTTACCTAATTGCCCAGAGGCATGATGCATTTGATTACCTGTATCAAAGCGCTGCCCCTTACGCAAGGATTTTCGCTGAGGTTCCTGACCTTGATCATCACGCCGAAGCGCTGCTGAGGGATTTGGATGATGCATCTACTGTGAAAGTAGTGAACTGGGTTGACTGGTCTCCTACAATTGAGTGGAGGTCAAACTACAAAGCCAACTTCCTCACCATTCTTCTCGACAAATACGGACGATATGTCGGCACTGAGGAATACGACGGCATTCATGTCGACGCCTACACGGATATCTCAATCGATCGTCCGTGGGTTCTCTTCGAAGACCTGCCGCGCCCAGTAATCTATGACGGCGGCATCACGCTGGCAGGGCTCGCCGTGGGTTCGAGTAGGGTAAGACGACCAACGCAGCGGCAGGTCGACGCAGCGCAAGTACGCTCCGTTCTGGTCGGCATGCTGTGGCGGGCCGCACCGGAGTTGGCGATCGACTACTCTATTTCCTTGCGCCTCTACAACAATGACGGCGCAAGGGTCTTCCAGGAAGATCATGTCCTCAGAAAGCCGTTGGACTACCCGCTTACCACGAGTCTATGGAAGGCCAAACCGGTAAGTACCGTTTTCAAGCTTGAGATTCCAAATGAACTGGCCGCAGGCGAATACGAACTGCGCCTGGTCGTCTACGACGTGGTGACCTCGACGCCGACTGTCGAAGTAGGCGTATGGGAGCCAGAAACCGCCTTGGGGCGAGTGCGACTTCAGGAGGCCGGGCAGTAGGTGGAAAACGCTGTTTACTCCTGTGGTTACTTCCTGTTGCTATCACTCCTAGTCTTCTCTACCCTTTCTGCCCAATCGTAAGGGCCGGGTCAGCCTTTGCTCCCACCGGGGAAAACCCTTGCTGTACCAGAGTGCGGGAGTGTAACCCATTGTTGTATGCTTTACAGAAGCATGACAACTGAATTGGTTGAAGCCAGCGCTGGAAAATACCTTCTACGAATCCAGGATGCATGTGGTCGGTTTTTCCTTTGTAGAATGAGTGCAGTCGGTGTAAGGTTGAAGACGCGGTACCGCCTCCATATCAAACTATCGGCAGACGTCATCGGTTCGTGGCGCATAGACCTTTGTCGTCACTGCCTTTTCATGAAAATGTAGGATCGAATAATGAAACTCAAAGTCGGGATCGTCGGCGCCCGCGGCATCGGTGAAAGACACGCACGCGCCTACAGTCAGGACCCCCTCGCCGAGCTGGTCGCCGTCTGTGATCTGGTCAAAGAACGGGCCGACGAAGCCGCGCAGATGCACGGCGTACGCGGCTACACCAGCCTCGCCGATATGCTGCAGCACGAAGATCTCGATATCGTCGATGTCTCCACCGGCGGCGCCGAAAACGGCAGTTGGCACTTCGAACCCACCATGGAAGCCCTCGAAGCCGGCAAACACGTTCTCGTGGAAAAGCCGATCTCCAATCAGATCGAAGAAGCGCGCCAGATGGTGGACAAGGCCGCCGAGATGGACCTATACCTCGGCTGCAACCTTAACCACTACTTTACGCCCCCCGCGGAGAAAGCTCGAGAATACATGCAGCAGGGCCAGATAGGCGAGCCGGTCTACTGCCTGCACAAAATGGGCTTCAACGGCGGCGAGTATACCTACAGCAAGAACAGCGCCCCCAACGTCGCCGGCTTCCCCTACTTCCATGTGAAAGCTTTCCTGGCCCACCCCTTCAGCATCATGCGCCACTTCTGCGGCGACGTCACCCACGTCCAGGCCTTTATGAGCCGGCCCGCCTTTCGCGCCGCGGCCGACGACCCCATGCTCTCAATCAACAGCATCCACCTCCAGTTCGCCAGCGGCGCTGCCGGCTACCTCCTCAGCCAGCGCGGCGACGCAACCTTCGGCCTGGGCGGCTGGTGGAGCGTCGAGGTCGCCGGCACGCGCGGCACCTTCTGCATCGAAAACTGCATCGAAAAGATCACATACTGGCCCGCCCCCACCGCCGAAGGCGCCGCGCCGCCGCAGGTCACAAACACCGGCATCACCGACTTCGACGAGACCTTTCCCCGCCGTATCCATGCCTTTCTCGAAGACGTAAGCAACGGCGTTCCCAAGAGCGCACTGCGGGCTTCAGGCCGGGATGCCCTGGCAACCTTGGAATACACCTGGGCCGCCATTGAATCCCATGAAAACGGAGGCGTCCTCGTCCAGCCCCATCCCCTGCCGGAATGCGCCGATTCGTAACCAGTCGCCGCGAACCCGCAAGGAAGGACAGGCCGCTGACTTCGTACTGTCAGCCATGAAAGGAAAACGACACCCATGAGCGCCGCCGAAAAAACCGACTACACCTCCCTCGTGCCCCAATTTCGCTTTCCCGAAACGCTGGCGGAACAGGAAGCCGTGCTGGAAACCAACTCACTCATGCAGCGGCTGCTCGCCTATCGCGATCGCTACGAGGGCGACCCCCACCGGCCCATCTACCACTACGTCAACCCGGAAAACACGCTCAACGATCCCAATGGACTCTGCTTCTGGCAGGACCGCTGGCATCTCTTCTACCAGGCCTACCCGCCCGAAGACCCGCGCCAGCACTGGGGCCACGCCGTCAGCGACGACCTGATCCACTGGCGCGACCTGCCCTACGCCATCTACCCCAACCCGGAAGAGTGCTGCTTCTCCGGCGCGACGCTGGTCGAGGACGATCGCGTGATCGCCATCTACCACGGCACCAAAGTGGGCAACATGGTGGCCGTCTCGCACGATCCACTCCTGCTCAACTGGGAGAAGCTCACCGGCGCCCCCGTCATACCCATCGCCGGCGCCGACGGCTCGCCTCTCCCCTACCGCGTATTCGACCCCTGCATCTGGAAGAAAGGCGACCACTACTACGCCCTGTCCGGCGGCACGCTGCCCCACAAGGCCTCCGGCAAGCGCACGCGCGCCAACTTCCTCTTCCGCTCGCCGAACCTGGTCGACTGGGACTATCTGCACCCGTTCGTGGAAGATGACATCTTCACACTCGCCGGCGACGACGGCGCCTGCCCCTATTTCTGGCCCATCGGCGACCGTCACATCCTCCTCTTCTTCAGCCACATGAGCGGCGGGCAAGCCCTACTCGGCGACTACGACACCGAGCGCGACAAATTCGTCGTGACCTCGCAGCATGATTTCAACTTCGGCGCCTTCGGGCCGGGCGGTGTGCATGCCCCATCCGCGACGCCGGACGGTAAGGGCGGCGTCTACGTCATCTTCAACATGAACCCGGCCAAACCGACCGAGGGCTGGAACCAGATCATGACGCTCCCCCGGCGCCTGACACTGCAGGGCGCCGACAAGATCGGCCGCGACACGCTGCTGGTCGAGCCAGCCGGGGATGTGGAATCACTACGAAGTGAGCACCGCCAGATCACCGATTTGACCCTGCCGGCCAACCAGGAGATCGTTTTGGGAAGCATCAGGGGAAACGCCATCGAGCTGATGGCCGAGATTGAGACAAACGACGCACCGCTGGTCGAACTGAACGTCCTGCGTTCCCCCGGCAAAGAGGAATATACCCGCATCGCCTTCTACCGCGAGCGCGGCTTCCGCAACTGGGAGCGGTATACCGGCTGGCAGCGGGACAAGTTGGCCGCCGCCACCGACAGCCTCATCTCCATCGACTCCTCCTACGCCTCCCTCTCGCCCGACGTTCGTTCACGCGCACCGGAAACCGGACCGGTCTTCCTCGAAAGAGATGAGCCGCTCCGCCTCAGAATCTTCGTCGACAAAAGCGTCGTCGAAGTGTTCGTCAATGGCAAGCAGTGCGTAGCCATGCGCGTCTACCCCGAGCGCGAGGACAGCGTCGGCGTCTCGCTGCGCTCGCAAGGACAGGAGGCCCGCGTCACTTCGCTCGAAGCGTGGCAGATGGAAGATATCTATTCGTAACCTGTGGCCGTCGCGATTCGATGGTCCAACAGTTATTTGAAAGGCACAATTCATGCACTTGCCGACCCTTTTCAACAACATCCTGGGGACGAGCAACTACGTAATCAAGGACAAGACCGAAGGACTAACCCATGCCGACAGCATGTTGCAGCTGCCCTTCCCCGGCAACTGCATGAACTGGATCCTGGGCCATCTCATGGTCTACCGCATGCAATGCCTGGGCGTGATAGACGGGGTCAGCGAAGCCGACGAAGACGAATTTGCCCTCTACGGCTTCGGCTCCGAACCGATGACCGACTCCGACAAAGCTATCCCACTGGAAACGCTGCTGGCTCGTCTGGATGCAATATCCGAGCAGATCACCGCCGCGCTCGAAAAGATGCCGGAATCCCGCTTGGATGAACTGTTGGATGAGGAGCACGGCGTCACCGTGGCCCAGCGGCTGCACTTCAATCTGGTCTACCACGAAGCCTACCACGTGGGGCAGCTTGAGCCGCTGTACGAACAGGCGATCGCGAAGCGATCTGGTCAGTGATCACTTGCCGCTAACAAGGGTTGCCCTAGGAGACCCGGATCACAGACAGCCAGCTGCGAAAGGGGGAACGAGATCCATGAGCGCCGCCGAGAGAACCGATAACACCTCACTTGTACCCCAATACAGTTTTCCCGAGACCTTGGCCGAGCAGGAGACCGCGCTGGAGTCCAATACCCTGCTACAGCGGCTGCATACCTACCGACAGCGCTACGAGGGCGACCCCCACCGGCCCATCTACCACTACGTCAATCCGGAAAACACGCTCAACGACCCCAACGGACTCTGCTTCTGGAAGGATCGCTGGCATCTCTTCTATCAGGCCTACCCGCCCGAAGACCCGCGCCAGCACTGGGGCCACGCCGTCAGCGACGACCTGATCCACTGGCAGGACCTGCCCTACGCCATCTATCCCAACCCGGAGGAGTGCTGCTTTTCGGGCGCAACGTTGGTCGAAGAGGATCGGGTGATCGCCATCTATCACGGCACCAAAGTGGGCAACATGGTGGCCGTCTCGCACGATCCGCTGCTGCTCAACTGGGAGAAGCTCACCGGCGCGCCCGTCATATCCATCGCCAGCGCCGACGGTTCACCTCTCCCCTATCGTGTCTTCGACCCCTGCATCTGGAAGAAAGGTGATCACTACTACGCCCTCTCCGGCGGCACGCTGCCCCACGCAGCCTCCGGCAAACGCAAACGCGCCAACTTCCTCTTCCGCTCGCCCAACCTGGTCGACTGGGACTACCTGCACCCGTTCGTGGAAGACGACATCTTCACACTCCCCGGCGACGACGGCGCCTGCCCCTACTTCTGGCCCATCGGCGACCGCCACATTCTTCTCTTCTACAGCCACATGAGCGGCGGCCAGGCCCTGCTCGGGGACTACGACACTGAACGCGATAAGTTTGTGGTTACATCGCAGCATGATTTCAACTTCGGCGCCTCCGGACCGGGCGGCGTGCACGCCCCGTCCGCGACACCGGACGGCAAGGGCGGCGTCTACGTCATCTTCAACATGAATCCGGCCAAGCCGACCGAGGGCTGGAACCAGATCATGACGCTCCCGCGACGCCTGACGCTGCAGGGGACCGATAAAATCGCCCGCGACACACTTCTGGTCGAACCAGCCGGAGATGTCGAATCCCTGCGCAGTGAGCACCGGCAGATCACCGATATGACCCTGCCGGCCAATCAAGAGATCGTCCTGGGAAGCATCAGGGGCAACGCAATCGAGCTGATGGCGGAGATCGAGACCAGCGACGCCCCGCTGGTGGAACTGAACGTGCTGCGCTCCCCTGGCAAAGAGGAGTACACCCGCATCGCCTTCTATCGAGAACGCGGCTTCCGCGACTGGGAGCTGTTCGATATTTGGCGACGGGACATGCTGGTTGCCGCTAACGAAGGCGCTGGACCCGGATTCTTCAGCAACAGTCTCCTCACCCCCGAGCAACGCGAAAAGCTGGCCGAGGCCACCTACAGCCTCATCTCCATAGACTCCGCCTACGCCTCCCTCTCGCCCGACGTCCGCTCACGCGCGCCGGAGACTGGCCCTGTCTTCCTCGAAAGAGACGAGCCGCTCCGCCTCAGAGTCTTCGTCGACAAGAGCGTTGTCGAAGTGTTCGTCAACGGCAAGCAGTGCGTGGCCATGCGCGTCTACCCCGAGCGCGAGGACAGCGTCGGCGTCTCGCTGCGCTCACAAGGACAGGACGCCCGCGTCGTTTCGCTCGAAGCGTGGCAGATGGATAACATCTATGAATGACAAGTGGTCAGCGGCTACTGAACCGCGGCCACTGCCGAATACCCATCAGATCTTGCTATGAAAGGAGTTGCTTGTGCATACCCCAACCCTGTATGTCAACATGCTCGGGACCGCCAATAACGTGATCAAGCAGAAGACCGAGGGCCTGACCCATGCCGACAGCATGCTTCAGCTACCCATCCCCGCCAACTGCATGAACTGGATCCTCGGCCATATTATGGTCTATCGGGAGCAGTACCTCGGCGTGATCGACGGTGTCAGCAAGCCCGACGAGGACGAGTTCGCTCTCTACGGCTTCGGCTCCGAACCGTTGACCGACCCCGACAAAGCCATCCCGCTCGAAACCATTCTGGCGCGTCTCGATGATCTGTCCGACAAGGTCGTCGCCGCGCTTGAAAGGATGCCGGAATCTCGTTTGGAGGAAATCTTGGATGAGGAACGGGGTGTCACCGTCGATCAGCGGCTGCACTTCTATCTGGTCTTCCACGAAGCCTTCCACGTGGGGCAACTCGAGCCGCTGTACGAACTGGCGATCGAGAACGGTAAAAGTTAGAGATTAGTTGGCAATGATCAGTAAAGCCCGGCCAGTCGCTGACCGCTGAAAACTGGAGACAAAAACCATGCAGCTATCCGACATCAAAACCGTCGGCGTCGTCGGCGGCGGAACCATGGGCTTCGGCATCGCCATCAACTTCGCGCTCTGGGGCTACCCGACCATCATCAGCGACCTCAACGATGAAACTCTGACCGGGACCAGGGACAACATCGCCCATGCGCTGCAGCTCTTCGTCGAAGGCGAACTGATCAGCCACTCACGCGCCGAGGAAACGCTGGCCCGCATCACCACCACCTCCGACCTGGCGCAACTGGCCAGGCAGAGCGATTTCGTCACAGAAGCGATCGTCGAGCGGCTGCCCGACAAACAGGCCCTGTTCAAAAAGCTCGACGAACTCTGCCCACCCCATACGATTCTCGCCAGCAACACCTCGCGCCTCGTGCTCAGCGACATCGGCGTGCACGCCCGCCGCCAGGACAAGCTGGTGCTCACCCATTACTTCGCACCGCCGCATATCGTCCCCGGCCTGGAGGTCGCCAAAGGGCCCGGCGCCACCGACGAGACTTTCGAGCTCACCTGCGAGTTGTTGAGCAGCGCCCGTAAAATCCCCATCCGTGTGCGCGGCGAGAAATCAGGATACCTTATCAACCGGATTCAGCACGCCATGGCGCGCGAGGCCAGCCAGCTGTGGGCCGAAGGCATGGCCACCGCCGAGGATATCGAGCTGGGGATCGTCTCCACCTTCGGTTTCCGCATGCCCCACGAAGGCCCCTTCCTGCACTACGATCTGGCCGGAATCTGGAAATGGCCCGAAGACGCGCGCAATCCCCGCGCCATCGAAAATGAAAAACTGCGCGAACAGATGCTGAAGGCGCAGCCCTGGTTCCTGGACCCCGCCAACTTCGAAGAAGCCGTCGAAGAACGGGACCGCGAATACATCCGACGCCTCAAAGAGCTATATTGGGAAGATAAAGACTAGGGCTAGTTGAAGTCTGTCAGAATAGCGATTTACTGGAGAATAGCGCGGCTGACCCATGAAGGCCCGCGCAGTCACGCAAAGAAAGCCCGACACGCCTTTGGTGTTCTTCGCGACCCTTCGCGTGACTTCGCGGATCGATAAGTTTGTTAAACAAGAAGTTCCAAGCGAAAGACATCCCAAACATGCTCGCAGCCGGTGGATTCCCCACAGCCGGCGACTGAGAGCTTAGATCCCCCGCGCCACCTCGGCCACCGCAGCCACCGTCTCGTCAACCACATCCGCCGTATGCGCCGTCGACAGGAACCACGCACCCCGCTCCAGCGCCCGCACACCGCGATAATGCAGCGCCTCCGTGAAGCGCACATAGCGCTCCTTGTCCGCCTGCAGTGAGCTGCGATAGTCGGTAACCTCCCCCTCCACGCCGAATCCCACGTGGAATATCTGGGGGAACCCCTCAACCCGCGCCTGAATATCCGCCGCGTCCAACGCCTCCCGCATGCCCTCCATCAACCGCGTCCCCTGCCGGTCGAGCGCGGCAAAAGTCTCTGGCTTCTCCAGCTCCCCCAGCGTCGCCACCAGCGCTGCCATGCACGCCGGGTGCCCGTTAAATGTGCCGCCGTGCATCACACCCCCGCTCGCGAAAAGCTCCATCAGCTCCGCGCGCCCCGCAAAACAGGAGACCGGAAAACCGCTCGCGATCGCCTTGCCAAACGTCGCCAGGTCCGGCGTAACGCCAAAATGGGCCTGCGCGCCCCCCGGAGCAACCCGAAAACCGGTGATCACCTCATCGAAAATCAGCACCGTACCTGTTTCGGTGCATGCGCGGCGTACGCCTTCCAGGTAGCCGTCAGCCGGAAAAACCGTGCTCGTATTGCACATCGCCGGCTCCATTATCACTCCGGCCACATCCCTGCGTTCGAGTCGCCTCTCCAGCAGTTTCAAATTATTCCACGGCAGCACCTCCGTGTGCAGACCTGCCTGCAGGTCCTGTCCGGCGCTTCCGGGTATTGCGTTAGGCGCCTCCTCAGCACCGTACTCCTCCGGCGTCGGCGCGATGCTCCACAAAATATTGTCCATCCAACCGTGGTAATGCCCCTCGAACTTGATGATCACCGAGCGCTGCGTCGCCGCCCGCGCCAGCCGTATCACCGCCTGCACAACCTCACTGCCCGCGCAGCTGAAGCGCACCCGCTCCGCGCACGGCACCATCTCGCAGACCAGTCTCGCCGCCTCCTGCTCGACCCGGCTCTGCCCCGCATACAGGATGCCCGAACTGAGCTCCTCCCGCACCGCCTCCAACACCGGCGCCGGATTGTGCCCCAGGATCATCGGGCCCATGCCCAAGTAATAGTCGATCAACCGGTTGCCGTCTGCGTCGTACAGGTAAGGCCCCTCACCCCGCTCAAAGACCAGCGGCGTCGGCGCTATCCCCAACCGGTAATTACTGTTCACCCCGCCCGGCAGAGACCGGGCCGCCTCAGCGATCAATTGTCTCGATCCTTCAAAAGTCGTCATCAGGCCGGCTCCTCGTCACTTGATAATTTCCCAGCCAAAATCAATTCACACCTACCCGGTATAACCGTACGAGCGGTGTTCACCAAAAACTAGAAACTAAAAACTGACTACCAAAAACTGCAGTTCCGCATTATCGCAGTTTCCTTCTGCCCAGACAACTGCGCGCGGACCCGCATAATTGCTTTTTTGCCTGTTGGCAGGTACCCTTTCCATACCTCAAACCTCATCGACCTCCCGATCACACGACAGTGGAGATTCGCTCATGTCAACGTCCAATCAGCGCCCAGACAGCCAACCCGCTGAGCAGTTCACCTGGGCTGGAATGTATGCCCGCAACGCGGCTGAGCCGAAGGGCTTGGGCGCGGGGAAACGCGGCCTTTACGACTTTGCCGTCGCCTATCCCGATCCTGGCTCTCTGCCCCTGGCCGGGCTTCTCGACGGCCTGAAACAGGCGATGGATGATGAAGGCGGCGACCTCTCCCTCTACGCCAATCCCCAGGGCTACACGCCTTTGCGGGAGTTCGTGGCCGCCAAACTGCAGCGCGACAGAGCGATCAACGTGACCGCCGACGACATAATCCTCGCCGACGGCTCCAGCCAGCCCATCCACATGGTTGCCGAAACACTCCTCGATCCCGGCGACGTCGTCCTCACCGAAGATTTCGTCTACGCCGGCACCCTCAATACTCTGCGCCGTTTCCGCGCCGACCTGCGCGGCGTCGCCACCGACGAAGAGGGCATGATCCCAGCCGCCATCGAAGAGGCCATCACCACCGCCAGCGCCGAGGGCAAACGCCCCAAGATGATCTACACTGTGCCCACCTTCCAGAACCCGCAGGGCTGGACCATGACCCTCGCCCGTCGCAAAGCCCTCGTCGCCCTCTCGCAGCAGTATGACGTGCCCATCCTCGAAGACGACTGCTATGTGGACCTGCGCTACGAAGGCGCCGACGTAACCTCGCTCCATTCTCTCGACGAGACCGGCCGCGTGCTCTATGTCGCTTCATTTTCCAAGATCATCGCCCCCGGTATGCGGCTCGGCTACCTGACCGGCCCCCGGCCCTTTCTCGAACGCGCCATCGGCGCAAAGAGCGGCGGCTCCGTAAACACCTTCGCCTCATGGGCTGTGCACCGCTTCTCCACCACCCACCTCTACAGCCACATCGAGGAAATCAACGATATCCAGAAAGACCGCCGCGACGCCATTCTGGACGCGCTCGACGAAAACTTCAGCGGCAGCGGCGCGACCTGGAGCCGGCCGGATGGCGGCCTCTTCATCTGGCTGCAGCTCCCCGAAAACGTCGACCTGGTCGCCGTACGCGACGACATTCTCGAAGAGTACGACGTCGGCTATCCCCCGGGCCCAAACTTTGCGCCCGACGGCGTTTCCGGCGCCAACTGCGCCCGGCTCTGCTTCGGCTACAACGAGCCTGAAGAGATCAAGGAAGGGATCCGTCGCCTGGCGACCGCATTCCGCGCCAAAGGACTGATTCCCTAGCTGCTTGCAATGGGGCTGGCCACCGGCGATTGGACGCAGACAACCGATGGCAGGGAGGGCGTATGAAAAGGTGGGAACCGACACAGGAACAATGGGAAGATTGGGAGACGAAAGGGTACTTCGTCATCCGCGGCGCCATCCCCAGAGACAACGCAATCGAAATGCGGGGCGTGATCAAGGATTCTCTTCTGCGACCGGAACCGGACATAAAGGCCGATGCCGATCCCATGGACCCGATGGGCAACACACCACAGGCGCGCGCCGCTCGCTTCCGCAAGCTGAGCGGCTTTGTCTCCCGCCTGCCACTGATCTGGCATGGCTTCTACTGCAGCGAAGCAATGACCGCTGTCGGCCGCCACTTCCTGGGCGACACCATCTTTCTCAAATTCAATAGCTGTTTCGTCAAACCCGCCCGCACCGGCAGCGCCACCCCCTGGCATCAGGACAACGGACTCTGGCGCGACGGCGAAACCGAACCCTTCAACTTCTGGATGGCCCTCGACCCGGCAACGACCGCTAACGGCTGCCTGCAGTTCATCCCCGGCAGCCACACGCAGGGAATCATTCCCCATGTCCTCTATGACGACAGCATCCACGGCGAACTCCCCAAAGAGAACGTGCGCCAGATGATCGCCGACCGCGGCGTGGAACACTGTGAGCTGGAATCGGGTGACGTCGTCTGCTGGCACAGCTCCATCTGCCACTACAGCCCGCCCAACCCCAGCCCGCACGGGCGCCTCGCCATCGCCGGCGTCTACACCACGCCGCATATCACACGCCGACGCAAGCTCCCTAAGCCATACCATTGGGTCCTCCGCGACGGCGAACCTTGCACGTCCTTCCCACCTGAGCCAGTTGACGTCAACGATGAGTCGTGGCCGGGTCCCTTACCCGCGCCAGAAGAGGCGCCTGAGCCAGTCAGCTGACCTGTGCCGCATCCATGCGGTCCTCAACAGGCTCCCCACATCACAGTTTGCCCGCAAATGACAAGCCATCCCGCCCACAACGCTCTCGTCCAGGAGGTGCGCTCCTGGTACATTCAAGACTATCCGGCCCTGGGCAAAATTGTTGCGCGGCGCCGTTTCGGCTACTACAGCCGCATCCAGCAGACCACCTACTGTGACATCCACATTCTGGAACCGTTTGACCCGGCCGAAGCGTCTGCCTTTCTTGCCGATGTTAATGCCTTCTACCAGGGTCGCCCCGTACATCTCTGCACCCACAGCCAAGCCGTTGACAGCCGGCTGTCAGCTGCGCTTGAGCAAGTCGGCTTCGCCCGCGGCGCCGCCATGCTGTATCTGGCCCATGTGAATAGTGGTGTATCGCACCAGGTCGAGTCGGGCCCTGCGCAGATTGAGTCCGTTTCGCCCCGCAATCTCCTTGACTATGCAATTTCAAAGTTGAAAGCTTTTGCCGGCAGCGAAGAGGCGCCGACCCAGGCCGCCGTCGAGGCCGAGATGGCAATTCGCTGCGCCGACCTGAACGCCGACGGAGCCTTTCTTATCGCCCGGGTCGGGAATGAAGCCGCCGGAACTATCGGGTTTTACGAAGGCCCCGACCGCTACGTATTCAATCTGGCGACGCGGGTGCCTTTCCGTAATCAGGGGATCGCACGTCAACTGCTGTCCCGCGTGCTTGCCGACACCTACGCACTGGGAAAACGATCGCTCCTGATCGCCACGGACCCGGCAGATACTCCGGTTCAGCTCTACCGTCGTATGGGCTTCGTTGATGAGATCTACTGGAAGAGGAAGTGGTACCTGGACAACTCTTCTGCTCGATAACAGAAGGTCAGCCGCCGTCTGTCATCTGTATGACAGGGGCAGAGGCAGCACCGAGTATTCGAGGCTGCCCAGATCGGTTATCTCGCCGTCGGAAATCTCAAAGAGAATGGCGTTGGGCGTACCCTCCTGGTACAACAGGAAGGAACCCATCACCATGTCGAGAATGAGTCCATAGCGTCCGGATTCAAGCTCCTCGAAGACGAAACGGCCGCTGGCATCAGTAAACGCCACCGGTGCCGCCGAAGGGTCGTAGGCCACCACCCACTCCGTGCCCTCCTCATCGCTCAACGTCCCGCCGAGCGCCAGCTTGACGTCCGCCACCGGTTGCAGGGCGTCCGCCGTTTTCAAAAGGAGTACCCCGGTCACAGTGCCGCTGCCAGCTGAGATCCCGGGCGAGGAAGTTGTCGAGTTCGCTGTCGATTGACTGCCTGACCCTCCCCCGTCCGCCGCGGTGACCCCTTCGGGTGGTGACGAAAGCGGGCTCTGCGCCGCACCTCTGTCCCCGTCCCCTCCCCAGCATCCCAGAAGCAGGAGGACCGTAACCAGCATTGCCGCCTGTCGTTTCATAAGCCGTTCTCGCAACCAGCGTTGAAACGCGTTCCCTCACTCTCTTCCGCTACTGATTGATCGCCTCGTAAACCTGGAACTGGTCGTCCGTCGCGCCGGTCTTCAACTGGTTTACAACCCCGACGATCTTGGCGCCGGCAGCTGTAGCCCTGCAGGTGGCGCTGCCCACATAGCTGTCCTGGATCTTGTTCGCCTGCAAATCCGTCAAAGTCTCATTCGGCTGCAGAGTCCCCGTGACCGTGTAGGTCGTGTCGGTGAAACTGCACTCCACCGCCGTCTCAGCCGTCCCAACGTTCATCACATTGATGCTGGTGAAAAAACCGGCGTTGCGGTCGTTGATCGCCGGCATCCGCACGGCTTGCGTGGCATCGTCCGGATCAAAACTCCCGTACGCCGCGAACTGCGTTAGCGGAGTACTCCCGGAGCGCTGACTCACGACCGCCGCCAGGGGCTGACTCGCGCTGTTGGTGGTGACATATCCGGATCCGATGAACCTCTCGCCACCCGTGCAAGTCGAATTGGCGCCGCTGTCAAATGCGCCCTTCGCAAAAGTGACGGTCTGCCCGGCAGCGACCGTCTGCGTTTCCGTGCAGGCGCTGCCGGCAGCCGACGGCTGGTAGGACACGGTGACGCTGGTATCCGAGTCGCCCGTATTCTGTATCTGAATATCGGTGTTGATGCCGTTATTGTTGGCGTTGACCAACGGCATCGCCGGATTGACAGCGCCGCTGTCAAAGCCGTTGTAGGCCGCCATCGACGCCGAATCCTCCAGGAACGCGACCACGACCACAGGCTCGTCGCTCGTCACCTTGGCCGAGAAGAGATTACTCGTGTGCGGCTCCTCTTTCTGATAGAAATTATGCGAGGCATAGGCCGCCAGCGTAAAGTTCGTCGTGATGCCGTCGCTGTAGTTCACCGTCACATTCGTAGAAGAAGGGTTGGGATTCTGCAGCGCAAACCAGCTGTTGAAGCCGTTACTATTCACCATGAGCAGGGGAAGGTAAATAGTTGTGCTGCCTTGACTTCGTCCTACGTAGGTTCCTCCCGCAGTAAGTCCGCTGTTCATCATGTTGCTGAGCGCGGCGACCGGCTGATCCGACGAGATCACAACCGATCCGCTGAATCCCTCATTCACCGGCAGTGTGAAATAGATCTTCGATCGGTCGCGCTCGATGATATCGGTGAGCGTCCTCTCCAGGCTGCCATCCTGCCGGTAAAAGGCCAGGATGATATTGGCAGTCGATTCACTCATGTTGTAAGTCTGAATCGTTGACTTATAGCCGGGAAACTGCCCCTGGGCATAAATGCTTGAGTAGCCTATGACGAAGGCAAATACCAGTGCCAGAGCAACTGTGACAATGGCAAAGCGCTGTTTCCGTTTCATATCTCTGCAGGGCTCCTTCCAAAATACGTAGCACAACGCGCCGCAAAATCAGGGGACTGAAATGTCATTATAGTATTTCAGTGTAGTGTAAGAAAACTGTACCGTCAACAACAACCCCACTGCCCGTAGTGTGTGCCCTTGATATCCCCCCACCAGCGCCCGTAGGGGCACCCCTTGTGGGTGCCCTTGCACGCCCGCCATCTTGGCCTGCACCCCCCGAGCGCCAATCCATCACGCGCCGCGCACGCGACCGCGTATCGCCCGCACAGCGGACGCCCTCACGTAGATTCTGTTGCATGACAATGGGGCTGCCAGCCCCCGCGCCCACAGCGCCTCGGGCCAGCGTCAAGAGTGGATTGGACCTTCCTGACCGCCGCCAGATCCTGATGCCACAGCTCTGACGTCGTCCGAAACTCAAAATGAGACCGCGTACCGACCTCGTAGCCCGCGATGCTATCGCTTCTCCCTCGGATCCCTATCCCTGCGTCCAGGATCCCGCCGGCCCGCACGCCCGCGCAGGAGACTGCCAAAAAACATCTGGCCCAGAGAATTGCCGTAATCCTCGCGTGAGGTCGGCTCCGTCAGACGGTCCCAATCCCGCAGCTTTGCGTCTACCTCCCACTTCGCCCGGCCCTCCACCAAACCATCCAGCGCCTCCTCCAGCGGCTTGGCGTCCTCCGCGGACAGGTGCCCGCGCCACGAATCCAGCAGCGCGGCAAGATGGTCCATCCGCTGCAAAATCGTATCGCGATTGGCAAACAGCGACGCCGCCAGTTCCGCCGCGCTGGCGTCCAGGGCTGTACTGAGAGCGAAACGGCGTCCGGCCAGCTTCTGGCTTTCATTCCAACCTGGGGCTTCAAAGGCGCCCTGAAAAAGAGCGGCCGCCAGGATTTCGGGCAGCTGGTCCACCGCCGCCGCAATGCCGTCATGTTCGAGCGGATCGATATAGAGAGGCTTCGCGCCCAATCTCGCCAGCAGATTGCTCACCAGCTCCAGCGCGCTCGACTCCGTCTGCGTGGCCGCGCCAATGCAGAACGTGCAATCCTTGAACAGATCGCTGCGCGGCTCCGGCTGGCTGCTGACGTCAACATAAACCGGCCGGCCCGCCACAAAATGAATGCCCTCCGGCAGGTTGTCCGACGCGATCTGAAGCGCCGGCTGCATCACTGCCCCGATCCCCAGGATCACCGCGCCCTCCGCCACATCCTCGCGGACATGCTGCAAAAACTCCGGCAGTTCCGACAGAGGTTCGGTGGCGATGACCAGGCTGGCGTTGTCGCATGCCGAATGCAGATTCCACGTTGTCGAATCAATCGCGCCCAGCTGCTTCGCCTCATTCATCCGCGAAGGCTCGCGATCATGCCCGATCACCTGGTAGTTGCCCGCATTTTCGCGTAAGGAAAGACCGATGCTGGTTCCAATCAAGTCCAGCCCAACAATCGTGATTCTTGCTGACGTCTCTGCCATGAGTTGTTGTCCTGAATGTTGTAAAAAATCGCGTCCCAGCGTCTGCCCTGACGCCGTCTCGGACCCCGTGTCACGCCGCGGGCAGATATCAATTCTGGCTGTCAGCCCACTGCAGTGCCGCCAGCAGGCGCATTCGATCGTCTGAAGCCCGCTGCGATCCGCACCCCTCAACCGGGTTCAATACAACACCAGACCGCCCCGTCTTGTCCTGGTGATGGGCGATCAGCCAGCAAGTAAGCGGGCTGCACCCATCCGCCTCAGCCCAACGTGCGCCAATGCGCGGATGAGTCAAATGGACATGCAGAAGATAGCGCCAGCCGCCCTGTGCATCCTCCGCACTCAAACGGGCGGCCAGACCCGGCGCAAACGCCTCCATCAGCACCAGCGCCGTCCGCACCCACGCATTGAAATCCCGTCCGGCCTTCGCCGCCGCCGACTTGCCCGCATCGTGGAGCAGCGCCGCCGCCAACAGATCCCCATCCTGCCAGCCCGCACGCTGCAAACTTACCAGAACGTTCAAACTGTGTCGCTGGGCATCCACCGGCATCTGCCGAAAACGGGCCAGCCCCGCTGGTGGGAGAAATCGGGCTGCCTGCTGCAGTTCCTCAGCCGAAACGGAAGCCGTAACACCCCGCACAAACTGCCGTATGCGCCGCGAAATCCTGCCGGCCGTTCCCTGCATCTGTCCTTCCAATCCCCCTCCTGCCGCCCATCATACTCAACTATCACCGCCCGCCCAAATGAATAAAGCCGCTCCCCCTCCCATCCCGGCAATCAACCCTCCACAACCGCGCAACACGCCCCATCTTCAATCAACCGCCGCAGTCACTGACCACTGACCACCGACCACTGCAGTTCTGACCACTGCAGTTTCAGCCCCCGAAAGCAAGAAGCAGCCACCTGACAATCTCGCCGGCCACGCCTGTAATGACCCCCCGTCCAAGGTAGATTGCGGCCAGCAAGATGATGAAGCCGAAGCGGCTCAGGGCCATGCGCAGTTCGAGATGTTCTCCGGGCAGAAGGGCAAACAGAATATGCGAGCCATCCAACGGCGGAATCGGGATCAGATTGAATACAAACAACAGCGTGTTGATCCAGACAAAAAAGATCAGAAATCGCTCCAGCATGGGGATGTCCGCAAAGGGAACGAGAAAGGCGCCCACAGCAGCCAGCAGCAGATTGCTCACTGGGCCAGCCGCCGCCACCAGTATCGTCCCCACGCGCACGTCTACATCAATGTTGCCGGGATTCCACTGCACCGGCTTCGCCCAGCCGAATCCCGTAAACAGGATCAACAGCGCCCCAAACGGATCGATATGGGCCACAGGATTGAATGTGTAGCGCCCTTGCATTTGCGGCGTCGGGTCGCCCAACTGGACCGCCATCGCCGCATGCGCCATCTCGTGAACAGGTAAGGCCACCAGAATAATGACCGCCACCGTAACGAGCCAGAGCGGATCGCCCATCCGCCCCAGGGAACCGCCCCCGGACAGAAGCGCATACAAGACCAGAATCCCTACAACCCCGATCCCGATCTGCTGCCCGCGCGAAAGGGCGTTCCAACCCCGGCCGCCAGAACCTTGATACATATTACAACTCCGGAAAATCGCGCATCGAGTCCGGTGAGAACTCGACCGCGCCTGACTGAACGTTGATCGGCCGCTGGCCGTGTTCCCACCAGCTGTAACCCCAGAACACAATCACAAAGATGATCATCCCGACCGCCAGCCAGTTGCCCACACGCCCGTAAGCGCGACGCATCACCTGTGTCCCCAGCGCCACAAACATCGTAAACGCCGGCGCAATCCAGACAATGCCCTCGAATCGGGCTGCCCTCTCACCAAACTGGGCTGCGGGCTGCACCATCGCCGGCGCAAACCGGCTGATGGCGTAGAGCAGCAGGACCGGCAGAACCAGCCAGGTCGCCAACATGCCCACATTCGCAATCCGCCCCCCGAACTCCGTATACCCAACCAGAAGACCGGTCAAGCCCAAAAAGAAGATCGGGATCAGCCAGAGATACGAAATAGGTTCCAACAAGCCCTGGGCATTATCCAGAAGCAGTGTGCGCGCCATCTCCGTCAGTGGCATGACCGGCAGGTCGGCTGCAACGTTCTGCAGCGCGCCGCCATTCGGCTGTTCGACCCCATCGAATACGCCGGCCAGTAAACCCCTGCCCCACGCCGTCAAAGGCAGAATTGGTAGTGCAAAGCCGATCAGCGTCAGCCCGAATCCCTTCCAGCGTTTGCGGTTGAGCGGGTTGGCCAGCAAAAACCAGACCAGATGGACCGGCAGGAGCAGCGCGGTAAACGTCTGCGTGTAGATCGCTATCGACGTAATCACAAGATAGACGAGCCAGCGCCTGTATCCGCTGTACCACATCGCCTGCAGCCAGCTCCAACTCGAGAACAACGCCAGCGTCACAACCAGTCCGTACCGCCCCCCCTCCTGGCTATACCACAGCTGCAATGGATTGAAGGCCAGAAAAAGTGTCGACAACAGCGGCAGATTCCTCAGCAGAGTGCTGCCAACTGCCGGTACCATTCGACGAGCCACCTGCCACATCAGTGCGATGGCGATAGCGCTCGTCAGTACGGAAAAATAACGCAGCGCGAAGAGATCGGTTCCAAAGAATTGGATCCACGGCCCGATCAGAAGATAGTACAACATCCCGTTCTGCACGGGTGCCACCAGCGTCCCAACCGCTCCCTCCACCGGTCCGGTTGCCAGCTCGATTGTTTCCTGTTCCACCTGGCCGAGTTTACGCGCGATCAGGCCAATCATCCGCCAACCGAACGCAATGAGTATCACCAGGGCCATCCAGCGCTGCTGCCCATCGGGCGCCCCCCGTGGGCGGTCGCGCGGCGTGTACCTCGGCTCGGGCGTCTGTACAAGTTGAAATCGGACCTGAGATTCAGAGGATAGGTTCATGGCAGGAGCTTGGTTGCTGAAAGAGGCGACAAAAAGAGCCAATACAATTCATGATACCCTCTTCGCCAAAGAAGACCAATCATTTCCGAATCGGGGGTGCAGTCCGGATTGGGGGTGAACTCTCGTACATCTCCGTAAACGACTAAGCTAAAGCCAATTCGCGTCCCCAAGCAGGACAAGCGCCATCGTTTCTGACCACTGACCACTGACTACTGATCACTGACCACTGCAGTTGTGCGGTCGGGCCTTCGGCCCTCCCTTGTGCGGGGGGACTCCCCCCGCAACGCCCCCCCTACACCATGCCACGCTGGCGTCGCGTCGCCGGCGTACTGTCTATGCCACCGGTCGCCCACCCACGTCGTGCCGCGAAACCGTCCGCCGTGACCACGGTAGGGGCAGGCCTTGTGCCTGCCCACTCTCTCCCCAAAACTGGACTGCACCCGGAAACGGCTGTGCATTACTCTAACTGAAGAATGATTGCCGCTCGAGAAGTCCCCACAGCAAGCCCATCAAGCGAACGGCCTCTCGCCCAGCACCGCGCCGCCGTCTGAGAACTAGCTCAAAGCCGTTTACCGCTCGTCGCCAGCGCCGTCCCAACTGAAAACGACCTCTCCGGAATGGATCTCGACCGTCTCCCCGTCGGCAACCCGGACTCGCAGCGCCCCCTGTGAGGATGTGCCAACCGCCCGTCCCCGGACCGGCCCATCAGCGGTATCGGCCGTTACGGCAGCGCCCAAACCGTACAGCGCGCGTTCCCAGCGGGCGTGGATGTCCCCCGCAGAAGGACGCGAGCCCGCCGCGCACAGATCATCCAGCGCCCGGCACAGAGCCACCAGCAAGTCCTCCCTCTCTATCTCCGCATATCCGGCATGGGGAGGACTGCTGCCGTGGCCCAGAAGCATCAAACTGGATGGAGGCAGCCCGCCGCCGCGAACAGCCGGCAATTCATCCGAATCCTGATTGACATTGACACCAATACCGAGAATGACACCGCTGAGCGCCTGCTCCTCAAAAATGCTCTCCGCCAGAATGCCCGCCAGCTTGACCGGCCCGCCCTCTTCCACTGCGATCACATCGTTTGGCCACTTCAGACGAATACGGTCCTCCAGCTGTGGGCAGCTCACGTCAATTGCCCGCAGCACAGCCAGGCCCGCCACCATCACCGCCAGTGAAGGATCTTCCGGCAACAGTTCGCCGCACAGTATATAGCTGCCCAGCAGACCGCGCCCCGCCGCGTCTTCCCAGCCGCGATCCAACCGCCCCCGCCCGGCCGTCTGATGGTCCGTAATGACCACCGCGCCCGCGGCGCCGTCCCCCAGCCCGTCAAATATCCCGCGAGCGATCGCCATCGTGCTAGGCAATGAATCGTGAAACTCTATACAGTGACCAATATGGCGGCGCGACCTGGCTCCCTCGAGAGCGCTCAGCCTTTCTCGTGCCCGCTCAACCCATCTCGGTACAGCCGCCCCTCGGTGGTAGTCAACACCCTTCCTCGACTTTTCGCCGCCAAGATACGTCTCCACTTCGTCCAATTTCCTTGTGATCTCCTGTCCTATCGTGTAAAATGTTCGCGCACTGTAGCAGTCAAAAGTAGTGAGTAGTGGGTTTCCGCACTCTGCCCACACACTGCCGCCTGACGACCACGCTCAGACGCTATTCCTGCGACGATCCCACCAGTGACGATAATGTATGCGCGCGTTGCCGTTGGTCTGGGGAGCGCCGGGTTAGTCGTATGCGATATAATATCAGTGGTACTACTACACTGCCCGGTCAGCGTACTGTACACCGACGGCCGTAAACCGGTTCATCCGGCGCCGGGAGGCCTGGTGTGAGTAGCCGCAATTCTGATTCTCGCAGGAACCGGGAATTGTTTCAAGTGCACAGCTGCTGCCTGCACCTGCAGCTTTACCGTGGCCTGAAAGTGCCAAATGACACAAAAGTCCGCAGCGATTCAGCGCGAACTGCCCGAAAAGGATAAAGAGAAGAACGGACCGGAAAGTCCGGAGACCGACCCTGCCAAGGCGGTCCCCATCGCAACAACAACCGCCTTTACCCGCTTCTGGGAGGTCGACAGCTGGCGCGGCGTGGCCATTATCACAATGGTCATCTTTCATTTGGTGTTCGACCTCCGGAACTTCGGCGGCCAGCCGATCGTACTGCATGAGGGCTTCTGGTTCTATTTCCAACGATTCACCGCGACCTCCTTCATCACGCTCGCCGGAGTCTCGGTAGTATTGAGCTACAATCGGGCACTGTCCAGAAGCGGTTCGGCCGATGGGTTGGCCTGGAAAGTCGCCCGCCGCGGGCTGCATGTTCTCGGTATCGGACTTATACTTTCATTGGTAATGCGGGTGGCCGTTCTGCCGCCCATCGACTTTGGCGTGCTCCATCTGATCGGGACATCGATAGTCTGCTCGATCCCTTTCCTGAACAAACGATGGCTGACGCTGTCCGTGGCCGCCGTGCTCTATGCCCTCAGCTACCTTCTGCAATACCTGAATGTACACGCGCCCGAAGGTGTCTCCTGGCTGGTTCCGCTAGGCATTGAACCGCCTGGCTACTACTATTCCGATTACTTTCCCTTTCCCCACTGGTTTGCCGTCTTCCTGATCGGCGTCTTCGTGGGTACCGTTTTCTATGAAGGCGGCGCGCGCAAACTGCCGCTGCCCAATCTCGGAGAATTTTTTCCATTCACTGTTCTGCAGTTCCTTGGCCGCCATTCCCTGGTCATCTATGTGATCCATCAACCGGTCCTGATAGGACTGCTGCTGCTGACAGGTACCATCTCGCTATGAAGACAGGCAATGGACCCTGGCCCGGACCACTCTCAAAGACAGCTGCCGGCTGTTCTTTCTGGTCTGGGATTATGCGCGGTCGCATCCACGCCCCGACAGCGCCAGTCTGGCACGCCCGGAGCTCGAAATCTGCCGTGGGCAGCAATTGAATTGCCACGAACATCTGCAAAACGAACAACGACAGGATAGAGGAGTTTGTCTTGACTGACTCGACAATCGATCCCCGTATAACCGACCTGCGCAGCCGCAAAGACATGGCCAAACTCGGGGGCGGCCTCGAACGAATCGAAGTTCAGCACGCTAAGGGCCGGGCCACCGCCCGCGAGCGGCTCGAGCTGATGTTGGACAAAGGCAGCTTTCGCGAAGTTGACGCTCTCGTCACCCACGACAGCCATGATTTCGGCCTCGACGAGCAGCGCATCCCCGGTGACGGCGTCGTTACAGGCTACGGCACTATCGATGACCGCCTCGTCTACGTCTTTTCCCAGGACTTTACCGTCTTTGGCGGCAGCGTCAGCCGCCATCACGCCGCCAAAATCTGCAAAATCCTCGATATGTCCATGAAAAACGGCGCCGCCGTCATCGGCCTCAACGACTCCGGCGGCGCACGTATCCAGGAAGGCGTGCTCAGCCTGGCCGGCTACGCTGACATCTTCTTCCGCAATGTCATGGCTTCCGGCGTTGTCCCCCAGGTCAGCGTAATTATGGGGCCCTGCGCCGGTGGAGCCGTCTACTCGCCCGCCATTACCGACTTCGTCATCATGGTCAAAGACACAAGCCACATGTTCGTCACCGGACCCGATGTGGTCAAAACGGTCACCCATGAAGAGGTCACCTTTGAAGAGCTGGGCGGCGCATCCATCCACGGCAGCAAATCCGGTGTCGCCCACTTCACCGCTGAAAACGAGGAAGACGCCCTCTTCATCGTGCAGCAGCTGATGAGCTATCTGCCCAATAACAATATGGAAGACCCGCCCGTCGTGCCATCCACCGACGATCTGTTGCGCCAGGATGAAGAGCTTGACTCCATAGTGCCTGATAATCCCAACCGTCCCTACGATATGAAAGAGATCATCCGGCGCATCGTCGACGACGGTCAGTTCCTTGAGGTCCACGAGCAGTGGGCCCGCAACGTTATGGTCTGTTTCGCCCGCTTGGGCGGCCGCACCATCGGCATCGTCGCCCAGCAGCCCGCCGTCCTCGCCGGTGTCCTCGATGTCGACGCCAGCCAGAAAGCGGCCCGCTTTGTCCGCTTCTGCGACTGCTTCAACATCCCGCTTGTCGTCCTCGAAGATGTGCCCGGCTTCCTGCCCGGCCTCAATCAAGAGCACGGCGGCATCATTCGCCATGGCGCAAAGCTTCTCTACGCCTTCTCCGAAGCGACGGTTCCCAAACTGACCGTCATCGTGCGCAAGGCCTACGGCGGAGCCTACTGCGTCATGAACCCCCGCCACATCGGCGCCGACCTGGTCCTCGCCTGGCCTTCGGCCGAAATCGCCGTGATGGGGCCGGAGGGCGCCGTAAATGTAATCTTCCGTCGCGAAATCGCCGCCGCTGAGGATCCCGTTGCCAAGCGAAACGACCTGGTCGCAGACTATCGCAGCCGTTTCGCTAACCCTTACATCGCGGCCGCCAACGGCTTCATCGACGACGTGATCGAACCGCATGAATCCCGACCGCGCCTGATCAACGCACTGGAAATGCTGCAGAACAAACGCGATCGATTACCCCCCAAAAAACACGGGAATATCCCCCTGTGAGTCCAACGCCTGTGAACTCAACGCTGAAACCGAACGGAGAAACAAGAACCGACCCCATGACCGGCCAGATTACCGCGCCGGAAGAGCTTCAATCCGGCCCTCGGCCGTACCCGGGCAAGATGCAAAAACTGCCCCAGATCGAGTTTGAGCTCTCTGCCGAACAGTTCGCGCTCATGGGCTTTCCTCGACTGCAACAGGGCCTCCCCCTGACAGCCGTGCTCGACGGCGGCGTCCTGCTGCCCCAGCCCGGCCCGGACCCCTGGTACGCTGTGCAGAAGGAACCGCTCACGCCCCGTTTCACGCAGATCGGTCCCGCCCTCTACGCCTATGCCGGTCAGATAATCGAGGCCGACATCGAATACGGCAGCGCCCAGATGGCCGTGATCGTGGTAGACTGTGGGATCGTTACCCTGCGCGTGGCCTGCGCACCCAACGACGACGGCGTCCTCCCCGAAGGAACCTGGGAAACACGCTACGCCGCCGGCTTCGCGCCCGTGCAGGCCATAGTGGAGGAGAGTTTCTCTTCACCCGTGGGACGCACCGTCGATCTGTCAATGTGGGGCTTTCGGCGCCTGCTCCTCTCGCCCAACGACAGCGCCTTCGGCACCTGGCATCCGAGTAGCGAAATCCCGCCGGCCCCCTTCACCAGCGACAGGCTTCTGATTCAGGCTCGAGTCCATCGACAGGGAATCTGACCGACGGCTCATATCGAGAGCTCGCTTCATTGTTGAAGTAAACGGTTAATATAAGGATCTGCGCATGTTCAAAAAAGTTCTGGTTGCGAATCGAGGCGAAATCGCAGTGCGTGTGTTGCGGGCCTGTGAAGAGCGCGGCATCGCCACAGCCACCGTCTTTTCTGATGTCGACCGGACTGCCCTTCACGTGCGTTACGCCGACGAAGCCTATCACATCGGCCCGGCCCCCAGCCGCGACAGCTACCTGCGCATCGACAAGATCATCGATGTGGCCCGCAAGGCTGGCGTTGATGCGGTCCATCCCGGCTACGGCTTCTTGGCCGAAAACGCCGAATTTGCCTCCGCCTGCGCCGACGCCGGCATCACCTTCATCGGGCCGTCACCCGATGCCATCGCCAAGATGGGGGACAAACAGACCGCACGCGAAACCGTCGCCAAAAACAACGTGCCGCTTGTCCCCGGTTCGCGCAAGGGCCTGCGAGATGATGAGCTGAAAACAACCGCCGTCCAGATCGGGTTCCCTCTGATGATCAAGGCGACCGCTGGCGGCGGCGGCAAAGGCATGCGCGTCGTTCATGATCCCAATCAGTTTAACGGCGCGCTCCTGGCCGCACGCCGTGAGGCCGAAGGCGCCTTCGGCAACGGCGAGGTCTACCTCGAAAAATTCATCTCCAGCGCCCGCCACATCGAAGTACAGATCCTGGCCGACAGTTACGGCCATACCATCCACCTCGGCGAGCGAGAATGCTCTATCCAGCGCCGACACCAGAAGCTGATCGAAGAGGCCCCCAGCGTTGCCGTCGACGAAAACCTGCGCCAGGAGCTCGGACAAGTCGCCGTGGCCGCCGCTGAGTCCGTGCAATATGAGAACGCCGGTACCATCGAATTCCTGTACGATCCCGATGATGAGAAATTCTACTTCCTGGAGATGAACACCCGTCTGCAGGTGGAACATCCCGTCACCGAATTCGTGACCGGTGTCGACATCGTCAAAGAGCAGCTGACCATCGCCGCCGGCCGCCGCATGCGCTACCGGCCCGAAGATATCCGGCCCAAGGGCTGGTCGATCGAATGCCGCCTCACCGCCGAAGATCCGTTCAACAACTTCATGCCCAATAGCGGCGTCGTCACCTACCTCAAAGAACCGACCGGGCCCGGCGTGCGCGTCGAAAGCTCGCTCTACCGCGGCTACGAAGTTAGCCTTTTCTACGACCCGATGGTCGCCAAACTCATCGTCTGGGGCGAAAACAGGGCCGAAGCCATCCTGCGTATGCGCCGCGCGCTCAACGAATATCGCATCAGTGGCGTCAAAACGTCGATCCCCTTCCACCAGGAAATAATGGACAGCACCGAATTCATCTGGGGCACCTTTGATACCGGTTTCCTCGACCGCCGCCGCCTTGTCGCCAATAACGAACCCGATCTCGAGCAGGCGCGCATCGCAGCCGTGGCCGCCGCGCTCGTAGCCCACGAAGCCGGCCGCCGCGCTGTCAATATCGGCGGCGGTGGCGAGAGCGACGAAGCCAGCGCCTGGAAGCAGGCCGGTCGCATGAGCGGGATGGGAGGACGGTGGTGATATACTTTGCCAGTGTCGGCGACCATACCTTCGAAATCGAGATCACCGAGGACGAAATCCTGGTTGACGGAGAGTCTATCTCCGTTGACCTCCGGCAGAGCGGAGTCACCGAGCTGTACAGCCTGCTGTTGGACGACGCAAGCTTCGAGATGTTTGTCGAAGAGACCCCGCACAGCCACGACGTAACCCTCCGCGGTGAGCAGTTCCGCGTGCGGGTCGAGGATGAACGCACGCGCCGCCTCAACGCAGCCCGCCAAGGGCCCGCCCTGCCGCAGGGCGACCTCTCCGTCAGAGCGCCAATCCCCGGCATGATTGTGAAAATCCTGGTACAGGATGGCGATGAGATCATCGAAGATCAACCGCTCATGATCCTCGAAGCAATGAAGATGGAGAACGAGATTCGCGCCGTCCGTTCCGGCGTAGTCCGCAAAGTGGAAGTCACCGCCGGCCAGAGCGTCGACCAGGACGCCGTACTGATAGTAATCGGATAGCTCCCCATCAATGTGCAGGCCTCGTCCTGTCCTGAGTCCAAAATCCCGCCAACTGCGCATAGGGGCACCCCTTGTGGGCGCCCTCTGTGGACCATTCAGCCGTGTGAATCTGGATGCGTTTGCCCACGCTGTTTCATTCCTTGCCTCTCGCCTGATGACAACCTGAAAATGATTGAGAGACACCGTATCTCGGTGATTTGCCCACGATTCAACTGCGCATAACCCATCACTGTCGACGAGAAAACGTCTGCGAAGCCAAGTGCAAACGTCCCAGAAAAAAAAGAAATTGGGCCGACTTACACCGACTTAACCCGACTTAACCCGACATGACCCGACATGAACCAGGACAAATGCATCGAGTTGGGCCAACACCTCATGATGCTGCCTGAATCGGGTCGAACCCCCTTCGCATGCTGCCATGTCGTCCTGGTCAGGATGCGCGTTTGCTTTGATTTCAACCCGAATCCCATTTGACAGGCCAAACGTAGTGTGATACATTGAGGAAACCTGCACTGAATCGAAATCGATTTGTCAGGTAACTCTACTTGTAGTAGAGTTACGAAGTTACGGCACATTAACAGTTGAAGAGTGACAAGATAAGCGAGTCCAGCAGACCTGTCAATCGTTTTCGGGTTGCTTTGTGTTCCGGTTTTGGTTGGGATGCGGGGAGGTTCGGGAGCGAGATTGACGGAGAGTTTTAAAGAGCTTTGCGTAGAAGTGCTGTTGTTTCTGTGTGTACCGGGAGTAGGAGGTGCGCTAGGGAGACGGCAGCGAAAATACGGAGAGTTTGATCCTGGCTCAGGATGAACGCTGGCGGCGTGCTTAACACATGCAAGTCGAACGGGAAGCGGTGCTTATTACTTCGGTGATTTAGCGCCGTGGAGAGTGGCGAACGGGTGCGTAACACGTAGGTAACCTGCCCTGAAATGGGGGATAACCACGGGAAACTGTGGCTAATACCGCATAATCTCGCCGGGACGGTGGTTCTGGTGAGGAAAGCTGAGGCGATTTGGGAGGGGCCTGCGGTCGATTAGCTGGTTGGTGGGGTAAGAGCCCACCAAGGCGATGATCGATAGCTGTTCTGAGAGGAAGACCAGCCACACGGGAACTGAGACACGGTTCCGACTCCTACGGGGGGCAGCAGTGAGGAATATTGCGCAATGGGGGAAACCCTGACGCAGCAACGCCGCGTGGAGGACGAAGGTTTTCGGATTGTAAACTCCTTATCTGGGGGAAGAGGAAGGACGGTACCCCAGGACGAAGACACGGCTAACTAGGTGCCAGCAGCCGCGGTAATACCTAGGTGTCGAGCGTTATCCGGAATTACTGGGCGTAAAGGGTGCGCAGGCGGCGATACAAGTCTGGCGTGAAAGCTTCTGGCTTAACTGGGAGAGGACGTTGGAAACTGTATGGCTAGAGTGAATGAGAGGGGGGCGGAAATCCCGGTGTAGTGGTGGAATGCGTAGATATCGGGAAGAACACCAGAGGCGAAGGCGGCCTCCTGGCATTTTACTGACGCTGAGGCACGAAAGCGTGGGTAGCGAACGGGATTAGATACCCCGGTAGTCCACGCTGTAAACGATGTGAACGAGGTGTGGGCGGTGTAGAAGCCGTCTGTGCCGGAGCAAACGCGATAAGTTCACCGCCTGGGGAGTACGGTCGCAAGGCTAAAACTCAAAGGAATTGACGGGGGCCCGCACAAGCAGCGGAGCGTGTGGTTTAATTCGATGCAACGCGAAGAACCTTACCTGGGCTTGACATGTACGTAGTAGTGAAGGGAAACCGGAACGAGCCTTCGGGCAGCGTAGACAGGTGCTGCATGGCTGTCGTCAGCTCGTGTCGTGAGATGTTGGGTTAAGTCCCGCAACGAGCGCAACCCGTGTTGCTAGTTACAAGTGTCTAGCGAGACTGCCGGTAACAAGCCGGAGGAAGGTGCGGATGATGTCAAGTCAGCATGGCCTATATGTCCAGGGCTACACACACGCTACAATGGCTGGTACAAAGG
Source organism: Caldilineaceae bacterium (assembly GCA_965204705.1). Classification (GTDB taxonomy): domain Bacteria; phylum Chloroflexota; class Anaerolineae; order Caldilineales; family Caldilineaceae; genus Bin5. The sequence continues at coordinate 5,004,625 of OZ242006.1, read as the reverse complement.
GAAGCGAAAGGGAGACCTGAAGCGAATCCCATCAAAGCCAGTCATAGTTCGGATTGCAGGCTGCAACTCGCCTGCATGAAGCCGGAGTTGCTAGTAACCGCAGGTCAGCAATACTGCGGTGAATACGTTCCCGGGCCTTGTACACACCGCCCGTCACGTCATGGGAGTTGGTAAGACCTGAAGACGGTGACCCAACCGCAAGGAGGGAGCTGTTTAGGGTGGGACTGATGACTGGGACGAAGTCGTAACAAGGTAGCCGTACCGGAAGGTGCGGCTGGATCACCTCCTTTCTAAGGAAGCGTAAGGCGAATACGTGGAGACGGCGCAGAGGCTGTACGGTGTAGATGCTATACGGTGCAGAGGAAGTGTTGTTGTGGAAGCGGAGACGTCTGAAGCAGCAGGAAGTAAAGGTCTGTAAGAGGCCGGTTATCTTGTCACTTTTCAGGGGTTAATGTGCCTCTGAAGAGAAGGCAGGGCAAGTGGAAGGAAGGGCCTGTAGCTCAGACGGTTAGAGCACTGTGCTGATAACGCAGGGGTCCGTGGTTCGAGTCCACGCAGGCCCACAGTCGTTTGGCTGAAGCTTTGAGTATGTGCTGAAGCCGGCGATGGCAGCGAGCCAGGGTACTGCAGTCCCGGCCGGCTGTGAGGTAGGTAGGGAGTGATGGCACATTAAGAACTGAATAGGATAGAGAAGAACTGCTGTAGGAGTAGGAAGGGTGCGGCAGCTGCGAGGTTGCCGCGCAAAAACACAGCAGGTTAAGCTACGAAGGGCATACGGAGGATGCCTTGGCGCCAAAGGCCGAGGAAGGACGTGTACCACTGCGAAAAGCTGCGGGGAGTTGTGGTAAGGCATAGATCCGCAGATATCCGAATGGGGAAACCCGCCCTGGGGAATGCCAGGGCAGCGCGCAGTGAAAAGATAGCTGCGCAGCGGGGAACTCGGGGAAGTGAAACATCTAAGTACCCGGAGGAAAAGAAAAGATTCCGTTAGTAGTGGCGAGCGAAAGCGGATTAGTCCAAACCGCACCGGCGCAAGCTGGTGCGGGGTAGCAGGACCGACGGAAGGGCCGGACTGGATAGCGGAACCGCACTGGAAAGGCGGACCGGAGAGGGTGAGAGTCCCGTAGGCGAAATCCGGAACGGTTTGGTCGGAATCCTGAGTATCACGGGGCACGCAAACCTTGTGAGAAGCTGGGGAGACCACTCTCCAAGACTAAATACCTTTGGCGACCGATAGTGGACAAGTACCGTGAGGGAAAGGTGAAAAGGACCCCTGATAGGGGAGTGAAAGAGAGCCTGAAACCGTATGCTTACAAGCAGTCAGAGCCTGATGCCGGGGTAACCCGGCCGGGTGATGGCGTGCCTATTGGAGAATGAGCCAACGAGTTACGGTCAGTAGCAAGGTTAAGGTGTGATAGCCGGAGCCGAAGCGAAAGCGAGTCTGAATAGGGCGAATAAGTTGCTGGCAGTAGACCCGAAACCAGGTGAGCTATCCATGTCCAGACTGAAGCGGGAGTAAAATTTCGTGGAGGGTCGAACCGGTGTACGTTGCAAAGTGCTCGGATGAGGTGTGGATAGGGGTGAAATGCCAAACGAACCTGGAGATAGCTGGTTCTCGCCGAAATAGCTTTAGGGCTAGCGTCGTTTGCTGAGCATGGGAGGTAGAGCACTGGATGAGGTAGGGGGCGAAATGCTTACCGAACTCAACCAAACTCCGAATGCCCATGTTTTAGAACGGCAGTTGGACTACGGGAGATGAGTTTCGTGGTCAAGAGGGGAAAAGCCCAGACCGTCAGCTAAGGTCCTCAAGTGGAGACTAAGTGGGAAAGGAAGTGGTGTTACAGAGACAGCCAGGAGGTTGGCTTGGAAGCAGCCATCCTTGAAAGAGTGCGTAACAGCTCACTGGTCAAGTGATACTGCGCCGAAAATATAACGGGGCTGAAGTCACCCACCGAAGCTACGGTTTTGCGTATGCTTTAGAGCATGCGTGAGAGGTAGGCGAGCGTTCCATGTGCATTGAAGCGGTACCGAGAGGAGTCGTGGAGTGCATGGAAGCGAGAATGTTGGCACGAGTAGCGAGAGCTGTGTGAGAACCGCAGTCCCCGGAAGTCTAAGGTTTCCGACGGGAGGTCAATCCGCGTCGGGTTAGTCGGACCTAAGGCGAGGCCGAAAGGCGTAGCCGATGGATAACAGGTGAATATTCCTGTACCGCATCAGGTTGTCTGAGCGAAGGGGTGACGCAGAAGGGTAGGTCAGCCAGCGGCTGGAAGAGCTGGTGCCAAGCCTGTAGGTGATGAGGACGGGGTTAAAAGACCGTCTGAGCTGAGGGGTGAAGGCGAGCCTTTAATAAGGTGGAAGTGATTGAACCCAGGCTGACGAGAAAAGCCTCTAGTGAGACCTATGCGACCGTACCGCAAACCGACACAGGTAGACAGGTGGAGAACACCAAGGGGGACGGGAGAACCTTCGTCAAGGAACTAGGCAAAAAGGGTCCGTAACTTCGGGAGAAGGACCGCCTCGGTAGAGTGAGGGTACAGACGTGCCTGAGCTTGAGGAGGCCGCAGAGAAAAGGCCCTGCCGACTGTTTACCAAAAACACAGGTCCGTGCGAAGTTGAGAGACGACGTATACGGGCTGACGCCTGCCCAGTGCCGGAAGGTTAAGGGGAGAGGTGAGAGCTTTGAACTGAAGCCCCGGTGAACGGCGGCCGTAACTATAACGGTCCTAAGGTAGCGAAATTCCTTGTCGGGTAAGTTCCGACCCGCACGAAAGGCGTAACGAGTGGGGCGCTGTCTCGACGGAGGGCCCGGTGAAACTGAAGTAGGAGTAAAGATGCTTCTTACCCGCAGCAGGACAAAAAGACCCCGTGGAGCTTTACTGCAGCTTGATATTGGATTAGGGCTTACTCTGTGTAGGATAGGTGGGAGACTGTGAAACTGGTTCGCCAGGATCGGTGGAGTCGCTGGTGAAATACCACCCTGATTGAGTTTTGATTCTAACCTGTACCGTGACCCGGTATGGGGACAGTGTCAGGTGGGCAGTTTGACTGGGGCGGTCGCCTCCCAAAAGGTAACGGAGGCGCGCAAAGGTTCCCTCAGGCTGAATGGAAACCAGTTGAAGAGTGCAAACGCAAAAGGGAGCTTGACTGCGAGACGGACATGTTGAGCAGAGACGAAAGTCGGCGTTAGTGAACCCACGGTTCTGAGTGGAAAGGCTGTGGCTTAACGGATAAAAGCTACCCCGGGGATAACAGGCTAGTCTTCCCCAAGAGTTCACATCGACGGGAAGGTGCGGCACCTCGATGTCGGCTCGTCACATCCTGGGGCTGGAGCAAGTCCCAAGGGTTGGGCTGTCCGCCCATTAAAGTGGCACGCGAGCTGGGTTCAGACCGTCGTGAGACAGGTCGGTCTCTATCCGCTGTGGGCGCAAGGGAATTGAGAGGAGCTGTCCCTAGTACGAGAGGACCGGGATGGACAGACCGCTGGTGTGCCAGTTGTCGTGCCAACGGCATAGCTGGGTAGCTAAGTCTGGGAAGGATAACCACTGAAAGCATCTAAGTGGGAAGCCAGCCTCAAGATAAGTTCCCTCACAGAGAGAGTCTGGTAAGTGCGCTGGTAGACGACCAGTTTGATAGGCGGGACGTGTAAGGGCTGAGAGGTCTTAAGCGAACCCGTACTAATGCACGAGGGCTTAACCTGTATACTTCTTGCGCCGACAGCAGTACTTCTTTATCCTGTTCAGTTCTTAGTGTGCCATGCGAGTGGCTTGACACACGGCACACCGGCAGCATAGCCGAATCGCAATACCGTATCGGCTCTGCCACATAACCAGCATGCACATGTCAGACACATCAGCATGCAAACCATGTCCACTCGCAATACATAACCTGCGTGAGTAAAGAGGAGTTGGTGGCAAGAGCGGTGGGGAAACACCCGGTCCCATCCCGAACCCGGCAGTAAAGTCCACCAGCGTCGATGGTAGTGCGGGGGCGACCCCGTGTGAGAGTAGACCGCTGCCAACCTCCTCTTTCTTTCACACTCCACCGATGAAAGCTTCTCTGGACAACCTCATCCTTTGTGGTAAAATGTGCGCAGACACCACTCGGCCCCCTGTCTGCGATATAATTCATGGATGATAACCCTCCTGACCCCGGTTCTCTACCATTACTATCCTCTAACACATTTGCCGTCCCTCCCGCGCTTGACCATCTGACCGACGCGCCTACCGCCTTGGCCGCCTGCTACAGGCGATATCTGCGCGTGCCTCTTCTGTTTCCTGGAGCATAGGAGCATCCTGAATGACTGTTGCCGCCGTCATCCTGGCTGCCGGGCACGGCACCCGCATGAAATCGACACTGCCCAAATCCCTCCATCCCTTGGCCGGGTGGCCACTGATCGAGTGGACTCTGCAGAGCGTAGACGGGCTCTCTGACCTGCGCCCCGTCGTTGTGGTCGGTCATGCCAGAAAACAGGTGCAGGACTATCTCGGCGACCGCGTCGAATACTGCCAGCAGGAGCAGCTTCTCGGCACAGGCCACGCCCTGATGCAGGCAAAAGAACGCCTCAGTCAGCGAGCCGACAAGGTCCTCGCCCTCTACGCCGACATGCCCCTTCTGCGGCCCGAAACGCTCAAACGGTTGACCCAACGCCGCGCTAACAGGCAGAAACGGTCAGTTGCGTTGTCACTCCTTACCGTCGAGCGCAAGGAAGCTCAGGGGTTCGGCCGCATCGTTCGCAACGAGAACGGCTCCGTCCGCGCAATCGTCGAAGAGGTAGACTGCACGCCCGAACAGCTCGCGATTCGCGAGCTGAATCCCGGTGTCTACTGCTTCAACGCCCAATGGCTCTGGGAGAACATCTCCCTCCTGACACCCAGCTCCACCGGCGAATACTTTCTGACCGATATGCTCGCTATCGCCGTCGAACAGGGCCAGGACGTCGAGACCGTTGCAGCCGCGCCTGATGAAACACTCGGCATCAACGACCGCAGCCAGCTGGCCGTCGCCGCGCAGACGCTGCGCCAGCGCATCAACACCGATCACATGCTCGCCGGCGTGACCATACTCGATCCCGCATCCACATATATCGATGCCGAAGTGACCATCGGCCAGGACTCGACCATCCTTCCGGGAACCCACCTGCAGGGCGCCACTACCGTCGGCGCCGGCTGCTGCATCGGGCCCAATAGCCGCATAGTTGATAGCGCAATCGGAGATGCCTGCCGCGTTGAATATAGCGTCATCGAGCAGGCCAGAATGGACCGCGGCAGCGAAGTAGGCCCCTTCGGCCATCTGCGGCCGGGCGCCCATCTCGGTGAAGACGTACATATGGGAAACTTCGGCGAAGTGAAGAACAGCCGGCTGGGCAAAGGCGTCAAAATGGGTCATTTCAGCTACATTGGCGATGCCACCGTTGGCGAAAATGTAAATGTCGGCGCCGGCACCATCACCTGTAACTTCGATGGCGTCTCAAAAAACCGCACAACGCTCGGCGACGATGTCTTCCTCGGCAGCGATACCCTACTGGTTGCCCCCGTTACCCTCGGCGCCCGCGCCCGCACCGGCGCCGGCGCCGTCGTAACGCGCGACGTAGAGGAGGACACGCTGGTCTACGGCGTGCCCGCAAAGCGTCCCCTACCGCCGGACTAGCTGAACCATGCGCGGCGGCTTCACCGCAACCCAATGCCGCGACCGGGGAAGAGTTGGGGGCCGGCGACAACACCAAGCAGCCTGAGTCGAATGAGTAACACAAGTCAAATTGACAAAAAAGTAAAGTGACATACCAGCGCTTAGGGTCGATTTATTCCGTCATACTGCCTGCGCATTGCTCGGCGCGACGCAAGGCAACGTAGAAAAAGGAGTCTCCTGTGGAAGTGGATCCTGCATGGCTGATCGCGGCGCAACTGCTGCCATTACTGACGATTGGCTTTGTCTCTACCGCAGAAGTATCGCTGTCGGCAGCTTCTAGAAGCCGTATGCGAGAGCTTCTCGCCAGCGGCAACCAGCGGGCAAAGCTGATCGACCGAATGCTCTCCGACCCGGCCCGCTTTCTCTCCACCCTCCTGATCCTCAAGAGCCTTGCCTACATCGCTGGCAGTTCAATGGCCGTCTGTGTAGCAATGCTCCTGCGCTGGTCCAATGTCGGCGTCAGCGCCTCCGTGGGCTTGGTATGGCTTCTCCTTCTCGCCGTTCAAGTCATCGCCCGGGGCTGGGCTCTGCGCCAGCCCGAAACGGTCGCGCTCGCCATCGCCCGTATCGTCGACCTCGTGGCTGCTATTCTCGCCCCCTTATCGTTCCTCCTTCGTCGACTGGCCGCCTATGCCCGCGGCGACGCAGACGAAGTGACCCCCGAAAGCGTATTCCTGAGCGAGGACGGCCTCCGCTTCCTCATTCACGTGGGCGAAGGCGAAGGAGTCATTGAAGAAGACGAAAAACAGATGATCGCCGGCATCTTTGAATTCGGCGAGACGACCGTGCGTGAGATCATGGTGCCGCGGCTCGATATGGTGGCCGTAGAAGTAAATTCACCCCTCAGCGAAGCTCTCGATCTGATTATCGGCAACGGACACAGCCGCATTCCCGTCTATGAAGACAGCATCGATCATCTGCTCGGTGTACTCTACGCCAAAGACCTCCTGCTCTGCCTGCGCGATGGGAGCCAGGACATCTCCATTCGTCAGCTGCTTCGGCAGGCCAATTTTGTTCCCCAGAGCAAAAAACTTGATGAACTGTTCGAGGAAATGCAGGTCCACCGCATCCATATGGCCCTGGCTGTGGACGAATACGGCGGTACTGCCGGCCTCGTTACGATCGAAGACCTGCTGGAAGAAATCGTTGGCGAAATCCAGGACGAGTACGATTCGGAAGAGCCCCAGTTGAAAAAACTGGCGCCCGAAATCTACGTCTTCAACGCCCGTTACGATATCGATGAAGTGTCGCGGCTTATCGACGTCAACCTGTCCGCCGGCCCCGAAAATATCGACACCTTGGGCGGTTTCATCTACAGCCAACTTGGGCGCGTTCCCGAGCAGGGCGAAAGTATACAGTTCCATGATTGGCGCTTCACGGTCCTGTCCGTAGATTCCCGCCGGATCGAACAGGTACGCGTCGAACCGCTCCACAGCGCTGAGAACGGCGCACACACACTGAGCCAGCCCGATGTCGAGGAGCAGACTGAAGATTCTACAGGCTCCGAATATCTTCAGTCGGCCGCCTGACATTACGGTAAATGCCCCTGGCCCAAGGGGGCCGCCCAGAAAAAGGACGCTATCGTGACCCCGACGGTATCTCCCCAACAACTGGTTGCCGCGGCACAGTCCGCCCGCAATCAGGCCTATGCACCCTACAGCGACTATGCCGTCGGCGCCGCCGTGTTGACACAACACGGTGAAATTATCTTGGGATGCAACGTCGAAAACGCCTCCTACGGTGGGACGATCTGCGCCGAACGCGTCGCGCTCACGGCCGCAGTCGCCCAGGGAAAACGGGAATTCAGTGCGATCGCCGTTGTCACGGTGGACGGCGCCTCGCCCTGCGGCTTCTGCCGCCAGGTGATGATCGAGCTTGGGGCAGAGATGGATGTCTATATCAGTGATCAAGCCGGCAACTTCCGCAGCACCACCGCGCGCGCATTGCTGCCCGATGCCTTCGGCGGCTGACAACGGTTGCGTCCTGTCCTCTCCCACACTTTCTGTTGCCTAATCTAACATGCAGACGAATTCGGGGCGTCCTGATAGGGCGCCCCGAATCGAGCACTGAGTCCGTAAAGGAAGTACACTGGTAGATATCTGAGACTGCCCGCGAGAATCCTCCTACAGGAATTGGATTGTAGTCGTCTGGAGGATTCCAACCCCACCCAGCGAGTGAAACACCGATGAAGAACTGCTGCATAGCGGCGATTGGACTGTTGGCACTATTGGCGGTTGCCGCCTGTATGCCAGACCCCGAGCCGGCCCAACTCACTGCAACCGCGCCCCCTGCTGCGCCCGCGACAGCAACCCCCATCGCTGAAACAAGCACGCCGACCGCTGTGCCGGAGGTCCCTACCCCCACGCCGCTGCCGTCAAATAACGTGGCCGATTCAGGAGAGGTAATACCTTCGTCTGGGCAGGAGTCCGCACACCTGGCAGTCGATGGAGATCTCGGATCACTCTGGAACTCGGGACGCATTCCGCTGGGATGGATTCGGATTGCACTTGATGGCCAGTACCTTGTTAACAGAGTCGAGTTGGTCATCGCGCAAACGCCTCCCGGTCCAACCACGCATGAGCTCTGGCTGGGCGATAGTTCAGGCACACGCGCGCTGTACACGCGGCTCATCAACGAACACACCGAAGATGGACAGACGCTCGCAGTAACAATCGATCCCCCTCGCAGCATTAACGAAGTCTACGTTCGCACTGTCCAAAGCCCCAGCTGGGTCGCATGGCGCGAAGTCCGTGTGTTCGGCGACCCAGCCGGTGATTCTCCCCCGCCGGCATATAAACTAAACAAGATCGCCGACGGACTGGACCTGCCAGTGCAGCTTAAGCACGCCGGCGATGAGAGCGGAAGGCTCTTCGTAATCGAACAGGCCGGACGTATCCGCATCATGAGAAAATCCGCGGAGTCCAACGGCGGCACAGCTTGGTCTGTGGACGAAACTCCCTTCCTGGATATCTCAGAGAGGGTCAGTTGCTGCGGAGAACGCGGCCTTTTCGATATTGCCTTTCCGCCCGACTATAGCGCCAAACAACATTTCTATGTCAGCTATACCAATTACGATGGCCAAACTGTCATCAGCCGTTATAAGACAACCTCCGATCCCGATATGGCTGATCCAACCAGCGGGGTGGCTATCCTCAAGATCGACCAACCACACGAAACGCACAATGGCGGGCGAATCCTCTTTGGTCCCCAAGACGGCTACCTCTATATCGGCAGCGGCGATGGCGGTGCACCCGCGTTCAACGATCCTGACAATCATGGACAAGACCCCAGCACACTATTGGGCACGATACTACGCCTCGATGTCGAGTCGGGTGTAAAGCCTTACGCCATCCCCGCCAGCAACCCATTCACGCAGGTTCAAGGCTATCGCGATGAGATATGGGCCTACGGCCTGCGTAATCCCTGGGGATTCGCGTTCGACAGGCAGACAGGCGCTCTCTTCATCCCCGACGTGGGCAATATCACGCTCGAAGAGGTGAATTACCAGCCCGCCACTAGTGCGGGAGGCGAAAATTACGGCTGGCGTATCACAGAAGGCAGTGCCTGTTTTGAACAATGGGGTTGCGTCGAGGGTGAACCCTGTGACATCGAACACTGGATATGCAGCGCCGAAGGCCAGATCTCGCCTGTGACCGAATACAACCACGATCTGGGGTGCGCAATCGTGGGCGGGGCCGTCTATCGCGGGCCCGGCCTGCCCGACCTGCAGGGTGTTTTCCTCTTTGCCGATTTCTGCCGCGGCCAAATCTGGGGGTTGAGAGGCGGCCCCCAGGATAAGTGGCACAGCCCGTTGCTTATCAATGCCGCCGTTCCAGTCAGCGCCATCGGCGAAGACCAGGACGGCAACGTCTACGTCATCGGCTATCAGGACGGCGTCATCTCGATGATCACAGAGGAATAGGCCGTAGACCGAATCGGCTTTTGCGCCAGTTAAAGGGCAACCCCTGTTTCCTGAACTGATAGCTTTGGAACATGGGCATTCTACGTTTTACCGTCTTCGGCGCGGTGGGAATCGTCGACGAATTCGCGGCACTCGCCCATCTTCAGCCGATACTTCTCGAAGACTCTTAAAGAGGTGAAACGGCTGCTGGGGCAGAACTCGCATAAGGCAGTCGCAATGCCCCTTCTCCCTGAATCGTTGACTTTACTTTCCCGCTCTGTTATTTTCTTACCATGAACGTTCCCGCGCTGATGGCAACCTACCAGTTGCGTCAACGAGAGTACCTCCTGCGCATTACGCGGGCGATGACCTCGCGGCTCGACCTCCAGAGCCTCCTGCGTCTGATCCTCGAAAGCGCAGCCGATATGCTCGCCGCGCCGGCCGGCGTGATCGTGCTCGATGACGTCACCGCAGCCGTGCCCCTGGCAGACGGACGCAGCACCGTGGAAGAAGACGAACCCTTTCGTATCCGCGCATCCTACGGGATTCCACACCAACTCCTGCCCGCCTTCCGTCCCCTTCTCAAAATCGCCTCACAGTCCTGGCCGCCTTCGGAAGATCGACTGGCGCAAGAGGAAACCAGCCCCCGCGCCATGGTCGGCGAATGGGACGCCGGGCGCGCCCTCGCAGCCGAATTCTCGTTGGGCGATAGCTACCAGCAGGAAATTGAACGCCGCGTCCGTGAGGTAGAATCGGCCTTGGGCAGCAAGTTGGGCCAGGTGATAGGCCTCCCTCTCCTCTTTGAAGAAGATCTCCTCGGCGTAATCTATCTGTTCCGCGGCGACTCCGCCTTTTCCCCGCTGGACTGGCAGTTCCTGCAGGGCTTCGCCGACCAGGCCGCAATTGCCGTCCGCAACGCCCGCCTCTACCAGCAGTTAACGACCGAGCGCAGCCGGCTGTCGATGATCGTCCAAAACAGCGTCAATGGCATGATGATCCTGGCGCCCAACAAGCGGGTGGAGGTCATTAACCAACCCCTTTCTCAAATGACGGGAATCCCCACCCACGAAGCAATCGGGCAACCCTGCGAAAAGATCCTGCCTCTCCTCAATCTGCAGGGAGAAGATCTGTTCAGCGCTGATTACGACCTGATGTCATTGCCCGAAAGCGGCGCCCAATGTGAAGGCGACATTGTTCTGCCGGAAGGGGGCCAGATCTCGGTCTCCGTAACCTTCATCCCGGTCAAGGACGAGCGCATGCGGCTCGTGAACATCATCGCCAGCGTGCTGGACATCACCCGTTTCCGCGAAGAAGAGGAGATGAAATCCACCTTTACCTCGATCATCAGCCACGAACTGAAAACCCCGGTCGCGTTGATCAAAGGTTACGCGCAAACGCTGGCCCGGCCGGACGCCGCCTGGGATGCCAAGACAGCCCGGCACAGCCTCGAAGTGATCGAAGAGGAGGCCGACCGGCTGGAGGCGCTCATCAACAGCCTGCTCGACGTCAGCCGCATCCAGGCCGGCGGCCTGAAGCTCGAGCTCTCACACCTGCAAGTGCGGCGGCTCCTCGAGCGCGTGGCACAGGACTACCGCACACAGACCGACACCCATGAAATCGCACTCGACCTGCCGCCCGACCTGCCCGTCATCTACGGCGACGAAGAACGCCTGCGCCTCGTTCTTACCAATCTGCTCAGCAACGCCATCAAATACTCACCCGATGGCGGCATCATTCGCATTGGCGGTTGGCACGAAGAGCCTCAGGAAAAGAGCGCGACCGGCCGGCTCGTGCTCTATGTCGCCGACGAGGGAATCGGCATTCCGGCAAGAGAACTCCCGAAGATATTCGAACGTTACTACCGCGTGGATAGCGGTCTCCGCCGCGGAACGGCCGGTGTAGGCCTAGGTCTCTTTCTCAGCAAGGCAATCGTCGAGGCCCATCAAGGGGAAATCTGGGTGCGCAGCGACGTCAACAAAGGCACAACCGTCTTCGTGGCCCTGCCCTTGGAAGAGGCCGAAGCCGCATAGCCCGGCAGCCCGATAGCGGGTGATCGTGGAACTGTGAAACCATTCCGCGCAGGTAAGGCGCGTACAAAGAGACTCCGCTATGCAACTCATTCTTGAAAGACGCCTGAGCCGTCCCCGCCACGTCGAGTTCCTGTTTCCCCTGATCGCCCTCGGTCTCGCGCTAATCTTCAGCGGCATTTTGCTTTGGATATTTGGCGCAAATCCCTTCGAGACCTACGCGGCCATGGCAACGGGCGCTTTCGGCCAGCGCTACCATATCAGCGAGACCCTTCTGCGAGCCATCCCCCTAATGCTTACCGGGCTCTCCGTGGGTATCGCCTTTCGCATGCTGTTCTGGAACATCGGCGCCGAAGGCCAGTTCGTGTGGGGAGTCATTGCCGCCACCTGGGTCGCCCTCTTTCTGCCGGAACTGATCGGTGGGATGCCGCAGTGGACCTTCCTGCCGACCATGATCGTGGCCGCCTTCGTGGCTGGCGCCATCTGGGGGCTCATCCCGGCCTTTCTCAAAACCGCTCTCGGGGTCAACGAAATCATCACAACGCTCATGTTCAACTACGTGGCCCTCCTGTGGATGCAATATCTCTATACCGGATCCTGGAAAGATCCCGAGGGCTTCGGCTTTCCCGGCAGCGCCCAGTTCCCCGAGCACGCCTGGCTGCCCCGCCTCCCCATCGACCTGGGCCGGGTCCACTACGGTCTCGTGATCGCCGTCCTGGCGGCCTTTCTACTCTGGCTCGTCCTCGACCGAACCAAATGGGGCCTCGAGATAAAGGTAATTGGCAAGAACCCGCTCGCCGCTCGCTACGCGGGAATGAGCATCGCCCGCAATGTAATGCTGGTCATGTTTGTCAGCGGGGGCATAGCGGGCCTGGCTGGATTCAGCCAGGTGGCCGGCGTCGCCCACCGGCTGCAAAATGGGATCGCAGTCGGCGACGGCTTTACCGCCATCATCGTGGCCTGGCTGGCAAAACTGAATCCCTGGGCCATCCTGCTCGTCAGCCTGCTCCTGGCCGGACTCAGCACCGGCGGCGACCAGTTGCAGATCACCATGGGGCTGCCGGCAGCAGTCGCCGGCGTACTCCAGGGCTCGATACTCTTCTTCGTACTCGGCGCCGACGTCTTTATCAACTACCGGTTGCGGGTGATCCGTACGCAGCCCCGGCCCGCTGCAAATCCTGCCCCCGCATCCGGCGGACCGACACCCGCTGACTAGATAGAGCGCAGACCATCCCCAATCTCCCGTTCCATACAGGTGGTATCTGTACACAATCTGGCGAGAGCAGCTAATACTCGCCGCCTGATAACTCGCACGTGAAAGCGTAAAGACAATGGAACTCGCCCTTCTTATCTCCATCCTGACGGTGACCATACAGGCCGGCGCATCTCTTGTCTTTGCCGCAGTCGGTGAAATCTACACCGAAAGGGCCGGCGTTCTTAATCTCGGGTTGGAAGGCATTCTCATCATGGGCGCTGTAAGCGCCTTTGCCGTTGGCTTTCACACCGAAAGTCTCCTGCTGGGCACACTGGCAGCCGTCGTCGTCGGCGGAGCGCTGGCCTCCATCCACGCCTTCTTGTCCGTCACCCTGCGGGCCGATCAGGTCGTCAGCGGCCTCGCGCTCACGCTCTTTGGCATCGGCCTGAGCAGCTTTCTCGGCCAGCGCCTCGGCCCGGAAGGCGCTCCGCTCGTGGGCCTGGTCGGACCAAAATTCAACAAATTGGCTATCCCGGCTCTCGGTCAGATCCCGCTGCTTGGCCAGGCACTCTTCAACCAGGACCTTCTCGTCTACCTGATGTATCTGACCGTTCCCGTCTCCGCCTTTCTGCTCTATCGCACTCGGATCGGGCTCAACGTGCGCGCAGTCGGCGAAGACCCCGACACCGCCGACGCAATGGGCATTTCGGTCACGCGCACTCGCTATCTGGCCACCATCGGCGGCGGTATGCTCATGGGCTTGGGCGGCGCCCACCTGAGCCTCGCCTATACCCCCGGTTGGACCGAAAACCTCACCGGCGGACGCGGCTGGATCGCCATCGCTCTCGTTATCTTTGCCACCTGGGATCCCGCGCGGGCGCTGCTTGGGGCCCTCATCTTTGGCGGGGTCAACGCAATTCAGTTTCGGTTGCAGGCAGCTGGGGGCGGGGTCATACCCGCCGCCATGCTGGCCATGATGCCCTATCTTCTGACAATAGTTGTTCTCACACTCATTACCGTCTATGAAAACGTAAGCCGCCGCCTCGGCGCGCCGGCCGCGCTCGGCCTGCCCTATATGCGCGGCGAACGCTAGCTTTCGCAATCAAAAAAACCGATTGGAGCAGAACATCCCTATGAGTAGTCAGGACTTTCGCATTGAGCATGACAGCTTGGGCGAGGTAAGCGTGCCGATAGACGCTCTCTACGCTGCCCAAACCCAGCGAGCCGTCGACAACTTCCCTATCAGTCCGCTTCGCTTCCCCCGCCAATTCATCCGCGCAGTCGGGCTGATAAAAGGGGCGGCCGCAGCTGTCAATCTAGACCTGGGTCACCTGGATGCCCAGATGGCCTCGGCAATTCAAAGCGCCTGCGCCGAAGTCGCGCAAGGCGCCCACGATGCCCACTTCCCCCTCGACATCTTCCAGACCGGCTCCGGCACCAGCACTAACATGAACGCCAACGAAGTCATCGCTACCCTGGCATCCCGGATACTGCGAAAAAGCGTCCACCCTAACGATCATGTCAATATGGGGCAAAGTAGCAACGACGTCATTCCCTCCGCCATCCATCTGAGCGCCTATCTCGCCGTTGTCGAGGAACTCCTGCCGGCTCTCCGGCATTTGCAGGAATCCCTGGACGCCAAAGCCGCAGAGGTAGACGGCATCGTCACCACCGGGCGCACCCATCTGATGGATGCCATGCCTATCCGCTTGACCCAGGAACTGGGGGGCTGGAGCAACCAGATCGACAAAGGACAGCGGCGGCTGCGCGACGCGCTGGCACGGCTGGCAGAACTTGCCCAGGGCGGCACAGCCGTTGGCACCGGCATCAACGCCCATCCCGAGTTCGGCGAACGCATCGCCGCTAAACTGGCCCAAATGACCGACCAGCCACTCAGGACAAGCGAAAACTACTTCGAAAGTCTGAGCAGCCAGGACGCCGCAGTAGAGCTGAGCGGTCAACTCAAAACCATCGCGACCTCCCTGATGAAAATGGCAAACGATCTGCGCTGGATGAACAGCGGGCCGATCGCCGGCATCGCTGAGATCGAGTTGCCTGCCCTGCAGCCGGGCAGCAGCATCATGCCGGGCAAGATCAATCCGGTCATCCCCGAGGCGGTCGCTATGGTTGCCGCCCAGGTCACCGGAAACGACCTGACCATCACCATCGGGGGCCAGTCGGGCAGTTTTCAACTGAATGTGATGCTCCCCGTCATCGGCTACAACCTGTTGCAGAGCATCTCGATCTTGGCTGGGGCAAGCCGCCTGCTGGCAGACAGAGCCATCACCGGCTTTACTGTCAATGCAGAGCGGATCGGCCGCCTCGTCGACAGCAACCCGATTCTGGTAACCGCCCTCAATCCGGTGATCGGGTACGAACTAGGCGCACAAATTGCCAAGACCGCCTATGCCCAAGGGCGCACACTCAAGGAGGTCGCCCTGGAAATGACCGATCTCAGTGCCGGCGAACTGGATGAGCTCCTGGACCCCCGCAAACTGACCGAAGGCGGCATTCAGCAACTCTGAAATCCAACGTCGGACAACTGTGCTTCTTCATCGGCGTCAATGCGATAACGCCACAGAACCTGACTAACTCGTGGCTCTGTCACTTCGGAGCCCAGCGTCGCTGAGTGCATGTTGAATAACAAAAAAAGGTCCGGCACAAAATGCCGGACCTTTCTGTGTCTTGTAAACCTGATCTGTCTACGGCAGGAAGTATAATGGATTACGCGCGGCGCCGTTCTGTCGGATTTCTAAATGCAGGTGTGGCCCCGTGGAACGCCCGGTATTGCCTACCGTACCCAGCCGTTCACCCTTGGCAACGTTTTCGCCCTGGCGCACATAGACCATATTCATATGGGCGTACAGTGTGACAAAACCGTTGCCATGATCAATCATGACCATTCTGCCATAACCGCCGTTCCAGCCGTGTGAAGCCTTGACAACATAGCCGCTGTCAGCTGCCACGATCGGCGCGCCTGCCCGGGCGCCAACGTCAATCGCTCGATGTCCGAGCCAGAACTGCTGCGTAATGTGTCCGCTGACCGGCCAAGCAAAGGATCCGGAGCCTCTGACTGCATTAGCAGGGACCGGACCTCGATACATGGCCACCTGCCGGGCGACATAGGGCTTGGTACCATTGGGAATGATCAACTGTCTGCCACTGTTGATCGGGGTGTTCGACGATTCCAGATTATTCAGAGGAAATTCCACTATCTCATCGAGGGATACTTTGTATTTTATTGCCAGAGATGACAACGTGTCGCCTGCCCGAACCACGTGCATTACGCCGTCAACAGGAGGAATTATCAACTGCTGGCCAGGCCACAATAGATCTGGATTCGACTCCAGTTTTGGATTGGCCCACAGAATCGTCTCCGGCCTGAGATCGTATCGGGCAGCGATCTTCTGAAGATTATCAGCCGGCAATACCTTGTAAATCTGGATACTGAGTATCCTCGATGGCGCAGTAACACCTACCGGTTCCCCCTCGGCTGCCTGTATCCCCGCCGAAGCAACGGTAGGCTCCTCGGTATCCCTGGTGAAAGGAAGCACCGCTCGCTGCAGTGCATTGCTAACCTCAACAATTGGATTGCGGCGGGCTAGCTGCGTGTCCGCAGCGGCACTCTCAACAAGCGGAACATCCGCCGGCAAAGTGTGCAGCGGGAAATTCCAATCGGGGGGATCCACTCGCCTGACAAGAATGACTATCGCCGCTACCACCAGGACGGCAAGATGGCTGGCAAGCCGGACCGGCGCAACCTGCTCGCGCAGAAAACCCTGAATACCTGAAATCAGATTCTCAACTGCCCCGTCTGCCGCATCTGCGAGTCCGGGCGATACCTCTTCCAGAGCAGCCTCGGCCGCGCCTTCTGAACTCTGATGAATCTGATTCTGTGTTGAACTGGGGCTGAATTCTGAGAAACTG
The DNA here is from genome assembly GCA_965204705.1 of Caldilineaceae bacterium. Lineage (GTDB taxonomy): Bacteria > Chloroflexota > Anaerolineae > Caldilineales > Caldilineaceae > Bin5. The sequence continues at coordinate 4,987,890 of OZ242006.1, read as the reverse complement.
CTGGAGGGGGGGGGCTGGTTCACTTCCCGATCCGATGTGGGGGTGGTGTTTGATCGACGGAAAGTATGATAACTGAATCGGCGTTGTTCTACGTGTTCTTTGCTCTTAAGCATACAACCTGCCCAAGACTAAGGGTACAGTACAAAACTGTACCACATTGTACAATAAATACAAACCTCAAAAAACTGCGGGGCGGGGGAGTGATGCTTTCGGGCTTACCTCTTCCACAGCCAAGAGCGAATCGTCGACCATTCAAGGCTTTCAACCCGCCCGGTACGCCTCAAGAATGCCATTATAGGCACAAATAAGAGTCTATCCAAATCGGATTTTGGGTTTCAACTCGGTTTTTACCCCTTCAAATGCAGCTAGATCGGATACCGTAGGGAAAACGTAGGTTAAGCGTCATTTTTCTGTGAACCTGCTCATTTTACTTGGCGATCTCGCCCTTTCAGGCTCCGGACCGCTTGCCAGAATCCTTGCCGGCCCGGCGTTGAAATGTTCCCCCCGGCGATTCGCTCTGCTTACCCATTCGCCCGTTCGCTAACCTACTTGATCAGTGTGTCCAGGAATTCCTGGTTGTCTCGCGTCCGGCTGAGGCGTTCCAGGATCGGCAAAATCGCCTCATTGCCGCCCCCCATGGCATCGCTCATCCGCCGCAATGTGTAGACCTTCGCCAGCACTTCGGGCTCCAGCATCTTCTCTTCCGCTCGCGTGCTGCTCCGCTCAATATCAATCGCCGGGAAGATGCGCCGCTCCGATGTGCGCCGGTTGAGATGCAACTCCATATTGCCCGTGCCCTTGAACTCTTCGTAAATGACATCATCCATTCGGCTGCCCGTATCTACAAGACAGGTCGCGACGATGGTCAGGCTGCCCCCCTCTTCCAGATTTCTGGCCGCGCCAAAAAATCGCTTTGGCGGATAGAGCGCCGCCGGATCAATCCCACCCGAAAGAGTGCGGCCCGACGGAGGCACTGTTAAATTGTAGGCGCGAGTGAGCCGCGTAATGCTGTCCAGCAATATCACCACATCCCGACAGCTCTCCGTCAGACGCTTGGCCCGTTCCAAGGCCATCTCCGCTACCCGCACATGGTTCTGGACCGGTTCGTCAAATGTGCTGCTGATCACCTCCGCTTCCACAGAGCGGTCCATGTCCGTTACTTCCTCAGGCCGCTCACCGATCAACACCACCATCAGATGTAGGTTCTCATAATTGCTCGACATACCGTTGGCAATGCGCTTCAGAATAGTCGTCTTGCCCGCTTTCGGAGGACTGACGATCATCCCGCGTTGGCCGCGGCCGATCGGAGCTAGCAAATCGATCATGCGGGTTGCAAGCAGATTCGGCTTGGTTTCCAGGTGGATCTGCTCGTCTGGAAATATCGGCGTCAGTTTCTCAAACACCGGACGCCGCTTAGCCACCTCCGGGTCAAGGCCGTTGACCGCTTCAACCTTCAACAATCCGTAATACTTCTCCGTGTCCTTCGGCGGGCGTACCTGTCCTACAACAAGATCACCTGTGCGCAACCCAAAACGGCGGATCTGACTCTGACTGACGTATACGTCTTCAGGTCCCGGGAGAAGATGGTCGCTTCGGAGGAAACCGATGCCGTCCTGTACGATCTCCAGGATTCCCCCTCCAAAAATATATCCCTGTTTCTCGGCGTTGGCCCGCAATAACAGAATGATCAGATCATGTTTCTTCAAACGGGTGTATCCGCTTATAGCCAAGGAGCGCGCTATCTCTCTGAGTTCATCCAGAGTGCAGTCCTCCAATTCGGCCATCGTCATACTAAACGTTTCCATTGTTCATTCCTTGTCAGGCTCAACAAAAAGTCACACATTGCTTGCGCAACAGGACAGTTTCATTTGCATACGAGTGAGATTGCTGAAAGCGCGGGCTGTCGTTGGGTCGTGAAGAACGTCAGTCTACACAATACGATCTTTGGGGATTGTCCGAATTCGGACAGATTTTCTTAGTGAATTGACTTACGCCAGGACTGGGTAAATGCGAAAGAGGTGCGCTTGACGAATAATCAGCCGCGTCTACCACCTATCCGCGACTATCATCCGCTCCGCTCGGACATTCTGAATCAATCATCGCCAATTGCGTATAAAGCAAGCCGGCTACTTGGCTGAGTTCTGTCTGGATAGTCGAAGCGGACATATAGGGCGGAGGCAAAACAGGATTATCGAAAAACAGTATATCAGCCTTTTCAGAATACGTCAACTACGGTTTTTCTCGGGTGCAGTCCAGATTGGGGGTGCACTTTCGTACACCTCTGCTAACGACTAAGCTAAAGCCATTTCGCGTCCTCGATCAGCGCAAGTGCCAACGCCACTGACCACTGGCTACTGATCACTGACCACTGCAGTTCAGGGCGGTCGGGCCTTCGGCCCTCCCTTGTGCGGGGGGACTCCCCCCGCAACGCCCCCCATCGTATGCCCGACCGTCGTGGACAATTGGAACGGTTGAGACAGCGACAGGTGTTCGAACCCCCGCGCCACCACTGTAGGGGCAGGCCTTGTGCCTGCCCGATGCCTCCCAAGAAATGGACGGCAAACGATTCCAGCCACCGCTGACATGAATCCCCCACCTGACCATCTCCACCCCAAATATGAACTGCACCCTTTTTCACAGTTACAGCCCAAATTCGCCCCGCGGCGCCCGCCGCCGTCGGCGACCTGGACCGCACAAAGGCCAATCGTCGTCAGATTCAGTTTCTGATTTAGCACCCGAGGGGCATTCAACTGGGGACCGCCGCCCGACCGGCGCGCGTTCGGGTATGACCTGCAACACCCTAAAGAGGAACCTGCAACACGTGGAATACTCCGGTTCGGCTCGCCGTCGTCACATCGCCCAACCGCCTCTGAACACCGGCAGCCGCGAGGGCAGCGACGACCAGGCGTCGTCGCTGCCCCCCCACCTATCCCCTCACCACTCCCAGATGCCGGCAATTTCCTTTAACGTCTCAACGTCAAGAATCCCAATGCGGCGGTAACCCAATTCCACCAGGCCCTGCCGCTTGAAATCCCGTAAAATGGCGCTGACCGTCTCTCGGTATGTTCCGAGCCGGTCCGCGAGAACCTGATGGCTGACCCCCTGAATTGTCTCTTCCGTGTCGCTGCACAGCTCAACCAGCAGAGCCGCCAGCCGCTCCGGCAGCTTCTTGTAAGCCACATCTTCCAACCTGTCTTCTACCTGAAGGAGTCGCCTGCCGTACGTCTGCAGCATTCCCCATCCCAGAATTGGATACTGAAGCGTCATGTTTCGCGCCTCGGCAGCCGGAATTGACCAGACCACCACATCAGTGTCCGCCTCCGCGAAAACGTTGGCCTCCTGTGGCCTGTTCAATGCGCCCTCGCCAAATATCGCTGCCGGCTCCAAACTGCCTATCACCAGCCGGCGCCCCTCTAGATTCGGGCACACCAGGTTGATTTTGCCCTGCATGAGTACGAACATCTCTCTCTTCAGAGCAGTCGCATCGGCAACAACCTCGTGCGGTCGATATGAGCGCATACGCACATGCTTCCCGAAAGACGGGTCGTCGTTGTGAAGATCCATCAATGTCTGCAAAAGCTCAGGTTTTCGGCCCAGAACATCGTCGGTAACGGTGTGTCGATGGGAATTATCGAACATATATCACATCCTTTCTGGCTGCACCGCCAAACCGGGCTCATACGCGGCCGCCAGCTAGGGCGGGCTAAAAGGGACACTTCCGCCGGAGAAAAGTCACTGCTCACGCCAATCCTGTGCAAAACTTGTAGAAGAAGACACATCTTCCAAAAACCGCTTCGGTTCGTACCGATAATTGATTCAGTAACTGTACACTGTCTGAAGTATAGCAGTTTTCGTCAAGGATTTCTATATCTTCTGTCCTTACGGAATTCTTATCGTAAGCGCATACGAGTCTCTACTCCAGATATTAGTCTAGCACTGAAAAGTTGCGTTTATGTTGCGGTAAAGTTAGCATTTCATGTGCATTGGACTTTTACAGAACAGCTCCCCCTATCGGGTCCGCCCCTGGCAACACGTCGCGATAGCTTTACCTGCCTTCGGACCTATCCAACATTCCAGGACGCAGACGGCTCGCACGTTTCCAACCAGAATGAAGTCTCTGAGGATACCTCAGTACCCATGCGCCCCCGCGCAAACACCCCCACATAATCTGGACTAAATCCGGGACAATCCCCACCAAAATAGCGCAATTGTAGACAATTTCGTGTTATGCTACACTAAATTTCTGTAGAAAATCGCCGGATATCTGAGAGCCACCCTTCATTATTCGTGGTTCTATCTTCACCATTTCGTAAGTACAGTACTGAAGCTTTTCTCATGCAATACTCCTTCGCACCCCGACTCGCAATGTCTAAGGCCGAATCGGTCGGGTCGAAGAATGGTCTCTTCCATTCATTTCACTCATTTCACGTGACGAGAAAAGCTTAATGGCAGGAATTTTGAAGAGAATCGTCGCGATTCTCGTAAGTATCGTCTGGCTCAGTCTCGTTCTCGCGCTACTGGCAGGTTTCCTCGCGCCCGATCTTCACCAGCTTCTGCCATCACCCGTAAGAGAATTCACTGACCCGCAAGTGCTGCGTGAACGGTGGCGATCCTTCACCGATTCACTGGTGACAGGAATCGGCGTGCAACCTCCCGTTGAGCCCGCAGCTACAGCAACACCTACCCCGGATGCCGCGCTGGCCACCCCGCATACTGCCACACCCGCGCCCGAGCCCCCTACCGCCACGCCTCCGCCTGTGCCTTCACCGACACCGACTACCGCCCCGGCAATGAGTTCCGACGACGATGAAGAAGCCCCCACTCCCGAAACCATCGTATCGCTCTCTGTCTCAGAGGCTGGCCAAGCTGACTTGCGCTCCGCTCCCAGCGAAGATGCAGACGTCATTGGGCTCGTAGCAGCAGGCGGCAAGGTTAACGTAACCGGCCGCGATAATACCGGGAATTGGTATCGCCTGGAAGACGGTACTTGGATTGACGCCGATGACCTCGTTGAAGCCCCGCTCGATCAAGTCCCTATCGTAATCGTTGAGACGCAGCAACCCATTGAAGGCCCTCAAGAACCTTCGTCGCTAGCTGACGCAGAAACAGATACGCCGTCCACACAGCTTGTACCTGTCAGCGCTGTCGTCAACGCCGACTCTAACCTGCGGGCCGGCCCCGGCATCGAATACGACCGCGTAGATGGTATCAATTTCGGCGAAGAAGCTTTAATCGTTGGTATTTCCGTCGATGGTGAATGGTATCTCCTTGAAAACGACGTTTGGCTCTTTGCCGCCCTGGTCACCGAAGCCGTTGACGTTCCCGTTGTCACCGAGGATGGCCTGTCTGATCAGATGGCTGCCGCCGGCACCGAACAACAGGAAACCGAGCAGGCCGACACCGACGAACAACAGGAAGCAACGGAACAGACGCAGGAAGACGCCGAACAAACCGGTCCCGAGCAGCCTGACACGGACGAAGAACAGACAACAACCGAAACAGAGCAGACGGAGGAGGACACTGAGCCACCGCTGCCGGTCGTCATTGCCCCCCTCGGCGCCAACCTGCGCGCCGGACCGGGAGTCGATTTTGAACGGGTGGACGGCGCCGAAGAAGGCCGTGTGCTCACTATAGTAGCCCAGGATGAAACTGGTGAGTGGCTGCAACTCGAAGAGGGATCCTGGATTGCAGCCGCTCTTGTAGCCAATGTCCCCGCAGACCTGCCCGTAGGGTCCGCGGAAACAACCGAAGACGACCAGGACGCCCAGACTGACGAAGACGACCAGGACGCCCAGACTGACGAAGACGACCAGGATGCGCAGACTGACGAAGACGACCAGGATGCGCAGACTGACGAGGACGACCAGGACGCGCAAACTGACGAGGACGACCAGGACGCGCAAGACGAACAGACTGACGAAGACGAACCGGATACACTGGAAGAAATTACACCGGTATTGTTCGCAACCGTAAACACCGACGCCAATCTGCGCGACGGCCCCGGCCTCGATGCAACCATCGTCGACTTCGCTCCCGCCGGTACACCGTTGACCATTGTCGATCGGTCCGATGACGACGAATGGTTACAGCTCGACAATGGCTTCTGGATTCTCGCGGCACTCGCGGACATCCTCCCCGCAGAGGGGGAACAGGAGGCCGATGACGATGCCGGGACAGAAACTTCCGATGAGAATAACGACGAGGGAAGGGTTGCCCAACCGCAGGTCCGGGTAACCTCACCCATGATCCTGTGAGGGTGTTGACAATAGTCATCTGAAACACAGACACATCAACTGCCACAACTTAATCTGCAGCAGCAATGCGCCGTACCGGCCGCCCCAGGTTTCGGACATCTTCAGGAACCATTCCGGCCGTACGGCGTACTTTTTTGTATATGATTGATCAAGAAAGCAGCGCGCGCTCGCAATCGAATCCACGGAGTGACATTGATGCGAATTCTTCTCTATACCGGGAAAGGCGGGGTCGGCAAAACCAGTGTCAGCGCGGCCTGCGCACTGCGTTGCGCCGAACTGGGCTACCGAACCGTTGTCCTTAGCACCGACGCCGCCCATAGCCTCGGCGACAGCTTCGACACCCGCATCGGCAGCGAACTGGTGGAGCTGGCGCCCAACCTGTGGGGTCAGGAGATCGATCTGCTCCATCAGATGGACAAATACTGGGGCCGAGTACAGGAATATCTGAACGTACTCTTCTCCTGGCGCGGCATGGACTCACTGGTCGCCGAAGAGACTTCCGTGCTGCCGGGCATGGAGGAGCTCGCAAGCCTCATGCACATTACACATCTGGCCGACAGCGGCGACTACGACACGATTATTATCGACGCAGCACCGACCGGCTCCACGCTGCAACTGCTCAGCTTTCCTGATATCGCCCGCTGGTATATCGAGAAAATTATGCCCTTTGAACGTCGCACACTCCAGATCGCGCGGCCCATAGTGTCCCGTATGAGCGATATCCCACTGCCGGACGACGACCTCTTCGAAAGCGTTGAAGATCTGGTGAATGTGCTCGAACGCACCAGCCTGCTTCTCAGCGACGGCAACATCAGCAGTATGCGCCTTGTCATTAACCCGGAGAAGATGGTCATCAAGGAGGCGCAGCGCGCCTATGCCTACCTCAACCTCTATGGCTATGCCGTCGATTCCGTTGTCTGCAATCGCGTCTTTCCGCAAGAACTGCAAGACGCCTACTTCAGCGGTTGGATCGAAGCGCAACGGCGCAATCTTGCCTTCGTGGAAGAAGCATTCCAGCCGCTTCCCATCTCCCGGATCCCCTTTTTCGAAGAGGAGGTACTGGGCCAGAAGATGCTCCGGCGCATGGCCGACACCATATTTGGTGAACATCTGGAGCGTGGGAGCAAAGGCGACCCCACACACCTCTACTATCAGGGGGAACCGCAGAGAATCTTCGCCCGCAACGGTCACTATATCCTCAGCATCGCCCTGCCTCAGGTGGCCAAGGATGAGGTGAACCTGCACCGCAGCGTCGTTGACGAGCTCATCGTCCGCATTGGCAATTGGAAGCGCAATATCGCTCTGCCTATTGGCCTGGCGCGGCTCAAGATCGACGGCGCCAAATACGAAGGCGACCGGCTGAACATCCTTTTCCGCAAGCAAGAAGGCCAGTCCGATGACGCCTTTGAGTCACTGCAGAGTAGCCCCTGGGAGCAGCTGAAAGCGCGACTGCAAGGCGACGTCGTCTGAGCGGCGTGACGACAGGCAACACCGCCGTCCACACTATAGACGTCTTAACGCGGCGCGGGCTGCGTTGAATCCGCACATGCCGTGGACGCCGCCGCCGGGCGGCGTGGAAGAGGAACAGAGGTATAGGCCTTCTACCGGAGTGCTGTACGGGGGAAACCGCAGCAGCGGCCGTGTCCAGAGTTGGCGCAGGTCCTGTACGCCGCTGTTGATGTCGCCACCGACGAAGTTGGGGTTGTAGCGTTCGTAGTCGGCGCTGTTCATCACCGACCGCGCCAAAACCGTCTCCCTGAAACCGGGCGCGAACCGTTCAATCTGCCCTTCGATCGCTGTTGTCATGTCAGCCGTCGAGGCGTGGGGCGTATGGCAATAGGTCCACAGCGTGTGCTTGCCCGCCGGCGCACGTGTCCTGTCAAACATGCTATGCTGCGCCACCAGCACATAGGGCCGTTCCGGTAAGCGCCCGCTGCTCGTCGCCGCTTCGGATGCCGCAATCTCCGCCAGTGTGCCTCCCAAATGAACGGTTCCGGCGCGGCGGCACTCCTCCGCCTGCCACGGTACAGGCTCGCTCAGCGCATAATCCACCTTATACACGCCCGGGCCGTAGCGAAATTGCTCAAGTTTGCGCCGGTATGCGGCCGGCAGCCGCGCTCCCGCCAACCGCAACACCTGCCGGGGCGTCACATCCAACAGCACGGCCCGGCTCCCAGGCAGCTCATCCAGCGACTGCACCTGCCAGCCCGCCACAATATCGCCGCCCAGAGACCGCAAATACGCCCCCATCGCATCCGTGATCGCCTGCGCCCCACCGCGCGCAAACGGCCACCCGACCGCATGGGCCAGGATCCCCAACATCATTCCGAATGCTGATGTAAAAGGCTGGTGAAAACTGAGAAAAGAGTGGGCTACCAAACCTGCGAACAGAGCCCGCGCCCGCTCCTCACGGAAGTACAGGCGCGACAACAGATGGGCCGGCATCGCCGCGGGAAGGCCGAAACGAACCAGCTCAGGCAAATGGACTCCGACTGGATACGGCCCCAGCACCATCGGCGCCAGCTTCTCCCAATCAGCCGCAGACGGGCCAATGAGACGGGTCCATCTCTCGCCGTCCAGGCCAATCGAAGCCGCCGTATCCGCCAGCGAACGATAGAGCCCCACCGCTGTCCCATCGTCCAAAGGATGCGCCGCCGCAATCTCCGGCTGAACCCACTTAACCCCGTATTGCTCCAGCGGCAAATTGCGCAAAAAAGGCGAGCCAACCACGAGAGGATGGACCGCGGCGCACACGTCGTGTCGAAATCCGGGCAGCGTAAGCTCGGCAGTACGGTTTCCCCCTCCGATCGTCTCCCTGCCTTCGATCACCAGCACCGAGCGCCCGGCCCGCGCGAAAGTAATCGCCGCCGCCAGCCCATTTGGCCCGGCCCCAACAACGACGGCATCATAGCTTTGCATCTGTCAGTCTTTGCGCCAGTGCGGTAAAGGCAGTTTGGAGAACCAAATATGGTGTCCGAAGAGGCTCAAGGCATCGCGAAACGCCGCGGGAGGCTATCAGTCCAACTGAGGTGGATGCCATCCTGCCAGTATCCAGTGCCTTCTGGCGGGAAGAACATACTCGCTGTTCATGTGAAGTGCCTCGACGGTTACTTTTCCAATAGCCGTGATTCCCGAAATTCGTAGGCCGGCCTCACGCCATGCAAAGTGACTGCTCCACACATCCGTGCGTGGATTAAAGAGTCGAACTTCCTCTTCAGTTTCAGGATCTAGGGCGTGGGTTTGTGTGGCTTTGTAGCTATTGTACCGGGCGCAAGCGTAGCAAAGATTGTCAAGAGCTAAAGAGCCGCCTTTGCTACGCGGCCAGATGTGTTCGATATGCATCTGCGCTCCGCTGATTCTCTGCGATGTCCGGCAGTATTCACAGCAAAAATGAGCGCGCCGAGCAACCCGAATTCGTAACGATGCAGAGGCTGACGCCATCTCTACTGGCTAGTCAGTCGCTTCAAGAACGGCTAGTAGCGGCTGTTCGCCGCGCAAACTCAATAACGCATAGGCGCGTGCCTTACGAAGCATGGCTTTGCCGTAACTCTCCCTCAGCTCCTGCAAGCGTACCTGCTCTTGTGGAACAAGTGGGCGCTGCTCCACGTCAAGAAGCGCTTGAAGTTCACTCTGTTCCGCCGATGTCATTTCACCCTTCGCTATCTGCCAAAGGGATTCTTCATCGAAGAAGGTCATCTCTAGCAGAGTTCACTACGCATCAATGCAGGGACATCATGTATATCGGGTAGGCTGACCGATAATGCCCCTACCAAAATGTCCTCTACAGGGCGGTCCAGCGCTTGGGCTGATTCGTGAGCGCGCTTCAGGAGAGAATCAGAAATTTCGAAAGTTAGAGTCGCCATCTATGCCTGCCCTTACCTCAGACGTGTAGCTCCTACTGTGAGATTCTAACACCGGTTACTTCGCTCATCAATTCGCGATGCGATCGTCTACTCCACCAGCCGCAGTCGCTGCGGACTGCGGCCATCAACCCGCTCCAACACGCCCCGCGCCTCCAGATCGAGTTTGACCGAAACCACATACCAACCCACCGAGCCGTCAAAAATGTCACCGATCTTCCGGCCCACCTCCTCCGTCATTTCACTGAACGTGATCCCCGGCTGTGCCCGCAGCGTCTCCTCAATCGCCTCCCGCACCGTGTCATACTTGCCCTTATCGATGTTGACGCCCTGCTTTCCAGCCGGGTGAAGCGTCATGATCCTTTCTGTCACGTATTCCTCCCAAACGGTGGCGGCATGCAACCCGCGGCTTCAACCCTGCATAAAGAGAAGAGAGGCAGTTCGCCTCTCTCTCTTCTAACTCAATAACCTCACCGCTCTGCAGTGAGCTCTACTCCCCCTCGAACAGCTTCTCATTGCGATGTAGCCGCCGGGCGATACCGAAGGTCTGGCCCTGAGCGCGCATCGTCGGCGCGTGTGCGCCCAGATAGCGAGCAGCAGCCACCAGTACAAGCACGGCTTCCTCCTGTGAATCCGTCTCGGCAGCCAGCAGGTCATGCTGACGGAAAGCCGCCTCAACACACTGAATCGTATGGAAGTCGCGGTCTTCCCGCAGCAGCAGCGCGCCAAGCTCCGCCCGCATCGCGGCCGCGTCGCCGCCTTCGAACAGATACTTGCCCACTGCGTTACCGGCTTCGTTCACCTGCTGTTGCTGATCCAGCATATCCGCCAGCGCCGGAATCTTCGGCGCTGTTCCGTTGGTCCCGTTGGCGGCCGGCAGCCGTGCCGCTGGAATGTTCAGAAAACGGTCGAGATAGATGCTCATCGCCGCGTCGAAAACACCCCGCAGCAGAAGCATGTACTCATCCGGCGGTTCGTACCCCTCCAATCGCCGCAGACCCTGATGGACCGCGTTGGCGAACGTGAACGTATGCATTGCCGTATCCCAGTCGCCGAACTCATTGCTCGTGTGGAAGCGCGCAATGCGCAGCGCCGCCGCATAGGTGACCGCACCGGCCAGTTCAACCTCGCTGGCCCCGGCTCGCAACGCCCTTAGCAGCGCGTCGGCGATGGCGTGCGGATCATCGGTCAGCAACACCGGCGCCAGATCGGCGCGCCCCGCCCAACGCCCGCGCCGCGGCTGACCTGTCGCAAGCGCGTCAGGGATCTGCCCGCGCGCATCGCTCAACAAGTCGATCAGATCGATCGGATTGCGCCAGGCGTTGGACTCCTCCATCCGCCGCGCCCCGGCATAGCCAGGTACCAAACTGGTCAGAACCGCTTCCGCCTGCGCCCAACCGACGATATCCAGCGCTTCGAACGCCTTATTGGTAAAGTCCAGCGGATGTCCGATATCGATATAGCGGAAATCAGTTGCCGCGCTAAACAGTATATCCGCCATCTGCTGCGGACTCGCGCCGGCACGTAAAGCGGTTACAATGCACCGCTCCGCGCCCTCTGCATCACGGACCAGAATGAAGCGGCGGAACCACTGCTTCAACGTCGTCAAGTCCGGGCTCCCGTCCGGCAGAGGCGTTACCGGAAAACGAGGTGAGCTACCTGCCGAATCCGCCGCCACCGCGGCCAGACCGTGGGCCAGTGCCCTCGCCCGGTCCTCCTGTCCCAGGCTGGGCAGGAGATTCTGGAAACAGGTGAGCATCGTCAGCCCCTGCCCCCAACCCTCCATGCGGTAGCGTGTACCGAATTCCAGGCCCGCGGAAAAAGGAGACAACGTGTCGCCGGCTTCGTCCACCAGCGTGATCGCCGCCTTGGCCACAACCAGCGAGAGACTGCGCTCCAGGCCCACACTCAAGCGGTGGCGCTGGTGTTCCACCGGATCCTGCCGCGGCGTTACATCGACATATACATCTCCGTTCCGTACCTCCACCGGGAAGTTCGGCGTGTCGTCCGCCCACAGATCGAATGAGCCCCCAGTGCACAGATCGAAGCGGGCGTGATGCCAGTGGCAAGTAAGGATCCCATCCGCGACACTCCCCCTGTCAAGCGGGAAACCCATATGCGGGCAGCGGTTGTCAAGCGCGTAAATCTCGTCTTCATGATGAACGAGCACTATGACGTGGCCGTTCAGTTGCACCGTATGCAGGCCCGTTTCCGTGACTTCCGCGACACTTGAAATGCGCTGATAGGCATCAGCTGCGACTTTGGTTGACATCCTTGGCCTCCTGATTTCTATCGCCCAATCCTTACACAGATCGTGATTGGGTACCGTTCACTTGGATTCTGCGAACTATCGCGTACAAGCTGTGCTGACCAAATCTAAAGACAAGAAACTGGTACCCACCATTCACAATTAACTTACTACTGCGGTTCCGCGCTCCTCGCGCACCGCCGTCAGCGCAGCAAAGCCCACCAGTGCCAGCGCCGCCCAGAACAGAAAAGGCACGCCAGGACCAACTGCTTCCAGTCCATTCCCAACCGGAGGAGCGACGACAGAGCCAATGCGAGAAATCGCCATGATCAGACCGGTGGCCGTCCCGGCAAAGGCCGGACCAACCCCCCGCAGCTCGATGATCAGCGTCATCATCGTCGCCATGTAGCCGTCACGCGTAATGCCGGCGAAAATGACAGCCACCCACACCATGATTCCCTGTACCAGCGAGAGGAGGCCGAAGCCGACAATTAACATCAGTGCCGACGTCAGCAGCAGCGGGCGGCGCACCCCCAGCCGGTCGGACAGCAGAGCAAACGGAACCGTAAACAGCAGACTTGCGAAATGGAAGCTCGCCAGGGCGCTGTCCGCCGAGCCCGGTTCCCAGCCATCATTGCGCAGATAGAGAGGCAGGTAGCCCAGCGATCCCTGGATCGCTCCTCCGATGCCAAACATCGCCAGCGCCAGTAGCCATACGTTGCGCAAGCGGGCGACCCGCAGCAACGATTCACGCAGCGAGGGCCGGTCCTCTGACCCAACAGCCCGACCTTCCCCATCCGGCCCAGGTCGTGTGAACGCCCACAGCGTACCGACGATGACCGCCAGCACCGCGTAGAACAGCAGCACGTTCCGCCAGCCTCCAAGCAGCGGCGAAAGATATGTCGCACTGATCAGCGAGCCCAGCAGAAATCCTAAGGCCATGCCCGCCGACACCACGCCATTCGCCATGCCCAGGCGCTTCCCCGAAAACCACACGCCGCACGTCTTGTGGACATTCATCGGCGCCGCCATCGGGAAGAGACCGGCTATCAGAACAGTTACGGTCAGAGTGGTGTAGTCACTGGCAAACGCCCGCGTTGCTCCGGCCGCGCCCGAAAGGAGACAGGCGTACACCAGCATCCGCCGTGCGCCGATGCGGTCGCCAATCACACCGCCTGTAAGGCTCATGGCAACGCCCAGCAGCGAAGCCGCGCCCCAGACGTATCCAATCTGAACCAGGTTCAGCGAAAGCTCAGTGCCAATCTCGTCGAACAGCACCGGCAACGACATCATCGGCATGCCCACGACAAGAGTGTGAGTCAGCGCGGCCAGCACCAGAATGTACCACCGGTACGCGCCTTCGGCAGGACTGGGGGCTGTGGCCGTCGGAGCCGAGACGCGTCGCGGATCAGACACTTGCAGTCGACCCGCCATCGATGAGGATTTCCGCGCCGGTGATGCTGGCCGCCCGGTCCGACGCCAGGAACAGCGCCATGTCCGCGATCTCGTCCGCTTCGGCCATCCGCCCCAGAGGCGTCGAGGCGATGCGGCCAGCGCTGGCCTCCTCCACCGAGATGCCCTGCGCAGCCGCCTCCTGTCGCGCAAGCTGGCGCGCTCGTTCAGTGTTCACCGGACCGGGCGAAATCGCGTTGATTCGCACGCCATAGGGGGCAAGGTCTTGCGAAATGCCCTTCGTAAAGTTGATGATGGCCGCATTGGCCGTGCCGCCCGCAAGGAAAGTCGGCGTGGGATTGTGCGCCGCCGCGCCCACAATGTTGACGATGCGTCCCTCCCGCCGCGCCTTCATCTGCGGCGCCAGCGCCCGCACCATCCGCATATATCCGAGCAGCTTCAGGTCCCATGCCCCGTGATAGGCGTCGTCGCCCAGGCTGTAAAAGTCTCCGCTCGGCGCCGAGCCGGCGTTGTTGATCAGGATGTCCACGTGACCCCACGTCGAGAGGGCGCGGTCGCTCGCCCGTTCAACTCCTTCGGCCGTGCTCACGTCCGCGCTTACCGACAACGCTTGCGCACCGCTCTGCTCGCCGTGGGCCTCGATCGCGGTGAGCGCCTCCGCCAGCCTTTCCTCGTCGCGCGCCGCGATCAGAACGCTCACGCCTTCCGCGTAGAGCGCCTGCGCGCAAGCCAGTCCGATGCCCGCGCTGCCGCCGGTGATAATGGCTGTCTTGCCCGCAAGATTGAGTTGCAAAGTATGACTTCTCCTTCGAGAGTGTGCTCCTGTAAAGCCTGCGCCCGCAAACCTCGGTCGACGGCGGCGCTGACCTTATCTGGTTTTTGCGTCAGCGTCCCCGTAAACTTCGCAACCCGGAAAAGTAAGCGAGAATCCGTACCAGCGGGCAAAGAGGTGTAGGGGCTGTTCAGCGGGTAACTCCTCCCCCGAAGGATCGTAAAGCCTACCGTTGCGTACGATCGCGTCGTCGGCCATGCGAAGGTCGCTGCCATCCCATTCGGCATCCTGCCCATCGGCGAAGAGCGGCGTCGGCGTGCCCGATGCCGGGTCAAGGTAGATCAGCATGTTCCGGTTGTCGATGACATCGAACAACATGCCGTCCCGCGCCTTGAGAATACCGAGCGGGTAGAAACGGCTGACCCTGTCCGTCCAGACCCCAAGACCCATCTCCAGGCGCGGCCGGCGCGGGTCTTCCCCGCCCATCGAGCCAGCGAACCCCGGCGGCAAAAAACGCCCCCTGGTCAATCGCACCAGGATCTTCATCAGGCCCGCCGCCAAGCCAAACGGCAACGGCAGCCGTGACCGCGCAATGCGCGCCTCCGGGTACTGCGCCAGCGCCTGATCCGCCTGCATATGCCGCAGCGGCGCCAGTTCCAGACGCCGCCCCTTGAGCGGCCCGTGCAGGCATTCGCCCGTGACGTGATCCCAATAGGAGCCGGTCTGGTGGTCCCCCATCAGCGACATGCCGTTGTAAAGGCCCCGTGTCGCAAAAGTATATGTTTGCCCGTCAATGACCGGCGTCAGACTGACGCCGCTATTGCACGGCGCTCAGAAAGTAGCAAGAAAGGGTGTCCCGTTCCACTCGCCCTGCGCAACATGGTGAAAGATCATCTGGCTGGTGAGCAGAGTAAGTGCCGCACCGTCCCGCTCCAGAACCAGCAGCGGTGTCTCCCCGCGTACCATGTTTCTGCTCAAGGCGTCCGCCAGCCCCTCGGTTCGCTGCACAGCCAGCGGCCGGAACATATCCCGCTTGCTCAGGATCGCCCTCTTCGCGTCAAATGTCCCTGCACCGGTCAGTTCGGTTGTGGTCGCTTCCATTCTCAGCCCCTTCTACCAGTACAAAACGGGCAATGGACTCTGGCCCTGAGGCGTTTCGTTCCGGAGCCGGGTCTACGGTTCGGTCGAAAAGCGGAAAACGGTCGTCTGCGTATACGCCTCGCCCGGCCGCAGAACAATCGACGGAAACGCCGGCTGGTTCGGCGCGTCAGGAAAATGCTGCGTCTCCAGACAAAACCCGCCGCGGTGAGGAAAGACCTTTCCGCCTTTGCCCGTGTTTGCTGCCTCCATCTGGTTGCCCGTATAGAACTGCACACCCGGCTCGGTTGTCAGCACCTCCAACACCCGCCCGCTTCCCGGCTCGGACACGCGTGCCGCCAGCCGCAGCGTGCCGGGCTCTCCGTTGAGAACGAAGTTATGATCGTAGCCCCCGCCCGCGCGGATCTGCTCGTCGTCGGCGTTGATGCGCGCGCCGATCGCAGTGGGTTGGCGGAAGTCGAAGGGTGTGCCGGTCACGTCCCGCACCTCACCCGTCACGATCAGCGCGTCGTCCATCGGCGTGAACGCGTCGGCATCTATCATGGCGACATGGTCGTGGATATTGCCCTCGCCTGCCAGGTTGAAGTAGCTGTGATTGGTCAGGTTGACGATCGTCGGCGCGTCGCAGGTCGCGCTATAGTCAAGACGCACCTCGTTGTCATCGTTCAGGCTGAGCCTTACCGTTGTTTCCAGCGCGCCCGGGTAATGATCCTCCCCGTCCGGGCTGTCGTGCGAGAGAAGCAACCCGACCTCCCTTTCGTTCTGGAAAGGCTGCGCCTGCCACACCACCTTGTCGAAGCCGCCCTCCCCACCGTGAAGATGGTCGTCGTTGACGTTGCGCGCAAGCTGGTAACGCACACCGTCCAGCTCGAAGCTCCCGCCGCGGATGCGGTTTGCGCAGCGGCCGACCAGCACGCCGAAATATGGGTGTCCCGCCAGATATTCGTCGAGCGTGTCGAAGCCCAGCACCACATCGCCCAACTCGCCGTTGCGGTCCGGCGTCGATAACGTACGGATCAGCCCGCCGTAGTCGAGTACATCGACCTCCACGCCCGTGTTGTTGGCCAGCGAATACTGCCTGACCCCTTGCCCTCTCCCCGTTCTGCCAAACGACTGGCTTCTTAGTCTCATTCGTCGCCATCCATTACTTCCATCTGTTTACGACTATCAATAATTCTTCTGCCGGTACGCCGCCAGCATCTGGTCCATCACCCAAGACGTGCGCGCGCCGCTGACGCCCGTGCTGGGACACTGCCCGCGTCCATTCAGCTCGTCCACGATCGTCTGGATCAGCGGCTGATGCACGTGGTCCGGCTGCGTAACCGGGATCTCCTCGGTCCCCGCGCTCGTCGTCAGCGCGATCGGGCTGGCATCGAAACAGACATATCCGATGCGCCCCTTCGTGCCTTCAATCTCCGTCCAGTCAAGGTGTTCGAAGCCGGTGAACATCCATGTGCCCGTCCCCTGCACCCCAGATTCGAACGTAAAGCTGCCGCACACAATATCCTCGGCGTCGTAGAGCCCCGCCTGATTCGCCGCGAACCCCTGCACACTGCTGATCGGGCCCAGCAGGTAATCGAGAATATCCAGCATATGCGAGCCCAAATCCAGGAAGAGACCCGCGCCCGCAACCTCCGGATCGACCCGCCAGCTGCGCTGGTCCGGAAACGCGTCGGCCGGTTTCGCGGGCTGGTAGTAGCGAATCAGCGCCGAACGCACATCACCGATCGCACCCTCTTCGATCAGCTCTTGCACTTTGAGAAACTTGGGCAGCCGCCGCCGGTAATAGCCGACCCACAGGGGCACGCCCGCATCTTCACAAGCCTGAATCATCGTCTGGCACTCGTCGTACGTGCGCGCCATCGGCTTCTCCACGTAGACCGGCTTGCCCGCCTCCGCCGCCTTGCACGTGTACGCCATGTGCGTGTCCGGCGGCGTCGCAACGTAAACCGCGTCCACCTCCGGGTCGTTGATCAGTCTGTCCCCGTCGTCGTACCAGCGCGCCACGTCGTGGCGCCGCGCAAAGTCGGCCGCCAGCGCACCATTGCGCCGCATCACCGCCGTCAGCGCCGAGTTCTCGGCCTTGTACAAGCCGGGCCCGCTCTTGACCTCGCACACGTCACCGCAACCGACGATCCCCCAGCGAATTTCAGGCATTGCTTTGTCCTCGTCTCTCTTCACTTACCTGTCCGGTTTCTGCATTGGGCCGCGACCAGGAAGGCGCGTTCCCCTACTGTGGCTGCACCGCCGTACCTCAGCGCCTCTGACAACAAGAACTGGCGAACCCTACTCTTCGTCCTCGTGTCCGTGCACCGGCGTATGACTGTGGTAAACACCGTGTGCGTGCATCCGCTGGTGCAACCGGTTGTGAGCAGCCTCCAGCACCGCCCGCATCTCCCGAAAACGCTGCGCGCTCGGCCGCGGCGCGATCGTATCCACGTAGGCCATCGCGCCCTCAATCTGCTCCAACACCGCCGACGCGTCCGGCCCGTTGAAGAGCGGGCTGTCCGCCACCAAAGTCTGCACCGCGCTCGTATGCGCCGCGATCTCGCCCTTCTCGCCGGTATAGCTGCCACGCACCCGCAGCGCTATCCACGATGAAGCCGTAACCGGGACCTGCACACTGCCCGACGCGCTGTATTCGCCCTGTACATCTACCTGGTCAACCACCAGCCCGCCCTGTACAACCTCCACCTGATCGATCGGAATCAGCACCGACTCGACCCGCCAGTCGACGCCCACGCTTCCGCCGCCGGCCGGCAACTCCACCTGTCCGCCCGGCGCTACGCCCTCGACCGTCAACTCCGCCAGCGGACCGATCGTCATGAACGTGTTGCCTGCTTGCACAGCCGCCATCCAGTTCTCGTACGTGAACTCCCGCTCCCCCAGATGTGCATAGGTGCGCACGCCGCCCAGTTGCGACGAAGCCGCCATCTTGTCCGAGCCGCCCACGATCGGCAGCTGATAGCCCAGATTGAGGTAGCGGTACCAGTCGGCGATGCCGTACGGGTTGAGCTCCCGTTCGCAAGGGTTGAAGGTCATCATTTCGATCGCATGGATCAGCCCGAGGACAATGTCCGCAGCCCGCTCCAGTTGCGGGTTCGGCGCGTGCGGCATCACCACCAGACCCCCCTGGTCGATGCACTTCTGCGCCCACTCCGCCATCACCACCTCCTGCGGATCACCCAGGGCCGACTCCGACGGGCCGCCGCTGCAAAGCGGGTGGATCATCTTGCCGTTGTAACCAAGCAGCGAGATGTGACCGAGGATCTGCATGCGGTTCTCGGTCCCCACCCGAACCAGAAACTCGCCGTCGCCGCCGAACTCGCGCGCCCCTAAAGTTGTCCTGCCGTCAAAGTCGCTCACATTGCTGAACATCTCGCCCCACTGGCTGGCCAGTAGATTCACAACATGGACATCCTCGGCCTGGCCCTCCAGCAGCGCGGTCGAAGGGCTCAAAAAGTGGACATGCGTATCCGCTGTCACCCAGCCCTTTTCTCGCCACGGCAGCACCCGTTCCAGCTCAAACACCAATTCATCCGTATCCTCCGCAATTGTGACCTGCTTGCGAACCGGCGCCGTCTCATAGCCCTTGGTGATCTCCACGTACACCTCACCCAACGGCATATCCACCTCACAGTGTCCGTCTATATAGCAGTACTGGTTGCGGCCGTTGACGAATTCACCATAGTTGTCCTCGAACCAGTGAGGATTCACCTTGCGATGGCGGCCGCGCGGCGGCAGATACTCGCCGTGCTCGCCGTGGAAATGAATGCGCACCGGCGCCAGGTTGTTGGTCCCCTTCTGCACCACCCGCACGTCGACCAGCCGGTGGGCCGGCGCCACCCCGACGATGGTGTCAGAAGGTTGCCCGCCTTCAAGTTGCGATAGGTCATAGACGATTGGCTCATCACTGTCCACGCCGACGTGCAGCCAGGCCTGCGGATGCGCGCTGTACTCGACGATCAAGTCCCGCTGCGACACCGCGGGCTGGACATTCGCCTCATCACCCAGCCAGTGACCGCGGTCGTAGTCGAAGGCGGCACGCGCCGACATCACATAGCCCAGGTCGATAGCCAGGTCCTCGTACTCATCAATCGCGTTGAACTCGACGCCCTCCGGCAGAGTCAGCCGCAGTTTGCGGCGCACACCCGGACGCAGAGGATGCTCGCTCAAATTCGTCAGACTGATAGCGTAGACGGTTGACCCCTCGTTGCGCGGCTGCAAAACCAGGCGCCGGATCGGCTTGTCAGGATGAGGGTTCTCCAGCGCGTAGAGCCACATCTTCTCTTCCATCTGATCGCGCCCCGAGCTGGTGCGCGTTTCGCCGCGGCCGTACTCGGTGCTTGGGACCCGCCCCAACTGGATCTCCTCCGTTGCCGCGTTGAAGACCGTGGCCTTCGCCGCCGGCACCGTCTCGAAGGGACTCCCTCCCCACACAACGCGACTCTGCTGTATGCCAAATCGGCGTCGGATCGCCGTTTCCTGGCGGCTGCCGTCCTCGTATTCAAAGACGTAGGAGGAGACGTGCCCACCCAGTTCGTTCCCATCCTGTGCGAAGTCGGCAAAGCCGTCCAGATAGTTGGTGACGCGGTCTGCCACCGCATGCAGAAATACCGCATAGGTGGCGTACGCCCCTTCCAGTTCGACGGTCACAGGCTCAGAATCCAGCAGGATAGCGGCAGGACCTTCAAATTCTCCAAGCAAGAACGGGACGCCGTTGAATGCTGTGGAACCCGCCCTGTCTTCAAGCAAAGAGGGTACGCGCAACGTTTCCGGAAGATCGGCGCGTCCGGCATTGAAGGATTTCGAAAGATCAACGAGCGTGAAATGTGGGGAGACTGGATTCATGGTACTCTCCATTTCTGGCGCGCCTTACGGCGGTTGAAACAATTTCGGTGGCTGAACTGATCGTCTCGTTTGTCTGCTCTCTCCGGTCCTCTTACTGTCAGGATTCTGCCAGCCAGCGGTCAAACCAGTCGAACGCTTCCTCCTGCATCGCAATGTCGAACTTGTGCTCGCCGGCATAAAATGTGCAACTATACTGTTCGGCCGCATCTGCCTTCTCGTACACCTGGCGCAGCATCACGTCCGCCCGCCTCATCTCCGCCAGCGTGAACAACGGATCTTCCGTATTGTTCTGTACCAACGTCGGCAGCGGCGCCCGCATCCCCAAAATGTCCGGGTAGTCCATCTCCGTCGGCAAATGCGGCACGTAGATCATCCACGTATGCGTATGGCTCTTGTTGAGCAGAAAGTCCCGCCACGTCGTCATCATGCCCACACAGACCGCGCAGCGCACCCGGTCATCCAGCCCGGCCAAGTAGACTGTACGCAGCCCTCCGCCCGACAGCCCCCCAATCCCGACCCGCTCCGCGTCCACATCATCGCGTGAACACAATACGTCCAGCGCACACACATCCTCGGCCAGCCACAATCCCGCCCACGTAGTCCCCGCGCTGAGCAACGACTTCGCCAGGGTCGACTCGTGACCGCCAGCCCAGCGGTTGTAGGCCGTGATGTAATCTGGATCCTCAGACTCTGCCTCGTCCATGCCGTCGCGAATCGCCGCGGGCAGGTCCGCAATGCGAACGCGGCGGCTGCCGAAAGCAAAAGCATCCGGCGCCAGCACCGCATACCCCCGCTGGGCCAGACGATTGGCCCACGGCGCACCGCCGTACGCGCGCGCCTGGTGGTCGACGTTGACCGCATTCTGCTCACTGTCCGTACGCGTGATCTTCTGCCAGCCGTGGAACTTGTGGCCGCCGTGATCATGCAAGGCCAGCACCCCGGGCAACGGGCCGCGCGCCCCGGCCGGTTTCAACAGCAGGGCCTCCGTGCGCGGACCATAGGGCAGTTGCCACGAAAGTTCCTCCACGTCCAATCCGTCATATTCGTACTGCCGCTCGACCCGGCACTTCTCCACACACTCCATTTCCGGCATCGCCACCCGCTCGCGAAACCGCTGGCGCGCCGCCGGCCGCCAGGCTGCCGGATCAGTCCAATGAGTATGGCGAAAAGAAAGATAGTTGGGGCCTTCACCGGCAAGGGCAGCCGCCCACGAGCCGTAAGCGCCGAGCATCGAGTGAGAGGACATTCCGTCTGTTTCCTGGTGCATGGTTTGACAGGGTCTTCAGTGTGGTCGCGCGGCCGCGCTAAGCGGCCTGCGCTGTCCGGGATACTATAGCAGGGATTGGAAAGAGGGGAAAAGCCGCGCTATCTTGGCGCGTAACCGCAGAAGCACAGAAAAGGGACCGCCACAAACGTGCGATCCCCCTTGCCACCGTGCTGGAATTCCGGCAGGACGTGTGGTGGCTTACTCTCGTTTGTCAGGCGGCGACGCAAAGCGTCCCCAGGGCGCTTAGGCCCTATTCAGTCTGGTTACCCTGCCCCCAATGAGCCATTCGGCCACATACAGGTTTCCGCTGGCGTCCGCAGCCAAACCGTGAGGGCTGTTGAACTTGCCCGTCTCCAGGTGGCTCGTGCGTACTGACTGCCCCGATTCGTTCACATTGTTGGGCCAGCCCTCAACATCGCACACCTGCTTGTTGCCGCCGAGGTACGTGAGCAGTTCATCGTTTATATCGGTGACCACGAGGCGGGCGCGAAGCTCGGCAATGATCATCAGATCGCCATGTGTCGCGAAACAACTGGGCGTGTTCAGAAAACCGTCACCAAACATCCGCCTGAATCCACCCTCCATGTCGTAGACCTGTACGCGGTCGTTGGCCCTGTCCGCCACGTAGAGCTCCGGCTCGGACTTGCGATAATCAAAGAAGATGCCGTGCGGGCAATTGTAGGCCCCGGCCCCTTCCTCGCCGTTGATGCTGCTGACATACTCGCCATCCTTCGTGAATCTGTGGACATGGTACGCGCCGTACCCATCGCCCACCCAGATGTCGCCGTTGCCACCAAAGCGCTCCTCGTTCAGCGCGACGGTTGTAGGGGAGTAACGTGTGTCTTTGTACATGGGAAGGGGAGGTGTCTCCAGCCTCATGACCACTTCACCGTCCAATGTCGTCTTGAATACCTGACCGGGCCCTTCGCCCACGCCCGGAGGATTCTGGTAGCCGTGAAGATAGTGATTCTTGGATCCGTGGTCCACAATCCACAGATACTCGACTCCGTCCTCGTTGACGAGGGTGATCCCATGCGCCTCGGCAAAGTCGCCGCGCCACGAGGAAATCAGGTTGCCGTCCCCGTCGAAGGTCATCACTTCCGGATCGCCGGGGTGGCTGGTCATAACGTTTCCCGATTCCGTGACAACAATGCCCGGATGCGCCCATCCCTTGCGTGAGCTTTCACTTTCGGGAAGCGTGGCCCAATTGTCGATCCAGTCGTATGAATGCCCTTCGCTGCCTACCCGCATGACACAACCTCCTGCGTTTGTCAATCTCGTAGTTGAAATTCAAGGGCAGCTGTTCTAGCGTCTGCCTGCGCCTAAAGCGCGCGTGCCGTTCCCGAACATGCAGGGAGAAGCTTTGCAGCACGAGTGATCTCACGCGGGCCGGGGAACGGTGTGCGTGTGATGCCGCACCCACATCCCCTGATTCTCTAAGTACGTGCTGCCCGGGAACGAACCGGCGCGTTCTGTTTAAGGTTTCAGAATGATCTTGGTGTACCCTTCGATTCGCTTGTCAAACTTGTCATAGGCGTCGGCGGCGTCGTCCAGCGGCACCTCGTGCGACACAACGAAGCTGGGAGTGGCCTTGCCGGATATGATGAGGTCGCGCAAGTAGGCGTTGTACTGCTTCACGTTGCATTGACCCGTCCCCAGCTTCAGACCCTTCTCAAAAAGCTTCCCGAAGTTGATGGCCAGAGAGCCTCTCTTGGCGCCCTCGTCCACTCCACCGGGGTCCGATGGCACATATAGGCCCGGAATGCCCATGATCCCTGTGGGATTGATCAGGTCGATCATCTGATTCAGGACCACGTTGGGAATCTCGGTCTGCTCGCCTCCGGCGGCTGACGATCCTTGCGCAGCGGCCTGATAGCCCACAGCGTCGACCGTCTTGTCCACACCGTCGCCCCCGCGCATGTCCCTGATCTGCTCCACCGGATCGCCGTCATCGAAATTGATGGGAATACCGCCAATCTCGCTGGCCTTGTCCAGCCGCTCCTGCACGTGATCGATGGTATAAACCTCCGCCGCCCCTCTGATGATGCAGCTATAGGTGGCCATCAGACCGACCGGTCCCGCGCCCCACACGGCGACGCTCTCGCCAGGACTCACGTCGGCAAGCTCAGTGCCGTGATAACCCGTGGGGAATATGTCCGCCAGAAGAGAGAAATCCCACTCGAACGCATCCCCGGCCGGAAGAGGCAGACAGTTGAAGTCCGCGTGAGGCACCTGAATGTACTCGGCTTGCCCGCCGCGCCATGGTCCCATTGCCACGTATCCATACGCGCCGCCGGCAAATCCAGGGTTGACCGTGAGACAGAAACCCGTAAACCCCCGCTGGCAGTTCTTGCAGAAGCCGCAGCCGACGTTGAACGGCATCACGACCCTGTCGCCTACGGACAAGGTTTTCACAGCGGACCCGACATCTTCGACTACACCCATGTTCTCGTGTCCGAAGACTATGCCCGGTTCGGCTGCAGTCCGACCTTCATACATGTGCAGGTCGGAGCCGCAGATGCAACTCGAAGTAATCTTGACGATTACGTCATTCGGATGCATTATCTCGGGATCGGGAACTTCCTCTACGGCTACGCTGAACGGACCCTGGTACACGACGGCTCTCATAGTAACCTCCCCTTTGCCCTCTTGGAATGCTAAACCTAAGCGGTCAATCTCATTCATCGCCGAGTGTATCAGGCCAGGGAAGTCTTGTCAATACCCGAATCCAGCCCAGGGTGCAGTCCAAAATAGGGGTGAACTTTCGGACACCTCTGGTAACGACTTAGCTAGAACCAATTCGCGTCCCCGAACATCGCAAGTGCCGTCACCTCTGATCACTGACCACTGGCCACTGACCACTGCAGTTCTGCGGTCGGGCCTTCGGCCCTCCCTTGTGCGGGGGGATTCCCCCCGCAACGCCCCCCGTACACCATGCCACGTTGGCGCCGCGTCGCCGGCGTACTGTCTATGCCGCCTGTCGCCCACCCACGTCGTGCCGCGAAACCGTCCCCCGTGACCACGGTAGGGGCAGGCCTTGTGTCTGCCCACTCTCACCCCAAAAATGGACTGCGCCCCCAGCCCAGGAGTTGGGTTTAGAGGTCTGGCGAATGCGTGTGATCTCTGGACTAGCCCTCAGGACTAAGACAATCCGCATCCTGCCCCCTTTCCTGTAGAGATCCCCCAGCCGGTAATCGGTTCTACGACCGCACAGATTGTACTTGATCCGTTTATCGGCTCAGGGACAACAGGAATGGCGGCAGAATTGGAACGGCGGAAGTGGATCAGGATGGACATATCGAAGGACTACTGCACCCTTGCCCGTGATCGCATCGACAAGGTGAGGAGGATGATCCGGTGACACAGTTTCCATCCAGACCGCCTCGCACGCGCAAAGAACTGTTTGAACGAGTCCGGGCCGTGATAGCACACGGCCCGGATGTTATGCCGGAGGAATCACGCTACAACGGCTCAGGCGCGCCCGGCCTGTTCCTGGAAGATTTGCTGGGGGCAACAGCAGGCGGGCACGACATACCCGATTCCGTAGGATGGGAACTGAAGTGGCATTCCGACCGCACAAGCCTTGTTACCCTGTTCCACAAGAGCCCGGACGGGCCAGAAGCCATTCTGCGCTACATGGCGCGCCGATACGGGCGCTCAATTCCGACATACCGTCCAGGGGCGTTCTGACCGCTTCAGAGTCGATACAACAACGGGGCAGGTGGTTGACCGGCCACTGAAGGGGAACGGGCCGGCGCCCTATTGGAGCCAAGATAACCTGATAGCGGCGGCGGGGGCGAAACTGAGAAGGCTTCTGTTGGTCAAAGGTGAGCGCAACAAGCGAAGAGCGTCCGCTTCATCCACGCGGACGCTTACGAGACGTTTCACCTGGCTGATTTCATCTACGAACTGATGCGGGGTTCAACCGCCCTGGACTTCGATGGCAGGGAAGCCAAGCCGGGGGAGCAACGGCCTGCGGGATCATGGCACCAAGTTTCGCATCACCCCTTCCATGATATGCAGGCTGTACCTCAAGAAAGAACGCCTTTAGTGGTGTCAAGTATATAATTCCCCTTCCTTTACACACGTCTCGGCCTCGCAAAAGACCGTCCTACAACCAGCCTTCATCAAAAATAGGGCACACCGCCCTGCCTACGCTATACACAACGCAGTCAATCGCGGTGTCCCTATTCGCCTTCCTAGTAACCAGGCGGCAGATCAACCGGACCGTCAAACTCCATCGAAGTGAAGACCCCCCCTTGTGGATCACCGATTACGGCAAACCGTCCAACGGTACCCGTATGGGTCGGTGGAACATGAATGACGCCGCCCAACTCCTTCGCCTTGGCCGCCGTCGCCTCGATATCCGCCGACATGAAGTAGGGTGCCCAGTTGGATGGAACGTCCCCCCAGGATTCGTCCATCTTCAGCATCCCGGCCTGCATCCGCTCGCCCAACTTGAAGAGGTGGTAACCGTTCGGGTCGCTGTCATGGCCCCAGCCGAAAACCTCCCCGTAGAAACTTCGCGCCGTGTCGACATTCTTCGTCTGAAGCTCATTCCAGACAAGTGCATTGGGCATGTTGACCAGCTGCGCGCCGATGTGCTGCCTCGGCTGCCAGACCCCCACCATCGCCCCCGTCGGGTCCTGGATAACCGCCATACGCCCGGACTCCATCACATCCATGGCTGGCATTGCTTCCGTCCCGCCGGCTGCGACAGCTTTGGCCACCACCGAATCGACATCGTCGTGCTTGACGTAGGAGGACCAGATCGGCGGAATGCCCTGCTCCTTCATCTCCTGCGGCAATATGCTCATGCCGGCCACGTTGTAGCCGTCAATCTGGCACAATGAGTAGTGGTAGCCCAAAGGCGTGGGCATATCAAAGTAGCTCCAACCGAAAAGGCCGCTGTAAAACTCCTTGGCCGCGGCAACGTCGGTCGTGGCCAGGTCCACCCAACAAAACATGTTGTCCGGATAACTCTTTACTACCTGCATGAAACTCTCCTCTCTGACAAAAATGGGGAACTTTATCGTCTGCAAAACACAGACAGATCTAACCATAGCACATCTAGATCATATGTGCTGAATCGGCAACATTGACGATCGCAAGATAGGACGATGTCCAACAACTGCATGTTCCCTGTATCGCTGCCCCGGACGCGAAAAAGCCGACCGATTTCCCGGTCGGCTTTGTACGCGGCGGTGAATGAAAATCAGGCCTATCCGTACGTGTTCCTTCTCCCCCTGGCGTATGACCTCAATGCATACGTTGCTGGGAGGTCAGTCGGCGGCTTTGGCCAGCGACGCTTTCGGCGTTGCCAGTTCCGAATATGCTTCTGCGCTGGTCTTCTCTGCTAATTCAGCCAGAGACAGGTCCGCGAGGGCAGCCACCCGCTCGGAGGCATGGGTAAGGTCCAACTTTCCTGCCACGCCGCAAGCGTAGTCCGGATCGGCTTTGTAGTAATGGACAAGCTGGCGGACCTTGATGCGTTCAGGCACGCCATCCATCGCTTCGGCGATATTGCTGAACAACTGCTCTTTCTGGTCGCTGTTCATCAGGCGGAATAGATTGCCGGGCTGCGTATAGTCGTCATTGCCGACGCGATGGTCATAGCGGTCGGCATCGCCGGATACCTTGAGCGGCGGCTCGAGACTGCCGGAATCTTCGACCGGCCCTCCCATGCTATTAGGCTCATAGTTGACCGCACCGCCGAAGTTGCCGTCAAAACGCAGGTTACCGTCGCGGTGATAGTTGTGAACCGGGCACTGAGGCTGGTTGGCTGGAAGGGCGGCATAGTTGACACCGATGCGGTAGCGGTGGGCATCGGCGTAGGACATAATCCGGGCCTGGAGCATCTTGTCTGGCGAAAAGCTGATGCCGGGCACGATGTTGGAGGGTTCAAACGCGGCCTGCTCGATGTCGGCAAAGTAGTTATCCGGGTTGCGATTGAGTTCCATGATGCCAATCTCGATCAGCGGGTAGTCGCCATGGGGCCAAACCTTGGTCAGATCGAAGGGGTTGATGTGGTAGGTTTCGGCATCCTCTTCCGGCATCACCTGGGCGCAGACACGCCATTTCGGATAATCTCCCCTCTCGATCGCTTCGAAGAGGTCTCGCTGCGAGCTTTCACGATCCTGCCCGACAATCTCTGTCGCTTGGGCATTGGTCCATGTCTTTATGCCCTGCATCGTCTTGAAGTGGAGCTTGATCCAGAAACGCTCATCGTCTGCATTGATGAAGCTGTAGGTGTGGCTGCTGTAGCCGTTGACAAAGCGATAACCCTGCGGCAGACCGCGAGTACTCATCAGGATGGTGACCTGGTGTAAGCTTTCAGGGGAGAGTGACCAGAAGTCCCACATGGCTGTGCTGGAGCGCATGTTTGTCTTGGGATCGCGCTTCTGCGTATGGATGAAGTCGCCGAATTTGTAGGGATCGCGCACGAAGAAGACCGGCGTGTTGTTGCCGACCATATCCCAATTTCCGTCTTCCGTGTAAAACTTGACAGCGAAGCCGCGCACGTCGCGTTCAGCGTCTGCGGCGCCGCGTTCACCTGCGACGGTCGAGAAGCGGAGCAGACAGTCGGTCTGCTTACCTACTTCAGAAAAAATCCTGGCTTTGGTGTAGCGCGCGACATCATTTGTAACGGTGAAGGTTCCGTAGGCTCCCGAACCCTTGGCATGCACGACCCGCTCCGGGACGCGTTCGCGGTTAAAGGTGGCCATCTTCTCCAGGAGTTGATAATCCTGCATTAGAAGTGGACCGCGCGGGCCGGCGGTCAATGAGTTCTGATTGTCTCCTATTGGCGCTCCATGAGCGGTTGTCAACTGTTTGCGTTCAGCCATCTTAGTCGCCTTTCATGTGTATGAAGAGCCTCTTCCTGATTCAAAAATTATACCGAGGTTGAACTATCTTGTCCAAAAAAGAGGTTAGTATGGGATGTCCCTGAAAACGGACGATTACCACAGCGAAATCACCCGCTCTTCGCCATCCTTGAGCGCCTGGCGATTGCGGCTGAGTGAAATAGTGACGGCAAGGTAGGCAATAAGACCAAAAACTACATACGGCCAGGGGGTCAGACCGGCAATCGCAAAGACAACCGCGCACACCAACGAAGTCACGCTCACACTGTACGTGCCAATCGAGGCCATCCGGCTCCACCAGATCAGCAGCAGCCCGACCAGGCAGACGACACCGCCGATAAGCGGCGAAATCGCCAGAATCGTGGCCGCCGTCGTGATGCCGCCGGCGCCTCCCTTGAAACCCAGATAGAGCGACCAGTTGTGCCCGACAACCGCACACGCCCCCGCCAGCGCCGCAGCCGCGGCAACCGCGATCGGGTCCACATCGGGCAGAAACGCCCCCGCAGCATAACGAACCAGCAGCACCGCCGCCGCCCCTTTGAGCGCATCGCCCAACACCGTCGGGATGGCCGCCTTCAAGCCGGCCGCACGCCATGCGTTGGTCGCGCCGGTGCGCCCGCTGCCCACCGTGCGGATATCCACACCGTATATACCGGTGGCCAGCAAGCCTACCGGCACCGACCCCAGCAGGTAACCCAGCAGCGCGCCGGCGACAATCAGCAGCCAGTCCATAGCAGAGGTACACTCACTCTTCGCGCTCTGACGAACGCGGATCCATGCCAGACTTCCCCCTTATTTGCGGGGTCAAGTCCTGGCTTCCACAGCTTGGCGCCCTGTCTGCCGTTGCGCCCACAGGCCCTGCTCCATCCAAAAAAACAGACCGGTCTCGTGACTGAAGCGAGCATACGCTAATTGAACTCCGGCTCTTCCTGCGAGGGAGCGCCCGGCAGATCCACCGGCGTCTCCATCTCTGAGGGCAGGTCCAGCGACTCCTCTACACCGTCACCCCGCATGTGCAGCTCCCCTTCGAGCGTAGCGCCCTCGTCCAGCAGGAAGCTGTTCACATGTAGCGCGCCGCGCACGTAACATCCCGCCAGTAACTCGACGCGGTCAGCGCGTATGACGCCGTCAAAATAGCCCCGAATACTCACGTTCCGGGCCCGGATTTCGCAATTGACGCGGGCGGCTTCCGTCAGGATGACGTTGGCCAGCGTTTCCAGCAGACCGCTCTCTACCACACCGTCGATGCGAATGCTGCTATCGCTGCGCAATGCGCCGTTGTAGGTGGCCCTGGGCCCGATGATGACCTCGATTGCATCCGGCTGCGGCCGGTCGTTACGTCGAAACACCTGTTTTCCCCTATTGCAAACCGCCAGCTGCCCCGACAACCGCAGTCATCTGCGGCCACACCAAAAGGCGGATTTCCTCCACCCCGCCGCGGGCAACCCAAATGCGCCTTCATCTGCTTTCTGACAGGCAAATGATCGCGGTGGGATGGGGCCTGAATTTCAATGCGCGAAGTCTAGCATAGGCACTGGATCTGGGCAACCTCTATTCCTTTTTCAGGTCGAGTAGGTCCTGTGCG
This sequence comes from Caldilineaceae bacterium, assembly GCA_965204705.1. GTDB lineage: Bacteria > Chloroflexota > Anaerolineae > Caldilineales > Caldilineaceae > Bin5. The sequence goes on along the minus strand of OZ242006.1, from coordinate 4,957,679 downwards.
GCTGGGCTGCCAAGACGAACTTCACGGCCGCTGTGCCTGCCCTCCCCAATGGCCCCTTGCCGTCATTCTGGGAACCAGGATCGATGCGTTGCAGTTATTCAGGGTATCGGCCTTCTGCCCAATACCGGCAGGGGCGAAGCCAAATGAAAGGATGGAAAATGAAGCGGTATCTGTTCCTGATTCTCTGGACTGTTGGCATCCTTACGCCCATGGCCTGGCTCGTCCGGCCCTCGCCAATGGCCTTTCGTCTCTTCAACACGCTGTTCAGTCCCGCCTGGATGCACATAGTCATGCACATCCTGCTCTTCGCCGTTCTGGGCTTCCTCCTGATGCAGCGCCTGCCCTGCACGCTTGCCAGGCGCATCGGATTCACTCTGGCCCTCGTGCTCGCCGCCGCCATCCTTCAGGAGGGCTTCCAGCTGCTCAGCAGGCAGGCCGTACTACACCCGGACAACCTCTTCGACATCGGCGTCGATATGCTGGGAGGCGTTCTCGGCGCACTGGCCGCGCTGGCTGTCAGGAAGATAAAAACCGAACGGGCCGCTCGAACGCCGGCGCTGTCAAGGTGAAATCGAAGATCGAGAGGGGGAGTCCAAACTTTCTATGGTCAGTGCTAGGGCAATCGGTGCAGCAACTACCATATCGATCTGGACCCGCGTTTCACAGTAGCATCCCAACTCCGGTCACGTCACTTCCGAAAAACCTGCCATTTGCGCCCAAACCATGTACAATAAATCAGCAAATGAATAACCCGTACGCAACCACCATTCCACCACGCTCACCCGCCCCTGCGGAGCCTGCCCATGACGCTTCCACTGCGCTCTCTCCTCTTCATGCCCGCCGACTCGCCCCGCAAAATCGCCCGCGGCGCCGGGTCGCCCGCCGACGCCTTCATCGCCGACCTTGAGGACGCGGTTGCGCCCAGCCGCAAACCGGAGGCCCGCTCGCTTCTCGTCGAAGCCTTCCGGACACTCCCGCAAGACGGCCCCCTACGCTGCATTCGCATCAACCCGGTCCACAGCCCGTGCTGGCCCGATGACCTGCTCCAAACCTTCGCCGCCGCGCCCCAGGTCTACGTGATCCCGAAAGTCGAGTCCGCCGCCGACCTGCAGTGCGTGGCTGAACGGTTGACACGACTGGAACGCGAGGCAGAAATGCCCGTCGGAAATGTGCGGCTGCTGCCGATCGTGGAGAGCGCTGCAGGGGTGGTGAATCTGCCCGAAATTGCCCGCGCAGATTCTAGGACTGTGGCACTGGCCTTCGGCGCCGAGGACTTCGCCGGCGATATCGGCGCACAGCGCTCGCGTGAGGGGTGGGAGGTCTTCTATGCCCGCAGCGCCGTCGTCACCGCGGCGGCCGCCTTCGGCCTACAGGCCATCGACACTGTCTATACCGACCTTGCCGACATTTCCGGTCTGGCCGACGAATGTGAGACTGTTCAGAAAATGGGCTTCCGAGGCAAACTGGCGATCCATCCGTACCAGGTGGAGATAATCAACCGCGCCTTCACGCCGGACCTCTCCGACGTGGCCGCGGCGCGACGCCTCATCGCCGTCTTTGAGGCCCACCAGCGGGCCGGGCGCGGCGTCTGCGTACTCGACGGCAAAATGGTGGATATGCCAATGTATCGCGCCGCACAGGATCTGTTGGCCAGGGCAGGGAATGGGACGGAAGGAGACCGCCGCAACTGAACTGGAGAAGGGAGAACCGCTCTCTCTTCTACATACCTTGCGCTAGTCGCGCACCGGCCGCAGACCAAGATAGACCACGCGGCCGCCCAGCGTCTGTAAAATCGTGCGGGCCGGTTTCCACGGAAGGAGCTGACTCAGCTCAGATGGGCTCAACGGCGTATTGTTGTTGGCCAGAAAAACGCGGAAACAGGCCGCCGTGAGCGAAAGATGCTCGTTGATGTAGTCCGGATCTTTGGTGCAACGGCTGCGCAGACATTCCCACAGGGCATCAGTACGGTGAACCTCGCCCGTCTCCGGGTCGATCCAGTCCACATCTTCCGTATTTCTATGGTCCTGGAACCTGTCCCGGCATTCCGTGCACAACTGATCGCGCAGGTATAGACGGAAATTCCGTCCGCTCTGCTCCCACCAATTATAGTCGATGTGAAACTTTGTGTTCACGTCCGGTCGGAACCACTTGAGTTTTTGCTTGGACGCTGCCGCAGTCATCTCCTACTTATCCCTCCTCGATAATCAAGAGCCGGTGAAAAGCGCGCAATGCCGGCCTCGCATCCTCATCTTACCTTGAAGAATCCATCCCCAACATCCTGGAAGCGGGGATTGCTGAGCAATGTATAAAAAATCGGTCCCGGCGGACAGCGCCAGAACATGTTGACCGCACTGTATATCGTCTTGACATGCGCCGTCCCCTGCGGATTCAGCTTCGCAATCTCCGGCACGAGCATCGCCACGATCTGCTCCAGCGCATCGTCGTTGCCCTCCAAACCGGCGTTGAACGCTTCCAGACCCTCCCGGTCGTCGCAAGAAACAATAAGGTTCTCATCGTACTCACATGAGATCTGCACTTTGTTCATTTCGAGACCGAAACTCAACTGTTCCGCATCAACCTTCGCAATGCGGCTCCACTCCCGTCTCATCCGGCGCGGGCGGTAATCAATGATTACTTCATCCTGCCCTTCGGTCCGCTCCAGCGTGATCTGAGCGCTCACCGGCAGGTTGTGCGCAACCATCCAATCCTTCAGGCCGCACACATAGCGACCGTTATGGACCACCCAGGCCGTGTAGCGGTTGCCCCAACGGCCGTCGACCACCGTCACCATCGAACGCTCCTGCGCACTGTGCGGGAAGAGCGCCCGCGTGCGGCTGCTGAGCGGGAGCGTACCGTACAGCCAGTGCGGGAAAGTCAGCGTGAAGCTGATGCTCGGCACAACCGACGAAACAGGCGTGCTCGCACCGCCTTCGCCCCATTCGTCGTCCAACTCCCATTCCATCTGCAAAAGTTCCACACTCAAGATTGCCCGATTGTAGCGGCCTATCTTGGGTTGCAGGAGGGGAGGGATTGTCTGCGCCTCCGGTGGTTCCAGCCGCGCCAGAAACCATAGGGGGCCGCCGCCGCTTCCAATCTGGTCGAACCGTTCGTCGTTTCCCAGCGCGTGGTTCACGCTGATTACCTGCATTGGCAGCGAGACATCCTCAGACTGCAGATCGAGCTCCGGCAGCAGCTCCTCAGGCGACATCGGCCGGTTCTGCATCTCAAGCAGCGCCTCGGCGATGTTCAGATGACCCACATGAACTTCGGCCAGCATGTCGGCCAGCAACCAGTAGTCGTCAATAGCCACGAAATCTTCGTTTCTATCCCCCTCTCTCAGGACAAAGAGCAAACTCTCTTCGATCTCCTCCTGGTACAGAGAATGGATCTCTTCGGCCGAAAGGAGAGCTTCCTCATCGCCTGTCGCCTGACCATTGGTTCCGTTGAGCCGGTGGCCCGTCTGAAGGTTGGCCGCAAATTCCCGGGTCTCGCCCGTGTCGTCGAAACCGACCATGATTACATCGAAGGCGCCATGCTCCGGGTTCTGGCCGGCGCGCGTCTCCAGGACTTCGCCAACCAGAAAGTCCATGGCGGGGAAAATCAGGGTCTCCCCGACAGCGTACGGGTTCTTGGGCTGGTAGACCGCGCCCTTCTTCAGCTCGGACTCCATCCGCGCCGTCTCGCGGCGCTGGTATTCCTGGATCAGGCGCAGCGCCAGCTGGCTGGTCGTCATCGGCGACTCTGCATCCAGGATCAACTCATGAACAAAATCCAAATCTTCATCGGAAACTCTGAACTGATCGCGCCAAAATGAAGCAGTTTGGGTCCTTCGCAACAGCACGTCTTCCTCCTCCTGGAAACGCAGGCGTCCCGCCTGAATAAGTCGGCCCAGCGCCCTCTTGCACGTGGCAAATATCAGCGCCGGCACAGCGTTTTCACGGTCCGTGCCCAACGTAAACAACCGGCACGCCTGACCGGAAAGATCATGCAAACTGTCGAGCTGCAGAATGGGTGAAGGTTCTCTCGATCCGATTCTTCGCTGGCACCCGCTGTCAGGCCGGCTTTGCAGCCCAACAATGAAGTATAGCGGTTCAGGCGTTAAACTTCAAGAACGCGCCAATCTGAACTGTGTGTCGCCTCGTCTCAACCACCATCGCCCAGCCGCACCCGCGCCAGCGCAACCTCCGGCTCCCAAACGCCCATCTCTACAGTCGGGCTCAGCGTCGCCGAGTCATAAACAATCAGCCGCAACTCATAGTCCCCTGGCGCGAGATCAGCCGGTATATCAAGATAATATACCGTATCCACAAAATCATCCGGCCCCCAGCGGCTCGTACGCCAGTGGCGAGCATCCAGCAGGACGGAATCCTTCTGATAGACCCGTCCCCCCTCAGCATCGTGTAAACGCAGCGAAACTGAATAGTCGATGTCCAGCTCCGGGGCCGTCTGCCATCGCAATGCCAACCACAGGGCGCGGTCCGCTCCCAGGTTGAACGGCTCCTCTGTTGTCAGCTGCTCTTCGCCCTGGCCCGAGGCAAGACCGAGCAGAGAGATGCCGCCATCATAGTCCACCGTCCGCGGCTCCAGATACTCGTAAAAGGTCCAGGGGCGGTCTGAAGCCACGCCGGAAAACGTGTGGATCTGAAAGCTCCCATGCTCTTCCGCACCACCATAGCGCCCATACTTTCCAAGAATAACCACCGCGTGTTGTTCGGCAAGGGTATCCCCGCTGACGCGGTCGTTCTCCCAGTCCACAAACTTCACCGTTGCCGGATTCCCCTTAGCCCCCAGCGCCGTTTCGAGTTCCTGCGGCAGATAGGGAACACTCGCTGGGATCACATCGACCGGCGTCCTACCCTCATACAGATATTGAAAACTGAAATGCTCGCTGATCGTATAGGGTAACAGGTAGACAACCCCTTGCACGGGCCGCAGCGCGTTCAGCGTTCGCGCCAGCTCCGCCCACTCGGTCTCGTTCGCCTCATAGACCTCGGGCAGATTCGCCCACGTATGGAAATAGGTGCGGTATGTAAATGCCCCCTGGACCAGAACCAGCCCGCCCAACGCAAGCCCAAACGCGACGGCAACCCGGTTCCCCATCTGCCCAACGGCTTGCAAGACTGGCAGTCGCAAACCGCTGCGCCTCTCCTGCAAGAACTGCACCGCCTCCCAAAATCCTGCAGCCGCCAGCAGATAAATGACCGGTGTCGCGCCCATCATTCGCAGGAAGTGAGGCAGAATATCGTCTCTCGAAAGCATGGCCGGCAGCAACAGCACACCCAGCCAGAGCAGCAATAGACGGTAAGCGGGCCGCTTCCAACGCCACAACGCCATTCCCGCGCCCAGCCAGAAAAATATCGCCTCCCAGGGCCTCAACATCGACTGACCGGCAAAATTGTGCCGCCAGTTCGGATCGCCGCGAATGCCGAAGACCATCAGATAATCCCAAACGTTTCCTAGGAAAGAAGTGAAGGGGTCACCCTGGCCGCCGCGCAGCAGCCAGACCTCTCGGCTGCGCATCAGAAAATGCTCAGGATGCAGAGCAAAATGAAGTAGAATCGGCGCGGCAACCAGCGCGGTTACGCCAATGAATGCGGCCGTCCACGGCAGTTCCCTCCGTACCCTTGTCCTGGAAAAGGAGCCGAAAGGAATGAAAAAACTCAGACCAAAGAACAGAAACAAGAACGGGGTGAAACGCGCCGGAATGTAAGTGTACGGCAACAGCCCTGTGCAAATCCCTGCCAGCACTATCCGCCACCAGCTTCTCTCCCGCCACCCCTGCCACAACAGCGCAAAGGCCAGGACAAGAAGCAGGGGCATATGCGTGACCTTGTTGTACGACGTGCGCCCGATAATCGTTTGGCTGATCGATACCGCCATCAACCCAGCGCCAACGCCGCCGATCATCAGACCGCGCCACGGCGTCGGCCGCCCCCCTTCACCTCTGCCAAACAAAACGCTTCCCAGCCAGAATACGGCAAAGACAAGCCCCGCGCTGCCCAAGGCCGTCGGCAGATGCATTGCCAGCAGCGTCCGCCCAAACAGGATCGTCGACAGGGCCAGCGCGTAGATCGCCGACGGCTCGCGGCCCTGGTCCACGGGAAAGAACATCGCGTGCTCGCCCCGCAAAACCTGTAGTGCCAGCGCGCCGTCTATCCCCTCATCCCGGTTGAGCCCCGGCGGCAGCTCGTCCAGGCGGTAAAACCGCAGCACCACCACCGCCGCCGCCAGTGCCAGCAGCACCGCCCCGGTCGCAACCCTCATCCGGATACGCCCGGCTTCCGTCGACCCGGCAGCGTCAATTCGAGGCTGACCCGAAGAAGAACTCTCAGACACGCGTTCTGTCACCTATCCTCGCCCGAATCCCGTCGCAAGATTTCGCATCGCTAACCAATCCGGTTTCCTTAGCGTCCCGGACGAAACGACAGTCCTGTCTGACCCGCTCCCCAGTCACGGGCCCTCTTCCAGCCGCACGCGCGCCAGCAGCAGCTCCGGCTCCCACACATCGATCTCTACAGTCGGCACTTTTGTCTCGGTGCCGTAAACAATCAGCCGCAACTCGTACTCGCCCGGCCGCAGATCCGCCCCAAGATCAAGGTGGAAAAGGGTGTCGACCGGTTCGCCCACTGCCCAGTGGCGCGTGCGCGCAAAGGTCGAGTTGCCCAGAACATGGTCGTCCTGGTACGACTTTTCCCCCTCACTGTTGTACAGCCGCAACGAGACCGCATAATCGCTCTCCAGGCTTGGCGTGGTCTCCCATTGCAGGCCAACCCAGAACGACCGCTCCTGCCCCAGCTCGAGCATCTGCTCCGAAGACATCTGTTCCTCGCCCTTGCCCAGCGCAAGCCCCACAAGATCGATTCCCCCATCGTAATGGACTGTCAGTGGCTCAAGATACTCGTAGAACGTCCAGGATCGGTCCAAATCAAGATCGGTGTATGTATGGAGCCGGAAATTCGTGAACGCCTCACTGCCCGCGTACCGCCCAAACTTGCCTAGCAGGGCGACCAGGTTCTCATCCCCCTGGCCGGCCCAGACAAACTCTTCGTTCCAGTCCAGCACTTTCACCGTCGATACCTCTCCCAGCTCCCCGAGTAAACCTTCGACCCTGCGCGCCAGGTCCGGCCTGACCGCGCGCACAACGCGGGCTGGCGCATCCCCGTCATACAGGTACTCAAATCCATAGTGTTCATCAAACCTGTAGGGGATCAGGTAAACCATGCCTGCAGATGCCGGCTGCGCATTCAATACCTGGGCGGCATCCGCCCACTCCCCGTGGTACGCCAGATAAAACTCGGACGAGACCGCCCACTCCTGAAAATAAGTGCGATACGTGTTTACCCCCTGAAGCAGCACAACGCCGCCGACAACAGCCCCCAGCGCAACCGATACCCTCGTCCCATCTCCCCCGAAAATCCGCGTCAGACCCCACCGGTCCCCCAATAGCCGGTACAACTCCCACATGCCCACGCCTATCAACAGATATACGGCCGGCGCCGCCCCGATCATGCGCAGCGTGTTCGGCCCCAACCCGACATCCCGAGCCAGCATGGCCGGAACCAGCAGCACCGCCAGCCACAGCAGCAACAGCCGATAAGCCGGCTGCCGTTGCCAGCGCCAGAGCGCCATCCCCACACCGTACCAGAAGAACAACGCCTCCCACGGGTTCAGCATCGGCCGCCCCGCAAAGTTGTACCGCTCGCGCAGGTCGCCGCGAAAGCCAAAGGCCAGCAGATGCTCCCACACGTTGTACAGAAACGCGCCCAACGCCGTTCCCTGACTCTCGTTGAGCAACCACACCTCTCTGCTGCGTATGAAAAAGTGCTCAGGATGAAGTGCAAAGTAGATGAGAATCGGGGCAGCCACCAACCCGGCCGTGCCGGCGAAAATGGCCGCCCGCGGCAGTTCAGCCTTCAATCTCTCTCGTGTAACAGCCCGCAGCGGCCACAGAAAGCTCAATGCAAAAAAGAGAAACAAGAACGGCGTAAAGCGTGACGGAATGTAAGTGTACGGCAACAGCCCGGCGCACACGCCTGCCAGCGCAATCCCCCACAATCTCCTCTCCCGCCCGGACCCTGACCACCCCCACCAGAGCAGGGCAAAACAAAGCCCGAGAAACAGGGGCAGAAAATTTGCCCGCAGCGATGCCCGGCCGATGATCGTCTGGCCTATCGAGACCGCCAGCAGACCCGCGCCAACGCCCCCGATCAATACGCCCCGCCAGGGTGTCTCCTGCCCGCTTTCGTCCCGCCCAAACAGCAGCCGCCCAAGCCAAAAAACGACAAAGACCGTGCCCACGCTCGCCAGCGCCGTCGGCAATCGAAAGGCAAGCAGCGTGCGCCCCAGAAAAGACGTCGTCAGGGCAATCGTATAGACGCCCATCCACTCGCGCCCGCTGGCCGCCTCAGGGAAGAAAACCGCATGCTCCCCCGCCAACACCTGCAACGCATACACGCCGTCCGGACCCTCATCGCTCTGGATCCCCTGCGGGAATTCGGTTATGCTCTGAAGACGCAACAACGCCACCAACAGCACCAGTGCGAGCAGAATTCCTAATGTAACAAATAGGATACGTTTGCGCGGTTCTTCTTCTAACGCGACCTTGCCGGCAGGGCCTTGCGCAGAAATCCCCGCGCTGTGCCCTTGCCCGAAAGAGGAGCGAAACAACCTCTTAGACATGTTCTTTCACTCTTGGTCGTGTGAGCAGACCCATGCTTCTCTGCTTTCCCATACTACAGCTAGACCGGCCAAAACGTTTGTCCAATTGCCCTCAACTGGGACGCGCTTCTCTGGAACCCAAACACTAAGCTTAGAGATTTCAGCGGCAAAATCCAAGACTCCCCGCATCAGAACTCTTTGCAATAAAAACCTAGCTCGATGAGTACCCGCCTGCGGGGAAAGAAGCGTGTCGCGACTAGGGTCGGTCTGTGACTTTCTTTGGGCAATTACACATGATGCCCACCAGGCCCTCTTGCCGGACCCGGGGAGCCTGCCCAAATGGATCGTCTCCAACCCGGGCTGGGTCCGCATATCACTGCGGCCCTGTCAAACGCAAGCGCGCCAAAACCAACTCCGGCTCCCAGACATCGATCTCGGTAGTCGGGGTCAAAGTCTCGGTATCATAAACGATCAATCGCAATTCATACTCGCCCGACGGGAGTTCAGTAGGAAAATCAAGGTTGTACACGGTTTCGACAACCTCATTCGCCGACCATTGGCTGGTACGCGCATGGTCTGAGTTCCCCAAAACAACATCTCTCTGAAAGAAGAAAGCACCCTCTGAACTGTACAGACGCATCGAAATCGCATAGTCGGCATCCAGGCTGGGGTTGGTCTGCCACTTCATCACAACCCACAGTGAACGAGCCTGACCCAGATTGAACAGTTGACGCGACGGCAGCTGCTCCTCGCCCAGACCCAAGGCCAGCCCCTGCAGTTCAATGCCGCCAACGTAGCGGACGGTCAGCGGTTCCAGATCTCCATAGAATGTCCACGGACGGTCGAGGTGAATATTGGTGTAGGTGTGGATGTGAAAGCTGCCGAACTCTTCGCTTTCTACGTGTTTTCCATACTTTCCCATGAGAAGCATAATGTTTCTGTCACCCTTCTCAGCCCAAGGCGCGTCCGTCTTCCAGTCCACCACTTTGACGGTCGACAACTGTTCCATTGAGGACAGCGTCGCTCTGGTCTCTTCAGGCATTGTGGGCAGGGTTGAATCAAAAACTCGGGCTGGCGTCGCACCGCTGTACAGGTACTCGAAGCCATAATGCTCATTCGATCCGGCCTGAGGGAGCAGGTAGACCGCTTCTGGCTCCGACACCCGCGCATTCAACACTTCGGCCAATTCCGTCCAATCAGCACCGTGTGATCTGGATGTTTCGGGATTAGGCGCCCACAGCCGGAAATAGGTGTGGTACGTAGCAATACCCTGAAATATGATCAAGCCACTGACCGCGGCCCCTATGGTTATGGCAACCCCGTTCCTTTTTCCGAGAAGGAACCTGGTCGCGCACCCTCGCGTCGCTATGAAATGTAGAACCTCCCACATGCCGACACCAATGAGCAGGTAAATGGCCGGCACAGCGCCCATCATTCGCAACGTATTTGGCCCCGGAAACTCTCCTTTAGCTAACATCGCCGGTATGAGCATCACCCCAAGCCAGATTAGGTTTCGTTGACGTTTGATTAGTTTTGTCACATTGGCGACAATAGGAGGATGTCTACAAAGAGAATTGCCGACCATCAGTGGCAGAAACTGTACGCATTTTTGCAAAGACACCCTCGTGCCTACGCAGGGCAAGAGGAAAAGTGTCGCCGTTTTGTTGAGGCAGTTCACTGGATTCTGCGCACTGGCGCCCAGTGGCGTGAACTGCCTGACAGATATGGAAAGTGGAACAGTGTATTCAAGCGCTTCGCACGCTGGGAAGAGAACGGTGTTTGGGCTGATATGTTCAGACAGTTCGCCCAGGACCCAGACATGGCAGCGGTGATGCCCGACAGTACTGCTGTACGCGCCCATATGTGCGCAGCGGGCGGGTCCAAAAAGGGGGCGGTCAGCAAGAACAGTGCCTAGGTCGGAGTCGGGGCGGATTCAGCAGCAAGATCCATCTCCTCGTCGATGCCCTTGGCTTGCCCCTAAAGTTCATCTTGACCGGTGGTGAACGCCATGATATGACCCAAGCTGAATCGTTGCTCGCCCCTTTCCATTTTGACGCCGTTATTGCCGATAAAGGCTACGATTCTGACCCGTTGCGAGAGCTGCTCGCAGCTCAACAGGTAGAGGCGGTCATCCCTTCCCGCCGCTATCGCAAGCAACCACGGGACTATGACCGCATCCGCTACCGAGAACGCAACATCGTCGAACGTTTCATCAACAAAATCAAGTGGTACCGACGCATTTTCACTCGCTATGAAAAACTCGCACGACGTTTCATGGCCTTCTTACATTTTGCTTCTACGTTGTTCTGGCTCGAACAAAATGTCAACGAGCCCTAATAACAATCGATAGGCAGGTTTCCGCCGCCAGCGCCAAATTCCCATACCCGCGCCAAGCCAGAAAAAGAAGGCTTCCCATGAATTAAGCATAGGTTGGGCAGCGAAATTGTGCCGCCAATTCGGGTCGCCGTGAAAACCAAATACCAACAGGTGTTCCCACACGTTGCCTAGGAGGGATCCAAGAGGATTCCCTTGGCTATGGATCGGGTTGAAAATCCATAGGTGACCACTGCGGGCAACGAATAACTCGGGATACAACGCAAAATACACGAAAATCGGCGCAGCTATCAGCCCGGCCATTCCCACAAAAGTGCCCAATAGGGGTAGCGCAGTACGTATTCTCTGTCTACTCAAATAGCCAACAGGAAATAGAAAACTCAATCCAAAGAAAAACAGGAGAAGGGGCGTGAAACGCGCTGAGATATAGGTGTATGGAAGCAACCCGGTGCACACCCCCGCTAGAGCGATCTGCCACCAGGTTCGCTGACGCCATCCCGACCAAAGTAGAGTCAGACTCAGGCAAAGAATCAGGGGCAGGAAGTTGGCTCTGAACGCGATACGTCCCAGAACAGTCCAACCAAGGGACACCGCCAGCAGACCGGCCCCAACTCCTGCGATGAGTAGGCCTCGCCACGGTGTCGCCCGCCCGGTTTCATCTCGGCCGAAAAGTAACTGCCCCAACCAGAAGACAGCAAAAACCGTGCTGGCGCTGGCAAGAGCTGTGGGCAAACGAATAGCTAGTGGAGTGCGTCCCAAAGAGGCGATGGACAAAGCTGCTGTATAGACTACAAGCCCCTCCCGTCCGTTGTTCCCTGGAAAGAAAACAGCGTGTTCTCCTCTTAACACCCTTAGAGCATCCAATCCGTGCGCCCCTTCGTCGAAGAAAAAACCCGGTGGATTCTCGCTCAACTCAAAGAGGCGGAGTAACACGACGGCGATGAACAGTATGAGCAGGACCCACCCGGTCGCCAGCGTCAGAAGGTGGCGTGGTGTCCCTACTGATCCGGCAGTGTCGCTTGGGCGATTCACAGAAAATGACATTTCAGAAATGCTTCTTTACCTGTAGGTCTGTAACCGGTGGTGGCTGTCTTTAGTCACTGAATTTTCCCTCATTTCAAGCGCGCCAAAAATACGTCAGTCTTCCTGACATTCATCCCTATAGTCGGAATCGGTGACACTGTGTTGTAGACGAACGTCCTCAGGTCTTGCTCGCCAGGCGGTGATCAATGCGAAATGGCGCGGCCGAACCGGAAAGAATAGAAGAGTCTCTCACTGGCTGCAGTCTGCAAGCAGATAAACCGCCAGTGCCGTGTCAGTCGTTTTCAACGTGTTTGACTCAGATCCGGCTTTTCAGCGCAAGCACAGTCGCAACGAGCAGCACCCGCCGGAAATCGGCAGACACCGTGTTCTCACCTTTCGGGCCGCAGGCAACAATGACACGCCCTGTATTACCTTAGCGGGCCAAAGACTGTAGCCTGTGCCGCCCGCCCTGATTTCTGAGTGAGCCCTTGTTAAGCCAAACTGAGTTTTCTTGGGTTAACGTCTCCTGGATTTCTCAGAACCGGACAAGGTGCGCTCTTATGCAACCCTACCACCAAGTATAGGATATCCCGCAGTAATTCCAAGAACGCGCCAGACTGAACGGCCTGTGGAGTCAATGGCCCGCGGGAGAATCACATTCATCAAGAGTTCCAATCAGGTTCCGCGCCTCTTGGCAAATGGCAAAACGGCCCATCCTCCTATTGGGTTTCCACGCTCTTTCAGATAAGATAGACCCAATTTCGGAATCGTTTGATCGCCTCGTCTCACTGGGCCTCTAGGAAAGTCGACCATGAGAACCGTTGCTATGATCTTGGCGGGCGGAGAGGGCACTCGTCTCACCGTCCTGTCCGAAAAAAGGGCCAAACCAGCGGTTCCCTTCGCCGGCAAGTTTCGCATTATCGACTTCACCATCAGCAACTGCGTCAATAGCGGTATCCAAACCGTCGGCGTCCTCACCCAATATCGGCCCCACAGTCTCAACGAACACATCGGCATCGGTAAACCTTGGGATCTCGACCGCCAGCACGGCGGCATCCGCCTCCTGCAGCCCTTTCAAGGTCGCGGCGAACAGGACTGGTACGCCGGCACCGCCGACGCAATTCTGCAAAACCTGAACTTCCTCGCCGAAAACAATGCCGATACCGCCCTGATTCTCTCAGGTGACCACATCTATAAGATGGACTACGGCCCAATGCTGGATTTCCACCAGCGCAAGGGCGCCGACGTGACAATCGGCGTTATGCCCGTTCCGATCGAAGACGCGCACCGTTTCGGTATCATGGAAACGAACTCAGAGAATGAAATCGTTCAATTCCATGAAAAACCGGAAAAGCCGACCAGTAACCTGGCCTCAATGGGCATCTATGTCTTTAACACCCGCGTACTGGCTCAACGCCTCCAGGAAAAAGGCGCCGACGGCCCACGCACAGATTTCGGCCAGCACGTCGTTCCCGCTATGCTGGCCGCCGGAGACCGCGTCCTTTCCTACCCCTTCACCGGTTACTGGGTCGATGTCGGCACCGTAGACGCCTACTGGAAGACAAGCCTGGAACTGCTCCAATCCAACCCGGCACTGGACCTCTATACCGACAACTGGCCCATCTCCACCCGCTCCGAAGAACGTCCCCCTGCCAAATTCGGGCCCCAATCCCAGGTCGTGCAGAGCATGGTGTCGAACGGCTGCGAAGTCCATGGATTCGTCAGAAACAGTATCTTCAGCCCTGGTGTCTATGTCAGCCCCGGCGCCGTCGTCCAGGACAGCATTCTCATGAACGATTCCTGGATCGGCCCCGGCGCCCGCGTCGAACGCGTCATCGTCGACAAGCAGGTCATCGTCGGGTTCGGCGCCAACGTCGGCTGTGCCGCCTCGGACGCGCCCCCGCCCAACCAGCAGTTTCCCGACAAGCTGGACAGCGGCCATACCGTCATCGGCAAGGGCGCATTCATTCCCGACGGCGCCCGAATCGGCGCCAACGTGATCGTCAACAGCGACAGAGGCGAAGAGGACTTTCCACCCAACCTCGTCGTGGAAGATGGGCAAACCGTATAGCTTTCGCATTCCGCGCCTACACTAACGGACCGCGAGGATCGCTCCCTATGTCTTCTGCATTCGCTATGATCATGGCCGGCGCAGATAACGCCGACCTCAGTGTCCTCACCGAGGTCCGCTCCGAGCCGGCCGTACCCTTCGCCGGCAAATTCCGCCTGATCGACTTCTCTCTCAGCAACTGTGTCAACAGCGGCATCCACAATGTCGCCGTCCTTACCCAATACCGGCCCCGCAGCCTCAACGATCATATCGGCATCGGCAAACCCTGGGACCTGGACCGTTCCAGCGGCGGCGTACGCCTGCTGCAACCCTATCGCGGCGGACCTTACGGGGACTGGCAACGCGGCTCCGCTGACGCCATTCGGCGCAACCTGGACTACGTGATCCAGCAGAAGGAAGAGTGCGTACTGATCCTCTCCGGCAAACATATCTATCTGATGGACTACCGGCCCTTTCTCGAACACCATCTGCGCACCGGCGCGCCCGCCACAATCGCTGTCCGCCGCGTCAGCCGCCACGAAACCCATCGTTTCGGCATCGTTTCACAGGATGCAGACGACCGCGTCGTCGAATTCCAGGAGAAACCGCGCCGCACCCAGCAAAACCTTGCCAGCATGGGCGTCTATGTCTTCAGTCGCGACTTTCTCGTGGACGCCCTGAGCAACGGCAGCGGCGATGACATCGGCAGGGATATCCTGCCCGGGCTGGTCGCCAAAGGCCACGTCAACAGCTACACCTATCCGGGCTACTGGGCAGATGCCAGTACGGTTCAGGCCTACTGGGATGCCAATATGAGCCTGCTGGCCGAGGAGCCGGCGCTCAACCTCTACGCGCCGGAATGGGTCGTGCATACCCGCAGCCAGGAGCGGGCGCCGGTCAAGCTCGGGCCGGCCGCAGACGTCGATGGGGCGCTTCTATCCAACGGCTGCCAAATCGAAGGCGCGGTGGAACGCAGCGTCCTCTCCCCAGGCGTCCAGGTGGGCGAGGGCGCACTCGTCCGCGATAGTGTCATCCTCAACGACACCGTCATCGAAGCGGGCGCAACTGTCGAACGCTGTGTGATAGACAAAGAAGTGCGCGTCTGCCAGGACGCGCACGTTGGCCATTCCCACAATAACAACCCCAATTCAGAGCTGCCGGCCCGACTCAACACCGGCCTCTCCCTCGTCGGCAAAGGCAGCGTCGTGCCTGCTGGCACGCAGTTGGGCCGTAATGTAGTAATCCATCCTTACAGCGGCGCCGAAACATTCGGCAACGGCAAGGGCGTGGAGAGCGGAACAAGCATTGGCCGCAATTTGCGGTAGCAGGGATCGCCGAAGCCGGATACCGGCTACCGCCGTGAATGTCCTTTCTCTAACCCTGTCTGGCCCGATATCCAAGTTCATTCAGAAGCGCAACCAGCCTCTCCCTCTGATCCCCCTGGATTTCGATCTCGGCGCCTTTGACCGCGCCCCCGCATCCCAACTTGCCTTTCAGGTGTTTCAACAAGGCGCGCTTGCCCACATCAGGGCTCTTTACGCCCGTAACAATCGAAACCGTCTTCCCTTTGCGACCCTTCCGCTCCAGGCGTACACGCACCGGTTGCGTCCCCTGGACGGCGAACGGCGCGGCCGGGTTGCGGGGAAGCTCCGGCCGACTCGGTTCAGGCTCAGGTACCGGGTCCGTCGAGTAGACGAGCCGCAGTCCCGTCTTTTTGGAGGAAATGCGTTCCGACTGCTTTGCCTTGCGCTTGGACATGGTTCGTTCTTCCTCCTCCGGCAGGAAAGTAGAAAGGAGTTGCAACATGCAGTATAGCATCAGCGGCGAGATCGCCCAGTCCGCACGCCTCGTTTTCGCCCCGGGCGAACACGCCTGGGTCAGCAAAGGCGCCCTCATGGCCTACTCCCCCCAGATGCAGTGGAGCCTGCGCCTGCCGGGCGGCGCTGGAGGCGCACTGCGGCGAAGCCTCTCCGGCGAAGGCATCGCCCTTACCTATCTGGAATCGAAAGCCGAGGACCAGTACGCCCTCCTGGCCGCCAACGCACCGGGCCACCTGGAAATATGGGATCTTGAACGCGACGGCCCTGTGACGACGACCCGCGGCGCCTTTCTGGCCGCCTGGGGCGAGGAAGTCGACATCACCGTAACCGTCGCACGCCGCGCTGGTGCAGCTGTTTTCGGCGGCGCCGGCCTCTTTTTGCAGACGATTTCCGGCTACGGCATCGTGCTCGTGCACGGCAGCGGCGATTTCTCCGAGCGTCAGTTGGCCGCCGGCGAAGATATCTTCGTCAGCACCGGCAATCTGGCCGCCTTTTCCTCCGGCATCGACTATGACATCCGCGGCGTGGGCGGCTGCCGCAGAATGATTTTGGGTGGCGAAGGACTGTTCATGACCAACCTGCGCGGCCCCGGACGCGTCCTGCTCCAGAGCCTCAAGCGCAACTTTGGCGCCAAATCATCCGGTTGAGGAACGCGTCCCGCCCGCTTCCCTCGCTGAGTGACCATCATGTTGCGAAAGTTTAGTCTGGCAGGATGACGCCTTCCCCACTCGAAAACTCGATTTGGTTCCTGTATCCATTTCGACCACAATGTTGGGAGGAGGCCGGCAAGAGGAAATGTCAGTTCGCCGCCCCTATCAAATGGAGGTCCGCCGTGGACCCAGATACTCTCTTCCTCAAACGAGTTGTCACCGGCGAGGTCCGGCTGCCCGATCCCGTTGACGATGCCATTCTTACGCTTGGCGTCAGGATGCGCGATCCGCTTTCATACGGGGAAATCGCGTCCGCGTTCGGCATTGCTCGCGACGACGTAAGCACAATCTGCGAGCCGTACAAAGTGATGTTGCACGCAACGGGAGAAGATGGCCCCGCCCTGACCTATACCCGGCGGTCATCCCGCAAAGCAGTCCGGCCGCGCGCTATGTGGGAAAATGCCGCGTTCGGCAACAGTGGGAGGGAAATGTTCCAGAAACAGCAGATCGTGAACGGCGCTGACAGGCTCGCCGACCCTGTAGACGATGCCATCCTGACGCTGGGAGTGCGCCTTACCAATCCACTTACATACGAGGAAATCGCGTCGCTACTACAAATCGCTCTCAACGACGCAAGCAGAATCTGTGAGCCCTACAAGGAGTTTATTCGCACAGCAGGAGACTATGGGGTTCGCGGCGTTACCAGAACGAGTTAGCCCGTATGCCGCACTCTCTCCACGATTCGACCCAACCCCAAGACGACCCCCAACGTACACGTAGCCCCACCGCCGTCATCCTCAGCGCGCCGGAACTGCCCTGAAGATCTGCCGCAAGAGATCAGCCCGTTCAACCTCCGTCGTCCAACGCGGCTGCGCATAATCCTCTATCACCGCAGTCAGGATCTCAGTGCTGATCACCTTGCCGTCGTGGATCGTATGGCGCGCGATCAGTGAGGTGCGCGTCTGCCAGCTCCACATCTGATCAAAAAACAGATTGCCCAATCCGTAGACGATGATGCCGGGCTTTTCATTCCCATACCCATACGGCTCCATCGCCTGCGGCACATGGCTCTGCACACCGGTGACTATATCTGCGCCGGCCGCGCGCAACTCGCGGAAATCCTGCACTTGCCGGATAATCGGCCCCGGATTGTAGATCTCCTCATGCTGCAGCTCAACCGCAATCACATCGACTTCGTCGCGCAGCGCCGCGATCTTGGCGAAAATCCGCTCCTTGTTTCCGTTGTAGTGGCACGCCCCCGGCCGGTCCTCGGTCGCCCAGGCGAAGCTGGGATAGTGGGCCAGCGCGGCGAAAAAGGCGAAGCGGTTGCCGTTGTGTTCAAACAACAGCGGCTCGCACGCCTCCTCCTCATTCAGGCCGCTCCCATAGATGGGGATCTCGTTCTCCCGATACCAGCCAATCGACTGGCGCGCGCCCTCCTGGCCAAAATCGTTGACATGGTTGCCGCTCAGTCCCACGATATCGGTGCCTAGCGCCTCCAGCGCCGCCCAATAGGCCGGGCTGCTGCACAAGATCATGTTGTTCAAAGACGGGTCGACGTCGCAGCCTTCCAGAAACGGCACTTCATTGCTGATATGAGTAATGTCGGCCGCACGCAGCGTCGGCGAGATCACCTGGGATGGGTAGACGTAGCCCATCGTCTCCATCCGAGCCGCCGTGACCCGCGCCATCGCCGTGACGCCGGTCATGATCAGGGTCGTCAACTCGTCCGCCCTGCGATTCGTCGGCTCCGTAATCTGCGGCCGCAGGGCCGCAGCCACCGCTTCCCTGTCCGTACCAAACGCCGACACCACCGCCGTCAGCGGGTAAGCCGCTGCATCGAACGTATTGCTGAGAATGTTAGCGCCATTCAGATTCATTACCTTCAGGACCGGCGTAAGTCCCTCAAAGGGCACAAGTCCCAGGGCGCCGGCTGACACCTCCAACACAGCAGGCAGAGCGCTGCCGCTCGCGGTCTGCACCGTCTCGGCCGCCTCCTCACCGAAGATGGCCTCCAGCTCCGAAACGTAATCCGCATCAATGATCAACGGGCCGCTGCCCCTCCCCTGCCAGCGCAGCGTCAGCTCTGCCATCGATACCTCATCCTGGACCGTGGCAAAAGGCGCCACCGGCGCCAGGTAGCGCGTGTACAACACACTCCCCGCCGCCTCTGTCCCGGCCACCAGACGGATCTGCACGTCGGCGTTGCGCGGCTGGTCCAGCAGAAAAACCGTCTTGCGAATACCCTCGGATTCGATCTCTTCTAAACCGAAGGCCGCTATCAGCAGTTGACCGAAATAGCGCTCAGGCAGAGACGTGTCGAGAGCGACCGTCAGCCAGCCGTTGCGGCTGTCCGGCTGCTGAGCCGCCGGCTGCAGCTGCGTCTCGGAGATGGGCCCGATCTCTCCTGTTCCCTGTGTCCCGCTCGCAAAACTCGCAATCGATGTGGCTGCCGCCACACCCGCGAAGCCCAGCAACACGGTCACAAGCAACCGGCTGGGAACCCGCAAGCTCGTTACCGCCTCCCTGATATCAGCGGCCTGGCTGGCAGCGAATACCCCTCGCACGCCCGCTCGAATGACCTGCAATACAGGCCCCAACTGCTCTTCAATCTGTTCTCGGATGGCGTCCAATCGATTCAACATAGTCCGCTTCAACATTGCCGTTAACTGTCTGACATCTCTCGAGCGATGGACTGCGGAGTTCTCCTGACACAGAGTCCAATTTTAGAGTATATGGCCATCACCGGCATTGGTCAACATCCCGTTTCCTTGCCGCATCCTCCGGCGGCGCCATTCTCAGTGCCTGACCTGATCCGGCAGCATCTGCTCTGCAGGGCCTCCCCAACCTGGGTGGCTGACCGGAGTAATGCCGGTGACGCGTCCCGCGTCTTCCATCCCCCTGTAGTGCTGTCGTTGACAAACGACACGCAATTCGGTACATTTTCGTCTGATTCCACCATTTCGACGATATACTCTCAACGAGTTGTATGCGCGTGCAGTTCCAGGCGAGATACCGCCCAAAGCGAAGCGCGCAATCCATACTGTGAAGAAGGTGTGATTTTGGCTACCGGAACCGTTGGCGAAGTCGTCAAACTGTGCGGAAAACTGGGAATAATCGGCTTTGGCGGGCCGGCCAGCCACATCGCCATGCTCGAAGATGAGGCCGTCGCCCGGCGTAAGTGGCTCACCCGGGAACACTTTCTCGACCTGGTCGGCGCCACCAATCTGATCCCCGGCCCCAATTCAACCGAGATGATGATCCATATCGGCTATCAGCGCGCCGGCTGGCCCGGCCTGATCGCCGCCGGTATATCCTTTGTGCTGCCCGCCGTCCTCCTCTCCACCCTGATCGCCTGGATCTATGTGGAATTCGGCACGCTACCCGCCGTGCAACCCTTCCTCGCCGGCGTCAAACCCGCCGTCCTCGCAGTCATCCTCGGCGCCCTCTGGCGGCTGGGCACAACAGCCTCCAAACCCAAGGAGGCTCCGCACACCCGTATCGCCCTCGCCATTATCGGAATCGCAGTGGCCGTCGCCGTCTACCTCGGCGCGCCGGTAATCTGGTCGCTGATCGCCGGGGGCCTGCTTGGCATGCTCGCCCTGCGCGCCATGTTCGGCTGGGGCGGCGCCGCCGCGCTGCTGGCACTGCCGGACAACCCCTTTGAACTCCCTTGGGCAGGCCAGTCACCTGCGTCGGCGCTCAAGTGGACAGCGCTGCTCGTGGCCGCGACCGCCCCCGTCTTGACCCTCGGCGCGCTCGGTCTCTTCTTCCTAAAAGTCGGCAGCGTCCTTTACGGCAGCGGCTACGTCCTCGTCGCCTTTCTCGAAGGCGACCTTGTCCACGAATACGGCTGGCTCACCCAACAGCAGCTGCTCGACGCCATCGCCATCGGCCAGTTCACGCCCGGCCCTGTCCTCTCCACCGCCGCCTTCATCGGCTACGTGCTCGCCGGCATCCCCGGCGCCGCCGTCAGCGCCGCCGCCATCTTCGCGCCCTCCTTCATCTTCGTCGCCATCCTCAACCCCATCGTCCCCCGCCTGCGCCGTTCGCCCTGGATGGCCGCCTTCCTCGACGCAGTAAACGTCAGCGCCGTCGGCCTCATGGCCGCAGTCCTCGTGCGCCTGACCGGAGACATCGTCACCGCCTGGCCCGCCGCCGTCATCGCCCTCCTCGCCGCAGCCGCAGTCCTCCGCTGGCGCGTCACCTCCGCCTGGGTCGTCATCGGCGGCGCACTTCTCGGCTGGCCTCTCTCTATGCTGGGCTAGGGAGCGGTTGACAATCCATGTCAACCCGTAGGGGCAACCCTTGTGGTTTCCCTTTTTTCGTTTGGGCCCTATGCAATGTCATTTCGCCCTTAGAAAAGGTACCCTGTTCCGTACAAGGGGACCTCAATTTTCCACGCCACCGAGTCGCCGAGTCCAGACGCCGGTCGACGTCGGCGTACACAGACTTCTGCCCGCTAATTCCCTTGTCGTTCGTCTTCCTTCGTCGCGTCCAAGGCATCATCGAGGAAGCTGTCGAGTCACTAGGCATTATCCAACAGGTCCATATAGGCCTTAAGCGCCCTCACGGCTATCTTTTTTGGCCGCCAAGGCGGATACGTCCGAACAATGGCCCGCGATGATCAGGTGCTCGCGGACCACGTCCTCCGCTCTATCGAGTGAAGCATAGCTGGAATGAGATTCACGCAGCAGACTTTCGTCGTCAGTATGCCAGAGCGTATAGATATGCCTGTAGACAGGATATGTCTTTTCGCCTGCATTGCCGACTATGTCGTAGGTCTTCTTGTTCATTCTTCGTCGGAGGTCCAGTCTGAACTGCCGACATACTCACAGCCTTCCCAATATTCAGTGACAAATTTCAAGTTACTGTAGTCGGACGATTCGCGGTAGAGAAAGCCGACTCTACCAGTCTTAACGTTATACTCGGCTCCGATGAGTCTGGGGTCATCTGGCAACGCATCAAAGGTTTCAAGGAATTTGGTGGCGGTTTCGGGGCTGATGTCGAAGTCGTCTTTGAGAAGAATGCAGACGCCGTCTCCGGTTGTGACCGGCTCCAGGCGCTCCTCAATGGCGGTGACGCGCTCGACAAGCGCTGTAAGATCATCAACCAGACCGGTTACCTGTTCGGCGAGACCGGCAAGCGTGATTTCCTCGTCCTGAGCCCACACGACTGCGGCGGACGTGAGCAGGAAGGTCAATGTAAGAGTTGCAATAGCTGTGGCAATGTGTCGTTTCATGTTTGGGGTCTCCTTTTGCTCAAGATGCCAAGGCAACTGCCTGGCATAGGAATCTTCGGACGTCTCCGCTAGCTCGAAGCCTGATGGCTTCACCTGCCGGGGTAACGGTTCCATCTCTACTGTTCTTCTTCACACGAGGTAATAGCCTACTGTATCGACTCGTAAGTCTCAGGTACATCGCTCTCTTCAGTATCGCCGCCCGACTAATCGCTGAATTCGAACTGAGTGACTATCATGAAGACACTGAGAACGTACCACTGAAAGGCAGCAGTCTGGCCGGGCGTGAGTTCGCTGCACGTTTCAACATTTTCCCTGTCTTGAATCATGCAGGCGACAAATTCAAGAATGGCCGCCTTGTACACTTCCGGGTCCAACACTTCCTCATCGAAATTTGCGAACGCCTAAGTTAAGTCGTGTGGGACCGCCTGCATCGTCGCTCTTCCCGGTGCTGGCGTCTCCGACGGTTGCTCTGGAATAGGTTGACATGAGGTTGCCAGCGCGGCCAGCAGAATCATTAGGGTCAGTAGATAGAGTTTCATTTGGGGGTCTCCACTTGGCTATGGCACGGGGGTAACCGATGCCGCTGGTGAAATTGGTCTTGCCATTGCAGTTACCGCAGTTACCACTGGTGGGTCTTGCTCGTCCGCAGTGTTGACCGCGTCAAAAATGGCGCAGGACAGTAACAAGAGAGCGATTACCACGAACACGATCAGGAGCTGGCTGCAGGTGAGTGCTCTTAGTAGCGAGAACACGATACGAAATAGCATGTTCAAAATTAACTTTCGCAGGAACCTTCCAACGAGTGTCGTCGTTTCTGTCTCTAAGCTCCTGTTACAGGTCGACAGCTGCGTCTGGCGTTCGCCCCGGCACAGTGGCGACGGATGCGCGCGCGATTACCGACACTGCGTCACTCTCTACACCAGTTTTGCCGTACGGGTCACTTGCGGTGGACCTGGTCTTTACCCCGGTAAACTTCAAACGCGTACAAGGGTAGCGACAGCGACTAGCCGCACTGCGTGCAGGCGTTCAGGCAAAGTGCTTACGACACATCCTAGCAGGGCTCTAGCGCGATTAGACGGTTTCCGAAGAAATCTGGCCAGAACCGGTCAAGTTTAATTCCTGCCCCAGACTCAAAAGTCTTTCTGTGAATGAGTTAGGATAGAACTGGAGTTCGGGGACAAAAAAATCCGGCAGTCGAAACTGCCGGACGGAGATTCCAGGAGGGCGTCTCTCGATGGAATCCAGACCTGCTTATCCAACTGTGGAGATTTCCTCAAACCACGCTGAGGCAACCCTATCTTGTCGAAAAACGCGGCACACCACTCGGCTCGCCGCTGTCTCTGACGCGCTATATTTGGAGAAGTCGAGCTTCAACCCTCATAGGGCTGAAAGGGTTGTCTAACCGCCCGGATCAGAGGAATCAGAGGCGCGCCATTCACATCAATCCACTTCCCCCAGCAGCCATTGTCGATGACGCTTTCACAATGGCCCTTAACGACTCGCTCCCAGTGCTCCTCGGAGTGAAAAAGATTCCCGCCCTTGGCGATATCCGTAGCATAAAGAAATCCCAGATAGACCAGAACCACCGGCACGCCCAGCGAAGCCAGCTTCCACGACCACGCAAACCGGTTCGACAACTGGTAATGACTGTCCCGCGCAATACGCCAGCTGCCGCCGGTCGCCGAGCGGAGGCCACCAGCCGCCTCCTCAATAGCCGCACCGATCTTCTCGTGATTCTTCAGCGTTCCATCAGAGGCAGGCTTCTCAAGCCGTTTCCCCTTTGACGACCGGTCCAGTTCCTTCCAGTGCGCCTTCGCTTCAACCAGAAGAAGCCCTCTCTCACCCTGAACTGTGCATGTGCTGGCAATATCCCAATTCGGTGTCCTCGGGTCATTTCCGTAAGCCGCCAGCCACCAATCCCGTAAACTTTCCCTTATCGGTCGCGGCAGGAGGTCTGACGGCTTATCTAACTCCACTTCATCCGCAGGCGTCATGTCCCAAGTGCCGTCAATCTTCTGCACCGGCTTGCCATAGGGCTTCCATTCATCGTCACCCGAAACGGTCACACCGTCAACGCCCATCAACCGGGTCAGCCGACCAGCGACCTCCTCTCTATCGCCGTCCACAAGCAGCACACACCGCGGCCGGCTCCCGCGGCTGTCCTTCCCGAGCTGCTTCGACCAACCCACACTTTCCTCCACAGATGCTACCACAGGGAACCGACCTACCTCCTCCTCCTGCCCCGGCCTCTACCTCGTCCCTTCCCATTCTTCTCCCGCTCCGCCAGCATCTTCAACGCCTGCTCCAGCGAAATACTCTGCGGATCCGTCTCCTTCGGAATATTGGCGTTCGTACTCTCGTGATTAACGTAAGGGCCGTAGCGCCCGTCCAGCACGCGTACCGGTTCGCCATCTTTGGGATGTGTGCCCAACTCCTTCAGAACCGTGCGCGTCGAACTTCCCCTTCCCCTGTCCGGCGCCTCCTTGATCAACGTCAGCGCCCGCGGCAAATCCACCTCCAACACATTGTCCGGCTCTTTCAGGCTCACAAACTTCCGGTTGTGCACGACATACGGCCCATACCGCCCCACGCCGGCCCGCACCTCCTCGCCGTCTTCAGGATGCGTGCCCAGCACCCGCGGCAAGCTCAAAAGTTGCAGCGCCGTCTGCAGGTCCATCCCCTCCATCGTCATGCCCTTAAGCAGGCTGGCCCGCTTCGGCTTTCCATTTGACTTGCTGTTCGGTTCCTCCGCTGACGCGTCCGCCGCCTTGGGCTTGCCCTTGCCCGCGACAACCAGGGGCGTGAGCGTTTCAGCAGCCTTGGCGCTAAGACGGGGAACCCGCTCCAACTCCGCCGCCGATCCATAAGGCCGTCCGGCGATGATCGCTTTCGCTAATCCGGGACCGATGCCCGGTAGCGTGGCCAGTCCCTTGGCCGTAGCCGTATTGATATCGACCGGCCCAGCCGGCTTATCCGGCTTTCGCCTCGGCGCCCTCTCCAAGTCTTCGCCCAGCTGCACATACGCGCCGTACCGTCCATCCTTGACCAGGACCGGCTGCCCGCTCACCGGGTCTTTCCCCAGGTTGATCGGACCTTCCTGCTTCGCATTCACCAGCGCTTCGACCGCGGCCGCATCCAAGTCGCCCGGCGCCAGATCGTCCGGCAGGCTCACCGTCTGCCTGTCGCCGTTGACCTCCCGCGCCAGAAACGGCCCAAACTGACCAATGCGCACCTCGACCGGTAGATCGGGAAAATCGACCTGGCCCGCGTTGCGCGGATCGATCACACTCTCCTTCTCCCTGACCTGGTTCTCCAGCCCCTGCTCGCTCAGATAGAACTGGTTCAGATACTCAAGCCAGTCGACATCCCCCTCGGCAATGTCGTCCAGTGTCTGCTCCATCTCCGCCGTAAACTTCAGGTCCACCAGCTCCTCGAAGTTCTTCTCCAACAGCTGGACGACCGCAAACGCGACAAAAGTAGGCACCAGTTCCCGGCGCTGTTTGAAAACGTACCCCCGGTTCTGGATCGTGTCGATGATCGTAGCGTACGTGCTCGGGCGGCCAATACCCTCCGTCTCCAACGCCTTGACCAGCGCGGCTTCGGTGTAGCGGGCCGGTGGCTTCGTCGCATGACCGACCGCCTCCAACTCCCGGCAGTCCACCGACTCATTCTCGGCCAGCGGCGGCAGCGGCGATTCCTGATTCTCAATCGCGGCATCGGGATCATCGGATCCTTCTACATAAGCGCGGAAGAAACCGGGGAAAAGGATCTCCCGCCCCGACGCCCGGAAAAGCGCCTCATCGGCTGCGGCCCCGCCCCCTTTGGGCTGGCCCGCCGCGCGGATCATCACGATCGTCGAACGCAGGCGGGCGTTTGCCATCTGCGTCGCCACCGTCCGTTTCCAGATCATGTCGTACAGCGTCGCCTCATCGCCCGAAAGCGAAAGCCGGTCCAGCGGGCGCATCTGGCTGCCCGCCGGGCGAATCGCCTCATGCGCCTCCTGCGCCCCTTTCGAACTCGTCCTGTAGCGCCGCGGCTTCTCAGTAAGAAACTGCTCGCCGTACCGCTCCTGCACCCGGCGCCGCGCCGCGTTGACAGCCTCGTCGCTCAGATGCACCGAATCGGTGCGCATATATGTAATGTACCCGTTTTCGTATAGGGACTGAGCCACCCGCATCGTCCGCCTGGCCCCCCACCCCCGCTTGCGGTTGGCCTCCTGCTGCAGCGTACTTGTCGTGAACGGCGGCGACGGCGAACGCGACTGCTCCTTACTTTCAACCGAGTGCACCGCCCAGCCGCCGTCCAGCAGGCGCTGCTGCAGGGCCCTCGTCTGCTCTTCATCCAGCAGCAGAACGTCCCCGCCTTTCTCGCTGGGGTGCGTGATGACCCGCTTGCCCGCCGCGATCCGTCCCGTCGATTCATCGAAATCCCGCCCGCTCGCCACCCGCGTCCCGTTCACCGAAATCAGTGTTGCCTCGAAACGGTGGGCCGGCATGTCAGGGCGCTTATTCAATTGCGCCTTCAAATCCCAATAGGATCCACTTACAAAGGCCCGGCGCTCCCGCTCCCGCAGCACCAGCAACCGCACCGCCGCGCTCTGCACACGGCCGGCCGACAGCTTCGGCGCGATCTTCTTCCACAACAACGGCGAAATCGTATATCCCACCAATCGGTCGAGAATGCGCCGCGTCTCCTGCGCCCGCACCAGGTCGTTGTCGATCTTACGGGGCGTCTTCAGCGCCTGCTCGATCGCCTCTCTCGTAATCTCGTGAAAAATCATCCGCTTGACCGGAACTTTCGGCTTCAACACCTCAAAGAGATGCCAGCCGATGCTCTCCCCTTCCCGGTCCTCGTCCGTGGCGAGTAAGACCTCGTCCGCCTTTTTCAGCGCCGACTTCAGCTCGGAGACCACCTTCTTCTTATCCGAAGGAACGACATACAGCGGCTCGAACGCATCCTCCACCTTCACCCCGAGCCGCGCCCAGGGCTGCCCCTTCACCTTTGCCGGAATCTCGGCGGCGGAGGCCGGCAGATCCCGCACATGGCCCATACTGGCCTTGACTTCATAGCCGCTAGGCAAAAATCCGCGAATCGTTCTCGCCTTCGTCGGTGACTCTACAATGACTAATTTCGACATTCTTCTTCTTATCGCTGATGGTTTGAAAACACGGACTGAACGCAACGATGCCCCGCCAATTGCGACGCCACCTGCATTTCAGCCGAGATAGAATACACAAGAACATTAAGCCGGGCAAGTGGATTATGGTGCAGAAGCATCCCCGCCCGTCTCCTCCCCATCAATCGTACAACGCCCGTACAGCACTCGTCATGCCCTCGCCCACAACCAGTACCCGCGCCCTCAACCAGCCCCGCCCAGGCGTTCTCTCTCCTCCCACCCCTCTCCTTCCTCAGCAACATCTCTAGCCAACAGTACCTGCTTCCCCACTTACAGTATCAAGCCACCGACCACTGCAGTATTCCTGATTCAGCCAGTATGTGGCCCAAATCGGTGCACCTCCTCATCCCGATACTCGTTGACAGCCGCATTCCTTCGGCATATACTGAATGCAACGTCACACCGCTCTTTTGCAGCACAAATGGGAGACAGATCCGTGAAGGTATATTGGAATGGGAAACACGATTCTGCCGCTCTTTCGAGCAAACATACCGCCACTTTCGCAGCCCCGACCGCCGCTGTTCTGCTCGCCCTCCTCTGCCTGGCGCTCAGCGGCTGTGCGCCGAACTATGATCTCCTCAACCTGACCGTACCCGCTACTGTCCAGGCCGAGCAGTTCAGCCCTGAAGCCGGCCTCTGTGTCGACCAGTTCGTCACCCACGACCTACCCCACATAACGACCACCGCCGACGGCATCATACGCATGTACGAGGCCAACGGCGCCGGCGTTGCCATCAGCGATCTCGACAATGACGGCGATCTCGATCTGGTCCTCGGCAACTACGACAACCCCAACTCCATATTCTGGAACGAAGGGGACCTGAACTTCCGCCAGGAGCAGATGCCGATCGGGCTCACAAGAGCCGTAACCGCTGTCGATGTTGACGGAGATGGCTGGACCGATCTCGCGCTGACACGCGTCGGCGGCGCAATCAACTTCTGGCGCAACCGCGGCCCCGACCTGGCCCCGCACGCCCCCGGCCGCTTCGTGCAGGAGTTTGTCGACGGCCTTGCCAAGCCCGCCTACGCCATCGACTGGGCCGATCTGGACGCCGACGGCGACCTCGACGCCGTCACCGCCTCTTACGATATCGGGCTGCTCACCGAGTTGGGCAACGAGTATCTGCTCAGGGACGAGGGCGGCGTCTATATCCACTGGAACGAATCCGACCGCTTCCGCGCCCAGCGCCTCGCCGACGAGGCCCAGGCCCTCGCCATCGCACTCTGGGACGAGGACGGCGACGGTCGCCTCGACCTTCTCGTCGGCAACGACTTCGCCCTGCCCGATCAGTTCTGGCGCAACGCTGCCGCCGGTTGGCAACTCGCGTCAATCTTCCCCGAGACCACCCATAGCACCATGAGCTTCGACCTCGCCGACGTCGACAACTCCGGCCGCACCGCGCTCTTCGCCAGCGACATGAAACCCCCCGACATGAACCCCGAAACAATGCGCGCCTGGGCGCCGCTGATGGAGGCCGAACACCCTCCCTTGCCCGCCGGCGACCCCCAGCGTATGGAAAACATGCTCCTCGTCGCCGACCGGGAAGGTTCTTTCCAAAATCTCGGGCGTGACCGCCAGCTCGACGCCACCGGCTGGAGCTGGGCCAGCCTCTTCGGCGACCTCGACCAGGACGGCCAGCTCGATCTCTACATCGTCAACGGCTTCGCCGAGTCCACGACCTTCGCCCACATGGAAGACCATGAACTGGTCGAGCGCAATCAGGCCCTGCGCAACACCGGCGGCCGCTTCGAGCGCATGCCCGACTGGGGCCTCGGCAGCGAGCGCGGCGGACGCGGCGCAGCCCAGGGCGACCTTGACGGTGACGGCGACCTCGATATCGTCGTCAACAACCTGCGCGGCAATGCCCAGCTCTTCGAAAACCGCCTCTGCGGCGGCGCCTCATTGCAGGTCGAACTGCGTCAGCCCGGCAGCCCCAACCCGGCAGCCGTCGGCGCCACAGCCATTCTCGAAACGCCCGCAGGCAGCCTGCGCCGCGACGTGCGCGTTACCCGCGGCTACCTCTCCAGCGACCCAGGCCAGCTCCACTTTGGCTTTCCCGCCGAATCCCAGCCGAGCCTCCTTCTGATCCGCTGGCCCGATGGCAAGTGGTCAACAGTGTCCGCCCCGGACGCCGGGCAGCGCCTGACCGTCGCCAGAACAGACTTGGGACAGGAGTAGAGGGTGGCCGCTGGCAACCACTAACCAACTCAATGAGGGGTTGCACTCATGCCGGCTTCCAACGCCCGTAAAGAAGCCATCGAAAAGATTCGTCGACTCCCGCAGCAGGTCGAAGACTTGGTTTCCGGGCTTTCGCCGCAAGAACTGACCGCAAAGCCACTGGCCCATGAATGGACCGTGGCCCAAAACGTCCATCACCTCGCAGATTCCCACATCAACAGCTACGTGCGCTGCAAGCTGATGGCGACCGAAGACAATCCAACCCTCAAGCCCTACGACGAGGGCGCGTGGGCCTTGCTCACCGACGGTGGCAGCGACGACCTCTCCAATTCCATTGCCCTGTTGAAGGCGCTTCATGCCCGTTGGGTAATATTCTGGGAAAATCTGCCGGAGGACGCCTGGCAGCGCACCGGCCAGCACCCGGAGAGCGGTGCCGTCACCCTGGCCAGACAGCTGGATCTCTACGTCGAGCACGGCGAAGCCCACCTCGACCAAATCCGGCGCACATTGGCCGCCCGCACCGAGTAGCCAACAGTGCTGGATACCCTGCCCGTCGCTGGGATCGGCCACAGGAAGCCTATTGGAATCTGCGCATAAAGCGGGCAGTTGCACATGGGACGATATTCATCCCGTCAGTGCGAGAGGAGAATACATGGGATCTGCAGAAGTGCTGCATGATCTGCAAAAGAAACAGGTAGAGCGGGACAACGACCGAGCTGCGCCGGTCAATCCCCTCGCGCCCGATGAAGGACGCCGTGTCACCCTGGAAGAATACTGGGAAAAGTGGTATGAGAACCCCTACCCCGACATCGACGTCAGCTACGAATGGAATAACGGCATTCTGGAGGCAAAACCCTTGGCCAACGCCCCCCAAGTCGAACTTGGATTTTGGTTCCTTTTCCTACTCGGTCAGTACCTCTACACGCATGACATCGCACAACTGATCAATCTGGAGACCGGCTTTGTCCTCACAATGGAGGATGCATCCGAGCCGTCAGGAATTCGTAAAGCCGTCCGCAAGCCGGACATCGGCATTATTCTGAATAGTAACCCCGTTCCCTGGGGACGCGTAGACCAGCGCTCCTTTGCCGGGGTCTGCGACGCCGTCGTCGAATTCATCTCCGATTCTACGCAGGTCGAAGTCCTGCGCGATACTGAGGAAAAAAGACGCGACTACGCGCTCGCCGGCGTACAGGAATACTACATTCTCGACCCCACCGGCGAACACATGCACTTCTTCCGCCTGACTTCGGACCGTCAATATGAAGAAATTCAACCGGACACCGGCGAAGTGATCCGCTCGCAACTTCTGCCCGGATTCCAATTCCGGCTCCGGGATCTTTATGGCCTTACGGAGTTGGAGGAACTCGCCCTCGACGAAGTATATCGAGGATATGTGCTTCTGAAATACCAGGAATCTATAACTGCCCGCCAGCAAGCCGAGCAAAAAGCCGCGAACGAAGCCGCCGCCCGCCAGCAAGCCGAACAAAAAGCCGCGAACGAAGCCGCCGCTCGACTGGAGGCCGAGAAACGCCTGAAAGCAATAGAGGACGAACTGGCCCGACTTCGCCGGCAGTCCTCTTGACTGTAGCTCGCCCAGAGCGATTCCCCCGCAGAATATACGGCTCGGACAGCGAACCGGTAAGCGCAACCGGCTCCTGTTTCAGCCGTTTTGAGAGCTTGGCAGCAGAAAATCGCGCTTGAATCGCGCACGTGTTTCCTGTACAATAGATAAACCGCGTATCCTCGCGGAACTTCAGCAGTTGACCCAAACGAACCGCGTCCCTTTCGAACAGGAGCGCACGAAACCATTCACTTGCAGTTTCAGATGTTCTCAGGGAGGAAAAGAATGAAAGTCCGACAATGGCAGAGCCGTTTCAGCTTCAAAGCGGTAATCGTTTTGGCCCTGGCCGCCTTGCTTATCTCTGCTTGCGCTCCCATCGCGCCGGCTGACGATGGCGGCATGGCGGAAATGGATGACGGGAAGGTAACCATTACATGGGCCATGTGGGGCAGCCCCGCAGAGGTAGCCACCCACCAATCGGTCGCCGATGCCTTCATGGAAGAGAATTCGGATATCGAGATCGAGATTCTGGCCGAACCCTGGGGCGACTACTTCACTAAGATCCAGACCCTCTGGGCCAGCGGTGATTCGTCCGTCGTCCCCGATGTCCTCTTCCTCTCGCCCATCGTGAACTATGCCTCGCAGGGCGTGCTGGAAAACCTGGACCCCTGGATCGAGGCCAGCGGCTACAACACTGACGACTACTGGCCGTCTCTGCTGGAGTACGGCATGTACGAAGGCAGCGTATATGGCTTCCCGCGCGACATCGGCCTCGAAGTGCTCTACTACAACATCGACATCTTCGACGAAGTCGGCGTCCCCTACCCCGATGATACCTGGACATGGGACGACCTGATGGCCGTCTCTGAACTGCTGACCGACGTCGAAGAAAGTGGCCGCGTCAACCGCTATGCCTTGGGCATGGAAGGCGGCAAGTGGTTGATTTGGGTGATGCAGAAAGGCGGCATGGCCCTCGACGACATGCGCAACCCCTCGCGCTGCGCTCTGGCCGATCCGGAAGCGGTCGAGGCCGTACAGTTCTTCCGCGACATGATCGACAACAACTACTTCATGCCTCCTGCCAACATGAGCCAGGCCGGTGGTGACGCCGCTGTCTTCCAGAGCGGTCAGGTGGCCATGATCATCCAGAACGCCAGCCGCGTCTCTGCCTTCAACTCCGCCGGCATGAACTACGATGTCTCGGTCATCCCGATTCCCGCTGACGGCCAGCGCGCCTCCGCTGCCGGTGGCGCAGCCTGGGTGATGAGCGCCCTCAGTGACAACAAGGACGAGGCCTGGGAATTCCTGAGTTGGCTCCAGAGCACCGACGGCGGCCAGCGAATCTACACCGCCTCCGGTGAGATTCTGCCGGCGCTGCAGTCCACCGCCAAATCGGACGCCTTCCTCAACAGTGGGCAGCCGCCCGCCAACCGCCAGGCCTTCATCACCGAAGGTGAAAATGCCCGCATGGGCCGCATCGGCTACTTTGTCGAATATAGCGAGATTAACGGGTCCTTCGTCAGCCCCGGCCGCGATCAGATCCTGATCGGCGAGGTCTCCGTCGAAGATGGACTGAACTCCATCTGCGAGCAGGTGGACGCATTCTTGGCCGACAACGGATTCCCCAAATAAGATGCTACGTTGAGGGGGAATTAGGGGACGGAGGCGCAAGCCTCTTTGTCCCCTTCCCCCTTTCTTACCTTGGCCTGACTCCCAACCACACGTGACCGCGCACACCTCTCCAGCTTCCCCGCAACCTGCAGTGTCCCGCTGGCGCCGTTACCGGCCGGACCAGCAGTGGGAAGCCTATCTGTTCCTGCTGCCAAGCTTCGCCGGGTTCCTGATCTTCGTCGCCATCCCGGTCGTCGCATCCCTCGCACTCAGTTTCTACAACTGGAATCTGCTCTCCCCCCCGGAGTTCGCCGGCTTCGAGAACTACTCGCAGCTCCTCACCAACGACCGGGTCTTTCGCAAAGTCCTCTTCAACACCTTCTACTTCATCGTCACCATCGTCCCCCTCCAGCTTGCTTTCGGACTGCTGCTCGCCGTTGCGCTTAACCAGGGCATGCGCGGGCTTGAAGTCTACCGGCTGATCTACTTCATGCCGGTCGTGACCACAATCGTCGCCGCCGCGCTCGTCTTTCAATGGTTCTTCAACCGCGATTTCGGCCTCCTGGCTGCCGCCATCTGGGAGCTGGGCGCCGCGACCGGCCTCCCCATCCGCCCGCCGGACTGGCTCAACGATCCCGACTGGGCCAAACCCGCCGTCGTTATCCTGACCCTCTGGAAAAACTCCGGCTTTACGATGGTGATCTACCTGGCCGCGCTGCAGGGTGTACCGTCTGAACTGTACGATGCCGCCAAAGTCGACGGCGCCAGCGGCTGGCAGCGCTTCCGCTTTGTCACCTTTCCCATGGTCAGCCCTACAACCTTCTTCCTCATGGTCATCCAGATGATCGGCGCCTTCCAGCTTTTCAGCGAGGCATTCGTGATGACCCAGGGTGGCCCCGCCCAGGCCACGCTCACAATCGTCTACTATATCTACCAGATGGCCTTCGAATTCCAGCGGATGGGCCGAGGGGCGGCCGTCGCCTGGGTGCTGTTTATCTTCATCTTTATCTTTACCCTCGTGCAGACGCGCCTCCAACGACGCTGGGTGCACTACGAGGCGGGCGGGGAATCGTGACAACGACAACGACGACTGCGCCTTTGCGCCAGGAAGCCACATCAGGCGCGCCGTTCAAAAAAGGGCATATGTTGCTTCACACCGCCCTGATCCTGGGCAGTGTCGCCATGCTGCTGCCCTTCGGCTGGATGCTCGCCACCTCGCTGAAGTCGCCGCCGCAGATCTTCACCTACCCCCCCTCCCTAGTCCCCAACCCCGTCGTCTGGCGGAACTACCTGGACACTGTGCAGGCCATGCCGTTCGGCCGCTTCTACCTCAACAGCCTCTTCGTGGCCGTGAGTGTCACCGCCCTTCAGATCCTGACCTCCTCACTGGCCGCCTTCGCTTTCGCCCGCCTGCGCTTCCGCGGCAGGGAAGCGCTCTTCCTCGTCTACCTGGCGACGCTGATGATCCCCTTCCACGTGACGATGATCCCCAATTTTATCCTCATCCGCTTCCTGCGCTGGTTCGACACCTTTTACGCCCTTATCGTCCCCACCGCCTTCTCCGTCTTCGCCGTCTTTCTCCTACGTCAATATTTCCGCGGCATCCCCGTCGA
This sequence comes from Caldilineaceae bacterium, assembly GCA_965204705.1. Lineage (GTDB taxonomy): Bacteria > Chloroflexota > Anaerolineae > Caldilineales > Caldilineaceae > Bin5. The sequence continues at coordinate 4,923,759 of OZ242006.1, read as the reverse complement.
GCTCGATGAGGCCGCCCGTATGGACGGCGCCTCCTCCTTCCGCATCTGGGCCCAGGTCATCATGCCGTTGAGCGGTCCCGTCCTGGCAGCACTCACTATCTTCGTCTTTCTCGGCTCCTGGAACGACTTCCTCTGGCCCCTGGTCGTCTCCAACTCCAACGCCACCCGCACGATTCCCGTCGGCCTCGCCACCTTCCGCGGCCAGTACAACACCGACTGGCACCTGCTCATGGCCGGCTCTGTCATCGCCCTCCTGCCCGTCCTCCTGGTCTACGTCTTTGCCCAGAAACGCTTCGTCGAAGGCATCACCCTCTCCGGCATGGGCGGACGCTAACGCCCGCTTCCCACCGAACCGTGACCGGGGCCGGTCTTCTCACACTTCCCACCTTACTTTCTTCACCATCTGCGCAAACAACTACTCAGCCGCGATCAATTTGCGACCCTGAAAATGACGAAGGAAGGTGTTTACTCTCTCCTCGCCTTTGTGCGGTCAGGCCTTCGGCCCTCCCTTGTGCGGGGGGATTCCCCCCGCAACACCCCCCTTACACCATGCCACGTTGGCGCCGCGTCGCCGGCGTACTGTCTGTGCCACCTGTCGCCCACCCACGTCGTGCCGCGAAACCGTCCGCCGTGACCACGGTAGGGGCAGGCCTTGTGCCTGCCCACCCTCACCCCAAAAATGGACTGCAACACATTCCCTTCACAATTTGCCATCGAACAAATTTTCTGATTCAATTATCCCATGACAGATCGGATCGGCGTCATCGTCAACTCCAATTCACACATCGATTACGTCTGCCAGCTCGCCAGCCCCCTTGAGCGCGAGCAGCGACCCGCGCCCGACGCCTATGCCTTCGGCGCATTCGTTGCCATTGACCTGCCCCAGCAGCCCACCGCTGCACCGGTCGCCGCAGATCCGCCATGCCTGATCGGCGTCATCTACAACACACTTCTCGTCAATCCGAACTTCACCAACCTGGGACCCCGGCTCACCTCCCAATCGGAACAATCCGTGTTCAGCCCCGACCTGATCGACGAGACCGCCATGCTGGTCGGCGTCCTCGCCCTCGGCTGGCAGGACGACGTCGGCCCACAGCAGGGGACCCCGCGCCTGGCTGCCGAGGTCAACGCCTCCGTACGCCATCTGACCGACGAGGAAGTCCGGCGGTTCCACCGCGACGCGCACGGTAACTTGACCCTGCGCTACGCGGCCGCTCTTCTCGCCCTTAACAACCCGCTGGTCCCCGCCCTCCTGCTGGAGATCATCGATCGCTTGGGCGTCCTCTTCCCCCGCGAACAGGCCATCCTCCAGGTCATGCGCGACAACGTAGCCTGGAAGTCCATTGTCCGCCCGGCCGGTTGAGCCCTGTCAATTGCTCTTGGTAATCAGTTTATCGCTTTCGGCAGTCGCGTTTGGGAGAAGTAAATGGCGTTACTAAAAACTGAAAACGAAAAAGTAAGAACTGCCGTAGGTACAGTAAAAGGACCGGGGGAAACCCTCCACGAATACACCTTCATCGCGCCCGATCCGGAGCGGCAGCTGAAGCACGGTGAGTTCATCTACTACACCGCTTCCGTCGACGGCAGCCAACGCCAAATCCTCGGCCGCATCACCGACCGCACCGCCGTCAAGCTCTTCCCCGATACCTTCATGGCCGACCCCGCCGTGCCGCCCCAAACCGTCGCCGCCATGCTCGGCTACGAGAGCGAAGCCACCGAGCTCTTCGAGCTCACCGTAACAGTTCTCGGCTATTACGACGACCGCCTTCAGGACTTTACCAACCCGCGCGTCCCCCCACAAGGCGGCGCGTCGATCTTCATTGCCGAGAACGAGACGCTCACCGACCTGCTCAGCCGCGGCCGCCAGGGCCAGCTCGGCAGCGCACACATCGGTGACCTGCTCAGCCGCGACCCCGGCGCCGTTCCCGTCGCCCTCGATGTGCGCGGCTTCACCAGCACCCACCTCGCCATCATCGCCAGCACCGGCAGCGGCAAGAGCTACCTCGCCGGCGTCCTCCTCGAAGAGCTGTTGATGCCATACAATCGCGCCGCGGTCCTCGTCATCGACCCCCACGGCGAATACGATACCCTGAAGCAGGTTCAAAATCTGACCAGCTTCCGCGACAGCGGCTACAGCCCGAGAGTACGCATATTCCGGCCCCAGGACCTGCGCGTGCGCATCAGCAGCCTCACCCTGCCCGATCTGCGCTATCTCCTGACCAATCTTTCCGAGAAGATGCACTACCAGCTCGGCCGCGCCTTCCGATACGCCCAGCGCACCTGGGGCGAAGACAAATATACCTTGGAGCAGCTGTACATGGCTGTGCGCGAGGTAGGGGACAGTGCGCAGGGAGAAGAGGAATCTAACGATGACGATCCCACAACCGGCGCCCTCATCTGGCGGCTGAGCGCAGCCCTGGGCGGAAGCGGCATCTTCCACGACTTTGAAAATATCGAACTGGATGAACTGTTCCGACCGGGGACGTGTACGCTGGTCCAGCTGAATGAAGTCGAACAGCGGCAGCAACAGGTGATCGTCGCCGCCCTACTGCGTCGCGTCTACCAGGCCCGTATCGACACCGAGAAGGGCAAATTCCAGCGCGGCGACCGCAACCACCTGCCCTTTCCCGTCTTCTCCCTCCTCGAAGAAGCCCACAACTTCGCGCCCGCCAACGCCGACGCCGTCAGTTCGGACGTCCTCAAGACCATCCTCAGCGAAGGACGTAAGTTCGGCGTCGGTGTCGGCCTCATCTCACAACGCCCCGGCCGCCTCGACAGCGACGTGCTCAGCCAGTGCATGACCCAATGCATCATGCGCATCACCAACCCCATCGACCAGAACCGCATCGCCGAGTCCGTCGAAAGCGTCGGCCGCGACATGCTCAAAGAGCTGCCCGCCCTCAGCAAAGGTCAGGTCATCGTCAGCGGCGCCAGCGTCAACACGCCCCTGATGCTCCGCGTGCGCACCCGCCGCACAGAACACGGCGGCGAGGACATCAACGCCCCGGCCGAGTGGCGCCGGTGGTTCGAGCACGAGCAACCCGCCCAGGCCGCCGCCAACGCCCTCCCCGCACAAAATGAGCTTGAACGCGATGAGGACGGCGTCCTGTGGGCCTGAAATCTCCCGCGCCCGCCTAATCCTCAGCTGGCAGCGGACGCCCCCACAACAAATTGCCTGCGTATCGATGCGTAACTGTGCCGTCTCCACCATCCGCATGACGCGTCGCAATCTCGGCAAATAGCGCGTCCGCCTCTGCCGCCTCCTTCGGGTCCATCCGGTCCCGCGAAAAACCGTTGCGCGCATGGATGCTCTCCACCCACTCGCCGATAGGCTGCCGCAATTCAATCTCTTCGGTCTGCGCGTTGCCCATCACCCGGAAAAGCCCCCGCTCTTCCAGCTCAGCCAGAATCCCCGCCGCGCTGTACGGCGCAAACTCCTTGTTCATCGAATAGCGCGCCAGCACAGGACCTACCTCTTCACGCATCCAGTCCGGCCTCCTGTGCTCCATCCCCACCGCAACGAACAACCCGTCCGCCGCCAGCAGCCGCGCGAAGCGAGGGAAAGCAACGTCCCAGTCGAACCAGTGCAGACTGGCCCCCGCCGTGATCAGGCAATAGGGCGGTTCAACAGCCGCCGTCTCGATAGACCCTTCAATCCAACGCAAATTCGGATGGTCTCCGCCCGGCAGCAGCCTGCCCTCCCGGATAGCCGCCGCCGAAAAGTCCACCGCATCCACCCGGTCCACCAGCCCCGCCAGCGGACGCGCCACGAAGCCAGTCCCACACCCTGCGTCAAGGACCGTCCGCGGCACGCAACTCTCCGGCAGCAGATCAGCCAGCAACATGAATGTAGCCGTCGGATATTGGGGCCGGTACCGGTAGGCCCGCACCACACTCTCGTCCTGAAAAACACTCGAATACTCGAAGCCAAACTGGCCGGGCTGCCCGCTCATCGCAGGACCTCCGGCTCCCCATAGGTCCGCACCCGGTCCCCCCGCAGAAAACTGCTGATAAAAGCCGCCTGCGGATGCTGTACTTCCCACGCCTTCCGCTCAGCCAGCTTCCGGTCGTACGCCACCGCCCGGTGCTCAACCCGGTACCCGCCCTCGTCCGCATCCAGCACCGCATAGGTAGCCCGCAAACTGGGAATGAGCGGATTGCCCACGCTGCCCGGGTTGACCACGTGCACGCCATCCAGATGAAAATTCTGCGCCCAGTGCGTGTGGCCTACACACACAAGATCAGCTTCGCAGCCCTTTAACCGTTCGCTCATCTCCCCGTCGCTGTACCAGGGCACAAAACCGCTACCGTCGTCACGCCCCGGCGACGCATGCACCAGCAACACCCGGCTCCCATCCGGCAGCGTCAGCCTCTCCTCCAACGGGAGACCCAACATGAAAGGCAGATGGCCCCCGGCAGCCATCGCCCCGGCCGTCCACGCAAACGACTCCAGAATCCCTATACAGTCGCGCAGCAATTCAAGCTCAGTCACCTCCTCCACCGGCGTCGCCAGCGGCCTCGCACCCGTAGTCAGATACCGTTCCGAATTCCCCCGCACAAACCGCACGTTGGCCAGGCCCAGCACCCGCTCCATCACCTCCAGCGGCTGCGCGCCCGCCGCCGCCAAATCACCCAGTATCCAGTACCCGTCAACCGGATCCCGCTCGTCAGACCTGATATCGGCAAGCACCGCATCCAGCGCCACACAGTTGCCGTGAATGTCTGAAAGTATCGCTATACGCATGTCAAAAAGAGTCTCCAGCCCCCTACGTGAATATGCGTAGGGGCACCCCTTGTGGGTGCCCTCCCTCACTTGGCCTGCACCCACCTCTGTCTCCCCGCCTGCCGGTGCGAAGGGTTATGTTAAAATGATGGGAATACACACAGTTCTCCATTGTAGCACATCGCCAGGGCACGAGCTCCTGAATCAGCCAAGGATCCAGCAACAGATGTCCGCGTCCCCCATTCGCCAGCAGATAGGTGGCGCTTCCAAGTTAATGGGATCGGAATATGGAGATCGCCAGCCTGACGGCCTGTCCGCCTCCGCCGCCGCCCTCCCCGATCAAGTCCGGCTGGCCGCATCGCGCATCCGCCCTCACATCGTCGAGACGCCGCTGCTCCTGTCCCCCGCCCTCTCGGAACGTACTGGCGCCCAAGTCTTCCTCAAGCTGGAAAACCGCCAGCACACCGGCTCCTTCAAACTGCGCGGCGCAACCAACAGGCTGCTCAACCTCACGGTAGAGGAGCGCGCACGCGGCGTCGTCACCGCATCCACCGGCAACCACGCCCTCGCCGTAGCCCGCGCCGCCGCCCAACTCGACCTCGCCTCCACCATCTACCTGCCGGAAGATGCCTCCCCCCGCAAAATAGAAAAACTGAAGGCCTTCCCGGTCGCCCTCCGTCGCGTACCCGGCGATGCCCTCAACGCCGAAACTGACGCCCGCGCGGCCGCTGCGCAAGGCGGCCAGGTTTTCATCTCCCCCTACAACGACCCGCACATCATCGCCGGCCAGGGCACCATTGCAGTCGAACTGCTGCGCCAGCAGCCGGAACTGGACGCCGTCTTCGCCACCGTTGGCGGCGGCGGCCTGATGGGCGGCATCGCCGGCTATATCAAAGGCGCCGCCAGTCAGATTCAGACCATCGGCTGCCAGCCCGAACACTCGGCCGTCATGCATGCCTCCGTGCGCGCCGGCCGCATCGTCGAGACCGAAAGCTTGCCCACCCTCTCCGACGGCAGTGCCGGCGGCATCGAGCCGCACGCCGTCACCTTCGACCTCTGCCGCGACCATGTCGACCACTGGCTGACCGTCAGCGAACAGGAAATCGCCGCCGCCATGCGCCTCATCTACCATGAAATCGGCGAGCGAATCGAAGGCGCCGCCGGCGTAGCCGTAGCCAGCCTGCTGAAGACGGGAAAACGCTGCGCAGGAAAACACCTGGCCGTCGTCATCTGCGGCGGCAATGTGGATGCAGAAACCTGGCAACAGGCCTTGGATTTGAAGACAAAGTGAGGATAAAGCGAGGAGCTACGCTATGCCGAACCCCTTCCGACTCGGCTTTCTAAGCCACCTGCGCGGCCGCGCCGACGCCGAACAGGCCTACCGGGAAAACCTCGAGATCTTCGACGCCGCCGACCGGCTCGGCTTCGACGCGGTATGGGTGGCCCAGCATCACTTCAAAGACATGGGAGGCATGCTGCCCTCGCCGTTCCCATTTCTCGCCGCCGTGGCCGCACGCACGCGTCGGCTGCGCCTGGGCACATCGATTATCGTGCTGCCCTTTGAACATCCCCTCCGCGTCGCCGAAGACGCCGCCGTCGTCGACACCATCAGCGGCGGCCGTCTCGAACTGGGCGTCGGCAGCGGCAGCGACGCCGACGAATTCGAAGCCTTCGATGTCGACATCAACAGCCGTCATCAGCGCACGACCGACGCCCTCATCACCCTCAAAAAGGCCCTCGCCGGCGAAACCCTCGGAACCGATGGCCAGCGCCTGCGGCCCCCCGCCCCCACCCTCGGCGACCGCCTCTGGCTCAGCGCGCTCAGCATTCGCGGCGCCCAATACGCCGCCCAAAACGACGCCGGTCTCCTCCTCAGTCGCTTCGTCGGTACAGAAGAACAGGCAGCTGGCCAGGCCCAGGAACCCGTGGCCGTCGCCTTCCGCGAGGCCTGGGGCGAGCGCCCCGCACCGCCCCGCATCGGCCTCTCCCGCGGCATCTACCTCGGCAGCAGCCGCCAGGACGCCCTGAACCAAATCGAAACCTACGCTATGGGAGGCATCCCGTCCGATCTGTCGCCGGAAGGCTTCTGCCAAAAAGTACACATCGCCTACGGCACGCCGCAGGACGTCGCAGACCGCCTCGCCGCCGACCGCGTCCTACCCTACACCACCGACCTCATCCTCCAGTTCGACCCAATCCACCCACCCCTAGAAAGAATTCTCGAAATGCTCGAACAGGTCGCAAAAGAAGTAGCGCCAGCCCTCGGCTGGCGCCCAACTGACCACTGACCACTGACCACTGACCACTGACCACTGACCACTGACCACTGCCGTTCTATCCTAGCCAGCGTTTGCGTCGTTTATAGTGCTTCACGTCCCGGTAGCTCTTGCGCCCGCCCATCTGGCTCAGCCCGAGATAGAACTCCTTGATATCGGCGTTCTCCGCCAGTTGCTCCGCCGGGCCGTCTAGCACAATCCGGCCCGTCTCCATCACATACCCGTGCGAAGCAGAACCCAATGCAACATTCGCGTTCTGCTCGACCAGCAACATCGATACGCCCGACTCGGCGTTAATGCGCCGGATCACATCGAAAATCGACTGCACCAGCAGCGGAGCCAGCCCCAGGCTCGGCTCGTCCAGCAGCATCAGCTTCGGCTTCGCCATCAGCGCCCGCCCAATCACGACCATCTGCTGCTCTCCGCCGGATAGATAACCGGCCGTGCGGTCGCGAAACTCCGCCAGGCGCGGGAAATAGCCGTAAACTTCGTCCAGATCGCTCCGCAAGGCCGCGTCGCTGGTCCTCCGAAAAATCGCCCCTGTGCGCAGATTCTCCTCGACCGTCAAGTGCTCGAACAGCCTCCGCCCCTCCAGCAACTGAACGATCCCCATCTGCACGATTTCATCCGGCGACCTTCCGTCGATCCGTTCGCCGTTCCACTCGATGCTGCCGCGCGTGACCGCGCCCTGCTGTGCACGCAACAGCCCGGAAATCGCCTTCAGCGTCGTCGACTTCCCGGCTCCGTTCGCACCCAGCAGAGAGACGATCCGACCCTCCGGCACGGCCAGGGAAATGCCCCGCAGCACCAGGATCACATCACTATAGATGACCTCAATATTGTTGATCTGTAACATATAGCGCGAAAGCACCGGTGACCGCAACCACTGCCGGCCACCGGCCTCTTCACACTGACGACTGCCGCTATTCCGAAGCCGGCCGCAAATCCGGCAACGTCACGAAATCCTGCACAACGACAAAGTCAACACTGCCGTCTTCCATTATCCGTGCCTGCCGGATTTGGGCCTTGTTCGGTGCCCGGTTGCTGCCTTCAACGTTCATCTCAAACACGCCCGCCGCGCTGATCGTCCCCATCTGCTGCATCGCGTTAAGGAACTCAGCCCCGTTCAGCCCGTCGAAGCCGACATTGTTCATGGCGACCGTCAGTACGTCCGCGATCCCGAACATGGTGCTGTACAAGAGCAGATAGGTAAACGCCTTATCCGATTCGGGATAACCCTTGGAAGTAAACGTCTCCAGCGCCCGCTGCACGCCCGGCGCTTCGGTATCCGTCCACCACAGATAGGGGAAGACACCGTAGTAGCCTGCGGCAAGCGGCGCATTCGCCCCCAGGATGTTCAATACGTCGCGGTTCATCCCCCAATTCACGCTGCCAAGTACCACCTGATCGTAGAAGCCGAGCGCGTGCAGCGTGCTTATAACCTGGACGATACTGAACGAGATCGCCTGCATGTAGATGACGTTGGCGCCGTTGACCAGCAGGTTCTGCAGCTGCCCCGTCACATCCGCGGCCGGGTCGATCGGCTGCTCCTCAAGCGGCAATACCGTAATACCCAAAGAATCGGCAAAAGCCAGCGATTCCGGCGTAGTCGCGCCCGCGCCAAAGGAGTTCGCCCAACCAATCACGCCGACAGTGATCGCATCGCCCGCGCCTTCCGGTTTGATCTCGTCCCAATTGTCATGCACAAACTGCAGGAAACCCGCAAACTGGTCCGAGTAAATCGGCACGATGCCGACCGTGTAACCGTCGGCCGGGTTGTAAATGGAGTGCGAGTGGACTCCCGTGGCCAGGTTGACAATCTCGTCCTCAACCATCCGGTCCTTCAGTGCGATCGTCGCCGCGCTGTTGGCCGTCGTAATGAACAGTGGCTTAGGCGTCTCAGCCCGGAACTGCTCATAGACCTGCACTTCCTGTTCGAGGACGTACTGCGTATCCTCCATTCGCACACTCAACATCACGCCGCAGACGCCGCCCTCCGCGTTAATCTGATCAATCGCGTCCTGCGTGGCGCTGATAAAGCCGGTCCCCATCAGCGTTGCCAGCGGGCCGGTCAGCCCCGCCTGCTGGTAGATGACCAGGCTCTCACCCTCGTAACTGTTCTCGCAGGCGATCTCCATCGGCGCCTCAGGCGGCGGCGCCGGTTCGGCCTTCTCCTGGGCCGCCGCAGGCTCCTCCTCCGCCATCGGTTCCTCAGCAGGCACCGGTGAACAGGCAGCCGCCAGCATCGAAAAGAGCAAAACGCAGGTGACAAGTAGATTCTTTTTCATGTCGATTTTCCCCTTTGAAATGAGTTTCCTTCCGCAACTGCCGAGCCAATTTCAACTCTCGACCCTTGTTGAGACGAGCAAAGGCGTATTCTCTCTCGCCTCACTCCTCTCCACACCCATCCTCAATCACTCGCCGCCGTTTCTGACCCCTGACCACTGATCACTGACAACTGAAGTTCCGGGCGGTCAGCCGCAAGCGGCTTCCCTTGTGCGGGGGGATTCCCCCCGCAACGCCCCCCGTCGTAATACGACCGTCGTGGACAATGGCAACATTGCGGCCGGCGACCGGTGCTCGCACCCCCGCGCCGGGCCTGTTCACCGCCATCCCCCACCGTAGGGGCAACCCTTGTGGTCGCCCGCGTCAACGTGCAAAGGGACGCAGCCGCCAGCCTGCCCGCAATAGCTGCCAGCGGTGCGCCAGCCCCCGCGGCTCATAGATTAGAAAGAGCATCAGCGCCAAACCGAAAAAGATCGGCCTGAACGACGTCAGAAGCTGCCCGGAAAGCTCCGGGAAGGCCGCCGCCAGGATTCCCCCTAACAGGTCAGAAAGATCTTCCAGCAGTACGATGAACGCGACCCCCAGAAACGGTCCCAGATTGGTTCCCAAGCCGCCAATCACCAGCATGCCCAGGTAGAGTATCGACTCGTTCAGGCTGTAGCCGAACTCGGTTCCGACACCCCTCTGGCTGTGCGCCTTGATCGCGCCGGCCAATCCCGCCAGCATCGCCGCGATGAAAAAAGCCCGCAGCTTGTACGTAAAAAGATTGACGCCCAGCAGCTCCGCCGCCAGGTCGTTGTCCCGAACACTCACGAATGCCCGCCCCAGCCGCGTGCGCGAAACGTTGAACAGGAGCACCGTCGTAATCAGCAGAACGACCAGCGAGATGTAGAAAAAGTTGGTGACCTCGCCAAAGTTTATCGTGCCCAGCTGCGGAAGCGGCGCCTCGATCGCCCCATTCGCGCCGCCAAGGAAGTCCTTGAATGTGTGCCGGCTCAGCCAGGGGATGATGAACTGGGCCGCCAGCGTCGCGAAAGCCAGGTAAAATCCCTTGACCCGCAGACTCGCCAGGCCGAAGATCAGACCAATTACTCCGGCAGCCAGCGCGGCCAGCGGCAGTGCGATGAAAAACGATAGCCCTGCGTGAATAACAATCAGCGCCGACGCATACCCGCCCACCAGCATAAACGCCGCCTGGCTCAGCGAAATCTGGCCGGTATAGCCCGTCAGAATATTCAGGCCCTGCACCGCAATGATCGTATACGCGATCTGATTGGCAGTGGCGACCAGGTAGGCGTCGCCCCACAGCGGCAAAGTGAAAGCCGCCAGCAGGCTGACGCCCAACAGCCAGTAATGCCACGGCTGGCGCAGCAACGCCATATCCTGTTCATAGGTACGGTCAAAGTCCCCCGCAGGCCGTAAGATCGCCACCGGCTAAACCCTCTCGATCCTCTTCTGCCCGAACAACCCTTCCGGGCGAATCAGCAGAACGACCAGCAACAGTAGGTAAGGCGCGATTTCCGAAGAATTCCGCACCTCGATCAACCGCGAGGCCTGCACCAGCGCCTGTACCAGCCCAATCGCAAAGCCCCCCAACAGCGCGCCGCCCAGCGACTCCAGTCCGCCCAGCAATATCGCCGGAAACGCGATCAGCGCCACCGTCGACAGGTTCAGGCTCACGCCGCTCACCGTCGCCAGCAGCACGCCGCCCAGCGTCGCGATCACACCCGCAATGCCCCACGAAAGACCAAAAACGCGTCTGACCTTGATACCGACCGACCGGGCCACCTCGTGGTCCTCCGCCGTCGCCCGCATCGCCAGGCCGGTCTTCGTGTTGTTGAAAAACCAGATAAACACGGTCGCGGCCAGGGTGGCCACCACGAACGTCGCCACCAGCGTATACTTCAGTCGGATCGCATCGCCGAACGCGCCTGGGAAGGGAATGACCAACACGTCGCTGGGCGAAAACGGCGCCGGAAAGTTGCTCTTCAACTCCACGCCGAAAAGTATCGCCGTCACCCCCTCGAACAGCTGCGCCAGCCCCAGCGTCATCAGCATGATCGCCAGCAGCGGCTGCCCCGTCATCGGCCGCAGCGCAAAGCGCTCGATCAACAACCCCATCCCCAATGACGCAATCAGCGCCGCGATCACCGCCCCCCACAGCGGCAGGTCAATCAATGCACTACCCGGCTCCGCCCCTCCCCCCGTGAACCACCAGGTCAGAAACGCGCCGAACATCACCAGATGGCCGTGCGCGAAGTTGAACACCTCCGACGACTTGTAGATCAACACGATTCCCAGGGCGATCAGACCGATCGTCCCGCCGTTGAGTAATCCGGTGACAAACTGTTGCGGTACCAAAGACCAATTCATCTTAGTTGCTGGTTGTTTGCGACGGGCGCCCGCTGGGCCCCTTGGCACTGCTGTCCACTATCCGTAGTTCGGTCTCAATAACGCCTTCGCTGCCGTCCTGGTAGCGCACCGGCGTCTGCACCTGAATCCAATCCTGCCCCGCGTACATCATCTCGATCATCTCAGCATAGCGCTCGTAAAGCACATCGCGCCGTAATTTGCGCGAGCGCGTCATCTCGGACTCGTCCGCGTCAAACTCCTTGTGCATCAGCACAAATCTCTCCACCCTGCTCGTCGTCGGCAAATCAGCATTCACCTCTTCCACCGCCTGCCGTACCAGTTCACTTACCTCAGCTTTCTGGGCAAGGTCGGCGAATGTTGTAAACGCAATGCCCTGCCTTTCCGCCCAACTGCTCACATTGTCGAAATTCATGATAATCAAGGCGGTAACGTACGCCTGCGCCGTCCCGCCCACTGCCATCACGTCCAGAATGTGGGGGCTGAACTTGAGCCGCCCCTCTATGAACTGTGGGGCGTAGCGCTCACCACTGGCCAGCGTGATCATATCCTTCAAACGGTCTAGATAGATCAAATGGCCGTCTTCGTCAATGTGACCCGCGTCCCCTGTGCGAAACCAGCGCTCACCATTCTCTTCCACCACGGCCTCGGCCGTTGCCTCCGGATTGTTGTAATAGCCCTGAAACACGGTGGAGCCGCCAATCAAAATCTCTCCGTCCTCCGCCGTACGCACAAGAACGCCGCCCCCAGGCCGTCCTACGCTCGCAAACTTGATGTCACCATCCCAGTGAATTGTACCACTTCCGGTCACCTCAGTTAATCCATATATCTGTTTCAGGTTGATGCCCAGCGCGTGAAAAAAGCGCATCGCATCCGGGCTCAGCGAGCCACCGGCCGTGTACCCGGCGCGCAGCTTGGTAAACCCCAGCTTATCACGCAGCGGGTGGAAAAGGCACCAGTCCCCGATACGGTAGGCAAGCCGCAACCCCGGCGAAACTGCCTCGCCCGCCAGCTTCCTGTCCGCCAGCCGCCGGCCAATCGGCAGAAAGATGTCGTACAGCTTGCGGTTGACCCACGACGACTCCGCCATCCGCACCTGCACCGTCCCCAGCAGCCCGTCCCACAGGCGGGAGTTGTAAAGCACCCGCTGCGGCGCAATCTCGCGCACGTTCTCGCGCACCGTCTCCGGGCTTTCCGGAAAGTTCATAACCATGCCATGCACGCAATGCGGCGCAACGCCCCACGCGTGCTCAGCGATCCAGCCAAGAGGCAGCAAACTGATGTGATTATCGCCGCCATAAAGTGGGTCCACCTCGGTAAAGGCCGCGGTCGCCCGCAGAAGATTCTCGTGGCTGAGCATCGCTCCCTTGGGACGGCCCGTCGTGCCCGACGTGTAGCAGAGAATCGCCAGGTCCTCCCCTCGCCCCAGTCCGATCTCCTCTCCGAACAGTGACGGCTCCCGAACCGCCGTCTCCCCGCCCAGCCGGCATACCTCGTCGTAGCTGGTGAGCCAGGGATCGTCGTACTCCCACAGCCCGCGCTCATCCCAGTAGATGACCCGCTCCACCTTGGGAATGCGCTCCCGCACCGCCAGCATCTTGTCCACCTGTTCCTGGTCCTGCGCCAGGACGAAACGGGCATCGCTGTGGTCAATGATGTAAGCGGCCTCCTCCGCCGTGGCATCGGTGAACAGACCGACCTGCACGCCCCCGACCGCCTGCAGCCCAAGGTAAGCCCACAGATACTGCCGGTCATTGTCGCCAATCGTCGCGACATGATCGCCCCGCGCCAGCCCCAGCTCCCGCAGCCCCAGGCCAAACTGCTGCACCTGCTCCCAGGAATCCTGCCAGCTGAACTCCCGCCAGATTCCGTACTCCTTCTGACGCAGCGCCACCTCCCCCGCTCTGCGGGATCTCACCTGTCTCAAAAAGTGCTGGGGAACCGTCGCCGGCCCGTTCGTTTCAGTCATTCAGCTCGCTTGCCCCAAATAGGCGCGTATGACCTCCGGGTCGCGCCTGACCTCATCCGGCCCGCCGTCCGCGATCTTGGTGCCAAAGTCCAGCACGACGATTCGGTCGGCGATATCCATCACCAGCGTCATATCATGCTCGACCAGGATAATCGTCACCCCCCGTCGCGTGTGAATGTCGAGAATAAAGCGGGCCATATCCTCTTTCTCCTCCGCATTCATGCCCGCCATCGGTTCATCCAGCAGCAGCAGCTTCGGCTCCAGCGCCAGCGCTCGCCCCAACTCGACCCGCTTGCGCAGGCCGTAGGGCAGCGCCCCCACCATCGTCTTGCGGATATGCGCGATCTCCAGGAAGTCGATCAGCTCCTCGACCACCGCCCGGTGCCGCGTCTCCTCCTTACGCGCCGAGCCCCAAAAGAGCGCGCTCTCCAGCATATTCTGACGCATATGAATATGCCGCGCCGCCATCATATTATCCAGCGCGCTCAGGTAAGTATAGAGACCGATATTCTGGAAAGTGCGGGCGATGCCCAGCTGCGCCACTCGTTTGGCGCCCACCAGGTCATGTCCCCCCCCGAACAGTAACCTGCCCTCCTGAGGACGGTAAAACCCGCTGATGCAGTTGAGCATCGAAGTCTTGCCCGCGCCATTGGGGCCGATAATCGCGCGGATCTCCCCCGCCCGCACGTCAAACCCGACCCGGTCAAGGACGGTAGTGCCCCCAAAGGAAAGGGTGACATCCTCCACCTGCAGGATGGATTCAACTGTATTGAGGTGTTCAGCAGGGGTCAATCTGTGGTCAGCCATGGCAGGGCAATTGGTTCTGATTTACGTGCCTTGTACTAGATCCTGATACGTTGAATTCTAGCACCCGCAATGCGGTAGGCACAATCAGAAGTTCAAAAACCCTAACCACTCAATCCAAAAACTCCTCCAGCACAACCGCCACACCGTCCTCCGCATTACTAACCGTCACCCGGTCCGCCGCCGCCCTCACCTCCGGCACCGCGTTCTCCATCGCCACCCCCAACCCCGCCTCGGCCACCATCTCCACGTCGTTGACGTCATCACCGAACGAAATCACCTCATCCATGCCAACGCCCCAGCGCTCCAGCAGCCAGCGCAGCGCTGCCGCCTTCGACGCGCCGTAAGGTATCAACTGGACCAGGTCATACTTGGGAGACACGAGAACGCGGGCAGTCGCCGGCAGTTCACGCAGCAACAATTCCGATGGCTTCTCGCCCGTCACCTGGCCGTTGACCGACGCGGACTGCGCCGCGTCCAACTCGTCCAGCGATGTCAGGATCTTGGACGCGGGCCGATCGGTGTGCGCCAGCACATCGCTGACAACGTGCGGGCCCGACCACGCTCCCTCTCGGTTGGTGTACAGCTCACCGGCCATTTCGACTCCCAACCGGCAGTCCGGGGCTGTTGACTGGATCCTGGCAACAATCTCCCGCGCATCCTCAACCGGGATCGCTGTCTGATACAGAACATTGCCCTGCAGTTCGATCCACGCCCCGTTATAGCAGATCCACACGAAGTCGTGCAGAAAAGAAGGGATCCGCCGCGTGGAGCGCGGCGGACGCCCCGTCGCAATGACAATCCGCCGCCCGCTTGCCTGCCACGCGTCCAGCGCGGCAAACGTGCGCGGCGACACCGAATTGTCATCTGCCAGAAGCGTCTCATCCAGATCGACCGCCAGTACTGAATACATAATGGTGGCTCCCCAAAACAGGTGAATAACGGAAAACGGCCAGCGAAGAGCTCTGTCTAACGTCCCAAAATCACAACGCAATCTCCCCTGCACACGGGCATCTAGTCTACCCTACAAGGTCCCTGCCGTCCATCTGGACCCCCCTCTGAGCACGCCACAACCGAGCCAGTTCAACCCGTAAACTTGTGACCGTTTTTCCGATTTGACAAGCGCCCCGGTCTGTCGTATTCTTATACGCAGCAAAATCAGTTTGTGTTCTGACAGCTCTACGCTGGGACGTTCCCCGTATGCAATGGGGCAAGGGGCATTGTTCATGTAGTATCGCCAGTCAGTGCGCGGGTTGTTTTGCGCCTTATCTGGTAGTCGCAGTTAGCAGAGGAGTTTACTCACCATGAGTGAAACAGTAGTCGGTACGGTGAAGTGGTTCAGCGATCAGAAGGGCTATGGCTTCATCGCCCGCGAGGATGGACCCGACGTGTTTGTGCATTTCTCCGCCATTCAGTCGGAGGGCTTCCGCAGTCTTGCGGAAGGTGATCAGGTTGAGTTCGTGATTGAGGACGGCCCGAAGGGCCCTGCCGCCAGCAACGTGGTTAGGCGTCAGAGCGTGGCCTGAGTACCGGTCCGTTTGTCATAGCAGGGAGTGACTTCTTTGTCGCCAAGCCCCTGAACCTGGGGCGGGCAACAAAAATAGGGTCACTCCCTTTTTAATTTCTCAATTCAGGGGCTATTCGGCGTCAGCCCGGTCACTGCAAACGACGGTCAGTTGGTATCCGTCGAAGGTGATCTTGTCGCCATTTTCCCACGGCTGACTCCACCCTGTCCACGCATCCAACAGCAGAAGCGTCTCTTCCGTCTGCAACGTTATCTTCCCCGTAAACGGTGCGCCCTCCTCGTTAAACAGCATCCACCAGTCCCGTCCGCCCTTCTGCACACGCCGCACCCGCAGCGCCGGCGCCGCCGGTTCCACGCTGACATCCGCCGCCGCCAATCCATCGACAAATCCCAGTAGCTCCGAATCCTGCGTATCCGGGCCGCAGCGCAGCAGTCGACCCGCTTCTTCCAGCCTCTGCACCGCCTCCTCAGCACGCGCGTCCGGCTCATGCGCCGCAATTACGGCCTCGTAATGCATCCCCGCCAGGTGGATGCCGCCCTCGTCCACGACCGCATCCTCCCACAGATGCCGCTCTTCCAGGTAATTGAAGTCGCGCTGCTGCTGGAACAGGACCTTCGCCGGCTCCCACGGCAGCCAGTCCACCTTGCCCAGAATGGCCACTGAACACACATGCCGGCTGTCCGTATTCAGCCAGCACAGCCGCCGGCACCGGTCCGCGTAGCTCTTGTAGCGCCCCCACCACGCGTTGTTCGGCCCCACGTCCGGCGGCCGTTCATCCCAGCGGATCCCCCGCACACTGTAGTAGAAAGCGTGCGGAAACAGCATATTCGTGCCCCGCACGAAACACCAGTCCGCCAGCCAGTTCATCTCCTCCCACGTCAGTTCGTGGCCGTACGCCCCGCACAGCTCGTTCGCATTGCGCCGCCGCCCCGTATGGATCATCGCCGAGCTGCCGCACTTGCCCTGAGTCGACTGTGGCCCCTCCAGCGCCGTCGGGTCGTCCGGCAGCACCCACCGCCACACCAGGTCCTGCCCGGGCATATGAAAGTAGCGCTCTGCCCCCAAATCGTCCGCCTTCGCCGGATGCCCCGTCAGCGCAATCCCGTGCTCAGTGCACCACTCGTACAGCGCCTGGTACCAGGTCTCCTCCATCCGCAGCGCGATAGCCCGTTCATAATCCGTCCGGTACCGCTCCGCATCCGGCTCGTCATCATGCCACAGCGCCGCTAGGTGCGGCGTGAAATCGTAACCCAGCAGCCGGTTCACATGCGCCAAAATGCCCGTAGTCCCCGGCCACACGTTACGCTCCCGCGCCTTGCCCACCGGACTCGGCTCATCCGTAAAGATCGCCGGAATCGGCCCCCCGAAATGCGCCCCGAACCGTTCGTAAAATTTGTCATACACAAGCCGGATAAAACAAGCCACCGCATCCGGGTTAAGCAGATCGCCCGCTGGCGGCTCATCCTCTTCCGGCCCGCCGTCAATATAGTGCAGCCCCCGAATATAGGCGTCCATTTTGCGGTCGATCACCGCCAGCCTTTCCCCGCCGCGCCTCTTCACCACCGCCACCAGCGTCTCATCCGCCTGTAGCGCTGGCTCCTCCCCCTCGGCCAGCCCCCGCGCCGCCAGGCAGCGCGTCTGATACCCCGGATTCTCCTCTACCACCTGCCCTGCCGAAGACCCCGACGGGTACATCCCCTCATCGTACAGCATCACCTGCATCCCCCGCCGCCCCGCCTCCTCGATCGCCACATCATAAAATCTCAGCAGCGCATCCGACATCCACCCCAACGACCGCGGCAACCCCACCCGCGGGTGAATAATGAACCCATGCACACCATGCGCTTCAAAATCCCCAATCTGCCGCCGAATCTCATCAGCATCCAAATCGTCATTCCAAAACCAAAATGGCAACACCGAAAACTCCGTCGGCGGATCGGCGAATGTATCAAGAGTAGAAGGCATAGACAAGTCCTGATGGTGAATGAAGTCACGCAGTGCAGACTGGTAGTTTACTTGAAATTCAGTGGTTGTGGAACATCGACCAAATCATGAGAGGCAGTATGGCGCCTGTCATAAGGTTGCGGGCCGTATCGAACTGACCTCGGAAAGTGGTGTACAAAGGGACAGTATGGATCTACTCCCGTGTTACGGGGAGTATTCCAATCCTTGTCTCCTTGGAACAGCCGAACGCCTACACTGTGACGTTTGTCGAAATCCTGGACGCGGTTGACCACTGTGTGCATCATGTGAGCCGGACCCTCCACCGCGATCCCCACTTCTAAGCACTGAGCGTGCCATACTGGTCTGCCGAGATAGTGGCGCTGCGTTTGGTCGAGGTGAGTCTTTCTAACTTTCTGTGCGAATCCAAAAGAAACCTCCAGCGGAATTGTTTGGGCGCGACCGAGCCGTCGAAATCGGCATCGAAGGGGACGGTACAAACTTTAGCAAGCCTTGTGAGAGAAAGCAGGGCGCATCCCAGAATGGGGGTAAACCTTCGTCCTCCTCTTGTAACCACTAAGCTTTAGCCCATCCGAGTCCCCAAGCTCCGCGCGAACCGTCACTACTGACCACGGACCACTGACTACTGCAGTTGGGCGGTCGGGCCTTCGGCCCTCCCTTGTGCGGGGGGATTCCCCCCGCAACGCCCCCCAGACACCATGCCACGTTGGCGTCGCGTCGCCGGCGTACTGTCTGTGCCGCCGGTCGCCCACCCACGTCGTGCCGCGAAGCCGTCCACCGTGACCACGGTAGGGGCAGGCCTTGTGCCTGCCCACTCTCACCCCAGATTTGGATTGCACCCAGAAAGCAAAGCCAGTTGACAAATGTATCAAATTATGTTACCATTTCGGTAATGAAAAATGTGATATTCGTGCGGGCAACCATATGGAAATCTCTTTCAGAAACCGTAAACTTGCGAAGGTCTTCAGTTCAGAAAGGACACTCAGAAGAGAATACGGCGCCCGTGCAGCCCGCATAATCATGATTCGGCTTACAGTTCTGCTGGACGCCGAGACGCTGTCGGAAGTGCCGGCAACGCCGCCCGACCGAATGCACCAACTCACTGGCGATCGCGATGAGCAGTTTGCCGTCTACCTTAACCACCCCTACAGGCTGGTCTTCGTGCCAGCTCATGATCCGCTGCCGCGCAAAGAGGATGACGGGATCGACCTTGATCAGGTGACAGCGATCACTGTAATGGAGGTGGTTGACTATCATTAGAAGCAATCGCTATTGAGGATGACACCGTGTTTGGGGCCGCAACCGTGGTTATCAAAGTGACTGCCTTTCACTTAAGGAGGAAAGAGGCATGGTTCCAACAACTTATCCGTTCCAGCCCGATTATGCTGTACCGCCGGGATGGGTCCTGGAGGAGCGGCTGGAGGCGAATGGAATCTCGCAGGCCGAGTTTGCACGACGATGCGGACGCTCTCCCAAGTTCATCAGCGACATCATTGCCGGGAAGGCGCCCGTTGAAGCGAAGACCGCGCTTCAGTTTGAGAAAGTTTTGGGGGTCAGTGCAAATATCTGGCTTGGCATCGAGAAACGCTATCGCTTACACCAGATGCGAGAGGCCGAAGCCAGGGAAGCTGAAGCGTCCAAGGACTGGGCGCGCAGCTTCCCCCTTAACGAACTGATCAAAAGAGGCGCTATCCGCAAAGCGTCCTCTGCAGGAGAGAAAGTTACCGAGTTGTTGACCTTCTTTGGTGTGGCCTCTATTGAAGCATGGACGGTAAGAAATGAAACAGTAGCGGTGGCTTACCGGCATTCCCCGAGCTTCGAAAGCAACAGCTTTGCCCTTGCCGCTTGGCTTCGGCTGGCCGAAATTGAGGCCGAAGGGCAAGCTCTGAAAGACTTCGATAGGGCTGCCTTCATGGGAGCTCTAAAGCAAGCCCGCCGATTGACACGCGAAAAGCTTCCGCAAGCCTTCGTCGAAGCGCGCCAACTCTGCAATGAAGCCGGCGTTGCTCTCGTGTGCGTAAAGCCGCTGCCCAAGACACCTCTGAGCGGGGCGGCAAGGTGGCTCTCACCCCGAAAGCCACTAATAGCGCTGAGCGGGCGTCACGGTTCAGACGACCAGATCTGGTTCAGCCTGTTCCATGAAGCCGCGCACATACTTCTGCACAGCAAAAAGGGTGTGTACGTCGATGCAGACAAGAACGGTGATAACGGGGACGAGGCGGAAGCAGAGGCAAACAAATGGGCGGCGAGCTTCTTGATTCCCCAGCCTGCGTGGCAGCGCTTTCTCGCCGCCGATGCCTATCGTAGCGAGGACGCCATCCGCAACTTTGCCTCCGATCAGGAAATCGCGCCAGGTATAGTTGTCGGCAGACTCCAGCACGAAGAACGACTTGCGTGGGGGAGCCGCTTGAACCGGCTAAAAGTAAAGGTACGGCTGGAGTAATCGACCCCTGAAGGCAAGAAATACCCACATCCCCTTCGGTGCGCACGACTAAGGGTCCGCATCGTCACAGAAAACATCCGCACACTCAAATTCGACGACTCCGGTTTCGCGACGGAATAGCCAGCAGCAGCTCCCTTTTGCCGCCTCCACAATCCCCTCAATTCCGCCACGCGCAATCGCCACCTGATCACTCCGCGCCCACATCCCCCCAAACCCGCCCCAATTTAGCCCCCAACCCCACTCCTATGGCATCATGGAAACAATTTGCGTTTTACCCGGACTACACCAATGCAAAACGATTCAACTCCACCCCAATGAAAGCCCCAGTCCTGGCCTGGACCACCCTATCCGTCAACGTCATCGTCATCCTCCAGGGCGCCATCGTCAGAGCCACCGGCTCCGGCGCCGGCTGCGGCCGCGACTGGCCCCGCTGCCAGGGCGAAATCCTGCCCCTCGACCACGGCCTGGCCACCTGGATAGAGTTCTCGCACCGCGCCCTTTCGGGGGTAGCCCTGTTGATGGGTGTATGGCTGCTAATGAAAGCCGTCCGCCTCCGCCACGACCTGCCCGGTTTCCTGCCCTTCGCCATAATTTCCGCTGTCTTCCTACTGATCGAAGCCCTCATAGGCGCCGGCACCGTCCTCACCGGCCTCACCGGCGACAACGTCTCCGTCGCCCGCGGCCTCCTGGTCGCATTCCACCTGCTCAACTCCATGCTCCTGGTGGGAGCCCTGGCTCTCACCACCGTCCACGCCTATCCCGGCCACACCTGGCCGCCCGCCTGGACAGGTCAGACCGGCCTGAAAATCCTCATTGGTATTGGTCTGCTGGGGATGATGATCGTGATGTTCTCGGGAGGAATCGCCGCCATGGGCAACACCATGTTCCCACCCGAATCCCTGCAAGAAGGACTGACCGACGACTTCAGCCCCCAGGCCCACCCGCTAATTCGCCTGCGGATCTTGCATCCATTCCTGGCCATCGCAGTCGGCGTCTTTCTGTGGATAAGCCACGCCCTGACAGGCTGGCTCAATCCTACGCCCCAGGCCCGGCGTTACCGTAACCTGCTCCTGGCAGTCTACGCCGCACAACTGCTGGTGGGCACAGTCAACCTGGCTATGCTCGGCCCAATTCCGCTCCAGCTTCTCCATCTTGCTCTGGCCGTAGCCGCCTTCGGTCTATGGTCCGTCGTCGGTTGGTTGACTCTCAGCTCGTCCCCCACCGGCAGCGTCGTTCCATCCGTACCTTGGCAAACAAAAGAGATCCAGCCCTCATGATCAACACCACGTCAACCCTGCCCGCCGCCACCTGGCGCGACTACCTGACCCTGACCAAGCCCAAAGTCATCTCCCTCCTGCTCTTCACCGCTGTCTGCCCCATGTTCATCGCCGCCCGCGGTCTCCCACCCTGGCTACCTCTGCTCGGCGTCCTCGTCGGCGGCTACATGGCCACCGGCGGCGCCGGCGTATTCAACATGGTGCTCGACCGCGACATAGACGGCAAAATGCGCCGCACAGCCAAAAGACCCCTCGTAACCGGCGTCATCACCGTGCGCAACGCCGTCCTCTTCGGCCTCCTGCTCAGCGTAGGCTCCTTTCTCATTCTCTGGCAGACAGCCAACCTGCTCACAGCCCTGCTGGCCTGGTTCGGCCTGCTGTTCTACGTGTTCGTCTATACCGCATGGCTCAAACGGAGCACATGGCAAAACATCGTCATCGGCGGCGTGGCAGGTTCGGTCATGCCCCTATTGGGCTGGGCCGCGGTAACCAATGGCCTGAACTGGATGGCAATCCTGCTGTTCATGTTGATCTTCCTCTGGACGCCAGTACATTTCTGGGCCCTGGCCTTCTTGGTCAAGGATCAATATGCCGCCGTAGGCATCCCCATGGCGCCGGCAGTGCTCGGAAACAAACGTACCTTGCAACAAATGTTGATCTACGCCATCCTCACCATACTCGCATCCCTCACCCCCATCGCCCTCAGCGAAGCCGGATGGCTCTACACAGGCGTCGTTCTCCTGCTCGACATCCTCCTATTCCACAAAGTCATCATCCTCCACCGCCAGGTCGACGACGACCACGACGTAGACTGCCAAGAGGCCCTCTCCCTCTACAAATACTCCATGCTCTACCTCGCCCTCGTATTCCTGGCCCTCGTCGCAGATCGAAGCCTCCCATTCACCCTCCCCATCTAACCACCCACCCCCATCCAATCTTCGACCCTGAACGAGCCAAGCGAATAGTACCCTTCGTGCCCCTTAGTGTCCTTCGTGGACAAAAAGAGGTGTTCTTCGCGTTCCTTCGCGACCCTTCGCGGAAAAGAGGAAGTTGCAGTTGCCGTTCTCCGCGGCCCTCCGCGACCTCCGCGGACAAAGGGAAGTTGCAGTTCGCTCTCCTATCGACCCTTAGAGTACTTCGTGGTAAGAGAGAGGTGTTCTTCGCGACCCTTCGCGGAAAAGAGGAAGCTGCAGTTGCCGTTCTCCGCGGCCCTCCGTGGACAAAGGAGTTGCAGTTCCCGCACCTCTTTTCCTTTAGAGTCCTTCGCAGTTAAAGAGAGGTGTTCTTCGTGGTCCTTCGTGGCCCTTAGTGGAAAAGAAGAAGTTGCAGTTGCCGTTCTCCGCGGCCCTCCGTGGACAAAGGAGTTGCAGTTCCCTCACCTATCTTCCTTTAGAGTCCTTCGCAGTTAAAGAGAGGTGTTCTTCGTGGCCCTTAGTGGAAAAGAAGAAGTTGAAGTAGCCGTTCTCCGTGGCCCTCCGTGACCTCCGTGGACAAAAGGTGTTGCAGTTGAAGTTTTTCATGTCCTTCTCGGCAAAAAGAGGTGTCCTTCGCAGAGCTAGTCCTCCCAAACATACTCCTCCCGTACCGGCTGAAACACATCCAAAATCCGACACCGCGTAATCGCCTTCCCCGAATGCTCAGCCCCACCCGGAATCACATACACATCCCCCGGCCCCAGCACCCGCGTCTCCCCGCCCGTGATCCGGATCTCAAACTGACCCTCAAACATATTGATCACCTGTTCGTGCGGATGCGAATGTGCCGGCAGCGGCGAATCCGCCGCAACATCCCAGTACACAAACGTCATATTCTCGCTATGAATGAACTTCCCCACAAACCCCGGGAACAACCCCCGCTCCTTCACCTCATCCAAACTATATACACTCATCTCCCTCTCCAAACTATCATGCGTATGAACCCCACTGACCACTGACCACTGATCACTGACCACTGTTGTTTAAGCCTTCCAGCTGCGCCACCAGCGCCATCGAATGAATCGTATCGCGAATATCCGTCAGCGGCTTCTCACCCTTGCGCACACAGTCCACAATATGCTCGTGCATCGTCAGCACACCGTCATAGCGGCTCGTGTCCGCCTCGTCCACGCCATCGATCTGCCAGCCGCCCAGCGTGCGCGCCTCGTTATCTTCCGTGATCTCGATCTCATGTGGGAGCTTGAAATAGCAGCCCACGCCCGTGCCGTGCAGCTCCCCGCGCAGCACGCGGCCGCCGGACGCCCGGTTGCCGTGAATGAAACCGGTCGCCCCGTTGTCGAAGCGCACAAGCCCCGTGTAGCAGTTGCGGTAATCGCTGTCGAAATGGTCCTGATAAGCCGTCACCTCCACCGGCTCGCCGCCCACCATATAACGCACCATATCAACCGCGTGGCACAGATCGTCCCAGTTCGTCGTCGTGAAACTGAACGCATCTTCGCCCAGCATGCGCTTGTGGAATGTGCCCACCGCTGTCGAGACCGGGCCCAGCCGCGCCACCTGCCGCATCGCCTCCCGCGTCACCGCCGCATGCCGCCGCTGGAATCCCACCGCGCAGATCACATCGTTCGCCACCGCCGCATCGTGGATCTGCTGCACCTCGTCCATGTTCATGCCCGGCGGCTTCTCGATAAACGTATGCTTGCCCGCGTTCAAACAGTCCAGCGCCGTCTGCAGCAGCCAGCGCTCGTGCATAACGCAGTAGACCACGTCCGGGTCCACCTCCTCCAGCATGCGCCGGTGGTCGTCGTAGCGGTACTGAAAATCGTACGCCACCGCCACCTCGTGCAGGAGTTCCTCGTCCAGTTCGCACGCGGCCACCATCTCCACGTCCGCCAACCGGTTCACGTTCGGATAATGCGCGCCCTGGCTGCGCCTGCCCGCGCCGATAAAAGCTGTTCGAAGCATCAGGAAACTCCTTCCCAGTCGTAGTCAATGAAACCTTCATCCCGCACCAGCAGCGCCGTCTCGATCATCGTGCGCAGGTCGCCCCGCGGCCGGAAATTGATCAGGCTGCGTGCCTTCGTGTTGTCGTGATCATACTGGTAGCGCACCGGAACGCGCACCTCCAGCGGCTCTACGCCGCTCTTCTCAGCCAGGATCGCCGCCGCCTCCGGAAAGCTGAACGGCGCCGGCGCCCCGCAGTTGAACGAGTCGTCAACCGCGCCCGGCTCCTCCACCGCGCAAACCAGCAAATGCGCGATGTCGCGCGCATCGTTCGGCTGATAGACCCAAGGACGTCCGTCCAGATCGCGCACGCTGCACGGCTGGCCCTCGTCCTCCGCCCTGGTCAGCACATCATGCCACAGCTCCGTGCCGTCGGCCATGTACAGCTCACCCAGCGGCGTGTTCTGGCCCCGCTCCAGCAGCCCCGCCACCCCGCCCACCGTGAACCGGCTCAGGATCGCCTCGCCCGACTGCACGTGGCTCGGCCGCACAATCGAGTAGCGCAGCCCCGTCTCACGCGCCGCCATCTTCGTGAACTCCTCGCCGATCAGCTTGCCCAGCGAATACTCGCCCATCGGCCGCTTCGGATGCCGCTCGTCCACCGGATGATACGCGCACGCGATCGTCTCGCCGTTGTTCGGAAAAACGCCCGAAGAGCTTGTATACACCATACGCTCCAGCCGGTCCGCATGCCTTCCTGACACCCGCGCAATCAGCCGGTCGATCTGCATGTTGTTGTCAAACTGCGGCCCCACAATGTTCGCCGTGTGAATAACCGCATCCACCCCGGCCACCGCGCGCTCCACAAACGCCTCGTCCGTCAGATCGCCCGCCGCCAGCTCAATGTCCAGCCCCTCCAAACGTCCCAGCGCCGGGTCCTCCGGCAGCACCGTGCCCCGCACCTCGTGGTTGCGCTCCAGCAGCTGCCGCACCAGCCGGCAGCCGACCTGACCGGCCGCGCCGGCGACAAGAATCTTCATAAAGCCCCCTCAGTGGTTGCCAGTGACACTGGCTGCTGGCGATCGCGTTATATCAGTCAAACCAATCCCAGTACTCTCCAAAAACCTCCCACACCAACCGCGGCAAACCCAACCATCCCTCTTCCCCGCCCCTGACCACTGATCACTGACCACTGCAGTTCACCGGCGTCACGAGCAACTAAAAACTAGAAACCAAAAACTAAAAACTGCTGTTAATCCTCTTCCAAAGCCTCATTCAAATACCCGACCACATCGCGGAAAGAAACGATCCCTGTCGGATGGCCGCTGTCGTCCACCAGTGGCAGATGACGGAAACCGTGGATCGACATCAGGTTCAGCGCCTGCGCGATCGGCAGGTTCGACTTCAATGTCAGCGGGTCCGGCGTCATGTAGTCGGTGATCGTCTGCTGCGCCAGGTCATCGACAAGCCCTGCCACCCGGTTGAGTACATCCCATTCAGTGAAGATGCCCACCAGCCGGTCCTCCTCATCGGTTACCACCACACAGCCGATGTTGTGCCGGTTCATCTGCCGGATCGTCCGTGCCAGCGAGCTTCGTTTACCCATAGTGATAGGCACATTCGGTTCCAGCTCCGCCAGCGTACTCGTCACCAGCAGGTCCTGGAACTCCGACAGGACCTCTGCCGGCGTCTCCATCTCATCGATATACTCTTCGTCCAGGCCCGTTATCGGCATCTCGTCGAGATCGGAGGCCACCGGCTTGATCTCCCTCTCCTCGGCCTCCTCCCTCTCCTCCACCGTCCACAGGTCCGCCGCCAGGTAGAGCTGGTTCAGGTCGCCTGCGCCCCGCTGCGCTTGCGCCGCCTCCACCTGCCCCATCACCTCGCCCGCGTAGTCCGGCTTGCGCACATCCCGGATCACGCCCATCGCCGCCGGATAGTCCGGAAACTCCATGCTGCCCAGAATCGACGCCAGCGGCTTCGACGTCGCATCGTGCACCAGTATCTGATCCAAATCCACCTCGTCCAGCGATACGACCTCCGGCGTAAAGCCGTTCAACCGGATCCCCTTGTCCCGGTCCTTCCCGAAGATCATATGCTTGCCGTGCTCCAGGTAGAGGATCGAGTCGTCCCGGTTCCTGCGGTCGCTCAACTCAGTCCACTCGTTCGGGTTGAAGATCACACAGTTCTGATAGATCTCCAGGAAGGACGCCCCCTGATGTTCGGCAGTCCGCTCCAGTATGCCGGCCAGATGCTGAGGATGCGAATCGATCGAGCGCGCCACAAACGTCGCCTCCGCCGCCAGCGCAACCGCAATCGGGTTCAGCGGCTGCTCCACCGAGCCCATCGGCGACGATTTCGTCACCGTCCCCGGCCGCGACGTGGGCGAATACTGGCCCTTCGTCAGCCCGTAGATCCTGTTGTTGAACAGGACGATGTTCAGATTCACATTGCGCCGGATCGCATGCAGCAGATGGTTGCCGCCGATCGAGAGCCCGTCCCCATCCCCGGTGATCACCCAGATCGTCAACTCCGGGTTGGCGAGCGCAAGCCCCGTGGCCAGCGCCGGCGCCCGCCCGTGAATGCTGTGGATGCCGTACGTGTTCATATAATAAGGAAAGCGGCTCGAACACCCGATCCCCGAGATGAAGACCGTCTTCTCCTTCGCCACCCCCGTCTCCGGCAGTATTCGCTGCATCTGCGCCAGGATCGAGTAGTCGCCGCAGCCTGGGCACCAGCGCACCGTCTGGTCGGACACGAAATCCTTGCGCGTAAGCGTGATCTCCTCTGTCGCCGTTGTACTCATCTATCCCCTCCCCAGAGCTGCATCAATTGCGTCCCGCACTTCCGCGATCTTGAGGGGACGGGCCGAAAGGTTCGCATACGTTTCCACCTCGATACCGAGCTTGCCCCGCAGCAGCAGTGCCAGCTGTCCGCTGTTCAACTCCGGCACAACGATCTTCCGATACCGTTTCAGAACAGCCGCCAGATTACGCGGGAACGGATTCAGGTAGCGCACGTGAGCATGCGCAACCGACCTGCCGGCCCGCTGCGCCGTCGCCACCGCCGATCGCACCACCCCAAACGTTCCCCCCCAGCTGACGATCAACAGCTCGGCCTCTTCCTCGCCGAACACCTCCTGCTCCGGAATGACATCCGCCAGCCGCGCCACCTTCTCCGCCCGATCGCGGATCATCTGCTCGTTGTGCTCAGGATCATACGAGACGTTGCCCGTGACCGGCGCCTTGCTCAGCCCGCCCAGCCGGTGTTCCAGGCCCGGCGTGCCCGGCAGCGCCCACGGTCGCGCCAGCGTCTCCGGGTCCCGCTCGTACGGCAGAAACGGTCCGTGTCCGTTCCCGTTCCTGTGCCCCTCCGGGTGCTTCACCTCGATCGCAGGGATCTCCTCCGCCTTCGGCGCCTGCCACGGCTCCGCGCTGTTCGCCAAAAACCCTTCCGACAGCAGCATGACCGGGGTCATCGCCCGCACCGCCAACCGCGCCGCCTCAAGCGCCATCTCGAAACAGTCCGACGGCGTCGCCGGCGCCACGATCGGGATCGGGCTCTCGCCGTTGCGCCCGAACATCGCCTGTAGCAAATCCGCCTGCTCCGTCTTCGTCGGCAGACCGGTGCTCGGGCCCCCCCGCTGCACATTCACCACAATCAGCGGCAGTTCCAGCGTCAGCGCCAGGTTGAGCGCCTCGCTCTTCAGCGCAATGCCCGGCCCGCTCGTACCCGTCACCGCCAGCGCACCCCCAAAAGCCGCGCCGATCACCGCACAGATCGCCGCGATCTCGTCCTCAGCCTGAAATGTGCGCACGTCAAAATGCCGCAGCGGCGCCAGCGCGTGCAGAATGTCGCTCGCCGGCGTGATCGGATACGAGCCGTAAAAGAGCGGCTTGCCCATCTTCTGCGCCGCCGTCACCAACCCCATCGACAGCGCCTCGTTGCCCGTAACCTTGCGATACGTCCCGGGCGGCAGCGCCGCCGGCCGCACCATGTACCGTTGCTGAAACGTCTCCGTCGTCTCTCCCAGAAAGTAGCCCGTCTCCATCGCCTTCAGGTTCGCCTCGGCGATCACCGGCTTGCGCGCAAACTTCTTGAACAGCCACTCCCGCGTCGTATCCATCGAGCGGTCGAACATCCAGAACACCATGCCCAGGGCAAAAAAGTTCTGACAGCGGTCCCGTTCCTTGTTGCTCAGCTCCCCAAAATCGGCCAGCGCCTCCCGGTTCAGCGATGTCATCGGCACCGCCAGCACCTGGTAGCCCTGCAGCGAGTCGTCCTCCAACGGATTCGACGCATAGCCGGCCTTCGCCAGGTTCTGTCGCGTGAACGCGTCCGTATTCACGATGATCGTCCCCGCCCGTTCCAGCTCCGGCAAGCTGGCCTTCAACGCCGCCGGGTTCATCGCCACCAGCACCTGCGGCGCATCCCCGGGCGTCAGCACATTCTGGCTCGAAAAATGAACCTGAAAACCGCTCACGCCTGCCAGCGTACCCGCCGGCGCCCGGATCTCGGCCGGAAAGTCCGGCATCGTACTGATGTCATTGCCGAACACCGCCGACGTATTTGTGAACTGGGTCCCCGTCAACTGCATCCCGTCGCCCGAATCCCCGGCAAACCGGATCGCAACCGACTCCAGTTCCTCCACTACATATGTCTCTTCGCTCAAACTATCTGTCATCTGCGTTCTCCGTTGAACTGCCCCCAAAAAGCACTATCGACATCCCCCAAATGAGTGCAAACCCTGACACGAATCAGGCCCCCACAGGCAAATTGAAATAATTCCTGCCCAAAAACGTCCTTCGCCCAGCCACAATCAATCCAAGATCCTACCCAGGCCTGGCGAAATTGCCTCCCTCACTCCTCTTGCCGTCTCAAGCCACTGACCACTGATCACTGACCACTAACCACTGCCGTTGTGCGGTCGGGCCTTCGGCCCTCCCTTGTGCGGGGGGATTCCCCCCGCAACGCCCCCCTCTGGCTAGCCACCGTGTTTACTCTTCCCAACCAATGTATCTAGCCAACTATGTCTCCTCCCCCACTTGCTGTCTCAACCCACTGACCTCTAACCACTGACCACTGCAGTTGTGCCTTCGGCCCTCCCTTGTGCGGGGGGATTCCCCCCGCAACGCCCCCCCTCTGGCTAGCCACCCTGTTTACTCTTCCCAACCAACGTGTCTAGCCAACTATGTCTCCTACCCCACTTGCTGTCTCAACCCACTAACCACTGACCACTGACCATAGACCACTGCCGTTCTCATCCCCCCTCCGCCTTGCGCGGGAACTGCTCCGGATCGATCGGGCGGTTCAACACTTCCACCGGGTAGCGGTCCGCAAGGAACTGGATGATCGCCTGGTGCGCCATGATCCCCAACAGCCTGCCGCTTCGATCCACGACCGGCAAATTGCGAACATGATTCTCGTCCATCAACCGCAAAGCGTCCGCCGCCGACGCGTCCGGGCCTATCGTGATCGGGTCCGGCGTCATCGCCTCATCCACCGGCCTGTCCAGCATCCCCGGAACATCGATCACCTTGCGCATCACATCCCGCTCCGTAAAGATGCCCACCAGTTGCCCCGCCGCCGCCTCTTCCCCGTCAACCACCAGGCAGACCACCTGCCGGTCCGCACGCATCCGTGCCAGCGTATCCCGGACCGGCGTCCCCGCGGCCACCTGCGAAAAGCCGCTCACAACCAAATGGCTGACAAGCTCCGACTTAAGATCATTCTGCAAAGTCATCCTCTTACTCCATCCCCCAAGAGACCATCCTTATCTCAAAACCCACTGACCACTGGCCACTGATCACTGACCACTGCCCTCCAGTTCCGGCGGCCGCCGCACCAGCGTAGCCTGCTCAAAAGCATAGGCCAGCCGGATCAGCACCGGCTCGCTCCACGCGCGTCCCATAAACGACAGCCCAATCGGCAGCCCGGTTCCCCCGCCGGCTTCGTCCCCGTACGGCACAAAGCCGGCCGGCACCGTCACCAGCGGATAGCCCGCCACCGCCGCGCAGCGCGAACTCCCGCCATGGACCGCATCGCCCGCCTTCGGGTCAAGCGGCCACGCCGGCCCGCCCGTCGGCGCAATCAGCGCGTCCAATCCATGCTCGTCCAGCACCGCGTCCAGCCCCTCCGCGCCCGCCAGCCGACTTCCCGTAGCCAGCGCCTCCAAATACTCCTCCCCATCGAGCGGGCCTCTCGCCTGCGAACGTTCAAAACGCTCCTGCCCGAAGGGGGCCAGCTCCTGCTCCGCGTTCTCCTCGTTGAAACGGATCAGATCAGACAACGTCCGCGGCTGGGGCAGCTCCCCATCCACCACGCTCCGCGTCGCCAGATAAGCGGCAATGCCATGCTTGAACTCCGTCTCCATCACCACCAGCTCGCTCGCGCCCATTCTCTCGTCCTCAACCGTCGGGATGTCGGCCGGGTCAATCACCTCCGCGCCCGCGTCGCGAACCGCCCGGATCGCCTCCTCGAACACCCTGTCCGTCGGCCCGTCATAGCCGCTCACTACCCTGCGTGCGACCCCAATGCGCGCGCCCCGCAAACCTTCAACATCCAGAAATTGCAGGTAGTCGCTGTGTACCTTTCTCCCTTTGGCCGCCGTCGCCGCATCGCGCCCGTCTGCTCTGGTGAGCGCACCAAGCACAGCCGCCGCGTCAGCAACAGTACGCGCCATCGGCCCCACCGTATCCTGCGTATGCGAAATCGGAACTACGCCCGCCCGGCTGCTCAATCCCACCGTCGGCTTGATGCCCACGATGCCGCACGCGCCCGACGGGTTCACGATCGAGCCGTCCGTCTCCGTGCCCAGCGCCGCAGCCGCCAAATTCGCGCTAACCGCCGCCCCCGAACCGGAGCTGGAGCCCCCCGGATTGCGGTCGGAGCCGTAGGGATTGCGGCAGTGCCCGCCGCGCGCGCTCCAGCCGCTAGTCGATTCTGTGGAGCGGAAGTTGGCCCATTCGCTCAGGTTGGCCTTGCCGAGTATCACCGCCCCCGCCGCCCGCAGCGCAGCCGCCACCGTCGCATCGCGCGCCGGCCGTGACCCCAGCAGAGCCAGCGAACCCGCCGTCGTCTGCATGCGGTCATCCGTATCGATATTGTCTTTCAACAAAATGGGAATGCCGTGCAGCGGACCGCGCACATGCCCCGCTGCCCGTTCCGCGTCTAACTGCGCCGCGATCGCCGGCGCATCCGGGTTGGTCTCGAGCACCGAACGCAAGGCGCCGTCAACTGCACCGATAGCCGCCAGATAGCCCTCAGTTACGCCGGCAGCCGTGCGCGCGCCCGCGGCCATCTCCACCTGCAGTTGGGCAATAGTAACTTCGCATAATTCCGGAGGCATAGTCTCACAACCGGCTTTAGCAACTCGGCGCACCGAATGAAGCCGGCATCGTCGCAGTCAGCTACTTACTGATCACTGACCACTGACCACTGATCACTGTCCTATCAAATTGTCCAGCGCCGCGCGCAGATCCGCTTCCGGCTGCGCGCCCACATACTCCTGCACCACATTCCCCTCCCCGTCCAGCAGGATCAGGTGGGGCTGGTAGCGAAAGTTGAACTGCTGCTTGTAAGGCCCTACCGCACTGTCGTCGATATCCAGATAAATGAACTCAACCTGTCCCCAGTAATCAATTTCGAGCCTGTGAACCACAGGCGCAAAGCGGACGCAGACCGGTCACCAAAACGCAAACAGTTCAACCACTTGGGGCTTTCCCGCGCCCAGCACAACCGTCGCCGGGTCGCTCGCCTCCAGGTTTTCTCTGAAGGCCGGCGGCGGCCCGATCGCAACCGCGGTCGGTTCCGGCTCTGGCGTGGAAGTCGGCTCCTCCACCGCCGTCGGTTCCGGCGCCTCAGTTGCCTGCGCGACCTCCTCTCCCGTCCCGGCAGGCGCTTCATCGCCGGTGATCGCGTTACAGCCCGTCAGCGCCAGGGCCAACACGAGGACAACGAGGGTTAACTGCCTCTGAACTGCTGTCATCGTCTTTTCTCCTCGGACAGCGGCCCCGTTGCCTTTGTCCTCCTCCCGAATAATCCGCTCGCTACGCACTTGATAAGGATGCTCCCCACGAGTAAAATCATCCCTACTGGACGATTATGTCATCCGCCCCGTTCGCCTGCCATGGCAGACCGCCGTACTCCCTCTGTCTGACAATCGCCGCGCGGAAAGGGGAAGGCAGAAAATGGGCGGGCGACACTTGTCATTATGCCAAAGTAGAAGCCGCCCCGCCAAACATCATCGGCCTGCCACAGGCGCCAATGCCAACCTTGAGAGGCACCCAATGCTCGTAGATACCCACGTTCACGTCTGGGAGATCGATCCCCCCAAATACCCTGTCGGACCCACCGCCCCCACCTGGAACACCTACCCCGACGAACCCGGCACCGCCGACGAGCTGCTGGCCGAAATGAACGCCCACGGCGTCGACTGGGCCGTGCTCGTACAGACCAGCTGGTCCACCTGGGACAACGGCTACATCGCCGACTCCGCCGCCCGCTTCCCCCATCGGTTCATCGGCCACGGCCTCATCGACCCGCAGGACCCAAAAAACGCCGAGCACGTCCGCTACTGGGTGAAGGAACGCGGCCTCGCCGGCTTCCGCTTCCATCCCATGTACTATCCCGACGAGAAAATCCTGTTGACAGCCCAAAACAGTCCCATGTGGGAAGAGATCGCCGCCGCCGGCGCAGTCATCCAGTTCCACCTGACCGCCGCAGAAGCCGACCAGATCGACGTCCTCGCCCGCCGCCACCCGCACCTGACGCTGATCCTCGACCACCTCGGCTACCCCCAGGTCGAAGCCGACGAATCCGCCTACCAGCCCATCGTCGACCTCGCCCGCTACGACAACGTCCACGTCAAGCTCTCCGACGTAAACGGGCACTCACGTCAGAGCTATCCCTACCCCGACGTGCATCCCTTCATCGTTCGTATATTCTCAGCCTTCGGTTCCGAGCGCATCATCTGGGGCACCGGATACCCCGCCCACCACCGCGCCAAGCACAACTGGCCCTCACTAGCCCAGGAGATGCGCCTGATCAGAGAGGGACTACCCTTCCTTCGCGACGACGACAAGGAGAACATCCTAGGCGGTACCGCCGCCCGCATCTGGGGTCTGACACAGCCTTCCGACTAAACGCCACCAAGCCGTATCCCCCCGTAGGGGCACCCCTCGTGGGTGCCCTCCCCCCGTAGGCTCAACTCTGTAAACGAAACGCCCACACACTCCCTCTGGACTTGCGCAGGTCAGAGCGTCGCCACCGACCGCTATCCAGCACGCGAACGATTCCCAACCTGACGAGCAAACACTGTTCCGTTCCGGCCACGTCATAACCGGCGCGTTCCGCGGTTAAGGTCCAGCTAACGACGCCAGGACCGCGTCTAACGGTCCAGCCGGTCGCGCTCAACCAATCTATAGCGATCTATTACAATGGAAAACTTTGTGAGGGTCGTCACGAGGATTCACACGGGCTGTCGACTTCGCGTCGACTGGGTAGTTCAAGCTCAATCCCGCGCGGCATGTTTTCCAACAGCCACTGGCCCATAGGTAAACGGCTCTGCAGCTGGGCCGGCCTTTGGGGTTGTTCGCGGGCGTACCACACTTCAGCGGGCACGACGACAAATGCCCTGTCCGCGTCAATATGCTGAGGCCCCTCCTCCGCGGCCAGCCGCAAGATTTCGCATAGCCGCAATTGGGCCTCGTCGAGGGTCCAGATTATTGGGTGATCAGACTGACTTCTGTTGCTTTCCTCCTCCTTGCCCGCGGCCGGCCACTATCCACTAACTACCGGTGGTCTGCGTTCCCCCACCCGCGTCACCTGCTCAAAAGCATGCGCCAGCTGCAGCACACCAAAATCATCCCGGTGTCGGCCCACGATCTGCACGCCCACCGGCACGCCCTCCGGCGTGAACCCGCACGGCACCGAAATGGCCGGATGACCCGTCACAGTAATGTAGTAGCACGACTTCATCCAGTCGATATAGGTCTCCATCTCGACGATGCCGTCGCCGCTGTCGATAGTCATCGGATAGGGCACGTCCACCGAAAAAGGCGGGACCTGGTTCACCGGCAGCAGCAGAAACTCATACGTCTCCATAAAGACGCGCATCGCCTGATACAGCTCAGTGCGCATCGCCTCCGCCCGTCCCAAATCCGCCCCGCTCAGCTTCTCCCCCTCTTCGATGTTCCAGACAATCGTGTCCTTCATCTGATGCCGGTGCTCCGCCAGCAGCGGCCCGTGCGAAAGATGGAAGCTCCACGCCCGCATAATTTTGAAAATCTCGTCCGCATTGCCGAAATCCGGCAAGCCCGGACCGTCACCGCTCTGACGCCCAGCGCCCGCCCCACTGAAATCGGTCACCTCACACCCGATCTCGCCGAATGCCGTCAGCTGCCCCTCGATGGCGTTCCTCACCCGCGGGTCAACCGGGAACTCTCCCCCCAGGTCCGCGCTGTACGCGATGCGAACGCCGCTGAAATCGCGGTCTAAAGGCCGCGCAAAAACACTGCCCGGCTCCGACTGCGCGATCGGCGAACGCGGGTCCGGCCCCGCAATCACACTCAGCAGAAAAGCCGCGTCCGCCACAGTGCGCGCCATCGGCCCCTGCACCGAAAGCCCCGACCAGCCCGTCAAACTCGGCCACACCGGCACCCGGCCCGGCGAAACCCGAAAACCGACCACATTACAGTAGTTGCCCGGGTTGCGCAGCGAGCCGCCCATATCGCTGCCGTCCGCAAGCGGTGTCATCCCGCACGCCAGCGCCACCGCCTGCCCGCCGCTCGACCCCCCGCACGTCTTGCTCGGATCGTACGGATTGCCCGTCGCCCCGAACACCGGGTTGAACGACTGCGAACCCGCCCCGAACTCCGGCACATTCGTCTTCCCCATCGGGATCGCGCCCGCCGCATGCAGCCGCTCGATGATTAGCTGGCTCTGCACCGGCACATTGTCCTTGTGAATCGGCGAACCGTACGTCGTGCGGATGCCCGCCGTGTCCGTCGTGTCCTTGTGCAGCATCGGCAGACCGTGCAGCGGCCCGACCTCCCCGCCCCGCGCAAGCGCGTCATCCGCCGCCTTGGCGCGTTCCAGCGCCTGCTCCGGCAAAAATGTCACCACCGCATTGACCGACGGGTTCACCCGCTCGATCTGCGCAATGTGCGCCTCGGTTACCTCGACACTGCTGTATTCCCCGCCGCGGATGCCCGCGACCAGCTCCTTAGCGTTGCGAAAGCAAAGATCAGTCGTCATCTTCAGGCGCATCTCCAGGGCGGAATCCATCTTTGAAAAAGGGTAGTTTCTCGCGCTTGTCTCCTCGCCGCCACTGCTCGCAGCCCCCCTCGCCGGTCGGCCGCACCTTCGGCGCCGCCAGCTCCTCAAACCCGTGCCACGGGTACGGGTCCTCGCCCGCGATCATCACAATGTCACGGTAGTCCGCAACCGCCATGTGCTGCCCTTCCTTCGGACTTCGCCACGGCAGCAGAGACTCAGCGCTCATATAGTGGTTCACCAGCACCCGCCGGTACCCGCTCTGCGCCCGGTTCGGGAACGATCGGTGCAGCAGATAACCGTTGAAAAAGACCAGCGACCCCGCTTTCACCTCCACCGGAATCGAGTCCTCGTCCGTATACGGGAAGCCGTACGCCTCGCCCGCGCAATCAAAGCGCGGATCGTCATGGTCGTGCTGCGGCCAGATGATGCCCCGCTTGTGCGAGCCCGGGATAATCCACAGGCAGCCGTTCTCGATCGTGGCATCATCCAGCGCGATCCACGCGCCCGTCAGCGTCCGGTCGCGTGTGGGAATGAAGAACTCGTCCTGGTGCCAAGCCTGCCCCGGCTTCCCCGTCGCCTTGATAAACAGCATCGACTGCATGCACTTCACATTCGGCCCAATGATCTGAGTCAGCACATTGGCGATATGCGAATGACCAAGATAGTCCAGCATGATCTCGGAAATCTTGTGCGGAAAATGGATGCACAGATACCGCCGCAGCACATCCTCCTCGCTCTCCCCCGGCATGCCCGACTCAAATCCGTCCACATCGCCGCGCTCACCCTTACAGATAGCCGTCGTCTCCGCCCGCAGCTCCTCCACCTCCACCGGCGTCAGCGCATCCGGCAAAACATAATAGCCGTTCTCAACATAAAACTGCCTGATACTCCCAGAAGATGCTGCCTCCGCACCCACACCGTTTCCCGTTGCCAGGCCACCTGCTGTCGGCGCTTGCTCAGGCGAGCCGTTAAGTTGCGAGGCTTGGGCCGTCGGAACAGATACCATCGTGCTACTCCTTATCAAAAAGGTTGAATAAGCGAGAATCTGTCGAGCGCAACCGCCCGTTGACTAGGGCTCGCCGACGCTTGTCAGTACGGCGAACTGCGGGAGAAAAGCGTGGCTGCTCCGCGCAGTTACGCAAAAAAATCCGCTACGCCTCTGGTGTTCTTCGCGACCCTTCGCGTCTCTTCGCGGATCGATCGGTCTTGTTGAAAACTGAACGACCTTCCCGAAATGTCAACGGAACTTGATCTGCTAGGGACCGGAATTACGAAAGGAGAGATCAGTCGTCATCTTCCGGCGCGTCTCCCGGCCGAAACCCATCCTTGAAAAAGGGCAGTATTTCGCGCTTGCGTCCACGCCGCCACGTCTCACAGCCACCCTCAAGAGTCGGCCGCACCTGCGGCGCTGCCAGCTCCTCGTACTCCTTCCAGGGGTAAGGATCCTCGCCCGCGATCATCAGGACATCCCGGTAGTCGGCAACCGCCATGTGCTCCCCTTCCTTCGGCCCTCGCCACGGCAGCAGCGACTCTGCGCTCATGTAATGGTTCACCAGAACCCGCCGGTAACCGCTCTCCGCCCGGTTCGGGAACGAACGGTGCAACAGATAACCGTTGAAAAAGACGATCGCGCCCGCCTTCACCTCCACCGGGATCGAATCTTCATCACGATAGGGAAAGCCGTACGCCTCGCCCGCACAGTCGAACCGCGGGTCCTCGTGGTAATGCTGCGGCCAGATAATCCCCCGCTTGTGCGAGCCCGGGATGACCCACAGGCAGCCGTTCTCAACCGTGGCGTCATCCAGCGCGATCCACGCACCCGTCAGCGTCCGGTCCCGCGTGGGAATCGAAAACTCGTCCTGGTGCCACGCCTGCCCCGGCTTGCCCGCCGCCTTGATAAACAGCATCGACTGCATACACTTCACGTTCGGCCCGATCACCTGCGTCAGCACATCCGCGATCTGCCGGTGGCCGAGATAATCCAGCATGGTCTCCGAGATCTTGTGCGGAAAATGCACACACAGATACCGCCCCAGCACATCCTCCT
The DNA here is from genome assembly GCA_965204705.1 of Caldilineaceae bacterium. Classification (GTDB taxonomy): domain Bacteria; phylum Chloroflexota; class Anaerolineae; order Caldilineales; family Caldilineaceae; genus Bin5. The sequence continues at coordinate 4,885,920 of OZ242006.1, read as the reverse complement.
CACTCTCCCCCGGCACACTCGTCTCAAACCCGTCCACATCGCCCCGCTCACCTCGGCAGATAGCCGTCGTCTCCGCCCGCAACTCCTCCACCTCAACCGGCGTCAGCGCATCCGGCAATACATAGTAACCGTTTTCAGCGAAAAACTCTCTGATACTCTCGTCAGATCTAGCCGCCACCGTCGCCCCGTTCCCCGTTTCCGAAACATGGGACGCCGCCGCAACTCCGGCCGGACCGCCTTGTTGAGAGACCGCCGCCGTCCGTACAGATGCCATTGCGTTACTCCTTAATCTCGAGCGGGAAAAACCATATAGAGGCTGCCCGCAGTATAGCCCACGACCCCCCACAGGTCAACGAACACCAAGTTGAAGCATCTTCCAATGGCCTGCCACTTTGTCAGTTCTCCCTCACCCCGCTTCACACGTCTGGCTCGCTCGACATGGTGTCTAACTCCCATGGCCCGTTTCTGCGCCCAAAGCGGACACAATCTCTCTGATTCTTGTGAAGCTCGCAGATGCATAGTCGTTTGCTTCATATCGTTGGATCTGTTGCTCCTTCAGTCCGAGTCGGGCAGCCAAGCCTCGTTGACTGAGACCGCTCGCGATGCGCGCACTGATCAAAAGCCTGGGGAGTTCCGTAACGCCCTCCAACTGATCAAAAGCGAAATTTCCCGCCTTCAGCGATTCATACTCTTGCATATCGGCTTCTAGGTCAGATAACTGGCTCTGTAGCGCCTCTCTCTGCACTGTAAGCAAACGTGAAGGAGCCTCTGACCGATCTGCGCCGCCGGCACTGAGATTGCGTAGCGCCTCGGCAAACCGTTCCGCCTGTGCCTTGGCAGTTCGATACTGTCGCTCACTCTTTATCATTTTGGCCTCCTAAATTTAAGGCTACAATGCCTTTCCGAGCGCCTGTATCCTTATCAGTCTGAAAGAAGCCCAAGTCACAACCATGCCGGCCAACGGAGTACGAAGGCTGCTGACCTTCAAATTGGCTGACTTTCGCCGTAACGTTCATCACGTTAAGTTAGTCGCAGGACCGCCTCCCAGCATCCCATTTGCATCCGAAACGATAGCAGCCCGATCCCGAAAGCTGGCTGGCCGGCGCGCCAAGTCATGCCCCAAAACGGTTGGGAAGAGGCGCGGCAGGACGAGTTGACGCACGAGTTGATGGACGAGTTAACACGTGAACGCTCGTACGAGCGTTGGGCGAGCGTTGGACGAGCGTTTACGAGTGTTTACGAGCGTTTGGCGAAAAAAAAGTTTATGTGTGCGCATGGCGGCAGGCGCGTGGGCGATACTTCTATGTGTAAGATGTTATGAAATGATATAAAATTTATTTGAAATATAGTCATGACCCGCGGTGGCTGGATGAGCATGGGTCGTGCGGTCAAGTCAGTGCGAGTTTGCGGTTAGCCTGTCAAAGGTATCGTCAAGCAGTTCGTCTTCATATCCATAGCAATCCATGAAATCACGGGTGAGCTCTTTCGTCTGCCGGAGCTGATCCTCCAGGATTTTTGCGGCCTGTTCGTTGTTGTCGGTGTTGTCGGCTGGCAGCGGGCCGGTTTTCACGCCGGCCGGCAGTTGGCTGAAGGGCTGGCCGGTCAGGGGGTCGCGGGGTGGAGCGGGGTTGCGCGCGAGGTCGGCCAAAGCTTCTTCCATGGCGGCGCGCATTCTGGCCAGAGCGTCTCGCAGGTCGGGAATTTGTTGCCCGCTCAAACTCCTTTCCATCAGCACGTATTTCAGGTGGTCGAGGTCCTCTTGCGTGTAGCTGGTCAGGCGCTGGTAGCCGAAGCGCCGTCTGCCTTTGTCTGTGAGGACCGGTTCGGCGGGTTCGCCGGCATCCTGCGACTGTTCGAGCGTAGCCAGGCCCTGGGCGATGAGCGATTCGATTCTGTTCTGGTTCTGCTGGTCGGCGATTTGGGCGGCGGCGTTGAGGATGGCGAGGTCGCCGTGGTCTCCGGCGACTTCCATGGCGGCGGTTTCGGTTTCTTCGTTGCGGATCAGCTCCATTTCCTCATCGGAGCGGCGGTGGAGGGCGAGCATCGCCATGACGCCGCGGGACATTGCGGTGTAGGCGGCGGGGGCGAGATTTCCCTCGCGCACATCGACGAGGCCCTGTTCGAGCTCTTCGAAGGCACGCCGAAGCCGTTCGGGCGTACGCTGGTCGGCCCTGGCGGCGGTGGAGGAGTTCTTGCCGCCGCGCACGCGCCACTCGCGCGTTTTCTCGGCGGAGCCGTGGGCGATGCAGTAGCCGTCCAAGGCGGGCAGGCCGTTCCCTTTGCAGGGGGTCCCATCTCTGTTGATGCCTTTGCAGGCTGTTTTGGGCATGCGTTTACTCACTGGTTGCCGGCGCCACAGGGTATTTTGACCGTTGCAGCGGAAAGGATAGCGGTGGCTCGCAGGCGTTCCAGCCGTCCATCGTGCCGCGGCGGGGGTGCCGTCTGGGCGGGCAGCTGCCGCTCGCGGCAGGGGTGAAGATACGCTGTGCGAGGTCCACGAATGAATGTTCTAAAGAGTATACTAGGTGTTTCAGGGTATGGCAAGCCGCATACTGTATGTTGTGGTCATGGCAAGAGTCATGGGCATATGTTGGCTGAACTGCAGTTCGGGGCGATGGGGCGATTCCTGTGCGTGGGGTGGTATACCTGGCCGGTTGAGGGGGCGCGGCACCACTGCCCTAGCCACCAGGGATGCTCATGCATGCTGAGCGGAGATCGGACGAGGGTGTTCTACAAGTGGAAGTTTTTTCCTGCCCAACTTGATTGAGCCAAACTTGCTCAAGATAGGTGCTTTTGACGTCTCAAAACTTCATCTACCTCGTCCTGGCAACATCTCTTGAACTTGACGCCACTTCCGCAGGGACATGGATCATTTCTGCCGGGATGTTTCTGCGCAATCGCGCGCATCTCCTTCACATGCTCCTGATGTCCTGCATTGCCATGTGAATACTCGCCCCACAGTTCGTTCCTGGCGGCCGTCAGCCCAAAGCGTTCCGCAAACGACAGCCGGTAGAAGAAAGGAATGATCAGTCCGTAGAACAGCCGGCTCATCGTCAGCTTATTCTCTGGTGCATATCCGATACCCAGACAACAAGCGCCGTCCTCAAAGAAGTGCAGATCGATGGGGTCTACGTTGTTCTTCTCCGCGATCGTAGCGAAACGGCCGCCTACCTCATAAACCGCCGGCCAACCGTTCTCTCCTGTCGAGTCAGAATCCAGGCAAATTTCAACCTCGAAAACGTCGCACAGATAGGCGCGAGTTTTTCTTATGCTAGAATCACATTCAAACTCCAATCGGTCAGTATTACTATTATAAGCGGCGCAGAAATCAAGTTCGCCCACGAGCCTTTGCGCTCCAGCATCGTAGCGCAAGTTAGGAAAGTAGGTTTTCAGCCACTTAGTGTCTGTTTCGCCGAGTCTTATCGCGCCCATGGTCGTTGCGGCCTGACGGCAGCGACCGCAGGCGCCCCGCCGCCACGGCTGTTGCCATTCTCCCCCCCTTTCAACTCGCCAAACTCATCGCCAAAAATGGCGCGCCACTTCCTGACGCTGTCGTCATGCTCGGTGGCGTCGTACGCCTCGTTGATCCTCTTGTTGTAAACATCGAACTTGTCCCGGAAGTTTTCGTACTTTGCCTGGTCCCAGTGTCGATTGAAGTTTTCCTGGGGCAAGACGGGATTCTTAATTGTCGGCATTGCGGGGTGGCTTTGCAGGAAGTCGTTGATCCGGTTGGACACGGTCTTCAGGGCGTCAGGGATGGACTTGAAGTAGTCTCCATCGTCTTCCCCGGCAACGGTATTGCCGATGAGAGTTGTCAGGAGAATGGATTTCGCAGTGAAATTCCCTTTGTGATCTCGCAGGAACTTCGAGAGCCTGGTTACCCGCTTGAGGTTACCGTGCGTAATTCTTGTCTTGTCATTGAACCAGTTCCGGTATCCCGTCCCGTCGGTGCGTTCGAATTCATTGGTCTCTCTGTTGCAGACCCACTTGCTGCCATCCGGCTCTGTGACGCAGGGAACCACGTCCAGGTGAAAATCGCCGGCATAGTCAAGGTACACACACCTGGTCTTGCGATGCACCTTGTCCTTGTAGTTGCCGTTACCTCGGAAGCAGTCGTACAGTTCTTTGATGTAGGCTTTCGGTTCTTTGTCCTTTTCGTACTTCATGTACAGTTGGATGTCAGCATCGTACTCCTGCCCGTCCTTTACAGGCCTGATGATCGTTTTCAAGCCGTAAGATCCTTGGGGCTCGACTCCAACGTAAGACTCCAAGTTTTTGCTCAGGAATTCTGTTACTGCTTTGACGCTTCTGTTAAGCCGGTCAAGCCGGGCCGGGTTAAGATTGACGTGATCCTTGAGGAAGTCATCGAAGTATTGTACGTGCTTCATTTTTGATTGTCTCCAGTCCCTGGACTCAGTCCCGGTCTGCTGTCGTTGGAGAGACCCAACGAATAAGGTAGGTATGGTGTCACCTCTTCTTGCAAAAAGAGAGTGGCGACGGTTGCGCCATGCTTCTCAAGAGCCGCAGACGCGGAAGAGGGCAGTTCGCGTGACGCGCGGACGTAGTCGTCCAGATCAATCGGGTCTGCGGCCGCTGGCGTATCCACACGAAGAATCCGATCCGCGCCGATCAGCAGGCCAGCTTGCCCCAACGCGTTATGGGACTGAAGGCGCATCGCCGCAAGTATAATGTCTTTCCACGCCAGAAAGCCCCCAAGCTTCTTGGTAACACCAACTGTGTAGGGATTATCTCCACAACCTAAACTCAGGATGCGAACGCGCTCGCCCGGCACAGAAAAACATGCCAAAGCGTCGACCAATCCAACCATGATCGGGTTGTTGCACCAGACACCGCCGTCCACGAATGAATATCCGTCATCGTCCAGAGGTCGGAAGAATGTTGGGGCCGCTGACGTAGCCACAGCCACCTTTGCCATCCGCTCTCCGCCATCCTGTTCATAGTCAGGGTGATGAGGCGTCTTGAAGATATAGACTTCGCTGTGTCGCCCGTCAAATGATGGGACACACAACCTTGACTTGGATTCACCGAACGTCTTCTGCCCGAAAGTCTCGTCCAGTACACGCGCAAGGGCATCGCGACCATAGCGATATCGAAAGCATTGGCGAAGCTTTCCCAAAAAACGGCTATGCCAGCGCTGCGGGGGAAAGATATCGCGTCCCCGGCGGATGTAGAGATCCAGGAGCGCGGCAGCTGTGAGACCGGCACCGAGGCCCAGGGCGATGATACCGCCGGTTGACGTTCCCACGATGAGGTCGAAGTAGCGGGCAACCGAGGCTCCGCCGAGAAAGCGCTTCTCCAAGCCGGCTAGAAAGGCAGCCGGGAAGATCCCCTTGATGCCGCCTCCGTCAACGGCAAGGATGCGAAATTCCTGGGCATCGGGCCAAGGTTGTGGGACTCTGCGACGTTTGAGCGCACCGGTCGATCGGGCTGGCGGCGTTTTATCCCTCACTTTCTCGCTCATGTGACTCCTTGACTTTCCTCTTGACGCTTTCAGGTAACCCTAAAGCGCTTAAGTTCACTGGCTGCGACTCACGGCAAGCCGGGGCTGCATTGCAGGAATACGGCGCACTTGCTACAATGCAATCAACCTCAAATCTAAGTATACCACAAGTGCCTTTCGATTGCAAGAGTGAAAATCCCCTTTTCGCTGCTTCCGCCGCTACGACTACCCAACAGAGCTAAGGAGGAAACCATGAAGAGGAAGCGGAGCTTCGATGCCGACGCATTTTACGCGGCGCTGGACGGGGAGCGGATGGCCAGAGAGTTGACCTGGAAGAAAGTGGCCGACGAAAGCGGTGTCAGTGCATCCACTCTTACGCGCATTGCTCAAGGTAAGCGGCCCGACGTGGATAGCCTGGCAGCTCTGGCGGCCTGGTCCGGGCTGAATGTGGACATGTTTGTGAAGGGCAGGCTGTCACTGCAAGAGGAACCGGAGAGGCTTGCAATGATTTCCGCATTTCTACGCACCGACCCACAGTTGAACGAGGAAGATGCCACAACCTTGGATGAAATTGTCAAGGCGGCCTACAACAGATTAAGAAGGGCACCGAGGCAAGCGTGAGACGAGGATTCAAGACAGAAGCGAAGTGGATTGCCAGACAGGTGAGGGATGATTTGGGACTAAGTCTGACGGACCCGCTCGACCCTTGGAAGCTGGCAGAGTTACTTGAGATTCCAGTTCTCAGGCTTTCGGAGTTTCAAGAATCTGCAGAGGGGCTTGCCGCTACTTCCGGTAGCGAGGGCGGTCGGCATATTGGGCGGTCACTGTTTTCTGCGGGAACAGGCGATTGATTGTGCATAACGATTCACATTCCCCAGGCCGGCAGGCCAGCGACGTATGCCACGAGCTTGCACTTGGCCTGTTATTGCACGCGCCCACCCCGGCACTTGACGACGAGGGGTGCCGGTACTGGAGCAAAGAGATAGAGGATGAAGCGAATTGGCTGTGCGGCGTTTTGCTGGTGCCTGACGAGGTTGCTATTGCGGTGGTGAAGAAAGGAATAGACCTACCCCAGGCGGCGTCGTATTATGGCGTGAGTATTCCGATGATGAAGTTCCGCATAAACGTCTCCGGCGCAAGAAAGAGGGTACAGCGTTTTTCGCAGAGATCACGGAGGTCGACCATTAGAGCAAGATGACACCGGAACAGAAGGCGCGGGCGAACATAGATGAAATGCTGACAAGAGCGGGCTGGGCGGTCCAGGACACGGACGCGCTCAATCTTCACGCGGGACAGGGGGTTGCGGTACGCGAATTTCCGCTGAAATCTGGGCACGGTCACGCTGATTACTTGCTGTATGTGAACGGAAGGGCAGCAGGGGTTGTGGAGGCCAAGCCTGAAGGGTTTGCGTTGACTGGAGTCGAGGTCCAGTCGGAGAAGTATGGCGCCGGCTTGCCTGACACCGTTCCTTTCTTTCTGCGTCCCCTTCCATTCCTCTATGAAAGTACGGGTGTTGAAACCCAGTTTACAAATGGACTGGACCCAGCCCCCCGCAGCCGTCCGACTTTTTCCTTTCATACCCCAAAATCTTTCGCCCAATGGGTCGGTTTCCCGGATGAGTCACCGGCTACGATCATTCACTCGGTCGAGGCGAGAGAATACTATCTGACCAGAAGCAACCTGAGGCATGGGCTGAGGAACATGCCGCCGCTGGATAGATCAGATCTGTGGTCGGTGCAGGAGCGGGCGATCAGGAATCTGGAGGCGTCACTGGCGGCTGGGCGGCCGCGGGCCCTGGTGCAGATGGCGACCGGCAGCGGGAAGACGCGAATGGCGTGCAATTTGGTATACCGGCTGATCAAACATGCCGGGGCGAGCCGTGTGCTGTTCCTGGTGGACCGCAGCAATCTTGGCCGCCAGACGAAGCGTGAGTTCGAAGGGTTCAGCACACCGGACGACGGTAGGAAGTTTACAGAGCTCTACAACGTGCAGCATCTTGATTCACCACGAATCGATCCGGTGAGCCGGGTCTGCATCGCGACGATACAGCGGATTTACCGGATGCTGAAAGGGGAAGAGCTTAACCCCGAATTGGAGGAGTTTTCCGGGTTTGATTTGGCGTCTTTCCAGGAAGACCCAGCGCCGGTGGAATACAATCCCTCTTATCCGATCGAGACCTTTGACGTCATCATCACCGACGAGTGCCACCGCTCGATCTACAATCTGTGGCGGCAGGTGCTGGAGTATTTCGACGCTTTCCTGATCGGCCTTACGGCGACGCCCTCCAAGCAGACATTCGGCTTCTTCCAGCAGAACCTGGTGATGGAATACAACCACCGGGCGGCGGTGGCCGACGGGGTCAACGTGGATTATGACGTCTACCGGATCAGGACGGAGATCACGCAGCAAGGCTCGTCGGTGGAAGCCGGATACTACGTGGACAGGCGGGACCGCCGTACGCGCCAAGTGCGGTGGGAGCAGCTGGAGGAGGATCTGAACTACGCGCCCAACCAGTTGGACCGGGAGGTGGTGGCCGAGGACCAGATTCGCACCGTTATCCAGACCTTCCGCGACCGGCTGTTCACGGAGATTTTCCCTGGGCGCACGCATGTGCCCAAGACGATCATCTTCGCCAAAGACGACAGCCATGCCGATGACATCGTGCGCATTGTGCGGGAGGTGTTCGACAAGGGAAACGAGTTCTGTCAGAAGATCACGTACAGAACGACCGGCGTATCGGCGGAGGACCGGCTTACCGCGTTCCGCAACAGCTACGGCCCACGCATCGTGGTAACGGTGGACATGATCGCGACGGGCACGGACATCAAGCCGGTGGAGATTGTCTTTTTCATGCGCAACGTGCGCAGCCGCAGCTTCTTTGAACAGATGAAAGGACGCGGTGTGCGGACGATCCCTTCGACAGAATTCGAAGGGGTAACGCCCGATGCCAAGGATAAACTGCGGTTCGTGATCGTGGATGCGGTGGGCGTGACGGAATCGGAGTTGTCGGACTCTTACACGCTGGACAGAAAGAATTCGGTCCCGTTTGACAAGCTGTTGGACTTCGTAGGAAAGGGGAGCCGTGAACCAGATGTGCTTTCTTCTCTGGCCAGCCGTCTGGCACGACTGGACCGCCAATTGAGCGCCCGCGACCGTCAGGCAATCGAGTCGACTGTCGGCGGAACGTCGCTGCCGGAAATGATTTCGGGACTGATCCGCGCAACCGATCCGGACGCCGCTCTGGAGGCTGCCCAGCAGATGACCGGAGAGAAGGAGCCGGGGAAAGAGGCGGTTGAGCAGGCGCGCCAGGAGCTATTGGAAAGCGGGGCGAAGCCATTTGCGGCCAACCCCCTGCTTCGCCAGTTGCTTGTAAGTGTCCAGAAGAGTTACGAGCAAACGATTGACACGGTCAGCGCAGATCATCTGCTCAAAGCCGGATTTTCTGATGAGCAGGCGGGGGAACTGGTTCAGTCGTTCCAGGCGTTCATCAAGGAAAATCGAGACGAGATTACGGCATTACAGGTGTTGTATGCGCGGCCTTACCGGCAGCGGCTGCGCTTCGACGACATTAAGGAGTTGGCCGACAGGCTGCAAATGCCGCCGCGGCGGTGGACAACTGAACGGCTGTGGCAGGCTTACAGACAGCTGGACCGGTCCAGGGTGCGGGGGGCAGGTCAGCGGGCACTGGCGGACATCGTGTCGCTGGTGCGGTACGCCGTGGGCGAGGAGGAGGAGCTGGTTCCCTTTGACGCGCGCGCAAACGAACGATTCGAGGCGTGGATGGCTACGCAGGAGGCGGACGGGCGGACATTCAGAGCTGAACAACGTCGGTGGCTGGAAGATATCCGCGACCACATCGCGGGCAGTGTCAGCATCGGACTGGATGCCTTTGACTTGGCGCCCTTCAACCAGCAGGGCGGCCTGGTGCGGGCGTATGCGCTGTTCGGAGAGGAGTTGATAAAGATTCTGGATGAGTTGAACCTGGAGCTGGCGGCGTGACGCGGGTACGTGCGGCCTTTCAACTTTTATCAAGATAGATCTTGACAACAGTGTTGCCGCTAAGCGATAATGAAAGAAACTGTAAGGGAGAAGATGTGATGAGCGGCTCGAAAGTGAAGTATTCCAGCCAGGTTGCGCCGGAGTTACTGTCCGCAATGCGGGAGATTGCGCGGCAGGAGGGCCGGCAGTTCCAGGCGGTGATGGAAGACGCGATGCAGGAGTATATTGTGAACCGCTCCCGGCATACGCCCCGTCCTGAAGTGATGGCGCATTTCCGGGCCAGCGTTGAGCGTAACCGCCGCCTGGCTGAGCTGCTCGCCGAATGAAGCACAACTACCCGGAGATTGGCGAAGCGATCGCGATGCACGGGGCTTTGATTCGCGAGTTTGGCGGCACGATGGGCATGCGTGATGAGGGCGCGCTGGCCTCGGCCCTGATGCGGCCCCAGTTGGGGTACTACGACAGCCTGATCGAAGAGGCGGCCGCGTTGATGGAGAGCCTGGCCAACAATCACCCTTTCGTGGACGGCAACAAGCGGGTCGCTTTCTTCGTCACCGACGCTTTTCTGCGCCTGAACGGTTATTTTATCGACTGTGACAGCGTCGAGGCCTACGAGTCTTTTATGCGGTTGTTCGAGGAGAATTCGTTCCGGTTCGCGCAGCTGTATCCGTGGCTTGAGGCGGCTGTCAGTCCTCTTTCGGGAATCAAGGGCGTCTGACGTAACTATTTGTGCCAGGAGATTCGTGTGAAAATATCAGAAATTTTTAGCGTGTTTTCAAGACGGCCCGAAGTGTCAGAAGAGACTATCCCCCCACTCACTAAAGAGTTTAGATATCGTGTAATGATGTTTTGTAATGACGCACTTTCTGATCATGTTACTTCTCATTTACCGTTTGCAATGAGCTCATTCGGTGCGGAGTCTTTCTGGCATGAAATTCACAAAAATCTGCAATACTTGCACGGGAGTCCAATGCCAAAAAAAGGTGTGACAGATTTCTTGCTACGATGTAATGATGAGCATTTCCTTGACTTTGTGGAGATGATATTTCAATCTCGTTATTTCGGTACAAGGAGCCATCTGGTAGATAACATCAACTCATTCTTTGATGTCGATAGTCTTCCCTATCGTTTGACCGATCATGTTTACTCCCCTGTCAAGAGGATTCCGGCCAGCGAGATGGGGCTGCCTTCTGGTAACTCTGACGGCGGCATCCGCGCATCTACATTGGAATTATATCCGCAGGTCATTTGTCTTGAGAGTGAGGTACTGCACGTGAACGCCATTGAACCCACTCTTACACTTCTGTCAGGGCCGGCTTTCAGTCAGGCAAATGCGGAATTCCTTGAGGCGCTAAAGGACTATCGGAAGGGCGACTACCGAGACTGCGTGACAAAGTGTGGAAGTTCGTTTGAGAGCGTAATGAAGGTTATCTGCGACCGCAAGAAGTGGCCATATCAACAGACTGATACAGTATCGAAATTGCTCAAAACGATTCTTCAGCAGACTACGCTGGACTCCTTCTACGAACAGCCAATTATGCTGATCGCCACAATCAGGAATCGATATAGTACCGCCCACGGAGCGGGGATGCAGCCGAAAAAAGTTTCCAAGCATGTAGCCAACTATGTGATCAATGCGACCGCATCTGCAATTCTGCTACTTGTGGATGAGACTAAGCCGTGAATGTAACGACCGGAACGTTGTGTAGCTCCAAGCCTGAGGCCGAACTAGAAGACCAGGGTGCTCTACCTCCGGGTTGGATTCTGACCACGCTTGGCGAAGCTTTTGTGTGGGGAAGCGGTGGGACGCCGAAACGATCCATAACTGAGTACTTTGGCGGCTGCATCCCATGGGCAGTCATTGGTGATTTGAAAGACGGAATAGTAAGTGAAACTTCAGGCACAATTACAAACTTGGGCCTGGCAAATAGTAGTGCTCGTATGGTACCTGCCGGGTCAGTGTTGCTTGCAATGTACGGATCTATAGGTAAGTTAGGCATAGCTGGGACAGAACTTACGACCAACCAAGCAATTGCCTTCACAAAGACAGATCCAATTCACAATAGGTATCTCTTCTGGTATCTCCGCTTTGCTCGCGGCGAGTTAGTTGGCTTAGGTAGGGGTGATACTCAGAGTAACATCAGCCAGACGGTGATAAAGGGATTCCCTTTCCTTCTTGCCCCCCTCCCTGAACAGCGGCGTATTGTAGCGGAGATCGAGAAGCATTTTACGCGGCTTGACGCCGCGGAGGCTGCGTTGAGGCGTGTCGAGGCCAATTTGAAGCGCTACCGGGCTAGTGTGCTGAAGGCGGCGTGCGAGGGAAAACTGGTGCCCACGGAGGCGGAGCTTGCCGAGGCTGAGGGCCGGGACTACGAACACGCGGAGCAACTGCTGGGGCGTATTCTGGCGGAACGGCGCGCTTGCTGGGAGTCCCAAGGGAAGCGGAGTGGCAAGTACAAGGAACCGGCTGCACCGGAAACGAGGGACTTGCCGGATTTGCCTGATGGGTGGGTGTGGACGTCGCTTTCCTCGGTTGGCGAAGTACGCTTAGGCCGTCAGCGATCGCCCAAAAGAGCAACGGGGCCAAATATGCGTCCCTATCTACGTGCTGCAAACGTCACTTGGGATGGTCTGAAACTGTCTGATGTCAAAGAGATGGACTTCAATCCCAGAGAATTCGATACATACCGGCTAATGCCTGGTGACATTCTATTGAATGAAGCGTCAGGAAGCCCTGATGAGGTTGGCAAACCAGCGGTATGGAATGGCCAAATCGACGGTTGTTGCTTCCAGAATACATTAATCCGCGTGAGGGCATTCCCCGGTATTGTGCCTTTCCTGTTTTATCGCCTTTTGTCCGATGCCCGCGCAGGTAATTTCGGGCGCACGGCAAGAGGAGTAGGAATTCACCATCTCGGGGCGCAGCGAACAGCATCCTGGACAGCTGCGCTTCCCCCATTGGAAGAGCAGCGCCGCATCGTCGCAGAGATAGAAAAGAGGCTGTCGGTCATTCAGCAGGCCGAAACCGCGGTGGAGGCCAATCTGAAACGGGTCGGGCGATTGCGCCAGAGCATTCTCATGCAGGCCTTCTGCGGGCGGCTGGTTCCTCAAGATCCTGACGATGAACCGGCCTCGGTGCTGTTGGAGCGCATCCGCTCCGAGCGCGCGGCGGCGCAGGCTACTTCGTCGAAACGGGGCAAGACGCGCCAACGATCCAAATCCACGCAGGAAAGGCAACTCAGTCTCCTGGAGTGCGGGGCATGACAACCTTCTCCGCCATCGGCCAGAAGTTGTGGAACTACTGCGACGTTCTGCGCGACGCCGGTCTCTCGTACGGCGACTACCTGGAGCAGTTGACCTATCTCATCTTTCTCAAGATGATGCACGAGCGCAGCCGGCCACCTTATACACTCCTGCCGGGCTACGAACCGCCACCGATTCCTGAGGGATACGACTGGCCCAGCTTGCTGGCGAAAGACGGAGATGAACTAGAAACCCACTACCGAAGCACACTGGAGACGCTGGCGCGGCAGTCCGGTACGCTGGGTGTTATCTTCAGCAAGGCGCAGAACAGGATCCATGAACCGGCGATGCTGACGCGGCTGATCAAGGAGTTGATCGACAGCGAGAACTGGCTGGCGCTGAGCGCGGACGTCAAGGGCGACGCCTACGAGTCGCTGCTGGAACGCAACGCGCAAGACGTGAAGAGCGGAGCCGGGCAGTATTTTACGCCGCGTCCATTGATTGAAGCAGTAGTAGAAGTAATGCAACCCGAACCTGACAGCACCATCTGCGACCCCGCTTGCGGCACCGGCGGCTTCCTGCTGGCGGCCCACGACTACATTGTTGATCACAATCGCAGCATGGACCAGGAACAACTCGCGCACTTGAAGGACAAGGCCTTGCACGGTTGGGAGATCGTGGACAGTACGGCGCGGTTATGCGTCATGAATCTCTATTTGCACGGTATCGGCGGGGACGAGACGACCATCAGAGTCGATGACAGCCTGCGCACGCATCCAGGTGAAAACTTCGATATGGTGCTGACCAATCCGCCGTTTGGACGCAAGTCGAGCCTGACCTTTGTCAACGCTGAAGGCAAGTCGGAGAAGGAAACCCTTGTGGTAGAACGTCCTGATTTTTGGGCGACCACGAGCAACAAGCAGTTGAACTTTCTGCAGCACGTGCGCACTGTGTTGAAGAACCACGGGCGGGCGGCGGTGGTGGTGCCGGATAATGTCCTGTTCGAAGGCGGGGCGGGAGAGACGGTGCGGCGAAACCTGCTCCAAGAGTGCGATGCGCATACCCTGTTGCGGCTGCCGACGGGCGTGTTTTACGCGCAGGGCGTGAAAGCCAACGTGCTCTTTTTCGACCGGAAGCCGGCCAGTGAGACGCCCTGGACGCGGGATCTGTGGATTTATGATCTGCGCACGAACCAGCGCTTCACGCTCAAGACGAATCCGCTGGGCCGCTCTCATCTGGAGGATTTTGTCGCCTGTTACAACGCGGCGGATCGCGGCCGGCGTGAGGAGACGGAGCGGTTCCGGCGCTTCAGCTACGATGAGTTGATCAAACGGGACAAGGTGAGTCTCGACATTTTCTGGCTGCGCGACGAGAGCATGGAAGATACGGCGAGCCTGCCGCCGCCGGATGTGATCGCTGAGGAGATTGTGGAGGATTTGCGGGCGGCGTTGGAGCAGTTGGAGGAGATTGCGGGGGATATGGCGGCGGGGACGGTGGCGGGGTGAGGTTTGGGAGAACGGTAGCAGGAATGTTGGTTGCGGGAAGAAGAGCGTTCAGGAGAATCTGGTTGCGCATAGGACGCTTAATCGGATTCGTTTTCAAGAGAGACGGCCGCTGGTGGATTGCGCTTATCGTAGTAACGGTCTCCACCGGCGTTGGACTGTCGTGGCGTTTCTGGGAGATTCTGCACGGCGACGATGATTCCCTCAGCACGACGATTAGCAATTTGAGTTTCGTGCTTGGAGGCATTGTCGCGATAGAGCTTGCCCTGTGGCGCAGCCTTGTGGGAGAGCGTCAGACAGTTGTCGCGCAACAACAGGCCGAAACAGCCCAGCGCGATATGCTGAATCAGCAGTTGCAAAAGGGCGCTGAGATGCTGGGAAACAGTGTTCTTTCGGTTCGCTTAGGCGGGATCTATGCACTCAGGCATCTCGCTATAAAGCATCCTGAACAGTACCATATCCAGGTAATGGAACAGCTTTGCGCATTCCTTCGGGGCGCGACCGGGTCTGACGGACAGCCAACGGCAGCTATAGAGGAAATCACATTTTCGCGCGAAGAAATGCAGTCCATTTCCGCAGATCGAGAAGACGTTCCGCCTGAGACTACCGTCAAGAGATTTGTGGCGCGCAGCGATATTCAGGAGGCCATGAACGTTATCGCTTTCTGCCATGACATGAATCTTGCGATTGAAACGGAGCGCAACTATTGGCTAAATCTACGCGGGGCAGATTTGCGAGGTCTGGATCTCTCTGACATGAATCTGTCGAGAGAATTCCTCAATTTCAGAAGAATCACTTCCTTTCAGCAAGCGATGGCCATAGGCCATTATACAGACATGCGAAGGACCAAGATGGCCGATACACATCTGATAGAGACCAACCTTTCTCGCGTTGATCTGTCAGAGGCAACCGGGTTGATTCAAGATCAGCTCATTTTTGCAAAGGCTGACCCAGATCATGCACCAAGACTGAATGGAGTCTTTGATGCTGAAACGCGAGAGCCAATTGTGTGGAACGGTATGTCTTCGCAGGATGAATAGTACAATTGCAGAAGACACAACACAGTGCAACCGACTCTGAGGCTCTGCTAGTCTGACAAACGCTTCGGGGCCAATCTGTGCGAGGAACCCGGCATCAGGCGTAAGCAGTTCGACACTTGGTGGATAGGCATAACTCACCGCGCCCCACCATTCGTATCAGGTCAACATCCTGAGTGCGCGTGAAAACAACATTCCCACTGCACGCTGGCGAACCGAGGCACAGTATCCATGGCTGAGAGGTCATGGCTCCATTGAAGGATGGAACTATTGAAAAAAGGAAAAAGGGATTAAAACGTATGGGAACTATATAATCTGAATTCGGAGTTAAATAGTGGCTGGCAATAGGTCCATATCATTTTAAGAGAGATGGAGGGACGGCTTTTGGGGTTGCCAAGTGTAAGCAATCAGACCGGCGACGAGATTGACGAGAAAGTTGGTCGTGCTGCGGTGGCGTGTGTGTTCAATCTGGGAGATATTCTTGAGTTGGTCAACGATGGTCTCAATGATGAAACGTTTACGCGTCAGCAGCTTGTCTTCGAGAACGACGAGTTGATTTTTCATGTTTTTGCGAATCGGCGTGATCAGTTGCAGTCCTCGTGCGAAGAGGTATTCGAAGAGCGCTTGGGAGAGATAGCCGCGGTCGCCGACCAGCTTCCCCCACAGTTCTTTAGTCATCTGTGGGACCGGTTTGCGGTCATCGGTGTTGGCGGGCGTGAGTTGAATCGCCAGCAATTCACCCTGGTCATTGACAATCAGATGGAGTTTGAAACCATAGAACCATCCCATGCTGTTCTTGCCGCGCGTGGCCACCTTGGCAAAGACCCGGTGGCGGCCGATGCGCCGGTTATGGCAGACAGCCAACGACGTTGAATCAATGAATGCCACCCCTGTCCCCTGACCAAAGCGCACTCGCAGATAGAGACACATGGCTGGCAGGGCTGATGGAATTAACTCCACAAAGCGCGTGTAACTGACCAGAGCAGGGAATTCACTGCGCATGTGCTCACATACGTGCTGTGTATAGTAGGCTTTGAAATCGCGATAATGCGACCGATGAAAGTAAATCAGAATCGTCATCACTTCACTCGTGCTCAAACGAGGCGCCGGCCCTCGCTTGCGAGTCACGCCCAACAGCTTGGCTTGCTCCCATGTGGACAACAGCTGACAGAAATCATCGACATGACAGAACAGTTTGAGTATACTCATCCCTGAGCACCTTTCTTTGCTGGAGAATTTTGGTTGCAGACCTTCTATTCTACCAGCTTGGTAAGGTGCTCTCTTACTCCGAATTCAGGTTAATTGACTTGATGTCGTCGACGCCCGATAGCGCCAAATCGAGTAGGCCAGACGAGGCGCGATCTCCACTTTCAGACGGGAGGCCCTCGTCGGATCGACAGTAAAGTGTCCACGGGATCTCTACCGGTTTTTGGTCACACGACACGATTTGGATTTTCTCATCCCTGTTCGTATTTTCCATGAGAGCGCTGAACTAGCCCGTGTTGTGAGGTTGTTGAGGATTAATGTAAGTGTTAGAATTCTGCCATCCAGAGAGGGTTCGGCCAGTGACGAGTATGCCGATTCAGTTCATGGCCTACGTCTCTAGCTTTTCCCGAAGGCACGCGGTTGTATTCCAAGGCGCTGCTGCACTTAAAAGCTTGGGCAGCCAGCGACCAAGCGCTGTCGCGTCTAGATAAGAACGAAAGGTTGATGTGAGTTTACCACGGTATCCACCTACGCCCCGTGGAAGCCCGCTTTAGTTCTCCCCAGTTCGCTGTCAATTAGGTGACTGCATTGCAGTACGCGCTCTGGGGCGAGACGACGATGCTTGCAACGGTATTGTTGCGAACGCCCTAGGCCTCACCAGTCAGAATCCAGTGAAATCCGGTCATCGTCCACGACTTCAAGCCAATACATTGGGCCAGGATGCAAACGTGATCGCACCTTTGTCTCATGGAGTTGAACCTCCTGTGAGCAACGCCTTGCAAGCTAGTTTTGATATGACTTCGTATGATTCTTACGTGTCCTCTGTTGAGGAACTAGCGGTAGCGGCTTTGAGATCCAGTGTGAACAGGGAACCGCCTTCTGTGCCATCTGGACTCTTGGACGGGCAGGCCGGAGCGGCACTGCGGACAAGGATACCTCTACAAATCAGAAGGGACCAAGGCGCTTTCTTTAGTAGTTCTGACCTCCGTACTACGGCACTCAAGCCCTTCCAAGAGGTGGTCGACTCATCAGGCCCGTTTATTGACCCAGCAGTAGGTGCCGGAGATTTGCTAATCGAGGTGGCGCGGCATCTACCGGTAGAACAAGATCTTGCTCGGACCCTACGTTTATGGGGGCAAGTCCTTCACGGGCGAGACCTCGAGCCTGTGTTCGTTCGGCTCGCCAAAGCGAGATTGGTTCTTCTAGCGGCAGAAAGGGGAGCTGTCGCCAAGTCTAAGGACTTTGACGGTCTGGAGAAGGTGCTGCCGGGGATCAAAGTTGGTGACGGCCTTGAACTGTTAGACCGCGGATGGTCCGGCGGACACATTGTCATGAACCCACCGTTCACCTACCGTAAGGCAACTGAGGAAACTAGCTGGTCAACCGGTCGAACAAGCGTGGCTGCAATGTTCCTGGCGGCAGCTGTATCGGGGGCGCAACCTGGAACGCGCCTTACGGCCATTCTCCCTGATGTGATTCGCGCGGGATCGCGATACGATCGTCTCCGCGACTTCGTTGACGCTCGCCTACGCATGTCCTCGGCCAAACCATACGGACAGTTTGACTCTTGGACGGATGTCGACGTCTTTATCCTAAAAGGAGTGATTGGACAAAGCGTGGCTTCATCCGCTTCCACGGAATGGTGGGGCCCCACGATTGGCGAGCAGTTGGGTGACAGGTCTGACGTCCGTGTAGGTCCCGTTGTTCCCCATAGGGATAACGAGACTGGGCCCTATCACCCATATTTGCGCGCGCGGGAAATTCCAATTGGTGGTGAATTCGATGTATCACACGCTGAACAGCGAGGCTTCCAAAAGCGATTGTTTCACCCTCCATTTGTTATCGTGCGGCGAACGTCGCGGCCGGGCGATAAATCGAGAGGTTTAGGGACAATAATCCGCGGAACAGGGGGAGTATTGGTCGAAAACCATCTTATCATCCTCAAGCCTAAGAACGGCTCACTAGAAGCTTGCCGTCGTATAGTCGAAATTCTCGACTCCACACATGCCAAAGACTGGCTCGATGACAGAATTCGTTGCAGGCATCTTACTGTTCGGGCGCTCAGAGAGATGCCTTTACCTGGCTTATGAACACCGCAACTTTCCGTTTCGCGACTGACATTCTACAGCGGCTCGGCGAAGAACTCATTACCAGTCTCGATCAGGGCATCGTTGAGTTGGTCAAGAATTCTTACGATGCAGATGCACTGAATTGCACCATAGAATTGGTCGGCACTGACAAGCCAGGAGGAACTGTTATAATCACTGATGATGGTGACGGAATGTCGGCCGACGACATTCGTGAAGGATGGCTTGTTCTGGGCCGTTCCCGAAAGGCCCCTGGCAATCGCACTCCACGAGGTCGCCTGCCGGCCGGCAGCAAGGGACTAGGACGACTGGGGGCCCTCAGGATGGGTGACAAGGCACTCCTTGTAACTCAGCCTAGGGACGAGCCAGGGATCAACTACTCACTCGATCTTCAGTGGTCACACTTCGCAAGCGCCGACGTGGTGGAAGATGTAGAACTTAATATTCGAAATGTACCTTCTGAGACGCGCGCCGGAACACGCGTAGAGATCAGTGGTTTAAGGATGGCGATGGATGAACGGGAGATTCGGCGTCTTGCTCGAGAACTCCTGTTGCTAGACGATCCGTTCGGTGATCCTGCCGGATTCAAGCTTGAGCTCATTGCCTCGGAGTTCAAGGAATTCGAGGATTTAGTTCGCACGGCGTACTTTGACGACTGCGAGTTCCGACTGGTCGCTGACCTCGACCAGTATGGTTGTGGATCAGCGAAGATCTTCGACCGCTCTGGCAGTGTCAGGTGGATGAGTGCCAAGGATGACCTTAAGGGACCATATCACGCGCCTGTTGCTACCTTCGAGCTTTGGGTTTTCCTGTTGCAAGGGTCGTCCTTTGTGGGCCGCTCCGCGACTATGGGCGAAGTCCGACAATGGCTCGAACATATAGGTGGAGTTCATCTATATCACCGTGGCCTGCGAGTTCGACCTTACGGTGACTTCGGCCACGACTGGCTGGCAATGAACTTGCGCCGTGCCAGAGACCCAGAGTTGCGTCCCTCTACAAACACCGCCGTTGGCCGTGTGACAGTGATTGATGAGGAAGGGGATCTTTTTCAAAAGACCGATCGCACCGGATTCATCGAGGATGGAGCCTTTCGTGATCTGCGAAGGTTTTCAATCGACGCGTTGGAATGGATGCACAATAAACGACTTGGAGAAAGAGAAAGGAAGAAAGCTGAGGAGAAACGGATAGCAGAAGAAAGTGCCACAAGTGCAGAGCAGAACTTGCAACGAGAAATCGATTTGCTAGAACCTGACAAAAAGGCAGCTTTCGACATGGCAATACGAGAGCTTGAGACTGCGAGGGCAGCAGAACAAAACCTACTGCGGGAAGAACTGACGTTGTACAAAACACTCGCCAGTGTCGGCACTGCTGTGTCCGTATTCGCCCATGAGATAGAGGGTCCTACATCCGACCTGACGGTTTCGGTAAAGGCGGTAGAGCGACGCATTCGCAAGGCGCTGGAAATGAAGTACGATTCGATCGTCGGCACACAGATTGAAGCAGTCAAGCGATCGGCCGAGTTGGTCTCGCGATTCGCGACTTTGCCGCTAGGTATGCTCAAACGAAGCAAGCGGCGTCGCACTGTCCTCGAAGTTAACGAAGTAGTGCGTGATACTCTGTCGCTCTTCGACCTTTACCTGCAAGACGCGCGGGTACAGACAGACTGTCTCCTGAGCGACGATGCCGGGCGGGTACACGGATCAGTCGCTGCTCTAGAAGCCATTCTCTCAAACCTCATTACAAATTCTGTCAAGGCATTCAAGCGGCCCGATGCAGAGCTAGTCAATAGGAGGCTCGTCGTCCGAACTGACGGAGTAGGGGGCAATGTCCTCATTGTAGTCCTTGACAATGGACCAGGAATCGCGGCAACGCCCGTCGAGGATATTTGGCTCCCAGGATTCACTACTGATGAGAATGGAACTGGTCTCGGGCTCACCATCGTACGTGACACTGTTGCCGAGTTGCGGGGCCAAGCTCGAGTGATTCCACAGGGCGAGCTCGGAGGGGCTGAATTCACTATCGAGATTCCCCTTGTAGGAGCAGGGCAATGATTTCTAAAGGAACCCGTGTTGCTATAGTAGATGATGTCGAAGGACAGGCGGAGACGACGGCAGGAGTTGCCGAAGAAGCCAGTTTGGACCCGTTTATCATTAGCGAATCTGACGGAGAGTTCGAAAATCTGCAGCAGCTTTTCGGGTGCATTCAGGAACGAAACTGCGGAGGGGTGATTTGTGATCACCGTCTCTCCCCAACAGGGTTCGCGTCCTTTACCGGCGCTGAATTCGTAGCGAGCCTTTTTGATCAGGGAATGCCGGCTGTCCTATTATCCACCTTCGCTGCTATCGATGGCGATACTTCCATAAAACTGTACCGGGCCAGGATTCCGTCACTTATAGCCAGAAGTGACCTTGACCCCCGCACGCTCATGGATGGGTTGAGTCGCTCGGAGAAGGAACTGGCTGGATATACCCCTCCCGAGCGGAAGCCGTGGCGAACATTGGTACGAGTCGAGGGAGTTTCCAAACTGGGAGAAACTTATTTTGCGGAATCAATAGTACATACTTGGGAGCCAGAACTGGCAATTCGATACCCACTTGAGTTGATTGAGGATGAGTCCATTGAGCAACACTTACTGAATAACGACAGTTGGCCGGTACGACTGTTTGCTGAGGTGAACGTCGGCTGCACCCACGCAAACGATCTGTTCTTAAAATCGTTCGAGTGGGCACCGGAGCCAAATGTCAATGACTTTGCGACGTAAAGCGTGGATACTAGACGTAGGCCATGGCTCCTCAACTGTGGTCCAAGGTGCCAATGGAGTAACTATAATAGACGGAGGACGGGGTAACACACTCCCAAACTTCCTCATTGATCGAGGCATCCGAAAGATTGATTCTTTGATCGTCACTCACGCAGACGCGGATCACATTGGCGGATTTTCGTTATTACTCTCGAACGACAACTTTCTGGTTGATAGAGTCTTCGTCAATCCGGATGTTCGTGACACAACGGTATGGAATGACTTTGTATCCGTTTTGAATTCAGCAAGGAAAAAGGGAACCAGGTATAGTCTTGAATTAACCAGTGACAATCCTGGACCACTATCGCTTGACGGAGTTAGACTGGAGATTCTTGCTCCGTCGCAGGAGATCGCAGTCAAAACTGCAAGAGGACGCGCCCCCAGCGGCAGACGACTCAATGCGAACGCGATGTCGGCCGTGGTGCGAGTGTGGGCTGGAGGTGTTCCGCGCCTTTTAATCGCGGGCGATATCGATCAGATTGGACTCGACAATCTCCTAGAGAACAATATAGATATCACTGCCGATGTGCTTCTTTTCCCCCATCACGGCGGTCTGCCCAGAGGGTCCAGCCCGGAAGAATTCGTTGGGGCACTGTTAGGGGCAGTCTCGTCACATCTGGTAGTATTTTCCATCGGTCGAGGTAGATATGGAACGCCTCGGCCCGAAATTGTGTCCGCGGTCTTGGATGGCACCCAAGATACCCACATCGCCTGCACCCAACTCTCCGCCCACTGCGCCGTCGAACTTCCCGACAGTTCATCGGAACTACACAATAAATTCTCCAAAGGCGCGGCGACCGCAGCGTGCTGTGCGGGCATTATAGAAATATCTCTAGAACCTGACAGAAGCTTTGTACCTGCTCGCGATGATCACCTAGAGTTCATTCGCCAGAATGCTCCGACGGCTCTGTGCAAGCGATGAAACGTGAAGTCCATGATGGACAGCTTCTTGGCGATGACCATGAATCCAAGGCAGGTCTCCTTACATATTGGGTACAGAAAGTGACATACTTATCCTGTTGTCCTTTTCACAGCGCCGACTTAACTGGTGCCCGGCTTGCAGCGGGTATCAGGCGTAGAATCGCTCCTTAGGTCCAAGCAGGGCGGGATACATCTCTGGCCTGAATACTCCGCTAGAGGCCCACCGGAATATCTCAGTCTCAGGCACGAGGACATCAACGAGGAGAGGACTTTGCCGGCCTCATGTAAGTGTGACCCATGTTTTGGAAAAGGCCCGGATCCTGGAGGCCCCGGACCACGAAACCATCAGGGATATCATGGAAAGCGCCCTTGAGCAATCTGACCCGTTTCGCATCAGCTGCTAGGTCTTGCGAGAGTATCTAGCAGTAGCAATCCTTACGCAGACATGGTTGTCCAATAGCTGAAACCTACTACTCTCCCCCACCCCCGCCTCCCTAACTTGAGACGCCCTATCGCGCGGAATCCTCCACGTCTGACAATCCTGATCCAAACATCATCTGCCTTGGTCATGGCAGGGGGAAAGTAGGCAGCTTTTCCGGCGCCACAGCGCGCGCAACCCAACGCCCGCGGCGTTCCAAACCCACGCGATCAGAATTGGAAGGCCCGGCGAAGAAGTGCTAAAATTGGGGCAATACCAAAAATTCGTGCTAAAGAACTGACCGACTCACCTTCGAAAGCTTTCTTTTCCACGTCACCAAAAGGTACCCCACGTATGCGCATCTATCCCAGGATCCTCCTTCTCCTGGCACTCCTGAGCCTCCTGTCCGCCTGCGGAGGCAACGTGTCCCAACCTCAGCCGGACCGCCTCCAGGTCGTCTCCACCGTCTCCCCAATCACCAACATCGTCTACAACGTCACCGGCGACCTCGTCGACCTCACCGGCCTCGTGCCCGCCGGCGCCGACTCCCATACCTTCGAACTCGCGCCCTCCGACGCCGTGACCCTGGCCAGCGCCGACCTCATCTTCATCAACGGCTTACACCTGGAGCAGTCCGCAATAAAAATGGCCGAGGCCAACCTGAAGGACGGCGGCGAAATCATCCTGCTGGGCGAGCTGGTAATCGACCCTGAAGACTACGTCTACGACTTCTCCTTCCCCGAAGAGGCCGGCAGCCCCAATCCACACCTGTGGACCGATCCCATCTTCGCCCTCGAATATGCCGAGATCGTTCTCCAAAAACTGACCGCCCGCGACCCCGACAACGCCGACGCCTACCAGGCCAACTACGACGAATTCGCCGCCCGCATCGAAGCTCTCGATGCCGCCATTCAAGCCACAACCGCCAGTATCCCCGCAGAAAACCGCAAACTCTACACCTACCACGACTCCTTCGCCTACTTCGCCCCCCGTTACGGATACACCGTGCTCGGCGCCATCCAGCCCGCCGACTTCTCCGAACCCTCGGGGCAGGAAGTGGCTGACCTCATCGACCAACTACGCGACGGCGGCGTACCCGCTATCTTCGGCTCGGAGGTCTTCCCATCCCCGATCCTGGAGCAGATCGGCCGCGAGGCAAATGTAGAATATGTCAGTACATTGAGCGATGACGATCTCCCCGGAGATCCGGGCGACCCTGAACACTCCTACATCAGCATGATGGTCGAAAACCTGAAAACAATGGCCGAGGTGCTCGGCGGCGACCCCTCCCTCATGGATGGCGTGGAAACCGGCAACGTCCCCGGCCCCGACACTTCTGTTAACCAATAGGATCAGCGATTCTGAGTAACGATGACTCTACTGAGTGCCATGTATTCCGTCAATGAAGACCGGCATTAGGTTAAATCTGGACAAAGGAGATCCCGTCATGCGTAACTCACTCCGAACTCTGCTGTCTCTCCTGGCGCTGTTGCTCCTCATGGTCGCCTGTGTCCCCTTAACCCCTGAAGAGCCCGCCGCCGAACCTGCCACCCAGGAAAAACCGTTGCCGAACCAGAGCAGCAGCCCTTAAACGTCGTCACAAAGGGTAACGTCTTAGCCAACCACATCTACAACATCGCCGGCGATAAAGTCACCATCAATCGCCTCGTGGCGCAAGGGAGCGACCCGCATCACTATGAACCCGCCCCGTCCGATGTCATCAAGCTGACCGACGACGACGATCTGCCGGGTGAACCGGGTGACCTTGAGCACTCCTGCATCAATATGAGCGTGCAAAACATTAAGATCTTGGCCGAAGCACTTGGCGGCGACGGCTCGCATGCGGATCATATCGAGACCCGCAATATTCCCGACGCGGAATAGCTCCGTTCAGCGAAAAACGCGCCTCGATGATAGAATTGCCTGGTAACTTCGGAATCTGTCAGTCCTGCCGGCAAGATATTATCGCCGGTAAGACTGACTGTGAAACGAGAAAGCAGAAGACGGGAAACCGGCTTTGATACGGCTACGCGCGTGTGTTCGCCTGCGCCTTGTTACGAATTTTTGCAACAAGGAAATTTATCATGACCCACAATACCGCAGAGATCAATCGACAGTTACGCAAAGCTGGCTACCGGGTAACCCCCCAACGCCAGCTCATCCTCGACGCCGTCTGTCAACTCGGTGAGCATGTAACGCCCGAAGCCGTGTACGACCATGTACACCGCATCGCTCCCACGCTGAGCCGGGCGACTGTCTACCGGGTCCTGCACTTTCTGACAGAACAGCGCATCCTGGCGTTGGTGCATATGGCCGACGGCCGGCTTGCCTACGAGTTGGCCGGCCCCGAACCGCATCACCACCTCGTCTGCCGCACCTGCGACAGCCTGCTCGAGCTGCCGCACAGCGTCTTGCTGTCCTTTCGCCTGGCGATGGATACCCAATACGACTTTGAAATCGACGTAAGTCATGTCTCATTTTTTGGGAATTGCACCGACTGCCGCAGCTCTGCCGGCGCCTGACGCCAATTGTGTGGGCACACGCCGCCAGCCCGGCGAAAGGGTACCCGCAGATGCTTCACTCACTTCGAATCCTGTCATCGGTTCTCACGCTGATGATCCTCCTGACCGCCTGCATCCCGGTCGCGCCCGAAACAACTGACACCCCCACCGACGCAGAACGCCCGCGCGTTGTCGTTTCAATTCTGCCGATTGCAAATATCGTCTACAACATCGGCGGCGATAGGATCGACCTCGACGCCATCATGCCGCCTGGCGCCGACCCCCATACCTTCGAGCCCAGGCCATCCGATGCCGTGAAACTGGCGCAGGCCGATCTGATCTTTGTGAACGGAATGCACCTGGATGAGACAACGTTGAGACTGGCTGAGGCCAATCTGAAGGATGGGGCTGAAATCATCGAGCTGGCCGTGGCCGTGGCCGGCCCCGATGAGCTTCTTTATGGCCAGGAACACCATCATGGTCACGCCGAAGAGGACGACCACGACGACGATGACGAACACGGTCACGCCGAAGAGGACGACCACGACGACGATGACGAACACGGTCACGCCGAAGAGGACGACCACGACGACGATGACGAACACGGTCACGCCGAAGAGGACGACCACGACGACGATGACGAACACGGTCACGCCGAAGAGGACGACCACGACGACGATGACGAACATGGCCACGCCGAAGAGGACGACCACGACGACGATGACGACGAACACGGTCACGCCGAAGAGGACGACCATGACGACGATGACGAGCATGGCCACGCCGAAGAGGACGACCACTCGGACGAAGAAGGGGAGCCTGACCCGCACCTGCTGCTCGATCCGAACTTCGCTATCCGCTACGCCAAGGTCATTTTTGTCAGCCTGGCAGCCCTCGATCCGGACAACAGAGACTACTATGAGAGCAACTTTAACGAGTACACTGCCCGTCTTCTGGCTCTGGACGAAGCCATCAAGGCCACTACGGCAACCATTCCTGAGTCGAAGCGCCGGCTGCTCACCTATCACGACTCATTCGGCTACTTCGCCATCCGCTACGGCTATACCGTAATCGGCGCGATCCAGCCGAACGACACGTCCCAGCCGTCTGCCAGAGAGGTGGCCGCGCTGATCGACCAGTTGCGCGAAGAAGGCGTGCCAGCCATCTTTGGCTCAATCCTCTTCCCCGATGACGTGATCGACCAGATTGCGTCCGAAACCGGCGTTACCGTCAGGACCCTGCTGGACGACGGTCTGCCCGGCGAACCCGATGACCCTGAGCACACCTACATCGGCATGATGGTGGAGAACATGAGGACGCTGGCGACTACGCTTGGGGGCGATCCCTCCCTGATGGACGGCGTAGAGGTCGGCAACGTGCCCGACAGCAAATGAGGAATTAGCAGAGAGTGAATAAAATGGGAATTTCTGTTCCTCTCACTCTCTGTCTTTCCAATAAACGCTGCGGCGCGCCAATTTGTGAAGAGTAGGCAGAGAGCGATCAAGAATGAGGAGAGAGACGCATCTCTCTCCTCTTCACTCTCTCCTCCAAAGGAAGGCTAAATGCAGCCTCTTATCGAATTTACAGGCGTCAATTTCGGCTACGGCGCCTTCAATGTCCTGGATGACATCAATCTGCACCTCCATCCCGGCCAGTTCGTTGGCCTGGTCGGTCCCAGCGGCGCCGGCAAAACTTCCCTCCTGAAACTCGTGCTCGCCCTCCTCACGCCCAGAGAAGGGCAGATCGAGCGCGTACGCCCCGACCTGCGCCTGACCTACGTGCCCCAAATCGAGACCGTGGACTGGAGTTTCCCCGTTACGGCCGAGGAGGTCGTGCTCATGGGCCTGGACCACCGCCAGAACATCTGGCCCTGGCCCCGCCGCAGCGAGCGTAAACGGGCGCGAGCAATCTTGGACCAGCTGGAAATTAGCCATCTCGCCGAACGGCACATCCGCGACCTGTCAGGCGGACAACAGCAGCGCGTCTTCCTGGCGCGGGCGCTCGTCGCAGAACCGGAAATTCTTGTCCTCGATGAGCCGACCACAGGCGTCGACGTACGCAGCGCCGAAAACATATTCCACTGGCTGACACATCTCAATAAAGAGGGTATGACCATCCTGCTGACCACGCATGACCTGAACATGGCCGCCGCACACGTGCCCTGGGTCGTCTGCCTCAATCGCCGCATCATGGCGCAAGGGCCGCCCAAGGAGATCTTTACCGAAGCCATTCTGGGCGAGGCCTACCAAGGTGATTTTATCGTCATCCACCAGAACAATATGATTTTTGTGCAACAAAAACCCCATCCCCACGGTCTGAGCGAAGTGCTGCCGGACCCAGTTGAAGGGGGACTGCCCAATCACGACAGCACAGAGAAAACCGTTAACCCCGAGCCCGCCCTTAAGGAGTCCTGACCGCCATGGACGTTCTGTTTGCACCTTTTCAATACGAGTTTTTCCGCAACGGCACTATCGCCGCCGTCCTCGTCGGCGGCCTCTGCGCCCTGATCGGCGTCTATATCGTCCTGCGCGGCATGAGTTTCATCGGCCACGGTCTCTCCCACGCCGTCTTCGGTGGCGCGGTGGTCGCCTTCATTCTCCAGTTCAACTTCTATGTTGGGGCTGTGTCGTGGGGTTTCGTCGCCGCACTGCTGATCAACCAGACAGTGCGCAAAACAACAATCAGCGCCGACGCCGCCATCGGCGTGGTGACAACCGCAAGTTTCGCGCTGGGGGTCGCGCTCATCTCACGCTACCGCCGCTTCTCACAGTCCTTCGACGCCGCCCTCTTCGGCAATGTCCTCGGCGTTACCCCGACCGACATAGCCGTGATAATCTTCGTCACCCTGGCCGCGACGTTTATGATCTTCTTCTTCTACAAACAGCTGCTGTTCACAACCTTCAATACCGAGGTCGCGCAGGTCTACGGCATTCCCACCTTCTGGATCGAGACCTGGTTTGCCCTGATCCTCGCCGCCGTGATCATCGCCTCAGTACAAATAATGGGCGTGACCATGATCGGTGCCGCACTGGTCGTTCCCCCGATCACGATTCGCCTGCTGACCGACAGCTTTCACCGTCTCATCATCTACTCAACAATACTGGGCTCGGTGACCGGACTGGTAGGAATGTACCTCAGCTTCTACATGGATGTTTCCAGCGGAGCGTCGATTGTGCTGCTGCAATCGATACTCTTCTGCTTTGCTCTCTTCTACGTATCCCGAGTGCGCAACAGAAGCCGGCTTGTAGAGACGCCGGTCTATGGCCCGACCTGAAGGCGAGAGCGTGATGTGGAGTTAGCTGCGGGAGAGGCCGTACACAAGGCTTAGCCGCGTGTTTACGGTTAGGGTGCCGATAGTGGGAGAACAACCCTCACTGTTCGCTCTCCATCTCTTGCATCTCCACCGACGCCAATTCGTACTCTTCAGCCAGCCCGCTGTCTTCGTAGCCCGGTGTGGTCTGCCCCAGGCGAAATAGCGCCATCGCTGCCGCAGCCTGTTCGGCCTCCTGTTTGCTCTGCCCCTGCCCGACGCCCATCGGCTGCTTGCCGATCGTCACCTGACGCGTGAATAGCCGGGCGTGGTCCGGCCCTTCTGTGTGGACCGTCTTGTAGCGAGGAGTCTGACCCCTCTCCGCCTGCACCCACTCCTGCAGGCGGCTCTTGGGGTCCTTGGTCAGCGCATGCTGCGCCACGCGCTCGATCTCCTCGACTAGCCGTGGCTCGAGAAATTCGCGCAGCGCCTCTATCCCCTGATCAAGATAGAGCGCGCCGATAAAGGCCTCATACGTATCGCACAGCGTCGTGTGGCGCCCGCGGCCCCCGCTCTCCTCCTCGCCCCGCCCCAGTAGCAGGTAGTCGCCCAATCCCAGTTCCTTTGCGAAGCGGGATAAAGTTTCCCGCTTCACCAGCGCCGAACGCAAATTGGTCAACTCGCCTTCCCGCCGCTCCGGGTAGCGCCTGAAAAGCAGCTCGCTCACAACGAAACCCAGCACCGCGTCGCCCAAGAACTCAAGACGCTGATTGTCCTGTAATGCGCTGTCTTCATCCGCCTCGTGCAGGTAACTGCGGTGAACGAACGCGCGCTGTAACAGGGCGCGATCATTGAAGCTGACACCCACCGCTTCCTCAAGTTCCCGCAAAGCACTGAACTCGTGCTCCATGCCAAAGCCTCCCAGGCACAGAAAATACGCTAGACCGCCGGCAGCCGTTTGAGACCCAGACCGGTAAGGTTGACAACCACGGTATCTGATGGTTTCAGCTGGGGACCCAAACTCGTCAGAGCCGCCGCCACCGTGGCGCTGGTCGGCTCCACAAAAAGCCCCTGCTGGGCCAGACGCTCCTGCGCCTCGAGAATCTCCTCATCGTTGACCACGATCGCCGTCCCGCCCGACTGCCGCAACGCCCACAGTATCGAGCGGTTCCGCACAGGATTCTCCACCGCGATGCCGTCGGCCAGAATGCTCGGCGCAACCTGGCGGCGGGGCACGATCTCACTGTGCCCTTCGTGAAAAGCATCGCAGATCGGCGTGATCGGCTCGGCCTGGACCGCAACCATCCGCGGCAATCTGTCAATTACACCGCTGCGGTGCAGATGCTGAAACCCCCGCCAAGCCCCCAGAAAGAGGCCGCCATACCCGACCGGGCTCACAAACCAGTCCGGTACCCTCCCACCTAGCTGCTCCCAAATCTCCCACGCGTTGGTCATGAAGCCCAGCAGACAGGCCGGATGCCAAGCATGGGAAGCATAAACAACGTCAACGCCCGTCTCTGAGGCTTCAGCCGCTTCTGTCGCAGCCGTACGCGGCCCGCTGACTTCGACCAACTCCGCCCCGTAAACGGCAATCTGCGCCTTCTTCGGCTGCGGCGCATAAGCCGGCACAAAAATGCGCGCAAATAGCCCCGCCCTTGCCGCGTAACAGGCAAGGCTCGCCCCGGCATTCCCGCTCGAATCGTCCATAACCGTACGCACACCCTGCCCCACCAGCCAATTCACGATCACGCTGACCCCGCGGTCCTTATAGCTCCCTGAAGGCATCAGCCCTTCAAACTTCCAGTACACGCGCTGGTCCCCCCAACTGTCCTTGATCAGCGGGGTCCACCCCTCCCCCAGCGAAAAAAGCTCCCGCCCCTCGGCCACCACCGGCAACATCGCCAGGTAGCGCCAGTGTCCCGGTTCTGTACCATCAATCTGGTCCGGGTCAAAGGGAGGCAGGTCCCGAAATTCCAATGGTTCGCCGCTGAGGGGACAACGCAGGGGGGCTTCTTCCGCAGCAATCCGAAAATTGCTGCTGGGGCAGTAAGCGATCAACCGTCTGTTCCTTTCCGGGGGCGAAGTGGAGAAGTGACACCCCGTTCAAACAGGGGCGCGTAACGCATTTCGTCTCTTAATTTGTAACCTAACTCACTAAATTGGTCAAGTGGAACGACGTCCAATTCCCGGGCAAATGCATCCCAATCGGTCAAAACATTAGCAAGCCGCCAGAAATGTAGGGGCGCCCCTTGTGGGCGCCCAAAAAGTGAGCAACCGCCCCATTACTCCACTTGTAGTATCCTTAGTGGATTTCCAGGCGCATTTCAGCTACCCAACTGGTAGGGGTGCATCCCAAATTATTATGTCGATATTACTGTGTCGATTCGCAGCGCCCTATTGCGCGGGCCGGAAAACCGGCAACGTTTCAGCCACAACCGATCCACGAAGCCAACCGAAGCGACCCAAGGTTTTTCTCTCTCCTCTCTCCTCTCCCCTCACTCCTGCTTTTGGGCGGTCGGGCCTTCGGCCCTCCCTTGTGCGGGGGGACTCCCCCCGCAACGCCCCCCCAACACCATGCCGCGTTGGCGCCGCGTCGCCGGCGTACTGTCAATGCCGCCGGTCGCCCACCCACGTCGTGCCGCGAAGCCGTCCGCCGTGACCACGGTAGGGGCAGGCCTTGTGCCTGCCCACTCTCACCCCAAAATTGGACTGCACCCCTTGTTGCCGGCAGCTAGACTACCCCACGGTGTTCCGTTATACTGGCACAAGTCGTGGCGGTAGTCCGTTCTGCAACTGTGGCATACCGCTCAATTCAAAGTAGCGGCATTCGTCTGTGCCTGAGTTAGCACGGCGTCTCTGCGAACCCAATCCATCAACCTGTTCTTACGCTCACTTCTTGAACTGGTCGTTATCACGCCCCTACAGGTCTCGGGTGCCCTCAATCCTCAAAAGAACACCTTCAACATTGAAATGGTCGCCTTCGACCAATCCGCAACGCTCCGCCGGCCGCACCTGGGCGACCCGCCTGATCGCATGGTTCGCAAAGTCTGTCCCGAACCAGCTACGCCCCAGCCGCTACGCCGCCTCAAATGGTGTGTCGCCTCCTCTGAATGGGCCAAGAGCGGCAATGCCCGCATTGCGGCCGGCGGACCGACGCCTACCCAATAAACAGGGCGACCACCACTGCCAACCGGGCCGAGGCCGAGAAGAAAGTGCAACAGGCACGCCGCACAGTTGAGCCGCAAGGAACGATCATACGCGGATTTCAGTCTCACACCGCGTCGGAAGAGACCGCAGCCGATGAGCAGAGGTGAAAACGCAACAGCCTGGAATTTCTCTGTCAATCTCTGGGACATAACATTCATTACCCTGGGATTCAGCCTCATCTCCAGAGAGACTGTCATACCCGTCCTGGTCAGCCAGCTCACTGACTCCAAACTGGCCATCGGCCTCATCCCCGCGATGGTGAGCCTGGGCCTCTATCTGCCGCAACTGCTGACGGCCAACATGGCGGAGCGAATGGTTTACAAGAAGCCGTTTGTGATGCTCGTCGGCATCCTGTGGGAGCGCTCTCCTTACCTTCTGATCGGCCTGGTCGTCTTCCTCTTTGCCTTACCCCACCCCACCGTCGCTCTCGTTGCCGTGCTGGGTGGCGTCGGCCTGGCAACGATGGGCGCCGGTGTCGCCACCCCGGCCTGGCTGGACATGATCGCCAAAGTGATACCGGTGAACAAGCGCGGCATCTGGCTGGGTCTAGGCCATGGACTGGGTCAGCTGATGGGCGTGCTGGGGGCATTCCTGGTGTCCAGGATCCTCGTCGGCTTTGCCTTCCCCGGCAACTACTCGCTGCTCTTCATCCTGGCCTTTGTGTTCATGATCGTTTCCTGGGGCGGTCTGGCACTCACGCGCGAGCCGCCCAGCCAGAGGACGAAGGAAACTGTGCCCCTGAATGAATATCTGGGCAGACTGCCAGGCGTTCTCGCAAAGGACCACAACTATCGCCGCTATCTGATAAGCAAAACGCTCGTCAACGCCGGCGCCATGAGCGCCGGCTTCTTCGCTGTCTACGGAACGGAGTTGTACGCGCTCGACGGACGCGGGGTCGGCCTGTTGACCGGCGTGCTGGTGGGGACACAGGCTGTGCTGAATCCCTTGTGGGGGCTGCTGGCAGACAGGTTCGGACACAAGTCGGTGTTGGCCTCGGCGGCGATTTTCCTCGTGCTGGCGCCTCTGAGCGCGCTCATTCTGGGCGGTGGCGGCGCGCAAGCGGTCGGCGTCGGGCTGGAGGCAGGGGCAGGCTGGCGCGGGACCGCGCCAGGGCTGTCCTCAATCCTCGGAGGCGTGCCGCCAACCCTGGTCCTGACCTTCGTTTTCCTCGCAGCATACCTTTCTGCCGACCATACCTCATCGCTCAACATCATCCTGGAGTTCTGCGCCCCCGAAGACAGGCCCACTTATGTCGGACTGACGAACACGCTGCTGGCGCCGGTCCTCATCTGCGCCCCCATCTTCGGCGGCTGGCTCGCCGGCGCGCTGGGTTACGGCGCGCTGTTCGGCACGGCCCTGGCAGTGTCCGCCGCCGCGGCAGTCTCCATGCTCTTCTGGGTGCGCGAGCCGCGCCGCAAGCTGGTGGGCAGCCCCGTTTAGGAGAGAATCACCACCCCTGAGACCTGAATTCCTTCTGGTTACGTGTGCCCCGCCCGCAAAGGACCGATAGCCAAATTTGGGACCGCCCAATCTGCAGCGGACCAACGATAATGTGTTAAAATCGGGCCGTTCCCAAGACAATCCAAGCACCCGCCAGTATCCAGCCCCCGCCCAACTGCCGTCCACAGAATAGAGAGTCCGAACGATGAAAATCAAGCGCATCTCCGCCTATCAGGTCGACCTGCCCCTCCACGAAGGCCGCTACGCCTGGTCCGGCGGCAAATCGGTCGACGTTTTTGACAGCACCATCGTCCAGGTCGAGACCGACGCCGGCCTCGTCGGTCACGGCGAAGTCTGCCCCCTCGGCCCCTTCTATCTGCCCGCCTACGCCGCCGGCGTGCGCGCCGGCCTCACCGAGCTGGCGCCCCACCTCATCGGCCTTGACCCCCGCCAGCTCGCAATCCTCAACGAACACATGGACCGCGCCCTCAAAGGCCATCCCTACGTAAAAGCCGGCATCGACATCGCCTGCTGGGACATTCTCGGACAGGCCTCAGGCCAGCCCGCCTGCGTTCTCCTGGGCGGCCGTTACGGCGACGACTTCGTCCTCTACCGCGCCATCTCCCAGCGCCCACCGTCCGAAATGGCAGACTCCGTCGCCGCCTACCGCGCCGAAGGCTACCGCCGCTTTCAGCTCAAGGTCGGCTCAGACGTCGACACCGACATCGAACGGATCAAGGCCGTGGCAGCCGTGCTCATCCCCGGCGACGTACTCATAGCAGATGCCAACACCGGCTGGCTCCCTCACGAAGCCGCCCGTATCGTGCGCGGTGTCCAGGATGTGGACGTCTACATCGAGCAGCCCTGCCTCAGCTACGAGTCCAATCTCTCCATCCGCCGCCGCACGACGCATCCCTTCGTCCTCGACGAGACCATCGACAGCATCGACGCCCTTCTCGCCGCGCACCGCGACGACGCCATGGATGCCGTCAACATCAAAATAAGCAAGTTCGGCGGCCTGACCAAGGCCCGGCAAGCGCGCGATCTCTGTGTCTCCCTCGGCATCGCCATAACCATCGAAGACAGCTGGGGCGGCGACATCACCACCGCAGCCATCGCCCATCTCGCCCACAGCACGCCCCCCGAATTCCTCTTCACCGCCACCGACTTCAACAGCTACGTCACCGTCAGCACCGCAGAAGGAGCCCCCCAGCGCAGCAATGGCCGCATGGCCGCATCCACCGCCCCCGGTCTCGGTATCGCCCCCCGCTGGGAGACGCTGGGCGAACCCGTGTTGTCGATCGATTCCTGATGCAGAATCATGTCGATTCCAGTGCCTGTCGCGCCCGCGCCATCCTTTCCGGGTCTCCCTCTTCACTCTCTCCCCTACACTCTCTGGAATTTGTATAATCACTGCTTCCGCGCCTATACTACGCCATCGGCGGCTGGGTTGAGCCTCCCCCCTCACCGCCAGTGAAATAATCAGCCCTTCCATTAGTGGCGTTCTGATCGGATTACTGCACTTCACTTGCTGTCCATAGGGATGGCAAGGATCGTTTGCGCTTTCGCTGCTCTATCCGGTTGCCGTCGGGCTCTTCACAGGCCGCACTGCCGACAGAACTCTCTTCGACGGCACGAGCCAACAACGAGGACAAGCTTCTTTTGTCAACCAAGACACGGAGCAACGGCGCCCATCAGTCCGGTTCCGAGATCGTTCCCCCTGCAACTGACCCCCCCGCCGTCCCGGCGGACTTGAGCGACCGCTACCGGCTCTTCGCATCCTTCTTCGAACAACTCTATCTCGAGAAAGACGTCTACGCCCACGAGGACAGAATCGTCCTGCACTGGCCGCGTAAACTCGACGCGCCGGCCGACTATAACGCTCGTCTCCAACTGACCAACGGCCGCATCTACGCTGAATCTGAAGGCAAAGAGGGCGACAACGGCGACCGCACCCTGACCCAGGCCGTCTCGATTCCCGACGGGGAATACGAGCTGATCCTGATGCCATCCGCCAGCGAATACTATATCCGCGGCGTTCGCGTCCAACGCAAAATCCCACTGTCAGTTGTCGGGTCGGATTATCGGACCGCCCCGTACGGCACCCATGTTGAACGCCAGATCGAGCTGCTGCGTTACGCCGTCACCCGCGACGATGGCCTCTATTCCGAAATAGCCAAGATGACCTTGGCCTGGTGGGATCGGATCAACACGCGCAAAGCCGCTGCCGCCATAGACACCGTCGCAGCCTTGGAAGACGATCACCTTGCCCGTCTGATCGCACTCCAGGGCATCGTCGGCCGCCACCGCCAAAACGACCAGTTTCCCAATGAGATCCGTCAACAACTCGACGACTGCATTACCGCTTTCCCTTACTGCAGGCAAGCCTATGTCGAGAGGACAGGCAAGCCAATCGGTGGTAACGAAGAGCTGCTGCTCGCAGCCAGCGAACTCCTCGCCGGGCAACTTTACCCCGAACACACCTTCCCGTGCAGCCAGCATCCCGGCCAGTGGCACCGCCAGCGCGCCGAAGCAGCCGTCACACGCCGCCTCCAGCGCACCGCCACCACCGGTTTCAGCGATTCCTCTAGCCACAGCCTGTCGCTGCTGCTGACCGCCCTCCCGTACCTCATCGATCTGGCCGAGTCGCAGGAGATTTGGGAACTGGCCGCAGCTGTTATCGATAAAGTGCTGGTAACTCTCGCGTTGGACTCCTTTCAGGGTGTCTACGGCGCCGTCAATGTCTCTGCCGTTGACGGCACTGCCCTCCGCAGTGGCTACGTGTCGCCGCTTGCCGGCGTTGCCCGCCTCATGTGGGGCATCGGTGCTTGGAACTGGCATCTCGCCGCCCCGGTCAGCCTCTGCTGTTCCCAGAACTATGAACAGCCGCCCCTATTCGCCTCTTTGGCAACGGAACCTGATCCTGCCGCCATGTGGGCCAGCGAACGTCACGCCATCGCAGCAGAGTCTGAGGAGGAACGGCAAGACAGCGAAGACCCGCCAACCCGGACGCTCCATAAGGCGGTCTTCAAAACGCCCGACTTTCTGCTCAGCAGCGCCCAGGACTTCCAGGCCGGTCAGCGCGGCGATGGCGGGCAAAGCTGGCAGGCGACCTTGAGCGCCGACGCAATCGTCTTCGTTAACCATCCCTGTGCCCAGGACCTTGAGGATGATACCCGTGGAAACGGTTACTGGCGCAGCGGACTGCTACCCCGTGTCGCCCAACACCACGACCTCCTTATCGCGCTCTTCGATCTGCCCGAATCCGATCCCTTTGGTTTCACCCGCGCCTACTTTCCCACCTTCGCCTTTGACGAGCATCAAATAGGCAACGGGTGGGCCTTTGCCGCCAAAGGAGACGCCTACATCGCATTGGGCTGTTCCGCGCCGATCGAGCTGGTCCAACACGGTCCGGCCGCCAACCGCGAACTGCGCGCGACCGGACACAGCGTCGCCTGGCTCTGCCAGATGGGGCGCAAAGCCGACTACGACTCCTTCGCCAATTTCCGCAAACGCATCCTCGCAGCCCGTCTTACCTGTGACGGGCTCTCCGTATCATATCGCCAGCTGCAGGGCGATACCGTCACCTTCGACTGGACCTCCGCCCTCTGCGTCAACGGCGAACCGCAACCGCTGCAAAATCCCAATCACTACGAAGGCCCCAACTGCGTAACTGACGGCTGGCCGGCCTCACAAATGGTAATCGTCCACGGCAATCAGGCTCTGCAACTTGACCTGGCCGGCGGCCAGTAATGGCGAGCCGGTCTGATTCGCCGACCTTTTATACTCAAGCTTCACACTAGGAGGAAAGCATGACCCAACGAAAGATGCATCGTCGCCGCTTCCTGCAGCTGTCGGGAGCAACATCCGCAGCCGTAGTTCTGGCTGCCTGCGGCGGCCCCGAACCGGAAGTGATCACCGAGGAGCCGGCTGCGGCGCCGGCGGCCGAGGAAGAATCGGCCAAAGAGGTGGTGATGGAAGAGGCCGAAGCGCCCTCCCAGTACTCGGAGTCACCGCGCCTGGCCGAAATGGTCGCCAATGGTGATCTGCCCCCCGTCACCGAGCGCCTGCCCGTCTCGCCTCTGGTCCTGCCGCGCGAAGCCATCGGCGAATACGGTGGCCTCGTACGCCAGATTCACCTCGATCCGTCCAGCTTCGTCAGCCAGTACGGCTGGTTTGCCGAACGCATGCTGACCTATTCGGATCAGGACCTCAAGACCATCATCCCCAACCTCTTCGCCAGTTGGGAGATCAGTGACGACGCCACGCACTACACCTTCCACTTGCATGAAGGCATGCGCTGGTCCACCGGCGACCTCGTCACCACCGGCGATGTCGATTTCTGGTGGAACTCGGTCGCCACCCATCCCGATGTCGCCTCCAGCGTCTGGTGGGTCTACCGCCACGGCGGCGAGAACATGGTAGTCGACATTCACGACGACTACAGCTTCTCCGTCACCTTCGCCGCTCCGTTTGGCAACTTCCCCGCCTACCTCACCCGCCGCATTCAGGGCGACTTCCTGCTGCCCAGCAACTACCTCAAGCAGTTCCACGGCGACTTCGCCGACGAGGACGACCTCAACGCCATGCTCGAAGAATCCGAGTATGAGACCTGGGTACAGCTCCTCAGCAACATCCGCAGTGGCCGCAGCGTCTGGGGCACACGGCCCAACTCACCCGAGTATCCCATGCTCTCCGCCTGGATCGTAGACCAGGAGCCGCAGCAGGGCCTCGTGCTCATGAAGAGGAATCCCTACTACTGGAAGGTCGATACCTCCGGTCAGCAGCTTCCCTACGTCGAGGATCTGCGCATCGACTTCGTGGCCAACCACGACATCGCCACCCAGAAGACCATCCAGGGCGAGCTCGACTACGTCGGCCCCCATGATGTCTCGATTGCCCGTTATCCCCTCTACAAGGAAAACGAGCCGACTCAGCACTACCAGGTCATGGACTACACCAGTTGCATGACCGACCGCTACACGCTCTATCCCTGCCACACGCTGACCGAAGACCTCGTGCTGCGTGACATCGTGCAGCACCCCAATTTCGTCAAAGCGCTGAACGTCGCCATCGACCGCGAGGAGATCAACCAGAATCTCTTCTTCGGCCTTGCTAAGATGGGCCAGTTGGCGCCGATGCCCAACTCCCAGTATTACGAACCGAAATATGCCCAAAACTGGTCCCAATACGACCCCGACTTGGCCAATCAGTTGCTGGACGACATGGGGCTGACCGAGCGCAACGGCGACGGCTTCCGCCTGCGCCCTGACGGCGATGTGCTCAAGTTCAACATCGAGCACGCCGGCCCGCGCGTTGGCGTCGCCACCCACGAGTTCACCGAGATCGTCGTTACCTTCTGGCGCGAGGTCGGTATCGAAGCCTCCACCAAGGAGATCCAAATCTCGCTCTACAACGAGCGCTGGAGCCAGGGCCTGGTTCACTGCGGCTGCTGGCACGCAGACCGCTGCACCGATACCTTGCTGCCGGTCGAAATGCGCTGGTTCATCCCCACCAACATCGGCCAGGGCGGCCCAGCTCCCGAGTGGGGGCGCTGGTTCAGGAGCAATGGCCAGGACGGCGAAGAGCCGCCGGCCGCGATCCAGACCCTTTACGACCACTACAATACCATGAATACCGTGATCGATGATGCCGAGCGCGTGGCTGCCGGTAAGAAGATCTTCGACTGGCTCGCCGACAACCCGCTCGCAGTCGGCTCCGTCTCCGAGAGCCCTGCGCCGCTCATCTTCCCCAAGACGATGCGCAACCTGCCGGCCGCAGGTAAACCCGTCGGCTGGGATACCTACGGCATCTCCACCTACCATCCCGAAGCCTTCTACTACGAAGGCGGCGGCTCGTAAACTGCACGAAGAGAGGAGAGAGTAAGCTCTCTCTCCTCTCTCCTCTTCACTCTCTCCTCAACCATAACTATGTACTATCGGAATACAATTCTTTGGCAAAAAGCGATGGAAGCGGCACGCGAGACATATCGACTCACACCACGTTTGCCAAGCACAGAGAACTACGGCATGCGTTCGCAAATCACCCGCGCCGCTGTGTCCATGCCGGCCAATATCGCTGAGGGCTGGACGCGAGAGACGGTTAAGGACAAAGCGCGCTTTTTGGCAATAGCTCAGGGCTCTTTGGCCGAAACTGAAACACTTCTTACGCTATGTGAAGACCTGGGCTGGTTTCCACACAGCGAAACGCAAACGTTGCGCGGTTCGTTGGACGAAGTAAGCCGAATTCTGACAACCTTGCGCCGCAAAATGAGAAGCGATACTGGGAGAGGCTAAACGTGAGTAATGGGGGTGGGAGGTTTTACTCTCTCCTCTCTCCTCTTCACTCTCTCCTCAAAAGGGGTTTCCAATGATCGTCTACATACTCCAGCGCGTCATGCGTATGATCCCGCTGCTGTTCCTGCTCTCGCTTATCGCCTTCCTGATTATCCAGCTTCCACCGGGCGACTATCTGACAGAGCACATCAACGCGCTGCGGGCATCGGGCCGCGATGTAGACGAGGCCGAGGTCGAACGCCTCATGAAACAGTACGCCCTCGACCGCCCCATGCACGTTCAATATCTGACCTGGATCAAGAACATCCTGCTTAAGGGGTCATTCGGCCAGTCCTTCCAGTGGGGAAGACCTGTCAATGAAGTCATCGGCGACAAGATGGCGCTTACCTTCCTGTTGGCCATCTTCACAACCATCTTCGTCTGGACCATCTCGGTCCCGATCGGCATCTATGTCTCGGTACGTCAATACACCTTCACCGACTACCTCTTTACCATGATCGGATTCATTGGCCTGGCAGTGCCCGGCTTCCTATTGGCGATGGTCGTCATGTACTTCTCCTTCGCCTGGTTCGGCCTCAGTGTGGGAGGACTCTTCTCTCCGGCTTTCGAGCTCGAACCCTGGAGCATCGCCAAATTCCAGAACATGCTCACCCGCATCTGGGTTCCCGTTCTCATCCTCGGCATCGGCGGCACCGCACACATCATTCGCGTCATGCGGGCGACCATGCTCGATGAGCTGCGTAAACAGTACGTCACCGTCGCCCGCTCCAAAGGCCTGTCCGAGTTCGCCGTCCTCATGAACTATCCCGTTCGCATCGCCATCAACCCCCTGATCAGCTCCCTCGGCTTCCTGCTCCCGTGGATTATCTCCGGCGGCACCGTTGTCGAAATCGTGCTCAACCTGCCCACCGCCGCTGTCGTTCTCTATCGCTCCCTCCTCTCCCAGGACATGTTCCTGGCCGGTAGCTTCATTCTTCTGGTCGGAACCCTGGCATTGGTCGGGAGCCTTCTGGCCGATATCGCCCTGGCAGCGGTCGACCCGCGCATTCGGTTCGGCAGCGTGGAGGAGATGTAACTGAGACCATGACTTCAATCGTCACCAATATCTTGAGGCTCATCAACCCGCGCCAGCGCTCTGTTGAGACGGCGCCCAGCCCGGCCACCACCTTTACCGAGTCGGAAGACTTCTACCGCGCCGGTCAGTGGCAGCTTGTCTGGTGGAAATTCCGCCGCCATCGCCTGGCCAAGGCCGCGATGTGGGTGCTTGCCTTCTTCTACATTGTTACGCTCTTCGCCGAATTCATCGCGCCCCACGCACCCTTGACCCGCTATAAGGATCTCGCCTCCGCGCCGCCAACCAAAATCCGCCTCCTCGAAGTCGTCAGCAGGAGCTATCGCAGCCCCTTCATCTACACTATCGTGCGCGGGCGTGATCCCGTGACCGCGCGCCCCATCTACAAGGCCAACGCCGCCGAGCCAAACACGGTCCGGCTCTTCGTGCGCGGCGACGCCTACAAGATGTGGGGCCTGGTCGAGTCCGATCTGCACCTTTTCGGTACAGAAAAGGACACAATGCCGCTCTTCATCTTCGGCACCGACCGCATCGGCCGCGATATCTTCTCCCGCATCATCTACGGCGGCCGCATCTCTCTGTCAATCGGCCTGATTGGCGTTGCCCTTACCGCCATCTTTGGCGTCCTCCTGGGCGGCATTTCCGGTTACTTTGGCGGCGCCGTCGACGAAGTCATCCAGCGTCTCATCGACCTGCTTTACGCCCTGCCGGCCATCCCGTTGTGGATGTCGCTCGCCGCAGCCCTGCCGCAGGACTGGCCCAATCTGCGCCTCTATTTTGCCATCACCATCATCCTCTCGATCCTCAACTGGACGCGGCTGGCCCGCATCGTGCGCGGCAAAATCCTCAGCCTGCGCGAAGAGGACTTTGTCATGGCCGCCCGGCTCGATGGCGAAAATCAGTGGGCCATTATCACCCGCTACCTGCTGCCCAGTTTCGCCAGCTTCATCATCGTCGAGCTCACGATTGCCATTCCGTTCATGATCCTGGGCGAAACTGCCTTAAGCTTCCTCGGAATCGGTCTGCAGCCGCCCACCATCAGCTGGGGCGTCATGCTCCAGGACGCGCAGGATATCATGTCGGTCGCCCAGACCCCCTGGACACTCTGGCCGGTCGCATTTGTCGTCATCGCAGTTCTCATGTTCAACTTCCTGGGCGATGGCATGCGCGATGCTGCCGACCCGTACCACTAGCCCGCGGCCAGTTTGCAGAGGCCAATGGCAGCACCGGCCGCCGGCCGTAAACGACAAGGGTTTCACTTTATGGCGTCAAATGATAACGGAGCGGGACCGCAGGAAGTCCTGTTGGAAATCAGGGATCTGAAAACGCACTTTGCTCTCGACGAAGGCACTGTGCGCGCCGTCGACGGCGTCGACCTCGACGTCCGCCGCAGACAGGTAGTCGGCGTAGTCGGCGAGAGCGGCTGCGGCAAAAGCATGACCGCCATGTCGATCATGCGTCTGATCCCGCCGCCGGGCCAGATCGTCGAAGGCGAAATTCGCTTCCACCGCCAGTATGACGAGCGCACCGACGCCAAGGACATCATCGACCTCGCCCAATTTGAGTCGAATGACCGCCAGCTCCGCGACATTCGCGGCAATCACATCTCCATGGTCTTCCAGGAGCCCATGACCGCCCTCAGCCCCGTCCGTACCGTCGGCAAGCAGATCACCGAAGCCATCCTCCTGCACCAG
This sequence comes from Caldilineaceae bacterium, assembly GCA_965204705.1. Taxonomy (GTDB): domain Bacteria; phylum Chloroflexota; class Anaerolineae; order Caldilineales; family Caldilineaceae; genus Bin5. The sequence continues at coordinate 4,843,786 of OZ242006.1, read as the reverse complement.
GAGGTCAACAAGGCCGAAGCCCGCGACATCGCTATCGAGACGCTTGCCCGCGTAAAAATGCCCAACCCCGAGCAGCGCTTCGACGACTACCCCTTCCAGCTGAGCGGCGGCATGCGCCAGCGCGCCGTCATCGCCATGGCCCTCGCCTGCCGCCCCCAACTGCTCATCGCCGACGAACCGACCACCGCTCTCGATGTCACCACCGAAGCCCAGATCCTCGACCTGATGCGCGAGCTGCAGGCCGAATCCGACATGGCCATCCTCTACATCACCCATAATCTCGGTGTCGTAGCCGAAATGGCCGCAGAAGTTGTCGTCATGTATCTGGGCAAGGTTGTCGAACGCTGCGACGTTGACTCGATCTTCTACAATCCCAAGCATCCCTACACAAGGGGCCTGCTGAACTCAATCCCGCGCCTCGAAGATGTCCTGCAGGACAAGCGCGAGAAGCTCAACGCCATCGAAGGCATGGTGCCCAGTCCATACCAGCGGTTGCAGGGATGCTCCTTCCATCCCCGCTGTCCGGACTTCATGCCCGGCGTCTGCGACGAGGCCGAACCGCAACTGATCCAGCTCGACGAGGGGCATGCCGTACGCTGCCACCTCTATACGTGAGAGCCCAACCCAAACTGTGGACGCGTAACGAAGCCGTAGCGCATTACGGCGCTCAAATAGCGAAGCGGTAGCGCATCATATAGTAGATAGATAGATAGATCTGAGACTTATGGCAAGCGAAAACGGAAGTAACGCCCCAATCCCATCCTCATCCCTGCTCCTGGAGATTCGCAATCTCAAGAAGCACTTCCCGATCAAGCGCGGCTTCTTCAAACGCACGGTCGGCTACGTCAAAGCCGTCGACGATGTCAGCCTGCAAGTTGAAGAAGGCGAAACATTGGGACTGGTGGGAGAAAGTGGCTGCGGCAAAACAACCACCGGACGCATGATCCTGCGCGCAATTCCCTCCACCGAAGGCGACGTATTCTTCCGCGACCCGGAACTGGGACGCGTCAATGTGACCGAGCTGGACGACCAGAAGTTGAATCAGGTGCGCCGCAATATGCGCATGATCTTCCAGGATCCGCACGCCTCCCTGAATCCGCGTATGACAATCTTGGAGCTGATCGGCGCCCCTCTGCGCGCCATGGGTCTCGCAAGGGGAACCGAACTCGAGGACCGCGTCGCCGACACCCTTGGCCTCGTCGGCCTCGCGCCAGAGGTGATGCGGCGCTACCCCCACGCCTTCAGCGGCGGCCAGCGCCAGCGTATCGGCATCGCCCGCGCCCTCGTCTGCCAGCCCAACCTGGTCGTCGCCGATGAGCCGGTCTCCGCCCTCGATGTCTCCGTGCAGGCTCAGATCCTCAACCTCTTGCAGGAGCTGCAGGAGCAGATGGGGCTCACCTATGTCTTTGTCGCCCACGATCTCAGCGTCGTCGCCCATATCTGTGACCGCGTCGCAGTCATGTACGTCGGCAAACTGGTCGAGATGGCGTCGACTCTGGAACTTTACACCAACCCCAAACATCCCTACACCGAAGCGCTCCTGTCAGCCATCCCCAAACCTGATCCCCGGCGTAAGGGTTCGGCGCGCATCCTCCTCGAAGGCGAAGTCGCCAACCCGGCCGACCCGCCGTCCGGCTGCTACTTCCACCCGCGTTGCGCCTATGCCCAGGACCTCTGCCACGAGCAGGAGCCCGTCTGGGAAGAGGTCGCGCCCGGCCACTTCGCAAAATGCCACTTTGCCGATGAGCTGGAGCTGACAGGCGTTGCCGCCTGAGCCGTCTTTGCTTGGAATGCTGCTCCCGGTCTCTGGTCAGTTGGACGGATATCCCCCATGAAAAATGTGAAGTATGTAAGCAATGCCGCCTCTCAGATAGTCATATTCTATCTCCTCTGGTTCGGCTCGTGCGGTCTGTTCATTCTCAACATCGTTACCACGCTGCCCGCTATGCGCGCAATCGCTATCGCCTTCGGCGCAGACCAGTGGACGCTCCCCGCCGTCCATCGCTTCTCACTCCTGGGATTGGCCGTCGCCGCAGTCATCTTCTTCTTCTGGAGCGAAGCAGGTTACCGCCGGGCATCCAAAGTCAGCTTCAGCCGGCTGTTGCGCGCCTTCGCCTGGGTGACTGGCGCACAGCTCGCCGTCATGGTTGTCGCATATCTGATTCCCCGCATGGTACTATAGTGCCCCCGACCACCAGCGAATAGATGAACATGGCTGGTTGCCGTCCGTCGCCCTCTCTTGGCGTTCGCCAGCTACAATCTGCTACTGCCGCGGTCCCGTCGCCTGTACCGGCACGAAAAAATACTTCGGAGCGCCCTCTATGCGTATCGACTCTATCGAAACCTTTCTCCTCGAAGCCCCCATCCAAACCGGCTTCGGCTGGTCCCAGGGCTGGACCGAAAATCGGCAAGTCGGCCTGGTAAAGATCGTCACCGACGATGGACTTGTCGGCTGGGGCGAAGGCCTCAACGGCCCCTCCGCCCGCATCGTTCACGACGAGTTCGCACCTTTCCTTCTCGGGGCCGACCCCATGCAGCGCAACCTGCGCTGGCAGGAGATGTTCCGCCTCCTCTACAACGGCAACGTCGCCGGCGGCATCGGCGGCAGCGCCATCAGCGCCGTCGACACAGCCCTCTGGGACATCTCCGGTAAGGCCAGCGGCCTGCCCGTCTGGGCTCTCCTAGGTGGAAAAGTGCGCGACCGCATCGCCGTCTACGCCACAGGCCTCTACTACACGGAAGAAAACCTTGCCTCAGACGGCCGTGTCATTCCGCAACGGCTCCTCGACGAGGCCCGCATGTACGTGGACCTCGGCTTCGCCGGTATGAAAACCAAGGTTGGCGGCCTCCCCCTGTCCCAGGACGTGCGCCGCGTAGCCGCCATACGCGCAGCCATCGGCCCCGACATCTTCCTCATGGCGGACGCCAACCAGGCCTACAACGCCACGACCGCCATTCGTATCGGCCGCGAGCTGGCCGAGCTCGACATCTACTGGTTCGAAGAGCCCGTCAACGCCAAAGACGTCGAGGGCTACCTGCAGGTCAAGGCCGCCCTGCCTACGGCCATCGCCGGCGGCGAAAACCTGCGCACCCGCTACGAGTTCAAGGACTTTATCGGCCGCCGCTGCGTCGACATCATCCAACCCGATGTCGTAATGGTGGGCGGCATCACCGAAATGCACCGCGTCGCCTCCATGGCCAACGCCTTCGGCATTCTCTTCAATCCCCACGTCTGGGGTTCCCCCGTCATGATCGCCGCCAACCTCCACGTCGCCTCCGCCGTGCCCGAATGTCCCCCCGCCCGCACCCCCCGCCCCTACCAGCAGGAGCCCGTCATGGAGTTTGACCGCACGCCCAGCCCCATCCGCGAGGGAATCGCCGAACCCTTCGACCAGGCCGACGGCTTTCTCGATGTGCCCAACGGGCCCGGCCTCGGTGTGGAAATCGACGATACCGCCGTGCGCCGGCTGAGCGTCGACACACAAGAAACCGGCAAATAGGCCTATGTTCTGGTTCCAGGTACCGGCAAAGAAACTGGCCGCCATCTACTGATCTTCTTCACCTTCGAAAGGAATCCTTTACATATGCCTCCCATAGCTCTGCAACTCTATTCCGTACGACGCGAGTTTGCCGCCGATATGCCCGGCACCCTCGCCGCAGTGGCGAAGATGGGCTATACCGGTGTCGAATTTGCCGGCCCGCCCCAGCACGCCGCCGCCGCCCTCAAAGCCGAGCTCGACGACCTCGGCCTCGCCTGCGCCGGCTGGCATGTGCCCTTCGACCTGGTGCAGGACGACGCCCTGCCCAAAACCATCGCCTTCCACCATGCCCTCGGCAACGACAAACTCATCATCCCCGGCATCCCCGAAGAGCTGCGCCGTAGCCGCGACGACTGGCTCAAACTCGCCGAATTCACCAACCGCCTTGCCGAACGCCTCGCCGACGAAGGCATGCGTACCGGCTACCACAACCACTTCCACGAGTTCCTGCCGCTCAACGGCGAAACACCCTGGGATACCTTCTTCGGCAACACCGACCCATCTGTCATCATGCAGTTCGATACCGGCAATGCCGTCTTCGGCGGCGCCGACCCGGTCGGCGTCATCCGCAGCTACCCCGGCCGTGCCGTCACCGTCCATCTCAAACCCTTCACCAGACGCCTCCACGACGGCCCGGGTCACGACTATCCCCACCCCGCCTTCGATCCGATCATCGGCGAAGACGACACCGACTGGCCGGCCTTCTTCGCAGCCTGCGAATCCGTCGGCGGCACCGAATGGTATATCGTCGAATACGAGAGCGACGCCTACCCGCCACTTGAGGCGGTAGACCGTTGCTTGGCCGCGCTGCGAGGAATGGGAAAATAACGCACGAGCTACATGACCGCCAATCCCGCCACCCAGACCACCGTTGGCTATTCCGACCTGATCCGCAACAACCGTAACTTCCGCTTCCTCTGGTTCGGCCAAATCGTCAGCCTCCTGGGCGACTGGTTCACCCTCGTCGCCTCCGCCGCGCTCGTCGGCATGCTGACCCAGTCTGGCTTGGCCGTCGGCTCTATTTTCGTCGTGCGCATGCTCGCGCCCTTCCTCATCAGCCCCGTCACCGGCGTCGTAGCCGACCGCTATAACCGCAAACACATCCTCATCGCGACCGACATCGTCCGCGCCGCTGTCGTCCTCGCCTTCCTGCTCGTGCGCGATGCCGGCGACGTCTGGCTCCTCTACACCCTCACAGCCGCCCAGTTCTGCGTGAGCGGATTCTTCTATCCCGCCCGCAACGCCATCCTGCCCGAGCTGGCAGGCGAGGGTGAACTGGGCGCAATGAACGCGATAAGCTCCGCCACCTGGTCCACGATGCTTGCCCTCGGCGCCGCGCTGGGCGGGCTCGTGGCCGGCGCCTGGGGCATCTACCCCGCCTTCCTGCTCGACACCCTTACCTTCCTTCTCTCTGCCCTGCTTCTGACGCAGATCCGTATGCCGGCCGCCTCCTCAACCCTTTCACAGGACAAGACCATCGCCGCCGGCATACGCCAGTATATCGATGGCCTCAAATACCTGTACAACCATCCCAACATCCTCTTTTTCGCCTCCCAGAAAGCCCTCAACTCCCTCTGCCTTACCGCTGGCTCCCAGGTAGTCATGGTCGCCATCTCTCAACGCGTCTTCACCCTCGGCGAAGGCGGCGGCATCAGCATGGGACTGATGTTTGGTCTGACCGGAGTCGGAACCGGCATCGGCCCCATTCTCGCCCGCAAGGTGACGGGCGACGACGGCCCCACGCTGAGAAAAGCCATCATCGTTGGCTTCCTGCTCAGTGTGCTTGGGGCGGCTGCCACCGCGCCGCTCCTGAGCCTGCCGGCAGTGCTGCTGGCGTCAATCGTGCGCGGCGTCGGCGGGGGCATCGTCTGGGTCTTCTCCACCCAGCTGCTCCTGCAAAATGTGTCCCGCACCGTGCACGGCAGGGTATTCGCCACCGAATTCATGTTCTTCTACCTCGCCAGCGCGCTCGCATCCAGTGTCGTCGGCGCCGCGCTCGACAGCAGTCTCAGCATCTCGGGCATCATCTGGTCGATGACAGCTCTGACCCTTATTCCAATGACGTTATGGACGCTGTCGGTAGTGCGGGAAAACAAGGGAGCAAAATAACGACTCAGCCACTATCAATTCACGACCCCGAATGAGGCAAGCGAAGGTGTTTACTCTCTCCTCTCTCTCTTTTTTTGGGCGGTCGGACCTTCGGCCCTCCCTTGTGCGGGGGGACACCCCCCGCAACGCCCCCCGACAAAAACACGCCTCGCCAAAGGTGCGCCTTCATTCCAGCAGTACGGCCCAAGCAAGGTGGCGGAAGCCAAAGCAAATACGCAATAAGATAGGCCGAATGGGGGCAGTGAGGAAGAGCAAATCAAGACAGGCACTGTATATGGCTTAGCATTTACAGAGCAAAATAAAATTTTCTGCTCCCTGTTGGAATCTGTTACTGTATGTTGATCTGGTACAAGCGACGCTAATGTTCATCAGCCGCTGAATCTAAACTACATGACCGCAAATACCACCACCCAGACCGCCGTCAGTTACACCGATCTCCTCCGCAACAACCGCAACTTCCGCTACCTCTGGTTCGGCCAGATCGTCAGCCTGCTGGGCGACTGGTTCAACCTCGTCGCCTCCGCCGCCCTCGTCGGCATGCTCACCCAATCGGGGCTGGCCGTAGGCTCACTCTTCGTCGTCCGCATGCTCGCCCCCTTCCTCGTCAGCCCCATCGCCGGCGTCGTAGCCGACCGCTACAACCGAAAGCACATCCTCATCGCCGCCGACCTTATCCGTGCCGCCGTCGTCCTCGCCTTCCTCCTCGTGCGCGACCCCGGCGACGTCTGGATCCTCTACACCCTGACAGCCGTTCAGATGGCGATGACCGGCTTCTTCGACCCCGCCCATACCGCCATCCTGCCCGACATCTCCAGTCCCCGCGAGCTCGGCGCGGTCAACGCCCTCAGCTCTGCCACCTGGTCCGTAATGCTCGCCCTCGGCGCCGCCCTCGGCGGACTCTTCTCCGGCACCTTTGGCATGTATCCAGCCTTCGTCCTCGACACCTTCACCTTCCTGCTCTCAGCCGTCCTGCTCGCGCAGGTCCGCATACCCGCCAAACTCGCATCCGCCGCCGCCGACAAAACCGTCGCCGCCGCAATACGTCAGTACTTCAACGGCCTCCGCTATCTGCGCGCCCACCTCGATGTCCTTGTCGTCGCCCTCCAGAAGGCGTCCATGGCTCTCTTCCTCGCCACCGCCTTCCAGGTCATCCAGGTGGCGATCGCCCAACAGGTCTTTATCGTCGGCCAGGGCGGCGGCATCAGCATGGGCCTCATGTTCGGCCTGACCGGAGTCGGCTCCGGCCTCGGTCCCATCGTTGCCCGCAAACTTACCGGCGACGATCCCGGCTCGCTCAAAGAAGGGATTGCATACGGTTACGTCATCGCCATCGCCGGCATCATGGTCACAGCCCCGCTCTTGAGCCTCGAAACGGTTCTTCTCGGCTCCTTCGTGCGCTCCATCGGCAGCGGCATCATCTGGGTCTTCTCAACCCACCTGCTCCTCCAAATGGCGCCCGACGAAGTCCGCGGCCGCGTCTTCGCCAGCGACTTCATGTTCTTCTACCTCGGCAGCGCAGTGGCCTCCAGCCTCGTCGGCGCCGCCCTCGACACCAGCCTCACCATCTCCTCGATAATTTGGTTCCTCGCCGCCATCAGCGTCGTCCCCACCGTGCTCTGGACCGTATGGGTCATGAAAGGAAGGCGGGAGACGGTCTGAGCGGGGTGCAGTCAAAAATGGGGGTGAACCTTTGTACGCCTCTGGGAATGACTAAACTAGCGCCAATTCGCAGCCCCGAGCAGGACAAGCGCCGCCGCCTCTGACCACTATCCACTGACCACTGCAGTTCTGCGGGGGGACTCCCCCCGCAACGCCCCCCTATGTAACCCCCACCGGCGTGGAAAATTGAAACGGTTGAGACCAGCGACCAGTGTCCGAACGCCGCGCCACCACCGTAGGGGCAGGCCTTGTGCCTGCCCAGCGCCCCCAAATAAATGGCCGGCAAACAATTTCAGCCACCGCTGGCATCTATCCCCCACCTGACCACTCTTACCCCAAGTATGAACTACACCCGTTTGAGCGTGGCGTTTGCACAGGAGACGTTACCATGATACTCTCGTTAAATCCGGTATCGCACAAATGTGCTACAATTAGGGTTGAAAACGCCTATTCGTTCTGATACACTGGTGAAAAATGAAGACTTTCGAACCTCTTTGGTCAGTTCTGCTCAGATTCATTTGGCCATCTCTGCTCATAACTGTTTCCTTAGTGGTACTGGGTGCCTTTTGGCAGGTAGCAAATACGCGAAGTTACACTGACCTGGAGAGCTACTTTTTGCAGATTTCTATCGCCCTGGTAGGAATCGCCGTTTCGTTCTATTCCGGTCGCCTGTCAGTTCGTGAGGCGGCGAGAGAGATCATCAGACCACACGCCCGATCTGCCTTCAGGCGTCTGGTCTCTCTTTATCGTAGTATCTCTGAAGTAGGACGAATTATAGAGTCATCACGTAATACTGAGTCTCTTGACAACTACAAAATGATACTTGCCGAGCTAAAAGGAATTGTCTTTTGGCAACTGGTTACAGCAGACGATGCCCTGGAGGATTGGTAAAGATATCGTGCCTGTAGAAGTGAAAGAGTTGGATCGAAAACTCTCCGCTGACAATGCAACGGAGGAAATACGATGACAGAACCGATTCGTGGAAAAGTCGCGCAAGTGCTTAGTTCACGAGACTTTGCACTAAACGTTGGCTCTGCAAACGGAGTCGTTGTTGGTATGGACTTTGATGTAATAGATCAATCGGAAATAAAGGATCCTGATACGGAGGAATTGCTAGGTCTTATTGAGCTTTCGAAGGCCAGAGTGCGGGTTACTGATGTTCAGGATAGACTGGCAGTGGCAACTACCTACCGCGAGACAAGAACACAAAGGATCGATGGCTCTCTCGCCCTCGGTCGTTTCTCTCGTTCCCTCATGCCTTCTTCATGGTTAGCTGAGTATGAAACTCTGAAGACAAGCGAGAGTGCTTGGGAAGAGGGCAGAACCGTGAGCACAGGAGATTCCGTCGTTCAGGTAGTTAGAGAGAATGGACGGAGCCAGGAAGGCGAGGAGATATAGCAATCGACTGTGCCACCTCACTCCTCGCACAAGCTCACTCCAGTCAGAAACTAAATACGCGAGAAACCAATGTCTTGCCCTGGCGGAGTAGGACCTACAGGAGATCATCTGCTTTATCAGGACCGACAAGCCACTTCCAGGCTTCCACCGCTTTCCACGTCCTAGAGGCCGCCATCAGCGTCGTCCCAACCGTGCTTTGGACACTGTGGGTGATTCGCAGTAGGCGGGCGGTGGCTGAAGTCCCTTCGGGAGAATGATACTGGGATAACGGTCCACTTCGCATGTTTGTCATACATTTTAACTGCCACAAAGTTCGATTCCTCCCGTTCGAAGCGAATTACAAGTGAGTCCGGAGAACTACCTGGCTCATTAAACTAGGCCTCGTTGACGTTTGACGGTACAGCGATCCGCAGTAGCAAAGTGCGGCTTATCCCTGAAGATCTGCGCAGCTGCGAAATGCAAACTCGATAGGCCCATGGTGTTCTCCCCGACCCTGCGTGGCCCTTCGTGGAAAAAAGGGTGTTGTCCGCGACCCTCCGTGGCCCTTCGTGGATAAAAAGGTGTTCTCCGTGGCCCTCCGTGGACAAAAAAGGTGTTTGCTCTGGCTTATCTTAAGAAAGGCAAACGTCAACGAGCCCTAATACTGTTCAATACATGAGTTTTCTGATATTATGGTGGTCTCCCAGATGTGAACCACGATAATGGAATATTGACGCGCCTCAAAACTGTAACGCGACAGTCCCGAGTCTGACCGGCCACTCGCGCTGGGAGACGTGAAAAATGTTGCGAAGCCATAAGACCGTCACCTTTTGCATCGGCATTAGCGTATGGCTGGCAGGGGTCGTGCTCGCCGCGACCGCCCTCCTGCTGTTTTCAACCCTGGCCTCGGCACAACAGGATTCGACGGAATCCACGCTTTCGACGCCGACACTGACCGCGCAAACCGGCGACAACGGCGTGGACCTGAGCTGGACGGCCGTCACAGGCGCAACGCGCTATGAACTGTATGCCTGGACCAGCGCCGACGGCTGGCAGCAGATCGGCGGCGACAACCTCACCGGCGCCTCCTACACGCACACCGACGTTACCGACGGCACAACCTACTACTACGCCGTCCGCGCCGTCAACGCCAACGAAACCAGCGCATGGTCGGACTATGTGTCCGCCGCGGCCGGCACACCCGCTCTGTCTGCACCGGCACTAACCGCGCACGCGACTGCAAACGGGATAGAACTGAGCTGGACAGCGATAACAGACGCAACGCGTTACGAGCTGTGGGCCTGGACCAACGCCGACGGCTGGTGGGAGATCGGCGGCGACAACCTGACCGGGACCGTCTTCACGCACACCGACGTTTCCGCCGGCGCCACCTACTACTACACCGTCCGTGCAGTCAACGCCGATGGCGACGAAAGCGCCTGGTCGCCGAATATTTCCGCGATCGCGCAACAGCAACACACTGCCACAGTTACGCCGACACCGACAATCACGCATACGCCGCCGCCGCCGCCGGCAATCCTGACGCAACCGACTGCCACGCCAACAGCGACAGCGACGCCCACCGAGACGTCCGTACCGAAGAATACCCCTACCGCCACGCACACGCCGCAGGGCAGGCAACAACAGCAGAATGACCAGGAACACACCGCCACGCCAACAGCGACAGCCACCGAGACGGCGACAGTTACATCTACGCCGACTGCTACTGAGTCGCCAACAGCGACAGCCACTCCGCCTGCCGTACCGTCACTTTCGGTCGCGCCAAATGAGAACAGCGTTATTCTTTCCTGGTCAGCGGTGACAGGCGCAGCGCGTTACGAACTGTGGGTATGGGATAGCGTCAACCTTGGGAGGCAGATTGGAGGAAACAGCCTGACGGCTACAACCTACACCCAAAACAGCCTCTTTGCCGGCAGGACCTACAACTATGCCATTCGCTCAGTAGGAGACACCGGCGTGGCGAGTGCCTGGTCGTCGTATGTACCTGTAACGATCCCTTCACACACGGCCACACCAACTGCTACCAACACGCTGCAGACCCAGCAACAGCAGCTTGAGCACACGGCCACGCCTACCCCTACCGCTACCCCTACGCTCTTGTCCGGTCCGACCTTAACGTCCACAGTTACACCCACTCCGACGCCCACACCACAGCACTCCGAAAGGCCCGAGGTTCCCGATCCTCCTACCGTCGTTGTCCTGGGCGCTGGCCATGTACGGGTCGATTGGGATGACGTGCCTCGCGCCACATACTACAATCTGTGGTATTGGGCCTATCCCTACTGGCGATCAGTGAAAGATGAGGCGGCACGGCGAGGCATCTCATTCACCTTTAACGGCTCCAGCGCCGTGTTGACCAATTTGCCCACCGACTTCCCTACCTATTCTTTCAGGGTCTTAGCCGAAAACTCAGTAGGACTGAGAATATCCACATCAGGCAGCGCGACAAATCCCGAGGAATATCGTCTGTTGCCTACCCCAACGCCTACCCTCACACCGACCGTTACCCCTACGCCCGAAGGTTGGCCCTCCGCCCCGAACAAACCGACCGCCAGCATGAATAGCAACGGAAGCGTGTCGATCTCCTGGGAAACGGTACCGGAGTCTGCATCCTATGATGTATGGTTGTACCACTATGTCGTTTTTGGATTCCTGAGGCGATGGGTAAAACTGCCGTACAACGGCGTTGACGTTGAAGTCGATGGCTACGTCCGCGAGGACATTAGAATTAGCATCAGCGGAACCAGCGCAACCGTAACCAATCTTCCCTACAAGACCACATACTACTTTAGAGTCCGCGCCCATAACGACGTAGGAGCTACCTTCTCGCCCTCTGTTAGTGTTGCCAACATAAATGCACCTACGGCCACGCCCACCGCCACGCCAACGCCGACATCGACGCCTGATGATGGGTGAGCCTCTCCCACATAGTCTCGAAATACTCCACAAAAAACGGGGCAAGCTGGGCTTCGTCAACATATGATCCAGCGTAGGGGCAACCCTCGTGGTTGCCCAAATGGTGGTTTCCCAATTCGCTGCCATGTGACTCGTACAGACTGAGTTCAACTCGCCTCCAGCCAGCGAGAATGCCTTCCCGCTGGCCTGCGAAGTGTCCCACCAACAGCCCGAGCATCCTCGATTTCTCGCCCTGCCACGACGCCACGGATACAGCGGCGTTCACAACCGCGCCAACCGCAACAGGGACGGCGTCGTCCTGTCAATACTTTTGCAACGCATCGGGGACACAGTCAGTCCCTCATCGGAGCAATGTCCCGTTCGTGCAACAATGCATGCGAGCCCGCTCAAGCTCCCCTCCAGCCCGACAGGGCCAACTCGCGCGAAACGGGCGGGGTCAATGGTCTCAACTCCGCCGCCCTCGACACCAGCCTCTCCATCCCGTCAATCATCCGGTCCCTGGCCGCCATCAGCGTCGTCCCAACCGTGCTCTGGACCGTATGGGTCATGAAAGGAAGGCGGGAGACGGTTTGAGCGTGGTCTCAAAGCCGGGTAAACTGGAGCCTAGCTCGCCGAACTCTGTGGGCCAGAACGAAGAGTTCGCCCATTTAGCTTCAGAGACGGCGCGGACGTAGTCATGTTACAAACGATTGAAGCTATAGTTGACGAAAGAGGTAATGTGAGGTTGCTGAAACAAATTCAACTGCCGGAGCCGTGTCGCGCGTTTGTAACAACTCTTCCCTGCAGTTCAGATATTTCGGAGACCGAACTGCTAAGTGAACCCACACTTGCTGAAGATTCCATCAATGTTTGACAGCCAGTCCGAACTAATCGAAAAAATCCGCCTCGGTGAGGACTCCACCATCGAGTTCAAGAGGGAACTTCCTCGCAGAGACGCCCTTGCCGACGAGATAGCCGCTTTTGCCAACGCCCGCGGCGGAGTTCTGCTGATTGGAGTGGACGATCATGGAGAAATCGTCGGTCTGATTCCTCGCAACCTGAACGATTCCGAAGGAACCGTAGTTGAAATATGCCGCGACAGCATCGAACCCCAAGTCCCGATTTTCACCGAGAAACTGCGCCTTGAAGGAAGGGTCCTGCTCAAAATAGACATCCCCCGTAGTCTCTTCGTCCACAAAAGCCCTGGCGGATACCTCACCCGCCAAGGCAGTAGCAAACGCGTGATGCCAACCGATCAACTGGCCCGGCTGCTTCAGAGCCGTTCTCAGGCGCGGATCATATCGTTCGACGAACAGGTCGTGCCGAATACAACCAGAGACAGTCTCCGCAAAGACCATTATCAGCGATTTATAAGAGAAGGAGCCGCCAAGAACGAGGTCGAGGATCTGCTGCAGAAAAGGCGCCTCCTTGTAAGAGACGGACCAGTGTTCCGCGCCTCCGTCGCCGGCCTACTTATGTGCCACGACAGGCCCGACGACTACCTCTACAACAGTTTCATCCAGGCCGTCTTCTATCGCGGCAAAACAATGGATGCGAATTACCAGATCGACGCCAAGGATTTCAGAGGACCGCTGGACCGGCAAGTCATGGACGCCTATAAGTTTGTGGAAAGATACAATCAGGTCTCCGCTCGTAAAGATATAGGCAGAACGGAACAACCCCAATACAGCATGCGAGCAGTCTTCGAAGCCCTGGTCAACGCGGTCGTACACAGAGATTACTCAAGGACCGCCTCGAAGATTCGCCTTTTCATGTTTGCCGACAGGCTGGAACTGATTTCACCGGGCGCGCTGGCCAACACACTGACCGTCGAACGGCTGCGCTACGGCCAGGCTACCCGCAACGAGCTCCTGGCCCGCCTTCTATCTGAAATTACAGTTGAAGACAACGTCGGCAGACAGGTAGCCAGACGCTATTTCCTCGAGCGGCGAGGAGAAGGAGTCGGCATCATCCTGGACGAAAGCACAGCCCTGAGCGGCAAAGCCCCAGTCTATGAACAGATCGACGAAACTCTACACCTCACCATCTTCGCCGCAGAATCCCTGCAGTCAGAGCAGCACCCGTAACCCCTTTGCTCGCCATACCCACCAAAGAACGCTTTCCACTGACCACTGACCACTGAGGTTCGCCATGAAAATCACCGACGTCAAACTCCACACCCTCCAACACCCAACTCTCACCCAGAGTCGCCACCGCCTCATCCAGGTCCCCGGCCTCCGCCGCATCCAATACACGCACGCCGGCCGCCCCATCGACACGCCCATGCAGTCGCATATCCTCGAAGTGGAAACCGACGAAGGCATCACCGGCCGCATCGCCCCCACCTCCATCGACAAATATCAGCTCGACATCCTCAAGACCCACGCCGTCGGCGAAAGCCCCTTCGCCCGCGAACGCCTCTTCCAGATGCTGCACAAAGGCACCCGCTGGGTCTACCAGGACCCCGGCTGGTTCGGCGAATTCGACAACTGCCTCTGGGACATCGCCGGCAAAGCCGCCGGCCTGCCCGTCTACGCCCTCATCGGCCGCGTGCGCGACCGCCTGCCCGTCTACCTCACCGGCGGCGACATGGACCTCCAGGGCTATCTCGATCACATCGACGGCGGCCGCACATTCGGCGTCAACGCTTACAAGTTGCACACCTACAAAGGCGGCAAAGCCGACATTCCCATACTGACCGACGTACGCAAGGCCGTCGGCGATGACTACGACCTGCTCAACGATCCCGTCTGCTCATACAACCTGCGCGAAGCCATCGAAGTCGGCCGCGCCATGGAAGAGCTCGACTACATCTGGCTCGAAGAGCCCATGCACGAACAGAAGATGAACCAGTACCAGGAGCTCTGCCGCACACTCACCATCCCCATCATGGCCACCGAGCGTCTCATGTACGACATGGACCTCACCGCCCAGTGGCTCATCCAGGGCGCCACCGACCGCCTGCGCGCCCGCGCCACCTTCGGCCTCACCCAGATCCTCAAGCTCGCCCACTTCGCCGAGCTCCATGGCGCCAACGTCGAGCTGAACGGGCCCGGCGGCCTCTACGGGCTCGTCCATGCCCACACCGGCTGCTGCATCGACAACACCGACTTCTACGAGCTTCTCGGCCAGGCCCACGCCCGGCGCCTGCGCGCCGAAGGCGAAGAATGGGGCCTGATCAACGCCCCCCTCATCGAAGACGGCCACATCGCACCCCCCGAAGGCCCCGGCTGGGGCGCCGTCTGGGACGAAGACCGCATCCGCTCCCTCACCGTCGCCACCGACTGAATGTTGAGAACGCCGGGCGTGAGAGCGCCTCTACCCGGCTTCGGGCTGGTCCATTCAAAAAGCCAGGATAACCAACTTGCTCACAACTGCCGCGAGCCTACGCGGCAGTTCACTAAAAACTAAAAACTGACTACCAAAAACTGCCCTACAAATGAAAATCACCGACGTCAAACTCCACACCCTCCAACACCCAACTCTCACCCAGAGTCGCCACCGCCTCATCCAGGTCCCCGGCCTCCGCCGCATCCAATACACGCACGCCGGCCGCCCCATCGACACGCCCATGCAATCGCATATCCTCGAAGTGGAAACCGACGAAGGCATCACCGGCCGCATCGCCCCCACCTCCATCAACAAGTATCAGCTCGACATCCTCAAGACCCACGCCGTCGGCGAAAGCCCCTTCGCCCGCGAACGCCTCTTCCAGATGCTGCACAAAGGCACCCGCTGGGTCTACCAGGACCCCGGCTGGTTCGGCGAATTCGACAACTGCCTCTGGGACATCGCCGGCAAAGCCGCCGGCCTGCCCGTCTACGCCCTCATCGGCCGCGTGCGCGACCGCCTGCCCGTCTACCTCACCGGCGGCGACATGGACCTCCAGGGCTATCTCGATCACATCGACGGCGGCCGCGCCTTCGGCGTCAACGCCTACAAACTGCACACCTACAAAGGCGGCAAAGCCGACATCCCCATACTGACCGACGTACGCAAGGCCGTCGGCGATGACTACGACCTGCTCAACGATCCCGTCTGCTCATACAACCTGCGCGAAGCCATCGAAGTCGGCCGCGCCATGGAAGAGCTCGACTACATCTGGCTCGAAGAACCCATGCACGAACAGAAGATGAACCAGTACCAGGAGCTCTGCCGCACGCTCACCATCCCCATCATGGCCACCGAGCGTCTCATGTACGACATGGACCTCACCGCCCAGTGGCTCATCCAGGGCGCAACCGACCGCCTGCGCGCCCGCGCCACCTTCGGCCTCACCCAGATCCTCAAGCTCGCCCACTTCGCCGAGCTCCATGGCGCCAACGTCGAGCTGAACGGGCCCGGCGGCCTCTACGGGCTCGTCCATGCCCACACCGGCTGCTGCATCGACAACACCGACTTCTACGAGCTTCTCGGCCAGGCCCACGCCCAGCGCCTGCGCGCCGAAGGCGAAGAATGGGGCCTGATCAACGCCCCCCTCATCGAAGACGGCCACATCGCACCCCCCGAAGGCCCCGGCTGGGGCGCCGTCTGGGACGAAGACCGCATCCGCTCCCTCACCGTCGCCACCGACTGAATGAAGTGAACGTCGGGCCTTAGAGCGCCTCTACCCGGCTTCGGGCTGGTCCATACAAGAAGCCAAGATCACGTGTCTGGATTTTGGCGGACGCCAAGTTCACCAACCTGTTCACAACTGCCGCGTACGTACGCGGCAGTTCACTAAAAACTAAAAACTGACAACTGACAACCAAACACTGCCCTACAAATGAAAATAACCAACGTCAAACTCCACACCCTCGAACACCCAACCCTCACCCAACCCGACTATCGGCTGAAACAGACCTCCGGCCTGCGCCGCATTCAGTACACCCATACCCCCCTGTCCTCCTCCACCCCCATGCGGACGCAAATTCTCGACGTCGAGACCGACCAGGGCATCACCGGACGCGTCGCCCCCGCCTCCGTCACCAGGGCCCAGCTCGACATCCTCAAGACCCACGCCGTCGGCGAAAGCCCCTTCGCCCGCGAACGGCTCTTCCAGATGCTGCAAAAGGGCACCCGTTGGGTCTACCAGGAGCCCGGCTGGTTCGGCGACTTCGACAACTGCCTCTGGGACATCGCCGGCAAAGCCGCCGGCCTGCCCGTCTACGCCCTCATCGGCCGCGTGCGCGAACGCCTGCCCGTCTACCTCACAGACCACGAGCTGACCCCGCAGGGCTACCTCGATCACATCGAGCGCGGCCGCGCCTTCGGCGTCAACGCCTACAAACTCCACACCTACCGCGGCGGCAAGGGCGATATCCCCCTGCTGACCGAAATACGCAGAGCCGTAGGCGACAGCTACGACCTTCTCAACGATCCCGTCTGCTCTTATACGCTTCGCGAAGCCATCGAAGTGGGAGAAGCGATGGAGGAGTTGGACTACGTCTGGCTCGAAGAGCCCATGCATGAACAGAAGATGAACCAGTACCAGGAGCTCTGCCGTACGCTCACCATCCCCATCATGGCCACCGAGCGCCTCTGCCACGACCTGGACCTATCCGCCCAGTGGCTCATCCAGGGCGCCACCGACCGGCTGCGCGCACGGGTAGGCCATGGCCTCACCCTGGTACTTAAACTGGCCCATTTCGCCGAGCTCCACGGTGCCAACGTCGAACTGCACGGTCCCGGCCATCTCTACGGGATCGGGCATGCCAGTGCCGGCTGCTGCATCGACAACACCGACTTTTTCGAGCTCTTCGGCGCATACGCTTCCCGCGACCTGCGCACCGAGGGCGAGGCGTGGGGTCTCCTCAACGCCCCCCTGATCGAAGACGGCCACATCGCCCCGCCCGACGGCCCCGGCTGGGGCGCCGTCTGGGACGAAGAACGCGTGCGCTCACTCACCGTGGCCACTGACTGAGCGTACATGCACCTATGGGCTCAGGGCGATTGCATCTAATTGGGGCAAGACCTCAAGACACTACCTGATTCGAGCCTAACTTCGAAAGAAACGCCGAGAACAGTGCAAATCATAGTGAGCAGTCCCAAATCCTTAAGGTTCTCGGCGACTGGAGACCAGTTTTTCAGCCTAAAACGACCGACAAAAGGTAGGGGCACCCCTTGTGGGTGCCCTTTGTGGCACATTCTGGCGACTAGATTTAGATGCGATTGCCCTGCCTATGAGCTCAGTGCAGCCGAACCGGACCCGGTAATTATGCTATAATTGCGCTTAAACATCGGCACGGTAAGGGGTGAACAGATCTAAATATGAGGAAAGACTTCATTGAAAGACGTGGCAATTTGGAAAAGCTGGACCGTTCATTTGATCTGCGTATCTGGCAGGGGCAAACGCCTCAGGTGCGTCTCGACGCCACGTGGGGCCTGATCGTACACCACGCCAAGGTTAAGGGTCTTGGAGTTAACCAACTACGACTGCAACGATCCGTTGAGAGATATGGACGCCAACGGAGAGGCATCTGAACTGAAATGTGTCCCTGCAGGAATCACAATGCAGGGACACTGATAGCGCCTCGCAGGCACTGCGCCTGACCTTCTAACTGCCCACCTGGCGGCAGGGCAGCGCATTCAACCTACCCACTCAAATGCGGCAGCACCGTCGCCGCGAACAAGAACGATCCCTCCACCCGCGGCGAGTCCGCGATATTGACCGTAATCCGCTGCGCGCCCTGTTCCACAATCCGCATCAGCGCATCCGTCACCTGCGCCGGCGTCCCCTCAATCGTGCCCTCGCCCGACGGCCGCACGTCCGGGTCCTCCCGCAGCCGCTGCAACTCACCCTCATTCTCGGCGATCAGAACGCTCACGTGCATCACCTGCAAAATCTCGTCGTAATCCCGTCCCACCGCACGGCAGTGCTCCTGCAGCACAGACTGCTTATGCGCATACATCTCCACGTCGCTGCACACCCAGTTCCACCAGTCCGCATGCTCCGCCACCACCCGCAGCAGATACTTCTCGCCGCCGCCCCCGACCATGATAGGCGGCACCGTCTCCGGTTTCGGCTCGCAATACCCGTTCTCCATCTGGTAATGCTTGCCCGCAAAATCGACCGGCGTATCCGTCCACATCGCCCGCAGAATCTGGATCGCCTCCGCCAGCTGCTCGATGCGAGTCCTCGCCCCCGGGAACGGCCAGCCGTACCCCCGGTACTCCTCCTCATTCCAGCCCGCGCCGATCCCGATCACCACGCGCCCGCCGGAAAACGCCTGCGCTGTCGCCGCCATCTTCGCCAGAAGCCCGGGGTTGCGAAAACTGTTGCACAGCACATCGTGCCCCACCAGCTTGTCCGGGTAGCGCGCCAGCGCATACACCGCCATCGTCCAACCCTCCGCCACATTGTGCCCGTTGTACTGCACATGGTCCGGAAACCACAGCGAATCGAACGGATGGATGATCTGGTCCAGATAAGGGAAAAGTTCCGTTACGTGGCGCGACCACGTATTGATACCCACAGGGATGCCCATACTTGCCTCCTCGGAGATGGGGCGTGCGCGGCCGCTACGGCGCCAAGCGCACGTTGACCCGGGTGAACTGTCCGCAACCGGCAAACTTCCTGCCCAGCCGGCTTGCATTTCGTATTCGCTTCTACGACAATCATACCAAAGCAGGCGCCACTATGCCGTAGCCCTGTTCGAGTGGCGCCGCAAAGCAATGTCCTCCTCTCACGCAGCGCAAGGGCTAACCGGTCAAACGAACTCTGCGCGACCAACCCAGCACAGGAGCGAAACAAATGCCCTTCGAAGTCTATGATTTCCGCGATGTAAACAAAAACGTACTGACAACCCCGGAGATCCGCGCCCGCCTCTATCACATGGAGCCGGGCCAGGTCGACAGGCTCCACAGCCACGACCTCGGCCACGAAATATTCCTAATCCTCGAAGGCAAGGCCGAATTCATGATCGCCGGCCACACCGAAGTCCTCGAGGCCGGCCAGCTGTGCATCGCCCTCGCCGACGAAATCCACCAGGTGCGCAACCTGCTGCCCGACCGCCGCACCGTCATGTTCCTCTCAGTAACCCCCCACATCCAGCCCACCCACACCGGCCGCGACCCCGACGGCTCCGTCCACCCGCCCCAGTTTCGCACCAACACCTTCTACGATGACGTCGACGATACCCGTCCCATAGCTGACCTGCTCGACGAGTTCGTACACGGCGCCGAAGCCCTTGCCGGCGAGGCCCGCCAGGCCGCCGCTGCCCACGCCCAACAAGCCGAAAACTGGCGCCAGGCCCACGCCGCCGAAGACCAGGACGCGGCCGTATCCGCCCGCAACACCATGTGGCAGGCCGTCCGCAGCCTCCACACCAATCTCTTCAAACTCGACCTGCTCTGGAACAGACTAGCCCCAAGAGCCGACGAAAACAATAAGGGCCAGTAAATCTCCTGGCCCGCATCACTGTTTCTAACTAACCCCTGGCCCCTGTCATCTGGGCCCTGTCATCTGGCCTCCAACACCCCATTGATTTCGGCAACGACTTCCTTCGACTCCTCAAGGTCATGTTCGATGCAAAACAGCGCGTCCTCCAGCAGGAAAGCGCAATCGGCATAGAAGCGTATGCGCTCCCAGCACCTCTCGATCAGCGGATAGGTGCGTGCGCAACGATCCATAAACGCTTCACCGAAACAGACGTACAGCCCCGCAAAGTCGACCGCAGCGTCGCCTATCCCGGCGTGCCCAAAGTCAATGAAGCCGACAAACCGCCGCGCCTCCGCGCTGTACAGCATATTGCTTGATCCAACATCACCGTGCCGCAGCACGTTGCTGAAGCCGAACTGTTCATCGTCATCCATGAATGAAACAAACTGCTGTGTAGTCCACCTGCGCGCCTCCGCCGACAGACGGGGAAAAACGATACGCTCGACACGGGCGAAAATCTCCCGCCATCCCGCCCGTGTGTCCGCTGGCTCCAGCGGAAAATCGATACTGGCCGGCGGAATCGCGTGCAGCGCCTGCAGAAAACCTGCCGCATCCGCAGCAAGTCGCTCGATCGTTTCCTCGTCACTAATCTGCCGAAACGCCTCCGGCCACAGCGGCTCGCCCGGCAGCTTGCGATAGCCGACAAAAGCCCGCCCGACCTCGTCGTCCAGATTGCGGTAAATGTAATCCGGCGTCGCCAGCGGAACTCGCAGCCGCGCCGCCCTCAAAATCGCATCCTCCCGGCGCAACCCCGCGACACCCTGCGCAAACTTCGGAAAGCGAAAAATCAGCTCCTCATTGACCAGGATTAGGTCATTGTTCTGGCCCGCTCGAAACAGTGTGACCGTCTCAAGCGCCAACTCAGGGCACGCATCTCCGATACTCTCACTAAACTTCCCCAGCCTACCTCCCATCCTCGCCCCCGAACTATCGCACGTTCAATGTTACGACCCAGCCACACCCAATCCGCCCACTTCCCATCCATCCCCGCAGTAACTGACCACTGACCACTGCTCACTGCTCACTGACCACTGACCACTGCATTTCGCAGTGCCTCAATGCTTGTCACCGGCAGCCTGCACGCGTAGTTTTCACACACATACGCCGCCGGCTGACCCTCTACCAGCGACCGGCCCTCCAACAGCGGCAGCGGGCCCTCGCCGTCCGGCTCCTTCAAGGCCAGCACACTGTGCGGCAGATAATGGCGGCGGACCTCCTGTAGCAGGAGTTGCGTACGCGGATCTGCGAGATCGCCCACCACCGCTATCTCCTGGCTGGGCCCGACCAGATCATCGAGCGCCGTCAGCATGCGTCCAAAGCCCGTCGGCTGCTGCGCCATCGCCGCCGCCATGATCTGGAAGATGCGCGCCGCCTCACTCCGATACCCATCGTTCCCCGTCAACTTCGCCAGCCGCAACAACAGCTCAGCCGCCATCGAATTGCCGCTCGGAATCGCGTTGTCAATGAAATCCTTGCGCCGTACCACCAGCTGCTCGTGCGCAATGCCCGTCTGAAAAAACCCGCCCCCCGCCTCGTCCTCAAACTGGGCCTGCATAATCTGCGTCAGGCGCACCGCCTCCGCCAGCCAGCGCAGCTCAAACGTAGACTCATAGAGCGCAACGAGCCCCCGTGCGAACGCTGCGTAATCCTCCAGGTACGCGTTAAACCGCGCCCGTCCATCCTTATAGCTGCGGAACAGAAAGCCATTCTCCTGGCTCATCTCCGCCAGGATGAAGCTGGCCGCTGCTCTGGCAGCCTCCAGAGCGTCCGCACGCTCCAGAACGACGCCCACCTCGGCCAGCGCATGGATCATCAGGCCGTTCCATTCGGTCAGAACCTTATCGTCCCGCTCCGGCTTCACCCGCTTCTCCCGCTCGATAAACAGCTTCTGCCGCGCCGCGGCCAGCCGTTCAGCGACAGCTTCAGCCTCCGCGCCCGTCTGCTCCGCAACCTCTGCCGCCGTCTGCCGCAGGTTCAGGATCGTCTTGCCCTCAAAGTTGCCGCCCGGCGTCACGCCGTAGCACCGTCCCAACAGGCCCGCCTCTTCCTTCCCTAAAACCCCCTCGATCTCATCCGCCGTCCAGACGAAAAACTTGCCTTCCTCGCCCTCACTGTCCGCGTCCTGCGCGCTGTAGAATCCCCCTTCCGGCGCCGTCATCTCCCGCAGCACGTAATCAACCGTCTCCTCAACCACCTGCCGGTGCTCAAGCCGCCCGTTGATCTGCCACGCGTGCAAATAGGCCCGCAGCAGCTGCGCGTTGTCGTACAGCATCTTCTCAAAATGCGGCACCAGCCAGATGCGGTCCACGCTGTAGCGATGAAATCCACCGCCCAGATGGTCGTAGATTCCGCCTGCCGCCATCTGCTGCAGCGTATGTTCGGCAACGCCCATCACATCTTCGTCTCCCCCCCGCCGGTACTGGCTCATCGCGAACTCCAGCGTCATCGGCTGCGGAAACTTGGGCTGGTCGCCGAATCCCCCGTACTGTTCATCAAAGTACTGCAGCAGCTTGCCGGTTGCCTCGCTCAGGACCTCTTCGCCGGGCGTCCCCCCGCTGGCGGACAGGCTGCCCGTGCGCCCGATCGCGTCCGTCAGTCGTTGCGCCTGCTCTTCGAGATCCCCCCGCTTATTCCTGTACGCGTCCGCCACCGCCAGCAGCAGCTGCGAAAAGGATGGTATGCCGTAACGCGGCTGCGGCGGAAAATACGTCCCACCATAAAAGGGTTTGCCCGCCGGCGTCAGAAAAACGCTCATCGGCCAGCCGCCGCTGCCCGTCATCGCCTGCACCGCCTCCATGTAGATCGCGTCCAGGTCCGGGCGCTCCTCTCGGTCCACCTTCACGTTGACGAAATTGGCATTCATCAAATCCGCCGTCTGCTCGTTCTCAAAGCTCTCCCGTTCCATCACATGACACCAGTGGCACGCGCTGTAGCCAATGCTCAGAAAGATCGGCCTGTCCTCCGCCCGCGCCCTCTCCAGCGCCTCCTCCCCCCACGGGTACCAGTCCACCGGATTGTGGGCGTGCTGCAACAAATAGGGCGACGTCTCGTCCGCCAGCCGATTGGTTTGGAGCGGCGTCTCTGAACCGGTCATGATGAGTCCTTTGGCGCGGCCGCGCCGAACTGTGATTGGGCGTGCAATGGTTCAGCGCAAATGGTGCAAGCTGCTCCGTGCCGGCTCCGCCAGGAGGGCGAAAGGCCAAATAGCAAACAGACAGCGCATTCAACACCGCGCCGATTTCAAGCGGGGGGCGCTTCCGTCATTATAACGGAATCGCGAACGCAGCGTCGAATCCGCCCCGTGAGGTTGGCAAGCGTGCAGTCCAAAGTGGTTGTGAACTTCCGTACACCTGTTGTTGCAGCAAGGCCACACTCAGTTCTGGCTACACTTCCTGGCAGAACTGGCGGGCCACTCTCTCCTCACTCCTCTTTCCTCACTCCTCGCCTTTGTGCGGTCGGGCCTTCGGCCCTCCCTTGTGCGGGGGGATTCCCCCCGCAACGCCCCCCTCAACACCATGCCGCGTTGGCGCCGTGTAGCGGGCATGCTGTCTGTGCCACCGGTCGCCACCCACCTCGTGCCGCGCAGCCGTCCCCAGTGACCACGGTAGGGGCAGGCCTTGTGCCTGCCCACTCTTACTCCAAGATTGGACTGCGCCCGGTTGGCATCTTCGTGTTGACAGCAAGCAATGGGGATGCTACCATTCTGCTATTCCCCATCCTGTAATGGGCCCGTAATGTGTCTCGTTCACAGGACGTTGTCGCAATATCTTCGTCCGTGAAAGACCGGACTGAAGACCCATCTGCCGCAAATTCCGAATCAATAGGTTCCTGCGATTCGATAGATCGAGTCCGCTTCGGAGTCCATACAACGGGGTATGACTCCTCAACTCTCATCACAAGGGATTGACCAATGAAAAATAGAAGACTTTCTCTCTTGGCAGCGCTCCTGATCGCCGCAATGGTCCTCGCAGCCTGCCCCCAACCCACGCCCGTGGTCGAAACGGTCAGGGAGACCGTTGTCGTCACCCAGGTCGTCACCCAGACCGAAGAGGTAGTCGTCACCCCGACGCCTGTGCCTCCCGTCCAGGGCGGCGTCTGGGTCGAAGGTTCCAGCGCCGACGCCACCATCCTCAACCCCATCCTGGCATCCGATAGCGCCAGCTTCGACGTGCTCGGCTGGTTCTTCCCCAGCCTGCTTGGCCAGGACCCCTTCAGCGGCGCCATCGTCCCCACCGAGATGGCCGAAAGCTGGGACGTCTCCGAGGACGGCCTGGTCTGGACCTTCAACCTGCGGGACGGCGTCGTGTGGTCCGACGGCGAGCAGGTTAACGCCGACGACTTCAAATTCACCTATGATGCCATCGCCAGCGATCTCGTCGAGACCCCGCGCAAGGCCAACCTCGATAACATCGAAAGCATCGAAGTCCTCGACCCGCTCACCATCCAGGTCACCTACGCCGAAGTTAAATGCGACGCCCTCAATAACCTCGGTCTGGGCTGGCTGCCAAGCCACCTCTACGCCGAAGACTTCAGCGATGTCATGGACAGCCCGCTGAACGAGGAGCCGACCGTCAGCGCCGGCCCCTTCATCTTCAACGAATGGATCCGCGACGACAACTCAACCGTTCTGCGCAACGACACCTACTGGAAGGGCGCGCCCAACATGGACGGATGGATCTACAAGATCGTCCCCGATCCCGGCGCCCGCCTTGCCCAGCTTCAGACCGGTGAGCTCGACCTGATCGGCGTGCAGCCCGAGCAGCTGACCACCGTCCAGCTCGACGCCAATCTGAACCTGCACAAGTTTAAGGACGACGGCTACAGCTACATCGGCCTTAACCAGGCCAACCCCGCCAATCCGCAGGCCGGCCAGGACGAAGAGGGCAACCTCGTCGAGCAGGATCCCCATCCTATCCTGAGTGATCTGGCCGTACGTCAGGCCATCGCTCACGCCCTCGACTACGATGCGATCATCAGCAAGGTCTACCTCGGCCAGGGCTATCAGATCGCCTCCAACGTACTGCCCGCCGTCGAATGGGCCCACGACCCTTCACTCCAGCCCTATGCCTTCGACACCGAGCTGGCATCACAGATTCTCGAAGACGCCGGCTGGACCGACAGTGATGGCGACGGCGTGCGCGAGTGCAACGGCTGCGCCACCGCCGAAGCCGGCGCCACCCTCACCATCCGGCTGCAAACCAACGCCGGCAACACCACCCGTGAGGACCTGGGCGCACTGGTACAGGATCAGCTCAACAGCATCGGTTTCGACATCCAGTTCGAGGCCATCGAGTTCGGCACCCTCGTGGGCGAGCTCCTCGGCCAGACCTTCGACATGGTAATCATCGGCTGGACCGGTCTCGGTACCGACCCCAACGATGACTCCTTCTGGCACACCAAGTTCGACACACCTCCCAGCGGTTTCAACTTCGTCAGCTATCAGAACCCCCGCATCGATGAGCTCCTGGAGCAGGCCGTCAGCGTCCCAGGCTGTGCAACCGACGAACGGGCCACCTTCTACCACGAGATTCAGAAGATCATTCACGACGACATCCCCTACGTCTTCGTCACCGGTTCAGTCGGCAATACCGGCTACTCAAAGAAGTTCAACGGCACCAACCCGGGCCCGTGGAGCTTCTACCACAACGTCGAGACCTGGTCTCTGGCGCAGTAGAACGGCGTAAGGTTTTCTTGAAGAATCCCGCGCCTGATGAACAGGCCGCGAACGAGATCTGACGAATCCGCCACCGCTTGCCTCCCGCCGGCGCTGGCGGATTCGCACCTGTATCTCTATCGCGTCCGCCTGGTCGCATAGATGGATCGAAGGACAGCATCAGACTATGGCCCGTTACGTAATTCGTCGCCTCTTGCAGGCTATTCCCACCCTGCTGGGCGTGAGCGTCATCAGTTTCGTGCTGGTCTACAACTCCCCCGGTGACCCGATTCTCATCCGCACCTTCGATCCCAACATCACACAGGAAACCCGCGAAATTCTGCGCCGGCAACTCGGCCTCGATCAACACTGGGCTCTACAATATATCGGTTGGATGACGGGAATTACCTTGCGAAACGGTGAAGTTGTCGAAGAGTTTACACGTAACGAAAACCGTTGTGACTACCTTGCCGGGCTCAATGCTACCTTCTGCAACAGTGGCGGTGGCATCCTGCGCGGCAACCTCGGCACCAGTATCGCTACCAACCAGGCCGTCTGGGAGCGGCTGCTAGAGCGCATGCCCGCCACCTTCCAGCTGGGTGTCGCTTCCCTCCTGGTCTCCCTGCTGGTAGGCGTGCCCTTGGGCGTCCTTAGCGCTGTCCGTCAGGGCTCCCCCTTCGATGCCTCCGTGCGCGTGCTCGCCGTTGTCGGCAACGCCCTGCCCTCCTTTTGGTTCGGCCTGATGCTCATCTTCCTGTTCGGCGTTGTCCTCGGCTGGCTGCCCACCGGCGGCATGCGCACCGTTTCCCTCACCAATGAGTTCGACCTGGTGGATCGGCTCAGACATCTGATCCTGCCCACGATCGTTCTGGCCCTGGGGGGCATTGCCGGCATCAGTCGCTTCATGCGCACCGAAACCCTGGAAGTGATCCGCACCGATTATATCCGCATGGCCAAAGCCAAAGGCGTGGCCGCCAGCCGCGTCTGGTTCGTCCATGCCCTGCGCAATGCCCTCATCCCCCTGATGACCATTCTTGGCCCGGCAATATTAGGGGTTCTCAGCGGAGCAGTGATCACCGAAACTATCTTTTCCTGGCCCGGTATGGGGCGCCTGACCTTTAGCGCGGCTGTACAAAGGGACTATCCCACCGTCCTCGGCGCGGTCATGTTTTTCTCTCTGCTGACGATTCTCGGCAACTTGCTTTCCGATATCCTCTACGGTGTCGTCGACCCCCGCGTACGGCTCGCGTAATGGAAACAAGGTCTCTACCATGACGGTAGCTCAGGCAGACAGTCAGGCGCTCGCAGCTCTATCGGCCGATCCACAACTACAGCGCAAGCCCCGCACCTACTGGAGTATGGCTCTCCAGAGCCTGCGCAAGGATCTGGTCACGCTCTTCGCAATCGCATTTCTGGTGATCATGGCGCTACTCTCTCTGTCCGCACCGATTATTGCCAATAGCATCGGCGTAGGACCTAATGATACCAACCTCGACAACGCCTTTCAGCAACCCTATTTGGGCCCATACATCCAGTGGCGTACCGGCCAGGACCCTGTTCGTGCACCCCTTATGCTTGGCAAATCCGGCGGCGTCCCCCACTGGCTCGGAACCGACCAGCTTGGCCGCGATCAACTTGTACGTCTCCTTTACGGAGGTCGGGTCAGTCTGGGTATCGCTTTTGCCGCCGCCGCCCTGACTCTGGTTCTGGGCGTGACTGTTGGCTCAGTTGCCGGCTTCTTCGGAGGCGCTGTTGACGACCTCATCATGTGGTTCATCAATACGCTTAGCTCGATCCCCGGCATCTATCTGTTAATCATCGTTACCTCAATGTTCAAGCCTAATCCCGTCACACTGACCCTGTTTCTGGGTCTGCTGGGCTGGATTGGCACAGCTCGGTTGATTCGGGGAAATGTATTCAAAGTGCGCGCCTTGGACTTCGTGCTCGCGGCCCGTTCCGTTGGCTCACGTAATGCCCGCATTATGCTCCAGCATGTAATCCCCAACAGCCTGCCAATTATCATCGTAAATGCCGCCATAGACATCGGAATTCTCATTTTGACCGAATCTGCGCTCAGTTTTTTGGGATTGGGAGTACAGCCGCCAACGGCAACATGGGGTAGTATGCTTAATAGGTCCAACAATTTTCTCTTTTTACGCGATCCAGACACAGGAGTGTCTTTGGCGCTGCATTTGCTGAGTATTCCAGGTATATTGATAACCCTGACGGTCCTGGCCCTCTATCTCATCGGCGACGGACTGCGCGACGCACTCGACCCGATGATGAAAAACATACGGTGAACAGTATGGTGCACACAGTAGGTCCGGCCGGTTCCAGCCACCGGCTGCGCACCAACTGCCGAATACTTTCTGCACTCTCTCAAAAAAGGAGATTAGCGAATGTCTAAGAAACGATTTACCTTCCTGGCGGTCCTCCTGATCGCCGCCCTCCTCTTCGCTGCCTGCGGCGGCGGCGGTGATACCGAAATGGCCGAAGAACCGGCCGCGCCCGCACAGGAGGAACAGGCCGCCGAAGAAACCGAAGAAGTGGCCGCAGAAGAAAAGGAAGAAACCGAAGAAGTGGCCGAGGCTGAGGAAGAAGAACCCGCAGCCATGAGCGAGCGCACCGGCGCCTGGGTCGACGAAGTCATCGCCATCGAAGAACCCTCAGCCGCCGCTGCCGTCACGCGTATGGATCTCGCCGAGATCGACGCCTACGCATTCTCCATCAGCGACGCCGAGGTCTACGCCACCGTCCAGGGGATGGATAGCCTCACATACTCCAACTCCTTCGGCGTCTACGCAGAACTGACCTTCAACCCCGCCGGACCGGTCTTCGACGGCACCGGCAAACTCAACCCGTTCGCCGTACCCCGCATCCGCGAGGCCATGAACTACCTCGTCGACCGCGACTTCATCTCCCAGGAAATCTACGGCGGCCTGGCCTCACCGCGCTACATGGCCATCACCAACGCCTTCCCCGACTACGCCCGCCTCGTCGATATCGTCCGCCAGCTCGAGCTCGAGTACGCCCACAACCCCGACAAGGCGGCCGAGATTATCAACGAAGAGATGGAGGCGCTTGGCGCCGAACTGGTCGACGGCGTCTGGAACTATGAGGACGAGCCGGTCGAGGTCATCTTCCTCATCCGCACCGAGGACGAACGTAAGGAAATCGGCGACTACGTTTCCACCATGCTCGAAGACCTTGGCTTCAGCGTCGTCCGGGACTACAAGACCTCCTCGGAAGCCTCCCCAATCTGGATCGGCACCGACCCCAACGAAGGCAAGTTCCACATCTACACCGGCGGCTGGATCACAACCGCCATCAGCCGCGACCAGGCCGGCAACTTCGACTTCTTCTACACCAACCGCGGGCTCCCCTTCCCGCTCTGGCAGGCTTATACCCCGTCTGAAGAATTCGACGCCATGTCCGAAAAACTCGACCTGCGCGACTTCACAACCATGGACGAACGGCGTGAGCTCTTCGGCGACGTCCTCGCCCTCTCCATGCAGGACTCCGTGCGCGTCTGGCTCGTGAACCAGCTCGGCTTCACCGCCTATAGAGACGATGTCTCCGTCTCCACGGACCTGGCCGGCGGCCTCAACGGCGCCCGCCTCTGGCCCTATACCCTGCGCCGCACCGGCGAAGAGGGCGGAACCCTCACCATCGCCATGCCCAGCATGCTGCCCGAGCCCTGGAACCCCGTAGCCGGCTCCAACTGGATCTACGACACCATGCTCATCCGCGCCACCGCCGATCTGGGCGCTATGCCCGACCCCTTCACCGGACTCCAATGGCCGCAGCGTTTCGACCGAGCTGAGGTAACCGTCAAGGATGGGCTGCCCGTCGGCAGTACCCACGACTGGGTTAGCCTGACATTCGCAGAGCAGATCGACGTGCCCGAAGATGCCTGGCTCGACTGGGACGCCGTTGAGCAGCAGTTCGTCACCGTCGGCGACCTCCATCCCGACGGCCTCACAGCCAACCTCAAGAGTGTTGTCTACTATCCGGGCGATCTTTCCACACTGACCTGGCACGACGGCAGCCCGCTCAGTCTCGCCGACGTCGTCCTGAGCATGATCACCACCTTCGACCTGGCCAAGGAAGAGAGCGCCGTATACGACGAGGCCCAGGTGCCGAGTCTGAACAACTTCCAGAGCCACTTCAAAGGATACCGCATCGCGCAAACCAGTCCCCTCGTCATCGAGTATTACAGCGACCAGTACACCCTCGACGCCGAGCTCAACGTCGCCAACTTCTTCCCCAGCACACCTTGGCATTCGTTGGCGGTAGGGCTCCTGGCCGAAGCCGCCGGTGACCTCGCCTTCTCGTCCGACAAGTCTGATGCCAACGAAGTAGAGAGGACAAGCTACATCGCTGGGCCGAGCATCGAGATCCTCGAAGGCCATCTCGAGTCCGCCGCCGCCGGTGGACACATCCCCTACGCCTCCACACTCGGCGACTATATCAGCGCCGATGAAGCAGCCGCCCGCTGGGATAACCTCAGTGCCTGGTACGAAGACAAAGGGCACTTCTGGGTCGGCAACGGACCCTTCTACCTCGAAAAGGCCTTCACCACCGAGAAGACCGTCCAGCTGATCCGTAACGAAAACTTCCCCGACGCGTCCAGCAAGTGGGAAGGCTTCGACACACCCATGATCGCCGAAGTCTCGGTCGACGGTCCCGCCCGCGTTGCCTCCGGCGATGAAGCGACATTCGACGTATTCGTCGACTTTGGCGGCGAAGCCTACGCCACCGCCGACATCGGCGAAGTCAAGTACCTCGTCTTTGACGCCCTTGGCGAACTCGCCCTGACCGGCGCCGCCGAAGCCGTCGAGGATGGTCTCTGGCAGATCACCCTCAGCGCCGAAGACACCGCCGGCCTCGAAACCGGCGCCAACAAACTGGAGGTGGCCGTCGCGCCCCTGCGCGTCAGCATCCCCACCTTCTCGTCCCTCGAGTTCGTCACCACGAACTGACTCTGAAGCAGTGAATCAAAGAGAGTGAAGAGCGAAACATAAGAAGCAAGGAGTGAGAGAGAGGTTTTCTCTCTCCTCACTCCCCCTCACTCTCTACTATAGATCGATAAGGACCCTCCATGACCGATGCCGCTCTGCCCCTCCAACCCGACGCCGCCAGCGTCGAAAGACCAAGAACACAAAGCACGCTCGCCCGCGTCGTGCAGTACACCTGGCTGCGTATGATTGCCATGTTGATTACCATCATGATCGGCGTATATCTGACGATCTTATTCGCCAATATGGGTGGCCATGTCGATAACATTCGCAGAGGCTATATCCGCGAACAGGTGGCGATCTCCGTAGGGTTTGATGAGGAGTTCAAAAACATGAACTCCGAAGAGCGCCGCGCACATATCGACAAGCTGGTCGTTTTGCAGGAAAAGCGCATGGGGCTAGACCAACCCTTCCTCCTGCGCAGCTTCCGCTTCCTCTGGGGCGCCATGATTCTGGACCTGGGCTGGGCCGATAACATGTCCAGCGACAGCGGCTCACGGCAAGTGCGCAATATCATCTTGGAGCGGCTGCCGGCAACCTTGCTTCTCTTCTCCACCTCCTTCTTATTGAACTTCCTCGTCGGTATCTTCGTCGCCCTCTATCTTTCTCGCAACTACGGCAGCAGGCTCGACCGGCTCATCGTTGGATTGGCCCCGACATCCGCTGCCCCCAGCTGGTTCTATGGCCTCTTTTTCATTCTGCTCTTTGCCGCACTGCTGGGCTGGTTCCCTTTCGGAGGTCTCGTCTCCGCGCCCCCGCCCGAATCGATCATCAACTACGCCTTGAGCGTCCTTAACCACATGGTTCTGCCCGTCATCGCCATCTTTTTCAGCGCCATCTTCCTGGGTATCTACGGCCAGCGTACCTTTTTCCTCATCTTTTCCCATGAAGACTATGTCGACATGGCCCGCGCCAAGGGCCTGTCCGACCGTGTGGTCGAGCGCCGCTACATCATGCGCCCCACCATGCCCACCATCGTCACCGGCCTGGCGCTCTCGATTATTGGCCTCTGGTTCGGTTCAATCGTACTTGAGACAATCTTCAACTGGCCCGGCCTGGGGCGGCTCCTGTATCTCGCGTCCAACATCTTTGAAACGTCGGTGATCGTAGGCTCCACCGTCATCTACGCCTACCTTCTCGGCATCACCGTCTTCTTCCTCGATATCGTCTACGCACTCATAGACCCCCGCGTCAAGGTGGGCGGCAATCAAGGAGGACAGGCATGACAACAATTCGCCGCACCCTCGCCGCTCTTTCCCAATATCCCTCCGCCATCATCGGTCTCGCCATAATCACGGCCATGGTCCTCTTTTCAATTTATATCGTCATCGCCATTCCCTACAGCGAAGCTGTTGACCTTTGGCGCGGCGGGGAGGGCGTATGGCTCGAGAACCCGCGCACCGCCCAGCCCAAATGGGTCAACCTCTTCCCCGGCGTCAACCTGCCCGAAACCATGATCCTGGGCCCCGCCGGCGAATCCGAAGACGATTCCGTACAAAAAGAGCGCCAGGTAGTCTCCGAAGAAATGACCGATGTCGTCACCACCTTCACTTTCGACTACACCGCCGACGAGTTTCCCCAGGAGATCTCCCTCTTCCTGACATCTGAGCATGAACAGAAACGCCCCCTTGTTTCGCTCACCTGGCTGACGCCCGACGGACGTGAGATCCGCATCGCCGATGTCACCGTCGAAGGGCCCGTAACCGTCCGCTTCTCACAGGAAGAAAAACTGGAAAGACGCCTCGACGGCGTAAGGGCCGAAATCGGCCTCTTCGCCGACCCCGCCTCCGACGAAGACAGCCCCACGCCGCTCAAGGGCACCTACCAACTCGTCGCCGCCGGGCTCGTCTTCGAAGATGACGCCGACGTCGACGCCCGACTCGTCGTCTATGGCGAAGTCTACGGCCTCGCCGGCACCGACCACCTGCGCCGCGACCTCATGCTGGCTCTGATGTGGGGGATGCCCGTCGCCCTCGCCTTCGGCCTCCTGGCTGCGGTGGGAACCTCCGTAAGCACATTTATTGTAGCCGCCATCGGGGTATGGTTCGGAGGAATCGTTGACGCCGCAATTCAGCGCATAACCGAGGTCAACCTCATCCTGCCTGTCCTGCCCATCCTGATTATGGTCGGTCTCTTTTACTCCCGCAGCATCTGGGTGATGCTCGGCGTCCTGATCGCCTTGAGCGTCTTCAGTTCAGGAATCAAGACCAGCCGCGCCATCTTCCTCCAGATCAAAGAGTCACCCTACTTCGAGGCCGCCCGCGCCTACGGCGCCGGCAACTTCCGCATCATCTTCCTCTATCTCATCCCCCGCCTGATTCCCACCCTCGTGCCCGGATTTGTCGTAGCCATCCCCTCCTTCGTCTTCGTCGAGGCCACCCTGGCCGTGCTCAACCTGGGCGACCCCCTGCTCCCCACCTGGGGCAAAGTGCTCAGCGATGCCCGCGTCAACGACGCCCTCTACCAGGGCAACTACTACTGGGTGCTCGAGCCCGCCGCCCTACTGCTCGTCTCCGGCCTCGGCTTTGCCATGGTCGGTTTCGCCTTGGACAGAGTCTTCAATCCCAGATTGCGAGATCTCTAATGGCCTTCTCCGACCCGCCCGTACTGCAAATCGAGGACCTGCGTCTCTATTTCCGCACGCAGCAGGGTGTTTTGCACGCCGTCGACGGCGTCAGCCTTAACCTGCGCCGCAACGAAGCCATGGTCATCCTCGGCGAATCCGGCTGCGGCAAGACCTCCCTCACCAAGGCCATTCTGCGCCTGCTCCCCCGCAACGTCCATACCTATTCCGGCAGCGTCAAGCTCAACGGCCAGGAGGTCATGCAGCTGAGCGACGAAGAGTACCGCCAGCAGGTGCGTTGGGTGCAGATTTCGCTCGTGCCCCAGGCCGCTATGAACTCGCTCAACCCGGTCCTCAAAGTCGGTGATCAGGTCGCCGAACCACTCCTCTCCCACTACGGCATCCCCCGCACCGAGGCCCTCGAACGCGTCGCAGCCTCCTTCCAACACGTCGGCGTCCCCGCCGACTTCATCAACCGCTACGCCTTCGAGCTCAGCGGCGGCATGCGCCAGCGCGTCGCCATCGCCATGGCCATGGTCACCGACCCGGACCTGATCATCCTCGACGAACCTACGTCCGCCCTCGACGTCCTCACCCAGGCCAACATCATGAACGTCCTCAAACGCGTCAAGCAGGAGACTAGAACCAGCTTTATCCTCATCACCCATGACATCGGCACCTCCAGCGAGCTCGCCGACCGCGCCGCCGTCATGTACGCCGGCCAGCTCGTCGAGGTGAACGACGCCGAGCATTTCTTTGTCGAGCCCCTCCACCCTTATTCCCAGAAACTGATGGCCAGCGTTCCCAAGCTGCGCCAGACCGAAGAACCCGACTTCATCAGCGGCCAGCCCCCCAGCCTGCAGGACCTGCCCCCGGGCTGCCGCTTCGCCCCCCGCTGCGACCACCGTTTCGAGCTCTGCGAAAGCGATCCTGAACTGGTCCGCACAGGCCGCCGCCAACACGTCAAATGCTGGCTCCATCAGAACGGAGACAACCGGTAATGCCCGCAGTTGCCCATTTCGCCGTTACCCGCGTAGCGGAAACACCGCACGCACCGAAAGGTCGACGATGACAACGACCACCCCTGATACTGCGCAAACCCAAACCGCCAACGGTTCCGATGCCCCCGCCGAACCCCTCCTGTCGCTGCGCAATCTGCGCACCTGGTTTGAGTTGAGACGCTGGGGCTTCGGCCGCGCCGGCACCGTCCGCGCCGTCGACGACGTCAGCTTCGACCTCCACGCCGGCGAAGCCATCGCCATCGTCGGCGAGAGCGGTTGCGGCAAGTCCACCCTCATGAAAACCATCCTCGGACTGCACAGGCCAACCGAAGGCTCCGTCATCTTCGAAGGCCGCGATCTCAGCACCCTCGACAACAAAGAGATGCAGTGGTTCCGCTCACAGGTCGGCTACGTACAGCAGGATCCCTTCGGCGCGCTGCCGCCCTTCATGGACATCCGCCGTATCCTCGGCGAACCACTCAAGATCCACGGCAACATGAATGAGTCACAACGCCAGAATCGCATTCGCGAGGTGATGGAGGAGGTCCGCCTCACGCCTGTCGAGGACATCCTGCCCCGTTTTCCACATATGCTCAGCGGCGGCCAGCAGCAACGCGTCGTCATCGCCCGCGCCATGCTCCTGCACCCGCGCATGATCGTCGCCGACGAACCCGTCTCCATGCTCGACATGTCCGTCCGCGTCGAAGTCCTCCGCCTCCTGCAAGGCCTCCAGCACTCACACAATCTCGCCGTCGTCTACATCACCCACGACCTCTCCACCGTGCGCTACTTCTCCGAACGCATCTTAGTCATGTACGCCGGCGAAATCGTCGAACAGGCACAGATGGACGACCTGCTCCGCAACCCCCTCCATCCCTACACCAGCGCCCTCCTCGCCGCCATCGCCGACCCCGATCCCGAGAACGCACACGTCTTCCGCGACGTGCCGCCCGGCGAGCCCCCCAGTCTCGTCAATCCGCCCTCAGGTTGCCGCTTCCACCCCCGCTGCACCCACTTCATGGAAAATCTCTGCGAACTGGAGACACCGCTCGATTTCGAGCCCGAACCTCAGCACTACTCCCGCTGCTTCCTTTATAAGGACGCAGCGGCCGCTAAGTGAGCGGTACAGCCATTCACCTATGCGTACGCCCTCTTCGCCCCTGCAACTGATACTCTACGGCTTCTTCCTGCTCCTCTTCGGCTTCCTGCTCGCCTTCGCAATGGTCATCAAGGTCATCGAACCCGGCTTTCTGCTCAGCTTCCTCTCCTACTTCGCCTCCCTGGCCGGCCTCATTATCGGCATGTACGGCGCCGTCAGCTATGCACGTTCCAAGCGCAAATAGCGCCGTTCTAGCAGTGCGACCCGGATCCCTGGAAGCTGATTTGTCCGACCCGAAAGGCTGAAGCTATAATAAAACTCTATGGCCTGAGAAAGGACGTGAGCCTGCACAAAGCCGCACAGGTCGCGCCTCTCTCGATGACACCAGCCTCCCCTGCATCCTGACTGACAACAGATACGAAATAAATCTATGTTCGAAAAACAGATCGGAATCGACCTCGGTACGGTAAATGTTCTTGTACACGTGCGCGGGCGGGGGATCGTCCTGCATGAGCCATCCGTCGTGGCCATCCGCCGCGAAGCCAACAAGATGGTCCTCATCGGCCACGAAGCCTACGACACCCTCGGCCGCACCCCCGAAAGCATCGAGGTCATCCGCCCCATGCGCGACGGCGTCATCGCCGACTTCGTCGTCACAGAGGCCATGCTGCGCAAATTCATCCAGGACATCTGCGGCCGCTTCCCCCTCTTCAAGCCCAGGGTAATGATCAGCACACCGCGCGGCGTCACCTCCGTCGAGGAACGCGCCGTCCACGACGCCGCCATGCAGGCCGGCGCCGGATCAGCCTATCTCATCCCCGAACCTCTCGCCGCAGCCTACGGCGCCGGCCTCCCTATCGGCACGCCAACCGGCAACATGGTCGTCGATATGGGCGGCGGAACCACCGAAGCCGCCATCGTCTCCATGTACGACATCGTCGTCTGGAGCAGTGTGCGCGTCGGCGGCAACCGCCTCGACGAGTCCATCGTCAACTACATCCGCAAGAAATACAATCTCCTGGTCGGCGACCAGACCGCCGAAGAGATCAAAATCGCCATCGGATCCGCCCTGCCCACCGAAGAAGACCGCGCCATCGAAGTACGCGGACGCGACCAGATCAACGGCCTCCCCAAGACCATTGAATTAATAAACAGCGAAGTATTGGACGCCATGACCGAGCCACTGCAGGCCATCGTCCGCACCGTCCGCGCCACCCTCGAAAAAGCCCCGCCCGAGCTCGCCGCCGACATCATCGACCGCGGCATGGTCATCACCG
The DNA here is from genome assembly GCA_965204705.1 of Caldilineaceae bacterium. Taxonomy (GTDB): domain Bacteria; phylum Chloroflexota; class Anaerolineae; order Caldilineales; family Caldilineaceae; genus Bin5. The sequence goes on along the minus strand of OZ242006.1, from coordinate 4,807,156 downwards.
GCGGCGGCGCACAGCTCCGCCTCATCGCCTCACTCTTCACCCACGAAACCGGTGTCCCCGCCTACGTCGCCGAAAACCCCATGGCCTGCGTAGCCCTAGGCGCCGGCCGCGCCCTCGAAAACTACGAAATCATGCGCCGCAGCCTCCCCATGCTCTACTCATAACCAACCCTCCGCGGCCCAAAGAAAGGTGTTCCTCGTGGCCCTTCGTGGAAAAAAAGATGTTCTTCGCGCCCCTTCGCGGATCAAAAAAAGGTGTCCTCCGTGGCCCTTCGTGGACAAAAGGATGTTCCTCGCGGCCCTTAGTGGAAAAAAAGGATGTTCTTCGTGGCCCTTCGTGGAAAAAGGTATTGCCCTTCTCCGCGGACCCGGCAGTCCACTAAAAACCGACTACTAAAAACTGCCGTTCGCAGTTCTCCGTGGCCCTTCGTGGACAAAAAGATGTTCTTCGTGGCCCTTAGTGGCCCTTCGTGGAAAAAGGTATTGCCCTTCTCCGCGGACCCGGCAGTCCACTAAAAACCGACTACTAAAAACTGCCGTTCGCAGTTCTCCGTGGCCCTTAGTGGCCCTTCGTGGAAAAAGGTATTGCCCTTCTCCGCGGACCCGGCAGTCCACTAAAAACCGACTACTAAAAACTGCCGTTCGCAGTTCTCCGTGGCCCTTAGTGGCCCTTCGTGGAAAAAGGTATTGCCCTTCTCCGCGGACCCGGCAGTCCACTAAAAACCGACTACTAAAAACTGCCGTTCGCAGTTCTCCGTGGCCCTCCGTGGACAAAAAGATGTTCTTCACGACCCTTAGCGGATCAAAAACAAGAAAACCCTAACCACCCAACACCCCACCCAAAACCATGCCATTCACACCCAAATCAATAACCAGCAAAGCCCTCCACAGCGGCGAAACCCGCCGCTACGCCCAACCCCCTAACTCAGTCCCCTCCGCCCCCGTCGTCAGCGGCATCATCCCCAGCATCGGCTACGTCTACGATGACACCGCCCACCTCGACAGCGCCCTCGGCGGCGACCCCGACCTCTACGTCTACGGACGCTACGGCAACCCCACCGTAGCCGCCTTCGAAAACGCCATCGTCGAGCTCGAATGCCACGACATCCCCGACCAGGCCGGCGACCACTTCGCCCTCGCCACCGGCAGCGGCATGGCCGCCATCCACCTCGCCATGTCCGCCTGCGGTCTCCGCGCCGGCGCCACCGTCGCCGCCGCCCAGGACTGCTACGGCGCCACCTACTCCCTCGTCGACAGCCTCTGGCCCCAATACGGCGTCAAGGGCCTCTTCGTCGACGCCACCGACCTCGACGCCGTCGAGCGGCTCCTCGCCCGCGAAGCCCCCGTCCTCCTCATCGTCGAGACCATCTCCAATCCGCTCCTCAAAGTCGTCGACGTCCCCCGCCTCGCGCAGCTCTGCCGCGCCCACAATACCCGCCTCCTCGTCGACAACACCTTCGCCACCCCCATGCTCCTCCGCCCCCTCGCCCACGGCGTCGACGTCGTCATCCACAGCGCCACCAAGTACATCGGCGGCCACGGCGACGTCCTCGGCGGAGTCGTAGTCGCCGCAAACGAGCTGCGCCCCGCCTTCTGGGACTTCCTCAAAAAGACCGGCGCCAACCTCGGCCCCCACGAAGCCTGGCTCCTCCACCGCGGCATGAAGACCATGCCCCTGCGCGTCGAGCGCCAGTGCCGCAACGCCGCCGCCGTCGCCCGCCAGCTGAGCAGCCATCCCGCCCTCGCCGGCGTCCGTTACCCCGGCCTGCCCGACCATCCCCAGCACCAGCTCGCCCGCGACCTCTTCGGCGGTCTCGGCTACGGCGCCGTCGTCGCCCTCGAGCTCAAAGACGCCGGCCGGGCCGACGTCTTCCGCTTCCTTGAGGCCCTCCGGATGGTCCAACCCGCCACAACCGTCGGCGACATCTACTCACTCGTCCTCTACCCCAGCCACGCCTCCCACCGCGCCCTCTCCCCCGCCCAGCGCGCCGCCGTCGGCATCTCCGACGGCCTCGTCCGCCTCGCCGTCGGCGCCGAAGACCCCCACGACATCACCGCCGACATCACCGCCGCCCTCGAATCCTGACCTCCCCAAGCTCAGAACACCGACCCCCGCTGTTCCCCGCACTTCCCCCCCGCCGTAATGGGTGCAGTCCAAAATAGGGGTGAACTTTCGTACACCTCTGGTAACGACCAACCCAAAGCCAGTTCGCGTCCCCGACCAGGGCAAGTGCCGTTCCCTCTGACCACTGACCACTGATCACTGACCACTGATCACTGACCACTGCAGTTCTGTGCGGGGGGATTCCCCCCGCAACGCCCCCCCTACACCATGCCGCGTTGGCGCCGCGTCGCCGACGTACCGTCTGTGCCGCCTGTCGCCCACCCACGTCATGCCGCGAAGCCGTCCGCCGTGACCACGGTAGGGGCAGGCCTTGTGCCTGCCCACTCCCGCCCCAGAATAGGAATGCACCCTTTAAGCTGGTCGCGCAGGGCGATTGCATCCAATTGGGGTAAGACATCTGGACACAACCTGATTCGAGCCCAACTTCGAAAAAAAGCCGAGAACAGTGCAAATCATAGTGCGCCTTCACAAATTATTGAGGTTCTCGGCGACTGAAGATCAGTTTTTCTGCTGAAAACGACTGATAATTGGTAGGGGCACCCCTTGTGGGTGCCCTTTGTGGCATATTTTGGCGACCAGATTTAGATGCGATTGCCCTGGCTGGTCGCGTTGACCTGCTCTCCCTCAAATGCTACAATCAACCATAACCAAACCCTGCCCACGAATCACTATGCTCAAGGTCCTGCTCGCCATCATCCTGGCGGTCGCCGCTTGTCCCGACGAGTTGCGCACCTCAAACCGATCTCCATGACCTCGCAGGCCTGTTCGCCCGGTGGGACCGAAACGCCAATTCCCACGAATATCACGAGCGACTGATCGAACTGGAACAATGCGTCTGGCGCATCCTGGACTCCGAAGGCCCTGCCGTGTTCACCCGTCAAGGGGTCATAGCCATCACGATCTACTCTGTCGGCGTTTTCAAGATGGCGGCGCAGGCGTAGCGCCTCTCGGAACCCGCCCCAACAGACCGCGAAACATATCAAAATCTGCTGCTCGCACTCGAATTCTGCCGTGACGCATAAACAAAGGGTGTTCGATGAAGTCCAGCATGGCGATTTCCATCTCTTGCTGGCTACTCGCGTCCGCAATCTTGGCGGTTGTGTGGTGACCCCGCGTTTGACCACCTCCATGCTTGGTTTTAGACAATGAGAACTGTCTTAATCGCAAAAACACTGGCTCTTGGTTGCCTTGCTGTCCTAGTTTCTTCATGCGCCAATCCTTTTTCAGTCTCCTCTTGCCCGACGGATGATGCCTACGAATACCTGTCGTGCGCCGATTCTCGCTTTGCATGGGACCAAGCGGAACGGAGTCCAGAACAAAAAGAACAAGAACTTCGATCAGTCTCAGAATTGGCAACCTCCTATTGCAGTGATGACCCGACCGACTGGGTGCCCGCACTGGACAGGAATGTCAAAAAGTCTCTTCCCAAAGCCCGAAAAGCCATCAGAGACAGAATGAAAGCAACCCAGGACGGAAAGGTGGATGAAAAAGGTTTCAAGCTGTCCCAAAAGGACCATGATACACTCAAGCGGGACTATGAGTCCTTGAACAATAGAGATGTTTCTTCATATCTGTCGGGACTTTACGTACTGGCGCCGGCGATGCTCGGAAGACTCGATGGCTTGGTCAATGTGGAGAGTTGTGCAATTCTGTTTGAAAAGATGGAACTTTCAGGGGAAGTTGAAAAAAACGTACAAGTAATGTTCTTTGGTGGGTACGAATACTACTTTCAACCCTGACGATATTCAACCCCGAAAAGCCGCTGCGGCTGCTCTTGTCGCCCCCGCCAGGAGGACGTGATGAACATAATCATCGTGCTGATGCTGACGTTGCTGCTCGCGGCATGCAACCCGATTCCGCCCCTCGAACCTAGGCAGTCCACGGAGTGCGCCGATAATCTCGCGGCATGCGGCCCGGATTGCGTCGAATTCGATGCCATCAATGATCTGCCCGGACACATCGACATCATCCAGACACGATCCAACCGGGTCGGCGAGACCGTTCACGCCACCTTTCATCTCAGGGAGATTCCCGAAACCGTTACCTTCAACCGCGACGGCGTTGAAAATACTGTCCTGGAGTACATGTGGACCGTTTCGATTGATGTTGATGGCGACTATGTGGCCATCCCTGAGAATTCGTATGACTTCCTCATGATGGCGTTTACCGTTTCGTCGGTTGCGTCAGAGGCGGGCCGAAATCAGGACCGCCCGCTCGAAAACGTGATTCAAACAGTGCTGTTCGAACTGGTGCCGGGCGAATCAGCAGACCAGTTTTCTTGGCAGGAGGTGGAGGGCAGCACCCCTCGCGTAACGGTTTCTCGCGAGGATCACACCATAAGGTTGTCGAGCGAAATCCCTGGCGTCAGTCAGGATTCGATGTTGCATTTCCAGTCCTTTGACGCTCTCTTGGGCGTGGACTGCGTTTCGCCACAATGAGAACACATTTTCAGGAGCCGCCATACGGTCTCTCCAAAACACTTACCTGGACGCCGCCTTTCTGGGCAATCCATTTCTGGGACAAGACGAGAAAGACGCGTTCCAAAATGGCCGCAATCTCGCCTCTCTGACCGTCGCGGTCCACGCGGTTTCGTTGCTGAAGCAACAGGGCCTTTCGGAACTCGCCGCCCACACGCTCGACATCAAACATAACCCCTACGACGACGTGGTGCGCCGGATCGATAAGCGCGGCCCGATGGACCTGGGAACCGTCCGATAACCGTTACAAAATCTCCCACGATGGCTACCGGACCGCCATGAACGTTTTTCAGGCGGTCCTGAAAGCCGACATTTGGGAACGCCGAGACCGCCGCCGTCTCTTGACCATCGTTCTGCACCTCCACAGGCTGGGTGAATTGCTCCATTATACACCTTAGCTTGTGGTCCAGTTTTTGGGGCCAAGCTCAGGTAGCGCTGATGCACCCATTTGTGTTTCCGGCGGGAAATGATTAGGGCAACGAAAAGCAAAGGCAATGACCTCGAACAAATTTTGGCGCTTCGTGGGTGTGCTCATAATTGCCATAAGTGTTATCGCCGTCGCTTACACAAGTATCATGGCGGTCACTTATGGTCTTGGTTATGTGGACGGATTATTGTCGAGGCCAACACCAGTGCCTATTGTTCGTGAATGTATAAACAGGCCGAGAGTTCTTGATGAAATTGACGACCTGTTTTTTCGGAACGTGAACCTTCTTGACACGAATGATGTGGATTTTGAGGGATATTCTGTACGCAGACCGTCCGGCAGCCAGTTCACGGAAGAAGAAAAGACAAACATGCTGGTAGTCTCCGTCTACTTTCAAGCGCAAAAGCCAGGGACGGGAAAGTACTTGAAGGGCCGCTATGACGTTTATTTTGAAAACGATGTGGCGTGCAAAGTCGAGTTCACCCGTTTGGAGTGGTGAACAAGGCGTGCTGGGGTCCCTCGTCGCCCCTGGCCGGGCGCAAGCGGCTTTGGTTTGTATCGAGGGTGATGTGGGGGCAGCTGGGATGCTTGAGTCGTTTGGGAGTGGTTGTGGGTGGGCTGTGGTCTGTCGGGATGGGGATGCACCCCTGGCCGAGACGCATTATTCCAGAAGTTTGATGATTTGTTCTTTGGCGTCAGAACGTATTTCAAATGATCCGTCGGGGTGATGATGGTAGAGGTCGTAAATGCCCGGAAAATCGTTTATCTCTTTGTCATATGGGAAGATTCCGATAGAGGTGCCTATGCAGATTACCCAAGTTCCCCGTTGGCCTGCCCGGCGCATAACCCACTTCATTATTCCGCCCATTTCTTTCACCAAGTCTGACACTTCTTGATATGGTGTGCGTGTCATGGCTTTCTCTTTTCGTTGAGATATTGTTCGGCTTGTTGTCGGGTTTGGGGGTCGGCGTTTGAGCCCATGATGCGAGCCAGGGCGTCCTCTTTTCGTCCGCTCTTGATGATATGGCGACCCATGTAGGCGCGGTGCAGTATGGTCGTCCAGCCCTCGCGATTATTGAGCATCAGTTGGGCGATGTCGTCTGTCGATAGAGACAGATCGCAAAACTGGCGGTAATACTTGATGAAGCAGGCCAAGCCCATGCTTTGGAGTGCGTTCTGCAACTGCTTATCTGTCATGGTTTTTGGTTTTGTGTTGAGGGGTTTCTGACATCGCCGTCACCCCCGTGTTTGTCAGGACAGCAACCTCTTCACCCTCTACCAGGCCAGATGCTTGACGTTGCCCAGTACGTCGATAACGAAAACATACGGCTTGTCAGTATCGTAGGGGGTGTCGGCACAGTAGGTCGATACCTGAAGTTCCTGACCAGCGGCCAGATAGGTCACGACCACCGGCTTGTCCGTCCCTGCACTCAGCCCTGACCAGAGTTCAGTGTCCGATTCGAATATCTCAGCCATATATCTGATTGCTGGCAGGATCAGACCGCTATGCACCCCATCACCCCCCACCCAGAACAAGTGAAGGGTCTCATGCGTGTTGTGCCTGCATACCTGAACGGGCGTAGCGGCATGACCCACAATACAGGTCGAGGGGGGTGGCGTACTGATTGGATCGAGCGTCACAACAGCCCTCACGGTCGGGACGGGCGTCTGAACAGGCGTTACCGTTGACCTGACGGCAGGCGGTTTTGGAACTCTTGTCGCTACCGGAGCTGCCGTGTTGGTGGGGACTGATGTTGGTGTAGGCGTCACGGTCGGCGTTAGAGTCGGTTCAGGCGCGCCACTGTTTGACGGCGGCCTGTGAGCAGGGGGGCGTCCTGGTTTCAGTTGGCGAGTCTGTCGCGGTTGCAGTCGGGGTTGGCGTCACGGTGAAGGTTGCGGGGCGTGTCCCGGTAGGCGTCACTGTCGGGGATGCGGTTGGGATTGGTGTGCTTGTTAGCGTGACAGTGTCTGTGGGCGTCAACGTCACGGTCGGGGTTTCGGTTGGGTTCGAGACCGTAAACAAAGAACTTGTAGGTCCTAAAGCCCCGCCTATATTCTGACAAACCGGAAAACCTGCGAAATAGCTCCCTCTGCAAAAATTCAGACTTGACGTTACTGTATAAGAACCCCCCCATAGCTTGAGGTGGCGATTCTTATGGTTAGTGTCACCGTCCCGGAATTACCTTCACGAGTAAAGGTTGCCGAACAACCGGTAGAAGAAACAGTTACGCTCTTAACAATTTGTCCCGAAGGAACGCTGTATGTATGCGTAAATGTTGCACTGTCGCCTGGAATTATTGTAACGCCGATTCGCAAAAGCATGCAAAATCGACTCGTCGTTCTTGAAGACAAGCTGCTGACGCGTAAACGTTTCATCATTGAGACCATCGTTGACCAACTCAAGAATATCTCACAGATTGAACACACACGCCACCGCAGCACGACCAACTTCACTCGTCAATCTCGTCGCCGGTCTGATTGCTTACACTTGGCAACCCAATTGACCTGCCCCCCAAGAGTTGGTCCAGGAATAATGTTAATATCGGGCCGTAGAAAGGGGGAAAGATGGCGAAGAATAGACATACGCCGGAGCAGTGATCAACAAGCTGAGAGAGGCTGAGGTGGCGATAGCCGGGGGCAGTACAGTGGCTGAGGCCGCCCGCCGGATAGGCGTGACCGAGCAGACCTTCTACCGCTGGCGCAGCGACTGCAGGGGTCTCAGGATAGACCAGGCCAGGCGTCTGAAGCGTCTGGAGTTGGAGAACAGTCGCCTGAAGAGACCTGACGCTGGACAACCAGATACTGAGAGAGGCGTCAGAGGGAAACTTCTGAGTCCTTCACGTCGTCGCGAGTGTGTCGACCACGTGCAGGCGCTCTTTGGGGTTTCGGAGCGACGCGCCTGCAGGGTCATCCTCGCTCCACTCAGCGATACAAGCCGAGCCCGGTGGAGGATGAGAAGGCGCTGACCGAGGAGATCGTGGCGCTGGCCGAGTTGATGGTGCTCAGAGGCGTGCCCGACCTTATTCGCTCCGACAACGGGCCGGCGTTTACGGCCCGGGCTGTGCGCGAGTGGCTTGGGCGGGGGGGAGCCAGGACGCTCTATATCGAGCCTGGGTCGCCGTGGGAGAACGGCTACATCGAGAGTTTCAACGGGAAGTTGAGGGACGAGCTGTTGGACAGAGAGGTCTTCCATACGTTGCTGGAGGTGCGTGTGCTGGCGGAGCGCTACAGGCGGACTTACAACCGGATCAGACCGCACAGCGCACTGGGCTACCGGCCGCCGGCGCCTGAGGCCCTCTTGCCTGCCGGTCCTGTCCCCGTGCTTGCCGGCCTAACATAACGGGTGGTACAAACAGTGCGCCGTGTCACGGCACAATTTCTAGCCTGGATACCAGGCTTAGTAGCAGGATATCCTAAAGGTCAACTGTCTTACCCAGACCCTGGCAACAGGGGAAGTTCTCGAAAGAGTAAGGGGACAATAGCATGACAGTAAAGCCGGAGAGTAGGACAGTCACGAAAATACTAGACCGGCAAGACCTGCGACCTATGACTATGAAAGGAACCCCAGCGTCCATCTGGAGCAAACCACATCCAAGGGAAAAGTGACTGATACCCGAACCCCATAGAAACCCGAATGATGTTTGTTCGGACTCCCACCACACTCACGGAAATATGCTACGTCCGTGGGAACCTGCCAATGGGGAGAATCTGCTAACGAAGCAGGGTAAGGATGCACTGAGGGGGGTCTAAGGGTCGCTATTACGGAGATTGTGAACCGGAACACGGGATGCCCTAAGTGATGCGAATCATACGGGTACGGAGTCTCCATAGTACTCGTCGGAGTAACGACCGACCAGGGAGAGTGGGAAAGCCACTTACAGGGGGAAGGGAGACAGGTGAAGCTATGACTGCGAGTACGATGAGGGGGCGCTAGATGCGAACAACTGAAACTGTACTCAATGTCCTGAGTGAAAGGAACAAACTGCTCAGCGTAGCTGATCTGAGAAAGCCGGATGATGGGAAACTATCACGTCCGGTTTGACCGGGGGCTTAGGGGAAAAGTGTCGAAAGATAACTCGCCCCTTTGCCTACCGAACTCGGGGGCAGGTCACTAACACCGACAGAACCAACAAAAAACTCACTATCTGAAACAGTTCGTCAAGTAATCTTTTCAATCGTTTTTGGAACTTGACAATACTTGTAGGATGCAATACAATCTCCGCCAACTTGCCGTCACTCGGAACTTGTCAAACTATTCCGTGTGTCTGTAAAGAAAAAAGGAACTGATTCAGCGGACGCCTCGCTGAAGCCCTGCATGACTCAAGAAACAGTTTTCACCGAGAAAGCGCCTGCTGCTGTCGGCCCCTATTCACAGGCCGTCGCAACAGAGCATCTGATTTTCACTTCGGGTCAGATCGGTATCCATCCCCTGACCGGTCAACTACGACCAGGCATTGTCGAACAGACCCAACAAGTGCTGGACAACCTCGCCGCAGTCCTCGACGCGGCCGGCTCCGGCCTGGGCAATATCGTCAAAACAACGATCTTCCTGACCGACATCGCCGAATTCTCCACTGTCAACGAGATTTACGCGCAAGCGTTTCAGGAAGACCCCCCTGCTCGTAGCACAGTGCAAGTAGCCGCACTGCCTCTAGGCGCACTGATCGAAATCGAGGCGATCGCCTTACGCGCCTGTAGCGCTTCCGCCGGCGAAAAGTAGTACCTTTCCACACAGAAGACAGAGCCGTCTTCGCCCCCAAAATACCGTTCAGAGTAGTGCATTCCCCTCGCTTGCACTGATTAGACCGTCGAAAAGCGCGCCCAACGCTGGCAGGATGGCGCTGTACTGAAATCAGTTTACATTGGAGTTCCGTATCTTTTTCACGCACCCTGTGTATTTCGCCAACGTCAGAACGTAACTGCCGTTATAATCTACTTCTATTGGAGGAAGTAAGACCGTCATGTCAAACCAGCAAACCGCAGTAATGGAACCGGAAGCAGATTTCTTGACCGAGGAGATGGACGCAGGCCCGCCTATGGATGACCACCCCATGGCCCTGCTCCTGGAGGAATTCGACGATTCCTACGTCAACCAGCCGCAAACAGGCGATATCCGCCATGGCGTCGTTGTCGATAAACGCGCCGGCGAGCTCCTCATCGATATCGGCTATAAGTCCGAAGGAATCGTCACCGGCCGTGAGGTCGACCGCCTCGAAGGCGACTTCAAGGATATGACCATCGGCGACGAAGTGCCCGTCTACGTCATGCGCGAAGACCGCGACGGCAACCTCCTCCTCAGCATCTCCCGCGCCCGCGCCGAGAGCGATTGGAAACACGCCGAAGAGCTGCTGGCATCGCAGGACATGTTCACCGGCTCCGTCAGCGGCTTCAACCGCGGCGGCGTCATCGTCAAAATCGGGCAGGTGCGCGGCTTCGTACCCGCAAGCCAGCTCAGCAGCGAAAGCCAGTCCCGGCAGCTCACCGAAGGCGAACCCGATAATCGCTGGATGAAGCTTATGGACGCCGAGCTGCGCATGAAGGTCATCGACCTCGACCGCCGCCGCAACCGCCTCATCCTCTCGGAAAGGGTCGCCATCCGCGAATGGCGCCGCGAACAAAAAGAAAAACTGCTCCAAACGCTGGAAGAAAACACAGTCTGCGAAGGCGTCGTCAGCAGCCTCGCCGACTTCGGCGCTTTCGTCAACCTCGGCGGCGCCGACGGCCTCATCCATCTCAGCGAGCTGAGCTGGGGACGCATCAGCCACCCCAAGGAAGTCGTCTCAATCGGCGAAAAGATCAAAGTCATGGTCCTCAACGTCGACCGGGAACGTAAACGAATCGGTCTCAGCCTGCGCCGTCTGCTGCCCGAACCGTGGGAAACCGTGCCCGACCGCTACGAAGTCGGCCAGGTCGTGAGCTGCTCTGTTACAAAACTGGTCCACTTCGGCGCCTTCGCACGCCTCGATGGCGATACCATCGAAGGCCTGATCCACATCAGCGAGCTGACAGAACGCCGCATCGCCCATCCCAGCGAAGTCGTGACCGAAGGCCAGGAGATCGACCTGCGCATCATTCGCATCGATACCGAAAAACGCCGCATGGGCCTCAGCCTCAAACAGGTCGCACCCGAAGAAGAATCCGTCGAATTTGACTGGGAACCCGTCCCCCTCGAAGAAAACGGAGCCGGCGCGCAGCACACGGCCAGCGCCCATGACACCGACGTTGTCGCCGCCCCCGAACAACAGGCCGACCTCGCCGTCCAGGCCCAGGCTGATTCCGAAAACGATACCGCCAGCGAACAACCCCTGCCGCCTGGAGAACCGGAAGTCGTCGAAGCCGTCGTCTGATTGCCGGCCGCCGGCGGCTGCCAGCCGCGCCAAAATGCAATAAAGGTCGCCGCTTACCCCCGGTAGCGACCCTCTTTCAGAAAACGTGTCGGACACCGCGTCCGGCGCGTTTTTTGTGAATTGACAAAATATGCCCGCCCTCGTTACAATATAAACGGTCAACGGATGCACGTATGGCGAGCCAATACGATAAGTCCGGCCCCCGCCCCCGGCATGCCGGTACTGGCAAACGGCCCGCCAGCCCCAGAAAGCCCAACTGCACCTTAACCTTCCCACAGGCGCCAGGTCCCTACATTTCGCGACCGTGCGCTCGGATTCGCCTCCGAACCGTCTGCATGAAGCCGCCTGCTTCCCCATAACATGCGCCAACCGGAAGCTAAACTTTGCGGCAAGAACAAACGGAATTCGGATTACGGCGCCCGGTTGGCCTCTATGGTATAGTAACATCTGTCTGATCGCTTTCAAGCAGGAAATCGTCGATTAAGGGAACCTACCCATGTCTGATAAACTCGAACGCTTCACGAAACGTGCGCGCCGAGTCCTAACCCTTGCACAGGAACAGGCCCTGCGCCTCAACCACAACCATATCGGCACCGAGCATCTGCTCCTCGGCCTCGTCCAGGAGGAGAACAGCGTCGCCGTAAAAGTGCTCAAAGAGCTGGGCGTCGAACCCGGGCAGGTCGTCCGCGCCGTCGAACGCACCGTCGGACGCGGCGAACGGGCCCCCTTGGGCAAACCTACCCTCGCCCCGCGCACAAAACGAGTTATCGAGCTGGCCGTCGAAGAGGCCCGCATGATGGGCAACCACTACATCGGCACCGAGCACCTGCTCCTCGGCCTCGTGCGCGACGGAGACGGCGTCGCCGTCAACGTGCTGCGCAATCTCGGCATCAACCTCGATCGCGTCCGCACCCAGACCGCCCGCGATCTCCTGCAAAGCAGCGCCCAATCCAAAGAAAAGCAGAAGAAAGAGTCCAAAACACCTCTGGTGGACCAGCTCGGCCTCGACCTCACCGCCTCCGCTGAAAAGGGGCGCCTTGACCCCGTCATCGGCCGCCAGATGGAAATCGAACGCGTCATCCAGATCCTCAGCCGCCGCAACAAGAACAACCCCGCCCTCATCGGCGAACCCGGCGTCGGCAAGACCGCCATCGTCGAAGGTCTGGCCCAGCGCGTCGTCGACGGCGACGTGCCCGAGCCGCTCCTCAACAAACGCATCCTCATGCTCGACGTCGGCAGCCTCGTCGCCGGCACCATGTACCGCGGCCAGTTCGAGGAACGCCTCAAAAAAGTTATCGAAGAAATCATCAACAGCGGCGCCATCCTCTTCATCGACGAAGTCCACATGCTCGTCGGCGCCGGCGCAGCCGGCAGCAGCGTCGACGCCGCCAACATCCTCAAGCCCGCCCTCAGCCGCGGCGAGCTCCAGGTCATCGGCGCCACCACCCTCGACGAATACCGCAAGCATATCGAGCACGACGCCGCCCTCGAACGCCGCTTCCAGCCCGTCCTCGTCGAAGAGCCAACCATCGAAGAGACCATCGAGATCCTCAAAGGCATCAAGGGCCGCTACGAGGAGCACCACAAACTCATCATCTCCGATGAAGCCCTCGACTCCGCCGCCCACCTCGCCGCACGCTACGTGCCCGACCGCTTCATGCCCGACAAGGCCATCGACCTCATCGACGAGGCCGGCAGCCGCGTCCGCATGTACAAAGCCCCCCACGCCGTCAGCCTGCGCGAAACCTTCATCGACCTCAAACGCCTCCAGAAGGAAAAAGAAGAGGCGCTCGAAACCCAGCGCTTCGACGACGCCATCGACCTGCGCTATCAGGAGGTCGAGCTCCAGTCCAAACTCGACAAGCTGCGCGAAGGCTGGCGCCAGGTCGCCAACCAGCCAATCGTATCCGCCGACGACATCGCCGAAGTCGTCTCCATGTGGACCGGCGTCCCCGTCTACCGCATGGGCGGCGAAGAGCGCGAACGCCTCCTCGGCATGGAAGACGAGCTCCACAAACGCATCGTCGGCCAGGATGAACCGATCAAGGCCATCAGCAAAGCCGTCCGCCGCGCCCGCGCCGGGCTCAAGGACCCCAAACGCCCCATCGGCAGCTTCATCTTCCTCGGCCCGACCGGCATCGGAAAATCCGAGCTGACCAAGGTCCTCGCCGAATTCCTCTTCGGCAGCGAAGAAGCCCTCATCAAACTCGACATGAGCGAGTTCATGGAACGGCACAACGTCAGCCGCCTCGTCGGCGCGCCCCCCGGCTACGTCGGCTACGAAGAGGGCGGCCAGCTCACCGAAGCCGTCCGCCGCCGCCCCTACTCCGTCGTCCTTCTCGACGAAATCGAAAAGGCCCACCCCGAAGCCTTCAACATGCTCCTCCAGATCATGGAGGACGGCTCCCTCGCCGACGCCAAGGGCCGCCGCGTCGACTTCCGCAACGCCCTTCTCATCATGACCAGCAACGTCGGCGCCAACCTCATCCAGGGCTCCAAGGGCATCGGCTTCGCCATCACCGCCGATGAGCAGACCCGCATGGAAGCCGAATACGAACAGATGAAGTCGAAGGTAATGGACGCCCTCAAGAAGACCTTCCGCCCCGAATTCATCAACCGTCTCGACGGCATCATGGTCTTCCGCGGCCTCACCAAGGAAGAAATTACCGAAATCGTCGAGCTCGAGCTGCGCATCCTGCGCGCCCAGCTCGACGAACAGGACATGAAGCTCGAGCTCACGCCCGCCGCCCGCTACGCAATCGCCGACGCCGGCTACAACCCGGACTACGGCGCCCGCCCCCTGCGCCGCGTCATCCAGAGCGAAGTCCAGGACCCCCTCAGCGAAGCCCTGCTCGAAGGCCGCTTCGTTCCTGGCGATACCATCCAGGTCGACTTCATCCCCAACTCACCTGCCGACCCGTCCGTCGGCGAGCCGTCGTCCGGCTCGCGCAACCCATTCGACTCAACCAATGGCACGGACGGCGATGAAGGCCCCAGGGGTACCTACGAGTTCACCGCCATCGCCCACCGCGAAGTGGAAGAGCAAGAACCCGAAGACACCGAGGCCACCGAAGAGCTCGAAGCGCTCCTGCAATAGCGCCCGCGCCCGCTCCCAACCCTATCAGACCCACCCAAACGAGGACTCCACAACCGGAGTCCTCGTCTGTTTACACGCCGAACTGTGCCAGCAACTACCCTCCGCCCTCCCGCAAATCCAATAACCCCACCATCACCCAAATCAAATCCCATCACAGCCATCACAGTCCAGCATCTCGTCAATCCCTGTCAAATTACCAACCGTCCATCAGTGAGAAAAAATGAGCCAGGATAGAAAAAGAGCAACCAACAAGACCCTCATGCTGGTCCTGATCGCCATCGCAGCCGTTGCCCTGCTGTTCACCCTCTCCAGCGGACTGAACCTCTTCCCAAACGACCCGGGCCAGGGCGCAGTCAAACAACTCACGCCCCCACCCCCGCCCGACGCACCCCCACCCGACTCACCGCCCAACGCGCCCTCCGGCCCGCCCGACGCACCCCCCTCCGATCCACCCGCCTCCCCACCCGAATAACCCCACCGGCTCCGTACCTGCCTTCCCGTAGGGGCACCCCTTGTGGGTGCCCTGGACCGTTTCCGGCGCCACCTCCCTGCACTCCCTCATACAGCCACCCAATCTGTCAGCCACGGCGTTCCGCAGTTCAACTGACCACTGACCACTGACCACTGACCACTGCAGTTCCCCCCTTGTGGGTGCCCAAACTCCCGCGCCACCTCCGTCATACGGCCGTAATCAGATTCGAGACTGAGTTCATTCTGAGCCAAAACGAGGGAAGAACCGGGGCCGGCGAAATCGACAAAGGCCAGGACGGTACGCCCGCCTCCACCGTCTCCCTCCACCAATAACAAAAGGGGAAGGCGATCCCGCCTTCCCCTCATCTGGCAACTAAAAACTAACAACTAAAAACTAAAAACCGCACTTCTCACCACTGAATATGGTTCACATTGTGGCCCGGGTCTAACGTAAAGACATAGGGCTTGTTCGTGTCGTACTCGTTGTCGGGGTAGTAAGTGCTCACCCGCAGCAGTGTCTTTTCGCCCTCGGTGACGTAGTCGATAGTGACCGACTTGCCCGTCATCGGATTGGTGCCGCTGAAACTCTCGATCTTGGGCGAGTCCGGCAGGAACGGGCCGGGCTGCGCGCTGCCGTCGGCGCCGATGTACCAGTACTGAAGGCCGTCCGTGACAGAGCAGATCTGCGCCGGCGTGGCCGCGTGTTTGACGTGGCAGTCAACCCCGGTGTAGACCGGCGTCGTATTCGAACCGGAGCCACCGTTCGAGCCACCGTTCGAGCCGCCATTTGAGCCGCCATTCGAGCCACCGTTGGGATCGCCATTGGGACCGCCATTTGAACCGCCATTGGGACCGCCGCCAGGCGGGTTGGAACCCGGCCCACCGTTATCAGGCGTATTGGAATCCGGGTTCCCGTTAGGTCCGTTGGAGTTCGGTGGATCGGTATTGGGTGTCGCCGGAAGATGCACGTCATGACCACCGGCGGCGGTGCCGGCGTCATCGCAGTGGCCGGGCCTGAGGGTCCCGTCCGGCAGTTGGCAATAACCGGGTTGGTTAGGATGTGCGTGTACTGTAGCCGTTACTGCTACCGCGCTCACCATGAGCGCCAGGGCCAAAACTATACGGAAGGTCTTCATACCACGAGTCTCCTTTGTAAATCCCGCCGGCGTGAAAGGTCGTGTTGGCGGTGTCATGACATAAAGACGCTGCGCACACCGTTCCTGTTCCCCATCATCCCACCTCGGCCCACATTTCCCCCGCTGCCGTCCATCACTTCCCACGAATCAACTGAGAGCCCTTCGACCCTGACCCCTGACCCCAGTGCACGGACGCGAATTCCGGCGTGCTTTCGTCACAAGTTCCTGGCCAGTCATTCTCCCAGATCCTCCCTTCTTCCGTGCACTCACGCCTGACCACTCTCTCCTCACTCCTCTCCCCTCTCTCCTCGGCCGTTTTGTCATTTCCCCCCACCGCGCATATCATAACGTCTCCGCGAACACCTACTCCACACCGCTTAACATAGGAGGAACTACAGGATGAATGAGCGCGTCGGGTTTGTCGGCCTTGGCATCATGGGACAGGGCATGACCCGCAATCTTCTCAAAGCCGGATACAGCGTGCGCGTCTGGAACCGCACCTCAAGCCGCATGGACCCCCTCGTCGAAGCAGGCGCAACCGCCGGCGCCAGCCCCGCCGACGTCGCCGCCAACTGCGACATCACCATCGTCTGCGTCAGCGACACGCCCGACGTCCAGGAAGTCATCCTCGGCGAAAACGGCATCCTCTCCGGCGCCGCCGAGGGCTCCCTCGTCATCGACTGCAGCACCATCAGCCCACAGGCAACCATCGAAATCGCCGCCCGGCTCAACGCCAAAGGCGTCAAAATGCTCGACGCCCCCATCAGCGGCGGCAGCGAAGGCGCCGCCAACGGCACCCTCAGCATCATGATCGGCGGCGACCAAGACCAGCTCGAACGCGCCCGCGGCCTCTTCGAAGCCATGGGCAAAACCATCACCCGCGTCGGCGATCAGGGCGCCGGCCAGACCGTCAAACTCGTTAACCAGATCCTCGTCGTCGGCCACTGCCTCGCCATGAGCGAAGCCCTCGTCTTCGCCCAGGCCGGCGGCGTCGACCTCGAAAAATGCCTCAACGCCGTCGCCGGCGGCGCCGCCGGCAGCTGGATGCTCGCCAACCGCGGCCCCCAGATCATCGACCGCGACTGGCGCCCCGGCTTCACCATCAACCTCCAGCAAAAAGACGTGCGCCTCATCATGCAGGAAGCCGACGCCCTCGGCGTCCCCGTCCTCCTCACGGGCCAGATCTTCAACCTCTACCGCACACTCCAGCAAAAGGGCCTCGGCGAAGAAGGCAACCACGCCCTCGTCAAAGCCCTCGAAAACCTCAGCGGCGTACAAGTCGCCTGAACCACCCAACCAACCCCCCCCCGCCCAAACCCGTAGGGGCACCCCTTGTGGGTGCCCTCGCCCCCGCGCCCGCCCAGCCCAGCACCCACCGCCCAAACCCGTAGGGGCGCCCCTTGTGGGTGCCCTCGCGCCTAACCTGAACCACCCACACAGCCCCCCCTCCCAAACCCGTAGGGGCACCCCTTGTGGGTGCCCTCGCCCCCGCCCCCGCGCCCGCCCAGAACCACGCACCCACCGCCCACCGCCCACCGCCCAAACCCGTAGGGGCGCCCCTTGTGGGTGCCCTCGCCCTCGCGCCCAATATGGACCGCCCAGCCCAGCACCCCCCGCCCAAACCCGTAGGGGCACCCACAAGGGGCGCCCCCGCGCCCAACCTGAACCACCCACACAGCCCCCCCCCGCCCAAACCCGTAGGGGCACCCCTTGTGGGTGCCCTCGCCCTCGCGCCCAACCCGAACCGCCCAGCCCAGCACCCCTCCGTAAACAAGAGGTGCTCTTAGCGCCCCTTCGTGGACCAAAGAAAGATGTTCTCCGTGTTCCTCCGTGGGAAAAAGGTGTTCTTAGCGCCCCTTCGTGGACCAAAGAAAGATGTTCTCCGTGTTCCTCCGTGGAAAAAAGGTGTTCTTCGCGCCCCTTCGCGGACCAAAGAAAGATGTTCTCCGTGTTCCTCCGTGGAAAAAAGGTGTTCTTCGCGCCCCTTCGCGGATCAAAGAAAGGTGTTCTCCGTGTTCCTCCGTGGAAAAAAGGTGTTCTTCGCGCCCCTTCGCGGACCAAAGAAAGATGTTCTCCGTATTCCTCCGTGGAAAAAAGGTGTTCTTAGTGGCCCTTCGCGGACCAAAGAAAAATGTTCTCCGTGTTCCTCCGTGGAAAAAAGGTGTTCTTCGCGCCCCTTCGCGGACCAAAGAAAAATGTTCTCCGTGTTCCTCCGTGGACAAAAAGGTGTTCTTAGCGCCCCTTCGCGGATCAAAGAAAGATGTTCTCCGTGTTCCTCCGTGGAAAAAAGGTGTTCTTAGCGCCCCTTCGCGCAACTTCGCGGATCAAGAAAGATGTTCTCCGTGGCACTCCGTGGAAAAAAGATGTACCCCGCGCCCTACGCATCCCATCCCCCAGCCGTTCGACTCTCCACCGATCCACCAACAGTCCCAAACTCTCCCCCCCAACCGCCTTTTCCGCCGTTCATATTGACGCCAAGATCATATATAGTATTGAAAGACAATCTAGTAACGCAACACCACAGCACTGTAACTCCCCGCCCGCAGCGGGACGTCTGGCCAACCTGCTTCCCTGAACTAATCGATCTGGCGTCGGCTAACCAGCGACACAACACAACCCGCCTTCAATACCATGAAAAAACTAATCAGCATCCTCTCCCTGAGCGCCCTTGCCATCGTCGCCGCTATCGGCGTACTCACATTCGCGCTCCCCTCCAACCAGCTCAACATCTCCTTCCCTCGGGATAGTAACGCTGCCCACGCGCCCGGGTCGTCAGACGGCCACGACCATCCCGACGCGCCCGCCCTCGCCGCCACCGCCGAAGACGAACAGATCACCATCTCTTGGCAGACCGTCGCCGACGCCGCCGCCTACGAGATCTGGGCCCGCCATGGCGCCGAACCCTGGGCCCAGGTCGACGGCGGCACGCTCACAAGCGCCTCCACATCCTTTACCCATACCGGCCTAACCGCCGGCGCTACCTACTTCTACACCGCCCGCTCCGTCAACGCCTCCGGCGTCAAAAGCACATGGTCGCAGCAGGCCCAGGCCACCGTAAACGCTGCCATCGTCGCGCCCGTCCTCAAAGCCGTCGCCGGCGCCAACCAGGTCGCCGTCTCCTGGCCGACAGTCACCGGCGCCGCCACCTACGAGCTCTGGGCCTGGGAAACCAACGAAGACTGGGAGCAGATCGACGACGGCTCCCTCACCGCTACCTCCTTCAACCATTCCGGCCTCACCGCCGGCAAATCCTACTACTACCAGGGCCGCGCCGTCTCCGCAACCGGCGCCTTCGGTCCATGGTCGGAGCAAGTCGCCGCCACAGTACTCGCCAACCTGGCCGCACCCGTACTTACCGCCACCGCCGCCGTCGGCCAGATTACCCTCACCTGGCAGGCCGTCACGGACGCTGCCGGCTACGAAATCTGGTTTCACCAGACCGGGACCGAATGGCAAAAGGCCGACGATGGCTCCCTGACAGGCAGCTCCACCTCCTTCACCCATGCCGGCCTTACTGGCGGGCTCACTTACTACTATCATGGCCGCGCCCTCACCCCGGCCGGCGCCGCCGGTCCATGGTCGCTGCCCGTTCACGCCACCGTTCTCGTCCCCCTCGCCGCGCCCGCACTCACCCTGACCCCCGGCCACGCCCACATCGACCTCTCCTGGCAGGCCGTCCCCGGCGCCGACACCTACGAGCTCTGGACATGGCAGGAAGGCGCCGACTGGGTGCAGCTCGGCAGCGGCCCGCTCACAGCCACATCCTTCGAACACGACAACCTGACCGTCGGTTCCAAGCACTACTATGCCGTCCGCGCCCACTCCGACGAAGGCGTAGAAAGCGAATGGTCCGAATACGTAGGCGCCATCGCCGCCGGTGAGCTGCCCACACCCGTCCTCACCGCCACCGCCTCCGGCGCCCAGATCACCATCACCTGGCAGCACATCCCCGGCGCCAACTTTTACGAGCTCTGGTTCTGGGTCGAGGGCGCCGACTGGACGCAGCTTGGCGGCGGCAACCTCACCGCCACCACCTTCACCCACAGCGGCCTCACCGCCGGCGCCACCTACTACTACCAGCTACGCGCCCACGCCAACGACGGCAAACAAAGCGCCTGGTCCGAAAACGCAGACGCCACCCCCTGACCGCCAACCGAACAAACTACCGTAGGGGCACCCCTCGTGGGTGCCCTTTCCCATCCTGAAATCCGCCAATCCCATTCTCACCGTAGGGGCACCCCTCGTGGGCGCCCTTTCCCATCCTGAAACCCGCCAATCCCATTCTCACCGTAGGGGCGCCCCTTGTGGGCGCCCTTTCCCATCCTGAAATCCGCCAATCCCATTCTCACCGTAGGGGCGCCCCTTGTGGGTGCCCTTTCCCATCCTGAAATCCGCCAATCCCATTCTCATCGTAGGGGCGCCCCTTGTGGGTGCCCTTAACCGTCCCCGGCGCCAATCCCTCACCCCCCGCGTTCCGCAGTCTAACTGACCACCGACCACTGACCACTGACCACCGACCACTGCAGTTAAGCGGTCGGGCCTTCGGCCCTCCCTTGTGCGGGGGGACTCCCCCCGCAACGCCCCCCCCTACACCATGCCACGTTGGCGCCGCGTCGCCGGCGTACTGTCTATGCCGCCGGTCGCCCACCCACATCGTCCCGCCAAGCCGCCCGCCGTGACCACCGTAGGGGCAGGCCTTGTGCCTGCCCACCCTCACCCCAAAACTGGACCGCACCCGTTCCCCAGTTCCACCGACCACTAGGTCCGTTGACATCTGACGGCATAGCGATCCGCGGTACCAAAGTGCGACTGATCCCTGAAGAACTGCGCAGCAGCGAAACAAAAACTTGATAGGCCCCCAGTGTTCTCCCCGGCCCTCCGTGGACAAAAAGGTGTTCTTAGCGGCCCTTCGCGCCCCTTCGCGGATCAAAAAAGGTGTTCTCCGTGGCCCTCCGTGGACAAAAAGATGTTCTTAGCGGCCCTTCGCGCCCCTTCGCGGATCAAAAAAAGTGTTCTCCGTGGCCCTCCGTGGACAAAAAGGTGTTCTTAGTGGCCCTTCGTGGACAAAAAGATGTTCTTAGCGGCCCTTCGCGCCCCTCCGCGGATCAAAAAAGGTGTTCTCCGTGGCCCTCCGTGGACAAAAAGATGTTCTTAGCGGCCCTTCGCGCCCCTTCGCGGATCAAAAAAGGTGTTCTCCGTGGCCCTCCGTGGACAAAAAAGGTGTTTCGCTCTGGCATATCGAAAAAGAGGCAAACGTCAACGAACTCTAACCACTGACCACTGACCACTGCAGTTCCACTGCCCTTTGCAATTGGGGATTGCCTTACAGAGTCTCCCACCCCCCTGCTGTACAATGGCACACGCCGGCCCGCCTCGACCTGAAACAACCGTCCCCCAACACCGTACTACATAGAGAGGGCCCGCAAACAAATGCCCGTCCCGTCTGACAACAGGACCATTCGCGCCCACCGTCAAATACCACTATAATGGCCCTGCCAGCCCTTTCGCTGTCCGCAGGCCGCTACTGCCGGTATGCCGGGGATGAAAAGAAATGAAGAGACTCCTGATCACAGTCGTCCTGCTCGCCGCTGTCGGCGCCGCCGGCTGGTTCGGCCTCCAGCAGTTCCAGGAGCGCCGCGCCGCCCTCGACGAAGAACCCAGCTACGAGACCGTAACCGTAGAACGCGGCAACATCAGTAGCACCGTCAGCGCAACCGGCAGCATCGAACCCGAAGCCGAAGTCGCGCTCTCATTCCGCGCCAGCGGCCGCGTCGAACAGGTCCTCGTCTCCGTCGGCCTGCCCGTAGAGGCCGGCCAGCTCCTCGCCCAGCTCGACGTCACCGACGCCGCCCTCGCCCTCGAACAGGCCGAAGTCTCTCTCCTCATCAGCCGCGCCCAGCTCGAAAAACTCGAAAAACCGCCCTCCGAGACCGACATAATCGCCGCCCAGGCCAACGTAACCGTCGCCCAGGCCAGCGTAGCCAGCTCGGAAGCCGCCCTCGCCAGCGCACAGGCCAGCTACCGCCAGCTCATCGCCGGCGCATCCCCCGAAGAGCTCGCCGTCCAGGAATCCCAGCTGCGCCAGGCCGCCGTCAACGTCCGCCAGGCCCAGAGCAACTACGACGAAGTCAAGCACCGCCCCAACGCCGGCGCGCTGCCCCAGGCTATCCAGCTCGAGCAACAGACCATCACCTTCGAAGTCGCCCAGGCCCAGCTCGCCCTCACCCAGCGCGGCGCCGACGAAGCCCAGATCGCCGCCGCTCTCGCCCAGATCGCACAGGCCGAGCTCGGCGTCCGCCGCGCCCGCAGCGACCTGCTCGTCGCCCAGGACGCCCTCGACTCCCTCATCGCCGGCCCGTCCCGGGAAGACCTCGACATCTCCCGCGCCCAGGTGCGCCAGGCCGAGCTCAGCAAACGTCAGGCCGAGCTCACCCTCAACAACGCCATGCTCTACGCACCCATCAACGGCGTCGTCAGCCAGGTCAACCTCCGCCAGGGCGAGCTCTACGGCGGCGGCGCCCTACCCGCCGTCGTCCTCACCGACCTCCAAAGCTTCCACATGACCGTCCTCGTCGACGAGCTCGACGTCCGCCAGGTCCAGATCGGCCAGACCGTCCGTCTCAGCCTCGACGCCCTCCCCGACGCCGACATCAACGGCCAGGTCACCAAGGTCTCGCCCACCGCCCGCGACGTCGGCGGCGTCGTCGCCTACGAAGTCGAAATCGTCCCCGACTCCACCGACGCCCAGCTGCGCGCCGGCATGAGCGCCACCGCCATCATCACCACCGCCCAGGTCGACAACATCCTGCGCGTCCCCAACCGCTACATCCAGCTCGACCGCGAATCCGGCCGCGCCTTCGTCCAGAAACTCATCGGCGGCGTCCCCTCCCTCCAGGAAATCGAAATGGGCCTCCGCAACGACCGCTTCACCCAGGTCCTCGCCGGCCTCGCCGACGCCGACCAAATCGCCCTGATCCGCGCCAGCAGCGAAGACCAGCTGCGCAGCGCCATCTTCGGCGGCAACTAACCGCCCTTGACACAAAAGCGCATCTGCCCAAAATAAACCCAAACCAACAACCCTCTGCAGCCCCTATATATATAAGGAAAGAAACTCACCCCGCTCCCCCGCGGCCCACCGTACACAAAAAGGTTTTCTTAGTGGCCCTTCGTGGCCCTCCGTGGCCCTCCGTGGACAAAAAAAGGTGTTCTCCGTGGCCCTCCGTGGACAAAAAAGGTGTTCTCCGTGGCTCTCCGTGGACAAAAAAGGTGTTCTCCGTGGCCCTCCGTGGACAAAAAAGGAAGTTCTTAGCGACCCTTCGCGGATCAAAAGGAAGTTCTTAGCGGCCCTTAGCGACCCTTAGCGGATCAAAAAAGTCATCAACCAACCAAACCCCCAGCCACCACCAACTAAAAACTAAAAACCAGAAACTAAAAACTACACAAAAAAATGCTCAAACAATTCTCTAACACTAAAAACCCATCCCCCAACGGCTCCGACCCCCCCACCAACGCCCACCCCGTCATCGAAGCCGTCGAACTCACCAAAACCTACAAAATGGGCGACATGGAAGTCCGCGCCCTCCGCGGCGTAGACCTCAACATCCAGCTCGGCGAAATGGTCGCCATCATGGGACCTAGCGGCAGCGGCAAATCCACCCTCATGAACATCATCGGCTGCCTCGACGTCCCCACCTCCGGCCTCTACCGCCTCGACGGCACCGACGTCGGCGACCTTGACGACAACAACCTCGCCGAGATCCGCAGCCTCAAAATCGGCTTCGTCTTCCAGAGCTTCAACCTCCTCGCCCGCACCACCGCCCAGGCCAACGTCGAGCTCCCCCTCCTCTACGCCGGCATCAGCGGCAGCGAACGCCACCAGCGCGCCGCCCAGGCCCTCCAGCTCGTCGGCCTCGACGACCGCCGCGACCACAAACCCAACGAGCTCTCCGGCGGCCAGCAACAGCGCGTCGCCATCGCCCGTGCCCTTATAAACCGCCCCAAGCTCATCCTCGCCGACGAGCCCACCGGCAACCTCGACACCAAAACCAGCGACGAAATCATGGACCTGCTCCAGCGCCTCAACAGCGAACAGGGCATCACCATCCTCTTCGTCACCCACGACCCCGAAATCGCCCAATACTGCAACCGCGTCATCCACTTCCGCGACGGCCGCATAGAATCCGACCATTCCAACCAAACCCCCGAACCCGCCGCCACCAACTCAAAACTAAAAACTCAAAACTAAAAACTGCCCTTATGTCCCTCTACGAATCCGTCCGCGTCGCAATGCTCGCCCTCACAGCCAACAAGCTGCGCTCCATCCTCACCATGCTCGGCATCATCATCGGCGTCAGCGCCGTCATCGCCCTCATGAGCATCGGCCGCGGCGTCGAACAGTTCTTCGTCCAGCAGTTCACCAGCCTCGGCACCAACCTCCTCTACGTCTTCCCCGGCCAGCTCAGCGAAGGCGGCCCCCGCCAGGGCGGCCGAGTCAGGGGCGTCCTTACCCTCAACGACAGCTACGCCATAGCCAATCCCATGCGCGTCCCCGACGTCATCGCCGTCGCCCCCGAAGTGCGCGGCAACGCCCTCATCGCCCGCGCCGGCAACGACATGGACGTCTCCGTCAGCGGCGTAACCGCCACCTACCAGGACGCCCTCTCCGGCGAGGCCGCCATCGGCGCATTCCTCACCGAAACCGACGTCGAAGAACGTTCCCGCGTCGTCGTCATCGGCTCAGACGTCTTCGGCAAACTCTTCGAACCCACCGAGGACCCCCTCGACCAGACCGTTCGCATCAACAACATCCTCTTCCGCGTCATCGGCGTCATGGAAGAACGCGGCGCCGGCGTCGGCGGCGCCAACCTCGACGAAATGATCTTCATCCCCCTCACTACCGTCCAGGACCGTCTCTTCCGCCGCCGTACCGTCAGCGGCGAATACCAGGTCAACCTCATCTACGCTTCCGTCATCTCCGAAGACCGCATGGAAGCCGCCCAGCAACAGATCACCGACCTCCTGCGCGAACGCCACAACATCTCATTCCGCGGCGAAGACGACTTCGTCATCATCAACCAGTCCGACCTCATCTCCATCTTCGGCGACATCCTCAGCGCCATGACCGTCTTCCTCAGCGCCATCGCCTTCATCAGCCTCGTCGTCGGCGGCATCGGCATCATGAACATCATGCTCGTCAGCGTCACCGAACGCACCCGCGAAATCGGCCTCCGCAAAGCCGTCGGCGCAAAACGCCGCAACGTCCTCGGCCAGTTCCTCATCGAAGCCGTCACCCTCGCCCTCATCGGCGGCCTGCTCGGCATCGCCCTCGGAGCCGGCGGAGCCGTCGCCGCCACATCTTTCGTAAACGACTTCAGCGCCGTCGTCGGCCTCGACGCCATCGCCATCTCCATCCTCTTCTCCATGGCCGTCGGCCTCTTCTTCGGCATCTATCCCGCCTACCGCGCCAGCCGCCTCAACCCAATCGACGCCCTCCGCTATGAATAACCCATCCCGCCCCCCCGCCACGCCCCCGCAGTTCCCCGCCCTTCCCCGCAGTTTCCCCGCAGTTCCCCTGCTCTTGCTCCTCCTCCTCCTCTCCGCCTGCGGACGCCCCCCCACCGAACCCACGCCCCTCCCGCCCGGCACCCGCGTCGCCCAGCCCACCCCCGACTTCAGCGCCCCCGTCCAAATCGGCTCCCCCACCCAAACCCCCAACCAGGCCGCCCAATCCCTCCGCACCCGCCTCGCCCAACAACGCGCCCAATCAACCCCCACCCCCGCCGTTTCCCCCGCAGTTCCCCGCAGTTCCCCTGCAGTTCCCCGCAGTTCCCCCGCCCCTTCCCTCGCAGTCTTCTCCCGTCCCAACGCCCTCGGCATCCTCTCCGGCGGCGGCATCCTCTACACCGCGCCCGGCGGCGGCGCCGTACGCGCCAACCTCCGGATCGGCGCCACCCTCACCATAACCGGCCGCTCCGCCGACCGCGCCTGGTTCGCCGCCTACCTCGCCGACGGCACAGCCGGCTGGGTACCCGCCGCCCAGGTCCGCGTCTTCGGCGACACCGCCCAGCTCGAAACCGTCCAGGAATCCCTCGGCCCCGCCGTCGTCGCCACCCTCATCGCCGAAGCCAGCAAACCGCAGACTCCAATCACCCTCGCCGCCGCCAGCCCTACCCCTGGCCCCCCGCCCCTGACCCCCGAAGTGTCCCCTGCAGTTTCCCCCGCCGTCACCGTCATCGTCGAAGCCGCCAACCTCCGCGCCGGCCCCGGCACCGACTACCCCGTCGTCGGCGGCCTCTACCAGGACGACACCGCCGCCCTCCTCGGCCGCAACCAATCCGGCGACTGGCTCCAGCTCCAACGCCCCGACGGCCCCGCCTGGATCTTCGCCCCCCTGGTCCAAACCACCATCCCCATCCCCGACCTCCCCCAAATCGACCCACCCCCCAACAACTAACCACTGACCACTAACCACTGACCACTGACCACTGCAGTTCCGCCCCCCTGGTCCAAACCACCGTCCCCATCCCCGACCTCCCCCAAATCGACCCACCCCCCAACAACTAACCACTGACCACTGCAGTTCCGCCCCCCTGGTCCAAACCACCGTCCCCATCCCCGACCTCCCCCAAATCGACCCACCCCCCAACAACTAACCACTGACCACTGACCACCGACCACTGACCACTGACCACTAACCACTGACCACTGCAGTTCCGCCCCCCTGGTCCAAACCACCGTCCCCATCCCCGACCTCCCCACCATCGACCCACCCCCCAATCCCAACCCCAACCAATAACCACCCGCCCCCCGCCTGCCCGCCCCCGCCCTTCGCCCTTCTTCGCGCCTTTTCGCGTCCCTTCGCGGATCACCCGCAGTTCAACTGACCACTATCCACCATTTACACGAACCGGCCTTCATGGTATCCTCTCTCTTGCAAGGAGTTACCTATGGCTGTCACATCAGAACGTTTTGAGAGACTTGAAGATAGGGTCAACGACGTAACGGGAAAGACAAATGAACTCAAAGGCGCTTACGAGCACCTGGCAACTAAAGAGGACATAGCCAAATCCGAGAATCGAATCATTAGATGGATCGTCGGCTTTGCCATATCCATACTACTGGCAATGATTGTTCAGACCTCATTGCTCTGGCAAGCAATCCTTTCATTTGCAGGATAATATGACAACAGAGCACAAAATGCCTGATTGGCATGGAGCGACAGGCCTTTCGGACGTTTACACAGAACTGCTGGAAACATTTACAAGACGCAAAAGAGGCAGATTCACCTTGTCATTATTATAGCAATCATCATTTTTTGGCGCCGGAACATGACTTTGGACCACTGTTTATAATCTATTGCGCCAAATGCGGATTCAATAAACGATTACCTTGTTTAACTGCCCCCATAAAAGTACTGGTCCAGCTATAATGATCGTATTGGACCGTAAAAAGAGGCGATAGAAGGCCAGGAAGAGATATACACCAGGGCAGGCGCCCGACAGGCCTGGACAGGCTGAAATGGCGAAATCCGCGCGCCGCCGCCGCAGCCGAGGCTCGCCGCCTGACCGAAAAACAGGAGCGAGCCCTGCAAGCCGAACTCGCCCGCCTCCGCCGGCAACGCCCCTGATCCCAAACAGGCCCCATGCCGGATATACCCTGTAGGGGCGCCCCTTGTGGGCGCCCTTTTCCATTCTCCGCGCCTCTTCGCGTCCCTTCGCGGATCAAAAAGCAGTTGCCCTTCTCCGGGGACCCGGCAGTTCACTAAAAACTAAAAACCGACTACTAAAAACTGCTGTTCGCCCTTCTCCGCGGCCCCGGCAGTCCACTAAAAACTAAAAACCGACTACCAAAAACTGCCGTTCTGCCCTTCCCCCCGCCCCATGCTATAATCCCCCGCACAGGGCCGAAACTCCCGACGCCGCCCGCAATCTCCGAGGAGCCAGCATGCAATCCATCAAGCCGCCGCGAAACGTGCCCCAGGACCGGGCAGCCCCGGCCCTTCCCAACCCCTTCGCGCCCGACCATGGCCGCCGCGTCACCAAGGAAGAATACTGGGCCAGGTGGTACGAAAACCCCTACCCCAATCTCGACGTCAGCTATGAATGGGACAACGGCATCCTGGAGGCCAAACCCTTGCCCAACGCGCCGCAGGTCAGACAGTATCGCTGGTTCTTCACCCTCATGTCCTGCTATATTCAGACCCATCCCATCGCCGATCTGATCAACTTGGAGACCGGCGTCAGCATGACGGTGCAGGATGCCGCTGAACCGTCGGGGAAGTGGGAAGTGGTGTACAAGCCGGACATCGGCGTGGTGCTGAATAACAATCCCGCGCCCTGGGGCGCGCTGGAGTTGCGCGCCTTCGAAGGGGTATGCGACTTGATCGTGGAGGAGATATCCGACTCGACGCAGGCCGAAGTGCGCCGCGACACCGAGGAGAAGAAAAGCGGCTACGCCCGCGCCGGCGTGAAGGAATACTACATCCTCGATCCCAGCGATAGGCACATGCGTTTCTACCTTCTCACCTGGCCCGGGCGTTACGACGAAATCCAACCCGACGCGGCCGGCGTTATCCGTTCGCAGGTACTGCCCGGCTTCCGTTTCCGGCGCACCGACCTGCTCGATCTGCCGGACCTGGAGGACCTGGCCCTCGACGAAATCTACGCAGACTATGTCATTCCCGGCTACTCGGAAACAGCCGCCAGGCTCGCAGCCGAATCCTCCGCCCGCCGCCAGGCCGAGGAACGGGCCGAAAGGGCCGAAGAACAGGCCGCAGCCGAAGCCGCCGCCCGCCGCCAGGTCGAAGAACGGAATCAAGCCCTGCAAGCCGAACTCGCCCGCCTCCGCCGGCAACGCCCCTGATCCCAAACAGGCCCCATGCCGGATATACCATGTAGGGGCGCCCCTTGTGGGCGCCCTTTTCCCTTCTCCGCGGCCCCGGCAGTCCACTAAAAACTAAAAACCGACTACCAAAAACTGCCGTTCTGCCCTTCTCCGGGGACCCGGCAGTCCACTAAAAACTAAAAACCGACTACTAAAAACTGCTGTTCGCCCTTCTCCGCGTACCCGGCAGTCCACTAAAAACTAAAAACCGACTACCAAAAACTGCCGTTCTGCCCTTCCCCCCGCCCCATGCTATAATCCCCCGCACAGGGCCGAAACTCCCGACGCCGCCCGCAATCTCCGAGGAGCCAGCATGCAATCCATCAAGCCGCCGCGAAACGTCCCCCAGGACCGGGCAGCCCCGGCCCGTCCCAACCCCCTCGCGCCCGACCATGGCCGCCGCGTCAGCAAGGAAGAATACTGGGCCAGGTGGTACGAAAACCCCTACCCCAATCTCGACGTCAGCTACGAATGGAACAACGGCATCCTGGAGGCCAAACCCTTGCCCAACGCGCCGCAGGTCAGACAGTATCGCTGGTTCTTCACCCTCATGTCCTGCTATATTCAGACCCATCCCATCGCCGATCTGATCAACCTGGAGACCGGCGTCAGCATGACGGTTCTGGATGCCGCTGAACCGTCGGGGAAGTGGGAAGTGGTGTACAAGCCGGACATCGGCGTAATTCTGAATGACAACCCGGCGCCCTGGGGCGCGCTGGAGTTGCGCGCCTTCGAAGGGGTATGCGACTTGATCGTGGAGGAGATATCCGACTCGACGCAGGCCGAAGTGCGCCGCGACACCGAGGAAAAAAAGCGCGGCTACGCCCGCGCCGGCGTGAAGGAATACTACATTCTCGATCCCAGCGACCGGCACGTGCATTTCTACCGTCTGATCGCCGACCGGCGTTATGTGGAGATTCAACCCGATGCATCGGGCGTAATCCATTCGGACGTACTGCCCGGTTTCCGTTTCCGCCGCGCCGACCTGCACAAGTTGCCGGACCTGTCAGACCTGTCTCTGGACGAAATCTACGCGGACTTTGTCATACCTGGCCACCTGGATTCTGTTCAGAGGGCCGAAAGGGCCGAGGAACAGGCCGCAGCCGAAGCCGCCGCCCGCCGCCAGGCCGAAGAACGGATACAAGCCCTGCAGGCCGAGAACGCCCGCCTGCGCCGGCAACGCCCCTGACCCCAAACATGCCCCATGCCGGATATACCCTGTAGGGGCGCCCCTTGTGGGCGCCCTTTTCCATTCTCCGCGGCCCCGGCAGTCCACTAAAAACTAAAAACCGACTACCAAAAACTGCCGTTCCCCCGCCGTTCCCCCGCCGTCCCCCCGCCGTTCCCCTGACCCCTCGCCCCTCGCCCCTGGCCCCCCGCCGTTCCCCCGCCGTTCCCCTGCAGTTCCCCTCGCCGCTTCGCCACTTGACGCGAGAATGACATAACAGACTGCAAACTGGCACACAAATGCCATATGAAATAGTGTATACTGTCTTCTTATTCGGGGTTCAGAGTTCGATGATGGCCGCCGAAGGCGCCACATCCTTGTCAGAAGGAGGGCAGGAATGACCTGCCCCCCAAACAAACACTAAAGAGAATGTCACAATGCGCTTCCAATCTGCTGTTGTTCACTCGGCTATCTTCATCGTGTTGTTGGCGCTCCTGCCGGTCAGAACGAAAATGGCTGACGCGCAGGCTGCATTGCCAGCGCCTTCCCTGAATGTAGTGGCCGGAGACAACTCTGTCGAAATCAGTTGGAACAGCATTGATGGCGCAGTTCGATATGACCTGTGGGTCTGGTGGGCCAGTGACCCGGCCTGGCAGAAGATTGGGGGAGACAGCCTGACAGGCACGTCGTTTACTCATCAGAACGTTACAGCCGGGGTCACCTACTACTACGCCATCCGCACAGTGAACGCCGCCGGCGATACGAGCGCGTGGTCGGAGTACGCCTCTGTGACCGTGTCCTCAGATTCCGATGCTGCTTTGGCTGCCCCGGTTCTGACAGCGCAGATGGCAGGCAGTGACGTGGAGCTGACCTGGACAACAGTGACGGGCGCTGTGCGTTACGAGCTGTGGGTTTGGGACAGTGTCAACAACTGGGTACAGATTGGGGGAGAAAATCTGACGGGCACGACCTTCACACATGAAGACGTTCCGGCCGGGACCGGTAACTACTACGCAGTCCGCGCAGTGGGTGGTCAGGGAGAGATAAGCGCCTGGTCTCAGTATGTGACCCCAAACTCGGCCACGCCAGCTACGACGCCCACGTCAGCCGTCACCGACACGCCAGCTACGACGCCCACGTCAGCCGTCACCGACACGCCAGCTACGACGCTCACGCCAGCCGTCACCGACACACCAGCTACGACACTCACGCCAGCCGTCACGGACACGCCAAATACGACACTCACGCCAGCCGTCACCGACACGCCAGCGGCGACACCTACCCCTGACAATACCGACGCCGGTTCGGACAGGGCCGCTCTGATTGCCCTCTATAACGCAACAGGAGGCGCAGACTGGGTGCGCAATGACCACTGGCTGAGTAACCGACCTGTCGATGAATGGTATGGTGTCACGACCAGCGGAAGTGGTCGAGTAACCGGATTGGAACTTCGCCACAACGACCTGAGTGGGAGCATTCCATCATCACTGTTCAACCTTACGCGCCTTACCACGCTGGTACTCGGGGGCAACAGTGGTTTGAACGGCCCAATCCCCATCGATCTGGCCGGGCTCCAAAAGCTTGAGCAACTGTCCTTGGGAAACAACGGCATGGGCGGGTCGATTCCGGTTGAGTTGGGTAACCTTCCCAATTTGAAGAGCCTTGGCCTTACGGGTAACCGCCTGACTGGAACAGTTCCGATCGAGCTGGGCAAACTCTCGAAGCTGGAATCGCTAAGTCTGGATAACAACAGGCTTAACGGCACAGTTCCCACCGAGCTCAGGAAGCTCTCCAATCTGAAATGGCTGGACCTGTCTGAGAACGAGCTGACCGGACCGATTCCAACATTTTTCGGCGCTTTCTCGAAACTGGAGTATCTGGTTCTCTTCGATAACGACTGGACGGGAACCATCCCTTCCGCACTGGGCAACCTCTCCAACCTGAAGCGACTATCCATTTCGTCACAGAAGATTACGGGATCAGTTCCACCGGAGTTGGGGAAGCTCTCCAAATTAGAGTGGCTGTCCATCACGCATACCAAATTGGGTGGGACAGTTCCGCCAGAGTTGGGCAACCTCTCCAATCTGGAGTATCTGGACCTTGAACTCAACAACATAACCGGAACGATTCCGGCCGAATTGGGCAAACTCTCCAAACTTCTGAGGTTGAACCTCAAGGATAACCGGTTGAGCGGATCGATCCCGGCCGAGTTAGTGAAAGCCGGTGAGTCCAGTCTCTACCAAAAACTGATCTATCTCTACCTCTCAGGCAACCGCCTGAGCGGATGTATCCCCTATCTCTGGACATTTGCTCAATTTACTGGCGATGATCTGGACAGCCTGGGTTTGCCCTATTGCAGCTCGGCCACATCTACGCCTACGCCCTCCGCCGCGCCGACGCAGACAGCCGCTGCCACGCCCGCGCCGACCACCGGCCCGGTGGACGAACCGCAGGAGCCAACCGCGACACCGACAGCGACGCCGACGCCAACACCGACGGCTACCGCTACGCCCACTGCCGCGCCGACCACCGGCCCGGTGGACGAACCGCAGGAGCCAACCGCGACACCGACGGCGACGCCGACGCCAACACCGACGCCCACACCGACGGCCACCGCTACGCCCACTGCCACGCCGACCAAAACGACTATACCTCCGCCGGAAGCCACGCCCACCGCTACAGCCACCGCGACACCGCCGGCGGTACCATCGCTGTCGGCAAATAGCATAGGCAACAACGTGAACTTGACGTGGTCCGCGGTGACGGGCGCAGCGCGCTATGAACTGTGGGTGTGGACCACAGACGACGACTGGCAGGAGATCGGCGGGAACAGCCTGACAGGCACCACCTTCTCACACGCCAACCTTGTTGTAGGCAAGACCTACCACTACGCTATCCGCTCAGTGGGCTCCACCGGGGTGACGAGCGCATGGTCCTCCTTCGCGCCTGTAACGATCGGTGCACACACGGCCACTCCGACAGCCTCTCCCACACTGCAGAGCCCGCAGATTGGTGATGAGGGGACGGCAACGGCGACTGCGACCGCGACACCGACCGCGACCGCGACACCAACACTGACACCGACGGCGACCGTAACGCAGGCAACATTGACCGGCTCTTCCTCAGATTCAGACAGGGCGGCCCTGGTTGCGCTTTACAACGCAACCGACGGCGGCAGTTGGAAGGACAATACGAAATGGCTCAGCACCGAGCCGATTGGCGAATGGTTCGGCGTCAAGACACAAAATGGTCGCGTCACCGAATTGAAACTTGACAGAAACGGATTGGACGGAAGGATCCCGTCCGCGGTGGGCAACCTCGCCAAGTTGGAGCGCTTGGACCTAGGCTACAATGATGATCTGATCGGCTCGATTCCTTCATCTCTGGGCAACCTTTCCCAATTGACCTATTTGACCTTGACAGGTGAACTGACCGGTTCAATTCCAACTTCATTATCCAAACTTTCCAAACTGAAGCACTTGGACTTGTGCGGCAATGAACTGACCGGATCGGTTCCGTCGTCGCTGGGCGACCTCTCCAAACTGACCCACCTGTGCCTCTCCAGCAACAGTTTCATAAAGTCGATTCCGTCGTCGCTGGGCAACCTCTCCAACCTGAAGGAACTCTACCTCAGTGCCAGCGGTTTCACCGGGTCGATTCCGTCGTCGCTGGGCAACCTCTCCAAACTGAAGACACTGTGGCTCCAGAGCAATGAGTTGAGCGGGTCGATTCCGTCTCAACTGGGCAACCTCTCCAAGCTGGAGGGTCTCGCCCTGTATCGAAATGATCTGACCGGGTCGATCCCGTCGTCGCTGGGCAACCTCTCTAAACTTAAGAGCTTGTCAGTCCAGGAGAATGAACTGACCGGGTCGATCCCTTCTTCCTTGGGCAAACTTTCCGCCCTGACGACCCTGGTACTTGATCGAAATGATCTGGACGGCGCGATCCCATCAGAGTTGGGTAACTTGTCGAAACTGACATATGCGAAACTCTTTGGCAACCGCCTCACCGGCTGTATTCCCACCCAGTGGAAGAGCCACTACAAAGAGCTGTCTACCTACCGGACGGGCTTGGCGCACTGTGACGGCACCTCCGTTCGTGTCGAATCGGGCTTCGGACTATGGTGAGTGTGGCTGCCCCCAAAACCGGTCCGGGGAATATGCTGGTATTGGGCCGCCCGCCGGGGCTGAGTCTTGGACCCCAGGGCGATTGCATCTGACCGGGGCAAGACCTCAAGACACTGACTGATTCGAGCCAAACTCCTGAATAAGACGCCGAGAACAGTGCAAATCATAGTGCGCAGTCACAAATTTATAAGGGTCTCGGCGACTGAAGATCAGTTTTTCAGCCGAAAACAACCGCTAAAATGTAGGGGCGCCCCTTGTGCGTGCCCTTAGTGGCACACTTTGACGACCGGATTTGGATGCGATTGCCCTGGTCTGGGCTAGGCCTTTCATTTGTAAATACTGTGGAATCGGCTTGGCGTCACGTTGCGTCAGGTTCTGCCGCGTTCCCTCACGGCTCAACCTCACCACAGATACGATCGCAAAAGTCCCATAACTCTGCACGCCAAGGTTGCCCATGTCCGTTCCCGGCGCCTCTCCCTCACCCCCAACCAACAACCGTAAAGATGTTGTCCTTCATCGCGCCCCTTCGCAGTTCCCCCGCCGTTCCCCTTGCCCTTCGCCCCTGCAGTTCCCCCGCCGTTCCCCTCGCCCCTGGCCCCTCGCCCCTGCAGTTCCCCCGCCGTTCCCCCGCCGTCCCCCCGCCGTTCCCCCCATTCATATCCCTATTCATTGCACTCATCCGCTTCCGGAGTTCCCTCATGAAATCCCGAAGACCGCTTCTCCCCCTCGCGCTCATCCTCCTCTGCGCGCTCTCCACCATCGCCTGGCGCAATCCCCGCCCCCTGACAGCCCCCGCGCGCGCCCTCGACCGGCTCCCCCCTCTCCCCTTCGCAGGCCCCTCCATGGACCTGCCCCGCTTCCGCCTTGAAGACCGCGTAAGGCAGGCCGCCGTCAAATACCGCAACCTGCCGGAGCGCGATTCCCGCAACCCCGTCACCTACAACGGCCTCACCCTCCTCCACATGGACGTCGACCGCGCCCGCGCCCAGGACGAAAAATGGATCGAAGTCAGCCTGAGCGACCAGATGCTCTACGCCTGGCATGGCAACCGGCTCGCCAACCGGTTCCTCATCTCCTCCGGCGTCGACGACAATCCCACCGTAACCGGCCTCTTCCGCATCTGGGCCCGCACCGCCTCACAGACCATGGACGGCGGCGACCGCGCAGCCGGCACCTACTACAGCCTGCCCAACGTACAGTGGGTCCAGTACTTCTACCACGGCTACGCCTTCCACGGCGCCTACTGGCACAACAACTTCGGTACCCCCATGAGCCATGGCTGTGTCAACCTCACCGTCGAAGACGCCCAATGGCTCTTCAACTGGGCATTCCCCGCCTGGAACGGCTCGACCGCCTGGCTCCGCTCCACCTCCAATGACGCCACCCTCGTCTGGGTCCACGACTAAAGAGCCCCGCACGCCGGCGCCTGGTCGACAGCCAATCGCCCCGCCCCGTTCCCCACATACCCCGCCCGCCCCCTTCGCGAGACCGGAACCCAACGCAGCCGGATGCCTGCCCGCGCCCGTCTCTGACCGGGCCACCATACGCCTCATCCCCCCCAGTGGCATCCACAACCTCTTCCTCGCCGCCCTCCGCAAACAAAAAGGGCAGCTCCCCGCGCCCTCCGCAAACAAAAAGGGCAGCTCCCCGCGCCCTCCGCGGACAAATCGCCGTTAGATGTTCTTCGCGTCTCTTCGCGCCCCTTCGCGGATCAAAAAGATGTTGCCGTTCTCCGTGTCCCGCAGTTCCCCTGTCGTTCCCCCGCAGTCCCCCCGCAGTTCCCCTGCAGTTCCCCTCGCCCCTAGCCCCTGCCCTTCCCCCGCCGTTCCCCCGCCGTTCCCCCGCCGTTCCCCCGCAGTTCCCCTGCCCTCCCCCCCTCCCCCCGTTTGCCCCCGCCGCACACGCGTTGTAACATGCACCCACCCTGGGCCCTGAGCCGAAGGGACGACCTCCAATGCCGCCGTCCGAACGCCCTGCACTGAACACACCGCCTTCGCGCATCCGCTTGCTCGCATTCCCAGCCGCTCTTGCCGTCGCCTTCGCCCTCTCCTTCGCCGTTGTCATCGCCGCGCCCAACCCGGCTGCCCGCGACCGCGAGCAACACACCCCTGTACCCGCCCTGCCCGTCCCCGCCCTCACCGCCAACCCGTCCGCGGCCGCCGTCCAACTGCGCTGGACCGAAATGCCCGGCGCCGCCCGCTACGAACTCTGGATCTGGCGGAACGAGGAGACCGGCTGGCGGCTCGTCAGCGCCACCCTCACCGGCGCCGCCTTCACGCACACCGAAACTGCGCCCGGCACAACCTGCTACTACGCAATCCGCGCCCTCGACGCCGCCGGCGAACCCGTCAGCGCCTGGTCGCAAAATGTCCCCGCAACCGTCCCCGCCGCCTCGCCTGACCGGCCGCATCTGCCCGCGTCAACGCCAACGCCAACCCCGACTTCGACGCCGGCGCAGCAGCAGGCCCGCGCACAATCCACCACCGCCGCCCCCCAGCTGACCGCACTGCCCGCCGCCGGCGCAGTCGAGCTCACCTGGACCCTAATACCCGGCGCCGCCCGCTACGAGCTCTGGACCTGGTGGGCCGAGGATCCCGGCTGGCAATTCATCAGCGACACCATCACCGCAACCGCCTTTACCCACGGCGAAGTCACCCCCGGCACAACCTACTACTACGCCCTCCGCGCCCTCGACGCCGCCGGCCAGGCCCTCACCGGCTGGTCCGCCTACGCCTCCGCCGCCCCGCTCCCCCCATTCACGCCAACGCCTACCCCAACCTCCACCCTGACCCCGCACTCGAACGCCGCGCCGGTTCCCACGCCAACCCCGACCCTGACGCCAACCCCAACCCTGACGCCAACTTCGACCTGGACGCCAACCCCGACGCCGCCGCCATCCACCCTGCCCAACCAGCAGCTGCCCGCCCCGCAACTGACCGCCCGGCCCGCCCCGGGCGCAGTCGAGCTCACCTGGACCCAAATACCCGGCGCCGCCCGCTACGAACTGTGGACCTGGTGGGCCGAAGATCCCGGCTGGCAATTAATTGGCGACACCATCACCGCAACCGTCTATTCCCACGCCGAACTCACCCCCGGCACAACCTACTACTACGCCCTCCGCGCCCTCGACGCCGCCGCCACTGCCGGCCCCTGGTCCGACTACGCCTCCGCCGCGCCGCTTCCCCTGTCAACCGCTTCGCCAACCTCGACGCCTACCGCCGCATCCACCCCGACGCCGGCACCCACGCCCACCGCCACGCCGGGCCGCGCGCTGTCCCCGCCCCCGTCCTCCCTCGACCTGGACCCCTACTACCGCAAATACCTCGACGCCGGCGGCATCCCCGTCGTCGCCTCCTCCGACGTCGCAGACGCGCACCTCTACCACGCCCGCGACCTCATCAACGCCATGCTCGCCCACCGCCCGGACCTGCGTTCAACCATGGCCGCCAACCGCTTCCGCGTCGTCATCTACAAACATGACGGCTGCCGCGGCCCCTATCAAACCCCCGAACTCAGAGACGAACTCCCCCTGGGCAGATGCACGAGAGATGTCGGAAAAGCCAAAATCCGCTGGCTCCGCAACAGGTTCACCGGAGAGGTCCTCCTGATAATCGACGTCGTCGGAACCGCGCCGGCCGTACGCCGGCCCTACTGCAATGCCGTCTTCGTCCACGAATTCGCCCACATGGTCCATTACGCCCTCGCAACTGAGACCGCGCTCTCCGGCAGCCGGCCCCTCTTCGATTCACCCTTCGACGCCCGCCTCAAAAGCGCCTACGGCGCAGCCATGGCCGCCGGCCTCTATCCCGAAGCCTACGCCTCCACCAACTATAGGGAATACTGGGCTGAAGCCGTCACCTTCTGGTTTCTGCCCGACACGCTGTCCGGGAGAATCCGCACCCCGGCCAGCGTCACCCGGCTCGCCGACTACGATCCCAGAATCGCCGCCACTGTCCGCGACGTGTTCCGCGCCGCCGCCCTGCCGGCCTGTGAACCCATCTACGTCAGACTGTTCGGAAAACTGACCGCACCGGACGGCCGGCCGCTCGCCGGCATAACCGTCTCCGCCGATCTGCGCACAGGCGCCGCATCCGCCCCCGTCCAATACCGCTCTGCCAGCCACGCCCTCCCCACCGCAGCCGACGGCGCCTATCTCATCGCCATAAACAAGCCCCTTCTGGACCTGCTCCGCAGACAGCTGCGCCAGGAAACCGGGGCAAGCGAACCCGTATCATTCTTCCTCCTCGCCGTCGCCCGCCACCGGTGGTCCTCCGCCTCCGGCTGCCCCGCCGGCTACCTCGCCGCCGCCGGCCAGGTCCAAAACATCTCCCCCCACGAAGCCGCCCGCTTCCCCGTCCCGCAAACCGACCCCGCACCCATCCCCCTCCAAATCGCCCCAACCTTCACCTGGACCCCCAGACCCACCTGCTGACCCGCCCCAACCCGCCCTTCCCAACCAAAACCCCTCCTCCCCGCCCTCCGCGGATCACCCGCCGTTCAACTATCCACTGCCCTTCCGCCCTTCCGCAGTTCACTAAAAACTAAAAACTGCCTACCAAAAACTGCCCTTCCGCCCTTCCGCAGTTCACTAAAAACTAAAAACCGGCTACCAAAAACCGCCCTTCCGCAGTTCACTAAGAACTAAAAACTGCCTACCAAAAACTGCCCTTCCGCCCTTCCGCAGTTCACTAAAAACTAAAAACTGACTACCAAAAACTGCCGTTCAAACTGCCGTTCGCCCTTCTCCGTCCCACACCACTGAAAAACTGACACAATATTGGTACAAAAAACAACAAGAATGACATAAGAACGACATGTTAAGAGTGTATACTGTAACCTGTTGTGCGCCCATGGTGGTGGTCCGCCGGACCGTCATCCTGCAAAGCGCATGAATGGCCTCGGCATAACGGAATGTGCCGGCCCCCCTGCTCTCCGCGGCGGCCGGTACCAGCCTGGCCGGGGCCGCGCCTCAAAACAGCTTTAGTCTCTGCACAACCGCAGGAGCTCGTTTCAGAAGCTGCTCGCGCGCAGTTCGGCCCCGAAAATCCGTTGTGCCCGCAGAATCTTGGTATCCAACCAAACAGGCCGCCCGCAGGCGGCAAAGTCAGGAGAGAAGTCACATATGAGTGACAAGGCAACAACGAACCGACCCTACCTGCTCTCCAGAACCCTGCCATCAGTCGGAGTAGCTGTCCTGCTTGCCGTCCTCCTCATCGCGCTCGAAGCCTTGTCACCAGGCAGCGGCCTGTTGGCGCAAGAACTGTCGACCGACGATCCGCCGGTCAACTTCCGCGTCACCGGCTATAGCGACACCTCGATCAGCCTGGCCTGGGAAGTGCCCAACAACCGGGGCATCACCAGCTACTTCCTGCAGAGATACAAACACGACGGCACTGCGTTCGTAACCGAACCGTCCTCAAGCGTCTCCGGCGAGGCCGGCGGCGGGTTGGGGTATGGTTGGAGCCTTCTCAAGCTGACGCCCGACACGCGGTACAAGTTCGTGCTCAAGCTCAAGGACAACCTGGACGCAACCGTCATCGAAGACTCGGTGACCGTGCGCACGAAGAAGGCGGACGGCAGCAGCACAGTCTCGGACGACGCCGCGCTCAGCGCACTCTCCCTCAGCGGCGTCAGCATCGCCTTCAGTTCCGGATCCACCTACTACTCCGCCACCGTTCCCTACACGTCAACGCAGACGACGGTGACGGCCTCAACCAACGATTCGGGCGCGAGCTACCAGGTCCGGCTCGGCGGCGCCGTCGACGCCGACGGCGTGATCCCGCTGGCGGTGGGAAGAAATAACATCAGCGTGCGGGTGACCGCGGCCGACGGGGTCACGACCCGGCTCTACACCGTCATCGTCACGCGCGAAGGACAGTTTTCAAACGACGCCGCGCTCAGCGCACTCTCCCTCAGCGGGATCGACATCGGCACGTTCAGCGCCGCCGCGACCCAATACACGGCGCAGGTCGTGAATGTGAAGGAAACCACGGTAACGGCGACGGTCAACCATTCCGGCGCCAGCCGTGTGATCAAGCTGAACGGCACAGTCGACGCCGACGGCGTGATCCCCCTGGCGGTGGGAAGCAACGTCATCACGATTGAGGTCACCGCCGAAGACGGAAGCGCGACCCGGACCTATACCGTCACCGTCACCCGCGCGCTGTCCACCAACGCCAGTCTGAGCGTGCTGAGCCTGAGCAACGTCGACTTCGGCGCCTATGTCTGGCACGCCACGGCATACAGCGCCCGCGTCACCAACAGCATAACGCAGACGGCGGTTACCGCTACCCCGATCCACTCTTCCTCGAGCTACGTGATAAAGCTGGGCGGTGTGGCCGACGCCGACGGCGTGATCGCTCTTGCGGTGGGGCGCAACGTCATCACGGTTGAGGTCACCGCCGAGGACGGGGTTACGACCCGGACCTACACGGTCACGGTCATCCGCGAGGTGGTGACGGGAGAACTGTCGACCGACGATCCGCCGCTGAACTTCCGCGTCACCGGCTATGGCGACACCTCGATTGGCCTGGCCTGGGAAGTGCCCAAAAACCGGGGCATCACCAGCTACTTCCTGCAGAGATACAAACACGACGGCACTGCATTCGTAACCGAACCGTTCTCAAGCATCTCCGACGAGGCCGGCGGCGGGTTGGGGTATGGTTGGAGCCTTGGCAAGCTGACGCCCGACACGCGGTACAAGTTCGTGCTCGAGCTCAAGGACAACCTGGACACAATAGTCATCGAAGACTCGGCGACCGTGCGCACGAAGAAGGCGGACGGCACCAGCACAGTCTCCGACGACGCCGCGCTCAGCGCGCTCTCCCTCAGCGGCGTCAGCATCGCCTTCAGCTCCGGGTCTACCTACTACGCCGCCACCGTTCCCTACACCGCAACGCAGACGACTGTCACGGCGACAACCAACGATTCGGGCGCGAGCTACCAGGTCCGGCTCGGCGGCGCCGTCGACGCCGACGGGGTGATCCCGCTGGCGGTGGGAAGAAATAACATCAGCGTGCGTGTGACCGCGGCCGACGGGGTCACGACCCGGCTCTACACCGTCATCGTCACGCGCGAAGGACAGTTTTCAAACGACGCGACGCTGAGCGCACTCTCCCTCAGCGGGATCGACATCGGCACGTTCAGCGCCGCCGCGACCCAATACACGGCGCAGGTCGTGAATGTGACGGAAACCGCGGTTACGGCGACGGTCAACCATTCCGGCGCCAGCCGTGTGATCAAGCTGAACGGCACAGTCGACGCCGACGGCGTGATCCCCCTGGCGGTGGGAAGCAACGTCATCACGATTGAGGTCACCGCCGAAGACGGAAGCGCGACCCGGACCTACACCGTCACCGTCACCCGCGCGCTGTCCACCAACGCCAGTCTGAGCGTGCTGAGCCTGAGCAACGTCGACTTCGGCGCCTTTGTCTGGCACACCACGGCATACAGCGCCCGCGTCACCAACAGCATAACGCAGACGGCGGTTACCGCTACCCCGATCCACTCTTCCTCGAGCTACGTGATAAAGCTGGGCGGTGTGGCCGACGCCGACGGCGTGATCGCTCTTGCGGTGGGGCGCAACGTCATCACGGTTGAGGTCACCGCCGAGGACGGGGTTACGACCCGGACCTACACGGTCACCGTCATCCGCGAGGTGGTGACGGGCCAGCTGTCCAGCGACGATCCGCCGGTCAACTTCCGCGTCACCGGCTATGGCGACACCTCGATTGGCCTGGCCTGGGAAGTGCCCAGAAACCGGGGCATCACCAGCTACTTCCTGCAGAGATACAAACACGACGGCACTGCGTTCGTAATCGAACCGTTCTCAAGCATCTCCGACAAGGCCGGCGGCGGGTTGGGGTATGGTTGGAGCCTTGGCAAGCTGACGCCCGACACGCGGTACAAGTTCGTGCTCGAGCTCAAGGACAACCTGGACACAACCGTCATCGAAGACTCGGCGACCGTGCGCACGAAGAAGGCGGACGGCAGCAGCACAGTCTCCGACGACGCCGCGCTCAGCGCGCTCTCCCTCAGCGGCGTCAGCATCGCCTTCAGCTCCGGAACCACCTACTACACCGCCGCCGCTTCCGAAACTGTGACCCAGACGGTGGTGACGGCCTCAACCAACGATCCGGGCGCGAGCTACCAGGTCCGGCTCGGCGGCGCGGTCGACGCCGACGGGGTGGTCCCGCTCAAGGTGGGCAGAAACAACATCAGCGTGCGTGTGACCGCGGCCGACGGGGTCACGACGCGGCTCTACACCGTCATCATCACGCGTGAAGGACAGTTTTCAACCGACGCGACGCTGAGCGCACTCTCCCTCAGCGGAATCGACATCGGCACGTTCAGCGCCGCCGCGACCCAATACACGGCGCAGGTCGTGAATGTGACGGAAACCACGGTTACGGCGACGGTCAACCATTCCGGCGCCAGCCGTGTGGTCAAGCTGAACGGCACAGTCGACGCCGACGGCGTGATCCCCCTGGCGGTGGGAAGCAACGTCATCACCGTGGAGGTCACCGCCGAAGACGGAAGCGCCACCCGGACCTATACCGTCACCGTCACCCGCGCGCTGTCCACCAACGCCAGTCTGAGCGTGCTGAGCCTGAGCAACGTCGACTTCGGCGCCTTTGTCTGGCACGCCACGGCATACAGCGCCCGCGTCACCAACAGCATAACGCAGACGGCGGTTACCGCTACCCCGATCCACTCTTCCTCGAGCTACGTGATAAAGCTGGGCGGTGTGGCCGACGCCGACGGCGTGATCGCTCTTGCGGTGGGGCGCAACGTCATCACGGTTGAGGTCACCGCCGAGGACGGGGTTACGACCCGGACCTACACGGTCACGGTCATCCGCGAGGTGGTGACGGGAGAACTGTCGACCGACGATCCGCCGCTGAACTT
This sequence comes from Caldilineaceae bacterium, assembly GCA_965204705.1. Taxonomy (GTDB): domain Bacteria; phylum Chloroflexota; class Anaerolineae; order Caldilineales; family Caldilineaceae; genus Bin5. The sequence continues at coordinate 4,763,993 of OZ242006.1, read as the reverse complement.
CCGCGTCACCGGCTATGGCGACACCTCGATTGGCCTGGCCTGGGAAGTGCCCAAAAACCGGGGCATCACCAGCTACTTCCTGCAGAGATACAAACACGACGGCACTGCATTCGTAACCGAACCGTTCTCAAGCATCTCCGACAAGGCCGGCGGCGGGTTGGGGTATGGTTGGAGCCTTGGCAAGCTGACGCCCGACACGCGGTACAAGTTCGTGCTCGAGCTCAAGGACAACCTGGACACAATAGTCATCGAAGACTCGGCGACCGTGCGCACGAAGAAGGCGGACGGCAGCAGCACAGTCTCCGACGACGCCGCGCTCAGCGCGCTCTCCCTCAGCGGCGTCAGCATCGCCTTCAGCTCCGGAACCACCTACTACGCCGCTGCCGTTTCCGAAACTGTGACCCAGACGACTGTCACGGCCTCAACCAACGATCCGGGCGCGAGCTACCAGGTCCAACTCGGCGGCGCCGTCGACGCCGACGGGGTGATCCCGCTGGCGGTGGGCAGAAACAACATCAGCGTGCGTGTGACCGCGGCCGACGGGGTCACGACGCGGATCTACACCGTCATCGTCACGCGTGAAGGACAGCTCTCAACCGACGCGACGCTGAGCGCACTCTCCCTCAGCGGAATCGACATCGGCGCGTTCAGCGCCGCCACGACCCAATACACGGCGCAGGTCGTGAATGTGACGGAAACCGCGGTTACGGCGACGGTCAACCATTCCGGCGCCAGCCGTGTGGTCAAGCTGAACGGCATAGTCGACGCCGACGGCGTGATCCCCCTGGCGGTGGGAAGCAACGTCATCACGGTTGAGGTCACCGCCGAAGACGGAAGCGCGACCCGGACCTACACCGTCACCGTCACCGTCACCCGCGAGACGGTGACGGGCGCACTGCCCGCCGACGACCCGCCGGTGAACTTCCGTGTCACGAGCTATACCGACACCTCGGCAGTCGTGGCATGGGGCGTGCCCAAAAACCGCGGCATCACCAGCTATCTCCTGCAGCGATATAAGCACAACGGCACTGCCTTCGTATTCGACTCGCGCGACCGCGGCCAGACCGGCGGAGGGGCCGAGCAGAACTGGAGCAACGGCAATCTGACCCCCGATACGCAGTACAAATACCAGCTCACACTCAATGACGGCCAGGGCACAACCGTAATCGAAGCCGCCGCAACAGTGCGCACCCGCAAGAAAGACCTGCTCGCCGCGCCAACCTTAACGGCCGCGGCGAAAGAGAACGCGGTGGAACTGAGTTGGGCGGCGGTGGCGGGCGCAGCCAGCTACGAGCTGTGGACCTGGTGGGACCGGGACATCGGCTGGCAACGGCTCGACGGCGGCAGCCTGACCGGAACATCCTACACGCACAGCGGGCTCGTGGCCGGTACCACATACTACTACGCGAGCCGCGCCGTGGATGCCAGTGGCGCCGCGAGCGCGTGGTCGCAGTACGCCAGCGCCACCGTGGCCGCGCTGACCGCGCCGCCGGTTCCGGCACTGAACGCGCAAGCTGGCGCCGGGCAGGTCACGCTGACATGGGATGCCGTGGCCGGCGCAGTCCGCTATGAGCTGTGGGCATGGTGGGATGCGGAGACCGGCTGGCAACAGCTGGACGGTGGCAGCCTGACAGCAACAACGCACACGCACAGCGGGCTCGTGGCCGGTACCACCTACTACTACGCGATCCGCGCCGTGGACGCCAATGGCGCCGCAAGCGCATGGTCGGACTTTGCCAGCGCCGTCGCGGGCTGAGCACAGCTAACCAGGCCGGCGTCAGAAAGTGAGGCGCCGGCCCCCGCACCGGCGCGCGTGCTGACGCAAGGCAAGCCGGCGGTGCCGTCTTCCCCGGCACTGGACCGCAACCGGCCTGCTCCGATTTCGGCAGACCGGTTCCGTCAGAATACGCCCTGTCTTTCCCGTTTCGTGGTCCAAAGAGTGGAGCTAGCAATATCCTTCTTCTAGCTTCCATTCACAATTGGCGAAAGCCTCTTAAGAGCCGAAAGATGCAAGCTCTCAGCTACCCTACGCGACAGAAAAAGCGACTTTCCTAACCGTCCGCGGACCGGAAAGATGCTCTTCGCGCTCCTTCCCGCCTCTTCGCGGACTAACAAAGCTGTTCTCCGTGCCCTCCGTGGACAAATCGCCGTCAGATGTTCTTCGCGTCTCTTCGCGCCCCTTCGCGGATCAAAAAGGTGTTGCCGTTCTCCGCGCCCTCCGTGGACAAAAAGGTGTTGCCGTTCTCCGTGCCCTCCGTAGACAAAAAGGTGTTGCCCTTCTCCGCACCCCTTCCTGTATCCCCCTCCCCATGATACAATCTCCCCACAGGACCAGACCGTTTGCCGCCGTTCGTTGTCTCCGAGGAGCGAACATGCAGCCCATCAAAACACCGCCGGACGCGCCCCGAGACCGACCAGCCCCACCCCCGGCCAACCCCCTCGCGCCCGACGAAGGCCGCCGCGTCAGCAAGGAAGAATACTGGGCCAGGTGGTACGAAAATCCCTACCCGCACATCGACGTCAGCTACGAATGGAACAACGGCATCCTGGAGGCCAAACCCTTGCCCAATTACCCCCAAGCCAGCACCTGATCGACAGGCAAACTCTCCTCCCCGGGACTTCCCTGTTCCCCATATACGCGCCCGACCACATCGAGAGACCGGAACCCTGGTCAACTGGATGGCCGTCCCCCTCATCTCCGACCAGGCCCCCTGCTCCTCATCCCTGGCAAATACTTCCAGAACGTGTTCCTGTCGGCCTTCCGCGGCCTCCGCAGATTTCAAAATCCGTTAATCGCGCCCCGTCTATAGACGACAGCTTGTTCCCCGCGTACTCGGCTGTTTACCAAAAACTTAAGACTGACAACTAAGATCTTCCGTTCGACGTTCTCCCCATGCGACCGCGAAGACTGCTCCTTTCCGCACTGTTCCCTCCCTGAACCTCCACCTACTCAGCCATCCCCGATGCACGCAGCACATTGTCCGATAAGGGGCACTGCATCTCTCCCCTCTCCTTGCCCGAAATCAGCCCACACCCCTGAAAAACTGACACAATATCGGTACAAAAAAAGTGGGAGAACGACATAAAGGTAAGTAGTAGTTTGGGGCTTGATATTCTGCATGATATGTGGTGAATTGCAGCATTTGTGTATCTAAATATCGTGTGGATAATGGGTATACCGCAGCAACATCATAGTGTCCAGGCGGTAGTTTTCGAGTGCGGCTGGTTGTGGTCCTTTTGGCCGGGGCTGCCACTGTTTCATTCACAGACCAGGCCGCTCCGCAACAGGACTCGACAGAATCCACCTTGTCCACGCCGAAGGCAACGACAACAACGACAACAACGACAACAACAACAACAACGCCAACAACAACGATGAGCAGCTCATCCACAGACAGGTCGGCCCTGGTCGCGCTCTACAACGCCACCGACGGCGAAAACTGGAATACAAGTACAAACTGGCTCAGCAGCGAGCCGGTCTCCTCCTGGCACGGCGTCACCACAAACACAGACGGTCGCGTCACCAGGCTGGACCTTGGTTATAACAGATTGGACGGAACCATTCCGTCGTCTCTAGGCAACCTCTCCCAGCTGACGTACCTGGATTTAGGCTTCAATCACCAATTGATTGGCTCGCTTCCGTCATCCCTGGGCAACCTTTCAAATCTGGAGAGATTGAGCCTTCAAGACAACAGTTTGAGCGGAAACATCCCGTCGTCGCTGAGCAATCTGTCCAACCTGACCAGCGCGAGGATCTACAGCAACAGTCTCACCGGCTGCATTCCCAACGAGTGGAAGGACTTCTACTACGAACTGAGCACATACCGGACCGGCCTGTCGCACTGCGACGGGACCTCGGTTACTGTCAGGTCGGGCTACATATTACTGTTCTAGGCACTGCCGGTAGTCACCTGTACCCCCGCGGCGCCAGTGACCTTCCCCCAGGAATTGGTCCAGGTAATGTGTCAGTTTTGGGCCCGGGAAAAGGGAAAGACGGCCGCGAAGATCACGTTCCCGCCCACAGGCTCTTCAGGTACATGGAGCGCAGGAACCGCGGCGCAGCGCAGAAGATTGAGTACCCGTCGGGTGAAGTCGTCGCTCTCGAAGACCCGTTCTGCAATTGCCCCGCAACGCCAGGCAAAGACATCGAGACAGACTGCACCCGGTCTTACCAGGAATACGACCATAAAACCACCATGTTCATTGGAACAGGCAGCTTCTCCAACAGTAAAGTGTGCGGGCGCAAGGTCCCCATCAGGCTGCGAAAGTGCCCGCACTGTAGAGAACCCGACCCCCACTTGAAAAACATCCTGGGTTGGCGGGTTGGCTATGCTAAGTCCCTTGACCCAACCGTTCCTCAAAAACTGCCCTGGCCCTTCCGAATACCCATAGGGGGACCGTTCACATTCCCGTCTCTAATCGTAACTGTTGTCGTTGCACTTGTCGTCGACTACCTCTACCCGGACCTGATAATCGAGCTTCTCGGATTGCCCTATCAATCTGCCAGGGGCTGGGTAGACGCACCTTACTTCGTAATCTGTTTCGTGCTGGGAGTAGGCGCACTTGTTGCGCAGAAACGGGAGGATCGAGAGGCAGGGTCAGCACGCGAAGGCGATGTCACTCGCGAAGACGCGAAAAACGCAAAAGGCGCCTCCTTAAAACAAGAGCGACAACCGGCTCTGCCAGCCCTCGATTTCAAAAACCTCCAAGCGCGTAAAAACAGACCTTTAGCGCGCTGCGGTCCCTGTTTTGTAGCTTGTCGACTCTTACCGTATGGTTCCGAATCTTCCTGAATCTTTACCCAAGTTGATACTGAACTTTGCCTGACCCTGAAAGACCTGCTGAGCCCAGGAGAAAGAACTATGTTGCGACTGCGAAACGCCCCTAAATTGCTGGCCAGCCTGAGTGTGCGGCTGGTTGTGGTCCTTCTGGCCGGGACTGCCGCTGTTTCATTCACAGACCAGGCCGCTGCGCAACAGGACTCGACAGAATCCACCCTGCCCGCGCCGGCGCTGACCGCCCAGTCCGGCGATAACGATGTGGACCTGAGTTGGACGGCCGTGACCGGCGCAACGCGCTATGAGCTGTGGGCCTGGACCGAAGCCGACGGCTGGTGGGATATCGGCGGCGACAACCTCACCGCCGTCGCCTACACCCACACCGGCGTTGCCGAAGGCACAACCTACTGGTACGCCGTCCGCGCATTGGGCTCCGACGACGAGACCAGCGACTGGTCGGACTATGTGTCCGCGGCAGCCGGAACACCGGTTCTGTCCGCGCCGACGCTGACCGCGCAAGCAACCGCAAGTGGGATAGAGCTGAGCTGGACAACCGTGACGGGCGCAACCCGTTACGAGCTGTGGGCCTGGGACAGCGTCACCCTGTGGCGGCAGATCGGCGGCGACAACCTCACCGGCGCCTCCTTCACCCACACCGACGTAACCGCCGGCACAACCTACTACTACACCGTCCGCGCAGTCAACGCCGACGGCGACGAAAGCAACTGGGCGACGAACGTCTCCGCAACCGCACCTCAGCAACAACAGCGCTCACAAGATACCGCCACGCCGACACCGACATCTACGCCCACAGATACCCCCACTCCCACCGCTACGCCAACCGTTGCCTCCACGGACCGGGGCGCACTGGCTGCGCTTTACAGTGCAACCGATGGCGACAACTGGAGACGAAACGCCAACTGGCTCAGCGACCAGCCCCTCTCCTCCTGGTACGGCGTCATCCTGGACGAAAACGGCCGCGTCGGCGAACTGCGCCTCTCGACCAACCGGCTGAACGGAACAATCCCCAATCTGAGCGCCCTCACTCAACTGAGAGTGCTCGATCTCGGCACCAACCAATTGACCGGTTCAATCCCCGACCTGAGCGGCCTCGCCAGCCTCAGCTCGCTCGACCTCACCTCCAACCAGATCAGCGGCTCGATCCCGGATCTGAGCGCGAATACCAATCTCCTGCGCCTCTACCTCGGCAACAACCGTCTGACCGGATCGATTCCGCCCTCACTGGGCACAATCTCCCGCCTGAGCACGCTCTACCTCGGGCGCAATCAGCTGACCGGCTGCATTCCCGCCTCGCTGCGCCGCATAACCGACGGCGACCTCGACAGCCTGGGCCTCCCCTACTGCGACGAGCTCACCGCCACGCCGACGCCAACCGACACGCGCACACCCGAGCTCACCGCCACGCCGACGCCAACCGACACGCCAACACCCGAGCCAACCGTCACAGACACGCCCACACCGACCACTACACATACGCCCACGCCCACCGCCACACACACGCCGACTGTAACCCATACGCCCACCGTTACTCATACGCCCACCATCACTCATACGCCGACCATTACGCCCACCCCTCCGCCCGGGGCCACCGCCACGCCGACCTTTACAACCACGCCCACCGCCACGCACACGGCAACACCGACCGCCACGCCCACCGCCACGCACACGGCAACACCGACCGCCACGCCCACCGCCACGCATACGCCGACCATGACGCCCACCCCTCCGCCCACCGCTACCCCAACGGTTACAGCCACCGCGACACCGCCGGCCGTACCGTCGCTGTCGACAGAAAACATAGGCAACAGCGTGAATTTGGAGTGGGCGGCGGTGACGGGCGCAGCACGCTATGAGCTGTTTGTGTGGACCACCGCCGACGGCTGGCAGGATATCGGCGGCAGCAGCCTGACCGGCACGACCTTCTCACACCCCAACCTCGTTTCCGGCAGGACCTACCACTACTCCATCCGCTCAGTGGGCGCCACCGGGGTGGAGAGCGCATGGTCGCCTTACTCGCCTGTAACGATCGGGGCACACACGGCCACGGCGACACCAACGCCAACAACGACGTCAACGTCAACAACTACATCAACGGCTACACCAACATCAACGCCAACATCAACATCAACACCAACACCAACACCAACACCAACCACGATGAGCAGCTCCTCAACAGACAGGTCGGCCCTGGTCGCGCTCTACAACGCCACCGACGGCGAAAACTGGAATACAAGTACAAACTGGCTCAGCAGCGAGCCGATCTCCTCCTGGTACGGCGTCACCACAAACACAGACGGTCGCGTCACCAGGCTGGACCTTGGTCATAACAGATTGGAAGGAACCATTCCGTCATCCCTGGGCAACCTTTCCCAGTTGACCTACCTGGACTTCGGCTACAATCACCAACTGATTGGCCCGATTCCGTCATCCCTAGGCAACCTCTCCAAATTGACCTACCTGGAAATAAGCGGCGAACTGACCGGTTCAATTCCGTCTTCATTGGGCAACCTTTCCCTGTTGACCCATCTGGATCTGTGCGGCAATGCGTTGAGCGGATCGATCCCATCTCAGCTGGGAAACCTCTCCAAGTTGACATACCTGTGTCTCGCCAGCAATGATTTTATCGGCAACAGCATCCCGTCGTCGCTGGGCAACCTCTCCAATCTGAAAGAGCTGTTGCTCAATGCCAGTGATTTGACCGGCTCGATCCCGTCGTCGCTGGGCAACCTCTCCAAGCTGGAGTACCTGTCGCTCGGCAGCAATGAACTGACCGGCTCGATTCCGTCTCAACTGGGCAACCTCTCCAACCTTGAGAAACTCTTCCTCGGACGCAATGAATTGAGCGGTTCGATTCCGTCTCAGCTGGGTAACCTCTCCAAACTCGAATGGTTGGATCTCAGTGAGAACGGCCTGTCCGGGTCCATCCCGTCATCCCTGGGCAACCTTTCAAATCTGGAGAGATTGAGCCTTCAAGACAACAGTTTGAGCGGAAACATCCCGTCGTCGCTGAGCAATCTGTCCAACCTGACCAGCGCGAGGATCTACAGCAACAGTCTCACCGGCTGCATTCCCAACGAGTGGAAGGACTTCTACTACGAACTGAGCACATACCGGACCGGCCTGTCGCACTGCGACGGGACCTCGGTTACTGTCAGGTCGGGCTACATATTACTGTTCTAGGCAGTGCCGGTAGTCACCTGTACCCCCGCGGCGCCAGTGACCTTCCCCAAGGAATTGGTCCAGGTCATGTGTTAGGTTTGGGCCCGGGAAAAGGGAAAGACGGCCGCGAAGATCACGTTCCCGCCCACAGGCTCTTCAGGTACATGGAGCGCAGGAACCGCGGCGCAGCGCAGAAGATTGAGTACCCGTCGGGTGAAGTCGTCGCTCTCGAAGACCCGTTCTGCAATTGCCCCGCAACGCCAGGCAAAGACATCGAGACAGACTGCACCCGGTCTTACCAGGAATACGACCATAAAACCACCATGTTCATTGGAACAGGCAGCTTCTCCAACAGTAAAGTGTGCGGGCGCAAGGTCCCCATCAGGCTGCGAAAGTGCCCTCACTGCAGAGAACCCGACCCCCACTTGAAAAACATCCTGGGTTGGCGGGTTGGCTATGCAAAGTCCCTAAACGCAACCGTTACCCAAAAAGTCGCATTGGCCCTTCAGAACACCCATAGGGGGACCGTTCACAAACCCGTCGCTAGGTCCCGTTGACAACTGGCCAAAGCCTCTTAAGAACTGACATTTGCAAGCCCTCAGCTACCTTCCGCGACAGAAAAAGCGACTTTCCTAACCGTCCGCGGACCGGAAAGATGCTCTTCGCGCTCCTTCCCGCCTCTTCGCGGACTAACAAAGCTGTTCTCCGTGCCCTCCGTGGACAAATCGCCGTCAGATGTTCTTCGCGTCTCTTCGCGCCCCTTCGCGGATCAAAAAGGTGTTGCCGTTCTCCGCGCCCTCCGTGGACAAAAAGGTGTTGCCCTTCTCCGTGCCCTCCGTAGACAAAAAGGTGTTGCCCTTCTCCGCACCCCTTCCTGTATCCCCCTCCCCATGATACAATCTCCCCACAGGACCAGACCGTTTGCCGCCGTTCGTTGTCTCCGAGGAGCGAACATGCAGCCCATCAAAACACCGCCGGACGCGCCCCGAGACCGACCAGCCCCACCCCCGGCCAACCCCCTCGCGCCCGACGAAGGCCGCCGCGTCAGCAAGGAAGAATACTGGGCCAGGTGGTACGAAAATCCCTACCCGCACATCGACGTCAGCTACGAATGGAACAACGGCATCCTGGAGGCCAAACCCTTGCCCAATTACCCCCAAGTCAGGCTGTATCGCTGGTTCAGCCAGCTCCTTGGCCACTTCCTGGAGGTGAATCCCATCGCCAAGGTGATCGATCTGGAGACCGGCGTCAGCATGACGGTCCTGGACGCGGCTGAACCGTCGGGGAAATGGGAGGTCGTCTACAAGCCGGACCTTGGCATCGTCCTGAATGACAACCCTGCCTCCTGGGGCGCAAATGAACAACGCGCCTATGAAGGCATATGTGACCTGATCGTGGAAGCGGTATCGGATTCGAAACAGGCCGAAGTGCGGCGAGACACCGAGGAGAAGCGAAGCGGCTACGCCCGCGCCGGCGTGAAAGAGTACTTCATTCTCGACCCCGGCGACCGGCACATGCACTTTCTTCGTCTGACAAGCGACGGTCGCTACATCGAGATCCAGCCTGACGCCGCGGGCGTGGTCCATTCGCGCGTCCTGCCCGGCTTCCGCTTCCGCCGCGCCGACCTGCTCAAATTGCCTGATCAGACAGACCTGTCACTGGACGAACTCTACGCAGACTACGTCACACCCGGCCATCTGGACTCTGTTCAAAGGGCAGCAGCCGAAACCGCCGCCCGCCGCCAGGCCGAGGAACGGGCCGAAAGTGCCGAACAACAAGCTGCCGCCGAAGCCGCCGCCCGCCGCCAGGCCGAGGAACGGAATCAAGCCCTGCAAGCCGAGCTCGCCCGCCTCCGCCGGCTACGCCCCTGATCTCAAGCAGGCCCCAAATACCTGATACACCATGTAGGCGCCCCCCTTGTGGGTGCCCTTGTCCGTCCCCAACGCCCCTCCCTCACCCCCCACGCTCCTGTAAGGGCACCCCTTGTGGGTGCCCTTTTCCGTTCTTCGCGCCCCTTCGCGGATCAAAAAGGGCCGTTCTCCGTGTCCTCCGTGGACAAGAGGTGTTAGCAGTTCTCCGCGTACCCAGCAGTTCACTAAAAGCTAAGAACTGACTCCAAGGAACTTTTCCCCCACCCCCACCGTCTAACTATCTGTCGCAGCTCGACCAAACCATTCAGCCGTGCAACCGATTGCACCACACACCCAACAGGATGAAACGCCCAATGAAACCCACGCCTCGACTCAAGAAAAACCTGCGCGTCGCAACGCCATTCCTGCTCGTCCTCCTGCTGGCGCTCGCCATCCTGCCCGGCGCCGTATTCGCCCAACCGCCCGGCAACCCGGGCCAGGGCCCGAACAGCGGCCCGCCCGGCAGCACGCAGCCCACCGCGACGCCAACCGCGATGCCAACCGCCAACGTGCCAAACGGCCAGCCGCCCGCCAACAACCAGGGCCCGAACAACGGCCCGCCCGCCAACCCGACACCCACCGCAACCCCCGTCCCCGCCGCAACCGCCGTCCCCAACATGCAGCCGCACCCCAGCGCGCCCTTCACGCCGCCCGCCAACTGCATCGTAGCCCACGCCGCCACCCCGGCCCAGCTCTGCCCCGTCGCCGGCGGCCTCCAGTACTACTTCATCGGCGCCGCCGGCAACGCCCAGCCCGGCCCCTGGATCGCCCCCTTCGGCCAGCTCACCGCCTCAGTCTACAGCGGCGCCAACTCATTGACCGGCAAATCGGTCACCATCACCTACCTCGCCGCCGACAACAAGATCCGCATCAGCACCTACTACCCCGACACCGAGTACGACACCGACAAGCCCTACATCTTCACCGTCGACGCCGGCAACAACGTAGACCACGAAGCCTGGTAACTCCAATCCCCCAGTACGGGCGCCCCCCGTGGGCGCCCTCTCCCACAGACCCCGTACGGGCGCCCCTTGTGGGCGCCCTTATCCCTGCCCTTCCCTTCCCCAATCCCTGACCCCTGACCCCTGACCCCTGCAGTCCCGCATTTCCCCCCTGCATTTCCCCCCTGCATTTCCCCCCTGCATTTCCCCCCTGCATTTCCCCCCTGCATTTCCCCTACATTCCGCCGCGTATATATATCATAGGCAAATTGTCCAAATCCAATTCTCACGCCCCTCCGCGGGTCACCCGCCGTTCAACTATCCACTATCCACTATCCACTGCCGTACCGCAGTTCACTAAAAACTAAAAACCGACTACTAAAAACTGCCCTTCGCCGTTCCCTGCCCTTCCCCCGCAGTTCCCCTCGCCCCCCGCATCCACCCCAAAATATGAACTGCGCCCCCGCACACCGCCCCACAGGGCAACTGCACCCAATCGGGCCACGACCCCGCGACACGACCTGGTTCGAGCCCAACGCCCGAAAAACCGCCGAAAACAGCGCCAACTACTGTGGGGGCGCCCTGCTGGAGATCGGGTCTTGCCCAAAAACGACCGGCAAGGTAGGGGCGCCCCTTGTGGGCGCCCTTCGCTGGATATATTGGCGTCCGGATCTGGATGCGGTTGCCCTGCATCTTTCCAACTTGACTACATTTCAAAACTCTGCCAAATTTAAGAGTGCTCCCTCAACGCTCGGGAGCAACCGGCGGCAACCATCCCATCGCTGTCAGCCGCCCTGCTGTCTGCCGTCAAGCATCGAAAATATGACTCTTCGTCAAACGACTATCAATACCGGAACTTCCCCCTGTATCCACTTCCCCTGTAACTGTCGCAGTGCCTGTAACCCATTCGACCGTGCAGCACCCTCTGCAATCCACACCCAATAGGACGGAAACCGCCATGAAACTCACACCTCGGCACAAGAAAAACCTGCGTATCGCCATGCCCTTCCTGGTCGCCCTCATGCTGGCGCTCGCCATCCTGCCCGCCGCCGTACTGGCGCAGCCGCCCAACATCCCGGGCGGCCCCGGCGGAAACCCGAACACCGGCCCGGGCAACGACCCCAACTCGCCCGGAGGCAACCCGCCCGGCGGCCAGCCCACCGCGGTCCCCACCGCGGTCCCCACCGCGCCCACCGGCGGCCCCAACACCGGAGGCCCCAATACCGGCGGCCCCAACACCGGCGGCCCCAACACCGGAGGCCCCAACACAGGTCCGCCCGGCGCCACGCCAACAGCCGTCCCAACCGCCGTCCCCAGCGCGCAACCGCATCCGGACGCGCCCTTCACGCCGCCCGCCAACTGCATAGTCGCCCACGCCGCCACCCCCGCCCAGGTCTGCCCCGTCGGCGGCGGCCTCCAGTACTACTTCATCGGCGCCGACGGCGGCTCCAGCCAGGGCCCCTGGATCGCCCCCTTCGGCCAGCTGACCGCCTCCGTCTACAGCGGCGTCAATCCCAGGACCGGCAAATCCGTCACCATCACCTACCTCGCCGCCGAAAACAAGATCCGCATCAGCACCTTCTATCCCGACAACGAGTACGACACCAACAAGCCCTACAACTTCACCGTCGACGCCAACAACAACGTCGCCCACGAAGCCTGGTAACCCCAATCCCCCCGCAGGGGCGCCCCTCGTGGGCGCCCTCTCCCACAGACCCCGTACGGGCGCCCCTCGTGGGCGCCCTTGTCCGTTCTAACCCCTCGCCCCTGCATTTCCCCCCTTGTAGGCGCCCTTGTCCGTTCTAACCCCTCGCCCCTAACCCCTAGCCCCTGCATTTCCCCCCTTGTGGGCGCCCTTGTCCGTTCTAGCCCCTGACCCCTAGCCCCTAGCCCCTGCATTTCCCCCCTTGTGGGCGCCCTTGTCCGTTCTAGCCCCTGACCCCTAGCCCCTAGCCCCTGCAGTTCCCCCCCTGCAGTTCCCCCCTTGCAGTTCCCCCCTGCATTTCCCCCACATTCCGCCGCGTATATATATCGTAGGCAAATCGTCCAAATCCAAATTCCCCCGCCGTTCCCCTCGCCCCTGCCGTTCAACTATCCACTGCCGTACCGCAGTTCACTAAAAACCAAAAACCGACTACTAAAAACTGCCCTTCGCCGTTCCCTGCCCTTCCCCCGCCGTTCCCCTCGCCCCCGCAGTTCACTAAAAACCAAAAACCGACTACTAAAAACTGCCCTTCGCCGTTCCCTGCCCTTCCCCCGCAGTTCCCCTCGCCCCTGCAGTTCACTAAAAACTAAAAACCGACTACTAAAAACTGCCCTTCGCCGTTCCCCGCCCTTCCCCGCAGTTCCCCTCGCCCCTGCAGTTCCCCTCGCCCCCGCAGTTCCCCTCGCCCCCGCAGTTCCCTAAAAACTAAAAACCGACTACAAAAAACTGCCCTTCGCCGTTCCCTGCCCTTCCCCGCCCTTCCCCGCAGTTCCCCTCGCCCTTGCCCTTCCCCGCAGTTCCCCCGCAGTTCCCCTCGCCCCTGCAGTTCCCCTCGCCCCCGCAGTTCCCCTTCCCAAAAAAAAGCAGTTGCCAACTCCGTTTGCCTGTGCTACGATCCCAAAAGATCCCCTTTCAAATTCCAATAAACAGAGTTGCCGCCCCTTTCTGCCTGTGCTATCATATTTCGAGACTGCCCTGCGTAATGTACGATGACGAATTGGCTAACGACATTCCCCTGTGCTACCATTGCAGGGTTGACTCTGAAACGGTCCCGAACTGACCGTAACCGCTGTGTGACCCGCTGCCCGTCCGGCGGCTTGAACTCATACAACGCGCATTTCCGTGACGCAGGATTCATCGTCTTCTGAAAGGAGAATCAAAACCCCATGATTGGCTCCACTCGATCCAATTCCCGCAATCGCAGGCTCCTGCTCTACATGCTGGTGCTCATGCTGGCGCTCGCCGTCCCGGTTGCCGTCCTGGCGCAGACAGGCCCGCCGGGCGGCCCCCCTGTGACCGACCCGGGTAGCCCGCCGGGCGGTCCCAACCCGGCGACATCACCAACACCAATGCCGACAGTGCCAACCGGCCCGCCGACCGGTCCCGACCCGACACCGACGTCCACGACCGGCCCCGGCCCGATACCGACAGCGACCTCCACGACCGACATGGGCGGCAACATGGGCGGCTCTATGGGCCCGCCCGCTCACGAGCTCGCCAACCGCGTCGTCAAACACGTCGCCACACCCGTCCAGTTCGTCGTCGCCGGCGAAGGCTTCCACTTCTTCTTTATCGGCGCCGACGGCAGCACAGTCTCAGGGCCGACAATCCCCGGCTTCGCCGAGCTCGCAGAAATGCACCCCTCCGGCGAATGGGTCTCGCTCCTGAACGCCGTCAACCCGCTCACCGGCAAACAGGTCCACGTCGACTATATCCCCAAGGACATGACGATCCGGACCTTCACCTACTACCCGGACAAGGGCATGGACGTGAACAAGCCCTACATCTTTAACTTCGGCGCCGACCTCGCCGTCAACGTCGAAGCCTGGTAAGCTGTGAAAGGGGAACGCCAGCAGCTGCCGGCATCTGTTTCGCTCCTGGCATACTCCTTTTATATATTCGGGCTATAGGCTGGTTGTGATTCTCCTGGTGCGTTGTAGTACCGCTCCAATGCCCGCCGCCCCGCAACACACGCGGCAGGCAAAAGAGCAAGGCGAAGCCGGAGGAGTTGGTTCGGAAGGGGAAAAAGCAGGACCACGTGGCCCCTTCCGTTCCCGGCTCCTCCCTTCACCATCAGATGTCCTTCAGAGACACGACTGTAAGCACGGCCCGGTATGAATGTGGGAACCCGTAAAGATGCAGAATTTCGATTTGGCAGCAAATCCGATCCATGATATGTTGACATATCGCGTGCCGCTGCCCAGAGTGCGGCACAGAATTCAATACCGTCTTTCGTGGCGCCCAAACAGCGTCCGGCTCCTCGCTGAGCGGCCGGACGTGACCGTCATTACCGATCCGGTACGAGAATGAATAGCCCTTACTAACGATTCAGGAGATCACACTATGAAGCATTCGAAACGTATACTGGCCTATAGTGCCCTCGCCTTGATTGTGATGCTGGCGGCCTTCGGCGCTATCGCTTCCGATACGTCGAACGTCGCCCTCGCGCAAGAAACGGCCACGGTGCCCGTCGCGCCGGTCCTGACCGCGCAGGCATCGGGGGCAACCACGATCAACCTCGCGTGGAACGCCGTCGACGACGCCGCAAGCTACGAGCTCTGGGCGTGGGACAACGTCAACCAGTGGCAGCGGCTCGACGGCGGTACCGCCGATCCGCTCACCGCTATCACCTTTGCCCACACCGGCCTCACCAGCGGCAGGACCTACTACTACCAGGTCCGCGCCGTGACCGGAGACGATCGAACAGGCGCCTGGTCCGAACGCGTTAACGAGGTCGCCGGCGACGCACCCGCCCGGCCCGTCCTGACGCTGTCGCCCGGCTACCTGCAGATCACCGTCTCCTGGCCTGCTGTCACCGGCGCCGTAAGCTACGAACTCTGGGCATGGGACGGCGCCTGGGCGCAGCTCCCCAGCACAGGCACCGCTGTCACAGGGACCGAATACGTCCACACCGGCCTCACCGCCGGCAGGACCATATACTACCAGGCCCGCGCCGCCAATGCCGGCGGCACCATGAGCGCCTGGTCCGCGCAGGTCAACGCCACCGTGCTCTCAGCGCCCACGCTCAGCGCGCCCCAGAGCCTAAACGCCGCCTCCGGTGACGAACAGGTCACCCTGACCTGGACCGCCCCCGCCACCGGAGCCGCCACCGGCTACCACTACCGCCACGTAGAGAGCGGCGGTACGCAGGGCAACTGGATGGATGCCGGCAACGTCCTTACCATGACCGTCACCGGCCTCACCAACGGCCAGGGCTACGACTTCGAGGTGCGCGGCTACAACAGCCAGGGCAACGGCCCGGCTGCCACCGCCAGCGCCAGCCCGATGGGCGCGCCCGAAATGCCGGTAAGCCTCGCCGCCGCCCCCACCGAGACCACCGTTGTGCTCACATGGACCGCGCCTGACGACAACGGCGCCGCCATTACGCACTACGAGCACATCCACTACGCGTCCGGCGGTACCGCGCCCACCACGTGGACAAATGCCGGCAGTGTCCTTACCGTGACGATCTCCAATCTCACCAAGGGCACCGCCTACATGTTCATGGTGCGCGCCGTCAACTCTGTCGGCGAGAGCGAAGCCGCTTCGGTGTCTGCGACGCCCTCCGGCAAGCCGGGCCCGGTCCGCAACCTGACCGCCGCCCCCGGCGCCGGCTCAATCATGCTCGACTGGGATGAGCCTGCCGACGACGGCGGCTCCGCCATCGTCAGCTACGAAGTACAGAAATATAACGCGACGACCACCAACTGGGGCGCCGCCTACTCGGGGTCGGACACCTCTTACACCGATCGCAGCGCCATCGTCGGCGCCACCACCGAGTACCGTGTCCGCGCCATCAACGCCAACGCCAATGATCCCAGTGACTGGTCCACAGTCTCCGGTATTGCCCAGGCGCAAGCCGTACCCGGTGAGCCGAAGAACCTCAAGGCCAGCCGCGGCGACGGCAGCATCACCTACACCTGGGAAGCGCCCGACGACATCGGCGGCACACCCATCACCAAGTACGAGTACCGGCACTATCTGACCACCACCCCCATAGCCGATATTCCTGACTGGACCAGTGCGAGTCTGAGAACCGGCGCCGCCTTCCCGAATCTCGATTCGGCCCAAACCTACGAATTCGATGTGCGGGCGGTAAACGCCGTAGGCCCAGGACCGGCAGAATCGTTGGACGCGACACCGGCCGCCACCAAGCCCAGTCTGCCGCGTCGATTCACTGCGCAAGCGGACAACAGTGACGCCGAGATCGAGCTGGATTGGGACAATCCGATTGAGGACGGCGGCTCTGCTGTAACCGGCTACAACCTCCAGGTCAAAGACGCCGACGGCGAATGGGGCGATATAACCGGCTGGGCAGTAACTGACACGACCACAACCGAAGGGCTTGACATCACAGCAGATCTCACCTTCGGCGTGACCTACGAATACCGCATCCGTGCCTTCAACGCTCACAACGACGACAGCCCCACCGCCTACCCCGATGCCGACAAAGTCTGGGCAGAGGCCAGTGCCACCGTGGCATCCTCCCACCCGGCCCGGGTGGGCGCCCTTGACGGCACCGACGACGACGTCTCCGCGGAATTCGATGACGGCCGAATCAAGGTCACCTGGACCAAGCCCGCCGACCACGGAGAGCCGATTACCAGCTACCGGCTCCGCTGGTTGAGTGGGACCGAGACCGAATTCCAGGCAGCCAATGTCGTCTCGGTGCAGGCCCCCGCGACCGAATACATCATGGTTGGTCCTGCGGTTGCCACCGGCTACGCCTTCCAGGTCTTGGCCGTAAACTCGCTCACCGACTTCGAGGACGTTGACAATTCCGCAGATGACTCCGGCGCGGCTCCCAAGATTAGTTGGTCTGCGTCTTCGACTCCTATACCCGTTCCCGCCGTCGCGGTACAAGCAACGTCCGGCACCGATACACTGGCCGCCACCGTTGGCGATGACGGCAGCGCCACGATTACCTGGCGTAGGGTTGCAGACCCCAACTATACGATTGCCAGCTACGATCTCCAGTGGCTCGTGGTAACTACCACTACCACTGTTGCTGAAGACGCAGATGATTCGACCGCGGGTGACGCTTGGGATGGGGACGACGTCATGAGTGAAAACCTTGCTGCGCAAGGCCTCATGAGCCGTATCACCGACCCGCTGCCGGGTGCGATGAATCTGTACGTCCGTGTGCGTGTCGTGACAAATGTCGGTACCAAGAGCAACTGGGCGCAGGTAGGACCCGTATCCGTCGCTGCCAGGGACCCGGACCATCCCGTCCTGACGGCCACGATCATCGGGCAGAACGTCCTTCTCAGCTGGACGACGCCGATGACCAACGGCGCCGCGCTCACGGGCTACGAGCTCCAGTTCAAGAAGGACGACGGGAATTTCGGCGACCACGACGGTGACGACGACAATTCAGGCGCTGACGGTGCTGACGACCCCGACAATCCCGACAACGACGTGTTCCTGATAGGTGCGACCGCAACGAGCTACTCCCACGAGGACCTCGCAGCCGATTCGACCTACACCTATCGCATCCGAACGGTAACCTCGGAAAACACGGTGGACTATAGTAATACCGACGCCGCCGCGCTTGCCACCGCACTTGCCGGTAGAAAGTGGTCGGCAGAGGTCATGGCACAAAGCGATCCCGGACCGCCCGAGGACCCGGTCGTACCGAGCACGCCGACCTTGACCGTGACGCCCGATAACACCGACGGTCATATTAGGCTGAAATGGACCAAGCCGGCTGAGGGCACCTCGCCCATCACCAGCTATCATCTCCAGCGCTGGAACGGCTCGATGTGGGAAGCCCTCCCCGCCAGCCTCGGTGCGCAGGACGAAGAATACAACGATGAAACGGCCGAGCTTGGCCGGATGTACTACTACGCCATCCGCGCCGCCAGCGCCTCCGGTATGGGCGAATGGACCCAGAGCAACTTCCCGAGTGGCATGCTCAACGCCAAGGCGCCGGCCAAGATCGACCTCTCGCTCACCGTGGATAAGCAGGCCATCATGCTTTCATGGATGGCGCCCGAGTCCAACGGCGACGACGTCGTGGCCTACCAGATTCAGTTCACGACCACAGGTCCTGTTGCTGCCGACGGCACCACCGTAGTCGCCGATGCCGACAGAGACTGGGGTGACGGTACGACGGAAAACAATACCCTCAGCCCGACTCCGGCGCTCGCAACGACCTATACGCACAGCGGCCTTACTCCGGGCCGGACCTACTACTACCGCATCCGTGCAGTAAATGCCTGTAATAACGATCTCGCCACCGACACCGCAATCTGTGGAGCCGGCGACGCAGTTGTCGCCGTTGCCGACGCCACTGACTGGTCCGATCAGGAAGATGAGACAACCGCACCAATCGCGCCGTCAGCGCCGGGCGCCAACACAACTGAATTCGGTGGCTCAGATCTGGACGATCTGGCGGCAACTGGTGGAAATACGCAAGTCATGCTGACCTGGGCGCTTCCGGGTCCGGACTCTGACTTCACCAACGACCAACACCTGGGTACCGGCGGTGCTCACATCACCAGCGTAGAGATTCAGCGCTGGAACGGCTCCACCGGAATGTGGGACGACATCAAGACCGTCGACGTCGCATATGTGGACGATGAAGCTGACCCGCTGGTCTACACCTCCGCCAGCCAGAGCTACACCGATACCGGCCTCGCCGATGGTATGACCTACACCTACCGCGTCCGTGCCGTGAACTCGGCCGGTGCAAGCGGCTGGTCGAATCAGGTCTCTGCTGCAACCAATGCCGCGAGACCGGACCTGCCGACACTGCGGGCAAAGGTTTCCGGCCAGAGCGTTACGCTCACCTGGAACACGCCGGACAACAACGGCTCTACGATCCAGCGCTATGAAATCCAGCGCTATCCGTCAATCGGTACCGACGCCGGCACTATTGGCGAGATTGACGCAGACGATGTTGTAAACGACTGGGGCGACGACTCGCTGGGTACGGGTGGTACCGACCAAGACGTAATCGTGCCGATGCCTGCTGGCGTGACGGAACATGTCGACAGAGCTCTGATGCCGAGCACGCTCTACTACTACCGCATGCGCGCCGTCAATGGCTGTAACGACACCGACGCCGCCGACACCGAGTGTCCCAGCGACGCTGCAGTGCAAGTCAGTGACGCAACCGTAGCGTGGTCAGCCGTTGTTCAGGTAACCACCGATCCCAAGGCTCCGGGCAGGATCCCGAAGAATACTGCTACGGGCACTGATCCAATCAATGGTCTGAAGCTGACCGGTGGAGAGAATAAGGTCACGCTGGAATGGACCGAGCCGGAGGACTACGATTCCCCGATCACTGAGTACCAGATCGATCGCTGGAACAGTGTCACCCGCATGTGGGATGCTGCCAAGAGGGAGCTGCCGGCCAGCGTGAGAATGTACGAGGACACCGGCCTTGAAGCTGGTACCCGCTACTTCTACCGGGTCCGCGCAGTCAACGCCGGCGGCGAAGGCATGTGGTCAACCCTGGCCGCAGCCATGACCGACGAATAACGAGCATAAGACCTGACAAGGTCTGTTGAATAAGCAAAGCGACGCCCCCCGGCTCCGGCCGGGGGGCGTTCTCTTTTTGTGCCTCGCCTTCCTTCCCGCCTCCACCCTGTCCCGGCTCAAGCCCAAAATCAAAGCAATCCACTAATCCAGGAATCCCGGTCCCTAATCAAAGCAATCCACCAATTGAAAAAGGCTACCAGCTCGTGGTAGCCTCGTGTGCCGACTCACCCATGCTGCCCGCCCAGCCCCCCAAATCAAAGAAATCCGAAAATCCCGGTCCCTAATCAAAGCAATCCAATAATCCAAGAATCCTGGTCAAATCCTGGTCCCCGCCCTCATTGACATGTGTTTTCTTCTGATCTACTATCCACATGTCAGTTCAACCGCAATGAGTGTGAGGTTTCTGCAGCACTGTCATGACCGTTGCCAAGGACGAAAATAATGAGAGTTCGAATAAATCGGAATCTATGGCGCGGATTCACGGAAACCTTTTGGGGTTGCGTCTGTCACTTGTGGCATTTGCAATTAGTGCATCGTCAAGAGAGGGGATAAGGCAATACATCGAGGTCTTGTCTATTGTCAAAGAGGCGATTTCGCAAACTGCGATCGAAGAGGATTCGCACCCATTCGACGAACTGTTTGCTGAAGAGGCTGATCGTGTTGTTCAGGAAATCAGCAACTTGCTGTCTAAGACCGTATCAGCGCTAGAGGATAGAAATGAACACTGACGAAAGGCTCGACAGAATAGAAAATATATTGAAAGAGTTTAGATCGGATGTTGAAAAAAAATTTGAGCGGTCTGATCAAAAACTGGACAAAATCAACAATAACGTTTCGTTGCTAAAGGGTGCTGCCGCCTTATTGGAAACCGTGGTGGAGGCGCCGAACATCGCAAAGGACATGGGCCTCCACTACAGTTCCACGCTTACCTCCAACGAGGCTCAGGGCTTGGCGAACAGGATTGCCGAACAAACCGGCGAGGCGGTCGAGGGTGAGCTGGAAGCGTTCAAAAATACTGATCTGTTCATTTCGGCAACTTCGCCGGAATCGGGGCAGAAAGTCATTGTCCCTGTCTCTGCATCATGGGGGCTGTCCGGCGAAGATGTCAAGAGCGCAAAAAGGTATGTCGAATTTGCGGAAAGGGTTTTGGAAAACGTTTTGGCAAGACCTGCTGTCTCGGCAAGAAACATCAGCGAGGGTGTCCTTCGGTTCGCCAGAAACGAAAAAGTTCATGTAAACCAATTGAGAAAACTCTTTTGAAAACACCTCCTTTCACACGCCACCCTGCCCCGCGTTAGACCACCGCCAGGCCCAACCCTCCAACTATCTCTCTTGTCCTCCCGTACAGCGGTACAGTTATCATTAATCGGCAGACCCTTTGCTAACATAATGTGTCAACCAATGCTTGCGCGCGTTTTTCTGTGTCTGGTATCTACTTCCTTCTTTTTGGGTCTTTGGGTGCAGTATAGGGCCGGAGGGTCGATGGAATCCATGGTGGTTCGTGGTGTCACCTTGGATTGGGTATGATGGTTGCTGGCCTGAAGGTCCGTTCCCCTCACAATTTGGCACGGCTGCAACCATATGCGACTGCCCCGGGCTCCTGGCCGGACACGCCCGACACCCTGTAGGGGCACCCCTTGTGGGTGCCCTCCCTGCGCCGTTGAGGCGCCCGAATCCAAATGCGATTGCCCTGGTCCCTGCCTGCGCGACCCCAAAATCAGAGCAATCCACAAATCCGGAAATCCCAGTCAATCGTCCCCATCCACAGATCCGGGAATCCTGGTCCCCGCCCAGCCCCCATACGCCCCGCCAGCCCCCGCCCCGGTCAACCCCCGCCGCCACCGGCCCCTGACCCCTGACCCCTGACCCCTAACCCCTGCCGTTCCACCCCTTGTGGGCGCCCATCCCCGCCCGCCCAACCCGAAAACAGCCGGTAACCGGTCTCCCCCCGTAGACGCGCCCCTTGTGGATGCCCTAACCCCTCGCGCCTGCCTTTCCGCCGTTCCCCCGCCGTTCCCCTGCCGTTCCCCTGCCGTTCCCCCTAACCCCTAACCCCTGCCGTTCCACCCCTTGTGGGTGCCCATCCCCGCCCGCCCAACCCGAAAACAGCCGGTAACCGGTCTCCCCCCGTAGACGCGCCCCTTGTGGATGCCCTAACCCCTCGCGCCTGCCTTTCCGCCGTTCCCCCGCCGTTCCCCCGCCGTTCCCCTGCCGTTCCCCTGCCGTTCCCCCTAACCCCTGCCGTTCCACCCCTCTGTGGCACACTTTGGCGTCCAGATTGAGATGCGATTGCCCTGGGGTTCCTGCTTGACTTCCCGTTCGGGTCAATGGTAATTTTAGCTACGCGTAAACTGGGTATTGCCGGAAAAAAGGAACGTCTGATGAACATGGAAGACCTGAAGCTGACCGAGTTCTCCGTTGCATTGCACGCCAAAGAACCTGGTACGCACGAATTCTTGAATCTTCATCCCCACATTCTTGCATATTCAAATGTCATTCCTGAGAATTGGACCTGGGAAAGGGGATCACAGAAACTGATACTGACGCCAAGGTTCTGTTCAATCTCCTATGATAATGGTGTCAGAATTTCCGGAGACGGAGATTCACTAAGTGTTGTCCAGACTCAGGACTTGGAGACGGACGGCACACTGCATCCCCATTCGATCGCTGCGAAATACATCGAAGAACTGGCACTTGGTGATTTTTTTATGGCAGAGATGATTTGGGACATCGAAGTTCCACGCGAAAGACCTGGAGAATGGTTAGTCAGAAGATTCTTTCACCCGGACCTTGTTTCTCAATCCTGGTTGGATGTTGAAACCTTCCCCAATATAAGGTTTATGGAATCAGGCTCTTTGATTTCCTTCAGTTTCCAACCTGCGCCGGATGCCAGGAACTTCCTGGATGTCCGTGGGCAAATTGCCGATTTCGCAAGTCCCGCAAGCGATTTTCTTATTGGTTGGCTTAGCGACTATCAAGACCATAAGAGTAGAGTATTCGAGAATCTGTTCACTTTGTTGGAGGTTGAAGATGACCCTGATTGAACAGAATGAGCGGGAACTCAGTTCGGCATCATCGCAGGACTTTATTGAAACAATCGAGAAGATGCTGATCAAACACCATGAATCCACAACGGGACGCAATCGTGAGCAGTCACATCACAGAATAAAGAGTCTTATATACCGTGCTTCAGTTAATTCCTCGGAAAGCGAACGATTCTACAGATTTAGAGAGCATGTTCCCCCTAGAGGAATGTTGCCCTTTCCCGTTAGCAAGCATCTGCAACGCTTGGCGCCGTACTTCGATTGGGTATCGAATAGAGAGTGGGCCAGGCGGAAGATCTTTGCCTTGCGTACGCACGGCGAACTCCTTGAATTCATGGCGGCAAACGATCTGGAGGATTATGTCGATGACTACTACGACTACCTTCAGGATAGACGGAGTGAACTCGAAGAAGGTGAAAGCCCAGGGGTCATTCTGCAATCCCTGCAGTCGTGGGCATGGTTTCTCATCGACTATGCTCTTCCTGAAGAAATCCCCTACGTTAAACTGCGGGCAGACTATGCCGGCTGTGTAAACCTGGTCTGGAGGCTATCCGAGGAGTCCATGCCAGACGATCCTGACAATGAATACTACGGTAATGGGAAAGGAATTATTGCCCTGACCTTCTATCCCTCCTTACTGAACTATATCTCAGTCATGTCGGGGGCCTTCGGCTCCCAAAGGCGTCGTATCACCTTTCGTGGTGAGTTTTCCCATGCCATGACAAAAGAAACTGTGGCTCTGTTCAAAGAAAGGCTCCTGTCGCCAAATGCCTAGACCAATTCCCGACACCGATCATGTAGTCCGTTACCTCAACAAGGAGAAGTGGTGTCCGAGAGATGGCTCAGGGCTGCAAGCTGCCGCCTTTGGGGATGAGTCAAGGAATGACTCAGGCCTGTCTGTCAACTGGTTGGAGTTTTTCCATAGGGGTAATGATGCCAAGTCCCTCGCAGAAATCAATCGAACTTGCGGGCTAAACACAAAAGAAAGTGGTCGATTTCTCAAACTCCAAGTAGGGCGCATCAGGAAGGCTGTCACTGAGATCAACCCTCCCGTTTCGATCATCCACGATGGGGAAAACCATGCCGTAAACAAATCTCACGCTGAGATAAGACCATATATGGAAGCAGTATTCACTGCCCTTTTCCTCTGCGCCGAACAACATGGCGAATACTTGAGAGTCCCGAGATAGAAGTTGCCATCCTTTGAGCCTATGACCGGTCTGGTTAGCCCCAATCGTCAGCCCATGCTCATCATCAGCGCCCGCGCCCCGTAGGCCCCGCCCAACCGCAAGTGCCCCCAATTCCCGCTCCCCACTTCGCCGCTCCGCCAGTCCCAACCCCCGTCCCGTCGCCCGCAATCCCCAAATCCAGTAATCCCGGTCCCAAATCAAAGCAACCCACCAATTGAAAAAGGCTACCAGTTCGCGGTAGCCTCGTGTGCCGGTTAACCCTTACTGCCTGCCTGTCAGTTACCCCCTTTCAAACTCTACGCCCAAAAACTCACACACTCGCCAGCGCTCGACGACTTCAAGAATACTTACTTTGAGAAACTTCCTTGAACTCGCTGAATTCAAACCTGTGCCCTGCCGTGTAGACTCTGTAATACATATCCAGCCTGGTGCTGACCTCCCACCTTTCAAACATCCGGGCAGACTGCCTTTTCATTCCCCCCTTGTTTACCAAGCCGGACAAGCGTGTTCCAACCATAAAAAACCTCACGTTAAGTTTCTTTTCGGGAAACTCCATAAGACTATCTTCCAGAAACACCTCTAATATGTACCTCAGATAAGGAGCAGACCATCTCAACTGCGAGATCGCATGGTTTGCGGGCACCTGGTTTTCAAGTTCGATAAGGTAGCCTGCATATTCACTGTCTGTTTCCTCAAGAACCAGGAAATCACAACGATCCCCAAACCCTTTGCCTCCCCTGAGATACGTGGTCGATCCCCCCAAATGATCAAAATTGATGACGACAAGACCCCGATCAACATTCTCGATCTTCACACCCATACGAAATCCACTCTTCTTCTCCTCGAGGTAGACTGTCCGGCCATCCCAATCAATGTTCCTTGTCCTCCTCACATCCTGGATATTCCCGTCCAACCGGACCGAAAACGGGAGGCTGCTCACCTTCGCCCCCTCCCGGCATGATTCCGGATCCAGGCGCGCTGCAAACTCGAACCGGTTCGTCAATCGAACTTTCAAACGACGGGACCGCCTCTGAATGGAACAGGGAAGTCGCTCGACGGACAGACGTGCCGCACCTGGGCGGCCAAAAGAAACTCTGCGTCTCCTGAAACAGCAATCGCGCAGCCGCTTGCTCGAGTCCGCCTTCTGCGGGAAGCCTCTCGCGCAGCGCCTCCCCCCAGCTTCTGTATGGTCGCTCCCGTCTCTAACCCGCACACGCGCCCCTTGTGGGTGCCCCAACCCCTCGCGCCCGCCCTTCCCCCGCCCTTCCCCCGCCCTTCCCCCGCCCTTCCCCCGCCCTTCCCCCGCCCTTCCCCCCGCCCTTCCCCCGCCGTTCCCCCGCCCTTCCCGCCGTTCACTAAAAACTAAAAACCGACTACAAAAAACTGCTCTTCCGCCCATTGTCAAAACTGTCCGATACTGCTATTCTGAAGCTGCGCAAAGGCACAGGATCAGGCGCCCGTCGCCTGCTTCTGCGAAGAAGGCAGGAGATAGAAATGTCCGCGAGTTCCGTTTCGACAACCGAATCAGCGGTACCACATCAGAAGGCCGAGAAGACCCCTGGCGCAGACAAGCCGCACAACGACCGGCGCGTCGCGGCCGTCCATCCGCCGCTGACGGCTGCGGACAGACGTGCCATAGAACACCTTGTCACCGAGGACGACACGCCCGTGGATAACCGGTTTTCCGAGAAGCAGCGGCGGCTGCTCACAAGTCCCCTGTACAACTCGTGGGCCGGTCCCGGCGGCGACCGCCCGTTCATGGTCTGCGCCGACGTCGGCCTCTTTCTGCACCCCCGCGAAGCGCCGCTCGTGCCCGACGTCTTTCTCAGCCTCGATGTACATGAACTGCAGGAGCCGTGGGCGAAGGAAGGCCGCAGCTACTTCATCTGGGAGTACAAGAAGGCGCCTGACGTTGCCATCGAAGTCGTGTCAAATCAGAAAGGCGGCGAGATGGCCGCCAAATACGGGAGATACGCCTACTTCGGCGTTCCCTTGTACGTCGTCTTCGACCCGCTGAGGCTGGTGCAGGAGGAAGCTGTGCAGGCCTTCCGACGCACGCCCGCGGGCGCATACAGCCCGTGCGCCCATGACATTTTGCCCGGCGTCGGGCTGGGTCTTCGTCTGTGGCAGGGGCAGTTCGAAAACCTGGATGCAACCTGGCTGCGCTGGCAGCATCCCTCGGGCCAACCCGTTCCCACGGCCGCCGAACGCGCCGACCGGGAAAAAAGC
This sequence comes from Caldilineaceae bacterium, assembly GCA_965204705.1. Lineage (GTDB taxonomy): Bacteria > Chloroflexota > Anaerolineae > Caldilineales > Caldilineaceae > Bin5. The sequence goes on along the minus strand of OZ242006.1, from coordinate 4,737,531 downwards.
CGAGCCGACCGGGAGAGAAACCGAGCCGAACAGGAAAAAGACAGAGCCGACAACCTTGCGGCCCTACTCCGCGCGCACGGGATCTCCCCGGACAACGGCCTGACCGAGTAGAGCGCTCCGACCTCTGTCAGTACAGCGACCTGCGCCGGCAGAGTGAGGCCGAACCGTGAACTTGAACCTCTCTGTGAAAAGCGTTCTGGCCGCTCCCTCCCTGTTCGGCGCGAGCAGCCGCGCGCGGACGACCAGATGCCGCCGGTCCCCGCCTCGTTCGTTCCCCTCGCCCCGGGCAGTCATCCTGTGAACCCCGCTTTCCAACAAATAACACACCCCATCTGCACAGCCCGCCCTCTGCCGTCCCGTACCGCAAACTTTCCTTGCCCGATCTCTCGTAAACGCTCGTAAACGCTCGTACATCTCTCGTACGAGCGTCCACGAGATGTCAGCCCCGCTCAACCGCGGCCAGCGCCTCTCCGCGACGCCCCCTGCCTCCTTTTCCGCCCCGGCGCCCCAGCTGCCCGCACACGCGTTCGCCCTGTCCCCGGCGCCCGCCGCCGCGCCCCATTCCCGGCCCTGCTTCCGACCTCCGTCTGGTCCGCCGGGAAACGCCGACAAAACCCGACGCGCCCTCCGCGGACCAAAGGTGTTGCAGTTCTCCGCGCCCCGCCGCGCCCTCCGCAGACCAAAGGTGTTGCAGTTCTCCGCGCCCCTCCGTGTCCTCCGTGGTCAAAAGGTGTTACCAGTTGCCCTTCTCCGCGCCCTCCGCGGACCAAAGGTGTTGCCCCTCTCCGCGCCCTCCGCGGACCAAAGGTGTTGCCTTTCTCCGTGTCCTCCGTGGAAAAAGGTGTTAGCAGTTGCCCTTCTCCGTGTCCTCCGTGGAAAAAGGTGTTAGCAGTTGCCCCTCTCCGCGCCCTCCGCGGACCAAAGGTGTTGCCCTTCTCCGTGTCCTCCGTGGAAAAAGGTGTTAGCAGTTGCCCCTCTCCGCGCCCTCCGCGGACCAAAGGTGTTGCCCTTCTCCGTGTCCTCCGTGGAAAAAGGTGTTAGCAGTTGCCCCTCTCCGCGCCCTCCGCGGACCAAAGGTGTTGCCCCTCTCCGTGCCCTCCGTGGACAAAGGTGTTAGCAGTTGCCCCTCTCCGCGCCCTCCGTGGACAAAAGGTGTTGCAGTTCCCCGTGCCCCGCCATGTTCCAATCCTTGACAGCCGCCCCGTCACTTGGCATAATCCGCAACGAAACGGTTTCCGGACCTCGTTTCCGCAGTTCAAATGGAACTTTCTCTCCCTTTCGGCCGTCCTAATGCAGTAACAGCCATATGTTTCGATCGCATCTTGTCTGAGAGAACTGATCGAGGAAGGCTTTATGCCCATAGTATCTTCAGGGAGAAGACACACCATGAACTTTTCATCCATTTGGGCTCGCCCGCTCCGTTCCGCCGCGCCGCCCCTCTTGGCCCTCCTGCTGACCGTCGCCCTCGCCGGATCCGCCTTGGCCCAACAGCCCCCAAACTCGCCCGGCGGCCCCCCCAGCGGTCCGGGCCCAGGCCTGCCGTCCACCAATCCCCCGGGCAACCCGCCTGCCAGCCCGCCGGTAAACCCGCCGGGCAGCGAAGGCCCGCTAGGCGCCCCACCCTCGCAAACGCCGTCTGACCCGAACACCAACCCGATGCCCGACCCCGACCCCGACCCGCAGCCGGACGCGCCCTTCTCGCCGTTGGCGCCGCATCCCGACGCACCCTTCTCGCCCCCGGCCGACTGCATCGTCGCCCACGCCGCCACCCCCGCCCAGCTCTGCCCCATGGCCGGCGGCCTCCAGTACTACTTCATCGGCGCCGACGGCAGCGCCCAGCCCGGCCCCTGGATCCAGCCCTTCAGCGAGCTCGCTGCCCTCGCCTCCTGGTCCATCTACAGCGGAACGAATACCAGGACCGGCAAATCCGTCACCATCACCTACATCGCTTCCGAAAACAGGATACGGGTCAGCACCTTCTACCCCGACAACGAATACGACACCAACAAGCCCTACGCCTTCACCGTCGACAGCAACCACAACGTCACCCACGAAGCCTGGTAACCACCGGCCCCCTAACGTCTCAAACCCGAGACCCCGCACAAAAAAGGGCACCCCTCGCGGGTGCCCTTCCGCGTCCCCAACCCGAAAACAACCTATATCTCCCCCCTGCCGTTCCACCCCTTGTGCATGCCCATCCGCGCCCCTAACCCCTGGCCCCTAACCCCTGCCCCCTAACCCCTGCCGTTCCACCCCTTGTGCATGCCCATCCGCGCCCCTAACCCCTGGCCCCTAACCCCTGGCCCCTAACCCCTAACCCCTGCCGTTCCACCCCTTGTGCGTGCCCATCCGCGCCCCTAACCCCTGGCCCCTAACCCCTAACCCCTAACCCCTGCCCCCTAACCCCTGCCCCCTAACCCCTGCCGTTCCACCCCTTGTGGGTGCCTTCCATGGAATATAATGACGCCCAGCCCTGGTTGCGATTGCCCTGACCCCGGTCACAACACCGGTTGACCGATTTCACCAGCGAGGTATATAATGTTTCCGCAGAATTGCCCCGTCTTTGAATGTGTGACGCCCGGAAGCATATGCGTTCGGTGATCGGAGAAACTGGTTTCATGCCCAAAACACCCCTCTTTCGGAATTTCAGCTTCCTGCTGGTCTCCTGCATGTTCGCCCTTCTGCTCGCGTTCGTCTGGCCTGCCTCCTCCGCAGCACAACAGACCCCCCCGCCAGGCCCGCCCCCTGTCGGCCAGCCTACTGCCAGACCACAACCGACCGGAGGCCCCCCCGGCGGTGAACCCACGCCCAGACCAACAGCCACGCCAACCTCCTCCTCACCCGTGCCCACCTCCCCGCCCGGCGGCAATGGCGACAGGCCCCCGCCCACCCTGACGCCCACGCCCAGGTCCGGCTCCGGTACCAGCACCAGCACCGCCGAGGCAAAGCGAAAGCTGGAACAGGCCCTTGCCGAATACGAGCTCATCAAGGCCCTGGCGCCCAATCGCATCATCTTCCACGCCGCCACCCCCATCCAGCTCATCAAAGTCGAAGACGGCCTCCAGGTCTACTACATCGGCAGAGACGGCAAAACCCGCCTCGGCCCCTGGGTCCCCGGCTTCGCCGAGCTCGCCGCCAAACATCCCGAAGGTACCGAAGCCTCCATCTATCTCGGCTCCAACCCCCTCACCGGCAAACGCGTCAAAATCGACTACCTGCCCCACGTAAACAGAATCCGCGTCGACACCTTCTACTCCGACAGGGAAAACGACAAAAACAAACAGTACATCTTCCACTTCGGCCCTGAACACGACATCGTCTACGACGCCTGGTAACCCCCGTAGGGGCGCCCCTTGTGGGTGCCCTTCCCCCTTTACGAATAACTGTCCAACTGCAGCCCGTCCCCCGCCGTTCCCCCGCCGTTCCCCCGCCGTTCCCCCGCCGTTCCCCTGCCGTTCCCCTGCCGTTCCCCTGCTGTTCCCCTTCGCGCCCCTTCGCGTCCCTTCGCGGATCACCCGCCGTTCCCCGCCGTTCCCCGCCGTTCCCCGCCGTTCCCCCCGACTTGACGCTATCCCGCCAGATCCGCTAGAATTGCTCGTGGCGCCATAATACACCGGCCATATTTGCAAGTCCGGCCCCCATTCGCGCCCCGATCTCCATCGTGCAAGGCACTTTGGAAGGGGGAATCCCCTGATGACACAGCCCCAGTCCGCCAGGGAAACACTGATAGAAGCCAGAATGAGTAAAGTCGAAGACGTTCTGGAAGAACTGACCCAAAGCCATCTCAGACTTGATCGAAAACTGGACCGCCTGTCCGATGAAGTCGACCAGGTAATGAAAGCGGTCAGACTGACCAACGAAACCGTCAAAGAAACGACCGAAGCCGTCCGCCAGACAAACGAAACTGTCCGCCAGACGAACGAGACCGTCCGCCAGACAAACGACTCCATTCGATTCCTGGCCTTCCTGATGATGCCCAGAGACTCCGAAAGCGACTCTGGCAAGGAAAGTGGCGAATAACGCCCCAACCTTTACGCCCCGGCAACGCACTTATCCGTCTCTCGAACGTCCCGCTCCCCCGCCTTCCCCGCCAGCCGCCCCCGGCCCCCGCCCCTCGTGAAAACTCGCCCCCATCTCCCCTTGGAAAGGTGCTGTGACGTTGGCAGGAACAGCGCCTCGCCTGAGAAAAGTCCCGCCGGTCCCCAAGAGCCCCCACAGCCATGCAATCACAACCCCCTGCCAAGACTGTCCCCCGCGTCCTCCAGGAACCAAAAAGGTGTCCTCCGCGGACAAAAGATGCTTTTAGCGCCCCTTCGCGCTCCTTCGCGGATAAAAAAGATCTACGCCCCATTCTCCGCAGTTCACTAAAAACTAAAAACCGGCTACTAAAAACTGCCCTTCCGCAGTTCACTAAAAACTAAAAACCGGCTACTAAAAACTGCCCTTCCGCAGTTCACTAAGAACCAAAAACCGGCTACTAAAAACTGCCCTTCCGCAGTTCACTAAAAACTAAAAACTGCCTACCAAAAACTGCCCTTCCGCAGTTCACTAAGAACTAAAAACTGCCTACCAAAAACTGCCCTTCCGCAGTTCACTAAGAACCAAAAACCGGCTACTAAAAACTGCCCTTCCGCAGTTCACTAAAAACTAAAAACCGGCTACTAAAAATTGCCCTTCTGCCTTCCCCGCGCCCCGCCGTGCTCCCCGCAGATTCAACAGGTATCCTTCGTTGCCCCTGTCGGACAACAAGGATGAGCTGTGACCTGCGCCATCTATTGTCAGGATGCAGATATTAGGGTATGTTAGGAGGGAAAACAGGGTGGCCGCCGGGGAGGGCTGAAATGGCAGTAACGACAGAGCAGTTTACGCGGTTGGAGGATCGGGTCGATGACTTTGCAGCCAAGACGAACAGACTGGAAGGAGCATATTCCCAATTGGCAACAAAGTCAGATATTGCCGAACTTAGAGGAGAGATGAAAGGAATCAAGATAGGGTTGTGGGTTGTGGGTGTGGTGTTGATTCTGCCTGAACTGTTGCAAAGGTTTGGGATTTAGTCGAAATGGCTTGATCAGAACTCTTGGCTTCTGAATCTGTTCAAACCGTTTCATTCTTTGCAAACATCGCTTCGGTGCCAATTCTTGTAGGCGTAGTCATCAGATCTGAAGTTCGCCACGTAAGACAATCTGCTTTACCCTGGAAGGCTTGGGTGATTCTGTAGTACCCCTCTCTGAATCGTACTTTGGTATATAATCCCCAAAAAAAACCTGTCACCTCTACCCCCTCGCCCCTGCCCTACCCCCTTTGGCCCTTAAGGGTGTAGTCCAAAGTGGAGGTGAACTTTCATACACCTCTTGTTTCAACCAGGCCACGGTCAAATCCAGTTGTACTTTCCAGCAGAACAGACGGTGTCACTCACTCCTCTCTCCTCTTCACTCTCTCTTCGCATTTGTGCGGTCGGGCCTTCGGCCCTCCCTTGTGCGGGGGGATTCCCCCCGCAACGCCCCCCTTCGTATGCCCGACCCTCCTGGACAATCGGAACGGTTGAGACAGCGACCGGTTTTCGAACCCCCGCGCCTCCACCGTAGGGGCAGGCCTTGTGCCTGCCCTGTACCACCTAATCAACATACCTCCCGGCTAAACGAGGCTTGGCGCCCGCCCTGCCTCTCTCCAATAATCGGAGAATATTCCAGCCACCACTGGCCTAATCTCCCCGCCACACTGTTCCCACCCCAAAACTGGACTGCACCGCCCTCAAATGGCCCTTGACATCCTTCCCGGCATACCTTATACTGGATCCCACACTGGCCGCAGAGCCCCAAAACACCTCTACCCGGCCAGCGCAAACCGAAAATCAGGACCCCCTGCTGCTTTCTCAAGCCGGGCCCCGCCTCCACAGGCCGCCGCCCGCATCAACAGCAGACATAGGCGCTCCGCTTTCACGGCCATGCCGCGCGAGTCATCCCTTTCAACTCGCACCGCATAGCCGTCAGCAGCGGGCGCTTTTTTGTTGCCCGTTAACCAGGGGGAAATACCATGCCCGACCTCGAAACATATGACTTCAGCAACTTCCCAATCTTGGACGACGTCCTTGACCAGCTCGACAGCCAGCCCCATCCATGCGAACGGCAGCCCGGTGAACCGCTCGCGAGCTACCGCCGCTTCCAAATCTACGTCACCCTTCCCCCGTCGCGTACCCATGCACGCGTCGCCCAAATCGCCGGCCTCAGACCTAACACCAAGCTCATCGCAAAGGACTCCGGTCAGTGGCGCTGGGCAGAACGCCTCGCAGATGCAGACCGCCCGCAGAACGGATTCCCCGCTCTCCAGCACGCATGGCGCGCCCAGCTCCTCAGAGAGACCGCCTACATAGCCCACTTCACCGGCCTGCAAGACGCCACTCGTGCCCTGGCCGCCGCCGCAATCGGCGACCTGCACCAGGACGAGGCGCGCAAACACCTGGGCCTCCTTACCCAGTATCAGCACGGGCTCCTCCGTCTGATGGAACCGCGCCGCAAGGAAAAAGACGTGACACCGAAGATCAACGAACGCCGGCTGCAGGATATGGTCCTGAACAAAAGGCTCGTTATCGCCGACAAACTGGTTAGAAAAGAGATGGAAGCGGTATTCGGCCCCATTGAATGGGAATACGATCCCAATGTTGATGGCCCCAACCGCCAATCAGAGGAGGAACCCCCCGAGACGGAGCTGTGGCGCCAGCAGCCTGGCGAATCGGATCAACACTTCTACCGGTTCCGTATCTTCCTGAGCCTGAAGTTCCTCCAATCTGCCGCGCAAGTGGCGAAAATGGCTGGCATCAGCCGGGAATCGACGCTCGCCAGGATAGCAAGCAAATGGAACTGGCACGAGCGCGCCGCCGCCTTCGACGCCTGCCACGCCGGCGAACCGCTCGCCCGCATCAGGCTTCGACTTCAACTCCTCCATGACAAAGCCTTTGAGGCGCATCTCCACGGTCTGCTCGACACAACCAGGGCCCTCGAAAAAGCCGAAATCGGCAGCTTGGACCAGGCAAAGGCGCGCCGGTTCCTCTCGCCTCTCCTTCGTAGTCAGCGCAGCCACCTCCAGTCCTTCTGGCGCCAGCACGAGGCCATCGAAGGCAAAACCGCCGACGAACACCGCGACCTTCTCCTCGACTCTCTGGTCGAAGACGAGGCCATTCAAATGTTGAGAGAGGAAGAAGAGGACGAAAGGATAATCGAAAACCTAAAGCGTGCTTACGGCTCTTCGGACGACTCAGAATGATGCCGCAGTCAGGTATCGCCCATCTCTCGCAGCGCCCTGCCCTCTCGGCCCCTGCACTCCGGCAAACCTGCAAAGCCGTACGCACAAAAGACGAAGTTGAGCTGATGCAACCGGACAAACGCGAACCCGTCCCTTGACCATCCAACCGGACGCACATCTTGCCGTACAGAAACATTTGTGCGATACTTGGTGTCTGGGGATTCTGCCCTTTCAGGAATTCGCCGCAACCGTATGCGACCCGGAACAGTCTCACCGCCCGCCTAAGCCATGAACAAAAAAGACCTCCAATCCCTCCGCGAAGCCGCCAAGGCCGGCGCCACCTGGAAAGACCTCGCCGCCATAGTCGGCGTCACCGACCGCACGCTCCGCCGCTGGCGCGAAGAAATCGAAGAAGAAGAGGAATACCCCGAGGACTACTTCGACGGCGTCGAGGACCAGGAACGCCGCCCCCCACCCGGCGACGCCGCCGAAATCATCGCCGCCATCCACGCCGGCCGCGCCCAAGGACGCCAGGAACTCATCGAAACAATCCGCCAGCAGGCCGCCGACAAAAACGACCTCCGAACCCTCCTCGCCCTCCTCAAACGCATGGACAACATGGACAAATGACCCGAAATCCCCCCAATTCCGCCCCGAAAAACGCGTTTGAGCGGACATTGCGGACATATTGTTGAAAAAATTCATAAAAACTCTGTGCCCTGTGCGCAAAGGACCCAACCCCCAACCATGGCCAAACTGATTCTCGAGGATGAGACCTATGCCGTAACCGGGGCGGCCATCGAACTGCATCGCACCCTCGGCCCGGGCTTCCTCGAAAAGGTATACCATGAAGCCATGCAGCTCGAACTGCGCGCCCGCGGCATACCCTTCGAGGCCGAAAAACCTCTTCACATAAAATACAAAGGACAGTCCCTCCACCAGAACTACTACGCCGACCTCCTGTGTTTCGGGCAGATCATCGTCGAGCTGAAAACGCTCAACCGGCTCTCCGCCAGGGAAGAGGCCCAGCTCCTCAACTATCTCAAGGCCACCGGCCTGAGGGTCGGCCTCCTCTTCAACTTCGGCAGCCACGGCAAACTCGAGCGCAAGCGACTCGTCGTATAAGGTGTAAAGCAATTCTCCGCGCCCTCTCGCTTCTCCTGTAGTTCACAAACAACTCAAAACTGACTACCAAAAGCTGCCCTTCCGCAGTTCACAAACAACTCAAAACTGACTACCAAAAACTGCCCTTCCGCAGTTCACAAAAAACTCAAAACTGACTACCAAAAACTGCCCTTCCGCAGTTCCCCGCGCCCTCCGCCGAAAAAGAAGTAAGCAGTTCTCCGTGTCCTCCGTGGAAAAAGAAGTAAGCAATTCTCCGTGTCCTCCGTGGAAAAAGAAGTAAGCAGTTCTCCGTGTCCTCCGTGGAAAAAGGTGTTAGCAGTTCTCCGCGCCCTCCGTGGAAAAAGGTGTTAGCAGTTGCCCTTCACCGCACCCCTCCGTGGAAGCAAGCCGTAACACGCCCCACTGGGAACACTTCCCCTCGCAACAGCGTCTCTACTCAAAGAACCCCCTGATCCATAACCGGCCGCGATCGCCCAACACGCGACCGCGGCCCGACAGACGGCGCCAGCCCGACAACTCTCTGACCGAAAATGCCTCCCTCCCCACCCCGACCCGCCACAACCGCCGCCGCCCTCCTCCTGGCCCTCATCGCCCTCCTCCTGCACACCAACCCGTCCCCCGCACAGGAGACCTCGCCGCCTTCCGCCCTCCCCGCCCCCGAACTCACCGCCCGGCCCGCAGACCGCGCCGTCTCCCTCTCCTGGACGCCCGTCACAGGCGCCGCCCGCTACGAACTCTGGTCCTGGACCGGCGACGATGGCTGGCGGCAGCTCGGCGGCGACAACCTCACCGCCACCACCTTTGACCATGTCGGTCTCACCGCCGGCGCCGCCTACTTCTACCAGATACGCGCCCTCAACGCCGCCGGAGAACCGGGCCTCTGGTCCCAACAGGTCTACGCCGCCCTTCCCGGCAACCTGCCCGCGCCCGCACTCACCGCCCGCGCATCAACCGGCGCCGTCGACCTCAGCTGGGACGCCGTCCCCGGCGCCGCCCGCTACGAACTGTGGACCTGGTGGGACGACGACCCCGGCTGGCAGCAGCTCGGCGGCGACAACCTCACCGCCACAACCTACCGCCACGCCGGGACCGCCCCCGGCCTCACCTTCTACTACCAGATGCGCGCCCTCGACGCCGGCGGTGTAGGCGGCCCCTGGTCCCAACAGGTCTCCGCCGCCTTAGCGCAACAGCAGCCGGCCGGCCCAGCGTCGACCCCCACGTATGCACCGCCCCCGGCACAGTCGGCTGCGCCCACCCCGACAACCGCGCCCCTCCCGGCAGCGACGCCTACCGCAACGCCCACCGCAACATCAACAGCAACCCCAACGCCTGCCGCGCCGGCGACCGTTACCCCTTCGCCGACCGCGACGCCCGCGGCACCCGCACTTCCCGCCCCCGTCCTGACCGCCGTCGCTTCTGAAAGCGCCGTCAATCTGAGCTGGAACGCCGTTCCCGGCGCCGTACGCTACGAGCTCTGGTATTGGACCGCCGCCGCCGGCTGGCATCAGCTCGACGAGGGCGATCTGACCGCCGCCGGCTTTACCCACTCCAATCTGTCCGCAGGCACGACCTACTACTACAGCGCCCGCGCCGTCAACGCCGCCGGCGACACCAGTCCCTGGTCGGACTATGCATCCGCCGCCCCCGTCCTGGCCGCCGCCCCGACACCTACACTATCGCTCGCCCCCACGCCAACGCCAACGCTCACCCCCGCGCCTACGCTCACACCGACGCCCACGTCAGTGCCGCCTGCCGGCGCCCGCGTGCAGCCGCCTCCAGCTTCCCTCAACGTCGATCCCTACTACCGCAAATACCTCGACGCCGGCGGAATCCCTATCCTCTCCTCCAATGAAGTGACCGACGAAGAGCTCTACCAGGCGCGCCGCACCATTCTGGCCATGCTGTCCGACCGGCCCGACATCCTGGCGACCATGGCCGAATTCAACTTCCGCGTTCTCATCTACCCCGACAGATTCGAAAAGGGCGGACGCCTTGCCGACCTTCCTGAATTCAGCGGACTGGAAGTCGCTCTACGTGCTGAGGGACTTGCCGGCGAAACGCCGTCCGGCTGGGTCTCAGGTTCACCCGAAGTGGCCCGCCACTGCAACCACACCCTCATCCACGAATTCGCCCACCAGATCGAAAACGCCCTCAGACTGCAACCCGGCGGCCGGCAGTTCATCTCCCGCCTCAACACCACATACCAGGCCGCCATGCTCCGAGGTCTCTGGCAGGACAGGTACGCCTCGACCAATGCCCTCGAATACTGGGCCGAACTCGTCCGCACCTGGCTCGCGCCCAGCCAGTTCGCCGGCTGGCTGGGTCCCGGCTATCAAAAACTCGCAGACTACGACCCCGTCGGCGCTGCCCTTGTCGCCGAAGTTCTCGGCACGCCCACCCCCTTGACCTTCTGCGAAATCCGCCGCTTTGACCTGCGCGGAACCGTCAACCTGCCGGACAGCCAGTCCTCGCAATCCGAAACCTACGTCATCCAGCTGAGCATGCGTTCTCCGGTAGGCGCAAAGAGGCTCCTGGGCGCCCGCGCCGCCGTAAGCAGGACCGGCGGCGCCTTCGCCTTCGAGCGTCTCCTCGTCGAGAACGTTTTCCTTGCCGCAGCCGGCGAAAAGCCGCACGTCGTCCTCGGCGTCTACCGCCACGACAACGCCGGCAACGCCGCCTGCCCCGTCGCCGCCTTCCTCGCAAACGACGGAGCTCTTACCAGGTCCACCGACCCAACCCACTGGATGAAGCTCGCAGTCACCGGCAATCACATCACCGGCCTCTCCCTCACCATTCCCCCCGAATTCGACTGGACGCCCCTCCACACCTGCATCTGAGGCCAACAGGCACAAACATGCCCGGCGGCCGCCCTCCCCGCCGCCGGCCCAACTGCCAGGGCCCGTTGACGTCAGTCTGAACCGCCATCTGCGAAAGCAAAGTACGTGTCACCCCCACCGCGCAACTCAGCACAGAATGCCCGATACGCCCCTGCTGTTCCCCGTACCCCTCCGCGGACTAAATAGCATTCCTCCGCGGAAAAGGTTTTAGCAGTTCTCCGTGCCCCTCCGTGGACAAAAGATGTAAAGCAGTTCTCCGTGCCCCTCCGCCGAAAAAGGTGTAAGCAGTTCTCCGCGCCCTCCGCCGAAAAAGGTGTAAGCAATTCTCCGCGCCCCCTCGCTTCTCCCGTAGTTCACCAAAAAACGCAAAACTGACTACCAAAAACTGCCCTTCCGCCGTTCACTAAAAACGCAAAACTGACTACCAAAAACTGTCCTTCCGCAGTTCACTAAAAACTCAAAACTGACTACCAAAAACTGCCCTTCCACAGTTCTCTGCGCCCCTCCGTGTCCTCCGTGGACAAAAAAGTGCAAAACCAGCGAAACTGGGGTATAGTTAGCATCCATCGTGCCCTATCCCCACCCGTCCTCCTTCACTTCCTGGCTAAGGCAGATCAATGGCTCCATCTACTCTACGAACCTGCTCCATCGTGGCCGCAACCCTCTTGGCAATCACCGCCATTTTGACCGGCGCCAACGCCGCCCTGGCGCAGCAATCTTCTACGCTCCCTGCGCCCGAACTAACAGCCCAGGCCGCTGACCGCGCCGTCAATCTGACCTGGACGGAAGTGGACGGCGCCGTACGCTACGACCTCTGGTCGTGGCGGAACGAAGAGACCGGCTGGCAACAGATCGGCGGCGACAACCTGACCGGCGCCTCCTACACCCATTCCAATCTCGCCGCCGGCGCTACCTACTACTACCAGATACGCGCCATCGATGCTGAAGGCGAAGGCGGTGAATGGTCCGAACAGGTCTCCGCAGCCACGCCCCCGGCCCTCGACGCGCCCACTCTGACCGCCCAGGCCGCGGCCGGCGCCGTCCAACTGACCTGGACGGAAGTGGACACCGCCGTACGCTACATCCTTTGGTCCTGGTGGGACGAAGAGACCGGCTGGCAACAGCTCGGCGGCGACGACCTCACCGGAACCGGCTACACCCATTCCGAACTCACAGTGGGAACAACCTACTACTACCAGATGCGCGCCGAAAACGCCGCCGGCGAGCTGAGCGAACTGTCGCAGCAGGTCTCCGCAACCGTCACTGAAGCGCAGCAGTCCACGCCAACGCCAACCGCAACATCGCAACCGCTCCTGACGCCGACACCGACCCCGACACCAACGCCGGCTATGACGGCTACGCCAACGCTTACCCCGGACCCGCTGCCATCGGCTACGCCAACGCTTACCCCGGACCCGTTGCCATCGGCTACGCCAACCGCGACCCCGACGGCTACCGCTACGCCGACATCCACGCCCACAGCGGCCGCACAGGACCTGCCCGCGCCCACATTGACCGCCCGGGACACCGGCGGCGCAGTCGATCTGAGCTGGGACGCGGTCACCGGCGCCGTCCGCTATGAGCTCTGGTACTGGACCGGTCAAGCTGGCTGGAACCAGATCGGCGGCGACAACCTCACCGCAACAACCTACACCCACGCCATGCTCGAAGTCGGCACAACCTACTTCTACACCGTACGCGCCGTAAACGCCGCCAACCAGGGCGGCGCCTGGTCAGAAAACGTCTCCCTGACAGTAACCGCGCCCCAGTCCCTGACTGCCACCCCAACGCCAACGACAACTGCAGACGCTTCTCTGACAGCGACGCCCACGCCAACTTCAACAGCTGTCCCGCTCTCTGCGCCCGCACTGACCGCACAGGTGGCCGGTGACGCCGTCCAGCTGAGCTGGGACGCAGTACCCGGCGCCGTGCGCTATGTTCTTTGGGCGTGGACCGAAAACGACGGCCTGCAGAGGCTGGACAATGGCGCCCATACCGCTACATCTTTTACCCATCAGGGAGTGGTCGCAGGCACGACCTACCACTACACTGTGCGCGGGGTGACCAGTACCAATAACCCGGGACCGTTGTCGCCTTGGGTCCCCGCCACCCTCCCCGGACCGCTCACCCTTACCCCCGCCCAGATCTTCGAAAAAGTTTCGCCCGCCATCGCCTACGTGCAAGCCGGACGCGGCTCCGGCAGCGGATTCCTGATCGAAGGCGGATATCTCGTCACCGCCGCCCATGTCGTCTGGCCGGAAAATAAAGTGCGCGTCGTCTTCCCCGACGGTACCGAATTTGAAGACGTTCCCGTCCAAAGATTGGATCTGATTGCAGACATGGCCGTGCTCGGCCCACTCGATGTCTCCATCGAACCCCTGACAATGATCGACGGCGAAAGCATTCCCATCGGCACTCGCGTCCACCTCATCGGCTACCCCGGCGAATACGAGCAGTTCCCCCAACCCACCATCACCGGCGGCATCCTTTCCCGCCTGCGCCAGTGGCAGGCCGGTCCCCTCACCTTGATCCAGACCGATTCTACAATTGCCGGTGGGCAAAGTGGCGGCGCCCTTGTCTCCGATACCGGCGATGTGATCGGCATCAGCAACTTCAAGATCTACGGTGAATTCGGGCTCGTCGTCTCTGCCGCCGATCTCATGCCCCGCATCCAACAGCTCATCGCCGGCCAGGACCCTGGCGGCCACGGCGACCGCCTGCCCCCTCCGCCAGGAGGAGCTCTCCGTCACAGCCTGACTCTCCAAAACTATTGGGACGACCAGGCCTATATAATCCATGCGCCGCCCCGCACCGAATTCGGATTCAGCCTGCTCGGAACCAACGACAGTGTGGTCTCGATCTACGACTTCCTTGGTACTGATGGCGAGACCTTTGACACCTTCGAAGTCACGGGCTTTGAGTATGGCGCCTACATCTTCGGCAGGCTGACGCCCAACTTCCTCATCATAAGACAGAAGGCCGTAAGGCCCGGCAACTTCGTCATCGCCGCCAACCACAATCTCGTTCCCGTAAACGACCCGGACTCGGGCCAGACCATCCAGGTGGGGCAGTCCATCCACGGAAACATGGACTTTCCCACAGACTCGGACTACTTCTTCCTCGACCTCCAACAGGGTCAGACCGTCGAAATACTCGCACAATCGATCCTCGCCGACATGTTCCTCACCCTTAGCCTCCGCGGAAGCCCCAGCCCCAGTCAGACCGTCAGCAGGGACGACGGCGCCGGCCTCCTCCTGCGCGACTCGCGGATGGTTTTCCGCGCCCCCGTCACCGCCCGCTACTACCTGATCGTAAGAACCTTCGAGCCCGAAGCGTTCGGCGGCTATATCCTAACCGTCAAACCTTTCTCCCTGAACTGATTTCCCGCTGAGCGTATGGCCCGCAACCACCAATCCCAAACCACTGGTTGCCTTCAATTGGCAGTATGTATTCGGGATGTACATGTTTTGTGTTCTCTCGGGGACGGCACAGATTCGCGACTCCTGGCTGACTGGTAGCCAGATGAGTCGCGTTCAAGACATGACCCCAACCGGCGCCGGCTTGGGAGACAGAACAGTGTCTGTGATGGCTAGTCTTTAGCTTCACCGCCTGCCGGCCCGCAGCCGACATTCAGGACAGGTGGGGTGGTCGCGGCCACGCCCTCGAAAACCTCCTCCGCGAACATCCATTCCCAAGAGAAAGTTGTGTGCGCACCTATCTAAACCAGTTTGACAATTTACGTAGACTGCAAACCGGATGACTGCTTACTTCGACTTCCTTAGCCACGGGAGACAGCATCTTAGACTTCATCGGTCAGCCGGTCAGACCGCACTTCTTGCCATGCCAAACCGGACGCTGCTGCCTGCAAGGACGTTGTTTTCCCTTTTCCGCGGTCCAGAGACTGGAACATGCCAGTGAAAGTTGGTTACCTGTGAAGTCCATGAGAAGGCTTCTCAAAGTCGCCATATTGGCGATGCTGTTTTCTCTCCTGTTCCAGATAGATAGCGCAACTTACGCGCAGACGGAGTCCTCGGCGGCTCTGGACGCGCCCGCCTTGACCGCGGCTTCCACGGGGCCAGACGCGATCAAGCTGAGTTGGAATCCGGTGCCGGGCGCTGTCAGATACGTCTTATGGGTGTGGGACAGTGTCGACGACTGGCAGCAGCTAGACGACGGCGCTCTGACAGACACATCCTTTACGCACAGGGGGCTTGTTCCGGGCAGGGACTATTATTACGCTGTTCGGGCCGTAGACGGCAACGGAGATACGAGCCCGTGGTCGGAGTACGCCAGTGCAACAGCGCCCGAGAATCAAGCGTTTACGCCGACTGCAACGTCGACACAAACTCCAACCCAGCCGGCTACGGTTTCGGATACTCCAACGGCAACACCAGCGGAGACTGCAACTTCGACACCGACCTCAACCCTGCCGGCTACGGTTACGATCACTCCCACGGCAACGGCAACCGCAGTTTCGGAACAGGCTTCGATGCAACCGGCTACGCAGACGGTAACGTCTACGCCAGAGCCCGTCGCATTGGTACTGGCGGCTCCGGTACTGACAGCTGAGGCAGGGGAAGGAAAGGTTGAATTGCGTTGGGAAGAGGTGGAGGGTGCCGCGCGTTACGAACTCTGGACGTGGTGGGACAGCACGGTGGGCTACTTCCAGTTGGACGATGGCGCCCTGACCGGCACTTCCTATGTGCACAGTGAGCTAGTTGCGGGCACGACTTACTATTATTGGATACGCGCCGTAACCGCGGCGGGCGAGGCGGGCGCGTGGTCGGCGCGTGCCTCTGCTACGGCAGCTGCCGGGGAGTCAACCGCGGAACCGACGCCCACTGCAACGCCTACGTCGACTTCGACGCCAAGTTCGGCGGCAACGGCCACGCCTACAGCGACGGTCTCGGTTCTGGCTAAACCTGTCTTGTCAGCCGAAGCGAGCGGGAGCGCGGTCGAGTTGAGTTGGAAGGCGGTTCCCGGCGCGGTGCGCTACGATCTGTGGACATGGACCAGCCTTGACGGCTGGCAGCAACTGGACGACGGCGCCCTGGCCGGCACGAACTTCAGTCATGTCGAAGTCTTCGCAGGCACAACCTACTACTATGCGATACGCGCGGTGAGCGAGTCGGGCGACACGAGCGAGTGGTCGGAGTATGTTCACGCCACCGTTGCTGAGGTTTTGGACTTGCCGGACGTGCCTGAGGAGAGAGCAGCATTGGTGGCTCTTTACGAGGCAACCGACGGCGCCAACTGGTCAGACAGTGACAACTGGCTGACCGACGCGCCGCTCGGTTCCTGGTACGGGGTGGTCACGGACGGGGATGGGCACGTTACGCAGCTGATTCTTGAAGACATTGGGTTGAAAGGACCGTTCCCGGAATTGAGCGCTCTCAGCAACATGTCAGTGCTGAACCTCAGTCTCAACCAGTTGACCGGTCCGATACCGGATATGACTGGCCTCACCAACCTGAATTCCCTGGCCCTTGCCGGCAACCAGCTGACCGGACCAGTCCCGGATCTGAGCGTTCTCAGTAAGCTGACACTGCTGGACTTAAGTTTCAACCAGTTGACCGGTCTGATCCCCGACTTGAGTGCACTAGCAGAACTGACCGCCTTCAGACTCAATTCCAACAAGCTGACCGGGTCTATCCCCGATTTGGGCGCTCTCACCAGTCTGAAGGAGTTGTCTATCGCCTCCAATCAGTTGAGCGGGAGAGTCCCGGATCTCAGCGCGCTCACAGGCTTGCATACGCTTCTCCTTTCCAACAACAGTCTGACCGGAGGGATCCCCGATCTGAGAGCCCTGACCAACTTGAGACATCTACACCTCGGCGGCAACCGGTTGACCGTTTCTTTCTCGGAGGTGAGTACACTCACCGAATTGGAATCGCTCGATCTCAGTAACAGTAATGTGACCGGCTCTCTCTCCGCACTGAGCGATTTCACTAACATGGTAATCCTCGATCTCAGACACAACCATTTGACCGGGCCAATCCCCGACCTGGGCGCGCTCACCGGATTGCGGTCTCTTGACTTGGGAGACAACCAGTTGAACGGGTCGATTCCCGATCTGAGCGCGCTAACTCAGTTGAGTCGTCTGGCCGTCGACATCAACCAGCTTAGCGGCGACATCCCAGACCTTAGCACACTGACCAGTCTGACGACCCTATTCCTAAGTCACAACAATCTGACGGGACCCTTCCCGGATTTGAGCGCCCTGAACTCCTTGACAGAACTGGACCTGTCGGGAAATCCGCTGTGCCTCACCGGTGGCTCAGATCCCTCCGGTTTAAATGAGGCGGTTGCCGCTCACCTCGAGAGCCTCGAACTTCCTTTTTGCTCGACTTCGGAGGAGAGGGTCGCTTTGGTGGCGTTTTACGAGGCGACAGGCGGGGCACACTGGTATAACAGCGAAAAGTGGCTGAGCGACGCCCCAATCGGTGCTTGGCACGGTGTCGTCACCGACGAAAGCGGCCATGTTACAGAGCTGGTTCTTGAGGGCAATGGGTTGTGGGGAAATCTTCCGGAGCTGAGCGCCCTGAGCAGTCTTACGAAGCTGAACCTCAAAGGCAACTACCTGGAGGGGTCGATCCCGGATCTGAGCGCGCTCAAGCATCTGACAGTGCTGGACCTCGGTTTCAACCAGTTGACCGGGCCAATTCCTGACTTGAGTGCCCTCACTAAACTGACAGATTTGACCTTGTGGGCCAACCAGCTGTCCGGACCTGTCCCGGACGTGAGCGCGCTGACCACGCTGAAAAACCTGAATCTGATGCAGAATCAGTTGACTGGGCCAGTCCCGGACCTGAGCGCCCTTCCCAGCCTGATGGGGCTGGGGCTCGGGAACAACCAATTGACCGGGCCTATCCCCGATCTAAGCGCATACTCAAACCTGACATGGCTGGATCTCAGTGGAAACCAGTTGACTGGACCGATCCCTGATTTAAGCTCGCTCAAGGGGCTGACTTATCTTGACTTGAGTCAAGCCAATTTGACCGGATCGATTCCGGACTTGAGCGCGCTCACAGACCTGGCGTATCTGAGCCTCTACTCCAACCAACTGACTGGTCCCATCCCCGATTTGAGCACGCTTACAAAACTGTCGCATCTCGAAATCAGCTACAACCAGCTGACCGGTCCAGTTCCCGAGCTGAGCGCTCTTACCAATCTGACATTCGTCGACCTTTACGACAACAGGTTGTCAGGACCAATCCCCGAACTTAGTCCCCTGACTAACCTGAAATACATTAACCTCAATTCCAACGAGTTGACGGGGCCAATCCCGGACTTGAACGCCCTAACCAGTTTGACCAACCTTGACTTCAGTGGCAATCAGTTAAGCGGGCAGATCCCGGATCTGAATGGTCTCACGAACTTGAATGACCTACTCCTAGGCGGCAATGAGCTAAGCGGATCGATTCCTGAACTGAGAGGCCTTACAAACCTGACGTGGCTATCCCTGGGCGGCAATAAGCTGAGCGGGTCGATTCCCGAACTGAGCGGCCTTACAAACCTGACGTCCCTGTCCTTAGGCGGCAATGAGTTGAGCGGGTCGATACCCGAACTGAGTGGCCTTACAAACCTGACCCGACTATACCTTGGCCGCAACAGTCTGAGCGGGTCGATTCCCGATCTGAGCTCCCTCACTAATCTGCGACATTTGAGCCTCAGTTCCAACGAATTGACAGGGCCGATCACGGGTCTGAGCGCCCTCACCAACTTGGTTTACCTGAACTTGGGGGCCAACCAGTTGTCCGCATCATTGTCGGAATTGAGGACCCTGTCCAACTTGCGCTGGCTAAGTCTCAGTCACGGCCAATTGACCGGGCAAGTCCCGGACCTGAGCGCTCTGACCTCCCTTGAATCTCTCGACCTCAGCCACAATCAGCTGTCCGGAGCGATCCCGGATCTGAGCGCCTATGGCCATCTGCGGTATCTGGACCTCAGTCACAATCAGCTATCCGGGTCGATTCCGGATCTGAGCGCGCTCAGCGACATGCATTATCTGGACCTTGGATTCAACCAGCTGACCGGTTCCATCCCCGACTTGAGCGCTCTGGCCAACCTGCGTGAACTCTTCCTCGGCAACAACCAGTTGAGCGGGGGGATCCCGGATGTGAGCGGGCTCACCAATCTGGCGACTCTGTATCTTGGTTACAACCAGTTGACTGGGACGATCCCGAATCTGGGCGCCCTCACCAAACTGGAAAACCTGGCACTCCAGAGCAACGGCCTTAGTGGCATGGCCTCAGATGCCTTTGGCGGGCTGACCGGTCTGCGTGTTCTCCTGTTGTATAGAAACAGTTTGAGCAGTCTGCCGCCCGGCTCTTTTGAGGGTCTGACCACTCTCGATCATCTGCGTATCGATGGCAACAACCTGGTTAGCCTGCCCTCTGGTATCTTCAGCGGCCTGGCCAACTTGCGGATTCTGGAAATGCAAGACAATGGCTTGAGCAGTCTGCCGGAGGGCGTATTCGACGATCTCGCCAATCTGACCACGTTGAACCTCCGTGCCAATCAGCTGACTGGACCGATCCCGGATCTCAATGGTCTCACTAAACTGGTATGGCTAGACCTCTCAGGCAATCGGTATTGCTTACCCTCGGACTTCAGCTTGTCAGGTCTGAATGAAGGCGTGGCCGCCCATGTGGAGAGCCTCGAACTGCCATCATGCTCGCCTTCCGTGGAGAGGGCCGAGGAGAGGTCCGCGTTGGTCGCGTTCTACGAGGCAACCAGCGGCGCCCAATGGGCGAACAGCACAAACTGGCTGACCGACGCGCCGATCGGTTCCTGGTACGGGGTGGTCACGGACGAGGGCGGTCATGTCTCAGAGTTGGTTCTCGAAGGCAATGGTTTGAAGGGGCAGATTCGAGATCTGGGGGCTCTCCCCAACCTGACGCGGCTGAACCTCGGTTTCAACCAGTTGACCGGACCGATTCCGGACTTGAGCGCGCTCACAGACCTGAAGTCTCTTAGCCTCTACTCCAACCAACTGACTGGTCCAATTCCCGAATTGAGCACGCTTACAAATCTGTCGCATCTCGAAATCAGCTACAACCAGCTGACCGGCCCGATTCCGAGTCTGAGCACGCTCACCAAATTGAGGTACTTGGACTTTTATGGCAACAAGCTGTCTGGACCAATCCCCGAACTTGGTCCCTTAACTAACCTGGAGTCCATTGACCTCAGTTCCAACGAGTTGACGGGACGAATCCCGGACTTGAACGCCCTAACCAGTTTGACCAACCTTGACTTCAGCGGCAATCAGTTAAGCGGGCAGATCCCGGATCTGAACGCTCTCACAAACCTGGAGTACCTGTATCTAGGCGGCAATGAGCTAAGCGGATCGATTCCCGAGCTGAGCGGCCTTACAAACCTGACGTGGCTATCCCTGGGCGGCAATAAGCTGAGCGGGTCGATTCCCGAACTGAGCGGCCTTACAAACCTGACGTCCCTGTCCTTAGGCGGCAATGAGTTGAGCGGGTCGATTCCCGAACTGAGTGGCCTTACAAACCTGACCGGACTATACCTTGGCCGCAACAGTCTGAGCGGGTCGATTCCCGATCTGAGCGCTCTCATCAATCTGCGATACTTAAGCATCAGTTCCAACAAATTGGCAGGGCCGATCACGGGTCTGGGCGCCCTCACCAACTTGGTTTACCTGAACTTGGGGGCCAACCAATTGTCCGCATCATTGTCGGAATTGAGGACCCTGTCCAACTTGCGCTTGCTAAGTCTCAGTCACGGCCAATTGACCGGGCAAGTCCCGGACCTGAGCGCTCTGACCTCCCTTGAATCTCTCGACCTCAGCCACAATCAGCTGTCCGGAGCGATCCCGGATCTGAGCGCCTATAGTCATCTGCAGTATCTAAACCTCAGTCACAATCAGCTATCCGGGTCGATTCCGGATCTGAGCGCGCTCAGCGACATGCATTATCTGGACCTTGGATTCAACCAGCTGTCTGGTTCGATTCCCGACTTGAGCGCTCTGGCCAACCTGAATCAACTCTTCCTCGGCAACAACCAGTTGAGCGGGGGGATCCCGGATGTGAGCGGGCTCACCAATCTGGTGACTCTGTATCTTGGTTACAACCAGTTGACTGGGACGATCCCGAATCTGGGCGCCCTCACCAGGCTGGAAAACCTGGCACTACAGAGCAACGGCCTCAGTGGCTTGTCCTCCGATGCCTTTGGCGGGCTGACCGGTCTGCGTGTTCTCCTGTTGTATAGAAACAGTTTGAGCAGTCTGCCGCCCGGCTCTTTTGAGGGTCTGACCACTCTCGATCATCTGCGTGTCGATGGCAACAACCTGGTTAGCCTGCCCTCAGGTATCTTCAGCGGCCTGGCCAACTTGCGGATTCTGGAAATGCAAGACAATGGCTTGAGCAGCCTGCCGGAGGGCGTATTCGACGATCTCGCCAATCTGACCACGTTGAACCTCCGTGCCAATCAACTGACTGGACCGATCCCGGATCTCAATGGTCTCACTAAACTGGTATGGCTAGACTTCTCAGGCAATCGGTATTGCTTACCCTCGGACTTCAGCTTGTCAGGTCTGAATGAAGGCGTGGCCGCCCATGTGGAGAGCCTGAATCTGCCTGTCTGTTCCGCTTCCTGATAGGTGGAGAAGGCCAGAACGGTGAAGATATTTCCCTCGAAGGCAACAATCGGGGCTCGTCAAGTAATCCTGGGGGGTCGATCAGGTGGGGTAAGAGCACCCCTTGTAGGTTCCCTCCCTATTTCCGCCCCCCGGTCCCCCACAGTTCCCCCACTAACCACTGCCGTTCCCCGGCCTCCCTTTTGCAGGGGGATTCGCCCGCAACGCCCCCCTGTGTCACCGCGTCCCCACCAATGCTGCGCCATCCCAAAATGTTTGCCAACCACCAGCGCCCACTCCAGCGCCGTCTCTCGCAAGCACACACGGACCACCTACCACTGCTTCTTGACCCCCCGCCCCTTTTCCATTACGATTGACACCTGACGAACGCGCAAAAAACGGCGGCCATCTGCTGCCGTCACCAAACACCCTGAAACCGAAACTGTGAGATAAACTATGCAGGCGCTTGAAGAACTTCAAACCCGGGCGCAAGAAGAACTAACCGCAGCCGACACCGTCGAGGCCACCGAAGCCTGGTTCCGCGACTACCTCGGCCGCAACGGCGCCCTCACCAACTTCCTGCGCGGACCCGGCGACCTGCCCCGCGAAGAACGCCCCGCCGCCGGCCGCGCCAGGACAGGACAGCACGTCCTCCTCGCCCCGCTCAATCGCATGCAAAACATGCACAAACAGCCCGTACCAGCCTGATTCCCACCCAAAAAACGCCTTCGAGCGGACATAGCGGACATATCTATCAAGAAATTCGCAAAAGTTCCCCCAAATCCCGCCGTTCCCCCGCCGTTCTCCCCGTAGTTCCCCTATCCCCTATCCCCTGCAGTCCCAACAGATTGACGGACCGATTTGAATGCGGTACTTTTAACGTGCAAAAAGTGCGAATTGGGAGAGGTCCATGACACAAGTTCAAACGGAAAATGAGCGTCTGTCTCGTCTGGAGGGCGCATATGAACATCTTGCTACCAAGGCAGACGTTGAACGAGTCCGTACCGACGTCGAACGAGTCCGTACCGATGTCGAGCGAGTTCGTTCTGAACTGAATGGGATGAAATGGATTATCGGTGTCGGCATTGCAGCCGCCGGCGCGATTGGTCCAATTGTAACCAGAATTCTCAGCTAATGACCGAAAACATGCAGGCGCTTGAAGACCTCCAGACCCGCGCCCAGGTAGAGCTGGCCGCCACCGACTCCGTCGAAGCCACCGAAGCCTGGTTCCGCGACTACCTCGGCCGCAACGGCGCCCTCACCAACTTCCTGCGCGGACCCGTCGACCTGCCCCGCGAAGAACGCCCCGCCGCCGGCCGCCCCAAGACAGGACAGCACTTCCTCCTCGCCCCGCTCAATCGCATGCAAGACATGCACAAACAGCCCGTTCCAGCCTGATTCCGACCCAAAAAGACGCCTTCGAGCGGACATAGCGGACATATCTATCAAGAAATTCGTTAAAGTTCCCCCCAATCCCGCCGTTCCCCCGCCGTTCTCCCCGCAGTTCCCCTATCCCCTATCCCCTGCAGTCCCAACAGGTTGACAGACCGATCTGAATGGGGTACTTTTAGCATACGAAAACTGCGAATGGGGAGAGGTCCATGACACAAGTTCAAACGGAAAATGAGCGTCTGTCTCGTCTGGAGGGCGCATATGAACATCTTGCTACCAAGGCAGACGTTGAACGAGTCCGTACCGACGTTGAACGAGTCCGTACCGACGTCGAAGGAGTCCGTACCGATGTCGAGCGAGTTCGTTCTGAACTGAATGGGATGAAATGGATTATCGGTGTCGGCATTGCAGCCGCCGGCGCGATTGGTCCAATTGTAACCAGAATTCTAAGCTGATGACCGAAAACATGCAGGCGCTTGAAGACCTCCAGACCCGCGCACAAGAAGAACTGGCCGCCACCGAAACAGTCGAAGCCACCGAAGCCTGGTTCCGCGACTACCTCGGCCGCAACGGCGCCATCACCAACTTCCTGCGCGGACTCAGCGACCTGCCCCGCGAAGAACGCCCCGCCGCCGGCCGCGCCGGCAACCAGCTCAAAAACCGCCTCGAAGAGGCCCTGCACACCCGCCAGGAAGCCATCCGCAACCAGGAGATGGAGCGTACCCTCGCCGCCGAAGGCGTCGACGTCACCATGCCCGGCCGCAGACCCACCCTCGGCAAAATCCATCCCAGCAACCAGACCCTGCGCGAAATCGCCCACATCTTCGGCCAGATGGGCTTCCAAGTCTACGACTCACCCGAAGTCGAAACCGACGACTACAACTTCGGCCTCCTCAACATCCCGCCCGGCCACCCCGCCCGCGACATGTGGGACACCTTCTACACCACCACCCCCGGCGTCATCCTCCGCACGCACACCAGCCCCGGCCAGATCCACGCCATGCGCGAATACTGCCCGGAGCCGATTCGTGTTATATTGCCGGGGAAATGCTACCGCCACGAAGATGTCAGCGCCCGCTACGACATGATGTTCCACCAGGTCGAGGGCCTCGTCGTCGGCCACAACGTGACCTTCAGCGACCTCAAAGGCACGCTCGTCAACTTCGCCAATCAGATGTTCGGAGTAGGCTGCGCCCTCCGCTTCCGCAAAAGCTACTTCCCCTTCACCGAGCCCAGCGTCGAAGTCGACGCCGGCTGCGTCCTCTGCGAAGCCAAAGGCTGCCGCATCTGCAAAAACACCGGCTGGCTCGAAATCCTCGGCGCCGGCATGGTCCATCCCATCGTCCTCCAAAATGGCGGCTACGACCCCGCCGTCTACAGCGGCTTCGCCTTCGGCATGGGCCCCGAGCGCATCGCCATGCTCAAATACGGCATCGACGACATCCGCTACTTCTTCACCAACGACGTCCGCTTCCTCGAGCGCGTAGGCTGATTCCGTCACGAACTGCGACCAGCGAAACACCAACTCCCACCCAAACTGGGCGGCAGCGGCGGCGTCCCTCCTGACTCTCTTCGCCGCTCTTCTGGCCTGCGCCAGCGTCGCCCTGGCCCAGCAATCTTCACCGGCATCCACCCTCTCCGTCCCCCAACTGACCGCGCAACGGGAAGACGGCGCCATCGAGTTGCGCTGGTCGGCCGTGCCCGGAGCCGTGCGCTACGAACTCTGGTCCTGGACCGAGGCCGACGGCTGGATACAGCTCGGCGGCGACGATCTTACTGCAACCAGCTACACCCACTCCGGTGCCTCCAATAGCACCGTCTACTACTATCAGATACGCGCCCTCGACGCCTTCGGCCGCGCCAGCCAATGGTCCCAGCCCGTCGCCGTTACCGTTCCCGCAGATCTGGCCGCGCCGGTGCTGTCCGCACAGGCACGCCCCGTACCGACCCCGCATCCCAACGCTCCGCCCCCACCCGTAGGCGCACCGCCCGCGCGAAACAACTACGGCACGGCGGTGTTGAGTTGGGACGCTGTAACCGGCGCCGACCGCTACGAGCTCTGGACGTGGTGGGACCATACCCCGGGATGGCAAAACCTCGGCGGTGACACCCTGAGCGCAACCAGCTACACCCACTTCTTCCCTTTGCCAAACACGACCTTCTACTACCAGGCTCGTGCCGTCAACGACTCCGGTGCTACAGGCCCATGGTCGCAACCAATATCGGTCACCTCCTTCCCTGAGAAAACGCCCACCTCAACACCGACCCCGACTACAACCCCAACGGCAACATCGACTTCGCCGAATACAACGCCTGCAAACACGCCGACGCCTACATGGACGCCGGCTCTGACGTCGACACCAACCCCAACTCCGACGCTGACGTCGACACCAATCCCGACACCAACCCCGACACCTACCCCAACCCCGACACCTCCATTCACGCCGACGCCGACAAAGACAGCTACGCCAACGATCACACTGACATCGACGCCGCCCCCACTGGTCGTCCCCACTCTTACCGCCCAGCCAGATGCGTATACGGTGATTCTGAACTGGGACGCCGTGGCCGCCGCAGTCCGCTACGAACTATGGTCGTGGACTTCAGCAGGGGGCTGGATACCGATCGGCCCCGACAACCTGACCGGCACGAGCTATACCCACACCGGACTCTCAGCAGGCACTGAATACTACTATTCAATACGCGCCGTCAGCGGCTCCGGCGAAACAACGGACTGGTCCGAACCGATCCCCGCCACCGTAACCGGCACACATTCCGCAACAACAACGCCTACCTCTACCCCTGCTTCGTCCACAACGCCTACCGCAACGTCCACTGCTACGCCGACGCCAACGCCGCCCGCGCTGCCAGCGCCTGCCCTGACCGCACAGCCAACCGCGGGCGCAGTCAATCTGACGTGGGACGCCGTCACCGGCGCAGTCCGCTACGAACTCTGGGTATGGACCCAAGCCGACGACTGGCTGCAGATTGGCGGTAATAACCTGACCGACACGACCTTCCGCCACGACCGGCTCGCAGTCGGCACGACCTACTACTACGCAGTAGGCGCGGTCAATGCCGCCGGCGACGTCAGCCCCTGGTCAGAGTTTGTGCCCGCGATAGTCACTGAGGCGCAGCCCGACACCCCTTCCCTGATCCTCTTTGACTCCAACCGCGGTGGCAACTATGACATCTACCTGATGAACGACGATGGCTCCAATGTCATCCGTCTTACCGACCACACTGCATGGGATAACAGTCCCGCTTGGTCGCCTGACGGCAACAGGATCGCCTTTGATTCCTTCCGCGACGGTAACTTTGAGATCTACGTCATGAACGCCGATGGCACGGGTCCCGTCAATATAACCAACTGTCCTGGTGGTGACGAGAATCCGTCCTGGTCGCCCGACGGCAAGAGGATTGCCTTTGCTTCAACCCGTGACGGCAATTCTGAAATCTACGTGATGAACGCCGACGGCGCCGGCGCCATTCGTCTAACCGACCATCCCGAACATGACAGTACGCCCGCCTGGTCGCCCGACGGCAAGAGGATTGCATTTACTTCATATCGAGACGGCAACTCTGAAATCTACGTGATGAATGCTGACGGTACGGGGCTCACCCGCCTCACCCACAATCCTGAAGGAAATCTCAGCCCCGCCTGGTCCCCTGACGGTGGCAAGATAGCATATGTGCGTACCCAGGACAGGCGCCACAACATCCACATCATGAACGCCGACGGCTCCGGAAGCACCCGCCTTACCGAAGCAATTGATGGTACCTCCAACCCCTCCTGGTCGCCTGACGGCAATCGGATGGCATTTGCCGCTTTCGTCGACAGCGATAGGGAGCTCTTCGTCATTAACATCGACGGCTCAGGCCTCACCCGTCTGACGGAAAACCCAGCCAGCGATGTTGCCCCATCTTGGAGACCTTCCTCTGCCCCCATTGTGAGTCTGCCGGTCCCTACCGTACCGGTACTGTCGGCCGCGGCCGAACAGGGGGAAATCCAACTCAGGTGGACCCCCGTCACCGCCGCCGTGCGCTACGAACTCTGGTCGTGGACAACTGCCGGCGGCTGGGTACAAATCGGCGGCTACAACCTCAGGAGCGTCACATTCAAGCACATCGCTCCTGAGGCCGGTATCGACTACACCTATCGGGTGCGAAGGGTGGATGCCGATGGCGTTGTAGGCGAGTGGTCGCAACCCGTCTCCGCATCCCTCAACGCTGCCCAGGCCCGCGTCCCGGCCCGGATCGCATTCACCTCCGACCGCGACGGAAACGACGAAATCTACATCATGAACGCCGATGGCGCCGGGCTGACCCGTCTTACCAACAGTTCATTCAACGATTGGTTTCCCGTCTGGTCGCCCGACGGCGCCAGAATCGCGTTTGTCTCAGATCGCGTCGTCGATTGGGAGATCTACGTCATCAACGCCGATGGCACCGGCCTCACCCAGCTCACCGACCATTACCGATCGAACTTATACCCCTCTTGGTCTCCCGACGGCGCCTGGCTCGCCTTTGAATCAACCCGCGACGGAAACGGTGAAATCTACCTGATGAAGGACGATGGTACCGAAGTCACGCGTCTGACCAACCAGCCCCAATGGGATGGGTTCCCAGCCTGGTCGCCCGACGGCCGCAGAATCGCCTTCTACTCCCGCCGCGACGGAAACAATGAGATCTACCTGATGAACATTGACGGTTCAGGCCTCATCCGTCTTACCTACTCCCCTCTCAATGATTGGTTCGCCTCCTGGTCACCCGACGGCAACAAGCTTGCTTACCAATCCGGCTATAATGGCCTTCACGAAATCTACGTAATCAACGCAGATGGCACCGGGACAACACGTCTCACCTACAATCTCGCAGACGATCTGTATCCCACCTGGTCGGAAGACGGCAGTCGAATCTCCTTCACCTCCGATCGATCAGGCAACTGGGAGATCTACGCCATCAACGCCGACGGCTCCGGCCTCACCCGCCTCACGGATAACCCTGCCAGAGACGTCGATCCATCCTGGAGCCGCTCCCCTCGTCCCTTGGCCCAAACACCGCCTCCGACCGCTCCCCAACTCAACGTACAAGCGGCCGCCGGCGAAGTCCAACTGACCTGGACCCAAGTGTCCGGCGCAGCACGATATGAACTGTGGGCATGGGACGCAGCCGAAAACCGGCTGCAGATTGGCGGCCACTACCTCACAGGCACAAGCTTCAAACACGACGATCTGGCTGTAGGCGAAACCTACCGCTACCAGGTACGCGCCGTTAACCTTGCCGGCGTCTACGGCCCTTGGTCGCAGCGCCTCTCTGCCACCGTAACATCACCCGCCGCCGATACGCAGTCGCGGATCGTCTTCCACGCCTACAACGACGGCAACTATGAAATCTACGCCACCAGCGATAGCGGTCAATCCTGGAACCGGCTTACAAATCACTTTGCATCTGATCGCTATCCCGCCTGGTCGCCCGATGGCAGCAGAATCGCATTTCAGTCTCTCCGCGACGGCAACTGGGAGATCTACCTGATGAACGCCGATGGTTCCAACCTCACCCGCCTTACCAACCACCCGGCATCCGATACCCTCGCCGTCTGGTCGCCCGACAGCAACAGAATTGCATTTCAGTCCTTCCGCGACGGCAACTGGGAGATCTACCTGACGGACGCCGATGGTTCCAACCTCACCCGACTCACCGACGATTCCCACTCCGATCAGTTTCCCACATGGTCGCCCGATGGCAACAGAGTCGCCTTCGAGTCCTTCCGTGACAACAACCTTGACCTCTACCTCATAAACGTCGACGGCACCGGTCCCGCTCGCCTCACCACCCATCCCGAATCCGATGCACACCCCGACTGGTCGCCCGACGGCCGCAGCATCGCCTTTACTTCTGGCCGGGCCGGCTCTACTGACGTCTACCTGATCAATATCGACGGTTCGGGTCTCACCCGCCTCACGACCTACCCTGGCTGGGATGCCGACCCATCCTGGTCGCCCGACGGCAGCAAGATCGCCTTCGAGTCGCGCCGCAATCAGATTCTTGACGTTTACGTGATGAACGCCGACGGTTCAGACCCCATCCGTCTGACTCGCCAGACCTCAGACGAAGGCGCGCCATCCTGGGGCCCCTACCTGCCGCGCTAACCCAGTCACCCCCCGACCCCCTCATCCATCCCACTGCCGCCAGCAACCCTCTCTCTTCTCTCCTTCCCACACCCATTCTCAATCAATCGCCGCAGTTACCGACCACTGTCCACTGATCACTAACCGCTGCAGTTCCGGGCGGTCGGCCGCAAGCGGCCTCCCTTGTGCGGGGGGATTCCCCCCGCAACGCCCCCCACCACTACCCTACCGTCTGGGTTCCGCCGTAGCCGCTTGGGGGCCCGCCCGTCCGGACTCCGTCCTCTCAAATCCCCCAAAACCACGCGCCATTCAACCCGTCCCGCCCGACACCCACTCCCCCAACAGACAAGCACGCAAAAAGGCGGCAGTTATCTGCCGCCTTCAACTAATGCCCCGATATTTGGAATGTGGAATCAAGAACTCGCGTGCCTGCAGAACGGCAAAATCGCGCAGAAGAAAAATTCGGCGCAGCCGAAACCGTTGAACTGGTCTAGACCTGTCTCCGAACCAGCCTCGTACAAAACGCCGCTGTCATAAACCTCCTGCGCACGCTAAGCGACTTGACCGGGGCTCGTCCACTATCCACAGCGGTCACCTACTTTCCACTTTGCGCTTGAGCGCCCGCATCATGCTCTCTAGCATTCTGTTGATCTCAGCGCATTCGCCCAACAAGCTGTTGCCGGGCTCACTCTGAAGAAGACCCAGCCTTCCCGATAAAGTCAGAAAGGTTTCAAGTTCGGCCAAAGATCCTCGCGCAATACCAAGGAACTGTAGGAATTCCCCTGTAGAACGTCTTTCTCGCCCCTCCGCAATATTTGCAGGTACCGAGGCCGCCGCTCGCCGCATCTGCGAAGTAAGTCCATACCTCTCCTCCGACGGAAAGCCCCTCGTTACCTCATAAGTCCGCACTGTCATATCCATCGACTTCTGCCACACCTTCAAATCACGATACGACCCGATATATCCCATCGAAACTCCCTCCAAACCCCATTGCTACCATCCAACAACCAAGCTGCTCGTCCAACCCCGCAGTTCCCCGCAGTTCCCCGCAGTTCCCCGCAGTTCCCCTAGCAGTTCCCCGCAGTTCCCCTAGCCCTCCAACGCCCTCCGCATACTCTCCCCCTCCTTCTGCCACCATCCGTGCAGGATCGCGATATCCGTGCCGATGCAGAAATGCCGCGCCCCCATGTCCAAATAACGCTTAGCATCGTCCGCGGTGCCAATCTCAATCCTGGGATGAACACCCGCCGCCAGGCAGCCATCGATCACCTTCTGCGCCCCCGCCGCCACCTCAGCATCGTCCCGCTGTCCCGCCTTTCCGATACTCATCGAAAAATCGGACGGGCCCCACTGCAGCATCTCCACCCCCTCCACCGCCAGAATCTCGTCCAACTCATCCAGCGCCGGCTTCTTCTCCAGCATCAGAGCCACCACAATATCGTCCAGCGCCTGCACATACGCCCCGCTGCCCCCGTACCTCATATACGAGAACCGCCGCGTCGCTACGCCGAACGTGCCCCCCGCATGCGGCGTATCCGCCCGCACATAGCTCACACAGTCAGCCGCGCCCGCCGCCGAACGCACGTCCGAAAACAGCACGCTGTTGAATCCCGACCCCACCGCCCGCTGCGCAACAAACTCGTTGTTGGCCCAGTCGATCTTGATCATCGATCCCAGCCCGTGCAGTTCAGCTGCCCGGCAAATGTTGTCCAAATCGTGCAGCGTATACGTTCCATACTCGGCCACAAACTCCACATAATCGTACAGCCCCGTATGGCCCAGCGCCTCGACCACATTCGGCCACACGCTGTGAATGTGGGTTGCCAGCGTCGGTTTGCCCTCGTCGAGCAACTTGCGAATCGGATTCGCGCGCATCGTCTTTTTCTCCGGTTAGGATGGCGTGCCGGCCCTCCGCTACCCCGAAAGCCAGCCAAAGGAATGATAGATAAAGCGCTGCCCCTCCGCTACAAGTCGTGGCCCGGCGGAATCGGATGCGCTTTGTTAACCTAAGTGTACTAAAGGTAGGTAAGGCCGTTAAGGCCCATCGTGCGCAGTATAGCACAGCCGCTAAGGGAACAATAGCCCTGCCGCAGGATGGATGCTGCCAAATTCGAAAACTAGACTTTTCCCGCCGCAGGAGGAGGAATCCAACAAATGACAAAGCTATCTGTTGAGCGAATTCTTCAGGCCTGCCAAGAGTCTGACAATCTCCTCGCACTTCGTCAAGAGTTCGCTGGCGCACGGCCCAGTGAGATACTGCAAATTGCCGGCTATCGTCAACAGAGTTTCCAGTTCTGCCAAAGAGCCCTGCGCGACGCCCAGAAACTGCCGGAATTCCCCCTTGCTGTTTCTACCTTGCCCCTCGGCAACATTCGCCGCAATTGACACGCCGGCGCGCCTGATTTGCGACGTTAGTCCATACATTTCCTCCTTGGGGAAAGCGCGCGTAGAGATATAGATCAGGCTGACCAGGTCCACGGCCTTTCTCCATACGATGAGATCGCGATAGCTGCGTGAACCCTTCATTCGTCCAATTCAAGTCCTTTCGTTACCACTGTGTTGACTACCAAGAAAGTACGTACCAAATGAGCTTAAATCCAAGCACACTAAAGGCAAAAAAGGACTCCGCCCATGAGCGGAGTCGCTGGGAAACAAATGGGCCCGCACCGAACAACCAGGCCCTCCAAACTTCAAAAACTCTATCACCCGCCGCCTACGAGCAAACCCACTAAAAACTCGAAACCAAAAACTAAAAACTGCCGTTCAATCGTCTGGAGCCAGCAAGTCCTCCGTCTGTCCGCTATGAATCAGCAACACCGTCCCTACCGCGCTCAACCAGCCATTAAGTTGATTGCCGTACGTCGCGCGCTCCTCCGCATCCGGCCGGTTCATCCCCAGCAACGTCAAATCCGTATCCCTGCTCCACGTCTTCACCGTATCCGGGAAAAGCTCACCTCGCGGCGGCACCACGACCACCGGCTCCGCATTCACCCGCACCCTGTCCAACAGCGCCCGCAGGTGGGCCTCCACCTGTTCCCGCCCCTCTCCCCGCGGCAGAGTCTGCAGCAGCCGGATCGATGACCCGTCCCACGTCGGACTCTGCGAAATAATGTGCGCCAGCAGCAGCATCAGATCGCCGTTTCCGCTGCGCCCGCGCCACCACACGTCAATCACCCGACGGTTGCCGAAGCCGCGCTTCTCGTCGTGATGCAGGAACAACACCGACTTTTCCAGCTCGAACAGCGTCGACAGCAGCCGCAGCGAAAGTGTGCGGCCGCCCTCCGTATCGCTCCAACCCATCAGCACCGCGTTCGGCTCCAACCCGCCCACACCGTGAGACTGGCACACCGTCACCGCACCCGCGTAAAAGTTCTCCACAATGTCCGCCTCCGCAAAGGCCGTCATGTCCTGTTCCTGGATGAACGTGCGAATCTGCCGCCGCGCAATGCTGCGCAGCCTTCTCTTTGCCAGCTGATCGATATCCCCCACCAGCAACTGGTAGAACGAAACGATGCCATACCCCCGGCTCAACAGATTCGCTATCTCCACCAGCGGCGCCCGGTTATGCGGCTGCCCCGTAAACACCAGAATGTTCGGCCTCCAGTTCTTGGCGTGAAAGACCGACCGCTCCAGATTCAGCAACGACCGCCGCGCCAGCGCAAACCAGATCCCGCTGCGCACGTCGCCCCACGTGCGAATCGTCGAGCGCCGTTCCAGGTAAAAATAAATTCCATAGCTGATCAGAATGGCAACCACCGTCGCCCCGGGATTGATCACGAACATCGCCCCGTAACAGCCGGCCGCTCCCAGCAACGAGAAACTGAAATGGATTTTCGCCCGCGGCCGGAAACTGGGATTCCCCACCAGCTTCTCGATCCCCGCCACCAGGTTCGTCATCCCGTACGTGTTCAGGAAAAACATCGTGATGATCGGCGCCACCACGTTGAGATCACCGGCCCAGATCACCGCAAACGCGATCCCCGCCGTGATCAGGACGCCCACGCGCGGCTCAGTCCTGCTCCCCAGCCGCGAACCCAACACCCGCGGCACGATCCCGTCGGAAGCCATCGCCTGCAACGTGCGCGGCGCCGCCACAATGCTGCCCAGCGCCGACGACAGCGTTGCCGCCCACACGCCGATCAGGATCAACGGCGGAAACAGCGCGATGTCTCGCATTATTAGCGTATTGCTCTTCAGCTCATCCGGGCTGCCATGCAATGAGAGCCAGACGACCGAGAGAAAATAAACTACCGCCGTAAACATCACCGAAAAAAGTGTGCCCTTGTGTATGCTCCGCCCCGGATCCTTCAGATCGCCCGACATGCTCGCGCCCACCGCAATGCCCGTTACAGCCGGGAAAAAGACCGCAAAAACACTCCAGAAGCTCATGCCCTCGCCATAGTTGGCCGTCAGCGTCGGAGCCTGAATCGAAAACCAGCCTCCCCCAAAGAATGAAAGCAGCGCCGCAATCAGCGCTGCCAGAATGAAATACTGAATCTTGATCGCAAAGTCCGCGCCGATGAACGCCACAATGGCGAAGACTATAGCAATCAATGTCGAAAGCACCCTGGCGTCGATCTGGCTGACGAAGGCTATGCCCTCCAACGACTCGGTGAAACCGATAATGTAAAAGGCAACCGAGATCGCCTGCGACAGATAAAGTGGCACGCCTATGGCCCCGCCGATTTCACGACCCAGCGTCCGCGAAATCAGGTAATACTTGCCGCCCGCCCGCACGTTCATCGATGTCGCGATCGCCGACAGCGACAACCCCGTCAGAAAACTGATCGCGTTCGCAATCAAAACGATCATCAGCGCGCCAACAAGACCGGCCTGGCCTACAACCCAGCCCGCCCGCAAAAACAGGATCAGCCCCAGAATCGTCAGCACGTTCGGCGTAAACACGCCCCCAAACGTACCGAACCGGGCCGACGCATTCGCCGCTTGCCCTGAAGCCGCCTGTGCAGATGCAGTCATAAGCCTTGCGTGACCTCCTTGTCCAGAGCTGTGCGCCAGGCTGCAGGGATCCGGTCGCCCAGTTCGATACCTTTCGCGCCGATAAACTGGGCCAGCTCCCGCAGAGACTCTGCCACCGCAGCCCCGGTCTGCGCGTCATTGCGCTCATCCTCTTCAGGATACAGTGCATCGATATGGTAGATTCCCGTCTTCCGTTCGAGTTTCGAGTCCATCCTCCCGATGAAGCGGTCGCCATGCAGCAACGGCATCACATAGTAGCCGTACGCCCGCTTGGCTTTCGGCACATAAATCTCGATTCGGTAGTAAAAGTCGAAGAGCTGCTCTGTCCGTTCCCGGTCACAAATGAGATTGTCAAAAGGCGACAAAAAGACCGTGCGCGGCGCCCACTCCCCTGACTGGATTGATGCCAGCTGGGGCAAGGTATCCCGGTGGATGTACCAATCGTCGTCCCACGGCCCTTCCTCGTCAACGACCTGCGCCAGCAGCACAACCCCCTCTTCCACCAACTCCGTAAGCCGCTCGCCCAGGTTCGGGTACCTCTTGCGCATGAAATGCTCGTTGATCTGCTTCTGGCTCGCCGCGCCCAGCGCCTTCAGCGAGCGCTGGCACGCCTCGCGCACAACCTCCTCCTCCGCCGGCAACGCCGTGTCCACCCACTCCGGCAGCCACGCATCCCGCAGATGCCACAGCTTCTGGTTTCCCCGCCGGCCCACAGTCATCACAAGCCCCTTGCGGTCCAGAAAGTCCAACATGCGTGAAACCGCGCTCCCGCCCGTCCAGCCCAGCGACTCCCACGGAACGGCCTCCGGCCCTGCCAGCGCCTTCGCAGGCAGTGGCCCGTCCTCCCCCAGACGCGCCAGAATATGCGCCTCCAGCTCTGCATTCAACGCCATCCACCCGCGTATCCGCTCCGACCACTCGCTGGAACTGGTAAATGCCCGCCCAATCCACCGCCGCAAAAGAGGATAGTCCTCCGTCAGTACAAAGGAAGCCGCGTGCGCCCAGCCCTCGATGATCTCCCGCTCCTCCAGCAGATCGTCCAGCCACGTCGGGTCAAACGCCCCCATCCTGCTCCACAGCACCAGCAGTTGCGTCCGCTCCACCGCCCGGATCGGATCGATCTGCAAACAGTTGATCTGCCTGAGTAGCTCTATTATGCCCGACTTGCTCGCCTCAGATCGCGGCCCCTCAAGCCCCTGCGCCGCAACGGCCAGGCGCCGAGCCTCAGTGGAAGTTAGGATAATCGATTGCATTGACTTTGGTGATCTGACTCTTGTCGGGGAGGTTGACCGTAAGCTCTGGCTCTGAAGATGTCGCGTCTCTCTGACTTCAGCGTTGATTGGACGGCAGTTTCCTACACCCTTCTCGATAGCGCCCCTCATTCGCGACAATACACTACCCACTATCCACTACCCAACACCGCCTCGCCGATCGCCCGGTACCCCTGCGCAGCCGCTACCAAATCATCCAGCTGCAGCCGCTCATTGATGACATGCGCGTCCGCCTCCGTCGCCGGCCCAAACCCGATCGTCGGAATGCCCGCCACACCCGCACTGTAAGCAGCATTTGTACAGAAACGATACGCATTCAGCCCCGCATCGATCCCCGCCTCGTGCACCGCCGCAAGCGCCCCCATCACAAATGGGTCGGCGTCATCCGCCAGCCACGCCGGAAAAAACTTCTCCGTCACAAAAATGTGCCCCGTATAGCTCGTGTATTCTCCCGTCCCCACACGCGCATCCAGCTGAATGTCCGCCAGCTCAGGTCGCTCGCTGATGTCCGCCAGCACGCGCTCTGCCGCCTCACCAGGCAGCAGCCTTCTGTCATACGTCACCCGGCAAATGCTGGGAATGACCGAATGACCTGGATAGGGCTCACTGATGATATCCGTCAGCGCAAAGATCGCCGGCCCCATCTGCGGGTGCTCGTCCAGCGCCAGGTCCTCCACCGCCGCGATCACCCGCATCATGTCCAGCACCGCATTGCGGCCCATCTGCGGCGCCGACGAGTGCGAAGGCCGCCCCGTCGTCGTCAGGTGGATCTCCGCCCGGCCGCGTCCCCCCCTCACAATCTGCAAATCGGACGCCTCGCCAATCACGACGAAGTCCGCGCCCGTCTGCCCGATCACCTTCTCCAGAGCCACACCCTCCAGCACCTCCTCCATCACCGACGCGCTCACCACCGCCTTGCCCTTCAGCCCGGCCCGGTCAAGCCCGCCAATGCCATACACCATCGCCGCCAGCGCGCCCTTCATGTCCGCCGCGCCCCGCCCGTGCAGCGCGCCGCCCCGCACCGCCCCGCTGAACGGGTCCAGCTCCCACGGCACACCCGGCGACACGCCCACCGTATCCGTATGCGCGTCAAAGACTATCGTCGGCCCCGGCTGCGCGCCCTCCAGCACGCCAACCACATTGCCCACGCCATCCGTCCACACCCTGTCAAACCCCAGCGCCGTCATCTCCTCCTCGATGCGGCGGGAAACCTGCGCCTCCTCACCGCTCAGGCTCTGGATGCGTACAATGTCTCTGGTAAACGAAATCAGACGATCTGTATCCAGCATTCACGTTTCCTCGCGTGTATCTGGTCGGACTGCTAAGCGTGTGACTTCCTCTTGTTCTCGTCTCCGCCACCCGTTTTTGCTTGGCAAACCTCGGCAACTCTGTAAAAGTTCCGGTTTCGGGCGCACGCGACAGAAATATAGCTGAAATACCGAATTTCGCGCAACTGCCATCTTTCGACGCCCGTTGAAGACGCACGCCGCCCTGAAAAAACGGGACCTCCCAACCCGGCTAAACTGAGTGCAGTCCAAACTGAAGGTGAACTCTCATCCACCCCAGGTAACGACTAAGCTAGAACCAGTTCGCGTCCCAAATCAGCGCAAATGCAGTCACTGACCACTGACCATTAACCACTGACCACTGCAGTTAACCCTTCGGCCCTCCCTTGTGCGGGGGACGCCCCCCGCAACGCCCCCCATCGTAGGCCCGATCGCCGTGGACAATTGGAACGGTTGAGCCAGCGACCGGTGTTCCAACCCCCGCGCCGCCACCGTAGGGGCAGGCCTTGTGCCTGCCCTGTGCCTCCCAATAAATGGACGGCAGACAATTTCAGCCCCCGCTGACATGAATTCCCCACCTGACCATCCCCCCTCCCTAATATGAACCGCACCCGGCTCGATTCCAATGCTTTGCAAAGCGCCTGCCTGTCAGATACACTACAACGTACCGCTGCGGCCAACTTCCTGCACCTGTGCGCCGCATCAGCCGTGGGCCAAAGGAGCCTCCCCCTCACATGAATACAACGAACGCATTTCAATCGATAGAAGAAACGACAGACTCACTTGGCGGCCAGCAATACATCGCCAATGACGAAATCGCCACTACCGTCTACCTGTCGCAGCAACTGGGCAAACCGCTGCTGACCGAAGGGCCGGCCGGCGTCGGCAAGACCGAGCTCGCCAAAGCCATCGCCGGCTCCCTCGACCGCACCCTCATCCGCCTCCAGTGTTACGAAGGGTTGGACGAGACCAAGGCCCTCTATGAATGGGAGTACGCCAAGCAGCTCCTCTACACACAGCTGCTTCGCGATCAGCTCCAGCAGACCCTCGCCGGCGCCAGCTCGCTCGCCGAAGCCGCCGACCGCCTCACCGATGAGGAAGACGTCTTCTTCTCCATGCGCTTCCTCCTGCAACGTCCCCTGTTGCGCGCCATCCTTAGCGACGAACCTGTCGTGCTCCTCATCGACGAAATCGACCGCGCCGATGCCGAGTTCGAGGCCTTCCTCCTCGAGGTGTTGAGCGACTTCCAGGTCAGCGTGCCCGAGCTCGGCACGCTCGCCGCCAACCACGTACCCATCGTCGTCCTCACCAGCAACAACACCCGCGAGCTGAGCGAGGCCCTGAAACGGCGTTGCCTCTATCTCTTCATCGGCTACCCCTCCCTCGAACAGGAGCTCAACGTCGTCCGCCTGAAAGTGCCCGACCTGGCGCCGCAGATGGCCCGCCAGGTCGTAGAGCTCGTGCAAAGCCTGCGCAAGATCGACCTCCGCAAACATCCCAGCATCTCCGAAACCTTGGACTGGGCGCAGGCGCTCGTCACCCTCAATGCCGAAAACCTGGATCAGAAGACGCTCGAAACCACCCTCAGCGTCCTCCTGAAACACGAGACCGACCTGCGTAAAGTTCAGCGACAGCTGGCTCGAATGCACGACGTTGACGACAAAGATGAAACCGATTGGGACGAAGAGCTTCCCAGCCGCCGGCGCATCGACTGATCCGCGTTCAGCAACAGCGCCATCCAGGAGCATTTTGGGAAACGAAAGTCAGGACGCCTGACCTCCCGGCTGCAGAGGAGAATCCCATGGAAGAGCGAATCGTAAAGTTCATTTCAGCCTTGCGCTCCGGCGGCGTGCGCGTCAGCCTAGCCGAAAGCGCCGATGCCTTCTCCGCCGTCGATAACCTCGGCGTTCAGGACCGCGACGCCTTCCGCCTCAGCCTGCGCGCCACCCTGGTCAAAGATGCAGAAAGCCTGCCGACCTTCGAAGAGCTCTTCCCGCTCTTCTTCGGCAGCGGCGAACCGCCCCCGCTCATGAACCTCATGGAAGACCTGACCGAAGAAGAGGCCAACATGCTGGCCCAGGCCCTCCAGGAGTTCGGGCAACGGCTGCGCGAAATGCTCGAACGGCTGCTGCGCGGCGAGGAGCTCTCCCAAGAAGAGCTCGATGCACTCGGTCAAATGGTCGGCCTAAATCACGCCGACGACCTGCGCTATCGCGAATGGATGGCGCGCCGCATGCAGCGTGCCCTCCAGTTCGAACAGGTCCGCAAAGCCATGCAGGAAATCATGGAGCTCATGGCCCAAATGGGCATGAACAAGGAACGCCTCGACCAGATGCGCCAGCTCATCGGCCAGAACATGGAATCCCTGCGCGAACAGATGCGCCAGCACGCCGGCCAGCGTATCGCCGAAAACATGGCCGACCAGCGACCCGAGGACCAGCTGGAAGGGCTCATGGATCGACCGTTTCAGGCCCTCTCCGACAGCGACATGCAGAAACTGCGCCAGGAAGTGCGCCGGCTCGCCGCCCTCCTGCGCAGCCGCATCGCCCTCCGCCAGAAACGGGCCAAGACCGGTCAACTCGACGCAAAAGCGACCATCCGGGCCAACCTCAAACACGGCGGCGTCCCCTTCCATATCAAACACCGCGACCGCACCCTCAAGCCCAAACTGGTCGTGATCTGCGACATCAGCACCTCCATGCGCCACTGCACCGAACTCATGCTCTCTCTCCTCTACGAGCTGCAGGATCAAGTGAGCAAGTCCCACGCCTTCGCCTTCATCGACCACCTCGAGTACATCACACCCGACTTCCAGGGCAACCGCGCCAATGAAGCCATCCAACAGGTCCTGATCAGGATGCCCCCCGGCTACTACAGCACCGATCTCGGCCACAGCCTGCAGAACTTCTCCGACGACTACCTCGACCTCATCGACCACCGCACCACCCTCATCGTCGTCGGCGACGGCCGCAACAACTACAACGATCCCCGGCTCGATATCTTCAAAAAGATGGCCCGCCGCAGCCGCCGCACACTCTGGCTGAATCCCGAGCTACCCATGCTGTGGGGCACAGGCGACAGCGACATGCTCGAATACCTGCCCCTCTGCGACACGATCCTGCAGGTGAGTACGCTCTCCGAACTGACGGCAGCGGTCGACCAGCTGCTGGTCGAAAAGTCATAGCGGCGCCCGCGCGTGGCAGGGACTGTCTATCGGTCTTTGGCCGTCGGTGATTCTAGAGCGCTATGAGAGCACTCGTTCGGGTCGTAAGTTGGGTCGCTGGGCTCTGCCTGTTGGCCGCGCTGCTCTTCTTCGCGGTTCAACAGGTCAACATCGTTGAGCCTGCCCGCGAGATGCTCCTCGACGCCGCCGGCGTCAACGTCTCACCCAGCCTCGACCCCTGCATACAGAACGACACCACCGAGAACATCGTTGCCCGCATCGACTACACAGACGCGCACGCTCTGCATACCCTTTTCGATGCAGTCGACATCTGGCACATCGAATCGGACCAGCAGTCCGCAGTCGCACTGGTGTCGCCGGCGCAGCAACAGTGGCTGACCCAGGAGGGCTATCCCTTCTCAGAGGATACCGAGCAGACC
Organism: Caldilineaceae bacterium; assembly: GCA_965204705.1. Lineage (GTDB taxonomy): Bacteria > Chloroflexota > Anaerolineae > Caldilineales > Caldilineaceae > Bin5. Next base: position 4,697,070 of record OZ242006.1, on the reverse strand, counting down.
GCCGCCCTGCCCGACCCCTGCGCCTTCCAGATCCAGGCCGACAGCCGCAGCATCCCCGGCTATGCCTGCTATCGCACAGTCGAAGCGACCCACGCCGATATGGCAGCACTCGCCCAACGGCACCCCGACCTGGCCGTTCTGACTGACATCGGCAACAGCTGGTACAAGATCCGCTCCTGGGGCCTGGCCGGTGCCGACATCCAGGCGCTAGTGCTGACCAACAGCCAGATTACCGACATCGAAAAGGGCGAGCTGGTCGTGACAGCCGCGCAACATCCCCGCGAACTGGCTACCACCGAAATCGCCACCCTCTTCGCCGAACTGCTGCTCTCGGAATACGGCGCCGACCCGGACCTGACCTGGCTCCTCGACTACAACCGTATCCACATTATCCCTCTGGTCAATCCCGACGGACGTACCTGGGTCGAGAAAGGCCACCTCTGGCGCAAGAACACCAATTCCACCAACGGCTGTGACTTCCCCAAGCACGGTGTCGACCTCAACCGCAACGGCAGCTTCCTGTGGAATCACTGTAACGGCTGTTCGTCGGGCGACGTCTGCTCCAACTTCTACCGCGGCGACGAGCCCGCCTCCGAGCCCGAAACCCGCGCCATCGAAGACTATCTCCGTGATGTCTTCGCTGACCAGCGCGGCGAAGGCTACGACGATCCCGCTCCCGAGGACACGAACGGCGTCTTCATCTCGCTCCACTCCTACGGTCGCCTCCTCTTCTACCCATGGGAGCACACCTCCTATCCGGCTCCCAACCGCGACGAGTTGCGCCGCCTCGGCCGCAAACTGGGCTATTTCCCCGACTACAAAGTCTGCAATCCCGAGCTCTGTATGTATCGTTTCGACGGCAGCGCCACCGATTTCGCCTACGGCACGCTTGGCGTCGCCGCCTTTACCTACGAGCTCGGCACCGCCTTCTTCCAGCAATGCCCCTACTTCGATTCACATATCGCCGACCAGATTCTCGACTCCCTCGTCTATGCCGCTAAAACGGCCCGGCGTCCCTATCAACTGCCCGCCGGACCCGACGTGACCGGAGCCAGTGCCGATCCGCTGCGCCTGCTGCCCGGCAAGGAAGTCACTCTGACCGCAACCGCCGACGACACCCGCAGCGCCGGCAGCGGCTCCGACACCGAACCCGCCCAGCCCATCAGTGCAGCCCGCTTTACCGTCGGCGCGCCATCCTGGCTTGCAACTACCTTCGAAACGCTGCAGCCCCTCGACGGCGAATACGATTCCACCGTCGAATCCCTCACAGGGTCGCTTGACACCACCGGCCTGCAGCCCGGCGCCTACACCATCTTCCTCGAAGCCCAGGACGCCGACGGCAACTGGGGTCCCCCCACCGCCGTATCCATAGAGGTAATCGCCGTCCCCACCGAACGGACACCCCCACAATACAAGCAGTACCTCCCCCGCATCTACCGCTAGACCCGCAATAACGATTCGAAACCCCCGTCACCCGCCAGCAATCTCCCGCTTTCCCTCCCACCTGTCTTCACAACCATCCCCAACCGCTCGCCGCACACACTGACCACTGATCGCTAACCACTGACCACTGCAATTCCCACCCCGCGGTCAAATCTTAGCCTATCGGATTCCTTCACTGTATAATGCAACCTGACTTGGCATGGCAGGCGGGCCGCCTGCTCTCCCAACCCACAAAAATGAAGCCGGTTGGCTCGCCAAGCCAATCAGGCGTGCACCTGGCATGAAGGAGTTCATCGATGGCGAAGATGCAAGCGGACTATATCTGGATGAACGGGGAGATCATCCCGTGGGAGCAGGCGACTGTGCATGTGTTCACCCATGCACTGCACTATGGCAGCAGCGCCTTTGAAGGAATTCGCGCATACGAAGTCAATGACGCCGCCGCGATTTTCCGCGGCCCGGAGCACTTTGATCGGCTGCTCTACTCCTGCAAAGTCGCCCACATCCCGTCGCCTCTCACCGTCGACGAGTGGATGGAAGTGGCCAAAGCCGTCCTGCTCAAAAACAATCATCGCAGCGCCTACATCCGGCCGCTGGTCTTCCGCGGCTACGAGAGCTTGGGCGTAGACGGCCGCGGCTGCCCCGTGGACGCCATCCTCGCATCCGTTCCCTGGGGTCGCTATCTCGGCGCAGAGGCCATTGAAGAGGGTGTCGATGTTCAGGTGAGCAGCTGGCGGCGCATGGCATCCAATATGCTCAGCCCAATGGCCAAGATCGGCGGCCAGTACGTCAGCAGCCAGAACATCGTAATGGAGGCCAAGGACAACGGCTTCACCGAAGGCATCGCCCTCGACACAAACGGTCAGGTAAGCGAAGGCAGCGGCGAGAACATCTTCGTCATCTACAAGGATGTGATCTATACGCCGCCCCTCGGCAGCAGCATCCTCGGCGGCATCACCCGCGACGCGGCCATCACCATAGCCCGCGATCTCGGCTACGACCTCCGCGAGCAGGCCATGACGCGCGAAATGCTCTATCTCGCCGACGAAATCTTCTTCACCGGCACCGCAGCCGAAATTACCCCCGTGCGCTCAGTCGACCGCCTGCCCGTAGGCGACGGCAAACGCGGCCCCATCACCCAGGCAATCCAGGGCGTCTTCTTCGGTATCCTCGAGGACGACATGCCCGACAAGTGGGGTTGGCTCACTCAGGTGAAATGACAAAAAAAGTGAGGAGCGGCTGTTTCCCGCTCCTCACTCCTGATTCCTCTTTGCTCGCTCCCCAGCTTCTCTCTACTCGCTCCTCGCCATCTGCCCGAACCAGCGCTCCTCCAGCAACCCTAGCTGCCCCCCGTCCTCCAACGTTGTCAGTGCCTGCAGAAGCGCGCCCTGCAACTTCGGCGCCTTAATCGACACCGCAATGACGTAGGGGTCTTCATCGAGCACAGCCCCCACCGCACGTATCCGCTTACCCTCACCCTGTGCCAGCCGCAGCGAGACACCATCGATCAGCAAAGCACTGCTCGAGCCTGAGACGAGCGCCTCGATCGCCTTCTCTGAAGACCCGAATGGCAGCCGCGTAAAGCCTGCTCCCTCCCTCTGCAGTCGCCGCGCGATAGCATCTCCCCGGCTGCCCCACTCCACCGCGACCGTACCCCCCTCCAGGTCCTCGATCTCCTCATACGCGGCATCGGCGCCGACCACAAGCCGTACGCCCGCTTCGAAATAGGGTGGCGAATAATGTACGTCCTTCGTCATCCGCACATTGTACGGAAACGCGCTGATCACGGCATCCACGCGGTCGACCAGCAGCGCATCCAGCAGGCTGTCGAACCCGATCGCGACGATCTCCGCCTCCAACCCCCACGTTGCCGCGATCTCCCGCGCCAGGTCCACGTCATAGCCTATCGGCGCGCCCTCAGCATCCAGCGTCTCAAACGGCGGGAAGCTGGGGTCCATGCCCACCCGCCAGCTCCCCCGCTCCTGCATCGCGAGCCAGGTCTCGTCCACCCCCGGCCCGCTGCCGCGCAGTAAGAGCCACCCACCCACCGCCACCACCACTGCGCAGACCGCGATCCACAGCCACTGCCGCCGCTCGAAGCGGCGTCCAAGAATTGAGCCTGCCCAGCGGTCGCCGCGATGCCCTGCGACTAACCACTGTCTGTCGGCACTGCCCGTTGCCTTCTGCGAAGGGCCTCTCTCTCCGCCACTTTCCCGGTCGTTCATGGAGCCTCGAACCGTCCCTCGGCGTACTCCTGCATCTCCAGATAGATCGCCTTGGGTTCAAAATCAGTACCGACAAAAGTGTAATAGTCCTGGTAGCTCTTCTGGTCCCAGGGGAAACGAAAAACCCACAGACAGACATTTTCCAGCCAGGGCCATTCGGTGCGCGCGATCTCGTACGCCCGCGCAGTATTGAGAATGCGCTGCGCCGGACGCACCGCCCGCGTCCAGCGCGGATGATCGTTCCATCCCCCTTCGGTGATCATTGCGGTCTTGTCGCCGTCGCCGTTTCGGACCATGATCTCCCGCAGCAGTTCGGAGCGCCGAAAGTTGATTACCGATTCGCCCGCCGGCTCGTCCGCGTCGAATCCCAGGCCGTACGCGTGAATTGCCAGTATATCGAAATAGTCGGCCGCGCCCGCGTCGTACATCTGCTGCAGGTAATCCAGGTCGTTCATACTCCATTCACTGCCCGGTGGGTCCAGCGTAGGCGCAAGCGCGCCCGCCAGCACCTGCACCTCCGGGGCCGCCGCCTTCACCATCGGGTAGACCACCTCCAACATCCTCACGTAGGACGCCGGGTCCACAGGCCGAAAACCCCATTCCAGGCTCAGATTTGGCTCGTTCCATATGATCAGATAACCCACCCTGTCCCGATAGCGCCGCACGAACTCAACCGCATAGCGCCCGAACGCCTCGTAGTCCTCTTCCGCCAGGTAGAGATGGTGGGAGTCCTCCGGCCGCGCCCACGCCGGCACATAGCCCAAACGCGCGATCACAGTGAGCCCCTGCCTACTGGCGTGGTCGATCACCAGGTCAGGATGGCTCCACTCGTATTGGCCGCGTCTCGGTTCGTAGTAGGCCCAAGGGAAATACTCGACTATCCAGGGCGCGCCCATCTCTCGCACCATTTCCAGGCTTCGCTTAATCTTGGCCGCGTCCGGCTCATCTGTCAGCCGCGTATGGACGCCCATTTTGGGGTTGACCGTCGCCACCGTCCGCTGCGGACCCAAAGGAACCCAGTTACGAAAGTAGGAACGATAGGTCAGGCCGACAACGCTGCACAAAAGCAGCGCCCCAATCAATTTTCTGGCGCGCGGCGACCACTGTGCGAGTCGCGTTATGAGGTTGATGGAGTCTGACTTCCTGCGCAAATAAGAGGCGAAGCGGCCAATCATCAGCAGGAGGCGTGGGGCAAGCGGCGTTTACGTCTCTTCCTGGAACTCTTCATCATCTTCATCGGACGGAAAAGCAGGAGCAAATTCGAACGCCTCCTCCTCTTCCAGGGGGGTCTGCTCCTGGGGAGTTTGGCTGGACTCGATCGCCTGGATTCCGTTTTCTGCCTGGTGCAGCGAGTTGTTCAGTTTGTCTCGCAGCCGGTAAAGCACATCCAGCGCGTAGACCTCAGCTTCATCAACCAGGCGGATCGCCTCGGAGTGTCCATGCGCGATAATTCGCTCCGCCTCCTCCCGTGCGCGGTCGGTGATGGCATCCTCACTGACAATCTGGATCGCCTGCTGCTCGGCATGGGCTACAATCTGCTCTGCCCTCGCCTGCGCATCACTAAGTATGCGATCGCGCTCGGTAATCATGCGCTCGCTTTCCTTAATCGCGCTCGGAATGCTTATACGCATCTGATCGATCAACCGGAGACACTCCTCCGAATTCACCATCAGGGAGGGCGAAAATGGCATGCGCCACCCTCTGTTCAGGGTCTGTTCAAGTTGATCCACCAGTTGTAGAATTTCCATGATCAGTTTGAACTCTCGTTTGACAGTTCCCGGCAGCCGCCAGAAACCGGAAGCGACTTCGTTACTGCTAGCGCTCCGCAAACCTTTGCTGTAGGGCCCGCTCAGTCTGCGGCGTCACCCAGTGGGAAACATCGCCATCCAGGCTGGCCACCTCTTTCAGAATCGTTGAGCTGAGATAGACATACTTAGGGCTGCACAGCAGGTAACACGTCTCGATCTGCGGCGCCATCTGGCGGTTGGCCATGTCGATGCGGGATTCAAACGAAAGATCATCCACATTCCGTATCCCGCGCACGATCACCCGAACACCATTTTGCTGTGCCCATTTTACCGTTAGTCCGCTATATGACACAATCGAAATATTCTGTACGTCTTGCAAGGCCTCCCTTGCCAGCTCTATGCGTTCCTCCGTCGAAAACAGGATCTGCTTGTCCGGCGCGTCAAAGACGGTCACAAGCAGCTCATCAAAAAGACCGGCCGCCCGGCGGGCAATGTCCACGTGTCCGAAATGGAAAGGATCGAAACTTCCGGGATAGATGGCGCGTGTCATAGGGCGTCTTTGTCTCAACGGTAAACGGCGTACTGCCACTGCCTCAACTGTATTCAGGACGCCAAACGCTCGCTGTCCGGGCGATCGAAACAGGCGATCAGATCATCCGGCGCAATGCTGGCGATAGAGTCTAGGCAAAGATCCGCGTCAGAAAAGTCCGAGTCGCGGGTAATACTGTTCGGCACCGAAACACACCGCAATCCCGCCCGCTGCGCCCCGAGCATCCCGTTGTAGGAGTCCTCAATCGCAATCGCCCGCTCGGGCACTACCTCCAGCTTCTGCGCCGCCAGCCGGTAAAGCGCCGGGTCAGGTTTGACCCGCTCGACATCGTCGGCCGTGACGACGACCGTAAAACGCTCCAGCAGTCCCAGCCGCTGCAGGTGCGACTCCACCCACTTTCGGTCCGAGCTCGACGCCACCGCCAGCCTGATACCTCGCCGCTCAGCGGCCGCAATCAGGTCAACCACGCCGGGCATGATCGGTTGGACCCGTACCTGGGCCATGTAACGCTCTCGCCGTTCTGAACGCAGACGCTGACGGTCGATCTTGCTGCCCAGCAACGCCTCCAGATGGTCGGCAGGGGAGAACTCGCCCGTTCCGCCGCCCACGCACTGCAGCCAAAGGTCAAGCGGCAACTCTACACCATGGCTGCTGTATATCTCCTGCCAGGTCTGAAAATCAGGCGTCTCTGTATCCAGGATCGTTCCGTCAAAGTCAAATACAATCGCCTCCAACACCGGCAAACTCCCTCTTCGTTCTGGTTGCTTTTCACGCCGCCCACTGTGCTTCCATCCCAGCTCGGGTAGCCGTCCCCAAGGCTGCACGGTACACGTCGCTCACGCGATAAACTCGCTGAACACTCGGTTCCCGACGAGCAGCCCCCTGGGTGTCAAGCGCACTCGTTCCCCATCCGATTCCAGCAAGCCTTCCTCCTGCAGCCGGTCCAGGCTGGGGCCAAATGCAGCCCCCATCGGCTGTCCGTGCATCGCCTCGAAACGCCCAAACGGCACACCCTCCCGCACCAGCCGCAGGCCCAGCATCATCGTTTCGCCCATCGACACCTCGGCCGAAATCTCCTCATGAAAATCCACCGGACTTTCGTCCGACTCAACTCGCTTGATGTAGCCCTGCACACCCTTGCGACTGGACCAGCGGACAGCGGCAGCGGGCGCCCCCGACCCGTCACAGGCGTCACCACTCAGGAATGGCAGCACCCCAACTGACTCGCCCCGCAAACCGGTCGGGAAGCGCAAATGACTGTGCGCGCCCGGCCCAACACCGACCCACTCCTGATTGCGCCAGTAAAGCAGATTGTGCCGGCATGCGAGACCCGTGCCCCGCGCCCAGTTTGACACCTCGTACTGTTCGTAACCGGCCTCCCCCATGCGGCTTATCGCAATCTCGTACATCTCTGCCGCCACATCATCGTCCGGCGCCGGCGTCTGCCCCGTCTCCACCCAGTGCGCCAGAGGCGTATCCGGCTCGACGATCAAACTGTATAGGCTGACGTGCTGCGGCGCCAGTGTCAGGGCCTTGTCCAAACTGTCATGCCAGGCTTCCTCCGACTGGTGGGGCAGCCCGAACATGAAGTCAAGATTGATGTTTGCAAAGCCCGCCTTTACAGCCGCGTCATAGGCCTGCAGCGCATCCTCCACGTCGTGAATGCGACCCAGGAAGTCCAGCTCCTCCGCCTGAAAACTCTGCACGCCCATGCTCAGCCGGTTCACGCCCAGACTGTGCAGCAGGGCGAACTGCCCCCGGTCCGCAATGCCCGGGTTGGCTTCACAACTGATTTCAACGTCGGCTGCCAGCGAAAACCGGTCGTGGACCAGGTCCAGAATCCGGCTTAACTGGCCTGAGTTGAGCACGGTTGGCGTGCCGCCGCCCACAAAGACCGTGTGTACCGTGCGACCGTCGAGGCGCACCGCCCATCGACACATCTCCCGGCAAAGAGCCTGACTATATGCTTCGTACAGAGGCTCCAGACGGGCGTAGGTATTGAAATCGCAGTAGGGGCACTTCCGGGCACAAAACGGAATGTGGATGTACAGGCCCAATGGCCCTTCGCCGGCTTCCGCAATCACAGGAACTGGCAACCTGCGGGAATCCCGATCCCGGCCGGTCTGTGCAGAATCCGATTTGGCGAATTCAACAGCAGTAGCGGATCCGTTCCCAGGGCTCGGCTCGCCCGCTCTGCCTTCAGGGACCGTTGCCTCTCTGTCATGTGCGCGGCGCCCATAATATGTCGGATGCAATGCAGCCAAGCTGTTCATCAACCTGGAATCGTCGCTCCTTGGGCGCGCAAAGAGGGGACAGGAACGACAAGAAAGCGCCTCGCCCTTCACGTCCCGCCCTTACGGTCAGGGATTCTCCAACCGGAACCCGTGGCCGCGCACTGTTACAATAAAGTTGGATCTCTCGTCGTGTTCGTAGAGCCGTTCCCGCAATCGGCGCACCAGAGCGTCAATGGCCTGCTTACTGACGCCCGCCCCGCTGGTCTCCGGCCAGACCGCCTGCACAATCTGTTCGCGAGTCATCACCCCGCCTCCCTCATGCCAAAGAGCACTCAGCAGCCGGTACTGATGCAGACTCAAAGGGGGCTCCAGCAGCGAGCCGTTCAGCCACACCTGACGGGTCTCTTCCTCTATGCGTAGCCCGGACTCAGACTCCGCATCGCTATCGCTGGAGTCCAGCGTCAGGGGCGTGGTCGCCTCGTCGTCAACAAAGGACAGTTTGAATCGCAGCGCGATCTGCACCTCATCACCATCTGCCAGACTATGCGACGCGTCAGCAATATCCACCCCATTGACATGGGTTCCGTTCTTGCTGCCCAGGTCCTCAATCGAATAACCGTAACCGTCCCAGAATATGCGGGCGTGGTTCCGGCTTACCTGGCGGTCTGGCAGGGTAACGTGGCACTCATCGTGGCGCCCGATGATCAAGGGCGTGGTGCGGCTTAGGGGCCAGCCCTGGCCGGTCTGGTTACCGTGGCGGAGGATCAGCATTGCCGTCTCACGTTGCCTGTCGACGGGTCGAACACTCCGTGTCTCTACGAATCGTTGTTCAGCGTTGGGACCCTCTTGAGTCATTTCCTTCCCTCGTAAAAATAGCATGCAAGGTAAGTTTTAACGTCACTTGCACATTTCTCCGTCTATTATTATAGTATGAATCCTTGTATCAGAGCCCCCAACGATTGCGGCAACAACTCTTCAGTAAACTTGGCGTAACGATGCCGAGGGAGAAATTCATTATATCGAAGCGGGTTATATACGTCAACCACTTTTTCAAAATAGCCGCATAGCTCGGCTGAAGAATACGATCTCTTAGACGCACCGTCGCGCCAAATTCAGCGGTTTGCCGCAATGCACAGCGGCCACGTCCCACCAACGGGCGCGCAACGGGCGGCAGCTTTTCCCTCCGGAACCACTCTGTCTCCGGAGATTCTGAAATTTCGCAGAGGTGTCTTTTGGCTACAGTTTTGGATTCGGATTCGATTCTGCGCGGGCGTTATGAAATCGTTCGCCTGGTGGGTCAAGGTGGAATGGGCGCGGTCTACCAGGCCAACGACCTGAGGCTCGATGGCCGCGTCTGCGCGATCAAAGAGATTCTGCCGGCACTCCTCATTGACCAGCGCGGGCCCGAACTGGACCTGGGTCAGACAATTGAACAGTTCTACCAGGAAGCAAGCGTTCTCGCCCGACTCGACCATCCCAACCTTCCCAAAGTTTCTGACTACTTTTCCGTCGACGGGCGCGAGTACCTGGTCATGGACTTCATTGAAGGCCTTGATCTGCAAGAAATCGTAAATGAAGCCCTCCGACAAAATAAACACCTCTCCGAAGCCCAGGTCCTGCTCTGGGCCACACAACTCCTGGAGGCCCTGGAATATCTTCACAGCCAGGACCCCCCCGTACTCCACCGCGACATCAAGCCAGGCAACATCAAAATCACACCCGAAAACAGGCTGAAACTGGTCGACTTCGGTCTGGTCAAAGTGCTGCAGCCCGACGACTCGCGCACTGTGACCGTCGTCCAGGGTCGGGGCACCGTTGCCTATACACCCCTCGAACAGTATGGGGGCGACACCGGTCACACCGATGTGCGCTCAGATATCTACAGCGTCGGCGCGACGCTCTATCACCTGTTGGCCGGCACACCCCCGCAGGATGCCAAAGAGCGCTTCCTCAAATCAGGACTGCTCGATCCTCTGCGTCAGCTGAACCCCGCTATCTCGACGCGAACCGAACGTGCCGTCTTCCAGTCGCTGGCCATGCATCCTGACGAGCGCCCCTCCAGCATCGCCGATCTGCGGCAGGCACTGTTCGGAACCGAAAACGCCAGGAAAGATCCGACCACAGATCTGCTGCCGCCCCCCACCTGGAATGAAATCCTCCACAAAAACAGAATGCTGATCGGGGCGACCGCTCTCCTCTTCATTATCGCCTCAGTCATTAGCATTTATGACCTCTGACAAATTCAACTCCCACCAAAAATTTCAGCTTCTGAGAACCAGCTCTGGCAGCCAGCGCAGGCGCCGGCTGCTTGCAGCCTAAACCCCCTCAAATCGCGTAGTCGGTACCGGGCAAACAGCGACGCACGCGAAAAAACTATTGCTTCATCAACGCTGTGAAAATTTGCGCAATCCTTCTCAGCCCCTTTATACTTATAGCTGACTTTTCCAAGAATTTTGGCGGCCCCACTGTTGTCTTTCCCCCTGAGCGAGCGCTACAACAGGCCGTCGCGTACGGAAAGATAGCAAGGGACATACCTTCGTCCCCACTTGGCTATATGTAGTAGCATCAGAGGCTGTCCGCTTAGAAATGCTGTAAACAGGAGGGTAGATTTTGTTCAAGAATCTTCTCCAAGCTTTCGTCTCGAACGCACGCCTTCGCAATGGGACCATCGGCGTTATTGTACTGCTCGTCTTGAGCGTGGTGCCGCTCTTTAATGCCCCCCCTCCCCACGTCGAATTGGCGGCCGAAGCGCTACTGGAACACGGGCCTAAGTGGTTCACAAACGGCCTGCTGACAACCTTTCTGGTCGACATTATCATCATCCTGATGGCCGTTTTCGCCGTCTCCAGAATGAAGGAAGTCCCCGGCGCCTGGCAGAACATCGTAGAGATGCTGGTCGAAGGAATGTGGAACCTGACCCAGAGCATCGCCGGCCATGGCTCCGCCAACAGCCGCAAATTCTTCCCTTGGGTGATCACCATCTTCATATTCGTGCTGGTCAGCAACTACATCGGCCTGCTGCCCGGCTTTGGCTCAATCGGCATATACCATAGCGCCGCAGCCGATAGCCACGCACAGGCCGAATTGGGCAACCAGCTCGCAATAGCCGGGGGAGAAGCAGTTGCTGTTGCCGCCGCCGCCGAGGAAGGCAAACCGGTCCTTGTACCCCTGTTTCGCAGCCCTTCCGCCGACCTCAACATGACCTTGGCCCTGGCGCTCATCTCCGTCTTCATGACCCAATTCTTCGGCGTCCAGGCGCTTGGAATGCGCTACTTCACCAAGTTCTTCAAGAACCCATTCAAAGACGGAATGGGAGCCATTGTGGGCTTCTTCGAACTGATCGCCGAAATCTCCAAAATCATCAGCTTCTCTTTTCGTCTCTTCGGCAACGTCTTTGCCGGTGAAGTCGTCCTGCTGGTGATGGCCTTTCTCGTAACCTTCCTCCTGCCCAGCATATTCTACGGGCTGGAACTGTTCATCGGTTTCATCCAGGCGCTTGTATTCATGTTGCTGACCCTGGCATTCTTCACAATGGCCACTGTCAGCCACGACGATCACCATTAACATCAGTTGCCAGTGACCGGATCGCCCCGGAATCCACTCGTAAGACTGATCAAGAACCACTATTCACTGCAGTTTACAAAAGGAGTTCACACTCATGGATGTTGAAGTCGCAAAGGAACTGGGTTCTGCTCTTGCTATCGGGTTGGGCGCAATTGGCCCTGGTGTAGGCATCGGTCTGATTGGCGCCAAAGCGATGGAAGCGATGGGCCGCAATCCTGAAGTGACCAACACTGTGCAGACGAACATGCTGCTCGGTTTCGCCTTCTGTGAATCGGTCGCCATTTACGCGCTCGTCATCTCTCTGTTGGTCAAGTTCGTCTAAACCTGTTCTCAGTGGCCAGAGTTCAGTCGTCAGTGACCAGTGTTCACTTCCAGTGGCCGGTGAAACGACTGGCCGCGAACCACTAGCCACTGCAGTGTATCCAGGAGGTTGGCCTTGGACGCTCTCGATAAATTAGGTATCAGTTGGCAGTTATTGCTCTCACAGATCGTCAACTTCGGTCTGTTGATGGTTATTTTGCAACAGCTTCTCTATAAGCCCGTTCTGAACATGCTCGAGCAGCGCAAACAGCGCATCGCCGAGGGTTTGGAACAGGCCGATAAGGCTTCCAGCGCGGCCGCCGAAGCCGAAGCGGAAAAGCAGGCGATCCTCGAAGAGGCCCGCCGCGAGGCGCAAGAGGTCCGCGCCCAGGCAACCCGCGACGCCGAACGCATCGCGCAGGACGTCCGCGGCCGCGCCGATCAGGAAGCCCAGGAGATCCGCATGAAGGCCCAGGCCGACGCCGAAGCCCAGACCGCCGCCGTCATGGCCGACGCCCGCAAGCAGATCGCCGACCTGGCCATCGCCGCCACCGAGCAGATCCTCGGCCGTGAACTCGCGAACCGGGACGAGCAGGAACGCTTCGTCGCCGACTATCTGGCCCAGCAGAACGGGAGCGGTTCATGAGCGAGCGCGCGACGGCCGAACGATATGCCCAAGCCATTCTCGAGGCAATCGTAGAACAGTGGCAGACGACGCTGACCGAAGTCGCTGACGCCCTCGCGCAGGACCCGAAGCTGGGCGCAGACGTCAACGCCGTCGAAGCCGCGATTCCCGACAGCGCAGCCCCGGAACTGCAGAATTTCGTCAAAATGCTCGTGCAGGAAGGGGATGCATCGCTCCTGCCGCGCGTCGTTGCCGCCCTGGGCGCAAGCCTGCGGGGTGAAACCGGGCCGCAAGCAGCCGACATTACAAGCGCCGTCGAGTTGGGTGACGACGCCCAAGAACAGATTCGGCAGCGGCTCACCGCACAGTATGGTGAAGACCTCGTCTTCAGCTTCGCTGTTGACCCATCCCTGATGGGTGGCCTGCGAATCCGCGTCGGCGATCAGCTGATCGACAACACAGTCGCAAATCGACTGATGGCCCTGCGCGAAATGGTCGCAGCCTCGGTGCGGTAAACTTGGATTTGATTGTCAGTTTCGGCCCTTGATAAAAAGCGGCGCCGTTCCGCCAGGAACCCGAAACTGAAAACGTACAATAAAGGACAGCGCTTATGGCAGTTCAGACTGAGGAGCTGACCCAGGAATTTACCGACCGGCTCAAACAGCAGATCCTCAACTTCACGCCGGCCCCCAGCCGCGTCGATGTCGGCGAAGTCGTCGAAGTCGGTGACGGCATCGCCATCATTTCCGGCCTCCAGGGGGTCATGGCCAGCGAGTTGGTCGAATTCACCAAGACCGGTGTGCTCGGTATCGCCCAGAACCTGAATGATGATTCCGTAGGTATCATCATCATGGGCGAATTCACCGAGATCGAGGAAGGTGACCTGGTAAGTAGCACCGGCCGCTTGGCCTCCGTCCCCGTCGGTGACCCGCTCATCGGCCGCGTCGTCAACGCCGTCGGCCAGCCACTCGATGGCAAAGGCCCAATCGACGCAACCGCTACTCGTCCTGTCGAGCGCATCGCGCCCGGCGTCGTGCTGCGCAAAGGCGTGGACACACCCGTCGAGACCGGCGTCACCGTAGTCGACGCCCTCATTCCCATCGGGCGCGGCCAGCGTGAGCTGATCATCGGCGACCGCCAGACCGGCAAAACCGCCCTCGCTATCGATACGATAATCAACCAAAAGGGCAAGGATCTGATCTGCATCTACGTCGCCATCGGTCAAAAGCAGTCTACCGTGGCGCAGGTTGTGGGCATTTTGGAGAATCACGGCGCCATGGAGCACACGATCGTCGTGACCGCCTCCGCCGCAGATCCTGCCGCACTGCAGTTCCTGGCGCCCTACGCAGGTTGTGCAATGGGCGAAGAGTTCATGGAACAGGGCCGCGACGCACTGATCGTCTACGATGATCTCTCCAAGCACGCCCAGGCCTACCGTCAGGTTTCCCTGCTGCTGCGGCGCCCGCCCGGTCGCGAAGCCTATCCCGGCGATGTCTTCTATCTGCACAGCCGTCTTCTCGAGCGTGCCGCCCGCCTCGATGAGGAGTTCGGCGGCGGCAGCCTGACCGCGCTACCGGTCATCGAAACCCAGGCTGGCGACGTCTCGGCATACATTCCCACCAATGTGATTTCCATCACCGACGGCCAAATCTTCCTGGAAAGCGACCTCTTTTACGCAGGTATTCGCCCCGCCATGAACGTCGGCCTTTCGGTCAGCCGCGTCGGCAGCTCCGCCCAGACCAGAGCCATGAAAGGCGTCGCCGGCCGCCTGAAACTGGAGTTCAGCCAGTTCCGCGAGCTCGCCGCCTTTGCCCAGTTCGGCTCCGACCTCGACGCAGCCACCCAGCGCCAGCTCAATCGCGGCCAGCGCATTCAGGAAACTCTCAAGCAGCCCCAGTATGAGCCTCTGCAGCTGGACAAGCAGGTCATGAGTCTCTTCGCGGTGACAAACGGCTATGTCGACGATGTCGGCGTTACCGACGTGAAGCGCTGGGAGTTGGAAATGCACGCCTACATGGACGCCAACCATCCCGAAATTGGCCAGACCATCATGCGCGCGCAGGATCTTCCCGATGAATCGGTCGATTCGTTGGGCCTGGCACTGGAGACGTTCAACAGTAACTGGACTGGGTCCGAATAGACCAGTATACAGTTCACAGTGAACAGCGCCGTGACACGGCATCCCGCCACAGATCACCGCGTCTGAGGAGGAATTGGTGGCAAGCACACGTGAGATTCGCCGTCGCATACGCTCGGTCAGAAACATCTCTCAGGTCACGAGAGCGATGGAAGCCGTGGCTGCATCCAAAATGCGCCGCGCCCAACAGCAGGTGATGGCGACCCGCCCCTACGCGGAAAAAGCCCTCGAAGTGCTCAGCCACATCGCCCGCCTGCAAAGTAGTGGCGCAACCATGGACGCGCTCATTACCTCCCGAGCCGAAATTCGAAAGGTCGGGATTGTCCTCATCACGGCCGACCGCGGGCTCGCCGGCGGTTTCAATGCAAACGTGTTGCGGCAAAATGCAGCCTTCATCAAGCAGCAGCGTGACCAGGGACGGGAAGTAGAGGTCCTTGTCGTGGGCAGGAAGGGTCGTGATTGGCTTCTGCGTTACGATCCCGTCATCCGCTCCGAATTCACAAACATGCCCGATACGCTCGCGACAGCCGACATCGCCCCCATCTCTCGGACCGTTATCGACGACTTTCGCTCGGAGCGTTTCGACGAGGTCCATCTCATCTATACCGACTTTGTTAACACGTTGATCCAACGGCCCACCGTCCAACAGCTTCTGCCCGCCGTACCGGCCAAGTCAACAGTTGCGATGCCTCCCGACTATATCTTTGAGCCAAGCGTCGAAGCCGTGTTGGAGCAGGTACTGATTGGCTTCACCGAAGTGCAGATTCTCCAGGCCATGTACGAGAGCATCGCCAGCGAACACTCGGCGCGTATGGTCGCCATGCGCAACGCCACCGAAGCCGCCAATGAGCTTGTGGACGAGTTGACATTGACCTACAACAAGGCGCGCCAGGAAGGCATCACCCGCGAGTTGATGGACATTATCGGCGGATCAATCGGCCTCGAATAGATCTGAGCGGGCTGAAAGGTCCCTTGCCATAGCAGAACGGAGCATACCATGTCAGAAAACGGAAGCAATGGCCGCATCAGCGGCTCCGTGTCCAGCGTTGTCGGTCCGGTGGTGGACTTCTCCTTCACCGGTGAGGATCTGCCCGAGATATACGATGCCGTCTACGTCGACCTCGACGATGAATCTACCCTGGTCTGTGAGGTTCAGCAACATCTGGGCGAAGGCGCCGTCCGTGCTGTGGCCATGAGCTCTACCGACGGCATGCGCCGCGGTATGGAAGGCTACTCCTTCGGCGCCCCAATCACCGTGCCCGTCGGACCGGGGACGCTTGGGCGCATTTTCGACGTGTCCGGTAACACCATCGACAGCGATGACGAGGTCGACGCCGCCGACCGCTATTCCATTCACCGCGAACCGCCCAGCTTCGCCGACCGCAGCACGCAGGCCGAACTGTTCGAGACCGGAGTTAAGGTCATCGACCTGATCGCCCCCTTCACCAAGGGCGGCAAGACCGGCATCTTCGGCGGCGCCGGCGTCGGCAAGACCGTCATCATTCAGGAGCTGATTAACAACGTCGCCGAGTATCACAGCGGCTACTCCGTCTTCGCCGGTGTCGGCGAGCGCAGCCGCGAGGGCAACGACCTATGGCACGAAATGCGCGAATCCGGTGTAATCGATTCGACGGTCATGGTCTTCGGGCAGATGAACGAACCGCCCGGCGCCCGCCTCCGCGTAGGCCTCACCGGCGTCACAATGGCCGAGTACTTCCGCGATGAAGGCCGCGATGTCCTCCTCTTCATCGACAACATCTTCCGCTTCGTGCAGGCCGGTTCCGAAGTGTCCGCCCTCTTGGGACGCCTGCCCAGTGCAGTAGGCTACGCGCCCACACTGGGCACCGATATGGGTGAACTGCAGGAGCGCATCACCTCCACCAACACCGGCTCCATTACGTCGATGCAGGCCGTCTACGTGCCCGCCGATGACTACACCGATCCCGCGCCGGCAACAACCTTCGCCCACCTGGACGCCACCATTACCCTGGAACGCGCCCTCGCTGAGCAGTCGCTCTACCCGGCCATGGACCCGCTCGGCTCCACCAGCCGCATCCTCGACCCGCTCATCGTCGGCGAAGAACACTACAACGTCGCTCGCGAGGTGCAGCAGACCCTCCAGCGCTACCGCGACCTGCAGGACATCATCGCCATTCTCGGTGTCGAGGAGCTGAGTGAAGACGACAAACTCATCGTCGCCCGCGCCCGCAAGATTCAGCGCTTCCTTACCCAGCCCATGCACGTGGCCGAGGTCTTCACCGGCCAGCCCGGCGAATACGTGAGGATCGATGACACAGTTAGCGGCTTCCGCGAGATTCTTGATGGCAAGCACGACGACTTGCCCGAGCAGGCATTCTATATGGTCGGTTCAATTGAAAAAGCGGTCGAAAAGGGTGAGCAACTGAGGCAAGAGGAATGACGATTCAGGTCGAAATCGTAACGCCCAGCCGCCAGCTGTACAGCGGCGAAGTCGAAATGATCACACTGCCCGGCGTCGAGGGCGAGATGGGCGTACTGGCAGGCCATGCCCCCTTGCTGACTACGCTGAACATCGGTGAGCTCACGCTTCACAACGCCGACGGCGAACCCGATTATATCGCGGTTAGTGGAGGCGTGGTCGAAGTGCTGCCTGACAAAGTGATCGTCATGGCGCGCTCGGCCGAGCGTGCCGATGAAATCGACATCGCCCGCGCCGAAGAAGCCCTCCAACGCGCCGAAGAGGCCCTGCGCACCCGGTCGCCCGAAGAGCGCCAGCCCGTAGAGGTCGCCTTCCGCCGCGGCCAGTTGCGGCTCAAAGTCGCCCGCCGTCGCCGCCGCACCCGCCCGGGTGTCTTCGTGGAGGACGAAGGCTAGCGCCTCTTTTCAACAGGAAAAATAAGGCCGGGTCTTGGATAAGACCCGGCCTTTTCGTTCCTACACCTGGTCCTACTTTCCATAGAACCAGTCGATTCCTACTCGCGCCACATAGATGCCACTGCGCTTGTGATAGCTGATCAGCGCCAAACTGTCGATGAAGGTCAGGCTCGGATAACCGTAGTCGTCTTCAGGATCAGAACCAATCGGCCGTTCGTGGATCCAAGTGTCGCCCTCATTTTGTGAGATTGTAGAAACAAAAGGCGTCCGCAACCTGTCATTTGTTCCCGTCGAGCGGAGCAGAAGCAGGTCGCCGGTGGCAGGGATCCGTTTTACGTTGAGCGCCGACGAGTTAATAGGGAGCTTCAGACTTCGCACCTCTTCACCCGGCGACCAGGTGACACCCTCATCGTCGGAGTAGGATCGGACCACGTAGCCGCTGTACGTTCGGCACAACATCATCACCCGGCCGTCGCGCAGCGGGACCACGTGTGGCTCCTGTGCCTCCACCGGCAACGTATCCACTACATTATCCGATTGGTGCCAGGAATAGCCTCCGTCATCAGAATAGAAGACCGCGCTGACATACCCGCGGTGGTCGCCGCCTTCCTCCTTGATCTCCCTCTCGCACGGAGCCAGAATCCGACCCGACGGCAGTTGGATCAGCTTGTTATTGAAAATATGATTGGTTCCTGCGTGGGGCGTAACGATGAACTGGTCGCCCCACGTCGCGCCATCGTCGGTCGACCGCCGGTAGTAGGTGTGCGCGAAACGGGGAAGTGACCCGGCAAAGTAAATGTACGTCAGCAGCAACTGACCGTTCGCCAGTCGCAGAAAACTGGGATGCCGGTACTCTTCATCTTTGCGAAAGGGTTTCGGGCAGGCAATCAGCTGGAACGGCTCACCCCAGCTCTTGCCCAGATCATGGGAGTAACGTCCTTCGATGTCACCAACGACAGTTTCACTCCCGGGGCACTCTCTGTTCCGGGAGTAAGATAGCAGGAGGCGTCCGTCACTGAGCGGCGCGATATCGCCCACATTTCCCCGGTAACCGAACCTGCGCGTGGGCATCTCAACTGCATGCACATCTTCGAAGACGGCGAGGGACGATTCCTCCGTTCGATTTTCAAGCATTGTGTATCACTCTAGGTCTTGGAACCGTCCATCGCCTGTGCAACCACCGAAAGAGGTCGGCTCACGCGCCCAAAAGGGATCTTCGTCAGAAGTTATTTTCTGTTGCCCGGCTTCTTCTGGAGCGAAGCGCAGATTCGAGGGGGGTCGGTCTCTTGCTGAAGCTGTTCAACAGGCGCCACTCTATGTCGCGAAGAATCTCCCCAACATGTGTACCGGAACCTCAATCTGTAGAATCTGCAGTTTCTCCATCAGTGTCTGACGAATCCCCGCGGGGAATTCCCAACTCTTCCCGAAGCAATCGAAAGAGTAGCTTGCGTTCCGAATCGGTCAGCCCTTCTAGCCTTTCTTGTGGGTCGAGTCCGGCCAGCCTTTCTTGTGGGTCGAGTCCGGCCAGTCTTTCTTGTGGGTCAAGTCCGGCCAGCTTTTCCTCAAGGGTAGCCGTTTCGAGAATGCGTTGTCGTATCTCTTCCCCGATCTCCATAATTTTGTCCGGGGTCAATAACTCGGCCATATCGCCCTCTCCCTTTACTTCCAATGTCTGTTGCAGGCCCATCATGTAGGCGTGCAACGGGACCGACTCGGTTATGGTCGGCGAATCCAGCGCAGCAAAGGCAGCCTCCCGTTCCTGTGCCCGGCTCGCAAAAAGCTTAACATAAGCGTTGTGCGGAATGGGCGGCAAATCGTTCAAAATCAGTAACCAGATGCGCCGCAGCAGCGGCAACGGGCTGCGATAGACACCATCTTGCAGTTCACTATATCTCCACTCTGCCAACCGTGCCTTCTGCGGCGTTCTTGCACTCAGCACCGCGGTAAGCACCTGCTCTTCCGGCAATCTCTGTGCCTGGCGGTAAAAGTAGTCGTACGCAACAGCTTGTGCAAACGCGCTCTCGTTTATCGACTCAGTGTATTTGAACTCCAACAAAACATGTCCAGCAGCGTTGTCGCGTACGCCATCAGGCAGTCGCGCCCTTTGCGCTGCGTTCCATGCTTCCCCCTCCCTCCGGAGTAGCAGTACATCGGCTTTAGGCGACTCCCCAAGGAGATCCACCTCTACATTTACCGTAATCTCCACCGGCGCCAGCGACAACTGTAAGAGCCTGCCGAGAACTTGATGAGACTGAAAGCGAACCGGCACAGAGCTATGACCTGCAGAATTTCATGTAAAGGTCCCTACTTCGGCATATCACGCAGCGCATTGAAGACCGGCAGATTGCCCCAATTATGGTCCACTATCCCCCACTGCGCCTTCTCCGTATGATTCGCCACCACGCGGAAATTCAGATTCCACAGGATCGCCGGGCCAACCCAGCCCCACCGCTTCATCATCTGATATGCCTCAACAGTCCAGGCCGCCTGCTCGTTAAAATCGTTGTCGTTCGCGTAACCGTAACGAGGGTCAAACGCGCCGCCCGCTGCCCAACCAAACTCCGTCGGCCAGATGCGCTTGTTGGCCGCGCCGTACTTCACCGCGATGTTTCGATAGCCCTCCATCGTACTCCGGAAGCTCCATGAATGGTGCGGGCTGTCGCAGGCGCCGTTGAAGCCGCTGTTGCCGTGGATCTGAATCGCCTCACAGCCCTGCTCCCACGTGTACTGAGGCGGCACATTGTATCCACTCGGATGCGCGCCGATGCCGTCCATATAGCTGTTCAGCCCGGCTTGGAACATCTTTTCCAGATACTCGAAATCATCCATCGCCGCGATGCCGCCCCTGCTCTGTGGCGCCCCGTTGCTGGCCGCCGGCGTCAGCGCCCCGCTGATCACCAGCATCGACGGGCACGCCCTCTTAATCTCCGTGTAGGCAGGTCTCAAAAGCGCCACATATTTGCCCGGATCCAGAGGCAGGTTGCCCCACTCGTAATGCAGGTTCTGCTCGTTCCAGACCTCGATCGCCTTCAGCGAAGTCCCGCAATATTTGCCGGCCATCGCCCCCAGGAACCTGGCAAACGTATTCGGGTCCGCCGGAGGACCGCCCACATTCGGCTCGAATCCTCCTTCGCGCGCCCAGGGTGGCGCATTCACGACGCTGAACAGCAGGCTGATGCCCGCGTTGTTGGCCGCGTCGATAATGCCCTGCATCGAACCCCAATCATATTGACCCTGGTTATGCTCAAAGACCTTCCATTCGATCTGCTGCTTCACCCAGCCAAAGCCCATCTCACGCGTCTTCTGCATCACCTGACCGGCATAGTTGTTGTGCACCATATGCGCCTGCACACCGTAACCGAAGCCGCCGCCCCCGGTGGGCGCCGGCGCGGCCGCAGCGGGCGCGTCGGCAGGTGGGTCCGGGATATCGGTGATCACTTCAATCGTGTTCAGAGGACCGCTGGCGGTCGTCAGTTCAGCAAACACCCACCCCTTGTTGCCATTGCCAATGTCGATCTGCCACCAGGTTCCAGCCTCGTTCTTTCCAAAAATGAGATAGGGCTGGCCCGCGTTGAGCTGGCTCAAGATGTCATAATTGGTCCCCGGCCCTTCGCGCACGTTGGTATTCTGGGTGCTCACCAGCCTCGAAACTTCAGGTGTCGGCGTCGGTACCGGCGTAGCAGTGGCAACCGGCGTCGGCGTCGCCAAGCTCATAGCCACCGTGTTCTGCGGGCTGGCCGCCTGCATACTACCAAGATTCGAAATCTGTACTACCTGCGCCTCCACCTGTATGTCCCCCTCGCCTGCCGGAGCCATAAAGGTATGGACCGGATTCTCAATCGGAACCGTTACCTCCTCCATCACACCGCCGTCAGGATGGAAGATCCTGTAGGATACCTTCAGCATCGCCGGCGACGTATTCACGCCGCCGCCTGTCTGAAACTGGCGCGCCACCTCCCACAAGTCCGGATCCACATCCCCGGAATCTACATCACGCACCATCACCTGGGTCACTTCAAACCGCTCCAGCAAATTGAGCTTGCGCGCAAAGCTGCTGCTGTTCTCGATCGTAACCGTCCGCTCCATCTGCTGGTCGTTCGTGTACGCGTACACGTATGCCCCAATCGCGTCATCCCATGTCAAGGGGCGGGTGATACGCGGATTGACCGCGGCAACCTCAACATCCCCGCCGGGAAGGATAACCCCATCTTTCCCCCTCAACTGTACCTGAGCGACCAGCGGCTGCAGCGACTGTTGAAAGCCCTTGAGCCACCACTGGTTCCCGCTCTGTTCCACCGACATGCCCGGTAGCTCCACCTGCACCTTCCGCCGGTCGATCTGGTCCGTCGCGAAGGCCAACAGGGCGTTCATCTGCCCACCCAACTGATACGCCGCAGGGTCGGTCGGCCCCGGAATCAAAACACGGTCGGCAACGCTGCCTAGTGCCTTCCAGTCGTAGCCCCGCGTATTCCACTCCACTGCCGATATCTGCTGGGGCGCCTCCACCCGAACAGCCAGCCAGCGATTCATGTCCGGCGCGTGCAACCGCTCCGCAAGGCGTTCGATGAAATAGGTGAACTCCCCCGCCCCTGCCATCACCGTTTCCATGCCGCGATAGTCGACGATGACGCCGGGATAACTGTACTGGGTGAGCAGGTTCGCCACGGCGTCCAACTGGTTCTGCGTTTGCCCGGGTTGCACCAGCATGTTGTGAAGCAGGTCACTGCGCGGCGCTTCCCCGCCCTGCCAGTTGCGCAGAACGGGCACGATCGCATAGTTGCCGGCCGGAACATTCGCGCGCGCAATGTCCAGCGCGCCGTCTCCGCGCAGATAATAGCCCCCGACTGCAAGGGTTGTAATGGCAGCGTTGGCCAGACTCATTGGAGCCTGCTCGCCTACCCCAATGTTGGTCCCCACCCGCGCCGGCGGCGCGCCTGTCTGCATAACCACGAAATTGGCAGGTGGCGGGCCGCTTACCAGCGCCTCAATTTTGTCCTCCACTGCCAAAACGGCACTGGGCACAAATTCCCAACTGTCCCCATCCCAACTGTAAAGTTCCAGCGTTTCGTACGGCTGGCTGTCGTTGGGAATCGGGATCTGCACGATGCTCTGCTCCAGGCGCCCTCCCTGCACATCCACCTGGTAGATCGGGCTCTTGGCTTCCAGACCCGCGGGGGCCAGCGCATTCAGCGCGGTCATCCACGCCTCTCCCGCACTCCCATTCAGAAACTCTGCACGCGGAATGCTTTCAAGGCTGACGCGAAAGGATTCAATTACACCTTCCGGGGGGAAAACGATCGTCGTCCCGTCCGGATCCATGAGCGAGCCGCCGTTCCTGCCAATCTCCGTAGAAGACAGGCCCTGGATGCGCTCAAGCAGACTGATCGGCGGCAAAAGCAACGCCGCGACGATCAGAACGGGAATCAGGACGAGCGAAATGATCGCCGTAAGAAACCTCCGCAGCCCGGAGGCCGGTCTCGACTCAGGTCGGAGCGGCTCATCGTAATCGAAAGATGACCTTCCCATTTATCTCTTCCTCCATTCTGCGCCGCATTCGGCCAAAGGCGCGCTGAACGTGAATCCTGTCTACTTGTAAATCCCCAGTTGCAGCGGTCGCTTCGCCATCACATGCCCTTGCGACCAGGCATCTGTTAATCTACTGCTCTTTGCGGCACGCTGTTGAATTCGGGGAAACTGTCTCTATCGCCCGTCGCCGCCTCTCCGAACTGCCGCGAACCGTCAAAACCGCCGGAACCGGCAGCAGGCGAACCCGGCTCTTGCGCTGTCGCGCCTGATGCAATAGTTCTGCAACCGGGCAAGGAATGCACCTTCCTGCTTGGCGCACGCAGTCCACTATCTATCTTAGCACAGGCAAAAAACTCAACAAAAACGGGTACATTTCACTAGGGTGCAATCCAGATATGGGGTGAAATTTCTTACACCTTTGGAAACGACTGAGCTAAAGCCAACTCGCGTCCCCGGGCAGGGCAAGTGCCGTCGTCTCCAACCATTGACCACTGACCATTGCAGTTATGCGGTCGGGCCTTCGGCCCTCCCTTGTGCGGGGGGACTCCCCCCGCAACGCCCCCCTACACCATGCCGCGTTGGCGTCACTCCGCCGGCGTACTGTCTGTGCCGCCGGTCGCCCACCCACGTCGTGCCGCGAAGCCGTCCGC
The DNA here is from genome assembly GCA_965204705.1 of Caldilineaceae bacterium. Taxonomy (GTDB): domain Bacteria; phylum Chloroflexota; class Anaerolineae; order Caldilineales; family Caldilineaceae; genus Bin5. The sequence continues at coordinate 4,673,215 of OZ242006.1, read as the reverse complement.
CGTGACCACGGTAGGGGCAGGCCTTGTGCCTGCCCACTCTCACCCCAATATTGGACTGCACCCCATTTCACTAGATTTCGAACCGCAACGCCCTGTGAACTCCCCATTACGCCCGCAGGTCTCGTTTTGCCGCCTCTCCTTCGCTTATCCTGGCGCGCCATCCCCCTGATCCACACTCACATTTAGCCCTTGACTGGTGCAAGCCCAGGCGTTTCTCAGACCCCTCGCCTCTTTCCTCTTTCCTCTCTCCTCGCCCTTGGGACGGTCGGCCGCAAGCGGCCTCCCTTGTGCGGGGGGACACCCCCCGCAACGCCCCCCGGAGCATCGCCGCCCTTCTACCGTGCCACCACCGTCACTACACAGCGCCCCGCCAACAACTGACCACTAACCACTAGGGCCTTATGCTAGTTAGGAAAGGCCAATTGCTTGATTTGAAGATAGTCACTTACGCCCATTAGGTGGTTGATGTAAATGCAGAGAGTATGTGCAGTCAACTTCGTGTATAGGCGTGCACAAAGGCCTCTGAAAGTATGTGCGTGATTGGTTTCTATGGAGAATTGTGCGTTCAATTGACTGGTGACTGTTTCGATGATTTGGCGGACCCTATCGTAGAGGCGACGGGCCGATGCGGAGATCTGTTTTCTCTGGTTGCTGCGCGGCTTGGTGAGCAGGCGGATGCGATTGTATTGCCAGAGTTCATCTGCGACTGGAGCACTGACGTAGGCCTTGTCACCGATGACGATGCGATTGCAGTGTTCTACGAGGAGTTCGTGACCGATAGCCAAGTCGCGCTCGTTAGCCGGAGCTAACTCGAAGTCGATAATGAGGCCACCCATCGTGATCAGCATATGCAGCTTGAAACCGAAGATCATCATTTTCTTGGAGGGTACGGGCCCATAATCGGCCCCCCATTCGGACCATCTGGCGCCGCAATCGCGCGCCAGGTGAAATTGAACCACTGGAATGGGCAGACTATCGACGACACAATGCGCGTCCCGATAGAGCTCCATCCTGGCCAACATCATGCGCCGCATCTCGTTCATAATCCGCATCAAGTCTCGTCGCCGCCGATTGAAACGGCTCTGCTCCGGTATGATCGGAAACTTATCCCGATGAGCCTGCATATGATGGAGTAACTCTGTTTCCACATCCCATCCCAGACACTCGCCGATGAGACAGATCGCTATCAATTCACTGTCGCTACACTCAGGCTCCGGGCCCGGTCGTCTCAGATGTCCTTCCAGTTCCTTGCACATGTCGTCAACGAGCACATATACCCATAGACAGAAGTCGTCAAAGTGGGCTATCATTCCGGAGGTCCTCCTGGTGACTCACTTTGGTTGGTGGAGACCTCCAAAGTTATCTCACCAGGGGACTTTTTTCAAACGCTATCTAGCATAAGGCCCCACTAACCACCGACCACTGCAGTTGATCGATTGCCGGATCCTTCCCCGCTGCATTATACTGTTAGCGCATTCCCAGCGGTCCGGAACAGCCCAATGGCAACCTGGTAACCGCGGAACTGAAGCCGTTTTCCGGCAGAGGAAGTTGGATGTACCGCAAAATCATCGTCAAGTTGGGCACAGGTGTTCTGACCAAGGGCACCCGTTTCCTCAACCAACCACAAATGGTGGAACTGACCCGCCAGATAGCGGCGCTCCATCATCAGAATAAAGAGGTGATAGTCTGCTCCTCAGGGGCGCAAGCCGCCGGACGGGCGCGCCTGCGATTCCCCGAGCTGCCCGATACACTGTCCAGCCGCCAGATGCTGGCCGCAGTCGGCCAGAGCCGGCTCATGCTCATGTGGGAAAGGTTCTTCGAAATCTACGGTATCCATGTAGGCCAGATCCTGCTGACCAGAGCCGACACCGAAAACCGCCAGCGATTTCTCAACGCCCGCGACACCTTCAGCGCCCTCCTCAAACACCGCATCGTCCCTGTCGTCAACGAAAACGACGCTGTGGTTGTCGAGGAGATCAAGGTTGGCGACAACGACAACCTCTCGGCGCTGGTGGCCGTGCTGACCGACGCCGACCTGCTACTGATGTTGACCGACCAGGCCGGCCTCTTTACCGCCGACCCGCGCACCGATCCGGACGCCAAGCTGATTCCTGAAGTCCAGACAATCGATGACTCCCTGCGCGCCCTCGCCGGCAACACACACTCCAGTCTGGGAATCGGCGGTATGAGCACTAAGCTGCAAGCCGCCGACATCGCCTGCCGCGCCGGCACCGACGTCGTCATCGCCGACGGCAGCGCACCCGACGTGATCCTGCGCGCCGTCTCCGGCCAGCCCGTGGGCACCCGCTTCCCCGCACAGGAAGCGCCCCTGGAAAACCGCAAACGCTGGATCCTGGCCGGCCCCGCGCCTTCAGGCCGCCTTCTTGTCGATGCCGGCGCGGCCAAAGCCCTGCGCCATCACGGCAACAGCCTTCTTCCCGTAGGCATCACAGCGGTGGAAGGCGAATTCGAACGCGGAGACGCCGTCTATGTGATGGAGAAAGACGGGCCGAACTTGGCACGCGGCATTACCCGCTACGGTAGCGCTGACCTGAAACGAATCCGCGGCTGCCAGTCGCACGAGATAAGCGAACGGCTCGGCTACGGCTACGGTCCGGTCGCGCTCCACCGCAATGATCTGATCCTTTTGGAGTAGGGCTGGGAGGAGACTTATGACTGTAGCTGTCAAGAAACCAGACGCCATCGAAGAAACTGCAGTGCAACTTTCCCGCAATGATTCTTCTCAACCCGCGGGGCAAACTATAGACCTCGAGGCGATGGGACAGGCCGCCCGCCAAGCCAGCCGCAAACTGGCCGGGCTGTCATCAACGCGCAAAAACGAAGCGCTTCACGCCATCGCCGACGCGCTGGAAGCGCGCAGCGCAGAGGTCCTGGCGCAAAACGAACTTGATATCGCCGACGGGCGCGCCAACGGTCTCAGCGACGCCCTTCTCGACCGACTCCTGCTCACCCCGGACCGGATACGAGGGCTGGCGGACGACACCCGCAAAGTGGCTGCCCTTCCCGACCCGGTCGGCGCCGAGCTCGAAAGCCGCCTGCTGCCCAACGGTATTCGCCTCAGCCGCCGCCGCATCCCAATCGGCGTCCTCGGCGTAATCTACGAGGCCCGCCCCAACACCACAATCGACATCGCCGTCCTCAGCCTCAAGACCGGCAACGCCGTCATCCTCCGCGGCGGCAAGGAGACCCTGCGCAGCAACATGGTGCTCGTCTCTGTAATCGCAGACGCGCTCCAGGCCCAGGGCCTGCCCAGTGAGGCTGTCCAGTACATTGGCAATCCGGACAGAGCGCTCGTTTCCCAGTTCCTGCGCATGGACGCATACGTCGATATGCTCATCCCCCGCGGCGGCAACAGTCTCCACCGCCTCTGCCGCGAGCAGAGCACCATCCCTGTCATCACCGGCGGCATTGGCATCTGCCACTACTACGTCGATATCTCCGCCGATCAGGAACGCGGCATGGACGTCATCGTCAACGCACGAACCCAGCGCCCCTCCGTCTGCAACGCCCTCGATACGCTGCTAGTCAATCGCCAGATCGCCGCCGATTTTCTGCCCAAACTGGCGCGGCGCATGGCCGAATGCGGCGTCGAGATGCGGGCAACCCCCGACGCCTTGCCATATCTCACAGATCAAGGGGCTACGGTCATCCCGGCAGGTCCGGACGACTGGGACACCGAGTGGATGGCGCTGATCCTTGGCGTCAAACTGGTGGACTCACTCGACGAGGCCATCGCTCATATTCAGGAGCACAGTCAGGACCACTCCGACGGCATCCTCACCCAGGACTGGCACAACGCCCAACGCTTTGTCGATGCCGTCAACTCCTCAGCCGTCTTCGTCAACGCCAGCACCCGCTTCAACGACGGCGGCCAGTTCGGCCTCGGCGCCGAAGTCGCCGTCAGCACCCAGAAACTCCACGCCCGCGGACCGATGGGGCTGGAAGAGTTGACCACCTACAAGTGGATTGTCCTGGGCGATATGCATGTGCGGGAATAGCTCTTAAGCGATCGTTCCTTCGACCAGGGCCGCGCGGCCCCGGTTTCCCTTGCTACGGTTCGACTGCGTCCGCGTAGTCCAGCAGCGCAGCCGCTGCTGTCTCCAGATTCCCAAAGATCCCCAAGCCGACTGACGCCGCAACTGCCGCGCCTACCGCCGCCTCCTCCGCATGGCTCGGAATCAGCAACGGCTTCCCGAAACGACCCGCCAGGATCCGGGCCAGAACCCGGTTCTGCCGGACCCCGTTGCCCGAACCCACCAAGAGAGGTGGCATTCCCACCACCGGCTTCATCTGGTCGAAAAACGCGAAAAAGCCATCGGCCATGCCCTCAAGTAGAGCGCGGGCGAAATGGCCAGGCGTGAAATTGTCCGGTGACAACCCGCTGAACGAAGCTCGCAACCCCGGGTCGGTACGGCTGCCGGTGAAGAACGGTTCACAGCGCAACCCATCGCTCCCGGCCGGAACTGCTGCCGCCAACGCCGTCATTCGTGCGTAAAGATCGTCCACCAATTCCGAATCCAGGAGCTGCGTGCCCACCTCCTGAAAGAATCGCTGCAAGTAGGCATATGAACGGCCTCCGAAAAGTCCTCCCCCTATCAACAGATATTGTCCCTCGGGGAAGGGACGGTTCTCTAGACCCGGTATGAAATGAAACCCGTCTGTACGGGCAGAAATCTGGCCGCCGGTTCCTACGTTCAGGAGCAGACTCCGACCCGGCTCCGGCGCGCTGCCGATAAAACTGGCCTGATTGTCCCCCAGTGCCACCGTCACCGGCATGCCTTGCTCCAGACCAACAGCTTCAGCCACCTCCCGCTGCAGGCCCCCCACCACGTCCCCTGCACCTCCGATCGGCGGGAAAAGGCGCGCAGGCAGCCCCAGCCGCTCCAACAACGTCAAATCCCAACAGTTCGCACGAATGTCGAAAATCCCTGAACTGGCAGCCAGCGTCGGTTCGCAAACTACCGTCTCTCCTGTGAGGAATGAGACTACCGCATCCGGGACGAAGCAGGCCGTCACCGGGGCTGCCGGCAATGCATCCTGCAGCCTGAGCCAGTAGAGACTGGGCCCAACGAACCCGGCCGCCGGCAGGCAACCGGTGTTGCGAAATGCTTCCCGGCCCCCCGCGGCAGCGATGAATCGGTCCAGCACCGGCCTGTCAGAGTCTGGCAGCGGCTCCTGCACCCGCAAATCCTGCCAGGTAATCGCAGGCCCTGCCGGCGCAGCATCCGGCCCAACCAGGGCCACCCCGTGCTGCTGGCCCGTAACACCGATCCCTTGTATGGCGGTCGGCGCCAAATCTGCCTGCGCCACCAATCCGGCCAGGCACTGCACCGTCAGCTCGTACAATCGCGACAGGTCCAGCTCAGCCCGCCCAGACCCGGGAAACGAACCAGCGCGATTGGCAACTGTCCGGTGTGCTACCTGCCTGCCGCTCTCCGTGTCCAGTACAACCGCGCTCAATGAAGTCGTGCCGATGTCGAGTCCGATGATCATAGTAAGTTCCCTTTGAATTCTTCCGGAGAACGCACCGAAGATTGTATCCCATTACGCCAAGTGGCATCATACTCACATTGTACTGTCAGTATGCAAAGACCCTTGTCTCTCTGTTACAATAGGGAAAATCTCGCGGGAGGGACATAACTGTTCTCTGCTCTGCTCGTTTACAAGGCAGCATCGAAAACCAAACCCTCGCACCTCCATTCTCGCTTGTACTTCGTGCTACACACCGCAGGGGAGCCACCATGACGACAACCACCATCGCCCACGACAAGAGCGCCCAGCTCATTCAGAACGGTTACTGTGTCTTCGAGCAGGTACTGTCTCCCGAAATGCTGGCCCGCGTTCGCGCCGCCAGTGACGGCCTCATCGAAGCCCAGACTGCCGAGCACTTCGAAGAACAGAAATCCACCGGCAGCATGATCAGCGTCTATGATGATCCCTTCTTCGCCGAACTGGTCGCCTACCAACCTGCTCTGGACGCGCTGACCGCGCTCGGCTATCCAAAGCCGCGCTGGTCATCCGGCTTCGTCATCAGCAAGCCCGGCCACTCGCCTCCCCTCTTCTGGCATCAGGATTGGTGGGGATGGAACGATCCTGTCAGCTACACCGACATTCCCATGCAGCTCTTTCTGATGTACTACCTGGTGGACACCCGCATCGAGAACGGCTGCCTTCGCGTCATCTCCGGTTCCCATCGCAAGCGCCACCGCATGCACGACGCCGTGCCCACGGCCCATACCGATGAGCTTCGCCGCGCCACCGACCCCACCCATCCTGCCTATCAACCGATGCCCGAGGATAAGGCTGTGCCCGTCCGCGCCGGCGATCTGGTGATCGGTGACTCCCGGCTGCTCCACGGCTCCTACGCCAACCAGACCGATGAGCGGCGCACGGTCATCACAATCTGGTACCATCCCAATTTCGACATCTCCTCGCCCCGCATCCAGTCCAATTTGAGCCGCACACAGACACGCGTCGTCGACTGGCCCCAGCAGGCACAGAAACTCGTTCAGAGGCTTGTTCCCTCCTATGAAGGTGACGAAGAGCCGCTGGAATGGAACCGTGTGCCGGGACCTGAACTGAAGTGAGAGTAGTCAGCGCAAATCGCGCAGCGATGTTACATTAATCAAGCCAACCATTCTGAAAAGATCCTGACAATAAGGAGAAGAGTTCGATGAAGATGCACATTGGCGGACAGTGGGTAGACAAGTCCGAAAAGATCGAAGTGTTGCACCCGTTCGACGGCTCCGTCGTCGACACTATTCCCAGGGGCGATGCGGCCGATGTCGAGCTGGCCCTCGCGACCGCCGAACGCGGCGCCAAAGTAATGGCCGGTCTGACCGGCTACGAACGCTACGAAATCCTGCACAAGGCCGCCCACCTGATGGAGGAACGCACCGAAGAGCTGGCCCGCATCATCACGCTTGAAGAGGGCAAGATCATCGCCGAGGGCCGCATCGAAGCCTCACGCGCGGTCGAAATCATCGCCCTCTCCGCAGAGGAGGCCAAACGCCTCGGCGGCGAAGTCGTCCCTCTTGACGGCGCCCCCGGCGCAGCCGGCAAGTTCGGCTTCACCCTCCGCGTGCCTTGCGGCATAATCGTCGGCATCAGTCCCTTCAACTTCCCACTCCACCTCGTCTGCCACAAGATCGGCCCGGCACTGGCCGCCGGCAACGCCATCGTTCTCAAACCTGCTACCGACACGCCCCTCTCAGCGCTGAAGCTCGTCGAAATCTTCCTCGAAGCCGGCGCCCCGCCTGAGGCGCTCCAGTGTCTCACCGGCTCCGGCAGCGTTATCGGCGACGCCCTCTGCGCCGACTCCCGTGTCCGCAAGATCACCTTCACCGGCAGCCGCGACATCGGCGAGCATATCTGCCGCACCGCCGGCCTGAAGCGCGTAACAATGGAGCTGGGCTCCAATGCGCCCCTCATCGTTATGCCCGACGCCGATCCCGAACGCGTAGCCCAGGCCGCAGCCGCCTCCGGCTATTCCAACGCCGGCCAGGTCTGCATCTCCACCCAGCGCGTCGTCACCCACGAAAAGATTTACGGGGACTTTCTCGACGCCTTCAAAGCAACAGTCGAGAACATCACAACCGGTGACCCGCTCGCAGAAGCCACCAAAATGGGTCCGATGATCCGCGAAGACGACGCCGTACGCGTCAATCAGTGGGTAGAAGAAGCCGTCAGCGGCGGCGCCGAGCTCGTCCTCGGCGGCCAGCGCAACGGCCAGATGTATCAGCCGACCATCGTCTCCAACGTGAGCCCCGAGATGAAGATCTCCTGCGACGAGGTCTTCGGCCCGGTCGTCGGCGTCACCCCCGTCAGCGACATCGACGAGGCCATCGCGCTCGCCAACGACACCAACTACGGCCTGAGCGCAGCCATCTTTACGCAAAATATCGATTGGGCCATGAGATTCGTGCAGGAGGTGGAGTCCGGCAACCTGCACGTCAACTGGGGCACCCAGTGGCGCGCCGACCTGATGCCCTATGGCGGCGTAAAAGAGAGCGGCATGGGCAAGGAAGGGCCCAAGTACGCCATTGAAGAAATGACCGAAACCAAGATGGCGGTCTTCCACCTGAGCTGATAGCCCAGGCCGGATTCGCCTTTGGTAACCTGGTCAGTCGAAAAAATGAAGGCATCGGCGTGTGCAAGTTCTCGTCGATGCCTTCATCTGTCTGCCTCCCTAGCCCTCGCTGCAAAAAATCGCCAGCCGGAAGTCGTGGTTCATCCCTTCTTCCTCCATGGTCAGCCAATCCTCGTCTGCGATCTTCTTTGTACAAGGGCCGAATGAGCATATCGTCAAACGCCTCGTAGATGCCTCGTCGCGGAGCCTGCCGAGGACTGTCTGTAGCATCCTTCCGCGGAATGGAGAAAAGAGAAAGTACACCGTGCCCGCGCATAGGTCTGCGCTGCGCGCGTCCCCCTGGCTGAAGGCCACAGTGTCAATGCACAGCCGTGCCGCTTCACCGCGGGCCCGCTCCACAAACGCCTGCATCACCTCCAGCCCGATTGCCTCCACCCCTGTAAGCAAATGCACTAGCATCACCACCTGCCCCAGACCTGAGCCAATGTCTACAAATCTGTCGGCGCAAGTCAGCGGCACCCGGTCCACCAGCTCGAGCAACGCGCTCACCGGCGTTGACTCGTAGTGAATCATCTCATCTTCGCTGCTGCTCCACTGCTCCGGCGGGCAGTCGCTGCGAAAAAGCCCTGCAGCCAGAGCATCCGCGGCTTCTGCAGCCCAGTGCATCCACACGCCATTGCCTGGCCTGTAGCGGCAGTTTCTATCGAACAACGTCCGCAACTGTTTCGGGGGAATCTCCCCCTTCCGGACGCCTGCCCGCAACTCTCGGAAAAGCGTCTGGTTACGCTGCTCCAGGTCGCTCTGCATCGCACGCACACGTCTCAGGCCGGTCGCAGCGGCCTGATTACCGGAATGAACCTTGAAAGCTTCACCCAGGAAGTCCAGCCTCCTTAACGCCTCGAAGCGCGCGGACAGGTAATCATCACTTTTCACTGTTGGGTTTTGTTCCAGCGCAGCCAGATCCTGTTCCAACTTCAGTAGATCGGCCATCACTGTCTCCACACCGGGGGCATGCTGCCTACTTGAGGTCCACTACCAAATCTGCACTGCTGGTAAATGTCTCGGCGAGCAGTGGTTCACCGACCAGATCATATTCCAGCGCGCCGTTGATATGCACCTGCAGAATCGTACCGGCCGGCGCGTCGGCGATGCCCGGCACGAGCACCAGACCGTCCACCTCCGGCGCGTCACGGTAGCTGCGGCCCATCAGCAGCGGTGCGCCGCTCTCGGCAATTTCGCCTTGGCCCTCGACGAGGATGTCGAGTACCTTCCCAACCTGTTCCTGATTCTTGCGCAGACTGATCGGCTGTTGGACCTCCATTAACCGGCCGTAGCGCTCCTCCTTTTCTTCCTCCGGGACCGCGTCGGGCAACGCCGCAGCCGGCGTTCCCGGCTCCGGACTGAATGGAAATGCGCCCACCTTGTCGAATTCCATCGCCTGCGCAAACGCCAGCAGACCCCGGAACTCCTCTTCGCTCTCGCCCGGGTAGCCGACAATGAAGGTCGTGCGCAAGGCAATATCCGGCATCGCCGCACGCAGCTTGTCCACGTGGTCGTAGACCATCTCCAGCCGCGACGGCCGCCGCATCCGGCGCAGGGTGCGCGGGTCTCCGTGCTGCAACGGCATATCCAGATAGGGCACGATCTTCTCCTGGCTCGCCATCACTTCGATCAGCCCGTCGCTGACGTGCCCCGGGTAGGCATACATCAGTCGCACCCACGCCAAAGCGTCGCTTGTCCGGTTGCAGAGTGCGCTCAACATGCGCGGCAGGCTGTCCGGCTCGCCCTGGTCCCGCCCAAAGTCGGTCGTGTCCTGCGCAACGATCACCAACTCCTTCGCGCCCGCCTCCACCAGCGCATTGGCTTCGTCAACCAGGGCCTCAACCGGCCGGCTGCGCAGCTTGCCCTTAAAGCTGGGGATCGTGCAGAACGCGCACGGCGCGTTGCAGCCATCCGAGATTTTAAGATACGCGCTGCCACCGGCCACCGGCGGCCGCGGCACCGCCTGCACGAAAGTTTCGTCCGGCTCCCCCAACAGGCTGTACCGCTGCAGGCGGCGCTGCTCCGGCCCGCCCCGCACCTGCTTTATCAGCTCCACCACATCCATCCAGCGCCGCGTTCCCAGCAGACCGTCCACCTGCGGTACCCGCTCCAGCACCTCCTCGCCGTTCCGCTGCGCCAGGCAGCCGGCCGCAATTAGCATCTGATCCCGCCGCTTGCCGTCCGCCAGCTCCTGCAGTACACCGATCGACTCCTCTTTGGCCGCTTCCAGGAAGCCGCAGGTATTTACAATCAACACATCCGCCCGGCCCGCTTCGGCGCTGACGCCAAAGTCGGCCTGCCGCAACAGCATCTCCATGCCGTCACTGTCAACCTCGTTCTTCGGACATCCGAGCGTAACCAGGTGGTAGGTCTGTCTCATCTTTTTCAACCGACCTCCTGCTTGAACTCACTGGCGTTCATATAATACCAAGCCCTCTTGAAGAATTCGGCTTTTGAGCAGTCCGTAGCTGCTTTGCATATCGATCACGCTGAACCATGCTCTGAATGGAGCAAACACTCTCCTAACGCCCGGAAAAAGTTTTCGTCCGGTAAACCTTCTACACAGATGTCTGGATCCGAGTCCCCACGCGCGTCTCCGCGAGCTACAGAGCCATACAGAATAACGCGCTCTGCACCAAAACTCTGCAATGTCTCGACTGCAGAGGCAATATCCTTTTGGTACCTTTGGGGGAGAGCTTCTATCTGGACTGTTCTCACAAGACTAGCTACTCCTTTGTCAACCGCTTCACAAAGCGCGGCCCCGCACGATGCAGAAGTGATTTGATTCACAACAATCGAACCAGACGTGCGAACGCCCCGATCACGGCTAACGAGGCCCCGCGCAACCAACCCATTTTAGCATAATTCTCCGTGAAATTAGATTCAGCCGCCCGGGGAGGATGCAGTCCAGATTGGAGGTGAACTTTCGTGCACCTCTGGTAACGACTAAGTCAAAGCCAATTCGCGTCTCCAAGCAGGGCAAGCGCCGTCGCCTCTGACCACAGCCCACTGATCACTGCCCACTGCAGTTCTGTGCGGTCGGGCCTTCGGCCCTCCCTTGTGCGGGGGGACTCCCCCCGCAACGCCCCCCCCAACACCATGCCACGTTGGCGCCGCGTCGCCGGCGTGCTGTCTATGCCACCTGTCGCCCACCCACGTCGTGCCGCGAAACCGTCCGCCGTGACCACGGTAGGGGCAGGCCTTGTGCCTGCCCACTCTCTCCCCAAATTTGGACTGTACCCGCCAGGGAAAATCCGTCCACAGCGGTGGCGCACGCGTGGGCACTATCAATCAGGGGCGAATACGATCCAACAACGCGTCCAACTCCTGCTGACTCGCGATCGGCCCGACAACCGTTTCGACAATCCTACCTTCAGGGCTGATGAAGAAAGTCTCCGGAACGCCCTGAATCCGGTAGCGGCGAGCGGCTTGGCTGCGCAGGTCCGGTCCGTTGGGATAGGTGACGTCAAACTCCGCAAGATAGGCGAGCGCGGCCGGCTCCTGGTCCAGGTAGTCCAGCCCGAGAAAGACGATACCGTTCTCCTTTTCGCGGCGCCACGTCTGCTCCAACAACTCCGCCTCATCGCGGCAGGGCGTGCACCAACTGGCCCAGAAATTAATGACGACGCCCTTCCCTCGCAGTTCGTCCAGATCGACTACCACGCCGTCGAAAGTCGTGAAGCTCAGTTCCGGCGCCTCGCCCGCGGCCCGCTGCTCCTGCACATTCGTCTGCCATAACCGCACCGCCAGCAGGACGATGAACACCAGGCTGGCGCCAAGGAACAAAACGCGCCAGAAATAAACCGCTCGCCTGGTAGGCGCCTCCGTCTGTCCTTCAGTCTGCGACTCTAGTGGCGTGTCTCTATCAAGATGCTGCGGTGTGCCTCGCTCCGACTCCGTCAGTTCAGTCATAGCGGGCCAGTTCCTCGTCCAACCGCCGCTCCCGCTCATCCAGTTCCGGGTCGGCTGCCATGGCGGCCCTCGGCCGCCGCGTACGTGACATCTGTTGCAGGCGCAGCCACAGAAAAATGCCTCCGCCCCCAACCGCCACTAAAGGCAATATCCACGCCAGCCAGTTGAACCCCCGTCTCGGAGGCACGCCCAGCACCTGCGGCCCGTACTGCTCCAAAAAATAGTCCTGGATCGACGCCGCGTCCTCACCCTCCGCCAATTTTATGGCGATCACCTCTCGCATCTGCGCACACGCTTTCAGTTCACAGCTGTCTAACCGCAACCTGCCGCCGCACAGCGGGCACCACAAATCCCGCGCAACGTCATTCACTTCATCAGCAGTGACACCGGTGGCTTCGTCTTGGGCAAGAAGGGGAGGACTGCCGAGCGTGGAAATAACCAGCAGACTGACGACTAAGAGGGAAATCCTCAGTGTGGCTGAATATGCTGCTGTGTCGCTGATTGGACGCCTGGTGAGGGGAGAGGACATTCGTATACTGTGCAGAACAAGGCGCAACTACGCGGCAGGCTGCTCAGTCAATTTCACAAAGAGGCGTTTCGCCAGTGAGCGGCCGATTATCTTCACAAGACTGTCCGCATCGCTCTCCGCAGTATCGTCCTGTATCTGCACGGTGCTCGGCCCCTCAAATGGCTCAACATTTAACACTGTGACCTGGTATCCCGGCACCAGGTTCATCTGCGTCAGATACCGCAGCATCGGCGCACTGTGGTTGGCGACCCGCCGCAATTCACCCGCCTGCCCCGGCCGCAACTCTGCCAGACTGACCAGATTCTCACTCTGAAGGTTACCGTCTACGCTGGGAACCGGATCGCCGTGCGGGCAATGAGTTGGGAAGTTGCAGAGGATCTCCATCCGCTTCTCGAACTCAGCGCTGATGGAATGCTCCAGCCGCATCGCCTCCGTCTTCACCTGGTCCCATGTGAAGCCCATCACCTCGATCAGAAACACCTCCAACAGCCGGTGCCTTCGTAACAACTGCAACGCCGCCAGTCGCCCCTGATCGGTCAGCTGAATCCCGGCCTGCGCCGTGCGCACCACATGCCCGGTCTCAGTCAGGCGCTTCGTCATGCTGCTGGCCGCAGCCGGCGATACCTCCATCTTCTGCGCCAGTATCGAAGTGGAGATCCTGTCGTTCGCTTCGCTCAACTCGTAGATCGCCACCAGATAGTCAAGCATCCCATCGGTAATGATGTTGCAGAATGTACGCATGATAGCTATAGTTCAACCGCTGGGGAATGGAGTAACAGCCGCGACAATTGCTAAATTATAGTATGTTGTCCTTGCCCTGTCAATGCTGACTTGGACAAGTTGAAATAAACTACTCCCACCCATAGGGTTGCACGCTCCAAGGCGCGAATTCAGTTGTACACGACGCCAGTCCGCGCCTCCTGTCTGCCCTTCGATCGTGGCTTCCACGGAGTTACCCAATGCCGCCCAAAATCGTCGACCTGAGCTATCCCCTTGCTCCTTCGACACACCCTTTTCCTGGAGACTCACCAGTCGAGATTGAGGTGCGCACGACTATCCCCGCCGATCTCCCGCCCGGCACGCCCGGACACATGAATACAAGCAACCTGCGCACTTCCCTCCACACCGGCACCCATATGGATGCCTTCTTCCACTTCTATCATGACGGGACGACGATCGATAGGATCCCGCTGGCACAATGCATCGGCCCGGCCTTGGTGCTCGACCTCTCCGCCAAACAGCCCAAAGAAGAAATCACCGCGGCAGATCTGGCCCCCTATCGCCAGGCCGTCAGCAGCACACCCAAGGTGATTCTCAACACTGGGTGGGCGCAAAACTGGGGCAAGGCCAGCTACTTCACCCACTATCCCGCGCTGACCGGGGACGCCGCCCGCTTCCTCGTAGACTGCGGCATCGAACTGATCGGGATCGATACCCCGTCGGTCGACTATTCGCCCAACGATGCCCATTTTGTACTCTTGGGCAATCAAGTCTTGATCGTCGAAAATCTGACGAATCTCGATCAGATCGGCCAGCCACTCTTCCAGTTTGCGGCCCTCCCATTGAAAATCACGGGCCGCGACGGATCCCCCGTGCGGGCAATCGCCATAACCGGTGAGACATAGTGTTCCCTACGCCGACTGTCGCCCCCGATTTCCGGAAAGGAATTGAGCCGCGCCGTCAATTCAACCGGCGGCAGTCTGCTTTCTCTTTCGAGCATCCCTCTCGGACTTGCTGGGACTGAATCGAACCATTTTGCATTTGACCTGACGAGGTTCCATCATGGGACTAAGCAAAGCAGGAAACGAAGCAACAGCCCCTGGGAATGACCACCTACATACAGACGGTGATGCCAGCCCCACCCGCGCCGAGCGCTTCTTCTTCGAAAACAATGGCTATCTGGTTCTCGAAGAATTCCTCGACGCTGACCACGTCAGAGCCTTGCTTACCGCCCTCTGCCGCGCCGTGCAACGGCGGCGTGAATTGCACGAGCAAGCGCTCCCTCACACCGGTATAACGTCCTTAAACGGCGAACGTAGCACCCGCATCTTCTACATACTGGACGACGATCCGCTGTTTCTCGAGATGCTCGACTGGCCCGCCATCTGGCCCTACGTGACCGGCCTTCTCAATGCCCGTCCCCATCACCACGCATCTGACGCAATTGTCGAGCATGGCAGCGACCTGACTGGACGGACCATGCGATGGCATCTCGACGGCCACGACGACGGCTACAGAAACCTGGGTACCCCAATCCCCCTGCTGCAGCTCAAAATCGGCTACTATCTGAGCGACATGACCCAACCCGGCCGGGGTAATCTCTGCGTCGTGCCCGGCAGCCATAAGGCGGCCTCCGCCCCGGAGCGCGAAGACTTGCAGCAGTGGGGGAGATCGGCCGGAGTTACGGAGATCTGCGCGCCCGCGGGCACCGCCATCCTCTTCCACAATGCCTTGTGGCATTCCGCCGGCCCCTTCACCAGCAAGGATGGGCAGCGCGCTATGCTCTACTACGCCTACGAGCATCCCTGGATGATCGCTTCGCAGGAGCACTGGGGTTATCGCAGCAAATTCTACAACAGTCTCTCACCCGCTCGACGCAAACTGTTCCACGGCTTCCTTTTCGACCCACCCGAGCAGCGCTGGGGATAAGAGTCGCAAAGCGGCCTCCAGCTGTAAAAGACGCCCTTCCCCGATGACCCCCAAAACTGGACTGACAAGCAACTCTGCTGGTAGGATGATTTTTCTTGTACCTGGTCGAAGTCTTGCCGCCGCCGCGCCGTAGCGTGTTTGTCGCGATCTGAAGGAGGGATAGAACATGAAGATCATAGCCTTCTGGAGAGTCTGCGCCCTGGTCGGCGTCATCGTATTCGCCGCATGTGCCCCAGGCGATCCCCCCAGCCCACAACAGCCGGCCGCGAACGGCGCAGATGCCTCAACGCCCACATCGGCGCCTGCCCAAACGCAGGCCGAGACCCCGTCTACCGCCGCCGCAGAAACCAGCACCCCTGCCCCGGCGCCCGACTCCCAACCGTTGCCCGATTGGCCGGACATCGTTCTCGTCGAAACAATGTCCGGACTGAGGAATCCTGTAGATCTCGCCCATGCCCGCGACGGCTCAGGCCGCATCTATGTGGTTGAGCAGTTCGGGTTGGTTCAGGAGTTCACCGATGGCTTCCAGGGCCAGTCCCCGTTCATGGACATCCGCGATCGGGTCAACTGCTGCGGTGAGAAGGGGTTGTTGGGTATCGCCTTCCCTCCCGACTTTTCCACCAGCCGGGTCGTGTATGTCAATTACACCACCACGGTGCCTGGCAGCCTGCATACCCGTGTCTCCCGCTTCCATCTCTACCCTGACGCACACCATGTCGATCCTGATTCAGAAGAAATCCTTCTGGAGTTCCACCAACCCTGGGGCAATCACAACGGCGGCCAGATCGTATTCGGCCCCAACGGCTACCTTTGGGTCGGGACCGGCGATGGCGGCAGCGGCGGTGACCCCCAGGACAACGGGCAAAAGAGCCAGACTCTCCTGGGCAAACTCCTCCGCATCGATGTCTCTGCTACTGCCGGTGTCCCCTACGGCGTCCCTGACGACAACCCATTTGTCGCCAATGATGAGTTTCTCGATGAAATCTGGGCCTACGGTCTGCGCAATCCCTGGCGCTTCTCCTTCGACCGCGAAACCGGTGACCTCTACATCGCTGATGTAGGCCAGAACGCCTGGGAAGAGGTGAACTTCCAACCCGCTGACAGCTCCGGCGGCGAAAACTACGGCTGGCGCATCATGGAGGGTCTTCACTGCTTCAATCCCTCTTCCGGCTGCCCCACAGCCGGATTGACCATGCCGGTCGCCGAGTACGACCGCATCAGCGGTATGTCCATTACCGGCGGGTATGTCTACAGGGGGCAGGACCACCCATCCCTGCAGGGCATCTACTTCTTCGCCGACTACGTCACCGGCAATATCTGGGGTCTGAGGCAGGCGAACGGCGTATGGGAGTCCGAGCTGCTCCTGGATAGCGCTCACAGCGTCAGCAGCTTCGGTGAAGATGAGGCCGGCAATCTCTACCTCGTCGATTACAGAGGTGCAATCTATCAGATCCAGGCTGCCGGCCAGGACTGAACCAATTGGGCTGAAGATGAGAACGAATGCACACCGCCAATGAATCCCTACCGATCAGCCTTTTGACAGCACAGCACCACCTAAAGGATCTGCTATGGATTTCGACCTGATCATCATCGGCGGCGGTATCGTCGGCGCGGCCGCCGCCTACCGTGCCTGCCAGTTGGGCGCCCGTACCCTGCTCTGCGACCGGCGCGACACCGGCCGCGCCACCGATGCCGGCGCCGGCATCCTCGCACCCGAAAGCAGTACCCGCGACGGCCGCCTCTGGTACGACTTCGCTCTCGATGCCGTTGACTACTATGCCGAGTTGATCGAAGATCTAACAGCCGACGGCGTGCCTGTCGCAGAACTCTCCCAGGCATATGGCCGCTGTTCCCAGTTGACCGTAGCCCTCGACGAAAGCGAAGCCGCTGACCTGGCTGAAAGGGAACAGGAAATCTACGCCCGTCAGGAAGAACGTCGGCCCCCTGCCTCGGAGCGTATTCGACGCATCTCTCCCGCAGAGGCCCGCGACGTCTACTACCCGCTACTGGCCGACGCCAGCGCAGTCCTTCTCCAACCGGTAGCCCGTCGCGTCGACGGCCGCCTGATGACTGCTGCCCTTGAGCGCGGCCTCCACACCCGCGGCGTCCGGACTGTCGAAACCGACGTGTCGACCCTGTTGCTGGAAGACGGCCAACTGCTCGGTGTCCGCACCGTTTCAGGGGATGAATACACAGCCGGCGCACTGCTCATCGCCGGCGGTGCCTGGTCAGAAGCCTTCGGCAATCAGCTCGAAGTCCGAATCCCCGTCGCCCCCCAGCGCGGGCAGATCATCCACCTGCATCTCCCTGGCCAGGACAGTAGCGCCTGGTCGATCGTGAATGCAATCAGCGGCTACTACCAGGTGCCCTGGCCCGGTGGTCGCGTCGTCGTCGGCGCCACCCGCGAGATCGGCAGCGGCTTTGCACCCTACGCAACCGTTGACGGCGTCCAGGAAGTCCTGCACGAAGCCCTGCGCCTCGCCCCCGGCCTGCACGACGCCGCCATCCATGAAATCCGCGTCGGCCTCCGTCCTTATACCATCGACCATCTGCCGCTGCTGGGACCCGTCCCCACGGTCAGAGGCGTCTACCTGGCAACCGGCCACGGGCCTACCGGCCTCACTCTCGGCCCATACAGCGGCAAGCTCGTGGTCGAGCAAGCTCTGGATCAGCCCATCGCCTGGGATCTGACTCCTTTTTCTACGACTCGCTTCACCCGTTGAGAGGAAGACGATCCCCGCTCTCGGTCGATCCCGTACCAGGAACTGTCCTGCGCAACTTACCGTTCGACCCTCTTGCCCCTGACCCCCGCCTTCGCAAACAACTGAAGACAGCGGTGCTCGTGGTATACTCATGAGCATAATGGAGACGACTGAATCAATGGAAGCTCAGCCGCTAACAACTGAGCAACTGGAACAGGACAAACGATATATCCTGAGTAACCTGCCGCAGATACTGGAGCAGTCACCCGAATTTGTTGTTTTTGTTGAAGGGGTGGTCGCCGAGAAATTTCCGCGAAGGGATGAATTTGCGCGCCTCCTGGATCAGGTGGAGGCCCATCGACGCGAAACTCAGGAACACAAGAGAGAAACCGACGAACGCTTCGACAAGGTTGACGAGCGTTTCGACAAGGTCGACGAGCGGCTGGACAGGATGGACGTTCGCTTTGACAAGGTCGACGAGCGACTGGACAGGATGGACTATCGTTTCGACTCCTTGGAACTGACTCTGGCCCGCATTGGCTCGCGCTTGGGAATCCACAGTGAAGACCTCTTCCGCAAAACTATGAAGTCCGTGCTCGAAGAATCCTTCGAAGCCACTGTGGAAGAGAAGAATATCCAGGGGGAGCAGTTTGACCTCGTCGTGATGATGA
Source organism: Caldilineaceae bacterium (assembly GCA_965204705.1). GTDB lineage: Bacteria > Chloroflexota > Anaerolineae > Caldilineales > Caldilineaceae > Bin5. Next base: position 4,654,600 of record OZ242006.1, on the reverse strand, counting down.
ACGGCGACCACATCCTGGTCGAGATCGCCGCCAGTGTACGGCGCAATGTCCTCGAGCGACTGGCCCGCAAGAAGGACATCTATACTTCCGAAGTGGGGATAGAGCCGGCGCGGATCATCCTTGCCGTCGGTACAATCAACAGCCGCAGCGCCCAGATAATTCGCGATGCCGGATTCGAAGTCATTGAACCCGATGACGATTTCTATGGCGAGGAGTAAATCCGCCCGCCGTTAAAGCAAACCTCCGGCCGCACGGCATCGAGCGTTAAACCAATGCACGTCTCGACCCGTTGCCCCGGGTACATTACCCGATTTCAGAAACAGTCAACGAATAGTTACCGTTCAGACCCAAATGCAACTTACTCCAACCGAAGACACCCTCCCCGTCGACGACCCTTCGCAGCAAGAAAGTCGTGATGGCCTTCCTCCCACCCCACCCGCGCGCACCGACTACACAATCAAAGAAATGCCGCAAGACCTGCGCCCCAGAGAGAGGCTGGAGTACGTGGGCGCCGGCGCCCTGAGCGTCGCCGAACTCTTGGCAATCGTGCTCCGCACCGGAGGCCAGGGTGAAAACGTCATCCGCCAGTCCGAGCGCCTGCTGACCGAATTCAACGGTCTGCCTGGTCTGGCTCGCGCCAGTTTCGAAGAGCTCACAAGAGCCCACGGCGTCGGCAAGGCCAAGGTCACCCAGATCAAAGCCGCTCTCGAACTGGGACGCCGGCTCCTGCTCGCCGCGCCCCAGGAGCGCGACAAGATCCAGAGTCCCACCGATGTGGCCAATCTACTGATGTTGGAAATGGGTATGCTGGAGCGGGAGCAGGTGAGGGTAGTGCTACTGGACACAAAAAACCATGTCCAACGTGCCCCCGTTGTCTACTCCGGAAGCCTCAACGCCGCCGTAATTCGTGTAGGTGAAATCTTCACGGAAGCCGTGCGCGCCAACAGTGCATCCCTCATCGTCGTCCACAATCATCCCAGCGGCGACCCAACGCCCAGCCCCGAAGATGTGCAGGTGACCAAACAGATCGTCGCCGCGGGCAAGCTCCTGCAGATCGATGTCCTCGATCATCTGATCATCACCCGCGACAAATATGTTAGTTTGAAGGAAAGAAGGTTGGGGTTTGACTGATGCAGAGCGCCGCCGTTACGCCAGCGCGCTGATACTGAGAAGGTATTCGGTCACCGCACGCACATCGCCCGCATTCAGCTGTTGGTCCTTCTTTGAGCGCACGTACTTCTTCAACTGATCGGCCCGCAACACCGGCATCGATGGGTTCTCAAGCTCCAGTTGCATCGCCGGATTGATGAAGACCGCTGCACTTTCGATCGGAATGTCGGCAGCGTTTACCGCCAGTTGACCGCTTGCCTCTCCCTCTTGTAGCAGCTCGCGGATTTTCCGTTCGGTGTCCTCGATCTCACGTGTGGGGTTGCCCAGTCCCTCCCGGTTGAGAAACGTGAGCAATCGGCCCAGACTGAACCGTTCCCGCCATCTGTCCCCGTATACGGTCACAGTCCCTTTGTCGCTGCGCACAAGAAACACCCGCACGCCCGACGGCCCGACCAATACGTACGGCACTTCATCCAGGCCCCACAGAAAGAGCGCGTACTTGTCGTCAAACCCTTTCAAGCCGCTCTCAATAAGCTCATCCGGCCGCGCGATTCGTTTGCTGCCCGGCCAGCGGCGGGGAGCGAAGCGGTTAATGTAGTAGCTCCCTACATTTGAGGCGATAAAGCCCACCGCCAGCGCACCAAAACTGACCACCGTCCAATATCTCTGTATAAAGCCGGTCAGCGCATTGGCCGCCGGTTCATCCGGCGGAAACCAGTTCGGCGTGAAACTGGCCAGCAGGCCGACAAACAGGATCGCCAACCCCCCCAGGGCAATTCGCCGCCCCCGCTGTTCTCTGGACTTTATCGCCGGCAGATTGCGGTACACTTTCATGGTATCTGATTCTTCTGTATTTGGGCTGGCTACCGCTGGAGGGCAACTACCTCATCGTGGCTGTCGATAACTTCACTGACACCCGACTGAATCTCCTCAACCAGTCGTGAATCGATCAACTGCTTCGCATTGCGAATCGTGTGACGGATGGCATTGGCGTTGCTTCTGCCGTGGCCCACGACCATCAGATTGGACAGGCCCAGCAGCACCGCCCCGCCAAACTCACTGTCATCCAGCCGCCGCGCCATCCTCCGCAGCGCAGAGCGAACCAGTAGGCCGCCAATGCTGCTGATTGGCCCGGCTGTAATCTCGTCCAACAGGACGCCCTGAAGTAACTTGACAATGCCCTCCGCGCCCTTCATGAAAACATTGCCCGTAAAGCCGTCCGTGACCACTACATCCGCAATGCCGCTTGTCACGTCCCGCGCCTCGATATTCCCCATAAACCGGATGCCGGGCGTCTGCTCCAGCAGTTCGGTCGCCTCCAGAACAAGCTGATTGCCTTTGCCTTCCTCTTCACCATTGCTCAGAATACGAACGCTCGGATTTCGCACACCCATAATGCGCCGCGAGTAGACGCTCCCCATTACGCCGAACTGCTGCAACTGCTCCGGCTTGACGTCCGTGTTGGCCCCAACATCCAGGATCAGACAAAATCCCCGCAAAGTGGGAAAGGGAACGATCAACGCCGGACGCAGTATGCTCTGCATCCGACCAAAGTGCAGAATGCCCGCGGCCAGCGCACCGCCTGTGTTGCCCGCCGTCACAAACGCATCCGCTTTGCCTTCCTTCACCAGTTGACAGGCGACCACCATCGAACTGTTCTTCTTGGTGCGTACCGCCTTCACCGGCTTGTCCGACATTTCGATCACTTCATAGGCAGGCACGATCGGCAGGTCCAGCCTGTGAGTCGGATGCCTCGCCAACTCCCGTTCAATGACGTCCGGACGCCCGACGAGCGAAACAGTAACGTCGTACTGGCGAGCCGCCAATATCGCGCCCGTCACGATTTCGCGCGGTGCATTATCTCCCCCCATGACGTCAAGGGCAATATTCATGCAAACTTCCTCCAATCGGCAATTTGATCAATGGTATACTACTATAGGTCCGGAGCATTTGAGAAATCGCCCGAAATGTCAGAGATGTCGAATTGGCTTCGACTCTGAAGGAGGGGTTGCATATGTGCTGCCGTTGCGGACAATGAGCGCGAGCGTGTTCTATGGTACAGATGAGATGGTGTGTAGAGTACGCGACGACGGCATCGTCGCTATCGTGCGTGGAGACTTTCCTGCCCGCAAAATCCTGGAAATCGGCGACGCACTCCTGGCCGCCCCCGTGCTTGTGATGGAAGTGACGTTGAACACGCCCGGCGCCCTCGAGCTTATTCAGATGCTGCGGGACCGATTTGGCGCCAATATGAACATCGGAGCCGGAACCGTGCGCACTGTGGAACAGTTCGATGCGGCCGTCTCAGCCGGTGCACAGTTCACTGTCGCGCCGGGGCTGAATCCAGCCGTGGTCGCCCAGGCCCGCAAGGCCGACATTCTTCACATCCCCGGCGTCTTTACCGCCAGCGAAGCCGAGACGGCCCACGCAGCTGGTGCACCTCTGTTGAAACTCTTTCCCGCCGACCTCGGTGGCCCCGCCTATCTCAAAGCCTTGCGCGCCCCCCTCGATGACGTCCAGTTCGTGCCCACAGGCGGTATCGGTCCCGATAACGCCGTCCAATGGGCTGCCGCCGGCGCCGCCGCTCTCGGTGTTGGCAGCGCCCTCGTCACCGGCTCGGACCAGACCATGGCCGACCTGATCAAGCGGGCCCGTGCCCTGCGTCAAGCCTGGGAGTCCGGCAAATCCGCGGCGTAGCCCCTCCTGCGAAATCCTCTAATCCCGCAACTCATTCATCGCCGCAGGCAAAAACGTCAGCAGATCCGAGGCGACAACCCCGGCGCTGCCTATCCTCTCTTCGCCCAACTCCCCAGCCCGCCCATGCAGCCAGGCCCCCAAACACGCCGCCTGATAAGGTGACAGCCCTTGCGCCATAAGACCAGTGATTGCGCCGGCCAGAATGTCCCCCGTCCCAGCGGTAGCCAGCGCAGCCGTTGCCACAGGCAGTACTGCCAGCTCCCCTTCCGGTGTGGCGATTACCGTATACGGACCCTTGAGCAGGACGACCGCCTGCCATGCCGCTGCCCGCTCCCGCGCCAGCTCCCAACGATTGTCGATTACCTCCTGCGCCGACGCCAGCCCACATAGACGGGCCATCTCCCTCGGGTGAGGGGTCAGCACACAGTCGGGCGGCAGAAGCGCCGGCCAGTCCTCCAACTGGGCCAGAAGGTTGAGCCCGTCCGCGTCAATCACCGTTGGCGGCAGCGACGGCGCCTCAGCCGGCAGTTGATCCCGGCGGCGGATCGTACCGAATGGACTGTCGCTCGGTGCATCCGCGTCAGATCCCTCTTGCCCGCCTTCCGCGGCCCCGCTGTCAGGTGGAGCAAACGCGCCCGGTAATGCCGATGGACGCCGTCTGTGGTTCCTTCGCAGCAGCCGCTCCATAAATGCCCGCGTGGCGCCTTCCTGTCCAAGCCCGCAGCCGATGAGCAGGGCCTCATACTCCCCAATCTGTGCCGTGACATTGGCGGCCGCGGCTTCGTTCACTACCCCCAGATCGTGGCTGAGAAGAATCCACGTCGGTTCAGGCAAGGCCGACGACACCGGCACCCACACCGGCTGCGGAATCGCGCCCGTGACCAGCCCCGCGCCCACACGCCCCATCGCCGCACAGCTGAGATAAGCAGCCCCAGGATAATTTACGCTGCCGACAACTGCCATCCCCTTCCCAAAAACACCCTTATGACTGTTACGGCTGCGCGTCGGCAGCAGGTCGCCCACCTGCTCCGGCGTCAGAAAAAACGTCCGCACCTCCGCGGCAAGCTCGGAAGGAATGCCAATATCCGCTACCACCAATTCGCCCAGTATAGCTGCACCCGGAAACTGGAACTGTCCCGCCTTCGCGCAACCAAAAGTCACCGTCATGTCGGCTGCAACCGTAACCGGATCGAGCGCGCCGCTGTCCGCGTTCAGACCACTGGGCACGTCAACCGCGACGATCGAAAGCGGTGACTGCGAATCTGGGCCGCCCGCTTCCGTCGTAGCCACAGGGCCACCCTCCTCCGCTGCCGTTCTCCTCGACTCCTCGCGGCTGCTGCGGACCTCAGCCACCTGCTGCAGGATGCCAGCCAGTTCACCCTCTATGGGCCGGTTTGCACCCGTACCCAGCAACGCGTCAACCACGACATCGGCTGCGTCCAGCCACGCCCGCAGCTGCACCGCGTCCACGTCTTCTTCGGCGTTGTGGACCGGCACATTTCGATCAAGCAGTTTGCCCAAATGGCCCTCGTAGTCCTCCCGCGGCTCCGCCTTCTTGCGCGAGCCTCCTTTCCGACCCTTACCCCCGGCCGGGTCCTCTTTGACCGCAGAGACGCCCCTCTTCCACAGATAAACTCTCACCTGGTACCCAGCGTCGTTGAGATGCCGCGCGCAGACAAGCCCGTCTCCCCCGTTGTTGCCCGGCCCCGCCAGAACCAGCACCGTGGTGTCCGCGCTGAGGGCAAGGCTCTCCTGAACCGCTTCGGCCAGAGCAGTACCCGCCTGCTCCATCATTGCCGCATAGCTGTGACCGCCCGCATCGGTCTCCTTCTCCAACCGCTGCATCTCCGCAACGGATACGATTCGTGTATGGTCGGCGATTTCATGCATAGCGTGCCTCGGGCAAAAAAATGTGTCAGTTTCACGCCACCCGTATCGGATGGGGTACCGGCTGGTTGAAAAGATAACCCTTCTCATTGTAGGGAACTATGTCTGGTTGTGTATTACCCGCGGCGTCCGTTGCCCGCGTCATAATGGTGTACTCGCCCGGCCGCGCATCCCACGCGAAGCCGAAACGCGTCCAGGAATACCTGAAAGCGTTGTCGCTGAGAGACCCGACAAGGTGCTCGAACTCAGGTTGAACCTGCGGCGCCTCCAGAGTCGCTTCGTTCCAGGTCGCCCCCGAATCGAGGCTCCACGCCACCTTCGCAATCGGGCCGGTCGGCGAGTGCGCGTATCCGTGAATAATCTGCTCCCCCGCGGCCTTCTCAGCCGGCCATGGGAGCGCCAGCGCGCTCTTGATCGTCTGCGTCGTCACTGGGCTGCCCAGAGCTTCACCCTCCGGCAGATAAGCATCGCCGATCAGAGTGTAGGAAGTGGTAGTGTTTCGCGTCCAAAGCTGTTCAGACGAAACGACAATCCGCCCCAGCCATTTGATACTTGCCGCCCCGACCCATCCGGGTGCAAGTGCCCGCAGCGGAAACCCGTGATCCCTTGGAAGGGTCTCCCCATTCAGCGCATAGGCGAGCAGAGTATCCTCGTCCATCGCCTTTTCAACCGGCATCGCGCGCCGGAAGCCCTCTTCCGGTGAACCACTGTCCAGCCCAATCAGGAGCACGCTGACCGCCTTTTCGGTGATGCCCGCCCGTTCCAGCACCTCCCCCAGTGGTGCGCCGGTCCATATCCCGTTGCTAACCGCGCCGGTCTTCCACTGTGTCCCTTTAGCCGCCTGCCCTTTCACCAGGTCGAACATGGCCCGGTGGTTGCCGGCGCATTCCAGGTAGGAGATGAATGAGCGGCTGGGCAAATCAAGAATATCGTCATAAGACAGTTCCAGGGGCCTGGAGACCGCGTCGCCTTCGACTGTCAGCCGCCAATCCGCCGCGTCAAGGTCGAGGCTGACCGAATTATTGCGTACAAAAAACTGCTGGCTTGGAGTGACCGTCCCCTCCATGTTTACCAGCCGCGCCTCCAGACTACCGTTACCGTGATCAATGAACGGTGCCGGGTCCTTGAAATGTAGCGGCGCATCTGCCGTCAGCTCCTCCGCCAGCCCTTCCCCGGTAGGCGTCGCCGCCGGCAGCTGCAGACCCGTACAGGATGCCAGCACAGCCGCCGCCCCTCCAGCCGACAGCAGCTGCAGAAAACGACGTCGGCTTATGCCCCTCTCACTCGCAAACCCCCAGAGCCCTCTTCCTCCTTCAGACCTCCTCTTTAAACCCAATCTCCCAGTTTTCATTACGATTCTCTCCTGACCGCGACTGACAGCCGGCAGGCCAATACGCCGCCGCCTACGCTGTCAGCCCGCAACGACCATCAGCAGCCCTCCACTCAACTCGGCCTGCCAAAGCGCAGCAGATATCCGTTACAGTCCCGAATCGCGAACTCCCTCATCCCCCACGGCTCGTCCGTAGCCTCCCGTTCGATATGCACGCCCGCCGCCTTGTACGCCTCGAAGAGGCCGTCGACGTCCTCGCCCATGAATACATAAAACCCAACCGGCGGTTTCGGCGGCAATGGCTGGTCTGTCAGAGTGAACTGAATATGCGCGCCCTCTGACGTCCATTCGCCGCGGTGAATTCCGGCATGCGTCGGCGGATCGCCGTACAGGAAGCCTACTGTGAAACCCAGCTTGTCGCGGTAAAACTCCACCGCCCCCGATACATCCGGCACCGCCAGTATAGGTGCCAGCAGGTATGCAGCCTGCGCGTTGCCCGCCAACTGGCCCGTACGCCATTGTTCCACCGTGATGCCGTACGTTATCTTATCATGGCCGGTCGAGTCCGTATGATACTTCTGCCGCATTCGGCCCCGTCGCCTGAAACCGACCCGCTCAGCCAATCGCAAGGACGCCCCGTTCTCTTCACTAATCCACAACTCCACCCGGTCCAGCCCCATCTCGTCAAAGCCATAATCCAGCGCCGCCCGCACAGCCTCGCTCATATAGCCGTTCCCCCAGTGCTCCGGGTGCAGCATATAGCCCATCCCCGGCACGCCCGCGTTCCCGATGTAATCGACATATCCCAACGCCGGGCCGTCCTCGGCCGTGCGCACGGTCCAGACCGTCCCTGGCCCTGCAATCATTCCGTCGACCATCTTCACGGTCTCAGCTGCAGACGAGTGTGCCGACTCGTCCATAAAACGCATCGCTTCCGGCCGGCGATACACATCATAAAGGTCCTCCGCATCGGACGCCGCAAGTGGTCGCAGAATCAACCGCTCAGTTGTAAGTGTGGACTGCATCAAATCGTCTCCAATAATGTCCTGTTGCACCATCGAATGTGTCAATTAAGCCCTGTTTCCTAATGGCTTCCGTCAAGTCGCGGCCATGCAGAACAGCCGCACCTTGGTTTTTCTCACCTCGCATTTTTTGGGCGGTCGGGCCTTCGGCCCTCCCTTGTGCGGGGGGATTCCCCCCGCAACGCCCCCCTTCCGAAACGCCCCGCCGTCAGTCTGTGGTCGTGTCCGCAAGTTCGCCGCCTGCCGAGTTCGCGGCGCCTCCGCCGCATTCAACCGGCGTTCCCGACCGAGTCGGCCAAAAGAGTCTCTCTCTCCTCCCCCCGAACCGCCACCTACAAACCACTACCGCGGTCCGTACAGCGCCCGCAGCGATGGCCTAAGCTCCGCCGCCTCCAGCAAATCAGTGCTGTCACTGAACTGGTCGATGCTCCCAATGGGCCGCCGTTGCGCCAGGACCGCCACCTCCGCGTCGCATATCGTGCCCAGCAGCGCGTCGGCAAAACCGTGCAGTGCCATCACCCGAAATGGCCGGCCAAAGAAACTCGTGGCCCATTCCGGCATCGGGTCTGTGAGGCCCAGCCGGTTATGACGGGCAGCCGCAACACCATAAGCCTCCCCCAGCCAGCGGTCCCGCTCCTGCCACCCGTCCGCCCGCTGCACCGCCAGCAGGATCTCCGTCAGCTCTTTCGCACTCTCCAACTCCGCAAAAGCCTTTCCGAACCATTTGGTGTAGGGCGCATACTGTCTCTCCATCAGAAAGCACAGCCGCATCACGTCCCGAACCAGCCGCGACCCGATCAGCGCCGACCCCAGCTCGTCGCCCACCAGGCCCGCCCGCCCCATCAGATGCTCCTCCTGCCCGATGCGGGCCCAACCCGCAGCCAGCAGGTATCGCCACACATCCGGCGAATACCAGCTGAACCGCGCCCGCACACTCTCCAGGCCGATCTCGTCGTGGAAGATTCCCCCAGCCGTGATCGTGCGCAGCTTCTGCTGCGGGAAAGTCAGCCAGTCCGCCACCCCAACCTCTCCTCCAACGTCGAAGTTCAGGTAACCACAGAAAAACCCGCCGACCGTCTGCGTATCCACCTTGTGATTTACCGGCCCGCTCTCGGTGGCCTCCAGGAGTTGAACTCCATTGTCGTCGGGATTCGGTTCACTGAAATTCGTAGGGTAGCCCAGAAAACTGTGGGGCAGTCCATCGCGCAACGCCGCATTTATTTCTTCAGCCTGAGTCTCCCAATCATCCGGCCGCAGGAAAAGCTGCAACCGCGGCCCCCAGCCATGGTCCGTCGACATCTCGTCATCAAACCCAAGCGTCTCCGAACCCGGCCCAATCAGAGCCGCGCCGTGCGGCAACCCACCGAACGACCCCTCCAACACCGGCCGCACAGCCTCCCAATAAAACCGCCTGCTCAATTCCAACCCGGGGATGAAACCCATGCTCTACGTCGCCAGATCGAAGGGAAGATCGCTGATGTCGCGCAACCGTTTTCCCTCAAGCATGATCTTGAGCATATCCATCTGGTCTTCGTTATCTATCTCTTCAATGGCCGCGGCCATTTCATGCAATGCAAAGTGATAGACACAGTCCACGTCACCCGTGCCGAGAGCGATAGCAGCCAAGCGCGTGGGGAGAGGTTCAGCGGTAACAACCGCGATGTGAGGTAGGCGTCCCAATGAGGTGCGGATCAGGTTAAAGGCTTCAGAGCGAGAACTCTCACCGTGTTCGCTTTGGATCGTCCAATTGCAGGAGACGCCGGCGTGAAGAAGCGGACGCGAGCTGCCCGCATTGGAATCATGCAAAGTCGTTCTACTGGCAAACCTTGAATCGTGTTCAAGAGCCTCCCTGACACATTCAGACTCTTCTTCATTTATGGGTTGTCGTCCGACCATTATGTCCGGCCAAAGGATGTATCCGTCGCCGAGAGCTGATTGCAGCAGAGGGTCGTGCGCAGGGATCTTAGAGCGGTCCAAGTTTTCAAGGTGTTCATATCTGTCAATCTGTGAAATAGTATAACCTGTTGAATAGAACCATTTTCCTAGCCGCGCTTGTCGCATAAGCTGAAAGGCACCTTCGATGAATGCTGCAGTAAGATTTATGAATTCAGCACCGACTGACCGATCCAAATGTGGCACCGGAGCCTCAAAGGACTCTATTCGCCTGACGATGCCCTTAGCAATGTCACTACTCGTTTGGCTTGTCCCAGCAATAAAGCTCGGATACTGTGAACCGCTCTCACAGTTCCTTGAATTGCTTAAAACCTGCTCATAGAGACGCCTATGATAATCTTGACGCAATTTACCAAAACTCACAGTTTTTTTCTCCAGTGATGCTAGCCTGTCTCGCCGAGTCTGATTTCTTGGTTCGCCTCCTCTAAATGGTAACTGATTAACTGTACGGCTCTCTCTTCTACGCTGTTTCGAGTCTTTACGAATTCCAATACTTCGGATGAAAAACTGTGTGCGACCAAAACACTCTGAATCATATCAAGGTCTCCTCCCGCCAATCGACGCGTCAACCATTTCTCATACCGCAGAAGTTGTGCCAAATCACTGATTCTGGCTCTGTCAGTTTTCAGTTCGATACATGTATATTTGTAGAGTACGTCAATGGAGTCAATTGTAGTGACGTGAGTGAGGAAAAGATCCATAACTTTGTTGAAGGTAGTTGGAACAAGATTGAGGAATTCGTTGTAATTTCCGAAAAATTCAGTAAGCTTTCCCTGAGAGAATGATCGTATGAACCAAGCGTTGAGCCAGCCTTCGTAGCGGACCTTTGAACCAGAACTGCTGGAGAAATCAACTTCAGGCTCCTGGGCAACAGCAGGCCGCGTATAGGGACAGGATACATCTTTAATCTCTTCACGGACTAAGTTATTCCGCAAAAGTAAACGAAGAAGCTCGTGAGCTTCCCCTATGGTTATTTTGTACTGATTCTTTTGCTGTACTGGATTTAAATCAAAGGCCCAAATTTTCCCTCTGTCGCGAAGATCGAACACATCACTAAGATCGACTGGTTTTTGAAACTGATTCACTGTAGGCTCGAAGGAAAATCGATATGGGTAGGTTTGGCTCTCACTATCCCATATATGAGTTTCATCAAAGAAAGGCATCCCAACGACTTTCCAAAGACCATATATGCCACGATTCTTGACATAAAAGAACACTAAATCTCCCGGCTGAATTGAGAGAATGCCAGCTATGACTTCTGCTTGATTCCATTCTTTTGTTGGCATGACACAGCCGTAGACTCCGCGTTCAATACACTTTTCGAAATTGTCAGCGCCAACCAGAAATATGTGAGCTCCCACTTTTTCTTCTCCAAGAGAACAGGCTTCCAGGACTGTGCGTAAATACAAAGTCTGTAACTAGCATATGTCAAGTAGTAACAGTTTGGGAATACGCTAACTGGCATACAGGGAGGGAGCAATTATTCCATTCTTACTCAATATGATCCCCCCACACAAACGCGCCGCCAAACAGCGTAGCCTCCACGTCCGTCTCCAAAATCGCCATCGGGTGAATCGTGAAAATATCCTGTGACAACACCACCAGATCAGCCAACTTGCCCGGCGTAATGCTGCCTTGGCTGCTCTCCGTACCGCCCGCGTAAGCCGCGCCAACCGTATAGGCCCACACCGCCTCCTCCACAGTCAGCCTCTCCTCAGGATACCAGCCATCACCGCCGGGGCTTCCATCCGCACGCATCCGCGTAACCGCCGCATGAATCCCCTGGATCACATCCGGCGTCTCCACCGGCGCGTCCGAACCGAAAGCCAGCTTTGCCCCGCTGTCCCACAGGCTGCGAAAAGCGTAGGCGTAACGCCCGCGCGCCCCCCAATACCTGTCCGCAAGAAGCATATCCTGTGTCGCGTGGATCGGCTGCACCGACGCGATGATATCCAGTTGCACAAAGCGGTCAATGTCCTCCGGATTCAGCACCTGCGCATGCTCGATGCGGTGCCGCAAATGCAGCCCCCGGCCCGCCCGCCGGCTCGCTTCCAGCGCATCCAGCACCATACGGTTCGCCCTGTCGCCAATCGCATGAGTAACCACCGCCAGCCCAGCATCCGTAGCCCTGGCAATGATGTCCGCCATCTCGTCGGCGCCAGTGACTGCGATTCCAAGATTGTCCGGTTCACCCTCGTACGATTCCAGCATCCACGCCGTACGCGGGCCCAGCGCGCCGTCACTGAACACCTTCACCCCGCCCATGCGCACGAACTCATCGCCAAGCCCCGTACGCAGCCCCAGCCGGATCGCGCTGTCCAACTCAGCCACTGGGACCTGTGCCACCGCACGCAGCGTAAGATCCCCCTGAGCCCGCAACTGCTGAAAGGCCCGCAGAGATGCCGCCGCTTCTTTAGTATGTACCCCCACGATCCCCATCCGGTTGACGACATCCTGCGCATGGCGCACCGCCGCAACCGCCTCCTCGTCCGACGGTTCAGCCATGCATGGAAAGGCCAACTCCATCGCCCTTTCCAATAAAATGCCCGTCGGCTTCCCCTCCCCATCGCGCACAATCTCGCCGCCGTCCGGGTCTTCCGTACGGGCTGTGATCCCCACCCGCTCCAATGCCAGGCTGTTCACCCACGCCGCGTGACCGCACTTGCGCGCCAGGTAAACCGGATGCGCTGGCGCGACCGCGTCCAGCTGTGCAGCCGAAGGAAACGCCCCGCCCTCCCACAACGACTGGTCCCACCCGCGGCCCGTCAGCCACTGACCGGGGGCCGTATCCGCAGCCCGCCGGCCGACCTTCTCCAGCGCAGACGACAGAGTCCCAACTCCGCTCAGATCGATCTCCTGCAGACTCAAACCGTAGGAAAGAAAGTGGATGTGGGCGTCTATGAATCCGGGCACGACCGTCGCGCCCCGCAGATCGACCTCCTGCACGCCCGGCCCCAGAAGCGACCGCACTTCGTTGTCGCTGCCCGTGGCCACAAAACGGTCCCCCGCGATCGCCACCGCCGAAACCCGGGGCCGCCCCGCGTCCATCGTGTGGATATTGCCATTGAATAAAGCCAGATCCGCTCGCACAAGCTTCTCCAGTGCTGACCCGTCCGAAAAACTGCCTTCCTGCTCCATCCGGGCCACTGTTTCCTTTTGCTCGCTCTTCTTCTGTTATACCATACAGCCGCCGGAGCGCCACTGTGAAGGTCGTTCACCGGCAAGATTCATCACTTTACAGTCCGCGATTGAACCGGAGTCGGCAAGGGGTGCCCTCCCGCGACTGATCGCGGCATCGCAAATTCCCTTCGCCGGCCCGCAAACCCGACCCGCTTCATGACCACACCTTCGGATTTCCTTCCTGTCACAATCGGACTTCTCATCGTTCTTCTGTGGGCCGGCGCAGGCGCATGGCTGACACTGCGCCATCACGAACGGCGCTGGGACTTACTGTACCTAACACTGCTCGCGGCAATGATTGCGGCCTTCTTCTTCCGCACCATGACCGGCGCTGCCTACCGTCCCGCCGACGGCGGCGACCTGGTCAGCTTCCTCTTCCCGATATACCGGTTCACCGCCCGCGCTCTGAGCCAGGGCAGCCTGCCCCTCTGGAATCCACACCTTTACGGCGGCGCCCCCTTCATCGGCGACATTCAGGCCGGCTTTCTCTATCCGCCCAACCTGCTTCTCTTTCTTCTCAACCCATCATTCGACTATCGTTGGATGGAGCTCCTGAGTATCGGCCACCTCTGGTGGGCCGGTCTGGGCGTCTACGCCCTCTCTCGCACCCTCGGCTGCAGCCGGCCCGCCGCTCTGCTGGCCGGACTCGCCTTCGGTCTCTGCGATATCCTCTTCATCCACCTGGGCAATCTCAATCTCATTGCCGTCCTCTCATGGATGGGCTGGATCCTCGCCGCCTGTCATCGCGCTATGACCCACCGCAGCCTGACCTGGGCCGGAATCGCCGCCGCCCTCTTCGCCATAGCCAACTACGCCGGCCACGCCCAGAGCAGCTACTTCATCGGCATGGCAGTAGGGATCTATTCCCTATGCATACTGGCGTTCCAATACTGGGAAAAGCACTCCCAATCGTCCCACGCGACGGCCCTGTGGCAAGCTCTGGCCGGCCTGCAATATCCGGCCGCGCTCTTCGTTCTGGCAGCGCTCCTGTCCGCGCCGGTCATCCTTCCCTCACTCGAAATGCTGCCCTATACCGACAGGGGTCAGTTCGACTATCAGGACACCGTGTTCTACTCACTGGCTCCCGGACCCGCCTTCATCGGCCTGCTGACACCAGGCTTCTTCGGACGCGGACCATCGGACTATTGGGGCTCGTGGGATCGGGTCGAACTGCCCTATGCCGGTCTGGTGACGCTTCTCCTCGCCTCCGCCGCTTTCCTGTTGCCCATTCCGCAGAAGCGCCGCCGGTTGCTTCCCTTGCTGGCGCTGGCACTGTTCGGCTTCGTCCTAGCCCTCGGCGGTAACACACCGGTCCACGGCTGGCTCACACAGTTACTCCCCGTCTACGGCAGCTTCCGCGCCCCGGCCAGGATCATCGTCCTGTGGGCACTCGCACTGTCCGTGCTGGCGGCGTTCGGGCTGGATGCCTTGCTGCTAGGCCGAAGGAAGGGAGACCTTCCCCATCCTGCCCATTCCGCACCGTACTACGCCGTGATTCGTCTCGGCGTCCCCGCGTCTCTTCTCGTCCTGATCCCGCTGATCTTCGTCACGACGCGCCTGATCGACGGCGACCCCGTCGCAGTCCAGCGGGCATCTCTGGCCGGGCGGGCACTGCTCTTGGCAACCACTGCTTGGCTGGCTACGTGGCTGCTGTTGTCCCTGTACCGGCGCAATCGCCTGCCAGACAACACTTTCGCCGCGCTGCTGCTCGTCCTGTCCTTCCTGGAGTTCTTCACCGCCGGCGCGCGCATCGACATCAGCAAGAATGACCCGACACGCAACTTTTCCAATCCGGAGGTCTTAGCCTTTCTACAGGAGCAGGCCGGCACAGAAGCAGACTGCGCCCCTACAGAGAGCGCTCCCTGTCCTGACGCAGGCGCCGGCCGCCGCCACTTCCGCATCGACGTGCGCACCGGCATATATGATCTCTGGCAGCCGAATACCGCCGCCCTCACCGGCCTGCACGATGTAGGCGGCATTTACAATCCACTCGAGCTCATACACTGGAAGAATCTGTGGGAAAACAACGGCGGCCGCCACACCCGTATCTACGACCTCCTCAACGTACTCTACGTGCTGGTCCGCGACGGCACACCCTTGCCGGAGCAATACACCCTCGCCTACGATGCACCCGGCCCTCTGGCCGTCTACCAGAATCCTGACCCTCTTCCCCGTGCCTGGCTTGTAGCCGTGGCGCAAATCCTCCCCGACCAGAACGCCGTCCTATCTGCCCTCACACAGCCCTCGTTCGAACCGTTGCACACCGTCTTTCTGGCGCACCATTATAACAACCCGCCCAGTCCCGCCACCACCGACAAGTCACCCCCGTCAAGCATGTCGGGTCCCGTTTCGGTCCTCGAATACAGCCAAAACGAAATCGTACTGGCTGCCAGTGCCGACCGGGCAGGCTATCTGGTTCTCAGCGAAGTCTGGTATCCCGGCTGGCTGGCGACCGTAAACGGGGCGCCCACACCTGTGTTGCGCGCCAACTACGCCTTCCGCGCTCTGCCCGTACCCGCCGGAGACATCCACGTACGGCTCTGGTACGCCCCCGCAAGCTGGCGACGCGGGCTAGCGCTCTTGGGCGTCGGGTTCCTGCTGCTGGCAGGTCTCTCTGTCTGGCGGCCTATCGCCCCCAAAGTGCGGAATGTCCTACGGAGCAACTAAACAATAAGAAGAGAGAGCCGACGAATTACCTCGCTCATCGCCTCTCTCCAACTGGGGAAGTATCACGGGCCATCGCCCCCAAACCGTTTCTCGCCACTCATCACTGACCACTAACCACTGACCACTGCAGTTACGGCAGCACCGCTTTCGGCATCTTACAGACCATCGTGTACGCCGGATCATAGATGTTGCCTAGATCGTATTCCACCGTCTGCCCCATCAGAATATGCGCGCCAACCGGATCAATCCCCAGATCCTTCTCCAGCCAGCGGATCATCTCCGTGGTCGCATGTTGCGTAGCCTGATCCAGCGGCCGGGCGTTGCCCGCGGCAAAGATATATTCCTCGTTCTCGCCTCTCGGCCAATAGATGCGCCGCCCCTTCTGCACATCCACCGTAAAGCCCACGTCGAAAGAGATCTCAACGCCGGTGCCCACGATCTCTCCATCCCCTTGCACCGCATGGCCGTCTCCAATATGAAAGAGCGCCCCGGGCACAAAAACAGGCAGATACACGGTCACGCCTTCCACAAAGCCGCGATAGTCCATGTTGCCGCCGAACGGCCCCGACGTGGCCGTCGAGATCGCTTCGCCCCGGTCCGGCGCCACCCCAAAGCAGCCCGGCATCGGCGCCAGCGGCAGGGTCAGCGCCCCCAGGCTTGTCTGCGGCTCCACCAGGGTCACGGTGCCCGCCTCGTTGTCCACCCGCCAGTTCGCCAGCTCCTGCCCCTCCGCCGGCCATGGCATATTGGGCACCTGCTCCGGGTCGACAACATTGGGTGCCACCATCGTCCGCGTCCACCCGTAAGGTCGGTTCGGGAGCAGCTTGTCCAAATGCACCACCAGCGTGTCCCCCGGTTCGGCCCCTTCAACATAGAACGGCCCCGTCATCGGGTTGCCCCCTGACGTTACCGGCTGGCCGCTGCTGTCCTGTCCCCTGGCATCGACCGTCGTAGTCTCGACGCTGTCACCCGGCTGCACACGCAATACAGGCGGATGCGAGCCGATCGTGCTGAAATAATGGTCCGGCTCGAACTGATGTGTAGCCATACATCTGTCCTTTCGTGGCTGTCTGTCAAGAAGGCTATGATTTGTATGTTCTTGGGAATGATATACTGCGATTGCCCTGGGGAAAACTCAGCCCGACCGCCGGCAACAGCCAGCCGGGCCGATCAAGTTCTCAATTGGTGAACAACTGTCCGGTGGGGCCAATGGTCATTGCCGGCAGCACTTCCTGACTGCGGATCATATGGTCAAGCAGCTGAAGTTCGCGCCCAAGATAGTAGTTACCCAACTCCAGCAGCTGCGGTACGCCCTGCAAAGCCAGCATGCGGTGCTTGTCTTCGGGCCGCACCTGCAAAGTGATGGCAGTCAGAAAGGCCAGGCTGGTAGCATCCTCCGGCAGCCGGTCCAACTTCAGTTGTACGCCCGTGGCCTTCGTCAACAGTTCCACATAGCGCGTGATCTTGGGGCGTACCTTGTGGGCGCGCTCGACCGCCAGTTTCGTATCCCCATCGGTTACCGGAAAATGTCGCACCCGTCCGGTAAGATAGGGTAAGTCTCGGTTCAACTCTTCGATCCGGAATCGACGCGTCCCCACAACCTGGATATTCATTCGTCCGTCCGGTTGGCGGTCCACCTTTACAATTCGCGCAGCCGTCCCCACCCGGTGCGGCTCTGCTTCGCCACCCACTTCCTGGCCTTCCTTGATCAACACAACCCCAAACGCCAGGTTCTCGTCCAGGCAGCGGTTGATCATCTCACGGTAACGGGGTTCAAAGATATGCAGAGGCAGCGCCATACCCGGGAAAAGCACAACATTCAGAGGGAAGAGCGGCATTTCCATGGTAGAACTCCGTTGCCTAAGGGAGAATTCCTCTTCGCTTTTGGGCTGTTCGTCGAGCACCGTTCAATTCCCGCCATCATCGTCGGAACTGCTGTCTTCCACCGCAGCTTGGGCCAACAGGTCGTCCGATACCTTCATAAACTCTCTCATCACCGTCGTGGCAAATGCCCCTTTTGGTAACGAAAACGCTATAACAATGTCCGTTCCCTTCTGGGTAACGGAAAGATCGTTGAGCAGTATCCGACCCAGCCGCCGCGTACCCATCATCTTTGCCTTGGCTAACGAGGTCATGTCGAGGCCGCTTTCTTCCAGGATCTCCTGCTCAAGCTCCCCCGATTCGGCCTCCGCCTCCCACATCTTGGGTCCGTAGATGGGCGCAGTAAAGCTTATCTCCTTCAGGTCGTATCGGCTCTGCTCCACCGCCCGATCAGCGACAACAAATAGGCCGCCGGTGTCATGCTTCTTGGCAATGTCTCCTGTCAGCAGCCCGTCGAACCACCCCCGTTGCTGCCGCATTGCCAGATAACGGTTGCACAAATAGCTCTGCACACTGGCAAGCAGCAGACTCCGCAGCCAGCGGTTGGCCATCCCCTTCTCTCCCCGGAGCAGCTCCCAACCCCGCCGCACATTTCCGCCGTTCTGCCCCAGGCGCTGCGGGCCATAGAAATTCGGAAGCCCGCAACCCCGTACCTGTTCCGCGATGGCCTCGGCCCGCTCCATCGCTATCTCCCCACTGACCGAGGGCTGCGTAACCGTAATCGTAAAGCGATTGCCAAGCAGGTGGCCCTTCTTGAGCTTGTTGCGGTGCAGCCGTACCCAGTTGACCGTCACCGGCGTCTTCGTGCTGATGCGTTCAGGCGCCGCACTCACAAACTCTTCGTCTACGTGGCCGACCTGCAAACTGAATGTCTGTGTTGCACGCGCGTATTTGTCCTTCATGCCGGCAAAACCGACCGCCCTGTACGGCAGGTCGAACGCCTCCGCCAGCCCCCGCTGCACTTCACGCGTCGTCAGCGCCTCCTTCGTCACGTTGACGTAAAGATGCTGACCGGTGCCAGTTGCTTCGTATAGCGGTATCTCCTCAACGATGAAGGTTTCGGGCGCAGCCCGCAACTGTCCACCGAGCCCCGGCAGTCCCTCCGTACTGTACGGCAGATTAAGATCCAGTTCCACGCCAACTCCACGGCTGTCCAAGTCGTCTCAGAAAATTATAGCAGATCGGCGCCCACCGAATAGGAAGAAATGTTCCAATGACAGTGAGCTGTCGCCTCTATTCATCCTTAAAGTAGAGTAAGCTGTAGCAAAATGGCGTGCCCCGCAGCCCGCCGTAGCGAAACCCCACCTCCTGCAGCCACTTCCGGACCGTTCGCTGCCGTGCATACCCTGCGTGAGGCATCTCTTCACTTACACCCAGCCGTCCGCCAGGTTTCAAGACCCGGCGCACCTCTTCCAGGGCGAAAAGAGGCTGCGGCATCTCGGAGAGCGAGGCGATCGCAATGGCAACGTCCACACTGTCCTCCTCCAGCGGCAGGCGGTAGGCGCCGCAATGATGAAAACTGACGCGCAAGGCAAAGCCGGCGCTTTCCACCTTCGCACGCGCCGCTTCCACCATCGACGCCTGAATATCAACCGCATGCACGCGCCCCTTGCTTCCCACCTGGCGCGCCATCTCGACAGTGAACGTACCCGTGCCGCAACCCAAGTCCAGCACTGTATCGCCCGGCCCGATGCCGAACGGCCCCAACGTACCGACCGGATCGCGATAGCGCATGCGCACCGGGTGGTCCAGCAGATCACGCAGCGGCGCAGGATACGGGCGCGGCCGCACGCGGTGCGCGATACGCGTGCCGATCTGCGTACCGACCGTAATGCCCATGCATCGTATCAGAAGATTTCCCAAACCCATTCGTCAAAGTCTCGTGGCTGGCCTACTTTGCCGGTATACAGGCAACCGGCCGCCAACTACTGGCTGCTATAGGGAAAACGGATACGCAGAATCCCCCCTGCGAAAACCGCGCCGCTGGCGTCCCGTTGCGCCAGGACCGCCGGCAGCAGATACTCACGCTTGAAGTTGCCGATCGAAATGAAAAGCTCGTCTCCCCGTTTCGTCAATCGGATCTTATCCAATTCAATGTGAGGTAAAGGCAGCTTGAGGACGAAGTCGTTGCCCTGCTCCTCAATCTCCTGCGCCTGACCGACAAACATCACCTCGCCCGGATCCCGTTGCCTGTATAGCTCATCCGCCAGCGACCGCAACGGCGCAAAACCAACCACCTCCTCGCTGCGCCAGCTGCTGTACAAAATCGGCAGCGGGTAAAAATCCCGCTCAATCTCAACCAGGTACCGGGCCTGATTCTCCTGAAGTTGGCGCAGATACGGATCGCTGCTCGGCGCAAATACGGCTGCCACCTCGGGCCGCCCCGTTCCTTCATCCGCCGCGCCCCCATTACCCCCGTTCGCCCGCACACCCGGCAGAATACGGTTGACCACCACCGCATCCACTGGACATCCGAAAAGAGACAAATAGGTTACTGCCCGGGCCCCCTCCTTGATCACCATCTTCTCAGGATTGACCACGACCCGGTAGCTCGTAGTCTTGGGATCGCTCAGGACCTCCTGCAACGCCTTCACATCATCAACCAACTTCGCCAGACCGGCCAGCGCGTCCTGCTCCGGCATCAACCGCCGCAACAGCCCGCCGGTCAAACGCATCGCCGTCTCCCCCCACCCGAAGAAGCGCTCAACATACCACTGGAAGCTCTCCGGCATCGCCAGCAACCGCATCGACTCGCCCGTCGGCGCAGCATCCACGATCACCCGGTCAAACTCACGCGCGGTCGCGTTGCGGTAAATGTGCAGCAGGCTGAATATCTCCTCCATGCCCGGTATGATCGCCATCTCCTCGGCGACCGTATTGCTAACGCCCTGCTTGCGCAGAATCTTGCCCATATAGCCCTGCATCGCGCCCCAGTTCTTCCGCACTTCCTCCAGGACATTGATCTCCTGCGCAAACAGATTGGTTGTTACCTCCGTCGGTTCGCTCTTCAGCGGTCTGTCCAGGCTGTCTGCCAGGCTGTGCGCAATGTCAGTGCTGACCACAAGCGTTCGGTAGCCCATCTGCGCACAGCGCAGCGCCGTCGCCGCAGCCGTCGTCGTCTTGCCTACGCCTCCCTTGCCCAAATAAAGAAGGATGCGCACAGTCTCCGCCTCTCGTTTCCGCACAGGACCAGAACACCCGACTCCACTGCCGCCGAAGACGTCAGGTCCCTCCGCCCGACCACCCATTCTGGCCGTCGCCAGCTATGACTCATCTGGCAACAGTCAAAGAGTTACCCCCGCTTAGTCAGTATGCGCACGGCCCCGTGCGCCCCCGCGCCGCAATAGCGCCGCTCCCGCCAGCGCAATCAGCAGCACCCCCGCCAGCACATACACCGCAGCCGCACGGCTCAATCCAAACCACCCCCGTATCCGCCACCAGTACAGCGGCAACTGCGCCCAATAGCTCCAGCGCAGATGCCAGCGATGGCCTATCGACATCACATACTTGCCCATCTGGTTGTGCGGCGTCCAGACCACAAGATAACAGCGCCCGCCTACAAGCGTACGCGTGTCGATCAGAGGCCCAGGGAAGTAATGCACGCGGGTCAGGACATCCTTTACCGGCTGCAAAAGTTCACTCGGCGGCGGCGCTACGATCGCGCTGTAGCCATGCGGCAGCTCCAGCGGCAGTTTCTCTATGTCCGCACTGTAAGGCAGGCTCCGCGCCACGATCGCAAACGTCGGCACCACCGAACCGCCGCGTGGGAGAACAGGCGCGAACATCTGCGCCCGCAAACGGTCGCCCGCCTTGCAATTCACGCGGTAAACATGCGTTTCGCCAAGCCGTGTAAACGCCCCGAAAATAAGCCGTTTACGGCTGAAATCGGCAAACGATTCCCCGTCTATCAGTTGGTTGCCCGGACGGCTGCCGAATACAGGAACACTTCCCGCAAGATCGACGCCGGGAACCGGCCGGGGACCAGCTTCAGTGCCTACCGCGGTCACAATTCCTCCTGCACAAGAATACGCAAAAGAGAGGGTGCACGTTGCAGTTCAGTATCACGGGCAAGAGTCTATCACTCGCGCGCACGCTCCGTCAAAGAAAAGCCCATCCGGCCCGCGCCCGGAACTGAACCCCGAATTCCCCTATTTTTTGACCTGCGAAAGGGGGGCAGAATCTTGGAATTCCCAGGAAATTTATGGTACGCTTCCAACATGACTGCCCGCATTCTCTTCCAACTTGCCCTCGTACATGTTGGCGTCTCCATAACCGTCGTTCCTGTCACCAGCACACTGAATCGCGTTATGATCGCCGACATGCAGATGCCGGTGACGCTGGTGGCCGTCCTCGTCGCCTTGCCCTATCTGCTTTCCCCTCTTCAGATATTTTTGGGCAATTGGTCCGATCGTCATCCGGCGGCCGATTACCACCGCACACCTTGGATTCTCCTCGGCGGACTTCTCGCGGCAACCGGCAGTTACTTCACAGTCCACGTAGCCTACCTGCTGGACTATAACTTTCTGATCGGTCTTGGCGCCGCGGCCATCGTCTTCTGCCTGTGGGGCGCCGGTATCAACGCCGCATCGGTCAGCTATCTCTCCCTCGTTACCGAGCTCGCCGACGAAAATGGGCGTAGTCGAGCCGTAAGCATCATGTGGACCGCGATGATCGCGTCTACCATCGCTACCAGTCTGGGTCTTTCCCGTATGTTGGCAACGCCCACACCCCTCTCGAGGGAAACGCTTGCCACTGCCTTCGGCGTGATCTGGCTGGTTTCCGTCATCTTTGTCCTTGTCGGCAGCTACCGAATCGAGCCGCGCGCATCAGCCAGAACCGACCAGCCTGCAAACAGCGCAGACGATCCCATGTTGGTGGTGCGCTTGCTGGCCTTGAATCCCCAGGCCCGCCGCTTTTTTGTCTACCTGATGATCGTGCTCATCAGCATCCACGCCCAGGACGTTCTGCTTGAACCGTTCGGTGCAGAAGCTTTGGGAATGTCGGTCGCAGTCACCTCGCGCCTGACTTCGATCTGGGGAACAGGCATCTTTATCACCCTCCTGACCGGAATCCTGTTCGTAAAACGCTACGGAAAAAAGACCGGCGCCAATGTCGGCGCCTGCGTGACTGCCGTCGCCTTCGCCTCCATTGTCGCCACCGGGCTTCTCGGCAATGCCAACCTGTTCATCGGCTCAGTCTTCCTCTTGGGGCTGGGCGGCGGCCTCATGACCGTCAGTAATCTCAGTTTCATGCTGGACATGACAGTGCCCCAGGCCGCCGGACTTTACATTGGCGCCTGGAGCGTGGCAAATTTCGCCGGTCAGGCCATCGGCAATATCGCCAGCGGTATACTATGGGATCTCTTTTTCTGGCTGACGGGCAACCAGCTGATGGGGTACGCAGCCGTCTTCTCTTTGGAAATCGTCGGTCTGCTCTTGGCCGTCTGGCTCTTCCGCTCCATTGACGTGGCAAAGTTCCGCCGTCAAGCCGAAGTGCGGATGCACAACGTTCTCTCTCTCGTCACCGAGTAGCACTCAGCCTGCACTAAATCTCGCGCGTACGTACTGTCGAACGATTTCCCGCACCTTCTCTGGCTATACGCTGTGCTGTTCGTCTGTGCTATACTGAACATCGAAATCGGATTCATCGGCCGATCGTTGCCTCTGCCGATTCCAGCTCTTCCGACACCTGACGACGGGCAAAACGCCGCAGGACTATCTCCCAGCCCTTGAGGACGGTAGAATGGTCAAAGTACTTCTGAGTTACGATATGCGGGAAGGGCACGAAGAAGACTGCCAACGCTACGTCGTGCAGACGCTGGCCCCCGGCCTCGCGCAATTGGGTCTGCGCATCACCGACGCCTGGTACACCCTCTGGGGAGAAGCTCCTCAGATCCTCGGCGGCGGAGTCCTTGAGGACAAAGAAGACGCCGCCCGCATACTGAGCTCAAACGAGTGGCAGGAACTAATCGCCGGCCTCGAACCGTTCGTCGAAAACTTCAAAGTTCGGGTCGTCGACGCCAACGGCCGCTTCCAATTCTGAGCGGCCCGCCGCCGCACAGAGTCACATCCCACACCCTATGACTCTTGCCCGGACGCTCTATAATTCCATCCTTGACAAAGACTCTCCCACGGCATCACAGCCATCCGCAGTACGGCTCGACAACCCCGCGCCCACCGCCGCCAAGCCCCTGGCGCTGATCGTCTTCCTGGAAAACATTGGCCACATCCACGGCGTCAATCTGCCCCAATGGGCAATGACCGCAATCGACTGGCTGACTGAAGAATACGCCAAACTCCTGCTGCGGCTCCTCGGCGCCTACCGCCGCTACCACCGCGTCCTCATCCTCGAAGACGCCGCCGCCACCGCCGCCAATCTGACCGGCGCCCTCGTCGAGACCAGCGCCACCCACACCGTCGATCAACTCCTGCTTGTGCATGGACAGGAACGCTGCCTGATCGGTCACAAGGGGAAGGAGCTTGTCGACGCAGCCGCGTTCGACCAGTTGCTGAGCCGCTACGTCAAAGATAGCTCCCTTCTCGACCTGCGCGTGGTATACGGGGTCAACTGCTATGGCGCCAGTCTGGCCTCCACCTGGCTGGCACTGGGCGCACAAGCCGTTAACGGCGCACAGGCCGTCAACTGGCTTCCGGAGCCAAGCCTCAGCCTCTTTCTGCACAATTGGCTCAACGGCGCCCCCTTCAGCGAAGCCGTTGGCAGCAGCGCCCGCCGCGCCCAGGCAATCGGCAAACTCATCTGGCGCAATCGGGCTGACGGCAGCGAACACCCGCACATCACAGGCAGCCGCCAAATCGTCTACGGCCGGCGCGACATGACAATAGCCTCGCCAACGGACGATGCTCGCACCGCCAATCTCAAACCAGCCCAAAAAGTCGCCGCATCCGCACAACTCCAACCTGTGCCAAGCGGCCAAGTGCCCACTTCAGACTAGAGGAGCCCTTATGCCTCTGCCCAGTCGAGATGAAGCTGTACAACTACTGTATGAATGGGTCGAAAACGAGGGACTGCGCCGCCACATGCTGTCCGTAGAAGCCGCCATGCGCATCTACGCCCGTCACTATGGCGAAGATGAAGACCTCTGGGGACTGACAGGTCTGCTCCACGATCTGGACTACGATCGCTTCCCCGATATGGATGACAAGGAGAACGGCCATCCCCGCACCGCGCTCCGGCTATTCCGCCAGAATGACTACCCGCCGGACTTCATCCACGCCATCGAGGCCCACGCAACCTTCCTCGGCGTCCCGCGCGAGTCAAAGCTCGACAAAGCGCTCCTGGCCTGTGACGAGCTGACAGGCCTCATCCTGGCCTGCGCCTACGTGCGCCCCGACAAGGACCTGCGCGGCGTAAGACTCCGCTCCGTCAAGAAGAAGTGGAAGGACAAGCGCTTCACCGCCGCCATCGACCGCGCCGAAAATCTCCACTTCATCGAGGAGCTCGGCGAACCCTTCGACGAGCACGTGCAACGCGTCCTCGACGCCATGAAAGATGTCGCCGCGCAGCTGGGCCTCTCCGGCGAGCAGAGCTGACTTCATCCCAGGGCATAACTGGCCCCCCAAGGATCAAGATCCGCCCCCAGCTAGTGCATCCAGAACGCGTGCCGGCGTCATCGGCAGTGTTCGGATGCGCCTGCCCGTAGCCGCCGTAAACGCATTCGCAACCGCCGCGCCCACCGGCCCGATCGGCGGCTCTCCCATGCCGTACGGAGTCTTGATTCCCGTGTCCACCAGTACGGAACGGACATCAGGCGCCTCCCGCATCGTCAGCAACGGGTAGCTTTCGAAATTGTTCAAATTCAGGCGTCCGTCCTTAACATACGCCTGCTCGATCAGCGTCGACCCTACGCCCCACATCACGTTCCCCTCTATCTGTGCCTTCGCCCCATCCGGATTCACGACCAGTCCGCAGTCCACCGCGCAGGCTACGTCATGGACCCTGATCTCGCCCGACGCCGCGTCCACAGACACCTCCGCTACCTGCGCCACCACTGTGTTAGATGCAAAACAGGCCACCCCTCGCGCCCGGCCTGCAGGCGGCGCCGCCCCCCATCCGCTCAGTTCGGCGGCCGCTTCCAGAACGGCTCTCATGCGTCTCCCAGCAGAACTGTCCGGCAGATGATCGAGGCGGAACTGGAGCGGGTCCGCGCCCGCCGCCGCCGCCAGTTCATCAACGAAACTCTCCACCGCAAATGTATTCGCGAACAGCCCTAACCCCCGCCACCAACCCGTCCATACCGGCAGCCTCTTTCGCCAGGCCGTCACCGTGAGGTTGGGCACCCCGTAATTGATACGCGCCCCAACTGTCGCGCCGAAGTCCGCGCCCATGACAAATGCCATGAAGTCCGGCATGAAACTGAAGGCCACGTCGCTGCTCCCCTGCCTGTGCTCCATCGCGATAATCCGTCCAGCCCCGTCCACGGCGCCGGAGAGAACGCTTTTCGTCGGTGGTCGCAGATAGCCATGAAGCATCGCTTCCATTCGATCCCATCCCACATGGACCGGCGCGCCAGCTGCCTTGGACAGGCGGGCCGCTTCAATCGCCACTCCGGTATCAAGCTTGCCGCCAAAGCCGCCCCCGAGATAGGTCGGAACAACCCGAACTGTGTCGGCTTCCACGCCCAGCGCTTCGGCGATCAACCCCTTCGCCCTTTCGTGAGACTGAGTCGACACCCATACCGTCACCTGGCCTTCCTGGACATCCGCAAGCGCTGCCGGTGCCTCGAGCGAGGCCTGCACGGCAAACGGTGAACGATAGGTGGCCGAAATCACGTCCTCTTTCCCCAGTACGCCGGCCGCATTGCCCTCCCGCTGGATCGTGACTCCACCCGCTCCTTCAGGTTCGATCAGCGCCTCGATCTCCTCCTGCTGCCACAGGTGCCCTTCATCCCACTCCGTCTCCATCGCCTTCATCGCCGACCAGGCCGCGCTGCGAGAGCTCGCCACTACCCCGGCAAAGCCGCTCTCCACATCGATCACGAACGTCTCGACGCCCTCAATCCCTGCCGCCCCGCCCGGTGACGCTCTCAGCAGTTTCGCTTCCAGCGTAGGCGGCCGCGCCACAGCGCCGTAAAGCATATTGGGTACGCGCATGTCATAGCCGTAAACTGCTTGCCCCGTCACTTTGTCGGGTATATCGATGCGACTAACCGACTGGCCAATTACGGCGTATTCATCAGCCGGCTTCAGCTGCAGCGCCTCCTCTTCAGGCAGATCCCAGTCCGATATCGCCGCGGCCAGGCTGTGGAAGTCGGCACGCTTCTCAGGGCTGTCCGCGACGGCAAACCCCCGCCCCTCAACCCGCAGTGCAAGCTCCGGCTGGTTCAGGATCCCTGCTGCCTCCCGCTGCAGCAGACTGCGCATGCCCGCAGCCGCGCGGCGCAGCGGCCCGAAGCTGGAGGCAACCGAAAAACTGCCGCCCGTTCCGAAACTGTCCACCAGCTTGGATGATGTATCAGCCTGCTCCACGACCAGATCTTCCCAGTTGATTCCCAACTCCTCAACCGCAATCTGCGCAATCGACGTGTGAACACCCTGCCCCATCTCCACCTTTGACAGAGAGAGACGTACGCGGCTGTCCTCCAATACTTCCAGCCAAAGCGGTGGCTCGGCAGGCAGCTGCATGAAACTGCTCCCCGCGTGTTCAGCCTCCGCAAAGCTCTCCGCCATCACTTCGTGCAGAACCGGTCTGCCAAAATACGCGCCCACGGCCAGGCCGGCCCCTGCCGCCCCCAATCCGATCAGAAAACCTCGCCGCGAGAGTCGCCAGCGCCGTTTCCGCGGCGGGGCAGGGTCTTGTCCATCCGCCCCGCCTTCCCCGCTCTTTTCCTTCGTCGAGTCGGCCTGCGCCTCGACCAATCCGTCTGCATCCCCTTCCTGGGTCATATCGCGACCTCCTCTTCACCCGCCATCCCGGCCGCCTGCTGGACCGCCTGCCGTATGCGCACATAGCAGCCGCAACGGCAGTAGTTCCCGCTCATCGCGCCCGCAGTCTCCTCTTCAGACGGCTGCGGATTCTGCTCCAGGAACGAGGCTGCCTGCATGATCTGCCCGCTCATGCACCAGCCGCACTGCGGTACCTGGTGATCGACAAACGCCTGCTGAACCGGATGCAGTGTGATCATGCCGCTGTCGTCCGTCGCAGTCAGCCCTTCAATCGTGCGGATCTCCGTCCCCGCAACCGCAGCCAGCGGCATCAGACACGATCGAACCGCCGCGCCGTTGACGTGAACCGTACACGCGCCGCAGATACCAATTCCGCAACCGAACTTTGTGCCCGTCAGTCCCAGCCAGTCCCGCAGCACCCACAGCAGTCTTTCCTCGGCCGGGACATCCAGCGTATAGATCTCTCCATTGACATTCAGTTCCATACCAACCTTCTCCTGATCTCTCCTCCGCTACAACACTGTCTCCCGTCCCGGCTTCGCGTCTAGCGAACCCCCCAGATCCACCAGGGCCGCGCCTATCGCCCGCAGGCAGCCCTCCAGGTCTGCCTCGATCTGGCTCTCGGGGATTCGCAGAATCATCCAGCGGTCCGACGGCTCAGCCGCCTCTCGCATATCGTTGGCCTCTTCAAGTTGGATCCCAAGATGGCCGTTGCGCACTCGCAGGGCGATGTCCACCGGCCAACTACCGGCCAACCGGTTTGGCAGCGGCCTCAACCGGTTGGCCCGCAGCGCGCTCCACAGCGTCTGGAATGGTTCGCCCTCCAGCTTCAGCTCCGTAACATCATTTGCCTTCAACAGACGCTCCAACGTCGTATGAATAAATGTCAGCCGTCTGAACGTGGTTGCCGGCACCGGCCGCGCCAAACGCATCAAAGGGCCGATTTCAATGCGAAAATAATACGCCTCCGCCCGCGCATGATCCCCCTCATCCGGCAGCATCTCCGCCCGAGATAACAGTTGATAGCGTCGGACTGCCGCATAATAGCTGATCGTCCGCGCCTCCGTTTCGTTCTCGAAAGCGCCCGTCTGATAAAACGCCAGATAGTCGGCCCCCACTCGCCGCGGCGCCCGCCGTTGCGGTATGCGGTACCAGCCCTCCGACGCCGCCCGCCGCAGGTCGGCCCGATTGTTCACCACTGCAACCAGGACCGTCCTCTTGAGATTATACGGGTCTGTATATTCTTCCGCCATTTCCCGGCCATTACTCCTCACTGTACATTTCGCGCCAAATTCGGCGCATACCTGTTGATCTGCTCCCGCAGCCGCAGCAACGCAAAATCCTTCGCCTTCGCCTCCAGCATAATATCAAACGACCGCAACCGCGCCGAGACCGCCGCCTGCAGCAGATCGATGACTTCAAACGGGTGCAGAAAGTCGCTGTGCTGATGCGGCAACGGCATCTGTACGCGCGCCTCGCCATCCCGATACAGTGTACGCACCGCCGTGCGCGGGCTGCTGACATGGATCTTCGGACGTACACTCTCCGGCCAGGTCGCCAGAGCGATCTTCAGCGCATCCAACTGCGGGATCCCATCCGGATTGTGGCATCGGTGGTGGAGCGTATCCAGGACCACCGGAATCCCGGTTCGCCGGTGCACCCACACCACATCGCGCAGACCGAACTGCCGGTCCCCGTTCTCCAGGACCACACGCCTCCGCACCTCGTCCGGCAGCAAATTGGCCGCTCGCGCGAACCTGTCCAGGGCCGCCGGTATGTCCGCGTGACCACCACCCACGTGAACGACAACAACGCTGGCCCCATCCAGCCCCATCCCATCCAGCAGGGAAGTCGCCGCAGCCAGCTCAAGGCTCGACCGCGCCGCCAGCGCAGCATCTGGGTGGCTCAACTGCACGTAAAAGCCCGGATGCAGCGTCAAGCGCACGCCCTGCTGTCGCGCCAAATCCCCTATCGCCGCCAGCTCCGTCGAACATTCGTCTATCTGATTGTGAAACGCCGGCAGCTCCGGGTGGGTCAGATATGGGGCGAGCTGACCGGCCATCCGGTAAAACCGGATCTCCCTTCGCTCCAGATAGAGGAAAATATCGCGCAAATAGGCCAGACTGACGCTCAGATGGGGTCTGTTCTGCCAGCGCCGGCTGTCGTGCGAGCGCAACCCCGACGCCCCCAGCACCTTAACAGGGAACCCCAACCGGACGCGCGTCCCGTTCACCATGCGTTGGGTGGGCCTTCTATCTCTTTTCGAGGAACGTGAAACCGCGAGGAGAGGAAAAGATTCTTCCGTACAAGCAGTCTATCTTGCATTCGCTCGGGGGCTATCGAGTCTGAGAGTACCGCGCTGCTTCCGCGGCGCTTGGAATTCACACGTGTCGGGCCGAGAACAGCCTATCATAGCAACGACCCGCCCTCCAACTTCCCCGACAGTTGCACAGTCGCACGTACATTCCAGTTTCATGACCTTTCACCCACCCCCATCACAGTGTACTGCTGTCCCGTCTGCCGGCTGTGACCCTGACCGGAAACACGCCCGAAACCCGCATGTAGGCAGATGACACCAATTCCTTCGCCAAGTTGACGTCCGCGCCGTTTGTTATGTACTCTATATCTGCAGTCGATTCGACAGTCTTATGGCGAGTTCCGGAAGCACTATAGAACTCGGCGCGACCAAATGGCGTCGCACTCTCTGGGTCCGTCCTACTGGCTTCGCCGCAAGATCCGTTACCCTCGTCAGAGAAACGATTAGTCGCTAGCAATCCACTCTGCCTGGGCTGGCGCCCGCTCCGGATTCGTTTCGCACGCCGTCTCTTTCTCCAGCCGTTCATGACCGAACCGGAACACCCGCCCCCAGTGACCAAGGAGCCAAAGATATGTACAGTTCACGCCTCTTGGCTGTAACCATTGCCTTAGTCATCTCCATGGCCGCGGCGCCGGGGCAAGCGTCAGCGCAGGAACTGTCGCCAGCCGCCCAAACAGAGCCCTCAACAACCTCGCCCACCGCCCCCACTTGGATGGCGGGTGTTCCGGCATCTGTAGCGAATCGCTCCTCTTCGTCGCTGTCGGTTCCTGTGTCTGCCGCTGCATTTCCCTCCGGCTGGAAAGAGCTTGTCGACGAATCCCTCGGCTATGCCCTCGCCGTACCCGCCAACTGGTTGACCTTCGACCTGCAATCTGGCGAACTGGACCGGATTGCCGGCATGCTTGGCGGCCGCGCCGCGTCGCAGCAGTTGCGCCACTACATGTCCACTCCTGCCGGCGAAAACCTCGGACTCCTGGCCGTCGATCCCGACCCCAGCGAGTTGTTCGCCCGCCCGCCCTTCCCTACCTTTCTCAATGTGTCGGTCGCCAAATTTCCCGAAGGCGTATCCGACGAACAATGGGTTGCCCTCGTTGAAGAATCTATCTCAGCAATGGGCGAAGCCCGCATCGAAAGCGTCAGACTAGGTACGCTCAACGAGCTGCCAGTTGTCAGAGCCTCCGCCGTCTACCAGATGGGAGGCCAGGGCGCCGGCCTGACCGCCCATCTTGACATAACCATCCTCCGTGCTGACCAGGCCGCCTATACCCTTTTAATCGCAACCCGGCTGAGCAACGCCTTAGCCAAACGAATTGTGATCCACCAGATCGTTCAATCTTTCCGGCCAATCCTGCCTGAACAGGTGGCCGCCGCAGAGCAGGCGCAAACACAGGCGGGGAACGAAGGCCAGCCTGGTTCATCGACGTCAGCCCCTGCTGCCAACCTTCCCAGGTTCTGGATACCGATCGTAGACGGGCGCCTGGGCTACTCTCTTGCTGTGCCATTCAACTGGTTAGCTCTCGACCTGCAAGCAGGAGACCTGGATCAGGTAACGGGATTGCTCGGCGACCAGACGGCAACCCAGCAGCTGCAAGCATTTCTGGACACGCCGGAAGGAGAGAAACTTGGCGTCTTCGCCGTCGAGCCGGACCCGGAGAGCATGTACACCCTCCCAATCTTTCCAACCTTCCTGATCGTGTCCACCGTACCACTTCCGGACGACCTTTCCGAAGAGGAATGGCTCGCCCTCGCCGAGAAAGCTATCCTGTCCTGGGGTGATACGCAGCTGCTAACTATCGAGATGGGTACAAGCAACGGTCTTCCGGTCATCCGCGCCGCGGCCGCTATCAGGTTGGGCGATCCATCACATCTCCTGACCGCTCACCTTGATATAACCATACTGCGCGCCAACCAGACCGCCTATCTGCTCACTATCGCTGCCCGACCCGACGCCGCAGCCGCAAACCAGCCGGTGATTGACCAGATTGTCGGTTCATTCCGGGTCGAGTAAAACCCGAAAGTCTACATGCGCAGGAACGCCCGTATACCTGCCGACGGACTGCTGAACATATCTCTGAGAATCAGTACACTGTGTGAAAAGGACGCTTAACCATGCAAAAGAGACGTTTCAATTTTTCGCTTCCCCACCGACGCGCTCTCTTGTTGGTCGCTTTTCTCATCGCTCTCACCCAATCTGCGACCGTGACCACCATATACGCCCAAGGCGATCAACAGTCCAACATTGACGCCGACCGCGTCGCCCTGACCGCGTTATTCAACGCCACAGACGGCGAAAACTGGGTGAACAATCGTAACTGGCTGACAGACAAACCGCTCAGCGCTTGGTACGGCGTCACCACAGACGACAGCGGCCGCGTCACGCGGCTCAGACTGCGCGGAAATCGATTGAATGGCGCCATCCCTCCGCAGTTGGGTTCCCTCACCCATTTGGAACAACTCGTGATCGACGACAACCTCTTGAGCGGCGACATTCCCCCGGAGCTGGGAAACCTGGCCCAACTGCAATGGCTGGACCTCGACAGGAACCAACTGACCGGATCGATTCCTCCGACACTGGGAAACCTCCTGCTGCTGGAGCGGCTGGACCTTTCGGGCAATCAGTTGAGTGGGTCCATCCCACCTGAAATTGGCAGCCTCACAGAGCTGCGAACCCTCTACTTCGACGAAAACCAGTTGATCGGAGCTATCCCGCCCCAACTGGGTTTCCTCGCCAACCTGCAAACACTGTTCATCGAGGAGAATCAGCTGAGTGGCGAAATCCCTCCCGAGTTGGGCAATCTCACCCACCTGCGCGCCATGTCTCTCGAAGAGAACAACCTGACCGGATCGATTCCACCCGAGTTGGGTAACCTCACCCAACTGCGCTCGCTCGATCTCGACGAAAATGATCTGAGCGGCCCGATCCCGGCCGAGCTGGGCAACCTCACCCAACTGCGCTCCCTCTATCTTGACGAATGCGGTCTGAGCGGACCAATCCCGCCGGAACTGGGCAACCTCTCCCAACTGCGGACCCTACTGCTTAATGACAATGAGTTGAGTGGGTCTATCCCGCCCGAACTGGGCAATCTCCAGCGCCTGCAGTCTCTCCAACTGGCCGAAAACGAGTTGAGTGGCGAGATTCCCCCGGAACTGGGCGGTATCCCCCAGCTGAAAGAGTGGAATATCCAGGGAAATCGGCTGACCGGCTGCATTCCCGCCAGCTGGAGTAGCGCCGCTGCCATCGACAGTGACCAGTTGGACCTGTCATTCTGTCCTTCAACTGCGGAATCAGGGCCGGATTCGGAATCCCTTTTCGGGCTGAACGGAGATCTCCTGTTCGCTCTCTACCGCGTTTCCCTGAGGACCCTTACGCATCAAGCCCTGCAGGGCTTGGACCGCGCCGCGCTCACCTCACTTTACATCTCTTTTGGCGGAGACGACTGGGTAAACAGTGAAAACTGGCTCAGCGACGAGCCGCTCAGCACATGGTACGGCGTAACCACTGACCTCAACGGCCGCGTTACCAGCCTGGACCTGCGCGGCAATCAACTAAGCGGTTCGATCTCGGCCGTGATAGGCCGCCTTTCCCACCTGAAAAGGCTGGTCATCGACGACAATCAACTTACCGGTCCAATCCCGCCCGAAATAGGCTACTTGACCCACCTGACGACCCTGGACCTCGACCGCAATCGGCTGACAGGCCCGATCCCCCCCGAACTGGGCAACCTCACCAATCTGGAACGGCTCGACCTCACCGGAAACCAGCTGAGTGGGCCAATCCCGTCCCAACTCGGCAACCTCGCCGCCTTGCGGACCCTCTTCATCGACGAAAACCGACTGACCGGAGCCATCCCCCCTCAGCTCGGCAACCTGGCAGAACTTCGTACACTCTACCTCGAAGAAAACCGGCTCACCGGCCCTATCCCGCCTGAATTGGGTAATCTCGTAAGCGTGAGCCTCTTTTCCCTTGAGGAGAACAGTCTGACCGGCCCCATTCCACCCGAGTTGGGCAACCTCGCCGAAGTACGCACCCTCTATCTCGACGAGAACGAGTTGAGCGGCCCTATCCCCCCCGAGCTCGGCAATCTGACCCAACTACGAGTCCTCGACCTCGACGAAAATGAACTAAGCGGATCGATACCCTCCGAACTCGGTCGCCTCACCAATCTGCGCATCCTGTTCCTGCGCGAAAATGAGCTCAGTGGCCCGATTCCTTCCGAACTGGGGAGTCTTGCCCATCTGACCTGGCTCTACCTGAATGACAACCAGCTAAGC
Source organism: Caldilineaceae bacterium (assembly GCA_965204705.1). GTDB lineage: Bacteria > Chloroflexota > Anaerolineae > Caldilineales > Caldilineaceae > Bin5. The sequence continues at coordinate 4,620,382 of OZ242006.1, read as the reverse complement.
GGGGATATACCATCGGTGCTGGGCAACCTCGCCCTGCTGCAAGGGTTCAGCCTCGGCGGCAATCAGCTTAGCGGCTGCATTCCCGTAAGCCTGAGCCGAGTCCTCCACAACGACCTCGACGTCATCCACCTACCCTTCTGCGCCGAATAGTCAGTGCAAACAAAAGGAGAGAGTAGCAACCAGCTACTCTCTCCTGCCCTCTCCGCATCGCAATATGGCGTTGTCAACCCTCTATCGCCTCGCGTCTGCCCCCGGATATTCTCTCCTACCAACCGCGGTAATATACATCCCTGCGACCTCTGCGTCCGGAAACCCTCGCCACAACCATCTCCTGCCGCAGCGGCGAAACCACTCGACTCAAGCTGCCGGCCGCGATACTTCCGTAACTATGCAGAATCGGAGCAACCTCCGTCTGATAAGCGATATAAGCATCGGGCCAGGACACCGGAAGTCGCCATCCAACGCCTTGTCGCCTTCGAGCGACCCTTGCCCCCGCTCTCCCCGCCTTCAGCCGCCGCGCCCCCACCAGCACCAGGACCAGCAGCGCCGCGCCGCCCGCCAGCGGCAGATAGTGCAGACCCAACTCCACCCGGCGCACCACCTCCGCAGTCTGGAAACCGATCACCGCCAGCGCCGGCACCCACACCAGCTCACCTAATAGGACGATCGGAAACCAGCGCCGGAAAGGCACCCGCGCCACACCGGCCGCAACCAGCACCGGGATCACAAGCACCGAAAACGCTTTGGCCACAAACAGCAGTCTGGGCCCGTGCTCCCGCATCTCCGACTGCACCTGCTCCAGATGATGACGCCGCAGCCCCAGCCAGCGGCCATAGCGCAAGACCAGCTCTTTCCCATACTTGTAGCCAAGCAAATACCACAGGCCGTCGGCAACGATCCCCCCAACGATCGCGCTGATCATAACCGGCGGCAGCCGCATATACCCCAGCGAAGCCGCCACCGCCGCCAGCAGCGTCACAATCCGCCCCTCCAGGATCACCAGCACGGTCAGCAGTGGATAACTCCAAACGCCCCATTCCTGCAGGCCTTCGCTGCGTAACAGGTTCAATACCGTATCGAATATCTCGGAAATTACGTTCATTCACTCACTTCCTCTATCCGCCAGGCCAACACATCCAACCTCTTGGCGAAATGGAGCAGGGGCTCTCTATCAGGAAGAAATATCCCGTGCGCCTGCGCCACCCAATTGCGCTCGAACTCCGCCTCCGCCGGCTGTAGCGGCCAGGGACGATGGTGGATCTCACCACGATAAACGCGCCCGCCTCTGTCCACACTGTACAGACAGTACCTCTCGATCAGCCACTTTTCCAGCGAACTGGGCTCCGCACCATAGACCGGCCCCGTCGGCCGGTAGACTGCCCTGAACTCCGCCTCCGGCGCGCCCCTGTGTGTACGCTTGCTGGAGTAACGAATGCCTTCATCTGTGAGCCTGCACACCATCTGTGCCCGAAAATACGGCAGATGATACGACCTCCGCGCCATCGCCACCGCCAGCGGGTTGCCCGCGTCCAGGCTGAAAAAGAACACGCCCGGCTTGGGCTCCTTCGCACTGCTACCCTTTACGTATGTACGCACATTTAGTTCCGGGAAAGCGGAAACCCACGGCGCCGCCGGCGTAAACCGCTGCCGCACACCGGACATACGAAAAGGTACCAAAGTCACCCACGCCTCATTCTCGTACCTGTCCAAAACCAGGCCGGACGGCAACAACCGTTCGATATCCGCGGCGGGAATCGGCCAGTGCGCAAACAGAAGGTCCTGCCACGACTGAAACATGAACCACGCCCGGTCGGGCAGAGGCCAGGGACGGTGTTCCTGCTGGGAAAGAATGTCAGCCGCGGCGTCCTGACCCCGCCGCCACCGCGAGGCAAAGGGGAAGCTTCTCATCTGTCTATCCCTCACTCTCCATAAATCCAGAGAGCGATAAGATCGTCGATCGGGCTGTCGCTGTGCCGCCGGAAAACGCTCAAGAGGTCCTCGGCATAGGCGATCCCGTAGCGATGCGTCTGCGCATAGTCAAACATCGCCGCGAAGAACGCCCCATCACCAATCCGTTCACGTACCGCGTGCAAAAACAGTGGGCCCTTACTGTAGATAATGTTGACATAATTACTCTGATCGAACCCCACAACCGCGCCGCTCACCGGCCTGTCTATCCCTAAATTTCGCGCCGCATCGTAACGGTAGCGGAAGACATTCTCCATCATCATGGTCTGCATCTGTGGCCACGCCACCGCCTCGTAGTAGAGATAGACCGCATAGTTCGCAAGTGACTCGTCCAACCACGGCTCATCCGGCTGATCGTTGCCGACCAGATTGAAAAACCACTGGTGGGCCACCTCGTGCGGCGTGGCAATGCTGAATCCGCCGCCGCCCTCCCCGTAAAAGTTGGCCGCCAGAGCCAGGATCCCGGCATGCTCCATCCCAAACGCCGTCGTCGGCAGCGGCACGACATCCAGCTCGCGATACGGATACTGACCGAACAACCGGTTAAAGACGCTCAAGCTTCCCGTTGTATAGCTCAGCGCCGTCTGTGCAGATGACAGTCCCCCAACCGGATAGTACGAGTTGACCGTAATCCCATCCACCTCTTCACTGATCGCCTCCCAGCGGTCGGTCACAGCCGCATAGAAGGATCGCACCGGCCCCGCCGCGATCCGCCACGTCGTCGTGCCGTCACCGTTGGCTTCCTGCGCCAGCGTCGAGCCGCTCGCAACCACCGACAGCGTATCAGGTGCCGTCAACGCCACCTGATAGAATCCGATGTCCGCAAACAGCGAGTCACCGAAGCTCGCCCCGGCGAACAGGTCCCAACCCCTGTGGTCATAAACTGCCAGCGTGGGGTAGAAGCCGGCCAGGTCATAGACGCCCCCCACAAATCCGTACAGGCCCGCACCCGCCGTACCCGCGTACACCTGGGTCGGCAGCGTGGCCCAAAACCAGAGCGTCACATCCACTGTCGCCCCCGCGGCCAGCCCGCCCTCAAGCGGGATATGCACTACCCTGCCGTCGAAAGGATGCGTAACGACCGCGGCCTTCCCGTCAACCAGCGCCCGGCTGACCTCGGCTGAGCCCCCGTAAGCAGGCAAGTTGGCATACAGCCGGAAATAAAGCTCGTCGAGACCGGTCTCCTCCTGGTTCGTGATGCGCACCCTCTGCACACCCTCCAGCCTCGGAACCTCACCCGGCACAAGGCGGACCTGGATAAAATAGTGTGGCGCGCCAGGCAGACTGGCTGCATCCTCGGCAAAAGCTTCCAGCAGCGTCTCGCCGTAGACCGAGTAGTCGGTCAGATCAACATCCGGTGTCGGAAAAAGAGGCGGCTCCTCAGTGGGCTCTGGGACCTGTGTAGGCGTAGGCGGCGGGGCTGTTGGCTCTGTTGTAGGGGTCGCTGGGGCAACTGTAGCTGAGGGAGTTGGCGCAATGACGATGACATCCGGTTCTTCTGTTGTCGGATTAACCACCCTGCCACAAGCGGCCAGTACAACCGCCAGCGCAGCCGCAACCGTTAACAGAACGGCGAAACGAAGTTGTAGTCGACTCTGGCTACGGCGCCTTCCGACAGCGCCCCCTGAACTCTTTTCACAGGCAGACCGTTGATGCGCATGGGTTGTCGGTAGCATCTGAAAGGTTCCCAATTGCCCGCCCCCGACCCCAGACCTCCCGCCGGTTGCTGCCCGCACCTGAGGCGCGGATTCCTGGTAGCAACAACCTGATCTGGTGACGAGCAAAACTGGCGATCTGTTAAGGCTCGGTGCCGTCAGCCCTCCCGTTTATCGATAGCAGCCAGGAAACTCCCCCCGTCAGATCGCAATCGGGGCGAAACCCCCGCCGCGCAACGCGTGCCCCGCCATGCACACAGTCCTGCCGCAGCCTCTACGACGGCTTACCCATATCCGGCGATTCCCGCTGCAAGCTCTCGAACTGTCGCTTGGCTTCCACGCTGAGAGGCACAGGCAGCTCAACCACCACCTCCACCAGCAAGTCACCCCGATTCTTGCTATCCTTCACATCCGGCATGCCCTGACCCTTCAGTCGAAATACCTTCCCGTTCTGCGTGTCAGGCGGGATCGTCAAGGCCACCGCCCCTTGCAACGTATTCACGCGCGCCTCGCCCCCAAGGAGCGCCGCGAAAAGGTCTACCGAAACCTTCGTACGCAGATCGGTCCCGACCACCTCAAAATCCTTGTGCGGCTGGACCGACACCGTCATCATCAGGTCGCCGGCACGCACCTTCGACCCCGTCCTGACGCCGGCCGGGATCGTCACCTCAAACCGGGAATCGCCCTGCTGCACCGTCCGCTTGGTCCCCATGAACGCCTCTTCCAGCGCTATCTCTACCGGGACCGTCTGGTCGCTGTTGGGGCGGCCGAAACTGGGATGAGGCGTCTGCCGCGTCGCTCTGCGCGTCTGCGTCGGCATGCCGCCAAATAGCTGCTGAAAGAAATCAGAAAAAGAGCTGCCGCCTCCGGCCATACCTCCAAACATCTGCTCAAACTCTTCAGGACTTACCGTCCGCCCCTGCTGACGCTCCGCACCGCCGGCATTGTACCACTGAGACCAGTCGAAATTCTGTCCGCTCTGCTCGTACTGCTTCCACTGCGCGCCGAACTTGTCGTACGTCCGCCGCTTCGCGTCGTCAGACAGGACCGCATAGGCCTCACTGATCTCTTTGAACCTCTGTTCAGCAGCCGCATCGCCGTCGTTGACATCGGGATGATACTTGCGCGCCAACTTGCGATACGCCTTCTTGATGTCATCAGCGCTCGCCTTCCGGCTCACGCCCAGCACTGCGTAGTAGTCCCTATAGTCCACTGATCCGTTCTCCGCTAATCTTGGCCTTTGCCTCAAACCCCGCTGGATGCCCCCGAACTAATACAGCCATCCCGCTCTCGAAACCATCTCTACGGACGCGAAACCGGGCACAGGGCGCCCGGTTTCTCTTCATCCTATCGTCATTGCGCCCAGGACGGCAATCCTGGTTCGAACCGCCGCCTACACCTGCCGAAACTCGCCTTCCACCACATCGTCCTCATCAGGCGTGCCGGTGCCGTCCGCTTCGCCTGCCGCGCCGGGCCCGGTTCCGTTATCCTCTGACTGCTGCTGATACACCTGCTGCGCCAGCGCAGAACTTGCCTGTTGCAACTGCTCGGTCAGGCTGGTGATCCGCTCATGGTCCTCACCCTCCATCGCCACCCGCAGGTCGCTGATAGTCTGTTCGATCTGCTCCCGATCCGACAGCGGCACTTGGTCGCCCAGGTCGCCCAAAGACTTCTCCGTCGCGTAGATCAGGCTGTCCGCCGCGTTGCGGCTCTCCACCAGTTGACGCTGCTGCAAGTCAGTAGTCTCGTTCTCTTTTGCCTCCCGCACCAACCGGTCCACCTCATCGTCGCTCAGATTCGTGGACGCCGTGATCTGGATGCTCTGCTCCTTGCTCGTCGCCTTGTCCTTCGCCACCACGTTCATGATGCCGTTGGCGTCAATGTCAAACGTGACCTCGACCTGCGGCACGCCCCGCATCGCCGGCGGAATCCCGTCCAACCGGAAGTTGCCGAGCGTCTTGTTGTCGCGCGCCATCGGCCGTTCGCCCTGCAATATGTGAATGTCCACCGCCGTCTGATTGTCCTCGGCCGTGCTGTACGTCTCCGTCTTCTTCGTTGGAATCGTCGTGTTGCGCGGGATCAACGTCGTCATCACCCCGCCCAACGTCTCCAGCCCCAGGCTCAGAGGCGTCACGTCCAGCAGCAGCAGGTCCTTGACCTCGCCGCCCAGCACACCCGCCTGCAGCGCGGCGCCCACAGCCACCACCTCATCCGGATTGACGCCCTTGTGCGGCTCTTTGCCCGTCAGGCTGCTGACCAGCTCCTGAATCATCGGCATCCGCGTCGAGCCGCCAACCATGACGACCTCGTTCAACTCGCCCGGAGTCAGCCCCGCGTCCTTCAGTGCCGCATGGAACGGCTTCTTCAACCGTTCGACCAGCACCGACGTCAACTGCTCGAACTGGCTCCGCGTCAGCGTCAGCTGCAGATGCTTCGGTCCCGTGCTGTCCGCCGTGATAAACGGCAGATTGATCTCCGTCTGCGGCGTGCTCGAAAGTTCGATCTTCGCCTTCTCCGCCGCCTCCCGCAAACGCTGCAGCGCCTGCCGGTCCTGGCCGAGATCGATCATCTGCTCCCGCTTGAACTCGTCGATCAGCCAGCGTACGATCGCCTCGTCCCAGTCGTCGCCGCCCAGGTGCGTGTCGCCGTTCGTAGCCTTTACCTCGATCACGCCATCTCCGACCTCCAGCACGGAAACGTCAAATGTCCCCCCGCCCAGGTCAAAGACCAGGATCGTCTCGTCCTCATTCTTGTCCAGACCGTAGGCCAGCGCCGCCGCCGTCGGCTCGTTGATGATGCGCAACACCTCCAACCCGGCGATCTGGCCGGCGTCCTTGGTAGCCTGACGCTGGCTGTCGTTGAAGTAAGCCGGTACCGTGATCACCGACTGCTTCACGTCCTCGCCCAAATAGGACTCCGCATCCCGTTTGAGCTTGCTCAGAATCATCGCGCTGATTTCCTGCGGCGTATACACCTTATCCTTGATGGGAACCCGCACACGCGCGTCGTGATTCGGCCCCTCGACGCTGGTGTATGATACCATCGCCTGCGTCCGCTTCGTTTCCGGATCGTCAATGTGACGCCCCATCAGACGCTTCACCGAATAAATCGTGTTCTCCGGGTTGACGACCGCCTGCCTCTTCGCGGTCACCCCGACCAGTCGCTCGCCGCTCTTCGAGAATGCAACCACCGACGGCGTTGTGCGGTTGCCCTCCGCATTCGCGATCACCGCGGGGTTGCCCGCCTCCATAACCGCAATGACGCTGTTTGTCGTGCCCAGATCAATTCCGATAATCTTTGACATCTGTCCTAGACCCCCTGTACGAGATGATGCTGGGCGCCCCGTCCGCTCCGCGCTGCAGCCGCCCAGTCCATGACTCCTCTATGAACTGTCCTTTGACTTATCACTTCAATACTCATCATACTTATTATAAAAAACTTATGTATGTATGGTATTGGGCGAGTATTAGCAATTCATATGAATTTGCCCACGATGATCCTACGCATCCTGTCCAATACGAAACCCACAACGTTTACCCCCCCCGCTCTCGCTAGCGACACTGTTCACTCTTCCCACCATCGTCTCTACCCGACAGAGTTGCCTCCCCCATCGCCGTCTCAAGCCCCCGACCACTAACCACTGACCATTAACCACTGATCACTGACCACTGCAGTTGCGCGGTCGGGCCTTCGGCCCTCCCTTGTGCGGGGGGACTCCCCCCGCAACGCCCCCCCTCTGGCTAACCCACCGTATCTGTTCTTCCCCAGCATCGTGTCCAGCCAACGGTGTCTACGCCCCGGATTGCCGTCTCAAGCCACTGACCACTGCAATTCAGACCACTGCAGTTTCCCAGGAAGATCCAGGCGAAATATTGGCAATGCCCTTTCTGAACAAAAAAACACCCGCACGCATGCGGGTGTGACTACACGGCCTGAGTTCGAGGCGTTGACAGTTCGTTATCAGTCGTCCCGGGCGTTACGCTTCGTTTCCCTTAGCATAAACCCAATCCAAACCTGCGCGCCGCCTAGTACCAGCGACAAAAAGCCGGCGATCACCGCAAATATCACCTGTGTCGTCTGTGCCGCTGCATGAACTTCCGATCGTAAGGCGACCAACTCGGTGCGCACGCCCTCCACATCGACCTTGGTAGCCAAATGCTCGTATGCGCCCTCTAGCCGCGCAATGCGCTCTCCATCTTCTAACCCCTCTTGCGCGAAGACAGGTGTGCAAAACACGGCCACCGGCAGGAACGCCGAAGCGACATGATACAACTTCATCTGAATTCTTGATCCCGTATTCTTGTTCCGCTTCTCTGCCTTCTGTGGTGCCACAAATGTAATACAGATGTGGTACAAATGTATCAACCGGCACCTGCTCTATAAAGGTTTTTTTCAGGAAAAAAGTGACCGAATTTGGGTTCATTCAGGCCAAAAAACTGCGCCCCCCGGCTTTGGCCTCTCGCGACTGCCGGTTGGGGCGCCCCTTGTGTGTGCCCTTCCACCCCCCATCTTCGACTACATCCACCTGACCGGTGGCCTGGAGAAGTCTGCAGTATGTACAAACACCCAAACCAAGACTCACAACCCTGCACCAAGGCAGTTCACCAAAAAACTAAAAACCAACTACTAAAAACTGCAGTTCAGCACCCGCACACACCGGTCGATCTCTTCCACCGTGTTGTAATGCACCAACCCCAGACGCAGCCAGCCCCCGCTCTCCTCCACCCCCATCCTCTCGCTCACCGACTGCGCGTAAAAACTGCCGTTCCACGCGAAAATGTTCTCCTCCGCAAGCGCCTGTGCCAGCTGTTCCGGCGTCGTGCCCTGCTTCCGCAACGAGACCGTCGCCACCCTGCTGTCCAAATCCCCCTGCTCTGTCAGACCGAAAATACGCACACCCGGCACGCTCAGCAGTCCGTCGACCAACCGCTCGGTCAGCATCCTCTCATACGCGCTGATCACCGACCAGGCTGCTGTTAACTTATCCCTCCGGCTTTCCGCCGGCCCGGCCCCGCCGTACTCGACCCCAAGACCGGCCAGGTAGTCGATAGCTGCCGTCACCCCCGCCATCCCCTCATGATTCTGCGTGCCCGTCTCCCACTTGTCCGGCGGCAAGTCCCCCGCCGGACGCACACGATAGGCCTCCAGCCGCTCCAAATGCTCCCGCTTACCAAAGAGTTGCCCGCTGTGCGGGCCGAAAAACTTGTACGACGAGCACGCCAGGAAATCGCACCCCAGGGCCCGGACATCGATCAACCCGTGCGGCGCATACTGGACCGCGTCCACAAACGTGAGCGCACCCACCTCCCTGGCCCAGCCAATGATAGTGCCCACGTCGTTGACAGTTCCCGTAGCGTTGCTGGCATACCCCACCGCCACCAACTTGGTCTGCTCCGTAATCTGCCTCCGCACATCCTCCATATCCAGCGTGCCGCTCTCCACGTCCACGTCCGCCCACCGCACGCGCGCCCCCCGCTCCTGTGCAGCCAGCACCCACGGCATCACGTTCGCGTCGTGGTCCAGTCTCGTGACCACAACCTCGTCCCCCGGCCCCAGCTCCCGCGCCAAGGACCGGCTGACGTGAAACGTCAGGCTTGTCATGTTGTTCCCAAATACCACCTCATCCCCGTCGCATCCCAGCAAATCGGCCGCCGCCTTGTGCGCCGCCTCGATCACAGCGTCAGTGCGCACGCTGGTCTCGAACAACCCGTGCGTATTCGAATTGCGCCGCGTCAAGCAGTCGACCATCGCCGCAACGACGCTCTCGTGTACCTGCGTACCACCGGGATTGTCGAAAAAAACCGCCTGCCTGCCGTTGAACGACTCCTGCAGCGCCGGGAACTGTTCTCGGATCTTCTCCACATTAAGCATGGCTCTCTCCACGCAAGATCATCTACTCTTCGGCAGACCGTCGGCCAGCATCCACACACGCTCCCGCCCCATCAACGCCGAAACATCGCCCTGCAGGACACCCAACAGCGTCTCGGTCAATTCGGCGAAGCTTTCGCCGCCCGCAATCAGGTCCAGGCTGCCTTCCGAAACAGGCGGCCGCGGCCTCTTTTCGTCCGCCTTCACCTGCACCACCGGGACCGATCCATCTTGCGGCAGGTCCGCGAGTTCGCAAAGCTGGTCAACGGCCGTGGCAAAATCCCCCAGCCCGTCCACCAGCCCGTGTTCCAGCGCCTGTCTTCCCGTCCAAACACGTCCACCGCACAGCCCTTCAAGCGAATCCGGCTCCAGCTCCCGCGCCTCCCCCACCAGCCTCTTGAAATTCCGGTACGTGAAATCCATCATCTCCCCTACCTTCTCCCGCTGCTCCGGTCGCCACGGACCTTCGCTGGCGTAAATGTCCGCGTTCTCCCCGCGCTGGATCGGGAAGCGCTTCGCCCCAATCTTCCCTTCCGCCTCGCTTGTGATCAGCTTGGCCATCACCACGCCGATGCTCCCCGTCAGCGTCGCCGGCTGGCATACGATCTTCTGCGCCGGCAGTGCAACGTAGTACCCGCCGCTGGCCGCCACATCCCCCATATATGCCACCACCGGTTTCTTCTTGTTCAGCAGCGTCAGCTCACGCCACATCAGGTCGCTCGCCAGCGCCGAACCGCCCCGCGAATCAACGTGCAGCAGCACACCCGCCAGCCGCTCATCCTTCAGCGCCGCCCGCACCAGCTGCTGGACCGTTGTGCTGCCCGCCGTGTTGTTGCCAACGATCGGCAGCCCACCGGGAAAGCGGCGGCTCTTGCCCGACGTGATCATCCCATGCAGCGAAACGACTCCGATCCCCTTCCTGTGCCGCAACCGCGGCCGCCGGTAAAGGTTGCCGCGTGCCTGCTCATACGGCAATATCCGCGCCTCATCCTTCCCCGCTGGAGCCAGCTCTGCCGCCAGCTGGTCCTCGTAGACCGTGCCGTCTACCAAGCCCAGTTCTTCTGCTTCGTCGGCGTTCAGGGGCGCCCTGTCGATCGCCGCCCGCACCTGCTCCTCACTGAGCCCGCGACCCCTGCTGATCGCCCCCACCATTTCCTCGTACCAGCCGCCCAGCAACCGTTCGATCTGTTCCCGGTGGGCGTCGCTCATCTCCTCGCGTTCCAGGTTGTCCAGCGCCGTCTTCCAGGGCGCCACCTTCACTACTTCCGCCCTGACGCCAATTCGCCGTAACGTCTCTGCCAGAAAGACCGGCTCAGCCCGCAATCCCAGCACCGTCCAGTCAGTCAGCGGCGAAACATAGACCCGGTCCGCCGCCGCCGCAGCGGCATACTCGGCATTGCCGCACGACTCCAGAAATACTACGACCTCCTTCTCTTTGCCGCGAGGATTGAGCTCGCTCCTCCAGCCGCGAAAACGCCCGAAAAGGTCGGCCAGGGTCTGCGCCTGCGCAAGACTGAGCTGCGCGCCCTTGACCAGAAACACCACGCCCCGCACATCAGGGTCGCCCGCAATCTGCCTCAGCGCACTGTGCAAAGACTCAACCGTCGGCGCCGGCTTGCCGCGCGAAAATATACTGAGGTACTTGGGACGCTGCGGCGTCCGCTCCAGCAGCGGCCCGGAAAGTTCGAACAGAACATAATCAGCCCAGCTTCCCTTCGACAATCGCCGCACCAGATTGGCAAGCCCGCACACGCACACCTGCCACAACAGAGATATCCCCCGCAGCACCCCACCCACGCCTCTGCCTATAAAGCTCATATCACTCCCTCCGCCCACCTACGCGCCATCGCCGTGCCCGGAAAATCCAAATATGCTCCTGCTCCTGGGAAACCTCACCGCAAAACCATACTATACCCGTCCGATCCACTGGAGAAAAATTGCCCACCATCAAATCCCCGTACGGGCACCCCTTGTGGGTGCCCTTGCTCGCACCACCCAAACTACAGGTAAAGAAACAGTAAACGCCCCGAGTGCGTGCCTAGGCCCCGCCCGTCTTTCCTCCCAATGCCCCGTAGGGGCACCCCTTGTGGGTGCCCTTTCTCCCCCCAAACTCGGAACTACACCCGCGCCCAAAACCCCGTTGATCCACACCCCCCTTTCAGTTATCATGAAATACAACGGCACAAGCCTCCCGGCGCCGCACAGCCCAAATAAAGCCCAGCACAACCCACCATCCCCAATCACTAAACCGAGGTGCAAGTTGCCACCAGCAATCGAGGTGCGAAATCTCAATAAGCGCTACCGCAACGGGCCTTGGGCCAATCGCGACATCACCCTGACCGTCGAGCCCGGCGAGCTCCTGGCCATTCTCGGACCAAACGGCGCCGGCAAAACCACCCTTGTCCGCCAGATCACCACCGAGCTCGTCCCCACCTCCGGCCAAGTCCTCGTATTCGGGCTCGACGCCGTCGCACGCCCCAACGAAGCCAAGGCACACATGGGCGTAATCCCCCAGGAGACCAACTTCTACTGGGGTCTCTCCGTCCGCCACCACCTGCGCATCCTCGGCAAACTGCGCGGTCTGTCACCCCGCACCGCATCAAGCCGCGCCGTAGAACTGATCTCAGACCTCGGCCTCGACGAGCACAAGGACAAACCCGCCGAGCAACTCTCCGGTGGTCTTCGCCGCCGCCTCCTTGTCGGCATCGCCGTGCTCGCCGATCCACCGCTGCTCGTCCTTGATGAACCCAGCGTCGGCCTCGACCCCGAGTCCCGCCGCGACCTATGGGATCTCCTCCGCGACTATCGACGCAGAGGCGCTACCATCCTCCTGACGACCCACTCCATGGAGGAAGCCGATGCCCTCTCAGACAGGATCGGCATCATCCATGACGGGGCGTTGCTGGCTCTCGACACCGTCGCCAACCTCCGCGCCGCCCACGGCTTTGACTACAAAATCACCTTTCTGGAGGAAGGCCGCACCCGCGTCCTCTACGGCGCCAGCGACGCCGAACTCCTCCAACAGATCCAGGCCCTGGGCATTAGCGAATACGCGGTTTCGCGGACAACCCTCGAAGATGTCTATCTCGGCCTCACCGGCGGGAAAGGACGCCTCCATGTCGGGCCAGCGGCCGATGCCTGAATCGAACGAATCCGTCCCCAACCGCCCCTTTGCACCCTACGCGACCGGCGGTATCCGCAAATTCATTGCCGATACGCTCGCCGTCTTCGAGCTCAACTTCCTGCCCGCGCTCAAGCACTGGTACGCAACCGTCCTGCTCGCCGCCGCCTTCCCGCTGCCCTGGTTCTACGTCACCAGGGCCATCGCCCCCGAAGACCCGCAAGTGCTCCGCCGCCTCATGGCCGGCACCCTGGTCTTCGGCGTCGCCTTCTCCATCGGCATGCTCGTCGGCCAGAACTTCGTCGGCCAGCGCTTTATGGGCACACTCCGCCTGCTCATCACCATGCCGGTCTCTAAGGTCGCCTATGTCCTCGGTTCGCTCGCCCACGCCTCAATCTCCGGCGCGTTCACCGTGGTCATCCTCCTCGGCTTCGCAGTCGTGGCCGGAGTTGACATCAAGCTCGGATGGGCGCTGGCCCCCTCACTCATCCTCACCGTCCTCGCCGTCAGCGGCCTGACCCTCTTCTTCGTCAGCTTCGCCCCCACTCCGCAGGTCGGCAACCTCGCCACCGGCCTGCTCTCCCTCGTCCTCGCCGCCCTCTCACCCGTCTACTTCACCATGGAACAGGCCCCCCTCCTGATGAAGTTGATCGGCTACGTCTCGCCCCTGCGCTACGCCGCCGACGCCATCGAAAAATCCCTCTCCGGCCGGACAGATGTCTCCCTCGAAATCGGAATCCTTACGGTCATCGCCGCCGCCGCAATGGCCCTCGGCCTCTGGAAAATGCCCTGGCGCGAACGCTAGCAGACATCCGTAAACCCTACCACTGCCGCCATTACACGGAACCGCGTGACAGGCAAACAGTGCCCGACTCCCGACGCCGTCTCTGACCACTGACCACCGACCACTAACCACTGCAGTTGGGCGGTCGGCCGCAAGCGGCCTCCCTTGTGCGGGGGGATTCCCCCGCAACGCCCCCCTCCGTTACCCTGACCGCATGGGTCTCCTCGTAGCTGCAGAGCGCCCCTGACCACTAACCACTGACCACTGCAGTTCTTGCTTTTCTGTAACGATTCATTACACTTGCAAGGCCGACGTTCCACTTTCGAAACGGCAAACCGGATTGGGCTCATCAGATGCGTCTGCAACTGAAACGGGCCTGCTTCCCACGATGTAGAAATCGGCAATAAGGAGCGACCAGCGTGTCCAGACAATTCACCGCCGCTGTCATCGGCGCAGGTGCCGGAGGCAAAGCCAGTATGGCCGCCCTCTCCGCCTCCCCACGCTTCAACCTCGTCGCCGTCGCCGATATCCAGCCCGAGGCGCGCGCAGACGTCCATGCAATGTACCCTGGCGTCTGCACCTTCCCAGACTTCAGCGAACTCTTCGCCGCCTGCCCCACCGACATCGTCTGCGTCTCCACCTGGCCGCCCTCCCACCTGAAAGTCACCCAGGCTGCCATGCAACTTTCTCTCAAAGGCATCCTCGTCGAAAAACCATTGGCCGCTAGCCATGCCGTAGGCCGCCGGATCCTGGAGCTTATACGCGCCAGAAATCTGCCCATGGCCGTACCCCATGGCCTCCTCGTGGCAGACCACAGCACGCAAATCCTCCAACGCGTTCACTGCGGCGAAATCGGCGAACTGAAACTCGTCGAAATCCAATGCGCCGGCTGGGACATCATCAATGCCGGCATCCACTGGCTCAACTTCTTCGTCGAACTGACACGACGTGAACCCGTCCAATACGTTCTCGCCGCCTGCGACGCCGGCACACGCACCTACCGCGACAGCATGCAGGTCGAAACGCTCGCCGTCACCTACGCCCAGACCGCCTCCGGCACCCGCGTCGTCATGAACACCGGCGACTACGTTCCCATCTCCGAGCCGGATGCAGATACCCTTTTCCGCCTTATCGGCACCCGTGGCACAATCGACTTCTACGGCTGGGCGCCCCGATTCCGCCTTCTCAACGCCGACCACCCGCACGGAAAGCTGTTCGAATTCGAGCCGGGAAACGTCACCAATCACCAGCGCCACCTCGAAAACCTCGCCGCCCAGATCGACCGCGCCCAACCCGACTACTCGATCGCTGAAGGCTCGTTAACCGCCCTCGAGCTCTGTGAAGCGGCCTACGTCTCCATTCGCAATGGCGGCGTGCCAGTTCCCCTTCCGCTCACCGACTTCTCGCCCCCGCCTCCCGTCGACTGGCAGCCCGGCCTTCCCTACAGCGGACACGGCGGCGGTCGCAACGGGCGACAGCTTCCGTCCCGCCCGCAACAACATGACCGTGCCCTGCGAACCGCTCATACGGAGGACGAATAATGGCCCGCTTCGGCATCGTCGGCGCCGGATGGCGTGTAAATTGGTTCCTGCGCGCTGCCCGCGCTTTCCCCGACAAGCTGCAGGTCGCAGGTCTGGCCGCCCGCCGCCCCCAGCGTGCCTTCGACCTGGCTGGCCAGTACGGCGTCAACATTTACCGTTCACCCGTCGAAATGATCGCCGCCGAAGCCCCCGATTTCGTCGTGACCAGCGTCTCCTGGCAGGCCAATCCCCACGTCATACGCCAGCTGGTGGAACAGGACATGCCCGTCCTTTCCGAAACACCCCCCGCCACCACAGTCGAAGAAATGACGGAGCTGTGGGCGCTGCAACGGCAGGGCGCCCGCATCCAGGTCGCCGAGCAGTACCATCGCCAGCCCCACCACGCCGCCCGTCTCGCCTTCGCCCACAGCGGGCGCCTCGGACCCGTCACCCAGGTCCAACTCTCTGCCGCCCACGGCTATCACGGCATCAGCCTCATCCGCCGCTTCCTCGGCATCGGCGCCGAGCCGGCCACCGTAACCGCCCGCCGCTTCACCTCACCCCTCCTCCAGGGCCCCACCCGTCAAGGGCCGCCCCTCGAAGAAAAAGTTGCCGACTCCGAACAACTCATAGCCGCCTTCGACTTCGGCGACCGTCTCGGCATCCTCGACTTCACCTCCGACCAGTACTTCTCCTGGGTCCGCGGCCAGCGCCTCCTCGTGCGCGGCGAACGCGGCGAAATCATCGACGACAAAGCCGCCTACCTCCAGGACTTCCTCACACCCATCCACCTCACCTTCACCCGCCAAACCGCCGGCCCCGAAGGCAATCTCGAAGGCAACTACCTCAAGGGCATCCTCGCCGGCGAACACTGGTGGTATCGCAACCCCACCCTCCCTGCCGAACTCAGCGACGACGAAATCGCCGTCGCCGACCTCCTCCTCCGCATGGCCGACTACGTCCACGGCGGCGATCCACCCTACTCCCTCGCCGAAGCCTGCCAGGACCGCTACCTCGACATCCTCGCCGCCCAGGCCGCCGAAACCGGCCAACCCATCCGCTCCCAGCCTCAACCCTGGTCCTACGTTCTCTCCTCCCAAAGCACGGCCTGAGAATTCTCACTTCTCTTCGCACCCATCCACAATCAATCGCCGCATTCACTGATCACTAAGCACTGACCACTGCAGTTGTGCGGTCGGGCCTTCGGCCCTCCCTTGTGCGGGGGGATTCCCCCCGCAACGCCCCCCATACACCATGCCACGTTGGCGCCGCGGCGCCGGCGTACTGTCTAGGCCACCTGTCGCCCACCCACGTCGTGCCGCGAAACCGTCCGCCGTGACCACGGTAGGGGCAGGCCTTGTGCCTGCCCACTCTCACCCCAAAAATGGACTGCACCCTAACAAACTCTTCCTTAGACAGTCCACGCCGCTCAGTGTATAATCACCCTCGGCTCTAAGTGGACGGCCGTGCACGAGAAACTGTCCACTGCAGACAGCAACCCAGACAAATGGCAAAAATACTTCTCTGTCACCCACTCTTTCTCAGCCTCAATCCGGAAGAACAGGCCCTCCAGAGCCCCTACTTCCCGCTCGGCCTTCTCTACCTCGCCGGTTATGTGCGCGCCCAGGGCCACGAAGTCGCCGTCTTCGATGGCACCTTCGAAGAAGACGTCAGCGCCTTCTCCGCACGGCTGGCCGCCGAACAGCCCGATCTGGTCGGAATCTCCGCCGTCCTGCCCCTGCGCGACATGGCCCTTGCCCTTGCCGCCGACGCCAAAGCCGCCGGCGCCCTGACCATCCTCGGCGGCCCCGACCCGACAAAGGACCCCGCCTCCTATCTCCAGTTCCCCCAGGTAGATATGGTCGTCCACCATGAAGGCGAGCAGACCCTTGACGCGCTGCTCCGGCTCCTTGATGCCGGTCCGCTGACACCCGAACTGCTGGCGCGTGAACCGGGCATCGCCTACCGCGACGCCAACGGCAAACCTGTAGTCAACCAGCCGCGCCCCCCCGTCGAAAACCTGGACGAGCTGCCCCTGCCCGCCCGCGACCTTATCGACATGGATCGCTACCTGGACACCTGGCGCGAAGAAAACGGCTACTCCTCTCTGACCATCTCCACCTCCCGCGGCTGCCCCTACGGCTGCGACTGGTGCCAGGATTCCGTACACGGCCAGTCCTTCCGCCAGCGCTCTCCCGAGAGCGTCGCCGCTGAGATGAAGCAGCTCAAAGAGACCTACGAAATCGACCGCCTCCGCGTCGTCGATGATGTCGACGGCATCGAGCGCGAATGGGTCGAAGGCTGGGCTGAAGCCGCAGACGCCGCAGACGCCGCCATCCCCTTCGAAGCCCTCTACGACCTCGAACGCCAGGACCTTCCGATGCTCGACGTGCGCGATACGTTGTGACAAAAACGCAATCAGTATCTCCCCACCGTGAGTGGGGCCCTACACGCACCTCCGGATGAGACAGCTGCCGGGAACTGAAAGTTGGAAGACTTCTTCTCGGACGGCTCCCCCTTCCTCCGCCATCCCCTGCTGACTGCCGAGCGCACCCGGCAAGAGATCGATTTCCTGATCGACGCGCTGCCACTGGACCCTGCCACACGCGTCCTCGACGTCGGCTGCGGCTTTGGCCGCCACAGCGTCGAACTGGCCCGCCGCAACTACCGTGTCCTCGGCATCGATCCCGCTGCTGCCATGATCAGAGCCGCCCGCGACAATGCGCAGGAGGCAAGGGTAGATGTCGACTTCCAGCATGTTGCCGCAGAAGGGTACTTCCCTGTCGAACCTTTCGACGCCGCCATCTGCCTCTTCACCACACTTGGACAGGTCCCCCCCGCTTCGACCGAAGACAACCGCGGCCTGCTGGCAACCGTCTTCAACTCCCTGAAAGCTGACGGCCGCTTCGCGCTCGAACTCCCGCAAAAGCAACCCGCTCTCGACGCGCTCAAACCGTCCGACCGCTTCGGCAGCGACACAAGCTACGCCCAGATCTACCGCAGCTACGACGCCGAAACCGGCATCGTCACCGAACAGTTCAACATCGTCTCCCCCGAAAACGCCACTACCTACCACCTGCGCTACCGCCTCTTCACCCGCCAGGATGTCGCCGGACTCCTCGCAGCCGCCGGCCTGCAGCTTGTCGACTCCTATGACGGCTACACCTTCGCCGACCTGACCGATGACAGCCCTGTCATGCTCTTCATCTGCGCCACATGACTCCAAATTGGCTCACGCCCGACCTGCTCAATCTGCTCCTGCAGGGCCTCCTCCTGACCGTTGTGCTGACCGCAGTCACCGCCGCGCTCGCGCTCGTCATCGGCGTCGCTGCCGGGACAATGCGCATCTCCGGCAACCGCCTCGCCTCCTGCATCGCCGTTCTCCATGTCGAGACGCACCGCAACCTGCCCGCCCTCGTTCTCATGATCATCTGGGCCTTCGCCCTGCCCAATCTCTTCCCGTCCGAAATGCGCCGCGCGCTCTTTTTCGATAACGCCTTTCTCAACTGGCTCAGCAGCTGGAGCGGGCTCTCCCTGCCCTACTATACGCTCGCCGCCGGCGTGGCCCTCGTCCTCAATACCAGCGCCTACTTGGCAGAACTCTTTCGCGCCGGCGTCGGCGCAATCCCCCAACAGCACGTTGACGCCGCCCGCACGCTCGGCGCCTCCCGCCTCAGACTCTTCTGGACGGTTCTGCTGCCCCAGGGCCTCCGTACCGCATTCCCGGCCATCTCGACCCGTCTCATCCACCACCTGAAAAACACCGCGCTGGCCGCCTTTGTCGCCACGCCCGAATTCTTTCACAGCGCACAAACCGCGATCACACGCACCTTTCTTGCGCTCGAATTTCTCATGCTCGCCGCCATCGTCTATCTGCTGCTCGCCTTTGCCTTCTCCGGCCTCCTGCGCTGGGTGGAGAAGCAATGGCTCGTCGCCGGAGGCTGACAGTGCCCTTCCTTCGACGCCGCCCATCTGAATCTGACTGCTGATGAGTGACCACATCTCTTTCCTGATCGAAAAACTGCCTGCCCTTCTGTTTGGGTTCGCAGGCCAGCGCCCCGGTGGCCTCTTCCTCAGCCTCATCCTGGCTGTGCTCGCCGTCGCCGCCGGCTTCTGTCTCGCCGTCCCCGTTAGCGGCGCCGAACGGTCCCGCTGGCGCCCGCTGCGCTGGTGCGCCGTCGCCTACGTCGAGTTCTTCCGCGGCATCCCGCTGATCCTGCTCCTGGTGCTCGTCCATCAGGGCGTCGGCGGCGTGCGCTTCGGCCTCAACTGGAGCCCCCGCACCTCTGCGCTGGTCGCCCTGGCACTCTATTCCAGCGCCTATCAGGCCGAAATCCTGCGCGCCGGTCTCGCCGCCGTCCCCCTCGAACTGGTGGAATCCGCCCGCCTCATGGGTAGCCGCCCCCGCCAGGTCTACCTATTGGTCAAGCTGCGCTACGCTCTCCGCGTCATGCTGCCTGCCTTCACCGGCCAGGCCATCAGTCTCTTCAAGGACACCTCCGTCGTCGTCGTAATCGGTGTCGCTGAAGTGATGACCGTCGCCCGCATGGCGCTCGGCGCCGACGTAACCAACGCACCCTACTGGGTAACCATGTACACTTTTGTAGGCGTCCTCTATTTCGCGCTCGCCTTCACACTTTCCCGCCTCTCCCAGCGCTGGGAACGGCGCAGTCGACCATCAGAACTTGCCCATTCATTTTTCAGCTACTGAAGCAGGTCCGCCCTCCCGGCCTGCATTCAAACCGGGCGTGGCAAAAAGTATCTGAACACAGTATGCCAAAACGATTTATCGCAGAGGTAATGCAGCCATAATGCGTACCGGTGCTTACATAAGATGTGCTTTCTAATGTGTTACGATCAAACGGATACACTGCAGGTGCCAACTCAACTTCGTTCTCACTGCCGCCACAGCGAGATTAATGTCGTTCCGCGCAGTGCATTTCATGTATTTGCCCCCCAGTTTTGCTGGATCTGAGGACCATTTGATACACTTCAGCAAGGAGTCACATTCAATGAAGAATGCACCTCAACTTACCCTCGCTCTACTTTTTGTCGCACTTGCGCTGGCCGCATGCCAGGCGATTCCTGCGATGCCTGCCGGCGATAGCCTTTCACTGGCCGATGAAATAGCCGCCCGCGGAACCGTACGCATCGGTGTTCGCAACGACAATCCCCCCCTGAGCTTCGTAACTGAAGACGGTGAATGGGTCGGCTTCGACGTCGACCTCGCCCACGCCATGGCTGAACAGTTGGGCCTGGAACCGGAACTGATCGTCGTTGACGGTACGACCCGCATCAGCTTCCTCCAGGAAGGCCGCGTCGACATATCGATCGCCAGCATGAACCACACCCGCAAACGCGACAACGCCATCGACTTCAGCATCACCTACTTCTGGGACAATCAGTCCTTTCTCATCCGTGCCGGTGAATACACCTCCATCGATGAGCTGATGGGTCTGAAAGTAGCCGCCAACGCCGGCAGCTCCGCTATCCCCTCCTGGATCGCCTACAGCGAGGCCCAGGGCGGATCGGCTCCTGAAATCGTAGAATTCAGCGACAAGCTGGCCGCCATGCAGGCCCTGCGCGACGGCGCCGTCGAAGGTTATACCGAAGACAACATCACCATGCTGGCGCTCGCAGCCGGTGACCCCGGCTTGGAACTCCTTCCTGGCGGGCACAACCCAGTCCAGTTCGGCATCGGCGTGCCCAACAACCAGTCCACCTGGCGCGACCAGATAAACTACGCCCTCCAGGAACTGTGGAAGTCCGGCGCCTACCACGAAATATACGCCCGCTGGTTTGAAGGCCCCGACGCCCAAATCCAGCTGCCACTCGGCGGTCAGATGGAGATCTGGCCGGAATAATACGCGATTGCGGTTCGAAACTGCTCGTCGCCTGTGGCCGCCACCGGCACACGACTGAGAGTCAGAACCGCCTCAACAACTATGACTTCAGTCTCGTTGCACAGTCTGTCTAAGGCATTCACACCCGGCCCACCCGTACTGCACGACGTCTCCTTAACCGTCGGTACGGGTGAGCTGATGGTGCTGCTGGGCCCCTCTGGCAGCGGCAAGACTACCATTCTGCGAGCCATTGCCGGGTTGGTGCGGCCAAGCGAAGGAGATATCCGCTTCGACGAGCGGACCGTGCTCGACGTGCCCCCGGAAAGACGCGGCGCAGTGATGGTTTTTCAGGAACATGCCCTCTTCCCCTTCATGGATGTCGGCGCCAATGTCGCCTTCGGCCTCAAAATGCGGCGCATCGACGCCGGCACAATCCGCCGCAAAGTGGCCCAGGCCCTCGCAGCCGTGCAGCTTGCCGGCTACGAAAACCGCATGCCCGACGA
Organism: Caldilineaceae bacterium; assembly: GCA_965204705.1. Taxonomy (GTDB): domain Bacteria; phylum Chloroflexota; class Anaerolineae; order Caldilineales; family Caldilineaceae; genus Bin5. Next base: position 4,599,120 of record OZ242006.1, on the reverse strand, counting down.
GCTCTCCGGCGGCCAGCGCCAGCGGGTCGCTCTCGCTCGAGCCCTGGTGATCGAACCGCGCGTTCTCCTGCTCGATGAACCGCTCAGTAGCCTCGAGCCCAACCTGCGCGAAGACCTCCGCGATATCATTCGCACACTTCAACAACAGGCCGGCATCACCATGATCTTCGTCACCCACGATCAGACCGACGCCGTCGCCGTCGCCGATCGCATCTGCCTGCTCATGCACGGCGCCGTACGCCAGACCGGCGAACCGCGCAGCTTCTTCGAACGCCCCGTCGACAGCGAAGTCGCCCGCTTCTTTGGCGGCATTAACTTCCTGCCCGGCATCAAGCGCGGCCGCATTGTCGAAACCGATCTCGGCCCGCTCGAAGTGGACGACACCGAAAGGCCCGACGGCGACGTCCTCGTAACCATCCGCCCCGAAGCCGTCGAGGTCGGCAAAAATGGACACAACAACCTCGTCGGCATGGTCGAGTCCTACAGCTTCCAGGGCCTTGTCGCCCGCTGCGGCGCCGGCATCAGCGACACCCAGCTGCAGCTGACCGTGACGCCCTACCAGCGCTTCAGCCGCGGCGAAGAGATTCTCATCCATCTGCCTCGCGAACGGATCCATCTCCTGCCTGTAGAGAATGGCAAATGAGCCTGCAAGCACCCCTGTGGCCCATCGCCATTGCCCGCGCCATTATCGGCCTGCTATGGCTCTACTCTCTCCGCTGGAAACTGCCGCCCGATTTCATGCCCGCCGAGGGCCGCGGCCTGATGGACTGGCTGGAGCTGGAGGTAGCCCATGCCGCCTTCCCGCTCTACGGCCTTCTCGTCGAGCAGATAGTTTTGCCCAACTTTACACTCTTCGCCTGGTTGATCTTCCTTACGGAGCTGGCAGTTGGCCTCAGCCTCCTGACCGGCGCGTTCACCCGCATCGGCGCGCTGCTCGGCCTGGGCCTCTCACTGAACCTGGGTATCGGCCTCCTGGAAGTGCCCGGCGAATGGCCTTGGAGTTACGCCATGCTCGCAATGTGGCACGGGGTTTTCTTCGTCACCGGCGCCGGTCGCGTCTGGGGCCTGGATGGGCTGGGGAGACATAACTAAGGCCTATTACTGTACCACTCAACCGCCGCCCTCTTCCTGCCGGAAGAGATCGATTCGCCACCGGATTTCAGTTGGCTGGCATCAGCAACCAGCCGCGAACTGAAACCCGCAACTGGAAAGCAGTCGAATGACCATCGCGCTGGCTCTTGCCGCCGGTCTAGTGCTCGGCTATCTCCTCGAAAGAGGCGATTTTTGCTTCCATAGCACACTGCGCGGCCTCGTCCGCCGTCCGCCGCAGCTGAACCTGGTCCGCGCCTACCTGTTGACGCTGCTCATCGCCATCCCCCTCGTCCAGGGCATGATCGCCCTCGGCTGGATCACGCCCTGGGTTGCCCCCTGGGCCTGGCAGGCGAACCTCGTCGGCGGCCTCATTTTCGGCGCCGGTATGGTCATCGCCGCAACCTGCGTGACCGGCATCTTCTATAAACTCGGCCACGGCATGCTCGGCACACTTGTCGGGCTGGCCACCTGGTCCATCGGTGACCTGCTGGCTTGGCGCGGACCCCTTAACCCCTTGCGCATCGCGTTAAATGAAAATCCCGTGGCCACGAACGGAATGTCAACTACGCTCTTGAATCTGCTCGGCTCCCCACTGGGAATCGGCCTGCTCGTCCTGCTGCTCGCGGCCGTAGCCCTGTTCCTCTGGCGCAGCCCTCGCCCCACTCAAGGCGACTACTGGACATGGCTGCCCCTCGGCATAGCCGTTGGGATCTTTACCAGCTTGGCCTGGCTCCTCGCCCGCGCCGGCGGAGCAAACTATACTTTCGGCACGTCACGCGTTCCCACCATGCTGTACGAGACTTTGCTCGGCGGCGAAACCGGCAACTTGTGGATCCCTGTCGCGCTGATCGCTCTGCTGCCAGGCGCCTACATCGCCGCACGACGCGCCGGCACCTTCTGGGCCAGGGGAGAAACACCCATCCGCTATACACAGTTGGCCGCCGGCGGTCTGCTCATGGGCGTCGGCGCAGGCATTTCCGGCGGCTGCAACCTGGGCCACTCATTGGTTGGCGTCCCCCTCCTCAGCCTCGGCAGCATGACCACCACCGTGGCGATGCTGCTCGGCCTGTTTCTGACCGACCGCGCCGTGGGTCTGCTGTATCCCCGGCAGCCGCAACCGAATCGAACATCCACCAGCGCTATTTCGCCGGGCTGATCAACGTTGATCGGACTTAGAATCTGAACAGGAGTAATGACATGGGTCAGGTAGAAAGCAGAATGCGGCAGGCTGTCGCCATTCTACGTATAACTCTCGGAGTGATTCTGGTTGTCACTTGGTTCAAGAATCTGCAGGATGGGATCTACACTGCCGACGGCATCGTCGGCCTATTTAACTATCTCTTTAACGACAACGGTGGCGGCCCGGCCTTCTACCGGGCGCTAATTAACGGCACAATCCTGCAGGTGCCTGGGCTGTTCGCGGTCTTTCAGCTGGTAGGAGAGTTGCTGTTGGGCCTGGGCCTGCTGGTCGGCCTCTTCACGCCTCTGGCTGCCGTCGGCGCCGCTCTCTTCTTCTTTAATCTGTTCCTGGCTTACCTCGGCGGCCAGGAATGGATCTGGACCTATGTGCTGCTTACAGTCTCCGCCCTGGTAACGGCCCTTACCCAGTCCGGCCGCGCTTGGGGTTTGGATAGCCTGCTCCTTAAGCGGCTGGGAGAACCCCCGGGTGGCCCTATCTGGTAACAATGTCGCAATCTTGAGCACGGTCTGCCCCTGCGGAATCCGTGATCAGGGCATAAGCTCGTTTTCACAGATGACGCAACCCGCTCCCGTTGCCGCCTCTCTGCCCTGAGCGAGAGTTGAACCGGCAACGGGAGACACGAAACTGAAGGCTGAAATCTTCGCATGACTGTTCTCAAGCTCATCTACGTCATCGCCGCATCTCTTCTCGCCATCTATGGCCTGCAGGCACTCTTTCTGACCCTGATTGCCCGGCGAACTCTGTTCGACGCGGAAACCCCACCGCCCTCCGAAATACCGAAACAACCGTCCGTAACCGTTCAGCTCCCCGTCTTCAACGAACGCCACGTTGTGCGCCGACTCATTGACGCCGTCGCCGCATTCGACTGGCCCGCAGACCGCCTCCAGATTCAGATCCTTGACGACTCGACTGACGATACCAGCCAGATCATCGCCAACTGCATCGCCATCCACCGCCGCAATGGCATCGACATCACCCAACGCCAGCGCACCGTGCGCACAGGCTACAAAGCCGGCGCCCTCCGCGAGGGGCTTGCCGACGCACGCGGCGAATTTATCGCCATATTCGACGCCGATTTCGTGCCGCCGCCCGACTTTCTGCAGCAGACCATCGCCCCCTTCGATGATCCCAACGTCGGCTGCGTCCAGGCCCGCTGGGGCCATCTCAACGCCCACGTCTCACGCCTCACTCTGGCCCAGTCCCTCGGCATAGACGGCCACTTCGTCGTCGAACAGAGGGCCCGCAACGAACTGGGCGCACTGCTCAACTTCAACGGCACCGCCGGCCTCTGGCGGCGGTCCTGCATGGAAGAAGCAGGCGGCTGGCAGGAGGACACGCTCACCGAAGACCTCGACCTCAGCTACCGGGCCCAGCTGTGCGGCTGGCGCGTCGCCTATCTGCCGCACGTGATTGTGCCGGCCGAGATCCCCGTCTCCGTCGACGCCTTCAAGCGGCAACAGTTCCGTTGGGCCAAGGGCAGTATGCAGACCGCCAAAAAGCTGTTCACCGCCGTCCTCTGTTCCTCCCAACCTCTGTGGCGCAAGCTCCTCGGCATCGCCCATCTGACCGGCTACGCCGTCCACCCGCTCATGCTGATCAACCTGCTCTTCCTCCTGCCGATGATGTCCTCCTTCAGCCCGGCACTCAGAATCGCCTCCCTCTTCTCCCTCACCGCCATCGGGCCCCCGCTCATGTACTGGACCGCCATGCAAAGCCAGGGCGTTTCCGTCCGCCAGCGAATTCGCCGCCTCATGGTGCTGCTTGGCCTGGGCACCGGCCTCTCCGTCAACAACAGCCGCGCCGTCTTTGAAGCGCTCCTCGGCGTCCGCAGCGCCTTCAAGCGGACACCCAAGTTCGCCGTCACCCGCGCCAGCAAGGACTGGCAGACCAGCGCCTACGTCCTGCCCAGTGACCCCACCGTCTGGGTCGAAATCGCCCTGGCCGTCTACGCAAACGCGCTCCTCGTGTACAGTCTTCTCAATGGCTTCTGGTGGCTTTTCCCTTGGCTCTCCCTCTACGCCTGCGGCTATTCCTACATCTCCTACCTTTCCATCCGCCAGGCCTGGGAAAGACGCGGCGCTCTGCGCCATGGACTGGCTGCCGTGCGCGAGGCGGGAGATTGACAGCCCCAAACGAGGAGGCAGCGCAAAGAAGCGGTAACGACCTCTCCTTTCCCGTCAACTCGGCCCTATTGGACGGCAGCCCACTTCTTCGGCCCACCATCCCATCGCAGGTCCAATTTTACTCCCGCCGCGCCCTGCTTGTCATGGCCAAACAACCCATCGCCGGCAGCGCCAAGACCCGGCTCGTCCCCCCGCTCACCGGCGACTCCGCGGCCTCTCTCTACCACTGCTTCCTGCAGGATATCCTGGCAACCGTGCGCGCCGCCGCCCATCTGGATGCCTTCATTCCCGTAATCGCCTACACACCGGCCGCCGCACGCGACTTCTTCCGCCAGCTCGCGCCCGACTTCTGGCTGATCCCACAGGAGCGCACAGCGCCGGTAAACGACCACGATCTCCCTACGGGCGGCCCACCGGCGACGTCCAGTCCCCAGCCCCAAAAGGAGTCGCCCGCCCATCAACCGGAACGGCTGGGCGACCGCCTCCAATATGTCCTCTCTTCAGCACTCGCTTGCGGTCTTAACCAGGTCGCCGCCATGAACAGCGACAGCCCCACCCTGCCCGCCGAGCTGCTCTGCTCCGCCTTTCGATGCATGGACGATCCCCGCGTGGACGCAGTCTTCGGCCCCTGCGCCGACGGCGGCTACTACCTCATCGGTGTCAAAAAACCACCCGGACGCCTCGTTACCGACGTAAAAATGTCCACGCCAACCGTCCTGCGGGATACACTGGCCATCGCCGCCGAAGAAGGCGTCCGCGTCGACCTGCTGCCCGAGTGGTACGACGTCGACAGCGCCCATGAGCTCGAACGTCTGTCTTCCGAACTGGCCTCCCATCCCGAACGTGCCCCTGCCACAAGCCGCTTCCTGAACACCCTATGGACGTCGACGTCATCATCCCGGCCCTGAACGAGGCCGGCAACATCGCCCAACTCGTGCGCGAGGCCGCACAGCAGCCCGTCGCCCGCGTCATCGTCACCGATAACGGCTCTACCGACGGAACCGGACCCCTGGCCGCTGAAGCCGGCGCCCACGTTGTCACTGAGCCGCGCCGCGGCTACGGTTTCGCCTGCGCCGCCGGCGTCGCCGCCGCCACCGCCGACATCCTCCTCTTTCTCGACGGCGACTTCAGCTCCCTGCCCGCCGAGATGCCAAAGCTCTTCCTGCCCATCCAACAAGGCCGGGCCGACCTCGTGCTCGGCTCGCGCGTGCTGGGGGAAATCCTGCCCGGCGCCATGCCGCCCCACCAGCGCTTCGGTAACTGGCTCACCTCCGCCCTGATGCGCCGCCTCTACAGAGTGGCCGTCACCGACCTGGGCCCCCACCGCGCCGTCCGCCGCGATCTGCTGCTGAAGCTCAACATGCAAGAGATGACCTTCGGCTGGCCCACCGAAATGATGGTAAAATGCGCCCGGTTGGGCGTGCCCATTCTCGAAGTGCCGGTTAGCTTCGCCCCTCGCCGCGCCGGCCAGTCCAAAGTCAGCGGCACCCTCCGCGGCTCCGTCCTGGCTGCCTACTACATACTCGGCGTCACCCTGCGCTACGCCTTCACCAACCGCTAAGCGCGTGCCCAAGGAAGAACCGTTACTCACACCCCGCCGCCCACCGGTGTTAACTAACCACTAACCACCGACCACTGATCACTGCCCTTATGTCGCACCGCAAGGCAATCTACTGCCAGGCCCTGGCAGCCATACTGTTCAGCACAAGTGGCCTGCTGATCAAAGTCATCTCCGTCGACCCGCTCCCCCTGCTGGGCGTGCGCGGCGCCTTCGCCGTCCTGACCATCGCTCTCTACATGGCGCGCCCTTTCCTGCAATCTGCGCGCCGAAACCCGTCTGATAGCCACCGCCGCCAGCATCCGCAGCCCTCTCCGAAATTCCGCCTGACGCCTCCAATGCTCGGCGGAGCCATCTCCCTAGTCTGTGCCCAAGCCTTCTTCATCATTGCCGTCCGCGAGACCACCGCCGCCAACGCTATCTTCCTCCAGTACACCGCGCCGATCTTCGTCGCCTTTTTCGGTATCCGCTATCTCCGCGAACCCGTCGGCAAGCTGGATTGGCTGGCCCTCGCCGCCGTAGGCGTGGGCCTCCTCTGCTTCTACGGTGATGGCCTGACCACCGGCGGCGCGTTCGGAAACCTTTTTGGCCTGCTGGCCGGCCTGGCTTTCGCCTGGTTTCTTCTTTTCATGCGCAAACAGAAGGATACGTCAACCATCGAAACCGTCCTGCTCGGCAACGCCCTCTCTGCACTGCTGGGCCTTCCCTTTCTGCTTGGAGCCGCGCCGACCACGGCCGACTGGATGGGGATGCTCTTTCTCGGCATCTTTCAGATCGGTTTCCCTTCAATCCTCATCGCCATCGCAATCAAGAAACTGACCGCTGTCGAAGCCATCCTGATCCAGACCGTCGAGCCAATTCTCAACCCAGTGTGGGTGCTTATCTTTATCGGCGAAATGCCCACTTCCCTCGCCCTGCTGGGCGGATCCATCGTTGTCGGCGCAGTCACATTCCGCTCCATCCTCTCTACCCGGTCGCAACCCGCGCAGCCGGCTTCCCAACCCACAGCTTGACAACGCCACCAGGATCACTGTGACCCGCCTGAACTCTCCCTTCGGGGCCCGCAACACCACCGCCTACGCACGCCTGGCATCGGTCAGTCAGCGCATCTGGGCCACCTCCCTGCCCGAGCTGTCAGTCCTCCTCCTGGCTGCTCTGCCCCGCCTCTGGCGCCTGGAATACCACAGCATCTGGTTCGACGAAGCCATCTCGCTCGACTGGGCAAAGCTCGGACCCGCCCACATCTGGCCGGGTACCCTCCAGTTGATCAGGGACAAACATCCGCCCGCCTACTATCTCGCGCTCCACTACTGGCAGACGCTGCTCGGATGGTTAGGCGCCGACCGCAGCGACGCCGCCCTGCGCATCTTCGGCGTCCTCATCGGGATACTCATGGTCTGGGGGATGCTGCGCCTTGTAACCCAGCTCAGCGGCCGCGCTAACGGCCTGCTTGCTGGCGCCTTCACCGCGCTCGCGCCCATGCTTGTCTGGTACAGTCAAGAGTTGCGCATGTTTCAGCCCGCCGCCACCGCGATCGTTTGGGCCGCCTTCTTCCTCGTCGCCGCCCGCGAGCGTCTCCCTTCACTTGGCGCATTACCCACAAAGAGCGCCGCCCTGGCACGCCTATTCAGCTGGACTGGTCTCGCCGCCGCGCTGACATTCGCCCTGTACAGCTATCTCTACGCTGCCTTCTTCCTCCCCGGCCTCGGACTTTCCGTCTTTCTGCTCGCCCACCGTAACGGATCATTCAACAAGCGCTACATGCTAGAGGCCATCGCCGCCTTCGCGGTCGTCGCCCTCATCTTCCTGCCACTTGCCCGCAGCGCCTGGGCCGTCAACAGCGCATCCGGCACACCCGGCGCGCCATTCGCCGACTTCCTGCCCAACCTCTGGCGCCAACTGCGTATCTTCACCGTCTGGCATACCGGCTGGCCCGACGCCGTCCGCACCGCAGCCGTTCTCTTTTTCGCCCTTCTCGCCCTCGCCGGTCTCCTCATCCCCGGCGGCAACCGTCGCGACGCACGGCCATACCTGTGGCTATGGATTGGTGCCCCCCTTCTGATCGGCAGCACACTGCTCGCCACCAACGCAGCCATCTTCCACGAGGACCGCTACTTTCTATTTCTCGCTCCCTTCGTTCTCTGGGCCGCGGCGCGCGGTGCGATCGCCCTCGGACGCTGGCGGCCATCTGCCGGCGCTCTCAGCGGCCTCGCCGCCCTCGCCCTCCTCGCTGCGTCACTGCCCGTCCTCTGGACACCCCCACTCTTCCGCGAAAACTGGCGCGCCGCCACCGACTATATCCGCGCCTACCAGCAACACAGCCCACACGAGGTCACCGCAGCACTCGTCCACCCCTACTTCCTCCTCCCCGCCCTCGACTGGTACCTGCGCCAGCAACCACCCACAGCAGCGATGCCCGTCTACGGCAACTTCAACGCCCAGCTGACCGCCGAGCAGGCCGAAACCCTCATCTCCACCCACCTGCAGGACTTGGACGCGCCCAGTGGCGCCGACACCCTCTGGCTCCTGCAAAGCCATCTCGCCGGCGTCGATGCTCATCGCCTGGTTCAGTCCTGGTTGGATGGGAGATTCCCTCTCATCACCGAACAGTACCCGGCCGGTGTCGAGCTGCGAGGATACGCCGTCCGCTACAGATATTCCGCCCTGCCCGCCCTATCAGAAGCCGCCCTCTACCCGGACGCGCAGGTCTTCCCAGGCGTCGAACTCGCCGCCTGCGAAATCGTCACCCCCGTCGTCGCCGCCCGCGACATCCTCTATCATCCGCCCAGCGGCTGGGTCCATTTGCGGCTTTGGCTGAGGAAATACGAAGAAGTGAGCGAGGCGCCCGAACTCTACGCCTTGGTACAGGCCGGTGACGGCCAGATCTGGGGTCGTTCCCTGCAACGCGCCGGCGACGTGCTTTCCGTCTACCCGCCCGCCATGTGGCAACCAGACGAATTCGTCCGCGTCGAACTGGACGTAAACCTCAATCCCTTTGCCCAACCCGGCCCCTACAACGTCAAAGTCGAAGCCCAAGGCCAACCCGGCGTCCCCTGCGGAACCGTCCAACTCGAATAAAACACGCCACCCGCCCAGAGGCCCAAATAACCAACTGATCCTCCGCCCGGCCACTCTCTAACCACTGACCACCGTCCACCGACCACTGCAGTCGTGCGGTCGGGCCTTCGGCCCTCCCTTGTGCAGGGGCTGCGCCCCCGCAACGTCCCCCTCGCTAGCCCAACGTCGTGGACAATTGGATCGATTGACTCCAGCGACCAGTGTCTGCACCCCCCATTGCATTCTCAAGCCACTGACCACTAACCACTGACCACTGACCCCTGCAGTTCCAGTTCCAGCGCCCCCACCGGCGCCCGCTGAAAGAATCGCCTGTAAGCGCGCACCTCCGCCAGCAACTCCTTCAACTCCTCCTGCAGCAGCTTGCGCTCACCACCGCCGCCTACGCTTCCGTCCCCCGCCATGACGCGTGCGACATCGCCCTCTTCCCATCCCTTCAATTGCAGCAACCCCTTCTGTTCCAACCAGAGCAGACTGCAGCGCACGATCTCCTCCGTAACCCCAATGCGCGCCGCCAGCCTGTCTATCGGAAGAAGGCCCTCCTGGCCTGCCCCCCTCTGACCCCCTTCCGAACCAGCCTGCAGCGACCACTTCGCCATGCCTGCTACCTGCTTCAACACAGCGTCCGCGTGCGCCTCAGCCGTGTCGCGTCCCACCAGATACAACTCCGACGGGGCCACGCTCTCCACCAGCCAGTGCAGCAGTTCCGGCGAAGGTGGGCTGCTCCACAGCACCAGCGGAAGTCCCGTCTCCCCCTGGGCCGCCTCCAACCGCGAACGCAAGGGAACATCACCCAAACGCGTCCCCTCCGCATACCAGACCGCGCTGTCGAAGTCCGGCAGATCGCCCGCAGAAACAAGCTCGCGTCGCAGATCATGAATAGGAATTTCACCCGCCAGCCCATCTATGGATCCTGTCGCTTCGATGCCCCGCCCTGCCCCTTCCTCCGCCGGCCGCACCGCTTCGAGCGTCAACTGCGCCGTCCGCGCCCCCCGATACTCGTTTATGCCCAGCGTAAACGCAATGTCAACCGCGCCGCCCGGCAGCTCCACATCCGCACTGCGCCACCAGACCGCCGTCTGTCTCCTCTCCTCCCTGTCCTGCAGCACCAAACGCCGGTGCGTTCCGTCCCGCCCGATCCGCCGGTCCTGGATCACCGAAAGGCTGTGGCTTACAAATTTGGGCAATGGGTTGCCGTTGCCAAACGGCGCCAGCCGTTCGATCTCTTCCGCCAGTGTCAGACTGAGCTCCGAGAAAGGCATCGCCGCGTCAATGTGCAGCCCCTCCGGCCCGGAGTCGATCCTGTGCTGGTCAACCTGCCGGCTCAGCTCGCGGCGAAAGCGGTCGATGTTGGCTGCCTCCAGCGTCACCCCCGCCGCGCCCGGATGCCCGCCGTGGTGCATCAGCAGGTCCGCACACCCCGCGATCGCGCTGCCAATGTCCACGCCGGCCGTGCTGCGCGCGCTGCCCCGCGCCGGCTCGCTCGGCGGGCTGCACAGCAGTACCGTCGGCTTATGATACGCCTCTACCAGCCGCGCCGCCACGATCCCAATGATCCCCGCATGCCAGTGGGGGTTCGCCAGAACGATCGCATTGAAATCCAGCAAAACCGGCTCCCGCTCCAGCATGTCGAACGCCGTCTGTGTGATCTGGCTGGTCAGCAGCCGCCTCTCACCGTTGAGCCGCTCCATCTGCGCCGCCAGCTGCCCCGCCCGTATCGCGTCATCCGTCGTCAAAAGCTCGACAGCCACCGTCGCATCGTCCAGCCGTCCCAGCGCGTTCATGCGCGGCCCAATCTGAAAGCCGATCGACTGCGCGTCAACACTGTCCGGCGAAAGACGCGCGCTTTCCATCAGCGCCTTCAGCCCTATCCGTTCCGTCCGCCGCAGCCTGTCCAGCCCGATCTGAAGCAGGTAACGCGTGTCATGCATCTGCTCCGCAACGTCGGCCACGATGCCCAACGCGACCAGGTCCAGGAACTGGTCCGCGCCCTCGGGGTCCCCGGCCAGCTCGTACAGCCGCTGTACCAGCTTGAAGGCCACCCCCACACCGGGCAGCGTGCGCAACGGGTCGTTCACACGCAAAAATTTGGGGTTTACGATTGCGTCCGCCCGCCGCACGCTCTGTCTGCCGGCAACGTCAACCGGTTCGCCGCAAGGCGGCTCCTCGCCCAATTCTGCGTCTGCGAATTCCGCCGGTAAGTCATGGTGGTCGGTGACCACCACCGTCAACCCGGCCTCTTTCGCAACGCCGATCGCCTCCCCATCGCCGATACCCGTATCGCACGTCAGCAGTACGTGCGGCTCGAAGCTCCTGTCCTCCAGCAACGCCTCGAGCTTCTGGGGCCGGATCCCATGCCCTTCACTGAAGCGGTTCGGCACATGAAAGCGCACGCGCTCCGGCCCCGCCAGTTCCTGCAACGCCGCCACCAGCAGAGTCGTACTCGTCTGACCGTCTACATCAAAGTCCCCCCAGACCAGGAAGTTCCTGCCCTCACGAACGGCATCGATCAGCCTGTCCGCCGCCCGGTCCAGGCCCACCAGCGCGCTCGGCGGCGCCGGCGCATACGCCCCGCTGTCCAGAAATGGCAACGCCTTCTCCGCCGTAACAATCCCCCGCTGCGCCAGCAACCGCGCCACCAGCGGATGTCCGCCAACGGCAGCCTGAAGCGCCGACGAAGGTTCAACTTGTGGTCGTAGTATCCAGGGTTGAGGGGGCATTGTAAGCAGTGGCGGGAGAGGAGTTCGACGAACGAAGTCAGAGGTACCAGTTGTTTGCCTGAATCGCAGCACTGACCTCTTCTTCCAAAGCGGCAAATGCGCTTAGCTGTCGCAACGGCGAAAAATCGTCTATGAACTCTGTGACGCGTTCCGCATGTTTGGGCACCCGGAAGCTTCTCAGCCGTCTTCTGTTTAAGTCACTGGCCTCGATGAGTAGTTGGCTCAGGACACTTTTTGGATCGGGAAGACTTTCCAGCCGATTTACTGCGGGCAAATCTAACCGTCCTGCATAGCGCCTGTTACCTGCTGCTGCTTTGATAGCGGCTTCATTAAATGGGTGCCAAGCTTCTTGCATCCGAACAGGAATTACGCAGACCAAAGCTGGCGATAGGCCATCTGGTATAGCAGCAACCGCCTCATGTACCTCTTGAACACGTTTTTCTCGTGGCTCCTTGTCCGCATCTCGGTGAACAAACAAGAGATCGCAGGGGTAAAACTCTAAGCTACGCTCTATCTTGTCTGTCAACTTTGGTCTGTCGGGAAGCGGCAAAACTCCAAGGTCCGCCCAAGCCGCTTGAATGGGAATGCGTACTCCGTTCTCAATGAGCAACTAGTCCAAGACAGGAAGAAGTGCCCTATCGCTACCTCCTTCAGCAACCAGCGTATAGCGGAGTTCATCCATCGTCAGTACAAATCCACATTTTCCATCTGTAAACTGAGTTGGCTGCCGTCATTCGGTACCGGATTCAGATAGTACAAAAGACGTCCTTTCATAACGGTCTTCTCATCAGGGGAGGCTATGCCGCGCCAATTGTCCGGCAGCCACTTGAAAACCGCCTCTTGAAAGCGTTTGTCATTGAGAATGGCCTGTTCCGTCTCCGCGATGAGGAGACTTTCGGGCGGAACTAGATGTACGACTGCTGGAGAATGAGTATTGACAATCACTTGGCGCAGCGGGTTATCCTCGCCAACAGGCCTGGTGACATCGACGGCTATGTCTTGCAGCAACTCCAACATCGCCGCAATTCGTTCGGGATGAATGCCGTTTTCCGGCTCCTCCAAACAGATGACGCCCAAGGCAGACGAGTCAAGTGCCAGCACTGCAAGTGCAAGAAACCGTAGCGTGCCGTCAGACAACGAACGCGCTGGATGGGTTGTCCCATTCTTGTCCTCCACCTGCAGGGTCAGCAGTTGCCTCTTCTCATCTCTGTCGACGCTCACTTCATACACCTCATCGATGAGTCCAGTCAATCTGATGGAGATCTGTTCATAGACCCAAGTATCATTATCGTCTGCATCTGCCTGTCTTTCAGTGTGCGCGAGCGCGTAGAGTGTAGCAGGAAGATGTGATCCGTCAGGGCGTATCCCCGGAGGCGTCATAAACTCATCGGGCCTGCGCTATGACGAAGGTTCTAGCTGGAGCAGGCGCCACGACTGCATTTCTCGCCGGGCCAGTAAAGCAGTTGGACTCTCCGTCGCATTCACGGTAGACAGCACAGTGCGGGGCAAATTGCTTGCCGAAAATGATTGGGGCCGTCCACTGCTACCTCCGTCCTGGTGTAGGCGAACAACCCGTTGCCCCTCGTGATCCACAGTAGATATAAAGGGAGCTGTCCTCCGCCCTTTGACGACAGAATCCCGCCACTCTCGTGGGCTGTGGTCGAATTTGAGATGTCTTTCTGCTTCTCCAAGTTTGATATGTTCCAAGCTTTCCTTGACAAGCTCTAAGGAACCAGTAAACGGGGGTCCCTCGTCAACGCGATAGGCCAACTCCAGAGAATATCGCAGAAATGTGAAAGTCGCCCTTGCTTCCTGACCCAAGTCGTCTACTCCATTGTCCGGAACAATCATTTCTGCAATAAACGATATACTTTCTGCGTACTCGCTGCCGATACGATGGAAGAGACTCTGAACTGATGACGCCTTGTCCTCCTCGGCCCGAATCGACGCCGCGGCATCCACAAAGGTGTCGCTCCCAAGCCTGCCCAGAAACTGTATCGCGTCAAACAGGTTGGACTTGCCCGTCCCATTCGCCCCGGCGATGCAGGTGAAAGGGCCGAATCGTACTTCCACATCCACCAGGTTCTTGAAGCCGGATACGTGCAGTCTCGTTAACATAAGGCCCCCAAGCCGCCCCGAAATTTACCCTCCCCGTCAAACAGGTATCTGCTCGAAATAGAGTTTCGAGACATCGATATGTTCGCCAGCATGCTCGATCGTAACGCTGACAATCTTTCCATCGGCGTCCAGTTCAATCAGGAAATTCTCATTTACATCTCGAGTTTCGACGATTTCCCTGTTCGAAAAATTCACGAGAAGCGTATCTGTATCCTGAAAATACTTTATCTCCATATCTCCTCCTAAACTCTATCCGGTGAAAGACCGGTCAAAAAAAGCGTTGTGGACCGTCTCCCTGTCTTCCAACAGCACAACGCGCAAGTAGCGATTCCCTGCTTCAGGTATACGGGCCCAGCGTCTAATCCGCCCATCCGCTTGAACTTCCTCTCGCTCGGGAGAATTCACCACGCGCTCAATCCAAACTGTCTCAATCCACTTTCTGTCTGGACGTCTTCGTGCATTTTGGAAGTATTCGGTATATTTCACCTAAAACGCCAACTCCTGCACATCCTCCAACGTGAAATCCAGTGCCCTCTCCAGGTCTTCGTCCGAAAACGCCTCCTCGTCGTACTCGTCCAGATCACCTGCAACAACGCCGCGATCGCACCGCGACCGGAAAATGCAGTAGCCGCAGAACCGTTTCCGATTCTCGTCCGTATCAGCCACTTTGGGAAAGTCCCTCTCCCTCTCCCCACTGAGAATCTCGCTCAACAACTGCTCGAACTTGGCCCGATTCGCCGCATGCAGTTCACTGTTGTAAACAAAGGAGATCGCCTCAGCCGGCGCCGCCGTGAACCAGTACCGCATCTCCACCTGCTCAGGCGTCAACGGACCCCACGGCATACCCGCACTCGCCTCCACCAGCACGTACGGATACACCAGCGTCTGCATCCTCTGCTGTAAGATCGGACGAGGCGTCACCCGTTTGTTCGTCTTCCAATCGAGAACCACCGCCCGGCGGTCCGCCCCTTCTCCGCCGACCGCGATCAAATCATAGCGGGCCGCCAACCGGTACCGCCCCGCCTCCACCGCCAAAGGCGCGCTCAACACGCGTTCGACCTCAACCACCTCCGTAGGAAGGTCGGCCGGTCGGTGGCGCAGATAGCTCTCGAACCACTCGTCCAAGGGATAATCCAGGCCCTCTGTCAGCAGATCGGTTGGCAAACCAGCCTCCGCCCGCTCGATCAGCTGATGAAACTGTCCCCCCAATCTCAGCAACTGCTCCTGCTCGTCATAGGGCGCAGCCTCCAACGCCGGCCAGGAAAGTTTCTCCACATAGGCCAGCCAAAAGCGCCGCCGGCAGTTCACATAGGATTGCAGGCTCGACTGGCTGAAGGCGAAGGTCGAGGGGAGTTTCAAAGGCAAGGCAAACCGTTCCTTCTCTAGTTTCCAAAAGGCCGATCGGCCTCTCACATCTGCCGCCATTGTAGCACACAAGTTCGCGCACCCTCAACCGAATCGGTAAACCGGCGGGCGCAGTCCAGATTGGGGGTGAACTCTCGTACACCTCTGCTAACCACTAAGCTAAAGCCCATTCGCGTCCCCGATCAGCGCAAGCACCGTCGCCACTGACCACTGACAACTGATCACTGACCACTGCAGTTCTGGGCCTTCGGCCCTCCCTTGTGCGGGGGGACTCCCCCCGCAACGCCCCCCGGTGGCTAACCCACCTTGCTCATTCTTTCCCACCACCGACTCTACCCAACAATGTCTTCCCCCACGCCGCCTCCTTTAACGAGGCAGTATACTTACAAGAACGCGCGCCACCCCCCGTAGGGGCACCCCTGGTGGGTGCCCTGGTTACTCACCAACCACTGCACCCACCAGGCGCCCCATCC
The DNA here is from genome assembly GCA_965204705.1 of Caldilineaceae bacterium. GTDB lineage: Bacteria > Chloroflexota > Anaerolineae > Caldilineales > Caldilineaceae > Bin5. Next base: position 4,583,395 of record OZ242006.1, on the reverse strand, counting down.
TGAAAATCCAAGAAAATCCTGCAAATCCTGCAAATCCTGCTCCAGACAAGCGCGCCAATTCAAACGTACGCCCCCATCCTGAAAATCCTGCAAATCCTGCTCCAGAAGTCCCCAGTTCAACCCCTCCCGTTTGCGGGAATCGACTTCTTCGCGTACCATCAGAAAACTGTCGCCCCCAAGTGACCGGGGCGTGCACCACCATTCCATTCGACTTCACAATCTGAGGAACCCGCTCTATGAGCAGACCCACCCACGACTACGCGGCCATCGAGGTCCCCTCTGCCGGCGTGTCCCTGCCCATCGACGGCGGCCCCGTCACCCGCCCGCATCCGGAGCTGATCGAGCAGCTCCGTCAAGTGAGCACCGCCACCGCCAGCGCCACCATGCACCGCTTCGGCATCCGCCATACCTTCATCCAAGGCCCCCTGCCGCGCACACCCGGCGCCAAAGTAGTGGGCCCGGCCGTAACGCTGGCCTTCATGCCCCAGCGCGAAGATGTCTTTTCAGGCGCGGCGCAAGAGGGCGCCGAAAAGCGCGGCGCCCTGTGGGCCGTCTTCGAGACCGTCGAAAACGGCGACGTGCTCGTCATCCAGGCCTTCGCCAGCCGCTATACCGGTTGCGTCGGCGAAATGCTTGCCACCTACTTCAAGGGCCGCGGCGGCGCAGGCATCGTCGTCGACGGCTGCGTGCGCGACTGGCCCAACATCCAGCAAATCGGCGTACCCCTCTGGACCGTCGGCTTCACGCCCAACTACGCCTCCCAGGCCGAGCTCTTCCCCTGGGGGCTCAACGTGCCCGTCAACATCAGCAATGTGCTCGTCCTCCCCGGCGACGCCATAATCGCCGACGACGATGGCGCCGTGGTCGTACCCCGCCAGATGATCCCTCTCATCCTCGAGCACACTCTCGAACACGAAGAGTGGGAGGTCTTCAGCCGCATGAAACTGGCCGAAGGCGGCGCCCTCAGCAAATACTATCCGCTCAATGACGAGGGCTGGGCCGAGTACCAGGAATGGAAAAAGCAAAACGGATAATCAGGCAAACGCAACCTGCGCAACAGTGAAGGAGCCACCGCCAATGTATCTCACCCGACACAGTTCACCTACCGGACCGCGCTGGGCGGTCGATGGAAACCTGCTTCCCGCCGGCGTCACGCTCAGCACACTGCTGGCTCTCCCTCATAGCCAGTTGGCTTCGCTTCTGGCCGAATGGGCGACCGGCGAAGAGGCCTGCGGCGCCCTGCTCGCGCCCCTCGATGACCACCAGGAAGTCTGGGGCAGCGGCGTCACCTACCTCCGCAGCCGTGACGCCCGCAAAGCCGAATCCGAGACCGCCGCCGACGTCTATCAGCAGGTCTACGATGCCGCCCGCCCGGAAATCTTTTTCAAGCAGGTCGGCTGGCGCACCGTCGGCCACGGTCAGACTGTCCGCATCCGCGCCGACACCACCTGGAACGTGCCCGAGCCCGAGCTTTGCCTCGTCATCAACGCCGATGCCCATATCGTCGGCTACACCGTCGGCAACGACATGTCCAGCCGTGACATCGAGGGCGAAAATCCCCTCTACCTGCCCCAGGCCAAGACCTACGACGGCTCGGCCGCCGTTGGGCCCGGCATCCGCCTGGCAGCCGCCGACACCCTGACCGACCTGTCCATCAGCCTCGAGATCGAGCGCAACGGAGCCGCTGCCTTTGCCGGCGAGACCTCCACCAGCCAGATGAAGCGCACCTTCCCCGATCTCGCAGAATACCTGATGCGCGAGATGACCTTCCCATTCGGCGCCCTGCTCATGACAGGCACAGGCATCGTCCCGCCCGACGAGTTCACCCTGCAAAGCGGCGACATCGCCAGGATAACGATCGACGGCATGACCCTGGAGAACACGGTCGCGTAAGCCCTGCGGACGAAAAAAACGATGCGCCGCTGGCAGTCACTGGTTACTGGCTAATACGACAGAACGTGTAATCTGTACGGTCTGAGGAAGGGCTATTCGAGAGGAGGTTCAATGGTGGCTTCGATGGAGCGAAACAAGGTTGAGCTGACACAGGTAGTTTCCCGGGATCCCGAAGTCCACAGCGGCGATTTAGTGTTCTCCGGCACGCGGGTCCCCGTTGAGATATTGGTGGCTTATCTGGTAAACGGTTCTTCCATTGAAGAATTCCTGGACTCTTTCCCAACGGTTGAAAGTTGGCAGGTCGCTTCGTACCTCGAATTCTCCCTCAAAGCGTTCGACCATCTGCTGCTGGAAGGTCGGCCTGCTGCTTAACCAGGAAATTGCCATCCGCTTCACCATCCGCCCGACTAAGCTGATAACGAAGCCTCGGTTGCGCGAACTCCACCTTCGAGACCTCAAAACGTCACTCACACTAAACAGGAACATCCAAATGGCCCGCCCCAATATCCTTCTCTTCCTGACCGACGACCACGGCCAGTGGGCCAATGGATGCTACGGCAACAGCGAACTGCAAACGCCCAATCTGGACCGCCTCGCAACCGAGGGGGCCCGCTTCGCCGACGCCTTCACCCCCTGCCCCGTCTGCTCACCGGCGCGAGCCTGCCTCATGACCGGCCGCACCCCCTCGCAAGTCGGCATCCACGACTGGCTGCAGGAAGCCGAACCGGTCATCGGCGACCATGACTGGCTGACGGGCGAAGAGACACTACCCCAGCTCCTCTCCGAAGCCGGCTACCACTGCGGGCTCTCAGGCAAATGGCACATGGGCCGTTCGCACCGCACGCCCCCCGGCTTCGACTGGGCCTTCGGTCTCCCCCGCTGGCAGGGCGCTCACAACGGCGCCTATACCTACCACCTCAACGGCCAGCCCATCGAGCTGACCGGAAACAAGAGTACGCTCATCACCGATCACGCCCTCCAATTCCTCGACAACGCGCCCTCGGACCAACCCTTCTTCCTCAAGGTAGGTTACATCGCCACCCATTCACCCTACGAGGCCGAAACCCATGACCCCGAACTGACCGCCCGCTTCGAAGACGCCGCCTTCACTGACATACCCCCCTACCACCCCCATCCCTGGCAGCGCAACGAGGGCCTGGCCGGCGGCTTCCAACCCACCGCCCAGCAGATTCGCACCCGCTACGTCGGCTACTACACCGCCGTAGCCGAAATCGACCGCGAAGTAGGCCGCCTGTTGGACCGGCTGGAACAGGACGGCAGCCTCGACAACACCATCATCATCTACACTTCCGACCATGGCTGCTCAGTAGGCCAAAACGGCTTCTGGGGCAAGGGCAACAGCACACGTCCACTCAACATGTACGAGATCTCCACCCGCGTCCCGCTGATGGTCCGCGCCCCGGGCCGAGTGCAACCCGGCCAGGTCAGCCAGCGCTGCGTCGATCACTACGACACCTTCAGCACCCTCTGTGACTGGGCTGGAATCGCACTCGACGAGAGCCGCAACTATGCCGGCGCCAGCTACACCCATCTGCTCGACGGCAGCGGCCGCACCGCCTGGGACGATACCCGCTACGGCGAGTACGGCGACCTGCGCATGATACGCACGCGCGAGCACAAATTCGTCAAACGCTATCCCGACGGCCCCCACGACCTCTTCGAACTGAACGCAGACCCCGGCGAACAGCTTAATCGGGCCGGCTGGGACGAATTCGCCGCCGTGCAGAACGGACTGGAACAGAGTCTGGAAGAGTGGTACAGCTGCCATGAGGATTCTGCCAGCACCGGACTGCGCATAAAGTATCAGCGCACCCACAACCGCAACGAGGCCTGGCGCGACGGCCGCCGCGAGCGACGTGGGCTGCAGGTGTATGCGAAGTGGCAAGAGGACTAAACGGAGATGTAAAGAGGAGCAAGAAGAAACTGCACGCCTCCCGCTCCTGGAAATGAGCGCTCCTGGTGTCAGACGGCATCAGCCCCAGTTCTCTTAGAGGCCGTGCCAGTTGCCGCCTTCGAACCAACTCAAAAATATATTTCTGTCTTCTTCATCGGCAATTGCCTCACCCGCAGCCTGCGCCTGCTCTCTGGCTTCGCGCGCCGCCGCCATATCCCCGCCAGCCGCGTACGCCCTCGCCAAAGCGTCATAACCAAAGGCCGTATCCCAATCTTCCGTCGCATCGGGGTTGGCTTCAATCAGGTCCAGGCAGCGGCGGGCATGCCGCAGCGCAGCCTCGCCCAGCCCTGCCGCCGCATACACGCTCGCAACCGCAAACTCGCCCCGCGCATGGTTGGCAACAGTGCCCACCTGCATCCAGTGATAGCAGCTCGCGTGGACCGCATGAATGTACGGCTCACACGATGTCGGCGTTACCAGCCCTGCATCCAGAGCGTCCATCGTGCTGTTGTTCAGATCGATGCCAAACCAGCGGTGGGCCTTGTCAACTTCAAAAGGTGCCTCAGCCATGGCTCATCCTCCCCGTAATAATTACCGCGACCGCCGCCCGGCGATGATGGGGGATTCGGTGACAGATATCCTATTTGTGATTTCCTGAATGTCTGGATAAAAGATTCTTCGTCCCACATTCTCGCAACACGTCACACCCCTTCGCTCAGACAATTCCCAGCAAGCAAGCATAGTTCTGTGACGCCGTCGGCGCCTCGATCTCCTCTTCCCACAGATGGAGATTGCGCCAGTCGGAAAAGCCCGCCTCCTGCAGCAGTTCCAAATGACGGCTGATGCGAAACCGGCCCGGCTCGAACGGAAGGCGCGTGCCGTCCGGCTTGACAAAGTCTCCGTTAAGCAGAATCCCGCCCTCCGTTAGTACAGCCGCGCACGCCCGATATACATGCAATGTCTGCGCCTGGCCCCCCAGATCGTGCAACGCCCACGTAGACACGATCGCCGCCGCCGGCCGCGCCAGGTTGCCGCCCCAACTGTCGCCCAGCAGGTCAGCCTGCTGAAACCGAACGCGCCCGCCAAACCGCACCAAACGGTCAGCCGCCTGCGTAAGCATCGGCTGCGAAAAGTCGACCCCTTCATAAGAGATGTGCGGCATGCGCTGGAGCAGGTATTCCGCCAGATAGGCTGGCCCGATTCCCAGTTCGACAATATGACCATCGGCGGGGACTGAGCTCTGTAGCTGCTGAAGAACTGTTTCGAAAAGATCCAGCCGCTCCGGCGTCGGCTCAAACCGTCGCGCCCAATCCTCGGCGTATTCTGCCTCGTGGAACTGATGAATCGCGCCAACGACCTCTGTCATTGCTCATCCTTTCGTACTCTGAATCCCGTCTTATACGACTACCGACCGCCGAAATACACATCGGCCTCACCAATCGACCCGTTCAAATAACCACATACATGACAGTTCAGACAAATGAACTCCTGCCCGAATACCGAAAAGCCCTTCCCAATATAGCAAGGAGCCGGGCGTCATTGACCCGGCTCCAGGACTACATATATTGGAGGAAGTATATGTCAACTGAAAGAGATGGCGGCACGCGCCCCTGGCTAAGCAGGGGCGCGCTCAACCCCACTACTCAATTGCCGCTCTCCACTTCCTGGCTAAGTACTTCGCCGCTCAACGCGTCTACCAAAACTGTCGCCGTCTTCTCTTCACCTACAAGCGTCACGACCCAAACCCTCAACCTACCCCGGACTGCGCTGCGGGCAGAGCTCCTCTCCAGGCGACCAATTTCATCCGACACTTCATCTGTCGCGATCTCGATCGCCTCCGCACTGTCTATCACCTGGATAGTAGAGTCACTGCTCTCCGCGGCGGGCCGCGTGCCCAGTTCCACCTCTATGGTGCGGCTCCTGCCTCGCCGAAGTACCCCGATCTCCACCATCTCACCGGGCGACTTCTGCATGACCAGGTAGCTGATTACGTCCTCGAAACTGCGCACCTCCAACCCGTCGATGCTGACGATAATGTCGCCGTTTCGCATGCCTGCATCACCCGAGGGCCCATCGCGCATCACTTGGTTCACCTGGACGCCGAGTACGTCTGAATCCAGGTTCATCGCCCTGGCGACCGGCGCCGAAATCGTCCTGCCCGCAATGCCGAGAAACGGATAGGCATACTCTCCTTCTTCCATCAGCGCCGGTATGACCCGCTCCGCAACCATGATCGGAATCGCGAACCCAACACCCGAATTGACTCCGGTATCGAAGCGGGAGCGCTCCTCCGTACGAATCGCGAAGTTGATACCAACCACCCTGCCGCTCAGGTCCAGCAGCGGTCCTCCCGAATTGCCGGGATTGATGGCGGCGTCAGTCTGAATCACCTCGGGCAGCGAATAACGACCCGCCAGACCCGGACTCCCTACCGGCAAGCTGCGCCCCAGTGCGCTAACGATGCCCAAAGTCATCGAATTCTCAAGGCCGAACGGACTACCCAGAGCGATCGTGTAGTGGCCGACCTTGGGCAGCGCCGGCGCTCGTTCCAGGGGGCGCATAACCATGCCTTCAGGCGCCTCAATCCGCAGCACGGCCAAATCTGACTGCGAATCGTGTGCGACCAGTTCGGCCTCTGCCCACCGTCCATTGCTGAAGCTGACGAATATATCGGCCGCGTCTTCAACGACGTGGCTGTTGGTGACGATATGTCCCTCTTCATCCCAGACCCAGCCGCTACCCTGTCCCCACATTCTTTGGTTTGGTTCCTCCGAACGCGACCCGGACCTCCGCACCTGAATGCTGACGACTGATTCGGTTGCCTCCTCATATATGCCGGCCAGCAGCGCCTGGTCGGGATGATCAGGTCCATCTTCCTGCGTAATGTATGTGAACTCTTGCGGTCGGTACGGTGGCGTCGTGGCATCAACCGTCGCAGGGGCGATCTCTATCCTGCCGATGCCGGCCAATCCAATTACGAACGCCACCGTCAGGATGCCAACCACTATGACAAACGTTCGTAGACTCACGGTTTTCGGTTGCACTTGAATTCTTCCTTTATCCCAAAGACATCTACTCCGAGAAATCAGAGAAGATGTTCTGCATTGCTACTTCCTCGCCCATCTAGCATAACAGTCCGCCCGCCGGCAGTCCTTATCGGAATCCTATGGCAACTTTAAGGCAACCTTAATTCCTGTGACCAGTTTTGGTACTCACTGTATCGGGGCCGTGGCCACATAGGCTTGGCCTACCTCCACAGGAAGGGAGAGCACAAATCTCGCGCCCGTGCCGGCAGCGCGATGATGGGCCGTCAGAGTGCCGCCCTGTGCCTCCGCCAGCCGGCGGGACAGCGCCAAACCAATACCCATCCCTTCCCGTACCCGCTCCTGCCGCGGAGAGCGATAGAGAAAGTCAAAGATGCGCTCAAATTCGGCAGGATCGATGCCCGGCCCCGAATCCTCAACTGTCAGTAAGACCCGGTCCCCCTCTGTTCCCACCACAATCTGGATCTGCCCGCCGTTCGGCGTGTATTTGATGGCGTTGTCCAACAGGTTGCCGACAATTTGGCTCAAACGCATCGGGTCCACAGCCGCCTGCGTTGCATCCATGGGAAATTGCGTGATGAGTTCGATCTCTTTCTCCCCTATGCGCGGGTCATAGCGCCTGCACTCTTCCAACACCAGATCCCCAACATCGGTTGGCGCGATCTCAAGCGCCAGATCCCGAATATCATTCCGTGCGAGCAAAGCCAGATCGTCCAACAGGCTGCGCAACTGATCGATTTGGTCGTCAATTCCCGACGAGAGTTCGATCACCAGCTCCGCATCTTTGCCGTTCTGTCCCAGAACCTGGGCAGCTGCCTTGATCGCCCCCAGCGGCCGGCCCAACTCATGCACCACTGCGCTCAACAGCCGCCGCCTACCCTGTTCCAGTTCATATAGCCGCTCAGACATCTCGTTAAATGTGCGCGCCAGGGTTTGAACCTCTGTCGGCCCTACCTCCTCAACACGGCTTGGAGGAGCATCGAAATTTACGGCGCGACTGGCTGCTGTCAACCTCTCAAGAGGCCGGTTCAGTGATCGGCTGAGGAAGAAACTGAGAAGCACCGACACCAGCAGGCCTGCGCTCACCGCCCCCCACACCGTCCACCGCAGTACTGCCAGGCGGTTTGTCACGTCCGTCAGCTGCTGAGACAGATGCACCGCGCCGACAACCTCCTGGTCCTCGTTACGCACCGGAACGGCCACATCCGCGTTTCCCATGCTCACTTGCCGAGCGATCTCGCCGGCCAGAGCCTTTTGCAATAGCTCCGGATCCGGCGGTCGTATCGGCACCTCTGTCGAAGCCGTCGCCAAGCCCGGTCTGACCACAATATTCCCGTTCTGGTCCACCAGATAAAACAGAGTGGGTATCCGTACGCGCAGCCGCGCGAACAGCGAGCTGGCCTGCTCAGGATCCTCCTGTGCCGCCAGTTCAGCCTGATAAAGCCGCGAAATTAGTTCTCCCTGCCCAGCCAGTTCCGCGGTCGCCTCATCCAGTACAAAGCGGGCCTCAATCAAATAAAAAAGCAGGAAGCTGAGCAAGGGGACGATGACCAGAAGAGGAAGAAGATGGCTGAACGTCAACCGGCTGCGTAAACTACGCCACATGCGAACTGTCCCTTCCTGCAGGGGTCAATCGGTACCCCACCCCCCTCACCGTGTGAAGACGGCGCGGCCGGGCCGCGTCCCTCTCGATCTTCGTGCGCAGCCAGCGAATGTGTACATACACCGTCTGCGTTTCGCCGATCCAATCCGGTCCCCATACATTTGTCAAAATATCGTCTATTGGGACAACGTCGCCCGCCCGGCTCGCCAGAAAGGCCAGCAGTTGGAACTCCCTCGGCGTGAGCGCTACACTGCGTCCCCCAATGGTGACCTGATGTGCCGAAAGGTCCAACTCCAGATCCCCTACGACCAGATTCGGCATGCCGGACTCGGCGCTGGGCGGGTCGCTCGCCGCGGCCCGCCGCAAAACGGCTCTCACCCTGGCCAGCAACACGTCCATATCAAAAGGTTTCGTCACATAGTCGTCCGCGCCCAGCTCCAGGCCCACGATTTCGTCCAATTCCCGCCTGCGTGCCGTCACAAAAATAATGGGAGCGTCGAATGACTGCCTCAGTGCACGCAGCGTTTCCATACCGTCCATGCCCGGCAGCCCAATGTCCAGCAGCACCAGCTCGGGTTGCACTTCGTCGGCCTTTTCCAGCGCCTCCTCTCCACTGCCGGCGGTCTCCGTGCTGTAACCGGCATCCTGCAAGCCGATCGAGACGCTGCGCCGCATCAACCGGTCGTCATCTACTACTAGAATGGTCGCCATAGATAATTCAGTGGATCAAACTACCCGAAAAGAAACATACCCAGAATAAGGGAATCCTTCCCCCTGCTGTCCGCCTGTCAGCGTACCCCCACACCGAACTCATAGACCAACTGCCCGCCCAGCCAGCCACTGAAACCGACCAGCCCGATTCCCAACAGGAGTTGCAGGGTAAAACGCCACTTCCCTCCGCCGTCGTTAAGTAAATCCCCCAACCAAACCCATTCTTCCCCCTCGCGCCTGTCCCTTCGCCTCCAATTGAGCCACCCTCGATAGACCAGGTCGCCGTATAGAACCGCCAAAACCAGACCACTGCCCGTATGCCAGTTGAGAAGAGGACGGTAGGGCGCATCCGGCGGCAGCGTCCCCTGCGATACAATGCCGCTGACAATGGCAGCCAGCAGTCCAAACCATCCTGGCAAGAGCAGCCCCCAGCCTATAATACGCAGTTCAGCTCGGGGCCAACGATGAAGTGTACCGAGCAGGGCGAGACTACCGCAGATCAGCAACGCAATGGGGAAATGGACGACTGCCGCATGTACGAGTGAAGGATTCATTGTAACCAGTTTAGATGGGTTCCGAACTCTCTGAAGTAGCAGCGATTCCCGTTCCCCGGCAATCGCTGACCCACAAGAAAAGAACAGCCGGCGTAACTTTTCTTGACCATCAATGTACTCCCCAATTCAGCCTCACCGCAACTCGGCGCCGGAATATCCTTGGAGCCGCTGGGCCTGGAGGAGACTATACTAGGCATTTCAATTATCTATAACGATCTGATAAGATTTGGGGCAATAGTTACATAATATATGAGGCCTATACTGGATGATGTAAGCATCTCCATAGGACCGAAACCAGCCTGACCGGTAAGCGCAAGGCGAAAGGAAGAGAAAGATGGCACGCATACAAATTCCCAAGATCCCTTGGCAAGAGATAACACCTGAAGAGGTTTTCCTCAATCGACGGAAATTCATGAAGGGCGCAGGACTGGCGTTGGGAACGGCAGCTCTCGCAGCATGTTCGATGCCCGAAATGGAGGAGGTGGCCAGCGGGGAAGAGTCCGAGAGCGCCCAATCCGAGGCGGTATCAACTGACTCCGGAACCACCGACGAACTCGGCGATCCGCTCAATACATTTGAGCAGATTACCAACTACAACAACTACTATGAGTTCTCCACCGATAAGCAGGCCGTGGCCCGCCTGGCTGAAGGCTACCCCACCTCCCCCTGGACGGTTGAAGTAGGTGGCCTCGTCAACAATCCCGGTACCTACGATGTCGACGACCTGAAGCAGATGTTCGACATCGAAGAACGCATCTACCGCCTGCGCTGCGTCGAAGCCTGGTCAATGGTGATCCCATGGATGGGTTTCCAGCTCTCCGACCTGCTTGAAGCCGTCGAGCCGACGTCGGATGCGCAGTATGTGCGCATGGAGACGATTCTCGACATGGAAGGAATGCCTGGCCAGAGGAGCAGCAGCTGGTACCAGTGGCCCTACGTCGAGGGCCTGCGCATCGATGAAGCCATGAATCCGCTCGCGATTCTCGCCACCGGCCTCTACGGCAAGGATCTCCTGCCCCAGAATGGCGCGCCCATCCGTCTCGTCGTCCCCTGGAAGTACGGCTTCAAGAGCGTCAAGTCGATCGTCAAAATCGATCTCGTCACCGAGCAGCCAACCTCCTTGTGGATGGCCGCCGCCGGCCATGAGTATGGCTTCTATGCCAACGTGAACCCCCAAGTCAATCACCCGCGCTGGTCACAGGCCACCGAGCGCCGCATCGGCGAACGAGGCCGGCGTGAGACCCTGATGTTCAATGGCTATGAAGAACAGGTCGCCTATCTCTATGAAGGTATGGACCTGGTCGCAAACTACTAGAAAACCGTCGAATCTGTAGTGGCCGGCGGTCAGAACAAGCACCGACCGCCGGCCAACTCTGTTTGAAGTGTAGAAGGTGACGTATGAACCTCGATAAACTGCTGACCAAAGGGCAAATACTTTGGCTAACCCATATCGGTGCCCTTATCCCCCTGGCGTGGCTGCTGTACCAGGACTATACAAACGGACTGAGTGTCAACCCAATCCAGGACTGGACCCTTCGCACCGGCAAGCCCGCACTCGTCCTGCTCGTCCTGTCTCTCGCTTGCACGCCTCTCAATATCATTCTCGGTTGGCGAAACATCATCCCGGCCCGCAAATGGTTGGGCCTCTATGCCTTCAGCTACGCAGCCGTCCATTTCTACATCTTCATCGGTGAAGACTACGGCTTTCAGTGGATTTATATCTGGCAGGATGTAGGCACCAAACTCTACGTCATCGTCGGGTTCACAGCCCTGCTGATTCTGCTCCCTCTTGCTCTCACTTCGTCCAAAGGCTGGATGCGCCGACTCGGCAAATGGTGGAAAAAGCTCCACCAGTGGGTCTATGTCGCCGGCGTCCTCGCAGTATTTCACTACGTCTGGGTCGTGAAGGCCGACTACCGGGAACCGGCCGCCTGGGGCGTTCTGCTCGGCATCTTCCTGATCGTGCGCATTCCCGTCGTCCGCAAGCGCATCGCCAGGTGGCGCTCAAAACTGCGCGGCCCGGCCGCACCGAGAGCGAGACGATCTCCGGCCTGATGACGCCGTTAGAAAAGTCAAGATAGACCCCTCCAAAGGCGACTCTCAACAGGGGGTGTTCCGGTAAGTCCGCAAAGGACCGGAACATCCCCTCACTCTTCTATTTCCTGGGCGCAAAGGGGACAGAACTGAGGGTCCTCTAACTCAATCAGATGCTCGCTGCATACCGAGAAAGTAACTTCAACACGCTCAGAGAGAAAGCGCTTCCTGACCTCGGCTTCGAGCAGAAGTGTACGGCAGTTGCTCGTCAGCAGAATGGCCGGCACAGGACACCGATTGCACAGCTTGCGATGCCAGCGACGTTCGTTTCGCGGGCTCTCTTCAAGCAAACGACATGTCTCCCGCTCGCTGCCGCGGTGATAATCCCCATAGAAATATCTGCAGTTAACCGGCTGTGGCATCAAGTCCTACCCAGTTAGGCCGCCCTTCCCGTCACACTCTGCAACGCCGGCAGAAAACGCGAGAAAGCGTCGAAAATAACAGAACCGCCGACAACGATCGGCGGCCCTTTCATCTTACAGTCCAGCTGGCGCCCAATTGCGCCTAGTTATTCCAAAACGGGACATCACCGTGGTCGTCTTGGTCCCAGTCTCCGCCCAACAGATAATCAGGATCGATAAATAGCCGGTCCGCCAACTCGTTCTTGCGCCTTTCCTGCTCCGGCATCAGGAACCCAAACTCGTGCTCCAAGCTGACGAGCATCTCCAGTTCCGCCTCCAAAAGGTGAAACTCCGTATGGTTGAGAGGCGTCATGTCTGGAGCATTTTCCTTGAGTTCGCTCAAATATGCCTGATAAGCCTCACACGAATCCCCTTCAGACTCCGACGCCCAGAGTTCACCTCGCCCCCATTCCCACGAGGGCAATTCAGGATGTCCACTTCCTTCGAAGAACTGATCAAATCCCGTACCGTCCCCGTTCTCAAACAAAAACCCATAGCGGTTCTTGGGCGGCTTCTCTGCCTTGGAGGGCGTCTCGACGCCGTTGGGCGCCGCGTCGCCGCTGCTGCTATCTTGGCCGTTAGTCGTATATCCGGCGTCTTCGATCAGGCGCAAATTGCTGTACTCGTGCAACACGAAGTGCATATCGTCCGGCGGAATCTCTTCGCTGTACACGCTCTGCCCGATCAGGGCGCCGGCCAACTCCCACACCGGCATCGCCGCACGGGCTCTTCTGTCCCTGCCAACGATCTGCTCGGCAGCCCGGGATAGAACGGCGTTGCGCTCCCGAATCAAGCCTTCCTGCCGCGACTCTTTCGGATGCAAACGAATCCTGTATTCACCGCTTACCGCATCACTCACTTGAATCAACAGATCGTCTTCGGTGGTTCCCCCAGCCTGATCAACCCACTCTGTGAATGGCTGACCTAGACGCAATGCCCATGTGCCCCGTTCAATCTCCGCGTGCACCTGCAGAGTCGGTCCCCCCATCAGTTCAATTGAAATCAGCCGCATGTCAGGCCGGTGCGTCTGAAAGAATTGAGGGAAGAAAACCGCGTGTTCCAACTCGTCCAACAGCAACGTTCCCTTCCGAATTTCTCCACGCGTAAGGGGATGTCGGAAAAACTGACCCCGCAGCAAACAGGTGAGCCACCCGAAACGTCCGGACCCTACAGGGATCGCCTGATACAGCTTGCCAATCGCCTGATAGACGGCGCTGCGCGCACCGCTCCCAACCGGTCGCTTTTTCGCTATTCGGGAAACCAGGGTTTCGATGCTGAGGGGGGTTGGGGAGTTGCTCAGAACCTCGGCAACACAGGTCAAATAGCTGGGATATTCCCTATCTTTCGCCATTTAATATGCCTCCTGGGAACAATTATCCCATACGAGGCCCCTATTGTCCACCATTGACCCCGACGCGGCAAGATTGCAAAATCCGCAGCTTCGCCAGAGATGAAAGGATTCGAACGTGGCGCCGCCAGACCGCCCTCGTCCTGACGCGCCTCAATCGGCCGCGGCAAAAACTGGCCGGAATTTGTAACCGTATACGATTTCGCCGCTGTCGCCCTCCTCCCGCAGCTTGCGCGTCACCATCTCCACCGGCATGCCAATCTCAACATCCTCATCAGTGATATCGGTCAACTGCGCGGTCACCATCGGGCCCTCCTCCAATTTGACCAGCGCTATCGTGTACGGACGCTGCGCCATAAATCCATCCGGCACATTGAACATCTTCGTATAGCTGTAAACCTCGCCCCGCCCGCTCATCGTGTGAAGCGGGCCCGCTGCCTCACTGCAATGGGGACAGACATCGCGCGGGGGAAAAATCGCCTTATGACAATCAGGACATATCTCACCCTGAAGACTGTATCGCTGCTGTCTCGTGCGCCAAAGGCTGGCAATGCTCATAGCTTCCTCGCTGTCTGAATCCGATCAATGTCGCTTCTGAACTACGATCCTATGGCCATCAACCTATCAAATCCTACCCGAAGAAATCCGAGAAACTGTGCTGATAGCTTCTGACAGCCGTTTCCCCTCCATCTCCCGTCGCAGCCCGCCAGTTCACCCGCCCAGAATATGGGTCACGATTGTCGCGCCGCTGCCGCCAATGTTCTGTGTCATCCCAACCGTTGCATTCCCGATCTGGCCCTCCCCGGCCTCGCCCCGCAACTGCTGCACCGCCTCCACAACCTGGTACATTCCCGTCGCCCCAACCGGATGACCCCGACTCTTCAACCCGCCCAACGTGCTGACGGGTATCCTCCCATCGGGGCCAATCGCATCGTCAGCGGCCAAATGCCAACCCTCCCCCCGCCTTGAATATCCCGTTGCCTCCAGGCTGAGCGCGCTCATGATCGTGAATGCATCGTGAAGTTCAAAAAAGCTCACATCCGCCGGCGTCACCCCGCCCTGCATATACGCCTTCTGGCTGCTGACATAGGCGGCTTCGAGAAAAAGCGGGTCTCTGCGATCATGCAGAGCGATCGTATCGTTGGCGCTGGCGCTTGCCAGAATCTGCACCGCGCCGGGATGATGGCCGGTCACGTATGCCCCAGCCTGCTCCGACGCGACCAGAACAGCCGCCGCCGCGCCGTCGCAGACCGGGCTGCTGTCCATGATACTGATCGGTGTCGCGATCATCGGCGCATTCAGATATGCATCCAGAGAAATCGGTTTCTGGAACATGGCGTTGGCGTTCTTTGCGCCATTTCGATGCGCATTGATGCTGAAGCCTGCAAAGGCATCCATCGGCACGTCGAACTCGTACATATACCGCTGCATGATCAGCGCGTTCAGCCCCACAAAGGAGACCCCGTGCGCCGCTTCATATTCGGCGTCTGCCGCCGTGGCCAGACCGGCCGTCGTGCTCTCTCCTGACGTGTCCGTCATCTTCTCCACGCCGCAAACGACGACGACGTCGTGCATGCCGCTGGCCACCGCCATGTGCCCGATGCGTAGCGCCGACGCGCCGCTCGCGCAAGCCGATTCTATCTTCGCCGCCTCTACGTTTCGTAGCCCACAGAAGTCTGCCACCAAGGTCGCCAGGTGTTCCTGGCTCAATAGGCTCCCGCTAAGCATGTTGCCGACGAACAAAGCGTCCACCTGTTCCGTGCCAGCCTCCTCCAACGCTGCTGCAATCGCATGATAGGCGATATGACGGACGGACAGCTCCCAATGCTCTCCAACAGGTATCTGTCCGATTCCAACTATCGATACATTGCGCATAGTCGCATTCCCGGCAATGCCTTCAAAGATCTGCTCCCAGTCTATAGCGTTCTCTGCTAATCGCTCGTTTTCCAGCAGTCGCAGGAACGCCCTCGCACTAACTATCATGACCCAATCAAAGTACCATTAGCTACCCGTCCAGTCTTCCACCCTGTCAAAACCTATCGCGCCGACTACCTCCCTCCTCGCCCCCGCTCCAATTCCGGCGCGCTATCAGGCTTTCCGCTCAAGGCGCGGGAACCGAACGGCCGCGCGCTGCGCTGAACACACTACGCACTCTCGCGAGCCGTAAGAAATCAAACTATGAGATTGAAATGAGGGTGTTGTCATTGCGCCGGCTACGGACCACAGCGTGCGGTGGCCTGTCTGGCGCAGCTGCGCAGAAGCCTGTCAAATGAGGGCAGCCCCGCATCACTCTCTTTGCTCAACACCAACGATCAGCCACTGGTCCGTCGTCCTGTTGCTCAAGTCCGAAGGTACGTGTTCCAGCGTAAACGCAAAGAGTTTGCTCTCCAGGCCGCTGTCGGCCTGATAAATGAGCGATGCCAAAACCTCCGTCGTGATCCTTTGAGATGTTGCTGCCTGTCCGGCAAATGTAGGAATCGTTGGATAATACTGGAACGCGTCCACCCAATCGAACCCCTCCAACGCCCTCGGGACAGTCTGACGTGCCCCCTCGATCAGGAGTTGCGAATTTTGGTCGGGCTGCAGCAGATAGGCTAACACAACCGCTTCAGGGTAAAAAGGAGATTGGGGAATGCCGTAACAGAAAATCAGCTTGCGCGGGCCCTCCTCATAGTAGATGGCCGCACGATATGCACCTGCGCTCGTAAAGTTCGGATCCAGACGGCGCTCAAAACGGGACTCTTTACAGAGCAGGCTGCGGTCATTTTGAGGATAGCGGGCGCGTACAGTCCGCATCGGGGAGCCGTTCGCCGCGCCGTCCCACTCCTCAACGTACAGACCGCCCGGCGCTGAGATCTGTGTGCTGCCATAACCCTCGCTGAGAGTGCTCCACCAGAAAATGCTGATATAGGTCGGGCCGCCTATTGGGCTGTTGCCGCCATACACGATCAACTCATCGTGACTGGGCAGTTCCCCCGGCGCCTCGCCCACCGCCTGTCCACTGACTGATGCCGGCATCTGCTCCGCCAGTACCTCGAAGTAGCGGTTTTCGGTCTCTCTCGGATCTTCGCGTCTGACTACGATCCACTCGGGACGACCCGCCTGACGCGGCGGCGCAACAAAGCCAAAACCAGAACCTTGCCAGTAGTTGGGTAGCAGCGCATACGGCTGAAGCCTGGGCGCCGGCGGCCTTGAGCTGTCCTCCGACTCCTCCGGCATTCCAATCGGCGTCTGCGAGTCGTATATCACCGCGCCAATCGGACCGGTGATTTCTTCGCCATCTGCAGTTGTGCTGGCATCGTAACGGTAGAAGAGAAGATACTCATCCTCGGTGTCAGCGTCTATGTTGATCGACTCCCAGGTGGAGACGGCCTTCCACTCCTCCGGCAAAATCATCCCCAGGTCGATGTTCAGCTCTGGGCTCGGCTCCGGAGGCTCGCATGCACTCAAAAGGATCAGCATGCAGAGCATGCACATCGCACCTGCCCGCGCCTCTAGCTTCCAGCGGCGGATCGGGCCGCCCTTCTTCCTTTCGGAGCCGCGAAGAGACTGAGAGCAGAGGCCAGAAACACCCCCTCCTCCCCGAAACAGCTTGCCGGAGGACAGTGAGTTCTTTTGGTTCATCGGTTAAATGGTGCCGTAAGCAGGGGGCAGTGGAGCCAAAGGCGGATCAGTATTGGCTTCGTGAATCCAGTCGTCCAGGGGCAAGAGGCCGGGGTACAACCCATTCCATGCCTCACGCAGTTCGGCGGCCACGAAAACGGACCCGGTGCCGACTACATAGCCGTTCGACGGCGTGATCTCTTGCGCAGTCTCGATTGCTGCGTCCATTGACGGCGCCGCAACCACCGTTCGGCCTTTATCCACAGGCAACGATCCGATGACCTCTCGCAGCTCCGGTACGGGCAACGCCTTCGGATGACGACTCTGCACCAGTACAATCCGCGGCGACGCAGCCACCGCCAGCTTCAGCATCGGCGCGATATCCTTGTCGCTGTTGACCCCGAAAACGAACGTAAACGGCCGCCCCGCGTGGGTCGCTGCCAGTGTCGAAAGCAGTATCTCCAGGCTGTCTCTGTTGTGCGCGCAGTCTACGACCAGAGGCATGCCCCCATCAGCCGGCCGCGGCAACCACTCAATGCGGCAGGGCCACCTGGTCTGGACCAGACCGCTATCTACAAGCTCATCATCCCACCTCACCAGGCCGGTTCGGTGTAGTTCCCGCACCATCTCGTACGCGATCCCGGCATTGATCCGCTGGTGTTTCCCAACCAGCGGCAGCGTGGCCCGCCCGTAAAGCTCTACTTCCGACAGTGGCGCCTCCATATCCTCGGCCACCCGTCGCAGAACGTCCTCAGCTCTCTGATTCTGCGGCGCACTGAATACCGGCGTCCTGCGCTTGATGATCCCGGCCTTCTCCGCCGCAATCTCCTCCAGGCTGTCGCCGAGAATATGCATGTGGTCCTTGCTGATGTGAGTGATGCCGCATACCTCCGGCAGCACAATATTGGTGCTGTCCAGACGGCCGCCAATCCCCACCTCCACCACCGCCCAGTCGACCCCTGCCTCGGCAAAGTAAAGAAAGGCGATGACAGTGATACGACCAAAAACGGTCAGATCAGAGGTCGCCTCCAGATAGGGTAGAGCTCGTTGGATCAGCTCGGCACACTTTTCCTGGGAGATCAGCTGCCCGTCCACGCGCATGCGTTCGCGAAAAGTGTGCAGGTGGGGACTCGTGAACAGCCCGGTGTTGTAGCCCAGGTGACGGAGGATCGACTCCGTGTAGGCGCTGGTGCTGCCCTTGCCTTTTGTGCCCGTCACGTGAACGATTCGAAAGCGCTCCTGGGGATCGCCCAACGCCGCCAGCACCGACCGCATCCGTTCCAATCGGCTTTCAGGATCCTTCGACCGCGGAGCGCGACTGTCAAACCTGGCATCGTGAAATAGTATGCCGATTGCTTCTTCGTATGTAAGCCGCCTTGTAGGAATGAACTCTGGCGCCGGCCTGATCGACACGGGTACTCCTTGATTCTGCAGGTGCACAGCCTGATAATGATTGTATACTCTGTCCCCGTACCACGCAAACGAATGCCGAAAAATGACCCACGCTCACGCCCCGTACAGCGCCCTACTCCTGACACCGCAAATCACAGTTCAGACACGGGTGCAGTCCAAAATAGGGGTGAACTCTCGCACACCTCTGGTAACGACCAACCCAAAGCCGGTTCGCGTCCCCGACCAGGGCAAGTGCCGTTCCCTCTGACCACTGATCACTGACCACTGCAGTTGTGCGGTCGGGCCTTCGGCCCTCCCTTGTGCGGGGGGATTCCCCCCGCAACGCCCCCCTTACACCATGCCACGTTGGCGCCGCGTCGCCCGCGTACTGTCTATGCCACCTGTCGCCCACCCACGTCGTGCCGCGAAACCGTCCGCCTTGACCACGGTAGGGGCAGGCCTTGTGCCTGTCCACTCTCACCCCAAAAATGGACTGCACCCTTCAGACACAGGAATAGTCAACGATCCAGACCCGATATGGTAGAATTGCCAGTATTAACAAATGTCCACCCTTGCCGAGGAGACTCTCAAATGACCACAAGAATCGCCATTAATGGCTTCGGTCGTATAGGTCGTCAGGTAACTAAGGCTCTGTTTGAGCATCATCAAAATACTTTCGACCTCGTCGCAATAAACGATCTGGGTGATGTGGAAACCATGGCCCACCTGTTCAAATATGATACCAACTACGGCGTCTTTGACGGCGCCGTCGATATTGACGATGGTGATCTGACGATCAATGGAGACCGGCTGAAAGTGCTCAGCGAGCGTGACCCCAGCCAGCTGCCCTGGGACGAGTTGGGCGTTGACATCGTCGTCGAGAGCACCGGCGTTTTCCGCGATCGCGAAACGGCAGCTCTCCACATTGCCGCCGGCGCCAAGAAAGTGATCATCAGCGCTCCGGCCAAAGGCGAAGACATCACCATCTGCATGGGTGTCAACAACGATCAATACAACCCCGACAGCCACCACGTCATCAGCAACGCCAGCTGCACAACAAACTGCCTTGCCCCCGCCGCCAAAGTCGTCAACGACACCATCGGCATCGAGCAGGGGCTGATGACAACCGTCCATGCCTACACCACCGACCAGCGCATCCTCGACTTAGTTCACGAAGACCTGCGCCGCGCCAGGGCCGCCGGCATGAACATCATCCCAACCACCACCGGCGCCGCCAAAGCCGTGTCCCTCGTCGTACCCGAACTCGACGGCAAGTTTGACGGTATGGCCATGCGCGTTCCCACATCCACCGTCAGCGTAGTCGATTTTGTCGCCAAGACCAGCACACCCGGCAATACTGAGGACCTGCTGGACGCCTTCTCCGAAGCCGCCTCCGGGCCCATGAATGGCATCCTCGACGTCAGCCACGAGCCCCTCGTCAGTTCGGACTTTCAGGGCAACCCGCATAGCAGCGTGATCGACGCCGAGTTTACAGCCTGCTACGGCGACCTCGTCAAAGTCGTCACCTGGTACGACAACGAATGGGCCTACAGTGTACGGGTGACCGATCTCGCCGCCTTTGTCGCCGGCCAGGGCGTCTAGTTCCACCGCCATCCACCAAAGGCACGGAGACGTGACCCGCAAGAAGACCGTTCGGGAGGTCATCTGGGAAGGCAAGCGCGCACTGGTCCGCGTCGACTTCAATGTGCCCATAAATGACGACGGTCGCGTCGGCGATGATACCCGCATCCGCGCTACCCTGCCCACTCTGGAGTTCCTGCGCACGCATGGCGCATCGTTGGTCCTGATGAGCCACCTCGGCCGGCCCGATGGTCGACCCGACTCCCGCTACAGCCTGCGGCCCGTCGCCCAACGGTTGAGCGACCTGCTCAACGCCGACGTCCGATTCCCCGGCGCCGTAACCGGTCCCCATGTCGAAGCGGCCGCAGCCGGCCTCGGCCATGGCGAGCTTCTTCTGCTCGAAAACACACGCTTTGACCCCGGTGAAACAAACAATGATCCTGCCCTGAGCGTAGCCCTCGCCCGCCTCGGCGATCTCTTCGTCAACGACGCATTCGGCAGCGCCCACAGGGCGCATGCAAGCACGACCGGTGTCGCCGCCCACCTTCCCTCCGTCGCCGGTCTCCTGATGGAAAAGGAATTGACCTATCTCGGCGAAGCGCTCGAGGACCCCAAGCGTCCTTTCATCGCCATTCTTGGCGGCGCCAAGGTAAGCGACAAAATCGCCGTAATCGAGCAGCTGCTTCAAGAAGTAGATGCCATCCTGATCGGCGGCGGCATGGCCAACACCTTTCTCGCCGCCGCCGGCTGCCAGATGGGTGCCAGCCTGGTCGAATCTGAAGTTCTTGACACGGCCCGGGCCTTGCACAGCGCAGGCGAAGATGTAATTCAACTCCCGGTCGATCTTACCGTTGCCAATGGCTTTTCCGCCGACGCTGCCTACCGCACCGTCAGTGTGACCGAGATTCCGGCCGGCTGGATGGCTCTCGACATAGGTGAGGCCACCGTCGCTCACTTCGCCAATCGCCTCGCCGGCGCCCGCACCGTTCTCTGGAACGGTCCCATGGGTGTCTTCGAATTTCCCCCCTTTGCCCGCGGTACCGTTGCCATCGCTGAAATGCTGGCTGGGTTGACCCAAGCCACCACAATAGTCGGCGGCGGCGACTCGGCCGCTGCTGTACAGCAGGCCGGACTGGCCGAGCGAATCTCCCACGTGAGTACCGGCGGCGGCGCCAGCCTGGAGTTCCTCGAAGGCAAGCTTCTGCCTGGCGTGGCCGCCCTGGACGACGAGGAGTCGTGACCTATGAGCTTTCTACAGAAACTGGCATCGTTCTTTTCTGGTGGCGGAGGCGGCGACAATCGCGCTTTCCCCATCTATGTCTTCAGCAACCGTTGCCGCGAACCAATCATGGCCGAAATCGATCTGGTCAACAGCCTCAGCCGCGATGAAGAGAACGACGATCGCTACTACACCCGCAAAGTGCTGCAAGGGAGCGGCAAAAACCGCTGTTTTACCCAGGTCGAAGTCGAAATCTGGTTCGACCGCGGCAAAAAGGTCTCCCACCATGAAGTCAGCGGCGGGCGTTGGCTCACCCAGGAGGAGTACGAAGAGGAGCTGATACGCTTCAACGCACCGCCCGAAGCGGAAGACGCCGAAGCTGACGACCCCCAGCCCGGTTAGAACTCTCAAGCGGCCGCTGGACGCCAGATCCGGTTGCCCTCTGAAAAAGACCTTTCGCAATGTGGCGGCGGCAGGATGTCTGCAGGAAGTACTGATCTGCCCATCGCATGGCAACCCGTGTCTGCCTAGTCCCCGCACATCCTTTATGTAGTTTCACACGCCGCTGCCTGACACAGCCTTCCGTGGAGAACACCAAAAATGCGTAAACCGATGATGGCCGGCAACTGGAAAATGAACATGACCGTGACCGAGGCTCTCGCCCTCACGCGGCAGATTTACCAGCTAACCGGAGATACGTCCGCGGTGGAGATGTTGCTGTGCCCGCCATCCCTCTGTCTGCACCCGCTGAAGGCGACATCGTCCACAATGCCATTCTCTCTCGGCGCCCAGAACTGCCACTGGCAGGATAGCGGCGCCTTTACCGGAGAAATCAGCCCGCCCATGCTCCAGGGCCTCGCCGACTATGTCATCATCGGCCACAGCGAGCGCCGCCAACTCTTCGGCGAAACCGACGAAACCGTTAACAAAAAGACCCATGCAGCCTTGGCGTACGAGCTGTCCCCGATCGTCTGCGTAGGCGAAAGCCTCGACCAGAACGAACGCGGCGAAACCACCGCCACGATCACCACACAAGTGCAGGCCGCCCTGGCCGGTCTGGTGGGTGACCAACTTCAATCGCTCGTAATCGCCTACGAACCCATCTGGGCTATCGGCACCGGCAGAGCCGCGACCGCAGAAACGGCCGGCGACATCTGCGGCCTGGTACGCAACATCCTGCGCGAAACGCACGGCGGTGCAGTCGCCGCCGCGACTCGCGTCCTCTACGGCGGCAGCACCAAACCGGACAATATCGGCGCCATCATGCAACAACCCGATATCGACGGCGCGCTGATAGGTGGCGCATCCCTTGAGGCAGCCAGTTACGCCGAAATGGTAAACATCACCGCCGAGCTCTACGCCGGCTGACCCGCGCCCCACTCGTTCACCCGTCGGGGGACAGTTGTCAGGAGCAAGGAGCGAAAATCAGCTGGGTCAACAACTAGCCTCTCTCTCCTCTTCACTCTCTCCTCACCCTCCCTCATGTCTCCATTCTCCCCATATCTCTTTTTCGTCCTCTTCTTAATCCTGCTCGCTGGTCTCTGGTGGCTCAGCTGGCGAATCGGCCTGCTGATCCAGGAGATCGTCTACCTGCTCTCCGGCTCCGAAGACATGGCCATGGTGATTCTGTTCCTGATCTACCTGCCCGGCATCCTCATCCACGAGGCCTCCCACTGGCTGGTAGCCAGGCTCCTGGGTCTGAAGACCAGCAATTTCCGCGTCTGGCCAAAATACACCCGCAATACCATCGGTTTGGGGAGCGTGACAGTCTCGTCCGGAGGGACCGTGTATGATAGCCTGGTGGGCCTGGCCCCCCTTCTGGTGGGGTCCGCGCTGATCGTTCTTATCGGCGAGCAGGTTTTCGATACGCAGACACTCGCCTTTGCCTGGCGCACCGGCAGGCTGCTGGATGGGCTGACCTTCGTCGTAGACGGGCTCGCCCACAAGCCGGACAGCCTGTTGTGGAGCTATCTCCTCTTCGCCATCGCCAACGCGATGATGCCCAGCGCCAGCGATCGTGCGCCGCTTAAGTCACTGGGCATCTATGTCGTTCTCATCGGCGCCCTGTTCGTCTTTATCGATCAGTCGGGCCGCAATGTGCTTCTTCTGTTGGACTTCCTCTTCGGTCCGATTCAGCTACTGACCGGCGCCTTCCTCCTCGTTGCAGCAATCGATCTGGCCATCTTCCTGGTCCTGCTCGCATTGAAAGCGGTGTCGAACCTTCTTCTTTCTCAACGGCAGGCCTGACCCCGCCCCTCTCCTGGAAAACTACAGTCCAGGAGCATCTACAGCGAAGGCACCTTTTCCAGGCTCGCTCGAATCGCCGCCTCCGGGTATTCGAAGTCCTCCAGGTTGTCGGCCAGATGCTGTTCGTAGGCTGCCAGATCGAAGTGCCCGTGACCGCACATATTGAAGACGATCACTTTGCTCTCGCCTCCCTCCCTGCACGCCAGCGCCTCCTGCATCGCCCCCCAGATCGCATGCGCCGGTTCGGGCGCCGGCAGGATTCCCTCCGCACGCGCAAAGGAGACCGCGGCCTCGAAAATCGCCCGCTGCTGAACGTTCACAGCCTCGATCAACCCCGCATCATGCAGCGCGCTGACCTGCGCGCTCATGCCGTGATAGCGCAGTCCTCCAGCATGGATCGGCGCCGGCACAAAGTCGTGTCCCAGCGTGTGCATCTTAATCAACGGTGTCATCTGTGCCGTGTCGCCGAAATCATACGTATAGACCCCGCGCGTCAGGCTCGGCGCAGCCGCCGGTTCCACCGCAATGACGCGGGCGTTCCTGCCGCCGCTGATGTTCTCCCTCAAAAATGGGAACGCAAAGCCGCCAAAGTTGCTGCCGCCCCCCGTACAACCCACCAGCACGTCCGGCCAGTCCTCACCGAACGCCTCCAGCCCGCTGATCACCTCCTGGCCGACGACCGTCTGGTGCAGAAGCACATGATTCAGAACCGAGCCGAGCGAGTACTTCGTATCCTCACGTGTGGCTGCGTCCTCCACCGCTTCCGAGATCGCAATCCCCAGGCTGCCCGTGCTGTCTGGAGTCTCCGCCAGAATCTGGCGGCCGGCGTTCGTATCCGGGCTGGGGCTCGGCACGACCTCCGCCCCCCACGTCTGCATCATCACCTTCCGGTAAGGCTTCTGCTCATAGCTGACCCGTACCATATACACCTTGCACTCCATGCCGAAAATCTGGCAGGCGAAACTGAGCGCACTCCCCCACTGACCCGCGCCTGTCTCCGTCGCAAGGCGGGATACACCCTCCTCCTTGTTATAGAAGACCTGCGGCACCGCTGTGTTCGGCTTGTGGCTGCCGGACGGGCTCACACCTTCATACTTGTAGTAGATGCGCGCCGGGGTATCCAGAGCCTTCTCCCACTCATACGCCCGCAAAAGAGGCGTTGGCCGCCATATACGGTATACATCCTGCACCGGCTCAGGGATCTCGATATAGCGCTCGGCGCTGACCTCCTGCAGAATCAATGACATCGGAAAGAGGGGCGCCAAGTCCTCCGGACCTATCGGCTGACCAGTACCCGGATGCAGTGGCGGTGACAGCTCAACCCCCGCCGCCGGCAAGTCGGCGTTGATGTTATACCAGTGGGTCGGCATCTCCGACTCACTCAAGATTACCTTTTTCTGTCTGCTCATTTCAGTGCTCCCTCCAATAGTGGTGAAATACTATTGTGATGGCGCGTCGCCTCCGCCACGCCACCGTACTGGTAATAGTACCCGGTCTAAGGAACGAAAAGACCTGCCGCAATCGCGGCAGGTCTCTGCACGAATCCAATTCAAACTGTCGTCAGTTCAAATGCGCCTGAATCTTTCCAAGCAGTTGGGCCTTCTGCTGAAAACCAACAATCGTCTCCACCTGCTGGCCGCCCTTGAACAACATCAGCGTGGGAATGCTCATAACGCCAAATGCCATCGCTGTGCTCTGATTCTCGTCCACATCGAGCTTGCCGATCGTCAGTTTTCCGTCAAGCTCGGTAGCAATCTCATCAAGTACCGGCGCGATCATCTTGCAGGGACCGCACCATTCCGCCCAGAAATCCACCAGTACCGGGACTTCCGACTGAATGACTTCATCTTCAAAATTCGCGTCTGTGACAACTACCGTGTTCTCGCCCATTTTCTTGTCTCCCACTCCTGTATGCGAGCGTACAAACTGCAAACTTCCGCCGGTCCGTCTCGACCTTGCCAGACAAAACCCATATTAACAAGCGATGTCTGCCACGGCTGTAGAGTAACCTACAAAAATATATATTACGCCCAACGGATTCCAAAAGTCAAAATACCGGCCCATTCGATTCCTGCTGCCTGCAACTACTCTCTTCGGTCGCCCCCGCTGGCAACAGGTCACAACCCCTCTTTCCTCCTCTGCAAAAAAGCGGCGAACTCCTCCTTGTCCAAGGCACCGGTTCTTGGCTTCACCGCCTCGTGACTAGGTGAAACCGGGGCGTCCTCACTGGCGGGCTGTTCATCTCCCACCCCAAGCCGCACAGTGATCGAAGGGACTACGTCCAGGATACTCTCCAGAAACGTCGCTGTCAGCGCCTCCCCGCCAGGCAGATTGATAATCAACGTCCGCCCGCGGATGCCTGCAACGCCTCTATCCAATAGCGCCGTCGGATTCGTCGCCGCGGCCTTGGCACGCATTCTCTCCGGCAGTGAGGGCATCAACCGCTCTAATACTGCCGCCGTGGCTTCCGGTACGATCTCACCGGCAGAAGGTCCAGGCGCCGGGAACGTACCCCCCACCGTCACGATCAGGTCCAGCTCCTCTTCATCACACCACTGCCGCAGGGTCTCCTCCAACTGGTAGCGAGGAGGCTCCCTGTAAACGCGACTGAGGATGGGTAGCAACCCGCCCAGAACGCCGGCCAGCGATCTCCGCACGTCTCCAACGATTCCATCCACATCGTCGGAATCTGCCGAACCGGCAATGACAAGAAATCCGCACCGTATCACCACTGAAGTCGGACTCCTCTCCGTTAACCCGAATGCCGCACGTCCGAAACTGCCAGAAATGCAAACGAACAAAAAGCGATGGCTTGGCCACCGCTTTTGTAATGCGTCGATTTCTGGCGTGCCCCTCTCACCGCTTGGTGTACTGCGGAGCCTTGCGCGCCCGCTTGAGGCCTGGCTTCATGCGTTCCTTGACGCGTGCATCGCGCGTGAGAAATCCCGCAGCCTTCAAAGTTGGCCGCAGATTCGGATCCGCTGCCACCAGAGCCCGCGACAAACCGTGCCGGGCTGCGTGGGCTTGACCGCCTTCACCCCCGCCATGGACCTTAATGCTGATATTGAAGCTGTTCTCCGTGCCCGTCAGAGACAGTGGCTGCCGGATCACCATCTGATCCAAAGCGCGCCCGAAATAACCGTTCATCGGCAAACTGTTTACGATTATCTCTCCGTCTCCTTCATACAGCCGCACGCGGGCCGTCGCACTCTTGCGTCGTCCAACAGCCTCGATATACTCACTCATATCTGCTCTCCTGCAGTGCCAGCACCTTCGGCTTTTGCGCCTTGTGCGGATGATCCGGACCGGCGTAGACTCTTAGCTTCTTCATCTGGGCGCGACCGAGGCGGGTCTTCGGAACCATACCTTTGACCGCTTCATAAATTATCTTCTGCGGCTGTCTTTCCAACTGTTCCCGCATCGTCCGGCTCTTCAAGCCGCCGGGATAACGGGAATGCCGGTAATAACGCTTCTGATCCAGCCTGTTGCCGGTCACGTGAAATTTGTCGCAGTTGATGACAATCACGAAGTCACCACAGTCCACGTTGGGCGTGAAACTCGGCTTGTGCTTACCCCGCAGAACCTGGGCAATCTCCGATGCCAACCGACCAAGCGTCTTGTCGGTTGCATCAACGACCCACCATTCACGTCCGCTCTTGGCCTCTTCATAACTCAGGCTCAGTGTCTTCACCCTGTAGTCTCCTCATTCGGTCCTGCATCCATTCCCTGCAATTGAAAACAATACTATTAATGCGCAGAAAATAGCTCAGGATACTCTGCGTACTGTACTCGCTCCAGAACAAGCCCATTGGGCGGGAGCGGCGGCGCTGAGCGGCTGCGGTCTTTCGCATTCAACGCCGCAGTCAGTTCATCGGCCCGCCACGTTCCCAAACCAACCGCCAGCAACGAGCCGGCCAGATTACGCGCCATCCGTCGCAAAAATGCGTTGGCCGAAACTGTCAGGACCAGCCGTTCGGACGGATACGGGTCCAGCGCCGGCAGCGTCTCCTCCACCCGTTCCCAAAAGAGCGACACGATTCGACGAACCGTATTCTCTCCTTGAGGCGCCTGCCCAAACGTGGCAAAGTCGTGTGTCCCCGTCAACAACCGGGCGGCGCCGTTCATCGCTTCCAGGTCTGGCCGCTTGGGCAACACCAACGCAAACCGGTCAACAAGAGGAAAACGTCTCGCTCCGTCGCCCTCAAACGCTGGCGCCCACGTCGTGTAGCGGTAAGTCCGCTCCACAGCGCTGAATCGAGGATGGAACCCTTCCGGCGCCTCCGCAAGACAGCGGACCAGTATCGAAGCGGGCAACCGTTGGTTCCAGGCCTGACGCAGACCTTCCAGCGAATGCCGCCAGGGTACTTCAACCGCAATTACCTGCCCTCTGGCGTGAACGCCTGTGTCAGTCCTTCCTGCCCCGCTTACCCGACACTGTGCGCCGGTAAGGTCCTCCAGTGCCTCTTCCAATGCACCCTGGACCGTCGGCGCCTCCCTTTGGACCTGAAATCCACAGAAGTCTGTGCCGTCGTAAGCGATCAGACCGGCGACCCTGGGCATTCGCTCCTCACCGGCGTGGCGCACTCGACCGCAACGCAACTACCCTGCCAACTGCATCCAACCCTGCAAACACCTGCCTTCGACGGCAAACCTACACACCTATTCGCTGCTGCCGTCCGTCACCAATTCGATGACAGCCATATCGGCCGCGTCACCGAACCTTTTGCCCAACTTGACTATTCGTGTATACCCTCCGTTCCGCGCCTCATAGCGGGGAGCCAGTTCATCAAAGACCTTCTTCGCGACCGCCTTGTCATTCAGGTACGCCACAACCTGGCGCTGCGCATGTACACGGTCAATCTTGCCTGCCAGGCCGTGCTTTGCCTTCGTAATCAGCTTCTCGGCATCGCCGCGCATCGCCCGCGCCTTGGCCTGAGTAGTCGTTATCCGTTCGTGAATATAGAGTTCTCGGATCAGGTTGCGGAACAGGGCCTTGCGTTGCGACGCGTTCCGGCTTAACTTCTGACCCGCGATCTGGTGTCGCATCGTGCTATTCCTCCGGTAGCGGCGTTAAGCTCGCTTCGTCAACAATCTCTACTGCTTCAGCCGCTTCGGCTTCAGCTTCTTCGGCTTCAGCTTCTTCGGTCCCGGCCGTTTCAGCTTCCGCAGCTACAACTGCTTCGGCCAAAATCTCCTCAACCTCCGTACCGTTGCCTCCACCCAGATAGGCGCTGAGATCGACGCCCACCACGTTCATGTATCCCTTCTCGCTCAGCTTCTCTACCAGTTCATCCAGCGACTTCTTGCCAAAATTGCGGATGGCGAGCATCTCATCTTCACCCTTTTCCATCCGCTTCAGAATCTCCCCAACCTTCGTGATGCCTGCCCGCTTCAGGCAGTTGTACGCCCTCACCGTCAGCTCAAGCTCCTCTATCGGCGCCTCGGCAACACGGCTGGGAATGCTCTCCTCCTCCTCCTCAGGCAACTCCACCATCGTTGTGCGATCGCCCACAAACAAACTCAGATGCTGAACGAGTATGTCGGCGGCCTGACGCATCGAATCCTCTGGCGAAATCGTGCCGTCCGTCCACACTTCCAGATTCAGCCTGTCATAGTCGGTCTGTTGGCCGATTCGGGTGCGTTCCACCCGGTACGACGCCTTCTTTACCGGACTGAAAATCGCATCCACAGGGATCTCGCCCAAAGGCAGCTGCACCCGCTCCTCAGCCGGACTGTAACCCCGGCCCTGCTCCACGACCATCTCAATGTCCAGGTCCACCTCGTTCGAGTCGGCAAACAGCAGGTACAGGTCCGGGTTAACGATCTCAACCTCTGGAGGGCTGTTCAAATCCCCTGCCGTTACCGGACCTTCATGGTATACCTCTACCGAAACGCGAACAGGCTCTGCGCTTTCGCTCCTGAATCGAATCTGCTTGACATTCAATATCAGGCGGGTGGCATCTTCCAGCACATGATCGATCGTAGAAAACTCATGATGCACACCACTGACCGAAATTGACGTTACCGCAGCGCCAGGCAAGCTCGACAGCAAAACCCGCCGCAACGAGTTCCCTAATGTAATCCCATATCCGCTTTCCAGCGGGCTGATCACAAAATGGCCATAGTTCTTTGAACTAGCCTCAACTTCTATCTTCGGCAATACTAGATTGTTAAGCAACGGCTACCCCTCCCGGCTGTATAACAGTCTCAACCAAACATCGTGTGGCGACAGACAATCGTCTAAGCCCTACCGGCCGTCTGTACATCCGACCCGCAAAGGCAATGAAACTGTACCGTGTCGGCTATCGACTGTAGTACTCAACGATCAACTGTTCGTTAAGGAGTACGCCTATCTCGTCCCGTTCCGGCGCCGAAGTCACCGTTCCGTTGAGATTGGTCGCATCCAGACTGAGCCACGTAGGGGGGGACGCACTGCCGAGAATCTGGGCGCGTTCACGAAAATAGGTCTTGGATCGACTCTTCTCGCGAACTGAAATCTGGTCGTTCGGCGACACCAAAAAGGAAGGGATGTCCGTCTTGCGGCCGTTTACGGCAAAATGCCCGTGCCGCACAAGCTGACGAGCCTGCGCCCGGCTATCGGCAAAACCGAACCGGTACACAACATTGTCCAGCCGGCTCTCAAGCAACTCCAACAAAATACCGCCGGTCTGCCCCTTGCGCCGTGATGCCTCCTTGAAATAGCGGCGGAACTGCCGTTCCATCACCCCGTACATGCGACGCGCCTTCTGCTTCTCGCGCAGCTGGATCCCAAAATCAGAGACCTTGCGCCGCATTACATTTCGCCGCCCCGCCTCGCCCGGGGGGAACGGACGCCTGTCAACCGCGCACTTGGGGCTGACACAGCGTTCGCCTTTCAAGAACAACTTCTGTCCTTCTCGTCGACAGAGTTTGCAAACCGCATCTGTATATCGAGCCATCTCTCCTCCAGGTCGACTAACGCTCGCAACCTTTGCCTCATCCAAGGCCGCGTCGTAGCTCGGTGTGCCGATCTATCTGCCGGAATGGCGATCGCGTCCCCTGTGCCCGTTCCAGCCGCGCCATCTCTGCCTGGCGGACCTCCCCGACACGATTCGATCACCGCACTCTCGGTTCCACTGCAATGCAAAACAAGCGGCATCGCGCCGAAACACGATGCCTCCCTTGCCGGCAGGTCAATCCCGTTGTTGCGCAACCCCTTCAAGCTCGACACCTGAGGCAACGCGCTGGCCGTTCTCCTAAACTCTTCGCTTACTCGGGGGACGTACCCCGTTATGCGGAATCGGTGTAATGTCCGCTATCGACGTAACCGTCAGGCCGGCCGGGTTCAACGCCCTCAAAGCACTCTCTCGGCCCGGCCCCGGACCCTTGATAAATACCTCAACCTCACGCATGTTGAACTCACTCACGGCTTGCCGGGCCGCAGCCGACGCCGCAAGCTGGGCCGCAAACGGCGTACTCTTGCGGCTCCCCTTGAAACCGGCCGTGCCCGAACTGGCCCAGCACAGCACCGCCCCATCGGGATCAGTGACCGTGATGATCGTATTGTTAAATGTTGCGCGGACGTGTATCTGACCGCTCGGAACGTGTTTCCTCTCCCGTCGGGAAGACCGACCACCTCGGCGACGCTGCGTTCGAGCCATCGTTTCTCCTTAGCCTGATGTTCCTGCGCAAAAAACTGTGAAAGCGTCTCGCTGCTGCTACTTGCGCGCCCGTTTCTTCCCGGCTACCGTCTTCTTTACACCGCGACGCGTGCGCGCATTCGTGCGCGTTCGCTGGCCCCGGCTCGGAAGATTGCGCCGGTGGCGCAGGCCCCGATAGCTGCCAATCTCCATGAGGCGCTTGATGTTCATGTTCACTTCGCGCCGCAAATCCCCTTCGACGCGACAATGGCGCTCAATGTAGTCCCGTAAGGCGACCAGCTCGTTCGTGTCCAGGTCCTTGACGCGTTTGTCCTCGTCAATCCCGGTCGCCTCAAGAATCTCCTGGCTGACTGAACGGCCAATCCCGTAAATGTAGGTCAGAGCGATAACGACCCGCTTGTCTCGAGGAATGTCGACGCCTGCAATACGTGCCATGGCAATTGCCCCCTGGTTTGCTAGCCCTGCCTTTGTTTGTGCTTCGGGTTCTGACAAATCACATATACAACCCCGCGCCGTCGAACAACGGAACACTTTTCACACATCTTCTTGACCGAAGGCCGCACTTTCATCCTTCAACCCCCTCATAAAGTCGTAACGCAATTCCACAAGTTTATCATATCGTTATAAGCGCGTCAAGATTTCCGGGCCTCTGTTGGTTACCGCAACCGTATGCTCAAAGTGGGCGCTCAAACTGTGATCTTCACTGATGACAGTCCACTTGTCCTTCAATGTCTCCGTCCGCCATGTGCCCATCTGAACCATCGGCTCAATCGCAATGACCAGCCCGGGGCGCAGTACAACCCTTCCATCCGTGTCGTCCGATACATAGTTCAGGACCTGCGGCCCCTCGTGCATCGCCCGACCCACGCCGTGCCCCGTATACTCCCTCACAACGTGAAAGCCGCTCGGCTCTACACTCTTCTGTACCGCCGCGCTGATATCCAGCACGCGGCCCCCAGAACGAATCGCCTTAATGCCGGCATCGAGGCTCGCCTCCGTTACCTGCAGCAGCCTCTCAGCCGCAGGCTCGATCGCGCCGACAGGATACGTCCAACCGCTGTCGCCCACAAAGCCGCGGTAAAACACGCCTACATCTATGCTGATAATGTCGCCCTCTTGCAGCACCCGCTCCCGGCTCGGAATACCATGCACCAACTCCTCGTTGATGCTTGTGCAAATATTGGCCGGATAGCCGCGATAACCCAGAAAGCTGGACTTGGCGTTGTGACCGTGAATTGTCGCCGCAGCCAGCTCGTCCAAATCCCAGGTGCTGATCCCCGGCCTGATCGCCTCCCGAAACGCCTGATGAACTCTGGCGACGATCCGCCCCGCCTCCCGCATGATCTGAATCTCACGCGGACTCTTGAAAACCGGCGCAGGGCGTTCCTGCGCCTGCCTGCCTTTGAGACGCGGGCGCCCATTGCCGTGCAGTCTGCGTCTGAGCCGGGTCATCATACTCTCGTCGTTCATCTCACAATTGCCGCCAACGACTTTCAAGCCCTGCAACCGTCAGGCGGACACAGCGCCTTTCGCTGTCCTGATATTCCTCGACGCCAACCGATCCAGCAGCTGCGCCTGCATCTCCTGGATCGACTTCGCCCCGTCAACCTCCTCCAGCAGACCCTTCGCAAAATAGTAGCCAATCAGAGGAGACGTCTGCTTGTAGTAGATGTACAGCCGGTTCTGGACCGTCTCCGGCTTGTCATCGTTGCGCTGGTACAACTCACCGCCGCAACTGTCACACGTCTCGCCGCTGGGAGGATTGAACGTCAAGTGGTAGACCCTGTCGCAATTGCGGCATACCCGCCTACCGGTGATTCGCTTCGTCACGACATCGTCTTCCAGTTGGAAGAATGGCACCACGTCAATGCCCCCGTGCTCAGCCGTCATCTCGCCCAACGCCTGTGCCTGCACGAGATTGCGCGGAAAACCGTCCAGAATCGCGCCCTTCGCGGCATCCGCCCGGGCCAAACGCGCCTCCACCATCCGAATCGTTACCTCGTCGGGGACCAACTCACCCTTGTCGTAATAGCTCTGCGCCAGCTGCCCCAGTTCCGTCCGATTCTTCAAGTTGTATCGGAAGATCTCTCCCGTCGAGATCTGCGGAATCCCCAATCTTTCCTGCAGCAGCTCAGCCTGCGTGCCTTTGCCGGCCCCAGGCGCTCCCAACAACACCAAATAAGTGCGGTCGCTCATCGACACCTTTTCCCCACAATGCCAGGTAACGCAGACGGTTGGCTAGCGTATGAATCCCTCATAATTGCGCATCATCAGCTGCGCCTCGATCTGTTTCATCGTGTCCAGCACAACACCAACGACGATCAATAGACCCGTGCTGCTGATAATCAGTGTGTTGAAACTGCCGACGCCTCCACCGAAAACCACACCGGCGAGAAACGGCAGCACCGCAACCAGGCCGAGGAAAAGCGCTCCTACCAGCGTTATGCGCCCTAACACTCCGTTCAGATACTGTTCAGTCCGCGGACCAGGCCGTATGCCGGGAATGAATCCGCCCTGCTTCTGCAATGTGTCGGGGAGATTCTGTTGCCGGAACATGATATCCGTATAAAAATACGTGAACGCAACCGTCAGCATGAAGTAGAACAGCCAGTACAAAAAGTTCTGCGGACTGAACGAAGTGAAAAAGAAATTCGCCACCGAACCGAGCCAGTCGCCGCGAAGTATGAAATAGGATGCCATCGTGTTCGGCAGGATCAGCAAACTCTGGGCGAAAATCAGCGGGATCATACCGGCGGTATTCACCCGCATCGGCACGTAGGTACTCTGCCCGCCGACCATCATCAGGCGGTTGCCCCGCATCGTGCGCACCCGTTTGCCGTACTGTACCGGAATGCGCCGCTGGCCCTCCTGAACCCACACAATCAGGGCCACCGTCAGAACCGTAATGACGCTGAAAATTAGCAGCTGTGTGATGCCCTGCTGCGTCAACAGACGCACCTGGCTTGGCGCCGCCGCCACGATACCCGCAAATATGATCAACGAAACGCCGTTGCCGATGCCCTGCTCGGTCAGCAGCTCACCCATCCACATGGCCAGCATCGTGCCCGCCGTCAAGCTGATCAGAATCGTCAATGACGGAAGCAGCGCCTCGCCCGTGAAGCCCCAATTCTCCAGAACGGCGCCCGTCGTCGCGCCGCCCACCGGACGGCTGAGCAGCGTCGCCTGACCGAAAGCCTGCAACAGCGCCAGCGGTACCGTCATATAATGCGTGTAGCGGTTAAGCTGCTGTCGCCCCTGTTCTCCCTCCCGGCTCAACTCCTCCAACTGGGGCACGATCGGGGTCAGCAGCTGCATAATAATCGTGGCGGTGATGTAAGGGTAAACACCCATCGCCATTACGCTGAACTGAGCCAGCGCGCCGCCGCTGAAAAAGTTCAACAAACTCAAGAGAATGTTCTGGTCCGTTGAACGAAATATCTGATCCAACACCTCTCGATTCACGCCCGGCAGAGGGATATGCGCGGCGAGCCGGTAAGCCACCAGAATCAGAAACGTATAGAGCAGCTTCTGACGCAGGTCCGGCAAACGAAATGCATTGCGTACAGCTTCCAGCATAAAGTTTCTCCGGTAGAGATTCGCCCGGGCCCGGCAGCCTGACCTGCCGCCATCCCGGCCTCTCTACAGCTAAGACCGCGGCAAATTCCTGTTGACTTCGAAGGGCAGAATGTCGACCGTACCGCCCGCGGCCTCTACCTTCTCCCTTGCGCTCTTGCTGATGCGATGAACCTGCAAATGAAGCGGCTTATCAATCTCTCCCCGCGCCAGAACGACCACAGGCTCCTTACTGTCGCCGAGTAGCCCCGTGTCGAAGAGCGCCGCAGGTGTCACCTGTGCCTCGGCTTCAAAGCGCTCGCCCATCTTGTCCAGATTCACCGGCGTATAGGTCACCTTGAAGCGGTTATTGAAACCGCGCATCCTGGGCAGCCGGCGAAGAAAGCTCAGCTGACCGCCTTCAAAGCCGCGCAAACCCCCGCTTCCGGAACGGGCATTCTGGCCTTTGGTGCCGCGCCCGGCCGTCTTGCCCCGACCCGATCCGGTGCCGCGGCCTACGCGTTTTCGGTTTCTCGTGGCGCCCTCGTTGGGACGCAATTCGTGCAGTTTCATGTTTCGCTTACTCCAGCCATATGGAAAAGGCCGCAAAAATCCGGTGAAAGTCCGGCTTGCCCGCTCCGTCTGCCTACGCCTCTGCTTCCTCAACCACCTCAACAAGATGAGAGACCTTGGCGATCATCCCACGGACTGTAGGACTGTCACTCTTCTCGACCGTCTGATTCATCTTCCGCAGCCCTAGAGCCTGAACAGTCGCCTTCTGGCGCTTGTTGTAACCGATCGGGCTCTTGACCAGCTTCACCGTAATCGTCTTTTCCATGGATCTAATCTTCCTGGTACCAGAAGGGACGCAGCTTTTCAGGATCGACGCCCCGTCGCTGCGCCTCAACTCTGTAATCCTGCAACTGCCTCAGCGACGCAAAAGTGGCCTGCACCACATTCAGAATATTGTCGCTTCCCAATGACTTGGACAATATGTCCTTCACGCCCGCAGCCTCGACCACCGCACGCACACCCCCACCGGCGATAACACCGGTTCCAGGGCTGGCCGGTCGCAACAGAACTTCGCCCGCGCCAAACCGGGCCTGGCTCGCATGAGGAATCGTCGTCCCCAGCAGATTCACCTCGACCATCGTCTTCCGGGCAATCTCACTCGCCTTGCGGATCGCATCCGGAACCTCGCGCGCCTTGCCAACGCCGACACCTACCCGACCGTTGTTGTCCCCGACCACCACCACGGCGCGAAAAGCAAACCTGCGTCCGCCCTTCACCACCTTGGCCGTGCGCGCGATGTGAACGACCTTCTCATCAAATTCATCCTTCTCTTCTTCCTGCTCGCGGTCCCGTCGACGATCTCGACGTCCCATTTCCTTCTCTCCTTGCTCTGTTTAGAAGACGAGACCACCCTCTCGACTGCCATCGGCCACCGCCTTCACACGGCCGTGATAGCGGTACCCGCCACGATCAAAGACCACCTGCTCAATACCGGCCGCCTTGGCTCGCTCAGCAACGATTTTGCCGATCTCCTTCGCCTGATCAACCTTCAGCTTGTCGGCCAAAACGTCCTGTAAACCGGATTCCATAGTCGATGCCGATACTAAAGTATCGCCGGCCTGGTCGTCGATCACCTGTACGTTGACGTTTTTTAGGCTGCGATATACATTCAACCGCGGTCGCGCCGCAGTCCCTGATACCTTGCGCCGCACCCGCATATGCCTGCGCTTTCGCGCCTCTGTCCGTGTAGCTTTCGCCATAATTCTCCATCCCTGCCTGGCTATACTGCCGCGACCCCCGCCTTGCCTGCCTTGGAGCGCACGTATTCGCCCTGATAGCGGATGCCCTTGCCCTTGTAAGGCTCCGGCGGGCGCTCCTTGCGAATCTTCGCAGCCAGTTCGCCTATCTGTTGCTTGTTGATGCCCGTAATCGTCACCGTCCGCCCGTCCCGCGAAACCTCAAACTCTACATCCGGGCTGGGAGGCGCATATTCCACAGGATGGCTCTTCCCGACCTGCAATAGCAGGTTGTTCCCCTCCTGCTGGGCTCGGTAGCCAACCCCATGTATTTCCAGGGTCCTCTTGAAACCGTCAGTCACCCCCACCACCATATTGTTGAGCAACGATCTCGTCAGGCCGTGCAAGGCGCGATGCTGGCGCTGGTCGGTAGGTCGGGTCACAACGATCTCGCCATTCTCTCTCGAAATCCTCATATCCCGATTGAACTTCTGGCTGAGTTCCCCCTTCGGCCCTTTCACCGTTACCACGTTGCCCGGCACAATATCTACCGTCACACCGGCAGGCACAGGAACCGGCATCTTCCCGATTCGTGACATGTTATCCTCCCAACATTACCAAACGTTGCACAAAACCTCGCCGCCAACCCGCTCGCGACGGGCCTGCCTTCCACTCATGACACCTTTGGGCGTCGAAACAATGTTTATCCCCAGGCCACTCCGGACAAGCGGGATAGTTCGATAACCCATGTACGTCCGCCGCCCCGGGCGGCTCACCCGCTCTATCCCGGAAATGACCGGTTGCCCCTTGTCGGAATACTTCATCCCAACAATCAGATTCGGCCGGGTCTTGTCGCCCGTCACCGAATACCCGCTGACGAAACCTTCCTCCGCCAGAATCTTGGCAATCGCGACCTTTACCTTGGAACTTGGCATCACCGCACGTCGATGCCTGGAATTTGACGAGTTGCGGACTCGCGTCAAAAAGTCCGCGATTGGATCGGTCATCATAACCAGTGCTTCCTCTTAACTCT
This sequence comes from Caldilineaceae bacterium, assembly GCA_965204705.1. GTDB lineage: Bacteria > Chloroflexota > Anaerolineae > Caldilineales > Caldilineaceae > Bin5. The sequence continues at coordinate 4,545,817 of OZ242006.1, read as the reverse complement.
TGCAGCGCAACCCCGGCCAGCAATGCCGCCAGCCCGTGCACTCAATTTTGGTCCGACTACCAGCTGGACTTGACTACGCCCGGCAAATGGCCCTCAAGGGCTTCTCGACGAAAACAGATGCGGCAAAGGCCGAATCGGCGCATGTACGCCCGCGGGCGACCACACTTTGAACAACGGTTACGCACCCGCACTTCATACTTCCGCTTGGACTCCCGCAGAACGATACTTTTCTTAGCCACAGACAGCTCTCTCCTTCATCTTCGCAGCTACCTTTCCTTAGTAGTTACTGTCCCTATCGCCTTTGGAACGGCATATCCATCATCGCCAGGAGCCGCCGGCCTTCTTCATCGGACCCCGCTGTCGTTACGATCGTAACTTCCATCCCGCGAACCTTGTCGATCTCATCGTAGTCGATCTCCGGAAAGACCAACTGCTCGCGCAGGCCCAGGCTGTAGTTGCCCCGCCCGTCGAATGAGTCCGGCGAAATGCCGCGGAAATCCCGCTGTGCCGGCAATGCAATGCTGATCAGGCGGTCCAGAAAATCCCACATCCGCCGCCCGCGCAGCGTCACCTTGACTCCAATCGGCATCCCAGCCCGCAGCTTGAACGTGGCAATCGACTTGCGCGCCTTCGTCACGATCGGCTTCTGACCTGTGATTGTTGTCAGGTCTTGGCTGGCGCGCTCAATCGTCTTACCATCCGCGATCGCCTCACCCATGCCGATGTTCACACTGATCTTGTCGACCCGCGGCACCTGCATAATATTCGTATATCCGAATTCCGTCATCAGCGCCGGCGCAATCTCACTGTCAAATCGTTCCTTCAACCGGGGCTTCTGCGTCGGCATTACGGCTGCTTCACCCATCGCTCTTCACTCCTCGCCCGCAACTGCCGCCCTTGGCGGCAGCAGGCCGTCACTCTGATCCTTGAACTAACTCTCGCTCCCAGTCGGCAGAGACTCTCCCGTCCGCCTGTCGACTCGAATCTTATCCTCGCCTTCAAATCGGTAGCCCGCGCGAGTCACTTCGTTGTCCGTCCCCACCAAGGCAACATTGCTGATGTGTAACGGCGCCTCCAACTCGATGCGCCCGGTCTGTGTACGCACAGTCGGACTGCGGCGCTGATGTTTCGTAACGAAATTCGCCCCGGCCACAACAACGTATACCCGATTCGGATCCTGCCGGCCCTTCTTGTCCTTCTTGCGAATTACGCTCTGTACCTCACCGCGGTGCCCCTTGTCATTTCCGGCGATCACTTCTACGAGGTCACCCTTCCTGATCTTTACGCCCATCCCTAATCTCCTGAAATCCTGAACAAGCCCGTCCGCCGGCCCACCCAACCTGAAGCCTGGCCACCTGTACGCCTCAGAGCACCTCCGGAGCCAGGGATACGATCTTCATGTACCCGTGGTCCCGCAACTCCCGCGCAACCGGCCCGAAAATCCGCGTACCGCGTGGATTCCTGTTGTCATCTATCAGTACCGCGGCATTCTCATCGAACCGAATATAGCTCCCGTCCTTCCGCCGTACCGGACGTCGCGTGCGCACGATAACCGCCCGCACTATCTCTCCCTTTCTCACCGACGCCGTCGGACTGGAGGACTTCACCGTCGCCACGATCACATCACCAATGCCACCGTAACGGCGCGTGCTCCCACCTCGGACTCGAATAGTCAGTAACTCTTTCGCCCCAGTATTGTCGGCAACCCGCAGGCGACTCTCTTGTTGAATCATGGCTCCATACCTCTTCTCTTGCCGGCGCGCCTCGAACTACACAACAGCCGCGTGATCCAGAATCTTCGAGACATAAAACTTCTTGTGCTTGCTGATCGGCCGGCATTCACGAATCTGGACCGTATCTCCAAGTCGGCAGGCATTGTCCGGATCGTGCGCCTTGTACTTCTTATGTGACTTGACAACCTTGCCGTACAGGGCATGGCGCGCAGCTCGCGCCACTTCCACAACCACGGTCTTGTCCATCTTGTTGCTGGTGACCACGCCAACCAACTCGCGTCTTCGCTCGCGCATCTCCCTTTACTCCTCGTCCTCTTCGGCCATTAACTCCCGCTCACGCAGGATCGTCTTTATCCGCGCAATCTCCCGGCGAACTTGACCCTTGCGTGCCGTATTCGTCATCTGCCCAGTCGCATTCTGGAAGCGCAGGTTAAACAGTTCCTGGTATCCCTCGTCCAACCGGCTGTATAGTTCACTTTCCGTGAGCGGGCGTAGTTCATGTGCTTTCATCTTGCTTCCCTCCTCGCCGTCACGTTAAAGATCCTCTCGGGCGACGAACTGCGTTCCCATCGGCAACTTATGCGCCGCCAGCCGGAATGCTTCACGCGCCTGCGTCTCGTCAATGCCGGCAATCTCAAAAACCATTCGTCCAGGCTTCACCACCGCCACCCAGTGATCGACATTCCCTTTGCCCGAACCCATTCGGGTCTCTGCCGCTCGCTCCGTAACCGGCTTATCCGGAAAAATGCGAATCCACAACTTGCCGCCGCGCCGCACATAACGGACAATCGCCCGGCGGGCCGCCTCTATCTGCCGGCTCGTGACCCAGGACGGCTCAGTCGCCTGCAGCCCGTACGTGCCAAAATCAATCCGGTTGCCGCGCGTCGCCGTTCCCCGCATCCGACCGCGGTGCATCTTGCGAAACTTTACTCGCTTTGGCATCAACATTGTCTACTCTCCATCCCGCTTCGAATTGTCCGGCCACACCCATACCGGGCAGAAGCCGCTACTCGTTCAGCGCCATCTCCGCATAGCGGGCATGGTACTCTTCACCCGGTAGCACTTCACCGTGATAGACCCACGTCTTCACGCCTATCACGCCGTACGTCGTGTTCGCCTCAGCCGTTCCATAGTCGATCTCGGCACGTAACGTGTGCCGCGGAACCTGCCCGTCGCGGATCGTGTCGACCCGCCCCATCTCGCTGCCGCCCAAACGCCCCGCCACCTGGATCATGACGCCTTCGGCCCCGGTCCGCATCGCACGTCCCGCTGCCTGCTTCATCGCCCGCTTCCAGCTGATGCGGCGCTCCAACTGCTCAGCCACATTCTCAGAAACCAGCTGGGCATCCGTCTCCGGCTTATCTATCTCGCGTACGTCAATCTTGACCTTCTTGTTCGTCAGTTCCTGCAGGTTCACCCGCAACACATTTACATTCGCGCCCTTGCGCCCAATGATAATCCCCGGCTTGGCGGTGTTGATGATCACGTGGACCTGGTTGGGCTGGCGTTCGATCTCGATGAAGCTGATGCCTGCACGCGGCGCATCACGATGAATCATAGCCCGAATCTCTCGATCTTCGGCCAGCTGACCCACGTACTCAGGCCCCGTGGCGAACCATCGGCTCTTGTGTTCCTTGATGATGCCCAGGCGAAAACCGGTCGGATGTACTTTGCGTCCCATTGGGCCTCCTTATGCAGCGCAACTGGTCAATAAACGACCATCCGCCGCTGTCTGTCCGCTACGCCTCGTCCAAACGCTCTTCCAGCACAACCGTAATGTGCGAGGAACGTCGAATCCACGGCTTGAATCGGCCGCGCGCGCCAAAACGCCGCCAGCGCCGGTTCGGTGCCTGATCGGCATAAATCTGGCTGATGTAAAGCTCATCAGCCTCCAAACCGAAATTCTCGACTCCGTTCGCGATCGCGCTCTTCAACGTCTTCGCAACCGCCTTGGCCGCCTGCTGGGGCATGAACTGCAGCAGCGTCAATGCCTCCTCTGCCTGCCGCCCCCGCATTTCATCCACAATCAGGCGCGCCTTCTGTGCGCTGATCCCTGTATACTTGGTCACTGCTCGAACTTCCATCTTACGCGCTCCCCAATCTCCAGGATGGAGGAAGAATATAATCTCGACTAAAGACAGAATCCCTACACACTGCGCGTGCTTCTTTCCGACCTGATATGTCCCCGAAAGAAACGTGTCGGCGCAAACTCACCCAGCTTGTGCCCTACCATGTTTTCCGTGATGTAGATCGGTACATGACGGCGACCATCGTGAATCGCCAGGGTGTGCCCGACAAACTGCGGAAAGATCGTCGAAGCCCGCGACCATGTCTTGAGCACCTTCCGCTCACCGGCACGGTTCATGTCTTCGATCTTCTTCAGCAGCCGCGGCTCAACATATGGTCCCTTCTTCAGACTACGTCCCATCGACTCTCCTCCACATCTGCATCTGCACTGCTATCGACGCTTACCACCGCGCCGCACAATATATTTCCCGGTTCTCTTGTTGCGCCGCGTCCGCTTACCCAGCGCCGGCTGCCCCCAGGGCGTCTTCGGGCCGGGCATACCAATCGGCGACCGCCCCTCTCCACCACCGTGAGGATGGGAGGCAGGGTCCATCGCCACACCGCGCACCGACGGCCGGATGCCCAGCCAGCGGCGCCGTCCTGCCTTGCCCAGCGAAATATTGCTGTGATCCGGATTCGAGACCTGGCCAACCGTAGCCAAACAGTCCATCTCAATGTAGCGGACCTCGCCGCTGGGAAGACGAACCTGCGCCCGCGGCCCCTCTTTGGCCACCAGCTGCGCCGAGACCCCGGCGCTGCGCACCAGCTGCGCCCCCCGCCCCGGATACAACTCAATGTTATGAATCTGCGTGCCCGGCGGAATGTTGCGAATCGGCAGCGCATTGCCGGGTCGAATGTCGGCGTTCGGCCCCGACTCCAGGACGTCGCCAACCTGAACGCCCAAAGGCGCTACAATGTAACGCTTCTCGCCGTCCTCATAGCTGAGCAACGCGATACGTGCACTGCGATTCGGGTCGTACTCAATCGACGTGACCCGCGCCGGCGCGCCCCACCTTTCCCGCTTGAAGTCAATAATGCGGTAGCGCCGCTTGTGCCCACCGCCTCGGTGACGGACAGTGATCCGCCCCTGGCTGTTCCGGCCGCCCTTCCTGTTCAGAGCAACGGTCAACGAGCGCTCGGGCTTCGTGCGCGTAATCGTTTCAAATGTCGAAACGCTCATGTCCCTTCGCCCTGGCGACGTGGGACGATATATCTTTACAGGCATAGAAATCTATCTCCGTTCGAGAAGAGAAAGATGGGCAGAATACGCTCCAGCTTCTCCCGCCAGCTCCTGGCCGTTACACACCTTCAAAGAACTGGATGCTGTCACCTTCACTCAATGTAACAATAGCCTTTTTCCAGGGCGACTTCCGCACCACTTTGCGCCGCCCGCGCATCCCCGTCTTGGCCGGCATCATCATGACCCGCACCTCTTCCACATTCACCCTGAATGCGGTCTCCACTGCATCTCGAATCTGATGCTTATTGGCCCGGGTATCGACCTCAAAAGTGTACTGATTGTTGAAATCGGCCGCATCGTACGACTTTTCCGTAATTACAGGGCGCTTTATCACTTCATAGACGTGCATCTGGTTCTCCTCGTATCGGACGCTGACCCCTTCTACTCAACCGCTGCCAACTATCCCTGATTCCCGAAAATCGCAGCAGTCAGGCAAGCCAGTCGTGAATTAAATCGACCGAGGCCTGCGGCATAAGTAGCCTGTCATGGCTGAGCAGATCCTGAATGTTCAGATTGCTGCTGAGCAACGACTTCGCCTCCGGCAAGTTGCTGATCGACTTCTCAACAGCCAGATCCCGCTCCGGCAAAATGACCAGTACGCTGCTGCCGTCCAGCTCCAGGTCGGCCAGCGTCTGCATGAACGCCTTTGTCTTCGGCGCATCCATCGTCAACGCCTCCAGCACCACAATCTGGTCCGCGCCTGCCTTGACGCTCAGCGCACTCCGCAATGCGGCCCTGCGCATCTTCTTGGGCATCTTCTGAGTATACTTGCGCGGCGTGGGGCCAAACGCCGTCCCGCCGCCGACCCAAATCGGAGAACGGATCGAGCCGTGCCGTGCCCGGCCGGTGCCCTTCTGACGCCACGGCTTGCGGCCGCCCCCGCGAACCTCGCTGCGCGACTTCGTCTTGTGCGTCCCCGCGCGCGCGTTCGCCAGCTGCCTCACCAGGGCCTGGTGCATCAGCCCCCGATTGATCGGAGCGGCAAATACCGTATCCTCCAGCTCCATCTGACCGATCTCTTCTCCGGCCATATTTCGAATTGGTACTTCCACCGTTTCGCCTCCGTACCAGTTGCTGCCGGCTCCCAAATGAATGAACCGGTGGCCCCCGTCTTACGCCTTTGCCGCCGTACGTACGACTACCAACCCCTTGTTTGGGCCCGGTACCGCACCCTGAACGGCGATGAGATTGCGCTCCGCATCAACAAGAGCGACCTTCAGATTCTGCACAGTAACGCGTTCGTTGCCCATCTGTCCTGGGCCCTTCGAGCCCGGAAACGTGTGGCCAGGAGTCGTGCCCGCGCCCCGTGAGCCCGGCGCCCGGTGTCGGTCCGACTGCCCATGCGTCTTCGGTCCCCCTCGGAATCCGTGCCGCTTGACCGCGCCGGCAAAGCCCTTCCCCTTCGACGTGCCGGTGACATCCACCATCTCGCCCTCGGCAAATACATCCGCCTTGATCACATCGCCCAGCGCATGCTCCGCCGCGCCCGGCAATCGCAACTCGCGCACAAATCGCAGCTTCGGCACATTCGCCTTCTGCAGATGACCGAGCTGGCCCTTGGTCAACTTGCGCTCCGCCACCTCTTCAAAACCAACCTGAACTGCGTTGTAACCGTCCGTATCTTCCGCCTTCACCTGCGTGACATAACAGGGACCGGCTTCGATTACTGTGACCGGCACGACCGCGCCGCTGTCATCAAACAGCTGGGTCATCCCTACCTTGCGGCCCAATATCCCTTTCACTTGCTCCTCCAGCACTGACAGGGCGATCAACGAATTTCCGACCGACCGTCACATTGCCCAACCCAGGCCCATCCCTGACCGCACGACGCAGAACCAAACCGCACGATTCTCCCCGCCCGCGGCCGCAACCTGGGCCCTATAGCTTAATCTCGATATCGACACCGGCCGGCAAATTCAGACGGGTGAGATTCTCAATCGTCTTGTTGCCCGGATCAACCACATCGATCAAGCGCTTGTGAGTGCGAATCTCAAACTGCTCACGGCTGTCCTTGTCGATGAATGGCGATCGCATCACCGTGAACTTCTCAATCCTCGTAGGCAGAGGCACAGGCCCTACCACCTGGGCGCCCGTCTGCTCAGCAGCAGTGACGATCTGCTGTGCCGACGCATCCAGGACGCGGTGATCGTATGCCTTGAGCTTGATACGGATCTTTTGCTTTGCCATGTACTCTTCTCTCTTGTCGTGGCCCAGGAACAAAAACTGTGGCGAGTGAGCTCACTCGCCACAAACCACTTCTTTCTATTGGATGATCTCGGTAATCGCGCCGGCAGCGACGGTGCGGCCGCCCTCGCGGATGGCAAACCGGCCGCCGGTCTCGATGGCGACGGGTGAGATCAACTCGACCTCCATCGTCACATTGTCGCCGGGCATGACCATCTCCACACCTGCCGGCAGGTCGATCGAACCGGTGATGTCCATGGTGCGGATGTAGAACTGCGGCCTGTACCCCTTGAAGAAAGGAGTGTGCCGTCCGCCCTCATCCTTGTGCAGCACATAGACCTCGGCCTTGAAGCGGGTGTGCGGTGTGATGCTGCCCGGCTTGGCCAGCACCTGGCCGCGGTCGATCTCTTCACGGTCGATGCCGCGCAGCAGACAACCGACGTTGTCGCCCGCCTGCCCTTCATCCAGCAGCTTGCGGAACATCTCGACACCGGTGACGGTGGTCGTGTGCGTTGGCTTCACACCCACGATCTCCACCTCTTCCATCGGATGGATGACACCGCGCTCGACGCGGCCGGTCACGACCGTGCCCCGACCCTTGATCGAAAAGACATCCTCAATCGGCATCAGGAAGGGCCTGTCGATCTCGCGCACCGGGGTGGGAATATACTCATCCACCGCGCGCATCAACTCCCAGATCGGCTCATACTCCGGCGCATCCGGGTCGTCCGAGCTGCTCTCCAACGCGTGCAAAGCGCTGCCGCGCACAAAGGGGATGTCATCGCCGGGGAACTCGTAGGTGTCGAGCAGCTCCCGCAGCTCCATCTCCACCAGCTCCAGCAGCTCCTCATCCTCCATCATGTCGACCTTGTTGAGAAAGACGACCATCGCCGGCACTTCCACCTGCCGCGCCAGCAAAATGTGCTCGCGCGTCTGCGGCATGGCGCCGTCCGGCGCAGCCACCACCAGGATCGCGCCGTCCATCTGCGCAGCGCCGGTGATCATGTTCTTGATGTAGTCGGCATGTCCAGGACAGTCCACGTGCGCATAGTGACGGTTTTCGGTCTCATACTCGACATGCGCAATGGCGATAGTGATGCCGCGGGCCTTCTCTTCCGGCGCATTGTCGATCGCCTCAAACGCACTGAAATCGGCCATACCTCGCAGCGCCAGCACCTTCGTGATCGCTGCCGTCAGCGTCGTCTTGCCGTGATCCACATGTCCGATCGTCCCCACGTTCACATGGGGCTTGGTCCTCTCAAATACTGCCTTCGCCATTTGGTTGCTGCCTCCTGCTTATGTTTAATGGTCTGATCCGCTGCCTCGCTCCAATCTGAGCCAAAACTTCGAAGCGCGAAAAGAACGTAACCATCAGTAACTGCTGCAAACCGCCCACCAGGAATTAGGTGGGCGGCAATGATCCTGCGGCTCCTGCACTCAATTGTCAATAACGCGATTAACCTGAAGGTTCAGGCACGCCTCTCGTCAGCGCGCCAACCTCGTTTGTCTCTGGAGCCCACAACCGGACTTGAACCGGTGACCTCATTCTTACCAAGAATGCGCTCTACCGACTGAGCTATGCGGGCAGATCATACGACCTCAAAATCGCACTACCTCTGAAGTGGGCGGGGGCGGATTCGAACCACCGTAGGCGACAGCCGTCTGATTTACAGTCAGATCCCTTTGTCCACTCGGGCACCCGCCCATTCTTATAGCGCTTCTATTAATGTGCCTCGTCTGCCAACCCGCCGCCAACGCTCATAATTTCCGAATCGGCCACGGTCATTACGCCTAAACCGAAGAGCCGACGATCGGACTCGAACCGATAACCTGCTGTTTACAAAACAGCTGCTCTGCCGATTGAGCTACGTCGGCGCGTGCTCAGACGACACCTGAGTGATTATAGCACACTACAACTGCTGGTCAAATCTGAATACCTCCAATTGAAAATACGTTTCTTGACCGCCTTCCGCCGCCAAAGATCCCCGCCAAAAGACATCAAGCCCCCCAGCCAACCCCCGTAGGGGCGCCCCATTGTGGGTGCCCTTGCCCACGCACCCTGTGCAGATCCCCAATGGCCCCCCCTGCCGTCTCCCTTGGACTACCCCCGTCTGGACGGCGCCCGCAAAAAGCGGGCGCCTCCCAAATAACTGCGTCGATTCGTACCGCCCTACTCCGCCGGCCAAAAAACCGGCAACGTTCCAGCCACAACTGATTCGCGACACTGATAGAAGCGACCCAAGACGGCTCTCTCTCCTCTTCCCCACCAACCCCAATCAGCTGCCGCAGTAGCTGACCACTGACCCCTGACCCCTGACCCCTGACCACCGATCACCGATCACCGATCACCGATCACTGACCACTGACCACCGACCACCGACCACTGACCACTGACCACCGACCACCGACCACCGACCACTGACCACTGACCACTGACCACCGACCACTGACCACTGCAGTCCTTCCTTCGGCCCTCCCTTGTGCGGGGGGATTCCCCCCGCAACGCCCCCCCTACACCATGCCACGTTGGCGCCGCGTCGCCAGCGTACTGTCTATTCCGCCGGTCGCCCACCCACGTCGTCCCGCCAAGCCGTCCGCCGTGACCACGGTAGGGGCAGGCCTTGTGCCTGCCCACTCTCACCCCAAAATCGGACTGCACCCACAAAAAGCCTTTCGATTGAACCGCCAAAAGAGACGTGATACAATCGAATTCATGAAAGCGCGACTTCCGCAACAGGTTCGGCGAAAACTCGAAGAACTACCCGGCAAACCCGGCTGCTATCTCATGTGGGACGAGCGCGCCAGCGCTCTCTACGTGGGTAAAGCATTGGTCCTGCGCCATCGCGTGCGCAGCTACTTCCAACGGTCAGCCAAACACTCGCCCCGCATCGACGAAATGGTCGCCAAGGTACAGGACATCACCTGGTGGGTCACGGGAACGGAGATGGAAGCGCTGATCCTCGAAAACGACCTGATCAAGCGCCACCAGCCCCACTACAATGTCATGCTCAAGGATGACAAGGGGTATCCATACATCAAAGTCAACTGGCAGAATGACTTCCCCAAAGTGGAGCGCGTACGCCAGATTACAAGCGATGGCGCCCGTTATTTCGGCCCCTTTACCAGCAGTTGGGCCGTCTCACGCACCCTGGAATCGGTCCGCAAAGTCTTCCCCTATCTCGACTGTGATCGCTCAATCAGCGGCAACGACGAAAGCCCCTGCCTCTACTACCATCTCAAACTGTGCGGCGGCCCCTGCATCGGTGTCCAGAGCCGCTCCGACTATCGCGAAGGCATCCGACAGCTCGTCAACTTCCTCGAAGGCGACACCGAAGAAGTGATCAACGAGTTGGAAACCCGCATGCACAACGCCGCCGGCCGCTTCAACTTCGAGCTCGCCGCCGTCTACCGCGACCGCATCAAGGCCGCCCAGCGCATCGTCCACCAGCAGAAGGTTGTCGGCGTGCAGAACGATGACGAAGACGTCGTCGCCATCGCCCAGGACGCCAAGTCAAACGACACCGTCGTCCAAATCCTGATGGTGCGCCGCGGCAGACTGATTGGAAGAGAGAACTTCGCCCTGCAAGGAGTTGAGGTCTCCGAGACAAGCGCCGAAAACCTGGGCGATCTGATCGGCATCTTCATCCAGCGCTTCTACGCCGACGCCGCCCATGTTCCCCCCCGCCTGCTCATCCAGTTTGTTCCCCGTACAAAAGACCTTCTGGCAGCATGGCTGAGCAAAATGCGCGGAACCAAGGTCGAAATCCGCATGCCGCAGAGGGGCCGGAAACGCAAACTCATGGAGTTCGCCAAGAACAATGCCGAGGAGCATCTGCGCGTCCAGAAGGCCCAGTGGGCCGAGGACACCAATCGCCAGACCGAAGCGCTTGCCGAACTCCAGCAGGCCCTGGGCCTGCAAGTGCCCCCGACCCGTGTCGAATGCTACGATATCAGCACCTTGCAGGGAACCAATACAGTCGGCTCCATGGTCGTGTTCGCCCGCGGCGCACCCCTGAAGTCCGCTTACAAACGCTTCAAAATTCGCGGGAAAGGCGCCCTCGGCGAACCCGACGACTACGCCAGTATGCGCGAAGTCCTGCGCCGCCGCTTCCGCCGCGTCGTCGAAGAAGACCCCGACCGGCCCGGCCGCAGACCGTCCGGCGCCAACCACTGGAAACTGCTGCCCGACCTCGTCATCATAGACGGCGGCAAGGGCCAGCTCGGCGTTGCCAGCGAAGTTCTGGATGAGTTCGGTCTCTCCGACAGAGTGCCGGTCATCTCCCTGGCAAAACGAGAAGAGGAGATCTTTCTCCCCCAGCGCCGCAATCCGGTCCATCTGCGCCGCGGCAGCCGCGCTTTCTATATGGTCCAGCGAATTCGCGACGAGGCCCACCGTTTCGCCGTAACCTACCATCGCAATCTGCGTCGCAAGGGGCAGACAACAACCGTGCTTGACTCTCTTCCCGGCATCGGCCCCAGAAGGCGGCGATCGCTTCTGCAATACTTCAACGGCGACCTCGACAAGATCCGCCAGGCCACCCTCGATGAGTTGCGGACCGTGCCGGGCATGAACCGCAGAGCCGCTCAAACGGTCAAGGAGCATCTGTGAAGGGGTACCTGCAATGAACAGCGGCAGCCAGGCCGGCCTCGCCCGCTTTGTCGGCACGCCTCCAACTTTGGCGCTGCTTCAATCTCTTCTCTACCTGAAGGGCCTACCTTTGGAGGAAATCGCCGATCTCCTCCAATCCAACTCCCTCGTAATCGACTTCTCCCCCGGCGAGGAACTGACCCGGCAGGATGATGCCGCCGAGTACCTTTTCTTCATCCTCAGCGGATCCGTCCGCGTCTCCCGCAAGGACACAACCCAGGCCGGCGCCGAAGACACTCTCGACCGCGTCGCCATCGCCGGCGATATTCTTGGCCGCTATGAGTTGACCTTCAGCCTCACCTACATTAGCACTGCCACCGCCGAAAACGCCGTTTCAGCCCTTTGCATCGAACGGTCCACAGTCGAACGACTCCTCTACCGCTATCCCACCGCTCACCAGCAGACGGCCTACCAGGCCATGGTCAATCGTCTGCGGACCATTCCCCTGCTCGCCGACGTCGATATGGCCACTCTCGGCTTCCTGGCCGACGAGCTCCGCAGCCAGACAGTCAAGGCCGGCACAGTCCTATATACGCAGAACCAGGTCCCGAGCACAATCTATCTCATTGCCCAGGGGCAGGTCGAACTCTATCATCCCCGCAGGACCGACAACCGCCTTCTGTTGGGCACCGGCGGCTCCTTTGGCTTTCCAGGCAGTGTCGGCGTAACCAATAACGCGGCCCGGGACAAATACGGCCACTGGGCCGAAGCCAAATCCGAGACGACCGTCTACGAGTTGCCCTGGAAAACGGTCCGACAGGTCGGCCGCCGCTTCCCGCAGGCGATAGAACCGGAAATCCAGCTGCTGCCTGCCAAAACCATCAGTGCAGTCTCCATCTTTGCCGGGCTGACGCCCCACGAACAGATCCAGCTGGCCGGCTTCTGCAGCTTCTACCGCATCCCCCAGTACCATCCGATAATGCAACAGGGGGACAGCGCCGACAGCATGTGGATCCTGCTGGAAAACAGCCGCGCCGTCCTCAGCGCACTCGACGAAGAAAACCGCGCCCTGCCGCGCGCGCCGGTGCGCGGCATCGTAACCTTCAACGAGACCGCTCTCCTTGCCCCCACACCAGTCGAGCTGACCGTCGAATCCGAACCCGGCAGCCTCTGGCTGCGGCTCCACCGGCAGGACTACCAGCGCTTCGGGCAAATCTGCGGCCCCGACACTGCAGACAAAATCGCCGCCCGCCTGCCCCAACAGTCAGACGACGACGATCAAGAAAAGCGGCAGGACTATCCCTGGCTGCGCAAAGATGAGCTCTTGGTCAACCTGCATCTGCGTCACTGGCTGGCCCTGATCGGCCAGACCAAGGCCGCCGCCCTCGCCATCCTTGCCAGCGCCGGCCTTATGTGGCTGCTCTCCTTTCTCGGTTTCCCCCTCTGGGTCGGCCTGGGAATCGGCGCGCTCCTTGTCGTCCTGTCACTCGTCTGGGGATTTCTCAACTACCTGAACGACTACTTTATCGTTACCAACCGGCGCGTCATCCAGCAGGACAAAGTCATCTTTTTCAGTGAGCATCGACAGGAAGCCCTGCTGGAACAGATCCAGCGCGTAGACGTGGCCACAACTTTCTGGGGCAATCTCTTCAATTTCGGCACCCTGTCCGTCTACACCGCCGGCACAACCGGCTCCATCGACTTCGATACCGTCGCCCACCCGGACAGCCTCCGAACAGCCATCTTTCACCACCGCAGCCTGTCCCAGCAACGGTCCAGCGCCGAAAACAAGCTGGACATCCAGAACGCCCTCGAGAATCGTCTCGGCCTTACCGTTGACCTGCCAAGCCGGGTGCACACCGATCTGGTGCCCTCCACCTCCGATGACACCGCTGCAGTGCCGGACCTTTGGCAAAAACTGCGCCGTCTGATTTCCGTCGACAGCTCACTCGAATGGGAGTCCACAGAACGAATCGTCTGGCACAAGCACTGGTGGATTCTCCTAGTCCAGATTGCTCTTCCCGGTCTGCTCCTTCTGTTTGAGCTCCTCTTTCTGGCCGGTGGTTTCTCCTCCGTTGCCTTGTTGCAGCAGCTCCAGGCCAGCCTGGACGCCCAGATTCTCCTGCTGTCAGGTGGGCTGGTGACTCTCGCCACCCTGGGCTGGATCCTCTGGGCCGTGGCCGACTGGTGGAATGACACCTACACTGTGACCGAAGACAGAATCATCGACATTGAGAAGCTGCCGCTCTTTCTCAGCGAACAGCGCCGTGAAGCCCAGCTCAGCGACATCCAGGACATCCGCCTCGAAATGAACTCACCGCTGAAGGTGATGCTGAATTTCGGTAACATCATCGTTCAGACTGCCGCCGGCGAAGGCGCATTCACCTTCGACCACGTTCCCAACCCCAGAACAGTCAAAGAAGAGATCACTCGCAGGATGATCGCATGGCGGCGGGAGGACGAACGGCGTAAAGCCCACGACCGCAGCAAGGACCTGCCCGACTGGTTCGAAATGTACAATCGGTTGGAAACGGGTCAAGCCAGAAATGAGGAGTGACGAACTGGCGGAAAAAATCGTAGAGTAGTTACGCCAAAGAGAGGGAAATCGTTCTGGACTGCTCTTCGTACCCGCCTTGGTGTATCAACGTACCTTAACTTCCAAACGTCAGGCGGTCGATCAGCCGGCGCGGCAGCTCGACAACTCGCATCTGGCTCTGAGTTAGATCGATTGGATACGCCACCCGGCGCTGTTCCCATGTCAACGCCTCCAGGTCCAGCAAAGCGTAGGCTGCTCTCGGATCGTTATCCCTTGGCTGCCCCACACTGCCTGGATTGAGGATCAGGCGCTCCAGGTCCGTCAATTCTATATGCACGCGCTGCCCTTCGTAGGGCCTCAGCAAATCGACAGTCACCGGAATGCCGTTTCGACTGCCTCGCCTCGAAAATATCTTTCTCAACTGCCAGCGGTAGATGGCCGGTTTGTGAGTGTGACCCACCAGACACATTTTCGTCTCAAAATGGGCAAAGTTTTCCAAAGCGATCTCCGGCGACTGTACATATTCCGATACCGGCTCGCGTGGGCTCGCGTGCGTGATCATCAAACTGTCCGCGCCTTCGGGTTCAAGAGGTTTCGCTGGTAAACTGTCGAGGAATTCGCGGCTTGTTTCGTTTAGCTCGCCTTGCGTCCATTCAACGGCCGCCCGCGCTAAGGGGTTGAAATACCTGATATCCAACCCAGGTCGCCCCAACACGGCCCAATCATGGTTGCCGATCACACACAGGTCCGCCTCGGCCCGGACAAAGTCGACGCACTCATTCGGCGCCGGTCCGTAACCGACCACGTCGCCCAAACACCAGATCGCATCGAAACGGTCCGCAGCATCGGTCATCACCGTTTCCAGGGCGACAAAATTTGCGTGAATATCGGAAATGATCAATACGCGCATATTCGCATACTAACACAGGCCGGATTTGACCTCAAACGGTCACATGTATTATGTGAATATACACATATCGATACAATTAGCCATTCCTGCACCAATTCGTTTGCGAAAGATGAACTGACATGACGGACGACGCAAACTGCCCTTTTCAACGCATCGGCATCCTCCACCACCCGCGCAAACCGGAATCGCTCGACTTGGCGGCTCAGATGGAACAGTTTATGAGAACCGCCGGTGTAACTGAAACCTGGCGCCACTCCGCCTGGGATGCCGAAGTCATCAAGTCCAGACTCCCCGACACCGACCTGTTGATCACCCTCGGCGGCGACGGCACAATGCTGCGCGCCGCCCGGCTCGGCGCGGCCTCCAACGTACCCATGCTGGGCGTAAAAATGGGCAGGCTCGGCTTCCTGGCTGAAATCTTTCCCCAGGACTGGTCATCCCCATTGGAAAAACTGCTCGAAGGCGACTACTGGATCGAAGAGCGCCTCATGGTTAGAGCCATCGTCGAAAAGGCCGCCCCTGACGGCGCCGAACGCACTGTCCGCTGTACGTTCGATGCCCTCAACGATGTCGTTCTCAGCCGCGGCAGCCTCGCACGCATCGTCCGCGTCAGTGCCAATCTCGACGGCGGTTACCTGACCACCTATACCTGCGACGGCCTTATCGTCAGTACCGCCACCGGCAGCACCGCCTACGCCCTCGCAGCCGGCGGGCCCATCCTGCCGCCGGACCTGCGCAATATCCTCGTGATCCCCGTCGCCCCTCACATGAGCATGGACCGGGCAGTCGTCCTCTCCGAAGGCACCGAAGTGAGACTGCGCGTCTACAGCGACCACTCCGCCATGCTCACCGTCGACGGTCAGTTCGAAGTCGAAGTCGACGACTCGGACGAAATCGTCGTCGACAGCAGCCCCTACCAGGCCCGCTTCATTCGACTTCGCCCGCGCAGCTACTTCTACCAGACCCTGATGGACAAGCTGAAATAAACTGCGTGACGCTCACTCTGCGCCCCTAGCCGGCGGCCCGTGACATAGTAGAAAGCGAAACCCGATGGCAGACGCATCCAACCAATCCGATAAGGAGCTTTACCGTACCCTCGACCTGCGCGTAGATGCCGATCAAGAAGAGATCGCGCAGCAGTACACTCGGCTGCAAAAACTCTACCAGCCCGAGACGCTGGAATCCGCCGCAGACCGGGCCTACGCCGAGCAAAAGCTGGCCGCCATCGAAAAAGCCTACGAAATCCTCGGTGATCCCGCCCGCCGTGCCATCTACGACGGCAGACCCGCCCCCATCCAGGTAGGCAGCGACGGCGAACCGCAAAGCCTGACCTGCGCCAATCACCCGGATCGCGAAACACTCCTGCGCTGCAACAAGTGCGGCAAACCCATCTGCATCGCCTGCGCCGTCCGTACCCCCGTCGGCTACCGTTGCAACCAATGCGTCCGCGAGCAGCAGAACATCTACTTTAATGCCCTGGGTCGGGATAACATCGTTGCCCTTGCCGTTGGCTTTGTCCTTACCTTGATCGTCGCCCCCATCGTTGGCTTTCTGCTCGGCAGTATCGGCTTTTTCGGATTCTTCATCGCTTTCATTATCGGCTCCGGAGCCGGAACGCTTGTGGCTCGCGTCATTCGACGCGCAGTCGGCAACCGTCGCGGCCGCAACCTGCCCCACATGGCCATTACTGGCATAATTCTGGGCGTGGCGCCGTGGGCGCTTCTGTTCCTCCTCTCAGGCGGCCGCGCCTTCCTGATGCTGCTCCTCTTCGCCGGTCTGACCATCGCCTCAGCTTTTCCGCAGCTGCGTTAGCGCACCCCGGGCAACCGCCCCAGTATCGATTCAAGTTGTACGCAGCTTCCCGCCTGCCCCAATTCCGGGATGGAATTGCGGCCGCCCAAACTCTCTGCTAGAGGTACGCAAGCTGGATCGAGCGTCGCTTACGATTCTCCAAGAATAACCATCCCTACCGTAGGGGCGCCCCTAGTGGGTGCCCTGGCCTGCCGCCCGTAGGGGCATTCCTAGTGGGTGCCCTGGCCTGCCGCCCGTAGGGGCATCCCTAGTGGGTGCCCTGGCCTGCCGCCCGTAGGGGCATTCCTAGTGGGTGCCCTGGCCTGCCGCCCGTAGGGGCCCCCTAGAGGGTGCCCTGTTGGTTGCTGCACGTCTCAGTTCATACAACCGTCAGCACCCCTGAACTACACCTCGTCAGCATCAGGAAACGACGCCCTTCCGCCACCGAACCACTGAATCCAACTGCACTGAAGATTCCGAAGACGCCCACGGGGGAGCGGGCGCCTTCACACTGCTGCCGCAAGGACCGAAATCCCCTTACCTGAAACGTGACGGGTCATCCGCTTCAGCCGGCCTGAACAGCTCGCATCTCGTAACCCGTTCCGACTCTCCGTCGCCCTCCTGCTCTGAACTCGCTCACACCCAGAATTACCAGCGCAACGCCGGAATGCCCTGCCAGAATCCAGGCCAGCAGGCCGGGGCTTCTAAGACCTCTTTCGGGCAACCCGCTGCCTGCGAGCATCTCCACCCGTGGTTCCTCGCCTACCGCAAGCGGTGTTCGGCTGGCCGTTGTAAGCACGTATACCAGCCCACTCTGACCGGTCACTGGTAACAGTTCTGCCACTTGCGCCTGCTCCAGCTCCGCCAAACTCTCCCAGTGGTCGCCCCCGTCGATGCTCACTGCCACCCTGCCGGACAATCCCTGCAGTTCGTCCTTGTCCGAAACGCCCGTCGCCGCAAACAGAACCTCCGGCTGTGCCGGATCCACCGCCACGTCGCTGATCACAAGCCGGCCGTCATCCATCCCGTCCAGCCCCTGATTGACCGGCCGCCACATCGCGCCGTCGCGGCTCACAAGCACGCCCCCGCCTGCCGTACCTGCATAGACTCGCGGCGGCGACACGTCGCTAACCGCAACGGCAGTCGCCGGGCCGGGCAGTCCGTCAACGACGACCCACCGCAGACCATAAGCCTCAGCCCGATAGAGCTTTTTCGGCGTGCGCACAAAAGCCAGCCCCGCCCCTGTGCTGTCTGCCGCGATCTCCAGCACCGGCGCCTCCAACAGCAACTGTCCGCTCGCGGCCAAACCCCGTCCTGGCCCCGCTCCGATGTCCCGCAGCCGGTAGACGCCATCCGAAAACGTGCCCGCATACAGCAGCCGGTTGAACGCGTCGAACGCCACGGCGGTAACGCCGCCAATATCTTCCGCGTCCAACGGGAACTCCCTCCACCGCCCACCGCCGTCGCGCGAAACGAATACGCTGGGCCTGTTTGCCGCGCCGATGAACACATTTTCAGGCTCCAACCGGTCCACCGCAACAGCGTTCACGATCACACCGCGCGGCGTCGGCAACTGCTCCCAGGCCCCGTTGACCCCCGCATAGAGCCGTCCGTCATCTACCGCATAGCTGCGCCCGTCCACCTGCGCGGCCGCCGCATAAGCGCGTACGTTCTCCAACTCGGTAATCGAGATGCTCCTCGGCCCGGAGCCTGCCGCCGCGCCAACTGAAGCCACCAGGGCCAGCAGCACCAACGTCGTCCCTGTCAAAAGTATTCGTAGTATCATGGCCTTTCCTCCTAAAACATCGCCTCAAACTTCTGATGACATGATTCTACGCCCGCCCCAGACAATCTTCCGGCCATCTGTCGGAACCTTTTCGGACCGTTCTCTTACGATAACCCCGACTTCCCCGCCAACCCCCGTAGGGGCGCCCCTGGTGGGTGCCCCGGCTCCCCCCGTAGGGGCGCCCCTTGTGGGTGCCCTGGCTCACCTCCGTAGGGGCACCCCTAGTGGGTGCCCTGGCTCATTCCCGTAGGGGCATCCCTAGTGGGTGCCCTGGCTCATTCCCGTAGGGGCATCCCTAGTGTGTGCCCAGTCAGCCGCCCGTAGGGACGCCCCTTGTCGGTGCCCGTGCCCCTCAGTGAGTAGCCCCCCTCCATCGGCTACCATCCTGAAAATCCCCAAAAAATCCAGCAAATCCTGCTCCGGACAACCACCCCCAAGAAACTGGCACACACCAAAATTCAGGGTGCAATCCAGATTTGGGGTGAAATTTCTTACACCTCTTGTAGCAACCAGGCCACGGTCTTTTCAAGTTGCACTTTCCAGTAGAACAGACGGTGTCACTCGCTCCTCGCATTTGTGCGGTCGGGCCTTCGGCCCTCCCTTGTGCGGGGGGACTCCCCCCGCAACGCCCCCCCTACACCATGCCACGTTGGCGCCACTCCGCCGGCGTACTGTCTGTGCCGCCGGTCGCCCACCCACGTCGTGCCGCGAAGCCGTCCGCCGTGACCACGGTAGGGGCAGGCCTTGTGCCTGCCCACTCTCACCCCAAATATGAACTGCACCCAAAATCCAAAACTGCTTGCCCTGCTTTTTTGCGTGTGCTATGATTCTATGTGCCACTAAACCTGAATTGGCGTTTGGCCTAGACTTCATGCCGTCTTCTGTCCCTTCCCTGTAGGCAGAAAACACAAAATAGAGCCCAGGGGCACTTGGAATCGCTCTCTGGGCTCGGGTTTCCAGATTTCCGCCCGCATAAGCCGGGCAGCTTGTTTCCAGGAGTGGAGAAAACCGATGGGCACGCAGTCGCGCTCACATCACAGAGCAGCAGCGCAATCAACAATCTCAATGCGGATGTCTGGCGTCATTCTGACGCTGGCGGCAACTCTCCTGCTCTCCGCATGTACCCGTGAGCGCGTGGCCGAAGAGGTAGGCAACTCTCTGGGGTCGCAGCAAGAGGAACCGGTCGTAACCGCGCCGGACACGCCGCAACCGGCGCCGACCGAAACACCCTTGCCGACGCCCGAAGATACGCCGGTGCCGACCACAGTCACCTATGAAGTCAGGCCGGGAGATACGCTCTCCATAATTGCCGACAAATTCGGCACGGAGATCCAGAGAATTCGGGAAATGAACCTGCTCACGACCGACGCCCTCCAGGTCGGTCAGGTGCTACGTATGCCCTATGTGCCCGGCCTGACCACGCCCGAAGGCATCCCCACGCCCACCCCCGAGCCGTTCCAGTACACCGTTCAAGAGGGCGATACGCTGCTGTCGATCGCGCTCCGCTACGACGTCGCCTTGAACCAGATCCTCAGTCTTAACAACCTGCGCGACGAACACAGCATCTCCATTGGACAGGAGCTGCTGATTCCCAGTTCGAGCGCTTCCACCGATCAACCGAGCGCACAAAGAGGCGCAGCCGATCCCGCCCTGTCCGGCAGAGTCGGCACCCACACCGTTCGCCCCGGCGAAACGCTGGCATCCATCGCCGAACAATACGACGTGACCGTGCCTCAACTGATCGCCTTCAACAGCAACACGATCACCAATCCACATGTCGTAAGAGTGGATACCGTTCTTCTCATCCCCGGCCTGTCCGCCGCCGACGTAAGCATTTTGAACCAGACCCTCTACACCGTTCAGTCAGGTGACACCCTTCTCGGTATCGCCCAACAGTTTGATGTCACGGTAGACGCGCTTATGGCGGCCAACAACATCTCCAACGCTGATCTGCTCCGCATCGGAGATCAACTGATCATCCCGCAAACCAATCCCTGAGCCCCTCCTCACTGAATGCCGCCAACCCGCCATCCAATCGCGGGATGGCGGCCGTACCCTATTTAGACGCGCAAAAGAGACGCGAAAAGCGCCCGGCTCCACAGAGCTGGGTGGCCTGCCTCCTTCCAATTCCAATACTATCTTCGTTTATCTGGACTGATGTTGTGTACCAGAGGGGCTGGCGACGATCAAGTCCGTCACCACATCGAGGAAAAGGCCGTGCTCGACGATACCGGCCCGTCTCTCCAACGCGCCGGCAATGCACTCCGGGTCTTCCATAGGACCGAACTGACAGTCGAGGATCAGATTTCCGCCGTCCGTACGAAAATAGCTGCCGTCCGGCCCCGTCCGCACCTGCACCACAGCGCCAAGCCGTTCGATGTACGCCGCGTGGGCCCGCAGACCAAAGGAAAGCACCTCCACCGGCAGCGCCCACTGCACGCCCAGGCGCTCGGAAAGCTTGCTCTCGTCAACGATGATCATCTCCCGTCTGCTCGCCTGGGCAACGATCTTCTCCCGCAACAGCGCGCCGCCCCCGCCTTTGATGACGCGCAGCTGGGGATCTACCTCGTCAGCGCCGTCAATCGTCAGGTCGATGCACGGATGACAATCCAGCGTGGTCAGCGGAATGGCCAGCCGCCGCGCGTCTGTGGCCACCTGCTCCGAACAGGGGACACCCAGAATCTCCGTGAGCGTACCCATTGCCAGCCGCTCCGCGATACATTCGAGCGCCTTCAGCGCCGTACTCCCCGCGCCCAGCCCCACAATCATCCCCGACTCAACATGCGCCACCGCAGCTTCGGCTGCTTGCCGCTTCAAAGCATCTACATTTTGCATCAGGATCTGTTACCGCTTAGAAATGTGAACGCAGCCGGAGCCAGGGCTCCCACCCACTGACTTGGAGCCCATCCCCGATCACCTGCGCCTACTGTCTTACCCCGTCCTTACGCCGGCGCCAGCGAACTGACCAGCCGCTCCAGTTCCAATTCCGCCTCTTCCCCCAGGTCGATCCGCAACACCCGCCGCCCTGCATTGATCAGCGCCTGCCGGTCTCCCAAGGACTGGGCCTGGATCAGGACACCGAACGGCGCCGCCGACTCCGGCGAACCGGGCTCATCGGGAATGTCTGCGTCTGAAGACGGCCTGTCAGTAAGTTGGATGAAGAGACCGTTTCCACGATCCCCCTTGTGCAGCTGACCCGTAGAGTGGAGAAAGCGGGGACCGTAACCGGAAGTCGTAGCCAGCTTCGTCCTGTCCCTAAGACGCCTCTGCATGGTCCTCATCAATCCGTCCACTGGGGAACAGGGCTGCATGTAAGCCTGGATGCTGATGTAATCCCCCGCCTCAGCCTGATCTACAAAGGCTGCCAGCGCTTCGTCCGCACTGCCGGGCAGCCTGTCTCCATCCCCGCCCCCAAGATATATCTTCAAGCCCGCGGCCTCTAGCGACGGTTGCGGCGCAGGTAGGCTTCCGCTCTCCTTATAGGCCGACATCATCTGCCGTGACTGCTGCTTCGCCGACTCGACATCCGGCTGATCGAACGGGTGGATGCCCAACCGCGCCCCCGCAACCGCCGTCGCATACTCCCACAGGAAGAACTGCCCACCCAGGTCGTACCGATCCCGGAAGCGCACCCGGATCACCGGATGGCCTGTGTCAATCAGTGCCTGGACCTTAGCATCCTGCGCCCCTGTGTCGCTCCACTGCAGGTGAACGAACAACCGGTCCCCGCCGTAGGCCTCCGGCGAAGCCGCGGCTTCACCAACCACCGGCACGATTCCCGTCCCCGACTTGCCCGTGCTTTCGGCGATCAGCTGCTCCAGCCAGTCGGCGAACGAAACCACCTCCTCGTCCGCGATAACCGTCAGTTTGTCCCGCCCGGCTTTGGCCATTTCGGCCATCACTACACCGATCTGTGCGCCGGGATTCAAAGAGCCGGTTATGTGCCGTCCGCAGTCATTTTTGGTCTCTTGGGCCCGCCGTAGCAGACGTCGCAGATTAACCCCTAACAGTGCCGCAGGTAACAACCCAAAGTGAGATAGCGCCGAATAGCGGCCGCCGATGTTGGGATCGTTGATAAAGATGGCACGGAAGTTACATGCCTCACCCAGCCTGACTAGCTCACTGCCGGCATCCGTTATCGCGACAAAGTGCGCACCCGCCTCCGCTTCGCCTAGCTTGTTCTGAAGATGGTTGTAGAAATACTTGAAGAGGGACAGCGTCTCAGAAGTGGTACCCGACTTGGTGGCGACAATGAACAGCGTCCGCGCCGGATCCAAACTGTCTGCCAGGCTCTGGACAGCCGCCGGGTGCGTGCTGTCCAGAATCCGCAACGCCATCGGGCCGCTGCCGAATGTTCGCGCAAACACCTCTGGCGCCAGGCTCGATCCCCCCATGCCCAGCAGAACAGCCTGCGTGTAGCCCTCCTGCTGCAGGTCCTGCAGCAGGGCGCTGATGCAATGCCGCTCCTCCTCCATCCTGACGGGGATATCCAGCCAGCCCAGCCGGTTCACGATCTCGTCAGGCCTGTCGCTCCACACGCTGTGGCTCCTGGCCCAGATGCGTGTGACGACCCGCTCCCTGTCGATCTCCTCCAGAGCGCCCTCTACCTGGCTCCGGAGGGCACCGTAAAAAAATCGGCGCGCTCTCTTGTCTGATTGTCGTCCCCGCCCGCGATGTCGGCCACCTTCTGCGCAATCCCCGCCATCAACTCATCAAATGAGTCGGCGAAAGCGTCCACACCTTCACCCATCAGCTGCGTGGTGACCTCACCGAGTTCGATGCCAAGGTCCGCCAGTTCCGCCAAATGTTGCCGCGCCTGGTCCACGTCTGCATCCACCGTGCGCGCCGCACAACCGTGATCCATAAATGCGTCCAACGTCTCAGGAGGCACCGTATTGACCGTATGCGGGCCAATCAGCCTGTCCACGTAAAGCGTGTCCGGGTAGTCGGGATTCTTGGTGCTCGTACTACCCCAGAGCGGACGCTGTACCCGCGCGCCCTCCGCAGCCAGCTTCTCCCAGCGAGGACCGCTGAAAAGCTCGCCAAAGCGGTGATAGGCCATCTTGGCATTGGCGATGGCGATCTTTCCCTGAAGCTCGCTATTGCCGAGCTCAACCAGCTTGGGGTCAACCTTGCCGTCAACCCGGCTGACGAAGAATGAAGCGACCGACGCCATCCGGCTGAAATCCACGTTCGCCGCAGCCAGCTTCTCCAGCCCGCGAATGTAGGCCATCGCGCTGTCTTCGTACTGCTGCAAAGAGAAGATAAGCGTGACATTGATGTTGATGCCCTCGCCGGTGAGCGTTTCGATCGCCGGTATGCCTTCCGGCGTTGCCGGTACCTTGATCATCACGTTCGGCCGGTCCACCAGGGACGAAAGGCGGCGCGCTTCCATCACCGTGCCTTCCGTGTCGTAGGCCAGCTTTGGATTCACCTCCAGGCTGACATAGCCGTCCAGCCCGTCCGTGCTCACATAGACCGGCTGCATGATGTCGCAGGCGCGGCGGATGTCCTGGATGGCCAGCGCCTCGTATATGTCATTGACCGATCTACCCTCGCCGACCAGCCGTTCAACCGCGGCATCATAGTCGGTGCTGGCCGTGATCGCCTTCTGGAAAATCGACGGGTTGGATGTGACGCCCCGAAGTCCCTTGGCGACCATCTCGCCCAGCTCCCCCGAATCCAGGAATGAGCGCCTGATGAAATCCAACCAGATCGACTGACCGATTGCCGCCGCTTCTTTCATTCTTGTCATGATTGCTCCTCTCCTCAAGATCCTCTCTGTGTTGACACGTGGTTCGACCGCGCCCAGCGTTCCTCCCCAAGCTGGGTGAATTCAAAACTGTGCAGCGTCACAGGCCAGCCCCTTGCCGGCGGATGATTTCGACCACAGAACAATTGGCACAATAATTGGGCTTCCCGTTCTACTCCGGCACATAGAGACCGGCAGGTTCCAGCTCCGCGTCTTCGTCTCCTTGAATCAGGGCGAGTGCCGCCATCGCCCCCCCGATCAGGCCGGCATGATTGCGCATCTGTGCTGCCACAATCGGCGCCCGCACGTCTATGTACTTGACATACTTCTCGACTCTCTTGCTTACACCTCCGCCAACAATAAACAGGTCCGGCGAAAGCAGAAATTCAACGGTCTGAAAATATCTGTTTAGTCTTTTCCCCCACTTCTTCCAGCTCAGCTGTTCCCGGTCTCTGGCGCTGTTCGCTGCCCGGCTCTCTGCGTTGTACCCGTCAATCTCCAGGTGCCCAAACTCCGTATTCGGGGCCAGATGGCCGTCAACAAAGAGTGCAGAGCCTATCCCAGTGCCCAAGGTAAGCAACACCACAACACCCGGCTGATCTCTGCCCGCGCCAAAGACCATCTCCGCGATACCGGCCGCGTCCGCATCGTTGACGATCGACGCCGGGCAACCCGTCACCCGCTCGAACAGTTCCGGGGCATCGGTGCCGATCCAGGAGTCGTCCACATTGGCGGCCGTGCACACAATGCCGTTGCGAATCACTGCCGGGAACGTGCAACCCATCGGGCCAATCCATCCGAAGTGGCGGACGATCTCCAGCACAACCTCGGCAACCGGCTCCGGCGTTGACGGGTCAGGCGTCCCAATCCGCCGGCGCTTGGTCAACAGCTCTCCCGTTTCCGCGTCAACCACCGCCCCCTTGATGCCGCTGCCGCCAATATCAATCCCTAAGATCTCCATCTGGTCCTCCTTGGGCGGGGGTAATGACAGGCCCTGGTCCTGACGGATATGGCAAGGGTTCATCAGCCGTATGACGGCAACCCGCCGCACTCTTTCCGCCAGGTCACACGTGTCGCTCAACTCGCTGCAAAGTCCCCTTCTCCGCAGATTCCAACATCGCCTCCACGACGGCAAGGTCCTGCAACGCCTCCTGCGGCGAATTGCGGTGCGCAGTACCATCCCGTACCGCCGCGACAAACGCAGCCAGCTCCTCCCGCACGCTGATCAGCACATTGAACTCTTTGCGCTCGCTCTGTCCGTCCCGCTCCAGCACCAGCTCTCCGCGCGAGACGCGCAAGCTGCCTTCACGCCCGCCGATGTGGACCGCATCCGTTCCCTGCGCGCTGCCCACCGCGTACGTGATCAGATAAGTGCCGACTACGCCGTTGCTAAAGCGCAGCGCCGCGCTCATCGTGTCCGCCGGCGGCAGGTCCTCCCTGTGTGCCGTCGTCATCGCGCACACACTCTCAATCTCTCCCAGCAGCACGCGCAGACCGGCCACATGATGCACGCCGCCATCCAGCAGATAACCTCCCGGAACCTCGCCCGAGTTACGCCAGGTCGACCCCATATAGTCGGCCCTGATCGGCAGCTGCAACGACAGATCGCAGAACATGGGCTGCCCGATTCGACCGGCCTTTATCGCCCGCGCCGCCACCTGAAAAGCCTCTTCGTAGCGCCAGTTCTCGCCCACCATCCACACCTGGTCTCCATAGGACAGGCTGGTTGCGATTAAAGCCTGCGCCTCGCCAACGGTCGGCGCGATCGGCTTTTCGCTGAAAACATGCTTGCCCGCCGCCAGCGCCCGCGACACCACCCCCGGCAACATCGAAATCGGCAGAACGACATCGACCGCCTCAATACTCCCGTTCGCCAGCAGCGCGCCGATATCTGTGTATATGTCAACGTCGTACGGAATCGTCTCCGCCACCGTCTCCGCAGAGCGTCGCGTGCGGCTGCAAACCGCCGCAATCTGCACCGCGTCGCCTAGCTCGAGCAAAGACGGCGCATGCGCTTTGCGCACAAACGCGCCCGCCCCGATCAGAGCAATTCGAACCGGCCTGCTCATCGACTCTCCCCGATCACGTTGACGATTCCGATATCTCCACCCGTTTTGCTATCGCTGCCATCTGGTGCTATCGTGGACGCAGATAGAGCCTACTGCAGGATGAGGATAAACTAGCCACATTATATCACACTGCGCCCGGTGAGACAGTTGAATTCACTGCTGCTTCTGCTGGCCGTTCCACTTCCGCCGCAATCGCTGGAAGCCATCGGTCCTCTCGTCGAAGAACGCCATATCGATACCCGCTACGGACCCGTCGGCCCCCTCGCTCGGCGAGGAAGCCCGGACACCCCATCGGTCTGGATTCAACCCTACTACGGCCTGCCCTCACGCACCGATCCCAGGGCCACGCTCCAGGCCGCGCAACTGCTCCAAGTCACCCGGATCGTCGCCTGTGACAGCGTCGTCGCCGTCAATCCCGTGTTGGGGCCCGGCCACCCGCTCCTGATCACTGACTACATCGACTTTACACGCCATCAGCCCCAAACCTTCTACGAGAACGAGGGCACCGGCGGCCTCAGCCAGACACCCCCCGTCTGCCCCCGCCTCACCGAGGCCATGTCGCACATCCTACCCATGGCGCCAGGCGGCGTCTACCTGGGGGTTGACGGCCCAAGGCGCGAAACCGCGGCCGAAGCCCGCATGTTTCGCAGCTGGGGCGCCGACGTTCTCGGCCAGAATCTCGTGCCGGAAATTGCACTCGCCAGAGAGTTGGGCCTCTGCTTTGCCGGTCTGGGAATCGTCGAGGAAATCAGCGCCGAACGCCCGGATGTGCCGGCCCAGGAGGAAGACTTCAGAGGGCTGGAAGCCGTTGTACAGGCGCTTTCCGCTCTCCCCCAGCTGATAGACCCCAACACTGCCTGCGACTGCAGCGGCCGTTTCGACCCCCGCCCAGCTGCTGCTTCCGTCTCCGCAGCTCGACATCCCGCCCAGCCTCCCCGCAAATGAAAATCTCCCAGCTCTACGACCAGTTGGAAATGTATAGCGAAGGCGACCCCCCTTCCCACTCACTCTTCGTCCTCGCCCGCCTTCTCGGTACGCCCGACAGACTCCTGATCATCGATCCGCCCGACGACGTAAGTACCCGCTTCGATGTGGCAGAAGAAACCGCCGCGCTCTTTACCTCTGCCGCACGCGACATCGGCCTTCCGCTCGTGCAGACCCAGCCCGGCGGCGTCGCCCACATCAACGTCGGCCGGCATCTGCTGGATATCTACTCCCAGCAGCACGCCAATCTGATCTGCTTTCCGGCAATGGGAATACTATGTGGAGGGGCTTTCGGCAGCGACCTGGCGCTGCCCGAACTGGGGGAAGGCTCTGACGGCGAGGATGAGATTGAGAGCCTGCGCCTCCTCGCGCGTCTGGTGAAAGGACGTCGCCTGCAGCTGTACATTCCCCGCACAGGCTCCGTCTCGTCAGACAAAGTGGAAGTAATGGGACGGCTGGCTGCCGACGTCAGCTACATCCACGGCCTGCGCCGCACCGTCTCCCAAGCGGTTGCCGACAACGAATTCTGGAGCCAGTCGGAACAGATAGCCGCAAAACTCCTGCCCGAAAACCGCCGCACGCCCACCGCCATAACCACCCACCGCCAAAACATCGAACGCCTCTACAACGCAATCCAGGCGTGACCTATCGTTCTAGTTACGACTCTTCCCTACCTCCAAGCTGCAACTGAACCTGTGCCAGCAAGGACTCCACGTGCGCAAGACCTGCCTGCCTGTCAAGCGGCACCGAGTCAAATCCGACTGACTCGTAACGGAACTGAACAGCATATGGTGTATATTCAATTAGTGCCGCGAATCCGGACGTGGCGATGCCCAGTCCTTGGAGAAGATTGAACAGCAATTCCAGATCGTGTGTAAGAGGGTATGACTCACCTGACAGAGCGATCCAGGCCTTAAGCAGTTTCTCGGCTGCCTGTTGTACATGGAAGCCGAAAATTTCGTCCGCGAAAACGGTTGCGTCGCTCATACCCCTCAAAGCTTCCACATCCCGCTTCGAGGCATCTACCAATAAAAGAGCGCACTTAACGTCGCTCATACAGCACACGTCCTTCCCGCAGCGCCCGCGCCAGCACATGGTTAATCGAATCGCGCCAGTATTCCACTTCATCGCGGCTATAAAGCAGGATGTCTTTGGCCACGCCGAAGCCTGAAAGCGTACGATAAAGTCGGGCCGTTTCCAGGCGCCGGCTCCTCTCCCGACCAAACGGCGCCGCCTCCACGACTACCAGGTCTATGTCAGACCCCTCGCGCGCGTCACCCCGTGCTCGCGAGCCAAACAGGATTATCTGATCGGGATCAACCTCCTCCACGATCTTCTCAACCATCTGATCCAAGAGTGCATCTGACACTTGAGCCATATTCCCGTCTCCCTGCGCCGCCCCACCGCGGGCGTTCATTCCGATCCGCCGCCGAACAGACTCCTCTGCTCCGCAGACTCCGGAAAGTCCGCGCCGATGTGCTCGTAAGCCGCTTTCGTCGCAGTACGTCCGCGCGGCGTGCGGTCCAGGAAACCCAGTTGCAGTAGATACGGCTCCACCACATCCATTATCGTGTCGTCCTCTTCACTGATGCTGGCCGCCAGCGTCCCCAGCCCGACCGGGCCCCCGCTGAACTTGCTGATAATCGCATCCAGCACCCGCCGGTCCAGATCGTCCAGCCCCAAATGGTCGATCTCATTTACCGCCAGCGCCTCACCGGCCAGCCCCACGCTGATCCTCCCATCTCCCCGCACCTGGGCATAGTCGCGCACCCGCCGCAGCAGCCGCAAAGCCACCCGCGGCGTTCCCCTGGAACGACGTGCGATTTCGGCGGCGCCGTCCTCTTCAATGGCTGTCTCCAGCATCGCCGCCGCCCGCAATAGGATCGTCTCCAGCGCCCCCTGGCTGTAGAAGTCAAAGCGCTCCACAACACCGAAACGGGAGCGCAGCGGAGCCGTCATCAACGCCAGCCGCGTGGTCGCGCCGATAACCGTAAACCTTGGCAGCTTCAGCCGGATACTGCGCGCGCTCGGCCCGCTGCCGACCGTGATGTCGAGTACAAAATCCTCCATCGCCGGATAAAGGATCTCCTCAACAACGCGTCCCAAACGGTGGATCTCATCAATAAAGAGGATGTCTCCCTTGCGCAGATTCGTAAGAATCGCCGCTAGGTCCCCTGCCTTCTCGATCGCCGGTCCCGAAGTCGGCTTCAGATTGCCCTGCATCTCATGTGCAAGGATATGGCTGAGCGTGGTCTTTCCCAGCCCCGGCGGCCCGTACAGCAGCACATGGTCGAGCGACTCGCGCCGTTGCCGCGCCGCCTCAACCAGAATGCGCATCTTCTCGCGCATCCTCTCCTGTCCGACCATTTCGTCCAGGCTCTTCGGCCGCAACGCGTAATCGACACGGCCGTCCTCGGCCTGTCGTTCCCCGGATACCTCCCGCCTGTTCGGCCCGGAAGCCCGTGGGACCTTGCTCTGCGTCTCGCTGCGTTCATCAGCCATATTCATATCCATTTAGGAATGAAAGAACGATTGTGCTACGAATAGTATACCAGAGTGCGAACGCGACCAAAACAGCGTTTACCACTCAGCCATTCCCAAACCATGATCAATCACTTCTGTACCAATTTCAAACCCGAACAAAAACTGTTTGACATCTGTCCACATTGGGACGCTAAACTGCGCGTTCTCCCGCCACCGGCGCCACCCCGCCAAGTCCTGCCTACACGAGCGTGAAACGCCGAAAATTGCACATCAGCTGTGTAATTTTTCTCCCGCTACTCTTCCCTCTCGTTAAAGGGAACTACAGCAGTGAAATTACACATCCACTGTGTAATTTTCTCCCCGCGCCTGCTAGCAAGCCCCCGTCCCGAGTGCCCCCAAAACCCGTAAGGGCGCCCCTTGTGGGCGCCCTTGCGCTTTCCCCAATCTGGCCTGCAACCAATTTCACAAGTCCCCTTGACGGAATGCGCAAAAACTGATATAACATCTCCCACATTTTCTACTTTGTCCGTCATTCAGAGGGAACTGTCATGCCGAAGAAGGCTACTAAAGACCGCAAACGACTGTTGGTAAATTTGAAACAAGTGAACGAAGAGCTGGAACATCTGCGTAATATGATGCAAGGCGAGGTAGATGTTGAACTGGACGAAGGCGACACCGAAATCGTCGAACGAGAAAAGACCGCCGCCCTCATCGTAGTGTTGGAACGTCGTCAGCAGGATATCGAACACGCACTGCGCGTTTTCGAGTTAGGGCAATACGGAATCTGTGAACGCTGCAGCGGACAGATCCCGCCGGCGCGCCTCGAAGTTAAGCCCGATGCAACCCTGTGTATGGACTGCCAGCGAGAAGTCGAATCGTTCAACCGCCGCAACCGCGCGCCGCGTACCGCGCCGGCCCGCTGGTAACTGCAAACTGCCTGGCAGGCAAAAGAGGAAATCCGGTCTAGCAAGGAAACTGAATGTCAACCAAACTGTTTGTGTCCGGCCATCCATTGGTTGAGCACAAGATAACACAGCTACGCGACACCACGACCGACTTCCGCCAGTTCCGTTCCATCGTCGCCGAACTGGCAATGATTCTGGCCTACGAAGCCACGTCCGACCTGGTCACTAAGGAAGTGGAAGTTCAGACGCCGCTCTCAACCACCACCGGCAGAAAATTCGACGAGCGAGTCGGATTGGTCCCCATCCTGCGCGCCGGCCTGGGTATGGTAGACGGTATGCTCAGTCTCATACCCCAGGCCGAGGTCTGGCACCTGGGCTTCTACCGCGACGAGGAAACCCTGCAACCCGTAATCTACTACAACAAGCTCCCCGAAGATCTCTCTACCCACACCTGTTTCGTGCTCGACCCCATGCTCGCCACCGGCGGCTCCGCACTCATGGCCGTCGACATCCTCAAGCGCCGCGGCGTCACCCGCGTCAAGTTCGTCGGTCTCCTGGCCGCGCCCGAAGGGATCGCCGCGCTGCAGGGCTCCCATCCCGACGTTTCCGTGCATGTCGCCGCCGTCGACGAACGCCTCACCGATGCCGGTGACGCAGCCGCCGGCTTTCCACCCGGCTTCATCTGGCCCGGCCTCGGCGACGCCGGCGACCGCCAGTTCGGAACCAGGTAGACCCGTCCCCGCATTAAGATAGCAAATTGGGCTTGGCAAGCGTAGTACTGGCTATCGCTAACGCAACGCGATAACCGTGGCAGCTTCGTCCGGCGCCTCATCCGGAACGCCGATCACAAGCGCGCCGCCGCTCTCCTTGACAGCCAGCGCTTCCCCTCCCGCAACCAGCCGTGCCTCCTGCGCAGCTACCCCTTCAACTCGAATCTGCCCATCGGCTGGCCAGTCAAAGACGTGAAGGTAAGTTACGCCTTCTCCACTGGTCGAGCGCAAGTCCGCCCGCCCCTGGACCGGTCCCGGCTGTGTGCCGTAAACCGCCTCTCCGTTTACCTCCAGCCAGCGCCCCATCGCTTCCAGGCGCTCAACGCTAGGCTGCGGAATGACACCTTCATCGGTGGGCCCGACATTCAACAGGTAGTTGCCCCCTTTGCTGACGATGTCGACCAGCTTGCGAATCAGGTCACTGCTGGATTTCCAGTTGTAGTCGTTGAGCTTATATGACCAGCTGTCATTGATCGTAGCCGGCGTCTCCCAGTCCAGATCCAATACCGTTTCAGGGATGCGGTTGTCCCCGGCTGTAGCATAATCCCCCAGCGCATTGCCCAGCCTCCCACAGACCAGGCAGTCCGGCTGCAGCTCGTTGCACAGCTCCAGCAAAGACCGGCTCTGCTGCTCGGAAATCCCCTTCGGCGTGTCAAACCAGATGATGCCGATCGGCCCGTAATTGGTCAGCAACTCCCGCACGTGCGGTTTCACGTAATCCTCGATATATCCGGCGAAATCCTTCTCCGCCGGGTCGAAGTCCCAGTCGTTGCCGTCCCCGTCCGGGTGATGCCAGTCCTGCGTCTGAGAGTAGTAAAAGCCCAGCTTGATCCCCTGCGCCGCGCACTCATCCGCCAGCTCCTTCAGCACGTCCCGCTTGAACGGCGTGGCATCGACAATGTCATAGTCCGTAACCCCCGAGTCGAAAATACAAAAGCCATCATGGTGCTTCGAAGTGATGACCACGTACTTCTGCCCAGCCCGTTTCGCCAGCGAGACCCACGCCTTCGCGTCGAACTTGACCGGGTTGAACTGCGCCGCCAGCTTCTCATAATCCTGAACGGGGATCTCCGCCCGGTACATGAGCCACTCGGCAATACCCGGCCAATCCCGCCCGTTCCACACACCGGCAGGGATCGAGTAAAGCCCCCAATGAATGAAAAGCCCGAATCTGGCCTCACGCCACCAGTCAAGCCGCGCGTCGCTGCGTGCGCCGGGCCGCTGGCTCCTGTCCGGCTCCACCTCCGGCCGGGTAACTTCGAAGTCGTAGCCCCGCCGCAGAAGCAGCATGGCCATGTCTTCCAAAGACTCGTTTTCGGCAGCGGCCACGCGCTCTATGCGCTCCAAGAAAGTAGCAGGAATGTTGATGGCAATTTCTGGCACTGGTTACCTCCTCCTGGTAGAGGGAAGCGGCTGCTGGCGAGAGGTTGAACCGTCGACGAACTTGCCACACGCAACCAACCAATTGCCATGAACCACTGAAGATGTTAGTTAAGCTTGGATACCGGACAAGATCACGCCGCGGATCATCAACTTCTGGGCGAAGAAGAAGACAAAAATCACCGGGATAACCATGAGGAAGGACATCGCCATCATGTAAGGAATCTGTGTGTTGAAGAGCCCCTTGAAGAAGGTGATGCCAAGGGCGAGCGTGTAGTTCTCCTGGCTGGTGAGAAATATCAGCGGTCCGAAATAATCATTCCACACCGCCTGAAAGGTGAACACCGAGGTAGCGGCGATGACCGGTCCCGAAAGAGGAACAAATATCTGCCACAGAATGCGCAGGCGGCCGGCCCCGTCAATGAGTGCGGCCTCCTCCAGTTCGACGGGTATCCCTTTGAAGAACTGACGCATCAGGAAAATGTTGAAAGCCCCGCCTCCGAAAAAGGCCGGCACCGTCAAAGGCAGAAAAGTATCCAGCCAGCCGACGCGATGAAAGCCAACGAACAGCGGAATCAATGTAACCGTGCCTGGCAACATAATCGACGCCAGAACCATGATGAACCATACGTCACGCCCGGGAAACCTGATGCGCGCGAAGCCATAGCCGCACAATGTCGCCGAAATCAAAGTGCCCACCATGACAGCAACAGTGATCGTCAGCGTATTCACCAGCCAGCGCGTCCACTGCATGCTCTCATAGGTCCAACCTTCCGGGAAGTTCTGCCAGCGAAAAGTCTCAGGGAAAAAGGTAGGCGGAAATACGTAGACTTCCGCCTGCGTCTTCAGCGATGTCGTAACCATCCAGAAGAGGGGCAGGAGAAAAACGACTGCGCTAACGCCTAATATCAGATATATCAATAGAATGCGGTAGCTCTGCTTCGGCCTCCGCCTCCAGTCTAGATCCAGAATGCCGATGTGAACTTCCTGATCGCCGACCGTCATTTGACCTCTACCTCATAAAAAACCCACAGAGCGGAAGAACGAAAGACCAGCAGGGTCAGTATCAAAACGACAAACAGCAGGAACCAGGCCATCGCCGACGCCATGCCCATCTGCGTCCAGTTGAACGCGCGTTCATAGAGCATGAGGTTATAGAAGTAGGTCGATTTCAGAGGACCGCCTGAAGTGAGCACGAAGGCGTTCATAAAGGTCTGCGAGGCGGCGATCAGACCCATCACCAGGTTGAAGAAGATCGTGGGGGTCATCATCGGGATCGTGATGTTGCGAAAGAGCTGCAATTCGTTGGCGCCGTCTAACTTGCCCGCCTCATACAGAGATTCGGGAATCCCTTGCAGCCCGGCCAGGTAGATGATCATGCCCGCGCCGACCCCCCATAGACTCATCATGACCATCGACGCGAGTGCCGTCTCCGGTTCCGCAAAGAATGAGAACTTTGAAAAGCCAAGGCGAACGAGAATGGCATTGATCAGGCCGTAATCTCGGTTCATCAACCAGCCCCAAAGTATCAGGCTGGCAATGGCCGGCACAATGGCCGGCATATAGAAACTCGTGCGGAAGAAAGCAATGCCCTTGACGCGCTGGTTCAGGATGAGGGCGAGGACAAAGGCCCCGACCAGGCCCAAGGGCACCGAAGTTCCGGCGTAGATGAGCGTGACCTTACAGGCCTGCCAGAAGTTCCTGTCCGAGGTAAACATCACGATATAGTTGCGCAAACCGATCCACTCCGGCGCACGCAAAAGAGGAAACTTGGTAAAGCTCATGTAAAAGGAGGTCAGCATGGGGCCAATTGTAAATATCAGCAGCCCCAGTACAACGGGGCTGATAAAGAGATAGCCCTGGACTGTGTCCCGAATTCGACTATTCATGAACTGAGCCTGACCTGCGAACTAGTGTTAGGAGTAGTGGAACCGGCAAGGATCTTCGACCGCCCGGAAGAAATGCTCCGGCGCCACCTTATCTGAGTCGGGGGGAAGAGGCTGGTGGCCTCGAAAGCCACCAGCCTTGATTCATCAAATGCTGCCCACAAAGTCCTGCCGTTACGCGTTCTGGTCCAGGCAGGGCTGAATCGTTGCATCGGTCTCGGCAAAGGCATCGGCTGCGTCCGCCTCGCCGCGAATCACCGCCTCCAACGCCTGCCGGTAACTGTCACTCACCATGCCGGCGTAAAAGCTGCCGCAATCGCCCGGGTGCTCAATCACGGGCAAGATCGCATCGTCGGCCCCGTTGATAAAGGCCATCAAATTCTCAGGAGGCGTCGGCAGACCTTCCATCCAACTGGGATCGCTGGCCACCGATCTCAGGAGAGGCACACCCAGCTCGGCCCTGGCTGCCTCGAGCTGTACCGTCGGCCGGATCAGTTGTTTAATGTACTCGTATGACATGTCGAGGTTTTTGCCGCCGGCATAGGCAGACATCCCCCATGTACCCATCCCGGTTCGATGATGGCCGTCTGGCATGAGAGGCATAACCTGAACGTCCCATTCAAACTTGTCCGCCGCGGCTTCCCGCACGGGGCCGCGCAGACTCTGGATGTGGCAATAGGTCGCGGCCCGGCCCAGGAAGAAAGCGTTTCCGCCCACATCAAGGCCCAACGGCTGGGCAATGTTGTGCTCGTTCCAGAGCGAAGCATAGGCGGCCAGCGCCTCAACCGTATTCGGGTCCGACCAGGTGGAAGTATTGTTCTCAATGTCGAGAATCTTGCCGCCGTATCCGACAACCCAGGGATATACCGTCGCCCACCAACTCCAAGTGGCGTTGGAGAGGCCCCAGTAGCGCGGCGTCCCGTCATCTTCTGTCTCGAGAGCTGTAATCTTCTGGCAGTTAACGATGAAGTCGTCCCAGGTCCACTCGTCGCTCGGTACGTCGGCGCCGGCCTCCTCAAAGAGGGACTTGTTGTAATACAACGTCACCACGTCCAGCGCGGAAGGCAACATCTGGATCTTGCCGTCAAAAACGCCGAGCCCGAGCATATTGGGGAAGACGTCGTCAATGTCGACGTCAGGGTCGCCTTCTGTGTACGGCGTCAAATCCAGCGTAACGCCGTTGTTGGCAAAGGGTACGACGAACAAATCAGCGCTGAAGAAGACATCGGACAGCGTGCCCGCGGCCGCCGCCGTATAATACTTCTCCGCCAGGTCGCCGGAAACCATGTTGAACGTAACCGTAACGTCCGGGTGTTTCTCGCTGAACGACGCTTTGATCAGCTCATTTACCGGCTCGACAGGAGCCCCGGCCAGGATGGAAATCTCCAACTCAACCGGTTCATCTGCCATGGCTCCCTCACCGCCCTGCGGTGCCGCTACCGGCGCGCACGCAGCCAGTGCCGCCGTGCCGCCAACCGCCGCCGCCGTTTTGAGGAACCCGCGACGGGTAACTTTCTGTACGTTCTGCAAATTCTCGTTGGACATCGATCTCTCCTGAATGTCGTGAATGAAGTTAGGATTTTGGGATTCTTCAGAAACAATGGTATGCAATTATTGCAAAATCAAGTCCTACCACCAAATCTGGACATCCGTTTGGGAGACATAGCGCCTTCAGGTGCGGTTCGGCTTCTCTGGACGGAAGCAGGCGCAAAGCGGCCCTTTGAGTCGCCCCGAGGAGCCGGATGCCTGTAATTGCTTTCCGCTTCCTGCATGTCAATACCACTGTCCGGATCAGCATCGCACTGAATGGCAGGAGGCCGGGATTCGTCACCTGGACAGCCTACTTTTGTCTGCATAGTCAAATAACACGTCGCGGACTGGTCATTCACCGCCTGTCCGCCCCGGTCGTATGACCGAACTGTTATAATTTGCATAGGCAAGGAGTAAGTATGGGCTTTTGTCCATATTGAAGAAAAAATGAGGACGGTATGAAACGAGACTTAGAGTTGTGCCGCCAAATCATGCTAAAGATTGAAGAACAATACGATCCAACAGGCGAGCAAGTTTATGTTGAATTGGATGGGTTTTCGGCTGATCAAATAGGGTACAATACATCGTTGCTGATTCAAGCTGGACTGGTTAAAGGCTGGGGTGAAGGTTATGGGAGCATGAATAACCAATATGAGTGTTTTGCAAGCAATCTTACTTGGAAAGGGCACGAGTTTTTGGACAATGCCAGAAACGACAATGTTTGGAACAAGGCCATAGAAAAGACAAAAGGAAGACTAGCAACGGTTAGCTTTGCTGTACTGGATAGCCTTCTTATCAACATCATCAAAGAAATAATCTAGCCCATATCTACTAGGGCCTTATGCTAGTTAGTGTTTGAAAAAAGTCCCCTGGTGAGATAACTTTGGAAGTCTCGACCAACCAAGGTAGCTCACCAGGAGGACCAACCGAATGATAGCCCACTTTGACGATTTTTGTCTATGGGTGTATGTGCTCGTTGACGACATGTGCAAGGAACTGGAAGGACATTTGAGACGGCCGGGGCCGGAGCCTGAGTGTAGCGACAGTGAATTGATCGCGATTTGTCTCATCGGCGAATGTCTGGGATGGGATGTGGAAACAGAGTTACTCAGTCATATGCAGGCACATCGGGATAAGTTTCCCATCATACCGGAGCAGAGCCGCTTCAATCGGCGACGACGAAACTTGATGTGGATCATCAATGAAATGCGACGCATGATGTTGGCCAGGATGGAACTCTATCGGGATGAGCATTGTGTCGTCGATAGCCTGCCCATCCCTGTGGTTCAATTCCACCTGGCGCCGCAATCGCGCGCCAAATGGTCCGAATGGGGGGCCGATTTTGGGCCCGTTCCCTCCAAAAAGATGATGATCTTCGGCTATAAGCTGCATCTGCTGATCACGATGGGTGGCCTCATTATCGACTTCGAGTTAGCGCCGGCTAGCGAGCGTGACTTGGCTGTCGGTCGCGAACTCCTTGCCGAACACGACAACCGCATCGTCATCGGCGACAAGGCCTACGTCAGTGCACCGGCAGCTGAGGAACTCTGGCAATACAATCGCATCCGCCTGCTCACCAAGCCGCGCAAAAACCAGAAAAAACAGATCCCCCCATTCCTCTCTCGCCTCTACGACGCCGTCCGCCAAATTATCGAAACAGTCACCAGCCAACTCAACGCACAATTCTCGATTGAAACCAACCACGCTCACACTCTCACAGGCCTTTGTGCACGTTTATATACGAAATTGACTGCACATACCCTCTGCATTCATATCAACCGCCTCTTGGGCGTAACTGACTATCTCCAAATCAAGCAATTGGCCTTTCCCAACTAGCATAAGGCCCTACTAATTACCTTTGCATATAGCAAGCCGCCACAGAAGCGGCGCCCATCACCCATCCCGAAAGGACCTGCAATGAGCACACTGAAAGTTGGCCTCGTCGGCGTCGGCGGCATCTCCCGCACGCACATGCCCGGCTGGGCCGCCTCCGAGGATGCCGAAGTCGTGGCCGGCAGCGACATCAGCGCTGAAGCGCTCGAACAATGGGGCGCGTTCCATAATATCAAGAAGCTGACGACCAACGCCGACGAGCTCTTCTCCGACCCCGACATCGACATCATCGATCTCTGCGTGCCCAACATGTACCACGCTCCCCTCGCAATCGCCGCCCTCGAAGCCGGCAAACACGTGATCTGCGAAAAACCGCTCGCGCCCACGCCACAGGAAATCAAGAAGATGATCGCGGCGCGCGACAAGACCGGTAAGCTGCTCATGACCGCGCAGCACTTCCGTTTTGCCGGCGTTTCCCAGGCCATGAAGGCCGATATCGATACCGGCTCCCTGGGCAATATCTACCACGCCCGCGGCTGGATGCTGCGCCGCAACGGCATGATCCCGACCGCGACCTTTATCGAGAAGAAACATAGCGGTGGCGGCCCCTGCATCGACATCGGTGTGCACATCCTCGACCTGACCCTGTGGCTGATGGGAAATCCCCGCCCAGTCACCGTCTCCGGCGTCGCCGACGCCCGCCTCGCCCACCATCCCGGCGCATTCGCCACCTGGCGCGAAGGACCGATTCCCAGTACCTTCGACGTCGAGGACTACGCCGTTGCTTTCATACGCTTTGAAACCGGCGCCACACTCGTGTTGGAGGTCAGCTGGCTGCTCCACCACGACATTCGCGGCGAAGACATGCAGTCCTGGATCTACGGCGACGAGGGCGGCTGCCACTGGCCGTCCGCCCAATTCCTGGACACCAACTACACCACCCGTCAGTTCAACAACCGCACGCTCCAACTAACTCAAGACAAAATGGAACCACACGCGCTCGAGTGCGTCGAATTCGCCAAGGCTGTCGCCGCCGGCGCGCCGTCACCTGTCCCAGCCGAACAGTCCCTGCAGGTGCTCGCGATCCTCGACGGCATCTATCGCAGCCAGGCCGAAGGCCGCGAAGTGTCCATCGATCTGTGATGATTCAAGCCACCAACCGCTGGCGGGCCCATCTTTTGGAGCCCAAATATAACGCTGGCCGCTAACCGGTCAGCAACAGAATCTGATACCTAAAGGAAATCTCCATGATCATTGAACCTATCGCCGACTACGCCTGTGAAACCGGTGAAGGCCCGCTCTGGCACCCCGATGAAGAACGCCTCTACTGGGTCGACATTCCCCCAGGCAAACTATACCGCTATGACCCGGCCACCGGCGCCCATGGCCTGGTCCTCGACGCCGGCGAAGCCATCGGCGGCTTCACCCTCCAGGAAGACGGCTCCCTGCTCCTCTTCATGGCCCGCGGCCGCATCGCCCTCTGGCGCGAAGGCCAGCCCCTCAAAAACCTTGTCGACGACATCCCGGCCGAACGCGAAGGACGCTTCAACGACGTCATTGCCGACCCGGCCGGACGCGTCTTCTGCGGCACAATGCCTCGCAACGGTGCCATGGGCGTCCTCTACCGCCTGGATACCGACGGCAGCCTCACCATCGTGATCGAAGACGCCGGGACGTCAAACGGCATGGGCTTTACCCAGGACCTCAAGACCTTCTACCATACCAACACCCGCCGCGGCATCACCCGCTATGACTACGACATCGACGGCGGCCGGATCAGCAACCCGGAATTCGTCGTGCGCGAAGGCGCCGCCTCAAACGGCCGCCCCGACGGCATGACCATGGACGCAGCCAACTGCTTCTGGTCCGCCCGCTGGGACGGCTACGCCCTCGTCCACCACATGCCCAACGGCCGCGAGATCCAGCGCCTCAACTTCCCCGTGCCCAAAGTGTCCAGCGCAACCTTCGGCGGTAATGACTATACGGACCTTTACATCACCACCGCCGGCGGTCACATTAAAGAGACGGACGGGCCCCAGGCCGGCACGCTGTATCGCGTTCAACTGGGCGTAATGGGAAAGCCTCCCTTCCGCTCCAAAATCAACATATAGGCGCCGGTGTGCGCCGCCCCCTTTACTTGCGGCGCATATCGTCGGCCTGAGCGGGGGTCAAGAGTTCTGGTTGCCCGCCCCGACCGGCCGACCAGGTTCGACACGAAAGCTCACTACAGACAAAGGACTGGTGATGACATCCAAAACAGACTCTGCCACCTACCGCGTCGGCATCATCGGCTGCGGACGCCCCATAAGGACTGAAGGGGCGACCGGCTTCGGCATGGCCCACCGCCATGCCATGGGCTACGCTGCCTCGCCCCACACCCAACTGGCGGCCCTCGCCGACATCAGCCGCGAAAATGCCGAGGCTTTTCAGAAGGAACACGGCGGCGACGCCATTTACGAGGACTATAGGCAGATGCTGACCGAGGCAGAACTCGATATCGTCTCCGTCTGTGTTTGGCCCCATCTGCACGCCGAAATGGTATTGGCCGCGTCCGAAGCCGGTGTACAAGCCATCCACTGCGAAAAGCCCATCGCGCCCACATTCGGCGAGGCCCGCCGCATGCTGGAATCCTGCGAGCGCAACGGCGTCCAACTGACCTTCAACCATCAGCGCCGCTTCGCTCCGCCTTTCAGTGCCGCCCGCCGATTGATTCGGGAGGGCGCAATCGGCGACCTTCAGCGCATCGAAGGCAGTTGCCCCGACTTGAACGACTGGGGCACGCACTGGTTCGACATGATGCACTTCTACAACGATGAAACGCCCGCCGAATGGGTCATGGGCCAAATCGACACCAGCGAGATCCGAACCGTTTTCGGCATGGCTCACGAAAACCGAGGCATCAGCCACGTCCGCTTTCAGAACGGGGTCGAAGGGCTTCTGATGACTAGTGCCGCTGTCGAGATGGGTGCGGCTAATCGGGTCCTCGGCAGCGAGGGCATCATCGAGCTGCCCCCCGGCCGCGATGTCTCTATACGGCTTCTGAACGGACAGTCCTCCGGCTGGCAAACCATAGAAACGGAGGGCACAATGCACGACTTGGACGCTGTGCAAAAAGGGATTATCGACCTGGTCGAAGCCCTCAAAGAAGGTAGAGAGCCCGAACTCGCCGGACGCCGTGCTTATCGAGCAGCCGAGCTGACCTTCGCCACCTACGAATCCAGCCGCAAACGCGGCCGCGTTGACCTGCCACTGGAAATTGACGATTCTCCCCTCCTTACAATGCTGGCCAGCGGCCCGCCCAGACCGGAATACAAAGCGGATTGACAGGCAGCACCTGAACTTTGAAGGCGCCTGGACGCAGGCATCGCTCCTCATGTAGTGGGGGATCATTGGCGAAAGGAAGCACCCAAGCTAGGCGGATTCACTCTTCCACTGGCCCCTACCTCTAACGCGGCGCCGGTTTGGCCAAAGAAGGAAAGGGCGGGTATATTCTTACAAATGCAACCTACACAGACCGCAACTCTCTTCTCGTTCGTCGATCTCAGCTCCACGTAAATCTTGAGCTAAACTGTACCCGCGGGAGGGGGATGATTCCCTCCAAGTGAACTCCCTGCCAGTTACGGTTCTTGCTTTCGTGCCAATGTTCGACGTTATGTGAATTGTGTCGCCAATCTCCTTTTCTGCCACTGGAGCCAGTTCATGTCCGAAATCAACATCGCCGCCATACAGTCCGGCGTAGCGCACCACAGCGACGACATCATCACCTTCCTCCGCCAGATCTGCGCCATCCCCTCGATCGACTCACAGATCGGCCCCGTTGGCGAACGCGTCCAGGCCGAAATGCGCAAACTGGACTTCGACGAAATCTGGTTCGACTCGATGGGCAACACCGTCGGCAAAATCGGCGACGGCGAACGCGTACTCGTCTACGACAGCCACATCGATACCGTCGGCATCGGCGCCGCAGACGAATGGGATTGGGATCCCTTCGAGGGCAAAGTCGAAGACGGCGTCTTCTACGCCCGCGGTGCCTGCGACGAAAAGGGCAGCACGCCCGGCATGATCTACGGCCTCGCCATCGCCCGTAGCCTGGGGCTTCTCGACGGCTGGACCGCCTACTACTTCGGCAATATGGAGGAGTGGTGCGACGGCATCGCCCCCCACGCCTTCGTCGAACACGAAGGCATCCGCCCCGACTTCGTAGTCATCGGCGAGCCCACCAAAATGCAGATCTATCGCGGCCACAAAGGCCGCGTCGAGCTGAAGGCGGTCGCTAAGGGACGCAGCGCCCACGCCGCCAGCAACCACCTCGGCGACAACGCCATCTACAAGGCCCTCCCCCTGGTCGAAGGCATCAGCCGCCTCGAGCCGCAACTGGGCGACCATCCCTTTCTGGGACCCGGCAAGATTACCGCCACCGACATCGAGGTCGAAACACCCAGCCTCAACGCCGTTCCCAACCAGTGCACCGTCTACATCGACCGTCGCGTCACCTTCGGCGAAGAGTTGGAAGCCGTCATCGACCAGGTGCGCGACCTGATCCCGCAGGCAAATCAACAGGCC
The DNA here is from genome assembly GCA_965204705.1 of Caldilineaceae bacterium. GTDB lineage: Bacteria > Chloroflexota > Anaerolineae > Caldilineales > Caldilineaceae > Bin5. The sequence goes on along the minus strand of OZ242006.1, from coordinate 4,502,826 downwards.
GGCGACGTGACTCTGGAAATGCTCTACTACGATGAGCCCAGCTACACCGGCTTCGTCTTTCCCGTCGAAAAATACTTTCCCGCCTGGGCTCTGGAAGACGACGAACCGCTCGTCCAGGCAGGACAGGAGACCCGCAAACTCATCGGCCTCCCCGATGCCCCTACAAGCAAGTGGGATTTCAGCACCAACGGCATCTACTGGCGCGGCAAAGCCGGCATCCCCAGTATCGGTTTCGCCCCCGGCGACGAAGTCACCGCGCACACCGTCCTCGACAGTGTCCCTCTGGCCGACGTCGTCAAATCTACCGAGTTCTACGCATTGCTGCCGGCCCTGATCAAGTAAAGCCCACACTCCGCGGGCCGCTTTCTCCTCTACGCCAACCAGCCGGCCGTCACAGAAAATCTGAATTGGACGAAATCTGAACAATTGGCGACAATAAGGTGTCTTATTGGTGCCCTCATCGCTTGACGGGCGCCTATTTGGTATCGTGATAAACAGTGATGCGCTAGCGCATCTCCCGATACGGCTACTGTGACGACCTGCCATGACGATTGCTGAAAACCTGCGCCACGTACGCGCACGCATGGCCGAGGCCGCACGGCGCGCGCAGCGCTCCCCGGACGAAATCACCCTCGTGGCGGTGAGTAAGACAAAACCATTGGCGCTGATCGCAGAAACCGCCGCCGCCGGACAGGTCGACTTCGGTGAAAATCGGGTGGAAGAACTGTGGCAAAAGGCCGAAGCCGCGGCAGCCGCCGGATTGGACCCAATCCGCTGGCATGCCATCGGTACGATCCAAAGCCGTAAAGCGAAACTGGCGTTGGGGCCTCCTGCCCTCGAGTCCCATCCGAGCAAGGGCGCTGTCTGCCTGATTCACGCAGTCGACCGGCCAAAAATTGCCCAACGTCTGAGCCGGCTGGCCGCCGACAACGACCACCCGCTTGATGTCCTGCTCGAAGTCAACGTCAGCGGCGAAATGAGCAAACACGGCTTCTCCCCCGCAGGCCTGGTCGACGCGCTGCCCGCACTGCTAAACCTGTCCGCCCTGCGTTACTGCGGCCTGATGACGATGGCCCCCTATGTAAACGATGCCGAAGAGGTAAGACCGCTCTTCCGCGAACTGCGCTGCCTGCTTCATGAGTTGCGGCACACCTTCCCGCCCGCACAGTTTCCTCAGGCCACCTGGCAGCATCTGTCTATGGGTATGACAAGCGATTTTGAAGTCGCAATTGAAGAGGGCGCCACGATCGTGCGCGTCGGCACGGCGATCTTCGGCCACAGGGAGTACGAATGAGTCAGCTACAGGGCAAAACTACCTTTATCGGCGGCGGCGCAATGGGCGAGGCCATCATCGGCTCACTCATAGGAATGAAGCTGCTCGACCCAACTCAGATCTGCGTTTCCGAGCCCGTGCCGGCCCGCCGTGATTTTCTGACCAACACATACGGCGTGACAACAGAGACCGACAACGCCCACGCCGTAAACGGCGCCTCCGTCGTCGTTCTGGCCGTAAAGCCCCAGGTGCTTGACCTCGTTATGACAGATCTTGACGGAAACCTGTCCCAGGATGCGCTCGTAGTCAGTATCATGGCAGGTGTGCGTATCGACACGCTCCAATCCGGTCTCAGCCACAATAGAATCGTCCGGTCCATGCCCAACACACCGGCACAGGTAGGCCAGGGCATGACCGTATGGACCGACACCGCCGCCGTAACCGAGACCGACCGCGCCGCGGCCCAGGCCATACTTGAGGCGATGGGCGAGGCCATCTACGTGGCAGAAGAGCATTACCTCGATATGGCCACCGGGTTGAGCGGCTCTGGCCCCGGTTTCGTATATCTCCTGCTCGAGGCACTCATCGATGCGGGAGTACATGTCGGCTTCAGCCGCGACCAGGCCCAACAAATGGTGTTACAGACCGTAGCAGGTAGCGTGGAGCTGATGCGCCAGAGCGGTCTCCATCCGGCCGACCTGCGCAATCGCGTGACCAGCCCCGCGGGCACAACCGCCGCCGGTACTCTCGTGCTGGAACGCGCCGGCGTACGTTCTGCCCTTATCGATGCAGTCGAATCTGCCTATCGCCGCAGCAAGGAGTTGGGCGGTGACGACACGGATTCCTGATTGCCAGCACAGGTGCCGCCTTCTTGACGCAGATGATACCTGCGGATCGTCTTCATAACGTAAGGAGTTGCCGTGATTTTCTTGCTCTTGGCCCGTGTACTCCAGATCTACACCTTCGTTCTCCTGATCCGGATTTTGATCACTTGGATCCCTAACCTGGACCCCTACCACCCCATCGTGCAGCTCCTTTTTCAGGTAACCGAACCTGTGCTCGAACCCGCCCGCAAGCTCATCCCGCCAATCGGCATGATCGATATCTCCCCGATTGTCGTCTTCATCGTTCTGGGTATCTTGCAGGATTTGCTGATGCAGCTCGCCTACTAGAGGCACATGGAAGCCCGCATACTTCATTTTTTATGCGGAAGGGACAGAGCGTGAATTCCGCGATTCCTGAAAATACCCACGCCACGGAAAAAGACAGTGTCTGAGAAAATACAATATCGCGTTGCCGGTCGCCGGCAGCCGCGCCCGTCGACTGCAACCAGGGCCGCCGCTGTGCTCCTCACCGCCGCGCTGCTGCTTAGCGCCTGCAACATCGGCAGGTTCTTCGGGCAAGGGAGGGAGCCAACTTCGGCCGAAACTGCCATACAGTTGGAAGAAGGTAGTCCCCTATCCAGGCTGGTTGAACGCGCCAAAGAGGATCTCGTGCAGACAGCCGGCGCCGACCCGGACGATACTACTCTCGTCAGTACCGAGGAAGTAGAATGGGGCGACACCAGCCTCGGCTGCCCCCACCCCGACGAGATGTACGCGCAAATGATCACGCCGGGTTACCATATCGTCCTCGAATCTGGCGGCAGCACATTTGACTATCACACCGGCGTCGATCCCGAGGGGCCGCTGGTGCAGTGCACGGAAGACGGGACGCCCGCAGGTATGGCTGCCGCCCCCACAGAGGAGCCGGAACAAGAAACCCAAATGAGTGCCGAGGACGCCCTGCCTCGCCTGATAGAACGTGCGACTGAGGACCTGATGCTGGCAACCGGGGGCGAGTCCGACGAAGTCACCGTTGTTAGTACCGAAGAAGTAGAGTGGAGCGACTCCAGCCTCGGTTGTCCCGAGCCAAATACAATGTACGCCCAGATGATCACCCCGGGCTACCTGATCGTCCTCGAGTCCGACGGCAACTCCTATGACTACCACACCGGAACCGACCCCGAAGGACCGCTGGGACAGTGCACAGAAGACGGAACGCCGGCGGGCGCGGCTATCGGCCTCACTCTCCCTGAGGATTCGGAAGGAGGGACGCAAATGGTTGACGACGGCGCGCTGCCGCTCCTCATCGAACGCGCCAAACAGGACCTGGTCCAGGCTACCGAGTCCGACGAAATCACCGTTGTCAGCACCGAAGAAGTGGAGTGGAACGACACCAGCCTCGGCTGCCCGGACCCTGACGGGATGTACGCCCAGATGATCACACCGGGCTATCTGATCGTACTGGAATCCGGCGGCAGCACCTTTGACTATCACACCAGTACCGACCCCGAAGGGCCGCTGGTTCAATGTACGGAAGACGGAACCCCCGCCGCGTTGGAGACAACTGTAGATATGACTCAAATCGATTCTGAAGACGGGCTGACCCGCCTGGTCGAACGGGCCACGCAAGACCTGATGCAGGCGACCAGCGCCGCGGCCGACGAGATCACCGTCGTCAGCACCGAAGAGGTGGAATGGAGCGACACCAGCCTCGGCTGTCCGGAGCCGGACGGGATGTACGCCCAGATGATCACGCCGGGCTACCTGATCGTCTTGGAAACCGGCGGCGAAACCTACAAGTATCACACCGCGACCGACCCAGAAGGCCCGCTGGTACAGTGCAACCTTGATGCCGAAGGCGATGAATAGCTGGTTCTTCCAGCCTAATGAAATCGATTAGGAATCAGGATCAGTTCGACGAGCTGGTCCTCAGCGCCATAGAAGACCTGCCCGATATCTTTCTTGACTGCCTGGAGAACGTCGCCATCGTTGTCGAGGAATGGCCCGATCGCGCCACCCTCCAGTCCGTCGGTGTGCGCCAGCGCAGCAATCTCCTCGGACTCTACCAGGGCATTCCCCAGACAGACCGAACCCACGGTTACAACCTGGTAATGCCCGACAAGATAAGCATCTACCGCCGTCCCATCCTCATGCGCTGCCGCACCGAGTCCGAAGTCCGCGAACTCGTGCAAAGGGTCGTCCGCCACGAGATCGCCCACCACTTCGGCATCGACGACGATCGCCTCCACGAGATCGGCGCCTACTAACCCCTCGAAACAGACCAACTTTGCGGTTTCCGTTGGTCAGAAGGGGCAACCCTTGCGCCTGCCCACCTGTTACTCAACTGTCCGCCACCAATCCATACCCTATTCGCCCCCATCCTCATCCCTCTCAGGAGCAAAGCCCGCCGTTCCCCGCCGTTCCCCTGCAGTTCCCCCGCCGTCAGGCGCAACTGACTCGCCACACCGATTGACATGACCCAAGATGATTCTCTCTCCTCTCTTCACAACCATTCCCCATCAACTGCCTCGTTAACTGACCACTGACCACTGATCACTGATCACTGACCACTGACCACTGCAGTCCTGCCTTCGGCCCTCCCTTGTGCGGGGGGACTCCCCCCGCAACGCCCCCCCTACACCATGCCACGTTGGCGCCGCGTCGCCGGCTTACTGTCTATGCCACCTGTCGCCCACCCACTTCGTGCCGCGAAGCCGTGCGCCGTGACCACCGTAGGGGCAGGCCTTGTGCCTGCCCACTCTCACCCCAAAAATGGATTGCACCCAATCTGCACCCACAGGGCGAAAAACACATTAATTCTGTGATATAATGGCTGTAACGGAATGGGCCGTTATCTGTAGGCTGGACAGGGGATCCGAAACGGAAATACTGGGACCGGCCGATCAGAGGTGGCAGGAAGGGATGTCAGAGCCGCGGAAACAGATACCCTCATTTCAGAAAATATCATGGGGCAAAGTAGGGTCCCCGCATGTCTGCGAACTACCCTCCGTCCATCAAAATCGCCCGCGAAACGCTCGCAATTCTAGACCGATAATCCCGAATTATTTTTTTTAACCCCGCGACATACGTAGACTTGGCGCGACATTTGTAGACATGACGCGACATTTGTAGACACTTCGCTGGTGCAGTGAAATGGCGCCGTCGAATCTACCTGCAAACATCTCGTCAAGCAGCGCCTCAAGCAATCTGGAATGCGCCGGTCCCGTTTAGGTGCTCAAGCCATGCTCGCTCCGCGCTCAACTCAACTCAGTCGGCCCAACCTTAAACCGCTTGCCATCATTGGCCTCACCTGACTTAATAAACAATTTGGGATGCACCCAATTTTTCGAGTGCATTGGCAACCCCTGACGACTATGCTAAGATGCCCTAAATATCCCTATATATATTGTGATGTTTTTGCCGGCGCACCTCTGGTGTGCAAACGCACGCAATTAGAGTCACGGTTCCTCGCCAACCCAAACGGGCGCCCCTTCCCGACCCTCGTTGAGCCCAAAACGGCAAGTGCTCCTTCCTGTACCGGGCGTCTTGCCGGATAGGGGCAGCATGAACTCTCTATGCGCCGGGCGCCGGACAATATCTGGTCTGTGGCTTCAGGGAGCTCGCCGACCGCCAGCCTCCGCCGTTTAGGTGTCAAATGGTCGCTTCCCGCAGTTTCCGATTCCGCCTTGAGTCGATCCTGATCTACCTGGGCCTCGGTATCTTCGCGTTCATCGCCGTAACGCCCTTCCTCCACACCATTGCCCGCTCCTTCAGCGCCGAAGCCCCCATCCTCCGTGGCGAAGTCAGTATCTGGCCGGTCGGATTTTCGTTCGATGCCTACGAGCGCCTGATCATCGGCGGCACCTTCTGGCTGGCCTACCGCAACTCCTTCATTATTACTATTTCCGCGACGCTGGTGCAGATGGTCATGACTATACTCTGCGCCTATCCTCTGTCGCGCACCTATTTGCCGGGCCGCAATTTTCTCATGACCTTGATCGTCTTCCAGATGATCTTTCCGCCCAGCCTGATCCCTTTCTATCTGACCGTACGCGAGGTTGGCCTCATCGACAGCTGGGGGGCGCTCATCTGGCCTTACGCCATTAACACTTTCAACATGATCGTGCTGAAGAGCTACTTTCAGGCGCTGCCCAGAGAACTGGAAGAGTCGGCCATCATTGACGGCGCTAACGATTTCAGAGTTCTCATCCACATCATGCTGCCTCTATCCGTACCTGTGCTTCTGACTCTGACCCTGTTCTACGTTGTCGCCAACTGGAACCTGTTCCTGCCGGCCATATTCTTCATCAACGACGGCAATAAGCAGCCGCTCCAGGTGATCCTGCGCGACATGATCTGGTCCATGCAGCTCGCCACCCAAACCGCCAGCGCCGACGACTTCGAAAGGCTGGCCGGTATGGAAGCCCTCAAGGCCTCCAGCGTCATTATCGCCGCCATCCCAATGTTGGTCGCCTATCCATTCTTCCAACGTTTCTTCATAAAAGGCATCCTTCTTGGCGCAATCAAAGGGTAGTTGTCGCCGAGAACTGGTTTCCCACTGTCCGTCACGAAACTGTGATTGAAGCATTCATCCGATGTTGTTGACTTGAAGCGATTTTCGTCTCTAGTGTGAATTAACGTTCAGTTTCCACAGGAGGGAATCAAACATGTCTGCACAGTCAAAATTCACCCGCCGACAAGCCCTTAAATTGATGGGAGTCGGCACATTCAGCGCCTATCTGGCCGCCTGTGCCCCGCCCGCCGGCCCGTCCGACATGGCCGACTCCAGCGACTCGGAAATGCCCGCCGGCGAGAAGAAAACCATCTCTATCTCCCACATCGGCGGCGGCAGCATGGAGGCCTCTGAAAAGTCGCACCGCATGAAGCTGCTGCGCTCAAGCTTCCCCGACATCGAGTTTGAGAACCGCTGGGTCAGCTACGCAGCCTACCTGGACAAAATTCCAGTCCAGATCGCGAGCGGAGATCTCGCCGACCTTCAGTTCTGCAACGCCTTCAACGACATTCCGCTGATGATGGAGAATGAAGTCATCATCGAAACCGGGCCGCTGCTGGAACAGTTTGGCCAGAACATCCTCGCCGTCACGCCCGAAGCGGCATGGGCCTCCACCGTCTACGATGGCAGGCAGGTCGCCGTCACCCACAATATCTACGATCTTAATATCTGGTGCTGCCAGTATCGCGGTGACTGGCTGGAGTCGCTCGGCATGGGCATCCCCGATACGATCGATGAGTACGGCGAAGTGTTGCGCGCCTTCTCCAACAGCGACCCCGATGGCAACGGCCAGGACGACACCTATGGCCGCCTGCTTTACAACTCCGTCCGCTTCGACGATGACTTTTTCCATGCCTTCGGCGTCGCCGTCGGTCACCACCTCAACGGCTTCTGGCGCCAGCGCGACGGCCGTCTGGAATTGGACTGGGTCCAGCCGGGAATGAAGGACGCGCTTGCCTGGATGAGCTCCGTCTGGGCGGACGGCGGCTTCCACCCCGATTCGATCAGCATCCCCCTTGGCCAGAAGGACAACGCCTTCCGCGCCGGAATCGCCGGCAACGTCTATACCGCCTGGGGCGCAATCGACTTCGCTCAGGAGAAGATCAGAACAGTCGCCCCCGAAGCCACCGTCGTGGCCGGCCCGGCGCCCGAAGGACCGGGTGGACGCGGCTATACCGGCGAAGGCTGGCCCTGGTGCTTTGTCATCCCCATCACGGCCCCGTATCCCGAAGACTGTGTTCGCGTCATCGACTGGTTCTTTACGCCCGATATCGCCTCCCAGATTATCTGCGAGGGCGTGCTGGGCGTAACCAACAAGGGCCTGAACGAAAACGGATGGTGTGTCGAATACTCACCCGCAGAGAAGAAGGCCATGGGTGACGAATGGTCCCAAAAACAAAATGAAGTCCAGGACATCAGCGTCTTCTGGGGCCTCTGGCTGACGATCGGGACGTTGGGCGGTGTGCAGCCCTTCCCCACCTTCCCGCCCGATATGAAGGCGCATTTCGAGGACATGCTCGCAGCCAAGTACTCCGAAGAAGCGCTTGCCGCCCAGGTAATTTCGCAGGAATACCTCAGACTTACTGAGAAGCCCCGCCCCGTCCAGGCCGATAAAGAGTTCTGGCCCGGCCTTCAGACCCGCTTCGGTGAGTTCATCTCGCAGGCAGTGGCCGGCACCATCGACATCGACCAGGGCTGGTCAGAGTGGCTCGACTTCTTCGAAAAGAACGGTGGTCCTCTACTGACCGAGCAGGTCAACGAGATTTAAAGGGCAGCAGTCAGTTCTCCGCGCCCCCGGCTATGTTAGGGGGCGCTACCCTTCGAATTCTGAGCAATGTGTTCTCTTGCGCTGGCGCAAATTGTGAACTGTAGAATCGATTATTCCGTGTCCGGATTCTGAATCCCACAGGAGGGAACCAATCATGTCTACAGAATCAAAGTTCACCCGCCGACAAGCATTGAAACTGGCGGGGATTGGCACTTTCAGCGCCTATCTGGCCGCCTGTGCCTCGCCCGCCACTCCATCGGACATGACCGACTCCGGCGACGGGGAGATGCCCGCCGGCGAGAAAAAGGTCATTTCGATCTCTCATATCGGCGGCGGAAGCGTTGAGGCATCCGAGAAGTCGCAGCGAATGATGCTGCTGCGCGCCAACTTCCCTGACATTGAGTTCGAGAACCGCTGGGTCAGTTATGCCGGCTACCTGGACAAGATTCCCGTCCAGATCGCCAGCGGCGACTTGGCCGACCTGCAATTCTGCAACGCATTCAACGACATTCCTCTGATGATGGAGAATCAGATCATCATCGAGACTGGGCCTCTCTTGGAAGAGTACGGACAGAACATCCTCGCGGTCACGCCGGAACCGGCCTGGGCTTCGACTATCTACGATGGCAAGCAGTATGCCGTCACCCATAATGTCTACGACCTCAACAACATGTGTAGTCACTTCCGGGCCGACTGGTTGGAAAAGCTGGGACTGGGCCTCCCCGAAACCATCGACGAATACGGTGAAGTCCTGCGTGCATTTTCTAACGGCGACCCCGACGGCAATGGCCAGGATGACACCTATGGCCGCCTGCTCTACAACTCTGTGCGCTTTGACGACGACTTCTTCCATGCCTTTGGCGTCGCAGTCGGCCACCATCTTAACGGTTTCTGGCGGGACCGCGAAGGAAGACTGGAACTGGACTGGGTACAGCCGGGCATGAAGGACGCGCTCGCCTGGATGAGCGACGTTTGGGCCGATGGCGGATTCCATCCCGATTCAATCAGTATTCCCTTGGGTCAGAAGGACAACGCCTTCCATGCCGGGATTGCCGGCAACGTGTACTCAGGATGGCCAAGTATAGACTTCGCCGAGAACAAGATCAGGGCTGTCGCTCCTGAGGCGGTGGTCATGGCCGGGCCGGCGCCGGAAGGTCCGGGCGGGCGCGGCTATACCGGTGAAGGTTGGCCCTGGACCTTCGTAATTCCCATCACAGCCCAGTGGCCGGAAGACTGTGTGAGCGTCATCGACTGGTTCTTTACGCCGGAGATCGCTTCTCAGATCCTGTGCGAGGGTGTTCTCGGCGTCACCAACAAGGGCCTCAACGAGAACGGATGGTGCGTCGAATTTACCCCGGAGGAAAAGGCTGCCATGGGGGATGAGTGGACCCAGAAACAAAATGAAGTTCAGGACATAAACGTCTTCTGGGGCCTGTGGTTGACAATCGGTACCTTGGGTGGCACGCAGCCCTTCCCCACCTTCCCACCCGACATGAAGAAACACTTCGATGACATGCTCGCCGCCAAATATTCAGAAAATGCTTTGGCCGGCAGAGACATTTCGCAAGAATATCGCAGACTAACTGCAAAGGCGCGCCCAGTTCCTGCGGAAAAAGAATTCTGGCCCGGATTACAGACCCGTTTCGGCGAGTTCATTTCACAGGCAGTGGCCGGTACCATTGACCTCGACCAGGGCTGGTCGGAGTGGCTCGACTTCTTTGAAAAGAGCGGCGGTCCCCTGCTCACCGAGCAGGTCAACGAGATTTAGCAGTTCTTCGTCATCGGTCGGAGGCCGGACACTTTGCCGGCCTCCGACCGATGCATCAAAAGGATGGCAACGTGGCAACATCAGCCGTATCCAAGTCCGCCGCGACATCGGGCCGCCACAGGTCCTTCTGGGCGCAGCTTCTCTTCAACGCCTGGACATACCGCTATCTCTACCTGATGCTTGTGTTTCCCTTTGTCTTCTTCATCATCTTCCGCTTTTACCCCATGTGGGGCAACATCATCGCCTTCAAGAAATACCAGTTGATGCACGGGATATGGGGTAGCCAGTGGGTCGGATTCAAGCACTTCAACACACTCTTCGACGATCCCGCCTTCCTGCGCGTTCTGCGCAACACCGTATCCATCGCCTTCTTCAAACTGGTCTTCACCTTCCCTGCCCCGATCATTCTGGCGCTATTCATTAACGAAATCCGCCACATGGCCTATAAGCGCTTTGTTCAAACAGTCGTCTATGTGCCCCATTTTCTTTCTTGGGTGATCTACGGCGCAATACTCTACATCGTGTTGTCTCCCGCAAACGGTATCGTCAACAACGTCGTCGCCTCACTAGGCATGGAAAAAGTAGCTTTCTTCCAGAAGCCGGGTTACTTCCAACCTATTGTCATAATCTCATCTTTGCTCAAGGAGACCGGCTGGGCCGCCATCATCTATCTGGCCACTATCTCGACAATCGATCTTACCCTGTACGAGGCCGCCATCATCGACGGCGCCAACCGCTGGCAGCTCATGCGCTATGTGACTCTGCCCGGCCTCGCCATGACCATCGTTACTCTATTCATTCTGCAGATCGGATTCTTCCTGAACGTCGGTTTCGAACAGATATTTATCCTTCAAAACAATATGGTGCTTATGACCGCTGACGTGATAGAAACTTTCATCTATCGAGTCGGCATCCGCCAGGCCCGCTTCGACTTTACGACTGCCGCCGGCCTCTTCAACGGGCTGGTCGGTATGGTGCTTGTCCTGCTCGCCGATCGGTTGGCGAAACGTCTGGACCTGCCCGGTATCTTCTGATGCTGATTTTCTGCTTTCAGTTGCCAAGCGGGGGTGATTACTGTAGACTGAAAGTTCGTAGTGGAAGGAAGAAAGATGCGGCTGAACGAGAAAGTCGCCATCGTTACCGGTAGCGGCCGCGGGATCGGCCAAACGATCGCCAGACGATTTATGGAAGAGGGGGCGATTGTTGTCATTGCCGAGAAGGATGCGGAGTCCGGGCAGCGTGCACATGCCGAGTTGCAAAGCACCGGCGGTACTGCCGCCTTTGTCAGGACCGACGTCTCCAGCCGTCCTGACGTACAACAATTGGTTGACGAGACGGTGCGGCGCTTTGGCCGGATCGACATCCTTGTCAACAATGCCGCTGTCCTCGGCGAAAACGGTCATTTCCTCGAGATTTCCCAGGCCGTCTGGGATCACGTGGTAAGCGTCAATCAGACGGCTGTCTTTATCTGTTCACAGCTGGTGGGCCGTGTCATGGCGAAGGCCGGCAGGGGGAATATCATCAACATTTCCTCAATAAACGGCATCGTCCCCCTGCCCCGCTGTGCAGCCTATGTCACTGCCAAGAGCGCGGTCGAGTCTCTGACCCGCATCGCGGCCACCGATCTGGCTCCTTACAATATCCGCGTTAACACGATCGCTCCAGGTCCGATCGAGAACCGCCCGCCTCATTTGGAATCACCGCGCCAGACCGAAGATACTCTACTCAACCGTAACGGCCTGCCCTACGAGATAGCCGCCGCCGCCGTCTTCTTGGCCTCGGACGAGTCCAGCTTCATCACCGGGGAACGGATAAAGGTCGATGGCGGCATGTTGGTAAACGGATATCGAATATACGGAGTCGATCGCCCGGCTTGACCCACTTTGTCTGCGAGACAGGCAGAGGAGCCGCATAGCCTTGGCGCCGATGACTGAATGCGCATTGTGAATCGAGGGAAAGTTCATCCTGTTAATCCGAGGTGGTTGTTTGTGAAATTGTGTCGTTTGGTTTCTTCCCTGCTCATCGCGCTTACACTCTTGTCCGCCTGCTTCGGCCCGGACTTGCCCGGCGCACCCCAAATGCCCAAACTGCCCTCGCCGCGTAACCTGCCCGGCGTCGACGAGTTGCTGGAGCAACTTCCCGGCTTCGACCTGGATCTGCTGCGAGAACTGGGCCTCCCCGACCTGAGCGGCATCGCCGATCTGCCCCAGCTTGTCGACCTCCCAACCGTGGATGTCGCAGAAAATGCCCTCGCCTTCGCCGGCCCTACCGAGATGCGCATTGAAATCGGCGAATTCATTCGCGGCACCGATATCCAATTGACCGGAATCGTCGACGGCCGCGCCGAATTCCTGTTCTCCGGCCTGCGCGCAGAGCGCATCGCCGGCGACTCGTTGGACTTCGACGGCCCTTGGCCCAATATCGGTGGGGTCGACTACCTGCTGCGTCTGCGCGTCTATAGAGTGACCGAAGAGTACGTCCGTGCGGCCGGTGTCCATCGCCTCTTAATCGAGGGCGTCCAACCCATACATCAGCCAGCGATGACCCTGCAGGAAAACCCCCTTAAAGTTGCCTACACAAGTTCCGTCGGCCCGGGTGAACAGTTCAAAGGAACGACATTCGGTTACGTCGGACAAGGAGAGCAAGGCGCCGAATTCAGTGGAATCCCGGCCGGCGATTTTCCCTTTCGCAAGACCGGTGATAGTCTGCGATGGCAGGGCATGCTCCGCCCGGATCTGCCCAGCCAGTTCGATCTGCGAATTGTCCTTTACGGAGAGAATTCAGTCGAGGTTGTAGGGATCGTCTCTTTGCAACTTCCCGACTAGATTTTCTTCTCAATCATAGGTTAGGCTGCGAATCGAACAACAAGCAGTGTCGCTTCATTCTTGAAGTGAATCATGGGCCTGAAACTTTGCGAGGAAGCAAGGAATAGAGGGTGGAAAGCGTAGAAGTGTACGGAAGTGCTGGAGAGTGAAGCGATGGTTGAGGCTGTGAGAAACCCCGGTACGTTGAGTGTGATCCGAAGGTTCAGACCGCACGCCGACCTCCAGGGAATTCGCGCCGACTATTACAATCTTACAGACCTTCAGGGCCAGCCCTTGGCCGGACTTCTCGTGCTGATGGACCGGCGCGGGCGGCCTGTGCGCGCCGAAATCCATATGAACAATAACACGGCTGACGCTCTCTACGAGATCGCCTTGCGCCAGAGCCTCCGCCTCATCGAAGACCGCTACCGAAGTGACCGCCCTGTTCGTCTGTACCCCCTGCGCATGCAACTGAATAGCGACCCCCTTTCGGTTCAGCCAAGAGGCAACCCCGCTGCAGCCGGCGCCGCCCCGACCCCGGCATCCAGCAACCCCCTGCTGCTGGTCGGCGCAGTGCTCCTCGCAGTCTCCGCGCTCTTCAGCGGCTGGTTCCTGAACGAATGGCTCACAGGCGAACTGACCAGGTCCGGGACGCCAGCTTCGATTTCCGCCTCACCGTCCTCAGGGGTCACCGGATCGGATGTTCTCATTGTCGAAACCAACGGACTTCCCTCCAGTCGCAACGCCATTCCGATGAATGTGGGCGATCGCATCCGGCTTCTACCCGAGTACAAGATCTCAATGCGTACCCAAGCCGGGGCGCAGACCGGCGACATCGTCACCCACCTGCAGGACGCCGATCACATGACAATCCTTAACGGCCCTATATGGCTGGAAGGCAATAGCGATACCATCGTCTGGTGGTATGTGCGCGTCGACAGTGGTTCCGAAGGCTGGGTTCCGGCCAATACCAGTGAGCTGACACTTCTGGAACCACTCTCCCAATAAAATTACCAAGCCTCACAACCCTCAAAATGTCCGAAAACACATCGACGTACCCAAACGTAATCGTAGTCGTTGCCGATACCCTGCGTACGGCATTTCTCGGCTGCTACGGAAATGAATGGATTAACACGCCTTCGATCGATCGCTTCGCCCAACAAAGTGTCCGCTTTACTCGTGCCCACCCTGAATGTCTGCCTACCATCCCTACCAGGCGCACATTGCATAGCGGCCGCCGCGCCTTCCCCTTCAACGACTACCGACCGGTCCCCTGGGACAACGTCTACCTGCCCGGTTGGCAACCGATGAACGCTGAGGAAAGTACAATCGCCGAAACCTTGCAGCAGGCCGGCTACCACACCGGTTTCGTCGCCGACGTGCCCCACTATTTCGTGCCGGGTATGAACTTTACCCGCGGCTTCCAGCAATGGGAGTTCGTACGCGGCCAGGCCGAAGACCGCTGGCATGCTGTCGCCGACGCCGATCCCGCACTCCTCGACCGCTATCGCGCCGGCGCTCAGGACCGGATCGCCGCACACCTGGTCAATGTGCGTCCCCATCGCGAAGAAGAAGAATGGCCGACCGCCCGCACCTTCCAATGGGCCATCGATTTCCTGCGCGATAACCACCCGCCCGGCCGCAACCGGGACACCTCGCCATTCTATCTCTACGTTGACAGCTTTACCCCCCACGAAACATGGGAAGCGCCCCTGCACTACTATGACCTCTACGGCAGCCGCGCAGAACGCGAACCAATCTGCCTGACCGCCGCCTACGGGCCCTTCGCCGATCAGTATGACGACCGCATCCCCAGCATCCGCGCCAACTACGCCGGCTTGGTCACGATGGTGGACACCTGGTTCGGCCGTCTATTGGACACCGTCGACCGGTTGGGACTGCGAGACAACACCCTGATCTTCTTCTTCAGCGATCACGGAACCAATTTTGGCGATAACCCGGATGGGATTATGGGAAAACCCGCCAACTACATGTACCCGGGCACCATGGATATCCCTCTGCTTATGCGCCATCCCGCCGGCTTGGGAGCAGGCCTGGTACGCGACGAGCTGGTCTACACTTTGGACGTGCCCGCCACAATTCTTGCGGCCACCCGCCAACGGTCGGCCGATCCGGTCGAAGGCCAGAGTCTGCTGCCTCTGCTCGAAGACGGCGGCGGTTTCGCTCATCGCCAATATCTGACCTGCCGCTATGGCAACTCCGTCTGGTACCGTGATGATCGCAACTGGTTCTTTGACTCCGTGGACTGGCAGACACCGCCGCAGAATCCACCTTCGTCCAACGGGCGGCAGCCGGTTACGCGCCTGTTTGATCTCGAGACCGATCCCGACTGCCGCGTGGACATCGCCGATGACAGCCCCAAGCGAGTCGCCTTGGCACGTGAACGAATCCTCGCCGACGCCGGCGGTCATCTCAACTACTATGAGCGTCACGATTCCACAGATGCTCTTGGACGTCCGGAGTTTTCCAGCAGGTAGTTTTCTATCCACTCTTGGTCGGTTATCGCTGACTGCCCCGAAAACCGGCCACAGGCAACTGGAGTTCTTCCAATGCCCAAGGTTGCTGCCGATCGACTCGAACGAATCGCTGGCCGGCTCATGCACGCCGCCGGCGCCTCATCCGACGAAGCCGCTACCATCTCGCGCCACCTGATCGCCGCCAATCTGGCCGGCCACGACTCCCACGGTGTCATCCACGTTCCAGGCTACATCGCCTCAATCCGGAAGGGGCACCTGCAGCCTGGCGCCCCCTTCACCATCATCCAGGAGAGCCGGGCTACTACCGTCGTGGACGGCAACTGGGGCTTCGGTTTCACCGTCTCCGAACAGGCCATGCAGCTGACCATAGACAAGGCGCGCCAGGAAAACGTCGCCGCCGCCACCGTCGTGCGCCAGGGCCACGTCGGCCGTCTGACCGACTATCCTCTGATGGCCGCCGAGGCCGGCATGATCGGGCTGATGACCGCCGACTCCGGTCGCGGTCCCAAGAGCGTTGCCCCCTTCGGCGGCCGAGAACCGCGCCTGGGTACCAACCCAATTTGCATCGCCGTCCCTTCCAATCTGGACGGGCCCTTCTACATCGACATCGCCACCTCCGCAGTCGCCGGTGGCAAACTGGGGGTTGCCATCCAGCGCGGGCAATCAATACCCACCGGCTGGGTGATCGACAGCGAAGGCCGCGCCTCCACAGACCCTACCGCCCCCCGCAACGGCGGGGCCATGCTGCCCCTCGGCGGCTCGGAAGGCCACAAAGGTTACGGTCTGTCTTCCATGGTCGAAATCCTGTCCGGACTGTTGACCGGCCTGGGTTTCGGAATCGAACCGACGGGCCGCCACAACGACGGCTGCTTCATGGCTGTCTTTCAGGTCGATGCCTTTCGCCCTTTGGATGAATTTAAACAAGAAGTTACAGACTTCGCCCGCTACCTGACGGCAACGCCGCCAGCCGAGGGTATCGAACGCGTATACTACCCCGGCGAGCTGGAATCCTTGCGAACTCGGAAGGGACGAGAGGAAGGCATCTACGTGGAACCGAGGACCTGGCAAAACCTTGCTGACCTTGCCGACGAGTTTGGCATCGACGAGGACTTTTCTTCTGATATTGGCGGCTAGTGACCAAAATCGCCCTTGCCATGAACCGCGAATTGCCCCCAGCGTTGAAAAAAGCCGCACTTCAGGCTACAATGGCCCTGGTGTCGCAGAGCATTGCCCACAGTGAATGATGCAAAGCCTCATAAATAAGCCGGGCAGTGCCATCACGCAGAGCCTGCGTGGTATGGCGCTGTGTCACCCGGACACAATCAAAGTGCATTTTGACCCGGACTTTGTCGAGCGTTTGGCGCCCGCCCCTTCCGGGAAGGTCGCAGTGATCAGCGGCAGCGGCAGCGGACACGAACCCTTGCCCATCGGTTACGTCGGTCTGGGCATGCTCGATGCCGCCTGTCCCGGACCCATCTTTACCAGCCCTTCCCCGGTGCAGCTCTTGGCGGCCGTCCATTCGGTCGACCACGGCGGAGGCGTTCTCTTCGTCGTAAAAAACTATGCCGGAGGCGTGCTCAACACCGAGCTGACCATCGAAATAGCGTTGCAGGAGGGAGTAGATGCCCGCTACGTACTCGTCAACGACGATGTTGCGATTCCTAAGGTCGCCAATCGACGCGGGCTAGGCGCAGCTACCTTGGCCTGCAAGATCGCCGGCGCCGCCGCCGAATCCGGTTACACGCTCGAAGAAGCCGAAGAAGTGACGCGGCGGGCCGTTGCAGCCTGCCGAAGTATGGGTATAGGAACCAACGTCAACACTCTCCCTCGCAACGGCCCCAGCGACAATCTCGACGACGATTCGATCGAAGTGGGAATAGGCATTCACGGCGAACCCGGCAAAGTGCGTTCGGTGAGCAAGGGAATGCCGGAGATCGTCGGCATGATCGTACACCCGATTCTCCATGACCTGCCCTTTTTTTCCGGTGATCGCGTTCTGCTCCTGATAAGCGGGATGGGCGGTACGCCGCCTCTTGAACTGTACCTCTTCTCCGAGGCAATTCATGAGTTGCTGGGAGCACACCATATTCGGGTAGAGCGCCAACTGATTGGAAACTACCTCACCAGCCTGGGCCGGGGAGGATATACCATGACTCTTATGCGATTGGACGACGAGCTGCTGCAGCTGTGGGACGCCCCTGTGCATACCCCCGTGCTGCACTGGTAACGAATCGGCCAATGGACAACGGATTGCGATAATGGGCCAGGAGATCACAACAAATCAACTTCGCAAATGGCTTTTGGCTTACGCCGCTCGCATCATCGAGAACGAAGACCATCTCACCGAGTTGGATACCGCCATCGGTGACGCCGACCACGGTGTAAATATGCGTCGCGGCATGGGAAAATTGCAGCAGCGCCTGCAGGAGGAGGGAAAATCTGAAGACATCAGCGCATTCCTCCGCTCCGTCGCCATGACCCTCATCAGCGGCGTTGGCGGAGCTGCCGGCCCCCTGTACGGGACCTTCTTCCTGCGCGCCGCCACCAGCCCCACTAACGGCAGTTCCATCGATCTGGCACAGTTGACCCAGATGTTCCGCTATGGCCTGGACGGTCTCCAGCAGCGGGGCAAAGCCCAGGCCGATGATAAGACCATGATCGATACAATTCAACCTGCTGTCGAGGCAATGGAGGCAGCAGTTGCAGCCCAACAGAGCGCTACCGTAGCTTTGGCTGCTGCCCGCCAGGCCGCCCATCTGGGTATGAAGCATACGATCGAAATCGAGGCCAGAAAAGGACGCGCCAGTTACCTTGGCCCGCACTCCATCGGTCATCAGGACCCCGGCGCCACCAGCGCCTACTTCCTGTTCGAGACCGCCGCCGAGGTCCTCACAACAACTGGTGCCGGCTGATGCCTCAACTGATTGGCGCCATCGATTCAGGTACGACCAGTACCCGCTTCATGCTCTTTGATCAGAAGGGCGCCATCGTCGGATTTGAACAGCAGGAACACGAACAGATCTTCCCCCGCAGCGGTTGGGTCGAGCACGACCCACTTGAAATCTGGCAGAGGACCCAGGCGGTGATTCGGGCAACCCTCGCCAAATGTGACATCCGGCCCGACCAGATCGCTGCCATCGGCATTACCAATCAACGCGAAACCGCAGTGGTGTGGGACCGCCGCACCGGGCGGCCGGTCTGCAACGCCATCGTCTGGCAGGACACACGCACCGACCAAATCTGCCGCACCCTGGAGGAGGCCGGTCACGCGCCTACTGTTCAACGTAAGGCTGGCCTGCCTCTGGCAACCTACTTCTCCGGCCCCAAATTCCGCTGGATTCTGGAAAACGTCGACGGCGCACAAACCAGGGCCGAGGCCGGTGAGCTGATCTGCGGCACAGTTGACAGTTGGCTCATCTGGCAGCTCACCGGCGGCGATCGCGTGCACGTCACCGATCCCACAAACGCCAGCCGCACCATGCTGATGGATCTGGAATCCTTGGCCTGGGACGAAGAGCTGTTGGAAATCCTGGCGATTCCAACCTCGATGTTGCCGGAAATTCAGCCCAGCAGCGAGCCTTCTTACTACGGCTTGACCGCCGCAGATGGCCCATTCGGCGCCGCCATTCCAATCTGCGGAAACCTTGGGGATCAGCAGGCAGCCACCGTAGGCCAGACCTGTTTCAGCCCTGGCGAGGCGAAGAACACCTACGGAACCGGCTGTTTCATGATTTTGAACACCGGCGAAGAGATCGTCTATAGCCGCAACGGCCTCCTGACCACCGTCTGCTACCAGATGGGCGAGTCGGCGCCGGTCTACGCGCTGGAAGGCTCTATCGCAATGGCCGGCGCGACAGTGCAATGGCTGCGCGACGAGTTGCAGCTGATCTGCTCAGCAGCCGAAACTGAAGAGATCGCCCAAAGTGTCGACGACACCGGCGGCTGCTATCTGGTACCGGCCTTCAGTGGGCTCTTCGCGCCCCACTGGCGCAGCGACGCCCGCGGCGTCATCGTCGGCCTCACCCGCTACGTAAACCGGGCGCACATCGTGCGCGCCGCGCTCGAATCCATCTGCTACCAGACACGCGAAGTGTTGGATGCGATGAACGCCGATAGCGGCGTGCCACTCCGCCAGTTGAAGGTCGACGGCGGCGCAACAGTCAATGACATGCTGATGCAGATGCAGGCCGACATTCTGGGAACCACCGTAATCCGGCCCCGTATCGCCGAGACGACCAGCCTCGGTGCCGCCTACGCAGCGGGCCTGGCTGTAGGTTTCTGGCCGGATCTGGATACACTACGTACCCAATGGCGCGAGGACAAGGTCTGGCAGCCGCAGATCGACGAAACCGAACGGAGCCAGGGCTATGCCGGTTGGCAGAAGGCCGTCGAACGAACGCTCGCGTGGGCGCAATGAACCTCGTCGTGACCGCTGATTCCCGCTCTGGCCGAACAGGGAGTCCGTCGTGATCGGTCTGGTGATCGTCTCCCACAGCGCTAAACTTGCCGAGGGCGTCCATGAACTGGCGGCACAAATGGCTGGCAGCCAGGTCGGCATAAGTCAAGCTGGTGGCCTCTCAGATGACAACGAGGCACTCGGTACCGACGCGACCAAGATACTGTCCGCCATTCAGGAAGTCTGGTGCGAAGATGGTGTCCTATTGTTGATGGATTTGGGAAGTGCCGTCATGTCGGCCGAAATGGCTCTCGAAATGCTGCCGGAAAAGCAGCGGCATAACTGTCTCCTCAGCAACGCGCCCTTGGTGGAGGGCGCCATCGTGGCCGCGCTTCATGCCAGCCTGGGCGAAACTTTACAGGCAGTCAACGAGGTCGCTGAGGCCGCCCTGTCTGTGCCGAAACTGGCAAATTAGAGTTGAACAGAACGGACTGACACAGTCGTGGAATTTTGAGATGGAGAATCGACCTTCACAGGCCGGCCCTCCCGAGGGAAGGATCGAGGGCACTGAACTACACAAGGACAGCGGGTTGAGCAACAACTCCCACGCCCCCCTGGCTGACGATCACCCCGCGTTGTCTGAGTCGCCGGCTCATACGTCCACAAGCGCCGTGGTCACTGTCACCGATCCTCGCGGCCTTCATCTACGCTCCGGCAGAGATGTTGTCCGCACCGCCAGCCAGTTCCAGGCGCAGATAACAGCCGCAAATCTCAGCCGCAACAGCATTGCCGTCGATCTGAAAAGCATTATTCAACTGATGCAGCTTCAAGCTCGCCAGGGACACGACCTCCAACTGGCGGCAACCGGACCCGACGCAGTCGCAGCCATAGAGGCACTCTGCTCCCTCTTCTAAACACCAACACCAACGGGTAAAATCTGTGCAGCAGCTCTTTCACGGCCTTTCGGCGGCGCCAGGGGTCGGTATCGGCAACATATACAAGTATGCACCAGTCGCCCCCGACGATACCGGCGGGACGTCCACGCATCCAGCCGGCGACCCAGAAGACGAGTGGGAGCGTTTCCTCGCAGCCCGCCTCTTGGTTGATGAGGAGTTGGCACGCCTTGCCCAGATCGGGCAGACAGCAACCTCGGAGATTTTTCTCGTACACCGCGAAATCCTCCATGACAGCACACTGACCGACGCTGTGCGCGCCGCCATCGACTCCGGCGCAGACGCTACAAGCGCCACGCGGCGGGCCACCGGTGAACTGGTCCGACTATTCCAGGATCTCAGCGACCAGTATTTCGCCAGCCGCGCCACCGACATCCGCGATGTAGGCCAGCGCCTCGTCTTCCGCTTGGGCGGAATCACCTCGGCCCGCCAACTGAACCCGCTGCCCGACGATACGATCCTGCTCGCTGAGGACCTGACCGCGTTCGATACCACCCACCTCGATCAGGCCCACGTAGTTGGCATCGCCCTCGCCGCCAGCACACCCACCGCCCACACAGCCATTCTGGCCCGCAGCTTGGGAATCCCCCTCGTCTGCAGCGCCGGCGCCGAAATCCTTCAACTCCACAGCGGCATGTTCGCCGTCGTTGACGGAATCCGTGGCCGTCTCCTCGTGGATCCCGATGAGGAGACGCTTGAACAGTACGAGCTGACCCGCTCTCGACTGCGGCGCTTTCAGGCCGAGGCGCTCTCGCAATCTCATGAGCCGGCCCTGACTCCCGATGGTGAACGCATTCCTGTGCGCGTGAACGTAAACAGCCGTGAGGATCTGCTGCACATCCACGCCAACGGCGCCGAAGGAATTGGTCTCCTCCGCACCGAAAACCTGTTTCAAAACCGAACCAGCCCGCCGACCGTTGCTGAACAGCTGGCTGCCTACCAGGATATTCATTCATACACCAACAGCCACTCTCTAACCGTACGGCTGCTCGACATCGGCGGCGACAAGCCCGTTCCCTATCTGCAGCCTCCCGCCGAAGCCAATCCCTTCCTCGGCGTGCGCGGCATCCGCCTGCTGCTCCGCCATCCGCAGATGCTCAAAGACCAGGCCCGGGCGTTGGTGGAGCTGGCACACGACGTTTCGCCGGTGTCCCGCATTCGAATTCTGATCCCCATGATTTCGAAAGTGAACGAAGTCCATCAGACTTTGGAACTGCTCGATGAGATTCCCGGCTATCATCACTGCCGCCGCGAACTCGGCACCCTCGAAGTAGGCGTCCTGATCGAAGTGCCGTCGGCCGCCCTCTTGGCGCACCACTTCGCGTCGCAAGTCGACTTCCTCAGCATCGGCACCAACGATCTGGCCCAATATACTCTCGCCGCCGACCGTGTGAATAGCGCCGTCGCAACGCTGGCAACCCCGTTGGACCCATCCGTGCTGCGCCTGATTTCCCTGACCTGCGACGCGGGCCGCGCCGCCGGCATCCCCGTTGCCATCTGCGGTGAAGTCGCCGGAGACCCTTCCGTGCAGCCCCTGCTCTTGGGCCTGGGTTTGAACGAAATCAGTGTGGCCGGCCCTGCCGTTCCCCTGGTCAAATCTGCAATTCGGCGCGTGGACATGGACGCGGCCAGAGAGCTCGCTGCCACAGCGCTCAAATGCAGCCGCGCCCAGGAGATCCATCAGCTTCTCCATGACATTGGATAGCGCCCGATGAAGAGGATACAGACCGAAATCCTCGTTATCGGCGGCGGTGCAACGGGAACGGGTGTAGCCTGGGATGCCGCCTTGAGAGGATTTCGCACCGTCCTTGTCGAAAAACGCGACCTGACACACGGTACCACCGGGCGATACCACGGCCTCCTGCACAGCGGCGCAAGATACGTGCTGAAAGACGCTGACAGCGCTGTCGAGTGTATCAGCGAGAACCGCATCCTGCGCCGTACCCACACCCACTGCATCGAAGACACAAGCGGATTCTTCGTAGTTACGCCCGAAGATGAAGGCGATTATCCCGATCGCTTCGCCGCCGCCTGCCGCCGCCTCAACATTCCTTGCACAGAGATCCCGGCGACGTCCGCTCTGCGCCGCGAACCTCTCTTGAATCCCCGCATCAGCCGTGTCTTCGAGCTGCCCGATGCTGCCGCAGACAGTTTCCTCGCCACCCACGCCACCGCGCAGGCCGCCCACCAGGCCGGCGCAACGCTGCTACCCTATCATGAGCTAACTCGACTTCACCTGTCCGGCGGTGTCGGCAACCGCAGGGTGTCCGGCGCCACCGTTCTCGACACCGTCTCGGGTGAAGAGTTGCGAATAGACGCCGACCTCGTCATCAACGCCGCCGGCGCCTGGTCCGGTCAGATCGCGGCCCTGGCAGGTGTAGAAGTGAGGATGATTCTTGGCAAAGGCGTGATGTTGGCCACCAACGCCCGCCTGACCAACACCGTGATCAACCGCTGCAAAATGCCCGGTGACGGCGACATCCTGGTGCCGATTCACACCGTCACCGTCATCGGCACGACCGACGAGCAAGTGGCCGCACCGGAGGACCTGCCCATCGAGCAGTGGGAAATCGACCTGATGCTGACTGAAGGCGACAAGCTGGTGCCCGGCCTCAGCGACAGCCGAATCCTGCGTGCTTGGGCCGGGATTCGGCCTCTCTACCAGGAAACCCAACTGCCTGACGAGCCTGACTATAGTAATAGAGATTCCCAGGCGAATGATCAGCCAGCGCAGCAGTCATCCCATCTCAGCCGTGACGCGACCCGCGCTCTGGCCCTGCTCGACCACCAGCAACGGGACGGCGTGCGCGGGCTCATAACAATTACCGGCGGCAAATGGACGACCTTCCGCCTGATGGCCGAGTCCGCAGTCGACGCAGCCTGCGAACAGCTGAATGTTTCCCGCCCCTGCCGCACCGCCGAGACAACCGTACCCGGCGTCGAACAAGGACACTACTGGCTCGGTCACCGGCTCAATGAAGTCGAAGACGAAGGGCTGCAGTCGGAGCTGATCTGCGAGTGTGAGCTGGTAACCCGTTCGATGTTGGAAGGCGCGGTGCAGCGCAATCCGACCGTCACCCTCGACGATCTGCGCCGCGATGTCCGTCTCGGGATGGGCCCGTGCCAAGGCGGCTTCTGTACCTACCGCGCAGTCGGAATCCTGCACGAAATGCGCGCCGGCAAAACCTCGCCCGTTGCCGCAGAGTGGAACGTCGCCCATATGCAGTCCCCGGCCCACCATCACCGTGACAGCTCCGCGGACCAAGTCACCGCCAGAGGCACTGATCCGACCTCCAAACCTTTACCCGCTGGCGACGCCTCCAGTCGCTCCGCCGCCGTAGTTCCCCGGACAGCCGTTTCGCAGCCGAACCTGCTATTGCGTGATTTCCTGCAGGAACGCTGGAAAGGCGTCGCGCCAATCCTGTGGGGACAGCAGCTGCGCCAGGAACGTCTCGACGAACTGATCTACTTGAGCATTCTGAATACCGATCACCTGCCTGCTGATGACCAGGAAAGCCCGCTTTCCTCTTTCTATCGAACCGATTTCTCGCTTTCAGATTCTGAACAATAGTTGCTCTGTCAGAAAATTGAACTGCCTGCTGACCGTGCGGTGAATGCTGAAAAGTCCTCCTTCAATGTACCGGAAACAGCCTACGAAAACCTGTAGTCGCGCATGATCGATCTCTTGGTCATTGGCGCCGGCCTGACCGGCCTCTTTGCCGCATATACCGCTGCCCGCGCCGGTCTGCGCGTGCGCGTGATCGCCCACGGCGCCGGCTCGACGCACTGGCATGCCGGAACAATCGATCTCCTGGGATATGTGAGAAATGGTGAGGAGGCGGTCGCGAACTGGACGCAAGCGCTGTCCGAACTGCCGCCTGCACATCCCTACCGACTTCTTGGTGTGGAGGCGATAGCGAATGCACTGGACGAATTTCAGCGGCTTACCGTTGCGGCAGGGCTGCCGTATGTTCGCGACGGCGCCGACACCGATCTCCTCCATTCCGGCGCCTCAATGGAACGCATTGCGCAAAAAAGCGGCCCTGACAATCTGGCCGATGACGTCGATCTCAGGCGAAACACCCAGCTCATCTCACCGGTCGGCGCCGCCCGCCCTGTCTATCTGGCGCCGACGGCCCAACAGGCGGGCAACCTGGAAGATGACAGGCCGCTGGTAATCGTCGGCCTGACCGGTACGCCCGACTTCTATCCGGAGCTTATCGCCGAGAATCTGCAAAGGCAGGGCCGCCTCGCCCGCAGCGAATCTCTGAACCTCTATCGGATCACAAATCGTCGCGACCACAGCCCGGTGCAATTGGCCCGACTGTTGGATCAGCCGGCCGCGCAGGAACAGTTAACAGATATGGTGGTCGACGCTACCGCAGCCGGCGAACGCGTGGGTCTACCCGCAGTATTGGGACAGAGAGCCCACCTGCGCCTCCTGACGAAAATTCACGAAGCAATAGTCGGTCGATACCCAAAGACTACCCAGTCTGACGACGGCCATGGGGCGGGACTTTCGGTTTTCGAAATTCCGACACTTCCCCCCAGCGTGCCCGGTTTGCGTCTTGACGCTGCCCTGCGCGCCCAGTTGGACCGCCTGGGCGTCCGCGTTGAAATCGGCATGGAAGTCTGCGGGTTTCAAGCAACTGGTCGGCGTATCGAATGGATCGAGACCGAAACCGGCAGTCGCCCTCTGCGTCACAGGGCCCGCAACTACCTTCTGGCTACCGGCGGCATCCTTGGCGGCGGCATCTACGCTCACCGCTGCGGCCGTGTCGAGGAGACCGTCTTCGACCTGCCGCTGACTGCGCCCCAGACGCGCCCCCAGTGGCTTCGCCCTCTATTCTTGGACCCTCGAGGCCACCCGATATTTCAGGCCGGTGTCTCCGTCGACGACCGCTTCCGTCCGCTGGACCACGCCGCCGAGCCCGTCTATGATAACCTGTGGGCTGCGGGCGCGATCTTGGCCCACACCGACCCGGTCCGCGAGCGCAGCCGCGAGGGAATCGCCATTACTACTGGCTACGCCGCCGCGAATTCAATCGTTCGTAGCCAATAACTCAAACCGACTTTCGAACTGCCAGCCGCCCGCCAGCTTCCTCCGACCTACTATTGAAATGCCGACCGCACCACTGAATTCAGTCAGCCTAAGCCTGAACCAATGTATCAAGTGCAACATCTGCACCAGCTACTGCCCGGTCTCCGAAGTGACCGACAGCTTCCCGGGGCCGAAGTACGCCGCGCCCCAGTCGGAACGCTTCCGTGATTTCGGACACCCATTCTACGAAGACGCCGCTGGCCCTATCTCCCGCTCACTTGCCGCTGGACAGATGCCTGACGCCTCGGTCGACTACTGCTCCGGCTGCCGTATCTGTAATGAAGTCTGCCCAACAGGCGTCCGTATCGCCGAAATCAACGCCCGCGCCCGCGCCCGCATCGTGGCGGCGCGAGGTCTCTCCTGGCGAAACCGGCTTCTGGGCCGCAACGAGCTATTGGGACGGGTAGGAAGCATCGCGCCCGGCTTCGCGAACTTCGTTCTTCACAACCCGATTAGCCGTCGGTTCGCGGCCGCCCTGTTTGGCGTCGCAGAAAAGGCCCCGCTGCCCCGCTGGCACCATGAAACGCTAAACCGTTGGCTGGCGCGAACTCGAGACCAGAGGCTGCGCAGCCAGCGCAAAGTCATCTATTTTCACGGTTGCGCAACCCAGTACTATGAACCCTACGTAGGCATGGCCGCGATTCTGGTGTTGGAGCATCTCGGGTATGAAGTGATAGTGCCTCCGCAAAACTGCTGCGGCCTGCCAATGCTCTCGAACGGAGAATTCGCCGCGGCCGAGGGCTACCATCGCCGCAACGTCGCCCGCCTCGCCGAATATGTCAACGCCGGTTACCCCATCATAGGCACCAGCACCAGCTGCACACTGACTCTGAAGGAGGAGGCGCCGGAACTGCTCGATCTGGAGAGCGATGAGGGCACCCGGGCCCTGAAGCTCGCCACCTGGGACATCTTCGAATGGCTGCGCCAGCGCCAGGATCAAGGCCAGCTGCCCTCCGACCTGCGTCCCCTTAACCAAACTGATCAACCCTTCATTCTTCCCTACCATGCCCCCTGCCAGCTGAGGGCACATCGCATCGGCAAACCCGCGCTGGATCTGTTGGCACAGATCCCCGGCCTTGACCTGCGCGAAAGTCAAGCCCGCTGTTGCGGAATCGCCGGGACTTACGGCTACAAAACTGAGAAATACCAGATCGCCATGGATGTGGGAGCGGAACTGTTCGACTATGTCGCCGCCCAAGCTAACGAATCGGATCCGGTTTCCCTGACCGCCTGCGACTCCGAAACCTGTCGCTGGCAGTTGGAACACGGGACCGGTATCCCATCCCGCCATCCCATTGAACTGCTGGCAGCAGCCTATGGCCTGTACGACCTCCGGGCGCGGCGTACAGTGGACGAGAACTGAGCAATGGATTCTCTTCGCATCCTTATAATCGGTGCCGGGGCCATCGGCTGTTTCGTCGGCGGCAAGCTGGCTTCCGCAGGGCACGCCGTGACACTGGTCGGTCGCGCCCGCACAGCAGCGGCTATACAGTCACGCGGACTGGAGTTGTACTCTGCTGACGGTGCAGTGGAAAGGGTGCCCTCGATCAGCGCGGTTGCTTCCGTGCATGAGGCCTTTCCTGGCCCATATGACATCGCCGTCTTGGCCGTCAAAAGCTATGATACGGCAGCAGCCTTAGACGAGCTGGCCTCGTCGGGAGACCCACTTCCTCCTGCAATCCTCAGCCTACAGAACGGGGTCGGCAACGAAGAAGAGATTGCCGCACGATATGGCCCGCAGCGGGTCCTCGCTGGAACGATTACAGCGCCCGTCGAGGTCAGAGAGCCGGGCATCGTCCAGGTGACAAAGCCCTCCTTTGCCATCGGCCTGGCAGACTACTCTGA
This sequence comes from Caldilineaceae bacterium, assembly GCA_965204705.1. Taxonomy (GTDB): domain Bacteria; phylum Chloroflexota; class Anaerolineae; order Caldilineales; family Caldilineaceae; genus Bin5. Next base: position 4,475,083 of record OZ242006.1, on the reverse strand, counting down.
AGGGAGCGAAGAGGCGGCAGAAGCTCCTCACTCCTCACTCCCCACTTCTCTCTCCTCCCACCTCTCCACCGCCGGCATCCCCACAAAATTGTTCCAGGACGCGCAGAGCATGAAATGGTCAAAGCTGCTCATGAACATGATCGGCAACGCCACCAGCGCCATTCTGGCCGAGCCGCCCGGCGTCACCTTCGCCGACCCCCGCATCGCCAACCTGGAGATCGACGCCCTGCGCGAGGCCCTGCGCGTGATGGCTGCCGCCGGCATTCACCCTCTGGACATGGAAAAGTACCCCCTTCGAACGCTCGCTCCTCTGCTGCGTTTCGGCCCTCGCCCACTCCTGCGCCCCGCCCTGCACCGGATCGTCGGCGGAGCGAGGGGAGGAAAGATGCCCAGCCTCTTCCTGGACCTGGAGTCAGACAAGAGGGGCAGCGAAGTCGGCTGGTACAACGGGGCTATCGTACGCAAAAGTGTGGAAGTAAGCGTCGCAACGCCAGTCAACCGCATGCTGACCGAAACTGTCGAGCAGTTGGCAGCCGAACCGCACTTGCGGGCTGGTTGGAGAGGAAACTTCGAGCGACTCGCAGCCGCGGCTAAGGAAGTGGCTCGAGCCTAGTTCACAAAAGACCTTGCAAGAACTGAGGTAGTCTGAGAGGCGAGAAGAGGACTTGAAGGCTAAAGTCCTGGCCCGATCAGTACGATCAGGACAAGCGCAAGAACCGCGAAGGCCGAATACTCCAGCACAAGCTTGCGGCTGAGATGGCCCTCATGCAGCGCATGCCGGGCCAGTCCCACGAACAGATAAAATATCAACAGCAGTACGAGTCCGCCACTCGCACCCGACAGGGGCCAGTAATTCAACGCCCACGCCGCCTCACCCAGTACGATTGCAACCAACGCCGCGTAGCTGAGCACGACATTCACCCTGGGCATTATGTCCCGCAGCAACTCAACCGCCAGCAGCGCGGCCGTTGCCGCAATCAGCGACCCCGAGAGCAGGCTGCGCGTTCTTGTCTGGTATACCAGCAGGAATAGGGCCAGAGCCGCGGTATAAGACAAAACGTTTAGCAGGATGCGGGCCTGCCGGTAACCCGCAGACTCTTGATCTACGCTGGCATAAAGATTGAACAGAATGATGGCGATCAACCCCCCGCTGAGCAGCGCCGCGCCCGCCTGGAAAAGAGGTGTCCTGGCCTCGGGCGCCAGCAAAACCGCCAAAATGGAGACGGCCGCAGGCAGCCCCCAAAACAGCCACGTGTGTCCGCCGTTTTCAGGTTCGCGCCCTAATGGGTCTTCGGAATAAAGGGGATGGGTTCGAATTGCCCGTTCGGTGCCGCTGGCCGTGAGCAGCGCGATGAAGACGGCTATTACCGTCGTCTCGCTGATTCTGATCGACATCGGCGAACCCAGCGCGTTCAGGGTAAATACAACTGTCGGCAGCCGCAGGAACAGGCTGATCGCGACCGTGGCTGCCACGGTCCACGCCAGCACGCTCACGCGCTGTACAAAGCGTCGGTTTGTACCGTTCACCGTCGCCGAAGCCGTAGGTCTTTCCATCCCCATCGCGGCAAAAGACTGACTACCGCCTGCAGGTTGACCCGTTTTCTGTTGACCGCTGGCCCCGAACGGGGAATACCAGTTTTCAGTACTCAATTTTCGACTTCCAGTTTCCAGTTGGAAAGGATGATGATACTATAAAACAAAAAGAAATAACTGGAAACCGTCGTTGAACGAGTACACGAATTTCGAAATCACCATAAGCGGCGATGAGGCCCCCTTTGCCGTATTGGCCTCCTATCGCGGGCTGAGTGGCGCCTCCACGTTCGGCCAGGATGCCCTCAGTTCCGTCTGGGTTGGGTTCCTGGCCCGGCTGGGCGACCAGTACCAAACACAGGGGGAGGAGCTACTCGCCGAAATCGGCAGCAGGCTCTACTCCGAGCTAATTCGAGGTCAAGTGCGAGACCTCTGGGCTCAGGCCCGCGCCGACGTGGACGACGGAGGACGACTGCGGCTGCGGCTCATCCTGCACCCGCCCGCAGTCGCAGCCCTTCCCTGGGAAACGCTCCACGATCCCCGCCGCAATCAGTCCTTTGCGGCCGACACGAATATCTCACTCGTCCGCACCCAGAATCTCGTTAGCTACGTTGCCCGCCCCAGGGCGCTGGAGGCGGCGCTGCCTCTCAAGGTTCTCTTGGTGACGGTCGACTCAGGAATGCCGGACGTCCCCGCACAGCGCCGGCACGACCAGGTCGAACCGGGTCATGGGCTGGCAGCACATGTAGAGAGCGAACAGATCCGTTCCGCAATCGACAAGCTACCGTCCGACCGTGTGATCCTGGAACATCTGGACGGGCGAGTTTCAATTCAGCAGATCCAGGAGCGGCTGCTGGCGACCCGGCCCGACATCCTGCACTTTGTCGGCCACGGCAACGAAGACGGCCTCCTGCTCTGGTCCGATGACGCCCATGCCCTCGCTTCGCCCGCCACCCTGCGCACGGTTCTGCAACAGGCAGATTCGGTAAAGCTTGTCTTTCTCAACGCCTGCCTGGCCGGACGCGTCGACAGTACGCGGCCCTTCGCCGGCATCGCCCACCAGCTACTCCAGAGCGGATTGCCTGCCGTGATCGCCATGCGCTATGAGATCCTGGATCGCCCCGCCGTGCACTTTGCCGCCGGGGTCTACCAAGCGCTTGTGTCGGGCCAAGGCCGCGGCCATATTGACGCCGCTGTCAGCATTGCTCGCAACAGCCTGTTCATCCACGACCCAAACCGCGTCGACTATGCAACGCCAATCCTCTGGCTCAATTCGGAGGACGGCCGTCTTCTCCCTTTCGACGTTGCGGATCAGCCGGATCAATCTACCCCCCATCGCTCAATCTACACGCGTACACAGATGGGGAGCTCCTCGTTGCGGCTCGAATTCAAGCTGGCAGAGAAAGAGGCGTGGTACCGCTCCCTGCCGGAAACAATCTCCGATCCCCATCTCCCCTTCGAATATCAACGTCGTCGCCGCATCGTCGGTCTGCTGCTGAGGGTATTGCAGCAGGCGGTGGAGGAGCGGGATCAAGGCCGAGCCATCGATGTCAGGTCTCTACAAAGGCGCTTGTCTACATTCGAAGAGGAGAGGCGCCATATCCAGAATATCCTTGACCATTGCCTGGATCGTTCATAAGACCTGGTGCCGTGGCGCAGACCACCATCCGACTGATTCACCTCGCCTTTCTCTACGCGATTCTCTGCTATCTGGGTGTAGAGATCGCCTTAACACTTCGGGATCTTCGGGGGCAAAACCCCAGTAGTCAGAATGCATCTGCAGAGGCTCGTCTCCTTCACTCCCCAGCCAGCCAGATACCTTTTCTCGGTGTCACCGTCTCGCTTGAGCAATACGAAGACCCGCAACTTCGGCAGCAGGCCCTGCACCGTCTTCACGACGCCGGTTTCGGCTGGGTCCGCCAGCGCATCGACTGGAGCCTCATCGAACCACGGCCGAGCGCGTTCCAGTGGGCCTGGACAGACCAGGTTCTGACCGAAATCGTTGCCGCTGGCCTCGTGCCGGTCATTGTGCTGGACGGCAGCCCGGCCTGGGCCAGAGACTCCGTAGACCGCCCCCCGCAGGGGTCCCAGGAAAACGACTTGCCATGGCGACTGGCGCCCCCCGCCGCACCAGAGACCTTCGCCCGCTTTGCCGCCGCATTTGCCGGCCGCTACCAGGACACAGTCCGCTTCTATCAGCTCTGGGACGAACCCAACATCGCGCCCCACTGGGGAAACCGTCTGATCGATCCGGTTGGCTATGCCCGTCTCCTGCGCGCGGCGGCTATTGCCGTCCGTGATGCTGACCCGGACGCGGTCATCCTGGCCGCTGCGCTGGCCCCCACCCAGGACCGCGGCCACACTGCCATCGACGAAGGCTTCTTCCTGCAACGCCTCTACGCGGCCGGCGCCGCGCCCTACTTTGATGCCGTTCTTGTGCAGCCCTTCGGCTTTGGAACCGCGCCGGATGACCCCCGCAGCCGCGTCGACGCTCTCAACTTCCGTCGCGCCGCTTGGGTGCGGCAAGTGATGGTCGCGGCCGGCGATGCACAGACACCCGTCTGGGCCGTCCGTTTCGGATGGAACCGGCAAACGCAAAACGTCTGGAAGACCGTTTCGGAGGCCAACCAGCTTCAATTTACGGAGAAGGCGATTCGGCAAGCACGGGATAACTGGCCCTGGCTGGCAGCGATGGGTTGGCCCGTCGACCGGCCGAACACGCCTCCCTCCGATTCCATGTGGGGCTTCTCTCTCATCACCGCAAAGGGAGAAGAGCACGCCCTACTTTCCGTGTTTACTGGCACCGCGCAAGCAACAGCCGACCCCAAAGCGTCCGCAGGCAGGGCCTGGCTTTATGTTAGATTCGGCCTGCTGCTGCTGGCCGGCGGATTCCTTCTCTGGTGGGCGGTACTCACTTCCCGCGGCCTGCCACTGCGCCGCTGGCAGGCCGTCTACCGGTCCTGGCCGCTGACCGGCAAGCTTGCAGTCTGGGCCATTCTGCTCACTGTCTACTACCTGGCCGTCTGGCCGCCGCTGATTCTCCTCTGCTGGCTTATGGCCGCATTTCTCATCGCCGCCGAGCCGCATACCGGATTGATGCTCGCGGCCGCCGTCCTGCCCTTCCACTTCCAACATAAGGAGCTGCGGCTCGTCGGCGCCGTCTGGGCTGTACCGCCCGCCCAAGCCGCGCTGCTGGCCACACTGCCTGCCCTCTCGCTGTTCGCCTTTCGCGCCAAGGCTTGGCGCACGTGGCATGCTTTCAGATCCGTCAATCCAATTCGCCGCGCGATATCTGCCGTACGTTACTCGCAGTACGCCAATCTACTCGTCGCCGCCTGGATCGTGATCAGCCTCCTCGCCGCCCGCAATGTCTGGCACTGGCCGGGCTATGTTGACGGCCTGTGGGAGCTTGTTGCAGTACCGGCCCTGCTCTATACCGGTATCAGGCTGCTTGCCGTCGAGCCGCGCCAACAGCAGGCCGTCCTGACGGCCCTCTTCGCCGGCGGCGCACTCGCCGCGGTAGTAGGGTTAGCTGACTGGCTGATCGGGGGCGGCGTCTCCGTCGATGGCGTACGCCGCCTGATGGGGATCTCTTTCTCCCCTAATCAGACTGCCCTCTATCTGCTGCGCACACTCCTGGTCTGCGTAGGTCTTCTCGCGACCTCCCGGGGCAGACATCCCGCGCTCTTCGCAGGCTTTCTCCTCGTGGCCGCGGCACTGATACTGACAGCCAGCCGCGGCGCACTTCTGCTCGGCCTACCAGCCGCCGTGCTCGTCATCGGCGTGGCCGTGGTCACCCAGAAACGATTCCGCCTGGGTAAGCGAGGTCTCGCCCTGATAGTGGTGGTCGTGGGCCTGACGGTAGCTGTCGGACTGGAGTTTATGTTGCTCTACGGCGAGCGACTGTTGAACTTCGAGACCTTACGCTCGCGCCTACTCATCTGGCGAGGAACCCTCGCACTCTGGGGTCAGTACCCCTTCCTGGGCGTAGGGCCGGGCGGATTCTATTGGAACTATCCTGCCTTCATGCAACTCTCGCCTACCGCCGATCCCAACCTGTTGCACGCCCACTCCCTCTGGTTGGAGTACGCAACCGGCTGGGGCGTAACCGGTCTGGCGTGGCTCGGCGCGCTGCTCGGCTGGATGGTTCATGTCTCCAGGCGTCTATCTCACAAGCCGCGCCCATGGTACCGGTTCAGCCTGCTGGCGGCACTCGCCGCGGGCCTGGCGCACGCCCAGGTCGACGCCTTCGCAGCCCTGCCCGAGCTGGCTGCATGGAACTTCGCCGCCTTGGCGCTCCTGGCAATACCACAAGGCGAAAACGTGTGACTGCCTGCCTCGGTAATGCATGTTGCGATTCAACGGCGCTGCCATTACTATTTCGTCAGTAGACAGAGCGTTATTTCGACAGTTGACAGGAGAGCTCACAGTGGCACAGACGCGACTCACTCCGCAACAGATGGCGTTCTTCGACACTTTCGGCTATCTCTCCTTTCCAGGGCTGCTGGCCGACTGCGCTGACATGATCATCGCCGAATTCGAGGCGATCTGGGCCGCGCATGGCGGCGGTCACCACAGGCGCGAACATGACGGCGTGCAACGCTCCTGTATCCTTCCCTTCCCCGACCAGAGCGAGTTTCTCAGTTCTCTGCTCGACGACCCTCGCATCCATGACATCGCCGCCAGCATCTGCGGCGACGACTTCAACTACACCAGCGGCGATGGCAACTACTACGCCGGCGACACGCGCTGGCATTCCGACGGTTTCAGTGCCGATCGCATTCTCAGCATCAAGATCGCCTTCTACCTCGATCCGCTCACGCGCGACAGCGGCGCGCTGCGCATCATTCCAGGCAGCCACCGCGCCGGTGATGGTTTCGCTGATGCTTTGGAAAAGAATATTCGGGAGAGTGGCAAGATCTGGGGACTGGAGGGACCCGACGTGCCGGCCATGATCCTGGAGACCACACCCGGCGACATCGTCGTTTTCAACCACAACCTCAAACACGCCGCGTTCGGTGGCTCAGAGCGCCGCCGCATGTACACCATGAACTTCTCGCGCCGCTACCCTGAAGACCGCCTCGAAGAGTTGCGCACTGTTCTCGGCCGCGAAGCCCGCTTCTGGATCGACCGCATTCACGGCGAAGCTATGATCGCGACCGCCGGCCCCGAGCGCATGATCCATCTCGAGCAGGTCAGGGCCAACGATACCCACCTGGCAGAACTGACCCGCGAACTGAAAAAGACCATGAAAGAGCCATCGCGTGGCTAAGAGGCGCAAGCGCTAACCGATCGCCGAAGCTATCCACTCGCACAGTTCACGCGGCAACCGGCGCCTTTTCACCCGTCTCCGCGCTCAGGTAGATCGCATCCAGCAGCTTCATGAAGGTCAGCGCGTCCTCTGGCGATACATCTGGCGGCTGCTCGCCGCGGATTGCAGCCGCAAAGTCGCGGATCTCCCCATCAAAGTCCCCGCTGCCGTGCTCAGCCTGCTCGTCCACAAAGGTGTCGCCCTCAGTGTAGATCGCGCCCAACAGACGTCGCGTGCCTGAACGCGTCTGCCCTGAAGCCAGCCGGGTCGACTCGACCTCTATCGTCCCAGCCGTGCCCAGGACGCGGAGACCCAGATCCCACGCCCGGTCCGCCCACGTGGCGATGACAGCCGAAGTGTCCATCTGGATCGTGATGCCGCCAGCACAGCCCACCAGAAAGCTCAGATAATCTTCGGAGTGGCGCTCTACCTCTAGCCGCGTCGGAAACGCACAATGGCTGATTGCGAAGGCCCACTCCGGCTCCGGACAGCCCAGCAGGTACCAGGCCTGGTCAAGGTAATGGGAGCCATGTTGCCCCAATGCGCCGCCCTTCAGGCCCCAGCGGTACAACCAGTCCCGCCCAGCCGGCGGCTCATAGTCGACGCCTCGCTCGCGATAATGGTAGCGGACGCGCGCGTGGTATGGACGCCCTATCCTTCCATCGGCGATGAGAAGGCGGCTCCTCTTGTTCTCCTCCTCATGACGCATGAAGTAAGAGTAGACTAGCGTCTTCCCACTGCTCGCAGCGACGGCATTGATCTCCTCGACATCCGCCGCGTTGCGGCCGTGAGGCTTCTGCACCAGCACATGTTTGCCGGCCTTCAATGCCTCGATGACCATCGGCTTGCGCACATCCGGCGAGGTAGCGACGCCAACCGCGTCAACTTCCCTATCGGCCAGCAACTCTCGATAATCGCCGTAGACCCTGGCGACATCGTTCTCTAGCGCCACTTGCCGAGCCAGTTCCTGATTCAGGTCGGCCACCGCCCAAGCTACCGTATCTTCGCCCGCGTGCGCGCCTGACACCCAAGCCCGGCCCACCCGGCAGCCGACAACACCGATCCTGATCTTGTCTGCCATAACCCTAACCTTACCCCCGCGCCGGTTCCGCCATCTCCGTCCGCGCCTTGGCCGTCAGCGCCGGCAGGTGGCTTTCGTGGGCCATCACCTGCTCCAAATGCCGCATCCGTGAAGGCGAAGCGCTACTGCGCATGATCTCGGAATGCATCTGGTCCTTCCAGAATCGTGCGCCGCCGGCGACAAATTTCTCCAACTCCTCAATCTCTTCGGAGGTTTCGCAAAAGGCGCAGCAGTTAATCGTGAACATGCGCCTCGCCGTGTCGCCGCCAAATGAAGCGTGCATCAGATTGTGATTGAAGGCCACAACGTCGCCGGGTTGCGTCTCCAGGGCTACGTGCGGCACCTGAAGTTGCGAGATTCCCCACAGATCCGGGGCCTCGCGTGCCTGCCGCGCCTGCCACTCTTCCAAGTCCTCCCTGTGAGAGCCTGGAATCACCCGCAGACAGCCTGTATCGGATGTCAGTGAATCAAGATAGAATGCCACCTTCAAGTACTTTCCGATCGTGTGGAAGCCGTCACTGTGCCAGCGTGTATCGCCAGTGTAAAAGTTGCCGTCACCGCCCAGATAGTTGAAATCGTCCCCCAATATGCTGCTGATCAAACCGTCAATGCTGGGATGATCCAACAGCGTGCAGAGGCGCTCCCGCTGGTCGATGAAGGGCACGATGCAAGAGCGTTGCGTACCGTCATGCACCTGACCGCTGGTCGCAAAGATGGACTCGAAGTCCTCCGTAATCCAGCCGATCTCCTCTTTCACCAGGCCGGGAAAATGGAGAAAGCCGAAAGTTTCAAAAAACTGAAGCTGCTGCTGGCTGAGTTTCATCGATTCGTCTCCTGAGAAGCGTGACTCTATCTAATGGCATGCCGCCAATTGCATAAATCATACTCTATCTGTCAGTGTTGGCGAACATCCTCCTTTTCAGGGGCGCAGTCCCAAAGGGGGGTGAACTTTCGTACACCTATGGGAATGACTAAGCTAGAGTAAATTCGCGGCCCCAAGCAGCGCAAGCGCCGCCGCCACTATCCACTATCCACTATCCACTATCCACTGACCTCTGCATTTGTGCGGTCGGGCCTTCGGCCCTCCCTTGTGCGGGGGGACTCCCCCCGCAACGCCCCCCTTCGTAAGCCCCACCATCGTGGACAATTGGAACCGTTTGGCCAGCGAACAGTGCTCAACCCCCCGCGCACCGCCGTCTCTGACCACTGGCCACTGCTGTTAGGCCCTGTGCCTGCCCGGTACCTCCCAATAGATGGACGGCAAACAATTTCTGCCCCGCTGGCATCAACTCCCCACCTGACCATTCCTCCCCCAAATGTGAACTACGCCCCTTTTTTGGTCAGAGCTGCAGGGCAACGACTGCATGCCTTACCCGGCAGTTAGCCCTGTTCGGCCTTTCGCTCTGGGCGTGGCTGGATTCGACGTCGCCGAACCAAGTGAGTAGAACGTTCCCGTCTTAGGCCACAGCTTTGTTCAGCCTAGGCATCAACTCCGTCGCGAACAGTTCGATATTGCGCAGCCAGCTCGCCTTGTCGTCCCAGTCGAACCCCATCAGCACCAGGGTGCCGAACGGGCCGCTCTCCTCCATCAGCGCCAGCAACCGCTCAAGCACGTGGTCCACGTCGCCCGCGAGGATCTGCTCAGACATCCAGTAATCCATGTTGCAGTCCGCGTTCGCCATCTCCGGGTCCCGCTTGAGTACGTCCCGTCCCCGGCCTCTATCCATGAGGTACGCGAGGTACTCGAAGTTCTGCCCGACCGAGTTCGTCCGCGCCCGCGCGACCGCTTCTTCAGTCGTATCGGCCAGGAATATGGCCCGCGCCACCCGCCAGTCGGCTCTGTCTGTATTGTGCCCTGCCTCAACCGCGCTGTTCTCGTAAGTTTCCCAGTTGTTCGCCAATACGTTCCCCGCCGCCAGGGCAGCCGAAAAAGGCGCAAATCCGTACTGTCCCGCCAGTTTCAGGCTGTATGAATCGCGGGTTATGCCCGGCATGAGAATTGGGGGATGGGGCTGCTGCAACGGCTTGTGGATGAACCCGATTTGGCTCACGTCGTCGACATTGTCCTTGAGCGAGAACTGCCAGAACTGGCCTTCATGCTCGTAAGGCGGATCCGATTCCCACAGCTTCAACATGACGTCGATGGCCTCAACCGTCATCCTGCCGCCGTCTTTCGGGTGCTGGCCGTAGAGTTCATTGTCCGTGCTCGTGCCGCTCGGCCCCAAACAGAGATTGAGCCGCCCATGGGCCAGATGATCCAGAAAAGCTATCCGGTTGGCCAGATAAGCCGGATGATGCAGGTTGACACAGATCGGAGCCGGCCCGAAGCGAATACGCTCAGTCACCCCCAGCACGCGTCCAATAAAGACCTCCGGCACCACCACCGTCTCGTACCGCATCGTGTGGTGCTCGCCAATCCAGAACTCATCAAACCCCAACTCATCCGCCAGCACCGCAAACTCAATATCCTCGTCAAAACCCTGCGCCAGCGGCTTCTCCGGCGGATGGAACGGCATAATGAAAATACCCGACTTGATCGGCTGTCCGTTTGACGTCATAACCCGCACTTCCTTTCGACTGGATGATGATTGTCGCGTGATACACTACTCGTTTTCCGCCGTCTCCACTCGGAAACTGTACAGCTGGGCGGTGTCCAGATGGAAGCGGAGACGCAGAGGCTGGTCCGCCGGCAGCCGCTCATGATTCTGCCAGCGAACGCCATGGCGTACACTGTCCGAGCAGATCGCCGCACAGTCCTCGCTCGAGAAGCCGGGCAGTGTCTCGCCATCCTGCGTCAGGAGTTCGACCGCCAGGCTTCCTTGCGAAGCATCTGCATTGACCACCAGCTGGCCGGACGGCAAATTGAGCGGGACCGTCTCAACGACCCCGCCGAAATGCCCCGCGTCGAGCGAGACAAAACCGTCCAACCGCCACGACGCTCGCGCGATCGTAGCCGTCTTCGGCGGCATCGGGCCGCCGTGCCAGGTGTTGATGGCGGTATAGTAGTGCCAGACCTCGTCGCCATGCACGACTGGTCTGTCGGCAGAACAGAGAATGCAGCCGGCGTCGAAGCTGCCCGGCCCGCCGCGTGGAATGATGGGCGAGCGATCTTCGAATCGTTCCCAGTTGCGCCCATCCCGGCTATGCGCCAGCTGCGCCTCGATCGGCCCGTCCCAGGGGCTTTGCTCCGCGCCAACCTCCTGCCCTCTCATATCACGGACAACGTTGAACACCGGCAGAAAGCCGAGAAACTGTCTGCCATAGACGAAGCCCGACATGCCGTAGAATTCCCCCCGCTGTTCGGGATCCTGGGTCCAGGCATCGTCCTGCTCATCACTGACGATGATCAGTTCCGGCTCCGACCAGTCCAGAAAGTTCCGGCTGGTACATACCGCGATCAGCCGCCGGTCAAAGCCGCCTATGTCGCCCCAACGCCTGTGAAAGGCAAAGTACTCGCCCGTATGGCGATCGTGCGCCACCGTAATCGCCTCCAACGTCTCGGTCGAATTCATCAGTATCGGATTGACGTCATACTCGTTCCAGACCAGGCCGTCGGCAGAATGGGCGACCCAGTAGCCGAACTGCTCACGGTTCCAGTCCCAGGCAGCCATCTTGTATCGTTCAGACGGGTCGGCCGCATCGTCAACGATCACGGTCGGGCTGTGTTTATCAAAAAGGAGAATATTGTTAGCGCGCGAGCCGTCGAACTCATGCAGGCCCAACTCCGGTTTTTCCCAGTGAATGCCGTCCGTGGAGGTGGCGTAGAGGATCATGTCCCCCTGCCGTTCACGCAGTCCGGGCGCGCGGTGCTGATGCCCGCGGCCAACACGCGTCAGATACCACATGCGAAACTGCTGCGCGTCGGTGTCGTAATGGACCGTGCCGTAAATGTAGATCCGGTTCCCCTCCCACGGTCGGTCCGGCAAAACCACCGGCTGCTCCAGCTTTTTCCCCGGATGAAGCGTGCGCACAACGCCGCGCTTGGCGCTGACGAGGGCGTCATCGACGAACAGTTGCGTCTCCGAACCGATTGAGTGCGCCTTGTCAGCTCCTGAGTTTTCATTGCCCATGCAATTGCCTCCATGCAGGCGAATGCGCTACTTTAGTTTTCTTCAACAAATTGAAAGGAGTAGAGCTTACAACCGTTCATATGGAAGCGCAAGCGTACCACGCGCCCCGCCAGTCCGTCGATGCTCGGGCTGCCTCCCCAGGTCACGATATGGCGAACCGAGTTGCCGTTCACTTCGTCGGCCTCGCCCATGCCGTAGCCTTCTATCGGACTGCCGCCTTCGTCTTCGATCTGAACCCGGATTGCCCCGCCAGCGCTCGTGTCGGCGTTGAGAGCCAGCCGTTCACCGCGAAAGCGCAGCGGCACAGTCACCAACTCGCCGCCTTCATACGGTGCATCAGCCGAAGTGAAGCCGTCCAACCGCAGCCGGGCACGGAAATAAGCCCCCCTCTTGAGCGCGACGCCCTCGCTGATCCCATAGCGGAAACCGCCGTAGTAGACCCAAATTTCATCGCCGACCTGCACCGGCTGCGTAAACGCGTAGATCATCCTCGAATCACCGGCATCCGGCGGCCCCAGCCGCAAGAACGGTTTTCGACCCCCGGCCCGCTGCCATGCAATCCCGTCCCGGCTGGTTGCGAGCTGCACATCCACCGTATCCGGAAAGCCGCCCATCTTCTCCTGGTCTCTCCCTGCAGCCGGAAACGGATTCGCAGACCAATGCCACCAGACCTCCGGCAGCGCCAAATACGCGTCAACACTCCCCGGATACTTGAAGACACAGTTGCCGTGAAAGTCCATAATCTGCCGGCTCTGCCGGTTCCGCTTTACTGGCAGCCCCAGATCAACCTCGTCCGCCGCCAGCACAGCGCCTAGATCCTCCCACTGCTCAAAGTCCGGCGACACCAGCCGTCGCACAGCCCGGTACCGGTCCCCGTGGCTGTCCGCCGTCCACAGGCGCGAGTAGCCCACATACTGTTCAATGCGATCATCCCAGAAGACCACGTTCAGACAGTCGCAGTGGCCGGGTATCGGGTTGCTCTCGCAGGCCGTCCAACGCAGTCCGTCGGGCGAATAGAAACCGGACAACCCGGACTTGCCCTCCTCCGCGACGACGATCTGGCTCCACAGCTTGTACTGCCGCTCCGGCGCCGCAACCGGATCCCTGAAAACCGTACCGCCGTTCCAACCGGGCTGCTGCACCGGGTCGTGCACCGCCGGCCCCAGGATGTTGTTGTCCCCGCTGCCCCGGTAATCCACCAAGCCCAGATTTGGCCGCTCCCAGTGGACGCCGTCGTTCGACTCAGCGTAACAAAGCCGCCCGCGCGTATGCTTCCAAAAGTGCCGCGCATCCTCCGCAGTCCCCGCCACCGGCAACTCCACCCCCGCCGGCGGGTCCCACTCATACGCCAGATACCACAGCCGAAATGTATCGCCCTCTCGCATCACAGTCGCATAGGGATGAATGCGGTACTCCCACGGCGCCTCCGGCAAAAAGACCGGTTCGTGGTTCTGGTAAGGCGCGTTCATCGTCAGACGCACGTTCGTCATTGAGGCGATAGGCGCCTCGTCGATGAAGAGCTCCTTGTGGCCGCCGATGTCGCGTACTTGGTCTGCCTGGCTCATGCTTATCTGTTTCTCCCCTGAAAACAGGATATTGCGCGCGGGCTTCACCCTGGGATGGCGGGCGTCTCGCCCGCTCTAACGATATACGAATACTCCTGATCTCAATGTAAATTCACATTAGGGTTCGTGACATTTTCAAGGTGTGTCGAGAAGGCAAGCTCTTCCGGCTGCAATCGGTGAAAAGGCAGGGTTTCAAAGCGGGTTGAAGAAACACTGTTTCAGTATAACTTCAGGGTAACTGCGCGAAAAGCTGGGCTGGGCGCTCCCTGAACACAGGTCGTGCGCTCGTACGAAAACTCGTAGGGAACAGGTAAACGCTCGTACGAGCGTTTACGAGAGATCCACGAGCGTTTACGAGCGTTTGCGAGAAAAAATTTTCAAGAGGTAGAACAGTGTGTCCACACAATAATATAATAATTATTTTAGGCGATAAGTAGATTAGGACTTTGGCTCGTGAAGACTTCGCTTATCACTGACAAGGGAGATCGTTTGCGAATTCCACACTCAATGCATGCTCACTGTAATCGCCCGAAGTGACTTCCATCGCTCTACTCCATTCACCATACGGCGCAAAGTCAATGCTGACATTTGGGGGATATTCATGCGCTGTGCAATGGAAGAAATAGGCCAGTGCATTGAACGATTCACCTAGTGTTAAAATTCGTGAATGGGCGTTAGCATAAGCTAAAGCATCCTTTTCACCGCATCCCGCCCCCATTGAGAATCTGAGTATCCACCTGATAGTTACACCAATTGAGATGTTTCGAGTTTCAAAAAGCTCGAAAGTCTCGACTGGGCAGGTAGTGTTTGCGGTAAATGCCGCAGATGTTGATGCCGCCTGAGATTCTGGCATAGGCGTATGTGTTGATGCGGGCGAGGCGACCGCAAGGTGCCCATCTTCAATGCCTTTTCGTACTTGCCAGATTGCAATTTCACACCCTGCCGAAATGTCATTGTCTAGAATCCATTCCAGAAAGTATGCCCTGGGTGGCGTTTCGAGGCTTCTTGACACCCCAGACAGGTCTAACTGGTTTCCATTGGAATTTGCCACCGAGAACATTTTCTGGGGTTCCAAGTCACATACTTCCATTGCGACCTGAAATAGCGGCACATAAAATGAGAATCGTCTTTCCTGCTCTTCTTCGGAGAGATCGAAAAAAGAACCCATAGGTCGAACCGTTCCTCCAATTCCTTCGTAGTCATTAAGGGCAAGCAATCTAGCAAGTCTGACGGACTCAGGAAACGGTGTAGGCGTAAGGGTAGGTAGAAGATTCTCAACCACGGCTAGGCGTTCCTCTATCTCATCCAAACGACTATCCTGCTGTTCGTTCTCCTGGATGAGTTCTTGCATCCAACCGGTCAATGTGTCAAGACTGACATCATCGGCGGCCAGAATTGCGGGGAACGCAAACAAAGCGACAATCACGAAGGCAACGCCAACGACTTTGCGGTTCATGGGTTCCTCCAACACATCTACTTTCCCATCAACAGAAACACTCTCCACTCCATCAATCGTCTGATCCTCCGCTTCCCCGCTTTCGATTGCGCCGATTTTGCCTGCTTCATTGAAATGTCAACGACTCCTAGAGATCAAATAGGTCGCGCACGGGGTAGTTGAAACCGGGCAGCACCTCGCCGCCGTCGAGGATGTCATTTTCGGTCAGGCTCAGGAGGGCTTGATTGGGGCGGTGGAGTTCGACGGCGCGGTTCTCCGGGTTCACAACCCACACGAGCGGCACGCCGAAGCTGATCTACACGCGGGCTCTATGGTAGACCTCCCGCGGACCATCGCTGGGGGAGACGATTTCGGCCACCAAATCGGGGGCCCCCTCATAGTAGCCGGAAAGTCTGACATTCAGAGGCGGCTTCTGCGCGGTGATAAAGGCGATAGCAGGAGCCCGCACCGTGTCCGGATCACGTTCCAGCATCATACCGGAATCCGAACCGACCAGCCGGCCCAAGCGTCGAGGGCTGATGAAATTCCCCAACGCACCGCCCAGATCCATCACAATCTCGCCGTGGGTTAGTCCTGTCGGCGGCGTTTTGCAAAGCGCGTCCCTAATCAGTTCAACTCGCACCCCTTCGCTGTAAAGGCGCAACAGATTATCGGCGGTCAGCAGTTTCTCACTTGCGAGTGTCATGGCAGTACCCCCATCAGGTGATGAGGTGAGGGCATTATACTACAGAACGCGCGCGAACTGACGCGGCCTCGTTCCGCAATGACTTGATTTTGCATGCAATGTCTTTGACGCGATCAAGTACGTCCTCAAGTGTTCCAGACAGGTCTAAAGAGGCGACCTCCAACAGTTTGCCCGAGTGTTTGATTCTGTATTGTGCTGTTTCAGCTTCCCCTTTCGCATATATGAGGAGGCCGCCAGGCACATCAAGCGCGGTTGCATACGCCAGAATCTGGTACAGGTCGGCATTTGGCACGGACTTGACGTCGATTCTCTTGTATTTCGCGTCACCTACGAAAGTACACTTTCCGCCATCCCACCACGACAGATCAGGCTCAAGCATCACCGACCCATTTCTATCGAACGGAACTTTCTTTTCTGACTGCAGCGTGGCTACAGATACATTTAGCTTCTCACGTAGTGCCTGGGTGACAAACTCCTGAAACAGTCTGTTCATGTCGATCAGAAATCCAGAAGCGCGCACGTCCCCACGGAAAGACTCAAACTCGCTATGCAACAAAATAAGTCGCGCCAGCCCCACGACATCCCGATAGTGTTCGTTAAGCCGGTCGAAGCGGACCTCAGGCACGTTTCGCCGTCGGAATTCGAGCAGGGAGACGTTTTCGAGCGTCGCGGCGATCCAACCTAAGCCGCGGCGCGCCTCAGACGAGCGCCAGGTCATGTGGCGAAGTCGTGCCACGGCCGCCTTTACAAGCCTGTTAGCGAGTATGTCCTCAGTGAACTCATCAAAACGCAGTTCGATCGGCAAGGGAATCCCGTATCTTCGCCGTATCTGCTCGTCGAAACGGATTCGCCCGCGCACCGTGTGCAGTGCGTCTTCTTCTGAAAGATATCCGCGCAGGAGTCCTCGCCCAAAGGCTCGGCGCGCGGCCTCGATAAGCGCTAAGGCCAGTACGTCGGGTATTGCCTGGGCCTTTTGGAAGTCGAAGAGCTTCTGCGCTTGGGGCTTGTATAGTCCTAGTGCGTAGCAAGCCATCGAAAGTAGCTGCGGGATACCGATCTTTGGCTCGATGAGGACCGACATATCACCAATTTCAAAGGCGCCGACGGTCGAACCGGGTCTGAGCCTGTATTTCCCTATGGCACCGCCGACCGGTTCGATTGTGAGATCGAGGGGCTTCGATTCTCGAAGGAGCGCGTCAAGTTGATCAGCTGTTAGTCTGTGTTCGCTCGATGCGTATTCTTTCAGGTTGAGATTATTCATGAGTCCGACGCGTTGCCCTCTCCAGTCCCGTCCGTCTGTTCCTGGTCTTCCTTCTGCTTACGGTTCTGAGTAGCCTTATCCTTCAGCTTGTCCAGGTCGAACTCGTCAAGGCGGTTGTCATCCCCAAAGAGACGTTCCTCAATATACGGCAGGACACTGTGCATCCAGGTACGCTCAACCATCTTCCTGTCGAGACCGCCCTGCATAAGGTAGCTGGGCCCGATGGCGGCGTGTCTATCCTCCTCAAGCAGCTTGTTCGCCTCTTCAACGACATCAGCCACCCACTCCATGTTATCGAGTCTCCTTTGCTTCAGCCACGTTCGGAGCACGTTCTTTACCGGCTCACTGTCTGGGTGAAACTCCACAAAGTAGAAGCGGCGGCGAAGGGCAAGGTCTACGAGAGCGATCGACCGGTCTGCCGTGTTCATCGTGCCGATAATGTAGAGGTTTTTAGGCAGCGAAAATGTCTCCCCTTTCTTCCTCTGGTACAGTAAGCTAACTTCCTCAGTACGGTATTCCAACAGGAAGTACAACTCCCCGAAGACTTTAGCAAGATTGCCGCGGTTGATCTCGTCAATGATGAGGAAATGCTTTGCATCAGGCTCCTTTCGCGCTTCCTGTGCCGCTTGCAGCAGCGGACCATCCTGCAATTCGAACCCGGCCTGACCATTTTCCGTGAATGTCGGACGGAAGCCCCTTACGAAATCCTCGTAAGCGTAGGAGGGATGGAACTGCACCAGCTTGACCCGATCCTTGGATCCTGCAAGGAATTTCGCCAGCTCCTTCGCAACGTAAGTCTTCCCCGTGCCCGGCGGTCCCTGGAAGATGACTTGGCCTTTTTCGTAGAGCAGTGCTTCGATGTCCTTCAGAAATTTGATGGGTAAGAGCAGTTGGTTTGCAAGGGTTTGTAGAGAGTTGACTGCTCCCAAGTCCAATCTGGGTAGCTGTTCTACATGGTGCCAGACTACCTCATACGCCTCAAGACGGTGACGCAAGTTTAGTCCATTCGCTCGCGCCTTCCTGATGAATCTGTCGAGGAAGTCAAGAAGATGAATATACTGTGTGGCTTCATCCGCGTTCGGGTCGGGAGAGTCGTATCCAGTCTTCTCGCAAGCCCTCCGAAGCTTACCGAAAGAGAAAGGTGTGTACTCCTTCGCATCCAACCCAAGCAGCAATTGGGCAGCGATGGTCATGCGGGCTGCGGCAGATCTAATCTGAATTTCCACAGGGAATCGCTCACAAAAGGACCTGATTCGTTGCGTAGTGGTCAATTCGTCTTTGGTCCAAATCGCCTTAAGAGCCCTAGCCGCGTCTTCAGGGGACTTCGCTATCCACTCGAGGAATTTTGTCCTATTTTCTTGATAGACAAGACCACCAGTGAATCCGTCCTTCACTAACTCTTTCCAGTTGTCGTCATCGCAAATCACCGCCGCTCGTGCCTTTGCAAGCTTGTAACCAATTTCTAACCTGGGAACAACGTTCTCCTTTTCGAACTCGCCAGTACTGATAAAGTCTTTTGTGTGCCTGACAAACTCTTTCCAACCGTCACAGTCGTTCTCGGGCTTTGCACCGTTCGTGCATTCAGGTAACGGCAAGCCTAACTGGGGCAATTCATCCGGAAGGCGTCGCCAATGCCAGACAACAGATTGCATATCAAGTCGATCATGCAAACGTGCCCCATGTGCCTGCGCTTCCTTGAGAAACTGATTGAGAAAATTTAGGGCATGTTCATACAATTCAGCCTCTTTTGCACCCTTATCCGGCTTGGGATATCCAGTCTGACTATATGCCTTCGTAAGTGTTTGGGTCGCAAACGGTGGGTACTTTTTGGCGTCAAGGCCCATAAGTAAGGCGGATATCAGTCTCATCCGCGTCCCCTCTTTGCCGCGTATTTCTGGATGTCTCGGTAGTGTCGAGTTAAAGTTGCGGATTCTCTCAGCAACGGGTAAGTCGCCTCGTTTCCATAGCGCTGTCAATGCCCCAAACGCGTCGACCGGAGATTTTCCGATCCAAGTCTTGAGATCCTCGATCGATCTCCAAGTTATGGGGTGACCTTGGCGGGGTCTGAATCCACCATTCTCCAGCTTGTTTACCCAGTCTCCGGAATCGTCAAGCACAGCCTTACGCGCTTCGGCAAACTCGCATCCGAGTTCACGCTTGTACTCGATTTCTACATTTTCCAACTCTCCAGAGTCAACAATCTCGTTGACGCGTCTTACAAATCTTGCCCACTTCTGTTGTTGGTCATCCTTGCCCGCTTCTAACCTTTCGTTTGCCATAGTCCTCCTACCCTATACGCTGACCAATCCATCTCTCAATTCAGTTCAGACAACCCCCCCTCACCACAACGACTCCAGCGGCTCACACGCATTATACACATCACACGCCAACCGGATCGCAAACAACTCCGCCTCGCGCATCGCAATCTCCACCCGCACGGGCCGTCCCACCAGCTTCCCAATATCCTCCCGCTCCCGCCAGCGCGGCCGCGCGTACAGATGATCCCCGCTGACCGCCACCGCCTCATCCCACGTATAACCAGGAATCGGCTGTGCCGTCACCCCATCCAGCATCTGCACCTTGACTCCCGTATGCGCCATCGTGCGAACGTTCAGGCGGATCTCACCATCGCGGGGAATGAGCACCTTCGTGCGCAGCACCCCCTCGCGTCCCCACGTCTTAAGCGAACAGAACCCGTCCAGCCGCATCTCGTACAGCATCGGGCTGCGGTAGCCGCTGCCATACGGCCAGTCCGTCTCCTTATCGACGCGGGCCGCATGACCGCCATAATCCCCGATCACAAAAAAGAGCAGCCTGTCGTCATGCGTACGCAGCATCTCCTTGCCATAAGCCGACCCGCCCCCAACCTGGCCATAGTCGCGCACGCCAATAAACGGCTCGCGCTCCGTACGGTACCAGTACAGGCCGTTGTAGCTGTAAGCCAGCTGCGTATCCATGCGCCCGAAATACTTGATCTGCGGCCAGTCTCTGCTGAGGCTAACCTCCTCAAAGCGGTCACTGGTCATGATGTTGAGCAGGCCGATGTAGAAGTCCTCATACGGGCGCGGCGGCATGTCGTACAGCTCCGTCCCAACGCGGTCCAGTGAATCCGGCTGCATGATCGTGACCGGCCGCGTAAACTCCGTAAAGTCGGTCGTAGTCGACATCGCCACCCGGCGGTCCCCGTAAACCGGGCGCACAAAGAGTTGGTAAAGCTCGGCCTCCCGGTTCCACAAAATATCACCGGCAATGTCAGAGCCAGGATCCAGCCACGGGCCCGACCGGTCCACCGTAAACCGCACCCCGTCATCCGAAAAGCCGCCCCAGGTGAGATGACGCGGCACATCAAGCACCGCCGATGCGTACCCCCGCGCCGCCAGCGGCGTCCCCGCCAGAGAATGCACCGCATGCGCCCAGATCGGCGCGCCATCCTGGTCAACAACCACATCAGCAAAGCTCCCCCAGGCAGGACCGGACGTAGGATTATAGACTGGGTTAGGCCAGTTGAAGGGGTCGTCGGACAGCAGCCTGAACTGAAACTCGCCCGCACTGATTCCCGGCGTGCGGTCGCGGCTCTCCCGGCCCGGAAATGCAATAAGGTACAGCGCGTACTTGCCCAATCTCTCGTCGTAGAAGGCAGTCGGATAGCCGCCGTACCCGTCCCAACCATGCGGGTAGAACTCAGTGAAAATCTCCTTCACAAAGGTCGGCTTGCCCCAGACCCGTTCCAGGCAGTCGCGGCGTTCAAGCATCCAGTCGTCAAAAAACCAGATCCCCTTCATGGCGTGCCTGCTTCCCGGATACGAAAGCTGTATAGCCTGGCATCTTGCAGATGAAAGCGCAGGCGCAAAGGCTGGCCGACAGGCAGGCGCGCATCCCCGCTCCAGCGCACGACCTGTCGCACACCGTCGCTGTCGATTGGCTGGCAATCCTCGCGCGTAAACCCGGGCAGCGGTTCGCCCGCGCCCGACAACACCTCAACCGCCAGGCTGCCGGAGCCGGCATCCACATTGACCTCCAGCCGCTCGCCCGCCAGCTGCAGCGGGACCGTCTCGACCACGCCGCCGAAATGCCCGGCGTCCAGCGAAACAAAGCCGTCCAGCCGCCATTTCGCAAGCCCGATCGAGATCCTCTTGGGTGGCATCGGACCCCCGTGCATCGTATTGACCGCAGTGTAGTAGTGCCACACCTCGTCGCCGACTACGATAGGCCGGTCGGCCGAGCAAAGGATACAGCCGGCGTCAAAACCGCCCGGCTCGCCGCGGGGGATGATCGGCGAACGGTCTCCGAAGCGATGCCAGTTGTGTCCATCCCGGCTGTGCACGAGTTGGGCCGCAATCGGACCGTCCCAAGGCGCCTGATCGATCTCGGCGCCCGACTCCGATATCGCTGCCGGCGCCTGCAAACCCGAACTGCCATCCGCGGCCACCGATGCAGGCATCCCCGACTCGCCCCGGGCATCCTTGATCACGTCAAATACCGGCAAAAATCCAAGAAACTGATCACCGTACACAAAGCCCGACATCCCGTAGAACTCGGTGCGCTGTCCTGGCTCCTGACACCACGCGTCATCCAGCTCGTCGGGAACCAAACACACTTCGTGGCTGGCCCACGTCGTAAAGTCCCGGCTCGTCGCCACCGCGACCAGGCGGCGGACATGCCCGCGCACCCCGCCCCAGCGGCGGTGAAACCCAAAGTACTCACCCGTGTTTGGATGGCGGGCTACGGTGACCGCCTCGAGGATCTCGTCGTCGTCCAACAGAATCGGGTTGCCGTCGTACCCCCGCCAGTCCAGCCCATCAGCGGAAAAGGCTACCCAATAGTCGTCCTTCTCGTGTTCCCAGTTCCAACAGGCTAGCTTAAAGCGCTGGTCCGGCCGCGCATCGGCGTCGACAATGACCGTAGGGCTGTGCTTGTCGAAAAGCAGGATATTGTTGGCAACTGACCCGTCAAATTCGTGCCGCCCGAGATTGGGCTTATCCCAGTGGATACCGTCCTCGGACGAAGCGTACAGAATGATGTCTCCCGTACGTGAGCGCAGACCCGGCGCCCGGTGCTGGAGTCCCCGTCCCAGGCGCGTGTTATACCACATGCGAAAGATACCGGCGCCGCAATCGTAGTAGACGCTACCGTAGATGTAGACTCGACGTCCTTCCCAGGGGCGATCCGCTCTCAGAACCGGCTGCTCACGTTTGCGCGCCGGGTGAAGCGTACGCACAACGCCATTCTTCGCGCTGACGATCCCGTCGTCAACAAAGAGTTGCGTCTCAGAACCGATCGCAAGCGCGTTTTCGGATGTCGGCACGTTTCTTGTCTCTCCGCAAACTGGTGGGTTTGTTTCCTACAGGTGGACTTTCCGCCCGCCCCGGCGTCACGCCAGGTGACAGGCCACCCAGTGACCCGGCTGGACCTCGCGCAGCTCCGGCGATTCGACCTGGCAGCGCTCTTCGGCTATGGGGCAGCGGGGATGAAAGCGGCAGCCGGAGGGCGGGTTGACCGCGCTCGAAACCTCGCCTTCCAGAATGATGCGCTGGTGTTTGCGCGCCAGCCTCGGGTCCGTCCACGGCACCGCGCTGAGCAGCGCCTGCGTATACGGATGGAGCGGCCCTTCGTAGATTTCCAAGCCCGGGGCCAGTTCCACGATCAGACCCAGATACATCACTGCGATGCGGTCGCTGATATGACGCACCACCCGTAGGTCGTGGGCGATAAACAGATAGGTCAGCTCCATCTCGTCCTGCAGGTCCTGCAGTAGGTTGAGGATCTGCGCCTGAATCGAAACGTCGAGCGAGGAGACCGGCTCATCGAGGACAACGAAGTCAGGGTCCACCGCGAGGGCGCGGGCGATGCCGATCCGCTGGCGCTGGCCGCCGCTGAATTCGTGGGGATAGCGATTGTTGAAATAGGGATTCAGCCCAACGCGTTCCATCAACTCCTGGACGCGTTCCCTGGCCTCTTGCCGCGTCTGGCTGAGTTCGTGGATCATCAGCGGCTCGGCGATGGCTTTGCCGATCGTCATGCGCGGGTCAAGTGAGGCATAGGGGTCCTGAAAGATGATCTGCATGCCGTTTCTGTACTGGCGAAGATCTTTGTCGCTCAACTGGCAGAGCTCTGTGCCCCCGAACTGAACCGAGCCCGACGTGGCGCGCATCAGTTGCAGAATAGTGCGCCCGGTCGTCGTCTTCCCGCAGCCGCTCTCACCGACCAGACCCAGCGTCTTACCCCGCCAGATGTCGAAGCTCACCCCGTCAACCGCCCGCACGACATCAGGCGGCCGCAGCAGGTTCCGCCGCGGCATGCGAAAATGCTTAACCAGATCCCGCACACTCAACAGGGGTTGCTCTTCCATCCTGAGCTCTCTCACCGTTTCATTTCGCCGGGGCCGGTGTACCGCCTTCGCAAAAGAGATCTGAACACGCTTTGCTATTCGCCCAATACCTCACGAAGCGGCATCACCTTCCAGCACGCCGCCCGCGACTCGCCATACTGCTCCAACACCGGCTCCTCTTCCTTACAGCGCTCGTCGGCAAGCGGGCAGCGCGGCCAGAACTTGCACCCGGTCGGCAAGCTGACCAGGTCGGGCGGCAGCCCGCTGATCGAGAACAGGCGGTCCCCCGGTTTGCTCTCCAATGAAGGGACCGAGCCGAGCAGCCCCTGTGTATACGGATGGCGGGGATTCAGTAGCACATCATCGACAGGCCCGACTTCGACCATCCGGCCTGCGTACATCACCGCTACGCGGTCGCAGCTGCCTGCGACGATTCCCATATCGTGCGTGATAAAGAGCGCCGTCATGCCCGCCTCCTGCGCCAGCTGTTTGATCAGGTCCAGGATCTGCGCCTGCACCGTCACGTCGAGCGCGGTGGTCGGTTCGTCTGCCAGCAGCAGACGTGGTTCGCACGAAAATGCGATCGCGATCATTACCCGTTGCCGCATGCCGCCGCTGAACTGGTGGATGTAGTTGTCGAAGCGGGCCCGCGGCGAAGGGATACCCACGTGTTCCAGGAGTTCCAATGCGCGCTCCCGCGCCTCTTCACGACTCAGGGCAAGATGGATTTCCATCGCCTCGCTGATCTGGCGGCCAATCGTCATCGTCGGCGTCAGCGCAGTCATCGGCTCCTGGAATACCATCGCGATCTTGCCGCCCCGGATCTTTTTCATCTCTTCGCCGCTGCATTGCAGCAGATTCTTCCCCTCGAAGTTGATCGCCCCGGCCACCGCGCGGCCATTTCCCGGCAGCAGGCCCATAATCGACAGCGCCGTCATCGTCTTGCCGCAGCCGCTTTCGCCGACCAGGCCCAGCACCTCGCCCTCGTAGAGGTCCAACGAGAGGCCGTCGACAGCCCTGACGGTTCCCTGTTTAGTCTCAAACTGGGTGTGCAGCTCTTGGATCCGGAGCAGGGGCACTCGATCCGGCTCGGAGCCGTCTGTCAGCGGGATCTCTGGCTGGGAGCTGCTATCCGTACTCATCACTTCAACGCCGCCTTTGCTCCGGGTTGAGCGCATCGTTTAGTCCATCACCCAGGAAATTGAAACCGAGCACCACGATCGCCAGCACAACGCCCGGCATCACGACCAGGTGGGGGTTGAAGCGCCACTGCCCCAGATTGTCACTGATCATCTCTCCCCAGCTCGCGCCCGGCGGCTGGATGCCGACGCCCAGAAAGCTCAGCGACGCCTCCGACAGCATGGCCCCGCCAAAACCAACCGTGATCGAGACGATCAGCGGACCCAGGCTGTTGGGGACCAGATGGCTGAGGATAATGGTCCAGGTCGACGCCCCCAGGGCCCGTTCAGCCTCGATAAACTCTTTCTCGCGCAGTGAGAGGATCTGCCCTCGCACCAGCCGCGCCTTGCCATACCACTGTACCAACGTCAGCGAGCCGAAGATCACCAGGTAGTCCAGATAGACGCGGTTGCCCTCAGAGATCGTCCACCCGTACTGCTCCTGCAAATGGAGTTGAAACTCGAGCACCTTCTCGCGAAAGACGACGCTGATAAAAGCGGCCAGCAGAATGTCGGGGAAAGCCATCGTAATATCGGCCAGGCGCATGACGAGGGCGTCGACCCAGCCGCCCAGAAACGCGCCCGCAGCCCCCAGCACAACGCCCAAAACGGTCGTGCCTATCGTAACGATCAGGCCCACCAGAAAGGCTGTACGCGCCCCGTGCAGGATGCGCGTAAGCATATCGCGGCCCAGGCCGTCAGTTCCCAGCCAGTGATCGGCGCTCGGTCCCTCGTTGATTCGGAAAAGATTCTGTTGGGTGTAGTCGTACGGCGACAGCCAGGGACCGAAAATGGAGACGAAGAGGAGAAGAAAGGCCACGAAGACCCCGAAAATGGCGAGGCGGTTGCGCATCAGCTGCTCCAACGCATCCTGCCACAGGCTGCGTTGCTCCGGCATGGAAAACATGTCGTGCTGCGCGCTGGCGTCTGCGGTCACTCCAATATCCTCAAGGATTGTCTAAAGTCTGGTATTTTCACAAGATAGGCTGTCCCGCGTTCCCGCGACCCGGGCGATGCCGTGAACAGAGGCCGTAGGTAGCCCTGGTGGACAGTCGAGATTCCGCACTCTGCTCAATCATAGGTGACGCGCGGATCCAGCCCGCCGTATAGCAGATCGGTAAGCAGGTTGACTGTCACGATGATCAGGGCTTGAAACAGGACGACCCCCATAAACACGGGATGATCGCCAGACATGAGCGTCTGAATCGCCAGTTTGCCAATGCCGGGAATATTGAAAATCTGCTCGACAAAGAGACTGCCCGTCAGCAAGCCGCTTGTGACCAGCCCCAGCGAAGTCAGTACCGGTATCATGGCTGTCCGCAGCATATGGCGGGCCACCACCAGCCGCTCCGGCATGCCTTTGGCACGCGCCGTACGCACAAAATCCTTGCCGAGCACCTCCACGATGCCGGCTCGCGTCTGGCGCACAATTACCAGCATCGGGCCCGTTGCCAGTACGATGGCCGGCAGGATCGCTTGCCGCGAAAACATGCCATCCCATCCCCCGACCGTCTTGAACACGGGGATCTTGAGTACGAATACGATCAGCAGGACCGGTCCGATCACATAGGCCGGGATCGAACTGGCGATGATCGAACTCGTGACGATCGCGTAGTCGATGGTTGTATTCTGCTTGACCGCAGCCAAAACACCGAGCAAAATGGCGAAAACGGTGAGGAAGATCAACGCCCAAAAGGACAATTGCGCGCTGATCGCCAAACGGCCGAGGACCATCTCCCGAACACCCGTACTCGTGCCGGTGAATCCGGCGCCCCGACCTTCGCTCACCGCCCTGTCACTGGCAACGCCCCCGAACGCCGACAGCGATTGCCCCCAATTGCCCCCAAACATGGTCCCCATGTAGTCGAGAAACTGGATCACGAAAGGCCGGTCCAGGCCGAGCGCTTTCTTGACCTCCGCATACCGCACTTCGTCCTCCCATTCCTCACCCAGCACGGCGCGCACCGGATCGATGGGACCATAGTAGCCCAGCGTGAAGGTGATTAGCATCACAATGATGACGGTTGGCGCCAGCACAGCGATCCTACGAAGAGCGTAAAAGAACATATCGATGGCCAGGTTGATTACGAATTACGAAAAAGGGAACGAGGAGAGAGATGCGAGAAACAATCTCTCTCCTCTGCACTACTTCTTGCCACATGTCTGGATCAGACCGCAGCCCGCATATCTACCGCGCCGCGATGAAGAGATGCTCCGGGTTGCGCACGCCGTGGTCCAGGCTGCCAAACAGGGAGTTCCAATCGCTGACCCATGGCTTAACCAGCATGTAGGCCGGCTCGGTGAAGTGGCCGATGCTGTACACGTCTTCGAAGAACTGACGTCCTGCCTCCTGGTACATCGGAATCGCCTCGGCCAGGTCCATCGTCGAATCTGCCGTCATGCACAGCTCTTCCGCGTCCGGAGGACCCCATGACTCTGCGCGCGAGCGGTTATACGTCCCAATCGGCGACGCGTTCTCGCACACGGCCGACAGGCCGGGATAGCGGGCCGCATAGGAACGCCGCACGATCTGATAAAGCTCAGGATTGGCCATGAACACGTCTCTCGAACGCTCGATCACGACTTCCAACCCCAGGTTCTGCTTCCAGTACTGCTGCATCGCCTGCGCGATTCGAGTCAGATGGCCGACCTGGCCGCCAAAGCCGGCCTCACCCACGTGCATCCGAATCTGCGGGATGTTCTCGGCCGAGCCATAGCTGGATTCGGCGATCAGTTGGCGGGCCAGCTCCGGATCATAGCTCGGCGTATGGCACTCGCCCTCCACAAAGCCCGGCCAGCCCATCGGAATCAACTGACAGGCCGGCTGCCACATGCCCCGTAGCAACGTATCCGCAATCACCTTGAAGTCAACCGCATGGGCCAGCGCCTGCCGTACTTTGGTATCATCCATCGGCGGAAGATCGCGCGCGATGTAGAAGCTGCGGCTAACCTCGTACTGGAACGGGAACATCTCTTCGCTCGTGGCGCGGCCCGGCTCCAGCAACTCGGCCGCTTCCAGCGGTCCATACTTCTCGGAGACGTCGTACTCATCGTTCTCATACGCGATCAGCGCCGTTTGCGGGTCCGAATAGTACTTCAGCACGACCTTCTCCAGAATCGGCGTATCGCCGCGCCAGTTGGGATTCGGCACGAGTTCGAACGACTCCGGCTCGGAAGGTCCGACCCAAGTCGGCTCTGTCGCGATCATGAACGGGCCTGTCGCGCCGTGCCCGACGAACCAGGGCGCCTCGTCCTCAGCCGGCGGACTGTAATGGGATGTCTCCGCCATCAGGAAACGGTGCGGCAGCGAGAGGATCGCGGCAAAATCGCGGAACGGTTGCGTCAACTCGATCTGCACTGTAAGATCGTCAATGACCGTGATGCCCTCCAGTTCGGTGGCTGGATTCTCCTCCGCCCGCATGGCATCATAGCCCTTGATAAAGCGGGCGTAGGTCGTGCCGCGCGAGCCGGTATTGGGCGACGCGTGAAGTTCAATCGACATCTTCACGTCCTCCGCCGTGAACGGTTCACCGTCAGCCGCCACGATCCCTTCTTTCAATGTGATCGTCCAGACCGTCTCATCCTCGCTCGCGCTGAATCCCTCCGCCAGCCGGCCTTCCAGTGTTCCGTCCTCATTCATCCAGAAAAGCGTCTCAAAGGCCATGTTGAGCATGCCCGAAACCGCGTATCCTCCTGATGTTTCAAATGGATAGGGATAGCGCTGGCCATAGTAAGTACCCCAGCGAAGAACCTGTTCATCCGCCCTGGCCGTGTCCGCCGCCAGTGCGGACCGTTCACGCCACACAGGCGACCACGGCATGTACGAGGTCGTTTCGGACATCTGGGCCTCTGCCGGCATCGCCGGACCGCCTGCCGCCGGCGCGCAACCTGCGGTAACCGCCAGCACCAAGAGCATCAGCAGCCCAATAGGTACTTTGGATTTTCGGAATGCTTTCATTTTGACTGTTCTCCTTGACAGTTGTGACTTCGCGCCCGCCGTGGGCACTCAGTCTGAACTCTGCACAGCAAACGAATGCTCCGTAAACGCAAAGGTCTTTTCTGTACGTCACCCCCTCATCGAATTCGCTATCAGTTACAGTTCAAACGCTGCTACGCCTTGAGGCTGAGGGCGATGATCGCCCTCATACTGGCGCCGTCCGGCAGCGTACCGGCCAGCCGCAGCCAGTTGCCAAAATGCGCCACCTTGCAATAAGCTACCTCCTGCTCACCGAGCGTAACGCTTGTCCCCTCGTCACACCAGCGAATCCCGTCCGGCGAGATTTGAACATTCAGCGTCACGCCCTCAACGTCCCCCACCCTTTCCAGTATCCGCACAAAAAAGATCGCCTCGCCCGCCCAGCCGCACTCGTACGGCTCAGTGGCAAAACTGCCCCGCAACGCCTCGCTGCGCTCTACAATGGCCGTATAACTCTCGCGCAGCATCTCTAAAAATCTCCCGAAAGAAGGACCGAATCGACGTAGAGGAATGCCCGTTTGTCAATATCGGTTTCGACCCAGAAAGCGACGTTGAGCATGCAGTCCAGATTAGGCATTGCCGGAATCATCATCGGCCCTACGTCGGTCAGATCGTGGATGCGGTCGTTGCACTGCAGGTGCGTGATCTGCCGGGCGGCCAGGTCCACGTCCATGCGAAGATAATACCAGTTGAATTTGGTGGCGACCTCATTATAGCAAAGAATCTGGCCGGAGTCAGGCACGTCTTCCCAGCCGGTCGGCGCCAGGTGAAAGTGAGAAACCGTCTCGGCTCTATCGCCAATATCATGAAACGGTTCCCGCTTCCGTTTAAACTGCCAGCTCCGCACCGGCTCGCCGGACAGCGCATTCAGATATCGCCAGTGCGGCATCCAGCGGTACTCCTCGTCCTGTAGGTCGAACAGCACGCCCACCGCCCGCACATCGTTCAACGACAGCTTCAGCTCACTCGCCTCCGGCTTGAAAGTGAAATAGGCCTCCAGCCGGATCGGCCCCCTGTGCCGCCAGGTTACCCGCTTGATCGAGACGCTGATGTCGCCGGCGCGGGCGCGCGTAGCCAGCTTCATCGAATAAGTCCCCTGCATCGCTCCGTGCGTCCCCGTATCCCAATGCGTCCCGCTGCTGAGCATCGGCGGCCTCATATCCGCATATTGGGGCAGCATGCTGTCCAAACTGTGCTCGTAGTTCCCGATCAACTCCACCCAGCCGCGCAAGCCGCTGTTGAAGTCGTCATGATAGATAATGCGCGGCAACGGATCAAACCGGCTGAACCTGGGATCCGCGTTCAGAATAGCTCTTGCTTGGTCTGGCATTTACACCCTTTCCTTGTATGTAAAATCACTTAAATCCCAACTCCAAAAGCGTGCCAACCATGCCCTTGATACGCGGACTGTCGCTGTACAAAAAGGCATCTTCATACACCCGCGCCGACTGAGTATACTGCATGTTTTCCACATGCTTGAGGTTGCCCTGGTAGACCCGCTTCAGAAACTCGATGTCCTTTTCTCTTGACGGCTGCGCGCCGAAATTCATCGTGAACATGCGCCGCCCCGTCCTGCCGCCGAACGCCGAGTGCCACAGGTTCTGGTTAAAGAAGACCACATCGCCCGGCTCTGACTCAAGCGGAAAACTTGGGATGTCGCGGCCAGCCGCGCCAAACGCCTGCTCGTCCGGATTGCGGCGCTGCTGCCTGAGCGGGTCGAGCGCGGCGTGCAGCGGCAACTGGTGCGAACCGGGGATCACCCGCAGGCAGCCGGTATCCTCCGTCACCGCGTCAAGGTAAAGGGCGACCTTGATGCGACCGTAGTCAAGAACAGAGCCGTCCGGGTGCCAGCCCGTATCGCCAACGTAGAGGTTGCCGTCCGACCCGATCCAGACGAAACCGGGGCCGAGTAGCTGTTCGAGCGGTTCATAGATGCGATCATCCTCCGCCAGCGCGCTCAGCAGCGGTCTCTTCTCGATGAAGCCCAGCACCGCCTGCCGCGCTTTCCCGTCGAAAGGCTTCCCCTGCCTGTCCTCCGTCAACACTTCGTCGAAATTTCGGCCGATCGCCTCCATCTCTTTCGTCGAAAAACATTGTCGCCGAACGACAAAGCCAAATGTCTTAAAATGGGCGATCTGTTCCGCAGTCAACATCAGGAGCCATTCCTTCCTGCTGCGCAGGCAGCCTCTATTTCATGAATCTCAACTGTCCGCAGCCAAAGTCTTGAAATCAAACTGAAGCCGCTATAACGCACGGAATCAGGTCGATGCGCCGGACAACTGCCGGTCACAGTAGATTGAACATGTGCGCAGCATTGCCACCCAGGATCAGCGCCTTCTCATCTTCCGAAAGAAACTCACAATGCACACGAATGTAGTCGATCGCCTGTTTATACGTACACCAGGAGCCGGAGCAGTAGGGCATGTCCGTCCCCCACATCAGCTTATGGACGCCGATCTCCTCGCGCAGCTCCCTGATCTTCTCCTGGGCCCCAGCGAAAGGATACTCCGGCCAGAACGCGCAGAACAGCACTTCAACGTGCATGTTCGGGCGCTTCAGCAGCGTCATCAGCGCGTCGGGAATCTGGTAGCGCTCCTCGCCGCGCCGCATGCTGAACGTATCGATGCCATGCGTGAGCACGGCCGGGATATCGGGGTGCGCCTCGGCCCAGCGGTCGAGCTCAGCCACGTGCTCCATGAACCCACCCAGCCGGTCCCGCTGCCGGCTATGCAGATACCACCAGACAGGGATGCCAAGCGCATGCACCTTCTGCCACAGCGGCTCAAACTTCGCGTCGTCCAGGTGGTCGGCATAGTTGCTCAGCGCGAACGGCTCCACGCTGAAATAAAGCCCCTTGAGGCCATGCTCGCAGACCGCCTGCTCCAGCCGTTCATGTTCCGCAGGATTATCCGCCTCCCATTCCCGCACCTGTGCCAGCCCAATGAAGCGGTTGGGAAAGCGCCGCATCTGCTCGCCATAGTACTCGTTCAGCGCACCGTAGATGTGGTCGTGCTGGAGAACACCCATGTCCACGCCCACCAGGTCCATCTCCCCGATCATGCGCTCGGGCGGCGCCTCACAGTTGATCAGGCTGGGCGGGTACGCCTGCATGTAGTAATCAACGCCGTCAACCGTGATCTCCGCGCGGCCAAAATCGGCCATACGAAAGTCGACCTCCGGCATCTCATTGATGTCATCCGAGTCCCACTGCAGAAATGGTTCGTGCGCTAGTTCGTCATCGGCTATCCGGCGGAATCGGCGGCTGTCGCGCATATGACACTGCCAGAACTTCATCCGCAGTGGTTGCAGCGGGTCCTCCTCAACCGAGGCTCTGCCGAGCGGGGGAAAGATGTGAAAATGCGCGTCAATGATCACAGATGTTTTCCCTTTCCTGATTCTGCGGAAGATACGGGCCGCAACAGGCTATCCCTTCATCCCGCTTACAACCACGCCCTGGATGAAATGTCTCTGAGCGAAGAAAAAGACCGCGACGGGCGGTAGCGCAATCAGCGTCGAGACGGCCATGATCGCCACCCACGGGACGTAATGCATCGAGCCGGCGCCGTGCGCGGTCTGCACCCAGGTCGTCAGCGCAACGGCCAGCGGCTGCGTTTCGAAACGGTTCAGGTAGATCAGCGGCTCAAAAAAGGAGTTCCACTGGCTCATGAACGTAAAAATCGCCATCGTACCCAGCGCCGGTTTCGACAGGGGCAGGATGATGCGCCAGAAAACGGAAAACGTGCCGCAACCGTCAATGCGCGCCGCGTCGTCGTAGTCCAACGGTATTGTCAGGAAGAACTGCCGCAGCAGGAAGATATAGAAAGCGCCGCCCCCGAAGAAACTGGGCACGATCAGCGGCTTGAACGAGTCCAGCCATCTCAGTTCCCGAAACAGCAGATACTGCGGAATCAGCGTGACGTGCGAGGGAATCATCATCGTGCTCAGAACCAAGATGAAAAGCGCCGTGCGCCCAGGAAAGCGCACGCGCGCGAACCCATAAGCCACCAGGCTCGCGCTCAGCACCGTCCCCACCATGACCCACACAACAATAATCATCGTGTTGATGGTGGATCGAACGAACGGGAACTCGGTCAACCCCGTCACATAGTTGCTCCACTGCACCGGATTGGGGATGAAACTCGGCGGGATCGCGAAAGCATCCGTCTCGGTCTTCAGCGAACTGGAGATCAGCCAGATGAAGGGCACCGCCAGCATGAAGCCGATGGCGAGCAACAGGATGTAGATCAGAACCTGGCTGACCAGTTGCCTCCTACTGATGCTCTGCAACCAGCCCCCCAACGGCAAGTTTCCCGTGTTCGTACGTGTCGTCATGGCCATCGTGATCGCGCCTCAACCAGGTCCCAACCTTAGCAGGATACAGACTATCTGACCGCCCCTTCGTAGTAGACATACCGTCCCGAAACGCGCAACGAAATGAGAGTAAGAACAAAAATGATCGCGAAAAGAACCCAGGCCAGACCGGCCGCGTAGCCCATCTTGAGGTAGTTCCAGGCGTTCTGGTATAGATAAAGAATATAAAAGAGTGAAGCGTCAGCCGGGCCGCCCCTGGTGATCACATACGCGCCCGTGAAAACCTGGAAGGTGCCGATCATGCCGGTGAGAAAGGTGAAAAAAATGACAGGCGACGTCATCGGCAAGGTCACGTTGCGAAACTTGGCCCACACGCCCGCCCCGTCGAGCATCGCCGCTTCGTATAGCACAGTCGGCACGCCCTGCAGGCCTGCGAGATAGAGGATCATGTTGCCGCCCAATCCCCACAGACTCATGACAATGAAGCTGGGAATCACCCACTCGCGCGAAGCAAACCATTGCGGCCCTTCGATGTCGATGCTGGCCAGAAAGTTGTTGACCAGCCCAATCTCCGGGTTGAGCATCCAGGCGAACAGATATGAGGTGGCGATGGCCGGTGTTACCACCGGCAGGTAGAAGACAGTACGAAAGAAGCCAACCCCTTTCACCGCCTGGTTGAGTAGCAGCGCCAGCAAGTATCCGCCAACAGTGCCCAGCGGGACCAGGAGAACCGTGTAGATCACCGTCACCTTGAGCGACTGCCAGAACAAGGGATCGCCGCTCACCATCTTTGTGTAGTTGTCCAGGCCGATAAAGCGGGGCGGGTCGAGTATTGTGTAGCGGCTGAAGGAGAGTACGAAGGAAGCGACAATGGGGAAAGCAGTGAATATGAGGAAGCCCAGCACCCAGGGCGCTATGCAGATGTAGCCGTCTATCGCCTCGCGCAGGCGCAACCGGGACATCCTGCGTCTGCGTCCTCCCCCGGCGGCGGGCGTTGCTGCGCTCACGGCTGTTCCTCCATCCATTCCCGAAACTCGCTCCGCCGCCATGTGTAACGGGGCTCGTAGCCCAGCAGTCGGCGCGCCTTTTCGGTCGTGACAAAGCTGTCATAGTCGGCCAGCGGGAGGCGCATGGGAACGTCGCCATAGTGGCGGGCGGCGAGCGCCGGCGTCTCCTCCAGCGAACAGGTATCAGCCCCGTTGATAAGGAAGACCTCGTGCTCAATCGCCTTGTTCTCCACCGCCAGCCTGAACGCCTGCGCCGCATCACGCGCGTCGGTCACCGTCCACAAATTGGAGCTCCCCAGTTCAGATTCGGTAATGTAACGCCGGTAGCCTTCCCACTGCTCCTCAACACTGCGCTCGCGGTTCCAACCCGACCGCACCGCGACTTCCGCCCCAGCCCTGTCCAGATACCAGTTGTGATTGATGCGCAAACCAATGGTCTGAATGCCGTAGCTCTCGCTGAAACGCCGGCAGGTGATCTCGTTGATCAGCTTGCTGATGCCGTATTCGTTGCGCGGCCGTGCCGGGTGCACTTCATCGATTGGGAAGTAGCGCGGCCGCGTGTCGCAAAGCAGGTAATTCGTATTCATCGCCTCTTTGGATGAACCGAAAACGACCTTCTGTGCGCCCGCGTCCACCGCGGCCTCCAGCACGTTATAGGTGCCGCGGTCGTTGACGTACATCAACCGCTCTGGCGTGGTGATGCCGGGCCCCGGCACCGCCGCCAAATGAACGATGGCATCCTGATTTCGGCAGGCCTGCCGCATCTGCTCCAGGTGGGTGATGTCGCCATGGATATGACGCACCTGCTCCACGAGCGGGGCTGTCTGACTGAAATTCGAAAGCGTGTGGCCGGCGGACAGAAGCTCGCGCAGCACGTACCCACCGATCTTGCCGCTGCCGCCGGTAACCAGTACGTTCATCTGCCGGTTTGACCGCCTGTGTCGTTTGAGCGGACCAGACGAAATTGGTCAGACTGAGGATTGGTCGGCGGCCGGCTACGCGCCGGCCGCCCGATTAAGGTCACTGCGATTTGTGGCTATCCCTCTGCCAGTGCCGCGTCAATCTCCACCTTGGCGTCCGACATAGCCTCCTGCATCGACTTTTCGCCCAGGAAGACCTTGTCATATTCGCGCCGCACTGTATCCGAGAAGAACCGCGCCTTGCGGCCATACCATCTTGGCATCCATAGTACATTTTCTGCAGCTGACGGATGCGTCGTAAAGCGCTCATCGCGGCTCAGGAATACCTCGTAGAAGCGTCGCATCCAGCCTTCCGGCAGAGCGGGAAGTTTGTCAATGGCGCTCCGCATATCGTAGCCTGTCAGATTGATGTTGGGCGTAATCCAGTCGCTGATCGTCTCGCTCGTGGTGGCCCAAATGGCAAACGTGGAGGACGCGTCCGTGTTTTCGCCTCCGCTCCACACGCCCCACGAGTTTGTCCCCATCAGCTGGACCCGATGTTCCCGCCAGGGCAAGGGCATAAACAGCAACCCGAAGTTTTCCTGGTTGACCCGCTGGTCCCCTACGCCCGGGTGCCTGATCGAGCAGAACGCCTTCCCTGAATTAAACAGACCGCCCTGAACCGCCTGCGCCTCGGCAGGAGTGGGGGCTACCTTGTCCACCAGCGTCAAGTCGATGTAGTCCTGCAACGCCTGCACCGACTCCTCAGAGTCGATAAGCGCCTCGGTCTCCTGATAGCCCCACAGATCGTCTAACGCCTGGGCGCCGTTACTGTACATGAAGTAGAGCGAAGTGGCGCCGAATCGCGCAGTGCTGTTTGCGAGACCCCACTGCTCCACTTCACCGTCGGCGTTGACCTTGGTCGTCGCTTTCAACAGTTCGACCAGATCATCCCAGCGCCACTCGTCGTAGTTTTCAGCCGGCCCGTCGTCGCCCCAGTCCGGCAGGTCGATGCCCTCCTGCTCGGCGAGCGTCCTGTTCACAACCAGCTGCCAGTTGGGGCAGTAGACCTGGGAGAGGGAGTAAATCTTACCCTCACTCCCGCACTGCATCCAGGGGTCCGCGTCCCACTTGCTGTTGTCCACGTCATGGGCGTCAAGCGCGTCGTCAAGAGGCAAGAGCACCTTGAACCACTCGCCCTGCCAGTAGCTGTCAACCATGACAACATCCGGCGCCACGCCGCCTACCATCTGCGTCAGAAGTTTGGTCGAGTATTCACCCCAGGGGGTAGACTCGCTGATCGCTGTGATCTCCGGGTGCGCCTCGCCTATGCCGTCGCGAATCGGATCCCAGAAACCCCCGTGCCAGTGGCTGAAACGGATTTCCACCGCCTCCATGGCCGGCGCGGCCGCCTCACCTTCGTCGGCCATATCGGTCGCAGGCACAGCAGGTTGACATGCGGCTGCCACCACGCCCGCAGATCCGATCGCGGATGCCCACAGAAACTCCCGTCGGCTCATTCCTCTCTTCGCTGCCATCGGTTTTCTCCTTTGCTGTACGACTGTGAGAGCTGCACTCGATTGCCTTGCTGCAGTTTGTAGTCAGAATTCTGCTCAAGCGCTGCAAGGGCCCCACAACAACCACTGTTTTCGACAAGCTGCAGAGGGTGGGTAAGGATGCACGGTCGGACCCCTACACTTTACGACTGTTCCGAGTATACTTTACGCAAAATACATAACATAACCCGTCTTCTGAACCCGGTCGGCGCCTATCCTTTTATTGCTCCCATCGTCAGGCCGCCGGCCAGGAAGCGCTGCACAACAAGGGCCAGCAGCAGAACCGGCAGAGTAACCACCGTTGCCGCCGCACACAGGGCCCCCCAATTCACCTGGCCGTACGTCAGGAAATTGTATACCGCCAGCGGCAGCGTCATCGTCTTCGAGCCGCCCAGGATGAGCACAAAGATGAAGTTGTTCCACGAGGAGATAAAGCTGAGGATCGCCACCGCCGTGATGCCGGGCAGGCTGAGCGGAATCATGATGCGGATCATCGTGCCCATCTGCGAACAGCCGTCGATCAGCGCCGCATCCAGTAGCTCGCTCGGCACGTCTTCGAAGAAGCCGATCATGACCCACATGATTAGCGGCAACACCGTCAGAATGTGCGTGATCACGATGCCTGCGTGCGAGTCCAACAGGCCCAGCCGCTTGTACACGATGAAAAGCGGAACGAGAAAGGTGATCCCCGGCAGCATGCGCACCACCAGCAGCGCCAGTGCCAGGCCGTCCTGTTTGTACTTGGCGATGCTGTATGCAGCCGGCAGCCCGACAATGAGCGACAGCCCCACCGAGCTCACCGCGATCGTCAGGCTGTTAAACAGGTACCTGGCAAACGGATTGCGCTCAAAGACCTCGCCATAGTGGTCCAGCGTCGGGGTGAAGAACCAGACCGGGGGGTCGCTCACGATCAGCAGGTTCGGCTTGAACGAAGAGACGAACATCCAGACAAAGATAAACAGAAAAAAGACCAGGAATATCGCCAGGATAATCCAGAACAGCGAGTCCTGTATCCGTCTCGTTTTCCGCATTCCCATCGGCCTGATTGAGAGTCTGTTCATGTGATCTGCTCGGTAGTTAAGTGGTTCAGAGCCATGCCCGCTGCCTTAGTCTGATCAGGACCGCGCTGATGACCAGGATGATCACCATGAAGACGAGAATTACAGCCGACCCATAGCCCAGGTCATAAAACTCGAACGCCGTCAGGTAGGAGTAGATGTGCAGCGTCTCGCTCCGTCTGCCCGGGCCACCGGCCGTCATGATCCAGATGGCATCGAATACCTTCAACGTATCGATAGCTCTGAAAAGCATGGCGACGACGATCGCCCCTTTCAGCAGCGGCAGTGTGATTAGGAAGAACTCCTGTAACTTGCTTGCCCCGTCGATGCGCGCCGCCTCAAAAGGCTCTGTCGGCAGCGAGCGCAGCCCCGCCAGCAGGATCAGCATCACGAACGGGACCCCGTGCCACGCATTGATCCAGACAAGGCTCGGCACCACCGACGTATCGCCCGCTACCCACAGGCTCCGCGGCAGCCCCACGACCTCCAGGAAATGGTTGAGAATGCCGATCGAAGGCTCCATCATGATCAGCCAGATCACCGACGTCGCCGTCGGCGTCGCCACCAGCGGCAGCAGGAACAGCGTGCGGATGACGCCCAGCCCCCGGAAAGTCCTGTTCAGCACCAGCGCCATAATCATCGCCAGGACCAACTCCAGCATGAGGCTGGCCACCGTAAAGTAGAGCGTTATCCACAGCGCATTCAGGAATCTGGCGTCGGCAGTGAGGACCTCTATCAGGTTTTCGGCGCCGACAAAAGTAAAGCGGGTCATCGTCACATTGACCCGCTGCAAGCTCAACGATACTGTGTAAAAGAAGGGGTAGCCCATCAACAGCAGGATTACGATGGCCGCCGGCGCGGGCAGTACGTAAGCCAGGTTGCGGTCTATCAGTGCAAAAGCACGCCCGAACAGGCCCGTAGGCTGGGCATATACTGGCCCCTGATCGTCCTGACTGGTGCCGCCGTTCTCGACTTGATTTCCAGTGGCACTGCTGTTGGCCTGCCCGGTCTGCTCTGAATTCGGCCCTGCTTGCTGCTGCATAGGCAACTCTCTTCGCAAGCTGAAAGCGGCCGGCGGCACACTCGCCGCCGGCCACCGGATTCTTCCTTACTCCTCCTGCTCTTCCAACATCTCCAGGAGTTCCTGCTGGCTCTGCTCAGCCGCAGCCCGCACGTCGCCGCCCTCGATCGAGGTGACGATCACCTGCGCGATCGACTCGCGCGCCCGCATCAGGTTGATAATCGATGGCGGGGCAGGCGGTGAGAAGTCGCCGATCGCCCGCGAATCGAGCAGTACCTGTACAAAGTCCAGGTCGTCCTGCGTCGCCTGCGTCTTGTACGCCTCCGTCTCATACGGCGAGCGCCGCGGCACCGCGCCTCCGTCGAGCACGTATTTGAGCATGCTCTCTTTGTTCGAGATGAACTGCAGCAGGTACCAACTCGCCTCCTTCTTCTGCGAGAGTCCGCCGACCGTGATGCTCCAGCCGCCTGCCGATGCTCTCTGCCCGTTGGGGCCCGCCGGCATCAGGAAATAACCGATGTTGCCGGCCACCGTCGACTTGCTCGGGTCCTGGAAGTCCTTGCGGAAGACCGCGTCGTCGATGATCATGCCGGCCTTGCCCTGGCTGAAGATGTTCACCGCCCCGACATGGTCGATGTTGGGCGACCCGGGCGGGCCGTAAAGGCGCAGCAGCTTGCCGTAGAAATCAAAAGCGGCGATCGCCTCCTCCGAATCCATCAGCGGCACACCCTCATCGTCCTCCCACATGATCCCCATGCCGCCCAGGAAACCCTTGAATACCGAGGTCGGCACCGGCGGCTTGCCGCGCATCGTGATGCCGAAAATTTCTCCGCCGCTTTGCTCTTGAACGGTTGCCGCGGCCGCTTCGAGTTCTTCAAATGTCGTTGGCGGCCCGTCAATGCCGTACTCCTCGAACAGATCCTTGCGATAGTAGCCGATCATCGCGCTCATCTGCATCGGCACCGAGACCAGGCTGCCCCTTGACGAGTAGCCAGCCATCAGATAATCGCGCCCCATGTCCTCCCACAGTTCGTAGTCCTCGTGGGTCATGCTGGGGTCGTCCACCCAGGGGCCGATATCATTCAGCCATCCGGCATCGAACCAGACATTTCTTTCCTCAGCGCCCGCCGGCAGCTGGAACACGTCCATGTCCTCGTTGCTCGCCATCAGCTCAACCCGGATCTTCTGCACCATCTGCGCCCACGGCAGGATTTCCGTATTCACCTTGATCCCGGTCATCTCTTCAAACTTGGGCAGAATCGACAGCACGTGGTCGCTCAGCGGCTGCGTCTCTCCGACGTACCGCAGTTCAGTACCTGCGTAGCGTTGCCAGTCAAAACCTTCCGGCTCCGCCATAGCCTCTTCAGCCGGCGCGGCCGCAGGGGCCGCCGGCACGCAGGCAGTCAGGGCAGCCCCCGCCGTCCCTGCACCGAGCAACTGCAATAACTGTCGACGGCTGATCTGTGATCTCATGATAGTGTTCTCCTTCCCATTATGGTTGGAACTACGCCTAATCCACTGGTTTCGATCTGGTCGTCTGCAAGATCTCTGAACAACTAAAACGAACCGATTCTTGATGCACAGCAATCTGCCAGTATGCCAACGTTATTCTGCTGCAATTTCTGCGAGAAGCCTGGAAAGTATAGAGGATTTTCTGGGAGTATAGTTTCTTTGGTGAGGCCTGTCAAAGAGGTTT
Organism: Caldilineaceae bacterium; assembly: GCA_965204705.1. Classification (GTDB taxonomy): domain Bacteria; phylum Chloroflexota; class Anaerolineae; order Caldilineales; family Caldilineaceae; genus Bin5. The sequence continues at coordinate 4,435,094 of OZ242006.1, read as the reverse complement.
TTTGTCCAGGTACAGTCCAAAATGTGTCTGAACTCTCGTACACATCTGGTAACGACTATGCCCTCGCCGGTTCCTGGTCCCATGCAAGGCAACTAACGTCGCCACTGATCACTGACCACTGCAGTTGTGCGGTCGGGCCTTCGGCCCTCCCTTGTGCGGGGGGACTCCCCCCGCAACGCCCCCCTTCGTAAGCCCCACCAGCGTGGACAATTGGTACGGTTGAGACCAGCGACCGGTGTCCGGACCCCGCGCCACCACCGTAGGGGCAGGCCTTGTGCCTGCCCAGTGTCTCCCCTAAAAATGGCCGGCAAATAGTTTCAGCCGTTGGCAGCATGATTTCCCCACCTGAACATTCCCGACCTAAATCTGGACTGCACCCTTTTCTCCATGCCATTGGTATCTTTCTAACTGCAAATCGCGCCGCGACGCTCCGCCCTCCAACTTCGGGTGAAGACTTCCAGTCGGCATATCAGATCTTTGCAGGATCAAGCTGCGGTCGCGTTTCAAGCAGCGCGAAACGCCTAAGTAGGGTTATCTGAAGTTGTGTGAACAGGGGTATTGTCAAACTGTAGTAAGGAGCGACACCGCGGACAATTAGAGCGAGCGGCAGCCAGCGAGGTCTAACGTTCAAACACCTGCTCGCCCTCTTCCAGGCCGGACAGCACCTCAGTGCGTTCCCCATCGGTTACGCCCAGTGTAATGTCGACCTCGATCGTGCTTTCGCCCTCCTTTACCAGCGCGTAGCGCCGGTTGAAGTAACTGTGGATCGCAACATTGGGGATGGTCAGTATGTCCTCTTTTTGTTCCACAACGATGCGCAGGTCGGCCAGGGCCCCAATCTGCAGCGCCAACTCAGGCGCCGTAAATTCGACCCGAACAGGCAGACCCTCGTCGGCGCTGCCCGGCGTTGAGACCTGAATCAGTTGGCCCATAACCTCGTTCTTGGGGTAGTCGCGAAAGCGAATCGTGACAGCCTGACCGACCCGCAACTTCGGCAGCTCCTCCTCGCTGGGACCCGAGCTCCTGATCTCAAGGGCTTCCGGCGCCGCCAACCCCATCACCGGCGTGTATTCCGCCACCAGTTGCCCTGCCTCTCCGTCCGTGTAGCGCACCACCCCGTCGAATGGGGCCAGCAACCGCGCCTGCCCGATGCGGTCCCTAAGCATTTCCACGTCGATCACCTTGAGTTCGGCCTCCGCCTGGTAAAGCGCAATCTCTCTGTCATGCTGGTCCCCCAGCAACGCCAGCTTAGTCTCTGCTGCCGTCACCGCCAGTTCTATACGTGCGATGTCGGTCTCCACCGCGCCGCCGCGCCCCTGCTCCAGCGCCAGCCTCTCCATGTCCAGGATCGCCTGCGCCTCGGCCAATGCCAGCTCCTTGGCTCCCTGAGCCGCCTGCACCTGCAGCCGGGCGATCTCCAGCTGTTTCTCCGCTTTGGCAAGCTCATGCGGCAAGAATCCGACATCCAACTCGGCCAGCAGCTGTCCTGCCTCGACCAGATCGCCCGGTTCAACATGAAATCCGTTCAGACGGCCGCCGACGCGAAAAGAAAGGTTGACTCGCTGCAGTGAATCCACCAGGCCCAGCAGCGTCACGCTGTCGACAATATCCCCGCGTTCGATTCGATGGACCGCCTTGGCGATAGGTACCGGCGTAGGTATGGGCGTAGGCGTAACCAACACGTCCCCCGGCAGCTGTTCGCAACCGGCCACCAGCACCACCAGCAGAAAACTGACAGCAAGAGAAACCAAACTTCTCTTCGCATAGCCAAGACTCATCAACATAATCGCAGGTTCCCGCTCATTCCCAACCGTCCCCTCGCCTACCCCTAACCATTGACCACTGGCCGCCGGCCACTGACCACTGCCCTTACTCCGTTTCCTCCGGCCTCACCTCGCGCCCCTCTTGCGCCGACAACTGCGCCGCACGGCAGAAACGAAGTATTTCCTTTCCCTCCTCGCCGCTTAACTCCGACTGCCGTCCTTCCGCAATCGCGTCCACAAAGTCATGTACGCCGGCCACAAAACTGGATCCCCAATCCGAGTCGACCTCGGTAAACGCCGTCGTTTCGCCGTCCCGGTACATCTCCACCGCCGGCCTGTCCAGCAACATCGACGTGCAGCGGTTCACCCAGATAAAGCCGCGCGATCCGGTCAACTCGACCCACTCATCCTCAGGACGGCCGTACTTCGTTGGAACCAGGATGTCTTCTGAGGTTACTGCCTCGTAGGAGCCGTACTTCTCGGCGTCTTTGTATTTCCAGATGACGACGGCCGGGCTGTCCAGCATCCAGCCGTGCTGGATCGGGCGGTGCGTGATCCACGCAAACACCTTTTCCGGCGGGCCCATGAACCACTGCGCGATCGAGAAGAGATGATATCCATAGTCGAGGATCACCCGGCCTCCGCCGCTCTGGGCCGGGTCGAAGCGCCATACCCAGCGCCTGTAAGGTATCTCCCAGTCCTCCCCCGAAGTTCCCTGCACACACTTGATGCGTATCGAGAGCGGCTCGCCAATCTCACCCGCGTCGAGTAGCTGCTTGGCCTTGACCAGCGGTGGGTAATAGCGAAAGTTCTCGAAGACGCGCATCAGCTTGCCCGCACGTCCTGCCGCCTCAATCAGTGCATCGCACTCGGCAACCGAGATCGCCATCGGCTTCTGTATCGAAACGTGCTTGCCTGCCTCCAACGCGGCAATGCCCATCTCTGCATGCAGATGATGGGGCGTGATCACCTCCACCGCATCCACCTCAGGGTCGGCAAGCAGATGCCGGTAGTCGGTGTAAGTCCTTCCAATCTGCCACTCGGAAGCGCGCCGCGCCAGCATCGCCTCGTCGACGTCGCAGATCGCATGAAGTTCCGCTTTTGGGTAGTCTTGATAACCGAGGTAGTGAAGGTCGGTGATTGCGCCGGCGCCGATAAAGCCTACCCGCAGCTTTCTCGCGCCGCCGCTCACTGTTCCGCCTCAAATATGCGCGCCGACGGTTCCATGATCGGCCACGGCAGCGATCCCGGCAGCTCGATCAACGCACTCCTGTCCGCTTCGATCGCCTTCGTCACCGCCGGCCCAAGCTGCTCAATCGATTCCACTCGGCAGCCGTCCACGCCGAACGCCGCCGCCAGCCCCATGAAATCCGGGTTCACCACGTCCACCGCGTGCGCGGCGCCGTAGCGGGCCTCCTGCTGTGGCCGCAGGACCCCGTACGCCTCGTCGTTGAAGACAAGTGTGATGATCGGCACATCGAACTGCACCGCGGCCGCCAGCTCCTGGCAATTGAACATGAAACCGCCGTCGCCGCACAGCACAACCACCGGCCTGTCCGGCCTGGCCACCTTGGCGCCGATCGCGGCTGGCAGCCCGAAACCCAGTGTGCAGAACCCCCACGGATAAATGTTCGTGCGCGGCTCATAGATGTCCAGCATCCGTCGGCACCAGTACGCCGCCACGGTCAAGTCGCTCACCAGGATCGTCTCACGCGGCAGCGCCTTACGCAGCGTCTGTACCAGCTCCACGCCTTCGGGCGCCCGCTCCTGGCAGTAGTGCCAAACTTTCTGCCGCAAAGTGGCGACTTCCTCAGCAATGCTATCGCCCTCCCTGCGCACATCCCGCAGCTGACCGTTGACAAGTTGCAGCGCCGCCCGTGCATCGCCCACAACGCCCAACGTGGCCGCATAGTTGCGGTCGATCTCCTCAGGATCGATTTCGATATGAATCAACGTGTCCGGCAGCCGCAACCCCCAGCGGTCCGACTCCTCCTCCGTAAAGCGCGTTCCCACCGCCAGCATGACGTCACATTCGGCCACAAACTCGCGCCCCGCCGGATGCAGTATCGTCGCGCCCGCGGCCAGCGGGTGGTCGTCCGCAACCGCGCCCTTGCCCAGCACAGTTGTAAAGATCGGCGCCTGCAGCCGCTCAGCCAGCTGCTGTAGTTCTGCCCCCGCTCCACTGCCAATCACGCCGCCGCCTGCCCAGATAACCGGGCGCCGCGCCTCGCGTAACAACGCCGCCGCCTGCTCGACCTGCTCCGGCTCCGGCACCGTTCGAGAGACCCCGGCCGCCGCCAATATCGACATGTCTTCACTTTCGTCCAGCGTATCGCACGGAATCTCCACCGCGACCGGCCGCGGCCGCCCGCTCTGCGTCTGCGCGAACGCCTCCCGCATCACCCCTGGAATCGACTCCACCGTGTCCGCAAGCGCCCGCCACTTCGTAACCGGTGCAAAGCTCCCCAACTGGTCTTCGCACTCGTGCAGATAACCCTTGTTCAGCCCGATCCCCTCTGCCGGAATCTCGCTGGCAATGCACAGAACCGGCGAAGAATCACTATAGGCCGTTCCCAGCGAGGCCAGCGTGTTAAGAGCGGCCGGTCCCGTCGTGCTCAAGCATACCCCGACCTTACCGCTGGCGCGCGCGTACCCGTCGGCCATAAACGCCGCCCCCTGCTCGTGCCGGGCAAGAATATGCCGAATGCCGCTCGTCTCCCGCAGCGCGTCATAGATGCCCAAATTGTGCGTCCCCGGTATGCCGAACACCGTGTCGACACCGTGGGCCTTCAGTGAACGAACGACGGCCTCACCACCGGTCATGCGCATTTGTCAGGTCCCCGGTAAATTGTGAAAGCTGGAGAAAAATGCATGAGCAGACTATCGATAACAGGCAGCATCGTAACGACCGGTCGCCAACAGCAGTCACTGACCACTGACCACTAACCACTGACCACTGCAGTTACCCCTTCATGCCGGTCATGGCAACGCCGCGGATAAAATAGCGCGAAGCAAAACTGTATATCGCCATCACCGGAACAACCGTCAGCATGGAGCCGGCCGCCCACATCTCGTACCGCGTCCACCACAGATTGCGCAGGCCGGCCAGCACCAGCGGCAACGTCTGGTTGTCCTGGCTGTTCAAAACGATGAGCGGCCACAGGAAACTGTCCCAATTGACCAGATAGACAAAAACAGCCAGTGCCGACATCGGCGACATCGACATCGGCAGCACCAGTGTGAAAAAGATGCGCCACTCTGACGCGCCGTCAATGCGGGCCGCATCGATCAACTCAAAAGGGATGCTCTCCATAAACTGGCGCATCAGGAAGATGCCGAATGCGGTATAAAATCCTGTGACAATAATGCCAACCAAATTGTCGGCCAGGCCGAAACTGTTTGCGATCGTTATATACAGCGGAACCATGATCACCGCGAATGGCACCATCATCGTCGAAAGGACGATCGTGAAGAGTAGCTCCTTGCCTGCAAATCGGTACTTCGAAAAGATGTACCCCATCACCGACGAGGTGTAAACGGAAACGACCGTAACCGATACCGCCGAAACTATGCTGTTGCGAAAAGCGGCGTAAAAGTTTACCCGGCCCAGAATCTCTTCATAATTCCGCAAAGTCCACGTCTCGGGCAGCAGGGCCCTTGATTCTACCAGCTCTTTGAACGGCTTGAGCGAGGCAAAGATCATCCAAATGAATGGGAAGATAGCGATCACAACCATTGCCAGCAAAAAAGCATGGAGGAGACCTTGTGATATCACAATGCGCCGGGGCAGCCGGCGCCGCGCAGGCTCTGCCCTACCTATGACTGCCATTACAGTCTCTCCTTCAAAACTGGATTGACGGCTACCATCGCCATATCCCGAACCAGACCTCTTTCACGAACCGCGCAACGCTAGTATGACCACGTGGGGCGGATTAATTTAATCTGCAGAATGCTGATCGCCAGGATGAATGCGAACTGCAGCAGCGAGGCTGCCGTGGCCGTGCCGAAACGGATGTCCAAAAAGGCCTCTTGGTAGATCAACATATTGTACAGAAAGAGAGAGTTCCCCGGACCGCCCTCCGAGCCAAACAACACAGTGGGAAGCGTAAACTCCTGCAAAGAGCCGATTGCCAGCAGAACCGTGATCAGCAGAATCGTATGGCCCATCAACGGCATGGTAATGCGCCAGAATTGCTGCCACGCGTTGGTTCCGTCAACCAGGGCCGCGTCGTACAGTTCAGAGGGGATATTCATGATGCCTGCCGTGAGAATGACAACGAAAAAGCCAAGCCCCTTCCAGGTGGCAATAACAACCGCAGTCGGCAGCGCCGACGAAGAGCTCGACAGCCATTGCAGTTCCGGCAGCCCTACCGCGCTGAACAGCTTGTTCAACTGTCCCACCTCAGGGTCCATAATCATTTTGAACAACAAGGAAACCGCCACCAACGAGACCACGACCGGAACAAATATCAGCGCCTGATACGTGTTGCGCCCCCGCCTTACCTTGGACAAAAAGACGGCGATCAGCATGGCCAACGGTAGATGGAATAAGAACGAAAAAACCGCCCACATCAGCGTGTTCTTAACCGATATCCAAAACAGTGGATGCTGAGCAATCTTTAGAAAATTGCCCAAGCCGACAAACGGACTGTTGGTCGGATCCAGCAGCTTGTATGCGACCGTTGACATGCGGAACGCCTGTATGATCGGCCCGAAGCTGAAGATCCAATACCAGATCAGCAAAGGGACAATCATCGTGAATCCGAACCAGAACTGCGGCTTCCCCAGCGTCCTTCTAACGACGTACCAGACGCCCATCGTATCCGCCCGGCTTGAGGATGGACCCCCGCCTGCAATCGAAGTCATGTTCAGTTTCCGTTCTTGGTCAATGGAATGGCGTCTGTGCAGCCTTCCCGGCCCCGCCTAATCTACCGCCTCAACGAGCAGCAGCTCCGAGGTCAATGCCGTTTCCAGGCGTGAAACGATGCCGTTCCGCGTAAGCGTTATACCGTCCACCTCGCAACTCTCAGCGCTGTTGTCAAAGGTGACCCGATATCGCCTTCCTGGATCGATTCCCCTGAAGCGCAACAAATATTCCGGTTCCGCCGGGTCGCTCAATCGAAACAGCCCCGCAATGGCCCGTGTGCGGTCTCGCGATGCCAGCTCCAACACGCCCCACCCATGCGGCTCAAATCCCTTAACGACCGGCGTATGATGATAAATGCGGCTTGTCGCGTGGATCGGGCGAACGAAATCCTTGTAAATCCCAACGGCATTGCGAATACGCGCCTGCTGGACCGCGTTGGGAACGGCGTCCTTGAGATGAAACCAGTTCAGCGAGGGATGCACGAACAGCTGCAGCCGGAACTGGAAATCCAACTCCGCAGTGCGCTGCCCCGACTGTCCCATGCCCGCCAACCGGTCCACACGCTCCGGCGGCAGCGCCATCGACATTCCATTGGTAATCGAAAAAGCACGCGGCGCAATCTGCCAGTCCGTCACCCACGTATGGTCAAAGTAGCGGACCATGCCCACATCAGTTCGGGCGCCGCCGCTGGCGCAGTTCTGAAAAATGACATGCTTATGGCGTGTTGAAAGGCGATTATAAATGCCGTAGACCGCCTCGTAATAGCGCCAGTATGCGTTCTCGACGAACCCCGACTGTTCGCTGTAGCCGCCCGCGCCGATATTGCCGATATTGTAGTCCAGGCGGAAAAGATCCAGCTCGTGCTCCACGATCAGACGGTCAATCTCGCTCTCCATCCATTCGGCGACCTCTGGCCTGGTCAGATCGATCATTCCGCCCAGCCCGCCCTCATCACCGTACGGCCTGGCCAGCCACTCAGGATGTTCTCTGGCAATCCTGCTTTCCGGTCCGACCCGCTCCCCGTCCATCCACAGGCCGAACTTCATGCCCTTGCCGTGCACATACTCCCGGAACGGCTTCAGCCCCCCCGGGAAACGCTCCAGGCTAACCTGCCAGTCGCCCACCGTCGCGTGCCAGCTGCCCTGTGGCGGCGTATACCAGCTCGCATCGATCAGAAAAACCTCCGCGCCCGCGTCAGCACAGGCGTCGATCTCGGAGAAAATCAGCTCCGGCGTAAGCTCCTGCTCTGGCCCAATGCCGCTTACGACCAGCCCCGCATGTTCGGGATTTTGCGGCGGGATGACGCTAGTCCGCAAGTGGTCGTGCAACGCTTGGATACAACTGTCAAATTCGCCTATGACAACGCCCAGATGCATCTCCGGCGTAGTAACTGTCTCGCCGGGCGCGATCACGCGCAGTGGCGCTGGGCCGTCCGGGCCGGCCCGAAACCAGAGTCGCGACCCCTCTCGGCTATCCCCGTCGTCCACGTCAAACTCGAAAGCATACCCTCCGGACCAGGCCAGCGTGCCCACGAACTGCTCACCGCCCTGGTGATTGCGCACCACAAAGAAAGGATGTCGGTGGCGGCCGCGACGGTAACGGCCGTCGATCCGGTAACCCGCACGCGGCAGCGAACGCCAGTCAAAATCGCCCTCGTTGCCCCAATGCGTGTCGATAAAGTAACCGACCGAGTAAGGCGACGCCTCGTCATCTATGTCGTACGCGCATCTCTGCAGGACGCCGCTCCAGGGGAAAGCCGCCGAAAGCGCGGCCGGCTGTTCGGAGCGGTTCTCGATCTCCAGCCAGCGCGTCAGGATCGGGGTACCGTCTAGGAGAGTGTGCACGCGAACGACCACCGGACGCACCGTGTTACGCAGTTCCAATACCGCCTTCAACCCATGCTCATCGTCACTCTGCGAAAAGTCGCTCCATTCCCAGTGGGAGCGCAACAGTTGCCCATCCACCTCCACCCAGAACGCCTGTGGGGCCGGATGTGAGGACGCGTTGAATCGTTCCGGTTCGGGATTCGTGTAACCCGACCCGTTCCAACCCCGCCCAACTAGCTGCCCGCGACTCAACGACTCCTGGTAGGCGGCCAGTCCTGACCGGTAGGAGATGGTGGGGTCCGGATCACGGGATATGAAGATATCAGCAAAGGTCTTTGTCATGGTCCAATTCAAAGTCGAGGAGGGCTGCAACAAAATAGGGAGGGGTGAGAAGAGGGTAGCGAGGAGCAAATCGCATAAAGCATATCCTCACTACTCTCTCCTCTATACTCTCTTCTGTATTCTAAGGCTCCACACCAAGCTCGCGTACGTCGCTGACCCATTCCTGGTACTGCGCTTCGCATCGCGCCTGGATCATTTCCACCGCTTCCTCGCTACCGATATTGCCCTGCCGCACTTCCGAGCACCCTTCACCAATGGCCGCGCCGATCTCACCGATCGACCCGAAACCCACACCCTCGAAAGTGGTCTGCGGCAGCAAATGCTCCTGGAGGACCTTCGTCAGCTGCACCAGCGGACCATCCGGATCGTTGTCCACGAAGTGGTCGTAGCTGCCGACCAGGCCCTTCCATGCGGTGTTCGGCTGTCCGCCGTAGATCATGGCGTATGACGTCTGCCCTTCATCCGTCACCAGCATGCGCAGGAACTCGACCGCCATCTCAGGATTCTTCGCCTGTTTCAGTGAAATGAATCCCCAACCGCCTTCACCACAGAATATCGGTGCCTCCCCTTCATGGATCATCGGCGCGCCTGCCATCCGATACGTATAGCCCAGGTCCCAGGCAATCGGCATAGAAGGTGTGCCGTTCCCGCGCGCCAGCGCCACCTTGCCGGCCAGCGCGGCGTCAACGTGGTTCTGGTCCAACTGCGTCTCGATGCCCATCTGAACCGGTCCCTCAACAAACAGCCGCATCGCCTCCATACCCTCTTCGGTATTGATGTTGAACTGCTTGTTTTCCAGGTCCCACCAGTCCATGCCCTTGGGGTCCAGCAGAGTGCGTAGGATGCCGAGATAACTCATGTCATCCCAGCCTTGGCTGCTCAGGCCCCACTTGGTCACTTTGCCGTCCTCTTCGACCTGCAAGGCCTTCCCCAGCTCCCACATGCTCTCATAGCTTTCGAAGTAGACCTCACCGTTCAACGGCGGATACTGGTCTTCCAACCCCAGCGCGACGACATCCTCGCTGGGCACATTGACCATATTGCCCACGCCGTTACACTCGGTCGGCACGCCCCAGATCTCGCCCTGCCACATGTAGGCGCCGATTGCGTCGCCCACAAAGTCGTCGTCAGGGTCGACATCCATCTGGTTGTAGACCTGCTCCGTGCAGGGGACCAGTGCCTGATGCAGATGTAGGCTCGTCAACTGCTCACCCATGATACACGCAACGTCAGGCTGCGTACCCGCGGCCAGCGCCGCGATCACCTTGGGCGGGATCGGCCAGGCCTGTGGCTGTACCTCGAACGTCCCGCCGCCCTGCTCTGCAAACAGATCGGACAGACGCTGGTATGCCTCCACATGGGGGTCATACTGCAAACCCCACATTACACCCTGCCTCTGCTCTCTGGGCATGGCTGCCATTTCGCCCCCAGGCGCGGTCGGCGCAACACAAGCGGCCAAAAGGCCGACTCCCGCCGCCCCTGCCGAAATCTTCAGAACATCCCTGCGACTCAGATTTGTTCTTTCCATCGGATATTCTCCTTGGTCAAAGTTGGCAATCATACGGCAAGAGTACGAAACAAGGAGTGGAGAGCAAGAGCTGTCCTCTCACTCTTCACTCCTCTCCACTCACTCCTCGTCTTTACGGTTCCAGGCCCAGTTCGCGTACGTCGCTCACATACTCCTGGTACTGAGCCTCGCAGCGCGTCTGGATCAACTCCACGGCTTCCTCGCTGCCGATGTTGCCCTGACGTACCTCCGAAGCGCCGTCTGTGATTGCCGAGCCGATCTCCGCAATCGAGCCAAATCCCACGCCCTCGAAAGTGGTCAGCGGCTGCAGGTGCTCCTGCAGGATCTTGGCCATGCCTACCTGTGGGCCGTCAGGATCAGGATGCGTGAAGTGATCGTAGACGCCGACCAGGTCCTTCCACGAGGTGTGGACCGCGCCGCCATAGATCTTCGCGTATTCGAGCTGACCTTCGTGCGTGACCAGCATGCGCAGGAATTCAATCGCCATTTCGGGATTATGGGACTGCTTCAGCGAAATGAAACCCCATCCGCCCTCTCCGGCGAAGAGCGGCAGTTCGCCTTCAAAGACCATCGGCGCACCGCACATTACATAACTGTAGCCCAGTTCCCAGGACATCGGCAGCGAAGGCGTGCCGTTGCCCCGCGCCAGAGCAACCTTGCCGGCCAGGGCCGCGTCAACATGCGACTGGTCGAGCTGCGTCTCAATACCCATCTCCACCGGCGTCTCGACGTAGAGTTGCATCGCCCTGATGCCTTCTTCACTATTGATGTTAAACTGCTTGTTCTCCAGGTCCCACCAGTCCATACCCTTCTTGTCCAGCAGGGTACGCAGGATGCCCAGATAGCTCATATCGTCCCAGCCCTGGCTGCTCAGACCCCACTTTGTAACTTTGCCGTCCTCTTCAACCTGTAACGCCTGAGCCAGCTCCCACATGCTCTCATAGCTCGAGAAGAAGATTTCACCGTTCAGAGGCGGGTACTGGTCTTCCAACCCAAGCGCAATCACGTCCTCACTGGGAACGTTCACCATATTGCCGACGCCATTGGCCTCGGTCGGCACGCCCCAGATCTCGCCCTGCCAGGTGTAGGCGCCAATCGCGTCACCCACAAAGTTCTCTTCCGGGTCCACGCCCATATGGTTGTAGACCTGTTCCAAGCAGGGGACAAGCGCTTGGTGCAGATGCAGACTCGTCAACTGCTCACCCATAATGCAGGCAACATCCGGCTGCGTCCCCGCCGCCAGCGCGGCGATCACCTTGGGCGGAATCGGCCATGCCTGTGGTTGTACCTCGAACGTCCCCCCGCCCTGCGACTCGAACAGGTCCGCAAGCCGTTGGTACGCCTCCACATGGGGATCGTATTGCAGGCCCCAAAGCACACCTTGCCGTTGATCACTGGGTATGGCAGCACTCTCGCCTGCAGGCGCCATTGGCGCCGCGCACGCGGCCAGCAGACCCACACCCATCGCGCCCGCCGTCGTCCTCAGAACTTCCCTGCGACTGTACAACTGTCTGGACATTATGTCCCTCCTAAAAGATGGTGAATGTGAACACAACCGTTTCATACGAAAGAGAAAGTGCGTATCAACGACTGTGACCTCGCAACATGTCGATATTCTAAGGGCCTGGCATTAACTGATAAGGCACCCTGAATGTGAAGAGTTCCAAGTTGATGCAGCACAGCATGAGAAGCGGCGAACGCCTCTCAGTTCCTTATGTGGTCTGACTGAACAAAAATGGAAAGCGTGGGAGAAATGCTACTGGTTTCTCCTGAGAGGGTCGTCCTAGTCCACCCTTGGGCCATGTTGAAATGAACATGGACGATTTTTTTCGTTAATTGACGTCTCTGGCGATCATACTATACAATCGTTCCTGGTTGTCGCCAATCGTCCAAAAACGGCACGGTCGGCCGACATCAATAAGGTGGCGCCGCTATCTTAGCATCTTCGTCAGCAAATTCACAACACCAAAAAAAGTAGCCCGGATGCCGCCTGGTGCTCTGCTCGGCCGCCCAAAAACGTCGCTTGTTCGCCAGCGCGCCAAGATTCGACGGTGAAACTTTACAGGCCTTGGATGTGACCCAATGCTGACACGCAATCACTCAGGAGGGAATGTCATGGTTCGGAGAACGAATTGGACATGGATGGCCTTGGTCCTTGTGTTGGCCCTCGTGCTTTCAGGCTGTCAACCAGTACAACCGGCCGCCTCCGGCGACGACGCCGCAATGGCCGGCGAAGAAGTGGTCATCGCCGTCGGCATCGAGCCGGTCAGCCTGGACGCCTGGCGCTCCTTTGCCGGCACCGGCGGACCCGGATTCCGCAATGCCATCGAACAACTGATCAACCGCGATTTTACCACCGGCGAATTCGTACCTATCCTGGCTACTTCCTGGGAACGAATTAACGACACGACGATTCGCTTCCAACTCCGCGAGGGAGTGACCTTCCACGACGGCTCCCCCTTCAACGCTGAAGCCGCCGCTGTCAGCATCAATCACACCTTCGATGCCGACAACGCCTTCGACCTCCTCGACTTCCTCGGCACGATGAGCGCCGAAGCCGTTGACGAATACACTCTCGATATTTCAACGCCTGAGCCCGACCCGATCCTGCTAGGCAAGGTCGAGTGGGTTGGCATCTCCTCAGCTAAGCAGCTCGCCGAGGATCCCGACGCCTACCATACCGAGATCGTCGGCACCGGCCCCTACATGTTTGTCGAGTGGCGCAAAGGTGAGTCTATCACCTATGAGGCCAACCCCGACTGGTGGGGCCTGTCCAACCCCGACGACGCCCGCGGCGAGCAAACCTTCGACAAGATTACCGTTCGATTCCTGCAGGAGGACCAGGTACGGGTCGCCGCCGTGCAGGCCGGTGAAGTCGACCTGGCACAGTTCATCACGCCAGAACAGTGCCAGTTGCTCGACGACGAGGCGGACGCCAGTTGCGTGTCGGCCCCCAGCGTCGAGACGATCTTCATCCGCATGGACACCAATAGTCCGCTGCTGTCCGACCAGCGCGTTCGCCTCGCCTTCCAACTGGCGATTGACAAGGAAGCTATCGTCGATAGCATTCTCGGCGGCGCGGCCACTGTCGCCAGCCAGATCGTTAACTCATCCGCCACCGGCCATGATCCCGGCCTGGAACCGTATCCTTTTGATCCGGACCAAGCGCGCGAACTCCTCGCTGCCGCGGCCGCCGACGGCGTACCCGTCGATATGGAGATCACGCTCGGCGCCCGCCATGCCGTCTTCCCCAGAATCGACGAGGTCATTCAGGCCGTTGCCTCCATGCTCACCGATGTCGGTTTCAGCGTGACCACCACCTTCTACGATCCAGAAGGCTTCGGCAAGGTGATGCTGCTCAACATCAAGGACGTTCCCGTGGAGCGGAACTTCGTCGCCATACATCTGCATGGCAATGAAATAATGGACTACGCATCCTCCTACCGCTTCTACTACTCCTGCGAAGGGATCCTCTCCGTCTACTGCAATGAGGAAGCCGATGCCGTCTGGATGAAGGCGCTTCCATTGACCGGCGACGAGCGTGAAATGACGCTGCAGGAGCTCAGCCGCATCGTGCATGAAGATGTCGCCATCGGCTACATTGGCCATCTGGACCTCGCATACGGTCTCGGTAGCCGGATCACTTGGGCGCCTCAACTCGACCACCGCGTCCTCGTCAAGGAGATGACCCTCAAATAAGTCGAACTGGATTCACGGTCGTCTGCAGCATGTGACAACAGCGGCTTCTGCCGCTACAATGTTCGCACAAATTGACCGCGGCGCTGCCGCCAGCGCCGCGGTCGGTTTTCGCAGTCGCCTGAGCTACGCCCTTGTAGCTGAAATCCGGGACGTGAATTGTACAAGCGCTTACGCCATCCCCTTGCCGCGCAGGATATAGTGGAGAATGACGATGAAGGAAAGCAGCAGGACTGCCGTCATTATTGTGGGAATAATTGGAGGCGCGCTGCTCGGAGGCGTTTTTGCCTGGTTATCCAGCGCACGTTCCGACGAAGACGGCGAAACAGCACTCGAGACTATAGGCCCGGCCGAATACTTTCAGCTCGGAATCGGCGTGCTCACTCTGGCCCGGCAGTTTCAGTCCCTGCTTCAGCGAAAATTGTGAAAATCGCTGACGTATTGTAGGTTGAGCGTTACACCGCCATCAACAAGGACCAGTACGTTGACCTTTACAGGAAGACTAGGCAGCAGTAGCAGACCCGTCCGCATCGCCATAATCGGCGCCGGACCATCCGGTTTCTACACCGCCGGCGCCCTGCTGCAACAAAAAGACGCCCACGTCTCGATCGATCTCTTCGACCGGCTGCCCACGCCATATGGCCTTGTCCGCTACGGCGTCGCCCCCGATCACCAGAAGATTAAGTCTGTCACCCGCATCTATGAACGCACCATGAAGGACAGCCGCGTACGCTACTTTGGCAACGTAGACCTGGGCGCCGACGTCACCCACGCCGAGTTCAAGACCCACTATGACCAGATCGTCTACGCGGTCGGAGCCCAGTCCGATAAGAGGCTCGACATCCCTGGCGAAGATCTCGAAGGCAGCTTTTCCGCCACCGAATTCGTAGCCTGGTACAACGGCCATCCCGACTTCCGTCACTTTCAGTTCGACCTGGAGGTCGAAAGCGTCGCCGTAATTGGCGTCGGCAACGTGGCGATGGATGTAACCCGCATCCTGGCCAAATCGGTATCCGAACTGAAAACAACCGACATTACCGACTATGCCCTTGAAGAATTGCAAGATAGCAATGTCAAGCGCATCCACATCTTCGCCCGCCGCGGGCCGGTACAAGCCAAGTTCACCAATCCGGAGATAAAAGAGTTGGGCGAGTTGGAGATTGCCGATGTGATCGTCAATCCGGTCGACCTTGTGCTTGACGAAGCCAGCCAGACCGAAATGGAAGGAGATCGCACCGCCCGCCGCAACCTCGAAACTCTTCAGGAGTTGGCGGAGCGCGGCCCTACAGGCAAACCCAAGCAGATCATCTTCCACTTCTTGCGCTCACCAACTGAAATCACAGGTGAGGCAGGTGCCGTCAGCGCCATCACAACCGAGAAAAATGCCCTGGAAGCTACAGAATCCGGCTATGTGGCTTGCCGTGGAATAGGCACTTTCACAGAGTATGATGTTGGGCTGGTCTTCCGCTCAATTGGCTACCGCGGCGTCCCGATCCCTGGCGTCCCCTTCTATGACCGGTGGGGTATCATTCCCAACGAGAAAGGGCGTGTGACTGCCGAACACGGCGGCGCCGTCGTGCCCGGTGAATACACCGTCGGCTGGGCCAAGCGCGGCCCCACCGGCGTCATCGGCACCAACAAGCCCGACGCCGTCGAAACAGTAAAACTGATGATGGAAGATGTCAAAAACGCCGCCGAGTTACTTCCCGGTAGCACCGCCCCGAACAACCAAGCCGGCCCGCACACTGATGGACACGGCCGGCCGGGCGACATCACTCCCCTCTTGAAGAAAAAG
Source organism: Caldilineaceae bacterium (assembly GCA_965204705.1). GTDB lineage: Bacteria > Chloroflexota > Anaerolineae > Caldilineales > Caldilineaceae > Bin5. Next base: position 4,419,277 of record OZ242006.1, on the reverse strand, counting down.
GGCGTGGACTTCGTTTCCTTTGCCGACTGGCAGGTCCTGGAGCAGATCGAGAATGAACGGGGAGCACTGCGGGGACAACCGCGGGTTAAGATCACCGATGTCGACGAGATGCTGCGCCTGATTCAGTCCGCCAAGGAAGAGCCCGCCCTCCCTTAGCTGTCCGCGTCCAGCGCTATCGCACCACTGGTCGACAACCCTATATCAACGACGCGAACTCTCAACTGGTCTGTTTACGGTCTTCTTCAGCTCGTGGTTCAAGAAGAGCGTCCATCTCCTGCGTCTCCTCCTCACCTTCCTCGGCCTCGCTCCCGCCTGCTTGTCCGTCGGCAACACTTTGAAGATCTGCGCTTTCAGAGTCCATCCCTACCGCAGCGCCCTCCTGCTCAGCCGGCAGCGAGAGTGATTCATCTGACTCGAAAGCTTCATCGTATTCCCAATCATCCGACTCCGGGGTCAAACTGACCGGAACATGGGCAGGCAAGGAGGCTTTGATCTCAGTATCGGACGCATCTCCCCAGTAAGAAGTCACCGACGCCAGCACCGGCAGATCATCCAGACCGAGAATTGAAATGGTTCGTTTCGGCAAAGTCACCCTCTCTTCCAATTCCACTGGGCGTTTACTGGTCTCAGGTTCCTGTTTTTCAGGTGCTGCCAGGAGCGCTTCGGGCCCTTCGGGCAACTGGTTCATCTTCCTGTAGAGTTGCGCCAGCGCCGGGCCTACTGCGTCCAGCGGGAGTTGGCTCCGCACCGGCGTGTCCGATGTCTCCCACAGGTCTGCAAGCTCCTCGAAATCCCACACCGCCGACAGCACGCTCTCGCTGCGAAAATTGGACGACTCCACCAGAATACCGCTTGCCCGCGGCGTAAGCTCCTGTGGCGCCAGCACCGACGAACGCCCCACGAACGGGTCTCGCTGACGGCGGCTGAACTCATTATGGCCGACCAAAAAGCTGATTGCCGCGAACAACTGGTTGTCCTGCATGCGCGCCAGCATCCCGGCACGCAACTTTTCATACAGTACACGCTCCGTGGCCGCGCCCTGCCCGATCAGCAGCTCCGCGCCTTGGTAGGCCAGCAGTCGCCCCACCTCCGGGTATAGCAGGTCACCGCCCAGCATCAACCCGATCCTGCCGACCGGTGTCTGAATGACGTTCCACTCGTGCCCGGGCTGGGCCAAATCCTCGTCCTCAGGATGCAGTACCCGTTTGGCCTGGTAGCCCAGCCGTTCACCGCCAGGCCCGTACACCACCGCCAGGTTCCGCAGCACACCATCCAGTGGGTCCGGCAGATAGGCGCTCGGCGCAACCAGCGTCACGTCAAACTCCTGCGCCAGCCCACCGAAAACGTCGTCGTACGCCTCCCACACCTTATCCGACTGCGTCGTCAACAACGCCCCCGCCATCTGGCGGAAATCGGTGTTTAGCCATCCAACTAACGCCCCGGATAGCCCGCCGCTGATCTTCTGCCACAGGCCTGACTGCCGCCGCCGCGCCAGGTCCGCCCGCTTGAGCAGGTTCGCCTGGAAACCGCCGAGAAGAGGCGGGATCACCATCACCCCGGCCAGTTCCGGAAAGACTACCAGCCGCGCCCGCTTGTTCTCCGCAGCCCGCAAAAACCTGCGCAGGTCCTCCCGGTACTCCTCCAGCGTCTGGGGCAACCGCATCTTCTGTTGGATGCACGCGACGATCAACGTTTTCATCGAAACTGCTCTGGTCGTTCCCTGGACCTGGGGCCTGCAATTGTCGCAGCAGATCACCGCAACCCAGACAACGCTATGGTCTTCGCATCAGGTTCCATAATACCATTAAAGGTATATGAACCTTGAATCAAGTGGGGGGAACCACGGTGGAGTTTCAGATGGGGGGCAGATGCTACTCAAAAGGACCTGATTACCTCATCAGGTCCTGGACTGCCTTTGGGTCGCTCAAAGCTAACGCTTCCCAGTCGCAAGGAAGGACTTCAGCTGTAATCCAGTAGCCATACAGCGGTCCTGCATGCAAGGCGCCCAAACGCTACTGTGCCTCACCTGCAGGGAATTCCGCAAATAGGGCCGCCCTCACTACTCTCTGTACGCCCCAATAATGTCAATGATCAACCCTACATCCTTGCGCGCATGCTCAAGCGAAGTGCGCGACGTTTTGCCGTTTACAATGCAGTCGTGGAAATGACGCAACTCCTGAACAAACGCACTGTCCCAGTCGATGTATGGCTCGGTCCGGTATGTCGTGCCTTCACTGTCGATGCCCTGTATCGACACCGTGGACAGGATGCCCCGCGAAAAACCGGTCGGGTAGGCGACAGTCACCCGCTTGTCGTCGCCGTAGATTTCCAGCGTCTCCTTGAAATCCCACAGATCCGGCAGATCGATCCACGTGCCCACGCAACGCGCGCCGTTCTCGTACACTAGAGTAAAGCTGACCGCTCTCCCCTCCTGCCAGATTTCCGTGTGCGCTATCTCAACCGGCAGGCCCATGATTTCGCGCAAGCCGTACAGATCGTGAATCATGCTTCCAGCCAGCAGATTGAATGCGCGCTCCACGTGCGGAGGTGCGTCTCCTATCGCCTGCTGGCGCGCGGCCAGCCGCCCTTCCATCGTGCTCTCTATCGCGCCTTCCGGCAGGTCGCCAAAGCTGCGCACGTCAAACTGTTGCAGATGTAAGGCGTTGTTCGGGTGCAGATGATTGATCTGCACAAAGCGCACATCCATCGACGCCGCTTCCTGCTTGGCCCGTTCAAACGCCGGGTCATACACCTTCATATAACCCGCTTGCCCCACCGTTCCGGCGCGATTGCAGGCCTCGATCATCTCGTCGCACTCCTGCAATGAAAAGCAAACCGGTTTCTCTACAAAAGCGTGCTTGCCCGCGTCAAATGCGTCTACCGCCACACCCTTCTTCGGATCCGTCTGGCACAGTATCACCGCCTCAACGTCGGACGCGAGCAGATCGCGGTAGTCGGTAAAACAGTGGGGCACGTGAAAGCGATTGGCTACATACTGGGCCGCGCCGACAGACACGTCGCAGACAGCCGTCACCTCAAACTCGTCCTGCAACTCCTTCAAATTGGGCATATGATGGACTTGGGCGATCGCCCCGCATCCGATGACACCGATCTTGACTCGTCTCACTTTTTTCTCTCCGGTCTTTGGCCTGTGGCAGTCGGTGGGTTGGTTGTTAGGAGGAAACTATGGACCGGTATATTCCGTGTCTACGGTGCGCGACGTAAAACTGTTCCAGACATCCGCCAAGGCAAAAGCGCGGCGAAAGGCAGGATAGAGAGATTCCCACATCGCGTCGCGGGCCGCGTGCGCCGCCTCTTCATCGCCCGCACGACGCGCCGCCTTATAGGCTGAAATCTGCTCCCGTTGTGTCTGTGTATGCGTTTCAACTGCAGCCATCCATGCCTCAGCCGCGGCCAACTGCTGGTCGAGAATCTCGTCAGTTGGGGTTGAGCGGTCCGGCTTTACGTCGTAACCGGTATTCAGCACAAACCGCGGCGGCTTCTTCGTGCCGTCCTCATTCCACATAGTATGGGTGGGCTGGATATGAGGTGTAACCGACAGGTACATGATCACCGGCTCGTCCCCCACATTACGTACCTGGTGCGCCTCATCGGTCAGCGCGATACACATCTGGCCCGGACCCAGCACTTCGGCATGTCCCTCAATCGTGAACTCCGCCTGCCCCTGCAATATCAGGAAGATCTCATGGCCAAGATCATGCGTGTGGCTCTGCGCCGTATGGCCTACGTCCACCTGCAGGAAACGGGCGCGGATCTCAGGCGTTGTCAGCACATTGCGAATGTCTTTGTGGAAGTCGAGAACCTGGAAGGGCACGGCTTACTCCTTTTTCGTTTCGGGCTATCCGAGGTGAAATCCTGGTCGATCGTGGGGGCTCTTGAGAAGAAAATACCGGCTGCAACAAGGCAACCTCAATCGATCCGCTGCCTCAGCTTAGGGTCGAGGAAATCTCTGAACGCATCGCCAAAGAGGTTGGCAGCCATGATCGCAATCGTAATCGCCACGCCCGGAAAGATCACCAGCCACCAAGGCGGACGAAACGCCGCAGCCAGCACACCGCCCAGCATATTGCCCCAGCTCGGCGCCGGCGGCGGAATCCCCATCCCCAAAAAACTCAGCGCCGACTCCGCAAAGATGGCGCCGCCCAGATGCAGCGTCGCCACCACCAGGATCGGCGCAACCACCTGCGGCGCAACATGGCGCACCATGATCCGGACATTCGACGCCCCGATCATCTTGGCCGCCTCGACGTATGACATCTCCTTGATCGAAAGCACTACCGAACGCGTCACGCGCGTGGCCGATGGGATGCGGGTCACCGAGATCGCGACAATTACCGTCACCAGGCCGGCGCCCAGGACGACGAGCAGAAGTAGCGCCAGTATCAGACCAGGAAAGGACATCAGCACATCCACCACGCGCTGGCTGATGAGATCGAAACGCTTGCCCAGGTAGCCGCTTGCAATACCCCACACAAATCCAATCAGATCGCCAACGAAGACGGCTGTGATACTCACAATTAGCGTTATTCGCGCACCGTATATGATTCGGCTCAGCAGGTCCCGCCCCAACTGATCGGTACCCAGAATGTGTTCCACAGTCGGCGCGGCGCGAATCGCACCGTAATCGGCCTCCAGCGGATCGAAGGGGGAGAGAATAGGAGCAAAGACCGCCATGATGAACATGAGCACCCAGACGCCCACAGCGACCATCCCGATCGGCGAGGATTGCGCAAAGCGAACCACGGAGTCGCTGAATCTCCGGATAAGAGGCGGCCGCTGCCCCTCAATATCAAGTGTCATACCTTCGGGTTCGGCAAGCGGAGCGCTTGACGTGGCCATGTCGGCTCCATCAAAGAGTGGCAAGTGGCCAGTGCACAGAGGATAGCCGATGGGCTGCCTCCGCCGTTGTCCACCGTTCCTGATCCATTATTCGTAGCGAATGCGGGGGTCGAGAAAAGCATAGCTCAAGTCGACGAGCAGATTAATAATGACGTAAATCAAGCCATACAGAAGAACGAGGTTCTGGATCATCATCCAGTCCCGTTCGGTCATGCCCTGAACCAGCAGCTTTCCAAGGCCGGGCACCGCAAACGCCGTCTCAACCGAAACCGCCCCGCCCAGTAAGCCACCCAATGCTAAACCTGTCGTGGTTACAACGGGAAGCAGCGCATTTTTGAAGACGTGACGCCACACTACCAGCGTCTCGCGCAGCCCCTTGGACCGCGCCGTCCGGATATAGTCCTCGAATAGCACTTCAAGCGCCGCCGAACGCGCCATGCGCGCCGTCCCCGCCGACAGACCCAGGCCCAAAGCCATGGCCGGAAGCACTGTCATCGAGAGATTCCCTAACGGATCCTCCCACAACTGGATGATCGTGATCGGGGGACGCCAGGAAAAGACCAATACCGTAAACAATATGATCAGCAACCCCAGCCAATAACTTGGCACGGCGATAAAGACGGTGATACCAACACGCGAGAGATGGTCCATCATCGTGTTGCGCCACATCGCGCTGAGCATCCCAATCGGCACGCCGATCAGCCACGATAGCAACACGGCCATAATCGCAATCTGCGCCGAGATCGGGCCCCTCCGCAGAATCATGCCGCTGATCGGTTCTTTGTTCCAGAACGACGAGCCCATATCGCCCTTGATCACTTGCGCCATCCAATCCAGGTACTGCAAATGATACGGTCGATCCAGTCCCAGGCTTGCGCGCAGTGCCTGCAACTCCTCTTCACTCAGAACATAAATCCCGTCCGACTCCGACACGATCAACTGCAGAGGGTCGCCGGGAATCACCCGCATCGCCAGAAATATCAGCACGGTTACGCCGAATATCGTCGGAATGGCGATCAGCAGGCGGTTGAACAGATATTTCGACATGTGAGTTTGGAGGGGCCCCGCGTTACGTCATGTAAGGGACGGCGCGACAGCCCGGCAACCGGGCATCGTCGCGCCGCCCACTGTTTTTTCAACTGTCCGTGGCTTGTACGGTACGACAGGCAGACATCCAGCCGCCGCGACCCGTATCAGCACAGACTACCAATCACGGCAGGCCGTTGCGTCCTTAGGCATCCGGATCGATCCAGACCGTCTCCATGCGGCCCCACTCAGCGAAGGCACGCTGGTCCAGAGCCAGGCCCTTGACCCGGTTATTCCACATCGGCAGGTGGAACGTGTACCCGACCAAGTACTCCGGCGGGTTCTCGTCCAACAGATTCTGGGCATCGGCGATCTGTCCCTGCCGGGTCTCGACGTCCAGTTCAACGTCGATGCTGCCCAGCAGCGTATCGAAGTCTGGGTTGCTGTAACCACCGAAATTCTGCGAACCGCCGGTGGCCCACCACAGGTTGCCGCGCGGCGAGATGTCAGAGACAGAGTGCCCGCGCGTATGCACCATCAACTGGTAGCTGCCCGCCTGCTGTTCAGAGCCCAGCAACGCGCGCTCGACAATGCGAATGTCCGTCTCGATGTTCAGTTGGCGCTTGAGCATGTCCTGGAACGCCGGGGCCAGTAGTTCGCCCTGGGGCCCGGCTGCCGCCAGCAGTTCGATTCCCGACAGGCCGTCACCGTAACCGGCGTCGGCCAACAGCTGCTGCGCAGTCGCGACATCCTCATCCTTCTCCGCCCGGTATCCCGGCATCGTCGACAACGCTTCCGGCGTCGTCGCGTAGGGATCGCCCTGCGGTACCCAGCGCGTGATGTTGATCAACTCCTGCGTCCCGAACGCCGCTGCCAGGTTCTGCTTGCTGACAGCCAGATGGATCGCCTTGCGTACGCGCGGATCGTCGAACGGAGCCTCGCGGTTGTTGATGAAAACCCAGTATGCGCCGAAGTTGGCCAGCTTGTTGGCCGTTATCGTATCGGGGCGATTCATGCCCTCATCCCACGTCTCCTTGGCCACGTTCCACGACATGTCGGCCTGGTCTGTGAGCACCGCCGTACCGCGGTCAGACCACGCCGGCACATGCAGCATCTCCAGCCCGTCAACGTAAGGAAGCTCCGGATCCCAATAGTCCGGGTTGGCCTCCATGAGCCACTTCTCCGCCGGCAGATGGTCGACAAAACGGAACGCACCCGTTCCGGGGGCGATCACTTCGCGCAGGTCGTAGTTGTGCTCCTCAAGCGACTTCTTCGAGTAGATCAACGCATTCGTGGGCGTCAGAAGATTGAGGAAGAACGGACGCGGCGAGCTCAGGTTGAATCGCACCGTCGTGTCATCTACCTCTTCGACAGAGTCGACAAAGGTGAAGTTGGCCTTCAATGGGCTCACAATGCCTTCCGGCGGGTCAAGGATACGATTGAACGTCGCTACAACGTCCTGGGCAGAGAACGGTTCACCGTCATGGTACGAAACACCCTCGCGCAGGGCAAAGGTGTAAGAAAGACCGCCCTCGCCTACCTCCCAGCTCTCGGCCAGGTCGGGGATGATCGTGCGCAAGCCGTCAACCAGATTGTTGCGTACCAGGTTGTTGTACATGTGCGACAGTACATGGGTGCCGCCGCCCTGGTGGGCGTCAAAGTGCGTCATCGTTACACCAAAAGCTGTCCGCAACGTGCCGCCGCGCTTCGGATTGCCACCCGGTCGCATCATGCCTGCGCCGGTTGCCATGGCCTCGGGAGTCGGCACCGCCGTCGGCGCGGCTGCGGGGGCGGCCTGCTCGCCGCCAGTAGGCGCCGCGCACGCGGCTAGAGCAGATGCGGCAGCGCCGGCTGCCATCATCTTCAGAAAAGTACGGCGACCAACGTTGCGACCACCGTCGTCCGCCTGCGGGGGCGTGTTCAACTTTCTTGACATCGGTTTAGCTCCTGTTCTCGTGGTGATTTGACCGATAATCTGGACCGCAAGTGTCTCCCTACCGCGAACCTCTCCTCCAGCCGCGCCGCCCTGCCCGTTGCAGCGACTGCGCGCAAGCCGGGCGAAAACTGCGATTTGAGAATTCAAATTTCCGGCGGGATTCACTATGGCTCAGAGAACGTGGTACATTATAGGGGATGAGAAGATCAGCGTCAAAAAAACCCTCTCTTCATTTCATCGACAACTACTCTGTTTTGGCCGGCAGCTTGGCCCTGCAACTGCCACGACTCTGACCAACTCCAAATAACATTATCACGACCATACCCACATCCTACACGTCACGGAGCACCAGACCCATGCTGGCAGACCTCTCAACCATCACCGCCGCGCGTACCGGCCGCGCCTCCTCCTGGGACACCACCGGCCGCAACCAGGATCGCTGGACCATCCCCTCAGGCGAATCTCGTGTGCTCGCCGACATCCGCGGTCCGGGCCTCCTCACCCATATCTGGATGACGCAGCGCAACCACTACCGCGACTGCCTGCTCAAAATCACCTGGGACAACGCCGACCATCCCAGCGTGCTCGCGCCCCTGGGTGACTTCTTCGGCCTGGGCCACGCACTCGTCAACTCCTACCAGTCCCAGCTTTTCACCGCCTCTACGCGCTGGAACAACCAGTTCGAAGCCGGCTGCGCCCTCAACTGCTACGCGCCCATGCCCTTCCGCGAACGCGCCCTCGTCGAACTGATCAACGAGAGCGCCGAAGATCACATCCAGTACTTCTACTTCGATTACGAACAAATCGACGAACTGCCCGCGTCGAACGGCTACTTTCACGCCGAGTTCCGCCGCACCAACCCCTTCGGCGGCTGGGGACACGAAATCATCGTCAATACACCGGAGTCAAATATCGTCAATAAGGAAAGGCAGGCCTGGGAGGACAACTACGTTATCCTGGACACACAGGGCCGCGGCCACTACATCGGCTGCAACCTGTCGGTCACCAACTTCCAGGGAACCTGGTGGGGCGAGGGCGACGAAATGATCTGGGTGGATGGATACAGTTGGCCGCCCGACATCCATGGCACCGGCAGCGAGGACTACCTCAACCAGGCTTGGGGTATGCAGAGAAACGCATTTCTGCGCAACGGCTCATCACTTTTCGAAGAAGACACCGGCGGCTACCAGTCCTCCTACGTGCACCACCTGGAAAACCCCGTGCGTTTCAATGAAGAGGTCAAGGTCACCATCGAGCACGGGCACGGCAACCATCTCGCCAACGAAATGTCATCCGTCGCCTACTGGTATGCTGCTGAACCGGCCAGGACAGTCGACCCGCCCCCAGTAGCGCAGCGGCAGCCGGTCCTGCGTGACAATCAGGGCAACTGGCTCTACGACGACAACAACCAGGTTCCCGGTCGGCCCGTCCCCGTCAACGAGGAAATGCGGGCCATGAAGGAACGGTGGGCGCAATCCGACCGCGCCGGCTGATCCGGTCTAGCCCTCCTCCTGGGGGGTCATCTGTCGGTACTTCCCGCCGTAAAACAGCACCGGCTCACCTGCATCCTGCTCCAGATACTCGACCTGCCCGATGTACAGCGTATGGTCGCCCGCAGGATGCGCGTCCACCACCCTGCACACAAAGTAAGCCAGCGCGTTGGGCAGGACAGCGTAACCGTTGCGGCGCTCGAACTCCACCTCCAGCCCCTCCACCGGCCAGCCCGCGAAATGGCTGCTGTAGTCCTCCTGGTCATGGCGCAGGATGCTGATCGCATAGCGGCCCGTCTCCTGCAAGAGCGCATGCAGCCTCGCCTTGTGCCCAACGGAAATGACCAGCAGCGGCGGCTCCAGCGAGACCGACATGAACGCGTTGGCCGTCATGCCATGCACGTCGCCGTCCAGTTCAGTTGTAACAACCGTGATCCCCGTTGCGAACAGGCCGCAGGCATTCCGTAATTCACGCGTGTCAATCTCGGCAGAGCTGTTTTCAGTCATGGATAGGTCCCGTTGCGCCTTTTGCGTGGTGAGCGCAACGCCGGGGCCTGATCTGCCGGCAGCGCAGCGCACTGGTTTTGCAAATCTTAATCGGTATCTCAGGTAAACTCAAATCTACCATCAGAATTGACAAATGAACCGCCAATGGTAGGATACCACGAAACCGACGGCAAGTTGGAGTTGGGGGAGATCTTCCCGCTTTTCGACGCAAACCTGTTTCGCAAACCACGAGCGTGAACAATGGCTGACGAACGTTTTTTTGTGACCGGAGCTCTGGGCTGCCTGGGCGCTTGGGTCGTGCACAATCTGGTCCGCGACAACGTAGATGTTACCGTCTACGACCTCGGAAATAGCACACACCGGCTCGAGCTGCTGATGGAGCCGGACGAGATCGCCCGCGTCCACTTTGTAAAGGACGATATCACAGACACAGAGGCCGTCGCCCGTGCCGTCGCCGATAGCGGGGCCAACCGCATCATTCATCTGGCCGCCCTGCAGGTGCCCTTCTGCCGGGCCAACCCCTCGCTCGGCGCGGCAGTCAACGTCGTCGGCACCGTAAACGTCTTCGAAGCCGCCAAGCAGGCCGGCATCCCTTCCGTCGTCTACGCCAGCAGCATGGCCGTCTACGGCGGCGCCGAACTCTACGGGCCCGAAGTGAAGGACGGCGACCCGTTCCATCCCCTCAATCTCTACGGCGTCTACAAAGAGGCCAACGAAGGCACAGCCCGAATCTACTGGCAGGACGACGGCATCGCCAGCTTGGCCCTGCGCCCCTACACCGTCTACGGGCCGGGACGCGATCAGGGCATGACCTCGACCCCCACCCAGGCCATGCTCGCCGCCGCCAAAGACGAAGATTACCAAATATCCTTCGGCGGTACCTGCGGCTACCAGTATGCCGACGACGTGGCCCGTACTTTCATCGCGCTGGCCCGCCTGTCCTTCGAAGGCGCGTCCGTCTTCAACATCCGCGGCAGCATCGCCCACATGTCAGACATCGTAGACGCCATCGTTGCCGCCGAGCCCAGCGCCGCCGGCCGCATCACCTTCGAGGACACGCCCCTCCCCTTCGCAGAGGCCCAGGATGAACAACCCCTGCAGAGTCTGCTGAAAAAGGTGCCGTACACGCCCCTCAAGGAAGGTGTCGCCCGTACAATCACCCATTTCAAGCGGGCGCTCGTAACCGGCAAAATCCAGTAACCGCCGCCCCATGTGGGCCGGCATCCCACAAACCCTAACTTAGCCCTTTCCAACAATTTCGCCGAGGAGCAAATCAGATGAGATGGTTGCGTTTTGAGCACAACGGAAAAACAGTCTACGGCGTCACCAGCGGCGATACGATCGAAGTCACCGACGCCACCTGGTGCGACATCCTCGCCGGCAAGACCGGCTCCGTCACCGACTCCGTCGACCGGGGCAGCGTAGACCTTCTCTGTCCCATGGACCGGCCCGGCAAGGTCGTCGCCATCGGCCTAAACTACCTGGACCACTGCCGCGAAACCAACACACCGCCCCCCGATAAACCCGTCATCTTCACCAAATTTACGACCAGCATCGTCGGCCCCGGCGACGAGATCGTCTGGAGCCCGCAGCTCACCGCCGAGGTGGACTACGAAGCCGAACTGTGCGCCGTCATCGGCAAGACCGCCCGCCATGTCAGCCGCGAAGACGCGCTCGACTACGTCGCCGGCTACACCTGCTCCAACGACGTCAGCGCCCGCGATCTTCAGTTGGGCGACCCCCAATGGATCCGCGGCAAAAGCCTCGACACCTTCTGCCCCATCGGCCCCGCCTTCGTCACCGCCGACGAGGTCCCCGATCCGCAGGATCTCAGCATACGCTGCCTCCTCAACGGTGAAGTCATGCAGGAGAGCAACACCCGCGAAATGATCTTCGGCGTCGCCGAGCTGATCGAATTCAGCTCCAACGCCTTCACCCTCGAGCCCGGAGACGTCATCCTCACTGGCACGCCCCACGGCGTCGGCATGGGCCGCGACCCCCAGGTCTGGATGAAGGACGGCGACACCGTCGTCATCGAAATCGAAAAACTCGGCCGCCTCGAGAACACCTGCCGCATGGTCTGATCCCTCGCCTCCCTTGATCGCGGCAAAAAAGCCCCGGTGATCGCCGGCGCTTTGTCATGCCCGCCTTTCCGTCGGCTTAGCGAGTCTGCCTGAGACGCGTCCCGCCCGATCGCGATCTGTACGAAACTTGACTTGCCCCGTTGCGTTTCCTCTACCCCTCCGTTAACCGGACCTTTAAGGCAAGCTAACCTGAGTGGGCCAACTCTTAAACAGGCTTTATTCCCCTCTTAACCATATTCTGCAACACTTATCAACAGTGCATTTTCATGCTATAATCGCACCATCAACAATATGTGTTTTTTTGATTCGTGCAGACTCCGTGCTCCCCATTCAGTTCAAAAAGGAGGATCCAATGAATCGTCAACGTCTTTGGCCGCTGGCGCTCGTGATCGCGCTTGCCCTGGTTGTCTCAGCCTGCGGCACGACCGCGGCCCCCGTTCAGGTCGATACCGGCGCCGCCGAAGATGAAGCCGCGCCGGCCGCCGCCGATGAAATCGTAACCGTCAACCTCGTGGCCCGCTGCAAAGCCAGCCCGCCTTACGAGAACGGCCGCTGCGACAATCTGACCGCTGCCGTCGACGCCGCTAACGCCGTCCTCGAAGCCAGTGACGACAACCGCCGAATCGCTCTGGAAACCATCCAGGACGACACCGGTTGGGGCGACTACAAGACTGAGTTTGAACTGGCTTCAGACGCCGGCGAGGCCCCGGACATCATCGTCTCCGGCCACGAGCACATCGGCGACTGGGCCACCGCTGGCTACCTGGTCGACATCAGCGAACAGGTCAACAGCGGCGAATTCGCCGAATTCGAAGATGTCATCGACTCCCTCTGGGAATCGACCATGCTCAACGGCAAGATCTGGGGCATCCCCCAGGACGCCGAAGCCCGCCCCCTCTATTTCAGTAAGTTGCTCTTGAGTGAGTTGGGCTGGAGCGCGGAGGAGATCGAGGCTCTGCCCGGACGCATCGAAAGCTGCGACTATACTTGGCAGGATATGTTCGACACCGCCCAGCAGGCAGTCGAGGCCGGGGTCGTCAACGAAGGTGAGGGCTGGTGGCATCGCCCCTCCAACGGACCCGACTTCCTCTACTACTACTTTGCCGCCGGCGGCGAAATCGAAAGCGACTTGGACGCGCTTGTATTTGACACAGCCGCCGCCCAGACCGTCTACGAGCTGCTCCACAATGCCGTCCACGAGCGCAAAATCATTACAGCCAACAAGCTCGACGGCGACTGGGACTACCACAAAGAGTACACCTCCAGCTTCGCCAACGTCATGTTCGTCTTTGAGGGCACCTGGCGCTGGGCAAGCTGGCACACCAACTACCTGCAGGATCAGGGCGGCGAGGACTACCTCTTCGAAAATGTCGGCTTCGCTCCCATTCCCTGTATGGAAGGCGGCATCGGCAGCCCCATCACGCTGACCCATCCCTTGGTCTACATGATCAGCACCCAGAGCGAGCATCCGGATCTGGCGCTTCTCCTCCTCGCCAAGACGACCGTCAAGGAGTTAAACACGCCCTACGCGGTCGAGAGCGGCCATCTGGGAATCCTCAAGTCGCAGGCTGACCACGACGCCTACACCAGCGCCGAGTTCCTGAGTGCCACACTCACCTTGTTGGAGTACACGACCTTCCTGCCCAACAGCCCCTACTGGAGCGCCTGGTCTGAAGCCTACTACCTGGGCATACAGGCCGTCGAGTCCGGCGATCTCTCACCCTCTGAAGCGATCGAGGTCGTGATCGAACAGCTCCAGAACGAATTGGGCGACAACGTGATTATTGAGTAAGGTCTGACCTGAGAACACCACGATGGAGAGAAAGGTAGAAGATGCCCTTCTCTCCATCGTATCTTTCTTCACCGCCCGCCCATGTCAACGAGCCCCGCAGATACCGCAACACTGGAAACTCGCGCCGGCCGCGGACGCTGGCTTCTCTTGGCTTCCGGTCTCGTTCTGCTGGGCTGCTTCATTCTTCCCTGGCTGCGCTTCGTCATCATCGCCGACCAGCGCGTTGCCCTTTCCCTTACCGGGCTGCAGGCCGCAACGATTGGCCTCGTAGAGACGACCGACGGTGGCCTCCTCTATCGCAGCTCGTTCTGGCTCTTCCTGGGTCCACTTGCCGGCGCCGTCTCCCTCCTGTTGGGGGCGATCAATCTGCTGCCGGGCCGCTCCGCGCCCTGGCATGGTCTCCTCGCCATCCTGGTCTGCGCGGCCGCGGCTGTTGCCGTGTGGGGCGCGTTCGCCGCCTCGCAAGAGGTCGCCCACAAGGAGAAAGTAGCCGTCGAAGCCCAGTTGGGGCTGTCTGTTGCCTTCATCGCGCTGCTGCTCCTCCTCGTCGGCGCCCTCATCCTGCTGCGCGAAGCCAGCGATCGTAAACCCGCCTTCCGCGCCGCCCTCGATGCACTCAATTTCATGGCGCCGGGCACTCTGCTCGTCATCGTCTTCTTCTTTCTGCCTGCCATCATCCTCTTCATCCTCAGCCTCACAGATCTCTCCAGCGCCAACTTCAGCGAACCTTGGACCTACGTTGGCTTCGACAACTACAAGCGCATGTTCAGCGACCGCTTTTTCCCCAAGATCCTGCGTAATACCTTCCAATACGTCGCTCTTACCCTTCTCTTCTTTAACGTTGGCTTGGCGCTGCTGCTCGCCCTTTTGACCGCCCACGTCAGTCGTCGAGTCGGCTTTTTCTTCCGCCTGCTCTGGCTCCTGCCCCGCATCACGCCGTCCGTCGTCTACATCGTAATGTGGCAGCGCATTGCCCAGCAGCCCCCTTACGGCATTCTCAACCAGTTTCTCGGCTGGCTCGGCATCGAAAATCAACCGTACTGGATCCCGGAAGCGCCGTGGGTCTTCGTCGTCCTCGTCAACGGCTTCGTCGGCGCCTCCTTCGGCATGATCATCTTCACCTCGGCCATCGAAGCGATTCCCGCCGATCTGATCATCGCCGCCAAGGTGGACGGCGCCGGGGATCTCGCTCTAATCCGTGATATCACCCTGCCTCTGCTGCGCTGGCCCCTGCTCTTTGTCGTCACTTACCAGACGCTCTCACTGCTCGTCTCATTCGAGTACATCCTCCTTCTCACAAACGGCGGACCAGGCCTGTTCACGACCGAAGTCTGGGCGCTTACGGCCTACAAACGCGCCTTGCAGACCTATTTCGGCTCGAACCAGTGGGCCTATGGCGCCGCCTGGGGCTTCGTCCTTGTACTGATCGGCGCCATACTATCCGTAATCTATCTGCGCGTCTTCCGCTTCAACGATCTCGTTCAGGAGCCGAAAATCGATGTGCTGTAAGTCACTGGGCGTCTCTGCTCCCGCCCGTACTCAAAGTTTTTTCCGGGCCCGATGCAGACAAGGCGAGTTAAGGAGGCTGGAACTTGCGTGACGGCATGGGGCCGGTAAAAGTCGCGGGAATACTTTCCACCATCCAGATGACGGCGAGCGCCAGGCGTATCACGCCCGGACAGGCCCTCCCCTATCTGCTGCTCACGCTTACCATCCTGCCCATCTTGGTCGGCTACGCCTGGGTCCTGATCGCCACCTTCTCCCAGCGCACCAACGGCCTTCTCCCTCGCGACGCGCAGGGTAATCTCGGTGGCCTCACCCTCGATAACTGGCAGTTCCTGTCCGAGCCGGACGTCTGGAAGGCAACGCTCAACTCCTTCGGTATCGGCATGAGCATGGTCATCGGCGTCGGCGCCGTCTCCGCCCTGGCCGCCTACGCGCTCTCACGCATGAACTTCCCCGGGCGCAAAGGCTTTCTCGGCATGACCATGGTGCTGCACGCCTTCCGCCCCGAAATGCTCCTCATCGCTATCTTTCAAGTGCTGCTCTTCATCGGCGGTATCCCTCTGATCGGCAACCTGGTCGGCTTCAATACCGTCGGCGGCGTTGCCCTCGTCATGGTGACGCTCGACCTCCCCCTCGGTATCTGGCTCATGAAAGGCTTTTTCGACAACCTCTCCTGGGACATGGAGCGGGCCGCCCTCATTGACGGCGCCAGCCGCTTTCGCGTCTGGTGGGAAATTCTCCTCCCGCAAATTCGCCCTGGCCTGGCCGCCCTCTCAATCTTTATGTTCATTCAGGGCTGGAACGCCTACCTGATCCCGTTTACCTTCACTATCGGCTCAAAAGTCGCCAATCTGCCGGTCTACATCAACAGCTTTTCCGGTGACACCAGCCTGGTCAGTTGGAACAGAGTGGCGGCCATCGGCCTCTTCCAACTGATTCCCGTACTCATCTTCTTCATATTCACCCAGGAGGCACTGCTGAATATCTACGGCGGCGGCAGTAAAGGGGGCTCCTAGTGCGCGTCGAACTGAACGATCTGACCAAGCGCTGGGGCAATGTAACCGGCGCAGACAACATAACTCTGGACATTCAGAGCGGCGAGTTCGTCGCCTTCCTCGGCCCATCCGGCTGCGGCAAGACGACTACGCTACTCATGATCGCCGGCATCTACAAGCCAACCGCTGGCGAGATCCGCTTCGACGACCGCGTCGTCAACCAGGTCGCGCCCAAAGACCGCAACATCGGCATGGTCTTCCAGAGTTACGCCCTCTACCCGCACATGAGCGTCCGCCAGAACATCGGATACCCCCTCAAACTCAAGAAATCGCCCGCCGCCGAGATGGAGGAACGCGTCCAGCGGGTCGCTGACATGATGGGCATAGGCCACCTGCTCGACCGGCGCCCAGCCCAGCTTTCAGGCGGGCAACAGCAGCGCGTCGCCCTGGGCCGGGCCCTTGTCAAGGAGCCAAGCCTGCTTCTCTTCGATGAACCCCTCTCCAACCTGGATGCCCGCCTCCGTCTGACCATGCGCAGCGAGATCAAACGTCTGCAGCTGGATCTGGGTATCACCTCCATCTACGTGACCCACGATCAGGTCGAGGCCATGACCATGGCCGACCGCATCGCCGTCATGCAGGAGGGCAAGCTGCAGGCCTACGCGCCGCCCGCAGAACTGTACGAGCGGCCGCGTACGATCTTCATCGCCGGCTTCGTGGGCAATCCGCCAATGAATCTGTTCGACGTGCAGACTATGCGTGAAGGGGACCGATTCCTGGCGAGGAGGCAAGGGCTCGAAGTCGAACTGCCGCCTGAGTGGGGCAGCCGCGCTGCAGGTAAAGGAGAGGTCACCGCCGGGGTCAGACCGGAGGATATTACCCTGCTTCCGGATCCCGCCTCTTCAAGTGAGGGTGCGCTGGGTGAGGTATTTGTAGTTGAGCCGCTGGGGCGCGATAATTTGGTGGATGTGCGTATCGATGACCTGCATCTTTTTGTTCTGGCCGATCCGCGCCAACCTTTGAACATTGGCGATCCGGTGCGGCTCAAGTTTGACGGCGACAAGGTGCAGCTCTTCGATCCGGAAACTGAACTTTCGCTCCTCTGGACATAGGAATGCTGAAACAACGACGTTTTGTTGCATCTGCCCCTGCCGTCAAGGCGCTCTGCGCCGTACTCCTGATCGCCGCTTGCTCTGCGCCCCGCCTCCCCGGCTTCAATCGTGATTCCCAGCAAGAAAATGCCGGCGACGGCCCCACAGAACCCCAGGGACCGGTCGTCGAGACCGTCCTGACCGGGCTGTCAAATCCCCGCGGCGTCGCCGTTCTGCCGGACGGTTCGCTCATGATCGCCGAGGCCGGCACCGGCTACAATGCCGTCGACCCCCAGGAGTGGACAGGAAGACTCACCCACTTCCACGACACCAACCGTGACGGCGACTTCGAAGATGAGGGCGAACTAACCCTCTGGTTTCGCCACCTGCCCACCTACAATGCGCTCCAGGAATATTCTACATGGCGTGACGAGGTCAGCGGACCTGGCGATCTGCTGCGCCACTCCGACGGCCACCTTTACCTCAGTGTCGATGGCGGTCATGACCGCATCGGACTCTACGAGATCAGCCCCTACAAGCGCATGGGACGCAATCTCTCAGCACGCGGTAACATGAACGGCCTCGTCTTCTCACGCGATCACACCCAGATCTATCTCGCCGAGAGCACCGCCAATGCACTCTCCGTCGTCAATATCGCCGACGCCGAACACCGCAAGGTCGCACAGTTCGGCGCGCTCGCCAGCGGCCAGCAATCGGTACCCGCCGGCGTCGCCGTCGACCCCCGTAACGGCGACCTCCTGGTCGCTCTCTTTTCCGGCGCCCTGGTTATCGAAGGCGAAAAGCTCCCCGTCATCGCCGGCGACAGCGCCGTTGTTCGTGTGGACCCCGATTCCGGTGCGATAACCGACGCCGTTCTTGGCCTGACGACCGCCATCGATGTGGCCGTTGATGCTCAAGGCAATCTCTACGTCGTCGAGATGTGCAAAGGGTACGCTGACTTGATTGATCCCTCCCATGACCTCTTCAACCCGGACCAGACGCCCGTTCACGGCGGCTATCTGCGCTACACCGGTCGCGTCACCCTCTATCCACCGCCCGCCAACGCTGATCAACCGCCCTACCAGGCAGACGTCGATGCAACAGTTCTGGCCGACGGCCTGGACATGCCAACCAATATCACCCTCGCCCCCGACGGATCACTCTACGTCTCCACCGGCCAGGGCACGCCCAACCGTCCCATCCCCGGACCCGACGGGCCGACCCGCATCGTAGGCGAAGTCATACGCATCACTTTGCCCTAAGCGGTATCCCGCTCAGCTTCCTGACCCTACGCCACCGGATGCGCGTGCAGCACCTCTTCTACAATGTCGACGCCCCATCCCGGACCGGAAGGCGTGGTCATCTGCCCGTCGATGATCTCCGGTACGTTCGTCACCATCTCGTCCTTCCAGGGCACATCGTCAATGTCGATCTCCATGATCTTCACGTTCGGCAGCACCGCACACAGGCTCGCGCTGATGAACGAAGATAGATGGCTGTAGTAGTTGTGCGGCGCGATATTCATCTGGAACGTCTGAGCCAGCTCTCCCACCCGTTTCGACGGCGCGAAGCCGTTCCAGGGCACGTCGATCATCAGATAGTCTGACGCCCGCGCCTGCAGATAAGGCAGGAACTGGCGCTCGTAGTACAGTGTCTCGCCGGTGCAGATACGCGTACTCGTCTTGCGCCGCACCTCAGCCAGCGCCTCCGGCTCATACAGATCGATCTCCAGCCACATCAGATGCAGCGATTCCAACGCCCGCGCGATCTCCAGACAGCTTTCCGGCTTGAAATTGAAGTTCAGGTCCAGCAACAGGTCGAAATGCGGACCGACCGCGTCGCGGAACGTCCCTATCAGGGTAACAATATGGTCGACCAGTTCGTTCGACGCGACTTGATCCGTTGCCCCGCCCGGATAACGTCCCGGAAAGTAGACCGATCCGGGATCACCGGGAAAGAGAATGTTCGTCTTCAGCGCTGTGAAGCCCTTGGAAACAACCTCCCGTCCCAGCGCCGCCACATCCTCCATCGAACGCAGCGGCGGCGTTCCCATCAGCTCATGCACTCGAATCCGGCTCGTCCCACAGTGTGACCAGTAGACGCGCACGCTTTCACGCGTCGGTCCCCCGAAAAGCTCCACCACCGAGCAGTCCCGCGCCCGCGCCGCAATATCAACCAGCGCAAGCTCGATGCCCGCAATCGCCTTCGCGCCGATCCCGCCCGGGCTCGACTGAAACGCCCGGTACATGTCCCACCAGCGCTGCTCAAAAGCCCTCGGATCGCGGCCCATCACCACCGGCGTCAGGTCGCGGATCGCCCCCAACACGCCGTTCACGGCCTGATCGCTGCACTCCCCCCAGCCGGTGATGCCTTCGTCCGTCTCCACCTTCACCAGGATCCAATTGCGCCAGCCGGCATCCACGGCGATCGGCGTAACTGCTGTAATCTGCATCGAAGCCCCCTCCTCTGAATTGCGCGCGACCGATTACAGGCCATGCGCTCGGTAACAATCTCTTCCGCAACAACCAACCTGTTAGTAGAAATAGCAAGAATAGGATAGTTTGCCCAATACCAATTTGATATACTGGCCCCATGACGATCCAACAGGCAGTGCAGACCCGCGAGGAGACCATCCTCCATCATCGTGAGCGCCTCAACGCCGTTCTCCTCCACATCCAGGAGAATATCGACGCGCCCCTGACCGTCGACACGCTGGCAGACGTGGCCGGCTTTTCGCCGTTCTACTTCCACCGCATCTTCGCCGCCTATCTCCACGAGACAACCAGCGACTACGTGCGCCGCATCCGCCTCGAATGGGCCGCCCGCCGCCTCATTTTCAGCCGCGATCCGGTGACGCAGATCGCGCTGGCAGCCGGCTACGAGACGCCGGCCGCATTTGGTCGCGCCTTCAAGAAACACTTCCAGGTCAGCCCTCGCACTTTTCGCAGACTGCGCCGTCCCGCTATGTACCCCGCCAACTGGGAGCCCCTCCTGCTGCAGCCTGAATTTCGCCAGCGGCCCGACCATGATCTGGTCTACATGCCCTGCGTCGGCGCCAAAGCGGAAAGCGACACCGTCTGGACAACCCTCATCCGGCACGCATCTTCAGCCGTCAAAGGCGAAGCGGCCGCTCTTGATCCAGTTGAACCGCACACCTACGTGCAAGTCCTCCGCGACCGACCCAACGCTGGCGCTGCCGCCGGCGACAAAACACGCCTCGATGCGGGGCTACTTCTCAACGAGAACGCGTCCATCAAGCCGCGCGATCCGGTCGACGTCCAGCATCTCGAGGGCGGTGTCTACGCAGTCTTTCATCACGACGGCCGTCGCCGCGATGCCATGTGGCAGGCCATCTACAAGCGCTGGCTGCCGCGTAGCGAAATCCGCCTGCGCGACGCGCCGCCCTATACAGAAAGTGCCGCCCCACCCAGAGGCGGCAAAGGTCAGGACCAACACATCGCCTTCTACATTCCCATCAAAGGCTCGCTATACGAGCTTCAGAAAAAGGAGACACAAATGTCCCCCACTGTCATAACGACAGAACAGCCGGACCGGCACATGCTCAGCATTACCCGCCATGTCGACATCAGCGAACTGCACCGCCACCTCCGTGAATCCTACGAAGAGATCGCTGCCCTGGTTACAGAGTCGGGTGTCGAACAGGACGGCAAGCCGGTCGCCATCTACCACGGCGAAGTCAACCAGGAGAAAAACGGGCCCGTCGAAGTCGGCATCCCCGTCAAAACCGTTCCCCCCGTAAGCGGCGACATCAAGAGCAGAACCTTGCCCGGCGGCTCCATCGCCTACACATCCCTAACCCTGCGCCAAGCGCATTTTCCAGAAATATTGGAATTCTACGATGCCGTCTACAAGTGGATAGAAGAAAACGGCCATCAAATCGCCGATTCCCCACGCGAGGAGTACGTAACCAGGCCCATGGACAAAGAAGCAGGCATGGACCAGCCCTTCCTGGAAATCGCCTGGCCCTACAAATAGACCAACCCTGACAAGAGTAGGGTCAAGCAATGGAGAGAGGAGAGAGGCCCTCTCTCCTCTCTCCTAACCCCTCGCCCCTAACCTCTGCCTTTTCACTCCGCCTCAGCCGGGCTATTCTCCCGCAGCCACATCCGCAGCGGCACGTCCTCGTCCGTCGGCGAAAAACGGCCATTTGCGTTCACACTCCAGCCCAGCAGCTGTCGGCGAATCGGGCTGCTGCTATCCCACAGCCCTTCAACCGTCATGTCATCTTTCGTCCGCAGCCAGCGGTAGCCGTAGCCGTAAAACAGGACCCGCCGCGTGATGTCCGACCAGTTCGGGCTGGCCGTATGCCACAATCGGCGATCAAAAAAGACCGCATCCCCCGGGTTGGCCAGCACCGGCGTCGCCCCCTCCGGCTGGCCCATACCCCCCTCCGGCCTGTCGATCGTATCCCGCACATGGCTGCGGGGTACAACCCAAAAGTTGCCCCGCCCCGGTTCGCTCGTATCCGACAGAAAATACGCCACCTTCAGCGACAAACGCGGCCGCGGATGACTCTCCATCTCCACGTTGACGCGGCCGCTATCCTGGTGCCAACTGAACGTCTTGTCATTCGGCGCTTCACCGTTCGGCGGCGTCACGATCAGATGCGCGTGATACAGAAAGATATTCCAGCCCAGAATCCCCCACACCTTCGGCAGGACCTTTTCATAGTCGACTAGATTGGTGAAATACGGATCATCCGGGATGAAATTGGGGTAGAACAACGCCGTGCGCGAGTCGTACCCCTCTGCCAACTTCGCCTCGTGAACGGCCTCCGTCAAGGCCACTCCACGTTCCACCTGCTCCGGCGACAGTGCATTCCTGACGTAGATTATGCCTGTCTCGTTGAAAGTCTCCCTTTCTTCTTCAGTCAGACGGTGCTCAAGGCATGCAGCGTTCAGATCGGACATTACGGATCTCCTTCTTCATTTAGCTGTCTTTCCCCTCTCAGTCTAGCAATAGTGTAGCACGAAAACGCCCGCTTGTGATTCTCCTGGAAAGCAGGCCGATTGAGCGGCCGGCAACACTGCCTCCGGTCTATGAAATGCTGCAAATGGGCGGCAATCCCGGCACTGTTTGGGTAGGCAGCAATGAGTCGACTGCGTCGCTAAAACAACCTGGAGATAGCCGTTAGCCTGCGTTTGCTATTGGTCGGCGCCCCCCTGCTCCCAGAAAGAGGACATGTCACAGAAAAGGGGATTTGCGAACAGCCATTCTTGTGCTACCCTTTCCTTCAAACGCTTCAGCAAACCTCGTCGGTATCGTTCGTCATCCCATCTGCTAATGGAGTAAGTGAACCAAGGAGGAAAACCGATCATGCAAAAGCAAGGTTTCAGCCGCAGAGAATTCCTTTCACTCGCCGGAGCCACCGGTGGCGCGGCCCTGCTCGCCGCCTGCCAGCCCGTTGCCACCTCTACCGATGGCGACGGAATGGAGGCCGCCATGGAACCGGTCACCGTCTCCGTCCAGTCCGGCTGGCAAACCAGCGGTGATAGCGACGTCTGGACGCCCTGCATCGAACTGTTTGACGAAAAGGGCACACACATCTCCATCGAAATGATCCGCCTCCACGTATCCCCCGAGGACACAATGACCGCCGTCGCCGGCGGCACCGCGCCCGACGTCTACCATCGCTACATCGGCGGCTTCGCCGAACTGATGGCGCGCGGCGTCATGCTCCCGCTCGACGACCTCATCGCCAACGCCCCCGACTTCGACCCCGACATCTACCTCGGCTCACAGTGGGACAACGGCAAATGGGACGGCGTCACCTACGGCATCCCCGCCCTTGAAGGCGGCTCCATGCCCGCCATCTGCTGGCACAAACACCTCATCGAAGAAGTCGGCGGCGACCCCGAAGTCGGCCCGAGAAGTTGGCCCGAAATGCTCGAGTGGTCCCGCATGCTCCTCCAATACGACGACGATGGCAACCTTACCCAGGCCGGATTCGACCCCAAAGACGCCTACGGCTTCACCGTCATCGCCTGGCCCGTCGTCTTCGACGAAAACTACATCTCCGAAGACAAGCGCACCTTTACTTTCGACACCGAAGCGTGGGCAGAAGGCCTCGACATCATCGCCCAGTTCCACACCGACCCGGGCGTAGACAAGATGCTGGCCTTCAGAGACCAGTGGGGCTACTGGTCCGGCTATCCCTCCAGCGGCTTCAACAACGCCAAGCGCGCCATGGTCATGGACGGCAACTGGCTGCCCGGCATGTTGCGCAGTATGGTCGAAGTCACCGGCGTCGAACTCGAATCCATCGGCTATGGCTTCCATCCCAACCTCAACGAAGGCTACAATGCCATCGACTTCGGTACTGGCCATACGCTCTTCATGCCCCGCTCCACCCAGGTCGCCGAAGACGCCCTCACCTTCATGATTCACATGACCAGCGTCGAAGTCGGCCTCATAGAATTCGAAATCCGCGCCGCCGCCATGTGGAGCAAACCGCTGCTCGACGCCATCGATCTATCCAGCGTGCCCGGCCTGCAATGGTTCTTCGACGCACCGCTCGAAGCCGACCGGCTCTGGAGCCCCAGCGAGTTCCTCACGCCCGTCCAGTCCCAGTGTGAAAACCTCTGGGCTCGGGCCTTCGAAGAGGTGACCGTCGGCGTCAAATCAGCCGAAGACGCCCTTTTCGACATCAACAAAGAACTCCAGCAGTCCCTCGACGAATATTGGGAGACCCAAAGTTAGCCTCCCGACTTTGCGCTGAGCCGACCGCATCCGCCGCGCATTTGGCGAAGCGCAAACCGTGACACATCCCGGTCGTGCCTTGGCTCCCGCCCCAAGGCGCGACCGCCCCTTTAGAGGTCCCTTCCAAAAGGGGCCCGAATAACCTCTCAACCTCCAGGTTTGATATGACTTCACCACTACTGAGCGCCCCGCAACCAGGCCTGGGTCCCGCCGGAGACCCGGGACTCCCTAACCGTTGGGCCCGCGGCCGCAGTTTCCGTCGCCGCATGCTCCCCTTCCTCTTCCTTCTCCCCTGGTTCGTGGGCGTCCTCACCTTCCAGGCCTATCCCATCCTCGACTCCTTCTACCACAGCTTCACCATCTACGACGTCTTCCAGCCCGCCAAGTGGATCGGAGTCCGCAACTACGTCAATCTCGCAGAGCACGACTATACCCGCAAAGCCCTGATGAACACGCTGCTCTACGTGGTTGTCTCCGTTCCCGGCGGGCTGGTCGTCGGCCTGCTGCAGGCGCTGCTCCTCAACGTAAAAGTGCGCGGCCTCCAGCTCTTCCGCACGCTCGCCCTCGTGCCCGGCACCGTCCCCGTAGCCGGCGCCGCCGCCGTCTTCCTCTTCATCTGGAGCCCTTCCCTCGGCCTCATCAACACCGTCCTCAAAATGCTCGGCTTCCCCAAGGGGCAGGCCTGGCTCACAGATCCCGTGATGGTTAAATGGGTCTTCATCTTCATGGCCATCCAGGGCGGTATCGGTATGCTCATCTTCCTCGCCGGGCTCCAGAATGTGCCCCAGGAACTTTACGACGCAGCCAAAATCGACGGCGCAAAGTCCATCCACACACTGTTCAAAGTCACACTGCCCATGCTGACCCCCTACACCCTCTTCAACCTCCTCACAAGCCTGATCGGCGCCTTTCAAATGTTCTCCGTCCCCATGCTGATGACCGGCGGCGGCCCCGCCAACGGCTCGATGTTCTACGGCCAACTCATCTATGAAAACGCCTTCAGGTACTTCAGAATGGGCCACGCCGCCGCGCTCTCATGGATTCTTTTCGTCATCAGCATGGTCATCGTCGTCGCCCTCTTCCGCACCTCCGCAAGCTGGGTCTACTACGAGGGAGGCAACTGAACTGTATGGCAGGCATTCGCACCGCACGCCGAGACATTCTGCCCGCGGGCCGCTTCACTCTCGGCATGCGCGCCAGCAGAATCATTCAGCACGCCATCGCCTATCTACTGATCGCAGCCTTTCTCTTCTTCGCACTGTTGCCCGTTTTCTGGATGTTCAGCAACGCCTTCAAAACGCTCGAACAGATGCGCATCACCTTTCCCATTCAGTGGATTCCCAACCCCGTCACCCTCGAGAACTTTGCCGACGGCTGGCGCGCGCGCGACTGGCTCCTCCACCTGCGCAACACCCTCATGCTTGCAGTCTTCGTACTCATACCCACAATGGCTTCCTGTACCCTGGCCGCCTATGCCTTCGCACGCATGAGGTTCCCCGGCAGCGAGCTGCTCATGCTGCTCAACATCAGCCTCATGCTTATGCCCGACTTCGTAACAATGGTGCCCCGCTTTGTGATGATGGCCCGCTTGGGCTGGGTCGGGACTTGGCTGCCCGCCATCATCCCATCCATGCTCGCGCTCAATCCCGCCATGGTCTTCGTCCTGCGCCAGTTCTTTCGCGCCATCCCCAACGAGCTCTCTGAAGCCGCCCGCCTCGACGGCTGTAACGATCTGGGCATCTTATGGCGTGTCATCATCCCCCTCTCCAAGCCCATCCTCGCCCTGCAGATTGTCATCGTCACCGCCTGGGCCTGGAATGACCTCCTCTTCCCTCTCCTCTACCTCAAGGACAAGAGCATGCAGACCCTTACTCTCGCCATGATGGGCTTTATCGGCTCGCGCGGCGACACCCAGTGGGGGCCGATGATGGCCATGTCCGTTCTTGTATCTCTGCCCATGATGGCCCTCTCCTACTACGGCCAGCGCTACTTCACCGAAGGCTTCACCCTCACCGGCATCAAGGGATAACCACCTTCGGGCGCATCCCAAAATAGGGGGAAACTCTCGTCCTCCTCTTGTAACCACTAAGCTTTAGCCCATTCGAGTCCCCAAGCACCGCGCGAACCGTCGCCCCTGACCACTGACCCCTGATCACTGCAGTTCTGTGCGGTCGGGCCTTCGGCCCTCCCTTGTGCGGGGGGATTCCCCCCGCAACGCCCCCCAGACACCATGCCACGTTGGCGTCACGTCGTCGGCGTACTGTCTGTGCCACCCGTCGCCCACCCACGCCGTGCCGCGAAGCCGTCCGCCGTGACCACGGTAGGGGCAGGCCTTGTGCCGGCCCACTCTCACCCCAGTTTTGGATTGCACCCCCCATGCGCGAAATTGCCTAGGCAAACCCTTCGTTATACACTCCTGTATACGCTGCGGGAATCTCACTTTACTTACCATCGGTATCCAATTTCATGTCCCTTTTCACTTCAAGGCGGGAGCGCCGCCTCTGGCTCTGGACCCTCGCCGTAGTAACTGCCATCTACTCGACACTTGGGCTGGCGCGGACCCTCGCCGGGCACCTGCGAACACACGGGATGCTCGAAACCCTCTTCTTGATCAGTTTCTTACTGGTTGGGGCTGTTATCCTGGCCTACGGGCTGAAGGTGCGCCCGGGTGGCCTGGAGATCGGGGTCGCGCTCGGCGTGGCCGCCGTCTACATCCTTGTCTTTGTGCGCATGGGCACACCGGAGGAGCGCACCCACCTCATCGAATACGGCGTTCTGTCCGTCTTCATCTACGAAGCACTCAAAGAACGCGCCAGCCACGGCCGCCGCGTCCCCGTACCCGCTCTGCTCGCAATTGTTGCCGCTTCGCTCATCGGCCTGATCGACGAAAACATCCAGGCCTATCTGCCCAATCGCGCCTACGACCCGCGCGATCTTCTCTTTAACGTCCTCGCCGCCGTCATGGCCGTCGCCGCCAGCATGGCCCTCGCCTACGCCCGCCGCTGGCGATTCAGAAATCAGCCGGACTGACGGCCAATATCAAGCTGGAACACGCCCCTGCCATCCCCACACTTAACGTAGGGGCAGGCCTTGTGCCTTCCTTCCAGGCCAGACCTCAATAGTACTTGCTGTACCCAAGCGCAGGCCGGTAATTCATTGTCTCATCCGCTGACGGCCATGCCACGTCGTAGCCCGCTGGCGGCTGATAGGGGAAGGGGACCTCATCGCGCCCGTAGCTGCTCTCCTTCCGCAGGTCGATGGCGTGCATCATCAGCCGTAGACGGTCATCGATCCAGCTCTGGGGCACCGTCTGACCCGGCCTGAGGTACGACCCCTCCGGCCTGGGTTCCCCCTGCCGCGCCGCCGCGCCCAGAGAATGGAATGCGTAATAGAGCGTGCGCCTCAGACTGTCGGCACTATTGCGCCTCGAACCATGCACCAACTTGACATTGTGAAACAGCACGTCGCCCGCCTTGACCGGCAGTTCAATCAGGCCGGGATAGTCAAAGCCCTGCGCCTTTACGTCCTCCACGGATAGATTCAGCTTATGACTGCCCGGTGCCGCCAGCAGACAACCGTTTTCCGGTGTGGCGTCGTCCAGATAGTAATCGACGTTGAACACCATTTCCATCACATCCGGCTGGCTGGGATCACCGTCGCAATGGATCGGGACCTCCTTGCCGTTTCCCGGCGACTTGAAAACAAACGCCTCCGCCTCACAGATAAAGTCATCCCCCAGCAGCCGCTGCACCACCTGCAGGACCAACGGATGCGCCAGCAGCTTGATAAACGAGTTGTTCCTGGCCTTGGGGAAGACATACTGCACACGGTGGAAAACAATCTCACCCGTATCCGGCAGCGCATCATAGAAGTAGTCACTCTCTGGTTCCTTGCCCTCATAGCCCTCTTCAACGACATGAGCCGAGTCCTCCTGCAAGACCGCCAGCTCTTCAGGGCAAATCGCTTGAGGCAACAGGACGTACCCGTCCCGATCAAAACTCGCAACGATTTCGTCGATGTTCATTCAGTTTCTCCTGATTTGAGCGAAAGCTTATGTATCTCCCGTCGGACACCCGGACGATTCTCTCACCTTACCCTCTTAAATCGTATCTGTCCTGACCGCATTTACGCAATAGGGCCTTATGCTAGTTAGGAAAGGCCAATTGCTTGATTTGAAGATAGTCACTTACGCCCATTAGGTGGTTGATGTAAATGCAGAGAGTATGTGCAGTCAACTTCGTGTATAGGCGTGCACAAAGGCCTCTGAAAGTATGTGCGTGATTGGTTTCTATGGAGAATTGTGCGTTCAATTGACTGGTGACTGTTTCGATGATTTGGCGGACCCTATCGTAGAGGCGACGGGCCGATGCGGAGATCTGTTTTCTCTGGTTGCTGCGCGGCTTGGTGAGCAGGCGGATGCGATTGTATTGCCAGAGTTCATCTGCGACTGGAGCACTGACGTAGGCCTTGTCACCGATGACGATGCGATTGCAGTGTTCTACGAGGAGTTCGTGACCGATAGCCAAGTCGCGCTCGTTAGCCGGAGCTAACTCGAAGTCGATAATGAGGCCACCCATCGTGATCAGCATATGCAGCTTGAAACCGAAGATCATCATTTTCTTGGAGGGTACGGGCCCATAATCGGCCCCCCATTCGGACCATCTGGCGCGCGATTGCGGCGCCAGGTGAAATTGAACCACTGGAATGGGCAGACTATCGACGACACAATGCGCGTCCCGATAGAGCTCCATCCTGGCCAACATCATGCGCCGCATCTCGTTCATAATCCGCATCAAGTCTCGTCGCCGCCGATTGAAACGGCTCTGCTCCGGTATGATCGGAAACTTATCCCGATGAGCCTGCATATGATGGAGTAACTCTGTTTCCACATCCCATCCCAGACACTCGCCGATGAGACAGATCGCTATCAATTCACTGTCGCTACACTCAGGCTCCGGGCCCGGTCGTCTCAGATGTCCTTCCAGTTCCTTGCACATGTCGTCAACGAGCACATATACCCATAGACAGAAGTCGTCAAAGTGGGCTATCATTCCGGAGGTCCTCCTGGTGACTCACTTTGGTTGGTGGAGACCTCCAAAGTTATCTCACCAGGGGACTTTTTTCAAACGCTATCTAGCATAAGGCCCCAATACGCACCAGGTAAGTGGTTTCCGGCCCCTACACCTTCAAGCCTGATTCAACCAGCCCTTCCACGTAAAACTTGCCCAGGGCGAAAAAAAGCACGGCCAGAGGAATGGAAGCGATGGTGTATCCGGCAAAAAGCGGCCCCCAACCGGCGCCAAGCGTATCGGCTCGTAGCAGATAGAGGCCGACCGAAAGAACGCGTAACGATTCGGAATTCACCGCCACAAAGGGCCACAGGAAGTCATTCCAGGCATTGATAAAATCGAGAACGGCCAGGGTAGCGATGATAGGCAGAGACATGGGGAGAGTTATGCGCCCCAGCAGAGACCAGATGCCAGCGCCGTCAATGCGGGCCGCCTCGAAAATCTCCTCCGGCAGCCCGGCAAAGAAGGTACGCAACAAAAAGATACCAAATATCGATCCGTTTACAATTCTGGGCACGATCAGCGCCCAATAGGTATTGATTAGACCAAAATCGTTGTAAACCATAAAGGCGGGGACGAAAGAGAGTACCCA
This sequence comes from Caldilineaceae bacterium, assembly GCA_965204705.1. Lineage (GTDB taxonomy): Bacteria > Chloroflexota > Anaerolineae > Caldilineales > Caldilineaceae > Bin5. The sequence goes on along the minus strand of OZ242006.1, from coordinate 4,389,609 downwards.
CGGAACCAGCAGGAGGGCAATGATGTCATAGTAGAGTTGCTGCCGGAAGGGGAATCGCATGCGCGCAAAGACGTAGGCCGCGATCATCGACAGCAGCGCCATCCCCACGAACCCGGCCACCGCCACAAACGCCGTATTCAAGAAGTAGTCCCCAATCATATCCCAAGCCGCAACATAGTTTCGTACACGCAAGGGCAGACTGACAATCCAGCGTTCATGCTGATACTGGATCGGGTTCTTGAATGAAACGGTAAGCATCAGGTAGATGGGAACGATCGACAGGAACAGCATCAGGAGAACTGTCACATGCAATCCTACTTGAGGACGGCGCCATGTTCGTAGTGGGGTTGAAGGCGTGCCCGTTTCCGGCGCAGTTGCGGTCATAGGATAAACACATGGTTAACGGTTTAAAAAGACAATGCGGCAAATGTGAATTTCACTCGGCCCCATAGCGTTTGGCGCGGACTGTCTCAACCGTGATTCAGGGTGGGGCTGTGCCTGGAATTCGTTCTTGGACGTTTCTTTTGTCCACGCACGATACCGCAGCTGGCAGCCTGTCGCCGAAGCAGCCCAATTAGCTCTCTTTGACCTTTCATTCCAACCGGCCATCCCCCTCGTATGGGCGCCCCTTGTGGGTACCCTGGTGTTTGCCTCCCTTTAGCCGCTTCGTGAACAGTCGTCTCCTTCGTGGTCAGACCAATTTATGGACCTGTAAATTCCAACTCACGCAATCGTCAACGACTCTGACTCCAGGCTGGCTCGAAAGCCAGGGCACGACCCCGTTGTGTTAGGGCGCCGGTTGCAGTCGTTTCCATAGCCTTCGCAGCGCGGAACTGATGCCCCGTTTCCTGTTGTTGTCGGACAGCAAGCAGCCTTGGCAAACGGCCAAGGCAATTTGCGCCCCGCTGATGGGTTCGTCGGCTCGGCGACTACGCGCGTTGCGTCCGTTCCCCATACCGGGAGCGAAGACCGGATCATATCGTTGATGGAGTGTCTGTCCTGTTCGAAGACCGGAATCTCGAAAGTAAGAAGATGTCTGCGAGAAGACACCTTCTCAATTGGAATTATGGGGTCTGCTATTGAGGGTGGAGCGAGGGGGGTGAGCAAGTGGCAACGAAGGAAGTTCCCACTCCTTCCAGAGGCACAGAGGCAAATCCTTTTGCCTCTGGCTGACGCGCTCCCCACCTGCCGAACTCATCAGAAGTCAGACTCAGATGTGTCATAAACTGGGTACTTTACGCAGGGAACGATGTCTGCGAACTATGTGAAAACCTGGAGGTGTTTGTTTTCGCCTGCGCAACAGGAATATGTTACATGACAGTGCGCCTGTCAAAGAGGTCTACTGAGACTCGGGGCCGAAAGCGTCTGACTTCAGTCCTCGCCGTAGTCGAGCACCACTTGCAAAATACCCTCTGGGTGCTTATCGATCATTTCGTAGGCCGCCGCCGCACCCTCAAGGTCGATCACATCCGTTATCAACCCCTCCAAATTCAGCTTGGGCATCAATGACAGCACCGCCTCCATCCGCCGCGCCGCCGACCATCGATGCGACAACTCAGGGCTGATGCCGCCTATCTGCGACGAGATCAGCTGAATCCGATTGTGGTGGAACTCCGCGCCAGGGTAGACGTTTGCCAGCGCGCCCGCATACCACGACATCACGATCACTTTGCCGTTGTAGCAAACTGTGCGGATCGCTTCGTTCAGAGCGCGATCACTCGCCGAAAACTCGAACACTACGTCCGCGCCGCGATCGTCCGTCAACGCCCGCACCGCCATCGCGATGTCCCTGACCTCGCCCGCGTTGAAGACAAGGTCCGCGCCGCTCACCCTCTTGGAGATCTCCAGCCGCTTCTCGATCAGGTCAACAGCGATCACCGGCGACGCGCCCGACAGCTTGGCCCACTGCACCGTCAGCTGCCCCAGGACACCCTGGCCAAAGACCACCACGCACTCTCCCAAGTGCAGGTCCGCGTCCAATATGCCGTTGAATGTAGTGTTCAGGACCGCCGTTAGAACACCTGCCCTTGGATCGATCCCCTCCGGCAGCTTGAACACGGATCCCGCCGGCAGTACGTGCGCCGACTGGTGTGGGGCAAAGCTGAAGACAACATCGCCTTCAGCAAACTCCTTCACACTGCTCCCCACCTCCGTGACCACGCCCACGCACGCGTAACCGTAGCGCAGAGGGTAGTCCCACTGGGGCTCTTCGCTTTCCACAAACAGCCGCGTGCGGCGGTCCTGCTTCAGCTGCCACATCGGCGCGTCGCCGCGATAGACATTCATCTCCGTCCCATGACTGATGCCCGAATAGAGCGAGCGTATCGCCACTTCTCCCGCGCCCGGGCCCGCAATCTCATCCTCGACCAGACTTACCTCTCGCAGCCCTGTAATTTCAACAGCCTTAATCCTGATCAATGACTTGCCTGCCTCTCCCTCAATGTTCCATATCGTTCACAACCTCAAATCCCAACAACTGCCCCAGGTCCTCAATCTCATCCACCCAGTCCCCGTAAAACAAGACCCTGTGCCCGCCCGGCGTCAGCGGGTGCTCTGCCTTCATACAGTTGCGCAGCAGCCTCTTCACATCGGCAACCTGGATCGCCACCGACGTCCGGCAGTCCCGCTGCACACTCACATTGCTGTCAATGACCCCGGTAAAGACATACATGCGGTCGAACGGCACAAACTGTGCAATCGTCACCGTCTGCCCCACCTCCATCTGCACGTTCACACACGTGCTCTTGTACAGCCCCTGATGATTGCGAAAAGCGTATTCCTCCGTCTCCTCGCCGTCCCATCCCCCCAGCTTCGTCGCGCTGAAATCGTGCGACATCCCGATCAGGTTCCGCCCCGTATCGATATGAATATGTCCGATAAAACCCGGCCGGTCGGCCAGATAGCCGATCAGCAGCTGCGTGATCGTGCTCGACAGGTCCAGCTGGCAGATACCGGCCAGCCCCTCGTCGTTCAACATCGAAAACGCCAGGCACGGCAGCGGATACGGCCCGCTCCCCATACAGATGCCGTGCTCGGTGATACCCTGCGCCCCCTCCTCCGCCAGGATCTGCTTGATCCCCAGGTACAACTTGCACGATTCGACCACGTCCTCCCTCGTCGGTTCGACCACATCCGTGGCCCCTGCAATCCTCCTCTGCGCCAGCGCCTCCGCAGCCTCCGCATCGGCGTTCTGGTAGGCCGCGATCAGCCGCTGAGGTGGGATATCCTTGATCTCAAGCCCCAGTCTCTCCTTCGCCTGCCTGATAAAGCCGTCGCTCAACGGCGTCAGGTCGGAAAAAAGATGGATCCCGCCCCATCCTTCCTCGAACCACCTGCGGCTCGACTCCACCTGCTCCGGCGTATGCGACTGCTGGTACAGCACCTTCGACTGCCCCATCTTGTGAATAGCCTTAAGCACGCCGATCTTCTTCCCCACGTCCGCGAAATCCGACGAAAGCACCGGAATCACATTGCGTTTGCCCTTCACCGGCACGAAATTGTGCAGCCAGCCCAGCGGCGAAAGCGGCGTCTCCGTCGGGTTGAACATCACCGTCGGCTTGCCCCAGCTCGCAATCTCCTTCTGCATAACATTCGGAAACAGGCCCACAATGAAAGCAAGGACACCGTCCTCGTCCTGCACATTCGCAGCCGCCTCTTTCAACTCCGCACGCGTCCGCACCAGCCTCTGTCCCGTAAACTCCACCTCCCGCTCGTACGCCTTCAACTCCTCCCTGTAACGCGCGGCCACGCTCTCGTGGCTGAACGAACCCTGATAGATCGGCCACTCTTTATTCTCCTGAGCGGGAAAACTGTCACCTTGAGACCCGCCCAGAAACAGCGTTCGAATTTTCGTCTTTTTCACGACAACCTCCTCTTAGCAACCGGCCGTTAAATTTAGGCGCCTGAAACTGGAACCGGGAGGCGTTCAACATGCTTGTATCGGCCGCCCTTTAACTCCTGCCCCACTAAGCCGCAGAAGGCTCCTCTGCGCGCAGCACGGCAACGAAGTACGCCCCGACCCCAACAACAATCAGGCCGAGTACAAGCCCCAGCGGCAGGTAGCCCACCGCCTGCAACTCGGCGGCCGCGGTCGCGATCAGGTCAGCGCTCGGTTCGCAGCCGGCCAGCTTTTCCCCTTCCGGCCACGGTCCCAGCGGCCAGCCTTCGCTGTTGCCGAACGGCATCGGCTCCCACTGCCATCCCGAAGGCCAGGGCTCTCCCTCGCCCGGCGTGGTCACGCACATGCGGCGCAGCGCGCGCACGTTCTGCAGCTGCGACGCCCGTGTCGCCGCCGTAACGACGAAGTAGGCCGCGACCACGCCGACACCGATAGCCCAGTTACGCAGAATCCCGCGATACCTTATTACAGGGAGCTTCAGGATCACACACAGCGTAAAGACCGCCGAGACCACAAGACCCAGCATCCAGTCCTCCACCCGGTCGCCCTGCCCCAGAATCCAGGGCGGCAGAAACACGGCCACAAACAGAAACATGTAGAGCCCGTTCAGAATTGCCATCCCCAATACAATCATCTGTACCTTGGCGTTCCGCCACCAGGCCAGCGGCGCAGCTGTAACGAAGAGAATATTGAAGTGGTCGATAAAGGCCATACTTGGAATGCCCAGGGCCGCGCCCAGGCTCAGTTGCAAATCGAACGCGTCGTTACGCGCCGCACCACCATCCAGGCCGAGGCCAAACGTGTAAATGGTGAACTCATATCCCGGGTATCCAAAGGCCAGAGCCAGCCACAAGAGAGTAAGGAGAACGTTGGCGGTCATGAGTCTGATTATAGTCACTCTAGGCATATTGGATTCTCTCCCATGAGCCCTTCACGATGTGGAGGCCGCTCTTACCCGCCCCGGGTGCATCCCTAAATGGGGATGAACTTTCGTACACCTCTGGGAACGACTAAGCCAAAGCCAATTCCCGTCCCCAAGCAGCGCAACCGCCGTCGCCTTTGACCACTGACCCCTGATCACTGCAGTTCTGCGGGGGGATTCCCCCCGCAACGCCCCCCATCGTATGCCCGACCATCGCGAACAATTGGAACGGTTGAGACAGCGACCGGTGTTCGAACCCCCGCGCCACCACTGTAGGGACAGGCCTTGTGCCTGCCCAATGACTCCCAATAGATGGACGGCAAACAATTTCAGCCAACGCAGCCACGGATTCCCCACCTGACCATTCCCACACCAATTGCGCACTGCACCCACCTCCGCCCTGCTTGTCGCGTACGGTGATAGGGTAGTACAATTTTCCTACCCATACAGGCTACTATCGAAGGCAAAACCGTGAAAGTAACCCACGCGCAGAAACTTGAACTCTACGAGAAAGGCTATGTGCAGATTCCCGGCGCTGTTCCCACAGTGATGGTCGATGCTGCCGTCAAAGCCATCAACCACTCCTTCGGCAACGGCATCGATCCGGCGAAGATGATCACCTTTCAATCGCGTACATTCTGCCCCGAACTGCGGGAAGCGCCAAAGATAACAGATCTCTACAATCGGACACCGGTCAAAACGCTGGCAGAGTCCTTGATAGGGGCCGGCAATCTAAAGCCCGTCACCGGCGGCCAGATTGCAGTTCGTTTTCCGCTGCTGGACGATCCGCCACCCGCGCTGCGTCCCCATCTGGACGGCCGCTACTCACCCCACAACGGCGTCCCCGCCGGCGATTTGCGCAGCTTCACCATGTTGGTCGGCATCGCCCTCAGCCACGTGACCACCGACTACGCCGGAAACCTGGTCGTCTGGCCCGGAACCCATCGTCAATTCGAACAGTACTTTCGTGAAAGCGGGATCGACTTCATGACGCGCGGTGACGCCGAAGATATGCCACCCATTGAAATGCCGCAAGCCCATCAGATGATCGCCCGACCCGGCGACGCCTTTCTCGTACACTACCAGGTCGCCCACACCGCCGCGCCCAACGTCTCACCCCATCCCCGTTACGCCATCTACTTTCGCCTCCGCCACGTCGACCACGAAGAGCAACGGTTCGAAACTCTGACCGACATTTGGAAGGAGTGGAACGGCATGCGCGAAGTCGTCGCCCACCAAAACAAGCAGACCAGCTAATCAAGCCAAAGTGATTTCACCCAAAGACCAGGACGTCCGAACGACGTGCACTTAACATAAGCCTCCCGGATTACAGTGGCCGTCATCAACTGACCACTAACCACTGACCACTGCAGTTCCATCCCATTGAGGCAGGCGATAGAGGAGGGACTAATGAAGCTGACCTACGCGCAAAAGCTGGAATTCTACGAGAAGGGATACGTGAGGGTGCCCGGCGTTGTCCCGGGTGTCATGGTCGACGCAGCCGTTAGAGCGATCAACCACTCCTTCGGCAACGGCATCGATCCCTCACAGATGATCACCTTCAACGCACAGTCATTCTGCCCCGAACTGCGGCAAGCGCCCGAAATTACCGATCTGTACAACCGGTCACCCGTAAAACTGCTCGCCGAATCCATGATTGGCGCCGGAAAGGTCAACCCGGTCCAGCGCGGACAAATCGCAGTCCGCTTTCCGCTGCTGGACGACCCGCCGCCCGCGCTGCGACCCCATCTGGACGGTCGCCACTCGCCCCACAACGGTGTCCCCGCCGGCGAGTTGCGTAGATTCACCATGCTCGTCGGCATCGCCCTCAGCGACGTGAGTTCCAGTTACGCCGGAAACCTGGCCGTCTGGCCCGGTACCCATCATCTCTACGAGCAGTACTTTCGCGAAAACGGACACGACATCCTCATGCGCGGCGGCGCCGCAGGCATGCCGCCCATCGATATGCCGCAGCCGGAAATGATTACCGCCAGGGCCGGTGACGCCATCCTCGTACACTACCAGATAGCCCACGGCGCCTCGCCCAACGTCTCGCCACATCCTCGCTACGCCATCTATTTCCGCCTGCAGCATGTCAACTACATGGCCCAGCTGCGCGAAGCCCTGACCGACATCTGGATGGAATGGGACGGCATGCGCGAAATCGTCACCCAACACAAAAATGGCCAACCAACTGGCTAATCTGAGGCATATTCGCCCGAAGCCCCGAACGTCCAAAAGACCTGCATCTAAGAAAAGTTTTCCGGCCTACTCGGGCCGCCAAAAACTGACCACTGGGGCCTTATGCTAGATAGCGTTTGAAAAAAGTCCCCTGGTGAGATAACTTTGGAGGTCTCCACCAACCAAAGTGAGTCACCAGGAGGACCTCCGGAATGATAGCCCACTTTGACGACTTCTGTCTATGGGTATATGTGCTCGTTGACGACATGTGCAAGGAACTGGAAGGACATCTGAGACGACCGGGCCCGGAGCCTGAGTGTAGCGACAGTGAATTGATAGCGATCTGTCTCATCGGCGAGTGTCTGGGATGGGATGTGGAAACAGAGTTACTCCATCATATGCAGGCTCATCGGGATAAGTTTCCGATCATACCGGAGCAGAGCCGTTTCAATCGGCGGCGACGAGACTTGATGCGGATTATGAACGAGATGCGGCGCATGATGTTGGCCAGGATGGAGCTCTATCGGGACGCGCATTGTGTCGTCGATAGTCTGCCCATTCCAGTGGTTCAATTTCACCTGGCGCCGCAATCGCGCGCCAGATGGTCCGAATGGGGGGCCGATTATGGGCCCGTACCCTCCAAGAAAATGATGATCTTCGGTTTCAAGCTGCATATGCTGATCACGATGGGTGGCCTCATTATCGACTTCGAGTTAGCTCCGGCTAACGAGCGCGACTTGGCTATCGGTCACGAACTCCTCGTAGAACACTGCAATCGCATCGTCATCGGTGACAAGGCCTACGTCAGTGCTCCAGTCGCAGATGAACTCTGGCAATACAATCGCATCCGCCTGCTCACCAAGCCGCGCAGCAACCAGAGAAAACAGATCTCCGCATCGGCCCGTCGCCTCTACGATAGGGTCCGCCAAATCATCGAAACAGTCACCAGTCAATTGAACGCACAATTCTCCATAGAAACCAATCACGCACATACTTTCAGAGGCCTTTGTGCACGCCTATACACGAAGTTGACTGCACATACTCTCTGCATTTACATCAACCACCTAATGGGCGTAAGTGACTATCTTCAAATCAAGCAATTGGCCTTTCCTAACTAGCATAAGGCCCCACTGATCACCGACAACCCTCAAGTTGTCCGGCTCTCTCCATTGCCGCCCAATAAGCGTGGTCCGCGCTATTGACAAGCGTGTTTTCCAGGCTGCGCTGGATCAACTCCCCCTCGGCCGAATGCGCGCCCGCCGTATGCGCCACCGCCTCCGGAAGCCCCACCGTCAGCGCCACGTGCACGCCGTACACCGAATGCCGGATCGACGGAAACCCCGCCGCGCCCACATCCGCCTTCCAGCGCGCCTGATTCTTTAGGCTGAACTCGAACGGCTTGCCCACATCGTGGCACAGCGCACACGCCCACAGCAGGTCCCTGTCAATACCGATATCTCCATGAACCGCTTCCAGGCCGTCGGCGAGTCCGTGCGCCATGCGCGCCACGCCGCGCAGATGGTCAGCCTGCGTGCCGTCCCTCAGAGCCGGCGAGTCCGGCACGCCCGATCCCCGAATTTGGTCGATGCTCGTAAACTCCGACTGCGAAAGTGCAAAAGCCCACGCCTCTATCACCAGCCCGCGCAACTCTTCATCCTTAATCTCATTGACCTCCGGCAGGCTCTCAACTACACCCTGGCGCAGTTCCTCCATAAAAGCCATCCGTGTCCCTCCTCTGATTTTCGCAAGGCCGTGCGTCACCCGCCCGTTCCTTCTCGCAAGGCTACGCGCCCACTGCAACTGCCTCTTCCCTTTTCAGAATCTGGATAGACGTATTGGGAAAGACAGCAACGGTGGCGTCCGCGGGCAGTTTGGCCGCCAGCTGGTCGATCACCGTCTGCCAGTCTCTGTAAAGAAGGTCGCCGCCATGCTTCGCCGCAAACTCCGCCGCCTGGAAATGCTCAGAAACGATGAGCAGAGGCTCTCTTCCCTCGATCCTGGCCGCAGGGTCAGGTGTAGCATCGGCTTCGGCCTTGCGCTTCAGATACTGGGGCCAAGGCAACTGCTGATGCAGACCATGATAGGAAATGCCGTCACACGCTGCATTGAGAACGACCGTGTAAGGCTCCCGCTCGAAATACTCCCGCGGCCACACCGCCTTCGACCCCTGGACCGGATCCGCGTCAAGCGGGTAAGCGTTGCACACCACCAGGTCCGCCTCCTGCCGTAACCTGTGCGGAACTGCTGTCCCGTACGTGCGCCGTGCAAAGCGCGCCCCCGCCCGATGCGCCTCCACAAAATCGCCCACAAAAACGCCTGCAATCTGCCTTCGGCTGGTCAGGACACAATTGGCGATCATGTCCAACCCGATCAGGCTCGCCACCTCCTCGGCCACGTCGCGGTGATCGCGCACACCCCCGTCGATCAAAGTCACCTTGCCCGCCTCCTCGGCGGAAGGCTTCTGACGCTCGAGATTGCCCTGTCCGCGCCTGGCCGAAAAACTGTGAAAGTGAAAAATGGTGGCAAAACCCGCCACCCCAGGCACGATCAGCTTGGCCCCACCGCCAAAACCGACCGAAGGGTGGGGGAATATCCCGCCCACGCAGATCTTGAACTCGGCCTCGGCCACAATCCGATTAATATAGACCGGTGTACCATCCTCCAGGCTGCCGTAGGCGACCAGATCGCCGGCCATGAAATCATGCGAAGTCGTCGCGTAGGTCGCCGCAACCTCCGCGCCCACCTTCTTCACCATCTCCTCTTCAGTTAGCGGCCTATGCGTCCCGCCGCCGACAACGATCACCGTCTCGGCCTTGGGAACACCTGCCGCCGCCAGCTCCTCCAGCACATGGGGCAGCATATCCGCCGCCGGCGTAGGGCGGCTCAGGTCATCGACGACTATCGCGGCGCTGGCTTTCCCCTTCGCCGCCTCGCGAATCCGGGGCGTCCCGATTGGACTTTCGAACGCCGCTGCAATCTCTGCCGAACTGAGCGCCGGAGCATCCTCGCACGCACACACGTGGACATCCCAGCCGGCCGGAAAACTGAGCGTACGCTCCAAATCGCCAAACCAAGAATGAGAGGGGACGGAAACGGTCTGCGAACTGTTCATGGGATTTTCCTTCGGATGGCTGTGATTCGTTTGGCTACAGTGGACGATCTATGTGGCGATGAGTTGGTTCTTTAGCGTGTCAATCAGTCGTTTTGCAAAAGGGGAGCGTGCCATGACCTTCTCTGGATCGATAAGGCCCAATAGTGCGAAAGAATGGTCGCCTTTGCGGTAAGCGCCCTTTCTGCTTCCCCTGCTGGCCGACTCCAGTTGATTGAAGACATCGTCCTTGGGTATGTGCTCGATGTTATGTCGACGTGAAACATTAGTGGATCGGAAACCGGGTCCAAAGAACGATTCCAGTGTCGAAACATCCGCCAGGAACCAGGATTCCATACACTGCACCATTAAGTGCGCATGTCTTTCCTCAGCACCGTTTGGGCGGTCCCTATTGTCATGAGAGCGCAGATGCTGCCAAGGTCTACTATTCGACCGGACAGGTGCTTCGCTGTCGACCACCAGTAGGGGCACTTCGCTGGCCTCACCCTCCTTCATTGCGACACGGAAATCCTTGTGCTCATCTTCCCTGCTGCCACAGGCGAGAATCCCCGGCATTTTTTCCACAAGACCGGCCCGCTCAATGAATTTCCGAAAACCTTCGCGAAATTTGGATTTTCCGGCCCCCCTCCCTCCGCGTAGATGGTCACGGCTACCATCTGTTGCCACCCAGCTTGCCCTTAAGCCACAGATCGCCTAATGAGTATTCTTCCTCCATCCACTCATGCAATGCATTCTGACTCAAGCGACGCACTGTTGTAGCGTTGGTCTCCTTCTCGCATACCAGGACAGCTTCCGGCAAATGAGACATAGCATCGACAAGAATGTCAGAGTGTGTTGTCACGATCACTTGGGTTCGTTTGGACGCTTCCACCAGCATTTCTGCGACAAGAGGAAGGATATCGGGATGCAGCCCGATTTCAGGTTCCTCTATACAGATGAGGGGCGGGGGAGTTGGGTGGCAGAGGATGGTGGCAAGGCAGAGAAAACGCAAGGTTCCGTCAGACAATCGCGACGCCGGGATCCAGTCATTTAGCTTCTTTTCGCGCAGAAATACCTGCACTGTGCCGCCTTCAACAGCTACAGAGAACTCCATATACTGATCGTAGAACCTGGCGAGAAGCTCGTCTAGCGTGTCCTTAACCTTCCCTTTCCGTTCGAGAGCATTAAGAACTAGACCGAGGTTGCTTGCATCTTCAGCCAGGAAGTCGTTGGGCAGGTCGACCGGCTGCGGACGGCGCAGGTTCGAATTTCGGCCCAAGTTCCAATTCCGATACAGCTTGATCTTCTTGTAACTGTCACCCAGAAATGTGATTTCAGGGTATTGGGTCGGGTCTCGCAACTGTGAAAGTACGGACTGATTCGGCGTTAGGTATTCGCCCCGGAAAGGCCGGGTCTTTTTCATACTTCCTGCTTTTCTGTCGTAGTCATTTTCTTTGGGAATACCGAGAAAGGGGTCTCCTTCGTTGAGGGCATAAGAGAAGGCTGTTTCCTGGTATTCACACAACTCGCCATCTTCGTAGTCTATCTGCTCATCAACCAGGGCAAAACGCTGTCGAACCGCCCCAAAAGAGAATCCGTGCCTCAAAGGTTTCATGAGGTCAGAGAGGCGAACTGTTGCGTTGACCTTTGCCACAGGATGTTGTTCGATTCCCTTCCAAAGCCACTCCTCTGTGCCTCCCCCCGCGCGAATTGGCGTAACCAAGTCGCTAGCCGATGCTCGCAATAGCGCGATACCCTCTATCACATTGGACTTCCCAGACCCATTCGGCCCAATCAGCACATTCAGCGGCCCAAACTCAATTGACGGGGAATCCGGTCCGAATGATAATAGATTCCGTAGCTGCAGTGTCTGGATGAACCTCGAAGCTCCCTGCATCGCAATACCTATAACTCCTCAAAATTCATGCCATTCGCACCATGACATTCTATCACAACCGGAGTGCACGGCATCCCTCTGGGAATAGACCACTTCCCAATAAAATGTCTACCCATTTTGAACCGCATGCGAGCCACCCACAGAGGCCCAAAGCCGCGCCAGACCGACACCTACAAAACAGATTTCCCCCATTTATTGACAGTCCCCCTTACTCTGTTTATACTCACACCGACTGACGAGGCGAGGGCTTGCCCCGTTTCGCGCAAAATGGCATCCGAACTGTTCTCCACGCCAACCAGTCATCTCCTTTGTCCGTCAACTCCTGAGCCGGGAGAGGCTGGCCGGCCAAACCACAGTTCCCGCTAAATCGTTCTCCCGCATTTGCGGCTAGCCCTGCCAGCCTTCGAGCCCGTATCGCATCCCAGCGCTCTGACCACAGTCAGTACTGAACTTTCTGGTCAACGTGTCAAAGTCATCAGTCCTACCTTTCAACATACCAAGGAGAGAACCACCAATGAAACAGAAGCAAACACTGACAAGGCGTGACTTCCTGCGCTACTCCGCCATGACCGGCTCAGCCGCGCTGCTGGTAGCCTGCGCACCCGCCGCCCCCGCCGCAGATGGCGAGGCAGCCCCAGCCGCCGCAGCCGACGAAGCCCCAGCCGCCGAAATGAGCGGACCCAAGCAAGGCGGCACCATGACCTGGGTCGGCCACCAGGAAGTTGCCGGCCTCAGCCCCGCCTTCATGGGCCCCACAGTGCACTGGGTCATGATCATCAACATCCAGAACCCGCTGATCGCCATCGACGAATTCAACCAGCGGGAACTGGTACTGGCGAAGTCGGTCGACGTCTCGGCGGACGGCCTCACCTACACCTTCCAGCTGCACGAAGGCGTCCTATTCCACGACGGCACCGAGTTGACCGCCGACGATGTCGTCTATACCTACGACTACTACCGCAACCCGGACAACGGCGCGCCCATCGTCGGCTCCTTCACCGGCATCGGCTCCGTCGAAGCGCCCGACAAGTACACCGTCCAGGTCAACATGGACAATGTCAACGCCGCTTCGCTCGCCTCCTGGGCCACCGTCCCCATTGTCCACTCGGGCTATCACGCCGAAGTCGGCGAGGAGACCTACAGCACCTCACCGATCGGCACCGGTCCCTACAAGCTCAGAGAATGGCGCCCGGCAGAGTTTACCGAGCTGGAGGCCTTCGACGATCACTTCCGCGGCCGTCCCAATATCGACGTGCTGCGCGAAGACATCGTGCCCGAACCCTCAGTCCGCATGATCGCCCTCCAAACCGGCGAAGCCGACTCCGCCGTCTGGCCGCTTCTGGTCGAAGACAGCATCTTCCTCGAGGAGGACCCGGGATTCGTAAACTTCCGCACCCTTGCCAACTCAATAAAGCATTTCCCCCTCAACAACAGCATCCCGCAGTTGGCCGAGAAAGAGGTGCGTCAGGCACTGATGCACGCGCTCGACCGCCAGCGCATCATCGACGAGCTCTGGAACGGCGCCGCCCAGGTCTCCCACTCCAACCTGACGCCCGCCAGCCCTTACCACCACACCGGGCTCAAGCAGTACGACTTCGACCCGCAGGAGGCCATGGCTCTGCTCGACGGCGCCGGTTGGGCTGCCGGCGGCGACGGCATCCGTGCCAAGGGCGACCAGCAGCTTTCCTTCACCATCACGACCATTACAGGCGACCAGGCCCGCCGCCCCATCGCCGAACTCGCGCAGCTGATGTTCGCCGATGTCGGCGTCGACGTGCAGTTGGAAGAGGCGCCGGTAGCCACCATCCTCCAGGGCATGCGCGAAGGCACCATGGACGCCTCCCTCTACAACTGGACCTACGGCAGCGCCGTCGAACCCGACCCGTTCAGCACACTGCACTCCACCGGCGGTAACAACTTTGCCCAGCTCAACCACGCCCGCATGGACCAGCTCATCGAGGAGGGGCTCCAAGTCGTTTCCTATGAGGAACGCGAGCCCTACTACCACGAGATCCAGGAAATCTTCGTCGAAGAGCAGCCTGTCCTTAACCTTCAGTTCGACGAGTGGATGAACGTATTCAACGCTCGCATCAAGGGCCTGCCTGAAGGCCCGAAGAACAGCTCAATGTACCAGCAAGCCTACAAATGGTGGATTGAAGAATAAAACGCCAGTGGCCGGCGACTAACATGGTCGCCGGCCACTTTCCACTGTTGACTAACCACTAACCACTGCCCTCAATGCTTACCTACATCGCCCGCCGCATCCTGCAAGGCGCCATCGTGATCGTCCTGATCAGCGTCGGCACCTTTGTCGTGATCCGGTTGATGCCGGGAGACCCCACCTACCTACTGCTTGGCGAAGGTGAAATACGTATTACCCAGGAACAGATGGAGGCGATCCGCGCCCGCTGGGGGTTGGATCGTCCCCACCACGAACAGTTCTTCATCTGGGCGTGGAACCTCCTGCGCGGAGATTTCGGCGACTCTCTGATCCGCAAAGGAATACCCGTGCGGCAGATGATCTTTGAAGCGATCCCTGTGACCGCCATTCTGAACGTTACTTCCCTTGCCCTGGCCCTGCTGGTCGCGATCCCCGCCGGCATCATCGCCGGCGTCCGCCGCAACTCCTCCTTCGACTACAGCACCGCCGTCGGCTCGACCCTCGGCGTGGCCCTGCCCAACTTCTGGCTGGCCCTCATGCTGATCGTACTTTTCGCTCTCTACGTGCCCCGCTGGTTCGGTGAACTGCCATTAATCGGTCGCATACCGCCCTTCGGGCTTAAGTCATGGCAGGGCTATATCCTGCCCGTTCTGGTGCTGACCACCGAACAGATGGCCGTCCTGACACGCGTCATGCGCGCCTCTACACTTGAAGTCCTTACCCAGGACTACGTGCGCACAGCCTACGCCAAAGGACTGCCCAACACGATCGTCCTCGTCCGCCATGCAGTCCGCAACGCCTTGCTCCCGGTCGTAACCGTCATCGGCTTTCGTGTCGCCTTTATTCTCAGCGGCACAATCGTCGTCGAAACCGTCTTCGCCATTCCCGGCATCGGCCGCCTGTTCACCGATTCTATCTTTCGCCTCGACTACCAGGTCGTTCAGTCCTTGGTCGTCGTGCTTGCCGTACTTGTCGTGGCCGTCAACCTGATCACTGACCTGACCTACGCCATCATCGATCCGCGTATCCGCATCAATTAGCGCACATTTTCTATCGCTTCAGCTAATGACCACCTCCGAACCCAACGGGCTGAACCAACAATTCGCTGCCGCCGCAGACCGGCGCTCCGAATGGAGCCAGGCTTGGCGCAGATTCAGAGCCAATCGCATCGCCGTCGGCGGCCTGGTCGTTATCCTCCTCTTGGCGCTGATGGCCATATTCGCGCCCCTGCTTTCACCCTACGATCCTATCGATGAAATCTTTCGCGGTATGCGGGGCGGCAGCCCCACCCTCGCCCACCCCTTCGGTTACGACCATCTGGGACGGGATCTCCTCAGTCGCGTCATCTTCGGAACCCGCGTCGCCCTTCTCGTAGGGCTGTTGGCGACAGGCATCGCCGTTACGCTAGGCGTAATCATCGGCGCAGTGGCCGGATATCTCGGCAGCTGGGAGGACACGCTGATCTCCAGGGTAATCGATACCCTGATGGCCTTCCCCATCATCGCCCTTCTGGTCGTGCTCGCCGCCGTAATGGGACCGAGCCTCGTTACCACCGTCGTCGTGATCGGTGTGACTGGCTGGGCCCGTTTCGCCCGCGTCGTACGCGCCGACATAATGTCCCTCAAGGCAACCGATTTCGTCACCGCGGCCCGAGCCGTCGGCGTACGCGACTGGCGCATCATCTGGCGTCACCTCCTCCCCAACGTCATGGGCCCGATTATCGTCTTGGCAACCCTCGGCATCGGAGGCATCATCATTCTCGAATCCGCGCTCTCATTCCTGGGTCTCGGCATCCGTCCACCCAACCCCTCCTGGGGCGGCACCTTGGCGGACGGCCGAGCCTTTATCCTGCGCTTCCCCCACATAGCCTTCTTTCCCGGCCTCATGATCGTAATTACAGTGCTGGCCTTTAACTTCCTCGGCGACGGCCTGCGCGACGCACTGGATCCGCGGGAACGGGATTGACAACAGAGTCACATTTCCATTCAAGGAGGAGTCTGAAATGAAGTTCCATCCAACACGATTCACCATTCTCACCCTGCTGCTGACACTCGCACTGGCCCTCACCGCCTGCGTCGCAGTCGCGCCCGCATCCGGCGATGACGCCATGATGGAAAAGGAAGGCGGCTTCGTCGTCGGCGTCAGCAACACGCTCGTCGGCAACGGCTGGCGTGAGCAGATGATCTGCGCCATCAAAGCCGAGGCCACCGCCAGCGGCCTTGTCGACAGCGTCGTCGTCGTCAACCGTAACGGCGGCCCCACCGAGCAGATCGCCGACCTCGAGGGCCTCATCTCCCAAGGTGTTGACGCCATTATCCTCAACCCGACCGATCGCGAAGGCCTCAACGCCGTCATCGAATCGGCCATCGCCCAGGGCATCGTCGTCGTGGCCGTCGATCAGGCTGTGACCGCCGAGGGCGCCTACGTCGCCACCAATGACCAGACCGCTTACGCCCGCCTCGGCGCTGAATGGCTCTTCGAGCAGCTCGGCGGCTCCGGCAAGGTCGTGGAAATGCGCGGCATCGACGGCGTCCCCGCCGACACCGACCGCCACAACGGCTTCAACGAAGCCCTTGCCAACTATCCTGACATCGAGGTCGTAGCCTCCACCTTCACCGGCTGGGACCCCTCAACCGGCGCCCAACAGGCCCTCGACCTCATCACCACCCAGGATATCGACGGCATCTGGACCTCCGGTATCGACTATCCGGTCGTCGAACAGTTCCAGGTCGCTGACGTTGACTTCGTACCCATCGTCGGCGCCGACAACAACGGTTTCGTGGAGCAGCTGATCCAACTGGCCGACGCAGGTCTGGTCGGCGCAGCCGTCACCAACCCACCCGCCATCGGCGCCGTCGGCATGGCCATCGCCCTCGAAGCGCTGACCGGCAACAACCCGCCGCATGAGACCATTCTCACGCCTAAAGTCTTCACCACCGAAGATGTCGACGGGCTGAACGCGATCTACGCGCCCGACGAGCAGGTGGGCTGGAGCACATACGTTGACATTGAACCCTACACCAGTTACAACGGCAGCGCAGATGTCTCCGCCTGCACAGCGCCGGGCGAATAGCCTGCCAATTGCGGTTGGAATAAACTCGCCATGAGTGAGTCGCAGCCACTGCTTGCGACCGATAAAGTAGCCAAATCGTATGGACCCGTCGTGGCCCTGCGCGAAGTTGAATTCGCAGTCCGCCGCGGCGAGGTCCATGCGCTTCTCGGCGCCAACGGCGCCGGCAAAAGCACGCTCGTAAAGATCCTGGCCGGCGTCCATCCGGCCGACGCCGGTATTGTCCATGTCGACGGCCGCCCCATGCGCTTCCACGCCCCGGTAGATGCCATGGCTGTCGGCATCGCCACCGTCTTCCAGGATCCCGCGCTCATCCCCGATCTCACCGTCCGCCAGAATCTCCATCTCAGCCAAATCGAAGAGTCTGCCTTCACCCACTGGCTCACCTGGTTCGATCTTGCCGACCTCGACCTTGACGCGCTAGTACGCGAACTGCCACTGGAGACACTGCGCGTAGTCGATCTGGCCCGCGCTCTCGCCCGTGACCCGCAGGTCCTTCTGCTCGACGAAATCACCGCCGCCCTCACCGCCGACCAGGCCGAACGCGTCTTCGCCCTCCTCTCCGAATGGCGCAAACAGGACCGCGCCGCCGTCCTCATAACCCACCGGCTCGCAGAGGTAAGGCGCATCTGCGACCGCGCCACCATCCTGCGCGACGGCCGCAACGTCGCCCTGTTCGAGCCCAACTCAACCACACCCGCAGCCAACGTCCAGTCCACCGGGACAATGCACGACGTTGACGAACATGAACTGGTAGAAGCCATGCTCGGCGCCGATGTAAGTGAGTTGGAGGAGAGTGACGAGCCTGAGTCGGATTCGCAGCATCGTTCGAAATCTCCTTCCTCGTCACAGGAGATCGACTTCGCTGCAAAAGGTCTTCACTCCGGCGACTTCGTGCGCGACATCTCCTTCGAACTGCGCCGTGGCGAGATTCTCGGCCTTGTCGCCCTCGAAGGCCAGGGCCAGGACCGTCTGTTTGCCCTCCTTTCGGGGGATCGGCAACCGTCCGCAGGCGACATCTTCGTCCGCGGCAGTCAGCGCCGTTGGCGCGCGCCCTCCGATGCCGTGGCTGACGGCGTCGTCCTTATCCCCGGTGACCGCCTTCTGACCCTGCTGCCAAACTTGCCCGTACGACAAAACCTCGTGGTTCCCCTCTTCAGCCGCATCCGCCAGTGGCTGCGTATTCCCGGCGATGAGCGCCAGCGCGTCATTAACGCCATCGACCGGCTCTCCATCGATACCAGGGCCGCATCGCAAGTCCGGCGCCTCTCCGGCGGAAACCAGCAGAAAGTTGCCATCGGCCGCTGGCTCGTGGCCGGCTTTCGCACCCTGCTCTGCTTCGACCCCACCCGTGGCATCGACGTGCAGACCAAGCTGGAAATCTACGCCCTTCTGCGCGAGCTGGCAGGCAATGGCGCGGCCATCCTTCTCTATACCAGCGAGCTCGCCGAAATCCCACTCGTCTGCGACCGCGTTCTCATCATGCACGACGGCCGCGTCGTCGACGAACAGGACGCAGCCCAAGCAACCGAGTCCTCCCTTCTCACCGCCGCGCATGGATTGGAAGTCCTCGCATGATGACCACGCTACGGTCCGTGAGCCTTGCCGTCTGGCGCGCAGGGTTGGCGCGCAACACCTGGACCCTGGGCGTCTGGCTCCTGCTCAGCGCCCTGCTAATATGGTATGCCACCCTGATACCCGTTTTCGGTCAGTTCCAGGTCACCTCGATCAGCAAGAACAGCCTGCCCCTGGTCTATCTGGCCATCGGCCAGGCCATCATCGTCATCGCCGGCGGCATCGACCTCTCCCTGGGCGCGCTGCTTCTGCTGACCAACGCCCTCGCGGCCCGCTTCATGGACGATCAACCCTTTGCCATGGTGCTCTTTATCGCAATCTTTCTGATCGCCGGACTTGGCATCCTCAATGCGCTCGTGGGCTACATAATCAGCGTCTCCGGCGTGCCCGACATCGTCGTGACCCTGGCCACCGGCTACATCTGGTCCGGCTTCGCCCTCTGGATCCTGCCATCGCCCGGCGGAGGCACCGCACCGGAATTCCGCTGGCTTTTCACGGGCGCTCAGTCCGGCATCGGCGGCACCTTCGTCATGCCCATTCTGATGATGGCCGTACCAGCAATTCTCGTATTCCTTCTTTCCAGGCACACCCGCATTGGGCTGTCCATCTACGCCATTGGCAGCGATAGCATCGCTTCCCGGCTCGCCGGTCTTGACGTGCGCCGCGCCAAAGTATCCTCTTACGCCATCGGCGGCGCCATGGCCGCCATGGCTGGCCTCGCCACCGTCGCGCTCACCGGCACCGGCGATCCCCGCTTCAGCGTCGGCGCCAATGCCACCTTGAACAGCGTGGCCGCCGTCGTTCTCGGCGGCGTTGCCCTCGTCGGCGGAACCGGCCTCGTCCTCGGCGCGGTCGCGGCCGGCGTGATCCTGATCATGCTCAACCCCATCCTCAGCGCCATGGGCATCGACCCCAACAACGCCCAGATCATCCAGGGCGTCCTGATCGCAGGGGTAATGATGGTCGGCGGCCTTGTCACGCTGCTGCGGGAGCGCTCCGCATGAGCCAACCCCCTCTGCCAGCCCAAGCCGCCGCGCCTGCCGGCTTGGCCGCCCGCGTCGCCGCGCGCGTCTCCGAGCACCCCACCCTTGCCCTGACCGGCATTCTCGTCATCCTCGTCCTCGTTACCGGTTTCGTCGAGCCAAACTACCTTTCGGTCAGCGGCGCCCGCAACACTCTGCTGCAGGCCGCGCCCCTCGGCATACTCGCCGGCGCGCAGACTATCCTCATGCTCACCGGTGGCATCGACCTGTCTGTTACCATGATTGCTACCGGCTCTGCCTATGTGGCGGCAAACCAGTCCCCCGAGGGCGCCGCCATCGCCATCCTGTTTGGCATCGTAGTCGGGCTGGTAGTCGGTAGTGCAAACGGTGTAGGCGTCGCAGTCTTTCGCGTCAACCCCCTCATCATGACTCTGGCCATGTCCGGTATCCTGCTCGGCCTCTTTACCGCCTGGGCACAGACCATCCTGCAGGGCTCGACCCAGATGGGGCCATTCATAAAGTTGCTCGGAGGCGGCTCTTTCCTGGGCAATCGCGTCCCCTACAGTGTCGTCGTCTGGGCGCTGATTGCCGGGGGATTGATCTGGCTCCTCAAGCGGACCGGCTGGGGACGTCTCCTCTATGCCATCGGCGATAACGAGGTCGCCGTACGCCTTGCCGGCGTCCGCGTCTGGCAGGTACGCATCACCGCCTATATCGTCGCCGGTGTCCTCGGCTCCATCAGCGGCATCCTGCTCGGCGGCCGTACCGGCGCCGTCGATCTCCAGCTCGCCAACGCCTTTCTCCTGCCATCCGTGGCCGCGGCCGTAATCGGCGGCACCTCCATCTTCGGCGGCGTCGGCGGCTACACGGGCACGATCCTCGGCGCTCTCATTCTCAGCGTCCTGAACTCGATGCTCACCTTCCTCAACGTCGGCCAGGCCATCCAGCAGGTCGTCTACGGAACAATCGTCCTGGCGCTGGCGTGGGGTTACGCCGGTCTGACTCGCCGAGCATGATTAAATCGAATGCGTAACCCAATGCTGGTCAAAAGTAAACTACCTGATTCGGGACAGGGATCCTGAAAGGGGTTAGCAAAGAATCAAGAAGAAAAATATCCGAAATTTCAAGCGGTATAACCACATGCCAGACACAGCGGTCGAGTGGAGCGCAAGGAGGAACTACGATGACCCTCGCAACTACAAATCTTCATCACGGTCACACGAGGTTGAATCTCACTATGATGGACGTGCTAGGTCATCTCATCATCTGGCTTCTTATCTCGATTGTCACGCTTGGCATTGGCCTGTTCTTCTGGCCCTATGCATCTGCCAAACTAATCGGGCCTTATGCTAGATAGCGTTTGAAAAAAGTCCCCTGGTGAGATAACTTTGGAGGTCTCCACCAACCAAAGTGAGTCACCAGGAGGACCTCCGGAATGATAGCCCACTTTGACGACTTCTGTCTATGGGTATATGTGCTCGTTGACGACATGTGCAAGGAACTGGAAGGACATCTGAGACGACCGGGCCCGGAGCCTGAGTGTAGCGACAGTGAATTGATAGCGATCTGTCTCATCGGCGAGTGTCTGGGATGGGATGTGGAAACAGAGTTACTCCATCATATGCAGGCTCATCGGGATAAGTTTCCGATCATACCGGAGCAGAGCCGTTTCAATCGGCGGCGACGAGACTTGATGCGGATTATGAACGAGATGCGGCGCATGATGTTGGCCAGGATGGAGCTCTATCGGGACGCGCATTGTGTCGTCGATAGTCTGCCCATTCCAGTGGTTCAATTTCACCTGGCGCCGCAATCGCGCGCCAGATGGTCCGAATGGGGGGCCGATTATGGGCCCGTACCCTCCAAGAAAATGATGATCTTCGGTTTCAAGCTGCATATGCTGATCACGATGGGTGGCCTCATTATCGACTTCGAGTTAGCTCCGGCTAACGAGCGCGACTTGGCTATCGGTCACGAACTCC
Source organism: Caldilineaceae bacterium (assembly GCA_965204705.1). GTDB lineage: Bacteria > Chloroflexota > Anaerolineae > Caldilineales > Caldilineaceae > Bin5. Next base: position 4,367,852 of record OZ242006.1, on the reverse strand, counting down.
TCGTAGAACACTGCAATCGCATCGTCATCGGTGACAAGGCCTACGTCAGTGCTCCAGTCGCAGATGAACTCTGGCAATACAATCGCATCCGCCTGCTCACCAAGCCGCGCAGCAACCAGAGAAAACAGATCTCCGCATCGGCCCGTCGCCTCTACGATAGGGTCCGCCAAATCATCGAAACAGTCACCAGTCAATTGAACGCACAATTCTCCATAGAAACCAATCACGCACATACTTTCAGAGGCCTTTGTGCACGCCTATACACGAAGTTGACTGCACATACTCTCTGCATTTACATCAACCACCTAATGGGCGTAAGTGACTATCTTCAAATCAAGCAATTGGCCTTTCCTAACTAGCATAAGGCCCTAATCATCAATGCCATCGAACTTGAAGACCGCACTAGGTCTTCGGTCGGCAGGCTTGAGTGTCAACTCAGTGCAGGTCAACAAATTGGGCATATTCTTTTGTGGATTCTGTTGTCACTCATAACCTTCGGCCTTGCCTATCCATTCTATTTCTTTGGCGTTGTCAGAACAGCAATTGACCGAACTCGAATCGTTTAGTCTCGGGCAGTTTAGTCTAATAGAGGTGAACGAATGAGCGTCTCTAACGTAGCCATAATAGGCACCGGCTTCATGGGCCCTGCCCACACCGAAGGCCTGCGTCGCCTGGGTATCAACGTGGCCGGCATCCTCGGCTCCTCATCAGAGAAATCCCAGCGCGCCGCCGCCGACCTCGGCATTCCCAGCGCATACAGCAACTTTTCCGAGCTGCTGGCCGACTCCGAGATCGATGCCGTCCACATCACCTCGCCCAATCGCCATCACTTCGAGCAGGCCAGCCAGGCCCTCCAGGCTGGCAAGCACGTCCACTGCGAAAAGCCGCTCGCCATGACCTCAGCCGAATCGGGCGCGCTCGTCAAGCTCGCAAGCGAAAGCGGGCTCGCCGCCGGCGTCAACTACAACATGCGCTTCTACCCGCTCAACTGGGAAGTCCGCTCCATGATCCGGAGCGGTACCCTGGGCAGCATCCACTCGATCACCGGCAGCTACGTACAGGACTGGCTGCTCTACCCCACCGACTACAACTGGCGCGTCCTCAGCGGCGAGGGCGGCAAACTGCGCGCCGTCGCCGACATCGGCACCCACTGGCTCGACCTCGTCCAGTTCATCACCGGTCAGTCCGTCACCGCCGTCCAGGCCGACCTCAAAACCGTCCACACCACCCGCCAGCGGCCCATCGGTGAAGTCGAGACCTTTTCCGCCAAAGTGCAGGCGCCCGACGCAACCGAGTCGATCGATATCGAGACCGAGGACAGCGGCGCCGCGCTCCTCCGCTTCTCCGACGGCGCCCACGGCTCGCTCTGGGTCTCGCAGATTACCGCCGGCCGCAAAAACTGTCTCCGCTACGAGATCGCCGGCAGCGAAGCCTCAGTAGCCTGGAACAGCGAGCAGCCCAACGAACTCTGGATCGGCCACCGCAATCAGGCAAACCAGCTCCTGCTGCGTGACCCGGGCCTAGTCTCCGCAGAAGCCCTCGCCCACATCGGCTATCCCGGCGGCCACAACGAAGGCTACGACGACTCCTTCAAGCACTCATTCAAATCCTTCTACGACTACATCGCCGCAGGCGACCTCAATGCCCCTGAGCCCTTCCCCACCTTCGCCGACGGCCACAAAGAGATTATCCTCTGCGAAGCCATCCTCCAGAGCCACGAGCAGGAGCGGTGGGTGGAGATCAGCGACCAAATGTGACCCTCTGCCAGCTGCCGCTGCCAGGCAGCCAATCGCAAACACTATTGAGACAGGAGCAAACACCCAAAATGATGAAACTAGGCTACGCCAGCGCTATCCTCCCCGACCTCTCCCTCGAAGAAGTTATCCAATTCACCGCCGCCAACGGCTTCGGCACCGTCGAGCTCATGTGCTGGCCCGCCGGCAAAGCCGAACGTCGCTACGCCGGCGTCACCCACATCGACGTCGTCGGCTTCACAGCGAGTGACGCCTCCCGCGTCAACGAGCTCGCCGCCGCAGCCGGCATCACCATCAGCGGCCTCGGCTACTACCCCAACCCCCTCACCCCCGACCAGGACGAAGCCCAGGTCGCCATTGACCACATCAAGCGCGTCATCGAGGCCTCCGCACTGCTCGGCATCGGCATAATGAACACCTTCGTCGGCCGAGACTGGACCAAGTCCGTCAACGAAAACTGGCCCCGCTTCCTCGAAGTCTGGACGCCCCTCATCCGCTTCGCCGAAGACCACGACGTCAAGATCGGCATCGAGAACTGCCCCATGGCCTTCACCGACGACGAGTGGCCCGGCGGCAAAAACCTCGCCCACACACCCGCCATCTGGCGCCGCATGTTCGCCGACATCCCCAGCGATCACTTCGGCCTTAACTACGACCCCTCCCACATGATCTGGCAGCACATGGACTACCTCAAACCCATCCGCGAGTTCATCGGCAAGTTTTTCCACGTCCATGCCAAAGACGTGCGCCTCGACACGCACCGTCTCGACGACGTCGGCATCATGGCCACCCCGCTCGAGTTCCACGTGCCCAAGCTGCCCGGCCTCGGCGATATCGATTGGGGCCAGTTCTTCTCCGTCCTCAGCGACGTCGGCTACGACGGCCCCGTCTGCATCGAAGTCGAGGACCGCGCCTACGAAGATTCACTCGAAAGCCGCAAAGCCTCCCTCGTCCAGAGCGGACGCTATCTAAAGAACTTCATGCCATAACGCTACTCGCCAACTTGCCTTGGCCTCCGACCACCGGAACAATATCCATGTCTCTCGAATCTGACATCCGCAGCATCACCGAAACCAACGGCGCCGAAATGGCCGTCTCCGCCCTCCACCTCGAGTCCGGTCAGCGCACTGACGTCGACACCGAACGCGTCTACCCGCTCTGCAGCGTCCTCAAAATCCCCGTCCTCGTCGAAGCCTTCCGCCAGATCGAAGAGGGCCGCTTCGCGCTCGACGACCGCTGGGAACTCACCACCGCCGAAAAGAACCTGCCCAGCGGCATCCTCGTCTTCTTCGACGACGGCCTCGCGCCCACCGTGAAGGACCTGCTCACGCTGATGATCATCATCAGCGACAACACCGCCACCGACATGGTCATGCACCGTCTCGGCAAAGGCAGGGTCACCCGCACCATGCACAATCTGGGCCTCACCGACATCCACGTGCCCCTGACCATCCGCGAGCTGTTCGACGACCTGCTCCCCTCCTCCGACCCGACCCAGGACATGCTCGCCCTCGCCACCGCGCCCCGCAACCGCACAGGAACCTCCTACAGCCTCGGCCCCGACAACGACACCGGCACGACCGCCGCCCTCACCGAGCTTCTGGCCCGCATCTGGCGAGGGGCAGTCGTCAGCCGCGCCGCCTGCGACGCCATGCTGGAGATACTGCTCAAACAGCAGCTCAACGACCGCCTGCCCCGCTACCTCCCGCCCGGCACACCCTGCGCCCACAAGACCGGCACGCTGCCCGGTATTCGTAACGACAGCGGCATAATCTACGTAAACGAAAACTCACACGTCGCCGTCACCGTCTTCTCCCGCTGGGACGATGAAGCCGTCTCCGACGACCCGGTCGCGAGCAGCGAACAGCCTATCGCCATCGACGCCGCCTTCGGGCGCATCGGCCGTCTCCTGTACGACGCATTCACTGATTCTTGACCGCATCCATGCCTGAATCCTCTACCCTGATCCGCAACGCCCGCCTCGTCGACGGCACCGGCAACCCCTGGCGCTACGGCGACCTGCTCCTCACTGGCGACCGCATCGAAGCCATCGCCCCGCCGGGCGCCATCCCCGCCGCAAACTGCGCCGAAGTCGTCGATGCCTCCGGCCTCGTCGCCTGCCCTGGCTTCATCGACATCCAGAGCCACTCGATTCTGTCGCTCATGATCGACGGCCGCTGTCTATCCAAGGTCACCCAGGGCGTCACCACCGAGATCATGGGCGAAGCCTGGACGCCCGCTCCGGTCGCCGGCCGCCACACCGATCCCATGGCCAACTCCATCCTGCCCATGCCCATCAGTGACGAGTGGCATGAGGAAATCCGCGGCTGGAACCGCTTCGGCGACTGGTTGCAAGCCGTCGCAAACGCTGGCGTCTCACCCAATGTCGGCTCCTTCCTCGGCGGCGGCACCTTGCGCAACGTCGGCAAAGGCATGGAAATGGGCCGGCCCTCCGCCGATGAGATCGAACTCATGCGCCGCACCATGGCCGAAGCTATGGAAGACGGAGCGTTCGGCGTCTCCTACGCCCTCATCTATCCCCCTGACTCTTACACCGACACCGAAGAATTGATCGAAGTCTGCAAGGTCGTCAGCCGCTATAACGGCATTTATATCACCCATATGCGATCCGAAGGGGCGAAACTGTTCGAAGGGCTGGAGGAAGCGTTAACCATCGGCCGCCGCGCCGACCTGCCCGTCGAAATCTACCACCTCAAGGCCTCAGGCGCAGCCAACTGGCACAAGATGCCCTCCACAATCGCCCGCATCGAAGAGGCCCGCACCCAAGGCCTCGACGTCACCGCCGACATGTACCCTTACGCCGCCTCCGGCACCGGTCTCTCATCGCTTCTACCTACCTGGACCGCGGCCGATGGAGAATTCTTCCAGAACCTGGAGGATCCTGCCGTGTGCGCCCGCATTCGCGCCGAAATGCTCGATGACCCTGGCGCTCAACCCAGCCCATCAACCCGGGGCGGGGCCGCCGGCGTCATCCCCGTCGGCTTCCACCAGGAGGAAAACCTGCCCTACGTCGGCATGAATCTCGCTCAGATCGCCGCCGCAAGGGGCCAGGACTGGCTCGACTGTGCCATCGACCTGCTGCGTTCGGAAGGCCAGCGCATCGGCACCATATTCCTCTCCATCAGCGAAGACAACCTGCGCACCCAGCTGCCCCTGCCGTGGATTAAGTTCTCCACCGACGCCTCCGGCGTCGATCCGGCCTGGGCCGCCGATCTCGGCCCCACGCACCCACGCGCCTACGGCACCTACCCCCGCGTACTCGGCTTCTATGTGCGCGAACAGCGGCTCCTCACCCTCGAGGACGCTGTCCGCAAAATGACCGGCGCCGTGGCCGATCGCATCGGCCTCCGCAAGCGCGGCCTGCTGCGTTCCGGGTTCTACGCAGACGTCGTCCTCTTCGATCCGCAAACCATCAGCGACCGCGCAACCTTCACCGACTCCCATCAGCTATCTGTCGGAGTGCGCGAAGTATGGGTCAACGGTGAGCGTGTACTGCGCAACGGAGAACACACCGGCGCCGCTCCGGGCCGGTTCGTCAGCAGAGAATAAACTATCCTTTGGTTTCGGTCTTAGGAAACCACAGTCGGGAAAAGGAGGGTACCAGAAAAACGAAGACCTACGGAGGGGATTCGCTGTCCCCGAGTGAAGCGCCAATCCGCTTCAACTCTTCATCCAGCCGCAAACGGTGCAGCTCCATCCGCCAGATGGGAAGGGTGATGTTCAGGCTGACTATGCGCCTGTTCAACTCAGCGATGCGCGCTTCCCACCGGTGCAGACTTCGCTGCCAGGAGCGCATGAATGTCCCGCTATCGCTCCCGGGGCCCGCCGTACCTGCGCAGGTCAGATCCCACTGCCTCTGCATCTCCCCGCGCAAAACTTCGATCTCGGCCAACAACTCCTTGCGATCACCTATCCAGGTCGGAGTAAGATTGTTGTCCTTGAGCAGCTTGTTGGCCATGCGCATATCCGCAGGCTCGTTGGGATGCTCGTTCAGAGGAAGGGGCTGGCCTTTCCCCGGCAAGTTCTCAAAGGCGCCATTTGCGGCCGCCTCATCAAGCTGCTCAGTGATAAGATCCTGCCATTCGTTCAGCCCTCGCGGCCGGACGCGTCGACGCGGGACGCCTTCGACGTTTGGCGAAGCCCCCTTTTCAATTGCGCGCCGCCTGTCCCGCTGGCTCACGAATCCCCTCCATCCCGCAATCTGTATGTGAATCCTATCACAAACCCCAGGCGACTCTCAAAGTCGGGATCGCCCCAAAGAAAGGTGCCATAACCAAATGAACAACTTCCTACAACCGTTTTGGGATCCCTCCAACCGGCGATTGCGTGCACTCTGGCGCGTAATACTACACTTCGTGGTGATCTTCATCGGCCTGCAAATTACTTCGGCTATCATGCGCTCGATCTTTTCAGGACGTGCAAGCAGCGTTGATAGCGGTCCAGAAGCCATCCCAAGCATGGTCGCCCTGCTATTGACTGGCCTGGTCTACGTCCTCGTTACAATCGCCGCGGCCAGGTTTCTGGATCGGCGCAGATTTAGCGACTACGGCCTGATATGGACGACGCGATGGCGAAGAGACCTGGTATTTGGCCTGGTCCTTGGCGCTCTCCTGATGGCCGGAATATTTGTTGTCGAGCTCGCCATGGGGTGGATTACTATCGATGGCATGTTCGTCACACTTATGCCCTTCCCCTTCATCGTGGCCTTCCTCCTCTTCCTGTTCCAGATGACACTGGTCGGCACCTACGAGGAGCTCGTATTTCGCGGCTTCCAGATGAAAAACATCGCTGAAGGTCTCAACTTCGGCCCGATTAGTGGCAGAAACGCACTGTTCCTGGCCTGGATTGTCACCTCCATCCTGTTCGGCCTGATCCATGCCATGAACCCTGGCGCCACCGTGGGCACGACCCTCAAGATCACTCTGGCGGGGTTCTTCCTGGCTCTGCCCTTCCTGCTTACAGGGGAATTGGCCATCTCCATTGGCGTCCATGTAGCCTGGAACTTCTTCCAGGGCAACGTATTCGGCTTCCCGGTCAGCGGTTTGACCTTCTTCCGGACCTCTATCTTCAATACCGTTCAGGGCGGCCCCGAACTCTGGACCGGCGGCGGCTTCGGGCCCGAGGCAGGGCTGCTGGGCTTCATCGCCATAATTGTCGGCTCCCTGGCCATGATCTGGTGGGTGAAGCACACTCGTGGTACGCTGGATCTCTCGCTTTCCCTCGCGGAGTACAGGCCACCCCATACTGACTGACGGCCACATCCGGGAAATGGTCAGTGCAACAGCTTGTCTGGCTGCCAAGCGAAAGTCTTAGCCAACAGCGCAGCGTTGTCGCAGTAGGAATAGAATATGCACCGAATATCCCCCGTTTTCTGGAGTCCCGCCGACAGGCGCCTGCGAGCCCTGTGGCGGCTAATCCTCCATGTTCTACTGGTAGCCGTCGTGGTAATCGCGGTGGAAGTGCTCCAATCCCTTGCCTATGACGATGACGATAATGAGAGCTTTGCCCTTGGCATCGTTGGAATGGCCCTATCCGCGCTGGCAATCGTAGTTGGCACTCTGCTCGCAGCCCGGTTTCTTGACCGCAGACCCGTTTCCGATCTCGGTCTGCAATTCACATCTCTTTGGTGGCGAGACCTCGGCTACGGGCTGTTCCTGGGCGCGTTCCTCATGCTGCTTATCTTCCTCGTCGAACTGGCTTTGGGCTGGGTCACGGTCGAAGAGATCCTCTTTACAAGCCGGTCTATTCCCTTCGGCTTGGCTATCTTTTGGCCGCTGACCCAGTACCTGGCCGTCGGCATATATGAAGAACTGGTATCGCGCGGATATCAATTGAAAAACATGGCCGAAGGCCTCAGCTTCAGTCCCTTGGGCCTCAAGAGGGGTATATTGCTTGCCTGGCTAATCTCCTCAGGGATTTTCGGACTCCTCCATGCCTTCAATCCCAATGCGACTACGATCAGCACCGTAAACCTCTTCCTGGCCGGTCTCTTCTTGGGACTGCCATTCATCCTGACCGACCAGCTGGCCATACCGATAGGCATTCACATCACTTGGAACTTTTTCCAAGGCAACGTCTTCGGCTTTCCTGTCAGCGGCACGTCAGCCAATGAAACGACCTTCATCGCCGTCCACCAGGGCGGCCCCAATCTGTGGACCGGCGGCGCATTCGGGCCGGAAGCCGGCCTCCTGGGCATCGCAGCGCTTATAGTTGGTTCTCTGCTCATCGTATGGTGGGTGAAGCGAACGCGGGGAGCGGCCGGTTTAGTGCTGGCCGTGGCGGAATATCAGTCGCCATCCGGTGAAGAAAGTGTGCCCGGGCGGCCTCCTGTGGAATAATTATTGCGAATACAGTTCAAGTGGCGCAGGTCACTGCCGTTCGGAGAAACACACAGTGAGCACTAAGCTTTGGGGAGGACGCTTCAGCGGCGAACTAGATCCCCTGATGGAAGAGTTTAACGCGTCGATCGACTTCGACCGGCGCCTCTGGCAGGCCGACATCCACGGCAGCCAGGCCTATGCACGCGCACTGGCCCGCGCCGGGCTCCTGACTGAACTGGAAGCCGAACAGATTGTCGCCGGCCTCGAGCGTGTTGCCGACGAGTGGCGGGCCGGTCAGTTCGAAACAAAAGCCGGCGACGAGGACATCCACACCGCCAACGAACGCCGCCTGACCGAACTGATAGGCCCCGCTGCCGGCAAACTGCACACCGGCCGCAGCCGCAACGATCAGGTCGCGACAGACCTCCGGCTCTGGCTGCGCGAAGAGTTGAAAACCTCAGAGCAGCAGATGCGCACTCTCATCGGCGTGGCCGTAGAACGCGCCGCAAACGAAATCAATCTCCTCATGCCGGGCTATACCCATCTCCAGCCTGCCCAGCCCACCCGTTGGAGCCACTGGCTCCTAAGCTACGCCTGGGCCTGGCAGCGCGACGCTCTCCGTCTGCAGGACCTCCTGGCGCGGGTCAACCTGATGCCGCTCGGAAACGGCGCCTTGGCGGGCAACCCCTTCCCCATCGACCGCGACCAGCTCGCGCAAGATCTGGGATTCGGCGCGCCCACGCCCAATAGCCTTGACGGCGTCAGCGACCGTGATTTCGTCGCCGAAACCCTGTTCTGGGCAACGCTAACCATGATGCACATCAGCCGCTGGGCCGAAGACCTCATTATCTACAGCAGTAGCGAATTCGGATTCGTGACGCTCGCCGACGCCTACAGCACCGGCAGCAGCCTCATGCCCCAAAAGAAAAACCCCGACTCGCTCGAGCTCCTGCGCGGTAAATCCGGCCGGGTCTTCGGCAACATGAGCGGTCTGCTGATGACCCTCAAAGGTCTCCCCAGCACCTATAACAAGGACCTTCAGGAGGATAAGGAGCCCCTCTTCGACGCCATCGAAACCATGAAACGCGCCATTCCGATCGCCGCCGGCGCGCTCGCCACCCTCGCCGTCAACGGCCAAAACATGGCCCGCGCGCTCGTGCCCGAAATGCTGGCCACCGACCTCGCCGAATACCTTGTGCGCAAGGGAGTCCCATTCCGCGAAACTCACCACGTCGCCGGCGCCGCCGTGGCGCTGGCCGAATCCCAGGGATCCGCGCTCACCGACCTGTCGCTGGCGGAACTCCGCTCTCTTCACCCCGCCTTCGAAGAGGATGTGGCTCTTATCTGGAGTTACGAGCGCAGCGTGGAACAGCGTGACGCGCTCGGCGGAAGCAGCCGCCGCGCCGTGCAAGAGCAGATCGACGAGTTGCTTATCTGGCTCGGTCAACCTGCCCCCGAGTAGTCCCGCAGATCGCCATTTTGGTCGGAAGCAGGCCGCCGACATCTATATTCGTCTGTGACTCTTGAAGTGCATCAGCTGCATTAGGGCCAGTTGGCCAGGGGCAGCGCCTGCTGACTCCCACCAGATAGACGCTGGAAAAGCTCGATCGTGTTGCGGTCTTGGGGGACATAGGTGGACAGATAGAGGTCGCCATGGTTGCTCAAGCTTATGTCGGTAAACACGGTGTATCCCACAGGCCCATGTACCCTGTGTGTGTATATATGGCTGCGCAGCCGGCTATTGACATCCTGGCGGCGTTCGCGGCTCGCCGACCAGAAAATTGGGAAATCGGGAAACGCGGATAACGCAGTGAAAAGCTGTCGAAATCGGTCCGTGTGGCGGTAGCGCAGGGTCATGGTCCGCCACTGGCGCATTACCGTCATCGCTTTGGAATGCCAACCATTTCCCAATACGTGCCGCAGCGTCGAGTCCGGCGCAAACAGCTGACCCAGCAGGTTGACGCCCTCTACAGTAGTCTTTGCCTCGTTTATCTGTGCCATGCTGCAATTGTGAAAAGCTATCATTGCACGATTGATGCCGATTATATTGCCAAAAGTGTCCATCAGGAATGCAGGCAGACCGATCGCGCCCAGCGAAGCCCAGGCCTTCTCGAAAACCTCCCTATGGTCGAGATCAGCGCGCACGACCGCCCTGTCCGCAGACTGACTGGCCAAGGCGAAAAACTCGCGTCTTTCCAGGGAAGTCAACTCGAACGCGCGGGCCAATTCCTGCAGGACTTCCCCTTCCAGTCGCGCCTGCCTGCCCCGCTCTATCTTGCTCACTATTCGCTTGGTTAATCCCGTCTCCTCGGCTAGTTTTTGCTGACTCCAACGACGACCGGTGGCAAAGTCGATCTGCTCTCTTCTCAAGGCGGCTACGATCTTTCCGAACGTCTCGTGTTCCACTGACTTCTCCGTTGTCTCATGCCAGTCCCGTCCATCGACATAGGGCGTTTTCCTCACGTAACATCTTAGCACCCTAAAATTGGAATTCAATGGGCTGCGGCTCCAATATTGGAAACCGAGGGCACCGATTTCGGGACATTTTTTTTGGACAGAATTCAGAAAAGTCAGTAATAACCCTCACGCTACTAAAAACTGTGACCAGAATCAGAACCGCTGCGCTTACTTTAACCTCCCTTCCCCCTACCATTCGGGTCGCCGCTGAAACCTGAGCTACTTTGTAAGCTTGCCTGAATGCCACTATTTCCTGACCCCGCAGAACCACGGCGAGGCCCCGAAATGATTTGTTCGCGGCCCTCTGCATGTGCTATATTACGACGGTGGATACAGCCAAATCGGTAGACTTCAGTGTTGCCGACCTTCACCCAGTGCCCTCTCGTGCCGTCTCACAACAAGACGCCCCCCCTTGGTCAGGTGCAAAAAGGGCGGGTAGCGTGACCGCTATAGCTCGCATCACTTCAGTGCTGGGGCGTGCCCTCCCAATTTCTGATGTTGACAAGGAGCCCTTCTGTTGTTAAAATGCCTCATCCAATACCGCCCAATCCGCCGCACTGACAATGCAATAGGAAAGAGAGAGACATGGGCAACCTGATTGAAGTCCGCAACCTCCAGACGCAGTTCTTCACCCAGGATGGAATCGTCCACGCGGTGAACGGCATCACGTACGAAGTCGCCGAGGGAGAAACGGTTGCAATCGTTGGCGAATCCGGTAGCGGCAAAAGCGTCGGAGTCATGTCCCTCATCCGATTGATCCCTGAACCACCGGGGAAAATCGTCAACGGTGAGGTGAATTTCGACGGCCAGGATCTGCTGCAACTCAACGAAGAAGAACTCCGGCAAATTCGCGGCAATCGCATCGCCATGATCTTCCAGGACCCGATGACCTCCCTCAACCCGGTCCTGACCATCGGCCGCCAGATCACCGAAGCTTTGGAACTCCATCTCAACATGAACCGGGAAGAAAGCCGGGCCCGCGCCATCGAGCTATTGGAGCTTGTCGGCATCCCCGACGCAGGCGCCAGGCTCGACGACTACCCCCACCAGTTCTCCGGCGGCATGCGTCAGCGCGTGATGATCGCTATGGGCCTGAGCTGCAACCCGCAGCTGCTCATCGCCGACGAGCCGACTACAGCCCTCGATGTCACCATTCAAGCCCAGATCGTCGACCTGGTCACACGCCTGCAAAGCGAACTCGGCATGGCCATCATCTGGATCACACACGACCTCGGCGTCGTGGCCGGCCTGGCCGACAGAGTACTGGTGATGTATGCCGGCTTTATCGTCGAGGAAGGGCCCGTCGACGTCATCTACGGCCAGCCCAGGCACCCTTATACGCTCGGCCTCCTGCGTTCTATCCCCCGTCTGGACCTGGGTAGGCAAAAGAGGCTGATTCCCATCGAGGGCCTGCCGCCCGACCTGCTCGACCCGCCCCAAAGCTGCCCGTTTGCCCCCCGCTGTCCCTTCGTAATCGACAAATGCCTGGAAGAGAATCCACCGTTGATGGCGATCAGCGCCGTCCGCAGCTCAGCCTGCTGGGTGGATCTCTCCGACGTTGAAATCTACGACACAAGCGCCGACGAACAGGTGGAGGCCGTCGCATGACCACACAGAACTCCGATAGCGCAGACGTCTCGACAGCTCAGGAAAATGGCCAGGGCGAGGTGCTGCTGAGTGTTCAAAATCTGAAAATGCACTTCCCCATCACCCGCGGCATCATTCTGCAGCGGCAGGTGGGTAGCATCAAGGCCGTCGACGGAATCACCTTCGATCTGATGCGCGGTGAAACACTTGGCCTGGTCGGAGAATCCGGCTGTGGCAAATCCACCACCGGGCGCGCCATTCTGCAGCTGTACGAACCTACAGCCGGAGAGGTCGTCTTTGAAGGCCAGGACCTGACCGACATTAACAGCGGGGAGCTCCGCCGCATGCGCCGCCGCATGCAGATGATCTTTCAGGATCCCTATGCTTCACTCAACCCCCGCATGACTGTCGGCAGCATCGTCGGCGAACCGCTGGAAGTCCACAAAATCGGCGGCAGCCGCCGCGAACAACAACAGCGCGTGCAGGAACTTCTCGAAATCGTCGGTCTCAATCCCTACTTTATCAACCGCTACCCACACGAATTCTCCGGCGGCCAGCGGCAGCGCATCGGTGTAGCCCGAGCTTTGGCAGTCAACCCGTCATTCATCGTCTGCGACGAGCCGATTTCAGCCCTGGACGTCTCGATTCAGGCACAGGTGATCAATCTTCTCGAAGACCTGCAGAGCGAAATGGGGCTGACCTACCTCTTCATCGCCCACGATCTCTCCGTCGTGCGCCATATCTCCGACCGCATCGCCGTGATGTATCTGGGCAAAATCGTCGAACTGGCCGATCGCGAGGTGCTCTACGAAAACCCGCTCCATCCCTATACCCAGGCCCTCCTGTCCGCAGTGCCGATTCCCGACCCGCAGGTCGAAAAGAAAAGGCAGCGGATCATTCTTGAAGGCGACGTTCCCAGCCCCGCTGAGCCGCCAACCGGCTGCAACTTCAACACACGCTGCCCGCAGGTGATGGACATCTGTCGTCAGTACGAGCCGTCATTTACCGATGTCGGCGATGGGCACCGCGTTGCCTGCTTCCTGTACGACCAGGTCGAGGCCCTGAACGAAAGAGGCCAGCCGGTCGCAGTCTCCGCCTGACCCATTTGAGCAGGGAGCAGCCTGAGTGCCTCCCTGCTATCCACATACAATTTCCGGCCGCAGAACGGCTTCCGTAACGCGACGTCCGTCATCCGGCGCCGACTGCCGGTAGATTGAGCCGCCTCTCGGTCCCCGTCACAGTCTGCACCACACCTTTGTCCTCGCCAGACACAATGGCTCTACTGCTCGGCCGCCCCGTTCCGGCCCTGCAGAAAACAGAAAATGCTTTCCCTGATGCCCGCGACCGCCAGCTCCGGCTCCTCTGATAACATTCTGCCGTCACCCCCCAGAAAGCCAAGCTCCAGGATCGCCGTCGGCGTCGTCGGCAGTACTTTGCGAAACGCGTGGTAGTAGGTCATGTCGTGAGTAATCGAATTGAAGTGAAGAGGCAGGCCCGTCTGCGCCGCGTACTCTGTGTTGATGCACTCGACCAACCTCTTGTCGGTTGTGGGAATCGCGCTGTTCAGGGGATAGGCCGCCTTGAAACCGCTGGCAGCAATACAGCTGTCCGCGTGTAGGCTCAGGAGCAGGTCTGCCTTCAGTCTGTCCAGCCGTTCGTCGTATTCCTCCAGCAGCAACACGTCAAGGCCCGCCTCCTCCAACTCCGATCGCACCAGTTCAGCGATGCGCGCAACGACCTCGACTTCCACCAAAGTCGGCGAGTTGATGTCACCACAAATGGCGCCCGAGTCGAAACCAGCGTGACCGCTGATCAGGGCGACCGTTTCTCGGGCCGGTGTTGCCGTTTCCCGGGCCGGTATCGGCGTGATCAGAGTGACCCGTTCAATCGGGCTCGGCAGCAGGTAATTTCGGCCCGTCACCGCAAGAAAGACGATGCCGGCAAAGAGGATGATGCTGACAAAGAGGAATACACGCTGTAACCTGCGTATCAGTACAGTTCGCATTTTCGAAAAAAAGTTGACCCAACTGCCGCCATACGCCTACTTCGGCCCTCAGGAAAGGCACGAACCCCTGCGGCCACCGGAACTACCAATAGTCGGAGGCCCGTTCGCGCTGCCCAAATTGTACCCTCTGCCAACGGGTTGTCAATGCGTTGCCCCAAATGCCTCAGGTCAGTGGACCATTTCAGGACTCATTCGGTGCTAAAGTCCCGCTTTTCACTATCCCCCACAAAAAGAGCCCGCAAGTGAAAAGCACGGATTTTGAGAGAACAGAATCGCCTGTGTAAAATACACGCTGACTATGAGCGAAAATGACTCCTTCTTTGACTCCCAAACAGCGTCTCCAGAAGGCGGAGCCGGCGGCAATGTCACCGGTCTCCCGTCGTTGCAGTCTCTGGGCGCCATACTGCGAGATCGTCGCGAAAGCGCCGGCATCCCCCTGTCGGAGGTCGAACACGCTACGCGCATCCGTCAGAAATATCTGGCCGCCATCGAGGCCGACGAGTGGCATCTCCTGCCGGGCGAGGTTGTAGGCCGCGGCTTCCTCCGCAACTACGCCTACTATCTCAATCTCGACCCAAATCAGATGATCGACCGTCGGCGCGCCATGGCCGACAACAGCCTCTCCCGCACTCTGGCTAGCACCAGCACCGGTGTCCGGCTGCCCCCGGTTCGCCCTGTGGACTACCGACCCCAGGACGTAGATCTCGAACATACGGCCTTCTCAACCCGCCTTTCCGAATTCTTCGAGTCCATTCGCGACTGGCTCGTGCCTGTAATGGCCGCCGTTCTCATCGTCCTGGTTGTCCTTGTAATCGTCTGGAGCCTTCGGACTATGGGAGGTGAGATCGGGAGTGCTCTGTCTACCCTACAGGATAGGATCTCCTCAACGATCGACGGGAATCGTGTCCAGCAAAACGGGGTGACCAACGGCGCCAACGGCTCCGGCAGTACCGACGAATCTGCTTCGGGCGCCGCCCCGGTCGCGACGGTGGCCATCCCTACTTCGACCGCCACGCCCACCTTGACCCCCATCCCCACCAACACGCCTGCGCCGCCGCCCACCCAGACTCCGGCGCCTACAGCTGCCCCCTCGGCTACACCGACGCCAACGCCCACGCCAACGCCAACGCCCACGGAGGAGCCGGAGGAGGTCGCTCCTCCCCCGCAGCAGGAACCGCCGCCGCCCGCCATCGTCCCCGTAACTTGCTCCGACAGCCGTCTGGCCATCTCCTCACCCGGTATCAATCAGACCGTCAGCGGCCTGGTGCCGATAACCGGCCGCGCCACGCATGAACGGTTCAACTTCTACAAGCTGGAGGTCGCATCCGGTGCCAACGCCTCCCAGGGCTTCACCTGGTTCGATGGCAGCGACCAGACCGCGAGCGGCGGCGCCAAAGGATCGCCCGTCGACAACGGTACCCTCGGCCACTTCAACAGCGCCGGTGTGGCCAACGGCCCCTACACCATCCGCTTGACCGTCGTCGATACAAGCAGTAACTACCCCACTCCCTGCCAGGTCACGATCAACGTGCAAAACTGACCGAACCATCAACCTCTGTTTCCGGCACGTCCCGCTCTATCGCCGGAACTCTGTCTCGCCGGCAGCAGCCGGATAAAGGTGACATGCGGCGGCGCGCCAAATCGCACCGGGACCCCCTCTCCCAGCCCGCGATGGACATAGACCTGGGTACTACCGCGCCGCGAGTACCCCGAAGCTTCACCTCGCGACAACTGTTCCGTCTGCGTGTAAGTGGGGCCAATCAGCGGTAGGACGATCTGTCCACCGTGCGTATGGCCGGCCAAAATCAAATCCGCCCACCAGGCTGCAGCAGCTTTGACTATGTCCGGATTGTGCGACAGCAAGACCGTAGGCGCGTCATGTGGGACGCTCTCCAGGCTTCTGTTCAGGTCCGGTCGCCCTTGCATCAGGTCCTCGATACCGGCCAGGTAGACGCCAGTCTCCCCCAACCGCACAGACCGGTTATCCAGGAACTGCATACCTCGTTCCTCCAACGCCCGGCGTAAACGCCCAATGTCATTCACACCGGCCGGCTCCCCGTCAAAACCTTTCTGAAGCAGATTCCACCCAAAACGTAGAAGATCTCGATAACCCGCTCTATCCGAATCCTTCCCCTCCACATTGGAGCCTGTTCCCCTGCCTTCTCTGTTCTCAGCTTCCCGCGCCCGAAAGAGCCGCCATGTGTGGTGGGGGGCCCTTCTCATGTTATAGAAAACATGGTCATGATTGCCCGAAACGGCAAAGGCGCCCAGCCGCGGCTTCGGAAGACAGTCGATCAAAGCCAGCACATTGTCCAGGCCGCAGTCCTTGTGCAGAAAATCGCCCGTATGGATGAGCAGATCGATCTTTTCGCCCGCCGTCGCCTGGCGCACCTGCTCGATCTTCGCATACTCACGGCGGTCCGACCCCCGGAAATGCGTGTCCGAAAGATGGAGAATTCTCAAGCCCTCGCCCGGTAGCCCCGACTTCTCTCGCAACAGCCGTACGGCCAGCCTTTCGGTTCGCACGTCAAACGGCTCATACAGAAACGCGTAGCCGCCAAGCGCCGCGCCCAGCCCCGCCACAGCGCACAAACCGGCCCACAGCGCCGGGAAGTGCCGGCTTCCCCCTCGAGGCCCAGGCGCGCCTTCAATTGGCCCCAGCCGCCCACCTTTCATTCCATTCCTGGTATCACCCTTGCCTTCTGCGTCCGCACTCATTCCTGCCCCTGTTCTCCTGCTGGCATCAGCCTCCTACCAACGCCCATACACCCAGCGCGAAATTCCAATCGTAAAGGAGCAACCCCCCATTGGCAAGCCTGCCCCTCCACAGCATTACCTCCACGCTGAAAGACCCCCGTAGCGCCACCCCTAGTTGTGTGTCCTCCCCCCCAGCCAATACCCCTAGGGGCACCTCTTGTGGGTGCCCTGGAAAGCGACCGCACTCAATCTTCTCCCGCCACGTGTCCAAACAGCCCTGCCTGCCTCCCCCCGCAGCCAATACCCGTAGGGGCACCCCTTGTGGGTGCCCTGGAAAGCGACCGCACTCAATCTTCCCCCGCCACGTGTCCAGCCAGCCCTGCCTGCCTCCCCCAACATCGCCAATACCCGTAGGGGCACCCCTTGTGGGTGCCCTGGAAAGCGACCGCACTCAATCTTCCCCCGCCACGTGTCCAGCCAGCCCTGCCTGCCTCCCCCAACATCGCCAATACCCGTAGGGGCACCCCTTGTGGGTGCCCTGGAAAGCGACCGCACTCAATCTTCCCCCGCCACGTGTCCAGCCAGCCCTGCCTGCCTCCCCCCCCCAGCCAATACCCCTAGGGGCACCTCTTGTGGGTGCCCTGGAAAGCGACCGCGCTCAATCTTCCCCCGCCACGTGTCCAAACAGCCCTGCCTGCCTCCCCCAACATCGCCAATACCCGTAGGGGCACCCCTTGTGGGTGCCCTGGAAAGCGACCGCACTCAATCTTCCCCCGCCACGTGTCCAGCCAGCCCTGCCTGCCTCCCCCAACATCGCCAATACCCGTAGGGGCACCCCTTGTGGGTGCCCTGGAAAGCGACCGCGCTCAATCTTCCCCCGCCGCGTGTCCAGCCACCACTGCCTGACTCCCCCAACATCGCCAATACCCGTAGGGACGCCCCTTGTGGGTGCCCTGGAAGCGACCTCACTCAATCTTCCCCCGCCGCGTGTCCAGCCACCACTGCCTGCCTCCCCAACCCCGCAAACGCACGTAGGGGCACCCCTTGTGGGTGCCCTCGTACCTCCCAAGCGCCCGGCAACCTCCTCCTCCGCAGTCATTCCAACCCCCTACCTGCGTCCTTACACCACCCTCCCACCATTTTCCCAAACTTTGAAACCACCGTGAACGTATTCTATAATGCCCGTGCAACCCCACATCAGCCGCCAAACTCAATTTACATCCGATTCAGAAGAGCAGAAATCAAGGAGGCGATCTATGCATCAGCAGCTTAGCAGGCGACGATTCCTTCACGTCTCGGGCGCTGCGCTTGGCACCGCAGCCCTGGCCGCCTGTCAGCCGGCAGTGCCGGAGGGCTCAGGCGAGATGAGCGAGGGACAGCCGTCCATGGAACGCGTACAGATCGAATTTCTCGGCATGCCCGGCAGCCCCGATCTCATCCCGGAGGAGCAGGAACTTTTCCACGACGAAAATCCGAACATCGAGTGGGTTCTGGTACAGCAGGCCCAGGGCACTTCGCGCCTTGAACAGTTGATGGCCCTGGTCGTGGCCGGCACGCCCCCCGACACCTCCCGCGTCGAGAGCGACGTCTACCGCACCTTCGCGCATCTCGGTCTTCTTCTCCCTATCACCTCCTACATCGAAGCCGATCCCGAATTCTCCGCGGAGGATTACTGGATCCAACCCCAGGAGGATGACCGGCAAGTCTATCGGGGTGAAAGCTACGGCATCGGCTCCTGCTGGGTCGCGCCTCACTTCTACTACAACGTCTCCCTCTTTGAGGAGCTCGGCGTTGAACCCCCCAGCAACGACCCCGAAGAGGCATGGGGCTGGGACGATTTTCTCGCCATCGCCACCGATCTGACCGTCGACGTCAACGGCAATCACCCCGGCGACACCGACTTCGACGCCAACAATATGGAGCGGTGGGGCGTCAACTGGCCCACTTGGTGGATCCCCCTCCACGCTGCAGTCCAATCCAATGGCTCAGACTGGATCGACGCCGAATCCGAAAAAATCGTCCTCGACAGCCCGGAAGCAATGCAGGCCTTGCAGAACATCGCCGACCTCCGCATCGCTCACGGTGTAATGCCCCGCACCGAAGCCTTGGAGGCGCTCGGAATGGGCGGCACTCAGCTCCTTGAAACCAAGAAGGTCGCTCTCCAGGTGGACGGCTCCTGGGCCCTCTCCTGGAACTGGGAGATCGAAGGCGGCATCGGCACCGCCGTCCTGCCCAAGATGACGCGACCGGGCACCGACATGCAAGCGCACCTGGTAACCGTCGTCGAAGACGCCGAAAACCCCGACGAAGCCTGGGAGTTGATCCGCTTCCTCTCCTCCCCCTGGTACCAGGAACGCTACTGCCGCTCCGGCCTCTGGCTCCCCAGTCAGAACGCCCTCATGACCGAGGAGTCGATCGCCGACTGGTGCGTAGAGCCCGAGCATCCGCCCGGCTATGAACTGATCGTCACCGAATACGCGCCCAACTACGGCCACTACCTCACCATGCCGGTCGGCTACGTCAAGGCCGCCGAAACCGCACTGAACCCGGTCTTCAGCCAGATCTTCAACGGCGAAGTGCGGGCCGAGGACGCGCTGCCCGCCGCCGTAGCCGAAGCAAACCAGATCATGGAGACGGAGCAGGCGCGCCCCACATCCTAGTCAGCACATGCCCCCTGCTTTATCAGGGGAACTGGACTGGCTGAAGAAGGCTGACTTGTGCGCCTTCCATCGGCATTACTTACCCAGGCTGAACGCAGCACAGCTGGCTACAGGTAGACTGTTACGCCCCCTGGGGCGCCTGTAGCCAGCTTCGCGGAGAACTGTCATGGTAGCAGAGGCGCAGCGATCAAAATTGCCCTGGCCACGCACACGCCGCACGCGCCGCGCCCTCACCGGCTACTTCTTCATCTCACCCTTCATCCTGGGCTTCTTCCTCTTCTTTGTCGGCCCCGCCCTCGTCGCCGCCTGGTTGACCATGTTCGACTGGAACATGATCCGGCCTCCCTTCTTCATCGGTCTGGGCAACTTCCGCAAAATGTTCGCCGACGACCTCTTCTACCAGTCCCTCAAAGTAACCGCCTACTTTTCTCTCGTCTCCGTGCCTGTAGGGCTGATTCTGAGCTTCTTCCTCGCCCTCCTCATGAACTTCAAGACCCGCAGCATCGCCGTCTTCCGCACAATCTACTACCTGCCCAGTATCGTCCCCGCCGTCGCCAACGCAGTCCTGTGGAGCTTCGTTCTCAATACCGAATTCGGCCTCCTCAACGCTCTACTGGACTCCATCGGCCTCCCCAAAATCGCCTGGCTGCAGGAGCCCGAATGGGCCATGCCTGCCATCATCCTCATGAGCCTCTGGGCCCTCGGCGCCACCATGGTCATCTACCTCGCCGGCCTTCAGGGCATCCCGCGCTCGCTCTACGAAGCCGCCGAAATCGACGGCGCCGGCCGCTGGGCCAGCCTCATCAACGTCACCATCCCGCTCATGTCTCCCGTGATCTTTTTCAACCTCATCATCGGCATTATCGGTTCATTTCAGATCTTCACCGCCGGTTTCCTCATCACCGGCGGCGGCCCCCAACACGCCACCCTTTTCTACGTCCTCTACATCTATCGTAACGGATTGCAGTACTTCGACATGGGCTACGCCTCACTGCTGGCGTGGGTTCTCTTCTTCCTTATCTTTGCCCTCACCCTGCTCGTCTTCAAATATGTTGGCCGCTATGTCTACTACGAAGATGTCGGCAGCTAGCCGTACCCTTTCGCTGTCTACCAGGACCTGCCGCGCAGCCGCTGAACCGGGGACAGCGCTACAAGCAACAGAACTCTGATGACCGCATCAACACGTACGACCGCAACCCAGCTCTTGGACAACGAACGCTTCTGGAGGATCTTCGTCTGGACCGTCCTGCTCGTCGGCGCCTTGGTCATGTTCCTCCCCTTTCTCTGGCTGCTGTCCAGCTCCCTCAAGTCGGAGCTCGCCATCTTTCGCTACCCACCTGAATGGATTCCGGATCCCCTTCAATTCAGCAACTATGTCGACGCTTGGACAACCAGGCCCTTTGCCCTCTACGTCCGCAATACCTTGGTAATTCTGTTGTTGAACGAAGTCGCAGTCCTCGTCTCCGCCTCCTTCTGCGCTTACGGCTTCGCCCGTATCGACTTTCCCGGCCGCAACGTCTGGTTCGCTATCCTGCTCGCCACCGTCATGCTGCCCGGTATCGTCACCATGATCCCCCAGTTCGTCATCTTCAGCCGCATCGGCTGGGTAAACACCATCCTGCCCCTCACCGTTCCCTTTTTCTTCGGCGGCGGCGCATTTAACATCTTTCTCCTGCGCCAGTTCTTCCGCACCCTCCCCGCCGAGCTCGCCGACGCAGCCTACATCGACGGCGCCAGCGAGGTCACCATCTACTGGCGCATCATGCTCCCCCTCGCCAAACCCGCCCTCGCCACCATCGCCATCTTCACCTTCATCGGCACTTGGAACGACTTCATGGGTCCGCTCCTCTACCTCGCCAAGGACCCCAACAAGTTCACCGTCGCCCTCGGCCTCGCCATGTTCCGCACCGCCTTCGCCGGCCGCACCCGCTGGGACCTCCTCATGGCCGCCTCCACCATGATGATTGTGCCCGTAATCTTCGTCTTCTTCGTCGCCCAACGCTACTTCATCCAGGGCATCGCCATCAGCGGCCTCAAAGGCTAGCTCCCTCCTCCAACGCCCCTCTCCCTTAACGTTTCCCTCGTGGACAACAGCCAAGATCGCGGCCTACGACCCGCGTCTGTCCTCCGCGACGCTGTTTGTCACTGACCCCTGGCCCCTAGCCCCTTACCCCTGCAGTTGGGCGGTCGGGCCTTCGGCCCTCCCTTGTGCGGGGGGATTCCCCCCGCAACGCCCCCCCTCTGGCTAGCCACCGTGCTCATTCTTCCCCAGCAACGTGTCCAGCCACCACTGCCTGCCCCCCCCCACTCCGCAAACACCCGTAGGGGCACCCCTTGTGGGGGCCCTCGCAAGCAACCGCGCTCAACCATCCCCCACAACGAGTCCAGCCGCCACCGTCAGCCTCCCCCCACTCCTCAAACACCCGTAGGGGCACCCCTTGTGGGTGCCCTCTAAAGCGACCCCGTTCTACCATCCCCCACAACGAGTCCAGCCGCCACCGCCAGCCTCCCCCCACTCCTCAAACACCCGTAGGGGCACACCTTGTGGGTGCCCTGTCAAGCAACCGCGCTCAACCATCCCCCACAACGTGTCCAGCCGCCACCGCCTACCTCCCCCCACTCCTCAAACACCCGTAGGGGCACACCTTGTGGGTGCCCTGTCTAGCAACCGCGCTCAACCATCCCCCACAACGAGTCCAGCCGCCACCGCCTGCCTTCCCCCACTCCTCAAACACCCGTAGGGGCACCCCTTGTGGGTGCCCTGGCAAGCGACCGCACTCATTCTTCCCCCACAACATGTCCAGCCACCACCGCCTGCCTCCCCTCACTCTGCAAACACCCGTAGGGGCACCCCTTGTGGGTGCCCTCGCACACCCCCAAGCTCTGGACTCCGCTCGGACTCAGTTCTGCACTGCTCTGTCTGAACAAGGACCAATCAAGACAAAGCCATTTTTCTACGCGGAAGTGGCGTTAACGCACGACTCGACAGGCCAAGAACAGAAAAAGGCACAGTTGCCGCAGTTGTAAATTATCTGTCGTATCCAGTGGGTGGATGGGAGGGTGCCTCTCGGGAGGTCCCAGATGCCTTAGGTGATTCAGTCGCCGTCGTGGTCCTACCGGTCTCTGAGTCGGGTTCTAGGACTGGTACCGCGCTTTGCCAAGGTGGGATTGCCAAAACGCCGTGAGAAATATCTCAGCGCCATTCAGCTGCTTGGGGCCACTGCTGCCCACAACGGACTGAAAGCCTCTGTAGTCAATTCAGTGTGGACAAGAGGGATAACGGAGAGAGAACGGAGAGAGAACGCCCTCGTTCTCCCTCCCAACTGCGCTGACGTCTACTCCATCCCAAATCCGAAGATCTGAACGAAAGCGCCGTCGGTGACCTGGAAAATCTGGACACCCCCTGCGCCGCATTCCCCTATGCTGTCGCACCTGATTGTGCCGGTGAGCCCGTCGAATGCATCAACAGAGCGAATGGCAGAAATCAGTGCCTCACGATCGATGATGAGATTGCCGCTTTCGTCGACAGAAGCCACCGACGCAATGGCAGCCGCGATCAGCATCACCGAGTCGTAGCTCTGACTGTGGAAAGCGCCGAGCTCGTCAGGGCTGACGCCGAATTTCTCCATATACTTGGCGTCAAATTCGGCGTTCATCTCTTCAGAGTCGTCTCCGGCAAGTAAGGAGATGAATGTGCCTTCGGCCGCGCCGCCGGCGGCTTGGAGATACTGCTGCGTGAAGGCGCCGTCAACACTCATAAACACAGTCTCCTCAAGGCCGGGAGTTTCGGTCATCTGCTGGGCAATGAGGCCGGCCTCGGTGGCGTATCCGCCGAAGAAGATGGTCTCGGGCCCAGCGGCGCCAACCCTGGCCAGCATGGCACGGAAGTCTGTATCGCCTACCTGGACGCCTTCGAAGCTGGTTACATCGCCCCCCAATCCCGTCATATTGTTCTGGAAGACCTCGGCAACGCCTTTGCCATAGTCGGAGTTATCGTGGACGACGGCTACCTTGGAGAGGCCCAGATCGCTGAACACGTAATTGGCATCGACGGCGCCTTGAAGTGCGTCACTGAGCGCGACGCGGTTGCAAACGTCGCAGTTCGAGGAAGTGATGTCGGGATTGGTGGCGCTGGGGCTGACGAAAGGAATGCGCGCCTCCTGTAGGATCGGAATGAAACCGAAGGTCTCGCCGGAACAGGTACCGCCGGTGACGGAGACGATCGTCCCGTCGGAGGCAAATTTATTGCCGACATTCGTTCCTTGCGTGCCGTCGCAGGCGCCGTCTTCGGCCACCAGTTCGAACATGAAGCCTTCTAATCCACCGGCCGCGTTGAGGTCGTCGATGGCCAGTTCGGCGCCTTGGCGGATGTCCAGCCCGAGAGTAGGGATAGGACCGGTCAGGGCAAAGGAACCACCGATGCGAATCATCCGCCCCGATTCGACGACGACCTTGCCGCTGGTATCGACAGGCGCCTCTTCCACTGAAGCCTGACCATCGGGGGCCTCTTCGGCCGGAGGCGCCGCAGTGCAACCGACCAGCACGAGCGCTGCCATGAGGAACAGACTAAGAAAAGTAATTCGTATTTGCATTCTAACCTCCTTGGCTACTTCGCCTGTTGCATAAATGTTTGTTGCCAATTTCTGGGACTTCTCGTCTTGCTGCATACTTCGAAAGGATTTCGCAAAAGGGACACTCTCAAATTCCTATGCTCTTTGGGCAAAGCCGTTTTTGTGACGTGCACATTGCCGGGCGTCCCGATTCGTCGATTCATGTTGACGCCTTGTGCGTAGACTGCCCCAAGGGTGTAGACGCAAGCACGCTCTTCAATGGTGACCCCATGCACCAATATAGTCTGTGTCGATCCCAAATGGGATCGGGACTGATGGTCAAGAGTAACTGAGTTGTGATAATACTATCTGACATGCTCACACGTTTTTTTGGTTTGGCTATTGGACTTGTCCAAACCCGCCGCCGGGCGTCCAACAGCTAAACCTATCGAATCACAGCTAACCTGTTTGACAAAAAACCGTTGCGGCATTCTTCACTGAGCGAAAAAAAAGAGAATCAGTGAGCTGAAGTGGGCCCCAAAAACTGGACCACAAGCTAAGGTCTACAGTGGAGCACCCCATCCTTGACATGGTAGCGAACTAAGAAGCTGAGCGGCAAGAGCTCGATGAATACGATACTATCTGAAGGGATGTAGATGATTTAGCAGGCCCTGGTAGTTTGCTGTCTGTTTCACCAGTCTGGACTGTCTTTTCTGGAGTTCAGATCTGCAGATTCGCACCACCGCTTGCGGCCAGGATTCCAATGGTGAACCCCAAAATTGGGACCGCGAAACGAGAAGGATAAGGTGCATCCAGACGGCTGCGGTCTGCCGCCATCGGAGCACGAAGTCCTTTTGCGCAGGCGTCCGATAGTCGAGACCTTGACGTGGCCTTTCATGGTCGTAGAAATCAAACTATGCGCTTAAGCCGGTTTGCAGTGTACACACCTTGTCCTACTGGTTGAGATAGATGCTCTCAAATCTGACGCTGCGCCATCAGCGTTCGCAGAAGACGTTGTTGCGGCCGCGGCCGTCCGCGCTCACCTGGACGTCGGCAGCGAGTAAGCGAGCGGTGATCTGATCAACTTTAAAGTGGCGAAAAAGGGAGGCAACAACTAAGGTGCGGGCTTGAGTCTTACAACGAGGTCTCGCTCGCTTTGCCTGATAGGCCGGCAGGCTTCATCCTATTCGACCTCCAATGCCTTTACGGTTAATTCTGGCACGTGATGAACAGAATCAATACCGTCCATGACCGCCACAAAGGAAACTATGTCGTCCACAAGAACACGGGCCGGCATATCGCGGTAATGCAACACCACCTGGTCCTCACCCCAGTTGTCCGTTCGATCGTCGAGCGCGACATACACCCACATCTCAACATAGTTTTCGGTCTCCGAGGCTATGTGCCCTACCTGTCCGCGAAAGTAGACCGTCTTGCCTTCGTTCTCATCGGCATCGCTCAAGAGGGTGTCGTAGGGGATTGTCTCGGCCTCACTCCTCCATTCCCCAAACGTACGGGTTGGCTCAGGTGTCGGGGTAGACCCATCACTTGAAGAGGCGTCCGCAGCAGAGGAGTCGCGGAGTTTCCCCTGGGTAAGGTTGACGTAAGTTCCAATCGACAGGAGCGCAATCAGCCCCAGCGAGAGCAAGATGGCTTTCCCCCAATTCGCCTTCTGTCCTACGCTTAACTCTGGCTGCTGTTGTGAATCCATGAGGTGCCCCCTGATGGCACGGACGAAATGGTTGGCCTCCACAGCAACCGCAGAACTGGCGACCAACAGGGGGACGCAACGCGCCCCAATTGCCTGTTGCCAATCGGCCAACCTATCAGGTTGCTGTGGTGCTGACGATTCGCCACTTGTGCAACTCGAATACCAAAGAGATGGAGCTGACAATCTATGTCGAGTGGGTCACAACGATGTGGTTGCCATGAAGCATTCCTTACTTCATCATCCATTATATCCAATGGTCGACCCTGAAGGAACTGCGGGGAATTCAGATAGGAGATGCAGCGACGAAAAGGGGCCACTTTCGGCCAAACACGATTTGATTGCCATCCTGTTCGGATGAGGCTACAATTGTCCCAGTCGCTCCTTATTCAGACTGGTAGGATACCAACGGCAGAACATAAGGTTACTTCCTGATTTTCAAGTGTAACAAATATGTAAGCGACTTCGTGGTGCACCGCCACCTGAATCCCTTAACTCGTTATGCGGCACTTTTTCCAAGACCCGATTCCGCACACCCATAAGCAAATGGAAACTTGATTGCACATTACTTGCTACAGTCCTCGGTTTTCTGGTTATCAGCACTATTGTAGCTACAGTTTGGTGCTACGCCAGTTCTGTCGGGTATACTTCCACGCGGTCCCGGACCAAACCGCGTTATGGAAGCGGGCGTAACAGATCCAGACGAGCTTGACAGAACACAAAATTATATTATAATACGTAGTCGCTGCAGCAAACACCTTCAAAGGTCGGTCTTCCAGTCACTTCCCAATTAAATTGGGCTACTATTGATAAGACGCCCCATATCATGATGCAAATGCCTCATGCTCTGATTTTCACCTGCTTGACTACTCGCAAGTATATGCTCTAGTTGTATTTGGATTTGAAAGCGCATCGGCTGCGCTTCGGGGGATCGGGAGGGACTGTGGCTACTCAAGTCATTCTACCCAAGCTTACATACGAAATGGAGGAGGGCCTCATCGTAGAGTGGCTTTGCGATGAAGGGAATGCGGTTGCCGCAGGTCAAGCGCTCTTCGTTGTGGAAACCGACAAGGCTTCCATCGAGGTGCAGGCAGAGGAGGCCGGGATACTCCTGAGAGTGCTGGTGCCTACCGACGCGACTGTCCCTGTTGGCGCCGCTGTCGCGTGGATCGGCGCCCCCGGCGACGCCATCCCCGAGGTCGAGGCGTTGCACCCGCCCAAGGAGCAAGAAGCAGTCAGCTCTCCCCAGGACATTACTGTTGTCGCCTCTAGAGTTCCGGAGGCAGTGGTTGCGTCCCCCGTGGCCAAGCGCCTGGCACGCGAACTAGGTATTGACTTGGAGGATGTGCAAAAGCATGTTGGGCAAAAGCGAGTACGCGAAGCGGACGTAAGGGCGTACGCTGATGCCCGCAGCACGGCAATGGGCGCAGACGGGCCAGAAGCTTCTGGTGACGCTGAATTCGAGCTGATTAAGCCTACGCCATTACAGCGTGCTATGGCCTCACACCTGAGTCAGGCCGCGGCAATACCACAGGCTGCCGCCACTTGTGAGGTGAATCTAACTAGCCTGGAACTTTTGAGAAACGAGCTTTTGGCAGACTGGGAAGCATCCCACGGGTTCCGCCTGTCTTTTACCCACATGCTGGCGCCATTGGTCGCCCTTGCGCTGGAAAGCTGCCCCACATTGAACGCGACCTGGACGGATGAAGGTATTCGTCTTTACCGCACGATCAACTTGGGTGTGGCGATGGCTTCTGACCGGGGACTGGTCATACCTGTCGTGCGGGGCGCTAACCAGCTCTCGCTGGCAGAGACAGCCAGTGAGCTCGTCCGTTTGCAGCGAGCCACAATGGGTAACCGACTGCGCCCTCAAGATCTGAAGGGCGGGACGTTCACGATAACCAATGTGGGCATGCTTGGCATCACGTTGTCGATCCCGCTGCTTAACCCACCCCAGAGTGGTATTTTGGCCATTGGAGCAAAGCGAGCCCAGTTGGTGCTGAAAGATGGTCAACCGGTGACCATTCCTGTGGCTCTGATCACCGTAGCCTTTGACCACCGTGTGGTGGACGGGGTGGCTGCGGCGGCGTTCCTGCAGCGGCTCAAAGAGCTAATGGAGAATCCTCCGCCCGTTCTTGGCTAACGACGAAGGCTGACCGCAGCATCGCGACCATAAGGAGCTGTGACGATGACAATAAGCGAGGAATTGATGTTGCAGATGTACCGATATATGGTATTGGGCCGCTTGTTCGAGCAATGTGCCGAGCAGCTTACTCACAGGGGGCTCATTCCGGGTGCCTTTCACACGGGAATAGGCGAGGAAGCTACCCATGTCGGTGCCTGCTTGGCATTGACCCACAAGGATTATATCATCCCCACCCACCGCGGACACGTGGCCGACATCATTAAGGGCGCCGATCCCGGGCGGTTGATGGCCGAGATTTTGGGCCGGGCAACGGGTTACTGTGGTGGTCGTGGTGGGAGCGTTCACATAGCAGATGCCGCTTCCAACAACCTCGGCGTGCAGGCGGTCCTTTCGGCCGCCTATCCGGTTGCGGTCGGTGCAGCGCTCACGCAGAAGCGTGCCAATACCGGGCGTATCGTCCTTGCCATGTTTGGTGATGGTGCCTCACTAATGGGCACGTTTCATGAGGCCCTGAACTTATCTTCAATCTGGCATCTCCCTGTCGTGTGGGTATGTGTCAACAACCAGTATGCCATGTCGACGAGCTTTGCCGAGGCATCGGCCATAGCGAACGTGGCAGACCGGGCCTGCGCCTATGACATGCCTGGCCACGTTGTTGATGGCAATGATGTCATGGCTGTGTACGAAACCGCGCGCGAGGCGCGCGAGCGTGCGTTGGCCGGTGAGGGGCCCACCCTCATCGAATGCAAGACCTATAGGCAGGGAGGACACTCGACTTTCGATACAAATCCCTACAGGCCTCAGGAGGAGATCGACGCGTGGTCAGAACGCGATCCGATCACCCAGTTCGAGCAAAGGTTACGCGAGCGAGGTATTTTGGATGAAAAGCTCATCACACAAATCGTAGAAGGGGTCCAGCAGCAGATAAATGAGGCACAGGAATTTGCGTTGAATAGTCCTGAGCCTCCGCCTGAAGCGGGCGTGGAGTTCGTCTTCCGCTCAAGTGAGGTGGAATAGTTATGACCACTCGTGAGATTACCTTCAGAGATGCCCTTAACGAGGCGCTGCGAGAAGAGATGGCGCGCGAAGAGGGCGTTTTCATCATCGGTCAAGACATTTACGGCGGTCCGGGAGGATACCAGGGCGCCTTCAAAGTCACCAAGGGCCTGGCGGAGGATTTTAGAGATCGTCTCCTGGACACGCCCATGATAGAGCAGACCATAGTCGGTGCCGCAGTAGGGGCGGCGATGACCGGCTCACGCCCCGTGGCTGAAATCATGTTCGAAGACTTTATCACCCTGGCCATGGATCTGTTGGTCAATACAGCCGCCAAGACACATTACATGACCGCGGGCCAGTACTGCGTGCCTATTGTCGTGCGCGCTGCTTGCGGCGCGGTGGGTGTCGGTCCGCAGCATTCACAGACCTGGACCAGCTGGTTCATGCACATTCCAGGCCTTTACGTTGTCCTTCCTTCGACACCTTACGATGCAAAAGGTCTTCTCAAAACCGCAATCCGGGACGACAATCCCGTTCTGTTCCTAGAGCACAAGAAGCTCTACAACGTCAATGGCAGGGTACCAGAGGAAGAGTACGAGATTCCGTTAGGCGAGGCGAGGGTCCTGTGCCCTGGCGACGATGTGACCGTCGTGGCAATTGGGTACATGGCTGGCTTGGCCACCCAGGTGGCGGGAACACTGCGCGACCAAGGACTTTCGGTCGAGGTGATTGACCCGCGTACACTGGCCCCATTGGATTTGGAGACGATATTCCAATCGGTTCGCAAAACTCACAAGGTCGTCGTCGTGGCTGAAGATTGTAAGACCGCGGGCCCGACGGCGGAGATAGCGGCTCTCATCAGTGAAGCCTGTTTCGAGTACCTGGACGCACCGGTCGGCCGCGTTGGAGCCAGGGATGCGCCCATCGCACACAACGTAGGCATGTCCGAATTCATCTTGCCTGACGCCACCGATATCCACGAAGCCGTCCAAAGTGTAATTGCTTGGTAGGTGTAGCCGCAAGACAGGGCAGTTCCATATCTCATACCTCCCGAGGATCCACGCGTACCCGGCCTGACCCAGCCGGCGACCTCTAGACCATCGCCCTAGGATAAGCCGGACCTTCCGTCCTGGCCGCCTCGTAGGTGGCCATCGCCACTTGGATCGTCTTCTTGGCGAACTCGGCGTCGAGGTCGGGCTGTCTATCCTCGATGATGCTGTCGATGAAGTCGCTGGCAGCTCCGTTGAACCCCTCGATAAAGTCCGAGGGAACCTCGATGCCTTCCGTCTCGGTCCCTTTTATCAGCAGGACTGGGGCAAAATCCAGCAGCTCAGCAATGCACCGCGTCACGTGGATGGAGCCCTTAGAGCCGTGTATCTCCATGTAGTCGTCGCCTGCGAAGTACTTGGTGCGGACCGTCATGTGCGGCGCGTAGACGTAGTCGCACATCCCCAAACAGTCCATTCCTTCGAACTTCCAGATGAGCGCCGACGGCATCTCCATGAAGTGCTCCTGGGTCTTGCCGACAATCCCGAAGATCTTCTCGATATCTCCGACCCACTTCATGGCGGTCGCGAATTTGTGCACACCGTCTTCATACACGATGCCCAAAGGGTTCAGCCTGGGATCGTTGCGCCAGACGAACGCCTCAGGGTCTGTGTCGACCATGCTCCCCTCAGCCTGCCCACCAATTACGGTGTGAAACCGGACCAGGGACGGCTCGCCTATGGCTCCGGCGTCGAGTAGCTCCTTGGCCTTGAGGATGGGTGGGTAATAGATGTAGTTCTCGGTCATCCGGAACTTCGTCTTGGCCCTCCTGGCCGCCGCTACCATTACGTCCGCCTCCGCGACCGACGTGCACATCGGCTTCTGGCAGGAAATGTGCTTGTCGGCGTCCAGACCGTCGACCGTCATGGTCGCGTGGTGTTGTTGCGGCGTCAGTAGCTCGACGGCATCGACATTGGGGTCGTTGAGGACTTGCTCGTAGTCCGTGTAGATCCTTGGCGAGATGCCCCACTGCTTCGCCCGAGCTTCGGCCCGGCCGGGGGTACTATCGCACAGCGCGACGACCTCGCAGTTGGGGTGCTGCAGGTAACCGGGGACGTTGAGCTGCGAGATGTTTCCGCACCCGACGATAGCGATTCTCACTTTGTCCATGGCGCCTACCTTTCTATCTAGCCGGTTCTTCCCAGCCGGCGACCTCTAGACCATCGCCCTAGGATAAGCCGGACCTTCCGTCCTGGCCGCCTCGTAGGTGGCCATCGCCACCTGGATCGTCTTCTTGGCGAACTCGGCGTCGAGGTCGGGCTGTCTATCCTCGATGATGCTGTCGATGAAGTCGCTGGCAGCTCCGTTGAACCCCTCGATAAAGTCCGAGGGAACCTCGATGCCTTCCGTCTCGGTCCCTTTTATCAACAGGACCGGGGCAAAATCCAGCAGCTCACCAGCAGACCGCGTCACGTGGATAGAGCCCTTAGAGCCGTGTATCTCCATGTAGCCGTCGCCCCCGAAGTACTTGGTGCGGACCGTCATGTGCGGCGCGTAGACGTAGTCGCACATCCCCAAACAGTCCATTCCTTCGAACTTCCAGATGAGCGCCGACGGCATCTCCATGAAGTGCTCCTGGGTCTTGCCGACAATCCCGAAGATCTTCTCGATATCTCCGACCCACTTCATGGCGGTCGCGAATTTGTGCACACCGTCTTCATACACGATGCCCAAGGGGCTCAGCCTGGGATCGTTGCGCCAGACGAACGCCTCAGGGTCTGTGTCCACCACGCTCCCCTCAGCCTGTCCACCAATTACGGCGTGAAACCGGACCAGGGACGGCTCGCCTATGGCTCCGGCGTCGAGTAGCTCCTTGGCCTTGAGGATGGGTGGGTAATAGATGCAGTTCTCGGTCATCCGGAACTTCGTCTTGGCCCTCCTGGCCGCCGCTACCATAATGTCCGCCTCCGCGACCGACGTGCACATCGGCTTCTGGCAGGAAACGTGCTTGCCGGCGACCAGACCGTCGACCGTCATAGTCGCGTGGTGTTGTGGTGGCGTCAGTAGCTCGACGGCATCGACATTGGGGTCGTTGAGGACTTGCTCGTAGTCCGTGTAGATCCTTGGCGAGATGCCCCACTGCTTCGCCCGAGCTTCGGCCCGGCCGGGGGCACTATCGCACAGCGCGATGACCTCGCAGTTGGGGTGCTGCAGGTAACCGGGGACGTTGAGCTGCGAGATGTTTCCGCACCCGACGATAGCGATTCTCACCTTGTCCATGGCGCCTACCTTTCTATCTAGCCGGTTCTTCCCAGATTCAATTGATTTCCCGGAACATGCGCCCTCAACGGGTCAGAATGTCCGCAGATCATCGTGTCAAGATGTCCCCGACGAACGGATAAGGCAATGGGCACTACGGCTGAGAGAATGGGTCCTCAACCAGGGGCCATATGTTTCGATTAATATGCCTAAAGGGGAACTCGGTCAGGTCAGGGTTTATCGCTCCGGGCGTTGCCAGGTAGAGCACCTCAGCGGCTAGCGGGGCAAAGGCTGCATAGAAGTGCTGGCTCCCCTTGACCACCACGATGTGCTTCTGCCGCGGGTCGATCCCCACCGTGCTAAAGCATTCCGGGCTAAAGACCTGCTCGCGGATCGAGTTGAGAACGATGTCGATGCCCTTGAAGTGTACGGCTACCGTATCGCCCAACCGCACTGTCGCTCTGCCATCCTCAGGACCGAA
This sequence comes from Caldilineaceae bacterium, assembly GCA_965204705.1. Classification (GTDB taxonomy): domain Bacteria; phylum Chloroflexota; class Anaerolineae; order Caldilineales; family Caldilineaceae; genus Bin5. The sequence continues at coordinate 4,335,221 of OZ242006.1, read as the reverse complement.
GGACTGGGTGGCGTTGGGCTTCACCCCAGTCACCTTCACGCTTAGGTCTAGCGGGTCACCGGACATCGGCCCCATCTTCCCGCCGATCCGCAGATCGAGCTGCGCGCCCACCCCGGCCTCCATGGCTAGCGACACCGCAATCGGGTCCCATATGCAGGCCAGCGCTGCCTCCCCGATACCGCGCTCCAACAGGGCCTTCAAGACGAAGGTGGAGTCACTGGGTGCGCCGCCACCGGCATTGTCCGCAGTATCGGCCATCACGACTGGAGAACGATCGATCTCCAACGCTCGATTCAACCCCTCGTCGATGCTCAGAAAGTTGGGACGCAGTGCTTCGCGCATCTCAAAAAGCTCACGTCCCAGTTCCTGGGTCAGGCGCTCCCCGTACTCGGGACGGCCGTCGGTAACCACCACGATCTTGGTACCCATGTCCGGCACGTCACCCCAGGGGAAACCGTGCGCCACTGAGATCGACAGCACTCCATCCCTCCCCTCCAACCCCTTGATCCGGTCCACGTAGCTCCGCATTGGCTCCCTGGTCGTGTGGTAGATGCCAATCATGCGGCAGTCAAACACAGATATCGCAGGCCTGATCTTGCCCTCGGCGGCGCTGGCGATAATATCGAACAACTCCTCGGCACGCTCGGCAGCGTCGATGTGCGGGTATTCTTTGAAAGTGATTAGCGCCGTGGCGTTGTTCACCATCTTTTGCGATAGGTGGCAATGCGGGTCCAGCTCCACGCCAATCGGCACGCCCGGTCCGACAATCTCCCGGACCTGTGCTATCAGGTCCCCTTCGCAGTCGTCGTAACCATCAGCGACCATGGCGCCATGCAGGTTGAGAAGTACCATATCCACCGGCAACGCGGCGCGCAGATCATCCAGGATCTCGTCCCGGAACGATTCATACACCGCACGTACGGTCAGGCCAGCGGGCTGGGCGAAGGTGGCGAGACTCTCCGCGACTGACCAGCCACGTTGTTGTGCCCGCTCTCGAGCAATCGCCAATGGTCGGGAATATACGGACGGCTCATCTCCGTGATCCCCGCCACGCACCAGAAACGTCTCGGCGAAATTGGCATGGCCGGTGGGAATTGGCGAGAAAGTGTTGGTTTCGGTTCCTAGAAAGGTAGTAAACAGTTTCTTGACCCGTCGCCTCCTTTCAACATTCATTCTTCATTCCGGCGCCCACGCTCGCGGCGCAATGCCGTCGATATGGGTTTTGACATCGACCACCGCCGGTTTGCCCGACGCAAATGCCTGATCGAGCGCACCCGAAAGTTCGCTCGGCTTGTTGACCGTAATGCCGAAACAGCCCATTGATTCGGCCACGTCGGCAAAATGAGTGTCTGGGAAGAGCCACAGTTTATCCGAGCCGGGGGATTGACCGCCGTAGACCCGCTCCATGCCGCGCTTTTCCTGGTTCAGCGAGTGGTTGTTGTTGACCACGGTAACCGTGTTGATCCCATTGTTCAGGGCGGTATCCAATTCCGAAAGATGATACCAGATGCCACCATCGCCGGTGAAACAGAGCACAGGTCGGTCGGGTTGGGCACATTTGGCGCCCATCGCCGCCGGCAGAGCCCAGCCTAGCGAACCCGCGCAGCGAATGTAGCTCTGGTCGGGATGTTCCAGATCGATCATGGTGCCGGTCCAGATGCCTGCATGGCCCGTGTCGGAGACGAGAATGACGTCGGAGGGCAGATAGTCGGTCAGTTCCTTGCAGAGGCGTTCTGGCCGCATGGGCTCGACCTCCGAGTTAGCCAAGTCGCGAACGCTCTCTTTCCAGCTCTGGACCAGCTCTTGTACCCTACTGGTCCATTCTGTACGCGCCGGGACGGTTTCGGCCTGCACAAGCATTCTACGCAGAGAGTTTCTGACGTCGCCGAGCATGCCCACCTGGATTGGGTAGTTGCGACCCAGTTCCTCCGGGTTGATATCGAGCTGGATGATGGGCGTGCCTCGAGGCGGAATCTGGTATTCGTAGGTCACCTGACCGCCGGTGTGGCTGCCGACAAAAAAGACCAGATCGGCCTCGCACAGGACTTGGTTAGCGCAAGCGCGGGAGTACAAACCAGGGACACCCACCGCCAGCGGGTGGTCGGCGGGAAACATAGCTTTGGCATTCAGCGAGGTGGCTACCGGAACAGAAAGCTTCTCGGCCAAGGCGAGTAACTCTGCCTTGGCGTCCGACGCGGTCACACCACCGCCGGCCACGATGACGGGCCGTTTGGCCCGGTTGAGCAGTTGCAGCGCGGCAATCACTTTTTCCAGTTCGGCTTCAGGTCGGAACGGGGGTACCTGGGTAAAGGTTTCTTCAATGATGACCTCTACGTCGGCTTCCTGATCGACGACCGCCTGCCCGGCATGCCCCTCCAAATCCAGGTGAACCGGTCCAGGTGTGCCCGATGTGGATGAGCGGAAGGCCTGACGCAAATAGATGGGCAGTTGATCGGGATTGGTGACCAAGGCACTGTATTTAGTGACGGCCGAAAACGGGTTCACGTGATCAACTTCCTGATAGGCGTGACGCTGTTGGTTGCTCTGGAACACCCTTCCGGTCAGGGCAATGACGGGCGAACAAGCTAGGTAGGCATCCTGCAGCCCTGCCGCCAGATTAACCGCACCCACCGACTGGGCCATACAGAGGCTGGGACCGCGCTTCACGCGGGCGTAGGCATCGGCCATATACGCGGCGGCCTTCTCGCCATGGGTCTGGATCCGCTTAATTCCCAGCTTTTCCATTTCCATCAAGGCTCTGGCTGCGATATTGGTCACAAAAAAGACGTGCTTTATCCCGTATCCGTCGACTGTTTCGGCAACGAATCGAGCTCCGGTCATTCTAGTCATTTTTCCTCATAGTCAAAGAGAGTTGGGGATGGATCCTGTTGCTCAAGTATATCCCTGTTGCGGCAAAAAGCGCCCTGGACTGATCGACTGGGCTAGCTGAACCTCGGTATGACCTCCTCGGCAAATAGTATGGCGCTGTCTGTCTTAGGGAAATCCGCAAATTGTAGGATAATGTGCTGGACGCCAAGATCCGCGAAGTCTTTTAGTTGCGCGCTCACCTCATCCGGGGTACCCACAACCGAACCCCAGCCTATCGGGTAACCGAAACCGGGATCGTAGTGCAAGCTTGCTTCTGCGATTTGCTGAGCCTCCTCGCTTGTCGGAGCCACCGCAACGCAGGCCGACGCCCACGTCTTGACAATGGAGTCATAGTCGCGTCCCACGGCCTCACAGTGCCCGCGCAGTAGGTCCAGCCGTTCACTGTAGCCTTCCAGCGGGCTGTGCCAGTTCCACCAATCGGCGTATTGGGCCGCATAGCGTAGCGTCAGTTTTGGGCCACCACCGCCGATGCACAGGGGGATAGGCGGATCCGGTTTGGGTTCGCAGATCGCGTCTTGCACGTGGTAAAAGCGCCCTTGAAAAGTGGTACTTGGCTGGGTCCACATCAGGCGGAGGATCTGGGCTGCCTCCCCCATCCGATGAATGCGCGTTGCATCGGATGGAAAGTCATAGCCGTAGGCGAGGTGTTCGTCTTCTACCCCCCCTGCTCCGAGACCTAAGATGAATCGCCCACCCGCAAGCGTTTGCAACGTAGCCGCCATCTTGGCCAGCAAAGCGGGCTGGCGAAACGAATGGTTCACTACCATACTGCCAAAGAGCAACTCAGGGTATTTGCCAGCCAGGTGGGCTAGCATGGTCCAACACTCCAAGAGGTCCCTCATTGGATCCAGCGCCTCATGCCATGCCACAAAAAAATGGTCACCCACCCAGGCTGATGCAAATCGCCCATGGATGGCGTCCAGATATGCGTATATCTGATCTCTGAAAATGCCCCCACGGCTTCCATCGAGTGGAAAAGTCGGGACCCTCCAGCCAAATTTGACGCTACCCTTCATCTCTGCACCTCCTGTCAAGAACGGGTCAGAAAGTCCGTAGATCATCTCCTTTGGATAGGACTTCATCCCCTGGCTAATTGAGATTAGAAAATAATTCGGTAATGGTCAGCCGGAGGGCGCGGGCTAAAGCCGCTGTGCTTCTAAAGCCGTCGCGCTGAAAGGGCGACGGACGCGCCGGTGGTAAGACAACGGACAAGCGCCCTGAAAACGGCCCGAAACGGTTGATTTTCCAGCCCGAACGGGCTTTGCTCTATCAGCACGGCGGCTTCAGCCCCGTGCTGCCCGCTGGGACTCTATTACCGAATTAATTGCTTCAAGTTCATAAGCCAAGAGGCCTTCCCGGCTTCTCCCGTAATCCTGATTGCGGTGATCGTCTGGTCGCTGGCGTACACCCGGCGGCGGCAGGTGCGCTGACCTGCGCTTTTCTATACCGCCTGGGGCGCATCGACGTAGGTCGGCACGTCCTCCTCGGCAAAGATGCGGTCGATCTCGGCCCGCTCTTCGTCCGTAAGCTTCCAATCGACAGCAGCCACGTTCTCCTCGAGTTCCGTCCGGTTGCGTATGCCGACCAGCGCCACCGACAGCGCAGGGTGGCCCAGCACCCACGCGATAGCCAGTTGCGCCACGGACCTCCCAGCACGCCCGGCGAGCGTTTTCAATCGCTCGGTACAGCGCAGCTCCTTGAGAAAGTGCTCCTGCTTAAAGAGCGGCAGATTGAACGCGTCGCCTGCTGAGCGCCAGTCCCCTTCCTCAAACGTCGTGTCCGGCGTAAACGCGCCGGTGAGCAAGCCAAATCTCAGCGTCCCGTAGGCCATAAACCCGATTCCCTGCTCCAGGCAGTAGGGCAGCACCTGCGCCTCCATGCGCCGGTCGAACAGATGATATCCGACCTGGTTGGTCGCCAGGTGGCCGTGTCGCTCGCACTCTTCCATCATCTCCACCGTAAAGTTGGAGACCCCATAGTGGCGGATCTTGCCCGCCGTTTTCAACTCTTCCAAGGCGCCCATCGTCTCGGCGAACGGGGTGTCGTGGTCTGGCCAGTGGATCAGCAGCAGGTCGATCCAGTCGGTATTCAGGCGCTGGAGGCAGCCTTCGATTCTGGCCAGCACCCATTCACGCGTCGAGTCCCGCGCGGGGGTGCCGTCTACTTTGAAGCCCACCTTGGTCACCAGGACGACCTCCTTGCGCCGGGCGCCCAGCGCGCGGCCCAGGATCTCTTCCGAGTGGTAGGGGCCGTAGGCTTCTGCAGTGTCGAACAGCGTGATACCGTTGTCTATCGCGGCGCCGACGGCCGCGCTGGCCTCATCTACATCGATGTGGCCGTATTCGGTCGTGCTCATCTCCCACGTGCCGAACCCCAGCGCCGAGCTGACCAGATCGGTGTCGCCAAATCGCCGTTGCTCCATCATATACGTCCTGTTCTTGCGCGTGACAGCGGCGCGTACACCTCGCGCGCCTTTATGGGAGAAGCCGGCTTGAGCACTGGAAGGCAAAGGATATTCGCCCCTCAGCCTAGGCTGAGGGGCGAATATCATGGCTGAAGCCCAAGGGGCATTCCCGGCTTCTTTCGTAAGTCGTATCGTTTCTGCCTACTCCTCCTCAATATACCATAAATGGATCTCGCGCCAGAGCCTATTGGTGTCAACCGCGTCGAGCGACTGGCCCTTGACCTTGGCGTTGAAGATGGCGGGCCAATGGGTGAAAAACAATTCTATCACCGGCGCCTCGTCCATAATCATCGCCTGGATCTTGTTGTAGATGGGCTGGCGCTGTTCCACAGAGGCGTAGGAGAGTCCCTCCTCGATCAGCGCGTCCAGTTCCGGGTTTGAGATGCAGGGGAAGTTGTTGGCGCCTTCCGAGTGCATCATCCAGTGGGGATCCGGGTCTATAGCGCCGTGTTCAAAGGCGATCATAGCGGCATCCATCTCGCACTTGCGCATACCATCAAGAATAGCCGCCACGGGCGTCTCCACGAGGAAGATCTCGACGCCTATGTCGGCCCACAACTGCTGGGCTAACTCGATGACCGGGATAAACTGCTGGTTACCGGCACCCACATGGACATCGAAGGAGAGCCTCTCACCCTCCTTCTCGCGTACCCCGTCGCCGTCCTCGTCCACCCAACCTGCCTCGTCCAGCAGCGCCATGGCCTTTTCCGGGTCGAACTCGTACCGTGGGATGTCCGGGTTGTAGTAGTCCGGGTATATGGGGGACAGGTTAGAATGGGCTACCTGGGCCTGGCCGAACCAGAGGTCGTCGATGATCCTTTGGCGGTCCAGGCCCCAGTACAATGCCTGGCGCACCCGCTTGTCCGACAACTGCGGTATGGTGTTGTTTAGCGGAATGAGAAAGGGCCCCGCCCCAGCTTGAGAAATGCTCGTAAACCTCGGGTCGTTGGCCAGACGCACGTTGTCCTCCATCAACAATGGCCAGGCGGTCCCGTCGGCGTCGCCCGACTCAAGGGCGATGGTGCGCACCGAAGCCTCGGGCACGACGTCGACCCGCAAAAAGTCTAGATTGGGCCGCCCGCGAAAGTGGTCGTCGAACGCCTCCAGCAGCGTGAACTGCGACGGGTGCCATTCCACGAGCTTAAAGGAGCCGGTACCGATGGGGGCCGTCGCGTACACTTCCTCGCCCACCTCCGCGTGATAGTCCGACTGTACAATACGCAGGATCGCCCCTAATACGAGAAAGGCGGCATCTACCTGCACCATGTTGATGACGGCGGAATAGTCATCCACACACTCGACGGAATCGATTTTTGACAAGACGCCGACCACTGGCGCCGCGTTTTCCGGGTCACGGTAGAAGTCGTACGTATACTTGACGTCCTTGCACGTGAAATCGGCGCCATTGTGAAACTTGACGCCCTCACGCAGCTCGAAGGAGTAGGTCAGGCCGTCTTCGGAGATATCGAAGGACTCGGCCAGCACCGGTACGACCGTATTTGAAGCGTCTATCTCCACCAGCCCGTTGTGGATTTGCATGAGCGCCGGCCGGATGGCGCTTGGGATGGCGCCGAGTCCAGGGCTGAGGCTGAAGGCGTCGTGGTGGCCCATCAGACGGAGGGTGCCACCCTGAGGTGGCCCCGTGGATGCCGCCTCTTCTTCGACGACCGTCGGCTGCTGAACGACGCAGGCCGACAACATCAGAACACCAATAGCCAGCAACACCAACGACTTTTGCCAAATTGTGTTAGACATCTGTCTTTCCTCCTGTGGATGAAAGTCTTTGCCCCCTAAAGAGGCAATTGTCCAAAACTTTGTGAGCACGCTTCTTGAACGATCTCTCAACCGGTCACCTCCTTGGCTCAATCTATGATTTCCCGCTGCTGAATTGCTTGAGGGTTGGAGTTTTAACTCTTTATCGTCTATCTTCACCTCCTTCTGCGGTTGAGCGCGTGACAACTGGTGACGCAATAGCTTTTCTGATTTAGCGCCGTCTTTACAACAGATTACCCTTCTACTTGGATGAATACCTGATCGCCGCGCAGCCCAACAGGGTAGGTTTTTAAGTCTTTAGTGACGGGTGCAGACAATGCTTTGCCTGTTTCGATATCGAAGCGCCCTAGATGCAGTGGGCATTCGATACAGCCATCAAAGACAAAACCCGCGGCTAATTCGGTTTCTTCATGGGTGCATACACCATCGCTGGCAAAGAAGGCGTGAGGACCCAAACGATAAATGGCGTACGTGTGGCCATTGTAGTCAAAGCCAAGCACGTCTTCCACTTCGATATCTGAAACGTTACAGACCTCGATCCAACTGCTTTCTTCGGCATCTGTGTTTACAGCCGTTGCTGTGCGGATCTTTTCAATCGATGTGTCCACAGACTCAGCGGGTACACTAGTGCCGTCTCTCACGTTGGCTACCGGTTCGTCGCCTAACGCGCTGCTTGACGTGACAACGCCGCCTATGGGGATGTCGAACGCTTCAACCGTTGTGCCGGCGTCAGGAATAGGGCGTTCTATATAATAATCCGGGTCTTTGGTCGCTTGCTTGTACAAGGCCGGGATCATCTCCTTGTAGGCTTGCCACAGGCTCCGATACGGCGGCGGTGTTTGTGACTTCATCAACTCGTGCAAGTCAGCCAAAGCATGGTAGGGAACCATGGGTATAACGTGGTGTTCGATATGATAATTCATGTTCATATACAGATAGCGGAACACCGGATTCAGATAGATCGTGCGCGTATTTTCGCGGTGGTCATACGTATCTTCACCCAAACCGGCGTGTTGCGTTACGGCGAGCATTTGCTCCACAAATGCACCGTAAAAGCGAGGAAGCCACACGAACATCATCGGCAGAAAGCTGCCGATCGCCACCGCCCACACCGCAAAAGCCGCCACAATAGCTAGATAAATCCGGCTAGTCCAGATCACTTTGGGTAGCTCGGAGGCGGGTACAAAGCTACGGACATCGTCGCCGATCTGCCCGGCAGCATGTCTGATCACACGTTGTACTTCTAGAACGCCCCGCAGAAAGAAAAAGTCCATAGCAAAGATAAGCAGATCGGCTGGCCGTTGAACCTGGATTTCGGGGTCATAACCCACGAGATAGGTGTTGGTATGATGGCGGGCATGGCTCCAACGCCAGAGGTTAGCTTCACGTATGGTCATGAAGGAGCTGATATGGTAAAAGAGCTCATTTAGCCAGCGGGTACGAAACACGGTGCCATGGCCACACTCGTGCCATCGCGCGTCGGATGAGGAGTAGAGCGTCCCATAGATGAAAAAGGCGAGAATCGCCCACCAAGTGCCCCAGGAGATCCAGGCCAGGTAGCCGCTCACCCCAAGCAGTATGATCCACAGGCCAAAATCGAGGAGACCGTAGCGGTTGGTGCGCTGCATCAATGCTTTGAGTTGGTCGCGGGGGATATCGGGGGACCACCATGCTTGTTCGACCTTTTCCTCGATGGCGTCATCGTCGAGGGGGATATCCGTCTTGTACGTGCTGATCAGACGATAGTCCCGTTCGGGGAAGTTACGTATTGCCAATTTTTCTCCTTCGCACGATCAAAATCAGACCCGTACAACATGTGGAATCAGATTCCGCATCCATCATACTTTATATAATCTTACCTGTCAAAGCGCGATAAATCGCCCACGAAACATCTGCAAAGACAGAGAAACGGCGTGTATGAAGGAACGATGACCATCCGCGCCTGGCTCTATCCGGGCGTTATATGGGTGGTGGTCAAGACTGTGAAGAAACGGTTGTGCCCACGTTTGGGCTCCCAGATTTTGGCGAGTTCGAGGATGCGTCCGCAGCGAGGGCACTGAAGAAGGTCGTAGCCAAAACTCTTTTTGTGCTGGAGGGTGGTGGGTAGTGATGCCAGGTCGAAAAGAGGGGCTTGAATGCGAAAGGCTTCGAGGGCGGTGCGGGCGATAGAATGCTACATAGGAGGGCGCTGCCAGCCCCCAAACACCTCCTCCAGATGCTTGACGGCTGCCAGCGCCACATCCTCACGCCACGGACGCGCCACCACCTGGGCGCCGATGGGTAACCCCTCGGGAGACGTGCTAACGCGGACGACGGCTGCCGGCCAGCCGGTCAAGTTGTAGGTGGCGGTGTACGCAAACACGGGCAACTGGATACTCGACGCTCCGTGCAGTGGTGCCGGAAAGGGGAGTACCGGGCAGACCACGACATCGTACGCTTCCATAAAGGAAAGCATTTCACTTCGAAACTGGTCAATCTGGAATACCAAGCCACTCAAAGTGTCGGACGTCACTTTCGATTCTTGGCCCATAGCTATCAGGTTCGCGATCCCCGGATGTGGTTCCGTGGTGCCGTACAAGTCTAGGAGTCGCTTGAAACCTGCACCACCATCTCCTAACTGGCAGCCAAGCAGGAGGTCCATCGTTTTCTCCATGCCGGGTGGCCGCGCTTCTTCAACGGTTGCCCCGGCTTTTTCCAAAGCGGATGCGGCTGCTTCCACGGCGGCCATGATTTCCGGCGTGGGCGTTACGATGCCATTGTCCGTGTAAAAGGCAGCGCGTAGATCGGTGAGGTTCACTTGGTTCGGGTCAGCCAATGGCATGGGAACGATCGCCGGGTCGCGCCAGTCAACGCCAGCGATGATGGGCAGGATTGTGATCAAGTCTTCGACGTAACGCGCCATAGGACCGATCTGCGTCAAAGACTCATCAAGGCCTGCAGGAGGAAGAATGTGGCCGGTCCGCGGAACCCGTCCGGACGTGGGTCGAATGCCGGCGGTGCCGCAAACGTGCGATGGCAAACGAATGCTCCCGCCGGTGTCGCTTCCGATATCAAAGGGTATCCCACCCGCGGCGATGATCGCCGCCGCTCCTCCGCTGCTGCCGCCACAGGTACGCGACACGTCGTAAGGGTTTTTGGTGCGGCCGTAGACCAGGTTAACCGTTTCGAAATCGAGCGTCAGTTCCGGTGTGTTGGTCTTGCCTAACAGAATCGCGCCTGCGGCGCGCAGGCGGGCCACCACCGTGGCGTCTTGCTCTGGTACAAAGGAGCTTCTCCCCTGCGTGCCCCCGCTGCTGATCACCCCGGCTGTGTCCAGGGCGTCCTTGATCGTCATTGGAACGCCGTGCAGGGGACCTCGCAGATGGCCCTTTGCCAATTCTTCATCTGACCGGCGGGCTTCTACCAAGGCCCCTTCAGAATCCAGTCGGACAACGGCGTTCAATTGCGGATTGACGTCTTTTATGCGCTGCACGTATGCTTTCACGACCTCTTCTGATGACACCTCTTTCGTGCGTATGGCTTTGGCCACGGCTGTAGCTGATGAGTAAATCAATTCAGACATCTGACAAATTTCCTCACTATGTGGTTATGGGAGAAGCCGGGGAAACCCCTTCGGCTTTAGCCAGGGGATGAAAGGCAGAGTCTTTTGTCTATCTGCGCGATAATCGGCTTCTCCGTGGAGAGACCCATTGAGCTACCTGAAGCCCAGGACGTTTACGCTTGGGTTTCTCATGATCCAAGTCGGCTCGCCAGGGAGTTGCGCCAAAAGCATTTCGGACTACAATACCTGAGTGTGATTGGGAATTTTAGCAGGAATACAGCGCGGCGCAAGCCTGCCGGGGCCGACTTGCCCAAAGGTGATGTACCAACGCGGTGACCCACGACCTTGGAGGAGAGATGAATCAAAAACACCTCAAAGATCGCGCTAAAGGAGTCCGAGTAAAATGACACCAACAAATCAACTGGAGGCCAGCATCTCAGACATTGAGGTCTTTGCCGCCGACCTTGATCTACAACAGGCGGCCGCTATCTACCGCGAACACGGTTGTCTCGTGGTGCGTAGTCTCATGAACGCGTACGTTGACGCAATGTATAACGACATCATGCGGTCCGTCGATATCGCCATCAATCAGCTCGACCAGGCGGAAAAAACCCCTGATGGCTGGCGTACACCCAACGAAACGTTGTTCATCCCTGCCCCCGAGGGTTATGAGCGCGACAAACAACTGTATGTTGTGGGTATCAATTACTATACCAGCGGTGCATTTCTCCAGGCAGCGCTTGATGCCACCGCCTTGGACATTGTTGAGGCCATCCTTGGTCCGAACATTGAGCTGTTCGGTCAAGGCCAGAGCCTGGTGAAAGAGCCGGTGGGCGGATTTCCCAAGATCCTGCACCAGGACTCGGCCTACTTCGAGCACGAGTACGAAGGTCCGGTTGCGATCCTCAACTATGTCGTGGATACGGATGTGCAAAGAGGCGCGCTGCACGTGGTGCCTGGTTCTCACCGCATAGGTCAGCTCCAGCACATCGATACCTCCTCACACCTGGGCCTGGACGAGGATGAATGGCCCTGGGAAGCGGCGATACCTGTAGAGGGCCAGGCCGGCGACGCGATATTCTTCCATGTGAGGACCGTGCACGGCTCCAAGCCCAACTTTTCAGACAAACCACGGCAGGTGTTCATCAACCGCTATCGCCGTCCCGATGATTATGTGACGATCAGAGGGTTTACAGTAGCGAACCGGGCGGAGGCTGAAAAACGAGCACAAGAGGCCCGAAAAACCAACGAACAGCGCGGGCTAATGGTAAGAGGGTTCCGAACCTAAAAGGGAAGATTGGTTGTGAATGCCGATATCCATTCCGAACAGCAAATCCTCGGTTCGCTTGTGCTGACCGCCTGCGAGAAAGAAGTAGAAGTAACGCGAGTCGTCATGGAGAAAGAGACGGTAATTTAAAAAGAGACAGTCGTCCGGAAGAAGATCGTCACCGCTACGCCACTGCGATCTTGAAAGCAGGGGTCGTACGTCAGAATATGGGTTTGGAGAAAGCCTATGTCTGTCCAGAAACGCATTTTCATGTGCGGAATCGCAACGGAAACCCATGACTTTAACAAGTATCCCACCACACTTGAAGCCTTTACCGACAAAGGTCTTTACTTCGTGCAGGAGGGCGAGAGCCTCGAACGCTTCCGCGAAGGCGACCTCTGGTTCGGCGGCTATCTCGAGGTAGCCGAATCCGAAGGCTGGCAGTTGGTCACCGGCGTCTGCGCTTTTGCCTGGCCGTGGGGCAGTGTGGCCGAGCACGCCTTCGAAACGCTGTGGGCGCGCATCGAACGCCAGCTGCGCGATGAAGCCCCGTTCGACGGAATCCTGCTGCCACTGCATGGCGGCATGGCCTGTGAGCATCTGGACGACCCGGTAGGCGAGTTCGTCGCACGGATCAGGCGGATCGTCGGCCGCCACGTGCCGATAGCGGCGTCGCTAGACCTGCACAGCAACCTCTCGCCGCAGTTCGTGCGCAACTGCGACATCATCTGCGGCTTCCACACGACACCCCATATCGACGTGCGGCAGACGGCGTTCCGCACCGCCAGCCTGCTCGCGCGCACGTTGCGCGGGGAAATCCGACCGCAATGTCACTCGATCCATCCGCCCGTGCTGTTCGGCATCGATCACGGACGCACGACGGTTCCGCATGCGCCCATGTTCACCTTGCTCAAGCGCGCAGAAGTGATTCAGGCTGAAGACCCGCAGCTGCTCGACGCGAGCTTTATGCCTGCCTATCCCTTTTGCGATCAGCCCTGGACCGGGACGAGTGCCGTGCTCGTGATGGACGGCCCGTCTGAACGGGTGAATGACTATCTTGACGAATTCGGCGCAGAAATCTGGCGTACACGTGACGTGCTGACCATCGATATTGTGAGCATTGATGAGGCGCTGGACGCGGTGGAACAAACCGCCAGTGATCCGCGCCCCTTTCTGCTAGGTGATTTCACTGACTGCCCGTACTCAGGTGCTTATGGCGACGCGACAGCGATGCTTTCGGCGCTTATCGAGCGGGGCACGCCGGGCGCGGTGTTCGGGCCGTTGTTCGATGCCGAGGCCGTGGAGCAGGCCCATGCGGGGGGCGTCGGCGCGCAGATCGAGGTCGAACTCGGCGGCAAAAGCGATCCGCGCTTTGGCGGTGGACCGGTCAGCGGCACGGCCACTGTCAAGGCGCTGTCCGATGGCAAGTTCATACACAAGGGGCCTTTTATGCAGGGGCAGCCAGGAGACCTGGGAGAAAGCGCATTGCTGGAAATCGGTGGTGTCGGTGTCATTGTCAATCCGTTCCCCAGCCAGCTCCATGACCGCGAGCAACTCAAACTTTTCGGCATCCGCTTTGAGGAGCTGAATGTGCTGGTCAGCAAGGCCTTCAACCACATGCGCGCTGACTTTGAGCCACTGTCCCGCGGCTTGCTCTACCCCGATGCCGGCGGTGTCTTCAGCTTCAACTTCAGCAAGTTTCCGTTCGAGAAGATCCGACGGCCCATCTGGCCGCTGGATGACTTTGAGATAAGCCCGGGCGATATGGACCGGTGCTAACAGTCGGTTGGATGCTTAGGTGATGTCCTTCTGACGTGGATCGAGGGCATCGCGCAGTCCATCGCCGAGCAGGTTGAAGGCCAGTACGGTCAGCACGATCATAATTCCCGGAGCCATGGCGATGTGCGGAAATAGAAGAATGAAAGCCCGACCGTCGGACAAGGTGCCGCCCCAGGAGGGGGTAGGGGGCTGAATCCCCAGGCCGAGGAAGGACAGGGCGGCCTCGAGGATGATGATGGTGCCCACACCCAAGGTGACGAGCACGATCACCGGCGCCATCACATTGGGCAGGATGTGGCGGAAGATGATGCGCCGGTCGCTGGCGCCGATAGCTAGCGCTGCCACAACGAACTCCTGTCTCTTCAAGCTCAGCACCTGAGCGCGCACCACCCGCGCGTATATTGCCCAGCTCGTGACGCCGATGACGACGACGGTCGTGACCAGGCTGGGCCCCACTATCGCCGCCAGCAAAATCAGCAGCGCGATGATAGGGAAGGCCATCAGGGTGTCCGTCAGGCGGGACAGCAGCGAGTCGGGCCAGCCGCTGAAATAGCCCGCGGTTACCCCGACCATCACGCCGATGATGACAGCGATGCCCGACGCCCCCAGGCCGACGATCAGCGCCACGCGAGAACCATAGATCACGCGGCTGAATAGATCACGCCCCACGTGGTCGAAGCCCATCAGATGCTCACTGGACGGACCGACACCCCGTTTCCCCGAATAGATTTCTAGTGGGTCGTGCGGGACGATCGTATCCGCAAAGATGGCCATCAAACACAGCAGGACAATAAAGGCCCCGGCCATCACCGACATACGGTTGGCCTTGAAGCGGCGCCAGGCGCGCGACCTCTCGGAGCGGCGCGGCTGCTCCTCCGCCACGGGTACGAACTGTTCCCTTGAAGTTGCGACTTCCATGGACTTTCCCATAGCTGCTAAAAGGCTGCGTTATTCGATGCGTATCCGTGGGTCAATCAGCGCATAGGTCAGATCGGTCAGCAGGTTTACCACGACAACGATAACGGCCAGCAGAAACACGATGGATTGCACGACCTGGTAGTCCAGGTGCAACACCGAGTCGGTGAAGAGGCGGCCGATGCCTGGCAGTGCGAACACCGTCTCCACGATGATCGTGCCGCTGAGGATATAGGCGAATTGGACACCGATCACCGTGACCACTGGCAGCAGCGCGTTGCGTATGGCGTGGGTCCCGATCACGCCCCGCTCAGCCAGCCCTTTGGCTCGCGCCGTGCGCACGTAATCCTCCCCCAACTCCTCGATCAGGCTGCCGCGTGTGACACGCATGATGACTGCCATCTGCAGTGTGGCTATCACCATGACGGGCATGATATAGCCCTGCCAGGAGTGAAGACCAAAAGGGGGCAGCCATTTGAGAACCAGGGAAAAGAGCACGATCAACATCAGCGCAATCCAAAAGTTGGGCAAGGCGACGCCCAGCGTTGAAAAAATGGTGGCCGCGTAGTCAAAGAGGGAGTTGCGCCTTGTCGCGGCCACAATGCCCATCGGGATGGCCAGGGCAAGCGCGATGATCAACCCGGCCGCGCTTATAATGAACGTCACCGGAACGGCTTCAAAGATCATCTCGCGTACGGGCACGCCGGGCCGGAAGATGGATTTGCCAAAGTTGCCGGTAAACATATTTTTGACCCAGAGCAGATACTGGACGTGCCAGGGATCATCCAAGCCCCACCTGCGGTGAATGGCTTCGATCTGCTCCTCGGTCATCCGTATTCCTCCCCCTCCCTCCCCCAGCAAGATCATTACCGGGTCGCCAGGCAGCAGGCGCATAATGAGAAACGTCGCCACGCTGATCAATAACAGGACGACCAGCCCCTCGGCCAAACGCACAACGGTATATCGTGCCATAGTACCATCCCGCCGCTGAATTGTCTCGATAACTTCAAGTTTGGGGACGGCCCGGCCATCCCCAAACTCTTTCTAACTTTAACCTACTTTACGCCTCGTGATAGACCATATCGCCGTCCAGCGCTTCCTCCGGCAGGCCCTTGACCTTGGCGCTAAAGAGATTGTGCCAGAATTCGATCTACCAATATAACACCGGCGCCTCTTTCACAAAGATCTCCTCGATCTCGTAGTAGATGGGCTGGCGCTTCTCTGAATCCACGACTGAGAGCCCCTGCTCGATCAGCTCATCCAGGCGCGGGTTCGAGATGCGGGCAAAGTTGTCGGCGCCCTCCGAGAGGAGCAGTGAGGATGCATCCGGGTCTATGGCGCCCCATTCCCAGCCGAAAAGCGAGAAATCCAGATCGCCGCCAGGGCGGATTCCCTCCAGGATAGCCGCCACGGTTGCCTCCTCTATGAACGTCTCGATACCACCTCGGCGAAATACTGCTGTGCCACCTCTGCGATCGGGCGGCGGGCCTGGTCGCCGCTGATCACTGTGACCGTAGCGAGCATTTCCTCCTTCGCACAAAAATATTCCTGGTTCGTCCCTGTGCAGATGGTGAGCAGTCGAGAACGGCGAGTTTATTTTGAGCCTACGGTGTAGAACGATGACCCATCCAGACAAGAGATTCTGATCCCGAGGAATTGGGTTGGATAATCATCGTGGATCGGAATGTGTCAACCAGCGTCAGTCAAGCAGAACAAAGCGCTCAAAATTCATTTGTAGCTCGTTTCGGATCAAGTGGCCTGGGCCTATGATACGAGACTGCTCTCTTAGCTTTGAATCGGATCCTCTGATTTATCAACTGTTTATGCAGGGAGTGCCTCCCGATAAATTGGCTTGATCCTGTAGCCTTCAAACCCGCTTTAGCCTGGGATCAAGAGCATCTCTTAGCCTGTCTCCAAAGAAATTCAGAACAAGGATGACGACGAAGATTATTATACCCGGGGCCAGGGTGTACCAAGGAGCCAGGTATAGATACCTTTGGGCATCTCGCAACATGGTTCCCCAGGTGGCCGTGGGTGGCTGAATGCCCAGTCCTAGATAGCTTAGGCCCGCCTCGATCGAAATGGCCAGGGCCATCCCCAAGGTTATTTGAACTAAAATCGGTGCCATAGTATTGGGCAGAATGGTCCTGTACATGATTCTGGAGCCGCCAGCCCCGCAAGCCCGACTGGCAACGACGAACTCTACATCCTTAAGGACAAGGACACTGCCACGAACCAATCGAGCGAAGCGAGGGGTGAAGAGGAAGCCAATCGAGACGATGATTGAGAAGGGTGAAGCACCCAAGGCAGCCACGATCAGTATGGTGAAGATCAACGAAGGAAACGCTAACACCGCGTCCATTACTCTCATAGTGAGCCCGTCGGCCAACCCCCCATACAGCCCGGATATTAAGCCCAGAGGGATGCCAATAACAAACGCCAGTCCTACCGATGCCGAACTGATGACGATAGCCACCCGAGTACCAAAAATGATTCTGCTGAAAATGTCCCGGCCAAATTCGTCTGTTCCCAGGATGAAGTCCATCGAGGGTGGGGATAATGCCAGCTCTGGATGGATCTCGTTCGGATCGTGCGGGCTCAGGACCCCAGGAAATAAAGTGCTCAGAAGGACTAGAAGTAATATCGTTCCAGCCAGAAGCACCGGCTTGCTCGTCTTACGCAACTGCCGTATCTTGGCCAAAGGCCCTCGTTTTATCGTCTCGGGTGGTTGCTCGCGAGCAGCTATTTGATCCACTGAGTCTGTCCTTTCTTTCAACTAGACTTATCAACTTGCCTTACATTGAAAACTGAGCCCGAATGCGGGGATTCAACAGCCCATAACTAATATCAACTAACAGGTTGACCATAGTGAATCCGAATGCGGCCAAAAGGACTATCCCCTGCACCATCGGATAGTCCCTTTGAAAAATCGACTGTACCAGCAGCCAGCCCAACCCAGACCAGCCGAAGACCTGTTCAATGATCACCGAGCCACTGAGCAGTCCCCCGACGACGATTCCTATTATGGTTAGCAACGATATGATGGAGTTCTTCAGCGCATGCCTGAGGATTACCTGGCTTTGTGTAAGCCCCTTGGCAGAGGCTGTCCGGATGTAGTCCTGCTGGAGTACCTCCAACATGTCAGCCCGCAAAAACCTCACGAAGTAAGCCGTCAAGTACAACCCCAAAGTCAAGCTGGGTAAGAAAGCCCGTTTCAGGTTCTCCACAGGACTTTCCCATAGTGGAATGTAGCCAGAGACTGGAAACCAGCCCAGCCTAACTCCAAAAATTAGAATGAACAACAATCCTAGCCAAAAGACCGGTATGGCGAAACCGGCGGCGGAGAAGGTACCTACTGCGTAATCAATCATTGAACGATGCTTAACAGCGGCCAAAATGCCGGCAGGTATGGCCACGATCATGGCCATAATCACGGCGAGTACGAGTAATTCTAAGGTAGCAGGAAGCCGGCCCAAGATGATGGGTAACACGGGCAGCTCGTTTCGAACCGAATAGCCCAGATTACCCCCAAGGATACCCCTGATCCAGTAGAGGTATTGAATGTAAATTGGTCTGTCCAGTCCCATCTCACGCCGCAGTTCCTCCAGCTTCTCCTCGTATAGCGATTTTTGGTAGGCCGATTCTCCGGCGCCCCCTATAACGTAGCCAGCCGCATCCGCCCCAAGCATAAGCATGGCCGGGTCTCCAGGTGCCAAGCGCATGGCCACAAAGACGATGATGGAAACGAAAATCAGGACAACTACGGAAGCTAATAATCTACGTACGATGAACAAACCCATGTTTGTCCCTCCGAGAAGACCACTTCAATCCCTTTCCCCTGCAGCTGGTTCAATCTTCACCTGATAAGGCCCTACGAGGATTCTCCACAAGGAGGATATGAATTTGTTCCTGGCTCAGGCCCGCCTCTTGGAGCATTGGCACAAACTCTGTGAGAAGAAAATCGTAGCCGGTGCCGCCGTAGGCTTTTAGGTGTGACTTCCAACAAATATCGTGGGACAAGAGGAGATGCTCCAGGTAACCTCTCTGAATGAACTCTGTGACGAGTCCCAATCTCCTGTGAACATCCCAGCTATATCGTCCTCGAAACGTATCAAATTCCACATAGGCCCCGCGCTTGGCCAGAACCTGGTGATAATCTGGGTGAGGATAGCCATCGCAGTGCCCTACGATCACCCGTCGCAAATCTACCCCTTCCTCCTCTAGAAGGTCCAGTTGAGCCAGACCCACCGGGCTGAGCACGGCATGAGTGGTGATCGTCAGGCCCGTTTGGCGATGCGCTCGGGCTGCCGCTCTTAGGGATCTTTCCTCTGCTGGAGAAATGAAATGCTTATCCGACCCAACCTCCCCAATGATTCCAGCCCGCACGCCGGTATCGCCCACGCCGTCGTTGATCTCAGCCACAATCTCGGCTGCGATCTCATCTACGGTGCTCTCGTACAGAGGTCGGTCAAAGAAGGATTCCCGATACCAGCCACAGCCCATCACAATATGCAGTCCTGTCTCTTGTGAAATATGCTGGAGTGTACGCGGATCTCGCCCCAGCCCCCAGCTCGTCACGTCAACTACGGAGGTACCACCCGCGTCCTTGAATTGCTTTACCTCTTTGATAGCCAGCATTGCGTCGTCCACCAAATGATCGAAGTTACCGGTCACCCGGCGCATATCGCACAGCAGATGCTCATGCGGAAGTACAATGCCCAACATGTCAGCCGCGACAGGGCCCAACACTGTCATTATGTGTGACATTGTTCCTCCTAATCCGGATAAACCGGGATGGCAAAAAGCTAAACTGCAAGCCCTTCCTGCTCAGTGTGCAAGAAAATCAGTGGTTAGGCCCTAACGTGAGATCACAACCTGAGCTGGATTGATCGCCTGATAACTTGCCTTGTTGCTAGTAATCTCAAAAGCTTCCGGAATCTTCTCCAACCCTTCAAGCATGTGAGTGATCGTTGGCTTCACGCTCACCCGTTTAGAAGCGAGCAGATCGACGGTGTACGCCAACCGCCCTGGTGCTTCGGGAAAGAGGTAGGATAGACTCCTTTGTCGAAAGACATCGGTATCTAATTCCACGGGTTGACCGAAAAGTGCTACCTGAACGATTTTTCCATAATCTCTCATCACTTCAATGGTCTGAATTAGGGTGGAGCTACCGGCCAACCCTTGTTCGGCGCTGCCTCCCGCACACTCAAATGCCACCTCAACGCCCGAACCATTCGTAATATCCAGAATGCTGCTTACCGGATCATCATTCTTGGCATTGATGGTGACATCAACGCCCAACTTTTTGGCTATACTCAATGTCTCCTCACGGACGTCAACCCCGATGACACGCCTTGCTCCCGACACTTTAGCCACTTGAGCACAGTACAGTCCCATAACTCCCTGGCCGAATACGGCCACAGTGTCCCCCATCTCGATCTTGGCGGTGGCCACCGCGGTAACAGCACCGCTAAGCGGCTGGACGATCGCTCCCTCATGATCATCGACACCCTGCGGGATTCTGACCAGAGTCTCTGCCGGCAGGGCCAAGTATTCGGCAAAGGCACCCGGCAAATGGCGGCCAATCACGGGTCCCCGGCGGCAGCGGTGTTGTTGCCCGGTCAGGCACAGGGGGCATTCGTGGCATGGCACGTAGGAACTGGCTGCGACCCGGTCGCCTGCCTTCAACCCTTTGACTCCATCGCCAACTTCTACAACCTCGGCACAAAACTCGTGCCCGAAAAGTTGGATAGGCGCTCTCTCCGCGATTAACTTGCGGATGGTTTTTACGCCTAGTGTAGGCAGACCCAAAGCTCTGATTGCCTCCGTAACGCTGGGCTGAACCACCTTCGTCTTGGCAATAACACAACCGGGTTTCAGTTCTGGAACGGGTATCTCGTCAAGCCGCATGTCACCAAAATCGTACCACCGCCAGGCTTTCATTGTCTTCATAGGGCTTTTTCTTCTCCTTTCACTTAGAAAGCCAGAACCCGTTTAGGATTTTCCACCGTCATCATTTCGATCTGCTCCTCACTGACCCCCGCTTCCCTCAAGGCCGGTAGGAATTTTGCCAGGACGTGGTCATAGCCAATACCCCCGTTCAGGTGTAAGTGCGAGCGTAAACAGACATCGGAGGAGAGAAGGATCTGAGATTCATAGCCACGCCTGAGGAGCTCTGTCAAAGCGGCGATGCGGCGCTCATCGGGGCAATGATAACGCTTACCGATGTCATCATACTGTACATAAGATCCCCGCTTGACAATCGCCTCATGATAGTCAAGGCTAAGATAGGTGTCGCAGTGCCCCACAATGACTCGCCGCAAATCTGCCCCTTCTTCCTGTAGAATATCCAGTTGATCGAGGCCTACCGGGTAGAGGAAAGCATGGGTGGTTATAGCCGCGCCCGTCTGATTGTGGGCTCTAGCGGCAGCCCGAAATACACGTTCCTCAGCCGGAGAAATATAATCTTTGTCAGCACCGATCTCACCAATGATCCCCGCCCGAATCCCGGTGTCATCCGCACCTTCGGTAAGGTCTCGCACGATTTCGGCCGCCAGCTCATTCGCATTGGCGCGCTCGATTCGTTCGGGCAAGAATGGCCCCCGATACCAGCCACAGCCCATAATGACATTTAGACCAGTGGCTTCCGCGATACGCTTGAGACCTTGGGGATTACGTCGCAAATCAGGTGTGGTGACCTCCACCACCGATCGGCCGCCCGCTTTCTGAAAATAAGCGAGTTCGTCGATAATCAACGCCTCGTCGATGAGAAGCCCATCAGCCATACAACCAGTCCAGGCCAGAAATGCATCCCCGCTGACATAGTAGCTGTCCAAGATGAGATGCTCGTGAGCCGCAGTAACACCCAGTTCATCTGGCGAGATAGGACCCAAAACCGTCATGATTTGCATTCTTGACTCCTCCTTTGCTAACCGACACCCCTTATGGTTGACAAGATCTTGGCTGCAAATCTAGTTACTCAACGCCCAGACCGCTGACCGCTGCAAAACGTAGGCTGATCGACGGTCACCGGTCGTGAGTCGGAAAGTTCTGTCAAATTGGCAGGGCGTCCGTTAGAAAAATACCTCCGACAAAAGATATTTTGAGCATTTACTGTGGAGTTCGACAGACCCTGCGGGCCAGCTACGAGAATAATAATGGTTCTTCGGGGAACCTACCCCTTCTATGCCAGCATAGTATGGCCCCCGGTCTGCGACGCTATTCACAAGGGAGTCCAGGAAAAGTCGCGGTCTAGCGGATACAGGGGGCGAGGGACCCGCCTGAAGGGCAGCAAGTTAAGATTGGAGGTGCTGAAGCCAGGCGTGTCTAAGGGTAGGGCTTCCGTCATAATCTCGGTATACGCGGCCCGGAAAGCCCCGTTCTCCCGAACCACGACGATCTTGGCCTCGCTGGGTTCAAGGCCAACGCTGCGGTAAAGCTCCGGGTCAAAGGTGGATATGGCGCGTTCGCTCAGCACTAGGAAGATGCCTCCTGACTGAAGCACCACCGTTCGCCCCATGTTGGCCTTTAACCCGGTATATAGAGGGCCTTTATAGGTAAATTGGCCGTCGGAAATAAGCCGCACAATACCGGTCACCGGCACGGGCTGACTGTAGACCTGATCGATCTTAGCCCCGACCTCCAGGGTCACTTTCTGACCGACTCCTGCCTCAATAGCCTGAGCCACCGCCTGAGAATCCACCAGAGTTAGTAAAGCTCGCTCCTCTATCTCTTGCTCTACCAGAGCTTGAAGCGCGAGGGTACTATCTCCCGGCGAGCCTCCACTGATGTTATCACTGGCGTAGGAAAGTATCACCGGGCCCTCTGTCTGAAGAGCACGCTCAATCGCATCGGCCAATGAAAATAATGGCACTCTAAACTGCTGCCGCCGCTGCCATAGCATCTGGCCCAATTCGTCCGCCAACCCTTGGGCCAGCGCAGGATCATTGTCAGTGACCACCACCATCGTTGACCCCATCTCCTCCACATCCAACCAGGGCTGCACAGGGAAGACGGAAATGGAGACCACCCCTGGTTGCTTCTCCAGCTCCTTGGCGCGAGCCACCAACTCGGCCATTGGCCCCTCGATGCTGGTCGGCATCCGCTCCGGGTACGTGATTACGGGCACCTTTCGAAAAGCTACTGTAGGCCGAAGCTGGCCCTTTGACATTGAAAAGAGAATTTTGGCCGCTCGCTGGCCGGTGTCGTGCTGGTCCGTGTGGGGGTGGGTGCGGTAGCCCACCAAGGCGTCAGCAGAACTTATCATTAGCCGGGTGATGTTGGCATGCATGTCCAAGCTAGCCACCAGCGGCAGATCCTCTCCTACCAGGTCACGGGCGGCAGCCAGCAAATCACCCTCAGGATCATCAAGCTCCTCCACCGCCATAGAACCATGCAGAGCCAGCAAGATCCCGTCCAACTGACCGGCCTCTTGCAGACCGGCCAGGAGGTTGGTCTTGATAAAATTGTAAGCCTCATGGGTAAGCCGTCCAGAAGAGATAGCCCGGGCCCCAATAATAGGCAAAAACTCGACCCCCTCCGCTTGAGCAGCATCGATGAAGCCGGCCATTTCCGTGTTTGTACCACGAAACCGTTGCAAAATCTCGTCCCCCAAGCAGAGGTGGTCCGCTCGGAAATCATCGAGTGTGGTCTCAAGTGGTGAAAAGGTGTTTGCTTCTTGCAATATATAACCGGCAGCCAGTCGCATGGTCAACTCCTCTAAAATAATTTCTTAAATAATCTCCCGTATGGCTGCTTCTATGCCCTCGAGCGCTCGATCTACATCCTCTTTGGTGTGGGCCGAGGACATGCTCAGGTGCAGACCACTGTGAAAGTGAATGCCATGACGCAGGGCGGCGGCACAGAACTGATGGAGTAGCCTCGTGTCGCTCTGGGCTACCGCGGCATAGTCGGTGGGCTCCTCATCCAGGCCGAAAAGTAAGCAAAATTCGGCCCCAATCGCCTGGAGCCAACACCTCACCCCTGTCCGGGCAATTATCTCGCGGATACCCTCGTATAGATCGTCACATCGCCCCAGCAATTTCTCGTAGAAGTCGAACTGGGTAATCTCATCCAGAACTGCATTTGCAGCCATAACGGCTGTGAGGTGACCAGGATAAGTACCACTGTGCTGGGCTTGCCCCAGAGGAGCAATGTCCGCCATGATCTCCCGTTTGCCGGCAAAGACGCTGATAGGCATCCCCCCGCCCAGGGCCTTACCCACAGCACAAAGATCAGGCGTCACCCCCAGATATGCCTGAGCACAGCCCGGACCGGTGCGGAATGCGGACAGGATCTCGTCAAAGATGAGGACAACATCGTTGGCTGTTGTCAAATCACGCATGGCCTCTAAATAGCCCGGTCTGGGCCGGATCCCACCACCGTTGTAGTTAATGGGTTCGAGGATGACGGCAGCGATCTCATCACGCCGGCTGACGAGGGTTTCCTCAAGCCTCTCGAGATCATTGAATGGCAGGACGATCACCAGTTCATCAAGACCTTTGGGGACGCCGCCGCTCTCGCGGCGGATATCTGGTAAACCTTGGCCTGGCGCAGGAGAATGATTATATTGCAAGTAGTCGTGATAGCCGTGGAAATGGCCTTCGAACTTTACAATCTTGTCCTTGCCTGTGTACTCTCGGGCCAAGCGAAGGAGATAATAGGTCGTCTCTGTCCCAGACATGGTGAAGCGTACGAGATCAGCGCAGGGCAGAATATCCACCAGTTTCTTGGCCAGCCGGCTATGGTACGGCGTTTCATGAGAACAGATAATGCCCAAATCCAGGGCCTTGGCAATGGCTGCCCGCACCTTGGGGTGGCCATGGCCCAGGAACGAGGCTCCGAAAGACATATGTAAGTCCACATACTCCCGCCCCTCCAAGTCATAGACCTTGCTACCCTCCCCTTGGGTGACGTAGAAGGGCTGGCCCAAGGCGTGGTTCAGGCGGCCAGATCCACACATCCCACCAACCAGATAACCCGAAGCGAATTCATAAAGATCGTCGGCTTTGCTCACTGCTTTTCCTCAATAGGGCCTTATGCTAGATAGCGTTTGAAAAAAGTCCCCTGGTGAGATAACTTTGGAAGTCTCGACCAACCAAGGTAGCTCACCAGGAGGACCAACCGAGTGATAGCCCACTCTGACGATTTTTGTCTATGGGTGTATGTGCTCCTTGACGACATGTGCAAGGAATTGGAAGGACATTTGAGACGACCGGGACCGGAGCCCGAGTGTAGCGACAGTGAATTGATCGCGATTTGTCTCATCGGCGAATGTCTGGGATGGGATGTGGAAACAGAGTTACTCAGTCATATGCAGGCACATCGGGATAAGTTTCCGATCATACCGGAGCAGAGCCGCTTCAATCGGCGACGACGGCACTTGATGTGGATTATCAATGCAATGCGACGCATGATGTTGGCCAGGATGGAACTCTATCGGGATGAGCATTGTGTAATCGATAGCCTGCCCATCCCTGTGGTTCAATTCCACCTGGCGCCGCAATCGCGCGCCAAATGGTCCGATTGGAGGGCCGATTTTGGGCCCGTTCCCTCCAAAAAGATGATGATCCTCGGTTTCAGGCTGCCTATGCTGATCACGATGGGTGGCCTCATTATCGACTTCGAGTTAGCGCCGGCGAGCTAGCGTGACTTGGCTGTCCGTCGCGAACTCCTTGCCGAAAACGACAACCGCATCGTCATCGGCGACAAAGCCTACGTCAGTGCACCGGCAGCTGAGGAACTCTGGCAATACAATCGCATCCGCCTGCTCACCAAGCCGCGCAAATACCGGAAAAAACAGATCCCAGCATTCATCTCTCGCCTCTACGACGCCGTCCGCCAAATCATCGAAACAGTCACCAGCCAACTCAACGCACAATTCTCGATTGAAACCAACTAAGCTCACACTCTCACAGGCCTTTGTGCACGCTTATACACCAAATTGACGGCACATACCCTCTGCATTCATATCAACCGCCGCTTGGGCGTAACTGACTATCTGCAAATCAAGCAATTGGCCTTTCCCAACGAGCAGAAGGCCCCAATAGATAGTTGGGCCGAAAGTAAGGAGCGGGGCGTAAGAAAAGGGCCTACTCCCTACTTCCGGATAAATCGTCATTCCTTTGCCAAAAGACTTTCTAACGGACACACTTTCGATTTGACAGAACTGGCTTGCCCCTGACCGCCGACCGCCGAAACAGCTTACATGTGTCGGCGGTCGTCCATCATCGGTCTGGGCGTTGCTCCGCCAAATTTGGGGCCAAAACGTTGTCAAGTATTGGCTGTGTCCGTTAGCAAAATCGTAAACAATCAATGGCAAAGTTACTGATCCAGCCAGACCTCGCGGTACAGACGCAATTGACTAGGGCTCACATGCCAGTTCTTGACATTAGAACGGACTAAGGAAACCGACGGGGCCGCACCGATCATGATGACCGGTAACTCCTCGACATTGATCTCCTGCAAGCGTGCGAAATTCTCTGCAGCCTTCTGCGGATCGATCTCGGACTTGCCCGCCTCCCACAACTCTATGGCCTCTTCATTAACCCACGTCCCCGCTCTAATCCAGCGTGAGGCACCGCGGTCCATCCAATCATTGGGGTTGGCACTTAGCCCCATAGCATTCCAGGAAACTTCATACTCCTGCCCGATATACTTATCCAACCAGACCGCGATCTCGGACTCCACGATGTTCATAGTTACCCCACACTCGGCCAGTCCGGCCTGCCAGATTACAGCCGCCTGCTTCCCATCAGAGAAGCCGGAGATCGTCTCGACGGTGACCTCCAGGTCAGGGTATCCTTCCTCGGCCAGAATCTCCCTGCACTTCTCTGGATCGTAGGGATAACCCTCAAACTCCGCGAAGTATGGTACACTAGGCGCGATGGGACTCACCAACGGGGTGCCTTGCCCCATCCAGGCTGTCCTATTGACGGCATCATTGTCCAGGGCGTGGGCCAGGGCCTGCCTCACCCGAAAGCTGTTCATGATAGCCTCATTCTGCCCGCCGACCATCACAAAATATTGGGTAGCTGTGGAGCTGTCCGGCTTTATAACCCTGATATCTTCCGAGGTCAGGAAACGCAGCGCATCCACGACCGAAACATCACGTACGACATCAACCTCTCCGGCCTCCAGGCTGGCGATGCGCGCCTGTACATCTGGCATCACCCGCAGCACTACCTTGTCAACGTAAGGCTTCCCTTCGTCCCAGTAGTCTTCGAATCGCTCGAGTACGATCCGGTCGTTGGGTATCCACTCGACAAACTTAAAGGGACCGGTCCCGATGGGTTCCGACTGCAAAGTCTCTGCCGCTTCCTGCGGGATGATGGAAACCCAGGTCGAATCGTCCATAAAGTAGGCGTTAGCCGTCGCCAGGTTGAACTGGATCGTATAGTCGTCCAGGATTTCCATAGAGTCGATCCCTTCTCCGTACCTGGCTAGAGTAGGGGCCATATCCTTGACCCTTTCGAAGCTGAACTTCACGTCCTCCGCGGTCATCTCCCGGCCGTTGTGAAACTTCACCCCCTCCCTTAGCTTCACGACGTAGGTGCTGGCATCTACGATTTCCCACGATTCGGCCAGATCAGGCACCAGTTCGAGATTCTCGTTGATCGTGGCCAGGCTACCGTAGACCTGAAACCTGAACATGTCACTAAATATGATGAGGGTCATAGCCTGGGGGTCGAAATTGTCCATATCCCCACCGATGGCGATTGTCAGCGTGCCACCTTCCTTGATCTGTCCCGGAACGGCCGTGACCTCGACAATGACCTCTTTTTCTACTTCAACAACGGTAACGGCTCCGGGTTCGGCTGTACACGCTGCTACCACGCTCAAGATCGTCATTACGGCCAGCAGGATCAAAATTCGCTTTGTCATTTTTCTCCTCCATTGAAAATACTAAAGTGACATTTTCATTTGTGAGAAACCCCAGTATAAATTTCCGGGGCTTCCCCAATGCTCTGACCGGGGATTCTCCCGTAAGCAACTAAATGTTGCGCCAACAGAAAACCAGTCTATTCCTCTCTTAATGTGACCTCCTTTCAGCACCCATTCTCCGTGGAGAATTCGTCAACTCTGCCAGCCCAGCTCTTCCAACCTGAGTTTAGATTGGCCGAAGGCTTCGTCCACCTTGTCTCGAGTCATGACCTCAAGAAGCGAAACGCCATCGTATTCAATCTCCCGCAACTTGTTGGCCACTGCGGCAAAGTCGACATTGCCTTCGCCTATGGGCGCATGGATATGCTCGCCATAGTTGTCGGAGAGATGCACCAGGGCCAGCCTTTCCTTGGCCTCCTCTAAAGCCGCTATCGGAGATTGGATAGCATTGACATTGGCTATGTCAACACACACGCCCATAGCAGGACTGCCGATCTCCTCTGCCATCTGGGCCGCCTGCGCCCCCGTCTCGATAAAGCCGCGCGGTACTGTCTCGATAGCAAGCGTGACCCCATAGCGTTCCGCATCTTCTACACAAGCTGAGAAGATCTCCTTGGCCAGAGCCCAGGCCGTCTCCATACTCGGGGCGACCAGACCCTCCCGCCTTCCGGGAAAGATATCAAGGACTTTACCGCCAAGGTCATGAAGCAGTTCGATATTTTCTTTCATCTGCTTCACGACTTCCGCTCTAATACCCGGATTGAAGGCGACCAGGTTTAGTTCCAGCCACGCCGGCTGGCTCGAAATCACCTGCATCCCATAGGATTCAATCTGCCGGCGCAGCGTTTCTCTGGCTTTAGGATCTAAATCCCTGGGCCAGATGTGGGGTGGGGCGGTCATGACTTCCAGCCACTTGAATCCCAGAGCGGCGAGACGCTCCAAAGTAGCTTCCCAGGAATGGTCAAACACGTAAGTGTAAGTGCAAGCTCCCAGACCAAGCGTCATTTGTCAACCTCCTTCATTCAATCATTCAAGACATAACCACCATTTGCGGTAGACCATCAATATGACCCCAGGTGGTTAGAAACTCGCAACCTTCCTCGGTCACCAACACCATGTCCTCCAGGTTCATACTCCACAGCTGATCGGTATAGACGACCACCTCGATAGTCAAAACCATGCCGGCCTGCATCGGTGTATGATCCGTCGGCGCCAACCAGGGCGGCTCATGGGTATCCACCCCCAGCCCATGGCCTAACAGGACAACCGTGGGATGCAACCCTGCATCGGCCAACGGTCTATAGCCAATATGGAAAAGCTGTGCGGCTTCGACGCTGGGTTCGATTGCTGCCGCAATCCTACGATAGGACTCTGCCATAGCGGCATAAACCCGCTTCATTTCATCGGTCGCTTCGCCAACCACGGCCACTCGGGCCAAGTCGCAGTGGTAGGGCTTATCCACGTAACATCCCAGATCGATCCGCCCTACGTCGCCGCGCCACAACGGCTTGTCCCTGGCAATTCCTGTCTCTTTTGGAAGGTAACAACCTGACTGAACATACTCATATTCCCACTCCGCACCGTCTTGCCTGGCCTTAGGGCCAAACCCAAGGTGAATAAAGGCATGCTCGGCACCTTCTTGCTCATAGGTTTGCTCAATGGCATCCCACAGTGCTCCCCAACGTACCCCTTCCTGGGCTACGTCGAATGCCGCTTGCATGGCCAGCTCCCCTACCCGGGCCGCCTTCCTGATCCGCTTGATCTCTTCCTCTGACTTCACCATGCGCAGACGCCAGAACAGGCTGGAAGCATCGACAAAGGTAGCGTGTGGCAAGGCGTCTCTCAGTTCCTGAAGCAAGTTAACTGGCGTGTGGTCCAGATCCAGGCCAATCGTCGCGGCCGGCAGCCCGAGTTCGGCTAATCCTGTGGCCAGACATTCCGCCAGGGTCGTGTCCTTCTCCATGTCAGACAGAAAATGGTAGATCCCTGGGGCGAGAGATTCCAGATGAGGACTGCGTCCGTAGTATCGTTGCTCCTCCATCCAGTTCGCCACTTTGGCCGCCACATGGGCGATGAAGAGCGAGGCCTGATCAGGATCTTTGGGAAGCGCAGCCAAAACAAAGTTAGGCTCTCCATCGACCAGGAATTCAGCGTATTGAGACCGGCCCCAATATCCACTCAGGTAACCCACATTGTGGCTGCCGACACCCAGAAGTAGGTCCATACCTTGCTGCTCCATGAGCAATGTGGCCCGTTGCCGTTCAAAAACAGGTTCCATATTCCTCTCCTAAACGGATTCTATAGAGCGTATGTTTAGGGCTTTGCCGGCATCGTATAGAAATCTGGCCCTCTGGCCACTACATTTCTATACTTTTCCAA
The DNA here is from genome assembly GCA_965204705.1 of Caldilineaceae bacterium. Taxonomy (GTDB): domain Bacteria; phylum Chloroflexota; class Anaerolineae; order Caldilineales; family Caldilineaceae; genus Bin5. Next base: position 4,305,332 of record OZ242006.1, on the reverse strand, counting down.
CCCCAGATCCTCCAGCTCGTCAGCATACTGCCAAATCTTTCGTATTGCCTCGATAATGTCTTCTATATCCGCTTGCGTCCCCAGCAAGACAGCCTGAGGCAAGACAACGGCCTCACTGTAGCTGGCCTGCTCCGTCACTGGCAGACTCAACTGCCGGTATGCCGCGCCCGAAAACAGGACGGATAAGGGAACCGGCTCATAAACAGGGCTGATAGGGATACCCTCTTCACAAAGGGCGGCTATGAACTGTCCGCGCGATGCTCCCTGAAAACCCTCGCCATTGTACTTGAATACATAGGCATAGAACCCCTGCCTGGTTACCCGCGGGTCCCGTTTCAAAGGGCTAATACCAGGGATCTTGCCTAATTCCTTGTCCAGATAAAGAGCATTCTTTTGCCTTTGTTCCGTTTGTTCGTCCAGCCGGTTCAATTGAGCCAGCAGGATAGCTGCCTGAAATTCAGTCAGACGATAGTTCCGGCCCAGCACCTGCTGGCTTGAGCGATCACCCTTCCGCAACCGACCGGAATTAATGTAGGCATGACAGAGCTCGCTCATTTCCCTGTTGTTGGTGAGGATCATTCCTCCCTCACCCGAAGTCATGGTCTTAGAGGCCTCGAAACTGAAACAACCCAGATCGCCAAGAGAGCCAACCCCTTGGCCCCGCCAGCGGGAACCATGGGTGTGGGCACAGTCTTCTATCACCACCAAGTCATGCTTTTGGGCGATATCCAGAATGCGGTCCATATCTGCCAGGCAGCTGTACAGATGAACAGGAATGACCGCCTTGGTGCGCTCGCCGATCGCCGCTTCGATTTGTTCGGGGGCAATACAGTAGGTATCAGGCTCAATGTCGACAAAGACCGGAGTTGCATTGACGAATAAGGCCGAACTGGCCGTGGTCAGCCAAGTTAAGGCCGGCACAATAACCTCGTCCCCTGCTCCAACCCCGGCCACTCTTAAAGCCACCTCCAGGGCGGCCGTACCATTTATGCACGCCTCTCCATACTTAGCCCCTTGGTACGCGGCGAATTGTGTCTCCAAGGCCCTAACCTTTGTTCCCCGAAAGATACTCCACGCACCGCTGCGTACGACCTCGGAGAGTGCCTCTAGCTCCGTGTCATCCCAGACCGGCCAGGCAGGGAAGGGTTGGTCCCGAACCGGGTTTCCACCTGTGATCGCCAACTGTGTCAACTTTCTTTGCTCCAAACCTCGACCTCTCGCCTGTCTGCTGCTGCTTCGTATACGGCCCGCATTACCTGCAGATCTTTAGCAGCATCAATGCCTGAGCTTCGAGGCTCCTGATCCTCAAGGATGCACTGGACAAAATGCTCCAACTCTGCTTCGTACATATTGACCCGAGGAAAAACTGGTTCTCGTAACTCTCGGTATCGTGTAGAAAAGAAGGAGGTCTTGCCAAAATCCAGGGGAATGTGGGGATAGCCTAGCCGGGTCCGGATGTAGCCTTCCGTGCCGGTGATCAGGTGCTCGCGCGTGCCTTCCCCAACACCGCTGATCTGGTGCGTAGCCAGCAGGCCACTCTCGAATCGCATCACAATGAAAGGTCTATGCTCATCAATATCGGCCCAAACGCTCTTAACCTCTCCGAACCAATAGCGCAAAAGATTGATGTAGTGAGAACAGGTATCTCGGACCAGGCCAGGAGGAATTTCGTCGTCAGGAACATTTGGACGTTCCTCTTCCGCCTCTGCTAATTCACTATCGCTGTCCGCCTCGAAGATCAAACCATAATAATCGGCCACATCTATTGGCCAGATGTAGATCGAGTTGCAGGTTAAGGGCTGGCCGATGAGTCCTTGCCTCAAGAGTTCTCTCGTCTTATTGCAATCGGAGTCGAAACGCATCATGTAGCCCACCATCAGCTTAACGCTCTGGTCGGCGCATCGTTGCACCACTTCTTCACCCGCCGAAGGGGAGGTAGCAATGGGCTTCTCCATGAAAATATGTCGTCCGGCCATGGCGGCTTCGATGGCGAGGGAAGCGTGAAATGTCTCAGGCGTGAGGATCATAACCGCATCGATGGCCGGATCCTCCAGCATCGCGCCGACCGTGGGATAAGCGCGTGTGCCGGTTGCCTGGCCCACCATCTCAGCCTGCTCCTTAATCACATCTACCACACCTCGCAACTCGACAATAGGACGTTGTTGGTACTGTAATTTCATTAGATTGGGGATGTGTACGCTCTGAGCCACCCCCCCACAGCCGATCAAGCCGATCCCTATCACTGTGTTGATCCTATTCCTCTACAAATAACAGCCAGCTTTTGGCTTTACTGGTGAGAAACCCAAGCGCAAATGTCGGCCTTCCGGTGGCAAGGCAGCTTCAGCTAGTTCAAGGGGTCTCTGTCGCTTACGCTTACTGGAGAAGCCGGCTTGAGTATAGACAAGCAAGAAATGCTGGCCTTTCATCCCATGGCTCAAGCGTGCTTACTTGTAAGCCAGGGGATTTCCCGACTTCTCCCATAATCTCTATTCCATATACAATCCCTGTGCATCCCAGGCTCCGTACCTTGGGAGTGGTGCTTCGGGGTCCACAACCACGTCCAGGACATAAGGCTGCTGCACAGCCAGCGCCTCTTTAAGAGCCGATTCTAAGGCGTCAGCTTTTTCTACTCTTTTGGCCCGGACACCATAAGCCTGGGCCAACTGCACAAAGTCGGGATTATACGGCTGGTTTGTTTTCTCTACTTTGAACTCGGTGCCGTAGGTGCTGCCGGTGTAGGCCTTTTGAATACCTCTGATCGATATGTAACCGTAGTTATTCAAGATGATCCAGATAACCGGAATATCATACTCAACAGCAGCAGCCAGCGTTTGCGGAAAAACAGTGAATCCACCATCGCCCGTTATCGCCATAACCGGCTTGTCGGGATAGGCCAGCTTAGCGCCCAGAGCAGCCGGTGGACCAAAGCCCATGGTCGCCCAGCCACCGCCAGAGGTAATAAGGGTCCTGGGCGTATAGCACACCATTTGCGAAGTGGTGATGCTCTTGGACGTACTGGTATCGGTCACCACAATGCCATCCCGGGGCAACAGGGTCCGAATCTCATGCATAACGCGCAGCGGATGGATGGGCGTCGCATTGGATGTCAGGCTTTTGGTCGCTTCCTGCCGCCAGTCAGTCATCTCGGCCTGCCGCTCCTTGGCCCAGGGCGAAACATCCCGCTGAGGTACGGTCTCTTTTACCGCCGCCAGTACGTCGCTTAGGACCGCCGCGGCATCCCCAACGATCCCAATCTCAACCGGATAGTGATTGCCAATTTCGCCGGCCTCGATATCAACCTGAATGAGCTTGGTGGGGGGAATGGCAAATGTGTATTGGGAGTCCCACGAACAGGTATCATGCTCGTTAAATCGGGTGCCCAGGGCTAAGATGACATCGGCGTTCAGGGTTGTTCTATTAGCCACCGAGGTTCCGCCAATTCCGGTTACCCCCATCGCCAGAGGGTCCTGCTCATCAAAAACCCCTTTGCCCATGACGCTGGTCGTCACCGGTATGCTCAGATAATGGGCCAGCTCTCTTAGGGCTTGGCTGGCCTCGGATAAAAGCGTGCCTCCCCCGGCGAAAATAACCGGTCTCTCGCCCTGTACCAACAATTCGGCTGCTTTGGCAATTTGGGCTGCATCGCCTCTTGCCCCAGAGCCGGTGGCCATATGCTCCCACAAGTCTGGTATCTCCACGTCGGCCTTTGTGCTGAGGAGATCCATAGGGATGCTGATCAATACCGGCCCAGACCGGCCCGATACAGCCGTGTTAAAAGCACGCGTCATGACATAGGGCAGCATGTCGATCCGTTCCACCCGCCAGACCCGCTTGACGAAAGGACGATAAATTTCGTGCTGAGAGGCGTCGGCATGCATGCTTAACTCTTGAAAAGACTCCTGGCCATGGCGATACGTCGGCACTTCGCCAGCAATGACGAGCATTGGCGTGCAATCGAGGGCAGCATGGGCCACACCGGTGATTGCATTGGTCAGGCCAGGACCAATGTGTGTTAAAACCAGGGCCGGTTTATGGCTGGCCTTGAAGTAGCAGTCCGCAGCATGAGAAGCGATAGACTCGTGGCGGGTGCTGATGAACTTAATTTTCGAATCCTCAAGCGCACTAAGGATGGCTGCACCGGTATGACCACACATTCCAAAGATATAGTCCGCGCCCATTTGTTCCAGGCACCTAACCACTATTTCCCCACCAGTCAATGATTCTTTGGTCATGTTGTCTCTCCCTTGCAACTCAGGTTTGCCAGCCCAACTCTTCAAGTGCCGTCTTGGATATCCGAAAATCTTCATCAGTGCCGCCGGGAATGACAATCTCCAATATACAAGGGCGCGTGTATCCAATTTCGAGCAGTTTGTTGCTTATCGCTCCAAAATCAATCGTCCCCTGACCCACTGGTAGTTTTTCAAATTGGCCGTCATTGTCATTCAAATGGACCATGGCCAGGTATTCTTTGGCCCTTTCCAGAGCCTCCAGCGGCGGTTCTATTACGTTGGCATTACCCACGTCGATGGTTGCCCTGACCGCCGGGCTTCCAACCATCTGAATAAGCTGCAAAACGTCGTCTGCCGTGGCAACGAAGCCGCGGGGTACATTCTCGACAGCAATGGTTATGCCAAGGCGTTCCGCATCGTCTGCGCAGGCACTGATACTTTGACGAGCCAGTTCCAACGCCTGTTCTTTGCTTGGGCCTACTTTGCCCATCATCGTTCCTGGCATGGTGCCCAGCACCTTACCTCCAAGATCATGCAGCAATTGAATATTTTCCTTCATCTGCCTTATTGCTTCTCCTCTGATGCCCGGGTTGGGCGAAGCTAATGAAAGCTCCGGCCAGATACCGGGCTGGCTGGAGAATACCTGCAAGCCATAGGACTCGATTTTCCGGCGCAGTTCCTGGCGCGCCTTTGCATTCAAATCTCTGGCCCAGACGTGCGGTGGACAGGTCATGATCTCTAACTGCTTGAAGCCGATGGCTGCCAGGCGCTCTAATGTAGTATCTAACGAGTGATCAAAGAGATAGCAATAGGTGCTGGCTCCTACAATCAAAGACATAGCTGGCTCCCTTCGATGGGCGAATTGCCACCTGACCTGACGAACCACGATCGGTAAGTGAAGATTGGACCATGGAGTTAGCCAACCGTTTCATACCATTTGTTGAAAGATCGCTCTGGTCCGGGCGATACCATCAGCCAGGGGAGTGATTGGAGCCTGTCCGATGAGTCCACGCAGCCCCTTGTCATCTACGTCAGATGGTGCGGTGATATGCTCCTGGCCATGGGTGATAAGTCCGCGGGCAGATGGGATCTGTCGCTCGATCTCGGCCACGAACTCGGGAATTGAGGCCACTATCCCGCGCAAATTAAACGTTGACGCGCCTTTGTGTTCGGCCTTGGCGCAGGCGATGAAGGCTTTAGCAACGTCGTCTACAAACTGGGCGTTTATGCGTCCGCCAAAGTCGATGTGGAACTGCTGTCCCGCTAGCCCCGCCTTAATAGCTGCTGTCAGGTCCGCGCTGCGTCCTTGGTCTCGTCCCGGTCCATAGAGTACCCCAGGACGTAAGCCGATACTGGATAGTCTCTCATTCAACCAATAGATCCGGGCACTCTCCTCGTTGCATGCCTTGAAGACTCCATAGTAGCTGGCCGGAAACAGGGGGGCATCATCAGGAACAGGCATGACCTCATAGGCTTCTTCAGGGCCCATGGCCGCCGATGAACTGGCGTAGACCAACTGCTGCACTTGATCTGGAAAGCGTTTTGCTGCTTCAAAGACGTTCAAGGTGCCGATTACATTTATTTGAGCGCCCCTTATCGGGTTAGCGTGACAGTCAGGGTGTTGCAGCGCAGCTAGATGAATAATTCGGGTAATGCCGTTATCCCCAATGACCTGAGTTAGCCGTTCGCCATCGGTTATATCGCCCCGGATAAACGTTATGCTGGCAATCTCCTCTGGTTTCATCAGTAACGCCATCCGCCTGGGCTCGAGTCCCAGATCATATACCAGCGTTGGGTCTCCGGCCTGCACCAGGTTCTTAGCCACCCAGGCCCCAACACAACCCTGGCCACCGGTTATCAAAAAACGATGTTGGTTCATTATTCTTCCCGATTCGCGATCAAATATCCCAACTCCTTCGAGATTTCCTGGGCGGCCTCTTTAACCATGCTTCCGAACTCGGCCATTCTTTCCGGGGTGAACCGCAAAGATAAACCGCTGATCCCGACAGTTCCAACTACCTCCCCGGTATGATCTTTGATACCAGCGGAGACCCCGCTAAGGCCGGACAGAGTCTCGCCGATGCTGGTCGCATACCCCTGTGTTCGTATCTGGCTCAGTTCCTTTAGCAGCGCCTCTCGGCCCACCGGAGCATCTGTGGCGGGCAGTCGCAGATTTGGATCTTGGAGGATTGTCTCAATCTCGTGCTCCGACAGATTGGCCAAAATGACCTTGCCAGGTGATCCATAATATAAATGGTACGGCTTCCCGAGTTCGGCTTTATAGCGCAGCGGATTGGTACCCTCGATCTGATCAACGTATATGCGGCGGTCCTGGTAGCGGACGGCCAAAGAAACTGTCTCTCTGGACAACTGATGGAGGTCATTCATATAGGGCAGGGCCCGAGATCTGAAGCTCAATTGGTGGAGAAAAGCTTGAGACAAAATTAGCACAGATGGCCCTAAAGAATATTTGTCAGTTTCCTGATGCTGGATTGCTAAGCCCTTTTCAACGAGAGAGGTCAAATAACGATGAGCTGCACCTCTACTCAAGTTGAGGTCTTTAGCAAGGTCAGTCACACCAGCGGGAATAGAACGCTTAGCCAAATATAGAAGAACATCAACTGCTCTTTCTACGGCAACGACTGTGCGATGCCTCTTGTCTGTCATATTTCTATAATACCTAAAGAGTTATGATGAATATCCTCAGCGGCGTCATAAAGTAGCAACAATCCTTACGAAATCTTGTTACTTTGCCAGGCCGCTGAGTATAACGTTCAGTCCAAACAACAAGATGAGCAAAGGCTGCGTCGCCCATTTGCCGGAAGGGTGATGGAATACTGGGTCGCAACAAAAGAACTGGGAGTAGTTGCGGAATCTGATTCCGCACGCCATCCTACTATAGACAGCCTGCCTTGTCAAAAGGGTTAAATTTGGGGGTGCAGTCCAGAGTGGGGGTGAAATTCGTACCCCTCTGGTAACGACTAAGCTAAAGCCAATTCACGTCCCCGAGCAGGGCAAGTGCCGTTGCCTCTGACCCCTGACCCCTCGCCCCTAACCTCTGCCTTTGGGCGGTCGGGCCTTCGGCCCTCCCTTGTGCGGGGGGACTCCCCCCGCAACGCCCCCCCCCCCAAACACCATGCCACGTTGGCGCCGCGTCGCCGGCGTACTGTCTATGCCGCCGGTCGCCCACCCACGTCGTGCCGCGAAGCCGTCCGCCGTGACCACGGTGGGGGCAGGCCTTGTGCCTGCCCGCTCTCTCCCCAAAATTGGACTGCACCCCTGACCACCGCCCACTGCAGTTCCCCTTGACACCCATGTTAGAATCTACTCTTGCCGTGCCCGCCCGTCTTCCACGACGGCCGACGCCAGGCGAACACTATGTCCTCGTCAGCTAATGCCGAAGAAAAGAGAACCTCCTTTCCCCTCATCAAGGAGGAGCTGAAAAAGCAGATCCCTAGGATTACGCTCCTCGTCGCCCTCTCTCTTATTGGCACGGGAATCGGGCTCGTCCAGCCCCTGCTCTTCAAGCAACTTCTCGACACCGCCATACCGGCAGCCGACGTGAAGCTGATCGGCCTGCTCCTTGTCGGCATGGTCGCTGTGCCAGTACTCAGCGCCGGTTTCAGCTCCGCCAACCACTACCTGCGCGCCTACATCGGCGAAGGCGTCGCCCAACGCCTGCGCCAGGACCTGTTCGACCATCTCCTGTTCGTCCGCCTTGCCGACCTGGAACAGTTCAAAGCAGGAGAACACGTCTACCGACTCACCCGCAGCTGCGGTCTGATCGGAGAGGTCTACGTCGGACAACATCTGCTGCCGCTGGCCATGAACGCCATCCTCCTTCTCGGCACCCTGACCGCCATGACCTGGCTGCACTGGCGCCTTTCTCTCCTGGCCCTGCTCGCCTTCCCCCTCTCTTTCCTCCTGACCCGCAAAACACGCAACTATACCCAGAACCTCTACCGCGACCTGTCCAACACCCTGGAATCCGGCGAGAGCTATCTGAACGAGCTCTTCCCCGGCCTGCGCACCGTCCGCGCCTTCAATGCCGAAACTTATGAGAAGGCCCGTTGGCGAGAATGGCTCACGGCGCACCGCCGCATCAAAGCCACCGTGTCAGCCTTCCATGAACTGATTCGCATAGTAATGCCGGAATCCATCAACTACGTGGTTGCCGGCCTCGTCTTCGCCTACGGCGCCTTCGAAACTGTCCAGGGCAGACTCACCGTGGGCAGCCTCGTCGCCTTCGTCGCCTACCTGCCCCGCGCCTACGCCGTGCTGCAGACGCTACTGGGTACCCAAGTCAACCTGCAGGAGGCCCGCGTCAATGCCGAAAAGGTAGATGCTCTCTTTGCTCTCGCCCGCGAACCGTCTGGTGATAGGGTCCTGCCCACCGACGCTTCTTCAGACGAGCGGCGCACCACAGACGTTTCGCCGTCTCATGGTGCCGCGCTGTCCTTCCACAACGTCTCCTTCGACTACGGCCGCGGCGACTTCGGCGCACGCGACCTTTCCTTCCGCGCCGCGCCGGGAGAGTTCATCGGCATCGTCGGCCCCAGCGGCGGTGGCAAGTCCACCATCATCGACCTCATCATGGGCTTCTACACGCCCCAGTCCGGAACGATTACCATTGACGGGATCGACCTGCGCCAGCTCTCTCTCACCTCGCTGCGCAGCCAGATCGGTCTCGTCCCCCAGGACCTCTTCCTCTGGAACGACAGCATCAGCCGCAACATCAACTATCCAGCCCCCAATGACGATCTCGGCAAAAGCGCAGAGGCTGCCCGCGCTGCCCAGATCGATGAGTTCATCACCGGCTTGCCCGACGGCTACCGCACCATCGTCGGCGAACGCGGCCTGACGCTCTCCCGCGGCGAGCGCCAGCGCCTCGCCATCGCCCGCGCCCTCCGGCAACGCCCCCGGCTCCTCCTCTTCGATGAAGCCACCTCCGCGCTCGACGCCCTGACCGAGCAGAAAGTGCGCACCGCCTTCGAAAAGGCACGCGCCGGTCGCACTGCCGTCGTCGTCGCCCATCGCCTGTCCTCAATCATCAACGCCGACAAAATCCTCGTCATCGACCATGGCCGCATCGTCGAGTCCGGCAGCCGCACTGAGCTGCTCAAGCTTGGCGGTCTCTTCTCTGACCTGTATAAGGCGCAATCTTTTGATCTTCCTGCGATCGCGCTATAATCCGTAGTAATCTCTGCGGCCAATGCCTTCCTAACGCGCCGCTGGCCGTCAGCTACCATTCACGCTAAGGATTTTGCTACCGATGTCACCCAAAACTAACGGTCAGGGCGCCGCGTCCCTGCCTTTCGAAAGCGCCGCCCTCGACCCGGAACTGGAAGAAAACGTAGTCAACACCATTCGTATGCTCGCCCTCGACGCCGTGCAGGCCGCCAACTCCGGACACGCAGGCCTCCCCATGGGCATGGCCGGGGCCGCACTGACACTCTGGCGCAGACATCTGCGCTACAATCCGGCCAACCCCGACTGGCATAACCGAGACCGCTTCATCCTCAGCGCCGGACACGGCTCCATGCTCCTCTATTCCTTGCTTCACCTGACCGGCTACGATCTTCCGCTCCAGGAGCTCAAGAACTTCCGCCAGTACGGCAGCATGACGCCCGGCCACCCGGAATACGGCCACGCCCCCGGTGTCGAGACTACCACCGGCCCGCTGGGACAAGGCTTCGCCAACGGCGTCGGCATGGCCATCGCCGAACAGTGGCTTGCCGCCAACTTCAACCGGCCCGGCTACGACGTCGTGTCACACTACATCTACGCCATCGTCAGCGACGGCGACCTCATGGAGGGTGTCGCACAGGAAGCGGCTAGCCTCGCCGGTCACCTGCGCCTGGGCAAACTGATCTATCTCTACGACGACAACCGCGTCACCATCGACGGCTACACCGACCTGGCCTTCACCGAAGATCAGTACAAGCGCTTCGAGGCCTACGGCTGGCACATCCAAAAAGTGGATGGGATGGACAGCGCCGCCGTCGACGCCGCCATCGCCGCCGCCAAACAGGATCCCCGCCCCAGCCTCATCGGTTGCACCACCGTCATCGGCTTCGGCGCCCCCAAGCAGGGCGAGCCTGATATGCACAGCGACGCGCTCCCCGATGAAGAGGTCGCCCAAACCAAGGCCAACCTCGAATGGCCGCAGGAGCAGACCTTCTATCTGCCGCCCGAAGTGCGCGAATTCTGCCTCCAGGCGGTTGAGCGCGGCAGTAGACTTGAATCCGACGACAGTACCGTGTGGGACGCCTACGCCTCCGCACACCCGGATCTGGCAGCCCAACTGAGCGCGATGCTGCAGGGCGAGCTTCCAGCCGGCTGGGAGGACGCTCTACCCGTCTTCGAGAGCGGCGGCAGCGCGGCAACCCGCAACGCCAGCGGCGATACCCTCAACGCCCTCGCGCCCGTAATCACCAACCTCATCGGCGGCAGCGCCGACCTCGCGCCCAGCAACAAGACAATCATCAACGACAGCCCTGACTTTCAACCCGATTCCTACAGCGGCCGCAACTTCCGTTTTGGAGTCCGCGAACACGGCATGGGCGCCGTCCTCAACGGCATGGCCCTGCACGGTGGCGTCATTCCCTACGGGGGCACCTTCCTCGTCTTCAGCGACTACATGCGCGCCAGCATCCGCCTGGCCGCCCTCATGGGTGTGCCCGCAATCTTCATCTTTACCCATGACAGCATCGGCGTCGGTGAAGACGGCCCCACCCATCAGCCCGTCGAACAGGTGGCGGCCCTCCGCGCCATCCCCAACCTCACCGTCATCCGCCCTGCCGACGCCAACGAGGTGGCGCAGGCCTGGAGAACCGCGCTGCAAAACAAGAGCGGCCCCACCGCGCTCATCTTCTCACGCCAGAATCTGCCCGTCTATGATCGCACCGCCACCGGTGTCGCCGCCGCCCAAGGCGCGGCCCAGGGCGGATATGTCTTCTTCCAGAGCAATGGCACGGCCAGCGCCGCACCCGAGCTGGCCCTCATCTCCTCCGGCAGCGAACTGGAGCTCGCCTACGACGCGGCTCAGCGTCTGGCTCAGAATGGGACCGCCGTGCGCGTCGTGAGTCTGCCCAGTTGGGAGCTCTTTGCCGCGCAGTCACCGGACTACCAGCAAGACGTGCTGCCTTCGAACGCCAAGAAGCTCTCCGTCGAAGCCGGCGTCACCCAGGGTTGGGAGCGCTGGGTCGGCAACGATCCTTCCCGCGGCGCCGCCATCGGCCTCAACCGCTTCGGCGCAAGCGCCCCCCAGCAGGATGTCTACGCAAATCTCGGCCTGACCGTCGATGCCGTCGTCTGCGCCGCCCAGACACTCTTGGAGGCGTAGCCGCCTATGCTTGGGGCCTTGGCCGCCATCCTCCAGCAGACCCGGCAGCATCACGCTATCGAACACGCCACCATCCATCTGCTGGCAGCCCGCTTTCCTCGCCGTGTCTTCGCCGGCATGAGCGACCCTTGGGGCTTTACCCTCTACGGACAGCTGTCCGGGGAAGACATCGAAGAGGCCGTCGGCGAAGCCATTCAGCGACTCCAGGATGGCGAGGAGGAGCTGGCCTTTCATCCCAACTGCGGCACGAACCTCACCGCCACTATTCTGTTGGTGACCGCCGCCGCATTTCTCGGCAGCATCGACTGGCGCGGTTCGCGTCTTCACTCGCCCTCGGAGACATTCCCCTCGGGGAAGGAAGGAATTCCAGCCGACCGCGAGAAGCCTCCATCGCGAAACAAGCCGGGCAGCGGCCGAACGCTCCTTGACAGGATGACAGTAACAGCCGGACTGATGACGCTCGCCCTTCTGGTCTCAACGCCGTTGGGAATGCGCTTGCAGCGTCTGACAACCTTAACGACTATCGGCAATCGCGAGCTGGCTCAGGTCCTTCCCCTGAAACGCGGCCAGGCCTATCGCGTCACCTTCGCCGAACCGCAATGACCGGGGGCCCTCGCCTCCGAAAATGGAAGAGCATTGGCAAACTATCTGTTCCTCGCGCCGGACGAGTTCCTGTTGGGGCAGCGCCTCAGCCAGTTGAAGCAGGCCATCGGCGACGCAGAGATGGCCTCTCTGAACCTCGCCGAACTCGACGGCGCCCGCGCCAACGCGAGCGATATTCTCTACCTTACCGGCGCCTTGCCCTTCCTCGCCGAGCGGCGCCTTATAATCGTGCGCAGCTACCTCTCACATCTCGAGTCCCGTCTCGGCACGGCGAAGTCGCCCAACCGGACCGCGCAGACCGAAGCGCGCCAGGTACTGGAAAGCCTGGCCGATTCCAGCCAATCAAATGATCTCGTCTTCATCGAGGACAAGCTGGACAAAAGGCGCGCGATCTGGAGGGGTTTCGACGGCCTCGCCGGTCTTGAACAGTTGAGCCGAGATGGTAACCTGGCGATCGAGGAGTTGAACACGCCCGACGCCCGCGCCCTGCCCGCCTGGATCGCAAATACCGCCCGCCAGGATGGCATCAAAATCGATGGCAGAGCAGTTCAAATGCTGGCAACTTACGTAGGCGCCGACCTGCGCCGCCTCACTCTTGAGCTGGACAAACTGCGTGCCTACGCCGCCGGACGCACTATCACGCCCAACGACGTTCAGCGCCTCGTAAGCGACACCAGCGAAGCCCTCATCTGGGATCTGACCGACGCCATCGGCCAGCGCGACGGCCGAAAGGCAATGCGGGCCCTGTATGCCCTACGGCGCAACGACGCCAACCCGTTCTACCTTCTGACGATGATCACCCGCCAGTACCGTATAATGATCAAAGTCAAGGATGAGACCGGCCGCACCGCCGGAAACGAATACGACATCGCCGGACGCGTCGGCGAGAGCCCTTTCCCCGTCAAGAAGGCCATGGCCCAGAGCCGCAACTATGCCCTCCCTCAACTGGAAGGGATACTGGACCGGCTCCTCTCGTCCGACTTCGCCATGAAAACCGGCGCCGACCCCAACACTGAAATCGACATACTGGTTGCAGAACTGACACAACCCCAATAGAGGAACGCGACACCTGATGAACAGTAACCGCCCCAATACCCCCCGCATCTGCGCCCAGCCCGCCCGTGCCGGCGAGAGCGGGAGCACAACAATAGGCCCTGAGACCATCCATCGCGTCCAAACGGCAAACGGTATCACCATTCTGGTCCGACCTAATCCATCCGCGCCGGTCGTCATGATGGAAGGCGCCCTGCGCGCCGGCAGCGTCGATGAGCCGGCTGGGTTGACAGGGCTGGCCTCCTTCGCCGCCTCACTCGTAAGCCGCGGCAGCGCCAAATATGACTTCGATAGCTACAACGAGGCCGTGGAATCGGTCGGCGCCAGCGTCAGCGTCGGCGGCGGCACGCACGTCACCAGCTTTGGCAGTGAAAGCCTCGTCGAAGACTTTCCGCTCATGGTGGAGATCCTGGCCGATGTCCTGCAGCGGCCAACCTTTCCCGACGAACATATCGAACGCGTGCGCGGGCAGTGGCTCGTGCGCCTGCAGGAGCGGGAACAGAGTACGCGTAGCGTCTCCTACCGGCGCTTCAATGAAATGATATACGGAGATCATCCCTACGGCCTGCCCACATCCGGTTACATTGAGACGATTCAAGCAATCGGCCGCGACCATGTGGTCCGCTTTCATAGCGATCATTACCATCCCAACCAGGCTATCGTCGTCGTCAGCGGCGATGTCGACCCCGACGCGGTCGTAGCTCTGCTCGAAATCCACTTCGGCGCCTGGCAAGCAGGCCCGGAACTTCCCTCGCCCGCCGACTCCATACCCCCTGTGACCGGCGCCAACGGCGTCCAGCGCAAAGCCTTCCCCATGCCCGGCAAAGTCCAGACCGATGTCGTTATCGGCTGCCTCGCCATTCACCGCAGACATCCCGACTACCATGCCGTCCAGGTCGCCAACAACATCCTCGGCCAGTTCGGCATGATGGGCCGCCTCGGCGAGACCGTGCGCGAACGCCAGGGGCTGGCCTACTACAGCTACAGCGCCCTCGACGCCGACATCGGTGTCGGGCCCTGGGTCGCCTTCGCCGGCGTCAACCCCCATAACGTCGACCAGGCCATTGACAGCATACTCCACGAATTCGACCGCATCGCCCGGGAGCCGGTCAGCGACGAAGAGCTCTCCGACAGCATCGCCAACATGACTGGCACACTCCCCCTGCGCCTGGAGACCAACGACGGCGTCGCCTCCATCCTCCTCAACATGGAATGGTACGGTCTGGGCCTCGACTACCTTCAGACCTATCAGCAGCGAATCAACGCCGTCACCAAAGAGGACGTACAACGTGTGGCCGCTCAATACCTGAGCACCGACTCCTATACCCTGGTCACCGCCGGGCCGGAAGCAAATAGGGACTGAACCACCGTGGAACAAGACTCGGTCATTCAACTCGACCGGCTGAGCAAGACTTACACTGTCAACGAACGCGAAGCTGGTGTGGTCGCCGCCATGCGCAGTCTCGTAAAACGCAAAACGCGCGATGTGCACGCCGTAAACGAAATCTCCTTCACCGTCAACGAAGGAGAGATCGTCGGCTTTCTCGGCCCCAATGGCGCCGGCAAAACCACCACCCTGAAGATGCTGTCCGGCCTGCTCCATCCCACCGGTGGACGCGCATCCGTGCTCGGCTATCGCCCCTGGGAACGCAACCGTGACTACCTGCGCAAGATGACCCTCGTCATGGGGCAGCGCAACCAGCTGCTCTGGGATATCCCGGTCATCGATACCTTCGAGCTGAACCGCGCCGTCTACCGCATCCCCGAAACTGACTACCTCCGCACAGTTGACGAGTTGACCGAGCTTCTGGAACTGGATACCCTCCTGCGCAAGCCGACCCGTAACCTCTCTCTCGGCGAGCGCATGAAATGCGAAATCGCCGTCTCGCTCCTCCACCGCCCGTCAATGCTCTTCCTCGACGAGCCCACCATCGGGCTGGATGTGACCATGCAGCGGCGTATTCGTCAGTTCATCACAGATTACAATCAGCACACCGGCGCCACCGTCCTGCTGACCAGCCACTACATGGCCGACGTCGAAGCCCTTTGCAAACGCGTCATCGTTATCCATCATGGCAAGTTACTCTACGACGGCGAACTCACCGGCCTCGCCGATCGCTTTGCTCCCTTCAAAACTGTCGAAGTAGAGCTGCACAACGGCGTCGGCAGCCGTCCGCTGGCGCAGTACGGCGAGCTGATGGCCCAGACCGAGGGCCGCGTCACCCTCCGAGTTCCGAAAGTCGATACAGCCTCCGTTACCGGCCGCCTCCTGGCTGAGCTGGATGTCGCCGACCTCACCGTGCAGGATCCCCCCATCGAGGACGTAATCGAGCACGTGTTCAGCCAGTCCCCCAGCCCGCCCGATGACTCTGACTCGCGACAGGAATAGATAGTGCAGAGCGGCCAATTAGCCGCGCCAAGGCACCGTATGATTCGAGGTCGCTGTCGAAAGCGTCAGCCACACAATGCTCATGTTTCCTATTCGTTGCGATTGAGAGGGTGAAACCAACAGCCGCCAATGCTCGCCTTCTACTCCATCTATAGAGGCTACTTCCGCACATCACTGATGATGATGTTCCAGTATCGGGTTTCGATGCTGATCTGGCTCCTGGGCGGTATCATCGAACCCCTGATGTACCTGGTGGTCTGGCGTACAGTGTCCGAGCAGCAGGGCGGCTCCGTGGGCGGCTACGAAACCAATGACTTCGTCGTCTACTTTATCGCCATGATGATGGTGAGCCACGCCACGTTTACATGGATCATGTGGGAGTACGTCTACCGTATTCGGATGGGCGTTTTTTCGGGAATGCTCCTGAAGCCCATCCACCCCATCCACAGCGATATCGCCGACAACATCGGCTACAAGTTTATGACCTTGATCGTCATGGCGCCGTTAACACTGCTGTTGGCCTGGTTCTTCGAAGCCTCCTGGCAGCCAAACGTATCGACTTTGGTCGCCTTCGTGCCCGTGCTGATTCTCGCCTTTCTCATGCGCTTCTACTGGGAGTGGTCGCTCGCAATGGTCGCCTTCTGGACCATGCGCATCGACGCCATGAACCAGGCCTATATCGTCGTCAGCCTCTTCTTCTCCGGCAAACTGGCCCCACTCTCACTATTCCCGGAAATCGTGCAACGCGCCGCCGACATTCTGCCCTTCCGCTGGATGCTCGCCTTCCCTGTCGAGCTCCTGCTCGGCCGAGTTACACCCAGAGAACTGCTCATCGGCATTGGCGCCCAGCTATTCTGGCTGGTCACCGGCTATCTCTTCATGCAGTTCATCTACCGGGCCGGCATCAAACGCTACGCCGCTTTCGGTGCCTGACCTGCAAACGAGACCATGTACTACTTTCGCCTGTTCGCAACCTACGTCCGTGTCGGAATCCTCGGGGAACTCGAATACCGGGCCAACTTCTGGATCAATATGATCCAGTCCGCACTCGATCTGAGCGTCGCCCTCGGCGGGTTGGCCGTCGTCTTCAGCCATACCGACACGCTCGGCGGCTGGCGCCTGGAAGAGCTTCTGGCGCTGATTGGCGTCTACTTCCTCATCGGCGGCCTCATTCGCACCCTCATCCGCCCCTCCATGATCCAGTTCATGGAGGACGTTCGCCAGGGCACCCTCGACTTCAAGCTCACTAAACCGGCCGATTCGCAGGTGCTCGTCAGCATTCAGCGCATCGAAATCTGGCGCCTGGTCGACGTGCTCATCGCCCTGCCCGTGCTCGTCATCGCGTTCCTGCGGCTCGGCGCACGCCTCGGCCTGGTCGAGTCAGCAGTCTTCGTCGTCACGCTCCTGAGCGGCGGCTTGATTATCTACAGCTTCTGGCTTATGCTCAGCACCTGCGCATTCTGGTTCGTGAAAGTCGAAAACATCCAGGTCATTTTCATGAGCATGTGGCAGGCCGGCCGTTGGCCCGTAAGCATCTATCCCGCCTGGCTGCGTGCCGTTCTCACCTTTCTGGTTCCCGTCGCTTTCGCCACGACAGTCCCCGCCTCCGCCGTAAGCGGGCGCATTACTGCAGCTAACTTTTTAACGACAATTGCCCTGGCCGCCGCCATGCTGCTCATATCTCGCTGGTTCTGGCGGGTTGGAATCCGCTTCTATTCGGGTGCGTCGGCCTAACTGATGAAGGAGAAATATATGCATGTCTTAATTACATCGGCCCGGCACGAACGTTCCGCCGCACTTGCGGATCACTTGGCCCAGTCCCATGAGGTCAGGCTGACCGAACGGGTGCATGTGGAGACCACGCACGAGTTTGTACTCAGCGGGCTGGGGCACGACCTCTCAACGAACCTCCTCACGCGCGGCATGGACGCCATTATCCACGCCGCGGAGCCGCTACCGGACGAGGATGTGAGTTCCCAGATCGACGCCGCCACCCGCTGCACTTATAATTTGCTGATGGCCGCCGCCGAGGAGGGTGTCCCGCAGGTCATTCTCCTTAGCACTCTGGAACTCATGGCCGATTATCCCCCCGGCTATCGTGTCGACGAAAGGTGGCGGCCTCTACCCAGTACCCAACCGCCCACTCTCACCAAACACCTGGCCGAACAGGTCGGCCGCGAGTTCGCACGCGAAGGCAGCGTGGGAGTAAAGATCTTGCGACTGGGAGAAACGTCCACCAAAATGGTTGCCGTAGCAGTCGACGAGGCTCTCGCAGAGCCCGCCCTGCTCGCAACCAAACACAGATCCCGCGAAGAAGGCGGCGCCGAGGCCTGGTCGATTACACACGTAGGGGAGAGAGCATAATGAACGTACTCATTCTAGGCGGCGCAGGCATGCTTGGTCCCTACGTGGCCCGCGAGCTGGCCCCCGCCCACAACCTGCGTATTACCGACGTAAATCCCCCTGACGAAGACCTGCCCGGCGAGTTCCTCCTGCTCGATGTCTCCGATTTGGACGGCGTTGTGTCCGCGGCCGAAGGCATGGATGCCATCGTCAACCTCTCCGTCCTCCGCCGCGATCGCAAGATCGCCTGGGACGTCAGCACCCGCGGCTGCTACAATATGATGCAAGCCGCCGTCACTCACGGCATTTCCCGCGTCATCAGCACCGGACCGCACTACACCGTCGCCGGCCGCCACATCACCGAAATTCTCGACTTCGACATCGGCCCCGACATCCCGCCCCAACCGGGAACAAATCTATATGCCATTACAAAGTCGATGGGCTTGGAAATCTGCCGCGTCTTCACCGAACATCACGACATCAGCGTACAGCACTACCTCTTCTACAACTTCAAAGACCCGGCGGCAATTCAACCCGGCGAACGCTACGCACCTTATGTCATCTCCTGGGAAAACTCGGCCGAAGTCTTCACACTCGGGCTGGAAATCGATCTAGACGCGCTGCCCTCCCGCCACGAAGTCTTCTACGTCTTCGCCGACATGCCTCACGGCAATTTCAGCAACGAAAAGACGAAACGTATCCTCGGCTTCAAACCTCGCAAGGACGTGGAGTCTCTTTGGAAGTAGATGGACGTCATTTCGGATACAGACGCGGCCGGTGAAAATTGAACATCGACTGTTCAATTTGGGGATACCCCTGCAGGCGCAACTGGTGAAAATCACATATCGGCTATGTAATTTTTGGGAGAACTCAGCGAAAGAAGCTGCAGCCGGTGGATTCTGATTTTCCCTTGTGCATAGCCAGCGGCCCATTGAGGACGCCATTGCAGCTCGTGAGAATTACACATCGACTGTGTAATTTTTGGTGGTTCCCTGCGAAAGAAGCTGCAGCCGGTGGTATCTGATTTTCGCCAATGCCTTGCCTGCGGCTCCTGTGCGGACGCCAATGCAGCAGGTGAAAATTGAACAACGACCGTTCAATTTCTGGTGGGTTCCCGCGAAAGAAAATGCGGTGTGTGGCACCTGAAATTCGCCTGCGCCTTGCCTGCGGCTCCCGCCCGGATGCCTATGCAGCGGGTGAGAATTTCACATTGACTGTGTAATTTTTGAGGCCTCCTAGAGGACAGCAGATGCGGATCTATGAACGGGGAACGGAATGAGAAGATGAGGGATCTAAAGGAGCTTTATCCCTCTCTTGATGAGGAGCGAAAACTATGGCGTGCCGGGTACGTCCGTGTTGCCGGCCTGGACGAGGCCGGACGCGGCGCGCTCGCCGGTCCCGTTGTGGCCGGTGCCGTCGTTCTGCCCGCAAACACCGGACGCGCGGGTCTATGGGCCGAAGTCCAGGACAGCAAGCTACTGTCGCCCCCGCGGCGCGAAGAGCTCGCCCTACGCATCCGGGAGCAGGCAGCAGCCTGGTCGCTTGGCGAAGCCTCCGCCGCCGAAATCGACGCCTCCGGCATCGCCCCCGCCACCCGCCTCGCCATGCGCCGCGCCGTCCAAGCCCTCTCGCCTCCCCCCGACCACCTTTTGATCGACTGGGTACAACTCAAATCGCTTAATCTTCGCCAGCGGAGTTTCACCAAGGGCGACCTGTCAATCGTTTCCATCGCCGCCGCCTCAATACTGGCCAAGGTCCATCGCGACCGGCTGCTCTGCCAGCTGCATCAACACTACCCCGCCTACGGCTTCCACAGCCACAAAGGCTACGCCGCCCGCACCCATCTCGCCGCCATCGAAGAGCTTGGCCCCTGCCCGGCCCACCGCCGTTCCTTCTCGCCAATGCGCAAAGACGAAACCCTGTTCGGATGAATCGACCTGTCTGAACTCATTCGCCTGCCAGCGCAGCCAGCAGCGCCAGCGCCAGCCGTTTCGTCTCCAGCAGCGGCCGGGGCTCCGCTTGCCCCCTGCCTTTGCCCGGTGCCTCCTCCCAGAACAGGACCTCTTCACCCTGTTGGCCTGCCGTTGGCAGTGCAGAAGGACGATCGGACCCCTGCCCAACTGCCAGCTGACCGCTGTCCACCAGCAACACCGGCCCCACACACGCGGGGCATCCGTAGCGGCACCCGCAGTTGCGGATCAAATCCGCCGCCCCCGCCATCAGTTCATCGTGCCGCTCGTACAACTGCGCGCTGAAACCGATTCCCGCAGGAATGCGCTCGTAAATGTAGATGCGAGGAGCGATCAACTCCTTCTGCGAAGGTGCGGAGACTGTTGGTGGTCTGTGTGAAAGCAGTTCGCTCTCGAACTGCTCCCGAATAATCGCAACGTCAATATCGCGCCTGTCACACATCAGATGTAAAGGCGCCAGATTGCCCAACGCATACGCCATCCCGTCCATCCCGGTACGCGCCCGCACGCCCGCCTCCAGCCGGTGATGACAGCGTCTGCACAGCAGCACCAGATTGTCGAGCCTGTTTGCCTCCCTGTCGTTTCGGTTAAGTCCCGGTATGTAGTTGAAAACTCGGAAAGGGATCCGGTGATGCACGTCATGCTGGCGGCCACGGCCTTCCGCCGCGCCGCACTCGGCACAGCAGTAGCCATCTCTTTCTCGCGTCTTTGCGCGTTGCTCCTGCCAGTCAGGACCGTAGTCGTTCGGAGAATCTCGCCAGTCCCCTGCCTCCATCAGCGCCTCCTGCGCCTCAGCCGTCACCTCCAGCCAGTAGGCGGCCGTATCCAGCGTCGTGGGCGGGTAGTCGAGCGGTAGGATCCCAAGATTCTCGTGCGTGAACCGCCGCACCCGCCGGTACTGCGTCACCTGCGAAGTTACGAAAACCTCCCCATACCCCAGCTTTGTGCCCCCGCTCACCCGGCTCTCGTGCACCGAAATCACCTCGATCTCAGTCTCGGTACTGGCCTCCGTGTAATACTCGACCTCTGCCGGCCACACCCACGCCTGTCTCTCCTCCAAATCCAGTTTCTCAACCAGAAAACTGCGCCCTTCGTGAATGTAGACCGCCCCCTCATGCACCTGGAACGGCGCGCTGGCCGCGTCCACCTCGCCTACAACTGTAAACCGCTCCTCCTTCTGTATGGGTGTCACACCTGCGT
The DNA here is from genome assembly GCA_965204705.1 of Caldilineaceae bacterium. Classification (GTDB taxonomy): domain Bacteria; phylum Chloroflexota; class Anaerolineae; order Caldilineales; family Caldilineaceae; genus Bin5. The sequence continues at coordinate 4,284,200 of OZ242006.1, read as the reverse complement.
CAGTCGCGCGCCGACTGCCCTTCCTCTCCTCCCTGCCTCCGCTGCCGGAAGCCGACGCCCTGTCCGAGTTCCCTGCCTGGACTACAACAGGTTCACCCCCAACACTTCGTAGGCCGAACTGCCGCGAAGGGTATCCGCCTCCCCGCCACAGGAAGCTGTGGCCGAACTGTTGCACGCTCTTCTCTTCAGCCAGCAACTCAAGCACCTCTCCTGTAAAGGGAGACTCCCCAAACCTGTCCCCTTCAACAAACGGCAGTTCAAACGCCGCGCAGCGCATCTGGTCCACAAGGAGCACCAGGTTGTCAGCATTCGCAAAGGCCCTCTCCGGTGACCGCTGCAAGAGATACTGCGGATTGTTGACGACATACTGGTCGAGCGCCCCCGCCGTCGCCACCAGCACCGCCACAGACTCTCCGGTCGTGCGACCGACCCTACCCCATTGCTGCCACGCCGCCGCGATCGTTCCCGGATAACCGCAAATCACCGCCGCCTCCAACTGGCCGATGTCAATCCCCAGTTCAAGAGCATTGGTGGCAACCACCCCACGCACGCTTCCCGTCCGCAGACCCGCTTCGATCTGCCTGCGTTCCTGCGGAAGATAACCTCCCCGATAGCCCCGCACTGCTCCAGGTGAGATGTCAACACGGCTGTCGCCCTCCCCATCGTTCAGCAACCCCTCTCGAATGTAACTGAGCAACAGCTCCACCGTTAGGCGCGCGCGGCCGAAGACGATCGTCTGCAGCCCGCCCTGCAGAAAACGGACCGCCAGCTCCTGGCTTTCCAAAACGCTGCTCCTGCGCAGGCCCTGAATCGGGTCGTACAGAGGTGGCGCGTACAAGATAATGTGCTTTCTCCCCTGCGGCGCCCCGTCATTGTCGATGATCCGGACAGGTTGTTCGCTGAGGCTCTCAGCCAGCTGCTCCGGATTGGCAATCGTTGCGCTGGTGAGTAGAAACTGGGGATGGCTGCCGTAGTGGCCCGCTACGCGCCGAAGCCGCCTCAAAACATTCGCCACGTGGCTGCCGAATACGCCCCGGTAGCTGTGCATTTCGTCAATGATGACGTAGCGCAGACCCGCGAAAAAACGCGCCCATTCGCCGTGATAGGGCAGTATCCCAGCGTGCAGCATATCCGGATTGGAGAGAACGGCCTTGGCATTCTGCCGGATCGACCGGCGTGCCGCACCAGGCGTGTCGCCGTCGTAGGCCGCAACGGTACCCGCTTCGTTCAACGAACCAGAGCCTGCGCCGTCGAAACCGGCTGTTTCGCCGATCCAGTCTTCAATCTCCGTCAGCTGATCGTGAGCCAGCGCTTTCGTTGGGAAGAGGAATAGAGCCGTAGCTTCGGGATCGCTGAGAAGAGCCTGCAACACCGGCAGCATGTAGCAAAGCGTCTTGCCGCTTGCTGTAGGGGTTACGACCGCGATCGAGGGGTGGCCTGACAGTGCAGAGGTTACGGCTTCGGCCTGATGGCTGTAGAGCCGCTGAATTCCCCGGCGTTCCAGTGCCCCTTTCAGCGCCGGATGTAGTTCTTCAGGTACTTCGACCAGTATGCCCGCGCGCGCGGGCAACGTCTCCCAGGCGGTGACGCCGGCCATAAAGCCCCTGTCTCGGCCTAATTCGGCGACGACATCCCCGATGCTCATAATTGTGGTTGGGTGCTTGCTACAAATTGCCGGGCCTATAGCGGCCTCAGCTGTTACACGCCCGTGACTCGGATCCCGCTGCCCTTTACCTTATTACGAATGTTGATTCCGATGAGCAAAGCGGTCAGACCTTCACTGACGCTGCTGTTTACCAGCGGGCCAGCGTCGATACCCCGCATTCCTGCTGCCTGCGCCAGTTCCAACGCAGCCTGCTTCGCCTCCTTGTCGTCACCCGTAACGAGGATATCGCAATCGACCGCGTGGTTAAGGTCTTTCAAATGGGTCGCGCTTATATTCTGAAACGCCGCGACCACGCGCGTCCCGTCTCCCAGCAGAGCCTGCGCCTCTTCCGCCGCCGATCCACCCGGCGGACGCCATACCCGGCTCACCCGCGGCGGCTTCAGCGGGACCACCACGCTTACGACCGTCTTGCCCTCGCAACCCGCCCTGATCTGTTCCAGGATTCCGGCCTGCGAGTCATATGGGACGCTGAGAATGACCACATCCGCGGCCGCCGCCGCCCCGGCGTTGGTATCGCCAGCGATTCGCGCCGTATGCCCGTCAGGCAACAGGGAACTCAGCTCCGTCGCCGCGGCAACGGCCCGCTCGCGGCTGCGGCTTCCGATCAGGACAGGATATCCAGCCGCCGCCCAACGTAATGCCAGGCCCGAACCTTCCTCGCCTGTACCTCCAATGACGGCAAGCGTTGGATGTGTCATCGAGATTTCCTCTCCCTTAGCAAACTTGCGAAGGCTATCACGACTGCCAGAACCTTTCCCACGTTTCCTGCGCACGCTCCCGGCTGCGTGCGCTGATTTCCGCCTCATCCAGCGTCAACAGCTCCCTATCACGCATCAACACACGGCCATGACAGATCGTACTGTGCACGTGGCCGCCGCTGATGCCGAACAGGATATGCCATGGCAGGTTGTCGCCGTTCAGGGGCGTCGTGGGATGGTAATCGAGCAGAATCATGTCCGCGTAAGCGCCTGGGGCCAGAATCCCAACCGGCTTATCGAAAAAAGTGCCGACCAGCCTCCGGTTGTTGTAAACTGCCATCTCCAACACCTTATCCGCGCCCAGCGTTCGTGGGTCACCGCTGTTCACCTTGTGCAGCTGATCGGTCACCTTCATCTCAGCGAACATGTCATTGCTGAAACCATCGTTGCCCAGAACGACCGGCATCTCCCCCCGCAGCATCGCTGGCACGTCGGCCGCGCCCACCGCGTTGTTCATGTTCGAGCGGGGCTGATGGGACACCAACGTCCCCGTCTCCTTCAGCAGAGCCATTTCCCAGGAGTCAATATGTACGCAATGGGCAAATATGCTCTCTGCCCCTGTTATGCCGAACCCGTGCAATCTCTCCACCGTGCGTTTCCCGCTCCGGCTCAGGCTGTCCCAGGCGTCCGCCTGGTGTTCCGCGACGTGAACATGAAACCGGTCGCTCTCCGTACGGCAGGCCTCCAGCGTCTCGTCCGAGAGTGTCATGCTGGCGTGCAAACCAAGAGTAGCGCCCACACGCTCAGCCAGCGGAGAACCGCGCAGTGCCTGGGCAAAGCGCACGTTTTCTCGAATACCCGCCCGCGCCGCCTTGGGACCGTCCCGGTCTGTCACTTCGTAACAAAGCACCGAGCGCAGCCCGCTGGCCTCTACAGCCTCTGCAATTGCGTCCAGGCTCCCATCGATCGCGTTCTGGCTGGCGTGGTGGTCAATCAATGTCGTCGTACCGTTACGTATTGCATCGACCAGACTGACCTCCGCCGAACTCTTCACGCCCCCCATGTCCAGCGATCTGTCCAGCGGCCACCACAATTTCTGCAGGATCTCCGGAAAATCCTTGGCCGGCTCCCCCGGAATGTACATCCCCCTGGCGAAAGCCCCGTAGAAGTGCGTGTGGGAGCAGATCATGCCCGGCATCAGCAGCTTACCCTCAGCATCCCACCTTTCAGCCTCAGGATAACGGCTTAGCAAAGTCCCGCTCTCGTCCACGTCGACGATCTCGTCCCCGCGTACAAAGGTACCGCCTTCTGCCAGGACCCGGTTTGAACCGTCAAAAGTGATAACGGTCGCGTTGTGAATGAGCATTCCCTGCCTGTCCCCTTCTGCACTGGATGTCGAACATTTACCTGAAGTCAGTGGACCACCCCGCGGTGAGCCACCAAAGTAAAGAAGTATACGGCTGCCCGGTGGAAACGCAAATGCCGGGAATGGTCCGCCCTCGAATTCAGTCCGCGTGTGGCCTTGCCAGGTTCGGCCCTCCCCGGCCAAAACGCAATCTGACTGCGGCACAGTGGTGGTCGCTGGGAGCTCCCCCCAACGGGCCTGATTTTCGCAAACCGCCAGAATTCCTTATACTGAAATCTCTGAAACGGAACTTTCCGCACTGGAGCGCTTCGTGAAAATCCTGGTAACAGGCGGTGCAGGTTTTATCGGCAGCCACATCGTGCGCTGGCTTCGCAAGGCCGGCTTTGATGTCGTTGCTGCCGATAATCTGCGAACCGGCAAACGGACCAACCTTCCCGCCGATGTACCGCTCTATGAGTTGGACATCCGCGATCGAACTGGTCTGGCCGATCTCTTTGCTGCGGAACTTCCTCAGGCCGTGGTGCATCAAGCTGCCCTGGCGAACGTGCGCGAGAGCATGGAAGACCCCATCACCTATGCCGAGGTCAACATTATCGGTACACTGCATCTGCTGGAGCTGGTGAAAGAATACAACTGCTCCAAATTCATCTTTGCCAGCACCGGCGGCGCGGTCTATGGCGAGGGGCAGCCGCTGCCCGGGCCCTCGGCTGAAGGCGATGAGAGTGGCCGCACTGCACCCATTTCCCCCACGCTGCCATTCACCGAGGAAAGTCGACCGCAGCCCAAGGACAACTATGGCGCCAACAAGCTCAGCTGCGAGCACTACATCGAACTGTACAATCTGAACTTCGGTCTGCCCTACGTCATCTTGCGCTACGCCAACGTCTATGGCCCGCGCCAGGATGTAAAAGGCGAGGCTGGTGTCGTCGCCATCTTCACCGGCGCCATGCTTGCCGATCAAGCCACCTTCATCACCGGCGATGGCGGCCAGCAACGCGATTTCGTCTACGTGGACGATGTCGCCAGAGCCAACATTCTCGCATTAAACAGTGGCCTCACCGGCACATACAACGTGGGCACAGGTTTACCTACCGATATCAACACGCTCTACCGACTGCTAGCAGACTTGACCAACTACAGACGCAAGCCTGCCCATCTGCTCCGCCCCGCCGGCGAAGTGCGTGCTACCTGGTTGGACTGTTCCAAGGCCGGAAAGGAGTTAGGCTGGGAAGCCGAAGTCGACCTCCGCGAGGGTCTGCGGCGCACTGTGGAGTGGGCCAGAACAGCAGCGGTTACGGCATAACGGCACTTCTACCGTACGATCCCCTGCCTTCTCTCCACTATCAATTGGGGTTGCGATGCACGTTGTTGTCAGCGGCTGGTTTTGGGGTCAACCCCATACAGGCAGCGGTCAATATCTTCACCGGCTGTTGCCCCATTTGGCGGCCCAGAGTGCGTCGCCAAGGGAAACAAACGCCGAAGACCGCCCGGATCACCATCAGCCGCACGACCCAGACCAAAGGGCGAACAACCGGAAACCAACCAGATATACGTTGCTCCTACCCCGCAACCCCGAGCATAGCGAACATCCCGATGCACTGGCCGCGTATTCTTCTCAACTAGCCGCCGTCGTTGCACCGCCCCCGCCTCTTCCCCGCCAACTGGCAAAGCTCTATTGGGAACAGGTGACCGTGCCCCGCCTCTCCCGCAATCTGGGCGCCGATCTCTTGCTCGTCCCCTACTGGGCAGCTCCTCTTTGGCAACCCGCGCCAACAGTCGTTACCGTCCACGACCTGATCCCCCTCCTTCTGCCACCCTATCGCGGGGGATGGACGAACCGTCTCTATACTACTTTGGTCTCCGCTTCGGCCCGGCGCTGTTCAGCTGTCCTGACCGTTAGTGAGGCCAGCAAAAGGGACATTGTATCCAATCTCGGCCTGCCAGAAGAGCGCGTGATGGCGGTTTATCACGGACCAAACAGGGAAGACAACGTCGCAGAGCAAACTGAAGCCGACGCCGTCCTCTCCCGCAACCGGCAGGTAGCGGGCAAGTACGCCTTGCCAGAACGCTACTTTCTCTATCTGGGCGGATTTGACGTGCGCAAAAATCTGGTGAGGATCGTACGCGCCTATCGCCGATACCTCGACCTTGGAGGGGATCCGGGCGTCAAGCTGGTCGTGGCCGGCAAGCTGCCGCATACGGATACTCCTTTCTTCCCGGATCCGCAGCGGCTCGTCCACCAACTCGAACTGACCGATTACGTGCGCTTCATCGGTTGGGTTGACGAGGAAGACAAGGAGCCTCTCTTTGCTGGCGCAGCTGCCTTTCTCTTCCCAAGCTTGTATGAGGGCTTCGGCATGATGCTTCTGGAGGCTATGACCGCCGGCTCACCTGTAATTACCAGTTCGGAGTGAGCCGGAACTCGAACTCCTCGCCGCTGTTCGGTGCGTAACAGACTTGGCGCATGTTCAGCGACGGGTGATCGCGGCCAAACTCCTCGGTGATCTGCCAGAGTTCCGGGCTGTCCAGGAAAATCGACATCACGGCAGCACAAGCGGCCACAGGGTTGGGGACCGATGTGTAGGCGGACAGCCAGGCGCCTGCCGCTTCCGTGAATCGATTCTCAGGCTGTTCCTCTTCAAGTGTTTCCAACAGCGACTCAGCCTCTGATTTCTGGTTGTTAAGCGTCAGAACCTGCACCAGCCGGAAGTTGGCCATCCCCCGTAGCAGGGCCATCTCCTCCTCAGGATCCGTCCCCTGAACGCTGCAAGGCTGCAAATTTGGCGTCTCCAGCGCATCCTTGTACATCTCGATCGCGGCCGCGTAGCTCGCCCGGTTCCCCTCGGGCCCTGCCGCTTGGAGAGCCACATTTGCCTCGATCAAGCGCAGCCCCAGGCAATTGCTTGCATCGTTCGCACGGTCGTAAGACCACGTATATCGGCGCAAAGGCGCGCCTTCCATACTGTACCAGATCTCCGTATGCGGAATCTCCAGCCCCTTCTCCTCCCGGCCGCTGACACCCCCGCTGAACCAGAGACGCCGGACACGGGGAATATCAGATGACTCTTCTTCGACCACGTCGACCAGGACCGTGCCTTCCACGATCGTGGCGCCCGGCCCAATCACGGACTGGTAGACTACGTCTTCGCTGTCCCAGGTGATGGCTTCTACTGTTAACAGACAGAACGTAGTGCAACGCTCCAACTGCCAGAATAACTCTGCTCGGCCATCACCGTTAGAATCACCAATCGCCAGAATTCTGGGTAGGCCTTCTATTTCCGGCATGTAGACAGTCTCAAAACTGCCATCATCGCGCTGATGAAGAATCAGGACAACTCCGTCCGCCCCGCCCGGCCCGTATCCGTCATCGCTGACAACCGAGGGCATCGCAATAACATCTTTCAGCCCATCATGGTTCAGATCGTAGATCAGCAGGCCGCCCCGCCCGTCACCCATCCCATCACAGGCCTGCAGCCACGAGTCGAGGAAGATTCTTAGTTTCAGGATTCCCGCCTCCTGCCTCTCGCTGCCCGAATCTTCGACCGCACTCTGTCCCCCGGTAAGTCCATCTATGACCTCAGGAAGGACCGCGAGATACTCTGCAGCACTTTCTGGACAGGCCGGCAATCCTTCAGTCTCGGTCAGTCGTGGCTCAGGGTCTGCTTCCTGCTTGAACTCTAGGAAAGGGCAGACGTCTTCGGCTGCAAATGTTGGATTGGCGTAACCGTATCCGGCCAGTATATCGACCACCTCAGGGTTCGCCGAGGCAAAATTGTTGACCGCTTCGCAAGCCGTCTTGGCATCCCCACTCTGCCGGTACGCGGCCAACCACCTCACGCCCACTTCAGCATAAATCTGCCTCTCGTACGTGGACGCAAGTCTCTCCACTCGTTCCGCAGCCAGCTCAGGCTTCGACTCATAGCCCGCAATCAGAGCAAGGCGGAAGAGGGCAAAACTACGTAATTCGGCAAGCTCGTTGTTCCGATCTCCGCATGCCTGCCAGTCTTGGTTTTCAGCCGCATCGGTATAGAGCCACTGTGCCTTTTCAAGGTACAGTTCGCTCGTCATGGCGTGGTTGGCATCAACAATCGTATGATAGAGGCACAGGCTGGGCATCATTCTTTCACTGCTCAAAGCGAATGGTGCGCCGTCCGCGCTCGCCCATACCGCGAGCCGCGCCCGCTGTGGACCGGCGTCGGCCCCGGCGTACTGGCCGCCTATCAGACGAATCTCATTGGGTCTGCCCGGCTTGTCGCTGGGCGTCAATGATACGTTGGCGCCTACCATCGTAATCGTGCCCTTGGTCCAATCCCGCCACTCTATGCCATCCCAACTGCGAACATGTACGGTGACGAAGCAGGAACTTGAACCGCACACCGTATCCGTCCATACTACGTCGGTCAGACCGTCGGCGTTAATATCCTGGGTTGCCAGCAAGTCGATCGTACCGGTTGCCGCGATCTCATAGCTGAGAGAGTGTCCTTCTCCTCCGTCCAGAATTACCAGTTCCTGCTGGTCCGCTCCAGCCTCACTCCCCTCTCCGATTCCTGCCTCTGTACGCCCCTCTTTGCCATTCGTGAACACTAGGACCGCGTCATCCACGTTATCGGATGTGAGATCGGTGCTGACCAGTGTGCGAAACTCGACTCCGCAATCTCCCAGAAATGATGTAAGTTGTGCATGGCGGTTGTAGGTAGGAATCCTGAAAAGGGCGGTCAGAGTCTGTCCTAGGCCATCTTGCGCGCCCGGACACGGGGGAAGGGTCACGCGCCTGGGCAAAGGCAAGCTTATGCGGGGCATAAAAAAGGGTTCGGGCTCACCGTCGGTCGAGAGAATGGACAAGAGATCCAGAACTGGCGTGGGCGTAATAGGAGGCGTTGGTCTCTCAGCCGGCGCGTCGACCTGCACCGATTCCTGCGTTTCGATTGGGGCCACTGTCGGTACCAGGGTCGGCACGACGGTCGGAGCCGACCGGAAGGCCGGAATCAGCAGTCTCTCCCCTACGAGCAGCCCTTCGTTAGGACGTACTGATTTGGGATTCGCCCCCTGCAAAAGATTAATGGGCACTCCAAACTTCTCGGCCACGGAAATCCAGCCTTCTCCCCGTTGGACGATGTAATATTCCTCCTCGCCGTCCGGAGTCCATGGGACAAAAAGACTTTCGCCGACAATCAGCCATCCGTTCGAACGTACGGAATCGGGGTTTGCCTCCTGCAGTTGGCTCACCGTCAGGCCCACTCTCTGAGCCACCAGAGGCCAACTGTCGCCCGGCTGCACGATGTATGTATAGCCGCTCTCCTGTGCCGAAACCGAAACGATCTTCAACAGGCAAATCAGCGCAATCAACAAGAATGCCAGCCGTATCCCCAACCTCATCGAACTCTCCTGCAACCTCTAACAGCAAATCCCTCTTTTTCGAAATCGCTGATCAGACCCGAACAGCCAATTCCCACATCGGGCGCTCCCTGAAACTGCTGCGCCCTGCCGGCCGCTTCAAAGGGGAAAGAATCCATTCCTGTAAGTAGTTTCCATTAAATTCGAGCAACAAATCGCGTCTGATTGTCGCCACTAACCATGAACTATCTTCCGCTCTGCCGGCCTACACGCTCCTACTGTGCCCCGCTAACCGCGTCAGGAGACCCGCCGATAGAAAAGCCGACGTCAACAATCGTGGACATGTCAATCAGTATACTAAGTGTCAAATTCGAGTACAAGCAAAAGACCGCGACTTCCTGTCAAATCAGGCCAACTGAGAAGTCGCGGTTGACTAGGGGACGCCGGCCCACCCTTCTCACAGGAAAGTACCTTTCACTGTACCGCATCATGATAGTCGGTGCAAAGACAGAGTCTGCGATGGCGTAACCTGTACTCCCCGATGTATTCATGCCAAGATTGGCGGGACTCCCGGTCAGCGGGTAGAATTCAGCGATGAATTCTATTCTGACGATCGAACTGACACAAGTAGCCGCCGGTGGTGAAGCCTTTGGCCGCGACGAGGATGGTCGGGCGGTTTTCGTTCCCGACGCAATCCCAGGAGAAATAGTCGAAGTCGAAATCGCTGCAGAAGCAACACGCTGGCGCCGCGGCATCCTTCGAAAAGTCGTGAAAGTCAGCCCCGATCGCGTCGAAGCGCCTTGCCCCCATTTCGGTCCCCGTCATTCTGTGATGTCCGCTGAAGGTCAACCTCTCAATCCGTCTTGGCAGCGCGCCGGTTGCGCAGGTTGTCAGTGGCAGCACATTGACTACGAACGTCAACTATCCCTGAAGAGGGAGATAGTCGTCAACATTCTGGCCCGCGAAGCACGCCCCGTCAAAACTAAACAGCAGAGCCGGCAGTTCGCCGAACAATTGGTGGCAGACGTCATAGCCATTGGCGCGCCTGCCGATGCTGTGTCTAACGTCGCGCCGGCCGTGCTCGATTTCGGCTTTCGCACGCAAATGCAATTTGATTGGGCATACCCCCAACAACTCACCCTTGCCGGCCGCGACCACAAACCGATGGCCGTCGACGCCTGTCTTCTCCACCACCCGCAGCTGGCAGAGCTTTACGCAGGATTCCGTAACGATCGTGGGGACGAGGAGCGAGTTAGAGACGAAGATCTTTCTCCCCAACCCGGATCCCCTGCCGTTCACCGCGTGACGCTCGCCGTTGGTGGTACAGCCGATGATCTGAGCGAGTCGGCCAAAGGCGTACTTATTCTTCACAACGACAAAGACAATCCACCCAACCTGGAGTTGGACCTGCCGGTGAACGTCTTCTTTCTCCACGAGACTGATGAACCATCTCTGGAGTTACTTGTAGGCGACTGGAGTTACAACCTGCAAGTGGAGAAGTATCACCTCACCGCCTATCCTCCACTAGGGCGCGACGCCCGCGACGCCCACCTGATGGCAGAGGAAGTTCTTGCCGTCGTGGCAGCGGAACTGCTCGAACTGAAGACCTTCGAACATCTTCTCGACCTATGGGCCGGAATCGGCGCCCGCACCGCTGTCTTGTCTGACCAGGTCGCCACCATCGTCGCCGTCGAAGAGGCAGAACTGCCCGCAGCCGCCTTGCGCGCCAATCTGGAACAGTTCGACAATGCCGACCCCTGGCACGGGGAAATGCTGCCCACAATACGCAAGCTGCGTCGCGGCCAATACGGCTTTGACGCCGCCTTGCTCGCGCCCCCAGGCGGCCATATCGATCCAGAACTTTTCTCTCTCCTCACTCGTATGCGCATCCGCCGTTGCGCACTTATCACCGAAGAGCCGGCACGTCTGGCACGGGCGCTGGCCGACCTGGAAAGAGAGGGATATCGTATCGCGGCCGTACAGCCGGTCGATCTTCAGCCCCATCAGCCAGGGGCGACCCTTGTTGCTCGGTTTGACAGAATGTAATCACAGGCATCCTTTGAGCGGAAACTAGCTACCGCCTTCCGCTTCAACTGTAAGTCGGACGAAATACAGATGAGCGATTCAATCGAGATCCGCACCTTGACAACAGTTGAAGACTGTCGACGCGTACAGGTCGTCCAGGATCTTGTCTGGGGCAGCGGGCACGGCGACACAATGTCGATCCATGTTCTGGTCACGCAGTCCAAGAGCGGCGGTCTGCTACAGGGTGCATTTGTCGAAAGAGGGGCCGAGGAAACGGACGGGATGGTCGGCTTTTCTTTCGGCTGGCCTGCCTTTGGCTACGACCTCTCTGGAGAGCAACGACTCAAGTTCTGCAGCCATATTATGGGTGTTCTCCCCGCATGGCATGGCCGCGGCATCGGGCTGCGCCTGAAGTTGTCCCAAAGGGAGGAGCTGCTGCGCTTAAGCTGGACCAACTGGGTTACCTGGACCTATGATCCTCTGCAAAGGGTCAATGGCCGTCTCAATGTCAATCGGCTCGGCGCCACCTGTACTACTTACATTCGCAACGTCTATGGCGAAATGACGGACAGTCTCAACGCCGGCATGCCCACCGATCGCTTTCAAGTGGATTGGTATCTGGACAGTGCCCGCGTCCGCAACGCTATCGGCCCGGAACGCCAGAATTCGGTGTGGCCAATAGATTCACTGCAACGCACCCATACCCATTCGCTCGGCGGTGGCCAGCCGCGTGCCCCGCAAGGGGACCCGCCCGCGCCCGACGGCCGCCCCTATGCTCTCCCGCTGCCCGACAACGTCGACGCCCTGCGCCGCGCCGGCGGCGCCCTGCTTTTCGACTGGCGCATCTTCGTGCGCCAAGCCGCCGAGAGCTGTTTCGCGGCCGGCTACACACTGGTGGACTGCATCCCGATCGCAGGTGAGTGGCACTATGTTTTCGAATTGCAGGAATGAGCCGTAACCCTGCGCCAAACTCCCACAGTCCTTGGACCGCGCCCAAACTGCTCATCGAGTTCGCTGTAGGAAAAGGGCCAAGCGGGACAGAGAACATTCAGCAAATAATTGACTCATTTGTCTGTTTTCGGTATACTTTCCCGGCTTGCAACGATAGAGAACAGTCTGAACGATCGTTTGGGTGGTTCTTCCTATCGACGTGATGAGTGGCCGGCGCAGCCCCAGGCGCACGACGGCAATTCATTTCAACCAAGCAAATCGAAAAATCTCAGTCGAGAGTTCCGGTGAATTACAGTCTCTGACCTCCACGATCACAGAAAGGATTCCACATGTTCCAGGAAGCCATCGCCAAACTGATTGCCAAGACTGCCGTTGAAACCGCCAGCGCCCACTGTGACGGCCCCTGCGGCGTCTATGACCCGGCCTCCGCGCGCATCGCCGCCGAAGCCGCGCTCTCGATGACCCAAAAGATCATCGACCTCGGTCCGGCAGATTCTGCCGACCACAACACCTATGGTCGCTTCGTTGCCATCAAGGAACAGCAGGCGCATCTGGCCAAGGAGGAGTTGCTCATCCTTTGGACCGACTACTTCAAGCCCGAGCATCTGGATGCCCACCCGGATCTGCACGACAAGTTCTGGAACGCAGCCAAGCTTTGTTCAGCTGTCAAGCAGGGCGTCGATCTCGATGCAGCCAATAATCTGATGGCCGCCATCGAGGATATCCACAATATCTACTGGGCCACCAAGGGCCGCGACGTAGCCTACTACGTGGCTGCCTGATCCCGGACGCGCGTGAATCGGTTTGTGCACGCAGACCGATTACAAAGTGGAATATGAATTGAGGACCGGATCCCTGGCTGGGTCCGGTCTTTCATTGGAAGAGAGATGGCAACAAACGTGCCCCGCAGCGGCTGGCGGGAGATGGCGCTTTGGCTGATCCGCCGCCGTCGGCTCTTTCGAGTGACAGGAGATTCGATGACGCCAACCCTGACGGCCGGCGCCGTTGTGATGCTGGATCCCCGCGCCTACCACCAGCGGAACCCGACAGAAGATGAGATAGTCGTCGCTCGTCATCCCCGTAGAAACAAACTCCAAATTGTCAAACGGGTGACGGCCGTATTCGAGAGCCAGGCCGAGAGTGGCTCCCCGAGCATTTCGCTCATTCTTGCTAGTGATAATGCCACCGCCGGTGCCGACAGTCGCGCATTCGGGCCGGTCGCGCTGGACCTGGTGTTAGGCAAGGTTGTCAGCCGTTTGCGGTAACGGCTGAATCGCATCGCCAACAACAGAGCCTAGCTCCCATTATGAGATTCAGTTTTGAGGTCTAGCGGCGCTGGCGGGGATCGAGTGCATCACGCAGGCCGTCACCGATGAAGTTGATGCTCAGAATCGTGAGTGAAATAAACATGCCAGGCCAAATGACGAGCCACGGATTCTGGGTGATGAAATCTTTGTTTTCAAAAAGAAGCCGCCCCCACGTAGGTACGTTGGAAGGGAAGCCTAGTCCCAGGAATGAAAGCGCAGACTCTGTCAGTATCGCAGCAGCCACGCCCAGCGTTGCCGAAACAATGATCGGGCTCAGAACATTGGGCAGGATGTGCTGCCACAATATTACAGGCTCGCGCGTCCCAACGCTTATCGCAGCCTCGACGAACTCCTTCTCCTTGACGGACAACACCGATCCTCGTACGACCCGGGCCGTCGGCATCCAACCCAGAATGCCAATAACTAGCACCACGAGTAGGAAAATGCCCAGTTCCGGGCCAAATACAGACTTGAGCGTATCACGGAACAACATGATGATGACCAGTAGCAATGGCAGGCTCGGCAAGGCCAGCATCAGGTCGGTAAAGCGCATGAGAGGGTTGTCAAGCCGGCGGAAAAATCCGGACAGGACGCCGACCAGCGTACCGAACGTGATCGAGACGAACATGGCCACCACCCCGACCGCCAACGAGATGCGCCCGCCGAACAGATTACGCGCCAAAGTGTCCCGCCCCAGATCGTCCGTGCCAAGCGGGTACTTCACCGAAGGGGGTTGGTTGATCGAATCGATGTCGTCGACGATGAAGCTGTACTCAGGGTCTACCGTATAGACAAGAGGGCCGGCGAGGACACCTACAATCAGCAGCACCAGCACGACTACGCCAACATTTGCCAGTGTATGGCGGCGAAAACGCCGCCATACATCTCCCCACAACGTACGATGCTGACGTTGTGGGAGTTCTGAGGCAAGGTTTTCGGCCGATGCCGTTTCCGTGCCGACGGCCATATTCACTCCAGCGGCCAGCTTTTCATTGCGACTGGCCTTGTGTCCCTGCGAAAACTGGCAACCGCAGTCTAACTGTACCTGATACGCGGGTCGAGGACGCCATAAACTACATCGGCAATGAGATTGAAAACAACGATCAAGAAGGCAAAGATGAAGGTGACGGTCTGCACCAGTGGAATGTCGTTTAGCTGAATCGCACCAATGAGGAGCGCTCCCAAGCCGTTGACGCGGAATATCTGTTCCGTGATGATGGCGCCGCTGAAGATAGCCGGAATGCCCAACGCGATCAGGGTTACAACCGGGATCAGGCTGTTGCGCAGAATGTGTCGAATAACGACATACCGCTCGCGAAATCCTTTCGCAGTCGCCGTGCGCACATAGTCCATCGGTATGTTGTCCAGCATCGACGAACGCGTAAAGCGGGCCAGCGTTGCCGCTTGGAAGAATCCGAGAACCGCCACCGGCATCGCACTCTGCTTCAACTGCTGGACGAAACTATCCCAATCTACAATCTGCAGATTCGTGTCATAGATCATGGGAAACCATTTGAGCTTCACGCTGAACAGCAGGATCATCAGAAGGCCGGTGAAGAACGTTGGGATCGAATAGCCGATCAACGAGAAGAAGGTTCCCACCTGGTCGAAGACTGAGTACTGCCTGATCGCAGAAATGACGCCGACAGGCACGGCGATCACTATCGCCACCAGGTAAGCAAGCCCTACAACCCACATGGTCTGCGGCAATCGCTCCAATATCATGTCCATCACAGGAACGCCGCGACTTCCCCAGGAGGTAACCCGTAGCCGCTTCTCGGATTCTCCAAACTGAATGTCGAATGCGTTCTCAATCAAAGACAGTGGCTCATTAACAAAAAACTGTCGCAACCACAATCCATACTTGACCGGAAATGGTTCATCCAGCCCCATCGCCTTGCGAATCTGCTGGCGAACTTCGGGGCGAATCGTCTCGGGCAGAGCACTGGTAGGATCTCCAGGCGCGAGGTCGAGCACCGCAAATATGACGAAGCTGATGGCGATGAGGGTAGGAATGATTGTCAGGATGCGCCGAACGAGATATTGGCCCACGGCGTGTTATGGGGAGTGAAAGAGAAAAAGGAGGAGAGAATTTCTCTCCTCCCTCCTAGGTTCAGTTTAGCGGTGCCAATCGCCGACATTCCACATCTGGCTGTCCCAACCGTTGATCCAGACACCCTGGAGTGTGTTCAGGTGGGCAGAGACTTCGCCGCGGTATACCAGCGGGATCTGATAGTTATTCTGCACGTTTATATCGTTCAGCTGCTTTACCAGCGCCTCGCGCTCAGGTCCGACCGGGGTCTGCGTCAACTGTTCAAACAGCGCATCAAATTCGGCGTTGCAGCCGCGGAAGATGTTGCCGCCGCCCCACGAGTTGTCTCGCATCGGGATCTGTTCGCAGATCCAGTTTGAGAGGTGCTGCTGCGGGTCGATCGTGGGACCGGTAGTGTACATCTGCAGGTCCGTATAGAACTTCTGGTATGTGTCAGGGCTGTTGGGATCGCCGCCGAAGAAGACGCTGGCGTCGTGGTTGATCAGTTCGGTCTCGATCCCGATCTGGAGCCACCACTGGCGCAGAAGTGCCTGTGTTTTCTGTCGTACAGAGTTCGTAGAGGTCTGGTACGAGACCTTGAGCGGGATGCCGTTGTATTCGCGGATTCCGTCGCCATCGGAGTCCAGGACACCATTCTCGTCCAACAGCGCATTGGCGCCATCGATGTCCTGGGTCAGGCAGGTGTCATTCGATTCTGAAACGTAGTGGAGCGGGGCCGGAATCACATTGCAGGTAGGCTGGCCGGCAAATCCGTATAGCTGTTCAGATATGAGCGTGCGATCGATCGCCATCGACATCGCCTGTGGAATCGGCGGGAATGTCAGGAAGGGATGGGGATTGTCGCCATCCATGTACTCAGAACGGTCGTCACCCAATTCGGAATGTGGGTTGGTCTGATTGACCAGGACTCGCTCGACATAGCCGGCAAAGGCGGAAACCACCTTACCCAGCCCGGCAGCTTCCATGTCTCGCAGAATGTCCGGCTCGACCTGCAAGTTCCAGGCGTAGTCTGCTTCCCCGGTCTCCAGAACAGCGCGGGCCGCTGACGCGGCATCGCCGCCGCCCTTGAAGACTACCGTGTCAAAGTAGGCAGGCTCGCCGTGGTAATGGGGGTTCCGTTCGTATACGGCCACATCATTGACTTTGAAGTCGATGATGCGATAGGGGCCAGTGCCCAACGGAGCTGTGTTCTCCTCATTGCAGGTCTGGGCGGCCGCACCTACACATTCGGCGAACTGAACGCTGCTGATGATCGGCGTATTCGCGCCGACAAAAGCGTTGTATGGATAGGGCGTAGGCGAATCGAAAGTGATCTTGACTGTGCGGTCGTCAAGTGCTTCGACACTCTCGATACCCAGGAAGGCCTCGCTGGCGGTGCAGCCAGTGGCCTCATCAGAACAATACTGCCAGGTAAAGACCACATCGTCGGCGGTCACGTCGCTGCCGTCCGACCACAGGATACCTTCCTTGAGTGTCCACGTAATCGACATCAGATCTTCCGAGATGCCGCCGTTCTCGATCGTTGGGATATCCACCGCCAGTCTGGGCACGATTGTGCCGTTCGGGTCGTAGTTGGCCAGGGGTTCCAGCGTAATCGCGCCTGCGTCCTGGTCTTTTGTGCCGCCCGACAGATACGGTCCGGGCAATGAGGCAGCCTGCCAGTAGAGGATGGTCAGAACCTTGCCCTCTTCTTCCATCGCCTCTTCTTCCGCCATCTCTTCATCCGCCGCCATCTCCGAGCCGCCGGTCGGCGCAGCGGCTGGACAAGCAGCCAGCACAAACGCCATCGCCAGCAAAAGGGCGATGACCCTCAGAGTTGAACTGTACCTTCCAATCATTGCATTCTCCTTTTCACCATTAGAGTATGTAACACGGTGTACGGCCTCTGCATTCCAATTGTCTCCCAATTCCCTGGAGAGTAGAGCATTATCGCGCAATGCTGTTTTCCGAGCCAACAGCCGCCAACTGGCAGTACTGTTTAGCTACTCTGCCTCAGATATTCGGCCCGCAAATGGGCGGGCACGTTTATCCGTTCCGTGCGGGAGCAATCGTACCATTTTTTTCCAGTGCAATCCAATTGGATTCAGGAAAGCAGAGGAACCGAATTAAGAGTCGGTTGAAAACCTTTCTCCATATTTCTTAAGCCCCGTTTCAACCCGTTGCGGCACATTGCTCGCCCGGGAATTCAAGAAGGCCAAGATGCGATCCGGTTGGACGCCCTCATCGGAGGCTCTGTTCAAACTGCGCTGGTTTATTTGGTAAAGGTATCGGGGATAGCTGGCCTGCCAGCTGCTGAATCGTTCCACGCGAAATCGGTCCATCAGCGGCGTGTCTGCAGGCAACTCTACTGAGAAGTCATCTTCGACTACTATCGGGTGCCGACGCGTTTCATTAGGTGTCTCGCTGTCGTGGCCCAACCACCGGGCCCCCCAGGCGCTCAGCGACATTAACAGATCGTCGCCCGCAGACGGCTCCGCCAGCTCGACGGCTGACAGCCAGTAGAGTGGGCCGTTCAGCAGGAAACGCAGCAGCACACCTTCTACCGAATCCCAATGCTCGAAGCCGCGCAGGAATCCATCCTGATTCACGTAGCGAATGTACCAGCTGTCGTAGTCGCCAGCGGGTCGTTGGAAGTCGGGGGCCGTCACCTTAATTGCGCTGACTACCTCGGCCAGGCTGTACCAGGCGCCGGGCTGCAAAAGTCCCAAAAGGTTTAACACCGCTTCCCGCGTTAGTAGCGGATTGTTTTGCCAATCGCCGCCCGAACAGTCGATGCCCGGAATGCGTTTCAGATCGTTCCATTCCTCAGAGGTACGCCAAGCCTCCCACAGAGAAAACCGTTGCTGGGGCCGCGTCTGCTCCAGAAAAGCATATACCCGGTTCCCCGTAAGACGGACACGTTCATCGTCGGCGCGGCGCAGCCAGCCCAGTCGCCTCGCCAGATGCAAAAGCAGAGCGACACGTACTTCTTCTACATTGGCGTTTGCTACAGGAGAAACGAAGGGAGACACAAAGCCGTCCGCAGATTTCAGGCGCTTCATCAGCTGGTCAATGTCATCCGGATCTGGAGTGCCGTCCTCCTGCAGGCGCAGTCCTTCAGTATGTAAGAATCCCAGTACCGTGCCCGCGTCTTCAAGAAAGGCATCTTCTAGCAGCAGCATTCGGGATGACGGCGGCGGGGGCACTGGCGCCGCGGCCAGCCCTTGCTCGCCGTCGGAGGTCGTCGGCTGCGGCAACCAAGGAAGGATATCGCTGGGGATGAAGATGATGGTGTGGGCGTTCTGACCTTCGCCTTTGTACGTGCGGCCAATCAGTCCGTAATAGTAGAGTAGCTCGGCAACGCTCTCAGGTGCATTCCACGGTTGTTCACGCTCTAATTTTGATGGACCCATCTGCCGGATGCTGCCGAATTCACGGCTGAACTGGGCTTCTCGCACTTCGCCCCCCTCCGCAAGGAGGAGGTCCAAAGCAGATCTGGCCCCGGGATAGGAATCGGTGATCTCCTGGAAGGCCATCAACACCGAGGTTGGGTCTGTGATCTGGCCGCCCAGGCTATCGATCATCGCCCGAATATTCTTCTCACCATCCAGAAAGGCTCCCCGAAGCTCCGCAATTACTTGCAGTTGGATCTCCGGATAATCGGCAAGCATCTGGCTGGTTTGCGGCATCAGCGTTTCCCTGAATCGCCCTTGCTATCATCGCAAAACATGACTAGGAAGCGAGCAAAGTTCTCGGTCCGACGGCAAAGACTGGCTGCAGCCGTTGCGCCATGCTTACGATTTCCATCGGGTCCGTCCGCCTGAAAGTACCTGCCTATGTCCAGCCGGGGCGCTTCTTCAGGCCTTGCCAAATTGGGCAGTCCTGTGAGACAATGCGGCTAGAGACGAAGATGAAGCGGCAATCTCACACAGACTGGAGGCCTGTTGAAATGACCCGCGATTCATCCTTTGTACCCCAAAGCGGCGGTTGGCGCTTTTCCGATATTCTACGCGATTTTGCTGTCGTATGGCAACTGATGGGCGATCCGCAGGTATCGATTCTGCTGCGAGTCGGCTTTCCCTTGCTGGCAATTCTTTACTGGTTGTCACCAATTGATCTGTGGCCGGGCATGCCCATCGATGATATTGCCGCTGTCGTCTTGGCCGGACGTCTGTTTGTGCAACTGGCCCCGCAGGCCGCTGTTCACCGCGCCCTCGTGAGGCTTGGACGTATTTCCCCTGATGAACCGGACCGGGAGGTCTGGGATATCTGGGATGAAGACGACAAAACGATTCCCGGAGACTGGCGCGTCGTTGACGACTAGCGGGCAACGGACCGCCACCCACACCAAATGAATCCCGCGCTTCTGAATCAAGTTGCCCAGACCGTAGACCGCCAGCGCCTGATTGACACTGCAGTGGCTTTGGTCGAGGTGCCCAGCCCGACCCGCAGCGCTGGCGCGGTCGCGGACCTTTTGGAAACGATTCTGGCCGACGACGGCTTTTCCGTCCAACGGCACGACGCCGATTGGCCCCAATCTCCTGTAGTCATCGCTTCGCTCGAAGGCAAAGAGCCGGGCCCCACACTCCAGTTCGACGGCCATTTGGATACCGTACACCTGCCCTTCGTTCCGCCGCGCGTGGAAAGTGGCACTCTCTACGGCTCTAGTTCAGCCGACATGAAAGGCGGAATCGCGGCGGCTTTGGAAGCGCTGCGCGTGCTGCGCACCTTGGACGCGCTTCCCGCCGGCAAAGTGTTGTTAACCGCTCATGATCACCACGAAGGCCCGTGGGGCGATGGCCGCCAGGTCCGCGCCATGATTCGTGAAGGTATTGTCGGCGATGCCGTCATGCTGCCGGAATATCTGGCGCATCCGCTACCGGTAGCGGGCCGCGGTCTGGCCATCTTCCAGGCGACAATTCGCCGCGACGGTGAGCCCGTGCATGAAGTGTTGCGCCCGCCCGGTACGCCTGATGTGGTCGTCGCCGGCGCACAGCTGGTGAACCGGTTGCATACGTGGAACAAAGAACTGAACCGGGTCAGCCACCCTCTTGTGGGCCACGACTCCACCTTCGTAGGCAGCGTGCGAACCGGCGAAATCTATAACCAGTCGCCTACAGAATGTCTCGTTCAGGGTACGCGGCGCTGGGTCCCGCCGGCTGGCGGCGCAGCAGTTCGCGACGAGTTCAAGCAGCTGCTCTCCGAAGTCGCGGCAGCAACCGCCACACAGATCGACGTCGAGTTCGACGAGCAAGGTGGAGCCTATCAGATCGATGCCGACAGTCGTATTGTGAACGCCTTTCAGCATGCCCACACCGCCGTGACCGGCTCAACACTGCCTTTGGGGGCCAAGCCATTCGTTGACGACGGCAACTCCTACGCCTCGCTGGCCGGCATCCCTGCCTTGACCCACGGCCCCGCGGCCACCGGCGCCCATACTCTGAACGAGGCTGTGCCCGTGGATGAGTTGGTCCGGGTCGCCAAAGTCTACGCGCTCACCGCTGTTGAATTCTGTGGCGGGCAATAGACAGTGGATCTTGATTCGGGGCTCAGTATCAATTCCCTACTGAGTTTACTCCCCACTGGCAGTTGAATCCTCCTCAAGCTCGCTGCGCCGCGGGATCGAGTCGGCTGCGCCCGGCCTGGTGACGCACACCGCGGCCGCACGGGCCGCCATGGTCAGCGACAGTTCAGCCGATTTCCCCGACAGAAGTTCAGCCAGGAAGTAGCCGGTAAAGGTGTCGCCGGCCGCGGTCGTGTCCATCGGTTCAACGGCCTGCGCCGGCGTTTTAATGCGCTCCTCGCCGCGGACATAGAGGGAACCGTCTCCGCCCAGTGTGAGCAGGATCGCCGCCTTGGGAAAGCGGGACTGCAGCCTGTCAACGATCAAATCCGGCGAAGCGTTCTCGACTTCTGCGAGGGCCGCTCCCTCCGTCAGGTTGACCACAAACAGCGCAACATCGTCGAGCGGGTAACCCAGAACCACAGGCGTCATTGGCGCAGGATTCAATGCGACGCTCATTCCTCGCTCGTATGCCTCGCGCAGAATCGCTGGCATGGAGCTAATCTCGTTCTGTAGCAGGAGCCAGTCGCCCTCGCCGAAGTGCGAAAGCACGTAGTGAGCATCATCAGAGGTTACAGTAAGGTTGGCTCCGCCATACAAAAGTATTGAGTTTTCGCCAGCAGAATCGACCTGAATAATGGCGTGTCCCGTGGGCTGGCTATCGAGACCGACGTGCGTTACATCGACCTCTTCAGCGGCGATGGCATCCCGCAGCCACAGTCCCTCCGGGCCAATCCGTCCCGCAAGATAAACATCCGCGCCAGCCCGCGCCAGTGCCACCGACTGATTCGCCCCTTTCCCGCCCTGAAAGCGGCGATACTCAGTGCTGGGCAGCGTCTCCCCGGGCCGCACAAGATGCTCGACCTGGTAGACGTGGTCTATGTTGAGTGAACCGAAAACAAGAATTGACACGGCCAAGCTGGCTGAATGGATTGGACTTTTCAGTGGATTGTAACATCGAGAATCCGGCAGCCAAAAGAGACCTCTATCCTCACCTACTGTGCTATAATGCCCGCGAGACTGTGATTTAGGGACACTGCTGTTTCGCCTACCTGCACTAGGCAAATCCTTAACTTGAAGGAGTGATTCTTGCAAAGCACTGATTTACTTGCAGTCGCTCGCGGCGACCGGCCCGCCGACCTGGTGTTGCGCAATGGACGCTTAGTCAACGTCCTGTCCGGTGACATCGAAGACGCCGATGTGGCCCTCTACGGTGGGCGCATCGCCGGTGTCGGCGCGGGCTATGCAGCTAGCGAAGAGGTAGATCTGAAGGGCGCCTTCATCGCGCCTGGCTTGATCGACGCGCACGTCCACATCGAAAGCAGCCTCTGTTTGCCCGCCCAATATGCCGCCGCAGTCGTGCCGCACGGCGTTACAACGGTCGCGGCCGATCCTCACGAAATCGCCAACGTAGCCGGCGCGGCAGGCGTCCGCTATATGGCAGAGTGCAGCCGTGATCTGCCTCTGCAAGTCGTCCTGATGGCTCCCTCCGCCGTACCCGCCACTCATATGGAAACAAGCGGCGCCGCTCTCTCTGCCGAGGACCTGGCCGGGCTACTGAAGGAAGGAACGGTCCACGGGTTGGCCGAGCTGATGAATTTCCCCGGCACCATTCAGGGCGACCCCGAGGTGCTTGCCAAGATCGCAGCATTCAACGGACGACCTAAGGATGGCCACGCGCCCGCACTAAGCGGACAGCTTCTCAACGCCTACGCGGCCGCTGGACCAGGCAGCGATCACGAGTGCGCGACCGTGGCGGAGGCCGCCGAAAAACTGGCGCGGGGACTCTATGTCCTAATGCGCGAGGCAACCAATGCCCGAAACCTGCACACGCTGTTGCCGCTGGTCAACGAGCGCAACAACCGCCGAATCTGTTTCTGTACCGACGACCGCATGCCCGGGGACCTGTTGGAGCAGGGAAGCATCGACTATATTCTGCGGGAGGCCATCGCATTTGGGCTCGAGCCGGTTACCGCATTCCGGATTGCCACCCTTAACAGCGCTGAATGGTTCGGACTGCACGACCGCGGGGCCATCGCGCCTGGCAGGCGGGCCGACCTCATAGTCTTTGACGACCTAAGCGCTCCCACGGCCACAAAGGTTTATGCCGGTGGCCGGCTTTGGGCCGAGGATGGTCGTCTATTGAACGAGAAAAGCCTTGCTCAGACTTCCCTACCAACAGCGGTCTCATCCTCTGTTAGGGTAGCGTGGGATGAATTTGACCTGCGCATCCCAGCTGCCGGCTCGTATATACGCGTCATCGGTTCGTTGGAGAATCAGGTCCTTACCGAAGAGCGGATTCTCGAGGCGCGGATAGAGGACGGCCAAGCCGTGTCCGATCCGACGAGAGACATTCTGAAGATAACCGTAGTCGACCGGCATACGGCTAGCGGGTCCATGGGGCTGGGATTCATTCAGGGTTTCGGGTTGCGGCGCGGGGCTATCGCTGGAACAATCGCCCACGACCATCACAATCTAATTGTCATTGGCGTCGATGATGAGTCGATGACCACTGCAGCTCGAAAAGTTGCCGAGATGGGGGGCGGACTGGCAATCTCCGAAGGTCAGGAATCATTGGCGGTTCTTCCACTACCCGTTGCCGGCCTGATTAGCGACCGGCCGCTCGGCGCAGTCCGCAGCGAATACGACGCTCTGTTGGACGCGGCCCACGAATTTGGCTCAACCATTTACGACCCATTCATGGCGATGAGCTTCATGGGCCTGGAGGTGATTCCAAAGTTGAAGCTGACAGACCAGGGCCTGGTCGATGTCGAGGCATTCAGCTTCGTCGACTTGTTTGTTGAGAAATAAGGAAATCAAACTACAACGACTTCATCATATTCGGGAGTCGTAGCGCAATACGGTTGACGATACCAAAGAGGCGAATTAAATGTTCGAAACGATCAATCCTGCCGCGGAAGATTCCATACTTGGACTGACCGTTGCATTTCAGAAAGACCCGAATCCGAAAAAGATCAATCTGGGCGTAGGCGTCTACAAAGATGGCAGTGGTCAAACGCCTGTACTAGCCACTGTGAAAGAGGCTGAAGAGCGTCTGCTGCGGTCGGAAGCAACTAAGAGCTATCTGCCGATCGATGGACTAGCTTCCTATGCAGAGCTGAGCCAGCAAATCGTCTTTGGCAGCGAGCACGCCATTCTCAGTGACGACCGCGCTGCCAGTGTGCAGACGCCCGGGGGAACTGGGGCGCTGCGCGTTGCCGCCGACTTTGTGCGGCGCATATCACCACAGGCGACGGTCTGGCTGAGTGACCCGACCTGGCCTAACCATCCCAATCTGTTCGGCGCCGCCGCCTTGCAGGCGTGTTCCTATCCTTATTTCGATGCCGAAAGTAATGGCGTCGCCTTTGACCGCATGATGACCGCCCTTGAGACCATCCCTGCCGGGGATATTCTACTGATTCACGGTTGTTGCCACAATCCCACCGGCGCCGATCTCTCTTCGCAACAGTGGCAGGCGGTCGCCGCCCTCTGCTCCGAGCGAGGCATTCTGCCGTTGCTGGATTTCGCTTACCAAGGCTTTGGCGACGGGCTGGATGAGGACGCATCCGGTGTCAGAATCGTCGCCGAACACTGCCCAGAATTCCTGGTAGCCACCTCCTATTCCAAGAACTTCGGACTGTACAATGAGCGAGTGGGGGCGCTGACCCTGGTTGCCGCCAATGCGGCGGCGGCAAAGGCTGCCCACAGCCATCTGAAGATCTGCGTGCGCACAAACTACTCGAACCCCCCCGCGCACGGCGGCCAGATTGTTGCGGAAATACTGGGTGGTCCCGACCTGCGCCAGCGATGGGAAGTCGAGTTGGCGGATATGCGTAACCGCATCAACGATATGCGCCATCTCTTCGTCGAAACACTCGACGAACAGGGCGCCGGCCGCGACTTCTCATTCATCGCACACCAGCGGGGCATGTTCAGCTACAGCGGCCTGACGCCGGAGCAGGTACAAGCCCTTCGCGAGCGCCACTCCATTTACATCGTCGGCTCAGGCCGAATCAACGTCGCCGGCATGACCATGGATAACATGGAATACCTCTGCGAGGCGATTGCAGACGTTTTGAAGTGATGGCAGGCAGGGCCAAGTTTACGTACAAGATTGGCATGAAGTTAATCTTGTTCTCATATTCGTAAGGTTCGGCGGCTGCCCAGATGAGGTGTAGTTCGGTAGCTGTCTGGCCTACAGACAGGTTAGGATTGAGCACAAAAATCGCAGGCGCAGTCCGACCCATAGCAATGAAATCGCGCAGATGGCCGGGCATAGACTTTCGGTTGTTTGTGACCAAGGAAAACTCTTGGACGGCGCACCATTCCAGAATTTCTGGATCGGGCGTACCGTTTCTTGGGACGCCGGGATCACCGACGCGCCATACGGAAATCTCAGGCTCAATTCGAAGGAGCGCTTCGCGCAGAACCGGGGTTACGTTTTCGTCTAGAAGATAGCGATAGCGGATCACTAACTGTTGAGCTCAGCTGCGAGCTGTCGGAGTCGCAATGTAACGGCAGAAGGATTCTTGGCTTGTTCGCGGCGCATCCATTCGCCGTGCTCGATCCAGTCAACGATGTACGCTTCGACCTTCTCTCGATTTTGTAGATAGTAGAGAATCGTAGCGTAAACCTGTTCCAGATTGATGGAGGGGTAGGTGTCGGCGATCTGTTCCGCCGTCCGGCTGCAGTAAATGTAGTCATAGAGCACCGTCTCTATGCCCACCCGCGTACCGGCAATGCGGATGTCATCATCACTCAGAAAGTTGAAATATTGTTCGATTTCCATAGGGGACTCCTTTTCCCATCTAGCGCAAGTATACCACACCAGGTAGGTGAATTCTGATGAAACCCCTCTCTCGACTGGTCGAATCCGTCCCGGGCAGTCCTACAACGCTAATGATGCAGAAAGGCCGCGAGCTTGCCGCACAAGGGCTGGACGTCATCAATCTGGCCGGCGGAGAGCCGGACGCCGACACGCCAAAGCACATCCAGCAGGCGGCGTTCGACGCCATCGCGGCCGGCGACACGCACTACCCGCCCTCATTCGGCAAGCCGGAGCTGCTGGACGCCATCTGCGCCAAACTGGAGCGGGAGAACAACGTCCAAGCCGTACCGGACCAACTGGTTGTAACGCCGGGCGGTAAGTGGGCAATCTACACGACTCTGGCGTCAACACTCAATGAAGGCGACGAGGTCATGATTCTCGACCCCGCCTGGGTATCCTACGCGCCCATGGTACGGCTCAACTTGGGGGTTCCCGTGCACGTTCCTCTGCCCGCGGGCGACAACTTCCGCGTATGCGCCGCGCAGCTGGAGGAGTATGTCAGCGACAGGACCAAGCTGATCATGGTCTGCTCACCCAGCAACCCGACCGGACGCGTTCTCACCCAAAACGAGCTCGACGACATCGCAGCCGTCGCACAGAAACACGATCTCTACGTCCTCAGTGATGAGATCTACGAACATATTCTTTACGACGGCGCCCGTCACCGTTCTATCGCCAGTATGCCTGGCATGGCTGACCGTACGATTATCATCAACGGTTTCAGCAAGAGTTACGCCATGACAGGCTGGCGGCTGGCCTGGCTGGCTGCCCCCTTGCCCGTCGCCAAACTGGCCCGCACCTACCAAACTCAGACCGTAACCTCCGCTGCCAGCTTTTCAATGGTCGCAGGCGCCGCGGCTCTGAACGGCCCGCAGGACTGCGTGCACGGGATGGTCGATTCCTACGCCCAGCGCCGCAACTTCCTTCTTGACGCTCTTGAGGAGATCCCAGGCATCCGCTGCAGCCCCATTGAAGGCGCATTCTACCTCTTCGCCCAGTTTACGGAGACCGACAAGAAGAGCCTCGAAATCTCACAGGTTCTTCTGGAGGACGGATTGCTCGCCACTACGCCCGGCATCGCTTTCGGCGAAGCAAGCGAAGGCTACGTCCGCTTCAGCTTTGCCACCGCGCAGTCCGACCTGGAGAAAACCGTCGATCGTCTTGCCCGTATCGTTCCGGGACTGTGAGCCCCGCAATGGATATCACTCCTCTGCAGTTTCTCCTGGCCATCCTTGCCGGCATAGTCGCCGGTATCATAAACACACTTGCCGGCAGCGGCTCCGCCGTAACTCTGCCGATGCTCGTGTTTCTGGGGCTGGACTCTGGAGCCGCCAACGCCACCAATCGCATAGGTGTGATCATCCAGAACCTGGTGGGCATCGCCACCTTTGCCCGCAGCGGACGCATGCAGCTGCGAGGAGGAGCTACTGTCAAGCAGCAGGCCGAAAGCATATTGGATGCCGACTCTTTGCGATTCGGTCTCTGGCTAAGCCTGGCGGGTATGCCGGGCGCAATCGTCGGGGCCTACGTGGCCACGCTTCTCGACAAAGAGGCCATGAACCTGGCCATCGGGGGCATGTTGATCATCGTCCTCGTCACGATCTTCTTCAACCCGACCAAGTGGCTGCGAGAGAAATCCGAGGTGCGCAAGGAGCGGCCAGAACCATTTGTGCTCCTTCTGTTCTTCGCCATCGGCATCTACGGCGGTTTCATTCAGGCCGGAGTAGGTGTATTCCTGGTTACAGCACTTGTTCTCGGTGTAGGCTATACCATTGTTCACGCCAACGCGGTCAAACTGATCTTCGTGCTGGCGCTCAACATCGTCGCCTTTATCGTCTTCATCCTGTCGCCGCTGGAAATCAATTGGGGCATCGGCGCCCTCATGGCTGTGGGCCAGAGCATCGGCGCCTGGTCCGCAGTGCGTTTCGCCGTGACGGTCAAAGACGCCAACCGCTGGGTGCGTTATCTCTTGATTGTGGTCGTCATCTACTCGATACTGCGATTCTTTGGCCTTCTGGATCTGATCTTTGGCCTATTCTGAGAATTTCAATGTCGGATCCGCTATGGTACGGTGGCCAACTTTGGAGATACGATCGCTGCGAGTCTATACACCTCATTTCTCAGCCTGAGGATTCTTGTAGCCGCCTCCGCCGGGCGTTTTGTAATGACCAGTTTGCGATGAGCAGCGGTGAGAAATAGGAGTACCTTTATGAGCAAGACAATCAGTCACGCAACCGTCATCGGCGCCGGCACCATGGGTGCGGCCATCACCGGCCACCTGGCCAACGCCGGCATCTCTTCCCATCTGCTAGATGTCGCACCGACCGAACTGACGCCCGAAGAGCAGGCCGAAGGCCTGTCGCTGGAGGACCGGGACGTCCGAAACCGGATCGTGCAGGCCGGATTCGAGCGCATGACGCAAGCGAGGCCGGCCAGCCTGTTCACCCCTGATGCAGCCGAACTGATCACCCTGGGCAATTTCGAGGACGACCTGGAGGCCGCTGCCGCGCAGAGCGACTGGATTGTCGAGGCCATTGTCGAGCGGCCCCGCCCCAAGCAGGAACTGATGGCCAGACTTGAGTCCGTTGCCCCTGCTGACGCCATCATCAGCACCAACACCTCCGGAATCCCTGTACACATTATCAGCGCCGGCCGCAGCGAGGCCTTCCAACGGCGCTTCCTGGGCACCCACTTCTTCAATCCGCCCCGCTACCTACGCCTGCTGGAACTGATTCCCGGTCCGGGGACCGATCCTGCCGTTGTAGCCGGCATGAAAGAATTTGCCGAGAAGAGATTGGGAAAGGGCGTTGTCATCGCCAAGGATGTGCCCAATTTCGTCGGCAATCGAATGTTCAGCTACATCATGAGCAGCTTGCTCGAGTTCGCAATTGCCAACGACTACTCTGTCGAGGAGGTCGATCAACTGACCGGCCCGTTGATTGGGCGTCCCAAAACTGCCACATTCCGGCTGCTTGACGTGGTCGGCATCGACGTCGCCGCCCTGGTTGGCGAGAACCTGTACGATCTGATCCCCGACGATGAGGATAGAGACATTTTACGCGGGCCGCTTGGCTCGGAAGTGCTCATGACTTTGCTTCACAACGGTCTCCTCGGAGCAAAAAGCGGCCAGGGCTTCTACAAGACTGTTGTTGACGCCCAGGGCAGGAAAAGCTTTTGGGGACTGGACCTGCAAGCCGCCTCCGAAGGCGAAGTGGACTATATGCAACCGGCCCGCACCCGTTGGGCCAGCGTTGACGCAGTCAGAAACGCTCCACTGCCCGAGCGCCTGTGCAGCTTGATTGCGTCCCGGGCCTCTGGGAGCGACGTAGAAGGAACAGGCGACGAAACCATCGACGAAACTATTGGTGCAGCCATGGATGGAACCGTGGAAGGCGCCATTGACAATACCTCTGACGATCCAGGCGCCGATCCCGCTGGCCTGCTCTGGCACACGCTCAGCCGTACGCTGGCCTACGCTTCAAAGCGTCTGCCGGAGATCGCAGACAGCCCCAGAGACATCGACAACGCCATGAAGTGGGGCTTCGGCTGGGAGATGGGGCCATTCGAGACCTGGGACGCGCTTGGCGTGGCCGAAACCACAAAACGCATGGTTGACGAAGGCCTTACCGTCGCCCCTTGGGTTCAGGATATGCTCGAATGCGGTCATTCCTCCTTTTACAAGGTCGCAGAGAGTCGCGACGAAGGCGAATCAGTAGCCCGAAGTGCGGTGTACATCCCCCAGCGCAGAGATTACGAGGCCTCTGATGAGATCGATCTGCCGGTTGGCATCCCCGCGCTCAGAGGCGGTGCGGGCCCGCTTGCAGAAAACGACTCCGCCAGCCTTCTGGATATGGGAGACGGCGTCCTCCTGCTGGAATTCCACACTAAAATGAATGCCCTCGACATGCAGATTAGCCCAATCGCCGACGCAGCTATCGAGAGGCTCCATGGGAACGCCGTCGGTCTGGTGATTGGCAACCAGGGCGGCAACTTCAGCGTCGGCGCCAACCTTCTGTTTATCGGCGCCCTGGCACAGGGCGGTCAGACCGAGCAGCTGGACGCCGCGGTAAATGGCCTGCAACAGATGATTCTGCAACTGCGTCTCGCGCCCGGGCCCGTCGTCGCAGCCCCGTATCAGATGACCCTCGGCGGCGGCGCCGAGGTGGCGATGGGCGCTGACCGCATCGTGGCCCACGCTGAACTGTACATCGGCCAAGTTGAGGTAGGCGTAGGTCTGATCCCGGCTGCCGGCGGCTGTAAGGAGTTGGTGCGCCGCCTGGTCAGTCTTCACATGCAGGCGCAAAACGCCAACCCGGCCGCTCACCTGCAAGAGACCTTCGAGCTCATCGCCCTTGCCAAGGTTTCCAGCTCCGCCGCCGAGGCTCGCCAGATGGGCTTCCTCGGCCCCCGCGACCGTATGGTGATGAACTACGATCATCTCCTTGCCGAGGCCAAGGCGGAGGTCCTGTCCATGGCCGATGAGGGTTACAGACCGCCAGCGGTCACAGGCAACATCTACGCGGCCGGCCGCGATCACCTGGCCAATCTTCGCGTCGGCATCTACATGTTCCGCGAGGCCGGCCACATCAGCGAGCACGACGCGCTCATTGCCAACCAACTGGCCTATGTCCTCTGCGGGGGCGAACTTAGCCAACCGGCTTGGATGGACGAGCAATACTTCCTCGATCTGGAACGGGAAGCCTTCATTACCCTGTGCAACTACTCAAAAAGCCATGAACGCATCTGGCACATGCTGAAGACCGGGAAGCCCTTGCGTAACTAGCTCTCTGTCTCGTGGTTCGTGATTTGCGTTTTCGCCGCCAACGCGAAGGATGAGAAAAGCGAAATTAGAACCGTGAATCGCCAAAGGAGCACTTCATCATGAACAGCGCTGTTATCGTTTCCGCCGCTCGTACGGCCATTGGCAAGGCCCCGCGCGGCACTTTGCGCACGACCCGCCCGGAGGAGATGGCTGCTGCGGCGATTGGAGCCGTGATGGAACGCGCGCCGGTTGTGGACGCCAAGGAGATCGACGACGTCATCATGGGTTGCGCCATGCCGGAGGCCGAGCAGGGCATGAACGTGAGCCGCATCGCCAGCCTGCGCGCCGGGCTGCCGGTCGACGTGCCCGCGCAGACGGTCAACCGCTTCTGTTCGAGCGGTCTGCAGACGATCGCCCTGGCCGCGCAGCAGGTCATGAGCGGGATGGGCGAGGCGGTCATCGCCGGCGGCGTGGAGACGATGTCCATGGTGCCGATGAGCAGCAATAAGTTCATGGCCAACCCAGAGCTGGCGAAGGAACATCCCGGCGTATACATCGGCATGGGGTTGACCGCGGAGAACCTGGCGCGCCAGTATGAGGTGACGCGGGAAGAGCAGGACGACTTCGCGCTCCGCAGCCACCAGCGCGCGGCGGCTGCGCAGGACGCCGGCAAGTTCGACGACGAAATTGTGCCGCTCGAGGTAGAGTTCACGCTGGGGGAAGGCAGCAGCGCCAAGACCTATAAGACGACCTTCGACCAGGATGAGGGTATCCGTCGTGACTCATCATTCGAGGCACTGGCCAAGTTGCGGCCGGTCTTCCACGCCAAAGGGACCGTCACCGCCGGCAACAGCAGCCAGACCAGCGACGGCGCCGCGGCCGTTATGGTGATGAACGAAGAGAAAGCTGAGCAACTGGGGCTTGAACCGATGGCCCGTTTCCGCGGCTTTGCCGTCGGCGGCGTCGCACCGGAAATAATGGGAATTGGCCCGGTGGCGGCCGTGCCCAAGGCGCTCAAGCTTGCCGGGGTCAGCCTGGACGACATCGACCTGGTCGAGCTCAACGAGGCCTTCGCCGTGCAGGCGCTGTCAGTTATCCGCGAACTGGGACTGGACGAAGAGACCGTCAACGTCAACGGCGGCGCCATCGCGCTGGGCCATCCGCTGGGTTGCACCGGCGCCAAGCTGACCGTGCAGATGCTGCACGAACTGGCGCGGCAGGACAAGCAGTTTGGGCTCGTCACCATGTGCATCGGCGGCGGCATGGGGGCAGCCGGGGTCCTCGAACGGCTCAATTAGGTTGTTAAGGTTCGTTGAACTGTGAACTGTGGCTCAGTAACGGCGCGGACCGCCAGCCCGCTTACCACTGCTTCACCATTCCCTTGAGTCGGGCACTTCCAGCCACTCGCCGCCGCGGCGGATCGAG
Organism: Caldilineaceae bacterium; assembly: GCA_965204705.1. GTDB lineage: Bacteria > Chloroflexota > Anaerolineae > Caldilineales > Caldilineaceae > Bin5. The sequence continues at coordinate 4,252,243 of OZ242006.1, read as the reverse complement.
TCCTGGCTGATCAACCCCGGTAGCGTCATGTCCATGGCGGCGTGAATATCGATCGGCGGCGGCTTGCGGCCCTGGACCGCGTCGACGAAATCCATCACTTCGAAGTAGTCGCCCCCGCCGTGGCCGGCGCGGACCGCCTCCTCCGGCGGGTCTCGCCAGATTTCCGGCATGTACTCCTCTTCGAACGTTTCCAGCGGAACCCAGACATCGGGGTCCTGGCAGAAGTCCTCCAGCCAGATCCAGTCGCCCTCACCCGGGCGGCGCTTGCTCTCGTAGGCCCCCTTTGTGCCCTGCAGCGTGTAGTTGGTCATCGAGTGCGGACGTTTGGAGAGCATGTCTACGCGTATGCGCATCAGTTTCTCGCTGCCCGTCTTGCACAACAGCAGAACGGTATCTTCCATTGCGTGTTCGGGGTCGGTCCAGATTCCCGTGCCGATGCAGCTGATGCGTTCGGGCCGCTCCTTGATCCACATGAGGCAGGGGCCGAGGCTGTGGGTGGGGTAGGTGCAGCCGTTGACGCCGACCTGCCAGTAGTAGCGCCAGGTCGGGCTGCCGTCCGGCATGTGATGGAGGACGGAGAGCTCGTGAATGTACTCGCCTTCGGCGTAGTAGGTCTCGCCGAAGAGCCCGGCCTCGACCAGCGCCTGCACCAGCACATTTGGCTTCATGTACATGTAGTTTTCGGCCATCATGTAGATGGCGTCGCTGCTGTTGCAGGCCTGGACCAGCCAGCGGCATTCGTCGACTGACACCGCAGCCGTAACCTCGCTGAGCACATGGATACCGCGTTGCAACGCCGCGATCGCTTGCGGCGCGTGGTAGTGCATCGGCGACGACACAACCACTGCATCCGGCCGCGCCTCGTCCAGCATCGTTTCAAAGACGGTGTAGAGCTGCGTCACACCGGTGGCCTCGCCCGACGCCGCCAGGGTCGGCGCGTAGGGGTCGCATAGCGCAACGATCTCCGTTTCCGGGTGGGTCTGAAACGCCTTGAAAAAGGAACCTGCACGGCGCGCCCCTGAGAAGGCGACCTTGATCTCATTTGCCATTTTTTCACCTGAGCCTTGTGCAAGAGAGAGGTGGTCTGTCTCCTCGCCTCTCGTTCTTCTCCAAAGTGGCGAGTCTACAGGTATTTTCCGAAGAACTCTGCCGTCCCCTCGACGCCGCCCCATCCGTGGCCGTGCGGGTGAACCAGCTTCCACAGCCGGTCGGCTGCGCCGGCGGCTTCGTAGATGCGCTTCACGCCCTCGTACCCTTTGAGCATGTCGTGGATGTAGAAGCAGTCGTCGTACATGCCCATGTCGAGCATGAGCGGACGGGGCGCGATCAGGCCGGCGATGTCGTCGGTGTCGAACCAGGCGTAGATGCCGGGCACGATCTGTGAGCCGCAGAAGTTGACGCGCTCGAACGCGAATCCTTTCCAGGGGTTGACGTAGCCCATGATGTCGGCGGCCGCGATGCGCGGCTCGGCGGCGACGGCGAATGTCGTCATTGTGCCGCCCTGGGAGAGGCCCATCATACCGATGCGCCCGGGATCGACCTCCGGGCGGCTCTCAAGGTAGTCGACACAGCATTTCATATCCCAGATGTTGAGCGTCAGCGGCCAGCGATCGAGCATGGTGCCGCGGATGTAGTTGACGTTGCAGGGGTCGCGGCCGGGGAACGGGTCGCGACCGTCGCGGCGTTCGCCGAAGCCGCGCAGGTCGGGCGAAATCGTCAGATAGCCGGCTTTGGCCATCTGCCAGCCGTAGTCGTAGTTGTGCAGTTTGATGTTGGCGCTCATTTCGTCGCTGGAGCGGATCCCGGCGACCGGATCCTTGCCGAACGGGCCGTGTCCGTGGGAACAGAGGATGGCGGCGTTGGCGCCGTCGGCGGCCATCGACTTGGGGCGCAGCACCTGGCAGGGCACGCTCATGAAGGGCTCGGAGTTGAAGACCACCCGCTCGCGGATGAGGCCGTCGTCCTCGACACTGCTCTCGACCTCGGCTTCCAACGGAACCGGGTCGGGGAAACTGCCCAAGAGCTCCATGTACTTGGCGTGCGCGGTCTGACGCCAGCTATCAAAGTCCGTTGCCTTGGGGTCAAAGTGCAGTTTGGGCGTGAAGTTGTCGACCTGATCTTCCCAGTATGCCTGCATCGAGAAGTTGCGTCTCGCCATCGTCCTCTCCTCGCGCGCCGGATTGGCGCGCGTCATCTCTTCAGAAATTATATCACGGGAAATTGGCCGGAATAGCCCGAATTTCCGCCAAGGATACCGCGCAGCTCTTCATCGCGGACGGATTTGAGCACGTAGTCGGGGACCTCGGTGCCGGGCCAGTTTACGAACCAGTTGGGCGTAAAGCCGTAGAACATCGTATAGCGCACGTTTTCGCTCATGATCGGGACGCCTGCGTGGAGCAGCGATTCGGTGAAGTGGAGGATGCTGCCCGCGGTTGCCGTGGCCTCGACAATGGGGCACTTATCCTTCAGCGACTCGTACGTGCCTTCAAGTCTGTGGGACCCGTCGAGGATCATCGTTCCGCCGTCGCCCGGCGAGACGTCGGTCAGGTAGGTGATGTTGTTGAGAAAAACGCAGTTGATCAGGTCCGGGTCAGAGTCGTGGGGGAAGGTGCCCCACTTGGGACGCAATCCGCGATGCCAGCCCATCTTGTCGGGGTCCCGTAACGCGGCCCGCTGGGCGTTGCGGTCGGGATGGGGCCGCTTGATCATGGCGTGGCAGGTCTCGTACTTGACTTCGGCGCCCATCAGCTGGCGGTTCGCCTCCAGCACCTGCGGGATCATCAGCCATTCGCGGAAGATCGGATCCCCGTTGACCATGCAATCGACATGGACGATCTCGTCGTCGTCCTCGTGGGAGATCGGGCGCACGTAGTGGGATTGCCGCTCCAGCGCGGCCTTGTAGGCCTCGATCTGTTCCTGGCTGAGCACGTTTTCTTCCAGGACCCAGCCGTGTTCCGCAAAGTGACGTAGCTGTTCTTGGGTGAGCATCTTTCTTCTCTCCTGGCACCCCTGTCGGAGCTGTCAGAACCAGTGGGGCGACTGCGGCTTCCTGGTGCGGACCGACTCGAGCGCGGCTGCGCACACCGACACGATATTGGCGCCGCGGCTGGCCGGGATCGGGTTGCTGATCTTGCCGTCGAGCAGGTCCAGGTAATCGATGACCGAGCGGCCCCAGCCGTGACCGCCGACAACGGCATCGGCGACCGGCTCTTCGATGTCTGCCGGTTCGTGGTCGCGGCGGTAGAGTTTACCTTTCCACAGCGTGCCCTCGGTACCGTAGACGGCCAGGAAGCCGCCGCCCATGCCCTCGCCCATGCCGTGACCGGAGCAGCCGCTGGTCACGTAGACCTTGCCGGCCGCACCGTTTTCGAACTGGAGGATAACGATGTAACAGTCGTCGTCGGGGAACATCGGGACGCTCATCTTGTTGCTGTAGGCGTAGACCTCTGTGACGGGGGATTCGACGGTCCACAGGATCAGGTCGAGTGGATGGCAGCCCCCGCCGAGCAGGATGTTCTGCGGGTTCTGCTTGTCGATGCGCCAGGGCGTGTGATGTGCGCCATCGGGGGAGTAGTGGCTCCACATATCGTGGATGTAGTCGCCCTGAAGAAAGAAGACGTCGCCGATTTCGCCCCTTTTGGCCGTCATCGCCATCTCGTGCCAGGGGTGCATATAGCGCATCGTCTGGTCGGTCATGACGTGTGTACCGCTCTGCGCCTCAGCGTCGAGGATACGCTGGCAGTCTTCCACTGTCGTTGCCAGCGGTTTTTCGACGAGGGCATGGCAGCCCTGCTCCAGGGCCATCACCGTCTGTTCGGCGTGGAGGTGATCCGGGCCGGCCACGACGACTACGTCGGGCTGCGTTTCGCGCAGGAGTTGGGCGTAGTCGACGCCGAGGGCGGCTTCAGGGTACAGGCCCTCCATTCTATTGAGCATCGACTCCTGCGGGTCGACCACGCCTGCTATCTCGCCGCGGCCGTCGGCCGCGGCCACCTGCGCCACACTGCGTCCGGCGCTGCCACCTCCACTGATCAGAAATTTGTACTTGCTCATTTTGCGGCTGTCCTCACTTAGTCGTCAGATGTGGGTACGTTTTCAGGGTCGAGGAAGGCGACGTCGCTGGCATCGTCTTCGAATCGGGTCATCCCGACCTCTTTGATAGCGCTGTCGGAAACCTTTTCGAGCGGTGTGTAGCTGGGGTGATGCGCCTCCTGGTAGGGGTTGTTGCGGGCGGCGTTGTAGCAGCAGATCAGCGACCAGCGCGGGTTGTTCGAGCGGTTTTGGTCGGAGCGGTGGAGGATGTTGCAGTGGAAGAAGAGCGCATCGCCCGGCTCTGCTTCGCAGTGAACCAGCTCAAGGCGCTTTTCGGCTTCGTGGACGCGCTCCAGCTCGGCGCCGGCCTGCTGCCCGGTCTCGACATGGGTGATGCGGCCCATGTGGTGCGAGCCTTTGAGCACCTGCATGCAGCCGTTCTCGCGCGTGGCAGGATCCACCGCGATCGAGACGCTGGACATGAGCGGATAGAGCACGTAGTTGTCGTACCAGTAGCCGTAATCCTGGTGCCACGCCCAGGCGCCGCCGACCTCGGGGTCCTTGAGGATCATCTTTGAGTGATAGTGGTAGACTTCGCCACCGAGAAGCTGCTCCATCGCATTGACGACGCGGTTGCAGCGGGCGTACATGCCGTAGATGCCGTTGCCGGGGTGGTTCCACAGCGTGAGGCGGACGGTGCCGCCTTCGCCGTCCTCGCGGCCGAAGGATTTCTGGTCCATCTGCCGGTCGGCAACGGCCGTGCGGCGCAGCAGCTCGATCTCCTCGGCATCGAAGAACGACTTGACGATCAGATAGCCGTCATGGTGATAGGTTTGGATCTGTTCTTCGGTAAGCATGATGTGTTCCTTCCAGTCTAACGGTGCCGGAATTGAGCCGACTACAAGTAGTTGAAGCCTGCGCGAAAACCTCAGTCAAGATTCCTTTTCCATCTCGACAATTGTCAGCGAAACTCCCTCAATCTCTTCTTCTCTACGGGATGACTCTCTGAATCCTTGCTTGCGGTAAAACGCCAGGCCATTCTCGTTCTTTTCCTCTACATCAAGGCGGAACACCTGGGCATCTGGAAATGCAGCCACGCACGCATCCAACAGCTTGCCGCCGATTCCCTGACGCTGGTGGCCGGGCAATACATATAACCGCCCAATGTAGATGACTGAGTTGCCTGGCTGGCCAGCCGTCATTAGCCCCAGGATCGCGCCGTGTTCGGATTTAGCGACGTGGAAAAAGAACCGCGGGTCCTCTATTTCAGCGGCAAGCGATTCCGGACTGTGCCAGAGCGATGTTATTTTCCGGATCACTTCTACCGGGAGGAACGATCGGTAGGTGTTAATCCAGGTCTCGCTGAGAACCTGCTTGATCTCCTGTACCTCATCAACTTCGGCCGGTTGAATTAATATCATCCCTGTCTATCCTTTGAGACGAGGTTGAGTTGGAACTGACGGTTTTCCACCTGTCATATACCTCCATTTCAGGCTCATCCCAGTCTGCGGCAAATGTTGCAAAACGCGCTCGCAATTCGGCAGCCAGACGCTCGCAAATGCCTCGTTCACGAAGATCGATGTGGCCTGAATGTGGAATCTCCACCACTTTAGCAACTCCGTCCTTTCTTCAAATGTGTGGAAGAAAGTTCGAACAATCTAGCTATGGCCCTCGGGCCACTCATCGGGCTTGAATGGCCAGTCGAGATTGGCGCAGACGTCGCGCCAGCGTTCTTCCATGTCGGGCAGGTAGAGGAGCGGGATCCATCCCTGGCGCAGGTAGATGCTGAGCGCGGGAAGGCGCCAGTCGTCCGTGTTGAGGAAGATGTTCTTGTATCCGCCCTCTAGCAGTCGGCGCACAACCGCAGAGCACACAGCCATCCCCAGCCCCTTACCCTTGTGTTCGGGATCTCCCGCGACCCAGCCCAGTTCACCGCCGAAGGGATGTATGTCCTGGGGTCTGTGGTTGGCCATGGCAGAGGCAACGATCTTGCCGCTGGCTCGATCTTCGATAAGGAACCAGCCGTCAGGCAGGACGTTTGCCAGCCATGGCTCCAGCATTTCGAAGTTCCAGCGCGTGAAACCGGCCAGGTCCATTACATCGTACCAGCCCTCTTCGTCGCCGGGCCGGTAGGTGCGCATCGTGTAGCCGATAGGGACATGCACGGCGGGCGGCGAACCGAGCAGCTGCTCGGGCCAGATCATCTTCAATTGTTCCTTCTTTCTTTCCTCGCTCATGCGATTATCCTTTGATTCCGGTAATAACAATCCCCTGCAGGAAGGTGCGCTGGGTCACGAAGAAGATGGCGATTGGCACCAGGGTCGAGACGACCGTCATCGCCATCAGGTACTGAATGTCGACCTCCGTGCGCCCTTTGAAGCGGCTCAGCCCCAAAGTGATCGTAAACAGCTGGGGCGAATTAATGTAGATCAGCGGTGCGAAGAAGTCATTCCAACTATAGGTGAATTGGTAGATTGCGACAACGATCAGAGCCGGGCGCACCTGGAAAAGGAGGATGCGCCAGAAGACGGCGAAGCGGCTGCAGCCGTCGATGAGGGCGGCGTCATCCAGCTCGCGGGGGATGGTGAGGAAGAACTGGCGCAGCAGGAAGATACTGAAAGCGTCGCCGAAGAAAAGGGGCACGACCAGCGGTTTGAAGGTATTGACCCACTCCAGCCAGCTGAAGATCATGAACAGCGGGATCAGCGTCACCTGCATCGGCAGCATCATCGTGCTCAGAACGATGACGAAGAGAACGGTGCGGCCGGGAAACTGGATGCGGGAAAAGGCGAAGGCGGCGATGGAGCAGGAGACGAGGACGGCCACGACGTTGAGCGAGGCGACAAAGGCGGTGTTGGAGAAAAATGTGATGAAGTCGCCCTTGAGCCAGGCCTCGACGTAGTTGGCCCAACGGTAGGTCGGCGGGATCCAGACGGGCGGGATCTTCCAGATCAGACTCTTTTCTTTGCCCGCGGTCAGCAGCATCCATACCCAGGGCGTGAGAAAGAGAGCCGCGCCGGGCAACACCAGTATCCATAGCCAGACCTGGTGGAACACAGAGCGCCACAGTGGCCCGGAGGGACGGCTGTAGCCGAATCTCTTCTGTTCTACAAAGACGTTTTCGGTACGCATTGTTGCTCTGCCCTGCCGCTCCCATTACAGAAGAGGGCGGAGAGGGAAAATTCATTTACTGCCCGCACGATAGTTCCAGCAGTTATCTGGCTGCTTCTCCTTCGTAGTAGACCCACCGCCGCGACGAGTATTGGAAAATCAGAGTAAAGGTAATGATGATGGCAAATAGCACCCATGCTGCAGCCGAGGCATAGCCGAAACGGATCTGCAGGAAGGCTTTGCGATAAAGGAAGAGCACCATGCTCAGTGTGGCGTTGTTGGGACCGCCCTCGGTCATGATGAAGGCCTGGGTGAAGAACTGGAACGCGTAAATGAGGCCGATGGTTACGTTGAAGAAGATGGTGGGCGTCAACATCGGGATGGTGACATGCCAGAACTTGCGAATGCTATTGGCGCCGTCGATGGTGGCGGCCTCGTAGAGATGTGTGGGAATGCCCTGCAGGCCGGCGAGGTAGAGCAGCATGTTGGCCCCTACACCCCAAACGCTCATGATAATCAGCGAAGGCAGCGCCCAAGTCGACGAGTAGAGCCAGGACGGCCCTTCGACGCCGAAAATATCCAGAAAGTTGTTGAGCAGGCCGGCGCGCGGGTTGAAGATCTGCAGCCACAGCAGAGAGACTGCGACGCCGGAGATAACGGTAGGCAAGTAGTAGATGGTGCGCCAGATGCTCAGGCCCAGCAGCTTCTGGTTCAGCACGAGGGCGATCATCAGCGCAAGGCAGGAGCCGAGGGGCACGGTTGAGAAGGCATAGATGAACGTTACCCGCAAGCTCTTCCAGAAGAGGTCCTCGCGGAACAGCTCGCGGTAGTTGTCGATGCCGACGAAAAACGTGCTGGTGAGCAGATCGGAATGGAAAAAGCTCAATCCCAGTGAAAAGAGCATCGGCCCAAGGACAAACGACAGGAAGCCTATCATCCAGGGCAGCAGGCAGAGATAGGCAGTGATCAGGTCCTGCCGCTTCTGCGAGGAGCCCATCTTCCACTGTCGTGTCAATCTCATCGCCATACTACTTCTCAACTATCTGAAATAAGTAAGGGAGAGGAGTCAGGAGCTTGTTCCCGCTCCTCACTCCTCTCCACTCTTTACGCGCTTATCCCATGCGTTCCAGGGTAGCCTTCTGGGCTTCGGTCACCTGCTGTGAGATGTCGACCAGGATGCTGACGGGCTCGGAGCCTTCAACATAGATGGCCTCCATGGCGGGGACGAGAAGCTCCTCGGCCACGGACTGGAAGCGGAAGAGCTGCGGGCCGCGGGCCTCGCCGGTCTTCAGCTGATCCACGATCACCTCCAGATTCACCGGTTCGAGGCGGCCGTCGATCTCGCGCAGGAATCCAGGCCATTTGTCGGCGGCGCTGGCGAGGCCGGGCAGACGGCCGGACCTGCGGGCGACGTTGTCCTGGTACCACTCACCGGCGCCGATCCACTTGACCCACTCCCAGACATCGTCGTGGTTGCCGCGGTCGGCGACGCCCTTGTAAACGCACCACTGGTCGGGCGCGCCCATGCAGACGCGGTCGACGGGGCCGGTTGGGATGTGGTTGATGTCCCACGAGCCCTCATCCATCTGGTCGGCCAGGTCGAAGAACTGGTCGGCGCTGCGTTCGGCGAAGGCGACGATGTCGGCCGGGAGCACGCCGGTCCAGGTGTTGGGGATACCGGAGGCGTTGACCTGGTTCCTCTGGGCCAGGCAGTTGAGATCCCACATGTTGTGGCGGATCCACTCGAAGGCGGCCAGGGCCTCCTCCTCGCCGAGCATGCAGTTCATCAGCGTTTCGTCGTCGCGGACCATGCCGCCCCAAGCCTCGACATAGTAGAAGTAGCCCAATACGTAGCTGGGCCGCAGCTGTCCGCCCCAGCGGGTGATCTCGCCGTCGTCGTCCTTCTTTGTCAGCGCGCACGCGGTGGCGGCGCAGTCGTCGACGGTCCAATCCTGTTCGGGGTAGGCGACGCCGAGCTCGTCGAAGGCTGGTTTGCTGTAGTAGACGCTGGTCACGTCGATGTTGGTTACCATCGCCATGCGGATCTGTGTGATCTGATCCCAGCACTGGTCCCAACCGGCGGCGAGGAAGATGTCGTCGGCGTCGGGGATGTCCTGATCGACCAGGGGCTGCAGGTCGAGCAGCTGTTGCTTTTCAGCCCAGGTGTTGATGATGGGCGGCCAGGTGGACATCACGTCCGGGGCGGTGCCGGCGGCCATGTTGGTCAGCACCTTGGTGGACCAGCCGTCGCCGTGCGGTTCCCAAAGGATTTCAACGTCGGGGTGTTCCTCGTAGTAGCGGGGGAAGGCCTCGTCCTGATGGTACTCGGCCCACTGGATGCCAGGCACATTGGCGAACCAGTCGAAGCTGGCGAAGCGGATCTGGGTTCGTTCGCCGCCGGCATCGGAGTCGGCCATACTATCCCCGGCGGCTGCGTCTCCGCCGGTACCGGCCGGCGCGCACGCGGCCAGCGCGGCGGCGCCCGCCAATCCTGCGCCCAGGCGCAGCATATCGCGTCGAGTTAAACGGTTGGACATGGTTGGTTCCTCCTCTGGAAAGATGCTTGGCTCTGCACAAACAGTGTGGCGTTGATTGGACCTTAGACCCGTGTGGATTATCCTTCTTCCACTAACTTACCTCAGCCACCTTCGCCGGCAGTCCAGTGCGAATTGACTCCCAGCAGGCCGAGGCGGTGGCAATCACTTTGGCTCCCGCGACTTCATCGATGAGAGGACGCTTGTCCTCTCGCAGACACTCTTCGAAATGGCGCATGTAGCGCAGCACCTCCAGGCCGTGCCCGGCTTCGCGCCTGAACTCCACGCTCATCTCGGGCTGGCCCTCGATCTTGTCGAGAACGAACCGGTCGTTGACGAATGATCCCTTGTCGCCGAAGATGCTCAGCCCCTGCATGGGAAGCGGCGGCTCTACCAAGCCGTATACGGCGAAAATCCGGGCGATAACACCGGAACGGAAGCGGAGATTGATCAGAAAATTGTCGTGCTTGTCGGCCGGGTAGCGGTCGTCCATGTGGCTGCAGTTAGCGTAGGTGAACACCTCATCGACATCGCCGAAAAACCAGCGCAGCAGATCGATTGGATGGCAGGCGCCGCCGTAGAGCCAGTCCTGCGGCGCCTCGTGCCGCCAGGCGGTGCGATCCATGACAGGCCGCATGTCGTGGACATAGTGGGCCTCGGCGAAGAGCGGGCGGCCCAGGTCGCCGTCTTCAAACAGCTTGTGCGCAGCCATGAACGGGGGCTTGAAGCGGGAGGTCTGACCGACCAGAAGCCTCACGCCCGCCCTCTGCACCAGCTGCACAACGCGGCGGGCCTCTTCGAGAGAGACGACCATTGGCTTCGTGCAGATGATATGCTTGCCGGCGGCGACGGCGGCTTCGATATGGGTCATGTGCAGGTGGTCGGGCGAATAGATGCCGACTACGTCGACATCGGGCTGCAGCACCAGCTCCTGGTAGTCTGAGGTGAGGTGCGGGATATCGTGCTGTTCCCCCAGCTCTTTCAGCCGCGCGGTGTCGCTGTCGCACAGGGCGCGCACCATCATGCTTGACGTCGCGTCCTGGTTGATGGCAAGCATGTTCGCTCCCATCCCCAGGCCGATCACGCCGATCCCGATCTCCTTGCCCATCCTTTTGCCTAACATGAGGATTCCCGTCGGTAGTGTGAGCGGCGCGTAAAGCGCGCCGTTTTCGGATTTTCTCTACATCAGCCCTTTATGCCCGTGAGTGCGATTCCCTTCACCAGGTTTCTCTGAAAGATGAAGAAGACGATGAGCGGGGGAATCAGGGTAAGCAGGGAGCTGGCCATGACCTTGGAGTAGTCGAACCAGCCGAAAGAGTTGCCGATGCCGCGCAGGGCGAGTGGGAGCGTGTAGTTGCCGCCGTCGGTGATGGTGACGAGGGGCCAGAGGTAGTCGTTGAATGTGGCCCGGAAGCTGAAGATTGCCAGCACGGATATGACCGGCTTCATCATGCCGACGATGATGCGGGTGTAGATGGTGAAATCGCCGGCGCCGTCGATCTTGGCGGCGTCGTAGAGCTCGACGGGGATGCCGTAGACGAACTGGCGGCAGAGAAAGATGCCGAAGGATGAGAAGACGGAGGGCACGATCAGGACCCACAGGGTGTTGAGGAGCTCGAGCCTGTCCATGACGACGTAGAGGGGGATGAGGAGGGTGAGGAAGGGCACCATGGTGGTCGAGAGCACGAAGTAGAAGAGGGGTTCGCGCAGGGGGAAGCGCAGGCGGGCGAAGCAGTAGCCGCCGAGTGTGGATGTGATGAGAACGGCGATGACGGTGGTGATAGTGACGAAGAGGCTGTTGAGGTAGGAGCGGGCGAGGCTGCCGCCGCCGATCTTGTGGGCGAGGACGACCTGGAAGGCGTCGAGCGACCACTCTTCGGGCCAGAGCGTGGGGGGGATGCGGATGATGTCGGCGGGCAGTTTGAAGGCCGAGAGCACGAGCCAGGCGAAGGGGTAGAGCATCAGGACGCCGCCGCCGATGAGGACGGCGATGAGCAGCCAGGTTGTCCAGCGGGTGCGCTGCCAGTAGGGCGTCGAGAGGCGGGAAACGGCGGTGGTGGTGGTCGCGGTCATGGTGCTTCTCCGTCAATAGTCCCAGGATCTGCGGCGGCGCTGGAGCTCGAAGAGGGTGGCGCTGAGCAGGATGACGAACATGGCGATCGATACGGCGGCGCCGTAGCCGAGGTTCAGCACCTCGAAGCCGAGCTGGTAGGTGTAGAGGGAGAGTGTACGCGTACTGTGGCCCGGCCCGGGCATGAGCTGGAAGGGCTCGAACATCTGCATGGTGCCGATGATGCTGGTTACGACCTGGTAGGCCATGGCGGGCTGGATCAGGGGCAGGGTGACGGCGGTAAAGCGTTTCCAGGCGCTGGCGCCGTCGAGCTGGGCGGCCTCGAGCAGGCTGTCGGGCACCTCGTTGATGGCGGCGAGCAGGACGATGGACGAGTTGCCGAGGAAGATCCAGACGACCATGAGTGTTATGCACCAGAGGGCCTGATCGGGGCTCTTGGAAAAGGGCTGTTCGGGCAGGCCGAGCGAATCGAGGACGGCGTTAAAGGCGCCGCCGTTGGTGCGGTAGAGCCATTTCCAGAGCAGGACGCTGACGACGCCGGGCATGATGACGGGCAGATTATAGATGGCGAGCAGCGTGTACTGGTAGACTGGGCGCAGGTGGCTGAGCGCGAGCGCGAGCAGGAGGGCGAGGCTGAGGGCGACGAAGATTTCGACGACCGAAAATTGGACGGTGGTCCAGAGTGCGTCCCAGAAGCCGGCGTCGCCGAGCAGCTTGGCAAAGTTGCGGGTGTCGACGAAGACGGGCCTCTGGATGTAGTCCCAGTTGTGGAAGGAGAGCCAGATGGCGGTGCCGAAGGGGATGACGAACATGATCAGATAGAAGACTGAGAGGGTGAATGCGAAACCCATCCCCAGCCAGCTGTACTGGGAAAGCCAGGCGCGCCAGGGCCGGACCGGCGCGACATCGGTTGGACTGGATCCTGCTGTGACCGCCATGGCAGTCTTCCCTTTCAGGGTTGCGGCAAGAGGTCAGGCGGCTGGGCGGGACGGCCCGGAAGGACCGTCCCTGCCTGCCGCGGAAGATCAGGCGTTGAGTCGTTCGAGGGCCGTGTCTTCGAGGCCCTGCATTTCGAGGTCGATGTTTTCGACGGCCTCCTGGATGGAGATTTCGCCGGTGAGGGCTCTTTCGGCCTCGCGCCAGGCGGGGGCCGGGTTGGCGACGTGGTGGCCGGCGTAGCGGGCATGGGGCCAGACGCCGAGGGCGCATTTCTTGGAAACGGCGCCGTACGTGGTGTCTTCGATGCGCGGGTCGGCGTAGACGGCGGGCGTCATGAGGCTGCCGGAGTAGAAGTCCATGGCCTGCAGCTGCCCTTCGGTGCTCATGATCATGTCGATGAAGGCGATGGAGGCGTCCAGCTTAGCGACGTCGTCGGAGAGGCGCCGCGAGAGGGCCCAGGAGCCGATATGGCTGGGGCAGAGGATGCGCTCGACGGCGTCGGGGTGGCTGGGCATCGGCAATGCTTCGAGGTTGAGCGGGAACTGGTTGGCGAGGACGCTGTAGGTCCAGGAGCCCATGCCTTCCATGGAGAGGATGCCGTTGGCCATGTCCTGCCAGACGTTGTCGATGAAGTCCCAGTCGAAGAGGCGGTGTTCGTGGATGATGTCGTGCATGAACTGCAGGGCGGCGATGCCTGCTTCGCTGTTGTAGGTGAAGGTGGCGGTCTCGACGTCATAGGGCGCGCCGCCGAGCTGGTACATGATCGTCTGGGGGAAGAGGCCCAGCATGCCGGTGAGGGTCCAGGCGGCATGGGTCATGTTGCCGTCGGCGTCGATCTGCCGGACCTTGAGGCAGTCGTCGATGACGGCGCCGAGGTCGCTCCACTGGGTCCAGTCGCCGCCGGCTTCGGAGAAGTGGTCGGTGTTGAGGACGAGGACGCAGTCGGAGAGGCCGGAGATGTAGGGGTAGTAGTAGGCCTTGCCTTCGGGCGCGTTGACGGCGGTGAAGGCGGCGGGGAAGAAGCGTTCCTCGAGGGCGTTGCGCCCGCCGGCGAGGTCGGTTATGTCGAGGAAGACCTGGCTGACGTCGGTGGCGACGACCCAGTCGGTGTAGTGATAGTTAATGTCGCCTTCGTTGCCGGCTGCGATCGAGGGCAGCAGCTTGGCGAGCAGATCACCGTAGCCGATCGGCTGCGTGTTGACGGTAACACCCGGCTCCTCTTCGGCGAAGGCTTCGGTTGCCCAGGCGAGGATGCGGTTCATGCCGTCCCAGTCCTGGTGCCAGACGGTGATTTCGGCTTCGAGCTGGTCGGGCATGTCGTCGGCCATGTCGCCGCCGGTCATGTCGCCCGCGACGGGCGCGCAGGCTGCCAACACAGCTCCGGCCGTTGCGGCTGACGAAATCTGTAAGAAACTGCGGCGACTCATTCTGTCGTGCTGCATCGTTTGTTTTCCTTCCGCCCTTACGGGCCTTGATGAGTGGGACACGATTCAGTTGTAGTTAATGCCTCGCTAGCTGAGAGGCGCCTCATCCCTGCCATCTGGCTGGTTACGGCCTTCGCTGTCGAACCGACCAGAGCTGAGAGGACTCGATGCAGGAGCCTGGCGGCAACTCTGCGGGCGAATCCGGCAGCCGGCAGCAGGATCGTCCTTGCGGGGCAGTTCTCGATCACCTTCCCAGCAGCTGTACGGGCGAGAACGCTGAATAACACTGAACACTACCGGGGTATGTGCACCTGATAAAGTGGCGAGGAACTGGCCGCCAGCCAGGACACCAACCAGCGGTGGAATCAGGAGAAAGTCGGTCAGCATCGTTGTCAGTGCATTTCGCCGCAGGCAGTGTATTCAGGTGTACCGGCCTTGCTCTCCTCGTCATTGCCTTCGGTTTCCGCTTTGTCATCGCTTACAGCCCCCGGCGCGTTTACCTCTGGAATGAGATGAAAAATCTTGCCGAGAGCGTAGCCGGTCGCGTAGAGATTGCCCGTTTCGTCAGAGCCGATGCTGCTTATTGCCGTGCCTGCGTCAATGAGAAGAGTACTTTGCCACCTGTCTCCCTGGCGCTGCAATCCCCAGATACTGCCGCTGCAAAAATCAGCGTATACGAAGATCGACGACATGACGGCACCGCCGACAACGACGCAATTCCCCTGTTCATGGTCATAGACGGAGACGGGAAAGACTAAATTGTCCACATTGCAAGACCAGCTGCAGGAGTTTCCCTCCCAGAGACTATACCCGTAATTTTCCCCTCCTACGCTATCCGCGTCCTGAAAATTGACCTCCTCCCTCTCTGTTCCGCCGGCGTCAGGGATGTAGAGCGCTCCGGTCTGCCGGTCAAAGGCGAGTCCCCAGGGATTGCGCAGTCCCATGGCCCAGATTTCCGGTCGGTAACCTTCAGCCCCCACAAACGGATTGCTCTGGGGAATATCGTAAGGTTTGCCTCCGGATTCCACATCGATGCGCAGTAACTTGCCCAGCAAGTTGCCGGGTTTCTGTGGATTGAGCCAGTTGCCGCCGCCGCCCCCACCATCCCCGCTGCCTATGTACAGGTATCCGTCAACAGGGCTGAACGACATGGAGCCGCCATTGTGACTCGTATGCAGTTGCGGGATGGTAAGCAGGACTTCCTCGCTGTCAGGATCGGCAATGTCGGGATTGGAGGTGGTCTTGAAGCGACTGATAACGGTCTCATGGGGGTTTGTATAACTCACGTAGAAATGCTGGTTGTCGGGATAGGTCGGAGGGAAGACAATGTTATACAGTCCTTGCTCTCCGCAACATTTCACACGCTCCGAGATATCCAAGAAGGGCTCATCATTGATAACACCGTCCTTTAGGATACGAATCCGCCCTTTGTGTTCGACGACAAAGAGCCGGCCGCTGCCATCGCCGGCATGTGTCGCTTGCACGGGCAACTCGACCCCTGAGGCAGTCTCGGCGAGTTTCCAATCGCTGAACTCTATGGCGTTGAATACCTTCACTTCGTACCATCCGACCCAGCCCTTACTCTCTCTGGTCAGGGCGAATACCCTGTTGATGCGTCGCGGTGGGTCGACTAAGACTTCGAGTACCTGCCTGTCCTCGGTATGAACATTTTCAAATCGCTTATAGGGAGTCGTCGTGTGTGAATCATCTCCCAGCCAGAGCTCATGTGTCGTCAATCCGGCTTCACTTTGCGTAATAACCAGCTCGATTTTGCTCACCAGATGGAATTCGTCGAATTTGATAGAGAACCACTGCGGTGCGTAGTCCTGCGCAGTCCACATTGTTGTTATGTCGCCGTCATACACATTTTCCAATGAAGATTCATTTGCGGAGGCAACTAGCTTTCCCTTTGCCGCGATGTTTTCTCCTTGTACAGTCATGTGGGACTGCGGCGTTGGCGTTGCCACAGGTCCGGACTGGGCTACGGCTGAGCGGCTAAAGGCAAGAAAGAACAGGAAACCTGTGACAAATACAAGGGGGCATGCTACACGATGGATCAAATTACGGACCTCCGATATGGCGCTTGACTCAGGCAATGCGGCGTGGTTCGGGACGGACAGTTCCTAAGGACTTTTCACATGAATTCTCAGGAAGGCGCGCCCGATACAGGGAAAGCAGGCGGCAAAGAGAACTGTGCTTGCAGCCAGGCCCGCTTGCCGTGCCGCGCCCTAGTAGAACCACTCCACCTTTTCCGACCGGCCCGACTTTGCTGAGATCAGGCCGGCTTCACAGACCGCTACGTTATTTGCCCCTGCTTTCGATGTGATTGGATTCTCGGCTTTCCCCTCCAGCAGGTCCAGGAAAGCCACAACCGAACCGGCCCAGCCGTGTCCACCCACGACGTTGCCTGAAGACGAATCCTCCAACTCGACCGGCTCCTCGTCGCGGCGGTAGAGGCTGCCCTCCTTCAGCGTGCCGGTCAGCCCGTAGCTCTCGAAAAATCCATGCCACGTCGGCCCTGAACAGCCGCTGGTTACGTGGCACTTGCCGAGGACACCGTTGGCGAACTTCATGATGAGAATGTAGCAGTCCTCGCTCGGGAACTCGGGCACGCAGCGGGCGCTGCTGTACATGGAGACCTCTTCGACCGGTGAATCGACCGCCCAGAGCATCAGGTCGATCGGATGGATTCCGCCGCCGAGGAGGATGTTCTGTGGGTTCTCGGCATCGATACGCCACGGTGTGTGGTTGCGGCCGTGGGGCCAGTACCAGGCAGTCATGTCGTGAATGTAGTCCCCCTGGATGAAGAACGTCTCGCCGATCTCGCCGGCCTTGGTGGCGAGGACCATCTCGCGCCAGGGGTAGACGTAGCGCATGGTCTGGTCGGTCATGACGTGCAGGCCGGTGCGTTCTTCCACTTCGATCATGCGGCGGGCATCGGCGACGCTGGTGGCGAAGGGCTTTTCGACGAGGGCGTGGCAGCCGCGTTCGAGGGCCATGATGGTCTGCTCGGCGTGCAGATGGTCGGGCCCGGCTATGACGACGGCGTCCGGACCGGTCTCGTCGAGCAGCTTTTCGTAGTTGTCGCTGGCGGCGGCATCGGGGTATTTGTCGAGCGCCTCTTCAAGTTGCGCGCCGTAGGGATCGAAGAGGCCGACGATCTCACCGCGGCCGTCGGCGGTGGCGACATGGGCGCAATGAAGGCCCGCTCCTCCCGAACCGCAGATCAGAAATTTCACCGACGCCATTCTATAGTCTCTCCCTGTTTCTTTGTTGAATATCGGTTACGAAAATCCAGCCCCGAATCAAAAGTCGTTGAAGACGTCGACGGCGTTGCCGGTTCGGATTGATTCCCAGGCGGCGACGCCGGCGGCTACGGATTTGGCGCCGTCGAGGACGCCGGGGGAGGGGTCCTTGTCGTTGTCGAGGCAGTCCTGGAAGTGGCGCATGTAGCGGATGACGGTGGCGCCGTGTCCGTAGGCGCTGAGATCGGTTTCGGCGTCGTAGGGTGTCGTCTCGACGCCATCGTCGATCTTGTCGTCGAGCACGACGCGGATTTCGCCGGGCTCGTTGTCGGTGTATTCGCCCTGGAGGCTGCCCTTGGTGCCGTAGACGCCGTACTGCATCATCGGCAGGGGCGGATGGACGATGCCGTAGAGGCCGGAGACGCGGCCGATGACGCCGGAGGTGAATTCGACGTTGAGGAAGAAGTTGTCGGGAATGGGGTAGTCGGGGGTGAGGCCGCCCTTGTTGGCGATGGCGTGGACCCGCTTGATGTCGCCGCCGAAGGCGCGGATGACGTCGATGCTGTGCACGCAGCCTCCGAACATGAAGTCCTGGGGCATGGTCAGACGCCAGGGGGTGAAGTCGTAGATGGGGCGCATGTCGTGCAGGTAGAAGCTTTCGAGGGCGATCAGTTGGCCGAGGTGGCCCTCGTCGTAGCGCTTTTTGGCGTCGAGAAACTGGCGGTCGAAGCGCATGGTCTGGCCGACGAGGAATTTGGCGCCGGTTTCGCGCACGAGGTCGACCAGCCGCCTGGCGTCGTCGAGTTCGGTGACCATCGGCTTGGTGCACATCACGTGCTTGTTGTTTTCGAGCGCGCCGATGCAGGACTCGGCGTGGAGGGCGTCGGGCGAGTAGACGCAGACGACGTCGACGTCGTCGCGGCCGACGATGTCGCGGTAGTCGGTGCTCCAGTAGGGGATATTGAACTGGCGGGCTGCCTGCTCGAGGACGTCGGGGCGCCGGGCGCAGGCGGCGGTGATGGTGTAGCGCAGTTCGGGCTCGTCCTGGAGCATGGTCATGGTTGACGCCATGTTGGCGGGGCCCATGCCGATGATGCCGAGGCGGATGGGAGTATCGCTCATTTTTCAGGCCTCCTCACAGCGAGAAACCGTGCCGCGGTTTTGCGTGCGGCTTTTGAAATGGGAACTGTTCGCAACTGATCTCCTGGCCGCTGGATGACATGGTGAGGGCTACGACTGCAACTGGCGGCATTTCTGTGGTGCGGGCTGCAATCAGGATGAAGTGAAGTGGGCAGAGGAGATTTCTACCGGGAACGGCGAGCGTATGAAGTTGTTGCCAGCAGTTTGTTGTCGTGTTATGGCGAATGCCGCCGAGATGACGTCGGCGGGTATAGCGGCGAGCTACCCGGACGTTTCAGGGTTTGGTTTCAGGGAAGAATAGAGGATAGCAGGGCATATGTCAAACGGGTTCGAAATGGCGGAAGTGGTGTGGTTCGCGGTCAGTGCGGCGGTAGCTAAGGGCATTCGCCTTCGTTCAGGTCAGAGGCGTGCGGGCAGGCACGAGGCCTGCCCCTATCGGACAGGTTGGGGGGCATAGTGCCGGGTTGGCACAGTGGCGGGAATGACCCCGGTCGGTGGGCAAGTCAGGGGGGCGTTGCGGGGGGAATCCCCCCGCACAAGGGAGGGCCGAAGGCCCGACCGCCCAAAAGGCGAAGAGGGAGTGAAGAGGAGTGAGGAGTGAGAGGAGCCGAATTCCTTCTGTGAGATTGCCACGGGGGACCGGTTTGGTCTAATGCACGGGATCGAAGAGTGGGATTTACGCGTAAGCCAAACGGCCGTTTGACTCGTTTGTTGTGACGGCGTAGCGCAGGGCGTCGTAGGTGTCGTCGCCGCCGAGACCCTCTTCGTTCACGTTGATTTTGAGGACGTCTTCGGGGTTGTTGGGGTCGTTCTGCAAGTTGGGCAGGCATTTGATGAGGCGGCGGCAGCGGTTGAAGAAGAAGAGAGAAGGGGGGATACCGATGTCGACGTTGCCAAGTCGATTGCGGACTGCGTGCGCGCCCTGGACGCGGTCGGAGTCGGCCTTGTAGAGAGAGAGATCCCAATCGAGATAGTGGTCGGCGATGGTAAATTCTGATTTTTGGGCGAAGACATCGGGTCCGGCAAATACGGACCACAGGGCTTCGCGGGAGACTCCGTTTCTTTCGACCATTGCCTTGACGGCTTCAGCGTGTTGTTGGGGCAGCCAGCCGGCCTGGACGTGTTCATCGATGACGTAGATGTTGTCGTCGCCGTCCTGGGCGAGGAGGAGGAAGACGGTTGGATGTTTGTAGCCGTAGTCCATGCCGAGGAAGTGGTGCCATTCGGGCGGTGTGGGGAAGGGTTCGATAACGTGTTCTTCGTAGCGGAAGTTGTCGAGGAACTGGCCGGCTGCGATCTCCCAGTCGCCGTAGCGGTGGGCGCGCAGTTTCCAGCCGGTGTTTTCTTCGAGTTTGGTGCGGTAGAAGGGGTCGATGGCTGCGTTGTCTTCGATGGTGGCGGGGATGAAGCGGGTGTCGGCTTCGTCGCGGTTGCGAAAGGGGTCGACGAAGCGGTTTTTGTACCAGACGTGGCCGATGCCGCCGGGGTTGGCGGTTGTGTAGATGCGGGGGCGGAACTCTTTGCTGGTGCGGTTGGAGTCGCGCAGGGCGCGGTACTTGGTATCGGAGAGGGTGGTGGCTTCTTCGACGAGGATGATGTCGTATTCGAGGCCGAGGTACTGGTCGACATCGTTTTCGGAGCGGAAGTGGCCGATGACGATGCGGGAGCCGTTGGGGAAGATGACGAGGCCTTCGGACCTGATGTAGCGGTGGGGGACCCTTTTGAGGACAGTGCGGCGGAGGTCGTCGGACTGTTCGCGGGCCTGTTTGGCGGAGAGGCGGAGGTAGAGCGCTTTGAGGCCGGGGACGCGGCGGCAGTCGTCGAGGGCGAGCTGGGCGAAGGATGCGTGGGATTTTCCGGGGCCGCGGGCGCCGCCGAAGCCGATTTGGGATGGGCCGTCGGGCAGGTCGCAGAGGCGGGCGGCGGCGTGGAAATCGAGCTGTTTGCGCTGGGGATAGTAGCCGGCGGATATGAAGTTTTTGAGCTGCCGGGTTGAACAGTCGAGAGAGTGAGCGGCCCGGTGGAGGTAGGCAAGTTTATGTATTTTTTTCTTTGTCTTCATCGGCGACATAGCTATCTAGGATTCTTTCTGCTACTGGGTCGAGGACCGGCCAGCCGTCGGATGCGTCGAGCTGGTCGATGTCGAGCGGAGATGGCAGTTCACGGCGTTGGAGTTCGGACGCGGTTCTGAGGTAGCCGCGGAGCGAAGGGAGGATGTCGCGGGCTTCCTCTTTGGTCAGGTTTGTCAGGTCGGCGGTTTCGAAGACGGCGGAGATGGCTTCGAAGATTTTGGAATTGAGGCGCAGGTTGCGTTCACGAGATTCGGCTGAACGGGCGGTCTCGAGAGCGGCCTTTTCTTTGCGATTGGCCTTGTCCCAAGCTATGGCGCGTTCTTGCCAGCGCCATTCTTCGGCCCTTTCGCGGGCGGTTTTGGAAGGCCTACCTTGGCTGCTTGCCCAAATGCGATAGGCAGCTGTGATGGTGCGGGAAGGGCCTAAGCGGAGGTAGATTTCGAAACGGTCGTACCACTGGTGCGGTTCGTCGGGCAGTTGCTGCCAGGGTTTGAGGGATGAATCATCTGTCATTTTTCAAGTAAGGCACCTATGATCTGGTTTTTCAAGGGGGTTCGCGAAATGTCTACAAATGTCGCGTCATGTCTACAAATGTCGCGCCAAGTCTACCTATGTCGCGGGTTTAAAAAAAATCTTGGGTGTAGTTCTTGGTGAGTTTTGGCGTTGGTTGGCCCGGTCGTAGGCCATGGCGCGTTCTTGCCAGCGGCATTTGGCGGCTTGCTTGCCGGCGGTGCTGTTGGGGCTGGGGTTACTGTTTTTCCAGGCGCGAAAGGCTGCGGTGAAGGACCGGGACGGGCGTGAGGTGAGGTAGGTGTGGAAGCGGTTGTACCATTCGGGTGACTTGTTGGGATGCGGCTGAAAGTGTTTTGGTAAGGAATAGTTTGTCATGTGTTAAGTATAGCACATATGATCGGGGTTTTCAAGGGGATCTTTTTTGGTCTTGTTTGGTCCGGGGGTTTCTTGTTTTATGCGGGGTGTACTCGGCGGGCATTTGCGTGTGTTGGGACGCTCGCTGGGGTTGATATTCGGTTTTTGGGGCCCTTTCGCGGGTTGCGCGTACTCAGAGTTCACGACGATTGCGCGGCCGACGTGGTGCGGCGGGAAAGCTACGAGGAGGATGCCAACTCGAAACGGACGCCGAGCTGGCGCAGCATTTCGAAGGTGTTCACGTAGTCAACCTTGAATTGATCGCAGACGTTGGGTATAGGAACTCTTTTCTTGATGTCTGGATTCCGAACTTCCTGGGTTACTAAGGTCAGGCTATGCACCTGGGTATAGGCGACTAACCAACCATCCGCTTTTCTGGCAAATTCGTCTTTGGCCCCCCTATGGAACTGTGGACTATTATAGACCCAAGCTACCACGTCCTTGTAGGCTTCCACCACCGCCTTTTCGCTGGTAGAAACGAAAAGATCTATTGGCGAATCTTTTGTCCAATCATACAGAGCGTCCGGCTCTTCATCCTCCCTCAAACTAACGTCAAGCAATTCACTTCGCACTTTGTCTATGCTCAACAGACTTCCAGCGCGAAAGTGTTGGATTAGACTGTCCCAGAAGCCAGGACAAAGGTCGTTAGGATAGTAGCTACGATGTGCGCTGATGAATACATTGGCATCCAAGACGAATGGCAGTTTTGCCTGACTGGTCAAAGCTGAATTCCCATCTCTTGCGGCATTTTTTCGAATGTATTTCGTTTCAGACCAGTGAGGCTGTAGGCTTCCCGATTCAAGAGTCGCCCTTCCCTGGCCGCCCTCGCGACCGCGCTTGCGAAGCGAGGCCCGATGCGCCACTTCTGTGTGTTCCAGAAATTACCACCGGAGCTAGTGGTGGCGGGACTCTTTCCCTGCCCCTTGTTCTCTTCATAGAAGTCAAAGAAGGTGTCGCGCTCGATCAGGTCCAGGTCGAGGAGACGGCGGGCGGCGACGACGGCGCTGACTTTGAATTTGAGGGCGACCTTCTGAAATGCGTTGTTCTGATTCCGGACGGCAGGCCAATAGGCCCGCAGTTCATCGCCGGGCACTAAGAATTCGGCAGCTGTCCGGTTGCAGAACTGTTCGACTGCATTACCCGCGGGCAACAGCCTGTCCATAGCGGACAGTCCGGTCTCACCAACAAACAGGTGTGCCACTTCGTGAGCCAGGGTGAAGGTCTGAGCGGCGATGTAATACCTACTATTCACGAAAACGAGAGGCGCATACTCGTCCATTAGGGCGAAACCGAGAAACTCCTTCGGATCGAGTTTTCGACCATTGCTGTTTCCAACGACGCCGTTGAAAACGACGAGGATGCCGAACTGATCGACCCGATTGCGCAGAAAGCTTAACGCGTCCCGCCAACTCTTCTGGTCTTCCGCCCAGCCGGCAGTCAGCCCGAGGGCATCGCGCATGGCCGCGGCGACTTTAGTGTGGCCGTCGCGTCTGCTGTAAGCGCCGATGAAGGGAAGCGGGTCATCTTCATTTTCGATGAGGTCGTCGCGCATCCAGGCCTGACGGCGCTGCATCAGATAGATGGTGTCGAGCAGGTTTGGGCTTGGGCGACTGGGGAGGTCGCCTTCTTGCGTGCGGAAATCGCGAATCGGCAGGCTGTCGTCGGGCGGCTCGCCAAGATAGAGGTAGCCAAGAGGGGTATAGGTTCTGGCGGCCAGTCTATCTGCCTGGGCGATGCTGATTTTTCCGGTCTGTTCCCATTCGGTGACACGGTCCGGTTTGACGTTCAGCTTTTCGGCTAGCGTCTCAGGGGTAAGGTTGACGCGCTTGCGCGCCCATCGCAGTACGCTGGGTTGGAGCGTGATTTGCTGGCGTCTGCTGGGCGTGGTCTGGGTCATTTCAAGAATGAGAGCGTGGTGTTCGTGCGTGCCACTGTTGGTCACGTTGCTAGTCTTCTCGGCTGGCACAGTATACCCCCATCGCCATTGCAGCGCCATGCCATGAAGTGCCGAGACTGAGTGGCTGCTCTGGGGGTGTCAGTTCTCCGATGGCGGTTTTGCTTTCTCTTTTCTGTTCAGCGGGGTTATGCGGGCCGAGGCTTCTTCTGTTCCATGGGTCAGACCCGACCAGCCGAAGGTCGGTGGTCCTTTTGCGGGCGAGTGATGCGGCTGCAGTTTACGGGCTTAGACAGTGCGGGAAGCCTTGAGGGCGGCCTATTCTTAGCGGTTGGCCCGGTCGTAGGCCATGGCGCGTTCTATACGGCCCCATCTGGCGGCTTGCTTGCCGGCGGTGCCGGTGGGGCTGGGTTTACTGTTTTTCCAGGCTCGAAAGGCTGCAGTTAAGGATCGGGACGGGCGTGAGGTGAGGTAGGTGTGGAAGCGGTCGTACCATTCGGGTGATTTGTTGGTCTGTGCCTGAAAGTGTCTTTGTTAAGAATAGTTTTCTATATGTTAATTATGGCACATATGATCGGGGTTTTCAAGGGGATTTTTTCAGGTCTCGAGTGGTCTGGGGGGTTGCTCTTTTGGGGAGTTGTTCCGGAGGGCATTTAGGTCCTATGGACGCTAACTGGGCTCGAAATTCGGTTTGGGAACCTTTCCGCGGGTTGCGCGGAGTTCGGGCTTTTGTGGTCCAGTCATAAGGGCCAACCACAATCGAGACTCCGGAGGAGCATTCCTACTGTCGAGTTAAGGTGGCGACACAAAGCGGCCTTCGAATACTAAGAACCGTTTTGATCGCCTTTTTCGGTTCTTACAATCTTGACAGACTGGAGCAAGGTCTCAACTTGCAGACGCCGTCTGAAGAGCAATTCGTGCTGCCCTAACTGCGGCCGACTGGCCAACGCAGAACATAGCTGGCAGCTTACGACTACTTGCACCTTGCTTTTCATCATTCGTTGTCTAGTGATTGAGGCCCACACCAGTAATTGGAAGGATCTATCACGCCAATCTTTTCCTTCCCTGGAAATCCGAGTTACATTCCCACAACGCACTTTTTCCCAGCCGTCTTACGATTGTATATGACGGTCGGATGTTAGAATCGTAAGAGAGCGCACGGCCCTCTATTGTAGTTTTAGTTGTCGGAAACCAGTCAAAAGGGAGAGCAAAATGAACGATTCTAGGGTTTCGGAGTCTGGTTCACTTGACGTCACTGTTATTCCCGAGGCCCAGTGGGACCAAAAGCTTTCCCGCCTAAGGGAATCAGGTGTGCGCATGGCAAGGGATTTGCGCGACAAGGGGCATTCAGTTGGAGTTGAGGTTTTAGGGGCGACGGAAGTACGGGGAGGAGACTCGGTTCCACTTAGTGGGGTAGTCCTTAAGTTGGATTGGAAAATGGCCGCGAAAATGGAGATGGTCGAATTCGCACGGGAAATGATTACCATGGCCTACAAGATCGATTCTCTCGATCCAGCGCTTCCATATGTTTTGGGATCCATCATCGAAGGCAAAGGACTATATGAACATAGCGTCGGGGAGCTTTTTGAGCTCTACGGTAGATTCGAGGAGAAACACCAGCTCAAAAGGGGAAGTGATACAAGAGAAGAGATGTCGCTTCTGGTAAATGGAGACAAGAGATATTTGAGGATGTACACGGAGCATGGCAAGAACAAATTGGTTCCGCTGCCTTATGCTGTGCGAAACATTCTTGCTCATGCAGGAACAAACCCTAACAAGCTTGACCAAGAAAGCGATGAAATCAGAACTTCGATAAATCTCCTTAGGTCATGGGTGAATTAGACCTGGTCAGCATAGAAATCAATAGCATTCGTCTGGAACGAATGTACGGCACAGCGGACTTTGAGAGGCAGCTGATCCCTTGAGGGAACCATATTTGAAACTTAGGCATGACTGTGCATATGTGTCAGTGATGATAAGTTGAACCAAGCCCCAAAACTGGACAACGAACTAAGGTGTTAAGTGGAGCCGCTCGCCGAGCCTGTGGAGGGAAAGTTCAATGGGCAAGAAAAGACGAGGGCACTCTAAGGCCTAACAGTTTCGAGTGGCGGTCTAGGCGATTGAAAGCATTTTGACGAATAGAGAGCTGTCTAGCGAGCACGAGCTTCATCCCAACCTCATACGGGTTCGCACTCGACGAAATCGTGACCTAGCAGGTAGTCGTGGGTAAAGAATATGATGGTGGACTTGGGCTTGATTCCCGGAACGTGACTTACGATTGTTAATGTGTTGTCTTGATGAGAGATTGCCAGATCAACACTTTGCTCTAGGGGGTCCATGACCAGGGTTTGCTTATCGGAATCAGGACTGTATTTCAACACGTCGCCTTGAAGTGCGGCATTGGCATCGCGCATTGTGCCGGGCGTGTTTTCTGAGAGCCTGGTGGCGGCGTAAGAAGCCTGTAACCAGTAGTCTAATTGGTTGAGGGCAAGAATGGGGTCGCCTTCAGTGCTGATCGCCACAACCCACACGTACTCTACGCGGCCATCCGGCACGCCTTTGCGGTTGAATTCCATCCGCTCGGGGATTCCTCTCAGGTGGAAGACGGCCGTCAGTGTTTCGTCATCCAGTTCAGAGCTTGCCCCAACTATGTCGATATAGTTGGGCAGGTCATCTGATACCAACCCCTCCGCGCTTTGTCCCGGCAGCATGACCAAGCTCCCCTCGGAACACCGCGGGAGGTGCAGCGGCAGTATTTTTGGTTTGTGGTAGCAGGCAGCGAGTGAGAGAGCGAACAGCATTACCAGAGTTTTCTTCAACATGGGGGTCTCTTGTGAATTCCCTGGCGACATAGTGCAAACGAGTCAGGTCGTCAAGGGTGGTCTTCGGGGGACAGGAGTTGCTTGAGTTTTCTCCACAGGAGTCTTCTGCGCTTCCATGGCGTGCTGGTGGTGATCAGCCACATGGCGACGAGGATGGGAGGAATCAGAAGGATGAATCCGGAATCATCCATGAAGGGAAAGTAGTAGCTCATGGCTTCAAAGTCGTATCAGGCGGCCAAGTCTGTTTATAGCTGCTGCGCTCTGCCATTCTGGTTGAGAGTTATGTTCTCGAATCTGTCGCTGCGCAACTGGCGTTCGCGGGATGGTGTCAAGGGCACAGGAGCGACCATCGATGCTGACTTGAATGCTGGCTGTGAGCGGGCAGCCGCGTGCCGCAGCGGTTTCTTGACCCACGATACTGTGTCCATTCTTCGGCTGTGCGAACTGTTCCATTATACACCCTGGCTCGCTATCCGGTTTTTGGGGCCAAGCTCACTGATCCGGTTGTCAAAGTGGGGTAGTCTATGTGTGCGTCCAGCATAGGAAGGAGGCAACTCCAATGATTAACCTCAACAGAAGAGAGCCGGACGACAGGAAACACACCCTCTACGATTTCGTCACCTATACCGCCGCGGCACTGTATTTGCTGTTCGTGGGCTGTATGCATTACTTCCACTATTTTGGCAACTGAGAACAGAATGCCCGAACGAAAGGAATCGTTCGGGCATATTGATTGGCTTGGGGAGGAGGGCTAGGAGTGCCAATCCTGGTTCCAGCTGAGTGGTATACTTCAGCTCGCGGTCCAGTTTCCGGGGACCACTTGGCACATCCAGTCGTGTTTCTTTGAAACTGCGCAGCGCAATCGCCGCGCAGGTCCAGCGGAGAAAGGCCGACGACGTGGAAACTGCACAGATAATTGAACCTCTTGAACCATTCTGTTATGCCCTCGTTCCAGTCGCAGCGCTGGGCGTTTTCCTGGTCATCGTGTTCGAAGTGGTCAAGTCGATAAGAAACAGGTAGGAGCCGGCCGAAGGTCGGCTTCTCGTTTCGACTACTAGATTCATTTCTGCCAGACGTTTGGGATTCGTTTCTTTTCCTGCGCCAGGAAATTCGTTGCCTTTCCATTGTTTCGCGTCTGTCATACCGAGGAAAGGACGGGCGCCGCGATCGAAACTTTCGGGAGGCACCCGTGTTTTAGGTAGTGACTACATCAGTGCCTCTTTTGCTTCGGGAAGTGGAACGGAGGGGGAGGATGAACTATCCTGCGGGGGAGAAAAGAGTATTGACTCAGGCTGCGGTGAGACTCGCGGCGCTCATGGGGTTGATACTCTTCATTGAATTTGGTACTGTTACGAATAAATTCGTTTGGTATGCTGTGCTCTGGCTGATACCTGTTGAGGTGTTTCTGTTATTGACGTCACACAAGGTTCTCGATTCACTGAAAACTGCCCTAGGAAGATGGTTCGGTAGCGTGGCATGATTCCTCTGAGGAGAGTGCAGGTCAGAGATGAAGGACCGCTGCTGAAAGCGCTGTGGCGCGATTGCAAGTTCATTTACGCTACTCTCTATGTTAAGGTGTCACATTTGTTAGTCACAACCAGGTGGGATACTTAGGAGAGAATTGCACGCACCCGAACGATGGGATTCCGAGTAGGGCTGAGGCAGAGCTGCGTCGAAGAATGACGCAGTTTTTTTGTGTGGTTGAGTGATTGATTGCCCTGTATTGAGCTTTTGACTCTATGTGCTTTTTCAACTGGGATTACTCGGTTGACTGCAAACATAAGGTGAGCTTGACCCCAACGGTACGGACCGCAGGCTCGGGTGTATTGTGGAATAAGTCACCAAGCCCGCGGCGGGGCGGTTGGGACGCACAAGGACAGGCACAAGGCCTGCCCCTACGGGTTGAAACGACGGTGGGGAAGGACCAGCAAAGTGGGTAGGTGATGGGGGGCGTTGCGGGGGGAGTCCCCCCGCAAAAGGGAGGGCCGAAGGCACGACCGCACAACGGCAAGCAGAGAGGAGTGAGAAACTACATTGCCTGGCTCGCTCGGGAGAGTGAACTGGGAACGGCTGGATCGCCACGCCAGGAAAGGGGTGAGAAATGAGAATCCCAGAAAAACTGAAGAACCTTACAATATGGGATCTTGCAAGAGGACCCTGGCTGTTTATTCTCTTCTTAATTGGGGTACTGACTGGACATATGATTTCGGAGCTATTGTCCTTGCAACCCGGAGAGGCGTTCAGGTTTTCCTTGGTAGACACATTGCCCCACGTAGCAGGGGTCGGAATTGGGTCTTTAGTCTTCTACCTCATGGCAAGAAAAGCCAAGGGCGTATCGGATTTCAGGAGAATGGGGCTAAACCTCGCAGTAAGGTACTTCCTTGTCGTCGCAGCGCTTGCAACTGCTGCCGTGTTCATCATTGCGGCGTTGAGAATGCCAATCAGCGAACTGTTCGACGGTCCCTGGCTGAGACTGCTTGCGTTCTTGTGGGGTCCTGTAATTGTCATTTTGATCGTGAAGTACAGATTCTACAGGTAGACAGTTCATTAAGTATCATTCCCCGTTGTTCTGTCGTGCCCATTAGCAAAAGGAGTTACCAGCCAAAGAGAGCGGGCGCGCCGTTCAGCGCGAACGAAGTGTTATAGAATTGCTGTAAAGCCACATGCTGTCGATTGGAAAGCCCAGACGTCTGAACGCCTGGGCCTTTTGACGTTCCACAGTTTTGTTGTCACATTTTACAAAATGCTGAAAGTCCCGATGACCAGGGTTCGTTGACGGTTGCCTTTTTTGAGATATGCCAGAGCAAACACCTCTTTTGTCCACGGAGGGCACGGAGGACCACGGAGAACACCTTTTTTTTGTCCACGGAGGGCACGGAGGACCACGGAGGACCACGGAGAACACTTTTTTTTTGTCCACGGAGGGCACGGAGGACCACGGAGAACACCTTTTTTTGTCCACGGAGGGCACGGAGGACCACGGAGAACACCTTTTTTTGTCCACGGAGGGCACGGAGGACCACGGAGAACACCTTTTTTTGTCCACGGAGGGCACGGAGGACCACGGAGAACACCTTTTTTTGTCCACGGAGGGCACGGAGGACCACGGAGAACACCTCTTTTGTCCACGGAGGGCCACGGAGGACACCTGGGGCCTATCCAGTTTTTCTGCTGCTGCGCAGTTCTTCAGGGTTCAGCCGCGCTTTGCTACCGCGGATCGCTATACCGTCAAAGGTCAACGAGTCCCAAAACCCGATTCGGGGAAGAAAGGGCGCTTCGTACCTGCCGGCATCCGTGTTCGATTGGGATAAGGGGGCAAGACACAGTCGGCTTGCCATTAAGGTGGGAAGAACCAGCAGGGTGGGTAGACATCGGGGGGCGTTGCGGGGGGTGTCCCCCCGCACAAGGGAGGGCCGAAGGCCTGAACGGCAGTGGTCAGTGGTCAGTGGTTAGTGGTCAGTGGTGAAAAACGGGCGGCGTTTAGCCTTTGAGGCCGGTGAGGGCGATGCCGCGGACGAAGTTTTTCTGGAAGATGAGGAAAACGATGAGGGGCGGGATGGAGACGAGGACGGAGCCGGCCATGACGGCCTGGTAGTCGGTGCCGCCGAAGCGGTTGGCCATGCGGGCGATGATGAGGGGGAGGGTGAGTTTCTTTTCTTCGTTGAGGATGACGAGCGGCCAGAGGTAGGCGTTGAAGGCGCCGAGGAAGACGAAGATGGCGAGGGCGGAGAGGATGGGCTTGGTGAGGGGCAGGATGATGTTGCGGTAGATGCCGAAGTCGCCGCTGCCGTCGATTTTGGCGGCGTCATAGAGCTCGCGGGGGATGCCGTAGACGAACTGGCGGCAGAGGAAGACGCCGAATGAGGAGAAGATGCTGGGCACCCAGACGCCCCAGAGTGAGTTGAGCAGATTGAGCTCGCGCATGACGATGTAGAGGGGGATGAGGAGGGTGAGGAAGGGCACCATGGTGGTGGAGAGCACGAAGTAGAAGAGGTAGTCGCGGCCGGGGAACTCGAGGCGGGCGAAGATGAAGCCGCCCATGGAGGAGGTGATGAGGACGCTGATGACTGTGCCGGTGGTGACGATGATGCTGTTGACGTAGGCGACGGGCAGGTTGGCGCGGGTGGGGTCCATGACCATCAGGTAGGCTTCCAGGGTCCATTTTTTCGGCAACAGCGAAACCGGCAGACTTACGATATCGGCGCCGGACTTGAAGGAGGAGAAAAGGAGCCAGATGAAGGGGTAGAACATGGCGAAGCTGAAGAATGCCAGGATGAGAAAGACGACGACTTTGGACCATTTTCCTGCGATCAGCCAGCGACGGATGGAAGAAATGGGGGTGGGCTGGATGGGCGCGTCAGCGGTTGTGGCCATTTGTTTCAGTGTTCCCATTCAATTTGCCAGCGGCGGAGTTGGAATACGGTCGCGCCGAGCAGGATAACGAAGATGATGAGCGAGACGGCGGCGCCGTAGCCGAGGTTGAGGGCGCGGAAGCCCAGTTCGTAGGTGTAGAGCGCGAGTGTGCGTGTGCTGAAGCCCGGGCCCGGTATGAGGAAGAATGCTTCAAACATCTGCACGGTGCCGATGACGCTTACGACCATCTGGTAGACGAGGACAGGGCGAATCAGCGGCAGGGTGATGCGGTAGAAGGACTGCCAGAAGCCGGCGCCGTCGAGGCGGGCCGCTTCGAAAAGGCTTTCGGGGACGTCATTGATGCCGGCGAGAAATAGGACGATGCCGGTGCCGAGGTGCGCCCAGATGATGACGACGGTGATGGCCCAGAGAGCCTGCTGCGGGCTGGCCAGGAATGGTTGCTCGGGCAGGCCGACGCTGCTGAGCAGGGTGTTGAAGGCGCCGCCGGTGGGGCGGTAGAGCCAGCGCCAGAGGTAGAGGGAGACCACCAGCGGGGTGATCACGGGCAGGTAGTAGAGCGAGAGGTAGATGTTCTGCCACTTGCCCAGGATCTGACTCAGGGCCAGGGCGAAGAGCAGGGCGATGGTGAGGCCAAGGCTGATTTCGACGACCGAGAACAGGACCGTCTTTTCGAGTGCTTGCCAGAAGTACTGGTCGGTAAAAGCCTTGGTGAAGTTGCGCAGGCCGACGAATTTGGGATTGGTGATGAAGTCCCAGTTCTGGAAGGAGAGCCAGATGCCGGTGCCGAAGGGGATGATGAAGATGATGGTATAGAAGATCAGGATGGCGGCGGAGTAGATGAGCGCGAAGGGGCTGGCGCGACGGAAGCGGCGCCAGACGCTGTCACGGCGGGCGACAGGCAGGTGCGGCATGGGTTGACCACCGGCGGCGGGGTGGTCCTGCAACGTTGTCATGCGATTGGTTCCGCTGGCTGGCGGGCGCCGCGTACGCGTGTACGCGGCGCCCGTTCAGATCGGGTAGTGTGAGGTCAGGCTGCCAGACGTTCGCGGGCCTGATCTTCCTGTTCCTGCAGGTAGGCGTCCATGGCGGACAGCGCTTCCTGGATGCTGATTTCCTGGCGCATGGCGCGGTCGAACTCGGCTGCGGCCGGGCCCTGCTGGGCGACGTGGTCCTGGGGATAGCGAGCATAGGGCCACATGCCCTCGGCTACGCGCTTGGAGACGAGGCCGTACTTGACATCGCCGATGCCGGGATCGTTGTAGACGCCCTTTGAGGGAACGACGCCGGAGTAGAAGTCAAGCGCCTGCAGGAGGGCGCCGTTGCTGACGATCAGGAGGGCAAAGTCGATGGCGGCATCGAGCTTGGCGGAGTCCTCGGCCAGCCGCTTCGAAAGCCCATAGCCTGCGACATGCTGCGGGTAGAGTGTATATTCGACTGCGTTTGCGAGGGGCGGCGTGACGATGTTGTCGGCCGGCACATCGGCCACGTCGGTCATGACGCTCATGGTCCAGGCGCCGTTGCCCCAGATTGAGACGAGCTGCTGGGTGCAGGCCTCGTATTCGTTGGTAAACAGCTCGAAGTCGACGGTCTTGTGGACATGGTAGACGTCGTGCAGGATCTGTGCGGCGGCTGCGCCCACATCGCTGTCGTGGGACCAGACGCCGGTCTCCTTGTCGAAGAAGTCCCCGCCCAGCTGCCAGATCAGGGTCCAGAGCAGCTGATATTGGGAGCTGGCAATCGAGTACCCTGAGCGGGTGACTTTGCCCTCATCGTTGGTCTGCGTCATGGCGATGCCGGCCTCGATCACCTCTTCGTAGGACCCAAAGTTGAGGTAATCGACGCCTACTTCGGCGCAGTGGTCCATGTTGACGGTCATGGCGGCGCCGCGGATGCCGGCGAGCCAGGGCAGGTAGTAGACCTTGTTGCCGGGGACTTCGACGGCCTGGAAGGCGGCGGGCCACATTTTCTCTTCGAGCTCGGCAGCGCCGCCGGCGGCGTCGGTGATGTCGAGGAAGACGCGGGTGATGTCGGTGGCGACGACCCAGTCGGTGTACATCATCATGACGTCACCTTCTGTGCCGGAGGCGATGGAAGGCAGCATCTTGTTGAGCAGGTCGCCGTAGCCGATGGCCTGGAGGTCAACGGTTACATTCTCGTGGTCCTTCTCGAACTCAGGCTGGACCCATCCCATGATGCGGTTGGCGCCGTCCCAGTCCTGGTACCAGACGACGAGATCGATGGGTTCTTCCATTGCGTCGGCCGAGCCGGCGTCCATGTCGGAGGCGACCGGCGCGCAGGCAGCCAGCAACGCGGCCGCGCCCATGCCGGCGCTTACTTTGAGAAACTGGCGACGACTAGTCTTGTGCATGGTTTTTCTCCTGAAGGGTTGAATTGGATGTCTGCTACGAGAGTGGAATCCGAGTGGAATCAGGTGTTATCGCGTGGACTGTCCGGACTAGAGAGCCCCTTGGTTCTACAGCCAGGTTGGCGCCGGGTGTCCGCAACGGCAGTATCTGCAACCGACGGACAATGAACTGAGGAAATGGGTTACGACTGCGGTGCGTGTGTGCCGTCTTTTCCTGAACAGATTGGGAGCAGCGTTTTGCAAATGCGACTAAACACTCACTGCGGTTGGGCAGTGTTCGGAGATTGCAGAAAGCCCTTAACCGCTTTACTTACCTGGACTGCGGGGAACGGGAGAAGTATAACACTGCGTCGGTGGTTGTCAAACTGACTTGGGAAAGCAGCGCATTTACGGATTCCAGGTGGTGGAGGTTCTTCGAACCAGGCTTTCCGGGCATCTGTGCGTTTTCTCGATGCAATGGGCAGGCGGCTCTTATGTTTCGCCTGATGGCGAGGAGGGAGTGTAGAGGCGTGAGGAAAGAGTAAGTCCTGCGCTGGCATGGCTTGGGTACGCTAGTTGAATCGAAAGGTCTTTTGACCAAGGGCACCGAAATTGGTCACATGAAGGCACCCAAACTGGAACATTTGCGCGAGACAAAAGCACTCGGCATCGGCTAGCATAAGTATGCGAACATAATTGCTACTTCGGTGCCGGTAGCACGTTCACCCGTATCGCTACTGTCAATACCTGGCAAGAGTGAAGATAACGGGATCTGATTCTCTGGTGGGTTATCTGTCGATCTTTACCGCCATTCCGTACGTTTGAGCGATATCGATGGCGGTCAGAACAGTTCCGGACTTTTGGTCAGCTGTGCGGCATGTCGAGGGATAGGAGTCCGCCGGGCGGGACCGTCCTGAAAAACGTGCGGCAGTAGAGGACGTTAGTCCTACCAGAGGCGATTGGGTGAGTGGAGCGGGGTCATGGCAGTCCAGCCATGGCCCTTTTCGCGTTTTGGCTCGAATTTCATCTGGCTGTGTTGGGGCCTCTTCTCAGCCTCAGCAATTGCAGTTCGTGAAACTGTGCTTCAAACGGCGGCAAGCTGAAAACGGTTTGCAACTCTCTTTCACTTGCGGCTGCGGTTCTAAAACAGAGGTCGTCACTGGTTATTTCACGGAGGTGCCACCATGAAATACAGTACGAGGATATGGTCAATTGGGCCAAGGAGCGTTCTTCTTCTCGTCGTTCTCCTGGCGGTTGTTGGCGTTCTTACCATTTTGACGAATGAAGACACGCAAGCCCAGCCGCCATCGCTTCCGGAGGAGGAGGAAGGCCCGCAGGGGCCCGGGTCCAATCCGGGTGGGCATAATCCGCCGGTGGGCCCGTTACCGCCTGGGTCTAATCCAACACCTACAGCGCCGACAATTCCAGGTTCTAATCCCGTGCAGGGCGCACCGCAAATGACCGCGTCTGTATTGGAGGGGAACGTGATCGAGTTGGGCTGGACTTCGGTTTCCGGCGCTGCGCGGTACGAGTTATATACGTGGTTCGGCGAGGATTGGCTGCGGCTGGACGACGGGGCCTATACCGGATTGACCTACAGTCATATCAATCTCACTGCCGGCAGGACTTACATTTATACCGTGCGCACAGTGGCTGCCGACGGTACATTCGGCCCATGGTCGCTGTATGTCGCTGCTACCGCTTCCACCGTGCCTCCGCAGCACAATCCTTGGAATCCGCCGTCGAATCCTGGGATCACGCCACCCCATTATCCTGATGGCTCTTCAACGCAAAATCCCGGGTTCCCGGGATCGCCAGGATCCAATCAGCAGAATTCAAATCCGTTACCGCCCGGATCTCCTCCGCTGACTGGCGGGTCTGCTTGGACGGCAACGCCCACACCCACCCCTACGCCCACCCCTACGGCCACTCCAACGTCGACCCCTACTTCCACGGCCACGCACACGGCTACGCCCACACCCACATTTACGCAGACATCGACGCCCACTTCGACGCCAACAGTGACTCCCACACCGGAGCCTACGGCGACGGCGACGGCGACGGCAACCACGTCCGCGCTGCTCGCACCCATGATGACGGCCGAAGCGACAGAGCTGGGCGTGGCGTTGAGCTGGGAAGCAGCTGCGGGCGCGGTGCGCTACGAGCTCGCGACCTGGTGGGACGCAGAGGTCGGCTGGCAGATTTTCGGCGGCGAAGACCTGACCGGCACAACGTATACGCATACGGACGTTGCGGCAGGGACGACGTACTACTATTCGGTCCGCGCGGTGAACGCGGCTGGGGAGGTCAGCGATTGGCTTCTGGAGGATCCCTCCGCCACCGCGCTGGCTGTGACAGAGGCAGAGACGTCAGAGCCGGCGCCAACACTAACACCGACGCCGACGCCGACCGCAGCTGCGGCCGTGCTGACTGTGCCGCCTGTGCCGGGACTTACTGTGCTGGCGACTGAGCAGGGCGTAGAGCTGAGCTGGGAGGCCGTGGAGGGCGCGGTGCGCTACGAACTTGCAACATGGTGGGATGCGGAGACCGGCTGGCAGTTTATCGGCGGCGGCGACCTGACGGGCACAACCTACACGCATGCGGAAGTTGCAGCGGGTACTACGTACTATTATTCGATTCGCGCCTTGAACGCAGAGGGGGAGGCGAGCGGCTGGCTGTTGGCGTATCCGTCTGCAACCGCGCTTGCGAGCGCCCCATAGATGGTTCCGGTCAGGCCCGTATCGGCAACCACTATCAGAGGCGCACTTCTGGAGCTCTAGGGGCATGTGACGGCACCATTTGGGGCGCGAAGATATCTGACTGGGCGACAAACTGGTCGATACCAGTTTCGGCGCGGCCATCCTCAATGACCAAAGGCCGGAACGGCTGTCACTAGAGGCGGCTTGAACCTATGCGGCGCCAGCTCCGGTCTTCCTGGGGGCATCAGCTCGTCTCATGCGTACAGTTCCCCCGATGTCCTCATGAGGAGCCTGAACCTGCCCGGGGGCGCCATACAACCTGGCCGTGAGCATTGGCGGCGGCAAGGTTGTGCTGGCGCCGGCAAGGTTGCGCTGGCGCCGGACGAGGCCGCCCTGACCGGCGGGCGCAGAAAGTACACCGTCCACTGTGAGGGCCGCGACTACCGATTTCAGGTCGGCACACGCGTTCAAATAGCGGCGCCTGTCCCGAACCCAGATTTACTGAAGAGGCAATTCACGGAGAGTCGGCCTCTAACCGAGTGCCGCAATTTCAGACCATATCAAGATTTCCGACGCTGCGGTTCAGAGGACGTTCTGCAGATAGCAGTTCAAAACTCTCTTTCGCTTTCGGCTTCGGTTGACATATCGAGGTCGCTATTGGCTATTCCACGGAGGTGCCACCATGGAATTCAGTACGAGGAAGATGTTCAATGGGGCGCGAGGCTTTCTTCCTTTCGCCGGCCTCTTTGCGGTTGTTGTCGCTCTCACTGTCTTGACAAGTTGTAAGACGTCAGCTCTGGGCCTGACGCCGACAGCAGGCGAGTCGGCGCTGCTTGCACCCGGGATGACGGCCGAGGCGACGGTGCGGGGCGTGGAGCTTAGCTGGGAAGCTGCGGCCGGCGCGGTGGGCTACGAGCTCTCGACATGGTGGGCTAGGGAGACCGGCTGGCAGCAGATCGGCGGCGATAACCTGACCGGCACAGAATACACCCATAAAGAGGCTGCAGCATGGACGACGTACTATTATTCGATCCGTGCCGTCAACGCGGCAGGTGAGAAGAGCGGCTGGCTGACAGAGTATCCCTTTGCAACTGGACTGGCGGCGGCGGAGGCCGAGTTCTCAACGCTGTCGCCAACGGTAGCTGCTTCCGCGCTGTATGCGCCGAAACTAATGGCGCGGGCGACGGAATGGGGCGTAGAGCTGAGCTGGGCGGCCGTGGCGGGCGCGGTGCGCTATGAACTCATGACTTGGTGGGACGAGGAGACCGGCTGGCAGTCGATCGGTAGTTACAACCTGACCGGCAAAACGTACATGCATACGGACGTTCGAACCTGGTGGACGTACCACTATTCGATCCGTTCGGTGAATGCGGCGGGGGAGACGAGTAACTGGTGGTTGAAGTATCCCTCGGCGACAGCGCGTCCGGTGTTCACGGCGACGGCCACGGATAAGGCTTTGCCGGCGGTCGCCAGAAGAGGTGCGAACATCGAACTCTAGTGGCAACTGCCGGAGCGACCGAGGGCACCGCGGAGGAGGTTGCCGTGTCCTCGGCCGCGCCGCGTAACCTGGCCGTGAGCATCGGCGGCGGCGGCCAGGTTACGCTGGGGCGGGACAGGAGGGAGGACGCGTCCGGCTGCGGAGTGTGGTTCGGGGACGGCATCTACCGCGGCCAGACGCCCGCCGACGTCCTTCTGGCCAGCGCGAGCTATAGCCGCGCCCCCCTGCGGATGGACGCGACT
The DNA here is from genome assembly GCA_965204705.1 of Caldilineaceae bacterium. Classification (GTDB taxonomy): domain Bacteria; phylum Chloroflexota; class Anaerolineae; order Caldilineales; family Caldilineaceae; genus Bin5. The sequence continues at coordinate 4,214,875 of OZ242006.1, read as the reverse complement.
CCCGCTCCCAAGTCCGCACGTACGCCCACATGGCAGGGCTGGTCTCGAACCAGGATTTACAAAAGAAGACGTTCACTGGAAGCTGGCAGTTGCCCTGTTCTGCAATTTCAGGCGATGCTAGGATTACTGAATCCGCGATGCAGATTACATATGCCCGTGAAGTCGTAGCCATAACCCGGTCAAGCTGCGCTTGGAAGACGTGCGCAGATGCTGATAGAATTGGGCCAGGCACCCGGAGAAGCCCGCGGCGGGGTAAACCGGTTTACTTACGCTGCCAGGAATGCGCAGATGAATCTCAGACGGCTCAGCGCGGTCTCGTTCGGCCACATGGCAATCGATATTCTCAATGCTTCGATCGCCATGATTCTTGCCGTTCTCGCGGTCCCCTTCAACATCACAAATGCACAGATCGGGCTTGGGGGCATGGCCTATGCGCTGATGGGCTCGCTCTCTCAGCCCTTTTTCGGCGTGCTGGCCGACCGTTTCGGTGGGCGCTGGCTGGGCGCGGTGGGGCTACTTTGGACGGCGGTCTTCTTCTACGCGGCCACTTTCTCGCAAAACTATTTCACGTTGATCACGTTGATGACCGTCGCCTCTCTGGGCAGCGGCGCGTTCCATCCGCAGGGCGCGATGAACGCGGGCGCGGCGGGCGGCCATAAGGCGACGACCGGGACCTCTGTCTTCTTCCTGCTGGGTCAGCTGGGGCTGGCCATGGGGCCGATGATCGCGGGCGTCCTGTTGGAAGAGATCTGGATGCTGGGCCCGCGCATCATGGCGGTCGCTACGCTGCCGTTCGTTGTGTGGATGGCGTACAGCCTGCGCAAGCCGCTGGTGCGGGTCGAGGAAGAACCTCCGTCGGCTGCAACCGCCGAGGAGCGCCGCCGCCTGCAGCAGAGAATTTCGCGTGAGCGCGCCAGGCCCAGACGTATGCCCCAGCCTGGCAGGCGTTGGGTAGCCCTCACTGCCTTCGCCGTGCTGGTGGCGACGCGCGCATCCGTTCACCAGATCTTCTACGGGCTCCTGCCCAAATACTTCGCTGACCTCGGGTTTACGCCGACACAGTTCGGGTTTATGGTCGGCGTGCCCAGCGTGGCGATCGCGCTTGGCTCGATGTCCGGGGGCATTCTGGGTGATCGCTATGATCAGCCGAAGATACTGCTGTGGTCGCTTCTGGCCGCGACGCCCTTTTCCTGGCTGATGCTCGACATTGTTGATGGCTGGGTGTTTTTCCCGTTGGCGTTCACCGCCGGATTTCTGGTCGGTATTCCGCACAGCATTCTGGTGGTCATGGCTCAGAGGTTCCTGCCGGACAGGCAGGGGTTAGCCAGCGGCGCTATCCTTGGCTTCACCTTTGCTTCGGGCGCTTTGGGGATGGGTTTGGCCGGTCCGATCGCTGACGTCTACACTCTTTCCGGGGTCATGCACGTAGTCGCGGTTATGCCACTGTTTGCCGCCTTTTGCGCTATTTTCCTGCGTACGCGCATTGAGACGGCGCTGCCGATGGCGCCGGCGGCCGGCTCGGCGGACTGAGGTTGATGAACAGCAGTACTCCACAGGAACGTATATAACTGGCGCCGCCATGACCGACCTCAGGCGCGTTTGCCATGCAAGCCCTATTGCCAGCGTCTCCAGATAAGACCTCGACGTCCGCTCTGCTGAAAAACGGGTCCACATGGAATCTCGGTGTCGTTGGGGTATACTGCAGACATTGTTTATATCCAGGCGGCCGCAAGTCAGACGAGGCCAATGTTACGGAAGAAGCGGTCGACGATCGGGCCGACTGCCAGGATTCCACGTTCGAGTCGCTTGGTCAGGTTATCATCGCAGTCTCCTCTGATGCAATGTCAATCGGGAGTTCTTCATCCTGCCCAGGCTTGATAGAAGCTGCAAATGCGAGAATAAAACATGAAATACTGGGATTCGTGTAAGGCTGTCGAGCGGCACCCCGGGAAACTTGGCGGGGCCTTGGTGTTTCGCGGCACGCGTGTGCCCGTTTCCGCCTTATTTGAGAATCTGCGCGATGGAGCTACCGTCGAGCAGTTTCTGGGGTGGTTTCCCGGCGTAGAGCAATGGATGGTCGAAGCTGCCTTGGATCATGAAGCGAAGGCCCTGACAGAAACTGTCCATCCGTGAGAATTCTGTTAGATTAGGGCACGCCAGCGCCCTTGCGCCGTCATCTCGCCGGCCATTCGGTTGATACAGCTTATGAACGAGGATGGTCTGAACTACGCAACGGCGATCTGCTCACAGCAGCGGAGAATGACGGCTACGATCTGCTGATAACAACAGACCAAAGCATTCGCTACCAGCAGAATCTTTCGGAACACCGACTGGGTATTGTCGTGCTTCTCTCGACGTCCTGGCCGCGTATTCAGCCTCGCATTAGAGATGTCCAGGACGTTGTTGATGGGATGCAACTCGGGGAGTATAGGGAAGTTCCCATTTGGTCAGCATACAGTGAGACATCTCCACCTAGTGTAATGGTTTTGAATGAGTTCTCGTCGACACTTGGCGAAGACCATTCAAATAGTTCCAAATGCAGGCCTTCAGTGATTTTACCAGAACACAAAGGTGTTCTTGGCTTCACCATCTCCTGATCAATCTTCCTGCGCACACGCATCGCTACTGCCCTCCCCATGGCTCCGGCCGCCGGCTCGGCGGACTGATGGTGCAATCGCCCTATTTGCCAGCTGGGTTGAGAAGGCAATTAGTCTAGAATCGATCCTGCTCATCTGGCGGTTCCACGTCTGCTACCTTCGCCATGGCAGCCTCGAACTTTTCCCTGTCACCCAACCCGGCTCGCGCGGAGATGTCTTGATCCGCAGCCGTAACGGGTACCATTTCAACCTTCGACGGTTCGCGACCCTCAGTCAGACCAGAGAAACCCGTTCTTCTCTCTTCTTTATTCTCCATCCTCTCCTCGCTTCTGGGCGGTCGGCCGCGAGCAGCCTCCCTTGTTCGGGGGATTCCCCCCGCAACGCCCCTTCCGTCTGCAGCACCACATTGGACAATCTGAAACGACTAGGCTGCTGAAAAGTGCGTGTGCAGTACCACTGCGCGGATGGACCGGCGCGCGCCCGGCTTGAGCCAACAGGCGCAAAAAGGCTCAAAAAAGAGAACTTCGCCCCGTGTATATTCAGTCCCTTAGGGGCAACCCTTGTGGTTGACCTGGTGTCCTCTATCAACTACTCATCGTCATCCGCAGTTCCCCTACGCCTTCTCCCTGATCTCCGGCTCAACTACAGGGCCACGCGCGCCAGGCCGCAACCGCCCGGTCACTATCTGGCTGTCATGCTGGAAGACCAGCAGAGCGTTCTTCTCTTCCGCCTGCCGCCTCAGGTTGCGTTTGCCCTCGATGCTGCGCATCGGTTCCAGATCAAATGCCGGCACCCAGGCCAGCCGATCCAGGTGCGCGGCCCAGCTGCAGGCGTCGCCCAGGAACAGGAGCGAATCACCATCGTTTTCGACCCACACGACCTGCATGCTGCCAGTGTGTCCGGGCACCGTAGCCGAGCACACCCCGGCCGCCAGCTCCTGGTCTCCGTCCACTACTTCCAGGTGTCCCGAACGGCGCAGCGGCTCCCAGTTTTCGGGAAAGTAATGGCCCTGGGTGCGTTCATTGGGGAAGGTCGCCTCGGCCAACTCTAGGCGCTGGATCAGATAGCGGGCGTTGGGGAAGGTGGGGACGACCTCGCTCTCGGGGTTCTCTGAATCGCTCCAGCGTGTGTTGCCGCCGCAGTGGTCGGCGTGCAGATGGGTCAGCAGTACGATGTCGACATCCTCCGGGCCGAAACCGACGCGGCGCATGTCGGCTTCCAGCCGCTTGTTGCTGTCATCCATACCAAACTGGCGCCGATACCCGGTGCTGATTTTGTCTCCCTGACCGGTATCCACCAGGATCAGCCCCTGCGGAGACTCGACGAGCAGGCAGCGCATCTGCGCTGCGATCCTGTGTTTGTCGTCGGGACGAATCACCCGCTCCCACAGAACGCGCGGCACGAGTCCAAAGAAACTGCCGCCGTCGATCAGCTGTTGGCCGTCGCTGACGACATGACATTGAATGGAACCGATCTTGAACGAATAGGGCATAGCACTTTCCTGAGACAGGTCTTGGAAGAAGCTCTTAGTTAGAATTCAATATGCCTAATGTCGGATGGACGCTGGCTATGCGCGGTCCACTCCCCCGTCACGCGGGCCAAGCCACCTCCGTAATCTCCGGCTCCACAACTGGCCCGCGCGCGCCGGGACGCAGCCGCCCGGTTACAACCTGGCCGTCGTGCTGGAACACCAGCAGCGCGTCCTTCTCCTCTGCCTCTCTTCGCAGGTTGCGTTTGGTCTCGATGCTGCGCATCGGGTCGAGGTCGAAGGACGGGACCCAGGCCAGCCGGTCCATGTGCGCGGCCCAACTGCAGGCGTCGCCCAGGAACAGCAGCGATTCGCCCCCGTCCTCAATCCATATTGCCTGGATGCTGGCGGTATGCCCCGGTACCGTAACCGAGCGTACGCCGGCCGCCACCTGCTGATCGCCGTTGACAAGCTCCAGCTGGCCTGAGCGGCGCAGCGGCTCCCAGTTTTCGGGGAAGTAGGTGCCGCGCGTGCGTTCGTTTGGGAAGGCGGCATCGGCCATCTCGAGCCGTTGGATAAGATAGCGCGCATTGGGGAAGGAGGGCACGACCTCGCTCTCCGGATTGGTGGGATCGCTCCACTGCGTGCACCCGCCTGCATGGTCGGCATGAAGATGCGTCATCAGCACGATGTCGACATCCTCCGGGCTGAACCCGACACGGCGCAGGTCAGCCGCCAGCCGCTGGCTGCTGTCATCCATGCCAAAGACGCGCCTCTCCTTGGCGGTGAGCTTGTCGCCCTGGCCCGGGTCCAGCAGGATTAACCCAGCTGAAGACGGTATGAGCAGGGAGCGCATTTGCACCGGTATCCGATTCTTTTCGTCCGGGCGGATGACCCGCTCCCACAGTACGCGCGGGACGAGGCCAAAGAAGCCGCCGCCGTCGACGAGCTGGCGGCCGTCACTTACAAGATGGCAGGGAATGGAACCGATCTGGAATGAATATGGCATGGCTCTTTCTTATGAATGTGTTTGCCGGAAGCTCCGATTTGCGGGCTCGTCACTCTTCCTGACGCATCAGTGCCGAGTATAGCACGGCCCATTACTGTACCCTACCATTGCAGGAAATGTGAAACGAAAAGCCCAATTTGCCCAGGCAATTATCTCAGCATCAGTTGCGAACAGGCCCGATTTGACACGCAGGGGTACACATCCGCATACTTATGCCCGCAAGCAGCAGCGAAACGTACGGTACCTTGGACGTTTCATACCTTCATCCTGAATTCATCGAAACGACGAAATACGCGATGAAGTCTCAACAGTTTTTCAGCGGCGAACCCGCGCAACTCCGCCCTCGCAAGCTGGTGCAAGGGCTGATCTTCGACTTTGACAACACGCTGGCGCGGCTCAACCGCCCTCTCGACGAGTTGATGAAGGAAGGCGCGCAGACGGCCTTCTCCTATATGCACTCCACCGGTATGACCGACCTGCCCGAAGAGTTCCCGGAGCATCTTGTCGAAGCGCGCATCTTCGCCGAGACCAAGTCCGACGATGAGCAGGAGGAGCACACGGCCGACGACACGCTCAGTTTCCTGTTGCAGTTCGTCGGCTATCCCGCTTCACGCATGAACGAGGAGGTCCTGCGCCGCGCCGTCGATCTCTTCTATGCGCCGGAAATGACGGCATGGGAACCGATGCCGGGGGCGGTCGAACTGCTGCAGCACCTGCGCGCAGAAGGGTTTCCGCTGGCCGTGATCGCCAACTATGCCAGCGATCGCATATTTCAGCGCATAATCGACTATACGGGACTGCGTAGCTATCTGGACGTCTGTCTGAGCAGCGCCGCCGTTGAATGGCGCAAACCTGAGAAAGATATCTATGACGCCGTCCTCACACGCTGGGACGCGGAGCCGTATGAGATCGTCTGCGTCGGTGACAGCCTCAAGCATGATGTCGCCGGCGGCCAGGAGATCGGCGCGCTGACCGTCCACTGCAGCATGATCCCGCTGGCCGAAGATCAACGCATCGTCGACAGCATCAAACCGGACGCCGTGATCGAAGACCTGTCCGAACTGGGAGCGCTCGTCGAAAGGTGGAGTTGAGCGTGGAAAGCAACGAAGGCCCGTCGAACGGAACTTTTCCCGTAACCATCAGTCGCGAGTATCCGCCGGCGCCGCTGGTGGCGGTGGCTGCCGTGGTGCTCGACGAAGCAGGCCGTATCCTCATGGCCGAACGGGGGCGGCCGCCTTCGAAGGGCATGTGGGCGCTGCCTGGCGGGCTGCTCGATCTGGGCGAACCCGTGCGCGAAGGAGTTGTCCGTGAGGTGCGCGAAGAGACCGGCGCCGAAATTGAAATCGTCGGTCTCGTCGACCTCTTTGAGCCGATTCACCGCGACCCGGACGGACGGATCCGCTATCATTTCGTTGTGATCGATTTCTGGGCCCACTTCCGCGGCGGCAACGTCGCGCCCGCCGATGACGTCGACGATGTCACGTGGGTGTCGGTCATGGAGTTGGAAGAACTGCCGATGGAAGAGGCCACGCGCAGAGTCGTCCGTAAAGCGCACGCCCTCTGGCAGGACGCCGACGGACGGTCCGGCGCATCCCCCTCTTGACAGCAGGCCTTACGGAGACCTGACTACTTTACCCCGCGCCGTTTTCTGCGCAGCGTAGGACAACCGACCCATCACATAACAGCAGATCAGACGAGCAGTCTCTCTCCGGCGCCGACAGGTTGTCCGCCGGAGTTAAACATTGCCACCGCCTCATGCAGATGGTCGAAAGTGCCCACGAGCGTCAGGTGATCGCCGTACTCCAGCTGCGTGTTGCCCCGCGGCACGATGAATTCGCCGTCGCGGCGGATTGAAAGAATCAGGACGTCGCCCGGCAGGACAAGCTCGCGCAAAGCAAAGTCGGCGTATGCGGCGTTGTGCACCCACACTTCCGAGACCTCTTTGTTGTCGTCGGTACGGGTCAGCAGGTCGTAGATGTCGGGGTTCCGCGCCAGAAGACTCAGCAGCGCGGCCTGGTCCAACGAAGGGTTGAAGACGGTCACGTTCAGCGTTTCGAACTCCACCAGCCGGTTCGTTTCCCGCACCAACGTAACGATGTGGTTGACGCCGTAGCGCGTGCGGGTCACGTGGCAGATGTGGCGGTTGCGGTCGGTGTCACTGTGTGTGACGACCACCGTGTCGGCCAGATCGAGGCGCTCGGCCAGGTATTCGTCCTCATCATCGATATTGGCGTGCAGAACTTCGATCCCCTCTGAAGCCCGTCTCTTCGCCCGCGCTGCCAGATTGGCATCGGCATCGACGATAGCGACCTGCTCGTGGTGGCCGTACAGCTGCTCAGCCACCTGGAGGCCCAACCTTTCGGCTCCGAATACGACGATCGGTCGGATTTTGACACCATCACCGCGCGGTACAATCCGATTGAAAATCAGGGGCGCGCAGCTGACGGTGACGATGGCCACCAAAATGATCATCGTGTTGACCGACTCGCTGATGATGCCCAGGTTGAGGCCGATGGCCGAGGCGGCGATGATCAGCGAGAGGCGGGACGAAAGCAAGAATCCGGCCGAAAAGGTCTCCCGCCAGGTGAACTGAAGACGGAACAGCAGCGCCGGCAGTAGTTTGACCAGGAATGCCGCCAATACCAGAAACGGCAGCAGCAGCAGCGCATCGGTTGTACCGATCAGGACGCCCAGGTTGAAGTCCACGCCGACCATTATGAAGAAGATCGGGATGAAGAAGCCGAAGCCAACCGCTTCCAGCTGGTGCATCGCCTCCAGGTCCTCGCGCGTGGACAGGAGAGAGAGCATGGCGCCGGCGATAAAGGCGCCGAGGATGATCTCCGCGCCGAGCACTTCGGCCAGCACCACGAACAGCAGCATCACCGTAAACGCGCCGCGGATTTTTATGCGGGCCGTCGTGTGGCTCAGATCTTCCAGCGTGCGGCGCAGGGCGTCGAACCGGTTCAGGGAAACGATTCCCAGCCGGTACAGCAGGAAAAAGACCACGAACAGCATACTGATCAGAAGGATGTCCAGCGTCAATCCGTGTGAGATCGTGGCGACGACCACCGTGATCAGGATCATGGTAGCAAAGTCGGCGATCAGGGCGGCGATCAGGATCGTCTGACCAAAGCGGCCGCGTATAAGCTCCTGCTCCTTGAGCACCGGCATGACCACGCCGAGCGACGTTGTCGACATGATCAACGCCATCATCCACGGGCTGCTGACCAGGCCCATGCGCAAAAGGACAAAGCCAACGATTCCGGACAGTGCCAGCGTCAGGAGGAATCCCATCAAACTGATCGATAACGGCCCGAATGTCCGGCGTCCGCGATTCTCCGTCGCCGCGGGTCGCGTCTGTGTGCCTCCGCCGCGGGCAACCCCAGGCAACTCGATATTCAAGTTGGCGAAGTCTATCTCCATCCCAGCCAGGAACATCAGGAAGACGAAACCAAACTCGGCCAACAGCGTCAGCAACTGGTCCTCATGGGTAACCCAGCCGAAGCCGCTGCGCCCCACCACGATTCCTGCCAGGATTTCGCCGACGACGATAGGCAGCCGCAGCCGCTGAAAACGCGTGAGCAGCAGCGGCACAACGAATGCCAGAGCGATGACTATAAGTAAGGGCGTAAACGATCCTGCGATCTCTTCCATTTGGAGTTCGCTATGGTCCTGATTCCGGTCTTAACTGTGAATGGGGGCCTGTGAACTGCGCTTCCACTACCCGGTGGCGTTGTCCCTCGGGGCATACAGCTCAGGTGGGCGCGGCTTGATCGGTCTATACCGTTCTGTTACCCTAACACTTATGAGCGATGAAGCGCAAGAAATTCTGCGCGGCGTTATCGAACGCATCACCTTTCATAACGAAGAAAACGGCTATACCGTTGCCAAGCTGGCGCCGGAAAATCCCTCGCCCCATATGCCGCACTGGGAGAAGGAACTGCCGGTCGTGGGTACCATGGTCGGCGTCAATGTGGGCGAAGCTGTTGAATTGCGCGGGCATTGGGAGACGCATCCGCAGTACGGGAAACAGTTCTCCGTTACGGCAATGCGTTCGGTTCTTCCTGCGACGGTGGCCGGCATCAGGAAATATCTGGGCAGCGGCCTGGTCAAGGGTGTTGGCCCTATGACTGCCAAGCGCATTGTCGATCACTTTGGCACAGAGACCCTGGACATTATCGACAACCACCCGCAGCGTCTGTCCGAGGTGAGCGGTGTCGGCGGTAAAAGAATCTCCATGATCAACGCCGCCTGGGCCGAGCAGAAGGCGGTCAGGGAGGTGATGATCTTCCTTCAGGGTCATGGTGTCAGTCCCAGCCTGGCCGCAAAGATCTACAAACGCTACGGTGATGCCGCCATCCCAACTGTGCAGCAGAACCCTTTCCGGCTCTCCGAGGATATCTACGGCATTGGCTTCCTCACCGCAGACAGGATCGCGCATGCCCTCGGTATCCCCGCTGACGCGCCCCAGCGCATCGCAGCCGGTGTCGAGTATGCTCTCAACCGGGCGACCGAAGAGGGTCACGTCTACCTGCCAAGCGCAGAGCTGCTCGAAAATGCCGACGAGCACCTGAAATTGGGGGTAGAGCAAGCCGCGGCCGGGCTTCTGCACCTGAAGCAGGCAGACCGTGTTAAGGTTGCCGCAGGGCCGGGCGAGAAGGCTGAGCCTCTGCACTGGGCTGTCGCCCAGATCTACGAACCAACCAGCCCACAGCCTCTGCCCCTTCTGCCGGAAGGCCGCACGGTTGAGGAGAAGCCCGCGCCCGAGAATATCGAGAGTCTGCTGCAAGATGAACATGCCGTCTATCTGACACCTCTATATTACAGCGAGGTAGGCGTCAGCAACCGCTTAAGCCGGCTGATGCGGAGTCGTACGGCCTCGCCGTTCGTTGACCAACCCGGCGCAAGCCCGCTCTGGACCTTCCAGAAACTGGACTGGGACGTGGCATTTTCCCGGCTCGAACAAAGGGCAAGCGAGGACTCCGGCCTCCTCCGCCTCGCGTCGCGCCAGCGGGAAGCCGTACAGACGGCACTGACCAACCGCCTGACCGTTCTCACCGGGGGACCGGGGACAGGCAAGACGACGGTCGTGCGCACCATCATCGAACTGTGCGAAGCGGCGCGCGCCGAAGCGGTTCTGGCCGCGCCCACCGGTCGCGCGGCCAAGCGCCTCGCCGAGGCAACCGGCCGGCCGGCCAAGACGGTCCACAGACTGCTGCAGTTCCAGCCCTCCGCCGGCATGTCTTTCAAACACAATGAAGAGAATCCTCTCTCCGGCGACCTGCTGATCGTGGACGAGTCTTCGATGCTCGACCTCAATCTGATGAACCATCTGCTCAAGGCCGTGCCGCCTGAGATGTGCCTGCTCCTGGTGGGTGACGTCGACCAACTGCCCAGCGTCGGCGCCGGCAATGTGTTGAAGGACATCATCGCGGCCATCGAAGGGTCTGGGGACGAGACCTCCAACTCTTCAGGCGCTGGCTTCCAATGTCGGGCCGCGGTAGTGCGGCTGGTGACGATCTTCCGGCAGGCCGCCGGGAGCTACATTGTCGAGAATGCCCATCGTATCAATCGCGGTCAGATGCCGGTATTAACGAGGTCGGCCGGGGAAGAGAGTGTGGAGGCCGACGACTTCTTTCTGTTCCGAACGGAGGAGCCCGAGCGGGCCGCGCATCTGTGTGTGGAGCTTGTCCAGGAGCGGATCCCGCGTCGTTTTGGCATCCCGCCCGAGGATATACAGGTTCTCAGTCCGATGCATCGCGGCGCGGCCGGGGTGAAGTCACTCAACGGGATGATCCAGGAGGCGCTCAATCCGCCCGGGCCGGACAGGGTTGAGCGCAGCTTTGGCGACAGCATCTACCGGGCGGGAGACCGGGTGATGCAGATGCGTAACAACTATGACAAAGATGTATTCAATGGCGATATGGGTTATATTAAAGATGTCGACCTGATTGAACAGCAGGTAACGGTCGAGATCGACGGGCGCTGCGTCGGCTACGACTTCTCGGAGTTGGACGAACTGGTCCATGCCTATGCGATCAGCGTACACAAGAGCCAGGGCAGTGAATTTCCGGCAGTCGTCATCCCATTGCTCACAAGCCACTATATGCTACTGCAACGAAATCTACTGTACACGGCCGTCACGCGGGCGAAGCGGTTGGTCGTGTTGGTGGGGCAACTGAAAGCGATCGGCATGGCCGCGGGAAACGACAAGGTAGCGCAGCGTTACAGCGGACTGACGGAGAGACTGCGGTGCGCGACAGCAACGGAGACAAATGGATGAGCAACAGTAGACCATCGATCGCGGTGCAACTGTACAGCCTGCGTCACGTATCGGACAGCTTTGAGGAGGTCGCGGCCGCGGCGGCAGAGGCCGGATACAGGGACGTCGAACTGATTTTCTTACCCGATCACAGCGGCCAGGAGGCGAAGGCAGTCCTGGACCAGCACGGCCTGCGAGCGGTGTCGGCTCACGTACCTTACCAGGCGCTGGCCGAGGACTTCGCCGGCGCCGTCGCATTTCACAGGGGGATTGGGAACGACTGTCTTATCCTCCCCATGCCCGATCCGAAGGTGCGGGAGGCGGCGAATGCAGAAGCGTGGCGCGCCTTCGGGCAGACGCTCGATGAATTGGGGCGACGCTGCCGGGCAGAGGGGATGCGGCTGGGCTACCATAACCATGCCTTTGAAATGGAGGCGTTCGACGGCGCGAGGGCGATCGACCTGGTGCTTTCCAACGCAGACCCGGAGAATCTGTTCTGGGAGCCGGATCTGGCCTGGATCACCGATGGCGGCGCCCAGCCCCTGGAACTGATAGAGAAGTACGCAGGCCGCTGCCCGCACATCCATGCCAAAGATTTGGCGCCGGCGGGGGAGAACGAGGACCAGATGGGCCTGGCCGACGTCGGTTACGGCAGGCTGGACTGGGACGCGCTCATACCGGCCTGCAGGGCAGCCGGCGCGACCTGTTACGTTGTTGAACACGATCTGCCCAAGGAGCCTGTCGCCAGTGTGCGCCGCAGCCGGGAGTTTCTCGAAAGCCGGGCGGCGTTAATGTAAGGGCCGAAAGAGAAACTTTGTTGCGCGCTGCGTCGTAGGATATGGCGGGGCCGTCATCTTTCGGCAAGGCTGTCGGCGGGAAATGTCCCTCCGCATGACAGCATACGGAACAGAATCGGGTATCTGAGTAGTGTAATCGGAGAGTACCTTGTCAAATTCGGCGATGTTTGAAGGGCTCGTGTTCGATGAACGCCGAAAAGCGGCGCAAGTGAGTCATGTGGGCGAGCGTGCCTGCTACGTCGTCGACGAGGACGGCTTTCTGCGCCACATTGATGCCGCGCTGGTGGATCAGCAGGTGCTGGAGTTTCTGAAGGGCCAGGTGGACCAGCATCGAGAGTTGGCCGTGAGCGGTATGTTGGACCTGATGGGCAAAGACGACATTTTTACCAAGGCCGCGGTGGAGTCCTCGATCGACAATATCGATCAGGCCGTTGGGCAGGCGATTCCCGAGCAGTCGCGGCAGTGGCTGGGCATGATGGGATTCCGCGTGATCATCGACGACCAGGGCCAGGTCGTGGACATTGAGATGCCGGCGGGCGAAGTAGAAGGGGACGACTACTAGAGCAGGGGCGGGGAGAAGGGATGGCGTTCAGGCTACCCTTCCCCCCGTGTACTCTCACTTTTTGAGGTGCCAGTCCTTGTCGGTCAACGCTTCGTAGACGACTCCGCCTTCAACGTTGTGGGGCATGGGCAACCCCAGCAGGTAACAGAGAGTGGGGGCTACGTCGACCACCCGCACCTGCCCCTGCAACGCCAGCCCTTCCTTGACACCGGGCCCGGCCAGGACGAATGTGCAGTGCTGTCCGGCGATGCCAAAACTGACGGAGGGCAGCTGTTTGCCGTGTGCCCCGTCGAACTCCGGCCGCAGGGCGTAGACCACGTCTCCCGTCGTGTCTCCCCAGAGATTTACCATCTCCGCATCCTCCCGCGTCAGAGCGAGCGCAAAGGGATGGCGGCCAGTGGCGGGGTCGGTATAGGCTTGCAGCGCGGCGATAATCTCCAGTTGGGTATCCTTATAGTCCTCCGGAGACACAATGCCGGTCGGCTCGCGTCCCTGCAAGTTGATGAACACGTGCACCAGGCCCACCGCCGCCGCACGCGTTCGTGACCAGTCCACCGCCCGCTTCCCGTTTTCTTCCTTATAAACGAGGAGACCTGCCTCCTCCAGCACCTCATCGATCTCTATGGCGCGGTACTGGTTGGGCGTCCCGCCGTGATCGGAGACGAGACAGATCAGCGTCTCCTCATCGGCCAGTTGGGCAACGCGGCCGATCATATCGTCGATCGAGCTGTAGGTGCGGATCACGCCGTCCAGACAGCGTTGCTGCGTCTCTACGTCGGCGCCGCTGAACTCTTCGGCCTGGCCGAGGAAGAAGTGGCTGGTATAGTCGGAGGCGTGTGTTTCGATGAAGAGCATGGTCCAGTCTTCACGGCTGGCGGTGAGATAGTCGGCCACGTCGGCCAGGCGCTGGTGGTGGAAATCCAGCAGTTCGAAGTAGGTGTCGTCGTCCATGATTCCCAGGGCATCCCTGGCGGGGTTTTGGAGGAAGTTTCCTACATGCTCGTCGATCTCGCCGGCCACGCCGTCCGGCTTCGTGTAGCCGCTGGTCGGCCAGATCTGCGGGACGAACAGCTCGAAGGCGTCGGCTTCGGCGGTGAGGTTGACCAGCTTCATGCGCACGTAGCCGCTGATTTCCTCGCCGTCGATCTCGAACTGGTCCAGCCACCATTCGGTCCAGTCGCCCACGGCCAGGTCAGCCACCGGGCTGCCGCCGTCGCGTGAGCGGCAGACGCGCACGCGGTCGTATCCGTTGTCACCGGAAGCGTATATCAGGCCGTGAAAGGTCTTGGGAACGCCGTTTTCGCCTCGCAACATCATGTCGCGGCCCCGAGCCAGGGGCTGAATTGTCAACTCTACCTCTTTGGGCGGGCGGCTGGAGTCCGGCAAACTGCTCCAGTTAACGGCATCTTCGATCGAGACCGGATCGACGTCGGAGCCGGTCTGCAGGGCGCTGGGGTCCAGCGTTTCCGGATCGCGCTGTCCGCCGATGGTGCGCCGCTGCCATTTGCCGGCGACGAAGAGGTGATAGCCGGCGATCTGGCTATGGTTGGAGACACCGGGGCCTGTGCCCTCGACTTGCACGCCGCTGGTCACGGTCGGGGGCCAGGACATTTCCCATTTGACGAGCAGGGGTGTGCCTCCGGCGCGTTCGACGGTATTCCAGAGGTATTCGGCTCGCGACAGGTCAGTGTTGATCCCCCAGACCGTTTCATCGAGCGGTGCGCCCAGCTTGCGGATGTTGAAGTCCATTACGCCGTGGTTGCCCGGCCATGCGCCGGTGGAGGTGGCGGTCCAGCCCGGCGGTGTCAGGGTCGGGAATACGCCGATCATGGGGCGGTAGACGCCTCGATCTATCAGCTTGCCAAGATTGGGCATGTGGCCCGCGTTTACCATATTGATTACCAGTTCCATGGCGGCGCCATCCATGCCGATCATGATTGCGCGACGTGCCGGGCTTTGCATCGCTCTCTCCTTTGGCGGTTTGCATTTGCATTGGCTGTCCGGCCGGTATGGAGGGCTGACAGCGGATTGGCATGCACAAGGATAGGGACATTCATGATAACCTGCAATTGGGCAAAGGTCACAAAGAAGGCGGTGCAGGGCGAGGAAATGGTCAAGGCCGCGTCCCTTACCTTATATATATGGTGGCCGAAAAGAAACTGCAGCTTTTGTAGGACTGTTTACCTGACGTATAATTCTTTCACTTCCTCTCCGGTTCCCCTTTTGGAGGATCTATGCAGGCTGGTTTCCAGCAAACCATGCGCGGAACAAAGCGCAAAGAAAGAGAGTTCCCGACTCCAGTGACTCTTAGACGGCTGTGGCAGTTACTCGTTGTCCTGGCGGTCCTGCTTTCTGTGGCCGTCGGCCAGGTATTGGCCCAGTCCGGCTTTGTGCCGTTTTCGAACAGCATTATCGGGCTGGACGTTTCGCCTGATGATGCCAGTATCGTTGTGGCCGGCACGTTGAACGTGCCCGTGCCTGCGGGAATCTATCGCAGCACGGACGGCGGCCATACGTGGACCCGTGCAGACGTTGAGCTGCCGGCCGATACCTCGGTCGCCTCGATACGTTTCGATCCGCAGGATGGAAACCGTGTATTGGCCGCGGACGGCGGGGTCGGCCATCTGTTCATCAGCGAAGACGGCGGCCAGAGCTGGCGTCAGGAGTTCTCGATCAACCAGGTGCTCACTCCGAACAGCGGAATCGGTCGCCTCTACACGCGCGTCGAAGACGGGGTGACGGTTTTCTACGCCGGCAGCCGTTACGACGGTGTCGTTCGCAGCGTTGACGGCGGCCTGAGCTGGACGTGGTACGGCGACGGCCTGACCGGGAGCGCCCTGCGCGTGCGCGCCTTTGCCGACAAGGACGGCGCGCTCTATGCCGGGACCCACGACGGCGTCTGGCGTCTGACCGAGGATTCAGCATACTGGCAGCGGGTCGACCTGCCCGCGGGCATCATCGCGCGCGGGATGACGATACTGGATGGCCGCCTGTATGTGGGTACCTTCGCTTCAGGCCTATATCTGAGCGACGACGGTTACAATTGGATCCAGGATCCTTCATTTCCGGCGGGCGTTGTCATCTACGATGTGGGTGTCAGTGGTCAGAACGTCGTTGTCGGGACCAACGTTGGACTCTGGACACAGAGGGTACCGGACTGGACGCGGGTTACTGTCAATGGCGCCGCCTATACCAATCCGGTTTTCCGGCTGGCCTCTTCGTCGACCTTCGTAGGCGTCACCTATGCGGGGACCGAGCAGGACGGTGTGCTGCGTACGCTGGACAGCGGCGCCAGTTTTCTGTCATCGGCCCAGATAACGCCGCTCGATCCGGCGCAGTTGCCCCGAGTGCCGACTCCGACTCCTTCACCGCTGCTGACGGCCACGGAGACGCCGGCTGCGCCTGACCCGTCGACACCGACCGCGACGCCGACAGAACCCATATCGACCGACCCCGGCCCGCCTACGGAGACGCCAACGGCCACCGACACGGCGACTGCGACGCCAGACCCCAATGCGCCGACGGCTACGCCTACGGCAGTGTGTACCCCTATCGCAACGCCTGACCCCAACGCCCCCACAGTGACGGTGACCGCGACGGCGGACCCGAATTTGCCAACAGGGACGCCTACAGCGACAAGCACGCTGACGGCGACACCGGATCCCAATGCGCCGACGGGGACGCCGACAGCAACCGGCACAGTGACGGCGACGCCGGACCCCAACATGCAAACAGATCCGCCGCTTGAGTGTACACCGGTACCCACGCCGGAAGCGGAGGCGACCTCAGATAAGCCGGCAGCGGATTCACCCGAATCGACACCTGGTGTGTCGACTCCAGCTCCCGAAACACCGCCGCCTGCCCCTCCGTCAGAAAGCACGCCCACCAGCACGCCGACCGCGTCGGAGGCCGGAACGCAGCCTCAGGCGACAGCGACTTCGACCACTGTGGGCTCGAGCAATGTCAACGAGAGGCTTGGTCAGATACCCCCGATCTGGATAGGCGGCGCGGCCGTCTTTTTCCTCCTGATCGTGGTCGCCGGCATTTCGGTTGCACGGGACGGGGGCTCCGGAACCGAAGAGCTATGACGGCGAGTGCTCCTAAGACGGCAAGTTCAGAGACGGCAGCGGCCGCCGGCGAGCTCCCACCACCGGTGAACGTAACTGAGCAGGAGCTGGCGAGCCTGTTTGCCCAGCTGCCGGCCGGTCTGCTTGTTCGCGGAGTGGAGGCGATTCCTGAGGTCATGGTGCGCCGCGTTACCGAAGACAGCCGCGAGGTAAGCGCGGATACACTGTTTGTGGCGGTCGAGGGCCTGCAACAGGACGGCCACCGCTTCATTCCACAGGCCGTTGCCGCGGGCGCGGCGGCCGTTGCCGGCAGCCACGCCTTGACGCGGCTGGAGGAACTGGACTGGTGGCCGCCGACTGCAAGCGTTCCCTATGTACATGTGACTGATAGCCGGGAAGCCCTGGCCTGGCTGAGCGCGGCCCTTTACGGTTTTCCCAGTCGCGCCCAGGTGGTCATAGGGGTGACGGGTACGGACGGCAAGACGACGACCTGCGCGTTGCTGGAGGCGATTCTCAGCCGAAGCGCCGATGTGGGGGTCATCACAACGGTCGGCGCGCGTATCGCGGGCGTCGAGCAGGAGACCGGGCTGCACGTGACGACGCCGGATGCGCCGACGGTACAGGCATTTCTGGCGCAGATGCGTTCGGCGGGCTGCGGCTACGCGGTCGTTGAGAGTACCAGTTTCGGTCTCGATCAGAAGCGCGTGGCAGCCGTCGAGTACGACGTGGCCGCGTTGACCAACATCACGCATGAGCACCTGGATATTCACGGCTCGTTCGAGGCGTACCGGGCGGCGAAGTTCCTGCTCTTTCGGAGCCTGTTTCATTCCGATCGGAAGCCGGGCGTGCCCCGCATAGCCGTTTTCAACCAGGACGATAACAGCTGCCGGCCCTTGCGGGAGGCGCTGGCTGAAGAAAGCGCGCGCAACGCGACAGCCGGCGTTACTTCCTATACATATAGTGTATCCGACCCGGGCGCCGACGTGTACGCCAGGCAGATCGAGTATCTGCCTGAGGCCACCCGTTTCGAGCTGGTCTGGCCGGGCGGCTCAGTACCCATGGAGACTCAGCTGATTGGCGAGTTCAATGTGTCCAATATTCTGTGCGCGGCGTCGGCGGCGCTTGGGATGGGCGTTGCGCCCGAGCAGATAAGGAAGGGCGTTGCCTCTCTTTCTTCGGTTTTGGGGCGCATGCAGCGCATGGACTGCGGTCAGGACTTTCTGGCTGTGGTGGACTTTGCCCATTCGCCTGCCAGCCTGGAACGGGCATTGGAGACATTGCGTCCGCTCGTTGCCGAGGATTGCGGCGACGGCGGCGGGGGCAGATTGATCGCTATCTTTGGCTGCGCGGGACTGCGAGACCGGGGCAAACGGCGGCTGATGGGTCAGGTCAGTGGTCGCCTGGCGGACTTCACCGTGATCACTGCAGAAGACCCGCGGACTGAAGATCTGGAGGAGATCAGTCGGGAGATCGCGGCCGGCGCGCGGGAGGTTGTCGAAGGCGCGGCTGGGGGAGAGGGGGTGCGGACGCGCGGTGATAGCGCTGGCGGCGAGAAGCCCCGAGGGGAATTTGCGCTCTCTACTTCATACTACGCGGTTGTTCCCGACCGCGCCGAGGCGATTCGCTTTGGCGTCGAGATGGCGCGTGGCGGCGATGTGGTGGCCTCCTTTGGCAAGGGCCATGAACGCAGTATGTGCTACGGCGAGACGGAGTACCCCTGGAACGAGCAGGAAGCGATGCTGTCTGCTCTGCGCGGCCGAATAACTGCAGTGGGCAGTGGTTAGTGGTCAGAGGCGTCTGAGGCTGTTCCCGACCGGTCGACAAAGGACTAAGGCAGATTCGCCACTGAAAGGGAGAAGCGGGGTTGGCGTCTGTCGGGCCATGCCCTGGCCTTCGCGTCAACATACTGTTTATTCCTTTATGCCACTTCCCGCCGGTTTGGGTGAGGGACAGTACTGATAGAGTACAGCAAATGTCCGTCTTTCGCCTTCACTCTGGAGCCGGTGCGTCTGAAGGTGTCTCGGATGCCGGTTTTGTGTCTCTGCATGAACTATTGTAAGATGTGTGGTAACCTTGGACTGTGCCCATCAAGTGTTGAAGCCAACCCCCTCGACGAGCAAAAATCGGGCCTTCAGGGCATTAAGATTAACCTCTGTTCGAAGACGACTGGAGCGCAAGTCTCGGCATTGTCATTCCGAATCAATCGTGATATAACAGTGCCAACAGTGATCGGCTGACGCGCCCGCGGCGCGCCGCAAGTCTTTATTTGCTTTTTATTGTTACGCACCCATAAGGAGGCGGCTGTGCCGGCCTTACTCCGCAAATTTATTATTGTCCTGGTCTTTATTCTGGTACTGGGCGCCTGTAATGGCGGCGGTGGCGGCGGCTCTACGTGGTTTAACCTTCCGTCTGTTCCGATCAGAGTTGACGGCAACGGCTTTGGCACTGCGCTCGGCTTCCCGGCGGGGCAGATTCTACAGCAACCGATGTTGGACCAGTTGGCGGCCGCAGGTGTCGATGTCCTCGAGGTCCGAATCGGCTACCATGGCGTCTTCTTCCACGCGGACGGTGAGCCTCTCCCCTATCTCAAATGGAGTGACGAATCGGCCGACCTAGTAGGTCGGGTTCTGGCCAATGTCCCAGGCGCCGCGCAGGGGGCCGACGCTCTGACCTGGTTGCGACGGATAGGCCTGGGCGCAATCATCATACTGCCCACGGCAGGCGACGACATTCCCCGATGGCAGGGTGAAGAGCTGGTAAGACGAGAGAGCGCAGAGGAGACCACAATCGGGCCGCTTCAGTTTGCCAGCCTGGCTTTCGACGCGGAAGGCAATGCGTCGTTCGAAGGAATCCCCTTGGCGGAGATTGAGCAGGCCCTGGGCCAATCGTTTGGGGTAGCGCTCCCGCCGATGGCTTTACAGATATTGTCGGCGTTGGGCGTGGAGCAGTTCTCCCTCGCCACGCAGCCGAACGGCATCGATCTTGCGCTTGACAGCACAGCGCTGCCGAGTCTCGCTTACGATACTGAGCGCCTCAACAACCTCATGCCGATCGTCAGCGCGTTCGTTGACCCGTCGATGGGCGGCATGATCGGCGAGGTCATTCCGAAGCTGCCCGGCGCAGACCTGGACATTATCGTCTCCTTTACCGGTGCGCCGACTGCTGATACGCAGTTGCCCACCATTCCGGTCAGTGTCGGCGAAGACGGCACTTTGGGCGTGTGGGGCATTCCTCTGGGTATGGACCTCTTGCCGGCGGATCTGCTGGGCATGCTTGGCGATATGAACGTCCAGCAGTTGGACCTGAGTATCCAGGCTTCCGGGCTGTATCTGGCGCTCAATCAGGAGCCCTTGCCTTCCATTCTCTGGACGGATACTTCGCTGGACACGATCGGGGATGTCGCGGTTGACCTGCTCGGGGTCTCTCCCGGACTAGTGGACGGCGGTCTCACGGTGCTGCGAAGTTTGCTTGCGAAAACCAACATAGGCCTGTCTTTGGGTCTGCCCGCGCTAGACGGTGTGGCGCTAAGCGATGAATTCGATGTGACGGCACCCAACTTTGCGGCTGCGCCGGAAGGGATGGAGCCGGCATTGCGGATCGGAGCAGCCATCGACAGAGATGGGTATGTACAGTCCGCGCTGGGGCTCTCGCTTGCAGATCTAGCCGGTTTGCTGCCGCCGGTCAGTCTGCCGCCGCTTGTGATGAACATTGTCGGCGGCGTCGGGTCGGATACCCTACAGTTGACGACGTCCGCAGGGGCGATCGATCTGGTAGGTGACTCGGGCAGCTTACTGACACTGCAATACGACCAAGCAGCGCTTAACCGTCTTCTTGTCGTAGTATCCTCGCTGTCGGATACGATTCCGTTCATTGGCACGATTAGCGAGTACCTGCCCCACCTGCCTCCGGTCATCTCATCGGGCCTGGACGTGCAGTTGGCCCTGGCGGGGCAGGAGGCTCCTGAAACGAAGCTGGACTCCCTGCCTGTCGAAGTCAAGGCGGACGGCTCGCTTGCTTTGATGGGTATCCCCTTGGGAGACCAGTCGATTCTGCAGCCTCTATTCATTACAGACATGCAGGCCCTGGGCATCCAGAGGCTGGACCTCAACATTATCGACGCCAGCCTCTACCTGGCCTCGAATGGCGGCCATCTGCCGGTCATTTCCTGGACTGACCAGTCCATGGCGACACTTCAGCGGGTCGTGACAGAACTGTTACCCCTCCCGCCCGGTGTGCTCGACGTTGGAATCGAATTCCTTCAGAAAACGGATATTGGCGTTGCCCTTTCGATTCCCGCGGCAGATGGGGCTGCGGCAGTTGACGTACCGCCCGCGTTTGACGTAACTTCGGTGCGCATGGAACCGCCCGATATCGATGCCGAGTACCGGCCCGTGCTTGCACTCAGGCTCATGTTGGACGGCTCCGAGATTCAGTCTGTCGGCGGCGTACCCGCGAGTGTGTTCCAGGAGAACGGGGTAACCCTGCCCTCCCTGCCGGCGAACATCGCCTCAATTCTTTACGATGGCCTGCAGGTCGCCGAGTTGGAATTGACCTCTTCTGCCAACCAATTGAACGTTGTAGCCGACGAGGAAATTCTCCTCACCGTTCACTATGACTCGCCTTCGATTCTGCGCACGTTGGACCTGGCGGCTCCTTTCCTTCCGGACGATATCGCCAAAATCCTGGCAGACCCGAATATTTCGGCGCTGTTCACTGAGGAGCTCCTTCCTCTTATCGTTGGCGCCCACCTGGACGTAACGGCGGAGTTGAATCAGGAGTAGTTCATTTACTGGAAGTTTAATTGCCTTTGATTATGGGCGAAAGCGGAGAATCTTACGCTTTCGCCTTTTTTTGTACCCGTTTCACAGGAGACTCAGACCATGCCTAATGGAGGCTCAGACTGCTGCGGAACCTGCTGGTTTAACCGCAGGAACCGAGGGGAGAAAGGTTACAGCAGGGCTCAGGACACAAACGTGGAAGCCTACTGTGAAATCAGGGATGTCTCGATCGGGAACCCTTTCTGGACCTACTGCGCCAACCATCCGCATCGAAGGCCCCAGCGCGATCCGATTCCGATCGGGCCGATCATGCGAGCCGGCGGGGGGGACTACCAGAGTATGGGATATGGTCGCGAGGAGTGGATACCGTCACCTGATTCAGAGGAGATACGACTGCACCTGCTTGATCTGCTGGACAGATTGCCATCACATATCACGGCAGACCGCTATCCAGCCCGGCCCGGCCTGGCCGAA
This sequence comes from Caldilineaceae bacterium, assembly GCA_965204705.1. Lineage (GTDB taxonomy): Bacteria > Chloroflexota > Anaerolineae > Caldilineales > Caldilineaceae > Bin5. Next base: position 4,192,861 of record OZ242006.1, on the reverse strand, counting down.
GTTGTGGTGCGGCAACTGGGTGAATTCAGGGAACGGAGAGCTGAGAAGAAGGTCCAGTGGCTGAGCGAGAACTTGCCGGAATCCTGGGCGAGCGTAGCGCGGGAAGCACTGGCCAATATCAGGGCGGAGGATTGAGAGAACATGACGCCTCACCTGAAGTGGATCTGTCCCGTGCAGACGACACAAGTCTTTGTAGAGCGATAAGGCGGCGACGAGGCCCAGGTCGAATCCCCGAGTCAAACCACCGAAAGGCTCAACACCGCAAATGTTACATTCCACTCCTTCCATTTCGTGTAGAGAAACCAGGAGCATGGCTAACAGTGACTGGTCGCACTCTACCTGTGGATGGTCCAGATGGAACGGGCTTTCAAAGGGGTGCAGTCCATTTTTGGGGTGAGAGTGGGCAGGCACAAGGCCTGCCCCTACCGTGGTCACGGGGTAGTGCTTCGCGGCACGACGTGGGTGGGCGACAGGTGGCCTAGACAGTACGCCGACGACGCGGCGCCAAAGTGGCATGGTGTAAGGGGGGCGTTGCGGGGGGAATCCCCCCGCACAAGGGAGGGCCGAAGGCCCGACCGCCCAACTGCAGTGGACAGTGAGCAGTGGTCAGAGGCGACGGCGTTTGCCCTGCTGGGAGACGCGAATCGGCTTCAGTTTAGTCGTTACCAGAGGTGTACGAAATTTTACCCCCAATCTGAACTGCACCCTTTCAAAGAGACGGATTGACCCGTCAAACCGCGTGTGGTAGATTCTGGCGAAACTCGATGGGACCCGAGGGCTGCTGCATGGCCCTGACTATATCATTTGCAGGAGATTCGGAAGGTTGGGTTAGTGTGGCTGCAATGGAAAACCCAGACTGTGTACATCTGGGCATGCAGTCTGAGTAGGTGCTTCTGGCTCGTTTGCTCATTCCCCGAAAGATAAGTTGAGACCAATTCAATACTGACTGTGAGGTAGTGATGACAGATCGCGTTAAGGGTAAAGTTGCCATTGTTACCGGGGCCGGTTCGGTGGGTCCCGGTTGGGGAAACGGGAAGGCCACGGCGGTACTGTATGCCCGCGAAGGGGCGAGTGTCTTTCTCGTCGATTACAACCTGGAGGCCGCCAACCAGACCAAGGCCGTCATCGAGCAGGAGGGCGGAGAGTGCTCGGTTTTTGAGGCCGACGTGACAGACTCGCAGGCTGTGGAGCAGATGGCCGCGGCCTGCATCGAGACCTATGGCAGGATCGACATTCTTCACAACAACGTCGGCATCATCGAGGTGGGCGGGCCGGTCGAGATCAGTGAAGAGAACTGGGACCGGCTGATGGATGTCAATGTGAAGGGAATGTTTCTGACCTGCAAGTTCTGTATTCCGCATATGGAGAGGCAGGGGGGCGGCGCCATCGTCAACATCTCCTCGATTGCCGGCATACGTTACACCGGCTATCCGAGCATCTCCTACAACGCTTCCAAGGGTGCGATCAACCAGCTGACGCAGAACATCGCCATGCAGTACGCGCAACAGGGCATCCGGGCGAACTGTGTGCTGCCGGGTCTGATGAACACTCCCTTCATCACGCAAGGCCTACAGGACGCCTATTCGGATGAGGGCGTCGAAGAGATGATCAGGCAGCGGGATAACCTGTGCCCGATGAAAAAGATGGGGGACGCATGGGATGTCGCCTTTGCCGCCCTGTTCCTGGCATCAGACGAGGCCAAATATATCACGGGTGTGAATCTGCTCGTTGACGGCGGGCTGACCTGCGGATTTGCGCCCTAACCGCCTATGCCGAAGGAAGTCCTGTTTGTCGGTCCCAAGCAGGTAGAAATTGGCGAATATGTCGACCCGCCCGTTGGTCCCAGGGACGTGAAGGTCGCCAATCTCTACTCTGGCATCAGCCACGGCACCGAACGCTCCCATTTTCGCGGCGAAGCCGTCTGGCATGGCCGCAGCGTGGAGACGGACGGCTTCGTGACAGAGGGGCGTTCGATGAATCACCCCTTCACCTACGGTTACGAGGATGTCGCCCGCGTGGTGGAGGTAGGGTCGGAGGTGGACGAACTCGCGGTCGGCGACGTGGTGATGGGCTCGGCGCACCATCGCGAGACCAGAAACTTCAACCTGGACCAGGCGAAGGTCGGGGCGACCACCCGGGGTGTCGGTGTTAGCGTCTTTCCCTACGCGCTGCCGCCCGACGAAGACCTTGAAAAGTACGTCTTCATAAGTCTGGGCACTGTCGCGTTGGACGCGCTGCTCGTCGGGCCGGTGCGGATCGGCGAGAGCGCTGTGGTCGTCGGTCAGGGCGTGGTCGGCCTGCTGACAATGCAGCTCTGCAAGCTTTCGGGCGCCGACCCCGTCATCGCGATCGACCTGCTCGATGAACGGCTGGAAACGGCAAAACGGCTTGGCGCCGATTACGCCCTCAATCCCAGCCAAGGCGACGTCGGGCGCGAGGTGAAAGAGATTCTCGGCGGCCCGGGCGCCGACGTCTGTTTCGAGTGCTCCGGCCGGACCGGCGGCATCGGTCTGGCCATGCACTGCGGCACGCCTTTCCCCAAGGTCGTCGCCGTGGGCATGTACGACGGCCCCGCCGACGACCTCTATCTCGGCGAAGAGTTCTGCCGCAGTGCCGGGCAGATCCTGCATTCCCGCAGCGGCGGGTATCGTCTACCGCCCGAGAACCCCGAGAGCGGACTTTACCATCGACGCTGGGACATCATCCGCGTGTACAATGTGATCATCAAGCTCCTACACACCGGCAGGCTTGACGTCAGTGGTCTGATCACGCATCGTTTCCCCCTTGAGGAAGCACCCCAGGCCTACAAGCTGATCGACGAAGGGGCGGAAGGGATGATGAAGGTCATCTTCGATCTGACCTCTGTGTAGGTTTGTTCAAGTCTCGCGTAACGTATATCCACACGGGATGTTCTTTCCCGGCGATAGGGGGCCTGACGTGGCGAGGAAAGTAAACGCGGCCGTCGTGGTAAGCACACGGACGATGGAGATCCAGGCCTTCGACCTCCCGGCCATTTGTGAGGACGACGGCCTGCTGAGAGTCGAGATGTGCGGCGTCTGCGGCAGCGATCCCCGCATCTACAGCTGGACCGATCCAAAGCGATTTCCGCTCATCATGGGACATGAGCTCGTCGGGCACATCGAGCGCCTCGGGAGCCGGGCCGCGGCACGCTGGGGGGTCGAGGCCGGCGACCGCGTCATTGTCGAGCATCTCTTCGGCTGCGGGCACTGCCGCTGGTGTCTGCTGGGCGAGTACCGCTTCTGTAAAGAGCATCAGGGCTATGGCGGGACGACGCCGTCCAGCGTGCCGCCGCATCTGTGGGGGGCATACAGCCAGTACATGTATCTGGCGCCCAATTCGCGCGTGCACCGCATTGCCGAGGATGTGCCTGCCGAGGCTGCGGCGATGACATGCGCCAACATCGGCAACGGGCTGCGCTGGGTGCGCACGAAGGGCGGCGCTGCGATCGGCGATAACGTGGTTGTAATCGGGCCGGGCGGGCAAGGCCTGGCCGCGATCCTGGCGGCAAACGAGGCCGGCGCGTCGAAGATCATCGTTCTCGGACTGACGCAGGATGAACACCGTTTCGAGCTGTCCCGGCAGTTCGGCGCAACGCATACCATCAATCTCGAGCATGAAGATCCGGTCGAAGCCGTGCTTGAGCTCACCGACGGCGTACTTGCCGATCTGGTCGTGGACCTGACCGGAGCCACGGCTTCTTTTCCGCTGGCGCTGGACCTGGCGCGGCCGATGGGCGTTGTCGTCGTCGGGTCGAACACCGGCGAGCAGGAGGTCGCCATTGTTCCCAGCAAGATCCCGATCAAGGAGCTGCGCGTGCAGGGTGTTAATACGCACGATACGCCTGCCGTGCAGGCTGCGATAAAGGTTGTTGAATCGCAGCGCTATCCAATAGAGAAGATGGTTACGCACCGTTTTCGGCTGGAGGAGGCGGAAAGGGCGGTGCGTGCGGCCGGAGGTGAAATCGAGCTGGACGGCTTTATCAAGGGCGTAATAGTTCCGAACTGAGGAGCGTCTATATGGATGTAACTTGGGATTACACGAACCAACGGGAGTATGTCAGTCGGATTAGCGAAGGCATGCCGCCGGTGATCATCAGCGCGGTGGTGACGGGCGGGCATCAGAAGAGCGAGAATCCGGCTATGCCGGTTACGGCCGAGGAGCAGGCCGAGGCCGCGGCCGAGGTTTTCGCGGCCGGTGCAACCATCATCCACATCCACGCCCGCCAGGCCGAGGACCCGACCCAGGCATCGCATGAGGCGGACCGCTATCGCGAGATTAACGAACTGATGCGCGCCAAGGCGCCGCAGATCCTGGTGGACAATTCGCAAGGGTTCGCCGATCTCACCACTGCGGGCAGCGATTTTGCCGGCACTGCCCACCACTACAAATCGGCGCCCATCGAGGCCGGCCCCGATATCATGGCCTTCAACCCCGGGCCAATGACCTTCCGCGGCGGGGCAGACTATACCGGCGGCAGCGGACCCAGCAAGGTCACCCTCGCCACCTTCGACGACTCCGAACGCACCGCCCACCGCCTGCGCGAGCGCGGCATCAAGCCCCAGGTCTTCCTCTACCATCCAGGCCATCTTGACATTCTGGACTATCTCATCCAGCGCGATGCACTCGACAAGCCCTACTTCCTGCAGCTCGTCTTCGGCCAGGATAGCGGCATTAACACCAGCATGGACAGTTTTCTTTACATGGTGCGCAACTTGCCTGAAGATTCACTCTTCCAGACCTGCGCCCTAGGCCTGGAGGAACTCCACGTGAACGTGATGGCGATGCTTCTCGGCGGCCATGTGCGCACCGGGCTGGAGGACTGCATCCACTACCATCGCGGCGAGCTGGCGCAGAGCAATGCCCAGATGGTGGAGCGGATTGCGCGCATTGCAAACGACCTGGGTCGGGGCGTCGCCACGATAGATGAGACGCGGCGGATGTTGGGCATTGACAACGAATAGACAGCAAGCACCGTCCCACAAGCGATGCCATCCCAGTTATGGCCAAGCTCCCATCACCTGACTACGTCTGCCAGCCCCGGCGAGTCCTCAGGTCGTGACGAGTAAGGGGGCGCATAACCTCACAACTGCGCCCGTGCGAGAGGATCGATTCCTGTCGCGTGCATCCCAGATTTTTGTACTGCGGCTGTCTGAAGCAGGCAGGTTCGGTTATTCGTGACTTCACCCGTACAAGGAACTTAGATTGAGGTATGGACGGGACCGGTGCAGCACGATTTTTTGAGCCAAGAGTCCTCTGTTTTGGGCGCCATGCGCGACCAACCCTTCACAGCCGGCACCATTCGGTCATTCTCCGAAACGTATCTGGCCGGCGGAGGTTACACCGCCGGACAGGCGCACCGCTGGGAAGAAGGCGCACCGGTGGGTGAGGCATGTTGTTGAAGGGGGGCGTTGCGGGGGGAATCCCCCCGCACAAGGGAGGGCCGAAGGCCCGACCGCCCAGAACGGCAGTGGTCAGTGGTAAGTGGCTAGTGGTCAGAGGGCACGACACCTGTTTTGCTCGGGGATGCGAACTGGCTTCAGCTTAGTCTTTTCCGGAGGCGTACGAAAGCTCGCCCCCATGTTGGACTGCACACGTCTTTACCTGTTCGGCGCTTGAACGACGCTAACGGTTCCGATATAATCAGACCAGTCTTCCGAAGTCAGGTCCGGTTTAGGCGCCCCAACCAGGAACCCATTCACCCACATCTATCGGAACAAAACGCCATGCGCAACACAAGAATTCTCGTCGTCGGACTGGGCGCTATGGGAAGTGCTACCCTTTATCACCTTGCCCGCCGCGGCGTGCCTGCTGAAGGAATCGAACAGTTCGAGCTCGGCCACGCCCTCGGCAGCTCACATGGCTTTTCGAGGATCTACCGCGACATCTATCCCCATCCGCGCTACATTGAACTCGCGGAGGCGACCATCCCGCTATGGCAGGAGCTGGACTCCCGCGCTGAAGAGAAGCTGATGCACTTCACGGGGCTGCTCTACTTTGCCCGCCCCGGCAACAAGGACATCGAACGGACAGCCGAGGCGATGGAGTCGCTCAACAGGCCGATTGAACGCCCGACGCCTCAGGAGGTTGCCGACCGCTATCCTGCGCTGCGTCTTCCCCCGGATACCGTCACCTGCTTCACTGCCCGGGCCGGCCTTCTGAACGTGGGCCGCTGTATCCTGGAGCACCTGAAACAGGCGCAGCGCTCCGGCGCGACCATTCACGAGCAGGTACGCGTCCACCGCGTCGATATCAGCCAGGAAACGCCCCTGCTGGAGACTTCGGCCGGCCAGTTTCACTGCGACAGGCTGATCATTTCGCCAGGCCCGTGGGCCTCTGAACTCCTTGAGGATCTTTCGCTACCGTTACGTGTGACCCGCCAGCAGGAGTTTTACTTCCGCCCGCAGAACCGCGCCCCTTACCAGCCCGGCCGCCTGCCGGTCTTCGGCGACATGGACACCAAATTCTACGGTTTTCCCGATTATGGTCCGGGGGTAAAGACCGCCGATGACAGCCTCGGCGTTGAAACCTCGCCAGGCCGGGTCGACCGAAAGCTCGACCTGGGCAAGCGGGATGACCTGCAGGAATGGCTCGAAGCCATGATGCCTGACGCCGGGTTCACCTACGTCGAAGGTGGGACCTGCATGTATACAAACTCGCCCGACCGGGACTTCATCATCGGCGCGCATCCTGGTAATCCGAACGTGCTGGTAGCAGCCGGATTCTCAGGGCACGGATTCAAATTCTCGACTCTCGTGGGGAAGATCCTCGCAGATCTGGCATCCGAAGGTGCGACCGACTACCCTCTCGACCAGTTCCGGCCGGACCGGTTTGAGTAGGCAACTTGCAAGTGAAATATGGCTTGTGGTTGGGCCGAAGCTCTATGCCAAGAAACTGATTCGGATTGCTGCAAGAGTGAGGCTGCCGCGGAGAAAATGATGTCCACAGCGCCCGAAGAGACCGCACGAAGACTCTGCGAGGAAGCCGTGGTAATGGTCTGCCTGAACGTGAGCAACCGGGAATACGCGATGCGAGCACTCCAACGGGGGTGCTCGCTGCATTTACTATCCTCTGCTCTACCGGCCAACCGACCCTCTTTTCAAAGTCTGCCGCAACCCCAGCCGCGAAAGGAGTCGCACGTTTGAACGAATCAAACATGAATGCCGCAGAACTGAACCGCTTGAAACTGGCATCCGACCCGTACCGCCCGGCCTATCACTTTCTGGCCCCGCATAACTGGCTGAACGACCCGAACGGCACGATCTTCTGGAAGGGCAGGTATCACCTGTTCTATCAGAACAATCCTTACGACGCTTACCACGGCGGCGCAACGGGAACTATTCATTGGGGTCATGCCGTCAGCGAAGATCTCGTGCACTGGCAGGACCTGCCGATCGCGCTCGCGCCGGAAGACCCCTACGACCGGGACGGCTGCTACAGCGGCACGGCTTTTGTCAACATGGACGGCGTTCCGACCATCATCTACCATGGCGTGCGGGGTGGGATCTGCCTCGCCACGAGTCAGGATGAGATGCTGGTCGAATGGGAAAAACTGGAGGCGAATCCGGTCATCCCGACGCAGGGTCCTGACGACGACTATGTAGTAGACGGCGCTCCCTGCGCCTGGATCGAAGGCGACACCTACTACGCGCTAACGGGTAACACCGGCCAGGCGTCATTTGAAGGCCTTGAGCCGGACAGGGCCTTCCTGTACCGTTCGAAGGATCTGGTGCACTGGGATTACCTGCATCCTCTGTACGAAGGCGGCAAGCAGACTGAAACAGGCGAGGACTGTGCTGTGCCCGACTTCTTCCCTCTGGGAGACAGGCATGTCCTGCTCTTCGCCAGCCACAGTCGCGGGCCGCAATACTATACGGGGATTTACGAGAACCAGAGATTCACGCCCACAAGGCACGGGAGGCAGGCATACGGCGAGACAGGGTTCTCCAACAGGACGGGCATCCTGAATGAGTGCCAGACGCTGCTGGACGGCAACGGCCGTCGCGTGCTCTTTGGCAGGCTGTCCGAGGGCCGTTACGGCTACATTCAGCGGGCATCGGGCTGGTCGGGCATTATGGCCCTGCCGATGGCGCTCTCATTGGGTGAAGAGGGCGAGTTGCTCATGAACCCGGTGGAGGAGTTGGAGGCGCTGCGCCGCAACCCTGTAAAGCTGTCCGACATCCGCCTAGCGGGCGATTCGACGGTTACGCTTGACGGCGTGCGCGGCAACCGGCTTGAGCTCCGGGCGCTTTTCAGTTGGGAGAGCGCTGAGGAGTTCGGCCTGAAAGTGTGCTGTTCGCCCGACGGCGCGGAACAGACGATGATCCGCTTCAACGTCAATCCCAATGATTCAACGCAGCCGCAGGAAAACTTGAGCCCTGACAGACTGCTGGTCCTGGACGTTACCCGCTCGAGCGTCAGTCAGGGGGTCAAGAACCGTGAGTCGCAGCGCTGTACCGTCAGGCACGCCTACGGCCAGCCGATCGAGCTGCGCGTCTTCGTCGACCGCAGCATCGTCGAGGTCTTTGCACAAGGGGGCCATTACCTGGGTAAGCGCATCTATCCGGCGCGGCCTGACAGCCTCGGCGTGCAGATCTTTGCGCTGGGCGGAAATGCAACCCTCCACTCGCTGGAGGCATGGGAGATGGACGCTATCTGGCCGATCTAGACTCCGGGCAAGCTTGAGCCGCTGGAATGTGAGACTGATACGCCGGCGGAAGTTTCGTACGCTCGAGACTCATCGGCCCAGGCAAGGTCCGCCGCCGTCCTGAAGAATCTCACTTACCCCCTATTTTTGTCCACTCACTCCTCGTGGGTTTGTAAGCTATACTTCAAGGGTATCAGAACGCCCACAACAACCAGGAGGCATGACCCATGTCCGAGTCGCTACGTATTCTGTCCGTCGGCGCACATCCTGCCGACATTTTCGACCAGTCGGGCGGGACGATGGCCCATCACGCGGCGCGCGGCGACTATGTTGGCTGCGTCGTCCTCACGCACGGCGCGCGTGTGCATGATAAGGTCATCAGCGATGAGATGCATCACCGCAGTGAAGTGCCGGCCGCCGATGAACTGCAGTCCCTGATGGCTGAGCGCTCCGACGTCAAAGCGGAAGAGGCCCGCGAGGCCTGCAATCTGCTGGGCGTTGAAGACGTGTACTTTTTCGGCGCCGATGACGCGGTTCTTCTCGTCACCGACGAGGCGGTCAGGCGCCTGGCCCGTCTCCTTCGCCAATTGAAACCGGACATTGTCCTGACCCACTTCCCCAAGGAGGGCGACGGTCTGACCAACGCCCATGCTATCGCAGGGCAGATCGTTCTTCATGCCTTGTCGCTCGCGTCCGGCGTGGATCCCGGCGACCGCAATCCGCCCCATAAGGCTGCCCAGATCTTCTTCTTCGGGACCGGCGCGGCCGCGATTCCGCGGCAGGTCTGGCAGTCCGAGGGCGGGTATTACAACGATGTCTTTATCGACATCACCGACGTGGTCGACAAGAAGCTGGCAGCCCTGGACTGTCTGGTCAGCCAGGGCTATGGCGGGGCATACGCACGCAAGCGTATCGAGACCAGCGACGGCGCCTTCGGCATGTCCGGCGGTGTCGCCTATGCGGAGGGGTTCATATCGATGAACGCCGAAACGCACTACTATCTGCCGGTTACCGAGCGGGCGATGGAGATAGCACGCTCGTCTGACCACGAAAAGATCGAAGAAACTTCCTATCGGGTGCCGGTTGATTGAAATCTCTCGACCTGGGGCAGACGCTGCTCGTGCCGAAGGCAAGCCTGGCGGTTCTTTTGAAACTGTATCTCCGCTCCTAAGGAGGAACTGATTTTGGCGACGCCAAACCAGTATGACCTCGATCTTAAGCTGGCAGAGCTTCGTATCAACGGCTATGTGCTCTTTGAAGACCTGATTCCGGTGGAGAAGATCGACCGGATTCGGGGGGCGTTTCTTCCCTACCTGGAGGAAGTGCGGGCGCACAGCGATCCGGCCGCCGGCGTGAATCTGCGCGCACGCAGCGATGACCGCCTAGTCTTCGAGGGACGCCTGCAAGTGGTCAATCGTTATACGCTTTACGTCCCCTGGGAGCAGCCGTTTGCCGACCCGGAGATCTACGAGAATCCGGTTTTGCTCAACTTCCTGGACCGCTATTGGGGCACTGAGGACTACCGCATCACCTGCTACCATTCGAACAACCCCTATCCGGGCAGCGAATTTCAGAGGTGGCATCGCGACGCCGGCATCTCCAAATTGGCGCCTCACGTCGGACTTGAAGTCTGTCCCCATTTCGGGGTCAAGTTCCCCCTGGTTGACACCTGCGAGGAAAATGGCAGCTTCGAGATTCTGCCATGTACGCAATATCTTGCCGACCCGGCCATGGAGGACCGGTACGACGACGTACTGGAAGCAGGCGACTTCCCCTCCCGGCGCCGCCTCAATCTGAAAAAGGGAACGCTCTGGATCCAGGACCCGCGTACGCTTCACCGCGGTACGCCCAACCGCTCGGATCACGTGCGGCCGGAACTGGTGATCTGCTACTCACTGCCTTGGTTCAACCAGCGCGTGCCGATCGAAATGACGCAGGCCGAGTTCGACAATATTTCGGAGAGAGGACGCAAACTGCACGCCACGTGCCGTGTTATCAAATAGCCTGACGCGTGGTAAGACAGTTCTCTTTGCGAACAAGATCCGGTTCGGGAATCGAGTGCATGGGAAGAGGATGAAGAGGGAACAGCCATGAAATTCAGTCGCGATCAGTTTCTGGAAGAAGGGTTCGTGATCCTGCGGGGGGTCATTCCGCCGCTCGAACTGGATGGTCTGCGGCGGGCCTATGAGCTGCTCGTCGAGCGACAGAAGGAGATCTGGGCGCGGGAGCGGGGACCGGACGATCCGCCCGGCGGCGTCTGGGAGACCCATGCGCAGCCGCGTCTTAATCTGGGAATGCTGGCGGGCCAGATCGATGCGCAGACCATTGGCGCGGTCGAGATCTGGCTGCATGAGAACATGCAAGGGGTCAGCAGCCGACTGCTGGGCGTGGAAGACGCCGCGGTCACCGAGATGATGCTCATGTGCAATCCGGTGCGCGACCACGAAACAGGCGGTCATCGCGGTTGGCACCGTGACTTCTATCCGCCCCACACCTCGCCGCTGCAGGGGTACGCGGACGACATCCTGGAGAATGGTCCGCGCTATGTGCAGTGGAATCTGCCGCTCTACGACGACAACGTCCTTTGGGTTGTGCCCGGCAGCCATGCCCGGCTCAACACGGCCGAGGAAAACGCGGCGATGAATGATGATGCTCGTACGCCTGTGCCCGGCGCCGTCCAGACCCATCTTGCGGCCGGCGACGGCGTTGCCTATATTCTGCCGCTACTCCACTGGGGCAGCCGTTACAACGCCAAAATGCGCCGCACCATCCATGGCGGCTTCTCGGAGTTCACCACGCACAGGGAACTGCCCTACCTTGAGCATCTTTCTCCCGCGTCGCAAGAGTCCTTCCACCGGTGGAACGGGCGAAGCACCCAGAAGTTCGAGCAGACCGAGGCGGCGCTGCGGGCGGTCGTAGACGGCGACGGCACGGCATACAAGGCCGCTCTGGACAGATTGCACCCGGAACGCGGTGAAAGAGGCAAGTTGCTCTCAACTATCTTCTTGAGCAAGAGCGCCAAGCGAATTTACAACCTCAAGAGTCCAAACTTCGACAGCCTGCCCCAGCAGGACCAGATGTGGGCCGAGGGCATCCATCCGATGATGCTTCAGTGGGGCAGGCCGCTTGCCGACCGCTTCAGCCAGCAGGAAGCCGACACGCTGTGGGCGCGTTTCAAGGTTGTGGACGATCTGCTGCAGGCTGATGAAGATCAGTGGGTGCCCGGCTTCCAGGGCGAGGAGACCCGATACTATTTCGATCAGGTTCCGGCGGATCTCAGCGTTGACGCTTTTGTCGCCACGTTTTGAGACCTGTAGGATCGTTTTTCGTCGCATCCCGGCAGGAAAACGCAGGCCGTCGCTGGTGATGGCGCGTTCCTGTCGAGCATAGGAGTCAGACTGTGGGAAACAGACCAGTCAAAATCGGGTTGATCGGTACCGGAATGATCGCACAGGTGATGCACCTGCCGCATCTGTTTGAGATGCCGGAGCTTTTCGAGGTTGCGGCACTGTGCGATCTATCCCCCGGCACGGTGCAAGCGGTTGCCGCCAGGTTCGGCATTCGGCATAATTTCACGGACTATCGTGACATGTTGGATCGCGCCGACGTGGATGCGGTTATGGTGCTGACGCGGGACCACGCTCAACCGGCGACCGACGCGCTGCGGGCCGGCAAGCACGTCTTCATCGAAAAGCCGATGTGCAACAACCTCGACGAAGCCGACGAACTGCTGGATGCGCAGGAACAAAGCGGCTGCGTGGCCATGCTCGGCCATCACAAGATCTACGACCCCGGCTATGTGGCCGGCCGCGAGCGCATCCAGCAGATGCAAAGCCCTAATCTGATCCGCCTCCACGATGTCAACGGGCCGAACGACCTGTTCCTCGAACACTATGACATCGTGCGCGTGGATGACATTGACGCGGCCGAGATGGACCGGATGAATCAGCTCCACCAGGACAGCCTGCAGCGCGCCATCGGCGCCCAGCCCGAAGCGGTCACGCGCGCCTACGGGAAAATGTTGGGGCTTCTGATCCACGACATCTACATACTGGATGCCGCTTTCGGCCTGCCGGAACGGGTCGTGTCCACCGATATCTGGAACGGGGGCGGGGCCATTGTCTCGATTCTGGCCTATTCCGACAGCCTTCGCTGCGTGGTGGACACTGCCGGCGTCCGGAATCTGCGTGTGTTTGACGAGTCCATGACCGTCTACGCGCCGGACGGCGTGGTGTCGATCGTCTTCCCCAGCCCGTTTCTCAAGAACGCCGCCACGGTTGTAGAGGAGTGGCAGATGGATGGCGGCCTATACCGTGAGTCGACGACGACCGCTTCGTACCAGGAGGCTTTCAAGCTGGAATTGGTCCACTTCCACGACTGTATTGTGAACGGTGAAACGCCCCGCACACCGGCCAGAGAAGGTCGCGCGCAGATCGCGCTGCTGATCGATATGATAAAGGCGTACCGAGCATAGGGGTCCAAGAGGACGGCTGGCCACTGTGGTCCGGTGCACGGTCGATTTACCCGAGCTCGATTCCACTTCCCTGAATCACCTATCCACTCCCTTCTCCTTCCCCTCCATTTCATCCTCGGATCGTTCAGGCTGTGCTCCGACTGGTACGAAAAGCAGGGGCTGCCTGTAGGGCTTTCAATACCAATATCGAGCCTCCGCCTGCACTTTCCTTAGCGGTTCAAGCTGGTCTACCTGCGGGCCCAGAACGGAGACACCCATGATGGGCAAACAGATTCGTGGCGCATCAGGGCCGCAAGCCGGTCGGGAAAAATGACTTGACCTACGCCTCTCCAATGTAATAAAATTATGTTGTCTTGCAGTTTTCTGTATCGATGTTTCCAGCCGTCTAGTTCATGTAAGACAACAGGAGGCCAAGAGATGAGAAGGCGAAATTTCTCAATTGCCGCAACGATTCTCGGACTTATCGTAGTGCTTGCCCTGCTAGCCGGGTGTGCTCCAGCGGCCCCGGCGGACAGCGGTGCTGAACAGGCCGCCGATGAATCGGAAGCGGCCGCTCCAGCCGATGAGGGAGGGCCCAAGTACGGCGGAGTCCTTAAGTTCGGCCAGGCACAGGCGTCAACCGTGATCAACCCCTGGGGCGGACGACTGCACGGCGCGACCGAGTGGAACATCCTCCACCAGATCTATGAAGGGCTGCTGTATTGGGATTCGGGATACAACAACAACCCGTCCCTGGCCGAATCCTGGGAGGCCGTCAGCGACACCGAATACATCTTCAATCTGCGTCAGGGCGTCCTGTTCCACAACGGCGAGGAGATGACATCCGAGGACGTCGTCTACTCCTTTGAACATGCGATGGATGAATCGATCTCCGCGTATGCAGGTTGGCTGTCGCCGGTCGCAAGCGTCGAAGCTGTCGATGACTACACCGTCAAAGTGACCCTCAAGGAACCATACAGCCCATTCCTGGACGTGCTTGGCAGGCCGGCGGTTCTGGTCATGCCTACAGGCACCTTTGAGAAGGAGCCGTTTGAGTACATTGGCACGGGTCCTTTCAAGTTGCAGGAGTTCGAGCCCGGCGTCAAGACCGAGCTGGTCAGAAATGAGGACTACTGGGAGGAGGGCGTACCCTACCTGGATGGCATCAGCATGTCCTATCTGCTCGACGACGCCGCACGCGCGGCCAATCTTTCCTCCGACGCGGTCGACTTCATCATGATGGTGCCCGGCGCCTCCTGGGAATCTCTGACCCAGCAGGAGTACAAGCTGTTTACTGGCGACACCGGCATTTTCTTCATGTTCACCTTCAATATAGGGCGGGAGCCGTTTAACGACCCCAATGTGTTGAAGGCGTTGCAGCATCTTGTCGACCGGCAGGTCATGTGCGATGTCTATACGGCTGGCCGCTGCAATCGCTATTTCGCCGGCGATCCGCAGCCTCCGAACAGCCAGTACTACACTGGGATCGAGTATTTCAAGGAGCCTGACATCGAGAAGGCGAAGGAGTACCTGGCCCAGTCCAACTATCCGGACGGTTTCGAAGTAGACCTCAACTTCTACGGCGCTGCCTCGGATGAAGGTCAGATCGCCGAGATCCTCCAGATCAGCGCTGCCGAGCTGGGGATAAAATTCAACCTTCTGGCCACCGACCACGCGGTGTGGGTGGAGAAGGTCTACAAGGGAGAGTTCACCGCCGCCCTGCAAGGCCTCTACGCTTCCAGCCCGGACGATATCTTCTACGGTATCATGCATCCTGAGGGCGTGGCGCACGGATTTGCGCCCAACTTCGACATGCCCGAGTACAACGTACTGGTCGAAGAGGCGCGCACGGTAACCGATCCCGACCGGCGCCGGGAACTCTATACCGAGGCGCTGACCATCGGGTATGAGGCGGGATGGCCACTCATCTATCTCTTCACCTATGACGACCGCATGGGCATGCACCCTGATGTCATGGACTATCAGGTAGATGGTCTGGGCACGGTGCGCTTCCTGAAGTACGTCTGGCTGGACCGGTAGCGGAACTCAGTCCTATCCAAGAGGACGCATCTCTCTGAGGTCTGGGGATGCGTCCTCCGTTCGGCGGCGTGTCTTCCCTTCTGTGGCTCGCCGCGCCCAAGTCGATTTTCCAAATTGTGAAAGAGGAGACGACCACATATGGCGCGATTTTTGGGTCGCCGTCTGCTTCGTGCCGTGCTGACCGTCTGGGCGGTGGCGACCCTTGTCTTCCTGCTGATGCACGCGCTTCCCGGCGACGTTGTGCTCGTACTGCTCGATACTGTGGGAGCAGGGTCGGAAGCGGCCGAAAAGATGCGCCAGTTCCTGGGGCTTGACCGTCCAATCCACGTGCAGTATTTCGACTGGCTGGGAGATATCCTCAGAGGAGACATGGGCAACTCCCTGTTGGGTGGTTACCCGGTCTGGGATCTGGTCAAATCGCGTATTCCCGTTACCGTTGAACTGGCCGCTTTGACGATCCTGCTGGGGCTTTCGATCGCGATACCCTTGGGGATCCTGGCGGCTGCCCGCAACGGGACATGGGTTGATCTGCTGGCGATGCAATTTGGACAACTCGGAATCTCGATTCCGAACTTCTGGATTGCCACGATTCTGATTCTGGTCGTTGCCGCACGCCTGCAGTGGCTCCCGCCCTCCGGCTATAAACCTTTCAGCGACGGCCTGGGCGTCAACCTGCTGCACATGGTTATGCCTACTGTGAGCCTCGCGCTGCCCCTGGCCGCGGTAATGACGCGCGTCGTGCGCTCGGCAGTGCTTGAGGTTCTCAGTCGCGACTACATGCGGGTGGCACACGCCAAGGGGCTCCGTCCCCGGCAAGTACTCTGGCGGCATGGCCTCAAGAATGCCGCGATCCCAATCGTAACCGTCATTGGCCTGGAGTTGGGCTATCTGCTGGGGGGTACGGTCCTGATCGAGGAGATGTTCTTCGTTCCGGGACTGGGCCAGTTGACGGTGCGCGCCCTGTTGAATCGGGACCTTCCCGTGCTTCAGGGTGTTTTGCTTCTCTACTCGACTGCATTCGTGTTCGTCAATCTTGTTGTGGATCTGCTCTATGGCCAACTCGATCCGCGAATTCGCTACCAGTAGCGCGGAAGAAGAACGGACTTTTACGACGAGAAAACCGCTGCAACGCTTCTTGCGCCTTGCAGGCGGTCATCGCCTGTTCGTGGTCGGCTTCATAATCACTTTCGCACTGATCATTACGTCGGTCTTCGCCCCTTTCTTCGCGACCAACGACCCATTCGAGGCGGATTTCAGCCAGATGCTTGCCAGCCCGAGCGCGGAGCATCTGTTTGGCACCGACTACCTGGGACGCGACCTTTTCAGCAGGATCATTTACGGAGGGCGGTTCAGCCTGCTGGTCGCCATTCTGTCGATGGCTCTGTCCGGCCTGGTCGGCCTATTGCTTGGGATCGCCGCCGGTTTTCTACGCGGGCCTGTCGAGAACGGCATCATGGCGTTCATCGATCTGATGTTTGCGATTCCCGGTCTCCTGTTGGCCCTGACAATTTCGGTCCTGCTAGGGCCGTCCACGCAGAATCTGATCATTGCGCTCGCCGTCATTTATGTGCCGATTCTCTGTCGAGTAACGCGCGGCGCGGTGATCGCCGTGTCACAACTTCCATACATTGAAAGCGCACGGGCCGTCGGCGTCTCCAACCTGCGAATAATGCTGCGCCATCTGCTACCCAACGCCGCGGCCCCGGTTATCGTACAGATTACTATCGGTCTAGCCTGGACTATTCTGAGCGAAGCGGCTCTGACTTTTCTGGGCTTTGGCGCGCAGCCGCCCGCTCCTTCGTGGGGCGCGATTCTGGCCGGCGGGCGAAAGTACCTGAATACACATCCGGAGATGTCGGTCTTCCCCGGCATCGCCATTGCCATCTCGGTGCTCGGATTCAATCTGCTGGGCGACGGTCTACGAGACCTGCTTGATCCGACCTTGCGCGAACGCTGATATCACAATTGGGGGGAGTCCTCTCCCCGATGCGCCTCTCATTCGACTTTGGAGCGTAAACGATGAAGATCCTAGTAACCGGCGCAACTGGACGGATCGGAAGCCGTCTTGTCGTCGAACTCCTGCGGCGGGACCATCAGGTGCGCGCCCTCGTGATTCCGGCAGATCCTCTGCGGTCGCGGATTGAAGGGCTGGGCGTCGAAATTGTGGAAGGACAGCTTACGGAGCGGAACAGCTTGCACCCTGCCGTGGAGGGGGTTGACGCGGTCTACCACCTGGGCGCCCATCTGCCCCAGGGAAAAACTTCAGACGAAATCTTCGCTACCAATGTAGTCGGTACATACAACCTGCTGGAATCACTCGTCCCTCATGCAAGCCGGATCAAGCGGTTCGTTCTTGCCAGCACCGACAACGTCTATTGGAACCCCAATGGCGCCCTCTATCTGCCGGTGGACGAACAGCATCCCCGCATCAACGACGACGCGTATGGAATGAGCAAGATCCTGTGCGAGGATATGTGCTGGAACTATATGCGGCGCTTGGGCCTGCCGGTGACGATTCCCCGCTTTGGCGTGACCTTGGCCTGTGACGAGCTTGTGAACCCCGCGTCGATCTGGGCCGAAAAACTCTACCTGCCCGGGTTCCTGAAGCTGTTGAAATCCAAGCCCAGCCTTTCACGCGAGGAGCAGGAAACGGTCGAAAAGCTGGAGGACTTCGAGCCCGACCAGCCCAGACCGGTGATCGCCTACGATTCGCAAGGCGTGGTGGGGACCGAAATGGTCAATGATCCCCGCAACCTGGCCGAAGGATTGCTCCTGCTCTTGGAGAAAGAGGTCGCGGTGGGCAAGGTATTCCATCTCATGGCGGGACAGCCGTTCGCCCACGACGAACTGCTGGAACACATTTCGAGAGTGACCGGCTGGCCCTACGTCGAGGTTACGGTCTCCAAGGTCCTGCACTGGGAGTTGAGCATCGCCAAGGCGCGGGCCATGCTCGGGTACAACCCGACCAGGGACGTATTTCAGATGGTTGAAGAAGGTTGGGCGCTCAGGTCTGAAGGAACGTCACCGTAAGCAGCGAAGGCACCACCGGCCTCATTGCTCGCGTTGCGGCGATCCACCAAAACCAGAATTCCAGAACGATTGACTGGAGGCGTGGCATCCCCACGGGCTAGGCGTGCGCCGTCTGGGGTACGGGCGCGTCCAGAGTGCCTGCCAGGTCCAGTTCGAGGGCACGGTGGCAGCTCACCGCGTGGCCGGGCGAAACCTCTTCCAACTCGGGGGTCTCTTCGCGGCAGAGGTCGACGGCGTAGCGGCAGCGGGGGTGGAAATAGCAGCCGGACGGCGGGTTGGCGGGGTCGGCTACTTCGCCCTCGAGGATAATCCTCTGCGAGCGGAGGGTTGGGTCCGGCTGGGGCACTGCGGAGAGCAGGGCTTCGGTGTAGGGATGTTTGGGCGATTCGAAGAGTTGCTTCGTTTCTGCGGTCTCGACCACGCGGCCGACATACATGACGGCGACGCGGTCGCAGATATGCTTGACGACGCTGAGATCGTGGGCCACGAACAGGTAGGTGAGGCCGAGGCGCCCCTGCAATTCGAGCAGCAGGTTGAGGATCTGCGCCTGGACCGATACATCGAGCGCCGAAACCGGTTCATCGGCCACGATCAGGCTCGGGTTGAGAGCAAGGGCGCGGGCGATGCCGATGCGCTGGCGCTGGCCGCCGCTGAAGGCGTGGGGAAAGCGCTGCAGAAATTCAGGCCGCAGTCCTACCAGGGCGAGCAACTCTTCCACGCGTTCGATGCGCCGCCGCCGGTCCGCCACCCCGTTTACGAGCAGCGGTTCGCCGATAATGTCGAACAAGGTCATGCGCGGGTTCAGCGAGGAGAAGGGGTCCTGGAAGATCATCTGCATGTGGCGGCGCAGGGGCTGCAGCTCGTCCCTCGACAGATTGGCGATGTCAGTCAATGCACCGTCGTCGACACGGAAAAAGATTTCTCCGGCCGAAGGCTGAAGCGCGCGTACGATACAGCGGGAGGCGGTCGTCTTGCCGCAGCCGCTTTCGCCCACGATGCCGAAAGTTTCCCCCTTGTAAACGCGAAAATCCAAGCCGTCAACCGCGCGGACCTGGCCCACGGCGCGCTGTAGGAAACCCTTCCGAATCGGGAAGAATTTCTGTAACCCTTTTACCTCCAGCAGTACTTGATCTTCTTCCATATTGCCAATCGTTTACGGACTGAAACTGTTGACCGGTCGTCGGGATAGACCGCTATGAACTGGTTTCCGGTGCCGGATGATAGAGGAAACAGCTCACCAGGTGCTCATCTCCAATCGAATGCAGCTCAGGCTCATGCTTGTCACAGACGCCCGGAATTACGTCCGGGCAACGGGGGTGGAATGGGCATCCGGTAGGCCGGTTATACGGGTGGGGGATGGTTCCAGTGATGGTGGGTAGTTGTACTTTAGGTGTCGAGTGGATGCTAGGGATCGAGCGCAACAGGGACTGTGTATAAGGGTGCTTCGATCCGCCAAAGACGGTGTCTACGGGGCCTTCCTCCACCACGCGGCCCAGGTACATCACCACGACCTGGTCGGCCATCTCCGCGATCACGCCCATATTGTGGGTGATCAGCACGATCGCCAACCCCTTCTGCTCCTGCAGTGAGCGCAGGAGATCGAGGATCTGGGCCTGGGTGGTCACGTCCAGGGCGGTCGTCGGTTCGTCGGCGATGAGGATTCTGGGATCGCAGGAGAGGGCGAGTGCGATCAGGGCGCGCTGACGCATACCGCCGCTAAGCTGCATTGGATAGGAGTCCACGGCCGTCTCGGCGCGGGGAATTCCCACAAGGCCTAGCAGCTCGACCACCATCTCCCGGGCCTCCTGCTTCGAGAGCTGGCGGTGCAGCCGGGCGGCTCCGATTATCTGATTGCCGATAGTATGCACGGGGCTGAGGGAGGTCATCGGCTCCTGGAAGACGAGGGCGATCTCGGCGCCGCGAATCGAACGCATCTCCCTGCTGTTCTCGCCCAGCGAAGTCAGCGCCACCTCCTGCGACTGGCCATTCTCGACCTCCTGGCGCAGAAGGATCTCCCCTTCAACAATGCGGCCGGGGCGGGGGACGATGCGGAGAATCGAAAGGGCGGTTACGCTCTCGCCTACGATGCCAAGTGTCTGACCGAGGTGAACATCGAAAGTGGCGCCGTCCACGGCGCGTACGACGCCTTCGTCGGTGAAGAAGTTTGTTTTCAGGTTGCGTACCGATAGGACCGGTAGGTGATCGTTCTGCATCAGTTCAAAGGCTGGTAGTGGTCGATGGCTTACATGAATCGCGGCGAATTAACATTTTAGATTCCATAGGGGTCGGCTGCATCACGCAGTCCGTCGCCCATGAAGTTGAAGGCCAGGATCACGACAACGACGGGAACTGCCGGCAGCAGCAGCCAAGGCGATAGGGCGACGGTCTCGACGTTCTGCGCCTGCTGGAGCATGACACCCCAGCTGATGGCGGGCGGGCGCAGACCCAGTCCGAGAAAGCTGAGGGCCGTCTCCGCCAGAATCATGGCCGGGACCGAAAGCGTGACGGTGGCGATGATGTGGCTCTGGAAGGAGGGCACCATATGGCGGAAGATGATGCGTTTGCGGCTGCAACCGGCCAGTTCGGCGGCTGTTACAAAGTCCTCCTCGCGCAGGGATAGAAAGCGGCCGCGCACCTCTCGAGCCAAGCCGGTCCAGCCCCGCAAAGCGATCACAATTGTAATGGCAAAGTAGACCTGCTCAACGCTCCACTGTCTGGGGACGGCGGCGGCCAGCCCCATCCATAACGGGATGGTAGGGATGGAGCGCAGTATCTCGATGAGACGCTGGATAATGTTGTCTGCGACGCCGCCGTAAAAGCCCGAAATGCCGCCCAGAATCACCCCAAGAACGAGACTGAGTGCAACGGCAATCAGTCCAATCGTCAGGGAGGTGCGCGTGGCATGGATGAGCCGCGACCAGACATCGCGGCCCAACGAGTCCGTTCCAAGGAAGAACAGTGATTCCTCCACGCCGGCGCCCTGAACCCCGAACAGATGGATGTCAGATGGAATGAACCCCAGGAAGTCGTACTTGTAGCCGCGTGCAAAGAGGCGAACCCTGATTTTCTTGTCCGGATCTGCTTCGTATACCCGCTTGAATGTTTTCAGGTCACGTTTTCCTGAGACCTGGTAGACATGGGGGCTGAACCTGCCGTCGTCAAAGAAGCGAACAGGCTGGGGCGGCATCAAGGAGCGGTAGGCTTCGGTAGATTCGGGGTCCGTGTAGGCAAAAAAGTCGGCGCCGATTACGACGATGTAGAAGGCGGCGACAATCACGGTCGCCACCACGGCGACGCGGTGCTTGCGAAACCGCCACCACATCAGCTGCATCTGGCCGGCAACGAAGATCCGCTCTTCGCTGTCGACGGCTATCTGTTCTTCACCTACCGCTATGCTTTGCTCAGTGGTCATTGCCAAGAGGACAGTAAAGGAGACTGTAGTTGGATGCCGGCTACCGTGTTTCTCCTGCTAGATCATGCCAAGACGTATGCGCGGATCGATCCACATCAGCAGCAGGTCGGACAGGAAAGTGCCGATGACTGTCATCGAGCCGAGCATCAGGACTATCGTTCCGGCCAGGAACATGTCCTGGGCGATAAGCGATCCCAGCAGAATCGGCCCCAGCGTCGGCAGGCTCAAAACGACTGAGACGATAACGCTGCCCGACAGGATGTAGGGCAGCAGATAGCCGATCGTGCTGACGAAGGGATTTAGAGCGACGCGCAGCGGGAATTTCAGGATCAGGCGGTGCTCGGCCAGCCCCATCGCCCGCGCCGTTATCACATAGGGCTTGCGCAGCTCGTCAAGCAGATTCGCGCGCAGGACTCGGATCAGTTCGGCAGTGCCGCTGAGAGCGACGACGAAAGCGGGCAGGGGGAGATGATAGAGGAGGTCCTTCACTTTGCCCCAACTCCAGGGTTCCAGCTGGTATTCCGGCGAGAACAGACCGCCGACATTCGCCCCGAAAAGGTAGAAGCCCAGGTACATCAGCACCAGGGCCAGAAGGAAATTGGGTACCCCCAGACCGATGAAACCGACAAAGGTGAAAGCATAATCGCCGATCGAATACTGACGCACTGCCGAGTAGATGCCGATGGGCACGGCAATCGCCCAGGTAAGCACAACCGCCCCCAGTGAAACGGCCATGGTCATCGCAAGCCTGTCTCCGATCACGTCTCGGACCGACTGCTTCCACAGCATGGAGACGCCGAAGTGGCCCTGGACCATGTTGCCAACCCACCTCAGGTACTGTTCGTGAATGGGTCTGTCCAGAGCATACTGGCGGCGCATGGCCTCCATCTGCTGCTCCGAGACATCGGTCTCCATGACGGCCAGCTGGGCCATGTAGGCGTCGACAAAGTCCCCGGGCGGGAGCTGGATGATGATGAAGGAGAGCACCGAAACGGCCCACAACGTGAAGACGGCCAATACGGCGCGACGAGCAAAGTAAGCGAGCATCCGACAGCCTCCGCGACAGGTAGCTAAACTACGCGACTCGTTGCGTTGGGGGGCAAGGAACTCCCGGGCAGACCCAGATTGGGCGCCGGGGAGCGTTCAAACCGGTCTGATGTCGACAGTTTCGCCGCTTGGGTCAGGGCTGAAGCAGTGGACGGGCCGCAGACCGGCAAGGTACGTGGCATCGCCCCCATCACACTGGGGGCGATGCGATTCAGCTTTTACTGATCGGTGAAGAACCAGGTCGGCGGATGGCCGCTGGCAGGCGTCCGGCAGTGCTGCGCCGGGCAGCCGCGCCGGGGTACGTTGCCCATGTTGTTCTTGGTGACGGCGACACCGGCGGACTGGCCGACGGTACCGATCGTCCACACCTGGTCAACCACGAGACTCCAGATCTCCTGGCCGATCTTGTTGCGCTCCTCGGCGGACACGGAGGCGCCCTGCCTGAACAGTTCAAGCGCTCTTTCCATCTCAGGGTAGGGTGGCGCCATGCCATCCTCGCCGCCGCTGACGAACCATCTGGCGATCTCCGGCCCCATGTACGCCTCGTTTGTGTTTACAGGCAATACGTGGCGGGGGTAGAGCCAGAGCTGCGAAGCGCCGCCGTTGCCCCAGATGCCGATCTGGTGCTTGTTGGCGCGTGCTTCCGTCTCGAACAGGCTTCGCTCCTGCGCCTTGAGGTCGGCCCAGATGCCGATATCCTTCCAATGGTCTTTCACCATTTCGGCGATCGGCTCGTTGCCGCCTGCAACCATACCAATTTCGATGCGCAGACGCTCTCCGGAACCGTCCGTCCGCAGACGGAATCCTTCGTCGTCCTTTTCGGTCAGCCCAATGGCGTCCAACATCTCATTGGCCTGATCGGGCTCGTGCGTGGCCCACCTGGTCACGAACTCTTCACCTGCAGTCGAGGGCAGGTCGGGTGAACACATCACAGAGCCGCCCACGCCCAGACCGAGGAAGTAGGCCTCGTTTATCTGGTCGCGATCGATTCCTATTGAAAGGGCTCGACGGAATTCTACGTTTCTAATCCATTGCTGGACTTCGGCGTCACCGTCGTAGCTGTGGTTGAAGTGGAAACCGGCCGAATGGCAGAAGCCGCGACCAATATCGACCCGGTAGTCGCCTGTATCCATGTTCTCTATGAGGACGGGCAGCCTCGAGATGCTGATGTGGCGACCCTGGAAGTCGATTTCTCCGGCGAGGGCGCGCAGGAGGAGGACCTCTCTATCCTCGGCAAGATTGATCACGATCTCGTCGATGTAGGGAAGCTGGTTGCCTTCCGTGTCGACCGCCCAGTAGTAGGGGTTGCGCTTCATCGACCAGATTGGATCGATGACGGGTCGCTCTGTGACCCACGGGCTCATCACCGGCAGGTCCGGGTTACGGGCGGGATAGGAGTGGAAGAGGTACATATCCAGCCAGCTCTCGAATCCCAACTCCTTGGCCTTCGCCGTCACCTCTTCTTCAGAGGAGTACTTGGGCAGGAACTGGCTCATGTAATGCTTGGCTGCGTAGCCTCCGCCGCCAGTTCCCAGGCTGCCTTCGGGGGCTGCCGCCACCATGTTATGGCCCGCAAGGATGTCGAGGAAAAGGGGATACGGCTCCTTGAAGGTGTAGGAGATCGTATAGTCGTCGATCTTTTCCATCAGGCCCGGTTCGCCGGCGATAACCATTTCCGGGGGCGGGCTGGGGAAGATGTCCTCGTTCAGGGCGACGTCCTCGTACCAGAAGAGGAAATCGTCGGCGGTGAAAGGCATGCCGTCTGACCACTTGGCGCCCTTGCGGAGATAGAGGATGTACTTGCGGCCGTCATCCTGAATGTCCCAGCCGGCGAGCAGGCTGGGCACGATGTAGGAACCTGAGTAGTCCCAGGCGAGCAGCCTTGACGAGTTGTTGATGCGCATCATGTTCTCGCCGTCGGCCGGGCCGGTGAAGCCGCGGCGCCAGGTGCCGCCGTACTTGCCGATTTCATTCAATGGCTTGATGACCATTGGGTCTTCAGGGAGGCGTTCCTCTACGGGCGGCAAGTCGCCTGCCGCGACCATCTCCGCCAACGAGGGCGCTTCGCTGTATTCCGTGGGCCACATTGCCTCATCGAGGATGATGTCCGGCCCTTCAATTGGGACGATCTGAGGTAGTTCCGAAGCCTCTTCCGCCTCTTCGGCGGCGGGTTCAGCCATCTCCTCAGCCGGGGCTTCGGGCTCGGCGGCGCCGACGCAGCCCGAAAGTACAAGAGCTACTACCATCACGATCCCCAACAGCCACGAATACTTGGTCTGCTTCATCTCTTTCCCTCCTTTGTGGAAATGAGAAAACGTCTGTGGGTCAATTGGATGGATTCACCTCTAGCTAATGGTTTGGTTCGATGCGTTCGAGATTCTTGCCAGGCGTCAGCGCCGGGCAAAGTACCGAACAGTTCGTCAAACTGGTTCCTCCTGCTTTTCCGGGCGAGGTACCTGCTGATAGAAGGCATCCCACCATTCGGCTCTTGGCAACGCCTGGTCCTGGTCGAGGATAGCCTGGAAGCGCGCCAGAACCTCTTCGTAGCGCTGCTGCATTGCCTCCATCGATTCAAAGGCCGGCAGCAGCCATCTGCGTCCTATCTGGGCATGCAGTACCTCGTCAGCCCAATCAAAATCCTGGAACGTAGTCGACAGTGGATCGCCCGATTCGCGGGCGACTTTGTACTCAAGTTGCTTCCCATCCGGTTTCATCAGCCCCTGTTCGATCCCCCACAGAAGGCAATGCCGGTCGGCGGGCTCTAGCTGGGTATTGGGAAATTCGCCAAAGCTGATTTCGTGCGGAACCTCCGCCCAGTTCAAACCATTCAACTCGAAGGCGATCTCGCCCATCATGGCGTGGCGCGCCTCATCCCAGAGCTGGCGAGCCATATCGTGATAGAATTCCCAGGGTTGGTCGTCCCAGTCGTAGATGATCAATGCCATCAGTTCAGGAACGTGCATTTCGGTCAGCCGCATGTAGAGCTGAAACCAGTTTCGCTCGGTGGCGGAGATGTCGGCGTTGGGGAGGCGCCCGCGTGACTTCCAGACCCTGGTAAAGCGTTCATCTCTTTGCGGGGTCCGGACTGGGTTGAATGGCTCCTGGGCTCGGGCCGGCGGCAGCTCGTTCTCGGTTGCGCGGTCATTGTCGGCGACGATTCCGCCGGCGGCATCCAGGTAGGCCTGCAGGTGAGCGGCCCAGCATTCCCCGGTTTCGGTATTTTCACTATCGATCAGGATACGCAGTGTGGCATGGCCCCAGGCAAGTTGCTCTTCCTCCTCGAGCAGTATGAACCTGAGCAGGCGCCGCGTAGGTTGATCGACCAGAGGGTTTGCTTCCCCCAGATGGCGCTGCATGGCCGCGATGCTGGCCGGTTTGAGCACCCGGTATACTCCGGTCAGCAGCTCTAGCGTGGTGCGGGAACGGATCAACTCCTTGAAGAATACGTCCAGGGCCGGGTCAGGGATGCGGTCCAGATGGAGGGGCGGCGTGCGCATCTCCTTGACGCGGTTGCGAAGCCAGGTGCAGTGCTCCGCGTCCTGCCACAGATGGAGCGAGAGGCCGCATTTCACCTCCCACTCCGGCACGCCGTTCAGGTGAGCGACCAGGCAGCGCATCGTCTGGCTCTCGACAAACAGATAGCGCCGCAGCAACTGTACAGTGCGTTCCACACTGTAGCCCAGCCTGCCGCCCTGCGCATAGGTGCAGAGACCGGCTATCGGCGGTGCTGTCGCGTTCATTGACTTGATTCTTCCTCGTCGGACCAGGCAAACACGCTCTCGGGAAAGGGATCGGCGCTGTCTCACTCGCTCATTCAGGATGAGGACAGGAGGCGATTCCGCGCCGTTTCCTGTTAAATCTTGACGAACTTGCGGGCTTTGTTTCCCTCGGTGCCCAGCTCCGCGACAAATATGTTTCCGTGCGAATCGCACCAGATGCCGTGCGGCATGGACAGGCCGGTCTCCGTCCCGCGGAAGCGGCCGACCAGCTCGCCGGATTCGTGGAAGATGGAGACGCCGATCGGCGCGGGGCCCTTGCCAAGGGAGCCGCCCTGCTCGGCGACATAGATCAGCTGGTCGGGGCTGCAGTAGACGTCGCCGGGGCCGTTGACGTCTTCCCACATCGTGATGAATTCACCCTCGTGGTCGAAGAACTGGATGCGGCTGGACTCCCGATCACAGATCAGAACCCGGTCCTGCGAGTCGATGCCGATATTGTGCACCAGCGCGAACTGGCCCGGCTCTATGCCGGAGGTTCCCCAGGACACCTCAAGCTCGCCGTCCGCGGAAAAGCGATGGACCTGGCGGTTGCCGTAGCCGTCGGCTGTGAAGATGCTGCCGTCGCTGGATATAGCCACACCGGCCGGCATGTTGAAGGGGGGATCCAGTGTGGTGCCGTAAGGCGTCACCGTCATCATGGCCCAGCCGCGTCGGCCCAGCTCGAGCAGCTTCTCACCGTGCTGCGTGTGCTTGGTTACGACATGCTCCTGGCGGTCGGTGACCCACACATGGTCGTCGGCGTCGATAAAGATGCCGTGCGGCTCTGTGAACTCGCCTTCACCCCAGGAGGTGATGAACTTCCCGGTATCCGCCTCAAACGCCACCACCGGGTGCTTGTGGCGGCAGAAGACAAAGACGCGATCGCGCGAATCGATCGCCACATCGGGCACAGAGCCGAGCGACCATCCTTCGGGCACTGAGGGCCAGGAATCGTCCAACTCATAGCGAAAATCGCCATATCCAACTGTCATAATCGGTTGTCCTCCGCTGTGGCGCGCAGCCGCGGCGCGCGGGGGTAAAGGTTAGTCCTTACGCCAGTGGTCGTCGGCGCTGTCGACGGGCATGAAATCCAGCAGCTCCCAGGCGTAGGGCGTGTCGTAGATCTTCCAGGTATTGTTGGACGCGCCGTAGATGATCTCGTAGTTTATGTTGGGGCGTTCAACGCAGGCGCGAAAGAAGCCGGTTGCGTCGCGATGGCTGAACCAGCTCACCAGCGAACGGTATCCACTGCCGGGGCGGTTCCATGGCGGGAGCGTGCCGAGACGTACGCAGATGACCTCCATCGGGCGCTCGTCGGGGCGGTCGATGTTGCCGCCCTCGGTATAGTAGCGGCCCAGCGACTCGCCGAAGATCTTGGTGGCGCCGTAGCGGCTGTCCGGCCTGCCCGGATCATCGCCTTTGACGAGCGGGATGGAGGCCGAGTCCAGCCCGTCCAGGCGGCCTGATACGATCGACAGGTAAGGCTCGTCGAACTCATAGCCGCCCATGGCGTGCATCGAACTGGCGAATATGACGCGGCGTACGCCGGCGTCGTGGGCGGCATCGTACATGCGGGCGGTGGCGATAAGGTTGGGGTTGGTCAGTTCATCCCAGCCAATTTCCACCTCGTGGCGGGGATCGGCAGCCAGGTGAATGACCACATCCATGCCTTCGAAGACGGGCGGCAGAGCGGCGGGGTCGCAGAGGTCGGCCTGCGTAGCGTTGGGCCAGTCGGACGGGAGCAGGTCGATGCCGTAGACATCGTGATCGCGCCCAAGTTCAGGCGCCAGGAAACTGCCGATCGTACCGGTGATACCAGTTATGAGGACCTTCATGGCCGTCTCCTATAGGAATTGTGCGTGTATTATCTATAGGCAGAAGGTGTTGTCAAGCGTGAGAAATAAAATGCAAGTCCCATTTACTGGAAGAGTAGCAGCGTCAATTGGGGCTTTCCTCAGATCTTGGCGTATCTCTGCACGCAGTGGCCGTGGTGGCTCAATTCCGATATGAATAGATTCTTTTTGGAATCGATCCAGATGCCGTGGACGCCGCGCAGGCCGGCTTCCTCGCCGCGGAAGCGGCAGATTAGCTCGCCGTCTTCGCTGAAGATCGAGACGGCGCCGCCGCCACCCTGTTCGGCGACGTAGATCAGCCCCTCAGGACTGCAGTAGACGTCGCCGGGTGCACTGACGTCGTCCCAGATGTGGAGGAACTGTCCTTCCCGGTCAAAGAACTGAATGCGATGATTTGCCCGGTCACAGATCAGTACCCTGCCCTGCGTGTCGACGCCGACCTGGTGTACGAGCGCGAACTGGCCCGGCTCCGTGCCCGACGTTCCCCATGAAAGCTCCAGCTCGCCGTCCGGCGAAAAACGATGGACCTGGCGGTTGCCGTAGCCGTCGGCGACAAAGATGCAGCCGTCCTCGGCGATGGCCACGCCTGCGGGCATGTTGAAGGGCGGATCGAGCGTCGTGCCCTGGGGCGTTACCGTCATGTTTGCCCAGCCGCGCGTGCCCAGCTCGAGCAGCTTTTCGCCGTAGCGCGTGTACTTGACGACGGTGTGGTCATTGCGGTCGGCGGTCCACACATGGTCTTCGTCGTCGATGAAGATGCCGTGCGGCTCTTTGAATTCGCCTTCGCCCCAGGAGGTAACAAACTCGCCCGAGTCGGCTTCGAAGACGATCATTGGGTGCTTGTTGCGGTTGAAAACATAGACCCGATCATGCGAATCCACCGCCAGATCGGAGGGGTGGTCCATCACCCAACCTTCAGGCAATGTGGGCCACGAATCGTCCTGTTGATAGCGAAAATCGCCATGTCCAACGGTCAGCATCGGTTGTCCTCCCTTTATTCCTTGCCCCAGTGCTCTGAAGCGTCGTCGGCGGGAACATAATTCAACAGATTATAGGCGTAGGGTGTGTCGTAGATTTTCCAGGTATTGTTGGATGCGCCGTAGATGATCTCATAGCCGATGCCCGGTGTCTCAATGCAAGCCCGGAAAAAGCCGATCGCATCGCGCTTGCTGAACCAACTGACGAGCGAGCGGTAGTCCTTTTCGGGCCGGTTGGAGCGGGGCAACGTTCCGAGACGGATGCAGATAACTTCCATGGGGCGTTCGTCGGGGCGGTCGATGTTGCCGCCTTCGGTATAGTAACGGCCCAGGGACTCGCCGAAAATCTTGGTCGCGCCGTAGCGGCTGTCCGGCCTGGGCGGGTCATCGCCCTTGACCAGGGGAATGGAGGCCGGGTCGAGGCCGTCGAGGCGGCCGGAAACGATGGACAGGTAGGGCTCGTCAAACTCGTAGCCGCCCATTGTGTGCATCGAACTGACGAAGATGACGCGGCGCACGCCGGCGTCATGGGCAGCGTCGTACATGCGCGCGGTGGCGATCAGGTTGGGGTTGGTGAGCTCTTCCCAGCCGATTTCGACCTCGTGGCGCGGGTCAGCGGCGAGGTGGACGACTACGTCGATGCCTTCGAAGATGGGGGGCAAGGCGTCCGGGTCGCAGAGGTCGGCCTGTACCGCGTTCGGCCAGTCGGAGGGACGCAGGTCGATACCGGACACTTCGTGGTCGCGTCCCAGTTCGGGCGCCAGCAAGCTGCCAACTGTACCGCTGATGCCGGTGAGTAGAATTTTCATAGAGTGTCTCCTGGTGGGCGTTTCATGTAATGGATGTGAGGTTCGCATTCAAAAGTCATGACGACAGGTACGCAATGCACGCTCATTTCGGAAAGGTCGAGCCCTGTCTCCGTTCGATTTCAGATTTTGACAAACTTGCGCGCCCGGTTGCCTTCTTCTCCCAACTCGGCCACGAAGATGTTCCCCTTCGAATCACACCAGATGCCGTGCGGCATGCGCAGGCCGGTCTCGGGGCCGCGGAAGCGGCAGACCAACTCGCCGGATTCATGGAAGATGGAGACGCCGCAAGGGAGGGGCCCTTTGCCCATGGCGCTGCCCTGCTCGGCGACATAGACGAACTGGTCGGGGCTGCAATAGACGTCGCCCGGCCTGTGCACATCTTCAAACATGGTGATGTAGTTTCCGTCGCGATCGAAGAGCTGGATGCGGTTGGCCTCGCGGTCGCAGATCAGAACCCGGCCCTGCGTGTCGATGCCGATGTTATGCACCAGCGCGAACTGGCCCGGCTCCAGGCCGGACGTGCCCCACGAGACTTCCAGCTCGCCCTCCGGTGAGAAGCGGTGGACCTGGCGGTTGCCGTAGCCGTCGGCGGCGAAGATGCAGCCGTCCTGGGCGGTGGCCACGCCGGCCGGCATGTTGAAGGGCGGGTCCAAGGAGGTGCCGTAGGGCGTCACCGTCATCATGGCCCAGCCGCGGCGGCCCAGTTCGAGCAGTTTCTCGCCATGTTGCGTGTGCTTGGTGACGACGTGCTCCTGGCGGTCGGTAACCCAAACGTAGTCCTCGGCGTCGATGAAGATGCCGTGCGGCTCGGTGAATTCGTTTTCGCCCCAGGAGGTGATGAATTTGCCGGTCTCGGCCTCGAAAGCGACGACGGGATGCTTATGGCGGCAGAAGACAAAGACGCGGTCGCGCGAATCGATAGCCAGGTCGGGCACGGAGCCGAGCGACCACCCTTCGGGAAGCGTCGGCCAGGAATCGTCCAACTCGTAGCGAAAATCGCCGTTTCCAACTGTCATGATCGGTTGTCCTCCCGTGTTGCGCCGCGGTTCAGGCGGAGCGCTGTAGGTTACTCTTTGCGCCAGTGGTCCTCGGCTCTGTCGACGGGCATGAAATCCAGCAGTTTCCAGGCGTAGGGCGTGTCGTAAATTTTCCACTTGTTGTTGGACGCGCCATAGATAATCTCATAGCTGATGTTGGGACGTTCGACGCAGGCCTGGAAAAAGCCGCCGGCATCGCGATAACTGAACCAGCTCACCAGCGAGCGATAGTCGCGGCCGGGGCGGTCATATGCGGGCAGGGTGCCCAGGCGGAGGCAGATGACCTCCATAGGGCGCTGGTCAGGGCGGTCGATGTTGCCGCCCTCGGTGTAGTAGCGGCCCAATGACTCGCCAAAGATCTTTGTAGCGCCGTAACGGCTGTCCGGCCTGCCCGGATCATCGCCTTTGACGAGTGGAATGGAGGCCGGGTCGAGGCCGTCGTGGCGGCCGGAAAGGATGGAGAGGTACGGCTCATCCCATTCGTAGGCGCCCATGACGTGCATCGAACTGGCGAAGATGACGCGGCGCACACCGGCGTCGTGAGCGGCGTCGTACATTCTGGCGGTGGCAATCAGGTTGGGGTTGGTCAGTTCATCCCAGCCGATTTCGACCTCGTGGCGGGGGTCGGCGGCCAGGTGGATGACCACGTCCACGCCTTCAAAGACGGGCGGCAACGCTTCAGGGTCGCAGAGGTCGGCCTGGGTGGCGTTGGGCCAGTCCGAGGGGAGAAGGTCAATGCCATGTACTTCGTGGTCTTGGGCAAGTATCGGCGCCAGATAGCGGCCGATCTTTCCGGTAATGCCGGTGATCAGGATCTTCATCTCTGTCTCCTGGTGGGGAGTTTGGAATCCAACATTATGCCAATCAGCGCGATTTCAAAGGCGGGTACCTGTGTGCCTTTTCCTTAGCGCAACTGTACCGCGACTAGCTGGCGGCCACTGCTTCGGGCCAGCGTAAGCGATCGTCAGGCGTCCGATTCTGCTCCATCGGCGCAACCCCGCCGCGATAGTCGGGGATGAGTGGCTCGATCTTGGCGAGGGCATCCTGCGGCCAGTCGGCGTGCTGCCGGTGCATGCGGTCGTGGATCCAGCTTTGCGTCGGCTCCAGCAGGTCGGAGAAGAACGGGTGGAACCAGATGGTGATCACCGTCCGCTTTTCGTCCGAATGGTTGGTGTGCGCCGAGTGGAACATGCGCGCGTCGCCGACCACCACATCGCCCGCCTTTACAGGCACGTCGACCTCGCCGGGATAGTCGCGGAAACGGGGGTCGTCCGGGTCATCGATGCGGTTGATCTCCCTGGTGTGGGCTTCGCCCATGTCGTGGAGGATGTGGCGGTAGCGGTGGGAGCCGGGGAGCAGGCGCAGGCAGCCGTTCCGGCGCGTGGTGTCCTCCAGGTAGTACATCAGGAAGATCATCGGCGGGCTGTCGCTGTAGGCGCGCGGGTCCTGCCACATCAGGCAGTCCTGGTGCCAGTAGAGCCGCGGCCCGCCCGGCGGCTTGCTGATGATCACCGCCTTCCAGAACTTGATGTCCTTCACGCCCATGCGGTCGAGCTCGGCCAGCGCGCGGGGATTGCTGATCAGGTCGGCCAGCTCAGGATAGTTGTTCGAGTCGATCAGGCTGCCGGGGGACTTGGTCCTGGCCAGCCGTTCGGGATCTACTTCAGCCAGGGCCTTGTCGACGCAGGCCCGCGTCCAGTTGAGGAGCCACTCGTCGGCCACATTCTCGATGATGCAGAAACCGTTCTGCTTGAGCTGTGCCATGCGCTCCTGCGGTGTCAGATCGGTCGTCATCTTCACTCCTTGATTCAATGGAGGGTTGAGTAGAGCCGGGTGACCTTTCCCTCCAACGTCTAACCAACCGGTGCAACGTCCTTGACGCAGCGGAAGCCGACAGTGCCGCAACGGTCCAAACCGGGATACATCAGTAATATCTTCTCGTGGCAGTCGTTGGGCTGCGCGCCGCTGGCGTTGTACCAGATGCTGCCTTTCACTTTCAGGTAGCTGCCGCCGCGGATGATGGCGTAACGCGTGTGGCCGTCGTCGCGTTCGCTTTCGGTCCACTCCCAGACGTTTCCGGCCATGTCCTGGCAGCCGACGTAGCTGGCCCCGCCGGGGAACTGGTCGACGGGGGTCGTGTCGTCGCTGCCGCTGTTGCAAAGCGAGGGGTCAAAGCCATCACCCCACGGCCAGACGGCAAAACCTGCGGCCTTTTGCCACTCTTCCTCTAGAGGGAGCCGTTTTCCGGCCCAGTTGGCGTAGGCGCGGGCATCGTCTAGGTCGACCCAGATGACCGGGTGCGACTCTTTACCGGTAGGCGGGCTCCAGGTCCAGGGCTCGTCATCGGAACCGGGCGGTTTGTTCCAGTGGCGCAGGAAGTTGGTCAGATCGCGCGGCAGGTAACGGGTCTGTTCCAGAAAAGTGCGGTAGGAGGCGTTAGTGACTTCTGTTCGATCGATCCAGTAATCGGGCAGGTCGACAAAGTACCTGGGGTGGTATTTGTCCCAGAGCTCGTCCATCTTACCGTAGCAGGCGCCCTCCATGGCCGTGCGGTTGTTGTGGCGCACTCCGAAGATAAAGGGGCCGGCTGGGACGAAACACATGTCGAACTGCTCTTCTCCGGCAGCGGCCGGGGCCGAGGGCTCGACCGGCCGAAGCGTCAGGTCGTCAAGGCCAACACGCCTGCGGTCTATCCCGCCGGACCGATTGGTTTCGGGGTCGTCCAATGCAAATCGCGGGTCGACCTCAACGTCTTCCGGTGCAGAGACGATACATCCGGCCGCGCCGCTGTCCATTGAAAATGTGAGCAGATGCGCGTCGCCCTGTGCCGACGGCTCGAGTTCGGCGCCCTTCCAGAGGTCGTAGTGCCGCATGGAGCGGCCATCCCTGGTTGCAGCAGGCGCAAGCAAAACCGGACGGTCGACCTCCGAGCCCGACTCGTTGATCAGCGTATGCACGACCATGTCGCCGCTGCGCCAACGGTGCGCGTAGACCCCCTCCACCTCCGTAGCGACGTAGGGTTGCCAGTCGCGGTCCTGGAATGCCTTGTTGAATCTCCGCAGCAGCCGCACACAGCGCCGCAGCAGCGCCCGGTCCGCTTCAGGCCAGGGGTTCCACCAGCCGAAGATGTTTTCCCAGACAACCTGCCCGCAACCGTGGAAAAAGGCCTTCTGGATGATATCGCTGTGCTCGTGGGCGTTACGGTCGATGGCGCGAAAGGAGAAGCGCGGCTCCACCCAGCGGATGGTCAACAGGTCAGGCGGCACGACGGTATTGCGCTGCAGCCAGCTGCCAGCAATTGATGAGAGGGCCTCGGTAGGGGGAACGGCCTCCGGATTGAACACAATGTTGGCGTTGGCCCGTTCCATCGGCGCCAGGAAACCCGGGTCGTCCGAAGCCATCGTATCCAGGAAGACGCCGTCGGCGCCGATCTCCCTGATCACCGCTCCCAGCGCCTCGGCGTCCGCTACCGCGGGCGCGCCCGTGTCGGGGAACCTGCTGCGATAACCTCTGTTATCAGTATAGGGCGGCGCGCCCGGCTCGCGGCGCGTGCCGATGTCCCAGGGGTTGTAGTTGACGAAGACGCGCACACCGCGCGCGTGGGCGCGGTCCACCACCTCGCGCAGCCCTTCCAGCCCGCCCGGCATGTCGCGGTAGTAGTCGATCTGGTTGCGGTCATCGATGCCAAGGCGGGGATAGGACTGCCAGAGGAGAATAATCTCGTAGCCGCCGAACTCGCGCTCGCCGTCGTCCAGGACTTCGTCGATACGGTAGCGCCCGGCCTCGCGATCGTAGAACGACAAGTCGTACATGAAGAGGAAGGCCTCCACGTAGGCGCTCCGGTACCACTCAATGCCCTGGCGCGAAAAAATTCCCAGGTCGAGGGAGCCGCGCAGTGCATCGCGCATCCGGTCCAGTTCGTCGGCCTCTGCTTCGCCGCGGCCAATGTGCGCCGAGAAGTCGTTCTTCAGATTGCCCGAGAAAGAAGCGAGGCGCTCCGATTCAGTAGGTTTCATCTCTCCTCCTCCTGTTCGCGGCCCGAACAGGCCGCAGGCCGTTACGCGCGTGGTCTGAAACGCGCTACCTGATCATCCACCCAGGCCAGGTTGGCGTCTTTGGTGCGGCCGGCGTTGTGGGGCGTGTGGACAACGTTGTGACGTCCAAGCAGGGGGGAGTCCAACGCCACGGGCTCCACGTCAAAAACGTCTGCCGCCAGCGCCAGCTCATCGTTCAGGACGCGACGATAGAGCGCCTCAGTGTCGCAGATTGCGGCCCGCGTCACCTGCACCACCAGGCTACCGTGCGGCAGGGCATCTATTGCTTCCCTGGGAATCAGGCCGCGCGTGCTTTCGGTGAGCGGCACCATGGGAGCAAAGATATCAGAATCCTTCACCAGCTCGGAGAGATGGAAGCGACGCTCCGCGCCGGCAACGGCAAATGACGCATCGGGCGCGAATGGATCCCAGACGGCCACATGCGCGCCCATGGCCGAGCACCAGGAAGCGTATCGGGCGCCGATATTGCCCGCACCGACAACGCGAACGCGCTTGCCGGCCAGCGTACCGTTCGTAAACTGCGGGTCGTCGCAAAACTGGACGCCCCTCTGACCAGGCCGACCCTGTTCGGGCCGGTGGCGCCAGGGGCTAACGCTATCCATCATGGCAGCGTAGCACTGGGGGATGCGGCGCAATGCGCAGATCGTCATCCCCAGAGCGTACTCGGCCACTGACTGCCCCCAGTAGACATCGACGCGGTGGGGAATGAAGCTAACGCCGCCGGCGGCAGCCTGGCTGACTCCGTCGGACGAGAGATCGCCGCTGCCGTTGTGGAAACACTCTTCGAGCGCGGTGAAGGGCGCCAAGTCCTCGTTGTCGGCAGGAAAGCCGAGAAGGACCAGGCGCACGACCGTGGCGGGGTCACGGACGAGCTGCGGGACGCGCGCGCCCTGATCCTGCGTACGATACAGTTCACAGCTGCCGTTCTCCTGCCAGCGTTCCTGCCAGTAGTCGGCGGCAAACGGCCATACGGCGTCAAAGCGTTCGTGAACGCAGATTACAGATCTCATATATGTGTCATTTCGGGTGTTCCCACCAGCCGCGGGGTTGGATATCTTTCTTCGTTGGCATGATAAATGGTAAAGCATTCGCTGTCCAATCTCCTGTGAACATATAAGGTAGCGGGTCACTACCGGGCCACATACAGAGAGGAAAGAGGAGAGGGAAGAGAGAAAAACCTTGCCTGCCTCACTCTGCATTCCGAACTGGCCAAGGCTTGGTCGCTGGTTTTCCGTAAAACAGAGTTCGGCTCATTGCCTGCACTCCTTCGATTTGTCTCCAGAGTCCACCAGTTCCTGAATCGGACAAGGTTATGCATAGGGTCTGGGTCAGCCACTGCGCTGGTGCAGTTCATATCTGGGGTGGGGATGGTCAGGTGGGGGAATCATGACAGCGGTGGCTGGAATCGTTTGCCGTTCATTTATTGGAAGGCATTGGGCAGGCACTAGGCCTGCCCCTACATTGGTGGCGCGGGGTTGGAACACCGGTCGCCGTCTCAACCTTTCCAAATGTCCAAGACGGTCGGGCATACGATGGGGGGCGTTGCGGGGGGAGTCCCCCCGCACAAGGGAGGGCCGAAGGCCCGACCGCACGGAACTGCAGCGGTCAGTGATCAGTAGTCAGTGGTCAGTGGGGACGGAATTTGTCCTGCTTGGGGAGGCACACTGGCTTTGGCTTTGTCGATAGCAGAGGTGTGCGAACGTTCGCGCCCAGTCTGGATTGCACGCCGCTGTTAAGAGCGATTGACAATCAGAGCGCGGCTATCTATACTATCTCCCCAATCCATAACATCACCTATATCCAGGCTGTGTCCCCCGGAAGCGCTCAGGGCCGACTTTATTCACTTTTTTTGTGCCAAGGTGCTCAAGAGTCACGCACCCCACAGAGACCACAGGAGGTCGAACGTGAACGAAACGAGATTGAGTCGTCGGAGTTTCCTGCAGATGGCCGGCCTGTCCGCAGCCGGCGTTGCCCTTGCCGCCTGCGCCGCACCGGTCGCGCCCCAAGAGGGCGCCGGCGACATGGAAGGCGGGGGTGAACCGCAAACCGTGCAGTTCTACACGCTCGTATGGCAGCCGGGCGCCGTAGAGGCCGCACAAGCTGCGATCGACAGTTGGAATGCCGAGCATGGCAGCCGCATTACCGCCGAATACATCCAGGGCGGCTGGGGTCAGGCGCGTGACTACCTGACTACATCGATTGCCGGCGGGGTGACGCCCGATATCGTCCACGGCATCACGGCATGGGCGAACGAGTACGGAACGCAGGGCGGTTACCTGGACCTGACCGAGCTGATAAATAACTCAGGGCTGGTAGAATCGACCCATCCCAAAGCTCTGGACGCGGCCGTCTCCCCCTTGGACGGCAAGATCTTCAGTGTGCCCTGGTGCTGGGAAGTCGGGACGATGTACGTGAACGCGGACCGATTCCACGAGGCAGGATTCGAACTGCCCCTCGAAGGTTGGACCTGGGACGATTTCATTCCTGCTGCCAAGGAGCTCACCAGCCCGCCGGAATATTACGGACTGGCTGCCAACCTCACGGCTACACAGACGACCGAGGACATCATCGCCTGGATGTGGCAGACGGGCGCCGAGGTGATGGGTGGATCGGGACGATGTACGTGAACGCGGACCGATTCCACGAGGCAGGATTCGAACTGCCCCTCGAAGGTTGGACCTGGGACGATTTCATTCCTGCTGCCAAGGAGCTCACCAGCCCGCCGGAATATTACGGACTGGCTGCCAACCTCACGGCTACACAGACGACCGAGGACATCATCGCCTGGATGTGGCAGACGGGCGCCGAGGTGATGGGTGGATCGGGACAGAATTGGGAGATCGACGTGCAGCCGGCGCGCGAAGCCCTGCAGTTGTGGCATGACATGCTCTGGGTGGATGAGATTCTGTCTCAGGAGAGTTTCGGCGGCTCCAACACTTTGGAAGCATTCGGACTGGGCATCTATACGATGCGCCAAACCGGCTGTTGGGCCAGACGTATCGTGATGGAGGCCGAACCGGAGTTTGAGTGGCACATGGTTCCGCTCCCCCATTACAAGCGCCACGCAAACAGCAGCGAGCCGCAGACCTGGTCTGTTGCCACGGACGCGACTGACAGAGGTACAGTCGATGCCGCATGGGAAGTCACTTTGTGGCTATCCAATGACGAGAACTCGTCGGCCATCGCCTACGGTGACTGGCTCTTCCCGACGAGCATCAAGGCGATGGAGGATCCTCGCTTCACGACGACGGAGCACAGCTGGGACGTGGCCCTGCGCGAGGTGGAGCACGGCGTCGGTTACCCCAAGCATCCGGCCTGGGCCGAGTTCGATGACCGTCTGCTGGGACCGAACATCCAGAAGTATCTGCAGAATGAAATGACTCTAGACGAACTGATCGATCTTCTGGAGGTCGAAGGAACCAAGATACTGCAGGAGTATCAGGCCTAGCCCGCCGTCGGCGAGGAGCAGAGAGGAAACTCAGCCGGCGGGCTAGCGAGCCGGTGCTCCCTTTATCCAGTCGCCGGGGTGGTTTCTCCCTTTTCCTGCGCTGATCAGTCAGGATACGCTTCGAATGGTTCGAAACCCTGCCCTTGTAGGAGGGCAGGGCTCTGGATGGACAGTAGACAGGGGTAACCCCTGTCTACTGTTTTGAACCGAAGTCGAAGGCTTTGGCAGATTCATAGCGCAAGCGCCAATATGGGCCTGCATCAGTTCTACTTTGCCGCGATTCCCGGGTCGCCCTCTTTTGCAGTGACCACCCTCGCCGTTTGACCTGAGGTCACTGAAGTCTGGTTGGAGGCAAACGTGTCTACGAAAACGTTTTCCGTTCCCTTGCCCGAAGGGCTTGAACGCCTTTCGCGCCGCCTGAGCAATCGCCACATTACTCCCTACTATTACCTGCTGCCGACAGTCATTCCGCTATTGCTGCTGACGGTGTATCCGCTCTTGCGCGGGATCTATCTCGCCTTCACCAAGTACAATCTCTACAACAAAGATACAACCCTGGTTGGCACACTTAATTTCATCGAATTGACGACGAACGACACGCTATTCTGGGGAGCGCTGACCAACAATATTATCTGGACCGTTGGCATCGTTGTTATCACTTATCTGTTGGGACTGTTTACCGCGATCGCACTGAATGAGAATATCCCTCTGCGGGGCCTGTTCCGGGGTCTTGCGCTGATTCCCTGGGTTTGTCCGGCTGTCGTTGCCGCGCTGACGTGGCGCTGGATCTTCGACCCGCATTTCGGCATGTTGAACTATGTATTGTTGGAATTGGGTTTGACAGACCGCAATATAGGCTGGCTCGGTGACAAGAATACGGCTCTGATTGCCACGATGATTGTGGCCGTCTGGAAGCTGCTGCCCTTTTCTATCGTTATGCTTTTGGCCGGCCTGCAGACGGTGCCTGAGGAACTCTACGAGGCGGGCGCGATCGATGGCGCCGGCGTCCTGGGGCGTTTTCGCTACATCACCGTTCCTCTTCTCAATCGCGTTGGCAAGATCGCCATTCTGTTGACCACGATCTGGGCATTCAATCATTTCGACAGCGTCTACGTTCTGACTGGCGGGGGTCCGGGCGACACGACGATGTTGCTGTCGATCATGTCCTATCTGAACGCCTTTCGGTTCTTCAAGATAGGGTATGCTTCGGCCGTGGGGGTAATCATGTTGGTTTTGCTGCTCTTGCCGATCACATTATATACGCGGCAGGTTCTGGAAGACGTCGAATAGGAGAGATTCAGATGGAACAGTTTGTTCGCCGCCGGCTGGGACGCTATGTGCTCGCGTATGGCTGGTTGCTGATCATCAGCACCTTTACGGCGTTTCCGTTCTATTGGATGCTGGCCAGCTCGTTTAAGGCGCGTCCTGAAATCTTCACGAGGGTTCCTGTGCTTCTTCCCAAGGAACCCACACTGGCCAATTACAACTACGTCCTCACCGAGACGCCGGCCGGGCGCTATTTTCTCAACAGCCTCTATATCGCCACCGTCACGACTTTGCTGGCGCTGGTGCTGACCACGCTGGGCGCGTACGCGCTGTCTCGGTTTCAGTTCCGCATGCGCCGTTCGCTGGGCGTCTGGCTGATCGCAGGCCAGATGTTCCCGGGCGTGCTGATGCTGATCCCTCTGTTCGTCACTTTGACTCGCCTCAATCTTGTTAACACCTATGCGGGTCTGATCATCGTCTATACAATGGGGGCACTGCCATTTTCGACATGGATGCTCAAGGGCTATTTCGACACGGTTCCGCGCGAGCTGGAAGACTCGGCGATGATCGACGGGTGTAGTCGCGTGGGGGCGATTCGCCGCGTTTTTCTGCCGGTGGCGGCGCCTGGAATCGCCGCGGTGGCGCTGTTCGCCTTCACAATCGCGTGGCAGGAGTTCATGTTTGCGCTGACGATGATGAAGGACCAGGAGAAATACCCGCTCTCAGTCGGCATCAACTTCTTTGTGGGTATCGCAGGATCGGTGGTTTGGGGCAACATCATGGCGATGGCGGTGTTGATCATTGTGCCGGGCCTCATCTTCTTCCTGTTCCTGCAGCGGTACATGATAAGCGGCCTGACAGCTGGCGCGGTCAAGGGTTAGGTGCAAAGTCACCAAGTCGTTGCATCGCAAAGAGTAACAGACACTTAAGAGTGGAACAATGACCGACAACAATAACCGCTATCTGCCAGGGGAGCACTCCCGCGCGCGTTTTCTGCGTCTGGACGCGGCGACGATTCTCAAACGCTTCTATCTGTGTGAGCGGTCACTGATCATCAGCCAGTCGGCCTGGCTGGCCGGCATCGCCGCGCTGGAAGCGAAGATGACGCTGCCGCGTTTCACGTGGCAGGATACGCTGACAGCGCATGCGCTGCGCGAAAGGGTCTTCGAGCTGCGATACCCCAGGCGCATGCTTGAAATCGGCGAAGACGCGCCTCTCGTCGGGGTCTTCGATGAATCGATAAACGCACCCAGCGCACAGGCCTTCATTCTCGCGCTGCTGCGGGTCTTCAAGCCTGCCCTGCTGGCCGCCTACCGGAGTTACGTCGACTGCGCCGACGACCTCAGCGACGGGCCGATTCTGCGCGCCCTCAACCTGGCGATCGTGGAGAAAGAGGCGCAGATTGCGTGGTTGGAAGGCCAGGCGGAAGCCATGGTTGGGTCTGATCCTGAACACAGACAAGAGGCGGAGAGTTGGGCCTCGGCGCTGACGGAGCAGTTGGACCAGGTGGGCGGATTGACGCTGGTCGCGCCTCACGAGGCGCCGACGCCGAACGACCTGCCCGGACGCCGCCCCTTCAAGCTGGCGGAGATTCCGGCGCGGGACCCACGCTTCCATCTCTGTCACTACTACTGGCCCGACATCGTCGATTCAAACTTTGCCTACGGTGAGGGGATCAACCTGCAGCTGCGCAGCGGTGTCAGTCATCTGAACGAAGTATGGGCCGTGGAAACGGGCGGCGCCATCCTGCACGCCTTCGCCGAAGATCTCGATTGGGAATACATCTACGATGCCGCGCGCTGGACCTACGACGAGAGCCGCCACGTGCTAATGGGCTATGAGCGGCTGCGAGCCTGGGGCTTTGAACTGCAGGAGATGCCGCTGGGCAGCTACATCTACGACAGCGCGGCCGGGCAGGAGCCGATCATTCGGCTGGGCATGCTGCACTACTTCGAAACCAAGAACATCGGCAACAAGGTCAAGCGGGCGGAAGCATTTTCGCAGTATCAGGACAGGATGAGCCAGCACGACATGGAGTTTGACTGGGCCGACGAGACCATTCACGCCGCCTACGGCAAGCGCTGGCACACTGCACTCCACCAGAAGTTCCCCGAACTCATCCCCGACATGGACGGCCTGCACCGGCGTTGCGACGAGCTGGTCGCGGAGGAGATCGCCGCGGCCACCGACGCCGAACGGGCCGAGATTCGTCAGGTTGCAGACGCGATGATCGCCAAAGCGGGAGAGGCTGGCGTGAGCCAACCGGCCGGGGCAACCCAACCCGGCTGACCGCAACAGCTCCCCCCAGTTGACTACACTTACAGCGAAAGAGAGACCCTCCGATGACCAAGCCCGAAATAACCGTTGTCGGCAGCTTCGCCGTGGGCATGACTTTGCGGACCGGGCGCATGCCAGTCTTTGGCGAGACACTGGTCGGTTCCGACTTTGACATGGGGCCGGGGGGCAAAGGCTCCAATCAGGCTGTCGGCGTGGCCCGGCTGGGCGCGCAGGCCCACTTTGCCGGCATCATCGGCAATGACAGGCTGGGGGATATCGCGACCGATCTCTATGCCCAAGAGGGCGTCGACACGGCCTACCTGCAGAGGACAGAGGAGATGGCCACGGGCGTGGGCTTTATCATTCTGAATGCCGAGGGCGAGAACGGTATCATCCTCGACATGGGCGCGAACGAGTTGATGGACAGCGCGTTTGTCGATCAGGTTGAAGAGCAGATTGCCCGCAGCGACGTGGTGATGTCGGTGCTGGAGATTCCGGTGGAGGCGGCGGCGCGGGCGATGGCGTTGGGCAAGAAGCATGGCGTGCGCACGATCCTCAATCCGGCGCCGGCGCCGGCCCTTGACGAGA
The DNA here is from genome assembly GCA_965204705.1 of Caldilineaceae bacterium. Lineage (GTDB taxonomy): Bacteria > Chloroflexota > Anaerolineae > Caldilineales > Caldilineaceae > Bin5. The sequence continues at coordinate 4,150,146 of OZ242006.1, read as the reverse complement.
GCGTCCTGCAGAATGTCGACTACCTGTCACCGAACGAGACCGAGCTGCGCATACTACTGGGCCTGGCGCCGGACGACCCCTCAGATACCGAAGAGCTGGCCAGGCAACTGCGCGCACGCGGGGTTGGCAATCTGATCGTTACGATGGGTGAGAAGGGCGCCCTAATACTGACAGAGGACGGACTGAATGCGGTTGCGGGCGTTGCGGTTGACGTGGTTGATACGACCGGCGCGGGGGATGCCTTCAATGCGGGGCTGGCGGTGGCGCTGGCTGAAGGGAATAGCCTTGAGGAGGCGGTCGCCTTTGCCAACCGCTGCGGCGCATTCGCCTGCCAGGCGCTCGGTGTGATTCCCGCACTTGCGACGCGGGCGATGGTCAACGGGTAGTAGTCAGATTCTGGTTCTTAGTGTTCAGATGGCGGGCGACCCTGTGCGTGTGGCGGCGTAAGTTCGGCGGGGCGTGTCTACAAGGGGGGCGTTGCGGGGGGAGTCCCCCCGCACAAGGGAGGGCCGAAGGCCCGACCGCCCAAAAAGGACGTCATACCTTTGGGGCGCCTGTGCCGTTTCTCGTTCGATGGGGCGATCGCCTGCCCTGAACAGCCGGACGACGTCCTCGCCCGCAGACGATCAGACATACATATTCGGCGGTTAGTCTTGGTTGCTGTCAACTGTCTGATCGCCAAGAGCCACTGCCATTTCGTCAAGCTCCGCCATCAGCGATTCCCACGTCATTCCCGCCCAACGCGCACGGGTTTCGCGCAGTTCGGTGAGCATAAGTTGACGCACACTGTCATTCTCGAAGAAGGGGCTGTTTTCGAAGAAGCGATAGAGCTTGTCGATCTTCGACAGGATGAGTTTCTTGGCAGAAACGTCGCGTCCGATGAGGCGCAGTACACCTCGCAGGGCCTGGCGCCGCTCAATCTGCGCTACCCACTTCGCCGGGACGCGCCCCTCCAGGATTTCCTCACCGGCGCGGAACGGGTCTGTCAGCGCTGCTGCTGCGACCTGTCTCGTGTATACGGTGACAAGCCACACTACAATGGCAACACCAGCAACCACCAACAGTACGCTGAGGAAAAATCCCACGGACTGGTCTTCCTCCCTCCCCTACTTTGCCCTCACAGGAATCCCGCTTTCTTCGTATTTGGAATTGCGTCAGAGCAGGCGAAACGCCCGCGTTGCACTTGCGTGAACCGGCGTAGAGTCAGGGTGTCAAATAGAATTCACATTTGTTCGCCGGAGCCGCTCGCCTGGCAACGAAACAACTGACTGCCATATTCAACCGTTGGACTCAACCGCCTGGAATAGGCCTCGGTAGTTCCCCGGTCTCCTGGTAGCGCCGAACGTCCCTGCTGCCAGCGGCGACCAAGTCGCCGCGTATCGCGTACAGGCGGGCGTTCTCAAGACTGACTTCAAGGCGCAGCATCCGATTGCTCAAAGAGGCCATGCTGATGCCGTTCTTCCAGCGCGGCTCCCAGTACAGCTCATCGCCAGCGAAAGGCAGGCAATCTTCAAATCCATATCCCTCGATGGTTTTGCCCTGTATGTCGGTCACCTGCACGCGGGTCTCATGCCCCGACTGCAGGTTAAGGCGTAACGCCCCGCCGCGCCAGAACAGCGGACGTGTGCCCAGAATGCCTGGGCCGCCAGCCGACTCCAGATACATGAAGCCGTCCAGTCGCAGCCGGTGCATCACGTGCCCGCCCAAGTCGGAGCCCTGAATGTGATATCCATGCTCCAGCTTCGAAGCGCTGGAGTAGATACGAATGCACTGGTCATCATCTATAATCATCGACATTGGCCGCATTATGCCGGCGCCCAACTCGCCTGTGGGAGCGTTGGGGATGAACGGGTCCCGCAGCGAGCGATGAAAGTGCCAGCCGTTGTAGCTGTAGGATAACTGGCTATAGGTCCTGCCACCGTAATACTTGCGGTGCGTCGTCGGGTCGTCCGCCCGGTACGGTACGGTGTTGTAGACCCATACGAACCCGACGAACATGTCTTCGTAAGGAAACGCAGGATTCCCATAGAGTTCGGTGAGGGGCAGGTCCAGGGCATCGGCGCGCAGGGTCAACTCCTCCTCGCCGAAGGATCGCCAGTCCTTCGTCTCGGAGACGGCCAGCCGTCGAGGATGCGGGTTGCGGCCGGGGCGCGCCATGATGACATAGGACTGGCGCAACTCGTTCCAGAACGCCATACTGGGGGGATCTGGCGAGCCAGGCCGCCACTCTACGCCCTCGACTTCCCGCCACACCGTGCCATCCGGCGATGTGTACAGCAGGGCGCCTATTTTGGTGGTGACGAGGCCCTTCAGACGCTCCTGCGGATCATCAGCCCTTTCGTCAAAGTAGTGGTCCCACTGCCCGAATCGGTCCATGGGAATTACTTGATTGGGGAATGCCCTGTCAGGTATGGGAACCTTATCGGTCAGGTCCGGGATCTCCCAGTGGATGCCGTCGTCGCTCTCGGCAATGAGCGGAAACGAGATTTTGGCCGGCATGTGGGAAATTGACTTGCCCTGGTAGAGGCAGCGCCACGCCCCTGTCTCGGTGCGAAAAACGGTGGGATATCCTGAAGCGAGGCCGTGAGCGGGGTCTATGAAGGTGGCCTCCGGCTCCAACTCCGGCTCCCCGACGCGCCGCCGGAGATTCTCCCAGCGATTCAGATAGAAATCGTCAAAGAACAGCATTGTGGTCATAGTTGGTTTGCCTCCAAGTGTGACCAAGTCAGTGGCCAGCGGTAGGCGGAATGTGGTGATCACTTGCCACTCGCCACTGGTTTTCGTCAGGCTGGTCCAAGCCCCGCAAGGTTAGTTCCTTGGCAAAGTGGCAGGCGGCATAGTGATCCGGCGCCACTTCTTCCCAAGGGGGAGACTCATTCCGGCACACCTCTTCAGCATACGGACAGCGCGGGTGAAAGTAGCAGCCGGGCGGTGGGTTGGATGGGTCCGGGATTTCTCCCGTCAGCACGATCCGCTCCCGCACCAGATCGGGGTCTGAGATCGGTACCGACGACAGCAACGCCTCTGTGTACGGATGCTTCGGTTCAGCGTAGAGGGCTTGCGTCGTCGCCAGCTCAACCAGCTGCCCCACGTACATCACCGCCACCCAATCCGATACATAGTTCACGACACTCAAGTCGTGGGCGATAAACAGATAGCTAAGCCCAAATTCCTTCTGCAGATCTCCCAGCAGATTCAGTATCTGCGCCTGTATCGACACATCCAATGCAGACACCGGCTCATCGGCCACGATCAGCCGCGGATTCGTCGCCAGCGACCGGGCGATCCCGATCCTCTGGCGCTGGCCTCCGGAAAAGGCGTGCGGGTACCGCCTCAGGTAGTGCGGTTCCAGGCCCGTGACCTCCATCAGGTAGATGACCCGGTCCTCTAACTCTTTGCCGCTGGCCAGGTTGTTTGCCCTGATCGGTTCGCTGATGATATCGAATACCGTCCAGCGCGGGTTCAGCGAAGAATACGGGTCCTGAAAGATCATCTGAATGTCCCGCCGCAGCGGCCTCAATTCGCTGCTTGACAACAGTGCCAGGTCCACTTCCGCATTATGTCCGTTGTCGGCCTCATACTGATAGAGGATCTGGCCCGCCAACGGCCTGTACAACCGCATTACACACCGGCCCAGCGTCGTCTTGCCGCACCCGGTCTCGCCCACCAGTCCGACAGTCTCGCCGCGACCGATCCGAAAGCTAACGTCGTCCACCGCCTTCACCCATCCAGTTTCTCGCTTGAACAGGCCCTTCTGAACCGGAAAGTATTTCCTCAGGTTCCTGACCTCAAGGATAACCTCGTCATTATCCCGGCGTCCGGCATCGCGTTGCTGTGCAGTTTCCATTGCTACCTTGTCTTTTCGTATAAGAAGCAACGCACCCAATGACCCTCTTCCCATTCAATGAGCTCAGGCACACTTATGTCGCAGACTCCCTTTATCGCCTCCGGACAGCGCCCCCGAAAACCGCATTCCAGCGGTGGATCCAGCGGTATCGGCACGTTGCCCTCTATCGACTCCAGCCGCTCCCTGGCCCCCTGGGTCATTCGCGGTCTCGACTTCAGTAATAGCGTGGTATAGGGATGTAGCGGGCGGTAAAAGATGTCGCGCGCAGAGCCAAGCTCCACGATCCTCCCCAGGTACATCACCGCGACCCGGTGGCAGGTCTCCGCAATGACCCCCAGATCGTGTGTGATGTACAGCACCGCCATCTGGAACTGTGCCTGCAATTCCTTGATCAGATCCAGTATTTGCGCCTGTACCGTAACGTCCAGCGCCGTCGTCGGCTCATCCGCTATCAGCAGCCGTGGATGGCACGACAGGGCCATGGCGATCATCGCTCTCTGTCGCATTCCCCCCGAAAGTTGGTGCGGGTAGGCGTTTATTCGCTGCGCAGGATTGGCGATCCCTACCCGGTTCAGCATGTCCAGCGTGATTTCTTGCGCCTCCTCTTTGTCATTCGTGCGGTGCAGCAGGACTGATTCCCGGATCTGATTTCCTATGGTATGCACAGGGGAAAGGCTCGTCATCGGCTCCTGAAACACTATCGAGATATCTTTTCCGCGTATGCTGCGAATCTCGCTGCCCGAGGGATTCAGTTGCGCAAGATCAATGACCTCCCCATCCGAGTGCAGCAGGATCTGTCCCTCCACCAACTTCCCCGGAGACGACACGATGCGCATCACTGACGCGGCGGTCACGCTCTTGCCGGAGCCACTCTCGCCAATCAGGCCCAGCGTCTCATTTCGATTCACGGTGAAACTCACACCGTCCACCGCTTTCAGGATCCCTTCTTCCACAAAAAAGTAGGTTTTGAGATCCTGTACCTCCAGCAGGGGAGACTCTGTGGAGGACATTGATGCTGGCAGACGTGTCATCGTAGTTGTCGGTGGCTAGTTGTCGGTGGCTAGTGGTCAGTTGCGCTTACTTTCCACTCTTCGCTATCAGTCGGCCCCATTATCTGTATGGATCGGCGGCGTCCCGCAGTCCATCGCCCACAAAGTTAAAGGCCATGACCGTTATGACCACAAACAGTGCGGGAATCAGTGTCCACCAGTAGATCGCAACGCTGGCAAGATTTTGCGATTTCTCGAGGAGGACACCCCAGCTGACGGCCGGCGGACGCAACCCCAATCCCAGGAAACTCAGCGCCGTTTCGGCAAGAATCATCCCCGGAACGGCAAGAGTTACATTGACGATCAGATAGCCGGCGAAATTCGGGATCAGATGGGCCCGAATGATGGTCCATTCACTCACGCCGGCGGCGCGCGCCGCGAGGACGTAATCCATCTCGCGCAACTCCAGGAGCTTGCCTCGAACCACACGGGCAAGCCCACCCCACCCCACCAGTGACAGGAGTACCACGATTCCGAAGTAGACCATTTCCGTCGACCAGTCTCGGGGGAGAGCGGCACTCAACGCCGCCCATAGGGGAATAGTCGGTATCGATATCAGAAACTCGATGATCCGTTGAACCACCGTGTCGACTTCGCCCCCGTAGTAGCCGGAGATACCGCCCAAGGTCACACCGATGACGAAGGAAAGTGCCACGCCGACCAATCCAATCGACAGCGACAGGCGCGCACCGTGAATGGTGCGCGAGAAGAGGTCGCGCCCGATGCTATCTGCGCCGAACAAGTAGATCGCCCCTGGCTCTTCAACGCCGAAGAGATAGATATCGGTATCGATGAACCCGAGCAGCTCATGCGGTTCGCCGCGGGTGAAGAAGCGCAGGGGATAGATCGTGGAGGTGTCCGTAATGAACATGAGTCTAAACGTCTCCGTGTTCCTTTCCGAGGTGACGCCATAGACAAAGGGGCCGCGGAATTTGCCCTCTTCGTCGAAGAGATGAATGGGTGTGGGTGGACGATAGGGAAAGGCCGAAAAGCGAAACTCTTTAGGATAGGGCGCGACGAAATCGGCGAAGATAGCCAGGAGATAGAGCACGATAAGAACGCCCCCGCCGATGATGGCTAACTTGTGACGGCGAAACTTCTGCCACATCAGTTGCCACTGCGAGGCCAGGTAATACCGCTCTTCGGCGCTCAGTCTCTCGGTCATGAATCGCGGCTAGTGAGTGGTGGGTCCTATCCACTGCTTTTCGTTCGACATCGCTCAGGTCTCCCTTTCAGTGAACCGTATGCGGGGGTCCACGATCACGAGCGCCATATCGGAAATGAAGGTGCCCACGACAGTCAGTGCAGTGAGGAAGAAGAGAAGACTGGAGGCCAGAAACATGTCCTCAGCCAGCAGCGCGCTGAATAACCTTGGCCCTACCGTCGGCAAGTTCAGAACCATTGCGGTAATCACGCTCCCGGAGACGATTTCCGGCAGCAGCCACCCGATTGTGCTGGCCATGGGGTTGAGCGCCACCCGCACGGGATACTTGAGAACAAGCTTGGTTTCATGCAGCCCCTTGGCGCGGGCCGTTATCACGTACTGCCGGCCGAGTTCGTCGAGCAACGTCGCGCGCATCGTGCGGATCAGTCCTGCCGTCGCCGCGGTGCCGATAATGATGATAGGCAGCGGGAGATGCTTGAGAAAGTCGATGAATTTGGCCACACTCCAAGGGGCGCGAACGAAATCTTTGGAGAAGAGACCTCCCACGCTCTTGCCTGCTCCTATATTGAGAAAGAAGTAGATCAGGATAAGCGCCAGCAGAAAATTCGGTATGGCCCTGCCGAGGAAGCCGACAAACATGCCAATATAATCGCCGATCGAATACTGGTGCGTGGCTGAATAGATGCCGATGGGGATTGCCAAGAGATAAGTGAAGAGCAGGGTGAAGATGGAGATCGCGACCGTGAGTCCGATGCGATCACCGATGACCTTGGTCACGGGCTGCTCGTGCGAGAATGACCAGCCCAAGTCCCCCTGCAGGATATTCCTGGCCCAACTAAGATATTGGACGATTGCCGGTTGATCCAGGCCAAATCGGAATCTCAGGTTTTCAAGGTCCTCCTGCTCGAGTTCCTCTCCCCTTGCCCTGTACTCCAGCCTGAGCCGGTCGACGTAGTCCCCGGCAGGTAGTTGGATGATCAAAAAACTCACGCCACTGACAACCCACACCAGCAATATCATATATAGGAAGCGGCGGAAGAGATACACTGCCATAGTATTGGCTCGTGAATATTGGATAGTGGCAAGTGGTTAGCGGCGTGTTTTCACCATTAACCACTTGCCAAACTGCGGGCTCCCCGTTACTGGTGGAGGAACCACGTCTCCTGTTGGTACGGTCTCATGCGCCAGCCACCTTTGATGCCGTCATTCCCGGGCGCATTCCCCAGGCGATTGCTCATGCAGTAGAGTGCTGGCGGATCGCTGGTGGTGTGGATCACCCACATGTTCTCCGCATTGAGCGTGAGAATCTCGCTTGTCAGTTTATTGTATTCGTCGCTGCCGTATCTGGATACGCTCCACTGCTGGGCTGCCTCCCAGAGGCGCTTGATTTCTTCCGGCGGTTCGATCCCCTCTGCGCCGTCGTTTTCCAGCCAAAGCCTCCAGCCGACTGAGGATAGCCGACCCCAGGGTGGCACGAGCCAACTGAGCCCCCTCTCACGCGCCCTGTATTCGTCGCGGCCACCTTCCATGACCGTGAAGTCCAGCTCGTTGGCGTAGAGTTTTCCCTCCACCACATCGCCGGGCAGTTCTTTGGGCGTGAAGTCAATGCCGATTTCCTTGAAGTAGATCGCAAACAGATCGAGCATATCCTGGATGTAAAACACGCCGGCGGTGGAATACTCGGCGAGGATGGAGATTTTGTCACCGTCGGGTCGCATACGATACTCTCCGTCAGCATCCCATTCCAGACCCATCTCATCCAGCAGCGCGTTGGCCCCCTCCACATCGAATTCTACGTAGTTAGTCGCCATCCACTCCTCAAAACCGGTCCAGTCGCGTGAGGCCGGCGCGGCCCAGGGCTCGGTCAGGCCGAACATGAGGCTCTCGCTGATTTCGGTGCGGTCGATGGCCAGCGAAAGGGCTTGGCGGAAGCGGATGTCGTTGAAGATCTCCCTCAGAACCGGATCCTGGTGGGTGTAGTTCAAAGCGAAGTTCAACGCATTCGTGCGGCTGGTGTTTTCCATGAGGTATGTCGTATAATCGCCCGCCTCTTCGTTCTCCTTCAACACGGGTGTGTCTCTGAGGGCAAGTCCGACAGAGTCGCCGGCGAAGTCGATCTCTCCGGCTATCATCTTCACCAAAGCGCCGGTCTGGGCGCGGGACTCACCGATCAGGATCAGGATGGTGTCGATATAGGGCAACTGGTTGCCGGCTGTGTCCACCCGCCAGTAGTAGGGGTTGCGAACCCACAGGGCAGAGTCAGCGCTCATATCTGCGACGTACCACGGGTTGAGAGTGGGCGCCGAGGGGAAGAAGCCGGCCCCATGGTCCCCGGATACGTAGTACTGAACCGCCTTTTGCCATGACTCGAAACCCTCCTCCTCGGCCAGGGCCTCGGCGCCATCGCTGTATTTGGGCATGTACTGCTTCAGGAACTGCGAGGGGTCCGCCTGGCGGCGGCCGGCGAATACCTCAAGTGCCCGGTAATAGGGCGCCGCGAAAGTGAATTGCACCGTATAGTCGTCGATCCGATTGAAGCCCATCACCTCTCCACCGGCCTTATATCTGCCAGGGACCGCCGAGATGATCTCCTCATTGAGCAGTATGTCCTCGTACCAGAATTCAAAATCGTCGGCGCTGAAGTCATCTCCGTTGGACCATTTGACACCCTTGCGCAAGTGCCACGTCAGGCTCATGGCATCCTCCGCCAACTCCCAGCCGACCGCCAGGTTGGGGAAGTACTGCGTGTTCTCGGGGTTCATGGTCAACATGCGCTGCGTCATATGCTCGGTGGGTATGGTGAAGACCGATGCCCCCTTCATCGCGCCCACCAGGACCGCCTCGCCACCGTACTGGCCGATGAACTCGCGCGGACGTATAACCCCTATATCTTCCGGCAAGCGTTCCATCAGCGGAGGCAGATCGCCGCTTGCGACCTTAGCCGCCAACTCGGGCGCCTCGCTGAAAGCGTCGATGGTCTTTCCGGTGGCTGCCTCATAGTCCTCTACCGAGGCGAAGATGTGGTCGACGTAAGGCTCGCCTTCGACCCTCATGAGTTCCTGGCCAAGCGCCCCCTCGGACGCTGCCGCCTCTTTTTCGGCCGCTCCCTGTCCCACGGCCGGTTCGGCAGGAGCTTCCCCCCCGGCCCCTGGCGGCCCGCAGGCTACGATCACAATCCCCGCAGCGCCTACCGTCGAAATGCGCAGGAAATCGCGCCTGTTCATCCGTCTTTGCATGAGGTTGGGCAAAAACGGGCGCATTAGCTCTTTTCCGGTTGCCATTGCTCTCCTCCTGAAAAAGGTAGTCCTTCCCATACACGAATCGGGTCGGCCAGACCCCATGGCCGACCGACCGAAATGTCGGAGGGTTGGCGTGCGCTATACGCCTCCTTTCATCCCAAGAGGGATATTCATTCAGTGGCCGGTTAGTATCTACAGGCCACCGGCCGCTGGTGTTATCCAACGGTGACTGTGCGTACCAGGATGCTCTTGCGCTTCTGCCCTTGCGCGTCGGGGAATCTGAAATCGGAGTAGGCCAGCAGCGCCGTGCGATCGTCCAGCGCCAGCAGGGCGGAGTAGGAGCAGGTGTCCTGGCGCCTTTCGGCCGGCTCGACCACCACCACCCTCTGCTCCCATTCGAGACCGGCCGGGTCCGCGGTAGCGCGAACGAACAGCCCGGGCCGGCCGTATGACGCCAGCGTTATCCCATTATCCAGGGTCAACATGCGCGGCCATACGCCGCGGTCGTCAAATACACGCGGATGGCTCCACGACTGCCCGCCGTCCAGGGAGCGGGACCAGTACGATGGGCCGACTCCCAGGAGGTCATGAGTGCGCAAGAGGCACAGCACCGAACCGTCCGGCATGAAGTTGAACTCCGGCTCGGTGAAGCCGTCCCGCTGGTCCGCGTACGGGTCGGCCTTCCTGTCCGGCTGGTAGAGGATCTCGCTCAGAACATCCCAGGTATATCCTGAATCGACCGACCGCAAATAGAGAATATTGTTCGCCGGCTGCACCTTGCCATCGACGATCCGCTTCGTATGGATCGCTTCCCAGATGGAGCCATCGGGCGCTATCTGGGAGCGGCCATGGTGAAACGAGGGCCAGAAGGCGTACATGCCCTCGCGGACGATGCGGATTTCGCCCGGCATGCGCACGGAGGCCGTCTCTTCGACCCAGTCCTTCTCTCCGCTGGGCAGGCGCAAGAAGCGCCAGCCTGAGAGTTCCTCGTCCAGGTCGGCGGCCCGAAATATGTGGGTGATGCGGGTGGGGGCATCCTCCTGTACCAGCACCGGTTCGGGCAACGTCACCTCGGCACGGGGACGGGACTGCAGTTGCACCGGGAGCAGTCGATCTCCGTTCGGCAGCAGCAGGCCGCCGCGGGCGTTGCGGACATCAACCGCCTCCCACGTTTGGCCGCCGTCGGCGGAGAGCGTGTGCCGAGTGGGCAACCCGTAGGCGGTAACCGAGTCGGCTTCGACGTGGAATTCGAGGTGGATGCGGCCGTCGGCCAAGCGTTCGAGGTGGGGGAACTGCCAGGGTCCCCACTCTCTTAACTCGACAGGAGCCTGGTCAATCAGGACCGGTTCGCCAAGCGTGATCTGAGGCAAAGTCTTCCCCCTCTACTTTTTCTTGTGGTCGGATACGGTGCCCGTCGCGGCCGGTTTCACAGCAGGCCCAGTTTCTCAGCGCGTTCGCGCACGGCTTCGGTAAGGCCCGGAAGGAAACTCAGCCGGCCGTCGGGCTCCGTATGGTGGCTGTCGTAGAGGGCTGCGGTCTCATATATGGTATAGCCGTCGAGCCTTCCGGAACGATAGGTATACTCGATCTGATCGGCCAGCCGGCCGCCGTCAGTGCCCGAAACTTTCACTGGCAGGCTCAGATGAGCGGGCACGCTTGTCGCTGCAACTTCATCCAACACACCTTGCACGAAGGCGTCGTTGAGGAGACGTTCAGGCGGCAAGGCGCGGCCAAAGAGCGTCGTCTCGTCGGCCAGGCCGGTGCGCAGCCAGCGGCGCCAGTGGAATGTGATGTTGCCGGGACGGGAACGCACGCGCGACGGCGAGGCATCCGGGTGGAAGGACTCGATTTCAATATGGTGATGCAGCGGTAACTCCGCCGCCGCGAGGCGCGTCTTGGCTGCGCGCAGGAACCTGTCGTACAGGTCGCCGCGTACGGCGCCCAAAAGGACGGGATCATAGGGCTCGATGTCGGGATTGACACCGTAACGCCGTTCGTACTCAGCCGTGACCGGCGGGTTGAAGCCGTATATCTGGGGTGAGTCGGTCCACGAACTGTGGCAGGAGATGCGCACGTCCAGGCCGTCGACGCCGGCCGCGATGCAGTCGCTGACCCATTCCAGCCAGTATGCTTCGACCTCTTTATCGCCCTCGCACAGGGAGCCGGAAAGGTATCTGTTGCGCCCCTTGGCAAATGCGATCACCCCGTCGGATGTGTCGTCCGCATAGGTTAGAACGTTCTTAAACTCGGTCGCCGAGTTTGATACATCCAGGCGCACAACCGCGGAGCCCAGCCCCGTGTCGTACTCCAGGTCGCCGCTGCGCAGGTTCCGCTGCGGCCGCCAGATCGCCTTGTGGCTGGCGACCACGATTGGCAAGTGCCTGTCATCGGAACCAAAGGCGCGTACCATCTCGACTGCGGTGTTGGTAAACGTACCTTCCCCGTCTTCAAGACCGGTTGTAACCGCAATGAAGGGGTCCAGAAGATTGAGGCCGGTGATGTCCAGAACGCGTATTTCTTCCCCTTTGGCGGTGACGGGTTCGCCGTCAATATCGACCACGTCGCGGGGACAGGTATCTACCCCTTCCGTGACGTCAAACTCCAATTCGCGTTTGCTGTAGCCGTAGTTGTCGCTGCTGGTCCAGATCTCCAGGTCCTGCGGTCGGATGCGAAGCGGCGCCATGTCCTTCTGTCGCAGCTGGATGCGCGTGACCGGCGTCTCGTCCAGCCCGCGCGGCAGATCCGCCTGCCGCGCCCGAACGCGCAGCTCGGGCCGTTCCAGCACCCACGGCTCTACGTGGTAGTAGCCCCCGATCCCGGGCAGTCCGGTCACCCCTTCGCTCGTCAGCACTGCTTTTGGCTTTGAATGGCTGACCCCATTCTCATAGGGCTTGATAACGGCGAAGAACTCCATCCCGCGCTCGTGCGCCAGGCGCCGCCCCGCCCGCATCGGATCGCCCAGGTTGTCGAGCGTCTTTATCACGCCCCCTTCCGGCTCGTAGTGCTTAAACCACTCCCAGTGCCCGTCGTGATAATAGTTCCAGTAGACGCGGCGTACGCCCATCCACTGTAGACGGTCCACTAACTGCGCCAGCAGATCCTCCGTGAACTCGAACCGCAGGCAGTCGTCAGGAAAGTCCACCAGGGCCGAGAGCAGGAATGGACGCTCATTCATGTTGGGTCCTCTCGAACGTAAGAATTTGGACGCCGTTTAATCGAGACTCATACGGGGGTCGAAGGCGTCGCGCAGACCGTCGCCCACGAAGTTGATCGCCAGCACAGTGAGTAGAATTGACATTCCGGGCGGCACCCAGATCCACCAGTGGCGTTCGAGGATGAAAATGGATTGAGCGCCGTTGAGCATGTTGCCCCAGGAGGGCGTCGGCGGCAGCACGCCCAAGCCCAAAAAGGATAGACCGGCCTCGCTCAGGATGGCAGAGGCGACGCCAAACGTTGCAGCCACCAGTAAAGGGGCAAGCACGTGCGGCAGGATGTGCTTGAACATGATGTTACGGTCCATGACGCCCAGGCAACGCGCCGCCATTACGAAGTCCCACTCGCGCACCGACAGGATCTGGCCGCGCACCAGGCGTGCCGAGCTTGGCCATCCAAAAAGACCGATTACCGCCATGACGTTGAAAATGTTGGGTCCCAAAATGGAAACCACTGTCATGATCATGATCAGCACGGGGAAGAGCATCACAATGTCGGTGATACGCATGATGATCATGTCGATCGAACCGCCATAGTAGCCCGCCAGCGTTCCCAGGAGTACTGCGATCAGGATCGATATTGAGACTGCTACGAGCCCTACGGAAAGAGAGACGCGTCCACCGTAGACGACGCGCGACCAGACATCACGCCCGGCAATGTCGCCCCCCAAAATGTGTTCGGCGCTGGGCGCGGCGCGGCTCAGGCCGGAATGGATATCGGTCGGTGGGTGCTGGGTTACCCAGGGCGCGGCGATCGCGAGCAAGACTATAATCACCAGAAAGACCAGGCTTGCCATTGCCATTCTGTGGCGGCGAAAGCGGAGCCAGAAGCGGGCGCGGAGCCTGGCCCGGGAAGAACTATCCGGCACATCAAAGATTTCTTCGGACACTACTGTCGCTTGCTTCTCCGTCATCGACCTCAGCCTTCTTCATAGCGGATGCGCGGGTCGGCCACGGTGTAGAGCAGGTCTGCCAGCAGGTTGCTCAGCAGGACAAGGATCGCAGTGATCATGACGCCGCCCATCATCAGGGGATAATCTCGCATGTTGACGGCCTGCACCAAGGTCAGGCCGACACCGGGATAGTTGAACACAGTTTCGATTAGCACTGCACCACCAAACATGCTCGGAAGGCGCAGTCCAAGGATGGTTATAATCGGTAGCAGGGCGTTGCGCAGTCCATGCCGCAGGATGACGACGCGCTCGACCAGACCCTTTGCGCGCGCCGTTGTCATGTAATCCAGGCTTAGAACCTCCAGCAGGCTCGACCTTGTATAGCGCAACAGGCTGCCGGTAGTCTCATAGGCCAGGGCAAAGCCGGGCAGGATGATATGCGAGAAACGGTTGCCAAAGGAGGGATCCACACCCGGTGTCGTGACGCCGCCAGTCGGCAACAGGTCCAAACGGATTGCCACCGCATAGATCAGAAGCAGTGCGAAGAAAAAACCAGGCACGGCCACACCCGCAAAGGCGAAAGTGGTCAGTACGCTGTCGAGCAGGGAATATGGCTTCAGGGCAGAGATGATGCCCAAAATGATCCCCGCAAAGGTAGATACAAGGAGAGCGAAAATCATCACCGGCATACTGTTTCCCAAAGCGCGCAACATCACCTCGAATACAGGTGTGTTGAACCAGATCGAATAGCCCAGATTGCCCCGAATCGCTTGCCCAAGCCAGAGAAGATAGCGGACCGGAATTGGCTTATTGAGGCCCAGGGCCTCGCGCGCCTCTTGCAGATCTTCTTCCGTCATCTGGCTCAACTCAAAGGGGTCGATCATGGCGGAAACCGGATCCCCCGGCGACAATGCGAAAATCGTGTAGTTGATGATCGTAGCGCCGAGCAGGAGAGGGAAGACTAGGAGAATACGGCGCAGGACGTAAGTTGACATGTCAGTATTGTGAAGTTCGGCCCTCCGAGGCCGTTACGACCCCGGAGGACCGGCGATTGTTCAATCCGTAGTGGTCAGTGTTCCATGTCCTGGTGCAATCCAGACGATGTTACAGAAAATCGACCACTATCGACTATCCAGTGACGCTAAGCCGTCATATACACGTTCACCCAGTCGATCCATTCGGTGCGCGCCCCGTAAACCGGCACGACGCCGCCCATCTGCACTCTCTTGTTGACGACGTGAATGCCAGGAACCTGGGCAATCACACAATGGCGCTGGAGCTCTGAGGCATACTCCTGCAGGCGCAGAGAACCTTCTCTGATCTCATCTTCATCGTCCAGGAGGATGAGTTCATCGATCATCGCCTTGCCTGTTTCGTCAGGATCTCCCCAGCGCGGACCGGTGAAGTTATGGGTGAAGCCACCGGGCGTCAGCCCCCACCCATAGCCGCTGAAGAGCGTGTCGAAGTCCCAGGGGGGATTGTTGAGAATGTTGGTGTATTCCGCCGCCATGACTTGGAATTCGGTCTTGATGCCGACCGCACCCCACATTTCGCGCAACATGGCATAGAGAGGCTCATAGGTCGGCGAGAGCTGGGACATCCCCAGGCGGAGCGTGTAGTCGAAATCCCAGCCGCCTTCCTCCAGGAGCTGCCTGGCCCGCTCCGGATTATACTCAAACCACTGCGCTGCTCCGGGGCTGATGCCGTAGTCGCCATACTCCAGCGATGCCTGGATGTGCCCGACGGTATCGAAGAAGAAATCTTTTGCGATCTGGGGGCGATTCACCGCCAGGCTCAAGCCCTGTCGCACCCGTTTGTCGGCCAGGACATAGCGGACGTTGTGGTACCAGGCGAAGGCGCTGGGGCCTGGGTTCAGGACGATATTCACGTGGTCCATCGCCTTGAATCGCTCGAACTCTGACTGTGGCGTGCGAATGGCAATGTGGCACTCACCCTTTTCCACGGCCGCGGCCATGGCCAACTGATCGGTATAGGGGACGAAGGCCGCTTTGTCCAACTGCGGCTTGCCCCTGAAGTAGCCTTCGAACGGCTCGTACTCCACAACCTGATCGGGGATATAGTTGGAGACGCGGAACGGACCGGTGCCGGTACCCTGTTGCTTGGCGTACTCGGTGTTCTTCAGCCCCTGCTGCCCCTGCTCGTCGATGCCCCACTGTTCTTCCGGATACTGGCTAAGGAGGTGTTTGGGCATAATCGCAAAATACAGCAGTTTTTCGAGGAAGGCGCCACGGTAGGGATTGGTCATCTCGAAGACGAAGGTGTGGTCGTCGGGCGCTGAGAGGCCTACTACCTCATCGGCCTCACCTTCGGAGAACTCCCTCATGCCGACGACAATGTCCAGGAAATGACGTACGCCATTCCACTGATTGACGTTCGGGTGGCCAACGAGCCGGCCGAAGGTGAACAGCACGTCGGCCGACGTGAACGGCTCGCCGTCGTGCCACGTGACTCCCTGGCGCAGGTGGAATGTGGCCGTATTGCCGTCGAATTCCCAGCTTTCCGCCAGTTCAGGTATCCACTCGGTGTAATCGGCGCTGATGGTCAACAGCGCATTGTGAGTCAACCCCATCAAGTAGTAGTTCCTGTTGCCGGCATTGTGCTCCACAGCCAGCAGATCGCTGTAACTGGTCTTCTGTGGGTAGCCAAAGACCAGGGTGCCGCCCATGGTTTCCGGCGCGGCGGCGGCTTCGGCTTCGTCTGCGGCGGGGGCCTCTGCCGGGGCTGTCGGCGCGCAGGCTGCCAAAATGCTGCCGGCAGCGGCAAGGGCGGACCCTTTGAGAAAGTTGCGGCGGGTGATATCGCGGGATTCGAACTGTTGCATGGTTTTTCCTCCAGAGTTCTACTGTAACCGTCGCGATTGCCGTGATACCTTCAATGAATCATACAGATGACGTGAAACAGGTGAATAAACTACGATCGCGTTCATTGGCTCCTCCTGACCGGTGTTCGACCTCAAGACGGCACTGGCAATGTGCCCAGTCTTGTCCGAGTCACTCCAAATCCAGTTCCAGCAGGTAGATGCGTTCGCGTTCGTCCGGCGTCATGCTGTCCGGCGGCAGTTTGGAGGTGGGGTAGCGCGCAAGGATGCGGCTGCGCACCTCCGCGTCGGTCGGCACAGGCATCCAACCGTAAGGGATGCGGTCGTAGACCATCAAGAGGCGGCCCGGCTCGACCTCCAGCATCGAGGTGTAGGATGTGGTCTGGTCCGGCAGGTCGAAATTGTGGTGGACGGTGTAGTATTGCGCGTGGGTTACCGGCTCCAGTCCGAACTTGCCGGAGCTGATCTGATGGGCCTCGTCCATTTCGGCATTGTGGTGGGCCATGACGTCGAAGGGTTGCCAGTGCTCGCCGCGCGGGTCGGTCGAGAACCAGATGAAGAGGCCCGGGCGGCCGCATGAAATCACCAGCGCGCCGTTGCTCAGACGCTGTACGTCGGGCAGCACGCCCCAGGCCGGCAGACGGTCGATGGGGGACCAGGACTTGCCTTCATCACTGGAGTAAGCGCGCGCCAGCAGCTGATCGCGGCCCCCGCCCATGCGGCCCACGCACATCAGGTCTCCGTCTTCCAGGCGCACAAGCGAGGACTCAGCGAAGCCCTCCCAGGAGTCGGCGCCGTCTTCGGCGGTGGCCACGGTGGAAAGATATTGCCAGGTGCGCCCCTCATCCTCCGAGACCATGACGACGGTAGTGTAGCGGTCGTCCCCTGCGAAGGTCATATAGGTGGTGGACAGATAGCGTCCCGGTTCCAATTCAATGATGTTTGTGAAGGGGGAGATCTCCGCCCAGCGCGTTGGGCTCTGCACTGCGCGGGGGTTCACATCGCGCGGTAACCCTTCGATGCGCGACCCCCACAGCTCCACCGTGTACTGACTGCCGCCCTTTTCGATGCGTCCGTAGTTCCCCACGAAGGTGCGCCACTGGCCAAGCGGCTCCGGTTTGTACGGCGAGTTTGGCCCGGCCAGCGAGCCGTCGGGCAGGCTGATGTCCAGTCGCCCGTTGAGGCCGGAGACATCGGTATGGCGCTGCCACGTAGCCCCATTGTCTAGGGAGAGGGACAGTCCCTCAACGTTCGTCAGGTTTTCGCCCGAATCGGGGTTCAGGCTGAAGGAGACGATGAGTTCTCCACTGGAAAAACGGCGGATGCTGGGATACCAGCAAAATCCTAGGCCTTCGGCTACGACGCGCGGCGTCCCTGCCGTGAATCGCAGATCACCAAGCTCTATTTCCTGTGCCATGTCAATCTGCCTCCCCTGGATCAGTTGAATAGCGGGCTACCGATATTGGGGCGTGAACTGCTCCCCTCCAGCTTTACAGTTCCCCTCTGACGTGTCCTTCAATTCGAGACAGCGTCGGATTCTCGTTCGTCGGGTTCTCGCCTCCGTAGAACCAGGACAAAGGAAGAACCTTCAACCGGTGGCCGCGCGACCTGTGGCCAGCCATGTTTAGCGGGAAGTGGTTGTACTGAATCAAGACCTGGTCTTCAGCTACCAGCACGGCCGGATAAGACCACATGCCGTATCCCTCCGGCAACGGCTTTACGGAATCAACTTCGCAAACTACGGCTCCTCCCGGCGCGCCGTAGGCTCCCTCCGGACGGACCGTGTAAAGGGGGCCGGGCTCGACATGCGTCTCTTCGTGAATCGATTCCAGGTTCTGAAAGTGTTCCCAGATGCGTCCCTGATTGCGGCTGATGGCGGTCGACAGCCGAGTGCGTATGAGGCCCTGCTTGATCTCATCCTCGCTCTGCTGTGTCCAGACGACGAGAAGATGCCCTGTATCGGGGAACCGGCGGATCTGGGCCGGGGCCTGTGTGCCAGCCAGCTGCGTCGGTTCGGGACGGGTCCAGGTGTCGCCGTCGTCCTCCGACCAGGCCTGGTACATGCGTCCCAACCGGGTACGCAGAAGCATCAGCAGTTTGCCGGGGGCATACTCGACGAGCGACGGCTCGTTGGTCAGTTCCCAGCGCCCGCCGTACTCCATGATGATGAGCAGCTCGCCGTCGCTGTTTTTCTGCCAGGTTTCGCCTTCGTCATCGCTGTAGATGACATAGCTGGCGGTGAAGTGGGGATCGTAGAAATGCGCGCTTGTCGATACGAAGACGCCATTGACATAGCCGCCGGGAAACGGCGCGCCTTCCTGGTGAAAGCCGCCCTGGCCGATGCCGAAATAGACCGGCAGAAGGATACGCCCCGACTGTGTGCGTATCATCGTGTCGTTGAGGGCGTGCGCGGCCAGCATCCAGTGGTTCATCAGCGTGAGGGAGGACCAGGTCCTGCCTTCATCCTCTGAGCGCCTGAAGACCATCTGCGACTCGTACAGGCGGGTGGTGCCCGGTCGAGTGCGCTTCGTCGCCATTCCGATCGCGCCGCCGGAGAGTTGCACGAGTGAACAGTTCGTTAACGTGAGCGGGTCGCCGTTTTCGTCCAGACCGGCATAAGGCTCGCTCCAGGTGATGCCCTCGTCGGCGCTGACGGAGAATTGCGTGCCGTTGCTGAAGAGGACGCGACCGCCTTCAAGCGCCACGAAGGCGTTTCCGGGGAACTTACCATCGTGGAAGGCCAGCATCTCCTCAGGCCGTGTCATCGGTATATTGCTCATCTCTGCCGCCCCTCTTGCACTTGGTTTTTCTGAGCGAATTTGACGCCAACAAGGTCAGCTTGCGGTCGCGGTCCGCAATACGCCAATCGACTGCTCTAATGGCACGTGCGCCACACTAATTCTGTATGCCGCTCTTACGAAAACGTTGTACTGAAAGCTGCCGGCCTTACAGGGCTCTGTTCGGATGTAATGTGACGTAGACCGCAAACGGGGCGAGGTATAGAGACAGCAAGTTGTTGTTTCCAAGAATGCCGCACGGCGGTTCGCTCTGAAACTCACCCCGGTCGTGGGTCGCACTCTGTAACCAACACAGCCTGCTTATGCACCGATGTTATAGCATATCACTGACTCATGGTCAAAGGCCGAAATTCTGCCCCAATTCTTCTTTACTTTTTCTCTGTCACCCGGTTGACGAAGGGCGACTGACCTCCTATACTTGAAATCCATCATCTCATCCATTGGACTAGAGCGGTACGTGTCAAGAAAGAGTTGCCCCGAACAACGTTAGGACGCGAGGAATTTTGATTCATAGGCCGCTCCTGTTCCTTTCACTCTCTCCAACACCCAGGAAAGACGAGCAATGAAAGTTCTCTACCTGCGCGCGCCAACCGGACTCGACGGAGCCTACCCCGATTTCGTCAAAGCGATTGAAGGGCGCTTCCCCTACGAGGTCTACGACCCTGACGGGCCGATGGCTGAGCAGTTCGAAGGCGTCGAGGTTGTCGTCGACCCCGGCGGCGCGGTGGGCACGCGCGCCCTGATCGATGCGGGCCTGGCAGCCGGTGTGAAGCTGTGGCATGTCACCACCAACGGCACCGATCACGTCGACGTGGCCTATTTTCTGGAGCAGGGACTGCCGCTGGCCAATTCGCCCGGCCGGCTGAGCGCGGTGCCGCTGGCCGAACATGCGCTCATGTGGATACTCTGTTTCGCCAAGAATTTTAACCAGAATCAAGCAGCCGGCTGGCAGCGCGAGCTGGCGGACGAGCTGGCCGGCCAGAGGCTGGGCCTGATCGGCTTTGGCGCCAGCGCGCGCGAACTTGCGCGGCGGGCATGGCCGCTGGGACTGCGCATCATGGCCATCGACGCAGTCAGTTTCCCGCAGGCCGAGCTGGACGAGTTTCACGTCGAGTTCCTGGGACAGCCGGAGCAGCTGGACCACGTACTGTCGCAAGTCGACTATCTGTCACTTCATGTCCATCTGAACGCGACGACGCGGCACTTGATCGACCACCGGGCGTTAGGGCTGATGAAGCCGAACGCGGTCCTGATCAACGTGGCGCGCGGTGAACTGGTCGACGAGGCAGCGCTGGTGGAGGCGCTTCAGCAGGGCCGGATCAAGGGTGCCGGGCTGGACGTATTCGAGGAGGAGCCGCTGCCTCAGGACCATCCGCTGCTGCAGCTGGACAATGTCTTTCTCACGCCCCATTCATCGGGATACACGCCGGACACGCCCCGCAGGCGGATGGAGGCCGCGGTTGCAAACGTGGAGCGCATCGCCAAGGGGCAACCGCTGGGCGACCTGGTGACCGAACTGGTGCGCTAAACAAGCAGGATCGAAATGGGGGCGCAACGCCCTCATTCGAAATGCCCCTTGAACGGCAGATCGCGACCAAGGGCCGCACACATAGGAGAAAAAATGACGAAATTCAAAGTAGCCATGGTCCACATGGACCCAGAGGAGTTGCCCTCATGGGTGCCGGAGACCATGGCGAGCCATGAGATAGAGTTCGTATTCCAGGAGTGCGAGACGCGGGCGCAGCTGGCGGCCTGCGCCGGTGACGCCGACGTCGTGTGGGTGTTCGGCGGCAGTCATATCGTCACCGCCGAGAGCTTGTCCGATATTCCCCGCTGCGGCGCGTTGATCCGCACCGGCAGCGGGACCGACAACATACCGATCGACGCCGCTACCGCACAGGGAATCATCGTCGCCAACACGCCGGAGGCCTTCAACGACGGCGTGTCGGACCACACGATCGGGCTGCTGCTGGCGGTCGTGCGGCAGATCGCCATTCAGGACCGGTTGGTGCGCGCGGGCAAATGGGACCGGAACGCCGCCTTCCCGGGCTGGCATCTGCAAGGACAGACGCTGGGGCTGATTGGCTTCGGACATATCGCGCGATTGGTGACGCGCAAGCTGAGCGGGTATGAGATGACGGTGCAAGCGCATGACCCTTTCGTGAGCGCCGATGTGATGGCCGAACACGGCGTGCAGGCGGCCTCTATGGAGCAAGTTCTGTCAGGCTCGGACTTCGTATCACTTCACTGTCCATTGATGGACGGGACCCACCACCTGATTGGAGAGAGTGAACTGCGGATGATGAAGCCGCGGGCGATCCTGATCAACACCTCTCGCGGTCCGGTGGTGGATGAACCGGCGCTGTTGCGGGCGCTGACCGAGGGCTGGATCGCAGCTGCCGGTCTTGATGTGTTGGAGCAGGAGCCGGCGGCCGCAGACAACCCCCTGTTCAGCCTGGAAAACGTGGTAATCACCCCGCACATAGCCGGCTACTCCGATGAATCACTGGAGAACAGCTGGCGTTTTTCGGTCGAGACGGTCCTGGATCTGGCCAGGGGGCGCTGGCCCCGTTCTTACGTAAACCACAGTGTCAAGCCGCGCTGGCAACTGCAAAGGAGATGAAGGCATGAAAGGTTCGGACCTGAAGAAGCGCTTGCACGGAGGAGAGGCCGTTTACGGGACCTGGTCCGTGTCGACCGATCCGCTGGTGGCGGGCACGGTGGCGCGCGCCGGCTTCGACTGGATCAGCGTTGACATGGAGCATTCACCCCGCAACATGGAGTCGCTGCGCTACATACTGTGGATGGTGCGGGAGACGCCGGCGGTGGCGATGGTCAGGGTGAAGGACAACCGGCCCGATGAGATAAAGCAGGCGCTCGACAGTGGCGCAGACGGGGTCGTCGTCCCGCTGATCGAGTCGGTTGACGACGCCCGCCGTGCGGTGGCGGGCTGCAAGTATCCGCCGGACGGCGTGCGCGGTTACGGTCCTTTCATGCCATCGTTCGGGGGCAGTGACCGCGCCTACCAGAGCTCCGCCAACGAGGAGACACTGGTCTTCGTTCAGGTCGAACATTACCGCGCTGTCGAAGTTATCGAAGAGATTGCGGCGCTCGATGGGATTGACGGCTTTATCATCGGCCCCAACGACCTGACGCTTTCGATGGATATGTTCGGCGCGTGGGAGAGCGAAGAGTTTATCAGCACGATTCAGCGGATCGTGCGGGCCGGGGACGCTAACGGCGTTCCGGCAGGGTTCCCGGTGGATGTGCTGGGCGGGGCAGAGGCCGGTATCGCCTGGGCAAAGGCGTATGCGCCGAATTTGCGGCTGCTGACGATTGGGGGTGACCTGGGCTTCGTTTCCACCGGCGCCGAGGCCGCGCTGCAGCAGTTAAGGGAACCAAATACATAGATGGACACACTGCGTCACATGACAGATAGCGAAATCATATTAGCTTGGGGTGAATATAAGGCAAGAGCCGGGATCCTCGGTCAAACCCAGGGAGTTGTGCCAAAAGCATTTGGGACTATAACACCTCCTTGAGATTGAGAGATTGCAGCGGAATTCGGCAGAGCAAAAGCCTGCCGAGCCGACTTACACCGGATTTCTGATTGAGGTCAGCTGAGGAAATATTATGACGCAGGAAGACTATAGGCTTACCGAAGAGCAGATCCGGCTATTTGAAGTTTTCGGGTTCCTGGTCCGGAGAAATCTGTTCAGTCCCGAGGAGATGAATAGGATAAACGAAGAGTTCGGTCGTCGCCTTGCATCCATTCTGGAGGAAACCGATCCTGAAGAGAAACGTATTTTCAACAACTGGAGTAACCGGACCCCGGAAACCCCTTTTATTGCCAGCTTGCTTGAGGACCCGCGTATATATCTGCCCGCGGAACAGCTGTTAGATGAAGATTCCGTTCCCGTCCATTCTAACGCCAACAGCTATGAGAATGATACCGACTGGCATCCGGACTGGAGCGATCCTCATCTATTGGCAATCAAGAACGTCATGTATCTGCAGCCGACGACCGCTGACCGCGGCGCATTGCGTGTCATTCCCGGGTCGCACAAAAATCCATTGCATGAAGAACTTCATAGCATGGGATTGCGCAGTACGTTTGGCCCCAAAAAGGCCCGGTTCTTAGAGGAGTCTGGTCTGAGCGGTGAAGATATTCCCTGCTATGTATTCAGTTCGAATCCGGGTGATGTCATTATCTTCAACCAATTGACCTGGCATGCAGCCTTTGGCGGCTATAGAGACCGCCGCACCTGCACCTTTAATTTTTATGGCACCCCAAGGACACCCGAAGCGGTGGAGTCGATGCGCAAAGTGTTGGAACACGTTCCTGAAATCAAGAAGAACTTGGGAACTGTGGGGTTGCAATACCATCCCTGGTGGCTGGAAAATCCTGAAAATAACCCCAGGCGTGCGCGCTGGATTAGTTGGTTGGAGGAATGGGGTTTCGTGGAAGCTTATAACAACTAAGAGCCTAGGCAGGGCGAGCCGCTGGTCGACGCCCTGTTTCTGACCGACCGAGAGACTCGCCACCTGGGGAACTGCCTTTGAACCTTCACAAGGGTCTAGCCTTCCAGGTACTGGAGCACCCCATCCCAATCACAATACGTGCCGCCGACCATCTTTTGGGGCTCCGGGCGCGGTATGTGCATGTCCGAACCACCGGTCTTGACCAGTCCGAGGCGATCTGATATCCGTACATAGTCGTCCTCTTGGGCCTTGGTGTGCGCGGGATGGAACACCTCGACACCGTCGAGTCCTTCGTCAGCCAGGGCAGCGATATTCTCTTCGTCGAAAGTGAAAACGACGCCCGTGTCGTGGCCGGGATGAGCTACCACGGCAATGCCGCCGGCCTCGTGAATAGCCAGAATTACCTCCGGCATCGGTGGGTGGAGAACCCGGACGCCGGACTCCTCCCGCAAGGCCATGAACTCTTTTTGATTCGACACAACGCCTTTTTTCAGCAGCAGCTCATATAATGCTGTCGACTCGGAATTTTCCTGAGCCTTCACCTCGGCGTCGTATTCAGCGATGGTCACCTTTGTGCCTTTCCCCTGCAGATATTCCAGCATGGCGAGACTGTACTTTCTTCTCACCGACCAGATTTCATCGGCCAGAAAACCTTCCAGAGAAGAAAGCGGACCATCGCGGAAAAAGCCCAAAACGTGGGCCGGTTCCCCGCGCCACGAACTTGTGATCTCGATGCCGGGCAAAAAGGTCACGTCGTATACGGTCGAGAGCCGTTGGCCTTCCGCGATGCTATCGATGGTGTCGTGGTCGCTGAAGGTCACGGCCGTCAGTCCGCGCGCCATGGCAATGCTGAAGACCTCCTCCGGGTCAAACGATGCGTCGGAGGACGCATGAGTATGGACGTGCAGATCTGCTCTTCTCACGAGGTTAATCTCCTTACCTGCTGTGATTCTACTCGAATTGTGTTGAGCCCGTCGATGACAAAGAGTTCGCTGAGAGGTTGCCTGCGTCCACCTGGGCTCGGATACGACTTGGGGGCACGCTCACTGTAGGAAATCCTTTCGTTTCGGTGCTCAGTCGTAGCGGAAGTGCGGGTCCAGGTAACCTTACAAGAGATCAACGAGCAAATGAGCGAGACTATTGCTGTCGAAGGGGATCGAAGACATCACGCAGCGCGTCGCCAATGAAGTTGAAGCCAAGCACACAAAGGATCACGGCAACGCCTGGCGGTATCCAGAGCCAGGGACGGATCTGCAGAACGACCAGG
Source organism: Caldilineaceae bacterium (assembly GCA_965204705.1). Taxonomy (GTDB): domain Bacteria; phylum Chloroflexota; class Anaerolineae; order Caldilineales; family Caldilineaceae; genus Bin5. The sequence goes on along the minus strand of OZ242006.1, from coordinate 4,125,355 downwards.
TTATTGGCCTGAAAGATCAGGTTTCCCCAGCTTGGCGTCGGAGGCTGCACACCCAGGCCGACAAAGCTGAGGCTGGCTTCGAGCAGGATGAAGCCGCCGATGCTGGTCACCATGCTGACCAGGATGATGCCGGACAGGTTCGGCAGGATGTGCCGCAAGATTATGCGACGGTTGTCTACCCCGACGGATCGGGCAGCCAGGATGTAGTCCTCTTCCCGCACTGTCAGGATCTGGCCTCGAATCAAGCGGCACACACCGTGCCAATTCAGGAGTGCAATGGCAATAAACAGATTGACCAGGCTGGGTCCCAGCAAGGATACCATGATCAGGAGCATCATGAAATCGGGAAATACCTGCATCACCTCGACGAGGCGCTGGATCAGGTTATCCACCCAGCCGCCGAAGAAGCCCGATATGGCGCCCATGATCGTGCCGATGACAGTCTGCAGTATCACCCCCAGCGCACCGACCAGCAGGGAAATGCGCCCGCCATAGACGACGCGGGACCACATGTCTCTGCCGATCGCGTCCGTACCCAGCCAGTGTTCGCTGCTCGGCGGTTTGACCAGGTTGTACGCGTCGGTTGCGGAAGGCTCAAAGCTCGTGACCAGAGGCGCAGCCAGCGTGACGACCAACAGCGCGCCGATCATGATCGCGCCGAGGACGCCGAAACGATTGCGCAGATAGTCCTTCCAGGCGCGAGACTGAAACAGGCCCTGTCGGCGCGTCAACGCGGCGTCGTCGCTGGCAGAGGGTTGATCGCGCTTTAAGGAAGGTCGTTCCAATATCTCTGTACGTTTGGTCATAATGGTGAGCCCCAGTCCATGCCGAGTATCTCACGCAGCTGTGCAGCGTTGTCCAGGCCGGAAATGAGGCCTGCGCCCGTCATCCTGAACGCAGCGAAGGATCTCATCGGTGTCCTCGCGAGATCTGCAGCTCATTTATGGGCGATACGAGGAAGCTTATTTATAGGCGATACGAGGATCGACAAACGCGTAGGCGATGTCGGCGATCAAATTTGCGATCAGCGTCAGGATGGCGATGACGATCACGTTGGCCATCATAACGGGGTAGTCTTTCGACAGTGCAGCGTCGAGCACCCAGCGACCGATGCCCGGCCAGTTTGCCAAGCGTTCTACCAGCACCGAGCCGGCAAACAGGGCCGGTAGCCGGTAGCTGATGATCGTCACGATCGGCATGAGCGCGTTGCGGAAGGCATGGCGCATGATCACGACACGATCCGGGAGTCCTTTGGCCTGCGCCGTGCGCACGTAGTCCTCGCCCATCACCTCCAACATGCTCGTGCGTGCAAAGCGGATGAAACCGGCGGAACCACCCAGCCCGAGCACCGTGACCGGCAGGATCATGTGCGTGAGGCTATCCCACAGCCCTCTGTCGCCACCTACGGAATACATTCCGCTTGCGGGGAGCCAGTTGAGCTTCAAGGCAAACACCCATATGGCCAGAAGCAGGAAGAAGAAACCGGGCAAGCTGAGGAAGAGGAAGGAGATGACGGTGGTTACGACGTCGAATAGCGAGTACTGGTAGAGGGCTGAGAGGACGCCCAGCCCAAGTCCTACCACAAGGCTGACCGCCAGGGAGGTTACCGTCAACCTCAGCGTCACCGGTAGTCTGCGGACCATCTCCTCGAACACGTCCGCTTGATCAATCATCGAGCGGCCAAAGTTGCCCTGGGATAGGTTCCACAGCCAGCGGAGGTACTGCACGTGGATAGGTTTGTCCAGCCCTAACTTCTCCTTAAGGTAGTCCTCGTACCCCTCTTTTGCCTCATATTTGTAGCCATGTCCGTCAATCGTGATTTCTATGTGTTCGAACGCAATATCGGGCGGCAACATGAATTGGGTGGGATCACCGGGCGCGAGGTGCATCAGTCCGAAGTTGACGACGGTAATAATGAAAAGGATCGGGAAGATGAGCCATATGCGCCGGATGATGTAAGTCGTCATCAGACCCCCTGCGGCGGGCATAGGGGCACGAGGACTAACATCCCCATGCCCCTACCCCTACCAATCAGATTCTACACAAACCCAATTCGGGCGCGACTAGCCCTCATCGCAGATGTACCAGTCTAAGAGGCCATAGTCTGCACCGCCGCGGTGCACCAGCCCAGTTGTGGTGTTGGGAACGACACCGCAGATATTGGATCGCGTGCCCCACACGCGCATATTGGTGGAGAAGGTGATCCAGGGACCATAGTCGTACCAGATTTTGGTGGCCCTGGCGAGGTTTTGCGTGCGTACTTCATCATTGAGCGTGGCCCGGGCTTCCTTGCACAAGGTGCCGAATTCCTCGTCGTACCAGCCGGTATTCTCATAATTCCTACCAAGTGGTCGATGGAAGTAGTAACAGGCTCGGAGGCTATATCCCCGAACGGTTCCGCCCCCCCCTTCGCTAACGTCGTATTCGCCAGCGAGCAGTTTGTCAGGGAAGGCCAGGCCGACGATCTCCATCTCGACGTTCAATCCCACCTCGCTCATCATGTCAATCCACAGGTTCCAGATGGGCTTTTCAGCGTCATCGAGGAAGATGATGGTGCGGTCGGCATCCCATTCGCCCGCGTCGATGGCTTCCTGGATCAACTGCTTCGCCATTTCGGGGTCGTACTCGCGCCACTCCATGTCCTCGGCTCGATAGGCTCCTTCGTTGGCCATCCAACTGTAGGTCTTGCTGCCATGGCCCAGCGTGTGGGCGGCGACGATGGCGTCGCGGTCGGTGGCGAATTCCATCGCGTAGCGGATCTTGTCCGGCAGGGACCCGGGCCGGCGATTGAACTGAATCCCAAGCATCCCCAGGGATTCGTCCACGAGGATCTTCAGGTCGGGATTGCCTTCCAGGCCTTCGATGTCGCTCACCTGCAGGTACTGGGTGACATCCAGGTCGCCAGCGACCAGAGCCGGCAGCTGCGCTTCGTGTTCCATGGTGATGGCAATGATCTTGTCCACCTTGGGTTCGCCGAAGTACTTCGCGCCCCACCAGTCATCGACCGCAACAGCTTCGAAGAACACATCCCTCTCTATGTCGCCCAGACGGAAGGGGCCGCTCACCACGGTGGGATTCATCGACTCGGGATTCTCGCCGGTGATGAGGGTTTCCAGGGGAAACTTCTCAAAGATGTGCTTGGGAACAATGCCCACCCTGGGGCCGTACTCCTCGTGGTGGGGCGTGCAGTTGTTTCTGCCCTCTTGCATGTCAAAGCGGACCGTGTGGTCATCCACCATCACGATGCCCACGATCTCGTCGGCTTCACCTTTCACGTATTCCTGCTCGCCGACCCACCCATAGTTCCGGTTCATGACGTCGGGATGGGACAACATTTCGAACGTATACTTGACGTCTGCTGAGGTAAGCGGGGTGCCGTCGGACCATTGGGCATCTTCATACAGGTAGAAGGTGGCGGCGTCGCAGTTCTCCGTGAGTTCCCAGTCCTTCGCCAGCCACGGCACCGCCTCGAAATCTCTGTTGTGGAGGAGCAACGGCATATAGAAGTAGGGCTCTATGTCGCCCTGGGCCTTATAGGTAGGATAGGGAAAAATGTTGAACCCTTGGGCCCAATTGGAACGGAAGCCCACGCGGATCACGCGTTCAGCATCCTCATCCGTTGTGGTGAGCGCGGCTTCTTCTCCGGATGTGGTGTCCGCAGCAGGCTCGGTCGGTGCGCAGGCGGCCATGACCATGCCGAGCGTCACCAGCATGACGATAAGCGTGAGTTGCCACTGCTTGTTGTTCATCTCGTGTCCCTCCTCTCTGAAAATGTCTTGGGATTGTTCGGAGTAACTACACGTGAGAAGGCCAATGTCGACCGAAAGCGGAGCGATATGATGAACGTAAGGGCGGGACCTCAAGGATGAGTAGGCCTCCCACTTACGTTGAACACTGCGAGGAATTCCACTGCGGGCAGGAACAGCCAAACCGCTCGATGAACATCCAGATCGCACTCGTGATCATCGTCATCCGGATGTCCAGCATTCGCGCCACCACTGCTGGCAGATTCCTGATCAGGCGCCGCCGTCTCGGCTAGTCATCCTTAGGGTGAATTTCTACTATAATATATACCATAACATGTCAAAGACAGGGAGTCAAGCACGATAAATCTATCGGGTGCAGTCCAAAATGGGGGTGAACTCTCATTTACCTCTTGTTGCAACCAGGCCACGGTCAGTTTCAGTTGCACTTTCCAGCAGAACAGGGGGTGTCACTCACTCCTCACTCCTCTTCACTCACTCCTCGCATTTGTGCGGTCGGGCCTTCGGCCCTCCCTTGTGCGGGGGGATTCCCCCCGCAACGCCCCCCCAACACCATGCCACGTTGGCGCCGCGTCGCCGGCGTACTGTCTATGCCACCGGTCGCCCACCCACGTCGTGCCGTGAAGCCGTCTGCCGTAACCACGGTAGGGGCAGGCCTTGTGCCTGCCCACTCTCCCCCAAAATTGGACTGCACCCAATCTCTCCCTCATATACCGTCGCCGAAAGAAATTGGCCCAAGAACCGCGTTTTCAGACAGCCTACAATATGGGCAATCACAGTCTAGTTCTGTCGTACGCCTTCAAATGTTTCATTAACGATGAGTCCTGTCTTCTCATTCAGCACAATCGTTACTTTATCCGCTTCAAATGACATTCTGAGTTCGAATAGGTTGATATCGGCCATCTCATCTATGGTTAAGAGAAAATCACCATTTGTATCCCAGTTTCCTTTTATTCCCGTAGACAGCCCAAATCGTCCAGGAACGATGGTGTAGATACCATCCAACCTCATTGGCGCCACAAGTTGTGTGAGTATTGGCGCCACAAGTTGCTTGAATTTTCCGGATGTGGGATCAGTCATAGAAAACCTGACTTCCGCCTCTTCTTGACCATTGAAACTCAAAGAAATTGTCTTGAAGTTAAGAAAGTTTTCATCAAGAATAAATACTTCCCCTGATATGATTTGCGCTATTTCTGGCAAATATATTTGTTCGGGAGACGGCGCGGCTGTGATCGCTTCTGTCTTCTGTTGAAGATTCTCATTACCTTCTTGATTTTTCGGTAATGCCTGATCTGATATCGACAATATAAATTCACTAATTTTTTCTCCATCATATTCCAACAACCCATTCTCTCCACCAGTGATAACCGTTACGATATTTGCGTCTGGCAAAACATGAAGCGATTGCCCACCACGACCGGCAGCATAGTACATTCCAGAAAAAGGCCCTTCTGAAACGAGGTGCCAACCATATCCATAATCGCGACCTGGACGGATGAAGCTATTCGTCTTTACCGCACGATCAACTTGGGTTTGTGTTGATTTTTCTACCCATGCTGCATTCAATAACTGTTTCCCCTCCCAGAGTCCATTGTTCAGGTACAGGTACCCTATCTTAGCCAGATCGCGAGGATGCAGATGCAGATCCCCCCAACCTCTGGTTATTCCCTGAGGGTCTGGAGGCCAGATAACCTCATTAATGCCAAGCGGAGCAAAAAGGTGTTTCTGCGCAAAATCGAGCATGCTCATTCCTGTTGCCTTTGTCAGGATCGCCGAGAGCAAATGTGAGTTTCCACTGCAATAAGCATACTCTTGGCCCGGTCCCCTGGCCATGGGCAAATCCAACACAAACTGCACCCAATCTTCACTTGTGAACATCTCATTATGTTCTTTTTCTCCTGGTCGATATCCACAACTAAAACCGGAAGTCATGGTGAGCAGGTTTTCTATGGTTATCTTTTCTTTATTAGCATCGAGATTGGCAATGGTACGTTCTGGGAAAAAAAGCAACAGGGGCTGTTCGACACTTTCAATAAAACCCTGCTCAATAGCAATACCGATTAGAACCGATGTAATACTCTTAGTAACAGAAGCCAAATCATGGACAGTCCCACCCGGGGTGATTGGATAAAAGCTAGCATCCAGTCCGATATTGCCGTTTCGAATGATCAACATGCTATGAATGTTCATATTGTTTTGCCGGTAAAAGCTTAGTAATTCCACCAGGCGTTCGGAATCCATTCCTTGATACTCTGGCGTTGAGGTTTGCCAATCTTCTGTAGGCCAGTTTATAGATGCATTGGACGTGGAAGTGCAGTTAACACAATCTGAGTTATTCATTTTGAATTTCCTTCCTAATAAGAGCGTCCTGGCTCCCACCCGCCCAAGCCACTCGTGGACAGCCCGGGCCGTAAACTCCGGCCCGTTGTCCGAGCAAATAGGGTCGGGCACGCCTCTGAACGCCATCAATTCGGCCAGCACCTCTATCACATCGCCAGACCGTATGCTGCGCGCAGCCCGGATCGCCAGCCATTGCCTGATTCTCTTTTCAAGTGACTCAGCCTGAAGAAGTCAATACTTGACTGCACAGCTGTGCAACCGTTCGTGGCCGCCTTCTTTGTGCATCTTCGTTTGAGGTCGCAAAGCGATTTCCCTCAATTGAAATCGATATGTCCAATCACGCAGTTGAATGCCACAATTGGACGACTGGTGACCAGCGCTCAGGAGCTTCCCTCTCCGCTACACGTCGATTTCAAACATGCGGGCCGCGTTGCCGCCTAGGATCAGGTTCTTTTCCGCGGTCGAGAGGAAGTCGCAGTGCAGGCGGATGTAGTCCACGGCCTCTTTATAGGTGCACCAGAAGCCGCCGCTGTAAGGCATGTCCGAGCCCCACATCAGCTTCTCCACGCCGACTTGTTCGCATAGCCATTCGAGCATCTCCTGACCCTCGGGGTAAGGATATTCGGGCCACTTGGCCGGCATCAGGATCTCGGCGCTCATGTTGGGCCGCTTCAGCAACGCGACTACCTCGTCGGGGATGCCGATTTCGTGGATGATGGCGGCTGGCACCAGGCCATGCGTGATAACCGATGGTATATCCGGATGGGCCTGTGCCCAGCGGCTCAACTCATCGACGCGCTCCATGAAGCCTGCTACCCGATCCTGTTTGCGCGCGTCGATATACCAGAAGATGGGAATCTCCAGGCGGCGCACCAGCTGCCACAGCGGCTCGAACTTGGCGTCGTCGATCCGATCGACGTAGCCCCGTAAAGCGAACAGCTCCACACTGAAATAGAGACCCGTGCAGCCCTGCTCCGAGACCGCGTGTTCAAGTCGCGCCAGCTCCTCCGCTTGATCGGCCTCGGTTTCCCGTATCTGTGCCAGCGCGATGAAGCGGTCGGGGTAGCGGCGCATCGCCTCGGCGTAGTACTGGTTGATGTTGGCGCCGTAGACGTGATCGCTCTGGAGCACGCCGCGCTCCACGCCGGCGACCTCCATCTCGGCGATCATCCTCTCCGGGGTCGCCTCTAGGTTCTCGAGGCTGGGCGGATAGAACTGCATGACGTAGTCGACGCCGTCCACTGTGAGCTCGGCCTGCCCGTATCTGCCGAAGCGGAAGCCGACATCGGGCATGGCGTTAATGTCGTCGGAAGGGAAGTCGAGCAGCGGCTCTTTGACGCGCGCGCCGTCCTCCTTGCGCCAGAAGTCGGTGAAGTCGCGCAGATGGTACTGCCACAGCTTGAGTGTGAGGGCTGCGCTGGCCGCGCCGGAGCCGGTGGCAAAGCGGCGGAAAATGTGGGAGTGGGCGTCGATGACGGGGGATTTCTCCTCCTGCTCGGGTTCGACCTGGCGCCAGCCTCCACCGAAGAACTCCAGCTTTCTTTCTGTAGTCATCTTTTCTCCATCCAGGAATGAAAGTCGCTCTGCCGCCAAGTGTATCTGGGCTGATAACCCAACAGCCGGGTCGCCTTTGCGTGCGACCAAAGTGAGGCATGGCCTTCCAACGGCGAGCGGATGGGTATTTCGGGAACAGTTTGGTCTGCTTCTTCTTCTCCGAGTGAACGCTGCAACTGGTCGATGAGCACCGGTGTCAATTCTTTGGAGCAGGTGTCGCGTCCGTTGATGAGGAACACTTCATGCTTGATCGTGTCGTTTTCAACTGCCAGGCGGAAGGCCTGCGCGGCATCGCGGGCGTCGGTAAAGGCCCACAGTAGTTTGCGCGGCGCCGGCGGACCCGGCGTCGGCCAGTCGCCTTCGGCGTCCTCTATTGTCTTGATATAGCGATTGGACCATAGCTCCTCGACCGTGAACTGCTGCGCCCAGCCGGAGCGCACCGCCACTTCGGCGCTGGCGCGCTCGAGATACCAGTTGTTGTTGATGCGCAGGCAGATGGTCCGGATGCCGAATGCATCGCTGTACCGCTTGCAGGTCAGTTCGGCCAGCAGCTTGCTCAGGCCGTATTCGTCCTGCGGCTCGCAGGGATGCTCTTCGTCGATCGGGAGGTAGCGCGGCAGGAACTCCTGTTTCTGGAAGGAGAAGCCTGTGGCCGCGCCGGAGGAGGCAAACACGAACTTGTCGATGTCGGCATGGACAGCGGCTTCAAGGACATTTACGGTGCCGATCACGTTGACGTTGAGCAGTTGCGCCGGCGTCGCCCGTCCCGGCCCGGGCACGGCGGCAAGATGGATCACGGCGTCCTGTTCGTGGCACGCAGCGGCAAGCTGGCCGGGTTCCATTAAGTCGCCCTTGACGAAACCTGCTTCGTCTACACGCGGCGCAGTGCGACTGAAGCTGGTCACGGAATGACCGGCCCGGAGCAGCTCCCTCAGGACAAATCCGTCGATCGTGCCGCTACCGCCGGTCACGAGGATTTTCATAAATGTCTGCCTTTCAAACGGGCCTGTCCTGGCCGGCTGTTCATCGTCGCAGCCATTCAGGCTATCTCAGCTTATATTGGCTGGCGGCCGCCACCTTGGTTGAGGCGCATGGGTGGAATGAACCCGCACGGTCGCTGAGGCTTGGTTTTGAAGGGGGGCGTTGCGGGGGGACTCCCCCCGCACAAGGGAGGGCCGAAGGCCCGACCGCCCAAAGGAAAAGGGAGAGTACAGATGAGCTAGGGGACAGACAACTGCGCTCGCCTGACCCTGGAGGGCAAATGGACCCTTGCTGGGTTCAGTTTCCCTCCTCCTTCGTCTCCTTCCAAAGCTCATGCACTGCGGCGATCTGCCACCAGGCCGGGCCGACCGGCTTCTCCAGCAGCATTGGCCTGATGAAGGCGGCCGCCTTTTCCAGCCCCTCTTTGATCTCGATATACTCGCTCTCCATTTCCAGGGTCAGGATGCCGTCATAGCCGACAAAGCGCAACGTCGAAATGACTTCGCGCCAGGTGCGGGCGTCGTGGCCCCAGCCCGGAATCGTGAACGTCCACGAACGATCCTGGTAGTGCTTGAGGTCGGTCGAGTCGAAGTAGCCGCGCAGCCGCACATTCGGTTCGTGGATCAGGGTATCCTTGAGATGAACGGCCTGGATGAGGTCACCCAACTCGTGGATAGCTGCCAGCGGGTCGATCCCCTGCACCCACATGTGTGAGATGTCATAGTTGCAGGCCACCACCGGGCCCAGTTCGTCGCGCAGGCGGCGCAGTTTGACCGGACTGTGAATCATGTCGTTGATCTGCATTTCGAAGCAGAGTGTCACCCCGTGGTCGGCCGCGATCCGGCCATGCTCTTTCCAGTAGGGGAGCAGCCGCTGCTCCCACTGCCACTCGAGGGCGTCGCGCAGGAAGGGCAGATCAGTGTTGACGATCCAGGCCGGTAGACTATCTCCCTCGGCCCCCTCGGGCAGACCGGCCACCACGACCAGACGGGTGCAGCCGACCCGCTGCATAAGCGCGCACGTATTGCGAAATTGCCTCGAATATTCCTGTGCAATACGGCGGTCGGGCACCAGGGGCGTGCCGTGACCGGCGAACGAGTAAATCTCAAGGCCATGCGCGGCGTAGATGTCCAGCCAGCGCTCCAATTCGCCCTGATTTTCCAGCAGCCTGTCGACATCGCAGTACTGCTTGGCAGCAGGGCCGGCTGCAGCCACCTCGACAGCCCGTACGCCCTGGTCCCGGCAGAATTGCAGACCCTCTTCGAATTCCAACATATTGATAAAGAAGGTGTTCATGCCGAGTTTCATGTCAGCTGCCTTTCGCATGGAGATGAGTTTCGACCTGGGAACTGCCAGCGCATATCGCTGGTGAGCTCGAGGCTGAGAACCGGTCGCGTTATCGGTAGAGCGCGTCCAGATGAAGCGTGGTTGCCTGACGCGCGGTTGCTTGAGAGGAGAATCTCGTTATGGCAGGGCCATCATAGAAGAGTACGCGCAGTTGGTCAATCTCCAGTTTCCGCCACCGGTCGGCGGTTAGCGCAATGTCGTACCTCGTGTATACTATCCCCAAATCCACACATCACAATCCACTGAGGTTCATCACCATCCGCGCACCAGGGAGAACAGAAGATGACGCTTACGCGGAGAATGGAGGGCAAACGCGTACTCGTAACCGGCTCCGGCACCGGTATCGGCCGCGGCGTTGCCCTGGAGTTCGCCCGCGAGGGGGCCGCGGTCGTTCTGCACTACGCGCACAGCGCGGACGGAGCCGCCAGCGCCGTCGAGGAGATCCGAACTGCCGGGGGCACAGCTGAGGTCTTCCAGGCCGATTTGGCCGATATCGACCAGGTAAGAGGGCTGGCTGATCAAGCGCTCGATTTCCTCGGTGGGATTGACGTCCTCGTAAACAACGCCGGCATCACCATGAACAGGCCGTTTCTCGACGTGACGCCGGAACAGTTCGACACGCTCTACAATGTGAACATCCGCGGCATGTACTTTTTGACCCAGGCCGCGGTCCCGACCATGATCGAGCAGGGCGGCGGCGCCGTCATCAACCTGACCTCGGTGCACGCCTTCGCCGGCATGACCGAGCACACGATTTACGCCGGCACCAAGGCCGCAATTGTGGGCTTCACACGCGTCCTCGCACTCGAACTGGCGACCAGGGGCGTGCGCGTCAATGCTATCGCGCCGGGCTGGATACTGGTCGAGAATCATCTCAAAGTGCTGGGCGAATTCGACCAGCAGGAAGCGGGCGCCACCATTCCGGCCGGTGTGATCGGCGCGCCCCATGACATCGGCAAACTCGCACTCTTTCTGGCGTCGGACGAGAGCCGCTACATCGTCGGCCAGACGATAGTGATCGATGGCGGTATGCTGGCGATCATGCCCCTCTCAGGTGATTTTCGCGATACGCGCCAGGAACAGTGGGGGCAGGGATACGTAGCCGGCCTCTGAGAATCGGTGATCGCGGACCACAGCAGGAGGAAGGACCATGCTTTTTCATCGCGAACGCGCTATCAGCTATATGCGGGAATACGAGCTGGATGTACTGGTCGCTACGTCGCCCGTAAATATCACCTACTTCACCGACTACTTCTGCTGGATCGATCCCCTGTTCAAGGAATATATGATGGTGCCGGGGGCGTCCTCAAACCTGGCCCAGGCTTATGCCGTCTTCCCGATGGAGGGCGATCCTGCCCTGGTCGTCAACCCGCTCTTTGCCGTCAACGCCGAGGAGCTGTGGGTGCAGGACTTCCACATCTTCGGCAGCGCCGGCCTCGACGACTCCTTGCCGGCGGGCGAACTGCCGCAGCCGCTGCTCCGTTTCCAGGACCTGCTCCATGCCCAACATGGCAACGATACCGCGACCGATGCGCTGCTGAACATCCTGAAGCAACGCGGGCTGACCGGCGCGCGCATCGGCCTGGAGATGGAAGGACTGCCGCCGGAAACGAATGCTCTCATCAGTCGGGCGCTGCCCGGTGCATCGCTCAAGAACTGTGCCGACCTGATCCGCATGATCCGCATGGTAAAGAGTGAAGAAGAGATCGAACTATTGACCCGTTCAGCAGAAATCAACGAGCAGGCGGCGATGGAGTCGCTGGCCTTGGCCCGCCCCGGCCTGCCCGTTTCAGAGATGGCGGCCCACTACCGGGCCAAAGCGGCGGAACTGGGCGCCGACTTTGATCACTTTGCCTTCGGCGTGCGCGGCCTGGGCATGACGACCGAAACCAGCTACCAGCTGGCTGATGATGACGTTCTCTACGTCGACTTCGGCTGCATCTACCGGCAGTGCTTTTCCGACAGCGGCACGACCCTTGCGATGCAAGAGCTGCCGGCGGCGTTGAGCGAGCGCTTCGCCGCTTTGCGCGCCTGCATGGACGCCGGCGAGGCGGCGCTCCGGCCCGGCGCAAAGGCGTCTGCGGCAGCTGACGCGATGGTGCAGACGCTGCACGAACGCGGCATCACGGCCTCATTCCCGCATGGGCACGGGGTCGGCCTGGAGGTGCGCGATTACCCGGTCCTCGTCCCCGACAACGGGCTGCGCGTCAAGGACGACTGTGTGGACCTGCCGTCGGACCTCACTTTGGAGGCGGATATGGTCCTCAATCTGGAGGCCCCGCTCTTCATGCCGGGCGTCGGATCGCTGCATATTGAGCAGTCGTATGTTGTGACCCCGCAGGGGAGCCGGCCCCTCGTTGAACAGCATAGGCGGCGGCCCATAGTCATTGGCCAGTGAGCGGCGGCCGCAAACTGCACCAGCCGCGGACCCTCAAAACCGGTGATTCGCTATGATGGAACTGGCGCTGCGGCGCAATCTGAGCAAGTGGCAGCCAATGTCCTTCGTGGTTGTCGGCTTGGTTATCACCGTTGCGCTGATCGCGGCAATTCCACTCTTCACAACGGCCTCGTTGGACAGATTTCTCCGCAGCGAACTAAGTACGCTCGAATCGGAACTCCCTCTTTCCAGCCTGCTCCTCGTCCATCGCGTGCCCTTTTCGAGTTCGACACCGCTCGAACAGTACCGGCGGGCCGACGACTTCATGCGTCAACAGGCAACGGAACTGCCGGGCCTGCCGCTCACTCGCATGACCCGCTACGGCTCGACGCGCGTCCTCAGTTTTCTGGCAGAATCCGACAAAGATCAGCCCGAAGACCTGCGCCAGTATCAGTCGGCTGGGCTGGCCTTTCTAACCGGTCTCGAAGACCACGTGGAAATCGTGCTGGGCGAATCCTTGGGCCTTGAGGACCCGGCCGCAGGCGGCAAAGCCATTCCCGCGTTGGTCAGCGAACGATTCTATTACGACCACGAGGTTAGTGTCGGCGACACTATTCTTTTCGGACTCGATGATCCCGAAATCGTCGCCCCCGTCGAGGTGCAGGTCAAAGGCGTATGGCGGCCGTCCGACACCGATCGCGGCTTCTGGTTTGAGGAGCCGGATGCATTCGCCTTCTATTTTTTCGTGTCCGAAGCTGACTTTATGGGGCGCGTGGCGCCGACTCTGGGCGAGAATGTTCGCAGATATGCCTGGTTTCTGCTTCTTGACGATGCCGAGCTCAGGGTCGACAAAGTAGCGCCTATGCTGGGGGCCATTACCCGCATACAGTCCAGAACGTCGGGAATCCTCTCACACGTCGAACTGACTGCGCCAGCTTATGAACTACTGCAAAGGTACGCCGACCGGGCTGCCGCGCTGCGCACCTTCCTGTTTCTGTTAAGTCTGCCTGTCCTGCTCGCGCTTCTGCTATACACCTTCATCTCGTCCGACATAATGGTGGCTTCAGAAGAGAGCGATATCGTAACGCTCAAGAGCCGCGGCGCGTCCAGCATGCAGATCGTAGGGCTCTATCTCCTGGAAATGTTCATCGTGGGCGCGCTGTGCTTGACCGCAGGGCTGCTGGCAGCCAGCGCGGTCGCCCAGGGCATGGGCCAGGTCTACCGATTCCTGACTTTTGCGGCCAGGCCGCTCCTGGACCTCTCTTTTTCAACCCAGGTAGCTCTGTACGCCGGCTTTGCGGCGGCACTGGGCGTCGGCGCGACCCTACTTTCGGCCGCCGCTGCGGCCAGACGCACCGTCATTACCCAGCAGCGTAAGACGGCGCGCGAGGAGTTCCATAGCCGCGCCCGGCGCGGGGTCTGGATCCCCTTCGAACTGCTCTTTCTCGCCGGCGTGCTCTACGCCTACTGGCGACTGCGGCAACAGGACCAGATTTTCCAGGTTACGCAAGGGACATTCGTCGATCCCCTCTTCCTCCTGGCGCCAACCGTTTTTGTTGCGGCTGTGGCACTTGTTTCGCTGCGCGGGCTTCCAGCCATCGTCGGACTGCTCGGTCGGGCCGCCAGCCGCTTCATCAGTGTTCCGCTATGGCTGGCGATTACACAGATCTCGCGGCGTTCCGGCAGCAACCGTCCTCTTCTCTTTCTGCTGATATTTACCGTGGCGCTGGGCTTTTTCAGCGCAACCTTTGCCGGTACGCTCGATAAACACTACGCCGACGTGGTCCGCTACGCTGTCGGCTCCGACCTGGTCATCCAGGTGCAGTGGGAGCAGGCGGGAGGCGCTGCTGAGCAACGCTGGCGCTATCCTCCGTTCGCCGTGGTCAAGTCGATCCCCGGTGTTGAGGCCGCGACCCGCGTGCTGCGGATGCCGGTCTTCGCCGACGGCTTCGAAGGCAACGTGGAAGCCACAGTGCTTGGGATCGACCGGGCGGAGTTCGGCCGGTCCGGCTGGTGGCGGAATGATTTTTCCCAGGAGTCCCTGGGCGGGCTGACCAACAGACTTGCGCTCGATTCAAGGGGTGTTCTCGTCAGCCGCAGCTTCATCGAGGAGACCGGCCTGCAGGTGGGGAATGACCTTTCCGTCTTCGTCGAAGGCATCAGCCGGCCCATCAACTTCACCATTGCCGGCGTCCTCAACTATTTCCCCACGCTGTATCCTGAGGATGGACACTTCTTCGTTGGTAACCTGGAACATATCTATCGCACCATCGGTACACGACCATACGACATCTGGATGCAGCTCGACGAAGCCGCCCGCCCGGCTGCGATCCTGGAATCACTGCGCGCCCGCGGCTTCATCATCACCGCCGCGACCGACAGCCGCCGGGAGACCGCTGTCTGGCGCACCGACCCGCAGCGCACGGCCCTGTTTGGCATCCTTTCGCTGGGGTTTGTCGTCGCGACGGTCATCTCCGGGCTGGCGTTTCTGCTGCACGCGCTCTTCGCATTGCGGCAACGCATTCTGCAGTTCGGCCTGCTGAGGGCAATAGGGCTGTCGACGGTTCAGATTACCGCCGTCGTCGTCTTCGAAAAACTGTTCCTCGTGATGCTGGCTGCTGTAGGCGGTACACTGATCGGCGCGCTGACCGCGGCGCTCTTCGTACCCTTGCTCCAGATTGGAACGGCTGTACACGGCTCGACGCCGCCGTTTGTGGTTGCCCCGGCCTGGGGGCAGGCTGTGAAGATCTACATCGCTTTCGCCGTAATGGTGACTGTCACGCTGTCGATTGTGATTGGGCAGTTGCGCCAGCTGCGCATCTATGAAGCCATAAAATTGGGCGGTCTGGAGTAGTGCTGAATTCAGCCTGAGATGGAATCGGTGCACGTAGTTTGGGGGCCGGCGCGCCTCGTCTCATTTCTTGACATAGGCAAAAAAATGGAGCATACTGCGTCCAGTGGACTGGAAACGGCCCGCATCTCCCAATGGCACATTCTCGGTCTATATAACCAGCGGGAAGTTCCCTTTTCTCCGTACCAAATTCCATGCGCATTGAGCGCTCAACAAGTGACGCTGATGTCCTGCATAAGGGGGTGGTAGCCCGCGCAATGAACTGAATCGTGGCGCCTGGTAATCAAGGTGCATGTCGATCTGCTTCGTCTTCGCAACCACGTTGCTGTAGTTGGCGGCGGGGTAGCCTGAAGAACCCATAAACCTTCCCGTTTTTTCCTAATTTAGAGGAGACTCAATTCACTATGATGTCGAAAAAGTATTCGCGACGCGATATGCTCAAGTTGACCGGCGCGGCCGCCGGTGCAACGCTGATGGCTGCCTGTGTAGCCCCGCCGGCTGCTGCGCCTGCCGGCGGCGACGCCGAACCGGCCCAGGGTGCCATGCGCAAAACGGTGCGCTGGTGGGATAACTACAACGCCGAGCATCCAATTGGCGCTACCCTGATCGACAAGGTATTCCCCGTCTTCCAGGAAGAAAATCCCGGCTGGGACGTTGAATTCACTTTTGTCACCAACACCGAATTGGTGCCCAAGATGTTCACGTCCCGGATGGCCGGCGAGCCTGCCGACCTGTTTGCCAATTTCGCCGGTCGCGGCAGCCTGTCACATGCCGGTTACTGCCTTCCCCTCCAGGACCATGTCAAGGAGTGGGGCCAGTGGGACGATATGATTGACGGTTTCCGCAACATCTGCACTGTCGGCGGCGACCTGATCGGCTACCCCGCCCTTTGCGGCACCAAGATGTATATCTACCGCAAGGACTTCTTCGACGCAGCCGGACTCGACGCGGACAACTTCCCTGACAACTGGGACGATCTGCTGGATGCGCAGTTGAAGCTGACCGAGCGCGACGGCGACGGCAACATCACCCGCGCCGGCATGCGGATGGGCAAGACGTGGGACTGGGAGCAGATGACCGTCAACGCTTACCAGAATGGCGGCGGCGAGTTCGACCAGAGCGATCCGCTGACCGGCAAGTGCACCGTTAACGCCCCAGAGTTCGCCGAGGCTTTCTCCTGGAACCTCGACCTGAAGCGCGTCCACAACATCAACCCGCTGGAAGGGCTGACGCTGCCGCCCGGCACCTGGCCGACGGTGGAAGGTTTCACCGCCATGGAGATTCAGGGACCGTGGTGGGTGCCCAACATGCGCCTGCGCAAACCCGAGAACGCAGACCTGATGGGAATTGGCGCTCCGATCTCCCGCAATGCCGGCGGAGAGCGCATCGGGCTGGCCAACGCCAACCATGTCATCAGCGTCTACACTGAGAGCGAGGTGCAGGAGGCAGCCCTGGCACTGCTGGAGGTTTACTCCCGCGCCGAAAGCCAGGAAGCTCTGCATAACGCTATCGACGACGAAGGCAAGTTCCCGCAGTTCTTCCTCACGGCCATCAAGTCCTTTAACGAGAATCTGGCCTGGCTCCAGGATGAGCCGCTGATCCGGGATACGGCGTTCCTCGAATACGCCGGGTCCGGACGCGATGTCGGCTACGACCATGTCGGCTACCGTGAAATGGCGATTAACATTTGGAGCCCGTTCACTGAGATGGCGCTCTTCGGCCTGCGCGAGGACCAGGATGCGCTGGACAGCATGGCGAGCAAGGCTGACGGAATCACGAACCGGATCCTGAGTACAGGCGCGTAAGTTCTTAATGTAAACTGTAGTGGTTCGTGGCGCGTGAATAGCGGTTGGTGCAGCTACCGGCCGCTATTCGCGAACCACTTTCCACCGAAATGAGGAGGCCGCTCGTGGCAGTGGGCACGGCAACCCGATTCCAGGAGTTTCGCGCGGAGTTGCGTCGCAGTGAGGTCAGGTGGGCCTATGCCCTGATCTTGCCGGCGGTCCTGCCGCTGCTGGTCTTTACCGTCCTGCCGGTCTTGGGGGCTATCGGCCTCAGTTTCACCTATTTTGACGCCTTCAGCGCGACGATGAGGTCGGCGGGGGCCGCCAACTATAGCGAGGCGTTTGGCAATGAGTTGTTCAGGATCACAATTAGGAACACAGTTCAGTTCACGTTGGGCTTCGTTCCTCTTTCCATGGCGGTTGGATTCACGGCCGCTATATTGCTGAATCGTAGAATCCGCGGCATCTCCTTCCTGCGCGGCGCCTATTACCTGCCGGTCCTGACCTCGACTATCGCGATGGGCATTGCCTGGATGTGGCTCTTTCAGCCGCAGGTGGGGCTGGTCAGCCTGGCGCTCAAAGTCGTCGGCGTTCAGCCCAAGGACTGGCTCAACAGCCCCTTTACTGCGATGCCGGCCGTTATCGGCGTGGCGGTCTGGAAGGCTTTTGGCGGGACGATGCTCATCTACCTGGCCGGTCTGCAGGGCATCCCGGAGACGTACTACGATGCGGCGAAGGTGGATGGCGCAGGGCGCTGGCAACTGCTTCGCTTTATCACCTTCCCACTGCTGCGGCCGGTGACCTTTTACCTCTTCATCATCGGTATGATCGACTCGCTGCAGGTGTTCGACCTGGTGATGATTATGACGGAAGGCGGGCCGGCATTTCGCACGACCACGATCGTCCACCAGATATATCTCAACGCATTCAAGTTCAATCAGATGGGCTACGCGTCGGCAATGGCTGTTCTGCTATTTATCGCGATTGCCGTTCTTACCTATTTCAATTGGAAATTCTTTTCTTCGTCGCTCGAGTACTGATTACCAGAGGCCTGGCGCCGGAGGCTGGCAGCTGCTAAATTCCCATATCGGTGGCTGCAAACACTCGCATACACATGGCACAGACACGAAATCTTCGTCTTCCACCGCGACAAGAGCTGTTCTTTCAAACTTTGCTCGTGCTTGGCATCGCCGTAGGGTTTGTGATCGCCGCTCTGCCCTTTTTGTGGATGGCCGTCAGCTCTTTGGGCACGGCAGGCATGGTCATTCGCATCGGCTTCACCTGGGACATGTTCAACCCGCTCAACTGGAGCCTTGAACCCTATCTGATCGCCTGGAAGATGGCCGGCATCAGCAGATACATTCAGACCACCACCATTTACGCGGTCGCGGTAACTGTCCTGGCGACGACCACCTCTTCACTGGCCGGGTACGTGTTTGGCCGCCTTCGTTTTCCGGCGCGCGACTTCCTGTTCGGCCTCGTTCTGGCGACGATGATGATTCCGGGTTCGGTCACCTTTCTGCCACTCTTTATCCTCATGCTGCGGCTGCCGTTGTTGGGCGGCAACGACATTATGGGGTTTGGCGGGCATGGTCTCTACAACAGCTATGCCGGCTTGATCCTGCCCAACGTGGTCAGCGCCGGCTCGATCTTTCTCTTCCGCCAGTTTTTCCGTACGCTTCCGGGGGACCTGGAGGATGCCGCCCGTATCGACGGCTGCAGCGAGCCAATGATCTGGTGGCGGGTGATCATGCCGCTGTCCGGTCCCGTCGTGACGGTGGTCGCCCTCTTCCAGTTTCAGGGCAGTTGGAACGCGTTCGTTTGGCCGCTGGTGATGTCCAGCTCGGAACGGCTCTACACGATTTCGGTCGGGATGTATTCGCTCGCCTACGGTTCCGGTTCACTGACTTCGATGGCCGAACTGTTCCAGTCGGTTCTGCTGGCCGGATCGGTTATGGCGGTGCTGCCCATCCTGATTCTCTTCATCGCTTTTCAGCGCAAGTTTGTGCAGGGTATCGCTCTCACCGGCCTGAAGTAGACAGCTATAGCTGCACGTTGCGCTGCCACACGGCGAAATCCATGACGAAACAAGATATTCCGGCGCCCGCTTTGGCCGAGGTTGAACACACGCTTGTAGACTACGCGCGCGACCGCTATGCCGGCCACCCTCGCCAGGGTGGCATCTTCAATTTCGGCGGCGGCGAGATCGCTGTCATTTACAACCGCGCGCCCTGTGCCTACCGCCACCGCACCGATGTTCAGCATGGCTATGGCGGATACCACGGGCGCTCCCAGGTCATACTGGCGCGCAGCTTCGACAATGGCGCAACTTGGGACCGCGCCAACGATGTCGTCATTTTCGACGAGAGCGCGCCGGTTGAGGTTCGGCGTGCCTTTGTCCGTCAGGTTGAAGCCAGCCCGGCCATTGACCGGGACTGGATCGATCTGACCGGGCCGGAGACGGCTATCTTTTTTGGACGCAGTAATGCTGGCGAAGGATATCTGCCTGCCCTCCTCTGTTTCGCGCTGCGGTCGCCAGATCGCGGTCGCACCTGGGAGGCGGTTCCCACGCCGGTCCCGCCGCCTGCCGGGCATGAGATGGTGCACAAGGACGGGCACCCGCTCGTGCAGATGCCGGACGGGACACAGCTCGCCGCCATGACGGTCGGCCTGCCCACCGGCGGCGTGGTGCTCTACGGTAGCGACGACAACGGCCTCAGCTGGGACCCGCTCGCCCGCATCTGCAATGACCCGACCGGAGACGGACGGCCCACCTACGCCGGCCTGCTGCGCCTTCCTTCGGGCCGCCTGCAATGTTACACGCTCAATATTGACGGGCTGCGTGACGCGATTCAGATGAACTTCTCTGATGACGGCGGCTACTCATGGTCGCTGCCGAAACCAATCGTGCGTTGGGGCCGGTCGCCCTGGGCCAGGCGCGCGCGGGAGAGAAGAAGCACCGTGTGGGAGGCCGGCAAGCACTATCGCTCGCCGTGGCCGATGCAGCTGGCCGACGGCCGCATTCTCGTTCTCTTCGGCCGCCGCAAGGTTCCACATGGGATCGGTCTCATCGTCAGCAATGATGAAGGCAAGACCTGGAGCGACGAGCAGATTCTTCGCGACGACAGTCCGATCAGGGATTTGGGATATCCGGTAGCGACTGAAGTGGAACCGGGCCGCATCTTCACCGCCTACTACTTCTCGATGGACGACGGTAACGGTTTTGGCGGAACGCGCTACATCGCCGGTTCCACTTTTGTTCTCAAGTAGGGCGGTCACGCAGATGAAGGATCGTCCGGTTCAGCCCGCCAGATGCGGGCGTTCTTAACGGCCACTGAATTCGGAGGCTAGATCAATGACTGACTCGATCAATATGGCGCTGATTGGTTGCGGAGGAATGGGGCGCAGCCACATGCGCAGAGCCCGCGACGTGCCGGAGTTGAACTTCGCGGCCTATGTCGATGTCCTCGAAGAGGCTGCCGCCGGCGCCTGCGAGGAGTTCGGCGGCAGCTATCATACGACTGACGTCGAAACCGTGTGGGACGACAGTGACATTGACGCCGTACTGATTGCCACTCACCATGATTCGCACACGCCCTTTGCGGTCCAGGCGGCTGCCGCCGGCAAGCATATCTTTCTCGAGAAACCGATGGCGCTGACAATCGAGGAGTGCCTGGAGATCGAGGAGGCGGTCGCCAAAGCGGGCGTCAAACTGATGATGGGATTCAAGTTCCGCTTTGCCCCATTGGTCGCCAAGGTAAAGGAGGTCATCCCCAAGCCCCTGGTTACCGTGGGCCAGAGCCTGCATTCAAACATGAAAGGCTGGGCGCTGACGCCGGAACGCGGCGGCGGCCCCGTGCTCTCGAACGGCTGCCACGCCTTTGACCTGGTCTACTGGCTCAATGAATCGGAACCGGTTCTCATCAGCGCGGCCGGGGGCGCGTTGACCCACCCGGAGATTGGGCTGGTCGATAACGCCGCGGTCTCGGTACAGTTCGAGAACGGCAGCATCGCGTCGATCATCGCCGGGGATAGCGGAGATGCCCGCTACACGTCCAAGTTCTTCTTCGAGGTATTGGACGGGCAGAAGACGGCCACGCTCCACGACCGCTGCCACAATGTCACATTCGGCGGCTGCGAAATCGATTCACTGGCGGTGGAAGATCTGCCGGCCCCCGCGTCCTCCGATCCGGAGGGCACGCAAGGTGAACTGCAAGCCTGGGCCAGGTGTCTTCTGGAGGATACTGAGCCGCCAATCGGTCCTCGTGACGGCACGCGCGCGACTGCGATGGTGCTCAAGGCGTTTGAGTCCATCCGCACCGGCAAGACGCAGGAGTTGCGGTTGTGAGGCTCATCTCTACGTGACAGATCGCCAATTTGAAGGACGCTGCACTTGAGGGAGTCACGCAAGAAAACTCAACTTGGACTTCGCCCGCGCAGATTGGCGGCATGGTGTATAATATGCGCGCAATATGGGAACATTGGCGACGGACATTTGAATGGTGCGTTGCGTAGGAGGTGCTGGAAAGATGACCAAGCTTCTTCAACAGGCATTTGAAAGAGCCGCGGCGCTGCCGCAAGAGGAACAGGACAGGTTTGCCCGTTTTATGCTAGCCGAACTGGAGTCGGAGGCGCGCTGGGCCGAGTTATTCAGCCGACCCGAGTCGGAGGAACTGCTGGAAAAAATGGCTGATGAGGCCCTGGCAGCACACCGGGCAGGACGGACAGAACTCCTCAGACCTGAAGAAATGTAGAAGTGCGTTCGTTTACATTGCCGAGTTTTTGGAAGGCGTATCGGCGCCTCCCGGAACACGTCCAACGGCAAGCTCGTCAATCCTACATTTTTTTCGCTTCAAATCCTCGTCACCGCAGCTTGGAATTCAAGCGCGTCAGTCAGAAAAGTTCGGTGTATTCTGTACGAGTGAGCAATGACTATCGCGCTCTCGGGGTACAGGAGGAGAACGAAATCGTATGGTTTTGGATAGGTCCCCACCACGAGTATAGTCAACTCCTCAGGCGACTATAGTCCCTCTGACAATGGCGGAAGACACGCAGAGGACAGAAAAGCGACTTGGACCAGCGGATTCGTGGTGCTCTCAGTCTGCCGGTTGTCTCCCAAGCGAGGCAAGATAGGGTTGTCGCCAAAATGTGCCCTACACCAGTTTTGCTAACCATCAACCTCACTCAGCGAACAGAATCGTCACCAACACGGCGCACGCCTCCTCCGCTTCCAGTGCGTGCATCGTTCCTCCCTCCAAGTAAAGCCACGAACCTGGAACAAGCTCCCGCGATTCATCCGCCACGAAGAACGTGCAACTTCCACTGAGGCAGTGGACCGTAATCGGCCCGTCAACTTTGTGCGGCGGGATCTTCTTGCCTGGGCTGAGGTGGAGTCGAATCGCCTCGAACGCATTCTCTTTGACGACGGCGGTCGAAGCCGTGCCGCCAAAAGTGTTGAGGTCAATTACCTTCCCTGGTTCTGCATGCTCGACTGCCATACTGCCTCCCCTCATCTACGCGGCTGTGGCCGCCTCCTAAGCATTCTTCGACTTTTGCAAGTTGGCACCGCTTAACGCAATTGCGGGCTACTGCATTTTCGACAGCGCGCCCGGGCGCTACCCTCCTACCTGGGCCGTGTGGCGCACTAACCGCTCCAGGTATTTCCTCCGCGACATGCCACGCCGCTTGGATTCTGAGGCGATGTACTCGGCAATTCCCGCGTCCAAAGTGATGTTCAGTTTCACACTTGGCTTGTCTGGCGCGGCCGGAACCAGGACGATGGACGTTAAGATACAGCCTGCAGGAACCTCAACATCCTCCAATGCGCTGGGCGAAACAAGAGCAAGCCCATCTCGCTCCATTTCTACGGCGTAGTCCTGTAGTACAGCGGATCCGTTCAGGATTACTTCACCCAAGGTCTCTCCCATAGCCGCAATGCCTTCTATGTCTGGGAACACGATACCGTATGCGCCCAGTTCACCGTCAATTAGCGCTGGATACCTCACCTAGACCTCACAGCCAGCCATATTGGCGAAAGTTCGAGCCACTCCCGGAGAGAAATATAGTATCTCTGCCTGAA
The DNA here is from genome assembly GCA_965204705.1 of Caldilineaceae bacterium. GTDB lineage: Bacteria > Chloroflexota > Anaerolineae > Caldilineales > Caldilineaceae > Bin5. The sequence goes on along the minus strand of OZ242006.1, from coordinate 4,102,278 downwards.
TCTTCGCGCTCATATGCCATTCCGTGTTAACGACGCGATCTGTAAAACGGCCGTTTGCAAATGCGCGCCCTGCGCGGTCTGCCGCGAATGATTATGTGAATCTCCGAACCGAGACGGTGCATACCGCGCGGCAGGTATCCCAGCCCGATAAACTTATCGAGTGTCGGGCTTTTCATGCCGGTGGTAACATGCCCGGCCACCTGCCCTTCAAGACCGATGATTCCGTGATTCTCCCTGGGAACCGCCTTTTCTATCATCTCAAAAGCGACGAGAAGGCGCTCGGTTCCTTCCAACTTTACTTTCAGTAACGCGTTGCGTCCCAGGAAAGACGGTTTCTCCAGCGCGACGACCCAGCCGAGCCGCGCCTCAAAGGGATTGGTCTTGGCGTCGATCTCGTGACCGTAAAGTGACATGCAGGCCTCGAAACGCAAGCTGTCGCGGGCGGCGAGGCCGCATGGCAGCAGCCCGTCGCGAGCACCCTCTTCCAGCAGCGAATCCCAAAAGGATACTGCCTTGTCCGGGGGCAGGTAGAGCTCGAATCCGTCCTCGCCCGTGTACCCGGTGCGGCCCAGCAGCATCTCGACGCCTCCCACTTCAGCCTGCACAGCCGAGCGGGGCGGCGCGGCCGACAGGTCGGCGGAGCTCATCCTGTCCAGGATCGCGGCTGCCTTGGGGCCTTGGACGGCCAGCATGTAAGTCTCGTCCGATATGTCGGTCAACTCGACCCGATAACCGTGGGTAAAGCTCTGCAGCCAGGTGAAATCTTTTTCGCGGTTGGCGGCGTTGACGACGATCAGCCATTTTTCGGGTAGTCGATAGATGAAAATGTCATCAACGATCGTGCCGTCATCGTAACAGAGCAGGCTGTAGCGGGCTTCCCATTCGGCCAGAGATTCGACGTCGGCGACCTGCACATATTGGAGAAAGGGCAGCGCGTCCTCGCCGGTGAGCGAGAACTGCCCCATATGGTCGATATCGAACACGCCTGCGGCGGTGCGCACGCTTCGGTGTTCGGCGTTGGGGCCGGCATCGTATTGCACCGGCAGCTCGTAGTCGGCAAAGGGAACCATGCGGCCGCCCAGTGCCACATGCCGGTTGTAAAGTCGGGTTTGTTTCATCACTCCACTTCTCCACTGTCACACCAAATCTCAAGAATACCACGCAGAAAAACAATCCTGATCATACAACAAGGCGACTAGGAATTGGCAAATATTTGCAGGCTTCGGCGCTGCTCTGGAAACGGAGTGTAAATCCCAATGCGCCGTTACAAATGTCGGCTTCCCCAGTGCCGAAAAGCGGGTGCCGTCCAAAATAGGGGTGAACTTTCGAACTCCTCTGGTAACGACCAAGCCAAAGCCAGTTCGCGTCCCCGACCAGGGCAAGTGCCGTTCCCTCTGACCACTGACCACTGCAGTTCTGTGCGGTCGGGCCTTCGGCCCTCCCTTGTGCGGGGGGATTCCCCCCGCAACGCCCCCCTACACCATGCCACGTTGGCGCCGCGTCGCCGGCGTACTGTCTGTGCCACCTGTCGTCCACCCACGTCGTGCCGCGAAGCCGTCCGCCGTGACCAAGGTAGGGGCAGGCCTTGTGCCTGCCCACTCTCACCCCAAAAATGGACTGCAACCCGAAAAGCTTTCTCGTTGACAAGCATTGTCCATTCGTTATATTCTGAAAATTCGTTGATCCGTAAAATGTCGCCAGATAACCCTCGCAGCGACCGGTATAGCCGGCTACTGGCCGCAATCCGCCGGCCTTTCGCGCGCAGAGTAATGTTCAAACGACCATCACCAATTGACAGAATTCACGGGCGCGACGCGCTTTTTCTGGCGGCCGCCGCAATTCTGCTATTCTGGCCTGCTCGGATCCACGCCCACGGAACGCTCATTCCTCCCTGGTCCGACTACACCCAGGAAGACGGCCTGGCCTCCAACAACGTTCTGGCCGTGACGATCGGCGTTGGCGAAGTCTGGTTCGGGACCGACCACGGCATCAGCCGCTACAACGGCGCCTGGCATTCGTGGACGGAAGGCGCCGATCTGCAGGGCGGCGTCAGTAGTATGGCTATCGGAGAGTCGAGTTCAGATCTCTGGGCAGGCACGGCGGCCGGCGCCGTCCTGGTCTGGAATGGAAGTGCCTGGGATTTGCTCACACGGCTGGAGTCGCCCGTAAAGGCGCTGCACTACACGCGGGGCCAGCTCTGGATCGGCACCGCGGCCGGCCTCTTCATCTGGAACGGTGAAGCGCCCTCCCCCGTGATCGGGTTGAACGAAGCAAATATCACCGTTATCGGCAGCTCGAACGGCGGTGACAGCATCTGGGTCGGCACTTCAGACGGGCTCTGGCTCAGGTGGGAAGGCCGCTGGCGCCCGATTGGCGAAGCGGAAGGTCTGCCTGCTCGGGAAATCACCGCCCTGTGGGCCGATCCTACCGGCCCAGTTTGGGTGGCCGCCGACGGCAACATCGCTTGGCAGGATCCTTCCACCGGTGCCTGGGAGCAGGTAGAGACCGACCCATTGCACACGCGAGAACGCGTACCCATTACATCCCTGGCCGGTGATGGTTCCGGCGTCGTTTGGGTCGGCACCGAAGGAGGCGGCTTCTTCCGCCTCGTCGAACGTGTGGCCGAACTCTCGACAACGCCGCAATACAACCTGGTCCCACAGTCGATCAACAGCGGCGAAACTTCCTTCATCCATGCCGCCGCGGTCGACCAGGCCGGCTCTCTCTGGCTGGGTACGGTCTCCGGCGTATTCCGCTCGGACAGGGAGATCTGGGGACGGGAGATTCACCCTCCGGCCTCAAGCCCGGCCAACGAAATTCAGACGATGCTCGCCGACGAAGAGGGTCGTCTCTGGATCGGCACAAGGGGTGAGGGGATCCGCCGCAAAGCCGCCGGAAACGGCCTGGCCGATGAAGCCTTCTTTGATGTTGATAGTGGTCTCCCCAGCCTTTTCGTCACCGATCTTGCAATCGACGTCGATGGGCGTATCTGGGCCGGCACCTGGTGGGGCCTGGCGTCGCTGGAGCCCGGCGCCGAACTGTGGACACAGCCCGTTCCCCTTGAATCTCTGCCTTCGGCACTGGTAACCGCTGTTCTGGCGCAGGAGCGTCGGTTGTGGATCGGCACCGACAACGGCTTGGCGCGTTACGACACTGCTACCGGCGTGCTGTCGATCGAGGGGGCCTTGACCCAACAGGTGGTGCAGGACCTGGCGTTAGACTCCTCAGACCGCCTGTGGGCGGCCACAGAAAGCGGGGGAATATTCGTCGGCCAGGCAGATGGCGGCTGGATTCGGTATCAGGCCAGTTCGGAGGCAGGTCGGTCGATCTTCGGGGACGATGTCGCCGCCCTGGTGTCGGATCCGAAGGCTCCCGGCGCCATGTGGGCCGCTGTCAATCAGCATGGGTTGATCTATTTCGACGGCCAGGTCTGGCATGATCGCACGGCAACCGCCCGTCTACCCAGCAAACTCTTTTACGACCTGTACGCCGACCCGATTGACGCCTCCCTGTGGATCGGTAGCGAAGGCGGCGTCACCCGCTATGACGGCCGCACCTGGGAGACGCTCATTGTCGAATCGGTGCTGCCGGCCACATCCATCTCTTCGATCGTTCGCTCGCCCTTCGGCACCTACTGGTTCGGCAGCAGAGATGGACTGACATTCCATCGCCCGGACTCAATTCCGCCTTGGATCAGGATCAAGGAAATCTCAGGCGCGGCCGAGTTCATCTCTGCAAACGACTGGAAAGTGGAATCCGACGGCAACATAATTATCGGCTACGAAGCAGGTGATCTTTACACACCCCAATCCGAGCTCGTCGTCCTCTATCGTCTCAACCCGCCCGGGCAGCTTGGCGCATGGCAGCTGCTGGATCGGCCTTTTCTGGAGTTGTCCGACTTCTCCGAAAAGGGCCAGTACACGCTCGAATTTCAGGTGAGGGACTTCGCTTTCACCTATTCCGAGGTGAGCAGCGTTTCATTTGAGGCGGAGCCGCTCCCGGCTCAGGTTCGTCTGCCTATTCTGGGCTCGATACGCACAGACTATCTGATCACACTGGTCGTTACCGGCCTGCTGGCGCTTATCGGCTTTGGGTACATGGGAATCGAGGTCATCCAGACCCGGCGCCGGGCCCTGGATGCCGTCGTCCGCTCCTTCAATCCCTTTATCAGCGGCGAGCCGGTGCGGCGCGAGGACATGTTCTTTGGCAGAAGGGAAATGCTGCAGAAGATCGTGGATACACTGCACAATAACAGCATCATGATTCACGGTGAGCGCCGGATCGGCAAGACGACCCTGCTCTACCAGTTGAACAACCATCTCTGGGGCCTGGAAGATGAAGAATACTGGTTTGTGCCGCTGTATGTGGACCTGGAAGGAACAGAAGAGGAAACCTTCTTCCATTTCCTGATGGAGGAGATCCTGCACACGGCTTCCGCTCTTTCCGGGCTTACGCCTGAAACGAAAGAAGCCCTTCAGGACCTTCTCTACTACCGGCCCGGCCACGAACAGTATACCGACAGAGAGTTCATCAGAGACCTGCGCGACGTTATCAAGGCGTTGCAACATTTCGGAGAAGACAGTCATCCCGGCAAACACCTGCGTCTGATCCTTCTCATGGACGAAATGGACGTCTTCAACGCCTACGACCACCTGATGCAGCAGCGGCTGCGGCGCATCTTCATGCGTGACTTCGCGGCCACGCTCGGGGCGGTTATCGCCGGCATCCGAATCAGCAAGGAATGGGGTCGAATCGAGAGCCCTTGGTACAATCTCTTTAACGAGATCGAACTGGAACCCTTCACCCGCGAGCAGGCGACGGAGTTGCTCACCGAGCCGGTACGAGGCTTTTACCGCTATGAACCATCGGTTGTGGACTTCATTATCGATAACTGTGCCGGACGCCCCTTTCGCATTCAACAGTACGGGCTGGAAGCCGTCGGGCGTATGCTTGCAGCCGGTCGGCGAACCATAACGATGGCCGACGCCCAATTCGCCCATGCGCATATTCAGCAGATGGGTGATACCATCAATATCGGGTTGAGCGAAAACGACGGCTCTTAGTCTCCGTATCTGGCAAGCTAGGCCTTCGCCTCCCCTGCCGCGAATCTGGCGCAGCAAACGACAAGAATTAGGCACGGAGTTCTATGCGTAATCCTTACACCGTTGGCCGCTGGCTGCGAGGAGCCGACCACTACGGCCGGCAGCAGCTGCTGGACTATCTGATATCTGCCGAAGACCCGGCTATCTGGGTCGTCGGCACGCGCCGCATGGGCAAGACTTCGTTGCTGCGGCAGCTGGAATGGCTGGTGACGCAGCAGGAAGGCGCAAGCGTCGTTCCCCTTTATTGGGACCTGCAAGGGAGCGAAACAAAGGACGATTTTGACTACGAGCTCTTCCTTGCCGTCGAAGACGAGATTCCCCGATTCGAGGCCTACGGCGTCGACGTAAGCGCACTCTACAATCGGGATGCGATTCACATCCTTCGCACGCTGCAACGAGCTCTGAGAGCCCACGGCAAACAGCTGCTTCTTCTCATCGACGAGGCAGAGGCCTGGATCAGTTTGGCCAAGAACGACTACCAGGCCCTGGCGCGGCTGCGCAAAGCATTCCAGAACGGTGGGATGCGCACGATAATGACGTCGACCAAGTTGCTGATGCAACTCAACGATCTGACCCGTAACTGGCTCACAAGCCCGTTCCTCTTTGGGTTTACCCTCGTACATTTGTGGAGCCTGGAGCCCGAGGCAAGCGTTAGTCTTGTATTGCAGGAACAGAGCCACACGCCCGTCAACGTCGAGCGGGAGCGAATTGACGAAATACTGCGGCACTCGCACCGCCATCCCTACCTGGTACAGACTCTCTGTTACCGCCTGTTCGAGGAAAAACAGGGAAGAGGCACTCTGCGCGGAATCCGGGAGGAGGACCTGCAGGCCGACCACCTGCTAGCCGGCTTTCTTGAGGTCGATTTCAAATGCCTGGCCCCGACCGAAAGGCAGATCCTGCTGACCGTTGCACGCCAGGGTGTGATCAGCGAAGAGGAGTTGGTGGCCAAGACCGACAATGAATCGATCGATCAGATCTCAATGTATGTGCATGGCATGAACAATCTCGGCTATCTGCAGCGGGCTTACAGCCGGTCCGATAGTGCTGCGGCAACGCCTTCCCGCGATAAATTCCCGCGCTGGACAATCGGCAATGAGTTTCTGCGCCGCTGGATGCTGGAAAACTACCAGGAGCTGGCACAGACCCTGTACTCCGACGTGAGCGATTACGGCGTTGAAACTCTGCTAGAGATGGGGCGTAAAGTAGAGCTGGACTACCTGCAGCACGAGATCCCTGAGCTGCAAGGACGGCTGGAGTCTCTGCTGGCCGCCTACAGCGGCCGTGTCGACCAGGCGCCGCCGGAAGTTTTGCAGGAGATCCAGAAGCTGCGCAGGGAGCTGGAGAGAGCCAGCGGACAGCTGCGCAACCTGGCCGAATAATCAAGACCCATGGACTCTGCCGTGCCGCCCTCCGCGACCGAAAAAGCCGCGTACGTCAACCAGATGTTCGCCGGGATCGCCCATCGTTACGACCTGCTAAACCGGCTCATGACCGGTGGACAGGACATCAACTGGCGCCGCGAAGTCGTCGCGCTGTGCCGGCTGCCCAAAGCCGGCCGGCTTCTTGACGTTGGTACCGGTACAGGTGATATCGCTTACGAAGCCATGCGCACACATCGCGATGCCGAGGTGATCGGCTGCGACTTCACTTTCGAAATGATGGACGTGGGACGCCGGAAAAGAGCCAGACAACCCGCTCGTTTTTGCGGCGCCGGTCAGACGGGCGGCGTCGAATTCGTCCAGGGTGACGGGCTGCGACTGCCCTTCGCCGACGGCTACTTTAACGCCGTAACCAGCGGCTTCCTTCTGCGCAATGTGACCGACGTCGACACCTGTCTGGCCGAACAGCGGCGCGTGATCAAACCGGGCGGGCGCATCGTCTGCCTGGAAACGTCGCCGCCTCCGCCAACGCTCCTGGAGCCGCTGCTGAAGTTCTATATGCTCAGCGTCATACCCCTTTTGGGGCAGCTGTTTTCGACCGGAATCGGGACACAGGGGAATGCCTTTCGCCCGCGCGAGTCGGCCTATCTGTATCTGCCGCAAAGCACTGTCGCATTCCTGCAGCCCGACGAAATGGCGCGCCAAATAGAACGGGCAGGGTTCCGTCACGTCTCCTATGTGCAAAAAATGATGGGGACGGTCGCCATCCACGTGGGCACAGCATGACAGTCGCGGGCACCTCAGCATCGACGACTTTCGAAGGGGAACGGCCGTGACCGACCAGCCCGATCGCACCGCCCTCCGCGGCAATCCGTCATTTGTCTGGCGCACCGGCCAGGAAAGGCGTCTGCAGATGATTCTGGACATGGCGCCTCAGCCGCTGCAACGCGCCCTGATAGACGGCTGCGGCGCTGGCGTTTACCTGCGGGCGCTGCAGGAGACGGTCCCTGAAGTCCACGGGATCGACATCGAAGGCGAGCATCTGCGCATGGCGGCCGCAAACGTGCCCGGCGCGCCTGTGAACCTCAGCCAGTGTGAGCAACTCCCCTATGCGGACGCGAGCTTCGACCTGGTCCTGTCTCATGAAGTACTGGAGCATGTTCAGGACGACCGCCTGGCCGCAGCCGAGATCGTGCGCGTCCTGCGCGTAGGCGGCCGTGCAGCCATCTTCGCGCCCAATCGCCTCTTTCCCTTTGAGACTCACGGCCACTACTGGCAAGGCGAATACCACTTCGGCAATACGCCATTGATCAACTACCTGCCTGACTCTTTGCGCAATCAACTTGTGCCCCACGTGCGCGCCTATACCCGCCGCGGCCTGTTGGACCTGTTCATCGGGTTGCCGGTACTCGTGCGGCGGATCACGCAGATCTTTCCCGGCTACGACGGCATCAATGCCCGACGCCCAGCCGTGGGGCGACTTCTGCGGGAGGTTACCTACTCCCTGGAACAGACCCCTCTTGCCGCATTCGGCATCAGCCACTTTCTCGTACTCGAAAAGGTCGACTAGCCGGCGCACACTTCGGGAGCGCCAGACCAGGCAAGAGAGCACCGGATTCACCCTTACAGCCGCTCGTCTCACGCCGGCCGGATGCATCTCAGTACAATTTGGGTCGGCATTGGGCAGGTGCTAGAATGCTGGAAATGACAGTCAGTAAAACTGTTTACGACAGCGAAGGAAAGGACCAAAGCGCTCCGAATGAGGGATCCTGTTGAATATATTGATGGTAGACGCCTCTTGAAGCAGCATGGGAAAGGTTACATTGCGTGGCTGAGATAGATCGCAGACCACGACCCCTGTCGGGACCGGGAGGGGTCAGTAGATCCGCCCGCATTCTGACACAGAGGCGGCGGCGTCAGCGGGCCAAATCCAACCGCGCCCGCCCATGGTTGTGGTTGTTTCAGGGGACGGCAGCCCTGTTCCTCGCCGTCCTTCTGACCGTCGGGGGCGCAGTCGGTGTGGCCGTTGCCAGCGTCTTCGGCATCTATACCTTCTACGCCGCGCAGCTGCCCGATGCCGGCGTCATCGAACGCCAGCAGGAAAAGTTCGAGACCATCCGCTTTTATGACCGCACCGGCAAGCACCTTCTCTACGAAAGCGTAGACCCCCGCCCCTTCCGCGGTGACCGTACCTACATGCCTCTGCGCGAAATGTCGCCTGCCATCCTCCAGGCCGCGGTCGCGCTCGAAGACCACAATTACTGGGACAACCCCGGCATAAATGTGCGCGGCCTGATGCGGGCCTTTGTCTCCAACCTGCAAGGAGGCAGCGTGCAGGGCGGTTCATCGATCACCCAGCAGTTGATCAAGAATGTGGTGATTCCGGTGGAGGAGCGGACCCAACAGTCCTACGCCCGCAAGCTCAAGGAAGTCATTCTGGCGATGGAAGTGACGCGCCGCTACGACAAAGGCAAAATCCTTGAGTGGTACCTCAACTACAACTTTTACGGCAACCTGGCCTACGGGATCGAGGCGGCCAGTCAGGTCTATTTTGGCAAGAGCGTCGCCGACCTCAGCGACGCCGAAGCTGCAATGCTTGCGCCCATTCCCCAGTTCCCGGCGCTCAATCCCATCGACAATCCCGACGACGCCAAGAACCGGCAGGGCGTGACTCTGCAGGTCATGGTCGATGCCGGTTATCTCAGCCAGGCCGAGGCCGACGCCGCATTTGCCCAAGAGTTGGATCTGCGCGGCTCGGTTGCTGAGCGCTTTGATATCATCACTGCACCCCACTTCGCTCTTTACGCCCTCGAGCGTATCAAAGACGAATTCAACACGGCCGACGACCCCTATCGTATCTGGAAAGAGGGCCTCACCGTATACACGACCCTGGATGTCGAACTGCAGAAATATGCCGAACAGGTGGCCCGTGACCATATAGCCAGGCTCAATGAGCAGGACAGAAACGTAAACAACGCCTCCGTCGTCGTCATCAAACCGGAATCCGGCGAGATTCTGGCGATGGTCGGTTCACTGGACTACAACAGCGATGAGATCGACGGGCAGGTTAACGTCGCCATCTCACAACGGCAGCCCGGTTCCAGCTTCAAGCCCTACGTCTATCTGACCGGGCTCCTGCAGGGCATGAACGCCGCCTCCATGATCCTGGACGTACGCACAGCTTTTCAGCAGAACGACGGCTCCGTTTACGTCCCCGAAAACTATGACCGTCTCTACCACGGGCCCGTCGGCCTGCGCGACGCTCTTTCCCAGTCGCTCAACATCCCCGCGATTCGCGTGATGGACCAGGTCGGCGTTGCCAACGCTCTGCGCACGGCCCACCAGATGGGCATCAACGGCCTCGACCGCGGACTCAACTACTATGGCCTCAACCTGGTGCTGGGAGGCGGCGAGGTTACACTCTTGGACCACACCTACGCATACAGCGTGCTGGCGAATGGCGGCGTTATGGCCGGCAAGCCCGTTCCTCCGGAGTCCAGACGCAGCGGTTTTCGCAACTTGGATCCCGTTGCGATCCTACAGGTCCACAACACCGAAGGCGAAGTGCTGAGCAGATATGACAGCCCGGATCAGGAACGCATCATCAGCGCCGACGCCCAGTTCATTCTCGCCGACATCATGAGCGACAATGTGGCCCGCTCACCCATGTTCGGCATCAACAACAATCTTGTGCTGGCGGACCGCAGGGTCAGCGCAAAGACCGGTACGACCAACGGCTGGAAGGATGCCTGGACGGTCGGGTTCACCCCGCAATTGACCGTCGGCGTCTGGATAGGAAATACTGACAACGAGTCGATGAACAACGTAACCGGCGCATCCGGCGCAGCGCCCATCTGGAAGAGCGTGATGGAGATCTACCATGAAGGACTCCCCTACCGCTGGTATGAGCGCCCGCCCAACGTTGTCACCAAGGCTGTCTGCCAGCCGAGCGGTCTGCAACCTTCGCCCGACTGCCAGCGCCAGAGGGTAGAGTTGTTCATTGCCGGAACTGAACCCAAGGTCGTCGATAACCTGTGGCAGCCCTTCGATATCGACAAGCGCAATGGACTTCTCGCCAGAACGTCCACGCCCGAAGAGGAAAGGGAAACCAAGGTCTATCTCATTCTGCCGCCTGAGGCCGAAGACTGGGTAGCCAGCAGCGGTATTGAACAACCGCCCCAGGGCCAGAGCCCTGAAGATTTCATTGATTTCGACCCCGATGTCGCCATAACCTTCCCACCGCCCGGCGGCTACATCGGCGGCCAGGTCGAGATCCTCGGCAACGCCCGCGGGGGAAACTTCGCCAACTACCGCCTCGAATACGGAAGCGGCCACGCACCTACGCAGTGGACACAGATCGGCCCGGAACACGGGCAGCAGCACGAGAATGGCCGGTTGGAGGTGTTCAACACCGAGGGACTTGAAGAGGGACAGTATACGTTGCGGCTGACGGTCAGGTATCATGACGGCAACGTGCGCATCTGGGACGCTCCAATCACCATCGACAATACACCGCCGACCTTGGAGATCAGTGAGCCAGAACCGGACGCCCTCTTTGTGATGAACGATGACGAGCAGATCAACATCAACGCGCTCGTCAACGACGAATGGGCGGTGGACCGCGTCGAATTTGCCATCGACGGCACCTGGTTTATTACGCGTACGGTTGCCCCTTACAATGAGCGCTGGCCTCTTGAACTCCGCTATGAGTCGATAGAGTCACCCGAAACGCGGAATTGGCCTGCATTTCAATCGGATGACGAAGACATTCGCCCTGGCCGGATTCGTGAATTTGTGGACGGATTCGCCGCAATTTACTCTGGCAGCGGCATCTATCTGGAGCGGCATCTCATCAAAGTACGCGCCTTCGACCGCGCCGGCAATGAAACGGAAAGCGAGGAAGTGCAGGTATATGTCCGGCAGCCGCTGCCTGACCAGTAACCGGGGTCCCGCCAGCTGCTCGCAGTCGAAAACTGCATACAATCCTAACAATGCCGAAGATTCTCATTACCAACGACGACAGCATTCACGCCGAGAGCATTCGAGTTCTGGCGTCGGCGCTGGATGAACTGGGAAGCGTTACTGTCATTGCTCCGGAGAGAAACTGGAGCGCCGCCGGGCACCCAAAGACGCTGCACAAGCCATTGCGCATTGCGCCCATCAACTGGCCGGACGGCCGCCGCGTATATGCCTGCAGCGGCGCCCCCTCCGACTGCGTGGCCCTGGCAATTCTCGGCGCGCCGCACGCGCCTGAAAGTTCATCCAAACAACTGGCGGCAGGTGAACCGAGAGACGGTTACGACCTGGTTGTCAGCGGTGTCAATGACAATTTCAACCTCGGTTGCGACGTTCTTTATAGCGGTACAGTGGCGGCGGCGCTGGAGTCCCTGGTAATGGGCGTACCCTCTCTCGCATTCAGCACTGGGCTCGTGGAAGGATTCGAGATCGCCGATAGTGCCGCCTGGCAGAACGCCGCCCGCTATGCCCGTACGCTGGCGGCCGCCGCGCTGGACCGGCCGCTCCCCCCGCAGACCATGCTTAATGTCAACGTGCCGCGGCGTCCTGCCGATCAGATCCACGGCCTTCGCTACACTTTCCTCGGCAGGCGCATCTACGGGGATGTACTGGTCGCCCGCGACGATCCCTGGGGCAAGCCGTACTACTGGTTCGGGGGCGAAGTTCCAACCGGAATCGCCGACGCAGGAAGTGACTTTGGCGCAATCGAAAGCGGATATGTCAGCGTCTCGCCGCTAGGCATCGACCTCACGCGGCATGAAGTCCTGGCCGACCTGGCTGAAGGCTCCTGGCCGCTGTCCTATTGAGCACGGCCGGAACCTCACAGAGTCGGCCATCTGGCCTTGGCGTATAGACTTCTGCGGGGGCAACTGTAAAGGCGGGTGGCGTACCGAAACGCTTTCGGCTGCTGTCCGCATTTGGCGCGTCGCTGTCGAGGGCGACGCAGGAGTTTCCAACTTGTCACGGATGGTGTACACACCGCCTTCAGATGGGTCCCGGTGGCAGGGCCTGGCTGCTCTCTGCTGGTTGCTCCTGATCGATGCAGTCCTGCTTGCCTGGGTGGCGCTGAAACCGGTTGGCTGGGTGAGCTTTCTACTCCTGCTGGTTTTTGTCGCCACCCTGCCCGTCATTGTCCATCTGACGACGCGTACCTGGGGTGCGTTCAACCTGGAGTACTGGCTTGATCGCAACGCCCTGAGAGTCCGCTGGGCCGGCACCCGCCAGGTCATTCCGCTTCATAACATACGCCGCATCGTCGAAGGCGTCGGCGAGATGTCTTCGCGACCCTCACTGCTCGATTGGCCCGCCCCCTTCGTACGCATCGTAGAAGGAGGAGAAGGGCGTAAGCTGGTGCGCCTGGCCAGCGTCCCCCTCGACCAGTGTCTGCTCATCGAGACCGACGGCGGCATCTTTGCGATCTCCCCGGATGACCCGGTCGGTTTTCTGGAAGAACTGCAGGCCCTCAACCGTCTTGGCCTGTCACGCACGTTGACTATGGAGCGCGAGCAACCCACCAACTACTATGCGCTGGCGACCGAGTCGGCTACGGGACGCTGGTTGCTCCAGGCCGGGCTGCTCGGTTGTCTCGCCCTCTTCGGCTATCTCATGATCCGCTTCCCGGATTTGCCGGAAGCGCTCGTGTTTCATTACAATCGGCAAGGTGTGCCCGACAGCATCAGGCCCAAGAACGCACTTTTTTTGCTTCCCGTTATCGGCCTACTGACCTACTTGACCAATACAGTGGCCGGCCTGTGGCTGAAGGTTCAGGGACAACACTCCGGCGCCTACCTGTTCTGGACCGGTTCGCTTCTTGTGCAAGCACTTTCGCTTCTGGCTCTCCTGAGCCTGACAACCTGACCCGAGTTGAATCCCTGTGCTCGGAAAATCTTCTGCAAGTGAGTTACAAATAGAAATTCCCGAATCGCTCGACCCGTCTCACGGAAACTTCACGGACCACAGCCCAACAGTTTTCGCTGCGACCCAATCGGCCGAGGAGTACTCTGTGTCGCGTCCTTTCCTGACCATCATCATTCCCGCCTATAACGAAGCCCAGCGTCTTCCCGATTCACTCACAAAGATCGCCGATTTCTTGCGGAATCAGTCATTTGCGACTGAGATTCTGGTGGTGGAAAATCGTTCGACCGACGAGACCAGCGCTGTCGTGCGCGACTTTGCGACCATGGTCTCTGCTTCAGATCCGTTCACGCTGGATCTGCTCCACAGTGCACCGGGGAAGGGTGCAGCAGTGAAGACGGGGATGCTCGTAGGCAGGGGGGATTACCTGTTTATCTGCGACGCCGACCTTTCGATGCCCATTGAAGAGGTCGTGAAGTTTCTGCCGCCGCAGCAGGAGCCGGATGGATTCGACGTCGCCATTGCCAGCCGCGAAATAGCTGGCGCGGTGCGTTACAACGAGCCTTTCTATCGCCATCTCATGGGGCGTGTCTTCAATCACGTAGTGCAGAAGCTGATCATGCCGGGGATCGAGGACACGCAGTGCGGCTTCAAGATGTTCACGCGTGAGGCGGCCGCGCAGGTCTTTCCTCACCAGACTATCGACGGTTGGGGTTTCGACCCCGAAATCCTGTATATCAGCCGCATCCGCGGCCTGAACCTGGTTGAAGTGCCAATCAACTGGTATTACATGGCGGAGAGCCGCGTCAATCCTCTCTTCGACACGATCAATATGGTGCGCGAAGTCTTACGCATTCGAGTTAACGGGCTGCGCGGGATCTATGAGCAGGTCCCCAAAAAGAAGGAGTAGCTCCTCCTCTCCCCACTGCAACCCCCCTAACCGTCCACATTTGCGAACCCCGTTTCTCTACACCGTAGCACTATGGAAACGGTGTCAGGAAGTCGAAGATGGGTCAAACTCCATACTTGCCAGCCAAATCTGCACACCGTTCGCAACGAAGTGGGCGACCAGCGGGGTCAGCAGACTCTGATGCCAGACGAACATGAGACCAAAAATCGCGCCGGCTGTCCCCGCGCCTACGATGCCCCACGCTCCTTGCGGACTGTGCAGAAGACCGAAGACCACGCTGAAACCTATGATCAGCCACGCTGTCGGCAACAAGGGGGAAAGCCCGCCGATCAGCAGGCTGCGAAACAGGACCTCCTCGAACAGTACGCTTATTAGCAGGGCGAAGGGCAGCAGACCCGCTTCCCTCCGATTGCGCGGGACAACCAGCTTCAGAATCGAACGGTAGTACCTGGTATCGGTGTAGCGGGTGACAAACCGGCCCATACCTGCAAACAGTACAGCCAGTCCCAGCCCGGCCAGCGCGCCAGTCAATATTTGCGACCCGGCATCGGGAATCTGCCACCCCAGCGCCTCCGGCGGCAGACCGCTGCCCCTGCCCAGCAGCAGGCAGATTACCAGTATGATACCCCGGAGAACGTTCTCAGCCGGTAGCAGCAGCAGGTTCTCCTTCGGCTGCCAATTGCGTAGTAGGCGGGCGGTGGTGTACGAGCCGTAGCCGACGATCGCGGTGATGAGCAGAGTGAGTCCTGCGAACAGTGCATAGCGCCAGTCCATTATCTTAGTGTAGGTTATGGTTGGCGCAGCCTTCAAATGCAGGCATATCCTGTTCTGCCAGCCAGAAGACCCGCGACTCGTACCTGGGCCGCGGCCCGAAATCTCTCCCGGCCCGGCAGGCGTTGCAGGACCTTTGGGGAGCGTTGCGCCTGACTTGACGGGAAAACGCAACTGTCTCGCCCCGGACCCAAAACGCGCCCCCAGTTTTGAAACTTTAAGAACTGTTGCTATACTAAGCCCCTCATTATTTTTAATTTGGCGCGCCGCGGTTGGGCGCGCCGAAGAGGAGTATTCCTCTTCTTCGGCGGAGACAAAGGCGTCTCCGCCTTTTTCTTCGAAACATCGTCGAAACCTGCCTTTGCAGTCCGCGGCTCACGCCCTGTCGGAAGCCGGGAAAGGACCGATCGAATGGCATCTGCAGCCGAGTTGCTGTACACGGAAGAGCACAATCTGGTCCGCAAAATGGCCTATGACTTCACCCGCAATGAGGTCATGCCAATCATTGCCGGGCACGACCGTAGACATACTTTCCCTTTTGAGCTGCTCCCCAAAATGGCCCAACTTGGCTTTCTTGGCATCTGTCTGCCTGCCTGCTACGGCGGCGCCGGGATGGACTTTCTCTCTTTGGGCATCGTTTCCGAAGCGCTCGAGTACGGGGATTCGTCTGTGCGCGAGACGGTCGCGGTCCATCTCGCACTGCACGCACTGCCTATTTTCCAGTGGGGGACCGACAAGCAGAAGGAGACCTTTCTGCCGGGTCTTGCCGGCGGCGACCAGATTGCCTGCTTTGGCCTGACCGAGCCGGGCGCGGGGTCGGACGTCGCGTCCATCCAAAGTCGCGCAGTTCGTCAGGGAGATGAGTACATCCTCACCGGCGAGAAGATGTGGATTACGCTGGCAGACGTGGCCGACCGGTTCCTCGTATTCGCCAAGACGCAGCCGGAACAGGGCGCACGCGGCATCTCCGCCTTCATTCTGGAGCGCGGCTGGAAGGGCCTTACCACCGGCACGCTCGAAGGCAAAATGGGCGTGCGGGCCAGCAATACCGGCTGGATAAATATGCAAGACGTGCGCGTGCCAGCCTGTCACAGGCTGGGGGAAGAGGGTGAGGGCTTCAAAATCGCAATGAGCTGCCTCGATAACGCCCGATTCGGCGTCGCAGCCGGATCGGTAGGCATCATTCGCGCCTGCATAGACGAATCGGTCAAATATGCTCTGCAGCGCCGGACCTTCGGCAAACCGATCGCTGAACACCAGCTCGTCCAGCAGATGATCGCCCAGATGCAGCAGGACCTGGATATCGGCGAGCTGCTGGTCTGGAAAGCAGGTACCCTCAAAAACCAGGGCGTCCGTAACACCCGGGAGACCAGCATGGCCAAGTGGTTCTGCACGGAAGCCGCCCGCCGGGCGGCAGACAACGCCGTACAGGTCCATGGCGCCTACGGATATTCCGATGAGTACAACGTGGAACGTCATCTGCGCAATACAAAAAGCGCCGTTATCTACGAAGGCACCAGCCAGATCCACACGCTGATGCAGGCCTCATACACCTTGGGTATGCGCGAGGACCGGCCCCTGCGCTGTCCCATGCCGGCCTACGATCCGGATACTTGGCAGTAAAGCGCTCCCGGGCTCCCGGCTCTGTCGAAAAGAGTTTACATTTTCTGGTGGCGGTTTGGCCGCCTGAAGGCTCAGAGAAAGGAGTGCAGCGTGAAAGTAGCTGTGCTGATCAAGCAGACACCGGATACCGCCGAGCTGCCCAAGGTCACGGTGACCGAGGCGGAGTCCGGCGAACTGCAGGCGACGATGGTCATCAACCCCTGGGATGAGTTTGCGGTGGAGGAGGCGATCGACCTGTCCGACAGGTTCGGCTGCGAAACGGTCGCAATCTCGCTGGGCCGTGAAGGCGAAACCGACGCCCTGAAGCACGCGCTGGCCATGGGCGTGGACAGCGCCGTACACATTGATGAGGGCGTCATTGACGGCGGCGACGAGTGGGCAACCGCAGAGGCCCTGGCTGCTGCAGCCAAGATGGTCGGTAACGGGGAGGAAGTGGAGCTCGTGCTGGCCGGAAAGATGAGCGTGGACGGCAACAGCGGCGTCATCTATGCCGGTGTTGCCTGCAAGCTGGGTTGGGATCTGCTGGTCAATGTAACCAGGATCGTCGATATCGTCGATGGCAGACTGATCGCGGAACAGGCCTTTGAAGGCGGGCAGGAGACGGTCGAGGTTCCCCTGCCGGTCGTGATCAGCGTGGCCAAAGAGATCAACGAACCGCGCTACCCCAGCTTTATGGGTATCCGCAAGGCCAGCCGCGCCGCGATTCCCTCCTTTGGGCGCGACGATCTGGAAGTCAGTCCTTCACAAACGACCCGCTGGACAGATCTGAACAAGCCGGAACCGGAGGACGTGCAGGTGCGCATCTTCGAAGGCGCTACTGTCGAGGAGAAAGCCTCCAAGCTGGCCGATGCTCTGATGGCTGAAAGAGTCATATAGTATGACGCAGGGGGAGGCAATGGCGGCATTCTGTCCTCACTCCGTGCGAAAGTTCTGCCGTAGAAAGGGATGACGATGGCGATTCTCGTCTGGATCGAACAGAATGACGGACAGGCCGTGTCCAATTGCTGGGAGCTCCTGGCCAAGGCGAAGGAGCTGGGTCAGGAGCTGGGCGCCGGCGTTGCGGCCCTCCTGATCGGTAACGACGTAGACGCAGCGGCACAGCAGGCTGCTGCCTACGGGGCCGATCAAGTCATCGCCGCGACAGCATCCGACCTGGCCCACTTTCGGCTCCAACCTTATGCCGCCATCGCCGAACAGGCGGTTGAACGGACCAACGCTGCCGCATTCCTCACCAATGCCTCAATACGCGGGGGCGTGCTGGCCGCGACGGTGGCCTGCCGTCGCAATGCCGGCATCGCTGCCAATGCAAGCGACCTGTGGGTCGAAGATGGCAGGCTGGTTGCAGCCCGCACCATCTATTCGGGCAACATTCAGGCCAGGATCCAGTTCGAAAGCCCGCTGGCCGTCGCCAGTGTGCGCCCGCGCTCCTTTCCTATGCCGGCGCCAAGCGACGGGACCGGTCAAGTGGAAGAGTTGAATGTTGAAGCAAATGAAGATGACATTCGCCTGAAAATCACCGACTTCCACGCGGTCGATGCTGGCGAGATCAGCCTGACCGATGCCCACATCATCGTTTCAGGGGGCCGCGGCGTGGCCGAGGACCCGCCGAAAGGCTTTGAGCTCGTCGGCGAACTGGCCAGCACGCTCGGCGCAGCCCTCGGCGCCAGCCGGGCCGCGGTCGACGCTGGCTACATCCCCTACAAGCACCAGGTAGGGCAGACAGGCAAGACGGTCAGTCCGGAACTCTATGTCGCCTGCGGCATCTCCGGCGCCATCCAACACCTGGCGGGAATGGGAAATAGCAAGATCATTGTCGCCATCAACAAGGACCGGGACGCCCCCATATTTCAGCGCGCCAAATATGGCATTGTCGACGATCTGTTCAAGACCGTACCCGCGCTGACAGCCGAGTTCAGTAAACGGTTGAAATGATTCTGTCTCGACTCGGCAGGCTGCCTTCCGGGATTATCGCGAAGCTGGTGGCTGTTGTTTACACTGTTCATCTGTGCTATACAAGAATAATGGCTGCGCTTGCTGCAGAACGGCGGTGAACTGCCCTATCAGCGGGTCCTTTCTCGCCCTGCAAGTAGCAGGTGAACAACCAGGTAATGGAGGGTACGCGCTCCTATACCAACCAGAAATCAATCGGCCTATTTTCCCCGGTAAACGCGGGGAGGGCGTGTGTCCGTTGCCGGGCGTGCAAGATAGTGCGCCGGCGCTGTGGTGAATAGCAATGACCGAGTACAATGCCCACTTTCGCTGTTTTCGGGGCTGCACCGGTACATATTCGATATTTGAGGTAATCTATACCTGTCCCCGGTGTGGCGGTCTGCTGGAGGTGGAGCACGACATTGCCGCCCTGCGAGAGCGCTCCGCCGAGGCCTGGAAGCGGCTCTTCGATAGCCGCGTTGGTTCCACCGAATGGCCCTACGGCAGCGGGGTATGGGGCAAAAAAGAGTGGATCATGCCGACCATCGCCGACGACAATGTGGTCAGCATGTACGAAGGCAACTCCAACCTCTTCTGGGCCGAGCGGCTGGGCCAGCAGATCGGTCTATCCGACCTGTGGGTAAAGCTGTGCGGGAACAGCCACACAGGCAGCTTCAAAGACCTGGGCATGACGGTGCTGGTCAGCGCTGTCAAGCAGATGCGGGACGAGGGTGTCCCGGTAAGGGCCGTGGCCTGTGCCAGCACCGGTGATACCAGTGCCGCGCTGGCCGCCTACGCCGCCGCGGCCGGCATCCCCGCCGTCATATTCCTGCCCGAAGGCAAGGTCAGCCCCGCGCAGCTGATACAACCGATCGCCAACGGCGCCTATGTGCTCGCCCTTGACACAGATTTCGATGGCTGTATGCGCGTCATTCGCGAGATCACCCATGACGGTGACAGCCCCGACTCCTCTATCTATCTGGCTAACTCGATGAACTCCCTGCGCATCGAAGGCCAGAAAACGGTCGGAATCGAGATTGTACAGCAGTTCGACTGGGAAGTTCCGGACTGGATCATCATTCCTGTTGGCAACCTGGGAAATATCAGCGCCGTCTACAAGGGGCTTAAGCTGATGCGGGATCTGGGCGTCATCGAACGCTTGCCTCGCCTGGTCGCGGCCCAGGCCGCCAAGGCCAACCCATTCTATCTCAGTTACCTGAAGGGATTCAGCCAGAAAGTGAGCATGGATGCTCAATCTACGCTGGCTTCAGCCATTCAGATCGGGGACCCCGTCAGCTACGAGAAAGCCGTACAGGCCATTCAGGAGACCGACGGTATCGTCGAGCAAGTAGATGAACACGAAATGGCCGCGGCGTCGGCCATGGCCGACGCCACCGGCATGTACACCTGTCCACATACCGGTACCGCTATGGCCGCGTTGTTCAAGCTTCTGCAACGAGAGGTGGTACAGCGCCACCAGCGGGTGATCGTTGTCAGCACCGCTCATGGGCTGAAATTCACCCCTTTCAAGGTCGGCTACCACGAGGGAACGCTGGCGGAAGTGGAAAGCGATCGGGCCAACCCGCCGGTCTATCTGCCCCCTGACGCCGATATCGTTCGGGATACAATTCAGCGAAAACTCGCATGATCGGTACGGACCATTGTATCGCTTCCCTGTACGCGAGAGTGTAAGGGCGAAACGATCCTGGTCCGGCCTCGAGCATCTCTAGAACGCGGTGACCGAACAAGACCACGCTTCCCTTGACTACAGTCCCACCTCCTTTTCCCAGGGCCGAATGGACTTTTCCTGGGAGGAGTTGACGCCCTCGCAGCGGGCCCGGCACTATGCCGACTGGCACGCGGGCAAGGGTCTTATCGGTGGCGATCCCCGGCGGCGTCCCAATTCCGACATCCTGCCTTCCTGGGCGATGGACCGGTCCTTCGTGCGCGCCCTGGCCCTCGACGATCCCCGCGTCGCCAATGGCGAGCATTTCCGGCGGCAAATCTCCAGCGCAAACCCTCTTGAAATTGAGATTGGTTTCGGTCGCGGCGACTTCCTCTTGGACCGTTCGACTCGTAACCCTGAGAGACTGTTCCTCGGCTATGAAGTCAGAACGAAGGCCGTGCGCCTGGCGCTTCGGCGCTTGGAAAGCCAGGGAGTGGAGAATCTGTGGCTGAGTGACGACGACGCCAGAGTGGGGCTGCAGCTGGCGATCCCCGATCTACGCGTAGACGCGGTCCACGTGCTCTTCCCAGACCCCTGGTGGAAGGCGCAGCACAAGGTCAAGCGCCTGTTCTCTCCCCCGTTCGTCGACCTGCTGGCGGCCAAACTACGCCCGGGAGGATATTTGCACCTGAAGACTGATGTGGAACAGTACGGACAATTAGCGCGCCATCTGCTTTCCCATCACGCTGCCTTTTGCAACCACCGACCGGAGCTATCCGACAGTGTCGGGCTCTACCGGCCCACGCACCGCGAACACTGGTGCCAGGAGAACGGCATGCCCGTGTGGTCTTACTATTTCGCCAGGAGGGACGAATCATGAGTACCAGTTTAGCCGAAGCTCCAATGGGGCAGGTCCGTTGCGCTCAGCAGGTCCGTCTGTGTGAGAAATGCAGCCCCCGACTGCCCGGAAACACTGGCACAAGCTGGAGAACCGGTAATATATTGCCGATATCCTGGCGTTGATTTGAGGGTACTCTCAACTGGAATCGGCTGAGGACGCCGGATGAGGGGAAAACGTGAGGCCACTGAAGCCGCCCGGAAGTGTTCTGGCCTTCAACGCCGGTGGGCAAGGTGTATCTGCTGGCGGAGTTCGCGACGGGCGGTGTTGAGATTCTCCTTGATCTTGAAGAACACCGCCTCCGTGACCTCCATCTCCTGCGAAATCAACAGGTCTTCAAGCGCTTCCACCACGCGCAGGACCTTGGCTTCCAACAGTTCGACGGTCGTCGCATAGAGAGATTCCGGCAAAAAGTAGAGCAGTATAACCAAGCCCCATACACCGAACGCAAGAAACCTGTTTCCGCCGGCACTGATCTGTTCGCGTAGCAAAAACATCGACACAACCCAGAGGACAACCGCCGCAGCCATCAGATCATACCGGGTGATGGGGCGAGCCGCGCTGATGTCCTGTACGCCGGGGGCCAGTTGATCGTAGGTTTTCAGACGCGCCAGCCACATGTTGAAACGCCGGCACTGGTTGCGGTTGACCCTGTTCTGATCAAAGTGGGCCAATTCCAGTGCACGCTCCCGGCACTGGTCGGCCAACTCGTAGAACTCTTTGCGGGTTAGTTCTGCCATGATTCGAATTTACAGGATTCCCGGAAGCGATCTGTCGCCCCCGCCGTCTCACCGCAGCCGGTTGGTCGCTGGCACGGCCTGGCAATAGCCCCGGGTAGGCGACTTCCTCTCAACAGCTCGCCGCTGTCTGAACTTCGGGCCTGTGTCGGGCACAGTCAAACCGGAATCAAATGAGCCACATCGGCACAAGCCAAAGCAACCCAGCCAGTATCACCGCGTTGATGGCGTTTTCGACCGTACCAATGCCGGCCTGCCGGGAGAATGGCCATACTCGTGCGCGGGCGAAAGCCCGCAGGAAGAGGGGAAAAGCGCCAAGAACGAGAATTGTCCACACGGGCACTGCCCCCGATGCCATCAACAGGATCAGAGCGATAAACCCGGCAATCGAAATAATCGCGGCGGCGTCCAGGCCCCGTTCGGGTCCGAACACAACTGCCAGCGTGCGTCGGCGCAGACGCCAGTCTCGATGCCAACTGTAGAAGCCGTAGGACTGATATGCCAACCACACGAACGTCGCCGGAGCGAAAGCAACGAGCAGCACGAGGCGCGTGATCGTACCGGTAAGAACAAAGTATGTGCCCAGCAGAGGGATGACACCCATTCCCAACCAGTAGGCAAGGTCGCCGAGCCACCAGAACCTACGGGCGAAACGGACGACCGACCACAGCGACACGCTGCACATCAGCCCGCTGAGTAACGCAAAAAACCAGACCGGCCAGCCGATGAAGATCCCGAGCCATAGCGCCGCAAGAACATATATCGTCACTGACATCAGGCCAAGGCTTAGGAATGTTGCCGGCCGCAACAGGCCCTGTTGCATCCAATCAAAGCCATCGTAGGGCCACCCCAGCGACTGCCCTGTCGCATTCCGCATGTTCGCCGCTGCAGCCTGCTGCCCTTCGCGTCGAATTTGGCGCCTGTAGTCTACATAGGCGCCGAAGTAGTTGCAGGCCATAGCCAGTGCGCCGTAGGTCAACACCAGTACGGCCACCCACCAGATGCTGACTGCCCCAAACTGCCAGCGGGCCGTGGCCGCCCCCCACAGGACTGGCGTCAGCAGCGCAGGGATTGCTCGCATCCGTCCCATCTGGGCGATCACGCGCAGATAACCGAAGCTGTTTGGACGGACCTGGGCGTGCCGGGTCAGGGCCGCATCGGCGTTGCTCTGGTGTACATCAGACGGAACTCGACTAAACATTTTTCGTTTGTGATCGACTACCCCTCGGCGCGCCCACATTCTATCAGCTATGTCAGATATGCTCAACCGGGAAGGAGAAGCTGGCATTCCGCCCCGGCGGCCTGTCTATTGCACCAGCTAGACAACTGATGGCTGTCGCTGAAACCGCCCAACAGGTCCGGTAACGAAGCCGGCAACCTCGATAGGCCTCAGTACCGGATCCGCCAGCGCTCATAGAGCGGTGTACCGTCCTGTTGGGTATACGCCTGTTCGCGCTCCAGGCGGCCGCCTCTCTCAGCGACAATCCGCTCCAAAACCTCGCGGCGTCCTCGGAAGAGCTCATTCCCCGGCGCGCGCAGGAGGTAGACGTTCTCAACATTCCCTAAGAACGGCCCGATGCGCTGGATAAACGCCTCGTCCGGCTCGGACAAGGAACTGTAGCCGAATACCTCAATCGGCCTGACGCTCCCCTGGCTCAGAAATCGGACCGGGGCCTCCATCCCCCAGTCGAGAACGATTGGGGCGCCTAAACCTCCGTTGCGGAGGTCATAGGCGAGGTGGTAGGAAGCGTCAGAATGGTCCACCAGGCCCCCGCTGCGCGTCAGCGCGGCGTGGTAGGCAGCCGTTGCTCTCAGATCGAGCAGCACACCGGCGCCGACAAGAACGACAAGTATGACCTGGAGAACGGACAGTCCTCCGAAAGACAGTCTGACCAGCAAGCGTGAGGCCAGGACGCGCAGCGGTTCCCAATCCCAGATTCCGGTATTCTCGCGCCGCCCGTCGCCGGCAGCGTCAGCCTGTCGGGCTCTATGCGTCTCCGTGCCGCCATCGGGAGCCGAGCTTCGCCAGAGTTCGTGCAGACCGGCGCCCGCCACCGCGATCGCGAGCGGGTGAAGCAGCGCATAGTGGGTGACGAACAGGTCGCTGACAGTGAATAAGCTGGCAGCGAACGCCGCGGTCAGCAACAGAAAGGGGGGACCGACCACACGGCGCCCACCTGGGCGGGCCAGAGCGGCCACAGGCAGGACCAGCACCAGCCAGGGGGCCAACGCGTTTTGCTCGATCGCTCCCAGATACCAGAGATGGTCGCCGCGCAAGGTCTGAAGCAGTTGCTGCCAGCGCACCGTCGCGTTCGTCCAGATGGCGGCATTGTCCACGCCATAGTAGCTGCTGCCAAGATTCTGAGTAATTGTCGTCAGTGTGCCGCCCGTCTTAAAGTTGAACAGAACGAGGGGTGAAAGGGGCGACGCGAAAGCGAGAGCAGCTGCGAGGGAAATGGCAAGTGGACGAACACGACCCAGACGTGCAACTCTGCCTTCAGGCGACCCAGCAAGCTGAATCCGATTGCTTTCACTTTCGGTTGTACCAAGCGCATGTCTCCCCCGCTGCCACAGCCGCCATCCGGCGCACATTATGCCAAAAGGCAGGATTATCCACGCCGCTAGCAACTTTGCATAGACTGCCAGACCCCCGCAGAGAGCCGAAAGCACCAGCGCGCGGCTCTGCCCGAGCCGCAGCCAGCGGAGCGCCAGCCAGATACATGCGAAGGTGAAGGGAATCGTGGCATTCGTGACGAAGATCCCCTGCCGCTGCCAAAACACAAAGCTGGGTGCAGTGGCCAGGAGAGCCAGGCAGACGAGAGCGGCAGGCGAAACAGCTGCAACGCGAGAGGCACTGCGTTCTTTGAGGGCCAGCCATTCAGATACGGTTCTTTCCAGCGCCAACAGACCAAGAACCGCCAGTGACAGCGGCAGGAGGCGCAGATTGGGTACGCCGATGCCGGTTGCAGCCAGAAACGGAATGGCCAGATAGACGTTCAATGCGCCGATGTAGTCCTGGACCATCAAGGGAAGATCGAGGCCGAAGACGGATACGGTCGCGTCGCGGAACGCGGTTACCGGTGTGCCCTGGAGCAACTCCATCGCGTTGACGCCCGCCTCTTTTGCTTCGTCGTAATGGAGACCGGGCAAGCCCAACTGATAAGCGGCCAAAAAAAGAAAAAGGCCGACTGAAGCAACCAGCCAGCCAAACCGTACCTTGCTCTGCCTGCGTGTCATTCGACTATCAGTTCCAGGTCGCTCGCGAACGAAAGGTAGTTCCAACCGCTGGCATAGAGCCTTATGCTGTCGATGCGGGCAGGCGGTGTCGCGTCCAATACTTCCATCAGGTTTTCCGACTCAAAGCTATGCCAGTTGAATTGTGGGATCTGTTCACCGTCAAACAGCGGATATTCCGGTAGCGGGTCCATGTTATAAAAGCCATGCCCCCACCTTCGTTCCTCGCCAAAGATGTCCGTAAAAGTGATTTCAACGCGCAAGGGGAATTCAGAGCTCTGCTCCCCCGCGCCTGGCAGGGTCTGCCAGTCCAGATTGACGTCCAATTTAACGACCAGAGAGTCATAGTTATGCACGTCCTGGTCAATGACCTGGCGTATTCCAATCTCGGTATGCATCTGGTCAGGGCCCCGAAATCGGAAGCTGGCTGCGTGACGTCCGTCCTTCTCGATGAATTCAACCGTTCCCGGAGTAACATATGGCGGCGTGTAGCTTTCCCATACCTCCCCCAAGGGTCTGGTGAAGGCACTGTCCTGAAGAAGGTTATGCACCGCCGCAACAGCCGGCAATATCGTCCCGTCGGCTTGAATCCACGAGCGCAGTCCCGGTTCTATTTCAACCGGCTCTTGTCCTGCCTGTGAGATCCTGGCAACACCCTGTTTCACCACAATCTCGCTGCTCTCGGCCTTGACAAAGAAAGCATAGTTTCCTTCTTCAAGCTGGGCCTCGCCTTGAGGTGTCTCAATCTGGACTTCGACCGGCCTGTCAAATGCACTCCGCGTAAACAGCCGAACCTGTCCCTCCTGCACCCTGATGCGCAGCGTATGAGGTTCACTGCTGCCCGCAAAGTAGGGACGCCGGCTCATTGCGATTTCAAGAGTTGTGTTGGGATAGAGGAGTATCGTTCCCATCAGTTCATCGCTCTGTCCACCTACGGGGAGGCCCAACACGCCCTGGGCTCCCGCGCCCGTCTCCAATCGGCTGCCTTCGCTAATGCCTTCGCGCCTTTCCGTGAGAGCAATCGGCTGATCGGAACTTGGCGTGTAGAGGAGCACTGTACCTAGAGTTGTCTCAAATCGGAGAGACTGTTTCGCGGCGGCCGAATGGTAGAGGTTGCGAACAGCCAAGGGGATGCCCGTTAACAGGACAATAAAGAGGGCAAAGGAGAGCAGAAGAACGATCCAGGCTGCGCGTTCCGGGCGTTCACGCCAGCGGGGCATAGGCTGGGAATTGACGGTTGTCGTCTCGTCAACTGTAGCGCTCGGCGATACCGACGGTTCCGCCGTCATTGTTACGATTCCTCTCCGCCCTCGCCAGGTGAGCGCCCATTGGCGCTGCGTTTCCCGTTCCCGCCCCCCGCCTGGGAGCGGCTCTGCCTTTTCTCGCGTTCCCTTTCCACTAACTGGTCACTGAGCTTTTCCATCCAGAAGCGGGCGTCGCGGTCATTGGGATTGATCTCCAGGGCCCGCTGAAACATGGCAGAAGAACGACTCAGGTTTCCCTGTTGTTTGTATATCAGTCCCAAGTGGTAGTGCACGTTCCGTGTGGAGGGATCAATCCGGAGCGCTCGTTCGTAGGCAGCAATCGCCCTCGCCTGGTGCTTCGGGCCTGACGTTTCCAGCCGGCCCAGGTAAGCCGCTGCCAAGTTTGTCCACAGTAGAACATTGTCAGGTGAAGCATTTACAGCCCTTTTCAAGGTTTCAACCGCTTTCGACCACTTTCGCTGCAAAATCAGTGCACCGCCCATGTTTATGGCAATGTCGGGGTCGTCGGGCATGTCGGCCTGTAGCGGTTCAAGCACTGCGATGGCCTCGCCGGGCCGGTTAGCGCGCAACAGGCGGGCGCTCTCATTGAGTATCCGGCGGTAATCGTCGGAAGTGCCGCGATTTTCAGAAGTAGAATTGCTCCGATCGCTGTCGGTCATCTCTTTTTTGCGTACTCTCACTTGGAAGGACGAGCCGGAAACAACTGTCGGCACACACAGATCAATCAGCGTCAACCTGCCTGCTCAGACGCTTCTGTACGGCCTTCTGTTCCCTCGTCTAAATTGTGGAACACTTCATATTCGTCTAACGAGGGAGCGAAGAATTCGACGACGAATTCGTTAGGCAGCCCCATTGGCAGTACCAGCTCGCTGAGTAAGGCCTTCACGAACATGCGCCTTCGTTCAGGTTCCATTTGCTGCGAGGCCCGATCCCACAGCAGAAGTGTTCCATACGTGCCCTCACCCGTATAGTGAAGATCGAGTTTGCCGATCGTGAGGGGTTGATCTTCTTCATCTGTCTGGGTCAAGTCAAAGAGTGCGTACTGTTCAGAACTGTGCGTGCGCACCAGGCGCTTGAGCTTCAGATTCACCACGCCTCCCAGTCATCCGCGTCATCGTCCCAATCTTCAAGAGATTCATCAAACAGAGAAATCCCCTGGGCATCTCCGTAGAACAGTGCCTCTTCCAGTGCGTTGTCGGCTGTCTTCGCTTCATCCGGGTCTTCGCTGGCGCTAATGGCATTCAGCATTTCCTTGGCCCGCCGCCCGCCCAGCCGGCCCAAAGCGAAAATCACCGCGAGCCGCACTGCTTTGCTCTCGTCGGAAAGCAGCTCGATCAGGTCTTCAAGCGCGTCTCGGGCCTCCAGTTCGCCGCAGGCTCGAGCCGCGGCCGCTCGCATTTCTGTCTCAGGACTACCGAGCTCGACCTGTACTATCGAACGCCAGCGCACGTCTGCGCTGCGCCCCATGGCCCGCAGAGCAGCGACCCGCATCTCCTCATCGTGAGAATAGTAGCAATCTTCGATCAGCTCCCTAATGCCGGTCTCCCCGGAGAAGGCGATGCTCTCCAACGCCCGCGCCTGAACCGCCAGCGGCTCCATTTCGGCGTGCAAAACCGCTAACAGGGCGTCCTCAGCGCGCATGGCGAGGGCCGGCGAGAGTTCGTCCAGCTCACCGGCCAGCACGAACGCGCCGAGTGCTTCGGCGGCCGCCGCGCGGACGATGTCGTAGGGATCGTTGTTAAGTATGTGGACCAGAGGACCGACGAGATCAGCTTCTCTGTCTTCCCACAGACCGCCTATGGCGAGAATCCGCACGTCCGGCAGAGCGTCCTTCAGTGCCAGTCGCAGCAACCGGCCCAGTTGTACGTGCAGATTGGCAACGCTTTCTTCTACAAGTGACTGTATAACATGCAGCCTGCAGTCGTCACCGATCGTCCCCCACACCTCGCGCACGCGCCTCATGTCGGCCAGACTCAAGTCCGACAGAACGACGAGTTCTTGCGCATTGGGCAGCACACCGTCGTCCCGCAACTGGGCTAACAGGCCCTCGACGGTCTGTGTCGGCCTGGGTTGCGTCTGCGAATCGCTGTTGGCTGTGACGGTATCGGTCACGTGCCGCCTCACATTCAAAGAGTGCAACGTAGCTGAGAACCGAGCTTCATTACCTGTATGGGTTGGCTGCATTATATACGACAATCGCACTGTTGCCAGATGGACAGCGCGGTCTGGTACCCCGCCGCGTAGAGCTATCCGGTAGGCGTCGCACTCGGCGTTTCGGTGACGACCTCTGTCGGTGTCGGCGTCGGCGTAGCCTGGAGTATTCCTGGTAATACGATTACGTCCCCGATCTGCAGTCTCGTGACATCCCGGGGAGAGAGATTATTTGCCCTGAGCAACTCTTCTTGGGATATCCCGAATCGTCTGGCGATTGCACCGATCGTATCGCCCGCCCTGATCGTATAGGCCAGCCACGCAGGCGTAGGAATGGCAGTCGGTGTCTCCGTCGCCGTTGCGGTCGCTGTCACAGTCTCGGTTACGGTCGGCTGCGGCGTCACCGTGTCTTCGACCGCACTTTCGGTTGCAGTAGGCTTTTCTACGACGGGCGTTTCCGTTACAGCCGGCGTTTCAGTGGCCGGAACTGCCGTCGGCGTCGTTATGGGCCCGGCCTGGGCCCCGTCATCTGTCGTGTCTGGCTCTTCAGGAGTCGGCGTAGGTGTTGAGTCCGCGACAACTGCCGCCGCGCCGGAGCTGGACGCCTCGTCCGACTGACCGGGACCGCTCTGGACGACCGCCGGCGCCAGGCTCTCGCGTGCGAGCCTTACAGTCGGTTCACTGTCCGAGGCGGCAGGCGTAATTACGAAGTTCTGGAGTATGGGCAAGCTCTCATTCTCTTGAAGGAAGGACGGCATGCCCCGAGCGATAAGCACGACAGCCAGTGCCCCGACCAGCAGCGCCGGTACGCCAAAGGTGAGCATCCGCGACGGCGCGGCCTGTAAGTTGCGCCCACAACTGGGGCAGATTACATGGTCGGACGTGGCATGCTTTCCGCAGTGAAGGCACCGTATCTTGGTGACACGCGGGACAAGTCGAGTGCCGCACTCAGCGCAAACGGTCTGATTGTGTAGAACTACGCTATAGCAGGAAGGGCAGCGCTTCGCGCCCCAGGCAGGAACTTGCGCCTCCGAACGGCCTACGGATTGAGGTGGACTTAACTGATCGGAATCGGCATCCGAAAAGTTTGCATCATCTTGAGTCATCGTCGCGGCATGAAACTCGCCCGTCCAAGAATTGTAAGGTTACTACTGTGCTGTCACGGCCCCAATAACTGGGACCAGTCGATGCCTTGGGGTCCGGAGCGGATGTCATTGATGGTTATGACCACCATGAGCCCCAACAGCAAGACAAATCCGACAAGGTGTATGATGCCTTCTTTTTCAGGAGGCATTCGACGCCCGCGCAGCTTCTCAACCAATATAAACAGCAGTCGCCCTCCATCCAGCGCGGGTATCGGCAACAGATTGGCAATGGCTAGGCCGGCGCTTATGATGGCAGCCAGCTGCCACACAGGGAACCAGAGGCCGGTGTCTGCGGTGGCGTTCACCGCCCCGCCTACGAGATGGGCGATGCCAACCGGGCCGGAGAACGTGGCATCCTGTGGCGCCAGCTGTCCGGAGATCAGCAGAACCGGCAGCGTGACCACCGCCTGCACATAGTCGACAATGCCAACGACACCCTGCCAGATACTGCGGAAAAAGGGAAGCGTAACCAACATCACATTGCCGCTGATACCAACGCCCATTGCGCCCTGGCCGGGCGGAGGATCCTGACGAGCCAGCACATCGCGGGTATACAGTTCATCCCCGCGTAGCATCGTCACCGTAATCGTTTCCCCCAGATGCGAACCTACTACCTCGCCCAGACCGCGTTCTACGGTTACGGCTTTCCCATTGACGGCGAAAAAGATATCCCCCGGCATCAGCCCGGCTTCTTCCGCGGGGCTGCCCGGCGCCACCTGGGTGACCTGAGTGTGCAGAGCGGCATGGGGCAGCACCTCTTCCAGCAGACTCTCCAACTCGTTGCGTGTAGCAAAGGGAACCTGAAACGTGTGCAAGGCATCGTCGCGAAGAATAACGATGGTTCCCGCTTCATCGGAGATAGTAGGCGTATGCCGCTTCGGCCTCAGCAGTTCACCGGTTCTCGCGTCGATATAGACGGGCTGTCCGTTGAAGCGAAGGAGCGTGTCATTTTGCTCGAGAGCAGCCCCCATCAGCTCGGTGCCGGGTGGGACATCGGTCAAAATGGGGTGAGCGGCGCCGGCTGGAAAACCCGAAAAGACACTGGCAATTGAGAAGATAATAGCCAGCAGAAAATTCATAGCCGGTCCGGCAAGGAGCGTCAGAACGCGGCCGCGTTTGCGGGCCGCGTTGAAGGAGCCGGGGCTGGAGTCGGCCCGGTCCTCTCCCCTCATGCGCACAAATGCCCCGAAGGGAATCGCGTTGAGAGTAAATTCCGTGCCGTCGTAGGTGAAAAGCTTGACTAGACGCGGCGGGAATCCAAAAACGCCGAACTCTTCAACCTCTATCCCGTTGCGCCGCGCAACCAGGTAGTGACCCAGCTCATGGAAGAAAATCAGCAAGCCCAGCAGAAGAAAAAACGAAACTATCGTTAAGAACATCCGAGTCCTTACTTCGGAAACCGAAATAGAGCGGCGTCATACGGGCCCATTCACAGTTCCGCATGTCGCAGACAGTGAAACCTTGCACACTTCGCACCGGCCTTCTCCAAACGCCGCAAACGATTCTCTGAGATATTTTGTCCTTAGCTTCATTATACTAGGACGCCAAAATAGCGGGCAAATAGTTCAGACCTGCCACTGTGCCGCTCTGTCATTACTTTGACATTCCAGTCACTGCGCACACGACCCAAACGTAGCCAAACCGCCGACCCTGCGTGGTGCGAGCGCAGCCTTCTCTCACGTCGCACCTTCAATTCTCTCTCCTGGCAAACTGACCACGCTCCACCGTCGGTTGACGGGCCGAACGCACTCATCTGAGTCTGCACCTGAGATTCGGCTAGGTTGTTTCCGATTGACGAGGCGTACTCAGGAGAGGTCCCGCGGTGTTCCGGCGTGAATCAGGGTGCCGGGAGGATGGGAGAGTTCGGTCAGGGCGCAATAGACTGCGCCCGGCTTAAGCCCGCCGCAAACAATCACCTCCAGGCCCGGCAGAGCGCGAACCATGCGCAGTGACTGTTCCACTTTGGCGGCCATGCCTCCTGTTACATCGGTGGCATGGCTGGCGCCGACCGTCGCTTGCAGCGATTCAAATGAGGAAGGCGTTATCTCTCTCAGCATGACCGCGTTCGCGTCCCGGCGGGGGTCGCTGGAATACACGCCCTCTACTTCGCCCGCCAGCACAATCCGCACCGGCGGCAACTGCGAGGCCATCTGTTCGAAGATCTCCTCTGTGCTGGCAATTGTGCCCCCGCGCACGCTGTCGAGCGCCACGTCTCCGTGAATCAAGGGAAGGAGTCCCCGTTCCAACGCCAGGCGCACGGTTTCCGCCGGACCTCTGACCACTTTGCCATCCTCGCAGCGCAGAGCCGCGCTGGGCTGCACAGTCCAGGCAGGCAGCTCTGCCTGCAGCAGATGCGCGGCGACGATACGATTCAGACGCGCGGCCGCATCTGCCGTGGCCGCGAATCCATACCACCCTGCCTCACTGTCGACGCGGCTGCGCGTCCCGTATCGTTGCGCACTGACGTGGCCGAAACTGCCGCTGCCGTGCCCAAGGACAAGCTGTATTCCCGGACGCGCCGCTCTGGCCCGGGCAATTTCCTCGGTCAGCCGCGCCATCACATCCAGCCTGGCCGTTTCCGGTTTGTCTTTCTGGGTGATGAGCGAGCCGCCGAGCTTCAGATAGATGAGGGGCACAGTCGCTATAGCAATTCGACTAGAGGCCGTCGTCGCTTGTTCCGCCCTCAAAAGCGGGCAGACGGCTGCTGAGAATCTCTAAGAGTGCCTGCTCCTGCTCGGGCAAGACGGTCCGCAGGTCGAAAAGCAGCCGGTCGTTCTGGATCCGGCAGATTACGGGAGGGTTCGCCCCGCGCAGTGCGGCGGCCGCGCTGTCGGGCCGCGGCAAGTCGAGCGCCAGGAGAACTGTGGGCAGTGTTTCGCCCGGCAAGCTGCCGCCGCCAACCGTGCTCTGCCCCGGGATCAACTCGGTCCCGACTCCTGCAGTCGCCATTCGGCGTTGAAACTGGCTTGCACGCTGTTCTATAGTTTCCGCCGTCTGCGCGATCATGCGCCACACGGGGATCTCATCTGCGGCCCGCTCGCGTCGATAGGCCCCCAGCGTCGCATTCAGTGCGGCCAGCGTCATCTTGTCCACGCGCAGCGCCCGCGCCAGCGGATGCGAGCGCAACACAGCAATATTCCCGGCCTTGCCCACGATCAGACCGGCCTGGGGCCCTCCCAGCAGTTTGTCGCCGCTGAAGGTGATGACGTCCGCGCCGGCCCGTACGCTGCTCTGTACCATCGGCTCCGGGGCCAGCCCGAATTGGGCCGTATCCAGCAGTGTGCCGGATCCAAGGTCGTCTATGACCAGCGGGCGGTCCCCAGGCACACTGTTTTGACCTTCTCCGGCAGGATGACTCTCAATTCCGGCGTCCCCCTTCCCGTGAGAGTCCAGCCTGCCTGCAGTCCCCTGCCCGTGGGCAATTCCGACCAACTCGGTCAGCTCCGGCTTCGTCACGAAGCCGACCTGCTTGAAGTTGCTGGCGTGAATCCGCATAAGGGCGGCAGTACTCGGCCCGATCGCTCCCGCAAAATCGTGCGGGTGCGTACGGTTGGTCGTGCCGATTTCCACCAGTGTTGCCCCGCTCTGACGCAGCACATCGGGTATCCTAAAACCGCCACCGATCTCGACTAGCTCGCCGCGGCTGACGATTACCTCCCGTCCAACGCATAGCGCTGAAAGCACGAGGAAGACGGCCGCCGCGTTGTTGTTGACGACGAGCGCGTCTTCGGCGCCGGTCAACTCGCACAAAAGACGGGCGGGGTGGACGTGGCGGCTGCCCCGTTGACCGGCCGCCAGGTCATATTCGAGCGTACTGTACCCTTTGGCAAGGCGGACAACAGCCTCCTGGGCAGCGTTGCTGAGAGGCGTACGGCCCAGATTGGTGTGGATGAGAACGCCGGTGGCATTGATGACGGGCCGCAGCGAGGGGGCCGAGGCCGTGAGCACGCTGTCCGTGATGCGCTCCTTCCATTCCCCTTCCGTGGGCGCAGGTTGTCCTTTGAGGATGGCCGTGCGCGCCGTGTCGAGTTCGGCCCGGGTCGCCTCTTTGACGGGGCCGCTCCCGTAGTTCACGGCGAGGGCGGCGATTTCTGGCACCGATAGCAGCTTGTCGACCGCCGGCAGCTTTCTGTACTCTGCCGCGCCCCTTCCCCGTTTGCTGCTGTCAGAAGTGTTGGAAGAACTGTTGGGACTAGCTTCTTTCATGGTTCTGTCATCGCGACGCTGAATATCGCCCAACGCAAGATCGCGGACGTGCTTATTCGCCGTCAAACGGCTCAAACAGCATAGCAACTAAGCTGAATTCAAACGCGGCAATCGATCGACCGGTAGGTCTGCCAGCAGAGGATTGCCCAGGTCACGCTCCGAGAGCTGCGGCGCGTCCTGCTTCCAGTCCACTGCCAGCTCCGGATCGTTCCAGGCTACGCCGTGTTCATCCGAGTTGTCGTAATAGTTGTCAACGTTATATGTGAGCACAGCGTCCGTCAACGCAAGAAATCCATGCGCAACGCCTACCGGGATGAAGACGCCCACGTGGTTGTCGTCACCAATTTCCAGCGTTTCCGTCTGCCGAAACGTCCGGCTGTCCGGCCGCAAATCGGCCAGCGCAACCTGTACTGTACCATCTACGCAGAACCAGTAGTCCACTTGACGAAAGTGGTAGTGTAGCCCGCGCAGAACCCCCGCCTTCGAATAGCTGACGTTCGACTGTACGCGTGCCCAGCTGCGCTGCGCGAACCACTCTTTCCGGAATGTCTCCAGGAATCGCCCGCGGTCATCGCCGAATGCCCGCAGCTCGACGAATGTAACGCCTTCAATCAATTGTGAACTGGTAATCTCTGGCACAGCAATACCTCTGGCAACTCCGATTCCGAATGAGCCCGTCAGAAGTTTTCAATGTCCAATTGCTTCCGGTCAGAATCCCACCCGACAAAACATGGCGTCTATGTCATCAGCAATCGCATCCGCTCGATAATCCTGTTGATCTCGGCCGCTTTGAGCTGGTACGAGGCGCGGTTAACGACGAGCACCGCCTGGCTCTCCAGGATCGTCCTGATCTCCACCAGCCCGTTCATGCGCAGAGTGGTCCCGGTCTGGACTACGTCAACAATCAGATCGGCGAGACCCAGAATCGGCCCAAGCTCGACCGAGCCGCCCAGAGCGATGATCTCTGCGTTTACGCCTCTTTCTGCGAAGAACTGGCGCGTGAGGCGCGGGTACTCGGTCGCGATACGGGGCTGGCTCATGTAACGCAGCGGCGTACCATCCAACCGGCCAGATGAGGCCGGCTTGACTGACAGGTCTGCCAAATCGTTCTGCTCGGCAGTTGAAACCGCGGCCCCATCCGCCGGGCCGGCGACGCTCAGGCGGCAGTGACCGAAAGGAAGCAGCAACGGCTCGTAGACGGCGCGGTCAGTCTCCCGAACAACGTCAAGGCCGCAGATTCCAAGATCGGCCGCGCCGTGTTCTACATAGGTGGGTACATCGCGCGGCTTGGCCATTACAAAGCCGATCGAGCCGTCGGCCGCAGGCAGAATCAGTCTGCGGCTTTCCGTGTCGGTGGGAATCGAAAGCCCAGCCCGCTCAAGGAAGGACAGACTGTCCTGCGCCAGCCTCCCCTTGGGCAGGGCAAAAAGCAGCGTCCGGTTATTTCGTCCATTGATTGCGGTCGGCTGCGACCGTACGATGGTCTCTTCCTGGCCGGAATACGGCGCCACAATATCTTGCGTCATTTGGGCCGCTCTTCCCGACACAGTTCCGTCCTGCCTGCTAGACGGCCCTCGTCCAATGGACCGAGAAGCACATAGTCCCCCTGCTCGTCGCGGCGGTGATGCTGGAATCCGTCTTCCCAAAGCAGCACGTCGCGTACGTCTGCCTCGGCTGCGTAGGCAAAGGCGGCATCGAGAGACCAACCGGTTACGTCCACCTGAATGTGCATACCGGCCTGGCGCAGCCTTTGAACCTGGGCCAGCGCGTCAGGGCTGCCCTGGGGCAGTGCCAGCGCGGGTTGGATTCGGTGTCGGCCGTCCCCCGCATCTTGTCCGTTCTGCCGCCGCCGCGCCACCAAGAGCCGGTCCACCCCCAGGGCGACACCCACCGCGGGCTGAGGCGGCCCGAAGCGGCCCACAAGGTCATCGTATCTCCCTCCGCTGGCCACGGCTGTGCCCAATCCCGGGGTCACCGCTTCGAATGAGACACCCGTGTAATAGCCCAAATTGCGGATCTCGGTCAGGTCAATGACAAAGCTGTCCTGAATGTCGTACCCGCCCAGCGCGTCAACGATTCCGCGCAAGTTACGCAGAGCTTCGTGCATACCCCTGTTCTGAATGTGCCGTTCTGCCAGCGAAAGAATACCGTCTACATTCTCCCCCACCAACTGCGGCAGCGTCTCAACCGCCTGGCGCTGTCCGGTCCGCAGAGGCGTGTCGCGCAGAAATTCGTCCAGAAGCGGTTCGCTCTTTCGCTCCAGCGCCCACTGCAGCCGCTGCGTCTGCTTCGGGTCGAGCCCCAAAGCATCGAGGAGACCACGGTAATAGCGGATATGCCCCACAATCTGTCGAAACCCGGTCAGGCCGGCAACCTTCAAAGCTGTGGCCGTAAGAGCCAGAATTTCAGCGTCGGCCGCAGGGTCCGGAGCGCCGAACAACTCCCCTCCCACCTGCCAGAATTCGCGCTGCCGGCCCGCCTGCGGTTCAAGGTAGCGGAAGACGCTGCCCCCGTAACAGAATCGCTGCGGCATGGGCCAGTCGTGCAGCCGTGCCCCGACCAGGCGGGCGACCGGGGTGGTGAATTCGGGCCGGAGGGACAGCGTGCTGCCGTCACGGTCGAGAAAGCGGTACATGCCGCTGCGCAGTTGGTCGTCATACTGAGCGCTCAGGGTAGAGTCAAACTCAAACATCGGCGGAATTACATCGCCGTAGCCCCAGCTGCGAAAGGTCTCCATCAGTCGATCGAGGAGACCCTGCCGGCTGCTGGCCTCTTCCCAGAAATAGTCGGCGACACCAAAAGGGACGTGCCCGTTCATCTGCCCTGCCCGCGCTTTCTCTGACTGTTGGCCTGTAGCGTATCGATCTGTTCCTTCGGCGTGTACGAAGCCGCTCTGGACGACTCGGCGCTCGACGCGCTCTCTTCCTGCGGCGTAAGTCCGCCCAATTCCCCCAGAACAGCGACCTGCGAGACCGTTCGCTTCGTGGATGTACTGGCGCAGTCCGGACAGGCCGGTTGCTGGTCCTGCGCGGAGGCCACCGTTGGCCAGAGTCGATCGAACCGACTGTCGCAATCCAGGCAGATATACTCATAGATAGGCATATCGATCTCCATTCCGACTCGGCTGCCGGCGCCCTCCGGCAATCTCCCCGCTTCGACTGACCACAGTATGCCAAAGGAAGGAGGATTGCTCAAAGGTAGGCCCCTGCGGACAGCTCGAGTGCGCATGAGGGATGGCATTATCATGGCTTACCGTTCTGAGGCATTTGGACAGTCCGCGCCGACCCTGTATAATGCCGACAACTGAATATCGAACGTCAGGGGTGCCCATGGTCCGGATGCCAGGGCTGAAAAGGCGAAGCCGGTTAGAGTCCGGCGCTGTCCCGCAACTGTAAGGGAATACATTCCACCCACCCTTCAAGCATTAACGAAGGGAGTCTCGAACGAGACCCGGGAAGGAGTGTCCCAAGCCAGGTCGACCTCCTCTGTCGTGCTCTTGAAACATCTCGTGGATTGGGTGACGGAGTGAGGCCTCGGTAGTTGGAGGCAAGCATGACCGGTAGCGTCCGATCTCTGAGGAGATCGGACGTTTCTCTTTGTGAGGCGGTTTCGGGTGACGCGGCAGGGGCATCAACCCTTTACAAACCCTATGGAGAAACCGATGCGACGTCTGCCCACCTACCTTCTAGTCATAGCACTTCTGGTTCTGTGCGGCTGTGTGGCACAGCCTGCTGCGGTCTCGTCGCCGCAGGAAAGTGCCGCAGCTGACAATGCCGCGGCGGCCTCGGCCCCGTCTGAGAATCTGCGTGACGGTTGTGTCGAATCGTACGACCCGGCGATCGACTACTTCCCACAGAAGTTGTCGGTTGCTTATGCCTCCGGCTTCGATGTCGAATACTACAACAACTATAAGGTCGTTATCTTAGCCAATCCGTGGCAGGGGGCACAGGAGAGTTTCCGTTATGTGCTTCTCCAGTGCGGTACGCCGGCCCCCCATGATGTTGAAGGCACAGTAATCGAAGTCCCGGTCAACAATATCATCGCCATGTCGACCACCTATCTTCCCACTCTGGAAGACCTGGGATTGATAGACAGGCTGATCGCGATGGACAGCTACATGTGGACCACGAACCCCGAAGTGCTTGCACGCATCGAGTCTGGAGACATCGCCGAAATTGGCGGCGGAGCGGCCGTCAATGTGGAGTTGACCCTCGATCTGGACCCGGAGCTTGTTATGACGTACGGGACCGGCTTTGCCGATTTTGACACGCATCCTGTGCTGCTGGAAGCTGGCATTCCTGTTGCGCTCAACGGTGACTTTGTTGAACAGGACCCGTTGGGCCGCGCGGAATGGATGAAGTTCATCGCGATGTTCTTCAACAGAGAGGCGGATGCTGCGGCGCAGTTTGAATCCGTCGCCGCCGAGTATCTTGCCGTGGCAGAGCTGACCGCAGCGCTCGAAGAGCGGCCCTCGGTGCTTCTGGGGAGCGTCTACAACGGAACCTGGTACGTGGCGGGCGCAGAAAGTTACATGGCAAAGATATTGGAGGACGCCGGCGCAACATACCTCTGGTCGAATGAAGGGAGCGTGGGCTCGCTGCCACTGGACTTTGAATCAGTCTATGCGGTGGCCGCCGACGTGGACTTCTGGCTCAACCCGGACAACTCTTTCTGGTTCACTGTCGAAGATGTTCTCGAAAGTGATCCCCGCTACGGCGATTTTGCGCCGCTCGAACGCGGTCAGCTGTTCAACAACAATGCAAGAGTGAATGAGAATGGGGGCAACGCCTACTATGAAGAGGGCGCAGCCCATCCCGAAAAAGTGTTGAAGGACCTGGTAAAGATTCTGCACCCGGACCTGTTGCCGGAACACGAACTCAGGTTTTACAAGAAGGTAGAGTGAAAGCGATGATTCCTGCGCAAGCAGGGGATTGATTGCCCGGGAACGCCTTAGGAGGCGCCGGAGCCGCGTGAAAGTGAAACTGACCGGAATGGCAGTCGCATTTCAGTTCCTGACGGTGGTTCCGCCTCTCCTGCGCCGAAACATTACGCCGAACGAGTTGGGAAGATCTGTCACATTCTTCCCCCTCGTCGGCCTCTTGATCGGGTTGCTGCTGTTCGGGCTGCATCGGCTTCTGTCAGCCATCTTCCCGGACCTGCTGACGGCCGCGGTTCTGCTGTGTGTATGGACTTTGAGCAGCGGCGCACTGCACTTCGACGGTCTGCTGGATACCGTTGACGGCCTGCTGGGCGGCCGCACGCCTGAAGATCGAATGCGCATCCTGCGCGATGCACGCGTCGGCTCGTTTGCCGTCGCTGCCGGGGGCACTATTCTGCTGGTGAAGTTTGCTGCTATCGGCGGCATCGAGTCCCCCGGGCCACTGATCGTTGCGCCGCTCCTCGGGCGATGGGTGGTCAGCATGGCGGTCGTCCTGTTCCCCTATGCCCGTGACGAGGGCTTGGGGCGGGAGATGAAGAACAACGCCGGTTGGCCCCAGGCCGCCGGGGCCTCGGCAATTGCTGTGGCCTCGCTGGGTCTCTTGGCTCCGTCTTTGGGCACAACAGCCATCGGCGCGGCTGTGATCGCTGTCAGCCTCAGCGCCTGGCTATTGATCCGCTTCGCGCTGGCGCGCATACCTGGATTGACCGGCGATATCTACGGCGCCCTGTGTGAAGTCGGAGAGACAGTCTGCATCGTAACGCTGGCTGCAAGCTGGTCGGCGTAGGTTCCGAGGACTATGTCGCGGAAGGCACGGCGTAATACGAAATGCCGGCTTCGATAGGACCCGAAGGGCGGGCCATAGGCCATCAATTTCAGGCCCTTGACTCGCAGGCCGGATAAAGGACAGGATCTCGTGGGGGAATTGATACTGATACTTGGCGGCGCCCGCAGCGGCAAGAGTGTACAAGCCGTCCGAATCGCAGGGGAACGCAAGGATGGACAGGTTCTCTTTGTGGCCACGGCCGAGCCCGGCGACGACGAAATGAGACTTCGCATAGAGAAACATAGGGCGGAGCGGCCCGAACCCTGGCGCACACTGGAAGCGCCGCGCAACGTCGGTCAAGCCATCGGTCGTCAGTCCCACAGATTCTCGACCATTATCGTGGACTGCATCACCCTGCTGGTGTCGAACCTGCTGGTCGACAGGCCAGACCCCTATGCTGAAGCCGTGCGCCAAGACGTGGCCAGAGAGATTGCGGAGCTCGTAAATGCTGCCACCGCAATGCCGGACAGTAGCCGCATGATCGTCGTTTCCAACGAGGTGGGTACCGGTATGGCCCCCCTCACTCCCTTGGGGAGAGCCTTTCGAGACCTGGTCGGCCAGGCGAATCAGACACTGGCCGCAGCCTCCAACAAGGCTGTCCTGATGGTGGCTGGGCTTCCCCTTGTACTCAAGTGCGAAGGATCCCAGCGCCCCGTCTCTGCCACCTTGGAGACGGCGACAAACGCGGACGGGATGAGAGATGAATAGAGAAAACGTTCGCTATGCAGCATCCGCCGTCGGGGCCCCCGCTTTGCTGACGCGGGGCCTTTCCGCGGGCCCCGGACTGCTGCTGGCCGGGCTGGCGCTCCTGGCTCTGGCAGCTTTCATGTTGAGCCTGGCGGTCGGCTCCGTTCGCATCCCACTCGATGAGATCGTGGCAGTGCTCTTGGGTGGAGACGCGTCCAAGTCGGCCTGGACGACCATCGTTCTCAAATTTCGGCTGCCCAAAGCCTTGACCGCGATGCTGGCCGGCGCCGCGCTCTCGGTCAGCGGACTGCAGATGCAGACCCTGTTTCGCAATCCACTCGCAGGCCCGTTCGTGCTGGGAATTTCCTCCGGCGCCAGCCTGGGCGTAGCCCTTACCGTGCTATTGGCCGGAGTGGCGGTTGGCCTGGGCGGCAGCACGACCCTTCTGGCCGGTATCAGTCTTGCCGGTGACACGAGTCTGGCCCTATCAGCGATCATCGGCTCCGGCCTCGTCCTTCTGCTGGTAATGTCGGTGGCCCGTAAAGTGCAGAGCGGCATGACGCTGCTCATCCTGGGTCTGATGTTCGGGTACACGACCAGCGCCCTGGTGAGCGTGCTGATCTATTTCAGTGTCGTTGAGCGCATTCAAGCCTATATCTCCTGGACATTCGGCTCCTTCGGGGGCGTCACCTGGCGCCAGCTTCAAGTCATGGCGCCTGCCATACTGTTGGGGCTGGCCGGCGGCCATCTGTTGATGAAACCGCTGAACGCGCTTCTCCTCGGCGAGACCTACGCCCTGTCACTTGGACTAAACGTGCGCCGCGTGCGCCTCGGCATCATCGGCTCATCTGCAATCCTGGCCGGCGTTGTCACCGCCTTCTGCGGCCCGATCGGCTTCCTGGGCATCGCCGTCCCCCATCTCTGCCGCAGCCTGCTGCACACGTCGGACCACCGCCTGCTGCTGCCCGCTGTAACATTTATGGGTGCAACACTGGCCCTGGGCGCCGATATCGTCGCCGGGTTGCCCGGCAGTCAACTGACACTACCCCTGAATGCGGTGACCGCACTCCTGGGCGCGCCGGTTGTGATCTGGGTGATCCTGCGGCAGCGCAATCTGCGGCAGGCCTTTGCCGGGTGATGGGAGAATTGGCGTGACCGACGCGACAGTCCTGCGAACAGAAGACCTCTCCATCGGCTATCGCCGCGCCCGCAGAGACCCCGTTGTCATCGCCAGCGATCTGAGTTTCTCCTTGCAGCCGGGGGAACTGGTCTGCCTATTGGGACCGAACGGCGCCGGAAAGTCAACCCTCATGCGCACGCTGGCCCGCCTGCAACCCCCTTTGTCCGGGCGGATCTGGCTGGATGATCGACTCCTCGACGACTTGCGGCCCGGCCAGCTGGCCCGCCGACTGAGCATCGTGCTGACCGACCGGGTGGACGTGGGCGCAATGTCCGGGTACGGACTGGTAAGCCTGGGCCGCCATCCCTACACCGGCTGGACGGGCACGCTCGACGAGCAGGACCAACAGATCGTTCAGTGGGCGCTGCAAGCCGTACGCGCCAAAGATCTGTCCGACCGGTTGACTGTCGAGATGAGTGACGGCGAACGCCAGAAAGTTTTCATTGCCCGTGCCCTGGCGCAGCAACCGCGGGTAATGCTCTTGGACGAGCCAACCGCTTTTCTCGATCTGCCGCGGCGGGTGGAAGTCATGGACCTGTTGCGGCAGCTCGCCAGCGAGAACAGCCAGGCAATATTGCTCTCCACGCACGACTTGGACCTGGCGCTGCGCAACGCCGACCGTCTTTGGCTGCTTTCGGCCGATGGCGAGCTCTTCGACGGCGCACCCGAGGACCTGATTCTCAACGGCGCATTTGAGCGCGTCTTCTCCGCTGAAGGGGTGACATTTGACCGAGAAAAGGGCTCCTTTCACACACGCCAGGAAGCCTGCGGGCGGCTGAGATTGGAAGGAGAAGGCGTTGCTGCATTCTGGACGCGCCGCGCACTGGAACGGATAGGCTACGCGGTTGAGAAGGAAGGCTTGAACGGAGATTCCGCCTCCTATGCCTCGCATCGCCATCCTCGGAATTTGGTATCTGGCGT
This sequence comes from Caldilineaceae bacterium, assembly GCA_965204705.1. Lineage (GTDB taxonomy): Bacteria > Chloroflexota > Anaerolineae > Caldilineales > Caldilineaceae > Bin5. The sequence continues at coordinate 4,059,836 of OZ242006.1, read as the reverse complement.
CGTCTCAGTACGATCGCATGACGGCCGCCTAATCTATGAGCTTGACTTTGAAGGTCGAGACAAATCGTTTACAACGTTAAATGAACTGACCACATACCTGCGCCGAGGCGGCGCCGGAGGAGAAGCAGATGCCCAGGTTGACGAAGATATATACGCGCGGCGGTGACGACGGTACAACCGCCTTGGGCGGCGGACAGCGCGTCCGCAAAGACTCTTTGCGCGTCCAGGTATATGGGACTGTCGACGAACTGAATGCTCACATCGGGGTCGCGCTGGCCGGCGGCCTGTGCGAGCGTCTGCAAAGGACGCTGCCTGAGATTCAGAATGAACTGTTCCACCTGGGATCCGATCTGTGCTTCTTGGAAGAAGATAAGGTACGCTACACGCCCCCGCAGATCGAGCAGCGCCACGTGGACCGCCTGGAGTCCTTGATTGACGAGCTGACGCCGGTTGTCGGCGCCCTGGAAAACTTCATTCTCCCGGGCGGCTCGCTGGGCGCATCCTACCTGCACGTCGCGCGTACCGTGTGCCGGCGTGCGGAACGGGAAGCTACTTCGCTGGCCAGCGAAGAGCAGATTAACCCGCAAGCAATGCGCTACCTCAATCGCCTGTCCGATGCGCTTTTCGTGATGTCCCGCCTGGAGAATTTACGTCAGGGGGTTGCCGAGCCACTGTGGGACCCGGCAGCGTGAGTGGCACGGGCGGCCTGGCAACAGATCCAGACCGATGCAATTTGTGACTATGCCCCACGCGGCTAAAGTGGCTTTGAAGTAGGAGGAGTTTTCTGTGGACCTGCCGGAGATGGCGCCCTACGCGCGTCACGTTTTGATATGTTCAGGGCCATTCTGTGACCCCGAAGGCAAGGCAAATTGGCTCTACGCACAGTTGGCCCGCAAATTGGGCGACCTGGGGGAATACGACAACCCTATTCGCGTAAAGCGAGGCACGTCACCTTGTCTGGGCGTTTGCCACAGCGGGCCCGTCCTGGTCGTCTACCCTGAAGGCATCTGGTACTGCCAGGTCGACGAAGCCCTGCTGGACAGGATCGTCGAGGAGCATCTCCGAAAGGGTAGGCCGGTGGAGGAAGCGGTCTACCACCGCCTCAGTGACAACGCTTACTCAAGCGAAGTCAGATAAGCGTAAAGCGCTGTCAGTCCGTCAGGACTGATTTTGGTCGAGCCAAACAGGTGATCGGGTCCGAGCTCGCCGCCTGTGCGGATCAGATTCTCAAAATCATCTTCGCTCAGAGTCAGACCCACGAGCGAGGATGCCTGATCGGTGCCGGCAGCCCCTTCCCCGTGGCACTCAGCGCAGCGATTACCGTAGACAAACTCCCCGGTCGCAATGTCCGGCGCCTCCGCGGCCTCCTCTTCATCCTTCTGTCTGTCGGCCTCGCTGGCCTCTTCCAGATCCGTGACCGGTGTCGGCTGGTCAAAGCGGGCCGCCGGCATCGTCGGCACCGCGCTGCTTTCTTCGTCCGCCGATGCTTCCTCACCGGTCGTGTCCCCGCCGGTACCGGCCTCTTCATCACCCGGCCCGCATCCCGCCGCCAGAATCATAAGCAACAGAAGGACTGTCAAGACCGGTAACAATCGGCTTGCGAATCGTGTAATGTTCAAGTTCAACCGTACCATCTTGCCGGCTCTCTCCCTCGTTCCTCACTACCTGTTCATCGCTCGCGGTCGCCTGCTGCGGAAAAGGGCGAAAAAATCATGTTAGCTGTATGTCAATCTTCTTACTCTATCATCTTCGGGTCAAGCGCGTCCCGCAGGCCGTCGCCTACAAACGAGAATCCCAGCATGGCCAGTGCTACGGCAATCGTCGGGAAGAGAGCCAGATGCCAGTACACGCGTACGTAGGCATTGCTGACGCCGACCATCTTCCCCCAACTGGGGATTGGATCGTTGATGCCGATCCCAAGAAAGCTCAGTCCGGCCTCCCCGAAGATCGCCGCCGGTATACCGAAACTGATCGCAACCAGGATCGGCGTCAGTGCGTTGGGGAGCAGATGGCGCAGGATAATCCGATTCTGACTCACCCCCGTACTGCGCGCCGCCTCGACATATTCCTTCTCCCGCAGCGAAAGAATCTGGCCCCGAGTCAAGCGGGCGATACCGATCCAACTGGTGATGCTTAGCGCGAAGATGACCTTGGCGATACCGCCTCCCCAGACCGATATGATCAGAATCGAGAACATCAGGCCGGGGAAGGCGGTCATGGTGTCGATGAAACGGGAGATGATGAAATCGGTGCGGCCCCCCACATAACCTGCCAGGCTTCCGAGAGGCACCCCAATCAGAAAGGCAACCATCTGCACCGCAATGCCGACGGTCATCGACGTCCGCGCCCCGTAGATAAGACGGCTCAGGTAGTCGCGGCCCACTTCGTCCGTGCCGAGCGGGTGCCCCGGCAGCTCAAAAGGAAAGCGCAGTACACGGTCGAAATATACCTTGTCGTAAGGAAATGGCGCGACCAGGTCGGCGAATACTGCCAAAAAGAGAAAGAGTAGGACGATAACAAGCCCGACAACGGCCAGCCGGTTTCGCATGAACCTGCGGGCCGCGTCATGCCAGAGAGTTCGGTGACGTTCCTCGCCCTGCGGCGCTACGTCCAATCGGGCGGCAACCTTGGCCGTCACTACGCCCCTCCCTCCGCGCCCAGCCGCACGCGCGGATCGATCCAGGTATAAATGATGTCAGTGAACAGGTAGGTAAGGCTCCACAAAAAAGCGATCAACAGGAAGAGGGCCATGATCATGGGATAATCGCGATTGAAAATGCTGGTAACGAAAAACTTGCCCAGCCCGTTGATGCGGAACACTGCCTCGATGAAAATGCTCCCTGTCAGTAGATTGGGAATAATCACGCCAAGGGCCGTAACCATAGGAATCAGCGCGTTGCGCAGAATATGTCGGAGCATGATAGCCCGCGTGCCCAGTCCTTTGGCCATGGCTGTACGGGCAAAGTCCTGGCGCATCACATCCACCACGCTCGAGCGCGTATAGCGGGCGATGATCGCCAGCGGGCCGAGCGCATAGGCGACGACCGGCAAGATCCAGTCGGTGCAAACGTAGGCGCTCCCCAACAGACAGGAGCCGGATGCATTCCAGCCCCCCATCGGCAGCCACTTGAGACGCACGGCAAAGAACAGTATCAACCACATAGCCACCACAAAGCTCGGTACCGTAATCCCCAACATGGCAACAAAAGTCGTGATGTTGTCGATCCAGGAGTTCTGATGGTATGCGGCGTAAATCCCCAACGTGATTCCCGCTCCGAATGCGAGCAGAACGGTCATCACGCCCACCTGCGCCGTCACCTTCCAACTCTTGGCGATCAGAGCGGTCACGGTGGTGGTCGGCTGCTGGTAGGGTATGCCAAAATCGAAGTGCAGGATCGCATTCTTCATGTAGTTCAGGTATTGGACGTGAATCGGTTTATCGAGGCCGTATTTGCGTAGAATGTTTTCTTTGGCAGCCGGCGGCAGGGGAGCCTTGGTTTCGTCAAAGGGGCCGCCGGGAACCTGGTGCATGAGGAAGAAGGTGACAACGGAGACGACAAAAAGGACAAGGATCAGAGAAAATACCCGTCCCAAGATGTATCTTGCCATGGCGTTGCCTGAGTTCGTGATACGGTGGCGGGAGGCCACCAAAGTGGCCTCCCGCTTCGCTCATTCGCTTCTCGATTGTCGAGGGCGTTGCTTCAGAACGTTACTCGGTGATGTAGATGAGCGAGATGTCCTGATCATTGCCCCAGTGCCAGCCGGTGATTCCCTGAGAATCGGGGTCGCGGACCGTGCCCTGCACCCACGACTGCATCAGGTCTCCAGCCCAACGGTGGGCGATGAAGATCCCGCCAACGTCGTCCACCAGCACGCGTTCGGCGTCGCGGAACATCTGGTCGCGCAGTTCCGGGTTGCCAACCATGCCGGCCGCCTCGGTGACCAGAGTATCGAACTCTTCGTTAATCCAGGAGTGCCGTCCGCCCGACTTCCAGACGTTGCCCAGCAGATTGGCCGGATCAAGGAAGTCCATGCCGTAATCTACTGCGCCGAATGTAAGCTGAGTGGGCTTGGCATTCAGTGCATCCATGTAGACCTTGCGGTCCACGTTCGAGATTTCGATGCTGATGTTGAGGCACTCGGAAATGGAGGCGGCAACCGCTTGGTAGACCGCAGACATCGCCGGCGCCTCTCCGCGTAGCATCATGACCTGGTCGGGGAATCCCTCACCGCCGGGATAGCCGGCCGCGGTCAGGTGCTCGTTGGCCAGGTCGCAGTCGAAGTTCTGATACTCTCGCAGATTGCCCTCGGTGTCCGATGAGGGGTAGCCGGGCATCAGCATCGAGTAGGCGGGCATCGCCTTGATTTCGCCGTAAACGCTGGCCACAATGCTCTCGCGGTCAACGGCATGGGCGAAGGCCTTGCGAACGTCCAGGTTGCTGAACGGTTCGGTGAAGGTGTCGAACAGCAGATAGTCGGTGCGGAAATCGCCGAAATGGCGCAGGTAGTTGCTGGCCATTTCCTCATCGCTCAGGATCAGTTCGAAGTCGGCCGGTGTCAGCGCGCCGTACGGCACCTTGTCGATGTCGCCGTTCTGGTAGGCGGCGAAGAAGGTGCTGGGATCCATGAAGATGCACTCGATGCGCTTAATCAGCGGAGGGCGGAATCCCTTGTAGGTCGGGTTGGCTTCGACGGCGATCCTGTTGCCAGGATCGAATTCAGCCAGAACGAAGGGGCCGGAGGAAACCGAAGTTTCCAGGCTGCTGTTGTAGTAAGGGCCGTGCTCTTCCAGGGCCTTCTTCTGCAGGGTGAACGCAAACTTCATCACACCGGGCAGCGGCGGGAACACGTCCTCAGTCTCGACCTCAAGGGTCAGGTCATCAACGGCGCGCACGCCCAACTCCTCGGGCGGCAGCTCACCGGCGATGATCTTGCTCCAGTTCTTGATACCGCCATCAGCCAGGAAGCTGTAGAACCAGGAGAAGTCCCAGCCGTGCTCCGGGGTGGCTGTGAGTCGGAAGGTAGCCTCGTAGTCGTAAGCGGTCAGCGGCGTGCCGTCGCTCCAGACCTGGCCCGGCCGCAGGTGGAAGGACCATACCTTGCCGTTCTCGGAAACATCCTAGCTCTCGGCAGCGCCGGGGATCACGTTGAAGTCCTTGTCGAGTGAGACAAGTGTGTCCTGGAAAAGATCGGCCAGGCAGTACCGGTTATAGACCGCCACCGGGAAGTCGAAAGTGGAGGCGCTCTGATTTATGTCGGCAGCCACACGATAAACCTGCTCATCATAGGGCTTGGCATCGGCAGGCAGTTCCGTACCGTAAACGGTAACGTTGTCAGCGGTTTCTTCCATCGCTTCCTCTGAAGCCGACTCCTGGGCCGCCGGCACTGCCGCCGGCATACAGGCTTGGAGGAGCAACCCCAGTAGAAGTAGGAGCGGCAGTCCATGGGCGAACCACCTCGATCTGCGAACGGCTTGTGTTGTCATTGGTTTCTCCCTTGACAGTGGTGAATACCTCAAAAATAGCGTAGGTGTGGGGACCCTACCGCAGAATTGAAAGAGCCCGGCGTTGCCGGCTTACACAAATTGAAATAGATGCGAGGGATCCACGAGACAATCTCGCCTGATAGTCTACGCCAGTGTGGCCGTGATTACAAATTTTCCAAGCGGCGCGCGCACTAATGTTTTTCAGTCGCACAAAAGACCGGGACACCCCTTCGGCCGCCCGCATTGAGCAGGAAAAAGACCAGGCGCGTCCCGGTGCAGTTGCTCTGTTTGAGAGCCCTTCAAACCCGATTCCCGAATACGAGAAACCGTAAACGGAACCGGAACCAGTCAGCTAGGAACCTTTCAACCGTTATTCGGCCCAAGACCCCTTCGCCATCATACCGCCGTCTACATTTACGTATTCACCGGTCATAAATGATGCGGCGTCGCTGCTGAGAAAGAGCACGACTGCTGCGATTTCCTCAGGTTTGCCGATGCGGGCTATCGGGTGGGCGTCGGCTGCGGCCGAGCGGAGTGCCTCGACGTCGTGGTTCACGCTCTCCAGGGCCAGGCTGGTCTCGATCGTGCCGGGATTGACAGCCAGAACGCGAATATTCTGTTCCGCATACTCCAGCGCCAACTGCTGCGTGAGCGAGATCATGCCCCCTTTGCTGGCGGCATAGGCCGGAACGCCCTTCATCGACTGGCGGCCTTGCACGCTGGCGATGTTGACGATGACGCCTCCGCCCTGTTTCAACATGAACGGCACCGCGAACTTTGACATGAGAAATCCGCTCTTCAGATTGACGGCCAGGATACGATCCCACGTCTCCTCCGGAAATTCGTGGGCTGGCAGATAGCTGTCCAAGGGCTGAATTCCGACGTTGTTGACAAGGACGTCAACGCTGCCGCTCGCGGCTGCCTGGTTCACCAGCGCATCGCAGTTCGACGCCTCGGAAACGTCTGTATTGACGAAAGTGATCGATCCTGCCAGCGAGTCGCTCTCGGCCCCGATCTTGGCGCCGGCTGCCTCGTCAACGTCGGCGCAGAACACTTTGGCGCCGGCTCGGGCAAACTCCCTTGTAACAGCTTCGCCTATACCTTTTGCGCCTCCTGTCACTATGACGGTCTTGCCACTGAAATCACTCATTTTTGTTCCTCCAATGTTAAAGAATGATTTGTAGTAGAGTTAGGTATTCTTAACTATTGGTCCAATGCCAGAAACTCGGCAATCGTCCGCGCCTCCTCGGCAGTCACACCCGTTTTGGCCATCGAAGTTCCCGGTGCGATTCGGGCAGGATCTTCGATGAACTCGGCCAGACTTTCCTGTGTCCAGACGGTATCCAGAGCAGTCAGTGCTTCCGAAACATTGAAACCTTCGGCTTCTCCGGCCCGCCTGCCGATCACCCCTTCCAAGTGGGGCCCGACGCTGTGCTCCGCAGTGAGTTTATGGCAGCCTGCACAGTATGCCGTAAAGAGCTCGGCGCCTGATCTGCTGGGCTCTTCATCCGGTAGCGTGGCGTGACCGCTCTCTTCTTCAGACACGTCGGCTAAGCTTTCGGCGCCAAACGTATAACTGCTCTCCCAGATCGGACCTTTCCAGAAGACTTCACCGTCTGGGCTCTCCTCGCGAATGACCTGACCCGTAAAAATGTGCTTGAACGCATACTGGGGAAGTTCACGGACCACGAGGCAGCCTCCCTCAAACTCGGTGCTGCCTACGCCATCGTCGTACGAATAGAAGTCGTATACGTTGAACCCGAAATCTTTGAGCTCTTCAGTCACTTCTCCGGGATCGACCGGTGTGATGTGCAGGAAAAACCTGTTCCGAAGTTCACGCGCACTGCAAGGGATCCTGACATAAACAAGTAAGTTCTCGTGGATGTAAATCTGGAAATACGATCGCATTTTTGGGAGGCCCATATCCAACCCGCTAAGAGCCTGTATCTTTGGATCGTCGTTTCCCCTCACGAAGCTCAATACATCAACGCAGACTTCATCTGCATCATACGAATAAATTGACCTGGAATCGTTCTCCAAATGGCAGTATAGCGGGGCGCGCCGCAGGTATATGATCTTGGCGGAATCCGTGAACAGCGCGACAGTGCCATCAGCCATTTGCGCTATGTCGCGAATGCGCTCGCCAAATGCGATACGTTCGAAATTAGTGACCCGCCCTTGCCGAATGCGGATTCGATAGAGCGACCCGCTGCGGAGCGACCCTGCCAGCAGATCACCTTGCCACAAGGGAAACTGCTGGCTGTCACTGACAATCAGGTTGGAAATGGCGATCGATGGAATCCAGGCAAATACAGGCTCTTCAAAGCCATCATGTTGGCCTTGCATCCTGTTGTATGGCCAGACCCTGTTCCCGTAAAGTATCCCATAGGTTGCGTACGGCCATCCATAGTCCAGACCGGGCTTTACCAGGTTGAGTTCGTCGCCCCCCTGCGGGCCATGCTCAGTCAACCACAAGTTGCCTGCGTTGTCGCGTGCGAGACCCTGCGGGTTGCGAAAGCCGGTGGAGACGACTTCCACTTCGCTGGTTGCCAGTTCGATTCGGACCAGCTTGCCCAGATGGGAGTCAGGGTCTACCACTGGGGGTTTCGCTGGATCCCCCGCCACCTGAAGTTCATGCCATTCATACCACGCGTGGTCACCTACGGCAACCAGAAGATGCTCCGGGCCGTCCATCAGCAGCCGTCCGCCTGCCTGGATGCCTCCGCCGACTTTCGGTACGTCTCCTTCCCACCGTTCAAAAATAGCTTGTTCGATACAAGGATTCGCAGTAAATTCGGTCCTCCAATCCCCGGAAATCGAGATTTCCCCGGCTTCCACTTCCAACACAGTCGACGAGACCCGCAACTCCACGCAGTCCCCGACAAGATAGTGATGGGAAACAAACAAGGTAAGCGCCTCAGGTGTTGTCTCATGCAGCAAAATGTCTGCGACGCGAAATCCTGCCCAAGTGATCGGTTCCTCCGGCGGCGACGGGAACATGGGAACAAGCTGCGGAAGATAGCTGATTTCGCCATCAGCCCCGATCAGAGCGATCCGCCCTCTCGGAGTCACCACCAAGACCCTGTCACCCAGGGGCTCAATGGCGCCCCCACCGTCGGAGAACTGCTCCAACCTGACGATCAGGAGTTGGAGCTCGTATAAGTGTGTTCTCTTGGTCGGAGGGTCGGGGACGTAGACTTCGTTCTCTGCGGCAAAACTTGGGGCTGCTTCGATCGATGAGGGAGACCACGGCTGCAGCGAAATGGTGGCAACTGCAATTAACACCAGCATTACGGAAGAAGCATTCAGTCCCTTTCTCATATCACAAACCTTTCAGACGCATGGTCTGGACAACCTGTCAATCTTGTCAGGTCCACCAAGTGCACTATACATAAACATAATCCTATTCTGTTTCGCGCCCCAGGAATCACCGGAGGATTTCCCATTCATTCATCTTGTGCTAGAAACTCGATAATCGTCCGGGCCTCTTCTTCAGTCACTCCGACACCTGCCATCGTAGTCCCCGGAGCGAACTGATCAGGATTGACGATAAATTCGACCAGGTTTCCCCGTGTCCAGACGATCTCCAGCGCAGTCATGGCAGCCGTTGCGTTGAAGCCCGCGACCTCGCCTGCCCTCCTGCCGATCACCCCATCCAAATGCGGACCGATATGGTGCTCGGCTGAAAGATTGTGGCAGCTGCTGCAGCGCGTTGCGAAGAGGTCGGCGCCGGTTGACAGGACCTCCGCATCCGCCGTCGGGTGTGGCGCCCCTCCTTCATCCGCCAACGAGACAGCGACTTCACCGAGAGTATAGCTACCTTCCCAGACAGGGCCCCTCCAACTAATCTCGCCATTTGGTTCTTCCACGCGAATGACCTGTCCCGTGTAAATGTGCTTCAGTTCATATTCGGGCAGTGCCAGGGTTACAATACACGCCTTCTCGTGCCTGGTTGTGCCGACATGGTCTTCGTCTACGTTAAAGTCAAGTACGTTGAATCCGAAAGCCTCATTCCCCTCCGCGAGTTCAACGGCATCAACCGGTGTAAGGTGCAAAAAGAAGCGATTCTCCAGGTCGCTGCTTACGCAGGGACTCTTGACGTAAATGATCCGGTTGTCATGCAAATAAATGCTGTACAATGACCGAACTACCGGGTTGTCAAATGCAGCTCCGCCCAGAGGGCCAATCAAAGGGTCGTCTGCAGCTGAGATGATTTCAACAAGATCGACGCAGACACTCTCAGCGTCATAGGAAAAATCGACTCGGCATCGCGCCTGTTCTGGCAATAGAGCGGCGCGCGCTGCAAGAACAGTACATTGGCGCTGTCTGTCAGGAGGGCGATGCGGCCATCGGGCATCTGCGTGATATCGCGAATACGCGCGCCAACCTCTATCTTCTCGACATACATCACGTTTCCCTCGTCAGTACGGACGCGGTATATCGACTGGGTGATAAGCGAAGAAACGAGGAGGTCGTCCTGCCACAGTGGAAAATGACGGCTGTCGCTGACGACAAGATTCGAAATCCCAATAGCCGGGATCCAGGCAAATACCGGTTTCTCAAATCCATCATGCCGGCCCTGGACGCTACTGTATGGCCAAAGCTTGTTGCCGTACTGTATGCCAAGCGTAACAAAGGGCCAGCCATAGTCTAGCTCCGGTTTTAACAGGTTGAGTTCGTCGCCGCCTTGCGGGCCGTGTTCCGTTTGCCACAAATTGCCTTCTGCGTCGCGTGCAAACCCCTGCGGATTTCTGAAACCCCTGGCTACGACCTCAACGTCGCCGCTGCTAAGTTCCACTCGCAACAAAGCGCCGAGCTGGGAGTCCTCCTCGAATACAGGAGGAGGGTCCAGTGCGTGCTTCTCCTGGTACCATTCAAAATAGGCCTGGTCGACGGTGACGATTAGCAGATGGTCTGATCCATCCATTAGCATGCGTCCGCCGGCCTGAATCCCCCACGGTGGCCGTAGTCAAATATGTCGCTGCTGATACACGGATTCACGATGAGCACAGTATCCCAACTGCCGGTCAGCGTTGCGTTCGTGTCATCAGCTCGCACCGATATAGAGGAGACCCGGAACTCTACACAACTTTCCGTGAAATAATGATGGGAAACAAATAAGGTGAATAGGTCTGGCTCCCGCTCATGGAGCAGAATATCAGCCACTCGGAATCCCGTCCACAGAATCGGCCCTTCCGACGCAGCCTCATTCATGGGGACTTTCTGCGGCAAGTACTTGACCTGTCCATCAACGTCGATCAACGCCAGCCGGCCTCTCGGCGTTGCCACAAGCAACCCGTCTCCAAGAGATTCGATGGCGCCTCCCCAGTTGGGAAATTCTTCAAGTTCAACTGCGTCAACCTGAACTTCATACAGGTGGGTTGTAATAGGAGAAGAAACCGCCAGGGTGACAGACTTCCGGCCAGCCTCATTCGCAGCTGCCCCGATCCATTCCGCCTGTGCGAACAGTATTGTAAACGTGAGAATGGCGGCAACGAACGAGAATGTTCCCCAGCGAACGCAGTATCTCATGCTTCTCGACTTACATTTACTTTTCTTCAGGCGCACAATTGAGCTCTTGGAACCTTCCTGGAAATAGACTGGATGGCGGGCATTGAAATATAAAAGTCTGCGCTCCCGCCGATTGCAACGTTGGGTTGCACGAGAAACTGTTATAGCGCTGTCAGTATGAGGCGACCGCCGCTGCGAGCGGCAAAAAGCTCTGTCTAGGGGTGGTGGACCGCTATCCTAACAGGCACGCAGTCTATACTCTCTCCCCGAAGCGGCCCCAGGAGAAGCCCGCCCGACCACCGTTCCCCACCTCCAACTCTCCAAATGCACAGCAATCATAATCCTGTTCATAACCTCAAACAAATCTCGCACTTTGCGTCTGCCTTGCGCAGATCTTCGACCAGTCTCAGATTTGACTGCCCTTAACTGTCCTGCTATAGTGTCCCGACAATCGTTGTATAGAAGCGAGTGGGAGTCCCGATTTCCCGCCGACTGTATGTAAGGAGGACCGGTAACGATGGCACGTATCAGAAATATGGTCGCAGTCATTTGCACTGCGGGCTTCGTCCAAGGAGCAGAGCACCGGTAAACCTTACTGAGGATGGCGGTTCGGCCTGATTGCCGGCCCCCTCCAAATCGGCAAAATGGTCACGGTGCTTATGCCCGTGACTTTTTCAATTGGCGCTATCCAATTCAGAGTCATGGGCTTGGCCTGTGGCTCTTTTGTTTTGGGCAGGCAACTGCCCGAAAAAGGTAACGTGCAGTGTCAGTTTGCGTTCCCCCGACGAACCGGGGCTGCCGTTACCTTACTTACAATCCCCCGCCGCGCCCGCTCACGGCGCACTATGTGCAAGTTGTAAGGAGCGAACACTGATGGGAGATATCTCGTCTGAATCGGAGAGGAGAGACTATTCCGCCCCACGCCAGAGTTGGCCGGTCTGGTTGCGGCCGCTGCAGAGGTTCTGGCCGGCCCTGGGTGGGCAGGCTGAAGGAAAAAGTGAAGAAGAGATGGGCGACACTGGAATACGACTCGACTATGACCTGAAAGATACGCTGACACCTAACCGCTTCGTCGGTCTGTGGCGCATGGCAACCGGCTTTCGCAAAATCTACATCCTGGCTGTTGTCGCTGCAGGACTGGCCGCGCTCAGCCGTTCGGCAGTCTTCTACCTGCTGCGCTACTTTGTGGACGACATCCTGATGAGTGCCGATCGCCAGTGGCAGATACCGTGGGTGGCAGTTGGAATCACCGCCCTGGCGCTGCTGCAAGGGTTGTTCTCCTATGGCATGGGCCGGCTGTCCGCCCAAACCGCCGAAGGCATCGCCCGCCGCTTGCGCAACTACCTTTACGATCACATTCAGAGGCTGACCTTCTCCTATCACGATACGATGCAAACCGGTGAGCTGATTCAGCGCGCCACCTCCGATGTCGACACGCTTCGCCGGCTATTCCAGGACCAACTGATTGGCATCGGGCGCACAGCCCTGCTCTTCCTGGTAAACTTCTGCGCCCTGATTCTGCTGCACGGCTGGCTGGCGATTCTTTCAGTTCCACTGCTGCCGGTCGTCTCTGTGGCCTCTTTCTTCTTTTTCAGGCGAATGGAGACCGTGTTTGAGTCCTATCAGAGTCAGGACGCGGCCGTTTCCAATCGGCTGCAGGAAAGGCTGACCGGCGTGCGCGTGGTCAAAGCATTCGCGCGCCAGTCTTACGAAATCGAAAGTTTTGAAAAGGAAAACTGGGAGAAGTACCGCCGCGGTGTCAAGATCGGCAACCTACACACCATGTTCTGGCCGCTTGTAGAAACACTGACAGGCGCCCAGGTGCTTATCGGAATGTCGGTAGCCGCCTTGATGGCCCTGAACGGAGAAATCACCCTGGGCACCTATGTCGCCTTTACCGGTCTGCTCATCGCTACGATCTGGCCGGTTCAGGGCATCGGCCGGCTTGTCGCCCATGTCTCCACCGGTCTGGTCTCGCTGAATCGCGTGCAGGAGATAATCCGCCAGGAGAGGGAGCAGCTGGAAGAAGGCAGCGAACCCGCCATCAAGCGCCTGCGCGGCGCGCTGCAGTTTAAAGATGTGCAGTTCGCCTATGATCTGCCGGTTGCTGAGGAAGACGGCAAAGCAAACAAGAGTAAAGACGCCAACCTGGACCCGAGGGAAGCGCGGCGCAAGGCGTTTGCAGAACGCGGCTACGTCCTGCGCGACATCAGCTTTAACGCCGAACCCGGCCAGGTGGTCGGCCTCCTCGGCGCGACAGGATCGGGCAAATCATCCCTCCTGAACCTTCTGCCCCGCTTCTACGACTATAGCGGCGGCACCATCACCTTGGATGGCGAAGAGCTGCGGTCCTATCCGCGCGGCTTTCTCCGCGGCCAGGTCGGAATCGTCCAACAGGAACCGTTCCTGTTTTCGACGACGATACGCAACAACATCACCTATGGCGTGGGACGAGACGTCTCCGATGAAGAGGTGGAGGCCGCGGCCAAGGCTGCCGCAATCCACGACGTGATTCAAACCTTCCCCAAGAAGTACGACACGCTCGTGGGCGAGCGCGGCGTGACTTTGTCGGGCGGGCAAAAGCAGCGGGTGACCATAGCTCGCACCTTGTTGAAAGACCCGGCAGTACTGCTTCTGGATGACGCAACCTCCAGCGTGGACACCGAAACCGACGCTGCGATACGGGAGGCCTTGAGCCGCCTGATGCAAGGCCGCACCACATTCATCATCGCGCACCGTGTGCAGAGCGTCATGTCGGCAGACAAGATTCTGGTCATGGAGGCGGGCCGAATCATCCAGCGCGGCACCCACGAGGAGCTGGTCTCCCAGCCGGGTGTCTACCAACAGGTATTTGCGTTGCAGGTACAGATCGAGGCCGATTTGGAACGGGAAATCGCCGCAGTTGTCGAAGCGACTGAAGGAAGGCTCGATGCGCTGGAGGAAGTGCGGCCCTCTGCAAACGGCGACGCGCCGTCGGAATCCGAAATCCCCCATTCTGTTAACAAAGGTTGACCGATGTCAGAACACGAACATTTCGATGAAGAAGAATTCGACACTGAATTCAACGGCGCGACCGTCGTTCGCATCCTCAGGCAGGGTCTTATTCACTGGCGCCTTATACTCGGCTATCTCTTCGCCATTGTCGTGACCTCTTTCATGGACGGGTATCTTACCTTCCTCTCCAAGAGAATAATCGACGATGGCATTCTGGCCGGCAACGCCGAGCAGCTCTGGCGGCTGATCATTCAGTACGGTGTGGGGCTCCTGCTTGTGGCTTTGGGCGTGATGGCCTTCATCTTCTCGGCGTCTCGAATGGGCGAACGCGTGCAGTACGATCTGCGCAAAATGATGTTCGCCAAGCTGCAGGACCTGTCGCTCTCCTACTACGACCGCACACCGGTCGGCTGGCTCATGAGTCGACTCACGTCCGACGCCAGCCGCGTAGGGGACCTGGTTTCCTGGGGTATCATGGACCTGGCCTGGGGCACAGTCAATATCATTGTCTCCCTCTCCTTTATGGCGGTAATTGACTTTCAGATGATGCTGATCATCGCTGCAATCATCCCTGTGCTTGTGGTGGTGGCCTTTCGTTTCAAGAAAAAGATCCTGGTGGAATACCGTGATGTGCGCAAGACGAACTCGAGAATTACCGGTGCTTACAACGAGAACATAACCGGTGTGCGCGTGGTCAAATCTCTGCGCCGTGAAGAGGGCAACCTGGAAGAGTTTAAGGACCTGACCTGGACCATGTATCGCGCCGGATTCCGCGCCGCGTGGCTGTCCGCTCTGTTCCTGCCCGTTGTGCAGCTGATCAGCGCGGTCGCCGTCTCCAGCATCGTTCTCTACGGCGGCTGGCAGTTCCAATTGGGCAGTATGACCATTGGCGGCATCCAGGCCTTCATTGCCTACATCACATTCATGCTGTTTCCCATCCAGGAGATGGCGCGCATCTATGCCGAAATGCAGCAGGCTATCGCCTCCGGCGAACGCATCTTCAGCCTCGTTGACGCTGTGCCAGAGGTCCAGGATCGCAGCGGCGCACAGGATCCCGGCAGCCTCCGCGGCGACATTCTCTTCGAAGACGTGGACTTCCAATACGAGGAGGAAAATCCGGTTCTGCGCGACTTCAGCCTGCATGTGAAGCAGGGAGAGACGATCGCACTGGTCGGGCCGACGGGTGCGGGAAAATCGACTATCGTCAATCTGGTCTGTCGATTCTACGAGCCGTCAAAGGGGCGCATCGTGATCAACGGCAGAGACTATACCGAGTGGACCCTGCACGGCATTCATAGCCGGGTCGGCGTTGTCCTGCAGACGCCCTATCTCTTCTCCGGTTCGATCTGGGAGAACCTTCGCTACGGAAGGCTCGACGGCTCCGATGAAGATGTTGTCAAAGCCGCCAAGGTGGCAGGTGCGCATGCCTTCATCGAGGAGTTGGAAGAAGGCTATGACAGCCAGGTGGGAGAAGGCGGCGTCCTCCTGTCGGTCGGGCAAACGCAGCTCCTGAGCCTGGCGCGGGCGATTCTGGCCGATCCCGATATCTTCGTCATGGACGAGGCCACGAGTTCGGTTGACACTCTGACCGAGGCGCTTGTCCAGGAGGCGATGGACGCGATCCTGGCTGACCGCACCAGCTTCATCATCGCCCACCGCCTCTCCACCATCCGCAAGGCGGACCGGATTCTGGTGATCGAGGATGGCCGCATCGCCGAACAGGGCACGCACGCCCAACTGATTCGCCAGCAGGGTCATTACTATGACCTCTATACAAAGCAGTTCCGCGACGAGCGCATCGGATCCGCTCAGCCGCTCCTCCAATCCGGGAAGCTGGTCGCGGCCTGAGTCGGCCCCCCACAATTCATCAAAGGGCGCCGGTTCTCGTCAGGGACCTGGCGCCCTTCCTTCCAGCACAAAGCTCAGGCCCTGAAGACCCCCATTTTGGGTTCAGTCCAGATTGGTGGTGAACTTTCGCACGCCTCTTCTAACGACTAAGCCAATGCCAATGCCCCCCCGAGCAGGTCAGATGCCATCGCCACTCATCACTGACCACTGATCACTGTCCACTGCAGTTCTGTGCGGTCGGGCCTTCGGCCCTCCCTTGTGCGGGGGGACTCCCCCCGCAACGCCCCCCCCTTACACCATGCCACGTTGGCGCCGCGTCGCCGGCGTACTGTCTATGCCACGGGTCACCCACCCACGTCGTGCCGCGAAACCGTCCGCCGTGACCACGGTAGGGGCAGGCCTTGTGCCTGCCCACTCTCACCCCAAATATGAACTGCACCCTGACTTTTTCGGACTTGACGAGAAGAACCATCTCTAATATACTGTTTGCAGTCGCTCTTGAACCGAGCGTCTAAGCACCTGAACAACCGAATCGCAATCGGGAGCTCGGAACAACTGGGCTGAGAAACCTCCTTCCGCGTCCGAATGGCGCACTGTGGAGGTGACCGACAAACCTGATCCAGGTAATGCTGGCGTAGGAATCTTAGCGAGACGTAGACCAACTGCATATTGTACCAGACGCCAACCGCCTGACAGGGCGGTTTTTTTGTTTGCTAAAGGAGACGTTATGTCCAACCAAGTGATTGTCGACATTGAAGTGCTTCCCGCGACGGGCGGCGAAGTCTACCCAATTGTGGACCGCGCCATCGAGGTCATACAGGCATCTGGCCTCAACTACGCAGTCGGCCCAATGGGGACAACGATTGAGGGGGATCTCGATAGCTGTATGGAGGTGGCCAAAGCGGCTCATCGGGCCTGTTTTGTGAACGGAGTAGAGCGTGTCGTTACGATAATAAAGGTCGGAGAGTCCACTGGAGGGACCACAATAGAAGGACTGGTTTCGAAGTTTCGAGAAGAGGCCTGATGAGGACGACCCGACTGCTCTTTCCCGGAATCATATTGTTGACGGCGGCGGCGCTCTGGGAGCTGGCAGTATGGGGACTCGCCTTGCCAAAGTGGATCCTGCCAGCACCGTCGGCGATCTGGCAGGCCTTCTGGGAGACGCGTGCCCTATTGGGCACACATGTTGGCCAGACCATGCTGGAGGTTGCCATTGGGATCGGGGTGGCGGTGACGACGGGCGTCGTCGTAGCGGCCGTGCTCGACTTCTCGCCCTGGCTGCGGCGAGCTGTCTATCCGTTACTGGTCATATCACAAACAGTTCCAATTCTGGCGCTGGCCCCACTGCTGATCATCTGGTTCGGCTTTGGCATCGCGCCAAAAGTAATTGTCGTGACCCTGTTCTGTTTTTTTCCCATCGCAATCAACACCAGCGACGGCCTGACCTCGACCGAACCGGAAATGATCGACCTGTTCCGTTCTATGGGAGCGACGTGGCCGCAGATCTGGAAGAAGGTCAGGCTGCCTGCAGCAGCACCCTATTTCTTTTCGGGCTTGAAGATTGCAGCAACCTATAGCGTAACGGGCGCAGTCGTCGGGGAGTGGGTTGGCGCCAAACAGGGGCTGGGCATCTATATGCTGCGCTCATCGGCGGCGTTCAAAACGGCTCAGGTCTTTTCTGCTATCGTCATCACATCACTCTTGAGCATTCTGTTGTTTCTTGCAGTCTTTGTTATCGAGCGAGGGATGATGCCCTGGTACTTTGAGGAACGAACCGGCAATGGCAATTGAGTTGGCGTCAGCCGCCAACTTCGCACCGGCCACACGCCCCTGGCAGTTGGCCATAATTCACTTTGAGGAGAAGATGATGAAAAAACGAATACAATATGCAATTTCCATGTTTGTGACTCTGCTGGCGTTGATGTCGGTGGCGGCCTGTATGCCAGTGGCGCCCATGGCGCAGGGCGAGGACAGTTCTGCCCCTCCGAAAGACGTCACGTTGATGCTGGGGTGGACGCCCAACACCAATTACACGGGCATCTATGTAGCTCGTGAGAATGGATGGTATGAAGAAGCGGGCTTGAATGTAGACATTGTCCTCCCCGGTCAGTCGGATGTGCACAAAGTCGTTGGATCAGGGTCGGCCGACTTTGGCTTCAGCTACCAGGAAGGCACTACATTTGCCCGAGATGAGGGTGTGCCTGTTGTGTCAGTTGCTGCCATAATTCAACACAACACCTCGGGCTTCGCTTCGAGAAAAAGCGCGGGAATGGGAATCAGTACGCCCACCGCAATGGCCGGCAAACGGTATGGCGCTTTTGGTTCCCCTATCGAGTTTCCCACCATCGACCTGCTGATGCAGTGTGAGGGTGGATCGGCAGAAGACATCGAGTTCATCGACATCGGCTGGGCAGACTTCCTATCGGTTACGGAAGCGGATCAGGTCGACTTTGTCTGGATCTTCTACGGCTGGGGCGGTATCAACGCCGAACTTCTGGGCGTCGAGCTGGATATTGTCATGCTTAAGGATTATCTGGACTGCATTCCCGATTACTATACGCCGATTCTGATTACCAGCGAGGCGATGATTCAGAATGATCCGGACACTGTACGGGCATTCGTTGAGGCCTCAGCCCGCGGCTATGAATTCGCCATCGAAAATCCCGCCGAAGCGGCAGACATTCTACTTGAGGCCAATCCGGATCTTGACGCCGAACTGGTACGTATAAGCCAGGACTGGTTGTCCAAGGAGTATCAGGCTGAAGCGTCGCAATGGGGCATTCAGACTGGCGATATCTGGCAGGGATATGCCGATTTCCTGATCGAAAACGACATCATAGAGTCGTTTGACGCCGAGAGCGCATATACAAACGAATTCCTGCCTGAGCGAGAATGACACTTCTGACGGTCGACTCGCTCTCCAAGACGTTCGAGAGTCCATCCCGCAGGGGCTCGGGCGGCAGTGTCGAAGCCGTTGTGGACGTGACTTTCGAGGTCAGGGAGGGCGAGTTTCTGACCATCATCGGCCCCAGCGGTTGTGGTAAGTCCACCCTTCTGCGGCTGTTGGCCGGCCTCGTACAGCCCGACAGCGGCCGAATCAGTCTGCAAGGGGAGCCCCTGCCGGACGCATCCGATCGGCAGGGGCGCTTTGGCTACATGCCGCAGCGGGATACGCTGTTGCCATGGCGCTCTGTTCTCGACAACGTAATCCTGGGCGTGGAGCTGGCCGGTGGCAGCCGCGACGCGGCCCGTGAAGAGGCACGCCAGCTGCTCCCGCTCTTCGGTCTGGACGGCTTCGAAGACAACTGGCCCAGCACACTCTCGGGCGGAATGAGACAGCGTGCCGCGCTGCTGCGCACCTTTCTGGCCGGCTACGACATCCTTCTACTCGATGAACCGTTCGGCGCGCTCGATGCCCTCACCCGCCGCATGCTGCAGCAGTGGCTGTTGGAGGTGAGGACGCGTTTTTCCAAGACGATACTCTTCATCACCCATGACATCGACGAAGCGCTGCTGCTGGGCGATCGCCTGCTCGTCTTCAGCCCGCGTCCAGGCCGCATCACTGCCGACTTTTCGATCGACTTGCCCCACCCGAGGAATGAGAATACAATTCTGGAGCCTGACTTTCTCACCCTGAAACGGAACGCGCTTGCGCATTTGAAACTCTGAACACGGAGTATCCCCTTCTTGATCGACAGTCAGAGTGCAGACCTTCTGAGGTCCAGAGGATATCTCGTATCTTCTGGCGCGGCCTTGGACGGTTCTGAACTCCTGGAAGCTTTCCGCACTTTCATCCGCAGAGTTCGGGACTATCAGCTCCGCTTTCTCCAGAAGCGGTACGGGTACGCCTACGACGGCTTTTCCTATTACGGCCAGACCGACAGCAGCCACCAGGCCGAGGACGACCTCATCAGCACCTTCGTTCTGTCCGAGTTCTACCCTAAGGACCGCTACCCAGCTGAATTTCAAGGCTTTCTGAAGAGCAGTTGGAAAAAGGTAGTGCAGACGGTGCGTTCCTTGGAAACGGACCTGCTGACACAGCTAGAGATACCCGGCCTACTGGACTTTTACCACCGCAACGCCGGTCACATGGTCTCCAACAACTACTATCCGCCGCTCCAGAAGTTCAACAAAACTGCCGCCGACAATACGCGGCTCTCAGCACATCCCGATGCCTCTCTGTTCACCGTTTTTCCCTTCGGCATTGACGAAGAACTGGAGCTGCAGCTGGTCGGCGAGAGCGGGGAACCTCGGTGGCAATCAGTAGACGCCTCTGAATCGATCCTGCTCTACCCGGGCTACTTGATGGAAATGTGGACCCAAGGCGCGATCAAGGCGATGAATCACCGGGTGCGGCTGAGCAGCGATAACGCTGCCGAAAGGTTCACTTTTTCGTTTTTCTCGCTGCCCACTCCTCTGCAGGAGTTTGAAGTGCCCGGGCGGGGAAGAATGACAAGTGAGGAGTACTTCGAAGCCTACGGGGCTCTATTCTGATGAGGTCAGGTGAACGCCGTAGCGCTCGGCCGCGGCGCAGATCTTGCCCCATGCCGTATCGTCAACGGCGATGCCGTCGCGGGTACGCCCCTGACGCGTCCGGATCTCCGGCTCGCCCGGCGCCAAAATCTCGTCGAAGCCGGCTGCCAGCTCTGAACTCTTGACGTGCTGCACCAGCCCCTCAACATCTGCATAGAAGCCGCCGCCCTTCCTCATCTGCTCAGGCTGAATCACAATTGCCAGAAATCCGTTGCCGATTCGGTCTACCCCCTCGCGACTGCAACCGGCCCCCGACAGCGCGCCGGCCAAAATGTCGATGACGAAGGATAGGCCAAATCCCTTGTGGCCGCCAAACGGCAGTAGCGCCCCCTCCGGCGGCCCGATATAGGCGGCTGGGTCCGTCGTCGGGTTGCCTTCCGCGTCAACGATGCAGCCGGCCGGCGCCGGCACGCCCCGGTTGTGCATGTCCTTCAGCTTGCCGTCGGCAATGGCCGATGTCGCCATATCAAGTACCAGCGGCTCGTCATCCTGCCGCGGAATCCCCACCGAAATCGGGTTGGCCGAGAGCCGCCGACCCCGCCCGCCCCACGGAGCCGCCAATTTGCCGCCCCCATGTGTATTGACGAAAATCACTGTCACGAAGCCATGCTGGGCCGCAAGGTAGGGATAATGCCCCACGCGCCCGATATGTCCACACTGGCTGACCGCGATGATGCCAACGCCGCCTTCCCCGGCCTTGTCCATCGCCACCTCGATCGCCTCCAGTCCGATAACCTGGCCAAAGCCCCAGCCGCCTTCCATAACGGCCAGTACCTCCGTCTCCTGCGTGATTGAGATATGCTGGCCGGGAACGACATCGCCCGCTTCCATCCATGCCAAATACTCGGGAATGCGTAGCACGCCGTGAGAGTCGTGTCCAACCAGGTTGGCCTGAACCAGGTGTTCCGACACGATGCCGGCCTCGTCCTGTTTCACGCCGGCGGCGACGAATATATCCTGGGCGATGGCGGTCAGTTTCTGCGGTGTAAATTTCGGCACGGTTTTCCTCTCTAAGCTTTCTGAGACGCCCCACTGGCTAGATCTGACAGTAATTGTGGAAGAGCCATTTGAGGAGAGCAGCGAAGCCTGAAGGTCGATACCACTTCTTCACTTTGAATTCAAGCCTCGCACATCGGCACTGTAGGGACAACGCGGCCGCCCTCCTATGACCTGAACGCAGTCCTTTTC
Organism: Caldilineaceae bacterium; assembly: GCA_965204705.1. Taxonomy (GTDB): domain Bacteria; phylum Chloroflexota; class Anaerolineae; order Caldilineales; family Caldilineaceae; genus Bin5. Next base: position 4,038,277 of record OZ242006.1, on the reverse strand, counting down.
CGTAATTTTTGGGAAAATGAGACGATACCGCAAGAGGGGCGAAACGAGAATCTGGCGGCGCATCGGCAGGCGCAAGCCCAGGCTCGTCAAAGACGCAGTTTGCCCTTGACTAACGTTGCTGGAACGCCAATAAGTACGCCCACGAGTATTTGAATTTCCGCACAGTGCCCGAGGCTCTAGCAGAGGCGCGCCCAGTCTTGCTAATGCCAGAGTCGTAATCCCAGCCGTTCCGTGTCGATTATGGAAGCGCTGTCGCCAGCTGATTTCACGGATTCCAATGCTGCAGCGGCCTGCAAGTCGGAGTAGCCGTCCTGGTATTGGCTCAGGTTGTCTTTGGCAAGGCCCCGGTAGACCAAAGCATCCTTATAATCGCGCTTTAGTTGGAGAGCTTGGTCAAAGTCGGCGATCGCATCCTGGAATTGACCAAGATTGATCTTAGCAAGGCCCCGATGGAAATAGGCGTGGGCATTGTCGGGCATCAGCAGGAGAGCTTGATCAAAGTCGTTGACGGCACTCCAATTAAGACCAAGTTTGTCCCTGGCGAGGCCCCGATAGAAGTAAGCGTGGGCATTGTCGGGCTCTAGCAGGAGAGCCTGGTCATAGTCGGCCACGGCTTCCTGATATTGACCCAGGGTTGCCCTGGTAATGCCGCGATAGAGATAGGCGTGGGCAATGTCGGGCCGCAGTTGGAGAGCCTGGTCAAAGTCCTCAATTGCTTCCTGGTTTTGACCAAGGTTCGCCCTGGCAACACCCTGACCGACGTAAGCGTCGGCATTTTCGGGCTGTAGTTTGAGAGCTTGATTAAAGTCTGCGATGGCGTCCAGGTTCTCGTCGATACAGGTCTTGGCATTGCCCCGTTGGACGTAAACTTCGACGTGGTCGTGCTTCAGTCTGAGAGCGTAGTCGAAGTCTGCGATGGCGCTGTGGAATTGGCGGAGTCTGGCCTTGGCAATACCCCGCAGAAAAAAGGCGGTTGCATTGTAAGGCTGCAGTTTGAGGGCCTGGTCAAGGTCTTCAATGGCGCCCTCGCTCTGACCGAGATTGACCCTGGCATAACCCCGACCGATATAAGCGTCGACATTGTCGGGCTGCAGTTTGAGGGCCTGGTCGAAGTCTTCAATGGCGCCCTCGCTCTGACCGAGATGGACCTTGGCATGACCCCGACCCAAGTAAGCGTCGGCATCGTCGGGCTGCAGATTGAGAGCTTGGTCAAAGCCTTCAATGGCCTCCTGAAATTTGCTGCCGTTTAGATTGTCATAGGCCTGTGTGAGGTACGCCTCGACGTCTTTGTTCGGGCTGGAAGCGGCAATCGCAGCACATGCCACAGCAACCGCTAAATGCCGTCTCCATGACTTAACTATTCGCACCACACTCAGAGACCTGTGTAGTTGCAGTGTGAAAAGCTCCTTCCCTCCTTATGCAAGCGCGGCTATTTCTGCTCAGAAAGTCCGTGTATTCCGTCCAAAACTCGATTCATCGCAACGCTGACTCTTTCTACTTCGTCAACAAGCCTTCTGCTGCAAATCTCTTCAAGTCACGAACAACCTGATCGGCCTCTCCAACAGCTCCTTCACTCTCCGCAGGAAAAGAGCGCACTCGGCCCCGTCCGTCACTCGGTGGTCGGCGGAGATCGTCATCTGCATGACCGTGCGCACGACCACCTGGCCCTCCTCAACGACCGCGGTCTCTCTGGCGGTAGCCACTGCCAGAATCGCAGCCTGCGGCGGGTTGATAATCGCGGCAAAGTGGTCGGTGTCGTAACCGCCCAGGTTGCTGATCGTGAAGGTGCTGCCAGATACATCCTCCGGCCTGGCCCTGCCCGCGCGCGCCCTCTCGATCATGGCCCGGTTCTCGCGGGCGATATCCGCTATCGGACTACGGTCCGTCTGCCGGCTGACCACCGTCAGTACGCCCCCTTCCACCGCCACGGCCGCACCGATATTGATTTCAGGATGAACATCGATGCGGTCGTCGACGAAGGACGCATTCAGGTTGGGAAAATCGCGCAGCGCCAGGGCGACGGCCTTTACCACGATGTCGTTGACCGAAACCTGCGCCTCCGATGCAAATGCCTCGTTGTACTGTCGTCTCAACGCCAGCGCTTCGTCCATCGTGACCGAATTTGTGATGTAGAAGTGAGGGATTGTCTGTTTGCTTTGACTCATGCGCCGCGCAATCGTCCGCCGCAACGGCGAAGCAGCCGCGCCAGCGCTAAGAGGCCGTTCATCGACGACCGGCAGGGGCGGGGCAACCTCCTCGATCGCGCCGGGACGGGCCTCGGCCAGATGATTCTCTACATCCCCGCGTAGAATACGGCCTCCCGGACCGCTGCCGGCCACCCGGCGTAAGTCCAGATTGTGCTCGCGGGCCATACGCAGCGCAATCGGCGTCGCCAGTACGCCATTCCCCACAGGCTCTGCCGAAACGCGACCCGCCGGCCGACTCTCCTGCGGCGCGGCCGGCAAGGGATCGGGCGGTGCTTCCACATCAAATGTTTCGAAGGGAGGAGGAGTAGGTATTGGAGAAGGTGGGGGAGCTGGCCTTTTGGCTGGCGCGGACGCCGGTGGGCTCGACAGTTCGTGTGCCTCCCCTACTCGGGCAATCGGCGCACCCGTCTCCGCGTTTTCCCCGGGCTGGATGAGATGCTCCAGCAGTACGCCCGCAACGGGGGCCTCCACCTCGAGTGTAACCTTGTCCGACTCAAACTCGGCGATCGGTTCGCCAGCCTCAACTGCGTCGCCCACGCCCTTCAACCAGACTGAAAGTTCACCTTCACCGGCCTCAAAACCCAGATCGGGCATGGGGATAATCTCGGCCACGAATCCCTCCCTCTTGCGCCAACGTCCGCCGCCAGCCACCGACCGCCTCTCCGGCACGGCTGTCCGCCGAAAGACGCGTCCGTTCTACCCAAACTCAGTTCGATTCAGCCCCACCAGCGCCGCCTCAAAGATTGCCTGGCTGTCAATCCCGAAGTGGCGGTACAGATCGGCCGGCGTTCCCGACTGACCGAAATCGTCCACGCCCAGCGGGATCAGATAACTGCCGAAGAGGCTCCCCAACCAGGCCAGATTGTGAGAAGCCCCGTCCTGCACAGTAACGATCGGGGCTTGGCGCTCGTTCGGGGGGATCAGCCACGAGAGCAGCCGGCTCGGCTCCCTTCCCGGCCTGCGTCCCCATTGCGCTGCCCGCCAATTCTCGTACAGGCGCCGAGGGCTGGTAATGTTGAGCACGTTGACTGCGATGCCCTCCGCCTGCAACATCGCCGCCGCCTCCATCGCCTCCGCCAGCATGATACCTGTCGAAGCAATATGGACCAGCGAGCGAGGGTCAGCCTCAGGCGTCGCCGTCTTCCAGTCCAGCAACCGGTACCCGCCCTCAAGCACTTGGCGGCGCAGTTCAACTGCCCCGAGCCTCTCCATAGCCGGATCCAACAGCGACTGATCGGTCGGCTTTGTAGAGAGGCGTAGATAGGTCGCTCTGCCGTCCACGTCGCGACAGCACTGGCGCACCGCCTCCATCATGATCCAGACAAGCTCCTGTGCAAAACAGGGCTCGTAGCTGTTCAGATTGGGCAGCTCCGCGCCCAGTGAAGGGGTCACCGTTGACTGGTGCGCACCCCCTTCCGGGGCCAGGCTGACGCCCGACGGCGTGCCCACGATGATAAAGCGGGAATCGGCGTAGAGGCCGTAAATAAACGAGTCCAGCCCCCGCAGCACGAACGGATCGTAAACCGTGCCGATCGGGATCAACTGCTGGCCGTTCAGCTCGGCGGAGAGGCCCAGCATCGCCAGCATCATGAAGAGGTTCATCTCCGATATGCCCAGCTCGATGTGCTGGCCGTCGGGTCCGTAACGCCAGCTCAGCCCGCGGTTCTCCTCCAGCTCGTAGATCTCCCCTTCAGTCAAGGAAAAGACGCCCTGCTTGGCAATCCAGCCCGAGAGGTTAGTGGACGTGGAGACGTCCGGCGACGTTGTGACCAGCCGCGGCGCCAGCTTCGGATCGCGGCTCATACTCACCAGGATCTGGCCGAACGACTGCTGCGTGCTGAGCATACCGTGCATACGGGCCGGCACACTTTCGGGAACGTCCTGTGCTGCTAGACCGTCAGGTGAAACCTCCGCCCCTTTCATCCTGCCATTGGCTGCGGCTTCCGGCGCAACCGAGTCCGGATACAGCTGGAAAGCGGTCTTCGTGCACAGCGCCCCTTCCTCCGACTCCGGTTCAAACGCCGCCCATTCATCGTCGCCCGGAACTGCCAGTTCTTCAGCCAGGGCCGACATCTCCTCCACGCTCAGCAGCTTCGAATGGTTTTGGGGGTCGCCCGCAATCGGCAGCCGCCATCCCTTGATCGTGTACGCGAAAATCACCGTGGGCCGGTCTGACGTGGCGTCGGCCTCTTCAAGCACGCCGATCATCTCAGAGAGGTCATGGCCTCCCAGATTGCCGATGACGCCGGGCAACTCCCCGTTGCTGATGGGAGCCAGCAGCTTCTCGAGGCGTGCATCCTTGTGCCCGTTGACGGTGACAAAGCGCTGGCGCAGCTCATCGCCTGGCAACCGTACCAGCAACTGGTACTCCTCGTTGCTCATGTCGTCGATGCGTTTGCGCACCAGCTCGCCATGCTCCTCGGCGAACAGATTTTGCAGCTTGCGGCCGTACTTGGCCTCCAACACTCGCCAGCCCCAACTGTCGAACATCGACTTCAGCGTACCCGCCCGGATGCCGGGAACGACACGGTCCAGACTCTGACGGTTCAGGTCTACGATCCAGATCGTGTTGGCCAGTTCGTCCATCCATTCATCGAAGACGGCTTCCCAGACATTGCCCTCATCCAGCTCTGCGTCACCGATAATGGCAATGAAACGATTGGAAGTCACTTCGCCGAAGTGCATCTTGGCATAGTGGTGGGTTAGCGCGGCAAAAGCCGGGGCGACTGCGCCCAGCCCTACCGAGCCGGTGGAGAAATCGACAGGATCTGGATCTTTGGTACGGCTGGGATAAGCTTGCAAACCGCCAAAGGCGCGCAGAGTGGTCAGATAATCGCGCGGCAGTTGCCCAAGGAGATACTGAATGGCGTGAAAGACTGGCGAAGCGTGTGGTTTGACCGACACCTTGTCCCCGTGCTTGAGCAGGTGAAAGTAGAGCGCGGTCATGATGGTCACCATGCTGGCCGACGAAGCCTGGTGGCCGCCCACTTTCACGCCGTCCCGCTGCGGACGAATGCTGTTGGCCTCATGCACGATGCGCATCGACAGCCACAGGATTCGATCCTGAATGTGGCTAAGTGTTTTCAGATACTCCGATGACAGTTTCACTGTTGGGAATGGACAGGCAGCAGTTGCCCTCGACCTGGGCTGAAATAGAGGACCCGTTTGCCTCCTCACTTGCTCACTCGCCGCCTCACGATTCAGCTGGCATTTCTGGGAATTATAACATATCGAGGAATTTCGCGATCAGAGTCGGCTGAAATCCTGCTAACCACTTGCCGGTGGGATTTCCGGCTCGTAACCGATCACACGCCGTCCGTGTTCCATGTCATAGAGCGGCCAGTCACCCCCGGAAACGCCGAAAACCACTTCGTTGCTCACGTCAGGATGGATGACCGCCCGTTCAAAAACCCTCACCAGGTCAGCGTGGCTCAGGTGGTGGGGATGTTCCGCCTGCGGTCGGTCTGCGCGCACATTGCCGATACGTACCGATACGCACTCCAGTCCGAATTGACTGGCATACATGTAGGCCATACTCTCTCCAAAGACCTTGCTTATCGAGTAATAGCTCTCCGGCCGCGGCGGCATATCAATCGTGCGTGTGATCTCCTCAGGATAGTGGGCCAGCAGGCCGGCTCGGCTGGCAAAGACCACGCGCCGTACTTTGCTCTGCCGCGCCGCCTCGAACAGGTTGTAGGTGCCGATGATGTTGCTATTCAGGATCTCCTCCCACGGCGCCGAGCCCAACGGGTTGCCGGCCAGATGAACTACCGCCTCCATGCCCAGTGTGGCTCTCGCCACCGCCTCGAAATCGGTCAATTCACCCACCACCGCGTCTTCAATATCAGGTATCGGCTCACGGTCGAAAACCCGCAATTCGTACCGCTCGCGCAGACCGTTCACCAGGACAGTCCCAACCGCGCCGGCAGCGCCCGTAACCAGAATTCTCATGTGCAATTTCCTAGCGTGCGGCGACAATCAAGTAAGTCAGCCACGATTCGTCAGTGTTGGATATGTGGTAGGTCGTCTCCGGCAGTAGGTGAATGGCGTCGCCTTCTCGGATCGTTGTCCCCTCGCCGTCAGCGACCAGCGTGCCCTCCCCGGACAAAATGTAGTAGATCTGCTCCACGTCCTGCGAGTGCCGTTCGGCCGACCGCCGTCGCGGCTGCACCATCTCCCGGTCGATAAAGGCCAGCCCGCGCAAACAACCGCCGTCCTCTGCTGTCTCGGGGCCGAGCAGATGCCAGCGTACCGCGCCCAACCCGTCGCTCATCGGCGCTGTTTCGCGCCAGTTGCGGCTCACAAACCGGCCGCCGTCCCCTTCAACCGGCATGTTGATCACGTGGTGATGCAGCCAGCCGTCTCCCGTGTTGAACACCTGATGGTATTGACCCGACGGCAAGTAAACTATGTCGCCTTCCTCAATTGGGGACAGTAAATCGCCGCACAGAATCTGCCCGGAACCGGCGAGTATGTAGTAGAGCTGCTCCCGGTTTTCGTGTTTGTGATAATCCGACTGTTTTCGCCCCTGCACCGCGTGCACCGTGAAGACGCCCAGCTTTTCCAGAGTCTCGCCCGCAGCCGGTTGCCTACCTGCCGCCTCGCCACTGGGTCTGGGCTGCAGGCAACTCCAGACAATGGCGCTCTCATGGCTGACCACCGGCTGCGCCTCTCGCCAGTTCACAACTTTCGGCATGTTGAAGTCTCCCGCGAGCGCCCGAACGCTTTCAAGCGTCAGGGCCAGTCCTCAGCCGGCAGCAGCTCAATCATCTGCCGGATACGAGGTCGCGCTCGGTCCACAAACAACCTGTGAAAGGAGAAGGCCCCGTGCTTTTTCAGTGCCTCGTAGTGGCGCGCAACCGTTGGCTTCGCTGCATACTTCAGTGCAATGTAACGCCGGTCCTCCTGCTTGCCAAAAACGGCATGATACAGGTACTGATTGAAGAAGACCGCGTCGCCCGGCTCGACCTCCAGCGCACAACCAGGCAGCTCAGGTCCCGTCGCGCCAAACGGCATTTCGTCCGGCCGCGACTGGATATGATTCAGCCTGTCAAGTTGATCGTAGAACGGTGGCCGGTGCGAACCGGGCATAACGCGCAGCGCGCCCGTCTCCTTTGTCGTGGGCATCAGATAGAGCATCACCTTAATGCGCACATAGTCCGGCTCCTCTTCTCCGGGCCGGTCGCAATGCCACGCGTGGCTCTGCGTCTCGTTGAAGCTGCCCTTGTTGCCTTCGGAGCCGCCCCACACGAAACCGGCGCCCAGCAGCTGTTCAACTGTCAGGTAGAGGCGGTCGTCTTCAGGCAACCCGGATAGGCCGCTGCTCGACTCGATAAACGGCGCAACATGCTGGTACTCGCCCAGGTCGGGACCTCCGCCCCGCTCGACTCGCCATAGCTCGTCGGCCGAACGGCGAATTTCGTCAATCTCCGCCGAAGAGAACAGCTGCGGCAACAGCAGGAACCCGAACGTTTCAAAATGGTCGATCTGTTGGTCGCTTAGCATGGTTGGCTCCCCGCTTCAAACCCGGCTGAACTTCTGCAGCCGGTTGTCGAGAAAGGGTACTTCGGCCACGTACAGGTCCCCGTGCGAATCAAGCCACAGCCCGTGAGGGCCATTTGCAAACTGGCCGGCCGCCTCGCCATGCTCGCCCCAGCGCGCCAGCAGCCCCCCATCTAGGTTGAAGACGCTGATACGGTGTCCGCCTTCCGCGATGTAAACGTTGTCCTCTCTGTCAATGTAGAGATCGTTGGGGCTTTCCAGGTCCGTCCATTCCTCCAGATACTTGCCCTCCGCATCGAAGATCTGGAGACGCCTGTTCGTACGGTCCAGGACCAGCACCCGTCCCCGGCTGTCAGCGCGCAGGCCGTGAGGCAGGTCGAACTGCCCCGGTCCGGTACCCTTCTCTCCCCATGTATGCAGCAGACTTCCGTCGGCCGAAAAGCGGTGCACGAGATCCTGGCCGTACCCGTCCGTGACATACAGATCGCCCCACGGAGCCTCCACCGCCCAGGTCGGCCGGTTGAAAGGCTGTCCCGGCGCACCGACCCGGTCGAGAGTGCCCAGCGTCTGCAGCACGCGCCCGTCGGTGTCGAACTTGCGCACGGTGTGGTCGTCGACGTCGGCTACGTACAGTTCGTCCTGTTGGTTGAACCAGACACTGTGCGGGTTCTTTAGAAGGTCCCCGCCCCACTCGGTCAGATAATCGCCCTCACGGTCATAGACCAGAATCGCCGGGGGCTCTCGGCGGGCGATGTAGACGCGATCACGCGAGTCCGTCGCCACCGCCGGCGTCACCCCGCCGAATTCTCGGCCGCCGGGCCCTTGGCCCCACCCCTTTACGACCTCGAATTTGAACTTGCCGTCATGTGAAGCCATCTCCCCCTCCTCTGCAGCGTTGCCTCGCGGCCCGTCGCCGGCTACCGAAAGTTAACTCTGCGGGCTTTCCATCAGCACTGTGACGCCCATGTCGAGGTATTTGTTGCGCAGGTCAGGCGAGTAGTTCCTGAAGCTGATCTTGGCGTCCGCGCCCTCTAACTGCTTGAGCGCGTGCCCCACACAGTCGTCAACACTCCTGAACGGATGCTCCGGATGCGCCTCCAGGTCAAAGAGCAGGTCGTTCGGCCCCCAGGTCAAACAGTCGACGCCCGGCTTGGCGAGTTTGCGCACATTGGTCACGGCCCGAACCGACTCCATCTGCAGGCACAGAATGCCGGTGCGGTTCCACCAGTCAGCATACTCCAGGCGCACATCCCGCCCCTCTATGCCATAACGCGCCGCGCCGCCCCAACTCCGCCTGCCAACCTGCGGATAATAGAAGGCCTCGATCGCCTCATCCACCGTCGCCTCCTCCTCTACGATCGGAATCTCGATGCCCAACGGCCCCAGGTCGAGGATATTGCCGATCAGATAGGCGTGCCGCGTGTGTTTAATGCGAAACTGAACGGGGACACCCAGCTCCGCCGCCAGCCCGCAGATCTCCACCACCCTCTCTTCGTTGTAGGGCGAATGCTGGCTGTCCACCGACAGAAAGTCGTAACTGTCCTTGCTCAGAATCTCTTCAAGCTCACTTTTGGTGGCGTTAAAGGGCGCGGACACGCCGACCACAATGTCCCCCCTCCGTATGCGCTGCTTCAAAGACGCGCCGTCTGACATTATCTCCTCCTGCACTTGTATAGGTAACTGAAGTGGCCTGCAAGTCTGATTTCAACCTTTGCAAACAGACAGCATCTTTTGCGCCCCGAGAAAGTCGTGCGAGCCCGCGTAATCCTGCCGGAGAGGAAACCGCTCGTCAAGAAGCAAGTCTTCGTCGGCAATCGTAATGGGAAGGTGAACCGCCCACCCGCCGCGGGCAGCAGTAGGGATCTGACCGTGTTGGCCTCCAATCCCGTTCAGGCTGTACAGTTCCTCCTGGGGACAATTCCATGAGGGATAGGCCGACATCGATGACACGAGAACAGTTTACCATTACCTTTCGGCCGTAGTCGACTGGCTCCGAAGCCGGACAACACGCGAGCTCGACGCTGCGAAAACAGATTCTGGGGCGCCTTGGAAGGTGAATGAAGGGGTAGCAGTCGGGTCGGGGCAAACCAAACAAAAAGTCTAATATGCGGCCAGACCCCGCTTTCAGCTCAGGAACTCCATCTGGCTGCGCAGCGCAAAAGATTCTGCGTCTATCGCCCTCGAAACGGCCAGCACGCCGTCCAGATGGTCGCACTCGTGTTGCAGCAGCTCCGACAGATCATCTTCGAGCAGCATCGTCTGCTCCTGCCACGCCCGGTCCAGAAAAGTGATGCGGCAACGCTTGTGCCGATTGACCTTTACCACCAGGTCTGGAAAGCACATGCAGTCGTCCCACATGGCGAAAGTCTCCTCACTCAGCTGGTCCAGGACCGGATTAAAGAAGACGGTAGGCGAGCCGATATACATGTAAACAAGCCGCTTCATCACGCCGATCTGGGGCGCAGCGATCGCGCGTCCGACGCCGTACTTTGCGCGAAAATCGAACAACGTGTCATGCAGGTCCTGGATCGCCGGTCCTAGGCTTTCAACTTCATCCCGCCGAACCGGCGCGCAGACTTCATACAGTTTCGGATGTCCAAGCAGCAATACCTGTCGAACCGCCATCGAAATGCTCCCCTTCCTGATTCACTAAGTTGGTCCCACTGACAATCGCAGATTCGGGTTCAAATCTGGAAAAACCGGGACGCAAGCAGAATGCGGAAATCTTTTCCTAACCCATTCAATGTGCAGCCATCACCTGCAAAAGCGGAATGGTTTTCCTTCGCGCCTCTTCGCGTCCCTTCGCGGATCACCGCAGTACCTACATCTGTCAGCGGCACCACACCGACATTTCTCGGTTCTGAACAGGGAAATCGACACGTTGGTTGCCCAGCCGCTGAGACTCATGAATGGCGATACACATTTCCAGAGCTGCCCTGCCATCCTCGCCCGTAGATGACGTCTCGCTGCCCGTTTCTATGGCTTGGATCAGGTCCTTGATAGCAGCCGTCGTCTGGCTTTCGGTCTCCTGCGGCGCATCTATCTCCGCCTTTCGAAGTCGATTGTAGCGGTCGTGGGGATCCTTTTGCCACAATTCCAGGCCAAAGCCATTGTAGAGACAACGAAGGACCCCATCGGTGCCGACAATGTCGATGTCCAGGCCGAGGACTTTGTCATGGGTCCCCGCAAAATGAACGGCCACCCCGCTTCTTGTCCGCCCCAGACCGCCTCCGCTGGCATCCCTGCGATGGGTCAAGGTTTCCGGCGGATCGAACTCTCCCTCGAGGTACCCGGTCATCCACTCGATCGGCTCGTCCAGCAGCATCAGCAGAATGTCGAACATATGCGTGACATTGTGCACCAGCCCGTGCGTGCAGTACGCCGTCGCCTCCCGCACTTCTCCCAACGCGCCGTCGGCGATCAGATTGCGCGCGAAGCGGTAATGTTTCATCCAGCGGCGACCGTGCCCGATCGTGAGCTTGGTCCCGTGCTGCCGGCAGACATCCAACATGCGGTCACACTCGTCCAGTGATATCGCCATCGGCTTCGTGACAAGGATCCCCTTTGCGCCTGCTTCGGCTGCCGCGACCGTCACCTCAGCGTGCAACGGAGCATGCGTTGCCACGCCGACGATATCGAGGTCCTCCTCCCCCAACATCTGATTATAGTCGGCATAGGTTCGGGCGTCGCCATAGCGCGCCTGAAACCGGGCGCGGCTTTCCTCGCCCGGCGCAGCCCCGGCGACAAGCGTCGTCCTCGTCTCGTGATCGAACGCCGCGGCATGGCTGTAAGGCACCAGGTATACCGGGTGACCGATCATTTCGTCGTCTATGACCGCGCCCATGCGGCCGAGTCCTATTATGCCAACTCGGTACTCTGCGCTCATGGCAGCTGCCTCCAGAAAAGGGGAGATGCAATGCTGGGCAGGTCCGGGCTCAAGTCCTTCTAATCGTCTCAACCGGTAGCGACCAGCCCGCCCACTCCTGCCCGCAGCGCGGACATCGTTCCACGTTGGATATGACTTTGTCGCCGCACATGCACCAGAGGAGCCAGCCAGGTTCCCCTTCGGGCAGGGGCGGTATTCCCATGCCGGCCGCGTCCATGATATCCCGAGTGAAGCGAACGATGCGCACGGCCTTGCGGCCCGATGTCAGCGGCTCCTTGTCCTCCTTGATACAGTCGATGAAATGACGGATCTGCACCGCCGAGCTGTCCACAGGATCGAGCGACTCAACTACTTGGCGGGCCCGCATGATCCTGCCACTGCCCCGGCCGGTCGAATCGATAAAGACCGAATAGCCGTTGCCATAGGCCGTGAGCTGTTCGCTGTGGCCCCCTGACCCGAAACTGCTGATCATCGATCCTACCGCGCCGCCCTGAAAACGGATGTTTGCAAGCGTGTGCCCCTCTTGCTGTCCACTGAACATATCGCATTGCGCAGCCACCTCTGCCGGTTCACCGCAGAGGAAATAAAGAGGATCCACAATATGGTTACGGATAAGGCCCAGGTAGGCGGGTTCAGGGCGGACATAGTTCGCCAGTACGACCTCAGGGGGTTCGTCGGCAAAAAGCGCCTTGACGCGCAGCAGCGCATAGGTCCGGTTCCAAGCCACCATCAGGTGCTTCCCGGCCTTTTCCGCCGCCGCCGCCATTTCCTCCATCTCCGCCACCGTATAGGCGGGCGGCTTTTCGACAAGGACATGCACGCCGGCCTCAAAGCTGTGGAGCGTCTGCGGATGGTGCGCCAGGTCCGGCGTGAGAATGAGAATCGCGTCCAGTTTCACGCTTTCCAGCATCTCACTGATCAGGGAAAAAGTCCGATCGACGTTGAACTCCTGCGCCGCGGCCTCTAACCGCTGAGGACTCAAATCAGCCAGCGCGGCGAGCTCGACGTCCTCCAACTTTGCCAAGGATCGGGCAAGCCCCAACCCTCGATGTCCTACGCCTGCAACACCAACGCGAATTTTCATGACTAATCCCTTTACGTAGCTATTTCTGCCCGGTGGGGGTCAGCATGCGCGGGTTAAGCGCATCGTTTAAGCCGTCTCCCAAAAAAGTGAAGGCCAGTACGGTGACAAACAGTACCATGCCCGGCATCACGACCAGATGGGGCCGGTAGCGCCACTGCACCAGGTTTTCCGCGATCATCATGCCCCAACTCGCCCCAGGCGGCTGTATGCCCAGCCCAAGATAGCTCAGCGACGCTTCGGTAAGCATCGCCCCGCCAAAGCTTGCGCTCAGTGAAACGATGACCGGCCCCAGCGCATTCGGCACCAGATGGTGGACGATGATGCGCCACTCCTTGGCGCCCACAACCTGGGCGGAACTGACATACTCGGTCGCCCGCAACGATAGGACCTGTCCCCGCACCAGTCGCGCCAGGTTCGGCCAACCGGTGATGCCCAGCACCGCAAAGATCAGCAGATAGTCCAGGTAGAGGGTATTGCCCAGCGCCCGAATGCCGTACTGTTGGACCAGCGAATCGCCGAATCGAATGAAGGAGGGCTTCAACGTGGCAGCCAGGAAGACCGCCAGCAGAATATGGGGAAATGCTTGCAGGAAGTCAATCGTACGCACCACCAGCGCGTCGGCAAAACCACCCAGGTACGCGCCGGCCGCGCCGATCAGTACACCGAGTACGAAGGCAATCGTCGTGGTAACCACCGCCACCATGATAGCCGTGCGCCCGCCAGCCAGGATGCGGGACAGCATGTCGCGACCGAGTTCGTCCGTGCCCAGCGGGTGCAGCCTGGTTGGCGGCTGCGCGATGTTGTCCCAATCCTGATACAGATGATCGTAGGGGGTGAGATAAGGCCCGAACGCGGCGATGAAGAAGACAATGAAAATAATGACGATGCTCCCCATGGCCAGCCGATTGGCAATCAGCTGGGTGAAAGCATCCTTCCAAAGGTTGCGCTCAGGACGGCGAAACTGGTCGGTCAACACTTGACGCTGATCTTCCGCCTGAGTCTCTTGCTCCTCCATGACTCTTTTCCCGCCGCCTCTTCCTCTTTCTATCGATCAGTTGCCGCGCCGACTGAATGGCGACTAGCTCAACTGCCCTTTTCACGACAATCTGCTAACGCCGCGCTCTTTCCCCAACCCGCACCCGCGGATCAACAACGCCGTACAAAATATCCACCACCAGATTCATAAACAGTATGATCGCCGCGCTGAAGAGCGTCGTAATCATCAACACCGGGTAGTCCAACCCGATGATGCCCTGCCACACCAGCCAGCCGAATCCGTGGATGTTGAAGATCTGTTCGACAAAGATGCTGCCGGTTATGAAGCCGCCCAGCGAGGCAGCCGTGATCGTAAGAATCGGTGTGAACGCGTTACGCAGGACATGGCGAACAATGATCAGCCGTTCCGTCAGACCCTTGGCCCGTGCCGTCCGCACGTAATCCTGACTGATCGTCTCCAGAATGCTCGACCTCCACTGCCGCACCAGCCCCGCTGTCCCCGTGAAACCGATCAGCATCATCGGCAGGATAATCTTCTGGCTGAATATACCTTCCCACCCAATGCTGCTTTCGATCCAGCCAAGCTGGAGAATGAAAACAATCATCAGCATCGGCGCCAGCACAAAAGTGGGGATGGTCGACACTGCGACCGTCGTGCTGACGATGATGTAGTCGATGGGCCGGTTGTGGAACCTGGCCGCGATGATCCCCAGGATCGTACCGCTGACGAACCAGAAGAACATCCCGACCAACCCCAACTGGATACTCTTCGGCCATGCCTTTGCGAGCATTACATTGATCGACCTTTGCCCGGACAGGATCGAATAACCCAACTGGCCCTGCATCAGACGCCCCAGGAATTCACCGTATTGGACAAGGAAGGGACGATCCAACCCCAACGAGTGGCGCACCCTTTCCCGCAGCTCCTCGTCCCAGTACGCCTCCTGCAGCAACTCCATCAGCGGGTCGCCGGGACCGTAATGGGCCAGGACAAATGTCAGAGCCGACGCCGCGATAAGTGTGGGGATGATATATACCAGGCGGCGGATAATGTATGTGGTAATCTTCAACCTCCGTGCAGCTGAATCCCGTCCGACTCACCTGCGGACCTTAAAGGTCCAAAGGTACTCAACCAGGTCGTCCAACTGCTTTGGTTCCATCTCCAGATCGGTCGCGTTCTCGTGGTACGCCACCAGATATACCTTCAGCTTACGCGAAGTCTGCGTGTCCGCGTAAGCTCCGTCCTTGAACCGGTCGTCAATCTGGCCGCCGACCTTGGTGACGTCAGCCGTCTCGCCCCCTCCCTGGCTGATTATTGTGTGACACGAAGCGCAGCGTTCCTCGAAGACCTTCTCGCCTCTTGCGATTGCCGCCTTCTGCCCGCCCCCGCATGCTGCTGTGAGAAGCCAGATGACAATGACCGCAACCAGCGTGGTACGTCGGCAGTCCATTCGTGGCGGTTGATGATGGTGAGAGGGCTGCATCTTCTGTCCTGCGCAGCAAAGGGCGTACAGGAAGGCGGCAGCTGGAGGGGCTATGCAGGAACGGCATAGCCCCACTGTATTCGAACAGTCAACTGCCCGCCTTCCTCACTCAGAAAACTTAGTGTTCGGAGATCCAGACTTCATCCGGGTTGAGCAGCCGCGAGTTGAAGCCCAACTCGAAATTGTGCACCCACGGCTTGACCAGGAAGTAGCGCGCATCCAGATAGGTCGGGATCATAACATACAGGCTGTACATGTAATCCTCAACCTCTTTCCACGCAGCCATCCGCTCCTCAACATTCTGAATTGCCTGGGCCTTCTCGATCAAGGCATCCAACTGCGGGTCCTGGTGCTTCAGGTAACCGTCATTGAACGGGCCGTCCGAATGCCACAGCGGCCAGATCGCCTCTTGCGGATCCAGCGCCTGTATGCCATGCGCCCAGCTGCCGACGTTGGCCAGTTCGCGCTCCTCAGGTGTCGTGCGCTGCTTGATTAACAGCTCAATCTGAACGCCCAGTACCTGATACACCTGCTGTGCGATCGCCTGCCACAGGAGACTGCGGTCGCCGAGCGTCGTGCCTGGCGGCGCGTAGACGCGAATCGGTTCGACCAGGCTGGGGTCGCCTTGATAGCGGGACTCGGCGAAGGCCTGCAACGCCCCCTCCACATCCTGCGTCAAACCGGGCCGGCTATCGCAGTCGTGAACCTCGCAGTAAGGCCCGTACGGCCCGCCCGTGAGCGTCTTGAGCTTGAAGAATCGCCCTCGCATCACCTTCTCGATGATCTCGTCCATGTCGATCGACTTGATGAAGGCTTCGCGCATCTTCGGATCGTCGAAAGGCGGTTTATCGGTGAAGAGAACCTGCGCCAGATAGTTCTGCGTAGGCCAGAACCGGAGTTCATTGTGCAGCGGATTCTCAGGGTCCAGGATCTCTGACAAGATCGGACCGGCGACCCAAACTACGTCGAACTCATCGTTCTCATAGCCGATTAGCATCGTCTCGGCCGGCAGGCGGCCCTGCAGAATCAGCTTATCGAGCTTCGCCGGCTCGCCAGGCCAGTGCGGGTTGCGTTCCAGCACGAGCAGATTCTCGTCAGGGTCAAAGCTCTCAGCCTGGAAGGGACCCGCGCAGCCGCCGCCGCCCTCCAGCCAGTGCCTCTCAGCTGTCCCCGCCTCCAACTGTTCCTGCTCACAGACTGCCATGGGCGTCCCGGTCGACCAGCGATTCCACATCGGCGCCGGTTGCATCATCTTCACCTCGAGGGTGAAATCATCGACCACCGTAATGCCGGACATCGTATCGGCGTTCTCGTTGTAGAGGTCCATCGCGCCCTCAATAAACATGAAGAGTCGTAAGGGCCATTTGCCGACCCGCAACGACCTCTCCCACGTGTATTTCACGTCGTGGGCCGTGACCGGATTCCCCGTCGTGCCAAACTTGAGATCCTGACGTAGGCGGTACGTATAGGTGAGGCCGTCGTCGCTTACATCGAAGCTATCACAGAGCCAGCAGGTTACCTCCTCCACTCCCGTGTCCGGGTTCACCACAACCTCGGTAAGCGCAGATAGGAGCCCGGCCCCGTAGTAGTAGTCGGCGCCCGTCCCGGTAGCGGGGTCCCAGCGGAAGCTGCAACACGGCGCAAAGCGCAGCACCTGCTCTTCGGCAGGCTCCATCGACATCATCGGTTCCTCTTCGGCTTCAGCCGCCGGTTCCGCGCCGGCGGGGACACACGCAGCAAGGCCGAACATCAACAGCAAAAGAGTCCCGGCGACAAACCAAACTGTTCTGTGCGTTTTCATGAGAAGATCTCCTTTTGTGGTACCTTGACCGAACCGACGCTAAAGCCAATATCCGAGCTTCTCCAACACAGCTGGTGCATGTCCCAATTCCGACCGGTCTTGCACCCGAACCGGTCCACCGTAACGAAGTCCAGCGAATCCCCTTCACGCCTACAACGTGAATCCAACAAGCCAAATGATCTGAGGCCGATTCATTTCCCCTCCCCGTCGCGGCGGCCGGCCCTAACCCGCTCTAATTCTTGGACACTATCAATTCTGTTAATAAATTATATTTTATTGTCATTCCCCGTGTCAATGCCGAAAATTACATCCAATCTTGGCCCTTTTCTGCCCCACTGCTATCTGACCATTTGTCTTACTCCCTACTCCTCGCATCTGGGCGGTCAGCCGCAAGCGGCCTCCCTTGTGCGGGGGGACACCCCCCGCAACGCCCCCCGGGACTTACGCCGCGCCCCCGGTCTGTCGTCGCGCCCGCAGAACGCTGCCGGCACAGTTGGTTTCGCCCCTCCCACTCTGAGAGCACGCAAATCCCCGTCAGCATCCTGCGATAGTGACCGCAGACCGGTCCCGATCCTGTCCAATTCAGAGAGCTCACAGAATTCAGGGTGCAGTCCAAAATGGAGGTGAACTCTCGTACACCTCTGGCAACGACCAACCCAAAGCCAGTTCGCGTCCCCGACCAGGGCGAGTGCCGTTCCCTCTGACCACTGATCACTGACCACTGCAGTTGTGCGGTCGGGCCTTCGGCCCTCCCTTGTGCGGGGGGATTCCCCCCGCAACGCCCCCCTTACACCATGCCACGTTGGCGCCGCGTCGCCGGCGTGCTGTCTGTGCCACCTGTCGCCCACCCACGTCGTGCCGCGAAACCGTCCGCCGTGACCACGGTAGGGACAGGCCTTGTGCCTGCCCACTCTCACCCCAAATATGAACTGCACCCGAATTCAAATCTCTCTTGACAATTCAGCACATGTGTGCGATACTAAGCATGAACGGGTGGCCTCGGTCCGAAACCCCCCAAGCGAGAGATCGTCTGCTAGCCCCCGGCATTCCGCTACAGCCGGCAACAGTTCGTAACTCCCAGGCATCCGTACAACCCGTTTCACAGTTGGCCTGTTCGCCCCGTACCCGTCCAGGCCGGAGCCGCAAGGTCGTCCAACGCCAGACCGGACCCTTCCGAGAATCTGAAATTCATGGACAACCGTCCTAATCTGCCCGCCCGCAAAATGCCTTAAAGCGGACACAGCGGGTATTTTTATGAATATTTTCATAAAAATACCTCCTCGGTCCCCCGTGGGTTGGTAAACTCTCGCCCATTCGCCAGCCGCAGCTCCCGGACACACAAAGTCCTGTCGCAAACGCTCGTGATCTCTCGTAAAACGCTCGTAATCACTTACAAGCTCTCGTACCAGCGCACCCGTGCCGGCGAGAACCATCCCGACAATCCAAGCAAACCCTGCAAATCCTGCTTCAGACAACCGTCCCAACGCACACAAACGCTTGTGACCTCTCGTAAAACACTCGCAAACACACGTATACGCTCCTACGAGCACACCAGTGCCGACGAGGCCCATCCCGACAATCCAAGCAAATCCTGCAAATCCTGCTTCAGACAACCGCCCCAACGCACACAAACGCTCGCGATCTCTCGTAAAACACTCGCAAACACACGTATACGCTTGTACGAGCACACCAGTGCCGGCGAGGCCCATCCCGACTATCCAAGCAAATCCTGCAAATCCTGCTTCAGACAACCCCTCCAACACTCGCAATCGCTCGTGAACTCTCGTAAACACTCGCAAACACACACACGCTCATACCAGCGCATACGTGCCTACGAGGCCCATCCCGACAATCCAGGCAAATCCTGCAAATCCTGCTTCAGACAACCGCCCCAACACTCGCAATCGCTCGTGATCTCTCATAATACACTCGCAAACACACGTATACGCTCGTACAGGCACACCAGTGCCTACGAGGCCCATCCCGACAATCCAGGCAAATCCTGCAAATCCTGCTTCAGACAACCGCCCCAACACTCGCAATCGCTCGTGACCTCTCGTACGATTCCCTAACCAAACAGAACCGATTGACAACGACCCTATTTCCGTTTACAGTCTCAACCCATGACCTCCACCTGGACCACCAGCGGCTACCAAGACTTTCGCCAAGGCCAATTCGGCAACGCCGGCCAGAACCTCTACGTGTCCCGCGCCGGCGTCCTCCAGCGCATCCACCAATACGACCTCAACGGCAACGGCCACCTCGACCTCCTCTTCTGCAACAGCCAGAACCACCAGGAGCGCCCGCCTGCCTTCGTCTATAGTGACCCACTGGGCGCCGCCAGCCGCACCGAGTTACCCTCAGAAGGCGCCTGGACAGGCGCTGTCGCCGACCTCAACGGCGACGGCTTCGACGACCTCGTGCTGGGCATGCGCAACAACGGCATCCGGCCCGACCTCAATGCCACCGTCTTTTACGGAGCGCCCGACGGCATGAGCGAGAGACGCCAGCAGCAGCTGCCGGTCCCGCAGTGCGAATCGGTCGCAGCCGGCGATTTCAACGGCGACGGCCGACCCGACCTGGCCTTCGTCAGCCTGGGCAGGCTGCGTTTCTTCTATCAATCAGATCTGGGATTCGAGCCGCACAGATTCGTCGATCAGGATATCGCCGCCGAGCAGTTGGCGGCCGGCGACCTGGATGGCGACGGCTATGCCGATCTGGTCGTACGCACCGGAGAGGGCAAAGTATCCATCTACTGGGGAGGTGCCGACGGCATCCACGCAGAACGTGTAACCGTCTGCAGTGAGCCCGCAGAAGGCCGGGCCGGATCTGAAGATCCTGCCAAGCAGTACGCGGAACATGTAGAGGAGGCCCGCCCACTGGCCCGCGTCCTTCATCTGAATGGCACGCCTCACCTGTTCCTGCCCCGGTCGCAAAGCGTTTCACTCGTGCCGGTCGGCAAGGACAGGAGCCTCGGCCCGCCGCTTGAACTGTTCTGCTCTCATGCCTTGGCAGTGGCCGCCGGCGATACCAACGGCAACGGCTGCGAAGACCTCGTCCTCGCCTGCCGTGAGCCTGGCAAAAACGGCGAGCGCTCCTGGATCTACTGGGGAGACGAGCAAGGGTTCGACGAAACGCGCAGGTCGCCTCTTCCCAGCCATCGCGCCTGCGACGTCGCCGTTGCCGATCTGACCGGAGACGGCTGCGTTGACGTGATCCTCTGCCAGACCCACACTGCCGACTCCTACAGCGCCGACTCGCTCATCTACCGCAGCACGCCCGCCGGCATCGACCCTGAACCTGTCCGGCTGCCGTGCCTGGACGCCCGCCGCGTCCTGCTTGCCAAGGCTGGCCGGGAAGCGCGGCCGCACGTAATCTTTGTCAACCACTTCGGCCGCAACCGCCTCGGCAACATCAATCCCTACATATACCTTGGCGAAGCGGACGGATTCTCTCCGGAAAGACGGCAGGAGCTGCCCGGCTGGGGCGCAGTCGAGGCCCTCTGCTGCGATTTCAACGACGACGGCAAGGTGGACATTGTCCTCGCCAACGCCTCGGAAAACTCAGTTGACCGCGATCCTGGCTCCTATCTGCTGAAAAATGGTCCCCAGGGCTTTGCCAGCGAACCAACCTGGATTTTGCCCACCAATCGAGCGCACGGTGTCTGCACTGCCGACCTCAACCGCAACGGCCATCTGGACCTGATTTTCTGCGGCTTTGACAATCCCGACCTGCTCATCTTCCACGGAACCGCCGCCGACCCCGAGACCGGACTCTGCTTCGACACCGCCAACCCGCAGCGCATCCGCATGGAATACGACGGCGTTTCCTACAACGAACCCCGCTGGATCTATCTGGCCGATCTCAACAACAACGGCTGGCTCGACCTCGTCGTGCCTCAGATCGCCTACGACCGCAGTTTCATTCTCTGGGGCGGACCCGAAGGCTTCAGCATGGACCGCTGCCAGCCCCTCTCTGTCGTGCGCGGCGCCTGCGCCCGCGCCGCCGACCTGACCGGAAATGGCTATCTGGACCTCATCATCGGCGGCCACATGACCTCCCAGGACGGCCCGCACGACTCCTTTGTCTACATCTATTGGAACGGCCCCGACGGCCTGCGTGAGGACAGGAGAACGTTACTGCCCGCCAGCGCGGTCAACTCCATGGCCGTGGCCGACTTCAACAACGACGGCCTGCTCGACCTCTTCATCTGCTCCTATCACAACGGCCGCGAACGCGACATCGACTCCTTCCTATACTGGCATCGCGCCGGCCGCGGCTTCGCCGCCGCCGACCGCACTCGCCTCTTCACTCACTCCGCCTCCGGCTGTGTCGCCGCCGACTTCAACGGCAACGGCTGGACCGACCTGGCAATCGCCAACCACAAAGTCGAGGGTGACCATATCGGCTTTTCGGCCGTCTGGTGGAACGGCCCCGAAGGCTTCAGCGCCGAACGCGTAACGCGGCTGCCCACATCAGGACCGCACGGCATGACCGCGATAAGCCCGCACAGCATCGCCGACCGCGGCGCGGAGGAGTACTACATCTCGACCCCCTACAATCTGACGGTCGGCGCACGAGTAACCGGCATATCTTGGGACGCAGAAACGCCGCCCCGCACTTGGGTAAAGGCGCAGCTGCGACTCGGCAGCACAAAAGAGGAGCTGAAAAAGGCGGCCTGGCGGGGACCAGGTGGAGACGCAACCTGGTTCGAAAGACCCCAGGCCGTCGGTGCCCTGGACCAGTCCGGCCCGTGGGTTCAGTACAGACTCGCCCTCGGCGCTCGCAACGCCTGCGGCACCCCCCGCGTAACCTGCGTGGATGTGCAGTATGAATAGCCGGCCAAGTGATGAAATGCGCCGTTGCTGTGCCAACTGTCGCCAGTCCCTCCCCCCAAACGACGGTTGCCGTTCTGGGCCAGAACTGCGAGAATAGCCCTATAGTTGGAACCCCCGCAGAATTACCTGAATTCGTGCATCGCCTGGACGGGCTGCTGCTCTCTCAAAGCAGGATAGATTCCTTTCAATACGAGCCACCCATCTAATTCACCCAGAGGAGGACCTTCGATGAGAACCCTTCGTAGACTGTACCGGCCGATGCTCGTCGTCATCGTCTTGATGATGGTACTGACGGCTTGTGCCGCACCCGCCGCCCCTGCCGCCGACACGGCAGCCGAAGCGCCGGCAGAAGAGATGGTGACCCTGCGCATGACCGCCCTGGGCGGAATTGTCGCCGAAGCAGT
This sequence comes from Caldilineaceae bacterium, assembly GCA_965204705.1. Classification (GTDB taxonomy): domain Bacteria; phylum Chloroflexota; class Anaerolineae; order Caldilineales; family Caldilineaceae; genus Bin5. The sequence continues at coordinate 4,016,075 of OZ242006.1, read as the reverse complement.
TACAGCGCTCACCGACAATTATATGGAGGAGAATCCTAACGTGGAGATTATCGTCGACGTGCAGGGCGACGATATGAGTTGGCAAAAGACCGCGCCCACAACCATGTTCGCCGTCTCGGACGGCCCCGACCTTTCCTGGTGGTGGTGCGGCCGCTTCGCCCAGTTCAACGACATGATGGACGCCGGACTGCTGGCCTCGCTCGATGACCTGTACGAGAGCGAAGGCTGGAACGAGTCCTTCCCGCAAGGCACGCTCGACTACTTCACTCACACCGACGGCAGCCGCTACGGTGTCAACCTGGACGCTGTCTGGACGCCGATGGTCTACTATAACAAGGAAATCTTCGCCGAGGTCGGTGTCGAGCCGCCGACAACTTGGGATGAGTTCTACGCGCTCGGCGACAAGATCCGTGAAGCTGGCTATGAGACCCTCACCACCCCGTATGAGATGGGCGTCCGCAGCCACCTCCCGGACGGCCTGATGCTGCGCTCCTGGACAGAGAAGGAGTACCAGGCTTTTCTCCTCAACTGGATGCCCGACGCGCCGGAATGGTCCCTTGAGCATAAGTGGACCGATCCCAACGGCGTCCGTATCTATCAGTACATTATGGATATGGCCGACAGCGGCCTGCTGATGGAAGGCTACGCCGGCATTACCGACTACGGCCAGTCCAAGGGCCTTTTCCTCTCCGGCAAAGCGGCCATGTTCCAGGATGGCAGCTGGTCGACTGGCGCCACCTCCCTGCCCGAAGAGGCGACCTTCGACTGGGGCTACTTCTACTATCCGCGTCTGGATCAGGACAACTACGGTGAGATGGGCTCGTTTGTGGCCAACTGCCTGATCGCCTTCGCGGATCGTGACAATGTGGCGGCGGCCAAGGACGTTATCGCCTACATCCTGCAGCCGGAAAACATGGTCCTGTGGGCTGAGAAGCTTGGTGGCCCGCCCGGCCGGACTGACCTGCCGCAGGCAGAAGTGGAGCAGGTGCTTGGCCCCGTGATGGCCGGTATGTTACAGGAGATCGCCGCGGCCGGCGCGCCTACGCTCTATGAGGGCGTCGTACCGCCCGAACTGCTGGCCTCTCTGAAGGCCTCCATCGACCTGATGCTGACCGGCAGTCTCACTCCCGAAGAGGCAGCGGCGATGCAGCAGGAGGAGACCGAGAGAGTCCGCGCAGAGCTTGCTGACCAGTAAACCAATCAGAGGAGCCGTTGTAGTTATGGCGCCTCGTTGAAATGAGCATGTAGGAGATGAACAGCGTGGCGCGAGCAGACGCTGGTCTCGAAAGCAGAAATGAGAGCGGAGGGGGTAGGCAGAATACGCCACTCTCTCCCCTCTCCTCACCTCTCACTACTCGTCTGGCGAGATGGTGGAACCGGGAGGGGATATGGTACCTTTTCCTCTCGCCCGCTGTTCTCCTGCTGCTTGTTTTTATGGCCTATCCACTGGCCGATTCGATGCTCCTGAGCTTCTTCAAATGGAAAGGACTGGGAGCTCGCAAATTTGTCGGTCTCGACAACTTTGAGCGTCTGCTCGACGATCGTTTCTTCTGGGGAGCCACCTGGCACACCCTTGTATTCGCGCTCATCGTCACGTTGGGAACCGTCGGCATCGGCTATCTGCTGGCGACGGTTATCTCGCGCCGCGTGCCCGGCTGGCGCGCCTACCGGGTTGGATACTATCTTCCCGTCATGCTCTCCGTGGTCGTGGTGGCAGCCCTTTGGGTACGCATCTACGAGTTCAACTGGGGCCTGCTCAATACCTTCTTGCGCGCCATCGGTCTCGACGTTTTTGCCCTGCCCTGGCTGGCTGACGTCAAGTACGCGCTTGCCGCGGTGATTGTCGTTCCCATCTGGCAGTACGCCGGCTTCCCAATGATCGTCACACTGGCCGCCATCGAGGGCATACCACAGGACCTTCACGATGCCGCCACCATCGATGGCGTCAGTGAATGGCAGCGGACCTGGCGTCTTGTCTTCCCCCTCGTTCGACCAGTGGTAGCCTCGATCAGCATCTTGCAGATCATCTTCTCGCTGAAGGTGTTCGATCTTGTCTGGGTAATGACCAAGGGAAGTCCGGGCAACAGCACCGCGGTCTTGGGGACCTTCCTCTTCCGGCAGGGCTTTGAAACGCAGAAATACGGCTATGCTTCAGCTGTGGCGGTGGTGATGTTTCTCATCGTATTCACGCTCACTTACCTGTACCAACGCCTGGTGAAGTTCGATGCGGTTGAGTTCTGAGAACGGGGATCTAGCAACAAATAGGCCGACCTCACAGGGTTCGCCGGTCGTTGCACGCCTGCTTACGCGCATCATGATGGTCGCGCTGGCAGTCTGGTTCATCGTGGAACTCTACCCGGTGCTCTTTCTCATCAATACTTCGCTGAAGACCGATGCTGAGATACTGAGCACGCCCTTCGCCTTGCCCGGCGCCTTCAGCTTCAGCAACTACGTGCGCGTCTGGGTGGGAGAGGGCGCAAACAACAAGCCCATTGCTCTCTACTTGCGCAACAGCATCGTTGTAACGGTCGGCACCTTGGCGCTACTGCTTGCGGTCTCTTCCCTCGCCGGCTATGCCCTGGCGCGCGGCCGCTTCCCCGGCAGCGCCGCCACCCAGCAGACCTTTCTTCTCTGCCTGGCTGTGCCCGTCCACGTCCTCATCATTCCTGTGTTCTTCATGATGGACCGGTTCGGGCTGCGCAACGATCTGATTGGCCTGACGTTGATGTACACGACCATGGGCGTGCCCTTTACCGTGTTGCTGATGCGGGCCTACTTTTTGAGCTTCCCCGTCGAAATGGAGGAAGCCGCGCAGATCGACGGCTGTTCCCGCTTCGGCGTCTTCTGGCGTGTCGTGATCCCCGTTTCACGCAACGCTATCGCCAGCATGGCCATCATCAACGTCAGCTGGGTCTGGAGCGAACTCTTCTTCGCTCTCGTGCTCATGGACCGGTCCGAGGCACAGACGATGCCTCTGGCCGTCATCGCCTACGCGCCCAAAGCGATGATGGGCGAATCGACGATTGGTCCTCAGTTCGCGGCAATGGTCACCGCAGCGATGCCCTTGATTCTCGTCTACTTCCTCTTCCAACAGCAGATTACCAAGGGTATGACGATGGGCGCCATTCGCTGAGCTTGGGCGTCTTCTTTTCCCTCACGGTAGTGAAATCAAGAAAACTACTACATTCGCTGCCCACTGATGCAACTCTGTCGCGGAGGCAGGAAAGATGAGCCTCTTTCGAATCCCCAACACCGTAATCAGATTGGAAAGGCGGCAAGAGTGATGAACTGGTTCGCTCAGACTTTTCGCAAGGTACATATCATCTACGCCTCACCGCTCTGGTCTAAGGATCGGGGCGCAGCATTCAATGCCGACGACTATGCCGACTCCCTCGCTGCCGCCGGCGTAGACTGTGTCGAGCTCTACACCAAGGACCATCATGGGATATGCTACTATCCCTGTACTCTGGGTCTTACCTATCCTCACGACGTGGTCGGCGAGTTGCTGGCCGCCCTGCGCAAACGCGACATCCGCCTGATCGCCTATTTCAGCGTCTGCTTCGACAACTACGCGCTTGGCCTGCACCCGGAGTGGCGCGCCGTCAACGTTTGGGGGGATCCCTGCAAGGTTGGGCCTTTCTATATGGCCTGCTGGAGTTCGGGCTATATGGAATTTGCCCTGCAACAGATTCGCGAGCTGGCGCAGGGTTACGCAGTTGACGGCTACTGGCTAGATATAATGCCCTATGTCAGGAACGTTCCCCAGACCGAGTGGATGTCGAACTCTCTGCCTTCGCCCTGCTACTGTCTCAGTTGCCAGAGAGGGTATGAAGAGGAGACCGGAGAGAGGTTGCCGCTGCTCGTCACCCCCGAATCACAGGTGGGGACGCCACTGTTCGGCGATCTGTCCGTACAACAGATCGTCGGCCAGCCCTTCCTGGGCAACCACGCCGAGCAAGCCTACCAGTTCCTTCTCGGCAAGGGCGAATCCTTCCTTACCCAGGCGCTAGATATCCTGCGCACCAACAATCCCGAAGCGCTGATTACCTACAACGGCGCCAACGGCCCGGGCGATCCTTTCGACTATGCCGACCTCGTCTCCATCGAGGGCCATGCGCCCCTCTATACACGTCAGAGTTTCATCGCCCGCTGGGGCAGAGCGACCGGCAAGCCGTTCGAGCTTCTCGTTTCTGCCGGCCTGCCCGGCGGCCCGCTGGGCGGCCTGTGGTGCCGCTATGACCACAAGCCTGCCCCCCTGCTGCAGATGGAAAACGCCATCAGCCTGGCGCACGGCGGCAGCAGCGTCCTTGGGCAGTTCCCTTACCCCGACGGCTCGACCGACCCTGCCCAGTATCGCGGCTTTGGGCAGATTTTCCGGCCAACCGTCGAGCTTGAACCCTGGCTGCGCCAGCCTCAGTCAGTCAGCGACATCGGTATTCCCCTCTTGACAAAACCGCGAACCGCGTCGCTTTTCTGGTATCTGATGTCCGAGGGCGTGGAGAACATTCACCAGGCCCTGCTGGACTACCACTATCAGTACGACATCCTTCGCAACCTCGAGGATCTGGAGTCCTACCCGCTAGTCGTTCTGGCCGATCAGGCCGCGCTCTCCGACGCCGAAATCGAGCGGCTACGCGACTATGTTGAGCAGGGAGGAAGGCTTCTGGCAAGCGGATACAGCTCACTGTGGGACGAACAAGGTCGCCGCCGCGACGACTTCGGCCTGGCCGACCTCTTCGGCGTGTCCTTCCGTCGCGATCCCGGGCTACCTTACGTAAGCATCCGACTGCGGGATGAGTCCCTATCCGACCGAGTCACCCCGTTTGCCATGTTCGCGGACGACGCGCCTCCCGTCGAAGTGAGTCTCAACGGCGCCACCGCGCTCGGCGATCTGGTTTATCCTGAGGTGAACCGAACCAGCGGCACGACGGTAATGTGGGGCAATTCACCGCCGGACGAGGACCAGGCCCACCCGGGACTTTGCCGGAATGATTATGGCAAGGGCGTGTGCTGGTACGCGGCCTGGCCGCTGCGGACGGGGGGTCTGTCAAATGTCTGGATCAAACGATTGATCAAATCGTTGGTGAGCGAAGTGGTATCCATGCCCGTGCTCGAAACCACCGCGCCCGCCGGAATCGAAGTCGTGTTAAACCGCCAGGAAGGGCGCTACATCGTCCACTTGGTCAATCACCATATTGGCTCGCCGGACCGACCATCGTTCGACAATGAGAATGGCTTAGTCCTGGACAATCTGAGTATTCGACTGGATCTGGCAAGGCTTGAACTGGATCGCGTTCAGCGGGTCTACTCGCCTCCGCAAAGCGATCTGTCCTACCTGGTCGACGACAATAATCACCTCGTCGTGCAAGTTCCTCCCCTGCGGGCTCACGCAATGATCGCAATCGAGTAAACTCGCTGGCCCTCAGAACAATGAGGCATACGCCGGCAACCTTCCGGACCTTCTGAAGAACAGTTCCCTGCCGCATCAGTCTTGAACGGGGATTCAGTGGCGAGGTGTCGTTAAACTGCGAAGAGCACTTCCTCTCCTCATGGCCGCTCGGCTTCGCCTGGGAGCGTTGATCTCCCGTTCAACTGCCGCCGAACTGCACATACTCCAACACAGCCGGGTTGCAGATATCCTTCGGCTGCTTGCCACTGAAGAAGTCGAGCACCGCGGCCACAGCCATATGCTCAATACGCCCGCGGCCTTCGATCGTAGTTGTCGCCGAGTGCGGGGTTGCTACGATTTTGGGGTGCGTGCGCAGCCGCGAAGAGACGGGAAGCGGCTCAGGGTCAAACACGTCAAGCCCCGCCCCGCGAATTTGGCCATTGTCCAATGCCTCCAACAGCGCATCTTCGTCCACCAGCGGACCGCGCGCCAGATTGAGCAATATCGCCTCTGACTTCATCTGCGCGAAACGGTCGGCATTCATCAGATGGCGGGTCTCCGGCGTGGAAGGCGCGTGCAGACTCAGAAAGTCGGCGCTGCCGATGACCGTGTCCAGATCAGCCTGTTCGACGCCAATCTCCGCCGCCCGTTCCGCTGTGATGTAGGGATCGAACGCCAGCACTCGCATATCGAATCCCCGTCCGCAGATGCTGGCCACCCGTCCGCCAACCCGGCCCAGCCCGACCAGCCCGAGCGTCTTGCCCATCAGCTCCGTGCCCATCGGCACCGCCCTTGGCGCAAAGTCACCCGCGGCCAGCTGCTCCATCCCCGGCTTGACCTGCTTCGCCACCGCCAGCATCAGGGCCACCGTGTGTTCGGCTGTCGATTCTGTTGGACCGTCCGGCGTATTGCAAAAGACGACGTGATGCCGCGTGGCCGCGTCCAGGTCAACGTTGTCAATGCCGATCCCGGTGCGCACAAGAATACGCAGATTGGGCAACCGGTCAAAGACTTCATCATTGTAGCGGAGGGCTGATGCGGCCAGAATCGCCTGGGCCGGTTCGGCGCTGCCCACAGGGTCTGCCGGGTCCGCGATCAGGCGTGTGACCGAAGGTGGAATTGAAGACAGGGCGTCCGATAACTGTGGTGCCTCGCTCCAGATGTGAGTAAATTCAGAAGAGGTCATGGATTCTGCTCCGGCTTTTCGATATGTTGGGCCACGGTGGAAGAACAGCCCAGGAAGAATAGATTGTGCACACAACAATGTCAAGATTCCAGCCGATTCCCGAAGCCTAAGTCGTAGCGCATCACAACTCTCTTCTGACCCGCCGGCGTCACTTCCATAAAGCCGGCCCTGTGAAAACTGTCAGGCGTTCCCATGTATTTGTACGAAGGGGCATCCGGCTCAACCGGATAGCCTTCGACGGCAGGAGCGTTATGGGCGCGAGCATAGTCGACCGCGGCTCTCAACAGAGACTCCGTCAACCCTTGGCGGCGGAAACGGCGGTCAACGAATAGACAGACCACCGACCAGACCGGAGTATCATCGATACTCGGCAGCGCGCGGTACCTTTCCAACGCCGCGTATGTCTCCCGCGGCGCGACCGAACACCAGGCCACAGGCTCATCTTCGAAGTAACCCAGTATCCCTACAGGTGTCCCCGCGCGCACTATCTCCTCGAGGGCGACCACTCTTTCCTCTTTGGTCGATCGGCGATAAGCGGAGCTGGCCAGACGCCAGCGCATACAGGAGCAGTAGCGGAATTTCCCATAGCACTGCGAGAACTTGGCCAGATCGGGAAGACGCTCCTCAGTCACCGGGCGAAACTGTAACTTTCGAACGGAAAGACTGTTCATATCGGAGCTACTCCTGCCATTCATGCGAAAGTCTAACCCAAGCCGCTTCAATCCGTTCGAAGGCCTGCCTCAAAGTGGATCCTACCTAAGCTCCACCATATTGGCACCGCCAGCGAAACGACAAATTCGAAGGATGCCGAAAGGCGTTCAGTCTACCTCACGGCAAAAAGCAGTTGGACGGTTCTGCCCGAAACGTCTGCCATTTCTTGATCTCCTGGGCGAGGCGGCGCATACACGGGACCCGGACCCAGGCATTCGACCTGCCGCGCCGTTCTGACTCGACGGCATTTTCACCATCCCCGGCGCTGGCGCGCATGAAACGCGGGGTCGAAGTTGACGCGAAAATCCTGCTTGACGCCTCTGCACGGCTGTAGTATAAGATTGCCGCAGTCACCATCTCAGTACTGTCGCGAGCGGTTGCTTCTCTGAACTTGCTTGCTCGCGCCAACCCATTTGCCTTCTTCCTGAGCGCAGGTTGCCTACCTACTATAGAGCTCGCGGCTCGTAGACGACGGCAGTTCGTCGTACTGCCAGGGCACGTATGAGCAACATCCGTCTAAGAGAAACCCCTACACCAATCTGTACTTCACTCCTGAGGAGGAACCGCATGCGCAAACTTACTCAACTCCCATTACTGGCAGCCCTGCTGGTCTTGGCCGTCGTGCTTTCTGCCTGCGTGGCCGGGCCCGCACCGGAGGCCGGCGGAGCCTCAGCTGGCTCCGGCGAGGCCATGGAAGACGAAGTTGTAGAAATTACCTGGCTTCAGTGGTGGGTCAATGAATGGGGGCCGGATAACCACGGCCAACTCATCGCCGACTTTGAAGCCGCCCATCCCAACATTAAAGTCAAAGTGATCGACGTTCCCTGGCCCGAAATGGCCGGCAAGCTCCAGGCCGCTGCCGCCGGCGGGAGCGAAACCTACGATCTCTTCGGCACAGAGTCAACCTGGATCGCGAGTCTGACCAAGCAGGGATTCATCGAAGATCTCACCCCGTGGTTGGATGACGACCCCGACTTTGCTGCCAAACTAACTGCTACCACGCCCATGAACTTCCTCGGCAAAACCAGGGGTCTATGCCTCTACCTCATTCCCTACCAGTTCGCCTACAACGTTGACGTCTTCGCCGAAAAGGGACTCGAGCCCCCAACCAACTGGGACGAGTTCGTAGAGGTGCTGCAGGCCCTGCGCGATGAGGATGCAGGATCCTACGGTATGAGTATGCCTCTGCAGGACGGCGGCTTCCTGCTGCTTCGCTACTTCAACTTCCGCCTGGCGCAGGAAGGCGGCCAGATGCTGGATGCAGACGGCAACGTGGCCTTTAACTCACCTGAAGGCGTCGCCGCGATGCAGTGGTGGAAGGACTTCTACGACATGGGCCTGGTCGTGCCCGGCTCGTTTGGTGAAGATCAGGCCCTGATGCTTGAGTTCGTGGCCAGCGGTCAGACCTCTGCCATCATTGACGGTCCTTTCATCTGGACAAAAGCCAAGCAGATCGACCCCGACATCAAGATGGCCTATGCGCCCGCCTGGCGGCACAAGACCGGCGGCTACTCCTGGGCCTGCAGCGGCATGGGCATTGCCGCCAACTCGCCGCACAAAGAAGAGGCCTGGGAGTTCTTCAAGTACATCTACTCCGACGAAGTATCGCTCAACATGACCAAGCAGGTCAGCCTGCTCTGGGCCACTAATGCAGCGGTTGCTTCGCTCGAAACCTCTGACGATCCCATGCTGAAGTACGTCCCCGACTTCGCCAACCAGGATCCGGAGCACAACATCCTCTTCTCCCCCCTTCCCGAAGCCCAGAAGCTTAGAGATGCATTCCAGCAGGCCTTCCAGCAAGTCCTCGCTGGCGAAAAGGATGCTCAGACCGCGCTGGATGAAGCAGCAGCAATCTGGCAAACGGAGTTGGACAACGCCCAGTAAAGGGTAGCGTCAGGAATCGGCCCTCTATGGCTTCACTTTCAGCAAAATCTGCTGGGGTCATAGAGGGCCCACCCGCACTGTATGGCCGATCAGGTACCCCCGCCCGACCTGCAAGCGGCTAGTGTCAGCTCGCATAAGCGGCGAAATCACAACTGTAAATCAGAGGAAATCGAATGCCTGCAATCAGGACGACTCGCTCAACCGCAGCGCAGCCGTCCGAAACGACCGCCGCAGCCGAATTGCCGCTTCCGGAACCTGTGCGCCGCAAAATGACCCGGCGCCAGCTCAACGGTTACTTCTTCGTAGCGCCGGCCATCCTGTTTCTGCTCCTCGTCAGCATCTTCCCTCTTATCCGCACACTTCAAATGAGTATGACCGATGTCGACGCCGGATTCATCCATTTTGTCGGCCTGCAACACTATTTTTCCCTCGTCCAGGACCAGTGGTTCTGGAACAGTCTTAAGAACGTAGTTATTTTCACCGCAGCCTCCGTTATTCTACATATCTCTATCGGCATGGGGCTGGCGCTGCTCCTGAATGAAACCTGGTTTAACACGACTTTCAGAAACTTTATGCGTGGGCTGTTGATTCTGCCATGGGTCTTTTCGACGGCCGCCTCTGGCCTGATGTGGACCCTGCTTTACCACCCTTTCGGCCTTCTGAACTACCTGTGGGTGGGGGGCCTTGGTCAGGACGCGCCCATCGAATTCCTGGCCAAATCAGGTCTGGCTATGGCCTCGGTCGTCGCCGTGAATACCTGGAAGTCATATCCCTTCTATATGATCATCATCCTCGGCGGCCTGCAAGCGATTCCTGCCGAACTGTACGAAGCCGCCAAGGTTGACGGGGCAAATGCATGGAAGCGCTTCTGGCATATTACACTGCCCCAGCTGCGTCCCATTCTTATCGCCATATCGACAATCGACATCATCACGACAGTTGGCCATGTTGACCTGATCCGCATGCTGACCAAGGGGGGCCCGCTAAGAAGCACCGAAACCGTAGCATATTACATCTACAAGACCGCCCTGCTCGACGGAAACCTTGGCTATGGCGCGGCGATCAGTACTTTGATGCTGGTTATGTTGGCTATCTTGATCATCATCTATTTGAGGCTGCTGTCTCGAGGGAGTGAGGCCGGTGAAACAAGCTTTTAGCCAGCGCATTCGATCCCGCTATCTGATTCACCAGGTCATCATCGTCGGCTTAACGATCCTGGCAGCTGTAATCATTCTGACGCCGGTCGTCTGGATGGTTAACGCAGCGCTTCGTCCTATCAAAGAGGTGCTAACCTATCCTCCGCAGCTCGACCCCAGTCAACTCACCTTCGAATACATGGCGTCGCTGATCGAAAATGAGTTGTACCGAGGGTATTTCAGAAACAGTGTCATTCTTGCCCTGTCAACCCTGTTCATCACTATCATCCTTGGTCTTCTGGCTGCCTACGGCTTCTCACGCTTCAACATGGGAGGGGGCCGTATCATGCTGCTGGGCATCATGGCCCTACTCATGCTGCCAACAGTGACTCTCATTGTCCCCTACTTCCGGCTCGCGCATCTCGTCGGATTCTACGACACCCTCTTCGGACTGATAATCGTCAATACTGCCTTTATTCTGCCCATTAGTATCTGGCTCTTGAAGGGTTACATGGATGCCATCCCCATCGATCTCGAAGAAGCTGCTATGATCGATGGCTGCACGCGCCAGCAGGCGATGTGGAAAATCCTCGTGCCACTTACAGTCCCGGGTATAGTGAGTACCGGCACCTTCGCCTTCATCTTCGCCTGGAACGAATTCCTCCTGGCAGTGACGTTGACCGACACACCCGACGCCCAGCCGCTCACTATCGGCTTGGCTGCATTTTTTGGTCAATTTGTCAGGGACTGGAATTCGATAATGGCTCTCTCAACCATTACCAGTCTCCCTCTGATGATCATATTTGTCATTTTCCAACGTTGGGTAGTTCAGGGCATGACCAGCGGAGCTGTCAAGTAGCCTTCACCAACCGCGGCGCGCCCGTTGTGCGGCAATCTCACTTCAGGGCGCGTGAATCGTGTTCCAGCTCTATGGAACCGAGTGCAGACCGGATTTTCAAGTTGACCATCGACAGCGCCGTTCAGAGACCATAGCCGATGCTGCTCTGACCACTTCTGCATCGGAGATCGCAGGAGCCAGAGGCCTTCAACAGCTCCTGACTCCTCCATAGCATGGGAAATCAACAATGCGTATCGCAATCGCCGGTATCAGCCATGAAGCCCTCAACACGTCTCCCCTTCCTACCACCATGGAACATTTCCAGGTCTGGCGCGGCCAGGAGATTCTGCAGAGCGAGGGTCAATTCTCGCCCTACGCGGCTGGGGCGGCAAGCGGGGCCATGGCCGGACCGAAATACGCGACGCTTGCCGAAATGTTGGACGACCTGGGTGTTGAACCGGTGCCAATTCTGCACGCAAACGGCCTCGCCCCATCTGGTACTGTGGACCAGGATGTCTATCTGCAGTTGCGAGACGAGATTATCAAAGGCATCGAGCAGGCCGGCCAACTGGACGGCATCTGCCTGGTCCTCCATGGCGCCCTCCTGGTCGAGCATATATGGAGCGGGGAGACCGACCTGGTTAGGTCAATCAGAGCCGTCGTCGGGAACGACGTCCTCATTTCAGCCAGGTTCGACCTGCACGGCAACCTGACCGAGGAGTTCGCCAACAAGACTGACATCTGGACTGTGTACCGTACAGCCCCCCACCGCGACGCGCCTCAAACGCTGGAAAGGGCAATGACGCTCCTCGCGCACTGTATTCGCCAAGGGCATCGCCCAAAGCCTGTCTTTGTCCGCGTGCCTATGATTCTGCCAGGCGAACGGGCAACGACCGACGTCGATCCGATGAAAACGCTGCTGGAACTGGTTTCAGAAATCGAACGGCAGCCGGGTATCCTAACAGCCGAGATCCTGGTAGGCTTCGGCTGGGCGGACGCGGCCTATTCTTCCAGCAGCGTCGCCGTCATCGCCGAAAATGAGGCCCACCTGCCCCATGCACGGCGGCAGGCCAGGAGATTGGCTCAGGCCATGTGGGATCAGCGCGACAATTATTCCTTCGATCAGGAGGTTGCGTCGTCCGCCGATGAAGCCATCGACCTTGCCCTTGAGGCAGAGGAAGACTGCGTATTCATTGCCGACTCCGGGGACAATCCCACCGCCGGCACACCCGGCGACGTGCCCTACTTTCTGTCACGCCTGCTTGAGAGAAATGTTCCAGACGCGATCGCGGCCGGCATTCCCGACAGCCAAGCCGCGCGCGTCTGCTTTGAAGCGGGCGTCGGCGCCACCGTTACGCTCAGTCTAGGCGGTAAACTCGACACGGAACATGGCGCCCCTGTGGATGTCACCGGCACTGTGGAGCATCTCTACCATGCCGAACCCGGTGCCAAAGATGCTTCCATGGCAACCGTACGTGCGGGCGGCGTGCGCATTCTGGTTGCCGACAGACGCATCTTTTTTTCCTCCTTGAATGACTTCCGCAAAGCCGGTATCGAGCCGCTTGAACACAAGATCGTGGTTGTAAAGTTGGGCTATCTAATGCCCGAACTGCGCGACGCCGCGCCGCGGGAGATTCTGGCCCTGACCCCGGGGTACTCTGACATGGACTTCACCCGTCTCCCCTACAGATTCGTAACGCGTCCGATTTTTCCCTTGGACGATGACTTCGCCTGGTCCCCCGTGATAACAAATACCGCTGGCTATGGTGGCTGACAATTCAAGACCCTGACCGGTGAGCTCGCGACGCGCATTCGAGTGCATCAGCTGAACCGGACCCGCTGTGGCCGGTATCGCGAAATCGAGGAGGAAATAACATGGCCGGACCCGGCATGGAACTGGTTGGCGAAGAAGAGATAGAGGAAGTCCTGCAGGTGTTGCGGGCCGGCTATCTCTATCGCTACGGCATATCGACCGCGGACGGGACCGACCCGCGATTCCAGGGCAAGGTCTACCAGTTGGAGAAGGAAGTCGCTGCCCATTCGCAGGTGCGCTATGCGGTGGCGGTCAACTCCGGCACATCGGCCCTCTTGGCGGCGATGGCCGCTCTGGGCATAGGTCCTGGCGATGAAGTAATCGTCCCCGGCTTCACCTTCGTCGCCAGCATCTCGGCAATCGTCTACACCGGCGCCGTACCCGTCCTGGCTGAGATAGATCGCACTTTTAACCTGGATCCGGAGGACGTCAAGGCGAAGATTAGCCCTCGTACCAAAGCCATCATGGTCGTCCACATGATGGGCAACCCGGCCCGCCTGCATGAACTAAAGGAGATAGCCGACGAACACGATCTGTTTCTCATCGAAGACTGCTGCCAGGCATTCGGTGCTGCCTATCGGGGACGTCCCATCGGTTCTGTCGGTCATGTGGGCGCCTTCAGCTTCAACATATACAAGACCATCACCTCGGGCGATGGCGGCATGGTGATCACCGACGACGAAGAGCTGTACAAGCGGGCCTTTGCCTTCCACGACCAAGGCCACTCTCCTCTTCGCCAAGGTGTCGAAATTGGCAAACGCCCTTTTCTCGGACTCGACTTTCGCTGCACCGAGTTGCAGGCGGCCGTCCTGCTGGCCCAACTGCGCAAACTTCCCGATCTGATCGATCGCCTGCAGACAAGCAAGCGGCATTTCAAGGCGGCGATTTCCGACCTCCCCGGACTCCAGTTTCGTGAGGTCCTCGATCCGGAAGAGGAAGTTGCCACCATCCTGACGGTGATCTTGCCGGACGCGGACGTCGCAGCGAAGATCGCCGCGGAGTTGAATAGCAAGGTAGTGGCTGAAGCCGGCTGGCACGTCTATAACAACATGGAACACCTGCTGGAACAGCGCATGCCCACACCCCTGTCGTGCTCGTTCAGCTGTCCCCACTACGCCAACCAGGGCGGTTCTATGCGTTACGGCAAAGGCATGTTGCCCCACACTGACGACCTGTTGGCCCGCTCCATCAACATCAGCATCGGCGTATCGGACGCCGGCCTAGGCTCGGCATTCGGCGTTACCATCAATGACGACCTTTCTGAGGTAGCGGAACGAGCCGCCACCTTCCGACGCGTCGCGTCCCTATATCTCCATTGATAACCGCCTCTTTCCCGATCCCCCACACTTATCCGTTCGCTAGGCGCAAAAAGTGCTGTTGACAGCGTCTCCTTCACTGTCTTATATTCAGAGGCAAGGATTTCGATGTTTATCTGAAAGACAGGCCACTAAGGGGAATTCAATGAATCCAACCACTGCAGAGATCGCCCAATCTTTCGCCCGCGACGGATTTGTAGTCGTTCCCGATCTCTTCCGCCTTGATGAGGTCAAGTCCTTTAAGGGGGAAATCCAGGAGATACTGCAAGAGGTGAGGAAGGAGTCCGAACGGGAGGACAGCCAAAAGAAATTCGTGGATGAAACTGGCGTCTATGTCGGTCTTGCCGGACGCAGCAGCCTCTTTCGCAAAGCCGTACGCGACACGCGCCTGGTCGATATCCTCGAGGCCATTATAGGTCCCAATGTCGAATTCCTGAGCGACAAAGTCGTCTACAAAGACGACGACCACCATGTTGCCAGCCCCTGGCATCAGGACTGGCCGTACTGGGAAGGGGCGCACAAGATCTCTGTCTGGGTCGCGCTGGACGATGCTACCCCCGAGAACGGTTGTCTCAAGCTTGTGCCCGGCTCCCACCGCGGCAGCATCATTCACGACGGCGACATGAGTGACGGCTCAGGTTTCGGCCACCGCATCCGGCCCGAAACAGTCGACGAAAGCACAGCCGTCACCGCCCCGGTTAAGGCCGGCGGCGCCGTCTTCTTCCATGACCTGACCATGCACGCCAGCTACCCGAACACGGAGCGCCTGGAACGCTGGACATGGGTCCCCACCTATCGCGACGCGCAGGCCGATGATCCACCCTATTCCTTTGCCGTCGCCAACGTCGTTGTACGCGGCGTCGGCCGCGAATGAGGTTGGCGTGAGCTCCTCCCAAATCCGTGTTCGAGTGACCGAAATCTATCTGTCATCCCCTGGGCAGTGCCATATATCGCTGTCTTAGCCGGGCAAGGATCCCAAAGAAGGAGAGGATGATGACAGTTTCTGATGGATAGCTGACTCGACGCACCTTCCTCTTCGCGCCTGGGGGCGAGACGTCCTCTTCTTCATCTGCCTCTCTACGATGATGATTCCGTGGGCCGTAACTATGGTCCCCCTTTTCGTCATCTTCAAAAACCTTGGCTGGACAGGCACCTACCTGCCGCTCATCGTCCCCAACTTCCTGGGCGCCGCCTTCTACATTTTCCTGCTCAGACAGTTCTTTCTGACCATCCCCATGGAGCTGTCCGATGCCGCCAGGGTTGACGGCTGTTCCGAATTTGGCATCTTCGCCCGCATCATCCTGCCTCTGTCAAAGCCGGTTCTGGCCACCGTAACACTCTTCGAATTCAATCGCGTGTGGAGCGACTATCTGGCCCCGCTGATCTTTCTCACCCGCCAGGAACACTTCACCATTGCCTTGGGCCTGACCTACTTCCTCGATCGGGACCGCCCGCTCTGGAATCTCGCCATGGCCGGCAATACGATGGCGATTCTGCCCGTGATCGTCGTCTTCGTCCTCGCGCAAAGGGCCTTCATCGAAGGCATCACCCTCACCGGTATCAAAGGTTGAACTGATCTGCTGGCTTGTCAAATGACGGTCAACGCCTGAGACTTGCCCGCGGATTCCCCGCGAAATAAGGAGAATCTACGGTTGAACCACAAGCTGCAGGAAATCGATTCCACAGATCAACTGCCGCAAGACTATCTGAGCGGGATAGGCGACATCTTTGCCGTCTTTGACGAACATTCACAGGACTCAGGCAACATCTCGTATGGCGTTCAAGTCGTGGACCAGCGCTTCTTCGTAAAGACTGCCGGGGTTCCGGACGACCCATGTCCTTTCGCTAACTTCAAAGAGAGAGTTGCCATGCTGCGAAACGCCGCCCGACTTCGTCGCAGTTGCAATCACGTCTCTCTGCCGCGTCTACACAACGTGATCGAGTCGCCTCACGGGCCGATGCTCGTCTATGACTGGGTCGAAGGAGAACTCCTCCACGCCGACCGGGAAACACGCAATGATCCACAGTCGACCTTTCAGCGGTTTCGCAGACTGCCTGCCGCAGAGATTCTTGACGCGTTGGACGTGGTCTACGATCTGCACGAGGAGCTTGCCCGAAAGCGGTGGATTGCCGTCGACTTCTATGACGGCTGTCTGATCTATGACTTTTCCCGCAGCAAGCTGCACGTCATAGACCTTGACCCGTTTCAACAGGGCCCGTTTGAAAACGGTATGGGTCGTATGTTCGGGTCATCGCGATTCATGGCCCCGGAGGAGTTTGAAATGGGGGCCCTTATCGATGAGAGGACGACGGTTTTCACCTTGGGAAGGACCGCAGTCAACCTTCTCTCTGACGGCACGCTGGCACGGTCACCCTTCCGCGGCTCCGATGCCCAATACGAGGTTGTCTTTCGAGCCTGCCGTCCATCGCGGCGCGAACGATTTACCGCAGTCTTCGAATTGAATGCTGCCTGGCGCGGGGCACGCGCCTGACTTCCCCGCTGCGCGCCAAACTGGCAGAGATCCATCCGCTTGCGGCCCTTGCCGCTGCTTTTCTACTGCTCTTCTACTTACAAGAAATGGAAACAGAGTGGAGAAGCTACCGTCCGCCAAAGCCGGTCATTGCGATCCCTTGCACAAAATAGCGCTGCGCCACAATGAAGATCGCCACCATAGGCGTCAACATCACCGTGCTGGCCGCAAAGACGACCTCCCAGTTCTTGGCGTAGGAGTCGTTGTAAGCGCGGATGCCCAGGGCAAGTGGCCACTTGTCCATCGAGTTGATGTAAATGAGGGGGTTCATGAAATCGTTGTAGTGCTGCAGGAGCGCAAACACGGCAACGGTTGCAATCACCGGCTTGGAGAGTGGCAAAAGAATTTGGATCAGTACCCGAATACGGCTGGCGCCGTCGATCTCGGCCGCATCCTCCAGTTCCAACGGGATGCCCCGAAAAAACTGGCGCATCAGAAAGACGTAAATTGCCCCGATTCCCCCCCAGTAGGGGATGATCAACGGCAGCCAGGTGTCGATCCATTTGAGGTTCTTGAATATCAGGAATCGGGGGACCAGTGTCACCACATCCGGCAGCATCATTGTCGCCAGCAGCAGGCCAAACCAGAAGTTGCGTCCCGGCCAGCTGATACGAGCAAACGAGTACGCCACCAGCGCCGACGAAACGACTGTCCCAACGACCGCAAACAGTACGATGATCAGGGTATTGACGATGAATCTCGTCAGCGGTAACAGTTGAAATGCCTTGACGTAATTGTTCCAATGGGGATCCGCGGGAAGCCAGACGATTGGATGCGCGAACACCTCCGTAGAAACTTTCAGAGAGGAGGAGATCATCCAGAAGGTGGGCACCAGGAAGGTAACCACCAGGAAGGTCATAAAGAGTTGAAGCGCCGCCAGCCGAATAATCTCCCAGACGGAGCGAGAAGTCTCTCCTCGCCTGCCCTTTAGAGAGTCGCCGGGTTGTAAATCGGCTGTAGACGACTGCCAACCGGTCGCCAGAGCCCCCTGCCCTTGTCTGTCCGACCGCATCGTCAGTCCCCTTCCTCGTAGTAGACCCAGCGGTTAGACAAATAGAACTGTACCAGGGTAAAGCCAACCACAATGACAAACAGCTCCCAGGCCAGGGCCGACGCGTAGCCCATGTTGAAGTATTGGAAGGCATTGCGATAGATGTTCAGGACCACAAACAGAGTGGCGTCCTGCGGGCCGCCTTCGGTCATGATCATCGCCGGCACAAACGATTGGAATGAGTTGATGATCGCAATCACCATATTGTAGAAGATCAAGGGTGTCATCAGCGGCAAAATTACGTAACGCAGACGGCCCCACGCACCGGCGCCGTCCAGACTTGCAGCCTCTTTCAGCGAGTCCGGGATGCTACCCAGCCCGGCGATGAATATCACCATCTGGCGGCCGATCATCCAAAAGGACATGAAGATGAATGCCGGTTTGGTGAGGCGTGGTTCAAAGAGCCACATGCGCGGTTCGATTCCGAACCAGCCCAGCGCTTCGTTGAGAATGCCGAATTCCGGGTGCAACACCCGCTGCCAGACTACCGCGCTGGCCACCAGGGGCACGATAATTGGCATGTAGAATCCCGCGCGGTAAAAGTCCCGGAAACGAATCCTCTGCGTCAGGGCCAACGCCAGCGAGAATGAAATGGTCAACTGGATCGGGACCGCGAAGATCGTGTAAAAGGCGCTGTTGTAGAGGCTGAGATTGACCTTGGGGTCTTTGAACATCCGCGCCAGATTGGCAAAACCGACAAACGTTGGCGGGCTCAGAAGATCCCATTCAACAAAGATCAAATAGACCGCATAGAGCATCGGGAAAGCGATAAAGACCGAGAACCCGATGATAAACGGCGAAGCAAACAGATATCCGGCGACCCAATCGCGGAGTTGGCGCTTTGAGATGCGACGTTTGCCGCTTATTGCAGTGGTAGCGGCCATGGCGGTTTCCAAAAGGGGGCGGCGTTATGCAACGCCGCCCCCCGGCCCCTTTGAATCGAGGTACTATTAGCCCTGCTTGGCCCAGTGGGCATCCAGCAGGCCCTGTACACCTTCATTGACTGCCGACATGACTTCGGCGGCCGTCGCGCTGTTGGCCAGCATCGGATCCCAACCAACCGGCTTGGCTACCTCGCTCCAGATCTGACCGCGAGAGACGCCGCCAATAACGTCCACTTCCGAACGCAGGAAGGCATTGCTGAATGCCGCCGCGTTGGTGACGCCAAACCGCTCCTCAATCGTCGGACCCCAGAAGTTCTCGACAAGGTCCGCTGTATTGGGAATACGGCCGGTGATGGTCGAATAGATCTTCTGGCCTTCCTCACCGCCCATGTAGTGGACGAAACCCCAGGCGGCGTCCACCAGATCGGACTTGGGTACGCAAACACCCTCGGCCCAGCCGCGGTGGGGCCGGCTCTCGTCCGCCATCTGAGGCATCAAGACCACGTCGAACTCGATCTCCTTCCCCTCTTCGCGCAGTTCGGGGCTGTTCAGCCGCGGGAAGAACCAAGGACCCTCGTACTTCATGGCCGCGTTTCCAGTGTCGATCGTGTTGGTCCCGCCTTCCAGGTCGGCCGGCGTGGGCGAGATGCCAAGATCGTACATGAAATCCTGAGCAACGAACTGCAGAATCTCAATAATCTCCGGCTGGTCGAACATGGCCGTGCGTGGATCCACCAACTCATCGAACTCCTGTACACCGGTGGAGCGGATCCAGTGGATGTCACGGGCATAGCTGCCGTTGGCCTGATAGCCGTACATCTTGGAGTCGCCGTCGGTGCTGGTCAACTGTTCGGCAATGCTGACGAAATCGTCGAATGTCCAGTCGTCAGTCGGATAGGCAACCCCTGCTTCGTCGAAAGCGTTCTTGGCATAGAACATCACCATGCAGCCGGACTGCAGCGGAATCAAATAGCGGCTCCCATCGCGACGCGTGCTGAACTCGATACTGTCTACACCATCCGGATACGGGCCGTTGAAGCCGTCCCGTTCAATGTATGCGTCGATAGGGGCCAGCAGTCCGGCATCGCTGAACGGTTGCCATTCCCAGCCCTGGAAAGAGGCAATTTCTGGCACGACACCACCCGCAAAAGATGTCTGCAGCTTGGTGTAGTAGTCCACGCCCGTGCCGCTAATCGACGGCTTGACAGTGACGTTCGGGTTCTGTTCATGATAGGTATTCGCCAGTTCTTCCCAGGCAGGGATATCGGAGGCGTCACCCCAGGCGAAGAAGTCCAGTTCGATATCCTCGGCGGCAGGGGCCGAGCCGCCGCCTGCTCCGCCGTCGGCGGGCGCCGGCGCCGGACACGCCGCCAGCAGCAATGTCGTGGAACCGATGCCGATTCCCTGTAGGAACGTGCGCCGGGACAGTTGGCGCCTTCTGCTCCGTTTGACGTCTGTCATTGTTCCCTCCTTACGTGGGACAGCTTGTGACCTTTATTCCTATTTGGTACCAGTGGAGGGCCCGAGGCACGACAGCAACGCGGTGGGAATCAAGTTGCTGCTCGGTTGGGCCACAGGGCATAGGATACATCACCTTTTTGATATCGTCACAATTTGGCATCAGCCACTGAGGAGTCCGCGTCGTACCTGAATCTCTTAACCGAATACTAACCTGCTCTTAACTCCCTACTATACCCGTGCAGGTAGGATTTTCTTTCAGAGCGAATGTCCTTTGAACAAGAAGCAATTGCAGCAGCAGAATTAACCTGCCATCAAGCACCGGTCCCGAGTAAGGCGGCACTCCATCTGACAAGCCGGAGCCTCCCGGGAATCGTTGAGTAACTCGCTAACTGTCAGCAAGACCCCATCGGAAAGTCTCTACTATGGAATCGTTCCTGATTAGACGCACCGGCGCGGAATGCATTGGCGTCTTCTTTCTTGTTCTGGCTGCCTGCGGTTCCATCATTATTGGAGGGCTGACCGGCGCGTACGGACACTTTGTCATGGCAATTTCGCCAGGGCTTGTCGTCATGGTCATGGTAGCCGCGACAGGTCACTTGTCAATGGCCCATCTGAACCCGGCCGTGACCCTGGCTTTCGCTCTTTCAGGACACTTCCCCTGGCGCGAGGTGCCGTTCTACATCGTGGGCCAGCTTGCCGCAGCCGCACTGGGGGCTGCCCTGCTTCGGCTCCTTTTCGGCAACGTCTTCTCGCTGGGCGCGAATATGCCGGCCGGCCCGTTGCTGCAATCTCTGGTCATGGAAGTTTTGGTCACGGCGATCCTGATGTTCGTCATTGTGGCGGTCGCGACCGATCGGCGCGCAAAAGGGTTGCCAGCAGGTTTGGCAATTGGTGGAGCTGTCGCGTTGAACGTGCTCTGGGCAGGCCCGATTAGCGGCGCGTCAATGAATCCCGCCCGATCCTTCGGGCCGGTGCTGGTCTCCGGCGTATGGACGGCTCACTGGATCTACTGGGTCGGACCCACTATTGGAGCGACCCTCGGAGCTTTCGCCTACGAATTCGTGCGCCGTACCGAACCCGGCGGTGTCTGATACCTCCGGGGCCCGGAAAGACAAACTGGGAACTCTGAATGGGTGAAGAGGTTGAGGTAGTGCCTTCTTGCCTGTGCTCGTCTGCCTGACTGCCTACTGTCCGCCCCGCACTATCAGGCTACATCCTGATACGGACCTCGGTTCCCTGGAGGCAGCAATGCCGCGACCTGTTTCATGGCTTCGTGGGCGAGCGCGTCAAAGTGTTTCCGTCTCTGGCGTCGGGGAATGTCTTCGGGGATCGAGAGAGGCCCAAACGGTCTGCCAACACGTATTCTTACATGCGTCCTGCGCAACCTTCGCAGGTTGACAAGGATCTTTTCTGTCCCTAGAACGGCAACCGGCAGCAGGCGAGAATGCGCCTGTGAAGCCAGCATGCCAATGCCTGACTGGGCGTGAATCAGTTTTGCACTGTGACGCGCCGTGTGACCGGCGATCTGCTCGATTCGCTCTCCCCGCTCTCGAGCCCCAGCCATGGAGGGATCGATACCCCCCTCAGGAAAGACGCCGACCGTTCGGCCGTCACTCAGAGCGGCCAGCGCCTCACGCATCGCCTTGCGATCCACCTGCCCTCGCCAGATAGGAATCAAATTAAACGTCCGGCTGAGAAAACGGAAAAAGCAAACGCGTTCTGTCTCAATGGCAAGCAAAAAAGCAATGCGGACCGGCAGGAAAATCATGAGCAGCGGGCCGTCGAACCAGCTGAAATGATTGGAAACCAGAATCAAGGCCTCGTTGCGCGGGAAATTCTCCAGGCCAGTGATGGAAACGGAGACAAAAAGGCTGCCAATCGACCTGCCCAGGAACACGAGGATTGACTGGAGAATTCCCTGCAGAGAGGCGTACATTACACCAATCTCCTTTAGGTCAGGCCGGCAGCGGCGACGCAGCTGCGATCAGTCTGCTGTCCTGTAGCTCCTTCCACATCGCTGCAGGCGCTTCCACATCCCAGATCGCCCGGTTGTCGTCCGCCTCTGCCGCCGTAGCCGAACCGATAACCAGTGAGGCGATGGCCGGATGGGCGCCCGCGAAGTGCAGGGCAGCAACGTGCAAAGGCACGCCATGCCGGGTTGTTATCTCCTGGAGACGCCCCGCCTTTGTCAGAATCTCCTCCGGCGCATCTTCGTAGTTGTACTTTGCGCCTGAAACCGGCCCTGTGGCCAGAATGCCGCTGTTGTACACACCGCCCAAAAAGATGCTTACGTCATTCTCCGTACACCAATCCAGAAAATCCAGCGAGGTCTGCTCCAGGAGCGTGTAGCGGCCAGCCAGAAGGAAGCAGTTGACGTTGATGTTCTTGGCGAACTCCCACTCCATTTCCCACTGGTTCATGCCTGCTCCCACTGCGCCGATCACCCCTTGCGCACGCAGGTCCAGCAGCGCAGGGAACGACTCGTCCATCGCCTGCCTGTAATGAACTTCCGCGTTCTCATAGTCGGGGTCATGCACGAGCAGAATGTCTACTCGGTCCATCCCCAACCGTCCGAGGCTATCCTCAAAACTCTTCATCACTCCGTCTCGACTATAGTCGAAATAGATCGAACCATCGGAGCGCACGATGCGGCCGACTTTAGTCTGGATAATTACGTCGTCGCGAGGTATGCCCCGCAACGCCTCGCCAAGCCGCCGCTCCGCCTCCCCCGCGCCGTACAGAGGTGCAGTGTCGTAGAAACGGATACCGCTCTCGTAAGAGCGCTGCACCGTCTCAATGGCCTCCGCATCATCCATGGGACTGTAGAGATTCCCGATTGGGGCCGTGCCCATGCCCAACCGGGTAACTTGAAGTTCGGTATTGCCGACCCGGGCGCTCTGGATGGTGTTCGCTGTCATCTCGTTTCTCCGTTTGGCGGCGAATCTCCACTAATGTTCGCGCGCGCAGTTGTCAAGAATGTATGTTGCGGCCTGTGGGCCGCGACGGGCGCCGGCGACCCCGTTTCCCCTGCTCATTTACGGGCACCTGAGCGTTGGAATCTTCTCAGGAAACGGGGCGCCGTATCATACGTGCTGTCACGCTCCTCTGGGCCTCAGGGAATCCCAGAAGTGCCGCTGGAATTGTACAACAACTGCGGTTGTAATGCCACAGACTTTTGTGCTACCGCACAGACATACGGAATCAGTGGGCCGAGCCAAAAACCAGCACCAACGGTGGAGTCTTTCCGCAAGCCGAAGAAACAATTCAGCTCACTGAACTGCTCTATAGATGGTCTTCCCGGGAAAGGGACTGCCTTCTCTGAACGGAGATGAGAATCTCTGTGAAGAAAACTGACCGGCGTTCAGAGCAGCGACAGTGGCAGGTAGACTTAATACGATCCGGAATGAAGCCGTCTTAGTCTGCGACTACGCCAACTGCGCGTGGAAGGCATCCAATTTGGGGAGGATCTTGTCCCACTCAAAATGCTCCTCGACAAACGAACGACCGGCTCTCCCTAGCGCGCGGCTGCGCTCTCCGCCGGCGGCCTGGTCGCGAAGCAATGAAAGAACTGCGTCTGCAAAGGATTGAGCGTCATCAGCGATCAAGAGGTGTTTGCCATCCCGGAGCGGGATCCCTTCAACGCCCATGGAAGTGCTGACCACCGGCTTTGCACAAGCTAGTGCCTCCAGGATTTTGAAGCGTGTTCCCCCTCCGACGCGCATCGGCGTCAGGTAGACAGAAGCACCGCGAATGTAAGGAACGACATCGTCGACAGCCCCCGTCAACTCCACGTCCTCGCGTGTCGGCAATCTGTTAAGCCTGGGATGGGGATCCATGCCCACGATCTGCAACTTCACATCCAACTGGCTGCGGATACGGGGAAGCACCTTCAGCCCGAACCAGAGCATCGCGTCCACGTTGGGGCGATAGTCCATCTTCCCCGTGAATACCAGCAAGGGAGGGCTAGTTGGCGGCAACGGTTCTGGTACGTATTGAGAGATCTCAATGCCATTGGGCACACTGACGACTGGGCTCACCGGCGCTAACGCGGACAACGCCTGCCGGTCAGGTTCACTCACGGAAACGATTCCATCGACGGCCTGACAGAAGGCCCTTTCATAGTAATACAGTTTCCGCCACTGCAGCAAGCTGTATCCGGCAGCGTGCCAGCGATTCAGACTGCGGGCGTCCATGTGAGCGGCTCGTTTCTGCAGCAGAAACTCTACGTTGTGAGCGTCGAAAACAACCGCTGGCCTGTCTACGGATGCGCCCAGGACCTGGAAGCCGTAAGGCGCCATCTCCAACCCCTCTACTTGGACCAGATCGTAGCTTTCTTCGTCCAGCATTCGTTGCAGGATAGAGTGAGACCCTTCTTGTTCCAGGCGCAACGCCATATCCGGTCTGGATGCAATGAGTGAATCGACAAGGCGGTTGTGCAAAGGGCGCGCAGGCTGGCGGAAACCTTCCACCCTGGAACAGATCTCCATCAGACCTTCCGCGGGCCATTCCTGGTTCTGCGGCGAGAGGCAAGTCAGCAGATGAACTTCATGTCTCGAAGCGCAGTGGCGCAGCAGGTGGTAGTTGCGAAGAGCTGCTCCCTGCCGCGGAGGATAAGGGGACTGGGGAGTAAGAAAGAGGATCTTCATCGCCGGACGTCAGACAGACGAGTGCTGCGCAGGTGCAGCCGGAACCGCCGTACTGTCGCAAACCGTCCTATAGACGTCAAGCGTTTCCGAGGCTGCACGGCTCCAGCTAAAGACGGAAGCGCGCTGCAACCCTTTCTGGCTAAGCTCCTGATGCAACGCCTCCTCTGTCAGGAGTCGATGCATGGCGACAGCTATCTCTTCACGGTTGAGGGGGTCGACGATTAGCCCCGCGTCACCGACAACCTCCGGCATACTGCTCGTGTTACTCACTATAGTCGGTGTACCGCAGGCCATTGCCTCCAGCGGGGACAGCCCGAAACCTTCATAGAAGGCAGGGTGAACATGACATTGGGCGCCGACAAATAGCTGATGGAGATCCTCGTCAGGCACTCGGCCTATAAAAAAGGTGCTCTGACCGAGCTCCAGTTGTTCGACCTTTCGATAGATCTCCTCATACAACCAGCCAGGCTTCCCGGCCAGTACCAGGCCAGTGTCCTCAATGTTGTAATATTTCCGAAGGTGGTAAAAGGCCTCTAGGAGTCCTTCGATATTCTTTCGAGGTTCGATCGTGCTGACAAAGAAAATGTACTTTTCTGGGATTCCGTATTTGGCCCCCATGGCCGCACGGCATCGCTCTTGCGGCAGTGGGCAGTATTGGGGCGCCGCGGCCTCGTAAATCACGCTTATCTTCTTCGGTGAGGCGCCCAGTAGCCGGACTACATCATTCTTCGTATTTTCGCTAGGCACAATGATGTGGCGGGCATGGAGCACAGCCCTGTCGATCTGACTGTAATAGGCTGCATGGGATTCAGTCAGAAAATGGGGCCAGCGAAGGAAGGCAAGATCGTGGACAGTGATGACCGAAGGGATGCTGCTGTGTAGAGGAGGGATAAAATCTGTGCTGTGAAGAAGGTCCAGAGAATGGAATGACAGTTCTGCCGCCAGCATTGGCTGCTCAACGCGGGCATGCACAGGGGTGAACAGCGTGCGCCGCTGAAAGTTAGGCGCGCGGGACAGAGGTTCACGCTGTTTGCGGTGCTGGAAAACTGTGTACGTTGTTTTCCGGTCCAGCTGGGCAAGCTCTTCTATGAGATGCTTGGTATAGCGACCGATTCCCGCCGACTGGTGGTAGTTCAGCCGGGCGTCAATGCCAACTTCCATATTCCCGACGATTCCAAATTTGGTAAGACCTGCCTTGCACCTATGCTGCTTGCAACATTACAAATTGTCTGAACTAAGTGACTGGCAGCATAGGTGAGGTAGGAAAACCGTACCCGGGCAGACAAACGCGTAACATTGTATCAGTTCCCTGACCGGCGGTCAAATGGCTTCAAAAAATCGCCATTACCTCTTGGTCTTCAATTCGATGATTGAGCCCAGGAACTCATCCGTATCCAGGTAGGCCCACACTGCCCCAGGGTCCAGTGTTGACCCGCCGCTCTGGAGAATGTCCACTTCCAGTTCCCGAGCAACGCCCTCGGGATCGGGCACACGGAAGAGCAAATGATGCAGCCCTTCCCCCCTCTCCTCGAGGAACTCGGAGTAAATGTTATCTCCTTCAAGAGGCTCGATAAACTCGATCTGGACGGCGCCCGTTTCAATGAAGGCCAGCCTCATGCGAAAGTTTCCCGGCCTCCCGCGAAATGTTGACTGCGCATCCAGATCACTGCCCTCGGGCGGCCAGTCCACCACCTGCGCCGGCTCCACCGCAAATCGCTCGGTCCACGCTTTGGCCGTGGCGCGGGCGTCTTTCACGACGATGCCAACCTGTACGATCGATCCCAACTCGATTTTGTCCATAATCAGCTCCTGCTACCGGGGCTTGTCACCCAATGACCGTATGCCAGCGGTCTGAGCTTCCGCCGTGAGGCTGCATTCATCTCCTGGCTGCAGGGTTGGAGAATAAAGCGCAAGGAACTGTTCAACCCCAATTTGCACTTAGTCTCAAGTTACGAACCTGATGCATGCCACAGCCTTATTTTGTTGAATCTGTGGGATAATACCAACTACCAACCTGAATTCCAAACATCCCTGTAGGAGATTCTCGATGATAATCCAGGACATCATGACAACCGTGCTGTCTCTTCCCCATCTGCCGGGATTTCAGGACTCGACGATACGCCATATGACACAGGGGCGCAGCCAGTGTTTCGTCCACGTTCATTCCGATCAGGGCCTGGTAGGGTTAGGGCTAGGAGGAGGAGTCACCGCGGCGCGTGAGGTGATCGAACGTACGCTAAAACCCATACTGATCGGTCAGAATGCCCTGCACATCGAGAAACTGTGGGACGATATGTTCTGGGCGATTCGGGGCGTCGGTCGCAAAGGGCTGGCCTTCAGTGCCCTCTCCGCCGTGGATATCGCACTCTGGGATCTGAAGGCAAAGTACTACGAAACGCCCCTCTATCAACTGCTGGGCCCCTACACAGAGTCGGTACCGGTTTACGGCAGCGGAGGCTGGACCCACTTCAATCAAGATGAGCTTGTGGCGGAACAGTGTGGTTACGTAGAGCGCGGCATGAAAGCCGTGAAAATGAAGGTCGGAAAGGATTTCGGGCAGAGTGAGCAGGAGGACGTGGCCCGCCTCGCGGCAGTGCGAGAGGCCGTTGGCCCTGATGTGCAGATCTACATTGACGCCAATAACGGCTATTACGCCAAGCAGGCAATCCGGATGGCGCGGACATTTGAGCAGTATGATGTGGGCTGGTTTGAAGAGCCGGTATTAGCCGACGATATCGAAGGACTGGCTTCCGTTGCCAGAGCCATTGACATTCCCGTGGCGACCGGAGAGCACGAATATACCAAGTTTGGCTTCAAGGACCTCATCGCCCGCGGCGGCGCCGACATCGTGCAGCCCGACGTGGGCCGGGTCGGAGGCATCAGTGAGTGGATGAAGGTTGCACATCTCGCTCACGCATTCAATCTGCCTGTGGCTCCCCATGCCTACCAGCTCGTTCATCTACATCTGGCCTGTGCGACGCCGAACCTTAAAGTCGTCGAATATCTGGGCGGCGTAGAAGCGGCCGATCGCATCTTCTACACCTCCTTTGAAGAGCCGAAGAACGGCGTCTGGTCGCCGGATCCGGAAAAACACGGTCTGGGTCTGGAACTTGACCCGAAAGCCGTCAATACCTACTCTGTGGACTAAGGGCGATACCTTCGACGTATACTGGCCGCGGGCAGTCTTCTCTGTGCTAAGCTATGGGCGGGAACAATTGCGCCCTACACATGCTAAATGTTGATGCAGTTTCCTTTAGAGAAGTGTGACTGAAGCGCCAAGATAACCGATGGCGCGTTTCAAAAAGGGGGCAGGCAGACGGGCTGGGCCCCGCATTGAGTGTGTGTGATTTCACGGAACCAGTCAAAAAAACCTCTTCATCAAGGGGCGGATCCGTCAGTGAACGGGTCCGCCCTTTAATTTGGGGACCAAGTAAGGCCACTTATGTCAGCAATCGAATTCACATCTGTCCAGCTTTGTTGCGACTGTCAAAGAGAATTAAGCGGCAGAAACAGTTCAGTTGAGGTGAGTGACGCCATGCAAAACAAGGACCTGCCCCATTTGGTTAGACTGTCGATTCCATTCTGGTCGATAACTCTCGTCCTACAATCAACTGCATAACCAAACCAATTCTCATTGCCTGCCTCTTGGAGCCCTGGCCGTCAATTCCAAATGCAGTCCCGCACAGAAGAACAATGAATTAACAAGATATTGCTATTGACAGGAAGCAGGAACTGTGGTATTGTCTAATTCAAATAAATAGTATAATAAAGTCTAACCCTTCAGAGTAGTACGAATCGGAATTCGTCTAGGACAGTGGTCAGAGTGTCAATTCGCCTTCCGCGAAATCTCAGTTGCTGCCCACTACTTGATACCGATGTCCTCAGCAACGTGACAAAGGTGAACTCTTCTCCGTTCCTCTTGATCACGCGAGCCGCAAAAGGAGGAAATTTAGGACTCGCGACAGAACACGGAGCCGTGACTTGCGTGAATCGCGCTAGCTCTGTTAAACACCAGCAAAAGGAGGAGACAGATGAACAGGGCGATTTCGGAACTGCAGGAAGATGTCATGCGGGGAAAGATTACCCGGCGTACCTTCCTGCGCAATGCGATCCTCATGGGTATGTCACTGACCACCGCGCAGGCGCTGTTGGCGGCCTGTACGCCTCAGGCTCCCGCAGCCGCCCCGGATGAAACGACCGGGACAGGTGCCGCACCGGATACCGGGCTGACATTGAGCATTGCGTTCAATGCTAACTTTACCACGTTGGACCCACACTTCTGGGTGAACTGGCGGGATGGAGAGCTGTCTCATCTCATTTTCGACACGGGGATAATGCACTCTCCCCAATTGGACTGTGAACCCTGGGTCTTCGAGTCCTGGACGCAACTCGACCCGCACACTTGGCAACTGAAGATTCGCGAAGGCATTACATTTCCGAACGGTGACACGCTTAACGCTGAAGCGATCAAATACACGATGGAGCGGATTTTGGACCCGGACGTTGGCGTTTCGTTGAAGGGTTGGCAACGGTTTGAATTCGCAGAGCCGGGCGAGGTCGTGGATGAATACACTTTCAATATGATCACCGGCGCGATGATTAACCCGTTCTACTATTGCCGAACCCCAGGCACGGAATGGGCATGGCTACCGCCAAGCTACTACAGTGGCCTACCCAATGAAGAGGCAGCATTGAACCCGATGGGGAGCGGGCCGTACACGCTGGAGGAGTATAAGTCCGATCTGCACACTATTCTTGAAGCAAAACCTGATTATTGGAACGCGGAAAGAATCTGGGGCGGAGACGGTACACCGCGATGGCAGCGCTACGAACTGAAGATCATCCCCGAAGCGTCTACGCGTCTCGCCGCTCTGGAAGCCGGGGACGTGGATATCGCACATACTATCCCTCTCGATCAGGCAAGATCACTGCCGGGTCCTGACGCTGCTGGCGAGCCAGTTCGGGCAATTGTAGGGGCTACAGGCGCCACCATGTTCATGTATATCCAGCCGCAACCGCATACTCCTGAACTGAAGGAACAGCAGGTGAGACTGGCACTGAACCACGCAGTCAACTGGGAGCCTATCAACCAGCAACTCTTCCTGGGTGCTTCCTATCGCCAGACGGCTTGGATGGTCTCAATTCATCCCCAGTTGAATCCCAACGTTGAAGCAATCCCCTATGACCCCGAAAAGGCGAAAGCACTGCTAGCAGATGCCGGTGTAACTGACGGATACCCGCTGAGGCTTGTAACCGCTAGCAACGCGATTCCCGAACTTCCTCTTGTGGCCCAAGCAATCGCTGCCCAATACAAAGAGGTCGGACTAGCCGTTGAAGTAGAGACCATGGAGGGCAGCCTGATTGGCAAGCAGACCAGGGCACGCGAATCACCCTTTGATCTCGTTCTGTGGGACTTCGGCGGCAGCTATGCCGATGTCGGCTCAAGCATGTATCGGATGCACCCCGATTACTGGCCCAATCAGACCGGCTGGGTCCACGAGGAGTACGCTGAGCTTTACCAGTTGCTGAGCGAAGAAGAGGCGCTTGCTACTGAACGTAGAAACGAGATCGCCTGGAGAATGCAGGAAATCCTGGTGGAGGATCCGCCGTGTGTAATCCTCGGCGCTGACGTCAAAGCACATGCAGTTGGCCCAAGGGTGAACTGGACGCCACGTCTTGATCAGTTTGTCTATCCCTGGGAGATAACATTGGCCTAGATGAAGTAGCGCAGAATCCTGATTTCGCGTTAGTGAGCGCCCTATCAAGCAGGATGAATCGAGTTGAATTGACTTGATTCTGCTCGCGTGATAGGGCGCTCCAATCGCAAGCACTTAATTGATAACGCGAACTTTTGTCATCGTAGAATTTTCAGAGCTCTTGGCAACCTTGCTTGCAAGTCCGAATGTCAGCCCAACCCATAGACCCCCAAACAGCCTTTCGACAAGGCAAGGGCGATTCTTGTCTTTCATGGACTGATGCCGTCAGTGGATATGGGAACAGGCAATACTCCAGGGACGACAAGAGAACTGTGATGATTCCTTTCCTGAACGAAAGAAATAGCGGTTCGCGATCCAATCCTGCGGATCTGGAGGCGGCATGAGGCGTTATCTGATGAGGCGCCTGATCTTACTGGTTTTTGTCGTTTGGGGTGTCGTCTCCGTAACTTTCGTCGTGACACTCAAGGCCGGTGATCCTGCCGCGTTCATGTACCACATCCGTGAAACAAAGGAGGAGATAGAGGAGCTGCGTCGCCGTCTGGGACTGGATCGCCCTCTGCACGAACAGTACGTCAACTACCTGGTCAATGCAGTACGGGGAGACTTCGGCAGCTCGATTCGCCACCGCCAGCCGGCCACCGCTTTGATCCTGGACCGTCTCCCGTACACGTTCCTATTGGGAGGATTGGCGCTCCTGTTGTCATTCTTTCTGGCGCTGCCCATCGGTGTTCTGGCCGCCGTGAATCGCGGCACCTCCCTGGATGGACTTACAATGCTATTCGCGCTGGTTGGGCAGGCGATCCCCGTCTTCTGGTTGGGGATTCTCCTAATCCTGATATTCGGTGTGTGGCTCAGATGGTTGCCTGTCTCGGGTGCTGGCAGCCTGAAGCATCTGGTCCTCCCTGCCGTTGCCCTCGCCGCCTATCCTCTGGCACGAAATGCACGCCTGGTGCGATCATCGGTGCTGGAAGTGCTGGGCAGAGAATATGTGACAACAGCGCGCGCCAAAGGGTTGAAGGATTGGACCGTTCTCATACGACACGTCCTGCGCAATGCCCTGATGCCGATAATGACGCTGAACGCACTGGACTTGGGGTCGCTCTTGGGAGGCGCTGTCATAACGGAAAGCGTATTTGGTTGGCCGGGCATGGGCCGCCTGACCGTGCTGGCGATTCGAGACTGGGACTATCCTGTAGTCCAGGCAGGTGTCGCTCTCATCGCCATGACCTATGTGCTTGCTAACCTGTTCGTTGACCTACTCTATCTGGCATTAGACCCAAGAATCCGCTTGGAGGGACAATGACCTCTGCCGCGGCCTCAACACCCAAAGATGTGACCTCACAGCCTCTGCGTGAGACGCATCGATTCCTAAGCATCTGGCACAGCCTGAGCCGCACCAAGCCGGCGCTGGTCGGGGCGGTGGTGCTTGCGATTGCGGTCCTGGCTTCCGTTATGGCCCCCCTTCTCTCGACCAAAGATCCAAACGGCGTGGATATCATGGTGCGACTCCTGCCGCCGGCCCTGCTGGAAGATGGAACCTGGACCAACCCTCTTGGAACCGATCAGTTGGGGCGCGATGTGCTCACTCGTCTGATGTACGGAGGACGAATCTCATTGACGGTAGGGTTTGCTACGGCAACGCTTGCCGGCATCATCGGTCTGATATTGGGGTTGCTATCCGGCTACTACGGTGGCCTGCTGGATGAGGCCATCATGCGTGTGGCTGACATCTTCTTGGCCTTCCCATTTCTCATTCTGGCTATGGTGACCATTATGATGGTGGGATCGGGCCTGGGAACTATGATTCTCGTGCTCAGCATTTTTGGTTGGGTAGGATTTGCTCGCGTTATTCGCGCCGAAACTCTTTCGATTCGCGAAAAGGAACTCGTGGAAGCTGCACGCGCAATCGGTTGTGGCAATGGGCGCATCATTGCCCGTCACATTTTGCCAAACGTGTTCGCCCCCATGATAGTAATTGCCACATTTGCCGTAGCCTCCGTCATCGTGGTCGAGGCCGCGCTCAGCTTCCTGGGCTTGGGCATCCCACCGGCCATACCCAGTTGGGGAATGATGCTTTCGGACAGCCGCAACGTTCTGAGAGATGCCCCTTGGATTGGCATCCTGCCGGGTATGTGCATCACGCTGGTGGTCTTGTCTCTCAATCTGGTGGGCGACTGGTTGCGAGACTTTCTGGACCCACGTCTGCGTTCTTGACCCGCTGCAGTGGAACGTAGATCACTCCTCTTCCCTTTTGCTACCGCTCTTAGCCTTAAGAGGTAAACTACAAAACAGGAGACATCAATGATTCGGCACGGCGTGGAGGCCATGATCAAGCCGCTTGTCGCGGAGCTAGGTGTCGTTGCCGGTGGAAGCCTTGTGGCCGAGACAGGCGTGGAGATCATGCAGCAGGGAGGAAATGCCGTAGATGCCGGTGTGGCCGCCGCCTTCGTCGCCCAGCTCGCGGAACCCGGCATGTGCGGGGTCGGCGGCAATGGCACAATCCTCATTCACTATGCTGCCCGCGGCGAAACCACGATCTTCAACGACGGTCCTTTCGCTCCGGCTTCTGCAACGCCGGATATGTTTGAGGTCTTGCCAGGCAGCGGGAGTTTCTACGGTTGGGCCAATGTGCGCGACGACGCCAATATCATCGGCCACACCTCGGTGGCCGTCCCCGGCACCGTTGCCGGCCTGTGCGCTGCCCTCGAACGTTATGGGAAGCTAAGCCTAAAGCAGGTGCTGGCGCCGGCCATCGAACTTGCGGAAAATGGCGTGAAAGTGGACGAGCGCATGACGATGATTATCGCCAGAGAAATGAAGCACTTTCGCCGGTTCCCGCTACTGGGTCGGCTCCTCCTCGTGGATGGATTGCCCCCGACGCCTGGAACTTTCTGGGAGCCGGGTGACAAGCTCGTATATCCTGAACTGGCCGGCACCTACCGAGCGATAGCGGAGAACGGCGCGGATGCCTTTTACAACGGCCCTATCGCCCATGCAATCACGGCCGAGGTTTCCAAACATGGGGGGAGCCTCACCTACGAAGATCTGGCCACTTATCGTTCCGAGATCCGTGTCCTGCAGGATGACGACTTCTTAACCTATCGCGGCCATCGTTATACGCCAGGAAGCTCGCGGGTGATAGTGCAGATGCTGAACCTGCTGGAAAACTTCGACTTGGCGGGCTTGGAGCCGGACAGCCCAACATATCGTCACTTGATGCTCGAAGCTATGCGCTGGACCTGGGTTAACCACTTTGCCTACGCACTTGAACCTGGCCTGTTGACCAAGGAGCATGCCGGCGAGGTTGCAAGTCGCATCAGTCAGAACCAAGCAGTGCACGATATACAACCCTTGGATCCTCGACCATATCATAGCGCGGAGGGCACTTTCGGTGGGCCCGTCACAGGGTCGAACAAGGCTGGTAGCGACCCGATGCCGGTAGGGGGAGCGAACACCACGACCTTGGCTGCTGCTGACTGCCAGGGAAACGTGTTTAACATTCTTACCAGCCTGGGAAATGCTTTTGGTTCAAAGGTCGTGGTACCTGGCACGGGCATTGTTCTGAACGACCACATGTGCAGTTTTGACCCTATCCCTGGCCGGCCCCTTTCTCTTGGACCTACACGACGGCCTGCGCGCGGCACCCACCTACCTTTAGTCTTTCGTGATGGCAAGCCCTGGCTGGCTATGAGCGCCTCTGGCGCTCGGCGCAGCATGAGCTCTGTGTTTCACGTCTTGGCGCATTGTATCGACTTCGGCATGGACGTTCAGGAAGCTATCGAGACGCCGCGCGTATGGGCAGAAGCTCTGTATCAAGAGGCCTTCCTCGATTCGCGAATCTCAAGAGACATACGAAGAGCTCTAACCGATATGGGGCACCGTGTTGTTCACATGGACGCAACCACAAGCGGTGGTTTTGGCCGTCCAACGGCTGTCAGCATCGACGAATCGGGAAAGCTTCATGGAGGGGCCGATCCCATGTATGCTACAGTGGTGGCCGGTTTCTGATGTGCCAAAACTTAGCGCGACTGTGCCTGGCGTCTGATCGGGGCGCACTTCAACCGGACGAAACGCTATCGAGTCTTATCCAACCTGCCGCGGCCTGCTACTCTGATGTGATGAGAAATGGTCTCAATTAAGATGCTCCCTGTTAAGTCAAATCCACTATGGCTTGCGAGGGTGTTTTTGGGGAGGAGACTTGGTCTGGGTTAGGGCCCCAGTGCCGAATGCGGACCGGACTCGGGGACCTCCCCTTGTCAAAATGTCCAAGGCGGGCCTCTTGAGCCGTTAGGGGTGCCCCTGACTTGCGCTCAGCATCTGAAATCGACCCGAGTCGAGAAGAAATCACCCCCGCTAATGGACCTTTTCCCTTCTCCAGACTGTTTGTCGTCAATCTCCGTCAAATGGTACAATTCAGGTTCCAAAATGCTCCCCTGACCGGCAGGTTATGGCTTTCTGTCGGTATCCTGTGTGAGAGTTGGAGGGGCAACAGACACGTATGTAATCGATTCGCCTGTCACGCGAGGTGAAGTGAGCGCGCCCGTCCCACTAAGTGCGCTGAAAGAAAGAAAAATGGACAACGCCCAACTAGCCCAAATCGTAACATGGCTCGACGAAGAACATCGGCGCGACCGGGCCGAGATCTCCCGGCTGCAACAACAACTGGAGAGCCAAGGCGGGGACATCGTTGAACAGGCGCGTCGTATCCAGGAGTTCGAGGGGCGCTTGGCATCTACGACCGCGCAATTGGGCCGATTCACCCAATTGGAACAGCAGATTGAAAGCTTCAAGCAGGAACTCGGCCTTATGATCGACCGTAGTGACGAAGGGCAGGCCCAGACTGCTCGCGAACATGAGCGCGCCAGGCTGGCAGACAGGGAAGCCCTGACCAGGGAGATCAGTGAGGTCCGACGTGAACTACCTCGCATCGGCCGCATCGAAGAAGCGGTCGACCTGCGCAAGGGCGAGGAAGAGCGCTTGGTCGATATGATTATGGAGAGCCGAAACCAGGTGAATCTCCTCGTCAAGGAAATTGAAGAACGTACGCGCCAGATCCCGTTTCTAACCGACCAGCGCACAGGTGACGCAAAACGTATCGCCCAGTTACAACAGGAAACCGTCGAACTGTTCAAACGAACAGAGGCTTTCACCGGACGTTTTTCCATTCTGGAGGACGCCGACCGCCGCATGAGCTCTGAGATTGAGCGCTGGCGGCCGGTATTTGCCGAGATCCGTGAAGAGCAGCAGCAGTTCATGGAGCGGCTGCGTGTCGAGGTCGTCGAACGCCTGCAGGTTCTGACCCGATGGCAGGAAATCATAGACGATCAGCAGTCGGTCGTTAACAAGAATGAAGAGCGACTGCAGTCCTTCTCCCAGACCGTAGAAACCGCACGCCGGGCCGCAAATACAATCCCGGATTTTCAGGAAAACATTCGTCGCGACCAAACCCAGGTGCAAGAGCTGCAACGTTTGGCCGAGGAGCGCATGCGGCGCGAGATGGAGGACTTTCAGGAGGAGTACGAAAAAAGAAGCCGCCGCGACGGTCTCCGACAGGAGCACTTGTGGAGAGAGCAGGAAAAAAACAACAAGGAGCTGCTGGATCATCTCCCCCCGATTCTGCACGACCTGCGCGTACACGAAGAGTTGCTGCGCCTCCTCTGGAAGCTGCAGGAGCAATACGGCGGCAGATACATCAGTGCCGCCCAACTCTGGCTCGACGGTCTGCAGACGGCCCTTGAAGAAAGGGACGAAACGATGAAAGACCTGGAAGAGGAATGGCAGAAACAGCGCCGCACCGCCGAACTGTACGCCCGCCAGAACAACAACACGCCGCGCACGGCCGGAATCGCCTCTGGTGAGCCGACACCGAATCGCACTTGATGCGGGTAATCGCCACTGCAGGACATGTCGACCACGGCAAGTCGACACTGGTCCAGGCGCTTACGGGAAGTAACCCAGACCGTCTCGAGGAAGAACAGCGCCGCGGGCTAACCATCGTGCTCGGCTTTGCCTGGATGGATCTGGCAATGCCGGACGGTACCCTAGAGCCTGTCAGCATTGTAGATGTCCCCGGCCATATCGATTTCATAAAGAACATGCTTGCCGGTGTCGGCAGCATTGACGCCGCAGTTCTCGTCATCGCCGCAGACGAAGGGGTCATGCCCCAGACCCGTGAACACCTCGCCATTTTGGACCTCCTCGCACTTCCGCAAGGCCTGGTTGCCCTTACCAAGACAGACCTGATCGACGACCCCGAGTGGCTGGAGCTGATTGAACTTGATATTCAGGAGATACTGGTCGGTTCTCGACTGGAAGGGGCGCCCATCGTCCCCGTGAGTGCGCTGAACGGCGAAGGACTCGACGAACTGCGTTCGGCCCTGGCAACTGCTCTGACGGCGCTGCCTCCCCGCCGCGATCGGGGCCGTCCGCGACTGCCCATCGACCGCATTTTCAGCTTGCCCGGTTTCGGCACAATCGTAACCGGCACCCTGAGCGACGGACACCTTGCCGTCGGCGAGCCGGTGGATATCCTTCCCGATGGGCCTTCAGGACGCGTGCGCGCCCTGCAAACGCACAAGCAGGAAATTGAACGCGCACTCCCGGGCAGCCGCGTCGCCGTCAACCTGAGCGGCATCGCCACCGATGAAATCCGGCGCGGCCAAGTTGCTGTGACCCCGGATACGCTGCGCGCGACCCGACTGCTTGACGTCTCCTTCCGTCTCCTTCCCGACGCGCCCAAACCATTGCGACACAACACAGCGGTTGACCTTTTCAGCGGAGCGTCAGAAACGCCCGCGCACATCCGTCTCCTTGCTGCTGACGAGCTGCTTCCCGGCGGCGGGGGTTGGTTACAGTTACGGCTTGACCGACCGATTCTTGTGGCTGCCGGCGATCGATTCATCCTACGCCAACCATCTCCCAGTCTCACCCTCGGTGGCGGCGAAATCCTGGACCCTCACCCACGCCGGCGCTATCGACGCAACGATTCGACAGCCATCGCCAAGCTGGAAACGCTGGCTCAAGGAAGCCCCGATGAGGTCGTGCTGCAGAGTCTGGAGCGGGAACCGCTGCTTTCGAAGCAAGAGCTGATCGCCGCTACCGGACTCGATAAAGAGATTGCAGCTACGGCCATTCAGCAACTTCTCGACAACGGGCCGATGCGAGGACTGGACGACCGGCGACTCCTGATCAGTGAATCGGCCTACCAGCAAACTGTCGCCGACATGCAGCTACTCCTGGCCGAGTTCCATCTCCAGTTCCCTTTGAGGCAGGGAATGCCACGCAGCGAAGTGCGCAGCCGGCTGCGGGTGGTCGGAGGAGGTGGCGTGCGCAAGGAACTGCCCCAACGCGCCTTCAACGACCTGACCTTGCAGGCAAACAGTGACGGAATGGTAGCTGACGAAGAAAATACAGTCCGCTTGTTTTCACACACCGTCCGTTATTCGGCCGCGCAACAACGGGCAGTTGACCGAACGCTTCAGTCCTATGCCGACGCGCCGTTCAGCCCGCCCAACGCAATCGACACTCTCAGTCTGTTGAACGGCGACGAGGAGCTGTTGGACTCCTTGGTAGAGCGGGAGATTATCGTCCGGCTTCCCGGCTCAGTCTATTTTCGCCAGAAGGATTTCGCCGTTGCCACACAGAAGACGATTGCCCTGGCCCAATCCAAAGGTGCAATCACGCTGGCCGACGTGCGGGATCTGCTTGACACCAGTCGTAAGTATGCCCAAGCTCTCTTGGAAGAGCTCGACGCCCGCCGCGTCACCCGCCGCGTGGGAGACGAAAGGACGTTGATCGGAGTCGAACTATGAGTGACATCCAATATCGCCGTCTGGGCCGGACAGGGCTCAAAGTCTCACCGCTCTGTTTGGGTTCGATGCAGTTCGGCTGGACTGCCGACGAAAAGACTAGTTTCGCGGTGATGGACGCATTCTCTGAGGCCGGTGGCAATTTCATCGATACCGCCGACGTCTACAGCCGCTGGGTGGAAGGAAATAACGGTGGCGTCAGCGAGGAAGTGATCGGACGCTGGCTGAAGGCGCGCGATAACCGCCAACTGATGATCATCGCCACCAAGGTGCGTGGACAGATGGGGCCTGGACCAAACGACGTGGGTCTCAGCCGCAAGCACATTCTGGAAGCCTGCGAAGCCTCACTTCGCCGCCTGCAAACCGATACAATCGATCTCTATCAGGCCCATTTCTTCGACGCCGATGTACCCATCGATGAGACGCTGGAGGCATTCGAGCGCCTCGTGCAACAGGGGAAAGTGCGCTACATCGGCTGCAGCAACTATCCCGCCTGGCGTCTCGTGGAGGCGCTCTGGACTAGCGACAAGAATGGCCTGGCCCGCTACGATTCCATCCAACCCCATTACAGCCTCGTGCACAGGGCCGAGTTTGAGCAGGAACTGGGTGAGGCCTGCCGGAGTTACGGCATCGGCATCATTCCATACAGCCCGCTGGCCGGCGGCTTCCTGACGGGCAAATACAGCCGCGATAGCGCTCCAGACAGTGTCCGCGCAGAGAGCGTACGCCAGCGTTACTTCAACGATGCCGGGTGGAAAGCTTTGGAAGCCGTTCAGAGCGTAGCAGCTGAACTTGGGGCCACACCGACTTCTGTCTCGCTCGCCTGGCTCATGGCCCAACCAGGAGTGACCGCCCCCATCATAGGCGCCAATTCCGTTGAGCAGTTGCAGGGCAGCTTGGCTTCAATGGGGTTGAATCTCAATGTGGAACATCTGGAGAATCTGGACAACGCATCTGCCTGGTGAACTACGCTTGAAGAGATCGGGAATACGTCTTTTCTCTCAACGAGGCGTTGCGCCTGCTCTCTGACAATCTCTAGAACAGTCGCAGCTGCCGATCTTCATCTCTCTTGCTGGACCGACGCGGCCGGGCCTCTCGCACCTCCTGCAGGGCCGCTTCAATGTCGGTGACAAAGCCTGAGAGCCTGTTTTCCATAGCCTGCCCAAACAAAAAGCGCCGGCCGGCATGCGTCAGGATCAGCCGCCGCCGCGCACGTGTCATGCCCACGTAGAATAGCCGCCTCTCCTCGTCCAGGTCAACGTCACGGTTGGCAGGCGTATAAGGAAGAAGTCCCTCTTCACATCCTGCGATGAACACGACGGGGAACTCCAGTCCCTTCGCCGCGTGAAGGCTCATCAGCGTCACACGGTCCGCTCGCTGGTCGTACTGGTCCGCTTCGCTCTGCAGTGCCATCGCTGTCAGGAACTCCTGTAAGCGGTTTCGATAAGGCGCTGCCCTTCGCTGCAAGCGTTCGATTCGCTCCCCTTCGGTGTCGTTGTATTCCGCGCCGCGCAACCTGGCCCATCCCGCGGCTGCGGCCTCAATCTGCGATGACAAAGGCGCGGCCGAACTGCTCGCCAGTTTCTCTACAAGCTCGACCGTCTCTGCCAGCCTTTCCCGCTGAGGCTGACGTTGGGAACCCGTTCTTGAAGCCGCTGCCATCGCCTCGCGCCAGGCCCTCGGTGTGCCGGGACCCTGAGAATAGGTGCCTTGGTTCCCCAGCAGTCCTGCTACTGCTTCGTTGGTTAGCCCCCGTTTCCCCTCCGCCAGGATCCGGCCCCAATGGACGTGGCACTCCGGCGCCTGCGTGAGCCACAGGAGTGCCAGAATCTCCTGCACCGGCTTCTGTTCAGAGAGTGCGGATCCTCCAAGAGTGGCGTAGGGAATGCCCGAACGGTCAAATGCCTCCTCAATCAGCCTGGTCTGCGCATTGAGGCGATAGAGTACGGCGAAATCCCCAAATGAGAAGTCCTTGGGCAGACCGTCTTCGTCAACTCGTCCCGAATCCAAAGAGAAGTAGCTGACCCCACCTACCATCTGCTCCACCTGGTGGACGACATACTCTGCTTCAGCCCTATCGGTGGGCGCGCGGTAGACATCTAACTTTACCTGCTCAGCAAAGTCGGCGATCAGAGTTGTTGCCTGATGGTCGGGAATGCGGGAAATCACCTGCATCGCTGCGTCCAGAATGGTCTGGGCTGAGCGGTAGTTTCTCTCCAGATACAGTTGCTTCCCGCCAGGAAAGTCCTCCTCAAAGGAGAGAAAGTAGCGATGGTCCGCGCCCCTGAAGCCGTATATTGCCTGGTCGGGATCTCCAATCACGCATAGATTCGCGCCACCCGCTGCCAGCACTTTCAGCAGACGGTGTTGCGCCGCATTCACATCCTGATATTCGTCCACCGAGATCCAGCGGAAACGATCCTGGATCGCAGCCTGAACGTCGGAATCCGTCTCCAGCAGTTGAACGGCGCACAGAATCAGGTCATCAAAATCGAGTGCGTTGGCCTCGTTGAGCGCGGCCTGATAGCTGGCCCAAATCTCTCCGTCAGTTTCCTGGCTCTTGCCGTCTGCGGTCCCTGTCATTGCCCCGTTCTTTCGAGCCGAAATGTCCTCCAACGCCACCCGCGACTCCCTTGCTCCCAGTTCCGGGCAGGCCCGACGCAGTATTGTCTGCCGTTCCGCATCTGCGAGAATGGTAAAGTTTTGGGGAATCCCGATCACCTCCCCAAACTCCCGGAGTAAGCTGGCGCCCAGCTGATGAAACGTCCCAACTGTAATATTGGCCGACCTGTCTGCGCCCAACAGATCGTGCAGCCGTTCCCGCATCTCTTCCGCAGCCCTGTTCGTAAACGTAACCGCTAAGATCGAAGACGGGTCCACTCTCTTCTTCTCTATCAGATGCGCAATGCGCACGGTCAACGTGCGTGTCTTGCCGGTGCCCGGTCCGGCCACGATCGCCAGCGGCGTACCGGTATGGGCCGCGGCCTCCTTCTGCTCCGCATTCAGCTGATTGAACCAGTCGGTCTCCTCTTGGCCGCCAGCATCGTGGCGCGCCGAAGGACGAAAAAGCGGAAGCTCCTCTGGCTCTACATGGAGCGGCAGACTGTATTGGGCCTCCTTGTCATTCAGGGCGTTCACATCGGAGGACTCGGCCTTTCTCGACGGCAGAGTCTGCCCGTTGTCGCCGGGGGCCTCCCGCCCTAACTCTGTCGCACCACTTTTTTCTTGTTCAGCCGTCGGCTCGCCAGCGAACATCCCAAGCTGGAACGAAGAGAGCTGGTCCGCCTCCCCATCGAACATGCGGATAACGCCGTATTCGCCGTCATACCCGCTCTGCGCAACCACCTTGCCTTCTCGCATTCGGCGAATTCCTTCGGCCAAAACGGGGCCGCCTGCCGCCGAGATATCCTCAAGTGGAACAGCCTGCAGGATCGCCAGTTCCGGTCCCAATCTCCCCAAAAGCCGCAAATACTCGGTCTGTACGCGTTTGGAGTTTGGACCCACGCTGAGAACTTCACTCAGCGCTTCGGGCAGTGGAATGAGGCTTGTGAAAGGCGCCGCAGACGGTGAACGTGTCCCGAGGGCGCGGTCGGCCAGCTCCTCGACCCTGTGATAGACACCCACGGTCACCGGCTTGCCGCAGCCAGTACAAAGCCCTTCGTTTGCGATCGTTGTGACCGGCTCCCAGCAGACCCCGCATTTGCGGTGGCCGTCCAGATGATACTTGCCCTCCTCCGGGAAGAATTCGATTGTGCCCCGGAACTCGGCTGGGTCCCCGCTCTTCAGCGCACTGAACAGAGCGTCATAGCTGAGTTCCGTATCAAATAGAGTGGCTTCTCTAGCCAGTTTTGGCGGCGAGTGAGCGTCGGAATTGGAGATGAGGGTGTAGTCATCCAGCCAGGAAACGCGCCAGTTCATCGGCGGATCCGATGATAGACCCGTCTCCACGGCGAATATGTGGGGAGTCAGATCGGTGAAGCATTCCTCAAGCGAATCAAAACCGGACTTTGAACCGAGTATCGAAAACCATGGGGTCCAGATGTGGGCAGGAATCAAATGGCAGCGGTCGTCCACCTCCAGCACGATTTCCAACAGATCGCGACTGTCCAGACCAAGGATTGGACGCCCGTCCGCTCGAATGTTGCCGATCTTTTCCAGCTCGGCCTGCAGTATTGTGGTCGCCTCAAAGGTCGGCGCAAAGACGATGTTGTGTACTTTGCGCGTGCGGTCATACTTCTTGTAGATGTTGCTGATCTCGCCGCCGATCAGAAAGCGAACTGTTCCCCTGCAAGCAGGGGGCACCTCGTCGGCGACGGTGGCTTCATACTCCGGCTTGAGCTGAAATAACCCTTCCTCCGCCGGATCCAGTTTCATCTGCAGCTCTGCCAGCCAACCCGGGTGAGCGATATCGCCCGTGGCTACGACCTGAACGCCCTTGAGCTGTGCCCACTTCCACAGGTGCTCAAGGGTAAGGTTCTTGCTGGTGGCTCTCGAATAGTGGGAGTGCAGATGAATATCGGCGACTAGCTTCATGCTGTCTGCCAACCATCCCAATAGGTCCTGTCGCGCATCGGCTTTCGCTTGGCTGGCCGGAAGTCGTCGCCCTTGAAGTAGGCGACCGGCAGCAGCGCCGCCTGTGAGATACCGTCGGGGATGCCCAGCATCTCGGCAATCTCCTGCTCACTCTGCAGGTGAAGCGTGGTCCAGGCAGCGCCCAATCCCCTGGCGCGCAGCGCCAACATCAACGACCACGCCGCCGGTAGAATCGAGCCGTACACCCCAGCCTGTGACGCCGGCGCGGCATCTTCCGGGCGGCCTTCGATGCATGGAATAATCAGGACCGGCACATCCTGCATGTTATCGGCCAGATACTGGGCGGAGCTGATCACGCGCAGCAACTGCCTTTCCTCAGCGGTCAGGTTTGGCCCCTCTCCCACATTACGCGTGGCGTTGTAGCCGTACCATGCCTTCCGGTACCGTTCTGCGATGAACTGTTTCTTCTCGCTATTGGTTACCACGACGAAGTGCCAGCCCTGCCTGTTGCTGCCACTGGGGGCCTGGGCCGCGATCTCCAAACACTGCTCGATGACTTCACGCTCTACAGGACGATTCAGGTCCAGCCGTTTACGCACCGAACGCGTGGTCGTCAGCAAATGGTCAACGACTGCCAGACTTTCCTTAATTGCAAGATTCATTTGGCCTCCTCGCTGCGCCGAGTCAACTCAGCGCAAAATGTCTTGTGTTCCTGCGAATCAAGCCCCAACTGCAACGTCTCTAAGAGGCGGGAAAGATCCCCAGCCAATAGCGCCTCTGGCAGCAACCACAAACCTGGAAAAAGTTGGCTCTTGAGGACGCCGTCTTCGTCGGCAGCCTGCTCCTCATATACGCCGTCACGAATAACATGCCAAATTACTCGTCGCTCATAGGCCAGATATACGATGTACTCCGGCACGCCGTTTCGGGCATAGACCCGCTTCTTCTGGTTCAGATCGTAGCTGGCGCTGCTTGCGGAAACTTCGACTATTAGTTCCGGCGTCCCTTCCAGATAACCATACTCCCCCACCCAGGCTGTTCCACCGTAATCCGGCGGCAGAAACAGGAGAGCGTCCGGCTGGGGTTCGTTTTCAAAGTCAAGGCGCAGCGTAGCGTTGTCACCACCTTCAACACCGGGCGTGCCAGCGCAATAGACACCAAGCCAACTAATTGAGTGGAAATGTGGTTTTCCATGTTCGCGGAAACGTGCCGGGGATGGCATGTAAACGACTCCTTCAATGAGCTCCGCCTTCTTAATTTCAGGATGGGCCTCGTAGATGCGTTCGAACTCGGCGCGGGTCAGCCGGTCACCGTTGTTCAAAGGCGGAACAGGCGTCTCATCCTCTGTCGCAGGAGCCGTTGTGGCGCGTTCGACTGTCGTTACAGCCATTGCAGTCCTCCTTGCCCAATCATCAGTGCGATACGTCGACCGCATTATACCCGATCCAAATGGCCGGATTCAATCCGCCCACTGGCGGTCCATGATCGAGTAACCCCCGTCCACAACCAGCGTGGTGCCCGTGACGAACTCGGCCGCATCGGATGCCAGGAAAATGGCCGCCCCAGCCAGGTCATCGGCAGTCCCCAAACGCCGCGCCGGTGTCT
Source organism: Caldilineaceae bacterium (assembly GCA_965204705.1). Classification (GTDB taxonomy): domain Bacteria; phylum Chloroflexota; class Anaerolineae; order Caldilineales; family Caldilineaceae; genus Bin5. Next base: position 3,971,566 of record OZ242006.1, on the reverse strand, counting down.
TGTGACGGATCTCCTCACCCAACGGCCCGTCAAGCAATTCTCTGTTAAGGTCCGTCTTGTGCCAGCCGGGCAGCAGCGCGTTTACCTGGATATTGTGAACCGCCAATTCGACTGCCAGCCCGCGCGTCAGTCCCAGCATCCCGGTTTTTGCCGCGGCGTAGTTGGTGACATTGGGGGGTCCGAAAATTGAGTACATCGACCCGATATTGATGATCTTGCCGCCGTTTCCGGCGTCCACCATCGCTTTGGCCGCAGCTTTGGCGCAGTAGAAGCTGCCGTTCAGATGCGTATCAATTACGTCATGCCAGTCCTCAGTATCCATGTCCAGCAAATTTATGCGGCGGGCGATTCCGGCATTATTGACAAGTATGTCGAGCCTGCCATGCTTTTCGACTATCCCGGCCACCGCCTGATTGACCGCCTCTTCATCTCTTACATCCAGCGAAATTACTTCGTGGCCTTCTCCCAGCTCATTCGCAACTGCAGCGTTTTTCTGCGGACTGCGCCCGGTGGCAATAACCGTCGCCCCCTTCTCCTTGTATCCCAACGCAATCGAACGGCCAATGCCGCCGTTTGCGCCCGTGACCACTGCGACTTTGTCGTGTAACGAAAACGATGTCTGCATCCAAATCCTCCTGGAGCTTCTGCTGATCAGGAGTCCGTGATAACGCGTGACTACCCCAGAAACTCCCGGCGATCAGTTTAACAGTTGGTTGTCAGTCTTTCTCTACCATCGTCACCTGCCCAGCTATTGTCGGGTAACCGAAACGGATATGCAAGACCCGGGCCGTGCCTCTCAGCCCTTCCTACCGCGCTCTTCGCATTGCAGATACCATCATGGGAAGCCGCATCTTTTGGGCGGTCGGGCCTTCGGCCCTCCCTTGTGCGGGGGGACTCCCCCCGCAACGCCCCCCTTCGGATGCCCGACCGTCGTGGAAAATTGGAGCGGTTGAGACATCGACGGGTGTTCGAATCCACGCGCCAGCACTGTAGGGGCAGCCCCTGTGCCTGCCCAGTGCCTCCCAATAGATGAGGGGCAAACAATTTCAGCCACCGCTGTCATGAACACCCGATCTGGCCATTCCCACCCCAAATATGAACTGCTCAATTCTCTGAAAGAGAATTGACAAGTGGATTTCCTTATGGTAACCTTTCCGTCAATCTCTTGATTTGGCCCTTAACCGTTCCACCAAGAGGACTACTCGACAGAGTGACTACCGAACGAAGCGAAGCCCCTGTAACAATCGCTGACCTGATTCGTAACGAGGACGATTCCCTCCTTCCGATCAACCTGTTGGACGGTCCGTCGGCCGCCGAGATCCTGTTGTCCAGCAACCTGCGTCATGAGTGGCGCGGGTTTTCTTTTGGCAACTTTTGGTTTGGCTATTATTTTGGCGTGAACCAACCGTCTCCGCTGGTTGAGGAGCGTTGGGCTGTGTAAGGGCAGTCAACGTAAAGACACTCAAAGCGTGGAGACGAACTCCACGCTTTTTTTGTTGGCTTCGAAGCAGTTAAGGCAACTGGGTCCGGATTCCGTCGCCGGGATTTCGCGACAGTGAAACGTCAATACACAACCTTGGACTACGTCTTCAACCGGGATTTAGCAACAGCGAGAGAAAATGGAGAAAGCCGTGATCTGTCGAGGAGTAAGGGGCGCGACTACGATTGAAGAGGACACGTCACAAGAAATCTTGCGGGCGACCCGCGAACTATTGGCCTTTATGATTCGTCTCAACGATATTGAGCCGGATGACGTATGCAGTGCAATCTTTACCACCACGAGCGACGTGGTCAGTCAATATCCCGCGCTGGCCGCCCGCCAATTGGGTTGGATGGATGTACCGCTCCTTTGCGGACATGAAATGGGCGTTCCTGACAGCGTGCCAAACTGTATTCGGGTGCTTATCCATTGGAACACCGACACGCCACAGAAAGACATTCAACATGTCTATCTGAAAGAAGCCCAGGTCCTGCGCCCAGACAAGAGCCTGGCGTCCGAAATCGACTTGGACGAATTGAATCAATGGATCGATGAGCAGTTGAAGAACTGGTCTTGACGGCGCCGGCGTGGAGAACTGAAGCCGCGTAAACGCTTCGAATAGACAGCAAGTAACTATGGAGTAATCCGATGACAGTAGTCGCTTTCCAGGGAGAGCATGGCGCATACTCCGAAGAGGCAATCCGCCAACTGTTCGGCGCAGAGGTCGATACCTTGCCTTGCAGGACATTTGAGGATATTTTCGCTTCGTTGGACGATGACCGCTCTACCATAGGCGCAGTGCCTGTGGAAAACTCCCTCGCTGGCAGCATAAACAAGGCCTACGATCTGTTGTTGGATCATGACTTTCGCGTGCAAGGAGAAATCCTATTGCGCGTGCGCCATAATCTGCTGACCTTGCCGGGCAATGGCGACAAAATTGAACAGGTGCGTAGCCATCCACAAGCCCTTGCACAGTGCGAGAGTTTTCTCAATCGCAACGGCTACACTGCCATACCCTGGTACGATACTGCCGGCAGCGCCAAGGAGCTGGCCGAGCATCCGGAGCCGCAAGTGGGGGTGATAGCAAGCGCACTGGCAGCCGAAATCTATGAACTGGAGATTGTCCAACAGGGCATCGAGGACCTGCTCTTCAACTTCACACGTTTCTTTGTCATAGGACAGGGTGATGCCCCGCCATCGGAGAACGCCAAAACCTCGCTCGTCTTTGCCACGCCACATAGCCCGGGTGCGCTATACGCCTGCTTGGGCGAGTTCGCCGAGCGCAACATAAATCTCGTCAAACTGGAGAGTCGCCCGCGCCGCAACCGGCCTTGGCAGTACGTGTTTTATCTGGACTTCGAGGGTCACTGGCAGGAGCCTGACTGTAGCGCTGCCGTTTTGGGACTGCTCAATAGGGCAGCCTTTGTCAAAATGTTGGGCAGTTACCCCGCGGCCGTGCAACCCACTCCTGAAGAGTATGCGCAAGAGGCAATGTTGCAGATCTAGAACGTAGAAACCGTTAGCTCTAAGCCAAGAATGGAGTGTCGCAGCGCTTACTTGACCTTGAATATACTGTTATTCGAAATGGAATCATGAACGAGGAGAGTTGTATGGTAGTCGTAATGAAACCTCAGGCTTCCAAGACCGAGATAGATAACGTTATCAAGCGCGCCGCCTCAATGGGTGCCCAAACTCAGCCAATCTGCGGCGAAAACCATACCGTCATTGCTCTAGTCGGTGACTTGACCCAGGTGCAAAGGGCTACCTTTGATGCGATGGCAGGTGTGCAGAAGACTGTTCGCATCCAGGACCCCTACAAGCTTGCCAGCAGAACTACAAACCCCGAAGGGACCGTCATAGACGTGAACGGCATTCGTTTCGGGGGCGACCAGGTTGTTGTGATGGCCGGGCCGTGCAGCGTCGAGAGCAGGGAGCAGATTATCGAAACGGCCATCGCTGTCAAGGAGGCCGGGGCCAGTGCACTGCGGGGCGGCGCATTCAAGCCGCGTACCAGCCCGTACAGTTTCCAGGGGCTTGGCGAAGAGGGACTGAAGTACCTGGCAGAGGCCCGGGAAATCACAGGGTTGCCTGTCATCTCCGAAGTAATGACCGTAGAGGCCATCGACCTGGTGGCCGAATACGTGGATATTCTCCAGATAGGTGCCCGCAATATGCAGAACTACGGACTGCTCCAGGCGGTCGGCAAAGCGAAGCGGCCCGTGATGCTCAAGCGGGGCATCAGCGGCGAAATCCAGGAGTTGCTGATGTGCGCCGAATACATTCTCAGCAATGGCAACATGCAGGTCATGTTGTGCGAGCGCGGCATCCGTACCTACGAGACTGCAACCCGCAACACCTTCGATCTCAACGCAATACCCGTTCTCAAGCGAGCCTCCCACCTGCCGGTCGTTGCCGACCCCGCGCACGGTACAGGCGACTGGGAACTGGTGCCATCGATGTCCCTGGCTGCGGTGGCGGCAGGGGCCGATGCGCTCATCCTGGAAGTCCACCCAGACCCTGAATCCGCCTTGAGCGATGGAGACCAGAGCCTCAAACCGGCACGGTTCGCAGACTTGATGGGCAGTTTACGTAAAGTCGCAGAAGCCGTTGGGCGCTCGATTGCAACGCCGCCAGCCGAAACTGCTGACCCTGCCGCGACCGGCGCCGCGGAAGCGCAGTATACAGGAGAAATGGAGAAGAGGGCCGTGTTAGCCTGAACGGCCCCCAACCGTACCGCAAAGCAAAGTAGTCCCTTTCTGGGGAAACACCGTCCAATTCGATTGCTAAGTTAGGCAATCAAGTCAGGAAAGGAAATACCAATGATTGTCGTCATGAAACAGGGTGCCGCACAGGATCAGGTAGAGGAAGTCGTCAAGCGTGTGGAAGAGCTCGGATACAAGGTGCATCTCAGCCGCGGCGAAGCACGTACCATTGTAGGCATCATCGGCGCCGACGACTATCTGATCCAACAGGACACATTCGAAGTCCTTGAAGGTGTGGAAAAGACCGTCCGCATCATGCAGCCCTACAAGTACGCCAGCCGTGACTTTGTTCAATCGTCGACTCAAATTCCGGTCAATGGCATCAACGTCGGTGGCGAGAAAGTCGTGGTCATGGCAGGACCTTGCAGCGTGGAAAGCCGCGAGCAGATCCTGGAGACGGCTCACGCCGTTAAGGAAGCCGGCGGCTCGGTCCTCCGCGGCGGCGCTTTCAAACCGCGCAGCAGCCCGTACAGCTTCCAGGGCCTCGGCGAAGAGGGTCTTAAGTTCCTGGCTGAGGCCAGAGAACAGACTGGGCTCCCGATCATCACCGAAGTAATGAGCTCGGAGGATATCGAACTGGTTGGCGACTACACTGACATTTTTCAGATTGGCGCACGCAACAACCAGAACTATCCGCTCCTGAAGGCAGTGGGCAAAACGACCAAACCGGTCTTCCTTAAGCGTGGCATCAGTGGCACCATTCAAGAGCTGCTAATGGGGGCCGAATACATTCTGAGCAACGGCAACATGCAGGTGATGGTCTGTGAGCGCGGGATCCGAACTTACGAGACGGCCACCCGCAACACCTTCGATATCAATGCCATCCCAGTACTGAAGCAGTTGACTCACCTGCCTGTTGTCGCCGACCCGGCGCACGGAACGGGCCAGTGGGAATACGTGGCCCCGATTGCGAAGGCCGCGGTTGCCGCGGGGGCAGATGCACTGATGATCGAAGTACATCCGGACCCGTCAAAAGCTTGGAGTGACGGCGCCCAAAGTCTGACCTTTGAGCACTTCGGCGCCTTGATGAAGGAGCTGAGCTCAATTGCCGGCGCCGTCGGACGCACACTCTGACCTCCCGCCATCGGTTACGAGAATTCGGATCACTGGGGTTCGCCCTGACAGGCAAAGCGGGGCAGGGTCCCGGCAACGACAAATCGTACATGAAATCACTCTCTGAATGCAGCGTTGCGGTCATTGGGCTAGGCCTGATGGGCGCAAGCTTGTGCATCGACCTGAAACAACGCAACCTCTGCCGTGAAGTGAGAGGGGTGACCCGCAACTTCAGCACGATCCTGCGCGCCTTTCATGAAGACGCAGTCGATTTAGCGACAACCGATCTCAGCTCTGGAGTCGCCGGGGCCGATATTGTCATCTTGTCAACCCCTGTTAGGGCAGTCGTAAAGATGCTGGAGACACTCAGCCCAATCCTGTGGCCCGGCACCGTCGTCATGGATATGGGAAGCACCAAAGCCGAAATCTGCGCGGCCATGGACAGGCTGCCGCCCCGAGTTCAGCCGATCGGCGGCCATCCAATGACCGGCAAAGAGACTGCCGGCTACGCCTCTGCGGAAAGTGGATTATACGAGGGTGCACCTTGGGTTCTGACTCCCCTTCCACGCACGAGCGCGGAAACAGTCGAGTTGGCCTCTGAACTGGCAGAGGGCATCGGAGCCTCTCCCGTCACCATGGCGCCGGCCCGCCACGACCGTCTCGTTGCGGCAATCAGCCATCTACCCTTTCTCATTGCGACTGCCCTTGTCCACACTGTCAGCGACAGCGGGACCGAGGACCCCGCCGTCTGGAATCTGGCAGCAGGCGGATTTCGCGACACCAGCCGGGTGGCGGCTAGCGACACGCAGATGTTCTTGGACATTTTGGTCACCAATCGCGATGCCGTCCTGGCGCAGATGGACACACTTAGTGGGCATTTGCAAGAACTGCGAACACTACTCGCAGAAAACGATGAGGATTCCTTGCGTAGAAAGCTCTCCTGCTCGCAGAGCACGCGTTCAGCATGGCAGCAGAAGAAAGGCGGGTTCGTGACAGAGGCAGAAGGTTGAAGCGGGCCTCCTCGATTCGTTGCAGAGAAGCTACCTGACTCGGGGCGCCAGACTTAGCACCAAGAGAACGACAGCGACGACTTCAGGGCCAGACAGCCCTCACACACCCACAATTTCAAATGGCAGACATTCTCAAGATCAGCAATGACGGCCCTCTCGTTGGCCGGTGCGGGGTCCCAGGTGATAAGTCCATAAGCCACCGGGCAGTGATCTTCGGTTCAATCGCCGAAGGCTCCTCTCACATTCGCAACTTTCTCGACGGTCACGACTGTCGGGCCACCATGAACATCATGCGGGCGATGGGCGTGCGCATCGACGAAATCAGCCGCACGCGCCTTGAGGTCCATGGCGTCGGGATTCATGGCTTGCAGGAACCGAACGATGTACTCGACTGCGACAATAGCGGTACGACGATGCGTCTGCTGTCGGGGCTGCTGGCTGGACAAGAGTTCGTAAGCGTACTCAGCGGGACATCTCAGATACGCGGCCGTCCTATGGCCCGGATTGTCGACCCGCTGCGTACGATGGGTGCGCAGATTTTCGGACGCCAAAATGGCCGATACGCCCCGCTTACTGTCATCCCTTCCCGTCTTTCCGCTATTGAATACCAGATGCCGGTCGCCAGCGCTCAGGTCAAGAGTTGTATTCTATTGGCGGGCCTGTACGCCCACGGACTGACGGTCGTTCACCAGCCAGGACCTGCACGCGATCATACCGAACGCATGTTGAAGTCGATGGGCGCTCCGGTCACCGCGCTTGGCAATACCACGCATAGCGAGCGGCCCCAGTCGCCCCTCAACCCGTTGAACATCCTGATACCCGGTGACATCTCCTCGGCGGCTTTCCTGCTGGTTGGAGCATCCGCGCTGCCCGACAGCAACCTGACCATCGTCGATGTGGGCGTCAATGCGACTCGGACTGGAATCGTCGACGCACTTTCTGAGATGGGGGCCAATATTCGGCGCAGGGAGCGGCCACTCCAGGGCGGTGAGCCCGTGGCAGACCTGATCGTAAGCGGCGGTGGACTGCGGGGCATGGAATTCGGCGGCTCGCAAATCGTAACCATGATCGACGAGTTGCCGGTTTTGGCTGTTGCGGCTACACAGGCCGAGGGACGCACCGTTGTTCGAGATGCCCAGGAACTACGCGTAAAAGAGACCGATCGAGTCGCCACGACAGTCTCCGAACTCAAAGCGATGGGTGCTCGGATTCAGGAGACCGCCGACGGTTTTATCGTGGACGGACCGACGCCCCTGAAGGGTGCCACTGTTGATAGCCACGGCGACCACCGGCTGGCGATGGCCTTGGCCGTGGCCGCAGTGATTGCAGAGGGGGAGACAACCATTCACAACGCGCACGTTACCGCCGACAGTTTTCCCGGTTTCGAATCTACACTGCGCGCAATAAACGTAAATGTTCAGGAGCTGGAACGGGCAGGCGATAATGAGTGAGCAACTGCAGAATAACGAAGCCTCCCAGGATTCAAACGGGGCTGATCCAGACATCTTTCCGACCGACATCAACGCGTCAACAACACTTGTCGGGCTTTTTGGCTGGCCGGTTACTCATTCTATCAGTCCCCAGATGCACAACGCCGCGTTCGTGGCACGCCAGATGAACTGGCGCTACCTGGCCTTTGCCGTGGCGCCCGATCGGGTGCCACAGGCAGTCGCCGCTTTGCCCGCTTTGGGACTGAAAGGGGTCAACGTGACCGTGCCCCATAAGCAGGCCGTCATGCCCCACTTGCAGCACTGGACGCCCGCCGCCGAAGCCATTGGCGCCGTCAATACAATAGTCGTTGAAAGAGATGGTCAGCTCACCGGGGACAATACCGACGGCGCGGGGTTCATCGCCGATCTTCAAGCCCACAACGTGGACCCTGCCGGCCAACGTGCTCTGGTAATCGGTGCAGGCGGCTCTGCCAGGGCAGTCGTCTATGGGCTGGCCGAGGCCGGTGTCAAAAGTGTGAAGATTCTGAACCGCACCTTTGAAAAGGCTGTCGATCTGGCGGCCGCGATGCAATCCTACTTCCCTGACTGCAGCATCGACAGCGCCGCCTTCCCTGATGATGTGACCGGCAGCGCCCAAGATGCAGACCTGATCATTAACTGTACCTCGCTGGGCATGGAGCCGCGCATAGAAGGGCTGCCTTGGGAGGAAAATGTCGAATTCCGTGAAGATCAAATCGTCTACGACCTGGTTTACAATCCGGCCATGACTCGACTGCTACAGCTTGCCTCTACCGATGGGGCCACAGCGATCGGCGGCCTGGGAATGCTTGTATACCAGGGTGCGATTGCCTGGGAAAAGTGGACCGGCGAAACCGCGCCTGTGGAGGCAATGCAACAGGCAACGAATATCATCTTCGAGCGCCGATGACGGGCTGAAGCCCACCCGTCGCCAGACCGAATGCGAGGAACTGATGACCCTTTCCACCACAGCAACCAACGTTAACTACAGCGCCGTACCGGACGAGACGGGACGTTTTGGCCCGTACGGTGGGAAGTATGTGCCGGAAACACTCATGCCGGCGTTGGACGAACTGGAAGAAGCTTACCTGAACGCTCGCGTAGACAAAGAATTTATGGCTGAACTGGCCCATTTGCAGCACACTTATGTTGGCCGTCCGACACCGCTCAGCTACGCCCGCCGCCTGAGCGAGGAGTTGGGCGGAGCCCAGATCTATCTGAAGCGGGAGGACCTTGCCCATTCCGGCGCCCATAAGATCAACAATGCCCTGGGTCAGGCCCTGCTGATGAAACGTAAAATGGGCAAAACGCGCATGGTGGCGGAAACCGGCGCCGGCCAGCACGGTGTCGCCACCGCCACAGCTGCTGCGCTTCTGGGAATCGACTGCATCGTCTACATGGGCACGGTGGACATGGAACGGCAGAAGCCGAATGTCTTTCGTATGCAGCTCCTCGGTACCGAAGTGCGATCGGTCGACAGCGGTTCGCAAACGCTCAAAGACGCCATCAATGAGGCCATCCGTGACTGGGTTACAAATGTAGAAACCACCCATTACCTGCTGGGTAGCGCACTCGGCCCCCATCCCTATCCCGCCATGGTTCGGGACTTCCAATCGGTCATCGGCAGAGAGGCTTACAGTCAAATGCTGGATCCCGCTGAGGGCGGCCCGGGCCGGCTGCCCGACGCAATCGTGGCCTGCGTTGGAGGCGGCAGTAACGCCATCGGAATCTTCCATCCTTTCCTTGAGGAGGAAAGTGTGCGGCTCATCGGTGTCGAGGCAGGCGGACACGGAATTGAAGAAGGTGCCCATGCCGCTCGTTTCGCAGACCCGGAGCGGGGCCGGCTCGGCGTCCTGCAGGGTACCAAGAGCTACGTACTCCAAGACGGTGACGGGCAAATTGCCCTAACCCATTCGATTTCCGCCGGTTTGGATTACGCAAGTGTGGGCCCCGAACACGCGTGGCTTCGCGATGTTGGACGTTCCGAATACACCTACTGCACGGATACGCAGACCCTGAAGGGGTTCAGCGCACTGTGCGAACTGGAAGGGATCATCCCTGCACTGGAAAGCGCTCATGCCATCGGCCATGTGTTGGAGTTGGCTCCGCAGATGGCCCAGGATCAGGTGATTTTGGTCAATCTCAGCGGACGCGGCGACAAGGATTTGGGCACGGTTATGCAGACAATCGGAGGAGGCAGATAGATGGGCAAGCTCTTGGCGAGAGGTGAACAATGAGGGGAGTCGAACGAATCGACCAGGTTTTTCGCAATCTGAACAAAACCGGCGCCGCCGCCTTCATGCCCTACCATGCCATGGGGTATCCCAACCGGCAGAAATCTCTGGACGTAATCGCTGCCTTGGCGGGAGCCGGCGCGGACCTCATCGAATTCGGCATACCCCACAGCGACCCACTGGCCGATGGACCGACAATCCAAACAGCCACCTACGCAGCGCTCGTTGGCGGCACAACCGTGGCCGACTGCCTCCAGATGGCGCGCGAGTTGCGTGACCAGGGCGTTGACACGCCCTTCTGTGCCATGAGTTACTACAATCCAATTCTTGCATTCGGCGAAGAACGCTTCGCCAATGCCGCGGCCGAAGCAGGTATCGACGGGCTTATCGTTCCCGATCTGCCTCCGGGAGAGTCGGAGCTCCTGGAGCCTGCCTGCCGCGCGGCCGGGTTGGCCACAGTCTACATGATTGCCCCGACCAGCACCGAAGACCGCATCAAGTCGGTTGCCCGGCATGCCACAGGATTCATCTATCTCGTCAGTGTAACCGGTATCACAGGCGCGCGCGATGAACTGCCGCCAGGTCTGGCAGCTTTCGTTGAACGCGTTCGTGGTCACACCGACCTACCGTTGGCAGTCGGCTTCGGCATCAGTACCGGGCCGCAGGCTGAAAGGGTGTCCGAAATCGTCGAAGGCGTAATCGTTGGTTCGGCGTTGGTGAAAGCTGCTGGCTCGGATGCAGGCGTCAACGCCGTGCGCACTCTGGCTGAGGAGCTGGCGGCCGGCAGTCACAAAGGGTCGGATGAGTAAGGGGAGGAACTAAGGATTCCACCCTTCGCCTAATGCATTCGGTTCTGCATTACAGGGCGCAGTTTGAGCCCGAGTTGAAGTGAAAAACGCGCGTCGGCATCATTCAGATCCATCCGGGTGATGCCGGAGATGCGCTGCAGGCGGTAGGTTAGTGTATTGCGATGAATATGCAGCGAGGCTGCGGTCTGGCTGAGATTGCCATGGCATGCAAAAAAGGCCTCCAGAGTCTCAACCAGCTCGGCGTTGTGATCTTCATCATGCGTTATCAACGGCTCCACCGTCTTGCGGAAAAATCGGTTCGCCTCCCCGCTTCCACCAAGCCCGGTCAGCAGTTGATATAAACCCAGGTCTCCGAAGTAGGTAACCGGCGATGCCTGCCAGGAACTGCCCATGCGCCAGCTCTCACGCGCCTGCTCCAGGCTGCGCAGCCATTCCCGCACGGAGGCTGCCGGGCGACCGATCCCGATTACCAGTGAAGCCCTCTGGAAAGTCGTCGTGAAGTGCTCTACCAAGCCATTTGCAACTGATTTGAACTCCCGTCCGCTCTTAGGACTGTCGCACGGCCAGAATAGCAGCGCCACTTCAGCGCGAACAGATATAAGGACCGGATCCTGCGTCGCGGCCAGATACTGGCGCAGCGCATTTGGCCAATCTTGGATTCCTTCTGCCTGGATCAGCCAGGCAGTGTGGGGTCTGGTCAGATCGAAGCCAAGCGAGTGTCCCCGCTGAATCCACGCCTCCTCGTCGGCTATTTCCGTCGCCAATAGCTCGTCCAAGAAGACGGCCCGCATCTTCTCTTCGACCGCCCCTACAGCCTGCTCGCGGCTCCAGGTCAGGGCTGCCGCACCGGCTCCTTGCAGTACGGCAAGTCTTTCTACCGTCGAAATTTCCTTCGAAAGGCCGGAATTCGACCGAAGCAGGAGGCAATACCCTTCGACTCGTTCGCCCACAAAAACAGGGCTGACAACCGTCTCGCGGTAATGATTCTTGCTATCGATTGGGAGAATGCCGGTAAGTTCAGTGTTTTCGGACGCCTCTGCGCCGAACTCGGCGGCCAACCAACTTCGCAGTGTCGTGCGACTGGGTAGAGATGCCAACACACGCCGCTTGTGCTGTTCGGTCAGCGCCTCGAGACCGGCCACCGCAATTGGCGTACCTTCATCCTTCAAAAAGAGTACCGGTTGTTCGGAGAAGCTTGCCAGAAGCTCCGCCATCATCTCCATGCCGCCGCCATCCAGTTCGATTTGCGTCAATTCCCGCTGCAGGTCGGCAGCCTTGGCGGCAAGGTATCCGCCGCGGTCTACGATGAGGCGGATCACGGTCCGTTCGATTGAATGGAGGGTTTGCGAGTCTGGGAGGGCAATCAGCGGCGTCTGACTCCGCTCGGCGACAGTGACAGCTTCTTGCGGCACGTCTCCCATCACGCCAATCGCGGAGATACTCGCCTGGTGCAAGCTGTTTACGACCCGGTCCAAGCGCATCTGGGGGTTGAACTGGCGCAGGTCGTCAATGTCGATCAATGCCAACTCTTCCCCTTCCAGGTTGGGAAAAGCCGGCGGACTGGGACGAAGGCTGCAAGCCCAACTTACTGGCCGGTTCAGCAACGCATCCCCAAACAGTATCCGCGATCCTTGCGGCAGTGCCAGCCGATAGATTTCTTCAAGCGTAGTCGCGTCGCGATACATGAGCCGGGCCAGTCTAACCTTCTATTGCCGTGTTCAGTGCCGCAGCGGAAATATGTCGCCTACGTCAAACCGACCGGAATTGAAACAGCGGGCGCTGTATTCCGCCCGCTGAGCCAGTTCTTTCGTTTCATATGACGTACGGCACGTTCTGTGCTTCGTGTCGCTATCTACTTGCTCCAGGCGCTCAACGCCGCGCCTACCGTACCGCCCCATACGGCCCAAAACAGAATCGACGCGAGACCAGGCCAACTGGTTGGGTCCTGGCCAGCGGCAAAAAAGGCCACGAGATAGCCTAGAATCAGACCGATGAGGCTGGCAAGGAGGAGTTTCCAGATCGATTGATTCGGGCTCATCGCGCCAACGACAATTGGCCAAATGATTACGGTAAGAAAACTGATAGGAATACCGACGACGACATAGCCAAAGTTGTCTGTAAAGACCGCCGGGAGTGCGATGCCGATAACGAAGGCTACGTTGCCGATCAAGCCGCCAATTACGGGTCGCCAGTTTTCGCCAAGCGCCCCCCGGGCAAAATCGTAGCCTACGATGGGAGCTGCACCGATCACGACCCCCAGCAGTGCCCCAAGGACAGGTACGCCCTTAAGCAGTACCATCAGGAGCGACACCACCGCCGCAGCCAGCGCAGCGTAAAGCGACGCCTTCCAGCGTTCCGTGCTAGTCTGGGCGACGCTTGTGGCAGTTAGAATTGTCATCGTGAATCCTCCCCGGTCGGGTCGTAACAACTGATTCTCTACTACGTCTCCATCAGCTTAGGAGGAAGGGCGCCGCACTCAGTGCTTAACGTCCCATTCCGCCAAGAACGGAGTTGAAACCGGTAGCCTTACTGTCCGTCTGCTCCGAGGCGCCATTTACTGCTCGCCGGGCAGGTTCTCCCACGCCTCGACAGTCCAGCCACTCACGTTCAGATACAACTGCGGTACGTGCTGGCGGCTAAGGATTAGTACCAACTCGTCCTCTTCAGTTGCCGCTACTTCATCTAGCCAGATGCCGCTGTTGATCAAAGTTTGCACTATTTTACCAGCCTGTCGCCAGCCGCGCAAAGGACTGCTTTCGGGATTAGCATATATTGCCGTTCCGTACAGTGCCAGCAGCAGATTGTTTTCCAAATAGAGGTCGAGGTCAAACAGTACGCGCTGTTCCGGCGACGGTCGTTCGCCACCTTCATCGCTTACCGATTCCTCCCACAAAGCCAAGCCCATCAACCTTTCCCCGACAACAGTATCAACCAATTCATCGTACTGTTCGTCGTTCAGGCGGTAGTGGAGGGGGGCTTCACCTGGCCCTCTGCCATTTGCTGAAATGTCGTTCATTTCACAACCGCGCCATCGTGGTCGCTGAGTGATGGTATATAGTGAACACTATCGTTTGTCGCTGGCTCCTTCATGTCCTCTCAGGCCCGACAACAATCATTCGAGTGGGAATCGTCATCGGATCGACAAAAGACTGGCCTCCCGCCTCAAAGTGACTGAACTGGACCGGCAGTCCCTGATCGATGAAAAGGTTGGGTCCGTTCATCACATGAAAGTGCAAGTGCGGCCCCGGCGAATTCCCGCTGTTGCCCACTCTTCCCAGCTGGGCGCCCCTCCGGATCATCTCTCCTTCGTTGACCTCCAAGCTGGCCTGTTGCAGATGTGCATAGTAGCTGAACTCCCCATTGGCGTGGCTGATCGCAACGGCGTTACCCAACAGACGCCGCATATCGCCCCGCATGACAGCCTGGTCAGGAATCGCGCCCGGCGCCATATCCGGCATATCGAAGCACACGTAGGCAACCTTACCCCCTGCCGCCGCGTAGACCGGCTGACTCCAACTGAAATGGTCGGAAAGACTGCGGCCGTTGCCCTGATGAGTGCGCCCCTCTGGTCCCAACTTCACAAAATCCACCGCGAAGGGCTGACTGTATACCTCCGTTTTGTGAAAGTCGCTCCAATCACCTGCCTGCACAGCCCACCACGCCCCTGCCAGTGGAAAATAGAAATCGGTCTGTTGCTCATGATAGGTCACAAGGGACTGGCAGTGTGCCTGAATGTGCCGTCCTGTATCGCCTGCTTCCGACTCCACATGCGTTCTGCCGACTGCAGTGATCTCGACATGGGAAAGACGTTCATACGCATGCAGAAGAAACTGTAGGCTGCGAACGGCTAAACCGGTGTTTGCTGAGATAGTCAGGTCCTCTTCCCCCGTTCGTTGACGGATTATGTCCACTGACCATCGCTGTTCAAACAGCAGTTGGTGTCCGCAATAGCCCTGGAAGACTAGCCCGAGCAACTGAATATCGCCGTCGTGGGCGGTGATTCCCAGATCAAGCGCGATCTCCTGCACTGGTCCAATGTTGGGGAAGGGGAGCTTGTCGTATAGTCCTGCAACAACGCTTTGGGGGCAAGTCTCCAAAGAAAGTCGGCCCATTTTAAGTCCTTGGGCGGTGGCAATTGTACGCTTTCAAAGTGCCTGATTGTCTTGCACGAAGCGGGAAGTTATGAATACCTGTCGGCCTTCGAATGGCAATCCGTGGCACTGAGGAAAATAATCGCAATCCAATGCCGGCCTTTTGCGATCGTCGTTCCCGGCGAGAGTACAGTCGTTCAGCTGGAATCAGCTATACCTCTGCGCCCCTCACGATTCCGTCTACTTTCCGTTTGCTTCATTGATGAGTGTCGACGCCTCAAGTACAGCCTCCTCCGGCGACGCAGTCCCGCGCAGGACCTGCGTGATCATGTCGTTGGCATAGCCCCAAACTTCATCCAGCTCCGCGTAGTGGGACTGAGAAATTGCGCTGGCTGCCTGCTCTGCGAAACCGGCCAGTAGAGGATCTCCATTCAAGTCCGCCTCCCTGTGCGCCGGCAGGCGGCCTGCGATGCGGGCGACTGTTGAAGCGCTCTCCGCGTTCGTCAAGTGTCGGGCGAACGTCAGAGCGAGGTCCTGCTGCTCTATGGTCGTGGTCGGGTTCAGAAAAACGCCGTCGGCGCTCAGCCAGGGACGGGCGGGCCCTGAACTCCCGGCCGGCAACGTGGTCACGCCCAGATCTTTCCCAAACCGCTGACGCAATTCGCCGATACTCCATGGGCCATCGATGAATAGAGCGTACTCTTCCTTCTTGAAGCGGTCCATCAGCATGCCGTAGTCGAGAGAAACAAAGATCCCCGGCGTGCTGTCGGCTCTTTGGAGCCAGGTCAGAAACTCGGCCGTTCCCGGTGTCTGTTCGAGAACAACTCGGCCGTCCTCGTCGAAGAGCTCCCCGCCGTAAGCGGCGATACCCCAAGCCAGATGATAGAAACTCGCGTATATTCCAGCGCCTTGCAAGGGCGACTCCCCGGCCAGTTGGATTAATCGGTCCACTGTTCTCGGCAGGTTATTCTCCCCCAGCAACCGCCGGTTGTAATAGAGTGCCACAAGCTCGTAGTCTGTCGGCAGTCCGTACAACGCGCCTTCCCAAATAAGATTGTCTATGGATGCCGGGATGAACTGCGCGCGTTCCTGCGCCTTTATCCTGTTCTCGATCGGCAGCAGCACCTTCGAAGCCGCCATCTCCCGAATCCACCAATTCGGCCCCAGTATCAGGTCGGGGCCGTCTCCGTTTTTGACAGCTTCCGTATAGGCCCGGGCCAAGTCCCCGTAATCTACGAATTCTGTCTCCACCTGTATATTTGGACTTGACCGGTGGAAACGTTCCACGATGGCCGAAAGTGCGTCACCGTCCTTACCTGCCCAGCTATGCCAGAGACTGACCGTGCCAACGAGGACCGCTGTTGAAGCCTGCGAATCTGCCGGCGTGTCGGCGAAAGCCACAGCAGTCGGTGCTGCTGCCGGCAGAGTTTCAACCGGTGGATCAAGATCTGTGCGGATGGCGGAGGAAAGAAGCGCTGTCGTGGCTTCTGTCTGCCGGGAAGCCAACACCAGCACAGCCATCAGCATCAGCACCATTAGAATTGAGAGCGTCCAGAACAGGCGCCAACGGAACTGTGTCATCTGCAACAAAAGAAAGTGGACTGCATTAACGTCGCACGCAACGGCTCAGTTCGTATTTGAGCCCAGTCGAAGTGGTGCCGGGCCAGGACAGATGGAAAGCGCCGACCGTTTCACTCGGTCCTACCCTCGGCAATGAAGGACAGGAGCCCTTGCAATCCAAGCAGATAACTGCGCCAGCCGAAACCACTGATCTGTCCAACGCAGACCGGGGCAATTACGGAACGATGGCGGAACTCCTCTCGGCTGTGGACGTTGCTCAGGTGGACTTCAACCGTGGGCAAGGCTACCCCAGCCACCGCGTCACGAATGGCGTATGAATAGTGTGTGAACGCGCCGGGATTCATCAACAGTCCGTCGGCCCAGGATCGCGCTGAGTGTATCTCATCGATCAGCGAGCCTTCGTGATTGCTCTGAAAAGTACGAATCTCATTATCTGTGCCGGCGGCGGCTACGAGCTCCCGGTCGATTGTTTCCAGGGTAACGTTGCCGTAAATCGACCGTTCGCGCGTTCCCAATAGATTCAAATTAGGCCCATGGAGCACCAGGATTTTAGTCATCGGAATTCATCTTGTTGCAGCTTGGAATCTGGGTTGCCGTATCTCTCCGGAGGCTTGGCGGTGCCACCATGACATGATTCTTACGTCAATACAGAGGCCAGGGCATCGAGAACAACCTGCTCGCCCGGATCGTCAATGATTACCACATCCCCGATTGCCTGGGGAATGATGAACCTCAGCATTCTTCCGCTCCGCTTCTTGTCTTTGAACATCATTGCATATACTTCCTCTATGTCGAGGCCGCTGGCCTTCGTAGGCAGTTCCAGCCTGCCCAGACAGCTCTCGATGCGGCTCGCGGTCTCGGCGTCGCACCGGTTCAGCGCCACTGCCATGCGTGCTGCGGCTATAGTCCCGACGGCTACCGCCTCCCCGTGCCGCAGCGAATAGCCGCTTACCTGTTCTATGGCGTGACCAAATGTGTGTCCAAGGTTGAGCGTCGCTCGCCTTCCCCTCTCAAACGGATCTTCGATCACCACGTCCACTTTCACCCGTACGGCATCGGTGATCATCTGAGTCAGATTTGCCGGCCCTTCCCCTTCCATCTGCCGGAAAAGATCCTGCGCGCCCAGGATTCCATGTTTTACTGTCTCGGCCAGCCCTGAGCGAAATTCTGCTGCCGGTAGTTCTGCGAGCACATCCGGATCGATAACAACGACAACGGGCTGCTTGAACGCGCCAACAAGATTTTTGCCCTGTGGCAAATCTACGGCCGTCTTGCCCCCGACCGAAGCGTCGACCATCGCTAGCAGCGAAGTTGGAATCTGCACGAACGGAGTGCCCCGCAAATAGGTCGCGGCCGCAAATCCTGCCATGTCGCCAATTACGCCCCCGCCCAGCCCGATGATCGGGCTTCTCCTGTCCATTTCGGCGGCCACAAACTGATCGTACAGACCTTGGACTGTCGCCAGTGTCTTGTGAGCTTCCCCCTCGGGAACCAGACACAGGACCGGCGTGTAACCCGCCTCCTGCAGACTTTCACTGAGGACATCGGCGTAATGTGCGGCAATATCTTCGTTAGTAACGATCGCCGCCGACCCCCTTGCCACCTCACGATTGGCAAGCAGTCGTCCAGTTTGCGCCAGGATGCCTTCGCCGATGCAAATGTGGTAATGCCCTTCTGGCGTGGGCACTGTGATGCGGGTCATTTCGGCGATCTCGCTGTTGCCAGCCAGAGTGTCGAGAACCCGCTCTACAACAGCTTCCGGGTCGATGCCGTCGGTCGGCACGCGCAAGGGAATCCGCCCATACGCGTTGCGGCGATTCAGGAGCAGCGTCTCGATGTTGTGTCTTTTTTCTTCCCGGTCACCAGGCAGCAAAGGGCGATCTTCGAAGGTCTCGACCCGTTCCAGGACGGTATCTGCGCCGGCTGTCAGGCAGATCACGGGACCGCTTGCCGCCATATTCTGCAGATTGTCATCGCTGACCAGCGCGCCGCCCCCGGTCGCGATGACCAGGTCGGACTCTCCTGCAAGCGTCTGACAGAGCCGCGCCTCCGCTTGACGGAACACCTCCTCGCCATCGTCAGCAAATATCTGGGCGATCGGCTTCCCGAATTCTGCCACAATCTGCTCATCCATATCGACGAGCCTTCGTCCCATGCGCTCCGCCAGAATGCGGCCTACGGTAGTCTTGCCCGTTCCCATGAAGCCGGTGATCGTCAGGTTGCAGCCGTCCGCCACGGGTTTCTCCGCTGTCTGTGCGGCTGCCGAACCGTGAGAGTTGTCCACTCTTTTTACTCCGAATCAGAAAAGCTTGAAGTTGCTTGCGTCCACTCTGCCGGACTGGTGCATCAACACTGCGTTCATCAACTCAATTGCCAGGCGGGATTCCAGCGTCACACCGGCGCGCACGCCAACGCATGGGTCATGGCGTCCCCTCTCCAGCGCAAAGTCGATCTCTTCCAGGTTCTTTCGAACCGAATGCTGCGTCTTCAGAATCGTTGACGTTGGCTTGAAACCGACACGGCAGACCAATGGCGAACCTGTCGTCACGCCGCCGATGAGGCCGCCGTGGCTGTTGGCCCGGTAACCGCTGCGACGAATGGGGTCGTTGTTCTCGCTGCCCTTGCGGGCGATCACCTGTACACCGTCACCCACTTCACAGGACTGTACGGCGTTCAGCCCGCCCAGCGCACCCATTAGCCGCACTTTGAGACTTTGATAAAGGGGCTCACCTGCCAGCGGCGGCGGGTTGACCGCCACGACCTCTACCGCCGCACCCAGCGAGTCGCCTTCGATGCGCGTGCGTTTGATCAGTTCCCCCGCCTCCTGCGCAAATTCGGCATCCAGCGAACGGATCTCGGCTTCGTCCAGTTTGTCCTCCACCGCGGCGATCTGATCCGGCGTGATTGCCGTTGACGCCTGCTGCTGCAATACGCCGGCAAAGTGCTGTGCCAAGCTCAAATCAGTCCGAAGCGGGCCGACCTGTGAAATCGAAGACAGGACTACCGTCCCGAACTGCTCATTCAGAAATATTCGGGCGATGGCCCCCCCAATTACATCCGAGATTGTGGACCGGTAACTTGAGCGGCCGCCGCCGCGGATGTCCACGAAGCCAAGCGATTTGTGATACTTTACGAGGTCGGTATGTCCTGGCCGCACCTCGCCTTTGGGCCCGGCAAACTGATCGTAGTGGCGCGATCGCTGAGATGTAGAGAGTACCAGCGCAGCGATCGGCTCGCCCGTGGATAGACCCTCTTCATAGCTCTCCGTAGTGGAACTGGACTCACTGCCTACGGCAACGGCAGGACCGGACAGTAAGCGTTCGATCTCTCCTTCCTCGTACAGACCGGAGAGGAGAACTACCCTGTCCGCCTCCTGCCGGGGCGTGCCGTGGCGGTTGCTGCCTGGGCGTCTTCGATCGAGGTACTGCTGAACATCTTTTCTACGAATGCGAAGCCCGGCAGGACAACCGAACACGATCGTCGTAACACCAGGCCCGTGGGATTCGCCGGCGCCTGCGACAGCGAAAAGGGGTCCCCCCAATATCTCCATGCTTCAGTCTCTCCGTCCGCTTTCAAAGTTGGAGCCTGACACACTCTCACCTTTCGCCGCAAACATAAAGGAGCGCACCCTTTCGGGGTTCTTGCGGCCTGGACTTACTTCCACGCCGCTGCTGACATCGACCGCCCAGGGTTGAACGACCTCAACTGCCGCGGCGACATTTTCCGGCGTAAGACCACCCGCCAGGACCAGTCGAGGACAGTTGGGCCCCAAACCGGCAGCCGCGTTCCAGTCCGCCTTCTTGCCTGTTCCCCCGTACTCATTCGGGTCATAGGCGTCGATCAGGAGTTGCGGTCCGTCTTTGGGACCCAGATCCGCGTACCATTCGGCATCGATTTCGGCTTCGGCCGCGCTTGTTGGGCGCAGCGCCTTGAATCCTCTACCACCAAGCGCCTTCAACATCGCAGGCGGCTCGTCTCCATGCAGCTGTGCGAAGTGCAGATTGGCGCGTTGAATGGTCTCTCCCACAACTTCCAGCGATTCATTGACAAAGACGCCAATAAAGCGGGGAGGTCGACTAAGGGCGGGATCCGCCGCTTGAAGAGGCGCAGTTTCCTCCAAGTGCCTGGTAAGTCGGGTCGTGATCTCTCCCGCCGTCTCCGGCGCGACATAGCGGGGAGACTTTTGGAAAAAGATAAAGCCCAGAAAGTCTGCGCCGGCGCTGGCCGCGCACAGCGCGTCCTCAAAGTTGGTAATACCGCAGATTTTCACACGCGTCATAGTTCAACCTTCCCGTGCAGGGCTTCGTTCGGGCGGATGACTTCCTGCAATCTTTCTTCAGAATCCGAACCCTGTAACGTCCAGCAGCCATACCAGCAGGGGCGCGATAGCGATACTGGGCAAAAGGTTGGCAACTCTGATCCGTTTGAGTTCCAGAAGAGTCAGGCCTATTCCCAGGATTATGACCCCGCCGGTGGCCGTCAATTCGACAACCCATGGCGTTTCACGACTCACGTCGCCAAGTCCGCTGCCGACGCCCATCGCCAGCGCGGACAACCCTCCCTGCACGAATGCCACAGTCCCTACACTGAGTAGAACGCCCGGACCCAGACTGGCCGCAAATGCAATGGCGGCAAAACCGTCCAGCGTGCTCTTTATCGCCAGCAGCTCAAAATCTCCGAGCAGTCCATCCTGAATGCTGCCAAGAATAGTCATGGGCCCGACGCAAAAGATCAGACTGGAGGTGACAAATGCTCGAGTCACGCTCCACCCGGGCACCCTTCCCTGCCCCAGAGGTCCTCCCCAACGCGCCTCGGCCTGCGCACCCAGCCAACTCAAACCGTCGTCGATGCGTATCAACTCGCCGAGTATGCCCCCTATCATTACACTGAAGAGAGGGATCAAGACATTTCCCGTGCTGCTGGCCATGATTACGCCAATTACCAGGACCATCAACCCAAGCCCGTACATCACGGTTTCCCGGACTTTCCGCGGGATGCGGTTCCCCAGCAGCGTTCCCATCGTGCCGCCAATCAAGACTGCGATGACATTGAGGACAGTGCCGGTCATCTGTTTCCTACTTCGGGTATATGAAGTGGTCTGACCGTCTCCCCCAGTATCACAGCCTACCCGCGTCGACGAAACTGCTTACCGATGCGCCGCGTTCCGCTTGGGGTAGCTTACAAAAACTTTCTCCCACGAGTATAGCGTCGCATCCCATCTCCGCCATGCGCTTCACATCGGCCGTGTCGCGTATACCGCTTTCACCGACCAGGATCTTGTCATCAGGAATCTGTGCTTTCAGCCGTCCCGTCGTTTCAATATCCACGTCAAATGTCTTCAAATTGCGGTTATTGACGCCAATGACATGCGCTCCTATGGCCAGAGCCCGCTCCAACTCCTCTTCGTCGTGGACTTCCACAAGCGCGTTCATTCCCAGGCGAGTCGTCAGTTGCAACAGCTCTTTCAGGTCGGCGTTTCCCAGCACGCCGACAATCAGGAGCAACGCGTCCGCCCCTGCGGCGCGGGCCTCGTATACCTGATAAGGATGGTAGATAAACTCCTTACGCAGCAACGGTGTGGGCAGATGCCTGGCGCGAAGATGTTCGCCGATTTCAGCCAGATAAGCGAGTTTGCCCTGGAAGAAACGGGCATCGGTCAGGCAGGATATCGCTGCGGCGCCGCAGGCGGCGTACGTTTCGGCAATTGCCGTCGGAGACCAGTCCTGCGCAATTAACCCCTTCGAGGGGCTGGCCCGCTTGACTTCAGCAATGAGACTGGCGCCCGGCTTGGAAGTAAGCGCGGCCGCGAAATCCAGCGGTGGCTCGGTTACCGACGCGAGCGCCTTAAGTTGAGCCAGCGGCACTTCACCCATCTGGCGTTCAACCTCCTGGCGCTTCCAAGACATGATTCTGTCGAGAACCTGTCCTTTATGCTTACTTATTTCCAACTGTGAGAACTTGGCCATATTTTACCGGTCACTGCTCAGGCTCTGACTCTTTTCGATAAACCTGTCAAGCGCGTTTTGGGCTGCGCCGTCGTCGATAGACTGCGCAGCAGTGGTCAGTCCGGCCTGCCAGTCGCCGTTCTCCGTGGCCAGGGCTGCTGCCGCATTCAATAGTACCACATCCCGCTTTGGGCCGCGCAGATCACCGCTGAGGATTCCCCGAGTGATGGCAGCGTTCGTGGACGCGTCTCCACCCACCAGATCGTCCAAAGCTGCCGAAGGGAGGCCAAGGTCGTCTGCCGAAAGCTGGCTTTCCGACACCTCGCCATTGTGCAAACGGCTGATTCGATTGACGCCGGAGGTTGTAAGTTCGTCCACGCCGTGCCCATCATCTGTGGTTCCATGAACGACAAAAGCGGCTGTGCTCCCCAGCTGCCCAAGAACCTCCGCCATTTGCGACGTCAGACTGGGGCTGGGCACGCCGATCACCTGGTGCGTGGCATTGGCCGGGTTCGTCAGCGGACCGAGGATGTTGAAAACAGTGCGCGTCGCCAGCTCCCTGCGCGGGCCTATGGCATACCTCATGGCGGGGTGATACAGCGGCGCGAACAGAAAACCGATGCCGACGTCCTCTATGCACTCGGCGACCTGCTCAGGGCCCAGATCCAATTTGACCCCCAACTCCTCAAGCACATCGGCGCTTCCGCACTGACTGCTGGCGGACCTGTTGCCGTGCTTCGCAACCTTCTCGCCGGCTCCGGCGACCACGAAAGCGACGGTAGTACTGATGTTGAAGGTGCCTGTCTGATCACCGCCTGTACCACAAGTGTCCAGGAGGCGCTGGCCGTTGAGAGTAGGCCGCACCTGTACGGCGACGCGCTTCATCGCCTGGGCGCAGCCGGTGATTTCTGATACGCTTTCACCCTTCATCCGCAGCCCCGCCAGAAACGCGCCGATCTGTGCATCGGTCGCCTCGCCACTCATGATCTGTGTCATCGTCGCGTCGGCTGCGTCGGCGCTTAGATCCTCACCGCCGAAAACTGATTCCAGTGCTTCATGTATGGGTGACGCCATATGTAATTCTCCTGTCATTTCGCACGATACCAAAGAGTCGGCCGCAAATGCCGACAGCTACCTTTCGGGCAACTCAATTTTTGACAAGCAATTGATCTCGTCTTCCAACTGTAGATAATCTCCCTCTCCCAGGGGAGACAGTTCCCACTTGGCAAGCGAGCGACGCAGAGCAGTGGTCAAGGCACTGATCAGAAAGGAAAAAAACTGAACGCCCTCTGCTTCTGGATCTGTGTCGGCGGGCCGCGGAACGCTCCCCTGACGAATGCCTTCCAGCAAGAAGGTCAATGCCTGAAAGTTGAACAGCCGCAAATACAGGTTAATCCGATCCGGCAAACTGGGATCAGAATTGCCGGCCCGGTAGCATTCCATCCACGCGTCCTGGCTCTCATCAGACCGCGTCTCTCCTCCGTAAAACAGAAATCGGGCGATCTCCTGAGCCGGGTCACCCAGCCCGAAAAACTCCCAGTCCACCAACAGAACCCGCCCCCTGTGGAAAAGAGCATTTTCCGCCGTCAATTCACCGTGGACCGGTGTGGGCGGCGTCTCGCCCAGCAGTGGTAACGCCGCGTCCATCAGCCGGTGTGCGGCCGCCCACAGAGCAAAGAGTTGCTCGGTCAACAGAGGCGCCGGAGTAGCCGATACCCACTCATGCAGCCGTCCCTCCCCCGCCTGCCATATCTGCCAGAAAGTGAGCAGATTGAACGGATGCGGGCTGAATCGCTGCACACGGTCCTTGTCAGCACAATGCACCCGGGCCGCTGCATCGGCGTGGGCCATGCGATGAAAGCGGTCTGCAAGCGTCAGGGCCTCACCGTCCATCCAGCGGTAGACCAGGATCTGGCGCGGCAAGCCATTTGGATAGCGATCGTACCAGAGCGGCTCCGGCGCCAGACCGGCGGCCGCAAACTGTGCCTGACCGTCATACTGCCGCCGGCTGCGAGCCTGGCCGGCGTCCGTAAACATCTTGACGACGGCATCGGTCCCTTCACCGCATTTGACGCGCCACAACAGATTGTCTCGCCCCTGCCAGTGATCCGCGACTGTCACCTCTTGATCACGAAACCGGCTGGTGGCGGAACCACTAAGATAGTCAAGAACCGCCTGTGTCCATGCACCCATGCCGACTGCGCCGTTCATACATTCAGGAAGTTTCGAAGCAGATCATGCCCGTACTCTGTCAGAATACTCTCCGGATGAAACTGGACACCGAAGATTGGCTTGGCCCTGTGCTGCACGCCCATCAACTCGCCCTCGACAGTGTGGGCGGTGGCTTCCAATTCCGCCGGTAAGGGCTCCTCCACAATCAGACTATGGTAACGTGTGGCAGTAAACGGGCTTGGGATTCCTTCAAACAAAGTGGTCCCCTTGTGATGAATCGGACTGACCTTACCGTGCATTAACCGCGGCGCTCTTTCAACATTGCCGCCATGAACGTGCCCGATGCACTGTTGACCAAGACAGACGCCCAGGATGGGCGTATCATCGCCCAAGTGACGAATCACCTCGTTGCTGACGCCGCTGTCCTGTTGCGGCGTGCCGGGACCGGGACTGATAATGACATGGCTGGGCCTCTTCTCGATCAGCGCCTCAATGTCGATCGCATCATTGCGCCAGACCTTGATACGGTTGGCCTTCTCCCCACCGGGCAAAGGGGTCTCCAAAACGATTTCGCCCAAAAACTGTACCAGATTGTACGTGAAGCTATCGTAATTGTCGATGACGGCAATCATAGCCCCGCTCCTTTCTTTAGTCTGCGGCCTGGGCTTTTGCCAGCCTCTTCTGGCGGCGCTCGTTCGACCGCCGAATGCGATTCCACACGCCTGTCAGCCCCATCGCCTTTTTCATCTCCATGAGTGTCTGCCGTGCCTCCGCCTGTGCCCGTTGCGTGCCTTCGTATATCAACTGGTCGGCGAAACCGGTCTGTTCCTCGTAATAGGCCCGCCGTTCACGGATAGGCTCGAGAAAGTTCTCCAGCGCGTTGAAAAGCTTATTCTTCACCTCCACATCGCCGACGGCCCCCTCCTGATACCGACTCTTCAGATCGTCCACCTCTCCCTTGTTCGGGTTGAAAGTGTCGTGATAACTGAAAACCGGGTTGCCTTCGACCCTGCCTGGGATGTTAGCGTGAATGCGGTTGGGGTCGGTGTACATGCTCATTACCCGTTTCCTGACCGTGGCCGAATCGTCGCTGAGGAGAATCGCGTTGCCCAGGCTCTTGCTCATCTTCGCCTGGCCGTCGGTGCCTACGAGCGTGCCGCCGACGATATAGGCATCCGGCAAGGGAAAGACTTCCGTGTAGGCGTTGTTGAAGCGGCGTGCAATCTGACGGCTGATCTCTATGTGGGACTCGTTGTCCTTGCCAACCGGCACCAGATGGGCCCGCGGCATCAAAATGTCGGCCGCTTGCAAAACAGGATAGCCGAGCAGGTTATAGGGCATCTGCTCCATTTCTGCCGCCGCCGCCATATCCTTGATGGTGGGCAGCTGCTGCAGGCGCTCGACCGTCACCATGCCGCTAAGAATCAGATGCATTTCGTAGATTTCATGCACGGCCGACTGCAGGTAGAACGAAGTCTTGGTCGGATCGATACCAATAGCCAGATGGTCGAGAACGATTTCGCGGGCGTTCTCTCCAATCTGCGCAATATCCTCCTTGGACGGCTTCGTCGTCAGCATGTGCAGGTCAGCAATTATGAAGAAGCATTCGTACTCCTCCTGGAAAGCCAGGCGGTACTGTAAGCTGCCCACGTAGTGCCCGACGTGCAGTTTTCCGGTTGGACGGTCGCCGGTGAGAATTCTTCTCTTCTGTGTCATTTTTCCTCCCGCATTTGCTACGATGAAAATAGGAGATTGCTGAATATGAAAGGATTTAGTCGTCTAATCCCTCTTCGGCGCGCTGCACCGCGGCGGATAGGGCCTTGGCCTTATTCAAAGTTTCTTCCCATTCGTAAGTGGGATCGCTGTCCGCGACGATCCCGCCTCCTGCCTGCAGGTGGCAGGTCTTGCCTTGCATCACGATCGTGCGAATTGCGATACAGGTGTCCATGGTGCCGTCGTAGTCGATGTATCCGACGGCGCCGGCATACAGCCCGCGCCGCAGCCCTTCCAGCTCTTCGATGATCTCCATGGCCCGTACCTTCGGCGCCCCGCTCACCGTACCCGCCGGAAAGGTTGCCTTCAACAGACTGATGGCGTCGTGTCCCGGCGCCAACTTTCCTTGCACGTCGCTGACGATATGCATGACATGGCTATACCGTTCAATGACCATCATCTCAGGTACTCGGACCGTGCCATACTCACACACACGCCCGAGGTCGTTGCGACCCAGATCGACCAGCATGACGTGCTCCGCTCGCTCCTTCGGATCATTCAATAGCCCCTCTGCCAGGGCGTCGTCTTCGGCAGCGTTCTCGCCACGCCAGCGCGTTCCAGCGATAGGGTGCAGGAAGGCGCGACCGTCCTCAAGCCTGACGTGCATCTCCGGGCTGGACCCAATGATCCACAGCGGCTCTTCTGAGCCGGAAGTTGCTTCCAGGCCGGCTATGCCGTTGAATTCCAGGAAGTACATGTAAGGCGACGGGTTCAACATGCGCAATGCCCGATAGATTGCGAACGGCTCCGCGTCTGTTGACCGGCTCAGGCGCTGGCTCGGTACGACCTGGAATATATCGCCTGCAGCGATATACTCTTTCGCTCTACGCACGATCTCTTCGTACTCGTCCTGGGCGAAGTTGCTTCGCCACTCGGCGTCGCCGTCGGCCCCCTTTCCGCTTGGCGGCACGAGAGGCTTTCGCAGATCGCCGACAATCGCATCGATTCGGGCAACGGCATCGGCGTAGGCCGCCCCGATCTCACCGTCCGAAGACCGGCCCTGCCCGGGAATCTGCATATTGGCGATCACCAGCAATTTGTGCTGCACATGGTCGAAGACAACGAGGTTGTCGCTGAAGAGCAACAGCATGTCCGGGATGGCCAGCTTCCTCTCTGCCGTCGTAGGCAGACGTTCGACGAAGCGTACGGTATCGTAACCGAAATAGCCGACCGCGCCCCCCGAAAACCGAGGCAGACCTGGAACCTCTATAGGGCAGCGTTCCGCCAAAAGGCTGCGCACAGCCTCGTAAGGATCGCCTTCCCTACGTTCCAACTCGACACCATCAGGACCGCCGACAACCAGTTGGTCCCCCTGCGCGCACAGGGTCAGCGGCGGACGAACCCCCAGGAAACTGTACCGGCCAACCTGTACCCCTTTCTCCACCGACTCAAGCAGAAAGGAAGGGCCGCCGTTCCTCAATTTCAGGTAAACCGAGACCGGTGTCTCCAGGTCGGCCGGCAGTTCTCGAAACACTGGGATCGTATTGCCGGTCGCTGCCAACTCCAGTACTTCCTCCAATGAAGGACTATAGGTTGCCATGTACCCTCTCCTCTTCCCTCGAATCCTGGCCCAGTTGCTCTCCCAACAAAATGACCCCGTCCCCATAGCAGTTAGAATCCACTGCCAAAAGGGGCGAGGTCTGTCAATACACCCGCGGTGCCACCCTGATTAGACCGGCGAACAATGGGCAACAAAAAATCCCCTGCATGAAACGCAAGGGATGCTCGCACCAGTCTCACTCATCGCGATCAGGCGGGCTCGCTTGTTGGCGGTATCTGCCTGAATCGCAGCGCCCTGGTAACGGTGGCGTCTCCGGGACCGGCTAGTTGGTTGTGCCCCTTAGGTCTGCAAGCCCGTTAGCATCCAGACAAACTTGAGCCAACTGTTCGCCGTCCGACTCCCCGGTCCATTCACACTCTGCGCTGCTGTCCCGCTTCCACCGGTCCGGGACTCTCTGGAACCCGCTTTGAGCGCTACTATTCCGGTTCAAAGTCTTTGCTGTTCAGATGTCGCTACTGAATATATCTCAACAGGTGCTGACTGTCAATTCTCAGGGGCAGTCGTGTCACAAACCGTTTCGGAGGGTCGGCAGGCCCGCTTGAGATACAGTTTTAGGCAGCCAAATGGCTGAGAATTGTTTGGGGACGGAGCATGGCGGTTGGGGGCCCAAGAGGAAGTGGTGAAGGGGTAGCGGCGCCGTGAACTGTGAAGCGCTCGTCCAATGCCAGCCGAGCAAGCTACTTTACTCTTAGGGTCGCGCAGCTGAGCAGCTCTTACCAGTTCTCGTGCCGGCGTTTGGGGGCAGACATCTGCACAAGGGATACGCCCGCCTCCCTCAGAAAACGCCGACTGTTTTCGTCAGGGTAGGTGCCGACGTAAACAACCCTCTCTATACCGGCATTGATGATCATCTTGGCACAGGTAATGCAGGGCTGGTGGGTCACATAGATCATGCTGCCCGCAGTGCCCACACCGTGGAGCGCAGCCTGGATTATGGCGTTCTGTTCGGCGTGGAGCGGACGCAGGCAGTGGCCGTCTATGATCAGATGCCCGACATCGTCGCAGTGGGGCAGACCGTTTGGCGCACCGTTGTAGCCCGTTGTAAGTATGCGTCGGTCGCGGACGATCACGGCGCCTACATGGGCGCGATCGCAGGTGCTGCGGGTGGCCACGGTGAAGGCGATATGAAGGAAGTACTCATCCCACGTTGGGCGATCGGCTTGCGACGGAGTCATGCTCAGCGCTGAACTATCTGGCCCTTTACTGCATCAGTCAAGGCGGCGGGTTTCTCCCATGGGGATTTTGACTTGCCCGTTGCGGGCAGGGTCTGGCTGAGAAGCGGGCTGCTTGCGCGGCGGCGGTTCTTCCCTCTTGCTTTCAGCGTCATGGAGAAGGTCCGCCAGGATTCGGCACGTATCCTCTTCGGTGGGTGATGCCAGGAAGACAGTCTCCTGTACAGTACGCTCTCTACTGAAGCGGCCGCGCTTGGGGATGACGATCTCGTGTTCGATGGCCAGGCAGGTCTGTGTCATGCGTCCGTAACTGACCGTCCCGTAGCGGATATTTCGGACGGCCTTGGGAAAGAAAAAGACGTACCACATCCCTACATCCTTCTCAGGCCACTCCGCTAACAGAAATCGTTTCGGCTGTACGAGACAGATCACCGCGTGTTCCCGTGTCGCGAAAGTGCGGAAATACCCCTGTAACCAGGTAAATCGATCGCTTTTTTCCTCAACCGTGAAGTAGCCGCTGGCGTGGATTGGCACGCTGTCCGAAGGGGCCAAGGGTTGCGGGGTGAGGGAGGGCGGCGCCGATTCGTGAAACTGTATGTAGTCCCGAATGCGCCAGTGGCGGCGAAGCCAGATGAAAGAAATTAGTAGTACAAGGCATAACCCGGACGTGAAGAAATGACCGGGAATGAACGCGAAAGCGCCCAGCGCACCAAGGAGAACAAGCAGGCCGTCTATCCAACGGACAGTCGGGACACCGGCCAGCATCATGCGATCAAGGTGATAGATCAGACGGGACACGATTTAGTCTGTGCCTGCGTTTTCTTGGATTTTTCGACCGAATGATGTGAGAAGACCCCGTCCAACAGGACGAGGCCAAGCAACATCAGGGGAATGCTTGTTCGGTTGCGGGCAAGAAACCCCTATCAGGCGGGGGCCGGCAATGTACCGCCGCTCAAGTCCAGGCCCTGATCCCGGCTATCTTCCTCTTGAGGCCGCTCGCTGCCGTCCCTTTCCGAAGTTGGTGTGCCGCTAGTCTGGCTTGCTTCGATGTCGTCAAGCGTTTGGAATGGGTCCTCGCCGCGCATGATCGCCTGGAACTCTGAAGCATGCAGAGTCTCCTGCTCAAGCAGAGCCGCCGCTACAGCATCGAGGCGGTCCTCATAGGAGGTCAGAATCTCATGGCAGCGGCGGTGGGCCTCGTCTACCAGGTTACGAACCTCTTCATCGATCTCCTGCGCTACTTTGTCACTGTAGTTGCGAGTTTCGGCGATGCCCCGGCCCAGAAACACCATCTCTTCGCGTTCACCGTATTGGACCGGACCAAGCGTGTCGCTCATGCCCCACTGTGTGATCATCAGACGAGCCATGTTCGTCACGCGTTCCAGATCGTTGCTGGCACCGGTTGTGATATCTTCGAAGCGAATTTCTTCCGCGACCCGTCCGCCCAGGAGCGCCGCAAGTTCATCTCGGAACTTGTCTCTTGTGCTCAGGTTGGACTCTTCCTCCGGCAAGGGCATCGTATAACCACCTGCCATGCCCCTGGGCACAATGGTCACCTTATGTACAGGATCGTGTTTGGGAAGCACGTGCATCGCCACGGCGTGTCCGGCCTCATGATAGGCGATGATCTCCTTTTCCTTGGGAGACATAACGCGGCTGCGCCGTTCCGGCCCGGCAATGACCCGTTCGAT
The DNA here is from genome assembly GCA_965204705.1 of Caldilineaceae bacterium. Taxonomy (GTDB): domain Bacteria; phylum Chloroflexota; class Anaerolineae; order Caldilineales; family Caldilineaceae; genus Bin5. The sequence continues at coordinate 3,940,763 of OZ242006.1, read as the reverse complement.
CGCCTCCTGGAATTCAGCCAGGCCTATCGAACGTCGATTTCGGCGGGCAGCCAAAATCGCCGCTTCGTTCACCAGGTTCTCGATGTCGGCGCCTACGAACCCCGGCGTCTGCTTGGCAACGACCTCCAGATCGATGTCTGTCGCCAATGGCTTGCCTTTTACGTGGACATCCAGGATCTGCCGCCTGCCCTTGACATCGGGCGAATCCATCATCACTCGGCGGTCGAAGCGGCCGGGCCGCAACAGCGCCGGGTCCAGGATATCCGGCCTGTTGGTTGCGGCGATGATTATGATGTTTACGTCCGTGTCAAAGCCGTCCATCTCGACCAGAATCTGGTTGAGAGTCTGCTCGCGTTCATCGTGGGAGCCGCCCAAACCCGCGCCCCGGTGACGGCCGACAGCGTCGATCTCGTCAATGAAAATGATGCAGGGAGAGTTTTTCTTAGCCTGTTCGAACAGGTCCCGCACGCGGCTGGCCCCAACCCCAACAAACATTTCCACAAACTCGGAGCCGCTGATATTGAAGAAGGGAACGCCCGCTTCACCGGAAACCGCCTTCGCCATCAGCGTTTTGCCGGTACCGGGCGGCCCGACGAGCAGGACGCCTTTGGGAATGCGGGCCCCAAGAGACGCAAACTTCTGCGGCTCTTTGAGAAACTCAACCACCTCCTGCAGATCCTGCCGAGCCTCTTCATTGCCCGCCACGTCGCCGAAGTTGACGGTCGGTTTGTCACCGGTAAAAATGCGCGCCTTGCTCTTGCTGAAACTGAATGCCTGGTTACCGGCCCCCTGGGCCTGTCGCAGTATGAAAATGAAGAAGACCGCGATCAGCAGTATCGGCAAAAGTGCCAGCAGAATGCTGCCGTACACTTCCCACCCGCTGGGCGCTTCAATCTGCACATTGACAGCGGAAAGCTGGTCATTGGTGACGCCCAGATTCTCAAGCGTCTCGACCAGTCCAACTCCGCTCTCTTTACGCGATCCAATTAGCTTGCCGCCCGAATAGGCGAATACTTCGTCTCCGTCAACGTGAATTTCCTGAACGTTCCCACTGCGGACCAGGGACGCGATCTCAGCGATGGAGACGTTCGCCGAAATGTTGTTTCCCTGGTTGCTCAGGACAATATAGAGAAACGCGCCGAGAGCTACAACCAGAAGGAAGTAGATCATGCCGTTGCGAACTCGTTTGGAATCCATAGCTCCTCTTAAGGTCCGCGGGGTCAGAACAGTCAACCAAAACGACATTCCGGGCCTCTACGTTCGTTTTGGACCCTCCGCCACCTCGCGGGAAGTCTAGCATAGGCAAAACACAGCGTCAAATAGTTCGGATTCGGGCTGCGTCCTCTTCAATAGCAAATTCTCAACCGGACTGTACCTCCATTGTGTCGCTGAAACGACCTACTTGCAGTAAGACTGCATCCACCTTTCAGTCCGGCCGCAAAGCAAAAACCGTAATCTCTGGTCGGCAGTTTAAGCGGATGGGGAGAGGCCATACGCCCAAGCCCCTGTTGGTATAGAGTTGGCAAATGCCAACCCGATAGTGGCCGATGGGATATCTTGTCGCCATATGCGGCAGTAGCGGCGCCCGCGTCGCCAGGCCGTTGCCGTCAGGCCGCGTCGTCGGTAACCGAACCTGCCCGCCGTGGCTGTGTCCGCTCAGTTGCAGGGCAACCGGAAGATTCTCATTTTGAATGGTGTCAATGTAGTCAGGTTCGTGACAGAGGAGCAGATTTGTGTAGTCGGATGGTACACCGTCCAAGGCAAGTCGCGGGCGCGGATGTCCCGACCAGGCGTCATCCAGCCCAGCGATAATGAGACCGGGCGCTGCCTCCCTGCGCTGATTGACCAGAAGCGCAACCGGCGTCTCGGCCAGTGCTGCGCCCACAGCTTCGCGATCGGTCCACAGATCGTGGTTGCCGTACACAGCGTAGGCGGGAGGCTCCAGCAACCGCAGGGGTTCGATCAGACCTGTGGCAAAACGGGCCTCGTGTCCCACGTAGTCTCCGGTCAATACGACAATGTCGGGCTGCAACCGGTTGACTTGTGTGACTGCCGCCATCAACTCTTCGGCCGCCGTGAAGCGGCTGAGATGAATGTCGGAAAGCTGGGCGATGCGCAGGCCGGACAGCTGTTCGGCCAGGCCAGGGAGCCTTACCGTTATCTGCACGACATCGACCCATGACGGTTCCAGAAGACCTCCATAGCCCAAACCGGCCGTGCCCGCCAGCGCAAAGGAGCCGACCAGCTGCAAGAACCTGCGCCGGGTTAACAAGGATTTCGACATTCCAATTAGACAAGTAGCTGAACGACCTGGGCATAGCAGTGCTCACCCAAGGCTGGGCAAAACATAGCTATCTTTTGAGGAGGAGAGGGTTCGGTAGCCAGCCTTTGTCGTCGTCGCCCAATTACTCAAGATCGATCCGGTAGAGCGGCTCAAGCCCGGCGGCTATTCGGTCCACATTGTCGGCGGCGCACTGTGCACGCTTACGAGATGTGCCGTCGGTGACTCCGGCCGTGTGGGGCGTCGCAATGACGTTTGGCAGCTTAAAGAATGGTGAGCTGATGTCCGGAGGTTCCTGGCTATAGGCATCGATGCCGGCGCCCCCCAATTTGCCGTCGAGCAAGGCCTGAGTCAGCGCCTCCTCATCGATTAACGCGCCGCGGGCAACGTTGATGATGTAGGCCGTCGGCTTCATCAGGTCCAACATACGCGCGTCAATGATGTGGCGCGTTTCACTGTTCAGATGCAGGTGCAGCGAAAGAACGTCCGCTTCGGCCACGACCTTTTCGAGGTCATCCGGCGTGCCCACAAACGAGAGTCCGAACGCCTGCCGCTCCGCTTCGCTGACCTCCCGTATGTCGATGGCCGCGATTTTCATCCCGAATGGCATGGCGCGGCGCGCCAGCTCGATGCCGCTGGCCCCAAAGCCAATGATTCCGAGCTGCAGCTCTTCTAATTCCAGACCCATCGGTTCGTATAGTTCACCCTCGTCCAGAAGCGCACGCGCCTCTGGATAGCGGCGGGTCAACATCAGAACGAACATCATCGCGGTCTCGGCCAGCGCCACCGCGCTGAACGCCCCAGGGCAATTGGCCACTGGAATGCCTTTGGATTTCCAATACTCCAGGTCGAAGTGGTCGAAGCCCGTCCCCAGGATCTGCCACAGGCGCGCGTCTGTCGCAGCGTCCACCATCTCGCGCGTGCCGGCCGACCCACCGTGGTCAATGACTGCGTCCATTCCTTCGAACTGGGGTGCCAGCGGTTTGTCGTAGTCCAGTACATGCATGTTGTGGTTACGGCTGACAGCCTTTACCACATCCATCCCCCATGGATTGAACATCGAAACTTTGACCGGATGGGGCAGGAAGAGGACGTTCAATTGCTTCGTCATTGGGTCACCTGACTTTGGCGGCAGGCTGTGGCGCCTGCCTTGGCTGGATTTTATCTGGACCTGAGTCTCAAAGAGTTGTAAAGCCGCCGTCGGCAACAAGTACCGAGCCGGTCACAAATGAGGCTTCATCGCTGGCCAGAAAGAGAAGTGCCTGCGCAACCTCGATCGGCTCGGCGAACCGTTTCATCAGATTTGCATTCCTGTAGGGAGCCAGTTTTTCTTCGGGAATGGTATCCGTCAGCGGCGTGTTCATCGAGCCGGGACAAATGGCGTTCACGCGAATATTGTCTTCTGCGTGGTCGACCGCCATGGAGCGGACGAGCCCAATGACCCCATGCTTGCTCGCGTTGTAAGAAGCCTGAAGCCCGTTTCCCACCAGTCCGGAGAGCGATGAAACGCAGATAATGTTGCCTCCGCCCTGTTGCCGCATCTGCGCGACCGCGTACTTGGAACACAGAAACATGCTCTTCAGGTTGGTATCGACCACGAAGTCCCACTCTTCTTCGCTGGTATCGACCACATCCTTATTGATCTGTACGCCCACATTGTTGACCAGGACATCCAGCCGGCCGAAGGCTTCTACTGATTCTCTGGTCAGGCGTTTCGCATCCCCTGGCAACCGTACGTCCATCTGCACGAGAAGAGCCTCTCCCCCTTGCTCTTTGATGAGGTTGACAGTCTCTAGCCCCTTCTCTGAGTTGATTTCACCGACCACCACGCGGGCGCCCTCGGACGCGAACAGCACGGCAACTGCCTGTCCCAGGCCCATGCCCGCCCCCGTGATTGCCGATACCTTTCCTTGAAGACGTTCTGCCATCTGAATTCCAATCCAAGTCAATAGGGAAGGAGCCCGCCGCTCACGTTGTAGGTCTGGCCGGTCATATAGCTGGCGTCATCCGAGGCCAGGAATGCCACCACATTTGCGACATCCTCTGGCTGCTGGATGCGGCCCAGGGGCACGCCGGCGACCGCCTCTGCCTTGACGGAGCCAACGGGCACACCCTGACGTGCGGCTGTCTCCCGGTCTATCAGATCCCACATCGGCGTATCGACGATACCGGCGCAGACACAGTTTACCAGGATGCCGTAGTCTGAGAGCTCCAAACCCATTTGCTTTGTCAAAGCGACGACTGCATGTTTGCTGGCCGCGTAAGCCCCCAGTGGCATACCCTTTCCAGGCGCTATCTTACCTGCTCCCGAAGCATTGTTGATGATGCGTCCACCCTCGCCCTGATCAATCATCTGGTGCGCCGCGGCCTGGGAACAGAATAGAACGCCCTTAGCATTGACGTTCATCAGGGCGTCCCAGGTCTCCTCATCGGTTTCCAGTAAAGGGGCGATCGCACCGATGCCTGCATTGTTCACAAGGATCCGCAGGCTCCCCAGCCTCTCGCAGGTCTCCTGGACCATTCGCTCGACCTCTTCTTTGCGCGTTACGTCTACCTGCAGCGCCAAGGACTGAACCCCATGCCCCCGCACTTCGTCCGCGACCTGCCCCGCCGTCTCGCCATCCAGATCGGCAACCGTCACCTGGCAGCCCTCCCGCGCCAGGCGCAGAGCTATGGCCCGTCCTATCCCGCGCCCGGCCCCGGTTACAATGGCAACCTGGCCGTCAAGATTATATCGTGGCATTGGCTACCTCCTTCTAGACTCCCTGCAGGACTCTTGATCTAGTGGTCGCCGTTCTTGGTCTCGTAAGGCACCTGCATCAGTTCAAGGATGTAGCCGTCAGGGTCCTCAAAGAAAACTACGTGGACGACTGCCCAGCCTAGATCGAAGCTCACCGGCTCCGATACAAACGTGACCCCTGCCTCACTGAGTTCCCGGTAGGCGTCAGCCATGTTGGGTACACCAAAACAGATATGGGAGTGGCCCACGTCTCCCAATTTCCCATCGGAGACTTTGCCCTCCGGCTGCACGTACTCCTGCAGGTCCAACAGCATCCCGGGCGTTTCGGGTGCCTGCAGCCGCACTACCTGCATGATTACGTCATCTTTTCCGGCCATCTTCGAGATCGTCTCACCCTCCAAACGGTGACGTTCGATCTCCTCCATTCCCAGCAGATCCCGGTAGAAGGCAAGAGAACGCTCCATGTCGCTCACCGTTACCGAGATATGATCCATTACGTTTACAGAACTGATCACAGTTCGATCCCTCCCAGGTCAAAATGTTTCCAGTGAGTCCAATTCAGCCAGTCGACGAATCCAACTCTGGTGACGGGGATTGTCGATAGAACGCCAATAGGGGCCGTACATAGTGTGGCCCATCTCTGCGATTTTGCCGTGGTTGCTCCGCATCTGTTCCTGGATGGCGGCGGTGGCTTCTGGTGTATCCGGGTCCTCATAATAGACCACCACGCCCTGCCGCCGGCGACTGTCTCCGCCGAATGCAGCGTGCCAAACGGCGACATTGAAGACGATGACATCGCCCGGCTGCGATTCAAATATGTACGAAGGCACATCTGCCTGTGCTATGTTGTATGTCGTCTCTGGCTCGCGACTGATCTGGCTGTGAAAAGGAGCCTTGTGTGAGCCGGGGATGACGCGCAACGCGCCGTTGCCCCCGGTCAGGGGATCCGGGTAGATGCAGAACTTAACGGCAGCGTAGTCCAGCGACCTGGTGTCCGGGTGCCAGAGTGTGTCGCCGACGTGGTAGTTACCGTCAACGGCGATCGCAAGTACATCTTTGCCGAGCAACAGTTCCGCCGTGTCGGCGAAGCGATGATCGTGAGCCAGGCCCGCGATGAATGGGGAGCTCTCCTCCATCAGCGATGCGTAGTGGCGGCTTTTGCCGTCATGATTTTCGCCGTCGAGCCAGGCCTCCAGTCCTCTGTTGAATTCGAGACTGTACACTGCCATCTCTTCAGCTGACAAGAGCTGCCGGAATATCAGAAAGCCAAATACATCAAAATGGTTCAATTGCTGTTTCGACAGTTTCATTTCAGAGTTTTTGCTGCGCCTATGGTGATTTTCGCACTTCCAGGAAGGATGGACTGCCGAGTAGCCGGAACCAAGCTGGCAACGGGCGGTCAACTGATGGAGATCAACTGAGACTGCTCTTTCTTGCGAAAAGAGAATTACCGACCCGGCGCGCAGGAGTATAGCATCCCGATTCGCGGCCCGTCAACTGTTTCCCGAATTCTCCACGTGTAAACGCCGGCACTGCAGACATCACCTGTCACAAACGGTTGACCGGTCCAGTGTGTCTGATCGTCTGTCCCCCCTTCCGCCTGCGGGCGGGCCCCGCGTCAGTGTTCGTACTCCTCCATCAGTTCCACCAGATTGCCGTCAGGATCATAGCAGAAGCAAACGCTGACTGAACCCTCAGTAAGCTCGAAATTTACCGGCCCGGAAATGAACTCGACGCCCGCCTTCCTCAGCGCTTCCACGGTTGCCGGCAGGTCCTCCACGGTCAGTGCAAAATGGCAAGACCCGATAGAGCCGAGCGGGGTAATGTGTTTGTCCCTGTGGGTCGTATAGAATTCGAGCAGGTCGATCAGGATGCCTGGCGTATCGTCAGCAGCCAATCGGGTCGACTGCGCACGCGAGCCCTGCAAGCCTCCGGCCATGTCCGACTTCTCGCCTTCCAATTGGTGTTGCTCCACCTGCTTCAGGCCCAACTTGCCAACATAGAACTCCAACGCCCGCTGGGTGTCGCTGACCGTGATGGCAATGTGGTCCAGTGCTTTGACCTTCATGGCTGTATTCTCCTTGCTGAGATTTGAACCCAGGAGTCTATCGGCGGGGTATAGGGTTGGAAAATGCAATACCTGGGCGATGGAGTCTAGTCTCAGGCCCATTCCCCGCCTGCGCGGCGTAGATACCTGGCCGCGCCTTCCTCTAACTGTCGCCCCGACGGCTGGATCGCGGTGGCGCCCCCATCCACCATTAAAACAGCAGCAGTTATATATGAAGCCTCATCGCTGGCCAGAAACAGGATCGCGTTGGCGACCTCCTCAGGCTCGGCAAATCGGGAGAACATGGTCATGGCAGCATACGACGCAACATTTTCAGCCGGCGTGCGCGCCATCATCGGCGTGTTCATGCCGGTAGGGCAGACAACGTTGGCGCGAATGCCGTCTTCCCCACAGTCCTGTGCCATACAACGGGCCAAGCCGATGAGTCCATGCTTTGACGTGTTATAGTCTGCCTGCACTTCGTTGGCCACCACGCCTGACATCGAAGACACGAAGACGACGCTGCCTTCACCCTGGCGCCTCATCGCGGGGATCACGAACTTGGAGCACAGGAACGGCCCTTTGAGGTTTACCCGCATCACCCTGTCCCAATCTTCTTCATCGATCTCGGCGATATGTTTGCCGCTGCCGAAGGTGGCGGCGTTGTTCACCAGGATGTCGATGCGGCCGTACGCAGACAGAGTTTCCTCAGCCATCCTTTCGGCGTCTTGGGCGACGCTTACGTCTACGACAACTGCCGTCGCTTCGCCGCCATTGGAAGTGATAGCCCGGACCGTGTCGCGGGCAGTCTCTGCGTTCAAGTCGGCGACGACGACATTGGCGCCCTCGGTCGCGAACCGTATGGCGGTCGACCGGCCCAGACCCTGCCCTGCCCCCGTTACAATCGCTACCTTTCCTTGCAATCGACCCATCTGGCTCTACCTCCAGGCTTGGAATCTCCCGCCGGCATCGGTCAGCCGCCGTTCGCGGCCGGCAGTTGGATCGAGTCGCCGACAAGCAGGATGCGGAGGTCGAAATCCGGCTGCTGCTGATGGTACAGTTCAAAGAGCTTGCCAATGTCGCCGGTGTGATTGCGCCAAAACTCCCAGTGGAACGGCAGTAGCGTCTTCGGACCCAGCTTTTGCGCCACGGCAAGAAACTCCTCGATCTCCATGTACCACGTGCGCCCAAAGGCCAGCAGCGCCAGATCCAGGTCGTGTTCCGCACCGACTTCTGCCATAGCTGGGCCATCCCAGGTATCGCCGGAAACAAAAAGCTTCGTCCCACCCGACGACAGTACGAAAGTGACCGCGTGCGGCTCGTTTGGATCGTAGGATGGATAGACCTGCATCTCTACGTCGCGGAACTGGATTGAATCCCCTGGCGCCACTTGGCGTATGCGGTCGTCGGCAATGCCGAACTCGCGCATCAGTTTTGCCGAGGAACTGGGCGCCACGCAAAAGGCATCGGTGTTGCCAACGATCGGCACAAGTGTGCCGTCATGACAGTGGTCTACGTGATCATGGGTGGAGATGATGATATCGGCAACGCTGACCTCGTCGGGTTTCACGGGAATGGCTGTGGCTCTGTAAGCGCCCGGCACGGCATCGTCGGGCGTTCCGTAGGAGTAGGGATCGATCCAGATCATCGTCTCCGGTGTGCGGTAGACGAAACTCGGGCCCCCTAGCGCCCAGAACAGGATGCCATTGTCGACCGTACGCCCCTCCACTTCGTCCAGAAACGTCTTGGGCCAGTAAGCTACATCTCGCATTGTCATTCCTTTGCTGTTGAACGCCGCGCGTCAAAAAACGCTGCCGGGCTGTGAGTAAACTTCAATGGACCGTGTTCCGCCTCAAATTCACTTGGGCCGATCAAGACGAGCTCCAATTGAAATCATGCGGCACCTGTTCACCCGTCCCAATCTCATTCAGTTCCAGGAGGTTGCCATCCGGATCGTAGAAGAAGAGGACATGCCAGTCTCCCTCCCCTTCGAAACGTACCGGCGGCGAAACAATCTCCACCCCCGCCGCCTTCAGCCGTTCATAGGTGGCCGGCACATCCTCGACGCCAAAACAGAAATGGGCGCTCGGCACGTGATGTAGCGGCTGCCGGCCTGTAGGGCTTTCAGGGTTAATCCACTGGATGAGGTCAAAGGTGAAGCCCTGTTCTGAACTACGGGTGTGCCCGTTGACGCCTCCAGGCGGCCTCAGTCGGTACTCGCGCATGTGTACGTTCGACATGGCAGTCATCTCATCAATGGGACCGCCGTCGTGCTCTTCCGGGGAGACGACCTCAAGACCAAGGATGTCGCGGTAGAATTCCAAAGATCTTTCCAAATCGCTGACCATTATGGCAACGTGATCAATCGTTATCTTACTCACTCTTATCGTCCTCCCATGGAGAGGTGGCCCGAAACGTCTTCCAAGGAGCCTGGGTCTCAAAGGTCTCGAAGCAACCGTTTCAGGTTCTTGTAGTTGATCTTCATCGCCTCTTCACGCGAACCGCTCGGCGGCAAAAAGTGCGTCGCCACCGACAACACCGCGTCGCTGCCGCGGTCTCGCAGACTCCGCAAAATCGCCGGATAGTCGACGTCGCCCTCACCCAGAGGACAGTAGGAAAAATCCAACCGCAGGCCGTCCTTCACCGTCAGGTCCTTGAGGTGCAGACCGTGAAGGTAGGGATGAATATTGAGAAAGCCCGCCGTCGCCACATCTGCTTCGCCGCTGTTCATGTTGTCGGACGGACCCCACATGACCTTGATTCGCGGGGAGTTCAAGGTCTCAGCCAAGCGTCTGAAATTGCCGGTCGTATTCGTATAGTTCCAGGGCATCATTGATAGCACGAGGTCGACGTCATATTTCTCGGCCTCCTCGAGCGCAAGGGAAAAAGCACGGACCAGCTTTTCCATGTCTACTTCGGCGATGTAGCCGCCGCGAGTCAACCAGCGCATTGGCCACGTGGGTTTGGCCGCCGTGTACTCTCCGGGCCAGGCAAAGGTAAAGGCGTTGACCGCGCCTATACCCAGACGCGACGCAATCTGCATTGAACGCACAAGGTCGGCCATGTCGCTGCGAAACTTCGGTTGCTCGACCATCCCGTCAGGCTCGAGATCGGTAAGGTGAATCTGCTTAAAGGGGTTGCCGACATTGATCAGAAAAATCTCCAGCCCATGGCCCGCCACCTGCTCACCAAGGCGGTCCACCGCGGCGTCATCCAACTCGCTCAGTGACGGGCCGTCGGGACCAAGCGTGTTGAACCAGACGCAGTCCGCCCCAATTTCCTTTGCCTTTGCCAGGGACCGGTCGATGGGCAGGCCCAACTCCGGCAGATACATTCCCAGCTTAAACTCATGCTTCGTCATCTCTTGGCCTCGCTTGCTGTCAGTTTTCCAGCGGCTGCAGCCACCGATCAAGGCCCGCCTCCGCCAGATTCCGAATCCAATCGTGGTGCGAACGCGCGACCTGCTCGGGATGTTGCCGGCTGCGGGCGACAAAGCCCGGCACTTTGGACCGTCCCGTCGGCAGGCCGATACGGTTGTACCGTGTATCGACACTCCACCGCACGGTCTGCGACCGGTTGGGAATCGAGCGATGCACGAGCCGTTCCATTGTTAACAGCACATCTCCTGCATCTACCTCGCACGTGACGACACTGCTGGCAGGAAGGTCCGCGTCAGCAATTCCCTTGGCGCCCTTATGGCCCGGCGTTTCAAGCCACAGATCATGAGCGATCAGTCCCTCCCGATGCGAGCCCGGAATAACCTGCATGCATCCGTTCTGTTCGGTTGCCTCAACAAGCGGGATCCAGAAATTGACCACCAGCGTCTCGCCCGCCTCCTCCGGTACCAAGTAGGCAAGGTCCTGATGCCAGGGAATATCCATCAGGTCCATGTCCGGCATCTTCGGCCGCAGCGCGAACTGGGGATGGGCCAGAATTTCAGGCCCGATAAGGGCCTCTGTCGCGTCCAGCAGTACCGGCGATGTACGCAGCGTGAACATGCCCGCCGATATCGGCTTTCCCCGCGAAAAATAGTTCTCCCACAGCCAGTTCCGGTCCCTGCATGCTTCAGACGCCAGCGCCAACCTGCTTGCGAAAGGGGCGTCATCAAACGTGTCCTTGGCGCCAAGCTGTCCCTGCCGCGTCGCCTCCCCGATGGCCTCGTCAACTTTCAATGTCAACTCGTCGATCAGCGGCTGCAACGCTTCACGAGGCAGCATCTGGCGCACGATCAGAAAGCCCTCCTCCTCAAACTCTCGGATCTGCTCCGATGTCAGCCCTCCGGCTCGCGGCGCGCCGCTTCCTGCCTGCCGTTCACCGGCTGCGGTATTTCCTGCCATGTCGTCCTCCCTTAAACTGCGCGCGCAAAGGGCGATGCCGGAGCGCATGCAACTGATGTGTTGTATATACCGGAACCAGTATAGGCCAAAGTTATAGGAGACGCTACTTAAGGGACTGTTTCAGGTGCATCCCAAAATGCCGTGCCGGATCGTAGAGCCCTATTGCGCTGGCCAAAAAACCAGCTACGTTTCAGCCACAACTGATTCACGACGCTGACTGCAATGACCCAAGGTGTTTCCCTCTTCTCTCTCCTCTTCACGACCATCCCCAATCAACTGCCGCAATAACTGACCACTGATCACTGACCACTAACCGCTGAAGTTCTGTGCGTTCGGGCCTTCGGCCCTCACTTGTGCGGGGGGACACCCCCCGCAACGCCCCCCGCCAAAACCATCCCTCACCCACCGGTGCGCCTTCTTTGCAGCGGTGCGCCTGTCCGGCATTGTGCCTGCCGCCAACCAATTGCGTTTCGAAGAAAGGCCGCAAGGTGCCGGCGGTGAAGTATGGGTCAAGCCTGCGTGCCCAAAAGGATTGCAGATGGCATGAAAGTCGTGCTACAACAGACCCGTCCCGTCCTCTATCTAAGTTCCTTGTACGGGTGAGGTCACGAAACACAAACAACCGACCAACCCTGATTCAGACAGCGGCTGTCCAAAGATCTGGGATGCGCCCGATTCTTACCGGCCTGGCCCAGTAACCGTCCAAACAGTACTCACCCATTGTCCAGGTTCTACTGTTCCGGCCTGCCACAGCGCATCTCATAACCTCGCAACATGACACCGTCGCAAGAACTGCAATTCAGACAAATGGGGCTTTCGTGTACAATACAACCGCGGCAAGCAAGTGGGCTCCCTTCCGACACACCTGCGGCCTCTCTTATTTTGGCTTGGTTGCCGCATCCAGGATCCTCATCAGAACTATTCTCAGGCGACTGATAACAAGAGTCCAAGACAAAGTCGAATGACTCGAAAGTGAATCCATGATGACCAGCAACGCGAACCCAGCCCCCACACTGGGCTATGCCCTCATCGGCTGCGGCGGCGCCGGCCGCGCACACGCCGGCTGGGCCGCAGAAACCGACGGTGTAACCGTGCGCGGCTTCTGCGACATCCACGAGGGCGCGGCGCAGCAGCTGCAAGCCCAACACGGCGCCGAATACGCCACCACCGACCCCGAACGCGTCTTCGCCGACCCGAGCATCGATATCGTATCGATCGCCACTTCCCACAGTTCCCACGCCGAACTGGCCGTCGCCGCCTGCCAGGCCGGCAAGCATCTATTCCTCGAAAAGCCAATGGCCATGACCACTGCAGACTGCCTGCGCATCTACGAGGCAATGCAGGCCGCCGGCACAAAGCTGATGCTCAATTTCTCCATCCGCTTCTCAGGTGCCGCCCGCGCCATACGTCAGCGTCTCGACCCCCCCAAAGTGAGCCACAGCCAGTGCATGATGAGCCCCGCCGACCTGAACCGCTGGCGCTGGCATCCAGTGGAGGGCGGCGGCCCGCTCTGGGACGTTGGCGTTCACATGGTCGACTATCTGTGCTGGATCCATGACAGCGCGCCGGTGGAAGTTTACGCAACCGGCGGCCAGGTGACCCACCAAGGTGAACTGGGCAGCGACGACATGGTGGATACTGCCGCGGCCACGATCCGCTTCGCCAACGACTCCGTCGGCACATTTCTGATGAGCGACGCCGGCTTCAATACCGTTATTTCCAAATGGTTCTTCGAGTTCTTCGACGGCCAAAACACAGCTGTGCTCTACGAGCACTTTCGCAAAGTCACCTTTTCGAAGCCTGATCCGGCGAACGGGCAGAGGGACGAGACGTTGATCCCGCCGCCCATTGAACGCCTGTCGCTGCTGGTCGATGCGATCAGGAACGACACCGACCCCTACGTGCCACCGCAAGCGGGCATCCTGTCCACACTGCTGGTCGAGACGATCACAACCTCAATTCACTCCGGGCAGCCACAGAAAGTGGACTTGTCCGAGCTTCCCATACCCCTCCAGCAATGATGGACGCCCTGAATATGGCCTCCACCCGCAATGCCACCCATCCGTCCGCACTCTGCCTGGAGAACCATTGATGAACGGCATCGAAGCGATCGCAGCGATTTTGAAAGAAGAAGGGGTCGAGTGGCTGGCCTGCTATCCGTCCAACCCGCTGATCGAGGCAGCCGCCCAGATCGGCATCAGGCCCATACAATTTCGTCACGAACGCGGCGCGGTCATGGCCGCCGACGGCTACAGCCGCACCAGCGGCCGCAAGCGCTTTGGTGTTGTCGCCGTCCAATCGCAGGCCGGCGCCGAAAACGCCATGGGAGGAATCGCCCAGGCCTACGCCGACAACATCCCGATCCTGGTCCTGCCGGGCGGCGTTCAACTCGACCAACTGTCGGTGCGGCCCAACTTCTCCGCCGCGAACAACTACCAAGGCATCGTCAAGCGTGTGGAAGCGATCTACAGTCCCGATCAGGTGGCTGCCGTGATGCGGCGGGCCTTCCACGCGCTGCGCAATGGGCCCCCGGGTCCGGTCGTCGTTGAGATGCTGACCGATGTCTGCGATCAGGAGGTCCCCGACGAAGCGCTCGACTACCGGCCCCCGCAGACGATGAGGCAGCTTCCCGCCGAGGCAGACATCGACGAGGCAGTTGAGATGCTGCTGCAGGCCGAGAAACCGGTTATCTGGGCGGGTGGCGGCGTTTTGCTCGCCGGCGCGAGCAAGGAACTTCGCGAGCTGGCCGAGTATACCGGCATCCCCGTCTTCTGCACGATGCCGGGCAAGTCGGCCTTCGACGAGCGCCACCCTCTCTCACTCGGCACCGGCAGCCGTGCTACCACCCTGCAAGCCCACCGCTGGCTGCAGGAGTGCGACCTCCTCCTAGCAATCGGCACCAGCCTCACGCGCGGTCCCTACAGCCAGATCATTCTACCGGGCAAGGTAATCATCCATAACACCGTCAACCCCGATGACATCAACAAGGATGAAACGGTCGACATCGGCCTCGTAGGCGATGCCAGACTGACCTTGCAGGCGATGCTCGAATCGGTCAAGAGCCAGGCCGGCGAGGCCCGCGCCGACCGCAGCAGCCAGACCGCCGCAGAGATTGCCGCCTGCAGGAAACCTTGGTTGGACAAGTGGACGCCTTTGCTGACCTCGGACGAAGAGCCCCTCAACACCTACCGGGTCATTCACGACATCAACTGCACTCTCGACTGGGAGAACAGCATCGTCACCCACGACGCCGGCGCGCCGCGCGACTCGATTGTCCCCTTCTATACCGCCACGGTACCGAACAGTTATATCGGCTGGGGCAAGACGACCCACCTCGGCTTCGGCCTCCCCCTCATGATAGGCGCCAAACTGGCCCATCCCGACAAATTCTGTCTCAACCTGATGGGCGATGGAGCATTCGGTATGTCGGGGATGGACCTGGAAACCGCGGCGCGGTCAAAGGCGGCGATCACCACCGTGATACTCAACAACGGCGGAATGGCGACCTATCCATCGGGCAATTTCGAGACCGCACGCGCACAATATGGAGTCAGCCATATGGTCGGTGACTACGCCAAAATTGCCGAAGGAATGGGCGCTGTCGGGATAACAGTAAAAAAGACGGCCGAGATGGTCCCGGCACTGCAAAAGGCCCAGCGGCTTAACGCCGAAGGGCAGACGGTTCTGATTGATGTGCATTCCAACCTTGAAGACCGTCGCTCGCGCTGGGACCGCTGACTGACACCGTAGAAATCAACGGCACAATTCAGCTCTTCTCTGCAAATGTAAGGAGATTATCGAATGAGTGTTTTAGTTCATGTAGGCGTACGAGCATCCGACCTTTCCAAGTCGATCCGCTTCTGGCGCGATGGTCTCGGACTTCATGTGCAGGGAGTTCGCGATGTCCGCTACGACCTGACCGACGGCTATCACAATTTCGCCGTCTTTCAGCACCAGGGCGACGACCGTCCTGAGCACATTGGCGGAATGTTGGACTACCTGCACATCGGTGTCGGCGTCCCTGACGTAAAGGCCGCAGCGCTCCGACTGCGCGACATGGGATACACGATCTTCTCCGACGGCCTTGGGGGTAAGACGCCTCTGGATCCCGAAAACCTCGAGCAGCCCGCCTTCAAAGTCGAAGATCCGGATGGCATCACGGTTGACGTTAGTGAAGTCACGACCATGTGGCCGGGCACCACGATTCATCCGAATCAGGCCGCACAGCCTGAGGGGTAACTCGCCCCACGACCAGACAGTAACTGTCTGACAGGCCCAAAGTGACAGGAATTCAGAGTGCGGAGAAACCAACGTTGCTCCGCACTCTGCGGCCGTCTCGCAGCAATCAATGGATTGCAGCGAGCGACTAATCTGGGCAGTACGCCCCCTCGGCTCAATCATTCGTCCAGGATCTCTCTCCCCATCGAGACCATCTGGACTCGAAAGGTTCTCCTGCCTTCATCAGATTCAATTTCTTGGATAGGGGACCAACTCGATTCAGCTCTTCTCCGCCATCTGACGCAATTCGTAGAGCCGGTTGAGCGCATCCAGCGGCGAAAGCGCGTCCACGTCCAGCGCCCGCAACGACTCCACAACCGGGTGGTCGTCGGCAAAAAGACCTACCTGCATGGCCTCCTTCTGTTTGCGGCCCGGCGTCTGATCCAGCAGTGTTGCCGGGCCGGCCGCGCCGGAGGCCTCCAGGTCAAGCAGAATTTCTCCGGCCCTCCGCACAACCCCCCTCGGCAACCCGGCCATCTGCGCCACGTGAACGCCGTACGACCGGTCGGCCCGGCCGGGCAGGATCCGCCGCAGGAAGACAACGTCGTCGCCGCTGTCGTCAACGGCCACATTGTAGTTCACTATCTGCGGCAGCCTATCGGCCAGGTCGGTCAGCTCGTGGTAGTGGGTTGCGAACTGCGTCTTGGCTCGCAGCGCCGGGCTGTTGTGCAGATGCTCCACCACGGCCCAGGCTATGGCCAGCCCGTCGTAAGTGCTCGTGCCGCGACCTATCTCGTCCAGAATCAGCAGGCTTCGCTCAGTCGCGTGATTGAGAATGTTGGCCGTCTCAACCATCTCGACCATGAAGGTGGACTGCCCGCGGTGAAGCTCGTCGCTGGCGCCGATGCGGGTGAAGATGCGGTCGACAACGCCGATCTGGGCCGTGGTCGCGGGCACAAATGAGCCTATCTGCGCCATCAGGGTGATCAGGGCCGTCTGCCGCAGATAGGTGGACTTCCCGGACATGTTCGGTCCGGTCAAAATGTGAATGAGCTCCCCAGGCGAGAGATGCACGTCGTTGGGGACAAAGGGCTCGTCGCTCGTCAATTCCACAACCGGGTGGCGCCCGCCTGTGATCGTGATCGCGGCGCCGTCGTCGATCTCAGGGCGGCAGTAACGACGCTTGACCGCGACCTCGGCCATCGACGCGAAAACGTCCAGCAGGGCCAGCCCCTCAGCCAGACAGCGGATCTCGTCGGCGCGCGCCGACAGATCTGCACAGACTCGACGGAACAGCGCCTGCTCAAGCCCCAGGCGGCGCTCGTCAGCGTTCAGGATCTGCGACTCATACTCCTTGAGCTCGGGGGTAATGTAGCGCTCCGCGCTGGTCAGAGTCTGTTTGCGAATATATTCCTGCGGCACCTTGCCCGCATGCGTGTTTGTAACCTCGATGTAGTAGCCGAAAACCTTGTTGTAGCTGACTTTCAGACTTGGGATATTGAGGCGTGTGCGTTCTACATTCTCAAGTGCGGCTACCCAATCTTTGGCCTGGCGGCTGCCTTCTACGATCCCATCCAGTTCCTCGCTGTACCCGGGCCGGATAATGCCCGGATTCGCCAGCGTAGCTGAAGGTTCATCATCGATAGCCCGCGCCAAGATTTCAAAGGCGTGCGAACAGTCCGGCAGTCTGTCCATCATCCGCTTGAAAAAGGCGGCGTCCGAGGCGAAAGTTTCCAGCCCGTCAGTCTGCCACCTTTCAAGGTCCCGTCTGGAAGACATGATCAACTTGCGCAAACCCGGTGCACCGCCGAGGATCTCCCGGACACCGAGTAGATCGCGCGGCAGCGCCTTGCCCTGGTTGATGCGGTTGATCCAGCGCTCCAGGTCCCCCAATCCTCGTAACCTGTCCCGTACCTGCCTCCGCAAATCAGTCTCGCCCACCAGCGCGTGGACTGCCACAAGCCTTTCACTAATGAGGGCGATATCGAGCAGCGGGCGTCCCAGCCAGCTCCGCAGCAGGCGTCCCCCCATGGGTGTCAGCGTCTCGTCCAACACGCCAAGAAGGCTGCCCCGTACGTCGGCGCCCCGAATCGTCTCCGTCAGCTCAAGATTGCGTCGCGTGGAGTCGTCGAGCACCATAAACTCACTCACAGCATAGCTATGCAGCCTGACCAGCTGGGAGAGCGCGCCGGGCTGCATCTCCTGCAAATAAGCAAGAATGGCGGCCGCGGCGCGCACCGCCTGCGGTCTCTCCTGCAAGCCGAATCCGTCAAGGCTGCGCACCCCGAAATGCCGTTGCAGCGCACTGCGGGCAGTGTCCAGCTCCACTTGCCAGGCTTCAACTGGCGAAACAATCGCCTGCAAACTGGCGATCAAGTTCGCGAGCCCGCTCTCTTCGACGTTCCATTCAGATGTGATCAGTTCGCTGGGC
The DNA here is from genome assembly GCA_965204705.1 of Caldilineaceae bacterium. GTDB lineage: Bacteria > Chloroflexota > Anaerolineae > Caldilineales > Caldilineaceae > Bin5. Next base: position 3,922,709 of record OZ242006.1, on the reverse strand, counting down.
CGTAGGCGGGCCAGCTCCTCTTCCAGACGCTGCTCGGTTTCTGCAAGGCCGCTGCTGCCGACCTGTGTCGCTGCAAACTCGCCTGTGGTGATGTCACAGTAAGCGATGCCCGCCTCGTCCCCGCGCGCGTTGAACAGCACGGCAACCAGGTAGTTGTTGCGGTCTTCGTCCAACATCGAGGGTTCAGCGACTGTTCCCTTGGTAATTACCTGCTGGATCTCCCGGTCAACCAATCCGGACCCTGGTTCGCTGACCTGCTCGGCGACCGCTACTTTGTGGCCGGCCCCCACCAGTTTCGCCAGGTAGCCTTCCACGCTGTGATAGGGAACGCCTGCCAGCGGAACGCGTTGGCCGTTGCCGACGGGCCGGCTGGTGAGCGCGACATCGCAGACCTCCGCCACAATCTCGGCGTCGCTATCGAAGGCTTCGTAGAAGTCTCCCAACCGGAACAGCAGAATGCAGTCCGGATGCTGGCTTTTCAGTTTCAAGTACTGACGGCGCATCGGGGTTGTCATGGAGTGAAAGTCCCGCTGCGTTCAGCGGCCTTCTGATCGCCAGAAGACGCGGCTATTGGGATCGCCGTACAGGGTATAGGCGAGCCAGGTGGGGTTGGCGCTCTGCAGGGCGCGGATCTGATGCCGGGCCGAGTAGAATGCTTCGCCCAGCGTCTTCCCTTCCCAGAGCTCCTCATAGAAGATCTGTGCAAACTTCGAGGCCAGCTCGTCGTGCACCTCCCACAGCGCGCCCACGAACGCGGTTACGCCCAGATGGTCCACCAGTCGCTGTGCCCAGCCCCCCAGCCCGGTCAGGTTGTAACCGACACGGGCGCCGTGACAGGTGTTGAGGAAAATGAGCGGTTTTTCGCGGCGCAGCCCCTTAGCCCGGCGCCGTGTCAGGTCGCTGGGGAACAGCGGATCACCCTCCAATACGATCGGAGACTCGTCCACAAATGACTGATTGTAGTTGCCGTGCGTGGCGAAGTGAAAGAGTTGGGCCCCACCTTGCTCCGCCAGCTCAAGAAACTGGTCGCGGGTGGTAATCGGTGCCGCGGTCCCGATTCGCCGCGCGGCGAGGCTGTCGAAATACTGAATTTCCTGGGCCACAAATTCCAGCGAGATCATCGGTGCCACCAAGCGGGCGGCTCGAATGTTCAGGTCGGATGGCACCGCCGCCCCTGCCAGCCATCGGCTCATGCGCCAGGCGCCGGCAAGGTGATCGTCCTCGACATCCTGCCCGTCCACGACGTCGTAGGGCTTCACCAGCTCCCAGGGAATCCAGGGCTCGTCACTCACAATCAGAAGGTTCTCGAGCTCACCTGCCTCCCGCCGCCCCTTGATCTCCCAGTAGAGCTGACGCAGTTGAGCGGGGAATAGCTGCTCATAGAGCTCGATACCGAGGTCGGCGACCTCGTCCTCAATGCGGACAGCCTCGTCGCCCGGTAGATCCGTGCCGGCCCTGGAGGCAAAGATGCTCAGCCGCTCGGCCAGACGGTCGAAAAAGAGGTCCGGTCTGGAGAGGTCGTTAAAAACAATCGAGCCTGCGCTGCGACCGTCCAAGCCGGACAGCTTCTGCGAATGAAGATGAAAATGAAGCGTTCTGCCGTCGGCGTCGCGGGTGATGCGCAGTTCAATGTCCGCAGCCGGAACTGGCGCGCCCTGCGGTATCGTTACACCGTCAACAGCGCGCACAACTGAAGCCGTGCCAAAGGCAGGAGGCTCTTCGTCTTCTTCGCTGCTGATGTCCGCCAACTGCCGCGTGCCGGAGCGCAGAAACGGAAAGTTCCTCACCGCGACCTCCAACGTCAAGGAGCCCGCGTTCCTGCCCCTGTGGTAGAAATCAACTGTAACCCAGTGGGGGCCGGTGCGGTCGTCAACCAGCTGGAAGAGAAACACGGCCGGCTGCGAGTCGCCTCCCTGAGGCACCGCGATCGTGCGCCGCAAGGCAGGACCATCGCGCGCCCCGGCGCCATAACCGCTGACCTCTTCAAAACCGGGCGCGCGCACAACAACATCCACATACTCGACTTCGTCCTCGAACGCGATGCCGACCTCAGTTTGGCTTCGGCTTTCGCGAGGACGGTCGCGTACCAGCTGCACGATCAGCGGGTACTTGACATCATGCCGGCTGGAGATTGTCGGCGGAAAATCAACGTAGGTATGAAACTGGACCACCGCGTCTCCATCGAAGACACCTGCGGCGGGGGCCGCAGCGCTTCCCCGCCCAGACGTTGCGCCGCGCTCCACCGGACTACCACGCTGCGATCTCTCGCTTGAACCGGGAGGCGGAGGGGCGACGCCTCGAAGCGCCGGCGCCGGCGGCGCCTGAAATGAACGCGGCACATAGTTGGCCGGATCATCACGCATCGTGCGCAGGAGGTTGACCGCCTGCAGATAATTGATGCCCATGGCCTTCCCGTAGCCGGGATTATCACCCGCGATTCCTCCGCGCAGCGATTCTTCGATAAGCGGCAGCGCTGAATCTATGGATGCGAGGTCGTCCAGGAAGCTCGTCAGAACCGCGCGCCTGTCCAGCGCGCTTATGTCGGTCTCACCTGCCGCCGCCGCCGCCGCCGTCCGCAAACGGTCCACCTGACTGCGTGTCAGCGGATCGAGGTTCCAATAGCTGCGAAAGAACCGGCGCAGGACTGAATCCACGATGTTCAGGAGCTGGCGATCATCCCAGTGTCGGGAGGAAAACGCCTGTCGTCTGCCTTCAACGCCTGCCATGCTACTCCTTTCTTAGAGGCAGCCAAGTGAGACTGTACCTTAATGCGGACAAATCCTGTCTGAAGTGGTGGACAGGATCGTATCATAGCGGCCGAGGTTTTTCAATTCCTTTCTCTGTTTTCACATGCCCCGCCGCCTGCAAAATCGGCGAAAACGCTATTGACTTAGTCCCGGCAAAGCACACCACATTTAGCGGTTTACCAGGAACTGATTGTACAATCTCCAAACCTCCCGGACGGCAATAAATGGTGACCGCAGCAATCTCTCTCAGGAGCATCCTATGAGCATCGTCCACCTGGCCCGGACAGTCTACGACGGCATTATCGCCCACGCACGCGAAGGCAAACCTGAGGAGATCTGCGGAATCCTGCGGGGAAGGGACGGACGGGCTATGGAGCTCTACCGGGCTCGCAACCTGGCCGAGGACAGAATAGACAACTACGACGTCGACCCGCAGACGCTTCTAAAACAGTTTGAGTTTGAAGAGGCGGGGGACGAAATGGTGGCAATCTACCATTCCCACCCGGTCTCGGTCGCGTACCCATCCGCCACCGATGCCTGGAACGCCCACTACCCGGAAACCTACTACCTCATCTGTTCGCTGGAGTTCGACTACGCGCCGGTTATACGCGCATTTCGAATGGAGCCGCAGTGGCCGGACGCGGATCCGGACGCGGCACGACATTCCATCCGCTTCGATGAGGTGAGGCCCGGCCTCTTCGGTTACTATCAGGCCGCCGGCGCAACCGTGCCGCGGGAATTGGCGGACATTGTCACCGGGACGGCTCCCCCTCTCTACATCGTTTTCGCCCTTGACGATTCGGGCGCAGTCGATGACTTTAGGGTCGTCGGCGTCAAAGAGTACCCGGTGCAGGTGTTGGAAAGCGCATAGTCTCTATGAGGCAATAGAGAGTCGATGCACTAAATCGGGCAATGAAGGCCGCTCAAATTTACTGGACAGACATTTGGAAAATGATGAATGATGGAAGGCTGCGTCACTGGTGAGACGTCTGAAGATGATGCCCGCCCCCAGCGGCTTACTTCCGCCTTCCAACAGTTTGACTTTTGCCGCTTCAAGAACTATAGTGACGCGCAGCAAAACAATACTCAGGCATTCTTATCCTGATGCGTGCTCAAAGACAGGCAACATACCTGAAAACTTGCTCGTGTCCTTAGCGGGCGCCGCCAGCACGACGCTGGTGGTTTCCCGCTGTCCGGAACAGGAGCGATGAGCGCGTTCGCTTGGCTTTTGGCTCGCACTCGACGGACGATTCCACTGTCGAAGCAAGGCCAGCCCAAATCAGTTGGCACAGGTATACTTCGGAAAGCGCTTGGAATCGGGATACCGTGCCAAGGTTGGAACTTAACGCCGGACTCATCGCTATGATGGTTCCGGCGTTTTCTTTGGAATCGCCTGGAGCCGCGATCACTTTGTACTGAAACGATCAGAAAAAGGAGAGCCGAAGAATGGCAACTGTGTTCGTGCCGACCGCACTGCGCCGCTTCACCGCCGGGCAGTCAAAGGTGGAAGCGACCGGAACAACGGTTGGCGAAGTGATAGGTCAACTGGAAGGCAGCTACCCGGGCATCGGTGAGAGGCTTCTGGACGAAAACGGTAACGTAAAAAGGTTCATCAATGTGTTCCGCAACGACGACGAGATTCGCACCCTGGACGGGCTGGCGACGACCGTCGGCGAAGACGACAAGATCTCAATTGTGCCGGCCATGGCCGGCGGGAGCAGGTGAACTATGGCGAGACTCAACCGAGATCAACTGCTGCAGTTGGCACGGAGCGAAGTACAGGAGATCACTGTCAACGAAATGAAGAACCGGGTCGACAACGGCGACGAGATGACGCTAATCGACATTCGCGAGCGCGATGAATGGGTTCAGGGACATATTCCCGACGCCTCCTTCCTACCGCGCGGTCACCTGGAGTTGCAGATCGAGCAGAATCAGCCGGACCGCTCGCAGCCGGTGGTGATCTACTGTGCCGGCGGCGTGCGCTCGTTGCTGGCCGCACGCAATGTGCAGGAAATGGGCTATACCGATGTCTACTCACTTAACGGTGGATTCGGCGGCTGGAAAAACGCGGGACTGCCCTTCAAGGTGCCCACGGTGCTGTCCGACGAGCAGGGCATTCGCTATAGCCGGCACACGATTCTCGACGAACTTGGTGAAGAGGGGCAGATCAAGCTTCTCGACAGCAAGGTGCTGCTGATCGGCGCCGGCGGGCTGGGCAGCCCGTCTGCCATCTATCTCGCCGCAGCCGGTGTAGGCCAGCTCGGCATCATCGACTTTGACGTGGTCGACGTGTCCAACCTGCAGCGCCAGGTGCTGCACGGGGAAAGCGACGTCGGTCGCCCCAAAGTTGAATCGGCCCGTGACCGCATCGCCGAAATCAATCCCGATGTCACAGTCGTGGGCTATCGCGAACCGATCACGAGCCACAACGCCTTCGAGATCATGCGAGGCTACGACGTCGTCATCAACGGTTCGGACAACTTCCCGACCCGCTATCTGGTAAACGATGCCTGCCAGATGCTCGGCATTCCTCTCGTGGACGCCAGTATCTTCATGTTCGAAGGCCAGGTGACCGTCTATCAGCCGGAAGAGGCGGACGCCGACAGCCCCTGCTATCGCTGCCTCTACCCGGACCCTCCCCCCCCTGGCGAAGTGCCAAGCTGCGCGGAGGCCGGCGTGTTGGGCGTACTCCCCGGTATCGTAGGCTCCATCCAGGCCATCGAAGCAATCAAGCTGATCGTTGGCATAGGCGAGCCCCTATCCGGCAGGCTGCTAATGATCGACACGCTCGACATGACCTTCCGTACGCTAACAGTAAATCGAGACGTAGACTGCCCTGTCTGCGGAGACGACCCAACCGTCACCGAGCTGATCGACTACGAACAGTTCTGCGGCATGCCCAGCTTCGACGAGCACGCAACCGACAACGTCGCCGAGGCCTTTGCAGAGACGGTCGCGGCCAACGGCGCCGGCCAGCCCGACCTGGTAAAGGCCTAAAGTGAAAACGAGACAGTGGATAGTGTTCTGCACTATCCACTGCCCTTCAAGCCGTCAATGATTGCCCAGACCTTGACAACCACAATGACAGAGAGTCGCGCTGCAGACGGCGCGATCTCTGTGCTGGACGACATCGGCAATACGCCATTGCTGGACCTGACCGACTTCGCTCGCAGTTGCGGCGCATTGGACCACGTACAGCTATACGCCAAGGCAGAGTGGGCGAACCCTGGCGGTTCGGTGAAGGCCCGCGCAGCATTGAAAATCGTAGAAGAGGCCGAAGCCGACGGCAGGTTGGGCAACGGTCAGACGCTGATCGACAGCAGCAGCGGCAATACCGCCATTGCCTACGCGTTGGTGGGCGCAGTCCGAGAGTTCCCCGTCCATCTGGTGATGCCAAAGAACGTAAGCCGCGAGCGCAAAGCCCTGGTGAAAGCCTACGGCTCAACCCTGATTGAATCGGATCCCCTGGAGGGTTCAGACGGGGCGATCCGCATGGTGCGCGAGATTGTCGCCGCCGACCCGGAACGCTACTTCTACGCAGATCAGTACAACAACGATGCCAACTGGCGCGCCCATTACGAGGGCACCGGCCCGGAGATCTGGCAACAGACTCAGGGACGGGTAACCCACTTCGTTGCCGGGTTGGGTACCACCGGGACCTTTGTGGGTGCGGGCCGGTTCCTGCGCGAACAGAATCCAGCAACGCAGCTCGTTGCCGTGCAGCCGGAAGATGAACTCTCCGTAATCGAAGGACTGAAATATTTGCCGACAGCCATCACACCTGGCATCTATCAGCCTTCTCTGGTAGACCGTCACATGGCGGTTGCCGCAGAGACTGCCTGGGATGTCACGCAGGACCTCGCCCGTGCAGCCGGGCTGTTTGTCGGCTTCAGTAGTGGGGCAGCCGTCGCCGCAGCAGTCCAGGTGGCAAAGGAACTTCCCCACAGCTCAGACGGTGTCGTCGTCACCCTCCTTCCAGACGACGGCAGTAAATATGTAAGCCTGGGTCTGTTCGACTGAAACAGGCAGATCTTCCCTCAGGCGACCGGTAGACAACACCGGCCAGTGCAGCCCCCTCACTCCATGCGCAAAGCCTCCGCCGGGTCTGTCCTGCTCATCCGCCAGGCCGGATAAAGACCTGCAAGCAGCGCTGCGGCCAGCGCAACCACAAATGCTTGCCCAAACTCCCCAGCCTGAAGTCGCATCGACAAAGTCCAGCCGAACGAACGCAAATTGATAATGTAGATGAGGATCAGCGCCAGAATGAAACCGGTCGGTATTGCGACCAGTCCGGCGCTTACTCCGAGCAGACCGGTCTCCAGGAGCGTGAGCCCCCACAGCTGCCGCCGGGTCATACCGTTTGCCCTGAGCACGCCGGTCTCCCTGGCTCGCTCCAGTTGCAGACTCATCAGCGTGCTGAGAATGCCGACAAACGCGACGAGAGTGGCCAGCAGCCGCAAAGCGACCGTGATCGCAAAAGTGCGATCGAAAACCTCCAATGCATTGCGGCGAACGCCCCTATTCGAGCTGATCAACAGTTCGGCCTCGCCTGCAAACTCACGGCGCAGAGCATTGACAGTTTCGTCCACGTCGACGCCAGCTTCCACAAACAGCGCGATGGTTGAGATCGCGCCATCGTTCCAGTAACCCCGGTAAACTCTGTCGGACATCAGCAAAGTGGGGTTTACGTCGAAGTCGTAGGTAATCCCAACGATGGAGAAATCCTGCTCTCCGTGATCGGTCAGAAGTCGCAGTGCTTGACCGACCCGCAGTTTGAAGCGGTTGGCCATCGTCTCGTTGATAACAACGCCGCCAGCTTCAACGGCATCCCAGGTAGCGGCGTTGTCTCCAACCGACTCACGGTAACGGCGATCTTCCCCGGCGAGGTCGCGCAGCAAGGCTGCCAGCTGAACACTGACATGCTTTCCGTCAGGTAGAGTGGCGGCCGCCTCCACTTCGCGGCTTGTCGAGAAACCGGCAATATCCGAATAGGCGCCCAGCTTCTCCAGCAGGTCAGGCTCTAGAGTGGCATCCTTGCGACTTGGCCCCAACGCAGGCGCTGAGACAAATATATCGGCCTGCAGTATTTCGTCCAGCCACTGCTCAACCGTCAGCCGGAATGAGACGATCATCACCCCTACGCCAATGATAACGCTGACTGCGACCATGAGTGCCGCAATCGCCGCCGACGTGCGCGAGAGCGAGCGCATGATGTTGCGGGGTGCCATGCGGGTGAGGATGCCGAAGCGCCGGCTGAGCAAGCGGAGCACCCCCTCCATCAGCAGATGCGTCAGCGCCGGCGTGACCAACGCCGAGCCCAGGATGACCGCGAAAAGACCGACGAATGCAACAACCAGATTCCACTCAGGAATGAGCAAAGCCGCGCCAAGCATTCCAAGAAGAATGCCTGCCGCCGTGAGTCGCGGCAGAGCGCGGCGGGCCTTCTGTTCGATACTGGAGCGCAGGATGGCTCCAGCCGGAGGCACGCTCGTCGCCTCAAGCGCCGGCAGCAGAGCCGCCAGCAGCGCGGCGCCGACCCCGCTTAGAGCGCCCTTGGCTAGAATCCAGACCGGGATCTCTGCGTTACGCACGGCTACGACGAAGAAGAGATCGTTGATGGTCTGAGTGACGGCCTGTACTGCCCCCCGCCCCAGAATCACGCCTAGACCCAAACCCAGGCCTGTGCCAATGAGACCGAGGGCGGCCGCCTCCAACAGTATCATCGTAAACAGCTCGCGCCGGGTCATGCCGAGCGCTCGCAGGATCCCGAGTACAGGCCGGCGCTGGACGACGCTGAATGAAACCGTGTTGTAGATGAGAAACATCCCTACAACCAGGGCAAGCAGGCTGAGAGCGGTCAGATTGAGCCGGAAGGCGGCGGTCATCTCCTCTACAGTAGCGGTACGAGCAGCAGGGCGAACGATTCGGGCCCCCGCAGGCAGAAGATCTATGATCTCTCCAAAGCGGCCTCCTCCCTCACCTCCGGGCGGCAGAATCAAATCGATGCGGTCAAGACGGCCGACTCTCCCCAACAGCTCCTGTGCCGTACTGATGTCGACGATGAGCAAGCCATCCAACGCCCGCCTGCTCAACTCGTTCGAGGGGACCAACAGTCCTACAATCGTCAACCTATCGACCCGAGCGCCGATGCGAATCGGGAGCGACTGACCCGGCTGCAGATTGTAACGGTCGGCCACCGACTGTCCGATCAAAACCGTCTTGGGCTCCAAGAGAAAGGGCGTGATGTAGCTGCCGAAGCCGTCTACATCCGCGGCGCTGACCGTCTGGTCGTTTCTTCCCAGATAACTGCGAAAAGGCGGTTCAGCGAAGGGGTCAATGCCGAGAAGGCGCATCGGCTGGGCGTCCAGCCGGGGAACGCTAACGTAGCTTTCAACCACAGGGGCGCTCAGGCGAAATCCCAGTTCACGGCGCAGTCGGGCGTAGTATGTGGCGTCAAGACCTTCCGGCCCGCCGACCACCTGATGCGTCGCTCGGCCGGTGATCTGCTCGGTCCCAAGCGCAAAGGCCCGGTTGGCCGAGCCGTTGGCCAGGTCAATGGCGACGATCATGGCGACGCCGATGGCAACGCCGACCACAAGAAATGCCGACTGCATGGGACGGCGCCGGCTGTGTCGCCAGGCCAATCGCAGCTGCGGGCGCAGAGGAAGAGCAAGTCTCATCGCTGCACGGCTGCGGCATCATCTTCGCGACCCTGCGCCGGCACAGCATCCGGTCCTCTTTCTGCTTTCGCGACCGGGGCACGATGTAAGACCAGTTGGCCCCGCTCGATGAAGTAAACCCCGTCGGCGAGGCTGGCAATGTCCTCATCATGGGTCGCCATGATCAGAGTCTTTCCTGCGTCGCGGCTTAACTCCAGCAGTAGCTTCAGAACGACGTCGCCAGTTCCTTCATCGAGGTTGCCGGTGGGCTCGTCGGCCAGTAGCAGGACCGGGTCATGGATGAGGGCCCGAGCAATGGCGACGCGCTGCTGTTCGCCTCCGCTTAGCCGATCGGGGAAGGAGTCGAGACGGTCCCCCAGGCCGACGCGATCTAGCAGAATTTCGGCGCGGCGGTGTCCCTTGCGGTCGCCGTTCGCCAGCTCCAACGGTAGGGCAACGTTCTCGAGAACGGTTAGCGTAGGGATCAGATTGAAGAATTGGAAGATGATACCTATGTTCCGGCGTCGAAAAAGAGTACGCTGGTGTTCGTTCAGGGCGGTCAGCTCGACTTCGCAGCTATTCTCGCGAACGAAGACCTTACCCCCGGAAGGACGGTCGATTCCGGAGATGAGGTTCAGGAGCGTGCTCTTGCCGCTGCCCGATTTCCCCAGTAGGCAGATGAACTGTCCAATCTTAATGGAGCAGTCGACCGCTTCCAGCACACGCTTTTCCTGCCCTGCCTCGCGGTAAGACTTTCCCAGTGCCTCCAGACGAACTAGCGGCGGCCCTGTTTCCGTTACCAGCCCGTCCTCTCTTGCCTTCTTGTTCATCGCAATTGCATATATTGGATCGAGGCCGCGACCGGCACAAACGCGGTTATGCCCATTCTATCAGTGTAGAGGAAAGCCTCAGAAAATGACTGTGACCAAGATACCAATAGCGGCGCCTGCCCTTGCCCGCCATCCTGACAGTGTGCATTAGCCCTGAGTGTTTGGAATCTCAACCTCCCAATGTTAGCCTTCACGGGTGAAACTGTACTACCGGATTGGTAGCGATTTTATCGGTCCCCAAGCAAGACAAAGAGGAAGGTAATGAAGAGAGACTTGGATCGGTTGATGGAGGAACGAAACCTGGACGGTTTTCTCGTGCTGGGAGAAGGGCAGGGCCCAATCATGAGATACCTGACCAGTGGAGGGTACTTTGAAGGAGCACTGTTGCTGAAGTCACGCGGTGAGGAATTGACTCTCGTCCACGGCATGATGGAACGGGATACCGCGGCAGCCACGGGACTGCGCACAGTCAACCGGGAAGATCATTTCAACGCATATGAGCTGCTCAAGGAGTTCAAGGGCGATAGGTTGGCGGCAAACGCCGCCTACATTTCCCGCGCAATGGAGATGGTCGGGCTACGCGGTCGCGTCGGCGTTTACGGCACGCAAGACGCCGGGGCGTCGCTGGCGTTAGTGGCCAAGGTGAAAGAGCAGATCGAAGGCATCGAAATCATCGGTGAATACGGCGAGACGCTCTTCAGCCAGGCCTTCGTCACCAAGGACGACGCCGAGCTCGAAATCCTGAAGCGCGCCGGAAAGCTTACCTGTTCGGTGGTGGGTGACGTGCAGACGTTCATCCAGGGTCACAAAGTAGGCCGGGACGAGATTCTGCTGAAGGCAGATGGCGAGCCGTTGACTATCGGCGACGTCAAGGCATACATGCGCGGCCGGCTGCACGCCAACGGTCTGCAGGAAGACCACGGCACGATATTTTCGCAGGGCCGTGATGCCGGTGTCCCCCATAACGCCGGCGATCCTGACATGCCGCTGCAACTGGGCCGCTCCATCATCTTCGACATCTTTCCAACAACCGAAGAGGGTTACTTCCACGACATGACCCGTACTTGGAGCTTGGGATATGCAACTGACGAAGTCCAGGAGGCATACCACCAGACCAAGGAGATCTTCGACCGTGTCATGGCGGAGATGGAGTTGGGCCGGCCGATGCGTGAGTATCAGCTCATGACCTGTGACTACTACGAGGGCAAGGGTCACAAGACGGTGCGCAGCCATCCGGGGACGGAAGAAGGTTACGTCCACAGCCTGGGCCACGGCATCGGCCTGGAGATTCACGAAGGGCCGAATTTCAGCCATGCGACGGGCGAGGATAAGGTCCTGTTACCCGGCCATGTGGTGACGATCGAGCCCGGACTGTACTATCCCAGCCGCGGATTCGGCGTCCGTGTCGAGGACGCCGTCGCCTACAATGAAGCAGGCGAACTCATCTGGTTAACCGACTATCCCTACGATCTGGTCATTCCCATTAAGGGATAGAGAAAAAAGAAGAGAGAGGGGTCTTTGCCCCTCTCTCCTCATCTCCTATTTCCCAGACTTCTAGTCGGCTATCCGTCGTCGGACTCGGCCTCTTCTTCCGTCGCGTCAACCACTTCCAACGTGAATGCCCCCGATTCGTCGCCGAGCGCCGAACTGACTTCGACGATCAGTTGGAGATCACTGGGAACCTCCAGCTCCTCGAGCGCGGCGTCCGTCTCATATGAATCGTCATCGGTCATGATCGGTGAGTCGCCGTCAAGATAGAGTGCCAGATACGTATCGAACTCCTCGCTGCGGGCAAAAATGCTGATTACGTCGCCCGCGGAGAGCGGGAGCGTGTACTGCACAACCGTCTGGGCTGCAAGCGTTCCCTCAACGACATCTCCGATCGCGATCTCGCCGCCGTCGATCGTCTCAACGGCCAGCAATGAGTCAAGGTGCGCAACCGCGGCGTCGAGCAGAATGTCCTCGTCCTCACCGGCCAGCAGAGACTCTGTCGTGACAGGCACCTGCACAGTAGGTAACACGCCTATGCCCTCGATGTGGATTTCGCCATCGGCGTCTACCGCTCGGCCGATGGTAAACGTGAAGTATTCATCTTCGGGCATCTTAATGCTCTTGATGCTGCCGCCCAGCCCGCCGGTGGGGTAGTGGCCGACGATATGGGCGCGGTCATCGATGGTCAAATCATAGGAGAAAAACTCACAGGCGCTGAGGCAGAACGGACCAACGATGACAGCGACTTCGCCATCGTAACGCAGGTCCTCGGCCGGCAGGTAATAGCGGTCCTCCCCGTCCGGGTTGAAGTAGAATTCGCCGCGATCCTCATCGTAGTACCCGGCATTGCCGAGAACATGCGGTTCGTGGAAAAAGTAGGCGGCCATCTGATCGGCGAGGAAGCCGCTGCCGCCGCCATTCTGGCGCATGTCGATGATGAGACCGTTGATTGCGTAACGGTTCAAAGTGCGAATCATTCGCTCCCACAGCTGGACGGTCAACACGCTGTTGTCGGAGAAGCTGTCGATCTTCACATAGCCGTAATCGTTTTCGCCGTAGTCGCCCGCTTCCAACAGCTCATAGTCCACGGGGATCTCGAATCCGGTCGTTCCCCTCGCGAAGGAGGAAAAGCTGAAGCTTTCGAATTCGCTGATCACCTTCATCATTTCCGTCACTTCCGCGCCTTCCGCGTCCACCCAGGTCAGCTCGACTTCGGTCTCTATCGGGAAGCGAACGGCATAGCGCATCTGCTGTAAACGCTTGAAGTGATTCGTGCTGAACGGCGCCGAGTGGGCGACCGCGTTGCTGATTACGTCGGCGATGGGGACGCCGTCAATAGCAACGATTTCCGTCCCGAGCTCAATACCAGCCGCCTCAGCCGGACTGCCCTCTGTGACGAAGTTGACAATCACCGGGCCTTCCACGGTCTCCCGAATCGCAATTCCCAAGCCGCCGGCAATGTCCTGCTGGAAATCTTCGCGTACGAATGGCCCGCTCACGTGCCCGTCGGGAATCGACCATCCAAAGTCTCGCAGAGCCCTCTGGTAGTCTCGAACATCCTCATCAGCCGCGGCAGCCTCAAAGAGAGGCAGGAATTCCGTCCTCTTCGCCTCCCAGTCTATTCCCTTGTATTCCGTAAACGCGTACTCCTTCTTCAGCAGATCGATCAGCGAGTTGAAGGCCTCTGGATAGGACTGCTCAGAGTAGTCGACGAGCGCGATGCCTTCAGGTTCAATCAAATCTACGACAGGGTTACGCGAGCGGTCGAAGGTGAACGGTTCGGCGTCCAAATTCACGATCGTATACCCTTCAGGCAGGGTCACTATCGGATCATCGTCGGTGAAGAGCAACCCGTCCTCACCGAAGCCAGAGGGAAAGCCCTGCTCATCATCAGGAGCGAAAACGAGGAAGATTCCCCCTACTATCTCCCGTTCCGTTTCAATCTCGTCGCTGATCCGGGTCGATGCGTAGGCCGTCGACCAGCCTCCGCCGTACAGATCCCTCTCCTCAAGGAACGGGTCTCCAAAAGTATTGTCCCAGTAAGCGATGGCAAAAACCTGTACGCCCTGATCCTCTGTTTCATCATTGTCAACGTCACGGTAGCTGCCCTGCGGTTCGATGGGGAGGGCAAGCGAATACTCGAACGGAGAAGTAAAGAAATCTGTCGTTATCTGCCCGATAGTCTGGGAAGCGACCGGCATCAGAAAATGCTCATTTCGGTCAACGAATCCGGCCTGATCCTCAAGAATCACGAGCGGCTGTGCCACGCCGATCGTGAAATAGGGTGCGGTGTAATTGACACTTCCAGTAATCCTGACGGGCCCGCCTTCATCATTTACAATTTCGGCCGCTGGGGGCGATTCGCTGCTTTCTTGAGCCAGGGCATCGGTAGCTAATAACGATCCCAAAATCAAAGTTGCAGCAAGAAGTAGACTCATCCCTCTAACTAAACGCGCTTTCATTCCTTTCTCCTTATCATAGTTTCTTTGTCCCGACGAAGAGGTAAGCAGGCTGACGCGATGCAACAATTACCGATTCAGATCAACCTGTCCCTCTCAAAATCAATCATATCATCCAGGATTTTCGGCAACAAGTGGGTAGGCTTCCATCCGATTTCGTCGGCGATTTTCGAGATATCCGGAACGCGCCGGCGCAAATCCTCGAATCCAGCCGCATACGCCTGGTCGTAAGGAAGATAGTGGATCGGAGAACTGGAATCGGCGCGTTCAACTGTCCGTTCAGCCAGTTCCCCGATTGTCACCTCTTGGTTGCTGCCGATATTGTAGATCTGGCCGCTCGCAGTCGTCCGGCCCAGCAGGCCAATTACCGCCTGCACAACGTCAGCTACATGACAGAAGCAGCGGGTCTGCATCCCGTCGCCATAAACAGTCAGAGGCCGTCCCCGCAGGGCTTGCCTGACAAACCTGGGCAGGACCATGCCAAAGCGGCCCGTCTGTCTCGGCCCAACCACATTGAACAGCCGCATGATCGTAAGGGGAACTCCAAACTCCTGATGGGCAGCGAGGGCGAGAAATTCGTCAAGTAGCTTCGTGGCCGCGTAGACCCACCGGGTGCGGGTGGGGGGTCCGAGAACCAGGTCGTCTTCCTCCGAGAATGGCAGTGATTCGCCCTTGCCGTAGACTTCGCTTGTGCTGGCAATCAGAGTTTGGCAACCGTACCGCCGGGCAGTGTCCAACAGGGCGTGCGTGCCGAGTACGTTGGTCTCGATTGTCCGCGTTGGGCGTTCCAGGACAAGCTGCACGCCCACCGTGGCCGCTAGATGTACGATTGCGTCAGCGCGACCGGCGATTTCGTCCAGAACAGAAATGTCGTCCAGGCCGGCCTCAACAAAATAGAAGCGGGGATGCCCCCGCAGTCCTTCGATGTTCTCGGCCGAACCTGTGCTGAGGTTGTCAAGAACCGAGACTGAGTCTCCTCGTCTGAGTATGGCGCCGGCGAGGTGGCTGCCGATGAATCCGGCGCCACCGGTGATCAGGACGTGCATAGGCGGCTCGAAACTGTGTGAATCCTCTCGGTTTGGGCCGCGGTCATCCACAGCAAACTTCAAGCCGCCACCCATTGCCACAAACTACTGTGGTTGCCCTAGTGCCTAAAGTGTCGCGTACCTGTAAAGGCCATTACCAGGCCCAGACGGTCGCAGCTCGCGATTACCTCCTCATCGCGAATGGAGCCTCCCGGCTGTACGACCGCGGCAATTCCATGTGCAGCGGCAGCTTCGATGCCGTCCGCAAAGGGAAAGAAGGCGTCAGACGCCATCACCGCGCCGCCTGCGCTCTCCCCGGCTTTGTGACCGGCGAGCATGACCGAATCAACCCGACTCATCTGACCTGCCCCCACGCCAACCGTTGCTCGGTTCTTGACATATACGATGGCGTTGCTCTTGACATGGCGGCAAACGCGCCAGGCAAAAGCCAGATCAGCCAGTTGAGAGGCGTCGGGACGGTTTTGCGTTACGATGTGCCAGTTGGCCGGTTCGAGGTCCAGTTTGCTGTTGTCCGCTTCCTGTACCAGGGCGCCGCCGTAGACGGTGCGGATGTTGAGCGCGCGAGGGTCGGTACCGCAGGCGCGCAATATGCGCAGGTTTTTCTTGCGCTGAAGCAGCTCGAGCGCGTCCTCGTCGAAGGCGGGCGCGGCTACGATCTCTACGAACAACTGCGCCATCCTCTCGGCGGTCTCTCTGTCAAGCGTTCGGTTGACGGAAATGATGCTGCCGAAGGCGCTCACCGGATCGGAGGCGAGGGCCCTGTCATAGGCGTGCGCCAACGAATCCGCCGAAGCAAGGCCGCACGGATTGCTGTGCTTGATGATTGCCACGGTCGGCTCTTCAAAGTCCTGGGCTGCCTGCCAGCTGCCGTCGAGATCCAGCCAGTTGTTGTAGCTCATCTCCCGCCCGTGGAGCTGCTCAAACGCAGGTGAGGCGGTGCTGTGCCGGTAGAGTGCGCCTTGCTGATGGGGGTTTTCGCCATAGCGCATCACTTGCACACGTTCGAGATTCAGTTGAATCCGCACAGGCATCTCTTCCATCCCATTCGAATGCGACTGATCCTGCAGCTCCTGCTGGGCCAGGTAGCTGGAAATGGCCGTATCGTACTCGGCCGTATGGCGAAAAGCCTTCAACGCCAGCGCCTGTCTCGTCTCGGCGTCCGGCCCGCCGTCCGCAACGGCCAGCGCCACTCTTTCATAGTCGGACGGCTCGCAAACTACCGTCACCGATTCGAAATTCTTGGCCGCGGCGCGCAACAGGGCAACACCGCCAATATCGATCTGCTCCACGGCCTCGGTCAGGGCAACGCCCTCCTCGGCAACAGTCCGCTGAAAGGGATACAGGTTGACAATGACCAAATCAATCGGGAGAATACCTTGCTGCTCCAGCTCGGCAATATGCTCCGGGGTACGGCGGGCGAGAATGCCTCCGTGTATTGCTGGATGCAACGTCTTGACACGGCCGCCGAGAAGCTCTGGGAAGCCGGTGAGGGCCTCGGTCGGCGTGACCGGCATCCCTGCCCCAGCAAGTCGGGCGGCTGTGCCCCCGCTGGCGACCAACTCGACGCCGGCGTCGCTAAGCTTCTGTGCAAAAGCTGTGAGTCCAGTCTTGTCCGATACGGATATCAGTGCGCGCAGGTTTGGCAAGGTGACGCTCCTGTTTGGGCGCAAATGCTTTGGCAAACAAAAGAGGCAGTCGGATGAAACCCAACTGCCCCAGCCCAGGCGATCGACTGTGCACAAAGGGAAACGTTTCCCCGCTCCTCTTCCCTGTGGTGTCTCTCCACCCAATTGAAGGGACGTAACAACTGCCGGTAAACCGGCAATCTGACCCTTCGCTTCGCCAGTCGAGGAGCTTGTCCTAGTTCGATCTGGATGCTATCACAGGGGAACGGCGCCTGCCAAAAGGCCGTTGACCCCGAGTTCTGGGATCGTGGCCTAAGACATCCACTCTTCGGGCTGTCTCTGCGCTCCGCCTACAACGGATTCCTTTCAATCTGAAGAGACGAAAAAATGCCCCGATCCATTTGCTGTCTGCTATACTGTGCAGGAATCTGAAAATGAACTATGTGTACCGCCTTAAGGAGAGAACCAATGAGTGATGCCACAGCCCCGCGCGGAGATATTGCCGTTTCCGGCCTGGCCGTGATGGGACAGAATCTGGTGCTTAACCTCGAGCGCAACGGCTACAAGGTCGTTGTTCACAATCGCACCACATCCAAAATGACCGACTTCGCGGCTGAGCACCCTGGCAAGAATCTGATCCCCGCCGTGACACTGGAGGAAATGGTGGCGAATCTCGTACGGCCGCGGCGCGTGCTGTTGATGGTGCAGGCTGGCCGGCCCGTTGACGCGGTGCTGGACACCCTGGTTCCGATGCTTGACGAAGGCGATATCGTCATGGACGGCGGCAACAGCTACTTTCCTGACACAGAGCGACGCAGTCAGGATCTGACGGCCAAGGGTCTCGTATATATGGGTGTCGGCGTCAGCGGAGGAGAAGAAGGTGCACTCTGGGGCCCGTCGATTATGCCCGGCGGGGCCGCAGACGGTTGGGAAGCGGTCGGTCCCATGATGCGCGACATCTCCGCCAAGGCGGAAGAAGACGGTGAACCCTGTGTCAGCTATATCGGACGCGGCGGTGCCGGCCACTATGTCAAGATGGTTCACAATGGCATCGAATACGGGGACATGCAGCTCATAGCAGAGGCGTACGACATTCTCCAGCAAGTCCTGGGCCTGGGACCGGGTGAGCTGGCGGACGTATTCGCCGAGTGGAACGAAGGCGAGCTGGACAGTTTTCTAATCGAAATAACGAGCAAGATTTTCCGCAGGATGGACGAGGAGAGCGGCGGCGCGCTGGTCGACATGGTACTCGACAAAGCGCAACAGAAGGGCACCGGAAAATGGACCAGCCAGAACGCCATGGACGTAGGCGCACCGATTCCAACCATCAACAGCGCGGTAACCGGCCGCATCATTTCCTCGCTTAAAGAGGAGCGCGTCGCAGCATCTGCGCAGCTGCCGGGCCCCGAAACGCGTTCCTATGAAGGCAGCCGCCAGGAGCTGATCGACGCTGCCCGCGACGCTCTCTACGCGAGCAAGATCAGCGCCTATGCCCAGGGAATGGCGTTGTTGCGCCAGGCAAGCGAAGAATACGACTACGGGCTGAATCTGGGTGAGATCGCGGCAATCTGGAGGGCCGGCTGCATCATTCGGGCCCGCTTCCTCAACCGCATAACCGATGCCTACAACCGCAATCCCGGGTTGACTAACCTTCTCCTGGACGACGAGTTTCGGGCAGCGGTCACCCAGAGGCTGCCGGCGTGGCGCAAGGTCATCCAACTGGCAGTGGCGAGGGGCATCCCTACTCCGGCGTTCAGCGCCAGCCTCGCCTACTATGACAGCTACCGCAGCGCCCGGCTGCCCGCCAACCTGATCCAGGCCCAGCGAGACTTTTTCGGCGCCCATACCTACGAACGCACCGATAGGGAAGGCATCTTTCATAGTGAGTGGGAGTGAGACGACAGTTGATTAACCGCTGGCACGCGGCGATCCCCATCATACTCCTGCTGGGTGCGGCGTGGATCTGGATCAGCCGCCCGCCCATCGTCGAATCGACTTTCGATTCCCCGCAGCCGGCCCTGTACCATCCGGCCCCCGACTTCTCGCTGCCCCGCTTAAGCACGATCGGGGCAGCAGGTGAAGAGTTCAGCCTTTCAGATGCGAAAGGGCGGCCGATTGTTCTGAATTTCTGGGCGACCTGGTGCGGACCTTGCCGTCGAGAGTTTCCGGCCTTGCAGGCTGCCGCGGCACGTCACGGTGCTTGCGTCGCGGCCGGGGCAATGGATGGAGAATACCAAAAGGACACTGGTGACCCCGTTTCAGGTTCAGACTGCGTCCTGTTCTTGGGTGTGAATCAAGGAGAAAACGCGGACACCGTCGCCCGCTTTTTGAGTGAAGTAGGCAGCCCGGCCAGGAGGAATGGGAGTTCGCTGGCCAATCAATCCGACGGTGCGTCAGGGCTGGAGATCATTCTGGACCGCTCTCTCGAAGTAGGACGGCGCTACAACGTGCAGGGGCTCCCGCTTACCTTCTTTATCGACGCTAAGGGGATCATTCGCGGGGTATGGTCCGGCGAAATGAACAGCGTTATCCTGGCAGAGAGGATCGCTGAAATACTGCCATGATGAACGAGCGCGAGAAGCTTGCAGAAGTTCTGCGCCATCTGAAAATCGAAGACGCCTCGCTGTTGGGGAAAGGCATGACCTCCTCCCTCTACGACATCGGCGGCGGGCGCGTCCTGAAACTGCACAACGACAAGCAGGAACAGAAATACCTTCCGCAGCTGCAACGTTTTTCGGAGCAGCTTCAACGACACGCCTTTCCCTTTGCCGTACCCCTCATCTACGAATACGGCGCCGTCGGAGAGATTCACTATCATGTCGAAAGGCGCCTACCGGGTCAGGATTTCGCAGAGCTCTTTCCTCGCCTGACCTCCGGCGAACGGCGCAGTGCCTTGGCGTCCTATCTGGACGGCCTTCCACACCTGCATTCAGTCCACATTCCCCAACAGCCGTTTGGCGAACCCCTCAATCCACAAGAGGAGATCACTGCTAAGACCTGGCCCGGCTATCTGCAGGCGCGTATCGAGGCAACCCTGGCGCACTCCTATGCCGACCTGAAGGCTGACCTGGCTGATGTGGAACGAATCGTGGATGGGTTCTTCAGAAAGCTCAGCAGTCTGCCGCCGCGACCGCAGAAATGCCTCGTCCATGGCGACTACTTCCCCGGCAATGTACTGTGTGACGAGCGAGGGATCCTGACGGCAGTCGTTGATTTCAGCCCGCTGACACTTGTAGGCGACCCTATGATGGATCTGGCTGGCGCCTACTACTTCTGCCGCATCTACGACTTTGTCTCCGAGGCGGACTACGAATTCCTTCGCAGCCGGATAACCGAGCGTTACGGTCCCCACTGCTGGCAGCGAATCGACCTCTATTACACCTTCTATAGCTTCCGTTTCAGCGACTGTAAAGTCCCCGACAACCACACCTACCACTGGTGCCTGAGCCGTCTGCGGGCTCTGTGAAGCAACCCGTAAACGGGTGCAGTCCAAAATAGGGGTGAACTTTCGTACACCTCTGGTCACGACCAACCCAAAGCCAGTTCGCGTCTCCGATCAGCGCAAGCGCCGTCGCCACTGACCACTGATCACTGCAGTTCCGTGCGGTCGGGCCTTCGGCCCTCCCTTGTGCGGGGGGATTCCCCCCGCAACGCCCCCCTTACACCATGCCACGTTGGCGCCGCGTCGCCGGCGTACTGTCTATGCCACCTGTCGCCCACCCACATCGTGCCGCGAAACCGTCCGCCGTGACCACGGTAGGGGCAGGCCTTGTGCCGGCCCACTCTCACCCCAAAAATGGACTGCACCCCCCGTAAACCCCTGTGTTGACAGTAGCTATCACGAAGTGTCCGACGATGCCTCTGAACGGGCAACCTGCCCAGCCGCTGACGGCGCCGCGAAGAGATGCAGCAGAAAAACCCACACAATCAGCAGATCGGGCAGCGCATACGACGCATCGATCAACCCGTGTCCTAACGCGGCCGCGACCGCCCCCAACGCCCCTACGGCAATAGCATCATGGTTCGCCGCCCTCCAAAGGGAACGCAACCCCAGCGCCAGCCAGGCCGCAGCCAGCGCGAGGCCCGGCAGACCAAGCCGTGTCCACCAGTCGAGCACAACGTTATGCGGATGGTTAAGACTCGGGTCGCGCCAGGCCGCCGGCAGGATGTAGCCGCTGCGGTAGCTGTATAGAAAGTTGTCCGGCCCTACGCCCAGCCAAAGATGATCCAGGGCCATCTGCACGCTGCTGCGCCAGAGACTCAGACGTATGCCGGCCGTGCCCTCAGGCCGGAAGTCCAGCAGGCTGCGGAAACGTTCCGTCCCCAGGAACGGGATCAGCCCCACTACCATAGCAGCTGCCACGGCGGCCAATCCCCATCCCCATCGCTTCGAGAGCCCTCCGCCCGGCGCGGCCAGCAGTCGACGCCCCGCGACCGCCAGAACCAGCAACAGCGCCGGCAGACCAAGAAAGATCGCCCCCTTGCTGAAGGTCAGGAGCAGCGCCAGCAGCTGAGGAATCGTCAGGAGAAGTGCGCAGCGCGCCGAAAGAGGCGCGCTCTTCCACGCCCCCACAAGGGGAATTCTCTCCCTCCACGTCAGAGCGTCCCCCTTTCGCTCCACCCCTGCCGTCCATCCCCCGAACACAGCCAGTGCCAGACCCATCGCCACAGTCCGCTCCAGGTACAGTCCGAGGTTATTGGGGGATCCATAAAAGGCACGAATCCGGTTGACGCCCTCGGCCTGGATGATGTTCTGCTCCGTGACGTACTGCCAGAGGCCCGCAGAAGCGACAGTAGCCCCGCCTGCCAACCAACATAGTGCGAGAAAGATCCGGGCCGCCCGGGTCTCGCCCGCCCCTCGAAACGTTTCGTGTAGCAACAGAGAAAAGAGCCCGGCGCTGAGGAAGAGCGTGCGCCATTCGCGCAACGCTACGCTCTTTTGCTCTGCGGCAAAAGCGGCTACAAGAGCGATAGAAACGAGTAGGAGGAAGAGTCGATGGTGAGCGTCAACGGCAGTTGGCTTCCGGTCAGAAGTCCATTGGCGGCCCCGCAAAATGATGTGCCTCGCCACCATAATGCCCAAGCCGCCGTAGATGCCGATTTCGATGAGATTGAGCGCTCGCCCCGGCAAGAAAGGCAGGGGGTACAGGTAAAATGGCAGCCCGAAGAGGATTGCCCCTGTCCAAAGGACCGGTCGCTGCATTCCTGCGACGCCGAGCAAGACCAGCCCTGCGTCGGTGAGCAGCCAGTTCTGGGCGACTGTCCCGACTCCTATCAACGCGACGCCGGCAATGGCCATGCCGAAAGCGTATTTCCAGGGAAAAAAGGAGATGAGCCAGGGGAAACCCCGCGCCCAAACCGACGCTATTCCACGACCTTGACTGTATTGCGGCGCGACTCCGCCAGAAATGGAGCCTTCCCCTGACACTCTTTTGCCCGCCAATATGTTGCCGAGAATCGGGCCGGCAGCGGCAATTGCAAGCCAACCTCCAATCAGGGCCAGTAGGACAGCAGGCCACTGTGGCCGGGAGTCAGCTGGCATCGCGTCCACGGCGACGGCCCGCAGGACTGTCTGGCCCCAACCCCGCCAAACTTCGACCGTAACTTTGTGAGGTCCGTCGCCGGAAGCCTCATGCACGATAGTCCACGCCGTAGCCGGACCGGTCTCGGTCTCTTTTTCCGGTGCATAGAGAGGCAGATAGCCGCTGGGTCGGCCGAGGCTGTCAGGATTGCCCCATAGTGCGGGCAAGCGGTTGGCTGGACGTCGGTCTACAGTCACGAAGATGTAGCCCCAATAGTCGCCCAAGGCTAACTGCAGCGCGAGTTCTCGGCCACCGTATTCGAATGCCATTCGCCCCGACGGCTGCGACCACGGTTGGTCCGGCTCGGTCGTATCCGCCCCTCGAGCAGAGACCTGCCAGCCCGGTGCGAAAGCAAAGACTGGGCTGTCCATCGATGCGACTGACCCGCTCCTGAGCTGGTCCACCGCCTCGGCGGCGGCCGGGCTGCCACCCTCGTCCCCTGTGGAAACCAGCCATCCCGCGGCCGCGAATACAAAGAGCAGTGCCAGGATCAACTGGTGGCTTGGTGACGCCGAGAGACGGGAATGCATGATAGAGAAGATCCTAACACACGCAAATGAATCAGAAGAACCAGGAGCGAGAGAGGTCAGATCCAGCGAAAATGAAACTCTTTTGGCCGCAGTGTCGTCCTAGATCCGAACAGTAATCGCCGGTCGTGGCACACATGAATTTCGAATCAAGGGAGAACGGCATAATGAAAGGCAGATTTGCGGCAAATACTACAATAGGCCTGGTAGCGACGATGACCTTTATTCTGATCGCCGTATTCGTAGTAAATACCGCGTCACCGACGCCCGCGGCGATGGCCCGAGAGGAACGGCTCACAGTCCCTAATTCCTATTCTGTAACCGTGGTTGGAGAAGGTACCGTCAGCATCCAACCTGACATTGCTACGGCATCAATCGGCGTGGAGGTAGTTCGGCCAACAGTGAGAGAAGCAAGCGTGGCAGCCGAGGCCATCATGGAAGAGGTCCAGGCTGCCTTACTATCGCAGAATTTAGATGAGTCGGACATTCAAACTAGACATTTTAGCATCTTCGCCGAACGGTTTGGTCCTGGCGGCCTGCTGGATGAGGACGATGTTCGCTATCGTGTGAGTAATACGGTCTTCATCACCATACAGGACCTTGAGAGTATCGGAGATGTGCTGGATGCGGCGATCGACGCCGGCGCCAACAACATCTACGGAGTCGATTTCAGCCTGGCGGACCCAGCTTCGGTGGAGTCAGAGGCTCGCGCAAAGGCGGTCGCGGACGCCTATGACAAAGCCGAAGAGTTGGCCGATATTATCGACGTAGAGGTCGGCGACGTGATGGGAATCAGTGAGATAATCGGCCAGGGCGGAGGCTTTTTCGGTGGCAATTTCTCAAGGATGGCCGCCGCTGAGATGGGCGGGGGATCCGGTCCAATCAGCCCCGGTGAACTGAATCTCACGATGCAGCTGCAGATCACATACGAACTCCAATAGAACCTGCGCCACAACCTAGCCGGCCTGCCGCAAACGGAGACCCTTGCGGGCCCCATGAAGCGCTGTTTCCATCAGGCAGTTGGACACAGTGCCTCCAGGGCCCGCTTCCTGTTGTCCTCTGACGCCGCGTGATGAAAGCAATCTGAGGTCAATGTACATCCCAAAGACGGCTATGCATCCGCCCGAGAACAGTCCTGGATCCGAAGCCTGTTCACGCACCGTTCCGACAATCCTGGGACAGCCCCTTTTTTGACAGGTAAGATAGCGCTGGCTATAATAAAGAATCTTTGCGTATGCCGCAGGATGGGCGCCAACAACGGAGACGGTCATGGCTGAAGAGAAGTCGGACGCAAACCCTTTGGAAGAAGAAGCGGCCAAACTGAGCGCAGAGTTAGGGGGTAAACGCGTAGATTTGAAGGATACTGTCGTCGGCGACGTTGAGGGAGGGCACGTCTCCATGGCAGACTCTGCGGCCCGGTCGGTCCGAGCGCAGGCCCTGAACATGTCCGACTCTGGCGCTGGGTTCGTGCGGACAAAGTCACTGGACATGCGTGACGCCGGCATTGGATTCGCCGCCAGCGAGCGGATCACCGTTCAGAGCGGTAACATTGGATTTTTGGCGACTGGCCGGTTGAAGGCTGAGGAGCTGTGCACCTGGCTGGTGGTGGCGGGCAAGGTGGAGGGAAACGTAAAGACAACATTGTCTCCCTTGTCCGCGCTGGCATTGGGAGCAGGATTTGGCGTGGCAGTGATGCTTTTTCGGAGCCTTGTCACGCGTAAACGCGGCCGGAAATCGAAAAGTCCGGAAACCATATAGAACTCAAAAGATCGCTCGGCTCCCGGTTGGCAAATCAGGCTTCGCCATCGTTTTGGCCGTGCTACCCACTTGGACACGACTTCACTTAAAGCAAGAGTTGCGAAATCTAGAGAAAAAGAGAGTCGAAGAAAGATGTCAGAACTTACCTTGAACGCCAACCCCCGCAGCCTCACTGGCCGCAAAGTGCGTCGGCTTCGCCCCGAGGGCCTCGTCCCAGTCGTGATTTACGGCGGCGGCGACCCGCCGAGAAACGCCCAGGTGGAAGGTGCCGTCTTTGAGCGAGTCTTGCGCGACGGAGGTTCCTCTCAGCTCGTTAGACTCGAGTTGGAAGGTGAAGATTACAATGTGCTCGTAAGAGAAGTCCAGCGCCACCCCGTGCGTCACAACCTGCTGCATGCCGACTTCTACACCGTCAACATGACCGAGACACAACAGGTAAGCGTACCTTTGGTCACCGTGGGTGCCCAAATCGTAAACGCCGACCTTGTGATGGTACAGTCTATGGATAGTGTGGAGATTGAGGCGTTGCCCGCCGACATACCCGCACTCATCGAAGTCGATGTTTCCCGTCTGGAAACGCCTGAAAGCCCGCCGATAACCGTCGCAGACCTGCCAGATATACCCGGCGTAATCTACATTTCCGATGCGGATGAGCCAATCTGCAGCTTGATTCTGTCCCGCGCCGCTATCAGCGAGGAGGAGTTGGAGGAAGAAGAAGAGCTGCTGGATACCGATGTCGAGCCGGAGGTTATCGGACGAGGTCGAGACGAAGAGGAAGAAGAAGAGAATTAAGCTGCGTCCGCCAAGTTATCGAAAGCGCCGGCTCCATAGCCGGCGCTTTTTCGCGTGTTTCGCTGCTTGTAAGTCTAACTGTCCCAGCGTTGAATGTCCTCAGGCTTCCGACTCTGACCAGAAAGCGACTGCGCCCGTTTCGATCACTCCAATGGACAGCTCACTCTTCTTTCGAGGTGTCCTCGTTGACTGCAGAATCAGCCGTGGACGAGAACCCCAGTAGCGGGCGCGACAGAAAGGGCATCGGATCTACGGCCACGCCGTAAATGCGCAGCTCCCAGTGAAGATGCTCCCCCGTGCTTCGTCCCGTAGTGCCGACCAACCCGATCGGGTCGCCGGCCCGCACCGTCTCGCCAGGAACGATGAGCGCCTCCTGCAAATGCCAGTACCCAGTCAACAGCCCGGCCCCATGGTCGAGAATGACACTGATGCCTCGCACCGTCAACGGTTCGGCAAGGGTGACAATTCCGTCCGCCGGCGCAAATACAGGACTGCCGCCAGGTGCGGCAAAATCCTGTCCCGTATGGTAGGAAAAGTACTGTCCGGCGTTGTAGTTGCGACGGACCCCGTACGGGCTCGTCGTGGGGAAGGCGGACTGCAGTGGCAGAAGGAAAGGGTCGCGCCACTGAATGGCGGTAGCAGTGCGCGACCAGATAGGCGAAAGATAGTCCAATTCCCCCTGCGAAATCTCCTGCTCCACCAACTCGTTTTTGTCCGCCGGCAACCTGATGTTCTGAACAGGAAAGACCTGTCCCTGCACGTACACCGGGAAGGAACGCGTGACTGTGACGCCGCTCGCAGCCTGATAGCTTAAGCTAAGGGAGTAAACCCCGGGCTCCAGCGACGCTGCAATCGGAACGTAACCCCCCCAAACTGTGACTTCCTCCTCGGGCTCTCCCTTCTTCCTGATCGCCAGCGGCCGGATTCCCAATTGGGCACCGTTCCACACCGCCTCTAGCGAAAGAGGTCTTTCCACTTCTGCCTCAAGCCAGCCGGCTTGGCCCTGGACGATAGTCGAGGGAACACCCACTATCCGTACTGAGCCGAAGGGCGTCGGTGCAGGTGCCGAACTTCGTAAGAGTCGTATTGGCTGACCTGGGAACAATCGGGCGGTGGGTGTAGTATTATTGAGGATTGCCAACCGCAAGTCCGACAGGCCCTCCCTCTCTGCAATGGCCTGTATCGTGTCGCCAGGCCTTGCGATGACAGTCCGTCGGCCGGCGCCCGGCGGGAGCAGGAGAATCTGGCCAACGTCTAGTGCATTTAGGTCTGCGAGTTGGTTTGTGGCCGCCAACACCTCCAACGGGATCCCCAACTCAGCGGCGATCGACGCCAGGGTATCGCCCTGTTTGACCACATAGGTGTCGCTTGGTGACTGCGCGGCTGCCCGGTCCGACTGCAAGACCGCCACAAGGCTCAAAAACACGAGACATGCCAGCAAAAGGTGAGAATTGACTCTGTCCCGCTGAAACGAATCGTGACTGTTCAATTTGAAAGTCTTCGGAGTATGCAACGGTACTTCCCTTACCGGGGAACCATGTCCTGACGAACGACTGCTCACACGCCCACAAAAACAGAGTTTTCGGGCAGCGTTGCCGGTGATGTGCCGAACGGCAAGCGTTCACGTCCCGCTACGCTCTATTTCACCGGTTCAATCTGCCGGAGGCCCAGCGCTCGACTCTGGCCCCCGGGACTACTATTCCGAACCGGGTTCGTATATCTCAGGCTTGAGAACGCCGATGTAGGGGAGGTTGCGGTACTTCTGATTGAAATCCAGCCCGTAACCGATGACAAACTCATTTGGGACGGAGAAACCGGTCCAGAATAGGTCGATGTCTACTTCCCGCCTGGATGGTTTGTCCAATAGCGTAACAATCTCTAGGCTGGCAGGATTTCTGGCACTGAAGAGCCTGGTAAGGTAGGCAAGTGTATGTCCGCTGTCAATGATGTCCTCGACCAGCAGGGCATGGCGGCCCCCTATCGGTTCATTCAGGTCCTTTAGAATTCGCACCACGCCGGAGCTCGTAGAGGAGGCGCCGTAGCTGCTTGTAGCGAGAAAGTCCAATTCGTGCGGGATCGAGATTGCTCTCATCAGGTCGGCAACAAACACGACACTGCCCTTGAGGACAGCAATTAACAATAGGTCCTTGCCCGCATATCGCTCATCGATCCGGCGGCCCAAATCACGTATACGGTCTTGGATTTCCTCCGCGGAGATCAGTACGCGCTCAATGTCCTGACACAGTTGACTCTGCACGCACCCTTCGGCATTCTCCTCATTCACCACAGTGACTCCTGGTGAGCGTTCTGCCATGTGCCACTTCTCCTATTGTCTTGTCTAAGCGATGGACGAATACAGTTTCGGGACATCCGGCGCTTTCTCCGGAGACCAACCAAGCCGCACGAGATGGGAGAAGATCGTATCATTCGCTGCAAAGGCTACCAAATATGCCGCTATCCGGCTGGCAGGTGCGCACCACAGCAAGCAATTCGCTGAGTATCATCGCTGTCGCCCCCCATATCGTCTGATCCTGAACGGCGAAAAAAGGCACCAGCGCAGATCGATCGGCAAGTTGCCACGCCTCCCTTCGCCGGTGTGCTGGGTCAAGCAGAGTTGCCAGCGGAACTTCAATCAGTTGAGCAACTTCGCCGGGATCGGGTCGAAAAACCGGCATGCCCTTCAACCGTCCTACGGTAGGGTAGACTTCATAGTTGCTGGGACGAATGTAGAGATCGGTGAGCGTGCCGAGGACCTCTACGTCTCGTGGGGCGATTCCCAACTCTTCGTGGGCCTCCCGCAACGCCGTCTCGGTCAGATCTCCATCGCCCTCCTCGCTACCTCCACCCGGAAATGCGACTTGGCCGCTGTGTGTCCCGTCATAGGTCGGTCGCAGGATCAGAGGTACATGCAGACGGCCCTCAAGGCAATAGAGGAGGACAAGAACGCCGCTCTTGCGTGCCGGCTCGTCCGGTCTGTCATCGGGATGCCAGCCAGGTCGTGGCAGCGGCGCCATCAGTGCCTGGGCAGGGCGCCCAGGTAGCGGCGCTGCCAGCTTCCTCTCCAAGCAGTCAAAGAAACTGTCTAATGATGCGTTCACAACTGCCCGGTTCTCTGTGTCGTGCAGACTACGCTACTCATGGTCGGAACGACGGGACTGAAAGACGGTCCCTCCTTTTTCATCCACTTCCCAACCATACTCGTCAAGAAAGACGTCACGATCGGGCAGACTCAGGCGCCTGGCCAAACGGTCGAAAGTAAACGAGATGGTACCGTTCGCATCCGTCAATACGCCCGTGGCAAGTTCTTGATCGCGCCGCGTGAAGCGCATCACCGTCTCCTCCTGGCGAGTCACCCAAAGCACCAACGGACGCACGCTCATCGGCGGGTGGGCTCCCAGAAAAGATGAAAGATTCTACGGCTGCCGGGCGTGATTCGCACGTGGTGAGCGATCTGATGTCCTCCTACCCAAACGATTCGCTCCCTGTCAAAAAGAATGGGCCAACCGGAACGCAGGAAGCGAGGGACCTTGCGGTCGGTGAAGTAGTCGGCCAGCGGTTTGCCATGTCCGCCCAGCCCTAGAGGCTCAAATCGCTGGCCCGCACGCGGTGAATTGAGGCTAAGCTGTTGAACGGCGTCCGCGTCGATGAATGCTTCCCATCTGGAGTGTTTCCCCTCGCCCGGCGCCGATCGCCGCCTTGGGTCAACGTTCGAGTTCTGCGCCCACTCATATCGCAGGTCCCATCTGTCCACCTCTTCGCAGCACAGAGTCCAACGATCAATAACGATCTCTCCTGACGCGGTCAACTTTCTGGCGGGATTCCTTGCCCGCCAGGTGCCATCCAGATAAGGATGGTCCGGTGCAAAAGGCATAACGTCCCGATTGTGCAGGCTGAATTTGTCCTGTGTACGCGTCAACATAACGTCGGCGAACCAGCTGTACGGACCGCCAGTACGGTCTTCATCACGGAGAGTCCGGCGAAGGCGCTCGACAGTCTCGAAACCGAGTTCTGTAAAGGGATGCCCCAGCTCTCGAGCGCAAGCACGCAACGCCTCCCGCTGGTCGGCCGGATTCAGATTTCGAAAGGTAGGCAGGTCGAACACCTGCCGGTTGACTACACTGAGTGAAGCCTCCCCGGAAGCCGGCGGCGAATTGTGGGTCGAGGCTGACGCTTCCTCAATGTCGCTGCTTCGTCTTGCCGCGTCCAGTGCCTGCTGCGTGTACTGCGCCATCCGCTCCTCCTCGCCCCTCATCACCAAGGCCGTTCTGCAGAGTGAAGCGACAACTCTTGGATTGATCTCTTCAAGGAACGGCAGTAGCTCGTGTCGAATTCGATTACGCATGAAAGTCCGGTCCTGATTGGATACGTCTTCGCGCCAGGAAATGTCGTGCTCTTCGAGATATTGTATGATCTCTGAACGGGAGACGTCCAGCAGCGGCCGGACGACTCGAATGCCCGGCGCCGGCTCCTTCTCGAGATGCAGCGGCCTCACTGCCCGCATCCCGGCCAGCCCGTGCACGCCGCTGCCCCGGATAAGATTCATCAGAACCGTTTCAGCCTGATCGTTGGCCGTGTGTGCCACCGCCACATCCACCGCGCAGCCTTCGACCTGCTGGCCGACAGCCACCTGTGCCAGAAACCGGTAGCGCAATCTGCGGGCGGTCGCCTCCAGATTCCCTTCCAGGGTCAACGCTTCTGCCGGCAATCTGCTGGTCTCGAAAGTTATGTTCCAGCGTCTGGCCATCTCTCTCACAAACGAAGCGTCATCGCCCGACTCCGGTCGAATATTGTGGTCGAGATGGGCGACCACCAGATCAAGGTTCCACGCTACCCGCACACGCGTGAGTAAGTGCAGTAAGGCCATGCTATCCGCACCCCCGCTGACGGCGACGACTACCTTTGCGGTAAAGTCGCCGCCTTGATGCGGCGTAGGGAAAAGGCCTTCCCGGGCCCGCATCTGTCCAACCAATTCCAGCAGTCGCTGGTCGTTAGCCGACAGTACGGTCCGAACAGACCGAGTTCGGTCGATTCCTGCACGCTCTCTATCGTCCTTAGTCCCTGATTGTGTCTGGGTTTCAGCCAGGGGGTCAGCTCCTTTCCTCGACTGGCGCGGCATGTTCTGCTATACGACTAGCCCCGGCGAAATCTCAGGCCTTATGCCTGTGGCCACGTCCCTCCACACAACAATAGCATAGCGGAGGGCGGCGGTCTTCGGCAAAACGGAACGACGAAAATGATACTGCTGTTATCTCAGTTGTATTTTGTGTCAATTCTGCCTATGGTATACTTGTATCGTTAAAGGTACTTCAAAAATGCAGTGGGCTGCCCGGCCGCCCGCTGCTGATCCGTCCCTGCAAGAAATGGAGATGTCTCCGGAGTGGCGAACCCGTTAGACTGGCTGTTGGGCCTTTTTTCACTCGATATTGGCATAGACCTGGGAACGGCAAATACCCTTGTTCATGTGAAAGGCCGAGGGGTCATCATTGACGAACCGTCGGTGGTTGCTATCGACAAATCGTCGAAACGCCGCAATTCGGTCAAAGCAATCGGGCAGGAGGCCAAAGAGATGGTTGGCCGCACCCCATCACACATCGTGGCCGTGCGCCCTTTGCAGGACGGCGTCATCTCCGATTTCAAGATGACGGAAGAAATGATCCATGCCTTCATCGGCAAGGTTCACGGCAACCGGGCCTTCGGTACAGCCCGCCCACGCGTTGTTATCGGCATCCCTTCCGGCGTGACCGAAGTCGAGAAACGCGCTGTTCGAGACGCTACCGTCAGCGCCGGCGCGAGGGAAGCAGGCCTGGTCGAAGAACCAATGGCGGCAGCCATCGGCGCAGGGCTGCCGGTCACCGAGTCCGTGGGCTCGATGATCGTTGACATCGGCGGCGGGACCACCGAAGTAGCGGTTATCTCAATGGGCGGAATCGTCGTCTCTCGCTCGATCCGGGTCGCCGGTGACGAGATGAACGAAGACATTGTTAGCTACAGCCGTCAGAAATACAATCTCTTGATCGGCGAACGCATGGCCGAGCGGGTCAAGATCGAAATAGGCTCAGCATATCCGCTTGAACATGAGCGGACCATGATCATTCGAGGACGCAATCTGATTACCGGTCTGCCTGAAGCTATCGAGATCAGCTCCGTTGAAATCAGGGAGGCTCTGACCGGCTCCGTAGAAGTCATCGTCGACGCGGTCAGAGATACACTCGATGATACGCCTCCCGAACTCGTAGCAGACTTGATGGAGCATGGAATCGTGCTGGCAGGGGGCGGCGCTCTCTTGCAGGGATTGGCCCAGCGCATTCAGGACGAAAACCGCATGCACGTCTATGTTGCCGACAATCCGCTCTCCTCGGTCGTGTTGGGGACGGGCATGATCCTGGAGAAACCGGAGCATTACGCCGAAACGCTGACAACGATGCAGCGTAAGAGTACCATCAGGTAGTGCCCGGCTCGAGTAGGCAAGTCCAGTGTGCCCCTATCTGAGATAGCATCGAGGAGCCTATGCGTAACAGTGATCAACGCGGCTGGGGCAGTGTCAACTTTGGGCTCAAATTAGTAATCCTCACTCTGACGGCCGTACTGCTCCTGGCCCTGCAACAGACCGGCCGCTTGGGGACGGTGGAAGGACTGGTCACCATGGTGACCGCGCCAGGCCAGTCCGGACTGTCGACTTTGACCAACCGCCTTTCCACGTCCCTGACAAATCTGCGTAACTATCGCTCTCTCCAGCGGCGGCTAACCGAATTAGAACGCATCGTCGAAAGCCTGAGCGTCGAAAATCTGCGTTTGCAAGAGGTTGAGCGCGAAAATCAACGTTATCGCGAACTCCTGCGATTTGCCGAAACCAGACCCAGCTTCGAACTGCAGGGCGGGCAGATCATCGCCCGCGCAATTGGGCAAAACGCCACCAATTTCCTGAATGTGGCAATGATCGATCTCGGATCTCGGGAAGGCATCAGAGTTGGAATGCCGGTGGTCAACCAACAAGGCCTCGTTGGCCGCATCAGCAAAGTCACGTCAACCACCTCCAAGGTGTTGCTTATCACCGACCCTTCCAGTACCGTCAACGCCATCTTGCAGGCGAGCCGGTTGACCGGAGTCATCAGTGGAACGCCCGGCTCCCATCCGGTCATTGGATTTCTTCCTCAGGGAACGGAAATAGGGGTAGGGGAGGTGGTACTTACATCGGGCATGGGCGGCGCCTTCCCCAAGGGAATTCATATCGGACAGGTCGTCGAAGTGTGGCAGAAAGACGAAAATGTATTTCAGCAAGCTGTTGTAAGGCCAACGGTGAACTTCGGCAAGCTCGAAGAGGTCATGGTCGTCACCAACTTCGACCCCTCTGAGTTTGTGCCGCTGCTGGATACATTGCCTGACCCACCAGGAGAGACGAGTGACGAGTGAATGGCATCGTCAGGGACCAAGGGGATTCTCCGGAAAAGGGAGCAATAGGGGCTCAATCTTCGGGACTGCTAAGCCACGGCAGGACGGTGTTCAGCAGGTCCGTGCAAGGAGGACCTTCACATCTTCATTCTCCTCGACCAACCTGGGCTCTTCCTGGCTTATCGTCCCGATTCTTGGCGCTGCAGCCGTTTTTCAGGTCGTCGTCGTCCCCAAGTTGGCGGTACGCGGAGTCTATCCGGATCTTGTCCTGCTGCTTGTAATTGCCAGGTCACTGATAGCCGGCGGGCGCGGTGCAGTCTTTTGGGGATTCGTCGGCGGGTTGTGGATGGATATCCTCAGCGGGGGCGCTATCGGTGCCTCCAGTTTGGCCCTGATGGCCACCTCTTTTCTCACCGGAATCGGCCACAACACGCTCTTTCGGCGTAATTCCTTCGTGCCAGTCATCGCGGCGTTGTCCGGCACACTTCTCTTTTCGCTGCTCTATCTGGCTATCCTGGTCGGCGTCGGCTACAGGTTCGCGCCCGCACCTTTGGTATTAAACCTGATTGTCCCAGTCACCCTCTACAATGGCGCCGTGATGTTCCTGGCGACGCCAGTTTTGAATCGGTTGCCCGAACAAGCAAACTATCCTTGATTTCCTGAATTCGGCGACCGCAAGGCCGACGAATAGTCAGCACTGGCTGCAATAGACATCTATGGACGAACGCACAGCTCACACGGCGTCGACAACTTCCATAATCATCCGCCTGACGTTGGCGGCTACCTTTCTCGTCTTCTCTTTCCGTCTGTATTCGTTGCAAATAGTTAGCGGCGAATCGTATCAGGAGCAGGCGGCCGTCAACAGATTGCGAGAAATCGACACCTACGCGCCGCGCGGCGTCATCTATGATCGGAACGGCGAAATCCTGGCGCGCAATCGGCCCAGCTTTGTTATTGCCGTCACTCCCGCCGATCTGCCCGCAGACGACCTCAGCACCGATATCGATGAACAGCGCATTGCGTTGGAAAGACTGCTGGCAGTGATGGAGGCAAATACCGATCCTGAGATGGCCATTCGTATTGCCGAAGTACAGTTCCTGCACTTGGGCCGGGAAGACTTCAAAAATACAGTCGAATCCGCGGGCTTCAGCCTCTCGTTCCGCCTCGTCGACCTGGAAGTCCTGAAACAGGACGATGAAGGAAACGAAATCCTCGAGGTAGTACCAACCTTGATTCCGGATCTCTCCGAGCCGCTCCCAATCGGCGGACTGCTGGCGCTCCTGGAGCGTGCTGTTGCCTTGGGGACGCAAGGCAGTTCCTACAAACCTATCTCCGTCCTGGAGCTTGTAGATCGCGAGCGAGCGTTTCAGGTGGCAGAAGAAACCTACCAGCTGCGTGGCGTCCGGGTACTGCAAAAACCCGTGCGCGAATATCCTTACCGAGAACTGGCAGGCCACGTTCTGGGCTTCTTGGGCCCGATACCCAAATTGGCTGCAGAAAATTACCAGGCGAGAGGATATGAAAACCCAAACGAACCGGTCGGTCTGAATGGACTGGAGTATACCTACCAGGACTCCCTGCGCGGTCTCCCAGGCAAAAGACTCGTCGAAGTGGACATTTTGGGTCGGGAAAGTCGAACCGTCAACATAGTCAGGGAACCCGAACCCGGCTTGAATCTGAATCTGAGCCTGGACATCCGCCTGCAGGAAGTCATGCACAACGCCCTCGCCCGCCAACTTGAAGAGACAGGCGCCCCGCACGGAGTGGCCCTGGCAATGGACCCCCGCAACGGCGCGATGCTGGGGCTGGTCAGCCTGCCCAGTTACGACAACAACATATTCTCAGAAGGGCTGGGAGAAGAATACCAGGCCCTGGAAGTGGAGGATGACACCCGCCGCCCGCTCTACAACTACGCCATCGGCGGACTCTACCCTCCCGGTTCAACCTTTAAGCTTGTCTCAGCCACAGCCGCTCTCGCAGAAAATGTCATCACCCCCTATACGACCCTGGTGGATCGAGGCCCCATCTACCTTCCTAACTTCTTCTTCCCCGACGATCCCACCCAAGCCCAGGAATTCGTGAGCTGGAATCATAAGCTCAATATTCTGCACGGGACCATGACCATAATCGAGGGGCTCGGCCTTTCTAATGACATATTCTTCTACTATCTGGGCGGCGGATATCCGGACTTCATGGTAGGACTGGGGAGCGAGCGCCTCGCCAAGTGGATGCGCCTGTTCGGCTACGGTGAAATTACAGGGGTGGACCTGCCTGGAGAGGTCCAGGCATTCGTTCCCGATGAACAGTGGAAGAGACTGACAAAAGCCGAATCCTGGACGACCGGTGACAGCTACAACATGGCCATCGGCCAGGGCGATGTGCTGGGTACACCTATGCAGGTTCTGGTAAGTACGGCCGCAGTCGCCAATGGAGGTTACGTTGTCAAACCGCAGTTTGTCCAGGAAACGGTAGATACGCAAAATCAAGTGCAGTGGCAATACGAACCGGTATTGAAGGATCGGATGCCAGTAGACCCTGACCTGCTTGCCTTCGTCCAGAAAGGAATGTGGCATGCGGTTAACGGACTCTACGGGACATCCATAGATAGTCGCGTCGACGGCATTACAGTCGCCGGCAAAACGGGAACGGCAGAGTTCTGCGCCTATGATCCGGAAATCCAGGACTGCACCGATCGGGACCACGAAGGCAATCTTCCCTTCCATGCTTGGTACACCGCCTATGCCCCCTATGAAGACCCCGAAATCGTTGTCACAGTCTTTGTCTACTCAGGAGGAGAAGGATCGACCGTAGCCATCCCTGTCGCGCAAGAGACGCTCCACGCCTGGTTTCACGATCTGCGGCCCTAGTGCGACCGCCGATTCTGACTCTGTCGCTGCGAACCACAAGCCGTAGTTTCATTACTCAGTTTTCGCATATTGACTTAAGTTATTGCCCGTGACCTCTTTTCTACTAGTGTCCAAAAGGATAGTATGAGTACGCACAGCTTATCCTCGCCGAGGGGCAGGCTGTCCTCCAGGCCGGACGTTCGCATCAAAGGCCGAGGAGGCTATACCGTCGTCGAAGTGGCAGACGACAAGGGCGCGTGGCCGGAGGTCGTGGACTATCTGGCCCGTCATATCTCGCAGGCTGATGGCTTCTTCCGTGACGAGCGTATGTCGCTGGCAATAGGCGACAGATCGGTCACTGCCGACGACCTTCAGGAAGTAAATGAAGTCCTGGAAGAACAAAATATAGTCCTGGTGTCGATGCACACAGGCAATCGCGGCTCCTTTCAAGTAGCAAAGCAGTTGGGACTGGACGTCATTTGGGAAGGAGACTCTCCGCCCCCGGTAGTCAGACTGGAGCGCAGGCAAGAGAGAAACGGAGAGGGATTTCTTACCCAGGCAGCGCGCAGGCTTAACCCCGCCTCCCTTAGTGACCTGCCGCCTGTCAGCGACTTTCACGCAACGCCGTTCGAGTCGCTGGCTCACGAGCCCTTCGCAACGGAGACGGAAGGTGAACAGGCTGCAGTCACACCCTGGGCAGACGAACCCAGCGTGGAATCCGCGCCCCCGCCCTACATCTACCGGGGCAATTTGCGCTCCGGCCAGTCGATCCGCCACGCTGGCACTGTCGTCATTTTGGGCGACGTCAACCCGGGCGCGCAAGTTATCAGCGGCGGCGACGTACTGGTATGGGGACGCCTCCGAGGTACTGTGCATGCTGGCGCCATGGGAGACAACCGCGCCATCGTAACCGCACTTGATTTTGAACCGGTGCAGATGCGGATCGCCCGCCACATTGCCATGACGCCCAAGAGCGCATCCAGCAACCCCGGCTACTGGTTTTGGAAACGAGAAAGCAGTGGCAAGCCTGAAGTGGCCAGAGTCATCGACAATCAGATAATCGTGGATCCCTGGGATGCAAACAGGTGATTCTGTGAAGGGCGAACTCCCGCCCGCCACCGTCGCAACCCCGGGCCATCACGCCTCCAACACGGACGGGGGTCTCGTCCTGACTCTGACGTCCGGCAAAGGAGGAGTGGGAAAGACGACAACCACTGCCAACCTGGGTACAGCTCTGGCGATGGCAGGCCAGCGGGTGATAGTCGTTGATGCTGACATTGGCCTGAGAAACCTGGACATCGTAATGGGGCTCGAGAGCCGGGTTGTCTACAATCTGGTCGATGTGATCGAAGGTCGTTGCTCCCTACATGAATCCCTCGTGCCCGACAAGCGCGTAGATGAACTGTACCTCTTGCCCAGCTCCCAGACGCGGGATAAAACCGCAGTCGCACCCGACCAGATGATGACACTCTGCGAGGAGCTGCGAGCAATCGCCGATTATGTTCTGGTAGACTCACCCGCCGGCATCGAGTTGGGCTTCCAGAACGCGATTGCCGCCGCTTCGGAGGTGATCATTGTCACAACGCCCGAAGTCAGTGCGCTGCGAGACGCCGATAAAGTCATCTATCTGCTGGAGCGAGACTTGAACACGGAAGCGCGTCTCATCATCAATCGGTACAATCCTCGTCTGGTGAGGCAAAAGGAGATGATGAGCCGGAATGACATTTTGAGCATTCTCAGCATCGATCTCTTGGGTATCGTTCCCGATGACGATCAGATCACCGTTTCCTCGAACAAAGGATGGCCCGTTGCCCTCGAACGGAAGAAATACGTCAGCCGCGCCTACCATAATATCGCCCAGCGACTGCTGGGGTACAATGTCCCGCTGATGCATTTCCAGGAAGTCAGCTGGCCGGAGCGCCTCCGGCGTCTCATAGGTCTGTAGCCGGCACACATCTGAATAACCGATGATCAGACACTTCGACCGGCCTCTATTCTTTTGCGTGCTGCTCCTCTGCGGCATCGGTATCGCCATGACCTACAGCGCAACCTTCACCACCATCGCGCTGGCCGACTACTGGCAGAGACAACTGGTCTTTACTATCCTCGGCGCAATTGCCCTCGTGACAGCCGCCCTCTTCGATTACAGGCATCTGGAGCTGCTGGCCCAACCTAGCTACATTCTGCTGATGGCTTCGCTGTTGGCAGTGTACCTGGTAGGCGAAGTCAAAAGCGGCGCTCAGCGCTGGTTGAATCTGGGCGTCACCGACGTGCAGCCCACCGAGGCAGGAAAGTTCCTGCTCATCATTTTCCTGGCCTGGTACCTGAGCCGCTTCCAGGATCGAATTCGCAGGCTCTCCTACCTCTTCGGTGTAATCCTCCTCCTGCTTCTTCCCCTGGGCCTCGTATATGTTCAGCCAGATCTGGGTATGACAGTCACTTTGGCTTTCATCAGTGGAACACTGATTCTTATCAGCGGCGTTCGTTTGTTTCATGTCCTCCTTGGGCTTGCGGCAGTGGCTGCATCGTGGCCGATTCTGAGGGGTACGCTTCAGGACTACATGGTGGAGCGAATCGAGATCTTCCTCGACCCCGCCTCGAACCCTGATGCGGCGTTTAACGTGCAGCAGGCGCTTATCAGCATCGGCAACGGCGGTTGGATCGGAATGGGGTGGGCCGAGGGTTCACAGAATCAGTTGCACTTCTTGCGCGTCCGGCATACCGATTTCATCTTCAGCGTCATCGCCGAAGAACTGGGCTTCGTGGGAACCGTCATGGTCATGCTGTTACTCTTCTTCGTGATTTGGCGTCTGGTGCGAATCGCCGACCTGGCGCAGGATCAGTTCGGTCGCCTCATCACCCTCGGCGTCGCCGCGCTGATCTTCTTTCAGACGTTCGTAAACGTGGGGATGAATCTGGCCATCTTGCCCGTCACAGGCATGACGCTGCCGTTCCTGAGCTACGGCGGCAGTAGTCTGGTTTCTATGATGGTGGCTGTGGGGTTGGCGCAAAGCGTGGTCATGCGCCATCGTAAGATGGATTTTGCGTAGCTGCAGAGCCAGATGCCACTCGGCAAAAAATGAGGCGCCGGCCTCCGATTACTGTCCCAGCCCTCTCAACAGGTCTGCCCAGAGCCCCGGTTGCAGGCCGATAACGACAACCGCCACGGCAGCTACTGTAACAACAAAGAGTGAGGACCGTGTAGCAGGAGCTGCGAGAGGCTCTTTCTCTTCTCCAATTTCTTCCGGTTGTTGGAAATACATCGCCACAACGACTCGCAGATAATAGTAGGCGCTGATAGCGCTGTTGAGCACGCCGATCACCACCAGCCACGTCCAGCCTTCTTCCACGGCCGCCCTGAAGACCAGGAACTTACCGAAGAATCCGGCCAGCGGCGGTATCCCGCTCAGACTGAGCATGAATATAGCCATCGCCGCGGCCAGGCCAGGGAATCTGTCGGCGGCGCCCGCCAATCTGCTCTGCTCCAAATCATTATCGTCCCCTGCCTGTTTTTCTAGGGCAACGACCACTGCAAACGCGCCGATATTCATGAAGGCGTAGGCAAATAGATAGAAGGCTGCCGCCGAGGAAGCGGTGGATGTCCCCGCCACAAGCGCGATGAGGATGTTGCCGGCGTGG
This sequence comes from Caldilineaceae bacterium, assembly GCA_965204705.1. GTDB lineage: Bacteria > Chloroflexota > Anaerolineae > Caldilineales > Caldilineaceae > Bin5. The sequence continues at coordinate 3,883,316 of OZ242006.1, read as the reverse complement.
GCGATACCCGAGTAGGCCAGCATCCGTTTCACGCTGCTCTGGCGCAATGCCGTCAAGTTGCCTACGGTCATGGTGAGAATGGCAAGTATCGCCAAGGGCAAAGCCCACTGATCTTGGTAGGAAGGAAGGGCAGTCATCATCAGCCGGAAGAAACCGGCGAAGGCCGCGGCCTTTGTGCCCACGCTCATGAACGCTGTCACCGGGGTTGGCGCCCCCTGGTATACGTCCGGTGTCCACATGTGGAACGGGACAAGGCTAACCTTAAAGCCAAATCCGACCAGCAGTAGCGCGATACCGGGAAAGACGAGCGAGGGATTTCCGCCGCCGGTCGCCAGTGTCTCATGAATGCGAGCGTAATGAGCGCTGCCGCCGGCGCCGTAAAGTAGGGCAGAGCCGTAAACGAAAAACGTGCTGGCCAATGCCCCCAGGAGAAAGTACTTCATGGCCGCTTCTATGCTGCGTGGGCTGTCCCGGTAGAAACCGCTCAGAATATAGAGTGCCAGCGAGAAAATTTCCAGAGCAATAAAGAGGACAATCAAATTCGTAGCGGTGCCCATCAACATCATGCCGATGATCGCCAGCAGGTGCAGAGAATAGAAGGCGCCCCCCTGACGCTCAATTGCCGGGAACTGATTGCGGCTCAAAAACACACCCAGGACGCCGGCAAGCAGAATGACCAAACGTACACTCAGTGCAAATCTGTCAGATACCGCCCCGTCCATATATTCCGTCGGCGCCCTGCCCCAAATGAGCAGCGACGCACCGATGCCCAACAGCAGGATCACAACCGAAAGACCGGCCAGCAGCCCCGAGCCATTCTGTCCCCGGCGGCCAATGTCGACCATCATCAGGACCATCACGCCTACGGCCAGAACGAGTTCCGGCAGCAGAACTACAACATCGTCAAAAAGTAGAGCGGTGTCCATAGCAGTTAGTGAATCGTAGGCAGAGAACCATTGCCGGAATTTAGTGTCGTCTCGTGGCTGCTGTCAACCAGCCACTCGTCACCGTCTAAAGGCGTCTGGACAACCTCCAGCGCCGCCACAGAGGGATTGATCTTGTCCAGGAAGAAATTCGGCGCCAGTCCGATCGCGAAGAAGAGCAGCACGATTGGCAGCAGCTGACCGATCTCGGCCCAGTTCAAGTCGGGCAGCTTATCCTTGAAGTTGGCGGGATTCGTCAACTCGCCCTGTGCCACCTGCCTGAAAGCATGCAGCAGATACCAGGCGGCCAGGATGACGCCTGCCGTCCCGAGAACGGCAAAAAACGGAGAGCTCCTGTATGTGCCGAGCAGTATTGTGAACTCCCCGACAAAGCCGTTCAAACCCGGAAGGCCCGCGCTGCTCATCGCCACAACCAGGAAGAAGAATGAAAAGATCGGCACACTGGCCCAGAGACCCCCGTAGTCCTTCAGCAACCGCGTATGCCGTCGCTCGTAGAGCATCCCTACCATCAGAAAAAGCGCGCCGGTGCTGAGACCATGATTGACCATCTGAAGAACAGCCCCGCTGATCCCCTGCTCATTCAAGGCGAAAATTCCCAACACAACGAAACCCATATGGGCGACCGAGGAGTAAGCCACCAGCGACTTCAGGTCCCGCTGCGCCAGCGCCACGAGCGCGCCATAGAGGATGCCGATGACCGCCAGAACCGATATGAGCGAAGCGTAGTCGGCGACGGCTACCGGGAATAGCGGTAAGGCAAATCGCAAGAACCCGTAAGTACCCAGCTTCAGGAGCACGCCGGCCAGTATGACCGACCCGGCCGTGGGCGCCTCAACGTGGGCATCAGGCAGCCATGTGTGAAACGGAAACAACGGGACCTTTATGGCAAAAGCAAGCGCAAAAGCCAGGAACGCCAGCTGCTGCAATCCCGGAGGCAGACCGGCGTCCTGCAACGCCAGCAAGTCAAATGTGCCGGCATTGAAATAGAGCGCCAAAATTGCCACAAGCATCAGTGCCGAACCTGCCAGCGTGTACAGGAAAAACTTGATCGCGGCGTAAATGCGATTCTGGCTGCCCCACTTGCCGATCAGAAAAGCCATCGGAATCAGGCTGAACTCCCAGAAAACGTAGAACAGCACCAAATCCAGGGCCAGAAAGACGCCCAGAACAGCCGTCTCCATCAGCAACATCAGTGCCAGGTAACCGCCGAGATTCTGCTTGATATGCTGGTTGCTGAAGGCGACAGCGATCGGCATCAGCAGTGTCGTCAATAGCACCAGCCACAGGCTGATTCCATCCACGCCCAGGTGATAGTAGATGTTCAGGTCCGGCATCCATGCATATCGCTCAACGAACTGCATGTCCGGGATCTCTTGCCAGCCGGGCAGCAGCAGGAGGCTTACCACGAAGGTGGCAACCGTTGCGCCGAATGCCAACCACTTCTTAAGACTATCGCCTGGCGCCAGCAGTACGACGATGGCGCCGACTACAGGCAAGAATGTGAGAATCGAGAGCATAGAAACACCAATGAATGATCGTTAGCTGAATGTGGCCTCTGCATGGCCTGAAGCGTTTTGCGCCTCTAGCCTCCAATCACGAACCACAGTAGCAGGGCCGCAACACCGCAAATAAGACTCAACGCGTACGTAGGTACCAATCCGTTGTGGACCTTGCGCAGTGCGCCCCCCAGGGCCAGATTTGCCTGACCTACGAGGTTTACCGCGCCGTCAACGACGCCTTGGTCGACTACCTGGTCGAACCAGTTGGAGAGGTCAAGCAGGGGTTGGACGATCCATGTGGCGTAAATCTCATCCACAAACCATTTGTTGCGAGCAACAGTTTCGAACGGGCCGACCAGCCTCGCAACGCCCGCCGAAAACCTACCGACAGCGGTCGAAGAGCCCTTGACATAGCGCCCGTATGCAAGTCCCACACCGGCCACCGCAACGATCGCGCTGACCACCAACAGTACCAGCTCCATCGTTATGTTTGGATGGAAGGCGGGCACGCCAACAGCCGCTTCCAAATAGTGTTCCATGGTGAGCAGGATTGGAAGATTCAGAATGCCGCCGAGAATGGCCAGGACAGCCAGTACCCAGAGCGGCGCCGTCATCACTGTCGGACTCTCGTGCGCGTGTTCATGAATGTGCTGGTCGCGTGCTTCTCCCCAGAAGGCCATGAATACGGCCCGGAAACTGTAGAACGCCGTTAACAATGCTGTGAATAGACCGATCAGATAGAGAAGAATGTTGAAATTGGCCGTATGCAGCAGAATTCCGTCTTTCGAGAAAAAGCCGGACAGCAATGGCAGTCCCGCAAGAGCTGATGCGCCGATCAGGAACAGCAGGTAGGTCGTTGGCAATTTGGCCCGCAGGTTTCCCATCTTGCGAATGTCCAGTTCGCCGTCGGGAAGTCCGTGCATGACATTGCCCGCCGCCAGAAACAGCAGCGCTTTGAAAAATGCGTGTGTTACCAGGTGGAAGATGGCAAATGCATAGGCCCCCACACCCACACCCAGCATCATGTATCCCAGCTGCGAAATCGTTGAGTAGGCGAGGATCTTCTTCAGATCAACCTGAGTCAACGCGATTGAAGCCGCTATAAGCGCAGTCAGACCGCCCACCCAGGCCGCGAGGCCGCCGGCCGTCGGCGCAAGTTCCCACAGGAAATGCGTTCGCGCCACCATGTAGATGCCTGCCGTAACCATCGTGGCCGCATGGATGAGCGCGGAAACCGGTGTCGGCCCGGCCATTGCGTCCGGCAGCCAGACGAACAAGGGCAGCTGGGCGCTCTTGCCGGTCGCGGCCAGCAAGAGAAGCAAGCAGATTGCCGTCGCGGTCCCGGTCGTCAACGCACCGGCTCCCAAAGAGACCTCCTCAAAAACAACCGAACCGACGCCGGTCCAGATCAGAAAAACCGCCAACATCATGCCGAAGTCACCGATCCGGTTGACCAGAAACGCTTTCTTGCCGGCATCTGCATAGTGGCCGTAGGACTCGTCATGCCGGTCAAAATAGAAGCCGATGAGCAGATACGACGCCAGCCCAACCCCTTCCCAGCCAACAAACATGCCCACAAAGTTGTTGCTGAGTATCAGCACCAGCATCGCCAGGATGAAAAAGTTCAGATAGACGAAAAAGCGCTGATAGTTCTGTTCGCCGTGCATGTAGCCGCCGGCATAAATGTGGATCAGCGCGCCAACCCCGGTAACCACCAAGGCCATCGTTACACTGAGCGGGTCAATCAGCAGTGCCGCCGGAGCCCGAAAGCTTCCTATAGTGATCCAGTCCCACAGATGGACTGTTGCCGTACGGTGGTGCTCATCCAGGCCCGACAGACCAAGGAAGAGACTCAGGCTGACGATGAAAGACAGGACCACCGCGCCGGAGGCAACGACATGGATTCCCCGCTCCCTCAGCTTGTCGCCAATAAACAGATTTATCAGCGCGCCCAGGGCCGGAAATACCAGAATAAGCCAGGCTTGTTCCAACATGAATTCCTCAATACTGCTCTTAGTCGTTCGTCTTCAGCGGTTGCGTGCTGCCGCATGGGCAAGGAATCACCGAAGACAGGATCTGGTCGTCACCACTTCAGAAGATTGATCTCATCGATATTGATGCTCTCCCGATGGCGAACATTGGCGATCAATATTGCCAGACCGACGGCAACTTCGGCCGCGGCAACCGCCATGATCATGAAGACGAAGATCTGCCCCTCGAGATTGCCCCACTGGCGGGCGAGAGCGATCAGAGTCAGGTTCACGCTGTTGAGCATCATCTCGATGCACATAAAGATGATGAGGGCGTTGCGGCGCAGCAAGACCCCGGTGGCGCCGACCGAAAATATCAAGGCCGCCAGCACCAGGTAATAGCTAGTCTCTATCATCAGTCGTTCGCCTCGACGGATGGGATGCCTTCGCCCGCGCCCTCCTGCTGGCGTCCCAGCACAAGAGCGCCGATCAGCGCGACAAGCAACAGAAGAGCGATCAGTTCAAATGGAAGCACATACTTTGTAAACAGGGCGACTCCGACGGCCTTTGGCGTCCCGCCCTGCAAGAGCGCCGCCGTATCCTCAGAAGGACCCATCATTCGCGAAAGAACACTATAGGATACCGTCAGGAGCAAGATGGCCCCCAGCGCGATGCCCACGGTACGGCTCCATGCCCGCTGCGCAGCGCTGAAGTCGTTCGTATCTCCCCCAATGAGCATAATCACAAACAGTATCAGGATGACTATTCCCCCCGCGTACACGATCACCTGCGCCGCCGCCAGGAACTGCGCATCGAGCGTGATGTAGAGAACAGCCAGGGTGGCGAAGTTGGTGAGTAGAAACAGCGCGCTGTGTACCGGCTGGCGGCTTGTCACCACACCCAACGCCGCCGCCAGGCTGACAGCGCCAACAAGCAGAAAAAAGAGAAGCGACCAACTCATCAAAAGTTACTCCGGTCGAATGACGACCTTGGGCATGCCTGGATTGAGTAGTTCCTCTTTGGTCAGCACGAAATCCTTCCGCTCGTAATTGGCCATGGCAAAGTCGTGGCCGAGAACGATGGCTTCCGTCGGGCAGGCCTCTTCGCAATCACCGCAAAAGACGCAGCGCAGCAGATTCAGTTCGTAGACCTTGGCGTGACGCTCGCCCGGCGAGAGCGGCGCATCCGGATCGTTCTCTGCCGCTTCTACATAGATCGCCTCGGTCGGACAGGCAGCCTCGCACAGACAGCAGCCAATGCATCGCTCCAGTCCGTTGCCATAGCGCCGCAGTTCATGACGACCGCGGAAGCGGGGGTAGATCGGAATGTCCTCGTGAGGAAACTCCACCGTAACCGGCTTCCGGCCCAGGTGTTTGAGCGTCACACCCATCGCCTTGCCGATTTCGGAAGCGCCCTTCAAGAATTCACCCAACTCCATTGAAATCCTCTTTCCACTGCGGTTCTTACTTCAGGAATACGGCCAGAACTGCCGAAACGCTCACGTAAACCAAGCTTAGTGGCAACATGAACTGCCAGCAGAACTTCATCAGTTGGTCATACCGGGGCCGGCCGATGCTGGCCCGTACCCAGACGAAAAGGAAGAGCAGAGCTACGACCTTTATTAAGAGATATATGGGCCCCAGCCAGATGTACTGCGCAGCGAATGGGCCCTTCCAACCGCCAAAGAAAAGGGTCGCCATTATCGCGCTGGTGGAGATCATATTGACGTACTCGGCGATGAAGAACAGCGCGAACTTCATGCCGCCATACTCGGTCTGAAATCCCGCCACCAACTCGTTTTCCGTCTCTGGCAGGTCGAAGGGGCTGCGGTTAGTCTCGGCCAGAATACAGATGAAAAAGAACGGGAACGCCAACCAGAGCCAGATCCACTCCCACCAGTGACGGGAGCCCTCGACCAGGTCAACCAGGCTGAAGCTGCCCGCCAGAATCAGAATGCTGACCAGAAACAGGCCCAGCGGCAGTTCATAGGAGACCATCTGCGCAGACGAACGCAAGGCGCCGAGCAGCGAATAGTTGTTGTTGCTGCTCCACCCCGCCAGTATGATGCCGTAACTCTCGATTCCCGCAACCGCCAGAATCCAGAGAATTCCGATATTCACGTCGGCGATGGCAGGCGTTCCCTTGGCGATCGGAATGACCGCCCAGATGATCAACGCCGGCACGAGCGCCAGGGCCGGCGCCAGCAGGTAGACCGGTTTGTCGACGTGATTGGGGATGATCTCTTCTTTGAAGAACGCCTTTACTGCGTCGGCAGCCGGCTGCAGAAGACCGAACTTGCCCGCCCGGTTCGGACCGTAACGCACCTGGAAACGGGCCAGCAACTTGCGCTCAAACCAGGTCAGGTATGCGAACCCGGTGAGCAGTACGAAGATCAGTATCAGTGCGCGGACCGCCGGAAAGACCAACAGCTGTAGCCAGTCCATTTAACGCCTCTCCACCTTGACCCGCTGGGTAAAGCTGCCGTTGAGCAGCGCGCCAACCGGCGCGCCGGGCAGACTCTCCGGAATCCAGGCGCAGCCCGTCCGCACCTGCGCATCAACCGCCACGGTCACGTCCAGGCTGCCTTGCTCGCTCCGCACCGTGACCGCACTGCCCGCGTCCAGGCCGAACTCTGCCGCATCAACAGGATTCAAGGTGACAGTCGCGCCGTGGGCCATGCCGTGCATCTGATCCGTCAGGCCGAAAAGTGTTCCGCCATCATAGAGGACAGTGCCGGTGACGAGGCTGAGAGGATATTCAGCATCGCCGACAGAAGGTTCTGGGATTTCCACAGATGTGCGTCCCGCGGAAGCTTCTGCAACCGGCGCGAAACTAGCGTCCCACTGCCGCCCCTGATCTCCCAGAGCCTCCCACGTCAGTTCCGCATACGCTGGGACAGCTAGAGAGATCTCTGCAGTCACACTGTGAGCGTCGGAAAACGGCCAGTCGGCGCCCATCTGCGCGGCCATGTGCAAAAATATCATCCAGTCCGGCGCCGCCCTCGACTTTGGATCGGTGACCGCCTTTGGCGCCCTCTGCACGCGACGCTCCAGATTGGTGTAGGTACCGTCACTCTCCGCCCATCCCAAAGCCGGCAGCACGACGTCAGCCCTCTGAGTTGTCTCAGTCGGCAGAAGATCGGTGACAACAAGCAGCTCCAACTCTTCCAGACTGGCCGACCAGTCCGGCGATTCGGCAGCCGGGTTGGCGCCGTTCACAAAAAGGGCCTTCATCTCCTGGCTGTCCAGCATCTGCTTGTATGTGTACCCAGGGGATGTGGAAAGATCGCAGCCCCATAGCGATTCCAGCCGGGCTCTGGCGTCGGCGTCATCCAGTGCAAAATGGCCGGGCAATCTGTCCGGAAGCACACCCATGTCGCGGCAGCCCTGAGCGTTGCCGTCCAAGCCAACATAGGCCACCTGTGCCCCTTCTCCGGCCGCCTCGGCCAGCTGCGCCAGGCCGTCGCGAACACCAGGGCCGTTCTCTCCCCGTGCTGCCATCGGTCCATACACAATCAGGGAACTCTCGCTCTCCTTCAACAATTCGGCCGCCGCCTGAACTGCTGACTCTTCTTCAGAAAGGTCGGAACCCTGCACCGCCTGCAGTAGGCGGTTAATCAGCGAAGACTCGCCTCCCGGCAGGTAAGCCAGATAAGGGCAGTCGTACCGAGTCAATTCTATCTTGCGGGCGTGGGCGATGATCAGTTTGACCCCGCCTCGAAGAACCGCCCTCTTCAGGTGGAGGTCCAGAACAGGCAGCTCTTCACTGGGATCCACACCAAAAAGCATTACCGTATCGAACTTCGGGTCGGGCCCGTACTGCGGTTTCATCAGCTCCGACAGTGCTGGCAGTCCCGTAGGCAGGGCCGCGACCTCGCCGCCGTCGCGGTGGTCAATGTTGTTCGTCCCGATCACCGCACGCATAAAGCGCTGCAACGCGTAGTTGCTCTCGTTGCTGATCTTGCCGCTGCCGATCGCCCCGATGCTATCCGCGCCGTATTTTTCTTTGATGCCCGTCAGCCGCTGCGAGATGAAGGCCAGCGCCTCGCCCCACTGTACGGGCGTCAGCTTGCCGTTCTTGCGTAGTTGCGGCGCCGAAAGCCGGTTCTCATCGTTAACCCAGGCGTGGGCAAAACGGCCTTTGTCGCAAATCCACTGATCATTGACCTGCATGTTCTCGCGCCCGACAATGCGCCTCAACTGATGCGTGCGGCTGTCCAACCGTACATTGCACCCCACCGAACAATGCAAGCAGATGCTGGGCGTGCGTTCAATTTCCCAAGGACGGTAGGCAAATCGGGATACGCGGTTCGTCAGCGCCCCAACCGGGCAGAGGTCGATGATGTTGCCGCTGGTCTTGGCGTCAACGGGACGGCCATCCTGGATGTCAACGATCGTATCGTTGCCCCGCTCGAACAGACCCAGTTGCGGTTTGTCCTCCCACTCCTCGAGATAACGGATGCAGCGCCAGCAGAGCACACACCGCTCCTGGTCCAGCACGATCGTATCGGAAATGTCGTAGTGCTTCTTGGCAAGCCGCTTAGGCTCAATCAGCTGGCTGATCCCCGGACCAAAGCGCATCGTCTGGTCCTGCAACGGGCACTCACCGCCCTTATCGCAGATGGGGCAATCCAACGGATGATTGAGCAGGATGAAAGCGAGATTCGCTTCCTGCACCGTCTGTACCTGTTCGGTATCTGTACGTACAACCATGCCGTCGCCCACCGGCATCGTACAGGAGGCCATCATCGCCGTGCCGCGCGGGCCGTCCACCTCCACCAGACACATACGGCAGCACCCGACCGGGTCCAGCTTGGGATGCGAACAGAAAACGGGAATCTCGATGCCCGCCATCCGCGCCGCGTCCACCAGAAGCGTCCTCGCAGGGACCGACACTTCCTTTTCGTTGATAGTGAGCGTTACGTTATCAGTCATAAACGTTCGCGTCTCCGTTGCAAAGGAGAAACTCTTCGAGTCCGGCCTGTTTAAGCTGAATTTGCCGCCGCCGGCAGAATGTCGTCAACTGCCACTTCAATATCGGGGAAAGCAAGGGGTACGACAGACTCGCCGCGATGGTAGGTCAGTTTGGTCTGGTACGCCGCCTCGCCTCTGACAGGCGTTCGGGGGTCACGATAAACTTCCAGCAAGCCATCAACAAGATTCCAGATCCAATACTCACTTATGCCTGCCTGCGCGTATATGGCGCCTTTCAGGGATCGGTCATAGCTCAGGCTTGAATGCGAAACCTCCATCAGCAACAGAATCTCCGACGGGTGCGGATGGCGTTCTTCCAGGTCAGTTCCGGATTCCGTTGAAATGACCAGATCTGGTTCGGGCTCGGTCATAAGTTCAGGTAGAGTGACCGGTCCCTGCGCTCGTACCTCTACGTCTGCACGCGCGTTCAAAGAGGAAAAGGCCTTGCCCAAACGAAGTACAGTTCGAATGTGAGGGGGATTGTTCGGACTCATGTACACCAGAATTCCTTCGACCAGCTCTACTCTTTCGTTCTCATTGAAGAACCCCATGTCAATCAATTGATGGTATTCTTCAAGGGTGAATCTCCTCAGGGGCATACCCTCTGCCGGCGAGACCGGCAAAAACACTTCCCGTATCTTGCTACTCTCGCTCCCGACCTGTGCGCTTGCTACAGGCGAGACAGGGGGCGCTACCATGACCATCTGACTATTCCTCAGTCGTCCCCAGGGATCAGATCATCGTGCAGTACGATGTTGCTCCCGGCCGGAGCAAAAGTGCTGTCGCGCAGCCCGCTCTCCTCGTGCGTATTCGGCCGGTAATCAGGGCGAATTGGCAAGACCGGGCCGACCTCGTCTGGATTCGTGCCCTCAATCTGTGTAGTGAATTCGCTGCGATACTTGAGCAGATTGCTCTGCAGCCCCCAAACTGAAGCCTCGCCAAATGGACAGAAGCTCTTGCCGGCGATATTGTCGGCGATGAACTCCATCAGTTCAATGTCTCTGCCCAAGCCCTGCCCTTCTTCGATACGCAGCAGGATCTTCTCCAGCCAGGCCGTGCCCTCTCGACAAGGCGTGCACTTGCCGCAGCTCTCCTCGCGGTAGAAACTGAGCGTCCGCCGCGCAACCTCCACCATGGAGGTGCGGTCGTCGATCGCGATCACGCCCGCCGACCCCAGCAGAGAACCGGCCTCGGCTATGCTCTCATAGTCCAGCGGCGTGTCGAACTGATCGGGTGTCAGCAGCTTCATCGAAAGCCCGCCCGGAACGATTGCCTTGATCGGATGATTCTCGTCCTCCGGCCCGCCCCCATATTCGTTGACCAGTTCACTCAATGGCGTAGCATGGGGAAGCTCGTAGAGTCCCGGCCGCTTGACGTTGCCGCTCAAGCAGAAAATCCGCATACCCGGGCTGCGTTCGGTGCCGTACTCCTTATACCAGTCGACACCGTAGCGCATAACATGCGTGACGTTGCAGATCGACTCGACGTTATTGACGATCGTAGGTTTGGCGTACAGTCCTTCCACGGCGGGAAAGGGCGGCTTGAGGCGCGGCTGCCCGCGATATCCCTCAAGGCTCGTGAGCTGTGCGGTCTCTTCACCGCACTCGTATGCGCCGGCGCCGCGGTGCAGAACTATGTCTAGGTTATTGCCGGTGCCGAAAATGTTCTCACCCAGGTAGCCCTTGGCTTCTGCCTCTGCCAGGGCATCTTGTAAACGCACATACGCAAAGTAATACTCGCCGCGTATGTAGATGAAAGCCTTCTCAGACTCAATAGCATGACAACTCAGTATGATGCCCTCGATGAGCTGGTGAGGATCGTACTCCATTATGATGCGGTCTTTGAAGGTGCCTGGCTCTGATTCGTCTGCGTTGACGACCATATAGCGGGGTTGTACCCCCTGCGGCAAAAAGCCCCACTTGACTCCCGTGGGGAACCCAGCGCCCCCCCGGCCGCGAATGCCGCTATCCTTGATCTGTTCGATCATATCGGCCGGCGCAATTTCATTCAGCACACGACGAGCCGTGGCATAACCGCCGTCGGCCTCGTAAGTCCCGAGCTTGTGGCTTTCCGGCTCATTGAGGCGGTCCATCAGATAACGGGGCTCCATACCCCCTAAGCGGTAAGGGCCGTCCGCCGCGCCCACATTGTCGGGGTCGGCCTCCGGTGTCCAGCGTTCCAGCGTGTGGAAGCCATTGCCCGACCTGAGCAGATCAACCGCCTTCTCCACATCCTCAGACGAGTCGAGATTCTCGAAATAACGGATCTGGCCCGTCTTCTGGTCGGTGACGATAGCCATCGGCGCCGTGACGCAAGATCCTAGACACTCCATGTGATCGAGCGCAAACTTGCCGTCCTCGGTCTTTTCACCGTGGCGAATGCCTAACGAGCTCTCGAAATTGTGAAGACACTGGTTACCGCCTCGCAGCATGCACGGCACGTTTGTGCAGACTTCGATATGATACTCGCCCTTGGGCTCCTCATGCAGCATGTTATAGAAACCGACGACCGCGCCAACCTCCGCCGGTGCGATCCCCAGGATCTCCGCCAGTTCGTCCTGCGCATCCACCGGGCAGTAGCCGTACTCCCGCTGGATCACATAGAGCGCCGGCAGAATCCCCGAACGCTGACGTCCCGCGGGATAGCGTCCTAGTATCTCGTCGATCTCCTGCCGCATCTGTTCCGTTATCATTGAATTCCCCGGTTGCCGGCGAGCAACAAAATGTGACCAACGCTGACTATACCCAATATAGGCAGAGCTATCGGTCTACCTCACCAAGTACAATATCGATCGACCCGATGTTGGTAACGACATCCGATAGCATCTCACCTCGACTGAGATGATCGATAGCATATAGGTTGTTGAAGCTGGGTCCGTGAACATGTAAACGATACGGCTTGGCCGAACCATCACTGTAGACGAAAAACCCCAGCTCGCCCTTGCTGTTTTCAATGCCGTGATAGAAAAAGCCTGGCGACACATGGAAGCCTTCGGTCATTAGCTTGAAGTGGTGAATCAGCGCTTCCATGCTCACGTCCAACTCGGCGCGCGGCGGCAGGGCCACCTTGCGATTGTTCGACCTATAGAGGCCGCTGGGCAGATTGTCCACCGCCTGCTCTAGGATGCGCACACTCTGACGCATCTCCTCCAGGCGAATGATAAAGCGCCCGTAACAGTCGCCAGTGTCACTGGTCGGGACCTCAAACTCATATGCCTCGTAGCCGCTGTAAGGCCTGTCGCGGCGCAGATCCCAATCTATCCCGCTTCCCCGCAGCATAGGCCCTGTCAGACCCATGCCCAGGGCGTCTTCGGCACTTACATAGCCGACTCCGGTCAGGCGCTCCTGCCACAGCGGCGCCTCCGTAACCATCGCCTCGTACTCCTTGATCTTCTGCGGCATCAACCGCAGGAAATCCTTCAACTCAGCGATAAAAGCGTCCGGCAGATCCTGCCAGACGCCGCCGATACGTATAAAACTGACGGTCAGCCTCGCCCCACACGCCATCTCGAACAGATCCAGAATCCGCTCACGTTCACGCGTCGCGTACATCAGCAGGCTCATTCCGGTGCCTGATACATCCAAAACGTGCGTCGCCAGCCAGAACAAGTGAGAGGCAATGCGCTGCATCTCCGCCATGATCACCCGGATCACCTGGGCTCTCTCCGGTATCTCCAGTCCCAGCATATGTTCGACGGTCAGGCAATAGCCCAGATTGTTCGACATCGCCGACAGATAGTCCATGCGGTCGGTGTAATAGACAAAATCCTTATAGCGCTTGTTTTCACCCGTCTTTTCAAAGCCGGAATGGAGAAAGCCCAGGTCCGGGTCGATGCTGATGATGCGTTCACCGTCCATCTCCACCACCAGGCGCAGAACGCCGTGCGTGCTTGGATGGTGCGGCCCCATATTGATAACCATGTTTTGCCGGCTCATTCCAGGCGGCAAATCGGGGGCCGTGCTTTCCGCCGGCAGAATCTGGGAGCCAAGCGTATCGAACTCCGGATCATCCCACGTAAAGGTAAACGGCACCTCTTCCCCGCCCAGGGGCGCTTGCTTCTGCAGCGGGTGGTTGGGCCAGTTTTTAGGCATAAGGATCCGCCGCAGATCCGGATGACCGGCGAAGCGGATTCCCATTAAGTCATACACCTCCCGTTCCGGCCACTCTGCGCCCCTGTACACGCTTGTCAGGCTGTCAATCTGTGCCTGCTTCCCGTCGCCGCCAGGCACAGGTTCGCAGTCGGCAACGACTGTCAGGTGCCGGTTGCGCGAGTAGGAGCGAAACTGGTAGACCGTCTGAAATCGCGCGCCGCCATTCAGTGGCAACTGCGACCTATCCACGCTGGTCACGTCTATCAGCGTCTCATATTTCAGTTCGGGATCACTGCGCAAATACGTGGCGAGCGCCTTCAGTTGTGCCGGCTCCACCAATACCACCGGGTTGCCGTTGTGTAGGCCGGCCGCCACGATGTCCTCACCAAACCGTTCGCTTATGCGCCGCGTATCGTCCGTCACACCTGCCGGCATCGGCGCCAGCGCAGGGATACCCGGCGGATTCAGCGTTCGTTGGGTCTCGTACGTGCGAAAAACCGGTGCTACATCAAGAGGCATCTCTTCTCTCGCTCTCTTCTCTACGCGTCAGTCTTGATGATCACTGAAGCGCGTTCACTTTACAGGGCCACTGGGTCAATCCGCAGAGCAATTCACGAAAGACAGTTACTTGGTTCAAACACCTAACGGCATAATCTCGTCAGCGGCTACCGGTTCCTCGACATTGCGCCATGCCCCAACCGACTCGCGCCCCTGTTTGGCGCGCAGCAGATCCATCGCGTACAGCAGTGACTCCGGTCTCGGCGGGCAGCCAGGAACATATACGTCGACGGGGATTATCTTGTCCACACCTTGGATGATGGCATAGTTGTTGAAAGGCCCGCCCGCGCTGGCGCATATTCCCATGGCAATGACCCACTTGGGGGCCAGCATCTGATCGTAAATGCGCTTAATCACCGGCGCCATCTTGTTGCTGACGCGACCTGAGACAATCATGAGATCGGCCTGCCGTGGGCTGGCCCGAAAAAGCTCCGACCCGTACCGGGCAATGTCGTGGCGGGCCGTGCCCGTGGCGATCATCTCCATCGCGCAGCAGGCCAACCCGAAGAGCAGCGGCCACGTGCTGTTGGCCCTTCCCCAGTTGACCACGCTGTCCAGCGACGTTGTCAAAATGCCTTCAGGAACCTTCTCTTCTATACCCATGTTTCGTTCCTTTGCGCCTGCATCCCCGCAGCCCAGCTAGACGCGGCAACTTCTGAATGCAGCGACCGGCTTCCTGCTCTTTGGGCCTTCCAGCTTTCGTCTGAAGCAGTAAGTTGTCAAAACCCTGAGAATAACTGTGCGCGGCGGCCACATCCCTCAGTCTCTAGTCCCAGTCGAGAGCGCCCTTCTTCCATTCATACAGAAAACCTACCACGAGTACAAGGAAAAAGGGAATCATCGCCAAAAGGGCAAACAGGCGAAGGTCTCTCAAGACGGCCGCCCACGGGTAGAGGAAGATTACTTCGATGTCGAAAATCAGAAAGAGCATGGCAACCAGATAGTATTTCACCGGGAATCGTCGACGGGCGTCGGCAAAGGGGATGATCCCCGACTCGTATGGCTCCAACTTCTGACTGTTGCGCTCTCGTGGACCTAGCAGTGAGGGCAGGCCTATGGCAATTGCGCCGAATCCGGCCGCCAACAGGATCAGTATGAGAAGTGGCAGATAGTCGCTTGCCATCTCGATTTTTCCTTTTCAGCGTAACTGAAAGGCTTGGGGAGCTGTTCGTGCAATTTTCCACGAACGCATTCATTCTAGCACGAACCGAAATCTGCTGTCAAAGCCCATGCGTGTCGAATGGGTGCAGTCCAGATTGGGGGTGAACTTACGTACACCTCTGCCAACGACTAAGCTAGAGCCAATTCGCGTCCCCGGTCAGCGCAAGTGCCAACGCCACTGACCACTGACCACTGACCACTGCAGTTCCGTGCGGTCGGGCCTTCGGCCCTCCCTTGTGCGGGGGGACTCCCCCCGCAACGCCCCCCATCGTATGCCCGACCGTCGTGGACAATTGGAACGGTTGAGACAGCGACAGGTGTTCGAACCCCCGCGCCACCACTGTAGGGGCAGGCCTTGTGTCTGCCCGATGCCTCCCAAGAAATGGACGGCAAACGATTCCAGCCACTGCTGGCATGAATCCCCCACCTGACCATCTCCACCCCAAATATGAACTGCACCCTGTCGAATATATCCAAAAGCAAGCCGACGGGCCGCGTTGAAGGAACATATCTGCCGCCGTGGTCCGATCCTATCGAAGGCCCCGAACATGCAGTCGTCCACAGCGCGTTGAACGCGTTTGCGATGGGTACTAACTTTCGCTTTCAGAAATCGCTATGCTATACTTTCTCGGGAGTTTGTTAAATTCCACACAAACGGATTCTCGGCAATGCTCACTCAATATTTCTTCATTCTCATTATGTCCGGCTTGGCGGTCGTGTTGCCTCTCGCCGCAATTGTCATGGGCCATTTCCTTGGTCCCCGCCGGCCCGATGAGATCAAGAACGACATTTACGAAAGCGGCGTCGAAACCATAGGCGAGACTTGGGTGCAATTTCGAGCTCAATACTACCTGATTGGTCTGGTTTTCGTCGTCTTCGACGTCGAAGCATTGTTCCTGTTTCCAATTGCAGTGGCATACCAGCAACTGGAAATGTTTGCTGTGATCGCGACGATCTTCTTTGTTCTTCTGCTCGTGATCGGTCTCATGTACGACTGGCGCAAAGGCGCACTGGAGTGGCAATAGCCTCGCTTTGATGCTGCACGTTTCGATTCAGATCCCGGTCCCGAAAGGCTTCAATTTCTCAGCTACCTGTCCGGAGGCAAAGCTATGCAGGTAACCCAATGGAGCGAAGCGCTCTCCAGTTGGCTCATGGGGCTGGGACTTCCCGGCTGGGCAGCTATCTTCCTGGTATACGCCGTCGGGTCCTTTATCCTTATCAACTACGGCATGTTGTCGGTTCTACTGTTGATCTGGATCACCCGCAAGGCCATCAGCCGCATACAGGACCGCATCGGCCCCAATCGTGTTGGCAAATACGGCCTGCTCCAAACCGTCGCCGACGCGGCCAAGCTGCTTTCCAAAGAGGACATTACGCCCCGCGAAGCCGACAAGATTGCCTACAACCTGTCGCCCATACTGGCAGTGTCCGGTGTGCTGATGCTGTTGGCAGTCATACCTTTTGCCCCCGGCCTGACCGGCGTCGACCTGAATATCGCCGCACTCTATGTTGTGGCGCTCGGCTCGATAGGCATAATGGCGGCACTGATGGCAGGCTGGGGTAGCAACAACAAGTATGCCCTGCTCGCCGGTTTTCGCGTGGTGGCGCAACTCCTGAGCTACGAGATCCCTTTGGTTCTGGCTATCCTGACGGTCGTACTGCTCACAGGTTCGATGAGATTCGGCCAGATAGTAGAACTCCAGTCACTGCATATATTCGGCTTTAACCTCGGGTTGGGTTGGCTCGGAATCGTCATGCCGGGCGCGCTAATCGTATTCTTCGTCAGCTCGCTCGCAGAGGCTGAACTCACCCCCTTCGACCTGTTGGAAGCGGAGTCTGAACTGATCGCAGGATTCCACATCGAGTATTCCGGCATGAAGTTCGCCATGTTTTTCCTGGCCCAGTTCCTGAACGCCTGGATTCTTGGCGCTGTTGCCGTCACTCTCTTCCTGGGAGGATGGCAAGGCCCGGGCGTCGGCCTGCCGGTCATCGGTCCGATACTGGGTCTCGGATACTTTATGATTAAGGTGTACGGCATCTACGTCCTTCAGCAATGGATTCGCGGTACCTTTCCACGTATCCGCATCGATCAGATGATGTACTTTGCCTGGAAAGTCCTGGTCCCGCTCATGATTGGACTCATTGTTGCCCAGGCCATTATCCAAAAACTGCCGACACCGGTTGCCATTCAATATGTACTGATCTTTATTGCCAATGTCGGCGTAATGGCTGTTGTCACCTACGTCCTGCAGAAATACTTCCGCGAAGAGCAAATGCGAACGAAGCGTTCCTTCGAGCCATCTTCCCTGATTGGCTCAATGCAGGTCTCCGAAAAGGGCACAATGTACTAGGTCTTTCCCGTCTGGATTAGACAATACAAGGCTGAGTCACAGTTCGGGGCACTTGCATTCGCAAATTCACGCCCCACCAACAAGGCAGGAAAGCATATGCAGTTACCGCTGGGCATTGAGGTACCGATTCCGACATTTGAACAGTTCGTGTTCATCCAGGTCGCCCTGCTCACGGCCGTAGCCGCTCTGGCCGTAGTAATGAGCAGAAACCTCTTCCACAGCGCTCTGGCCCTCACGCTGACCTTTTTCGGCGTCGCCGGTGTCTACGTCTTTCTGGAAGCCGAATTCCTGGCGGTGAGCCAGGTGCTGGTCTACATCGGCGCGATCGCCATGTTGATCGCCTTTGCCATCATGCTCACGCGCAGCATGATGTACGGGAGCACCTCTCCCCTTAACAATCAGTGGGGCAAATCGTCCTTGTTTGCGTTTCTTTTCTTTATGGCCCTGCTTGCCTTCGCACGCGCAACGCCGTGGCCGGCCGCCGGCGAGGAGGTCGTTGCCGACGAAGCGATGATTGCGACACTGGGAAGAGAATTTGTAACCACTTACGTAATTGCATTTGAAGTACTGGGGCTGCTACTGCTTTTGGCTCTTGTCGGTGCCGTAATGTTGGCACGCGACCGCTAGGGCTCCTGCTGAACGAAATCGGTTGCCGCAATGACAGATCACCGATTTCAAGCCACCGCATCTGTTTGGGGTTGATCTATGGTTCCGCTTAGTTGGTATCTGATGCTCGCCGCCTTTCTGTTTTCGTGCGGCCTGTACGGCGCGCTCGCACGGCGCAACGCCATCGCAATGCTCATGGGCATCGAGCTGATGCTCAACGCTGCCAACATCAACCTGGTGGCCTTCTGGCGTCACGGAGTCGGGCCCATGCAGGACCTGACCGGGCAGGTCTTTGCCGTGCTGATCATAGGCCTTGCCGCCGCCGAGGCCGCCGTGGGCTTGGCGCTGATTATCGCCGTCTACCGCGAGCGGCGCACTATCGATGTCGACGAGTTGGACATTCTTTCCGGCTAAGTCGCCCGCACTGTGAAGGATGGCGCCGCTAATGGTGTCGTAGGCGGAGATACCCATAACAAGGTGGCCAAAAAGCAGCTGACGGGAACGCTTGAAGAACAGTGCAGTTTTCTCTACCAGCTCGCGCAGGAGAAGATGGAGAGCGGCAACTATACCGGCGCCGTGTATGCACTGAAAGAGATAGTAAAGTATAAGCCCGACTACAGCGATGCAGCACAGCTCTTGCAGAAGGCTCGTCAGCACAAGAAAGCGCAGTCATTTCGGCTTGTTATCTCGCTGGTAGGGGCCGTAATTTTTGTGGCCATCGGCTCGTCCGCAGGGCTACCGAACGATCTGTGGCTGTTCGGTCTGGCATTTGCCGGCCTGCTTGTCGGGTACCTGTTTGCCAATCTGGTCCAGGGTCAGGCAACGTCTTAGACCAGGTATCTTTGTTCTGAACTGACTACGAAAGACCGTCCGGTTTCCATTTTTTCGAGGCTTTTCTATGGAAGGACTATTCAGCGTCACCTGGGTTGTGCCGATTCCCCCCTTCCTGGCATTCCTGGCGATACTGCTCTTTCTCAATAAGAACAAGCGTGGCAGCGCACTGACCGCTATAGGCTCCGCCCTGCTGAGCTGTGTTCTGGGTTGGGGAATCGCCTTTGCCTCCTTCTTCCGCGATCACTTCGGTGAACATCCGGTTGACGAGGCGATCTACTCGATTCCCACTGGTTCGACAGAATTTGTCATCGGCTACGCCGTGGACCCGGCCAATGCCTTGATGCTGTTCATGGTGCCCTTCCTGGTGCTGATGATCTTCATCTACTCCAGCGGCTACATGAGCTTCCCCCACCATCTGCAAGCCTCGCAATACCCAACCGCCTACGCGCAGGGCAAAGACCCCCGCTACAGCCGCTTCATGGCCTATATCTGCCTTTTTGCGACCGGCATGCTCGGCCTGGTCGTCGCCAATAATCTGCTCCAGTTCTTTGTCTTCTGGGAAGTGATGGGGCTGTGCAGCTACCTGTTGATCGGCTTCTGGTACGAGAAGGCATCGGCGCGAGCAGCCGCGGTCAAGGCGTTCATTACCACTCGCATCGGTGATGCCCTGCTCATGATCGGCCTGATCCTGCTGTACGTGCGCAGCGAGCCGAGCAGCCTTCGTTTCAGCGAGCTCTTCACCGAGACCAATCTGGACCAGCTCGCTCAATCACTGGTCAATATTCCCGTCTTCGGCGAAGTCCACTGGATTTCGCTCATCGGCGTGCTCATCTTCTGTGGCGCCATCGGCAAGAGCGCCCAGTTCCCGCTGCACATCTGGCTGCCCGATGCCATGGAAGGGCCAACACCCGTCAGCGCTATGATCCATGCGGCCACGATGGTGTCAGCCGGTGTCTTCCTGCTCGTCCGGATGTTCCCCATCTACGAATTTTCCGGCCAAGTCTCCACGGGAACGCTTCAATTCGTCGCCTTCATCGGTGCCTTTACCGCCCTGTTTGCGGCGACAATCGCCGTAGCTCAGTGGGACATCAAACGCGTCCTGGCCTTCTCCACGATCTCCCAGCTGGGGTATATGGTCGCCGCCATCGGCATGGGCGCCTACGTTGCCGCCCTCTTCCACCTGTTGACACACGCCTTCTTCAAGGCTCTCCTTTTCCTCGGCTCAGGCAGCGTGATTCACGGCGTGGAACACGGCTACCATCACGTACATGAGCACGCCCACGATGACGACCACGAGGAAAGCCACGGTGAACATCTCGTGCGCCGCGCCGACGGCGTGCTCGATACCGAAGACGCGCAAGACATGCGCAACATGGGCGGCCTTCTCAACAGAATGCCCCGCACAGGATGGACCTTCATCATCGGTGGGCTGGCCCTCTCAGGCTTCCCTCTGGTCACCGCCGGCTTCTGGTCCAAGGACGAGATCCTGGCCTTCGCTTGGGATGGCAACCATCAGTGGGTCTTCTGGACGTTGGCAGCGGCCGCCTTCCTGACCGCCTTCTACACCATGCGCCAGATAGGTCTGACCTTCCTCGGCAGCGCGCGCACCGAAGGGGCCTCGCACGCCCCGGAGAGCGTCCCCAGCATGACGATCCCGCTGATTCTGATCAGCTTCTTCGCCGTCGTCGCTGGGTGGGTCGGGATACCGGATACATTTCCGGTCTTGGGCGGCATCGTTCCCAATTGGATTGCCCACTTTGTCGAACCCTACATGAAGTATATGCACCTGTACCCGCATCACCCTGACTTCCATATCGTGCCCCTGGCGGTGTCGCTGCTGGTGGCTCTGGGTGGGCTTGGTGCAGGCTACCTGGTCTACGGGCAGGGGTTGAATGAAGGGCAGACCGATCCCGTTGCCCGCGTACTCGGTCCGATCTGGTGGATGTGGCACCGCAAATATTGGATCGACGAACTGTACAACGGTACTATCGTGCTTTTCACATTGTGGCTGAGCCGATTCATGGCCCTGTTCGACCGTGAATGGATTATCGACTGGTTTGTCAACGGCGTTGGCCGGATTGCCATCCGTATCGGCGATCTCTCCGCTACCTTTGACAGATTCGTCGTCGACGGTTTCGTTGACGGCGTCGGCTGGATTTCCGACCAGGCCGGCCACATTGCCCGCCTGTTGCAGGACGGCCGCGTGCAGACATATTTGCTATTCGGTATGTTGATCCTGGCCGTATGGCTATTCCTGAACGTGCTTCCGATGATACTCACCTTGGTATAAGGAGCGGCGCCGCTACGAGAGCATCCTTTCCGACGGCAGCGGACCCGACCGGCTTTTCTTGCCTAAACCTAAACTCTGCGTGGAGAAGGCTTCATGGATTCACCTGATTCAATTGTCCTGACAATACTGCTCTTTTGGCCGCTGGTATCAGCACTCCTGGTCATACTGCTCGGCCGCAGTGACAGCCTGATCAAGAAGGGATCGATCTGGGCCAGTCTGCTCCCCCTTGGCCTCAGCATCTATCTGCTGTTTGCGTACGACTCTGGAACCGGTGGTATGCAGTTTGAGCACGTTGCCGAGTGGATTCCGCAGCTTAACGCCGGTTACCATCTAGGCGTCGACGGGCTGAGCATTCCCCTGATCTTCCTGACTGCATTGCTCAGCACACTGAGCCTGTACTATAGCGCCGGCGTCATAAACGAGCGTGTCAAGGAGTACTTCTTCCTGATGCACCTGCTCGAATTCAGCATGATCGGCGTCTTCCTGGCCCTCGATTACGTTCTCTTCTACGTCTTCTGGGAGATCAGCCTGGTGCCGATGTACTTTCTCATCGGCATCTGGGGCGGCGAGAATCGCGGCTACGCCGCCACCAAGTTTTTCATCTATACCCTGGTGGGCTCTGTGGCTATGCTGCTGGCGATTCTGGGGGTCTACTTCGCAACAGGGACTTTCGACATCGTCGAAGCGGCTGCAGCCCAGCCCTTTGCCGGCAATCTGACGCTCGCCAGCTTGGCGTTCTGGGGCTTCTTCTTTGGTTTCGCGTTCAAAGTTCCCAGCTTCCCCTTCCACACCTGGTTGCCCGATGCCCATACTGAGGCGCCGACCGCCGGCTCCGTCATTCTGGCTGGCGTCCTGCTGAAGCTGGGCGCCTACGGCATGTTGCGCATCATGTTGCCCAGCTTCCCCGAGGCCTCCGTCTACTGGGCTACCTGGATAGTGGGCCTGGGAGCAATTGCAATCGTCTATGGCGCATTTGTATGCGTGGCGCAGACCGATCTGAAACGATTGATCGCATATAGCTCCGTCAGTCACATGGGCTACGTGATGCTGGGTATCGGAGCCGCCGCAGCCGTAATGACCCCCGAAGCTCTGGCCGGCGCGGTCAACCGCTTCGGCCTCAGCGCGCAGGCCATTCAGGACAGCGCAGCCATGGCGCTCAACGGCGCAGCCCTGCAGATGTTCAACCACGGCATCATCACCGGAGCGCTGTTCTTCCTCGTCGGCATCATCTACGAACGAGCGCATACCCGCGATCTGTCGAGGTTTGGTGGGCTGGCCACCAAGACGCCTCACTTTTACGGCCTGATGTTGACGGCCGCCTTCGCCAGTCTCGGGCTTCCCGGTCTGGCCGGATTCTGGGCAGAGCTGTTCACCTTCCGCGGGGCGTTTGCCATCATGCCCTACTGGGCTGCATTTGGCACGATCGGCATCGTCATCACTGCCGTCTACATTCTCTACCGAATTATCCAGAACGTCTTCCTCGGCGAGTATGACCCGAGCAAACTCTCGCACTGGACAACGGTGCAAGGAGAACACGCTGACGGCCCAACCGACATGGTCGGGTTCGAAAAAGTGACAATGTGGCCGCTGATCGTGGCAATGTTCGTGATAGGAATCTACCCAACGCCTCTGGTGAGTTACTTCAATCAGTCGGCGCGAGAACTCCTGGCCTTTGTACAGAATCTCATCTGAACACTGCAGTGACCGGCTGTCTGCTCCCGCTGGCGTCTTGACCTTCCGGCAGCAGACAGCCAACAACCGGTACTGTCACATGGAGAACAATTTGTGGGCGACTTAGGATATATCGCACCCGAAATCATACTTCTCATCGGTGGCCTGTTTATCTTCTGCCTGGACCTGGCCTACGATCCCGGCGTTGGCAAGAAATCTGGGCTGAGCTACATGGCGTTGGCGGCCCTATTTCTGACCGCTGCCTTGGTTGCCGTCGTACTGCAACTGGATATCTCCGACCCCGAAGCCGGGCCGAAGGTGGCCTACTCGATGATGACCATCGACAACTTCGGCAGCTTCATCAAGGTCACCATCTTCTCCGGCATGATCCTGACCACCATCGCCGGTGGCCGCTATATGAACCGCCGTTCCGGAAATCAGGGGGAGTTCTGGACCTTCTTCCTGATGGTCAGCCTGGCGATGAGCATAGCCGTCAGCGCTAATAACCTGGTCCTCGTCTATCTCGCCATCGAATTCCTGTCGATTACAAGCTATATGCTGGCCGGATTCCTGCGCGAGAACCGGCGCAGCAACGAGGCCGGGCTGAAATACTTCCTCTACGGATCGATCGCCTCAGCCGTAATGCTGTACGGAATCAGCCTTCTCTACGGCGCCACCGGCTCTCTCTACATTCACGACATTGCTGCCGCGTTCTCCGAAATAATCGGTGAATCAACCGAAGTTAGCGGCTTGGCTTTCGCTGCCCTGCCGGCCATGCTGCTGATTCTGGCAGGACTGGGATTCAAGGCAAGCCTGGCGCCATTCTACCAGTGGGCGCCTGACACCTACGACGGCTCACCCACACCGGTCGCCACCTATCTTTCCACCGCTTCTAAGGCCGCTGCCTTTGCGGTGCTGGCCCGGTTTTTCATCGTGGCCATGGCCTCATTCGAAGTCAACTGGGTGCCTGTTCTGGCCGCTTTCAGCATCATCACCATGACCATGGGCAATCTCGCGGCGCTGCGTCAGAACAGCGTCAAGCGCATGATCGCTTACAGTTCGGTGGCCCAGGCCGGCTACATCCTGATGGGGTTGGTTGCCGTAACCTCCTCATCGCCCAGCGCGATGGACGGTCTTAACGGCGTCCTGCTCTACCTCTTCGCCTATCTGTTCACCAACGTCGGCGCTTTCCTGGTAGTCATGGCCCTCGAAGAGACCGTCAATAGCACGCATATCAGCGCATACCGGGGTCTGATCATGAGAGCGCCCTGGCTCGCGGTCATGTTCACCATCTTCCTGCTCAGTCTGACAGGCATACCCCTCACCGGCGGCTTCTTCGGCAAGTTCTACGTCTTCGGCGCGGCCATACAACGCCAGTACTTCTGGCTCGCCGGCATCGGCATGATCAACGCCGGTATCGCTGCCTTTTACTATTTGCGCGTGGTGCGGGAGATGTTCTTTACGAGTGAAGGCGAAGGCGACACGCTGGATGTGCCAATGGCGCTGCAGACCAGTCTCCTGATCTGCACAATTGCCACCGTCTGGATCGGGTTCTATCCCAGCGCCGTAATTGAATGGGTGAGCAACGCCTCGGTACAGTTGCTTTCCGTAGTCCCCTAGTCGCTCAGGGTGTAGGAGCATCCTCCCTGAGCAGCCCCTCGGACTTTAACTCACGCCAAAGTTCCGCCGGGATCGGCCGCTGGAGCAGATCGAAGTTCGCCTGCACATGGGCGGTTTCAACCGCGCCGGGAATAATAGCCGACACAATCGGGTTGGCCAGCAGGAACTGCAGTGCGGCACAGGGCAGTTGCGTTTGATAGCGACTGCAGATCTGCTCGATACGGTCGGTCCTGTCCATCATTTCCTGCGATGCAGGCGCGTAGAAATAGTGCGCGCCCGGCACAGCGCCGGTGGCCAGAATTCCGGAAGCAAAGACCGCGCCGACAATGACGCTGATTCCCCGTTCCTCGCAAAGCGGAAACTCCTCCTCCAGCATTTCCTGCGTTAGCAGGTTATATCCGTAAGCGACCAGAAAGAAGTCCAGATCCACCAGATCGAGGAATCGCGGTATCATCCCCAATTCATTGATGCCCGCGCCCACACCCTTGACCAGCCCGTGGCTACGCAACTCCTCAAGCGCGCGCCAGCCGCTGGTAAATAATTGGTTGAGGTAGGCGTTCACACGGGCCTCAGTCTCGTAAAAGTAGAAGTCAAGATCATGAATGACCAATAGATCTATCGAAGGAAGGCTGAGCCGCTGCAGACTGTCTTCGTAGGAGCGCATGATGCCATCGTAACTATAGTCGACGGTGAATTCGAACGGCAGCGCGCCCACGAACGGCCCGGGATCAAACGTGGCCGGGTCTCGAGCCGGGCGAAAGACACGCCCCACCTTGGTCGATAGCACATACGCCTCTCGCGGCATCTGGCGCAAAAAGTGGCCGACGCGATGCTCGCTCTTCCCATTGCCATAGAAGGGGGACGTATCGTAGAATCGCACACCCACATCCCAGGCCGCCTGCAACACGCCCTGTGCCTCTTCCTCACCAAGCGCTTCGAACAGATCGCCCAGCGGCGCAGTGCCCAAACCGAACTCGGAAACAAAAGTCCCCGTCCCGCCAACCTCCCTCTGCGGTATGTTGTTCATCGTTCGCTCCCCTGGCGAAAATGCTTTCAATGTGACGCACTTTTTCCCATAATAAATCACACACGCCAGACCATGCCCACCGCCCCGTGGAGGCTTCTCTCCTGTCCCAAAGACCCCATTTTGCTCAAGGCAATGTTTTGAAATCTGTTTAGCCTGTATGTTACTATGAAACCATCTCCTGATACCATTCCAGCCAGCTGGATGGAAAACTGAACTGCTCCCTCCTTCAAAAAGATACTTGTTCGGCCGCAGGGTCCGCTCAGCCACGGAGATACTAAACTATGACAACTTCACAAGATTCACCACGCCAACACAAAAAAGACACGAGCAAGACCGCTGTCTTGGTAGCGACTATCCGCGCTGTACATCTGCGCTGGCATGATACTCCGCACATTTTTGAAGACACCTATGCATTGCAGATGCTTACGCCGTTTTGGCATGCCGTCGCAAAGTACAGGCCGCTCAAATGGCTTGTCGGCGACATGCTCTTGGGCGTCTACCGCCCTGTTTACCCGGCAGTTGTTCTGCGTTCGCGCTATACGGAAGATCAGTTGGAACAAGCCATCGAGTCAGGTACCAGCCAGTATGTTATCCTCGGCGCAGGACATGACACTTTCGCGCTGCGGCGACAGGATCTGGCTGACAAAGTTCGCGTCTTTGAAGTGGATCACCCCGCTACGCAGGAGGTAAAACGGCAGCGCGTTCAGAAGGCAATAGGGAGCATCCCCTCTAACCTGACCTTCGTACCTGTCGACTTCGAGGTCGACAAGATGGATGAAGAGTTGGCAAAAGCGGGCTTTGACTCACAAGAACCAGCCTTCTACTCATGGCTTGGGGTAACCTACTACCTTACCCAGGAGGCAATTCGGGACTCGCTCGAACGCGTCGCGAAGATATCTGCGCCAGGAACCCGAATCGTCTTTGACTTCAAGATCGCCAAACATATGATGTCTTCGGAATGGAGAACCCTTTGTGAAAAAATGGAGGGTTTCGTGGCCCGGCGGGGAGAGCCGATGCTTACCGACTTTTCGCCGCAGTCACTGAGCGACCTGATGACCAGGCATGGCTACGCTGAAGTCGAAATGATGCCGCCCGAAGAGCAAAGCAAACGCTACCTGGGCGACCGCACCGACATAGTGCCAACGGAGTTCTTCCACTTCGCCCAGTTTGCTGTCCAGCCGCCGTCCGAGGAATAAACCTTATGACAGCCATCACGCCCCCTCCCGCGCACTCCGCTGACGAGTGGCTGCTCGACAATCCCCCAATCCGGCGCTTTATCGGCGCCGTGAACGCCAACCGCGCCAGGGAATCGGACCCGCGCAAGATCGTAGCCGCGATCCGCCCGGACTTCGTAGAACTGCTGGCGGATCCGTTATGGCTGCCCCAGAAATTCCAACAGCCGTCCCAGGAGAGCGGCATGGGAGGCGGTATCGGCATGTGGTTACTCTATCGGGCCGGCGATAGTGGCCTGGCCTTCTCGGCCCTGGTCGTGCCCTCTGGCGCACAGACCCCCGTTCACGATCACCTGGCTTGGGGTCTCGTCGGCCTCTACAAAGGCGAGCAGGAGGAGGAAGTCTTTACACGCCAGGACGACGGTCGCGACGAATCCCACGCCGAGTTGACCCTGTCTGTGCGCCAAATGCTGCGGCCCGGTGACCTCTATGAACTCCTGCCCCATAACGACATCCACCGCGTTCGCACGACCAGCCCTGAAACCTCAGTCTCTCTCCACCTGTTGGGCAACGACAACGGCTGCATTTGGCGCCACCGGTTCGACCCGGAAACTGACTCCGCGACCCCATTCCGTTCCGGATGGCTGAATGTGGAGTGCAATGATAACGGGAGCGGCTGACACGCGGTCGCACCGAATAGCAAGCCTTTCTTGTCTAACCCGGAACACATCAGCGTTTACGGAAAGTTGAATTCGGCTGGAACTACTTGACAACCCTTCCCTCACAGGAGACAACCCATGGCCAATCGTGTTAACCGGGCAATCGAACTGCTGGACCAGGGCCAGCCCATCTACTACAGCGGCGGGCACACCGGCCACGTGCTTACCCGCGAACAGGGCCGCATCGATTCCGCCATCTGGTCTGACTACATAAACGTGGGGATGGAGCACGGCTCCTTCGATATGGGCGGCCTGGAGAGTTACATGCAAGGCCTGGTGGAAGGCGGACCAACCACCAGCGGACACCACACGCCCACAGTTATCGTCGAAGCGCCCGTCGAAGGCACGTCCGCCGACATCGTGCGTTACAACGCCTGGCAGTTCCGCCAGATTCTCGCACGGGGTGTGCACGGCATATTGCTCTGTCAGGCGGAGACGCCGGAAGCGGTCGCTGCATTTGTAGAAGGCTGCCGGTACCCGATCAATCGTATCGGCGTCGGCGATGGTCTGCAAGCGGGCCGGCGCGGGGTTGGTTCTGAGCCGACCGCCGCCGCAATGTGGGGAGTCGACTACGCAGACTATCTCGATAAGGCTGACCCCTGGCCCCTCAACCCCGACGGCGAGTTGTTGCTGGGCCTTAAGATCGAGTCGGCCGCCGCATTGCCCCGCATTGAAGAGATCCTGGCCGTCCCCGGAATTGGATTCGCAGAAATGGGTCCTGGCGATCTCAGCATCTCTCTGGGCTATCGTAAGCGCCCGCCGACCTTTCCGCCGGAAATGCAGGCGGCAAGCGATCGCGTGCAGGCGGCATGCGAGGCCAACGGCGTCGCCTTTCTGCAGCCGGCTTCCGCGGAAAATGTCGAGCAAAGAATCGACGCCGGCGTACGCGTTATCGGCGGCCACAACCCGGAGACAGCTCGTATCGGCCGCGCCTACACCAAACGAAAGATGCCTGTCTGAGACGCCAAACTGGAACTTGGTAGATGGCGAACCGCACCTCTGTCAATTGATTGAAGGAACTGGAAGGGAGAACCTATGACAAGGAAAAACGGGGTAACCTTACGACTTTGGACCATCTTCCTGCTTCTCGCCCTGGCCCTGAGCGCCTGTGTCCCTGCCGCGCCCTCCCCAGCGTCGGGTGAAACCGGTGAGCAGTCCCAAGTCTCCGAATCAGGCGCGGCCACCGGCACGAAAAACGTAGTCTACGACAGTCTGCCGGACATGGGCGGTGCGGAGATAGTTGCCGTAACGGGTAACGACTACATTCCGCTCAACTTCATCGACCCGGCCAGCGGCGAGGCCGTAGGCTGGGAATATGACGCGGTCAACGAGATCTGCCGCCGCCTTAACTGTGTTGTCGACTGGCAAGTCACCTCGTGGGAGGCGATGATACAGGCGGTGGCCGAAGGGCAGTTCGACGTGGGCATGGACGGCATCACCATCACGGCAGAACGCGCCCAAGTGGTGGACTTCTCCGACGCCTACATGACCAGCCAGCAGTTCATGCTGGTACGCGCCGAAGAGGAGCGTTTTGACACCGCAGACGCCTTCGCAGCCGATGCGTCGCTGCTTATCGGAGCCCAGGCTGGCACGACCGGCTTCTACACGGCCGTGTACGACATCCTGGATGGCGACGAGGCCAACCCGCGCATCCAGCTGCTGGACAACTTCGGGGCATCGGTGCAGGCGCTGATCGCCGGTGATGTGGACATGGTGCTGGTCGACGCCGCCTCTGGCCGCGGCTACATTGGCGCCAACCCGGAAAAGCTCAAGATCGTCGGCGGGGCACTGGCGACCGAGGAGTTCGGCTTCATCTTCACACCAGGAAGTGAGTGGACTGCCCCCTTCAACGCAGCCCTCCAGACAATGAAGGACGACGGCTATCTGGACTACCTGAATACCCGCTGGTTCTTCCTCACAGACCCCAACGCCGCCGACATTTACGACAGTCTGCCGGACATGGGCGGTGCGGAGATAGTTGCGGTAACCGGCAATGACTACATTCCCCTCAACTTCATCGACCCGGCCAGCGGCGAGGAGGTAGGCTGGGAATATGACGCGGTCAACGAAATCTGCCGCCGCCTCAACTGTGTTGTTGACTGGCAGGTCACCTCGTGGGAGGCGATGATCCAGGCCGTAGCCGAAGGGCAGTTCGACGTGGGCATGGACGGCATCACGATCACGGCAGAACGCGCCCAGGTCGTGGACTTCTCCGACGCCTACATGACCAGCCAGCAGTTCATGCTGGTGCGCGCCGAAGAGGAGCGGTTTAGCACGCCAGAAGCATTCGCCGCCGATGCATCGCTGCTCATCGGAGCCCAGGCTGGCACGACCGGCTTCTACACGGCCGTGTACGACATCCTGGATGGCGACGAGGCCAACCCGCGCATCCAGCTGCTGGACAACTTCGGCGCATCGGTGCAAGCGCTTATCGCCGGTGATGTGGACATGGTGCTGGTCGACGCCGCCTCTGGCCGCGGCTACATCGGCGCCAACCCGGAGAAGCTCAAGATCGTCGGCGAAGCGCTGGCGACCGAGGAGTTCGGCTTCATCTTCACGCCCGGAAGTGAGTGGACCGCGCCCTTCAACGCAGCCATCCAAACCATGAAGGACGACGGCTACAACGAGCACCTGAACGTGAAGTGGTTCTTCCTGTACGATCCAAATTAGAATGACTTCGAGCGCAGAGGGTGATGCTTTCGATGTCCCCCGCCCTCTGCGCTCGAACTCTTGCAACCCTCCACACAAGTGGCAGCAGCTGACTCTCCTCAAGGCCGTCTTCGGCGTTCCCCCGCCGACTATTTCGCGCGCCTTCCCTACTGGCTCCTGGTAGCGCTGCTCCTGGGCGTGCTGCTCCTCTGGAACCTGCTGGCCGACGCAGACTACAATCTAATCTTCAACGCCGTATCAAAAGGCGTGGGCGTGACCTTGTACGTCTGCCTCATCTCTTTTGGTCTGGCTCTCCTGGTCGGTCTGGCCTTCGGACTGGCCCGCGTCTCCCGCATTCGACCGGTCTATGAACTGGCTTCCTTCTACGTGGAGATCATCCGCGGCGTGCCAATGTTGGTGATTCTTTTCTACATTGCATTCGTGGGTGCCCCGGGGCTTGTGGATCTGTTCAACTGGGCTGGCAATGCCATACAGGGGCTGGGACTCGGTCTGGTCGGAAAGCCCCTGGCCGAATTTAGCATTCGCCAGCTCTCCTTTACCAGCCGCGCAATCCTGGCGCTCGTAATCGGCTACAGCGCCTTCATCGCTGAGATCTTTCGGGCAGGAATCGAGAGCGTGGAACGGGGACAGTTGGAGGCGGCGCTCAGCCTTGGCATGAGCCGGAGCCAGGCCATGCGCTATGTGATTTTACCCCAGGCGGTTCGGCGCGTCCTGCCGCCCCTGGGCAACGACTTTATCGCTATGCTCAAAGACTCGGCGCTGGTGTCAGTGCTGGGCGTGCAGGACATTACCCAACTGGGAAGACTCTATGCCACGAGCACATTCCGCTTCTTCGAAACGTACAATGTCGTTGCTTTTCTCTATCTGGTGATGACTATCGGATTGTCGCTGGTGGTGCGATTCTGGGAAAAACGTAACCCCCTTAACGACAGGTAACGATAGCCGTGGCAAGGCGCAGCGGCCGCTCAGCAAGCCTGGTACCTTACCCTTCGCAGGTCCAAAATTCGAGTGCAATCAGGCCTGTCAGGTCTGCAACCCAGACGGGAAGCTAGCCTTACCGTCTAATCTGGTGCTCATCGATATCGATGTCGCCCTCGTATGTCAATGCGTCGTCGCCTTCCTCTCCCGTACTGATGCGAATAATGTTCTCCACGGGGGAGATGAAGATGGCCCCATCACCCTGCGTACCGGTAGCCGCATTCGCCTGGATGGTCTCTACCACCTGTCCGACCAGGTCCTCCCCAATGACGAGGTTCAGCTGAATGCGGGGCAGAGTGTCAACGACGTAAGTGCTGTGTCGCCCAGCCAGCTTGATTCCACTCTGACGGCCGTGCCCCTGAACTTCGACAGTATCGATAGCAGGAACGCCGATTTCTATCAGAGCCAACCTGACAGCGTCCAGTTTTTCATGTCGGATGTACGCCTCAATCTTTTTTAGCACCGCCAATTCTCCTCTGTGCTAGGATCCTCTCGCGACCTGGGCAGGCCCGGAGACCAGTCATTCTTCCACTCTGTACTTCCCTTTTAGGAAGAATGCAAAGAAATCACTTAGATCAGGGGGAGGCGAAAGCATGCCTTGAATGTCGATGTCTCCTTCATACACGAGAGCGTCTGCGCCTACTTCTCCGGTACTGACGCGAACGATATTGTCTACTGGGCAGACATAGATTGCACCGTCCCCCTGTGTCCCGGTAGCAGCTGTTTCCCTGATCGTCTCTACTATTCGCGGGACGTCATCCTCACCTACAACCACGGTCAGCCGAAGACGGGGCAAGGTATCAACCGTGTAGCTGCTGTGCCGCCCTGCCAACCTGATGCCTGTCTGCCTGCCGTGTCCCTGCACCACAACTGTATCTATGGCAGGGACACCAATCTCGATGAGCGCCGACCTGACGACAGTCAGCTTTTCCAGTCGAATGTAGGCCTCAACCTTCTTTAGCATCGCTCCTCACCATCAAAAGAGGAGTCGTCAGCAGTTTGAGTCGGGTCGTGCGGCTAACCGCACGACCCAGTAGGAGGCAGGGGGCTAGGGGTCCTCCCGTTCACTGCTTTCGCTGACCTCACTTTGCTCGCCGTTCTCGCTGCCTTCGGTATCTTCAACGACTTCAGATTCTTCATCCTCAATATACGCACCTTCGCCACCTTGCCTCGCTAGTCACGCATAGGCCCGTTCGCCATGCTCGCTGATGTCCAGACCGATCTCCTCTTCCTGCTCGGTGACCGCCAGGCCCCAGACCGCATCCAGGATTCTGGTTAGAATGAACGTGATGACGAACGAGTATATGATAGTTACCACCACGGTCATCAATTGGACGCCAAACTGTGTGGGGTTGCCGTAAAACAGACCGTCGGTCCCGCCAACGGCCGCAGTCGCGAACAGGCCGGTTGCCAGCGCGCCCCACGCACCGGCCATGCCGTGACAGGCCCATACATCCAAGCTTTCATCCAGGCCCTTTCTCTCCCTCAAGTCGATACTGTAATAGCTTATGGGAGCGGCAATCGCGCCGATCAGGAGCGCAGACATCGGGGTGACGAAACCGGCCGCAGGCGTAATCGCAACCAAACCCACAACAGCACCTGTTACGATACCCAGCACACTGGGCTTGTTGTCTCGCCATGACAGGAACATCCATACCACGGACGCCGCCGCCGCCGCCGTGTTCGTATTCACCAGGGCCTGTACCGCCAAGCCGTCTGCCGCAAGCGCGCTGCCGCCGTTGAAGCCAAACCAGCCGACCCACAGCAGGCCTGCACCCAGGACGGTGAACGCGATGTTATGCGGCTCAATCGCCACCTGCCCGAATCCCTTGCGCTTGCGAATGGCCATCGCGAACGCCAGAGCCGAGAAACCGGCCGTAATGTGGACGACCGTCCCGCCGGCGAAATCCAACGCGCCCCATCGGGCAAAGATGCCTCCGCCCCAGGCCCAGTGGCAGACCGGATCATAGACGAGAGTGGCCCACAAGAGCGCGAAGACCAGGTACACCTTGAAGCGAATTCGTTCCACAAATGTCCCCGAAATCAGCGCGGGTGTGATTATGGCGAAAGTCATCTGGAACGCGGCAAAAAGCAGGTGAGGAATGGACAACCCTTCCAGTGCTTCGACACCGACATTGGACAGCCCAATGTAGTCGAGACCGCCTACCAGCCCGGCCACACTTGTGCCAAAGGCCAGCGTATAACCAATGACCACCCACTGTATGCTGATGAGACCGATCGTTATGAAACTGAGGTTGAGAGTGGAGAGGATGTTCTTTCGGCGAACCATTCCGCCGTAGAAGAAGCCCAGCGCCGGCGTCATCATCAGCACCAAAGCGGTGGCGACGATGATCCAGGCAGTATCTCCAGAGTTGATTCCATCCATATGCCCGTTTCCTCCTGTTGCAGGCAATCCCTGCTGTCCGAAAAGCAATTGTGGGGTTGAATTGACTAAGAGGCCCCCGGGCGGGAACCCCTTTGGCTACCGGCTAATGATCGCCGAAACAGAGCCGGAAGTCATATGGTTATTCTGCACAATAGTACGCCCACCTCAGTTGTAAACGTTGCCCAACTGCCCCCTGAATCGCCCTGATCGATCTCCCAATCCTCAGAGCAGGCGCGGGGTCCGAAATCGCTGTTTTTGTGAAGTTGGAAAATCAGGGGGCTTTTGACTACAATAACAGAAATCAATTTCGAGCGCAAAGGGGTTGGAAGGAATCAGCAGTCGACCTTTACCCCCTACTGCTCTACAGGTGATAACTCAGTTTGGTGGTGGCAATAAAAGGAGGGGCAGACCCATGAGTACAAAGAACGGTCAACAGGAGAATGGGCAGGTGGAGCGAGGAACTTTCGCCGTAAAAGCCGGGCTGGCACAGATGCTTAAAGGCGGCGTCATTATGGACGTAGTAACGGCAGACCAGGCCCGCATCGCCGAGGAAGCCGGCGCCTGTGCTGTGATGGCCCTTGAACGCGTACCCGCCGACATCCGCCAGGACGGTGGCGTAGCCCGCATGAGCGACCCGCGGCTCATCAAAGAGATTATGGAGTCTGTCACGATTCCGGTGATGGCCAAGGTCCGAATCGGTCACTTTGTGGAAGCGCAGATTCTGGAGGCACTCGGCGTAGATTACATCGACGAAAGCGAGGTCCTGACACCCGCTGACGAGAGCCATCACATAAACAAGCACGGCTTCACCATTCCCTTTGTCTGCGGCTGCCGCAACCTTGGCGAGGCCCTGCGTCGCATCGCCGAAGGCGCCGCAATGATTCGCACCAAGGGAGAGGCGGGGACCGGTGATGTTGTTGAGGCGGTACGCCACGCCCGCAGCGTTTACGGCGCAATCCGTCGCATCAGTAGAATGGATGCAGACGAACTCTTCACCTACGCAAAGGACATTCAGGCGCCCTACGAGCTGGTTAAGGAGACGGCCGAGCTGAACAGACTGCCGGTCGTGAACTTCGCAGCCGGTGGCGTCGCGACACCGGCAGATGCGGCGCTGATGATGCAACTGGGCGTGGACGGCGTCTTCGTCGGCTCCGGCATTTTCAAGAGCGACGACCCTGCCAAGCGCGCCCATGCCATCGTTCAAGCGGTGACGCACTTCAACGATCCCCACATTCTGGCCGAAGTCAGCGAAAATCTGGGCGCCCCAATGGTCGGCATCAACGTTACCGACCTCTCAGAAGAAGAAAAGATGGCTGAGCGGGGTTGGTAGCGAACGAAGCGCACACAATCACCTGAATTGTAGGTTGCGGTGGCTGGAGAGACCGTATCCCCTGCCACCGCAAACATTTTACTCCTCCGCTGAGAGAACAGTGATATGTCGGGTTTAGATTCCTTCGTCAGCTTTCTCTTAGCACCATAACCCTTTGCCAGCATCAGTCACTTCGAAACACAATCGCCTCAAGGATGCGCCCAATTGATCCCTTTGAGCATCACGCAATGAGCGGAGTACGTTTAGGGGTCCTCGCGCTCCAGGGCGCCTTCCGCGAACACATCGCCATGCTGAAACGCCTCGGCGTCGATGCCGCCGAGGTGAGACTGGCGAAAGAGCTGGACGACCTCGACGGGCTGATCATCCCGGGCGGCGAGAGCACCAGCATGGGGCTCGTCGCCGAACGCTGGGGCCTCGTGGAGCCGCTGCGCCACTGGGTCCATGGCGGCAAACCCACTTGGGGTACCTGCGCCGGCATGATCCTGCTGGCTGAGCACGCCACCGGCCAGAAGCTGGGCGGTCAGGCGCTGATCGGCGGTCTGAACGTAACCGTCAATCGTAACTACTTTGGCCGCCAGGTCGACAGCTTCGAGGCCGATCTCGACGTGCCCGCCATGGGCGGCACACCCTTTCACGCAGTCTTCATTCGCGCGCCCGCCATTACCGCTGTCGCCGAAAACGTCGAGACGCTGGCCACCGTTGCCTCCCTTGCAGACGAAACCGAACCGGTGATCGCGGCTGTTCGCAAAGGACCGATTCTGGCAACGGCCTTTCACCCCGAGCTCACCGACGACCTGCGCTGGCACCGCTATTTCGTGCAAATGGTGAAGGATTCCCAATCCTCCTCCGCCTAACAGGCCAAAAAGATTCGCGGGAGACGGACAGCAAGTAGCCAGAACGTCAAAGGCGGCCAATCGGAATCACCCCTTTTCTTCCGTTCCGGCGCCCGCAGATGTATGCAAAAAAGCCCGTGCGAGAGAGTCAAATCTCGAACGGGCTATTTCTCTTAGGCTTCTATGACGCTCTGCTCCGCCCCGGTAATCAGGACCCTACTGGCTCTTCGTCTCCGAAGAAGACCCATCCTCGTCGGACTCCACACCTGCCTCGGATTGGCCATCCTCCCCTTGCTGAATATCTTCCTCCGGCTGACCGTCCTCCTCTGGCCCGTCAGAATCCGCTTGAGGCTCCCCCTCGTCCGGCATTTCCGTTTCGACCGTTGCCTCAGTATCCTCTGACGGCTCCGGCTCGGCCTGAGGGTTATACACAGTCGGTGGGACCACTTCGGCTGAGACCTCCGATTCTTCGGCAGTCTCAGTTGTCCATTCGAACTCCGGACCAGGCGCTGGCACAGGACCCGAACCGCTCCCTGCAGCGCCTTCCCCGGCCAGTCGCGCCAATTGGCCGTACAGGTGGCTCTGGAAATAGTAGATGACCAGCTGTGACAACGGCACTGTAACTACCGCGCCGATTACACAAAGAATCAAGCCCACGATGCTGCCGACCGTCGTAATGATCATGCTGGCAATCACCGTGAGAATCGCCACAATCGCGACATTCCCTATATTGTCGCGGGTCCAGTCCCAGATCTCGGAAACCTGGAGTCCCTCGCTGATCGTTTCGCTCCTGGCAAAGGCGATCGTGAATCCAGGTTGAAAGACGAGGAACGCGATTCCGACCAGAAACTGCAGACACATTGCGCACAGTATGAATATGGCCCCAATATCATCGTCACCGTATGGCAAGTTTTCTGAAAGAACTGCGCCGATGATGAACATAGGCACTGAAACTAATATCATCGGCAGTGCCCAAACAAGATATACGCAGACCAGCTTCACCCCGCGTACTAAGTCATCACCCCACCGGTCCCATTCCGGCAGGACAGGATGAACGTCGTCGCGTACGTTTTGGAGCAGACGTACCAGGTAACCGAACAGGATGAAGTAGCCAAGAACGCCAATAAGCGCAACCAGCAGCAATGAACTGATCAGAAGCAACCCCGTGCCGATGGCCGTCTTCTCGACCCAGCGTTCGTCCTCCGAAAAGTAAGTCAGCGCTCGTCCGATATCCATAAATGCTCTCCTTATGTCGAAGACACTGCGTGGCAGGGCAACTCAGTGTCCGTCAATTCGGCTATATACTTCTCTACGCCCGCTCGCCCCTAAAGTTTCATTGCCGCGCCCAAGCGCAGTGCCTATCTCCTCTCTTACCCACGAGTCTGCCTCATTGGCAAGCAGGGATTCCAGACAGGCCGCCGCCCGACCATCGTTGTGTCGGCGCAGCAGTTCACCTAGCGCCCAGGCCGCGTGTCCTCGCGCCAGCGCCGTTTCGTCGGCTGCAGCCGCCTCCAATCCTGCAAAGGCCGCCGGGTCGCCCCAGTTCCCTAGGGCAATACAAACATTGCGCAGCATTCCGGCCCGCTTCGCCCGCTTCAACGGCGACCGCCGCCAGCGCTCGGCGAAAGCGTCCGCCTCAAGCCAGTAAGGCAGGCGCCGATCGAACCCCTCCAACAGTGGTGGGGCCACGCGCGCCTGCTGAGCCGCTAGCCCGCTTAGCAATGGCGTCCTCTCTTCAAGCCGCTGATTCCAGGGGCAGACCTCCTGGCAGATGTCGCACCCGAAAATCCGGTTGCCGAACTCGCGCCGCAAAGATCGCGGAACCGGCTGGCGCGACTCAATTGTCCAGTAGGATATACAGCGCTGTGGGTCGAGATGAAACGGACCTGCAAAAGCATCGGTCGGACAGGCATCAAGGCAGCGCGTACAGTGGCCGCAGGTGGCCGGTGGGGTTTCGCGCGCCCCTTCCTCAAATTCGAGCGCGCTGCGCTGACGATTCACAGGTAGAACACAGTCGCCCCCTTGAATCTGCCAAGCCCCGTAATCGCCGCAGGCCGGCAGGCCCGCGAGTGTCTCCTCCATACCAAAATCTGCCGAACGGGCCGAGACCATTGGCGGGTCACAGGCCAGCGCCTCCGGAACCACGAGCGTTGCCAGAAAGAGCCAACTGCCCCGCTGCGGGTGAATCGTACAGCAGTTCTTCCCCGTAAAGCCTACGCCGGCCTGGTGCGCCCAGTCCCTCTCCAGCACAGGCCCCGTATCAACCAGCCCTTTTCCCAAAGTCGTGCGTCCTGTCCGGGCGCGCAGCCAGTCGTCAAGCTCATATAGCAGAGGACGAATGATCTCGTGATAGTCCTCCCCCCAGGCATAGCGGGCGATGATTCCGCGCGCCGGATCATCCAGTATCTCCGGGGCCAGATCGAAGCGATGATAGTCCACGCCCAGCACGATAAGCGTGCGAAAGGGCGGGCCCTCATCAGCCAGCAGGGCCGGATTGCGCCTTTTCTGTAGATTTCTCGCCAGGTACGCCATTTCGCCGGCCCGGCCCAAGCCCAGCCAGCGGATAAAAAACTCCGCATGCGCCGTCTCTTCCACCTTGACGATTCGACAGTAGTCGAATCCTAGACGGCTCGCTTCCGCCTTCATCGAAGCGGACAAAGTTAGGTCAGACACGCGCGACACCTGTTGAAGACAGTCAACCGACCTCTTCGCTCTTTGGCAATGCTGCGGTGGCCCGGACGAAGGCTCAGCATCGCTTCTCTGGCCGGCTTCAATTCGAAATCGTCCTGAAGCATGCGACCCGTTGCCGGCGTTACCTTTTGAGAAGGGGAATCCGCCTGCACGCCTGACATGGGGCAATGTATCAACTCAGCAAATCAAGCCCATTATAAAGGCAGCCGATCATGTTTTCAAGAGCCCGACCCCACTGGGTGCAGTCCAAAATGGGGGTGAA
Organism: Caldilineaceae bacterium; assembly: GCA_965204705.1. Lineage (GTDB taxonomy): Bacteria > Chloroflexota > Anaerolineae > Caldilineales > Caldilineaceae > Bin5. The sequence continues at coordinate 3,844,680 of OZ242006.1, read as the reverse complement.
CTTTCGCACACCTCTGCTAACGACCAACCCAAAGCCAGCTCGCGTCCCCGACCAGCGCAAGTGCCGTTCCCACTGACCACTGACCACTGATCACTGATCACTGCAGTTGTGCGGTCGGGCCTTCGGCCCTCCCTTGTGCGGGGGGATTCCCCCCGCAACGCCCCCCTTACACCATGCCACGTTGGCGCCGCGTCGCCGGCGTACTGTCTATGCCACCTGTCGCCCACCCACGTCGTGCCGCGAAACCGTCCGCCGTGACCACGGTAGGGGCAGGCCTTGTGCCTGCCCACTCTCACCCCAGGAATGGACTGCACCCACCCCACTGGGATGCAGTCCGGATTGGAGGTGAACTCTCGTACACCTCTGCTAACTACTAGGGCCTTATGCTAGTTAGTGTTTGAAAAAAGTCCCCTGGTGAGATAACTTTGGAAGTCTCGACCAACCAAGGTAGCTCACCAGGAGGACCAACCGAATGATAGCCCACTTTGACGATTTTTGTCTATGGGTGTATGTGCTCGTTGACGACATGTGCAAGGAACTGGAAGGACATTTGAGACGGCCGGGGCCGGAGCCTGAGTGTAGCGACAGTGAATTGATCGCGATTTGTCTCATCGGCGAATGTCTGGGATGGGATGTGGAAACAGAGTTACTCAGTCATATGCAGGCACATCGGGATAAGTTTCCCATCATACCGGAGCAGAGCCGCTTCAATCGGCGACGACGAAACTTGATGTGGATCATCAATGAAATGCGACGCATGATGTTGGCCAGGATGGAACTCTATCGGGATGAGCATTGTGTCGTCGATAGCCTGCCCATCCCTGTGGTTCAATTCCACCTGGCGCCGCAATCGCGCGCCAAATGGTCCGAATGGGGGGCCGATTTTGGGCCCGTTCCCTCCAAAAAGATGATGATCTTCGGCTATAAGCTGCATCTGCTGATCACGATGGGTGGCCTCATTATCGACTTCGAGTTAGCGCCGGCTAGCGAGCGTGACTTGGCTGTCGGTCGCGAACTCCTTGCCGAACACGACAACCGCATCGTCATCGGCGACAAGGCCTACGTCAGTGCACCGGCAGCTGAGGAACTCTGGCAATACAATCGCATCCGCCTGCTCACCAAGCCGCGCAAAAACCAGAAAAAACAGATCCCCCCATTCCTCTCTCGCCTCTACGACGCCGTCCGCCAAATTATCGAAACAGTCACCAGCCAACTCAACGCACAATTCTCGATTGAAACCAACCACGCTCACACTCTCACAGGCCTTTGTGCACGTTTATATACGAAATTGACTGCACATACCCTCTGCATTCATATCAACCGCCTCTTGGGCGTAACTGACTATCTCCAAATCAAGCAATTGGCCTTTCCCAACTAGCATAAGGCCCTACTAAGCTAAAGCCAATTCGCGGTTCCAAGCATCGCAAGCGTCTTCGTCTCTGACCAGTGACCACTGACAACTGACCACTGCAGTTGTGCGGGGGGACTCCCCCCGCAACGCCCCCCATCGTATGCCCGACCGTCGTGGACTATTGGAACGGTTGAGACAGCGATCGGTATTCCAACCCCCGCGCCACCACCGTAGGGGCGGGCCTTGTGCCTGCCCGTTGCCACCCAACAACTGGACGGAAAATTTTCAGCCACCGCTGGCATGAATCCCCCACCTGACCATCTCCACCCCAAATATGAACTACACCCACCCCACTGGGATGCGCCTGGAAAGTTCCTGGTTCCTTGCCGCGAACTCCCAGGCGGATTAGCATCCAATCAACCTCTCGAACGTACCCCTGGCACGGCCCCGACCCCTGTTATCCTTGCCTCATCTCGCGCCATTACCCCCCCTTCGACTGTTGCGCCTTCACAGTTTCCAGCGCCCAACGCGACCCCATCCCGAGGTCCTACGTATAGTGACGTGACGGCGAGAGTTTGGGAGTCGTCTGCTCATGTGCTAAACTGATTCAGTACCGGCTGGATCATGCGCCGTGGTATTCCAGCGATGATTCGGCTCTCCAAACGCAATAGGCGTCCCTCCAGAGAATGGTTACAATCGGACAGCGCTTTCGAGATTCTCTGGTCCAAGAGGAAAGGAGTTCAGGAGTACCACATGAGCATTTCGACGGAGGAAAAGACAAGGATCATTGAGGAGTACCGGACTTTCGACCAGGACACTGGATCTCCGGAGGTGCAAGTCGCCCTCCTTACCACGCGCATCAATGCCCTGACCGACCACTTGAAAGCGCACAAGCATGATGAAGGGTCGCGTCGAGGCCTGTTGAAGTTGGTTGGTCAACGCCGCCGCCACTTGGCATACCTGGCAAGAAAGGATGCAAACCGTTATCGCCAGCTGATCCAGAGGCTGGGTCTACGTCGATAAATTGGCAATGATAGGGCGGACCGCATAAACATTCCCCTATCAGTCACTAATGTTCTCGCCGGGTGCCTTCTGAAGTCACAGCCCCTCAGCCTCTTTGCAGTGGCCTGTGTCCTGCTCCCGGCAGATCAGTTCGCAGGTCGTGTTCGACAGCGCGACCCATTGTAAGAAAAATACTGCCACCGGCCGCTCGCAGATGCACTCCGTGCTCAGCGCATTGTAAACGGCAGATTCTGCTTCCGAGGTCCGGCATTGGAGAATGGACCGAAGTCATCGTTGACAGAGCCTTTTGCGCTCGCGTTCAATTACTTCGATCCGTTCTCCAGTTCCGCACCTCGAAACAATGCTCAGAGATATCGTTGCGATGATGAACAGCGAGTAATTTCGTCTGCCAATCAGACCAGCGATTTCGTGTGCGGGTGGCGGCAACGTCGGATGCGTTGCAGGTTCAGGTAGTCGCTTGAACCGGTGGCCCCACCCGTCCGCCCTACCTCACAGAAGGGCGGCGCAAGATTCAATTCGAGGTGAATTAAGATGGAGCAACAAAGATTGTTTGAAGGCGCCCAAGTCTATTCCACGACGCTGGGCGACAAAGAGATCAGCATTGAGACCGGCATTCTTGCCCAGCAAGCTGGCGGCGCCGTCACCGTACGTTGCGGCGACACCGTTATCCTGGCAACTGCCACGATGGATAGAGGCGTCCGCCCAGGAATCAACTTCTTTCCCCTTACCGTAGATTTTGAAGAAAAACTCTATGCCGCCGGACGTATTCCCGGCAACCTCTTCCGCCGTGAAGGACGGCCCAGCGAGCAGGCGATTCTCCTCTGTCGCCTTGTAGACCGGCCACTGCGCCCCCTCTTCCCAAAGGGTATGCGCAACGAAGTACAGGTCATCCTCACCGCGCTCAGTTCTGACAACGAGCACCTGATCGACCCACTCGCGATTATCTCAGCTTCAGCTGCCCTGTCAATCAGTGACATCCCTTGGGAAGGACCGGTTGGCGCAGCTTCTGTCGGCTATGTTGACGGTGAGTTGATCGTCAACCCAACCGCCTCCGACATGGAACTGAGCACCCTCGGCCTGCAGGTTGCAGGTATCGCAGACAGTATCCTCATGGTCGAAGCCGGCGCCAATGAACTGCCCGAAGATATCGTGCTGGATGGACTGCGAATGGCCTATGAATCAATGCAGCCTGTGATACAGACTATCCAGCAAATGCAGGCCGATTCTGGCAAAGAGAAATTTACCGACTATCCAATCTTCGCGGCGGCCGAACACACCGTCGAAAAAGTGAACCAACTCGCGCGCGAAAGGGTCGCAACCGCCGTTGCTGAAACAACCGACCGTGGCGATCGCAAGTCCAGTCTCGCCGAGATCCGCGATGAAACGATGGAGGCTCTCGCCGAACCGATCGGTGCAGGAGAAGTCGACGCCGGCGATGTGGACGACACGCTGGACAGCCTGCATAAGGACGCCGTTCGCAGGCGCATCCTCGACGAGAGCGTCCGACCCGATGGCCGCGATCCCCAGACCATTCGTCCGATCCAGGTACAGGTGGGCAACATCCCCCGCGTCCATGGTAGCGGACTGTTTATGCGCGGCGAAACGCACGTCCTGACCATTGCGACCCTGGGCACGCCCGGCGATGCACAACGCCTCTACACCTTGATGCCGGAAGAAGAAAAGCGCTATATCCATCACTACAACTTCCCGCCCTATTCGACAGGCGAAGCCTACCCGATGCGGGGACCAAAACGCCGCGAAATAGGGCACGGTGCCTTGGCCGAACGGGCTCTGCAACCGGTGATACCTGAGGATTTCCCCTATACGTTGCGACTCGTGAGCGAGGCTGTCAGCAGCAACGGTTCCACCAGTATGGGATCGGTCTGCGGCAGCACCTTGGCCCTCATGGACGCAGGCGTCCCAATCGATGCACCCGTTTCCGGCATCGCTATGGGCCTGGTGCAGGATCAGGATTCAGGTGAATACGTGGTCCTGTCTGACATCCAGGGTGTCGAAGACCATCTCGGCGACATGGACTTCAAGGTCGCCGGCAGCGGTCATGGCATTACCGCCTTGCAGATGGATCTCAAAGTCAAGGGGCTTGATTTTGAAATCCTGCGTGCCGCGCTGGAGCAGGCCCGGCAGGGCCGCTTGCACATCATGGAAAAGATGCTGGATGTACTCCCGGAATCCCGCGAGGAGCTCAGCCCGTACGCACCGCGCATCCTCACCGTGAGCGTCGATCCCGAGAAGATCGGCAAAATAATCGGACCGGGCGGCAAGACCGTTCGCGCCTTACAGGAACGATATGAAGTCAAGATCGATATCGACGACGACGGTTCGGTGTTCATCTCCGGCCTGAACGGTCTCGCAGCCGAAGAGGCCCGCCGTGAAATCGAATCTCTGACCGAAGAAGTCGAAATAGGCAAAATCTACACCGGCCAGGTGGTGAGAGTCGAAGCCTATGGCGCATTTGTCAACCTGCTGCCCGGCGTGGATGGGCTAGTGCATATCAGCCAACTGGCCGACTACCGTGTCAATAACGTGGAAGAAATCGCCAACGTCGGCGATGAACTCACAACCATGGTGATCGACATCGATCCAGCAGGCAAAATCCGATTGAGCCGGCAAGCCGTCTTGGAAGGTTGGAGTGCCGAAGAAGCCCGTGACCGCGATCGCGGTGGGCGCCGCGGCGGCGGCGGCGGCGGCCGAGACCGCGACCGTGGTGGACGCCGCGATCGCGACCGCAGTATGAGAAACGGGGGCCGGCCGCGTAGATGAGAGGCGGCAGCCCGCCAGTGAGTCAGTTAGTAGACCCGTTCGATCGATGAAGATGTCGACTCGAAACCAGGAGGAGCAAGCCAGCCCTCGAAGCGCGCTGCCTGCAGATGTACGGCGGGCAGCCGCTCCCCCTGCGGATCGTCCGCAGAATGTCGGCCCTGCCCGGCTCTTGGCGTCTACCGGCTCCGACAATCCCACTGTCGGGCAGTCCCTCCCCGAGTCGCAAAGTATGTCCACGGCCGCAGCCATCTTCTCTGCGCTCAAGGAAATGGCGCAGATCGTCCTCCCTGCCATCTTCCTGGCAGCGCTCATTCATCTCTTTCTGGCGCAAGCAACCATCGTGCGTGGTCAGAGTATGCAGCCCAACCTTTGGCCAGAAGAACGGCTGATAATGGAAAAGTTGAGCTACTATTTCCATGCCCCGCGCCACAATGAAATTATCGTCCTCGATATGCCCGAGTCGCCCGCACTGATCATAAAGCGTGTCGTGGGTCTGCCGGGACAGACCGTTGAGATTCAGCAGGGACGCCTTCTCGTCGACGGGCGTGAAGTGTCTGCTCTGGACCCCGACGCCATCCTGCCTGCACTGGAGGACCAAGCCGCGGGGGACGATGGTCGGCCGGCTCCGGGCCTTGAAACTTTCCGTGCCGATTACGGCCCCGTTACGCTGGCAGAAGACGCCTTCTTCGTTCTCGGCGACAACCGCGACAATAGCAACGACAGCCGCTCCTTTGGCCCGGTTCACCGCCACTACATCAAAGGCCGCATCTGGGTGCGTTACTGGCCTTTGACGAGATTTACTATTTTCCGATAGTCTGAACTGCAAAGCGCGTCACGCGCCGCCAGCGGTGGGGAAGTGAGCGGCTCGTAAAGCGTACGCTCTTGAATCTCTGAGTGTTATGAATACGAAACGGTGGAGTACAACCACGAAGATAGTGGTATCGGCGTTTCTCGGTCTGTTGGCCGTGCTACTCCTCTACGCCTTCCGCGTGATGATTCAGCCCACGATCATCGCGTTCCTGCTCACCTTCGTACTATACCAGCCGGTGAGTTGGGTGCAGCAGCGCACAGGCTGGAGCAGGGCCACCTCGATCGTTGCCGTCTATCTGCTGGTTATCCTCATCCTGATCATCGGGCCCATCATCTTCGTGCCCCGAGTGGTCTCCTCAGTCGAATCCCTTCTCGTTCTGCTCGAAACCATGGTCACCGACCTGCAGTCGGCGCCTTCAGGTCCCCTCCTGCCCATCATCGGACTTAACCTGAACATCAACGATATCCTGCAGCAGCTGGGCGCCGTCATTCAGAATGTACTATCGCAGGCCGGCACCGGCGTCCTCGGCTTGGCCGCCAGCTTTACCACCGGGGTCCTTGCCACGATCTACGTGCTTGTGCTGGGCTTCTGGCTGCTCAAAGACATCATAAAACTGCAGCGCATGGTGATGAACGCGCTGCCGCCAGAGTACCGGGATGATGTCCAGCGCATGACCCAGGAACTCGGCGAGATTTGGATGGCCTTTCTGCGCGGGCAACTGGTCCTGGGCCTTGTGGTCGGATTCATGACCTGGATTATCATGTCCATCGTCGGCCTGCCCAATGCGGCAGCTCTGGCTCTGCTCGCAGGAATCCTTGAATTCCTGCCAACCGTGGGGCCCGGAATCAGCGGTGCAATCGGCACGCTGGTCGCCCTCCTTCAAGGCCCCACCTGGCTCCCAATTGGCAATATCCCATTCGCCATCATCGTCCTGATCCTGTATGTCATCATCACCCAGGTCGAAAGCGTCTATCTCATCCCCCGGTTGGTTGGGCGCCGCGTGCGTCTCCATCCCGCCGTCACCTTTACCGGCATCATCAGCGCCGCGCTTGTCTTCGGAGTCCTGGGCGTCCTCCTGATCACCCCGACAATCGCCAGCGTCCGCGCCCTCCTGGGATATGTCTTCCGGAAACTGCGCGACCTGGAGCCATTCGAGGCCTTGCAGCGGCAAAACGAAATCCAGATCCCGGGCCTGATCGGCGGTCACTGGATCGAAGGCATCGTATTCGATCTCGACGGAACCCTGACCCACCTCGACTGGTCCCTGGCAACCGAACTGGCCCAGCGCTTTGACCGCGTGGAGAGAATCTGGCCTGGCGAACGACGCGAACAGTTCTTCCGCCGCTTTATGGCGTGGATGGAAGGACCTTCTATCGTGATTATCAACCTTCTCACTTGGCTCAGACTGCACGACGACGCCAGCCGGCTGACGCACCGGATGCAACGCGTGCGGGGATTCCCGCCCTGCGAGAAGCAGACTCTGCGAGACGGCGTGCCCGAGCTGCTGATGGAGCTGCGGCAGCAGTACAAGGTGGCGCTGATCACGACCCGTTCCCGGCAGGAGTTGGACGCCTTCCTGCAAAACGCCGAACTTCCCGACAACATGTTTGACGCCATCGTCACCCGCGACGATCTCCGCAAGCCCTCCCCCAACAGCGAGGGACTCTTGAAGGTCTTGGAGTTGCTGAACCTGCCCGCCGATGCATGCCTTGTTGTCGGTGATACCGAGCTGCAGCTGCGCGTCGGCGAAGCGGTCGGCGCGGTGCAAGTTGGTCTCCTTTGCGGCATGGGTGCGACACAAAACTTCAGCAACGCCGACCTCATTTTGGACGAGCCAACGGACCTGACCGGCTACCTGAACCGCCCGCAGGTGGTGGAGAAACTATGGTCGGAAGACCAGCGCAGTGCCATCATTTGAACGGGCCCTGGCAGGGCACTAGCTGCCAAACAAACGCAGGGTTTCCCCTTTTTCTGATCTTTGGACTGCCCAAACCGAATCTCCTCCTTCGGCAAGCATTCACACCTGCTCCCTCTCTGCAAAGTTTTCCCCCTCGAAATCTGACAGTCCCCCCTAACAAGCCTTTCGGGGCGCGTCGATCACTACCCGGGTCCTCCGCCAGTAGAGCCAAATACCTTGGAGGTCGGCACAGCTTTCTTCCTGCCGGACGCGCGAGGCGGGACTCCCGCCTCCGAAGGCCCGCATTGTTTCTCTGTTTTCAATCTAAGTCTGAAAGTCACTTCAAGAAGAAAGAGTCCTGAGGAGAAATGTTCACAAGATATTCGAAAATCGTCCTTGTCTTCGCCATAGCAGTGCATGCCTCGCTCGTAGCGTTCAACAACCTTGCAGACTACAATTCCAACTACTGGTTCGTGGTTCACGTCCTCAAAATGGACACGACCTTTCCCGATAACCAGGGCATGTGGCGGGCGATTGACCTTCCTGCAATTCACCACCTGCTCTACTGGGTCATCATCCTTGCCGAGACGGCGATCGCGGCCCTCTGCTGGTGGGGAGGAGCTCGCCTCTTCGGTGCGAAAGATGACGCAGAGCGCTTCAATCGCGCCAAAGGCATCGCCATCGCAGGCCTGACCTTGGGCATCGTCCTGTGGTTCACCGGGTTCATCACCATCGGCGGAGAATGGTTCCTGATGTGGCAGTCCGATGTGTGGAATGGTATCCAGCCCGCTTTTCGCCTGGCCGTCGTTCTCGGAATCTCGCTGGTCTATCTCACTCGGCCAGACGAAGACCTCGACGCCTGACCGTCCGCTGTGATAGTCAGTGTCGCCCCCGATAGGTGGCTGATTCTTGCCGTCCCCGCGCCTATTCCCTACCTGCCTGCTCCGAGAGTCGTCACCACGCCCGCCCGTTCAATCAGGTCGGTGATAATTCCCTTTTCAGTCTCAATCCACATTAGCTTCCCGTCGCTCCTGATGTGGACCCGCCCATCCTTGTCGTTGCGGAGAATCAGTCGGCCGTTCAGTGCCTCCAGCACCTCAGGGTCGGGGTGACCGTAACGGTTCCCAGCGCCGACTTGAATCACTGCTACACTGGCGCCGACCGCCTCGATAAAGCCTCTGCTGCTGCTCTGCTCGCTCCCGTGATGTCCTACCTTGAGCACATGCGCGGCGAGCGCCTGTTCCCCACTGAGCAGCCGTTCCTCACTGCTCTGCCCGGCATCGCCTGTCAGCAGCACAGTGAACTCACCGTATACCAGCTTCAGAATCAGCGACCGCTCATTCTTGTCATCTTCGTCCAGGCCCTCTAGCCCCTCTTCCGGCGGCGGCCACAGCGCCCACAGTGAAACACCGTCACCGAGATCCATCCAACTGCCTTGTTGAACTCCCTCCACCGGGACATTCTCCGCCTCAAGAGCCGCTAGCCAGCTCCGAGTATCTTCGTGGTCCCGTGTATTCTCGCTGATAACGGCTTGGCCGATCCCGAATCGTTCAGGCAGGTCGGTCTGGCCGCCAATGTGGTCCCAGTCAGGGTGAGTCACAATCGCGTAATCGATCTCTCGGTCCCAGAACGGCATCACCGCGCCCAGCTCTACGAAGAGCTGCTGGCTGTCATCCCCGCCATCGATCAGAACCTGGCGCCCGCTCGGTGTCTGGATAAAAATGCCGTCTCCCTGACCCACGTCAAGGAAGTGCACATGAAGCTGGCCGTCCGGCTGAGTCAAGGCGACCCACCACACCATCCCCGCGACCACCGACACGGCGCCGAACGTCCACCTCGGCATCCCCATGACAATGTCGGCCAGCCGCGGAGTATTCGATGCCCCGCCCCGATGTAGGGCGACAGCCCCGACTGCCCTGCGCCATGACAGGCGAAAATGGGTCAAAATCGGCTTACGCCAATGCAGACCCAGAATGGTGGCGTAGGTGAGAGCCACCGCACCGCCTTCAAACCAGTCAACCGCCACACTGGCACTTCGAAAACTCGCGCTCCATCTTACGATCATCGTCGTCCACCATAGACTCGCGTAGGGTACGAAAAGCAACTGCTGTGCCAGCTGCTCCAGGCCTGAGAGGCCAGTTACCGAGGCTATGGCGCCGAAAATCAGTATCCCGGGCTGTACGGGCGCGATCAGAAGATTCGAGAGCAAACTGACTAAACTGAGACGATTGAAGTAGTACACAATCAGGGGAAAGACCGTCATGCTGGCCGCAACCGTCATCAGCAGTCCATCACGGACCAGGTCACCGACTGAATTGGGTCTGAGAAAGTTCGAGACAGGAATATCAGACACCGGCTGCCGCCGTCGCAGACCGTTTCCCACCCTTGTCCAAAATGATGTATAGCCCTCCGTAAGGGCAGGGCCAATCAATATCAGGCCAAGCGTGGCCGCACCGCTTAGCTGAAAGCCCACGTCCCAAAGCATGAGGGGATTCCACAGAGTCATCAGCCAGCACGCCGCCGCCAGGCTTACTAAGGCCGTGCTCTGACGACCAAGCACGGTCGCAACGACATACAGACCCCCCATCAGGGCCGCTCGCAAAACCGCGGCGTCGCCGCCCACCAGAAGCGTGTATAGGGCAAGCCCGACTAGGGTAGGCCACACAGCGCCGCGTCGCCCGAACAGCCAGAATCCCAGCGCCATCAGCGCACCCGTGACGAGCGCCACATTGCTGCCGCTGATCACGATGACGTGGCTGGTCCCCGTGAGGTTGAACTTCTCGTACAGTTCTCCGGGTATGCCGGCTTCAATGCCCAGGAGCATTCCGGTGGCCAGCGCCGCGTACGGCTCCGGCAGCAGGCGGTTCAGCAGCCTCTCCCCGCGATTGCGCATCCCGAAAACGAATTGGAGCAGGACGCCCCCGCGTAGCATCCCCGGCTGTGGTTCGACCTGCGGCCGTAGCATTAAGCTGTGAATCTGCTCGCGCGCCAAATAGGCCCTGTAATCAAACTCCTCCAGGATCGGCGGCTCCGTCATCCGGCCTCTCACCCGCACACTTTCACCGAAGCGATACCGGTATTCGGCGCCCGTCTGAAGTCGCAGACGCCCGTTGACCTTTTTCCGTTCGCCGTCGACCTCCACTGACTCGACTTCGATGTCCAGCCGCTGCCGCCCGTCACTTAGTATCGGATAACTCGCCACATAGCCATCCGCCGTCGTCAGTCGGCTGACTGTCTCTCCGCTGTCCAGGTTGTAGTAGGCTAGGTCAGATGGCCCGGGGCAGGGCAGAGGCGGGTGCGAGCCAAGTCGCAGGAATCCGCAAATGCAGGCAAGAAAGATCCCACCGACGAACCAGATTGAGGGGGTCCTGCGAGGCGGCGAAAAACCAGCCGTGGCCGGCCAGCGCATCGGCTCTCCGGCGCGGCCGGCACGGCCGGCGTCCACACAAATACAGAGAGATACGGAAATCAAAGCGGCGATCCAAAAGTGGTCGCCGATTCCGCATCCAAACCAACCCTGTTTCCAGAGAATCTGTCCCGCGGCTATGCCCGTAAGATAGGCTATGGCAAGATAGAGCAGTTTCATCCGGGCAGGCTATTCCGAGGTGCAAGCGGGGGACGGTTGCCGGCGTATACGCCGACGGTATCATACTCCATTCAGTCCAATAGAGCCGACTCGTCGTTGCGTGTAAATCAGTATGTCCGTTTTTCGTCTCAATTGAACTTATGGTATAACTGAACCGGAGTAGGCTCCTTGTGATTTTCCGATTTCCTCGTAGCCCACAACGGACTTCGATAAGTACTCTGCGCACAGAGTTTCCAACACCCGAACCCATCGAGGAGGTAGTTCTTTGCAAGCATTTGATTTTGTAGCACCAACTAGTGTGGACGAGGCGATCTCGGCACTGGCTGCCGGGGGCGGTAGGGCCCGACCGCTGAGCGGAGGTACGGACCTGATTGCTCAGCTTCAGGAAGGGCGCCTTGCACTGGACACTGTCGTCGACTTGAAGCGAATCCCCGAACTGATGTCGATTTCCATCAGCGGCGACGGCCTGACATTGGGCGCTTCGGTATCGTGCCATTCGATCAATGCCAACCAGGCCATTCGCGACGCCTATCCGGCTCTGATCGATTCGACACACCTGATCGGCGGCACTCAGATTCAAGGGCGCGCCAGCCTCGGCGGCAACCTGTGTAACTCTTCTCCAGCCGCAGATTCGATTCCCAATCTCATCGCCCACAGCGTCACCTGTCACATTGCCGGCCCCAACGGCCGCCGCTCGGTCGCTGTGGAGGATTTCTGCACCGGTCCCGGTAGCAACGTTCTGGAAAACGGCGAGTTCCTGGTCTCACTTGAATTTCCAAAGCCGTCCGCCAACTTCGGCGCAGCCTATCTGCGCTTCATCCCGCGCAATGAAATGGACATTGCCGTCGTCGGCGCCGGTGCCTCTGTGGTCTTAAGCGATGACAAGAGCGCCATCCAATCTGGCCGCGTCTCCATTGGCGCTGTCGCTCCAACGCCGCTCTTTGTGCAGGAGGCAGGTGACGCATTGGCCGGTCAACCGGTCTCCGAAGAGACACTGGCAAATGCCGCCGACCTGGCCAAGGCCGCGGCGCGACCGATCAGTGACATGCGCGGGACGATTCCCCAGCGCACACATCTGTCAGGCGTGTTAACGCAGCGCGCGCTTCGCATCGCAATCGACCGGGCTAGAGGCACTCAAACTGTTGACGAACTGGGGAGACTGAACGGACATGGCTAAGAAAATCGCGGTAGAAACTACACTTAATGGCGAAGATACTATCTTCCTTTGCGAACCTCGCCAGACGCTACTGGAAGCGCTTAGGGATAATCTGGGCTTGATAGGTAGCAAAGAAGGTTGCGGTAACGGCAACTGTGGCGCCTGTAACGTCATCCTGGACGGCGTTCTCGTAAACTCCTGTCTCGTGCTCGCCCCGGAGATTGAAGGCCGCTCGGTCGTGACTATCGAAGGCATTGCAGAAGATGGTCAACTGCATCCGCTTCAGCAGAAATTCCTTGAGCATGCCTCTCTGCAATGCGGAATCTGCACACCGGGATTTATCGTCTCCGCCAAGTCACTCTTGGACGATAACCCCGATCCCGACGAGCACGATGTACGCCTCTGGCTTGCGGGCAATCTCTGCCGCTGCACAGGCTATGACAAGATCGTGCGAGCCGTGTTGGACGTGGCCGAAAACGACGCGTAGGGCCAAGGAGGATACAAAATGGCCGGTACGAAACAGAACGGAACTGGTACACTGGCCGCAAATGGTCAGAATGGATATAAGGTCATAGGAACGCGTCCGGTAAGGCCGGACGGAGTGGACAAAGTTACGGGCCGCGCTGTCTATGCCGCTGATGTGCAGATGACCGGGCTCCTGCACGGCTTCGTCCTGCGAAGTCCTCACGCCCACGCCAACATTCGTTCCATCGACACGAGCAAGGCCGAGGCCCTGCCCGGCGTGCGCGCGGTCGTCACCGCCGCTGACCTGCCCGAGGCCGAGGACAAGATCGAAGACCTGGGCGAAGGCGCAATCAACCTGAAGTATCTGAGCGATAACGTCCTGGCCAGTGAGAAAGCCCTCTATCATGGCCATGCAGTGGCGGCCGTTGCCGCGGTCAACCCCCATGTCGCCGAGGAGGCCGCCGGGCTGATCGAAGTCGATTACGAGGTGCTGCCACCGGTTATGACCGTTGACGACGCCCTGGCTGACGATGCGTCTATCCTCCTGGAAACTCTGCGCACCGATTCGATGGGTGAAATCGGTACGGAGCCGACCAACCTTGCCTCCTTCTTCCGCCACCAGCGCGGCGACCTCGATGCAGGTTTCTCCGGTGCCCACCTGGTTGTCGACCGCACATACCGCACCGAAACCGTCCACCAGGGCTACATCGAACCCCACGCCGCCACCGCCTTGCACAGCGCCGACGGCCAGATCACAATCTGGACAAGCACGCAGGGCTCCTTCGCAGTGCGCGGCCAGGTCTGCGAAATCCTGAAGATCCCGGTCTCGCGACTCAAAGTGGTTCCCACCGAGATCGGCGGCGGCTTCGGCGGCAAGATCAACGTCTATGTCGAGCCGGTCGCCGTAATCCTTTCGCAGAAGGCCGGCCATGAGCCTGTCAAAATCGTTATGAGCCGGGCCGACGTCTTGGCCGCCACAGGGCCCACCTCAGGCTCCAATATCCGCGTGAAGATCGGCGTCGATGCAGACGGCAAAATCACCGCTGCCCTTGCCGAACTCTTCTACGAAGCCGGCGCCTATCCCGGCTCCCCGGTAGGGGCGGCCGCCAACGTGAGCCTCGCCCCATACGCCATCGACAATCTTCAGGTAGACGGCTATGACATCATTGTCAACCGACCCCGCAGCGCAGCCTACCGCGCCCCCGGCGGAACCAACGTTGCCTTTGCGGTTGAGAGCGTCGTCGATGAGCTGGCAGAAAAGCTGGGCATGGATCCCGCCGAATTCCGCATCCTCAACGGCGCCAAAGAAAACGACCGCCGACCGGACGGCTTGCAGTACGCTCGCATCGGCCAAATTGAGACAGTGGAGGCCATAAGGGACTCGGAACACTACCAGTCCAAACTCGAAGGCAAGTATCGCGGCCGCGGCATCGCCTCCGGCTATTGGAACAATTGGGGCGGCCAGTCAAGCGCAACCGCCGTTCTCAACCCCGATGGCACCGTAAACCTGAACGAAGCTTCCACCGATATCGGCGGCACGCGGGCCTCGATCGCCATGCAGTTGGCCGAGGCGATGGACATCAAATATGAGCAGGTCATGGCCCGCGTTGTCGATACCGACACGGTTTCCTACAACGATGTGACCGGCGGCAGCCGTACTACCTTCGCAACCGGTCTGGCCGCCTACAACCTCGGCCAGCAGCTCCTGAAAGAGATGAAGAGCCGCCTCGCCGATCAGTGGGAAGTTGCCGCAAGCGACGTAACCTACGAGGACGGCACATTCAGCGCCGGCGGCGAAAGCCTTCCCTTCGTAGAAGCCGCCGGTCTCGTGCAGCGCGAAGAGCCTCTCATGGCCAGTTCCACCGTCCATCCGCAGGACTTCGGCCCTGGATTCTCCACACAGTGCATCGACATTGAGGTCGACCCGGAGACCGGCAAGATCACAGTTCTCCGCTACACGATCGCCCAGGACGTCGGTAAGGCGATCCATCCCTCCTATGTTGAAGGACAGATGCAGGGAGGCGTGGCACAGGGCATCGGCTGGGCAATCAACGAAGAGTACATTTACGACGACGAGGGCCACCTTCTCAACGCCAGTCTGCTCGACTACCGTATGCCAACCGCGCTGGACCTTCCCATGATCGAAACGATCATGGTCGAGGTGCCCCATCCCGCTCACCCCTATGGCGTACGCGGCGTGGGTGAAGTCAATATCGTGCCCCCCGCCGGCGCAGTCGCCAATGCCGTCTACCAGGCAACCGGCGTACGCATGGAAAAGCTCCCAATCTCCCCGGCCAATCTCCTTGAAGCCATGTGGGCCAAGGAGGCCGAGGCTGAGCTGGTTCCAGGAGACGACTGAGCGTGGCCACGGTCTGGATTCCGCCGCTGATGCGCCCGCTTACCGATGGTCAGCAGATCGTCGAAGCAGAGGGCGAATCCGTACGCGAAGTGGTCGCCGCCCTGGAGGAACGGTTCCCGGGCATTGCCGAACGCATCATCGATGAAGGACGCATCCGGCCCGGCTGGACAGTCGCCGTCGACGGCGCCGTACAGAATCGCGGCCTGCGCGCGGCCGTGGGACCGGACAGCGAAGTGCACTTCGTTCCCTCGATGGCCGGCGGCAACTCGGCCTTATTCTGACCCGCCCGTCCGGACATCCTTCGACTTTCGACTGCTGCTGTGCCAGTGCGCTCTCGAAAGGCTCGAAGAGTCCAAACCGAATGACCGTCTTCTTGGCCTGCTAGGGACCTCCGTGCAGTTGCCAAGCAGCTTCAAAGTCAGAGACCCGGCAGTGAAAAACTAAGCTGCCGGGTCTTTCGATTGGACTTACCGCCTCTGTAACGAGAATCAGTAGTTGGACCCGCCCGATCCGGTAGTCGCTTACTCTATTTTCGACCGACGCAACGATTACTGCTCCTCACTAACGCCATGACAACCGAGACCACGCCGCCAAGTCGCAATCAGGATCAGATGAGTCTCACGTGGCCTGGCAAAAGGCTGACAGTCGAGACCACTAGACCCCATGCGAGTCTTCTGGAAAGCTACCCCTCGCGAAAAGGCAGTAAAGAGGGCCTCCTCCTGTTCGGCGATAACTTCGATTCGCTCTCCTGGCTGCTGGCCAATGGCTATGGCGGCAACGTTCGTCTAGTCTACTTGGATCCCCCATATAACTCGAATCGCACCTATACCAGCCGCATCCGCCTGCGCGGCAAAAGGCAGCCGACACTGGGCGAACTCACCGCCTATGACGATGTCTGGCAGCCCGGCGACTACCTCCAGTTTCTGGCCGACCGCCTGCTCCTCCTGCGCCAACTGTTGCACGCCGACGGCACACTCTGGCTGCACTGCGATCACCGCATGCAGGCGCCCCTTCTCCTTCTGCTCGAAGAAATATTCGGCCCTGATTCGCATCTCAACACAGTCTTCTGGCGCAGTCAGACGATGCGTGGGGCCAAAGTCCACGCCCGCTACTTTCCCCATAGCGCCCAGGCGATTCACATCTTTCGCAGCACGCCCCGAGGGCAGCCGCCATGGAATGCCCCCAAACGCGAGTTTGTCCTTACCGAGGAGGACGCCGCCGCGCAGTACATGCGCGACGAGCGCGGCTTCTTCCGCACGTCGGATCCCGGAACATATAGCTTCGATCGTCTGAAGTCCCTCTATGTAGATGGGCGCCTTTACGCACCCTACGGCGGCGATGTGATCGTAGATGAAAGCTCGCGGAAAGTATTTGCCTCTAAGGGCGGAAACATTGGCGTGAAGTACTATCTCAAGCAACGCGGGCGCAACCGCTACATCCTGACGAGGGCAGTGGACAATCTCTGGGACGACATCGCCGGGCTTGGCACCGTTCCCGGCGAGGACGAGAACTACCCCACCCAAAAGACCGAGAGGCTGCTGCAGCGAATCCTCGAAACCGCCAGTCGTTCCGGAGATCTTATCCTCGACCCCTTCGCCGGCTCCGGTACAACCCTGGCAGTCGCCCAGAAGCTGGGCCGTAACTGGATTGGCTGCGACAGCTCCTGGCGGGCCGTGCGTACTGCCGCCTGCCGCCTGACCCGGCGCCCGTCTTCCGCGGCCTCGGACCTGTCAGGCGGTCCCGATAATTCCAAGAAGAACCTTGCATCCAGTGAGGATGGCTCTCAGTACAACGACGGGTATCGCCTGCTTCGCATTGGCCCAGAGGGCGCCGCGAACGATGGCATCCACCCCTTGGATCCGACTGGCAGACCCAATGCCAGTATCCTGCTCGAGCGAGCGGCAAGCAGCCTGACCGTTCGGATCGAAGCGTTTCACAGCCCGCAAGTGGCCCGCATGGCCGCCGAAGCAGAGGTCCCCTTGCCGCGCGATTGGCGGGCACAGGTACGCGCCATCCTGGTCGATCCCGACTACGACGGCGTCTCACTGCAGGCTGCCCTGGTGGACGCACCTGCGGGCAAGAGCGCCCTCGTCGCCGGCGTCTACTCCTGTGGTCAATCCGCCGATTCCGAAAGCAAGGTGGATGACCCCCCGCGCGATCGCGCCGTCGCCGTACTCATCATCGACGTAGCGGGCCAGGAGCATCTCTTTGTGGGCTCGGCCTGGCAAAGCGCCTTTCCGGGAAATTCCACAAGCTGATCACAATCCCGATAAGACCCGCGACTTCTATCTGCGTCTGCTCGCATACAAATGCAGCCGGCCGCCGCAAGCGGTCGCGACCGCTGCGCGACTGACACAACGCCTACGACCGGACGCGCAACTTCCCATGCCCACCCCGGATCGCAGAACACGCAGGCAACCCAATAGTCGATACTCTTAACGCCCTCAGCCTCCCACCACTGACCACTGACCACCGACCACTGACCACTGCAGTTTTGTGCGGGGGGACTCCCCCCCAACACCATGCCACGTTGGCGCCGCGCCGCCGACGCACTGTCTCTGCCACCGGTCGCCCACCCGCGCCGTGCCGCGAAGCCGTCCGCCGTGACCACCGTAGGGGCAGGCCTTGTGCCTGCCCGCTCTCTCCCCAAAATTGGACTGCACCCCATCGTTAAGTCCTTCGCGGCAACGATCACGCCCAAAAATGGTATACTTACAGCACTATGGCCATTCAGCTGCTCTCACACGATGTAGCCGCCAAAATCGCCGCCGGCGAAGTTGTGGAGCGACCTGCCAACGTTGCCAAAGAGCTGCTCGAGAACAGCCTGGATGCCGGCGCGACCGAAGTGCAGGTCGAGATCAGAGAAGGCGGACAACGCCTCCTCCAGGTGACCGACGACGGACATGGCATCTCCGCAGCCGAACTGCCCTTGGCTGTCCAGCGCCACGCCACCAGCAAGCTGAACACACCCGCCGACCTCGACCGGATTACCTCCTTCGGCTTCCGCGGCGAAGCCCTCTACAGCATCGCCGCAGTCAGCCACATGACCCTCAAGAGCCGCCGCTCTGACGCCGAGTCAGGCGCGGAGCTCCGCATCGAAGGCGGACAAGTCTCCCGCAGCCAGTCCGCCGGACTGCCGGTCGGCACAGTCGTCACCGTCGAAAATATCTTTTTCAACACGCCAGCCCGGCGCAAATTCCTGCGTCGCCCTACAACGGAGGCCGCCAACATCGCCGCCATCGTCCAGCGCTATGCCTTGGCCTATCCCAACTGCCGTTTCAAATTCGTCACCGACGGTAAGCTCTCCTTCTTCACCGAGGGCACCGGTCGCGTCGACGAAGTGTTGGCGAAAATATACGGGCAGGAGAATGCCCAACAGATGTACGGCGTTGGCCGCTTGCGCAAAGAACGTGGCGCTCGCCTTGCCGGGGCCGGCGACGCTGACCACGCTGGCGCCTTATCCCATCGGGCACGCCGGCCGGCAGAGGACGAGATCGATTTCATGCCCGAAGTGTCCGACACGCCCGCTCCAGCCTCCCAACCGGCCTCCGTCCGTTCACAGCCAGGCCAGATGGATCCCTCGTCATCTTCCCATCGCCATGATGTACACATAAGTGGATACGTCAGTTCCCTGTCTCTCACCCGCCCCACACGCGCCCAGATCAACCTGTTCATCAACAGGCGCTACGTAGAAGATCGAAGCCTCACCCACGCCGTGGTGCAGGCGTACCACACCCTGCTCCCAGTCGGGCGCTTCCCTCTGGCGGTTCTCTTTGTCAACCTGGATCCGGCCGAAGTCGACGTCAACGTGCACCCGCGTAAGACCGAGGTGCGCTTCGTAGATTCCAATAAAGTCTTCAGCGCTGTCCAGCGCACCGTACGCCGGGCGGTGATTGAAAGCGCCGGGGTACCGACGGTGGGCCTGGGTGAAGAAGGCGTCCGACCGGCCGAGGCATTTGCTGGTTCGCCTCCCTCCGACGTTGCCCCGCAAGACCCGGGCCGGCTCCAACAGACCGGATGGTCAGCCCGTCGCCACGCGATTCTCAACGCCGGCGTCGACAGGCAGCCTGCAATGCCTTTAGAGCCGGCGCCCCCCGACCGGCCCAAAGTGGACCCCCTCTTGAATGAGCCGAACCCGCTCCCGGACGATACCCAGCCTCCCGCTGCCGCTGAACCGGACCCGTCCCCTCATCACGATGACCAAAATCTTCCGCCCCTTCGCGTAGTAGGGCAGGCCGGCGCAATGTATGTTGTCGCCGAAGGGCCGGAGGGTCTATACCTGATCGATCAGCACGCCGCCCATGAACGGATTCTGTACGAGAAGTACATGGCCCAGCGCGAAAGAGGCGGTACAGGGGATGCCGTGGCCCGCCAGGGCCTCCTGACTCCGATCTCTCTCCATGTGGGCGATGCCCGCGCCGGTCTGGTCTCCCAACACCTCAACGCCTTGAATGCCGTCGGCTTCAGCGTCGAGCACTTCGGTGGCGATACCTTCCTCGTGCGCGCCGTCCCCACTGTTCTCTCGAATCAGGATTCTGAACGAGCTCTCGACGATATTGTGCAGGGCCTGGCAGAGAGCCGCGACCTCGTAGGAGAGGAGTTGGAAGCGCGCCTGGTCAAAATGGTGTGTAAGCGGGCGTCGATCAAGGCGGGTCAGATCCTGAGCGACATCGAGATGAAGGAATTGGTACGCCAGTTGGAGCAGTGTAGGGCCCCCCGCACATGTCCGCACGGACGGCCCACAATGCTGAAACTAAGCGCCGGTGAGTTGGAACGAGCCTTCAAACGGACCTAGCGCAGCCCGGCCTCCCTGCTTCCCCTTTCCCCGTATTTTCCGACGACATAAACACACAAAAAAACCTGTTCGTTTTGTGTCCTCGCCTCTCTCGTGTGCTATACTGAAAGGTGGCGCTCCAAAATACAGTAACACCCCGCGCGGGTCCCGAATGACGCCCCGCGTAGTTGGATATCGGACGCCCATTCATGACGCGGGACGCACCAGGTGCTCGAAATTGCCGGCCCGGACATACTGACAGTTGCGATGGGCTTCGCCTGCTTCGTTATCGGAGCATGGCTGGGAACCCTATTCCCCGACATCGACAGATTCAGGTTCTTCCGCCTTCGTCACAGGTCAATTGTCACCCATAGCTTTCTGCTGCCCGCCCTGCTCTGGGCCGGGAGTGCCCTTACATCAACGTCGTGGGCCGACTGGCTCGTCACCGGCTTTGCGGCCGGCGTGGCGCTTCACCTCGCATTCGATCTCTTTCCCGGAAAGTGGCGCGGCTTCGCACTTATAGACGTGCCGAAGTTTGGTCGTTGTACAAGACCAATGTCCACCTTTTTGCTGTTCACCAATCTCTTCATTTGCGTAATCATTTCCGTCTCCATCTTCCCCGAACACGGGCCCGCCGGCGTGCTCGCCTACACCGCCACACTCCTAGCCCTTTATCTACACGGCATTTGGGCGAAGAAGGAACATTTCGCCGCCGGCCCCCTGATGACTATCCTTACCTTGGGCGGCGACGCCCTCTAAGCTTCTGCTATCAAGATACAATGAGAGGCAACGTACGATGACTTTGACCGTTACCACAGAACCAATGGACAGTCGCCAACTCGCTATGACGATCGAAGTCGCAGAGGAGCGCATCGATCAGGAGATGCGTAAGGCGGCCCGCAAAATCGCCCAGCAAGTGCGCATTCCCGGCTTCCGAAAGGGACGCGTGCCCTTCCATATCCTTCTGCAGTTCGTAGGTCGTGAGGCAATTGTCAACGAGTTCGTCGACGAACTGGGACAGGATGTATACAAGGAAGCTCTCGAGCAGGAAGGCCTGGAACCCTACTTCATGGGAAGTCTGGACAACGTCGACATGGAGCAAGAGGTCCGCTTCCATCTCACCATCCCCCTTCCTCCCGAGGTGAACCTGGGCGCCTACCGCGACATGCGCGTCGAAGAAGAGGAAGTCGAGGCCGACGAAGAACAGATCCAGGAGCGCGTCCAGGCCATCCTCGAACAGAATGCCGACTATGTTGAGGCTGACCGCCCCAGCCAGTACGGGGATCTGATGACCGTCGATCTGAAGGGCGTTGCCCTCGGTGACGATGGCAACGAGACCGAAACTGTCGTCTTCGATGAAGAGGACTGGGATGTAACCCCGGACCAGGAAAATCCGATGGAACCGGCCGGTCTGGATGAAGAGCTGGTGGGTCTTGCACCCGGCGAAGAAAAGAACTTCGAGATCGCGTGGCCCGAAGATAGTCCCAGCATGTACGCCGGCAGCACTGTCCGCTTTTCGGTGAAAGTCCATAATACAAAGGCTTTCGAGACTCCTGCTGACTTGACCGACGAGATCGCGCAGAACTTCGGTCCCGATTTTGAGACCGCCGCCGATCTTCTCGACAATCTTCGCGAAAACGCGCAGCAAGAGGCTACTCAGCAGGCAGAAGCCGAACATGTCCAGAACGTATTGAATGAACTGATCGACATGAGCGAACTCGACTATCCACCTGTTGCGGTGGATCTTGAAATCGACCGCCTCGTCCGCAACTTCGATATGAGGATCCGCCAGATGGGAATCCAGGGCTTGGAGCAATACCTGGAGATGTCCGGCCAGACGATTGAGGACTATCGCGAATCGATGCGTGAGGATGCCGAAAAGTCTTTGCAGATTGAGCTGGCACTGGCGGAGTTCGCCAATTGCGAGAACCTGACAGTCAGCGATGAAGAGTTCGAAGAACACATCGGCAATGTCGCCGACCCTCTCCCCGAAGACGCTGATGAGGAAGCGGTCGAGGCACGTACCGACATGCTCGAAATGATGCGCGCCGAGCACAGCCGCCCGCTCATTGAGAGTGAGATTCTAAGAAATAGGTCGGTCGAGTTACTCTTGGCGATTGCCCGCGGCGAAGACATTCCGGAACCGGAAGCCAATGACGGCGAGTCCGAGGATGCCGAGCAGTCCGCCGCCGAAGCCTCCGCCCAGGACGAAGTCGCAACGGATTCCACGCCGGATGAAGAGACGGCCGCAGTTGAAGCGGCAACTGATGAGCCCTCAGACTCCTGAGGACGACGCAAACGAAACGCTAATGCAGAATAGAGCGGGCCTTACATTGCCTATTAGCTGCATCGCATACATTGTGCACTGTTCCCAACAACCGGATGGCCGCACCACGGGCTGAATTCGGAGCCGGTCCACGTCGAAATCATCAGCCGTAAAAGGGAGTTCCCGATGTTTAATCCGTTTGACCAAAAATTCGCGGCCCAGCGCCCGCAGACACCCAATGAAACTGAATCGACTGATTGGTCCGGTCTCCCCGGCAATCAGTTTCCGCCAGGCGGCCTGACACCGTCCAATATCGTTCCCATGGTCATCGAGAGCACCGGCCGCGGCGAGCGCGCCTACGACATCTACAGCCTCCTCCTGAAGGAGCGCATCATCTTTCTTGGAATGCCCCTTTCAGATCAGGTCGCCAATCTGATCGTGGCCCAGCTGCTCTACTTGAACTCCGAGGATCCGAATCAGCCGATCCAGATGTTCATCAACAGCCCGGGCGGCCTGATCTACGCCGGCCTGGCCATCTATGACACGATGAAGATGATCAATACGCCGATTCATACCTTCGCTGTCGGCGTTACCGCCAGCATGGGTACCGTTCTGCTCTGCTCCGGCACGCAGGGCAAGCGCTACGCCCTCCCCCACGCCACCATCCACATGCATCCCGCCGGCGGCGGCGCGCAGGGCTACACCGAGGACGTCCGCATCGCCTTGAGAGAGCAGGAACGCCTTCAGACCCAGCTTTTCCACATTGTAGCCCAACAGACCGGCCACGTCTGGCAGGAGATCGAGGAAATCTTCCAGCGCGACCGCTGGATGAACGCCATCGAAGCTCGAGAATTTGGCATTGTCGACGAAGTCCTTGGCGACAGCAGTGACATCGTCTCCGTCGTAGACGGCCAGGTCAACGTGCCTAACGAAAACGGCACGGAACCCGTCCCCGAAGAGGCGGCCGGCAAAGAGAGCGAATAGCAGGACCTGCAGGTCAAGGCCATTGAGCTTCCCGTATTTACGGCCGCCGAACAACAACGCGGACGACTGCAAGCTCCTGCTCACGCGGCCGGGCTGTGTCTCGATAGGGACCGGGAAAAGTACTTGGTAACGCAATGAACGTATGCTCCTTCTGCGGCAGAGAGGAATCGGAAGCCCAGCGTCTGATCGCCGGTGACGACGGGGTACACATCTGTGATGAATGTATCCGGCTCAGTGCCGAAATCCTCCAAGAAGAGGGTGTAGGCGAGGGAGGCGCGCCGGGCAGGTCCGCTCAACTTGCTGCCAAACGCGTCCCTAGCCCGCGCGAAATCGTCCAGAGCCTGAACCAGTATGTCATTGGTCAGAATCGGGCCAAGAAGGTGCTGTCGGTCGCCGTCTACAATCACTTTAAACGAATATTCGGCAGCAGCCGCGGGTCAGGGCAAGGTTGGCGCGAGGGCCAAACCGCCCAAGAGCAAGAGGGCCCGGACTCCCTCATCGCCCCCAAAGAGGAATCCCACCCTGAGCCCGACATTCAGGACAGCCAGGAGGAGTTGGTAGAGCTTGCCAAAAGCAATGTCCTCCTCATCGGCCCGACCGGCAGCGGCAAGACCCTGATGGCCCAGATCCTGGCCAGACTCCTCGACGTTCCTTTCACCATCGCTGACGCCACCAGCCTTACAGAAGCCGGATACGTAGGCGAGGACGTCGAAAGCCTGCTCGTTGGCCTGCTACAGGCTGCCGACTGGGATGCAGACCGCGCCGCCTGTGGAATAGTCTATATCGACGAGATCGACAAGATCGCCCGCAAAGCAGGCGACAATCCCAGTATCACCCGTGACGTGAGCGGCGAAGGCGTACAGCAGGCCCTGCTGAAGATCGTCGAGGGCACGACCGTCAACGTGCCCCCCAGCACGGGACGCAAACACCCGCAGCAGGAGTTCATCCCGCTCGACACGCGCAATATCCTCTTCATCCTGGGTGGCGCATTCGTCGGGCTGGCGGAAATGGTGCGCAGAAGAATGCGCCGCCGCGCCGGCCTCGGCTTCGTCGACGACGAATCGGAGCTGGACCCGATTGGCAGACCGCCGGAAGAGGACGATATCGAAGATCTACCGCTTCCCGAAGGCCTGACCGAGCGCCAGCGTGAACTGAAGATCCGCCGCCTCGAAAAAGAAGGACGCGATGAGAGCCGCCTGCTCCAGCAAGCCATGCCCGACGATCTCCTTCAATACGGCCTGATCCCGGAGTTCGTCGGTCGCGTCCCCGTTGTAGTCAGCCTCGATGCACTCGATCGTGACGTCTTGGTCGAGATCCTCACTGGTCCCAAGAACAGCATCGTCCGTCAGTTCCAGCAGCTCTTCGCCATGGACGACGTGCAGTTGGAGTTTGAACCCGAATCGCTGATGGCGGCCGCAACGCAAGCCTATATGCGCCGCACCGGGGCAAGGGGACTGCGTTCAATCGTCGAGGAAGCGCTGCTGGACGTCATGTACGAAATACCTGGCCGCGAAGAGGTCGCCCGCTGTGTCGTGGACAGCCAGGTCTTCGAAGAAGGCAAGATGCCGCGCCTCTACGGCGCCCAGGGCCAGCAGATCCGCCTCGCCGGCGATCAAGAGCTGGACGCGGCCGCCTGATCACCACACAGGTTCACCCGCACACTCAGCCCCCTTCGCCGCAGAACAGGTCCGACGACAGGCCTCGGCGCTGCCAAGACCGCGCCAAGCCAACCCACGCAGTGTAGCAGCGCGCCAAAGTCGCTTCAGTCCTCCTCTCGGAACAGAGGGCCGAGTATTCCCCATCAAAGTGAGGGAGTTTGGGCCTCCCCTTCACAGTCACGCAACGCAGAGACAATCTTGCGATCGGGAACGGGACAAGGCAACGCTTCGACTTCGTCTAGCGAAGTCCAGCACCAGTCAGCCACGCCTAAAGCCCGCGGCTTTCCCGCGGTGATCCTCGCGTGAAACGCCGTTAGGGTCATGCGGAAATGGGTGAACGCGTGCTCCACCGTCGCCGCCCTTTCACCAACAGCCACCGACACGCCCAGCTTCTCACGCACAGCACGCCTCAAACAGGCCCGCAAGTCCTTGTCCTCTGCCTCAATCGCTCCGTTGGGAAAGGACCACAGCCCGCCGAGAAGACCCTTCTCAGGACGTTGACCGATCAGCAGTCGGGAGCGGCCGGGCTCGCCCTCCCAAATCACTGCAGCCGCAAATTCAACATGCGGGGTTTGCTCGCGCCGCGGTCGAACCGGCCGCTGGTCCTGAACGCCGCGCTCGTGAGCCAGACAATGTGTCTGCACCGGACAGTCCCCGCACTGGGGACTGCGGCGCCTGCATAAGAGAGCGCCCAGCTCCATCAACCCTTCGTTCATCGCGCCAGGCTGAGACGCGGCCTCCACCATCTGCCGCGACAGACCCCAAAGCTGCTTCTCGGTGGTACCAAGATCGATCCTCCCGTCGATATCCCACAAACGGCTGATGACCCTCTTTGCATTGCCGTCAAGAATCGGCTCATGCAGCCCAAACGCCAGGCTGAGTATCGCGCCTGCCGTGTACTCGCCGATACCGGGCAGCCTCAGCAACTCAGGGCGTGTCCTAGGCAACCGACCGTCAAACTCAGCAACGACAATCTGTGCCGCCCTGTGTAAGTTTCTGGCGCGGCTATAGTATCCCAGACCCTCCCACAGCTTCAGGACCTCCTGCTGGTCGGCACGCGCCAATGCCTCCAGAGTCGGAAGTCGCTCCATCCACCGGTTGAAATAGTCCACGACAACTGACAGCCGCGTCTGCTGCGCCATGACTTCGCTGATCCAGACTTCGTAGGGATCGCGCGCGCCGGCCGGTCTCCTGCGCCAGGGCAGCTCCCGCAACTGTTGGGCATGCCAAACCGTCAGACGATCCGCAATCTCTTTATGCATATCTACCCGGATCCCTGGCCCGTATTGTGTTGTGTGCAGCTTGTAACTTGTGGACCCTGACTACGAGGGGTACTCTCCACTCAGCGCATTCACCAGCAGGCGAACTGCGTCAAGCGCGTCATTGTAGTCGGCAACTTGAGAAGGTGTGTGGACGTAACGGCAGGGAATGGAAACCGTGCCGGCGGGGACGCCCGCCCGGCTGACCTGAACTGCGGCGGCGTCTGTCGAGCCAAATTCCAGCACCTCCAACTGGTAAGGGATGTCGCAGGCCTGCGCCGTATCCTCCAGCCAGCCGCGTACTTTTGGATGGGCAATCATGCGCCGGTCCATGACCTTGATCGCTGCCCCTTTCCCCAGCGCCACTTCCATTGGCGTCGCCTCCGGAAAGTCGCCGGTGGCCGTCACATCAATAGCCAGAATGATCTCGGGCTCCAATCCGTAGCCGGCGGTGGTGGCCCCGCGCACACCCACTTCCTCCTGCACCGTAAAGACGGCCAGGATCTCGTGAGGGGAGCTCTCAAGCTCCCGCAGCGTCTGAATCAGCACCGCGCACCCGATCCGATCATCCAGATTGGCAGCGAACAACCTGTCCCCGACCGCGCCGAAGCTGCTGCGAAAGACCGCAGTATCCCCAACCTGAACGCGCGCATCCTCCTTCGAGTCGGCCCCAACGTCCAGGAAAAGCTTCTGCGGTGTCGGCCGTTCGCGCGCCAGCGGTGAGCCCTCCATCCCGAAGGCGCCTTCGACACCATTGGCAAAGTGGACGCGGCTGCCGATAAGGGAATTGATCAGAACGCCTCCGATGGTCGTAAAGCGGCAGAACCCCTGCGAGTCAACATGCGTCACCATCACGCCGATCTCATCCAGGTGTGCAGCCAGCATGATCCGCTTGCCGCGTTCACTGCTGGCCGTCGGACGCTTCACTGCGATTAGGTTGCCGAGCCTGTCCGTCCGCATCTCGTCAACCAGCCCGTCCAGATGGCCGGTGATCGTCTCGCGGATCCGCTCCTCCTGCCCGCTGGGGCCGAAGACACCGCACAGCTCCTCAATCAATGCTCTCATGCTTAACTCCACTCGTCCCCCAACGGCCGTCCCAAAGGTCCTGTTAAAGCCTTGCTCATCAGTTCAATAACACTCTTCACGTCTTCCTGGTCCATCAGCGCCGCAGGTGTGTGTATGTAGCGGCAGGGCACAGCCACGGCCACCGCCGGCACGCCTTCGCGCGCCAGGTGAATGCTGCCCACGTCTGTTCCGCCGACCCCAGGCTGCTTGATCTGCCAGGGAATGCCATGTTCGGCCGCCGTCTCAGTCAGGATACGGACAAGCCGCCGGTCCGCATGGGCACTGCGGTCCATCACCGAGATCGACGCGCCCTTTCCCAGCTCGGTCGTCGGGCTGACGTCTTGCTGTTTGGGCAGATCGTCGGCTACCGTACCTTCGAGCGCCACCGCAACATCCGGCTGGACCGCGTATGCCGCCACACCGGCGCCGCGCAAGCCAATCTCCTCCTGAACGGTAAAGGCCCCAACAAGCTCACAAGGATATTCGCCTTTCATCAACTCAGCCAGAATGTAACAGCCTACCCGGTCGTCAAATGACTTGCCCTTCAGAAGTCGCCCGTACGCCTCATAGTCGCTCTCAAAAGTAATCATGTCGCCCGGCTCGATTCCCCCGGCGCCCCCGGTATCGATAAGGAGATCGGAAATCGGTGCCACGCGTTTCCCTGATCGGGCAGCATGCGGCGCGCGCATAATTACCCCTGGCACCGACTGCGGCCCGATCGTCACCCGTTTGCCCGGCAGGATCCGCGGGTCCAGCCCGCCAACGCTGCGGAACTTCACCGTGCCGTCCGCATTGGTGCGCATAACCATCCCGCCTACCTCGTCCATATGCGCGGCTAGCATCACCCGATACTTCCCCGCGGCGCCCGACCCACCCTTTCGGACAACCAGGTTGCCGATCGAGTCGACCGTCATCTCCTCCACGTGCGCGGCAAGTTCCTCCCGCAGAATGGCTCGCACCTCGCCCTCATGGCCCGCAACCCCCCGCGCCCTGGACAGTTTCTCAAGCAGTTCATTCATGGCAACAGTTCTTGAATGCGGCGACACGCGCCTGCGTGGAATGCCCTTGGTGCCTAGTCATCGCTATCGAGCGCCAGGGCCGTCAGGTCGTCCGGCAGTTCACAGATCGTCCCAGCCAGCAACCGTGCGCTTCGTTCGATGTCCTTGAGGTCGACCGTTTCAGCCGGAGTGTGCATGTTGCGGATCGGCACCGAAATCAATGCAGTCGGAATACCCGACTGCGAAACCTGCATCGCCCAGGCATCCGTGCCGGAGTTTCCTGGCAGAACCTCATTCGTATAGGGTATTTCGTCGCGCTCAGCCGTGTCGACGAACAGCTTTCTCAAAACAGGATGCAGGTTGGGCCCCAGCCCGATAGCCGGTCCGCTTCCCATCGGAACGGCCTCGTCTGATGAAGCGCCCGGCTGCTCCGCGTATGTCACGTCCAGAGCGATACCCACATCCGGCGCCACCCGAAACGCAGCGGTCTTGGCCCCGCGCAGCCCGATCTCCTCCTGGACAGTCACAACCGCGCAAATGTCCCAGTCATGGCTGCGCCCCTGCAAAATGCGCAGCGCCTGCAAAAGAACCACAACCGACACGCGGTTGTCGAAAGCTTTGCCCGTTGCCTGCCCCTTACCTAACCTGTCGGCGCTGCGGCGAATGGAGATAAAGTCCCCTACCGATACCAGCTCTGCCAGCCTGTCCGCCTCCAGACCGACGTCGATGAAAAGGTCGGCCTGGGCAAAGGGCTTCTCCCGCTCCTCAATCGAGAGAACGTGAGGCGGCCGGCTGGCAATCAGCCCCGGCAGATCAGAGCGGCCGTGCACCGTCACCTCCTGCGCCGGCAATGCACCCAGGTCGACACCTCCAACCGCCGCGAAGCGCAAAAAGCCCTTCTCCAGCCGGGTAACAATCAGACCAATCTCATCCATATGCGCGGCCAGCATCACCCGCCTGCCGGACGAATCGCAGCCGCGTTTCAGGCCCGTGAGATTGCCAAGAGTGTCGGTGTGCAGTTCATCAACGAGGGGAGCCAAATGTTCGCTGACACACGCGCGAATCCGCTCTTCTTGACCGCTGACGCCAGCGGTCTCGCTTAACTCCTTCAACAGAGGAAAGCTGCCTGCATCAGAGGACTTGTCGTCGCTGTTCACTATCCTGCGGGGACTCCAAGCTGCGCGCACTGACCAAAGAGAGGAAGGACAAAAATTAGTCCGACAACAATCCAGACCCAGACAGGCATGCCGAGTATAACCAGACGGCGTTTCGGCTTCTTTTCCACCGGTCGCGGCAAAACAGTCTGGCAGCGCCAGCAGACATCCTTATCGTCTGGATTCCAGGTACCGCATTCTGTGCAATCGGACATACGGCTTCCCCGTGTAAATATGGTCGAGAATGGCCTGATTCATGCTATCACAATTGGGGGCCGTGAGCAAACAAATACCCAAAATGGCCGCAGTCCAGACTGGGGGTGAACTCTCGTACACTTCTGCTAACGACCAACCCAAAGCCAGTTCGCGTCCCCGACCAGAGCAAGTGCCGTTCCCTCTGCCCACCGACCACTGACCACCGACCACTGCAGTTGTGCGGTCGGGCCTTCGGCCCTCCCTTGTGCGGGGGGATTCCCCCCGCAACGCCCCCCTTACACCATGCCACGTTGGCGCCGCGTCGCCGGCGTACAGTCTATGCCACCTGTCGCCCACCCACGTCGTGCCGCGAAACCGTCCCCCGTGACCACGGTAGGGGCAGGCCTTGTGCCTGCCCTCGTGCGCCTGCCCCAAAGCGGATGCAATCCCCCCGAGTGTTCCAGTAGGGGCAGGCCTTGTGCCCGCCCGTTGCCACCCAACAACTGGACGAAAAAATGTCTCAGCCACCGCTGTCATGCATTCCTCACCTGACCATCTCCACCCCAAATGGGAACCCCGTCCCCCAATGCAATCTGTCAGGCATCTCACCCTACTTCGACTGCGATGGTGGAATTGAGACCAATGTTGGCCCACCATTTGAGGCGAAATTCGACAATGCAACCGGTCAGTAATGCAAGGAGCCCACCCTACATGCGTACCTGAATCGCGCTGCCGCTCTCGTAGCGGCGCAGGCCGCGATAAAACACGAAGACAGCCAGCAACAGAAAGATCCCGCCGCCAGCACAAATCTGGGCCAGCTGCAACAGGTCAAACCTGCGCACAAATTCCGCTGGCAGTGCCCCGATGAAAGCAGCCGGAATCAGCGTAAACAAGAGCAGCTTGGCCGTCCCGTCGAAGAGAGTAATCGGGTAGAGAGAGAAAGTGACGATCGCGTTGAACGCATGCCTCGTCAGCAGGCTCGTATTTCCGATCCAGAAAGTGAGGCTCTGTACCAGGACCAGAAAGGAGATCAGGACCGCTATCGATGCCAGGCAGCCCAGTGTAAACCGCAGCAGCATCATACCGCTGAACGACCCGGAAAAGATGATGGCGGCGCCAAAACTGAACAGTCCGTAGGTAAAGTCTCCGGCAGAAGACGCGTTGCTGCGGCTGGCCAGCGCGTGCAGCAAAACAGGACGCGGCAGCGACAGATAGTAGTCCATCTGCCCACTGGCGATCAACGTCGACAGCCGGATGGCATTGCCGAAAAGATATGTGCCCGCCCCAAAACCGGTCGCCACTACGCCGAACAGGAAGAGCATGTCCACCAGGTCCCAGCCGTTGATCTCTTCGAAGCGGGCAAAGAATATGATCCAGAAAACGAAGTAGATGGCGTTGTTGAGCATCATCCCCACCACCTGCGTCAGGAATGAGACCCGGTACTCCATCGCGCTGAGAAGATTCGTTTTCCACAACGCCAGCACAAAAGAAAGTTGCCGACCCATCTCTCAGCCCCCGTTAATCACCAGCCGCGCCACCGCCCGGCGGTAAACAACCCAAACAATGCCGCCGATAACCGCCAGCCAAATCCCCTGTTGCAGGAATACCTGGCCCAGGCGTGCCAGACTCGGGTCGACAAACAGCCGCGCCGGCCCGTAAATGATCCACGCGAACGGCAGGTTGAGCGAGATTGTCTGCAACCAGGCCGGGAAGAAATCCAGCGGAATCAGCACGCCTCCCAGCAACAGCAGAAACTTCTGGTAGATCCACCGAAAAGCATTGACCTCTTCGACAACAAACGCGCTCAGGCCGATCAGCGCCGAAAAACAGAAGTCCAGCAGCCAGGAGAGGGCCACCGCCGCCCCGGCGAATATCCAGCCGGTCACCCCCGGCGGTGGTCCCACCATCAGCCAGACGACCCCACTCCCAATGATCAGATTTCCGCCAAAAGCAAGCACGCTGTCGCCCAGCCCGGCTGAGAAGTGATACAGGATGAAGTTAAACGGCTTGTTCAGCAGATAGGCCACGCTACCGTCCTTCACCTGCTCCGAAATGGTCTCAGAAAAGTCCCACTTACTCAACATCACCGCCTCGGCCATCATCAGGTACCACATCGTGTCTGCTAACGTAAGCCCTGCGATCGAACTCGCCCCCGTCGCGCCGTACGTAACCCGCCACAAGTTCATGAATATCCACATGAAGAGGACGATCAGCAGGCTGCGCCCCAGCAGGTCCATCGGGTAAGCAAGGCTGTTCACCAGCTGCGTGCGCAAGATCGCCCAGTATTTGCCCGCAACGGCCGCAGCCGAAGGCTCGCGCACGCAACCTTCCTCGGAGAGGATATTGGCTTCCCTGCTGTGCATCCTTATGCCTCCGTACGAGCGTAAATCGCGCTGATCACTTCCTCGAGTGTGGGCTCCGAAACCGTTACGTCGGCCAGGCTGCCCGCAGCCGCCAGACCGCTGATCACCGGCTCTACCGGCGTTTCGCGTGTGTCAAAGCGCATCTTCGCCCCGTAACGCCCCACCTTGACCATCTCCACGCCCGGCAGGCTGAAATCCGGGGCCAGCTGCTCGTTGTAGCGCACGTCGATAGTCTTAACCGTCAGATACCGCCGTTTGAGCGCCGATACCTTATCGCGATAGACGATCTCTCCGTGGTTGATGATGATAACCCGCCTGCACAGCGTCTCAATGTCGCCGGCATCGTGGCTAGTCAACAGCACACCCACGCCCTCCAGCTCGTTCATGCGCTGGATTGTCGAGCGCAATCGCTGCTTGGCGACCACGTCCAGCCCAATCGACGGCTCGTCCAACAGAAGAACGCGCGGCTTGTGCAGCAGTGAAGCGGCAACTTCACACCGCATACGTTGGCCGAGCGACAGCTTCCGCACCGGTGTCTCCAACAGCTCCCCGATCTCAAAGGCTTCTGCCAGAAAGGAGATACGCCGCTTCAGCGCACTGTCCTCAAGTTCGTAGATCTTGCCGAACAGGTAGAATGTATCCACCGCCGGCAGGTGATACCACAGCTGAGGACGCTGACCGAAGACCGAGCCGATCTGAAAGGCGAGCGCCTGCCGTTCCTGCCAGGGCACACGGCCTAGCACCGCAGCCTCGCCGCTGCTGGGGTGCAATATGCCGGTCAGAATCTTGATAGTGGTCGACTTGCCCGCGCCGTTTGGGCCGATGAAGCCCAGCAGCTCCCCATCCTCCATCTCGAACGAGAGCCCGCGCACCGCCTCGATCGACTCGTAGGCCGGCCTCCACAGCGCTCGCAGACTACCCCTCAGCCCCGCCGCCTTGCGCTTCAGCTGAAAGGTCTTACGTAGATTGCGTACCGAAATGGCGGACATGATCCCGTGTCCCACGCATTAGACAACTGTACGACTTCCGTCAAGGAATACAGTCCCAAACGTCATCAGGAGCCACCCGTGGCCCGACCTGTTGCCATTATTAACGCGGACCGGCATCAACACCAAGATAAAGACGGTATCAACTGCAAGACGAACCCCCCGCGGTTTCGCTAAACGGTCCTGTTTTTGCTAAAATCGGCAACAGTCCGTGCGTCCAGAGGCATGGGAATGACCCCTGTCCACGGAACTGCGCTCAAGTCTGTCCGAACCAAGCGAGGCGTCCGATGAAAAGGCTTTCAACTTTCGAAATTCGCAAACGGTTCCTCGAGTACTTCCAGGAACGGAACCACCAGATCGTCGACAGCAGCAATCTCGTGCCTGCAGATGATCCAACCCTGCTTTTCGTCAACGCCGGCATGGTGCAGTTCAAGAACGCCTTTCTGGGCTTGGAGAAGCGCGACTACATTCGCGCGACCACTTCCCAGAAGTGCCTCCGCGTCAGCGGCAAGCACAACGATCTCGAAAACGTTGGCCCCAGCCCCCGCCACCACACCTTCTTCGAAATGCTGGGCAACTTCTCCTTCGGCGACTACTTCAAACGCGACGCCATCCAATTCGCCTGGGATCTGCTCGTGAACGAGCTGGGCCTCGAGCTCAACCGGCTCTGGTTCTCCGTCTACACCGATGACGACGAGGCCGTCGAGCTGTGGAAAGAAGTCGGTGCGCCCCCCGAGCGCATCCTCCGTTTCGGCAAAAAGGACAACTGGTGGGAAATGGGCGAAGTCGGCCCCTGCGGGCCCTGCTCCGAGATCCACTACTACTGGGGCGATCTTGAAGACCAGGTCGCCGACGGCGTTAACGTCGACGACGAGTACCTGGAATTCTGGAATCTCGTCTTCATGCAGTACGAGCAGCGCGAGCCCGGCGGCGAGCTGATTCCCCTGCCCAAGCCCAGCGTGGACACCGGCGCCGGCTTGGAGCGTCTGGCCTCCATCCTCCAAGGCAAGGACAACAACTACGATACCGATGGCTTCACACCCATCATGGACCGCATTCAGGAGCTCCTCGGCCACACCGATGCCCAGCGTGAACAGCACCTGGTCGGCTACCGTGTCATCGCCGACCACGGCCGCTCCATCACCTTCCTGATCAGCGACGGCGTCATGCCAGGTAACGAGGGCCGCGACTACGTGGTCCGCATGATCCTGCGCCGCGCCGCCCGCTTCGGCAAACTGATCGGTTTCGAAGAGCCATTCCTCGCCGACATCTGTCGCGTCGTCATCGCCGAGTTCGGCGCGCACTACAAAGTGCTCCAGGCCAATGAGGACTTCATAGTGCAGACCGTGACCGCCGAGGAGGAGCGTTTCCAGCGTGCCCTGACCACCGGCCTTTCTCTCCTGGATGGGCTGATCGACCGTCTGCGCGCCGGCCAGACCCGCGTCATCCCCGGCGAGGACGCCTTCCGCCTCTGGGACACCTACGGCTTCCCCCTCGACATTACTCGTGACATCGCCCAGGAAAACGGCTTCAACGTTGATGAGGACGGCTATCAGGCCGCGCTCGAGCAACAGCGCGCCCAATCCGGCAGCGACCAGCTGGGAGCGGTCGCTGACGTATCTGTCTACGTGTCCCTGTTGGAGGGCTTGCGAAACCGTGACCTTCTCGGCGCCGACGGCGTACGGCAGCTGATCTACGAAGATGCCGAAGATGCCAGTACAATAGTGATCGGCCTGGTGAAGGATGGAGAGCAGGTCGATCAGGCTCACCCCGGCGACGAGGTCGAAATCATCCTCCCCGAAACGCCCTTCTATGTCGAGAGCGGCGGACAGGTCAGCGACACCGGTGAAATCGAATACTTCCCCGAGGACATGCAAAAGCCGGTCTGGTCGGTACGCGTCAACTCAATGCGCCGCCCAATTCCCGGCCTCATCGTCCATATGGGCGAAGTCACCAGCGGCACAATAAAGGTCGATGATCCCGCCTACGCCCTCATCGACACCCAACGCCGCTGGGACATCATGCGCAACCACACCGCCACCCACCTCCTGCACGCCGAACTGCGCGGCCAGCTGGGTGAGCACGTCCGCCAGAGAGGCTCATTGGTAGCCCCGGACAGACTTCGCTTCGACTTCTCACACCCACAGCCGGTCAGCGCTGACCAGCTGCGAGCCATCGAGCAGGCGGCCAACAAGGCCGTACTCGCCAACCAACTAGTTAAGGATCGCTGGACCGGCTTCGACCGTGCCGTGGCCGATGGCGCCCTGGCCTTCTTCGAGGAGAAATACGACGACACCGTGCGCGTAATCTCAATCGGCGACGGCAGCGAAGCCGTCTCCCAGGAGCTCTGCGGCGGCACCCATGTGGGAACCACCGGCGAAATCGGCCCGTTTCTCATTGCAAGTGAGGGCAGCAGCGCGGCAGGCGTGCGCCGCATCGAGGCGTTGACCGGACGCGCCGCGCAGGCGGTCCTGACCGACCGCCTCGCCGCCCTCGACACCGTCGCGGCGGGGTTGCGAGTACAACCGGAGCAGACCGTCGAAGCCGTTCAACGCCTCCAGGAACAGAACCGCCAGCTTGAACGCGAACTGGAACAGACGCGAGCAAAGCTCAGTCGCCAGCAGAGCGAGACCCTGCTCGACCAGGCCGTGCGACTGAACGGCCTCGCCGTCCTTGCCGAGCAGGTTGATGCAAATGACGTCGACGCCCTGCGCCAGATGACCGACTGGTTCCGCGACAGGCTGGGCAGCAGCGTCGTCGTGCTCGGCTCCGTCATAAACGAAAAGCCGATGCTGGTCGCCGCCGCCACCGACGACGCCATCGCAAAGGGCATCCACGCCGGCAACCTGGTGCGCGACGCGGCCAAAATCGTTGGCGGTGGCGGCGGCGGACGGCCGAACATGGCACAGGCCGGCGGGCGTCACGCCGACAAACTGCCTGAGGCTCTTGGTCAGGTGGCCGGGTGGGTCGAGGCTAATCTTGGCTAGATGGCGCGCAGGCTGCGCCAATCCTGATTCCAGGGCCGGGTCATTCCAGTGGCAGAGATCCTGACCGTTGAACACGACATTCGAATCGAACTCCTGCGCCAGCAGCTGGCTCGCATCGGCCGCGGCGCGGTGGTCGTAGTCCTGCCCAGCGGCTGCGCACAGCTGGAAAGCCTGCCGCGGCTGCGCATTCTGCAACGTCAGTCCCAGCTCCTGGGCCAGGACATGGCGTTGGTTACCCGCGATCCCACCATTCGCCGGAACGCCAAACGCCTGGGCATCCCCGTTTTCGGCAGCGAAGCGGCCGCTCGCTGGCGGCGCTGGGGCAAAGGCGGCGCCGCGCCCCAATTCCAACCCAACCACCCCGCCGCATCACTCCCCGAGCCCCCGCACTGGCGCAAGGGAGACGGCTCGATCAACCCCAATCTTCATACGCGTCCCAGCCTTGATCGAGTCCGCAGCCGCCGCATCCGTGCCACACGCCGCTATCACGCCTCGGCCCCACTCTGGCTGCAGCTCATCGGTTATATCTTTGTGGGTATCTTCCTGGCTTCATTTCTGGGCGGATTCGTCTACTATGTACTGCCCGCGGCCACCGTCACACTTGTACCCGGCCAGCGCACCTTGGAAACGTCCGTACTCCTGACCGCCGACCCGCAGCTCGAAGCATCCGACTTGGAGCAAGGACTGTTGTCGGCGCGCCTGATCGAGACGACAGTCGAAGCAACAGGGACCGTGGCCACGACCGGCAGCGGCTGGTCTGAAGTCGACCTGGCCACGGGGAAAGTCGTTTTCACGAACCAGACCAATGCTACTGTGCGGATTCCAGCCGGCACGATAGTCTCCACTAGCACCGGAGATGACGTTGATTTCCGTATCCTTGAGGATTTGGAAATAGCCGGCCCGCTGGGCACGCAGGCCGAAGTCGAAATCGAAGCA
This sequence comes from Caldilineaceae bacterium, assembly GCA_965204705.1. Lineage (GTDB taxonomy): Bacteria > Chloroflexota > Anaerolineae > Caldilineales > Caldilineaceae > Bin5. Next base: position 3,807,626 of record OZ242006.1, on the reverse strand, counting down.
ACTGAACCCGGCATAGTCGGCAATGTACCCAGCAACAGAATCACCACAGTCGCCGGGGGTCTCCGCGCCCGTGTTCGTGTAACCAACCCGGAGGCCACCGCCGGCGGGGCCAACGCCCGCGTGCGTCTGGTCACGCAAGAGGACAGAGACAGACTTCTTGACCAGGTCTACAGCGGCATCCGCGCAGTGGCCCACGAGAGACTTTCGACCGAATTGGGCCAGGATGAATGGATGCCCGAGGACACAATCCTCACCTACATAACTGCACAGTTCTTCGACCAGTTTAACGATGAGCCTGCCGACGAGCTCAACCTCACCCTCCGAGTCCTGATCCAGGGAAGCGCAATCAACCGCAGCGAATCTGAAGAGGCCGCCATGGTGTCGCTGCGCAGCGGAGTGCCCGAACGCGGCCAGCTCGTCGCCGAATCGATCAGATTCACCGTCGAGCCAAACACCGTCGTAACCGGACGCACACTCCGTTACTCAATGACAGCGAGCGGGAACTACGTCATCCCAATCGACGTGCGAGCCGTCAGCCGCGCCGTAACCGGTCTCAACACTGAGGAAGCGGCCAGCAGACTGCAGGAAGAGTGGCTGCTGGCCAGAGAGCCGGAATTCTACCAGGACCCCGCCTGGTTCGCCACGCTCCCCCAGATCGCCAGTCGCATCCAGGTCCGGGTCGAGTTAAGCGAAGCGGCGCGCAGCGGGCAGTAGAACCCGTTTGCTGATGTCCCAACCCACTCACGCCAAACCTTCAATGCCGCCCGGCAAGATCATCGCCCTCGACGTGGGCGATGCCCGTATCGGCATTGCCACCTGCGATCCACTGCGCCTGACGGTGCGCCCGCTCCGCACTCTGCGCCGCCGCAACCGCCGCGCCGACTTCGACGCCCTCGCCAAAATTTACGCGGAAGAGGAGGCAGTGCTCATCGTTTGCGGCCTGCCCTACAACATGGACGGCAGCGAAGGCCCCCAAGCCCACAAGATCCGCAACTGGGCAGCCCGCTTCACACGCGCCCTGCGCAACATCCGCGGCGAGGACGTACCCTTCGTCTTCTGCGATGAACGTCTCAGCAGCTTCGCCGCCAACCAGTGGATCGCCGAAGAAGGGTCACACGCGGCCGGGCAGGACGCCGTTGCCGCGGCTGTGATCTTACGCAGCTATCTGGATTGCCATTGTAGCTACCAGTAGCCCGATTCCATATCTCCCATGAAGCCCCTGAATTTGTAGGTTCTACTAGCTGAAAGTAATCTGAAGCAGTTCTCTTATGAGACTCAGCCTCTTCAAGAACGTTCTTCTGGGCTCGGAATCAACACATGACCATAAACACGGAGCGCATCAGGCGCTGCACACTGTTGCTTAGGACCGCTTGGGGCGGTCTTCAGCAGCACGAAGCCGGAGCTATCCCCTATGAGATCTACCGTGCGGCTTGCGTGAAGATGTTCGAACTCGTATTGGATCAGAGCGGCCGACTGCTCAAGAAAAAGCTGCGCCCGTACTTTGCCAGCAACCGGCAGGCGGACCAACTCACTTTCAATGATCTGTTTCGCTATGCCGCCAAGCACTGCCTGATCAGCAGCGAGTCATGCGTACGCTGGCACCAATATCGCGCAGTTCGCAACGATACCGCGCTCGAATACGGGGAACATTTTGCTGCAAGTACGCTGGAGTTGCTGCCCCAATTTGTCGCCGACGCAGAAGAGCTGGTCGAGGCAATCTAGGAGGGCAGGGATGGTTGACCAACTGCCCGACGCATCGCAGGTCAAGGATAGATCCCCCGGTACTCCAAAGCATCCACTATTCGCTGAATCGCGATTGTGTACGCCGCTGTCCTCAGGTCCTGGTTCGTCTGCAGCGAAATTGCCAGCACGTCGTCCAGATTGTCCAGCAACTTTCGCTTCATCTGATGCCGAATCTCACTCTCGTCCCATGAAAACGCCTGCAGGTCCTGCACCCATTCAAAGTAGCTGACCACAACACCACCCGCATTACACAGAATATCAGGGATGATCAGGACACCCTTGTCCCCCAATATACGGTCGGCCTCCGGCGTAGTCGGCCCGTTTGCCCCCTCGGCGATGACGCGGGCCTTGATCTTGTCCGCGTTTTCCTTGGTGATCTGGCCCTCCAATGCCGCCGGAATCAGCACATCTACATCCAATTCCAGCAGCTCTTCGTTCGTCATCGACTCCGCACGCGGATAGCCTCCGATCGTCCCCGTCTCCTCTGCGTAATGCTTCAGATGGCGCGGGTCTAAGCCTCGCTCGTCGTACACCGCGCCGTTCACATCGCTGACCGCCACCACCCTGGCGCCCCGCTCGTGCATCGAGCGTGCGGCCCAACTGCCTACATTGCCGAACCCCTGAATCGCAACCGTTGCATCTTCCAGATGCATCCCCATGCGGCGACGCAGCATCGCCCTCGTTACGTACGTAATGCCTAGCCCGGTGGCGTACTCCCTGCCGGCAGAGCCCCCCACGGCCAGCGGCTTCCCGGTCGTAACCGCGGGAACCGAATAGCCCCTGTTCATGGAATACGTGTCCATGATCCACGCCATCACTCTGGCGTCAGTTCCTACGTCCGGCGCGGGAATATCCGTCTCCGGCCCAATAAAGATACTGATCTCCGTAGTGTAGCGCCGGGTCATCGCCCTCAGCTCCCTCTCCGACAGCTCCTTCGGGTTGACGATGACACCGCCCTTGGCCCCCCCATAGGGCAGGTTCATCAGCGCGCACTTCCACGTCATCCACATCGCCAGTGCTCGCGATTCGTCCAGACTCACCTCCGGATGGTAGCGGATGCCCCCTTTGGTCGGCCCCAACGCCGTGTTGTGATGCACCCGAAAACCGGTGAACATTCGCACTGAGTCATCATCCATCACCACCGGAAAGTGCACGATCAGCTCCCGCCGCGGCACAGCCAGGTAGTTGAGCATATTTTCGTCAAGCTGCATGACCTCGGCCACTCGGTTCAGCTGTTCAAGGGCCACCGAATAGGCGCTGGCGCGCTGCATAGCGTGCGGCTGCGCCGGCACTGACTCAACTTCGGTTGATTGGGAGTTCAAAGGAGTATGCTGCTTGGAGGTTCCGCCTTCAGGCGGGGAGGGCGGGTCGGCAATGGTAGATGAAGGGTTCGAACCGTTAGGCTCGTCTGCAAGGGGGCGTGTACCAGCCTGCACCTCCGTACTGCCCGCTTTCCGCGCAGAAGAATTCGCATTGCACCGTTTTTTCGTCATTGAAAAACCCCTCTTTGGTTTTAGGCTCAGACACAAACGTCTGAACTGCTGTTCGCTCCAGACAACAGGAGGCCTGGCGCAGGGCCCGCACGCTGGAAGATGCGGGCCGGGTCTACTTCATCAGCCCCCCCAGAAACGTTGCCGTGCGCCTTGTCGCCTCCGCCGGCGCTGTGTCGCCGCCAAAGGCCTGGTGCATCGTGACATAGCCGTCATAACCGATCGCCCGCAGACCGTCGAAGATGCCGCCGAAGTTGATACCTCCCGGCGCGTCCAGAGGACGCAGGGTTGACATGACCTCTCCCCGTGTCCACGTCTCCATCGGTTGCGTTCCGTCCGGCTCGGGCGTGTGGTTCTGCACATAGACGTTAAACAGCCACGGCTGATAAGCGCGTAGCGTCGACTCACCGTACTCCTGGCCGCACAGTGCCAGATTGGCCGGTTCGTAGATAATGCCGAAATTGGGCCTGCCAACCGCCTTAAGCACCGCCACAGAACCGTCCACCGTCTCAAAAAGGCTGCGCGTGTGGCTCTGATGCGCTAGGCGAATGTCCCGCTCACGCGCCTCGTCAGCCGCCCTCTGCGCATGAACGATATCCGCCTCCTTCTTCATGCAGATTCGGATCAAATCCGCGCCCAGCGCTTCGGCCAAATCAAGTGAGGGAGTGATGTTCCGCAGACTGTTCGGACCCTCCTCGCTGTTTTCCGGGACGGGAAAATCGGCCGTCACCATCGAGATGGCCATCCCCTGCTCGGCCACCGTCGCCTTCACCCGCGCAGCCGCGCCCGCCGGACTGTGCACACCCACAACTGACGCACGCATACACAGCGCACTGTATCCTGCGTCCGCCGCAATACGCGCCAGATCAGCCAGTGGAATTGTGCTTTCTCTCTTGTTGCTGAAGCTTTCCGCCACCCGTACCGACAGTGAGAGTTTCATAGCTTCGAGTATACCTTATTCCCTATTGATTGATAAGAAACTTTCTGTGTTATCCTGTCCTCACTATCCGCCAGTCGCTACAAATGAACGGCAGCCGCTGGCAACCAGCCACCAGCCGTATACCATGCGCGTTTTTCTCGACCAGCTGGGTTGCCGGCTCAACTTCAGCGAAAACAGTACACTCGCAGGCCGTCTCACCGCCGCCGGTCATCATGTCGTCGGCCGTCCCCAGGACGCCCACGTGATCGTGCTCAACACCTGCGCCGTCACCGCCCAGGCCGCCCGCAAGAGCCGTCAGACCGCGCGCCAGTTGAACAAGCGCAACCCCGATGCCCGTATCGCCCTGACCGGCTGTTACGCCACCCTCGCCCCACAGGAGAGCGCAGAACTTCCCGGCGTCGAACTGGTAGCCGATAACCAGTCCAAGGAGATGCTGCACACCCTCCTTGAGCCCTGGAGCGCCGACTTTTCCGATCCCGAAGATCTGGTCAGGATTCAGCCCCACGGTACCCCCTTCGCGCCCGCGTCTCCCGACGAGGACGGGGGCCGCACGCGCGCCTTCGTCAAAGTCCAGGACGGCTGCCAGAACCGCTGCACATTCTGCATCGTCACCGCCCTGCGCGGCGACAGCCGCAGCCGCACCACCGCCGACGTGGTCCGGGAGCTGCAGGCCCTCGTCGATAGCGGCTACCGCGAAGCCGTGCTCACCGGCGTCCACCTGGGGGCATTCGGCAGGGACCTTCCGGGTCCCCAGAGGACCGATCTCAAGGAACTGACTGCCGCCATCCTCACCGAAACCGACATCCCCCGCCTCCGCCTCAGCAGTCTGGAACCGTGGGAGCTGGCCGAAGGCTTCTTTGACCTGTGGCGGCGCTGGCCCGGACGCCTGTGTCCACATCTGCACCTGCCCCTCCAGGCCGGCGCCGACGCCCAGTTGCGCCGTATGGCCCGTCGCTGCACTGTGGCCAGCTTCCGCAAGCTCGTAGCCGACGCCCGCGCAGCCATCCCCGACCTGATCATTACAACCGACATAATTGTTGGCTTCCCCGGCGAAACCGATGCCGACTTTGAAGAGAGTCTGCGCTTCGTCGCAGAGATGCGCTTCGCCCACGCCCACATCTTCCCCTTCAGCCCCCGTGCCGGCACAGCCGCCGCCCAATTCGACGGGCAGGTGCCCAAGACGGTCAAGCGAGAACGTTCGCAGCGCATGCACCAGGTTGTTGCTCGCACAGGTCTTCTTGAAAGGACGCGATTTGTTGGATCGACACGCCCCGTTCTGTGGGAAGGCAGCGGACAACAGTTGACCGATCGGCCCGACACGCTTCTCTGGAGCGGTCTGACCGACAACTACCTGCGCGTGACAGCCCAGGCTCCCTCCGACCTTGACCTCAGCAACTGCATCACCCCCGCCCGCCTGGATGAACTCCACGGCGAAGCCCTGTACGGTGAACCCCAGGTGCCAGACCCCAGTCCTGCGGGCATTTAGGGATCGTTTACACATAGGTCCCTCTGACCGCGTCAGCCATCAAGGAGCATCTGATGCCCACAGAACCGTCACCTGACCCGAATCAACCCGACGCGCCGGCGCTCAAGCCAGGCAACCGCCGCGAGCAGCTCGGCTGGTACTTCTACGACTGGGCCAACTCCGCCTTCTCGACAACCGTTGGCTCCGTCTTCCTCGGCCCCTACGTCTCCAATCTGGCCGACCAGGCCGCCGGAGCCGACGGACTGGTCCGCCTTCTTGGCGTTCCAATGGCTCCCTATTCATTCTTGTCCTACTGCATCTCGATTTCAGTAATCTTGCAGGTATTGTTCCTGCCAATTCTCGGCGCCATCGCCGACTACTCCAGCCTGCGAAAGCGGTTGATGCAGTACTTCGCCGTCGCCGGTTCCTGGGCCGCCATGTTCATGTTTTTTGTGACCGACCAGACATGGTGGCTTGGAGGCCTCCTCTTTATCATCGCCAATCTTTGCTTCGGCGCCGCAATCGTCTTCTACAACGCCTACCTGCCTGACATCGCCGACCCTGAGGACCGCGACCGCGTCTCTTCGGTAGGCTGGGCGCTCGGCTACCTCGGCGGCGGCCTTCTTCTGACACTCAATCTTGCCTTCTTCCTGATGCGCGACACCATCGGCATCGACTCCAGTCTTGCAGTGCGAATCAACCTGTTTTCCGGCGGCTTCTGGTGGTTCAGCTGGTCTTTCGTTACCTGGAGGTTGTTGCGTTCCCGGGACAAGGCCAAAGCGCTTCCGCCCGGCGAGACATACCTGTCAACCGGTCTCAAACAGCTCCGGGAAACCTTTCAAGAGGCTGCCAAGTATCCACACACGGTCCGCTTTCTGATCGCCTACCTCCTCTATAACGACGGCATCCAGACCGTCTTTGCAGTCGCTGCCGTCTTTGCCGCCGCCCCGCTTGTCCAAGGGGGACTGGAGATCGAACAGGACGTGCTCACCATGATCATTCTCATGATCCAGTTCGTCGCCTTTATCGGCGCTCTCCTCTTCGGCAGGTTGGCAGTCCGCATCGGAGCCAAAAAGGCCCTGATCTACGGTCTGATCGTCTGGACAGTGGTCGTAATCTACGCCTATCTGGGTCTGCGAGGGGAGAGCCGCTTCCTGGAGTTCTGGATACTGGGAGGATTTATCGCCCTGGTGATGGGGGGCACCCAGGCGGTCAGCCGCGGCCTGTTTGCAAACATGATCCCGGAGGGCAAGGAGGCGGAATTCTTCTCAATCTACGAGGTCAGCGAACGCGGGACGTCCTGGCTTGGGCCGCTGGCTTTTGGCCTGGTCAACCAGATCACCGGTAGCCTGCGACCGGCCATAGTTTCGATTATTCTCTTCTTTATCGTGGGTCTGGCTCTGCTCTTGCGGGTTGACGTGCGTCGGGCCATCGCCGAATCCGGCAACAGACCGCCGGCGGTTGTCTGACCCTTTTTGCTGCTGCTACCTATAGGTCCCACTCATAGACGTTCCCGGTCCGGGCATCGATGACGATCGTCTGCCCGTCCTCGATTTCATCCCACTCTCCCTTCGCCTGCAGGATTGCCGGGATGCCCAGCTCAACCGCCGCCAGCGCCGCAATACTGTCTGGCGCCGATTCCGCGGTGATCAACCCCCCCGCATGATAGACCAACTCCATACTGACATGGTTCAACTCCTCGGCCACCAGTATGTCCTGCGTAGTCATCATCCGGTTCTGCAAATCTTCTTGAAGCGGGTCCTGTCCCGGCCTTAACCGCACAACGCGGCCGCTCATTCGCCGGTTGCCTACGCCCTGACCATGCATCAGCACCCTGGCGATGCGCCGCACCGTCATCAGGTTGGTCTCCCCCGGCACGCCGCCAACCACGCCGCCGGTCACAACCGTGACATCCCCCTGATGCACAAATCCGGCGCGCAGAGCAATGCGCACCGCGTCCTCCAACATCTCGTCGATTGTGTTCATCCGCTGGCCCATCAGTGGAAAAACACCCCAGTAGAGCGCCAGCTGCCGGTAAACGAGATGGCTTGGCGTCACCGCGATGATGGGAACCGACGGGCGGAACCGGGCCAGCTTTTTCGCCGTTGCCCCCCTGGCCGTGGGCGCGATTATGGCCGCAGCGTCCACATTCTGCGCCGTAGCAACCGTGGCCTGGCTGACCGCCTCAGCGACCGTTGGCACTTCTCCAGAGCCAGGAGCCGGCCCTCGTTCCGGATCATGCGCCACAGTGCCAAAAAAGCCATCCACTGCCTGCTGCGAGGGCCGGTAGTGCGGCTGGGTGACGCTACCCACCCGTTCCGCCTCCTTCGCGATATTCGCCATCGTCTGTACCGACTGAACGGGGTAGCTGCCCGCGGCCGTCTCACCCGACAGCATGATCGCGTCGCTGCCGTCCAGGACAGCGTTCGCCACGTCACTGGCCTCCGCACGCGTCGGACGCGGGTTGCGAATCATCGAGTCAAGCATCTGCGTCGCCGTGATCACCGGCTTATCGGTGTAAATACACCGCGCGATGATCATCTTCTGAATCATCGGCACCGCTTCCGGGCTCGTCTCGATCCCCAGGTCCCCGCGTGCCACCATCAGGCCGTCCGACGCCTCGATAATCTCCTCGATATTCTCGACTGCTTCGGGCTTCTCTATCTTGGAGATAATCGGCGTCACTCGGCCCAGCGGCGCACGACTCTGCACCACCTTTCGCAAGGCATGGATATCTCCTGCCGTGCGCACAAAGCTGATGGCGATCCAGTCGGCCTGATGTTCGAGAGCAAAGTCTACGTCGACACGATCTTTCTCGGTCATGGATGGAACGGTCAGCTTCGTTTGAGGGAGATTCATTCCCTTACGGTCTTCCAGAATACCGCCAACGATCACCTGCGTTCGCACGGTCGTCTCGGTCGCGTCGATAACCTCCAGCTCAAGCAGACCGTCATCCAGCAGGATTCGTTCATGTGCCTTTTGCATCCCGCGCTCGGCTGACTCGCGCCGGTCGCGCTCTATGCTGGCGGGAACCTCCTTATTCTGGATCGGCACCCGGCCGGGTTCGCCAATGATCTCTTCAGTGGTGAGAATCAACTCATCACCCGCGGTTAGAGGGACGCCCCCTGGCTGCATTTCCCCCACACGAAGTTTCGGCCCCTGCAGATCGACCAGTATCGCTACCGGTCGGTTGCGCTCCTGGGCAATCTCACGAATTGTGTGGATATTGCGGGCGTGGAAGTCGTGGTCCCCGTGGCTCATGTTGATGCGCGCTACATTCATGCCCGCGTCGATCAACTGAGCGAGTATCTCGGGATCGGTACTGGACGGCCCAATTGTACAGACTATCTTGACCCGCAACATTCGCGAACTCCAGTGGCTGGTGGCCGGCTGCTGGTGGCCTGTAAACCCGGGGAACCCTTCGCCGCTACACTCCTGCGCTAGACTACATCTCGCGCAGTCATGCCGCGTCAATCCGCAGCAGGCGACGCCCCCTCAGAAGCCGGCGACAACGCCCTTCACTACTGATAACTGATTCTGTCGCTCGTGCGCACGACCTGAATCCAGGTCCGGCCCGGTTTCAACGTAATCGGCTGCTCTCCAGGGCCCAGCCAGCGCGGCGGGCTCTGGTCGTTTGCCCGCCAGGTCCCTTCGTAGACCTTGCCGTCCCGGAAGACGCGCAGGTCCCCGAACCCGTAGAGATTAATCTTCACGCTGAGCGTGCCCAGGCTGTCCTCTACAATGTTGGTCAGTTCGTGTTCGGCAAATACGACGATCACATTTTCGCTGCTGATCTGCTGCCCCGTGGCCAGGTCCATATGAACCGCGCCGCTCTGAAATCGCAGATACCTGCCGCTGGACGGGTCGTAGCGCCATTCGACACCGTTATTCTCAGGGTAAGGAATTCGGACGATGGAAGCCTCACCGGCCCAGAACTCCTTTGGCGTCCCACTGAACGAAAAGCTGGCCCTCTCGACGGGCCGCGGACTGTTCTTCTGCCCTTCCAGCCACGGACTGAAAATCTCCAGGCAGTAGGGCAGCAGTGGTGACACGTCGCAGGTCCTCGCCATGTCGATCATCCACCGGCGCACCCTGCCAACGCTCGTGCGCAAGCGCGTGCGATAGTTGTTGCCTACACTGTAAAAATAGGTGACGCTCTCCGGATCTTCCGAATCGGCGTCCAGATACGGGAACCCGACCTCGTTTTTCAGCAGATAGCGGATGCCGTCGCTGCCGCCCGAGCAGGCCAGAATGCCGTCAAACATGTAGGTGGTATGGATATTGGGCCACCGTGCGCTGCGAACCGGCCCGATCTCCTTGGCAGGGATACTCTGATACATGCTGGTAAGCCGGGTCAGGTGAAAGCCGTCGACGATGTACTCGTAGGTCACGTCCGCCTCGTTTAGGCCGTAGTGGCTCGCACGGCTGTCAACGTCATTGTTTAAGCAGACGAGAATTGGTGTCTCCTGCAGCAACGTGGGATCGGCCAGTGGCAGTCCGGTGTAGCGCGCGACACCCCCCGGTACCGGTGTAGCGGTTGCCTGCACGTTCTCCGAACTGGCGCCTGTGCTCCCGGTAGCGGCGGCCGGCTGCGGGGTTGCAGTATCTGCAGCCTGCTCATTGCCAGCCGCTTCCGGCGTCTTTGTGGGCGTTGGCGTCTCGGGTCCTCCGCCCCCGACGCAAGCGGACAGCGAAAGTAGCAGAAGCAATAATAGTGCAACAGGGATGCATTTCATTCTGGTTCCCAAGGGGGCTTGTGGGTGTTAAGAGTCGTGTTTTTCAGTCGCAACCATATCACCAGGGCGATGGCCGCGACGAGTCTTCAGAGGGAGAACTGACCTGAGTTTGCAAAAGTTCCTTCTGTACTGGGCAGTGAGTTGGGGTCGGTGAATAGAACGATGAAAGGCGGCCGCTCGGAATGCCGATAGTATACTACACACGCACAGATCCACTACTATCCAACCGCCATGATACTGCGGGTCGGACCGCTCAAAGTGTCAATCGCGGCCGCCCCACCGGCGCCAGTCCATTGGCCCCTAGCTCGCCCCGTCGCGGGTCAGAGCAAAGCCGCAAGCAATGAAACGGGCGACTGCGACTCCACCCCCGTGAAATGCTTGATCTGCTGGCGGCAAGAGAATCCGGGGCTGACGAGTGCCTCCTTCTCCCCCAAGTCGCGGGCGGCCGGCAGCAATCGGCGTTCCCCGATCAGTTTCGAGACATCGTATTTCTCGTACCCGAACAGCCCTGCCAGACCGCAACAGCCGCTGTCCAGAACCGTCACATCGCAATCTGGTATGGCCGCAAGAAGCCGTTGCAGAGGCTGCATACCCACAAGCGCCTTCTGGTGACAGTGCCCGTGAACCAATACTCGGGAAGGGCCCGGCTTCGTCGGCTTCATGCGCGGCCCGGCCCACTCTTCAACCAGCTGGCACGCCGCCGCCACCTTGCGCGCCTCCTCCTGCGCTGCGCCTCTTGACAACCTGGGATGGTCGTCCTGCACAGCCGAGTAGCAGCTCGGTTCGCAAAATAGTATCGGAATGCCCCCCTCCGCCAACGGCAGGAGCGCGGCAGTGGTGGCCGCCGCCTGATGCGCAGCCCCATCCAGAAAGCCCTTCGAGATCAGCGGCCGGCCGCAGCACACCTGTGGCGCGATCGTCACCGCCGCACCGCACCTTTCCAGCACCGTGACCGCGTCTGCCAGCTGTTCCGGCTCATAATAATTGTTGAACGTGTCCGCGAACAGTGCCACCTCTGCCTCTGCAGACGCGCCATCAGCCCTGCCGCCGCGCCAGTTCCGTGAGAACGGTCGTCCGCTGAACGCCGGCAAAGGGCGCCGCCTGTCCAATCCGAACAGCGCCTCATTCAACCGCCGCACCGGGCCGGATCCGGCCAGCCAGTTCGAAAGCGGCGCCACCCGGCTCCCCCAGCGCGCAATGCGGTCAGCCCTCGACAGCACGCGATCCTTGAACGGCGCCCGGTGGCGCGAGTGATACTGGTGAAGAAACTCACTCTTCAGGCGCGCCATGTCCACGCCGGTGGGACACTCCCGTTTGCACGCCTTGCACTCCAGGCACAGGTCCAGTACAGGCAGCAGCTCCTCGTCCCCGAACCCGGTCGCCTCCAGCCCGCCCGAAAGGGCCAGACGCAGGGCGTTGGCGCGTCCGCGCGTGCTGTCAATCTCGTTTCGCGTAGCCATATAGGAAGGGCACATGGTGCCCGTCAGCGTCTTGCGGCAGGCGCCCACGCCCGTGCACTGTTCCGTAGCCCGCAACAGCCCGCCAAAATCGGAGAAGTCGAACCTGGTGGGATATTCCCCCTCGACGTCATGCCCGGAGCCTCCACTGTCCGCGCCGGGTCCACCCGCTACTTCGTGTTGTTGCGGCGAACTGTCGACCTGGTCGACCACCGATTCATAACGAAGGTTGGACGTCAGCGCCGGCGCGTGCACAATCTTGCCGGGATTGAGCAAGTTGGTCGGGTCAAAGGCGGCTTTCACCTGGCAAAAAGCATCGTAAAGCACCGGCCCGAACATCTTCTCCTGGAAGGGTGCCCGCACCAGCCCGTCGCCGTGCTCGCCCGAAAGCGCGCCCCCGTATTCCAGCACCAGGTCAGCTACTTCCTCGGCAATCGCCTCGAATCGCTGGACGCCCTGTGCGCTCTTCAGGTTGACGACCGGACGAATGTGCAACAACCCGACCGACGCATGTGCATAAAAGCCGGCCTGCGTGTCGTACTTCTCCAGAATGCTCTGAAAGTTCTCGATATAGTCGTGCAGACGTTCAGGCGGCACCGCCGTATCTTCGACGAACGAAATCGCCTTGGCATCCCCGGTCTGAGACATCGTCAGCCCCAGCGCGGCGCGGCGCAGTTCCCAAATGCGGGCCTGCTCCTCCGCCCCGACCGCCCGATGGACATGGTTTCCCAGCCCATGCGCCTCCAGGTCTGCCTCCAGGCTTTCGATCTTCTCCTCAAGTTCCTCGCCCGACTCGCCGAAAAACTCAACCAGCAACACTGCGCCCGGATTGCCCTGGATGAACCCGCGCAAGGGCGCGTATTCGATCCTGCCCCGTGTCTTGTCCAGCATGAATCTGTCAATCAGCTCAACCGCCGATGGCCCGTGCTCCAGGATCACTGGTGTAGCGCGCATCGCCTCCAGCAGGTCATCAAATTGTACGCTGCACAGGGCCCGGCGCGGAGGCAACGGCACAAGCCGCATCGTCGCCGCCACCGTCAGGGCCAGCGTCCCTTCCGAACCGACCAGCATACGGGCCAGGTTAAAAGGCCCCCGGCTCTCTCCACCCACCTCTTCGGGAATAAACTCGTCCAGGTTGTACCCGCCAACCCGCCGCAAAATACGCGGATACCTCTGCCGAATCTCCGCGTCCAGTTCGCTGCCCAGCCGCCTTACCGTACGATAGGCTTCCCCCTCCAAGTCCTGTTGCGCCAGCTTGGAACCGAGTTCCTCCTCCGACAGCGGCCCGAGACTTGCCCTGCTGCCGTCGGCGAAGACGACGTCGACCGACTCTACGTAGTCGATCGTCTTGCCGTAAATGATCGAGCGGGTGCCCGCCGAGTTGTTGGCGATCATCCCGCCGATAGTGGCCCGATTTGACGTAGACAGGTCTAGGGGAAGGTGCAATCCGTGCGGCTTGAGCAGCGCATTCAGTTCATCGAGGACCATCCCCGGCTCGACCGTAACCGTCGCCGCCTTCGTGTCCAGGTCAAGCACTCGGTTCATGTAGCGGGAGAAATCCAGCGACAGACCCGCCCCAATCGCCTGCCCGGCCTGCGAGGTCCCTCCCCCGCGCGCGGTGATCGAGACACCGTGCTGCCGGCAGAGCCGTACCACCTCCACGACATCGTCTCGGCTTCGGGGAGTAACCACGCCCAAGGGGACAATCTGGTAGACGCTCGCGTCCGTCGCGTGCATCGCACGGCTGGCGCCGTCAAAGTGGACTTCGCCTGAAACTGCTGCGCGCAAGCCGCGAGCAAGTCTCTGGACCTCAACTTGGCTCGCAGCGTGACTATCTTGTCGGGGCATCGTAAGAGGGATGTTTGGTTACGGGTCCTTCGCCAGGAAGGCCAGCGCCTCGCTGACGCCTCCGCTGATATGAGGAACGTCGCAGGCCGCCAGTCCCATCTCCACGCCGCACAGCGTCCCGGCCAGCATCAGGTCGTTCATATCACCCAGATGGCCGATGCGAAAAATTTTGCCTTTCGCCTGGCCGAGTCCAGTGCCTAGTGACATATCGAACCGTTCCAATATAACCTGGCGCAACACGTCGGCGTGGTAACCGGCCGGCATCGCCACCGCAGTGAGGGCCGCCGAATAGGCTTTGGGGTCGCGGCAGAAAACAACCAACCCCCATCCGCGCACAGCTCGCCGCGTCGCTTCAGCCAAGCGGGCGTGGCGAGCGAAAACCTGCGGTAGCCCTTCCTCTAACAGCAACGACAGCGCCACCTCCAGGCCGAACATTAGATTCGTCGCCGGCGTATAAGGATAGAAGCCGTCCCGGTTAAACGCCATAACCGGTTCCCAGTTCCAATAGGAGCGGGGCAGCCCGGCCGCACCGGAGGCCGCCAGCGCCTTGGGGCTGGGCGCGTTAAATCCAAGCCCCGGCGGCGTCATCAGCCCCTTCTGCGAACCGGCGATTGTCACATCCACGCCCCACTCTTCGTGTCTGTACTCCATCGCCCCCAGAGAGGAGACCACGTCCACCATCAGCAGGGCGTCGTGACCGGTGCGGTCCAGCGCGGCGCGCGCGCCGGCTATATCATTCACCACGCCGGTCGATGTCTCATTGTGGACAAGCGCCAGCGCCCGTATCTCCCGCCCGCGATCCTCGGCCAGTCGATTCTCGAGCGCCGCCAGGTCGATCGGGCAGCGCCAGTCCCCTTGCAGCTCCTCAACAGTCAGGCCCACGCCCGCGGCCACTCTCTGCCAGTTGGAGGAAAACTGGCCGTTCGAGCCGAACAGCACCAGGTCGCCTGCGGAAAGCGTGTTTACCATCGCCGCCTCCCATGCGCCGCTGCCGGAGGAAGGGTAGACGATTACCGGCCCACTCGTCTGGAAGACCTCTTTCAGCTGATCCAGTATTCGAAACGTAAGCCGGGCCCAGTCAGGACCCCGATGGTCTATCGTAGGGCGGGATAGCGCGCGCTTGACGCGCTCGGGCAAATTGGTCGGGCCTGGTATCTGCAGAAAGTGACGGCCGGGGCCGGAATTGGACATGGATGATTTCCTGGTTATCAAAGGCTTCAGGACAACACTTCCTGAAGACGACGCATTACGATTTCGGTCTCTCCCTCCTGCAAGGTATGGACCGCTATATGCAGGCTACCGGTGTCTGACCGGCAGAAAATCGACGGCGAGCCGTTTTGGAGCGCCTGCGAAACCTCTTCAGCCGTTCGACCCTTCTCCTCCTCGTCCCAGCTGACTTCGAGCCGCATCCACGGGCCCTCACCGTCCGTCTGCCACATGTTTTCTGCGCTCACACCTGGGACGCCGGCCAGCCCGGCAGAAATCTGGGCGATGCGGTCCGACTGGACCTGCAGCCTCTGCTCGTGGTCGGTGTCCAGCCAGTGACGCAGAGCGATCGTTGTCCCAATCACCTCCTGCCTGTCGACCTTGTAGCCGCGGCCGATGCTGTTGTTGCCAGTCTCGAATCCGGTAAAACCGCTCAGCCGTGCCTTGCTGACGTACTCGCCATTCCCGCACAGGATACCGGTCGAATTGCCGGAACCAAGATACTTGCCGCCGAAGCAGACCAAATCGGCCCCGCTTGTAGCCACGCGGCGCATCCGCTCCAGCGGGTAAATCTCCGCCGCCGCATCAACCAGCATGGGAATGCCCGCCGAATGCGCGATCTCTATCGCCTCGGGCAGTGAGACCGTATTGGGGAAGCGCTCCCCCGCCGCGAAATAAAGAATTCCAGCCGTATTCGGACCGATCGCATCCCGCAGCTGCTGAGGCGTGCAGCTGTCCTCATCGCCCACTTCGACCAGTTTTCCGCCCGGCACCGTGACGCTGCGATCATACCGGTAGCGCGTCGGTTTCTGGATTAGGAACTCGTCCTTCATGCCCGTCGTGTCCGGCAACTGCCGGATCTTTTCAGGGTCGTTTCCCGCAAGGATGCCGGCTGCGCCCTGCACCAGCGCCGCATAGCACCCCGACGTCACCAGCCCGCCTCCCGTTCCCAGCATGTCGGCTATGGCCGTGCCCGCGCCGTCAAACACGTCATCCATCAACGTGTAAGCTGTGTTGGCCGACTCCATCGCTTCTCGCACCTCAGGCGACAGCACCGAGCCGCCCAGAATCGTCATGTGGCCGCCGGCGTTGATAATTGGCCGGATTCCCAGGGTCTCATAGATGTCAGGACTGGACATTGTTCAGCGCTCCTTGGTTCAGTTGAAGAAATCCTTGTCTTCCGACGCCAGATGCTTACTGGCAGCGGTCTTGTTAAATGTGACACCCAGGCCGGGCCGGTCCCAGACCGTGATGTAGCTGTTCTCGACGATCGGGTCGGGCAGACCTTCAACAATATCATACCACCAATCCGGCCGCGCAACCGGGTACTCAAAGGCGATGTAATTCCGAGGCAGCGTCGCGGCCACCTGTACCAGCGCAGCCAGGCCGATCAGCCCGTCCCCGGTCCCGTGCGGCGCCATCAGAATCCCGTGCAGATCTGCGTACTCCGCCACCCATTTAAGCTCGGCGATACCCCCGATGTCAGCCGGGTCAGGTCCGATAATATTGACTGCCTGCATCTCAAATAGCGGCTTAAAATGCTGCCGCAGATAAATCTGCTCGCCCGTATGGATCGGAGTGGAAGTGCTGCGCGTCAATTCACGGTACAGCTCGGCCAGAACATACGGCGTGTAGTCGCCCGTAATCGTATCCTCCAACCACATTATGTGCATCCCCTCAACCGCCTTGGCCAGTCGGATCGTGTCCGGTACGGTCCAACCGGGGCCACAGTCCAACGCCAGGCCGACCCTGTCGCCAAGCACCTCCTTCATCGCTTCGATGCACGCCACGACATGATTAAATCCCCGTTCCGTCAGCAGCCCGCGCTCAGTCTGGTGGTCTACACCCAAGCGTTCTCCGTACGAAAAATCGTCCAATTCGTCCGGCATGCTGCTGTGGTAGCCGATTCCCTGCTTGATGATGGCGAAGCCTTCCCGGGCCTCCGCCATCCGGGCCATGTTTTCCGCATAGTGCTCCGGCTCCTGCCCGGCCAAAGGGAAGCGCAGCGCGCCGTTATAGACGAGCACCTTGTCGCGCACCTTCCCGCCAAGCAGCTTGTACACCGGCAGATTCGCGGCCTTGCCCGCGATATCCCACAGCGCCATCTCGATCGCGCTCACCGCGCTGCCCCACGGCTTGAAGCTGCCCAGACGGCGAATGCGCAGCATCACCCGTTCCACGTCCGTCGGATCCTGCCCCAATATGTAGTCCCGGTAAAAGAGCACGTGGGGCTTCAGATACGGCTTGAAATGTTCGGCCTGGCCGTATCCCTCAATGCCGGCATCAGTCGTAATCCGCACAACCGGACTGCCGCCAAGAATGGCGCACTTGAGATCGGTAATCTGCATAAAAAATCTCCGCAAATGAAAGGTCGCTTCAAGACCGGACGAAAGCCACCCAGCCGATTTTCGATCCTGCCGAGCCGCCATCCCAAGCCGTTTCCGCAGGAAAAAGAACCGCTCTCCCGCCACCCCAGAATCGGCCCGAAAAAAAATGCCCGGACAATGAAAGATTGTACTGCGTTTCAACAATCAATGCCAGCATTCCAACTGCCCGCAGAGCATCCCAAAAATGACGCGGCGATTCGTATAGCCCGATTTCGCGCGCCAGAAAACCGGCAACGTTACAGCCACAACTGATTCGCGATGCTGAATGAAGCGACCCAAGAAGCTTCTCTCGCCTCTTCACAACCATCCCTAATCAACTGCCGCAGTAACTGACCACTGACCACTGCAGTTCTGTGCGGTCGGGCCTTCGGCCCTCCCTTGTGCGGGGGGACTCCCCCCGCAACGCCCCCCATCGCATGCCCGACCGTCCTGGACAACCGGACCGGTTTCGGCAGCGACCGGTGTTCAAACCCCCCCACCCTATCCAGTAGGGGCAGGCCTTGTGCCTGCCCTCGCACGCCGCCTGCACGTTGGCTGCACCCCCCCCAAAGCGTCCAGTAGGGGCAGGCCTAGTGTCTGCCCTGTTCCCCCAATTCAACAGAGCTCTAGCCAAATCTAGGCTTGGCGCCTGCCCTGCGTCTCTCCAATAACCGCCAAACAATTCCAGCCACCTCCTACATAACCCCCCAGCCTGAACGACTCCACCCCTAAAAACCAACCGCCCCCTTCCCATTTTTCCATTTGCCAATAGAACATATGATCTGATACAATCACTACCGATGAATTTGGGAGGCCGGCAGATCCGCAGAAGTTCAGTCTTCGCATAGGTGATCCTCACACCTGGCATCCCAAATTCATCGCCGTCCTGCGTAAGATCCTTATCTCGTTAGACGGCAGAGGGCGGGTCCTTGCAGTGCATATTGTGCGCCGTCTTCCCTCGAGTGGCGCACTGTCGAAATAGATGACACTGCTTGGACCCGCCCCTTCGCGGCTCCAAGCACCAAGGCGCACGACCGAGACTTGGCAAAAGTCCTTCTTTGGCCTATGCGCCTCCGCCATAGAGCGAAGATGTCACGTGAGCAACTTGAATTAATACCCAACACTTGAAATGCTTCCCGAACTTGGCGTCAATTCTGCTCGCAAGCCCTTTCTGGTACAATACGCCCTGATTTTCGTGACACGCCATCCGCAATCGCCACAGGTGCTTCTGACGCTCCCCCTACCCGCCTGAACTGTCCTGACGTTGCGGCACTGAGCAAGACCTCGTACTGATACCCAATACATTCGCCATCAAAAATCACAAAGGGAAAACACGATGCGACTTCTCCTATTCGATGACTACAAGCTGGGAGTATGGAACGGCGACCAGGTCCTGGACGTCTCCGCCGCCGTCGCCGACGGTGGCCATCACTCTCCTCAGGAAATGATGCAGATGTTGATCTGCGACTGGGACAACGTCAAACCGCGCCTCCAGGAGGCCGCCGCCTCCGCGTCCGGTGTTGCCCTGGACGACGTCACCTGCCGCCCCCCTCTCCCGCGGCCCGGCCAGCTCGTCTGTCTCGCCGGCAACTATCTCGAGCCCGCCAAGCCCGAACGCGGCCTCTTCAACGCCTTCCTCAAATCGCCCAACGCCGCCCTCGGCCACGGCGGCACAGTCGTCCTCCCCAGCGCCGAAGCCAGCGTTTTCCACTTCGAACCGGAGCTGGCCATCGTCATCGGCAAACCCGCCAGCTATCTCGCCGCCGAGGACGCAATGGATCACGTCTTCGGGTACACACAGTTCATCGACGTCTCCGCCAGGGGCCTGCCGGGCGGCTTCTTCCTCGGCAAATCTTGGCACACCTTCGCGCCCTTGGGTCCTGTGCTGGTCACCCGCGACGAAATCCCCAACGCCAACGACCTCAACGTGCGCCTCTGGGTCAATGACGAGAAAAAGCACGACATCACCACCGCAGACATGGACCGCCACATTCCCGAGCTGCTCGCGGAGGTAACCAACGTCCTCCCCCTCCAGCCCGGCGACGTCGTTGCCACCGGAACCCATCACTTCGGCCTCGAACCTGTCCAGGACGGCGACACCATTAAGCTGCAAATCGACCAGTTGGGGCCGGCCCTCGTCGTGCACTGCTCCGATCCTTCCGACCGCAGTTGGGATAGATAGACACACCAAATATAGGTGCTTTTTTGGCGCTTGTACTGCCTGTAGGTTTGTGATACGATCACCCTTGAGGGATTGGGATCCATCCAGTTGTGACAAACGCCTGAGTAATAGGCTGCACAGCTTGGTGGAAGGCAGTCTGGCTGCCGCCGTCTTTCCGCGCTAGGGAGATGGCGGCAGTCAGATCAGCCGCCTTCCACCCCACCGTACAAATTGGTCCAGGGACGCCGCCATTCGGCTCGCGGACTTGGCCTACTCCCCAACAAGTAGAATATCGAGTCCTTCACACTGCTCAAGGAGGCAAAACCATGCAGAGGAGAGCACACAAGAGGATTTCCCGCCGCGAGTTCATGCGCGTGTCGGCGTTTACTGCTGCCGGCGTAGTGGTCGTGGCCTGCGGCGCCGACGGCGGACCACCTGCGGAAGAAGCGGCGGCCGCTGACGAGTCGCCGGCAGAGGAGACCGCAGCCGAACCGGCCGCCTCTTCGAAGTACAACGAAGCGCCCATGTTGGCGGAAATGGTCGCCAACGGTGAGTTGCCGCCGGTCGATGAGCGCCTGCCGATGGAGCCCCTGGTCATCACACCCGAAGAGGAAATCGGGGACTACGGTGGCATCTGGAACCGTCTCGCAACCTCCGCCAGCGACAACCAGTTGGGCGGCAAGGTCGGCGGTGAGCATCTTGTGCGCTACAACAAAGACGGCACACAGATCAACCCCAACGTCTTTGAAAGTTGGGAAGTGTCGGACGACGGCTCGACCTTCACCTTCAACCTCCGCCCGGGTATGAAATGGTCTGACGGCGAACCCTACACGGCCAATGACCTCCTCTTCTATTATGAGGATGTCCTCCTCAATGAGGATCTGACCCCATCCTTCCCCAACTGGCTCATTGTCGCCGGCGAACCGGTGGTGATCTCAAAACTGGACGATTACAAAGTCGAATTCAAGTTCGCGGCTCCTTATGCACTGTTTATCAATGTGCTTGGCTCTTTGTGGGGGGACAGATTCGCTAGATACTGCGCCCACTACCTCAAACAGTTCCACGTCGACTATGCCGACAAGGACGAGCTGGAAGCGATGATGGCGGATGCCGGCGTCGAGCACTGGTACCAGCTGTTCGGCACGAAACCGGATACCCGGCGCAATCCCGACACGCCCAGCTATCTTCCCTGGAACCTCAGCACGCCTTCACACAGTGACCCACTGATCGCCGATCGCAATGCCTTTTATTGGAAAGTCGATCCGGAGGGCAACCAGTTGCCATATATCGACGCCATCCACTGGAGTCTGGTGGACGGCAAGGACCAGCTCAACCTCCGCGCCATCCAGGGCGAAGTCGACATGCAGCTGCGCCATATCACCTTCGACAACGTGCCTCTGTTCATGGAAAACATGGAGAGGGGCAACTACCGCGTCATGCTGTGGAACAGAGGGCAGGTTACCGATACCGTCCTGCATCTCAATCACACCAACAAAGATCCCGTGCTGCGGGAAATCGTCCAGGACAAGCGCTTCCGCTACGCCCTCTCCCTCGGCATGAATCGCGCCGACATAAACGAAGCCGTCTATCTGGGTCAGACCGAACCCACCCAGGTATCCCCGACCAAGAACTCGCCCGTCTACTGGGAACCTCAGGCCTTAAGCATGACCGAGCACGATCCCGATCAGGCCAATGCCTACCTCGATGAAATGGGCCTCACCGAGCGCGACGATGAGGGCTACCGACTACGCCCTGACGGAGAGCGGCTCAGCCTGGTGTTTGAGTATGTGGCAATCTTCGCCGCCTGGGGCGATATCGCCGAGCTTTTGACCGCCCAGTGGAAGGAAATCGGGCTGGAGCTGATAAGCACCGAAATCGACCGTAGTCTCTTCGGGCAGCGCCTCAGCGCCAACGAGTTGGACCTCGGCGTATGGCATAGCAGCGGCGAGTGGAACCCCTTCATCGAACCGCGCTCCTTCGTGCCGATTGTCAACAACTATGCTCTACGGCAGTACGCCTTCTATTACAATAGCGGCGGCAAAGAGGGTTTTGAGCCCACCGGTGACATTCTCAAGGCTATCGAGATCTGGGAAGAGATCAAGACCACCGTGGATGTGGAGACGCAGCACGCACTGTTCCGCGAGATTCTTGAGCTCAACATGGAGAACCTGTGGCAGATCGGCGTCACCACCGCTCCCCCGCAGCCGGTCATCGTCAAGAACTACTTCCGCAACGTGCCCGAAGACGGCATGTTCGACGACCAGCCGCGTTCGCCGTCAAACACCGGCATGGAGCAGTACTTCATCCGTGCAGGAGAGGACACCTAGGCTGACCGGCCGGAAGGTCGGCATGCCCGCAAGTCACGGCAGCAGTTGCCCATTGGGGTGACTGCTGCACTTTCAATCCATGCCGAAACGCGCTTTTGCGGCTTGTGAGAGGAAGTCTGAAGGCGTGCCGGAAAAGCATCCGGGGCACGCATCCGGAACACTGTGCCGGCAACCGACACATCTATTTCGATCTGCCAGGGTGAAGTACACAACCAGGCTGGACAGTATCGCGGAGAATATTCTCTGATGTACGCCGCGGGCCCGCCGGAAACGGCCGCCCGCGGCGACGCGTTTGCCGGGGGGACTGTAAGTGACCCCGGAGTTGAACTCTTATCATTCGCCCCGCAGCGCCGACGGCGCCGTTTCGGAAATCGGACCGTAAAGGCACAAGCAAGAGTCGTGACGGCAAGGCGCCATCTGAACATAGACCAGGAGAGCTATTGAGCATGTCACAAGAAAACATTGTCGCCAGACCGATCACGCAGGGACCTAAGCACCATTTCTTCGGCTACTACGGCATCTATCCCTGGGACTCAACCGGCAAATACCACCTCTGCCTGCAGTCGGATTTCCACGATCGCCCGCCCGCCGACGGCGATTCCGCCGTGATCGGCCTCATCGATATGGAGACCGGCAACTTCGAAGGCGTGGCCGAAACACAGGCTTGGAACCTGCAGCAGGGCTCAATGATGCACTGGCTCGCCACCGCGCCCGACCGCCTCATCACCTACAACGCCCGCGACGATGATCGCTTCATCAGTGTCATCCACGACATCCACAGCGGGCACAAGCGCCTCCTGCCCTACCCGATTGCCGCCATCACCCGCGACGGACGCACCGCGCTTGGACTGAACTACGCCCGCCTCTGGGATATGCGGCCTGTGGTGGGCTACCCCGGCCTCACCGACCCCAACGCAGACCTGAAACATCCTGCCGACGACGGCCTCTACGTCATGGATACCGAGACAGGTGATGGCAAACTGCTCTTCTCCTATGAAGACGCCCGCGACTACCTCAGCGCCTATCCGGAGATTCAGAAACATAAGCTCTGGTTCAACCACCCCTTCATCAACCGCGACGACTCCCGCGTCGCCTTCGTCGTAGTCTACTGGGATGACGACGGCGCCCGGCAGACCGTATGCTTGACCATGACCCTGGAAGGCGGCGACATTCGCATCCTGACCGACCTTGGCGCCTCACACTGTGACTGGCGCACCAAAGACGTCATCTTCGGCTGGATCACGACCAAAGCGGGCAAACACTTCTTCCTCGTCAACGACGCCACCGGCGAATACGAGTCCGTGCGCCCCGACGTCCTCGACCGCGACGGCCACTGCAGCTTCACCCGCGACGGCGCCTGGCTGCTGAATGATGATTACCCGGATGAGACCGACCACCGCACCCTCTTCCTGTGGAACATGGCCGAAGAGCGCATGGTCGTCCTTGGTCGCTTCCTCTCTCCCCCCTTCTTCCGCGACGAGATTCGCTGCGATCTGCACCCCCGCTGGAGCCGCGACGAACGCCTGGTCAGCTTTGACTCCATCCACGAAGGCAGCCGGCAGGTCTATGTGATCGATGTTTCAGAGTTGGTGGAAAGATGAGGGCCACCTGTATTGCATAATTCTAATTTCGAACGCCATCTAGCTTAAGGCCTCAAAAGCAAGGAGGCGGCAACCGGATAAGCCGCCTTCCACCTGTCCGCACTCTTAGCCCCGGCAAGTGGGCCTCTTGCCCGCGACCCGGAAACTTACACTGAAGAGTCATGGCTGGATGCCATGACACTGAACAAGGAGGCAAGTCATGCGACAGAGAGTTCCCATGAGGATTTCGCGACGTGAGTTCATGCGCGTATCGGCGCTGACCGCTGCTGGCGTAGTGGTCGTGGCCTGCGGCGCAGACGGCGGCCCGGCCGCGGCGGACGAGGCGCCGGCGGCTGAAGAAGCGGCCGTGCCCCAGGCGTCAGCTTCCCAGTATAATGAGGCGCCAATGTTAGCGGAGATGGTGGCGAACGGCGAGTTGCCGCCTGTGGATGAGCGGCTGCCTCTCAATCCGCTGGTCATCACACCCGAAGAGGAGATCGGGGATTACGGTGGAATCTGGAACCGGCTGGCGACCTCCGCCGGCGACAATCAGTTGGGGGGCAAGGTCGGCGGTGAACATCTCGTGCGCTACAACAAAGACGGTTCACAGATCAACCCCAACGTCTTTGAGAGTTGGGAAGTGTCGTCCGACGGCACGACCTACACCTTCCACCTGCGCGAGGGGATGAGATGGTCCGACGGCGAGCCGTACACAGCCAATGACCTCCTCTTCTACTATGAAGATGTGCTGCTCAATGAGGACTTGACTCCGAACTTCCCGTCCTGGCTCAAGCTCTCCGGTGAGCCCGTGGTGATTGAAAAACTGGACGACTACACCCTCCAATTCAAGTTTGCCGCCCCTTATGCCCTGTTTATCAATGTTCTTGGCTCCCTGCAGGGAGACCGCTTCGCGAGATACTGCGCTCACTACCTGAAGCAATTTCACGTCAACTATGTCGAAAAGGACGAGATGGACGCGATGATCAAGGATGCGGGCGTGGAGCACTGGTATCAGGTGTTCGGCACGAAGCCGGATCCCAGGCGTAATCCGGACAATCCCAGCTATCTCCCCTGGAATCTGAGCACGCCGTCACACAGTGATCCGCTGATCGCCGATCGCAATCCATTTTATTGGAAGGTCGATCCGGAAGGCAATCAGCTGCCCTACATCGACAGCATCCATTGGAGCCTGGTGGACGGCAAGGACCAACTCAATCTGCGGGCCATTCAGGGCGAAGTCGATATGCAGTTAAGGCATATTACCTTTGACAACGTGCCTCTATTCATGGAGAACATGGAAAGGGGCAACTACCGGGTAATGCTTTGGCAGAGAGGTCAGGTCACCGACACGGTCCTGCACCTCAACCATACAAATCAGGATCCGGTGCTGCGCGAGATCGCTCAGGACAAGCGTTTCCGCTACGCCCTGTCGCTGGGAATCAATCGTGCAGACATAATCGAAGCGGTCTATCTGGGCCAGGCAGAGCCCAATCAGGTCTCCCCGACCAAGACGTCGCCGCTCTATTGGGAGCCACAGGCCAAGAACCTGATTGAACACGATCCGGATCGCGCCAATGCCTACCTGGATGAAATGGGTCTGACCGATAGGGATGACGAAGGTTACCGGCTGCGCCCTGACGGCGAGCGGCTCAGCATCGTATTCGAGTACGCAGCAGTCTTTGGCGCCTGGGGCGACATCGCCGAACTCTTGACGGCTCACTGGAGTGAGCTCGGCATCGAACTGATCAGTACCGAAATTGACCGCAGTCTGTTAGGGCAGCGCCTCAGCGCCAATGAAATTGATCTCGGCGTGTGGACAGGTAGTGGCGAGTTTAACCCCTTTATCGAACCGCGTTCATTCGTGCCCTTGGTGCCCAATAACGCCTTGCGGCAGTACGCCTACTGGTGGGAAAGCAACGGCAAGGAGGGCGTCGAGCCAACCGGTGACATACTGCGGGTCTTGGAGCTCTGGGAGGAGATCAAGATAACGGTAGATGAGGAGAAACAGCGCGCACTGTTCCGCCAGATTCTGGAACTGAACAAGGAGAACCTGTGGCAAATCGGCATCGCCACTTCGCCGCCGCAGCCCGTCATCGTCAAGAACTACTTCCGCAACGTGCCCGAGGACGGCATGTACGACGATCAGCCGCGCTCGCCTTCGAATACTGCCATGGAACAGTACTTCATTCGCGCAGGGGAGGACACATAAACCGGCCGGGCGACAAAGGGGCGTTCCTGCAAATCCCCATTCGTTGTTGCCGATGGGGGCCGCCGCAGCACTGTCAACCCATGTCCGAACGTGCCTGCGCGGCGCATTTGAGAAAGTCTCCTTGCGCGCCGGACACGCATCCGGAGCACCCTGCCGGCAACCGTTTCACGTGCATCGATCTTGAAGGGAGAAGTTCACGAGCACGCTAGACAGTTTACCGGAGAAACTACGCTACTGTAGGCCGCGGGTCTGCCGGAGACGGCGGTGCCCGCGGCAATGCGTCTACCCCGGGAGACAGCGCCTGAATTGGCGCCTTCCTGTTATCTCCGCGCACAGCAGCGCCAGTCGCGAGGTGAATTGAAATCGGGACAGAAGAGGCAAACGGCGGATTGTTGCTTAGGATACGCCCGCAAAAGGCAAACCAGGTGAGACAATGACCATGTCACAAGAAAACTCTGTTGCCAAACCCATCACCCAGGGGCCGAAGCACCATTTCTTCGGCTACTACGGCATCTGTCCCTGGAATTCCACCGGCCAGTACCACCTCTGCCTGCAATCGGACTTCCACGACCGCCCGCCAGCCGCCGGGGATAGCGCCGTGGTCGGTCTGGTGGATGTGGAGACCGGCAAATTCGAAGGCGTGGCGGAAACGCAGGCATGGAACCTGCAGCAAGGATCGATGCTGCACTGGCTGCCAACTGCGCCCGACCGGCTCATCACCTACAACGCACGCGAGGAAGACCGCTTCGTCGGCGTCGTCCAGGACATCCACAGCGGAGATAAGCGGATTCTGCCTTACCCGGTCAGCGCGATGAGCCGTAACGGCCGCCAGGCTTTGGGCCTGAACTATGCCCGGCTCAAGTCGTTGCGGCCGGTGGTCGGCTACGCCGGCCTGCCTGACCCCTTCGCCGATCAGAATCATCCCGCCGAGGACGGCGTCTATACCCTTGACACGCAGACAGGTGAGGCCAGCGTGCTGGTGTCCTACGAAGAGGCACGCGATTTTCTCAGCGAATACGAAGAGGTGCAAACGCACAAGATCTGGTTCAACCATACGATTATCAACCGCGACGATACACGCTTCGCCTTCGTTGTGCGCTACCGAGACGAAACACGTGAAATCAGGCACACAATTATGCTTTCCGCCAGTATGGACGGAGGCGATCTGCGCATAGTGACAGACCTGGGCGCGTCGCACTTTGACTGGCTTACCGAGGAGCTGATTTTCGGCTGGGTGACGATGAAGGAGGGGCAATACTATTTCCTGATTAACGACAGGACCGGCGAATACGAGGCAGTACGGCCCGATATCCTGACCAGGAACGGCCACTGCAGCTTTACGCGGGATGGAACCTGGCTGCTGACTGATGAGTACCCGGACGACAACAGCCTCCAGGCCCTCCTGCTCTGGCACATGGTCGAAGAACGGCTGGTCGTTCTCGGCCGCTTCCACTCGCCACTTCCGTTCCGAGGGGAGATCCGCTGCGATCTGCACCCCCGCTGGAGCCGCGACGAACGCCAGGTCAGCTTCGACTCGATCCACGAAGGCAGCCGCCAGATCTACGTTGTAGACGTCGCCGAGACTGCAGGAAGATGAGACACACGCCTCTCGCGTGTAGCTTCGGATGAGCGCAACGAAAGCCCCGGCCGTCAGTCACTGCCCGACCCAGTGGGAGCCAACATGAGCACGGCAAAGGACAACTTGGTCGCCAGAGCGATCACACAGGGACCAAAACACCATTTCTTCGGCTACTACGCCATCTGCCCCTGGGACGCAACCGGCCGCTACCACCTCTGCCTGCAGTCAGACTTCCACGATCGTCCCCCAGCCGCTGGCGATACGGCCGTGGTCGGTCTCGTGGACATGGAATCAGGCCAGTTTGAAGGCGTCGCCGAAACGCAGGCCTGGAATCTGCAGCAAGGCAGCATGTTGCATTGGCTCGCCACCGCGCCCGACCGCCTGATCACCTACAACGCCCGCCTAGACGACCGCTTTGTCGCCGTTGTCCAGGATATCCACACTGGGCACAAACGGGTCCTGCCCCACCCGATCGCCGCCATCACTCGCAATGGACGCAAAGCTCTCGGTCTGAACTACGCCCGGCTCAAGTCGATGCGGCCGGTCGTCGGTTATGCCGGCCTGCCCGATACCTACGCCGACCAGAATCATCCCACCGAAGACGGTCTCTATATCATGGACACCCAGACCGGGGCCTCCCGCGTACTGGTTTCCTACGCACAGGTGCGCGATTTTCTCAGCCACAACCAAGAGTTGCAGGCCGGCAAAATCTGGTTCAACCACCCCTTCATCAACCGCGACGACACCCGCGTCTCCTTCGTTGTTCGCGTCTTCGATGAGAACAAGGAAATCGGCCAGACGACAATGCTCTCCGCCAACATGGAGGGAGGAGAGCTGCGTGCCATGACCGACCTGGGCACCTCCCACTGCGACTGGCTGACCGAAGAGCTGATCTTCGGCTGGGTGACGATGAAGGAAGGGCCCAACTACTACCTGATGAACGACACCACCTGCGAATACGAGGTAGTGCGGCCCGATGTCCTGACCAAAAACGGCCACTGCAGCTTTACGCAGGATGGCACGTGGCTCTTGACCGACGAGTACCCCGACGAAAACAGCCGGCAGCCTCTCCTCCTTTGGCATATGCAAGAGGAACGCCTCGTACGTCTGGGGAGCTACCATTCCCCGCTGCCGTTCCGAGGCGAGATTCGCTGCGATCTGCACCCCCGCTGGAGCCGCAACGAGCGCATGGTCAGCTTCGACTCGATCCATGAAGGAAGTAGGCAGGTCTATGTAATGGACGTCTCGGAAGTCGTCGGCAGCTAAGGCTGGCCACAGGAGTCACGTCCACAATACTTTCCGCCAACGTCTGACCCAACCCGTATCCCGTACTAACCTCAACACTGAAGGAAAACCAATGATACCATCCCGCGCCATCACCTCTGGGCCGAAGCATCACTGGTTCGGCTACTACGATAAACTGCAATTCGACCCCTCCGCCCGCTACGCGCTCGGGATGGAAGTGGACTTTGAACATCGCGCCCCGACACCGGACGATGCTATCAGGGTCGGCATGGTCGATCTGTCGGACGGCGACAACTGGATCGACTTGGGCGAAAGCCGCGCCTGGGGCTGGCAA
The DNA here is from genome assembly GCA_965204705.1 of Caldilineaceae bacterium. GTDB lineage: Bacteria > Chloroflexota > Anaerolineae > Caldilineales > Caldilineaceae > Bin5. The sequence goes on along the minus strand of OZ242006.1, from coordinate 3,778,940 downwards.
GCTGGCTGTATGCTTCAGTGGCTCCCCCAATCGGCACACGAAGTCATCTGGAATGACAGGGAGAACGGCCGCTTCGTCAGTCACATTCTGAACGTCAAGACCGGCCAGAAGCGCACCCTCCCCCACCCAATCTTCACCCTCAATCCCGATGGCCAGACCGCCCTATCCATCGACTTCCACCGCCTCGAAGATATGCGCCCCGGCTACGGCTATATGGGCATCCCCGATCCCTGCTATGATGTGATGGCCCCGGAGGAAACCGGAATTCACACCGTCGACCTGCGCACCGGCGAAAGCAGCCTGATCGTCAGCCTGGCTGAAGTAGCCGCCATTCCCTATCCCCACGGCGATATAAGGTCCGCCAAACACTACTTCAATGTCCTTATCTTCAACCCCGGCGGCGCCCACTTTCTCTTCCTCCACCGCTGGCGCCTCGACGACGGACCCTTCCACACCCGCATGTTGACCGCCAGGGCCGACGGCTCCGACCTGACCGTCGTCGACCACTCCGGACACACCTCCCACCTCATCTGGCGCGACGACTCCCACATCCTCGCCTGGTCCAGTCGCCCCTCCCACGGCGGCGCCTACTACATCTTCCCCAATGCCGAGGACGGCTCCCGCGGCCCCGACCAGATTGTGGGAAAGTCCAAGATGCCGCTCAACGGCCACTGCACCTATCTGTCCGACAACAACTGGATCCTGAACGACACCTATCCGCAAGGGCAAGATCGCCTACAGGACCTCTATCTGTACCATGTCCCAACCGACCGCCGCGTCGACCTGGGACAGTTCCATTCGCCGCCCCCATACACCGACACCTGGCGCTGCGATCTCCACCCCCGTTCCAGCCCCGACGCCAGCAAAATCCTGATCGATTCGGCCCACGCCGGCAACGGCCGCCAAATGTATCTCTTCGAAGTGGGGAACCTGATTTGCCTGTAAACGTGCGGCCAGCAGCAGCGCATCCCCATCTGCTGTAGTCAAATTCCACGAAGCAGACCTGATCACGTAGGGTGCAGTCCGGATTCGGGGCGAAATTTCGTACCCCTCTGGTATCGACTAAGCTAAAGCCAATTGGCGTCCCTGACCAGGGCAAGTGCCGTTCCCTCTGACCACTGCCCACTGATCACCGACCACTGCAGTTGGGCGGTCGGGCCTTCGGCCCTCCCTTGTGCGGGGGGATTCCCCCCGCAACGCCCCCCCTACACTATGCCGCGTCGGCGCCGCGTCGCCGGCGTACTGTCTATGCCGCCGGTCGCCCACCCACGTCGCGCCGCGAAGCCGTCCGCCGTGACCACGGTAGGGGCAGGCCTTGTGCCTGCCCACGTTCACCCCAAAACTGGACTGCGCCCATCACGTAAGGGCGCCCCTTGTGGGCGCCCAACCTGTGCTATAATAGCGTCACAATATAGGACGCAACTGCCCTGGCCTCACAGGGCCTTTTCCCCTATCAGAAGACCACCTGAAGGCGAGGAAAGATCCACAAGGGTCAGTGCATTGCCTCTATTCTGTCTACCAATGACCTTCCAAAGACGACTTGGAAACCTTTACAAAACCGATCTCTCAGTCCCAGAAAAAAGAAAACACCGCGACCTGACGCGACGCAACGCGACCTAGCGCGACATAAACCTGTGCAATTGCTACACATGGCGGCAGAGTATCGATAGGCTGCTTGAACTGGTTAGGGGCGCATTTCGAAGCAAGGTCTGCAGTCCAACCCTGGATTCGATGGCTCTACGGTCGCTGGATATGATTCCTGGCATGATTAAGCCTTAACGTCATTATGCGAATAACACTAACCATTTGCGGCGGACTACTCGCCATCTGTCGAACCTTGGCCAAACGTAGCGGCAGCAGCTTCGGCAGCGCAATATCAAAGTTGAAGCGGCGAGGACCAAAAAAGATCGATAACCTGGAAGTCAACGATGGCATCCCCCTCTTTCGCGTCGCCCCTGATTCTCGACCGGTAACAAATGAGGACGTCAGAGAGGCGCTCAGCGACTAGTCGTGACCGCGGAACTGGATACACGTGTCCCTTTTTGGTCCCGGAAACAAAGCGCAATGTAGTCTACGCAATTCCTGCTTGAATCCAGAATTCCCCTCCTCAGCGTACCCTTTCCTCGTAGTTCGGGTCGGGTGCGCGCCTCTGCCGGGAGAACCCGACCATCCTGAGAATCCAAGAGAATCCTGAAAATCCTGCTTCAGACAACGCACCCAACCACTCGCCAACTCTTGCAAACTCTCGTACAACTCACGCAAACGCTCGTACGAGCGCACCTCTGCCAGGAGAACCCGACCATCCTGAAAATCCAAGAGAATCCTGAAAATCCTGCTTCAGACAACGCATCCAACCACTCGCCAACTCTTGCAAACTCTCGTGCAACTCACGCAAACGCTCGTACGAGCGCACCTTTGCCGGGAGAACCCGACCATCCTGAAAATCCAAGAGAATCCTGAAAATCCTGCTTCAGACAACGCATCCAACCACTCGCCAACTCTTGCAAACTCTCGTACAACTCACGCAAACGCTCGTACGAGCGCACCTCTGCCAGGAGAACCCGACCATCCTGAAAATCCAAGAGAATCCTGAAAATCCTGCTTCAGACAACGCACCCAACCACTCGCCAACTCTTGCAAACTCTCGTACAACTCACGCAAACGCTCGTACGAGCGCACCTCTGCCAGGAGAACCCGACCATCCTGAAAATCCAAGAGAATCCTGAAAATCCTGCTCCAGACTATCCCCCTTAAGCTTGTGAAATACTTCTACTCCCATCGGGAGATGCACTGTTCCGTTTTTTCCTCTTTGACCAGAATGTTTTTTCCCTTTAGAATGCCCCAAACTACCCTGCAACCAGCCCCGTAATGTCGACAAGAATTGCGAAATCAACTTCTCTCCGGTTGCGCCAGTATGTCCAAAATTGTGAAGGCAATGGCTACCAACTCCACCGCAGCATAGGGAAGAGTGCCAAATGACAGGTCCATTTCGTCTTGCCAATGAAGTTGATACCACCGGCTTCGGTGACACCGGCATGCGCCTTGGCGATCTTGATGGCGACGGCGAATTGGAAGCAGTCTTCTTCCAGGCTCGCGACTGCCACATCCCTCGCATGTCGGCAGGCGGTTACCGCCACGAGAAGCAGGTCCACTGCGTAACCGCAATGAAGCTCGACGGCGACGTCATGTGGCAGGAAGGCGCCCCCCTCGGCACCGGCCACTGGGCCATGCACGATGTCGGGGCCGCGGTCAGCGATATCGATGGCGACGGCAAGCAAGAGATCGTCTACGTGACCGAACGCGACGGCCGCAGCTATCTCAGAGTCCTCGAAGGCGACCGCGGCTACTTCCGCAAGGAGGTCGAGACCGGCCCCAACTGCGTCCTCCAACTCTGCGACATACGCGGTCTCGGCGCCAGACGTGACATCCTCGTTTCCACCTTTGTCAACCCCATCTACATCTATGATGGCGACCTGAACTGCCTTTGGAACTGCCACTTCTACGGTGGCGCCGGCCATTCACACGACTTCTACGACATTGACGGCGACGGCAAGGAGGAGGCCTTCATCGGCTACTGCTGCGTTCGCGCCGACGGCCTCAAAGTCTGGTGGCGGCCCGATCTCGAGCCCCACCTCGAGGAAATGACCCGTGCGCCCCACGTCGATCACCTGCACGTCCACGACATCGACGACGACGGCAGGCCTGAACTTCTGATGGTCGCCGGCAAAGACCTGGTCGTCCTCGATGCCGCTACCGGCGAAGATCGATGGATCTTTGAAGGCACCCACATTCAGACCTGCGCCGTAGGCAAATTCCTGCCGGACATGGAAGGGCAACAGCTGTTTGTCACCGAGCGTCGTCTCCACGGCGATCAGGCCCACATTGGATTCCGCGGCTATCTCGTCGATTGCCAGGGCAACGAAATCTGGCGCATGGAAAAGGCCGGCTACGGCAGGACCATCAGACTGGCGGGTGCCGAGGCCGACGTTGTCTTTGCCGAGTGCCAGGGGAAGAAGCCCCAGCTCATCGACGGGCACGGAAATGTCATCCAGGAACTCGATATGCCGCTCCGTACCTATGCCGAAGATCGCTTCGACGATGGCGACACCGGCGTGCGTGCCGTTTTCACAATTGCCGACACCAACGGCGACGGCAAACTCGAACTGCTGGGCTTCAACCGTACGCGCCTGTGGCACTGGGTGCAGGATTAACCGAAATAAGCTGAAGGTTTCTGTATCGCGTATTCGACTGTCACCACCAGTATTCATTGCAAGGACCCACATTCAAGGAGAAAACGAATGAAGAGTCTGAAAAACAGCAGCAACTGGATTTCGAGGCGCGAGTTCATGCGTGTCTCCGGCGTGGCTACGGCCGGGTTGGTTGCGGTCGCTTGTGGCGCCGGCGGTGAGCCTGAAGAAGAAATGGCAGCCGAACCGGCCGCAGAAGAAGCGCCCGCCGAAGAGGCCGCGCCAGCGGCATCAGGTAGTATGTACAGCGAAGCCCCCATGCTGGCTGAAATGGTCGCAGCCGGTGATCTCCCTCCCGTTGACGAAAGACTGCCTGCCAGCCCGACCGTGTTGGAAGCCGTCGAACAGATCGGCAAGTACGGCGGCACCATCCGTCGCGGCTTCAAGGGCGTCTCCGATCGCTGGGGCCCGACCAAGATGCAGAACGAGTCCCTCACCTGGTACAACATGGACCTGACCCTGCGCCCCAATATGGTCGAGTCTTGGGAGACCAACGCTGACGCCACCGTGTGGACCTTCCACCTGCGCGAAGGGTTGAAATGGTCCGACGGCTCGCCCTTCGACAGCGACAGCTTCATGTGGTGGTACGACAACCATTTCTCCAATGAGGACCTGACCCCCGCCGTCTCCATTCGCTGGGGAACGGGCACGCCCCGCGTACCCATGGTCGTGTCGGCTCCCGACAACAACACCGTGATGATGACGTTTGAGCATCCCAAGCCGCTCTTCGCCTTCGATGTGACCCGCTCTCACTGCTTCTCGCCCGGCCACTACATGCAGCAGTTCCATATCGAGCTGACCGATGACAAAGAGGGGCTGGAGGCGCAAATCGATGAAGCCGGCGTCGACTCCTGGGACCAGTACTACGTCGACCGCAACTGGTGGTACCTGAACCCCGATCGGCCCAACATCGGCCCGTGGTTGTCAAAGAACGAGCTCTCCTCCGAGCTGTTCCTGATGGAGCGCAACCCCTACTTCTGGCAGGTGGATGAAGAGGGCCAGCAGCTGCCCTACATCGACAAAGTGACGCATCGTCTCTTCGACACCAATGACGTTTTCAACCTGCGCGTCATCAACGGCGAGGTCGACTTCCAGTCCCGTCACATCCAGACAGGCAACTTCACGCTCTACAAGGAGAATGAAGAGGCCGGCGAGTACAGGGTCATCATCGGTACTTCAACGCGGCACGAGGTGGTCACGCCAAACCAGGGCGCGCAGGACCCGCGCGTGCGCGAACTGTTCGAGAACAGGGACGTACGTATCGCAATGTCGCTCGCTGTCGATCGGGATGGGTTAAACGAGTTGGTGTGGGACGGCCTGCTGACCCCGCGTCAGTATAGCCCTCTGGAACAGTCGCCGCAGTTCTATCAAAAACTGACCGATGCCTACGCCACATATGACCCGGATCGGGCCAACCAGCTGTTGGACGACGCCGGCTATGCCGAACGCGATTCCGACGGATTCAGGCTGTGGAAAGACGGCAGCGGCGAGACCCTCAGCTTCATCATCGAGGGAACCTCCCAGCCCGGCACGCCGGAAGAAGATTCGGTCCTCACCATCATCAAGTACTACGCCGAAATCGGCCTCAAGGCGACCTACAAGGGAATGGAGCGGTCGCTCTACACCGAGCACTGGTCTGCCAATACCCAGGACGCCGTATACTGGGGCGGGTACCGTGATTTGCTGCCTATTCTCACACCCTCACCTTGGATCGGAACCGAGTTGGATCGGCCCTGGGCCGGTGCCTATGGCCGCTGGAAAGTCGACGAAAACGACGCCAACGGCGAACCGCCGCCCGACGGCCATTTCATTTGGAAGATTTGGGAGATCTGGGACCAGGTCAGTGCTGAACCGGATCCCGCCGTACGCGACGAGCTGTTCTTCCAGATCCTTGACATCTGGGCCGAGGAGATCCCCATAGTCGGTTACCTGGGCCAGTCACCGGCGTTGATCATCATGAAGAACAAGATGCACAACTACATCTCCGGCCAGCCGGTCAACGATGGGCTGGAGGACGAACACTTCCTGAATCCGCAGCTTCTCTCTTGGGAAGACCCTGAGAATCACATGTAGAAATTGTAGACGTGCAGGCTATTTGCAGGGGCGCAAATCAAAGCGCCCCTGCAAAAGTCGGCCCAACCTGCATAAGAGAACCTCAGGCAGCGCAACCAGCCCCGGATAGACCGGAGGCAGTTGCGCCCCACTGGGACACTGACAATTACGCATGGGCGTACTCGCAACACTCACCTTCAACTGAGTCCAGCTATCCCTATGTCATCGACTAAGCAACCGCCCAGGCCGAGATTCACTTCCGTCAAGATGTACAAACACGCGGCCGGCCACCCCTCCTTCTGGTATCCGCCTGAGTGGCAACTGCAGGAGACGGACGAGCCCAACCCCGCCGTCAGCCTCTACCCCGATCCGTCCGACGAGGCTACCTTTGTCTCGATCACGGTCCAGGACATGGGCCAGCCGCTGGCCAAAGAAGAAAGCTCTTTGCTGGCGGAAGGCATCGAAGAAGGGCTGCAGCAACTCGACGACTGTGTCGTCGAGAAACTCGATGACTTGGTCGATGTAGGCGACTGGGGCAAGGAATGGGTCTGCACCTTCCTGCAGGATGGGTCAACCCGCCGTCGCAGGGCCAGGCTCTTCTGCGCAGAACAACTGCTGTACTCGGTCGTTGTCCAAGGTGCCACCAACGAACGCTATGAGTATTGGAAAGGCATGATGGAGTGGGTCATGCTGACCGTTTCGAATACAACGGTCGACATGGCCCCATAGAATGCGCGCGACAGTTCAGAAGCGCAATCCTGTGGCTGTGGACTGGCAGTTGAGCCCCTTCACTCGCAGGAATTCCCTTTCGACGCCCTATGAATTCTCTTGCGTATGATTCACAACTGTGGCTAACCGACACATCTCTCAACCAATTCGAAAGGAACTTACGACAATGAAAGACGGAATGGATCGCAGAACCTTTTTGCGAATGAGCGGTCTCTCGGCCGCAGCCGCGGTTGCCGCCGCTTGCGGCGCGCCCGGCGACGACGCCGAACCAGAAGCCGCTGATGAGGCCCCGGCCGCGGAAGCCCCTGCTGCCGACTCCGGCCCGATGTCCAAGTACAATGAGTCACCCCTGCTCGCCGAACGAGTCGCCGCCGGCGACTTGCCTCCCGTCGACGAACGACTGCCCGCTAACCCCGTTGTCATCGAACCGCTGGAAGAAATCGGCCAGTACGGTGGCACCACCCGCGTCGCCATCGGCAATCCCAATCATCTCTTCGGCGATCCGCAGGCGGTCATGGGCACCGAGTTGATTCTGCGCATTGCGCCGGACTTCTCCTCGATCACCAGCGGTCTGGCCGAGAGTTGGGAGTTCAACGAAGACGCCACCGAGCAGATCCTGCACTTGCGCGAAGGCCTCAGTTGGTCCGATGGCGCGCCTTTTAGCGCCGATGACTTCATGTTTTCTTGGCATGAACTCTGGCTCAACGAAGAGTACGCACCCGGGGGTCCTCCTTCTTCTTGGAAGGCGGGGGCATCTGCCGCCGGAGACCCGCTCGAGATGGAGAAGATCGACGATTACACGATCAGGCTTTCCTTCTCCAAGCCCTATCCCCTGATCGTACTGCACGAGACCTTTTACGCCGGCTCGCAGGGCGGACTTTGGCAGCCGGCACACTATCTCAAGCAGTTCCATCCTGACCACGGTGATGCCGACGAAATCGCGGCTATGACGGAAGAAGCCGGATTCGAAGATTGGCACCAACTTCTGCGCGACAAGGGCCGGGTGGGATCGACAATCCCGGCGCAGGTTGGGCTGCCAGGAATGACAGCCTTCATTCGTGTCGACGACGCCCCCGACCACCACACCTACGAGCGCAATCCCTACTACTGGAAGGTCGACACAGCCGGCAACCAGTTGCCCTACATCGACAAAACGATCGTCTTCGTAATCGACAATCGCGAAGTCGCCAACGCCAAACTGATCGCCGGCGAACTGGAATTCTCCGGACGCCAGGCCGACCTGGCCAACATGGAGCTCTACCAGGCCAACCTGGAATCGGCGGACCTGAAGATCAAGATGTGGAAGTCGACCTTCCCCGGCCGGACCGTCATCGTGCCAAACCATACACATAAAGACCCGCAGGTACGTGAGTTCTTCACCAACAAAGACGTACGGCACGCGATGTCTGTGTCCATCAACCGCGAAGAGATCAATGACGTCGTCTACTTTGGCTTGGGCGAGCCGCGACAGTGGGCGGCCTGGCCGGGATCCAAGTACTACGAGGACGGCGACGGAGACCATTGGGCCCAGTTCGATCCCGACATGGCAATGGATCTGCTTGACCAGGCCGGTTACTCGGAGAAAGACTCCGACGGTTTCAGACTTTTCCCCGACGGCTCTCGCGTAAGCTGGGTCATCCAGCTGGACACAGAGCAGGCTGACGTCCTTGATGTGTTTGAGCTGGTCGTCGAGCAGTGGCGCGCCGTCGGCCTCGACCCGTCGATCCGACCAATCAACCGTTCGCACCTGAACGAACTGGTGGCGGCCAACGACATGGGGATGTCCGGCTGGGAAGGCGACATCTCCGACATTACTTGGGTCTGGTGCTCACGGCTCAACCATCCCGGACAGTGCAACACACCGTGGGGCAAAGGCTATGACATCTGGCTGAAAGGCGACACCGAAAGCGAGATCGCTGTCGAGCCGCCGGACGAAGTTGCCTGGGTCTTCCATCGCTGGCAGGAGATGATCGACGCCGTTACCGAAGAGCAGCACGTCGCCATCGCCCGCGAGCTGTGGGAGTGGTTCTACGACTACCTGCCCGGCTTCGGCACCGTCGGCATCCCCAAGCCGGTGGTCATGAAGAAGAACCTGACCAACTTCCCCGACGACGGCGTATGGGGCTTCTCCGTGATTCGTGCAGTGCCGGTGCATCCGGAGCAATTCTTCTATAAGCAGAGTTAACGCAACTAAGCGGCCCGTGGATGGTGGTCTGTTTCCGGTAAACGCCGCCATCCACGGGCGCTTTTCACAACTGTAAGAATTGGCATGCGAGAGTACATCCTGCGGCGGGTTCTGCAACTCATCCCGACCCTAATCCTGATTTCGATCGTCAGCTTCACAATCATCCAGCTCCCACCGGGTGATTACGTCACGACCTACGTGGCCAATCTGGCCGCGGCCGGTGAGGAGATGAGCGAAGAGGAAATCGCCGCGCTGGAGGAGCACTACGGTCTGAATCAGCCAGGCTACATTCAGTACATAAAGTGGATCACCAACTTTGTCCAGGGGGATATGGGCCTGTCCTTCTACTGGGATCGCCCCGTCAACCGGCTGGTCGGCGAGCGGCTGATGCTGACGATGATCATGTCCTTTTTCACGCTCCTCTTTGTCTACGCAATGGCCATCCCAATCGGCATCTACTCCGCAGTACGGCAGTACAGCCTCGCCGACTACGTTTTTACCTTCATCGGCTTTATCGGCTTGGCGACCCCCAATTTCCTCTTGGCGCTTGTCTTCATGTATATCGGCATCAAGGTCTTCGACGCCAGCGCCGGCGGCCTCTTTTCCACCGAATACCTGGACGCCGACTGGAGCGTAGCCAAAGTTTGGGATATGCTCAAGCACATGTGGCTGCCGGTTGTGATCGTCGGCACTGCCGGCACCGCCGGCACAATCCGCGTGATGCGGGCGACAACACTGGATGAACTGGGCCGCCCTTACGTCGAAACGGCGCGCTCTAAGGGCCTTCGCGAAGGCCAGCTTACAATGAAATACCCCGTGCGCGTCGCCCTGAACCCGATTCTGAGCACCATCGGCTGGCGGCTCCCCGAGATCGTCTCCGGTACCGTTCTCGTGGCGCTGGTACTGAATCTACCCACGACCGGCCCCCTCCTCTGGCGCGCGCTGATGTCCCAGGACCTCTACCTGGCCGCCAGTATGATCATGATTCTGAGCACACTAACCTTGATCGGGACCCTGATCTCGGACATTCTTTTGGCATGGGTCGATCCGCGCATTCGCTACGGGGAACGGGGAACAACATGACCAGCGCAGCCGATCCACGTGTGGCGTCAGCGAGCGATTCCGCCGCTGCGCCGTATGAGAGGGGGAACCTGTCCGATCTTCTCGAAGCCGAGGGAACGATTGGCGAGTCCAGAACCCAGTTCCTGACGCCTCGTCAACTCATGTTGCTCCGCTTCCGGCGCAACAAGATGGCCGTCTTCTCAATGTGGTTCCTTGCAATTCTTTACCTTTCTGCGCTACTTGCGCCGGTAATTTCGCCCTATGACAAGACGCATCGCTTCAACAAGCATCTCTACCTCCCACCCAGGGACATTCATATTCGGGCCGACGACGGAACCTGGCGCCGTCCCTTCGTCTACGCGGTCGAAATTGTTACAAACAAAGAGACATTTACTCGCGACTTTGTCGAAGACCGCAGCCAGCAATATCCTGTCCGGTTCTTTGTAAAGGGGGACCCCTACAAGCTCTGGGGCCTCTTCAGGATGGACTGGCATCTTTACGGAGTTGAAAACGCCGAAGAGGTAGGACCGATATTTCTTATGGGCGGCGACAAGTTTGGACGTGATATCTTTGGTCGCGCGCTCTACGGCGCCCGCATCTCCCTGACGATCGGTCTGGTCGGCGTTACCATTGCCCTGGTAATCGGACTGGTACTGGGAGGCCTGTCAGGGCTCTATGGCGGACTGGTCGACAACCTCATCCAGAGACTGATCGAGTTCATCCGCTCCATCCCAACAATCCCACTTTGGATGGGACTGGCTGCAGCAATGCCGGTAGACTGGCCCCAGCTCAGAGTCTACTTTGGCATTACCATCATCCTTTCCCTGCTAGCCTGGACGACCCTGGCGCGGGTTGTGAGGGGGAAGTTCCTATCCCTGCGCAATGAAGACTTTGTTCTGGCCGCCCAATCCGCCGGAGCCAACCAGTGGTACCTGATCTGGCAGCACCTCGTCCCCTCATTCATGAGTTACGTGCTGGTGGACATCACCCTTGCCATCCCCGGCATGATCATCGGCGAAACTGCGCTGAGCTTCCTTGGGCTGGGTTTAGTGTCGCCAACCGTAAGTTGGGGAGTGATGCTCAAGGACGCGCAGCAGGTCGTCGAGATCGCGATCCATCCCTGGATCCTGTGGCCGGCCATGTTCGTCGTCGTCACCGTGCTTGCGCTCAATTTCATCGGCGACGGCCTGCGCGACGCCGCCGACCCGTACGCTGACCTGTAGCCAAGACTGTCCCGTTTCAGGGTTTCACCCCAGCTTCCTGCCAGAGACAAAGAGTCACTTCTCAAACGATGGATACACTGCTCGAAGTGAAAGACCTGCAGACCCACTTCTTTATGGCCGAAGGGGTCGCTAAGGCAGTTGACAGCACAACCTTCTCAATTCGACGCGGCCAGGTCCTCGGCGTGGTTGGCGAGAGCGGCTGCGGCAAAAGCGTCACCGCGCGCTCCATCATGCGCATGGTACGCCCGCCGGGGCACACCGTGGACGGCGAGATTCTCTACGCCCGCGAGGACGTTGACGGACAGAACACCTTCATAGATCTCCTGCAGCTTCCTGCAACCGGAACCGAAATGCGCGCCATCCGCGGCGGCGAGATAGCCATGATCTTTCAGGAGCCGCGCGCCTCGCTCAGTCCTGTACACAAGATCGGCGACCAGATCACCGAAAATATCCTGCTGCACCAGGATGTAACCCGCGCCGAGGCCGAAGAGACCGCCATCGATATGCTCCAACAGGTGCACATTCCTCTGGCTGAGCAGCGTATGGACGCCTTCGCCCACCAGCTCAGCGGCGGCATGTGCCAGCGTGTCATGATCGCCATGGCGCTAAGCTGCCACCCCAGCCTTCTGATCGCCGACGAACCAACCACGGCCCTTGACGTAACGACGGAAGCTCAAATCCTTGAACTGATGCAGGGGCTCCAGGCCGAGTTGAACATGGCGATTATGTTCATCACCCACGATCTGGGCGTCGTCGCCGACATGGCCGACGAGGTGGCGGTGATGTACCTCGGCAAAGTCGTCGAACGCGGCGCGGCCGCCGACATCTTCCGCGACCCCAAGCACCCCTATACCATCGCACTGTTGGAGTCTCTCCCGCGCATGGACCAGAAGCGGGACTGGCTGCAAACGATCCGCGGGGTCGTGCCCGACCCCTACAGCACGCTCAAAGGCTGTCCCTTCCATCCCCGCTGCGCCGACTTCATCGAAGGCGTCTGCGACGAAATCGTGCCCCAGCCAATTGCATTGGAGGATGACCGCGAGGTGCGCTGCCTCCTGTATACCGAACACGCTCACCAGCAAAGCCCCCCTGTCACCGAGGAAGCCAGCCATTCATAGCAACGCTGACAGCAGCTCTCCATTGCTCGAAGTCAATGGACTCAAAAAACACTTCCCCCTCACAGCCGGCCTGTTCTCCAAAGTCGTAAGCCACATTAAGGCTGTTGACGGCGTAGACTTCGCGCTGAAAAAAGGGGAAACCTTGGGCCTGGTCGGCGAAAGCGGCTGCGGCAAGACGACCGTCGGCCGCCTCATCATGCGTCTCTACGATCCGACCGCCGGAAGCATTCAGTTCCGGCCCCACGGCGAAGAGGGCGAGGACTACAACCTGGCGACTCTCGACAACGCTTCCCTCAGGCCGGTACGCTCCCACCTGCAGATGATTTTCCAGGACCCCTACACATCCTTGAATCCCCGCAAAACGCTCCTGGATATCATCGGCGAGCCACTGCGGCTGAACGGGATGAAAAAGGGGTCCGAGCTGGAGGACCGTGTCGTAGAGATGCTTCGCCTCGTCGGCCTGCGCCCCGAATACATAACCCGCTACCCGCATGCCTTCAGCGGCGGACAGCGCCAGCGCATCGGCATCGCCCGCGCCCTCATCCTCAACCCCACCCTCGTCATCGCCGATGAACCGGTCTCCGCCCTCGATGTCTCGGTCCAGGCCCAGATACTCAACCTGCTAAAATTTCTTCAACGAGAACTGGACCTGACCTACCTGTTCATCGCCCATGACCTCGGCGTCGTCAAGCACATCAGCGACCGCGTGGCGGTCATGTATGTGGGCAAACTGGTAGAGCTGGCAGAGGCCGACGATCTCTACCGTAAACCACTGCATCCTTACACCGAAGCACTGCTCTCCGCCGTCCACGTCGCCGGCCCGGCCCACAGCCAAGGCGAGCGCATCGTCTTGGAAGGTGAAGTAGCCGACCCGTCCAACCCTCCCTCAGGCTGTTACTTCCATCCCCGCTGCCGTTACGCCCAGGAACGCTGCCACCAGGAAACGCCTGAACTGCGCAGCTTCGCTGACGATCGTTTTGTCGCCTGCCACTATGCCGAGGAGCTGGACCTGGCCGGCGCCGGCACAACATAGACCCCGACCAAACAAGAACGAGGAGAGAGCGCTGATGAGCATGCGCCCCATCACTTCCGGGCCGAAGCATCACTGGTTCGGCTACTACGACAAGCTGCAGTTCGACCCCTCCAGCCGCTACGTGTTGGGAATGGAGGTCGACTTCGAGCATCGCTCACCAAACGCAGAGGATGTCATTGGCATCGGAATGGTCGACCTGGCCGACGGCGACCGCTGGATCGAGCTGGGAGAGACAAGCGCCTGGTGCTGGCAGCAGGGCTGCATGCTCCAGTGGATTCCCGGCTCCAACAGTAAGGTGGTCTGGAACGATCGGGTAGACGACCGCTTCGTCTGCCACATTGTAGATGTGCATTCAGGCAGCAAGCGCACGGTTGATTATCCGATCTATACAATCTCCCCCGATGGACGCACCGCCATCGGCGCCGACTTCCGTCGCATCAACCACATGCGCCCCGGCTACGGCTACGCCGGCATACCCGATCCGAACTTCGATCAACTGGCGCCCGATGATGTCGGAATACACCGAATTGACCTCGAGACCGGCCAGGCGTCACTTATTGTCTCAATTGCCCAGGTAGCCGCGATCCCTTATCCCCATAAGGATATCAGCGGAGCCAAACATTACTTCAACCACCTGCTCTTCAATACCGACGGTTCGCGCTTTATCTTTCTGCACCGCTGGCGATTCGGCGATGCCGGGTTCAATACGCGCATGATGACCGCCGGGGCTGACGGCTCCGACGTATACGCAGTTGACCAATACGGCCACACCTCCCACTTCATCTGGCGCGACCCGGAAACTATCCTGGCCTGGGCCCGCCATCCTTCTCACGACGACGCCTTCTACCTATACCGCGACCGCACGCAGGACGTGGAAGTGATCGGCAAAGGCGTGATGAAGCTCAACGGCCACTGCACCTACCTTGCCGACACGAACTGGATTCTCAACGACACCTATCCAGTACCCAGGGGTGACGGTAGAGTCCAGGAGTTATATCTCTATTATGTGGAGAGCGGCGAGAGGACCGAACTGGGCGAATACGCCTCGTATCCGGAATATACGGGTGAGTGGCGCTGCGATCTGCATCCCCGCTCCAGCCCCGACGGGAAACTGATTACAGTCGATTCAGTGCATGGGGGCGACGGACGTCAGATCTACCTGATGGATATCTCCGAACAGCAGGGCATCTCGTGAGGTAAGGAGAAGTGAGCCCTTGTGTCAGCGCGCAGGATAGAACGGGGTAGGGCTAATTCCAGGTGTAAGAAGCCTTTTCGTCCTGGGGTATGGATTCGAAGCTCTGCATGGCCTGCCGCCTTTCCGGCGTCAGACCGGCGCGGTTGGCAATCTCCTCGGCCAGCTCAGGAATATAGGGTAGATCCTCGCGAAACAGGACAGTTGAGTCTTCAGGCGTGTAGTGAACGTGCAGGACGACGTCACTCTCGCTTGCCTCCCGCCTGCCGACGACTACCTCCATGCGCGTCATGTGCCCCCAGTCCCAACTTCGGGAATGGGCCCAAAAGCGCAGCGGGCTCTTTATCGCGAGTCCGTCTTCCGATACCTCATAAACTGTTCCAATTTCAATAAGGTGGCCGTAAAGGAGCAAAGCGCCCCAAATCAGAAAAGTCCAGGCGATGGCCTCAACGAAATAGAGGCGGTTGATCCCCAGTGTGAAGGTGAGAACGCCTGCAATGAGCAGGGCGGCCGCCGACACCATCGACTTTGGCCTTCCTCTGAAGGTCAGCGTGTCCTGGACTTCCTCTGCCTGAATTGATTCAGCCATCGTACCATTCTACCTTAATTTAATGATGGAAACGGTCACCTTTTTTGGTGCTTTGAAGCTCGCCCCGGCGGCCTGCAATGCCGAGACCGAAGTATTGCCCATAGTATAGACCGAAGGGTGGCGCCCACAAAATCCTCCCGTCACTTGAGCATTGACCAGTTCGCCCCCCTGTCCCATGAATACCCTAAATGGACGGCAAAAGGCGCGGGTTCACTCCTTGACTAGCCGGTATCCTCGGCCACGCACAGTATTGATGTAAACGGGATTGGCAGGATCAGGCTCCACCTTCTGACGCAACCGGCTGACCAGCTTCTCGATGCGGGCATCGTCAACATCCAGCATGTGCTCGTCTCCCCACACCCCTTCGACAATTTCGTACTTGTCTACAATGCTGTTGCCCATCCGGTAGAGCAGACTCATCAATTTGAATTCAAGCTGCGTGAGGTCGATTGCGCGGCCGCCTACCGTCACCTCCCCGCTCTCTTCATCAACCCGGAGCCCTTCCCCGAAAGTCGCCGCAATCTTGTGTGCCAGGACGTACTCGGCAAAAAGACGGCAGAAGGCACGAAGCTCTTCTCGCTCCTGAACCAGGATGTGTTGCCTCATCAACTGCGACAATGTAGTAGCGTCAGGCTCCAGCCCGGAGAACAGCCGGCGCAGGGCCTCCTGCTGCGCCTCGGTGCAACTGTTCCATATCTTCTCGCTCTCAGTCTGCAAGGTCAGATCGCCGCGAAGCGGATCGATCAAACTTCGGAGAAAGGCAAAGCGATTCTGCTCGCTCTTGCTGCGGCCATCCACCGCCGCCTCGGCACGGCTAAGAATCCTGCTGACCCCTGCCAGATAGCCAGGATGCCCCCCGGTCCACTGGTAGACAAAGTCGATATCCTCCCCAAACGGGACCGCGCCTTTCTGCGCCGCAATTTGACGGAGGTACTGTTCCACGTCATGGCGGGCAAAGGGGGCAAGATGCCAGGGATGGTGCGAGAACAGTTCACCAAATTCGCCGCTGTGGTCACCTGGTCGCAAAGTTGCCAAAGGCCGGACCGTTGCAGTCACGAAGACGAGTCGGCTGCCGAATCGATCCTTCTTGGCCCGCAGGTTGAGAAAGACACGGGTGTCAATCTGCTGAAATGGCTCGTCAAACTCGTCGAACAACAAGATCAGATTGAACTCGCAATTGTGGAGCGCGGCGTTCAGACCGTTGCTGAAACTCAAGGGTACCTGAAACACGTTGGCCGGAGCCACCAGGGCCCCGTAAGCGCTCTGTAATGCCTCGTCTTCAGCTAAGGCCGGGCTGCTTTCCTGAAGACATCGAAGCACCAGTTCATAGAACCCCTGCTCCGTCATCTCCACCATGCGATTGCAATCGATATAGACCGGCAGAAACGCGCTGCCCTCTTTCCCCAGCTGCTGCAGCCAGACATCGGCGTGCGAAAGTACCCGCATCAGCGATGACTTGCCCACATTGCTGAAACCCGTAATCTCGACGCAGTGAGAACTGTTGAGTAACTGAATGATCGGCCCAACGTCGGTCCGCCGCATAATGTTTCCATCTGATTGGCGCAGAGTCGTCGTCATAGGCCCTCCATGCTACAGCCGCTCACGTCTCGATTATCAATCTGAGAATATGCCTCTTACATTTTCATCAGTTGGCTCTGGCCCGTCAAGCGTCGGCGAACGCCGTGCCGTCCTCCAGTAGTATGTCAGCTGTCAATACCTGTAGTACCGCCTCAGGCGTGGTCTGGCCTACACCTGCCACCACTGGGACAAGACCTAGAGGGTCCCACCAAAAGGCCGGTAGCGATACAGGCCGCTCTGGCCCCAGGACCGGAGGCGGCTGCGACGGTTTGGGCCACTTCCCCGGCCACTCGCCGCTGACCAGGCGCACGGGCGGCCAGTCAGCAAAGATACCAGGGCGTTCTCCCGGTTGCACACAGTAAATTCGCACGCCGTCGCTCTCCTGATTGGGCATCTCCCACACCCAGACATGCAGCCATCTGTCCGCTGCCGCGTACAGCCCATGCAATGTCGGCAATTGCTGACGCCGCCTCCAAAGGCGGACTGCCTGCGCAAAAGCCCACTGCGTGCTCGACAGCTCCACCGAGTGGTCAAGCCAACCCGCTATCTCCTGCATGGCCGGAATGGCCAGCGACCTCTGCCAGTGAAGGCGCTCGAGTACATTGTGCAGAGCGTTAGCGCTGCTGGCCTCGGTGCCGTTGAACACGTTATCGGCCTTCGCGGAAGCCCCACCACCGGTCCGTTGATGCCAGCTTGCCAGCGCAGCCTCCGCCGACTGGCTGCTGCCGGCAAAACAGAAAAGAGGTCTCTCTTCAGCCGGCAACTGGGCCGCAGCCTCGATCGCGAGGCCGCTCAAATTCAAGACCTGGTCCTGGCTCTGAGGCCCCATCTGTTCGTGTCCGCCGACGATCAATATTACGTCAGGTAGCAGTGCCTGGAACTCTCTGGTTAGGGCCCCCGCGCTCTGATGGGGGCCCGGCAGGTAGGTCGCAACAGGGCTGCACAGCGCACCGGCAAGTGCCGCCTTGCCCGCAGCAAGGCTGCCGCCTCCGGAAAGGCCGGCCATCCAAACCCGCAGAGGAGTCTGCAGATCCCCTACCCCAAACACTTGGCCCACGCCCTCCGCGGCTGCCTGACCCGGACCATGCAGATGGGGACGCCCCCTTTCGCCATCCCAGAGTGAAATGTTGAACTGGTTCTCCAGGCGTCTGACAGCCTGCAATAGGGCGGACTTGCATTCATCGGGGCTTGCGCGTTCCGAAAGCTCGACAGTCTGCCATCCAACCATCCTGCGAATCCCTTCGACAGGTTCTATCAGGACGGCAACCGCGCGCCGAGGCTCTGCAGCCAGTGCCAGTATGCTCTGGGGAGCAAAATCAGCCAGCGAAGGCGGCGTACCTCCCTGAATCGAGATAGACGTAGACCGACCACGCGACAAGCTCATAAACCGGCTCCGCGTAGGTAAGCCCAAAAAAGCTGCCAGAGATCACTGCGCGGAACTTCAAACAGGAAATAGTCCAGGCGAGCCAGCGCAAGTGTGAAGCGTGCAGCAACCAGCCGCGCAAATATAATGCCGGCAGCTAGCCAAAGCGCCCTGCGGCCAATGCCCTCCCATACTCGCAGCAACGTCAAAAACAGCATTCTGTGAAGCCTGCGTCGCCCTTCGTCGGCTGCTTCGTCACCCTCCGAAGAGGAGGTCCCCGGTGAAAAAGGACCGTTTTCCATCGCGCCGGCGTCGGGGCCAAGCTGCAGATGAATCAGCACGCCGCCTGTGATCAACAATGTCAGGAACCTGACCAGCCAAGTTGCCTGACCGGCGCCGGCCTGCACTTCGGCCACAGCCACGGCCGCCGTAAGTTGGGGCCACAGCGTCCCCTGCACCGCCCCGCTCACCGCGACTCCCAGGACAACGCCGCCGAGAATGGCTGCAGGTATCGCTGCGGCCAGCCGTAGGAGGCTCCTCACTCCGAACCTTTCGGGCGGCCCGCGCAGAAGCGCCAACCCACCTCCCCACATCAGCACACCCAACACAAGAGGCAACCAGAGATGCAACAGACCTGTCTCCGACGCCGACTCCCAAGACCTGGGATCTGCCATCAGAGGAGCAAAGAGCCGCGGCCAGAGGACGTTGCGCAGAACTAGAACAGCCGTGTAGCCCAGGCCCGCGCCCACCAGAACGTATTGCCCCAGCCGCGCCAGAAAACTGTCCCGGACTATATAGCTCCCGATCATCAGCGAAACAACGAGACCCAGGACCAGGCCCGCGTCCTCCATGATACCGGGTAGACCGCTGCTGAATGGGCTCACGGCCTTCTCCGTTCCGTAAGCCCAGCCGCGTTTCCAAGCAGCACAGCCGCGATTAGAATGCCTACCCCCCAATTCAGGCCACTGGCCTGTCTGAGCGTTCGGGCTTGGTCCGCAAGACCGCGAGTCCTCTCCAGGCGGCGACTATAGGCACTGCCCCCGTCCCAGCCGCTCACGAGCCCCGCCAGCTGTCCGCTCTGCAGATAGGGGCGAACCGACGGGTCCACCACGGCGCTGGTGGCCGCGACAACCGGGCCCCCGTTGAGTGGCTGCACCTGCTCCAGCCACCTTCGCACATCTTCGGCGCGGGCCGCAATCACGAGAGTCAGCGCTGGCCCAGCGTCGTCTAACCCCGCGATACTGAAACGTTCTCTCAGGTCGACCCAGGACGGGTCCACCGGCAAGGCCCGCGCCGGCGCGACGCCCAGGAGGGGCAGCGAAGCGCCGCCGCCGGTGAGATAACCTGCCTCGATGACCAGGTTCGCGGTAATCTGCGAACGTGATGGTCGCTGCAACGACTCTTCGGCTTTGGCGATCACACGCCGAGCCGTGGCCGGCCCGCCAGGCAACTGGCTGAAGACGATCAGTTTCGCCTGCTTCTGTAAGAGGTGTTCGATGATCGGTTGCGCGACCGCATCCATCTCGCCGGCGGTTGCCGGATCGTACCCCCAGTTCACGAGGACTAGGCTGTTCGGCCGCAAAGTATCAACTGTCCGGTGAGCCTGTTCCAGTCCGGGCAAGGCATGCGGCCCAGCGCCTCCCGGCGGAGTCTGCCCACCCCAGAGCAGTGCGCCTGCCATACCCAGCAGCAGGATCAATTCGAGCCAGAACCGTCGCCGCAGGCCATTACCGATTCGGGAAGGCTCCGCAAGGCTTGCGGTCACGTCCGGATCTTCGCCGGCCGCCGTCGGCAGACCCTCGGAAAAAATTCGGCGCAGGTGCCTGCGTTCCTCTTCGTCTGCGCTCAGTTCTGCCGGAAGCGCAGCTGGGGTGCCGCTTGTCGGGTCGAGCGTCTCTTGGCCTGGCGTAATATAGGACAGTGGATCCGCAGGTTCGAGGAGACCGCCGATGCCCCTCAACAGAGGTCTCGCCGGACCGGCGCCGCGACCCGATCGCCCGTCGTCGGCATCCGCCTCTGTGTCCTCTTCCTCACCAGCTTCATGGGGCCACGCTCGAGAATGGCTTGGGTCGGCGCTCCTGTTCGGTGTCTGTTGACTTTCGTCCTCTTCGTTTGGTTGGGACGGAGCAGCCCCCTTTTCGTCGGACAGCTCCTCTGGCTCTTCAGCCGATTCGTCGGCAGATGCGGGAGACGGCTTCCCGCGCGCGAGAACGGTGCCGCAATGGACACAAAACTGGGAACCTGAAGGGTTACCGTACCCGCAATGTGGACACTCTGAAGTCGCCATCGGCGCGGCCGTCTCCAAGTCAAAGCCGTTAGGGAAAGACCAAAAACAGCCGCATGCCAGCACGACTGCACTGCTGCATTCGAGCCTATTTCGCGCTGTTCACGATCAGTCGGAGACTGATAAAGAGGACTGCCAGCGCGCCGCCGAGCAACACGCCGCGCATCGCCGCCATAACCGGCCATGAAAGAAGCCAGTCGACCAGTTCGACCACCGACTCGGGCACTATCTGATACAAAAAGGGCGTCTGCACCAGGAGCATCAATAGAGCGCCGGCTAGTATCCAGAGTCCTCCCGGACGGTCAACGCGCAGAAAGTAGTAGGCCGAACTTAGCAGGAATATTCCGGTTAACGCGAAAAGCGTAGCCTGTCCTGGCGCCAGCACTGCATCGAATACCCATTCTGAGAGTAAGCCGGTCGTTCCCTCAGGTGACGAGATTCCGGCCCCCAGAACCAGGGCAAAAACGACCAAAAGCAAAAGACTGAATTGCCACTCCTTTTGTCCCCGTTGAACCCTGAACAGGTGGAACCTGACAGCGTTCGCAATGCCCAGGATTATCGCGAAACCGCCCAACAGTAAAGCCCAACCGTAAAGCGTTGTCGCAGCCGCAACCGGCGCGAACGGCAATCCCAATCGAGCAGATAAAACTGCCCCAGCGTTCACCAGGACAATCAGGAGTATTATCCGATTTAACCAGCCTGATCGGGAAGAGAACACTGGAGTCTATCCGAAGAATGAGGCAATGAGAAGCGCGAACGCAAGTAGGCCGCCCGCCCAGCGCTCCCCTTTTCTCAGCCCGGCGTTATCCGAGGGCCCTGCCGCATCAGGCAAAGAAACCTGGCTGACAACGGCTGGCAGCAACTCGATGTCCGAACCTTCGACGCCGGCTGATGTCGACGCCGGCACAGACCAGTCTAACCCCGGCGGCGTCGCCCCCCGTTCCCCCTGCTGCACAGCCAGGTTAAGCGCGGCGGCGTACAGAGCGACGTCAGCCCCCGCATAGAGGACCGTCCGGCCTGCATCGTCATATCGTTCTGACAGGCCCTCCAATTCCTCTTCAGCGGGCGCGCTGGAAACCGCTGCCGAATGTCGCTGATGGCCGCCAACTGCGGGTCGCCAGACAAGCATTGTCAGCAGCCAGAGCCACCCGTCGCCCCCTGTGACAATCGTCGGATGTTGCGGCCCCAGGTTCTGCCGGGCGAGGCGGCTCAGCGCGAGTAGCTTCAGCAGACTGTTTCGGTAGAGCGAGTCGAGCCCCAGGGCGAATAACGGGGTTGTCCCGGACTCATTGGCATTGTCGGCCAGTTGCCGCCATGCATGCGACAGTTGCCCAGGGTCTGAAAAGTAATTCACGATCCGGATCTCAAATCTCGAGCTGCCAGACGGTCCTTTTCCAACGATTCCGCCAATCGATCTGTCAGCGTAGCGGGTCCTCTCGGATGGGAGAGTAAGCGGGCCCAGGAGTCCAACCCGTCGGTGCCCAAGAGCGCCGCCACAGGCTGTAGTATCAGCAGCAACTGGCCGAAAGTGAACGCCAACGGCCGGTGCCCCGCCAGCAAGAGAACTGCAGGCAAAACCATCCGCCTGCGACTGATCGCTGCGATCATTGCCTCAACTGGCTCGTCAAACCGCTCTTCATCCACTGGGACATCCAACTCCCGCAAACGACCACCGACTCGGAACTGAAAGAGGTGGGCTAACGTGCCTCACCCTCATCTTCACGCCAACCACCAGTCAATTCCCCTATCTTCTGACATCTGACCGCTGCAAAGGGGCTCACCTGACAACGAAACTTGGCGGCGAACATAGGGAGGCCAAGAATGGTAATGTGTCTTGGAGATAGGCGACGCCCATGACACCAAAGGCGCGAATCTCGGCTTCAGCAGTCCTCAAAACCGCTCTAGCCCTGCACATCCTGCTTCAGGTACATCCTACACCGTATCAGTCCCGGTAGTAACGAAATGTTCAAAAATTGTACCACAGGGCCGTTCGCGCGCCAGACAAAGTTCCGACAACGCAAGGCCCTTTCAACTTGCGCCTGAGTGGCCATCCATTGTTTACTTTAGGCTTGGAATGAGGAAAAAAACAACCCATCCACCACCTTAAGGAGTCTATCCATGAGCCAAAACATTCTTGCCGCTCAGCTCTTCACAGTGCGGGACTTCACAAAAACCTTGGAAGATTTCAGTGACTCAATCGCCAAGATCAGCGCAATCGGCTACACCGCGGCGCAGGTATCAGCAATTGGCCCCATTTCCCCTGAAGACGTCAAGAGAATCTGTGATGATAACGGCATCACTATCGTGAACACGCACATCGCTTGGGACCGCTTGAAGGACGATATCTCCTCAGTAATCGAAGAGCATAACCTCTGGGACTGCAGGCATGTGGCCGTTGGTAGTATGCCCCGCCACTTTATCGAAGCGGGCGAAGAAGGTCTGCGACAATTCATTGTGGAAGCCAACGAGGTCGGCCAAACGCTCCACGACTCCGGACTAACATTCAGCTACCACAACCACAGCTTCGAGTTCATTCGCTATGGTGACAAAAATGGCCTCGAGATCCTGTTCGAAGAAACCGATCCTCGCTACGTTCAGGCCGAGCTGGATACCTTCTGGATTCAGTTTGGAGGTGGGGACGTATGCGACTGGATCCTGAGCGTCAAAGACCGTATGCCTGTCGTCCACTTCAAAGATATGGCGATGGTCGGCTGGCGCGAGCAAGTGATGAAGGAAGTGGGTGAAGGAAACTTGAACTGGCCCGGCATCCTCGACGCCTGCCGACAGGCCAACGTCGAATGGTATGCCGTCGAACAGGACATCTGTCCGGGCGACCCCTTCGAGAGCCTTGCCACCAGTTATCGAAACCTCGTGAAAATGGGCCTGTCCTGACACTGCCTCCCCATCTGTAGCCCTTCGTAGGGGCACCCCTTGTGGGTGCCCTCGTCCTTCTACCAAGTCAATCTACACGCTCTAGCGGCACTCTGTCGATCAGAATTGGTTTTCCCTGTTCTCTCCCCGCCAACTCCCGTAGGGGCGCCCCTTGTGGGTGCCCTGTTTCTCCTCACTACTTTGCACCCCACACCACTGGCACGAGTCCTTGATTGCCCCCTGCACACATGATACAATCTCCATAACCGTACTCCGCACTGAAACTGCAACATGAAAGTACTGATCACCGGCGCCAGCGGCAAACTGGGCGCCTATGTCATCCGTGCACTTGCAGAAAAATACGAGCTGGTGTTGATGTCTCGCCGCCGCCCTGAGTCCGAGTTTTCGCAATTCCCTTGGATCAGCGGCGACTTGGCCAATTGGGAGGACTGCCAGCGGGCCGTTGTCGGCGTAGATGCCATCCAGCACATCGGCGCCCAGCCCTGGCCAACCGATCATCCGCACATGCAAAGACGGGTTGAGGAGGAACGCCTGCCATTCGACGCCACCTTCCGCAGCAACATGCTGGGCACCTACTACCTCATGCAGGCCGCAGTTGAAGCCGGCGTGCAAACTGTCGTGATGGCCGGCAGCAACTGTGCCTTGGGGCATGGATTCCGCATCAGTGATACGCCCTTTCCCATCGATTTTCTACCCATCGACGAGACGCATCCGACCTTTCCCGAAGACTCCTACAGTTACACCAAGCGTGCCGGCGAGGACCTGCTCGCTTCATTCAGCCGCTCCTACGGCATTCGCACCTACGTAACCCGCATCGCCGGAGTCTGTCCCCCGGAGCGCCGCCATCAGATGGCTTCCCAAGCCAAACCGGCCAGCGCCTGGAATCCCTGGCTCTACTGCTGGGTCGGAAGCGAGGATGTCGCCGACGCCCATCGACTCCTGATGGAGGCGGCGCAGGACCTGCCCGTACACGACACTTACTTCCTCAACGCTGACGACACCACCGCGCTTGAACCAACAAAGGAGCTTGTGGAACGATTCAACCCTCCGCTTGCCCATTTAGCCGCAGAACTCGAGGGACATCAATCTCTGCTGTCCAACGACAAACTCAAGCGTGCGGTCGGTTGGCGGCACGACACCTCATGGCGAACGACCTAGCGCAAACTATAGCTTTTCTGGCCTATCTCACTCTAACCCTTCCTTTCACACAGTAATGAGTAAAACAAAATGACAGACGCAGTCCGTTTGGGAATCATCGGTACCGGCAGCATTTCAATTCGCGGGCTGTTGCCCCACCTGACCATGGAAGATGTGCAGGACCGGGTCAACGTTACCGCCGTGTGTGATCCAGTCGTAGAAAGGGCTGAAGCGGCCGCGTCCAGGTTTGGTGTACCTGACTTCTATGCCAGCGCCGAGGAGTTACTGGATTCTGGCGCCGTAGACGCCGTTTCGATTGCTTCCCCAATCGGCTTCCATTTTGAGCAGGGGATGCAGTGCGTCGACGCCGGCCTCGACATTCATTTCAATAAGTCGATGACCACCACCGTCGACGAAGCCGACCAGCTGATTGCCGCCGCCGCAGCCAAGGGGGTCAAGCTCGTCGCCTGCCCCGGTGAAATGCTGCGACCCCGCCACCAGCGCATCAAAGAGATGATCGAAGAGGGTGCACTGGGGACGTTGACCTGGGCGGCCACCGGCGCCGCTTTTGGCCGCTACCATGAAAATGAACGCGTGCGCGGCGGCGACGACCCCTTGTCCAACGTCAATCCCGCCTGGTATTTCCGCAAGCCCGGCGGAGGACCACTCTACGACATGACCGTCTACGGCCTCCACGCCATGACCGGCATTCTCGGTCCGGCCAAAGGCGTTACCGCTTTCTCCGGCGTACGTGTCAAGGAGCGGGAGTTTTACGGAGAAATGCTGAAGACCGACATGGACGACAATACCCTGATGGTCCTCGACTTTGGCGACAGCCTGTTCGCCTTTGTGTACGGCGTAGCCGCGGGGGGCCTTCCCGCTATGGACCGCCCCCTGATATTCGGGACGGGAGGCGTCATCAACGGCGGTATGCTCAATGGAGAGCCGTTCGACTATCCGGGCCGCGACATTGACGAAGAGTACGGCACGCAGACCGCGCTCCCGCACGTGGTTGGCGCCCATCGCGACATGGAGGAGGCGCACGTCTTCGAGGATGTGATGCAGTTGGTGGACTTGATCCGGGAAGACATCCCTACTACTTCAACCGCGGAGCATGCCCGCCACGTCATCGAAATCTTCGACGCCGCCTACCGATCAGCGCAGTCAGGGACCGCCCAGGCACTGCGGACGACTTTCTAGCGATCGCGCCAGCGCATTCTTCGAGTCAGCACTGAGCAACATTATCCGCAACAGTCCACCATGGTCGAGCACTGTCGTGCTCGTTGTGAGTTGAAAGTAGACAACGGAGACTTTAATTGCGTATCAACATGTCACTTGACGAAAAGTTGATCGAAGACGCGATGCGCTGTTCAGGAGCGACCACAGAACGGGATGCGATAGAATATGCCTTGCGTCTCCTTGTAAGATTGAAGTCGCAAGAGGAGGTTCGCAGCTTGCGTGGACAACTGCAATGGCATGGCGATCTGGAGGCAATGCGCCTATCACGCGTAGGAGTCAAAGAGAACTAAGAACGAATCTGGAAGCCCCTTATCGGAGAAACATCCATGGCGAAAACTTACAAGATCGGAGTCATCGGCTTCGCCCATATGCACATCAACCACCTGGTGGAGCGTTTCGCTGCCCACCCGCAGGCCGAACTGACCGCTTGCGCGGACACACCGCCGCTGGTCCCCGAACTCCGCACTGCCCACTATACGCGAGAATGGAACCTGCGCCATGCCCTCGAAGATCTGGGCGTGCCGAAAGCATATGACGACTACAACGAAATGCTGGAGCAGGAGACACTCGATATCGTAATCTGCTGCTCCGAAAATGCACAGCATCCTGCAGTGGTCGAAGCCTGCGCGCAAAATGGCGTACATCTCTTGGTCGAAAAGCCGATGGCATCCTCTTTGGCTGACGGCCTGCGAATGGCCCGCGCCGCCCGCGCCGCCGGTATCGAACTGATCGTCAACTGGCCGACCACCTGGCAACCTGCCTCCCACAAAGCCAAGGAGTTGGTCGACAGCGGCGCAATAGGGCAGGTGTTAACAGTCAAGTTCCGGGGCGGCCACCTGGGTCCGCTGGGAGCGGGCGTCTCCCATCCCGGGGGCGACGAGGGTGGCCAGAATCTCCCGCACAAACTGACAGGCGTTGAACGGGGTGCCACCTGGTGGCATCAGAGCGCCGCCGGTGGTGGGGTGATGCTCGACTACTGCTGCTACGGCTCACTGGTGGCCCGCTGGCTGGTGGGCGAGCCTGCCACGGCCGTGATGGGCATGCGCGCCAATCTGAACAGCAAATGGGGCGACGCTGAAGACAATGCCGCCATGATCGTCCGCTTCCCCCAGGCAATGGCACTCTGTGAAGCGTCATGGACGACCCTTGACCACGGCGTTTCCCCCGGGCCGATCGTCTACGGGGCGGAAGGCACACTGGTGATCGACAAGGAGAAACCCGGCGAAGCCCCCAAAGTGCGGATAGAAAGGGGCGCAGGCCGAACCGAGTTACATGACTGCGACCCTCTGCCGGCCGACCGGTCGGACATAGCGCAGGAGTTCATCCACCGGCTGCAGACAGGCGACCCTCTGCACCAGACGCTGGACCTCGATTTCAATCTGGAAGTAATGGCGATACTCGACGCGGGCGTGCGCTCCGCCGTCAGCGGACAGCTCGAACAGGTCGATACAGACGCATGGCGGCTGGGCTAGCGTAGGCAAAAAGGAGAGGCGGGCAATGGACATTCAGACCGCTCTGTACGCACTCGGCGTACGCCAGGATACCTTAACCCCCGACGAGAAAAGTTCACTCGATCAGGATGGTTACGTTCCTCTGCCTGGCATTCTGACGCCCTCGCAAGTTGAGGCGTTGCGAACGCGCTTGCAGGAGTTGGAAGAGGAGGAAGGAGACGACGCCGGCAAAGAGGTCCACCAGGAGGAAGGCACAGCCAGGCTCGCAAACCTGGTCAACAAAGACCCGCTCTTCGATCTTATCTGGACCAATACCAGGGTTCTGGCGGCAATGTCCTACGTATTGGAAGGCGACCTCAAGCTATCATCTCTAAATGCACGCGCCTCCCTCCCCGGCCACGGACTGCAGGCGCTCCATTGCGACGGCTCACTAAGCCAGTCCGGACTGGCGCCGTCATTTGAGGGCAGCCGCCCGCGCTACAGTGTCTGCAACTCCATCTGGCTCCTCAGCGACTTCACGCCGGAGAACGGGCCCACACGTCTTGTGCCCGGATCACACATGTCAGGGCGTGTTCCCGGACAGGAAATGGACGACCCGAAGGCCCCGCACCCGGATGAGATATTGGTCCTGGGCAAGGCAGGCACTGCCTTCGTCTTCAACGCCTTCACCTGGCATGGAGGGACCGTCAACCGTTCCGACAGCCCCCGCCGCGCCCTCCACTGCTACTTCAGCCGGCGTGCCTTCCCGCCTCAGACCGACCAACAAGGCTACCTGCGTCCCGAGACGGCAGCGCGACTCAGTGAAGCGCAATTGACCGTGCTCGGTGTATAAGATAGGGCCGCCGTACTGGTGAGACGCCGCCAGAATATTCGCGTCAGGCATTCGTCCCGATGCTCTTCTGCAGCCCGCGGCGCAAATGGCCCAGAACCGTCAGGATCTCCTTCCCGCCCAGCAACAGGTAAACGCCGAAGAACACAAAACCGCCCCCGCTTGCGCCGGCCAGAACGAAGAGCGCGGGCGGCATCTGCATTTGGCGTAGCAGCAGGACGACTCCGCACATTCCTAAGCTGCTCGCGAGCGCCCGTCCCAGGGTCGTCCGCAGCATCGAACTGTCCACGCCGCCCACTCGCAGATTTAGCCCAAACAGCGCCGTCGCCAGCGCCGCGCCCGCAACTGAAGTCGCCCAGGCCAAGCCGGCGATTCCGAACGGCCCGACGAGCAGAATGCTCAGCCCGGCATTCAGAACCATCCATCCCAAAGTCGCCCACATCGGCACGTGCGTGTTGTGCTGGGCGAAAAAAGTCAGGGTGAGCACATCGTAGGATGCTTCACCCAGCAGGCGCACGGAGAAAATCGCCATCAGCAGATATACCAATGCGCTCGACTCCGGGCCAAACTCGCCCCTCTCCAACAGAAACGCCACCGCCGGCCTTCCCAGGACCAGCAGACCCACCGCGGCCGGCAGCAACAGCAGCCAAGTCGCCCGCAACCCATGCGTGACCGTCTGACGCAGCCTCTGACCCGATCCCATGTTGTACTGCTCGGCCATCGTCGGAAAGATAACAGTTGAAACTGCTGCGCCAAATAGTGATTTGGGCATCGATAGCATCACCAGCATTGCGTAATGGAAGGCCGCGATGCTGCCAGCCGGCAATGCTGAAGCCAGCCGTATGAAAACCAGGTCCACCGCCTGAAAGGCGCCAAGCGTCACGATGCGGGGACCCATCAACCGCAGGACCTCCCGTACACCATCGAGCCGCAGTTTTATCTGCAGTCGCAAACGCACTCGATGACGTGCCAGGGCCGGGATCTGCACAAGCACCGTTAGCCCCGCGCCCAGAACACTGCCCCAGGCCATGCCGTACACGCCCATAATCGGCACGAGCAGAGCCATCCCCGCAATCTGCCCCAGGTCGATCAGCACCCTTCCCAGGGCCGGCGTCAGAAAGTGCTGGTGCGAATGGAGCACGCTGCCGAACACACCGGACACACTGATCAACCCCGCGGCCGCCAGGAAGATCCGCATCATCTGTATAGTGAGTTGCTGTGTCTCAGCAGGAAAATGGGGAGCCAGTACAACGCGCACTAGCCAGGGCGCGGCCAGGATGGACAGAAAACAGGCCGAGCCCACTGCGATTACAGTCAGCGTCAACACGGTCCCCGCCAGCGATTCGGCCTCCCGGTGCCGCGACCGGGTCAAGTATCCGGAGTAGACAGGGATAAACGCGGCGGAGAGCGCCCCCGCGGCAAGCAGCGCCAGAAGAAGCTCAGGTAGCTGATTGGCCGTCGCAAAGGCATCAATCTCCGGGCCTATACCAAAAAGCCTGGTCGTCAACAGCAGCTTGACAAAGCCCGTTATTTTGTCCAGCCCGAAGATGAAAAAGACGAGGAAAGAGGAGCGGACCAGATGCGGCGTGCGGGACATCGATAGTTTGATCTGACCGCCGGCATGCAGCAAATCGACGAGGATAGATTGGGAGGGGATCGCTCTTTACGATCCCCTCCCTTCAATTCATCTATTCTTACTTGAGCGTCCAGGTACCGCTGTCGAGAGCGCTAAGCGAATGGAGGGCAAAGTCGATCTCCTTAGCCGAGTTGCTTTCTCCATCGTGACAAGAATCTACCGGATCACTCAGAAGGAGGAACCCATTCGCATACGCCTGGTATACTGCGCAGAAACCTCTTTCCCCGGCAGTGGCCCAGCCCAGGTCGCTATAGACGTCATCACTGTTTTCCCAAAGATAACCGAATCCCTCCACAGGAGCCTGGAAGCCTGCAGGGGGCGTGCCCCGGACCGACGTATAGGCCTGATCGTCCCAGTCATCGTCAAAGCGTTCCCACGAACTGCCGTTGACAAACACAAACACGGCATCATCATTCTCCCGCCAGATCATGTGGCCTGTCTGGAACGGCTGCCATGACGCCCAAATGGTTCCCCCTTCATCTTCGGGACAGCCATAGCTGTCATAGTCCCAAAGATGTTCCAGCCTGCTGTTTACTTGGACTTTACACACAAATTCCCAGCTGCCCCCGTCCAGCGCCTGAATGGTATTCGAGCCCAACACAGTCTCTGACACCAGATTGTCAGAGTTTTCAAAGCAGGATTCGACTGTATCGCCCCCATACAGAGTGCCGTGGTCGAACGCCTGCGTCAGCGTACACGCGCCTTTCTCGACCTCAGTCGCCCAGCCCAGATCCGCATAGACTTCGTCATCTGTTTCCCAAAGATAGCCAAAGCCCCGCACCGGCGACTGCATGCCATCCGGCGCCGTACCCCGGGTCTGCGTATATGTCTGGCTGTCCCAGTCATCCGAGAATCGGGTCCACGATGCCTCGTCTGTAAACACAAACACGGCATCTTCATCCTGCCGCCAGAACATGTATCCTTGCTGGAACGACTGCCAGGCAGACCACAGAGTTTGTCCCGCAGAGACCGGACATCCAAGCTCACTCTGATCCCAGTAGGGCTTCAACTGTCCATGGGTATCTGTGTTGCAGAGGAATTTCCACGTGCCGCCTGTCAGGGCCTCCAGGGCGTTCTTGGCAAAGACCGTCTGTGAAGCAAAGTTATGTGAATTGTCGTGGCATGTCTCTACAGTATCACCGAGGAGCAAAATGCCATTCGCAAACTGCTGGATCCGGGCGCAAAAGCCTTTCTCACCGTCCGTGGCCCAACCCAGATCGTCATATACACTGTCATTTGTCTCCCACAGATAGCCGAATCCGCGCACAGGTGACTGTAAGCCGGTTGGCGGTGTGCCCCGGTTGTTGCTGAGTGCCTGCTCGTTCCAGTTATCCTCGAAGCGGGCCCAGTCACCATCATCTGCATAGACATATACGGCATCCTCAGTCTGCCGCCAGATCATGTTGCCGCCCTCGTACGGCTGCCACGCAGCCCAAATCGTCGAAGCCTCGGCACTCGCGCAGCCTAGCGAAGAATGGCTCCAGAATGAGCTAAGGCTGTCGTGGGGCTGAATATCGCAGCTGGGCGTCTCCACAACCTGCTTCTCCCACGAAACCGATATCGACGCCATACCGCTTGCCTCGAAGTACTCGACCTTCACCGTGTGGCTGCCTTCCGTGAGCTCAGTATCTTGAACAGTGGTGGTTGCCGGGTGAACGTTCCAGTCCTCCAAAACAAGCGTGTCGTCCACGTAGACGCGCACGCCGTCGTCGGCGACAGCGGTAAACCTGTAGGTACCCGTCTCAAATGTAACGCTTGCCGTCCAGGACACGCTGAAACCGTCGTTGTTTATGCTGGTATCCGGACTCCCGGACTGCCAGTCAAAGCTGATTGCCCCGTCCTGTCTTGTCAGGACCGGGTCACCGCTGAGATCCTGAGTGTTATAGTACTTCCCAGTCCAACTGGCGGCAGTCCCGGACCGTTGAGTGGGGGCCGGCGCGGCTGGTGCAACAGGAGAAGCCGCACTGATGACGTGAGGAATACATAGCTCCTGACCGATCAACACCTGGTCGGTTATGGAGAGATTGTTTGCCTGTGCCAGAGCCGAAAGTGATACACCCGTGCTCACAGATAGACCGGTAAGCGTTTCCCCGGCCGTGACCGTGTGCGTGCTCGCACAGTCGGTGCCGTTCGTGCCCTGCTCAATGGCGTCAGACGTGCCCGCAACGGCAATCTGAGAAAGCAAGGACAATAGCAAGGCCGCAGCGACGAAGGCGCCCTGCCAGCGGCGAATCCAGTAGAAGCGAAATAATTCTGAATACATGAGTCAGTCCTATATGGTCCTATATGAATATGGGCTGCAGAATTCCATCGACAATGTGCCTGTCTTATCACTAAAATTCTGCACCGATTCAAGGTTGAAGTCAAAAGATCTCACTTGAGTCGAGGGTAAGGAATCCTGGAGAACTTCCTGCCGTAAACCGGGAGTTTACACTGGAGTTCGATGATTCATCGGTATGAACCGTCCCCTTTCTGGCCCCAAAAAACGAACTGGGTAATATACCTACGATCCGGCTACGATACGCTTGCCCTTCTCTGTGCAGCCTCCCGCAGAGGCAAATCCCAACCAATTCACAAAAAACCGTCATCACGGAAGCCCTTTCTTCTCAGTCGGTGGCCCGTCCGTTTCTCTGAGCAATGCCCCGCCTGCCCTTCTGATATAATGACCAGGGTTGACTCCAAGTTGGCGCCTGTCCGGACGCTGAGGAACTGTCGAAACAATGGCAAAGTGGCTCATAATTCTCGGAGCGATCCTCCTTCTTCTAGGGGTTGTACTTCAGTTTGCACCTTGGCTGTTAGGCTGGTTTGGAAAACTGCCAGGCGATATAAGAATCAGGACGGAGTCGGTCAGCCTCTTCATACCCATCACATCTATGATCCTGGTTAGCCTCGTCTTGACACTGCTGCTCAACCTTCTGAATCGCTGACAACGACAACCAAGGGCGCCATGACACAACAACAGGCAGGACTGATCGAAGGTTGGAAGGCAGAAGAACAGAAACCGTTTACAGGCTGGGACTTTTCCTACCTTGATGACCGAATGCACTTGGAAGAACCGCCATGGTCCTATTCCTCTCGCGCATCCGAGCTGATGCGGGGCTCTTCGTCAATCCTTGATATTGCGACGGGCGGGGGCGAGCGCTTACTCCTCTTGAGGGACAGTTGGCCGAAGACAGTTGTAGTAACCGAAGGCTATCCTCCTAACGTCGAGCTGTCCCGCCGCCGGCTTGAGCCGCTCGGTGTGCGCGTTGTCGAGCTGAACAATGATGAATATACACCCATGCCATTCGAGGACGAAGAGTTTGCGCTTGTCCTGAATCGGCACGGTGCGCTCTACGTAGACGAAATTGCAAGAATCCTTGAACCAGGGGGCCGCCTTCTCACTCGGCAAGTACACGGCCTGTGGGCCCAGGACCTCCTCGCCGCTTTTGGCGCAACGCCGCAGTGGCCCGATGCAACCCCGCAGAAATATGTGCCCTGGCTGCAGGCCGCAGGATTCAAGGTTTCGGATGTGCAGGACTGGTCAGGCAGGCTGGTCTTTACTGACGTGGCGGCAGTGGTCTACTATCTGAAGGCCGTTCCCTGGCTGGTTCCCGGCTTCTCCGTCGCATCGCACTTAGACCATCTGATTACGCTGCAGAAAAGGCTTGAGGCGGAAGGGGAGCTGGCGTACGCAGTGCGCAACTATATGATTGAAGCGCACAAACCAGGATAATGTCGTAATTCAGCGACCCACATCGACGATTTCGCCGCGTACGCCGCCTTCTCCGACGCTTTCCTTGGGAACCAAGCGGCTCTATCTTCTGACCACCTTGGCCAGGCGCTGAAAGACTTTCCAGGCCTGTAACCCCTCGTATCCTGGCCGCAACCTGACTTCGACCGCGCAAGCCTTGAGCTCCGGTTCCTTCGAAATCGGATCCACTGCCGCCACAGTCACATTATTGGCGGCACTGAACCGGCCCGCCAGGCGTCCCCAGTGAAAGGGCATAAAGCAGGCCCCCTCCCTGATACTCTCAGTTACCCGCGCTGTTGCCCACACTTTGCCTCTGCGTGAGCGAATCTCCACTACGTCCCCGTCCTCGATCTGTCGCCGCACGGCATCAACAGGGTGGATCTCAAGGAAAGGCTCTCGTGCCCCCTTCAGAAGGCTTTCTGACTTGCCGGTCCGGGTCATGGTATGCCACTGGTTTCGCAGGCGGCCTGTTGTCAGAAGCAGAGGAAACTTCCTGTTTGGCAGTTCAGCCGGAGGCACAAATTCAGGAGTATGAAATGTTGCCCTGCCGTCCGCAGTTGCAAAAGCTGTCGCCACCCCCTCTTTGCTGGTGCCTGCCGTCTCCAAAGGCAGGGCTTTGCAGTCGCCTTCCATCTTGTCGGCAGGCTTGCGGGACTGTCGGCTATGTAGCCCGGAGTACAGCCTGGCAGTGCCTGGATGATCGACATCGGGTATCGGCCACTGGAGCGGACCCTCTGCCTGGAGCCTGCTTACGCTCACTCCGCTGTAATCGCAAACTCGTCCTTTGGTCAACTGTGAAAACTCGTCAAAGACATCCTCTGACGAAGCATAGGGGAAGGCATCCGAAAAACCCATCGCCGCGCCCACGTCCGCGATGATCCGCCAGTCCGGCTTGGCCTGACCGACTGGGTCCACCATGCGGGGAAGATAAGTGATGCGCCGCTCCGAATTGGTCATCACGCCATCCCTTTCCGACCACTGGGCCGCCGGCAACAGGACATGAGCGTACCGTGTCGTGTCCGTAGGGTGATAGGCGTCGGTTACAATGAGCAGATCAAGTTTCTCCATTGCTTTTTCAACGACGTCGATGTTGGGCATTGAGACCATCGGATTGGTACACATGACCCACATCGCCTTGACTTCGCCCCTGGCCGCGGCTTCAAACATGTCGACCGCTGCCAGCCCGGGCTTTTCGCTAATAGTTTCCTCAGGCAACCCCCAGAATCTTTCCACCTCTTGGCGATGGTCGGCGTTCGCAACTGTGCGATAGCCCGGTAGCAAGTGTGACAATCCCCCGGCCTCGCGTCCGCCCATTGCGTTCGGTTGCCCCGTCAGTGAAAAGGGCCCGCTGCCCGCCTTCCCGATCTGACCCGTAGCCAGGTGCAGATTGATGACTGCCTGGTTTTTTGCCACGCCGTTTACGCTCTGATTCAGCCCCATGCTCCAGAAAGAGAGAACCCCGCGTGCTTCACCAAATAGGCGCGCGGCCTGTACCAATTCGCCTTCAGAGATTCCGCAGACCTTGCTGGCAGCAACGGTCGAGACATGACCGCTGGCTTCCATCAGCTCTTCGAAGCCATTCGTGTGTTCAGCTATGAATGCGCGATCGATCTTTCCTTGCGAAACGAGTAGCCTCATCATCCCGTTGAGAAGCACCACGTCGGATCCGGGTCGAATCGGCAGAAAGAGATCGGCGATGGCGGCTGTACGGGTTTCTCTGGGATCAACCACGATCACCTTTACGTTTTCGGGATCTCGCTTCTTTCTCCGCTTGATTCGATTGAACAGGACCGGATGACAGTCGGCCATGTTGGCGCCGATAAGGAAGAAACAATCCGCGTGGTCAATATCTTCATATGCGGGGGGCGGCCCGTCGGAACCGAGTGCTGAGACATACCCCGCAACCGCTGAGGCCATGCACAGCCGCGAGTTGGCATCGAAATTATTGGTGCCGATGAACCCCTTCAGCAGCTTGTTGGCCACATAGTAATCTTCGGTCGTGAACTGGCCGGACCCGTAGAAGGCCACCGCACCGGGCCCGTGCTGCTGAACGATGCGCTTGAGGTTGGATGCGATGTGCGTCGTCGCCCTTTCCCAGGTCACTTTGCGAAGGGTTCCCTTCGCAGAATATGTATCGCTCCCACTACCTTTCACCCGCATAAGCGGCTCGCGAATGCGGTCCGGTGTATCCAGCGCGCCGGGCAGATGGATCGGCTTGAGGCAGAGATCCCCCAGGGAAGAGGGATGGTCGGGATTGCCTCGCACTTTGGTAACCTTTCCATTGCGGATGCCGACCCTCAGGCCGCACCCGACTCCGCAATAGGGGCAATATGTGTCCTGCCAGCTGTCGATCTTTCCGCTATCTATTCCACGCCCACGCGAACGTTCTTTGGATTTCATCATATTCCGTGTTGTTTCGTATGCGTCCCGGCTATGTATCCCGATGATCTCAGATGCCTGCTTGCGATCAGCTCATCAACGCGGGAGCGGTCGGTTAGTTGGCGCCGGTATAGACCGACTCGCCTGAATCGGCCAGCCGGGCGGCGGTCTCTTCGGCAGCATCCCTCTCCTCTTTCTCAGAAAAGCGCACCATCAGCGCCATGAAAGCGCATACTGCCACAAGAATGCCCAGAATCAGGTAGGATTGGCCATACATATCCGCCTCTCGCCGGAACAGAAAACCTGCCAGCATTGCCCCGAAGTTCCCCCCGGCCCCAACAATGCCGGCAATCGCGCCCATGGCGCGTTTATTGACGTAGGGAACAATCGCAAAGGTGGCCCCCTCCGACATCTGCACAAACAGGCTGAAGACAATCAGCGCAGGGATCGCCAGCGCCAGCGCCCCCATGTTTGCAAACAACACCAGAGCGATTCCCTCCAGGATGAGGCATACGAACAGAAACTGCGTCCGTCCCTTCAGACCGCCGCTGCGGTTGATATAATCGCTGAAAATCCCACCCATCGACCGGGCGAAAATGTTCATCACACCGAAGAGGCCGGCGACGAGCCCTGCTGTCGCAAGGTTCAATTCGAATCGAGTGAAAAAGTAGAGCGCAGCTGTACCATTTATGGTCAGTTCAATGCCGAAACAGGCTGCATAAATGAAGAAGAGTGCGATCACCCGGGAATCCTTAATGGCCTCTGCAAACGTGCCTCTTGAATTGGCCGCTGCCGGCATTTCCCCGCGCCCCCGCAACTCCGAATAGTTGCCGTCTGGAGCATCCTGGGTCAGGAACCAGTAGGCCGCCGCCGTTAGGAGCATCGCGACCCCGGGAACGACCATGGCCACACGCCAGCCCATCGCCGCGGGCACAAACGTCAGCACTGCCGCCAGGAGTAAGGGCATCACTGCCTGGGTTACGCCGCCGCCCAGGTTGCCCCAGCCTGCCGTCGTCGCGTTGGCCGCCCCCACAACATTGGGTGCGAACATTACGCTTGTGTGGTACTGGGTTATAACGAACGAAGCGCCAATAGTGCCGATCAGGATCCGTGCCATGATGAACTGGTTCGGCGTCTGCGCCAGACCAATCCCCATGACCGGCAGAGAACCCAGCAACAGTAGCCCCGTGTAGACCTTGCGCGAGCCGAAACGGGTGCACATTGGCCCGATAATCAGTCGCGCGATGATGGTCAGGGAAACAGCCGCAATGACAGAGTTGCCTACCTGAGCAGGGCTGAGACCGAGCGTCGCGATGACGCCGCTGTCCCCCTTCATTAGTGGCACAATGCCGAACCAGCCAAAGAAACACAGGAAGAAGGCAAACCAGGTGACGTGGAATGCCCGCATCTGCGGCGTGCTGAAGCTGAACAGATCAATCTTGGTGGCTTTGTTTTTGAAGTCCACTGGGAAATTCTCCTTTACGGCGGGACTGTTTTCTGTTCAGGCTGGAACAGCGTCTGTGACCGCGTCAGACTGATAACGGGAGGCGATAGCGTCGGCCAATAACTCCGTAGTCTCCTCTATGGTGGCCTTCCGGTGGATTTCGTCCCCGAGCCTGGCGTCTTCACCCAAGCAGCCGCCTTCGAAAATGTTGAATCCGTCAATCACTTTGCCGTCCTGTCGGAGCCGCGTGGCTTCAAGCCCTATTTCGGAAAGCCGGTGCCGACCACATGCGTGAACGCACCCTGACACGTTCATTCGAACTACCTTGTCGCGGTCGGGCAAACGCTCCTCCAGCTTGCGGGCAATGGCCAGCGAAATTCCCTTTGTGTCGTTGAGCGCAAAGTGGCAGTGATCGATGCCCGTGCAGGTCACCAACCCGCGCATAACGCCCGAGGGCGAGGGGCTCCACGCTTCCATCAGCGGCTCTTCCAGCATGGCGTCAACCTTTTCATCGTGTACGTTGGGTATAATCACATTCTGATCGTTGGTCAGACGGATTTCACGGTTGCCGTATCTGTCCGCCAGTTCGGCGAGATCAAACAGCTGGTCTGCCGTGACACGGCCGGTGGGCACTACCATGCCTACATAGCTAAGACCTGCCTGAATCTGTGGGTGGACGCCCACATGGTCCTGCTCAAGGGGATCTGGATGGCGGTAAAGCTTACACTCTCCGGCAGACGGCATCTGCTCACCCAGCACCTTTGTCACTTCGCCCCGAAACCTGTCAATGCCCCAATCGTCGAGCAAATACCACAAACGGGCCTTACCCCGCACAGAGCGATTACCGTTGTCGCGAAAAACCGTCAATATCGCGCGACACAGAGCCGTCACTTGTGACGGACGCACAAACATGTCAAGCGGAATAGCAAGATGTGGGTTCCTGCTTCCCATATGTCCACCAACCACGACGTTAAATCCCGGAGTAGTCCGGCTTCCCATGCGTCCCATTGCGGGCGTCAGGCCTATGTCGTTGCTCTGCGCATGAGTGCAGTCCAGACGGCAACCGTTGATCGAGATGTTGAATTTGCGGGGAATGTTCTGGAACTCAGGTCCCAGGAGGGATAGAGCTGTTGCCGTTGTGAGTTGCCGGGTCTCAAGCAATTCATGACGCGCCAGGCCGGTAAGCGGACAACCGGTAACATTGCGGAAATTGTCCATTCCCGTCTGCTCGGATCCGAGCCCGACAGACTGCAGTTTCTCAATGATGGCAGGCATGTTTTCGATCGTAATCCAGCGCAGTTGGATGTTCTGCCGCGTCGTAAAGTCGCCCGCTCCCCGTCCGAAATCGCGTGAGAGTTCGGCGACAGCGCGCAGCTGCGTGGAGTTGAGGACGCCGTTCGAGATGCGCATTCGCAACATGAAGTAGCCCGGCGTCTGTTTGCGATAAAAGAACCCATGCCACTTGAAAAGGTCGTAATATTCAGGGGGAATCGAATCGAATCCTTCATCAGCCCAGCGGTAAATGTCATGGATGAGGCTGAGCGGACTCTTCTTGAGTTTCAGCAACTCAACTTTGTTCAACTTGGCCTTGCCACTGCCGTTCGCCTTGCCACTGCCGTTGGTCGTCGGCGTGTGAGCCGGGGAGGGCCATGTTCCTTCTGCGACATCTGAATTCATCACCTTTTCTCCCATTTTCTTGAAGCGGTTTGCTACACTGGCAAAGCATATTTCAGCGTCATTCGAGTTTGAACGGCCAATATGGCCGAATTCAAAAGCAAGAATGTTATGCTAATCGCACAATTTACAAGGTGATATGTGGATCACTTATCGCCCCAAGAACACCAATTTCAACGCGAATGCTGAATTTTATGTGCAAATTGTATAATTTGTGGAAAGGGGCACACTTTGAGACTGTCCGGCGCGCTGGCAGAGACTTCAGACTGCTCTTCGGCGCTTGCGTGGGGAAACCGACCTTTTCAACTCGGCGGCAAGAAAGGAATTCGACGATCTATATTCGAAGAGCCGCACTGCAGACTCTGCCTAAAATGTTCGCGGGGCAAATGGACGTTTTTTCTGAGTGGACCCTGGACTCTTGCCTCTTTCCAGGAAGGCTCTGTACCTGCGGAGACGCCGCAATGCTAGGCTGCACGTCTAACGGGTGGTTGTCTGCCCGAGTCTTCTCCAGGTTTTGCTCTTTTTGGGTTTCTGCCCAAGTCGGTGCTGTGTATCTCTAAATCGCTCGATTCAGCCAAGCCGAACCTGCAGCGTGATGGGTCTCC
This sequence comes from Caldilineaceae bacterium, assembly GCA_965204705.1. Classification (GTDB taxonomy): domain Bacteria; phylum Chloroflexota; class Anaerolineae; order Caldilineales; family Caldilineaceae; genus Bin5. The sequence continues at coordinate 3,739,266 of OZ242006.1, read as the reverse complement.
AACTATGTCGCCGTAGATCGATCCAGGAGAACGCTTACGGCGCCCCTGAGGAGGAATTCGCTTTTCTACCGGGGGGGGGAGGCTTTCCTCTTGCGGTATCGAGTTGTCGGTTGTTAGTGCTTTCGGAAGCGGAGGCTGAGACGCTATGCCGGGTTCTGGTCTTTGTGGGCGTTAGGCGTCGGTGCAGTGAAACTTGGGGATTTCTTCGGCTGGAACTTGGGGTTGGCTTTCAGCGAAACGGTCGACTGGCTTTCGCCACGATCATCGTCGCGGTGACGTACCTCCTAATCTGTTATTCGATAGAGCAATGTTGCCGGCACTCTCGATCACCAGAGGCGCCTATTCCTTCGTGCGAACCGCAAACGGTCCGCGGAGTGTGTACATAAAGGGTCTTGCCGATAACGTTGAATTTCTACTTCTGCCAGGAAAATCGTCGCAGCCGTGATCGCTCAGTGCACGCAATATGTAGTTTTTGGGAATTACATATGAATGTGCCACAAAAAACAGGATTCGGCCGGGAAGAACAAGCCTGCCGCAGCGTTACTGTCGCGACTCTACAATAATCAGGGCAGATTTTCTACAAATTGAGAGAAAGGCCATGCCGAGTGCAGCGTACTTCGGTGCTTCAGGGTAGAAAACAATGACGATGTGATTGTGGACCCAGGTGAAAGGCGTTGGATAACTGAGTGTGACAGTCATTGCAGAAGAGCTCAGGAGGAAGAACACCAGAGTGACGAAGACGACTGCACATCTTGCCCTTATGTACTGAACCCGTGCATCGTGACTCATTTCTTGACGCACAGCGGGAAACATCATGAGGTTCTTTCACTGTATGAGCGGGACGGCCAAATTCATTGCCGGCGCGCCTGCTGTTCGTGGTATTCCGGCATATGAGTTCCTAATTTTATGAGTCCCGACTACACCCTCGGCCTATTCTTCTGCCCGGCCAGGCATAGCGAAGGTCTGTTTTGCTTACGGTTGATAGGTCGAATGAAAATGGTCTGCTCGCCCAAACAGGTGTTCGCTGCGATGCCCTTGGAGTAGGCCGGACACTGACCAACGGCCTGTCGAACGCAGACTGGCACTCACGACTGGTATCTCTGCAGGATGCGGCGGGCGACGCTCATCTTATGGACTTCGTCAGGACCGTCGTAGATGCGCGAGGCCCTCTCGTGACGGTACCAGTAGGCAACAGGTGTGTCGTCGCTCATCCCCAAACCGCCAAGCGCCTGAAGCGCACGGTCCAGTACGCGCATCAGCACGCCGGCTACGTAAAACTTGATGATCGAAATCTCGTCTCTGGCCGCGAAGACGCCCTCCGAATCGATCTTGTGCGCCGTCTCCAACACCATCAGCCGCGACGCGTCTATCTCCGCTCTGCTCTCTGCCACCCATGCCTGTACCATCCCCTGCGAGCCCAGCAGCCGCCCGGGAGCAACCTCCCTGTTCGCAGCTCTTCTGCACATGATATCGAAGGCGCGCTCACAAATCCCGATCCAACGCATGCAATGGTGAATACGTCCTGGACCCAATCGGTACTGAGCCAGCGCAAAGCCCTTGCCTTCTTCCCCAATAAGGTTGTCTACCGGGACACGCACATTTTCAAACCAGACCTCCGCGTGGCTGTTCCAGCCGCCGTGGGCCTCGCCCATAACGGATATGTTGCGCTCAATGTGAAACCCCGGTGTGTCCAGTGGCACGATAATCTGGCTGGCCCGTTGGTGACGGCTCTCCGCTTCCGGGTTGGTCACCGCCATCAGGACCGCAAAGTAGGCCCCTTCGGCTGCCGTCGTGAACCACTTGTGACCGTTGATCACGTATTCGTGGCCGTCCCGTACCGCGGACGTGCTCATCCACGTCGGGTTGGAACCGGCGTGTTCCGGTTCGGTCATCGCAAAGCAGGAGCGTATCTCACCGCGAGCCAACGGCAGCAGATAGCGGTCCCTCTGCGCCTGTGTGCCGGCGTGTATCAGCAACTCCATATTGCCCATATCCGGCGCCTGGCAACCAAAAGCATAGTGTCCGCCGGGCGTACGCCCCAATATTTCGCTTACCCGTCCGAACTCGGCCAGCGTTAATCCCTGGCCGCCGTAAGCAGCCGGAAGGGCCAGCCCCCAGAGACCTGCCTCTTTCACAGCCTCCCGTTTCTGATTGAGCAGCGGTTCAACTTCCTTCCAGGGCAGACCAATCAGCAGTTTCTCAGTTGGTACGATCTCAGCGTCGATGAACTGACGTACACGTTGTAGAAGATCGGGTAGAATGTCGGATTTCATTGAAATGCCAAATTCATTTTCATAAGGTTGTATTGCGACTGCCTTCCGAAAATAGTCCCCTTAAAATCGCCAAGCCTGTCGCTCAACGTCCCAGACCTGCATCGACCCACTGGCCTCCGTCGACAGTAAACGTGCCTCCGGTGGTAAAACTGCTCGCACTCGACGCCAGATAGAGGGCAATGCCGGTTATCTCGGTCGTCTCGGCAATCCTCTTCTGAGGAATTGCGCCGAGCACGGTCCGGTTTAATTCGGGGTTTTCCCAGACGGCCCGGCTGAACGCCGTCCTGACGTAGCCGGGCGCTATTGCGTTGACCTGAATTCCGTCAGCGGCCAGTTCCGCCGCCAGCACCTCTGTGAGCATCAACACGCCCGCCTTGCTGACGCAGTAGACACCCATTCCGGGCTGCGGGCGTTTTCCCGCGATCGATGCAACATTGATTATCTTGCCCCCGCCTCGTTTCGACATCTCAGCGCTGCAGGCCTTGGCCATGCGGAAGTAGCCGACCACGTTCACATCGAGGATCTTCTGCCAGTGGCTCTCCTCCGCCGTGAGGACTGGCCCGAAGTGGGGGTTCGTGGCGGCATTATTTACCAGAATATCGATGCCGCCGAACTCACGCACCGTCCGATTCACCAGAGTCGTTGCCGCATTCATGTCGCCTGTATGCGCAGCGACAGCCAGGGCGCGGCCGCCATCCGCCCGAATCGATGCCGCTACCTCGTCCAAAGGCGCCTGCTTGCGGCTGCTCAGAACGACCGCTGCCCCCTTTGACGCATAGCACCGGCTGATCGCCTCCCCTATGCCTCTGGAGGCGCCCGTAATCACCGCCACCTTACCCTTAAGATCGAAGTCAGGCAGATTTACCAATAGCTTTTTCCAGTCGCGGTACGCTACTCAGATTTCCGCTGGATGGGATGAGAAAAGTGGTTTCAGTATAGCACCGGGCAATGTCGCCGACAATCCAAAAGGGCCAAGGAACGCAGTCCAAAATGGTGGTGAACTTTCCTACACTTCTGGGAATAACTAAACTAGCGCCAATTCGCGGCCCTGGGCAAGGCAAGCGCCGTCGCCACTGACCACTGACCACTGCAGTTGTGCGGTCGGGCCTTCGGCCCTCCCTTGTGCGGGGGGACTCCCCCCGCAACGCCCCCCCCCAACACCACGCCACGTTGGCGCCGCGTCGCCGGCGTACTGTCTATGCCACCGGTCGCCCACCCACGTCGTGCCGTGAAGCCGTCCGCCGTGACCACCGTAGGGGCAGGCCTTGTGCCTGCCCAAGGCCCCCAAAAAAGGACGGCAAACAACCTAAACCACCTCTGGCATCAATCCCCCACCTGACCACTCCTACCCCAAAATATGAAATACACCCGGCGCAGGTAGCCTGCGCAAAAAATGAGGTCCCGATTCATAGAATCGCGACTCATCTGACCAATCAAGAATGCTGTTCGCGTATTGTCCGACCGGTCCGAGTCCCTCCCTTTTCACCCCCGTGAACAGTCTATGGAGCCGACCCGCCCGAGAAGTGATGCTGGTTCACCAATGCCTCGATCCGTCACCATTTCAACGGCCTCGGTACATGAGCGCAGGGTCTATCACCGACTTCTCGTTGTCCAACTCATCGGTCAGTACGCCGTCAGGGAGTGGAGTGCATCGCTCCCCATCCCGTAGGAATATCGAAGGGTCGACCCTGTACTGTGCCAAGCCGAGCTCAAACGCATCCCTTGCACGAAAAAGTCTGGCAACAGCGTTTCCCACTTGCCCAACCTGAACAAGCCTTCTTTCCTCGAGCAACACCCCCAGCTTGTTAAAGTCGTTGCCCGCGAAGCCCGGCTTCGGACTATAGACCAAAGTAGGTAGCTCGCGCAGTGTGCCGTCTGGATCCCGGACAAATGCCTCAACCTCCCTCCACCGCCGGTAAGGGACCTGCACAAGCTGTTCCAACAGGTGAATGAAAGTACAGCGCAGATAGGGCACGCCCAGCAAAAGTATGTATGCATCCAGCTCATACAGCTTCCAAAACGGACCGTCGGCCGCCCATGCCGAAGGCCCGTGAACGGCTGCAATCTCTGCTGCCTGCCCGCCCAGCGCGGCGACGGAGTGGAGCAGGTGGTTGCTCCTGCGCGCCCCTGGCCGTGTTCTGGTTTCCTCGGTCAGACGTCCCATCTCCGAAGGGTCAGTGGCTGGGTCGAATACAGGTTTGGCCCTTCCCGAATGGGAAAAAGTGAAGGCCGGCGCGGCCAGAGTGCCCGATGGCGTCAATACCTGCAGAAATGCATCGACTAAGGCCTCCGCGCCGCCTTCCACATGTCCTATGCTGCTCATCGAGCTATGCACGAAGACGATGGCGCCGCCTGGCAGTCCGAGCGCCCGTAGTGCCTCGCTTATCTGCTCTCGCGTCTGCGAATTCCCCATTGGGAGTCCTCCTCTTGTCCGCCGCATCTCTTCCAAGTCCGTCTGTTTTATCCCAAGGTTTCTGTGCTGTCAATCGCCCATAGCAGTCCGCAACGACATTATTTGACATTTTCCCCCGCACCGTCTATCCTTCAACTAAGCAACTGGAGTTTCCCAGACAGATGGATCATTCACACACAGTAACCAACATTTCAGCAGCAGGCGCAGCACCGCGCGTGCTGCGGTAGCGGGTAACGCTGTTTACACTGCGCCGTAGGCACCGACGGAGAGTCACGGCGCTGAGGGAACGCAGAGATGCGCCGTGGACTTGCCCCACGGCGTTTTTTTGTGGACGATACGATCTTCACTCTTGCACCGAGAGGTCGATGTGAAACTGACAAAGGAAGAGGTTCAGCACGTCGCTGAACTCGCCAAGCTACAACTGAGTGACGCCGAACTGGACGAATATGCCGGACAGCTCGGGCAGATCCTGACCTACGCCCAGCAGGTCCAGTCAGTAGATACGAGTGCCGTGCCCCCTACGCCCCAAGTTCTTCCTCTTAGCAATGTGCTCGCCGACGATGCCTCCCGGGTGGGCCTGTCAAACGCGCAGGCAGTCGGCAATGCCCCCGATGCCGACGACGGCTATTTCCGGGTCATCGCCGTCTTTGACGACGCGGGAGAGTAATGGACAGCCTGATGGTTGCAGAGCAGAACGGCGCCCGCTTCCACCGTAGAGGGCGGCAACATCAATGAGCGGTCAGAATCCGACGAATCAGGTGACATCGATTGGTGTGGCCGAGGCGCGTGCCGGACTGGCGGATGGTAAATTTACCTCTGTCGACTTAACGAACTCATTCCTCCATCGGATCGAGCAGGTAGACGGCTCTCTGCATGCTTTCTTGCGAACAACTGGCACCGAAGCGCTCGAGGCTTCTGCCGAAGCAGACAGGGCGCGCGCCGACGGAGACACACGCCCCCTCCTGGGCATACCACTGGCCATCAAAGACGTGCTGATGACCAAAGGGATCGAGACGACCGCCGGTAGCCGCATTTTGGAGGGCTTTGTTCCACCCTACTCCGCCACCGCCGTACAAGAGCTGGAGGCAGCCGGAGCGATAGTCCTGGGCAAGACCAACACCGACGAGTTCGCAATGGGGTCGAGCACGGAAAACAGCGGCTATGGCCCCACACGAAATCCATGGGACCTCCAACGCGTGCCAGGCGGCAGCAGCGGCGGTTCCGCCGCCGCAGTGGCCGCAGATGAAGCGCTGGCTGCCCTCGGTACCGACACCGGCGGCAGCGTTCGACAGCCTGCTGCTTTCTGCGGTATCGTTGGATTGAAACCCTCTTACGGCCGCGTCAGCCGCTACGGGCTTATCGCCTATGGGAGCAGCCTCGATCAGATCGGGCCCATCACCAAGACGGTCGCCGATGCCGCTCTGTTGCTTGAAACAATTGCCGGGGCGGACCCACAGGACAGCACAACCATGCCGGTGGACGTGCCCGACCTTTCTGCGGCTTTGACCGGCGAGATTACAGGGATGCGGATAGGCATTCCCAAAGAATACTTCGTGGAAGGCATCCAGCCGGAAGTGGAGGCGGCAGTTCGTTCTGCCATCGAGAAGCTCGCAACACTTGGAGCAGAAATTGTACCAATTAGCCTCCCCAACACCGAGCTGGCCTTGCCAGTCTACTATCTGGTCGTAACCGCAGAGGCCAGCGCCAACCTTGCTCGCTATGACGGCATCCGCTATGGCCTCAGTGTCGACGGTGATACGATATTTGACCACTTCCGACAGACCCGCGGCGCCGGTTTCGGGCCCGAGGTCAAGCGCCGCATCATGCTTGGAACCTATGCCCTGAGCGCCGGCTACTACGACGCCTACTATCTGAAGGCCCAGCAAGTACGCACACTGATCAAGCAGGACTTCGACAGGGCATTTGGCGACGTCGATGTCATTCTTTCGCCAACCTCGCCCACCACGGCGTTTCGCATCGGCGAAAAAGTCGACGACCCGCTCGCGATGATTCTGACTGACATTTTCACAACAAGCGCCAATCTGGCCGGCCTCTGCGGGATCAGCGTCCCCTGCGGATTCGATAACGACGGGCTCCCGATCGGCCTCCAGCTGCTGGGGCCGTCGCTGGGTGAAGAAAAGATTCTGCGGGCCGCCCACGCTTACGAACAGAGCACGACTTGGCATCTGCGGAGGCCGGTACTTTGAACCTCATCATCTACTTAATCGATAAGAGATATTCCACTGTGTTGACCAACAGACGCAGCCGAAGGTCATCCGCATGCGCGGCGGCTCCGGGCGCAGCCGGTGCACTTGGCCGGCAGCGGTTCGGTTAAGTCGCTGACCGCTGTGGAATCGGCTGAAAAGGCTTCTTTCTCAAATCCCGAAGTTCAAACTTCCCCAGGAATCAAACCAGGCAAAGCAATAATCGGTTTCGACCGGATAAGACCAACCAAAGATGAATACAATACTTATGAATTCTCCTGAAGCTCCGACAGCGGTGAGTCACAGCACCGGCAACGACAACAGTCACCCATCTGCTGGCTTGCGTCGCTCGCTGGAGAGCCGCCTGAGTAGCCGCGTCCAGCGCGTGCCCGCCTCTCCTATTCGACGATATTTCGACCTTGCTACGACCATGGATGACGTGATCAGCCTTGGAATCGGCGAGCCCGACTACGTAACCCCGAAGCCGGTCCTCAATGCCGGGTCGGACAGCCTCCTGCAGGGCAATACCTCTTATACCTCCAACGCCGGAATGCTGGAGCTGCGGGAAGCCGTCGCCGATATGCTGACCAAACTCTACCAAGCGCCCCTGTACGATGCCGGTACCGAAGTACTCATCACCGTCGGCGTCAGTGAAGCCATGTACCTGGCCATGCAGGCGCTGCTTGACCCGGGTGACGAAGTCCTTGTGCCCCAGCCCTGCTTCGTATCATACACGGCAGACGTGATTCTGGCCGGAGGCACCGTCGTCGACATTCCCACCTACGCGGCCAACAAATTTGTCCTGACTCCAGGGCAGCTTGAAGAAGCCATTACCCCGCGCACCAAGGTCCTGCTCATAGGCTATCCCTGCAACCCAACAGGCGCCGTAATGAATCGAGAGGAGCTCTCTGCCATCGCGCAGGTAGCCGAAAAGCACGACCTGATCGTCATCTCCGACGAAATCTACGATCGTCTCGTCTACGATGACCACCAGCATGTCATGTTCGCCTCTCTCCCGGGAATGGCCGAGCGGACCATCCATCTGGGCGGAATGAGCAAAGACTACGCCATGACCGGCTGGCGTATTGGCTATGCCGCAGGCCCGGCCGAACTGCTCGCCGCAATGCGCCGCATCCACCAATACCTCATCATGTCCGCGCCCACCGGCGGGCAGTCCGCCGCGCTGCGTGCCTTGACCGACCCCGCCGCCGAGGACGCCGTGCAGGAGATGGTTGCCAGCTACGGCGAACGCCGCCGTTTTCTCGTCGACGGCCTCAACGAAATAGGACTGGACTGCTTTGAGCCGAAAGGCGCCTTCTACGCCTTCCCCAGCGTTCAGCGCACCGGCATGGGGGAGTTTGAGTTTGCCGACAAACTCTTAAATGAGGAACGCGTGGCGGTCATTCCAGGCAGCGGTTTTGGCGCAGGAGGCGAGGGCCACGTCCGCTGCGCATATCCCGTCGAAATGCCGAAACTTGAAATCGCCTTGGAGCGGATGTATCGGTTCCTGCGGCGACACGGCGTATAGCGGCGGCCGAACGCGAGACCCTCGAGAAATCTCTGTGCCTGCTCCTATTCACTCTGTAAGCAGGTCAGGGCCGGTTACTGGCTTGGAGTCGGAGTTGGGCTAGGGGTCGGGGTGGGACTCGATGTCCCATCAGGCGTTGGCGACTGAGTGGCTGTCGGAGTGACGGTCGGTACGGGCGAATTCACCCGCGGCAGCAGCAGATGCACCGGCAAAGATGATATGGTAAGCGACATCGCCGCGGAAGCATCGATTCTCCCGTGACCGAATTTGTCGTCCTTGCCTGTGTCTCCCAAGTCAACCGCGCTCGCCTTGATTACCGTTTCCACCTCTTCAGAAGAGAAGCCCGGCGCGGCGGACAGAATCAGCGCTGCCAATCCCGCTACATGAGGTGTTGCCAGGCTCGTTCCATTCACGGAGCGATACTCGTCATGCGCCGGGGGAAAGGGACTGTAGATGCCTACCCCGGGCGCCGTGACATCTACAAAGGTGCCCGCGCTCGAAAACCAGGCGTGGGCATCGTCTCTGTCAGTGGCGCCGACTGCAATGACGTTATCGAGAGCGGCCGGATAGGTGACGGGATTCCCCTGCTCAAACAGGTTCCCTGACGCCGAAAAAATCAGAACGCCTTCATTTGCGGCATAGTTGATCGCGCTTTGCATCCCGAATGACGGACCAAAACTGATGATACTGATGTTGATCACGTCTGCGCCATTGTCCGCCGCCCAGTAGAGGGCGCAGGTCAGGTTACTGCTCACCCCCTGCCCCTGACCGTCCAGAACTTTCACCGGCAAGATACGGGCATTCCATGCCACGCCGGCGATGCCCTTGTCGTTATGCGCGGCGGCCGCAGACACGCCGGCCACTAGAGTTCCGTGACCGTAGTCATCGTCAGCCACTGTGTCTTCGTTTACAAAATCATACCCTTCCACAACCCGCGCCGCCAGCTCCGGATGGTCAAGGTCGACGCCTGAATCGATCACCGCGATAGTTACATCGCTCCCTGTGGAATACTTCCAGGCCGCCTCAGCATCAATCTTCGCCAGCGCCCACTGTCTATCGTAGAAAGTGTCGTTTGGTGATCCCCCGTCGCCTGTTGACTGCAAAGACGATCGCATGAAACCGGTTAATCCGCTGCTATCGTAGAGACCTCGCCCCTCAGCATCGGCAAGCACACCAAAAGTGGCCGCGAAAATCAAAAAGTCCGGTTCGGCGTATTCCACCGCCGGATCCTGCATGAATGCCTCCGCCGCCTTCAGTTCAGTACCTGGCCGCACACTGTGCAAATGAACTGAGCCGCAAGAAATCGAGGACGGTCGCAGGTCAAACTCTTTGGCCATCTCCGTCAACGAAACCGAAGAAGAGCCTGAACTAAACTTGATTAGGATACGGCCGGTCGCGTAGGTTTCCTTTCTTCCTATCAGTCTCGGAGAACGCTGTCTACCCGAACAAGAAGAAAGTAAAGCGAGAAAGAGAATGAGGCAGAGAGAAATGAGAACTGAACGTTTGAATGAGGTGGTAACCATAGAAAAGCAGCAAAGAAGCGCCGAATGACTCCGCAAGTCCGTATGTTTGATTGTGCTAGCTCTGGGCTCATGCCTCTGACAAGCTAATGAACGCTTCAGCGCTGTTCCGCAGACCTCACAGATTATATCATACCGTTAAATCGAGTCTACAACGTTTCTCGACAACCGCAGCCCCTCCCTTTCAGATCCTGTCGCTCTCCCGTTCCTTCCACCATAATTGGGAGGGCGCCGGTTCAATCTCTCTTCGAGTCTCAACCGACCAATCTCTGTCGCGGCCAACATGAAAGCGACCTCTCGGAAACTGCGATACAAACACAAACTGTCATCACACAATGTCTTGACGCATCTAACTGTGTCGAGTACCATTTCTAAAGGCAGGTAACTCCATACCCCTCATTTCACAACGATCTCATATGACTTCTCAAACCATCCTCATCCGCAATGCACGCATCGTCGACGGCTCAGGCTCACCCTGGCGTTACGGTGACATAACTCTGGCAGGGGACCGCATCACAGCAGTTGCTCCCCCCAACTCCATCCCAACCGAGAACTGCGCCGAGGTTGTGGACGCCAGCGGACACGTAGTCTGTCCCGGATTCGTCGACATCCTCAGCCATTCCATTCTATCGCTCATGGTGGACGGTCGCAGCCTGTCCAAGATCTCTCAGGGCGTGACGACTGAAGTGATGGGCGAGGGATGGACGCCCGCCCCCTTGGGCGGGAGAATCAGCGCCGAACTTCCCGTACATCAATTCACCCAACTGCTGGATCCAGCCTGGGAAGAGCGTATGGCCTCCTGGCGCCGCTTCCGAGACTGGTTGGAGGCCATGACCGATCAGGGGGTCTCACCCAATATCGGTTCCTTCCTCGGCGGTGGCACACTACGCAAGTACGCAATGGGCATGGACATGCGGCCTCCCACCGATGACGAGATGGCGACGATGAAACGCGTAACCGCCGAGTCAATGGAGGACGGCGCTTTCGGAGTCTCTTTCGCGCTTATCTACCCTCCCTCCAGCTATGCTACGACCGACGAAGTCGTTGAAATCGCCAAGGCCTTCCGTCCCTACAACGGCATCTACATCACCCACTTGCGCTCCGAAGCCGACGCCTTCCTGGAAGGGCTGGAAGAGGCGCTGTCGATCGGCCACCGAGCCGATGTCCCGGTCCAGATATATCACCTGAAGGCGGCCGGCGCCCGCAACTGGCACAAACTGGCCTCGGCAATGGAGCGCATCACCGAAGCCCGATCACATGGAATTGACGTCACCGCCGACATGTACACCTACCCGGCCGCAGGCACTGGCCTGACCTCCGTCTTGCCTCCCTGGGCTGCAGCCGGCGATAAACTATATGAAAACATACGCGACGACGCAATGCGCGCCAAGATCAGGGAAGCCGCCCTCAATCCTACCGGCGACTGGGAAGCCATGGCCGACCTGGTAGGTCCGCAGGGCGTCATGCCTGTTGGCTTCCTGAAACAGGAAAACAAGCAATATGTGGGCAAACTCCTCTCGGAAATCGCAGACGACATGGGCGTCGACTGGCCCGACGCCGCCATGGACCTGCTGGCATCTGAAGAACAGCGCATCAGCACATTCTACTTCGTGATGAGCGAAGAGAACCTGCGCCGGCAGTTGCAGCAGCCCTGGATCACGATCTCCACTGATGCCGGAGGGATGGACCCGTCCTGGGCTGCGCCCACCGGCCCCTACCATCCCCGCGCCTACGGCACCTACAGCCGCGTTCTGGGAAAGTACGTGCGCGAAGAAAAGATCATTACGCTGGAGGACGCGGTCCGCAAAATGTCATCTGCGCTCTGCGACCGCCTCGGACTGCGTGACCGGGGCCAGTTGCGCGAGGGCTTCTACGCCGACGTGGTCATCTTCGATCCGGAAACGGTCGGTGACCGGGCTACCTTCACCGACCCTCACCAGCTCTCAGTCGGTGTGCGAGATGTCTGGGTGAACGGCAAACGCGTCTTCAAAGATGGCGCACACACCGGCGCGACGCCGGGCCGAATTGTATCCGGTCCGGGACGGCCGGCATGACCTCTTCCGCCGCCGCCTTTGTCTTCAACGACCAACCCCTATCTGCCCCGAGGCGACCAGCCTGATGTCTATTTCTTCCACTATCGAGAGCTATCTGGAGGCCGCGGATACAGGGACGGCGTACACACGCCGCACCTACCGTACCGCGATGAATCTCTTCCGTCAATACCTTGAGGAAAAGGGGATCCCGCCCGATGTCAAGGACCTCGAAGACCTCGATGTCGATCGACTGCTCGCGTTCTCAACCTGGCTCCTGGAGGAGGCCAGCATCGGACAGCGCACATTGACGACCTATCTGGCTGCCATGATGGCCTGGGTGAGCTACCTGCAAGTACGGGGCTGGCTGCCGTTCACGCCGCAGGAGTTGGCGCGCTTACAGGAAGGGATCAAGCACGTTCGCCGTAACCAACGTCCACCCGAGCTGATACCCCATCCTCCCCGGCCCGAGGAGATAGAGCTCCTGGTCACCGCGGCCCGCGAAACAGTCCTGCGCCGGCCCGATGACCCTCGGGCACAGCTTGCCAAGCTGCGCGACATCGCCATTGTGGAGACGCTCCGTTGCACCGGGCTGCGGGTCGGCGAACTGGTCAGCATCGCACGCAAGCAGTTGGAAGACCAGGATCGCGCTGTGTGGGTCGTTGGCAAAGGCAACAAAGTTCGCCGCGTCTACTTCGACGAAAGGTCTTGGGAGGCGATCCACCATTACCTGCAGACCAGGCAGCAGTTCGATGGCGCAACCGGCCGGCCGCTATCCGATCTGCCCGTATTCGCCCGCCATGACCGAAAGGCCGGCTCAAAAGTGTTGCCCCTGTCAACCCAGTCCATCCAGAATACGATTCGCCGCCTGGCCGAAACGGCCGGCCTCGGCGCAAAAGGCATCACGCCCCACGCGCTACGACACTACTTCGCCACCCGTATCTACCAGACCACCCACGATCTGGCCGTCACCCAGACCGCGCTGGGACACGCCAGTCCCAACACGACCCGTATCTATGCCAAACTGGAGGACAACGCCGTTCGGAACGCGCATCGAGAAGCGTTTGAATCGAAGTGAGTTGCGGGAAGTGGCCGGCGCCGAACGGCCAAGGGTGCTACTCGCTACTGTCCTCAGGTTGCAATTCTGCCATCAGCAGCCAGTAGGGAATAAAACCGTAGTACCAGGCGAGTAACAGGGCGATGCGCAGCCCGTGTAAGCCGTCACGCCATCCTTTCAACGTCACAAAACGGCGCCGCAGCTCCCTCAGCGGCTGAAGAATCAAATTGTGTGGCCGCGGTTGAATGCCCTGTTCCTCGAGGATCCTGGCTTCGTAGCCGGCGTATATCTTCTGCTTGCGGTGAAACTGGCCCCAGTCAGCGTAGTTGTAGTGCAGCAACGGCTCCTCCAGAACCCCGTCCTCCCCCTCCAGGATGACCACTTCGTGGACCTCCCTGCGCAGGTCGTAACGGGCGGAATCCCGCCGCAAAAGGCGCAACTGATAGTCGGGGAAAAAGCCTCCCCCTTTCATTTCATGGCCGACAATGAAGTTGCGCCGCGGGATCCAGAATCCGGCGCGGCGCGTGTCCCGGCACGCATCCAGGACCTCTCGCGCCAGCGCAGGCGTGGCCCGTTCGTCCGCGTCAACAAATAGGATCCATTCACTGTTGATGCTGTTCAGCGCGGCCTGCCGCTGCCGGCCGTAATCGTCGAAGGGACGGGCGACCACTTGGGCGCCTGCCTCCTTTGCAATACGTCGCGTACTGTCCTCGCTGCACGAGTCCCACACCACCACTCCGTTAGTCCAACTCTTCAGGGCGGCGACGCAGTCTGCAATGTTTTTTGATTCATCCTTAGTGAGAATTACTGCCGTTAAGCGCTGCGACATCTGATAAGTCCTCAAATGCGGGCGACACCCTTCACCGGGCTGCCTGCGCCTGCGTCCTTACTGCCTATCCGCCGAAATTCAGTACCTTGGCATACGCATCCAGCTGCTCACCCAACCGATCGCCGCTGAGGCGGCCGCGGGCGAACTGGCGGCGCGCGATCATTCCGTTCAAGGCCAGGCCCAGGCGCACAAGCGGACGCATGAACAGATGAAATCCATTGGGATAGAGGTGCGCATGCAGCCTGAAAAAGCGGAAGCGGCTGGCCCACAGCCGTTCGAACGACTGCCAGCGGACTTGACGGCTGCTGCGGCCTTCGTAATGAATGATCTGCGCAGTGGGCACGGCATACGTCGGCATGCCCGCCTCACGCATGCGCAAACACCAGTCCATCTCTTCGCAATACATGAAGTAGCCTTCATCCAGCAGACCAACCGCGCCGATGCTCTCCCCCCGTGCCACCAGCGCTGCGCCGAGCACAAAATCAACCGCAAATGGCATCACGCCAAGCCACTGACGCCGCGTGTATCGCCCGTTTAGGCGGCTATGCAGAAGTCTGCCGAAGAGTCGGCTCGCGCCAGGCAGCGCCCCCAGCGGACAGAGGTCCAGGGCGATCTGCGCCAGCCCGGGAAAGGAAAAGCCTCCGTGCTGCAGGCTCCCGTCCCCATAATGCAGTCTTGGACCGCACGCCCCTGCCTCCGGGTTGTCTCGCATGAATGACGCCAGTTCGCCCAGCGCATCGCCCACTATCTCTGTGTCCGGATTCAAAAGGAGAACGAGGTCGGGAGCCGAAGCTTCTCGTTCCCCCCTGTCTGCTCCGAAACCCAAACCCCTTAGAGCGAAGTTATTGGCGCGCGTAAAGCCAAGATTTTCGGTCATCGCGGTGAGATGAACGCCCGCGAACTCATCGGCGACCATCTGCGCACTGCCGTCATGACTGGCGTTGTCGACAACGGTTACCTCTACCGCCAACCAATCCTCGCTCAGCCGAGCAGAGGCGTAGACGCTCTGCAGGCAGCTGCGCAATAGATCGCGAACGTTATAGGAAACAATGATAACGGCCAGACGCATAAAAGTGTCCCGTGACGCGCGTGAGGCTATTGTTCTCGAAAAGGGCTTATTCCGTCCCCACATTGACGGTTATACGATCGATGAAATCGTTCGGATGGCCGTAAGCTTCGTGGATAAGCCCGCCCCACCACAGAACATTCCCCCCCGGCGGTCTTCCGTCAAAAAGTATACAGCCACTGACCCGTCCCGACTTTCCTGGCATCAGATACCAGGCACTTTGCCCTTCAATGTCGAGGTACTCCAGGTCCTCTTGGCGGCCTATCGCCCACCGGAAAGGGTACGGATACCCGGTAGTACTGTAGTTGATTCCGAACCGAAATGCGCCGGGCAATTCAAACCAGTACTTGGCTCGGTTTTCCGGCCTCGCAGCGATTGTATTGAAAGTATCGTGGGCGAAATCCTTGACGAAATGGTACTCCTGGCCAGGCCACGGGCCGTTAGTGCGGACGGGCACATCACCTTCATTCTTGACAATTGCAGTGAAACAGAGCTTTTGACCGAGGGGAACACTGACGACCCGATTGATTTCGTTTTCCCAGTGGATCTCTCCCTGAACGACGTCGGCTCGGGGTCTGCCTCCCATTTCGATTGTCAGAGCGCGAGTCACGCGCACGCGATTGCCGGCAAGATCGTTTGCCTCGCCAACGACAAGGTATTCGCCGTCCGGTGGCGGTTCCGCATTCAAGTCAACGCCGCCGAAATACTTGAAGGTGTGGTTGCCAGGTTCCTCAGGCTTGATCGTATTTGGTCCTTCAGCAATGTGTACCTTCACGCCCGGCCTCTTAGGGTCAAGAAGATACACTTGTATGTTCTGCACCTCTTTGGATAAGTTGTAAGAGATACTGACCCAGTCGTCCCGAAGACCGTCCAGGTTGGGCCGGAAAACTGTGGGCATGACGGCGAAACTTTCCAGTCTCGGCACCTCAATGTCACCGTTCTCCAATGTGATCGTACCGTCAACGGTTTCCGTGTTGGCGCTGTCGTCAGAGGCCTGCACAAACCAGCGGTACTTTCCGTCCGGCAGAACCCGGCTGAGAATCTCGTTTGTGCCGCCTTCTAACTGCTCGATCATGGGTTCATCCATGACACCGCCCCACAACACGCTGTAGTTGCCGGGCGAGCGGCGTCGGTTCTGTCGGAAATGGAACCGGTCGCCCTCTTCGTTCTCGAAAAAGATGCTGACATATGCCGAGCGGCTGAGTGTGTAGCGGATCTCTGTAACATCGGTATCGCCGTCGGCATTTGGGGATATCTGATCAGGCGCTACTGTCACGTCCCGCAACAACGGCCCAATTCCGACATTCAGCCTGCCGCAACCGCCAAGGAGCAGGGCGAAGATGACAATCCATAGGGCATTCTTGTTCATAGCGTAGATGAGTGGGAGTTCAGTACCGCGGACTAGGCAAGTGCATCAAGCACCTTCGTTACGCCGTCGATCGTCTCCTCAACATCCGAATTACTCACCGACGGGTCCACGCTCAACACGACCGACCTGCCCAGAATATCAAGCGAACGCGGACACATGTCCGGCGAATAGGTAATATCTCTTCTCGCCCAGCGCCAGGGACCGCCGGTGTCCGTCCAGGTGCGCTTCGAAAGAACGGGAAACCAGTGCGCGTACACGTGGATATCCCGCCGGTCCGGCCGGTACAGCACGCCGGCGGAGATGTTTTCGGCGTTCAAGGCATGTGCGACCGTTTGGGCCTTGGCGGGCGTTTCCAGGAACATAGCCAGCGCAATTGCACTGTCGCCCTCAGGATCGGGAATGTCTCGAAAAGTAACGCCTTTCTCCGCCGCGGTCGAGCTGATCCCGTCCCGCAGCATCGCCTTCCTGGCCCGGGCCGCGGCAACAATGCCCTGCAACCGTCCCACCTGCACCAGGCCGACGGCAGCCGGCATCTCCGACATTCGGAAGTTGGCGCCCCACAACACCTCTTCTTCCTCCAAATCCAATCGGTTCCAGGCGGCCACGTCGTGAAACATAAACGCCCGCTGCCAGATCTCACGGTCACTGGTCGTCACCATGCCGCCTTCGCCGGTCGTGATGATCTTGCTGAACTGCAGGCTGAAGCAGCCAACGTCGCCAATTGAGCCGAGCCTGCGTCCCTGAAAACTGGCTCCATTACCCTGGGCGCAGTCTTCAATCACCCGCAGCCCGTGGCGGTCGGCGACTTCAGTGATCGCATCCATTCGTGCCGGCGCCCCCCGCATATGTACCGGCATGATCGCCCTCGTGTGCGGGCTGATCTTCCGCTCCACATCGGCCGGGTCGAGCGTCAGCGACTCGTCAATCTCGGCGATGACCGGAATGCCGCCAACCGTCAAGACTGCTGTGGCGGAGGCCATCCATGTGTACGCTGGAACGATCACCTCGTCACCGGGCCCAATGCCGATTCCTTGCAGGCCACAGACCAGCGCCGCCGTCCCGGACGTAACCGCCAGCGCGTGGGCAGTACCAACAGATGAAGCAAACGCCCTCTCAAACTGGTCCGCCTTCGATTCCCCTTCCTCCGCGCCGGAAAAGCGGAACAGCCGCTTGGCCCGCAATACGTCGATTACCGCCTGCTCCTCCGCTTCATCAATGGCTTGGCCGCCAGGCGCCAGTTGCGAATCTGGGCGGCTGCGGGCAGGCAACCCTCCATGAATTGCGAGCCGAGTCGAGGCCGTCGCTGTCATCTACCTTCCTCCCATTCCATGCAGTAACCGGCGAATTAGGGTCCCGAAAAGCAGTTCGCAGGACCCCAGTAATACACGCTTGTGGACCCTTGGAACCGCGACCAGTATATCATAGCGCCAGGCGGTTGACAGTCTGCACCAGTCGTGATTAACTTTCCCAACTGAACCCAATGAACGCGAAAACTTCTGGAGTCGAAAACATGGACAAGATTCGCTGGGGTGTACTGGGCACAGGTCGAATCGCAGGTGACTTTGCGACCGGACTTGCTGCAGAGAATAACGCCGAAATTGTCGCCGTCGGTTCCCGTACGCAGCAAACGGCCGACAACTTCGCCGACAGGTTCGGAATTCCGAACCGACATCCCACCTACGACGCGCTCGCTGCCGACCCTGATGTCGATATCATCTACATCGCCACCCCGCACACTCTACACAAAGAGAACACGATCGCCTGCCTGCGCGCCGGCAAGGCCGTCCTGTGCGAGAAACCCTTCGCCGTCAACAGCACTGAAGCACAGGAGATGATAGACTGCGCCCGCGAAAACGGCGTCTTTCTGATGGAGGCGATGTGGACCCGTTTTCTGCCTCACATCCGTGAAATGGTTCGTCGCATCGAGGACGGTCAAATTGGCGACATCCGTCTCTTTCAAGGAGACTTCTGCTATCGCGCACCGCTGAATCCCGAAAGCCGCGCCTTCAATCCGGCCCTTGGCGGCGGCGCCTTGCTCGACATCGGCGTTTATCCCATCTCACTGATCCATCACCTGCGGGGAGGCCCTGCCCGAATTGCCTCTTTTGCCCACCTGGGCGAGACCGGTGTGGACGAGCTGGCAGGGATGCTCTTCCAATACGAGGACGGCGCTCTGGCTGTCATGTCCACCGCCGTCCGCGCAAATACACCCCATTCGCTGATGATCAGTGGGACTCAAGGAGAAATCCGCGCCACCGACCGCTGGTGGACCCCATCCGGATTCACCATCACTCGCGACGGCCGCGAACCGGAGACAGTTCATCCCGAAATTATCGGCAATGGCTGGAACTATCAAGCCGTCGAGTGCGGCCGCTGCCTCCAGGAAGGCCTGACCGAACACGAACTGATGCCCCTGGACGAGTCACTGGCCATCATGCGAATCATGGACGGCCTGCGAAAAGAATGGGGACTGCGTTACCCGATGGAGTAAGCACTGGGGTACAAGATAGTAACGCTTGGAGAGCAGTCTCCGGAGGCCGCTTGCTTCTCTAACTTACGGCCTCCCGGCAGTAGAATAAGCTTCCCCGCAGCAGATCAACGATCCGGCTGTCAGGCGCGCCCGCTTCAAGGGCATCCGGCTGCAACTCCAATGAGACTGAGTAACCGTATCCGTCAGCGGCCATAAGGGCAAGCAGCGCATTCAGCCGCAGCACGCCGTCTTCGGGCCGGCGGTGCTCGCTGCCGTCAAAGTTGCTGAGATGTACGTGCTTGATTTGTCGTCCCCATCGTTCGTAGGCTTCGACAGGATCTAGCCCCCAGGTGCCCAGATGGGTCGTGTCCAAAGTGATATGCGGGAAGCGGGTGATGTCGTCAAACGTCGCGCGGCTGTGCGCGTTCCAGTGGGCGGGGTTGACACGCATGCCCCAAACGCGGTGGGCCGGCAGGTTTTCGATACAGAGCAATACGTCCACTGATGCTTGCACGGCCGCATAGCTCTCGGTAAGCCAGTTCGCGTAGTTCTTATGGTCCGAACCGAACGGGTTTGGCAGCAAAAGACTTCCACTGGCGGTCTGGACGAAAGCGAATCCGAAGCGCGTGGGCAGATGATGGACAACCACCTCGGACCCTAGTTCGGCCGCCAGCTCAGCCGTGCGCGCCACGGCGCCGTGCTCGCTCTCGCCCCAACCAATGCAGTTGCGGCTGAAGGGACTGTGGAGGGCTGGAATGGGTAGCTGGTGGCTATCCCTCAGATGTCGCAGATAGTCGGTCTGGCGAGTGTCCCAACGGTGATCGATCAGCAGCTCGATGCCGTCAAAGCCCGCCTCTGCCGCCAGGGCAAAGACGCGGTCAATACTATAGTTGTACAGTGAACCCGTCGACAGTATGAACTGCATGGAATTCTCTCTGGACAACAGTGTCCATCTGCTGACCCCATCGGGGGCCAGTCCGCCAGGAACGGCGACTCGCTTCAGTCTGGAAACGTTCGAGCCATAAATTGGGCTAGCGAACTAGGCGGACGTCCCAGTAGCCATCCCAGTACGTTAGGGTTTCCTATCAATCCGTATCGATCGTAGTAGCGAAACATCGCGGCCAGGCTACTTACTGTGTTGGAGGGCATCCCACTTGCATTGGCAGTCCTCTTCCAATGGTCCAGTGGTGATTCAACGGCCTCAACCGGTCGCCGCAGTCGGTATGCCAGACTCTGGGCTATCTCCTCCGAAGAAAGATTCGCAGGCCCAGCCAGCTCGTATATTGCCCCTTCATGGCCCGATTCAGTGAGAACGCGTGCTGCTGCCTGGGCAACGTCAACAAGATCCACAAGCGCGAAGCGGGCCTCAACGTTATAGGGAACAACGTACCGCCCCGTTGCTTCTATCTCTTCTCTGTAAGCTAACACGTTTTGCATGTAGGCGCATGGCTGCAAAATGGTGAAAGGTAGACCGCTGCGAAAAATCTCCTCCTCCACCCGTAGCTTCTGCCAGTGGTGTGGCATATCTTCCGTCTGCGGATGAAGCACCGAGTGGTAGACGATGCGCTTGACGCCGGCTCGCCGGGCGGCCTCCATCGCCAGTTTGCCCGCCTCGAATTCTCGGGGATACATGTTGGGAAAAATGAGATAGAGCGCGTCAATCCCTCGGCAAGCCACTTCCCACAAGCTCGAATCCGCCAAGTCACCTGCAATCGTATCTGCTGCCGGTAAACTCTGGGCCTGCTCAACACGGCGCAGCCAGGCTCGCGTCTGCTTGCCCGTCCCGGTCAGGGCCCGAAGGACGGCCTTGCCCGTTTTGCCGCCCGCCCCAGTTACCAGGATCATGCCGGAATAATCTCATTGACGGAAACGGCAAACCCCTCGAGCAGTTCCGAACGGGCCGCTTCATCTTCCCCCCAGTGACCAACCAGTGTGTAGGCTCCATCTCGCAACTGATGGATCTCTACTGTTCGTTCACGGGGATCGATAATCCAGTATTCCAACACGCCTGCCTGTCCGTAGAGTTCGTACTTCAGGCTGCGGTCGTGGGCTGGGTTGGATGGTGACAGAACTTCAACTACCTGTTGAGGCGCCCCCTGGATGTTTAGTTCCTCGACGAGGTGGAGGCTCTCTCGACTGATGAAGACAATATCCGGCTGGACAGGGTCTCCCAGTTTTTTCGGAAGGATTACATCTATGGGTGCAACGAAGGCTGTCCCCAGCCTGGTTTCATCGAGAAATCCTTCCAGGTAGAAGCTAAGTCGAGTAATGACCCGTTGGTGCAAAGGACGCGGCGCCGCCGACATATAGAGTTCTCCCCGAATTACTTCGTAACGTTTTCCATCGTCAGGGAGACGGGCATAGTCGTCATACGTCCACTGGCCCTGGACGGGAAACTGCTGCGTCTCTGCCGCATATGTGGCTGTCAACGACTCCTGAACGCGCCGCAATTTGCCTCCTCCTTCTCCTGGAGCTGCCCAAGCAGTAAGTGACCGGCGACTGGATAGATCGCCGGCCACTGAAGACTCGCTTCGACATGACTACTAGCTGGTCTATTCGCCGCCTTCGACCAGTTCGACTTCGATGGGAGCGTATTCGTTCCCCATCGTATCACCGTCTACCAGCTCTAAAGCAGCCTCGGCAAGATCCGAGCGGAAAGCGCCGTCGCTAGGCGCTTCGGCAATCACACCGCCGTCAACCGAAACCTGCACTGTCTGGTCCCACAACGCCTGGTCCATAACACCGATGCCTGCCGGTGAAGGCCAGATTAACCGGTTGATCTCGTTCAACTGCCAGCTCATGTGGCTATGGCCCAGAGTAGGTCCGTTGTCCAACACCACCTGCACGCAGGCGTCGAAATTGTCCCGGCAGAACTGCCACCCCTTGAAGCTGGCGGCCAGGAAGCGAATGGCGATGTCCTCATTGCCCTCCTCCGCCAACCAGGACTCACGTGCGAAAACATGGTCCTGAAGCATGGCAGTGCCGACGTCGTTGAAGTCGATGACCACCAGGTCAGAAGGCTGATAGAGTTCGCCGGTTTCCGGGTTGACAGCTTCCAACACCTGGGCGTACTCGTTATAGGTCATCGCCTGGGCCGCGTCGAGTTCACGGTTGAGAAGAGCCAGCATATCAAAACTCTGCTGAATGATCGTTACATCGTCCGGGTTGTTCGGATCGATGCCTTCTGCCCGCATCGCCACGAACAGCTCATGCTCGTTGCCGAATCCCCAGGTCCCAACCTTCTTGCCAGCCATATCGGCGATAGTCTCTACCGGCGCGTCGGCCCATGAGACCTCCAGCGTACCGCTCCGCTGGAATACCTGCGCGATGTTGACCAGGTCCGCGCCTTCAGCCCGCGATGCCAATACTTTGGGCACCCACGCCAGGCCGAACTCAGCCTGTCCGGACGCGACTACCTGCTGGGGCACGATATCGACGGCGCCTTCAAGAATGGTCACATCCAGGCATTGGTCCGCATAAAAGCCCTGGTCCACTGCGGCAAAATAGCCGGCGAACTGGGACTGGGTTACCCACTGGAGCTGTAACTTGACCTCCGTGGTCTCGGCGCAGCCCTCGTCTGCTGCTGCCATGTCCCCGCCCGATTCCATCGCCGGGGCCGCTGGCGCGACACAAGCCCCCAGAACCAGAATGAGCAACGCACAGCCCGTCAGCAACAATGTAGTTCGGTGTTTCATGTGATCCTCCCGATCAAGAGTTATAGCGTGGAACTCCCCGAATCTATGCGCGGAAAGTCGGATGCCAGGGCAGGGCCAACCGTTCCGCAAGCAGAATGACGAGATAGATTGCGATTCCGATGAGACAGGCCACGAGAATCGCGGCCCAGGCCGAAGCAAAGCGGAACAATGCCGCTTCTTGAGTAATGAAGACGCCCAAAGCAATCCGAGGCCCGCCGAAGTACTCGCCCACAATGGCGCCAATCATGGCCAGCGCCCCTGCCACTTTCAGGCCGCTGAACAACGAAGGCAGCGCATTGGGTATCCGCAGTTTGATGAGGATTTCGGAGTCGCTGGCAGCATACGAGCGCATCAGCTCCAGCGACCTGCTGTCGACCGAGACCAGGCCTCGCACCGTATTGATCATGATAGGAAAGAATATCATGATCATCACAATCGCCATTTTGGAAAATGGATTGTCGATGCCAAACCAGTTATTCATAATCGGGGCAAATGCAATTATCGGCATCGAGTTGGCCGCGATCGCGAAGGGCAGCAAAGCCTCGCGCGTGGCCGACCAACGGGTTGTAGCAAGCGCAACGACGATACCCGCCACCGTACCCATTGCCATTCCGCCCAGCGCCTCCTTCAGCGTGAACCAGCTGGCCGCCAGGATAGGCGTCAGGTTGTCCCCCCGCATGACCGTAACACGCCTCTCCCCTAGGCGAAACCCAAACCAGCGCGCTTCCTCTATTGCCGCCTTGTCTTCAGGTGATAGACCTGAAGTCAGGACAGCGAAAAATCTGCCGTCCAAAGAGAGCTTTTCTCCCGCATCCCCTGTTGACGCCGATCCGTCGAGTACGACGATCTGAACAAGATTGCCGACAATGGCCGAAGGCTTTGGTAACAGGAACTGCTGAATATTGAAGGCAGTCACCAGCGCTTCCCACAAGAAGACAAGGGCAATGAGAATGAATACCGGCGCCCAAATACGTTGCTTGCTCTCACTCACGCCTCTGTTCCTTCTGCATCACGACTACCCTCGCTGTCTCGCAGCGCCTCCCGCACCTCCGTCTCCAACTCGAAAAAGCGCACGTTGCTGCGGGTTTCCGCGTCGCGGGGCTGAGGCAAGTCGATGGCGATATCGGCAGTGATTCGCCCGGGCCGGGCCGACATCACGATTACCCGCGTCGAAAGAAATACGGCTTCCGTGATGCTGTGCGTCACGAACAGCACAGTCGTATCCGTCTTGCGCCAGATGTCGAGAAGCTCCAGATTGAGCCGCTCGCGGGTCATCTCGTCGAGCGCGCCGAAAGGCTCGTCCATCAGCAGAATCGATGGTTCGAATGAGAGCGCCCGCGCAATAGCTACGCGTTGCTGCATGCCGCCCGACAGCTGCCAGGGGTAATGCGCAGCGAAGTCGGTCAGCTCCACCAGCTCCAACATCGCCTGCGTCCGCCGGTCTTTTTCCGACCGGCTGAACTGCATCAGCTCCAGCGGCAGCTGAACATTCTTGGCCACCGTGCGCCAATCGTAAAGTGTGGCTGCCTGGAATACGATGCCGTAGTCCTGGTCCAGCCGGGCCTGGCGGGCACTCTTCCCATTGATTGTAGCGACACCGGAGGAGGGTTGAATCAGATCGCCCACTACCCGCAAGAGCGTGGATTTGCCGCAACCGGACGGCCCGATCAGCGATATGAAATCGTTCTGGTCGATTGTCAGATCAATTTCTTTAAGAGCATGGACCTGGTTCGCGGCGCCTTCCCCAAAGATCATATCTACATTTTCAAGAACGACAACAGGTTCTGCCATGAGTGATCTCAACACAGAAGAAGCGGCCGGAACACGTCTGCGTAGTCCAGGCCAGAGGTGGTGTCGATTGTAGCATACGCCTGTGGGGGAAGCCAACCAAAGAATAAAACCGGATTCGGCCTGCCCAGCCCTCTTCTGCTGCCGCGTTCGATGTTCGCAAAAGCCCGGAGGAATAGGGGCAAGGATCCCTTGCCCAGGTAGCCAGGCAGGTGGTGCTTGGCCGACCGCGTTCTGAGCCCAATCGGAAAGGCAGACTAGCGATCACGTGCGAAAGTCCGAAGTCCATTCAGTTTCCTGGGTCAAGTGACCGAGGCCACCCAGGTGAAAAGATCAAGCGGATGCGGGACGCCACCGGCGTGCATTATGTGGGGTTCTGCCATCTAATGTATTCTGTCAGCTGAGAGCGCGAACTGTCACCATATTTCCACTTGCAAAAGGACGAATCTGCCTGATGCCTCGTCGCTCGACCGCATCGCACCGCGCCCAAGAATGTATTCCTTTGTGTCCGCCTCAAACCCACTCTCGCCCAGCCGCTCCAGGAGGGAAATTCTGCCATGCCTGAAAAACTGCCGCACATTCTGATTTTCAACCCGGACCAGTGGAGAGGCGACGTGCTGGGCCACATGGGCAACCCCGCCGCTGTGACGCCTGTGCTCGACCAATTTGTACAAACGGAAGGCGTGTCATTCTCCAATGCCTTCTGCCAAAACCCGGTCTGTACGCCCAGCCGCTGCTCCTTCATGACCGGTTGGTACCCTCACGTACGCGGCCATCGCACAATGTTTCATATGCTGCGCCCCGACGAACCAATGCTTCTGCGCAAATTGCGTCAAAACGGATACTTCGTCTGGTGGGGGGGAAAGAATGATGTCGTCCCGGCCCAGAACGGCTATGCCGACTACTGCGATGTGAAATACGCCCCCCCACAGCCCGAACGACTCTTGCAGAACCCTCACCAGACAGCCGAGTGGCGAGGCGACCCCGACGGCGACAACTACTACTCCTTCTACGTTGGCCGGACCGAAGTACCCCCAGGTGAAACGGTGGCCTACGACTCGGACTGGGCAATGGTGGAAGGCGCCATCGAGCAGATAAGGAACGCCCCGTCAGGCCAGCCCCTCTGCATATATCTGCCCCTCTCATATCCCCACCCCCCTTACGCGGTCGAGGACCCCTGGTACAGCCAGATCGACCCGGCCCGCATTCCCGACCGCACGCCGACGCCCCACCCAGACAGCGCCGGTTGGGACGGCTATCCCAGTCTGATGAAGGGCATCTATGACGGCCAGCAGATGCAGGGATGGTCGGAGGAGCGATTGCGGGAGTTGCGGCGCACGTACTACGGCATGTGCGCGCGCGTGGACCACCAGTTTGGAATGGTCTTGGAGGCGCTGAAGGAAGCCGGCATGTACGATGACACGCTTGTCTTCTTCTTTTCCGACCACGGAGACTTTACCGGAGACTACGGCCTCGTCGAGAAAACCCAGAATACCTTCCAGGACTGTCTCACCCGCGTCCCCCTGCTGGTAAAACCGCCTGCTGGAACTCCTGTTGCCCCGCGCGTCTCCAACGCTCTCGTGGAACTGATCGACTTCCCGGCAACCGTCTACGCGCTAACCGGCATCGAAGCGGGATATGACCATTTCGGCCTCTCCCTGCTTCCCCTGCTCGCCGGCGAAACCGAAAGCCATCGCGATGCCGTCTTCTGCGAAGGCGGCCGCCGCCTCGGAGAGCGCCAGTGTATGGAGTTGGAAAGCAATGCCCGCCCTGGTTTCCTTTACTGGCCCCGTCTGCGCCTGCAGACGGACGAAGGTCCGGAGCACACGAAAGCGGCAATGTGCCGAACCTCCGATTTCAAGTATGTCAGGCGCTTCTACGAGAAGGACGAACTCTACGATCTGCAGACAGACCCGCGTGAGACGCGCAATCTTGTCGAAGATCCCGCCTACGGAGACGTGCTGGCAACGCTGAAAGAGCGCATGTTGCGGTGGTATATGGAAACTTGCGATGTCGTGCCGCATGAAACGGACAAGCGGAGTTGAATCCGACTCGTGACTACGTTCTCACGAATCTGAGATCTGTCTTTGCACGACCAGGCGCTCCAACAGGGAGATGACGAGGAAAAAAGTCATGCCGGTGAGTGAGGCGAAGAGAATTGAAGCCCACAGCTTCTCAGGACCGGTAGCATAGTACTGGTTGAAGTTGAGGATGACGCGGCCCAACCCGTCGGCAATTCCGCTGGGCAGCTCGCCAATGATCGCGCCAACCACGCTGGCCGTGGCCGAAACTTTAAGGGCAGTGAAAATATAGGGAAGGGCTGCTGGGACCCGCAGCTTCCACAGGATGTCCCAGGATGTGGCCGCGTAGGAGTGCATCAACTCGATTGCTGTCGGCTCCGGCGAGCGCAGCCCCTGCAAGGTATTGATCGTTACCGGGAAGAAAGTCAGATATGCCGCGATCACCGCGACCGAAAACCAGCTACCTCCCAGCCATATGACGACCATCGGCGCGATCGCCAGGAGAGGAACAGTTTGGGACGCCACAACGTAAGGCAGCAACCCCCTTTCCAGCAGTCCGGAGTGCGCGAAGGCAACCCCAAGGACGAAGCCTAAACACCCGCCGAAGAGGAAGCCGAACACGGCCTCCTGTAAGGTAAAGAGCGAGGCCCGCACCAGAATGGTCAGAAGAATAGTATCGCTGCCGCGCCGCGGCGGCTCGAAAATCGTCCGCACAATCTCCCACACGTGCGGCATGGCCCGATCGTCGGCCCGGACCGGCAACTCCACTTCGCATAGGCCAACGGCGCCGCACAAAGCTCCAACCGGCTTGTCGGCTTCGGCCTCCACCGGCACCGTTCCCCGCAGGTAAGCGCCCCCCGGCGCCCCCAGCAGCTTATAAGCCTCCCAGAGCACCGCCAGCACCAGGAGGATGAGAACAAAATAGGCTGTCGTCTTTAGTGACGACAATCTGGCAAAACTCACAGAACCTCCGCAAAAGGCCTTCGTCGCAAGAAGCGCCCTGCCCCAGCCGTACCCAGCCAGCTCTCCCCGTCTACAATGACCCTGCCGCGCAGCAGTACCTTATCTGCCCAGCCCCGAACCTGCATGCCCTCGTAGACATTGTAGTCCGTGTTCATATGATGCGTGGCCGCAGAAATAGTGTGTTCCTTGTTCGCATCCCATATAACTATGTCCGCGTCGGATCCCACGGCAATCGTGCCTTTTCGCGGATAGAGTCCGAAAATCTTGGCCGGGTTTGTGCTCGCTATCTCGACAAAGCGGTTGGCGCTGTAGTGGCCTCCGCCAACGCCCTCATGCCACATTACAGGCATTCGGTCTTCGATGCCGGGCATACCGTTGGGAATCTGATGAAAGCCCTCTTTGCCCAACTCCTTGCCTGCAATACGTCCCTCCACGCCTCCCTCATACCAGAACGGGCAATGGTCGGTCGATACCGCCTGCAGGCCTCCGTCTGCAAGAGCCTTCCACAAAAGGACCGCATCCTTGGGCTGCCGCACCGGTGGCGAACAGACATACTTGGCGCCCTCGTAGCCCGGCTTGGCAAGGTCCTCCTCAAAGACAAACAGATACTGCGTACAGGTTTCTCCCATAACGCGAAAGCCCTTGGCCCGCCCCAACTCAAGTTGCTCAAGCGCCTCTTCACAGGTCATGTGCACAACATACAGGGACGCGCCGCTGATGCCTGCCAGCGCCACCGCCCGCCCCGTCGCCTCCGCTTCAGCCATGGCAGGATGGGCCGTAGCATGGTACTTCGGCGCCGTCTTGCCTTCGTCCAAAAGCCTCTTGGTCAAGCCAGCGATCACATCCCCGTTCTCCGCGTGGACCATCACCAGCAGTCCATGCTCAGCGGCAACCTGCATCGCACGAAACAACGTCGTGTCGTCGACCTGAAAAAGTCCTTTGTATGCCATGAATAACTTGAGACTGGTAATACCCTCGTCGACGACTGATGGGATTTCGTCCATCACATCGTCCCGCAGGTCCGTGATGGCAACATGAAATCCGTAATCGATCGCAGCTTTGCCTGCCGCCTTCGCATGCCACGTTTCAATGCCCTGCTTGAGCGTGCCGCCAACCGGCTGGATGACAAAGTCAATGTGCGTCGTTGTTGCGCCGAATGCAGCCGCCCGATGACCTGTGAAGAAATCGTCCGAGGAGACCGTGCCGCCAAAGGGCAGCTCAAGATGCGTATGGACGTCGATGCCCCCGGGCAGGAGCAGCTTGCCGGTCGCATCGATCACTTCCGCACCGTCGGCGGACAGATCGAGCCCGATCAACGCTACCTGTTCGTCCTCTATCAGAAGATCCGCTTGCACACTGTCGGCGGCTGTGACAATTGTTCCGTTCTTGATCAGAGTCGGCATTTCAAGCTCCTATCTGCCCAGCTAGTCTGTGCCGGGCCTGTCAGCGATCAACTGCAGGAGAAACCTTTCGCCCGAAAGTCAGGCCGCCACAATCCTGTCGTACATGTCTGGCCGCCGATCCCGGAGGAACTGCCATGTGTCACGTACCTCCTTGATCAGGTCCAGGTCCAGGTCGCGGATGATCAACTCCTCCTCATAAGGGTCGCCCTGGCCGGGAAGATCGTCGCGCTCACCTAGTGTCGTCACAAATTCGCCCCGCGGCGTGCAGAAATAGCTCTGACCGTAGAAGTCATTCTCGCCCAGTTCCGCCTCCACGCCGACACGGTTGATCGTGCCCACAAAGTAACCGTTAGCGATCGCGTGGCTGGTCTGTTCGATCCGCCACAGATGCTGTGACAGCCCGCGCGACGTTGCCGACGGGATGAACACAATCTCGGCGCCGTTCAGCCCCAGCATCCGCGCGCCCTCCGGGAAGTGACGGTCGTAACAGATGTACACGCCCACCTTTCCCACCGCCGTGTCAAAGACTGGGTATCCCAGATTTCCCGGACGAAAATAGAATTTCTCCCAAAACCCGGGCAGGTGAGGCAGGTGCGTCTTCCGATACTTGCCCAGGTAGCTGCCGTCGGCATCGATTACCGCGGCCGTGTTGTAATAAAGACCGGGCTGATCTTCCTCATACAAGGGCACGACCAGCACCATCTTGGTCTCGGCAGCCAGTTTCTGCATTCGCTCGGTCGTCGGACCATCAGGGACGCGCTCAGCAAAACCATACCAGTGGGGGTCCTGCACCTGGCAGAAATAAGGTCCGTGAAACAGCTCCTGAAAACAGAACACCTGCACGCCCTGCTCGGCCGCCTCGCGGGCATACTTCTCGTGCTTTTGGATCATTGACTCCTGGTCGCCGCTCCAGGATGCCTGTAGCAACGCGCCGCGGACGATTCGGGCCATTTTGGTCCTCCTGTCATTCGGGCGAGATAAGGAATTGCTTATCTCGCCGGCTTCGAAAGTTCAATTGCATCGATGAAAGCGCGTGCAGTTCAGATTGGGTGTAAACTTTCCTGCACCTCTGGTAACGATCAATCTAAAGCCAATTCGCGTCCCCAAGCAGTTTAGGTACCGTCGCCACTGACCACTGACTACTGATCACTGCAGTTCTGTGCGGTCGGGCCTTCGGCCCTCCCTTGTGCGGGGGGATTCCCCCCGCAACGCCCCCCCAAACACCATGCCACGTTGGCGCCGCGTCGCCGGCGTACTGTCTATGCCACCGGTCGCCCACCCACGTCGTGCCGCGAAGCCGTCCGCCGTGACCACGGTAGGGGCAGGCCTTGTGCCTGCCCACGCTATCCCCAATATTGGACTGCACCCGATGGAAGCCAACGATTCCCTTTGCGACTATTCGAGAGGGACTGTCGCGTCATCCCAACTCTTCAAGAACCGACGCAAACCCCAGCGAACTCAGCTCCTTAGTCACATACCGCAGAACAGACTCCTCCATGGCAAGAGGATAATCTACATTCCATTGTTCGCAAATGGCTGGTCCATATTCGCGCATCAGGCGAGCCAGACGCAATGGCATGCGCATTGCCTCATTAGGCGGCCGTGTGCTCGGAAACACTGCCTCCTCTACACACTGGCGGTGATGTGGGAGAAGGAAACCGCTTAAGGCCTTTACACCGCGATCTCTTCGAAAGCCGCTCGCCGCGCAAAGAACATTCGTAAGCGCAAAAAGGATGAATGAATTGCCAGCCACGCCGACCAGCCTTTCCTCCCGGCCCACCACCACAGGCATCATGGACACGCACCGCCAAAATTCAGAGATTTCGCGGCGCAAGAGCTCGGCGGCCGCTTCTGAAGTGAGTGCCTCGCCAGGATGTGGCAACCAGGATAGCGCGCCTGCCTCTTCGTATAGCACGCGCGTCTCACCCGCTGTCACCTCGGCGACTTCCCCGTCGTGTAGCCAGACATCCAGGCGCATCGCCTCATCGGTCATGGCATTGACCATCCGCCCGTCGAACATCAAACGCAAAAAAACTAGGGGACGAATCTGCGCCAGCCAGTCTTCAATTCTCCTGCGAAAACCGTCGAATGCGTCGGCATCGATCAAAAGGTGGGCGTCCACGTCGCTCCAACGGTCATCCGTACCCTTGCCGAAACTGCCGGCCAACCACGCGGCGCGAACGCGCGGGTCGCTATTGGCTTTAGCGGTTAGCCCGTCAATGAAGAATGACTGCGGGGTCGTCATGCCGTCTCTCTTGCTGAAGCTTCACTCACCAGCTCGAACAGTCGATTGGGGCTCAACGGAATCTCCCGCACCTCCAATCCGATGTCGCGAAACGCGTTATCAACTGCCTGAGCGAAGAGGGCGCCAACAGGAATCGCGCCGGCCTCCCCCGCCCCCTTCACGCCCAGTGGATTCAAGGGCGAAGGCGTCTCAACATGATCGCTGACTATGTTCGGAACATCTGAGGCAGTAGGAAGAAGATAGTCCATCAGCGAGGCATTGAGCAGCGCGCCGTTGTCGTCGAAATGCAGCTGCTCATAGAACGCATTGCCGATCCCTTGCGCTACGCCGCCCTGAATCTGCCCATCGAGGATCAGTGGATTTATGACCGTGCCGCAATCGTGGACGACTACATACTTCTCTATCTCCACCACAAAAGTGTCTGGGTCCACCTTCAAAACCATGGCATGGACGCCGGACGCGGTCGCGCCCCGTTCAGGCCCGAAGTATTCAGTGGCCTCCAGTCCAGGCTCCGTGCCAGGTTGGACGGCCCCCCGCATCGGGTTGGCCTCAACTGCCAGTTGGCCCAGCGAGATCGAGGTCTGCGGTACGCCCTTAACCTGAACCCGCCCCTCGATCAACTCCAGGTCCTCTTCCGCGGCTTCCAGCTTTTCGCCCGCCAGCTTCAGGATCTTCCCCCGCACCTTGGCGGCAGCCGCGTGCATGGCGTTGCCGGCGACGACAGCGCCCCGGCTGGCGAACGTACCCGCTCCCCAGTAGAAAAGGTCAGTGTCGCCGGTAATAATATGGACGTCCGATACATCCACACCGATCTGCTCTGCCACAACTTGGGCAAAGCTTGTGAAGTGACCCTGGCCCTGCGTACCCACCCCAGTGGCAACGCTGACCTCGCCGCTCGCCTCAACTGTCACCCTCGCCCCTTCGTAGGGCCCAATGCCTGTGCCCTCGATATAGTTGACGACGGCAATGCCGACCCGCTCCCCCGCTTCTTCACGCCGCGGCTGTTCTTCTCCTATGAATTCCCTATAGCCAATCAGTTCCAGAGCCCGGTCCAGCGCCGGCTCGTAGTTGCCGCTGTCATAGACCAGCGGCGCGAAATCCTGGAAGATAATTTCGTTGGAGTACGGAAAACAATCGGGCGGGATAAAATTCTTCCGCCGTAATTCAACCGGGTCGACCGCCAGCTCTCTCGCGGCAATGTCCAGCAACCGTTCCATCACAAAAACGCCGTGTTGGCGGCCAGCCCCCCGGTATGGCGTTACGATCGGTTTATTCGTAAAGACACTGCTGAACTCCGAGTGGTAACTCGGCACGACATAGGGGCCGAGGAGCGTGCACTGGCTGTTTATCGGAAGGGTCAGACCATATGGGGCGTAGGCGCCGGCGTCGTGGAGAAAGACGTCATGCACACCCAGAACTGTACCGTCGCTCTTCAGGGCAATGGCGGCATCGTGAACCTGTCCACGCTCCTGCGTGGTGGCGTGAAAGTTTTCTTCCCGGTCCTCGATCCACTTGAGCGGTCGGCCCAACCGCAACGTAGCCCACGCCAGCAAGACCTCCTCAGGGTAGAACATCATGATCTTGGGCCCGAACCCGCCGCCGACAAAAGGTGCGATAACGCGCACCTGGTGCTCCGACAGCCCAAGCATCGCGGCCAGACCGTTACGAATAGCTATCGGCGCCTGGGTCGTGTCCCAGATCGTCAGCCTCTGGCTCTTGTCATCCCAACTGGCGACGATTCCCCGGTTTTCCAACGCCGCCGCGGTACCGCGGTCATAGTGGAAGCGGCGACGAACAACTAGATCGGCTTCGGCCTCGGCCTGCGTCCAGCTGCCCTTTGTCTGGGTTACCCGTGCGCTGATGTTGTGCCCCAGGTCCTCGTGTACCAGGGGGGCGCCCTCCTCTAGCGCCGCTTCCAGCCCGACGGCCGTGTCCAGCGGATCGTATTCCACATAAATGTCATCGAGTGCGTCTTCGGCGAGGTACCGGCTCTCGGCTACGACCATCGCCACAGCCTCTCCGGCATGGCGTACCTTCTCCTTGGCCAGAGGCACCTGCGTGCGCTGGTGAAACTCGAGCTGCTCTACAGGCGGCGGCGGCACCAGGAGCGGCCCGGGCTGCCAGAATTCTCCCAAATCGTCGGCAGTGTAGACCGCGACCACGCCAAGTCGTTCTCTGGCTATTCCCATATCAATTGAGCGAATGCGGGCGTGGGCCAGATCGCTGCGGAGGAATGCCACGTGCAGCATTCCGTCGAGTTGCACATCGTCTGTGAAGAGCGCTCTTCCTGTCAGCAAGCGCGGGTCTTCGTTTCGTTTGATCGGCTGGCCGAACTGGCGCGTGGACATAAACTTGCGGAATCGGTGAGTATTAGGCGAACTGTACTCAGTACTTAGGAAAGGTGGAAACTGTGCCCGCCTGACTTCGTCTTCGACTACAGCTAAAGTAGAGCCTCCACGCCGGCACTGAATCCAGCGCGGCGCTTACGGTCCAACTGCCGTATCAGCCCTGAACGGGAACTGTTACAACATCCAACTCCTCCTGGGGCGCATCTACATCTTCGTTTCCTGAGCTCTGCAACCAGTTCCCCAGTCCCAATGCCACTGGATACAGGGCAGCGTTCAGCACGAATACCAGGAAGGCGGTTATCAGGTGGTTCGGCACTGTAAAGGATGGCAGGAACTGAAGCAGATGGAACGCAATCGTGGGCTGCGCGACGATCGAAAAGCCAACCATAAAGCCTCCTGCCGCAGCCAGGTTGAACTGCCAGTCCCGTGGCTTAAAGCCGAAACGCGTCATCCACTGCCATGTCAGGTCCAGCAGAACGGCCCCGAAAATGAATACCAGCGTCAATCGAGGCGGCGCTCCGCTCAATACATCGGCAAACGTAGCCGCCGCATAGCGAACCCCGAAATACAAGAGCGCGAACGTCGTTGCCGACCAAGGTCCAGGTGCAATCCGCCGCGCAAGGACTGACAAGAAAAATGCGGAAACGCCTATTATCGTGGGGTAAAGCCAGATAGGGCGCTGCGCCACAAGACCGTCAACCGTACCTATTTCCCATTCCACCGTCCCGATTATGAGGAATTCACTCAATGCTACGGCAAGGAAGAGCAGCTTTATCAGGCTCCGCCAGTCCGACGTAGAAAACGACCTTCCTACCCAACCCCAAGCCTGACCGCCCTTTCTCCAGGACCCTTCAGCGCCGGCATTCCTCTTGCCAAGCTTCTCGATGGATGAGGCCCCCTTCCTTCTTTCACTCAGAAGGCCAGCGGCGAAAATGAGGAGACTTCCTGCCGAAACGGCCAGGAAGACGTGAGGGGGGCTCCAGGCGGTCAGATCAATCCCATACAACTCATGCCAAATGGCGTCTCCGGGGATGGAGAAAAGTCCGTATCCCGCGACCAGCACAAGCGCGCCGACGTAAGGGCTTCGCCTGACCCAACGGCGAGGATCTTTGATACCCGCTCTGATGTTGGGAATGGCAAGGAAAAAAAGTCCGCCCAACGCGACGAAAAAAGTAAGCAGGAAGCCGGCGTATACCATCAAGTGCGGCGGCCACAGGAAGTCCTCCCCTCCCGGCACGATTCCGGTGACGACATGCTCGCTCAGATCCCAATACCCTCCAAAGGAGGTAAGAAGAGCGCCAACTCCGACCATGAGCGCCAGAGTATACGAAAGGCGGGGAGATGTGGCAATTGCGCCAACGCTTTGAGCTGTGCCCGACTGACCTTTTCGCCCCAACTGCTTCACTGGCGAAAGATAGAGCCACCATGCCAGAAAGGCCAATACGCCAATCACCAAACCAGAGAACACTAACCCCTGCACAAATAATGAACTCACGTCCGATTCTCCTGTCTCAATCTAGCGCCCAACTGCACCGCTTCTACGATCTTCTGGTAACCTGTGCACCGGCAGATGTTGCCCGAAAGTAGCTCGCGTATCTCCTCTTCCGTCGGGTCGGGATTCTCATCAAGAAATGGGACCAGCGACATCAGTATGCCAGGCGTGCAGAAACCGCACTGAAGCCCATGTTTCTCCCAAAAACCGTGCTGTATCGGGTGTAAATCCCTTTGGCCGTCGTCCAGACCTTCAACTGTGGCAATGTCGCGACCATTCGCCTGTACCGCGAATAATAGGCAGGAACGGACCGCTGCACGGTCCAACAGCACAGTACAGGCGCCGCAAACGCCGTGTTCGCATCCTACGTGTGTACCTGTCAAGCCAAGTTCGTGGCGTAGGAAATCGCTCAACAACAACCTTGGCTCCACCGAACGTTCATATTTGCGGCCATTCACCTCAACGGAGATTGTCTGATTCAAAACCCAGTCCTGTTCCCTCAATGCCCGCTGGACACGGCAGCCCTCTCAGTAGCCCGGATTAGTACTCGTTCAGCAATGACGCGCGACAGATGTCGGCGAAACGCCGGACCGGCATGGATATCGCCGACCGGGTCAATATCCCGTGTCGCCGCAGTTTCGGCGGCCGCCCGAATGGCCTCAATCGTGGGTTGTTCGCCAACCAGCACCGCCGCTGCCTGCTCCGCTTCAACCGGTCCTTCCCCAACGCTCAAAAAGACGAGCCGCAAGTTTTCTACCGCCCCCTTGTCGTCCAGGACGACGACTGCCGCCGCACCGCACATAGCATAGTTGCCGTGTTGGCGGGCAACCTCGTCGAAAGCCCAGCCGCTGCCAGGAGGCATGGTCGGAAAGGCCACTTCGACCAGCATCTCCTCCGGTAGCATCGCGGTTGCGAACAGGCCTACATAGAAGTCTCGCGCCGCGACCCAGCGCGCGTCTGTAACGCTGCGCACATACATGCGTGCATCCAGCGCAACCGCCAGAGCGGGCAGTTCAGCGGCTGGATCGGCGTGGGCCAGGCTACCCCCGATTGTCCCGCGATTGCGAATCTGGGCATGAGCGATGTGAGGCATCGCTTCGTGTAGCAACGGCGCCCTGCGCTGCACCAGGGCGCTTCGCTCCACCGCTCGCTGGCGAGTCATCGCGCCGCAGCGAAGCCCATCTTCGTCCTCCCGAATGAAAAACAGTTCATTAATACCGTTGAGATCTATCAGTGCAGTCGGCTGTGCCAGGCGGAAGTTCATCGTCGGCACCA
The DNA here is from genome assembly GCA_965204705.1 of Caldilineaceae bacterium. Taxonomy (GTDB): domain Bacteria; phylum Chloroflexota; class Anaerolineae; order Caldilineales; family Caldilineaceae; genus Bin5. Next base: position 3,703,277 of record OZ242006.1, on the reverse strand, counting down.
GGCTCTGCCCACCGGCCAGGGGCTTGGCATCGCCCCCGTAACCCTCGAACAGACCCAGCGCCTCTTCCACTGTACTGGGCGCGTGATAGTCAAAAGCCGCCGGCTTCATCCTGCCCACTCTCTACTGAGTCTGCCGATGCCTCGCACAGATGGCATTCGTTGTTCCAGCATCACGGACCTTTACTCTTCCAGAAACGCTACCGCGCGGCAAAAGGCCGCCTCCCCACCCTTGAATAACCAGGGGAAGACACCCACCGTCAACCGCCTGTTCTGCAGCTCCGGCGCGCCGATCTGTCCTCCCATGTTCTCCACATGCATGCAATCGTGAGGGAAGAGCGCGTTGTGTGTAAGCTGGTAAGCCTCGTCCGGGAACAGTTCGTCTACTGCGTCCGAGCCGCCGAACTTCTCTTCGCACTGATTGCGTACCTTCTTCCACTGCTCCAAACCGCCCCCGCCCAAGAAACGCCCGATAGGCAAATTCATCGGATGATCTGTCGAGATCATATCCACACCCCAGATGTGAATCTCCTTGTCCAGCAACCACTGGCAAATGCTGTGATGGGGCCCAGGATGCCGGAGTATGTACTTCTCCTCGTCGCCTTCCTCAGCCAGGAAAGAGTAGCGATGCCAACCCGTGTTGATGAAAAGAATGTCCCCATTCCGCACCTCAACCCGCTCCTCGATGTCCTCAGGGCCGAAAATGTCCAATTCGTCCAGCATATCGCTCAGATCGACGATTACGCCATCACCGTAAAGCCAGTCCAAAGGCACCTGGTCGATCGTCCTCCCATTCGTCACAAAGTGGCGCGGCGCGTCCAAATGAGTACCCATGTGATTCGATGACTGTATGTACTGCGCATTCACGCCGTGCTCGGACTTGCGCTTGAAGTACTTCACTTCAAACGGAGGATAGAAGGGCCAGAACGAGCAGTCTGCGTTCAAGGGCTGCGAAAGATCGTACGGTTTCATCACGCTGTTCTCCTGAGAAACTTCTGGTGGTGGGTATTTCTATCGGTTGCTGTTGCTAGAAATTGTACTCTTCTGCAAAGGCCACGAGTGCCTCGGTAAAGAGCGTAAGCGGCGGTCGAACGAGCCCGGCCCCGATCTGGCCGACCCCGGCCTCCCTGTGAGCGATGCCGGTGTTGACCCTTGGCGTAATGCCCGTCTCCACAACTGCGCGCAGGTCGATACCTACGGGAGTGCCACGAAAATCAAGTTGCGGAATCGTAAAGGACGTATGCTCGGCCGCCGTAATCTCGTACATTTCCAGTGTGGCGTTAAGCGCGTCCTGAGGCGTTCCGCTCACAAATGTGACGATAGCCGGCGCTGCTGCCATCGCGAACGCGCCGATTCCAGCCGTCTCTGTGATAGTGCTGTCCCCGATATCAGGATTGCCGTCCTCCGCACTGAAGCCCGGAAAATAGAGGCCGACCGGCTGCGGACACGGTGCAGTGAACCAGCGCCCGCCCAGCCCGCTCACGCGAATGCCGAACTCTGTTCCGTTTCGCGCCATAGTCGTGACGATTGTGCTCTGCTCGACGTCGCTCCCAGCGTCCGCCATCGCCTTACATGCCGCCATGACCGGGTTAAGAACACTGAGCGCGTTTTCGCCCAGCGCCCCGATGATATCGGCGGCAGTGCCCGCGTCAGGCGCCGCCTTGGCGATGTGCGGTGCCAGCTGCAATGTATAAAGGACCGAGCCCGCCTTGTTGCGATTGTGGCCCTCGTCACCCATATGCAACGCCTCGGCCAGCAGCGCTCGAATGTCCACGCCCGAACAAGACTCAATCGCCGCCCCAAGCACCGGCGCCATAACCTCGTGCATCCAACGCAGTCTTTCCTGCACCTCTTCGCTGTAAGCGCCGTAGCGCAGAACCTTGCCGTATCCTTCGTTAAGATTCGAGTAGGCCCGGTTCCCGTGTGTCCTGTTCTCGACCTCGTACACGGCCATCGAGGGCGAAATGACGCCCGCCATTGGGCCGACCGCACTGTGGTGGTGGCAGGGCGCAAGTTCCACTTCCCCGTTTACGATCAGCCTCTCGGCCTCCGCCTCGTCACTGGCTCTCCCTTCGAAAATCAACGCCCCAATCAGCGCGCCTCGAAGCGGACCGGAGGCCTGCTCCCAGGCTATCGGCGGTCCGGCATGAAGCAGCAGGTTCTCATGCATTCCGGGAATCAAGTCAAGCGCCTTGCCCAGCCCTGTCAGGACCGGTCGGGCCGCCACGATTCGTTCCACGGCCTCTTCATTGGCGCTGTCTATACTGTTTGCCATCTAGCCCCTCCGGGCCGCGCTTGTTCGTTCGATAGTCGTTTAAGCGTTCTAATCGCGAGTTGGTCCACCTTCGACAAAGAAGGAAAAGGACTGTCAATCCTTACCTGAGTCGGGTAAGCAGACTGGCAAGCCTCTCGTCGCCCCCGGCAGGAGGGCGCCAATCGACATGCACAACCTCGGCCCCTTGGTCGCGCAGGCTGTCGGTGAAAGACTCAAGACCCACGTTTATGGCTGCGAAAGTTGGCGAATTGCCCTCGGCCTCTGTCGATTTCAGGATGTCAGGTTCCTGCTTCGCAGAACTGTGCGGCCGGCCTGCCCCCTCGCCCGCAAATGCGTACGCCACCGCACGTACAGCGTCGTCATGCCGCGTGAATACGTAAGCGCCAGCATCCTTCAGCTGCTCGACCTGTCTGCCCAACCCTTGCGGATCCGCGTTGGTGCCAATGACCACGGCTACGACCGGCAGTTCTCTCCCACCTCGGGCAGCCGTTGCTACTGCTTCTTCAATGGCCGGCGCCAGCTCACTGGCCGGATCCTCGTGCGCCCCGTCGCCCAGCACCACATCCAGAACGATGAGCCCTGTCCCGGGGTCCTGCGCCTCCTGCAACAGTCGGCGGATCCGCAGTTCGTTGTCCAGCATGGGATGCAATCGTCCCACTGTGAACGCGTCCCCGCCCAGATCAACGATCGTATGCCCCTCGCTTCGGTGCGGGTTGTCCAATTTCTGCCCTCCCGGCAACGGCCCATTGGATCGGACCGAAGGCAGCGAATCCTGCAATAGAACCAGCGCTTCGTAAGCCAAAGTTCCACCGGAATAAAGCCCGCGCAGAAAGGTTTGCGGCTGCGGGGAAAGCCCAAGCTGAGATGGCGGCCCCGTTGCCTCTGAGGTCAGGGAGCTATCTTCATGAATGCCCTGCGAGTCTGAAGATGACGTCAAACGAACGGCAAGTTCGGCCGTTTCGTCCAGGGTTCTGGCGAACCGGATGTTGGGAGAGACTTCTTCCTGATCGTCCGTTAAACCGAATCCGATAAAATTGACGACCACCGGCTTGGTGCATGATGCCGCTACAGACAACAGTTCCCTTGCAACCGACGCCGCAGGAGGCTTGGATACGATCACGATCGCATCGGTTTCCGCGTCCTCCTTCAGCAAGGCCAGCGCATGCCTCGCCGAACTCGCTCGTACCTCATCTGACAAGTCTCGTCCGCCCGTCCCGTAAGCCTGTGAAACGCCGCTGCCAAGTCGGTCGACGCCAACCATCACAGCCTGCAGCCCTGTACCTGAGGCGGCAACAATCCCAATCCTGCCCTTGCGGACCCTGTTAGCGAACCCCAGTCCGATTCCACTGACGCGGGCAGTGCCGCAGTCAGGCCCCATCACCAGCAGCCCCTCTCTCGCAGCTTTCTCCTTGAGCGAAATCTCGTCCGCAAGGCTGACATTGTCGCTGTAGAGAAAGACGTTCTTGCCTAGTTTAACGGCCTCGCGAGCGACGTCTGCCGCGTAGCGGCCCGGAATCGAGATTAGAACCCACTCCGCCTCCGGAATCATTCGTGTGGCCGAAGACAGGCTCTTTGGTCTGTATCCGTCACTCTGTTGCGATCGGCGGGCAGCCAGAAGCTCGTCCACCCGAGCCAGTGCCGACCGAGCGGCCGCTTCCGAAACCGCTGTTACTACCAGAATGAGATCCTCAGGGGCGGCATCTCGAAGGTCTTCAGACAGCAGCGCGCTCTGAGCAAGCAACGCCTTGTTGGCCGGCGTGCCCATGACCACACCGGCGTCCAAAACGCCGGGCAACTCGGTCAACGCCCGTTGCAGCAGCATCAACACGACGGAATCGTAATAGGAACCGGCTCGAATCTCGGTCAACGTTGCGGCGGAAGTTGTGTTCGCCTTGTCGTCCGAAACCGAAGGATCATCCACAGTAGCACTCCATTGCGCTAAGGCGTCGGCTATAATGTCTCTACCTTTGAACTGGGGCCTTTCGTTTCGGATACGAGAGGATTCCGGGGGCATTCTACCAGCCAAACTGGGGTCGGGCCAAAGACAGCCGGGGTCTCAGTTCGTGAAATCTGACTGCTCCTTTTCTCGCTCTGCCTGGGCTAAGTTTTCGGCATCAACTGCCTCGACTACGGTCTCGACATCCCGACCCACCTTCATCGATCCGGCGTTTAAAGCCTCCTGCAGACGACTGTCATCCAACAAAGCGGCCATCGGTTGCGGTGGGTCCGGGCGACCGCTACTGGACTTAACTGCCATCTGCCAGTAACCCACGTCGTGCCATGCCCCCAATTTGTAGCCCACCCGGCCGAAGGTCCCCACAGGCGTGAAGCCGAAGGACTCGTGAAAACCTACGCTTGCCTCGTTCGGCAGTGTGATTCCGGCGTAGGCGCGAACGAAGCCCTGCAAGCGCAAAATGGCAAAAAGTGTGCCGTACAGCGCCTGCCCTACCCCTAGGCGCCTGGCTCGAGCGTGGACATAGACCGAAACATTGACCGACCACCGGTAAGCGGCCCGCTCACTGTGCCCGCCGGCATAGGCATAACCCAGCACTCTCCCCCGGGCGGAGCAAACAAGCCAGGGATATTGGGTCAAGGTCTTAAGTACCCGTGCGCCCATTTCCTCAATTGACGGCGGTACAATCTCGAAGGAAGTGGGCGTATCGCGAACGACGGGCGCATAGATTGCCCGAATGCCTGCAGCGTCCAACGGCCTTGCCAGACGAAGGCGTGGTTTCATGTACACTTTTCCACTGCCCCGGAGAACCCTGTTATTCGCCTCCATTTGAAACAGAAAGCCGCCTCGATGCAACGTCAAGAGGCGGCAAATCCGAGAAGGATGGAGGGTTGGCTATGGGTTGGAGACTACCACCGACTGCTGCCCCGGTCTCGATACCCGCCGCCCTGACCGCCGCGATCCTCCCGCGGACGCGCCTCGTTTACCCGCAACGTGCGCCCACCTATCTCATGGTCATTCAGGGCCTCTATCGCCGCTTCAGCCGCGTCGTCCTCCATCTCCACAAAACAAAACCCACGAAATCGCCCGGTTTCCCTATCGGTGATCATCGCGACGCTGATGATCTCCCCATGCTGGGAAAACAATTCCCGGACCTCCTCCTCAGTCGCCGAGTAGGGCAAATTCCCCACATAAATACGCTTAGTCATCTGATTGGCTCCCTGACCCGTGCTCCACCCAAATGCGTCCCGCGGTACCGTCCCGGCCAATTTTGAAGTCAGGAGAAATTCTGGGGGCAAAATGATTCAGTTCACATACTTTTCCTCTCCACGATTTCAAACATTCGTCTTCGATTCGCGGTAGTGGCGCTTTTCAGTGGTGTCCCGTATCCGATGGCCCCTAGTATGCCTCTTTTGTTCCTTTCTGTCTACCACTCCAAAAACAGCTGGCGTAATCCGGATTGGGAGCGAACTCTCGTACACCTCAGTTAACGATCAAGCTAATGCCGATTTGCCTCCCCAAGCAGCGCAAGTGCCGTCGCCTCTGACCACCGACCACTGACCACTGAGCACTGCAGTTGTGCGGTCGGGCCTTCGGCCCTCCCTTGTGCGGGGGGACTCCCCCCGCAACGCCCCCCTTCGCATGCCCGACCGTCGTGGACAATTGCAACGGTTGAGACAGCGACAGGTTTTCAAACCCCGCGCCGCCATTGTAGGGGCAGGCCTTGTGCCTGCCCTGTGCACCCAAAAAAATGGACGTCAGACAATTTCAGCCACCGCTGGCATGAATTCCCTACCTGACCATCTCCCCCCAATATGAACCGCACCCTAAACAGCCTCACTTCACGCAATCGCGACTTCGCCCGCGTTCCGTACGGCTTGAGTTTCCTTCGTAGTCATTCTGTCGCCAAGATGGGTATAAATTATATTTGGATCCGGCCGATCCGCGGTGGTAAAATGGCCCTGTTCACCGACTCATTTTAGGTGGACGAAGTCTGAGGGCAGCGCAGAAAAAAAGCGCCTGTCCAGTTCCGTTGTGCGGAATTCAAAAAGGGGAAACAGCCGGCTTTCTTCTCCGCTCAAGTCTGGAGAAGGCCTTCGGAATCAGTTGGGTAATGCCAACCCTGACCGGCCAGAAATTGGCGGTCCTCGTGGGACAGCTGCCCGGCATCGGTCGCTCGCACCAGCAGTTCAGGGCGTCTCTCTAGCGTCCGTAAGAGCGACTGCTCACGCCGCCACCGTTCGACATTAGCGTGGTGCCCGCTGACCAGGACTTCCGGAACAGCCTCTCCCCGAAATGCCGTGGGCCGCGTATACTGAGGCCCTTCTAATAGGCCTGACAGGCCTTCCGAAAAACTGTCATACTCAGCGCCTGACTCATGACCTAGAACACCCGGCAGCACTCTTGTCACAGCATCAATGACCGCCAATGCAGCGATCTCACCTCCGCTGAGCACAAAGTCGCCAATACTGAGTTCATCTGTAATCAATTGGGTACGAATCCGTTCGTCGACACCTTCATATCGTCCACACACCAGCGCCAGACGACCATGCATGCCGAGTCTAGAGGCAACTTCCTGATTGAACCGGCGACCCTGAGGTGTTAACAGGATAATCGGTGTAGCCTGTCGCAGATTCGGCGGCTCGTCCGGGTTCCAGGGCGGCAGATCGATGTGGGCCGCCTCTTCAGCCAACTGCCAGCCGGATGGCCGGCTCAGAACGGTCTCGACGGCACGTGCTACCGGCTCAGGACGCATCACCATACCGCCGCCGCCCCCGTATGGATAGCCGTCACAAGTATGATGTCGATCCGTAGCGTAGTCTCGTATATTGTGGAGCGTTACTTGTAGAATGCCTCTTTCTTGTGCTCGAGCCAAAATGCTCTCTGAAAGGGCACCCGAGAACATCCGTGGAAACAGGGTGAATACGTCGAAGTGGATGGTGCGAGGAGCCTCCTCTTGATTACAGGCTTCATCGGACTCGTCTTCCGCTCGTTGCTCCAAAACGTCACTCTGGGCCATGACTTCCTCTTAACCGCCCTGGGGCTGGCCTATTTCCGGCGGCTGGCGGATTCAATGGTGGAGAGCAGTTTCCATCGCCCCAGGCCGAACCGATGGAGGCAGTTTCTGCGACGAATTCGTGCCTCTATTGTAGCACAGCCGCAGGACCAGCAGACAGTCGAGGCTTCCGAAACCAGCACCTGGTTGGGAAGACTGCGCCGTCGCCGCTCACCGCTCCGCTCCCAATTTGCAATTGCCTTGACAGTTGTTCTTGTCGGTTGCCTCTACTTGCCCCGCCGCCTCGTCGCGCCAGTTGCTTCGCAAGGCCTCATACCGGTTCCGGTGCCAGTGCCTGCTCCTACATCTGCCATCGCGCTCTCCACCGCGAGAACACAGATACAGGGCATGCAGTCCCCTTCCACTGCCAGTTCCACACGTGTCGCACAAATGATTCCGGAATCCCTTTCACAGCCCTCGGATCGGCCAACGGTAGAACTTGCACCCCTTGCCCCTGCGATCGCACAAAGTGAGGAAACTGGCGGTAACCATGCCGCAACTGACGCTTCGACCCACCGGGCGCCCGCTGCCAGCACGACTGCTTTGGTGGCTAACCCCTCCAACATCGATCCCATCTACCGCTACGACCCGGAGGCCCTCGCCCAGCTTGAAGTGGAAGGCGTTCTGTTACAGGAGCCATATAGGGACGAGCTTAACCCCACAATTCGTGATGAGTTCGTTTCGAGACCCCCAATGGCCGGATTGAGCGTACTTCACCCAATCGCCTTGAGTACGCCCGTCCCATCTCAAGATAACTCACCGCGCTTTGCTTCCCGGCCGCCTATGGGTGGACTCAATTTGCTCCGAGAGGAGATCGACAAGGCGCGAACTTCGCTGTCGATTCAAGTCGAGACTGGCGCCGATACCGGCCTTGGTCCCCGGACACCAAGCGGCCCTGGCAGCCTCTGGCCGACTTTCGAGCCGCCAAGTCCCATCAGTGGCGAACACTTTTGGCTGGAGCCACCGTTTCCAGGAGGATTCAATCAACTTTACAGCCCCGGCTACCAATTCGGCAGCACCGGCGGCGGCCGCTACAGAATCCATCACGGTGTTGACATTGGCAATCCGGTCGGCACGCCCGTACTCGCCACGGCATCCGGAGAGGTTGTCCATGCCGGCCCGGACAATCCTCAGCTCCTCGGTCCCTACAATGACTTCTACGGAAACTCGGTCGTCATTCGTCTTGACCGGAAGCTGAACACCTCCCGCGGAGAACAGGACGTCTTTGTCCTCTACGGTCATCTTGTTAGCGTCGAAGTCCAGGAAGGCCAATGGGTGGGGGCAGGAGATTATCTGGGCGGCGTGGGCATGACCGGCATCGCCATTGGACCCCACCTCCACATGGAAGTAAGGATCGGGCAGAATAGTTACCTGCATACGGTCAATCCCGCCCTGTGGATGCGTCCCGCATCCTATACAGGTACCGTTGTAGTCCGCCTACTGTCCGCAGCCGGCCGCACCTGGCCTGGCGTTCAACTCTCTCTGTACAGGTATGAGGAGACAGGCGTAAGCTGGTATCGCGTCGTTGAAACCTACCCGGAACTGGAAAGCATCGGACCGGACCCGTCATGGGGCGAGAACGGCGCCCTGAGCCATATCCCCGTCGGCGTCTATCTCTTGACGGGCTCTGTAAATGGCGAGGAAGTCAGGCAGGAGATCACCGTACGCGACGGTGAAACGACCTTTGTTGAATTGCGCACCCAGCAGTAAACTGGCCTCTGGTGTTCAGGAAAATGTTGCAGTGTCCCGCGACAAGCACTTGTTTTCCCCACAGACAGGTCTGCCGACATCGGCAGAAACTCTACATACTTTCAGTAAGCACCGCTGGCTCGCGAACAATCCGATTCTCAACTCCGGCGCCGCTACATTGATCGCGCCGCGGCAACGCTGTGCTCACCTCAATTTAGAACTCTGATGGAATTTGCCAAGACTCTTTTCAATTTCACCCTTCCCTACCGAAAACCGCTGCTTGCAACGATTGTAAGCATGGTCCTCCTCGTGGGAGTGCAGCTGTTCGCTCCTTGGTTCATCCGAGAACTGATCGCAACCATACGTAAAGGCAATGCCGATGCTCTCTCTTACGGTCTCATAACTCGTCTCGCCCTCCTTGCCTTGTCCATCTATGCGGCCAGGGCCGGATTGGAGTTCCTGCGCAGCTACATGGCGCATGTTGCCGGCTGGGGCGTGGTGGCCGATGTAAGGGTCGCAATTTACCGGCACCTGCAACGGCTGTCTTTGCACTACTACGAAGACAAACAGACCGGCCAGCTGATGTCGCGGATGGTCAACGACTCGGATCTGCTGGAGAAACTGATCGCCCACGCCGTGCCTGACGTTCTGGTGAACGTGCTGACCCTGGTTGGCGTCAGTACCATGCTGCTGCTGATGAACGCGCAATTGACGCTGTTGACTTTGGTGCCCATTCCGCTCATCGTCATAGCCATGCGGGGCTTTGCCAAGTATGTGCGCCCGGCATTTAGAGAGCGGCAGGCCGAGTTGGGCGAGCTCAACGCAATCCTGCAGGACAACCTCTCAGGCATCCGCGAAATCAAGACCTTCACCCGTGAAAGGATGGAGTCGGAACGCATCGGTGTCCGCATCGATAACTACAAACGCTCCCTCCTGCACGCCCTCAGGCTGCTGGCAACCTTCGAACCCTTCGTCCACTTCGCGTCCTCCTTGGGTGTCGTCGTCGTTATCTACTTTGGAGGCAGACTGGCTCTGGGCGGCGAACTGCCGATCGAGGATCTGGTGGCCTTTTTTCTATACCTGGAACTGTTCTATCAGCCGGTGCGCCACCTGAGCCACGCCTGGGAGGCGATTCAGGAGGCTTTGGCAGGCGCGGAGCGTGTAAGTGAGCTGCTGCTCGAAGAGCCCGATATCGTCGACCGCCCGGACGCTCTGGAATTCAGCGGGCGGGCCCAGGGAAATATCCTCTTCGACAACGTCAGCTTTTCCTACCTTACCGATCGACCGATTCTGCGCAACATCGATCTGGAAATCCCCGCCGCGTCCGTTGTAGCCCTTGTGGGCCCAACCGGTGTGGGCAAGAGTACCCTGGCAAGCCTCGTTCCACGCTTCTACGATGTGAACGAAGGACAGATTAAGCTCGACGGGCACGACATTCGCGATCTGACCATGGAGAGTCTGCGTAGTCAGATCAGTATCGTCTTACAGGACGTCTTCCTATTCCACGGTACGGTTAGGGAAAACATCCTCTTCGGGAGGCCGGGAGCCGGCGAATCGGAGATGGAGGAGGCGGCGCGAATCGCCAACGCGGTCGAGTTTATCGACAAGCTGCCGGACGGTTACGATACGGTTATCGGCGAACGGGGTGTGAAGCTTTCAGGTGGTCAGAAACAACGATTGGCAATTGCACGTGCCGTTCTCAAAGACGCGCCGATACTGATCCTCGACGAGGCGACCTCTTCAGTCGACACGGAGACCGAGCAGCTGATTCAACAGGCGCTGGAGCGCCTTATGGCCGGTCGCACAACGCTTATGATCGCCCACAGGCTCTCAACTATCCGTAACGCAGACCAAATCGTCGTGCTTCAGGACGAAGGCATCGCCGAGCAGGGCAACCATGACGAACTGATGGCTATCGACGGCGTCTACCGCCATCTCAATCTTGTTCAGGCCAGTGTGAACGCCGAAGACCGGGAGCCGGCAGTCGAACAACGGTTGGAGTGGAGCGCCTCGACTCGCCCCCTACCCGTCACCGCCTGAGTCGAGTAGGCGGCGCAGATTCTCGCCCATGATCAGGGCCTGGTCCGCCTCAGGTATGAAGTCACAGTGGCTGCGGAAGCACTCGATAGCCTGCGGGTAGGTCATGTTTCGTAAGCAGACGGGATAGTCGGAGCCCCAGTACAGCCGCCGCGGACCAAAAGTGTCGTAGAGTGGCTGTACGATTTCCCGAATGGAGTCTGCGTAAGGGAAGTCCCAGAAGCCCTTTTGAGTCGAATAGTAAAACCCTGAGACTTTGACTCCGATATTCGCATAGCGCGCCGAAGCAAGTACCTGTTCCAGCCTCTCTTTATTCCCGACCCCGGGATGGCCCATATGGTGGATGAAAATGGTCAGCTGCGGGAACTGCTCCGCAACACGATGCAGCGCCGCGTGATGATGGGGCTGGCAGGCGATGCTGGCGATCAGGCCCAACTCAACTGCCGCTCCGAAAAACGCCAGCCCCTCCTCCCCAAATAGCCAGCTTCCGTCGTCTTCGGCCTTCATATAGTGGGTGAAGGCCTGCAGCGACCAGCGCTCTGCAGCCCGCCGTAGCCGATCGGCTGCGCCTGGCGTGTGGTATGTCTCCGACCAGCTGCAATCCACGTCCGCAACCTGGCGAATCCGCCCGGAGTAAAGGCGGCTCATCCGCGCAATGTAGTCATTGTTCCGCGGATTGTGTTCGATCCCGGCACAGACCAGGAACGCCTGGTCCACGCCGTTCAAGTCCATCTCGTTCAGTAGTTGCTCAAAGCGGCCCTTGCCGTGAAAGTCCGGCACCGGCGGTTCGTAGGGCCAGCGCTCCCAGGCGTGGCAGTGGCTGTCAATTATCATGGTCGCTTCATTCTGCGACTGCGAAAACCGGCTTCTCGAGAATCGTCTGTGTTTCGTAAATCGAGCCGCCGCGCAAAGCCTCCGGCATTGGCATCAACACCGGCACGTCGGCCAGCCGCGGGCGATTGCAAGGCTCGCCGCGCAACACGCTGTCCGCATATGCCTCCCAATTCGGGTATCCCTGCAGATACCAGGAGTCCACCGAGCAGTATTGATAGAGCAGCAACCTGCGGGGACTCGAGGAAACGTTCTTCGCGGAAGCATGCAGCGTCCGCACATGGTGGATCGAAATGCCGCCGGCCTCCAGCTCGATAGGCACTGCCTTATCCGCGTCCGGAACCTCAACCGTGACCGCCCCGGCAAAGTGCCCCTCCTGGTGATGCGAATAAATCGGGCCCTTGTGTGAGCCGGGTATGACAAGCAGGCAGCCGTTCTCATACATCATGTCGTCCATACTGACGCCGACGGCCAGCAGATCGTCATTGGTATGCGGATAGAACGCCCAGTCCTGATGCCACTCAACGGGGCTGCCGTACTCCGGTGACTTCATATTCAGTTTGTTGCCATTCGTACGCACACCTGGTCCGACGAGCTGCTCGGCAATATCCAGGATACGCGGGTGCTTGAGACACTTCTTGTATACTTCATGCTGGGTCACCGGGTCCTTGAGCCGGCGCAATTTGGGCGACTCCGCTGTATGACCTGGCTCAAGGTCAAAGACGTCAGTATGCTCGGAGACGCTGGCGCTGAGTTGAACGAATCCATCCGTTACCCTGCGCAGTTCCGCTACCTCGTCATTCGAAAGGACGCCTTCCACGCCCAGGTAGCCGTTCTCGTGATAGAAGTCAATCTGTTTCTTGGAAAGCATCTGGATGCTCCTTGTGGTAGTAAAGTGCCAGCCGCGCTATGATTTCTTCAAATACATAACTGTGACTCAAAAATATGGCTCGATCCACTCTTCCAGGATTTCAAGCCCAAAGCCCGGTGCATCGGTTGGGACCAGCCAGCCGTCTTCCGCAACAGCCTGGCCTGGGATGCCTGCCGATTCCTCCAAAGGAACGCCGGGCGCTGAACCGATGAAATATTCCAGCCAGGGGACGCAGGCAATGGCGTGCGTAAAATGCTGGCCGAACGGATTGCGGCCGCCGCCGTGCAGAATCACCTTCTTGCCGGCCGCGTCCGCGGCATTTGCAATCTTCAGACAGGTGCTCAGGCCTCCGACCCAGTTGATGTCCGGCTGAAGTATGTCGACGACATTGTGCCGCAACGCCCATTGGAATGGCATGTGCGTATACCAGTGCTCTCCCGTGCTGAGCGTCTGCCAAGGTATGCGCTGACGCACTTCGACATGGCCGTCGAGATCCTCCGAAAGCAGACACTCCTCCATCCACTTGAGCCGGTAAGGGCGCAGAATCTCGGCCAAACGTACCGTGTATTCAATGTCGAAAGCCATCCAGCAGTCCAGCATCAGCTCGGCTTCATCACCCACCAGTTCCCTTGCCTCTGCCACCATCTGCTCGTTCTTGCGCAGTCCGTCCAGTCCGTCCGCTGGGCCATAGGGGCAGGCCAGCTTGAACGCCTTGAAGCCTAGTTCCTTGTACCAGTCCAAATCGTTGCCCGTCGAATAGCAGAACTGCTTGTCCTTCTGCGCACCGCCGATGAGGCTGTATACCGGCCGGTCCAGCAACTTGCCTTTGACGTCCCAAAGTGCCAGGTCCACCGCGCTGACCGCGTAAGCAGCCAGACCGACCGAACCGTATGGCTTCGTCATGCGGAACATCATGTCCGCCAGTCTCTGGACTGCCAGTCCATCCTCGCCGACAAGATTGGGCGCAATGTGATCATCGATAATGGCCGCCGTCACCCGCCCGTTGTCGGTCAGACCTAGGCCCCACGTCCCGTCCTCAAGCGTAACCTTGCACCAAACCGGTCCCCAACGACTCGGTGTCCACAGGCTCCGGTGCCGCTTGACCTTGGGATACCAGGACATGGGATTAGCAACCTCGGCGGTCTCAGCCCAACCCTTTCGCCTGGGTTCAGTTCTCCGCTCAGGCGCGGGGAAGTTGACGCGAACCGCCTGAATTTCTGTAATTTTCATGGCATTCAGCCTCTATTTGTTCTGAAAGGATAAACGATAGGACAAAGGCTTGAGTTGTGCCCGGAGCCTTCTCCCGATTCGTGACACGCCACTAGATTCAGAGAACGCTCAGCAATTGCCATCCTGTCCGGGTTTGTCTTCGGTGCCAGCATCCAATTCCTCTTGCAGCAGTCGAAGCAACTCTCGACGCTCTTCGGAGTTGAGGCCCACCAGTCTCTCCTCGAGTGTTCCCGTTTCGAAAACGAGTTCGCGAATCCTCTTTCCGTACTCCAAGACTTTCTCAGGCGTCAGCACTTCCGCCATGCTCATATCTCCTTCCACTTTGAGCGTCTGGCTAAGACCTAGGACATAGGCGTGCAAGTCCGTCGAATCCGCAAACACCGAACTGTCCAACGAGGCGAATCCTGCATTTCTCTCCTGCTGTCGGCTGGCAAATAGCTTAACTAAGGCATTGTTTGAACATGCCGGCAGACGGTTGAGAGCCAGAAGCAGCACACGTCCCACAAACGGGAGATTGGTCCGAAAGACGCCTCTCTGCGACTCTTCATATCCCCACTTGTCCAATCGGCTTTTCTGAGGTGTCTTGGCGCTCAGCACAACGGGCAGTGTATCTTCTTTAGACAGCCTCTGCACCTGTCGATAGAATAAATCATAGGCGGCCGCCTGGAGAATCCCATCCTCGGACACCGATTCGGTGTACTTGAACTCGACAAGGATGTGAGCAGCTGAACTGTCACAAATACCATCTGGCAATCGTTCCCGCTGCGCTTCGGTCCAATTCGCGCCTTCCCGCCGCAACAGAAGAATGTCCACTCTGGGCGACTCACTCAGGATACCTGACTCAGTCGAGACAAGCACCTTGACGGCAGCCAAGTTTAGCCGCATACCTGCGCCGAGAAGCCGATGGTACTGTACACGCACGCTGTCATTGGCCATGTTAGGGGGATTTATGGCTCAAACAGTCGAGTTATATCGCGGTAGTCCACTCTCCCAGGCAACCCGTTTGCCGCTGCCCATCCAGGGACCCCGCTCCTTCTGCAACCGCTACAATGTCTTGGGCACTCGATGCGGTTCTCTTCCGTGCCCAAACGGTACTTGATTTCGGGGGAGATGTCAAAGCGTAAATGGGCCTCAAGCGGTAGGCCTGGAATCGTACCGAAACGGGGCACGGGTGCAGTCCAGAATGGGGGTGAGCTTTCGTTCACCACTGGTAATGGCTAAGCCAACGACTAAGCTAAAGCCAATTCGCGTCCCCGATCAACGCAAGTGCCATCGCCTCTGACCACTGACTAGCGATCACTGACTACTGATCACTGACCACTGATCACTGACCACTGCAGTTCTGTGCGGGGGGACTCCCCCCGCAACGCCCCCCTTAGTATGCCCGACCGCTGTGGACAATTGGAACGGTTGAGACTGCGACCCGGGCCCGACCCCCGCCCCACCACTGTAGGGGCAGGCCTCGTGCCTGCCCTGTGCCTCCCAATAATGGACGGCAAACAGTTTCAGCCACAGCTATCATGAATTCCCCACCTGACCATTCACACCCCATAAAAGAACTGCACCCCGGGGCGCCACCGAAGGGACAGAAACGTTAAATTGCGATATAATTTCACGAGATACAGAGGCGCGCAACCTATTGCGGTTTTCGTAGTCGATCTCGCCAGCTTGCCCTCTACCTATGGCCCCACCTCACCCTTCAGACACCATCAGCGTCCGCGCCGACGAGCGGCTTGACGCTCAGATCGTCTCGGATTTCCTCCGCGGCAAATTGCCGGGCACTGAAAACACCCTTACCGTCCGCCAGTTCGGCGGTGGGGCGGCCAATCTCACCTACCACCTTGACTATGGTAGCCACGAGTACGTACTTCGCCGTCCTCCCCTCGGCCCCGTAGCCCCGTCTGCCCATGACATGGCCAGAGAGTCCAAGGTTCTCTTGAAGCTCTGGGAAGCGTTTCCGCTCGCCCCCAGGGCCTACCTGTTCTCCGATGACGAGTCGATTGTCGGCGCACCGTTCTTCGTGATGGAGCGGCGACGCGGCATCGTCGTCCGCGATTCGATTCCCGCCGTCTACGACGCTTGGAGTGATGCCCCAACCCGCATGAGCGCAGCTCTTGTCGAAGCCTTGGCGGGTCTCCACGCAGTTGATTTCGAAGCCATAGAACTGGGAGACCTGGGTCGCCCGGCCGGTTTCATCAGACGCCAAACCGAAGGCTGGTGGCGGCGCTGGCAAGCCGCAAAGCTGGAGGACCTGCCAGCAATGGACGCTGTCTACAACTGGCTGCGCGAAAACGAACCACCGGAAAGCCCGCCGTCTCTGGTTCACAACGACTACAAGCTGGACAACGTCATGCTCAACGCCGAGAATCCCGGACAAATCGTCGCCGTCTTTGACTGGGACATGTGTACGCTCGGAGATCCCCTTTCCGACTTGGGCGCACTGCTCGCCTGGTGGACTCTGCCCGACGACCCGCCCCACTTTAGGACGATGGCGATGATGCCGCTTGATGACCGCTTCCTGCGTCGAGAGCAGCTTGTCGCCCACTACGCCGAACACAGTGGGCGGGATCTGTCTGCAATCAGCTTCTACCACGCGCTCAGCCTGTTCCGGGTAGCGGTCATCATCGCCCAGATCTATGTTCGTTACGTACGCGGCCAAACACAGGATGAACGATTCGCCGACTTCGGCCCGCGCATCCCCGCTGCGGCCCAGGCCGCCCTCGAAATTGCGAGCAGCCGCTGAGCATGCGTCCGCTACCTGCATGACTCTCACCGTAAGGGTCCGGCCCGACTTTTGACGCGAAGTGCCGGACTGACTATCATATTCTGAAAGATAGACCACCTTTATTTCACCAAAGAAGGAGCGCTTGCCGTGCAGGAACACAAAATCTCAATGCTGGGCACCGGCCTGATCGGCATGTTTTACACCATGGCCCTCAACGGCGGCAGGGGGAAAGATCGTGTGCAGCTCGTCTACTCCCGCACGGCAGAACGTGCAAAAGCTTTCGCTGAGGAATGGGATATCCCCGCATGGACGACCGACTTGACCGAAGCCTGTACCTCAGACTCTATTGATACCGTAGTTATTGGGCTGCCCAACCACATCCACGAAGAGTGCGTAAACCTCGCCGCCGACGCCGGCAAAGCCATCCTCTGCACCAAGCCTCTCGGCCGCACCGCCGCCGAAGCCAAACGAATGATGGACAAGGTCGAAGCCACAGGCGTCTTTGGCGGCTATCTCGAAGACCTCTGCTACACGCCCAAGACCCTCAAGGCCATCACCTCCGTCGAGGAGGGAGCCCTGGGCCATGTAACCTGGGCCTGCTCTCGCGAAACCCATCCCGGCCCCCACAGCGACTGGTTCTGGGACCTCGAACAGGCCGGCGGCGGCGCCATCGTCGACCTCGGCTGCCACTGCATCGAAATCGTCCGCAGCTTCATCGGCAAGGACATCCGGCCCGTCGAGGTCATGTGCTGGGCCGACACCCTTGTCCACCCTATCGACGCCGAAGACAATGGCATCGCCCTCATCCGCTTCGAGAACGGCGCCATCGGCCAGTTCGAAGTCAGTTGGACCTTCCGCGGCGGCATGGACCTGCGCGACGAAGTCGCCGGCACCGAGGGCACCATCTGGCTCAATCACTTCCTGCGCACCGGTTATGAAATGTACACCAGCGGCGCCGGCGCCGGCTACGTCGCCGAAAAGGCCGAGTCGGAGAGCGGCTGGCTCTTCCCGGTTGGCGACGAAGTGGTCGAACTGGGCTACAGCGACATGTTCGACGACATGTTCAACTCCCTCGACCAGGGCACCGAACCCAGAGAAACTTTCTACGACGGCTATGTCGTCAACGCTGTCATCGACGCCTGCTACCGCTCAGCCTCCTCGCGTCAGTGGGAACCGGTGGAGCTGGAAGTCTGGCGAGGACGCGAAAATGTGCCGCTCATCCGTGACAGCCGCGGGCAAGAGGCAGCCGCCGCCACTGAACCCGACCCAGCCGAAGCGATCGCTGCCGCTGCCGGTCTGACAATCCTGAAAACAGAAAGGATGCCGGGCGGCCAGGTCAAGGTCATTATGAAGAATGAGGAGACGGGTGAGCTCAGCCAGGAAATCATCGAGAACGCTTAGCGCCCTGCGATGTCACTGATCCGACCCTTCCAACAGGAAGAGACCTTTCTCCAGGATGTGCAGGATGCAACCGGCGACCAACGCGTCCTGCACATCTGGTGGTTGGGTCAGAGCGGCTTTCTGCTCAAATGGCACAACCGCTTCCTTCTCTTCGATCCCTATCTCTCCGATTCACTCACCAGCAAGTACGCCGCCACCGACAAACCCCACATCCGCATGACCGAACGGGTCGTCGCGCCTGAACGCCTAGACATGATCGACGTGGTCACATCAAGCCACAACCATACGGATCATCTGGATGGCGAGACGCTAGACCCGCTGATGAAAGCGAACCCGGACATACAGTTCGTCGTACCCGAAGCCAATCGAGCATTCGTAACCGATAGGCTCGGTTGCGACCCTGTCTGGCCGGTGGGCCTCGACGACAGAGACTACAGGGAGGTCGGTGCGTTTCGCTTTCACGGAATTGCCGCTGCACATGAAGAGTTGGAGAAAGACGAGGAAAATCGCTGCAAGTTTCTAGGTTATGTGGTGGGCTTCGGCCCTTGGACCGTCTATCACAGCGGGGACACGGTCCATTACCGTGGGCTGGTAGAGCGGCTTACACCATTCAACGTGGATTTGGCCATCCTGCCGATCAACGGCAGCAGGCCGGAGCGAAGGGTGGCGGGCAATCTCAACGGAAGCGAGGCCGCAACGCTCGCCTGCGCCATCAACGCCAAGCTGGCCATCCCTTGCCACTACGAAATGTTCACCTTCAACACCGCGCCGCCGGATACCTTCGTCGCCGCCGCCGCTGCATTGCAGCAGCCCGTGCGCGTTCTTCGGGCAGGGGAACGTTGTACCGTCGAAAAGTCGTCCGCCGGCGTTATGACTGTTCGATCAACCGATTAACAGCCTCGCGTGACAGAGCGTCCAACGGTCTGTCACGCGTAGAGACAACAGTGGCCGCAACCGCGTTCCCAAAGCGTGCAGCCTGCTCAATCGACGCCCCCTCCCGTACCGCCAGCAGAAATCCGGCATTGAATGAATCGCCCGCGCCTACAGTTGTCTGAACATCAACGGCGAATCCGGGCACATGAATCGGCCCGTCCTCCGATCCCGCTAAACCGTCATCCCTTCCCATGACCACCGCGCCCGCCGCCCCCCGTTTGATGACGACACAACCTGCGCCGCCCTCCAGGATCGCTGCCATCCCCGCGGCCAGCTCTGCTCCACCGGTACAAACCCCTAACTCGTGCTCATTGCAGATGAAGTAGTCTGTCTGAGCCAGCAGTGGGCGCAACTCCTCCAGTCGGGCCGGTTCGCCGATCGCGGGGCCAATGTCTACAGCAGTGTGAGTTTCACTCTGACGGGCCCCCAGGAAAAGCTCGACCGCGCCGTGAGGGCGCAGCCCCGGCATGATCGAGTAGCTCGTTAACAGAAGCATGTCCGAGCGCCTGACGATAGAAACGTCGATGGAACTTTCGTCCACGCCTCTGTTGGCCCCCTCGTGATGAAAGGCCAGCCGATTCTGCTGCTGGTCGCTGAGAATCAGAGTTGTCGCCGTGCCCATTCCCGGATGACGCCTGACGCCCGCCATGCCAACGCCCGTTTCAACCAGCTGAGTCGCCATCCAGTCCCCCAAGTGATCGTCGCCTAGACCCCCGACCAGTTCCACCTTCGAACCCAGACGCGCAAGAGCATATGCCGAGTTGGCCCCGTTACCCCCCAGCGAGGTTCTCAGCGGCTCGTCGTGAAAAACGAGACTGTCAACCGTGAACTCATCCCCTTCGCTGCGTGGCATCGCCGCCAAATTGGATACGAAGAGATCAACGGTGCATGTCCCGATAACGGTTAACATGGTATTGCTGCCCCCTGGAAGAATCGAGCCCGACTGACAGCCGGGTCATGTTCGTTTTCGGCCTCAAAACGACCCACGATGTCAATCTTAGACCACTATTCTATAGCCGATCTTCACCGCAGTGAAACAGCTTCTCCGCACAGGTCCGACAACGTGCGCCAAGGCATGGACGCACGCAGCCCAATAGAAGGACAAAGTCCATTCGCCTTCCTCCTCATGCAGCATGGCCAACCATCCTGCCATTTTCAGCGTCACAGATCAGTCCACGGTCTTAGGGTGGTTGACTTTACTTTATTCTGACGGGTGCAGTCCAAAATAGGGGTGAACTCTCGTACACCTCAGGTAACGACCAACCCAAAGCGAGTTCGCGTCCCCGACCAGGGCAAGTGCCGTTCCCTCTGACCCCTGACCCCTGACCCCGACCACTGCAGTTCCGTGCGGTCGGGCCTTCGGCCCTCCCTTGTGCGGGGGGATTCCCCCCGCAACGCCCCCCTTACACCATGCCACGTTGGCGCCGCGTCGCCCGCGTACTGTCTATGCCACCTGTCGCCCACCCACGTCGTGCCGCGAAACCGTCCGCCGTGACCACGGTAGGGGCAGGCCTTGTGCCTGCCCACTCTCACCCCAAAAATTGACTGCACCCATTCTGACTTTCCCCAACGCAGTGGCGTTCTTCGTGTGCTATAATAGTGACCATTGTCAGGCGCAAAGGCCAAGGCCTTTGCAGGTCCTGACTCTCGCAATTAGGGTCCGCTGACGTTTGATTAGGATGCGTTGACGTATGACGGTATAGCGATAGGCGTTAACAAAGTGCGGCTGATCCCTGAAGACCTGAGCAGCTGCGAAATGAAAACTTGATTAGCCCCTGGTGTACTCCGCGGCCCTCCCTGGCCCTTCGTGGACAAAGAAAGGTGTTCTCCGTGCCCCTTAGTGGCCCTCCGTGGACAAAGAAAGGTGTTCTCCGTGGCCCTTAGTGGCCCTTCGTGGACAAAAAGGTGTTCTCCGTGGTCCTCTGTGGCCCTCCGTGGACAAAGAGAGGTGTTCTTCGTGGCCCTTAGCGGCTCTTCGTGGACAAAAAGGTGTTCTTCGTGGCCCTTAGTGGCCCTTCGTGGACAAAAAGGTGTTCTTCGTGGCCCTTAGTGGCCCTTCGTGGACAAAGAAAGGTGTTCTCCGTGGTCCTATGTGGCCCTCCGTGGACAAAAAAGGTGCTTGCTCTGGCATATCTCAAAAAAGGCAAACGTCAAAGAGCCCTAGAAGACTTGAAAGAGGGCCCTGTAGGCCAATAATCTGGCGAATACCTTACCGAACCAGTTGATCAACCACAGCGAGGAACCATTTGCAAAGTTATACAGCTTAGTCAGAAAACTTTTTTTTATTGGCGCGACATAGGTAGACTTAGCGCGACATATGTAGACATGGCGCGACTTTTGTAGACATACTCCTTGTCACACCACGACAACTGTACCGCATTTGTACAAGGCCTGTTCATGCTGCCGGCATCGAGTACGGTCGCCCATCGTGGGCCTCGACAGTAGGCGGTATTGGCTATCGACTTTGGCGGCGATTGCCCAAACCTGGCGCATTTTTTCCTTACCGGGTCGCCATCTGATATAATCCCTTGGACTTGGCATCGCCTGGCATGTGAGCCTGTCTCAGACCCGGTGCCAGAGGTGTCCCAGCCGCCCGGGAGTCTCTCCAAATGCTCCGCCCGAACGTGTGTCCCCTGCACACAGCGGCCGGCAAGCGCGTAAGCCGCGCGTCTGCGAACCAACTGCTCAACGGCAACCAGGTCGCTTTGGCAGTGAGAAGGGTTGGCCCCGAACTCAAAACTTAGCTATCTTGGCTAATGGCGCAGGCCATTTCATCTTTCGCGAAAAACAACTGTGAATTCCCAAACAACTCACCCCAAGGAGAAAGACCGAATGACAATGAAGAGCTTTAACCGCAGAGACTTTCTGCGCACAACCGGCCTCGTCACCGGCGCCGCAGCACTGGCCGCTTGCGCCGCGCCCGCTGCAGCACCTGCAGGCTCCGAAAGCGACGACTCCATGGCCACCGAACCGCAGACCATCTCCTGGTGGTATGCATGGGGAAATCTTGACCCCGCCGTAGAGTCCATCTCTCAACTCGATAGCTTCAAGGCGCATGTCGGCGAAAACACAACCCTGGACTACCGCGGCAGCACCAATAACGAGTCCGTTCTGACCGCACTCGCAGCCGGCGACCCGCCCGACGGGGGCTCCAACATGGACTACCCCGGCCTCTGGGCTCGCGGCGTCTGCCTGCCCGTAAACGACATGGTCGACTCCAGCGAAATCATCGACCCCAACAATGTGGTCGAGGCCGTCTGGCAAGGCGGATTCTACGGCGCCGACCTGATCGGTGTACCCTCCATCGAGTCCTTCCTTTGGTACGGTCTGAACTACAATGCCCAGCATGTCGAAGAGGCCGGCCTCGACCCCGACAACCCGCCGCTGACCTGGGAAGGCGTACTGGACTGGCACAAGGAGCTCTCCCAGTTCGACGACGGCGGCAATGTACTCCGCATCGGCCTTGACCCGATCGACGCCATGGCCGGCGAACCCGATTTCATCGCCACCTCCTACGGGCACACCTGGTGGAACGACGAGGAGCAGACATTCGACCTGAACCACGAGCTCATGGTCCAGGGTATCCAGATGCAGTCCGAATTCTACCGCTTCATCGGCCCCGACAACTTCGCCGGTCTGCGATCCGTGGAAGGACAGGGCACTTGGGGCGCGGCCTTCAACGCCGAAGTACAATCCATGATCATCGAAGGCTACTGGCACGCTGGCGAGACCACGATTCAGAAGCCCGAAGTGGCTGTCCACAACCGCGCCACCTGGGCCCCGGTTCCCGCCTTCCGCGAGGGCGCCAAGGTCATGGCGACCGGACCTCACATGGTCCAAATCTACAGGGATGGGAAAAACCCTGACGGCATGTTCAAGGTCTCCGAATTCCTGCATACTAACGAGCCCCTCGATATCATTTTCCACGAAGTGGGCTGGATAATGGGTATCGAGACCTGGCTGCCTACAATCGATCCCGATACATTCCCCGGTCTGCGCTTCTACATCGACAATATCGATGAAGTCACCGATTGGATCGTTGGCCGCCGCTCCCCGATTCACTGGTTTGTCAATACACAACTCTGGGACCTCCGCGAGCAAGTCTATCGCGACCTGATCACGCCTGAAGAGGCCGTCGCGGAACTGCAGAAGCGTGCTGAAGACGAGTGGGAAGCCCAGGGCCTCTAGCGACTACCCTCCAGCGGCCAGCGCCTCACCGCCTGGCCGCTGGACTTACTCCAGAGAGAAGGATCTCCTATGGCCGCCAGCACACAAAAGGTCAGCCGCTACACGCCTCGGGAATGGCGCAATCTTCGCCTCGGACTGATCTTCGTCTCGCCTTGGGTGCTGGGTTTTCTCCTCTTTACAATCTATCCCCTCCTGTCTTCGCTCTACTACAGCCTCACTCGCTACGACCTGCTTCGCCCGCCCGTCTTCTTGGGTGTAAAAAACTACGCCACGCTCTTCTTTGACGATCCCCACTTCTGGAACGTCATGTACAACACAATCTACTATGTAGGCGTTAGCGTCCCCTTCGGTGTAGGCGCGGCCTTCCTTATCGCAAACATATTGAACTCCGACATTGTGGCCCGCTCCTTCTTCCGCGGCGTAATCTACGTCCCTTCCATCGTGCCCGCGGTGGCTTCGGCGATGGTCTGGCAGTTCCTGATGAATGTTCAATACGGCGCCATCAACGGAGTCCTTCGCTATTTCGGCCTCCCCATAATTCCCTTCCTCTCCAACCCGGGTTGGGCCAAGCCATCACTGATTCTTGTAGCCATCTGGGCCCAGGGAGCCGCCGTCGTCATTTTCCTGGCCGCTCTGCAGGATGTACCCCGTTCCTTGTACGAGGCAGCCACGGTTGACGGGGCCAATATCTGGCACAAGTTTCGAAACGTCACCATTCCATTGACCTCCCCCATCATTCTCTTCAACCTGATAATGGGCCTTATCGTCGCCTTCCAGGAATTTACCGTACCCTGGTTGCTCACCGAAGGCGGCCCGATGAACTCGACGGAATTCTATCTGGTTCACCTTTACCGAAATGCCTTTGAATACTTGAGAATGGGAAAGGCGTCCGCCTTGGCCTGGATTCTGTTCCTCATTATCGTCATCTTTACGCTGGTCATTTTCAAATCTTCGGCCCGCTGGGTCTATTACGGAGGTGAAAAATGACCTCTATCGCGTCGGAGAGTACAACGCGGCCCGTACCCCGATACCACCGTGACACGGGAAGCCGCTGGCAGTCCATTCTGCTGGAATTCATAAAATACGCAGTGTTGATTCCACTCACGCTCAGCTTCGCTTTTCCCCTCTACTGGATGATCAGTTCCGCGCTCAAGGTGGATTCCCAAGTTTTTACAGTGCCGCCCATACTGCTGCCCTTCCCGATACACCCCGAGAACTTTATCAACGGCTGGCTAATACTGCCTTTCACAAAGTACGCCGTCAACTCAGTTGTGTTCTATACGGTCCCTGCGGTCCTGTTTACGGTCCTTTCCTCAACCATCGTCGCCTACGGTTTCTCCCGCATACGCTGGCCGGGCCGCGATACCTTGTTCTGGCTGGTCGTCATGACGATGATGCTGCCCTGGGCCGTAACCATGGTCCCCCTCTTCATCACATTCAAGTGGCTCGGTTGGCTCGACACCTACCGCCCCCTCGTCGTGCCCGCGCTCTTCAGCCACCCCTATATCGTCTTCCTGCTCCGCCAGTTCTTCATGACCCTCCCCGAGGAGCTGTCCGACGCCGCCCGCATCGACGGCGCCAGCGAATTCGGCATCCTCTTCCGCATCATCCTGCCATTGACAAAGCCAGCCCTGGCCGTGGTCGCCCTCTTCCGTTTTCTTTGGGCCTGGAACGACTACCTGGGCCCGCTGATCTATCTCCGCGACGAAAACCGCTACCCGTTGGCTCTGGGAATCGAACAACTCTCCAGACGCGCCAACGACATCGGCAACTTCAGCAATGGCATCCCCTACCTGATGGCCGTGAGCACGCTCGTCGCACTCCCCATCATCATCACCTTCTTCTTCGCCCAACGTACCTTCATTGAAGGTATTTCGCTGACAGGGATGAAGGGTTAGGAAGCAAGAGCGGCCGATAATGCGCACTCCATTCCTGGCCCTTCTACTTGGGGCGCTCCTCCTATCCAGCTGCTCAGTCGGTCTCGCCTCCGACCCGCTATCCCCCTCACCTCGGCAACCTGCAAGGCTCCAGGTCAGCACACTTCCCCTGATTTCCCGCTCGGAAGGGGGGGCACAAACCGGGACACAACATCGCTCCTGCACCGGCAGCTTCGTTGAACACGAGCTCCCCCACGTTACAGGCACCGCCTTCGAACGCGTCACCTACTTCACCAGCAACGGCGCCGGCCTCGCCGTTGGAGACCTCGACAACGACGGCGACGAAGACTTCGTCCTCGCCAACCTGCTCGGCCCCAACCGGATCTTTTGGAATGAGGGCCAATGGCAATTCCGCCCGCAACGCCTGCTCGAAGGCAGCCTTCGCGGCGTTGCTCTCGTAGACCTTGACGGCGACGGCTGGCTCGACATTTCCGCCACCAGCCGTACAGGCAATCTACTTTTCTGGCGTAACCAAGGCGGGCAACCAGGCGCACCGTCCTTCAGTCCCGACCAGGAGCCGGCCCGCCTACAGGGCGTCAGCGGCTTCGCCTACTCACTCCAATGGGGCGACCTCGACGCCGACGGTGACCTCGACCTGGTCACCGCATCCTATGACGCCTCGCTCGAAAAGCAAATAGGCCGTCGCGCCCTCGACGCAACAGACCAGAACGGTGTATTTGTCTACAAGAATGACCGCGGCCGCTTCTCGTCCACCCGCCTTGCATCACGTGCGCAGGGGCTGGCCCTGCACCTTCAGGATCTGAACGGCGACCGGCGCCCCGATATTCTAGTAGGCAACGATTTCGACGTGCGAGATATCGCCTTCCTGGCCCAGCGCAACGGCGGCTGGGTCGCGACCGAACCGTTCCCCACCACCACATTTAGCACGATGAGCTTCGACAGCGGCGACATCGACAACGACGGCCGCCCGGAGCTGTTCGCCGCCGACATGCACCCGTACTCCGAAGAACCGGAGATTATGAGCCAGTGGCTGCCCGTGATGGAGACCATGCCGCCGCCGAGCCCGGACGATGGCCCCCAGGTCATGGCCAACGTGCTGCAGCGGTGGCAGGGCGAAGCATGGTCGGATCAGGCCGAGGAATGGCGCATCCCTTACAGCGGCTGGAGCTGGTCTGCGCAGTTCGGGGACTTGGACCAGGATGGCCTGCTCGACCTCTACGTCGTCAACGGTATGACCGCGATGGAGATATTCCGCCATCTCCCCGGTGATGAGCTGGTCGAGGAGAACCAGGCCTATCGCAATGACGGAGGCAACCGCTTCCAGCCCGCGCCCGAATGGCAACTCAACAGCACAGCCGGAGGACGCGGCATGAGCATGGCCGACTTCGACGGCGACGGCGATCTGGATGTGCTCATCAACAACCTGCGTACCCCGTCCCAACTGTTCGAGAACCGCTTGTGCAGCGGCCAGTCCCTGCTAGTGGATCTGCGCTATCCCGGCAGCGCCAACACACGCGCCATTGGCGCCCAGCTTCTCCTGCATACGTCGACCGGCCTCTACCGCCGTAGCGTACAAGCCGCGGGCGGCTATCTCTCCGGGCGCAGCGCCCGTCAGCACTTCGGCCTTCCCGACGAATCCACAATCCACGCCCTCGAAATCCGCTGGCCCGACCGTAACGTTTCGCTGATTGACGGACGACTGCTTCAGCCCAACAGTTTACTTAAAATAACCCGTCTCGACGCCCGAACCGAGCTTCCCGCCCCAAGCGAGGTCGCCCAGCCCTGATCGGCCGCGACCATTTTCTCTATCAAGAAAGAAAGTGCCAACCTTGCACGAGTCATCTAATGAGCACAAGTGGCTGATCCTGGCTGCCCTGGCCGGCGTCATCCTTATGGCTTCACTTATTTTCAGCTCTGCCGCCGTCGTCCTCCCCGCAATAGTGCAAGACTTCAACATCAGCTTTGCCATCGGCCAGTGGGTGCTCCTGTCGTACACACTTGCCCAGACATCTATCATGCCCATGGTCGGCAGGCTGGGCGACATGATCGGAAAGCGCCCAGTCTTTCTGGGCGGCACTATAGCCTTTATGATCACGTCGATCCTCCCCGGACTGGCGCCAACCATTGAACTGCTTCTTCTCTTTCGCGTTCTGCAGGCCGTGAGCGCGGCATTCGCCATCGCCTTGAACTATGGCATCGTGATCGAGACCTTTTCCCCTTCGGAGCGAGGTAAAGCGCTTGGTGCTTTCGGCGCGATCTTCGCGGCCGGAAGTATCGTCGGGCCGTTTCTCGGCGGAACTGTCTTGGAAGCACTCTCGTGGCGCTGGATCTTTTTCGTAGGTCAGCCCATGAGCGCCGTTAGCCTGATTCTGGCTTGGCGCTATCTGCCTAAGTCCCCACCTACCGGTCGCCAGAGTTTCGACTGGACAGGCTCCTTTTTGCTCTTTACCGGTCTGCTGGCACTCATGCTGTACATGACTTTTGGCGATCGCTTCGGATTCGGTTCCTTCGCTATGCTTGGGCTCCTCGGCGTCGCTCTACTCTCGCTGGTGCAGTTTGTGCGCAATGAGGCACGCGTTAAAGAACCTCTAATCGATCTGACCCTCTTCAGAAACGCTCAGTTCAGTACAAATCTGTCGATACGGATCATTACCAATATCGCGATGGGTGGCCTCTGGTTTTTGTTTCCCTTCTATCTGACCAATATCCTGCAGATTGAACCTGTGCTTTCTGGGATGCTCTTGACCACTTTCTGGATCTCCTTCGGTGTGGCCGTGTTTATCTCCGGCCACCTGACCGATCGCTTTGGAGTTCGCTTGGTTGCCGGCGTAGGCCTGTTAATACTGGCCTTCGGCTGCTACACCGTCAGTACACTAAATGCCTCCAGTTCAGCAGTTGAATTCGTTCTTCGAGTTGCCCCTGTAGCCCTGGGATTCGGTATCTCGCACTCGCCTACAAACAGCGCCGTCATGGGCTCCGTGCCCCGCGAAAAGCTGGGGATAGCCAGCGGCACCAACACAATTGGGCGCTTCTTAGGACGTACCGCCGGCGTAGCCGCGTTCGGCGCGCTGTGGGCCAATCGCGTCAACGTTTTCGCCGGCCCTGAATACACCGGCGTTGTAACGGAGGCAGCCGACTCCGCCCAAATCGCAGGGTTGCGGAGTGTCGCCTTCGCCGCTATGGCCCTGGTCGGCGTAACCCTGTCTATGATTGCGTGGGAATCTCTGCATGCCCGGTCACCGGCGCGGCTGGCACGAATGGTTTCGTAGCCGGCTACGTTGCCTGCACTTGCGCCCAAGGCGGCCGGTAGTCTACATTGACCTGGATTCAGAACCTGCGGCGACCTCAGCATGAGAATGGTCGATCTGCTGGAGTACGGCGAACAGCGTGTATAGTTAGTCTAATCTTGGACAGAGGCTCACGAATCCGACAACTGTGTGTGCAGCGGCCGCACTCTGTTCGTTGACCTCCGCCATCCAGCCGCCGGAAACAAACGCGCTGGGCGCCGAACTGATGCCTAACTCGTCCACCGGAGTCTAATTCGCCGCCTGCAATCAGAAGGCCGTCACATTTCAGGACGCAGTGCTCGCTTGTAATCCGGCCTTCCCAAAGGAATAGACATTCATGCTCTCGAAGTCTGCTAGCCGGCGCCATCACTTTCTGTCTCCGGTTGCAATGTCGCTTCGCCCGCAAGTAGGTTTACCAAGAATCGCTGCACGCGCGTTACTGCTTGGCGCACTTCAGGTCTATCCGCCCATCCGTCTCGCACAGCCCCAGTTACTCTTTCCGTTTTCGTGACCAATCTCTCTGACACCTTGACTACCAGGCAAAGATGGCTCATCTTTGCAGCCATATGCAGCGGCATTTTCCTGGACTCGAAAGAGGGCAGCATCGTTGTTGTCATACTCCCCGCCCTGGTAAACGAGCTTCAGGTTGACTTCACGCTTGTTCAGTGGGTCGTTCTTTCCTTTACTCTGACCAAAACAGCTATCATCCTCAGCGTCGGAAGACTGGGCGACATGATTGGCAGTAGGCCGGTCTTTCTCGGCGGCACAATTGCATTCCTCATCGGTTCTGTCCTCTCCGGATTGGCGCCCAATATCGAGCTTCTCCTGCTCTTTCGCGTAGTCCAGGCCATTGGCGGCGCATTTGCCACCGCCCTCAGCATGGGCATAGTGACCGAAATCTTTCCGGCTTCCGAACGAGGCAAGGCCCTGGGACTGTTCAGCTTCGCCGTCTCATTAGGCGGCATCGCCGGTCCCATTTTGGGCGGGATGCTGCTGGAATTCCTGTCTTGGCGCTGGATATTCTTTGTCGGCTTTCCCTTCAGTTGTGTCAGCTTCTTTCTTGCCTGGCGCTACCTGCCCACCACCAGCCCCGGCGGCAGACAACGCTTCGACTGGACCGGATCGCTTCTCATGGCTGCCTTTCTCTTGACCTTCATTCTTTTCCTGACAGTCGGTCCCCGTTTCGGATATCGTTCTACCTCCATGTTGGGCCTGTTCGCTATCTCACTTGTTGCCCTCGCTTTGTTCCTCAACACGGAACGGCGCGTGAGGGATCCGCTCCTCGATCTGTCGATTTTTAAGAACGCACAGTTCACGCTCAACCTCTCGATGCGCTTCGTTAGCTTCATTGTGATCGGCGGCGTCTACCTCCTGCTTCCCTTCTACCTCACGAACCTGCTCCAGTTCGAGCCCGTGGTCGTGGGCCTGCTTCTGACGACAACCTGGATCTCCTTTGGGGTTGCCTCCCCATTCGCAGGCACCCTGTCCGACCGCTTTGGATACCGTCGCATAGCCGGGGCAGGACTTATCTTGATGGCATTCGGCTGTTACACTGTGAGCACGCTCAGCCTCGAAACGTCGATTCTCGGCTACGTTCTGCGTGTGGCCGCCTTGGGCCTGGGAATGGGACTGTTTCAATCCCCAAACAACAGTGCTGTCATGGGCTCTGTTCCCCGCGAACGTCTTGGCGTCGTTAGCGGCATTAACGTCATCGGCCGCACCCTTGGACGTACTTCCGGCATCGCGGCCCTGGGAGCGCTTTGGGCAAGCCGTGTCACTTCCCACGCCGGACCGGACTACATAGGCAGTGTTACCGAGGCCGCAGCCGAGGCCCAGATCGCCGCCCTGCGCGAAGTCTCCTATACCGGGCTCGCAATAGTCGCAGTCGCACTGATTCTGAGCGCCTGGGGAATTCTGCAGGCCCGAGCACCGCTCCGCAGGCCCCAGAGCGACCTCTGATCGGCCCTCGCGCCGGCAAAGCTTCCGTCTTCCAGGCAAATGAACTGCACTCTGGCAGTCATGACTCCCGACCAACTGTCCGCGCTGAGCACCAGGTCCTCGGTCCGCACTGCCCCACCATTCGTAAAGGTGAAGTCCTCCACCCACTATGACCAAACTGACTGAAAATCAGCTCGTCGAGCGCAAGTGGCATATATTCGCCGCCCTCGGCTCCGGCATCTTTCTCGCCTCTTTCGACGGTGGCGTCGTCAGGGTGGTATTGCCGGCGCTCGTCACCGAGTTCGATGTCGATTTCGCCATTGTTCAATGGGTAGTGCTCTCATTTTCCCTCACACAGACGGCAATCATGCTGGGAGTGGGTAGATTGGGAGACATGGTTGGCAAGAAGCCCATCTTTCTCAGCGGCACCATCGCATTTGCCATTGGTTCTGTCCTCGCGGGACTTGCCCCGAACATTGAGTTCCTCCTGTTCTTCCGTGTCCTACAGGCCATCGGCGGCGCCTTTGCTACTGCTCTGAGCATGGGCATCGTGACCGAAACTTTTCCCGCGTCGGAGCGCGGGAAGGCGCTCGGCCTCTTCAGTTCCACCGTTTCGGTCGGCGGCATCGCAGGTCCGCTCCTCGGGGGCGCACTCCTGAAATACCTCTCGTGGCGCTGGATCTTTTTCGTTGGGCCCCCTTTAGGACTTATCAGCTTCCTCCTGGCTTGGCGCTACCTGCCAAGCACCAGCCCCGGGGCGCGGCAACGCTTCGACTGGATCGGTTTTTCGACTTTCTTCTCCTTCCTGTTGGCGCTCATGCTGTTTCTGACCGTCGGCGAACGCAATGGGTTTCGGTCACCCGCAATGCTCGCCCTCCTGGCCTTCTCTCTGTTCTCTCTGGCACTATTCATTCGCACCGAATTTCGGGTGAAAGAACCCCTCCTCGATCTGTCCCTCTTTGGCAACGCTCTATTCAGCCTGAATCTGTCGATGCGGCTGATCAGCTTCATCGTTTCCGGCGGCATAATGCTGCTCCTCCCCTTCTTCCTGAGCAATCTCCTCAAGCTGGACCCGACAGTTGTCGGCCTGCTCCTGACGACTAGCATGTTCTTCTTCGGTCTGGC
This sequence comes from Caldilineaceae bacterium, assembly GCA_965204705.1. GTDB lineage: Bacteria > Chloroflexota > Anaerolineae > Caldilineales > Caldilineaceae > Bin5. The sequence continues at coordinate 3,671,843 of OZ242006.1, read as the reverse complement.
CTCACCGATCGCCGGCATGCTTTCGGACCGTTTCGGGTACAGGCTTATCGCAACTGCCGGATTGGGAGTGTTGGCCTTAGGCTGCTACACTGTCAGCACTCTCACCGCCGAAACTTCAATCTTCGGCTATGTTCTGCGAGTCATGCCACTTGGATTGGGGATGGGCATCTTCCAGTCGCCCAACAACAGCGCGGTAATGGGTTCGGTTCCCAGGGAAAGGTTGGGTGTCGTAAGCGGGATCAATGTAATCGGGCGAACACTGGGAAATACCGCCGGAGTCGCCGCCCTGGGTGCGCTTTGGGCAACTCGCGTTTTCGTCTACGCCGGGTCTGATTTTGCAGGCGACGTGACAGAGGCAGCCGCCGTGGCACAGACAGACGCCCTGAAAGATGTGTCATTCGCCGCCATGGCGATCGTTGCGCTGGCCCTTATGATGAGTGTCTGGGTAATCCTGCGCGGGCCCGCCCTTATGCAAATGCGCAATCGCCTTCAGTAGATTCCCGCAACCGCGTTCAGCCCGCGGCGTCTCCGCTGTACTGCAGCCTGCTTGGCCCGAAAGTGAGAAAATATGAACATTCGCTTTGGATATCGGGATACAACCTGCCCCAGCGCCGACTTGGGGATCCTGCGTGAGAGTCAAGCGCTCTTGGGAGATACGCCCGGCTTGCAAGCCCGCATGGCTGAGGACGGCTATCTGTTCATTCGCGGCCTCATCGATCGCGCCAAAGTGAAACGTGCACGTGAGACCATCCTGACTTTCATGCACGAGCAGAATGTGCTGGAACCGGACAGGCCCGTGCTCGAAGGCGTGATGCCCAAGGGAGGGCGGGGCGCCAAAATGAGGCGCATCGCCTATAACGAAGACGTCCTGGCCGTTCTCCAGGCCACTGAGCTCTTCAGCTTCTTCGCCGCCTACTTCGGCGAACCCGCGCTCACCTTCGATTACAAGTGGCTGCGCGCCGTCGGCAATGAGCAATACACCGGCGCCCACTATGACTTTGTCTACATGGGCCGCGGTTCGGGCAATCTCCACACTGTCTGGATCCCGTTCGGAGACATTCCTGTCGAACACGGCACGCTTGCCATCTGCCGCGGCTCCCACAATCTGTCCAGCTTCGCCCGCATCCGGGATACCTACGGCCGCATGGACGTGGACCGCGACGGAATTGACGGCTGGTTCACTAAGGACCCGATCGAGATCGTCGAGAAGTTCGGCGGCTCCTGGCTAACGACCGACTATGCTATGGGCGATGTTGTCCTCTTCGGCATGCATACCATGCACGCCTCTACGACCAACCTCACCAACCGCTTCCGCCTGAGCTGCGACGTGCGCTATCAGCCGGCCAGCCAACCGGCAGACGAGCGCTGGGTGAAAGGGGGCCACGGACACACCGTTCACGGTATCAAGGAGCTCATCCCCATGGAGGAGGCGCGGGCGAAGTGGGGCATTCCGGTTGAGTGATAGGACGGCTGATCAGTATATTGCCTGCGCCCCGTATTTCGAGTAGGATTACTCTTGAATTTCCCTAAGCTTGTCTCTGGCTGGCAACTCCGATGTCTGAACTGACACGCATCGACTGCGACATCCATAACGAGATTCCCTCACTAGAGACGCTCTACCCCTACCTGCCTGATCACTGGCTCGACTACTGCCGCGAGTCCGCTTTCAACGGTCCCGACGCGGCCGACTATCCAGAAACCGTTCCAACGACTGCACGCGAGGGCAGCAGCCCCAAACCCGACCTGGCCGAGATTCAGGCCAGTGCGCTCGACAATGTCGAAATCGGCATTCTCAACTGCGCCTACCGCGTACAGAGCGTTAGAAACGAGGATTTGGCCGCTTCCCTCGCTACCGCCGTAAACCAGTGGCAGGTAGAGCACTGGCTCGAAAAAGAGTCTCGCCTGCGGGCATCCATCGTAGTGCCCAGCCACAACCCGCCCCTTGCAGCAAAGGAAGTCGAAAGATGGGGCGATCATCCCGGCTTCGTGCAGGTAATCCTGCCCGTGCGCGCCGAAGCACCGTACGGCAATCGCCGCTACGACCCGATCTACGCGGCAGCCGTAAAGCATGACCTCACTATCGGCATCAATTACGGCGGCGCCCCCGGCCATCCCCCAACGCCCACCGGCTGGCCGTCCTATTTCATCGAAGACTACGCAAACATGGCACAGGTCTTTCAGTCCCAGGTCATCAGCCTGGTCTGTGAAGGCGCCTTTGAACGCTTTCCCTCGCTGCGCGTCGCGCTCATCGAAGGGGGATTCACCTGGCTGCCGTCACTCATGTGGCGCATCGACAAGGAGTGGAAGGGGCTGCGCCACAATACACCCTACGTCCGCAAGCCCCCCTCCGAATACATGCGCTCGCACCTGCGTTTCACCATTCAACCTCTAGACGCGCCGCCCAATCCCCTCCATCTGGCACAAATACTCGACCAGTGCGGCGCCGAAGACCTGCTCCTTTACGCCAGTGACTATCCCCATACCCACGACGACCAGGATATCCTGCTGAGCCTGTTGACCACCGACCAGAGACACAAGATCTGCAACGCCAACGCGCGCGAACTGTACCGGCTTTGAAATGACGATCATGGCAACGAAACGGTGACCCGTTTTCACACCTGTCCTCTCGTCACCCGGTGAAGAATAGGAGAGCTTCCATGACTGCTCAATTCGATTCGACTGCCACTGCCAACAACGGCGCCGTTACGAAAGACCGTACCAATGGTCATGCCTCAAACGGCCTCGCAGCCTCCGCTCAGCAGGCTACCCGATATCGCGCGCCACTGGACACGGCCATTATCGACACCGACATCCATATCTATTTCCCGACACAGGACGTGCTGCGAAGCTATCTGGACGAGCGCTGGCAGGACTACCACCGGACCTTCGGATCGCGGGGATTTGACGGCTCCCACTATCCGCGGGCCATGCCCAATGCCGCCCGCCATGACTCATGGCCCGACGACGGAACGCCCCCCGGCTCAAACCTGCCCCTTCTGCAGAAACAGCTGCTGGACGAATGGAATATCGAGATCGGCGTCCTCAACCCGCTGGTCGGCGCTGGCGAGCAGCGCAATCTTGCCTTCGGCGCCGCCTTCGCCCGCGCGACCAATGAATGGCAACTGGCCGAATGGCTGGAACCTGATCCCCGCCTGCGCGCCTCGATCATCGTCCCCTGGGAAGACGGCGAACTCTCCGCCGCAGAGATCGACAGGTGGGGCAGCCATCCCGGATTTGTCCACGCACTCCTCATCGCCCGCACAAAGGAACCCCTCGGCCGCCGCAAGTACTGGCCCATGTATGAGGCGGCAAGCCGCCGCGATGTGCCCATCGCCATCCATTTCGGCGGCGCCGGCGGCGCACCCATCACCGGTTCCGGCTACCCCAACCATTACATCGAAGACCACGGCGGTATGCCCCAGACCTTCCAGGCCCAGATCATCAGCCTGATCTTCGAAGGTGTCTTCAACCAATTCCCAACACTAAAATTCGTGCTCATCGAAGGTGGATTCGCCTGGATTCCTCCCCTCCTTTGGCGGATGGACAGCACATGGCGCAAACTGGGCGGCGAGGTGCCGCACGTAACCGAACCGCCTTCCGAGCTCTTCCGACGACACTTCTGGGTTAGTACACAACCCATGGAGGAGCCGTTCCAACCCAATCAGTTCCGTCAGTTGCTGGGCCACTTGGAAATGGACGATCGTCTGCTCTTCGCTACCGACTACCCGCACTGGGACTTCGACGCCCCTGATCGCGCCTTCCCCGTCCCACTGGACAAAGAGCGGCGGCGGAAATTCATGGCCGAAAACGCCCGCGAGCTTTACAAGCTTTAGAGAATTGCAATGGCAAAACACGTAATCGCAACTGTAGATGAGATTCCCCCCGGAGAACGCAAAATCGTCGAAATCGGGGGACGCTCCCTGGGCGTCTTCAATATAAAGGGCGAGTTCTATGCTCTCCGAAATATCTGCCCGCACCAGGGCGGTCCCCTTTGTGAAGGCAGGCTCACCGGTTTCGTGATGGCCGACAAACCTGGCGGCGAATATAAATACGAGAGGCGGGGCGAGATTCTGCGCTGCCCCTGGCACGGCTGGGAATACGACGTAACCACCGGCCAATCCTGGGTCGATCCCGCCTCGGTACGCACCCGCAGCTACGATGTGGAAGTCGCAACCGCCGACAATATCCCTTCAACCTATCAGCCGGGCCCCTACACCGCAGAAACCTTCGAAGTCTCAGTCGACCAGGAGTACGTCGTCGTCGAACTTCCAGGTTGACGGATACCCCAAACTTGCTCTCCGACCACGCGACATAACCGGCACACCAGAATCCAGGTAGAGTCAAAATGGCTCCTCGCGAGCCACTGGAGTTCCCTCCCCATGAATCCTAAGGCAATCCCCGCTTCTGACCCGGGTCTCGACGCCCATTTGCAGAATGCCCAAGCAAGCCAGCTCGAAGAACTGGGCGATTGGCTGCGCATTCCCAGCGTCAGCACGCTGTCGCAGCACAACGCCGATGTAGAGCGTGCCGCGGGCTGGCTGGCCCGGAAGATGACTGCCGTCGGCCTGCAAAACGTGGAAATCATACCCACCGCAGGCCATCCCATCGTCTACAGCGATTGGCTGCACGCAGGAGACGACGCCCCTACGGTCCTGATCTATGGCCACTACGATGTCCAACCCGTGGACCCGGAAGAGCTCTGGGATTCGCCGCCCTTCGAACCGACTCTGCGGGGCGACGATCTCTATGCCCGCGGAGCTTCTGACGATAAGGGACAGCTTTTCGCCCATGTCGCCGCGGTCGAAGCTCTCCTGTCAACCTCAGGTGCGCTGCCCGTCAACGTCAAATTCCTTGTCGAAGGCGAAGAGGAAGTTGGCAGCCCCGCCTTGACCGCCTACCTGCCGGCTGAGACTGAGAAACTCTCTTCCGATGTCTGTCTCGTCTCCGACACCCACATCCTGTCGCCCGATCAGCCAATGATCATCTACGGGCTGCGCGGTGTGTGGGCCGGCGAGGTGACGGTAAGGGGTCCCTCACAGGATCTCCATAGCGGCATGTTTGGTGGCGCCGTACATAACCCAAATCAAGCCCTTTGCGCCCTGCTCGCTCAACTCCATGACAGCTCCGGGCGGGTCGCGGTACCCGGCTTCTACGACCAGGTGCAATCTCTGACCGAGAATGAACGGGCCGCCTTGGCCGAGGTCCCCTACGGTGAAACCGAACTCTTACAGGAAACAGGAGTCCCAGCGTCCTGGGGCGAAGAGGGCTACACTGTAACCGAAAGGATTGGGGCCCGCCCCACACTGGAAATAAACGGAATGTGGGGCGGATTCATTGGCGACGGATTCAAAACCGTAATCCCTGGCGAAGCACATGCGAAAATCAGCTGTAGACTGGTTCCCGACCAGCCATCATCTGCAATCGGGCCCATGCTCGAGCAGTTTCTTCAACAGATCGCGCCCCCGACGGTTCAGGTTTCTGTGAACACGCTCCAGCACGCACCCGCAACGGTAGTTCCCCTCGACGTGCCCGAAATGCAGGCCGCAGCCAGAGCCTACACAACTGTCTTCGGCGTTGAACCCGTCTTCAGCCGCGAAGGAGGATCAATACCGATAGCGACCGTTGTCCAGGAATCTCTCGGAATTCCTATTCTTTTCATGGGCTTCGGCCTCCCTGACGACAATCTTCACGCCCCAAATGAGAAACTACACCTACCGAACTTCTATCGTGGCATTCGCGTTGGCATTGCGTTGATGCAAGAACTGATTTCGTCTTGACTTCAATGCGGAATCGGTGCAGAATGATTAATCCGAGGTGGTAGATCTTTCCTAACTTGTTGACTTAAGTTGGATCCGAATAAGGAGTTACATATGCGTGCAGGTATAACTCAGTTAAGAGCGTCTCGTCGCATTTGGCTGATATCCATCGCGGCGTTACTGCTTTTCTCAATGCTGCCGCAGTCTGTTTCGGCAGCTTCACTGCATCTCAACGTGAGCCCCCAAACGACAAGCTACACAACGCACATCGTACAGCCCGGCGAAAGCCTTTCCCGCATCGCCGCCCGGTATGGCGTGACACTCCAGGCTCTGGTTACCGCCAATAACATCGCCAATCCCAATCAGATCTTTGTCGGCCAGAGCCTCCGGATCCCGACTACGGGACAGCAGGCAGCGCCTTCCCAGCCAACCACATGTGCCCGAACCCATAACGTCATTGCCGGCGAAACGCTCTCCGGCATCGCCGTCCACTACGGGGTTACCATTCAGAACCTGGCCCAGGCCAACGGGGTCTCCGTGACCTCCTACGTCTATATTGGCCAAAGCCTGTGTATTCCCGGATCAGGGACAACCGGCGGCGGCGGCACGACCGGGGGCACGCCTACTAGCGGCGCCGGAGGCTTCTGGTACGAAGTGCAGCTCGGCGATACGCTCAGCCGCATCGCATTCAATAACGGCACAACAATCTCCGCCATCATGCTGGCCAATAGCATTGCTGACGCCAATTCCCTGTTCTGGGGAACGCGGATTTGGATTCCTCAGGGCGGTTCAACAACGCCTCCGTCCGGAAGCGGCACGACTACCCAGCAACCACAGCCCCAGCCGGCTCCACAGCCGCCCGCAACGGGAGGTCCCTTCGCAGTCAGCCAGCCCACGCATCTCAATGTTCGCGGCGGGCCCGGCACCGAATACCCGATCCTGAGCGTTCTCACCGCCGGCACACAGGTAAAGATTACCGGCCTCGGCCCCAATGAAGAGTGGTTCCAGGTCGAGGTTTCCGGTGTCAGCGAACCTGCCTGGATCTACCGTGCCCTGACCGAGTTGGTAGGCTCTCTCACCGGCGTGAAGAAATTCACCGAGTCAGAGATCCCGGCGCGGCCTGAAGCAGCGCCTGCTCCACCGGCCGCCGCCCCTGCGCCCTCCGCGCCTGCAACCAGGCTGCCCGGCATCGGCTTCGGCTATGGTGTCCAGGCCCACATGATCCACAACGGCCAGGAAGGCATCGCCATGGACAAGACCCGCGAGCTGGGCTTCGGTTGGGTGAAGCAGCAGATCGAATGGAAGGTCTTTGAGTCCAATCAGGGTCAGTATGGCTTTGGCGATATCTGGCCGCTCGTTAACGCCGCCAACTCGCGCGGACTCAATCTGCTTTTCAGCGTGGTCAACGCGCCCAACTGGTCCCGCGAATCTGGCTACGACGGCACTGTCGGCGGCCCCCCCGCCGATCCCCAAACCTTCGCCCGCTTCCTCGGCCGCCTGGCAGGGGAGTACTGCGGCTCGTCCGTGAAAGCCATCGAAGTCTGGAACGAGCAAAATCTGCACTACGAATGGGGCAACCGCCCGATCAATCCCAGCGAGTACATGGCGCTGCTGCGCCCCTCCTACGGTGCGATCAAGGCCGCCTGCCCGTCAATGTATGTAATCAGCGGGGCACTGACGCCTGCCGGCGATAACGGCTCCCTCGCCATGGACGACTTCCGCTACTTCGAGGCCATGCTGCAACAGGGTCTGGCCAACTACGTCGACGGCTTCGGCGCCCACCCCAGCGGCTATAACGTGCCGCCCAATGCAGTCTGGCAGAGCGCTTGTGAAGCCATCCAACAGACCGGCAACCAGCACTTCAACGGCGCCTGCGACAACCCCCACCACTCGTGGAGTTTCCGCAGCACGATGGAAGGCTACCGCAACCTCGCTTTGCGCTACGGAGCAGGCAACATCCCAATCTGGCCGACCGAATTCGGTTGGGCCGCCGGCGGCGCCTTCGACCCCCGCTACGGCTACGCCAATGACAACGACTTCGACGAGCAGGCCCGCTGGACGGTCGAGGCCTTCCAGATGATGCGCAACTGGGGTTGGGCCGGTCCCGCCTTCCTCTGGAATCTCAACTTCCGCGTGGTCGCCGACGGAACCGAAAAGGCCCAATGGGGTATCGTCCGCAACGACTGGAGCCCCTTGCCGATCTTCCATGCCCTGCGCAATATGGCCAAGTAGCTCAGGGCAGTCTGCTTAAGGCGATGTTCAATCCTGAAATGACCGTCGCTGCCATCAATCAGATGAGCCAGCGAACGCTAGCCGCCAACCTCGGTATCGAGTTCACCGAGGTTGGCGCTGACTTTATGTGTGCCCGAATGCCGGTGGACTGCCGCACAGTCCAGCCTTACGGCCTGCTTCATGGCGGTGCTTCAATCGCGCTGGCCGAAACCATGGGCAGCGTGGCCTCCACGGCACTGATAGACCTCAATGTCCAAGCCGCTGTTGGCCTGGACATCAACGGCAACCATCTGCGTACAGTTACGGAAGGGTACGTAATCGGCACTGTGCGGCCGATCCACGTCGGACGCCGCACACACGTATGGGAAATCCGCATCGAGGACGAAGTAGGCCGCCTGGTCAATATCAGCCGCCTGACAATGATGATCATCCAGCGGCAATAACGGCAGGAATTACCGGCGCCGGAAACCAGATATGAGCCTGCCTGCGATGCCCCCTCCGAACCCAGACATCTGGCCGTCCTGCTTGCACGTCGACCTGCAGCAAAAGCATAGCCCCTTTCAATTTCTATAGCTTTTCCACGAACTGACCACTGTCCGCACATGACCACGCTTAGAATTCTGACTATCTGGGAGGACGAGGGCGAGATACTCCGACGGCCGGCGCAACGCGTGCGTACCTTCGACAAACGTCTGCATCTGCTCCTGGAAAACATGGTTGAAACAATGCGGGAGGGCAAAGGGGTTGGTCTGGCCGCGCCCCAAGTTGGGCTCGACCAGCGCATCTTCGTAATCGAGTATCCGGAGGATACCGAGCGCCCCGAAGAAACGATGCAGCGCTATGAAATGATCAATCCGGAGATTGTCAAGGCAAAAGGCTCCGAGATCGGTCAGGAAGGCTGCCTGAGCCTGCCCGGACTCGCCGCCGATGTAGACCGGGCCACTTACGTTCTCATAAAGGCCCAGGATCGACATGGCAAGTCCCAGCGAATCAAGGCCTACGACTGGCTGGCGCGCATCTTTCAGCATGAGTTCGATCACCTCGGCGGCGTGCTGATGACCGACAGGGCTGAGCAAGTCTATAAAGTCGTCGAGCTCGAGGACGGCGAAGTGGAATTGGTGCCGGTGGAAGAGGCGATCCAGCAGGACTGATCGCCTGGCAAAAATCTACAAAAAAACTAGGCCCACAGCCAAATTTGTGGGCCCTTTCTTTCTCTAGCGAGGCCAGTCAAATCAGAACCGTTCACTATCTCACATGGTGGTCGATTCCCTCATACCTTTCGATGAAAGCGCGGATCCGGCCTGCGTCAAATTCGTCAAACTTGTCCAGCCTCTGCCACGCTGTCAGCGCAATGCGCGCCCCCATATCCTTGTGAACTGACTGCGATCCAAACCCTTCCCAATTGGGAGCATTTGGCATCATAACTACATGACGTCCCCTGTCGAGGTAGGGTCTGACCACCTCCGTCAGCTGCTCCTTCAATTCTGGGCAGCCGTCTTCACACTGGTAGTAAACTATAACGCCCCCATCCTCCATGTTGTGCACCACCTGCTCATAGCGGATCGGTTCATCATAAATGTCCCAGGGGGCCAGGCCCGGATAGTGGGGACCCGAAGTCGGCGGCGTGGAGTTGTATTCAATTGGAGAAGCGCTGCCTTGCTGTATGTGTGTATTGCCCTGCGAGGGCAACGATTCTTCGCCTCCAACTGGCGCAGTATTGCGAATGTTTACGTATATGACCAGCGCCACGATCGCAACGAGAATCGCGCCGCCCCCATAGATATAGAGATTCTGCCTGAACCTCCTTTTTGAGGCAATCTCTTTCAACTCTTGCCGCGAAGGCCGCGCCAGGCGGCCCCCAACGTCCCTCCGGGAGTGGCGGCCGCCCTTCGCACGTGTTCTCTTTCTGGACTTGGATTTCGTCGCCATTTTCAGTGGACCCAAACCAAGGTGGCATCACTCTCTGTCGAACGTATCCATCCTCCGGAGCCGTCCCATTCCGGGAAAGTCCAGTTGAAGAGCCATTCGGCATCCTCAATAGTCAGATTTACGCAACCATGACTCATGGGCGTCCCAAAATTGCTGTGCCAATACGTCCCGTGAAGCGCGAATTCACCATAGAAGTACTGCACCCACTGAACATTTGGCAGATTGTAATAGGTGCCAGAATCTGGATCCCCGCCGGACATCGTCTGTGAAGGTGTACGCGCCCACATGCGAAACACACCTGTAATGGTGGGATACGTCTGGATTCCCGATGAAATCAGAAATTCATTTACTAGCTGGTCGCCGTCCCACGCGTACAGCATCTGTTCACTCAGATTTACTTCAATCCACTTCTCGCCCTCAAGACGGGCCTGGCTGATATCCAGATGGAGCTCCGTGATTCCGGTCCAGGAGACAGCGTATTCAGTTTCGTCCTCCAACTTTGGCGCAGCCGTGTCCAGCAACTCTTCCCTTTCCTGCCGAACTTGGGGCAGGTCCATCGTTGCCCCGATGAACGGCAGTGGCGGCAGCAAGTCAAGACCGTCATGCATCCCCTCGGATACAGGCGTCTGCGGATACGGAACATCCTGCTCAGCGGCGAAGGCTACATCAGCGTTGCCAATTCCGCTGAACAGCAGTCCGCATACCAAGGCCAACGCCAGCGTGCCAACCTTTTTCCTGGCCATCGCGGTCAGACTCCTGCAGCAGGTAAAGTGACTGTACCGGCTTCTATTCATGGACCATCACCAATGTGCCAGGGTTGGCATTATTGCTGAACAACCAGTCATCACCGGGAACCGTGGGTGACGTCCAGTCGAAGAGCCATCTGGCATCCTCGTTTGTCATGTTAATGCAACCGCGGCTCATGGGCGTACCGAAGTTGTCATGCCAGAACGTGCCGTGGAACCCGTAACTCCTGTGAAAGTACTGCACATTCTGAACGTCTCTCAAATGATAGTATGTGCCTGCGGCTCGACTCCCACCCCGCATATCCTGCATGGCGATCTTGGCCCAGATGCGGAACGTTCCCCGGACCGTGGGCGTATTCCCTACACCGGTCGAAACAACAAATGCTCTTACGGGATTGGTGCCTTCATAGGCGATAGCCAACTGTTCACTCAGATCAACTTGGATCCAGCGCTCAGTAGACGTAGGATACCGCGAATGGTCAAGTCTGTGCTCCATCACTTCTAGAAGCTCGAGAGAATTCTCTGACGGAATCCGCAATGCCTGACCCGCCTCTAGAATACTGTGATTTGCCAAGTTATTCAACTTCGCAACTGCGGCGTGGTTGATTCCGTACTGCGTCGCAATGTCCTTCAGCAGTTCGCCGTTCTGCACCGTATGCATTATGGAATGAGTCCGTCCAGGTTGCATCGCAGCTAAAGGTAGCACAGGTTGCAGCGCAGGAGCCTCTGGTGCCGGCTGCACAGCAGGCACAGGTGGTGCAGCGATCTGCGCAGGCTCGAGCTGAGCTTCCTCAACTTGCCCCGGCACGAGGAGTACCTGACCAACATAGAGCCACCTCGCCAGTGACAGGTCATTGATGGACATGAGCCTTGATAGACTGACTCCGTGTTGCTTGGCAAGTCGGGTTAAGGTGTCCCCTGGCCGTACCGTGTAGCGCTGGAAATCTCCGATGCCAACCTGTGAAACCGGAGCCGCCGGCTGAGAAGCCTGTACGGACCCTGGCGAAACGGGCAACCGCAACTGCTGTCCATTGTACAACCAGCGCAAGGGCGATATGCCGTTTATCTGCGCTAGCTGTGTCACGCTGAAGCCGTAACGTCGTGCCAGTTTGGTGAGGGAGTCGCCAGACCGCACTCTATACAATTGGTAGCCCTCGGCACTTTGCGGGTCGACGTAAACTGACCCGCCACTGTCAATCACAAGACGCTGACCATACCAGACAAAATTAGCGTTCGGTAGGCTGTTGAGCTGCCTCAGTGTCGCTACAGTCGTCCCGTACTGTTTGGCGATTTCACTCAATGTCTCGCCAGGTTGCACGATATGCACCTCGTTGGCGGCTGCATCGCGGATGCTGGTTATGGCTGCGGACCCGGCAAACATGAGAGCCAGTGTCCCTCGAACCAATGGTTTAATTAGCCGTCTCATTCCCCACCTCACTTGCTGTGAATGTATGCGAGAAAACCTTTCTTGCTCTACGGCCTGTGTATGACGACCGACCCAAGCCCCTGAGCTTTCCAACCACAAACTAAGACGGCAGCCTTGGTTATTCTGTTCCCTCCCCATGTTTCAATCTGGTCGAACCTCCTCCAATCAGGCCAAATGCACCCTGGGAAAAATCTGTCTCCAATTCAAGCCGTACGTCGGTCCGACGTGTGCATCCCAAATTACTCTGCCGATTCGTTGCGCTCTATTTCGCGGGCCAGAAAACCGGAAACGTATCAGCCGCAAGAAATTCGCATCTCTGATTGAAGTGCCCCAAGCTTTTCTCCTTCCTCTCCCCTCACGCCTCTTCACAACCATCCCCAATCAACTGCCGCAGTAACTGACCACTGATCACTGACTACTAACCCCTGCAGTTGTGCGGTCGGGCCTTCGGCCCTCCCTTGTGCGGGGGGACTCCCCCCGCAACGCCCCCCAGGTATGCCCGACCGTCGTGGACAATTGGAACGTTTGTGCCAGCGACTGGTATTCGAACCCCCCGCCGCCACTGTAGGGGCAGGCCTTGTGCCTGCCCAGTGCCACCCAATAAATGGAGGGCAAACAATGTCAGCCACCGCTGTCACGAACACCCCACCTGACTATCTCCACCCCGACTATGAACTGCCCCCATGCTTTGTGTCAGTCGATCCTCCTGCAAACAATTCAAATGCAGCCAAGCATCGTTCTGCCCGCAATTCCAGCCGCTCGCCCGTCCGATGTGTCCGTTGTTACCGCCGAAACTGTGTGCTACAATCCCACCGATAATGGAGTGAATCTTCGACTCCTGGCCCATTGCCTGCCTCATCCATTACCTGAACCCCCATCTTCTTCTCTTGAAAGAAACGGCAGGCTTCACCGACCGGCTGGTACTTCAGAAGTAAACGATCAGAGCCGATGAAAGGCCACCATGGAGGTCTGCTGTGAGCACCAAATCAAGTCATGACGCCGCCAAACTGATCACCGAAACCTTTCTCCAACGCACCTCTGGATCCGGTGAGTGGAATTCGCGCGCCAAAGAGTCGATGCCCGGTGGCGACACTAGGGCGGCATCCTTTTACACGCCTTATCCAGCCTACATGACTCGTGGGGACGGCTGTTACCTCTACGATTATGACGAAAACCAGTACCTCGACTTTCTCAACAACTACACCTCTCTGATTCACGGTCACGCCCATCCAGCCACCGTCAGCGCTATCCAGGAACAGGCGGCCCGCGGCACCGTTCTCGGTTCCGCCGCTGAAGTAACCGTGGAACACGCAGAAATGCTCTGCAGCCGCGTCCCCAGCTTTGACAGCGTTCGCTACTGCAACTCCGGCACCGAGGCGACCCTCCTCGCGATGCGGGCGGCGAGGGCCTTCACCGGTAAGGACATCATCATCAAAATGGACGGCGGGTACCACGGATCCCACGACTACGTGCAGGTGAACATTCAGCCGGACCCGGGAGAGGAGGGGCTCCCCAGTCCCCGGCTTTCCAGCAGAGGCGTCCCCGCAGCAGCACTGGAAGGAATGCTGGTAGTTCCCTTCAACGATCTCGATGCCATACGCGACCTTCTGCACGCCCGCAGCCACGAAATCGCCGCCATCATCCTCGAACCTGCTCTCGGCGCAGGTGGCGGCATAGAACCCGAACCCGGCTACCTGCAGGGAGTTAGGCAGCTGGCCGACGAATATGACGTGCTCCTGATCTTTGACGAGATCATGACCTTTCGCCAGGACGTCGGCGGGTTTCAGGCCACAATCGGAGTGACACCCGACCTGACCTCAATCGCAAAGTTTATCGGCGGCGGCCTTCCCCTTGCCGCATTTGGCGGGCGCAAAGAGATCATGGCCCCGTTCGACCCGACTCACCCCATGACAATCCCCCACAACGGCACCTTCAACGGCAACAACATAACCATGGCCGCCGGCATGGCCACCATGAAGGAGTTCGGAGCCGGCGAAGTGGAAAGAATCAACCAGTTGGGCCAGCGGCTGAGAAACGGATTGAACGCTGCGTTTAAATCAGCCGGTGTGGGAATTCGCGCCGTTGGCTCGGGCTCCATCATCCGCATCCTCTGGAGTAGCGAAAAGATTACAAATGCCCGCGATGGCGTTGCCGCACAGGAGAAAGCCCTCCAACTGCCCAAACTGCTGCATCTGGAACTGATGAACCGCGGAATCTTTAGCGCACCCAGATGTCAGTATGCAATCTCCACGCCCATGTCTGATAACGAGATCGACACTGCCGTCGACGTAATGGAACAGAGTCTGGAGGTAGTCAAGCCCTACGTGCAGGAGCAAACGCCTCACCTGGCACTGGACTGAACCAGTGCTTCTTGGCCAGAAACCAAACTGACCTGACCCGACGTCCAGGACGGCAATGTTACCGGTATTCACAGTCTATCCCGGCCGTTAGAATGCCCTACGGAGTTCCAAATGACAGAGACCACAACCTCGCGCCCGAATTTCATCCTCATCCTGGTGGACGACATGGGCTTCTCCGATATCGGCTGCTACGGTTCGGAGATCCGGACACCAAACCTCGACCGTCTTGCCCGCGGCGGAATGCGCTTTTCCCAGATGTACAACTACGCCCGCTGCTGCCCGACGCGTGCCTGCATGCTCACCGGCGCCTATCCCCATCAGGCCGGCATCGGCCACATGATGGAGAATACGGGATCTCCACAATACCAGGGATACCTGCGCGACGACGTGGTGACCATCGCAGAGGCGCTCAAAGGGGGCGGCTATCGGACTTTCATGTCCGGCAAGTGGCACGTCGGCGGCGCATACGATCCAACTCGACCGGGTAGCTGGCAACCCGGCGAAAGTGGCCATCCCACGCCCCGCCAGCGCGGCTTTGACCGCTACTACGGTACGCTGGACGGCGCCGGCAGCTTTTTCGCCCCCTACTCACTGATGGAAGACGACTCAATTGTCCGAACCGAAGCGGAGTCTGAAAATCAAGGAGAGGAGCTGGCAGGCCTGTCTGACGCAGAGGATTCCTACTACTACACCGATGCCATCAGCTACCAGGCCGCGAGGATGATCGAAGAAGCCTCGCAATCCGACGACCCTTTCTTCCTCTATGTGGCCTACACTGCTCCCCACTGGCCGCTCCACGCTTTGCCCGAGGACATCGCCAAGTATGAAGGTACCTATCTCAACGGAGGTTGGGACGCGCTGCGAACCGCGCGACATGAGGAGTTGAAAGGAATGAGGTTGTTGGACAGCCGCTGGCCTATCTCTCCCCGCGATGAGTCCGCGCCGCCCTGGGAGGACGCCCGCCATCGCGACTGGGAAGACATGCGTATGGCTGTCTACGCCGCGCAGATTGACCGGATGGATCAGGGAGTCGGGCGAATATTGGCCGCACTAAGAGAAACGCATCTTGACGAAAACACGCTCATCCTCTTCCTGTCCGATAACGGAGGATGCGCCGAATTCCTCGCTGAAAACGGCTGGGTTGACCGTTACAGTGACTGGACGCCGGATCGTAGGCCGATGCAGGTCGGCAACGACCCGAGCATTCTTCCCGGCGGGCCCCACACCTTTATGAGCTACGATCTCCCCTGGGCAAACGCGTCCAACGCGCCCTTCCGGCTATATAAGCATTGGGTTCACGAAGGCGGCATCTCCACGCCCCTCATTGCCCACTGGCCTGCAGCGATCCAATCCAATCAGATCGTGCATGAAGCCTGTCACATCATCGACATCCTGCCGACCTTCCTCGACGCCGCCGGAATTTCCCACCCATCCGAGTACAACGGCCAGCCCATTCTGCCCTTGGAAGGAGAGAGCTTCCTTCCGCTCCTGAAGGGCGAAAACTGGAGTCGGCAGAGCCATGTCTTCTGGGAACACGAGGGTAATCGGGCCGTCCGCCTGGGGCAGTGGAAGCTTGTTAGCAAGCACGGAGGCCAGTGGGAACTCTACCATATGCAGGAGGATCGGACCGAACTGAACGACCTGAGCGAGAAAAACCGGCCAAAGGTTGAGGAGTTCGCCGGCCTATACCATGCGTGGGCCGAACGAGTTGGCGTGCTTCCCTGGCCTCTAAAACGTTGAGGCCGACGACGTTTCTGCACTGACCGCGTGAGACGGCTCAGTAGGAAGCCATGTGTATCTGTGTGCCGTCCCGCCACTGCACGTCATAGAAGCAGCGGTCCGCTGGCGTGTTGTCCCGTATCCATGCCACCAGAGACGCGTCGTCAGTCCTGCCCCAGATGGTAAACGTATACTCGGTCTCAGCCAATATCGCCTCTAGTTGCGGCCAGGCTTCCTGCAGGTAACCGGCAAAGAAGCACAGGGTGACCGCAGCGTCGACCTCCGTCAGAGATTCGAGCATCTCGTCCAGCATCTCCCCCGTATAGCCCGAAGCCCCTGTCTCAACCGTCCATCCCAACGAGACAAACGCCTGCGGCAAGAGACGGCTGCACAGCCCCGTAAACTCGTCAGGTTTACAGGGAGCCTGCCCCCCTCCCGGACCGGTCAGGACATCGGCGTTGGCACACAGCGGGATCCTGCCTGCCGCATGTTTCTTCGCGTAGGAAAGACAGTGCGCAACCGCGTCCCGCGACTTGAAATCTAGTTTCGCGCCCTTCCCCGCGTCAACGGTCAGGTCCAGCCAGCTCTCAAAACTTAGGTCGCTCTCCGTTACCGGGGGATGGGCCATGATGATCTCTCCCTCGACCACCAATATATCCCCTTCTATAAATTGGACCCTCGGATCGGACAGCGCGCCCAACAGCGTCTGACGGCTGTTGGCGCCGTGAACCCAGCCTATATCTCCCGGGCGCTTTACGCCCAGCGCCTCCAATATCGGCAACCACCGCGCTGCAAGACCATCGGCCATCGCGCACTCCTTATTCTTTTGAGACTCTGGCTAGGGGAACGACATTTCAAAGCGAGGATCGGTCGCGGTCCTGGCCAGCGGTGCGGCCAGTTCCCGCGTATAGTGGATTAGGGCATCCATCGTCGCCGCAAAGAGGGTGAAGGACAACTCTTCCAGAGGCAGGTCCGCCAGCAGAGAAACATCGCCGTCGCTGTCCGTGGCGAATCGGACCAGCCGTACCGACTGATTCAAACTCAGCAAAAGGGAAGTCAGCTTTTCTCTGCACTCCGGCGCGGGAACAGGGGTAAGAGGGGTGACCGCAAAGTGCAGCCATTCCTCACCCGCGGCCACGTAAAGGTCAAACTCCTCGTCCTGTTCGTCAGCAAACGTGCTGCGCCAGATTCCGGGCTCAACCGTCTCGAACCCCCACTCGTAACGGTCAAACAGCGCTGGAATGTCCACAGGTTGCTAACTCACCGACAGCCGTGCCCTTGGGCCTACTTCGCTCTTACCCCCGCACGCGGGTTCCCAGATGACGCAGACGCGAGCGAGGATGATCGATAGCAAGCGTAACTTCATCGGCGGTAAGTCCGGTTGCCGCCTCAAGATCCATCATCGTGCGAAAGGAGCTATCGGTCAGTTTTAACAACCTCTCTCGTTCAAATTCGCTCAACTTGTGCCCCACGAGAGTCGCTTCCGGATTCTCGAGAAGCTTGCTTCGGCAATCCAGGCACATCCACGTATGACCGATGAGAATAAGGAAATCTCTGACCCTTGCGTTTGTCATGCGATTTCTCCCGGTTCGTCCTCAGACCTTCCAACTTTCTGCTGCCCTAGCAGTAACGTTACCCCAACTGACCAACCGGGCATCGCCGTGCGTAACGAAGCTGATCTACGCTCTTCCGTTAAAGACCGAAAGAACTATGGCGCAAGTTCCAATGACGACTCTATTTCAATGGCCGGATGCTCTACCAACCCAGCTTCGTCAACTGGCCAAATGGCTAACCATGCTTTGCCAATCACAAACTCCTGCGACAGCTGGCCCCACGTGCGCGTATCGGACGACGCCGGGCGGTTGTCTCCCAATACATACAGGAAACCAGGAGCAACAGTCTGCGCCTCTATGTTCCGCGCTATCGGTACCTGCTCATACGGCTCCTCGACTGACAGCCCATTCACGATTAAGACGCCGTCCTGAAACTCAACCGTGTCACCCGGCAGCCCGATAACTCTCTTGATGTAGTCCTGCGATGGGTTGTTGGGGTAATGAAAGACGATCACGTCCCCGCGCCTGTACTCTCCCAATCGATAGGCCAGCTTGTTTACGAGCAAATACTGGCCGTGCTGGAAGTTGGGCTCCATCGACTGCCCTTCGATACGATAGTTCTGCACAAGGCTGCGGATCACCAGGAAAATGAGAATCGCAAGGACGACCGTCTCTAACGTCTCGCGCAGCAAAGACTTCAGACCCGGGTCATCCTCTTCGCCCTCGTCGTCAGCAAGTGCAACGGGCCCATCGCCCACCGCCATGACCCCTCCGCTGGGGACCGCCGTCGCCATGGCATTCGGCCCGCCTAGAGTGTTCTCGGCTCCTCGTTCGATCGTGGGCCGGGACAACAGATGTTCCGCAGATGTTGGGTCGCCCTCAGATGCGGGGGGCGCGACGGAGTTGCCTTGGGCCGAAGATTGGGACGCCGACTCCAGCGCGTCGGGTTTTCTCTTATCGTTGCGCAATGGCTTGGGTCCGGTTTCGTGGCGTAGATGCCCCTTCCAGGGGCAAGAGTATTCGTAGATTATATCACTCGACTCGAAAGGCAGACAATCGGGGCATGAATAGCGCAATTGCCTCTCGTGAGTTTGGCGCCAATTTTGCCAATACTGCCAAGTGTTTCCTATGTTTCACAGCGGTCGGAATCCTTCTCCTGCTGTACTCCTGAGCGCCCCAATTTTAGAGTTCGACTCTGTCATCTCGTATATGAAGGACTTATCCTCTTGAAACGGCCCCTTATCCCAAATCGATAACCCAATTATCCCAAATTGGGTTGTCATCGGAGAATATATCGGGTCCCTCGTTTGTCGCCGATCTTCAAAAGTAGCCTCTTGTTTACCAGGTCAACCAGGTCCAACCGCAGCGTCTCGGCCCCCACATGGGTGCACAACTGCCGGTAATCCCGGTTGCTTATGCTCCCGTTAGCCTGAACAAACTGCATTGCCTTCAACTGCCGCTCGTTCATGTGCTGTTCCCACTCGGGGATAATCTTCTCCAGGTCCTTGCGATTCTGCAAAGTGACTGAGAAACGATGGCTCTTCGCATCGAAAAGCGGGGGCGGATGGCCTGCCGCCACCATATCCTCGATCATCCGGTCAACGCCTAGGCCCAGCTCCTCGATATAACCCCACTGGTAAAGACCGTTGACAAGACGAGGGTTGCGGCTGTAATGCTCCTCAACAATGTTTTCGATCGTTATGTACGCCGGCAGGCCGCCGGGACTGATGATCTCAAGGCTGTCCGGACGCATGTGAATCTCCACGCTGCTGCCTCGAAGGCGATAGTCCCGGTGGCAGACCGCGTTGACCAGAGCTTCACGCACCGCAAACGGGGGATACTCCGTCTGGTCCTCCCGCTGCAGCCCCTTCACCACAGCCTTCTTGCCCATCTCTTCCCAGATTACCCGCCAGCCGCGTTCGACTATGCGAGCAAGCGGGCCCGTAATCTCCTCGCGGCGGCCATAGCCGAAAGATCCGGCTTCGCTCCCCAAATACATCGAAGCAACAGTGCCGCCCGCCTTCGCCAGCCTGGCCCTCTCGTCCGTTCTGTGTGCTGCCGGACTGTCGTCGAACTTCACAAATACCGCCCGGCTGTGGGGCAGAAACAGCTGCGGCTCCTTCCCAAAAAGGAGCATCCCGCTTACAGTCGGCGTCCCCTCACCGTCGATGGCGCCAATCTGCTGCAGCAATCTGTCCTTAGGCAATAGTGTTCCGTGCGGGTTCCGCTGCTGCCTCCGTTCGAGATACTCGTCGATAACGTCCTCGTCCAGGTCCTCTCTCGCCGAGCCGGGCACGACATCTGTCTCAAACTCCCCCATCGCCCGGTTCCCCACCAGCATCTCCAATTCCGACGGATTGAGCGGCCGGTTCTCACTGCCGCGGCGAACCAGCGCCCGTCCGTCAGAGAGAATATGCAACTCGCTGCTGCGATCCACCCGTAACATGACTACAGGCCCACCCTGCGTCTCCTCCTCCTGCCATTCAGTGCGCATCGGTGGACGGCAAAGCGCCAGGGCCGCCCGCAACGCACCCTCCACATCATCCCCTACCAGTTGATCTCCCCGGCTGCCGTTGGAGTCAACCCCCAATATGACAGTTCCGCCTTCACCATTGGCGAAGGCGACGAGTGTCTCTGCGAGTGAGTCCGGATTGAGTCTGGGCAAAAATGCGTGACGTGGCCCAGGCTCGCGCTGTACCAGCGAGCGAAGGTCGGACATTGGCAAGAACTCCCTTGTCTATTCGGCTACGGCAACAGGGTGGGAACCGTTAACGGCTTCGCCCGATCCATTTGCCTCGGCCCCCTCGACCTCACGGATCAAGTCCTCATGCCTCAGCACCGCCAGAGCCGCAACAGTATCGCCTTCATCCAAATTGACGATGCGAACTCCTTGAGTAAGACGCCCAATGCGGCTGATGCCGGATACCGCAGTTCGTAACACAATTCCATTGCCCGTGATTACTGTAACCTGATCGTGCTCAGTGACAACCCGCGCTGCAATGATAGGGCCAAATTCATCTAGTTTGGACCGATCTGTAGTCCAGACTCCTTGAATGTATCGACCCTTCGTGGCGTATTCTTCCAGTGACACTCTCTTGCCGTATCCCCGTTCGTGCAAAATAAACAGGTCTGCTCCCTGCTGCACCACATCGAACCCCGTGACCAGATCTTCGCCAAGCAGACGCATCGCCCATACCCCGGCCGCAGTTCGGCCCATGGCCCGAACCTGGTCCTCACGCATCCGCAGTGCCTTGCCCCCGCGTGTGACGATGATGAACTCCTGTCCGCCGTTCGTCAGCTGTGCCCATTCAAGAGAGTCCTCTTGATCCAGGTTCATGGCGATCACGCCGTTCTGACGAACATTCGAGAACGCAGATACCTTCACCCGTTTGATGCGGGCCTTGCGAGTAAGCAGCGTAATGTAGGAGGCCTGCCCGAAATCCCCCAGAGTCAACATCGTCGTGACCTCTTCGTCCGGCTGAAGTGTCAGAATATTGGCGATGTGAGCTCCCTTGGAGGTGCGGCTGCCCTCAGGCAACTCGTAAACGCGGCTGCTGTAAACCCTTCCCTTATTGGTAAAGAAGAGAATGTGGTCCAGCGTACGCGCGAAGCGCAGGTCCATGACCTCGTCCTGACCTCGCGTCGACATCCCTCTTACGCCCCGTCCCCCGCGACCTTGCGCCCGGAAGCTGTCGGCCTCCATTCTCTTGATGTAGGAATTGGCACTGAAACTGATCAGCACGTTCTCCTGCGGTATCAGGTCCTCATCGCTGAAATCCCCGCTGGCACTATGTATGATGCCCGTGCGCCGTTCATCCCCGTACTTCTCCTTCATTTCGACGATGTCGTCCCGAATCAGGCCGCGGATCTTCGCCGGATGTGCCAGCAGGTCCTCCAGGTAGGCGATACGTTCCATCACCTCCTGGTATTCATCCTCAATCTTCTGCCGTTCCAAGGCCGCTAGCCGCCTCAGCTGTAAGTCCAGAATCGCCTGCGCCTGAACCAGGCTCAGGCTGAACCTTGCCACAAGTTGCGTGCGTGCCTCCTCGGCATTGGCGGCATTGCGAATCGTTTCAATTACCTCGTCAAGAAACTGCAGCGCAATACGCAATCCCTCCAGGACATGCGCCCGCTCGCGCTGCTTCGACAGATCAAACTCGGTGCGCCGCGTGATCACCTCAAATCGGTGATCGATATAAATCAACAGGGCCCGCCGCAACCCCAGCGTCACCGGCCTGCCGTTCAGCAAAGACAGGGCATTGACACTGAATGTCGACTGCAGCGGCGTAAACTTGAAGAGACGGTTCTGTTCCTTCCTGGGCGACGCCCCCCGCTTAAGCTCGACTACGATTCTCATGCCGCTCCGGTCGCTCTCATCACGCAGATCGCTGATGCTGTCCAGCCGACCCGACCGGGCTAACTCGGCGATCCGCTCCAGCAATGTCGTCTTGTTGACCTGATAAGGGATCTCCGTGACGATAATGCGGAATCTTCCGTTGTCCGTCTCCTCAATCTCTGTCCGGGCGCGCACAAGCACTCGTCCGCGGCCCGTGGCGAACGCATGGCGAATCCCTTCCGTCCCCAATATCTCGCCGCCCGTCGGAAAGTCCGGTCCCCTCACAAACTCCATCAACTCTTCAAGACCAATCTGCTCACGCCGCGCCCAGTTGTCGATTACATGGGCCACCGCGTTGCAGATTTCGCTCAGGTTGTGGGGAGGAATGTTCGTGGCCATGCCCACGGCAATGCCGCTCGAGCCGTTGACCAGCATGTTGGGCAGCTTTCCGGGCAGTACCAGCGGCTCTTCCAGGCTATCATCGAAATTCGGTCCCCAATCGACCGTATCCATTTCGATATCCTGGAGCAGCATCTCGGTCAGCTGCGCCAGCTTGGCCTCCGTATAGCGCATCGCCGCCGGGCTGTCGCCGTCAATCGAGCCAAAATTCCCCTGGCCGTTTACAAGTGGGTAGCGCAGACTGAACTCCTGCGCCATGCGCGCCAGCGCATCGTATACCGCCTGGTCGTTGTGGGGGTGATACTTGCCCAGCACCTCGCCTACGATGCGGGCCGACTTCTTGTAGGACGAGTTCGCCCGCAGCCCCATATCGTGCATGGCGTACAGGATGCGCCGGTGAACAGGTTTCAGTCCGTCCCTTGCGTCAGGTAGAGCCCGTGCCACAATAACGCTGACCGCATAGTCAAGAAATGCGGTCCGCATCTCATCTTCTATAGAAACTTCCTCGACGCTCTGGGCAAACATCCCATTGCCATTTGCCCCGTTATGCGAGGTCGGATCGTGCGGTAAACCGCCCATTCCATCCTCACCAGGGGTCGCGCCGTCAATGCCGTTTGGCTCACTCATTCACGTTCTCCCGCCACTATTTCGATCCGCGACATGATCTCCCCCTTAACCCGTTCCGGGGGCCCCGACCTTGCGGTTCGGGTCAGAGTCAAGTCCCACTTAAAGCCCCTGTTTCGCCTGCCGTCCACTTCACCAACTGGGAAAATGGCGGAGGCTCCGGACCCTGACAGTTGGGATTTCTGCCACTATTTAGTATACCCGATCTGCCCCAAAATGGCTAGCGAAATCGGGCTGGCAACGGTCCCACACCTATCGCCGCGCCTCTCTGCAAAAGAGGAAAAAATGGAATAAGAGCTCCCCGAAAGGCTCGCATTCCGTGGCCCGCCGCGAGGCAAAGAAGAAGGCTGTTTCCTGCCCTTGGAGAATCAACGAAACGCCAGAAACGCCTGCTGCCTGCAGAAAACCCGAACCAAAAAAGAACGGACAGGGCATGCCCCTGTCCGCCAAATGTAAATTAACTTGTGGCTTCCCAGCCTTAACCGGTCCGCGACGTCCCACTCCTGGGCCGTGCCCCTACTGGCATCTGACAACTGTCCCCTGACTCCGGCAGTTTCGCCGTACTCACAAACCGGGAATGGCTCTGCAGCCGCGATACTCTTCGATGCGATCGACGCGATCAGTCTGCTCCCGACTCCTCCTCAGGGTCGGCATCCGATTCTTCATACACCAACTCAGCCGCCGCCTGCGCCTCAGCTTCCGCTTGTGCGGCCGCTTCGCGGTCCTGTTCCCTCTGTTCGGCATCTGCCCAGCCTTCGCCCTCCCGCACGACCGCAACAGCCAAGGTGGCCTCCACTTCAGCCATCAACCGTATTGTTACGTCGAAAAGGCCCAACTCCCGAATTGGCTGGCCCAGGACAATTCGCCTTCGGTCAACTTCGAATTCGACCGTTTCCTCTATCTGCTCGGCGATATCCGACGTGGTAATCGAACCGTACAGCCGGTCGTTCTCTCCAGCCCTCACGTTAAAGAGCAACTGCTGTCCGTTAAGAACCTCTGCCTGGGCATCGGCGTTCGACCGTTCCTGCGCCCGCTTTCGTATCGCCGCCTGGCGAATATCTTCCGCCTGCTTCAAGGCGCCCTTGGTTGCCAGTATTGCCTCTTTGCGCGGGATTAAATAGTTGCGGGCATAGCCCCTCGCTACAGTGTGTACTTCGCCGGCAAGGCCCAGCGTAGGTATATCCTCAGTTAACAAGACTTTCATTCGAGCCATCGTTTCGTCTTCCTTCACAACTCCAGCGGCTGCTCAGGGCGGCTGTGCCCCGTCGATTCCATGAAGCAGAGCACCATGGTCTCCTGTCCGCGCCTTGATAAATCGTGGCGAATGAATCTTTCGACCGGCGCGATCCAGTCGTTCTCCCTGTAGCAAAGCCTGCATTTGATAGGTATACTACAAACACTTATTCTACACGCGCCACCCCTGTGAGGCAAATTTCGCGGCCCTGGACGAAGTCGGTTATTCGCGGCAAAAGTGAATCGAAAGAAAGGGCGATTGCATCCAATAGGGGCAAGATCTCAAGAAGCTACCTGATTCGAGCCTGACTTCGAAAAAAGCGTCGAGAACAGTGCAAATCATAGTGTGCAGTCTCAAATTCATAACGTTCTCGGCGACTGAAGATCAGTTTTTCAGCCTATAACGACCGATAAATGGTAGAGGCGCACCTTGTAGGTGCCCTTTGTGGAACACTTTGGCGACCAGATTAAGATGCGATGGCCCTGAGGCGTATGAACATATACAGTCCGGTGTCCGGGAACAATGCCACCATAGTGTATCCACCACCCCGCTGGCGGCAACATGAGCGCAACAGCCGCCAAATACTGGAGGTAGTCAAATGAGTCGGGATCGAGTACTGATCGTGGAGGACGAACGAGCCGTCGCCAGAGGACTGGAGTACGCCTTAAGGGCAGAGGGATTCGAAGTCTTCTGGGCCAGGACGGGCGCAGAGGCCCTCGAGCTGACCCGTCGCGAACAGCCCGATCTGATTACACTGGACCTGCGCCTTCCGGACCTCAGCGGCTACGACGTCTGCCGCGCCCTCCGCTCCCGCAACCACCGCCAGCCCATCCTTATGCTGACCGCTAAAGACGAGGAATTCGACAAGGTTCTGGGCCTGGAGTTGGGCGCCGACGATTACATGGTCAAGCCTTACGGTCTGAGGGAGCTCGTGTCCCGGATCCGTGCCCTGTTGCGCCGCGCCTATGGCGAACTTGCCGCACCCTCCCAAGAGCAAGTGCGACGCTTCGAAGATTTGGAAATTGACCTCACCCGTTTGGAAGTACGGCGGGACGGAGAAGCAATCGATCTGACACCGACCGAATTTCGGCTTCTGCGCTACCTCTCAGAACGGCCCAATATTCCAGTCAGTCGAAGTGGCCTTGTAGAGGCCGTGTGGGGCTACGAGAGCGATGTCAACAGCGACCGCACAGTGGACGTCCATATCCGCCACCTGCGCCAGAAGGTCGAAAGGGATGCCGCCAACCCCACGTGGCTCGTGACCGTACGCGGGTTTGGATACAAGTTTCAGGGATGACGACCTGCAGAGTCTGTCCGCAACACGTCGAGTTATCCTCTCCGAAAGAAAAAATCTTCTGTGAAGCCGTGCCAAAGGCGGCGAAACAATCTTCCCCTTGGACCTGTTTCAAGCAAACCTGCGCGGGGGTCCGGGAACCCGTTTCGATGTTTCTCCTTTATTGCGAAACCTTAATCCAAAGGCAACCCGTCTTTACGATTTAGGGCGCTACACTGTTGTGGAAGGTAACGAAGTAAATCCAACATGTAGCGCAAAAGGAGGAGAATAGGATGAAACAACACACACGAACGATTCCCATGAGGCAACCGCTATTCGCGGCCAATCGGAGACTCTGGCTCCTGCTTTCCGCGAGCCTGCTCTTGCTGCTGGCTTGGGGAGGAACCGCTTCAGCAGCCACTATGAATGAAAGGGTTAAGCCTGAGCCGGGTGTTCTGCTCGTTGCCATCGGCGAGGAGACGCCCGCTTCCGAGGCCGGCCTCGCACGCGGCGACATCCTGCTGGCGATCGACGGCGACATGGTCAATACAGCCGCCGAACTGCAGCACGTGATCCTGATGCGCGATCCCGGCGAAATCCTGGAGCTGACTGTGAAGCGCGGCGACGAAGAGCTGACGCTGAATGTCGCCTTGGCAGACCGTGATGGCTACCCGTTCCTCGGCGTAGCGCCGCTCCGTCAACAGGACGGTCGCTTCAGCCCTCAACGCGGACGCACTCCCTCGATGCGCGGCTTCAGAAGCCTCCCCGGAATGGGGCGAGGCATGAACGAATTTCGATTCGCACCCGGCGAAGGTGCCGCCATCATGAACGTCCTTGAGGAAGGCCCGGCCGCCGCTGCAGGTCTCATGGCGGGCGATCTGATCACGGCCGTGGGCGAAACTGAGATCTCGGGACTGAATGACCTGGCCGGTGCCGTTTCCTCCCTTAGCCCCGGAGACGAAGTCGAGCTGACAGTCAACCGGGACGGCGAGAGCCTGACGCTGAGTCTGACACTCGGTACCCATCCCGAAGACGAAGACAAGGCCTTTATCGGCGTTAGTATTGCCCCGACGGAGCGTTTCCGAATTAACATGAACGGGAGCGACGGGGAATGGCGCCGCCCGCAAGGCAACCGTTTTGGCTTCATGAATCCTCGCAACGGAGGATTTGATCACCGCTTCTTCTCCGGACAACTGCCTGAAGGCGCCCTGGTGATGGGCGTGCGCGATGAAGGCCCGGCGCAGATCGCCGAGTTGGAAGCAGGCGACGTGATAACAGCCGTAGACGAAACCGAAGTCGCCAATTTCCAGGAACTGGTGGAAGCCCTGGCCAATTACAGTCCAGGCGATGAAGTTGTACTGTCCATCGACCGTCTGGAAGAGTCGCTCTCGGCAACCGTGACCCTCGGCGCACATCCGGAGGACGAATCGAAGGCCTATCTGGGCGTCATGATCATGCCGCTGGAACGTTTCCGCATGCACATGCAGGACAACGGCACAGACGAACAGGACGAACAGGCCCACGAAGAAGAGCGGCAAAGCCTGGAGTCGAAGAGCAACTCTTAGTCCACTGCCTGCCTGACTGCGCAAACCGCTGTCAGGGAAGGGCTCGCACAATGGCGTGCGCTGCCCTCGGGCACTGATACCGTTTCTCCATCCCTCCGCTCCCAGGTCGGACAGCCAACCGAAGAGCGGAGGGATGGAGCCTGGAAGTCGCCGCAGGGGATGCGCCGTGTGTTCTGGCGTGTCCCTACCATGTGCAGAGGGGCGCGAATGTTACACTCAATCCGCTGGCGTTTGATCCTCAGCTACACGGCTCTAACGCTGCTCACGATCCTCTTGATAGGTGTCGTCGCCCTCAGCTTTGCTTCTCGATATATGGACGTCCGTGAACATGAATCATTATGGATCAACGCTCAGGCCGTGGCTCGAATGGCGCGTCCGCACCTGGTGCGGCCTGACCAAAAAGCTCGACTGCAGCAACTTGCCCTTTCTGCAGGCTTCCTCACAAATACCGAACTGAAGATTCTAAGCGTAGACCGGCGAGTCCTGGCCTTCTCCCAGCAAGGCCCCTCTCACTATGATACAGTGCCGAACATGATGACCTTGCTTAGCGAAGTCTCACCAGCCGGTGTGGCTTCTTCCGACGGAGGAGCAATAAGGCAGATTTTCGTATTCCATGGTCCTGGCCAGCCGCGCGGGATACTGTGGGGGGACATTGACCAGGACAACACCGTTACCAGGCACTCAGCCATCTTGTCCCTGGAAAGAAGACCCGGTTACTGGGGAAGCAGGCTGATATTCGTAAGTCCTGAAGACTCAACATCCTCCGAAACAGATTCGGCTTCTCAAGAATCCTGGCAGCATGATAACGCAGGATTCCGACGACTCTGGCGCACCTTCTCAGGATCTTCCCCCGCGTCAGCGGAGGAGGCATCTGAGGGTCCGCAAGTGACTCTTCCCGTCTACCACGAACAGCAAATTGTTGGATACATTCAGATGACCAACAGACATCCCCTATCCACCGAACCACTCCTCGCTATCCGCTTCGCCCTGCTGATAGCAGGACTGGGCGCTGTCTTGGTGGCTGTCATTCTCGGATTTGTGATGAGCCGGACACTAACTGCACCCCTGATGGCCTTGGAAAGCGCAACGCAGCAGATGGAAAAGGGGGATCTGACTGTCCGAGCTCCCGAAACTGTGGGCGAAGTTGGCAACGTCTCGCGAAGATTCAACAGTATGGCGGCACGACTGCAGCTGTCATTTGCCGAATTGGCAGCCGAGCGGGACGCACTGCGCCGCTTCATAGCGGACGCTTCACATGAACTTCGGACCCCGCTGACCGCGCTGCGTCAATTCGTAGAGATCCTTCAGGGTCAGGCCGGCAGCGAGCCAGATACCCGCTCCGAATTCCTGGGTGAAAGCCAGCGCCAACTGGAACGACTGCAATGGATCACCGGCCACCTGCTCGACCTTTCCCGCCTCGAAGGCGGTGTCGCCGCGCTGGATATCGCCCGACATGACCTCACTGGCCTCCTGGAAGAAGCGATGGCCCCGTTTCGGTCGACTGCCGCAGCCAAACAGATCGAACTGCGCCTGTCACTCTCCGAAGAGCTCGACACGATCTGGTGTGACCGCGCTAGCCTGGGAATGGCTCTGGCCAATCTCCTTGACAATGCCCTAAAATTCACGCCTTCAGGCGGTGTCGTTGAACTCGCCGCAACTGTTGACGAAAATACGACTGTTCTGTCCGTTTCTGACAACGGGCCGGGAATCCAGCCGGCCGAGCAGGAGCTCATTTTTGAGCGCTTCTACCGCGGCGAAACCAGTGAACCGCTCCCAGGCGCCGGATTGGGGCTCGCCATCGCCAAGAGCGCCGTCGAAGCCCATGGCGGAGCTGTAAGCGTCGAAAACCGTGACGGCGCTATCTTTGCAATTGAAATTCCTTCAGGTCCGCCGGTGCAACAACAGGACCAATCGGCTTCCGCGCCCCTCGCCTGACCTGCGAATCTCAAGAGCTGCCCCATCCCAGAGGGTCGAAAAAAGCCTGGCGCTTCGACCGCCGCCAGGCTTCTCTGCTACTTGAACCACTTTCCTTGGCGAAGTGACCCTCCAACGAGTTTGAAGCGTCCTCCCCCGCGCACCTTGTCACGCCGGTCCTCTGCTCCCGGCAAATGCAGCCAACCCCAGTCCTACGAAGCCTCCGGCTGCTCCTGGCCGTTCTGGATGAGGCTCGCATCCTGGTACTTCTTTCCCTCCTCAATGAGCATCACCGGTATTCCATTACGAATCGGATAGCGGTAGCCATTGCGAGGGTTGAGCAGGAATTTGCTGTCGTCCATAAGTTGCAGCGACCCCTTGTCTTCAGGGTCCACCAGGATATCCAGGAGCTGCGGACTTATCTCTCCGCCCAAAGGCATATCTTCCAAAGGGGTCACCGGCGTTTCAGGCAACACGCCACTTCCTGCCCCTTCCGGCTGCGGCCCCCCCAAAACCTGCTTCAGGACATACGCGACCCCCGCGGCAAATCCGACAAAGAATAGGAACTTGAGCAGCTTTTTCATCGCATGACTCCCTTTCTGTACTCCGGTCGGCTCCATCAGTAATGCTGCAATCGTAGCACACCAGCCGCCGCCAAGAAAATCCACTACCATGCCCGCCGAGGCCAACCGGCCCCGACAGCCCGTTTACCGAATCCCCCTTCCCGCAATAGAATCGGCAGCGCATCCACAGATGAAAGGCCTTGACACTGGACAGAAGAACCTCGGCAATCAACGTTTCGAGCGCATGCAGTCCCGATTGGGGGTGAACCTTTGTACACCTCTGCTAACGACCAACCCAAAGCCAATGCGCCACCCCAAGCAGCGCAGGCGCCTTCGTCTCAGACTTCTGACCACTGACCACTTATCACTGACCACTGCAGTTCTGGGCGGTCGGGCCTTCGGCCCTCCCTTGTGCGGGGGGACTCCCCCCGCAACGCCCCCCTTCGCATGCCCGATCGTCCTGGACAATTGGAATCGGTTGAGACAGCGACCGGTGTTCCAACCCCCGCGCCACCACCGTACGGGTAGGCCTCGTCCAGTCCCTAGCGCGCCACACCCAAAGTCTTCGCAATCCCCAAAAGTATCAAGTAGGGGCAGGCCTTGTGCCTGCCCCCACGCGCCACACCCAAAGTCTTCGCAATCTCCGCATGCGTTCCTGTAGGGGCAGGCCTTGTGCCTGCCCTCACGCGCCTGACCCAAGGACGTCGCAACCCCCAAAAGTATCCTGTAGGGGCAGGCCTTGTGCCTGCCCTCACGCGCCACACCCAAGGACGTCGCAATCTCCGCATGCGTTCCTGTAGGGGCAGGCCTTGTGCCTGCCCTCGCCCGCCTGAATCAAGGCCTTCGCAGTTCCCAAAAATGTCCAGTAGTGGCAGGCCTTGTGCCTGCCCTCACGCGCCTCACCCAAAGTCTTCGCAGTCCCCGCATGCGTTCCGGTAGTGGCAGGCCTTGTGCCTGCCCTCACGCGCCACACCCAAGGACGTCGCAATCCCCAAAAGTATCCTGTAGGGGCAGGCCTTGTGCCTGCCCTCACGCGCCACACCCAAAGTCTTCGCAATCTCCGCATGCGTTCCAGTAGTGGCAGGCCTTGTGCCTGCCCTCACGCGCCTGACCCAAGGACGTCGCAATCCCCAAAAGTATCAAGTAGGGGCAGGCCTTGTGCCTGCCCTCGCGCGCCTCTCCCAAGGTCTTCACAGTCTCCAAAGTGTCCAGTAGGGGCAGGCCTTGTGCCTGCCCAATGCCTCCCAATATCTGGACGGTAAACAAAATCAGCCACCGCTGTCATGAATTCCACACCTGACCATCACCACCCCATATATGAACTGTACCTTTTCTAGCAAAGGAGAGTCTGCAAGACTTCCACCTCCCTGAAGAGGCCGCACGCTGCAAGGACAGGCAGGAAACCAATTCCAACCGGCCTAACACAAAGAGCGGGCAGTTGAATTTCGGCTGCCCGCTCTACAATTCCCTCCTGCCCCCGGTTACTGTCCGTACGCTTCAGGATACAGCGCCACAAGAATAAACCTGTCCAACGGCATGAAGGCCACTGCCGAAGCCTGAACTGCTTCCGCAGTCACTGCGTCGGTCCGGCTCTGCAAGACCTCCAATTCGACATAGCTCGGAAGGTCAACTTCATCTCCCGTGGCGAAATCCTCTAGAGCCTGAAGCCAGAAGGAACTCTCTTCCAATTCCTCCTCGTGCTGCCGATGATCTGCCTTTTGGCTGCATTCAAAAGGTCCTCTCTTGAGCCCTCGACCTGTACATCCCTGACGAGTCCAAACAACCTGTCAACCAACTCATCTACTCTTTCTGAATCGCTGCCAAAATAGAGGGAAACTTCGTACAGGTCGTGCGGGTCTGGCAAAACAACTGCCGACGCCCCCGCTGAGTAGGTGCCGCCCAACCCCTCTCGCAGTACTTCGCGCATTCGCAGTCCCATGATCTTTTCCAGTATGCGCAGGTGCAACCGGTTTTCCTTAGTGTATTCTCCTATTCCGGCGAAAGTAATCGACGTGACACTCTGTTATTTCTGTCCGCGATAGACAGGAACCTCGACGATGCCCTCCGGAGGAGCCTGCGAAACGTCTCTCCCCGCCTCAGACCGGTTCAGCGGCGGAAGGTTGCCCAGGTACCTCTGTGACAAGTCAATCACCAGTTCGAGGTTGATACCGCCGACGAAGAAAAACGTGAAGTCACCGAACTCGGCGAATCGCTCCTGGTAGATTTCAAATGCTCGCCCAAAAAGAGCGAGTTGATTGTCTCATCTGTGGAAGGGTTGTGCCGCACGGAATCGCCGTAGCGCGTCTTTCTGAACGCGTCAGTCAGGGCTCCGTAAGGACTCAGATCGCGATTGCGTACTGTTTCAAGGTACAGTTCCTTAAGCGTGGCAAATGCGTCTTCATCTGCGTTGGCCGCGGTCCCGTAGAGGTATGTGAGTTGGAACAAAGTCTCTATGTACTCCTTGTTCGAGGACCCGGCGAACCCTTCCAGGCGCTCACTGATGAAGGGTCCTGCGCCCACTGGCTTGTCTTCCGGAAGCCTCCTCAGAAAGGCATAACTTACATCGCCAACCGCACTCTGGGCCACTATTTCGTCGATAACGTCTGCCTCGGGAAAGTCTTCGTCGCCCACCGGTGAACTGCCTCCGGGGCTTAGCGCGCTGAAGAGAATCTGGTCTTCGTCGAACTCAGTTGGCTTGAGCAAGACGCGCGCGCAATTGGCCAAGGTCAGGCCCGAAATGTTGTAGGTCTCGTCCGTCTGCCGGGAGACTATCTCTGACGGCTCAGGAATCTCGGTCAGTATGGCCGTAACCACATTAATGTCTTGGTAGGGGTCAATCTGTTTGGCCTGGACATCGTTGATCATGGCTGCCAGTTCATCCTCGGTGGGCAGGCTGCCCCCATCCCTTTCCGGTCCGACAATAAATACCGAACAGTTGCTTTCCCCTACATACTTTTCGGCATTCCGGTTCACGTCCTCTCGGCTGATCCCTTCGAGAAACCGCTCAATCATCCGGTATTCGAATTCGATTCCAGGAGCAGATTCCTTCTCCAGCAAGTGGCGGCGATTGTCGTGTGCCAGTGAGAGACTGTTCAAATTCTCACGCTCGATGTAGGCCTGTTCGTACCTGCTGACCATTTGAGACTCTGCCCACTCCAACTCTGACGCGGCAAAACCATGCCGGCGTACGCGCTCCACTTCTGTCAGCGCAGCGTCAAGACTCGAGAGAACCTCACCTTTGCGCGCCTGTACGGTCACAGAGTAAGGATCGACACCCCGTAAGAACTCCCCTTCACCCACCGATGCCCCGAGGAATGGCGAATCTGTTTCCCTGGAGATTTCGGTGAACCGGAAATTCAGCATCTGGTAGCATAGCTTCCCGATCAGCTGGTTACGCATAGCGTCCGCCGAGTCCAGAACTTCCCCAGGCTGACTGTAGACAATCTGGGCCAGCGTCTGAGGGTATTCCGGATCGGTGACGACGAGGTAGTTGGTATCAGCACTTTCGGGCAGAGAGTATGAGAGCCCCGGGCGAATAGTCTCCGGCGCCTGCAGCCCACCGAAATGCTCGACGATCATCGTTTCGATAGCGTTAACATCAATGTCGGCCACGACGACAACCTCTATCAGAAAGGTACCAGTCCCGGTTAAACCTGCGCAGCGCCTCTGACGGAGCGTTCTGGACAACATCCAGGTCACCTATGGGCAATTTGTCAGCATACCGCGATTCGCCGAACAGGAAGGGGATTAGCTGGTGGCTCACTCTGCCGAAGGCATTCTGCTCGCGCAATCGAGCCTCTTCCACGATGACCCCGCGTTCGCTCTCATCTTCCTCAGCATCTTTCGCTTTCCTCCTTCACGCCATCACCAGGCTCTGAAGTGTGGCAGATGATCCGGTCAGCTTGAGATCGGCAAGAATTCTTTGCACGATCCAGGCCGCTACTGTATAGTCTGGGCACGGACCAGGGGGGAGCATGTTACAGATATCGGCTCAGCTCGCTTATGGCCCTGATGAGGGTCAATGGAAGGCATGCAACATGGAAAAGCGGACAAGCGGCGCCCAAAATCCCTTTGAATTTGAACTCGCTTCATTTTCTCAGGCGCAGAGCGCGGCCGCACATTCAGTCCGCTACGTAGCCAATTCCGAGTTCAACCAGGCTGTTCTCTTTTTCGAGGACGGGAGTTACCTGCAGTTCGAACACAAAGGCCGGGAAAGCCGTTGGGCCAAAGCCTCTGCAGAGCGTACGCAGGCAGATCGCACTTGCCAGGGCATGAGCCACTTCAGGCTCAACGCCCTCCACCTGCAGCTCTATTTTGAAGATGGCAGCGACGTCGAATTTACAATATGAACCGGCGCTGGCGCCGTAAAGTAAGGAGAACCATCCATGGCGCGCATTGACGAACCACAGGAGTTCAGCAGTTGGTTACTGGCCTTACAGGCCGGAATCCTGACCGAAACCCAGCTCGCCACGCTTCAGGAACAGATCGACGAGGGCAAGGCAGAAACGCTCGAAGAGGCCGCCCGCTATCTGGACTGGCAGGACTCCGTTATCGATCCCACCGAGCACTTCTACGGCCACTAAAGTCTTCGCCCCGCTCTGATCAAACAAGAAAAGCGGGCAGTTGAAAAACAACTGCCCGCTCTCCTCATGCCTCCCCTCAAACGTTACTCCTCAAAGTCCTCAGGATACAGCGACACCATGATATACCTGTCCAGCGGCAGGAACGCCGCGGCCGCGGCCTGGACCTCTTCCGTAGTCACTGCGCCGGTCCGGCTCTCCACAACGGCCAGATCGACAAAGTTTGCCAGTTCGACATCATCCTCTGATGCCCAGTATTCCAGGACACGCAGCCAGTAGTTGTTCTGCTCCAGCTGTTCCTCACGTTGGCGCACGATCTGTACCCTGGCCTTGTCCAACAGGTCCTCTCTGGGACCGTTCGCCTGTACCTCTGCGATCAGCCCAAACAGAGCGTCCACCAGCTCCTCCACTCGAGCAGGATCGCTGCCAAAGTAGAGCGATATCTCATAAAGACCGTCAGGATCCGGATTCATCGAGGCAGATGCCCCATAGGCATACACGCCCCCCATAGCCTCACGCAGCTCCTCACGCATTAGGATGTCCACGATCGTTTCCAACATGCGCAGGCGTAGCCGGTTATCCAACGTGTCTTCACCGGGCCCGGTAAACAGTATGGTCGTCAAGCTCTGCTCGTCCTGGCCGCGGTAGACCGGAACCTCTAAGACGCCCGCAGGCGGGTCCGGTGCCACGTCCTGCCAGGTCTCCTCGCGGTCCAGTGAAGGCAGATTGCCAAGGTACCGCTGCGACCAGTCGACCATCTGCTCAAGGTCGAAATTGCCGACAAATACGAATGTAAAGTCGCTGAAATCCGCGAAACGCTCCTGATAGATGGCGAAACCCCGCTCCAGATCCAGCGTTTCGATGATTTCCAGCGTAGGAACGTTGCGCCGGACAGAATCGCCGTAACGGGCCTCGATGAATGCATCCGTCAGCGCACTGCGCGGGTCCAGTTCCCGATTGCGCAATGACTCAGTGTACTGGTCCTTCAGAGTCGCAAACGCGTCGTCATCTGCATTTGCCTGCGTGCCGTACAGGTATATGAGTTGGAACAAGGTCTCGATATACTCCTGGCCGGAGCGGCCGTGAAAACCTTCCTCCAACTCGCCGATATATGGCGACACCGATACCGACTTGTCCGCCAGAAGCCGCTGCAGCGCCGCATAGCTCACATCACCGACCGCACTCTGGCTGACTATGCTGTCGATGAAATCCGCTTCCGGATAATCTTCATCGCTGACCAGCGAGGAGCCGCCCGGACTGGTCGCGCTGAACAGAATCTCCTCCTCCTTGAAAGTAGTCGGCTTGAGAAGTACCCTCGCTCCGTTGGCCAGTGTCAGTTCGGTGATGTTGTAGGTCCCGTCCGTCTGG
The DNA here is from genome assembly GCA_965204705.1 of Caldilineaceae bacterium. GTDB lineage: Bacteria > Chloroflexota > Anaerolineae > Caldilineales > Caldilineaceae > Bin5. The sequence goes on along the minus strand of OZ242006.1, from coordinate 3,636,266 downwards.
CGCGAGAGGATCTCTGCCGGCTCCGGAATCTCCGTCAGTAACGCCGTAACCGCCTCAATGTCCTGATATGGGTCTACCTGCTTCGTCCCCACGTCCGCGAAAACTGCCGCCAGTTCATCCTCATTGGGCAGGCTGTCCGCGTCCCGCTCCGGCCCGACCACGAACACCGAACGGTTGCTGCCGCCTACGTAAAGTTCCGCCCTCTGATTGACATCGTCGCGGCTTATCCCTTCCAGCAACCTGCCAACCAGTTTGTACTCCACTTCGATTCCCGGCACAGCCTCGTTCTCGAGGTAGTTGCGGCTGTATTCGCTGGCAAGTGAATGGTTGCGCAGATTCTCGCGATCGTTGTACAACCGCTCGTAGCTATTCAGGATCTCCGACTTGGCGCGCTCCACTTCAGCAGCTGTAAAGCCGTATCGCCGCACTCGCTCCACCTCGGTCAACGCAGCATCGAGGCTGGAGAGGGCCTCTCCCTGCCGCACTTGTACGCCCACCACCTGGTAGTTGTTGCCCCGCACCAGCTGCCCTTCGCTGACGAAAGCACCAAGAAATGGCGAGTCAGCCTCCCTGGTAAGGTCGTCGAGCCGGAAGTTCAGCATCTTGTAGAAAAGATTGCCGATCAGTCGGTCGCGGAAGACGCCGGCCGAATTCAGGTCCGGTGCCGCCTGCCGGTAAATGATCTGGGCAATCGTCACAGGGAACTCCGGATCGGTAAGGATCAGATAACCTGTGTCTTCATAGTCCGGCAACGCATAGGAAATCCTGGGCCGCGCCTCCACAGGTGATGTCAGACCCCCGAAATGCTCAATGATCTTGGCTTCGATACTGTCAACATCGATGTCGCCAACGACGATGACCGCCATCAGATCCGGCCGGTACCAGTCCTCGTAGAACCGCCGCAATGTCTCGGCCGGCGTATTCTGCACGATCTCCATGTCGCCGATCGGCATCCGGTCGGTATAGCGGGATTCACCCAGCAGCAGTGGGAACAACTGCTTGTTCAACCTGCCGCTCGCATTCTGGTCCCGCAAGCGCTCCTCCTCCAGGATGACGCCCCGTTCGCCTTCCACCTCTTCATCCGAAATCGTCGCCCGGCTGGCCCAATCCTCCGCCACCTGGAACGTCGTGCTGATTATCTCCTCGTCATCGGTGGGGAATTCCAGGAAATATACCGTTTCATCGAACGAAGTATACGCGTTCACGTCTGGCCCGAACGTCATACCAACCGATTCAAAATATTCGATCAGGGCCTGCTTGGGAAAGCGCTCAGTGCCGTTGAACATCATGTGCTCGAGAAAATGGGCCAACCCCAGCTGGTCCTCATCTTCCTGAATCGAACCCGCGTTGATCACCAGCATTAACGTAGCCCGGTTGGCCGGCTCCGTATTGTGGCGAATGTAGTAGGTCAGGCCGTTGTCCAGCTGCGCCTTGCGTATGCTCGGATCCAGGGGGATCGGCGCGTTCATGTCCAGCGTTTCGCTGTCCGGATCCAGATTCGCCTGCGCCTCTTCGACTTCCTCCGCGGGGGCCGTCGCCTGCTCAGCACCCGTATCCGTCGTCTCCGCTGAACTGGTCGCTGGAGGCTCCATTCCTTCACACGCACTGACCAGCAGTGCAACCAGCACCAGGAGTGCCACCAAGAGCTTTTGATTCACCTTCTCTCGCCCAATTAGCGTCCTGACCTTTTTCGTCCGCATGGACACTACGGGCCGATCTGTCTCTCCATTCTTCATTATTGGCTCCTTAGTCTTTCTGAATTTGTATGAAGTCCGCACCCGCCCTTACCAAAGTAAGCTACGAATGTGAACATCCTGTTGCCTTTCGATAAAGTTTTCTGAATGTGGAAGCGAAACTCGGGACGACCTCTTGAGATTTTCGGCCCGCCTCGTTGATGCCCTGCTGAACTGCAAACGAAGGTCTGCTTCACGGAGTAGAAGGAAACACACGGGATCGCCACTCAACTGAGTGTATGACTCCCTGAAGAGAAAACTGCGCTTCACAGACCGAAAGGAAGTCACGTTCCAAAGCCATCCCGACAGATGCTCTTTCATAGTCACTGCTTCCGTCAGATCCCGAACCAAGGCTTGCCCCGGTCGTACCTGCGCCAAAAGAAGGTGACTGAAAAAGTATAAGGGATCAACAGAACAAGCCAAAAAATATGTGCAAGACCAGCGCATGTTTATTCATTTCTCCGCAAGGCAAGTCTGCAACCTGACGGTCTCAACGGAAACTCGCATCGCAACTGCGTGGAGCCTCTGGCTCTCGTCAGCGTCCCCGCCTGTTCTCCCGAAATGTGGCGTGGTGGCGAACCCGTTTGTCGGCCCCGATACCTGTGACGGCTGTCTCCCCCAGGTACAGACAATGGCCCTCGCCGAGGCCTGATAACCCATAAATATTATATTATGTATATTGGCAAACTTTGGCCTGCCGGCTTGAATCCCAAAAAAGTAGGCATCATCTGCCCCCGTTGCTACTTCACCTTCACGACCTCTCCTCAACTCGAAGCGAGTCCAGGCGCGCACGCACCTACACCTCCGTAATCCACAAACAGTTCTATTGCCGGGCAGGATCCGGCAGCTTGCCAACCTTCGGCATGCCCGATCGAGACACCCCATGCGCACCGAACTGAGACAGAGACTCGCGAGTCCACCTCAACCGGATCGCCCTGCCTGCCCGCGTTCAATCCCCCTGCACACGATGCAACCGACAAAACAAGACCAGTACACCACGTCCCAACTGGCCTACGCCACCACGTGGGGACAACCGAGAATGCGAATATTGCACATCGACTGTGTAATTTCTCTCCCCTGTCGCGGTAAGCCAGATAAGTAAGATTTCCCATCCACTGTGTAATTTCTTTCTCCTACAGCATTGAGCCGGGGAAGAAAATTACACATCAGCTGTGTAAATCCTCTCCTGTATCTGCTTGGAAACTCCCATCCCGTGAGCAGTCCGATCGTGACATCTCACCGGCTAACCGAATTTTCAGCCCGACCCATTGCCCCGAGGCAAACGAGATCCCCCCCAAATTGCACTGCACTCTTCCAGGTAACATGCTTGACAAATCAAGCGCGACTGCCCTACAATTGCTGACAATAGCGACCCAGCACGAGAATGAGTCGAGATGGCCCCAGAAGCTCTACCGTTCTAGCCCATCGACCTTAACTACCATTGGCCGGTGGAACCCTATAGAATCGGTACGGAGCGAAATTCGGGGCTACCCGCTTCATCCATGCCGGCATACTGGCGGCGAAGCAGACAACAGGCAAGGAGACAACTGTGTCTAACATCGGTTGGAAAGACGTCTTGGCGAATGAAATGCCCGATGATCTGGCCCACGAAATCGATATCTTCGAAGGCCAGATGGAACTGATGGGCCAAGCGAAATTGGACGAAAAGGTCTTCGCCGAAACGCGTCTGCGTCGAGGCGTCTACGGCCAGCGCTACGACAACGGCCAGCGGCACGACGGCTTCGAAAGCCGCGAGCTCGATTTCGAAGATAAGGACCGGGTCAAAGGACCTGATACCTTCTGGCACGCACCTGGCATGCAGCGAATCAAAGTGCCCGGAGGAGGTCTGACACCGGATCAGCTGGATGTACTGGCCCAAGTCGCAGACGAATACTCAGACGGTATTCTGCATGTCACGACGCGCCAGGATTTTCAGTTGCACTTTGTGCACATCGAGGACACGCCGGATATGATGCGCCGCCTCGCCGCGGTCGGGATCACAACTCGCGAAGCCTGCGGAAACTCCGTCCGCAACGTAACCTGCTGTCATCTGGCCGGTGTCTGCCAAACCGAAATCTTTGACGCCACGCCATACTCCGAAGCCTACGCCCAGTTCCTGCTCGGCCATGACGATGTACAGGACTTCGGCCGAAAGTTCAAGCCAGCCTTTTCCGGCTGCGAAGCCGAAGCCTGTGGCCTGGTGATGATGCATGACATGGGCTACCTGGCCCAGGTCCAGGAAGTGGACGGCAAGCCCAAGCGCGGCTTCAAAGTCTTTGTCGGCGGCGGCCTCGGTACTGTCCCGCATCAGGCCAAGGTGCTGAGCGAATTCACGCCCGAAGAGGAAATACTGCCCCAGGTGCAAGCAGTCTCCCGCGTCTTTGCCCGCCTCGGAGAAAAGCGCAACCGCAACCGCGCCCGGATCAAATTCCTCGTGGCCAAGCTGGGCATTGAAGAATTCCGCCGCCTCGTCGAAGAGGAGCGCAAGACGCTGCCCCACGACGACCGCTGGACAGCCTACCTCGATGCCCTTCCCCACTACCAGGAAAAACCGACCAGGCCGCCGACATTCCTGAACGGGCAGGTGCACACGTCCGATTTCAATCAATGGCTCGAAACCAACGTATACAGTCAGCGCCAGGAAGGATACAGCGTAGTTACCGTAAATCTGCCCTTGGGCGATCTGACCTCCCAGCAGTCCTGGGAGCTGTCCGACATCGCTCGCAAATATGTCGGCGACAACGTCCGCACCACCGTTGAGCAGAATATCGTCCTCCGCTGGGTGTCCGATTCCGACCTGCCCAGTCTGTACGAAGAGTTGAAAGCGACCGGCTTGGGCGATCCCGGCGCCGGCACCATCGTGGACATTACCGCCTGCCCCGGTACCGATACCTGTAAACTCGGTATCGCCTCCTCACGCGGGCTCGCCGGAGAGCTGCGAACGCGCCTCACCGCTAAGAGCGCCTCCCTGCCCGACGCCATCAAGGACCTGAAAATCAAGATCAGCGGCTGCTTCAACTCCTGCGGCCAGCACCATGTTTCCGACATCGGCTTCTTCGGCAACAGCCGCCGCTCCGGCAACTTCAAGATGCCCCACTTCCAGGTCATCCTCGGAGGCAAGTGGCGCGACAATGCCGGCAGCTACGGTCTGGCCGTCGGCGCTGTGCCTTCCAAGACCGTTCCCGAAGTCGTCGATACGATCACCTCCCGCTATGTCGATGAGCGGACAAAGGGCGAAACCTTTCAGGAGTGGATCGGACGTATCGGCAAGAAGGAAGCTCGCAACATACTTAAGCCCTTCATGCAGCTGCCCGCATTCGAACAGCAGCCGGAATTCTTCTCGGACTGGGGCGATCCGCGCGTATTCAGTCTGGGCGACATCGGCATCGGTGAATGTGCAGGTGAGGTCGTCTCTCTCTTCTCAATGGAGATTTCTCCGGCAGAATCGGAAGCCTTCGAAGCGCAAATTGCCCTGGACGAAAACGACCCGGCCCGCGCCGATAACCTGGCTTATTCGTCGATGCTCAAGGCGGCCAGAGCACTGGTGCGCACCCAGTTCCTCGATGTGGGCGACAGTCCCGATCGCATAGTTGAGGAGTTCAAGAGCCGTTTCTTCGATACCGAGCTCTTCTTCGATCAGTACGCCAAGGGGAAATTCGGCCAGTACCTGCTGGACCGGCACAGCAGCCCCAATCCCAATCCTGACGACGATTCCGCCCGTCGGCTGATCGAGGAGTCACTCCTGTTTATCGAAGCCACACATGCATGCGAATCCAGGGTCGGCGGCAACGTCCTGGTAGAGATCTGATAGCACTGCGTCGACTGTGCCTGTCATGACAGGCACAGTCGATGAGCCCACTTTCACCGCCCCTGGAGTAAACGATGATTGCACCCCATCGCCTGAGCGTTAAATTCTTTTTCGAAGAGCTTTCGATTGACGTCGAAACCTTCATCCCCGTTTTCCACCGCTGGATTCGGGAAGACGTCGTGCCCAACGAGTTGCTCCTTGACGTCGCCGACTATAAGCATATCGTTGACGGGCCGGCTATCTTTCTCATCGGCCACGAAGCCGACTACGTTGTCGATTTGACCGACGCCAAGCCCGGCCTGATGTATGTTCGTAAACGTGACGCCGGATCCGACCTGTCGGATGCGTTGGGCACGGCCCTGTCCCAGGCACTGAACGGGGTAAAGTTGACAGAAGGTGACGTGGAACTGAAGGGCAAACTGAAGCTGCGCACCGACGCCGCCACAATCGTTCTGCTGGACCGGCTCAACTACCCCAACGCCACCAATGGTGACGGCGCCGGGAACACTGCCGCGGCTGCCCACGCCCAGCTCTCTGACAGCCTCGCCGCAATCTTCGGAGAAGACGCCAGCCTCACCCGTGTCGCCAACGACGCCCGCGAGCCTCTGACTTTCGAACTGAACGCGCCGTCCGCTCCGGACGTTGACACGCTTCTCAGCCAACTAGGGAGTGCCGCCTGATCGTCTCCCTTCCTTCCCGTCTCCCCTCTTTCAGCTAAGGACAGAACCAGATGTTGGCCGCGACACCAGAAGTCCGCTCACACTACGAAACGGACCTGGATCCGGCCCCCTTCATCCCCTTCGTTCAGGCGGTCGGGCGCGGTGAGAAGCTCAAGCGTGATCTCACCTACGAGGAATCAGTCGAAGCCCTGCGCCAAATCGTAGAGCAGTCCTGCTCTCCGGCGCAGGCCGGCGCCTTCCTGATAGCACAAAGGGTAAAAGGGGAGGCTGTCGAAGAGGTTCGGGGCTTTACCGCACTGCTGCGGGCAGAAACCATCACACAAATTCACCCCCGAGTCGAGGGGCTGCTTGATCTTGCTGCGCCCTACGACGGCAAAGTTAGAAGCGCGCAGCTGGCGCCTGCCATAGCTATCATTCTCGCCGAAGCCGGGCTGCCTGTCGTCCTGCACGGTGATGAAAACGTCCCCACCAAAGAAGGAATCGGTCCGGGGCCGGTCATGCGCGAACTGGGAATCGCCGACGACCTGGATCCTGATGACGTGCAGTTGATGATCGAAGCGGTCGGGGTCGGTTACCTGTCTGCCACACGCTTCGCGCGCCAATGGCACGCACTACTGCCGCTCCGCCGCCAGTTTGGCCTTCGAACCGTGCTCAACAGCGTGGAAAAGCTCCTGAACCCGGCTAACGCCCCCTATCAGGTCAGCGGTTTCTTCCACGGCAACTACATCCAACGACTTCGTGCCGTCCAAACCGGTACCCAACGCAGCTATATCATTCAAGGAGAGGAAGGTTCCGTCGAAATGGCCGTCGGCCGCAAGTCACATGTATTCGCAGAAGATGCGGCAGATGACCTGATCCTTGACCCCGATGCCCTCGACCACCAGGAGCGGGTACGCGTGCCCGGACCCCCAGACGCAGCCGGCCATGCAGCCCTCAACGCAGCCGTACTCGCAGCCACCGATTGCGACGCCACCGATCAGGTCTGCCTCACCGCCGGTGTTATCCTCCATCTCTTCGACCTGGCTCAGGATGTTTCTGATGGGATAGACCGCGTCAAGAAAGTCCTCGAGAGTGGCGCTGCACGTGCAAGGCTGGAACGAGTAGCGGCGGCGAGCCGGACCTGAGCTTCCTGGGGTAATCCTTCCAACGGCGCCTACGTTCAATCCGCAGAAACAACCGAAATTCTAAGTCCCCGCCTGATCCCTTTCTCGCGCCAACAGGTCCTCTGCCAGCGCCAGTGCCTCGCCAATGTCAACGATAGACCCCGATGCCTGGGCCTCCGCCAATTCCCGCAGAATCTTCCCTACGATCGGCCCAGGTGCCAAACCCAGCTGTTCCATCAGTCCGTGGCCGTCCACCAACGGCGCGGCCAGTTTTCCCGCCGGCCGTGAAAACGCAAACCAATAGAGACCTTCCGCGGCCTTAAGGAACTGATTCCACTCAGTACCTCGTTCTAGTCCAGTCGCTTGCAGGTCGGAAACCGCCTGCAGCGTCACGTCGAGCCCATCGAGCGGTCGCTTCCCACCACTCGGCCCTGGCCCCTGCAAGACCTGATGCCCAGCCACAACGCTTCCCGCGTCCCGAAAGAATCGAAAGGCCGCCCGCGGCCCAATCCGCTCTTCACCCTGGGCAAGTGCCTTGACCAGCCCGCGCGGAACGCTGTGCATCCTTGCAACCCGCTCCGCCAGAAGCACCTCCCGCCTGCTGAAACGAAATGCGGCAACGCGTCGTCCGGCGAACTGCGCGCTCAACGCCTGGTGCCCCGCGTCCGACTGTTCCTCGGCGCCGGCCCTTGATTCCACAGCGGGGCCTCTGCCCTTGCCCGTATCGTGCAAAAGCGCATGCCATACAAGCCAACCCGCGCGGTCGTGCCCGGCCGCAATCTCGTCGCAAAAATGCGCCCGAAGCGCCCCCGTCCATGGCGCCAAAGACTGGGCCAGCGAACTGTCCTCTGGAGGAGGACCCCCGCGCAGCCAGTCCCGCAGCTCAGCGGCATAATGAGCCGCCAGCAGGCTGTGGTCGTAGGCATCAAGATGGTGCCGCGACGACTGTTCCACGCCTTGCAGCGCCTCGACCTCGGGTAACAGATGGGTCAGCAGTCCGAGCGCATTCAACTCCCTGATCCCGTCATCAGGGTCAGAGCAGTACAGAAGCTTCCACATCTCCTGCCGCAGTCGCTCTGCGCTTACAGAGTCAACCGTCCTGGCCAATGCTGAAATCTGCTTCCTTGTGTCATTCTCTATGGAGAAGCCCAGCTGAGCACCTAGGCGCACCGCCCGCAACAGCCTGATCGGGTCGCTGCGGAGACTCCCCTCAGTAACCCGCCGCAACCGGCGCGACGTAACATCCCCAATGCCATCGCACTCATCAATCAGCCTCGGTGACCTATCTGCCGAAAGCTTCAGCGCCAGCGCATTGGCCCTGAAGTCACGCGCAAGCAGATCCGATCGCAGGTCGCCCCGGAGCGCAGCCGCATCACACTCAATCCGTTGACCCTCAGCGCTCATCCCGATCAACCGGGCGACATCTCTCCTTTGGTCCAGGGGATAGTAGGCCCAGCCGAGCCTGTCCGCCACGCGTCGCGCCAGGGGCAAGACCGGCCCGCTTAGGACCAGGTCCAGATCCGTTGTCGAATCAGGAACTCGTGAGTGAGAGAGGTTACCTTCAACGCCGTCATCCAGGTGTCCATCTACCGGCGGCATGGACCAGCCCGGAATCGAGGAGATGCCTAGCAGATGATCCCGCACCGCGCCCCCGACGATATACACCGATCCTTGCTCCGCCAAAAAGGCATCGAGGACCCGCGTGACTGCGTCTGCTGCTGACTGGTGTGAAGCGGCTTCGTGCATAGCCGAAGTGGAGCGTTCCCGGTACGAAGAGTCGTAGACGCCCTCCGCAGTCTGCCTACGTCAGATCATCGCCTCAATCAACATCGGCCCCGGCTCTTCAATCCCCTGGCGTAGTGCCGCACTGAATGCATCGGCGCTCTCGACGCGGACTGCTGGAACGCCCATGCCCTCGGACAAAGAGACCCAGTTCAATTCAGGAGAGTCAAGGCGCATCATCGCTTGGGCATGTGGGCCAGGTTCGGCGCTCCCTCCCACATTCAGCAGCTCGCCCTGCAGTATGCGGTAACTGCGGTTGGCGAAGACGACATTCACCACGTTCAACGATTCACGCGCCTGCGTCCAAAGTGCCTGCAACGTATACATGCCGGAGCCGTCGCCCTCCATCGCGAAAACCTGCCGGTCGGGGCAAGCCACCGCTGCCCCCGTCGCTGCCGGCAGGCCCTGACCGATCGAGCCCCCAGTCACGTGAAGCCAGTCATGCGGCGGCGCCGTCTCCGTATGTGGATAGGCCTGCCGCCCGCACGTAACCGACTCATCTGCCACGATCGCATTTTCCGGCATCAGCGCGCAAAGGGCCGTCCAGACCGCATTCGGCGTGAGTTCCCCTGTCGGCAGCGGCGGCCTTTCCAGTCGGGCCGTGGCCTGTGGAGTCGCCGGCGTTCCCAGCTCTTCGCTCAGCGCATCCAGCGCACCCGGGACATCTTCATCTTCGGCCGCGAGCAGATGAATGTTCGCGTCTGGAGGTGCAAGTCTGCTAGGGGTGTCCGGGTAGGCGAAGAAACCTACCGGATCCTTTGCCCCTGCCAGCACCACATGGCGAGCCCCTGCCAAAAGAGAAAGGGCTTGGTCGACAGGATAGGGCAGGCGTGCCAGAACAGGACGTCCCGCGCCCCTCGAAACCCGCGCGGCCGCGCGATTCCCTACGACCCGTGCATTCGCCCCACCCGCAATCCGGCATGCAAGTTCACCGGCCCCAGCGCTGCGCATTACTTGGTCGCCTACCAGAATTACGGTCTCTTCCCCCCTTTGCAGCAACTCTGCAATAGCGGAGATGCGCTCCTCAGGAACTGCGGCCATCCCTGGCGCACTCCGGGGCGCAGCCGGCCCCTCCGCCTCGCCCCAAGCCGTGTCCCCCGGCAGTATCAGGGTCGCGACCTGGCCAGGAGGTGTACGTGCAGCGGCAATGGCCGCAGCCCCGTCTTCTGCAACCACGCGGGAGTTGGGCGAGGTGCGCACCCACCCTGATACCGGCCGCGCCAGTCCTTCGATATCCGAAGTCAACGGCGCGTCATACTTGAGGTGATAGGTTGCGTGATCGCCCACAATGTTGACTATCGGCGAATGAGCCTTGCGCCCGTTGTGCAAATTGGAGATTCCATTGCCCAGGCCCGGCCCGGTGTGCAGCAGCGTCGCCGCCGGTTTACCGGTCATGCGCGCGTAGCCGTCTGCACAACCGGTAGCGACTCCCTCAAACAGGCACAGAACCGAATGCATCTGCGGCACGGTGTCCAGCGCGGCCACAAAGTGCATCTCCGATGTGCCGGGATTCATGAAGCAGGTGTCCACACCGCCGTCATACAGAGTGCGAATGAGTGCTTGGGCGCCGTTCATAGCAAGTTCTCCGGACAGGCCAAAAGAGAAACGTCAAACCAACCGTTGCACGTCGCGTTAAGACTCTTCATCAGGTTGGTCAGGGGTCAATTCGGATGCCATTTCCTGCCACGCTTCTTCCGCCGCAGATGCGGTCTGCTGGGAAGGCGGCTCATCACCGTATCGGGCCTCGTCGTAGGCGCCGGTGATGGTCTGCACCAGTCCTCCGTCAAATCCGGGCTCCTCGGCAAGGCGGCCTCCGAAACGACTGGGCGTCTCACCCTGTAACCTGGGGGCGTTTCGCCAATGTGCAGCTTCCAGCATCCGCTGATAGATCAGACGTATCAGACGTCGCGTGTCGCTCTCCCCTTCCAACGACAAGAACGGGTCCGGTTCCTCAGGTGGAGGCCCGAATCGCGAACGCAGACGCGCCCAAAGCTCGGCAAGCTGAGACTGCAGCAAACTGGCCGTCAGGACCGATTCCCGTACCTCGTCGCTCTCCTCTTGGGGCTGGCTTCTCAACTGACGCAGGACGAGCATGAAAATAATGAAAACGCCAATTGCCACGATTACTAGGGCAACCCAGCGGAACGGCTCCGGCATCGCCTCGACGGCCCTCTCCGGCGGCTCTGGCATCGGCTCCGGGGTGGGAGCCTGGGCAAACTCAGGTCGCTCGGCTTCCTGTGATCGATCGCCGAACAGGCTGCGTAACAAGCGTATCAGATACTCAACCAACAGGAAGATCGGATAGGCGACAATCGTGATAATCCAGATCAGAACCGTGCTGACTCCTTGCCAGATAATCCCAAGCGCTTTCCATAGAATGGCCGCGTCCTCTGGCTGGATGATTAGCCCAACGAGCAGTGCCATGCCCAACATGACCAATATCGTCACGCCGATGCCGACCATCCAACCGCGGTTGGGTATCAATTTCGACACGCGCGCCCGGCGCCGCCACCCGCCCGACTTTCCCAAATTGGCGACGCCCAGCCCAGCAAGTCCCGAACCGGCAAAGAGTAGCAACAGCCAATGCGAATTGGAAAGCTGCCCGCCGGCTGACATAAATGGGTTTGCAGTTGTCCCAGACGGCCCCACGGCAGGCGCCGGAGGGATGATCCAGGCAAATATGGCTAGCGCGGCGCCGCCCGCAAGAAACGCCTTCCAGATCTCATCGTGGCGGTACTGCCCGTGCCCGTCCAACGCGCCCCGCAGCCACAGAAAGATGCCCAGCAGCAGAAAGAGCAGCGTACCGGGAACTTCAACGGGCACGGCGTCCCAGTAGATCAGATCGTATCCCGCAGCTATCAGCCAGCGCAAGTCCACCAGCCAGAATTCTGGTCGCAGAAAACGCAGCCAAAGCAGAAACAGAATCGCTGCAAATCCAAATGTGGCAATGTGCTGCCTGATCTGATTCGTCCTTCTGAAGTTCCTACGCTCTGCCAGCGTCGGCATCGTCCAGCGCGCGAACGTAAAGCTGACCATCGGCAGGACGACCACCATCCACGGGGACATCAGGGGCGCAGAAAGCGAGGGGGACAGAAAGCCCTGCAACAGCAGCATCCAAGGCCAGATCCAGCAGAAGCGCATGACGCCAACAAGCGCCGGCAACAGCACTCCGTCTACGCTATTCCACTCGGCATGCCTCCACGGAATCGCTATCTGCGTACTCATCTGTCAGATTCTTCTCTCGGAATCCAATTTGAGGAAATCCAATCAGCCGAATACTCTCGCGCCAGCTTCCTGTTGCCCTGTTGTCGCCGCATGATCGATGGCGCCTGCATCGTGTTCCTCCGTTTCAGCCATCGCCAAGTCGTCGTCAACCGTCATCTCTTCGAGAACCTGCTGCGATAGCTGTTGGAATGCCACGCCTGGGATAGCTCTGTCAAGCGTCAACCCGCCGATGCCCAACAGCGTGACAGCAAATCCTCGACGGTCCAAATCGATGAGCACTCGGCGAAGATTCTCCGACAGGGTCGCGCTGACCAGCACGATCGATGTGCCGATGCGTAAGTGGTCGACCTCCTGTTGCAAGACCCTTTCAATCGTTGTATGGGGAATCCCTACACAGTAAGCTAACGCCTCCAGGACGCTGGTGAGTTGCCGGGGATGCGCGCCGGGCAGAATCCGCACGCGCCTGCCCGCGTACATCATGCTGTTTGCGAAGACGCCGAACTCCTCACCCTGCATCTGCGCCCAGCGGGCAATCGAAGCACCGACACTGATGGCAAATTCGCGCAGAGCCGGATCTACCCCTTCGAAGCGATGGTGAAACGTTCGGATATTGACGAAAATCGCCAGGGGGCGGGAGGCGGAAGGTTCGAACAACTTTGTCTGAAGCTCCTGGCGGCGAGCCGTCGCCTTCCAGTGAATGTGCCGAAAGTTGTCGCCGGGGAGATACTCGCGTACGCCGCTCAGACGCAAAGGATCTTCGATCAGTCTGTTCTGACTCTGATGGTCCCCGAACGGGTGGCGGGCTTCAAGTCCCAGCTCGGGCAGAGTATACATCCGGGGATAGACCAGCAGCAGTGAGGTATCCTCGAACTCCGCGAACTGGCTGCGGAATCCAAAAATGTCGCCGCAGACAAGCTGAACTGGCCCGAACCGCCACGCGCCCCGCTGTGTGCCGGTGACCCTATAGCGGCGTATCACTCGTTGGTAGATTCCTAATGAGAAAAGGTTGACAAGAATGCGCCTCGTGGGCAGATAGTGCCTCGCTCGTTCTTCCGGCTCCAGGTCAAGAGCAACGGGTATGTCATCTTCACACCGTAGCCAGGCAAGCGGCAGCGGTTTTGCGTTCGTCACCTCCAAATGCAGGTCGGTCTCTTCACCGAAAAAGAGGTGGTCGACATTGAATCGACGCTTGTAAGTCACTTCGGAAAGACTGTAGCGGCTCCAAAGCCAGACGACCAGCCCAAGCAGGCCAAGGATCAACGCCATCGTGAAGATGAGGCTGTTGCGCGTGGCAAGCGCCAGGATCAGTATGACAACCGCGGCGAACCAGCCAGAGCGCCCCATCAGCCTGAAAAAGAGTTTCGGTCATCAGCCGCAGGCGGACCGTTGACAGAAGAATCAGGGGATGCGGCCGCCTCCAGCTCCTGCTCAAGGTCCGTGCCGAATGCGCCTACCAGGTCGGTCGACTCTGTCGGGGCGGGGCCTTCCTGCCAGTTTTCCTCAACCGGAACGTGCACCGACCGGATGATGCCTTCCAGAACGCTGGCAACGGAAGTCCCATGCAGACGCGTGTCGGGGCCGGGGATCAAACGATGGCGGAGTACAGGCGGTGCAAGCTGCTGAATATCGTCAGGCGTAACATACGTCCGCCCTTGTATCGCAGCCAAGGCCTGAATCGTTCGATAAAAGGCGAGACTTCCACGCGGACTGACGCCGAGATCAAGTGCTTTGTCGTCTCGCGTAGCCTGGACTAGGTCTAGGAGATAGTCTTCCAGAACAGGGTGAACGAAAACCTCGCGGCAAATCGTTACTGCCTGGCGGACTTCGTCAGCTCCGACCATGGCCTTTACCCGAGTCAGCGGATTGTCTGCACGAAAACGGTGCAGAATCAGCCGCTCTTCTTCTCGTTCAGGATAGCCCAGCGCCAGTTGAATAAGAAAGCGATCCATCTGGGCCTCTGGCAGCGGAAATGTGCCCGCCAGCTCAACCGGATTCTGGGTCGCCATCAGAAAGAACGGATAAGGTAGCGCGTGGCTGACGCCGTCAACGGTAACATGCCGCTCTTCCATCGCCTCCAACAAGGCGCTCTGTGTGCGTGGCCCGGCGCGGTTAATCTCGTCAGCCAGAACGATGCCGGCCAGAACTGGCCCGGGGCGATATTCAAAGTCGTCCGTCTTACGGTTGTAAACACTGACGCCCACGATGTCGGACGGAAGCAGGTCCGGCGTGAACTGGATGCGCTGAAAACTGATGCCCAGCGAGGCGGCCAGCGTCTTCGCAAGCATCGTCTTGCCGATTCCCGGTACGTCTTCCAGCAAGACGTGACCTTCGCAGAAGAGAGCTACCAACAGCTGATCAACGATTTCGTCCTTGCCTACAATTACTTGAGCAACGTTTTCCCGCAGCCGCTCAGCAAGGTCCTGTACAAAGGCTATGTCTGGCATGGATTCTCCTAAGTTCACTGCACTACCGCAGATCTGAACCGGCTTAGTGCAGCCGGGGAAAGCAACTGCCCTCCTGTCACCGACCGTCCAGCCCTTTGACTGGCTGGACAGGTCGCCTCAACCTGCCAGAGAAGACTGCTACGGGAGGGGCAGCACGAAGCGGGCAGTTGGGCCCGCGTTTGTCGGAGTATAACAGCGGGCCTACCGAACGGCAAAGGATACCGGGTGCGTTCTGGCCGCGCTGAAGACTGACACTACGCGTGTCGGACGCGGTACACTGAACTGCTGAAAACCTTTACAGACAGATCTTGGAGAGCGGCTCCTGACCTCCCCAGACTCGCTGCAGGTTGTCGAAAATGAAAAGCCCACGGCGTTGCCAGGTATCGTAGGTGACGCCGGCAATGTGTGGAGAAAGAATGACGTTGTCTAACGCCAGAATCGGGTTGTCCGGGTCTGTTGGTTCGTCGTTCAGAACGTCCAACCCTGCTGCTCGAATGCTCCCACTGCGCAACGCTTCGATCAGTGCGTCCTCATCTACGACAGGTCCGCGGCATGTGTTGACAAGAATGGCACTTGACTTCATGCGCGCTAACTCCGCCTCGCCGATCAGATGCCGTGTCTGGTCATTCAATGGTACGTGCAAAGTAACAATATCCGAACGCGCCAGCAATTCGTACAGTGAAACCCGCTCAACCTGCAGACTACGCTCCACATCGGCCGTCGCAGGAAACGGGTCAAAGTAAAGAACATTCGCCTGGAATGGTACAAGCCGTTTGGCCACCTCTCTGCCGATATGGCCCAGACCGACGATCCCAACCGTCTTGCCGTGAACTGTGAAAGTCGTCATGCCGCTGTCGATATCCTTCCAACCTTCGTTCCGCACATTGTGGTCCATCTCAGTCAGACGCCGGTAGACGCTCAAAATCAAAGCAAAAGTGTGCTCCGCCACGTCAATCGAATTCGTGCCCCCGTTGTTGGCAAGCGGAATCTCCAATTCTTCCAACAGGGCCAACGGCATGCTATCAAAACCCGCGCTGACAAGCTGGACCAGCTTCAGCTCGTGCGCCGAACGCAGTACTTCCTCTTCAAGATTGCTGGGAAAAAGTATCAGGAAGTCGGCGTCAGTGGCCAGGCTGGCCTTTTCCGTCACCGGCAAATCATGTGGTAGGACCGATACGTCCCACTCTTGGGGGACCGGGGCAACCACCTGCTGGGCCAACTCGCTGACCAGATTAGTGAAGAAAATAACTTTGGGCATCAAGATAATCCTAAGGTGAAGGCTACAGTCTATTTTGGAAGGATACTTTTTGGAAGCGGCGCAAACGTTTGCGCCAATTCCGTTTCAGCCGTCCAAGTTCCAGACCTGCCTGGCCGTCTTGCCGAAAATCCAGGCCCGCTCGTCAGCGCTTAGCGTCGTGAGATAGGCGAGGGGGAAAGTCAAAGAGTTGTCGAAACCTTCGCGGCTGCTGACGGGTGGCCAGTCACTGCCCCACATGATGCGACGCGCACCGAAAGCCTCCAACGTCAACTCTGCGAGAGGTGGGACATCCTCAAACGGGCAAGGGAGGTGGCAGAATTCCCCAAATCCTGGCAGCTTGATGGTCAGATTTTCGTGGCGGGCCAGCGCAGTGATTTCTGAAAACGCCTCCACGTCTACCCCCGGCTTGACGCCACCCAAATGCTCGATAACCATCGAAAGGTCCGGGAAGAGGCGCAGCACCTCATTGAACTCTGCGCTTTGCAATATATCCGGCCGGCTGAAGACGCTCACGACCAGCCCCAGCTCGTCGGCAACGCGCCAGTGGGCCAGAGGATCCCCGCCTCCCCCCCTAAAGTCAGCCAGCAAGCGAATCCCGACAAGCCCCTTCTCAGCCCAGGAGCGGATGGCATAGCCATCGTCACAGTCGTCGACGATCATCGCCGCGGCAAAACGGCCCGGGTTCGCCTCCATCGCTTCCACAATGTAACCGTTGTCGCTGTTGCCCATGTACTGGATCAACACAGCTTGATCCACGCCGGCGCGCTCCATGTGAAATAGCAAGGTTTCGACCGGCTCATACTTGTGCAAGCCGATGTGACAGTGCGTATCGACAACGGCAAACTCTCTCTCACCCATTCCGAAAACTCCTTCTGGATTCATCCTCGGTCAATAATAAAGCTCAGCGCCTCGTCAGTTGGCCCGACGCCAAGGCCAGGCCCGTCCGGCAGTGTAAAGAACCCGTCCCGGCAGTCCATCGAACAGTTGATGTACTGCTTGTTACGGTCGAAAATGGAATGCTGGTATTCGTGCATGACGAAATTGGCCAAGGTAGCTGCCACATGCAGGCTGGCCGCCTGGGCGATGCCAATGTTGATCGTAGCGTGCGGCATCACCTGGCAGTGGAAAGCCTGCGCCAGCTCGCAAATGCGGCGGAACCCGGTAATGCCGGTGTGCGCCATCTCAGGTTGAATGACGTCCATGCACGCGGCCTGCAACCTGGGAAGGTACTCATGGACGGTTCGCCACTCCTCGCCCAAACCAATTCGCGTACCAACCGAACGCGCCACCTGCGCCTGGCCCGCCAGGTCCTCCGGCGCGACCGGCGCCTCTGCCAGATACAGGTCGTGTTCGCACAATTTCTCGATCAGCTGAATTGCTTCCAGCGCAGTGTAGCGCCAGTGAAGGTCGGCGAGAATCTTCGGCGCCGACCCAACCTCGTTGCGAATGGCCTCAATCTCGGCGATCTCCCCTTCGTCGGCGACAACGGATGCAAACTTCAGCGCCGAAAAACCGCGGTCGATCCACTGCTTCCCCAGCGCCGCCCGTTCCTCCTTGGTCCCGCCAGGCAGCCCTGAAACGTAGACAGGTAGCCTTTCGTGTCGCAGCCCGCCCAACAGTTGCCACACCGGTTGACCCATCAGTTTAGCCCGCAGATCCCACAGCGCCATGTCCAGCCCGGCGATCGCATCCAACGCGTAACCGCCGAAATGGCCCCGAACTCGCTGCAGGTCATAGAGGTCCTCGTAGATGCGTTCAACGTCGTGAGGGCTGCGGCCAATGACAAATGGGATAAGCAGCTCTTCCAGAACCGTCTGCGCAATCTGCGGCGCCACCACGCCGAAACATTCTCCCCAACCGACAGTGCCGTCACTTGCCACTGCTCTGACCAGCAACGTCTGGTCAACTACCGGGTACACAGTACGGTTGCCCGGGCGCACGATGTACCCCTTTGCATTGGGCCGATTGTCCTCCTCCAGCGGCCCCAGGTAGGGCACATCGCGTGGAATGCGCAGGGGAAAGAGTTCAATAGCAGATACAGTGGTGTCCATGATATGTCGGGAGTGCATTCAGTCGGGGTCGCTCTTTTCTTATCTCGGAATCTGATGGGAGATTCTGTCCAGTTTCATTGCCAGCCCCCCTGGTTCTAAGAGGTGGTCCCGGTAGCCTTTGATCATGCCGTGAAGAGCGGCGCCACGTCCTGCCAAATGGCCTCAAACTCCTGTAAGTCCTGACTGTCCAGGTATGCGCCGGGAATCCGGCTGGCGGCCGACGTGAAGATACCGCGCCGCAAGAACACCTGCTTGTACACTGCGACGCCGTGCATCCGTTCAAAATTTAACAGGGGCAGCAGACGATTGAAAAGTGACCGGGCTGCGGTTTCGTCATTCCTCTCCAGCAGTTCCCATATCTGCGTATGTACGTCTACCGACTGGCTGGCAGGCATATTACCGCAGGCCCCCCTCCGCCATTCGTCGATCATATAGATCCCGCCCTGCCCACCAAAAACGCCCCGGCAGGCATCCCCCGCAGCCGCCAGCGTACGCGAGATAGCACGCGGCTCCGGCAGCGTTTCCTCCTTCAGATACTGCACCCACTCCAATTCCCGGCACATACGCGCCAGCAAATCCGATGACATTGGCGTACCTATCGGACCCATGAAATTCTGAATGCAGATGGGAATGTGCAACGCCTCGTTCAATGTTGTGAAATACTCAAAGCAGCCGTCTGCGTCGGGATGCAGGATATGAGGCGGCATGGCCATGATGCCGTCCGCGCCCACGTCCTGGGCGAACTGGCTCAGTGCCGCAGCCGGCACCCTGTGACCGTGCGTTGTCGCCGCAACGACCGGAACCCGCCCGTCGGCCTCCTCGACGACAATCCGGATCCAACGCTGGCGTTCTTCGTCTGACATCGTCGCAAATTCACCCGCGTTAGCCGGTCCGACGAGCCCGGCAGCTCCCGCCTGAATGCAAAACTCCACCTGGCGCCTGAGTGCCTCTTCGTCCAGGATTAGTTCATCGGTAAACGGAGTTACGACTATCGCAAATATGCCGCGCCAATTCTCGTTCATTGATCGTGCTCCACCAAAGGACAAACAGATCGAACAGTAGTTTACCTCGACGCCGGACCGACACCGCACACTAAGTAAAATAAAGCTCTATCTCTATTTGCGAACTTGCGGCAGTTCGGAGATCATCCACTCTGGCGCAAGGGCTTTGAAATACTGCGCCGGGACCGGACACTTCGGAAGCTTGCCAGTGTTGTCCGGCCATTTCGGATCAGTATACTACAGTTAGGTAGCCACCCAATTTACGAGCGAGCGAAACGAAAATGAAAATCACAAACGTGACCGTAATCCGATTGCAAGGCGAATTGGAGTTCGAAGGAGAGTTCTGGGAAGAGCGGCTGAATCGTCCGCTCGACATCTACCCGGAGCATAAGGTGGAAGGCCCGCATGAACTGTTTGCGGTTGGCGAAGGCCGCTACGAAGTCACGGCCTATTATGTCGAAATCGAGACGGACGAAGAGGTATCCGGCCGCGGGGGCCCTCTCCCATTTGACCAGGCGTTCGTCATCCAGACTCAACTTGCACCCCTTCTGATCGGCCACGACCCGCTGGCGACTGAACGATTGTGGGATCGGATGTATCGATCTCAGGTACACGGCCGCAAAGGCACGGAGATGATGGCGCTAAGCGCGGTCGACTGTGCGCTATGGGACCTGAAAGGAAAGTGGTTCGACGCGCCCGTTTGCCAGCTGCTGGGCGGCCCTACAAGGTCCGAAGTTCCGGCCTACGCCAGTGCCTTGGGTTACTCGCTCGATCCTGAACTCGTTCAAGAACGTGCCAGGCAGTTTGTGGCCGACGGCTATAGAGCGACGAAATGGTTTTTCCGCGACGGGCCGACCGACGGCAAAGTGGGCATGGAGCGCAACGTGCGCCTGGCGCGAACGCTGCGCGAGAGCGTAGGCCCGGATGTGGACATCATGCTGGACTGCTGGATGAGTTGGGACGTCCCTTATACCGTGCAAATGGCCCGCCGTTTAGAAGAGTACGCCCCGCGCTGGATCGAGGAACCGGTGCTGCCCGATAAAATTGAGCAGTACGCGCAGATCCGCCGTGCGGTCAACGTTCCCATCAGTGGCGGAGAGCACGAATACACTCGCTGGGGACTGAAACAACTGATGGACGCTGGCGCCTGTGACGTATACCAACCCGACATCTACTGGTGCGGCGGCATCTCAGAGACGCAAAAGATCCTTGCTCTGGCTTCGGCGTACGACGTGCCGGTTATTCCTCACGGGCATTCCACACCAGCCAGTATCCATGTTATTGCCGCCTGGCCGGAGCCTACCACGCCAATGCTGGAATACCTGATCAAGTGGAACGAAGTCCACCAGACCTTCCTCAAGTACCCAATCAAGCCGGTAAATGGAAACGTAAGTGTACCGACCGCGCCGGGCCTCGGCATGGACCTGGACGAGGCCAAGATCCAGCGGCGGCAAGTCGTGACTTTCTGAGGTTGAAAGAGGAGGTTACCTCGGCGTAGTGGGATAGCCGATGGGATCGATGAAGGCTTCGATCAGGTAGGGGCCTCTCACGGCCAGGGCGCGGGCCATCGCATCATCACAGCCATCCGGCGTAGTCACCCGGGTGGCTGGAATCCCGTGCCCCGACGCGATCTTGCAGAAATCCGGAGCCGGAAACTCGGTACCGAACGGCTTGTTGCCCTGCCTGATCTGATGAGAACGTATCAAGTCGATAGCGTTGTCGACGGCCACGACGACAATGACAGGCAGATTCATCCTGGCCAGAACGCTCAACTCGCCCAGGCACATCAGCAGGCCGCCGTCGCCTATCAGGCAGGCAGCGACTTTGTCAGAGCGGGCCAGGGTCGTGCCGATAGCAGCCGGCAACCCGAATCCCATGCAGGACAAGCCATTGGACAGGGCAAAGCTGTTCGGGGACATGGTCGGCCATTCCAAACTCCCGAATATCTTGTGGCTGCCCACGTCAACCGCCAGCAGCGCCTCCGCCGGCAAATGACGGCGCATACTCGTTAGCAGCTGCTGGGGCAACAGATGGCCTGCCCGGGGTTCAGGCAGCGGCACAGCAGCCTGCTGCGCGCGGAAATCACGCACCCTGGACTGTCCCCACTGCGCATCCGTCAAGAACTCGCCGTCCGCAAGCTGCAATAGAGTCTCCGCCATCGGCCCAACAAGCTCTACAGCCGCCGGCAATACAGGGTCGTAGTTACCCCAATTTGCAATCCAGACAAGTGGGACCCTTCCAGCCCCTTCAACCGGTCCGTTTGCGCCGGCCCGCGGCAGCGCAAACTCCTTCACCAGCTCAACTACGTCGAAACCCACCGCGACGACGCAGTCCGCTTCCTCCAGGATGTCGTATACGGGATCACTGCGGGTCAAGCCAATGACCCCAGCGCTCAGCGGGTGGTCATCTTGCAGCGCCCCCTTACCCTTCGGCGACACGATAACAGGCGCGTTTGCAGCCTCTGCCAGCGCGCTCAGTTCGTCGTACGGGCCCTCAGGCTCCAGCCCGAGCCCGGCCAGAATAACGGGACGGGACGCCCGCGCAATTATCTCCCTCGCCTGAGCTATCACCCCAGGGCCCGGCACGGCTTCCTTCCCGTTCACGTCGCTCGCGCCAACCGACATTTCCGCCGTCTGCTGATCGCTTCCTCCATTGACGGGAAGCTCCGCCTCCTCATTGCTCACCTGCAAATGTACCGGGCCAGGCCGGCCCTGCACTGCCAGCGCGACTGTTTGCGGTACCCCCACCGCGGCGTTCTGAGGTGTAACCTTGAGCGTCCGCTTGGTAATTGGCGCGAAAATAGCCTGCAAGTCCACTACTTGGTGCGTGTAGTCAGGCAGCACCGAATCCGGCTTCTGGGCCGTAATCAGAACCACCGGCGCCCGGTCCAACCATGCATGCCCGATACCCGGCACCGCGTTCAGCGCACCCGGACCTAACGTGGTGAGTACACAACCTGGCTTACCTGTTGCCCGAGCATACGCGTCCGCGGCGAAGACGGCACTCTGTTCGTGATGCATCAGCTCAAAGCCGATGCCGACACGTTGCAGAGCCTCCAGAACCGACACGACCTCGCCGCCGGGCATGCCGAAGACAAGGCGGACGCCGGCTTCATGTAGAGACTGGGCAATCGTATCGGCAACAGTGGCCATGTCAGGAGAATATCCTTCCCTATCGAACGAAGTATTTGCCGACAATTAATTCCAGGCGGTCGACGACTTCCGAGGGTACCGCGCTCTTGGAGGTAATCAACGCATCCTGCAAAGCGTTGGCATAGGGAGAAGGTCCACTCCCGCCCAGCAGCTCGATTGCGTTGGCGACGGCTTCGACCGCAACCGCCGCATTGTGCGTCAGCACCCTGATCACGGCTTCGACAGTCACCGCCTCTTCCGTCTCGTGCCAGACATCATAGTCGGTCACGTGGGCCATGCAGGCGTAGCTCATCTCGGCCTCCCGGGCGAGAAACGCTTCCGGCGTCGTCGTCATGCCGATAATGTCCATGCCGATCTGACGGAATGCCAAGCTCTCAGCGCGCGTACTGAAACGCGGCCCCTCAATGGTGACAAAACTGCCGCCTCTGTGAGCTGTCGCCCCAGCCTGCTCCACCGCCCGGTAGCAAATGTCACTCAGAAAATCGCAGAACGGTGCGGCAACGCTCACATGCACGACCAAGCCATCCGTTCCCACCTCAGGGTCATCGAAGAAACTGAGCGCCCTCAGCCTGGTTCGATCATAGATCTGGTCCGGGATGACTATATCACCGGGCCCGAACCTCTCCTGCAAGCTCCCGCAGGCGCTGACCGCGATCAGGTACTCGACGCCCAACATCTTGAAGCCGTAAATGTTGGCGCGCTGGTTCAACCGCGTGGGGCTGATACGGTGCCCCCGACCGTGTCTCGCAAGAAACGCAACCCGCTGCCCATGCAGTGTACCCACAATGTAGGCGTCCGACGGCTCGCCAAAGGGCGTGTCTAGTTCTATCTCCTCGACATCAGCCAGAGTCTCCATCTGGTAAACCCCGCTGCCGCCGATGACGCCAAATCGAATCGGTTCCGACATGAAATGCACTCCGTGCTAAGCTGAAATACGAACTGTCACGACCTGCCCAATTGCCAGCCCGTGACCACAAGCGAGGCGGCCGGAAATGTCCAGACCCGCGCTCTCTTTTGCTGGTTCCATACCTCTATGGGCGGTCGGGCCTTCGGCCCTCCCTTGTGCGGGGGGATTCCCCCCGCAACGCCCCCCCCCCCCGTTCGCCCCACCGTCGTCGACAATTGGAACGCGTGATGCCAGCGACCTTCGCATTCATTCCCGCGAGTCATCGCCGTACCCGGCAACTGTAAACTGTAGTCCCCCTTCACCTCGTCGCCAGGAGAGCCGCCGCCGCGCCAAGAACGCCGGCGCGACCGCGACTGTTGAGAACTGGAAAACGTATGCGGGCGATTTCGCCGTTGCCCGTCAGGAGCACTTTTCCCTTGCGCTCGTAGTGATGAGCATCGGCACTGTCGGAAAGCTGTGGCCAAATTGAAAAATATGCGATTTGCCCGGCCTCGTCGTAACGCACGGTTCCCGGAGGCAACGGTTCGTCGACCCTGAAAGGGACCTCGTCCCCATTCGCCCGTAGCCAACGGCCAAGCCCAAGCCTCTTGTGGTCTTGAATGCTCACACCGATCAGCCGGTAAGCGCTGATATGGGCAACGAGATCCGCGCTCGTCCAGCTATCCGTTTCTGGGGCTCTTCTCGCAATCCGCAAGTCAATCATGTCCTTGCGGCGGACCCAGACGGCCCGGAAGGGAAGCTCAAATGCGCGGATATTTTTTCGATGCTCTGTAGTCATTCTCTTAACAGGTAGGAAATGTCGCTAAGGCTATGGCAAAGGAGCCCTGCCAGCCCAACGACCATAATAGCAGGGCCCCAGCCAATTTCAGGCGTCCCCCCATACAGGTCGGCCAGCGTAGGAAGGACTTGGCGAAACTGGAACACGGGGTAGTAGACCGCGGCGCCACCCAGAACAACTGGGACCATCCCTCGCACTAAAGCAATCGACCAGGCGGCCCGCCACAGCTTCCCGCTTCGAGCGGTGACCCCCTCGGTGTCGCCCAGAGCTTCGAGCAGTGATCGAGGTGACTGGAGAAGCGAGACTAAGGGACTCACAGCCGCCAGTGCCAGGCAAATGAGCATCGCAGCCACCTGCAGGCGGAATTCAGGGGCAAGTAACTGCTGAGGCGACCACGCCGGGGGCAGCATATTGAGGGCTGCTACGACGGCGACCAGCAGGAACGCGACGCGAACAGGCCATGCGTAGAGTGCGTTGCCGCCTTCGACCTCTTTCCCTCTGCTCTCTCTCCCCGCGCTATCCCAAGCACTCGAATCCCGGCGAAAAGCGTTCAGACTCAGGCTGATACTCACCGCCACCAGCGGCAGATAAAACCCTTCGCGCCAGAGTCGGATCTCGCCCTGTTGCACCGGGTGCAGGAACTTCACCAACTCACCCAAATCCAGTCCCAGGACCACCAGCCCTGCCGCCTTGTGAGCGATCCACGGCCGGAAGTAGCCAACCAACGCCAACAACGCTCCTGCAGGCAGCAGCCATCTGTCTAACGGCTTCAGGGATTGGATGACTAACCATCGAAAATGTGGCATCCGCGGATTGAGTCGGGCTTCGCCCCGCTCACTTCAGTTTCTTCCCGGCCCGTTGCAGCCTCTGGCGTTGCCGCTCTTCGCCCTCCTCGAAACGCCGTCGTTCCGCTTCGTTCGTCAGTTCGAGCCGAGGCACCTCGGTCGGCAGGCCTTTTTCGTCTAAGGCAACAAAAATGTAGTAGGCGCTGTTGGTATGTGAAATCTCGCCGGTCAGCAGATCCTCCGCTTGGACGATGACCTCGACTTCCATCGAACTGCGGCCCACGTAGGTGATTCTCCCCCGCAGCCTCAGCAGTTGGCCGACCTGCACCGGCTCGTGAAAGGCCATGCTGTCAACCGCCACCGTCACCGCCACTCGCCTGGCGTGGCGCGCAGCCGTGATTCCCCCGCATTCGTCACACAACTTCAGGAGCACGCCGCCATGCACATTGCCGAGTACGTTGGCGTGCTCAGGATTCATTATTTGGCTGATTCGCGTCGTCGAGTCGGCGACTGTCTTGCTTCTGGCATCCATCTGTGGCCACCTGGCGGCTGAATGTAGTGAATTGTACCATACCCTCAGGCCAGCGCCCGTTCATAGGCTTCTAGAAGTTGGTCCAGACTCCGACTCCAGGTAAATGAGCGAGCATGTACCTCGCCAGCGGCTGCCAGCCCCGTGCGCAATTCGGGTTGAGTAGCCAGACGAGTAATCCCGTCCGCGATGCTCTCCACAGACTCGGCCTCAATGTAAAGAGCGCCCCCTCCGCCGGCCTCCGGCAGACAGGAGTTGTCCGACGTGAGCACCGGAGTCCCGCAAGCCATCGCCTCCAGTATCGGAAGCCCAAAACCTTCGTATAGCGACGGATAGGCAAAGAACTCTGCTCCGGAATAAAGGGCAGGCAGATCGGCATCGTCCACGAATCCGGGAAAGTGCACTTCATGCTCCAAGCCCAACTCCCTCACGGTTGCGAAAATGTCGTCATAGAGCCAGCCTTTTTTCCCGCCGATAACCAGTCTGTGAGGCAGACCTGAATCCCGGCGCGCGGCGTCAAACGCGCGGATTAGTCTGGGATAGTTTTTCCGGGGCTCAAGAGTACTGAGTGCAAAGATGTACGGCCTGTCCCCTAAGGCGTACTTCTGGCGCGCAGCATGTAACGTTTCCCCATCTGACACGCTGCGAAATACACTCAGGTCGACTGCCCCCTGGACTACGCTGATCCTGCCCCCAAGATGTGGCCAGTTAGATTCCAGGTCCATGGCAGTGTTTCGACTATCGGCGATCAGATGGTCGGCGCGGTTGATGCTGCGGGGAACCACGACATTGAGATAGTGATGCAGCGAGGGCATGGCCGCCTGCGGATAGCGCTTGAAGGCCAGATCGTGAACAGTCAACAGCTTCCTGCCTGCGCTCACAGGCGCCATGACGAAGTCAGTAGCGTGAAAAAGATCGACATCGCCACCGGTCAGCCATTCAACACGCGGTACCGGTATGTTTAGGCGGTGCCAGATTCGCGTCAGGTTACGCTCCGAAATTGTCGGAAATGTATGCAGATGAAGAGGGGCGGCAGTGCGCTGTTCTGGTGTAACTGTCCCGGCAACAAAGAGCGAAATGTCGTAGCCGGGATTTTTCTGCACAAGTCCATCGATCTGCCCGCGAATGATGCGGCCGATGCCGGCCGTCTGGCGCACCGCCGGCGTGTAGTCGATGACAAGCTTCACAGCTCTCTGAACGTCCACAGACGGTTGGCAGCGAAGTTCCAGAAGAGGACAACCCCAATTGAGAAGAGCTTGGCAAAGATATAACTCGCCCGGAATCCCAATGCCGAACTGGAAAGGAAGTTTATCCAGAAGTCACGTAGGGACTGATCAATGAACTCGAATATTATCAGGTTTATCCCTAATCCGACGAGGCTTACGAGGACAAACTTCAGAATCTGGCTTCGCTTACTTTGTACCCTGCTCTCGGGAAAGGTCCACCACCGATTCAGCAGAAAGTTCTGGAGCACGGCCGCGCTGAAACCGAAGCCGCTCGCGATGACCGGCACGACGCCCCCAACTTCGACCAGAAGGATCAGAATCGAAAAATCGGTCAGCGCGCCAAGCGCCCCGACAACTGCGAATTTGATAAATCTCAGCGTCTCTTTACGTCTGCTCAAACCCATGGTCACGGGATTGACCCGATTCAAATTGGAGCTCCATTTCATCACTGTTACGTGGCAGCCGGTTCTGGCCTCTGTCAATTCTCCTTGTTTCGACAATAGCTATCCACTCTTTGCGCTGCGTCCACTGAAGTTAAGGTGGCTTGGTGCATCAGGTGTCGGCGATGACAGTCGCTTGATCGTCAACCAGCGCCACTGCGGCCCCAAGCCAGAGCGCGATATGCAAGTACATGCCCTGAACAAATAGGTTGTCGAACAGATGATGCACTGAAAGATGGACGACCACACCTAGAACCCCCGTCAGAACGGCTGCATTCCACGCCATTGAAGGCGCCGCACCTCCGCCCAACGACTGTGAACTACGCCGGCCCTCGTCTTTCTTCCAGCTTCTCCACAGGATTCGCTGGCGCTTACGGATAAGCCAAATAACTACGCCAGCCCACAGTGCCAAATAGACGATTAACCCAATCAGGCCGTTCTCGGCCAACACGTTCAAGTATGTATTGTGGGCATGCCCTAACGGGTCTTCCCAGCGATCTAGTCGTACTTGTGGGTAGACGGCGGCGTAATTACCCGGCCCCACACCAAGCCATGGCGACATCTCCCACATGCGTATGGCGGCAATCCAGTGGGCCAGACGTTCAATGACCGAGAAATTGCTGTCGGTCACCTGTTGCTGAACTACCTCCCACATTCCTGTCCCCAGATAGGCCGGCAGATCGGCAAGCCGGTCGGTCAACGAGCTGGGAATGTACCGATACGACAGCGGTCCGAGAAGCATGACCGCGCCCGCACCAGCAAGTGCTGTCCCCTTGACAATCGGCCCGCCCTGGATCAAGACAACAACGGCAACGCCTGCCGCTGCGCCGAGCCAGCCGCCTCGACTCCAGCTAGCCACAAGTCCAATGCCGATGACTGCAGCTAACCCGCCATACAGAACAGTGCCGGCAACTGCCTGGCGCACCCCCGGGCTTGTACGCCGTCCGATCGAGGTAAGACTAAGAAGGAACAGGGATACCGCTACAGGTAAAGTCAAACCCAAATACCCAGCAAAAGGATTGGGCTGACCGAATGTTCCCGCCGCTCGCATAAAGCGGTCCAGCAAGAGGAAATTCGGTGGACCGATTCGGAACACGAACTGGAATATGCCCAGCGTGCCCTGCAAAGCGCCGCCCGCCAAGAGACCCCAGACCAGCCATCGCACCCGACGCGTCGACAGCGCCTCCTGAATCAAGAGAACGGCTACCAGCATCTGCAGCCACTTGATAACGCCCTCAGCTGCCTCCTGAACGTCGATTGCGTTTGGAAATGAAAGCAGGAGCGCCAGCAAATAGACGACAAACAGAGCCGGCAGTAAGCCGGAATTGAGGCGAAGTCGGCCCTTTCGCACGCCCTCGAAAAACCACAGCAACACTGCAGCCCCCAGCATGACATCCGCCAGGCTGAGTGGACCCCGTTTGAGGGCGCTGGCAAAGGGGAGCGCAACGGCAAGCCCGGGCCAGACCAGACGCGGGAAACGCAATATCAGCAAGCTCGCGCCGCCGGCCGCGACCGCGGCAACCGACCAGAGCAACGGCAGTTCGGCCAGCAGCCAGGCCAGTGCCGCTAGCCCAAAAACCGCGACAGCACTGCGAATCAGCCTGCCGGATGCGTAGGTTAGCCCGTTAGGACGGCCGGACAAACCGCCGCTCAGT
Source organism: Caldilineaceae bacterium (assembly GCA_965204705.1). Lineage (GTDB taxonomy): Bacteria > Chloroflexota > Anaerolineae > Caldilineales > Caldilineaceae > Bin5. The sequence goes on along the minus strand of OZ242006.1, from coordinate 3,607,709 downwards.
TGCAGCAGAGCTGTCCCACCCCACCCCATGCAGTGATCTCCTATCTTCTCCCTTTGCAATGTACTTCAAACTGGAATGCAGCGAGAAATCCCGACGATCTCTCCTGCCCAATTAATGAAAATTCCCGGACACATGATGCCCGGGAACCGAGGCGGAGAGGGAGGGATTTGAACCCTCGAGGGCGTAAACCCTACGCGTTTTCGAGACGCGCGCACTCGGCCAGACTATGCGACCTCTCCAAAAAGTGCTCGCGCCGGGCATGCCCGGCACGTGAAATCCTAGCACATCTGGTAACCCCTGTACAATTTCCCAGCGAATCGTCAGCCAGAAGTCCCTACAAAGGTGACCCCCCAATGGCCGCTAACCGGGCAACCTGTGGGTGGCCGAACTCAAAGCAATGCATCCGCCAACTTAGTGAAGTCGGCCACAGTCTGCGCAGGCTGGAACGGCGAGTCTTCAACCGGCATCTTGTAACGGTCCACGTACACCGCCTGGAAACCGCAGGCCCGCGCGCCCACGCAATCAAAGGCATTTGCCGAGACCATCAGACACTGGTGGACCTCCAGGTCGAGCAAATGGGCCGCCCTTCGATAGACCCCGGGATGGGGTTTGAATGCGCCATTGCCCGTTGCCGAAATGACATCGTCGAACGGGAACTGCACCCGATTCTCTACCAAATGACTGAGATAATGGGGGTCCCCATTTGAAAGAACCACCAGCTGGTAACGTTCGTGAAGCCGCTCCAGCGCAGGTACTACCTCGGGGAAGGGCGAAAGACCCTGCCACGCCGACATCAGCGCCTGAACTCTCTGCTCAGTCGGCTCCATTTCGTTCCATCGAAACACATAGTGCAGCGCTCGCCGTACCGTTTCAAGATAACCGGCATGTCCCACCATCATGATCGTGTCCTGGTACTGCTCCAGCCTCTGACGCGTCCGCCACTGATCCCAGAACGTGTCCGCCGACCTGCCAGGCGCCTCCCTTTCGAGGAGTTCACCGATAGCGGGCCTCAGGCTTCCACCCAGATCAAGGATTGTGCCGAAGAGGTCAAATGTCAGCGCGGCGGCGGTCGTGCCCATCTGTTTTCCTTTGCGAGTTCAAGAGGCTATTGTCTCAGCAACCGGAGGCAGCAGTGCGCCATCTTCGGTGAACTCAATGCTCTGCGCCGTGCCAACTTCGGTCAGGGACGCAATGTCGCCGACCTCTCCCAACAAGACCGGCGAAAGCCACAAAGTGTTTAGTTCGAGCGTGTTCTGAACCCAGACGACCCGCGCCGATTCGGCATCTTTGCCCATCAACCCCGTCTCCATAACCTCCCGGTCCGAACCCAGGGTGACGGGTTGCTTCGCGGCCGCGAAATTGCCCGCGGTCAAGCAGTTCGTATAGGTAGCGTGCCAGTCGATCTTGGCCCGCAGTCTCTCCGGGATAAGATCGGCAAGGCCGACACCTGAAGCGTTACCATGGCTGCCATCAGTCAGATCCAGGACCGCCAGGACACGAAAATCAGGCTCCCTCGGCCCGCCGTTCCGACGCCACATCCCGATGATGTTGGTATCCATGCCGGTACCGCTGATGTTCTTGCCCATCTCCTGCACGATCAGCATGTCAAGGTCGTCAAAGGGAATCGACGGCTGAAGCGCCTTCGCCTTCCGCAAAAGCCCTGGCTCTTCATCGAAAATCCTTTCACCCGCCAGGACCGCTATTTCCGCTGGCTCGTGACGGCCGTTCTCGACGATGGCGACGCCGGCTACGACCGGCATCTTGTCCAGGATGACCTGCGCAGCCCGCGGGATCGCAATGGCGGCGTCATGGGCATGGAGCGTCGCCGCCCCCTTTTTCTTGCCCAAACCGATCGTCATAATCTTGCACAGTCCGCTTTCGTGGTCAGCGCGAAATGCAGTGTGCGCTTTGACTCGGTTGACGGGGACGACCGCGTCGGCCTCGGCCGCGTGACGATCCCAATAGATCGGCATGCCACCCGCTTCGCCGACCTGTTTCACCTCCAGGCTGCTGTGAATGGGAACGCCCAGGTCTGCCATTCCGTACCCAACGAGGACCGCATGCTGACCCTCGGCCGTACCCCCGCCGTGGCTACCCATCGCAGGAACGAGAAACGGCTCAGCACCCAGGGCCTGCAACGATTCGACGACCGCCTGCACTACTTCCCTGTAACGGGAGATACCCCGACTGCCTACTGCCACGGCCACCCGCATTCCCGGCCGGACCCGTTCAGACAAAGCAACCGCGTTAAGACCGTTCCATACGGCGGCAGACACATTCTCTACCTGCTCTTCGGAAACCGTTTGCCGCACCGGCGCGAGTTGAATCATTGATACCTCCCTTGGGGCAACTGCTTAACTTCCCACCTGTCCCTTCAGCCAGGCCTCGATAAATTGGTCCAGATCACCGTCCAGGACCGTCTGCGGTGAGGCGGTCTCCACGTTTGTTCGCAGGTCCTTCACCATCTGGTACGGGTGCAGGACATAGGAGCGGATCTGACTGCCGAAGTCGGCCTGAACATTCTCTCCCTTAAGGAGGGCCTTTTCAGCCGCGATCTTCTCCTGCTCAATAGCGTAAAGCTTTCCCCGCAAAATCCTTAGTGCAATCTCCCGGTTCTGCGTCTGGCTTCGCTCATTCTGACATGATACGACGATGCCCGTCGGCAGATGATGGAGGCGGACGGCCGTCGCGTTCTTCTGCACGCTCTGGCCCCCTGCACCGCTAGACAGAAAAACGTCCATCCGTATATCACTCTGCGCGATCTCTATTTCAATGTCTTCGTCAATGATCGGCATGACCTCAAGCTTGGCGAAAGAGGTATGACGCCTGTTTCCCGCATCAAAAGGGCTGAGTCGCACAAGTCGGTGTGTGCCCCGCTCCGCCTGTAGGTAACCGTAGGCGTAGGACCCATCCACAGTGATCGTTACGCTCTTGATGCCCGCCTCTTCACCTTGGGTCATGTCGGTGATTTCGGTCGCGTAACCCTTCTTTTCCGCCCAGCGCAAGTACATGCGCTGCAGCATCTGAGCCCAATCTTGCGCCTCGGTACCGCCGGCACCCGCATGAATGCTGATAATTGCTCCGCCTGAGTCATATTTGCCATTGAGAGCCAGCGTGAATTCGCGTTTCTCCAACTCCTTGTCCAGGGAGCTGGCCTCACTGTCCAGCTCCGCCAGCAAATCCACGTCATCCTCAGCGATCTCTGCCAAGTCCAGCGCGTCCTGAGTTCGCTGCTTTAGCTTGTCCCAAACGCCAATCTGCTCCTGCAGAGCGTTCAATGCCTGCATCTTCTGTTGCGCAGCCCTCTGGTCCTCCCAAAAATCGGGCGCTATGGACTCCTCTTCCAATGCCTTTGCCTGTTCGACTTTGTCTGGCAGGTCAAAGCCGCCCCCGTATTGAGTCGACCCGCTCTGCCAGCAGATGAAGACGGTCAGTTAATTCGCCCATGCGTCCCTATCTCCTTTGATGATATTAGATGGCTTCCTGAAGCCTCCACTGGCCCCAGGCTTTAGGACTCTCGTAGTCCGCCACCATCGAGGCACCTGTCCCACTACTCTCCCAAAAGGCCTTCTACAAAAGTAACCGGTTCAAACTCTGCCATGTCTTCCAGCTTTTCCCCTGTGCCTACAAATCGCACCGGAATCCCAAGCTGTTTCTTGATATTGAGAACCGCGCCGCCTTTGGCAGTGCTGTCCAACTTGGTCAATATAATTCCGGTTACCCCTGACGCCTCCTTGAAGCCTTTGGCCTGCAAAATGGCGTTCTGTCCCGTGGAGGCGTCCAAAACCAGCAAGGTCTCGTGCGGCGCTCGGTGAACCTGCTTTGCAGCAACGCGCCGCATCTTCTCCAATTCCTGCATCAGGTTGAATTTATTCTGCAACCTGCCCGCCGTATCGGTGATGAGCAGGTCCGCATTTCGGCTCTCCTGGCTCGCCCGAATAGCATCGAACAACACCGCCGCCGGATCCGATCCGGGGGCCTGCGCTATTACATTGACGCCCGCCCGCTCTCCCCAAATCTGCAGCTGATCGATAGCCGCCGCCCGAAACGTGTCGCCCGCGGCAAGGACCACCCTCTTGCCTTTCTCTTTGTACCTCAGGGCCAATTTGCCAATCGTCGTTGTCTTGCCAGACCCGTTTACGCCCACGACCAGCACTACGGTCAGAATGCGCGGCTCCTCTATCTGTAGCGGTTCGTCGGCCTGCAACAGCTTCACCATCTCCTGCTTCAGGATCAGATAGGCATCCTCGCTGCGCCTCACGCCCTCCTGCTGAACACGTTCACGCGTGGCTTCGACGAGGTCCAGCGTAGTGTCCATGCCGACATCGGCAACGATCAGCGCCTCCTCCAACTCCTCCCACAGGTCATCGCCGATCTCGTTCTCCTGAAAAATCGATCCGATCTGACTGAAGATGCCCGATCTGGTCTTCTTCAAGCTTTCTTCAATTCGTACGTCGTCGGCCGTCTTCTCTTCCTGGCGGCCGAACAAGCGCCTGAGCACGTTTAGGTCTCCTGGGATTGGCCCTGCGGGCGGGTCACGTCGCAATTATAGCACGGGCGGGAACGATAGAAAGAACATCTACTCCCTGTCGCGTCCCGGCCTCAGCACGCCCACAGAAGTATGGCGCCGGAGCAGGTGTGCGAAAATGGTCTGTTAGCAGGATCAGCGCGCCTAACTGTATACTGATTTCTATGCAGGGAACTTGCTCTACGGAGCCGCTCTGGAGACCTAACGGCTGGCTCTATCCCGAGCCCTTGAGGCGAAAATGATTGTGACCAGGGAAGAGCTGGAGCAGAGAGAAGAAAGGAACATGGCCGCTTACGCCATGCCCAGTTGTCGCAGCCGCGGAAGGGTCCACGCGGCCAGCGAGCACCCCTATCGAACGGCTTACCAGCGCGACCGCGATCGAATCATTCACACCACTGCATTCCGCCGGCTACAATACAAGACCCAGGTTTTCGTTTACAACGAAGGCGATCACTACCGTAACCGCCTGACCCACACTATCGAAGTGGCCCAGATTGGCCGCACCCTTGCCCGAGCCCTGTCCTGCAACGAAGATCTCACCGAAGCTATCTGCCTCGCCCACGACCTGGGACACCCTCCGTTCGGCCATACCGGGGAATCAACCCTGAATGAACTGATGCAAGGGCACGGCGGCTACGATCACCAGAAGCAGACCTATCGCATAGTCACCCTTTTGGAGCGACGGTACCCCGATCATCCCGGCCTCAACCTGACCTACGAGGTTCGTGAAGGCGTGGTCAAACACGACACCGACTATGACATCGTCGACGCCAGAAACTACAATCCCGACGAAATGGGTACTCTGGAGTGTCAGATAAGTAACTTGGCAGACGAGATCGCCTACAACACAAGTGATTCTGACGACGGCTTGCGGGCCGGCATCCTGCACCCCGGAGCGTTCTTGGAACTGGCCGTCAGCCGGCGAGTCTTGGATTCACTTGGCGAAAGCTCCACTTCCATCGACCTTACCCAACCGCTGGAGCGTTACCGCTTCATCCGGCGGCTGGTGGGAATCGAGGTCAGCGACGCCATCCAGGCAACGGTGGCAAACCTGCGCAGCGCCAGCGTGCAGAGCCTCGAAGATCTGCGGGCGCTGGGAAAAAATGTGGCAACCTATTCGGATAGAATTGGCAAGGAAAATCGGGAGTTGAAACGGTTTCTCTTCGATCGATTCTACCGGCACTACCGCGTAGCTCGTATGGCGGCCAAGGCTGATAGGACGATTCGCGCCCTCTTCTCGGCATTTGTCGATGAGCCTGCGCAACTGCCTCCTGAGACCCAGGCAAACCTTTCTGGCTCTGGCAAAAACCTCCACCGCGTCGTCTGCGATTACATCGCAGGCATGACCGACCGCTACGCCATCGCCGAACACCGCCGTCTGTTTGACCCCGAAGAAGGGGTCTGACCTGCACGCCGCTCGGCGCCCTTGATTCCCATCAGGACTGAACGTAAACAGCAAAGCTTACGCTGACCGAACGGAACGGCATCGGCGCCTGCTCGCCGTCCAGAAACGAAGCACTCTTAACAGTGCAGTCCAATATGATGCGGTCGGACCTCAATGTGCAAGTCAGGCCGGGACCAACCTCCAATGGGTGGGACGAATCCGAGCCGTCGCCCTCCGCGAAGTCATCCAGGCCCGATTCGTCGAACCCGGGCGAGATAAGCGGCTGGCTGACGCTGCGTACCGCCGACCTGTCATAGAGCCAGATGTCAAGCAATCGGACCTGGTCCGAATCTGCGGCAGCGCGGTCCACCGACTCGTTGATTCCCATCCCACAAGCGCCTAGCAATTCACCGTCCGCCGCGTTGACTGTAAAGCTCTCGTCATAGGTCTGGATGCCGAAGGCGTAATTCGCCTCAAACTGTCCCACAAGCTGTCTGGATTCACGATCAATCGGCGCCGTATCTGCTTGAGTAAGTCCAGTCTCGACACTTTCACTTTCCGGCCCCGCGATCAGGGAGGACTCTGCCCCCTCTTCGTCCCGCTCAAAAGGTCCGCCGGGGCCGGCAAAACTCTCAGAAGGCACTTGCCATCCCGTGCCGGCAACCGACGCCTCTTCCGCTTCATCCAGGACCTCGGAAGGAGGTGCCTCAGACGGGAATGAACCGGACGGTAATGTCTGCCAATCGTCCTTCCAGAGCTCTTGGTCTTCGCTGTCCTGGCTCATGTCGTACTCTTCGCTCTCAGAAACTGCCGGTGCCGCGCCGGCTGGGAGCATGCCCCCAAACTCTTCACTTTCTTGGTCTGCAGACGATTCCAATGGAAACGAGTCTCCATCGATCCCTTCATCGAACCGTTCACTATCTGGTACGTCTTCGCCTCCTTGCATGCCCTCAATCGCAGTCTCAGAACCGTCCAACGAATCCGTGCTATCAGGGCCGCGTTCCCCCGCGACTACTTGCTCTGGCGGGGCAATTGAAGCATCCGCCACGTGGCCGGTCATTACCTCACTTGTAGAAACTTCACCCTGTTGGGTCGAAGGCCAATCTACTTCAGTGCTTTCAACGCCCCGTTCGGAGGGCTCGCTTTCCTCACTCGGGAAATGCTGGGATCCTTCATCGGGACGCGGCACCGCGATGGACTGTTCTCTGAAGACAGGCTCTTCGGATGCCGCCGGTCTTTCGGATTCGCTCTTTCTGCGCAGCCAGTTTAGTTCGGGTTGGCGTAACCTGGCCGGTCTACCTGCAAGAGGGGGAGAATTGGCGCGTGCCTCGCGTGGGGCAGTAGCCTGATTGGAGCGGCTTCTGTTGAAGGGAAGTGGAAATGGTGGTTCTGGAGGATCCTTGCCTTGAGATTGGCGCAAAAGTTGGTAGCCAATCACGACGCCGCCAACCAGCAGGAGCGCCGCCGCTACATACAGCAACCCCTGGCTTACCCAGTCCAAAACGGCCGAATAGTTCGAGCCGGACCCTTCGTTGCCTACCGCTGGACCTTCTCCTGTTTGAGCCGGCGCCGATGTAGCCGGCGCCGTCCCCGGCGAATCGATCCACTGCACAGGCCACACCCACCAGCCGATAAACAGACCGAGCGTCAGCCCGACCAATCCGGCCATCAACGTGTGAATGAGTGACCTGTGACGGTCGATCATTTTCCTGCCTGTAACCTTCGCCGCGACAGACTATCCACTAAAGAAGCTCGTTGCGGTCAGCGGCCTGCAACTCGGCGACGACCTGCTTCACCTGCTGAATGCTTTCCTTCTTTCCGATCAACAATGCGTCGCCCGCGTCAATCACGATTAAGTCGTCGACATCGATCAGAGCAACCAGGCGCTTGTCGGCGGCGATAATGTTGCCCTTGCTGTTCATCGGCAGAATCTCCCCTTCTACAGGGTAATTCCCCGCCGCATCCTGGTCAACCACCGATTCCAGTGCATCCCAACTCCCCAGGTCATTCCAACCAACCTGCATAGGCACCACCGCCACCTTCTTCGCGCCCTCCATGAGCCCATAGTCTATCGATATATCGGGCATGGTCGGCCAAACTTCAGCCAGCACGCTTTCCTGTTCATTCTTGCCCAGAGCAGCCGCGATGCGATTCAACCCACTATGCAAGTCAGGCATCTGCCTCTCATACTCGGCCAGTAGCCTCGCCACTCGACTCACAAAAATTCCGCCGTTCCAATAATACCCGCCATCCGCCAAGAACCGCTCTGCCGTAGCCTGATCGGGCTTTTCCAGGAAGCGGCTTACAGAAAAGGTTGGTAGGCCCCCTGCCAGAGGCAAAGGCTCGTCAGCCCGCTGGATGTAGCCATAGCCGGTGTGGGCGCTTGTCGGCTCGATACCTAACACAGCCAGAAAGCCTTCGCGGGCGCACTGCTCCGCCTGCCGCAGCGCCCTCTGAAATCCGGCGCTGTCCTTAATCAGATGATCGGCCGGAAGTACTGCAACCACCTCTTCCGGATCGCGACGCTGCAGATGCGCACAGGCGAGCGCAATAGCCGGCGCTGTATTGCGCCCACTCGGCTCCACCAGGACATTTGATTCCGGCAATTCGTCCAACTGCATCGAACACAGGCCGGCATATCGCCTGCCCGTAATGACATAGGTGTCTTCGGGGCTGACCAGCCCCTCGAGCCTGGCGACCGTTGCCTGTATCATGGTGCGCCCGCTGCCGGTGATGTCGGCAAACTGTTTGGGGGCGCCTTGCCGGCTGCGGGGCCACAGGCGTGTCCCAACGCCACCGGCCAGAATTACGGCATACATGTCAAAAAAGGTTCAATTGGCAAGCACATACTGCATCAGCCCAACCTGACGAACCAGGCCCTTCAACTCCATCATTGCCAGTAAACTACTGACCTCAGAAGTCTCAAGGGGGGCTGCCCGCATAATATCGTTCATGTGCTGTGGCTCTGTCGAGATATGTTGCAGAATCAACTCTTCCTCAGGGGATGCCGGTACCGTGACGCGGGCCTCCTGTTGCGCAACGGCGTTCGCTAGCTGTAGACTCTCCAAAAGATCACTGACCGAGGTTACAGGTATCGCGCCGTCCTGAATCAGCCGGTTGCAACCGTCGCTGCCCGGACTGAGTATCGATCCGGGAACGGCAAAGACATCCCGACCCTGTTCAGCGGCAAACTTGGCCGTGATCAGTGCACCGCTTCGCTTGCCGGCTTCGACAACGATCACCGCCAGACTCAAACCGCTGATTATCCGGTTGCGGGGCGGAAAGTTACTGGCCTCGGGCTTTGTACCCAGCGGATACTCGCTAACCAGCGCCCCCTGTTCGATGACCTGCAGCGCAAGCCTTCGGTTTCGCGCCGGGTAGATCTGGTCGACGCCGCTCCCCAATACCGCGATCGTGCGGCCGCCGGCATCAACTGCGGCCTGATGGGCAATGGTGTCGACACCCAGTGCCAGTCCGCTGACTACGGTTACGCCGTGCCTGGCCAGCTCATTGCCCAGATCCCGTGCCACCTCCCGCCCATACGGGGAAACTTGACGCGTGCCCACGATCGCCACCGCCAGTTCGTCCTGCTCTTTGAACCGACCGCGTACGTACAAGACAGGCGGGGGCTGTGGAGTTTTTCGAAGGTTGGTCGGATAGCCGCGATCTTCCCAGCAAAAAACACCGTATCCGCGGCGGATAACTTTGCCCAACTCCGCTTCGGGGTCCAACTGTTTCCGGGCTGTCAAGAGGTTTTCGATGCTGCGGCGGTCGAGTCCAGCCGCCTGCAGTGTCTGAATAGGCGCCTTCCAGGCCGCTGCGATGTCTCCGCATGTTTCCAAAAGGGCGGCCAGCCGCGCCGGACCGATACCTGCTACGTGGTTAAAGGCTATCCAAAAAGCGCGTTCGTCCATAGTTGCAGAAAGGTGTTCAAATGCCAGCAGTGGCAAAAACGCGGTTACTCTCCACTATCTTCCAACATCCCCGGCTGCAGGCGAACCGTCAACGTTCCGGCCTCAATGTCCACGGCGCGCACGACTTCTGTGAGAGCGGGGATCAGGAGGTCCCGGTCGCGATTAACTCCCGGTTCCGGCCGGACAATGTATACTTCGTTGGCGCCGGTAAAAAGGACATCCGCCACCTCGCCCAACTGGCTCTCGGACTCTGTCTGCACTCTCAAGCCCACAATGTCATGGACCCAAAAGGAATCCGCGTCCAACTCCATCGCCGCCTCTTCCGGAATGTATAGCCATTCATTGAAGAGTTCCTCGGCCGCAAATCTGTCGGTTACCTCAGCAAACTGGACCAGAAAAATCCCTTTGTGCGGCCGCGACGACGCAATTTCCGCCAGGAGAAGCTCATCCCCGATTAGGAGCCCCTGACCTGGCGCGAAGCGGGAGTCAAAGTCGGTATGGGACTCAACCTTTACCTCCCCCCGCAACCCATGCGCGCCCAAGATTCGACCAACGGCCAGATGTCCGTCAGGCACTGAGGTTGATCGATGGTGAAAGCGGTTCCTGCGTGAACGGCCGCCCTTACTTGCCCGCCGCCGATTTGACTTAGATCGAGTTTTCATCAAGCTGGTATCGGTGCCCGCAAACTCCCTCTCAAAGACGGATGGCCAGACTGCCAGACACAATTCTCCGGAGTTTCTGCGCAGACTGCATCGCCTGGGGACCGCCCGCGCCCTGCAAGGAAAGACCCAAGGTCCGCCGTCCCGTTGGGTACGAGGGACCTGGCGGACCATTCTGCGGTCGGGGAAACGGGCAGCTGCAAGGAGCCTGCCTGTAGAGGAGAGTATGACCCTTTGGAGCGGCTACATGATCTTCAGGATCACATCACGAGACTGGCGTATCGACGCTACTTTCAGGACTGACCGCATTGCGTTGGCCACTCTGCCGTTCTTGCCGATCACCCTGCCGGCATCCTCCGGCGCAACCTGCAAGCGGAGAACTACCCGTTCCCGGTATACGCGTTCGGAAACATGCACGTCTTCCGGAGATTCCACGAGAGCTCTTGCCATGAATTCGACCAGTTCTTTCATCGGGTTCTCGCTTTATCAGGCAGCTTCAGGCTCTGCCGGCGCCTCGGCCTCAGCAGAGTCAGCTTCAATCTCTCTCAGATTCCCGTCTTCATCGGTAATGCCGGTCTTTGTCAACAACCTGGCCACAGCCTCACTCGGCTGGGCCCCGACACTCAGCCAGTGCCCGGCGCGTTCGCTCTTGATGTCGATAGTAGGTGGATCGGTCATCGGATCGTAGGTGCCGATGTTTTCGATGAAACGGCCGTCGCGCGGGCTGCGCTGGTCGGCCACAACAATGCGATAGAATGGCTTCTTCTTGGCGCCCATGCGGCGCAGTCGAATGCGGACCACTGATTACGACTCCTTGTCTATTGTCTTCCAATCGAATAACTTAGAATTCAGCCGGTTTCAAGCCCGGCGTTCGTTTTCCCCAAACTTCCATACAGGAGGCGCCTTTACGAAAGGCGGCCCTGACGCAACGACGCGAGGATGCCTTCCGAATTCGGCTCGCGGTGACGCCGCCGCCGTCGTTTCTTCTTGCTGCCCTGGTCCCCTAGCATGCCTGCCTGCTTCATCATCTTCTGCATGTCTCGAAAACGCTTGATGAACTGATTGACGTCCTCAACCTTCGTACCGCTGCCTCTCGCGATGCGCCGCCTGCGGCTTGCGTTGAGTAGATTGGGCAGGCGTCGTTCCTGCGTCGTCATGCTGTTGATAATCGCTTCGATCTGCTTCAGGTCGGAATTGATGTCCTGGGCGTCGATCTCTTTTGCCATCTGGCCCATGCCTGGAACCATTTTCAAGATATCATGAACGGAGCCAAGCCGCTGAAGCTTCTGAAGCTGATCACGGAAATCTTCAAAATCAAACTGCCCCCCGGCCAGCCTCTCCTCCATCGCCAGGGCATCCTCTTCGCTGATGCCGTCTGAGGCCTTCTCGATTAGCGTGAGGACATCGCCCATGCCGAGGATTCGTCCCGCCAGCCGGTCCGAATGGAAAGGTTCCAGCCCGTCCATCTTTTCGCTCGTGCCAAGAAACTTTATGGGGACTCCCGTCACCTCGCGAATGCTCAGCGCGGCGCCTCCCCTGGCGTCCCCATCTATCTTTGTCATCACAAGCCCGGTTATCGGCACGCGTTCATGGAAGCCTTCTGCAACCGTTACAGCCTCCTGCCCAGTCATCGCATCAACCACCAGCAGAACATCCGCCGGCCGCGCCACCAGGCGAATCTGCTCCAACTCCTGCATCATCGCCTCGTCAATCTGAAGCCGGCCCGCCGTGTCCAGGATCAGAACAGTGTAGGCCTTCTCTCTCGCGAGACGCAGCGCATTCTTTACTATGCTGCTGGGCGCAACCTCCGTCCCCTCGTTGTAGACCGGGATGTCAATCTGGCGGCCCAGAGTCTCCAACTGCGCGATCGCTGCCGGGCGGTAAATGTCCGCCGCGACTAATAGAGGGCGCTGCCCTTGCTTGCGAAGACGCAGGGCAAGCTTGGCGGCCATCGTCGTCTTACCCGCGCCCTGCAACCCCACGAGCATCAGGACGTTAGGCGGAGGCCCGGACAATTCGAGCGGCGCCGGTTCCCCAAGGAGCTTCACCAGCTCTTCGTTGACGATCTTGACGACCTGCTGTGCAGGCGTGAGGCTTTCCATCACCTCGCCGCCGATCGCCCGCTCCTTGATCCGGCCAACAAACGCCCTGACAACCTTGTAGTTGACATCGGCCTCGAGGAGAGCCAGTCTTACTTCCCGCAGTGCCGCATTGACATCGCGTTCAGAGAGCCTGCCGCGAGTGGCCAGGTTATCAAAAACGTCTTGCAGCTTGTCGGACAAACTTTCGAACACCAATACTTCCCCGTTTACATTTCTTCCCAGTTGCCCGTTGAAGACACAGAAGTCGGATTATAGCCTAGAACGGGTGTTTTAGCCAAATTTCCCACAGCACGGGTCAACGGCAGGCCCGCGCCGCCATGCTCTCAAAGTCTATAATGATTTGAGTATTTTTGCTAATGACTATGCTTGCTAGGGCATCAAGGAAGAGGGAGAGTGAATGCGTCAGAACGCGAGCACTGTGGAGTTGGTTATTGCCTCACCTAATTGCCGGCATGTTGCTTACTCCGGGACGGCGAACTGCGCAAATAGACTTCGTAAATGCGCTGAACCGCCGTAATGTTGGTCATAACAGCCAGCACCCACAAAACCGGCAGCACAAGACCGAGAATCAGCCCGGCGATGAGCAAAACGAGACGTTCGGGCCTCTGCAAGATTCCTACCTTACATTCGATGTCCAGCCCTTCAGCCCTCGCCCGCGTGTAGCTGACTGCCCATGAACCCACCAGAGTCAGGAAGATTAGAAGGAGATGGGTCTGCGCATTACCCTCGTTGGCGTAGTAATATGCCAACCCTAGGAACGTGATGCTCTCGGAATAGCGGTCCAGAGTGCTGTCCAAAAAAGCGCCGAACTTGCTTTCCAACTGGCTTACGCGTGCCAGGGCGCCGTCGACCATGTCGAACATCGCCGCCACCCACAACACGCCGCCTCCAATACGCAGGCTTCCCGACGCCAGCATGGCTGCCGCGCCGATTGTCAACGCAAAGCCGGCAAAAGACACCATGTTCGGGGTCACGCCGATTCCATGCAGCCAGCGGACAATAGCGCTCACCCCAGACGAAAGCAATGGTCGTACGTGCTTCGCCAACATCGATCGATATCTCTCAAACTCTCTGAAGTCGACGGAAATGTTCTGGAAAAGTCTGTGGCAGTATACAACCGCCAAGGACACAACGCAAAGGGCGGCCAACTGGCAGAATAGGGGATCTGGTAAACCCCGCCCTGAAGGCTTCTGACACCAGGGCTGCAATCGTAACAGTCGCCCAGGGCCTTCAGGAGCAAGTCCGAGTCGGACCTGTTACAGCCATGAAATTAGCGGGATCCTTCCCGGGGTCCCCGAGCGTATGGCTATTGAAGGAAGGGGTCCCGACGCTGCAGGCGCTCAACTACTGGAGCGAGTCCCCCTAGCCTGATGTACGCGACTTCGACCACAAGTTGCCAGGGTTTCAGGCATATCAGGTCGCGATTGGCTTCCCATGCACCGAAATCGGATTTACATAGAGCTGTCCGCCCCGCAGCGAACCAAGAGAGAATCCCCACCCGTCGGTCTGGCGAGTCTCACGCTGTGAACCCGGATCAAGTATGTACGCCGTAGCAGGGGTCGTGATCGAAAGAGTGCTCTGAAATGACGTGATATGATGGTAGTGAATGTGCCCGCTCAGAATTGCGTGAACATGTTGGCCGGAAATTGCCTTCGCCAGGCCCTCTGGGTTGTTCAGGCAATGTGCGTTCAGCGGCTCGACTATGCTGAAAACCGGCGGGTGATGGATGGCAATCAGGTTGCCAAGCGGAGCCGGCTTGCCCAACTCTTCTGCAAGCCACGCCAGTTGAGGTTCGTCTAGGTCGCCGTGCACGAAGCCCGGCACCTTGCTGTCCAACATGATTACCCGCAAGCCGCCGAACATCCTGCTGTGGAAATAGCGCCGCGATTCGTCCAAGGACTCCTCTCCCAAGACGATACGGCGGAAGTTAGTTCGCCCATCGTGATTCCCCAGACCAAGAATAAGTGGGGCGCCGAACTCTCGCAGTTCATCCAGAACCGTGTTAAGTCTTCTGTATTCTGCCTCTTGTCCATCGTTGACCAGATCTCCGCTAAGAATAAAGAATTCGGGCCTGACGTCCATGTTTCGGATAACATTCATGACGCCGCGCACCTTGTCGGTTGTCCGCCTGCCATAGAGCAGGTCCTCTTCATTAGGCAATATATGCAGGTCGGTAAGATGCACGAAAGTCATGTCAGTCATTGTTGTTGCGCCTTCCCATTTAGGGCTTTATATTGAGTGTGAACTGCCCAATCCCAACCGCACTGACCGAAGCCGGCATGCAAGGCCCAATGATAACCGCCTAATGATTGCTGAACAAACAGGATATTGGAAAGAATATTAAAATGAGCGAAAAGATTATCTATTCCATGGTAGGCGTCGGCAAGAGCTATGGCCCCAACCAGCGCGTACTTCGCGATATCAGCTTGGGCTTCTTCCTGGGCGCCAAGATCGGAGTACTGGGCCTGAACGGTGCCGGGAAGTCCACGCTACTTCGAATTATGGCCGGTCAGGAGAGTCAATTCGACGGCGAAACGATTCTGGCAGACGGCTATACGCGCGGCTTTCTGCCACAGGAGCCGGTCCTCGACCCGTCCAAAACAGTGCGTCAGATCGTGGAGGAGGGCGCCCAGGAATCAGTAGACGCGCTTGCAGAGTTCGACGCCATCAATGCCCGCTTCAATGAGGATCTCACTCCCGAAGAGATGGACCAGCTTATCGAAAGGCAGGGCGTCGTGCAGGACAGACTGGATGCACTGGACGCCTGGGACCTGGACAGCCGCCTCGAACTGGCGATGGACGCGCTGAGGTGCCCTCCCGGCGATACGTCCGTGTCCATTCTTTCCGGCGGCGAGTTGCGGCGTGTCGCGCTGACCAGGCTGCTCTTGAAGAAGCCCGACATCCTTCTCCTGGACGAACCGACCAACCACCTCGACGCCCAATCCGTTGCCTGGCTGGAGCGCCACCTGCAGGAATACGCCGGCACGGTCATCGCCGTTACGCACGATCGCTACTTTCTCGACAACGTAGCAGGTTGGATACTCGAACTGGATCGCGGGCACGGCATTCCCTGGCGGGGCAACTACTCGGGTTGGCTGCAACAAAAGCAACAGCGCCTTGCTCAGGAAGAAAAGCAGGAGGGCGCGCGCCAGAAAACGCTCCAGAGAGAGCTGGAGTGGCTGAATATGTCACCCAAAGCCCAGCAGACCAAACGCAAATCGCGCGTCAACGCCTACAACGACCTTCTTAGCCAGGAATTCGAGGAGGCGCGTGAGGACAGGGAGATCTACATTCCGCCCGGACCCCGCCTGGGCGACGTAGTGATCAGAACCGAGTCACTGACCAAAGGATTCGGCGAGAACCTTCTCTTCGAGGATCTCACGCTCGACATCCCGCCTGGCGCAATCGTCGGAATAATCGGCGCCAATGGCGCCGGCAAGACTACCCTGTTTAGGCTTCTGACCGGTCAGGAAACGCCTGACAACGGCAGCGTGCAGCGTGGCGGAACCGTTTCGATGGCTTACGTGGACCAGAGCCGTGAAACTCTTGACTCCAAAAAGAACGTCTGGGAGGAAATCAGCGATGGAAATGAGCAGCTGCTATTGGGAAACCGCCAAGTGAATAGCCGCGCCTACGTAGCCCGATTCACCTTCAGCGGGCAGGACCAGCAGAAGAAGGTGGGTTCACTGTCAGGGGGCGAGCGCAACCGTGTCCATCTGGCTAAACTGCTCAAAAGCGGGGCCAACGTAATTCTCTTGGACGAGCCGAGTAACGACCTCGATGTCAACACGTTGCGGGCGCTGGAAGACGCACTCGAGACCTTCGCCGGCACGGCGCTGGTAATCTCCCACGATCGTTGGTTCCTGGACCGCATCGCCACCCACATTCTCGCCTTCGAAGGGGAAAGCAACGTGCTGTGGTACCCTGGCAACTACAGCGAGTACGAAGAAGATAGGCGCCGTCGGCTTGGGGCGGCGTCCACCCGGCCTCATCGCATCACCTATCGGAAGCTGAGCCGCGCCTGAGGTCCTGGCCCGCCACCGACGCTACTACAGGCCCGCCAGTTCCATTGCTTGCTCCCGCAGTCGCTCTCGCTCCACACGCGCCGGAGGGCATCCGAGAACTATCGCAATCTCCTCCGCCTCCAGCGCGGCCATCTGGGCAAAGCTGGCAATCCCTGCGTCTCGGAGCCGCTCAGCATAGGTGGGACCTATTCCCACTATGCAAGTCAAGTCGTCAGGCAATGAATCCCCTGTTGATCCCACAGGCGAGAAGTCCGCGAGCTCATGCCTCTCGGATTCGGTGTCGCCTGACGCCACCCCGCTTCCGGAAGAATCCTGGTAAAGAGGATCGCCAGCGCCCGTCTGTATTTCAGTCGGACCCGACTCAAGCACTTCGGAAGATACCGCCGTCGCGTCAGACGAGTCGATACCACTCTGACCTGCCCCCTCCCCGTCAGGCCCGGGAACGCCCTGGCTGCCTCCCAGTACGCCCCCAGGAAAGCGACCGGAGCCGCGAGCCACATGTACTACTACCGCGCCGGTACCGGTCGAGCCAATTAGCAGGGCTATAATGAATCCCAGGCAAGGAAAGATAACCCAGGCAAAGGCTGCCACCCCGGTGACGACCAGGGAGCTGAGCCCTACTGATATCAGCGGATTCCAGGAGGAACTGCCAGGACCGGCAACAAGCGCGTCTAGCTGGCGGCCTAACCAGTAGCAAGTTACAGTCCAGCCGCACAGAAGAACGAGCGCGAGCAGAGCCAGAAGGGGTAACGCAAGCAGAGCGAAACAAATGGTGATGGTCAGGATGGCAGCCAGAAGAGCTGCCCCCATGATCCCGATTGCTCCAGCCGCAAAACTAAGTGCAGTCTCTTTCTCTGCGGTCTCAGAAATCGCTTTCACTTGCTTGGGAAGCAACCAGGCAAACAGAAGGACAAGAGCAGTAATCAACAACGTCCACAAGAAGGCCCGTACCAGCTTCCCAAGAAATACAAGGAACCAGGGCGTCCGATTGGCAGCCGCCTGGGCACGCGCTGCGGCAGCTGCTTCCAGCGCAGCTTCGCGTTGCAGCTCAGACTGCTCGCGGGCTGCTTTCGCCGCCTCCTCTGCTGCTTCCTCCGCTGCCTCTGCTGCCTCCTCCGCCGCTTCAGCTAGCTCCTCTGCTGCCTCCTCCGCTGCTTCTGCTGCCTCCTCCGCCGCTTCAGCTAGCTCCTCCGCTTCATCCTCCGCTGCTTCAGCCGCCGCCTCGGCCACTTCTGCTGCAGCTTCTGCCAGCTCCTCCACTGCTCGTTGGCGGCGCTGGGACTGGGATTGACCTTCCTCTTCTGGCCCTCCCGCTTCAACGACCAGCGAGACCGGCGGATCGGGTTGCCTCGGTGGGTCCGTTAATGCGAGTGGCGCCGGCGCTGCTGAATAGAGATTAGGGTGCGCCACGCTATTCGTGTAAACGCGCCAGCTGGAGTTGCCGGCCACGTGCGCGTCGGGACCTCGCTCTATCCGCCCGCCTACAACTCTGACATTGCCGCCGACGCGTGAGTGCCCGGCCAGTTCAACGTCGCCGCCGACAACAGCAACATTGCCGCCGATCACCGAGGAGCCTTCTGCCTCAGCATCTCCGCCGACTACACTGACATTGCCGCCGACCTGAGC
This sequence comes from Caldilineaceae bacterium, assembly GCA_965204705.1. Classification (GTDB taxonomy): domain Bacteria; phylum Chloroflexota; class Anaerolineae; order Caldilineales; family Caldilineaceae; genus Bin5. Next base: position 3,589,471 of record OZ242006.1, on the reverse strand, counting down.
GTGTCCCATCAGGTCAGCGTCCCCGCCTATCACAACAAGGTTGCCGCCGATCTGGCCTTCCAAAGTTAAGTCGTCGCCAACGACCAGCAGATTTCCACGGACATACTCGTCGCTCGAAATCTCAACATCACCGCCGAGGAAAACTACGTTCCCTCGTATCGGCCTGCCACTGAAGTCGCTCCTCTCTTGTCTGGATGAACTGAACAGAAATACAAGTGTTCCCGCCGCAACAAAGAGAGCGAGTACTGCCCAGCATCCTTTCCTGCGTAACGCCTTCATCAGGGGTTTCCCTTGGCCTCAACAACCCAAGCAGTATTCAGTCAACTACCTTTTCATAGCCTATGCTGCACGGAAGAACCAGGAGAGTTCTTGAGGTCGGTCCTCCAGCTCGTAGCCTTTAGACTTTGCAGTCGTCTGTCCCACCCGACGCGCCCGGCCCCCATTCCACCTAGACCCGAGAACGGAACGGTAAAGTGGTGCGCTGAATTGCAATGCACCACACCGCCAGTGCCGCGACGGCAACGACCATGTAGGCGGAGGCAACCCCTAACGCTGTCGGTGTCGCAGTTAATTCGACTATTACCTCCCAAAGCGACTGTCCCACTACCCCGGCCACGGCCACTGCCTCACTCAGAAACAGGCCTGTTTCTGCAAATCGTTCCATATTGGTATATACAACCGCGCCGGTCAAAACGCACACTCCGGTAAGGCCAAGCGACCAGACCAGCAGGGTGAACACGGTCAACATCACGCCGACCTGCAAGTTGCGCCTCCGTTCCTGGCGGACCAATCGTTGTGTCACCGAATGGGAGAAACCGGGCGCCGGCATCGGCATCGGTGCCTCCCGCAACCTGTTATCAAGCGTCTGCCACAATTGCCACTGGGTCCGGCACGCGCTGCACTGTTCCATGTGTCCGTCAAGCCGCGCCTGCTCGTCCGCCTCCAACATGCCGTCCAACTCCAGCGAAATCAACATCAGATATTCACTGTGATCCCCGGCTCTGTTGGGGGACTCACCTGCTTTGGTCAGCATATTCGACATCATTGCCTCCTTAACTCCTACAGGCCGGCGCCACTGGTAAGGGCCCTGTGCAAAGGAATGGTCATAGCCTTCCAACTTTCCTCAGGCTCCGCCTGCCGTCCTGCCGCATCGAATCTGGCAGTCGATTGGTCCGATTCGTCCACTCGACCCCCGTCAGTCTGACCTGACAGGCTTACATGAGCGGTGAGACCCTCCGCTCGATGCGGCTGCTGGGCCGACTCATACAACTCGGCGAGCTTCTTCCGCGCCCGGAAGAGCCGGCTCTTGACTGCCGCCACCGAAATGTCCATTACGTCAGCGATCTCCTGGTAACTGCAATCATTCCAATAACGCAATACCAGTGGTGTTCGGTACTCCGGTTCCAGCTGATTGACCAGGGCTTGCATCTCCTCGGCCTGTTCGATAGCCAAGGTTTCCGCCTCGGGCCGGGAGGATTCGCTTTCCAGGCTGTACACGACCGGCGACTCGTCCAAACCGACGAACTGCACTCGTCGCTTTCGCAGCCTGTCAATGCAATGATAATTGGCGATCGAAAACAGCCAGGTGCTGAACTTGCGTCCCGGATCATACTGGTCCAGTCGCGAATAGGCCCGCAGGAATGTTTCCTGGGCGGCGTCTTCGGCTTCGGATGAATCGCCGAGCATGCGATAGGTCAAAGCAAAGACCGGTCTCTGATAGGTCTCTACCAACCGGCCAAATGCCTCCTGCTCACCAGCCCTGGCGCGGTCCAGCCACTCTTGTTCCTGTTCATTCATTCGTCAGTACCTTTGGACGCTTATTGTCTACTACGCACCTTCGAAGGTAAAGTTTCGGGGGCCTTCGGTTTGTCCTGCCAATTGTCCTCGTTATATAATAAATCGGATGAGGCGTGCGCTGTCCTGCCAGTGCCCTGACTGAAAGCTGACTTTCCTCCACCCCACCAGACCAGACCTCACGGCGGAGGTGCAGCCCACCGGTTGGAGGCATGCAGAGGCTGCCGCGCGACGCCAAAGGCAAATCAGAGGGTATGACAGATGCCGCGCTGAATCCTACCAACGCGTCATCCCGCCTTAAGTCTGAACCCTTGAAAGGAACGGACCACGATGCAAGTCATCTATCCATTTACCGCGATTGTCGGCCAAGAGCGCATGAAGAGAGCGCTCATCCTGAATGCTGTCCACCCGCTGATCGGCGGTGTGCTGATCAGGGGCGAACGCGGCACGGCCAAATCTACAGCCGCCCGGGGCTTGGCAGCCCTGTTGCCGGCAATCGAAGCGGTAGATGGATGCCCCTTTGCCTGTAATCGGGACAACCCCCTCGGTCTCTGCCATGTCTGCGAAGGAAGCGCCCTCAACGGAGAGTTGAAGGTCGGTCAGCGAAACACGCCATTCATCGATCTTCCCGTCAGCGCGACCGAAGACCGTGTCGTCGGTACGCTGGACATTGAGAAAGCGATTCGTCAGGGCGAGCGTCATTTCGAGCCGGGCATTCTAGCCGCCGCTAACCGCGGCATCCTCTACGTGGACGAAGTAAACCTCCTCGACGACCACGTCGTCGATCTGCTTCTGGACAGCGCGGCAATGGGTGTCAACGTCGTCGAACGCGAGGGCATCAGCGTACAGCATCCTGCCCGTTTTGTACTCGTCGGCTCCATGAATCCTGAAGAAGGCGACTTACGCCCCCAACTGCTGGACCGTTTTGCCCATGCCGTAGACGTAGTCGGAATCGACGAACCACGGGCCCGCGTGGAAATCTTACGCCGCCGGACCCGTTTCGAGCAGGACGCCGATCGTTTTTCCGAAGACTTCGCCGACGAAGCAAAGGGCCTGGGTGAACGAATCATCCTAGCCCGGCGCGGCTACAACCGCGTTACCTATACGGACACAGACCTCTACACGATTGCAGCACTCACCAGCAGCTTCAACGTCGATGGTCACCGGGCCGATCTCGTCATTCTCAATACCGCCCGAGCCCAGGCCGCATTTGAAGGCCGCGACGCGATTACGGACAGGGATATTCTCATGTCGGCGGAACTGGCGCTTCCTCATCGCATGAAGAAACAGCCCTTCCAGGATACCGCCCTCCAGCCGGAGCAACTCGAGGCCAACATGCGCCAGGCCCGCGCCGAAGCCGAAGAAAACGAAGAAGCGATGGAAGAGGCTGACGGCGACGCGGCGACAACGGAAAAAAAAGTGACGAGGGTGATGACTCAGAGGAGCTAGACTCCTCGCCGGAGAGCGGCGAAGGCGGCGTGGCACAGCCGGACGCAGCTCCCCAACAGAGTTCATCACCCGGAGACGAAAAGGGCGCGCGCAAACCGGTTGACGTCGGAGAGGTCTTCGAGGCGCGCAAGCTCGATACGCCCCTCGACAAAATGACGCGCGAAAAGTCCGGCAAACGCTCTTACAGCCGGACCGACCGGAAACGCGGCCGCTACATCAAAGCGCGCCCAGCCAACGAAAGATACGACGACGTCGCCTTCGACGCCACCCTGCGCAACGCCGCCCCCCACCAGAAGGAACGCCGCGCAAGCGGGGAGAGTGACCTTGCGTTGCAGCTACGCATGACCGATCTGCAACGCAAAATCCGCGTCCGCCGCACAGGGAATCTCATCCTCTTTGTCGTCGACGCCAGCTGGTCGATGGCAGCCAGCGAACGAATGGAAGCCACCAAGGGCGCGATCTTCAGCCTGTTGGTCGAAGCCTATCAACGTCGAGACCAGGTCGGGCTCGTAGTCTTTCAGCGCGACAAGGCTCGAGTCGTCCTGCCGCCCACCAATAGTGTCGAACTGGCAGAAAGGGCCCTGCAGGACCTTCCCGTAGGCGGCAAGACACCTCTTAGTAGCGGCCTGCTGGCAACCTGGCAGGTTGTCGAAAACGCCCAGCGCCGCGATCCGGAACTCCGTCCGCTGGTGATGCTGCTTACGGACGGCGCCGGCAACGTAAGCATGACCGGCATGCCCGCCCAGGAAGAGGCAATGAAGATGGCCTCCCTCTTTGACAATGAAGAGGTCCGCACCATCGTCATAAACATGGAGCACATGGCCTTTGACCGCGGACTCGCACAGGCCTTGGCCGACCAAATGGGCGGCGTCTGCTACAATCTGCCCGATTTGCGGGCCGACACTCTCCTGAACACCGTAAAGCGGGAAATTGGCGGGTAGGAGCGCCGGCTGCCCTTCGCCGCCAGATGCCGCCGGCACCGGAATACCCCCCAATTCTCTTACCTCCGCACAGCGAGAATCTCTCGATGACGACCGACACGAGCAAATCGGGCAGCGCAGCCGCACTGAAAGGTTCTTGGGAGGCCTTACACACCGAGGCCGTTTCCCTTTCACGACAAGGCAATGACGAGGCCTTGGCCAAGTATAATTTCTTGATCAGGCGACTGGCTGCCCTGCCAGGGACACGACGAGCTGCCCAGGACGAAAGGCTGCAACACATTCTGGACCAGAGCGTCCTCGGCCTGCAGTCCTACTACGCCAGACGCAACCGGCTGGAGGAAATGGGCTCAATCGATGACAATGTCTTTGAAATTCTGAGTGAGGACGCTAAGTCACTGTGGCGGGAGAACCGGGCTCGCGCCTTCTGGTGGCAGGGCCGCCCCGAGGAAGCCGTTAAGATAGTACGCACCGAGTCGGAGGATCTTCCCTTTGATGTGGACCTGCGATGGTTACTCTTCTCAATCCTGATCGACGACGGCAAACTCGACGACGCCGAGGAGGTCAGGCAGTCTTTGCTTACTGAGTTGCAGAGACTGTTCCGTGCCCAGGGCCTGTCCGAATCCCTCGTCGAAGACGTGAACGTGCAGATTCAGGTCAAAGAGCGGCTGACCAGTGAGACTGAAACGAACCAGGTCTCAGTCCAGTTTGGGCTCATTCACTTTCTGCGCAGTTGCTTGGAGTTGGAACGGCAGCGCTGGCAGGAAGCCGCCGATGCCTTCGGCTTGGCTGCAAGAGTGTCAGACGCCTATAGCGACCGCTGGCATCTTCTCTATCGCCCGCTCGTACTGAACAGCCAGGGCCTCTTGGCTCAGAGAGCGCTCAACCGTGAAGACGCAACCGTGTCCCAAGGATTCTGGCGGGGCTTGTCCGGCTACTATAGCGATGACCGCCAGGGCGCTGCGACCGAATGGCGGCGCGTCGCCCAGATCCCCCTCGAAGAGGTGACCCTATCATCGGTCGGTGACTGGATCCTGGCCCACTACTATCTGGACGCGGTCCAACCGGACCAGACGTCCGATGACGACAGTGAGATGCAGCCTGCTACCGACAACGCAGAAGAGACCGAAAAGCAGGACAGCAGCGACCTATCTGACGGGGTCCGCCAGGGTCTGCATGTAGCATTGAATCTGCTAGGGCAGCAAGAAACGCGGCGGGATCCGCTCGTTCTGGGGCTGGCCGCTTTAGGATGGGGAATAGGCGGCCATAGGCAACACCTGCACCGCAACCTTCGTCATGCCGTAGAGCTTCTGCGCGCCTCACTTCAGGACAATAAGCTTTCAATCTTCAACTGGTACTTCTTCAGAGATCTGCTCTCGCCAGAGCTCTTCGCTGATGTCGAGGACTTCTTCCACGCGCCAAGGAACCCCGAAGGGGGGCCCACAGGAGCATAGGTGGCGCGCGCCTCAAAAGCATCTGCTCTGACTCCATCACCAGGAAACCTGCCGTCGCTTAGCGGCTCCTTTTCCCTTTCCCGTACGAGTGTAGCACACCGCCGTATGGTACCGGCTTGATTCGTTTGCGCCACTTCGCATAGGTGCTGAAAAAGTGGGGCCAGAAGGGACTCTCATCTCCCATCGGCTTCCCATGCTGCAACGCATCGACAAAAGACTCCGGATCGTCTTCAAACTCCGGCATTTCCATGTAGCAGTGCCCTAATTCGAAAGGAATGTGCGCGTCGCTTCCAGCCGTGACCAGCAGGCCATGCTCCTGTGCCAGCGTTAACGCGGCGACATTGTCCTGCGCACGCACACAGCGGGCGTTACGCACCTCAAGCGCGTCCACCAGACCGATCACCTCAAGAACGCTTCCCATGCCCATCGCCGAATTCCGTAACGAGTCCAGCGGATGAGGAATGGCAACCACCGCACCCTGATCGCGAAGTCGTCGAATGGTCTCCTGTGGCGACAGGCCCCGCGGCACCTCCTCCTTGACGAAATAGGCGATCAGTTCACCGTGGGTCGTCATGACTTCCTCACCGACGATGATCAGATCGGGGGCCAGTTCTTTAGCTCTCAATGCGCCTGCCAAGTTGTCGTGTTCAGTGATCGCCAGCTTGTCCAAGCCGATTTTGCGCGCGCGCGCAATCGCGTCCTCGGTTCGAGTAAGACAATCCTTACTGAAGATTGTGTGAGAGTGTAGGTCGACTTTCCACATGGCGTCTTTCTTTCCTGGCAATACGAAATGAACAGAAGCGAAACCGCACGCCTATTCTATGCCCGGGCCTCCGGCTCTTCTACCACCGTACCTTTCTGTACTGTCAGCAAGTGGGACCAGAGAGCCAGGCTGATGAGGCCGATAACAACACCGAACCACAGCGTGGCAAAACGGATCACGAGCGCCGCCGCCGCGGCAGCCGGCCGCGACAGATCCAGCAGCTGAATACTCAGGGCCGCCAGCGAGCTTTCCACGCCTCCCAGACCCCCCGGTGTGGCCACCACCGCCCCCACTACTGTGCTCATGTTAAAGGCGGAGATTGCCGTAAACATGGAACTGACACCTGCCTCTACCCCGAAGCCAAGCAAGACTAGGTAAAACCCGAGTCCCTGGCTCGCCCAGCTGACTACGCCGATCAGGACCGAAGGGAACAAATACTTTGGCTGCAGAAGAAAATAACTGCTCTCGTAAAACGCTGCCAGTTTGTCGGCAAAACGATTCACCAGCGGCAAGCGGTGACCCAGCGCCAGGCACCACAAAGCCAGCGGCCTTACCTGTATCGCCACAATGATACCCGCGATGACCAGCAGTGCCGTTACCGCCGCCAGCCTGATCGTGCCTTCTTCGATTGCCAGCAGACCCAGACCGGCCAGCAGAATCATCGCCAGCCCATCGGTCATTCGCTCCGCCAGCACAACCGGAGCAACCACCGAGAAAGGCGCGCCGCTCACGTTGCGCACCATGAACGCCCGCACAAATTCGCCCACCTTCCCCGGCGTCATCATCATCAAGAAGCTGATGCCGTAGATGCGGGCACTTTGACCGAAGCTGATCGGCGTGCGAATCAAACGCAGATACCAGTGCCACTTCAGCAGACGGACGCCAAAGTTTACGAGCGTCAACCCTAGCGTAGGCGGCAGCCACCTCCACGGGAAGTCGGCCAATAACGTGGACAACTGACGCCAGTCTCCATATACGATCAATCCTATGTACACTAGCAGGGCCAGCAGCAGTGACCACAGAAACTGAACGCCCAGCCGTCTTCTATCCATTTCCCATCCGTCTGTGTGTGCCAGGCACTGGAAGAACTGCAGCTCTGTCCGCGATGTGCAGCAATTATAGCCCCGCCCTGCAGGAACCCTCAATCTGGCGCGCCGAGAAAGAATTAAAGAACCGGCTTCCTGTTGTGCCTGAGGCTCTTAAGTGTGTGAGTTGACGGCCGACCGCCAGAAGCTGAGTACGGTGCGCTCAAATTCTCGCGGCCTTTCTAGGTGGACTGCGTGCCCGGTATCCGGTATGACGACCAGGCGCGCCTTAGGAATGCTCTGTGCCATCTGTCGATTGATCGCGACGAATTTCTCGTCTTCCTCGCCAACGAGAAGAAGGGTAGGAGCCGACAAGGAGGGCAGGGTGTCATGGAGGTCGGGTTGACTTCCCGTACCCATCCCCCGCAAACTGTTTGCCAGTCCGCTGGGTCGATTCCGTAATCGCTGTTTTCTCAACTGTTCGCGTTGTGCCGTCGACAGATTCCTCCACTGGCTGTTCCACAATGGCAGTGCCTCCCAGTAGTCCACAAAGGCGTCAATCCCATCACGTTCAATTCGGTCAGCCAGTTCATCATCTCTATCCCGACGTTCGACCCGCTCGGCATCCGACGCGATGCCCGGCGAGGCGCCCACCAACGTCAGCGTCCGCACCAATTTCGGGTAGTGGAGGGCAAAGAAGAGGGCGAGCCGCCCGCCCATCGAATAGCCAAGAAAGTGCACGCCAGCCGCGACCGATTCGTCCAGTAGTGACTTCAAACCGGTGGCGGCGTGGGCAATCTTGTAGAATGTCGATTCACTCGGATGGGTGGAACGACCATGGCCAGGCAGGTCCGGCGCCAGAACATGGTATCCCTCTTCCGCGAATCTTTTCCCCGCCTCGGTCCAACTGCCCCCGTGCCCTGTGAATCCGTGCAGGAGTAGAACGGGCGTGTCTCCATCTCTGCCCCAACTGTGCAGAAAAGGGGAGTGATTCGTCGACCTACGGAGAGACATTCAGACTGTCCAAAAACAGGACATTGCGACATCGCGGCAGTTCCGGTGACTTTCAAGAGGCCGCACTGCCTTGCCAAGTGTCAACTCCACTGACCGTTCCCTGGATTCGAAAGCGGAAACCCTTCGCCCACCAGTTCCTCTCCGTCCCCTACTGTAAAGTTGGGAATCAGTGGGTGGTTAGGAGACTGGTCCAGCTTTACCCTTACACCCTCGGCCATGAAAATCATGACATGGGCGCGGCGCTGGCGGCTAGTAACGTTGGCCGGCGTGGAGTGAAAGTTGAGACAGTGGTGAAACATACACTCACCCGCCTTTAACTCGACCGGTTTCCCGATCTCTGCCGGTTCGTGGGCCATCTTCTGCCGCTCGGTCTCCTCGGTTTCCCGTCCTTCTGCCTCGGCCTCGGCCCGCGCGGCCAACTCACCCGCGTACGACGCCAGGCCGAAACGCGGGTCCTTATGGCTCCCCGGCACAACGTGCATGCAGCCGTTATCAGGCGTCGCGTCGTCCAGAGCAAGCCAGCACGTTACGATGCGAGGGTCCTGTAACGGCCACAGATAGAAGTCCTGGTGAAAGTGAAAGTGGCCGTTCTCCTCCGGTGGCTTGGAGATAATCTGATCGTGCCACAACCGCACGCGCGGCGTGTTCAAAAGAGCACAGGCCACGCCTGAAATCACGGGGTGGTGTAGCAGGCGTTCGTACGAAGGCTCGCGTTTGAACATATTCACATACTGAATGATAGCGCGCTGCCGCTGCGCCTCCGCGTCACCCTCCATCGGCCCGCCGCGCCGGTGCCCGAACTTGAACTCCACCTCGGAGTCGTCCCCTCCGGTCGCTTCGATCTCGATCACATCGTCGAGTCCGGCGCGCAACGTCTCAACATCGGGCATGTCCAGTACACGGCCGTAACGCAAGTAACCATTCTTGGCAAAGAAATCGATCTGCTTCTGAGTGATCATGGCGAAAAAACCTCATTCTCCTTGCTGAAATCCCTCATTATGGATTCTACCGTCCGCCTCTCGATCTTCCCCGAAGCCGTCTGGGGAAGAGTATCGACGAAGCGGATCAAATGCGCTGCGGGAAGCTTATATCCGGCCAGACGCGTTCTGCTGAATGCCAGCAGCGCCTCGCCGCTCAGCGTTCCACCTGGAACGAGCTGCACCGCAGCGGCACAGCGCTGTCCCCACTCGTCGTCAGACAGCCCAATCACGCAAACATCGGCCACAGCAGGATGCTCCCGAAATACCGCTTCTACTTCGACCGGAAAGATGTTTTCGCCTCCGCTGACGATCATGTCCGATCGCCGCTGCACGACAGTGAGGTCGCCGTCAGCATCGACAAATCCCATGTCACCAGAATGAAGCCAGCCCTGCCGCACCGCGGCTCCTGTAGCGGCCTCGTTGGCGTAGTAACCTGACATCACCTGTGGCCCCCTTACAAGAATCTCCCCTATCTCTCCCAGGGGAAGTTCCTGCCCGTCAGAGTTTTCAATGCGCAACTCGGTAAACATCAGCGGGCGGCCTACGCTTTTCGGCTTGCATCGAACCTCGCTCGGCAATGCGGTTGCAACCTGAGAAGCGGTCTCTGTCAGGCCATACGTTGTTGCAACCGGGGCGCCTGCTTCATGCGCGGCTTGCAGCAACTCCGGCCTGGCCGCGGCGCCCCCCAACAGGACCAGCCTCAGACAATCCGGCCAGACAGTTGCCTGAACACTTTGAAGCAACCTGTGGAGCATCGTAGGTACAAGAGACGTAAGTGTCACCCTATCCTCTAGCAGGCAGCGCTGAAACAACTCCAAATCAAAACCTCGCTGGAGAACGATCGCCGTGCCGTATAGGCAGGAACGAAATACCACCGCTAGGCCCCCAACATGATAAAGCGGTAGGCAACTGAGCCAGCGGTCTTCCGACTCGATACCGAGACGATAGGACGAGGCCGTAGCGCTCCAGAAGAGGTTTTCGAAGCTGAGTTGTACTCCTTTTGGGGCCCCGGTCGTGCCTGACGTGAAGACTACTGACTGTATCTGAGGTTCGAGCCCTTGGGCGGGTGCCGTACCCCCGTCTGCTTCATCTCTTTTGGCGTGCAGTCCGTTTCGAACCAGTTCGGAAACTGATAGGATCTCAATAGACAAGGCTAAACGATCACAAGCCGACGAAAGCCCTGGCCTCGACCCTCCGCTTGTGCTGCCGCCGGTATCCGATGATTCGTCTTCATGTACCAGTAGCGCAGGTTTGGCCAGCCTCAGCTGCCGCTCTTGTTCGGCAGGTGTAAGCCTCGTGTTCAACGGAACAAGCACTGCTCCAGCGCGCGCGACCGCATGGATTAGCGCGATCGCCTCCACGCTGTTGCCCATGTGGGTCGCAACCTTGGCGCCATGTTGTACACCTCGCGCTGTCAGTCCGGCTGCCAGCCCTCCGGCTAAAAGGTCTAATTCGGCGTAACTGACCGAACGCCCTTTCCACAAAACGGCCAGTTTCCCTGGGGTAGCCAGTGCGCGCCAGCGCAGCCAGTCATAACTCAAATCAAGCATCCCCGAATCTCAATCCTCAAGAAGGAGTACAATGGGCGTGCCCAAATAGCCTCGACTACGGTCTCCAGGGGAACTGCCGGAAGTCAGGTTGCCGTCTCTCGTTGAATGCGTTCCGTCCCTCTTTGCCCTCATCAGTCATATAGAAGAGCATCGTGGCGTCTCCCGCAAGGACCTGCAAACCTGTCTGTCCATCCAGATCCGCGTTGAAACCCGCCTTCAGAAAGCGAATCGCGATCGGAGACTTGCGCAGAATCTCCTGTGCCCAGTCCACGCCCTCCTCTTCCAGCGCCTCCACTGTCGGCAAAACCTTGTTCACCAACCCCATCTCCAGCGCCTCCTGCGCCGAGTACTGCCGGCATAGGTACCAGATCTCCCTCGCCTTTTTCTGGCCCACAACCGAAGCCAGGTACGATGCCCCGAGGCCGCCGTCGAAACTGCCCACAATCGGCCCCGTCTGCCCGAATACAGCGTTTTCCGAAGCCAGCGAAAGGTCGCAGATCACATGCAGCACGTGACCGCCGCCGATCGCGAAACCGTTTACCAGGGCGATGATCGGCTTTGGCATATTGCGCATGATCCGTTGCATTTCAAGCACATTCAGCCGCGCCACGCCCTGTTCGTCCATATAGCCGGCGTGCCCGCGCACACCTTGGTCGCCCCCCGCGCAGAAGGCGTGTACACCATCCTTTGGCGAAGGACCGTTGCCGGTCAGAAGAACGACGCCAACCTGGTCGTCCGCCCAGGAATCCTTGAACGCCTCCGTCATCTGATCGACGGTCTCAGGCCGGAAGGCGTTGCGTTTCTCCGGTCGGTCGAACGCGATGCGCGCCATGCCGTCCGCCTTGTGATAGGTGATGTCGCTGAATTTTGCGACCTCCTGCCAGTCTGCACTCTGAGGAATCGTCACGAAGTGTCCTCCTGACTCTCTTTCAAGAAATGGATCAGTTCTCGTCGCAAACGTTCATCGCGTGCGCCATCGGTACGCACCTCGATGATCGTCGACCTGTCGCCATGTAGCGATGCGCGAAGCGCCTCGTCCAGCGCGACGCAGTCTTCATCGGCAATACATCTATATTCAAGCCCGTACAAAGTCGCTGCCGCAGAGAAATCCAGACCCGTTGGCGTGAGAAACAGCTCTTCAAACCGGGCATCGTCCTCGGCAATTGGAAGGCGGCGGAAAACGCCCCCGCCTCCGTTGTTCAACAACAATATCGTCACGTTGTCCAGCCCAAGCCTGTTTGCCGCCAGCAGTCCATTCAAGTCATGGCAAAAGCTGACATCGCCAATCATCAGCAGCATCGGTCTGGCCCGGTCGGCCGCGGCCACGCCAAGCGCGCTCGAAACTACGCCATCTATGCCGCTCGCCCCTCGATTTGCGTAAACGTCAATGCGCTTTCCATCCGCATGGGTGAACTGGTCCACATGCCGCACAGGCAGACTGTTCCCGGCAAAGAGACTGCTTCCGTTCGGTAGGGCCGAAACTGCGGCAGCCACTGCAGATGCGTCGAACCAGTTCTTCCGCAGAAACATTTCCTGTCGGCTTTGGCAGCGACTATCGGCTGCCAAAACCGAGGCGCCCCATCTGCCAATCTCCCGCTGACGTCGCTCCGCCACCTTCTCGCAGAAAACGACTTCGTCCACCTGCAAGTATGCATTTACTCGGTGACTGTCGTCAGCCCACACGCCGCTGCTGCGTACGTGAACCTGAAAGGCAGGGGCAGTACGCGTCAGATATTCGTTGAGGTACTTCGATGTCGGCACAGCCCCGAATCGTACTACCACATCCGGCTCGTCGAAATCCGCAGGATGCTGCAGGAAGCTCTCATAACTGCCAATGATAGGCGATGACTCCGTATGAGGCCCAAAACGTAGCCCGGATAACGGGTCCGCGAAAATGGGATAACCTGTGCTGCGGCCCAACTCCGCGACCGCCTCGACCAGACCGCAAGGCGGCCGGCCCGCCCAAGGCCCGCAAACAATCCAACCCCTTTCGTGTGCCGAAACGAGCGCGACCATCTCCTCGACCTGCTCGGTTGTCGGAACCAGCACGCCCCGACCGATGGAACTACTCTGTCCCCCGTCAAAACGGGGTATGTAGGGAGTCTCCGGCTCCAACGGCTTACGGAAAGGAAAGTTGATGTGCACCGGCCCTTTACGAATCCCGTCGGCAACGGCATAGGATCTCGCCGCCAGCGTGCGTAAGTTCCTCAGCGCAACCTCCGGCGCATCCTTCTCCGGCAGCGCGGCATCCACCGCCCACAGCACATGGTCCCCGTACATCTTAACCTGGTCGATCGTCTGGTTGGCACCGCTATGACGAAGTTCCGGCGGCCTGTCGGCTGTCAGAACCAGCAGAGGTACACCGGCCATCTTCGCCTCAACCACTGCCGCGTGAAACTCCAGCGCAGCAGTGCCCGACGTGCAGATCAGCGCGACCGGCCTCCTGCTGGCCTGGGCCACACCCAGCGCAAAAAAGCTCGCGCTGCGCTCGTCCAAATGTACGAAAGTCTCGATACAGGGATGGGCATCGAAGGCAAGAGCCAGCGGTGTCGAACGAGAGCCAGGCGCGATGCAGACTGCCTTCAGGCCGGCGTCAGCCAGCCCGCCCACCACCGCCTCGGAAAACTGTAAATTCGGGTTCGGAACTCTTTTGTCAGCGCTCATTCCGGTTGCTTGCCTACCAACGACCGGATGATCGGCTGAAACTTCCACTTCGTCTCTTCCCACTCCGACTCCGGAACCGAGTCGGAAACAATGCCGGCCCCCGCATACGCCCAGGCCCGCTCCTTCTGCACTACCCCCGAACGGATGGCCACCGCAAACGCGCCCTCCAAATTGGAGTCAATCCATCCCACAGGCGCCGCGTACCAACCCCGCAGCGTCGGCTCATTTGACTGAATAAACTCCATCCCGAGCTTGCGCGGCGTCCCGCCCATTGCCGGTGTCGGGTGCAGGGCCTCCACCAGCGGCAGCACGCCTGCCTCTGTCCTTAAACAGCCCTCAACCGGCGTGTATAGGTGCTGAATGTTACTGAATGACAGTACAGTCGGCTCCGGGGCCATCGTTAGTTGGCTGCACATGGGCTGCAGGATATCTCGTAGTGCGTTCACCACCAGCGCGTGCTCGTGACGGTCCTTTGCAGAGGCCAGCAGCGCCGCCGCCAATTCTGCATCCTCAGCCGCTGTCCTGCCCCGCTGAACTGATCCCGCCAGCGCCATCGTTTCCAGGCCCTCTCCCTGAACGCGAACCAGGAGTTCCGGCGTGGCGCCGAGAAAGGCATGTCCCGGCTGCGGTTCAAACATGAAACTGAAGCAGTCCGGATAGTCCGCGCAAAGATGTGTCAGCATCTGCAGAACATTGATTGGACCTTTTGCCCGCAGTTCTGCTATCCGGGCAAGAACCACCTTTTGTAGCGGCGTGGCGGCGAAAGACCGCAACGCCTTCTCAATCAAATGTGCCCAGTCGTCATACCGTAACGGGTAGTCAATTTCCAGATCCGCCTGCTCAATGTGCTCGTGTCCAAGATAATCATCGTCCTCCCGCCCTGCAACCCAATCCTCCCCCATGCCCAGCAGTTCAGCCTGCGCATCCAGAGCCTCCTCCAATACAGGAAACACCGCCTTCGCGTCCTCCTCGGGGGGCAACAAGGCGTTAATTGTGAGCCAGCTTTGGTCCTCCTCCGTTACAAACTGGTAATGGGGCAGGATGAAATGGCTCGGGTGAAAGCCTGTCCAGGTCAGGTCTGGCGCAAAGTCCTCACGAAAAGCGAAGCCGCCGAACAGTCGGGGTAGCGCCAACTCCGGTTGGCCTGCCTTTTGGTGACGAGGCAAGACTCGGATTTCCGCCAAAGAGAAAATCTCTCTTGCCTGTCGCTGTATGGCAGAGATCCGGCTGCGGCCGTAGCCGATCAGATGGGCTGCCACCCCAGTCCCTGCTAGGGTGATGCCCTGCCTCCCATCTCGCCAGAAGAAGCGCTCCTGCCCCGCAGCGGCCCCGAGAAAGCGTTCAAAGGGCAGGTACCGCACGGGACGACTGGCGCTCACCAGGCAGCCGTGGCGCGCCGCGCTGTACTCGTCCCCGCCTCCCCATTCGGCGCCCGCCAACCAGCGAGAATCCTCATCGATATCAGCGCCACTCTCGCCCGGGGCGTTCCCTTCGTGTTCCTTCAAAGTCATCCTTTTCAGCCCAGCAACTGTCCCTCGTCTCTACTCTTTTACCGTCAAACCTGATACGCCTTCGACCCTCCTAGTCCTTGTTGTAGTTCACGCTCCGCAGCAGCATAGGCACCAGCGTATTGACGATACGTGCAGGCTCAGGTTCTCCACTGTATACCCAACGAATTGTCAGGTGGTAAATGCTGCCCAGCCATGCATAAGCGATCACGTCGGTGTCCACAGCTTCAATCTCGCCGGCTGCAACTGCTTCATCCAAATAAATTCGGATCAGCCGCGCGAAGCGCTCGTTAATCTCAAGCCGTTTTTCCTCAAATACGGTCCCCAACCCCGTGGCTTGAACCAGCATCACCTTGGCCGGACGGCGGTAACGGCCAAAAGCCTCCAGGCAGGCCTCCAGCGCCGCCTCGACTTTTGCCATCGGGCTCGCCTGTTGCTCGATCGCCTCCGTAACCCGCCGTTCAACCAGGTCGGCGAACTTCTCTACTAGCGCCAGAAAAAGGCGCTCCTTGTTCGGAAAGTGGAAATAGATTGACCCCTTTGATGTGTCCGACTCCGCCACAATCTCGTCCAGCCGGGCATCATGGTACCCCTTGTGGCTGAAAACGCTCAAAGCGGCGTCCAGAATGCGTTCCCTGGTCGATTCAGGACTTCGTGTTGTCTTCTCTGTCATCGCATTCACCACCTGTCAGTCCGTCTAAACTGACCGGTCAGTCGATTCCAAGACCAAAAAAATCCGCACTCATTCTCACCCATTGGGATTCCGTCTGCAACTCTTGGTACATACAAAGTCGTAAGATCGAAAAGAACTATTTTTCTCAGACCTTCATTACAGCCGTCTAAGGCCGAGCCCGCTCCCTTCTTCGAACAGTATCCTCACCAACCCCGCGGTACGGGGAAGCATCGGAACTGCTGCGCCTGGGCAAAGACGTCCCAGATCTGCGCCATCTGTTCAACGATGCGCGTCGGCCTGCTTGCCATCTCGAATCCCCGATGCTGGCCTCTCACCACTCTTCTTGGCTCCCAACCTGTACCCTTACAGTAATCGTAGTAGTCCCGGAATGTCGTAAACTGAACGTTCATGCCGAAACTGTCAGGCTGACGGCTCATCGGCGACATCGGGTCGAGCGTGTGACACGGGTTGAGCATGCGCAACAGATCATGCGGGTAGCTCTTGCCTATCTGGTCGGCCAGCTGGAGCGTCTTCTTAAAAGTCTGCGGCGTCTCTCCCGGCAGATTCAAGCTGAAATAGATGAAGATCGGCACTTCATGCTTCTTGAGCGTCTCCAGCATCCGCAGGAAGCGCTCATTCGTATAGAACTTCCCATTTCTCCGCCGCACCTCTTCGTCACCGGACAGAGGCGAAATCGCGACTTCAGTGTGTGCCAGGTCGGCCGTATTGCACATCTCGTCGATAAAGTCATTCGACGGAAGCTGGAAGAACTCATTGTAGATGCCGATACGAATTTCCCTGTCCCGGAGCTGCTCAAAAAATGTGCGCCACCATCTGGCCGGATACGTAGCGATATCCAACGAAAGATTGACCTGCTGATAGCCCTCGTTCGCCAGTCGGGCCACGTCTTCCACCACCCCCTCGGGCGACCGCATCACGTAGCCGTTGCGGCCGGCAAGCTCGCTGTGTGACTCCTTGCCGCCTCCACAGTAAATGCAGTCGAACACGCACCCGCGCCCCACGGTCAGCCAGTGGCTGAGCAGCTTCGGCTTTTGCAACGACATCAGCCCAGCCCCCGAGTACTGCAGCGCCGCATATGCGCGTTCATTCGAAAGCCAGTCCATTGACACAAAGTCCAGACTGTCCAGCGTGGTAGAGTCCGCGAAATAGAAGCCGAGATTCTGCTCCGGTCTTTGGCCGCTGCCAGGCCGGCGAATCAGATTCGGTATGTCGTCCACCTGCGAGGACCCCTTCCCCACTATCTGCGCCGTCAGCTGACGCAGCGGCTCCTCCGCGTCGCCGCGTACGGCGTAGTCGACGAACGGAAAGTCGGCCAGAATCTCCTCGCCATAATACGAAGTTGTCAGGCCGCCGATCACGACGGTTGCATCCCGCAGAGTCTCTTTGACGGCTTGGGCAACTGCAATCGCGCCGAAGGAATGCTCGTACCAGTGAAGATCGATCAGAACCAGTTTCGGTTGGATGCGTTGGCTCCGCAGCCACTGGCGCAGGTTGAAAGTGGGGCGTTGCAACAGTTCAACGGGGAGGTTCAGGCCTTGGACTTTGTATCCTTCGGCCCGCAGCATGTTGACAAACCCGACCACGCCCACCGGGATGAATGGGTAAGGCGGACAGGAGCGGAACTTGTCGAAACGGGCTTCCACTTCCTGTTTGGCAGGATGAATATAGAGAATATCCATTGCGCAAGTTTCAGTGAACCGCGGGTGGAAACACCACAGGCCCTAGCCTATGCCCGCGGGCGTCAGCATTCTGCCGCGCGGCGCAACCGGCTCAAGAATCTGACGTCGCTCCGGAGTCAGGCGAGCCGCAAATTCAGGTGACAACTGGTAGTTGAAACGAGTGCGCAGGTAGCGGGGAGAATAGCGGAAGATGACCGACCGTCGGAACCCCGGATTGGTTCGCTCGGCCGAGCCGTGGGTGATGGCGTCGGTAAAGAAGACGGCGTCGCCGGCCTCCAGGTAAATCTCCTTCATGCCGAGGGCGGTTCCGGCGGCCTCTCTTTCATGGTGGGCGGCAACGATTCCCTTGCCGTCCAGCTCCAACCGCGGATGAACTTCCGTCGATTTGTGGCTGCCGGGCACCAGCACGGTCGGACCGTCGCCTGGGCCGATATCCTCGAGGGCCATCAGCACGTTGATCTGCCCCACCATCCACTGGCCCGTATTGTGCTGGCGAAATGTCAGATAGAAAAGGGGCGTGTGTCCTCCGCAGTGGATGTAGAGAAAACCGCCTGGTCCCCGCACATTGAGTAGGTTCTCGTGGATCGAGACGCCGTTGACCTCATTGATGTAACGTGCAGCAAGCGGATACCAGGAGGGGTGGTCGATGAGCCTCTCAAAGACTGCGCCGCCTTCAACGATGTTCTGAAAGTTTACGCCGTCGTCCTGGCCGTAGCTATGAATCTCGACGTTGCCTATCCAGTACTCCGGATCCGGATTGACGTCAAGCTGCGCTTCTCCCAGAATCGGCGGATCTTCGACGTACGCCCAATGGTCGTCCACCCAACTGTTCATTTCAGCCAGGTCATCTTTGGAGATCGCGTCCTTCAGGACGAGATAGCCCTGCAGGTCGAACAGGTAATCCAATTCCTTGTATTCTTCTTGGGAACGCAATGTATTTTACCTCTCGTTGTGGCGAGGGCTACCCTGACGCGGATGGAAGGAGTGCGGCAGCCGGAAGTTACCCCTTGACGCCTGAGACGACGATCCCCTGAACAAAGTGGCGCTGGGCAAAGAAAAAGAGAATGATCGTTGGCAGGACGCCCAGAATCGAAGCCGCCATCAACGCCTGCATATTGTTTGTCATATGCCCCTCAAACAACCGCAGGCCGAGAGCGACAGTATAGTTGGGCACGCCCTGAATGTAGATGAGGGGGTACAAGAAGTCGTTCCACTGGGCCGTAACCATAAAGATAAGGACAACGCCGAGCGCAGGCAGACTCAACGGCAAATGAATGCGCCAGAAAAGCCCGATAGGATTGCACCCGTCGATCATGGCGGAATCATCCAGTTCTCTCGGAATGGTCATAAAAAACTGGCGCATCAGGAACACATAGAAGGCCGGCGCAAACCAGTTCGGGATAATGAGTGGGCGGTACGTGCCGATCCAGTTAAGCTCGACAAAGAGCAAATATGTGGGGACCAGTCGAACATGCTCGGGCAAAATCATGGTCGCGAGCACAATGACAAACATGACATCTCGAAGAGGAAATCGAAGGCGCGCGAAACTGAAACCGACCACGGATGAAGAGAGAGCCGCACCGATCGCGCTGCCAGCAGCGATAAACGCGCTGTTCAAAAAGAATTTGGCAAAAGGAAAGACGGCAAACGGCGTCTTGAAATGGTGCCATTCAAACCGCTCAGGCCACCATTCCGGCGGGAAAAGGTAGACCTGTGTCGTCGGCATTACCGAAGTGCGCATCATCCAATAAAAAGGGATAGCGAAGATTATGCCGCCCAGAACGACCGCGCCGTAGAGAAGAAGCCGATAAAGAGTTTCGGAGATCTTGCTGTTGCCATACTGCTCGGCTTGGTGAACAGCTGTTCCCGTTTGGACGGTGGTTGCCATACAAGACGCTCCTGCCTCGAAAAATACTGAATCCGCTACCTAGACCCGTTCGTAATGCACCCAGGATGACGCGCTCCGCAACGCCAGAATGACGAAAATTAGTACAATGACAAATAAGAACCAGGCTTGGGCGGACGCGTAGCCAAAATAGAAATTCTGGAAGCCGGTATTGTAGATGTGCAGGACCATCGAAAGGGTCGCGTTGTTGGGGCCGCCGCGCGTCATGACCATGGCCTGCGTAAAGACCTGCCAGGATCCGATAATATTGAGGACAACATTGAAAAAGATCGTCGGCGTGAGCAGCGGCAGCGTGACCGCGAAGAAGCGGCGGAAGGAGGTGGCGCCGTCGATCTCGGCGGCCTCGTATAGAGAAGTCGGGATCCCCCGCAGCCCGGCCAAATAGATCAGCATCGCGCCGCCCGCGCCCCAGAAGGCCATTATAATGAGCGACGGCAACGCCCACTCCGTGCTGAAAATCCAGCGGGGAGGGTCGAGGTCGAAAGGACGCAGCAAGGGGCCGAGGATCGAATTCAGCAGACCGATGTCGGGCTGGTAGAGCCACTTCCACAGCAGCGATACCGCGACACCGGACACGACGGAGGGCAGGTAGTAGACGGTGCGCCAGAAGCTTTGCAGGCGGATTCCCTGATTGAGCATCACCGCGATCAGCAGCGCGAGTGTTGTGTTGATCGGCACAACAGTAAAGCTGAAGATGGCGGTGTTGATCAGCGCTTTGCGGACGAGACTGTCGCTCAGAACATTCTGATACCATCTCAGGCCGACGAATGTAGTCTCAGTCAAAAAATCCGTGCGATACAAGCCAATGATCAGTGAAGCCAGCATCGGCCCCACGGTAAAGACGATGAACCCGATTATCCAGGGGGAGGCCAGAAAATAACCGTACCACGCTTCGCGTGTGGACGGTTTCATTGGCTTTCCGTCCCGCCTCATGAAGGAGAATAGTCCTCTTTCTGATTGGCTTTCACTAATGCTGGCCATCTGTTCCCCTGTTGAACCCGTCACTTGACCTGTGGTCGGAGCCGCCCCGAACCACCGGCCGCCGCACTTTCAAAGTCCTGACTCTTCGCTGCCTGGTTTCACAAAGGCGTGGGGAAAGCTTCCCCCACGCCTTTCAGACTGACCGACTAGCTGAGCTTATCCAGCTCGGCGCCCAGGTCTTCGATGTTGATCTCGCCTCGATTGAAGCGGGTCGCTACTTCAGCGTGATCGACGATCAGGTCAACCGGCTGTTCACCAAGCAACATGACCAGGTCGAAGGCGGGCTTCAGGATCTGATTCTTTGAAATCAGGTCCTCGGCAAACATCTCCTCCGGTCCCCCGATGTCCTGGCCAACAGAACTGGTAAACACATCCAGGTTGATGTCGTTGAACTTCTCATTGGCCGCGCGCATGACCGAAGCATACTCAGGCAGCAGGCTCTTGCGTGAAGGCTGCTTCTGCGCCCATGTGATGTATAGGCGGCCGTACAGCGGGCTCGTCAGCCACTTCATCAGCTCCCAGGACTCGTCCGGGTGCGCGGTTCCCTTCCAGACCATCGTACCGTCTACAGACTGATGCGTTGTATGGCCGGCAGGACCATCAGGCATCGGGGCGACGTCCCAGCGGAATGTCGCGCCGTCTGCCTGCACGCCCAGGTTCCAAGGGCCGATCTCCATCAGCGCGATGCGCTGCCCCAGGAAGAGCTCAACCACACCCATGCCGATATCAGCGCCGTAAGCAAACAGCGGTTCATCGTGGACGATGCTGCGCATCCACGTCAGTGCCTCGTAGGCTTCGGGACTGTCCAGACCGCAATGGGTATTGTCTTCCTGGTCCACCATATTGGCGCCAAAGCCTCGAATCCAGTACTGGGAAAGCCAGTTGGCGTTCAGGCCGTAGTTGGACGTTCCCCAAATCTGGGGCTGGGCCTCGGCATCGGCAAATTGGCGCAGAAGATTGGTGTAATCCTCCCAGTTCCAGGCGCCCCACTCCTGCGGGGGGTAGTCGATGCCCTTGGCGTCGAACATGTCCTTGTTGAAATAAATCACCTGCGTGCCGGTGAAACGGGGCATCAGATGAATATCACCGTCCAGTGTCCAAGGATCGAACTGGGCCTCGTAGTAGTCGTCCAGGTTGACTTCCTCAGCATCCCGGTCGATATACGGCTGCAGGCTCAGCGTCTCCCCCTTCTGCATGAAGAAGGTGGAACTGGAGCAGCACCATTCGGTCAGGTCGGGGGCGTTGCCCGCGACCATCGCGCTCAGTGCGCCCTCGCGACGGTTGGCGCCGCCGGGATCGGGCAGGAACTCAACCTCTAAGTTCGGGTTGGCTTCTTGGAACTGCGGATAGAACTCTTTCCAGAGCTCAGCAATGCCTGCCGCCCGTTCCGGTTCCCGCGACTGATACCGCAGCGAGATCATTTCCGCCATCGCCTCGCCATCTCCTCCACTGTCGGAGGCAGGCGCCGCCGGTGCAGCACAGGCTGCCAGAAACGCGGTTGCGCCTACGGCAGAACCCATCCGCAGGAACTGGCGTCGGTTTACTCTCTGCTTCTCTTGCATGGTGTGCATTCTCCTTACGTGTCTTGAATAAATGGAGCTATCTGTCTATGAAAAATTCAAACTAGGCAGCCTCATCCCGGCAACATGAACTGCCCGTGGACCACTGGGTCTTTGACTCAATTAAGTCGATTACACAACTGTTACTCGGGTTCAGAAAGGTGTTTTGGGCGGAAGGACCCGCCCCATTTGATCGAGGGCAGCCGTTGTACCTGCGAGGGGGAGTTCACTTAGTTTGCCATCTCAATGCAAATTCGCCAAGAGTATAGCAAAGAACGCAGAAATATTCCAATCTCTAGCTACAGATGGGTGCATCCCAATTTATTGTGTCGATTCGTAGCGCCCTACTTCGCGGGCCAAAAAACCGGCAACGTTTCAGCCAAAATAATCTCGCGACGCTGATTGAAACGTACCAAGGCTTTACACTCTCCTCTTCACAACCATCCCGAAGCAACTGCCGCAGTAACTGACCACTGATCACTGACCACTAACCACTGCAGTTGTGCGGTCGGGCCTTCGGCCCTCCCTTGTGCGGGGGGATTCCCCCCGCAACGCCCCCCCTTAACACCATGCCACGTTGGCGCCGCGTCGCCGGCGTTCAGTCTATGCCGCCGGTCGCCCACCCGCGTCGTGCCGCGCAGCCGTCCGCCGTGACCACGGTAGGGGCAGGCCTCGTGCCTGCCCACTCTCTCCCCCAAATTGGACTGCACCCCTAGAGATGTTTTCACCTGTAGTGCCCTGCAACTGCCTGCAAGTTGAAGGAAGAGTCTGACCAGGTCTCCTATGTCAGCACATACCGTTCCAGCGCCAGCGCCGCGCCGTCCTCATCCAGCGTCGGCGCGATCCAATCGGCCTCCGCACGCACGACCTCCGTGGCCTGGCCCATGCAGACCGCCCTGCCGGCAACCCGCAGCATCGGGATATCGTTCTCGTTGTCGCCAATGGCCAGGACCCGTTCAGGGTCGATTCCAAGCCGCTCAGTCAGCCACAGAAGTCCGCGCCCTTTGTTGGCCTCCGGCGCCGTCCCCTCCACTAGGTACTGGTGCGAGCGGCTCATGTGTACGCCGTCTCCAAACCGCCGCTGCAGAGCCGCCGTCAGGTCAGGCTCCCGCACGTGGTCGTTTGTGGTAATGAACTTCAAAGGCCGCGCCCCCGTTGACGACACAACCTCCAGCAGGCTCCTGTGCGTCTCTCTGGGGCTCCCGAACCAGTGATCATAGGTGGCGCTGTCCCACCCCTCCCAACCGCTCTTTCCGTTATCCGCTTCCGGTGCGCTCTGCACAAGCCGCGTTCGCCCCCCAGTACCGTTCAGATAGAATACTGTCGTGCGCTGTTCCCCGTCCGCCCAGGCCGCCACACGTCGAGCTTCCTCCTGCCCTATCAACGCCTCGTACAACACCTCTCCACTGACCGGGTCGCCAATCACCGCGCCCTGTGCCGTGATCACCGGCAACGTAATGCCCAACTCCGGCGCGACCGAACGCACAAAATCGAAGATCCGCCCTGTTGCGATTGTTACCGGCGTCCCCGCCTCCTGCACAGCCGCGATCGCACGCCGCACCCGCTGCGAAAATCCCCCCGCGAACTGCCTGCCCAAGATAGTGCCGTCCATATCAAGGACGACCAAATCGATTCCTGATTTCATCCTAGCTAAGTACCTGATAAACAGTTCGCGACCCTGAAGGTCGCGAACCAAGACGCATCCCTCGACTTCACATATATCCTCATTCAATGTTCGCAGTCACTGACCTCTGCAGTTCGGTCATTCAAGCCCGACACACTACCACGAGATACCAACACTGTCAGAATTCCAGCGTAACCATCCGCACCTGCCCGCTGTAATCCCGCCGCAGCCCGACATATGACGGCTTCGGACGCAGATCCTGGGCCATCTTCTGAACGACCTCTCCCTGCCTCGGCGAAATCTCCAGCAGTACAGCCCCTCTTGGCTGCACCTTGGAAGGCAGTTGCTCCAAGAGGCGCTCGATGAGATCCAGCCCTTCGACACCCGCCTTAAGAGCAAGTCCGGGCTCATAGTCCCTTACGTCCGATTGCAATCCGGAATACTCCTCATCCGCGATGTAAGGGAGGTTGGCCACGATCACGTCTGCCGGTTCCGGCAATGGGCTCAAAAGGTCCCCTTCCAAGAAAAGCGGGCCAGCTTCCGGTGTTAGTCGTTTCTTGTTCTCTTCAGCAACGTCGAGCGCATCCTGGCTAATGTCCGTGCCGTACACCTTCGCTTCCGGCGCATGTACGGCAACCGTGATTGCAATCGCACCGCTGCCCGTGCCCACATCGGCCACAACCACCGGCCGCCCCCTTCGGTCGCTGATCTGCGCCAGGACCAGGTCGACCAGGAGCTCCGTCTCCGGCCTCGGAATCAAAACGCGTTGGTCTACCGTAAAATTCAAGCCGTAGAATTCTTTCCGCCCCAGCAGATATGCCACCGGTTCCCGCCGCCTGCGCCGCGTGATCAGATCCGCGTAACGACGGCAATCCCCGTCGCTGAGTTGATGCTCATGGTGGGCGAAAAGCCAGCTGCGATTCTGATTCAAGACGTGCGCCAGCAGCACCTGTGAATCCAAACGTGCCGTCTCGCTGCTCGTTTCACTCAATCTCTGCGCGGCCGAGATCAGGGCGCGTCCAACAGTCGTTCCCTGGGTCAAACTCCAGTGAAACGGGTCCTGGTCCGCACTCTCCTGCAACTTTCGCCTGCCTCCCGCCTCTTCAAAATGATCGGCCGGCCTATCGCTGTTGTCGTTGCGACGCGAGTTTCCGTCAACGTGGCCGTCCGAACGATCTGAGGCCAGATAGGGTGGGAGTCTGTCCCGTTCAGCGGGACTCTCTTTGGGTTCAAACATGCCTTATTCTTCTTCGCCCATGGCTTGCAACTGCTGCGCCTGGTCAAACGCCGCCAAATCCCCGATAAATTCGTCTAAGTCGCCGTCCAGCACCTGCTCCAACTGAAAAAGCGTCTTGTTAATCCTGTGGTCCGTTACGCGGCCTTGCTGGAAATTGTAAGTGCGAATTTTTTCGCTGCGATCGCCCGATCCAACCTGGCTGCGCCGCGCCGCGCCCGTATCCTCCAGCTGCCTCTGCATCTCAATATCATAGAGCTTGGTCTTCAGGATGCGTACGGCCTTCAGCCTATTCTGAAGCTGGCTCTTTTCGTCCTGACAGCTGATGACGATCCCCGTCGGCAAATGCGTCAGCCGCACTGCAGAATCAGTCGTATTGACGCTCTGCCCCCCTGGACCGCTGCTGCGGAACACGTCCACTTTCATCTCATTAGGTGCAATTTCAATCTCAACGTCTTCTGCCTCCGGCAACACCGCGACTGTCGCCGTACTCGTGTGTATCCTTCCCTGGCTCTCAGTGGTCGGCACACGCTGAACCCTGTGAACGCCCGACTCGTACTTCATTCGGCTGTAAGCGCCCTTGCCCCGGACTTCCAGGATCGCCTCCTTTATGCCGCCTACCCCGGTCTCGCTGACGCTCATAAGCTCGGTCTTGAACTTATGATCGTCCGCCCAGCGCGTGTACATGCGCAGCAGGTTGGCCGCGAATATCCCGGCCTCATCCCCTCCCGCCCCTGCGCGAATCTCTACGATCACGTTCTTGTCATCGTTGCGGTCCTTGGGCAGGAGCATGCGGCGCAAATCCTCTTCCAGCCCGCCTACCTCTCCTTCAAGCTCGGCAATTTCAAGCTCGGCCAGTTCAGCTAGCTCTGGATCGTCGTCGTCTTCCAACATCTCCCTGCTGTCCGCCAGCTGCTGCTGCAAATCCTGGTACCGGCGAAAAGCGTCGACCAGCTCTTCCAGACCGCTGCGCTCCTGCGCCAGTTCCTGCACACGCGCGTAGTCGGACAGCACATCCGGATCGGCCATCATCCGGTCCAGCTCCCCGTATCTCTCTTCGACTCTTAACAACTGCTCAGTCAGTTCCATTGCTATGCGTTTTCTTCTGGAGCGACTGGTCTGTTATCCCGACTCAGTCAGTGAAAATGGGCAGATTCCCCAACGCCGTTATCTGGTCCCAGGCCCCCGTATCCCCTTCGGTAAAGACCGCCATCTCGCCCGCAACCTCGCCCCCTCCGTTCTTTACCAGTGAGCGCAGCCCATTAAAAGTACTTCCCGTACTGACGACATCGTCCACCAGAAGTACCTGCTTCCCATTGATCAGCGCCAAATCCTTCCCGTCAATGTACAACGTCTGCGGCTCGCCCGTCGTGATACTGACGACCTCAGTCTCCAGGCAGTCGACCATGTACGGCTTGCGAATCTTACGCACGACTACGAGCGGGAGTCCGGTCGCCGCGGACAAGGCATGTCCAAGCGGCACCGCCTTGACTTCCGGCGCCAGTATCACTTCAGCCCCCTTCGGCACGCTCTCCGACAACATCCGCGCGGCTGTCTCCACGACTTCGGTATCGCCGAGCATGTTGAAGATGGCGATCTTGACGCCGGGAGCGACTTCGAATATGGGGAGTTCGCGCTCGCACTTTCCAACTGTTACTCGGTAAGTTCGTCCATCATAACTCATGGTACCGACCCCTCCCCGCGGTCTCCCGCGTCTGCGGCGCGCGACACAGCCTTTCCTCTGCCGAACTGAACTGGTCAGGCCGAGGCAAACGAGACGCTACATCCTAGCACAGAAACCAGACTCCACCAAGGATTCAGTAGGCAAAAAGCAGGACTTTCGCCTCGAAAAGCGATAAGCCGTGTAGGGCCACCTGAACTGAGCGGGTGCCACCCGTGGAGCACTCTTCGTTCGATGTACAGGCGTCCGATCTCTGAATCTACTACCCAGGGGTAGAGAGAAGCCAAAAAAACGGGGATACCGGTTCACTTGAACCGCAGCCTGGAGGTTAGAAGAGGAGACTGATCGGGACTGGCTACACATGGTTCCCACCCGATCCCGAACTGCCCCGTCCTGCACTGGCCCAACTACAACTCCAAAGCCGCGCCTCAGTTGGCTAACAGTGGCGCAGCAGCCAGATGCGACCCGGAAACTCTATCTGCCTGAGCCCTTCGAATCAGCGGGAAACGGGTTTACATGATGGGTGCCAGCTAAGTCTGACTTGCCCTGCTGCGAATATGTGGGGCAGATAAGGCCACCGTCAGCAGGCAGACCACAAATATGACGAGAAGCACGCCCGCGCCGACCGGATGCAAGGCCGCCATCTCCCCATCAAAATAGGCGACCATCAGGCTGATCGCGATCGCGCCGTTGCCCACGATTGCGGCCAGCAGCCAGGCAGGATGCAGGTCACCCTCCATCGATGCAGACAGCAGCCCAATCCCCAATCCAATCAACGCGCCGCCCCCAATGCGGGCGGTCCAGGCCGACCCGAGCGTGACCCCGGCTGCCATGAACAAGTCACGAGGATACACTAGCAGCAACAACCCCAGTCCCAGGCCGATCAGGACAGCGTTTACCCGCAGACAAAGACGCGCTGGACGGTAGTGATCGGTGAACGTATATGCCATAATTTCCGGAATAGGCTCTTCAGGAAAGCTTCGTTTCGTGCGAAAGTTGGAGAAGTGGTGTTCGCAAGGCCCGCCTTAACTGCACGGCTACGGCAGTATAGCAAACGCTGCCAAGCCTGTCAGCCCAAAAGGGCGCTTTCCGGCGCCCTGCAAGCTTCTCCCATCCGACCATCGCTTGCCGCATTCTGTTTCGTCGCCGAACATGCCACTGTGATACACTGCCTGCATCGCGTCGCTACCGCTTTTTCGCCCCGATAAAGGGAGACTCAAGCCTCTGGGAGCGCCGAAAACCACTTTGGGCCGATGTTGCAAGTTAGAAGAGGAGCCAACCAGTGAGCCAAAGGATCTGGATCGTCCGCCACGGCAATCGCGAGGACTTTCAAAATCCTGGCTGGGCAAAGACCGCGCCCCGGCCCTACGACCCTGCACTGTCGGGCGATGGAGAGACGCAGGCGAAGGAAGTAGGCCGGAGCCTGCAGGGCGAACAGATTGACTGCGTATTCGCTTCACCCTTCTTGCGCACAATCCAGACCGCATCACACATCGCCGACGCCCTCAATCTCGCCGTATGCCTCGAACCGGGCATAGGCGAAATCCTGCCCACAGTCCAATCCGCGCCGGAGCTGTTGCCCGTTGATGAACGAAGGCAGCGATTTTCCCGCATTGACGAGAGTTACTCACCGATCAATGAACTTCCTTACCCCGAGACCTCGGATGAGGGCCACAAACGGTCTGCGCTCTCGGCCCGTTCGCTGACCGACCGCTTCCCCGACAAAAACCTCGTCATGGTTACACACGGCGCACCTGTGGTCGGCATCGTCCGCGGCCTGACCGGCCTCAAAGACCGCATTACCGTGCCCCTGTGCTGCATCTTCACCCTGCAACGAAGTGACAGTAGCTGGAATGTAGTACAGCTTTCAGAGACCTCTCATCTCAGCAATCAGGAATCCAGCAAGCGCTTCGCTCACTCCGGCTGATTCGTCAATCTCAATGGCACCAGCCTTCCATCAGCGCGCGCCGCATAGATCTCGGCCGCGTGATCTGCCGTATGGGCCGAAGTCGACACCAGCAGGTTGACTACGTTGCCCCTCTCCCCCTTGTCGTACTCCACCTCCGTCTGCAGCGCTTCGTCGCTCAACCTCCGACAGCGGCTCACGATACGCCGGTGGCAGGTGGCCAGCCCGTCCAACACTTCGATCATTGTAAGACCGGCGCGGGCCTCTTGAAGGCGAGTGTTAACCGTATCAACGTCCCCACTGGCCCAATGGGAAAGATCGTCCGCGCTTCCGTCCTCCGGGCCACCGTCCTGATTATCGGGCAGAGAGATATCCGGCCAGCGCTTCACAAGTTTCAGGACATACTCGTCCCATGCAAGGATGTGGGCCAGAACGTCCCGTACCGTCCAATTCCCGTTAACCATGACCGAAGTGCAGCTTTCCTCCGTAAGGCCCGTAATGGCATCTAGCAGACTATCGAAATGGTGCCGGTAAAAGCGGAACAGACTATCACGGCCCCAACGATCAGGCGAGAAGCAGTAACGATGCACGTCCTCGGCATGTTCAGCCACGTGTTGCGGCATTCGCTCCAGCAGTAACTTCACGATCTGCGTGCGCTCGCCCCTATCCCCATACTCTGCCTCGATCTGGTCGTCAGTAAGCGAAAGCGCGAAACTGATCAGAGCCTGCCGTGCATCGTCCGCTTCGGACAGCACCGTATTCCAACTTCGGCTCTCGTTTGCGGCCCTTGCGTCATTCGTCCCTGCAGACACAGGCGGCGGTTCTAAGCCATGCGGGTCGATCGCAGTCTGCATTCGTCGCAGTTGGAAACTGTCCCAGTATGCAATGTGCGCCGCCGATGCCAGTGGCGTCCACCCATTTTCAAGACAAGGTCGCGTGTACTCGTCTGGTTCGAGCAGAAACAGGGGCCAGCGGTAATTGAGATAGCTTCTTCGCAGTTTTTCAGCGTATTCTGCCCCCAGTTCGCCGACCGGAGCCCCCAGAAATTGCGTCATAATTGCCTTTCCTTACGTTCTGAATGAGCGCAGCCGGTTAAAGGCCGCGGCCAGTTCGTGCCTACGAAACTGGGCCAACTCGCCGGTCCGGCGGTGTTCCAGCACATCCATCCCTTCTGCTTCGATATCTTCCATGAGCAGGTCCAGAATCTCAGCCAGGGAACGATGCCCGTCGATGTAACGGCGCCGCGCGTAGTCGAGCGCCGCCCCGATAGCCCGCGTCTGGGCCCAGTGGACGATCTGCTCCACGGCAAACAGGTCGAGAGTTTCCCTGCCGAACTGTATCGTCTGCACGTCTCTCGTCTTGATACTCGATTCTCTTCGCCCTTTCCTTGGGTCGACACTCCCGGGCCGGGGCCTGCGCTGAAGACAGACTTCGAACGGTCCGCTGTCCTCGGTCACCCTTCCGGTAGGATGGGCCGCGGCAACCGCCCCCGCCCGTGCAGTCACATCCTGCGGGCGAAACGTTTCCATCGCGATAACCGTGTCCGCGACATCCAGGTAATCGCCGCTGCCTCCGACTACGAGCACTGTGCTGACCCCGAACTCCCTGTACAGCCGGGTCACACGGTCAATGAACGGTGTGATCGGCTCACTTTCCTTCGGCACCAACGCCTGCATTCGCGCATCCCGGATCAGGAAATTCGTCGCGGCCGTATCTTCGTCGATGAGCAG
Source organism: Caldilineaceae bacterium (assembly GCA_965204705.1). Classification (GTDB taxonomy): domain Bacteria; phylum Chloroflexota; class Anaerolineae; order Caldilineales; family Caldilineaceae; genus Bin5. Next base: position 3,559,338 of record OZ242006.1, on the reverse strand, counting down.
CCCGCCGGCCCCAGACTCCATCGCCTCCACGATCGCTGCCGCCTGGCTCGTTGAGCCGCTGGCATTTTCACTCGAAAAAAGGCGCGTCGACTTCCCCAGCGGCAGGTCCCCGATGAAGGCCGAGATATCAACCCCGTTGACTGCTCGCCCATCCTCCGCCCGTATCTTGACAAGGTCGACCGCGCTGACTACAAGCTCGCGACCGTCCCCCGGGCGATGGTTGTACACGCCGCGCTCTATCGCCCTCAGCAGCGTCGACTTTCCATGGTAGCCGCCCCCCACGATGAGCGTCACACCCTCCGCAACGCCCATACCGGCAACGGTTCCCGCATTGGGAAGAGAAAAGGCAACCTGCAGGCTTTCCGGCGAGCTGAACAGAATGACCGATTCGCCCCGCATCGGACGATCATCCACACCGCTGGACCGGGGCAACAATGATCCATCCGCGACGAAAGCAATCAAACCCCTTTCCGCCAGCATCGACCGCAGTGTGTCTGCGTCCTCGTTCGCGGCCGCATGACGCCAAAGCGCCTCACCGGCATGGCTGCGGGCAAAAAGGCTGTCGGCCACAATGCGCGGCAGGTTTACCAACAGCAGCTGGCAAGCCCGCCTTCCCAGGACCCTTCTCCCCTGTGCCGGCAATCCCACCGTAAAACGCGCCTCGACTGTCCCGTCGTCATGGACCTGTACCGCCGTATTTGCCAGCACCTGCTGGCCCGGCGCCTCAATCCGAATTTCTCCGCTCTTGCCGCTGCCCCGGCGGGTCGACCCCTTAGACGCTTCTGCCGCAAACGTCCTGGCGAGGTAGCAGCTCAACCCGATTGCCCGGCTTCTGGTGGCATAGAGCCGTTCAGGAAATCCGGCGACCTCGCTTGGGATCATCGCTCTCAACCGGCTGGGCGCCGCGAATGGGTCCCCTTGCACATAATCAACCGCGAGCGTGAATTCATCGAACCGGTAAGTCCCGGATATCTCCTTATACGCCTTGTAACCCCTGCCGTCGATGCGGTACAGAGTCTTGCGCAATGCTTCGGATGTTGCAGTTTCCGCCATCTCCCCTTCTAGCCTCTGCTATCATTTCATTCGCGAATTACTTGGGGCCGCGTCAACGACGAGCGACGAAGTTAGCGCCCAGGGACAATCACGATTCGCCGACTCAGTGTCCGCGACAAAAGGATTCCACGGAAAATTTTACATCGCTTCAATTCACTTGTACACTGTGGGCGCAGCGCGTCCGGTCGAAAGCAGGCCCCGGACCCGCAGTTTCCCATCATTTCATAATCGAGGAGCCAAATGGAGTATCGAGATTTCGGTCGAACCGGTATGAAAGTCAGCCCCCTTTGCCTCGGCTGCATGAACTTCGGCAGAAGAACCACGCCGGAAGACTCATATGACATAATCGATAGGGCGCTGGACGCCGGTCTTAACTTCCTGGATACTGCAAACGTCTACAGTCGCGGCCGCAGCGAGGAGATTACGGGCGAGGCCCTGAAGCGCAACGGCAGCCGCAGCCGCATCGTCTTGGCGACCAAGGTACATGGCAGAATGGACGACGATGATCCCAACGCCGCCGGTACAAGTCGCCGCCACATTATCGAACAGTGCGAAGCCAGCCTCAAACGACTGCAAACCGATTACATTGACATCTATCAGATGCACCGGCCCCGCCCTGAAATTGCCATCGACGAGACCTTGCGCGCCCTCGACGACCTCGTACGGTCGGGCAATGTTCGCTACATCGGCACCAGCACCTTCGCCGCCTGGCAGGTTGTGGAGTCTCTCTGGGCTGCAAAGGAGTTAGGCCTCAACCGCTTCGTATCCGAGCAGCCGCCCTACCACATTCTCGACCGCCGCATCGAACGGGAACTGGTCCCGGTGGCCCAGACCTTTGGCATCGGTCTGATCCCCTGGAGCCCGCTGGCTGGCGGTCTCCTGACAGGCAAGTACGCTCGTGGCCAAGCGGCGCCGGAGGGGTCGCGCTATGCCAATGCCGCTAATGAGGCCCGTCTGGCCCGGCGCTATACCGAGAGTGTCTTCGACGTAGTCGAGAGCCTCGTGCCACTGGCAGAAGCCAAAGACTGTACCCTCTCCCAGTTCGCGCTGGCTTGGTGCGTCGACCAACCAGGGGTTACCAGTCCGATAATCGGCCCCCGCACCGAGGAACAGCTGGAAGACAACCTTGGCGCCCTGGAAGTTGATGTCACCGCAGAGGACCGGCAACGTATTGACGAGTTGGTCCCGCCGGGTCGTATGGTCAGCCCGTTCTATGAGGCCGATTTTGGTCCCAATCTGCATCGAGTCGTTGCTTGACCTCGATCGACTGCACTGGAAATGGACTTAACAACGACCCGGATCACCTGTACACTGTAGACCGTATCTGATTCCGCCACTTGCCAGGCGCTAAGGCGTTGAAAAAGCTTTCATACTCGAAAAGGATTTGGAGATGGAGTACCGAGACTTCGGCCGTACTGGAATGAAGGTTAGCCCACTCTGCCTGGGTTGTTGGAACTTTGGGGGGCGTACAACTCCGGAAGACTCTTACGCAATCGTAGACCGGGCGCTGGACGCTGGCCTTAACTTTGTGGATACCGCAAACGTCTACACTCGCGGCCGTAGCGAAGAAATCACAGGCGAAGCCCTAAAGCGTAACGGCAGTCGTAGCCGGATCGTTCTCGCCACGAAGTTCCACGGCCGCATGGACGACGACGACCCCAATGCCGCCGGTGCCAGTCGTCGCCACATCATTGAACAATGCGAAGCCAGCCTCCGACGTCTGCAGACAGATTATATCGACATCTATCAGATTCACCGGCCCCGCCCAGATACCGCGATCGACGAAACCCTGCGCGCCCTCGATGACCTGGTGCGGGCCGGCAAGGTTCGCTATCTTGGCGCCAGCACATACGCAGCGTGGCAAGTCGTGGAGTCCCTCTGGGTGGCGAAGGAACTGGGACTTAACCGCTTCGTCTCCGAACAGCCGCCCTACCACATCCTGGACCGCCGCATCGAAAGAGGTTTGGTCCCTGTGGCCTTGACTTACGGCATCGGGTTGATTCCCTGGAGCCCTCTGGCAGGCGGTCTGCTGACCGGCAAGTACCTGCGTGGAGGTGTTGCGCCGGAAGGAACGCGCTACGCCAACCCCGAGGACGCGCCGCCCCATCTCCGCCGCCTGAATGACGACGTCTATCGCGTGAACGAAGGCCTGCAGCCGCTGGCCGATGCCAAAGGATGTACGATTTCTCAGCTGGCCTTGGCCTGGTGTGCACAGCAGCCAGGCATCACCAGCCCGATCCTTGGCCCACGTACAATGGACCAGTTGGAAGACAACCTCGGCGCCCTCGACGTTACTGTCACCGACGAAGACCGCCAGCGCATCGACGAACTGGTCCCGCCGGGCCGAATGGTCAGCCCCTTCTACGAGGCCGATTTCGGTCCTAGTCAATATCGCTCTTTTGTATAATTTCCATTAGGTCTGCCTTGCCGCGAACGGCTCCGAACAGGCCGGAATGTAACTGCCTTACTTTGACTTTCGTCTCCCAAAATGAACGAAACACAGTTGGAAGCCCTATTGTCAGAAGTAGCCGGCGGCTCCCTGACCGTCGAAGCCGCAGTCACACGGCTGCGTTCACTGCCCTTCGAGACCCTGGAAGGCGTGGCCACTTTGGACCATCACCGGCCGCTGCGGACCGGCTTTCCTGAAGTGATCTACTGCGAGGGCAAGACAGCAGAACAAGTGGCGCTGATTGCGGATCGCCTGGCGGCCAACTCTCCCCGCCTCCTGGGTACGAGAGCCACCGAGGCCCATTTCATTGCGGCCTCGCAGCTTCTGCCTGATCTGCAGTGGCATGAGCAAGCGCGTTGCCTCTGGCTGGATCGTGAACCGGCTTCCGACCTGATGCCCGGGGTCATGGTCCTCTGCGCCGGCACCAGCGATCTGCCCGTGCTCGAAGAGGCCTCCATGACACTGCGCCTGATGGGTCATGAACCCCACAAGGTCACCGACGTCGGTGTCGCCGGCCTCCACCGAATAGTCCCCCACATCCCTGCGTTGCAGCAGACCAATGTGATCATCGTTATCGCCGGCATGGAAGGCGCCCTTGCATCCGTCGTGGCCGGTCTGACCCAGGCGCCGGTAATCGCAGTGCCCACAAGCGTCGGCTATGGAGTCAACTTCGGCGGCGTCGCCGCCCTTCTTGCCATGCTCAACGGCTGCGCTTCGGGGATGGCTGTGGTGAACATCGACAACGGCTACGGTGCAGCTCACATGGCCGCGCTGATAAACGAAAAAATCGAGGGCAGTTCTCCTTCATCGACAAACGGATCCGCGCCAGCCGGTTTCGAAGCGCCCTCTGCAGTCGGCTCACAGACAGGGCCGGGGTAAAACAATGAAAGAGTCCGACAGCCAAAACAAGCCACCAACTCTGAATGCGCTAACAACCGCCAAATTGGAGGCCATGCGCGCAGCCCTGCGCTCATACGGATCCGTCATCGTCGCTTATTCCGGTGGCGTCGACAGCGCCGTAGTCATGGCGGTCGCCTACCAGGAGTTGGGCGGAAGGTCTACCACGGCCAGCGACGGGGGCGGCGCGCTCGCCTGCATCGGCGTCTCCCCCAGCTACCCGGCCCGCGAGATGAGGGACGCGGTTGCGCTTGCCGACGAGATCGGCGTGCCCTATCGACTTGTGCAGACCGAAGAGTATCTCGACCCCAACTATGCCGCCAACCCAAACAACCGCTGCTACTTCTGCAAGTCGGAGCTTCACAACCGGCTCCATGAAATTTTGCAGCAAGAGGACTGGGGCATCGTCTGTGATGGAGCCAATGCCAGCGATTTGGGGGATGACCGCCCTGGGATGATGGCGGCGCGTGAACGCGGCGTGCGCTCCCCCTTGCTGGAGGCGGGCATCACCAAGGCCGAAGTCCGCGACATCGCCCGCCACCTTGGCCTACCGGTCTGGGACAAGCCGGCCATGGCCTGTCTCTCCTCCCGCGTCCCCCACGGCACACCGATCGACCCACAACTGCTCCGCCAGATCGAAGCCGCCGAAGACGTACTCGTCTCTCTCGGACTGCGCCAGTTTCGCGTCCGCCACCACGACGAGATTGCCCGCCTCGAGTTGCCGCCAGACGACTTTCCGAAAGTTCTCGCCCATTACGAACAGATCGTCGCCGGCATCAAGGCCGCCGGCTATCGGTACGTCACCCTCGACCTGGCCGGATTCCGCAGCGGCGGCCTCAACGCTGCCGCCAATGGCAACGCCGACCAGGCACTCATTTCCGTCGATGAGTTGATGTCCTTTCGCCAATAACCGCTGACGTCCCGGCAGCCGCCCTCTCCACCGACCACCGACCACGCCTCGAATGCCTGTCGCCTACCTCGACACACCATCAGGAATCTCCGGCGATATCTTTCTCGGCTGCCTCGTCGACGCCGGCTGGCCGCTCGCATCCCTCCGCAGAACCGTCGAAAGCCTTGGCCTTCCAGCTGCCAGCTGGAGCGTCACTGCGCAGCCAATAACCCACGGAGGTCTACGAGCCACACGTGTCGCTGTGGATGTAAATGACCATTCCGTCGAACGTCACTTGGCCGATGTTCTGCGAATAATCGAACCAGCAAACTTGCCTGCTGAAGTCAAGTGCCGCGCCGGCGCCGTCTTTACACGCCTGGCTAGGGCTGAAGCGCACATCCACAACACAACAACCGACGCCGTCCATTTTCACGAGGTCGGCGCCCTCGATGCCATCATCGACATCGTCGGCGTCTGTGCCGGACTACACGATCTCGAGGTCACCGCCCTTCACGCCTCTCCGCTCCCCCTCGGCCCGGGGTGGACCAATTCGATGCACGGCCGCATACCTCTGCCCGCGCCGGCCACCCTCGAGCTGCTGGCAGCCGTCGACGCGCCGACTGTGCCCGCGCCCGGACCCGGTGAGCTGGTTACCCCAACCGGCGCCGCCCTCCTCGCCGAACTGGCGCACTTTCGTCAGCCGGAAATGCGACTGCGCACTATCGGCTACGGCGCCGGACAAAAGGAGTTTGACTGGCCCAATGTCGCCCGTCTGTGGATAGGAGACGAACTGCCTGCAGCGCCGATTCATCACGCCCCCCAACCCACCGAGTCTCTCTTGGTGCTTGAGACCAACATCGATGACATGAATCCCGAGATGTACGAGCCCGTGCAGCGTCGGCTCTTCGAAGCCGGCGCTCTCGACGTCTGGACCACCGCCATAGGCATGAAGAAGGCTCGTCCCGGCACGCTCCTTCGCGTCCTCGCCGCGCCTGACGATGAGGACGCGCTCTCCGCTCTCCTCCTGCGCGAAACGACCACCCTCGGCGTTCGCGTCTATCCGGTACGCCGCTACGCAGCTGAACGGGAAATAAGGACCGTCGCCACCCCCTATGGGCCGGTGCGGGTAAAGGTTAAGCGCGTCGAGGGAAAAACTGTCGGGGCCAAGCCCGAGTTCGAAGACTGTCAAGCCCTGGCCGAAGCCACCGGCGCGCCCCTGCCGGCCGTATATGCCGCTGCGCAGGCAGCCGCATCGCCTCTGGTCAACCTGCCCTCAGAGCCGCTCGGGCGAGAAGGATAGGACAAGGTTGCCTGGGATGGAGAAGTTCGTGCCGAAGGTAGCTCCCGTCGTTCTGCGGCGCAGAGAAGAGCTGGAAATCTTGGCATTTCGCCACCCCCGCGCCGGCTTGCAGCTGGTCAAAGGGACATGGGAAGAAGGCGAAAGCGCCGAGAACGCCTCGCTGCGCGAACTGGCCGAAGAATCCGGCATCCGGAACGCCACTGTAGTCAAACCGCTTGGCCAGCTGCCCTTCAGAGGGATCAGACAGCACTGGCACTTCTATCTGTGCCAAGTTCCCGGAAAGCTGCCCAATAACTGGACCTTCTTTACACAGGACGGCGGCGGTCACCTTTTCGACTTCTTCTGGCACGAACTGAGAGAGCCGCCGGGCCGCGACTGGCATGCCGATTTTCGCCGCGCCTTAACCTACCTCCGCCGACGACTGCAAGAAGAAGAACTACCCTAGATTTCAAGCGTAAAGCCTACAAGGAGACCATTCCATGCTTCCACAACGAACCTTCGGCCGCACAGGCCACAGCAGCACCGTAACCCTCTTCGGTGCCGCCGCGCTGGGCCGCGTCACCCAGGCCGATGCCGACCGCACTGTAGAGCTGCTGCTCGACTACGGCGTCAATCACATCGACACCGCCGCCAGCTACGGCGACGCCGAACGCCTGCTCGGTCCATGGCTTGAGAAACACCGCGACCGCTTCTTTCTGGCCACCAAGACCAACGAACGCCAATATGAAACCGCCAAGGCCCAAATCCACCGTTCCCTCGAGCTGATGCGTGTGGACTACATCGACCTAATCCAATTCCACAATCTGGGCCATCCCGACGACTGGGACACCGCCATGGGCGAAAACGGCGCCCTCGAAGCCGCCAAAGAGGCACGCGACCAAGGGCTGATTAAGCACATTGGCGTCACCGGCCACGGCCTCAAAATCGCAGCCTTCCACTACCGAAGCCTGCTGGCGTTCGATTTCGATTCAATCCTGCTCCCATGGAACATCCAACTGAAGCAGAACCCGCAATACGTCTCCGACTTCGACCGCGTAGTTGGCCTCGCTCGCGAACGAGGCATCGCCGTGCAGATCATCAAGTCCCTTGCACGCGGGCCTTGGGCAACCACGCCCAAAACTCGGTCAACCTGGTACCAGCCACTGGAAAACCAGCCAGACATTGACCGCGCTGTCCACTGGATTCTCGCCCAGGGCGATCTGTTCCTGAACACGCCAGGCGATATCAACCTGTTGCCCAAGGTCCTCGACGCCGCCAGCCGCTTCGACGGCCAGGGCCCCAGCGACGAAGAAATGGCCGCCATGGTCGCCGAACAGACCATGACACCTCTCTTCGCCTGACCCGGTCGACGTGCCCTGCGGCCCGATGCGGCAAATCTACCTGCTTCTCTACCGCCTGCTCTACAATGAGCTGGCTTGGACCTACGATGCGGTGAGCTGGGTCGTCAGCCTCGGCCGCTGGGATGCTTGGCGCCGGGCCGCTCTTCCTTTTGTCCGCGGAAACCGAATCCTCGAAGTAGGGTTCGGAACCGGTGCGCTGCTGCCCGACCTGCAGCTTGGGCAGCGCCGCGTCGTCGGTATCGAGCCCTCCGCCGCGATGCAGCGGCTGACCTCGGCAAAGCTCCAAGGCAGGGGAATGCAAATCCACCTCGTCCAGGGAACCGCACAGAGGCTGCCCTTCCCCGACGCATCATTCGACACGATCGTCTGTGCTTTCCCGGCAACCTACGTCCTCGACCCCCGAACGCACCTGGAATTCGCTCGCTGTCTCGGTCCCGGCGGACGAACTGTCACGGTCGAAGTAACCTTGGCTGAACCCGGTCCCCTTCTCAATTTGCTGTACCATCTGGTGTTCCCCTCTACTGCCGATACGTTCCAAAAGGTAAACGATGCTGTTCGAGATGCTGGGCTACATAGAGAGGAGCATATTGTGGGAGAAGGCAGGGTCCGGCCGCTTGTCATCGTCGCCGAAAAGAAGACTCCAAAGTGACCCAGCCCGGCGTCTACACCCGATTTCACAGCGGGCTGTCCCCACATTGGCGCCAAACAACCAGCGGAACCGCGTTTCTGCAAACACGCGAGTCCGGTCTTCTCCTCGGAAACCTTCGGGCATCGAGTCAGGTCTACACCAACGCGCAGATCGACGACTACCGAACCCTTCCCCGTCACGACCTTCCTTGGCGTCCCCCGCTGCGCCTGTCACTGCGGGCGCGCTTCTCCCACAACAGCGGGAAGCTGACCGGAACGGCCGGATTCGGATTCTGGAACGACCCTCTGCGCATGACCGGCCTGCGCAGACTCGCCATGCCCCAAGCCCTCTGGTTCTTCTACGCCGGCCCGGACTGCGACATGCCGTTGACGCTGGATCAACACGCCTGGGGATGGAAGGCTGCTGTGGTCGACACTCGTACCCGCCGCTTCCTCTCGAAGGCCCCCCTCTTCGCGCTGGCCGCGCCCCTCCTTCGCGCGCAGCTGTTCTATCGCAACCTATGGCCGTCCATCCATAAGGCGGCTGGGATCGCCGAGCTGCCCCTCCCTGCTACCATGGAAGACTGGCACATCTACACGATTGACTGGCAGCGCGACCGTGTACGCTTCTATCTGGATGGAGGACTGCTAATGGAATCAGACCACGCGCCCGCAGGGCCGCTTGGGCTGGTCATCTGGCTCGATAACCAGTATCTGCAATTTGCGCCCTGGGGATACTTCCGCTGGGGTTTGGTAGCGAAGAAGGATCCCCAATGGCTGGAGGTCGACTGGCTCGCAGTCGATAAAGTAGCAGAGTAGACGCAGAAGGAGTTAGTCAGGCGCCGAAAAGGACGGTATCCTTCGCCGCCCCTCCGAACCCGCCTACTATCCAAATCGAACTTTCGACGAGTCCGCACTACTCGCGTCCGTCAATCGGTTCGCCTCGACCGTCTCCAAGTTCAGCCGGTGACCGCTCCCCGGCTCCTGTGACAGAATCAGATGCCCCTCTTCAATCCGCTCCGGCGGTGACAGCAACTCCGCACGCCAGTCCACCTCACCCCAGGCATACTCCAGAACATAGAAGTTGGACCATGTCGATGCGGCCTGTGCCGCCACCGCGGTTGACAAAGGCCCCGCCGGGTTATGTGGAGCCACCAGCACCTGCCGCATACGCGCCGCCGCCGCGATCTCGTTTAGCTCCAGAATGCCGCCGCAATGTTTCACGTCCGGCATAATGACGTCCACGCAGCGCTCGGCTACAAATGGCCGAAAACTCTCGATACCGAACACACTCTCCGCCGATGCGATAGGTTGCGGGACGCTTCTCGCCACCGTAGCCAAGCCCTCCGGATCGGTATACGCCACCGGCTCCTCATACCAGAACAGGTTGAGCTCTGCCAGTTCATGACCGACTACAATGGCCTCTGACACCTCCATCCGGCTGTGGCAGTCCACCGCCAGCTCCACCCCATCCCCGATCGCCGCGCGCACCGCCCGAACCCGCTCCACGCCCGCCCGCCAATCCGCCTTGGGGCCAGTTCGATACCGGTAGGGATGGCGCAGCTCGTCGAACGGCGCCATTTTGATGGCGGTAAACCCTTCGTCCGCAGCCTGCCGTGCCGCCCGCGCAAACCCTTCGGGCGAGCGGTCCTTCACATGCCGGTTGATGTTGGCATAGAGCCGCAGTCGATCGCGGGCCGCCCCGCCGAACAGAACGTGCAGCGGAACCCCCAGCGACTGCGCCAGCACGTCCCACAGCGCCTGCTCCAGGCCACTGAGTGCCGTGTTATAGAAGCGGCCGCCATCCTTGCGCCGCAAAGACTGGCGAATGCGTGCGATGTCCCTCGGGTCTTCCCCTCGAAGATCCTCGTCGAACTGCCCGATCGCCGCTGCGCACAACGCGTCGTTTCCGTTGTGACTCGCCTCGCCCACACCTGTGATCCCCGCGTCGGTCTCCACGACCACATGCAGCCAGTCGCCCCTGTGATTGACATGCACGATCAAAGTTGAAATAGAAACGATCTTCACAGCTGAACTTCCTTCTTGTTTGTCTTCTCAATCCGATGCTAATGCGCCGTCCAACCTCCGTCGACCGTCATTCCGGCCCCCGTCACAAAGCTCGACGCGTCGCTGGCCAGAAAAACGGCCAACCCGCCGATCTCATCCAGGTCCCCCCAGCGCCCGAGCGGAATCCTCGCGATAAACTCCCTATACTTCTCGGGGTCCTGCTCCAGAGCCACGTTCATCTCCGTCGAAAAAGGTCCCGGCAGCATCGCGTTGACCGTTATGCCAAACTGCGCCCACTCCAGCGCCAGCACCTTGGTCAACTGCCACACCGCCCCCTTGCTCGACGCGTAAGGTGTGCGCTCCGGCAAGGCGATGATCGACAGCGTCGACCCTACGTTGATCACCCGCCCATACCTCTGCGCCTTCAAATGACCTGCCGCCGCCCGGCACGTGTTCCAGACACCGGTCAGATTGGTACTGATGACCTGCTGAAACTCTTCCGGCTCCAACTCATCGATCGGCCCTCGAATGTTTATGCCGGCGTTATTCACCAAAATGTGCAGACCGCCAAAATCCTCAATCGTCCGATCAACCGCATGGGCGCACTGCGAATATTCGCTGACTTCACAAGCGTAACCCCGTACCTCAGTGCTGGTCGTAGGCGAATCGGCAATCTCCCGTGCGGCCAGGTCCGCCCTCTCCTGATCCCTGCTCGTAATCGCGACCGCAGCGCCCGCCTCTGCCAGGGCCAGAGCCATCTCCTTGCCCAGCCCCCGGTTGCCCCCGGTGACCAGAGCGACCCGGTCGTTAAGCTTGAACTTATCGAGAATGGACATTCATATCCTCCGCTACTGAAATGACCCGATGACCCGTCCTTCGACTTTTCGCCATCCGCCCGAAAGAAGCTATCATACCCTGAAATTCTCTTTGCCTGTGGTTCGGGCATTCAGAGCCACCCTTACCAAACGCTACTATACTGTAACAGCAGGTGATCCACCATGCCCAATTCCATCCTGTCCCCTTCTGAACACAGCGCCCTCATCGAATTCATCCGCCTTCTCGCCGACGAGAGCGGGGCCATCATCCGCCGTTACTTCCGCAGCGGCTACTCTGTAGACAGCAAGTCCGACGAGACGCCCGTGACCATCGCCGACCGCCAGGCCGAGGAGCGAATGCGCGAGCTGATCTGCCAGCGCTATCCCCAACACGGGATTCTGGGAGAGGAGTACGGTCACCACCAGCCCGACGCCCCCTTCCAGTGGGTGCTCGATCCGATCGACGGCACCAAAAACTTCATCAGCCACGGCTATTTGTTCGGCACCTTGATTGCTCTTGTTCACGAGGAAAAGGCCCTCTTGGGCGCCATCCACCAGCCCATCCTCCAGGATCTGCTCATCGGCGACGGCAACACAACCTGGCTCAATCGCGATCCCGTACGCGTGCGGGACTGTTCCAGCATCGAAGAGGCCGTCTTCCTGACGACAGACCACTACAACGTCGCCAACTTCCACAACGGCCCCGCCTTTGAAGAAGTCGTCCAGCGCGCAGCCCAATACCGCACCTGGGGCGACTGCCACGGTTACTACCTCGTCGCCGTCGGCGGCGCCGACGTAATGACCGACCCCGTAATGAACTTCTGGGATCGCGCCGCCCTGGTCCCAATCATCGAGGGCGCCGGCGGCCGCATAACCGACTGGCAGGGCGGCGACCCCCTCTACGGCAGTGGCGTCATCGCCACCGGCTGCGGCATCCACGACGAACTGATCCAGCTACTCAATCCCTGATTTTCGCTGTACGTGTATTAGTCTGGGCGGTCGGGCCTTCGGCCCTCCCTTGTGCGGGGGGACTCCCCCCGCAACGCCCCCCTACACCATGCCACGTTGGCGCCGCGTCGCCGGCGTACTGTCTATGCCACAGGTCGCCCACCTATGTCGTACCGCGAAGCCGGCCGCCGTGATCACGGTAGGGGCAAGCCTTGTGCCTGCCCAATCTCTCCCCAAAATTGGATGGCGCCCCCACTGACCCTCAGCCATGACACCTGCCACCGTCTATGGTAAGATGGCGCATGGCAGAGCGAGGAGCCCAATTCGACTCCCACTCAATATCGACTCCTGACTGAATAGACTAACTGCAAAGCGAGACAAGACTATGAGCCAAGAAACTGTCCTTCAAGCCGCTGACGCAACCGTCCAGGAATTCGACTGGGGCGAGTTGGTCTGGTACGCCAATGGCCAAATAGGCAACAGCGACACAATGACCTTCGGCCGTGCTGTCCTCAAAGTAGGATACGAAAACTTCCGCCATTCCCATCCCAACTGCGAAGAAATCCTCCACGTCCTCAGCGGACGCATAGTTCACTCTATTGGCGACAAGCTCTTCCCCATGGGACCCGGGGACACCATCTCGATTCCGCCAAATATTGTGCATAACGCCAGAAACGACGGCGACGAAGTCGCCATCATGACCATCATGTTCTCCACACCCGACCGCCAGACCGATGTCGCCGATGAATGATCTCCGTCCCTAACCGTCGAAGGGGGGTCCAAATGCCTGCCGACGAACTGACGCAGAAAGATCGAAATCCTGTAAAGATCAACTGGTACCGCGTTCCCATCCCCCGCGACGAGCTCAATGCGCTCAATCAGCGCGACGACTGGCAAGGAACGTTGCAGGTCGTCGGCCACCTGGCCCTCATTCTTGCCACCGGCCTGGCTGCCTGGTACGCCGCCGCCAACCTGCCCCTGTTTGCCCTGCTTCCAATTCTGTTCCTGCACGGCACCTTCTACGTCTTCCTCTACAACGGCACCCACGAGTTGATTCACAATACGGTCTTCAAAACAAAGATGCTGAACGTTTTCTTCACCCGCATCTTCAGTTTTCTCGTCTGGCGCAACTACCACATGTTTTCCACCAGCCACGTCGAGCATCACAAATACACCCTGCATCCGCCCGACGACCTCGAAGTGGAACTCCCCATGGAGCTGACGCTGGCCGGCTTCCTGAAAAACGCTGTCGTAAACCCCTGGGTTCTCTACGATACACTGAAGTCGACCATACGGCTCAGCTTTGGCCGCCTCGAAGGAGAATGGGAGCACTCGCTCTTTCCGCCCGAGGCGACCGAGAAGCGCCGCCAACTCTTTAACTGGGCGCGCTTCTTGCTGGTAGGCCACGGCCTGATTTTGGCTGTATCTCTCTACTTTGGCTGGTGGCTCATCCCGGTCCTCACAACCTTTGCTCCCTTCTACGGTGGCTGGCTCCGTTATCTGTGCAACAATCTGCAGCATGCCGGGCTCAAGGACAACGTGCCCGACTTCCGCCTCTGCTGCCGCACCGTCTACCTCAATCCCTTCACCAGTTTCCTGTACTGGCAGATGAACTACCACACCGAACACCACATGTACGCCGGTGTACCCTGTTACAACTTGCCCAAGTTGCATAAGCTCATCAAATATGAAATGCCTGAGTGCAAGCGGGGACTCTTGCCGGCTTGGATCGAGATTATCGCGATTATGCGCAAGCAGAAAACTGATCCAGCCTATCAGCACGTGCCAGACCTGCCCACGCCCGCGCCGGTCTGATGGTTGCAGGCAGGCAAGTGCCTTTGGCCGCGAGTGCTGAGCATCAAGAGGAATTTGCGCCCAATTGTTTTATCCAAAAGCCCGACAATCGAACTGAAAACGCCGGTCCAGCGAGGAGACTCTTGTAATGACGGAACGCACCCTCTATGTGGGAACGTACACCCAGAGAGACAGCGAAGGAATCTACATCTATCGCTTCGATACAGAGACGGGCGCCTTGCGCCAGGAAGCCCTCGGCGCCGAACACGCCAACCCGTCCTTTCTGACGCTTCATCCGCAAGGCCACATACTTTACGCAGTCGACGAGAACTGGGATGCCGGACAGGTCAGCAGCTACGCCATCGACCCGTCAACGGGCGGCCTGACCTTCCTCAACCGCCAGCCGACACACGGCACATTGCCCTGTCACCTCGTCGTCAAACCGGACGGCAGCACGCTCGTCGTGGCTAACTACCTGAGCGGCAGCGTCGCGGTCTACCCGCTGAATGCAGACGGCTCAGTAGGTGAGCCCTCTCAGGTCATTCAACACGAAGGCAGCGGACCCAATCAGGAGCGCCAGGAAGGTGCCCACGCCCACAACACCACCCTGAGCCCCGACGGCGCCCGCGTCTATGTAGCCGACCTGGGTATCGACAAAGTGATGATCTACCGATTCGACAACGGAGGGCTGGTACCCAACGATCCGGACCATGTCTTCGTCTACCCCGGTGCAGGCCCGCGCCATTTCGACTTCCATCCCAACGGACGCTTCGCCTACATCATCAATGAGCTGGACTTGACAGTAACTGCCTGCGCCTTTGACGCAAGCACCGGCGCGCTCGACCCCATTCAGACGCACACCACCCTGCCGGAAGGCACCGACGATCGCACCGGATTCAGCTGCGCAGACGTTCACGTCTCGGCCGACGGCCGCTTTCTTTACGGCTCGAACCGGGGCCATGACACGCTCGCCATCTTCTCCGTCGACCAGGAAAGCGGCCAACTGACCGCAGCAGGCCATGCCTCGACCCGGGGAAATACGCCGCGCAACTTCACGATTGACCCGACCGGCAACTGGGTGCTGGCCGCCAACCAGGATTCCGACGATATCTGTGTCTTCAGTCGCGATACCGATAGCGGTCAGCTAACCCCCGTGGGTGACATGGTGCCGACTCCCATGCCGGTCTGCCTGCTCTGGGGCCCGTAGCCATAGCTCAAGGATCTACTCTTGCAATTCGGAATATTCTACGAACATCAGCTCCCCCGCCCCTGGACGGAAGACAGCGAACACCGCCTTCTCAAAGAGGCCCTCGATCAGGTCGAGCTGGCCGACCGGCTCGGCATCGACTACGCCTGGGAAGTTGAGCATCACTTCCTGGAAGAATATTCCCATTCCTCCGCCCCCGAGGTCTTTCTGGCCGCATGCAGCCAGCGCACGCGCCAGATCCGCCTGGGTCACGGCATCGTCCTAATGCCCAGCGCCTTCAACCACCCCGCCCGCATCGCCGAGCGCATCGCCACCCTCGACCTGATCAGCGACGGTCGCGTTGAGTGGGGCACCGGCTCCTCAAGCAGCCGCGCCGAGCTCGAAGGGTTCGGCATCGACCCTGAGCAGAAGCACTTGATGTGGGAAGAGTCGGTCCGCGAGGCGGCCAAAATGATGGTAATGGAACCCTATATCGGCTTCGAAGGCAGTAGCTTCTCCATGCCGCCCCGCAACGTCGTCCCCAAGCCGCTGCAAAGACCGCATCCGCCTCTGTGGCTCGCCTGTTCGAACCGCGAGACGATCAAGATTGCGGCCCGCTATGGCATGGGCGCGTTGACCTTCGCCTTTATTGATCCAGACAGCGCAGCCCATTGGGTGGAGGAGTACTACGAAACCTTCGAACGCGAGTGCAACCCAATCGGCCGCACGGTCAACCCCAACATCGCCATTGTAGCCGGCTTCATGCTCCACGAGGACCGCGCCGAGGCCGAGCGCCGCGGAGCGCGCAACTTTCAATTTTTCGGCTACGCCCTCAGCCACTTCTACATCACCGGCAGCCATGTACCAGGGGAATTCGACATCTGGCAGGATTTCCAGCGAAACATGCCGGAAAAATACGAGCCGTCAGCCGGGATAGGCACGCCGTCCCAGGTCGCCCGCAACTTGGAGGCACTCGAAAACGCAGGCGTAGACCAGGTCGTCTTCGTGCAACAGGCCGGCAACAACCGCCACGAGCACATCTGCGAGTCCCTTGAGCTGTTCGCCGGCCAGGTAATGCCCGCCTTCAAAGATCGGCACGACCTGCGTCAGAAACGCAAGGCAGAAAAGCTCGAACCCGCCATCGAAAGGGCCTTGCAGCGTGTTCCCAATCTGCCCCAGGTTGACGGCCTGCCCCCGATGGACGCCTACCCGGTCCTCGCGGCCAAGGCCGGACTGTCTCAGCAACCGGAGCGCCCCACCGAAGGCGATAACATCGTCACAGCCATCTCCGGCCGCGGGTGAACTGATCCTGTTTCATCCAATCCTGTCCCTTTACCGATGGCAAGAGATGGTCGGTAAGCTACGGCAGACAGAAAGTAAAGGGGAGACTGGCGTTTTCTACGACTTTGAAGTTTCCTCGCAATCGTGAGCACGCTTAGAGGCCGTCACCCAGCTCAATAGCCGCTGGCCTCTGTTGCGCCGCCCGGATACGCTCCATGTCGAATTTCCTGGAGCGGTCAAAGCCGTAAATCCCATTCTGTTCCTGCAAGATATCGGTCAATTGCGTATAGCAATAGCCAAAATGTGCCGGATCGTCCAATAGGATAGCGCAAAGACGGGTAAACCGTTCGTAGAACTCCTCGATAGACCTGGGCCTCTCACCGTAGCCCCAGGAGTCCTCTCCCTCCTTCACTTCCGGGTTCCACCAGATGCCCCCAAACTCGCTCACGAAGAACGGCTGACCCTTGTAAGGGATCGACCAGGTCTGCCCTTCACGGCCATTGTAGTAAGGGTTCCCTGCGCCAACGTGCGCATGATGTTCCGCAAACGTATCAGGATCCTGCGTATAGTCATGGCAGTCGTAAACGTCTGCCTCCGCCACCCTGTGCGAGTATCCGGAAGTGTCTAGCACCGGCCGCGTTCGGTCCATCGCTTTAGTCGCCTGATACAGCCCGCGCGTCA
Organism: Caldilineaceae bacterium; assembly: GCA_965204705.1. GTDB lineage: Bacteria > Chloroflexota > Anaerolineae > Caldilineales > Caldilineaceae > Bin5. The sequence goes on along the minus strand of OZ242006.1, from coordinate 3,542,071 downwards.
CCGCATCCAGCGTCGTGATGCGATCGTGCAGCGGCTGCCACGTCTCGTTCAATGGGCACCAGCCCACGATCGAGGGATGCGAATAGTCTCTTTCAAGGACCTCCAGCCACTCGGTAATGTAAGAAGCGGTCGGCTGCTGGTGATCCTCCACGACGCCGTAATTCCGGCAACCCCAGTCCCCAAACTCGCCCCAAATGAGATAACCCAGCCGGTCAGCGTGATAGAGAAAGCGTTCCTCAAAGACCTTCTGGTGCAACCGCGCCCCGTTGAATCCTGCCTCCATGCTCAACTCGATATCCCGCCGCAGTGCCTCGTCGCTGGGCGCCGTCATAATGCCGTCCGGGTAGTATCCCTGGTCCAGGACCAACCGCTGAAAAACAGGCCGCCCGTTCAAAGTAACTGCCTTTCCGTCGATCGAAACGCTGCGAAGACCCGCGTAGCTGCGCGCTTCGTCCACCACCGCTCCTTCCCCATCCACCAGCCTCAGGACAACATCATAAAGATGCGGGTCCTCGATCGACCAGAGCCGGCGGCGCTCATCCGGAATCCTCAGGTCCACTTGCGGGCAGAGGTCCAGCTCGGCAGAGCATTCGGCCTCGGCTACGATGCCCTCGCTGTCCAGAACCTGAACCTGCAAACGCATCCCCGACCGCTTCCCCTCGCTAGGACTTCCAACTGCCGTCGTTCGATGGACGACCGGCTGCTCTAACCGTATCACTCCGTTCGCCACATCCGGCGTCATCCTTGCCCGGGCCAGATGAATCTCCGGTACAGGCTCCATCCACACGCTCTGCCAAATCCCGGTCGTTCGCACGTAAATGGCGCCCCGCGGCCCATACGTCTGCGCTTGCTTCCCCCGCGGCTGCGGATCCCGGTGGTTGTCCCGTGCCCGCACCACGATCGTCACCCGCTCTCCCGGCCGCGCCGCGTCGTCCAGATCGCACGTAAACGGGCTGAATCCCCCCCGGTGCCTGCCGACTTCCTCTCCGTCAACCCACACCGTCGCGTCATAGTCGACCGCCTGAAAGTGGAGCAGCACGCGTCGCCCGCGCCACTCACTGGGGATCTCCACCTCACGTCTGTACCAGACCGCCTCCAGAAAATCGTGGTTCTCCACCCCCGAGAGCTTCGACTCCGGGCAGAAGGGAACCATGATCTGATCCGTGAGTGGGCGCTCCAGCAGCCCCCTTTCCAAACCGCTGTCACCTTGGTCGATCTCAAACTGCCACCTACCGTTCAGGCAGAGCCAGTCCTTCCGCACAAACTGCGGCCGCGGGTATTCAGGGCGAGGTATCGTCATCAGGTTTCTCCGATAGAGAGTTAAGGAAGGTGAAAGAGGTTACTTGAATTGAGAGGAAGGCTTTTGCCAAGGGCCGGTGTGTCGTTACAGAGGAACCTATTCAACTATATTGGAAATCTTATCTGGAGTCATCGTTTTGGGTCGCGGTCAAATCATTCACGCCACGGAAGCGAAGGCCGTCATTTATAGCGCTTTCTACGTGATGATCCATGCGGAGAGCTAAGCTCAACGTTTCGACCGTTGCTCACGGAGCTTCTGGCGGATGGGTGAGTCCGCCGAGTCTCGGTGCAGCCTATCATATTCCTGAGCGCTTTCTTCAATTTCTGTATCGAAAAATTCTTTGTGGTCTAGGTAGTACGAGATCGCATTCTGAATCTGGGCCTTGGTAAGAAACGGATGCTGCTTTTGGATTTCCACGACATCATTCCCCATCTCAATATAATCCATGGCGATATGCCGGACTTTAAAGTTGGCCCCAGCAATGACGGGCACACCCTGGTCGTTAACGACGATGCCAGCACTTTCCTCAAAGATCTCCCACTTGGGTTTTGCCATCTTAGCTGCTCCCTTTCAGTTTCAACACCGATCCGGCACCAGCAGCACCTTCGAAACATTGCCCGGACTGTGAATGAGCCGCATGAACCAGTCGCCGCCTTCGGCCAAGGGGGCCTCGACTATCCAGGGATCCAGCCTGTAGTGGCCCGCTTGCAACTGCTCTAGGCCATCAGCAAAGTCAGCCGCGCCGTAGGCAAAACTGCCCCGCACCGTCAACTCCTGCCGAATTATCGCCGCCGCTGGCATGGGGCTTGTTTCCTCATGCAGCCCCGAAAGGATCAGGATGCCGGCGTTGCGAGTAGCGGCCACACACTGGGTGCGAGTCCCTCCCGTCCCCACCGCGTCAACCGAGACCGCCACGCCCTCACCGCCCGTGGCCTCTTTGACCGTCTCCACCACGTCGGCGCCTCCACCGACCGCGTCAGACCCTCTGGCAGGCGGCGTTATCGTAATACCTCCCAGATCGCCGCCCATCGCCAACCGCTCCGGATCGAGATCGGTAATGAAAATCTGGTCAGCCCCTGCCAGCTTCAGCGCCTGCAGTGCCAGCAGACCGATCGGGCCAGCCCCAATGATCAGCGCCGACTCACCGTCCACGTCACCCGCCAACCTGCCGATACGCACACCGACCCCCACCGGCTCAGTTAGCGAGCCGCTGCGCAAGGACATTCCCTCCGGCAGCTTGTGCGTCACAAAAGCCGGGATGCTGACATATTCGGCAAAGGCCCCCGGCCTGTGCGCTCCGACCAGTACGCGTTCCGGGCAGAGCTGCGTCAGCCCCATGTGACAGGTGCGGCACTGCCCGCAGTAAGTGAGCGGGTTGACGGTCACAGCGTCTCCGACCCCGAGCCCGGTCACCTCGCGCCCCACCTCGACGATTTCCCCCGCAAACTCATGACCCATAACCAGCGGCGGCGTCCGCAAGGCGTTGTGGCCCAGGAACCCGCTCAGCTCCGAGCCGCAAATACCGGCAAAGGCCACGCGGATGACCACTTCATCCGCGGCAGGCTTTGGATCGGGATACTCCTGCATTTCCATCTTTTCAGGTGCGGTCCAGACAAGCGCTTGCATCTTTAGCCTCCACAACAGTTCTGGGTTCAAGTCTGACACCATCATACGGAAACACGCCTCGATCTGCAATTGGACCCATGCCTTGGGCATCCAACAGCATGGGCATCCTGGTTTTTAAGATTGGATCATATGGGCTAAAATTTCGAGCACAGTCCTTCACGAATCTCTCGCACGCAGAACCTTGAACCGTAGTCTGACCACACATCTATCGCTGTACCCCCAGAATAGGCGGGAAAAGCGACTCCACTGTCAACGCCAAGGAGCATCCGATGAAGATTACCGACATCACCGCCTATCCGGTCTGGGCCGGCCATCGCAACTTTCTCTTCGTCGTCGTTGATACCGACGAAGGGATCTTCGGCGTGGGCGAGTCCGGTCTGACCAGCCGCGAGCAGGCGGTGATCGGCGCCGTCCAGCACTTCAAAGAAATTTTGGTGGGCCAGGATCCCTTTCGCATAGAACACATCTGGCAGTGGCTGTTCCGTGGCGGCTTTTTCCCCGCCCAGCGCGTCCTGAGCTCGGCCATCTCTGCCATCGACATCGCCTTGTGGGACATCAAGGGTAAGGCGCTTGGCGTGCCGGTGTACGAGCTGCTTGGCGGCCGCGTGCGTGACAAAGTCGTCTGCTATCCCCACAATCACGTCCATGCCATGGAAGTCGAACCGCTGGTCGAAAGCTGCCTTGAAACCAAAGAACAAGGTTGGAAATTCGTCCGCTGGGGCCTCCCCCAGGACGGCAACATCCTTGAACCCCGTGACGCCGTGCGCGCCGCGATTCGCCAGTTCGATGCCGTGCGCACTGCCGTCGGCGACGAAATCGACATCTGCTTCGATGTCCACACGCGTCTCGACCTTCCCGACGTCATCTGGCTCTGCCGCGAAGTCGAACAGTTCGCACCGTTCTTCATCGAAGATCCCCTGCGCTGCGAAAATCCGGACTCCTTCAAGACCCTGCGCCCGCGCACCCATGTGCCAATCGCCGCCGGCGAACAGTTCTCCTCGAAGTGGGAGTTCCGCCAGTTGATCGAAGAGGAGTGGATCGACTACGCCCGTGTCGACATGTGCATCGCCGGCGGCTTCACTGAAACCCGCAAGATCGCCGGATGGTGCGAGACCCACTACATCAAACTCGTTGTACACAACCCGCTCGGCCCGGTCTCTTCGGCCGCCTGTTTGCAGATGAACATGGCGACCCCCAACTTTGGCGTCCAGGAACAGCCCCGCAAACCGGCCGAAATTTTGCCCGACATCGTGCCCGTCCAGCACCACTGGGCTGACGGCTACCTGACGCCGACAGACTTGCCAGGGCTTGGCATCGAATTCGACAGAGAAGCGGCCGCCCGCCAGCCGTCCAAATGGCGCGAGACCCCGCAGGTGCGCCGCCTCGACGGTTCTTTCACAAACTGGTAATTTGCCGGCGAACATGAAGTCGTACAGTCTCTGGGAATAGGCCAATATAGTACCGCCTGAATCTGTAGCAACCAGGAAGGGATCGAAACAATGAAGACAGCCGCAGTATTCGGACCAAAGCAGGGCGGCGTCGTCGACGCGCCCAACCCGACCGCCGGCGAAAACTGGGTCGTCGTCAAAATCCACACCGCCCCCATGTGTACCGAATTCAAGACCTACGTCTCCGGCAACGAGGCTCCATACTTGGGCCATGAGGCGGCCGGCGAAGTCGTCGAGGTGGCGCAGCCTTCCCGAGTCAACGTCGGCGACCGCGTCGTAGTCATGCCGCAAACGCCCTGCGGACAGTGCGAACTCTGTCTGGACGGCGAGTTTATCCACTGCCTGGACTCCGAGCAGCCGCCGCCCCAACCGGACGGCGGCGAAGGCAGAGCAACCATGTCACAGTTCATGCTGAAACAAGACTGGATGCTGGTGCCGATCCCCGATGATATCTCCTACGACCACGCCTCAATGGCCTGCTGCGGACTCGGACCCACCTTCGGCGCAGTCCAACGCGCCGGAATAGGCCCCGACGATACGCTGATGATCACCGGCCTTGGCCCGGTAGGTCTTGGCGGCGTAATCAACGGCACGCACCGCGGGGCCAGAGTGATCGGAGTGGATGTCAACAAGTACCGCGCCGCCCTTGCTCTGGACTTGGGCGCAACAGAAGTCGTCGACCCGACCGAAACTGATGCCTTGGAAAAGGTCCTTGCGCTCACCCGCGACGGCCGTGGCGTCGACCACAGCATAGACTGTTCCGGCGTAGTCGCCGCCCATCGCTTCTGCATCGACGCCACCCGCCGCAAAGGCACAGTCAGTTTTGTCGGCGAAAGCGCCGGGAACGAGACGCCAATTTACGTCAGCACCGACATGATTCGCAAGGGCCTCGCCCTGCACGGCTCCTGGCACTACAACATGGCCGACACGCCCCAAATCCTGCGCGTCATCGCCGCCAATCCCCACAAGCTCGACAAAGTCATCACCCATCGATTCCCCCTTGAACGCATCGCCGATGCCTGGGACCTGCAAGCCACCGGACAATGCGCCAAGGTGCTGCTCAAACCGTGGCAATAATCGAGCAATCACAGGTCGAACCACGAAAGAAAGCGATTCATCGATGGTCGGGCTCATTCGCACCGCCATCGCCCTGAAATGAGGTAGTTTCAACCCAAATCAAGCGAGCACTCTACGCTCGCAAACGCCAACAGGACGGACATCCCCCATGCGAGACCTGCTCAAAAAGTACTTTGGCTATGACGACTTCCTGCCGCTCCAGGAAGAGATCGTCACCAGCGTAGTGAACGGACAAGACGCCCTTGTTCTTATGCCAACTGGAGGTGGAAAGTCTCTCTGCTACCAGTTGCCCGCCCTCCAGCTCGACGGACTTACGCTGGTCGTCTCCCCACTGATCGCACTGATGAAGGATCAGGTTGATGCCCTGAAGTCCAATGGAATTCCTGCGGAGTTTATCAACAGTTCGCTCACGTTCTCTGAAGTGAGGCGAATCCAGGAGCAGGCCCAGCGCGGCGACCTGAAGATCCTCTACGTCGCTCCCGAGAGGCTCTCGCTGGAGACCTTCCAGTACTTTCTTTCCAGGCTCAAGGTCAGCCTAGTAGCGATCGACGAAGCCCACTGCATCTCGGTCTGGGGACACGACTTCCGCCCCGACTATCGCAGGCTGGGCGACTTGCGCAACTCTCTGCCGGGCATACCCTTCCTGGCACTGACGGCAACCGCCACCGAGCGAGTGCGCCGAGACATCGTCGACCAACTTCGTCTGGACCAACCGAACCAGTTCGTCGCCAGCTTCAACCGCCCGAACCTCAGTTACAGTGTACTGCCAAAGCGAAGTGACAGTTTCGATACCCTCCTGGAGCTCATGCAAAAGCACAAAGGAGAGTCAACTATAGTCTACTGCACCTCGCGCAAGGATACCGAGAGTCTCGCTGAGCACCTGCGCGAGGAGGGATTCGACGCCCAGCCCTACCACGCCGGCCTCGACATTGATGTACGGCGACAGACCCAAGAGTCATTCGTGCACGATCGTGTCCCCATCATTGTGGCCACCATCGCCTTCGGCATGGGAATCGACAAACCGGATATTCGCCTGCTGGTTCACTACGACGTGCCCAAATCACTCGAGGGATACTACCAGGAAACCGGCCGCGCGGGGCGCGACGGCTTGCCCGGCGAATGTGCTCTTTTCTACACATATGGAGACGTCGGCAGACTGGAGTTCTTTGTCGACGACATAGAGGACGAGGAGGAACGCCGCAATGCCCGCCAAAAACTGGCGCAAGTCGTCGAATTCTGTCAGATCCAGTCATGCCGGCGGAAGCACATCCTCCGCTATTTCGGTGAGGAATGGGAACAGGAAAACTGCGGTGGCTGCGACTTCTGCCTGGTACCCAGAGAGGAGTTCGACGCCACTATCATCGCCCAGAAAATCCTGTCCGCGGTAATTCGTACCGGCGGACGCTTCGGAATAAACCACGTCTGCAGCGTGCTCCGCGGCGGGAATACGAAAACCATCAGACAGTGGGAGCACAACAAGCTGAGCGTGTACGGAATTGCAAAGGAGTTTTCCGCCAACGAGCTGAAGGAGATCGCCGGCCACCTCGTCGCCGAAGGATTTCTTGCCAGGAACAGCGGGGACTATCCCACCTTCAGAGTATCCGATACTGGACGAACCTTCCTCAAGAATCGCGCAACTTTGACCCTCGACATGCCCAAACGCGAAGAGGAAAAGGAGTCATCCGCCCGCCGCGCGGCGCTGGACTATGACCAGGCGCTCTTCGACCTGCTCCGCAATCTGAGAACCCGGTTGGCTGCGGAACGAGACGTCCCGCCATTCGTAATATTCGGCGACGTCACATTACAGCAGATGGCCTACTACCTGCCTCAAAGCCTCGACAGTCTGTCACGGATATCTGGGGTCGGCACAAGGAAGCTGGAGGAACTGGGCGATACTTTCCTGACTGAAATTGTCGGCTATGCCCGTGCAAACGACCTGAAGGAGCGGGACAATCCGGCCCGAAAGAAAAACAGGTCTGATCGAGTAGGTAGTTCCGGCTCAACTTACAACCAGACAAAACAGCTACTGCAAAAGGGCCTGTCCGTCGAGGAGATTGCGCGTCAGCGTGGTCTCGCATTTGGCACGGTAGCAAGCCACCTGGAACGCCTGGTCCGTTCAGGTGAACAGATTGACCTGCGTCCGTCGTTGCCTGGAAGAGACAGGATTGACCAAATTACAGACGCCTTCACCACAACAGGAAGTGCCTATCTGTCACCAGTCAAAGAGATCCTCGGTGAAGACTTCACGTATGATGAAATCAGACTTGTAAGGCTTTATCTTGAACAACAGAATGGTCAATTCGAAACTTCCTGAAGAGGAATCAAGGCTTTTTTCCAATCCGGAGCTCCATTGAACCATGCCCTACAAATGCGCCATCATCGGAGTAAGCGGCGGACGGGCCAACGGCCACGCCGACGCCTATGCCCGCATCCCCCGCGGTCGCCTTGCCTGCATCGCCACCCGCAACCCCGCCAACCTGGACGCCTTCGGCGGCCGCTGGAACGTTGACACCCGTTACACCGACTACCGCGAAATGTTCGAACGCGAAAAACCCGACCTCGTGCACGTCAACACCCCGCCCAATGTCCGCCTCGAAGTTATGCAAGCCGCCGATGCCGCCGGTGTCGGCGCCCTGATCATCGAAAAACCGCTCGCCATCCAGGCCGAAGACTATCTTGCGATCAGGCAGTTTGCCGAGACCGCCAAAGTCAAGGTGGCTATCAATCACCAGCTCCATTTCCATCCCCGCCGCACCCAACTGCAAACGCTGGTCACCGACGGCGCCATCGGCGCTGTCCGCCTCATCGACGCCGGCGCCCGCATGAACATGGCATATCAGGGCACACACGTGCTCCAATCCGTCGCCGCTTTCCATCCCCTTGGCGAGCCGGAAAGCCTCTTCGCCCAGATTTCAGGTGGAACCGGGTTGCAAGAAGCCCGCAAGCGGCACTACGCCCCCGACGCAACCATGACGACCATTCGCTACCGTGACGGGTCCAGCGCCCTGCTGCGCTGCGGCACAAACGGTCCCTATGTGCTTGCAGGTGACGAGCGCGTCAATGTACACAAGCAGGTGACCGTCTACGGCACAGACGGCTTCGTCCACTGGAATATGTGGGGCTGGGAAACATCCATAAAGGGAAAGCACGCCCAAGGCAGCCACAACTATCCCGATGAAGACATTCTCGGCCAAGCGGCCATGACTGAAGCCGCCTTCGACTGGCTCGAACATGACAGCCAACCCCATCCCCTCAACCTGGACGCCGCACTGCTCGACTTCCACATCCTGCTCAAAACCTACATGAGCGGCCTCCATCGTCGCGTCGAAACGCTCGACAGCGAACTCCAGCCCGCGCTGATCGACGCTCTGCGACACAACCTTACGTGCTAGTTGAAGACCGTTGGATCGGACCGCCGCGAGAGAACTTGGCTATCTGCCCCTCTTTCCCCTCGCGCGTGTGCTGGCGTACCTGAGTGCCAGTTCCGGTTCAGCCCTCTGCAGACGCTGAGGCGGCACGCCGTTGGCGATGGCTTCCAGGTCGTCCAACACCATCTCACCGATCTCATAGTACGCCTCCTTGACGCTGCCCGCACGGTGCGCCGAAAGAATAACATTCGGCGCGCTGCGAATCGGATGCTCAGGGTCCAGCGGCTCCTGCGGGAAGACGTCGATCGCGGCGCGGAACCGTCCTGCCTGCAGCAATGCCGTCAGAGCATCGAAATCGACCAGGTGAGCGCGGCTGATGACAAGCAGAACCGCGTCCGGACGGATTAGCTCCAACAGCGTGCGGTCGAGAAGGGCGCGGTTTTCAGTGGACGGGACCGCCAGCACAAATATGAACCGCGACGTCGCCATCAACTCCTCCAGCTTGACCGGAGTGACACCTTGGCGCCGTAGGTACCGCTCGCCCAGCCACGGGTCATAGACCTGCACCAGGCAACCGAACGGCTCGAGAAGCGGCTGCAGGCAGCGAGCCAGTCCCCCATACCCAATCAGGCCAACCCGTTTTCCATAGAGATTGAACATCCCGACATTGCCCACTTTCCCATAGGACTCATCGCCGCTCTGCATCGCCTGATGGGCCCCGACGATTCCGCGCGCGCACGCGATCGCCATGCCCAGCGCCATCTCAGCAACCTGGTGCCCAAATGCCGGAGCTGCCGAAAGCACACGGATGCCGTTGGCGAAGCAGTAACGGTAGTCAAGGTCCAATGGAAAAGCGCCGGAAACCGTCAAAATGGCTCGCAGCTTCTGCGCCTGAGGCAAGACATCTCCATATCGCCAATCTGAGCAGACTACCGCATCTGCATCGTTTAATGCCTCGACTGCACTATCTAGGGGCATCGGCTCCGACCTGCCCCAAATGACATCGACAATATCAGGCAGTCGCCTCAGGTCCGAGTCCGAGAAAATCTCGTCCATTCTGCGCGAGAATGGATCCACAAGTACGGTTGGTTTCTTAGACATGATCTGTTCCTTTGTCGAAAGAACTATTGAGAGTTTTCACTTTCTCTTTCCACGCCTTCTCTGCCCGAACTCAGGTCAAGTCTTGATCCAAGTGACACTCGTCTGGAGATTTTTGCCAATCTAATGACAGCTTGGTAACGTCTGCGTTCGCTCTCGGCGGTTGCGTTCTCAACTTTGACTTCTTGCATCCAGTCCACAAAGCCAGAGGAGAGGAACACAAGACAACCACCAGCATTGGCGGTGAGAGCAACTGGGTTGTCGAAAACAGCATTTGACAGAAAGAGTTTTATCGCTAGAATCGTATCCAATATCCTAAATTAAGCCTCCCGACTCAGGCAATGTCACGCCAGGACAGCAGCGTGCAGACAGAGCAACCGCCCGATTTTGACCGCCTGGCAAAGCCTGGAATGTCGTCACTTCCCAACCGGCGTCCTGTACACAGTCTGGTAGCCAGCAGCTTGCGGCTCACCGTCATGGCTGACCATAGTCTTTCAGCGTAAGCCGATTCTCCATACCGAACCACGCGTAGCAAGAACCGTTCGCTGAAGTTAGCAAGTCGCGCAATTCCAAACGCGACCACTGTATTCATGCTATCCGAGTTGTACCAGGGCGTTCGTTGACGCCCCGAAAGGAGTTGAGGTGACTGGAATGAAGGGCACCGATCTGGTTGGCCTGTTCACCGAGCATCTTCGTCTGTGTAATGTAAAGAAGGGCGAGGTAATACTTGCTTTCACTGACGCGCAATTCGCCTTTCCCGAGTACCCCGGTGCAATGCTTGCCGCGGCCAATTCATTGGGAGCCGAAGCATTTGCAATCACCGCGCCGTCCGACGCTGAAATCTCTGCGCAGCTCGTACTCGACGCCTGGAAATCCGCCGATATGGTCGTTGCCATGACCACCATTCCCTGGCTCTACACCGACGCCCATAACGAAGCGCTCGCCTCCGGTACGCGCACACTCATGGTTCATGAGCCTGTCGCCAACCTGAAGCGCATGTTTCCCAACGAGGACGTGATCCGGCGCACCTATGCCGGCGCACGCCGCATGGCCGAAGCCAGCGAGATCCGCGTCACCGACTCCGCCGGCTCCGACTTCACTCTGCGCAAGGACGGCCGCAAGGGCCACGCCCAAGTGGGCCTCGCCGACCAGCCCGGCCGTTGGGACCACTGGCCGGCCGGTCTCGTGGCTACCGGCCCTTTGGAAGATACCGCCGAGGGCACCTATATCGTGCGCGCCGGAGACGTGATCCTGCAGCAGCGAAGGCACACCGTTTCGGAAATCCGCATGACCCTCGATAAAGGACTTATCACCAGCATCGAAGGCGGTCTCGACGCCCAGCTCCTGCGCGACTACCTCAGCTCTTTCGACGACCCGGACGCCTTCCGCTTCGCCCACGCTGGCTGGGGCACCGAACACAGGGCCCTCTGGAACGTCGTCGGCATGGATTCCGAAAGCCTGTACGGCACCGTCATGGTCTCACCTGGCCGCAACATCTTCAACGCCGCCCACGAAAACTCCGGACTTGGCGGCACCAACTACACTAAGGCCCATATCGACCTCTGCTGCCGCCACAAGAACCTCTATCTGGACGGCGAGTTGATCGTCAATGAAGATGAGGAAATCGTACCCGAATACCTGCGATAAGACGCAAAAATACTCCCAACGACCGCATTGCGGCCAACGCTCGATCGGAGGAGCAAGCGAATGACCACCCCAGGACAGACCAATAGCTTTGCGCAGTTAGTCGCCGAAGCGTTGGCACTGAGCAAGATCGGAGACGGCACGCGCGCCGCGCTCTTAAGTTCACATGTGTACGACGAGCGCGCCATACGCGCCTACAGCGATGCCCTTGACAGCCTCGGCGCCGATTGGGTTCGCGTGATACTACCCCCGAAAACGCAGGGAACCAGTTTTGCCAACCCGGTACAGCAAGGCTCCTTTGTTGCCGACATCCTCAAGTCAGCCGACATTGTCGTCCGGCCGACCACTGCGAAAGGTGCGGTAGCCGACATCGGCATGTACACGCCCGTCTTCGAAGAGATCATCATGAGCGGAACGCGCTGGTGGGACTGCTCCGTCGGCGGTTCGGAAACGCTCTTGCGAAAACTGTTCCCAACCCAACCGATGATAGACCGCACCCGCGCCGGCGCCGTCCGGATGCAGGATGCAAAGACCTTGCGCATCACCTCCGAGGCCGGTACCGACCTGTCGCTGAGCGTAGAAGGCCGCATCGGCCACTGCCAGGTCGGCATCGTCGACGAACCGGGCCGTTGGGACAATTTCGGATTCGGCCTGGTCGCAACCGCCCCCGTCGAGGACTCCGCCAACGGTAAGGTGGTCTGGGACGGCGGAGACTCGCTCGGCGAGCTGCTCGGCTCCTACAGCGCGCTGCTGCCCGAGCAGGTCGTAACCCATTTCGAGGATGGCAAGATCGTTAGCATCGAGGGAGGTTGGGTGGCCCGCCGCTTCGAAGAGTACTTGGCCGGACTCAAGCGACCTGAGTTCTACCGCATCGCCCACATCGGCTGGGGCACGCACGAGGCAGCTGCCTGGGGCGGACCCGGCTGGAATACCGCCGAATGGGAAAGCTACTACGGCTGTATCATGCTGCACCTCGGCATGAACATCTTTTCCACGCTGGCCCCCTACAACGGCCTGCACGGAACCAGCAGCCCGTCTATCGCCTGGCCCATGCCATCGCATGCCGGCGGCTGCCTGTTGCGGCATGACCTCTATCTCGATGACGAGTTGATCCTTAAGGCCGGGCAGATTGTCCCGGACGGACTGAAATAACCAATAGCATAGCAATACATGGCGCGGTGAGCGGCCGTGCACTAAACAAAATAGACAGAGAGGAGTCAATCCATGCGTATGCAGGATTTCGCGGTATCCTACCATGCCGCTACTGAAATCGTTGGTCTGTTTCGTCAGGTGTTGGAAGGGTGTAAGCTGACCCCGGATGAGACGCTCCTGCTCTTCACCGATACCAGGTTCAACCCCACCTACCCGGCCGCATTCATGGCAGCCGGGCAGGAAATCGGCGCCGAAGTCATCCAGATGACCGTCCCGTCAACCCTGCCGGAGATTTCGTCAGCCTACATTCGCGATGCTTGGAAGGCGGCCGACCTGGTTATCGGCATGTCTCGGGTTCAATGGCTCTATTCTCGAGCACACGATGAGGCTCGTCAGACCGGAACGCGCGCCCTCATGGTCGTCGAACCGATAGACGTGCTGCGCCGACTCTCTCCCAACGAGGACGTACGCACACGCGGCAGAAACGGCGTTCCGGTCCTGTCAGCCGCCAAAGAAATGCGCATCACGTCCAAGAATGGAACCGACTTCGTCGTGAACAAGGAAGGCCGCGAGGCCTATACTCTTTATAGCCTGGCAGACGAACCGGGCAAATGGGATCACTGGCCCCAGGGCCTTGTGACCTTTTTCGCCGACAAAGGGCAGGGCAACGGCACCATCGTTGTCGACCCCGGCACTGTCTACCTGAAATTCCGCCGCCACTCCACCGAGCCTGTCAAACTCACCGTACGCGACGGCAGCATCGTCAAGTTCGAAGGCGGCACCGAAGCCCGCCTGCTCGAAGACTGGTTCGGACAGTGGAATGACCCGCGCTCCTACGAGCTTGCCCACGTAGGTTGGGGGACCGAACACCGCGCCGACTGGAACGTAATCGGCATGGACTCCGAGGCCTACTACGCCAACTTCCTGATCGCCTTTGGACGCAACATCTTCTGGCCCGTCGGCGGTGACAACGATGTGGAGTCGCACTGGGACTTCTGCTGCCTTGATCACGACATCTATATCGACGACCAGGTAGTTGTGGAGAACGGCACAATCGTTCCGGAGAACCTCAAGTAATGAGACTGCTGCAGTATGTAGCAAAGAGGCTGCTCCATCTGATCCCGGTACTGCTCGGGGTCTCTGTCATCATCTTCACAATCTCACACGTCCTCCCGGGCAATCCGGTCTACCTGTTCGTCGGTATCGACACTACCCCGGAAGAGATCGAGGCGATCACGAAGCGTCTCGGTCTCGACAAGCCCCTGCATGAACAGTACTTCATCTGGCTGGGAAACGTGTTGCGCGGGGACCTGGGTGACTCCTGGTTTACCTCCGAATCCGTCGCCCAGGACCTGATACGGCGTTTCCCCGCCACCTTCGAGCTGACTACGGTAGCCCTTCTGGCCGCAATTGCATTGGGCGTACCTCTCGGCGTTCTGTCCGCCGTATACAGAAACAGCTGGATCGACAACATCAGCCGCGGCGTCACGCTTCTCGGAGTGTCCGTGCCTTCCTTCTGGCTGGGACTCCTGCTGATTTACGTGCTGTTCTTCCTGCTGCGGATCTTCCCGCCGCCGAGCGGCCGCATCGGCCTGCTCATCTCGCCGCCCGATCGAATCACCGGCCTCTATCTCATCGACAGTATCCTGGCAGGCAACTGGAAGGCCTTCAGTTCCAGCGCCCAACACCTCGCGCTGCCGGTAATGACCCAGGCGCTGGTTACTCTGGCGCCAATCACCCGTCTGATGCGTTCGTCCATGCTGGAAGTTCTGGGGTCGGAGTACATTCAGGCCGCCCGTGCCAACGGTGTACCCGATCGCCAGATCTACTTCCGCGACGCCTTGCGCAACGCTCTCCTGGCGCCGCTGACCTTCGTAGCGCTCGTTTATGGAAACCTGCTGGGAGGCAGCGTTGTTATCGAAAGAATTTTCGCCTGGCCCGGCGTCGGACGCTATGCCCTTGAATCGATCGTTGTCAAGGACTACAACGCTGTGCAGGGCTTTGTCCTGCTTGCAGCAGTGCTGTATGTCCTCGTCTTCCTGATCGTGGACATCCTGTACTTTGTCATCGATCCAAGAATCACGGCATAACCGGTCTGCCTGCCGTGCGCATGGCAAGGTAACTGTCGGGACTGTACGTCAATTGCAGAAACAAAATGGACGCCAAAAAGTAGGGACTGAGAAATGAGTGCGCAGGGTTCACCGCTACAATTTGATCTGAATACCGAGCTGCCGCCTGGTCTACAGCGGTTCCTCTATCAGTTGCGCCGCAACTGGTCGACGCTGTTTGGCCTTGGCATCATTATTTTCTTTGTCCTTGTCGCGATCTTCGCGCCGCTGCTGGCAACACATGACCCGGTCATCACCAATCTGGACGAGCAATTCGAGCCTCCCAGCAGCAGGCACTTCTTCGGCACCGATGAGGTCGGCTGGGACATATATTCACGCGTAATCTATGCCACCCGCGTCGACTTCTTTATCGCCATCGCCTCCGTGCTCATGGCGATTGCTATCGGTGTCCCCCTGGGTGGACTGACCGGCTACTTCAGCGGCCGTTTCGACGACATCCTGATGCGCATTCTCGACGCCTTCCAGGCCTTTCCTCCTCTGATTCTGGCAATGGCAGTCGTCGCCGCCTTGGGGCGAAGCATCTGGCTCGTAATCGCCGTTATCGCCTTCATCAACTTTCCTTCATACCTGCGCGTAGTCCGCGCCGAAATGAAGAGCAAAAAGGAAAGCTTCTATGCCGAGGCCGCCCGTTCGGTCGGCAACCCGTCCCACCGGCTCATATTTCGCCATCTTATCCCAAACTGCCTAGACCCCGTGCTTGCCCAAGCCCCTCTCAACGCCGGCTGGGCAATTCTGGTCGCCGCCAGCCTCAGCTTCATCGGCCTGGGCGTGCCCATTCCAACGCCCGAGTGGGGTTCGATGATCAACGACGGCGTCGGAGGCATAGTTAGCGGCGAATGGTGGATCTCCTTCTTCCCTGGGCTTACCGCCATGATCGCCGTCCTCGGCTTCAATCTGCTTTCGGAGGGACTCAGAGACATCTTTGATCCCAAACGGATGGAAACCTGACGGATGCTTGATGTGAGAAAACCGGACACTCTCCTCGAAGTGAGGGGCCTGCATACCTATTTCTACACCTATGAGGGCATCGTCAAAGCCGTCAATAGCGTCTCCTACGCGCTCAATCGCGGTGAAATCACCGGGCTGGTCGGTGAGAGCGGATCGGGAAAGTCCGTCACTGCACAATCGATTATCCAGCTGGTCAAAGCCCCCGGCAAGATCGTGAGCGGCGAGGTCTGGCTCGATGGTGAGGACCTGATGTCGTTCAGTCAGGCCGAGATGCAAGACGTCCGTGGAACAAAAGTCTCCATGATCTTCCAGGAGCCGCGCGCGGCCCTAAATCCCCTCTTTACCGTTGGCGACCAGATAAGCCGTGTCATCCAGCTCCGGGAGGGCTGTTCGCGCGCCATCGCCGAGGACCAAGCCGTCGAAATGATGCGGGCTGTCGAAATCGCCGATCCTGATCGCCGCGCCGGCGCCTATCCCCATGAACTTTCCGGCGGCATGTGCCAGCGCGTCATGGTCGCCATGGCGCTCAGTGCCAATCCGCTGCTACTGATCGCGGATGAACCGACTACCGGCCTCGACGTTACCGTACAGGCGCAAGTGCTGGACCTGATTCGCACGCGAGTCAGATCGGCCGGTTCCGCCTGTCTGTTCATCACGCACGACCTCGGCGTCGTCGCCGAACTGTGCGAACGGGTGATCGTAATGTATGCGGGCCGCGTCGTCGAACAGGGACCGGTGGCCGAGATTTTCACCAACCCCCGCCATCCCTACACACAGGGGCTGATCGCGTCCACCCTGCGCGTAGACATTGACAAGCCGATTTCCACCATTCCGGGCACGGTCCCCGATGCCGTCCATCTGCCCAGCGGCTGCACCTTCCATCCCAGATGCCCCTTTGCCGAAGAGCTCTGCCAGCATGAAGAACCCCCAATGGTCGATGCAGGGCATGACCATACAACGCGCTGCCATATAGTTTCCGGACGCATCCAAAAGGAAATGCTTGAAGAAGCCTGGGAATTGGAGGCGGCCTAACCAGGCTCGGATAATTTCATACTGAAACGGGTCCTTCGCCGCGCTACGGACCCGGAGAGCGAAAATGTCACTCGCCAACAACAACGCATTCATACGCATCCGCAACCTGCGCAAGGACTTCCCTATTCGTGTCGGCATGTTCTCCCATGTCCGGCTGCGCGCAGTTGACGACATTTCGTTCGATATCCCCAAAGGCTCCACCATGGGTCTTGTCGGCGAAAGCGGCTGTGGTAAGACGACCGCTGGACGCTGTCTCCTTCGCTTGATTGAACCGTCTTCCGGCGAAGTCTGGATGGGCGAGGAAAACCTCTCCGAACTGAGTGCCGAAAACGTCGCCAAAAAGCGCGGTCGAATGCAAATGGTCTTTCAGGATCCCGGTGGATCTCTCACGCCGCGCATGACCGTCGGCGCAATCCTGCGCGAACCCTTGGACCTCCACACCAACCTGAACGCACACGAAAAGGACCAGCGTGTCCGTGAACTGCTTTCCCAGGTCGGCCTGCAGCCCGATCACCTTTCGCGCTATCCCCACCAGTTCAGCGGGGGACAGCAGCAACGCATCGGTGTCGCCCGAGCCATCGCCACACACCCCGATTTTATCGTGCTTGACGAACCTACTTCCGCGCTTGACGTATCCGTTCGCGGCCAGATTCTGCGGCTGCTCACCCAACTGCAGCAGGAGCTGGGTCTGACCTACCTCTTCATTTCGCACGACCTGAGCGTCATCAAGCATACCTGCAGTCAGGTGGCCGTGATGTATCTGGGCCGCATCGTGGAGATCGGGAGCACCGAGGATATCTTTGACTCCCCAACACATCCCTATACGCAGGCGTTGCTCTCGGCGGTCCCGATCCCCGATCCTACGCAGCGCGGCAAGGAACGCCTGAAACTGCCCGGCGAAGTGCCAAGCCCAATCGACCTCCCACCGGGTTGCCGCCTGTATTCGCGCTGCCCGTACCGGCGAGATGCCTGCCTGCAACCGGGGCCCCCGCTACTGCAGGTCGGCAAGTCACATCATGCCGCCTGTATCTTGGTCGATGAGAGTTTTCGTTCGGGTGAACACAGTGCAGCAACCGCCCTGTCGCATCCTGCCTGAGCTCCCAATCGCACCAGGAAAAGCGACACGATGAGTACAGTTTGAACCGGAGAACTGTTGGCGTAGAGCACCGCACACATGCGGCGTCCTGACCCAGCTGCCAGGGCTAAACCAATCTTCCGACAGACAATGTGGACAGCGAGCTGGCGCTTCCTACAGCACTCTTGCCGAAAGGAGTTTGCAGACATGCTTCGCACAAAAATGTCGCACCGTGTCATGATGGTGTCAATTGTCAGCCTTCTCTTCGTGGCGCTGTTGGCTGCCTGTGCCCCCGCCGCTGCCCCCGCGGACAGCGCGCCTGAAGCAGAAGTCGCCGCCGACACATCTGAAATGACGGGCCGTGAAAAGGCGCTGGCTACCGCCTCCGAAGAAGATCGAACCCTGATAGTCGCCGTCAGCCAGGATCTCTCTACACTTGACTGGGATGTGTCCGGCGCATTCCCGCGCATGACCGAAACGCAGGTCAACGTCCTGGGTAGTTGGGCACAGCCGGCCATCATCGAGCTTGAGGACGGAAGCTTGGTTGGCGATGCCCTGAACTTCGAGCCGATGCTGGCCGATTCGATGGTTATCTCGATGGACGGCACGCAGTGGACCTTCAAATTGCCGGAAGGAATGAAACACTATCCCTCGGGCAATGAGATCACCGCCAATGATTACCTCTACTACAAAGATCGGCGCGGCAACATGCGCGTCCCGCCCTCGCTCGACCGGCTGGTCCGTCTGGCCACTAAGGAAGAGCCGCTGAAGGGGTTCGAGGTACTCGATGACTACACCTTCCGTTTCAACGCTTCCGACTGGACGCCAATTCTGCGGCCCTTCATGAGTTGCTGCCAGTTTGGCTACCTGATCGACAGCCAGGCCTACATGGATGCCGGTGAAGCCGAGGGTGACAAGTGGGGTCAGGAGTACGCCAAGACCAACATGCCGAGTAGCGGCCCTTACTATATCCATGACCGCATTCCGAACGAGTTGATGGAGTTCCGCACCAGTCCGAACTGGCAGGGTAAGGAGCCGTTCTTTAACCGCATCCTCTTTACGGTTGTGCCCGAGTCCGCTGACCGCGTGCTGCTGCTCAAAGCAGGTGAGGTAGACATGGCCCAGGATCTGTCGGCCAAAGAGATCAACGACCTACGCGGTGATGCGACTGTCAGCATCAAGCAGGTGCGGATCGGCGACATGATCGTGATGCCGATCAACCACAATACCGAACCCTTCAACGACAAACGTGTGCGTCAGGCTGTGTCATACCTGATTCCTTATGACGACATCATCGACAAAGTGTGGTTTGGCAGCGCCGAGCGAAGTTTCGGGCCTGTACCCGCAATGGTACATGGTTATGATCACAGCTATTGGCCGTACGATTTGCCCGAAGAAGAAGCCCTTGCCAAGGCGAAGGAGCTTCTGGCGGAGGCAGGCTATGCTGACGGCCTGGAGTTCGATCTGAATATCGATCTGGGCACGCCCGAACAGGCGAGCATGGCTAAGATCATTCAGAGCGCGCTGGCGGCAGCTGACATCACTGTCAACATCAACCCAATGCCCCGCGCGGCCTACCAGGAAGGCAAAAACCAGGGCACGCACACATCGGCGCTCGATACCCTCTTCCCCTGGACGGCCGAACCTGGCTACTTCATGGATATCCTGTTGGGATGCGCTTCCTATGGCAATCGCTACAGCGGCGTTTGCCTGGAGGAAGCTGACGCTGTAATCCGGGAGGCCGGCACGACTGTAGATGAAGACGCACGTTTCGCACTCTACAGCGAAGCCCAGCAAATGCACATCGACAATGCCTCCTGGATCTGGCTTGGCGCACGCTACTTCAATCTTGCCATCGGTTCCGACATCGCCGGCTACGTCGCATTCCCCGACACCCGCACGCGATACTGGCACCTCTATCGCGATTCAGAGTAGCCAGAAGTCACGGTAACGGTCGTGTCCATCCACACCATCGTCCATGCAGGCTGGTTGGACATCACCGTTGCCTGATCCTGCCTGCTCCGCTCTGGGACGACGGGCCGCGAAAGTTAACGGCCGGTAGCCCAACGCTCGGAGCGTAGGAATTGAAGTCCAGTTCGACAGTGCCGGGGACTCCATGTACAAGACTCGCCGTCCCGCGACGAAGTTGGAACGGTCTCCGGCACTGTCCTGTCCAGTGTTCAACTTCATGTTCCATCGAGGGCTGCCGGGCCTGTGGTTCCAAAAAAACTGAACCAGCGTTACATCTTTGCCTTCTGGTACCCGCTGGCTCTCAGTTGGCTGATGATGAGCATCGCCGACCCTGTGGTAAGTGCAGGAATAACTCGTCTGCCCCAACCGGAACTTGAACTGGCCGCCTTCGGTGTGGCCCAACCGATTGCCATACTTATGGAAAGCCCAATCATCTACATGCTGGGCACGGGGGTGGCTCTGGTTCGCAATCGTGCCATGTACCACCTGGTGTGGCGCTTCATGCTCCATCTCTCGATTCTGATGACCGTGGTGAGCGCAGTCCTTTTCTTTACACCGGCCTACCATGTCATGACCCGTATCCTGCTTGGACTGACCGAGGACGTATCAGCAGCTGCCCGGCCCGCCATGCAGCTGCTCCTGCTGTGGCCCGCCGCAATCGGTCTGCGCCGCTTCCTGCAGGGTGTCCTCATCAGACACGGCTACACGCGCCACATTACTATGGGAACGGTATGCCGGCTGGCAACCCTGTCCGCAACGATGGCCGTCGGTGTATGGATTGGCGGCATACCCGGCGCGGTCCTGGGAGGCCTCGCGATGGTTTTGAGCGTGATTGTCGAAGCGCTCGTCATTGCCTGGTGGGCTCGGCCAATCGTTCGCACGCATATATTCACCAAGAAGGAAGCCCCCGATCAAAGCGATGCTGACATGACCTATTCCGGCCTGTGGCGGTTTTACCTGCCCCTGGCCGCCACCGACGTAATGCGAGTCATCTCCCGTCCTCTTGTCGTTGCCGGGATAGCTCGCTCTGCAATGTCGGCAACGTCGCTGTCCGCCTTTCCAGTCGCCTTTGGCTTGGGCATGTTCTTCTCCAGCCCCATGCGCGCCTGCCACGAGGTCGTCATCGCCCTATTCCAGGACGAGCGTTCCTATCGGGCACTGAGGCGGTTTGTGGTGATATCGGGGGCGGTCCTGAGCCTTGTAATGGGCCTGCTCGTTTTTACACCGTTAGATCGTTTCTACTTTACCTTGCTCCTTGGCGTCCCAGCCGAAATCAAGCCGCTGGCAACGCTGGGCGCCCAGTTCATGGTTCCATTTACCTTTTTGCTGGCATGGCAAAACCTGTATCGCGGCCGTCTCATGAAGCGGCATGAGACACGCTTCATCCAGTATGGAATGGTCGTCAACCTGGTTAGTATGTTACTCGCCCTGACAATCGGTGTGTCGGTTGGTCTGGCCTCGGGCGTCGTTGTTGGCGCGGCGTCAGTAGTTCTGGCCCATGCCGTGGAGGTGGTCGTGTTGAACGCGGCCAACAGGCCTCCCGACACCTTCTCGGACATCCAGCCGACACCCGCCCACTAGTGGCAACTGTCGCCACCGCTCGATTCGGCGCTCACCTTCTTGCCCGGCGCGCCCCGCCCGAGAGTCGAGCCGCAAACTCAATTCGGTTCTCCACGCGTGAATAGTCATTAAGGAGATTTTCAAATGGCAAACTTTGAAGTTGCGGGACTGAGCGCAGCGCCAGGTGAAGTCGTGAAGGGCCACCTCGGCCACGTCACCTTGGCCGATGGCAACAAAGTTGGTGTGCCCGTAGTGATCGTCAACGGCGTCGAAGATGGGCCCACGCTCGTCGTAACGGCCTCGATCCATGGCACCGAGATCAACGGCACCGGCGCCCTCCTGAAGACCGTGCGGGCGACCGATCCCCAGCAGCTGAAGGGGCGTCTGGTAGCCATAACCGTGGGCAACCCCTTCGCCTTTCAGGTCGGCTCCTACTTCTCTCCCGTCATCGCCCCCACGGGCGACGGCATCAATATGTCCTCCGCCCCAATGTGGCCCGCCGATACCGGGGGAACCGTCACCTTGCGTCTTGCCGGCGTCATTGGAGAAGCGCTTAAAGTCGCGACCCACTCCATCGACGTCCACTCAAATCCGCCCGATGCCATACCCTTCACCCTGATCCGCCGCGACGCCTGCCCCGATGAAAATGTGCTGGCCGAAATGGAAAAAATGGCCGAGGCTTGGGGATTCACTGTAATCGATTCGCCCGGCCGCTCGGCGGACGGCGTCGTCGGCAGTTCGCTGGCGCACGGCATCCCCTCCATGACTCCGGAGCTCATTGCCGATTTCTTCCTCTGGGAGGACAACACCAACTCCGGCCAGATCGGAATCACTAACGTCATGAAGGCCATCGGTATGCTGGAAGGCGAGATCGTCCCCCAGGCAACGACACCGATGCAGGGCGACTTCTACATGGCCGATCGCCTCACCTCGCACAAGGGCGGGCTGATGTGGATCAAGCACCCACCGGGAACCTTCCTGCGCGAAGGGGACGTCGCCGTCGACATGATGTCTGTCTGGGGAGACCTCATCGAGGAAGTCAAAATGCCCTACGACGGCTACTGCTGGTCCTTTACCGGAGGCGTCGGGTACACGCAAGTCGTTCCCGAAGGCACCCAGATCGCATTCACATTCCGCGAACGCTGACGCTCACTGGACTGAGTGGCACCTAAAAGCCAAGAGACCCATACATCCCACTGCGCTGAATCGCGTGGGAAGGAAAACAGCCCTTGAGTTCCGACGTCAACGTCGCAGCCTTGCCGCAAACGCCGGTTGCGCCGACAGGAAAACTCGATAGGTTCAAACTTGGCGTACTGTCCTTCGGTCACCTCGTGGGGGATATGTACTACGCCACGCTCATTCCCCTCTGGCCTCTGCTCATCGACAGAATGTCGCTGACCCTGACCGACGTGGGCTTCTTTACCTCCCTCACCAGCTTCATGCTGATGCCCGTCCAGCCCTTCATCGGCTGGCTGGTAGATCGCTTCCCCCGCGCCTGGTTCATGATTCTTGGGCTGATCGGTGCCGGAATCGGTATGAGCTTCATCGGCCTGGCGCCAACCTACACGGTCCTCATGATCTGTGTCGTCTTCGGACGCTTCTGCAACGCCATCTTCCATCCGCACGCAGCCATGATGGTGCGCGCCACCTCAGGCGGACGCCACGGCACGGCCATGTCGATCTTCGCGTTTGCCGGCAACATCGGCATCGCCGTCGGACCTCTCCTCAGCGTCGGCGTGGTCACCCTGTTCGGTCTGGAATCCACCTACCTGATGATTCCGTTCGGCCTGCTGGCCGCCGCCGCCATCTACTACTTCATCGGTGTGGAAGTTCCCAAAGAGTCGGCCCCGCACGACTCGAAAGAGGAAAGTAATGGACAGCAGACATCCTTGGCCCAGACTCTCATCGGTCCTCTGATTCTGCTTGCCGTGCTCATGACCTTCCGCGCCGCAATATGGGGCGGCTTCAGAACATTCCTTCCCATCTTTCTGGTCGACAGTCGGGCCGTCACGCTTGTCATCGGCGGTCTCGGCCTGTCGGCGCTCTCACTGTTCGGCGCACTGGGCGGTCTGGTAGGCGGCCATCTGTCCGATCGCTATTCCGGCTCCTGGGTAATCGCCCTGTCTCTGCTGGTATCGGCCGCGACAATCTTTGCCTTTGTCAGGACCGACGGCATACTGAGTCTGTTGATGTTGATTCTGGCGGGCATGTCCCTGTTTGCAAGCCAGCCCGTCGCCACCGTGCTCGCCCAGGAGCTCGCCCCCGACCGGATGGCAATGGCCTCTGGCGTCATGATGGGCATGGTTTGGGGAATCGGCGCGCTGTTCGTAACGCCTATCGGAATGTTGGGCGATATCTACGGTCTGAATGCCAGCATGTATGCCCTTGCCGCTATGGCCGCCGGCACGGGCCTCGCCTCTTTCTTCCTGCCGGAGTTCAGGGAACGATTGGGAAGCAGGTTTGGAAAAATTTCGCTTCCCCCCTCAACTTGAACCTTTTCGACAAAATGAACTAGACTTCAGCTTAACTGGACACCGCGGTAATTCCGCATGCGCAGTCCCATTCTTAGCAAGGAGCAATTCCATGGGCACCCGGATCCTCTACATCAACCCGCTGGGTACGGACATGTACGATGAGTACACGTACAATATTTTGCAGCCTGCCGCCTGCCCTGACACCGAGCTTGTCGTCCGCAGCCTGCGGGACGTACCGAAAACTCCCTATTTGCCTCCGGCATCCTACTTCATGAACCAGCTCCTTCACGCCGTCACCGAAGGCGAGAAAGAAGGCTTCGACGGCATCTCCATCGGCTGCTGCGCCGACCCAGGCGTTCAGGATGCCAAGAGACTGGTTAACATCCCCGTATCCGGCCCATTCGAAGCTCTGGCCCATACCGCCCCCGCTTTGGGACGGGTCACCATCATCGCCGGCAACAAAGTAAGCGGCTCCTGGAACCACCTCGTCCATCAATATAATATGGCTCCTTGGCTGGCCTCAGTACGCGAGGCCCATTTCTCCCATCCCGATCCCGACATGTCCATGCGCCTCTTCGAACAGGATGAATCGGAACTGCGCCGCATCGTTGTGGAGGAAATGGACCGGGCTGCACGGGAAGAGGGAGTTGAACAAGCCAGACTCGCGCTGGAGAAGGATGGCTCAAATGCGGTCTTCTTTGCGTGCACTCTCTGGTCAGGACTCCTTGAGCCCGTCGCCCGCGCCGTACCAATTACAGTGCTCGATCCGATGATCACAGCGCTCAAGTATATCGAGATGGTCGCGGCCACCCGCCGCTACTACCATGAGTACCAGCTTCAGCTCTCGTTCGCCAGACATTCTCGTTTCCCAGTAACGACCGAGGCCGTACCCTCGTTGAATTGATGCCAGAACAGGAGTCGAGGGCGGCATAACCAGACACAGGCCTATTCCATACCAGGCCGTCTTTCCGATTAGGAAGGGTAGAACAAGCACATCATCCGGGGCAGGCGCACCGGTCTGCCCCCGCACATCCCTGCACTGAACCACAGGAGAACCCAATGGATCGATTCGAGGCCAATGTCAAGGCCAATCAGGAGCGATTTCTTGCCGAGCTTCAGGAGTTCTGTCGCAAGCCGAGCATCATCGCGCAGGACATCGGTATTGAAGAGACCGCCGAATGGGTCAAAGACCGTTTGCAGGGCGTTGGATTCGATTCCAGGGTCATCCAGGTCGAAGGAGGGGCGCCCGTCGTCTACGGCGAAATGGGAACCGGCGACAAGACCCTCATGATCTACAACCACTACGACGTGCAGCCGCCCGAGCCGCTGGAACTGTGGGACTCTGGCCCTTTCGACGCCGAGATCCGCGACGGCCGCGTCTGGGCGCGCGGTGTATCGGACAACAAGGGGCCCTGGATGGCCCGCGTCCAGGCCATCCAGGCCTACCAGCAGGAGATCGGTGAGCTTCCCTTCCGTATCAAGTGGATCGTTGAAGGCGAGGAGGAAATAGGCAGCCCCAATCTCGGACGATTCGTCGAGGAGAATCGCGAACTCCTGGACGGCGCCGACGCCTGTCTATGGGAGGGTGGACGCAGGGACGGGGTCGGCCGCCCAGTCATCTCTCTCGGTATGAAGGGAATAGCCTACTTCGGCCTCTCGGTCAGCGGCGCCAGCAGCGACCTCCACTCAATGAACGGCCCCATTGTCGGCAATCCGGCATGGCGCTTGATATGGGCGCTGGCCAGCCTCAAAGACGAAGACGAAAACATCACCGTCGACGGTCTGATGGACTACGTCGAAAAACCCACGGAAGAGGAGTGGGAGTACATCCGTGGCATCCCCTTCGACGAAGAACAGACCAAAAAGGACTACGGCATCGATTCTTTCCTGAAAGGCGCAACCGGGCCCGACGTCGTCAAGCAACTCCTCTTCGATCCGACCTGCACCATCTGCGGCTTCCTCACCGGATACACAGGTCCCGGCCTTAAGACCGTTCTCCCCAATCAGGCCTCTGCCAAGGTCGACTTCCGGCTCGTCCCAAACCTGAATCCCGACCTGGTCCTCCAACTCCTGCGAGATCACCTGGACCGGCGCGGATTCACCGACGTCAACGTTGAGCTCCTGGCGCAGCTCTGGCCCTACCGGTCGTCGGTCGAGCATCCCTGGGTCAAGACAAGCATCTCGGTCGCCCGCGACATTTTCGGCGCAGAACCGGTCGTCTACCCCTCTTCCGCTGGCGGCGGCCCAATGTACCAGCTGTGCGGAACTTTCGGCATTCCCGGCATCTCTGGCGGCGGCGTAGGCAACCCCAATTCAAATCTCCACGCGCCCAACGAAAACATCTATATTGAAGACTATATGAGGTCTATCCTCTTTACCGGCCACCTCATCAACGCGCTGGGGAACCTGTAACTGCGGCAATCGGCAACCTGCATTCGCGGGCTCGCCTCAATCTCCTCGTCGGCAACAAGTGCTGGAAGACTAGCTTTCAGCCGGGCCTGGACGCCTCATGAAAGATGAAAGTTCACATGATGGTTCAGGTCGCAAATGGGCCGCCTTGCTGGCCGTAATCGCCGGCCTCCTTGTCCAGGCTCTCAATCACAGCATCATCCAGGCCGCCCTGCCCACCTTTTCCCAGGAGCTGCAGACCGACTTCGCCACAATTCAATGGGTGCTGCTCAGCTTTCAGATCACACTTACTGTTGTGATTCTGAGCGTAGGCCGCCTCGCCGACATGTTAGGCAAGCGGCGCATCTACATCGCCGGGCTCGTCTGTTTCGCCCTGGCCTCACTCCTGTGCGCGTTCTCTCCCAACGTATACTTCCTTATTGGCTTCCGCGTCCTCCAATCTGCCGGCGCGGCAGTGGTCACCGTCCTCTCTATGGCCATCGTTGCCGAGGTCTTTCCCGACGAAGAAAAGGGCCGCGTCCTTGGCATTGCCGCCGGCGCCAACTCGTTCGGTCACTTCGTGGGCCCGACCCTCGGAGGCTATCTGATCGGCGAATACAGCTGGCGAATTAGCTTCTTCATGCTTGTCCCGTGCGCCCTTCTAGCCGCAATTCTGGCGGCCAGATACATTCCCGCACTGCTGCCCACAGGCGCCCCGCAACAGTTTGATATGCTGGGCGCTGCGCTCATCGGGGTGACCATGTTCACCTTCTCGCTAGGGCTGACCTACGGCCAGCTCATCGGATTCGCCCGCCCCTCCGTATTGATGCTCTTCCTTGCCAGCGTGATAGGGCTTGTCGCATTCTTCTGTGCCCAGCGCCGCGTTGCTCACCCCGTGCTGGATTTTGAACTGTTCCGCAGTCGTCCCTTCACTCTACACATCGCCCTCGCAGGCCTTGCCGGGATCGCGACTTCAGGCGTAACCTTCCTTATGCCCTTTTTCATGCAGTTCGCGCTGGGTCTCACGATTCTCCAGGTAGGCTTCGTAATGGCGATTGTCTCCATCGAAATCGCGCTCGTCGCGCCTGCGGCCGGCTACCTCGCTGACAGGTTCGGCGCCCATCGAGTTACCTTGCTGGGCATCGCCGCACTCGTCGTCGGGTTTCTATCGGCCAGTACTGCCAGCGTAAACAGCGGCCAGCTCGACTTCCTGGTGCGCATGCTGCCGATGGGAATCGGTATCGGGCTGTTCATGAGTCCCAACAGCACCGTCATCATGGCCGTGGCGCCCCGCGCCCGACTTGGCGTCGCCTCCGGCATGATCGGGCTGACGCGTATGTTAGGCCAGACAACTGGCATCGCTCTGTTGGGCGCGGTTTTCGCCGCCAATGTTGCGCGCTATGCCGGCGCGGCAGTCGATGTAACCGAGGCCTCTCCCTTGGCGATCAGCCAGGCGTTTCGGACCCAGTTCTTTATCGTTACGGTTGTTATAGGGGCTACGCTACTTTGGTCACTCTGGTCTAAGGCTGAAGAGCCGACCGACACCTAGGCCCGCCACGCCTCGGTCATATTGTGTTGCGGCAACTCTGCACCGAGAATCCCGCTCTTCCCAGGACTTGAGTGGCGCCGAAAGTAGGAATCCAGCATTGCGCCAAGATCGGAGATTACGGCCTGACATGAAGGGTCGTCGAACCGGTTGCGGCTCTCGCGCGGGTCGGCCTCAAGGTCAAAGAGCTCGTCAGGCCCATTCGGGTGCCTTCGAACGAGCTTGTATTGACCTGTCCGTACCATCCGTACCGTTCCATACTCCCCAAACTGAACGTCGCGCCATTTCCTGGCCTGCTCGGTCTCGAACAAGAGAGGCAGCATGCTGGAGCCCGCGAAGTTTCTCTCGACAGGTATTTCAGCTCCACCGACTGCAGCCAAAGTCTGGAATAAGTCCAGATGATCCACCATCTCGACTCGTCGCTCAGATGGTGCAATCTCGCCCGGCCAGCTGAGCAAAAGAGGCACCCGAATCGACTCCTCCAGCATGTTCAAAGGAAGCGTAGCATTGCCTTTGCCCCAAAGGCCGTGGTGGCCGCAGTTCAACCCGTGGTCTGCCGTGTAGACGACCAGCGTGTTGTCCAGCCTGCCGGCCCTTTCAACGCCTTCCAGGACACGTCCGACCACCTCGTCAACGTGGCTGACCGCAGCGTAGTACTGCACCCGCGCTTCCCGTTCGTCGCGCCGTTCAACGCTTCTGGATTCCAGCGCCTGCTCTCCAAATGGATAAGTTTCGTCTGCCGGAATGTCACCGAAAGTAGCGTCCTGATAAAGCGAAGTCAGCCTCTCCGGATGATCGCGCCAGGGGCCGTGTGTGGCGGTCAGGCCGACAAGCAGGAAAAACGGCCGGTCATCATCCACGTCCACAAACCTCTCGGCCTGGTCGGCAATGATGTCATCGGTAAAACCGGTGAAACTCTTCATACGTCCCTGATTGCAGAACTCCCGCTGACCTTCGTGTAGTAAAGGATAGGCGCTGCCCAAACTGAACCAGGAATCGAAACCGGGCGCATGCGTGTCCTCATTGCCGGCATGCCACTTTCCGGCCAGGCAGGTCCGGTATCCCGCCCTTTGCAGCAGTTGAGGCAGAGTCACTTCCGACTCCAGCCAGGGTCCCCGGTCAAACGCCATCGCGATGTAGTCATGGACCCCATGCTGCGACGGTGTCAGACCCGTAAGCAGCGAAGCCCTCGCCGGCGAGCAAACCGGTGTCGGCGTAAACGCGTTCTCCATGACCACGCCAGAGGCGGCCAGGCGGTCAAGGTTGGGGGTCCTTACCTCCCGGTTGCCGTACGGACCGCTCGCCCACTGCCCGTGGTCGTCGGTTACGAAGAGCAGAATGTTAGGTTGGTTAGCCACAATTCAAGGGAATAACCCAATGCGGGTCGAAATCTGCTGTAGTTCAGATTTCGTCGGCATACGGTGGGAAGGTTAAACTGTCGGTGAAGCCTCGGGCCCTCAGGTCTGCGATTGGTTCAGTCGCCCGCTCTCGGAGAAGCCACCATTTATGGCCAGCAACCAGATACCCACAATCAGCCTGAGAATCTGCAGACTTATAAGGCCGTTGGTCTTGAGTATGATTGTCTTTACTTTTGCCGCCTGCCAGCCTATCGAGGTACCTTCCGAGGCTGCTCCGACAGCAGCAACCGATTCGGAACCCGCGACCCCCGTCCGGTCCGAGCCTGAAGCGGAAAGAATTGACGAAAACGTTCCCGCAACAGCCGGCCTGATCCAACTGCGAGACCCGCTTGACGAGCCGGAGTTCTACTGCGTTGACGTGCCCGGTTTTGGCCGTTCCTTGAACCTGGAGGGCGCCCTGACCGCCCACACCTGCAAACCCGGCGCCGACGACGAGATGTTCATCCTGAACTCGCCTTCCCCCGGCCTGATCTCCATGCCCGCCTACAATCTCTGTGTCGAGGCAAGCGGGACCGGACCAGGATCTGCCGTGCAGTTGGCCAGCTGTGCAGACCTGCCCCTGCAACAGTTTCAGTATGCCGCCGATGGTCGGATTAGGCTTGTAGCTGACTCTTCCCAGGAACTGTGTCTGACCGTGGCGCCCGAGGCCGGTGAACCCACCGGCGGCCCCAGCCATCTGCGCCGCCGTCTCACTTTGGAAGCTTGCGACGAAACCGACCCCGCTAGATCGAGCTGGACCGTCGGTTCTCCCACCGTCGTGACGGGCGATCCGTAGTCCGAAGACACGCCCCCCGCATTCGTCAACTCGGGGCCATCCCCGGCAACCTCACCCTCTAGGCCCCCTCAACCGGGAACTGTCCCAGCCCGTAGAGATATATGTCCTCGTCTTCAGGCGGAGTCGCTCCACTCTCGATCAACGCCTGCATCGCGTTCGCCATTACAGGACCCAGAAAGTGGGGGCAATTGAAATAGAAATCAGCCATGGCATCGGCATCGTCTCCGACCCACTCATCCCTGCCCTCTGCGTGGTTGGAGATTATCCCCACCGACGCCAAACGCACACCCGCCTTGCGAAAGACCGGCAACTCGTGGGCCAAAGTATGACCCACAACATGCGCGCCCATATCAGCATAGACCTGGATCTCCTTGACGGTCTCGAAGCGCCCCCAAGCCGTGCAAACGTAAATGGCGTTATCGTACACGCCGGCAAACTTTGGCTCCTTTTGCGCCGCTTCAAATAGGAGCTTGCTCATAATTGGACAGAACGGGTCCTTGAAGCGGGCAGACCGCTTACGCCCGCCGAAAAAGGGCTGGTCGTCCTCCGGCCGGAAGAACATCATGTAGTCGGTGTTGATCGTAACGCTCCACGGCGGCAGCGGCTCTCCAGGCTTGTCCGGTCTCTGGATACCCCCGACCGACGCCTCAACCATCGCCCACTGCACGCCTGCCTGTTCCAGGATCCACCCCACCTGCTTGGCGGCCAGCCAGGGAGTTCGGGGCCGTGACCCCGGTCCGCCGCCGTGATCCCACATGCCGTGCATCGCTGTACGCCAAACCGGCTGACCGGCGATGCTCAACAGCTTGAAAGGTGCTGACGGGCCAAAGGGCGTGTCGAAACTCTCGAAATAGTCGGTCAGTTCAACGTTCGGCATATCCAGGTCCTCGGGGAACCGCGCTCCCCAGGTACCGGAACCGCCAATGAGGGCATAGCTTGCGGCTGGGATCGTCGTCATCAGTTTATTCCTGTGAGTTGATTGAGAGTGTCAGGAAGTCGCCCCGCGGACGCGCTCGTCTCCCTGGATCCGCCGTCAGGACAGGTCGGCTACTCGGGTTGGGTCAGAGATTGACTGAATACGGGTGGCGCCTCTGTCAGGCTGGATGTACAAACGCACTGCCCACCGTCCGGAATCTCCAAACTGTCCAGCAATTCCAGCTCCAGCGTCAGTGCAATCTCCGGAAATATCTTGGTATAGAGGTGGTGGATCGTGCCCCGGATGTTGTGTTCCGGTTCCAGCCCTTGGGCGTAGTTGCTGACCATGTGGTAATAGAGCACATGGATCTTCAGATAGCGGGCCAGGAGAGGGTTGAGACAGTCGCCGTGCAGCGTGGCGATCGGTGGGCGGTCGGGCTGCAACTCTGAGGCGTTCTTGGAAACAGCCAGCCAGTGCAGAATATCAAAGTCGGTCTCAAACGTGATCGATTCAGGTACAACCAGGGCCACACGCGTGTCAGCCGGAGGGCGCACGCCCCGAATCTCGCCTTTCGCTGCGTATGGCGCCAGTTTCGATTCCATAATGCCCTGCAGGTCCGGGCAAAACGGCTGACCCAACAGGAAGTGGGACTTCGACCACATGCTCTCAAAAGGAGTCCCGGGCAAACCCCGGTGGACGGGGCGCGTATAGAAACTCCACGGCAGAACAACATCGCCCGGGCGAATAGCCTCGTCGCCGGACCGCCAGTCGGCGATGCCCGACGTGCCTCCCACCAGCATCACCTTGACCCCAGCCTGCCAGAGCACCCAGAAGCTCTTCTCGAAATTCAAATGGTAGAGCGAGTCCTCACCCACAACCTCACCGTAAGAGGGGATCCAGAGCACATCCCGCTCCGTCGAGGTAACGAAATGGACGACCAGGGGTGAGAGACCGTAAGGCGTGTTCAACCGTTCTCGACGGGCCGCCTTCCAGCCCTGTCCTTCTGCCCGCTCAATAACCCCGTCCACGCCGTAGCCCCACAACGGGCTGCCGGTGAAGGTGGCAAATTCGGCTTGGGGACCGTCATACTTGACGGACGTATCGATGTTCCAATGCATTGGCGTATTTGGCCTCGAAAACTGGCATAGTTCAGGTCAAGTCCTCGACCTGCCAGCGGAACAGATACTTCTCGATTGTTTTGACTAGCAGATAGGCGCCCACTGCGAGCACGCTGGCCACTAAAGTAACGGCCCACACCCTGTCGGCCCGGTACTGCGTCATACCCTGAATGATCAGATAGCCCAGACCACTGCGAGCAAATAGCCATTCTGCCACAAGAGCTGCGATGATGCTGCTTGTAAAAGCAATTTCCTGGGCAGCAATGAAGTAGGGAAGTGCGCTCGGCCAGCGGACCTTGGTGAAAACCTTCCACTGGCTCGAATCCAAAGTCTGCATCCGGTCCAGCAAGACCGAGTCGGCCGACTTCAATCCTTTGGTCACGTTGGCCAGAATCGGGAAGAATGTTACCAGAACCACAATGATTATCCTGGGCAGCGCGTTGTTACCCATGATGATGATCAGGATGGTGGCAATGGTCACAAATGGCACATTCTTGATTACGACAGTCCAGGGGACTGCCAGCGCCTCAAACCAGCTCAGGTAGAGAAAGGAGACCGAAAGAGCGATCGCGATTATGTTGGCGATGGCATAACCGATCAGTGCCACTGTCATCGTGACCCCCGTGTGCAAGAGCAGAATCTCTCGTTCTGTCCATAACACTTCAGCCACCATGTTCGGAGGCGGCAGAAGAAAAGAAGGAGCCTCTGAAATCCAGATCACTAGGAACCACAAAATGGGTACTGAGACGATCATGACCAAATAGGCAAGTCGTTCGTTCATGACGTTTTCCCTGCTCCTGTCTCGAAAAACACTTGAGTGACTTGTAGAAGCCGAGCCTGCCTCACACAGCATAACCACCTTACAGCCGAAGAAACATCAGTTGCTCAACTCTACTGCCTGGTATAGCGAGGAGCGTACGCGCGCCACTTCCCGCAGAAAGTTTTCGTCGGTGCGAAAGGCCCGGGAACGGGGCCGGGGCAACTCGATGTCAATGACGTCGGCAATGCGCCCCGGCCGGGCCGAAAGCACTACCACCCTGTCCGACAAGATAGTGGCCTCCTCCACGCTGTGCGTGACAAAGATCACCGTCTTGGCGGATTGACCCAGAACGCCGCCGAGCCACTCGCCCATCGATTCACGCGTCAACTCATCCAAGGCCCCAAACGGTTCATCCAAGAGCAATATGGGTGGATTGTGAACCAGGGCCGCGGCAATGTTGACCCGCTGCTGCATTCCCCCGGACAGCTGGTGCGGAAAATGATGGTGGAATTCGCCCAACCCAAAGTCTGTCAACAAATCGCCCGGCGACAGCGCGCCTTCGCTTC
This sequence comes from Caldilineaceae bacterium, assembly GCA_965204705.1. GTDB lineage: Bacteria > Chloroflexota > Anaerolineae > Caldilineales > Caldilineaceae > Bin5. Next base: position 3,508,682 of record OZ242006.1, on the reverse strand, counting down.
CGGTAATCTCCAACGTCATGCGCACATTACTCAACGCCGAACGCGATGCCAGCAGCGCAGGACGCTGGAAGGCCACGCCGATTTGGTGCTGTCGGCAAGCGTTCCTCGGCGTGTCGCCGTTCACGGTCACAGTTCCACCTGTCGGTTCTTCCAGCCCCGCCGCAATGCGCAGCATCGTCGTCTTGCCGCAGCCGGAAGGTCCGATCAGTGTGACAAACTCCCCGTCCTGTATCGTAATGCTGACGTCCTGTAACGCTTCGACGTCACCGAACCGCTTGTCGACCCGCGAATACTCGATTGCCAATGTCCTGCTTCTCCGATTGTGTGCCTACTCGCACGCGGGAAGTTCCATCTGCTCATACTGGATCATTGAGGCCACTTGCGCATTCCACCGGTCAGCCGACATATGGCCCGGTGGCAGTTCGCCGTCTCCCATAACCAGACTCTCCTGAAGCTGGAACCGACGCAGAGCCTGCTCCTTGGTCAATTCGGCGTCTACGGCGTACCTGACGGCAATCTCGGCCGATTCCTCCGGGTTCTGCTGCACGTGCATAAGGCCCCGAATGACCGCGGCCAGATAGCGGCTAACCAGATCGGGGTTTTCCTCCAAAGTGGCCCGCCGCACGGTGATGACCTCCGAATAATCATCCCAGCCCCACTCGCTGAACTGAAATGCGACCCAGTTCATGTACCCTTGCTCCTCCATCAGGCGCGTTTCGTTGATCAGCCAGGCCCCGGTGTAATCCATTTCGCCGGCCAGAACCGGGTCCGGCGTGAAGCCGGTCTCAACAAGCTCCACATCGTCGCGCGAGACCCCGTATTTGCGCGATAAGAACGCAAAGTAGTGGTCCTCACCGTCGTGTATGCCAACCGTCTTGCCGATGAAATCCTGTGGCGTCAGCCTCTTTTCGGAACGTTGATCCGTCGGCGTGTCGTGATCCAGCCCCAGCCAAATGTATGGGCTGTGTTTGATCAAGGATGCTACCGCCACCAGGTCGGCCCCGTCCGCACCGGAAATAAACACGGGAACCAGACCGCCCCCGGCGCTGACCGCGAAGTCCACGCCTCCATCTGCCAGAGTTGGTAAGTGGCCGAAGCCAGTCATGCCGCGCACCAATTCCACTTCCAGGCAAAGATCGCTGAAGAACCCCAACTCCACCGCGTTATACCAGGGCGCCCCACCGTCGTTTAGTATCCAGGACATGCCAACCCTGACTTTGTCCATGCTCCCGCAACTCATTGGTTCCCAGGCAACCTCGGGGTCCGGAAGTAAATCGTTAGTGAAATAGCTCTCGGCAGGGAAATTCTCCTCGACACATGCCAGAATGCGCTCAATTTCGGCGCTACTACCGGCGACTTCCTCCACAGGGGCGCTGCTCTCGCTGTCAACAGAAGGAATAGCGACGGGTACGGCGCAAGCACTTAACAAGAGTGCCAGGCCGGCAATCACCAATAATGGAAGTTGAGGACTGGTCATTGTCCAACTCCTTCTGAATAAGATGTAACTTCTATGAAAAAAGGTTGGAGCGGTAATCACAGATGAGGGCTGGGGAATACCATATCAACACCAATTACTCGCAACCAGAAAGCTGGCCAAGGACAAGAGTAACGCCCTTGCCCTTGGCTGGCTTACGTTAAACAAGGCTCTTGGCTGCGTTCCTCGCGGCGCACAGAAACACTTGCATTAGCAACACGACCCCCTCAAATCACGCCACCAGGAGAACAGCCTATTCACACGCGTCCAGCTGCAACTGGTCATACTGGATCATCGAGGCCACCTGTGTATTCCAGCGCTCGGCCGACATATGGGAAATGGGCAGGTCGTCGCTGCCGCGCACCAGTGCTTCTTGTAACTCGAAGCGGCGCAGCGCCTGTTCCTTCGTCAGTTGGGCGTCAACGCCGTATACAACCGCGATTTCAGCCGACTCATCCGGGTTTTCGAGCAGATAATTCAAACCCTGCGTCTGAGCCGCCAGGAAGCGGCGCACAAGATCGGGATTCTCTTCAAACGTCTCCCGGCGCACAACCGTCACGTCGCCGTAGCCGTCCCAGCCCCAATCGCTGAATCGGAAAGCGACCCAGTTCATATATCCCTTTTCCTCAAGCAGCCGCGGCTGATTGACGATCCACGCCCCGATATAGTCCATCGCGCCCACAAGCACCGGGTCCGGCGTGAAACCGGCTTCCATCAACTCGACCTGGTCCCGGGGGATGCCGTGCTTGTTTGCCATAAAGTTGAAGAGGTAGTCGTCAGCGCCCTGAAGTCCGACCTTCTTGCCGATAAAGTCCTGCGGCGTCAATACCTTATCCGAGCGTTGATCCTGTGGCGTATCGGGATCGAGGCCTAACCAGATGTAAGGACTGTGCTTCAGGAAGGTGCCAACGGCAACGACTTCAGCCGGTGTGGGGCTGGAGACAATCGAAGGCACTCGGCTGCCTCCGGCCACGACGGCTATATCCACGGCGCCGCCGGCAAGTGTCTGCAGATGGTCTACGCCCGGCCCACCCGCAACCAGCTCAACCTCCAGGCAGACATCGGCGAAGTATCCAAGCTCGATCGCGTTGTACCACGGTGCCTCTTCGTCGTTCAGCACCCAGGGCATCCCTACCTTTATGCTATCGACGCTGTCGCATTCCATCGGCTCCCAGGCCGCATCGGCTTCCGGCAGGAGCTCATTGGTAAAATAGCTCTCGGCCGGGAAGTTTTCCTCAACGCAGGCCAGTAGCCGTTCGAATTCGGCCTCGCTGTCGGCTTCGGTCTCCTCCGCCATCGGCTCTTCTTCAGCCTCCATCTGCTCTTCAGCGGCAGGAGCGGCGGGAGCCTGCGCAACACAGGCGCTCAGCACGAGTGCAAGTACGGCAATTAACAGGAGAGAAACTGTTGATCGGTTCATGGATGACGTCTCCTTTGAATGAGTCTGCAAGAGTCAATATCGCTATTTGTGACGACATCTTTGTCGCGACTGAGGTCAACTCCAGTCAAGTTGCTGCGCTACCGCATGGAGTCATGCGGGATAGTCATCGCGACGGAAGTAGGCTTTGTCAAGCGTGCCGTTGCTTGAGGTTACTTCGGAGGTCACCCAGTGTGTCGCATAGCCGCGCCGCCACCTGTCCGACTCGTTGCGATGGGAAGTGTGCAGCGCCTGGCTGTGGTGGAATACGACACCCCCCTTCTTCACGAGGGCCAACGACTCTTTCTTAAGATCGATTAGCTCGGGGGGCGGCACCAGGTTGTACGGTTCGCCGGGCACCGGCTCGTGCGGAATGATCCCACCTTTGTGCGAGCCGTCAATGTAACGCAGGCACCCATTCTCCTTGCCCACATCATCAAGGGCAATCCAAGCTGTGATCACGTGGTCGCCTGGGTCGCACTGGAAATAGAAGTTGTCCTGGTGGTAGGGCTTGGCAGAGCCGAATTGGGGTGGCTTCATGAAGATCTGATCGCCCGACAATAGGGGCGCACCGCCAATCAGTTCCGCCACCAAAGCCGTTAACCGCCCGTCCATCACAAATGTCTGAAACTCGCTTCGCTTCAAAAATGGCCTGTCAATCTTGCGGGGTGCGATCTCTCCTTCTTCCGACCTGTCTACGACATAGCCGTCGCCTTCATTCTTCAACTCCTGCTGGCTGAGATCAAGTGCAACCTGGGCAATCCTGTCGGCCTCATCGCGGCTGAATACACCCTCCTCGACCGCCCAACCCTTTTCCCAATAATGACGGTACGTTTCTGAACCCATGCCGGCCTCCCTTGGAAAACGGACGCAACTGAACAATTAGATTTTCCTCTCACGGGACCACTTATACCATAAATGACCGGTCTTGGCCTGATCATGGGTCCCGCGAAAGCCGAATCCTCTCTGGCCTCGGCACGGTGATCCCCTAGTGCATGGCCAGCACGCCTCCTCTCGCCTGGAAGACGCCCAATCAACAGGATTTCTTGAACACCCGTGGTCACTTCGAACCACCTTGTTGGTCCAGCCAGCTAGCCGGGAGTCCCTCCTCGAACACCTGCCGGGCAGATCGCTTTGGGCGCAGTCCGGACTGGGGGTGAACTTTCGTATACCTCTGCTAACGACCAAGCTGAGGCCAATTTGTTTCCCTGAGCAGGGCAACTGCCCTCGCCACTGACCACTGACCACTGATCACTGCAGTTATGCGGTCGGGCCTTCGGCCCTCCCTTGTGCGGGGGGACTCCCCCCGCAACGCCCCCCAGACACCATGCCACGTTGGCGCCGCGTCGCCGGCATACTGTCTGTGCCACCTGTCGCCCCCCCCCCACGTCGTGCCGCGAAACCGTCCCCCGTGACCACGGTAAGGGCAGACCTTATGCCTGTCCACTCTCGCCCTCAAATCGGACCGCCCCCCCCCGATTTTAGGGCCTTTGACATTACCCATCATATACAGTATGATGCCGCCAAACCGACGACAGAATTCCCAAACGCAGACCAGCGCCAACCCCCAGCCTGGAAAGCTAAAGCGGCGCTGTAGTATTCGACCTAAAAGGATGCAGAGTATTCTGTCGCCCGGCAAAAGACAACCTGTTCCCAACTTGTATACGAACCGGATTTTCCTACTGTCCGGCCTTAAACTCCTCTCTGATGGCACAGCTATCAAGAATCCCCGCCAAGGGGCTCGATACTTGCCGATTTATCGCCCGGCCTGCGGGGCCTGATGCTTCGCGATAGTGTCACCCGAGCAGTCGGTTTTGCTTCGACAGGCCCTGTTTCCAATCAGTGAGTTCCCGATTGTTTCACGTACTCTGGCCTGAAGTCTGCGGCCTGTTCTCTGGAAAGGAGGTGACTCTACTCATACTAGGAAACTGTTCTTGTTTATGCGGCCTCAAAACGATGCCGCAAATCATCAGTTCCAGGCAGGATTTCACTGCGCGCAGCCATAAGGCGCACCAATTCAGCAAGGAGTGAAAAGCATGTCGAGAATTCGATGGCAGATTTTAGTGGGCCTCATCCTGGTCCTTGGCATCTCCCTGACCGCATGTGTCGCACCGGCCGCACCGGCCGGAGACGGCATGGCAGATTCAGGCGACTCGGATGCCATGATGCCCGAGGTGATGTTGCCCGACGATGCGGCCGAAGACCAGATCCTCAACGTCGTACACGAAGGCGGCTGCGGCTCCGGTCCCTTCCCTGGGATCGACTACGGCAGCCCCTGTAACTTCGGCCACATGTTTATGCCTCCCTTCCTGGTGGACATCGACGGCAATGTAATGCCCGGCCTCTTCACCACCGACTGGGAAGCGAACGACGACTTCACCGAATACATCTTCCACATCCAGGAAGAGGCGGTATGGTCCGACGGCAAGTCGATTACTGCCCAGGATGCGATCGACTGGTGGAACTACATCTTCCACTCCGACCGCAACTCGTGGCCCCGCAATTTCGTGATGGGCGCAGTCAAGGGCATCGATGAATTCGCCGACGGCGAAACCGAGACGATTGCCGGCCTGACCGCTCTTGACGACAAAACGCTTAAGGTCGAGCTTTGGCGACCCGAGGGCTCGCTCCCGCAGCTGTGGGGCTTCCGTGAGGCTGCTCCGGCCCGCTTTGACCAATACGCCGATCTCCTCGAAAGAGCCGACGAATTCAATGACGCCACGGAATGGCGCGGCGCCATGGCCGAACGCTTCTTCCAGGGTGAGAACGCAAACGATCTGATCGTCAGCGGCCCGTTCAAGCCCGTGCACCTGTCGCCGGAGCCGGACGCAATCTACCGCTTCGAACGCAACCCGAACTGGTGGGGTAAGCCAACTCTGCTGGACGGCATCGAAGCCACCACCATTCGTGACTTCCAGACGATTCTCCTGATGTTCGAGAACGACGAGATTGACCTGGCTCTGCAGCTCGCAGGTCCGTCGTCTGTCCTGTTGCGACAGAACCAACCTGAAGCCTTCCGTGAAATTCCCATCTCCGCCTTCTGGGCCATGTACTTCGTCACCGACCAGGCGCCGGCCGACGACGTCAACCTGCGCCGCGCTCTGATGTCTTCAATCGAGTGGGAGAAAGTAGCCGAGATCGCGTGGGAAGGCGAGCAGTCGCCCAGCAACGCTGGCAGCCCCATGGCTCCGTCATATCAGTGCTTTGACGCCGACTTCCAGCCCTATCCCTTCAACCCGGAAAGGGCCATGGAATTCCTGGCCGAATCCAAGTATGGCCCCACAGGGGAGACCGTTCCCAAGATTCGCATCCTGACCGGCGGGAGCGATCCGCCCCGCATCCGTGCCGCCCAGATCATCCAGGAAATGTGGCGCGTTAACCTCGGTATCGAGGATGTCGAGATCAAGAACGCCGAGGCCGAGTTTGTCGACGGTGAGGGGCTGGTTTCCCTCCGCGTCACCAGCGGTGGCTCCTTCCTCCCGCGTCCTGGCTATCTGCTGGAAGGCATCGCCCACACCCGCGGCGGCGCCTATCAGTCCTGGACGAACTACACCGAAGAAGGCTGGGACGAGGAGATCGATGCACTTCTATCAATGGATCCCGAAAGCGCCGAGTACTGTGAGCGCTCGCAAGCCATGCTGAAGAAGTTCACCGACGCTGCACTCGTTATCCCGACCGGCTACATCCGCGGCTGGTTCCAGGTTCAGCCTTGGGTCGGCGGTTACGGCCAGAGCCGCATCAGCTTCTGGCACACAATGACCGAGACCTATCTCAAAGAACGCTAAACTGTGACGCCTGGTGGTCAGTGGCCGAGTGCCTTCGAAGCGCTGGCTGCTGACCACCTCCTGTTTCCAATTCACCACGAACCACCTGCCACCGGGGATTGAAACGTGACCCGCTACCTGTCGATGCGGCTGCTGATCATCATCCCAACGCTTTTTACGACCCTGATGATCGTATTCCTTCTGGGCTATCTCGGACCGATCGATCCGGTCACGATTCTGCGTACACAGTGGGCAGCACAGGGTGTCTATCTGAATGAAGAGGAAGTGGCCGATCTGCGCAGTCAGTACGGGCTGGACAGACCTTTCCACGAGCAGTTCGGCACGTACATGGGCAACCTGCTCCAGGGAAAGTTTGGCTATTCTTTCCTTGACGCCGCCCCGATCTGGCCTCGCATCAAACGCGCATTGCCAGTATCCGGCCAGCTTGCTCTGGGCGTGTTGGCGATCATGACGTTTATTGGCATCCCCTTGGGAATGCTCGCGGCCCGTTTTCACAACACTTTGCTGGACTATTCCATCGTTAGCACGAGCCTGTTCTTCTGGTCTATTCCACCCTATGTCCTGGTACCCGTCATGCTGATTATCACGGTACTATGGCTGGACATCATGAACGTTCCCCGCGGATGGAAGGGCCCCCTGCATCCATCATTTTTTGTTGCTGCTGCAATCATATCGACTCGTTCTCTTGCAGGAGTAATTCGCCAGACACGCGGCGGCATCCTGGAAGTATTGCAGAATGACTATGTTCGAACCGCGCGCGCCAAAGGTTTGACCGAAGTCAAGATCATGGCGCGGCATGTGGCCCGCAACGCACTTATTCCCGTTGTTACCTCGCTGGGACTCTTGGTTGACGACTTCATGTGGGGGGCCGTCTTTCTTGAGCTCGCCTTCAACCTGCCCGGTTTGGGCCGTCTCTTTCAACAAGGGCTGGCGGGACGCGACTTTAATATGATCAACGGTGTCGTGCTTTTCACTGCCGGCATGACAATGGCACTGAATCTCATCGTAGACCTGATCTATCCTCTCTTGGATCCCCGCGTTGCCTACGACTAAGACCCCTGCGGCAGGGCTCGTCCAGGAGAGGAAAGTATGTCCGAAGCATCGGCGCTAAAAGGCTGACCGGAACAGCTACAGAGGAAATTGGGATGGCTCAGACGGAGTCCGCCAATGCCGCGGAACTGTCGCTTGAACTGGAAACAGATGAAGCCAAGACTCGCGGCCTGTGGAGCGATGCATTTCGGCGTATGGTTCGAAACAGGCTGTCTATGGCGGGATTATTCATCTTCTTGCTTCTCTTTGTAACAGCATTCTTTGGGCCCTATCTGGCTCCTTACCCCTATATGCTCCAAAACTTAGACCGGATCGCCGAAGGCCCTAGTAGGGACTATCTCTTGGGGACCGATGACCTGGGCCGGGACATGCTGAGCCGGATCATGTGGGGAGCACGTACCGCTGGCCTTGTCGCCATCATTTCTACCGTGTTTAGCCTCACTCTGGGAATGTTGCTCGGGGCGGTGGCCGCCTATTCGGGGACCTGGGCGGATTGGCTGATCGGTCGTGCCATCGACGTAACCATGTCGATTCCCCAACTACTTTTCGCTTCGCTAATGGCGGCGACCTTTCGCAAGCCAGTCGCCGACTGGGTCGATACGATGTACGAGGCGACAGGCCTGGAATTCTTCGCCACCCCTACCTACGTCGATCTGATCGTCGTTTTCGGGGCACTCTCACTGATCCAGTGGCCCGCCTACGCCCGCCTGATACGAGGACAGATTCTTTCGTTGCGCGAAAAGGAGTTTGTCGAGGCTGCGCGCGCAATAGGAGTCAGCCAAAAGAAGATCTTACTAAAGCATCTTATTCCGAACGCGCTCGGCCCTTTGATTGTGCTGGTTACCTTCGGTTTTGGCGGCGCAATTGTCGCCGAGTCCGGCTTGAGTTTTCTCGGTGTGGGCGTGCAGCCTCCACAGGCCAGCTGGGGCGCCATGATACAGGACAACGCGCTGAGCTGGCGCTACCGCCCCTGGCTCGTCGCTGTGCCCGGCCTGACCATTGCCATCGTCTCAGTCGGCATCAACTTCCTGGGCGACGGCCTCAATGACGCCCTCAACCCACGCCAAGCCGAATCATAACCCTCCCATTCTTAGGTCTCTCAACTCAGTCATTCACAGTCCAACCTTGCGCGTTGCATCAGAAATCCAGGAGCTACCCATGTACGATTGGACTGTGTTGAGCCAGACCGTGAGCGAAACGCTCGCCGGCGGCCGTGTTGGCGCGCCCTTATTCGTCCGCTGGACCGCGGCTGCAGCCCAAAACAATGCCGAGCTGAAACCTCTGCTGGCCGAAATGAGTGCCTACGCCGGGACTTGGCTGTCAGGCCAGCCGCGCCGCATCTATGCCACCGGCTCGGCAGACGACGGCCACCTCTCGCTCGCCCTGGAATACGAGAATGGCCAGTCGGCCCTTCTGGCAATTACCATGGCCCACGATAATCCCGCAATGAACTTGGCTATACTTGGCGCCCGCGGCGCGATTTTTCACACAGATTCCGAAATTCTCGCCCGCGCAGAAGACCTTGCCAGCGGCTCGGACCAAAGCGTTCAACAATCCACAGTCTTGTCCAATTCGAAAATGGTCGCCGCAATCGATCGATCTCTCTTCGCCAAACAACCGGTTTCTCTGTCCCCAGAAGGAGACCAGCTATGAGCAGCCAGCAACTGGGAGTCCTTCTGATTTCGGGCAGACTGACACACCAGGAAAACTACGCGTTGAACCTTCGCGCCGATCCCCGCTGCAAACTGGTTGGCCTGAGTGACGAATTCGATGTTCCCCCCGCGCGCGCGCATCTGAACAAACAATTCGCAGAGGACTTGGACGTCCCCTATTTGGCCGACCTCGACGAAGCCCTGGCCCGCGATGACGTGCACCTCGTCTCAAACTGCGCCGACCCTGAGCGCCGCGGCCGCATCGCTGCCCGCTGCGCCGATGCCGGTAAGCATGTCTATGTCGACAAGCCCATGACGCCCTATCTGTCACACGCCGACGCGACCGTCGCCGCCGTCGAGCGAGCCGGCGTGCGCAGCCAGATGTTCAGTTCCAACCACCAGGCCTGGGTGCAGCTGGCGCGCCAGGTTATCGAGTCAGGCACAATTGGTGAATTGACCGCTATCCACGTCGATAACCTGTTCTCAAAGGGCCCCAACGGTACCGCTAAGTTGGGTGCGCCCCGCCAGGCAATCTACCCGCCCGTCATCTCCAACTTCGTAGACGCAAAGGCCGAGCTGTACGCCATCGGCGTCTACGCCCTGGGATTCGTCTGCATGCTGTCCGGACGTGCCGTCGAGACCGTCTTCGGCAGCACAGCCAACTACTTCTTCGCCGAACACCAGGACCGCAATATGGAAGATTTTGGCTTCCTCTCATTGACACTGGAGGGCGGCGCAACCGCCACAATCACCGGCGGGCGCATCGGTTGGGCGAGTCATCCGGCCGGCGGCGCCAACCAGATTCACCTCATCGGCACCGAAGGCTCCATGTTTCTCGACGCCAATCGACCGCGGCTGGAAGTCTACGCAAACGACCAACCATGGACGCCACCGGAGATAAATCCGCGCGATCCCATGGGTTTCTGGCGCACGACCCAGGATGAAGTCAACGCCCAACCCAAACGTACGATCGCTTCCCTCCCGTCTACGCTGGAGCGCCGCACCGATGCCAGCTACTTCATCGACTGCATCTTCGAGGAACGAGAAAGCGAGATGAATGCGCGGCAAGCTGCCACGCTTACAGAGATCCTTCTGGCCGGGTATAAGTCCGCGGCCGAAGGACGCGTCGTCGACCTGCCCCTGCCCCGTGACGACGACCAGACATAGAATCCCGCGTACTGATTACCCCTCCCAACTATTCTTCCAACGCGTTCTAGAAAAAAGACATCACGCCCGCTTAAACCTCAGAGGAGCCCGATGACAAATTCCAGCCGCCACTCAGCCCATTACCTGCAACAGATCAGCCGCGACCTGTTCGCGGCCGCAGGAGCCCCGGATGACATAGCCTCGACCGTCGCGGAGATCCTTGTCAACGCCAATCTCGCCGGACATGACTCACACGGCGTACAGTTCGTCCCGATGTACCTCGACCGCATCGAGGACGGCAACCTTGACTGCAAAGCCTACCCCGAGATCGTCCGCGAGACCGCCAACACGATGCACGTCGACGGACACAGCTGCTTCGGCCACGTCATGAGCCGCCGTGCCATGGAATGGGCCATCGAAAGAGCAAGAAAGTCCGCAGTATGCTGCGTCACCTTCCAAAACACCACCCACATCGGCCGCGTAGGCGAATACGCCGAGCAGGCGGCAAAGGCCGGCTGCATCACTCTGATTACGCTGGGCGGCGCCTCCGCAGCCGGTTCTCAGGTCGTTCCTTTTGGCGGTGCCCGCGGCGCCCTGGGCACCAACCCCATTGCAGTCGGAATCCCCACCGGCGATGACGCTCCCTTCGTGATAGATTTCGCCACCAGCGTCGTCGCTGGAGGAAAGATCTTGGTAGCCCTGAGTAAAGGACTCGATGTTCCCGAAGGCGTGATGGTCGACAGCCAGGGCAACCCCAGTACAAATCCTGAAGAATTCAGAAAGGGTGGCTACCTTCTGCCCTTTGGGGCCCACAAAGGCTACGCGCTTTCCCTGTTCTTCAGCCTCATGGGCGGGCTGGCAGGCGAATTCAACGCCGAGCTGACCTCCATGGCAGGTCTCTTCATGCAGGTCTACGACGTAGCTGCTTTCACGCCGCTCGACGGCTATCAACGCAACGTGCGCTCTGTCCTGGACGCCATGAAGTCGATTCCACCTGCGCCCGGATTCGAAGAGGTCTTGGTCCCCGGCGACTTCGAGCACCGTTCCCGGCAGCAGCGTCTGGCAGAAGGAATCGACGTCCCAGCGGAAACATTTGGCCAGATTGAAACTTGGGCCGACAAACTGAACGTTTCACTAGCGGAAGAAACATAGAGGAGGAGCAGTCAGATGCCACAGAACTATCGCGTAGGCGTGGTCGGCCTGTCTGGAATCGCGGCCAACCGAACTGCCGCCGACCCGAACAACATCCTGAAGACGCCCAGTCCATCTTCGCACTTGGGCGCCTACCACCTTAACCCCCAAACCGACGTCGTCGCCGTCTGCGAACTGAAGACCGAGCTGTTCGAGAAAGTGGCTGATACCTGGGGCCAGGAGTTCGGGGAGCTGGAAACATACACCGACTATCGCGCCATGATCGAACGCGAGAATCTCGATATCGTCAGTGTCGTCACCTCAGACCACCGCCACACCGATATTGTTGTGGAAGCTGCCAACGCCGGCGCCAAGGGAATCATCTGCGAAAAGCCGTTCGCTACCACCGTCGACGAATGCACACGCATGATCGAAGCCTGCGAGGCCAGCGGAACGCTCCTTTCCGTCGACCACACCAATCGCTGGGGACCCCACTACGATGTCGCCCGAGAAGCGATCCGCAGCGGCTCCATAGGTGAAGTGCAACGCATCGTCGCCACGCTGGGCGGCCCCCGCGCCATGATGTTCCGCAACGGCACCCATCTCGTCGACGGCGTCTGCTTCTTTGCCGATTCAGAGCCTGAATGGGTCTTCGCCGAACTGGAACCTGGATACGATCACTATGACAGGTATCTTGGCGACGGCGGCAGAGACCCGGCAACCGACCCCGCCGTCTCCGGCTACGTCCACTTCCGCAACGGCGTGCGCGCCTTCGTCAACGCCAACAAGTCGCAGTTCGCCGCCAGCTTTACCTTCCAGGTCTACGGCGAAACAGCCATGCTCGACGTCCACAACAGTCGCGTCATCCGCCGCGATAGAAACAACTCCGAATTCCTTCCCTTCGAGACCCACCTGTATACCAGGATTCCGGCCTGCGTAGCCGATCTTATCGCCGCGATTGAAACCGGCAGCGACATGCTCAGCCCAGCCAGAGAAGCCAAGAAAACGGTCGAGATTCTTGTCGGCTTCCTCCAGTCCCACGCTCGCGGCAACGTTCGCGTCGACCTTCCTCTTCCTCCGGGGCACTGAGGTCGATGCGAGAGGTTCCTGACGACAGAAAGTTTGTCATCGCCGACCAGAACTGCTACCCGGCAGATCTGGTCTGTCCCAACCCTCGCGGTTGGTACCACTCCGTTGCCAACGTTGTTTCGACGCCCGCGGGCCTTGTCGCCGTCTACCGGCTCTCCGATTCACACTCAGCCGTCAGCACCCACATCATGGTTGCCTACTCCAGCGACCGCGGACGCACTTGGCATGGCCACCGCCCCATCTCGAGTCGCAACGTCTGGGAGCACCACGCCGTCTGGGTCGCGCCCCAGCTGAGCCGCCTTCGCGATGGACGCCTCGTCATCATCTGCGATCAGGGCCATCGTACTTCAGGAGACGACTGGCCCCGCCTGGCCTTCTGGCAGCGACCCACCAGAGGCATGGCCAACTTCCTGTTCTGGAGCCACGACCATGGCCGAACCTGGAGCGAGCCGGTCCAATGTGACGACGTTGGCGGCGAACCCGGCTACGTCGTAGACCTTTCAGACGGCACTCTTGTCTACACACGCACGGACCCGGTCGAGACCGACCTCTTCGAGACGCCGCCCCCGCCCGGCAACAACATCTACCACCGCAACACCGCCCTCTTTTCGGACGATCAAGGCAAGACATGGACCCGCTCGGCCACAATTTCCGACGATCCCTACCACGGCGACGCCGAAGTTGGTATCGTCGAACTGGCTCCGGGCCATCTCCTGGCAATCACCCGCATCGGCTTCGCCAACGGAACCTTCGGCCAGCCCACCCGCCTCATTCACAGCTATGACAACGGAAGAACCTGGCAAGAGCCCCAACTCGCCCCCTTCTACGGCCAGCGCACCGCTGTACACAAACTGAAATCCGGCAAACTGCTGGTCACGTACCGCAACCGCTGGGGAACCTTTGCCACCTACGCCTTCCTCTGGGATCCGGCCGAGAAGATCGGGTTCGAGCCCGCCTCCTTCATCTGGGATGAGTCCCGCTGTTCTCTCGACAACGGTCACCTTACGCTGAAGACCGACCGCAGTCCGGAGAATCAGGTATTCTTCTCCTTATATCCGGCACTCACGAGCAGCGCACGCGTGGAACTTGAAGCAGAGCTACGTCTCGCCGATTCATCCAGCGAAGGCTGCGATCTCTTCGCCGGCTGTCGCGTCCGTATCACCCCTAACGAAGTCTGCGTAACCAGTAGCAGCCAGGAAGAAGCCGCCTTCCACAGCACAACAGGCTCGCCGCCGAATGGCTTCGAGCCGTGCTCTCCCTCGTCCCACCGCTTCCCTTTGGATGCGACCCAATGGCGCCGCTACAAAATTGTGCGCTCTGAAGGCGAAATTGCAGTCTACGTCGATGGTCGCCTCCGTCTGCGAGAAGCGGTACACACATCCGGCGCCCGGCTCGTCCGTTTCGGCAGCAATCTGCCAGGCGTTTCCCACTGGCGGTCGGTCAGCGCCTCGGTCGAGAACCCGCACGGCCACAGCATAAACTGGTCCTGGCAGGCCGATTCCGGCGCCTACCCCGACCAGTTTCGCCGCGACCGCATCGTCCGCCTCGACGCCACCGCCGACTCCGGCTACAGCAACTGGGACCAGCTGGAGGATGGCACAATCGTGATCGCAGACTACACAAACGACCAGTTCAGAGACGCCAACTGGACAACAGCCGCACAACCGATAGTCAAGGCATACATCGTCACCGAAGAGGAGCTGACATGACAAAATACCGAGCCGGGGTCATCGGCCACACCGGCCGCGGCAACTACGGACACAGCCTCGACACCGTCTACCTGGGAATGGACGAAATCGACCTGGTCGCCGTCGCCGACGCCGACGACGAAGGCCGAGCCGCCGCCGGCGAGCGTCTTAGCGTCCCCGGTGAAAGCCTTTACAGCGACTACCGGCAGATGTTGGAACAGGAAGAGTTGGACATCGTTAGCGTCGCACCCCGCTGGCTCGACCAAAAACACGACATGGTCATCGCCGCAGCCCAGGCCGGCGTGCGCGGCATCTTCTGCGAGAAGCCCTTCACGCAGACGTTAGCGAAAGCCGACGCAATGATCGAGGCCTGCGAACAGGCCGGTACCAAAATCGCCGTCTCGCACCAGGGCCGCGTCAGTCAGTCTTCCCACAAGATCAAAGAAATGATTGCGGCCGGCGCCATCGGCGAAGTCAAAGAAGTCTACAGCGCCGGCAAGCAGGACCATCGCGGCGGCGGCCAGGACCTGATGGTCCTCGGCACACACTCCCTCGACATGCTCTGCTTTCTTTTCGGCCACCCCCGCTGGGTGCAGGCGTACGTCCTTCAGGATGGAAAAGACGCCGGACCCGAACACGCACGTCAGGGCGACGAAGAGGTCGGCCCCATCCTCGGCGATCACCTGGAAGCCACCTACGCCTTTGACAATGGCATCATGGCCACCTTCCATTCGCACCGCCGTGAAGTCCGTCCCGGCCCACGCCCAGGCGGACTGGCGATCCACGGTACCGAGGGCATTCTGCTCAACTGGGACGGATACCTGTTGCACTGTCCCCATCCCAACTTCAACCCGGCCATGGTCGAGCCGGCCTGGAAGGTCGTGCTGAAACCGACCAACCCGGGCTTCGATATTCTCAACGCCTACATGGTACGCGATCTGATCGCCGCCTTCGAGGAAGATCGCGAACCGATCTCCAGCGGTCGCGACGCCCGCTGGGCTCTGGAGATGATCCTTGGCGTCTACACCGCACACCGCCGCGGCCGCACCCCCTTCCCTCTCGCGGATCGTGAACATCCATTGCGAGACTGGGTCTGAACAGCGCGGCCTTCGCGTTACTTACCGAACCACCATTAGGGGCATTACCCTACAAATATTGGTAGACAGAATCCGACGATTCCCACACCGACGGTAAAGGAACAATGAAACGAATCAATCAGATTATTGAGCTTAGAGAAGCCGGTCAGCCGGTCTACTGGGACGGCGGCCGCACTCTCACCTTTGAAGGCGGCGTCCAGTCAGCCCAGACCCACGCCGACTGGCTCGTCATCGGCATAGAGCATCAGCCCTTCGACGTCGCCGGCCTGAACGCATTCATGCGCGGCCTCGTCGCCGGCGGACCAACCCGAACCGGCCATCGCACGCCTCCTGTTCTCGTGACCTTGCCCTTCGACGGGGTCGACGAGTACGTCGTACGCAACAATGCCTGGATGATTAAGCAGGTCCTCGCAACCGGCATTCACGGTATCCTTCTCTGCCATGTCGAGACCCCTGGCGCGGTCAAAGAGTTCGTCGAATGGGTGCGCTTCCCCTTCCACACGCACGGCGTCGGCGAAGGTCTCGACATGGGCCGCCGCGGCTCCGGTGGCCAGGACAATGCCGCCTACGTCTGGGGCGTCCCGACCCAGGAGTATCTGCGCAAAGCCGACGTCTGGCCCCTCAATCCCGACGGCGAGCTCATCCTCGGCATCAAGATCGAAAACATCCGCGCCCTCCAGAACGCCGAAGCCAGCACCAAAGTCCCCGGCATCGCCTTCGCCGAATGGGGCCCCTCCGACATGCGTATGACCTTCGGCTACGACACCGTGCGCACCCCCGAAAACACCGAAGAGGGCGACCTTAAAGCCGCGCGCAACCGCGTCTTCGCCGCCTGCAACGCGGCCAACATAAGTTTCCTCGACGGCGTCAACGCCACCAATGTCGCCGAAATGATCGACGAAGGTGTCACGTTCCCCGCCGGAGACGAGGCAGCTGCCATCGCCGGACGCCGCCATACAGGCCGCACATTCGATTGAGCAAGCGATAAAATCGAAATCAATTCTGGTTCGTAACAAGAGAGTCGAATAACGCCACAGACGAGCAATCGAACTAAGCAGCGGCAACTCGCCGCGACCACCGCCGTCGCCTCTGACCACTGACCACTGATCTCTGACCACTGCAGTTCTGTGCGGTCGGGCCTTCGGCCCTCCCTTGTGCGGGGGGACTCCCCCCGCAACGCCCCCCATCGTATGCCCGATCGTCGTGGACAATTGGAACGGTTGAGACAGCGACCCGTGTTCGAAACCCCGCGCCGCCATCGTAGGGGCAGGCCTTGTGCCTGCCCAGTGCCCCAACAAATTGACCTGCCGCCCAACAACTGCGCTCAACTAAGGTTAGGAGTCTCAAAAAATCTCCAATTCACCCCTAAAGCGTTCAATCAATTCGCGGCCTCGTTGACGCAGATGATGCGGATTCTGACGACCTCTGCCATAAGTTATCAACCCTCTATTCCGCATATCCTTCTTAACGCGGCCAATTTCTTCAGACAAGCCAAAAGGCCAGTCATATACTCGGCCGCTTTCCTTTGTTGAATTCCTTGCTATAGCCACTTTTTCAACCAAGTCTCTACTTTCCATGTTTGGATCATGGGAAATAAGAATCAAGATGAGAATTTCCAAGTCTCGCGAATCCATTTTTCACTCACCTATGTGTAAGACAAAACATTAAGACAAAATCCAGAGAGTTAAAGAAGCTCAATCTGGCCCCTTCCAGACCTAAACCAAGCGGGCATTAACTCAATTCCTGCTTCCTCCGCAAGCGCCTCAAAATCTGCCATGGCAAGTAACTGAGCCGTTATCGGGCGTTTTGCATCCCAAAATACAAAGGCATCAAAAAAGCTCTTTGCAGCAGGCGAATTGAGTAATTTCGTCAGCAAACCAGCTTCTTCTCTCGTTTTGCAGGGAAGAAAATAACAAGTGTCGTCAACGACAACTGGCTTCTGCTTGTGTGGACCAATGCAGTGGAACTCAAGACGTTTAGAAAAACCCGCGATAGCAACTTTCCAAGGCGTGAAGCTATAAGATCCCACTCCAAAAACAGAGAATCGTGGTCGATTCTTGTAGATTGTACTTCGCCGACTGTCCAAATACTTGCTATGTGACTGAAGATAATCCCATGTACAGGGGGCTTCTCGTTGAAGTCTCGATGTGTCTTCCCCTATTGCACTTTGCGTTACGAGCATATATCGGGATGGAATTGGAGACGTCCTCAAAAGATCAGAGCTTTTCAGCATAGGATACAATCTAGTGGACTCAATATTGACCACCTCGCCTAGCCCGTTCTTGAATTCGCCAACGTCTGTGAGAACCAGTTCCATTACCTTGGAGCAGTCGTGTTTCACACCGGAACGCCATTTCAAGGTAGACTCACCCAAAATATGGCCATGTGAGTTGTACGACTTCAGATCTGCGACCAGTCGATCTCTGCGAAATGCAATCGTAGACTGCTTGTCTAATGAATTCTCTAAGTCTGCATAAACAAGACACTCCTTAGATCTTCCTCCTGGTCTAAGGAAGCAAACCAACAAGCAAGCATCAACCGAAGCATTGAAATGTTTGACCGCGTCAATCAAGTACATTCTTGATGCTTCAATTTCAAAATTCCTCGCCCAAGCATGATGAAGTACCTTTCTGGCAACTCCTGTCTTGCAAAGCATTGCCAAGACCGCCTGCCGACCTGACAGCCGCTCCAGCAAATGAATCAACATCCATTCGGATATGTCGAAATTGCTCTTGCCCATCTTTGCTTCGAGCCCATTAAAGCTTCGAAAGTTAGACTTTAGAGGCAGATTAGAGCTACCCATAGCACCTAATTCTGAGTTTGTGACCCAAGGGGGATTGCCAACTACGAGGATGGGTTCTTGGAGCCGGTGAAATACTGAAGGCCAATCTTCTCGAAAAAAGTCCTGACAAGAAACGGTGGCCCCTTCTATTGATTTGGCGGCTTGCACATATTCTGGCCGGATTTCAAAACCGAACACCTCATCGCATTTGGGGAAAGATTCTATAGACGCACGAAGGAATGACCCCTTACCGCAAGTTGGCTCCAATATTGACCCGGGTGAGACGCCTGAGTTCCGAAGTACTCTACAAACTTCCTGCGCAAGTATTTCCGGCGTCTGAAAATCACCAAATTCGATCTTCTGTTTTGTCTTTGAGGTCATTAGGTCTCGTTGACGTTTGATTAGTTTTGTCACATTGGCGACATTAGGAGGATGTCTACAAAGAGAATTGCCGACCATCAGTGGCAGAAACTGTACGCGTTTTTGCAAGGACACCTCGTGCCTACGCAGGGCAAGAGGAAAAGTGTCGCCGTTTTATTGAGGCAGTTCACTGGATTCTGCGCACCGGCGCCCAGTGGCGTGAACTGCCGGACAGATATGGAAAGTGGAACAGTGTATTCAAGCGCTACGCACGCCGGGAAGAGAACGGTGTTTGGGCTGATATGTTCAAACAGTTCGCCCAGGATCCAGACATGGCAGCCGCGATGCCCGACAGCACGGCTGTACGCGCCCATATGTGCACAGCAGGCGGGTCCAAAAAGGGGGCGGTCAGCAAGAACAGTGCCTGGGCCGGAGTCGAGGTGGATTCAGCAGCAAGATCCATCTCCTCGTTGATGCCCTTGGCTTGCCCCTCAAGTTCATATTGACCGCTGGTGAACGCCATGATATGACCCAAGCTGAATCGTTGCTCGCCCTTTTCCATTTTGACGCCGCTATTGCCGATAAAGGCTACGATTCTGACCCGTTGCGAGACCTGCTCGCAGCCCAACAAGTAGAGGCGGTCATCCCTTTCCACAGCAATCGCAAGCAACCACGGGACTATGACCGAATCCGCTACCGAGAACGCAACATCGTCGAACGTTTCATCAACAAAATCAAGTGGTACCGACGCATTTCCGCTCTTCTGAAAAACTCGCACGACGTTACATGGCTTTCTTACACTTTGCTTCAACTTTGTTCTGGCTCGAACAAAGTGTCAACGAGCCCTAGCTACGTCACCCGCAAGATGCCTGAGACAGTGCCAGCCTTTTCAATCACCCGGGAATAATGAAGTCTCCATTGAAGTGCATTTGATACCGTCAAATAGCCCAAAATGGGAGGATTATCTAACAACTCCTCGGCTAATTGAAAGGCCACATCATCGTCTATCGGCAAATTCCTGTCATTCATATAAGCAACGATATCCTCGGCGTTGCCATCTCCCTTAATGATTTCCAAAATACGACGAGTAGTTTGATAGTCTGCGGTTTGAGGAGCGTCTACGAAAATTGTGTGTAAAATGTTGAGATTTCCGGTTCGTCTTGTGTCATCGACGGTTCTCTGGTAGACAAAAATCAACAATGAATATCCAAGCCCGAGAATTTTCTGCCTGGCAGACTTGAATGGGGAAGATGATTGTGGCTTTGTAATACTGGTGACCTTCATGTCTACGTTAAGACCAGGAAAATCAATTCCTTTCGCTGCGTTTCCTTCACGGAAAATATATCTTCCCCGGAGCCTGTCCTGAAAGCGTCGTTCCAAATAAGTTCCAATAGCCTTCCCATCCGTTGCCTTGTACACATCGTAATCATGGAGTGAAGACTGAGTAATAGAGAAATCGGCCGCTTCAACCAGAAGCAACTCGACAGTCAATTTAGGAAGCATGTCTCAGCCTAACAACGAGATGGAGGTTTACTGACCTTCTGGGCATTCTTCCTGTGTTTTGCAGTTTGGGTATCGACCAGATTCTTTCGCGAGGCCGACGGGTCATAGGCAAAAACTTTTCGGACAGCTTTGCGCAGTTCTGACATGTCTACCTTCGATTCAGTCTCGTAAGTGGGGTTCTTGGGCGGCATGACGTGGTGTACTCTGATCTATTTGTCTTGGGTTAGGCAAAACAAAATCCGATCTTGGGGTTTCGGGCATCTGGATTTCTCAGAACATACCATACCCGTCAAACTTGTCGCAAGTCAAAGTATTACTTAACCATAGTGTTACCAACACAGAATTTCGTTTCAGGTTAAGGCTGCTTTTATTTATTGCACATTCTATACGATTTCCAAACATTTGTCTCAGAAGCTGTTTGAAAAGGGTCAATTGGATGCGAGACGGCCTAGCATGAGACGAGTCATAGCGACATGGATAAAGGCGACACTGCTCGCCGGCTGTCGTTCATAGTCTTTGCCAAGGCGACGATTGAGGCCGAGCCAAGCGAAGGTACGTTCCACAACCCAACGACGGGACAATATGGAGAAACCTTTCTGTTTTTGCGACCGGAGGACTGGTTGAAGGCGGAAGCGAAAACGCTGCGCAACCCATCTCTGTAAAGAGCCGCGATAGGCGCCGTCAACCCAGATGAGACGTAGTTTTGGGCCGAAACCGCAGCCTCGTCTGAGCAGTTGCCGTGCCCCGTCGCGGTCAGGCAGGTCAGCAGCGCTGACCAGGACGGCCAATATGAGTCCCATCGTATCGACGAGAAGATGCCGTTTTCGTCCTGTGATGCGTTTGCCGCCATCGTAGCCTCGCACACCGGCCGGTGTATGGCCGGTCTTGACTGTCTGACTATCGATACTGCTAGCCGTTGGATGCTTGTGTCGCCCGATTCGTTGACGGACCCGCACTCTGCGCGTGTCATGTAACCGACGCCAGCTACCATCGTCCCGCCACTGCCTGAAGTAGGTGTAGACGTGATGACCTGCCCTGCCCTGCCCCCCAAGAACTGGTCCAGGGAGGCTGTCTCAGAAGGGCAAGATGGGTAGGCGTTGGTAAGATCCGGCACGCCAGCTTCCGAAGACGGCTGGTTGCATAAGCTGAGCCATGCCAACTGTTGAAGAGGCAGTATTGACGCTGCCAGGCACTACACTCAGGGAATGGGTTGAGATGCCGGACTGTGCGCGAGTGGCTTGGGCGGGTGGGAGCCAGGACGCTCTATATCGAGCCTGGGTCGCCGTGGGAGAACAGCTACATCGAGAGCTTCAACGGGAAGTTAAGGGACGAGCTGCTGGACAGAGAGGTCTTCTATACGTTGCTGGAGGTGCGTGTGCTGGCGGAGCGCTACAGGCGGACTTTCGACCGGATCAGACCGCACAGCTCACTGGGCTATCGGCCGCCGGCGCCTGAGGCCCTCTTGCCTGCCGACCCTGTCCCCGTGCTTGCCGGACTAACATAACGGATGGTACAAACGTCGGGGGCAGGTCAATGCAGCATGAACCAGGCTGTTGCCTGTCGGACTCCCAACTGTTTGGACAGTTGGATGCTGGAGATACCTTTACGTGAAGTTTCAAGTAGGTACATCGCGTAAAGCCACTTCTGTAGCGGAACATGCGATCTCTCAAATACTGTGTCAGTTCGGACAGTGAACTTTTTCCTACAATCGTTGCACAGGTAATACGGGTATTGCTTGAGCTTGGTGATACTCCGTTCACTATCGCAGTGGGGGCAATACATACCCGCCCCCCAACGCAGGTATTCAAAGTACTCGATGGCAAGGTCCTCACTTGGGAACATCTTGAAGAATTCGAACGTATTGATCGTCGTTTCACCATTATGCGTGTGCCCATGGTCTCGTCTCCTTTCACTCATCTCACGGGGGTTGTTGAGATTCCACATAATAGAATATCTTGGTAGAAATTTCATATTCGACGAAATATTTGACGCCTGACGACTGTTGAACTGAATTTGGCAAGTTTTAAGAACCGCCTGCCAGCCCGCGAAAAGAATCTGAAAATGGCACCTCCGCCAATTGGAAAAGCGCACCACGTTTGTGGTACGCTTTTCTGTGTGCTGTGCCTCTACCGTGCGCTCTAGCCTTTAAGGGGCGCGTAGCGGAGCGTTAACGCGTGGACGATTTACATAAGCTTTTAGGCCCCACAGACAGAAGGAAGCCAACTACATGCCCGGTCAAAACCAACACTACGTGTGGAAATACTACCTTAAGCCCTGGTGCAATGATAAGGGTCGAATCCACTTCTCACGCAAGGGTGAGGAAGTCAAAGTCGCGAGTCTTGACAGAGTAATGGTTGAAAAAAACTTCTATGAACTTCTCCCATTCAATGATTTCGATAAGGAATTCCTCGAATATTACGTTGAAAATACTGAATCGCCACTACTGAAATCCCACCACCGTCAACTCTTTGGGATGTTTTCCGTAGTTGCTAACAATAGCGAACTGTTTCAAAGTAGCGATAGTAGCCCCTTCGGTTTATTAATCGAAGGGCAAGAAATGTTGCACAGGGAAATAGAGCGCAACGCTATACCCATTCTCGATGAATTGCGGCAGAAACGAAAAGAATTCTTCGAATGTGAAGAATCAGCACTTAGTTTCTTCCTTTTTCTCGCTCATCAGTCTCTCCGAACCAAGAAAATACGAGATCAAATGAGGAGACCCTTAATGCGATCCCACCGCTCTTATGATATGACTAACACTGCAAACATTTTCATCTATATGTCGGCAACAAATCTTGCTCACAACCTTTATTTTGATGAGGATGGATTCGATATATTCTTCATTGAAAGCAAGACGGGTCCAAGTTTCGTCACAGGAGACCAGCCAGTTATAAATGTGCTAGGCAATAGGCAAGGGGGAGATTCTACTGAAACCCTGCTCTATTACCCGCTTTCTCCCAATCTGTCTTGCCTTGTAAGTACCAATGAGTACCGTCTTAAATCCAAGCAAGTTTCAAGTGAACTGGTGACGAGATTGAATGGCCTTTTTGCTTCTTATTCATACGAATTCATCGCGGGCGACTCCGAATCGGCAATTCAACTTGCCATAAAGAATAAACCATTCCCTAACCAATCTGTTAGAAACATCCTTGACCAACTCAGGGAATGATACCTACTGCTCAACCTCCGCATCCCTATAATGCACTACACACCTTAACCGCCTGCCACAGTGCGAGGATCTATGGAATAAGTGCCCGCAAACTCAAGTGTCGCGAGTATCATGTCGATGCTCGCATTACTAAAGTCAAATGGGATCGCCTTCTTCTCGAATGCCCCGTTTGCAACTTCGCTGGGTACGTATTTGTTCCCCCCTCCACGTCGGATGATGATTTTAATGATTTCATCAATGAAGAGAGTAGCCGCCTCATAATTACTCCTACCCGGACCATAAGAGGCGTCCCCGAACGTCTCCAGCCTACTCTCAAGGAGTTCAAGCCACTGGAACATTTCTTCGTTGACTCTGGGTACGAATAGTTTTCTTTCGCGTTCATCTTGATTCATTATCTTATCCTCTTTTGTGTTGCCTTATGCACCCCTATGGGAACACACTTCCTCCACCCCTGCAAGCCAAATGCTATAGTTTGGGATCACGTCGCAGTGATAGCAATGCTACTGAATTTGGTAAGTTAAAGGAACCACATGCCAGCCCGCAAAAAATCTAGCTAGAAATGGCCCCTCCAATTTGGACAAGCCTACAAGGAAAACCGTCATGCCTCAAAATAGCTTTACAGACGAACAGATTACCAAATTACAAAACGATACTAGAGCGTTCCTTTTGGCAGCTAAATTGTTATCAACTGAGTTGGGCCAATTCGATGAAGGGTCCTCTCACCCTGCGATTTTTAGTTTACACACCGCTCTCTACACAAATTTAGGTATTGCGTTTGAGTTGAACCTCAAGGCTTTGTACGCAAAAGAACGGAGGAGCGCAAAGAAAACACATAAACTTGCTGTGCTCTTTGCCCACCTGCCACAAGAAATACAATTGGGTTTAGAAGAGATTTTTGGCTCATGCGGCGATCCTGAAATCACCGCCTATAGGCGTTCTGACCAAAAGCCACCAGGTTTTCGTGCTGACAAGCTGAAAGACCTTAGAGGATTCCTATCCTATTTGGACAAAACCACATTATACGACCGCAGATATTCTTATGAACATTTCTCATCTTCAGAAGAGTATTGGTATGCTCCAGATCATAACTTTATAATTAGAATGGTCGAAAAGGTAACGCTGTTTGTAACTAATATAGAAAGCAAGGCGTCGTTGCCCAATTCTGTGAAGTTAAGCGTATAATTCCCTTTGCCTTGCGCTCCTTCACCGACTGTGGATCGAGCGCAGCCAGGCTGTTTACAACCTGACCTGCCCCCGAGTTCGGTAGGCAAAGGGGCGAGTTATCTTTCGACACTTTTCCCCTAAGCCCCCGGTCAAACCGGACGTGATAGTTTCCCATCATCCGGCTTTCTCAGATCAGCTACGCTGAGTGATTTGTTCCTTTCACTCAGGACATTGAGTACAGTTTCAGTTGTTCGCGTCACGCGCCCCCTCATCGTACTCGCAGTCATAGCTTCACCGGTCTCCCTTCCCCCCTGACCTGGCCCCGCTGTTTGTACCACCCGTTATATTAGTCCGGCAAGCACGGGGACAGAGTCGGCAGGCAAAAGGGCCTCAGTCGCCGGCGCGACTCGGCGACTGAGGCTCTGCGTAGATTCCGGGGCGCGGCGCATGGCGTTACAACGCGACCGGGGCCTCGCTTTCTCGGCGCGTTGCGGACTCAGGCACGGCCGCTTGCGCCCACTGCGACCATGGGCCGGTTTCGCCGTTTGCGCCCACGGCGCGGATGGTATAGTAGTAGGTCCGGCCGGCGGCAACGTCCGTGTGCGTGTAGGTTGTGCCGGCCAGGTTGCCGTCGTCGATGCGCTGCCAGCCGGTTTCCGCGCCCCGCCATACCCACAGCTCGTAGCGGACTGCGGCGGGCACTGCATCCCATGTGAGGGTGACGTAGCCGGCTCCCGCTTCCGCCTGCAACGTTGGCGCTGACAGCGCCGACAGGGTCACGCGGACGTACGCTGAAAACGGACCGGTTTCGCCGTTTGCGCCCACGGCGCGGATGGCGTAGTAGTAGGTCCTGCCGGCGACTACGCCGGTGTGCGTGTAGGAGACGCCGGTCAGGTTGCCCCCGTCAAGGCGCTGCCAGCCGGTCTCCGCATCCCACCACACCCACAGATCGTAGCGGACTGCGGCGGGCATCCCCGTCCATTGCAGCTCGACTTCCCATTGCATATTGACCGTATTCTCAGTGGCCCGGGCCGTCAGCGCCGGCGCGTCCAGAGCTTCCTGGGGCGCCGCAGTCGGGGTTGGCGTTGTCGTCGCAGCCGGGGTGGCTGTCGGCGCGGGGCCTGGCCCGACCGGTATCGAGGTCGGGGTTGAGGTTGGCGCCGACACGGCCACAGGAGCGTACGCTGAAAACGGGCCGGTTTCGCCGTTTGCGCCCACGGCGCGGACCGTGTAGTAGTAGGTCCGGCCGGCGGTAACGTCCGTGTGCGTGTAGGCGATGCCGGTCAGGTTGCCGTCGTCAAGGCGCTGCCAGCCGGTCTCTTCATCCCACCACACCCACAGATCGTAACGGACTGCGGCGGGCGTCCCCGTCCATTGCAGCTCGACTTCCCATTGCATATTGACCGCATTCACAGTGGCCCGGGCCGTCAGCGCCGGCGCAGCCAGATCGCCCTGGGCGTCCCCCGCAGTCGGGGTTGCCGTTGGCGTTGTCGTCGCAGTCGGGGTGGTTGTCGGTTCGGAGTCTGGCCCGACTGTCATCGAGGTCGGGGTTGGCGTCGGCGTGACCGTGGCCGTTGATGTCGACGTGGGCGTGGGCGTGCGTGTGCGCGTTGGCGTAGACGTGACTGTGGGTGTAGACGTGACTGTGGGCGTAGTCGTGACTGTGGCTGTGGGCTCGGGTGTGTGCGCGCCGCACACACTGTCATGGTCAAAATCGCCGTCGTTGATATTAATTGGGATAGGGACACCCGAGATCGTTGTCGTGCACCCATGCAACAACTCGCGTGCCTCAACCACTGTCGCGCCCGGCAGTACCATAAGAATAGCCGCAACTATGATGGCCGCAGCGATTGCAAGTCGTCTCTTAACCATATTTATACCTCCTAATTCAGGTAAGTGATGTAGGCCCCAAATGGGACACAGGCGGGAAACTGCCATGCCGAACCGGATTTTTCCGCTCGGGCAGAGGGCTGTCTTGGGGTTATGCGACTGTTTTCAGCGCAGGGAGAGCCGGATACAGCGGGAGTTCCCGCGCGCGACGGGCGCGGCGGCGGGGAGCGTGTGGTGCGGCGGCCTGGTGAAGGCGTATGTCCTGCCATCTTCCGCATCATCCACACACGTGGTGGCGCCGCGGACAGGAGGGCAGCGGGCTCGTTGCCGCCGGCGGCGCGGAGGGTGTTGAAACCTTGCGCGGCGTCGCCCGACGCCGCGCAGACGCGATCAGCCCCCCCCCCCAAATGGCAGGGACGGGACGGCCGCGGCGCGGATGCGGTCGGGCAGCAACGGCTGAATGCGGGCAATCATCTGTCCGTCTCCAGGGTCGGAGATAGCTCCTGGCGCCGACTTCAGGGCCAAGGCTTTTGGAAGATGTATCTGCATAATAGACAGCATAGCAGACTTTTTATGCCATTTCAGTGACAGTAAGGGCTGTTTTGTACCAATGTTGTGTCAGTTTTTTGAAGACAGGGGCTATCGTTGCCCGCCCCTTCGATATCAAGTGGTGTCAACGCATCTTCACTCGCTATGACAAACTCGCACGACTTTACATGGCTTTCTTGCATTTCGCTTCTGCACTGATCTCGCTCAAACGAAATGTCAACGAAGCCTGACATATTCCAGGGAGGGTGTCTCCCAAACTGTTGTCCGTCAGGTGGAGTTGATGCATTGACCAGGCGGAAGCCGGCACTGGTCAGACAGGTTTCCCAAAAGATCTGGGATGCGCCCCGGGCCAGCTTGCTCGTTTTGGCTGTAGAACAGGTGTGTTGTATAATGCGATTTCACGAATGAGCAAGAGGCGGCAACTATAGCCGGCGCACAACGCAAGACCTTTGGCTATGTCCGCTTCTCCACACACAAACAAGCCCTGTGCGGACTTACCCGCGAAGCCCGCAAGCGCAAGATCACCCAATTCGCGCCCGCAACGGCGCCGCCTTTGGCAAGCAAAGCACTTAACCCCCAGATCGCTCGCAGGGCTTGCCTGCGCTGACTTGGAGACCGGGAAAACAGAGCATGAAGAAGAAGTCAGAACACAATGAGGCGGCGGTTGATGCCAGTCGGACTACGATAGGCCAACCGCGACTGCAGCCGCCGATTGACGCCGACGCGGCGCGCGAGTGGGAAGATGAAATCGTGAAGAAGGGGGGGCGCATAAATCGCACTCAGGTGCGCTGCACGCAAGCCGAATTGGAGTACGCGGCCGCCTGCGGCGCAAGCTGGCGCGACCTGGCCGAACTGATAGGCTGCACCGACCGCATGCTAAGGTACTGGCGCACGATGACGCGCAACATCGCCAATGACATCGACGGGTCAAACCTGACTAACAAGGATCGGGAGGCGATGGACGTGGGTCGGAAGACGTCGGAGGGGATACGCGTCGTGATGAGGACGATCGAACGCGGCCGGCGCTGGGGACGGGCCGAAATGGTCGAAGTGTTGCGGACGGCGGCGCTCGACGGCGATATCCGCGCGGCAACCCACCTGCTGCAAAGACTCGACAGGCAGGACAGGCAGGAGGAGGAAGCAGACGCGGAAAGGGCAAGGCGCCGCTACCCGAAATTATGAGTGCGCCGTCAGCGCTGCCCAATTTCCGCTATTTCCGCTTTTTGGCAAAATCCGGGAAAGACGGAACCGGCCCACCGCAACGTTGTGAAGGCCGTCCCTGCCCGTCTATCTTCACCCGGAGAAAGCATAGTACTGATGCCACATAAGACCCGGCGCTTCGTTCGGCCCTAAGCGTGCGAGGGACGGAGGCCAGCGTTCTTCCGTGCGCGCGGGACATGCTTGACCCTCTACCCCGGATTGTATACACTTCCGTGGAAAAGACTGTGTACCAGCACTATGACGCTGCAATTCAGTTGGCAAGACGCCCCAATTTATCCAGCCCTGATCAAGGGCCCCGCCGTCGGTTCCGACGACGGCCCCAATCGGCCAATGGTATCCCCTGTACGGGACGATCATTGCGAGACAAATTCGCAGTGCGTGAAGCCCCCTCACTTCCACTTTTCCGCCAAAGTAAGGGACTGAACAACCATGCAATCAGTGACAGTTGCCGACGGGACGAAAGTCACGATGTCCGGCCACGAGCTTGTCTTCGGCCACAACATCTTCACGCCGCGTGACGCCAACGACATCGCAGACGATATGTCCTCCCTCCGCGCCAGAATCGAAGAGGATGGCTACCTGTTGGTTCGCGATTTTTACGACCGCGATGCCATCATGGCCGCCCGGGCAGACATACTCTCCTACCTGTCGGCAGAGGGCTTCCTCGATCCCGACGCCCCGCCCGAGGACGGTGTGATCGGTCCTGACAACGAAGCCGTAGCCCTGCGCAACGAGGTCGTAGTCAACATGCGCGCCTACCTGCGCGTAGTCAACTCCGAACGCATTATGGCCTTCTTCGATCAGTTCCTGGGCGGCCCGGCCCTGACCCTCGATCACAAATGGCCGCGCGCCGTCAGGCGCGGCCACAGCACCGGCGCCCACTACGACGTCGTCTTCATGGGCGCCGGCACAAAACAACTCTACACAGTCTGGACGCCCCTCGACGATCTGTCGTTGGAAATGGGCCCGCTCGCCTTCTGCCCCGGTTCCAACAAACTCGAAGTCCTGCGCCGAACCTACGGCGCGGCCGACGCCCACAATGATATGACCGAAGGCCATCTGACCGGCAACCCCCTTGAACTGATCGACCTCTTCGACGTCAAGTGGTCATCCACCCCCTTCCGAGCAGGCGATGCCATGATCTTCGGCATGTACTTCCTGCACGGCTCTCTCGACAACGTCTCAGACCGCTACCGCCTCAGCACCGACAACCGCTACCAACTCGCCTCCCAACCTGTCGATGAACGCCATATGGGGCCGCACCCGGACCAGATCCCCAAGGCCGAAAATCGCAGGACGATGGCCGAAATGCGGCAAAAATGGGGGTTCTGAGCCCACCGTCAGCACCAACCGTTACTCACACAATTGGGATCCCAATCTGCTATGTCGCTTCCTGAGCCAAAGAGCCCCACCGAACAGCTCGACACTCAACAGAAGGCCGAGTCCATCCTCAATGGCAGCCGCCCGGTCGACAGGGACTATCCCTACATCCCGCCCGACTACGAACTCCACTTTCTCCACATTGGAACCGACAGGCAACTGTTTCTCGACAACTTCATCCTCGACCACCTGAACGGCGTGCACAGGGAAGTCTGCCCCCCGCAAAAGAACCCCGAGCCGTTACTGTCCTGGTCAAACCTCCCTTGGGAGCAGGTGCAGTTCAACCCCGGCACGGCCGGCGTCATTCACGATCCCGACGACGGGTTATTCAAAATGTGGTACTGGCAGGGGCTCGCCAACGACCCCTTCAACACGGGCCAGGTCCTCTGCTACGCTGAATCGAAGGACGCCCTCCACTGGGAAAAGCCGCTGCGGGAGGACTGCCTGCCCTTCCAGGGACATACTGCAACCAACATCGTTCACCCCGATGTCTCACAATCAGGGTTAGCACTGAACCATGACCGTGCAGACAGCGAACGAAAGTACCTGCTCGTGAATTGGCCCCCCGAAACTGCCGCCAAGAGGCCGCCCGGCAGTCACCGCCTCTCCACCGTAGACGCCTCGCCCGACGGCATCCACTGGCACACGGTCAGCGAAGAGTCCCCCCTGCCCCACCACCACGAGCAAAAGATAATCTGGGACGAAAGCATCCAGCGCTATATTGGCTACAGCCAGTACTCCCATCACCAGGACTTCCTCTATCGCAAGCGACAGATCGGCCGCCAGGAGAGCGCCGATTTCATCAACTGGTCGCCAAAGGAAGTGGTCCTGTCCGCCGACTGGGACCCCAACCTCCCGCCCGACCTGGAAATGCACGATATGTCCGTGCGCAAAGTCGGAGGTCTGTACATCGGCATTGCCAGCGAGTTCTTGGCCGAACCGTTCTGGCAGGAGCGTAACGGCCACAACTGGCGCGATCAGGCCTTCTCCAGGCTCGGCCTCTACACGAGCCGCAACGGCAAGCGCTGGCAGCGCGTCGGCGGCCCGGAACCTTGGGTAGACACCGGTTCGCCCGGCGATCAGGACTACGGGTTCGCCTGCTTTACACCAGCCGGCGAACTCGTCCACGACGGAAAGATCGTGATTCCCTACAGCGCCAATCCCCAGAAGCAGTGCTGGTTCAATGGCTCTCCCCCCTCGCCGCTCTACCCGCAAGAGGAATACGAGCGCCGGCAGCAGGAATGGCAGGCGCGCCAGGCCTTGCAGGGCGAGCCCGCAATCAAGCGTGCGGTAGGCGGCCTGATCTTGCGCGAGGATGGCTGGGCCAGGCTCCAACCGGAGTACGAATCCGGCGAGGTGTACACAAAGCAGTTCGTCTTCGAAGGAGATGCACTGCGCATAAACGCCGAATGCGGCTATGGATATGTGCAGGTCGAGCTTCTCGACCCCAAGTTCGAACCGTACGCAGGATTCTCCACTGAACTTTGTGACCCTGTCATCGGCGGTCCGGACCAAGTCTGGCACACCGTCAGTTGGCAGGGAAACAGCGACGTGCGCGCACTGTGGAATAAGCCGGTTCGCATCCGCTTTACCTTGCGCGAGTCCAGCATCTACGCTTTCCAGTTTTTTGAATCCATGTCAGAATGACGACAAGCAAGTAATCTTCCCTGTTGCCTAATCGAAAGGAGCCAAATATGGGCGCAAAACTGAAGGTACACAACCCGATGGGCTACCCGCCCCACATTGACCAGAAGCATCTGGCCCCGCGCGTCAACGACCTCGCCGGCAAGACCGTCTACCTCGTGGACTGCCGCTTCGACGACGGCGACATCCTCGTCGAGCAGATGGCAAACTGGTTTCAGGACAATCGGCCCGACATCAACATCGAGGTGCGGCGCAAATCAGGCGTCTACACCGAGCGCGACGAGAACCTCTACCAGGAGATCCAGCAGAAAGGAGCAGGGGCCGTCATGGCCGTCGGCCATTGAAGTACCTGCGCGCCGGCGGTCGCCGACCAATGCATTATCCTGGAAACTGAGTACAACGTCCCGACAGCCTCCATCCAGACAGGTATTTTCCTCGATCTGGTGAAGGCCTCCACCCTCCAGCAGGGGATTCCCTACCTGCGCCACGCCTTTGTGCCGCAGCCCGTAATGGGCCGCTCGCCCGAACAGCTGCGAGCATACGTCGATGGCCCCGACGACATTACGGGCCGCCCCTTCATGACCGAAGTGTTCGCAGCCCTCACCCGGCCGCGGTCAGGCGACGAAACCCGTACACACGACTTCGATCGCTCAACGCCTCGCTTCGTCGAAGAGGACACCGAGGAGAATCTCCACCAGCTCTTCGTCGGAAACCTCTGGACCGACATGCTGCCCATCATCTTGCCCACCGAGGAGCGCGTGGCCGCCATGTTGGAGGGTACCAGCCGCAGCCCGGACACAGTGGTAGGCCAGATGCGCCCAACCGGCACGCGCGAAGCATGGGAGTACACGGTCGAGAAAGTCGCGGTCAACGCCGTGATGGCCGGGGCTAAGCCGGAGTACTTCCCAGTCATCCTCGCGCTGGCAGCAACCGGCGCCTCGGCCCGGGCCAGTACGACCAGCTCTGCCGCCTCAATGGCCGTTGTCAACGGACCCGTTCGCCGCGAGATCGAGATGAACTGGGGCATCGGCGCCATGGGGCCCTACAACCACGCCAATGCCACTATCGGCCGCGCCTTCGGCCTGCTCTCGCAAAACCTGCAGGGAGGCTCCGTACCCAGAGAGACCTACCTCGGCTCCCAGGGCAACAACTACGCCTACAACAGCGTCACCTTCGCCGAAAACGAGGAACGCAGCCCGTGGGTCCCCTTCCACGTACAGCACGGATACGAATCCGACCAGAGCGCGGTCAGCGTCTTCGGCGGCTGCCGCTCCACCGCTTTCAACCTCGGCCTGCGCGCCAAGCACTGGGAGGATCACGTCCGCAACATGCTGCGCGGTCTCAACCCACACAACCCGCCCACCTTTGTGCTCGATCCAATCACCGCCCAGCAGTTCATCGATCGCGGCGGCTTCGACACCAAAGAGAAGCTGATCCAGTGGGTCTACGAAAACGCCACCATGCCCGCCGGCGTCTACTGGGACTACCAGCTGATCGAGAACTATGTCTATCCCCATGCGCTCAACGGCGTCGAACCCTATGCCACCAAGCTAAAAGCCGCCAAAGACGAGCTGATTCCGATATACAGGCCTGACGAGATCCATGTGGTGGTCGTGGGCGGCGAAACCAACGGCTATTGGCGCATCATGGGCTGCAACTACAGCGGCACGGCGTCGGTAGACGACTGGCGTTAAGTGAGTACGATGTCCGGTCAATTTTCGCCCCGTCTGTACCATGATCAATAAAGGTCGCAGATCGACCCATACAGCGGTCTGACAGAGGCAAGAACGGGCAGGGTAAGTGGAGTAAGTCCGGATTCCACCCACCCTGCCCAGTTGATCTACTCAAGATTCCAGCACTGAACGACCGACTCAGCCCTGTCCGCAGAGCAGAGGTTCGCAGGGCCGGCATCCCTTCGGAAGGAAGAGGTGAAATGGAAGAAATAACTCAGCTCAGACTGGAGGGATACTGCTTGCTGAAAGGCGTAATTCCCTCAGACAAGGTCGGCCAGATCAGCCTCGATATCGACGGCGCCAGAAGCGCCGGCATGGAGGCTTACGACAAGCTGGACTGGTCGGCCGTCACCCATATGCTGACCCTGGCGCCCTATTTCGCCGAACCGCGCCTCCTTGAAATCGCACGCACCGCCTTCAACCATGCCAAAGTGCGCATCTCGCAGACCGAATTCAAGAGCGTGCCGCCCCGCAGCAATCCGCCGGATTGGCGCAACTTTCACACCGACTGGCCCCACGACCTGACCGATCGCTCCTACTGCGGCCTCGTCAACCAGCCCTTCCCCGACGTCGTCATGAGCCTTACATCGATCTGGATGCTCTCGGACTTCACCCCGGAAAACGGCGCCACCTGGGTCGTCCCCCGCACCCATCGCGACCCACGAAACCCTCGCGGCCAGGGCGACGGCATCGATGGCCTCAGCCCGGTCCCCCACGAAGAGCAGGTTTGCGGCGATGCCGGCGATGTCCTCCTCATCGACAGCCGCGTCTGGCACTCCGTCGGCCCCAATCAGACCGACGAAATCAGGTCCTGCGTCGTCGCCCGCTACTCGCCCTGGTGGCTGTGCGTCGACTACGGCAAACGCAACTGCGCATTCGTGCCCGATCACATCTTTGACTCCTTCCCGAAAGGTGTGCAGGAGCTCTACGAACACCGGCGGGTCAAGAACGAGCCGCTCCTGATCGGAGAACCGTCTGAGCAGCGCTTTGCATAGGCAAGAGCATCCCCGCACGGGCCCGCGCCTGTTCCAATCTACATCTGGTCGAGGGCTGGGAAGAAGCGGGGTTTAAGCAGCTTGAACAGATCAGGTCCTGTGATGAGACCGTGCGGCACGAAGAGGTCGAGTTCTGTGTCCCGTTCGATGACGTGCAGTTCAGTGCTGTCGGAGTGCGGGTTGAACACACTGCACCGGATCGCTTCACCGCTGAAATCGCATGACGCAGCCGCAACCTGGCAGCTGACTTCGTTTTGGTTATCGTCCAGCGAGCAATCGTACTCAAATCCTGAGAACGCATCAAAAGGAACGATACTGTTGAACTCGTTGCTTTCGCTGTTGCGAACCGCTTCCCCGAGATTCTCAGGGAAAGAGAGCACCGCGTACTTCCTCCACTCTCCCATATCCTCCATGGAAAGCGCGACCGATCTCTTGATATTGAAATCGTATACATAATAACCGGCGCGTGGGCTTACCGTTCGCCGGCAAAAGTCGATCTGCGCCTCCAAAGTCTGCGAAGCGGTCGCCTGCCCACCGCCTGACGCACCCACCTCGCACCCCTGCAGATAGAGCAGCTGCGAACCGAAAGGCCCGCCAACGTAATCTCTGACCTCCCGACCCTCCGCATAAGCCTTGGCGACGAGGAACGCCGCCGACACCACTAATGTGAGAAGGAGGAAAGCCACCACCAGAACAACCTGCTTTGACCGGCCTCCATCAGCTTCGGACACGGCGACTTCAGGTGAGCGCGCAAAAACTGATTTCATCTGTTTTTTCATCGCAGGCTCCTTGGGGGAATTTCCAGTGTATGCGGCCTCGAAGTACGAGCCCGCCCTGATAACGGAAAGTCGGAGCAATAGGTTCCAGGCAGATGAAGCCTTTCTTTGATGTCGCCTTCATTCCACCGTGCCTTCGTTGCCCGGGAGTAGTAACGAAGGACAAGAAAAGCATTTTTTGAGCGGCCCGTTACTAAGGGTAGGTGAAAACCGATTGTAGAGTGCCGCAAGCGATTCGTAAGCGATTGCTTTCCATTTCCCAGACTTGACCGCAATCAAATCTTATCATTGGTCGGTCGAATCGAACTCCGCAAGCCGAGTCTACCTGGCGCAGCAGAGCAACCCTGCGCACTTTGTGGAATCGGCCGATTTGACTGAAGATCTATAGCAAAGGCTGTTGGTTCTAAAGACTATGAGTCGAATACGCCGCTGAAAACTGAATTGGCCCGTTACCCGAAGCTGCGCCAGCGTCAACGCGAAACCGGTCCTGTTTCATGTCCTCACCTATACAGACGAAGAAGATATGACCGATCCCAAGCAATTCGACACCCCGGAAGCAAGAAGCAAAACCGAAGCCGTCGACGTGCAGCGCAGGGCGAACGAGACCTGGGCCGGCGATCGAGATGTGGATCCCCGCACCTACCCCTATTTCAACCCGGACTACCGCCTGCCGTTCAAGCACATCGGCCTCCAAGGGCAGCTCTTTCTGGATAACTACATCCTCGACGAGCTTATCGACGCTGAAAGAACCATCGTTCTTCCACAGAAGGCCGATCCACCCCTCATCCAATTCGAAAACCTGCCCTGGGAACGCTACCATTTCACCAGCGTACCCTCGGCCGCGCTCTACGATCCAGACGACCGCGTCTTCAAGATGTGGTACAAAACACTCGTGAGCGGGAACACGAACTCCGCCCAGGGCACAGAAGTCGTGCTCTGCTACGCCGAGTCCAAGGATGCCCTCAACTGGCGCAAACCAATGCGCGCCGACTGCCAGCCATATAAGGACTTCAGCAAAACCAATATCGTAGTCCGCGACGTCGACAACGGCACCATCGTCCTCAATCCCGATCGCAGCGATCCGAGCCGCAAATTCCTGGCCGTCTACAACCCGTCGATGGAGGCAACCAGGCGCGGCAATCGTGTCATGTCGCGCGTCGCCGCCTCGACAGACGGCATCAGTTGGCACGTGATCAGCGACGACACCCCCTTCAGACACCACCACCAGATGCGCGTAATCTGGGACGACGCCTACCGCAAGTGGGTCGGGTACTCCCAGGCCTCACACGCCTTCGCCAGCCACCTCCACGTCCGCACCATCGGCCGCCAGGAGAGCGAGGACTTCATCAACTGGTCGCCCAAACAGATCATTCTCTCCAGCGACTGGGACCCAAATGTCGGCCCCAATGTCGAGTTCCACACCATGTCGGTGCGCAAAGAAGGCGGCCTCTACATCGGCATCGTCGAGGAGGCGCACGGCGAACACCAGTGGCTCGTCAACCGCGACGGCAGCAACCAGCGCGATCAATTCCACACCAACGCCGCGCTCTACGCCAGCCGCGACGGCCACCGCTTCTTCCGCGCCGACGGATACCGCCCCTGGGCCGACAACGGCCCGCCCGGCAGCCAGGACTACGGCTACCTCTGTCACACCGTGGCCGGTTACCTCCTTCACAAAGGGAAAATGGTCATCCCTTATTCAGCCTTCCCTTATAAGCAGAGGGACACGCGGCCGGCCGGAGTCTCGAATCACGCACCATTGTCCTCGTCAGAAGAGTCCCGCCGGCATGTCGAGGAACTAACCCACTATGGAGTGGGCAGCCCGATGATGGATCGTGTGAAACCGGGGTTGCCCCTGCAGCGGGGAATCGGCGCCCTCGTTCTGCGCGAGGACGGCTGGGCCGCCCTTCGCCCCAAATACGAGGCTGGCCAGGTGATCACAAAACAGTTCGTGTTCGAGGGCAACGCTCTGCGCGTCAACGCCGACTGCGCCTATGGCCTCATTCGGGTCGCACTCCTCGATCCGGAGCTGAAGCCCTATCCCGGCTTCAGCCTGGAAGAATCGGTCCCGCTTCACGCGCCCTCCGAGCAGATCTGGCATCACGCCGCCTGGAAAGACCGCCCTGACATGCGCAGACTGTGGAATAAGCCAGTCCGCATCTGCTTTTCTCTGCTGGAGTCCAGCCTCTACGGCTTCCAGTTTCATTACCAGTCTGGTACTGACAACGAAGGACGCTAATCCCATGCTTGCAAATGTCAACACCACCGACATTGCCTCAGCCATCCGGTTGGGATGCCGCACAATGTGTTCGGTCTTCAACGCCGATGACAACGACGTACCCTTCTTCGGGTCCCAGGTATGGCCGGAAGCATTTCTCAGCTTCAGCACCTCTGCCTCCGAATCGCATGTACCCGGCCGCCATCTCAACGCCCTTCTGAACGCCGAGGACGTGTTGGGCCTCACTCTGGAAGAAAGTTGCATCGACCGCCACGCCCGCGCCGCCTTCCTCTCCTACTCCGGCGACCTTCCTCTTCCCCTCAACCGCGATCGCATAGACGGGCCCCTGGTTCACTTCTACCCCCACCACGTCCGCGAAGGATTTCACGCCCTCTACGCTCTCGCCCGATTCCGTAACAGCCAACCTGCAGTCGAGCTGGCCGAGCGCAGCATCGCCGCGATTCATGAGTTGTGGCACCCGCACAAGGGCTGGGACAGAGACACAATTGAGCGCAACTTCGAATTCCATCCCACCACCTTCATCATCGGACTGGCGCGATCAATCGGTCCCCTCGTGAAGCTGCACCGCCATACCGGTTGCACCGGCGCCCTCGAACTGGCCATCGCGCTCGCAGACAAAGCCACTGCCGAATTCTACCTTCCGTCAGGCGCATACGATCGTGAGACATTCGGCGGTCACACGCACTCCACCACCTGCGTCATGTCTTCGCTCGCCCAACTGGCCGACCTGACCCGCAACGCCGCACTGATGGAGCGCGTTCGCGCCTTCTATGACAACGGGCTCCACGACATTCGCGATGCCCTGGGCTGGGTCATCGAAAGCAGCGGCGATGACGTCGACCCCGACCGCGGCGAGGTCAACAACACCGGCGACATCGTCGAGACCGCGTTGCTGTTGGGGAAGTGGGGCTATCCACAATACTTTGAAGACGCCGAACGAATCCTGCGCTGCCACATGCTACCCTCCCAGCTGCGTGACATCTCCTTCATTCGCGAGCCTGACAACCCTGACAACGAGGACGGGAAGCGAAACATAGCCGACAGGCATCTGGGCGGGTTCGGCTTTCCCGCGCCGTACGGGCACAAAACATTGGACGCGCAGCGCATCAGCTTCAACATGGACATCGTCGGCGGCTCAGTCGGGTCACTATGTGAAGTCTACAGACAAGCCGTGGAGACGTCCCCTACTGGCCACTATGTGAATCTGCACTTCGACCACGAGACCGATGCCGTAGCCGTAGAGTCTCCCTATACACATCGCGACATGCGCGTACGCGCCAAGCGGCCGGGTCCCCTCTTTGTGCGCCTTCCCGGCTGGGTTACAGCGGACGAAGTCAGCGTCGACGGTTCAAATGAACGCCCCCGCTTCCACAACGGCTACCTCGTCGTCAGCCGCCCGCCGATCAACAGCTGGATTACCATCCAATTTACATTGTCAGAGAGGGACATCGTTCTCAACCACCGTACTCGCGACATCAAAGTACGGCTGCGGGGAGATTCGGTCGCCGCCATGTCCGACTTCGGCGCCGAGCTCACCTTCTTCTCACCGCTGGAGGAGTGATAGCAACCAACCACACTGTCCGCAGCAAAGCACTACGCCGAATTCACCAGGAACGAGGAAACAAACAATGTCAAGTAGACCGATTCACATCTTGCTGGTCGCCGCCCATCCCGCCGACAGTTTCGACATGGCCGGGGGCACCTTGGCCCATCATGTTGATCAAGGCGACAAAGTGACCGCAGCAATTCTGACCACCGGCGTGCGCTCCCACCACTGGGAGCTTGGCGAGCAGCGACGCCGCGCCGGCGCCGAGCTGGACGTCGAACAGTTTGTGGAACAGGCCGTGGAAGAGAAACTGGAGGAGGTGCGCCGCGCCTGCCGCATTCTCGGCTTCGACGACCTGCGTGACCTCGGCTTCGAAGACGACGACGTCCTCGTCACCCAGGACAAGATCGACGCCATCGCCGACGTCATCCGCGCCGTGAAACCGGACATGCTCATCACCCATCACCCTTTTGAGAGCGGCGGATTCAAGATGCACGGCACCACCGGCCAGTGCACCCTCTATGCTTGGCAGCTCGCGGGCGGGTCCGGCCGCGGCCGCCAGGAGCGCCACCCGGTCCCCTGCATCTACTTCATGAACCCGACCGCCTACATAGGTAACAACAGCCTCGAATACGCCGGCACCCATCGCGCCGATCTCTACATCGACATTACCGACGTAATCGACAAAAAGGTGAAAGCGCTGGACCAGATCGCCAGCCAGTACTACGGGGGGCCCTACGCACGCAAGCGCGCCGAAACTTCCGACGGTGCCGACGGCAACAGCGCACTCGTCGCCTACGCCGAGCAGTTCCAGCGCTTCCAGCCGCAGGTCCGCTATACGCTCCCCATCACCGACGCCGAGCTGGAACGTATCACCGAACCGCAGTCGGCACACATGGGCCGGCGCAGTGAAATGATAGGCGGTCTGATGCCGCTGGCCGACGGCGAGTCATTCACATCTCGACATCGCATGTCCAAGGAGAAATACGAAGACTGAGCGGACTCCCTGTTGCCCACTCAGTGACCGCTCACTCATCGAGGCGGCTGAGGGTCATCCGTTCATCGCCGGCGCCGTTACGCCACAGGTCCTGGCAAGCCGCGGCCAGTTCAGGCAAGCCCTCGGTGATGGTCGCAAACAGATTTCCCGGCATGTGCCCGTCCGGCCCCAGCAGATAGTTGTCCCGCCCGTAGAAGATTGCCAGGTCGATCAGCCCGGTCTCGCGGCACTGCGCCTGCATGTCAGGCGGCACCTTGCTGCCGGGAGGAACCGGCAGATAAAGAATGTCACCGGGTATGGGAAAAACCGTGGCGTTTTCCTTTTTGGGATCCTTCTCGGCAAACGGAGGCGTCAAAATATAGACTTCGTTGTTGGCCCACTTCGCATGGAATGCAGCGCCGGACAGCGGCAGCGCGTTCCAGACCGCCTCGGCGGTCAGAGGCGCGGCCTCATCCAGCAGTTCGGCTATGGCGGAAACGTCGTGTTTCTCAAATGAGATCCTGATTTTACGACCCATACAATTGATTCCTTTGTCTCTCTGTTTTGATGTCAGTTCTCAAACAGAACGCCGCGCCCCGATAGCATCGGTTCGACCCCCATCATCCGCAGCGCCTCCCAGCCGGTCGCCTGATTCGACGTAACCACCGGTTTCCCCAACTCTTCCTCCAGGTCACTGATGAAGTCCGCCGTCTTTTGCCCCGTGCAGCTGATCAGCACCGCGTCAGCCTCCGGCGCGTCCGAGAGCCGCGCCGCCTCGCGAATTGTCTCCGGCGGTACAATGCTGTGGTCCTGCAGATAGTGCAGGGGATTGCTGTTCACCACCTCTATGTCGCACTCCGCCAGGAAATCGATGAGCGCCTGGTTCACTTCCTCCATGTACGGCGATGCAGTCGCGACCCGTCGCACGCCCAGGCAGTGGAGTGCCTTGACAATAGCCGTGCTGGCTGTTGTGCACGGCAGCCCAGTCGCATCCTCAACCCTCTGTTTCAGCGCCTCGTCTCCGGCAACGCCCTGCACAAAGCTCGCCGTAGTGCAGTAGTAGGCGAAAACGCTCGGCTCCAGCCGCATCAATCTGCCGGCCGCCGCCTCTATGTCCCCATTTTCCGCAAGCCAGATGCCCAGTTCCACGCTGCTGCCCTCTTCCGGCTCCGCCGTCCCTACCTGAAACATCGGCACATGCGTCCGCGCCGACACCATCGGCACATGCTCCGGCAGATACTTGCGGATCTCATCCAGCATCCGGTTGATGTCGTAATCCAACCACATATCGTCCGGATAGATCGCCCCCAGCGTTTGATTCTTTTGCGCCATCTACCATTCCCCCTTCACTCTGCTCAGCCCCAACCCCACATGTCTTCCCAGTCGACGAACCATCCTCACGTATTACCGCACGCGTAACTCTGTGTCCTCGATACTTCGCCTGACGCCAGTCAATACCCTGTCATCTTTCGTCCCCCATTGACACCGACACCGTCGCCGGCTGCGCGAACTCGGCATAGCGGGCCGCGATGCGGGCCCCGTCGTCACCTTCGTGGACAAAAACCCGAAACTGAAAACTCAGCGTCTCGCCGCTGTGTATTGTCTTTGCATGGCGCGCAAACGGCGCCGCACACATCCAGCCATCGTCGCGCACGTGCCATGTGTGCGGATGGTGGATGTTCTCTGGATGCGCAAGAAATGCAATCCCGTTTGTTTCTTCTGGACTGATCGGCCCCGAATAGTCGCACCACTCCGCCGGCTGACGATGGACCCCCTCCTCGTTCAGCGCGCCGCGTGCGTTGAGTATGCGCCCTCCCCCCCGCCCCGTTTCCAGCGAATGCGCCACGCGCGCAGCCAGAATACCAAACGTGGACTGCCCAAACGTGACCTGCTCAACCTGAGGCTCGAAAGTCAGGTCAAGGTCTATCAGCTGCTCGCCCCCCGCCAGGGGATAAACACTTACGCATCGGCTCTCGTTGAGCAGGACATCCCTTTCATGGCTGACCCAATCGAGCGCCATTTCCAACCGCGCGTACACCGGCCCGTCCTCTTGCCTTAGAAAACTGTCGTGCGCGATGCGGCCAATGCCAACCAGTGGTGAGTCCGATCCGGCATAGAAGTGCAAATGCTCTGTCTCGAAGCTGACATGGTTGACATTTTCGTGCTCGATCCACAATGAACGGTGATGGTCGTGGCCTCCGCTGAAGTCGCGTGGATGCCCAAGTCGCGTCACCGATCGTCCGCTCGGGCCGTTCACAGGGTAGAAGAACGGTTTGCGATACGCCCCGCTGTAACAGTACCCCAACAGGTTGCGATTGTCGTGACTAACCCAGACGCGGTCATTGGCGTCTGGCAAGACCTGGACTGCCGGAAATGGCAGACCTCTCCCGCTGCCGCGCTCAGCCAATTCGAGGTTGACGCGCCGCGGCCCACTCGCTGAGCGCGGCGCCAACCAGGTCACCTTGATTCGACCCTGCCTGTCAGGCGAATTCTCGGCCTGGGCCGGAACACGGATCGTCTGGCCGTCCGTCAACCTCTCCCGCACCCAGAACCCGACCTGGCGCCGCTCGATCTGCGCTGGCTCTACTCCCAACGTTTCGAGCTCAATCGCCGCGCTCAACAGCGCCTCTTCTCCCGGCTCCACGCCCGCTGCAACCCCCACGTCCAGGCTCAGCAGTCCTCCTTCTACCATCTCAGTTGTCCGCCACGACCGGATTGCTCAAGACCCCGATCCCCTCGATTTCCAACTCAACCGTGTCCCCCGGCTTGAGGCCCGGCGGATGCACCGGCGTCCCCGTGGCGATAATATCACCCGGCTCCAACCGCATGTACTGGCTGATATACTCGATCAATACGGGTATCTGAAACAGCATCGTATTCGTATTGGCGTGCTCGATCTCCTCTCCATTGACGCGCATCGTCATCGCCAGATTGTGTGGGTCGCTGACCGCGCCTGGCAGCACGACGTGCGGCCCAATCGGAGTAAACGTGTCGACACCCTTCGTATATGACCACGGACGCTGCACCTCGAAGGCAACATTCTGCAGGTCGCGCGCCGTCACGTCATTGAGCAGCGTGTAGCCGGCCACGTACTCGTTCGCATCTGCCCGCGAAATGTGGCTGCCCTCCTTTCCAATGATGACGGTCAACTCGATCTCCGGCTCCACTACCTTCAGTCCCCGCCGGAATACGATCGGCTC
The DNA here is from genome assembly GCA_965204705.1 of Caldilineaceae bacterium. Classification (GTDB taxonomy): domain Bacteria; phylum Chloroflexota; class Anaerolineae; order Caldilineales; family Caldilineaceae; genus Bin5. Next base: position 3,466,086 of record OZ242006.1, on the reverse strand, counting down.
CCCGGGCCCGATGATCGAAGAGGTCGGCTTAAAAAAGAGCGGCGGCTCATCCGGGTCCTCCTCACCGGGATGCGAAAAGTTCCCCCCCAGCGCAATCAGCTTACCCGGCTGCGGGATCGGCGTGCGCAGCGTGGGATCCGTGACGGTGAACGCCCCATTAAGATGATGCTCAAAGACAAACATCATCGTGGACTCAAATGTCTCCGCGTTAAACAGGCCCGCCTTCATCAGATCCACCATATCGGTGATCAGTTGCGGGCTTTCGTCGCCGTGCTGTATCAGCTGTTGAGCCTGAAACGCGCGCGAAAAATCCAGCATCCCGAAGTCGGTTACAATGCCAATGTGGTTGTGGTCATCATGTGCAAACAGAGCGATTCTCATCGATTCAAGCCTCCGCAATCCTGTGGTGAACTGTCCGTTGTACTGTCAAGAGACGCCAATCTGCGCCTTCGCACCCAGTCAAATAGTTTTCGCTTCCTGAGCCGGGAAACTCCGACCATCTTCCTAAATCTGGACGCCGTCCCACTCGTCTTTGCGTTCGGTGATGTCGAGGATGTTGCCGTCCGGGTCCGTCGTCTTCAGCGAACCTTCAGGCACATGGTCATAGTTGAACTCCTTCTCCACCTTCACATCCTCGACCAGTATCTCCGCCCCCTCGGCGCGCAAAAGGTGATAGGTCTCCTCCAGGTTGTCGACGATAAAACCCAGGTGAATGTATTCGCCTTCATGCGCAATGGCCGGCCTCTCCTCACCCACGTATTGGATGAGCGTCATATTCACAGAGCCGTCCGAAAGATAACATCCCGGCGGGTAGTTCTCATCATACACGTAGCGCAAAAACTTGAGCCCCAGAATCTTCTCGTAAAATGCCCGCGACCGTTCCAGGTCCTTTGTTCTCAATGCCACATGGCGTAAAAAAGCCATAACCTTGCTCCTGTCTTAGGTCCATGCCTTGATGCCGCGTCCCCAGATCCTGGGCAAATCCCCGCTATCCAGCATCATGTCCAGGGGCGACTCCTGTGTGTCAAAAGGAAATTGAATCCGTGCCCCCCTTTGCCGCCGCGACTCATACGCCGCCATCGTCATTGATAACGCCAGCCGGCCCGCGCGTCCGTCTGAGACCGATTCACGGTTTTCATCAAGGCCTGCCACAACCTCCCCTATCGCGGCCTCCCACGGGTCATTTTCCCGAGTCGGAACTGGTGCACCATCGCGAAAGTCGGTTTCACCGGGCTGATCGTGTGTCCAGTAACGTACCTCTGGCAGCCAGCCGCTTCGGGCCCTCGCCTCGAAACGTCCCTCCGTTCCCTCCCAGACAAAGCCTTCATACCGGTAATTCGTATAGCCGCCGTAAGTCAGCTTGCCCCGCACGCCGTTCGCAAATCCCACCACGGCAAACAGGTCCTCTCTCCCCTGATTGCGCTCGACGTCGCGCTCCAGATGAGCGAACATCCACTCAGGTTCGCCGCCGAACATGCAAAGCGTGTCAAAGCTGTGTGTGGCGTTGTGCGTCAGCTCGCCCAGGTCGCCGCTAGCCAGCACCTCTACACTGAGAAGCGCCCCGATCGCGCCCTGCTCAATCTGCTCTTTGATATGCACGTAGTTCGCCTCAAACCGCATCGTGTGGTCCACAGTCAACCTGACACCTGCCCGCTCACAGGCCCCGACCATGCTGTCGGCCTCGCCCAGGTTCATCGCCATCGGCTTCTCGCAGAAGATGGCGCCCACGCCGGCCTCCGCACCGGCCAGCGTCGGTTCAACGTGCTGATGGTTGCGCGTGCAGATGCTGAGGATGTCCAGCTTCTCCTGGGCAAGCATCTCCTCGTAGTCGGCGTATCTCCTCTCCACGCCCCACTCTTCCCCGAAAGCCTGCAACGCCCCCTCCGAAATGTCGGCCGCCGCCACTAGGTTTACCCCACCCGTAGCCCGATAGCCGCCGGCGTGAACACGCGCGATGTGGCCGCAACCGACGATCCCCGCCCTGTAATCGGCCATCCCTCTCTCTCCGCACCACTGCCTTTTCGCGACTACTCAACCCCAGTCAGTTCGCGACGCCAAACGAGGCGAGCCGAATTCCCTCTCTCCTCACCTCTCCTCTCCCCATTCAATCGTCGCCACCACTGACCACTGATCACTGACCACTAACCATTGCAGTTAAGCGGTCGGGCCTTCGGCCCTCCCTTGTGCGGGGGGACTCCCCCCGCAACGCCCCCCATTGGCTAGCCACCTTGTGTACTCTTCCCCGGCAACATTTCTAGCCAACAATGTCTGCGCCCAACCTGCTGTCACGAGCCGTTGCCGTTTCTGATACTGTGAGCGCACACCGGTGATGGCCTGGTAGCTACGCTCTTACTGAAAAGGCACGCCCCCCGCACGGCCTGCCGCACGTTACACGGAAATCTGTCTCCGATAAATTGTGATCGCCTCCCGCTCACGGAACCCCAGTTCCTCGTACAGCGGCAACGCCCTGGAATTCAAACTGTCCATATCCAGTTCGACACGTTCGAACCCGTTTTCCCGCAGCCGGCCCATTGCCTCCAGCATCAGACAGTACCCCAGGCCCCGGCGTCTGAACTCAGGCCGTACGCCAAGAATGTGGAGATGAGCGAGCCCCTTTTCCCTGGGATTCAGACTGGGCGCGCAATGGCAGACGGCCGCCAAAGTGCCTCCTGCCTCGGCTACAACGCTGATCTCCTTCCTGAAACGGGGCGAGGTGGCGTGTCGGGCCCAGCTCTCGTCCGAATATGAAAACCCGCCCCAATGGTCCGAAAACGAAGCGTTGAAAGCCGCAATCCACGCCGGCGCATGCCCCGACCGGTAACTCCGCAGCGATATTCCCTCAGGAACGCGCTCTTCCAACTCTAGAGGCTCACGCGCTGTTCCCAGCTCGCAAGCCATGATCACGAACGTCCGCACCGCCTGGAAACCGGCTCTGCCCAGCCCGGCCAAGATTTCCTCGTCCTCACACAATCCCCGCGCCTCAATACTGCATATTGCAGGCGCACAACCCGTCCCCGATTGCGCGCCGTCATCCCCCACCCCACGCCTCCCCTTCGACGCCAGATGATGGATGCGGTCCACGCCCGCCTGAACTATCCCGTCGACTGCTACCGCCTCCCGCTTTCCAGGGTCCACCACCCAGTCGAGCATCCACGACGCCTCAGAGCCGGCCGGATAGACCGTCACGCAGGCATCGACGTCAGCGCCCTCCGCAGCCACAAGCACAAGCTGCTCGACCTCTGCCAGGCGCCCGCCAAGTCGACTGCGCACCTCATCGCGTGTCAAGCCGCGCTCGAGTCCCAGGGGATAGCGCGGCGCAAAAGCAAAAAGCGGCAGTTCGTCTGCCGCCTCTGGGGCAAGTGCACGCGCCACGCCGTCATGGGAGTCGGCTCGGGCGAACAGGCCGCCCAGGGCTGGCAGGTCGCGGTCGCCGTACTCTCGAAAGCGGCCCTTCACTCTCGTTCTCCTGCCCGCTCCTCGGCGATTGCAAACAGTTGGCCGAAACCTCTTTGCCTCCGGAATCCTCCACCCAACTGCAGCGCCTGCCACATCGTAACCTGGTTAGCCGTCAGAACCGGCTTGCCCGCAACTTCATCCAGCGCTGGCAGAAACCCAATAGTATGAAGGGCGGTATCTGGAATCAGAATGGCATCGGCTTCCGGATGGTCGTTGGCCCGCACGAATTCGATTACCTGCTCGGGGCCTACAGCGCCAACTTCCACGGCCGTCCATATTCCAAGGCTATCCAGTTGGACGACATGGATTCCGCCCTGGCCAAGAAAGTCGACGAATGCGGCTGCCAGCTCCTCCGGATAGGTGGCGGCAACCGCTACCCGCGTGATTCCCAGCGTCTGTAATGCTTTTACAAACGCAAGTGAAGTGCTGGAGGCAGGGACCCCCAGGTAGCTGCCGATCTGACGCGCCTGCTCCCCGGCCCCGCCCAGCCCGTAGACAAAGCTGCCGCTGGTGCACGCCCACATGCACACATCCACGCCGAGCGTCTGCAACTCCGCCGCGCCGGGCTCCAGATGGTCCCAATCGCCCGTGCGACGGCAGTCCTCAACCGTATGCAGGTCAACCGCATCCGTATGGGCGACCGAGACCTCCACCGGCGGCTCCAGCCTCGCCGCCATGTTGGGGTAGTCGTCTTCAGCCGAGTGTAATGGATAGAGAATGCCAATGCGGAGCATGACAATGAAGGGAACTGATTGGCGGCGGCTACAAAATCTGGCCGCCCGCCCGCAGCCCGCCTACAGCGCAGCCTCCACCGTCGAGAGGCTCTCGTTGAGCGCCTCAATCGCGCAGTCGAGCTGCTCCTGCGTGATCACGAGAGGCGGCGACATCTTGAGCACGTTGTGGTAGGAGCCCCCGTAATTCGTCGCGATGACGCCCCGCTGCAGCAGACCGTCAACCACCCGCGCGCCCTCCTCCGTCGCCGGTTCACGCGTCTCTCGGTCTTTAACGAATTCGACACCCACCATCATGCCCACACCGCGTACCTCACCAATCAAATGGTGCTCCTGCTGCAGTTCCTCCAACCGCGAAATGAAATAGTCCCCCAACTCCGCCCCGCGCTGCACCAGGTTCTTTTCCTCGATCTCCGCCAGCGATGCCAGCGCCGCTGCGCATCCCACCGGATTGCCCAGGAAAGTGCTCGTGTGCATCATCGGCCCCCACGCGTCCGCGACTTCCCCCGACATAATCGTAGCTGAGATCGGAAAACCGCTCGCCAGGCCCTTGCCCACCACCATAATGTCCGGCACCACGTCATATTCATCCATGCCGAACCAGTTGCCCGTCCGCCCGAATCCGGTAATGATCTCATCGGCGATCAGCAGTATCCCGTGCTCGTCGCACAGGCGTCTCACCGTCTGCACAAACTTTTTCGGCGGTACAATCCAGCCCCCGTGCCCCTGGATCGGCTCCATGATAATCGCCGCTACGTCCGCAACGCCCGAGTCCGGCATCGTCAGCACATGCTCCAAATACCCCCCGTCGCAGAAGTAACAGTCGTCTTCCTCCGAATGCGTCGGACAGCGGTAAGGATACGCGTAGGGCACGTGCGTCGTATCCGCCAGCATGTTCTGGAACGGTGCCCGGTAATAGTTCTGTGAAGAGACCGACAGCGCCCCCGTCGTCTTGCCATGAAACCCGCCCTGGAAAGCAATGATCTTGTGCTTGCCGGTGAATATGCGCGCCGTCTTGAGCGCTGTCTCAACCGCCTCCGCGCCCGTGTTGGCAATGTGAGAGACCGACAGATCGCCCGGCGCCCGGTCGGACAGCTTCTCCGCCAGCTCAACCCGGTTGCGATTGGGGTTAACCCCGCCCTGGCTGTGCATCATCGTTTCCGACTGCTTGGCAATCGCCTGCACGATACGCGGGTTGCTATGACCGGCCGTCGCCACGCAGAATCCTGCCGTAAGATCGACATAGACGTTGTCGTCGGCGTCCACAATGTTGGCCCCCCGCGTGCGCTCCCAGAACACCGGCGTTTGGCCGCGCGGAATAACCGAGCTCGTCGGAGGCTCGACTTTGCCAAGACGCTCAGTCAGCTCACGCGACTGCGGCCCGGGCGGCGGCGTTACAATCGACGGCAGGGCCGTGCCATCTTCCAGGGCCTGCGTCTGCGAGTTTGACGAATAGGACTCCATACTGAACCTCCTGTGCGACAGCGGCTGGTTTGTTGTGGGCGGGGCAGTTAGCGTCGCGGGGCTGAGGGCGCTGGCTGCCCGATTCCTATCAGTCACTATTGTTGTCTAAACGCCGAATTATCATGCGTTCCCCTACAAAGCCCTCGCTCCAGATGCTCTCGCACGCAGCGGCCAGGCCTTCTAGGTTCTCGGTAACTGTCGCGAAGAGGTTTCCCGGCATGTACCCCTCGGGACCCAGCAGAAAATTATTGCGCCCGTAGAACAGCGCGATATCGATAAACGGTTGTCCCGTGCGCCGCGCAGGCGGGATGTCAATCGAGGCCGCCTCCACTTCGAAGTAAAGGAGGTCGCCGGCAATCGGCATGATGGTGGCGTTCTCCTTGTCCGGATCACTGGCAAGAGGTGGCACCAACGTGTAGACTTCCCGCCCCGCCCAGCGGGCGTGGTATGCGTCCCCCTCCAGCGGCAGCGCATTCCAAACCGCGTCGCACGTCAGGGGGGCCTCCTCGTCAAGTAAGGTCGCAACCCCTCGGACATTCCGCTTGGTGAATGAAATCTCGATCTTGCGTGCCATGCTCTGTCTTTCTTGACCGTGCCCCCAGTGTTGCTGTGTGCTGCGGCCAATGCCTGGTTTTAGCTGAGTAACGTCCGCATGTCTTCTGACAACTGTCACCGAAACATTCAACTTACGCGGACTGACCTTTGGGTTAACTTAACACAGTTTATCAGATCGAAAAAGCAGGACATTGGAATAGGGGCGTCGGTTGCGCTCTGTGCCTTGGTCAAAGGTTCACACGTCCAATACGGGTCGCATCCTGACAGACAAAAAGACATCATTAGACAAATGAGCAAAAGGTGCCCTGTAAAGGCCGCGGGTCCTCTCACAACTCCATACCAATGTCTGCGACCACTCCCAGGGCGTGAAGTGAAAGGCTATCAAGGACTGACTGACAGCCACGAACGCGCGGGTTCTGCCGGCCGGCGGGGAAATTTCCACCTCATTTCTCGCTTCTCATCTGACAGCAGTTTCTGCCACGTCTGAACCGGTAAGGATGTGTCTCCATCAGGGGTGTTTTCGGGGATCATTCCCTTCAGTGCTGAGCATTTTTTTCAGATCTTGCTGCAAAATGCACCCAACTAGGAATCGCCCGCAACACTTCCATCCCATCCACAGAGGAGAAAGCAAGATGAATGCATCCAGAGTTTCGCGAAGGACTTTGATGAAGTCGGCTGGCGCAGTTGTTGGAGGCGCGGCGCTGTCCGCCTGTATACCCGTTGGCGCGCCGTCCCTGCGGTTCAGCAGCGCCTGAAACAGGCTGGAATGCGCTGGTCTCATCCCAGCGCCCAGGCCATGCTTGCGCTACGCGCCCGTCTTCTCAGCGACCGCTGGCATGAAATTCCCATTTGACCATTTTCGGCTTGAATCTTCGATGTGCCTTCCCTAAAGGGTGCAGACCAGAATTGGGGTAGTCAGGAGAAGCGGGATGCAGTTTTCAGTATAGTTTCCCGGAGGTAGCGTGAAACTCGCCCCCATTTTGGACTGCACCCTCCCCAAAAAGTTGTGTTGACAAAAGAAGACTTGTCGCAATATAATAATATTAAAGTGAGATCAGAATGAGAAATTCGCTGACGCGTGACCAGATTTCTGCAGCTCTGCGAGCATTGGGACTCCCGGCTGGCGCTATCGTCTTTACGCATAGCTCGATTAGCAGCATAGGATACGTTGAAGGCGGGGCCGATACGTTAGTCGATGCCTTCCTGGATACACTAAGTCCGGGAGGTACTCTCGTCGTGCCGACCTTCACCTTTGCAAATGGCAGTGACGACAACCACATCTTCGACTCGGCCCGTGATCCCTCAGAGATGGGCCGCCTTACCGAAGTGACCAGGACACGGCCTGGGGCGCGGCGGAGTTGCCACCTGCTCCATTCAGTCGCTGCCCTGGGGGCGCACGCAGAAGAGATTACCGCTAGTCACGGTCCATCGGCCTGGGCGGCCGATGGACCGTTCTGGAAGCTATATGAATGGGATGCCCACATTCTGCTGTTGGGCGTACCCTATCTGCGCTGCACTTTCTTTCACGTTTTGGAACAGCTGGTACAAGTCCCCTACCGACGCTGGAGCGAAGTAGAGGCTCGCGTCCAGGACCGGGATGGCTCACTGCACCCACTCCTCACTCTGATCTATAGCCCCAAGCCAGACTTCGCCGGCAATGACTTCAACAAGCTTGGCGCACTGTTGGAATTACGAGGACTGGTTCAAGTAGGGAACGTGGGGAACGCCGTGGCCCGCCTCTTCAACGCCCGCGATGCGTTTGCGGTTGGCTTGGCCCAGTACCAAGTTGACCCGCTTCTCTTCGTCAAGACAGGCGAACGATGCACGCCGCTTCGGGGAGGTGTACTGACTTCAGAACTGGATAACGAGAAGTCGGTATTGGATCCGGCACTTATCTTCCGGCATCAGTGACTTCGCAGGTGCTTACCAACAATGAACGGCCAGAGACTATCCGCGGACAGGATAGCGCCGCTGCTGGACCAAATGAAGGGCCTGACCGTAGCCCTGGCCACGACCCTGAATGAGTTCGATGAGTGGGATGCGGCTCGGCTGGAACGGCTGCTCGAACGCGTCATCGCGGGTGGCGAGTCATGTCTTTTCCCACTGGGTTGGATGGGTGAGCAAACCCTTTTGTCCAGCAGCGCCCGCAACGCGATGCTGGTAGAGACCTGCCGAATCGCTAAAGGCAGGCTCCCCGTCATGGTCGGCGAAAATGAACAGGCCCTGCCGCGGGCGTTGCAGCAGGCGGAAATGCCCCGACAAGCTGGCGCCGACGTCATTTTGTCCACACCACCTTACAGTTACCACATGCCTAAGAATCTTATCTACGATTACTTCAAGGAACTTGCCGCCGCCATTAAGATGCCTGTGGTCGTGTACCAGAACGACGAGGTGGCGTTACTATCGAAGAGGACACATTGTCGCAGATCGGCCGGGCGCCCGGGGTCGTCGGTGTGAAGGTTTACATGCTTTTCTTGTCGCTTCAGAAGAGTTTCCTGCAGGCGGACCGCCCTGGCCGCTTTGCAGTCATGGGCGGCGACGAATACCTCTTTGGGGCGGCCCTGTTTCTGGGCATACGACGCTACACGATGGGTGGGCCCGGCAATCTCTGCCCAGGCTGATGCGCAAAAATGTACAACAGCGCGGTCGGCGGTGATTGGGATGCAGTTGTGGAACAACAGAAGCGCCTGCTCCCTTTCTGCGATGCCCTGTACGCAGGCCTAGGCACTGCCTATGCCACGGTCAAATACGCGCTAGAACGCCTGGGAGTATGCTCGGCGCGAATTTCATCGCCCCACGCGGCAATTGGGCCGGAGCAACGGAAGCAAGTGAATGCACTGCTGGAGGAATTTGCAGACGTGGTTGGAGATGCCAGTGGCGCTGAGAGACGAAGGGTATGCTGTCATTCTCCAATAGTCGACCCAACAGCCAAAGCGGAGGCTGGCAGACATGGGCAAGCGCCGAATCATGTTGGACACTCGCAAGGTCACCGCTGTTGATGACTCCATCACGCATCGTTTCTGGCAGGCTAGGAAGCATCCCGAGCCGGTTCTTCTAGGGGATAGACCCTGGGAGCGCTTCGGGCCTTTGCTATTTGGGACCGTAATGGTCGACCAGGAACGCTACCGCATGTGGTATAACCCGTACCCGGTGGTCCCGCCTCCGGGTAATTCGTACTATGTAGGATACGCCGAATCCTTCGATGGCCTCCATTGGGAAAAGCCCGACCTGGACATTGAACCATATGGTGACTTTCAACGCACCAATCTGGTAAACCTGATCCGGCACAACCCATCTGTCGTCTTGGATACAGAGGATCCTGATTCGGAGAGACGGTACAAGGCAACCGGCTACGTGGGCACAGAGCAGATCATGAAAGAGCGTAATGCCGCATATCCAGGAAACGGATATTACCTGGCGCACTCCTCCGACGGGTTGTACTGGACAGAAAGTCTGGCAACCGGCCCAATGAGCACCGTACATGACGTAGGGAACTTTATCGCCGATGAACCGCGAGGGCGCTACTTCGGAACCGTGAAGACACAGGTGCGTTACGACCTGGTGGACCGGCGGTCGGTGGCCGTTACAGCCAGCGAGGACTTTCGGCGCTGGACGGAACCGAGAACAGTCTTAGTGGCAGACGCCCTCGATGACCGCATCGCTAGGGAGAGAGGTTACCACCATGCCGAGTTCTACGGCATGGCGCTGGATCCTTACGACGACTTTATCGTAGGCCTGCTTTGGATCTATTGGGTTCCCTTGCCTTTTCTGCCCGGTCGTCGGACCGGTTGGTGGGGTGTTATAGACTGCCAACTCGTTTTTTCATACGATGACGGCAACCACTGGCACCGCACGCCTGATCGCCAGCCCTTCATCCCAATCGGAGAAAAGGGTGAATTCGATGGCGGTCACCTCTACACCTGTAACCGCCCTGTGGTGGTCAACGATGAAGTGTGGCTTTACTATACCGGTGCCAAGCGAGATCATGCGTATTTTGACCCGATCAAGGCTGATCACACCCTGAACTATCGGACAGACGTTGACTGGCAAGACGCCAGAATGGGCAACGAATTTGCGATTTCAATCGCGAAGATTATACGCGATCGCTATGCAAGCCTGTCCACGGGCAACCAGGGTAGCTTCGTCGTCAACCACGGCGTCATTGACGGCAGTCGCCTCCTGATCAACGCGAGGGCGCCTCTTGGGTCGGTAAAGGCCGAGGCGCTCGAAAGCGGTGGCAACCCCATCGAGGGCTTCGGAGTGGTGGATTGCCAGGGATTCAGCGGTGATGCCGCCTCCGGCGAAATAAAGTGGCGTCACAAGTCACTGGCTGAATTGCCGCCGGACTGCGAGATCAACTTGCGTTTCGTCCTGGATGATGCCGACTTCTTCGCCTACGAGTTGGCCGCTTATTGAGGCGTTTTGTGATCACGATTCGAAGTCGTAAGACTTACCAATGAGGAGCGGGTCAAACCTGTGCTAATTACCTGGTTCCCTGTTTTTCGTCTCTTGTTGTCAGGCCCCGGTCGCGGCAGTGGCCCAGAGGGCGCCTCAAAACCAGGAGCCAATTACTGAGAACTGCAGTCTGCCAGGAGGTGATGCCATATTTCAGTTGGAGTCTCTCAATTCTGAGTAGCAAGATTCAGCGAATGAGGTGACCGGCAAACGGAATAGTGCAGGTCGAAACCAAGGAGGACGAAATGGCAAGCAACCTGACACGTAGAGAGTTTCTGGTGGCTAGCATGACGACGACGGGCGCGGTTCTCGCAGCCTGCGCCACACCGACAGTTGCGCCTGAAACGGCTGCGGAGGCGTCCGCTGAGTCTGAAACGGCTCCGACAGAGATGGAGAAGACGATCACCTTCAACCAAGGTTGGGGGACCTACAATCCAATCAAGCCGACACTAATGGGCTGGGGCGCCGAAAGCCAATTAGTGCCCCTGCTGACACACAGCCGCCTGATGGAATTTGGCAACCTTCAGACGAAACGCCTTGGCATCGCCGAGAGGGCCGAGGTATCTCCCGACGCCAGCCAATACACTTTCTTTATACGACAGGATGTGAAGTTCCACGACGGTACACCCTTGACAGCCAGAGACGTAGAGGCCACTGCCAAGCTGTACCTTACGAAAGAAGCCAATGTCAATCCTATTTTCTGGATTGACTTCATCGCTGGAGGAAGGGAGTTCTACGACGGCGCTTCCGACGAACTTTCAGGTGTCGAAATCATAGACGACTACACCATTCGCTTCACTCTGGCAGAACCCTTTGCCCGCTGGGATGACACCACGATATGCGAGATGAACATTCTGCCGGCTCACATTCTCGCAAATATCAACCCGGAGGACCTGAAGGAGGAGTACAGCCCCGCCTATTTCCAACCGGAGACACACATGGGATCGGGTCCCTTCAAGTTTGTAGCGGCTGAGCGTGACCAGTTCGTCGAGCTGGTTCGCAACGATGACTATTATCTGGGCCAGCCTAAGCTGGACCGCATAATGATCAGAAACTTCGGCGAAAGCGACACCCAGTTCATTGCCCTCGAGAAAGGCGATCTGGATGTCTGGAGTGTCCCGTCTCCCTACTTGGAAAGAGTCAAGGCGCTTCCCAACGTCGACGTGCACGAAGTGAATCGTCTCTATCACCGCATGCTGAGAGTCAACGAGCAGAAGCCCTACCTCTCTGATATGCGCGTCAGGCAAGCCCTGTTGTACGCTATCGACCGCCAAGCTTTATGCGAAGAACTCGAATCTGGGATGTGTATTCCCTGGGATTCTTTCATGCAGCAACCGGATTGGGTGCCTGAAGGGCTGAACCCGTACGAGTACAATCCCGACAAAGCCAGGGATTTGCTGGCGCAAGCCGAGGCGGACGGCGTCTGGGATCCGAACCAGGAACTCACACTGGAGTACTACTACGACAACCCCACCCACCATGACTGGTTTGCCGCGATCCAGCAGAACTTGGCCGACGTTGGGGTCAAGTCTCAACCGCTCCTGCTGGAAGGAACAGGCTGGGTAAAACGCAATGTCGAGTGCGAGTTCGATCTCGCTTACGAAGGTTTCGGAACCTCTCACATCACCGCCTACCGCGGCTGGTTTATCAAGGATGATGGCTGTCGCGCTATGTGGAATACCGAGGAAGCGGACGAACTGTTTCTCAAGGTTCAGACATCCCCCGACGAAGAGGTGCAGCGGCAGTACATGACCGAGCTTCAGCACTTGGTAAACGAGCAATTGCCCGTGATACCCTTCGTCAAGTACGTTGGCGCCATCGCAGTCAATAAGCGGATCACCGGCTTCGACGAGAACGCGATATGGCTAATGCAGTCGATATTCAACACCGGATGGAACAATGCGCACAACTGGGACGTGACATCGTAAAATCTGGGCATGAGGGGTGCCCAACAGGCAGGTTAGCGCGCGCTGGAGAGTGGCGCCGCTTTCCTGGCGATGGGCCCCCTGTCCTTCATCTCGGACCTCTGATTGAGATGATGGCGATGACTCTAGTCATCTTCATCACGCCAATCATACAAACACAGTCAGAATTGTAGCCTCCCGGAGACTACACGTCGCCGGACTGTTTCAGCTGTCTGAAAGAGCAGTTCACTGTATACATTTCTTGGTTCTCGAGCGCCCTCCGGGCCACTGCCGTGACCGGGGCCCGACAACTAAGAACAAGAACAAGGAGCCGTTCAAGGGAAGAGTCCATGAGGCAATACATTATACGTCGCCTGGCGATCTCGATTCCCATCTTAATCGGAGTGACAATGATCACGTTCATTCTCACCGAGTTGATGCCGGGAGACTATGTCGATGCGATGATTCCACCTGACAAGGCTGTCATGATGTCACCCGAGCGAGTCCAGGCCATGCGCGAGGCTTATGGGCTGGACAAGCCGTCATATCTGCGCTATCTCCTTTGGCTGCGGGAAGTCACCCGTGGCAATCTCGGCTACTCCCTTGCCTCAGGCGAACCTATGCTCAAGGAGGTGTTAAAGCGCGCACCGTTCACCTTACAGCTAACCCTTTCCGCGTTGACCTTTGGGGTCGTTGCTGGCGTAACGCTGGGCATTATCTCGGCTGTCAAACAGTATACGTGGGTTGACCAACTCCTTACCATACTCGGCTTCGTTTGGATTTCTACCCCCAGCTTCGTTTTCGGAATCGGCGCCATAGCCCTCTTCGCGCTCAAGCTGCGTCTTTTCCCCGCGATGGGCGGGTGGGTCTACGGGGAGCCGCCCAGCCTGGCAACACGCCTTCATCACATGGTTTTGCCGGTCGCCGTTCTCGGACTGGGAAGCGTAGCTACTTTCATGCGCTATACTCGGACGAGCATTTTGGATGTGATTCGGCAGGACTACGTCACTGTTGCCCGAGCAAAGGGGTTCAAGGAGCGATATATCCTTCTCCGCCACACCCTGCGCAATGCGCTGATTCCCGTCATTACCCTTATTGGACTTGAAATACCGTGGCTGCTCAGCGGCTCTATCATTATCGAATCCGTCTTCGTCTGGCCGGGAATAGCCAGATACACTTTGCAGGGCGTTCACAGCCGCGACTACACGCTCATTATGGGGGTAAACCTGATAGCGGCTCTGACTGTAGTAATCGCCAATTTGCTGACGGATCTGACTTACGCCGTCGCGGACCCCCGTATCCGCTATTGATTGTCCTGGGAGGAATGACTTGACCACATCGGTCCCGGTGATCTCAGGACGCGGCCCTTCGTTGTGGGATCGATTCTGGCGACGGCTCTTCAGACATCGACTGGGAATGCTCGGCCTTTCCATGCTGGTGGTACTCGTGCTCACGGCCACTCTTGCGCCCACGGTGGCCGGGCAGGACCCTTCTGCCACCAACTTGAGAGAGAGAAACAAACCACCCAGCGCAGCACACATTCTGGGGACGGATGGAGTGGGCCGCGATGTTTGGGCTCGCCTGGTTTACGGCTCTCGGGTTTCCCTCTCGGTTGGAATCGTCGCCGTTGGCATCTACGCCACCATCGGCGTCTTGTTGGGAAGTATCGCCGGCTACATGGGCGGGCATGCGGACAATGCTATCATGCGTTTTACTGATATGATGATGTCTTTCCCAACCTTGCTGCTGATCATCACCGCCGCTGCCGTGCTACCGCCAAGCATTTTAAACGTCATGATCATCATTGGGATATTCGGCTGGACGCACATGTGTCGGTTGGTGCGGGGGCAGTTTCTCTCTTTACGTGAGCAGGAGTTCGTTGTCGCTGCCTTCTCCTACGGCGCACCGTGGAACCGGATTGTGTTCCGACACATGCTTCCCAACGTCGTTGGCCCCATCGTGGTGGCATGCACCCTGGGTCTGGCCGGCGCGATCCTCACAGAGGCGAGCCTGAGCTTCCTGGGGCTGGGCGTGCAACAGCCTACACCTAGCTGGGGGTCCACCCTGCATACGGCCATGGAATTGCCTACGCTCGAGGGCATGCCCTGGCGTTGGATACCAGCAGGCCTGGCCATCGCCGTAACCGTGCTCTCAGTAAATTTTGCCGGAGATGGGATACGGGACGCACTCGACCCGCGAACGGTCCTGGACTGAATCAAATTCGCCGCTCTTACACTCTCAGCTCCATCCTCACGGCGGGCACCGCCAGCGGCTCGATCTTCCGCTCGTTGTTCAATTGCAGACTGTCCAGCGAAAATTCAGAGGCGGGACCTACTTCCCCAAACTCTAGCTCCTCGAACAACTGGCGCTTTTCGATATCCTCTTTGGAGACTCGCGAGTGAACCAAGGCGGCCCCCCGGCTTCTTCCAAATTGGATGGCCGGCGCAATTAACTCGTGCCACGATCTGAGATAGTTATGGTGGACAAATCCATCCACCGAGCAGGAACCATCTGCGTGCAGCCTGGCGGTTGACATCCCCACGACGCGGCCATCAGTTGTGCGTGCTGCGAAGCGCGCACCATGCCCGTCACCAACGACGCGCTCGTATGCTCGATACAACCCATGGAACGTACGGTGCAGGCTGTACCGCAAAGAAAATAATCCGGCATTGGCATCGAGTACCTGCCAATCGTGCGGCGAAACAATCAGCGGATAGGAAGGTATCTGGTCGTCTGGATGACCGTCTGATACCGACGCTGGCCCAGCCCCTCTGAACCAATCGACGAGAAATTCTTCCGCTGCTTTCCCGTTGAGCTCTTTCACGAAAGTTATAGAGGCTGGCAGTTTGGAGAAACCTAATCGTCGATACAGTCTGAAAGCAGCGCGTTCATTGGTGCCGAGGAAAATGGCGCGCCCGCCTGCCGCTTTTACATCGGCGATGGCTGCGCCCCAAAGTTCTGTTCCAATCCCCTCTCTACGAAACGCCGGTCCGGTGGCGGGATAAGTAAACTCGCTTAATTCTGGGAGACTGCGAGAGACCCAGAATTGGCACATTGCGGCAATCATCCCGTGGCGTCGCGCAAGGTAAACAAGAGTACGGTTGTGCGACCCGTCGAGGCCAAGCAATTCACGCCGCCATCGTTCATTTGTCTGAAGTTCCGGAATCGTCTGCCAGAACTCGTCCAACTCTTGCACAAGCGCTTCTGCGAGCGGCGCCTCAAACTTTTCCACAGCTAGCTCCTCATTGCGCTTTCACGATTTCTTCACAAAAGCTGGTCTCCTTTGCGGGCGCCCTTGTCCTTGCCCCCTCTCATCTTGATAGCGTTCATGCCGCCTTTCAACGCAGCCGTCCAACGCCACTATTCTGAAATTCGTCTAACCGCGGCGCTCGTAAACCGGAGCTGCTTCAGTGTAGAGCTTCAACAACTGGAACGGCGGCACATCGGTTAACTTAGCGTCCAGATGAGGAGTGAACCGCGTGTTGGCGTATTCATCGTCACGGCATTGCCAGATGGGTGTGGAGCAACTCTCTTAGACTCAAAGAACATGGGAAATTATGGCCGACTTTCCGATTATTGATTTCACCACTTTCTCTTTCCCACTGCAGATTTCAAGGACCGGTTTTGGTTGCCGATGGCACTCACCTTCATCCTGTGCCGCGCACAGAAAAGCGAGGCTTCACCCCCGGATTGAGCAGGTTGAGCGGCAACTCGCCCCCCAACACGCGCGCCACCTCCTGCACTGCCTTCACCCTCACGTCACGAAACGCCTGCTCCGAGTACCACGCCACGTGCGCCGTCACGAGGATACGGTCCGTACGGTAGAGCGGATGATCCGGCGGCGGCGGCTCCTCTTCAACCACGTCTACAGCTGCCCCCGCGATCTGACCCGACTCCACCGCCTGAAGCAGTGCAGCGGAGTCGACAACGCCCCCGCGGGCCGTATTCACCAGAAAGGCGCTCGGCTTCATCTTCGCCAGCGCGCTCGCACTGATCATTCCCTGCGTCTCTTCCGTCAGCGGCAGATGCAGTGTGACAAAGTCCGAATCCGCCAGCAGCGTTTCGAACCCTGCCGGTTCGGCCCCGCCGCGTCGAATCTCGTCATCATCCAGGTAGGGGTCCCACGCCAGCAAACGCCAGTCAAAACCGGCGGCCTTCCGCGCAACAGACTGGCCGATGCGCCCGAATCCAATGATGCCCAGCGTTCGCCCCGCACTGCGCTGGATCGGGTATGGCGGCTTGGGCTGCCAGCGACCGCCTCGCACCGCGGCTGCCTCGGCGTCGACATAGCGAATCGCGTTCAACAGCAACGCCATCGCGTGCGTTGCCACCTCGTCAGTACCGTAATCCGGCACGTTGGCAACGCAGACCCCAGCCGCCGTCGCCGCATCGATATCGATGTTGTCCACACCGACCGACGGTTTAACGATCGCCAGGCAATGGGGCAGATGCGAAATCACCTCGGCATCGATATGCACGTTGCCCACGAGCAGCGCAACCGCGTCCTTACCGGCTTCGGCCAACTGCTCTTGGTTCTGACACGGGCGCTTGACTAGCTCAACATTGTACGGCGCCAGGACCTCCTTCTCAGTCTCCAGGCCGGGAAAAATGTTGGATGTAACGACGACAGTTCGGGAATCACTCATTTGGACTGCTCCGCGACGCCCAGGTAGGCGAGAATTGCATGGATGTATACTTTAGTAGCGCGTACGACCTGTGCCAGCTCGACCCGCTCGTGGTCCGAATGTGCCGTCAGATAGCTTGCACCGTAGTAAAGCGCTGGGACACGCGCCAAATGCACGAAGTGGGGGACATTCGCCGCAGCTCTCGTCCCCGCCAGCGGCAGCTCTCTGCCAGTCACTTGCTGATGGCCGCGCAGCAGTACCTGTGCCAGACGCTCGTTCTTGTCGACACTGTACCCCTCGATCCCATCCAGCCAGACCTCCACTTCTGCACCACTCTCCTCCTGCACCCGCGTCGCCAGCCTCCCGAACTCCTCGCGGATCTCAGCCAAACTACATCCTGGACCAAACCGCCGCGTTCCCGCGATAACGCACGCGGCCGGCATCCGGTTAAAATAATCGCCGCCCTGAAACCGCCCAATGAAGATAGATTCCGCGCCCAGATAGGGATGCCGTATGTCGGCCAGTTCAGCCGCCTTCTCCTGAAGCAGCTGCACCGCCCTGTGCCCGGCCATCACCGCGTGCGGAGCCCCCGCCTCGGCTACCGTCTCGTGAATGCCCTCGTCGTCTCCCGCGATGCTCAGCTCCCAGAAAACAAGGCCCATCCCTGTGATCGGCAGGTCCTTGCCCCCCAGCTCGGTAACAACTACCGCATCACCATGGACGCCCTTCTCGATCAGCGAAATCAGCGTCTCATTTGTCGCGCTCTCGTGCCGGCCGTGCGCAGTCAGAAGCAAGTCACCTTCCAACTGAACACCGGCCACGCGTATGACGCGCGCAGCCTCTGCCATCGCCGCCAAGGACGCTTTCATATCCTCTGAACCGCGCCCGTGGATAAATCCCTGTTCAAATCGCGGCTCCGGGCCCGGCAAATCCACCGTATCCGTATGGCCGTCCAGCTGAAGCGTAGGCCCCCCTCCGCTGCTCCGCAACCGCGCCACGACGCTTGGGCTGTCGGGAAACTCATCGTCCATCTCCACTTCCAGGCCTGCCTCTCGCAAGACATCCGCATAAAACTCTGAAACGGCCCGCTCCTCCCCCGGCGGACTCGGGATGCGCACCATATCAAGCGTGAGCTGCTTGATTCGCTCCGGCTCAACCTGCCCGGCAAGGGTTGTCGCGAGAAGGTCAGTGTCCATTTAATGCTCCACCCAATGTTCGAAGAGGGGTTGGACTGCCGGCGTTAAACCTGCGTACACATCCTTCTTTACAGCTTCGACCTCATTCTCTGTAAGCCCTGTCGCCGCCATCTGCCTCGCCCGCTCGCCCGAGCCGGGCCTCAGCCCGTTGAGATTCAGCCACCACGGCGCAAAGCGGATGGCGATCGCCACACGCGCCGAGTCGGACCTGTTCCCCCCGGCCGCATGCCACATGCGGCTATCCATCACCAAAACACTGCCCGCATCGCCGACAGCCTGGATTTCGGTCGGATAAGGCGTGTCTTCGTCGTGGCTGCAGCCCTCGGCGCTGGGGTTCGTCTCCATCCGGTGGCTGCCGGGCACGACAATGGTTGCGCCATTCTCCGCAGAAAATGGCGAAAGCATCCACAGGGTCGTGAGATGGGCTACGACATCGGGATAGGGCGCCGGTATGTGCCCCGCATTGCGCTGGTTGAAGGGCCAGTCCGCATGAAGCCCGCCGCGCGCGTTGCCTGGGTAATTGATCATGGCCGAAGTGAAAGAGACGCGCACATTCTGGCCCAAAGTCGCTCTGATCAATTCAATAAAGTGCGGCGTTACGAGATAGGGAGCGAAGGACTGATCGTAGTTGATCAAACCGGTCCGATGCCCAATGTTCGCCGGCGCATCAGGCCGCTGGTGCCGGAGCGTGGCCTCCGCAACACCTTCGCGTACGGCCGCCACCTCCTCCCGGGGAATAACGTCTTTCACAACACACCAGCCGTCCAGCCTCAAATGCAGGAGTTGCTCTTCAAGAGTCGGCTCTGGTGCCATCGCTTGCTCCCTTTCTTTTTCGTCTTTGAGTGTTCGGGTGACAGCGTCCTGCCGCCGGTCGGGGCTGCGAAGACAAGAAGGTCCTGAAACCCTCTGTCGACGCCCACTAGTATACCACCGCACAACTGCAAAGGAAGAGGAAGGCGATCAATTGGCAGGGAAAATGCAGCAAGCTCAATCACACGATGCTCATTCACCCAGGAGTACAGATAGAGACTCGTATACTTAACTTCGCAAAACACAAATGCAAAATGGAATTCTGTTACCCGGTCATTCGAACCGGCATATCCACCGAGAGTTCAGGAAAGGGCCTCACGCCCAGTTGCCTGATTACAGAGCAAAAAGGAAGAACGACAGCTCAAAAAAACAGTCTCGACTGGGACGCAGTGGATGAAGTCACCGCTCGAAACTTGCGCCACGCGAAGGATCTCAAATCAGATCCCAGGATGCAGGATGAGCCTGTCAAAGAGCGACGCTGTAAGAGGATGGTTGCCGGGGAAACCAGCAAAGTCGTGGCAACCTTTAACGGGATACTGTTACAATTTCACGACAATACTTTTCTGCAATACTTTCCTGATGGAGAAAGAGTAGGTCCCAACATTCCAGCTATCGCGTTGGGCCCTTTCAATCCACCCCAGGAGATTCCACATCTCCATGAGAACATTCGTGCGTCTTGCTGTTCCACTTATAGCTACGTAGTGCCGTTAGAGTTGAGTTTTTTCTGTTTCCGTTCCAAAGTCTACCCCCTTCGGCATGCGGTAGCCCACACCAGGCTCAGCAAAGACATACGTGGGGTTGTCCGCGTCGTCCCCCAACTTGCGGCGGAGTCTTCCTATATTCGTGCGTATGACGCTCCTATCGCTGGAATGATCCATATTCCAGACCTTCCTCAACAACTCAGTATAGGTTAGCACTCGCCCGGCGTGGGTCGTCAGTTCATAGAGAAGATTGTATTCGGTTACAGTCAAACTGATGGGGCGTCCGGCGACGGTCACCTTTCGTTCGGCGTAGTCAACGATAAGGTCGCCCAGCACAAATGACCCGGCAGGTTCCTTCTGAACTGGCACCAGTTGCCGCCGCAAGGCCGCCCTGACCCTGGCAACCAATTCAGTCTGGGAGAAGGGCTTTACAATGTAATCGGCAGCTCCAGACTCCAAGGCAATAGCGATTGTCTCGTCTCTGCCGTAGGCCGATAGGAACAAAACCGGCACCTCAGTGATAGCCAGAATTCTTTTCATCAACTCGATGCCGTCACTACCCGGCAACATCAGGTCCAACAATACCAAATGTGGCCGGTCGGACTTGACTAAGTTTAGAACTTTTTCGGGGTTACCTGTCACTATGGGAACATAGCCCGCCCTGGAGAGGACCTTCCGCACGTACCGAAGTGACCGCGGATCGTCATCCACCGCGAGAATCCGCAACGGCTCTCTCCCTGATTGCATAGTTTCTCTTGAGTACAAAGAAACTCCTGTTGCCGAGTCACTGATTTCCGCATCGACGACGGGCAGTGTAAAGGTAAATTGTGTTCCCATACCCAGTCCACCACTCTCGGCCCAGATCCGGCCGCCGTGGGCTTCCACGATCCCTTTGCAGATGGCGAGGCCCAGGCCAGAGCCTGCAATTTCCCGCTGTTCCTTTTCGTTGCTAATCCGGGTGAACTTTCGGAACAGGAGAGGGATGCGTTCCGGCGGCACACCTATGCCTTTGTCAGCTACGGAAAACGCGATGTGGCCGCCATCCAGCGCTACGCTCACCCTGATGCCCGATGTTACGTGCGAGTACTTTTCCGCGTTGGAAAGCAGGTTGTCCAAAACTTGAACTACGCGTCGTTTGTCCGCCATCACCAAAGGCAGGTTCGTCTCAAGGTCGACAGACACTAAGTCCCGTCCGCCCCCACTCAGAAATGAACTCCTGGCCTCATCTATCAGGACGACCACATCCGCCGGTTCGGGAGTGACGGAAAGCGAACCCGTCTCGATCCGCGCAACGTCCAGAAGGTGGCTGATCAAATCGCGCATCCGGTTGGCCTGTATTTCTATGACACGGATGAACTGGACAATTTCTGCAGGATCCAGAGAATTCAGCGATTCTCGCAAAGTTACAACCGAACCTTTGATCGAGGTCAGCGGCATCCGCAGTTCGTGGCTCACCATTCCCAGGAATTCGGCCCGCTGCTTCTCCAACTCTTCCAGCGGTGTCATGTCCTGTATGGTCACAACTAGAGACATTGCCTCCCCAGATTGCTTGCCCATAGTGGAGGCGTTTACCAGTACCGTCTTTGAACGACCGTTGGGTACAAACAAAACAAACTCCTCTGTCCTCAGCGTCGCGCAGTCACTCTGGCATAGGGCAACGACAAACTCCTTCAGCAACATCTCTTGTCCGTCGGGCGAGCGGATGGTCAAGGCATCCAAGAGTTTTCTCAGCGGGCGATTCGATGGGTCGAGCATCTGAAGGATTCTCTTTGCTTCCCGGTTAATCGACCTTGGGTCTCCCGACAGGGAGTTAAAGACCCCTACACCTACGGGCGACGTGTCTATCACTGTACTTAGTTTTTCCGTGGCCTGCTGTTCCTTCTCGTACCGCCTCGAGTTGACGATTGCCGCCGCCGACAGGGAGGCAAATACCTCCAGAATCTCTTCGTCTTCTTGGCTGAATTCTTGTCCCCCTTTTTCGTTGGCCAGGCAGAAACTGCCTATGACGATCCCGTGGTGACGAATCGGCGCGGCCAGAAAGGAACTCATGGGAAAAGGATGAAAGTCGGCGAGCCCCATTGCCTCCATGTGACTTTGAATGTCGGGAACCCTCAGTGGCTTGAAAAGCCTGCTAAGATATGCAAAGAACGGCAATCTACTCTCCGCCTCTTCCAGCCTTTGATTCTCTGCATCGCTCATCCCGGCAGTGATCAGGTCATGTGGCTGCTCAGAATCGTCTGGCGCGTCCCACGACACTGTCAGTTCTCCAGGCTGACTGCTCACCAAGTTTACAGCGCCGACTGCCTTGAAGAGTGGCGAATCTGTCGGCGACGAAGGGGAGACTGCCATTTTTGCGGCGGAAGAACCAGCCTCAACCGACGCGACGTCATCTTCGACTACATTGCTCCAATCTCCGGAATAGCCGCTATAGCGGGCGCGTACACGCACTTTAAAGCGTCCTCCCGCCTCTAAGCCGGAAATCGTGTAGGAGGTACTCTTGGGGAAGGCATTGCCGGAAGAATCGACCCATGTAGGGAACACCTTGCCTACAGGACACCAGTTGACCCTGAAATCCCGCGGCGTTTCCGTCTGAATTGCAATTACCCCGTAGCGAGCTTGCGTCAACTCCTGTACACTCTCGACCACTTCCTGTAGAACACTGCCTAAGTCTAGGTTCTCGTTAATGCGAATAACGGCTTCCTTCACCTTGGTCAGTTGTCCTTGCAATGATTCCAATTTTCGTTTGTGGTCATCGACTATTGTCATTTCGCTTCTTCCATTGGACTCCTGCCTCGGACGCGACAGCATGCCTAACTACGCTCCTTTCGTTAACACGACAGGAACTGGTGCGGTGAAATTGGAACTGACATCAATCTGTTATCGAAAAAACCCTCTTCGTCACAGTATTGTGATCATAATTGCACTAGAATTGAAGAAACTGACGCCTGCGTCCTCCAATTCGGGATTCTAGCGACAATACGCCAACAGATTTACAAGCTTGAGCCACATTGTGTTCGGTGACGAACATAACTGAACTGGGCCAATGCTCTGTAACTAGCTAGACGTTCCCCGAATCGGGACAATGAAAGGTTGAATGTGCTTGAGGGTCAAGCCAAGAAAACTGAGACTAACTTTGACATACTTGATATAGTGCCAAATCGCTTCACTGGATATAGTGCCAAATCGCTTCACTGGCAGCAAATGGTGAACCATTCATGTAAGCAAATAAGAACGAATGCCGCAAAAAAGAGAAGATTTGCCGTACTGCCTCGGTCTGCTTGTGTGGTCGGTCGTTTTGGCAGTCGCCGCCACTTTGCTCTACACGACGCTCTGACCGGTACAGCAGCCTTCGACCGATTCACCGCTGGCAATGTCGATAATGACAACGCCAGAGTCAGACAAAAAGCACTCTTTCGGGGTTCATTTGCCGAAGAAACATCTGCAACCTTGGTCCTGGGTTCTTATGGAGGTTGCGTAGGCGTCTACTTGGTCAAGATGCCAGTTCTCTGGTAACCCGCATTTCGGTTAGTTATGTTCCTGTGCTACGCTTGAGGACTTCCCAAATAACGAAGGGGACCATTCGATGCGGAATAACCCTCGGCCTTTTAGACACATTAGCTCAGTTCTCATTTCTGACTTGGATTCAGCCTCAACCCAATTCAACAGCCAATCTGTTTCGTAGTCCCGATACCTCAACCCGGCCAGCCTACTGTGCGCATCTCGAGGCGCGTACCCGGAGAAATGTCGGCTGACAAGCCCAACGCATACGACCCTCCTGTGGAACGGCAGGCGGCCGGGTTCTGACTCCTGGCACTACAATACGCCCACAACTCATGCTGGATCGAGTGTGCGACTTCCAAGAAAAGGGGTACATGTTAAACGGCGTATCCCAGTCTCCCTCTCGAAAATCTGCGCCCAAGGGGACGCGTTCCTTCTCGGGACAACTCACTCCTTTTCATACCAGCCCGACGCGAAGAAGTGCCCCTTATGGCTCACAATCCACGTATGTTTGCGCGCCTCTTCTCCCGTATCCGGGTTGACGGTGACGTAGCTGATCCACTTTCCCTCCTCGGTCGCTCTTAGCATCTCGTCCCCAAAAAAGTAGCCGGTCGAATCCACGCGCAGTGCGGGGTCCCGTCCTACAATCTCTGGAATGTAGTGGGCGATAGTGTAACCGTCTTCTCCTACAATAAAGACGTAAAACTGTCCGTCAACGTTGTCTGGTGAACTGAAGTGTTCAGTCGCTGCCTGGCGGCCCTCCTGACTGAATAGCCGGATTGCGTCCTGCACGAGTGTTTGTGTGTAGGCTGCTGGCTCGTTCCTGGTTGGGATGGCAACGCAACCGGCGAAGAGCAGCGAGAAACCAAAGAACCATGAAAGAGCGACAGATCGATACACTATTGTCTCCATCTCAAAAACTGAAATTATGTGGGACTGATTTGCGGTGGACTTGCAGTGATTCCTATCAAGCGGTTTAGCTTGAATTCGATTAAACTCCGTAACTACCCAGCAATCGTCAGTTTTCGACCCTGAATCAGGGGAGAATTGGCGTTTCTCTCTCTGCATTCATAGTCTCTGTGGGCGGTCGGGCCTTCGGCCCTCTTGTGCGGGGGGACTCCCCCCGCAACGCCCCCTTAATATGCCCGACTGTCGTGGACTATTGGAACGGTTGAGACAGCGACTGGTGTTCGAATCCCCGCGCCACCACTGTTGGGGGCAGGCCTCGTGCCTGCCCAGTGCCTCCCAATAAATGGATGGCAAACAGCTTCAGCCACCGCTGTCATGAATTCCCCACCTGACCATCTCCACCCCCAATGTGCACTGCACCCTCCACGTTTGACTCTTGACAAGCAGCCTCATCAGTGCTAAGACAGTTCTTGTGAAGTAATTCACAAAACGTGCAGTGATTTCGGCTGGTTAGCCGATATGCCCTTTGGCATTCAAATGTCTCAGGTTGAGACATAGCGATGCCATGACAGGGCGACGAGGAGAAAACCTATGACCAGCGCAGTTGTCCCGAATGAGCGGCGAACGGCTCCCCCCTCTCCGCGGGCGAATCGCCTTTTCGGTACAGCCAGGAGGCTCCAGCGCGATCCTCTCGGGTGCCTGCATGATTTCGTAACGGAAGTCGGCCCCGCTGTCAGATATCAGTTCTTTGCCCATATGTGGGGCTATCTCTTTGTACACCCCGATCACTACCAGTACATCCTGCAAGACAACTACAAGAATTTCACGAAGATGCCTAGTCCCGCCTTTCAGTTGCTGCTGCCACTGGTTGGAATGGGTCTGCTGAGCAATGACGGCGAATCCTGGCTGCGGCAAAGGCGGCTGGCCCAACCTGCTTTTCACCGCCGACAGATCCAGGAACTTGCTCAGATCATGACCACGACCACGGAAAGGCGGCTTGGTCGGTGGGAAGAACTGGCTCACTCCGGGAAGGTAGTTTCCTTTGATCGTGAGATGATGGAATTGACCCTGGAGATCGCCGGCAAGGCTCTGTTCAGCGTGGACCTGACCGGCCCCGCGCGCCAGGTCGGCGACATCTTCAACAGGCTGAATGAACTGTTCGCGAAATTGGTGGTTTCTCCTCTGGCGCTTTTTACGATGCGGGTCCCCTTCGGGCCTAGTACGCGCCAGGTTGCACACGATGTTGCCGCGTTGGATCAGTTGATTTATGGCATGATTAACGAAAGGCGCGAATCCGGGTCTCCTGGCAACGACCTGATGGGAATGCTGCTCACGTCTCGCGATGAAGACACCGGTGAGGGCATGGACGAAAAGCAGTTGCGTGATGAGGTAATCACCTTGCTGATCGCAGGACACGAGACCACCACTCTCCTCTTGACCTGGTTCTTTTATTGCCTGGGGAGATATCCAAAGATCGAGGCACAGATTCACGAAGAAGTAGACCGGACTCTAAACGGCCGGTTGCCGACGGTCGAGGACATTCCCCATCTGGTCTATACCCGCCAGGTTATCGACGAAACCCTGCGCCTCTATCCGCCGGCCTATGCCCTGTCACGATTCGGCAACCGCGCCGACGTAGTCGGTGGCTACGACGTACAGGCAAGCGCGGCAATCTCACTGTGCCCGTTCATAACGCACAGGATGCCAGAGTTTTGGCGCCATCCTCTGGAGTTTGATCCGGAGCGCTTCAATCCGGCCCGAGTTGCTAGTCGTCATCGTTTTGCCTTTGTTCCTTTCGGGGCGGGGCCGCGGCAATGCATCGGCGAAGGCTTCGCTCTTACCGAGGGCGTTCTGGTTGCCGCTGCCATTGCCCAGCGCTTCCGCCTGCGCATACCGGATAACCATGTTGCACAATTGGACCCACAGATCACTCTGCATCCGAAAGGCGGGATGCCCCTGCAATTCGAGCATCGCTAACTCGGCCTGGCGGCCTGCGTGACCAAATTGCATAATTCGGCCAAATGGAATGCCCCTTCGCCAAAAGGGTGCAGCCTATCGCCCCAGGAAACTTGGCAGGCTGCGCCCGATTTCTGACCTCTACAAACCTCTTCCCCTTCCCTTCGAATCTGCTCAGCTGTTTACAGTTCCATTCTTGACCATCCTCCTTCCTCGCCGCCGTTCAGACTTCCGCTGTCCCTGTGCGCTCTGCACGCGCCACCATGGTTGGATGCTGCAATGCTGCGATGAAGGCGGACCAAATGCGGGGCATGGATTTTGAAAAGGCCAGTCTCAGTGTGTGTTTCCCCGCACAAGGGAGGGCCGAAGGCCTGAAATCCCAAATTCGAGGAGAAAGAGCTGCGGACGGCAGACTCGTGGGCCCGTACCAACTTTGTCTGAGTAGCAACTGTTATTCCTAACCGCGGTGCGCAGTCCTGATTCAGGGTTTCCCAGACTGACAAATTGCGAATCCAAGTCTCTAGCCCTTTCGCATCCGAGAATTCACCCCCACATGGGACCGCGCCCGAGGCGCAGGCCATTCGTATCAAATTGAAACAAGACCGCGCAAGACTGCCGCAAAAGGGTAGGGCTGCCCCCCTCCGGTCTATCTCCGCGTGTATGATGAATCCAAAAAGACATCATTTACACAAGAGTCCCTACGAGGTCGAGCCCCTCAGAATGAGGGCACTAGTAACCGCGAGAATTGCACATCGTTTGTGCAGTTTCTCTCCCACACCTCCAGGGAACCCGATGCAGTGGAATTGCACATCAGCTGTGTAAATTCTCTTCCATTGCGAGGGAACCCAAAGCAGTGGAATTACACATCAGCTGTATAAATTCTCTTCCACTGCGAGGAAACCTGGAGCGGTAGAATTTCACATCAGCTGTTTAATATCTTTTCCTCCATTGCGAGGGAACCTTCTTGATGGGTCCCCTTGAGCCAGCAGACCGTCTCGCACGGAAAATAACGAAGATAGTCATCAAAACTCCCGGTAAGGGCGTCTTAAGACCAGTTAGAGTCGGGGGTCATTCAGATAGACCCACTGCGCAGCATGGTCCGCTGCCTCGGAGGTGTATGGTAAATCACCTCCATTTCGCCCTGCACCCGGCTTAACTCTTCGCGCCTCGAAATCCTCGCCCCCCAACTTGCTGTGAGGAAACTTTCAAGAGGTCAAGAAGAATCGTCCAAAAAGAGGAAGACCCCCCGCCCCAACCCGACCTGGACCGACCCAAAGGGACAATTCAAAGAGAGACTTCATCGAATCGCGGCAATTCCTCATCTGGCTGTCTATCACGGTTAGGACACCCCCATAAGGGAACCCTACGTGAGTTATCACAAAGTCAGAATCCGGAAGCGTTTGCCCTGGGGCCAAAAGGTTGCCATTCCAGGTGGCTTTCGATAGAATGACCCGGACTTAGAGATCCTGACGCCGGGAAACGCAGTCATGGCGGTCTTCCCGCATTCTCACATGGTGACAAGCCCAAGTCTTCCCGCAGCCGGGCCCGGCGTTTTGAACTCTCTTCCAAGTTCCGTCTGTTTGTCAATCCTCTGTCGCCCGAATATCCGTAGAGGTCGAGTCCTTTTCTTGTGGAATGCCGCCTGATGCGGTCCCAGGGCGAAAACCTGTAAGAGATACAAATCGAGTACGACTGACCGCCAGCAGCAGCCACAGGAGGGTCAATAACCTGAAAAAGAGGCAGACAAATCTCGATCGATAGGCAGTCTCATACCATCTGCATCGAACAGGAGAGTAAGGTAAAAATGGCTAGAATCAATACCGACGAAAAAACGGTCGCCAACAAAGGCGTCAGCCGGCGCGGTTTCCTCAAGAACACGGCTGCCGTGACCGGACTCGCTCTGGCAGCCAGCGCCTGTGTGCCTGCCGGCCCCCAGGCCGCCGGCGATGAAGGAATGGCGGCTTCACAAGAGCCTGTCGACATCCAGATCTGGTGGCGCATCAATCCCACCACCGAAGGCGTACTTCAGGTCTTCCAGGAGCAGCACCCCGATATCACCGTTTCCCTTGGTGACCTAGGTGAAGCAGTCTACGGCACGCCCAAATACGTCACCGCGGTCGCTGCTGGCAAGGGCCCCGATGTCTCCTACCAGAATCGCCACACCTTCCGCCAGTTTGCCTCCCGCAACCTCTACCGCCCCATCGAAGATCTCCTGGAGCGGGACAATGTCGACAAGGGCAACTTCATGGCCGGCCCCATCGCCGACCTCACCTGGCAGGGCACGCTCTATGGGCTGCCCCACACCGCCGGCACCCGCTACTTCTTCTGGAACAGAACCCACTTTGAAGAAGCCGGCCTCGACCCCGATGTTGGCCCCGAGACCTGGGACGACATCATGGAGATGGCGCCCCAGCTGAACAAGATGGAAGGAGACCGCATCGTACGCTACGGCTTCCTTCCCCACTTCCCGCCCGGCCTATCCGACCAGCTGCTCATCTATGCCATGGAGAACGGCGGCTTCAGCCAGTCAGAAGACGGCCGCACCAACCTGATAAACACCGAACCGTGGGTCGAAGCCCTCGAGTGGTGCGTCCACATGATCGACGAGTTCGGCGGCGGCAATGCCGCGGCCTCCTCCTTCATGGAAGGCTTCGCCGGTCAGCCCGTCGATCCCTTTGCCCAGGGCCAGGTCTCAATGTGCTCCTACGGCAACTGGATGATCGGCCGCTATGCCAAATTCCCCGACCTCGACTACGACGGCACCGGCCTCATGCCTGTCTCGGCCGCAAATGAAGGCGCGCAGGTAAACTGGTCCTGCGGCTGGACCTTCGTGATCGACCCCAATACCGAACTCGTCGAACAGGGTTGGGAATTCATGAAGTGGGTGATCAGCGAGAAATACGTGCGCGCCGCAGGGACCGTTGGCCTCGAGCTTGAAAAGGCCGAATGGGCGCGTCAGCAGCTGCCCGGCGAACCGATCTTCGCCCCCACACCGCCCGTCTACCAGCCGGCCATGCAGTTCATGTTAGACGAGTACTACTCCGTCCTACCCGAACGCCAGAAGATCATGATGCAGAGATACCTTGATTCCGAGACCTTCTCCGTGGGCTGC
The DNA here is from genome assembly GCA_965204705.1 of Caldilineaceae bacterium. Classification (GTDB taxonomy): domain Bacteria; phylum Chloroflexota; class Anaerolineae; order Caldilineales; family Caldilineaceae; genus Bin5. Next base: position 3,436,714 of record OZ242006.1, on the reverse strand, counting down.
GGCCAGATCGCCGGACTCGCCGCCGCCGAACTCTGGATCGGATTCAAGAACGCCTGGGAGTCCGCCCTCACCAAGAAGCAGACGCCGCAAGAGGCTCTCGACGCCTCCCACGCCGACGTCCAGAAAGCGCTCGACGCCGCTTGGGAGAATCTTGAGTCCGCCTAGGCCCAATTGAAAAAAGTCAGAACCGGACGGCATCATGTCGTTCCGGTTCTGATCCCTTCCCTGTCCGCGCATTACATCAAGACAGCCGCCATGACCACTGCCCAATCCAAACCAAGGCTCACCAACGCCGCCCGAGAGGCCCTGACCTGCTATCTCTTTCTCCTCCCCTGGGGCATCGGCTTCCTCGCCTTTGTCATAGGCCCGGTCGCCGCTTCCTTTGTGTTGGGCTTCATGGACTACGAAATCGTGACCCCCGCCCGCTGGGTCGGTCTGGCGAACTACATCGAGCTCTTTACCGACGATCAGCGCTTCGGTATGTCGATGGGCAACACACTCTACTATGTCCTTGTCTTCGTGCCCCTCCACGTCGTAGTCGCCACTCTCCTGGCCCTCCTGCTCAATCAGAAGGCGCGCGGCATCGCCGTCTACCGCACGCTTTTCTATGTGCCCTCAATCGTGCCCATCGTCGCCGGCGCCATCCTCTGGGTCTGGATTCTGCAGCCCGAATGGGGCCTCATCAATTCGACGCTTCGAACCGTCGGCATCGAAGGCCCGCTCTGGCTCGCATCGCTCACCTGGTCCAAACCGGCCCTCATCCTCATGGCCCTCTGGGGCTCCGGCGCCGCCATGATCATCGTCCTTGCCGGCCTGCAGGGCGTCCCCCAACACCTCTACGAGGCCGCCGAAATCGACGGCGCCAACCGCTGGCAACGCTTCCAACACGTCACGTTGCCTATGCTCAGCCCGACGCTCTTCTTCATCCTCGTCCTCAGCGTCATCGCATCCTTCCAGGTCTTCACAACCGCCTATGTCATGACCGGCGGCGGTCCCGCCGAATCGACCCTGTTCTACATGCTCTATCTCTACCGCCGCGCCTTCGTCCTCCTGGACATGGGCTACGCCGCCAGCATGGCCTGGATCCTCTTTGTCGCCGTTCTCGCCCTTACTCTGGTCCAGTTCAAGCTCGCCAGCCGTTGGGTCTACTACGAAGCGGAGCAGAGCTAAAGCCATGATTCGCGATCAGGCCATCGGACCCCAATCCGAACGCGAAATCCATCCCGGCGCCAGGTGGCAACCTCTCCGCCGTTTGCTTGAGCGCGGCGGGATACAAATCCTGCTAGTACTTGGCGCACTGGTCTTCGCGCTCCCCTTCGTCTGGATGGTCAGCACCTCTCTCAAGGCCGATCGTCAGATCTTCGCCTTTCCGCCAATCTGGGTGCCCGACCCCTTCATCTGGGGCAACTTTCCCGCCGTTTTCATCTATGCCCCCATGCACCTCTACTTCTTTAACACGTTGCTCATCGCCCTCGCCCACGTATTCGGCGCCGTCTTCACCTGCTCGCTCGCCGCATACGCCTTCTCCCGCCTGCGCGCGCCCGGCCGCGACCTCATTTTCATGGTCATGGTTAGCCAGATGATGATTCCCTACATCGTCATGCTCGTGCCGCTCTATCTCCTTTTCGCCGAACTGGAGTGGATCGACACCTTCTACCCGCTGACCATTCCCGCCATGCTCGGCACTCCCTTCTACATATTCATGCTCCGACAGTTCTTCCTGACCATCCCCATGGAGCTTGAAGAGGCCGCCATCATCGACGGAGCCACCCGACTGCGCATCTGGTGGACCATCATCCTGCCCCTCGCCAAGCCGGCTCTGGCAACCGTCGCCATCTTCAGCTTCATGTTCGCCTGGAACGACTTCACCGGCCCCCTTATCTTCCTCAACACCCGCGAGAAGTTCACCCTGTCTCTCGGCCTCCAGGCCTTCATGTTCGAACGCCGCACAATGTGGGGCCCCCTCATGGCCGCGTCAACCATGATGATCGTACCGATACTGATCGTCTTCTTCCTGGCACAAAAGCACTTCATTCAGGGGATTGCTTTGACGGGGATAAAAGCTTAGGCTGAAGGGCAAATGTAAGTCTGTTCATCCCTGTTGAGGGAAGTCGAACAAACTTCTGATTGCATATCAATTCTTCTGCGAACCAGTCCCTCCAGGAAACTCCACATGGAACTCTCACCAGGAAAACAGCTATTCATAGACGACTATTTCATTGAGTCGCTGACCGGCGCAAAGCGCGTTCTCAATCGGCCTGAAAAGTTGACTGTAGAAGGCCCCCTGGAGATTCCCTTCGACCAGCCGTGGGACGCCCAGTTCGCACAGCCGGGGCGGGTCATCTACGACGAGGCCAACCAGCGCTTCCGCATGTACTACCGGGCATGGGTCGATGAGCGGAATCTCCTCTGCGCACTGGAATCTGACGACGGGCTCGACTGGGAAAGGCCCGAACTTGGACTGGTGGAGTTCGATGGTTCCAAGCGCAATAACATCACCACCGGCTCCGCCGATCATCTTTCAATGATTCTGGACCACCACGAGAAGGACGAAGCGCGTCAATGGAAACAGATCGACAATAAACCGAGCGGCATTGGCGAGGATGGCGAACCCCGTTGGCTGGCACGCTATTCCGCCGATGGCTACGACTGGCATCTCTACCCTGAAGGCAGCCACAGCCGGCAGAAGATGATGTTTAACTTCGGCTCTCCCGCCGAGACATTCGGCGGCGTCATCAATCCCGACGCCCGCTATGTCCACTACTCCCAGCGCGGCTCGAACCGCCGCACCCGCGTCCTTGGCCGCCGCGACAGCGAAGATTTCCTGCACTGGTCAGGCCTGAGAACAGTGATCGAGCAGGACCTGCAGGACCCGCCCGGCACCGAGTTCTACGCCGCCGGCTTCGATCCCCTAAACCGCAGCGACGGCGGCATCCACGTTCTCATGCTGCACACCTTCCTCACCGACCTGGCCGAGCCCTACGCCATCGCCGACGCCGAAAAATACTGGGGCGCCGGTGAGAGCGGATCGAACGCCATGCCTGCCCGCGTCGACGGATTTGTCGAAACCCAACTGGCCGTCAGCCGCGACACCGTCTCATGGACCCGCTGGCGCGAGCCGTTCATCGGCCGCGGCGAGGCAGGGGCATGGGACTACGGCATGGTCTACACCGATGGGCCCGTCCGCCACAACGATCAGCTCATGTTCTACTACATGGCCGGCAACCTGACCCACAACGGCTACAGCGCACAGCCCTGGCAAGGACCCTACTCAACCCCCAACCGTCGCGGCAAAGGCGTCGCCGTCCTGCGCCCCGACGGCTACGTCAGCGTCGAAGCCGAATCCTATGCGCCCGGCATTCTCACCACCAATCGATTCCGCCAGGAGCAGGGCGGCCAGATCCGGGTAAACGTCGACGCAAGCGCAGGCGAGCTCCGATACGAACTGCTCGAAGACACCGGCCACCCCATTCCTGGATGTACCGTCGAAGACTGCGATCCGATCCGCGAAGACACTCTTGACGGAGTGCTCTCCTGGAACGGCAAGCCAGGCTGGCCGGGCGTCGGCGAAGACCGAAGCGCGCGCTTTCCCCGGTTGCCGCGCTCGGAGTTCTACGTAAAGCTTCGCTTCTACGTGTCCCCTGGAACCAAACTCTATTCCCTCACAATCGACCCAGCCGATGTAACACTGTATCTGATAAGACTCCAGGGCCGCGTGGACTAGCACAAGCTATCATTGAAAGGCCCGCCTACTGTCGAGCCGCCGAGCCCGGAACTGCCCACGTACGAGGAAGTCGCACAGTAGAAATCCGGGTTTGGAACGCCGTCCAAAAGAGACCGACTTGATCAGGAGAAACGAATGTCCGAAACACTTACGAACGAACAATGGCGTCAGTACCAGACCCGGGGCTACCTGCGACTGGGCCAGGTCCTGACCGATGCCGAACTGGACGCGCTTCAGGAGCGCATGGACGACATCATGCTGGGGCGCGCCCCGCTCGACTATGACCGCATGGCAATGCAGTTGGACCGCGAACCAGGCACAGGCAAACCGGGTCCACAAACAAAGGGTCACAAAGGCGCAACGCTCAGTTACCGCAAGATTCAAGACCTCGAATACGACCCACTGTTCCTCGCCTACATGCAGAAGCCTCTCTTCCGCCACATCTGCGCACGCGTCTACGGCGAAGAAACCACGGTCGCCTGTTACCGCGCCATGTTCATGAACAAACCGGCCCGCGAAGGGACGCCCCTCATCTGGCACCAGGACCGCTGGAAATACCTCGATCGCGACCCGCTGATCACCATCTGGACTGCCTTGGATCCTGCAACCATCGCCAACGGTTGCGTTCAGGTCGTTCCCGGCGCTCACCACACGCTGATCAACCCGTCCAGCGGGTCCGGCTTTCTGACTGAGGAGCAGGCGGAGGAGTTGACGCGCGACGCCGAAATCGTCTTTCTTGAAATGGAAGCAGGCGAAAGCGTCCTGCTGCACAACCATCTGCCCCACAGTTCCGAAATCAACAATACCGACATCCCCCGACGGGCATTCAGCGCATGCTACATGGACGCCGTGACCAAGGCGGAAAACGGAGAACAGTTCTCAGTCATGTTTGGCGAACACGCTCTTCAGCCTGAGTTGGTCTGAGCTAAACCGTTGGAGCTAGGCGCTCTAATCCCGGACCGGGTCAAGCTCCATGTCGACACGGCAGCCGTGCCTGCCTGCCGCTCTCCTAACGTTAGCCGGCAACGCTAATCGGCAACGCTAATCGGTAACTACAGGATCTATTGATGCACATTGAGAACGGCGGACCGCGCCAGCATCTGGACGAAATCGTCCTCTTTCCCTTCGACGACCACAGCCTGCCGCTCCAATGCGGCGTCGAGCTCCACCTCGAAGGTCACGCGACCCCCTGCGGTCGCACGCGCATCGCCGTCGGCCTCGGTGAGGAGGGCGCCCCCGACAGCGAGCGCGTCGTCTACTACGGCACTGTTCACCGCGTCGGCGATAAACTCTGGATGTGGTATCTAGGCCAGGGCGAGGACTCCGCCTGGTTCGAGCGCGTCTGCTTCGCCACCAGCAAGGACGGTTTCATCTGGCACAAGCCGGACCTGGGTCTGGTCGAGTATCGTGGCAGTCGACACAACAACCTCGTCGACCTGAACCAGGGCTCGCACCACGTCCAAAGCTGCGTCGTCTACTACGACCCCGACGATCCCGACCCCAACCGCCTTTTCAAGATGCTCTTTCAATCGCGCAAATACGAGAACCATTTTGCCGCAGCATTCAGTCCCGACGGACTGACATGGCTGGAATCGCCTGCCAATCCCGTTGGATCCTGGCTGGAGATGGCGGGAGGTACGCGCCACAACGGCTGCTACTATGTGTGCGGCCAGGGCGGTACACACGCAGGGGGCGTCCGTCAACTGGTCTCCCACATCTCCTATGACTTCGAAAACTGGTCGCAAGCCTCCTCCATGGGGATGCGCCGCTCAAACGTTTCTCTCCGATCCCCGGTTGCCGGCAGCAGCACGGGAGAGCAAATCCACCTCGGCGCTAGCCTTTGGAATCGCGGCAACGTCATCGTCGGCTTCTACGGCATGTGGAACGGCCACCCGTCTAACGACCGCCGTCTCGTAACCATGGACCTCGGCCTCGCCGTCAGCAACGACGCCCTCCACTATCGCGAGCCAATTCCCGATTACCCCATCGTTTCCGCCGCAGAAGACGGCTGGCAGGAGTTGCCATTCGGCCATACCCTGGTCAACTATCCCGCCCTGATCCAGGGGCAGGGCTTTGAACAGGTTGGCGACGAAACGCTCTACTGGTACGCCCCCTGGCCCGAACAGAGCAGTGACGGCGTGCGCGTCGCCAGCTGGCCGCGCGACCGGCTCGGCTACTTTCAGCCATTTCCTGCCGCACGCATGCGGCCGGGGCAGGGTTCTCACATCGTCTCCGCGCCCATCGATCTGGGCGCCAATCCAGCGCAGCTCGCCCTCAATATCGATGGTCTGGGCGAATACAGTTCAGTGTCCGCCGAAGTCATAACCGAACGTCTGGAGCCGATACCCGGATTCACGGCGGCAGACTGCATCGCGCCCACCACTTCTGGACTTGCCCAGCCGGTCACCTGGACGAACGGAGCCGCCGTGCCGCACGAACACGGCCCGGTACGCCTCCGCCTCAACTTCTCCGGTGTTCGCGTGGAAGATATCAAACTGTATGCCGCCTACCTGTCCGCAGCGCAAAAATGAACCAGTATGGACCGTCTGGCCATTTCGGAGGAAGGCGTTCAAAGTCTTGACGGTGTGATCTAGAGCACCAAGGGGCAAGATTACATACCAAGGTCCAGTTTCAAAAGGAAAGCACCATGTATGAAAGCGTGAAAGTAGCCGCAATCTCCTATCGACCCGCCAAGTGGGACAAACAGTACAACGCCGACAGAATGGAAGCTCTTTTCGTCGAGGCCGCCCAGAAAGACCCGCGCATGATCCTGATCACCGAGGGCGCGCTCGAAGGCTATGTCGTAATGGACGTCGTCGAAGGCCGCGCCGAGGCCGAAGACCTGATCGATGTTGCCGAGCCCATCGACGGCCCCTATATCCGTCGCTTCCAGAAGTTGGCCCGCACATTGAATACCTGCCTCGCCTTCGGCTTTGCCGAACGAATCGGCGACGAAGCCTACAACTGCGCCCTCTTCCTCGACCAGGACGGCGAAATCTGTGGCCGCTATCACAAGGTTCAGCTCGCCGAGGGCACCCACTCCTCCTGGAACTTCAATCGCATCGGCCAGAAGCTGCGCGCCTTCGACACGCCCATCGGCCGCGCCGGCTTCGTCATCTGCAACGACCGCTGGAATCCCGACATCGTCCGCGCCCTCGTCCTCGACGGCGCCCGTATCATCCTCATCCCCTCCTACGGCAGCAAGACCAAAGACCAGAATCTGGCAGTTCTGGCCAGGGCGAGGGAAAACGGCGTTCCCATCGTCGAGGCCAACGTCGGCATGAACCTGATTGTCAGCAAGGGCGAAATCTGCGCATATCAGTGGGGAAACGACCAGATCACGCACGGAGTCGTCGAAATCCCCGCCGCACCCGGCGCCCAGGCAGCGCGCAAAGCCGAGCAGAACTATCTCGCTGCCCAGGTTCCGGAAATGGCGCGCCGCTACCAAAGGACCTTGGAAAGAGTCGCGGGCCAGGTTGGCGGCTGATTTCTTTGCTTAGAGAGTAGGGCCAATCCAAAATCGGAGGATGATTACGTGTACGACATTGTCGTAAGAGGTGGAACCATAATAGACGGGACTCGCGCGCCCCGCCGGCGAGGCGACGTGGCGATCCGTGACGATCGGATCGCAGCAGTCGGCGACCTCAGCGAAGCGGATGCCGAACAGGTCATCAACGCCGCCGGCCGCATCGTCGCACCGGGCTTCGTGGACCTACACAACCACTCCGACGGCTGGCTACTGAAGAAGCCGCATCAAGTAAGCAAGACCAGCCAGGGCTTCACCACCGAACTGATCATGGCCGACGGCATCTCCTACGCGCCGGTCAGTCGCGAGACAGCGCATGACTGGCTCTACTACATGCGCGGCCTCAACGCCCTGCAGATGGAGGACTATACAGGCTGGGAGTCAATAGGCGACTACATGGCCCTTCTCGACCGCCGCAATGTCCAAAACGCGATCACCCAGATCCCATACGCCAACGTGCGCACTCTCATGTGCGGTTGGGGGCCGGCCGCGCCAGACGATTTGCAGTTGAGCCAGATAAAGATGCAGGTGGAGCAGGGAATGGACGAGGGCGCCTGCGGGCTTTCTACCGGTTTGGACTACGCCGCCCAGTGCTTCGCCTCGACTGCCGAACTGGTAGCCGCCTGCAAACCCATGGCCGCGGCTCAGGGCCTCTATGTTACCCACATGCGCTACAAAATCGGGATACTAGACGCGCTGAAAGAGGCTGTCGAGATCGGCAAAGGCGCAGGCGTGCCCGTTCACATTTCGCACCTCAAGGCCGCTAGTGATGCCGATACCGAGGCCATCCTCACCTATGTGGATCAGGTCGCCGTAAACGAAGTCGACTTTTCCTTCGACGTGTACCCCTATCTGCCCGGGTCGACCTTGCTCAACTTCCTGTTGCCCTATGAAATCTGGCACGACGGCCCTCTTGCCGCTCTGCCCAAACTGCGCGATCCCGCCATGCGCACGCATGTCAGTCGCAGCTTGCAGGCACAGGCACGAGAACTTGACGCGATCAGGATCGCTTGGCTGCCTGGCAAGGAGAACGGCAAATACGTGGGAAAGACCCTGGCCCAATATGTTGACGAAGTGAATAAGCCTCCGGTAGACGCACTGTGTGATCTCCTCATCGAAGAGAACTTGGCAGTATTGCTCGTATTTTTCAGCGGCGACAACCGCTTCGTCGAGCCATTCCTCGCCCATGACAAATATATGATGGGCACCGACGGCGTCTACCATGAAGACAGCGTCATCCATCCCCGCCAATATGGTTCAGCGGCACGGCTCTTGGGGCCATGCGTGCGCAAAGGTCTGTTTTCTCTGGAAGACGCCGTGTGGAAACTGAGCGGTGCCCCGGCAACGCGCTTCGGACTCAAAGACAGGGGCCAAGTCGAGGAAGGCGGTTACGCCGATCTGGTGATCTTTGATCCGGAGTCAATCCAGGACCACGCCACCTTCGCTGAACCGCATCAACTGTCAAGTGGCGTCAGCGAGGTTCTGGTCAACGGTGTTCCCATCATCCGCGACAGTACCCCGGTTGAAGACCTGAAGCTGCCTTTGCCGGGTCGGGCTCTGCGCTTCAAGCAGTAAGTCACACTCCTGTAAACGGTGCGACCTGAGTCCTGCCGCCAAGACTACCGACATCAGCTGCGCACGAACCCGGATAAAGAGAATTGGGGCCCTGGACTTCTGGCGTCAACTACGGCGTAACGATTGGCACGTTCTCTGCATCTGTCGCAGTAACAAACGGGGCATATATCCACCCTGACTGGCCTTCAAAGTCAATCTGCCACCACTCCCCGTCCGAACTCTTTCCTGTGATGGCGAACTCTTCCCCTTCAAAGGCCCCCCCAATCCTGACGTAGTCCGTGCCCGGCCCATCACGTACATTCAGGTCCCCGTCGACTGTCGCCAAGGCGTCAACCGGAGTCTGTCCTGACGAGTCCCCTATGGAGGGCACATTCTCGGTATTTGAGGCCGTAACAAATGGCGCGTAAACCCACCCGGACTCGCCGTCAAAGTCAATCTGCCACCATTCTCCGTCCGAACTCTTGCCGGTAATTGGGAATGACTCGCCCTCGGTGGCTCCGCCAACTCTGGCATAGTCGGTCCCGGGTCCCTCTCGAATGTTCATATCCCCGAGAATGGTAACCAGAGGGCTCTCGGCCTCCGGCGCGGCTGCCTCGGTCCCGTCCTCTGATGCAGGCGATTCTGCCATCGAGTCGCCGGTGATGGGCACGTTCTCCGCGTCTGAAACGGTCCCCAATTCTGCGTAGATCCACCCGGTCTGATCATCAAACTCGATCTGCCACCACTCGCCATCCTCGCTCTTGCCGGTGATGACAAACTCTTCTCCCGCTATAGCTCCACCGATCCTGTCGTATTCTTCACCCGGCCCACTTCGTACGTTTAGATCACCGCCCACAGTTACTATCGGTATCTGACTGGGCGCCGAGGTCTCAGTCGACTCCTCCTCTGGAACCGGTGTCTCTGTCATCGCGGCGCCCACGATGATCACGTCTTCAGTGTCGGCAGCGATCACATAAGGCGCGTAAATCCACCCCGACTCGCCCTGGAAGTCTATCTGCCACCAGTTACCCTCTGAATTCTTGCCCGTGATGGCGAACTCCTCTCCCGCCACGGCGTCGCCGATGACTTCATGGTCTGTACCTGGCCCGCTACGTATATTCATCTCCCCAAGGACTGTTACCTTTGCATCGCTGGCCGGCGGAGCAACTGCAGCCGGCTCCTCGTCGGCTGCCGTGACCGCAGGAGTTGGTGTTGCCGGTGAGGTTTCTGTGGGTTCAGGAGGAGGTGGAACTGTTGCCGTTGGCGGCACAGGCGTGTAAGTGACTACCGCGGGTAGAGGCGTGGTCGTACTTGTCGGTCCCGGTTCAGGCGCAGGTCCCTCGTCGTCTTCCTGGCCGCACGCGCCAAAGAGAGCCATGCCCAATATAAGAGCACACAAAATCGCCAAGCGCGGGCCCGGGTTGAGATTGCCAGACCTCTTGGCGCCTACTGTCATTTGAGACGCAGTCGTAGGGCGGCTGCGCCATCCTCTTTCACTCATGTGTGCTCCTCTCAGTCGGGCCGGGCCGTCCGCGCTGCGTGTACGATTAAGGCTACCGCTGTTGCCTCAGGGATGCGGCCCGTGTCCAACATCAAGTGATAGTGCCGGCTGTTCTTCCAGTCCGCACTGGTAAAGAATCTCTGATACCAGTTGCGGCGCTGCTCGTCCGCCAGGCCTATAATACGCTCAGCCGTCCTGGTTTCGGCCATACCCCGGCGGCGCTGGATGCGGCGTGCCCTTATCTCCGGCGCCGCATAAAGATGGACGTGCAATGCAGTCGCATGATCTTCAAGAATAAGCTGCGATCCCCGGCCAATGAGAACCACGTTTCCCTGTTCTGCCAGCACACGAATCGCATTTGTCATACCTTCTACATACGTTGCCTGATCCATTGGCCTGTCGCGCCGGCTTGGATCAGCCGAAAAGAGTGAACGCATCTCCTGACTGACAACACCGGCGCGTGACATCAACTTCTCCTCTGCTTCCACGATTACTTCGACCTGCACCCCGGCCTGGCGGGCCATCTCGGCAAGCACCTCCTTATCGATACAGGTCGCGCCCAATTCGTGGCCAACAGCCTCGGCAATACGTGTTCCACGCGAGCCCAATTCTCGGGAAATCGTAACGACCGACATGCGTGCCTCCTGTGCAGAGGTGACCTGCACTCAAGCCCCTAATGCTTCTCTAAATCGCAATCCGGGAAACAGAATCTGACAGACTTGGCACTGCACTTGCCTACGAACTCCATCTGGTGGCCGAACTTTCGAAACGCCATTCGGATTTGTACTCCCCTCTCTCTCGCCCGTCCTCACCCGAAGCAGCATGAATTCTGAGTTTTCCTACTATGCACCCGAAGTCTGCACGCTACTCGTTCCAGTGACTATAGCTCGATCACCGTAGGATCATATAGCGGAGTATCCGCGGCAACAACACGTCCGTCCGGCATATGAAAGCAGTTGCCATGCCTTCCTGTCCCAGCTTCCAACGAGTTTCTCCGAAGCTCTGCCTCATCCCTGTGTCTCTGCGCTTCAGCAGCGTCGAAATCCCAAGAGCCGTCGACCAGCGCTTTCAACTCTTGGCCTGTTTCTAGCTCCGTCTCGGTGCCGCTTTCCAGCAAATTGCGCTGTTCCAGGGGATCGGCTTCCAAATCAAAGAGAAGGTGTGGCCGCATCCCCCGAAAACGGACAAACTTGAACCGTCCCAGCCGAACAATTCGATGCTCGCTCCCTTCTCCCCAGCGTGGGAGCGGATTGTCAACGAAGACAGGCTCCGTTTGCAGATCTGTCCCGGTCGTTACCGCCGCCGAAAGATCGCGTCCCTCCAGCCCTTCCGGCGCCCCAATGTCCGCCAGCCCGCACAGTGTCGGGAATACGTCCGCCAAGCTGACAGGCGTGTCCGGACGTGAGGCGGGGCTGTCTCCACGCCGCTGAGCAGGAGTCTGAATAATCAACGGCACCCGCGCCGCCGCCTCGTGCCACGAATTCTTCCACCACATGCCATGCTCGCCCGCCATCTCCCCATGGTCTGACGTGTACACGATCACCGTGTTCTCCAGCAGACCGCTCCGTTCCATCAAGAGGAGAAAGTCGCCAAGAATTTCGTCCAGATAGTCGACGCATGCAAAGTAGGCGGCTCTCGCCTTCATCATCTCCTGCTCTGAGACCTCCTCAGTGCGGAATCCTTTTGCCATGCCATTCGTCATCGGGTGAAAGGCAGTGTCACCCGTACGTCCCACCTTAGGCGGATTTATCCTGTCCGGCCAATAGCTGTTAAAGAACCTCCCCGGCGCCGTCAGCGGAAAATGGGGTCGGCTGAAGGACGCGCACAGGAACCAGGGAGTGTCAGGCCTGCTGGCCGCGTGTTCACGCAGATACGACACCGACTCGCGCACAATCACCTGCTCCTGCAACGCGCTCTCGGGAATCTCCGTGATGCCTGCATCAGCGGTCCGGCTCCGCATTTCGAAGCCTCCTTCCCTCTCCGAAAGCGGGTCCCGCTGATGCCCTGCGCCCCCCGTCAGGTCGCCGTAGGGCCTGTGCGCAAAACCAGCCAGCTGGTTTGTGCCGCCCAAATGCATTTTACCCACCAGGCAGGTCGAGTAACCGGCATCGCCAAAGACGGAAGGTATCGTCGGAATCTCCGGTCTGAGGTACGACCCGTTTGCCCAGCCGCCGCTGGTCATTGGCGACCGTCCCGTGAGCAGGCAAATACGCGAAGGAGTACACAGCGGTGACTGACAGTAGGCGCTGCTGAAATAGGTGCCATTCTCAGCCAGACTGTCTAGAGCCGGCGTCTTTACCGGTTCGCCGGTCGTTTCGTCGAGCAGGCTCAAGCATCGGTAGCTGTGTTCGTCGGAAAAGAGAAATAGGACGTTCGGACGCGGCATAGTTGAATTCCCTGTATTTGTTCGCATAACAAGGCCACCTAAAGAATACGACTAGGGGCCGTTGTGTGCAAGTAAACATTACGCGTCCCCCTAAGCATCCGGTCACAGAAGCCGTGCAGTCATGGCAAATCCGGCTCGAGCGAACGTGCATCCCAAATTATTGTGTTGATTCGTAACGCTCTATTTCGCCGACCAGACATCCGGCAATGTTTCAGCCGCAACTGATTCGCGACGCTCACTGCAGTGACCCAAGGTGTTTCCCTCTCCTCTCTCCTCTTCACAACCATCCCCAATCATCTGCCGCAGTAACTGACCACTGATCACTGACCACTAACCACTGCAGTTGTGCGGTCGGGCCTTCGCCCCTCCCTTGTGCGGGGGGATTCCCCCCGCAACGCCCCCCATCAACAACATGCCTCATCATCCGGTGCGCCTTCTTCGCAGCGGTGCGCCTGTCCGGCAGTGTGCCTGTCGCCAACCAACGACGTTTCTAAGTAAGGCTCTATGGTACCAGCGGTGAAGGGCTGGACAGGCATAGCGCCCAAAAAAGAGGGCTGATGGCATGAAAATCGCGCTACAACAGTCCCGTCCCTTACTCAATCTGAGTTCCTCGATCGGGCGTGGTCACATAAGTCGATTAACCGACCAAGCCCGATTCAGACAGCGGCTGTCCATAGGTCCGGGATGCACCCGAGCGAACGCCTCCGGTTGATGCAGGCACTCGACTGCGGTAGGATAGTGGCGATGGATGAGATCTGTTTCTCGACAGCCACCCAACTTATCCGTGCCATTCACGCGCGTGAACTCTCGGCCCAAGATACAGTCGCGGCCTTCCAGGCGCGCCTTGAGACGGTCAACGCCCGGCTGAACGCCGTAACAGTGGCAGCCGATGACGCCCTCGAGCAGGCCAAGTTGGCCGACGAGAAACAGGCCCGAAACGAGAAGCTAGGTCCCCTGCACGGCCTGCCCTTCACCGTTAAGGACACATTTGAAACATCCGGTCTGCAGAGCCATTTGGATGTCCGTATTCGCCAGAGGCTTGTCACACGCACAGACGCAACGGTCGTCGCCAGGATGAAGCAGGCCGGAGCTATCCTACTTGCCAAAACCAACTGCCCGCCGTCGGGAAGCGGCCCGGATACCGAAAACGCGGTAATTGGCCAGACGCACAATCCACACAATGCCAGCCGCTCTCCAGGCGGCAGCAGCGGCGGCGAAGCTGCCCTGATCGCGGCCGGCGGATCTCCCTTGGGTCTCGGCAGTGACACCGGCGGCGGGCTGCGTGTTCCCGCTGCCTTCTGCGGCATAACGGCCCTCAAGCCGACACAAGGCCGCGTCCCCAACTCCGGCGTATATAACCAGCCGGGTGGATTTACCGATCAACGCACCCAGATCGGGCCGGCGGCCCGCCGAGTTGAGGACCTTCTGCTCGCCCTGAGGATAATTTCCGGCCCGGACTATATTGATGCCGGCGTAGTCGCCAAGCCGCTCTACGATCCCGATCAGCTGCCCCTGCGCGACCTGACGATTGCCTCCTTCCCCTACGACCCTGCCTCTCTGGTGACTTCGGCGGTAGCAAATGCCGTCGGGGCCTCAGGGCAAGCGCTGGCTCGCGCCGGCGTCCAGGTCGTAGAGAACCGGCCGCTCGACCTGGTAGGAGGCGCCCGCGACCTCGACCGCGGCTGGCGCCGCATGGCAGGTACCCGGGGCCAGGATGTCGTTGAGCTGCTTCACGCCTGGGACCAGTTTCGCACAAATCTACTCCAGTTCATTCGCTACTACGACGCCATACTCTGTCCTGCCGTTCACCACACCGCCCCTGCAATCGGTATACGCGACAACCAGCGTTTCGACTACACTGTTCCCTTCAATCTGACAGGCTATCCCGCCGCAGTATTTCCCATTGCCGAGGATGATGAGAATCTTCCAGTCGCAGTGCAGATCATCTCCCATCCATGGCGCGAGGACATCGTACTGGCGCTTGCTGGGGCTTTGGAGGAGGAATTTCAGGGCTGGCAAGTCGCGACTGACGGCCGCAAGAAACCACGGAGCTCGTCAGGCGTAGAGTAAGAAGAGATATCGAAATCAGAAAGGGGGCAAAAATGGAAGAAGAACGAACTGTTGATGATAATGAGCAGGAACCTGACACAGAGACCGGGCGCCCCAGCAATAGCGACGACCTGGCCGATGAAATCCATCGCCTGGTTGAGGCAATGGCCCGCGCCGCACGTAACGTCTGGACCAGTGAGCAGCGTCTCCAACTTGAGAACGACCTCCGCCGCGGGCTCGGGTCCATTGTAGGCAGTCTCGAAGAGGCCCTCGAGCGATTCAGCAGGAGCGAGCAGGGACAGGACCTCCAGGAGCAGGCGACCAAAGTTGCCAATCGCGTTCGCGAGAGCGAACTCGCCACGGAGCTGAAGGACGGACTGACCGTAGGATTAAGGTCTGCCGCCGATGAAGTCCGGAAATTCGCAGACAGCTTCGAAGAGGAACAGGCACAACCCGGCCCTCCTCAAGACATTCCAGTAGAATCTGAGAACGAAGAGAATAGCGAGAATTCCACGCAAGAGAAATGACTGTCATCCTACCCGGAGGATCGATTCAGCCTTAGGGAAGTGAGAAGAGTACCTTGGCAAGTTTCAAAATGCCCTGACTCCACGGCACACGGTGGGAGACGCCGCTTCTTCCCTCGAAACTGGCCAGATTGTCGATATACCAGACGTAGTTCCGGACGAGGGCGTCCTGATTGCTGTATTTTGGGTCCCAGCCCAAAAGACGCTGTGCCTTCGATACGTCAACATAAGAGTCGGTCGCTGCCGTCTCATAAACCCACTTATAAAGAGGCGAAATCCCCAGTTTTTCCAGCAGGCGCAGTGTCCAGATCGCCGGCGCAGCTGGCAGCGGAATGATTCGTTTACCGTGACCGGCGTGATCGAGGACGGCCTGGTAGTCCTCCTTCATCGTAGCAAACTCAGTCGCGCCGATATTGAAAGTTTCGTTGGCTCTCGAGCTTGGCAGTGTGGCAGCAAGGAAAATCGCAGAGCAAAGGTCCTCCACATCAAGCAGCTGATAGCGATTCTTCCCGCTGCCTAACATGGGAAAGTTCTTTCCGTCCTTCGCCCAATCGTAGAATAGGGCGAAGACCCCAAGCCTTTCAGGCCCAACAAATGACTTGGGACGGATGATGGGAACGCACATTCCCCTCTCCCTGAACGCCTGGCATATATTCTCTGCCTCAATCTTCGCCTCGCCGTATGGGCCAACCCCGTGTAGCCGGTCGTCTTCCTTCAGGGGATGGTGATCCGGAATGCCGTAGACCGCCGTGGACGAAATGTGTATGAACCGGTCTATCCCCGACTCGTACGCCGCCTCCAATACGATGCGAATCCCGTCAACATCGGTGGAAAAGATCTCCTCCGCGCTGTACAGAGGCAGGGCAGCCGCGGCGTGAACAACCAGGTCCACGCCTTCCATCGCCGCGCGCACTGCATCCGCGTCTCTAATGTCCCCATCCAAGACCTTTACTGAGTCCCTCTCAGGATAATCAAAAGGGGCAACGTCCAGTGAAACGACTTGGATTCCCCTCTCGCGCAGGTATCGGACAAGATTAATGCCAAGAAAACCGGCGCCTCCGGTTACAAGACAACGGCCAAAGGCTCTCTGGCCGTCAGCCTCCTTCTCTTCAGATTCGCCTTCAGCCGGAAAGATCGGGCCAGACGTAGCACCGGATTCTTCTGTACGAGCGGATTGATTCATCAGCATTCTCGAGCAGGCCCACCAAGAGAGCGAGTTTGCGTCTCTTGACAGCCTTCGCCGGAGGGCAAAGTACCAGGTGCCTTCCAGTTCTTTAACAGCGTTTCAGTCGATTCAAAAGCCAAATTTTCAGGGATGTCATTTGCACTGAACCATCCTGCGTCATCGGCGTCGTCTGCTACATAGGGTATGTCCGGCGAACCGGCTGGTTCTCCCTCAAACGCCAACACGATGCCTATTCGGTCGCCTTCGTCATTGACCATCGGAAAAATTTCAATCAATTCGCCGATCTTCGTGCGCAAACCGACCTCTTCCTGCAGTTCCCGCTGTAGCGCCTCTCTGGGCATCTCGCCAGCATCCATGTACCCGCCTGGCAAGGACCACTCTCCCTTCCCAGGGTCCACGGCCCGCTGAATCAACAGGACCTTTTCCCTATGCTGTACGAGGGCAATGACAGCCACTTTGGGGTCGAGGAATTGGACGAATTCACATGCCGAACAGACGGGCCGCAAGGCGTTGAATCGCAGCTCTTCCACGACCGGATTAGCACAAAAAGGGCAGTATCGAAACGTCCTGTTCATTCTGACAAGTATAGCACCTGGTCTTTGTAAGTGGTATACTTGAAGAACATCTGATGCCACCGAAACTGCCTCTATGACTACGCAAGAAACACTACTGCAGGAACGCCCTGCACGCGGCGCCCTGACCCGGACGGGTGGGTTCTTGAAGGGATTCAGCCATACGCTCCAGCCGTACATCGGATGCCGCTTCGGATGCAGTTACTGCTATGTAAGCCAGTCCAATGTCCACCGCTTTTACAACGGTGGAATGGATTGGGGAAGCTACGTCTATCCTAGGGTGGGGATTGCCGAACGACTCGAGTCGGAGCTGGTTAGGCTGCATCGCCGTGATGTCCTAGAGCAGGCAGCGATATTCATGTCTTCGTCAACGGACCCGTATCAGAGCGCCGAGCGGACCTATCTATTGACTCGAAATTGTCTCTCCGTTATTGAAAAAACGCCTCCCGGCCTACTTGTTGTCCAGACGCGTGCCCCGCTTGTGGCCAGAGATTTCGACATCATGGAAGCCTTGGGGGAACGACTCCTGCTCAACTTGACAATCGAGACAGACCGAGAAGACGTACGCCGGATCCTGACGCCCCACTGTCCGTCGATTCATCAACGCCTGAAAACTGCGCGCCAGGCCAGGGAACACGGCATTACTACGCAAGTGACAGTTAGCCCCTGTCTTCCCTACTCCTCTGCCAAGGCTTTTGGCGAACAGCTGCTCGAAGTTTGCGACCGTGTGATCGTGGACAGTTTTGTCGCCGGCGACGGCGGCGGGGGTAACCGTACAGCACGCACTGGGATCCCCGGTTTGTATGCCCGGTCAGGTTGGGAAGACTGGCGCTCTCAGGAAGCGGCTATGTCACTGTACGACTGGTTGAGCCGCTGCATCGGAGACCGGGCAGGCTGGTCAAAAGAAGGATTCACGCGCCAAGCCCGAAAAGTGACAGGCAAGGTCTGCTGACAGCAATACTGAGGTGGTGAGGTTATCAAAATGGAACCTGCATATGGAGGCGTTGAGGCCGGAGGAACCAAGTTCGTCTGTGCAGTCGGCACGGGGCCCGATGATATCCGCGCGGAAATCCGACTGCCTACCGAGACCCCCGAAGTCACTCTAGGCAAGGTCATCGAATTCTTCCGCGAACAGCAGAAGCAGCAAGACATTGTCGCAATCGGCGTGGCCTCCTTTGGCCCCGTTGACCCCGACCCTGGCTCCCCAACTTTCGGATACATTACCAACACACCAAAACCGGGGTGGGCCAACACACCGGTTGCGCCGACGCTGAAGGACGCCTTCGACATCCCCATTGGCTTCGACACAGACGTAAATGTCGCCGCTTTGGGCGAACACACTTGGGGCGCCGCACAAAGTGTGGATACATTTGTGTACCTGACCATTGGAACCGGCATAGGCGGAGGAGGCATGGTGAATGGCGACCTGATTCACGGCCTGCTCCATCCAGAGATGGGCCATATTGCCATTCCGCATGACTGGGACCGTGACCCCTATGCCGGAACCTGCCCATTTCATGGTGACTGTTGGGAAGGCCTTGCCAACGGACCTGCCCTCGAAGCACGCTGGGGCCGGCCGGGCGAACTGATTTCACCCTCCCACGAGGCCTGGCAGCTGGAAGCGCACTACCTCGCACTGGGCGTTACCAGTATAATGATGATCTTGTCTCCTCAGCTCGTTGTGATGGGCGGCGGAGTCATGGAGCAGGTGCACATCTTCCCACTCATCCACCAGGAAGTGAAGTCTCTCCTCAATGGTTACATTCAGAGTCCCACCGTATTGGAGGATGTGGACAGTTACATCGTGCCCCCAGCTCTGGGCAGTCGCTCCGGCGCACTCGGCGCGATAGCCCTCGCCCAACGCGCCCTTCAGGACGCCTGAACTGCCACGGGCTCTCCACTGCGTTTTCCCCCAAATCCCTTCACCGTATGACCGTCCCTTTCGACCCCACCGAACATCCACACCGGCGCCGTAATCTACTCACCGGAGAATGGGTTCTTGTCTCTCCCCACCGAATGAAGCGGCCTTGGCAGGGACAGACCGAGTCCCCGCCGTCCCAATCCCTGCCGACCTACGATCCCTCCTGCTATCTCTGCCCCGGAAACATACGCGCCGGCGGGCATGTCAATCCGGCCTACACGCACACTTTTGTCTTCGATAACGACTTTGCCGCGTTGCGCACGGATACGCCGGATGGAACGATTCAGAACAACCACTTCTTCCAATCTGAGGCCGAAACGGGAACCTGCCGCGTCATCTGCTTCAGCCCCCGACACGATCTGACTCTGGCGCGCATGGACCCGCCTGACATTCGCCGCGTAGTCGACTTGTGGGCTGAACAAGTGGAAGAACTGAGCCGGGACGAGCGGATAGGCTACGTCCAGCTCTTCGAGAATCGGGGTGCCATGATGGGCAGTTCAAATCCGCACCCGCATGGACAGGTATGGGCGACCCGCCGCATACCGACAGAGCCGGTCAAAGAAGATCGAAATCAGAGGACCTATTACGAAAATGAGGGCGCTCCCCTTCTGGTAGATTACCTGAACGCTGAGTTGGCGGAAGGGGAGAGGGTAGTTGTGGAAAACAAGGAGTGGGCCGCGGTAGTACCCTTTTGGGCCGTCTGGCCGTTCGAAACGCTCTTAATGCCCCGCCGGCACTGTCAGCACCTCGCCGGGCTTACGCCAGCAGAGCGAAACTCTCTCGCCGATATCCTCAGACGCCTGCTGACTCTCTACGACAATCTCTTCGAAACCAGCTTCCCTTATTCAATGGGTTGGCACGGTAAGCCGGCCTTTGCAGGCGATCATACACATTGGCACCTCCACGCTCACTTCTACCCGCCTCTCTTGCGCTCAGCCACCGTCAGGAAATTCATGGTCGGCTACGAAATGCTTGCGACCCCCCAGCGCGACCTCACCCCCGAACAGGCCGCCCACCGCCTGAGAATGCAAAGCGAAACGCATTACCTGGACCGCTGAGAACCTCCACCGTCACTGCGATATGCTTCCCTTGCGGCCTGATACGCGTCCCCACCGTGGCAATCGTTGATCACGATACATGGGAACTCTTCCACCTCCAGCTCACGAACTGCCTCACTCAGCAGATCGGGATAGGCAAGAAGTCTGCTACTGCGAATCTGGCGGGCAAGCAGCGCGGAAGCACCACCAATAGCCCCAAAATAGACCGCCCGATGACGCACAAGAGCCTGCTTTACCTCCTCAGACCGACTTCCCTTGCCGATGAGACCGGCAACCCCTCGCTCCAGAAGAGGCAGCGTGTAGGGGTCCATGCGGCCGCTCGTAGTGGGCCCGGCCGGCCCGATTACTGCGCCTGGTTTGGCCGGAGCCGGCCCTACGTAATATATGACCTGGCCCAACAGAGGTAACGGCAACTCTTCTTCCCGTTGCAGCGCTGCGACCAGCCGTTTGTGGGCAGCATCCCTGGCAGCGTAGATCGTGCCCGTAATGGCTACCTGTTCACCTGCCCGCAGGGACGCCACAGTGGCCTCGTCAAGGGGTGCTTGGACAATTCTTGCCATCATAACTCCAGTGTTGCGCGCCGCGGCGCAGAGCAGTTGAGGTTTACGCCAACGGGCAATGCCGCGATGTGCGTCGCCAGAACCTCAACATGTACGGCCAGCGCCGTAACGACGCCGCCCAGCCCTTGCGGTCCAATCCCAAGCGCATTGATGGCGTCCAGCAGTTCGCTCTCAAGTCTTGCCACGTGCGATTCAGAACTTTCGGTGCCGATCGGTCGCAGCAAGGCCTTCTTCGCCGCCAACCCCACTGTGTCAAGCGTACCCCCGATACCGACACCCACGATCAGAGGCGGGCAGGCATTAGGACCCGCCTTCTCAACCGTCTCTAACACGTACTGCCGGACTCCCTCCTCCCCAATTGCAGGAGGAAACATCTGGACCCGGCTCATCAGTTCCGCCCCGAAGCCCTTCTGCAGCGTGCTGATGCGTAGCCCGTCTCCCGCAACGATCTCCCAATGTATCAATGCGGGCGTGTTGTCGCCAGAGTTGACCCGCAGCAGAGGATCGCTCACAACCGACTTTCGCAGGTCCGCATAGGCATCGCGAGTCGCATCCTGTAACGCCCCGTCTATCTCTCCCCCGCTGAAATGCACCTCCTGCCCTACTTCCACAAACAGAATCGCCATACCCGTATCCTGGCATGTGGGTATCGTCTCAGCTTCCGCATAATCGGCGTTCTCTAGAAGGAGTTCGATGACCTCTTGGCCGGTCGGTGAACGCTCCTTAACCCGGGCTGTGCGCATCGCCTCCAGGTAATCCTCAGGCAAGCTGTGTGCGGAATGGCGCAGGAGTTCACCAACCGCCTGTCTCACTTCACGGACATCGACTGTTCGCAAGGCTGCAACCCTCCTTCTGTTCCCAAAACTGTGAGTCTCTGATGCGTCGAGCGCCAAATTGCCTACCTTTCTTACTTCCCGGTTCCTCAGTTTCCGCCCGCCGTATGCTCCCGATATGCTGCCGCCAATTCGCCAAAGCGGGAATCACCGGGCGCCAATTCTGCCGCTCTCTCCAGTCCTGAAAGGACCGCCGGATCGTCATTGTTTAGCAGAAACCGGCCCCAGGCGCCCAGCCCATGAACTTCCGCCCTTTCCGGCTGAGCGATCAGCGCACTATTGGCGAATTGAACCAGAAGGTGGCCAACCGTCTTTTCGAATCCAAAAGCTGCCGATCCGGCCGGAACAGGTGTATCGCTGAACAATGTCGAAGGGCCCATCGACCACAAGACCTCGAACGAAAAGTCCCAGTCGCCCGCAAATACGTGGCTCAGCAGCGGAAATGGACTGGCAAGCGCAAGTTGTCGGCTCACTTCGAGGTGGTGGCGAATCCAGAGCGCGTTCCATCTGACATTCTGGTCAGACGGCGCCGCGATCTCTGCACGCTCAATTTCGTCGAGCGCGTCCGCGTATAGGCCCGCCTCGGCCAGCGCCAGCGCATGGCTGTTTATCGCCCGCAAATGGATCGGTCGGTCCTCCGCCAGCAATCTGGGGGCTGCCTCGGCCAGCTTTTCTCCATCCCAATGGAAGAACCGCGCCAAGTAGAGCTGCAGGCCGCACGCGTAACAGAAGATATACGGATCGCTGTTGTTCAACAGTAGATCCAGCTGTCCGTCGCCATTCAGGTCTGTCACCGCTCCCGCATCGGGGATACTGTTGAAACTGCTGATTACGAGCGACAGTGCCTGGCCGTCCCAGCGCAAAATCTCAAGACAACCGCCGTGCGCGCCAGCCCCGCCTTGCACGGCCAGCCAGAGGCCGGAAGGCTCTATCGCAACATGTTCCAATGAGTGTTCGTCGAGATAGTTTACACAGTCGAGCTCCACACGGCCCAGCTCCAGCCAGCCGCCTTGCCGTGCCTCGTGAATCGACACAGTGTGCAACGCCGAGGAGCTCAGCGGCGGCAGCCCGAAGGTATAGGCAGCGAACAAGCTCTCCTCTTCCTCGGTCTCCAACTGTTGTACGGCCACGCCTCTCGCCGCGTCCTCTTCCGACCCATAATCGCTGGCAAGCTGTCTTTGAAGCGCCTCTGTGCTGGGAAGCGGAATCGCAGTGGGCGAAGCCGAGATCGTGCCGATTCGACCCTCGAAGGCACTAGCCAGTTCCTCGTAGCGGTCGTCGGCCATCGCCAGTTCCGCTGCCCGCTGCAGGCCCGACTGAACTGCTGGATCATCAGGATCGATCAGATACCGTCCCCACGCGCCAAGGGCGTGGGCAGCTGCCCGTTCAGGTCTCAGCGCAAGAGCGGTATCGGCATATTGCGCCAGAAGTACGCCTACTATGTTTTCAAACCCCGAAGCCGCAGAGTCTCTTGGAATCGGCTCATCGCTGACAAGGGTCGGCAAGCCAAACTCCCATAGAATGTCAAATGCCTCATCCCAGTCACCGGCGAATACGTGGTTTAGCAATGGATAGGAGCTGGAAGAAGCCTCCTCTCGGCTGGCCTCAAGGTGATGGCGGATCCAGATTGCATTCCAGGCAACGGCGGCGTTTTCGGGCGCAATGGCCTCAGCCTGTTCGATCTGCTCCAACGCGTCGGCAAAAAGGCTGGCCGCAGCCAACGCCGCCGCACGATCGTTATAGGCGCGCAGCTCTTCGGGCTGATCTTCGGCCAAAGGAGTTGGCGTTACTTCCATCAGCGTCTGTCCGTCCCAGTAAAAGAGTTGCGCCCAATACTGTCGAACACCGCAGGCATAGCAGAAGATGTATGGGTCGCTGTTGTTCAACAGCAGGTCCAACCGGCCATCTTCGTTCAAATCAACGAGCGAACCTGCATCCGGACTGCTGCTGAAACCGCTTATGATGACCGTCAACTCTTCGCCGTCCCACCGCAACAGTTCGAGACAGCCGCTATGGGCTCCAACGCCGCCGCTAACGGTCAGCCATACGTCGACAGGGTCTATCTCTGCTTGTTCGACTGAGAACTCATTCAGATATTCGGCGCACTCCAGCTCAACGCGGCCCAAAGTCTTCCAGCCTTCCGGCAAAGCCGCATGGATCGATACCTTTTGTCTGTAAGAAGGATCGTCGGGAGGAAACCCGTAGGTGTGGGCCACAAAAAGAGTGCCATCGCCGCCGCCGTCCTCGACAGGTTGCACGGAGACTAGCGGGCCCAGGTCCTGGACTAAGCCGTATTCAATGGCAAGTTGGTTCGCCAATATCTCCAATTCGGCTGCTCCGGCTGACCGAACTGAAACCGTGGGCGTCGCCGAAACAGGCAACGTGACAGGCTGCGCACAGCCGCTGAGCAGAAGTGTCAGCAAGAGGGGTAAAGAGAATACTCGCCGCAGGGGGGGAAGTGGCATTGTATACTCCTTCAAACAGCCAAATGGATGCCGGTTTTATTTTAGAGCTGAGGAAATATTCTGGTCACCTTCGTCATCGACCAGAACACTTCCAACTTGTCCTTCTGAACAACAAGCCTGCAGGTCCGCTGCAAGCTGACTACATGCAATTTGAAGTCACGTTGGCGCCAACATCTCGCTGCTAATCTTTACGCTTACTCTCCAAACACAAAAAAGTCAGGCGTAGTTCCAAATAGTCCTTTCATCACTTTGGGGGCTTGAACAACGCCCTCATTCTCTCGAGGCGCGAAACTTCTTATTGCCATCTCTGGTGTTGTGAGTCAGGTAGAGTGAGGCCGGACAAAATATGCCTGCGCACGCAATTCTGGGATAATGCGCACACGGGTCTGCCTGCTGAGCGACGCCTCGAAGGAGAAACCTCCGCCCAGCCAGACTATATCACGGATCAATTGCGGTACAAAGTGGCCTGCCTTCTGGAACAGGCTCCCTTAGACAGTCGTTAACACTTTCCATTGCGCAACCTCAACCAGTACGCGACCAGCTTCCCGATGACTAACTCTGACCTGATCGAGGCCCTGCGGCTAAACTACATCGAATATTTCCGCCAATTTCACCGCCAGCATGGCATCCGGGTTCATGTCGACCACGAGACTGCGTGGATCGTCGCCAACGGGCCGCCGGGTAACCATATCTTGCGCACGAATCTTCCTGTCGCAGACGCGGAACAAAGGATTGATGCCCTGCTTTCCTGTATCAGCAGCCGGACAGGAGGAATCCGTTGGCTCCTATTCCCCCAGGACCGGCCCAGTGACCTGCGCGCCAGGCTGAAGCGCAGAAATCTGACTGAGGGCCAAGGCGACCTCTGGATGTTCCGGCAGTTGCAGCAACTTCCAGCAAGCAAGCCGTCTTCCTCCCTTCGCATCTTTCCTGTTCAGGACAGACCCGGCCTGCGGGCCTGGTGGACCGCCTCGGCGCTGGGATTCGGCACGACCCAGCGCGCCGCCCAACGATGGTACGACGCCTTCCGTCAGCATGGATTCGGCCCCAAAGCCCATGTCACCAACTACATCGGACTGATCGACCGGACGGTGGTGACGACCGCCACACTCATCCTCTCCAACGGCATCGCAGGCATCTATGACCTGTCGACGCCTCCCAACTATCGGGGCAACGGCTTCGCCAGCGCGCTTGTGAACGAGCTGCTGGCCCAAGCCAGAAACCATGGGTACACCCATGCGGGACTGCAAACGGGCGACGCAGAACAATTCTATCAAAGCCTGGGCTTTGAAACCGGCTTTCAGGAAGAGGAGTTCTTCTGGGCAGCAGAAGAAGAGGAAGCTTTGAGACAAACAGAGTCACCCAAAAATGCGGACATGCCCACTGTCTGATACACTGTAGCTCATTGACTTATAGCCCCAAGCCTGAGGGTATTTAGGGGAGCAACTGAATGAATGAATCGGCTGCCGGCGCCGCGGGCTCGGCAAGTCACCCGCGCCCTTCCTCACAAAAACGGGTCTTCAATCTTGCTTGGCCCGTAATCGGCGAAAGCTTTCTGGAGACCATGTTGATGGTCGTCGACACCTGGATGGTCGCCCAGTTGAGCACTGCGGCAATCGCCGGTGTCGGCGCCTCCGTGCAGGTCCTCTTCTTCATCATCGCAGCGCTGGGCGCTTTGAGCGTCGGCAGCAGTGTCCTCGTTGCCCAGGCCTACGGCGCTGGCAGGCTCGCCGAGGCCGCGCGCCTGGCGCGTCAATCTATCGTCTGGAGTGGCATACTCTCCCTCCCCCTTGCAGTGACAGGGTTTTTCCTGGCAGGACCGGTGATCGGGCTCTTCGGCGTGGAGGCCGACGTTGCCCTCATCGGCAAGGAGTATCTGCAGGTCACCATGGCAACCGTCGTCGTGCTGATCGTCCTGATGATCGGCGGAGGCGCCCTCCGCGGTCTGGGCGATTCGCAGACCCCAATGCGGGTGACCGCAATTGCCAATTTCGTCAATGTTTTCCTGACATACGGGCTAATCTTCGGTGTAGCAGGGCTGCCCGCGCTCGGAGCCGTGGGCAGCGCCTGGGGCACCTTTCTTTCCCGTCTTCTGGCCGCAATCCTACTCTTGATCGTAATGTGGCGAGGCCGCAAAGGCGTCTCCATTTCAGGCCGCAGCAACTGGCTGCCCGAAATCAGTGTGGCCTCCTCAGTGCTGCGCATCGGCGTCCCGGCAGCGTTGGAGCAGCTTCTCACCTCTGCCGCGTTTACCTCGATGACGGCTATCGTTGCCACGCTGGGCACAGCCGCCCTGGCCTCCCACCGCATCGCCTTCAATGTCCTCTCTTTGTCTTTCCTGCCCGGCTTTGGTTTTGCAATCGCCGCCACGGCCCTGGTTGGTCAATCTGTCGGCGCACGCGAACCCGAGGAGGCTGCAGAAGCGGCAGCCATCGCCACGCGTTGGGCAGCAATTTGGATGGCGGTCATGGGGGTAGCCTCCTACCTGCTGGCTGAGCCCATCATGCGGCTTTTCAGCCAGGAAGCTGCTGTCATTCACGACGGCGTCGCCGCCGTTCAAGTCGTGGCTTTGGCCCAACCCTTCTGGGCAGTCCTGTTCGTTCAGTCGGGCGCCCTGCGTGGTATGGGCAATACAAGCTTTCCCCTGCGCGCCAACACCGGCGGCATCTGGTCAACGATGTTGATCGCCTGGTTCGCGGTGACTTACTTCAATGGTGGCATCACGCATGTATGGGGTGTCTTCCTCATCACTTCCCCTATCATGGCAGTGATTCTCTGGAAACGCTTCAATCGGGCCATGAAGGAGTGGTCAGACTTGGCAGAAGATAACACACAACCCTTAGGACAACCGGAGGCGGTCGTCACGCAGTGAACCTCATCACGTGGGCAAACCCGGCAGACCCCGCCCAACCGAGGGCTCGCTCGCATAGCCCTCCGTTCGACGTTGAGCATTTCAACTGAGGCAGGACAGCTGCACCCGGCCGCTGACCGGCAGACGGCGAGTATCAGCCGGTATCGCGAAGAGTAGCTGCGACAGTACAGCGACTCCCTCCCTCTGTGATCAGCTTACACTCCGCTATTTCACGGCGCAAGCCCGGCGCACTTAATCGCAAGACAGGTTTCAAAAATGAACCAGGAATACACCATACCTGCCGCCAACCATCGCGTAGACGAAAAAATCCGTCGCAGCCATTTCATCACAACCGTGGGACCTGCTGCCACAGTCGAGGACGCGAGGACATTCATCAAAGAATTGCGAGCCGAGTTCGATACCGCCAACCACAACTGTTGGGCCTACGTCGTCGGCCCTCCGGGTTCAACCGGTTATGCCGGAATGAGCGATGATGGCGAACCCCACGGGACTGCCGGACGGCCAATGCTCACCGTCCTTCTTCACAGCGGCATTGGCGACATAGTCGCCGTCGTAACTCGGTACTTTGGAGGCGTAAAGCTTGGCAAAGGAGGACTGGTAAGAGCCTACAGCGGCGGCGTCAAAGCTGCTCTGGAATCCCTGCCCCGGGCCGAGAAGGTGCCGATGGCGGAAGTAGAGGCCGTCATCGGCCACCGCGACGTAACCCTCTTTCAGCGCATGTTGCCCGAATTTTCCGCCGAAATCGTGGATTCCACTTTCGCCGTCGAGGTTTCATATGGTCTGAAGATGCCGGCGAAGTACGTAGATACCTTCAAAGTTCGCCTGGCCGATCTGACGAACGGTCAGGCTAAGTTCGTTGTTCATCTGCGCGACTAGCCCCCACCCGAATCTCAGCAATCGAATCCAGGACCAAGTCGGCCAGAGGGCCTAGCGTCTCTCTGCTCCCCACCCCCGTGAGTACGCCCACTGCCAGGCCGGCGCCTGCTGAGCGGGCCATCAGAAGATCGGCCGCCGAATCCCCTACCACCGCAGTCTGAGCCAAAGGAATTCCAAGCAGATTTGCCGCCGCCAGCAACATGTCGGGCTCAGGCTTTTGGCGAACCGGACTGTCACCGCAACCGATATGGTCCACAAATCGGGAAAGCCGGAACTCTGCCAGCGTGGCTTCGGTTGGTGTGCTGTCGTCACTGGTAATAACCGCGACGCGAATGCGCCTTTCGTGTAGCGAAGAGAAGAGCGCAGCCAGTTCCGTCACCGGCCGCTGCTCAACCGGGTCTGCCAGTACCGGCGCAAACTCTTGCCGTACCAACTGCTCGCTTTCATACCAGGGCAACGTGGGTCGAGAATGCTGGTGTAGAACGGTTGCAGCAGCATGTATTGTCGCAACGCTTGTGGCAGTGGCAAACGGACCATCTTCGCCAAAAGTGCCGTCGGCAGCGTTGTATCCCAGTGTGCGAAACAGTGCATCCCGTATCTCGGTTCGGTTCGAAAAATGGGAGAGGAGACGGTCCGCCGCCCTAAGAAATCTGGGGCGCCAGCTGGCATGAAAGTCAAATAGCGTGCCATCCTTGTCAAAGGCGATGAGCGAAGCGTCGAAACACTGTTCGCCAAAGTAGACAAGGCCCATGTGAGGGTTCAGTTATTGAAAATGGGAAACGCAGGTCAGATACGAAACAAGGACTACTGCGCGTAGCCGCCAATGGTGCTGAGAAAATCCTCGCCGATTACGATTCGCAAGTCGGTCGAATCGGGAATCAGGAGACCGGGAAGCGAATACAAGGAGGCAGTCAGATCGAGCTGTCGGCCCAACTCCCGCACCAGCTTCTCGTCCGTGTTGTAATTGACGAGAAGAGTATGCTGATAGTCGCTGCGGTCGGCATCGCCTATCGATACGACCCGCCAGCCGCTGGCCTCAAGTTGTCGCCGCGCCAAGGCAGCGATGCCTGCCTCCCCCGTGCCGTTCAGGATCTCCAGCCGGACCTCCCTTGCGGCCATGATGCGTACATCGCGGTTCACGTCAGCCGCCAATAGCTCCCGGGAGCCAACCTCGGCGCTTACCTGCGTCCGGTGTTGAATCTGTGGCAACCGTTCGGCAGGCGCGTCGGCCACCACGTTCGGCCCCACCGCCGGTTCAAAAAGCCTCTTGAGTTCTGGACGAATCAGGTCGCGATCAGGGAGTAATATCCAGGCCCCGTTCTCACTATAGCTTTCCACGCCATAACGGTCGTCCAGGACCAACGTATTAACCTCAAACGAGGTGGATCGTACATAGTAGGCGATTTCCGCCGCCGTCTGCAGAGGCATGTCGGTACGTACGCTTCCCCAGGTGGAGCTCAGCAGTTGTGGGGCCCTGGCAATCAGCGTAGGTATCATGTCCGCGGCAAGTACCTTGTCCGCGATGGCTCGAATCAGCTGCTGTTGCCTCGCGGCCCGGCCATAGTCGCTGTCCATGTTGCGGGTGCGGGCGTACTTCAGCGCCGTCTCACCGTCCAGAATCCGAGTACCGGCCTCCAAATGGAATGTCTGATACCCGTAATCGGCTGTCGGGTACTCAGGGTCATGTATCGTCTGAGGCACGTTGACCGTGATGCCCCCGATCTCGTCGATGAATCGCACAAATCCGTTGAAGTCGGCCTGCACGTAGAACTGCACCGGCTGACCGATAAAACTGCTCACCGTATCCTTCGCAAGCTGCGCCCCGCCAAAGGGATAACCCCGCTGCTCGCCAATGGCGTAGGCCGTATTGATCTTCGAAGTCAGATTGTAGCCGGGGATCGGCACCCACAGGTCTCTGGGCAGTGAAATCATGCCCGCTGTGTGCCGGCGCAAGTCAAGCGTGAGCAGCAGCAGCGTGTCCGTACGCGGAGGCTCTTCACCGTCGATCCGCTCGTCCGATCCCAGCAGAAGTACGTTGATCTGGCTCTCTGAAGCCTCCGCCTCGGGAAGCACCGCCAGCGGTTCGTCGCTCTGGACAGCCACACCCTCCTGCGCAGCAGAATTTCCTGAGTCCACGCCCGCGTTGGACAGGTCAGGTAGACCGGATGTAACTAGGGGAACGCTTTTTCGCTGGGCATAGTCTCTGGCGAGATTGCCCAAAACACTGCCAACAATGAAGGCAACTATTAGGACGATAGCGGCGAACAGCCCTGCCAGAGCGAAAACCGCCGATCTGCTCCCAAACTGGGCGCCGATCCGCTTCATTGCACCAGTCAACTTTGAACCGGCAGCCGTAAAACCGAACTCTGACATAATGCCGAAATTATAGCACGATATTAACCGTGCCGAAGAATTTTCAAACTGAATTTGCGTGCAACATTAACTTCCCGGTATGCAAGGTCGATCAGAGGGTTAGAACTGCATCTGAGTCTCTAAGAGGTAGTTCACAGATCCCCATTGCCTCTCAGCGGGGGAGCGGATGAGCATACACCCCTGACTTGGTCAGTATGTAGAGAATGTCGGTAACTTCATCCAGAAATAGACCCCGCAGTCCAGCCAGCGCCATGTCTTCGGCGTCGACAAACTGCTGGATGTAACGCCCCTCTTTGTCGAAAACTAGGATGCGCTCGTCTGTCGCGTCCGCAAGATAAAGCATGCCGTCAGCATGTTCCGCCATCGCAAAATCGACAAGCAATCCGCCCAGACCAGGAATCCTCTCCAGGCTGAACGGCAGTTGCTGACCCTCTCGGAAACGCAGTAACGTCCCGTCCTCGCTGAGAAGCCAAATGTCCCCGTCAATTCCCATCGCGATCAATCCGGCGAGATCGCCCCGAACCTGCTCATCAAACCATGCCGCTGGCGGGTCATCGTAGGCCAGACCAGCCGGCGAGTAGCGAAAGATCTGGTCAGAGCGTTCATCGGCCAAATACAGCCGGCCGTTATAGAGACCTAACTGGCCCACGCTTCCCAATGAACTCTGTTCCCTCAGGACCAAATGCGTCGCCCCATCCAGGCGATTATACCGGAAGACATTGTTATTTCGGTCCAGAATCAGGAGGCTTGCCTTGTCGGCAAAGCCGGAAATCCGCGGTTGCCATGCAATGTCCACCAACCTGCCTACAGTTACCCCCGAGACAGAGTCCCCTTCCCTCAAGACCGCCCCGTTGTCTTCTTCCAACAAGGTACGTTCCGAATTAGTGCGATAGTGGGAGATAGCCTGACTGCTGCTGTCGAAAACATATATGTCCTGGTTGGACACAACAATTCGCTGAGGCTCCGCATCAGCAGCATAAGCCAGCAACGGTACATCAAGCGAATAGAGTGCCCGGACCTGCAGTAAGTCCTGAAGTTCAGTCGCGATGACCTGCGACAGTTCCTGTATCTGATCGGTCACGCCTATCAATACGATGGCTTCGTCCAGATATCGCTGTGCCTCACTCAGAGACGCCCTTGCTGTCGCCCTGTCTTCCACGTCCAACGCCTGCTGGACCTCAAGCAGTTTGCCGTCGGCCAGTTCAACCAGTTGCAAGCCCTCCTCCTGGTTAATGCTCCCCTCCCGCAGGAAGGCGGCGCCAACCACTGCAGAAGTGAGCAACGGATGAGAATCGCAATCGCGATGAACAGCCTGCGCCGGTTTCCCTGCGAAGGTGCCGGCGGCGCGTAGCCCGGCAACGCCGGCAGCTGGACTCGTTCCTCTGACTGGGCCTGTTCCGGGGCCCCCACAGTCGGCAAGGGCTCGGCCTGAGAATCCGGTTCGAATGGTTCGGGCGGAGTGGGCGAGGACTCCGACAAGGGGCTCTCCATTTCAGGCTGTTGTGTCGGCTCGCTCTGTCGGACCCCGCGTTCAGGCAAGAGTCCTTGCAGCAAATTGGAGAACCATTTTGACGGCCTGTCCATGAGGCCAGACACCCTACTTCGCCAACGGGTTCGCTCTCTCTCGGGCGGGCGCACAGGGACAGCCAACTGGTGCTGCATAGTTGCGGCACTGGGCAATTCCGGTGTCGACTCGCCGATTCGATCTCGGAGCGGAACAGCGCTCTTCGAACTCTCTTCCCCCGGCACACCTTGGACGGGAGGTGTCGCCCCAACTGCAGTCGGTAGGGGTGAACCCTCCCCCTCTTCCGCGTCCTGTTCCTCTTCTACGTATACCAGCAGCAAGCCAAGGAGAGGAATATTGTCGCCCTGCTCCCTGAGATGCACCACTATGTCCTCAAGGTTGCTCACAGAAGCGCTGACGACGGCTCCCCCAATTGTTCTGACGTCAGACTGCAGAGTCCACTCGCTTTCCCCAATGAAGAGAGCGTCTCCGCTATCCAGAATGTGCCTGTATGTCTGTACGTTCGGCTCAATCTCTCCGCCGATCGTGCCCGCATAACGTTCTTCATCCGGAGGGAATTGGTCCAGTCGCTGGCTCGTGGAGACAAACGCAACGGTCGGCCCGACCGACGCGATGACCAGGTGGCCCTGGACTACCGCAGCGCAAATGATCCCCGCCTGCAAGGCTATGTCCGGGCTATTCCGATTCATATTGCGCAAAATCTCGTGGGCGTCGGCGATCGCCTGCTTCAGTACCTGGCTGACAGGTCCACCTGCCGAGTAGTACGTCAGTTCAACCGTCGCCAGCATCTCGCGAACCGCGTGACTGCTGACCGGACTACTGCCAATCAGTTCAATGAGAATATACAGATTTCCCCTGGCCGCGCGTTCGTCTCCCCAAGCCGGTTCAACTGCTTCAAGGTGAGCGGCCCGCGGATTGCGATGATCCATCAGTGGTGCAGAATGGACGCGTGATTGTACCGAAGATGCTGTGCTTGCCATAGTAGTTTAGTGTTTCGGCGAGGACCCGGGCCGCACTGGACGACCCGATTTGGCCTGTTGGACTCCCGGAGCGCCCCTTGGGGGTTGTTCCTGCGGCGCCTTCTGGAGACAGTCGAACTCTAATTGTACACCCTACCCTTTTTTGACCACAAGCGCAGTTCTTCGCGCGTTGACAACGTGCATCGAAGATGATTCTGCGGTAATATGGCGCCGTTGGCGCGACAACCGAAGCCCTGGCCGCATCAAACTCAGTGCTATGAGAGGAACGGGACTCTCTTTCCTGCATTCAGATGCACGCTGTCCTGAAAGTCCGCATGCCCGCCGCGCCTCGCCCGTCATAAGCCCCCGCACTTTCCATGTCTAAGAAGTGAGCGACGACATGCGCCCATGCAGGCGTAACCCAATTGGGCACGCGTTCAAGTGGAGAAGTAAGATACACCCTCAGGCTGGATGAGCCATACCTGCTGACACCTCTGATGTGGAGGCAATTCCAGTTCCCTTTACCAGAACGATGAATGAGATAGAAATGCCCTCCGAATGAGTAAAGACCAATGAGAATCGGAATCGTAGGCGCGCCAAATAGCGGCAAGACTACAATCTTTAACGCTCTTACCCGCAGTGCTACAGCCGCCACAGCATATTCCAGCGGGCAATTGGAAGTCCACACCGCAGTTGTCGAAGTGCCAGACTCTCGGCTAAGCTTCCTGGCGGAAATGTTCGCCCCTCGCAAGGCTGTCTACGCCCAGGTGACCTACAACGATATCGCCGGTCTGACCAGCGACATCGGCAGGGCGGGCCAGATTCGCGGCCCGCTTCTGAACGCGATCG
This sequence comes from Caldilineaceae bacterium, assembly GCA_965204705.1. Lineage (GTDB taxonomy): Bacteria > Chloroflexota > Anaerolineae > Caldilineales > Caldilineaceae > Bin5. The sequence continues at coordinate 3,403,404 of OZ242006.1, read as the reverse complement.
CCGCCAATGACGCGCTGCTTCTCGTCGGCCGCGCCTTCCACGACCCCAATGTCCCTCACCCCAACGACCGCGTCGATCCAGCCGAGGACCTGGCAGAGCTGGAAACGGAATTCCTTCTCAACGACATGGTTACGATTGAAGGGCGCTTGGAACGCATCACTGCCCAGCGGTCACGCGGCCCGGTCGAAGAACGTCAACGATTGGCCAACGAGGAAGCATTGCTCCTGCGCCTTTACCCGTTGCTTGAGGGCGACACCCCTCTGAGGGAAGCGACCCTCTCCGCTGACGAAATGAAGCTCCTGGGCGGTTTCGGCTTTCTAAGCCTGAAACCTCTTCTCCGCGTCGTCAACGCAGGCGATGACGATGAAGAAGAACAGTACTCGCATCTCCTCAACGACGAGACCTTCTTTCTGCGAGGACGACTGGAGGCCGAGCTCGCCCAGATGACCCCAGACGAAGCCGCCGAATTCCTGGTTGATTTTGGCATCGCCGAGCAGGGCCTTAACCGGGCGATACGTCGCAGCTACCGACTCCTGGGCCTGATCACCTTCTTTACCATCGGCGACAACGAGGTGCGAGCCTGGGCTGTCAGCGCCGGTTCAAAGGCGCCTGAAGCTGCCGGTGTCGTCCACACCGATATGCAGAAAGGCTTCATTCGCGCAGAAACTGTACATTTCGACAGCCTCAAGGACGCCGGGAGCATGGCCTCAGCCCGCAATCAGGGGCTCTTGCGCCTCGAAGGTAAGGAATACCCGGTCCAGGACGGTGATATTCTGACCATTCGATTCAATGTCTGAAGAAAAATTAAGTGCGAATTCAGACCTCTGTATTTTTGTCCTGAGAGTCAAGAAAAGCTATACTGCGTAACGGTGTTGCGCAGGGACAGCACCGCCGTAAATGAGGAGCGGAAGATGACCGAAGAAACCCGTACCGACGAGACACAGATAGAAACCGCGCCGGCAAGCGAGGACGACTCCGCCAAAAAAGTCGTTCGCCTGAGCGTCGGCCAGGTAATAACAGGCAAAGTCAAACAAGTTACTGACTTTGGCGCCTTTGTCGACATCGGCGCCGGCCGCGATGGTCTGGTTCACATATCCGAACTGACGGTTGGACGCGTGACCAACGTCAAGGACATTGTGGAAGAAGGCCAGAACGTCACCGTATGGATCAAGCGTCTGAACCGTGAACGAAACCGCATCAGCTTGACCATGATTTCGCCTGACACCAGGACAATCCGTGACCTGCAAGAGGGCGAGCTTGTCGAAGGCGTTGTGACCAGAATGGTTCCATATGGTGCCTTCATCGATATCGGGGTGGGCACCGACGCCCTGCTCCACGTGCGTGAGATGGGGAATAACTACGTCGAAAAGCCCGAAGATGTCGTGGAAATCGATGAGAGGCTGGAAGTTCGCATTATCACTCTCAATCGGCGTCGTCGTCATATCGATGTCAGCATCAAGGGCCTGCGGGAAGAGCCGGAAGAAGAAGGTGCGGAATCTGCAGACGCGGAAGCCGCCCTGGGAGAAGATTCAGAAGGCCAGGTAGTGGACAAGTTTGAGAATGTTGAAGTCCTCTCGCCGATGGAGCTGGCCTTTAAGCGCGCCATGGAGGCCGGCGGCGAAGAAGTTGTCCTGCCCACCAAATCGTCTAGGCGCCGAAGACGCCGTCAGCACCGCGCACGCTCCGAACAGGCCGAAATCATTCAGCGCACGTTGAATACAATGCGCGAGTAGATTGACTTCGCGATTCAATCCAAAAAGGGGCGGCGGAAAATACAGATTCCGTCGCTTTTTGATTGGCCCCCACCTATCGTATAGGCAAAAAGCTTACTCTCACGCTATCGCCAGGCAGATCTCCGACACTGTCGTCTCGATTGCCATACCTACTATGGGAGCATTAAAGACCAGATGGACATTCGAGGCGGTGTGGCATTGGTAACAGGCGGCGCCCACCGCGTCGGCAAAGCAATCACTCTGGAACTTGCACGCGCCGGCGCCGATGTCGTCATTCTCTACAATAGTTCCGCCGGAGCAGCCGAAGATACCGCCAAAGAGGCAGAGTCCCTCGGCGTCAAAGCCAGAACAGTACAGTGTGATATCGCCGATCTGAACGCTGTCCGGCAAATGGCCCAGGACCTGCGCACCCGGTTCGGCCGGCTCAACATACTTGTCAACTCAGCCGATTGGTTCACCACGCACCCTTTTCCCACCGAAAGCTACGACGACTGGCGCCGAACCATCGACGTGTCGGTTCACGGCAGCTTCTACGTCAGCAACGAACTTGCCCCCCTCCTTCTGGAGCAACCGGAAGCGGCAATCGTCAATATCGTAGACCTGTCAGCCTGGCACGCCTGGCCGAACTTCACAGCCCACGCAGTCGCCAAATCGGCCCTACTCGCCCTGACCCGACAAATGGCGCTGGAACTGGCGCCCTCCGTGCGCGTGAACGCCGTGGCCCCGGGCCCCGTTCTGCCTCCACCCCACTACAACCAAGACCGGATACGTCTCAGCAGCGATAGGACACTACTGAAGCGCTGGGGAAAGGCCGAAGACGTCGCCCACGCTGTCAGATTCCTGATTGAGTCCAACTACACCACCGGCGAAGTCCTGCGTGTCGACGGCGGAGAACTGATCGCCAAGCGCTCAATCTCTTCGTGAACACGCGCAACTCTCGAGAAACACCAGCGAGAATACAGACCGGCGCTCTAAATTTCAACATAAAGAAAATCTGTGCCGAAAACTGAGCCACCACACTGAACCAGCGCCCTTCTTCATCCGATAAAGCCTCGATCTCTCAGCCAAGTCCTCCCCAGTCACCCTCACGGCTGTACTGCGGACTCGTTTCTTCAAATAAGAAACTTCCAACCCTCCCAACCGTAGAGATAATCGACGGCGCACGTCCTTCACTTTTGGAGCCCGACAATGGCACTCCTGACAATCTGGATAGTCACCTCCCTCAGTCTCCTGGTCATCTCCCGTGTTGGGATCTTCGGCATCGAAATCGAGGACGTCAAAACCGCGCTGGTCGTTGCCGTCGTGCTCGGACTGCTGAATGCAATTCTGCGCCCCATCCTAAGTTTCCTCTCCTTTCCCCTGCTTATCCTCACCTTCGGCCTGTTCAGCGTCTTCATCAACGCCGCTGTATTCTGGCTGGCTTCAAGCCTGGTAAGCGGCTTTGAACTCCGTCGCGGCTGTTTCAGCGCGCTTATCGGACCGATCGCACTGGCTGTGCTGAACTCTCTCATTCTGGCGGTCGTCACCTGATCGCTTACAACCGTCACGAAGTCGGCTGACCTCTGCTCCAATCCGCCGTCCTGGGCCCCCTCAAGTCGACTTCCCCGACAGCGTTTATCCTATTCGCACATCCTGCGTTATGTCGGCAGGAGTGTTGGATTACTTGCCAGAACTGCCGGTTTTTGGTACCTTGACCGCGTCTTTCCGATGGCCGTATGCGAATGCATTGGAATGAGGTTGCCCTGCTGCATGGCAATCTCTGGACGGGAAAGGAGCGCCGGTGGACCTTCCGACAGAATTCTCAACTGCGTTGCGGACGGAAAGCGACCGTCCCGAGAAACTGGCCCTTTTGATCGGCAAACTCACCGATCCGGGGCTCGATGTCGATAGCTATGTCAGACGGCTGGATGAGCTCGCTGACCAGGTCGAACAGAGCATGCCTGTCGGCGCGCTTGGTCGCGCCCGCGCCGAGGCCCTCATCGCCGTTCTACATGATAAATTCGACTTCTTCGGCAACGTCGAGAACTACTACGAGCCGGCCAACAGCTTCCTCCACCGAGTCCTCGACACCCGACTGGGCCTCCCCATCACGTTGAGCCTCCTCTATACCGCAGTCGGACGCCGCATCGGAATGAACTTGCAGGGATTGGGTTTGCCCGGCCACTTCATGTTGGAATACAGCGACATGAACGGCGTCTGGATCCTCGATCCGTTCCACGGCAAAGTTGTATCCAGCGAGGAGCTCTCCTACTACCTCACCCAGATCTTCCAGCAACCCATCCGTATTTCAGTCTCCCTCGAGCAATACCGGACAGACACCTGCGCCTGGATTCTGCGGATCCTGAACAACCTGCGCGCAGTCTACATCTCCCAACACCGTCTCGACGATGCTCTGGCAGTATTGAACTACATGGTGATCGTGGAGCCGGAAGAGGCAAACCTATGGCGAGACCGGGGAATGATCCACTACAGCTTGGAGAACATGCTCTCCGCTGAAAGCGACCTGCGCCGCTATTTCCTCCTCCGCAACCGCCTGCATCTATTCACCGGCGAGACCGAGTTGGTTTTCAGCGGTGTAGCTTTCGAAGGCTGGATGCCGGAGGCCGAGCAAGGGCCCACCAAGGAAGATCAGCGCGTGCTGTTCGTGCTACGGCAGATTCGGGATGAAATCAGAAGACTGAATTAGAGCAAGAAATGAGGACACCTTCCGAAGCCACCGGATCATGGAAATTCTGTCACGTAGTGCTTTCTGCTCTGCGCCCCCTATTCTGCTCTCTGAAGGTGGAAGGCGTGGAACACGTACCCCTAAAGGGCGGCGTAGTGCTGGCCTGCAACCATCCCGGCGGCTTGGATAGCTTTGTACTGGGCCTCTGTTCCCCGCGCCAGGTCTTCTATATGGCAAAAAGGGAGCTCTTCAACATCCATCCGGTGGTCACCTACTTCTTGTACCGGATAGGGGCATTTCCAATAAATAGGGGCGCCCGCGACGCGGCTGCAATCGAGAACAGCGTCGATCTCTTGAAGCAAGGGCGTATAGTCGGTATGTTTCCGGAAGGAACGCGCAACCGCGGCAGACCCTTGCGCCGAGGAAAGAGCGGCGCCGTGCGCATCGCCATCGACGCCGGAGTGCCTGTGTTGCCAGTAGCAGTCCTGGGGATCCCGCATCTGCACAGAAATTGGTACAACCCGTTCAAACGTACCAAACTTTCCGTTCAATTCGGACAGCCGATGCATTTTCCACAGGGATCGATTGAAGACGTGCAGGAGCATACGACCCAAGTGATGCTGGAGGTCGCGCGCATGATGCCTCCGGAACTCCACGGCCACTATGCAGAAGCGCTGGCCTCGTCCCAAGGTCGAACGCCACCCAGCACGCCAAAAACAGAGACGGCCAGCCCAGCTGCCAAAGACATCGCAACCGGCTGACCGTAACAACTCGTTGTATTCGATTTGTCCTGCACAACCTCGTACGCCTACATCCTCCCTAAGCCAAAGTCGCCATCACACCTTCCAGGGCCTCCCTGGTAGGACGAAGTTTTTGGTCAGGTAAATGCGTAAGTGGCGTCTCTGTCAGGTCCAGAAGCTCGGTGAGAGTGGGTTCCCCTTCGTTGATGTACAGCAACCCGGTGATCAACTTCTGCTCGTCTAGCGACTGTTGGATCACATTGTAAGCCGCGGTTCGGTCCGTCGGATCATGGTCCGGATCGATCTTCTTGAGAACAATGCTGCCGCCGTCATGCAGTTCAACCTCTAACTCGTCCTCGTAGTCCTCGATTTCAATCTCTTCGAACTCAGGCACAAAATTCAGATCGTGTAACCGGATCTCATTCGCCCGTCCGAACCCGTAACTCTTTGTCGATGTATCGTGGTTGTTAAAGGTTACGCAAGGGCTGACTATATCCAGGACAGCGATGCCGCGGTGGTTGATGGCGGCTTTCAGTAACGCCTCCAGCTGCTTCGGATCACCGGCAAAGCTGCGCGCCACAAACGTCGCATTGGCAGTCAAAGCCTCCATGCAAATATCCAACGGCGGCAGATCGTTTACGCCTTGATACTTGAGAAACTGTCCCTCGTCCGCTGTCGCGCTGAACTGGCCTTTGGTAAGCCCGTAAACGCCGTTGTTCTCGACAATGTAAATCAATGGCAGGTTGCGCCGTACCGCGTGCTTGAACTGGCCGATGCCAATCGAGGCAGTGTCGCCGTCTCCGCTGACCCCGATCACCTCCAACGAGGAGTTGGCAATGATCGCCCCGGTCGCCACCGACGGCATGCGGCCGTGCAGGCTGTTGAAGCCATGGCTCCACCCCAGATAGTACGCCGGCGTTTTGCTGCTGCACCCGATCCCACTCAGCTTCACGACCTGCGTCTGGTCCAGGCCCATCTCCCAGGCCGCGTTGACGATGCGCTGGCTGATGCTGTCGTGCCCGCAGCCCTTGCACAGCGTCGAAGGTCGTCCACGATAGGAGGTCTTTTCCAGGCCGATGCGATTCGTCTTTGCGGGACGTGCGGCGCGCTTCGCCGTGCCTTGTGTCCTGGTCCTGGTACTCATATCAGCTCCTCCTCAAATGCCTGTTGAATCTGCTCGACAATATAGCGAGCGCTGAGGGGAAGACCGTCACACTTCGCCATCGATACCAGCTTCAGTGCCTGGGCCGGTTCCTCAGTAGTCAAGATCGAGTGCAGCTGGCCGTCACTGTTCGCCTCAACCACAAAGACTGTCGCATTCTGGTCGATGAAAGTGCGAACGCTCTCGTCAATCGGCAATGCCCTCAGACGCAGGTAATTCGTCGACAAACCCGTGGCGTCAAGACGCGCCCGCGCCTCTTCGACGCCGTCATGATTGCTGCCCAAACTGATGATTCCTACCTGAGCTCCTTCAACCTCCTCCACGACCGGTTTGGGCGCCAACTGTCTGGCAGTCTCAAACTTTCTCTTCAACCGCGCCAGGTTCTGTTCCCAGTCGTCGGGCCGCTCACTGTAGTAGCCGTACTCATTATGACCCGTACCGCGCGTGAAGTATGCGGCCATGTTGTGTCTGGTGCCCGGCAGCGTCCGGTAGGCAACGCCGTCGCCGTCAACATCCATGTACCGCCCCCACGAACCCTGCCGCTCCTCCAAATCCTCGGCGCTGAGTACCTTGCCCCGCTTGAAGGGAGCGTCCGAGTACGTAAACGGTTCCGATATATGCGAATTCATGCCCAGATCAAGGTCGCTCAACACAAACACAAGTGTCTGCAGCTCTTCCGCCAAGTCAAAGGCAATGCGGCCAAAGTCGAAGCACTCGGACGGATTGGCGGGGAAAAGCACCACGTGTCTCGTGTCCCCGTGCCCCAGATAATAGGCCGCAAGAATATCTCCCTGCGACGTGCGCGTCGGCAGTCCCGTGCTCGGCCCCATCCTCTGAATGTCCCAGATTACCGCCGGAACCTCCGCGAAGTAGGCCAGCCCCGCAAACTCGGACATCAGGCTGATCCCGGGCCCGCTCGTGCAGGTCATCGCCCTGGCGCCCGTCCAGCCCGCGCCCACAACCATACCGATCGCCGCCAGCTCGTCTTCCGCCTGAATGACTGCAACCGTCGCCTTGCCCGTCTCCGGGTCGGTGCGCAACGCCGGCGCGTACTTTTCTACCGACTCGGCCATGCTCGACGACGGCGTGATCGGGTACCACGATGCCAGCGACAGGCCGCCCGCAAGTGCCCCCAGTGCCCCGGCCGTATTGCCGTCCACCAGGATCTTGCCCTCGTTGAAACCGGTCATCCTCTCGACCCGGTAGCCCTCATGCTGCCCGACGTGTTCGGTGGCCCAATCAATCGCACGATTGACCATCTCCATGTTGAGCCCGACCGCCTTCTCCTTGCCCTCGAAATGGTGCAGCAGCGCCGCCTCAATCTCAGTTGACTCAATGCCCAATAACTCCGCCAGCACACCCACATAGACCATGTTGGCAACATAGTCCCGCAGCGCATGCGGCAGCTTCGCTTCCTTGACCAGCTCCTTCACCGGCATCCCGTAGTACGTAACATCCTTGCGCCTGTTGGCAACCGGCAGCGAATCGTCGTAGATTACGATGCCGCCCGGCACCGCCCTCTCCATATCCTCCGCCACCGTCCGGCCGTTCATACAGACCTGAATGTCCGTCATCTCCCTGCGCGCCAGAAATCCGTCTTTGCTCAGGCGAATGATGTACCAGGTCGGCAATCCCTGAATATTGCTCGGAAACAGGTTCTTGCCGTTGATCGGGATCCCCATCTTGAAAAGGGCACGGAGCAAGACACCGTTGCTCGTCTGGCTGCCCGAACCGTTCGCTGTCGCCACATTGATGGCAAAGTCATTGACGGCCGCGGGCGAGTCAGGTTGTACTGCGGGCGCCTCCCTTACTGCGACACTCATGCTTGACTCCTTGCGTTCTCTATCACTTCCTTGTTCGTTGCCTGGCGCACTTCGCTGCGTGGGACGTTCCGTGTGCGCAGCAACAGCAGGTGTTCTTCATGTAAAGCCAGGGCGTGATCAACTTCGCCTCGCTCGATGGCCTCTGCAATGCCTTCGTGATAGCCCCAGACCTCTGTCAGATAGTCGTAATCCAGGTACAGATTGAGTTCAACGGCCTCATAGGCGTCCCAATAGGCCTCCAGCAGTCCGGTGGCAAACAGGTTGTCAAGCCTCCGGAAGATCGTCATGTGAAAGGCCCGGTGCTCCTGGTGAGGAATCTGAATCCGGCTCTGCTGCAGCTTGTGCCACGCCAGCGAAACGTACTGCTTGAGATCCTGCTTGTCCCCGTCGGTCAATGCCAGCACCGCCGGCCGCCAGAACGCGCTCTCAATCCCGTTGCGCAGCTCACTGAACTCCCGGAAGAGCCTCTCATTTGTTGCCAGTCCAAACATCAGACTTGCCCGCGCCGCCGGCGTGAAGCTGTAGCTGTTGCACTCGATACCCCGCCGCGGACGCGCTGCAACCAGCCCGAGAACACGCGCCGCCTCCAACTGCTCTCGCAATTTGCCGATACTGACCCCCAGTTCAGTGCTGAGGTCGTTCAGCGAGGGCAGCCTTGCGCCGGGCACGAACCCGTTGTTCACAATATAGTCCAGAAGCTCCGAGTCGCTGTGCAGTTGCTTAATCATGTTCGCCCCAGCCGCACTTACAAGAACGCCCAAATAATCGGATTAATTGCATCAATACTATCAAACAGTTTAATCCTAACAGATCCCCAAAAAAAGATCAACTATCGCGACTAAGCAATCGCCACGCCGCAGCCCTGATTGAAGCGACCGACGCTACCGCTCCTCCCGTCACTCCTGTCCAACGTAAATGGCCGCAGTATCTGACCACTGACCCCTAACCACTGACCACTGCCGTTTGTGCGGTCGGGCCTTCGGCCCTCCCTTGTGCGGGGGGACTCCCCCCGCAACGCCCCCCATCGCTAGCCACCCGGTTCATTCTTCCCTGACTGTGCGTCTAGCCAACGGTGCCTTCTCCCCCATCTTGCAGATTCAACCCACTGACCACTGATCACTGACCACTGCAGTTACTCGGTCGGGCCTTCGGCCCTCCCTTGTGCGGGGGGACTCCCCCCGCAACGCCCCCCATCGCTAGCCACCCGGTTCATTCTTCCCTGACTGTGCGTTTAGCCAACGGTGCCTTCTCCCCCAACTTGCAGATTCAACCCACTGACCACTGACTACTGTTCACTGACCACTGACCACTAACCACTGAAGTTCACCCCTTTGCAAGCTGAGAAAACGCAGCCTCAGCCAGCAGCGCCACACCAGTCGGCATAACGCTCTCCTCAAAATCAAACGTAGGGCTGTGGTGAGGGCTGTAAAACCCTTCCTCCGGGTTGGCCGCGCCCACCAGAACAAAGCACCCCGGCGCCCGGTTCAGAAACTCCGCCATGTCCTCGCCCACCATCATCGGTGGAATCTGCGTCACATTCTCCTCGCCGACCACACCGGTCGCAACGCCTTCCATCATCTGCGCGCCGGCCTCCGAATTCGTGGTCGCAGGAACGCAGCTCTCCATGCTGAACTCGAAACTGGCGCCAAAAGCCTGGCAGATCCCACTTGAGATCTCGTCGATACGCCTGAGCAGCAGTTCTCTGACCCCAGAGTCGAAGCTGCGAATCGTTCCCTCCAGCACAGCCTTCTCGGAGATCACGTTGCCCTTGTTTCCGCTGTTGAGCGCGCCCACCGTAACCACCGCCGTATCCGACGGATTGGCGTTGCGCGCCACAATGCTCTGCAGCGCCACCACCAGTTGACTGGCAACCAGCGTCGCGTCGATCGTGTCGTGCGGCGTAGCGCCATGGCCGCCTTTGCCGTGGATCGTAAGCGTAAACATATCCGCCGCCGCCCAGAGGTGTCCCGGTTGAACCACGACCTGGTTATACGGAAGCCGGCTCCACAGATGCAGCCCGTAAGCCGCCGCCGGAGTCGGCGTATCCAGCGCGCCGTCCTCGATCATCGCCATCGCCCCGCCCAGACCTTCCTCCGCCGGCTGAAACACCAGCTTCACCCGTCCCGGCAATTCGCTGCGATGACGCGTCAGCAGCTGCGCCACGCCCATCCCAATCGCGGTGTGTCCGTCATGCCCGCAGGCGTGCATCACCCCCGGGTTTTCCGAAGTAAACGGCAGCCCCGTCTCCTCGAGGATCGGCAGCGCGTCCATATCAAAGCGCAACAGGACCGTCTCGCTGTCTTCCGGCAGACCGTCCGGCTCCACCATCGCGATAACGCCCGTTTTGCCAACGCCGGTGCTCACCTCAAGCCCGAGTTCCTGCAGATGCGCCGCCACCACCCCCGCCGTCCGTACCTCCTCAAATCCCAGCTCCGGATGCCGGTGAAAGTCCCGCCGCCATTCCACCAGTTTAGGAAGTAGCTCGTCAGCCTCTCTTCGAATCCACTCTTGCACGATTCTCTCTCCACTCTGACTCAGTATGCTCCACGCGCAGCCTGACCACAGTAAACGGGGCTGCCAAATCCAGTTCGGCCCCATTGTAACAGTTGCCCACCCGATCACCATATGTCCTGCTCAGGCAGTCCCAAAGTTGCAGCTCTGATTCCCCTCCCAGTCCGAACAAAGTCTTCAGCGCAAAGAAATCTGCTCTTGGCCGGACAAGCTCGCCAACCCGTAGGGGCACCCCTTGTGGGTGCCCTTTGCCGCCCAAACTAAATGTCACCCCTCGTGGTCGCTCTTCCGCCAACCCGTATTGTCACCCCCTTGCGGTCGCCCTTCCACCAACCCGTAGGGGCACCCCTCGTGGGTGCCCTCTGCCGGAAATTATCGCCTCCATAACTAGAAACTACCCCCCAGTCCCCAGATTCCTCAATACTGGTACAATGCCCCGGATTTCGGTATACTGCACCCGGACGAGCACAGACACCGGCCAGTGATTCCCCACCTGGCAATCAGAACGCTTACACGACGGGCGCAAACTCCCGCCAGTCCGGCAAAGAGCCACAGGCACACAGTCCAGCCATGCGAGAGAAAATAGAATGTCAATGATCTCCGGAATCGCCGAAATCGTCCTCTGGACCAGGGACAAGCCCAAAGCCGTCGCATTTTACAAAGACTTGCTCGGCCTTGAAGTAATCTCACCGCCCGAGCTCCCCAACGTCTTCCTCAAAGCAGGCGAAGGCGCAGCCGGTATCCCCCAGATGATCGTAATCGTTCCCATGCCGCCCGAGATCGCGAGCCGGCCCCCCGGCCACCAGCTCCACCATCTCGCATTCGAGCTGCCCGCCGACCTTTTCGACGCACAGGAACAGGCCCTCCGCACAGCCGGCTACGAACCGCGCGGCGGAACCCATCCCGTGCTCGCCAGCCGCACCATATACATAGACGACCCCGACGGAAACGAAGTCGAGCTGATCTGCCAGCTCTAGGAGAACGCACGCCAGAGAAGGACGCCAACACAGATGACCACAAGATCACCCTATTCAATGCTTTCGGTCGAAGATGCCCTCGAGGTAACACTGGCCCAGGCGCATACCCCCGCCCCGGTTCGCCGTCCGCTCTCGCAGGTAAGAGGCGCCATCCTGGCCGCCGACATCGCTGCCCAGGAACCTCTGCCGCCCTTCCCCGCCTCAACCAAAGACGGGTACGCCGTAGTCTCCGCCGACGGCCCCGGCAGCTATCCTCTCATCGGTGAGGTCAGCGCCGGCGCCATGGCCGACTTCACCGTCGAACCCGGCACCGTCGCCTACATTACAACCGGCGCGCCCTTGCCCGCAGGGGCCGACGCCGTCGTAATGATCGAGGAAACCGAACGGCTGCAAGCCAACGGAAATGCCCCCCTGATTCGCATCAACCAGCAGGTTCAATCCGGCGACGACGTGCGCCCCGTCGGCATCGACGTACAGGCCGGTCAGACCGTACTGGCCGCCGGAGAACGTCTCGACCCTGCCGAGGTCGGGCTGCTCGCCACGGCCGGCATCGTCGACGTTCCCGTCTTCCCCCGTCCCAAGGTGGCCGTCCTCTCCACCGGCGACGAGCTGGTCGAGCCCGGTGAGCCCCTCGGCCCCGGCCAGATCCGCGACAGCAACCGCGCCATGCTCCTGGCCGCCATCCGCGCCGTCGGCGGCGAACCCGTAGACCTCGGCATCTCCGGCGACACCCAGGAAGCGCTCGAGTCCCGCGTCCAGCAGGGCCTCGATCAGGCCGATATCCTGCTCACATCCGGCGGCGTATCCATGGGCGATCTGGACCTGGTCAAGCCTCTCCTCGAACACGCCGGCACCGTCCACTACGGCCGCGTCCGCATGAAACCCGGCAAACCGGTCACCTTCGCCACCGCCGACGTGGCACAAGGCCGCCGCCTCGTCTTCGGCCTGCCCGGCAATCCCGTCAGTAGCCTGGTAACCTTCTACCTCTTTGTCGTACCCGCCCTGCGCAAAATGGCAGGCTGGCAGGATCCCCGCCTTCGCCAGGTCAAAGCCCGGCTCGCGCAGCCCCTGCCCCTTGACGCCTACCGCCCTGAATATCACCGCGCCACCCTCACCTGGGACGCGGATCAAGCCTGCTTCCTCGCCGCCAGCACCGGAATCCAGGCCAGCAGCCGCCTCCTCAGCATGCGCACGGCCAATGCACTCCTCGCCCTGCCCCAAAGAGAGGGCACAATGGCCGCAGGGGAGTCGGTAGACGCCCTCCTGATAGGGGATCTGTAACGGACTTTCCTTCAATACCATGTCAGAGCTGACCCACCTCGACAAAGACGGCCGTGCATCGATGGTCGATGTTGGCCACAAGGAAACGACCTCCCGCCAGGCCGTGGCCGAAGGCAGCGTCTACATGGCCCCGTCAACCCTGGCCGCGATTCGCGACGGCAACGTCCCCAAGGGCGACGTCCTCGCCTCCGCCCGCATCGCCGGCATCATGGCCGCCAAGCGTACGCCTGACCTCATCCCCCTCTGCCACCCCCTTCCCCTGACAAAGATCGCCATCGATTTCGAAATCGACGAACCCCAAAGTCGCGTCACAATCACCGCCGCGGTACGTTGCAAGGGCCGCACCGGTGTTGAAATGGAGGCCCTCACCGCCGTCAGCGTGGCCGCGCTCACCATCTACGACATGGCCAAGGCCCTCGAAAAAACGATGACCATCGGCAATGTCCAGCTTCTGCAGAAACGCGGCGGCAAGTCAGGCGACTGGCAGCGGTCCGGCCCCGCCTCGACCCAGGGAGACGCCGCCAGGTGAATGTACGCCTTGTCCTCTTCGCAGGCCTCCGCCAGGCGGCCGGCTTCAAGAATGACACCGTCTCCCTCCCCCAATCAGCCACAGTAGGTGACCTGCTCGACCGCCGCGTGCCCGGTCTCCTCCATCGCACCTTCTACGTCGCCGTAAACGAGGAGTTCGCCCAGCGCGATACCGTCCTCCACGACGGCGATGAAGTCGCCCTCCTGCCTCCCGTATCCGGCGGGTTCTTCCCACCGCACAGCTAAGTTGAGTCAATCTCATGTCCGCCAAACTCTTCGAACTGACCGAAAAACCCCTCTCCCAGGATGACATCCTGCGTCGCGTCAGCCGCTTCGACTGCGGCGGCGTCGTCACCTTCGCCGGCACCGTACGCGGCGCCACCGCCACCGACGAAGGCGCCCGCGAGACCGACTTCCTTGTCTACGAGGCCTACGAGCCCATGGCCGAAAAGATGATGGCCCGCATCGGCGCCGAGATCCAGGAGCGCTGGCCCCTCGTCAAGGGCGTCAGCATCCTCCACCGCATCGGCCGCTGCGAAATCGAAGAGCCCACCGTACTCATCGCCGTCGCCACCCCCCATCGCGACGACGGCTGCTTCGATGCCTGCCGCTACGCCATCGAGCGCCTCAAAGAGATCGTGCCCATCTGGAAACAGGAGAACTGGCGCGACGGCGAAGTCTGGGTCGAAGGCCCCCGCCAGCCAGAGCTCGACGTCAATTCCCCCGCCAGCCAATCCGAATAACCCCCATCGCTCCGCACCGCTTCGTCAGGACTTGTTGACGTCTGATTAGGATTCGTTGACGTTTGACCGTATAGCGATCCGCGGTAGCAAAGTGCGGCTGATCCCTGAAGAACTGCACAGTTGCGAAAAAAAGCTTGATAGCCCCCCGGTGTTCTCCGCGGCCCTCCCTGGCCCTTCGTGGACAAAAGGTGTTCTCCGTGGTCCTCTGTGGCCCTCCGTGGACAAAAAGGTGTTCTTCGTGCCCCTTAGTGGCCCTTCGTGGACAAAAAGATGTTCTCCGTGGTCCTCTGTGGCCCTCCGTGGACAAAAAGGTGTTCTTCATGCCCCTTAGTGGCCCTTCGTGGACAAAAAGATGTTCTCCGTGGCCCTTAGTGGCCCTTCGTGGACAAAAAGATGTTCTCCGTGGTCCTCTGTGGCCCTTCGTGGACAAAAAGATGTTCTCCGTGGCCCTTAGTGGCCCTTCGTGGACAAAAAGATGTTCTCCGTGGTCCTCTGTGGCCCTCCGTGGACAAAAAGGTGTTCTTCGTGGCCCTTAGTGGCCCTTCGTGGACAAAAAAGTGTTCTCCGTGGCCCTTAGTGGCCCTCCGTGGACAAAAAAGGTGTTTTGCTCTGGCATATCTCAAAAAAGGCAATCTTCAACGAGCCCAAGTACTCCATCCCCGCAAGTCAGGCGCAAGGCCCTCAGACACTGCAGGTTCGGCAGGATTCTGAAGACTGGTTTCACCATGTGAAATTTGCCATCTGCCCGGTGCCATGCTATCATTGGTCGCTGTGAATCCGGCCAGGACCGTGCAGAATCGGCCAGTAGCACAGACATCTGCAGATTAACAATTCGGAGGTAGGTGCAGTCATCGCTGTCGGCTACACGCCGGCAGAGGAACTTCCCGACTCTCGCCCGCGATGCCTGCAACGCAGCGTCGCAGGGATGTTGCCCCACGAAACCGTAAGTGGGGGCGCATGTCCGGTAACGGCCATGTGACTACAACCGCAACAGAAAGCAGACCCGCCGCTCGGGCAACCGGACGGTTAGGGGTGAAACGGTGGGGTAAGAGCCCACCAGCGGTTTCGGCAACGAAACTGGCTGGGCGAGCGTGCAACTGAGAGCAAGGCGAGTGGGTTTTGCACTGTCTGCGAAGATGGTGTAAGATCTCGTCGCAGCGGTGCGGACAAAGCCGGATAACACCCGGCAAGTCACAATCCGCCGGGCTTTGACAGTCCGAGACAGATGATGACGGTCAGAGCCAGCCCTCCGGGGCGCTCTGATGACAGAATCGGGGGTACACCCGCCTTCCGCAGGACAGCTTCACATCCGAAGCGTCCTTCGAAAATCTCAGATGGCTTGCGAGGCTGCTCTGCTCAATCGGCGCCGAAAAGCTTGCCGGCATGGAAGCCGACGTGGCGGAATTGGCAGACGCGATAGACTTAGGATCTATTGCCCGCAAGGGTGTGGAGGTTCGAGTCCTCTCGTCGGCACTGGAATTCAGCATCCGGGCCCGTGGCCAAGCGGGAAGGCGCCTGCTTTGCAAGCAGGAGATCGTCGGTTCGAATCCGACCGGGTCCACTTGATGTCCTGCCGGATTCACAAGTAACGTTTCAGTTGTATGCCTTAACATCTAACCTGCGGGCGTAGTTCAGTGGTAGAACGTCTCCTTGCCAAGGAGAAGGTCGTGAGTTCGAATCTCATCGCCCGCTCTGAAAGGACCGGCCCTTAAGGGGGTGGAGCCGTTGTCGGCTGGAGTTCACAATGCTGCGGCTCAGTCGCCTTACGCGTCGGTCCTTTTGCCGAGGTAGCTCAGTTGGTAGAGCAATGGACTGAAAATCCATGTGTCCCCAGTTCAAGTCTGGGCCTCGGCACCTAAGAGAATTCCAATATCCTGGCCCGTCTCTCGCAGCGCCGCGATCCGTCCGAAAACGACCGTCGTTCGGCTAGGAAATAGATTCTCAGGTCCCGATCCGGCTGGCGATGGGGGATCGTCTAATGGCAGGACTACGGTCTTTGGAACCGTCAATCGGGGTTCGAATCCCTGTCCCCCAGCCTTCCCCGGTGCGGGACCGCCCCGCCCCGACCTGAACGCCGTCGGGATGCAGTACTGCAGTTGGTATTGCAGTAAGTCAACCAAATATGGCGCCTATAGCTCAAAGGCAGAGCGTCTGATTGTGGATCAGAAGGTTGCGGGTTCGAGCCCCGCTAGGCGCCCTAAGTGTTTAGACGTATTCAGTTTCAAAGTCGGACTGAGTACTCAGCCGGTGCGATTCCTGTTTGTTGGAGTCCGAGGAAACGCAAGAAAAATCAACCCTCTGACATCAGATGGCCTTTCCCAGGCCCATTGACGTTTACGGGAATAGGGTCGATTGAAAAGATTGCAATTTGATTTGTCAGTAGCGCAAGTTCGAGGCTCGTTAAACGTGTTCGGTGAGATCTGGCGGGTCTTATGCTTCAGGTCGCCAAGCTGATTTACCTGCGGATGCGTGGATTGTAACTCCACAGTTGCCTTCGCCATGCCTTCCCCTCCTAGACTGTCCTGTTTCCTAGGACAATCGGGACTGGAATACTGCTCTCAAGCTACATGCAAGAGCCACCAAACTTCCCACGGGAGTGAATTCGGGTGGCGTTCTCTTCTGTCGTTTCTGCCTCTTAAAGGGGGAGCACCGTCGGAAGGGTGACACCTCTTGTTGTGTAGCCCAGCCAATTGAGTGTCTATCAATCCAAAATGTGTCCTCTGGCCATGCCTATTGTGCCATTCATTGGAGCCAAAACATCGTGACGATGGAAAGAAACGGGGAGAGTCGCTGGCCTTACCGTGGACCAAGACCCGCTGACCAACTCGCCGGTATGGACCTGGAAAATGGGTGGAGAGTCGAATACAAAATGAAGCCACGCGAGGATTCGACGGGAGGAACATTCTCAGTTCCATACATTGTAACTTCTCGAGAGGGAGAAAGAGCATTCCTTAAAGCTATGGACTACACAAGCTCCTTTGCGGGTCATACCGTGATGGACAGATTATTTGACACGATTCAGAACTTCCGACACGAGTTAGGATTGCTTCAGCGGTGTACGGGGATGAGCCGTGTCGTCAGATTGTTGGACTACGGAGAAGCACATGTTAACCCCAATGAACCCTTTAGCGCGGTTTTTTTTCTGATATTTGAACTGGCAAGTAACGACATTAGGGCACATGTGCAAAGCCAGGACGACGACAATATCGGCCACTTCCTACTACTGATGCATCAAGTCACAGTGGCATTGCAGCAACTTCATTTGGGCGAAATCAATCATTTGGACATAAAACCTTCAAACGTTCTCATGTATTGCCAAAGGGGGGCAAAACTAGCAGACCTAGGCAGGTCAATCCAGAACGGCGAGACTTCGCCTTTTTCCTCCTTGTCCTGTGTGGGCGACATGAGGTATGCACCTCCTGAATTGCTGTACGCCGGAGTCCGTCCTGAGTGGCAGACCAACCGAAATGGCTGTGACTTCTATCTGTTGGGCAACCTCATGTTCTTCCTAATCACTCAGACGTCCCTAACCCAACTTATGTTGGGTCGACTCGCAAAGCTCAATGCAGCTTTTCATCACTCAAATCGGTCGATTTCATATGGTGAAGTATTCCCATATGTAAACAAAGTTTTCTTTCAAATCATCCGAGACCTCAGAATTGACCTGACCTGCCCCCCAAGAACTGGTCCAGTTATAATGTTAGTAATGGGCCGTAGAAAGGGGGAAAGATGACGAAGAAGAGACATACGCCGGAGCAGGTGATCAACAAGCTGAGAGAAGCTGAGGTGGCGATAGCCGAGGGCAGCACAGTGGCTGAGGTCGCCCGCCGGATAGGCGTGACCGAGCAGACCTTCTACCGCTGGCGCAGCGAGTACGGGGGTCTCAGGATCGACCAGGCCAGGCGTCTGAAGCGTCTGGAGTTGGAGAACAGCCGCCTGAAGAGAGCGGTGGCGGATCTGACGCTGGACAACCAGATCCTGAGGGAGGCGTCTGAGGGAAACTTCTGAGTCCTTCACGTCGTCGCGAGTGTGTCGACCACGTGAAGGTGCGCTTGGGGGTTTCTGAGCGACGCGCCTGCAGGGTGCTGGGTCATCCTCGCTCCACACAGCGATACAAGCCGAGCCCGGTGGAGGATGAGAAGGCGCTGACCGAGGAGATCGTGGCGCTGGCCAGTCAGTTCGGCAGGTACGGTTATCGCAGGATCACCGCCCTTCTGAGGCATCGCGGCTGGCGAGTGAACCACAAGCGTGTGGAGAGGATATGGCGACGTGAAGGGCTGAAGGTGCCTGTGAAGCAGCCCAAGAGAGGGCGTCTGTGGTTCAATGACGGCTCGTGCGTGCGTTTGCGGCCTGCGTGGAAGAACCATGTGTGGGCCTACGACTTCGTGCATCTCAGGCTCAATGACGGAACAGGAGTGCGGCTGCTGACCGTCATCGACGAATACAGCAGAGAGTGTTTGGCGATCCGGGCTGCTCGCAGCATACGGTCTGCCGATGTGATAGAGGCGCTGGCCGAGTTGATGGTGCTCAGAGGCGTGCCCGACCATATTCGCTCGGACAACGGACCGGAGTTTACGGCCCGGGCTGTGCGCGAGTGGCTTGGGCGGGTGGGAGCCGGGACGCTCTATATCGAGCCTGGGTCGCCGTGGGAGAACGGCTACATCGAGAGTTTCAACGGGAAGTTGAGGGACGAGCTGCTGGACAGAGAGGTCTTCTATACGTTGCTGGAGGTGCGTGTGCTGACGGAGCGCTACAGGCGGACTTACAACCGGATCAGACCGCACAGCTCTCTGGGCTACCGGCCGCCGGCGCCTGAGGCCCTCTTGCCTGACGATCCTGTCCCCGTGCTTGCCAGACTAACATAACGAGTGGTACAAACATCGGGGGCAGGTCAGACCCACGAACTGCTTCCGTGCCAGACATTCCTGACCTCGTCAAGCAACTCTGTGACCCCGATCCCTCGAAACGCGGTCTTCCCATGAACCGGGGCGCCAACAGATACACTTTGCAACGATTTGTTTCTAGATTTGATCTTCTCTACAAGAGAAATAAGTTCTCCCACCTGCTCTCTATTCGCAAGAGTCAGGAGTTGCTAGCATGAGCGGGTTCACCATAACCAAGAGTCGCAACGTGATTCCCCGTTGGAGAACTTTCGATGACACTGCCGCCCTTGGCGAACTTGGGCCTAGTTCTAGGAAGCCCTCAACTCCCAGTTCGACTCCTTCTCAACCAGACTCACTTGCTCAAACTAGAGCTGACTGGGACAAACACCAGACCATAGGACACGCGGCAGACTTGGTCGGTGCTGCCCTATTCTTAGATAGATCAGACGAAGTCCAAGATGCCATTGACTTCCTGTTGCGAAATGAATCCCAGACAACCAAGTGGGTAAGAGAGCTCTTAGACCAATCCTCGCTCGAATCCAACATGAGAACTGCCTCAACTCCACTCGATTTCATAAGGGAAGATGCCGAGGAACGCGTTCGGAAGCTCAGAATAACTCTTCGTGACGAACCCAAAGATCCGATCACTCAAGTTGACCTTGCCCATGCGTATGCTACGCTCGGGCTCAATGACCAAGCATCAGAACACCTGGTTATCGCCCAGCAACTTGCCCCGGACAATCGGTTCGTCCTGCGCTCCGCAAGCTGTTTCTGGTTGAAAACGGAAGATTTTGATAGAGCATATGACTCCCTCATTCAATCAGACGCAACACGACATGATCCGTGGTTAATGTCCGCGGAAATCGCCATAGGAAATGATGTTGGTAAGAGTCCACGATACATCAATCGCGCTCGAAGATTAATCACAGACCAGAAATTCTCGGCATTTCATTGCAGCGAGCTAACGTCTGCAGTTGCGACCATTGATTGGAATAACGGTGCCGTAGTAAAGGCCACAAGATTGTTTGAACGATCCCTAGAGAAACCCACCGAAAACAGCCTCGCCCAGGCCGTTTGGGTGTCAGCGCAAGATGGCTCAGTAAGCCTTGATAGTGACCTGTGGCGGATTCCCAGAGTGTATGAAGCCAAAGCGCGGGACTCTTACTGGAAAAAAGAGTGGGAACTAGCGGCTAGGCATTGCGAACTGTGGCAACGCGATCAACCGTTCTCAAGAGGCCCTGGCATTGATGGCTCTTTTATATCAATTGTGGCGTTGAACGACTTTCAGCGAGCCAAACGTTTTGCCGAGACAGGACGCGTCGCCAATCCAGATGACTATCTGTTACAGAACAATCTTGTAGTCGCACTCATCAACCTCAATGAGTTCGATGAAGCACAGAAACTCCTGTCTCAGATAAGCCTTTCTAAAGTCAGTGAGGATCGCCGGGAGGTTGCTAACGTTACAAAACTCGCCACTAGGGGTCTCCTGCAGTATCGTCTAGGAAATGTTCAAAAGGGTCGCCAATTGTATCTTGACGCCCGCACTCTAGCCAGAAGACTCCCATCGCACTTGTCCTACTTGGAAGCCAGAGCAACCGCATTCCATGCCATCGAGGAAGTTCCGTACATCAAACCTAATCACTACCAACTCATTGATTACGCCATGCAACTACTGAGAAACCAGGCCGATCCTGCTAGCGATATATTGCAGTCCAAGCTAGATGCTCTTAGATACACACTCTAGCTACAAATCTTCCGCGAAGTGCATTGGCGGGACTTGCCCCTGAGTTCTACCGCAGAATCTAGATTTCAGACTGGGGAATGACTGAGCTTGGCCCCAAAAACTCGACCACGAGCTAGGGTGTTAAATGGAGCAAGTTACCAAGCCTAGGGAGGGTCAGAACGATGTGGCATAAATTGGTCGGCGACCTTGGGGGGCCACTCGGTACGCGGCGTCAAATGTCTTCTGCAGGGGGCGCCGGAAATGTTGTCTGCCCTAATGGGAAGGCGCATCGATTATGCAGTCTTACGAGAGCCCATACGATTGTTGGTCCACTGCGATGGCTGTATTGTCGCCTTTCTCATTTCAGAATTAAAGGGCTCTGGTGGCCCGAATGCAAGAAACACATGCATTTGGCAGCGGTGTTCGAAATCGCTGGCAACAGAAGTGCATCGAGTCTGGGCGCAGGAACAGTCAGTTAGAGCATATACAATCAGACGTACGAATCATGCTTGTCATCAAGTGCCTATCTCTCTTGGTTCTTTAGTGGCTGATGTTGGAATCTATCAGCTTCAAGAGACGATCAAGGGCAACGAAATAGGAGCGAGAAGAAAAGGAGAAAGGTAGTCATGCTTGAATCGAAATCATTCTTAGATGAAATTCGTATTAGGAATTTCCGCAGCCTACGTTCAGTGGCTCTTCCGTTGAAGCCTCTGACGATCCTGGTGGGCCCCAATGCTAGCGGCAAATCAAATGTTCTAAATGCCTTGGCCCTTCTCAATAGCACGACTTCATCTGAAGAACTGCCCCCTAGCTCTTACGTTCAGAAGCAACTCTGGGCGGGAGAAGCAGGCGACCTTTCTTTCGAAGCCTTCTTTACCATTGAAGAAACGCCAACCACTTATAAGCTGGTTCTAAAGCCCGATTCCGAGGCTCCCTTCGATTCCGAGCATCTCTTAGTCAATGATGTGGAAGTAATCTCAATTAGGAATGGTGAAGGCATCGTTAGGGATGAAGATGGGGAAAACGAGACGACATACAGGTCGAAGAAACTTGCTCTTTATTCGGCAGGCGACTATGGCGAAAAGCCAGTTACTGGCGCGCTGACGGAGTTTATTAGAGGGTGGGAATTTTACGACTTTCAGCCTGACATGATGCGAGGGCCCGTCTCAAGATTCCGGCGATTCATCATGGATGAGACGATAGAGTCCGACGAATCTCCCCAGCTCAATAAAACAGGATCGATTTTGAACGGGCTTCTATCTTACTGGCACGCAAATGAAAGAGAGCGATTCAACTATGTCAGTGAAGCTCTCTCAGACAGTACGAGCCTTAGAATTGGCTTTGAAAGTGTGGATGGAGAAAAAGAGTTATGTCTCTTGGAAGGATATGATAATCCTATACCACTCCAAGGGGCGTCTGAGGGCACTCTACGACTTGTAGCATACTACACCTTGCTGAATGAACGTGTCGTTAACCCACTGATCGCAATCGAGGAACCAGAGCGCAACCTACATCCTCGCGCTCTGAAAGATATTGCCGACGTCCTTCAACGCATTGCCGAACAATCTCAGGTCATCATAACGACGCACAGTTCTCAGTTGCTTGATGCCTTTCCGACTAGCAGTTTGTCTGAATCCCTCGGCATATTGCTCTTACGCAGCCGACCTGGCCACGGGACAGAGGTCTTCAATCTTGATGAAATCCGTCGTGACCGAGCTTCCCTTGACGGCTGGGTCGAAGACTTCGGCATCGGTAGCGGTATATTTGAGAGTGAGCTTCTTCAAGACTTGATGGAGAAACCGCGATGCTAAGAGTAAGAGTCTGGGCACTGGAGTCAGATTATGACGCAAAAACAGTGGAAAGTTTGGCGAACAAGCTAGTGACTTATCTCAGTCTAGAAGGTGTTTCCATCGAGTCTTCAGGCAAGACTGCGATTCCGAAGCCTCGAGGACGTAGTCACTCCCCTAGTGACAGCCTGAGGAAAGCTGTACAGAACTATTTGAGAGATGATGATTATGTAATCTTCGTTTTCGATACTGATAGTCCTATGTCGATGCATAAACGGCAGCGTGAATCAAATTCTCTTATCAACCAAGTAGAGCAGGTCCGCAAGGATAGAAGGATGGGAGAAAGAGTGTTCTTGGTGCAAGCAGTTCAAGAAGTCGAGGCTTGGCTCTTGACTGATTGTCTGGGAATTTTCTGTTACTTTACTGGTAATCGTCCTAAGTTTAGACGCGAATGTCGCAAGACAGTTTTGAATGATAACACCTGTATGAAAATAGTAGAGAAATACCAGAAAGGCGATACCCAGCTTATCATCGAAGCTGAGATTGGAGGCAAGGGTCCAAAAGAACATCTTAAGAGGTTTTCTGAAGATATCCTGCTCGCCCTCAATCCCAATATGTCGCAAAAGAATGTTGGAGACAAACGATACAGAGAAAGGATGTCACCGGAAATCGCCAAGCATGTAGTCATTGACCGTGCGACATTGAGAAGAAATGCTTCTCTACGAAAACTGGGTATCTTGCTTAACAACCTCAAGTAAGAGCTATTGATCCCACGAGTCATGACTCTATACTGAGTATCGGACCAAAAGAAAAGTAATTCTCTTGTCACTGTCTCCTACCTCCGCGCTTTTGTGTTGGCTTATAGCTATCTGGCGGTGGAAACTGAAGGTGATGGCCTGGGCCGAATGAACGCACCGTCGCGCCCTTCGCCGGAGCTTCTCCTCACTCCCCCAAATTCCCCATCACCGCCAGCGGCGTAGCCGCCAACAACCCCCCATCAACCGGCATCACAATCCCCGAAATCCACCGCGCCTCATCACTCGCAAAATGCAGCGCAGTATACGCAACGTCCCACGCCGTCCCCTCCGTCCCCAGCGGCCCGATCTTCCGCCGCCGCTCCCGTTCCTCCTCCGCAAACCCAGCCGTAAAAGAAGCATGAACATGCCCCGGCGCCAGGCAATTAACGCGGATATTCTCCCGCCCGTGATGAACAGCCATCAGCTTCGTCAGCGTAGCCAGCCCACCCTTCGCTACCGAATAAGGTACATTCAGATACGCCCTCGCCAGCAACCCGTCACTCGAAGAAATATTGATAATCGTGCCCCCGCCGCCCGTAGCCATGCACGGCACCGCATACTTACAGGCCATCACCGGACCTCTCAAGTTAGAGAATTGAAGTGGACCTGTCTTATGGGTTTGCTCTTTCTCAAACACGCTCAAAGGCGACAAACAATTGGATGGATACTGCGCGCAAAGTGAGAAACCCAAGAGCGATGGTTCTGGATCGGAGCACCTCAAGCCAATCTGGACCCTCGTTATGGTCACGCTAATCTTGTGGTGCGTCCATTATCGAGTCTGGTATTTCATGTCGCAGTTCGTGCCTCCACTGCACCTCGGTGTCGAAAGACAGGTCAATTTGGAGAATGAGGAAAAAGAACAGAAAACAGGAGTAGTCTTTAGCAGTCAATGCCCTGTTTTCGCAAGGCTTGGCGGTTTCGCAATCGCCTGCTGCGTTTCAGTCGCCTTTTGACCTTCTTCCAAGTACGGCCGTTATCCCAATACAACACGAGGAGGATAGCCAGCAATAGAATCGTTTCACGGAGGTATTGCTCGGTCAGGTCACGCTCCTTTTACCCGCGACAGGCATGCTATATCGTTGCGACTATGGCCCTCTGGTTGAGGCTTGTTAGCCTAAAAGAAGAAGAAAAAGCATCCAACCCGATCGTCCTGATTTCGCTGCCTCTTCTTCTTGATCCTGTAGTATGCCCAAATGGATGACACCACGACAAAAATGGACAAACAAATCACTGCTTCCATTTCGCCTCCAGTACATGGCTTAAGACTGCAAGTGGGAGTATGAATTGTAGAAACGCTTTACCGACAATCCCTATCCTTTCATATCAAGTAGATATTCCGAATCGTCCATACAACCGCAATCAGAATCAGGATGGTGAAAGCAAATATTTTGGTAGATCTCAGTCTGGGGCTTGGCTCGCAAGAAAAACAAAACCCGAAGTCGATTCGGGCCTACTCAAACTATACTTTCAAAAAGACGATAACAAGAAAAATTCTTGCCTGCAAAAGGCACTCAGCCACTCCGAAGCTAAAACCCTCCTGACTGAGCTTGGCCCCAATGACTGGACCACAAGCTAAGGTAAAAAAAGGAGCAATTCACCCTGCCCGTGGAGAGGCATCACAATGGTCAGGAAACTGCGGCGACACACGGCGGCCTTCAAGTTTCGGTTGGCGCTGGAAGCGCTCGAAGGCAGTAAAACGATTAGCCAGTTATCGAGTCAGCACGAGATTTATGCCAACCTGATACGGGCCTGGAAACAGCAACAGCTGGAAGAAGGGCCCCGGGTCATCGCCAGCAGTGGCGAACGCAAGCAACGGGAGCAGGAGGCGCAGGAAGCAGAGCTTTATGAACAGATCGGGCGGTTCAAAGTGGAACTTCAGTGGCTGAAAAAAAAAGTTGCCCGCTTCGGTGAGGGAGAGACGGTGCATGGTCGATAGCCAGCATGCGACGCTGAGTGAAAGGCGGCAAGGAGAACTTCTCGGGCTTAACCGCTCCACCTTCTACTACCAGGCGGTTCCCGAGTCAGCATTGAACCTGCAGCTGATGCGTCTGTTCGCAAAGCTGTTGGTCTGCCGACATTGACGAGCAATTTCTGCGTACGCCCTTCTATGGTTGGCGCAAGATGACCGTCTATCTGCGTCGCCTGGGCTATGCCATCAGTGGCAAGCGGGTCAGACGGTTGATGCGTCTGATGGGCATCCAGGCCATCTACCCCAGGAGAAGCAGCAGTTCTCCGGGCAAAGGGCACAAGTGCTATCCCTACCTGTTGCGCAATTTCCCGATTACGCATGTCAATCAAGTCTGGAGCGCAGACATCACCTATGTGCCGCTGCTGCGGGGCTTCATGTACCTGGTCGCTGTCATCGACTGGCATAGTCGCTATGTGCTCGCCTGGCAGCTTTCCAATACCCTGGACGGCATCTTCTGCCTTGATGCCCTGCACAAAGCGCTCAGCAAGGGGCGCCCCAAGATCTTCAAAACCGACCAAGGCGCACAGTTCACGGCCGATGCATTCACTGCTTGCCTGCTTGCAACTGACATTCAAGTCAGCATGGACGGCCGCGGACGCGCCCTCGACAACGTCTTCTGCGAACGCCTGTGGCGTAGCGTCAAATATGAGAACATCTATCTCAACCAGTATCACACGGTGCGCCAGATGCCTACCGGATTGACCAACTACTTCGACTTCTACAACCATGAAAGGCCACACCAAAGTCTCGGCTATCGCACGCCGGCCAAAGAGCACTTTGTGCTCTGATGGCGGCAGACCGCCCGTTGCCGATCAAGACCATCCGCATCCGTCTCGGTGCACCTTATTTTCCCCGTTTCGTGGTCCAAACATTGGGACCCACCTCAAACTACTAGCGTCTTCCGCCAAATATCGTTACGGCGAGAAGAGAGGAACGGCAGCAGAGAGAAAAGAGAAACTGCGAAGCGCTCACCCCTCCCTGCTCACTCCTCGCCATCGGGCTCGCTCATGCAGCCAGACGCCCGCCGGTAGTTGACCACGGCCCCACAGCGCTCAAAGGCCTGGCTGATTCGTTTGCTCACTCATGAATATCATCACCATCACAACCTAACGGTGATGTACATGGTGGCTCCTCTGTTGGCTGTTTTACAGGCGGTTCAGAAGTTGCTGTTGGTTGTACTACTGGCGGTGCAGGGGTTCGTGTTGGTTGTTCTCTTGGTGGTTCATCTGTTGGTCGTGGCGTCGCCGTCGGTGGTTGTTGAGGTGTTGCAGTTGGTTGTGGTGTCGCCGTCGGTGGTTGCTGAGGTGTTGCAGTTGGTTGTGGCGTCGCAGTCGGTGGATCTGATCCTCTTGAGGATGACCTTTGAGTAGGTGTTGCCGCCGGTGGATTTGATCTTCCTGAGGATGATCTCTGAGCAGGTGTTGCCGTCGGTGGAACTGAAGAACTACTCGTAGGAGCAACCGTAGGCGTATTGCTTATAGCATCTGTTGGACTAACAGCAGGTTCACTTCTATTCTTTTGTAGTTCTGATGGTGAAATTGCCCCCCCTGCTACAACATTACTCAGATTATTAATTGTTGTTGTCACGGCAATCGCTTCCAAAGTCTCCGAACTGTATATTACAAGATAAAAATGTTCTTGAGGCGCTTCATTTCCTTGTCTACAAAACAGATCGGTACTTAGTCCGGTTAACGTAGTTGTATCACATAAACCATCCGCATTCTCTACATTGGATAAAGCATCATATTCTCCTACAAGACCTTCCAAAGTCTCTCTGTTATCTAAATCGTTAAAGACAATAGGACTATCGCTGACAAGATAGATAAACGGAAAAGAGGTCATACCCTCTGAACCTAATTTAACGTTACCCCCTTCATCAATATTTTTGTATCGTATCCAGTCGGAAGAATATGTATGAAATTCAAGCGCGGCAAGATCTGGTCCCGAAACTTGCTCAGGAGTTGCTCGAACCTCTTCTTTCTCACCTGAAGGCTGTTCATGAACTACCTGATCCGCCTGAACGTTTGTTGTATTATCAACTGGAACAGCCGCACATCCTGTCAGGAGAATCGATACCAAACCCAGGGCCCAAAAGACCCCTAATCTGTAAGAAGACTTCATGGTACGGGTGCTCCTTTCTGTTGGGGATGCAATATACCTGAGTTCGGAGTAAGTAAGCCTCGTTTCAAGGCAAGAGCAGTGCTGCCGTCAATTTCATTGCCAGTCTGATTGCCTGCATTTGGCAATCCAGGAGGCGTTCCCTCCCTCTCCCTGGCAAAGATATGGCTTTCTCGCCGGCCATCATCGAACTCTGAACCCAGCTGTCAAGAGATAGTATATACTATTCCATATGATTTTTGTGTGTCATTTGTGCAGAAATCTGTGCCACTTCCATGTCAATTTCGAAATGGCCGGGAACCGGCTGCCTTTCCGGCGCAGACGGAGCGCTCCGCCATGGAGACCATCTTCGACCAGCTCGAAAGGAAGGCACAGATTGAACATGCCCCATCACCGCAACGCGCTAAATTCTGTCGGCAATTTCATTGCCGGTCTGCTTGCCTTCACCAGGCAAACGAAGAGGCTTTCTCTCCATCTCTCTGACAAGGATCTGGCTTCCTTGCCGGCTCTGAATTAACTCCGAACTCAGGTTAACACATTTCTGGACCAGTTTTTGGGGGCAGGTCCGGATGCGCCCCGAGGCAGCTGGCTCGTTTTGGCTATAGAACAGGTGTGTTGTATAATGCGATTTCACGAATGAGCAAGAGGCGGCAACTATAGCCGGCGCACAACGCAAAACCTTTGGCTATGTCCGCTTCTCCACACACGAAGAAGCCCTGTGCGGACTTGCCCGCGAAGCCCGCAAGCGCAAGATCACCCAATTCGCGCCCGCAACGGCGCCGCCTCTGGCAAGCAAAGCACTGACCAGATCGCTCGCAGGGCTGGCCTGCGCTGACTTGGAGACCGGGAAAACAGAGCATGAAGAAAAAGTCAGGACACAATGAGGCGGCGGTTGATGACAGTCGGACTACGATAGGCCAACCGCGACTGCAGCCGCCGATTGACGCCGACGCGGCGCGCGAGTGGGAAGATGAAATCGTGAAGAAGGGGGGGCGCATAAGTCACACTCAGGTGCGCTGCACGCAAGCCGAATTGGAGTACGCGGCCGCCTGCGGCGCAAGCTGGCGCGACCTGGCCGAACTGATAGGCTGCACCGACCGCATGCTTAGGTACTGGCGCACGATGACGCGCAACATCGCCAATGACATCGACGGGTCAAACCTGACTAACAAGGATCGGGAGGCGATGGACGTGGGTCGGAAGACGTCGGAGGGGATACGCGTCGTGATGAGGACGATCGAACGCGGCCGGCGCCGGGGACGGGCCGAAATGGTCGAAGTGTTGCGGACGGCGGCGCTGGGCGGCGATATCCGCGCGGCAACCCACCTGCTGCAAAGACTCGACAGGCAGGACAGGCAGGAAGAGGAAGCAGACGCGGAAAGGGCAAGGCGCCGCTACCCGAAATTATGAGCGCGCCGTCAGCGCTGCCCAATTTCCGCTATTTCCGCAATTTCCGTTATTTCCGCTTTTTGGCAAAACCAAGGAGTCACCGAACCCGCCGACCCTGTCCCCGTGCTTGCCGGACTAACATAACTAGTGGTACAAACGTCGGGGGCAGGTCACCCGCAGCATGCGGTCTGCCGATGTGATAGAGGCGCTGGCCGAGTTGATGGTGTTCAGAGGCGTGCCCGACCATATTCGGTCGGACAACGGGCCGGAGTTTACGGCCCGGAGTTTACGGCCCGGGCTGTGCGCGAGTGGCTTGGGCGGGTGGGCGCCAGGACGCTCTATATCGAGCCTGGGTCGCCGTGGGAGAACGGCTTGCGAGTTTCAACGGGAAGTTGAGGGACGAGCTGCTGGACAGAGAGGTCTTCTATACGTTGCTGGAGGTGCGTGTGCTGACGGAGCGCTACAGGCGGACTTACAACCAGGTCAGACCGCACAGCTCTCTGTGCTATCGGCCGCCGGCGACAGATGCCCTCTTGCCTGCCGATCCTGTCCCCGTGCCTGTCGGACTAACATAACGGGTGGTACAAACAGTGCGCCGTGTCACGGCACAATTTCTAGCCTGGATACCAGGCTTAAGAGCAGGATATCCTAAAGGTCAACTGTCTTACCCTGACCCTGGCAACAGGGGAAGTTCTCGAAAGAGCAAGGGGACAATAGCATGACAGTAAAGCCGGAGAGTAGGACAGTCACGAAAATACTAGACCGGCAAGACCTGCGACCTATGACTATGAAAGGAACCCCAGCGTCCATCTGGAGCAAACCACATCCAAGGGAAAAGTGACTGATACCCGAACCCCATAGAAACCCGAATGATGTTTGTTCGGACTCCCACCACACTCACGGAAATATGTTACGTCCGTGGGAACCTGCCAATGGGGAGAATCTGCTAACGAAGCAGGGTAAGGATGCACTGAGGGGGGTCTAAGGGTCGCTATTACAGAGATTGTGAACCGGAACACGGGATGCCCTAAGTGATGCGAGTCATACGGGTACGGAGTCTCCATAGTACTCGTCGGAGTAACGACCGACCAGGGAGAGTGGGAAAGCCACTCACAGGGGGAAGGGAGACAGGTGAAGCTATGACTGCGAGTATGATGAGGGGGCGCGTGATGCGAACAACTGAAACTGTACTCAATGTCCTGAGTGAAAGGAACAAACTACTCAGCGTAGCTGATCTGAGAAAGCCGGATGATGGGAAACTATCACGTCCGGTTTGACCGGGGGCTTAGGGGAAAAGTGTCGAAAGATAACTCGCCCCTTTGCCTACCGAACTCGGGGGCAGGTCATAACGAGAAGCCCGACCCGCGATAGCTTCTCGTATCACATTGAGACAAATCACATGGATACTCTCGCAGCGAAGCTCTTACTGCCGCTCGCATTCCCCGTTGTCGTTACAATCGTCTGGCAAAGTCTCACTCGCTCGTCTTGGAAAGTATTACCCTTCGCCCTCGGTGCTTATATTTTGGTTCACATTGTGATAATACCTGTAGGCGAGCTTCTTCCGCACCTTCTCAAGTTTACATATTCTAATCCCGATTGGGGATATTTTCCCTACTGGACCGCAAGCCTGGCTACTAAGGGCCTGTTCACAGAAGGCATCCAGTGGCTTATCCTCCTTTTTGTTGCCACCGAAGTAAAACTCTTCATGCAGGGCGAAGAGCTGTCGTGGCAGGAAGGAGTGCTGTTCGGGTTAGGATACGGTAGTATAGGGATGCTGACTGGTGCAGGCAATCATTTTTTCTCCCTCGCCTGGGATGCGGGCGTGTTAAGTTCTACAGGCCCGAACATGCCTGCAGTTTTCAGTCTGTTTCAACCTAGTTTGGGCGAGGCTGCGGTGCGGCCCATGAACGATTTGCTCCCCTGGTGGAAGGTACTAAACGTGACTCTGGGTTTTGGTGTAACCTCCTTCATATTCCATTCAGGTTCAAGTTTGGCTCTTTTCTTCAGCATTCAACGAAAGAGTGTCACGTTCTTCCTAGTAGCGGTTGCATACTACACCTTATACTCTCTTACGCCAGAACTCTTGGAGCATTTGTCTTTTACCGGACTTATCCGAGTCGTCGGTTCTTTCCTTTTCGTGTCATTGCCCTTCTCGCTGGTCTTCCTCCTGAGCAAGACGTTGCCAAAAGCAAGGGTCTCTCTATAATGCCTTCGAAGGGTGCTCAAACGCGGTAATGTGTTGTGAGGAGAGATTATAGACTGCCATAGTGGCCGATGCTAAAATGTGGGCCTACGAATAAAAGAGAAGCCGGTCGCTGCGCAAACAGCACCGGCTGTGAGCCAAGAAAGGACCGGTTTCATGGCTAAACTGCATTCTAGCATACCCCTATCCGACAACCGAATCGTAAGAATCGGGCGTGAACGTCACGCGCAGCTGCTGGCCGAGCGCGAAGCCCTCCGGCTCGAGGTCGACGCGTTGAAGACGCAGAACTCACTGCTTCGCTCCCGAATCGCTATTGATGATGAGCAGCTGGCACTTGCCGACATTATGCTGTCGCATTACAACCCGAATCTTTCTCCGCTGGGTCCAGGGCAGGAAAATGCCGCTTGAGATCAGCGTCGGGCTGAATTCCAAAAAAATTTCAAACTCGATTGCGCGCGCGAGACACCCCCGCCGGTACCCGGCGGCCACCCTGTAGGTTTTGAGAGGGGTTATGGTCGCTGCTGACGTTCCGCCGCAGTCTTTACAGCATGACAGGAGCGGCAAAGAGGCTGAAGATTGTCGACGTGGTGGGTGCCAAGCGGCAGCGGAATGATGTGATCAACCAGTTCTGCAGCGGTGACCTGGCCGCGGCCGGCGCAGTGCCGGTCCAGGGGCTCAGCTGCCAGCACCATATTACGGATGCGTCGCCAGCGTTTGTCGTAGCCGCGTCTGTGCGCGCTGGGGCGCTTGTCGGGCAGTCGTTACCCCCTGCGTCTCCAACGGTATGAGCATTCACCGCTTCGTACCACGCCGTCACATGGGCAATTTCTCCCACCCACCTTACCCCCCCAAATTCCCCATCACCGCCAGCGGCGTAGCCGCCAACAATCCCCCATCAACCGGCATCACAATCCCCGAAATCCACCGCGCCTCATCACTCGCAAAATAAAGCGCCGCATACGCAACGTCCCACGCCGTCCCCTCCGTCCCCAGCGGCCCGATCTTCCGCCTCCGTTCCCGCTCCTCCTCCGCAAACCCGGCCGTAAACGAAGCATGCACATGCCCCGGAGCCAGGCAATTTACGCGAATATTCTCCCGCCCGTGATGTACAGCCATCAGCTTCGTCAGCGTAGCCAGCCCGCCCTTCGCCACCGAATACGGCACATTCAGATACGCCCCCGCCAGCAGCCCGTCAATCGAAGAAATATTGACAATCGAGCCTCCCCCGCCCGCAGCCATGCACGGCACCGCGTACTTACAGGCCATCACCGGACCTCTCAAATTTACGTCCAATGCAACATCCCAGATCTCCTCCACGTAATCCGTAACCTTACCCGTGCCCGCAATGCCCGCATTGTTGACCAGAACATCCAGACTGCCGTACCGTTCCACGCACCCTTCCGCCAGTTTCCTGCAGTCCTCCTCCCTCGTGACATCCGCGCCAATGAAAGACGCTTCCCCGCCCCCCTCATCGATGACCTTCAACGTCGTCTCGGCCCTGGCTTCGTCCATGTCCGCCACCACCACCCGCGCGCCTTGCCTCGCAAAGAGAACCGCCATCGCATAGCCGATGCCCGGAGCGGCACGCTCCCGCGAACCCGCGCCCGTGACGATCGCCGCCTTGCCAGCCAGCCTGTCTCCCCTGGGGGGAAGTTCATTATTCTCAAACAAAGGTTCTTAGCTCCCGCGTTTGGCGCCGGGAAAACCCTGAACGGCGCATAATCAGCAAAGGGGACCTTCTACCGTCCCCTGTCCAAATGGTATCTGGTTGTATCTGCTGAAAATCAGATTACGTCCGACAAATAGCGCGCTTTGGCGATCGCAACAACCTCGTCTGGATCGCGCTTCCACCAGTTCCGCTCCGAAAAGATCTCCACCTCGCGATAGCCATCGTACCCCGTCGCCTCTACCAAACTGCGTATGCGGCGAATGTCAATCACCCCGTCCCCCATCATGCCCCGGTCCAGCCGCAAGTCCGTCGTATCCAACAGCCAGTCGCACACATGCAACGAGACAATCCGCCCAGCCGCACGCTCGATCTCCCGCTCCATCTCCGGGTCCCACCACACATGATACACATCGACGACAATGCCCAGCTCCGGCCCGGCCCCCAGCGCCTCTATCCAGTCATTCGCCTGCCCCAAAGTGGACAAACACGAACGGAACGCACAGATCATCGGGTGCAACGGCTCCAGCGCCAGCGTCACGCCAGCCGATTTCGCATAGGGAAGTACCTCCGCAAGACCCTCCAGACAGCGCGCCCGCGCCGCCGGCAGATCTCGCGACCCCTCAGGCAACCCGCCCGCCACAAAAACGACACACTCTGCATTCAATTCGGCCGCTTCGTCGATGACCCGCCTCGTCGAATCCAGGTTGGCCCGAAACCGCTCCTCGTCCGCATCCGTCAACAGCCCGCCGACACAAATGCACGTGACCGTCATGTCGTGAGCGCGCAGCAACCACTTCGCCTCGGCGACGCCCACCTCCTGCAACTTGTCCCGCACAATCCCAATCGCATGCACGCCGTTTCGCGCGTACCCTTCGATCGCCTGTGGCAGCGACCACTGGTGCAGCGTCGTAAACTGGTTGATGGCAAGTTTGCTGAAGTCGCTCATATGGGTCTGCCCAACAGTTCTGCGGTCCTTCAAATTGATCTGATGCCAAACTCAGTACGTCGCCCGCCCGCCGGACACGTCGAACACCGCACCTGTGGCGAAGCTGCACGCGTCGCTGCACAGCCAGGTAACCATCTCCGCGTTCTCTTCAACAGTTCCAAACCGTCCCATCGGGATCTTGGCCGTCACCGTCCTGATGTACTCGGGCGTCATCTCTCCGAGCAGATCGGTCTGCACCATCGCCGGGGCCACGCAGTTGACGATAATGCCGCTCTGAGCCAGCTCCTTGCCCAGCGACTTCGTGAGCGCGATCACCCCCGCCTTGGCGGCCGAATACGCGCACGCGTTCGCGTTGCCCTCCTTGCCGGCAACCGAAGCCACGTTTACGATCCGGCCTCCCGCCTGCTCCAACATGAACGGGATAACCGCCCGGCTGCACAGAAAGACTGAAGTGAGGTCGGCAGAGATCACACGGTCCCACTCCTCCAGCGGATACGCCCAAGTCGGAAGCGTCGGCCCGGAAACACCGGCATTATTCACCAGCACATCAATCGCACCCAACTGCGCCATCGTGTCCTGCACCGCCTGCTCCACACTCGCCGGTTCCGTCACGTCAACCGCAAAAATGGCATCGAACGCCTGTCCCTCCGCGCTCCCGCGCAGCGGATCCGGGTCCAAGTCCCAAACCGCCACAGCCGCGCCCGCACCCGCCAGCCGCTGCGCAATCGCCAGCCCAATCCCCTTCGCGCCCCCGGTGACAACCGCCCCGCGCCCTTCAAAATCATAAGCAACCATCAGCACTTTCCTTTACCGATCCCAACTTGTCCATCTAGCTATCCGAAAATTCGCCAACCACCGTAGTTCTGACCACTGACCACTGCTGTTATACCCCAAGTCGTGGGAATGTGCTACAGAAGCGGTCGACGCCTACTCCCTTCTACTGCAAATTGCGCGTTGGTCAGAACCGAAGCAAATCAGCTAGAATGCTGAGGATCAAAGCCGCCGCACCGGAGCGTCTCAGTGAGTCAATTGCGCGTAGTCATTATAGGTGCAGGGACAATGGGCCGTCGCCATATCGAATATGTCAACGCAAGCGGCGACTGTCAGCTGGTCGCAATCTGCGACCCCGATTCCGGGGCGGCCAATCTCGCGGCAAAGTACGACGTCCCCCTCTTCCACGACGCTTACCAGGCTCTCGACCTGGCCTCTCCGGACGGTGCCATCATCGCCACTCCAACCCTTTTTCACGAAGAGCTAGCCCTGGCATGCATCCGCCGCGGCATCGTGCCTCTGGTCGAAAAGCCGATCACGGCCTCCCTCGACGAAGGGCAAAGACTGGTTGACGAAGCCGCCGAGGCCGACGTCCCTATCCTCGTGGGACATCACCGACGCTATCATCCCCGCATAAAACGGCTCTGGAAACTGGTTAGTGAAGGGGTCATTGGCTCGTTGATCGGTGTTTCCCTTCTCTGGGCCGTCAAGAAGCCGGATGCCTACTACGACGTCGTCTGGCGAACCCGCGCCGGCGGCGGGCCCGTCCTGACCAATCTCATCCACGAGATAGACACACTGCGCTATATCTGTGGTGAGATAACCCGAGTCTACGCCGCCAGCAGCTCGAAGACACGCGGCTTCGAAGTCGAGGACACCGCCGCCATAACCCTCAACTTCGCCGGCGGAGTGGTCGGATCAATCTTCCTCTCCGACGCCACACCTTCGCCCTGGTCCTATGAGCTGACGATGTTCGAAAACCCATCCTACGCCCATGTGGCCGGCAACTGCGCATTCTTTTTCGGAACGGAAGGCTCACTCGCCTTTCCCAAATTGGAGCTGTGGCGCTATCCCTCCGCCAACAACGCCGGCTGGGAGCAACCACTCCAACGTGAGCAGCATGAACCTGTCGATGCCGATCCGCTGGCAGCGCAACTCTCCCACTTCTGCCGCGTCATTCGCAGAGAAGAGCCGCCTCTGGTCAGCGGCGAGGAGGGCCTGCGAACCCTTGCAGCAACCCAGGCCGTGCTCTCCTCCGGCAGCGAGGGCAGACCGGTTGAGCTCCCGCCTGCCCGCCCCTGACCTGTCAAGGCTGTTGCCCTTATTTGCTACTGATATCGAAGGCTTGGACATAGAACGAAAGGAGACACCAAATGGCATACGCAACCTACATGGGTGCCCACGTCAAACGCAAGGAAGATCCTCGGCTCATCACCGGCAGCGGCTCCTATGTCGGCGACCTGAAGCTGCCCGGCATGCACTACGTCGCCTTCGTGCGTAGCCCCTACGCGCACGCCCACATCGGCGAGATCGACGCCTCCGCCGCCCTCGCCCTTGACGGCGTCGTCGCCGTCGTAACCGGTGACGAGCTGGCCGCCCACACCGAGCCTATGCCCTTCCCCTTTGAGGTCGGGTCGGCCGACGGCGAGGCCAACAGCGCACGCACGCACCATGCCCTCACAACCGGCAAAGTGCGCCACATGGGCGAATGTGTAGCCGCCGTCATCGCCGCCGACGCCGCCACCGCCGCCGATGCCGCCGAGGAGGTCTTCGTCGACTGGGAACCTATCTCGGCCGCCGGCGGAATCGAGCAGGCCCTCGAGCCCGACGCCGCAACGATTTTCGACGACATGGACAGCAACCGCCAGGAAGTGTGGCGCCAGCAGGTCGGCGACGTCGACGCCGCTTTCGCCGCAGCCCACAAGGTCGTCAGTCAACGCATAACCAGCCAGCGGCTCGCCGCCGTACCCATGGAGGGCCGCAGTATCGTCGCCGCCCCCGACCCGACGACGGCAGGGCTGACCGTCTGGACCAGCACCCAGGCGCCCCACCTCGTGCGCGGCCAGCTCGCCGGCGTACTGCGAATGTCCGAGAACGCCATCCGCGTAATAGCCCCCGAAGTCGGCGGCGGATTCGGTGTCAAAATCGGCATCTATCCCGAAGAGGTCGCAGTGGCCAGCCTGGCCATGCAATATCAACTTCCGCTCAGTTGGGTAGAGGGCCGCAGCGAGCACCTCCTGACCACCACCCACGGCCGCGGTCAGATAGCCGATTACAAGCTGGCCGTCCGGGAGGACGGACGCATCACCGGCCTGCAGATGCGCGTCGTGGCCGATATGGGCGCCTATCCCATCGTCCTCATCATTCCTGAACTGACCGGCTGGATGGCAGTCGGCGTCTACGACATCGCCGCCGTAGACATAGAGATCGACTGCGTCTTCACCAACACCACCCCCATCGCCGCCTACCGCGGCGCAGGGCGGCCTGAGGCCGCCTTCTACATCGAGCGCATGGTAGACCTTGTGGCCGGTGAACTGGGCTTGGACCCAACCGACGTGCGCCGCAGGAACTTCATCTCCCCCGACGCCTTCCCCTACGATACGCCCACCACACTCACCTATGACAGCGGCGAATACGAAAAGTCACTGTCGAAAGCCCTCGACGTTTCCGGCTACGCCTCTCTCAGGCAGGAACAGGAGCGCCGCCGCGACCAGGACAGCGGCAACCTCCTCGGAATCGGCCTTGCAACCTACGTCGAGATCTGCGGCTTTGGCCCCTATGAGAGCGCAGAAGTACGCGTCGAACCCAGCGGAACCGTCACCGTCTTCACAGGAATCTCGCCCCATGGTCAGGGGCAGGAAACGACCTTTGCTCAGATAGTGGCCGACCAGCTGGGAGCAGACTACGACCAGATCGTCGTCAAGCACGGCGACACCGCCAACACACCGATGGGCATCGGTACCTTGGGCAGCCGGGGTCTGGCCGTCGGCGGCACCGCCCTGGTCCGAGCGACCGGTAAAGCGCGCGACAAGGCCAAACAGATTGCCGGACACATCCTCGAAGCCGCCGCCGAAGACATCGAGCTGACCGAGGGCCAGTACCAGGTGAAGGGCGTCCCCGACAAGGCCGTGACCCTGGCCGATATCGCCGCCCGCGCCTACAGCGACGACCTGCCCGACTCGATCGACTCCGGCCTCGAAGGCAACGACTACTTCAGGCCCGACCTGGTCTACCCGTTCGGCACCCACGTCGCCGTCGTCGAAGTCGAGAAGGCCACCGGCGGCGTCACCATCCGCGAGTACTACTCAGTCGACGACTGCGGACCGCGCATCAGCCCCAAACTGGTCGACGGCCAGGTCCACGGCGGCCTGGCCCAGGGCATCGCCCAGGCTCTCTTGGAGGAAGTGGTCTATAGCGAAGAAGGCCAGCTGCTGACCGGCACGCTGATGGACTACGCGATTCCCAAAGCCGCCCAGTTTCCCAGTTTTGTGACCGACTCAACCGAGACGCGAACACCCCATAATCCTCTCGGAGCCAAAGGGATCGGTGAGGCCGCGACCATCGGCTCCACGCCTGCCATCGTCAACGCAGTAATGGACGCCCTCAAACCTCTCGGCGTCCGTCATCTCGACATGCCGCTCACGCCCGAAAAAATCTGGCAAGCCATCCATAGCAACGGCAATGGCGCCAGCTGAGCCGGCGTATTCGGATCGGGGAGAAACCAACAGATGAGCAGTTTCCATTTGGACATAGGCGATAGCGTTTCGTTCAGCAAGACCGTCGGCGAAAGCGACGTTTACCTTTTTGCCGGCATTACCGGCGACCTCGCGCCCAATCACGTCGATGAAGAGTACATGAAGCGCTCCAGCTATGGCACCCGCATCGCCCACGGCGCGCTCCTGATCGGCTACATGTCCACCGCCTCATCAATGGCAATCGCCGACTCGCGCGGCAGTGACAAGGAAACACCTGTCTCCCTCGGATACGATCGCATTCGGTTTCTGGCGCCGGTTTTCCTGGGCGACACGATCACAGTCCACTACGAGATCGTCGCCATCGACGAAGAGCGAAGACGCTCCGTATCTGACATTCGCGTCACAAATCAGTCTGGGACTTTAGTTGCCGTAGCCCAACATATCCTCAAGTGGGTGGCAAACAGTTAGTAAGATGGAGAAGATCATGAATCAAGAGTGGCGAAAGCAGCTGGAGGAGACAGCAGTTCTCAATCTGGGCCAGGTCCTTCAAGGTGAAGAACTGGAGGAGTTTCGCAATCTGTTCGATACCGACCGCAGCGAATTCCGCTATTTCTGGCACGATTACGGTCACCATCAGTACGTCAATTACGACGCCCTTGTCACGACCCCGCGCTTCGACGAACTGATTCGTCATCCGCGCATCCTGCCCGTAATCGAAGACCTGATGGGCGGACCGGTCTGCTTCGGCGAAATCGGACTGCGCTACATGGGGCCCTATGACGGACAGTTCCACCAGGGCTGGCATCGCGACAAGCCGCACTGGCCCGAGCATCCGCTGCGCATGGACTACATACAGCTGATGGTCTATCTGACCGACGTCGACGAGAGCACCCACTGCATCTCATTCTCGCCCGAATCGGTCGACCAGCCCGTACTCTTAGACAAACAGTCCCAGCTCGACCGCGGCGGCGTCTATGACCTCCACGGACCGGCTGGGACCTGTGCCCTCTTCAATGTTGCTGCCCTGCACACTGCCACGACCCGCCCAACAACCTCAGAACGCAAGACCGTGCAGATCTACTACGGACACCGCGACCGCGCGCCGCTGTCCAACGATTCCGGCATTCCTACCGCCCTCTGGCGGGACCACTCCGACGACGAAACACGCGCCTTCTACGGCGTCCTGAACCAGCGCACTAGGATCTACATGTCCGCCTTCGGAACCTGATCAGCTCTTTTTCAGACCGGGCTGATCTCCCGGCAACGTTCCAGAATCGCCACCTGGCGCCGTACACTGGCCGCCGAAATAGCCGCCGCTTCACCCGACCGGATCGTCTTGAAGATATCTTCGTACAGAGTGAACATACCGGTGAAGAAGTTGAACTCCGGCGTGAATGATTCCTCTTTCCACGGCAGAGTTTCGCTGTTGTAACTGCGATCCGGCGTCGGCTTCGTGTCCAGCACCAGCGGCGGCGCTTCCTCCGGGTCGAAATACTTCCAGTGGACCTCCCGCCGGTCAGCGCTTACCAGCGTCCCCTGCGTGCCCATGACCAGCCACGCGTCCTGCGGATAGGCGCAACAGTTGGTCATCTCCACGTCGATGACCGGCCCGTCGCTTGGCTTGATCACCAGCTTGACGTGGCTCTCCGCGTCCCCGGCAAACAGAGGCGTCGTCTCCATCTGGCAGAAGATCTCCGGGTCGGGATCGTCGAAAAAGTGAATCGCCCAGTCGATCGAATGGGCCCCCTTGTTGTTCAGGTCGCCGCCCCCGTATTTCTTCAGCGTCTGCCAGTCCCATCGCCGCCGAAAACCGTTCCCCGTGATCCGCATCTGCACGATACGTCCCAGTACGCCCGATTCGACGACCTCCTTGATCTTCAGAAAATCCGCATGGTAGCGGTAATTCTGATTCACCGTCAGCAGCATCCCCGTCTCTTCAGCGACAGAGATCATCTCGTCCACACCCTCCAGCGTCGGCGCCATCGGCTTCTCCACGATGACGTGCTTGCCCCCGCGCATGGCAGCAGTCGTGTCGCTCACGTGAAACTGACTGGGTGAAGCAACGACAAGCAGTTCCACCGCGTTGTCGGCGATGATGTCATCAATCTCAGAGTAA
Organism: Caldilineaceae bacterium; assembly: GCA_965204705.1. GTDB lineage: Bacteria > Chloroflexota > Anaerolineae > Caldilineales > Caldilineaceae > Bin5. Next base: position 3,363,175 of record OZ242006.1, on the reverse strand, counting down.
GCAAGGCAGTCAAACCGATCGATCGCCTCTTCCTGGCGAACAGGGTCCGGATCGCAAACAGCCGTTACCTTGAAATTTTCACCAATCTGGGCCAAAACATTGGCGTGGATGTTCCAACCGCTCCGGCCCAATCCGGAGATACCGATCCGCAGAGGCTCGTCAGAGGCCCCGCCCTGTTTGCCGTTGCCTGTCTCCTGGCCACGCCTTGGCGTATGTTCTGCCATGCTAAGTTTCCTTTCTATGGGTAATGAATACTGCCGCCTGGCCCTCGGACTTTCGAGCGCCGCTGAGCCTTGGTGCAGTTCAGATTGGGGGCGAACTTTCGTATACCCCTGTTAACGACCAACCCAAAGCCAATTCCCGTCCCCGACCAGGGCAAGTGCCTTTCCCTCTGACCACTGACCACTGCAGTTATGCGGTCGGGCCTTCGGCCCTCCCTTGTGCGGGGGGACTCCCCCCGCAACGCCCCCCTACACCATGCCACGTTGGCGCCGCGTCGCCGGCGTACTGTCTATGCCACCGGTCGCCCACCCACGTCGTGCCGCGAAGCCGTCCGCCGTGACCACGGTAGGGGCAGGCCTTGTGCCTGCCCAGTGCCTCCCAATAAATGTACGGCAGACATTTTCAGCCACCGCTGTCATGAATGCCCACCTGACCATCTTCACCCCAAATGTGAACGGCACCCCTTAGCCAATCTGTCCATCAGGGGAGGGAAATTGGTGGTATAATAGTCATTCGCACATCGGCCCTAGCATAGCAGAAAGTTCAGCCATGTCGTAAAAAATTCCCGGAAGAATCACCACGATGGCGAGAGGATTCCCGCCCCGCAAATGCCATATGCCAAATACATATCGTCAACTGCATCAACCAACTAATCAATATAAATATAATATATTCTTGAAATTGAATAGTTGTGAGACCCTGAGTTCATCTGCCATCGTTCAAGAACTACAACTGACCTCCGTAAAAAGGGAAGTTGGAGCCGCTGAATCCCGACCAAGGACGGCTCATCCGTTCCGGTCGCCCAGCTGGCCCCTCTCAATCGAAGTACACAAGAGGTCCTGCATTGAAATTCTCTCGTACAACGCTCGTAAACGCTCGTAAACGCTCGTGGACTCTCGCAAACTCTCGTGCAACGCTCGTAAACGCTCGTGGACTCTCGCAAACTCTCGTACAGTGCTCATTGACGCAAGTGGGACGCTAAATGACCCTGGCAAACTCTCGTGCAACGCTCGCAAACGCTCGTGGACTCTCGCAAACTCTCGTACAGTGCTCATTGACGCAAGTGGGACGCTAAATGACCCTGGCAAACTCTCGTGCAACGCTCGCAAACGCTCGTGGACTCTCGCAAGCTCTCGCACAGTGCCAATAGACCCGCGCGGAAGGCGAAAATTCCTTGGCAAACTCTCGTGCAACACTCGTAAACGCTCGTGGACTCTCGCAAACTCTCGTACAGTGCTCGTAGAAGCACCTGGGCCGCGAATAGGTCCTGGCAGACTTTCGTGCAACGCTCGTAAACGCTCGTGGACTCTCGCAAACTCTCGTACAGTGCTCGTAGAAACACCTGGGCCGCGAATAGCTTCTGGCAGACTCTCGTGCAACGCTCGTAAACGCTCGTAAACGCTCGTGGACTCTCGCAAACTCTCGTACAGTGCTTACAGACTCCCATGGGCCGCGAATAGACCCTGGCAAACTCTCGTGAGACGCTCGTAAACGCTCATCGACTCTCGCACTCGCTCGTGCACTGCTCACAGGCGCACATTGGACGGGCACAGGCCTTGGCAAACGCTCGTGCAACGCTCGTAAACGCTCATGGACTCTCGCACACATTCGTACAGTGCTCACAGACGCACGCGGAGAGGGAATGGGCCTCGGCAAACGCTCACGCAACGCTCGTAAACGCTCATGGACTCTCACACACTTTCGGACAGTGCTCACAGACGCACGCGGGGAGGGAATGGGCCTCGGCAAACGCTCGCGCAACGCTCGTAAACGCTCGTAAACGCTCGTAAACGCTCGTGGACTCTCGCACTCTCTCGTGCCGTGCTCACAGACGCACGCAGGACGCAAATAGGCCCTGGCAAACTCTCATGAGACGCTCGCAGACTCTTGCGCACTCTCGTGCCGTGCTCACAAACACAAGAGGAGCGCAAATAGCCCTTGGCAAACGCTCGTAAACGCTCGTGGACTCTCGCAATCTTTCGTACAGTGCGCATGGACGCACGTTGAAGGCAAATGGACCCCGTTAATCTCTCGTGCAACGCTCGCAGACCCTCGTAAACTCTCGTACCTGAAAGCGTACGTCCTGAGCCCAACCTGCTACTCGCCTGCTATCCTGCTTTCACGCACGCGCCCAAAGGACAGGAACCAAAATATAGGCCGCTACAGCGAAACAGCAATGATAGTATATAATCCAAGCGCGGCCGAACGGTACGGCCTTCCTGAATCTCGTGAAGCGCGCCGCGGCCCATACAGCCGCCCCCGATAAGGTAATGATGGACAACCCGATCCTGCTGATCTCCTGCTACGAGCTCGGTCACCAGCCTCTCAGCCTGGCCTGGCCGCTGGCCGCCCTGCGAGCCGGTGGCCTCGATGCCGCTACTGCAGACTTGGCCGTCGAAGAATTTCCTGCAGAAAAAGCGGCCGGGGCGGACTTGATCGCCATTGCCGTGCCCATGCACACCGCACTCCGCATCGGCGTCGACGCGGCCCGCAAAGCCCGCGCATTGAATCCCGACGCCCACCTCTGTTTCTTTGGCCTCTACGCCTGGCTCAACCGTGGCTTCCTGCTGCAAAAGGGGAACGGCGCCAAGGCCATCGCCGACTCGGTCGCGGCCGGGGAAGTGGAGACTGTACTGGTCACACTGGCCCAAGCCCTCGCTTCCGGCAAGTCAATCACAGAACTACCTGGTCTAACCACGCAGCACAGTGAGTCGTCGCCCCACCTGGCGCGTCCCGCCCTGCCGTTGCCAGATCGCGCATCCCTGCCTTCGCTAGACCAATACGCCCACTACGTCCCAGGCTATACCGAAGAATCTGGCAGTCAGGACAACGGCAGGAGCTCCTCCGCGGCTGAGTCCGTCGCCTACCCGGCCGGCTATGTGGAGGCCAGCCGCGGCTGCCTGCACACCTGCCGCCACTGTCCCGTAGTCCCCGTATACAACGGACGCTTCTTCGTCGTGCCGGTGGAGACGGTCCTGGCCGATATCGCCCAGCAAGTTGAGCAGGGCGCCCGCCACATCACCTTCGGCGACCCCGACTTCCTCAACGGCCCCGGACACGCCCGCAAGGTCGCGCAAGCCCTGCACAGCGCCTATCCCCAACTGAGTTTCGACTTTACGGCCAAGGTCGAGCACTTGCTGAAACACCCGCACCTTTTGCCGGAACTCGCCGCAAACGGCGCTTCATTCGTCGTGTCCGCCTTCGAATCAACCAGCGATCGCGTCCTGGCCCGCCTGCAAAAAGGGCACACCCGCAGGCAAATGGAGGAAGCAATCGCTGTAGTGAACCAGGCGGGCCTCTCGATCCAGCCCACCTGGATGCCGTTCACGCCCTGGACCAGCCTCGACGACTACCTCTACATGCTGAGCTGGATTCGCCATCAGGGCCTCATCCCGCACGTTCCCGCCGTGCAGCTATCGATCCGCATGCTGGTCCCGCCAGGCAGCGCGCTCTTGACCGGCGACGACGCCCGCGAATGGCGGGGTACCCTGGACGAGGCCAACTTCACCTTCCGCTGGCTCCACGGCGACCCCCGCATGGACAAGCTACAGCAGCAGGTGGCAGGGATCGCCGAGGTCGCCGGCCAGGCAGAGTCCGAAAACTCGCCAGACTTCGATTCAGAAACAGCCAACCCGTTCGCGGTTTTCCACAAAATTGAGACCGCTGCCCACCAAGCCGCCGGCCTCCAGCCACCGCACCAGCCGGCTCTCTCCTCTTACATTCCCCGGCCGCCGCGGCTTACTGAACACTGGTTTTGCTGAGCAGAGCCCACCGCCGACCAGTTGGCCGGCTAAACTGAACGCATGAACTACCGTTCCACAGCTGAAGGCATCCTCTTCACCGATCAGTATCAACTGACGATGGCGCAGCTCTACTTTCGCCTCGGGATGCACGAAATGCCCGCGCAGTTTGACCACTTCTTTCGTAACTATCCCGACTACGGCTCGCACCAGGCCGGTTTCTGTGTCAACGCCGGGCTGGACTGGCTGATCGACTGGATGGGCGCCGCCAAATTCGGTCAAGAGGAAATCGCACTGATGCGGGGGATGACCTCCAGCACAGGGCGCAAGCTCTTTGGCGAAGACTTCCTGACATGGCTCGGCTCGAATGGAGACTTTGGCGGTATCTCGCTTCAGGCCATTCCCGAAGGAAGGGTGGTCCACACAAACGCGCCCATGACCGTAGTGCGCGGCCCCCTCGCTCTTGCCCAAATGCTGGAAACGCCTCTGCTCAATATCCTCAACTACCAGACGCTCATCGCCACCAAGGCCGCACGCGTGCGCGAAAGCGCCGGCGACGCCCTCGTGCTCGAATTCGGCGTCCGTCGCGCCCACGACCGCGGCGGCAACGCCGGCACCCGCGCCGCCCTCATCGGCGGCGCCGACTTTTCCTCCAACGCCGGCATCTCCCACGCCCTCGGCTACCCGGCCAAAGGCACCCACGCCCACTCTCTCGTACAGGCCTTCCTGGCCCAGGGCATGACCGAGCTCGACGCCTTCCAGGCCTACGCTGATATCTATCCCGACGAGTGCCTACTCCTGGTCGATACCATCGACACCCTGGCCAGCGGTGTGCCCAACGCGATCCGCGTCTTCGAGAGGCTGCGGCGGAAAGGGTTTGCTCCCGTGGGCGTCCGCCTGGACTCCGGCGACCTGGCCCACCTCAGCATGCGTGTTGCCCGAATGCTCGACGACGCCGGTTTTCCCGACGCTTCCATCGTACTCTCGAATGAACTGGATGAGCTGATAATCCGCGAGATCAAGTTGCAGATCGCACAGGAGGCGGCGCGCGGCGGCCTGGACGCAGACAACATCATCCGCCGCCTGGTTTACGGCGTCGGCACGCGTCTGATTACATCTGCAGGAGACAGCTCTCTCGGCGGGGTCTACAAGCTCGTCGGGCTCCAGGGCGAACAGGGCTGGCGGCCCGCAATCAAGGTCTCTGAAGATCCCGGGAAAACGGGCATCCCCGGCAGCAAGAAGGTTTGGCGAATCTACGACACACGCGGCCGCGCAACCGCCGACCTGTTGACACTGGACGATGAAAACCCTGCAGGAGACTGGAAATCAGAGCGCCGCCAACTTAACAATGATCGGACCCCTGCGCCTCCCCTTCAGCTGCGCCACTATCACGAAAGAGCAAAACGGAGGGCACTGCCCGCAAAGAACATCTCCCGAATTGAGCCTCTGCTGCTGGATGTGTTAACCGAAGGGAAGTTGGTGTGCGAGAGGCCCACCACCGAGCAGATCCGGGCAATTCGCCGCACCGATGTAGCCAGTCTTGATGAGGGAGTTCGACGCCTGATCAATCCCCATTTCTACCATGTTTCCGTTAGCGAGAACCTTTGGGCCCTGCAGGAACATCTTCTACGTTCTCTCTCCAAAGGCAGGGCAGACCCGGCTTTTTGACCATCCGGCCCTTCCTCGCTAAAATGTCTCTGATTGGCGCGAATAGGACATCTGGAAAACGCGCTGCAGGTCGGACTGCAGTCGCCCGGAAGCTGTTCATGCCCGCTGAAGGTGAAGCGATGACGAAGCGAAATCCCAATCCTAATCCTGAAATCTTTGAACTGGCAACGACCCGCAAGCCGGAATACCTTGCGGATTCCATCGTCCTGAGCCAGGGCCCTGCCATCAGGGCCGCCGCCGGGCTCGAAACCTCGCCGCAAAACAGGAGTAGAGGCGCCTACCACATTTGGACCATCGGTTGTCAAATGAATGTTGCCGACTCAAATCATGTGGCAGCGGAGTTGGAAAGGATCGGCTACCGACCCACAGAGTCTATCGACGACGCCGACATCGTAGTCCTCAACACCTGCGTAGTGAGGCAGAGCGCAGAAGACAAGGGCATCGGCAAGGCCAGTAACCTGAAACCGTGGAAAACAGCCCGCGAACATCGGACCCTTGCTTTGATGGGCTGCATGGTGGGCGTCAAACCCAGTCCGCAAATGCAGGACCGTTTTCCGCACGTAGATGTCTTCATGCCTCCCAGCGAGCCTGCGCCGCTCATCACCTACCTGCAGCGAGACGAGATTGCGTCGGAATCATCGCTCATCGAGGAAGAACAGCTGGCCCTCCGCCACCAACTGCAGGACCAAGTGCAGCCGTCCGTCGCCGGCCAATCCATCCGGCGCCTAAGTATGAACGGCGAGCCCGCCGTGACCGCCCACGTGCCGGTCGTCTACGGTTGCAGCCACGCCTGCACCTTCTGCATAATCCCGTTCCGCCGCGGCATCGAGCGCAGCCGCCCTGTTCACGAAATCGTGGACGAAGTCCGGGGACTGGTCGCCCAGGGGGTTCGCGAAGTGACGCTTCTCGGTCAGATCGTCGACCGCTACGGCCATGACTGGCGCAACGGCGCCAATGCTGAGGACTCGCCCCCAGGTAAGCCCGACCTGGCCGACCTGCTCCACGCCGTCCACGCAATCGAAGGGCTCTGGCGTATCCGCTTCCTCACCAGCCACCCCAATTACATGTCCGACCGGATTCTCGAGGCCGTACGCGATCTGCCCAAAGTGTGTGAGCACATCGAAGTACCGATCCAGGCCGGTAATGATGAGGTCCTGGCCCGTATGAAACGCGGCTACACACAGGCCCAGTATCGCCGTCTGGTTGATCACATCCGGACGACCGTCCCGCAGGCTGCCATCAATACCGACATTATCGTCGGCTTCTGCGGCGAAAGCGCCGCGCAGTTCGACGAGACCTACCAGGTCCTGGCCGACCTCAAGCTCGACAAAGCCCATCTGGCCCGCTACAGTCCCCGACCCGGCACCGTAAGCGAACGCCGCATGGCAGATGACGTGCCCGAAGAAGAAAAAGTGCGCCGCCACAAGGCGCTCGAGCGCCTCCAGGAGCAGGTCTGCGGCGAAATCAACGCCCGCCTGCTTGGCGAAACCGTAGAGCTTCTCATCGAAGGGCAACACAAAGGCAAATGGCGCGGCCGCACGCGCCAGAACAAGCTGGTATTCGTCAATGTTGACGACCGCTCAGGGGATCTGCGTGGGCGCATTATCGAAGCGCAAATAACATGGACCGGCCCGTGGAGCATGCAGGGCCGCTTTGCCCGAGATGTGTCACCGGTCGAAGCGTGAACAGGTGAAAGCACCGTCAGCGAGCGCTGAGACGAAACTATCAAGCGGGCCCTGGCCTGGTCGGTTGTCCCATATATGAACGCCCTACTCTTCAATTTACTCCTCTTCCTTGTCGGCTTCGCATTCCTTACCGGCGGTGCCGACTTTCTTGTGCGCGGCGCCAGTCGCCTGGCCGTCCGTCTGAACGTGCCGCTCGTCGTGATCGGCCTGACAGTCGTGGCCTTCGGCACCAGCCTGCCGGAACTGGTCGTCAGTCTCATAGCCAACCTTCAGGGTGGCAGTCAGGCCAATCTGGCCATCGGCAACGTCGTCGGTAGCAACATCGCAAATCTGGCCCTGATCCTCGGCGTAGTTGCCATACTGCGCCCTCTCCCCGTGGACCGGCAGTTGATTCAACGCGAATACCCCCTCATGATTGGGGTATCGCTCCTGTTCACCGCTATGGCCTGGGACGGGCAGATCCTTCGCTGGGAAGGAATCCTTCTCTTCCTGGGTCTGCTCGGATTCATCTACTGGAGCTACGTGGGCAGCCGCTCGCTTGCCGAGGAAAAGGAAAGCGAAGCGCTTGAATACATTGGCGGCGACGCAGAGGACAGTGCCTCGTCGACCGATGAAGATGAAACCGCCGCCAGCCAGGCCGAAGCCGCCGAAGCCGACCTGGCACAGTCCCAGGAAAGAATCGCCCGCGCCGCCAGGAATCCACTTCTGCCCGCCGCCATCTCCGGGCTCTTCCGTTCACTCCTCCTGCGCGACATCGGCTTGGTCGTGATCGGTATCGCCGTTCTTGTCTACGGCGCCGACCTGCTCGTCGATTCGGCTACCTTCATTGCCAGGTACTTCGGCGTCAGCGAGCTCGTTATCGGACTGAGTCTGGTCGCCTTGGGGACGAGCCTGCCTGAGCTGGCGGCCTCTGTGGTGGCGATCCTCTACCGCCGCAGCGACATCGCCCTGGGCAATCTAGTCGGCAGTAATCTCTTCAACATGCTGGCAATCGTCGGTATCACGGCCGGCGTCCGTCCCTTGCCTGCCCCCTTGAGCATGAGGTGCGTCGACTTCCCAGCCATGCTCCTGGTTGCCGCGCTTCCCTTGCTTCTTGTCCTGCGGTCGCCCCACGCCGTAAATCGCTGGAAGGGCGCCACGATGCTGACCCTTTACTTCGCCTATACAATAGGGATCTTCATCATTGAGCAGGGGAACGGCGTCTGCTGAGGCAAGGCTGCCGGCCTTGTCGCACTCCAGCGATCTGACCCGGCTTAACTTGAATGAGATGTCAGGATTCGATTACGGCAGTGGAAGGTGAACGAGGAGTCTACTTCACGAAGTACGTTAGTCAATCTGTCGGAATTCGCCTCCCTCCACCCTGTATATCCAGATACGAGCCTCCGCCCGGTCGCCATTTGTGCTGAAACGAACCGGCCCGAAACGCGTCTCTGCACCGGTCTCGCGAATTGCCCGACTCATGGCTCGCCCCTCAAATGAACCGGCCCCGCGGACACCCGCCGCAAGCACCTGCATCGCCACGTATCCATTGATAGAGAATGGCCCAGGATCCCGGCGCACAACCTCCCGATAACCCTCAATCCAGTCAACTTCGGCCGCCTTGTCGGGGCTCGGTGCAAGCGCGCTCACATAGAGTCCTTCAGAGGTGCCGGCTTCGCCACTAATGACCGAAGACAGGAAAGCTCCGTCACTGGCAAGCACCGGCAGATTCAACCTCTCGGCCCTCAAGCTTGTGTACAGAACGAGGGCTTGACTCGCGGAGCCTGCGAAGTAGACTGCGTCGGCCCCGGCCTCTCCGATCCGCAACGCAGCTTGAGAAAAGTCTTGCAGCCCATCCTCTACCTCCACCATGAAAGCTGTTGTCGCACCCAACGCCATCAGGCTATCGGCTAAAGAGGCTGCCAGGTCTCTGCCGGATTCAGTCGCGTCACTAAACACGGCAACGCGGTCTGCGTTCGTCTCCTCAACCAGGAAAAGTGCACCTGATTTGGCCTGAACGCCGTCGTTGGCATTGACGCGAAAGAATGAGCTGTGTCCGCGGTGCGTAAGGGCTCGCAGACCGGCCGCAGGCGTGATCAACACAAGTCCCATCCCGTCATAGTGAGGCAGTACTGAGGAAGTCGGGCCTCCATCCATATGGCCGATGACGCCTGCAATCCTTTCTCCACGCGCCGCTGCCTCCCCTATTCTCTTCACGACGGTCAAAGCGATGCCGCTATCGGACCGGTCATCCATCGCCCTGACGACAAGCCGGCGCCCTAGCAGGCCCCCAGCGCGGTTGATCTCCTCAGCCGCGAGCCGCACCCCACCCAGCGCCGACTGCCCTGCCTCCGCCCGCCCGCCGCTCAAAGGCGCCGCTACGTAGACGACAGCCTCTCCGGCAAAAGGACCGGTCCCCGCGCTCCGACAAGATGAGAATAAAGCAGTGATCAGGAGAAAAACAGCCATCGCATAATGACTATTGGAAAGGCGCTGCAAGATCTCAGTCTCCCGGCAAGACGGTTGGCGAAGCCAGTACGGTCTCCAGCAAGATGCCCGAAAGTCAGATTTTCCTGAATTTAGTGAATTTGGCTCCCAATCAATTCCGCATCAGAATGTAACTCACGATCTGGCGGTAAACCTCCTCAATTGTCGTTTCATCGGCCCGATAGACTCGGCCCCCGCCGATGCGCGTCAGCTCCTCCAGTAATCTACCGTCAGCATCGCGTCCGAATGCCACTGTATGAATGGCAACCGGATTTCGCGCCGCACGCACTGCCCCCTCTATATCACGCAACCGATGTTCACTGTCGTTATCGCGACCGTCAGTCAACACGACTATCGCGTAAGAGGCGCCAGTTTCGTCCAAATCTCCGAGTTCACTGTGCGCTGCCCACACCGCATCGAGCAGCTTTGTCGAACCCCCGGCCTCCAAGCCTTCGATCTGAAGGGACATCTGTCTGCGACCTTCAGCGTCCATCAGCTGAGGCGTCCCCAATTGCTTAACATCGGAGCCAAACTCCACTAGTCCCACCCGATCCCGATCTTCCCGTAGTTGGTCCACGAATCCCTGCAAGGCTTCCTTCGTTCTGGAGAGCTTGCCCCCTTCCATCGACTCGCTCGTATCCACCACCAGCAATATGTTTACCGTAGGCATCGAAAGGCGCCAGGCGTCAAACACCATCTCCAAAACCGACCGCGACGGCAGCTGCATGAGCGTCTGCGGAAGGAGGGGATTCACTGTTCCGTCCTCTGCAAATGGGCTGGACTCCGCCATCAGATCAAGAGCCGGATCGACCGGTCTGAATCCGGCCTTCAACAGCGCAGTCTGGCTCTCCTCACCCAGAAGAAACTCAGTGAACGCACGATACGTGCTGCGCTGGTTGGCGGTCACAGCGGGGCCTGCCCGCCCATCCAATTCCAGCAAAGCCAGGGGATGATCAGCCCAGATCGTCCCCTCTCGAGGGTAGATGGCCACCAACGGTCCTTCTGGCAGGAACTCTTCCGAACCGTCCATGCCAAACACCGAATAAAAGTCGCGATCCCTGCCTCGGTTCCAGGCGATGACTTTCTGCTCCTGGGTTACGAAGGCGTCGAGAAGTCCGCCGTCTTCAATCACAGCTCTGTTCTCGCCGCCATCCTCCTGTGAACGTCCTCCCCCCACCCATCCACCTTCACCGAGAACATGGGCGTCACTCTCTGCCCGTCGAACGTACCCGATGACGTCGGGAAGAATTGCTTCCTCCATTGTCAATCCGCGCGTAATGCCGGCGCCCACATAGAACTTGGACAGTGTCGCGGCAATTCCAGGCGTGCTGCTCGGCCCGGGATGTCCCCATTTGAACGCCCTCGACGGTAAGGCTGCCCGGGCTTGTACCTCTCCCCAACCGATCGGCTGTTGCGGCCAGCCCAACTGCTGAGCCGCATCCAAATGTACAGCAATGACTACGGGACTGACAGCAAAAAGCGTGGACCGCCCAACTCGCCTCGCCGGCAGACTGCCGGGCTCCACCGGAAACAGCTGAGCCCAACCCTGATCAATCAACTCCAGCCAAAGTGTGCTGTCCGGTGCGACGGCCTGATAGGCTGGCTGCTGCAGCGATTCCGCAACCATTTCACGCGAGGTACGTGTCTCAAGTTCTACCCGCATCAGCTCGCCGTCCGGCGTACCTAGTCTGAGACCGTTAAAACTGGCGGCCCGTTCCCTCAACGTCTCCGCCATCGATGGCGACACGGCTACGGTCAATTCTGCACTGTTGGCAGGCCACGTTGAGTGAAACGCGGTGCCGCTTCCTGACGTCGCCCAACTGGCGCCCGCCAGGATTCCTGCGATCCAATTCCCGGCCCGAACGGTCGTCACCCCGCAGGCGCATAGCACAAAACATGCCCCCACCGTCAGCGCAAAAAACTGCCTGCGCAGATGGATTCGCGGGCTCCTCTCACGCGTCGCCACCGTGTGCTCTCGTCCCGTGCCCTCCTGAATCTCTCTCATGGCCCTTCGTTCAGGTCCCGCCAGCGAGTGAGCGCGGTCAGAAGGTCTCGATGCGCAGGATCTATCTCCTCACTCACAGGGTCTTCTTTCTGGACTCCTAACCGCTGCCAGCGCTCAAAAGGACTTCCAGCCACCGCGTCGACAAGCAAACCGGATTCGGCTGGCCGCAGCCCGAACTCGACCGCTCTGCGCTGTTGCGCTTCGCTGAGCAAAAACTGTTGGAACGACAGCGCGGCATTCTTTTGCATTGCCGATGTTTCCGGGCCCACCCAGATCGCGTAGGGAAAGTCGAACCAGGTCGTCACCTTCGGATAATGAAGAACCATTGGCTCTCGCCAGCGATTCTGGATGCCTTCCATATTCTGCAGTAGCTCGCTCTCCAGGAACTGACCTCCATCTCCCGCCGTGTAACCGAACAGGGCCACGCTTTCTGCAGCACTCGTGCCTCTGCCGCCAAGACCGGTTGCAGCCCCCATCAGTTCGGTCAGCCAAATGAGAAATCCGGGGTCGGACACGTCGTCCACCGTAATCTCTGTTCTACCGAAGTACTCTCCAGCTGCTGTGAGAATGGCCGCCGGACCTCTTACGTTCATATCCGAAGCGGTTACCGCCATCTTGAAATTGCCCCAGGAGGGATCGCCGCCCAACTCCTTCCATCCGGTTGGCGCGACAGCCGCTTTATGAACTGTGGACCATGAAAGTGGGCCGAGATTCTCAAACAGGGGCGCCCCCCTGCTCCGAAAAAGCCCCCAAACGAGGAGCGTCTTGGCCAGCGGCCTCATACGATACTGGCCGTCGCTGAGGAACCGGTCCTGCCCAAAACGGTCCCGATTTGACGCGTTGGCAATGTCCACGAGATAGCGGCTGTCGGCAATCCACGCGGCAGGGAAGGAGTTGAGGGCTTCAAACTCGTCGAGGGGAAGGTCTTCAGGAAGAACGCCTGTCTTCAGGGCTGCGAAATCGTCGCGCTCCCACTTGCCCAGCGCGACGAGGCCATCCATGGGGATGATTTCGATCTCGATGGCTGCGCCGTCCGGTCCATGGCCTGTTGCACTGAACTCATCTGCCGCCGCCCTTACCCACTCCTCCACGGGAAGCGCCGTGACGACCTGTATTCGGACTACCCCTGGGCGGGTGGCAGCCACGCTTGTACCGCCAGCTTCTCCGCTGAACGTGCGCCACACCAGTAACCCGACTACAAAAAGAGCCGACGCAGACAGTGCGACAACAATGAATACCCGCGCCCGAATCATTCTTCCTGTGCCAGCGGGGAGCCGCAAAAGCTGCAAACGGCTTTTATTTCAGGGGATGAGCCTTCTGGAAGTTCCTGCGGCGTGGCGGCTCCACAGGACGCACACTGCGCCGCAAACCTGACGGCCGCCACCTGTTCCTCCTCCAACGGCTGTTCAACTCGCAAGGGAATGTCGTCTGACCCCGGTTCCGACCGCCCCATGTATGCGCCCACCAAGCTGGTTATCCCGACCAGAACGAGTATGCCCGGCCATATCCAATCGGTGGCGAACAAAAGAGCCAGCCCTATCATAAATATGGCGCCGGTCAGTCCTTGGCGTGGAGCGGCGAATTTCTGAGTTTTCATAGGCAGAGTAGTCCTGCTGAGTTCCACACCTTCGCTTTAGCGTTAGATTCTACTACAGACTGGACAATGGCAACACTACAGCCTCTGGTGCAACTCCGTTGTTTTTCTGCAGGTGACAGATTTTCGCTAGAACGCTGAATTCCCAACTTATAACGACCCAAACTGGGCATGCCTAGGAGTAACCGCACCGAAATGCGAGGTCCTGCCCTTCGATGCCACAGTAGTGCAACAAGCGATTCTCCCAAAATAGGTAAGTCGATTCAGGATAATCGGAAGATAGTTCCCCAAGCGTGCTGCGACTATCGCGTATACTATGAATTGAACCGGGCTCTTTAGCCCTACTTGACAATTTCGGCAAAATGGTTTATATCCCGGCTTAGTTACCCCCGAGAGAACTGGCAAGCACGGCAATTTAAACGTAAAGGAGGGACAGTCCCTAGAAAAACGAGAAGCTTCTCCTGAGGAGTCCAGACGGTACCACAGAGGAGGAATATCATGGTCCCTGCAGATATTTCGCCTGCCAGATCGACTTGGCGGCCGCATCGAACTTCATTGGTCACTTTGCTTACTTTGCTGTTTTCACTGCTCTTGGTTCCCCAGCCGGTGGTCGCGGCGCCATCAGAGCGTCCGCCATCCCTCCAGGAATACGTCCACATCATCAGACCCGGTGAATCCCTTGTAAACATCGCAGCGCTCTACGGCGTATCAGTCGAGGATCTGAGGGCCGCCAATAACCTTTCAAACCGGGGCAATCTTGTAAGCTGCACCCCCAATGCCGACAGCACACAAGCAAAAGGCACCGTGCGCCTCAATGGCAACCTGGCCAACGGATTTCGGGTAGCTTTCAGTTGGCACCCTGACGAGACGATAGTTGCCTGGACCGAATCTGGCGCGGGCGGCCAGGAGGGAGGCCAATATAGCCACATTCTAGGGAGCGGCGCCCGCGAAGGGAACTGGTGGTTCTGGGTCGAAAGCGGGGCAGGCACACGCATCTCCGAAATGGTCCACCTTCACACCTCTAAGTACCCCCATGAAGGCAAATGCCAGCGTGCCATTATCGATTTCGATATCCAGAACCCGGAACTCACCTACGTGGGGCGAAGATTGCGCATTCCGACAACACTACTCCCCGTGGTGGCCAAGCCGGCGCCCGCCAAGCCGGTCCCCGCGAGGCCGCCCAGCACCGAGGTTGTCTATGGTCATGTCATTCGTTCCGGCGAGACGCTCACCAGCATTGCCGCGGCATACGGGGCCTCAGTCCAGGAGCTGATAGCCACAAATAACCTCGTCAATCGAGCACAACTGGTGCGCTGTGACGCCAATGCCGCTAGCACTCGGGCGGTGGGCACAGTCCGATTGAACGGCCACCCCGTCGACGGCTATAAGGTCGCTTTCAGTTGGCAACCTGACGGGGAGGTCGTGGCCAGAAAGAGCTCCTCCGAAGGCGGACACTTTACTCACATCCTCAAGGCTTCCGGAACGAGAGAAGGGAGCTGGTGGTTCTGGGTAGAAAACGGCGACGGCCATCGCATTTCAGAGATGGCATATGTCCACACACAGGATGACTTCCATCCGGCCAGTTGCCAGCAAGCCGTGATCAACTTTGATATCCACGATCCAGGCCTTACTTACATCGGCCGCAAACTTCGCATTCCTTCGACGGGATAGCCAGGGCGAGCGGCGCGTGCCGTAATCTCAAGGTCTGAAGTGAGGGGTAAGGCTTCAATCAGGGCACTGCAGAAAACTAAAGTTTCAGCAGTTCGGCGTCCATGAAGGGAGTGACAAGCTCTTGTCGCTCCCTTCGTCGTTAGCGAGAAGAATAGGATTTCTCAACCAACCTAAGTTCCCGACCCTGAAAGGTGCGAGCTAGGATGCCTCCTTTTTCTCCACAACAGTCTCCCATCATTCTATGCTTTCTTTGACCTCTTTCCATTGAGAACCGACACCCTGCAGCGCCCGATTCCCTACGTTCATACAGGAATTGGCCCGGAAGTCACGGATCAGACCTCTTATATCTGGTGAAAATAGCGCCTTCAACCTATTTCCCATCTCTATCAGTCAATACCTCGAACCTGAATCGCACGGTCTCTATTGCTTCAACTTGCTCCCCGGGAGTGGAAACACCGCCTCAAGTTATCAAGCAAACCAGCGAGAATTCTGTGGTATAATTGCCCAAATTAACAGGTCTGCACTTAGACTTGACTACTCCTGGCTGGCCGGCAATGCAACTGGACTGCGCCAGAGGCCAACCACTGGTGTGGAAGTCAAATGATTACCCGCATCGAAATCGACGGCTTCAAAACGTTTCAGGATTTCTCACTGGATCTGTTGCCTCTGCAGGTCATCGTAGGCGCTAACGGAGTTGGTAAGAGCAATCTCTTCGACGCCCTTCAACTGATCGGGCGCCTTTCCAGCTCGAAAATCCGAGCCGCGTTTCACGAGATGAGAGGGGAAGTTGGCGAGCTCTTTTCTGTACGACCTGAGGGTGGGTCGGCGGACTGTATGCGTATGGCCGTTGAGATGCTAGTCAATCAGAAGATTAGGGACGATTGGGGCGCTGTTCACGACCTCAAATTCCCTCGCATGCGCTACGAATTGGAGATTGCACGCCGCCAGCAAAGAGATGGACAGGAACGGCTGGTCATCCAGCACGAATTCCTGGCACCCATCCCGCGACAGAGAGATAGGTGGACCAAGTCCAACAAGCTGAAGACCGGCGGCCCTTGGATACCAATGATGACTGGCGGACGCTCGTCACCCTACATATCATCACAAAACAGCAGAAAGGGAACCACCCTTGCTCTGCACCAGGACGGCAACAGCGGCAGGCGTGACATCGTGGCCCTGGAGGCAGAGCGAACGCTGTTGAGCGGAGCAAGAAACACGGAGTTTCCTCATGCATTCGCCGCAGCCGAAGAAATGCGTGCATGGCAATTCCTGTACCTGGACCCGGAGATCCTGCGTCAGCCAAGCCCGATGACGGCGCCCGCCAAGCTGGACGATGGAGGTAGAAACCTGCCAAACGTGCTGGCACGAATGAAGGCCGTCGATCAGGAACTGTTGAACAGAGTTTCCAATGATCTGGCTAACCATGTGCCTAGCGCCTTGCAAGTCGATGCGGCTGAAGATCGCGACGGCGGACGAGTTGCAATTTGGGCAAAAGCCGAGGATGGTAGGAGATTCTCATCGCGAGTTCTTTCCGACGGCGCACTGCGCGCGCTTGCCCTGGTTACATTGAGGAACGATCCAGAGCACGGCGGCCTTCTCTGCTTCGAGGACCCGGAAAAAAGCGTTCACCCCTCCCGACTCAAGGACCTAACGCAGATTCTGAAAGACTTGACTACCGATTTCTCATCGCTGAACCAGGAAGGTGTGCCTCTCCGTCAAGTGATATGCAACACGCACTCGCCAGTCTTCATTTGCAATCCCGACATTCTTTCCCATGTGCTCTTTGCCCATTTGGCGCCCTCCACCGATTTTGAGAGCCCAAGCCAGCAACCCACCGTAACCCGTATGGTGCCCGTCATCCCCGATCCCCTGCAACCGGCACTCCCGATCCCTGAAGAAGTGCAGAGCTTTACCATAAGCGAAGTTCAGGATTACCTGGAAAGCGCTGACTTGGGCGCGGCGAGGTCGCACTTGGGTGTGCATCTGGCCGGTGACTACTGCATGACCGCAGTCGGCAGTAACGTGGAGGCATCCGGCTAAGTGAGGCCAGGCGACTCCTGCCGCTGCCCTCTAATGCCAACTCATCTTAGTCACGTCAGAATTCGTTCAGCAGTCGGAAAATAGAGTAAAATAGGAGAATCATGCCTAATATTCATCCCTCCAATCTGCGAAATATCGGGTATCAACTATTCGAAGCTTCAGGCTGCACATCTAAAGATTCTCGAGCGGTAGTCGACCATCTCGTCGAATCAAACCTCTTCGGGCACGACTCCCACGGCGCGATTCGCTACTACGAATACACGCGTGCAATCCGTGAGGGGCGCTTCCAACCGCAGGCAACCCCAACCATAGTTCGCGACTTTCCGAGTACCGCCGTCGTCGACGCTGGCGGAGCACTGGGCCAGGTAGGCGCAACCTTCGCAATCAACTTGGCAATCGAAAAAGCCCGCCAGCACGGACTAGCCACCGTTACCTTGCGTAATACGAGTCACGTCGGCCGTGCAGGCGCCTATCCGCTAATGGCTGCACGCCAGGGAAACATGATTGCTTTGGCGTTCGTAAACGCCGGGCGGCTTGGCTATCAAATCGCCCCCTTCGGCGGGCTGGAGGGCCGTCTAAGCACCAATCCGATCGCCTTTTCCGCGCCCCGCCCAGACACAGACCCGATTCTGGTCGACATGACAACCTCTGTCGTCGCCGAAGGCAAAGTCCGCGTTGCCATCAATCAAGGCAGCCAGGTTCCCGAGGGCTGGCTGATCGATTCAGAAGGCAACCCAACGACCGAGCCCAACGACTTCAGAGCTGACCCGCCAGGCGCCATCCTGCCACTGGGAGGCGTAGTTGCCCATAAAGGCTTTGCCCTGGGTCTTGTGGTAGAATTGCTGGGTGGCGCGCTCAGTGGCGAGGGCTGTGCAGACGGCTCCATGACCATGAGGAGCAACGGCGTCCTCTTTACCGTCTACAACATTGAACATTTCGTGGAGCTGTCTACCTACTACGAAGAGGTGGAAGGTGTGCTTCGGCATGTAAAGTCCAGCCGCCTCGCGCCAGGATTCAAGGAGATACTGGCGCCGGGTGAGCCGGAGTTTCGCAGCGCCCAGCGCAAAGAGAGGGATGGGATCGAAATCGACGAAACCACCTGGGCACACATTTGCGAGGAAGGCCGAATTCTGGGCCTCGATCCGAACAGCTGGTAAAGAGTCCCCAGATCCTGCGGCCCAATCGCTGTTGCACTAACCGAACCGAGAGCAACGCTGAATGGAGCAAGCCATGGAACAGATGACGTCAAAACAGCGGTTCTTGGCTGGGCTGAACGGCGACCCCGTTGACAGGCCGCCTGCGGCCAGCATTGTGTCCGTAATCACCTACGAGCTGATGGACATTACCGGCGCCCATTTCCCCCATGCAAATACCGAGCCTGAGCCAATGGCAACCCTCGCCGCCGGCGCCCATGAAGTGATGGGATTCGACAGCGTTATGCCGATCTTCAGCATCGCCCAGGAGGCGATGGCACTCGGCTGCCAGGTGGATTGGTCCGATACCGATATGATGCCCAACCCCACGGACTCGCCATGGGCCGACCGTGATGTGGAAATCAAGCTACCCGACGGCTTTCCCGATTCGTTCCTCGAGGACAAATACGTCAAGTGCTCCGTCGACGCCATTCGGCTTCTCAAAGAGCACTTCGGAGACGACGTCATGATCCTGGGCAAAGTAATGGGGCCGTGGACACTCTCCTACCACTGTTACAACACGCAGGAATTTCTTTTCGATACCATCATGGACCCCGACCGTGTGCGCAAGTCGCTGGAAACATTGGCGCCCGTACCTTTGGTCTATGCCGCGGCCCAGGTAGAAGCCGGCGCCGACGCCATCGTCTGGGCGGACCACGCGACCGGTGACCTCGTCCGCAACACTATGTATAGGGACTACCTCTTGCCCCATCACCAGGAACTGGTGCCACAGGTTGAGGCGCCCGTCATTCTGCACTGTTGCGGGAAGACCCTGGACCGCGTGGAATACTTCAGCGAGGCCGGCTTCGCCTGCTATCATTTTGAGTCTGCCAATCCTCCGGACGAAATGGTGGAAAAAGCAGCTGGCAAAATGAAATTGACTGGCAACGTCAATAACCCTATTACCCTGTATGCCCGCGGGCCGGCGGAAGCTCGTGCCGAGGCGCAGGCCGCCATCGACGCCGGCGTGGACATCATTGCACCCGAATGCGCCGTTCCCCTCCAGGCGCCGGTCGCCAACCTCAAATCGATCGTGGAAACCTGCATCGACAATCGAAACTGATAGGAGCCCCTTACCATGAGCCGCGAACAAGAAATCAAAGAAGGGCTTTATGAGCATACCCTGGTCGGTGAAGCGGCAGAAGTAGTCGAGCTAACCCAGGAAGGTATTGACCTCGGGATGGACCCGCTCGACATCCTGTTCGGCGCGCTGATTCCTTCGTTGCAGGAAGTCGGTCGGCTATTTGAGATAGGCGAGTACTTCGTACCCGAAATGCTGGTGGCGGCGCGCGCCATGCAGGGGGCCATGGCCCTGCTTCGACCTTTGTTGGTCGACAAGGGTGCCGAGCCAATTGGTAAGGTGGTAATGTTGACCGTCAAGGGCGACGTCCATGACATCGGCAAGAATCTTTGCAATATCATGTTAGAGGGCGAAGGCTTCGAAATCGTTGACTTGGGCGTCAACGTAAAACCCGAAGATGTCGTCGTCGCCGTACAGGAACACCAGCCCCAGCTACTTGGCTTTTCGGCGTTTCTCACCACGACGATGCCATTTTTCAAGTCGAACCTGTCGGCGCTATCAGATGCCGGACTGCGAGATTCTGTCAGAGTAATGGTTGGCGGCGCTCCGGTTACCCAGGAATACGCCGATAGCGTTGGCGCCGACGGTTTCGCCCCCGACGCCAGCGCCGCAGTGCGCCTGGCCAAGCAACTCATGGTCGACATGGGGTATGACGTCAGCATGGGCGGAGACGACGGCGAAGGCGCTACTGCCCTGGCCAGCGCAGTACAGGCCGTCGAGGAACTTATGGTCAAGTCCGGACAGCATGAAGAGTAGCCCGAAATGAACACGGTGATTTCCTCCGCTAAGCAAACTGTTGCCATCGGTCCCGAACACCCCTTTGTTATCATTGGCGAACGCATAAACCCCACTGGCCGAAAAATCCTCACCAAACAGATGATCGACCGCGATATGACTATGGTCTGTCGCGACGCGCGCCGGCAGGTCGAGGCACACGCGCATGTCTTAGATGTTAACGCCGGCGTACCTGTGGACGGAGTTGAACCCGAAATCCTGCGCCAGGCGATTCAGGAGGTTCAGCAAACAGTGGACGTGCCGATTTCCATAGACTCATCGGTCGTAGAGGCGCTGGAGGAAGGCCTAGCTGTCTATGAAGGCAAGGCCCTTGTCAATTCGGTCACTTACGAAGATGAAAGGCTTGAGACAGTGCTGCCGCTTGTGAAAAAATACGGCGCGGCGGTCGTCGGCGTTGCCAATGACGATACCGGTATATCCAACGATCCACAGGAACGGCTTCGTATCGCCACCCGAATCGTTGAGCGAGCCGCGGACCACGGCATTCCGCCCGAAGACGTAGTCATCGACCCCCTGGCACTGACCGTCAGCGCCGATGATAATGCTGCCCTGATCACGTTGGAGACGATTCGGCTGATCCGCGAAAACCTCGGAGTCAACATGACCTGCGGCGCCAGCAATATTTCCTTCGGCCTTCCCTGGAGGCCGACAGTAAACGCTGCGTTTCTCTCGATGGCGATCGCGGCTGGCCTGACCTCTGCCATCACGAATCCTCTCGAATCTGAAATCCGCCACACAATCTACGCCGCAGACCTGCTTATGGGGCACGACGCCTATGCGGGCAACCTGATTCAGGCATTCCGAACAGAACGAAAGCGCCAGCAATCATCAGGTTAGCCTTCGTTTCGCTCTATACGGAAACGCATCTGCGTTAGCTCTAATGACAACTACTGCGACCACGGGCTCCAAAAAAGTCTCCATCGAGTTCCGCCCCCACGACAAGGTGACTCGCGTTCCTCCCGGAATGACGATCTTCAACGCCGCAAACTGGATCGGCCTGCCCATCGACAGCACCTGCGGCGCCAAGGGAACATGCGGTAAATGCAAAGTCCGCATCCTGCGCGGCAATAACGGGGCCACCGCGGCCGACCGCAGAATCTTCACCGAAGAAGAACTGGCCGACGGCTGGCGGCTCTCCTGCCGCAGCGAAGCCAACTCCGACGTCGTCTGCCACGTGCCCCGGCTGATGGGCAACCCCAAAGCCGCCTTGATGGGCTTTGACCGACACGTCATCCTGAATCCTAACGTCAATAAGGTGCCACTCACCCTGGCGTCGCCTTCGCTCGAGGACCAGCGCAGCGACTTCAGCCGCATCCGCGACGCGCTCGAGCCGGAAGGGTACGCGGTGGAAGCCTCACTTAACCTGCTGCGACAGTTGCCCGCCGTTTTGCGCCACAACGACTGGAACGTTACCGCGGTCGTGGTCGGCCACGAACTGGTCAGTGTCGAAGGCGGCGACACCACCGACCGCCTCTTCGGTTTGGCCTTCGACATCGGCACAACGACTGTCGTCGGCATGTTGATCGATCTCAACAGTGGCGCACCGGTTGCGGTCCGGTCCGCCCTCAACGGCCAGGCTGTCCAGGGGGCCGACGTTATTTCCAGAATCAGCTATACGATGCTCCACGAGGATGGGCTGTCAGAGCTCAATCAAGTTATTCTGCGGACACTCAACGGTTTGATCGCACAACTTCTCGATGAAGGGAAAGTGGAGCCCCACGAAGTATATGAAGTCGTGACTGCCGGCAACGCCACGATGCAGCACCTGTTCCTGGGTGTCGACCCGGAACCCATCGGCCTGGAGCCCTTCATTCCCGCTGTCGAAGACATGGTTCAGGCCTCGGCTCAGGATGTTGGTCTGAACATCCTCCCCCAGGCCCAGGTGCACTGCCTCCCCTATCTTGGCGCGTATGTGGGCGCTGACCTGGTCGCAGGGCTGCTGGCAACAGGCTTGGCCCAGGATGAAGGCGTGCGCCTTCTGGTTGACGTAGGCACCAACGGCGAGATCATCCTCGGCTCCGCCACTCGCACGGTCGCGACCGCGGCGCCCGCCGGGCCTGCCTTTGAGGGCGCGCAGATCCAGGACGGCATGCGAGCCAGTACTGGCGCCATAGAAGCCGTTACCATCACAACCGAAGGGCTGGAGCTCCAGGTGATCGGTGACGTGCCTCCAATTGGTCTCTGCGGATCCGGGCTGTTGGATGCTGTCGCTCAACTGCGACTCTGCGGTCTTATGTTACCGTCTGGACGATTCGTGAAGGCGGATGAGGCAATTGACATCGCGTCTTCAGAACTGGCGCGGCGAATCATCACCGACGAGCAAGGGAGGCGCTCTTTTGTCCTGGCATGGCCTGAAGAGTCGGGTAGCGGGAAACCGATTGTCCTTACCCAGCGAGACGTTCGCGAACTTCAGTTTGCCAAGGGGTCAATCGCCGGGGGCATTGAAGTGGTCATGCAGGAGTTGGGCGTCGAGGCAGATGAGTTGGTCGAGATCTTTCTGGCCGGCTCATTTGGCAGCTACATCAATCCCCAGAGTGCCCGCATTATCGGGCTTGTGCCGCCCGTCCCGGTCGAAAGAATCAAAGCCGTTGGAAACGCCGCCGGGGAAGGCGCGAAGATCGCGCTGCTCTCATTCCGCGAGCGGCAGGTTGCAAGTTCACTGCCCCAGATTGTGGAGTACCATGAACTTTCCGGGCGGGGCGACTTCAACGATTCGTTTCTGGCCGTGCTTCAGTTTCCGGAGTTTGACACAATCGGCCTCGAAAACGAGATGGTGGCAGACTCCCTATAGAAGGGTGGTCTGATCACACTCGATCCTAGCTGGATAAACGACAGTTCTCCTGGTCCAGCACCTCCCGATTCACGAGATTCCTTGGCACGTCTCCTTGAAGAACAGTTACCACGTTCGCCGCTGCTTTGCGCGCCAAGTCGGCCGTGGCCGCCACAGAGTAGAACGCAGCATGCGGCGTGACGATAACGTTTTCAAGCGACAGTAGAGGGTTGTCTGCTGCCGGCGGTTCCGGATCGGTGACATCCAGGGCCGCGCCCGCGATGCGCCCTTTCTCAAGCGCGCGTATGAGCGCCTCCTCGTCAATGACACCCCCGCGACTCGTGTTGATTAGTAACGCCGAACGTTTCATTTGGGCAATCGTGTCATCATTGATGATATGAGCCGTTTCCTCAGTAAGAGGGCAGTGGATTGACACATAGTCTGATTCGGCAAGCATCTGCCCAATATCGTTGGTCACCTCAACTCCATCCGGCGCGTCCCCGGGTCGAAGCCGCGGCGTAAAGGCAATTACACGCAGCCCGAATCCGAGCGCCTTCGGGACAAGCGCCCGGGCGATGTTTCCAAAGCCGATTAGCCCTAGCGTCTGGCCGCTCACCCGCGGAATCGGGCGGGGCGTATCCCGTGTCCAACCACTGCGATTAGGGGTGCGCGCAAGTGGCAATATCTGACGGGCGGTCGCAAGCAAAAGGGCCATGACGTGGTCGGACACCTCCTCCAAGCAGAAGTCAGGGACATTGGTTACCAACATGCCCAGTTCGGTAGCGCGGCCGATCGGGATATTGTCGAGCCCGATCCCGTAGCGGCTCACAACCTTACAGTTAGGCGCGATATCTAGGGCCTCCGACGGTACATCCTTCCAGCAAGTCAGGATGGCATCTGCTTGGGGGGCAAGCGCAATGATCTCACCGGGTTCTCCTGCTCCGGCCACCATAAACTCGCCCCCAACGGAAGCCAGAACCTCCTCCTCTATTTCAAGATCGGGCCACGCATAATCGGTAATGAGAATACGACAGGTCATATCTGCAACTCCATTCTGTTCCTGTGGAAAGTGCCCGCTTGGGGTTGAAAGAGGTCCCCGCCAATTGCATCCCGGCCTTCGAGAATCCTTCAGGCAATTTCAGTTTTCTCCGGCCATCTCAGAAGCAATCTTTTCGGCCATCATCATGATCGTTGCGTTGATATTGGCGCGCACACTGTCCGGCATCAGCGAGGCATCGACAATACGCAAGCCGTCAATGCCATGCACCCGACCCGACTGATCGGCAACAGACATTGGATCCGAAGGCAGACCCATTTTGCAGGTACTGGAAGTATGGTGACCGGTGTCGGCATTGGCTAGAATCCAGCGATCCAGGGCCTCGTCATCCTGCAATCCGTCGCCCGGACCTTTCAATAAGCGACCGCAGAGACTGCGAAATGCTGAGTGCTCCTCGATTAATACGGTACAGAGCCTGATCGCTTCCCTCTGGCGCTCGCGGTCGAACTGTTCCTCAAAATACCGGTAGTTGAGAAACGGCTGGTCACTGATTCTGTCACTGCGCAAACGCAATTCGCCCTTCCCAACTGCAAGGTTGACAGTCGGCCGCACGAAGAGATAGTCTCCCTTACCACCCGCACTGTCCGGCACGCCCCCGATATAGACGATCATATCATTGAACAAACTTGAGCCTGCCGCCGTGTAACGCAGGCCGGCCTGATGCCAGTGGGAACGGCCCGTTGGACTGAACAACAGTTCCCAATACAGGTCTGTGGTTGGGTGGTCGCGCAGATTACCTCCCACACCAGGAAGGTGGTGATTTACGGTTACGCCAACTTCCTGCAAATGGGGCGCCGGCCCAATACCGGAAAGCATCAGTATCTGCGGCGTACCGATCGCGCCGGCGCAGAGCACGGTCTCTTCGGCGAAATACCTTTCCACTTGGCCGCCCTGTTCCACCTCCACGCCAACTGCTTTCCCGTTTTCCAGCAGTACCTTTCGCGTAGTGCTGTCGGCCAGCAAATGTAGATTGGGGCGGTTGCGGGCTTCGGCCAGGTAGGTCACAGCGGTACTCTGGCGCATGCCCGCGATGTTATTGAGGGGAAACGGCCCTATTCCGGTCGAACCCGGCACATTGGCGTCCGGACATTCCGGGAACCCGGCCTGCCGACAGGCTGCAGCCCAGGCCTGCTGGTCCGGCCCCCACTCCTCTTCAGGATAACGGCGCACGCCGATGGGCCCATTACTGCCGTGAATTTCCTCTGAGCCAAAATCGTGATCGTTCTCAAGCTTGCAGTAGTAAGGGAGAACCTGATCGAAGCTCCACCTGTCGTTTCCCATGCTGACCCAGGCGTCAAAATCATCCGGAAGGCCGCGCAGGAAAATCTGTGCATTCACCGCGCTGGAGCCGCCCACCACTCTGCCTCGAGGAACCGGCATGTCGTCGCGCAACGGTGACGCTTGCCCTGTGTAACCCCAATCGTGGCTCTGGGCAATGATGCCGGATGGCGTACCGTAGCCTAGTCTGATGTCAGCCGGCAGGCTTTCCCTTGTCGGGTAGTCCGGGCCTGCCTCCAGGAGAAGCAGTTGGCGGGTCGAGTCTTCTGTCAGGCGGGAGGCGAGAATATTTCCCGCCGACCCGGAGCCCACGATCAGAGTGTCATAGATCACGCCGCAACTACTCTCCTGAGTTTCAGCGTTCCAGGATCAGGCATTAGCGGCCTTTGTCGGCCACAGCTCATCGCCCTCCTTGCGCTCGCGATAGCCGCTGACGATCATGCCCGCCCGCTCAACCCTCTGGCCGGCCACCTCCCGATTCTGCGGGTCGCGGTAGCCCATGCGAACCAGACGCCGGGGCTTCTTTGTCTGGTTAATGTAGGAGCCATGGACCGTATCGATGCAGAAGACCACGACATCGCCGGCCATTGCCGGAACGGCCACGGTGTCCTCGAGGTGGAACTTGTCGGTGGGAAGGTGCGGTGAGCAGGGGCCGTCTTCTGTCTCAGTGATATGGTCCAGGTGGCCCATTTTGTGGGAACCGTCCAGGAAACGGATTTCTCCGTTTTTGTGGCTGGTATCGTCCAGGTGGACGAGCACATCGATGAAGCGCCCATCCTGGTGAGGGTAAAAAGGGTTGTCCTGGTGCATTGGGAACGGATGACCCGTCTGCGGAGGCTTGATGTGAAGGGTGGTATGATGCAGTTCCACATTGGGACCCAGCAAATCACTCAAAGCTTTAGCGAGCGTTGGGTTTGTCGCGGCCAGCATCCAGGCCACTGAGTAATAGTGCAGGTCCTGCATCGCCGTTAGCTGGGATTTTTTTTCAGTTTCCGGGTCCATGTAAGCTTGGCGCCAGGGCCCTGACCAGCCAGGGTTCGTAAATGCCCAGTCTTCGACCAGACGGTCCAACTCGTCGGACAGTTCCTCGGTCTCCTCAGGCGTGAAGACCTGCGGAATGCGCAAATAGCCGTGTTCGTGATAGAAGTTGATCTGTTGTTGCGTGAGCATGGGCCTTCCCCCCTTACTGGTGTCAAAATTCTGAGCCAACTATCGCAACACCTCCCGCGTTCACCTCAGTTCTCTCTCTCGAGAACGGCCCGCCGAGCCACCATGGGCATAGGCAGCATCCTTTGCCCGCGGATCAAGCGATCGGCAGCAATTCGTCCCCCTCTTTACGCTCGCGGTATCCGCTGACCATAACACCCGGCCTTCCCATGCTCTGGCCGTACTCCTGTCTGTTCTGCGGGTCCCGGTAACCCATTCGCACCAGCCTCCGGGGATTCTTCGTCTGGTTGATGTACGACCCGTGGACAGTGTCGATGCAAAAGAGCACAACATCGCCGGCCCTGGCTGGGACCGCCACCGTATCCTCCAAGTGGAACTGATCTGTGGGAAGGTGGGGAGAGCAAGGGCCGTCTTCGGTCTCGGTAACGTGTTGGAGGTGGCCCATCTTATGTGAACCATCCAGGAATCGGATTTCTCCGTTCTCGTGGTGGGTATCATCCAGGTGAACCAACACATCGATGAATCGGCCGTCCTGATGGCCGTAGAATGGATTGTCCTGGTGCATGGGGAACGGATGCCCTGTCTGAGGGGGCTTGATGTGCATGGTAGTGTGGTGTAATTCAACGTTATCGCCCAAGAGTTGACTGAGCGCCGTGGCGAGCCTGCGATTTGTTGCGGCCCGCATCCAGGCGACAGAGTAGAAGTGAAGATCGTGCATCGCAGTCAATTTGGACTTCTTTTCCGTTTCCGGGTCCATATACGCCAGGCGCCACGGCCCGTTCCAGCCTGGGCTTGTGAAGGCCCATTCTTCAACCAGGCGGTCCATTTCGTTCGACAACTCCTTCGTCTCCTCAGGAGTGAATACCTCCGGAATGCGCAGGTAACCGTGCTCGTGATAAAAGTCGACCTGTTCTTGCGTCAGCATTGGGTCATCTCCTTTAGGGGCGTGTAATGCGTCTTACGTGAACGGGACTGATTGCATCGGCATTCATTGGCCCCAATTGAGGCAGTTCGGTCGTATTACTGGAACTCGAATGAGGACGTAGGACAAGCGTCAATCGTATCGATACGCTGTGCGAAGCCGGTAGCTGTGGAAGTCTGTTTGATGCCCTGATTTGTCATCATAGCTTCTTGCCGCATAGTGTACCGAAAGTGAAGCGGAAAGCGCAACCGCAATCTACAATGTCGGCTACGAACCGCTAGACATCCTGGGTTCGCTCTGACAGCCTATCCTTTAACTTCCAATTCGCTCCGAATGCGTTGGGCCGTTGCTTCGATGAGGATGTAGTCGTCCGGAGGCAGCGCCTTCTCCAATAGTGCGAATGTTTCGCAGTAGAGCAACAGGCCGGACTCCACCTCTTCACGCAGCGAAAGAGAACGGGTCTCCTCCCCAGTTGCTGTGCCAAAGGCCCGCCGTAAGAGCCGTGCCCACCTGCTTTCCGTGCCCACAACACTGATTACATCGTCGTAGAAGGTGTTGTCGCTGGTTGAGAGAACACCGCGATGCAACCGCATTACCCAAGCAAGTCCCCAGGACAATCCGAAGCGGGCGTTCAGCAGGCGCCCGATGTCATTGCGTCGCAGGCCTTCCAGTCCCTTGTGAGCCTCCTCTATCCAGCCGACCAACTCCTTGCCAGCCAGCTGGTCAGCCTTTTCCTGAAGTGCCCGCGTCCAATTGAATTCTCGTGCGCGCTGTTGGATGGCCGCGAAGGTACCGTCCGGATCCCAGAGGGACCGTCCGTCACGTAATCCGACAACGATATTGACCGCTTCCCCTGGGTCCGTAAACCAGCTCTCCACTTGGCTGGGGGTGACAGTGCTGTGCACGACCAGCCTCTGACGGGAACGGCCCGGAGCGGAAACGTCGTCGTTCTGCTGTATTACCTCATCGCCGTCAACCATCAGGAAACTCCGGGCTTCGGCTTCCTGCTTGTCGTCATCGACAAATCGCACGATGTCCACGTCGCTGTGAGGCCCGGCATCGCCGCGGGCGTAGCTGCCCAGCAGGGCAAAGGCTACGGTATGAGGAGTTGTCCACGCCTCCAGGTAAGAGGGAAGTTCAGCTGGGAGATCTATCGGGCCAGCGGTCACGGCTCGTAGCGGCGTACCAGGTCCGGCCAAATCGGCGCCAGTTTTCCCTTGAATCTGCGTTCACCTACGTCCAGCGCCGGTCCTTCTACAGAAACACCGTGCTCGATCAACACATCAAAATAGGGTTCTCGGCTATCTGTCAGAAGTTGCAACAGCTTGGAGCGCATCTCTCCGCAGGTCTCCAAGTCCGTTTCTGCCAGATTGTTCATTTCATAGGGGTCGTAAACAAGGTCGTAGAGCCGCTCATGCCCCGTCTCGTAAAAGGCGTACTTCCAGCGAGAAGTCACCAGCCCGCGCCAGTCCAGAAAGTCCAGATTCCAACGGGGGTTGCCCGACATTTCAATCAGGACGGAATCGGGCCCGGCAAAGTCCTGCTGCCCGCGCAAAGCTTCGCTGAAATCAAGCCCCTGACAATGGACCGGCACGTCCAAGCCCAGTAGCCCAAGAGTGGTCGGGAACATGTCGACAAGACTGAAGAGGAGTCCTTCCCTCCTGCCCTGTGCCGGAATCTGCTCCGGCCAGTGAAATATGGCGGGGATGCGAACGGAGTTTTCGTGGGGATTTTCCTTGCGGTTGATGGCCCCGTGCGTTCCCATATAGTCGCCGTGATCGGAGAAATAGACCGTCAACCGGTTGCTCCTGAACTCCGGCAGGCTGTCCAGCGCCTCGCGCAAGCGGCCGATATTCCAGTCCAGGTTCTCGACCATGGCGTAGTAGGTGGCCAGCTGCGCCCGCATTTCCGGCGAGTCGGCGAAGCTGGGCGGAGTCTCCAGCGCAGCAGGGTCGAATCGCTCGAACGAATCCGGAGCTTCAAGCGGGAAATGGGGCGGCTCAACACTGAGAACGAGAAAGAGGGGCTCCTCGCGATCGTAGGACTGCAGATAGTCGACTGCCAGGTCGGTGAGAAAGTCGGTCTGATAGCCGTCCATCTTGCGAGGATTGGGCTCATCTTCGTGATAGTAAAAGCCCTTGAACGGGGCGTTGTTTATCTCAAATCCGTACCAGTCCTGGAACCCGGCACGGTGGTACTCAGGCGTGCGGTGAGGCCAGCGCGTGTACTCATCTCTCTCCGCCCGTACGGCTGGCGGCTCCTGGTCGTGGACCACGCCGCAGTGCCACTTGCCAAAGTAGGCCGTATGGTAGCCGGCGGCCCGCAACTCCGTCGCCGTGCTCGGCGCACCCGCCTTGAACACATCGAAAAAGTACTGTACGGGGCCCGAGTGCGCATGTCTGCCCGAAAAGATCGTGCCCCGTGAAGGCGTGCAGATTGGGCAGTTTGCGTAGGCGCGGTCGAAACTGACCCCTTCTGATGCAAGCCGGTCCATGTTGGGCGTCCGCACATTGCCATCGCCCATATGGCTCATCGCGCCGCCAAAGTGCTCGTCGGACAGAATGTAGATTACGTGGGGTTGGCGGGCCATTTCGGCTCCTTGTCAGGCGGAATTACGAAGAGAGGAGGTTGCGGAAACTGTTGCCTGTATGCTGTCAGGTGGAACACGCGCCAAGGTGATTATACGGCACACAGTTCGAACGCCTGCCGCAACGCTTCAACGACATCGCCCCGCGGGTGAAATTCGTGGCCGACATAGCCGTCGTAGCCGGCACTGCTGAGCGCGCGGCAAATGCCGCGGTAGTTTAATTCCTGGTTGTCGTCCAACTCATTCCGACCCGGGTTGCCCGCAGTGTGAATGTGGCCGATGGCGTCCAGGTTTTCGGTCATCGTGCGGATCACATCACCTTCCATGATCTGCATATGGTAGATGTCGTAGAGGAGCTTTACGTTGGGGCTCTCGGCCTGCTTCACCACTTCCAGACCCCATGCGCTGTGGTCACACTGGTACCCCGCATGATTCACTTTGGAGTTAAGCAACTCCAAGTTAAGATTGACGCCCTTGGCCTCTGCATGAGGGGCAGCCCGGCGCAGACAGGCGGCCGTGTTTGCGATGGCCTCCTTCTCGCTCATCCCCGGAATGTGGTTCCCGCTGAAACATATCAGACCGTCAACGCCGTTCGTAGCGGCTACGTCGATCGATTCCCGCAACTCATCAGCAATCCTGTCGTGGTTGGCAGGGTTATTGAGACCGTCCGGGAGAGAATCGTGGCCGCTAATGCTTACCACGCGCAGACCGTGTTTGGCGGCGGTCTCGCAGAAGCTTTCGAAGTCGTCGCCCCGCCCCCAAATTTCAACAGCTGGGTAACCGATGGCTGCAATTTCTGCGAATAGCTGGTCTTGTGACATGGTCCCCTGAGGAAGGATCGGGACGCAGACTGACTGTTTGATAGGCATGAGGCTGTTTCTCACTTGAAGGTTCTAACTCAACACCCTCAGAAGACTAATAGATTACCTTATTCAGCGGATATTCGATGATTCCCGTGGCGCCCGCCTGCTTCAGATCGGGGATCAAATCGCGGACGATTTTTTCGTCGATTATTACCTCCAAGGCGACCCAGTCCGGGTCGGTCTGATTGGTAATTGACGGAGTGTGCAAGGCGGGGAGCTTCGCCGAGACCTCCTCCAGAGCGCATCTGGGCAGATTCATTTTGAGGCCGACCTTCGCGCCGGCCTGCAAGGCGCCTTTCAAGAGGAGAGCCAGGTTTTCGATCTTTTGCCGTTTCCACGGATCGGCCCAAGCCGCGTGGTTTGCTATCAGTTTCGTCGTGGATTCGGCGACGGTGTCAACGATGCGCAAACGGTTGGCGCGCAGTGAAGAGCCGGTCTCAGTTCCTTCAACGACCGCGTCGACCAGCAGGGGAGCCTTGACCTCGGTTGCGCCCCAGGAATACTCCACCTCTGCCTCCACGCCGTGCCGTTCCAGGTAGCGGCGCGTGACCTGTACGAGCTCGGTTGCGATTCGCTTGCCCTCCAGGTCTTTCGGACTGTGTATGTCGGAATCGTCCGGAACCGCCAGCACCCAGCGATAGGACTGGTTTGTCGCTTTGCTGTAGACGAGGTCTTCGACCTCCAATACATCCGCCTCGTTTTCCTGGACCCAGTCCTTGCCGGTGAGACCGACATCGAGTACGCCTCGCTCCACGTAGCGGCCAATTTCCTGGGCCCGAAACATCAGACAGCCGATTTCAGGGTCGTCTATGTATGGAGCATAGGAGCGGCCCCTTACGTAAACCTGGTAACCGGCCTTTGCGAACAGGGCGATGGTGGATTCTTGCAGGCTCCCCTTCGGGATACCAAGTGTCAAACGACTCATTTGGGCCCTCTATCTAAGAGTACTAGGGATTGGCTCATTGAGAACATAAGATTTCCTACGGAGGTAATGGTAAGATCAGTTTGTTCGGCGGCTAAACCATTTCAAGTTGCCAGTGATGCTCAGGCTGTTCATCAGATCCACTAACATTGTTTGCCACTAGTTCGATGCGTCGATAGTAGCAACTGGCGCGCGCCTTGCCGTCCGCGTCCTTGGTATGACAAGCTCCTGCTCCTAAAGGGCGAACCAGGTAGAGCAAAGAGTTCTGTTCGCAGTTGACTCGTACGTCGACCAACTCAAGCGTATCACCTGAAGTGGCGCCTTTCACCCACAGTTCGTTTCGCGATGTACTCCAAAACGCGGCGACGCCGTAGGCAAGCGTGTAAGCCAGCGCCTCCTGATTGGCATAGGCGACGATGAGGACTTCCTTTGAGTCGAAGTCCTGAACTGCCACCGGTATGACTGCTGCATCGCCGCGGCCAATGGCCTGCAACTTGCTGAAGTCCAAGGTCAGCTCGGCTCCTTCCTCCAACAGGGAGGGCGGCGGTGACGAGCTAGTGTTTGATGTGCTCATGCGAATTCTCTTTGATGCTGCCGGTGTTTTGTAACTGAGTCAGCCTTACTCAAGGGCAGCGCCCCACACTTCCATGTCTACCTCTACTTCTGCCCGGTTGAGAACGTCATCCAACTGAATGTGGGCGTCAGGCAGGTCTTCGAGACTTTCGGCGACAAGTATCAGGTCGGCGGGCGTAGCGTCGGTGACGTAGGCCTTCTCAAAAATCTTTCTCGGATTCAGCCAATAGCCTCCGGCTGCAAGTTTCCCCCACTTGGTTAGCAGATAAAGAACCACGTAGTCGCGCCCACCGCGGCTCGTATCTACGATGCGCGAGCCGTTAACGCTAATCGGGTAGAGAAACTCGATGCCGGAACGAGTACGCTCTGCGAGATAGTAGCGAATGTTAGAGGTGGGGGCAAAGCGGTAGACCGCCTTTGGAATCAGTGCCCCGCGGTTGGTCTCCGCCATCAATCTCCTTGGTTCATGTCAAGAAACCGGACGCGATTTGCCCTGTAGCCTAGCAGTCTTGCCGCTTCTTGTCCAGATACGGGACAGTTTGTCGGAGGCAAAATATATCAGACTTGGGTTGAGACCGGTTAGGTCGCCGGAACCGGATTCGGTCCAGGGAAATTGGATGATTCCTTGACGAGACAAGGGAGCAGCGGCGTAACCGGGAAATCAGCGGCAGACTATGCGGCTCTCTCATTCGCAAACATCGTTCACCCAATGCATTTGGTCTGGGAATCCACCTAACTCGGTGTTAGAATCAGGGACTCATCAACTAACTCAGCGTTTAGACTCCAGGCCATGTCTAAACTCTTGACAACAGTAAACGGCCTTGTTACTATCGTTGCCACTTAGCCAATTCAATTTAGCTTTTCCCCGAGACCGTTCGCCGAAATCGCGGCGCGACGGTGCGAGCCCGACGGTACGGGCAAGTAGGCGGTCCAGAGCGGCGGCGCGTCTCTCCCGTTATCTCAGCGACGGGCTGGAAGAGTTTACCAGGAGGAAGTTTCATCATGTCTGCCAGCACAAGCCGACCAACTACAACCTCATCGGCAGCCGGGGCGCTGTTTACAACTGTCTTGGCCGTCATTGCTCTTCTCGCCCTCCTCTCCTTCACCTCAAAACTGGAGGAGTATGAATTTCTGGGCTTCCTTCTACCCTATGAGAACGCGATTTCGGTAGTTTTGGTCGCACTGCTGGGGCATGTCGCAGTAAAGTCCGGGACCAAGTGGGTGTACACAATAGCCCAGAGGCAGACGTCAGAAGATGTCGCACGAACACTGCGAGTCATGACGCGCCTGTTGGGGTATGGGCTGATCTTCTCCTTCCTTGTATCGGTGGTGACTGATAACGCCGTTGCGGCCCTGACTATGGGCAGTTTTGCAGGTTTGGTCGCCGGCTTCGCATCCCAGACCGTCATGGGACACACGGTGGCCGGGGTCTTCCTGGCTATTTTCCGGCCGGTAAGTCTGGGAGAAAACGTGACCATCGGAAGAGAGACCGGAGTCGTTGCCGACATTACGTTGATGCACATTGTGCTGGATTCGGATGAGAAACGAGTACTCATACCGAGTTCCACAGTGGTGGGCTCAATCTTGATCAAGAATAAGCCGAGCGAATGAAAAGGGATGCTGATAACGACACAGTGAACCGTGCTTTTTCCTCGGTATGACTGGCAGTGCAGAGGCAGGCAACTCAAAGGACTTCGTGAAAAAGCTGCCTCCTTGTTCCCGCGGCCCGGGCTGTAATAAAGAGCCAACATAAAGTTAGAACAGAATCGAGTTCGATAGGAGATTACACGATGGATGTTCACAAGACAGTCGTATCACAGTTCAATGCCACGCTGTCGATGATGGAGCAGGCAGTTCGGACCTGTCCCGACGAGCTGTGGGATGATCTGAGCTTGGGAAATCCGTTCTGGCGCGTCGCCTATCACGGGATCTTTTTTGTTGACCTCTATCTGCAGCCGTCCGAAGATGATTTGAACCTTTGGGAGGGGTGCCGTGAAGGATACCAGTTCCTGGGACAGACACCTTGGCCTCCTCATGAGCAGCCTGCGGCCGACCAGCCATACGACAGAGAAGAGCTTCTGGCCTACGTCGAATACTGCCGATCGCTGGTAGGGCGCACGGTGCCCGCGCTCGACCTGAGCGCACCTTCCGGGTTCTCCTGGCTACCTTTCGACAAGATGGAACTGCAAATCTACAATATGCGCCATTTGCAACAGCATGTCGGCGACCTCAGCACCATCCTTATGACCGAAGCAGATTTGGAGATAAACTGGATTGGCATGGGTGAAGGTTAGCCGACCTGGTAAGCAGCAAGTCCACTTCCCACAGCAAGTTGCATCCCGCCTGAAACAGTTTCGTGGAGGAAATCCATGCACCTTTCAATGCACAACTGGATGCGAGCAGAGCCGATCGATGTAACTATCCGGCGGCTGGCCCGCTATGGCTACAAAAGCATAGAGATCAGCGGGGAGCCTGACGTCTTTGACACCAAGGAACTGCGTAAACTGCTGGCCGAAAACGGAATCTCCTGCTGGGGGGCGGTGTCACTGATGTTCGAGGGGCGTGATCTGATCCACGCAGACGAGGCCGTGCGCGCAACCTCAATTGGCTATCTCACTGATTGCATCACGATGGTAAAGGAGTTGGACGGCTATGAGATGACCATCGTGCCGTCGCAGGTTGGCAAGGTGTCCCCGATGGACACGCCTGAACAGGAGTGGGCATGGGCCGTTGAATGCCTGAAAGAGATCCATATCCACGCGCAGAAGGAAGGTATTCGCATCGCGCTGGAGCCGCTTAACCGATTTGAGACGAACTTCCTCAATCGTGCCGACCAGGCCGTGCTATTAGCGGAGGAGGTTGGTCCCGACTGCGGAGTCTGCCTCGACACGTTTCACCTCAACATTGAAGAGGCCGACATGCTCGAAGCGATCAGGAACTCCAAGGAGCGTTTGGTCGACTTTCATGTCGCCGACAACAACCGCATGGCCTGCGGAATGGGGTCGCTGGACTGGCCGTTGATTGTGGAGACGCTTAAGGAGATCGGATATGACGGCGCCATAACGGTTGAGTTCGTCGCGCCTTTGGACAGAACGCCGGCCAATCCCTATCAAAACGCAGTGGCTGCAGCCGAAGCAGAGCTGACCGCGGAACAGCTGCAGTTCATTCAGGATCACGGCAGCGGCGTACTGTCTGAAGAGTTCTACAGCTGGCTCGTTGAAGAGACGGCGAAAACACTCTTGCCGCTAATCTGAGGGCTGCCTCTTACCCCTCGGCCTTTACAAAGAGATCCTCCTACCCTCTCGCGCCGAACGATAGGCCCCCAAGATCATCTCGACCGACTTCCGGCCCTCCTCGGCGCTGACATGCTCATCGCTTAAGCCACGCACATAGTCGACAAACGGACGCGGCACTCCCGCGATCCGTTCTCCCTGGCTCGCGGGGATAGGCAGGTCAAACTCCTGCCAGGAGGTTTCACCTTGTCGAATCATCCGTAGTGGGGCTACTCCTGAGGGCCGTGGTGCCAACGTAGACGGGGCGTCGCCGTAGTCCTGGATAATGGTGCCTTCCGCGCCGTAGATTTCGGTCGTATTGACGCCGGCAACCGTAGTTGAACCGTTGAACAGCGTGCCTAATGCGCCGCTCTCGAAACGGAACAGCGCGATGCCATTGTCGTCGGGCGCAATGTTCGTTACGATGTTGTCGATTTCAGCCATGACCCGCTTGGCTGGGCCAAACGTCCAGTAGAACCAGTCGGCGGCGTGGATAGCATCGTCGAAAAACATGCCCACATTTGAAACCGGGTCGACGTGCCAGCGCGTGGGGCCGGTAAAGAACTCTTCGTTATTCAGTACGCCGATACAGTGCCGGCGCCGCACTACCGCGATTTCGCCGACGGCGTTGGCGTCGACCAGCTCCTTGATCTTGCGGTTGACCGGGTCCTGCCGCATCTGGAAGGCCACACTGAATTTCACGCCAGTGCGCCGAACGGCCTCGATTATGCGATCGCAATCTTCGAGTGTGGTGGCCAGCGGTTTCTGACAAAGAATCGCCTTGCCGGCTTCAGCCGCCTGCTCCACGTATTCGGCATGACGGTTCGTCTCCGTGGCGACAATCACGGCGTCGATGCCAGGGTCGCTGGTGACGGCTTCAGACTCGGCGCGGAAATCCATACCGAAAGCGGACGCGGCCTCGCGCCCGCGCGCCTCGTTGTCGTCCCAGCAGGCCACCAGTTCCACATCGTCAAACTCCAGCATCTTGCGGCAGTAGGCGTTGCTGTGTCCGTGGGCGTGGCTCAGGACGCCGATACTTACTTTATCCATGTGAAAACCTCGGGATTGAATTGTGGGAAGACAGTGGGTTCAGGCTTTCAGGCCACCGGCGGTCAGTCCCCGCACATAGTGTCTCATGCCAAAGGAAAACAGGACGATCAGAGGAATCGATGCCAGAATGTAGCCGGCCATCTGGGGGCCGAGGTCGGTCACACCGATTTCGGAAGTGAACTGGGTCAGGGCCACAGCCACGACCTGGCGTTTCGGGCTGGAGATTACGACCAAAGGCCACATGAACTGGTTGTATGTGGTGACGAGTCTGACTACCGCGACGGTAACCAGGATCGGCGCGGAGAGAGGCACCGCGATCTGAGCGAAACTCTGCAGCTCACTGGCGCCGTCAATTCGTGCGGCGTCGAAGAACTCCTCAGGCAGGGTGGCAAAGAAGCTGCGGCACAGGAGGAGCGCAAAAACCTGGCCCCCCGAGGTCCATGGCAGAATGAGCGCCCAGTAGGTGTTTTCCAGGCCCATGTTGAGGATGAGAACGTAAGCAGGAATGAGCGTCAGGATCGGCGGAATCATCAACAATGCGAGGATCCCCGTGTAGATCAACTCCTTGCCGGGGAAGCGGTGGCGTGCGAAGACATAGCCGCTGAGGCTGGCGAGCACGACGGTTGCAGCCGTCGAACTTCCGGAAGTCAGGATCGAGTTTAGTACCGCCCGCCAAATGGCCAGTGAGCCAAGAGCGAAGTTCTCCCAGCGATAGGGATCGGGCATCGACCAGAATCGCCCATAGATCTGACCATTGTCCTTGAGCGAGAGGGCCACCAGGTAGATGATAGGGACGAACGTAACGACCAGGAGGATGAGCAGAACCGAATACAGCAGGATCTGCCCGCCTGTCAACTGGAGAACAGCGTAAGCGGAGCGGGAGGAAAGTATGGTCTGACTTGCCATTGCAGCGCTCTCTCCGCGCGCAACGACCGCCGGTGTCCCCTCTGACTCCTGGCCTTCTCGCACCGGACCCATATCAGGCCTCATACTCGGTCGAGGAACTGACAAAGCGCATATTCACAATTGTGCCTGCCAGAATAATTAGAAAGAGAATCATACCGATGGCTGAGGCTATGCCCATGCGATCCATCCGCATTGCCTTGTAGTACAGTTCAAGCGCGGGCGTGTAAGTTGACGCCCCGGGACCGCCGCCGGTGGTCAGGAAGACAAGCTCGAATGTCTGGACGGCGTTAATGAAATTGAGAATGAGGAGCAGTTTTATCTGGCCCATGAGCAAAGGTAAATCGATGCTCCAGAAGCGGCGCCAGGTGCTTGCCCCGTCCACCAGGCTGGCGTCTATGATTTCGTTGGAAATTGAGATGAGGCCACCGTAGAAGATCAGCAGCGCGAAGGCGTTCACCCAGGGCACGCCGATAAAGATGATCGAGCCAAGGGCAACGTTGGCGTCTCCGTACCAGACGCGGGTGAGCCCCTCCAAGCCCAGCAACTTGAGTGACTCATTGAGAAGACCGATGGCGGGATCGTAGATGTTGTTCCAGACGAGGATCTCCACCACCGCCGGCAACACAATCGGCACGACAAAGAGAGTGCGGAACCAGTATTGCGAAAACCTGTTGCGCAAGTTGAAGATGAATTCAGCCACCAGGAGCGGCATGGTCATCGTCTTCGCAACCGAGACAACCACCAGGATGGCCGCGTTGCGGAAGCCGGAAAGGAAAAAGCGATTCTCCAGCAGGGATTCGAAGTTCGCCAAGCCCACCCATTCGGTGCGTACTCCGGGACTCCATTCGGTGAAGGCGTGATACAGGCCGGAGAAGGCGGGATAGTAGTTGAAGGTCAGTAGCAGGGCCAGGGTTGGCAAGATCAGCAGATAGGAAAGGCGCGCGCTCCACATCGATTGCAGCACGCCGACAGGTCCGGCTGCGCTGCGTTGCCAGGCCTGCTGCCCGGCCGCAGTGTTGCGAGCGGCCCAAACCGCCGCGAGTACTAGCAAAACGGCGGCGCCGACTACGGCTAAGAGCAAACGCTGGCGCTGCGCTGACGAACGGGCCGCGCCGCTCAACGCCGCTGCCCGGTCGTAGATTCTCGCGACGCCGGAGACAGCACCAACTGAAAGGCGGTTGCCATCGCCGGCAAGGCCTACGCTCAGCACCTCAGATTCCTGCCGAAACTGGTGCGTAAGGTTGCCTTCGCCGTCCAGCAGATACGCGCTGCCGTCCTCCGAGCCGACCAGGGCGCTGGACCCGTCTGCGGCCAATGAAACACTGTTGACGGATTCCTCGGCCCGGAAACGCCAAATCTCATTTCCGTTTGCCCCGTTGAGCAAGATGGCCGAGCCGTCTCCTGAGCCTGCCAGGACGCGGGCGCCGT
This sequence comes from Caldilineaceae bacterium, assembly GCA_965204705.1. Classification (GTDB taxonomy): domain Bacteria; phylum Chloroflexota; class Anaerolineae; order Caldilineales; family Caldilineaceae; genus Bin5. The sequence goes on along the minus strand of OZ242006.1, from coordinate 3,324,220 downwards.
TCGGCGTAACGGAGACCGACTCTACATTGTAGTCGAGCCACATTTGGAGCAGATCTCTGCCCTCGCGGCTGTAGATCGTTATCAGTCCGTCGTCGGATCCCAAAACGACACGAGCCTTTTCGCCGCTCCCGTAGATGTCGACAGCTCGAACTCCAATGCCCAACTCCTCTTGCCACAGCAGGTTGCCCTTGTTGTCGAAAACGTAGACCGACAGGTCATTGGAAGTAGCTGCGACAAGGGAACCGTCTCTGGCTACGGCGGCGTTGTTCATTGGCCTGGCCGCTTTGAAGCTCCAGAGTTCTTTGCCGTCACCGTCGAGCAGATAAACGTAACGATCCTCTGAGGCCACCGCGATCCACTGCCCATCCGGCGACATATCCAATCCGAGAATGCTGTTTTCGGCCTCGAACAGCCAGAGCTGTTCGCCGGAGGCGTCAAACAGTCGCAGAGAATTGTCACGGCTGCCGACGGCAATAAGCGACCCGTCTTCGGAAATGGCGACAGCCTGGACGCGACCGGCCCCGTCATGCTGCCACAGGAGACCTTCAGGTGACTGGGCTGAGAGGGGTAAAGTGACGGCCAGCAGAGTAGCCGCGGCAAGCGCGATCGCCCTGGCGGCACGCGTGAACAGAGCTGCAGTTCTTTTTGTCAGCAAACCAGACAAGCTGCTCCCTCTCGAGAGCGGCGTGTCTGGTTTAGTGAAATTTGATCGTCTCTTGTTTGACGCCTGTAGCGTAACCAAACTCATAGACGGTCGTTCGTGAAGGCTGATGCGACCTCCTCCGGTTCAAAGAGAGGAGGGGCAGTCCCAAACGTTTAGTACGGTCCCGCAGCGACCCAACCTGGCGGTCGCTTCTCAGGACTGTCCAGATCCTCGTGCGTCAGGTTGAGGTACTCCAACAGCCCGTCAAAGTTATCCTCGAGCAAGGCCTGATAGGCTTCGGCGAATTGCTCGGCGGTTATCTTGCCCTCGAAGAACTCCTGGACCATGATCGACCACTCGCGCTTCGTCTCTTCGTACTTGAAGAAGCCGCGTGCGACTGCGTCGCCGGGTGCGCCGGGTTTTTCATAGTTGCCGACGAAGACGTTCTGGGCGAATACTTCCTCCCATTCGCCGGGAAGCGTCACGTTTCTGATCAGCGGTGGGCCGGCAATGCCACCCTGCAGGTTCTCGGGATCCAGCTTGTTTTCAAGGAAGATCTGCATGCCCTGAGGACTGGTCCAGAACATGACGAAGTCAACCTCAAGGTCATTCTGGACACGGTCCTTAACCGGAAGCGCCAGGTAGCCCTGCGTCAACTCATTGGCGCGGGCCGTTCCTTGTACACAGGGGCCTTCAATGTTGGGGAAGGCGAATCGGCCGTACTCAAACTCGACGGCTGCGGCAGAGTCTTCTTCGGTTACCTCAGCCTTACCGCCATACTCACCTTGGGCGAGCCCACGAATGTCCTTGGGTAGGCTGGTATAGATACCACCATGGACCATGCGCATGGCTGCTTTCTGCGTCAGGAAGAGGGGGTAGGCATCGGCCATTCCGGTCCAGCCTTCGGGGACGAAACCGTTGGCCGTTTGGAAGACGCGGCCAATATTGGTCATCATTTCAACGGTGCATTCATTGTTGAAATTGATCTCGCCGTCGCGTAGTGCTGCCAGGTGTCGGGCGATGTTGACGGAGACGCGGTCCGGGTCGTCGTTGCGCACGTCGGTGGGGTCGAACGTCCAAACATCGTCAATGCCCTCGCGGAAGCACCAGTCCCCTTCCTGGCACTGAATTATCTGCAGCTCGTCGCGGTGGTACTGGTCCATTGCCGACCGCATCAGCCAGGGCATGCGGCCCCCGCCCCAGATCTGTTCGGTCGTTCCTTCCATTGCGATGGGGATGACGCCGGAATCACGCAACATCTCATTCCACTCGACAAACTGGTCCCAGGTGGGCTGCGGCGGTACATCGGTGATGCCGGCCTGCTCAAAGAGGGCCTTGTTGTAGAGCCAGAAGGTCTGGACCGACATGTAAGGCATGGTGAACATCTGGCCGGTGTTGGGGTCGCGTACCAGATTCAGGCCCCACACTTCGAAGCTTTCTTCCCACTTCTCGCCTGTGTAGGGATTCTCTTTGTTCAGGTACGGGCCCCAGTCGACCAGCCGCTCTTCCTGGGCGAATTCGCGCAGATGGGGTGACTCGATGATGGACACGCGCGGCACTTCCGAAGTGAACTGCGTGCGAATCCACTGCAGATAGGCGTCGACGCCGGGAGCCTTCAACTCGACCAGGACGGTCACGTCAGGGTGCAGCTCCATGTAGGCATCTGCAATCGCCTGATAGGTCTGCACGTCGTTGGAGGCGATACTGACGACGATTTCGCCGCTCATCTCCATCGCCTCTTCCTCGGTCTCTTCGATTTCGACCACTTCATCGTCTGCCGCGGCCTCTTCCGCCGCAGGGGCCTCGTCAGCCATCCCGGTGTCCGCGGGCGCGCCGCAAGCAGCAAGTGCGACAAGCGACAAGAGAAGAATCAGGCCGAGCACTGTTCGGAAACGTTTCATTGAATTCTCCCTTTCAATATGTCTGAATTGATTCCGTGGAGCTTCTACTCAGTCTCTGCAAATGGAAACGTGCCAGCATACCCCAGAGTCTCGAGCGTAAACTGGGGATTACTGACGAACTTGATGCCAGGAAACATCGGGTTCTGCTGGTAGTGGAGAACGATATTGGCGCGTATCTCGCCCTCCGGGTCGGGGCCTAACTTGGCGCCCTGATGGGGTATGTGGCTGTAGAAGACGACCGCGTCGCCGGCCATCGGATGCAGATGCTCCAACTCCTGATCGTCGCACCATCGTTGGAAGGGGTCGTTTCGATCTTCAGTGTAGCGCAGGTTGGGAATGAGCCTGTCCGGAACGGGGCGGTCGAGGTAGTTTTTGACGAAAGTGAGACGGGCACGATCGGGGGTGTTGTCTGTCAGGTAGAAGGTCGAGTTTACGCAAAGACCCTGGGATGGATTCTGCGCTTCTGCCTTCTCTTCCTGGTAATAGTAGTCGTAGAAGTCCATGTGCCATTCCTGCAGGTAGGCTGCCGGATTGACATGGGCCCGCAGACTTCGCAGCTGGCACTGTTTTCCCATGATTGCGTGCAGGTAGGGGGCCACGCTCTCATGCCCAACCAGTTCACCGGCCAACTCGGGCTCCAGGGCGAGAAGCTTCTCGAAGGCTACGTTTCCGACGCCGTTGCTAATCTCATAGGCACCGCGGTCATACAGAGCGTACAGGACCGTCTTCCACTGTTCTACCCTTGCGGAGGGCAGTGCGTCGGGGATCAGAATGTAGCCGTCGCGGTTCAGCTGTTCGAGCCGCTCACAGACTTCAGGAGGGTGCTGGTCCATGGTTAAACCCTGTATCGAGTGTTCAGACGGCGGGCACTTCCTCCGCCTTCCCGCTGTGGTGAGAGCGGATGGCGGCTTCGATGATCTCCTGTACAGCCAGCCCTTCGCGGCCGGAAGCTTCAATCTCATCACGCGGCACGCCGTCGTCAACCTGCTCAATCCAGCGGTTGATGCGGTTGGAGAAGGTGGCGTCGAAACCGCTGAGGCCGCCCATGATGCTGTTGCGCACCACTGTGAGCTCTTCGCTCTGGCGCGGGTACAGCGTCAACTCCTGGTACAGGTTATCGAGCACGAAACGGCCGGCCGTCCCCATCACCTCGCAACGTTCCAGGTTGTGCCGTGGGTTCGTATCGTAACTGCCTGTCAGGTGGCCAACGACTCCGTTCTCAAACTCCAGGTTCACCTGGGCATTGGAGTAGCAGACGCGGCCCGGGGCCTGGTTGAAGAAGGCGTGGACGCGCTTCACGTCGCCACAGAAATAGCGCATGATGTCGAGACTGTGGGGGTGGAGGGCTCGGATGTGAAACCAGGGCGAAGTGTCATTAGGGTTACCGATCCACATTGTCATGTTCATCAGCAGCAGTTCGCCCAACTTGCCCTCGTCCACCCACTGCTTGGCTTTGGCAGCCGGCGGTACGAAGCGGTGGTTGAGGTTGATGCCAAAGTAGAGGCCTGTTTCGTCGGCCTTGGCTGCCATTTCGCGGGCATGTTCGATGTTGTTCGAAATGGGCTTTTCGCATAGCACGTGCAGCCCCGCCCCCAAACACTCCATGACCGGCTCGTAGTGATGACCGCCGTTCTCAGGCCCGGCGGTGGTGACACTGACGGCATCCAACTCGACCTTGTCGAGCAGTTCGGCGACACTGTAATAGGCTGGGACGCCGAAGCGCTCTGCTGCCGCGTCTGCGATGCCCCTGTCCATATCACAGACTGCTAACAACTGCGCGCGTTCGCTGGCCTGGTAGACACCGGCGTGCGTTCTGCCGATGTTGCCCATTCCAATTGTTGCAACGTTCAGCACGAAGCATCCTCCTCAATGTGGAGTGGATTCGTATAGTCTACGGGCTACGGGAGGGCAAACAAGAATGACGGGAATGCTAACATAGCGGGCAAATGCTGTCAATCGGCCCTGGGCTGGAAACCCTGGCGATCGTGCCGGGATCCGGGCGCCCGAAAGGCCTACAAGAGGCGCCCCTACCTAATTCAGGAAGCAACACGTTTCATTGTGCAAAACCGGTGCAAGCGACCGGATCCAGGTCGCGTTGGGTCGCGCTAAGTCTACAAATGTCGCGCAAAGTCTACGGAAGTCGCGCCTTAAAAAATTTCCTGGTGGAATTTACCTGTGCAGTTTTGCAAAACTTCACTTACCATCCCTTTCGGATAGTTGTCGGCCAGATGTTTCGCAAATCAGAGACTCCCGAAGGCCCTCCTTCTATTCAGGAATTCAATTGACGAGAGAAATGGTCGCATCCATAACGATACATTACGGGAGCAGATGGTTCCACGCATTCGAGCACAAACTATTCCAGAAGTCCTATCGACACGATGTATGCAAGAGAGGTCCGGGCGGCAAACAGGGTGATTAACGCTGTGATCAGGCGGCGACCTGTATCACCCTGCCTGCAATCAACAAGCAAATCGCTCGGCCAGTTTCTCCTCGTACGGCTTGGACCGGTGGAAAACGAGCGGATTCTGCCGGTCGTCTTCGAGAACGTCGCCGATCTCGTAACTGGCAAACTGTTCATCGGTAAGAATGTTCTGAATGCCGTTGAACGTACAGCCATCGGGCATGAATCCGCAGGTCATTGCCCGCCGCCAGCCCGGCGTCATATTGGCGCCGGCGCCGTGCGCGGTCAGTCCGTTGTGAAAAGAACAGGAACCGGCCTTCATCTCCGCAGGAAACGCCATTGTATCCTTCCACTGGGGATAGATGCGAAAGATGTCGCTGATATTCTCGCCGATACTCGAGTTCTCGAAAGTGGCCGTCTTGTGGCTGCCCGGCAGAAAGTAGAGGCAGCCGTTCTGGAGAGTTGCATCGTCGAGAGCGACCCAGAGGCTGAGGGTCTCGCGGGACGAGTAGGACCAGAATGGATTGTCCAGGTGCCAGCCGGTGGGATTGGCCCAGGGCTGCTTGATCAGTGCCTGGTCATGCCAGAGGCGGACACCTTCCACGCCGGCCAATTCGGCCGCCATCCTTCCCAGACGCGGGTCCAATATCAGCCGTCGTATGTCGGGGTTGTCCTGCCAGAGATTGACGCGTTGGACAAAGACATAGTCGTAGTATGTCTCTTCACGGTCATCGTCCACTTCCTCGTGAAGCATTCGTTGCTTACCGCGCTGGCGAACGGCCCCTTCAACCGCCTGCCGCCAAGACTCCAGTTCATCAGGCGTAAGGAATTCGTGAAGGACGATGAATCCGTTTTCCTGGTAGAAGTGGATCTGTTCGCGGGTCAAATCTGTGTTCATTCTGCCCTCACTTTGGGCTCAGGTCTCGTGCCAACTTGACTGATAGACGGGCTCTTGAGATCAGTCGGGGTCAATAGAGTAGGGCCGACACGGTCGTGCCGGCCCTAGCTACATTCAGTTCAAGTCACGTGCAATTTCGTCGGTTTCCCTATTCCGCGGGACCAAGCTGTCCGGTCAGAATCTGGATAACGACGAAGGAGTCGGCGTACGGGCTGTTGACGTAGATCGGATCGCCCTCCGGCAGCCATCCGCTGGCAAAGCGGCTGGGAACCGGGTTGTTGCCGTAGCGCTCCCACAGAGGAATCTGCGGCAGCAGCTCGTTGTAGGCCATAGCGATCTTGTCCAGCGCATCGATCTGCATGGCGGCGTCACCACCGGATCCGGCTTCTTTGGTCAGAGCCCACAGGTCGACGTCGCCAACGCTATCGGTGCTGACGTTCAGGTCGAAGGACATACCGGGAAGCTCGATGCTGCCGGCGCCCGAGGCGCCTACGCCTGTGGCGGCCGCGTTGTGCGTGCTGAAGTCATTCTCGTAGGAGAAGGAGGGGTGGGGGTTGCCTGCGCCCCAACCGCGAATCGCCAGTTGGAACTTGCCTTCGTTGATGTCGATCGGATGCTGCTGAAAGTTCACGCCGCGGAAACTGGTCTTGAATCCAAAGGCGGTCAGCTGCTCGGCCGCGTTTTCAGCTGCGGCAGACCAGTCGGAATATTCGGCCGGCGCGGTCAACTCCCATTCCATGCGGGCGCCCGTGTCGTCCATCCAGACACCGTCGTCAGCGCGAGTGAAACCGAGGTCGAGCAACATCTGCTCAGCCTTTTCCAGGTCCTGCGTATACGGATTCAGATTGGCGCGTGTGTCGTCACTCAACCACAGAGGCGCAATGTTGTCGGAGAAGCCGCACATGCATACTTGGGCTATGCCCGATTCGGCCAGTGAGATATAGGCGTTCTCTTCAAAGTTGATGGCATAGGCAAGGGCTTGCCGCACCTCTTTCACATTGAAAGGGTGAATCGTGTGATTGAAGTAGAGGGCCGGGCCGCTGTAGATCGGGGCTCGGATAATTCGGTAACCCAGAGACATGAACTCGCGCTCGGTGGCGGGCGGGAAGCCGTGTGTGGCATAGTCGACGTCGCCAGAGAGGACGAGCGGCGTAACGACCGGTGTCTCACCGTTGTAGTTCACCATGCGGTCGAAGCGCACCGTGTCCGCCCAGTAAGAGGTATCAACTTTGTTGAGAATCATCTGGGATTCGGTGATGCTGGCCGGGTCGATCGCGTAGGGCCCCAGCACGACCATCTCATCAGGGCGCAGCTCGTTGAACTCCTGCAGCAACTGCTTCCAGTCGTCGTCCTCGTTGGTCATGCCAGCCTCGACCAGGTCGCGTGTGCGCTGGGCGAAGTCGCCATAGACTGAGGAGGCGGTGATGTGCACCTCGCGCAGAACCCGGCGGGGCACGGTCGTGGAAGGCCCGCTGAGAATGAAGTCGACCGTGTGATCGTCCACGGCCTGCACATCGTCGAGGAAGCGCCAGACGGTCTGGCTGAGCAGGCGGGAGATCGAGAAGGTATCGACGACATCCTGCGAGGTGAAGGCGCTGCCGTCGCTCCAGCTCGCTCCCTGAATCAGGCTGACGCGCAAAGTGACGTCATCGACCCATTCCCAGGATTCGCCGGCGACCGGCATCCAGCTGCCGTCGGCCCACAGGAACATGAACAAAGGCGGTTCCATCAGGGCGCGGTAGATGCCCAGGGTCATGCCATTGGTGACCCAGGTGTTAAAGTGGCCGGTGGGCGGGGGCGCGTACGGCCAAGCCGGGTGGAACTCTGCGACGCCCGTTCCGGACGGCGCGGCCTCTTCCTCGGCCGCGGCCGGAGCCGCTTCGCCGCCGCCGGTGTCAGCCGCCGGCGGTCCGCAGGCGCTGATGACCAGTGCGGCGATCAGCGCAAGGATAAGCAATAGTTTTCTGTTCATTCTGTATCCTCCTTGGGATATTTGAGAAAGTGGATTACCAGGGAGAAAAAGGACGGCGCCCCTCGCGAGTTGGCGTTAAGCCTGCCAGCCGCTTCGGTTCACCGTTCCCTTCGTTTCCCCCACTGCACAAGAATTACTACCAGTAGCAGATATACAAGCCCGATACCCAGGGTAAACTGGGTGATCACGTATTCGGCGGTTCCCTTTTCCAGAAAGATCAGGAGTGCGCCGGCAACAAAGGCAATGTAAAACCCGATGTGAAATGCCGCCCTACCAAGAAATGGATCCATCAGTTTGGTTTTTGAACTGTCGGGACCGGTACTGCATCAAGTGCAGGACTGCAGTCGGCTCCCTCCTGCTTCACACAATCTGGCTCGGCTCCGACATGCGAACCGGACAGGCCACCGTGCCACCATCCGGAATCCGCTTTAGTGGAGGAACGGAAGTGTCGCACTCGCCCTCCACAATGTAAGGGCAGCGCGGGTGAAAGGTACAGCCGGTCGGCAGATTCAAGAGGCTGGGAATTTCGGCGCTTCGCAGTTCAATGTGCACCTTTTTTTTCGCCAGTTCCGGGTCGGCCTCTGGAACAGCGCCGAGAAGCGCCTGCGTATAGGGGTGACGAGAGTCGGTGATGAGGCGGGGCGTCGGCCCTTCTTCAACAATCCGTCCCAAGTACATGACGGTGATTCGCCCTTCCCAGGCAAAGTATTTCGCCAGCGCAAGGTCGTGGGTGATGAAGAGAAACGTCACGTCAAACTCGTCCTTAAGCCTGTAAAGCATGTTTAGCAGGCTCACGCGAATCGACACATCCACCATCGAGACGGCTTCGTCGGCAACGATGAACTTCGGCTCGACTGTCAGGGCCCTTGCCACCGAGACGCGCTGGCGCTGACCTCCGCTCAACTGGTGCGGATACTTGTCCAGAAAGTCGGACACCGGGGTCAGATCGACGATCTCAAGCAACTCGGCCGCACGCCGCTCCACGTCCCTGCGGCGGCCTCTTCTGCCACCACCTACGCCGTTGTTGCTCTCCCTCTGCGTCTGATGGCGCAGAAGCGGGGTCGTGATCATCTGGCGCACGGTCTGCGTAGGATTCAGCGAGGCGTATGGGTCCTGATGAATGATCTGGACGGCGCGGCGGTATTGTTGAAAGTCGGGCTTGTCCATGGCCGCAATGTCCTGGCCCTGGTAGAGAATCTGCCCGTCCGATGGAGGAATCAGACCGACCACCATCCGGCCGGTTGTGCTCTTGCCGCACCCGCTCTCACCGACCAGGCAAACGATTTCTCCGGGCTCGATGTCGAGCGAAATCGAGTCGACCGCGGTGACCCGATCGCGGCCGCTGCCAAAGGTCTTGGTTACATTCCGCAGTTCGATAATCGGCGTCATACGATGCGGCCTCCACTGGCGGCGCCTAGGCTTTCGTGAAATGCCGGCGCGAATTGCCTCGCCCCAGTCATGCGTTCCTCCTGCCGCGCAGCCCGTTACGCTCGATATCCTCCTGCACTGCATCTACATGCCAGCAGGCCGCAAAGTGGTTCTCGCCAACACGTTCCAACTGTGGTTCTTCACTGCTACAGCGCTCACTCGCAAAGGGACAACGGGGATGGAATTTGCAGCCTGTGGGCAAATTGATCAGATCGGGCGGAGAGCCGGGGATTGACGAGAGCTCCTCGAAGCCGCCGGTCACGGTCGGCACAGCCCGGATCAATCCCAAAGAATAGGGATGGTGGGGCCGATAGAAAATCTCCTCAACCGGGCCGAGTTCCACGACCTGACCGGCGTACATGGTGGCCACCCGGTCCGCCAGTTCGGCCGCAATGGCGAGGTCGTGTGAAATGAAGAGCATCGTAAAGTGCAGGTCTTCCTTCAGCCGGCGCAACAGATCGATGATCGTGCGCTGGGTGAGAATGTCCAGGGCCGTCGTCGGCTCGTCAAGGATCAGTATCTGCGGGTCGAGCAGCAGGGAGATTGCCAGCAAAGTGCGCTGGCGCATGCCTCCGCTGAGTTCGTGTGCGTAAGAGTCGATAACCCGATCCGGGTCCAGTTGCACAAAGCGCAGCAGATCGAGGAAACGCTCGCGAACCTCTTCCCGATTGTTCCAGCGGTGGGCCTTGGCCGTATCCCACACCTGGTCCCACACCTTTAGCACCGGATTGAATGCATTGAGCGCAGACTGGAAGACCATCGCACAGTCCCGCCAGCGAAACTCCCGCAGGGGACCCTCGCCAAGGGAAAGCACATCCAACTCCCTGCCGTCGCGGCGGTAGATGATCTTCCCTGGGCTGACCTCTGCGGTGTCAACCAGGAGGCGCACGATTCCCAGCCCCAGAGTTGTCTTGCCCGACCCGCTTTCACCAATGAGAGCCAGGCTCTCCCCGGCTTGTAGGTCGAGCGTGACTCCGCGTACGGCCTGGACGCTACCTTTGCGGGTGCGATAGCTGACATGGACGTTCTGCAGGCTCAAGGGTGGCTGGCTGCCGTTTTCTTCAACGTCGTGATGCCAGGAAAGGTCGGTGGCTTGGCTCATCGTTTTCTTTTATCCGAGTCCCCTACTCACTGGCCCGCAGCCGGGGATTGAATACCAGCTCCAGGGAGCGGGTCATGGATATGATTGCCAGCTGCAGGATGGCGATGGCGACGATCGGCGCCATGATGTACCAGACGCTGTCTTTGTAGAAAATCGCTCCACGCACCCACGCCAGCTGTATCATCACGCTCCAGTTACCTGCGCTGATGGGCACAAGGCCAAGGAATACGAGCCCGGCCTGCTGGTACACTGCGAAGGTCATGCCCAGCGCAAAACTGACGACGATATAGGGCATCATATTGGGCACCATTTCGCGCAAGACGATATGCCACACGCCCAGGTCCAGTGCCCTGGCGGCCTCGATAAAGTCGCGCTCCTTCAGGGAAAGCGCCTGGGCGCGCAAGGCCCGCAACAAGGTCGGCCAGTTCAGCAGCCCCATCAGAATGCCCAAAAAGGTCAGACTGTTCAGCGAAATAAAGGCAGCCAGCACCGCAAGCAGCGGGAACTGTGGGATCGTGAGGATGATATCTGTCACCGACATAATCGCGCTGTCGATCCATCCGCCGATGAAGCCGCTCATCGTTCCAAAAACGACTGCGATCACCGTCGATATTAGCGCTGCCAAGAACGCCACGTAGATTACATCCTTGCCGCCGTTGACTATCTGGGACCAAATATCCCGGCCCTGGTGATCGGTCCCCAGAGGATGCTCTATCGTCGGTGTGATATATATCTTATCAATCTTGGTCTTGGTATCCAGTTCGATGATTAAGGGCCCAACGTAGGACAATAAGATCATGAAAATTACGACCAGAAAACCGATAAACCCGACTCGGTTATAGGCCAGGAGGCGAACGAAGGTACGAAATCCCTTCCATGCGCTAACGAGGATGCTATCTGTCTGTTCGCCTTCCATCACATGCGCTGCCATCTGTATGCTCCTGCGCCTCTATAGCCGTGGTAAGTCGGTAAAGCGTATTGCTTCACCCGTCGATCTATGGTCAGCCTTAGTTGTCCTGCAGCTTGATGCGGGGGTCGAGCCAGCCGTAGAGAACATCGGCGAAGAAGTTCGCGAAGATCACCGAGAAAGTGATGATTAGGAAGATTCCCTGCATCAAAGTGTAGTCGCGCTGGTTAATCGCCTGACCCAACATGCGACCGATGCCGCCGTACTCGAAGATCTGCTCCACCAGCAAGGAGCCACCAACGACGAAGCCGATTCGAATGGTGAGGATTGTAAAGAGTGGCAGGATCGCATTGCGACCCACATAGGCTGTTGTAATGCGCCACTCCTTCAGCCCGCGCGCTTTGGCAATCGTCACATAATCTTCGCCGAGCGTGCTGATCGTGTTGCTCTTCATGCTCAACATCCAGAAGCCAATACTGGTCAACACATATGTTGATATCGGCAAAGCGCCGTGGAAGAAGGCATCGAGAAAGAATTCAAAATTCAGTCCGGGCACCATGCCCGAGGAGTAGGCGCCGCGCATGGCCGCGATAGGCAGGATCTTCCACTGTACACCCAACCAGACGACGATCAGCAGGCCAATTAGAAAGTCGGGAACAGAGCTGATTACCGAGCTCAACACGGTCAGGCCGTGATCCAGGTAGCTGTCGCGCCGGTATGCCATGATGACGCCCAAAAGGACGCCGAATGTGAAGCTGATCAGAAGCCCCAGGCCAACGCTGAACAGGGTCCACGGCAGGAATCGCAGGATTACTTCGGTCACTGTGGTTCCTGGGGACAGGACCGACTGGCCGAAGTTACCCCGCGCGAGATTCTGCAGGTAGGAAAAGTACTGGAGTATGACCGGCTGCTCCAGGTCGATGGCGAAGAGGGCGGCAGCCTGGTCCTTGGCCTCGTGAACGGGCATACCGTAGGTGACGACCAACTGATTTACGTAAATCTCTATCGGGTTGCCGGGCAGGAGGCGCACCAAAAAGAAGATAATGGTGGTGACTATGAAAATTGTGGCCAGCGCGCGCAGGAACTTGCGGAAGAAGTAGGAGCCCCAAATAGCGCCGAGGATGGAAAGTGGGCTGTCAATGCGTCCGGTACTGACGTTGGAGACGTCAGTCGCTGTCGCCATATTCGTGTTCCCAACAGGTATGTTTCAGGTTTTCGGGAGATAGTCCGCCAAGTATCGGGCAGGAAGCCTTCGGCATGGCCTGGTGAACCCTGTCCAATCCTCTGTGGAGGAGGCTTTGGCGGACTGCTACCTGCGTGAGTATAGCATATGTCATCTGCATTGCAAATCTTTGGGCCGGTCCAGGGCAGGGCAATCGCATCTAAATCTGGTCGCCAAAATGTGCCACAAAGAGCACTCACAAGGGGCGCCCCTACCTTTTATCGGTCGTTATAGGCTGCAAAACCGGTCTTCAGTCGCCGAGAACCTTATGAATTTGTGACTGCGCACTAAGATTTGCACTTTTCTCGGCCTTTTTTCGAAGTCAGGCTCGAATCAGGTAGTGTCTTGAGGTCTTGCCCCAATTAGATGCAATCGCCCTGCGGTCCTGGGTGCAGTCCAGTTTTGGGGTGAGAGTGGGCAGGCACAAGGCCTGCCCCTACCGTGGTCACGGCGGACGGCTTCGCGGGCCGAAGTGGGTGGGCGACCGGCGGCATAGACAGTACGCCGGCGACGCGGCGCCAACGTCGCATGGTGTAAGGGGGGCGTTGCGGGGGGAGCCCCCCCGCACAAGGGAGGGCCGAAGGCTCGACCGCACAACTGCAGTGGTCAGTGGTTAGTGGTCAGAGGGGACGGCACTCGACCTGCTCGGGGAAGTGAACTGGCTTTAGCTTAGTAGTTACCACAGGTGTATGAAAATCCACCCCCAATCTGGACTGCACCCCACTCGCCTTCCTAGTGTGCGTATCGACCGTACATCGCGTACAATGAAGGCTGACCAAGAGACAGAAGACACGGAGAATCCCGATGACGCTGACAAAACAGGACGCCCTTGACTATCATGCCAACGGACGTCCCGGGAAGTTGAAAATTACGCCGACCAAGCCGATGGAGACGCAGCTGGACCTCTCCCTCGCCTACTCTCCCGGGGTGGCGCACCCAGTCCTGGAGATTGCTTCGCGTCCGGAAGACGCTTTCGATTATACCTCGCGCGGCAACCTTGTCGCGGTCATAAGCAATGGGACGGCCATCCTCGGGCTCGGCAATCGCGGTGCGCTGGCCTCGAAACCGGTCATGGAAGGCAAGGCGGTTCTCTTCAAACGATTCGCCGACGTCGACGTCTTTGATATAGAGGTCGACACCGAGGACGCGGCGGAGATGGTGCGCTTCTGTGAACTGATTGCGCCTACTTTCGGGGGCATCAACCTGGAAGACATCAAGGCGCCTGAATGTTTCCTGATCGAACAGACTTTGCAGGCGCGTTTGGATATTCCTGTCTTCCACGATGACCAGCACGGGACAGCAATTATCTCGGGGGCAGGCTTGTTAAATGCCCTTGAAATTGCAGGCAAGCCGCTCGACGAGGCCCGCATCGTTATAAACGGCGCCGGCGCGTCGGCTATCGCCTGCGCCGACATTTATGTCGCGCTCGGCGCCGAAAAGAGCAATATCGTCATGTGCGACAGCCGTGGCGTCATCTATCAGGGCCGCATGGAGAACATGAATGAGTGGAAAGAGGAGTACGCCAGCGACACCGATGCGCGTACTCTGGGCGAGGCCATGGCGGGCGCCGATGTGCTCATCGGACTCTCGGTTGCGGGGGCGGTATCACAAAAGATGGTACAGTCGATGGCGGAGAATCCGATCGTATTCGCCATGGCCAATCCCGATCCGGAAATCCCCTATCCTGACGCGATAGACTCGCGCAGCGACACGGTCATCATGGGGACCGGGCGCAGCGATTTTCCCAATCAGGTCAACAATGTCCTCGGCTTTCCTTTCATTTTCCGCGGTGCGCTGGATGTGCGGGCAAAAGCCATAAACATGGAAATGAAACTGGCCGCGGCGCGTGCGCTGGCCGACCTGGCCAAAGAGGACGTGCCCGACAGCGTAATGAAAGCGTACGGTCTCGACACGTTGCAGTTCGGGCCCGAATACATTATTCCCAAACCGCTGGACAGCCGCGTGCTGATGTGGGTTGCGCCGGCCGTGGCGAAGGCGGCGATGGAGACGGGCGTGGCACGCCGGACCATCGATCTTGACCAGTATCTGGACGAGCTGGCGCTGCGCATCGGCAAAGGCGTGCAGGTGATGCGCACGCAGCAGAGCAAGGCCCGACAGAATCCGAAACGGGTGGTCTTCGGCGAGGGCGAAAACCCGAAGATAATTCGCGCCGCCTACGCGGTAGAGTCGGAGGGCATTGGGACGCCCGTCCTGCTGGGCAACCCCGAAGTGATTCGCGTTCGCTGCGAGGAGCTGGGTCTGGACTACCGGCCTACCGTGGTCAATCCAAACCAGGATCCCAAGTATCGTGACTATGCAGCCGTTTTCTACCATGAGCGCCAGCGCAAAGGCGTAACACTGGCGAGGGCCAACGAGCTGATGCGCCAGGCCAACTTTTTCGGACCGGCCATGGTGCTGAATGGCGACGCCGGCGCCTTCATATCCGGTCTGACCTACAACTACCCGGACGTGCTGCGGCCCGCCCTGCAAATTGTAGGGACCGCGCCCGAGCGCGGCGTTCTCAGCGGCGTCTATCTTATGATCGTGCGCGATCGCATCTACTTCTTCAGCGACGCCACGGTGAACATCGACCCCGACGCCGAAACGCTGGCGGCGATAGCGATCAATGCGGCCGAGGTGGCGCGTCAGTTTGACGTCGAACCGAGAGTGGCAATGCTGAGCTTTTCCAATTTCGGCAGCACGCGCCATCCGCAGGTCGACAAGGTGCAGCGGGCCACCGAGCTGGTCAAGGAACAGCAGCCAGGCCTGCAGATCGACGGCGAAATGCAGGCCGACGTGGCGGTGGTGCCGGACCTGATGCAGCGCCACTATCCGTTCAGCGCGATAGAGGATGCGAACGTATTGGTTTTCCCGGAGCTGGCGTCAGCCAATACTGCCTACAAGCTGCTGCACCGCCTGGGCGGCGCTGAGGCTATCGGTCCGATTCTGGTGGGGATGGGCAAGCCGATCCACGTGCTGGAGACCGGTGCAGAGGTGGTGGACATCGTAAACGTCGCCATTTTGGCGGTTGTGGACGCCCAATTTCAAGAGGAAGGGTAGAGTCCCGGGAATTGAGGAGAGAGTTTCGCCCTCCCCAATTCCCACTCGATTGACCTACATGCTCCAACTGTGATCACAGTTGGACACGGTATAGATTACAACCTCAGCCGCGGCTTCCACCTGGGGCCATACCTCTTGGTGGATGTCGCGTGCCACCCACTCCTGGCGCAACGCTTCGCTCTCCCAGAACGAAATCACTTCATGCGAAAACGGCGGCCTGACCGCCCCCATCGCGTCAAGCTCCGCCTGGGAAAAGGGCGTCATCAGGCTCGCGCTGATGAAGCCGGGCTGCTGGCGCATCGCCTCCATCCATACATCCACAATCACTTTTTCAAGTTCTGCGTCGTTGCCGTCCTTGGCGTTGAAATAGACGTCAAGCGAAATCATTTCATTGTTTCTCCTGGTTCTGTCGGTTTTCGTGGTGGGTTATCCCCATTGGCGTAGCCCTTTTGGCAATGGGACGCCATTAACCTTGACTCGGGTGGTTCTCTGTCGCCACTTGGGAATACGCCCGCCCTATGTTGCTAGAAAGAGCGGTTTCCGGCAACTTTGACACGCACTCGGTACAGAGATGTGCTCGCCGTCACGAACAGGCTCCTCATGTCATCCTCGCCCCAACAGAAGTTGGCGCAGCCCTGCGGCATGTAGATGACGCCCAGACAGGTGGCGTCAGCCGCAAAGACGTGAATGCCGCCAGGCCCGGTTACGTAGAGATTGCCCGCGCTGTCGACCTTCATCCCGTCCGGTGCACCGACGCGGTCGCCTGTGACCTCGGCCCAGACGCTTCCGTTTCCTACGGCGCCGTCTTGCTTCACGTCGAAGACGCGAACGTGCGCCCGCATTGTGTCGTTGACGAATAGCTGCGACTCATCCAGCGAGAAACAGAGCCCATTGGGCTGATCGAAATCGTCGACGAGCAGGGTCAACTCGCGGCTGTTTGGATCGAGCCGGTAGACGCCTTGAAAATCGAGCTGCTGTTCACGCGGCCGCCCGTAGTATTCCATGCGGCCAAAGCCGGGGTCGGTAAAGTAGATGGAGCCGTCGCGCTTGACGACGATGTCATTGGGGCTGTTGAGCTCCTTGTCACCGTAATGGGTTGCCAGCACCGTGACGGAACCGTCGCTCTCCGTGCGAGTAACGCGGCTGGTTGCGTGTTCGCAGGTCACGACGCGACCTTTGCGGTCGTAGGCGTTGCCGTTGGCCATGTTGCTGGGCTGGCGCCAGGTCTCGATGCTACCGTCGGGTCGCCAGCGGCGCATTAGTTTGCCCGGTATGTCGCTGAAGATTAGGTGGTTCTCGATGTGGTTCCAGATCGGTCCTTCGGTGAATTCAAAGCCGCTGCCGACTTCTTCGATTTGGACGTCGTCGCCGACCACGGAACGGAATCTATCGTCGCGGATTTCTAGGTTCACAGTGTCCTCCTCATGCAGTTGAGTTCCTCTGCTACAGAATCAGTACTCCTATCAGCGAATTTGGAGCTCGACTTAACTTAGGCAAACAAACCTCGCTCCTCGAATCGAGAGCTGCCGTCCAAGCAAATGAACTAAGAGATTGAGCTATCTATGAATGAGATCAGTTGGGTAAGAATCAATTCCGGTAATAGTTGGGTTGAAGTATTCCAGGAGGCACTAGTAGTGGGGATGCCGACATTATGTCCGCCAAAACCTGTATCGAAACTTCACCTAGGCTACTCTTCAAGCAGTTTCAATCGAACTTCGTCCCTAGTCAGTCCTAAATGCTCTGCAACGTCCGACACTTTCGAACTTAGCGTGCCAACGCGTAACTCTTGGTGACTGGGAATTGTAACATGATGCTCTGCACCATGACTGACGACAGATAGTGTCATATGGCTGCCTCTCTGTCGAACCAACTGGTAATCAGAGTTGCGTCTCAACAGGCTTGCCAGATCCTCCCCTGACAGATCCCTTGGCAACTTCAAACTGCGAAAACTTCGTCCTTGACAAGATGCAGACTGACAATTCCGGGCATATTGTCTTCGTCAAAATGGCAGCGGACAGCGTCCTTGACCATATCCTTCAGGTCGGCCCAGTCTTCCCCTTGTGTAAATATACTGTAGCCCAGCGCCCTTGCGTCGTATCCGCCTTCGGCAGCTTCTGTTATTTCAAAGATAATCTCTGATGGCTTCAACTGTTGGCCTCCCAATCTTGAACGTCAAAACGCCACCGTACGCCGACGACGTTGTACGCGACCAGTTTCAACAGCTTGTCGCGTGATCTCGATCGCGATCTTCTCGAATAAGTAAATGTGAAGGTGTCTGGATCCGGGCGCCGACCTGCCGTTCGAGCAACCTCTTCGACAATGCCCGAAAGGCGAGTCTTTTTCCCTCCATGTTCCCGGCAAGAGTTCTCCGTTCCCGCCGCCTCTCGCTCTCTCCATTCCCCTGCCGACTTAGAGCCTTTGACATGTCTTGTTTCCTGAATTCGCCTGCGGGAAGTATCCCTTCCAACTGAGCACTTTTGTTCTGGTAAGGCTAGTATATCACAGCTCTTGCAAACGGCACGTTCAAGGTACGACTATGGTAGAATACCCCAAACTGTCCACCCACAGTCTGCGAAGAGGCGCAGAAGCGGAAGCCTGGAGACCAAGTGAGATGCACAACACCCAGGATTTGACGTATATCGCCGCCATAACAGATGCACTGGACGTGGAAATGGCGCGCGATCCGGAGGTAATCATCTTCGGGGAGGACGTAGCCGGCCCCTTCGGCGGCGCCTTCAAGGTGACCAAGCCGCTGACCGAGAAATACCCGCCCGATCGAATCTTCAACACGCCCATGTGCGAGAACGCCTTCATCAGCATGGGCACGGGCATGGCGCTGATGGGTATGCGGCCGGTGATAGAGATGCAGTTTGCCGATTTCATTTCGAGCGGCTTCGACAGTATCGTCCAGTTCGCGGCCACCAACCATTACCGCTGGGGCGCGCCCGTGCCGTGGGTGATCCGGGCGCCCTGCGACGGCGGGCTCCGCTCCGGTCCTTTCCACAGCCAGAATCCGGAGGCCTGGTTCACACACTCACCAGGTCTCAAAGTGGTGGCGCCCGGCACACCTGCCGATGCCAAGGGTCTCCTGATCGCTTCTATCCGAGACAATAACCCCGTCATCTACATGGAGAGCAAGATCCTCTACCGTTCCGAGCGCGGGGCAGTGCCGGAGGGCGAGTACATCGTACCCATTGGCACGGCCCATACAGCGCGCGAGGGCTCCGACCTGTCGATAATCACCTATGGCGCACAGGTGCGGGAAGCCCAAGAAGCCGCGGAGCAGTTGGAGGAGGAGGGCATTGACGCTGAGATCCTCGATCTGCGCACGCTCAAGCCACTTGACACAGAGGCAGTCCTGGAAACTGCCCGCAAGACCGGTAAAGTACTAATCGTTCACAGCGCAACAGGCAACACCGGCGTCGGAGCGGAAGTGGCGGCGCTGATCGCCCAGGAGGTGTTTGAGTGGCTTGACGCGCCGATCCAACGGCTGACGGGCTTGGACGTACCCGTTCCCTTCAGCCCGACACTGGAAGATGCTTACCGGCCCAGCGCGCAGAAGATCTATGTACGTGCGCAAGAGTTGGCGGCGTTCTGATCATGGCAAGTAGCAGCCTGAAGCTGGCAACCCTCTGCTATGTGCAGCGGCCCGGGCAGACACTGATGCTGCACCGGGTCAAGCGGGCCAACGATTACCACGAGGGCAAGTGGAACGGTCTCGGCGGCAAGTTTGAGCCGGGGGAATCGCCTGAGGAGTGCGTGGTCCGTGAGGTACAGGAAGAAAGCGGGCTAGTCTGCCTCGACCCGGCGCTGCGCGGCCAGATTACCTTCCCCAACTTTGACGGAGAGGCCGACTGGTACGTGTGGCTCTTCCTTGCCAAGCACTGGACCGGACAGCTACGCGACTCACAGGAGGGAAGGCTTGCCTGGATCGACAACGACCGGCTGCTGGCGTTGAACCTGTGGCCGGGAGACCGGCTGTTTATCCCGTGGCTTTTCGAGGACCGTTACTTCTCTGCCAAATTCCTGTACCAGGACGGCGGTTTTCAGGGATATGAGGCCACCTTCTACGGCCCGGGCAAGCGCATCGAGCACGTGAGTTACGAACACAGAGTTGAAGTTGAGGAGAAGGAATTCGTACCTGCCTACGAGCCCCTTGACGACACCTTCTGCTGGCTGTGCGACGCCGAAGTGTATAAACGCCACTGCAAAATCATCTGTAATCAGTGCGGCTTTACGCGTGATTGCAGCGATCCCTAGACGGCGCCAGCTGATAGGCAGTGCTATTCGTCCCCCGATCACCGAATAGCTGCTAGCGCCTAGAAAGACAACTCTTCTCTCAAATCTTACTACGCCTGAGCCAGTGCCTTTTCTCCGGCGGCGAGCACTTCCAAAATCCGGTCAGTGTCATAGACGCAGCCGCCCCAGGTGCCGCCGCTGACGGCCTGCAGTGCCGCCCACAGGCGGGTATCGCCAGGTAGCCGCGGATCGGCGGACAGGTCGGGATGTAGAGGCCGGTCTGCCAAGAGTTCAGTACCTGCCTTCCGCCGCGCCGCCGGACCGGTCCCATTGCCATCGCCCACGCTTCCGTTGCTGCCAGGTTGCCCAAGCAGGTCAAGGCTGCCCTGCAGGTTGACGGTGTCCACTTCGATCCGGATCGTATCCCCTTCCTGAACGCGGCCAATTGCACCGCCCGCCAGGGCTTCCGGACCGATGTGCCCAATGCAGGCTCCCGTGCTGACGCCGGAAAAGCGCGCGTCGGTGATTAGAGCCACCTCTTTGCCAAAGGGCAGATAGCGCAGGGCGGAAGTCAGCTGGTAGGTCTCCTCCATGCCGCTGCCCATCGGACCGCGGCCGATCAGTACGATGATGTCACCGGCCTGGATCGGCTTTTCATGGTTGCCCTTAATCGCGGCAATCGCCTCGCGTTCGCTGATAAAGACTCGGGCCTGGCCGGTGTTGCGGTAGACACCGTCCGCGTCCACGACCGAAGGATCTATGGCCGTGCTCTTGATCACAGATCCTTCGGGGGCCAGGTTGCCGGTGGGGAAGGTTACGGTGCTGGTCAGCCCGCGCGAAGCCGCTGTCTTGGGGTCCATGATGACATCGTCCGGGTCAACGCCGTCGGCTTCGAATAGCCGCTCCCGCAGGCGCATGCGGCGTTCGCTGCCCTGCCATTCGTCGAGGAGGTCACCAAGCGGGCGCCCGTGGACGGTGATGGCGTCAAGATGCAGGAGGTCCAGGTCGCGCAGGTGGAGCATTACTTCGGGCACGCCGCCGGCGAGAAAGGCCTGCACGGTGGGATGGCCTGTGGGCCCGTTGGGCAGGACGTCAACCAACCTGGGCACTTCGGCGTTGACGCGCTGCCAGTCGGCAACGGTTGGCCTCGGCAGCCCGGCTGCATGTGCGACCGCTGGTATGTGGAGTAACAGATTGGTCGAGCCACCAAAGGCAGCGTGCACAACTATGGCGTTGTGAAGGGCTTTCTCTGTAAGGATATCAGCACAGGCGATTTCATTTTCGTGTAGTGACACTAAGGCCCGTGCCGAACGATCAGCCGCCTCTCGCCAAAGTGGTTGGCCCGAGGGCGCCAGCGCGGCATGCATGAGTGTCATACCCAGCGCTTCGGCAACGACCTGGGCCGTCGCGGCAGTGCCAAGAAACTGGCAGCCGCCGCCGGGCGATGCACAGGCGCGACAGCCCAGTTCCGCCGCCTCCTCCATCGTGATTTCACCGTGGGAGAAGCGGGCGCCGATTGTCTGTACCTTCCCCGCGTCCTCGCCGTCACTGGGGGGAAGGGTCACGCCGCCGGGTACTATCACGACCGGCAGCTCCCGCTGCGCCGCGAGGGCGATCATCATCGCGGGCAGGCCCTTGTCGCATGTGGCGACCCCCATGACACCTTTGCGTGTAGGCAACGAACGGATCAGCCGCCGCAGCACGATGGCGGCGTCGTTGCGGTAGGGGAGTGAGTCCATCATACCGGTGGTGCCTTGCGAACGGCCATCACATGGGTCGGTGACGAACCCGGCGAAGGGCACCATCCCGAGCTCCTTCAGCCTCTCGGCCGCCGCCTCCATCAGCAGTCCGACCTCCCAATGACCGGTATGGTAACCAAGGGCCACCGGCGTGCCGTCCGGGGCGCGGATGCCGCCCTGCGTGCTCAGGATCAGGAACTCCGGGTTGCGCAGGCGGCGGGGACTCCAGCCCATGCCGGCGTCCTGTGTGAGGCCGAAGATATCGCCGCTGGGGGCGTTGCGCAGGAACTCTTCATCCAGGGGCAGGGACCCGGTGGGGCCAGCGGCATTGGTCTGTACATCGAAGAGGCTTTTGTCGTCGTTGTCTACCGGGATCGGGCTGGAACCGTTGGCGGCCATTTTCTTGTCCTTTGCGTTGAGAAGTACCACATACTATCTGGTATTTCATTGGGCTTCTGCTTGCTCTTTATAGCACGGGCGGTTAAGATGGACAACCACTCAAGGTCCCTATTTCCTATAGTCATTCGGAGTTCTGAAGATGAGTAGCGCGCAGCGGCAGGATGCCTTCGGCATGCTATTGGCCGACCATCACTCAGGGGAATTTTGCAATGAGTTTATCGAGCGTGATGACGGTTATCTCATGGCAACTGACAATCTGCCCGCAAACTTTGCACCGTATGGCGAATGGCCGCCGCGCATGCAGAAAGCGATGGAGTTCCTTCACGGCCGCGTGCTGGATGTGGGCGTAGGAGCAGGGCGCTTTGCACTGTATCTGCAGGAACGGGGTCATGAGGTGGTCGGCATAGATGTGTCGCCAGGCGCGCTCGAGATCTGCCGTAAGCGAGGCGTGAAGATTGTAAAGCAGTTGCCCTTCCACAGAGTTGACGCATCCCTGGGTACCTTTGATACCGTCCTGACGATGGGCAATAACTTCGGGCTGTTTGCCAACCCGCGGCGAGCAAAGTGGATGCTGCGGCGCCTCAAGAAACTCACAAGTCATAATGCAAGCATTGTGGCTGAGACGCTCGACATATATGGAACAGACAAGCCTGAGCATCTTGGCTACCATGACCGAAACCGCCAGAGGGGCCGAATGGCCGGCGAGATTCGCCTGCGCGTACGCTACCGCCAGCTGATCGGCGACTGGTTCGACTATCTGATGGTATCTCAGGCGGAGATGCAGGAGATTGTAGAAGGAACCGGCTGGCGCGTTGCCGAAATCATTGGTGGAACCGGCGGGCAGTACGTTGGGATTATTGAGAAGGAGAGGCGAACTGTCAGCGCGCCATTCTACAGTCGCATCCAAGTTCTTACATGAGGATAAAGAATGACCCGTAAACTTCTACTCACTGGAGCAGCCGGCAAGATCGGCAGTTTCTTCCACGGCGCCTACGAAGATGCCTATGATTTCGTCCTCACGGATATTGCTGAGCCAGAGGACACGAAGGGCGCCCCCTTCACCCAGGCGGATCTGAGCGACTTTGACGCAGTCCGACCACTCTGCGACGGTATCGACACCGTTATCCATCTGGGAGCCGACCCCAGTATGGATGCATCCTGGGAAAGCCTGCTGCCCAACAATGTCATCGCCACATACAACGTCTTTGAGTCTGCCCGCGAGGCCGGCTGCCGGCGTGTCGTCTACGCCAGCAGCATCAACGCCGTGTTGGGCTATCCGCGCGACCAGCAGGTGCATACCAGCCAGCCTGTCTACCCAATAAACCTGTATGGCGCGACGAAGTGCTGGGGCGAGGCACTTGCCAGATACTACTCGGCCGCCCACGGCCTTTCCTCACTTTGTCTCCGTTTCGGCGCCGTTCAGCACCGCGACTCGGAGTGGATCCACTGGGATCACGAGTACGTCGAGATCATTCAGACGCTGGAGGACAATGCAGGCCTGATAGCGGCCGCGGTCGAGGCGGGGGAAGATGTAATGTTTGGCAACTTCCACGGCATTTCGGACAATACGTACAAACGTCTGGACATGACCGACACCAAGGAAATCCTCAACTACTCACCCCAGGACGACGCCTTCGAAATGGCGCGCCGCCGCGGAAACATGTAACCACGTCCGTGCAGCTACCTTCAGCACATTGCTTAACCGAGGGCCTTTAGGTCCGCATCAATGACCTGCAGTTTTTCCTGTGAGAGGCCTGCCTCGGCCGCCTCCGGGTAGTAGGAGATCTGCTGCAGGGTCATGTGCATGGCCATCGGCAGGTCGGGATGGGAAGAGGCGCCGGGCATGTGTTTTTCCAAGATTGCCTTTGCCCGCTCGTCACTAAGAATATCCCGCAAAGTTGAATGGATGGTAAAGGACATCAGGATTTCTCCTCCGTATTCTTCTGAAATTAAGGGTGCTGTGCGCCGACCGTTTCGACGTACACGGCGTAGAGCGACTGGCTTCCCGCCATAAACAGCCTGTTCTTCCCCGCGCCGCCAAAACAGAGATTTGCACAGATTTCGGGTAGATGGATCTGGCCGATGCGTGTCCCGTCCGGCGCGTAGCAGTGTGCGCCGTCGAAACCGGGGCCGGCCCAACCTGCCGCGGCCCACACATTGCCGTCTTCATCGCAACGAATGCCGTCTGCCATGCCAGGGTTCATGTCGACGAAGAGGCGGCCGTTCTCAAGGCAATTATCCGCGGTCACGTCGAAGACGCGGATGTGGGAAGGACTGTTTGGATCATGCGAACGCCCGGTATCGACGATGTAAAGGAGGTCCTCGTCGGGCGAAAAGCAGAGGCCGTTCGGGCGCAGAAAGTCGTCTGCTACGATGGTCGCCTCCCCCGTGTCCGGATCGAGACGGTAGACGCGGTTGGGCAATTCCGCTTCGGCGACCTGCCCCTCGTAATTGAGCATGATGCCGTAGCCCGGATCGGTGAACCAGACGCTGCCATCGGAATGGACCACGACATCGTTGGGCGAGTTGATGCGCTTGCCTTCGTAGCTGTCCATGAGGACAGTGATTGAGCCGTCATGTTCGGTCCGGGATACGCGGCGGCCTGTATGCTCGCAGGTGACGAGTCTGCCCTGCCGGTCGCGCGTGTTGCCGTTGCTATGGCCCGTTGGGCTGCGATAGACGCTGACCTTCTCGGTCTCCTCGGTCCAGCGCAACATTCTGTTGTTGGGGATGTCGCTCCAGATAAGACACCGGGCGTCTCCGAACCACACAGGCCCTTCAGCCCAGCGGCAACCGGTGAAGAGACGTTCGACGACGGCGTTGCCGATCCTGTATTTGCTGAAGCGGTCATCAATCACCTCGACGGCGGGATCCGGGTAACGAACGACGCCTCCGCTCCAATCCCTCTCTGCCAACGATGGCGTGGACATGCACGTTTCTCCTTCTTGAAAGTCGGTGAGTGAGCGGTTCAATTCTGCGTAGCATTATCGCAGACCTGACGCCTCACTGCCTAGAATCACAGCGGCCAGAACAGTGGAATTAACACCGTAGCCAGCGCCCACATAATGATAGTCAGTGGAATCCCAATACGTAGATAGTCCCCAAAGGTGTATCCGCCTGCGCCTCTGACGATTGCGTTGGTCTGGTATCCCATCGGTGTCATGAAGCTGGCCGACGCCCCGAACGCGATCGTCATCAGCAACGGCTGTGGATTTACCTGCAGTGTAGCGGCCATGGAAAGCGCGATCGGCGTGAGGAGTACGGCAACGGCGTTGTTGCTGATCAGTTGGGTCAGCAGGCTAGTGAAGAGATAGAAGAGAGAAAGCATGACGACCGGGCTGACCTGGCCTGAGACCGCAATCAGCTGATCCACGAGAAGCTGAGCGAGGCCGGTCTTCTGCATCGCTATGCCCATAGGGATCGTGCCGGCAAGCAGTAGCAGTGTCGCACCATCGAGTGACGACATGGCTTCATCCGCGCGCAGACACCGTGTGACAACCATCAGTGCCGCCCCGCCCAGTGCCAGCATGACGATCGGAATTTCAGTCAGACTGGCCAACAGAATCACCGCGCCCATGATGATGAGAGCCGGACGGTTCTTGGCGCGCCGGACGATGGCCGATTCCACTCCCTCGACCAGGAGCAGCTTGAAGTGCTCACTCACCGTGTGCAGGCCGGACCTGGTCCCCTGCAGGAGCAGCACATCACCGCTATTGAGGCGGGCATGCCGTGGGCCGACTCGGCGTTGCCCCCCTCTCCGCTGCAGCCCCAGCACGTGGACATGGTGGCTCTCCTCAAATTCCAGTTGTGCGAGCTGGCGGCCAATTGCTACTGAGTCCGGCAATATAACGGCCTCGACAATGCGGTTGGCAGGCGAGGCGCCGGAGGACCCGTCGGATGGCGGCGGTGCAAACCGTCCCGGTTCAGACGCGTAGCCCGAGTAGGTATCGATAAAGCGGGCGATCACCGGTGGCGCGCCGCAAATGACCAATACGTCGCCCTCTTCGATTCGCATGGACTCCGCGTCGTCTGCCTCGAAGCGTCTGACCAGCCCGAAGCGCGATGGATTGGGACGGCGGGCGCGGTGTGGGCTACCGTCACGTAGAAGCTCGAGCAGTTCAATTCGATCTTGCGCCGATTTACCGTTGCTGTGAAGCGTCCCTCGCAAGTGCGTCAGGCGCCGGTGGTGACGCTCAGACCTGCGCCGTGAGAATCGGACGCCGGCGGCCTCGCTGAAAATCTCTCCAACGTTCTGGCCGAGTAGCGGGCTCGTTCCTTCAACTATCAGTTCGGCGACGAAAGGCGTGCTCTGGTGGCGGCCTTCGCCGAGGCTGTCGGCAGGAGACCTGTCAGGAAGCAGCCTCTGGCTCGTGAAGACGATAAAGATTCCGCCTGCAACAGTAAAAATGAGGCCGAGAGGGGTGAAGGTAAGCAGGTTGAAACCAGGACCACCCGCGGCCCGGTAGAGGTCATCGACAAGGATATTGGTGCTCGTTCCGAGCAGAGTGATGGTCCCTCCCAACACAGCGAAATAGCTCAGAGGGATGAGCAGCTTGGAGGGCTGAATTCGGAAACGCTGGCTAAGGGATAGGACCACTGGCGCCATCATGACGACGACGGGGGTGTTGTTCATGATGGCGCTGGCAATTGGGATGACGCCACCTAACAGTACGAGCAATCGGCGCGGACTGCCGCCTGAGAAACGAGCCAGACCTATTGTCACGATCTCCAGCGCGCCTGTTCGAAGCAGGCCGCCGCTGATCACGAACATTGCGCCCACCGTCAGCGTGGCGGTGCTGGCGAATCCGGACAAGGCCTCGCCAGTGTCCAATATTCCTGACAGGGCAAGGGACGAGATGGCAAGAGCCGAAGTCGTCTCGGTCGCCAGCCAGTCGGTCAGATAGAGATAGGTCGCCACGACTAGGATGACGACTAGAAGTACCATGTCGGTGGTCATATAAAACTATTTCTTGAGAACAATGGGTCTGTTACCTCTGGACACTGGACTTTGTCGTGATGTCTGCAAGGTCATTGAAGCGCAACGTTCTATCCGTGGGAGTTTCTGGCCCAAATTGTTGGCACACAGCCATCGGGAGACTGCTCTCTACTGCCAAGGGAATTCGCATAGTAAACCAGCACGAATGCGAAGGCGGAACTGCTGATTTCCTGGGGGTCGGCTATCAGGATACTGTCTAGCCTATACTGAGTCAAGCCTGTAAGTGCCTCTGCAAGAGGTATCGAGTTACCTGTTTCAGTTTGTCCGAGTGCAGGAATCTGGGTTGACGGTGACCGTCCCTCGTGATATTGTTCGTGTAATCACCCGTGTGTTTCGACTCCACATTTAAGGCCTTGTTTTGGCTCCTCTGAGTATGGAAAATGGAGGTCCTGGAGATGAGCGACCAGACCAGAGCGAAAGGCTCAACTGACCGCTGGATCGACCCGGTCTGTCATCCTCTGTCGATCGATGTGAGCAAACCTTTTGTCAGATTGCCGGACGGCGGACTCATGGCTGTGGCCGGGAACGCAACTATCGTCAGCGCCGATGATGGAGCAACCTGGCAAACGCCGCGTCCGATTTTCCGCGGCGACGGGGGCGGCCTGCCTCTTCCCAGTCCAGGGATTCCAAGGAACTCGGGTCAAGTGCTGTCTACACGGGACGGCACCCTGGTCCTTGTATGGATGGACGAACGAGTCTTGAATTGGGACGATGACAGCGGGGAACCAGGCGACGATGCTCGCGGTGACCTCTGGGCTATCCGCAGTCTGGATGGAGGTGCAACCTGGGTTGACCGTCAGCGACTGTTTCGCGGGGTGTGTGGTCATCCGCCCATCAACATGATCGAAACGGCCAACGGAAGAATCGTCGTTACGAACCAATTCTATCTGCGCAACCCGGGAAGAAATGCACTGCGGGTCTACTCGTCAAGTGATGGCGGCAAGAGTTGGCAAAGAAGCAACATTATCGATCTGGGCGGACATGGTCACCATGACGGCGCGTTCGAGCCAACGTTCATCCAGAGGCGGGACGGCACGCTCTGGATGCTCATTCGCACGAATTGGGATCGTTTCTGGGAAGCAATCTCCTGCGATGACGGGCTGTCGTGGCGCACGATCCGGCCCAGCTCCATTGAAGCAAGTACATCGCCGGGCTATCTGACGCGACTGCAGAGCGGGCGTATCCTTCTTGCCTGGAACCGCCTATATCCTGAGGGGGCGGACAGCTATCTCCGCCGGAGCGGCCAGCTGTCGGAAGACGAGGCAAGCTGGCATCGAGAGGAGTTGTCAGTCTCTGTTTCCGAGGATGAAGGCGCCAGCTGGTCAGCGCCGCGTGTCATTGCCCGGGAAAAAGATGCCTGGATTTCCTATCCCTACGTTTTTGAACAAGCGCCAGGTCAACTCTGGATAATGACAGGCCAGGGTGAGCTTAGATTGCGCGTAGCCGAAAGGGATCTGTTCGGCAGTTGAAACTGGCGAACAGCAAGTGGTCCGTCAAGGATTCAATAAACGGAAGGGTTGTGGGGCGCTCGCTGCCAGGCCCTCAATCAAGAGAGCCGGGAGAGCAGTCGGAAGAGAGCGGGCGAACGGACTCGAACCGTCGACATTCAGCTTGGGAAGCTGACGTTCTACCACTGAACTACGCCCGCAAAACGGTCAAACTCTGAGATTCGCGCGAATTCAATTGTAGTTGGCGAAGACTCCTCACTATAATACGAGTGCGTTCGCGCACTGTCAAATTAGCAAAATCGTCGCTTGCGCTATACATTTGTTTCGTGTAAAACTATGATGTGGAGTCCTACGCTTTCGGATCGGGAAAGCCCCCTTTCAAGCCTCAATTGTCGAGCAATCCCCATCGAGAGATATGTTCCGGGTATGGCTTACACGTGACAGAAATAACGAGCGTTTCGCAATAGGAGGAGACGTAAGAATGATTCAGTTTGACTTTGGCCGCCTGGAACAAGTGGAGCTGCGTACAGTATGGGTGAGCGAGGACAGCGACTTCGCTACCTGGCTGGCGCGCGGCGAAAGCTTGGCCCTACTAGGCGAAGCGATAAACATGGACCTCGAGTTGGAAGACATGGAGGGCTGGGTTTCACCTTACCCACGTGGCGTTGTCTGCCGGTCTCGAGGCAGTGGCGGCTATGTCGTAATAGAAAACCAACTGGAACATACCGACCAAAGCCACTTAGGGCAACTACTCACCTACGCAGCAGAGCTGAAAGCAGTTACGATGGTGTGGGTGGCCGCTGAATTTACTCAGGAAGATCGAAACACTCTGGACTGGCTGAACGAAATAACAAACGACAACATTCGATTTTTCGGTTTGGAAGTAGAGCTCTGGCGAATCGGCGAATCGCCCCTTGCTCCAAAGTTTTATCTGGTTAGCAAACCTTCCGGGTGGGAGGAAAGCTCAGTCACTACGGGATTGGGCAACGCTGGCGGCACGCCGACCCCGACGCAAACTCCGACCCCGACCCCGCCTCCGGCCCCAACCCCTGCGCCCGAATCAGTCGAATCATCATTGGAAGATCAGCTGCAACAGGTCGAGAATGAATTGCAACTGGAATACCAGCTCGTAGAAAACGAACTACAGATGGAGTATTGGCAAGCTCTACGGAAGCACCTGGAAGACAGCGGAAGTTTCATCCGTCCGGGCACACCCCGTTCACAGAATTGGATGAACTTTGACGTTGGGCACTGGCGCCTGCGCATGACTGCCTTTAACAATATGCGAGAAGGCGGCATCGGCGTTCAGCTGGTGATTCGCGAGGGTGATGCCGAAGTTTCCTACAATACACTCTATCAGCAGCGCGGGGAGATTGGGGCGGAGATTGGCGACGCACTGGAGTGGCGCGAACTGCCAGAACACAAGCAGGGGCAGGTAATGTTGCGCAAGTACAACGCCGATCCGACCAACCGGTCTCAGTGGCCGGAGCAGCATGACTGGTTCAGGGAAAAGTTGGAGGCGTTTGACCGAGCGTTTCGCCCGCGAATCTCAACTTTCGGCACAGCCAGTTAGCGGATCAGGAGTTAGCGCTCGAAACTCTCTCCGAAGTGCACGAATACTCTTCATTTGCCACCCATGCCGCCTCAGCCAGTTCTGAGCCGGTTGGGTGGCTTCCTTTGACCTGGAAAGCCGGGCACTTCAAGCTTACTTTGGTCAATCCCCAAGTATTTCGGCCGCGAACTCTCCATCCGACATGATACGTCTTCCGTCGACGTCGATCGTGCACTGGGTTGGAATGACATCGACATGGTGGTCGGACTTCCAGTCGGCCCCCGTCTGCTTGCCGTACGGGTCGCCGAAGGCCACATGCACCCCCGGAAACTTCTCGTCCTGCAGCAGATTTCCGACCAGTCCTGTCAGGGCGATGTTGGTACCGATTGCAAATTCACCAACCCGGTCGGCGTTTTCAGCCCCGTAAATGTATGACTGAACATCCTTCTCCAGCGATTTGTCTTCGCCCTCTACCGATACTACGCGGCCATCCTCTACCTGAAAATTGACCGGAGTTTCGAGGATTCCATAGCGTTCGCTGAAGTAGTCACCGAGCTCGTCAACGACCAGCAGGCCGTTTGCGTTTCCAGGTGAAGTAAAGGTCTCCCCTTCCGGCAGGTTACCCCATTCTCCTGGCTTATGGTAGAGCCCGTGGCAAGGGATCCATTTGAAATCGGGGTTCAAGCTGGCAGTGAAGTCAGTTCCCTTGGGATTGGTGACGCGAATCTCCTTAGCCTGACATGCAAGCTCGTGCACCCTCATTGTGACGTCGTAGATCCGCTGGTAATCGACTCGCATACCCTGTGTCATCAGGATGGGCGTGATATTGATCATATGGCCGTGGCGGGCGCCGGCCGGATTCGCCTGCATAACTGCCGGCATGTAGGCCATACGAAACTTCAGTTCACCCGGCTGGCTGCTGGCGGTGTAAAAACTGACATGCGGTTGAAAACGCTCCAGTGCAGTCTGGAGCGCGTCTGGAATCTCGGTAATGGGGCGAACGCCAAGCGATTCCAGCGTATGCGTTTCTACGGCTCCGGCTGTGGGACTTGCTGCATCAGCCAGCGCTTGGCTGATCAGCGAAGAGCCTTCGTCGCCTAGAATGAGCACACGTTCGCTGGGTTGTACAGCCATGCAGATTCGCACCGCGACTTCAGCACCGGCCTGCATATCTTCTAAGGTGAAAATTGCTGTTTCGGTCATAACCAAACGGTCCTCCCGGACTGTGATGTAATCAGGGTCAATATTTCTGAGAGCAACGGAATGGCTTCCTGGGGTAACTCCTTGGCTACCCCAAAATGACCGGCTCCTCAGGGTACTGAAGCAGGGAAGGGCGCTCACGCTGGGCCAAGGCAATGACGATGGTGAGCGGCCCCAGGCGACCCCAGAACATGGTAAACGCGATCAGCGCCTGTCCCCAAGCGTCGAGCTTGTGCGTAAAGCCCAGAGAGTAACCTGCATTGGCAAAGGCGCTGACTACCTCGAAACCTAGCGCAAAGATGTCGCCCTGAGAGATTAGAGATAGCAAGATCGTCACGGCCGCGACCAGTATCGTGCTTACCGTCATGATCGCGACGGCTTTGTTCAGTGTTTCTCTGGGCACGGAGCGGCCGAACGCCACCGCCTGGTTGTCTCCGCCCTTGGCTGTCGCGAGGGCCGAGATGAGCAACACGCCGAAGGTGCTGGTTGTCACACCGCCGGCCATGCTTGCCGGTGCACCCCCGATGAACATCCAGAACAACAGCATGAGTTGCGTACTCTGGCTGAGCTCCTCAAGAGGCAGAATAGTCAGGCCTGCCGTACGCGCGGAGATGACTGTGAAAACGCTGACCGCGATCTGTTCGCCCAAGGTGTGAGCAGCCAGTGACACTTCGTATAGATCTCGATCAAGGACCATGACAGCCAAGCCGGCGACGAGGAGCGCCACAGTCAAACCCAAAGTAATGCGGGTGTTCAGGGCCAGCGTACGATTTCTGAAATAGCTGACCACATCGTACAACACGGCCACTCCGACACCACCCAGTACAATCAGGGCCGACATGACCGCGAGAGTGTAGTAGTCTGTCGCGAATCCGAAGACCGGTGCGTGGCCGCTGCCTGCAAAGAGGTCGAAACCGGCGTTGCAATAGCTGCTGACGGCATGGAAGAGCGCCAGCCAGAGCGCCTCTCCGTCGGGCAGTTCGGTCCGCCAGCGCAGCCAGAGCAAGAGCGTGCCAACCGCCTCGATTGACACTGTAATAACCAGGACGTATAGCGCCAGGTTGGCGACGCTGCCTAGCCGCCCCCAGTTTCGGGTCAGGCCGAACTGCCGTTCGCCTCCGAGCGACTGCTGGATCAAGAAGCGCTCATTAAGCGTTACGCGTCTACCTACCAGGCGAAATAGCAAGACGCTAAAAGCGATAAAGCCGACGCCGCCAACCTGAAGAAGGACCAGGATAATGAACTGGCCGAAACGGCTGAAGTCAGTAGCCGTCGTCAGCACCCCCAGTCCCGTAACCGTCACGGCACTGGTCGAGGCGAATACGGCCTCCATCCAGGAAATGGACACACCTGAGGTTGTTGCAGCCGGCACTTTCAGGAGGAGTGTTCCCAGGAGGATGATTCCGGCGAAGCCAAATATCAGCAGGCGGGGAGCCTGCGCCCGCGACAGACGCCTGCCTGTGGCCCCCTCTGAACGGTCAGTACCGCCCGCTAAACCCGGTCGGTCTAATCCCGGCTCCTGACTTACCTCAAGCTTCAGCAGGATCCCTTCGGAAGCCTCGTCCTCTGCATCAGAAGGCTTGCTGCTCACCGGCTCTTCGGAACGTCTAGTCATCACAAGCTTGTGGCGCCACTTTCTTGCGCGATTCGAGTAGGATCCCAGGCGGAATCTGCTAAACGGAAAACCCAAAGGCTAATGTACACCCGTGCAAGTTTCCTTCCAAAAAAAGGACAAGCAGCACTCGCCTCCCCTTTCGGCTAGATCTCCAAGACGGCTGGCTGCTTCCAGCCTGGGCCCGCCAGTCGCCCTCATGGGAACGTCTGGGCCCGCAGATGATCAGAGTCCCGCCTGCCTTCTATCATGAAGACGCGAGACAACTCTCCTGTAATTTAACTTGGTATAAAATATATTATACGGAATAAAAATATTTGAGTGGTCGGCCTTCCTGTCCGGCGTGCAGACCCACACTTCGAATTAGCCTCATCGCACACGCAGGCGGCTCGCTCGCAGAGTTTTGCCAAACTGGCTATCGCCCTCGATCTTCCCTTGGTGCGGCAGCCGGCCCAAAAGCCATTCTAAACAAGCAACTCCCTGAGGTAGTGCTTAGAAGAGCTCGACCTGGACTCTGAATTTCTCCTCAGCGGGGATACTGCTTATGTGGAATAGCGAACAACAACCCTCTCTAGTCTACTTTCGGTCAGTAAGACTATACGAAAGCAACGTGTTTCCGTCGCACTCTCCAAGGAGACCTATCACTATCTCAAAGGACTCTCGTAAACTCTCGTAAACTCTCGTAAACTCTCACAAGCTCTCGGTCAACGTACATACGAGAGCAGTTGTGCCTTTGGAAACTTTCCCTCACTGAGAATTTCACTGTTTCTGCCCGTCGCAATCGCTCTGCCAGTTTCGCCAACGCTCACGAACGCTCGCAATCTCTCGTGAACACTCGCCCCTAGCATTCCCAATCGACCAAGGTGGCCCAACGCATACACACGTATTGGTAGGCGCGCATTTGCCCCGATTTCTTGCCTTTTTCCTCCTGTTCATGTACTCTCACTCGGCGAACACGGTTCATCATTATTCTAAGCTTGTGTCATCCTAGATTCAGTTCGGAGAACTGCCTCCAAATGATTCTTTATCTGATTCGTCACGGACAGTCATCCAACAATCTGCTCGCCGAACAGCTGAAGGAGCGGCCTGGCCCCTACCCCTTCGAGACCTACATGACGCAGCGGGTCGCCGAACCGCCTTTGACAGAGTTGGGAGAACAACAGGCGAGTCGGCTGGTAACATATTTCGTCGATGTGGCGATCTCTCGACTCTACTGTAGTCCTATGCTGCGCACGATGCAGACTATTCAGCCCGTTGCCGGCGCTCTAGACCTTTCTCCGTCTGTTTGGCTGGACCTGCACGAACACGGTGGCGTATTCCTCAGGCCAGGACCCGACGCGGAGGCTGTCGGCTTTCCCGGCCTAAGCAGGGCTGAAATGAGCCAGAGATTTCCTGGTTTTTGCTTGGATGGCGTCGGTGAATATGGCTGGTGGCAAGGAGGGGAGGAGGATAGAGCCTCCTGCCATGCCCGTGCCGTCCGGGTAGCCGAGACTCTGCATCAGATGGCCAAAGATTCAGAGGAAGATGAAGGCATTGCCGCGGTAAGCCACGGCACCTTTATGGATAGCCTTCTCAAAGCTCTCTTAGGCCGGCTGCCAGGCAACGATATCTATTTCAACCACCACAATACCGGAATCACTCGAGTAGACTTTACGCCATCAAGGACTGACAACAGCATGGTCGTCACTGTTCGCTATACGAACCGCGCCGACCATCTGGCAGATAACGATTTGACCTACTGAGAGGAGTCGATATTGCCTGATCCAAGACCCCGGCTCTTCGCGAGCGATCTTGAGGGCGTTCTTGTTCCAGAAATCTGGATCGCCTTTGCAGAAAAGACCGGCATTGAGCAGTTGCGGCTGACAACCCGCGACATATCTGATTACGATCAGCTGATGCAGATGAGGATGGCCATCCTGAAGGAGAAGGGTCTGCGTTTGCAGGATATTCAGGATGTCATAGCTACCATCGCCCCGCTGCCCGGAGCCGAAGACTTCGTCGATTGGATTCGCGCCCGCACGCAGTTCGTCATTCTTTCCGACACCTTTTACGAGTTTGCCCGACCTTTGATGGCCAAACTCGGCTTTCCGACCCTATTCTGTCACTCTCTGGAAGTCGATGCAGACGGCGCCATCACCGGCTATCGCCTGCGCCTGGAACAGTCCAAACGCAGAGCCATTTCAGCATTTCGCGAACTCCAATTCCAGACCATGGCAATAGGTGATTCGTACAACGACATTGCCATGCTCGAAAGAGCAGACACCGGTGTGCTTTTTGATCCGCCGGACAATGTAATTGACGACCACCCCAACCTGCCAGTAGTCCGCAACTATGTTGAGGCCAGGTCCATTATAGAGGAGTGGATGGTGGATAGCGGGTAGGAGCCAGGCGTAGCGCCATCCCTTCCGTACTTAAGACTGGTTGTATGACCAGAACGCGAATCGGATCAGGCCAAACGGAGCGAAATTCCAGCTCAGCGGAGTTGGTGACCGTCTTTGGCTATATTCTTACAGTTTCATATCCCCTTCTGGCCCTGTCCACAGGCGTCCGTGCTTTGTTTCAGCTCTTGCTGAAGGAAGGCGTCGTCAACTATCTGGCCCCGACTCTGAGCCTTGTGGCTGCGCTCTGCTACTTGACCGCGACCGTTGGCTTCGCATACCGCGTGCGCTGGGCATGGCGCCTCTCCGTCAGTGTTCTGGTCTTGGAGACTGCGCTTACAATCTTTGTAGGGTTTCTAAGCCTAATCATCCCCGAATCGATTGGTCGAACCGTCTGGCGTCTTTTTGGCGCCGACTACGGCTATTTTCCCCTCGTACAGCCGGCAATAGGTCTTGCCTGGCTTTTCTGGCCGTCAATCAAGCAGCAGTATGGTTTTACAAGCAGCCGGATCGAGGAGGGTCTCACCTCTCCAACTGACGAGGTCCTGAAGTAGATGAGTAGCGAGAGCGAGACGTCTGTGCCGCCCAGGAGGAGCATCGCTTTTCAGGTGCTGCGCAGTGCGTATTCATCCGGGCCAATCGATCATGCCAGCGATGCGAGGCATCAGGCAGTTCATCGATATGTCGGCGCTCTGTTCAAGATGATAGTCCTGCTGATCGCACTCGCAATGATGCTGCCGCTTGTCTACCTGGTTTATAGGGCGGCAGGCGTCGGCTGGACAGAAATCTCGGGTCTTCTCAGCAGAACTCGAATTTTGCAGATAATGTGGAACAGCCTACTCCTGACATGCAGCGTCACGACGTTGTCGCTAGCACTGGCTTTACCGTTTGCCTGGCTGACCGAAAGGACCGACCTGCCCGGTTGGAGAATCTGGACTGTGCTGGCGATGATGCCCCTGGTGATTCCAAGTTATGTCGGTGGTTTCACCTTGATTGCCATGTTCGGGCCGAGGGGCGCCCTGCAAGAACTCCTCTCCCCTTTCGGCGTGGAGCGGCTGCCGTCAATCTACGGGTTCACCGGTGCGCTCTGGGTCTTGACACTCTTTACCTATCCTTACATCTTTATGAGCATTCGCGCCGCGCTGCACAGGTTCGATCCGTCGCTCGAAGAAGCCGCGCGTTCCCTTGGGTATAATGGTTTGCAGACATTTCTGAAGGTGACGTTACCCAATCTGCGGCCGGCCATCACTGCGGGCGGGCTGTTGGTGGCATTGTATACCCTCAGCGATTTTGGAGCGGTCTCTCTATTGCGTTTCAATAGCTTCACGCGGGCCATTTACGTGCAGTACCTGAGCAGTTTTGATCGAAACATCGCCTCATTCCTGTCATTGGCGCTGATCGTGTTTACGATTATACTACTGCTGTTTGAAAGAAACAGCAGAGGGCGGGGACGTCCACGCTACTACCGCAGTAGTGCCGGTGTGGCCGCGCCGCGTAAACGTATTGAACTAGCTCGTCGGAAGTGGCCGGCCTTAGTTTTTTGCGGCGCTGTTGTCATGGCGGGACTGGTTCTGCCCACTGGCGTGATTCTCTACTGGCTCTTGCGAGGTCTGGCTTCTGGTGAATCTCTTGCGCCCGTCTGGGCAGCGACGTTCAACAGTTTTCGCGCCGGCGCCTTGGCCGCGGTTGCTGCAGCAACACTGGGGCTGCCCGTCGCCTATGCCGCTGTCAGGATAGGAGGCCGACTGATGTCCTTTGCGGCGAGAGCCGTGTATCTGGGATATGGATTGCCGGGAATCGTAATCGCGCTTAGCCTGGTATTCCTCGGTGCGAACTATGCGCCGTGGCTTTACCAGACACTGTGGATGCTTGTGTTTGCCTATGTCGTCCGGTTCATGCCCCAGGCCATGGGAGCCATGCAGATCAGCCTTCTCCAAATGAATCCGCGGCTGGAGGAGGCAGGGCGCACCCTGGGTCTGGGAAACCGCGCCGTATTCAGGCGGATCACCGCCCCTCTGGTGCGCCCAGGCGTTCTGGCAGGGATGGCTCTCGTGTTCTTGACGACCGTGAAGGAGTTGCCGGCGACGTTGCTCTTGAGTCCTACAGGATTCTCTACCCTGGCGACCCAGATCTGGTCGGCTACGGACGAAGCGTTTTTTGCCCGGGCGGCCGCGCCTGCGCTCATTCTCCTGGCAATGTCAGCGTTCAGCATCTTTCTTGTTCTCATGCAGGAGGAAAGGGAAGTGGTTAGCGGCTAGCCTACCCCGCCGGCCGCTAAACATCGTCCAATCGCGCTGTGAGTCGACTAGAACAGAATCCACCAGGCCTTCACCTGCAAGGCGTTTCCAAACAGTTCCGCACTAGCGAAGCTACGGTCTTGGCAGTCAATGACGTATCCTTGACGGTTGACCGGGGCGAGTTCATTGCTCTCCTTGGTCCTTCCGGGTGCGGAAAAACGACGACGCTTCGGCTCATTGCCGGGTTTGAACGCGCAAACGAAGGCACCATCGAGATTGACGGTCGCTTAGTGGCCGGTAAATCGGTCCACGTGCAGCCCGAAAGGCGCCGCGTCGGCATGGTGTTCCAGGAGTATGCACTCTTTCCGCATGTTAGTGTCCTAGCCAACATTGAGTTCGGTTTGCGCCGCATGACGGCGGCGGAGAAAGCGGTGCGCGCAAATGAGGTCCTGGAGTTGACAGGGTTGGCAGGCCTGGAAGAGCGGATGCCCCACGAGCTGAGTGGAGGCCAACAACAAAGAGTCGCCCTCGCGAGGGCTCTGGCTCCCAATCCGGCCTTGATCCTGCTGGACGAACCCTTCAGTAATCTTGACGCCGGTCTGCGGGCTCGCGTGCGCGCAGAGGTGGGCGAAATACTTCACGCAGCCAAAACAACCGCGATCTTTGTCACGCATGATCAGGAGGAAGCGCTGAGTCTGGTGGATCGAGTCGCGGTCATGTTGAATGGTAGTGTTGAGCAGGTGGCCTCTCCCCACGAGTTGTACACGTGTCCAGTTTCTCGATCAGTGGCTGAATTTATCGGCGACGCGAATTTCCTTTCCGGCGTTGGGCACGGAGATACCATAGAGTGTGAATTAGGGGTCCTAGCTGCGCGTCAGCAGATTCGAGGGAAGGTAGACATATTGCTCCGGCCAGAGAACATCGAGCTCCTCGCCGCGCAGCCCGGTCTACCCGCGGCCCGGGTAAGGCATTCACTCTTTTTTGGCCACGACCAGTTGATTACCGTGCAACTCCCAACGGGCACATTTCTAACAGCGCGTGTGGGGCCATCGGACGCGTACGTAACGGACTTGCCACTGCAGGTCGCTGTACGCTCTCCTGTAATCGCATATCCACGCAAGAACTGATGGTCCATCGCATTTCGGCGGGCCCCGAGAATTACGCAAGAGGCACAAAGTAGAGAGGCGACTGACGATGAGCGAAGGAATCATTCTGGAAGAAGCCCCGGACATCCATGAGCAGTTTCAGGTTACGTCACCAGCTCTGATGGTGATCTTTGGCGCTTCAGGTGACCTGGCAAATCGTAAGCTCCTGCCGGCAATCTACAGGCTTTCTCAACAGAGGCTTCTGCCTCCCAATTTCGTCATTCTGGGTTACGCGCGTTCACCCTTGACCGATGACGAACTGCGGCAGCGCGCTCGAATCAGCATGTTGGCGAATCCTGAAGTCGAGTTCCAAAATGCTGATTGGGAAGCTTTTGCACCGCGTCTCTTCTACATTTCTGGTGAGTATGACGACGCTGAAGGCTTCCAACTACTTAGTGAGCGCATCTCGACGTTGGAAGAGCAATGGAACATCGGGGGCAATCGTCTTTTCTATCTGTCTACTCCACCTTCGGTTTACGAACCTATCATCACTTGTCTTGGCGCTGCCGGGCTCGTTGAACCTGCCGCCAGACATAATTGGACTCGTGTTGTAATCGAAAAGCCCTTCGGCAGTGATTTGCAGAGTGCCCACAAGCTCAATGACCACGTACTTTCCGTTTTTGAGGAAGAACAGGTCTATCGTATCGATCACTACCTAGGCAAAGAGACTGTCCAAAATGTGCTCGTATTTCGGTTCGCCAACGGGATTTTCGAGCCGATCTGGAACCGTAACTACGTCGACAATGTGCAGATCACAGTGGCTGAAAGCATCGGTGTTGAGGGCCGTGGAGGGTACTACGAGAAGTCCGGTGCCTTGAGGGACATGATGCAAAATCATCTTTTGCAGCTGGTCTCCCTGACGGCGATGGAACCCCCGATTGCCTTTGACGCCAAAGCGGTACGCGACCAGAAGGTCAATCTCCTTCAGGCAATCCGACCACTTCAGCCTGAGGAAGTGCCCGAATACGTTGTCCGCGCCCAGTACGGTGCTGGAACGGCAGCCACGCGTCCGGTCCCCGCCTATCTCGACGAGAACGGCGTGGCTTCAGATTCGACAACCGAGACATATGTTGCCTGGCGGCTTGAAATTGACAACTGGCGCTGGCAAGGTGTCCCATTCTATTTGCGTACAGGCAAGGCACTGCCGCGAAAGGCGTCTGAAATCTCTGTTACTTTCCGTCGGGCGCCTCATCTACTATTTGACTCAACCGAAGGATTCGAGAGCCCGACGAGCCAGGCTGACCAGCGTGTTCCGGCAGCGCCCCAAGGGCTACGGCTAAACGGTGACAGCCTAAGTCGCAATGTCCTGACCATGCGCATCCAACCGGATGAAGGAATCACGCTCAAGACGCTGGCCAAGCGCCCGGGCCCATCAGTGAATCTTACGCCTGTCAATCTCGAGTTTACTTACGGCCACAGCTTTGGTGAACCACCGGACGCGTACCAGCGCCTTCTGCTGGATGTCGTTCTCGGTGACTCTACTCTCTTCACCAGGCGAGATGAGGTTGAGCTGGCATGGCAGCGAATCACGCAGGTGCTGGATGGATGGCAGATGCAGGAAGAAATAAGGATAAATGGAAGAACACCATTCCGCCTTCCGCACTACCCGGCGGGAACCTGGGGGCCCACAGAGGCCGACGCCCTGTTGGAGAAGGAGGGGCAACACTGGGTTACCGAATAATTGAACCGCTGCACACTTGCAGAAGCAGAATCACCTCCACAACCTTCACAAGAGTTCCATGTTGCAACGGCTACTGGCTTACAAGGCCTGAGTTGTGACCGGGAACAGATGCTAAACTCCTTCGCGGTAGTCCACCACTTTGGGGCTAGAGGGATAGCCGCTCCCCACTCTCGCATTCGCCAACCGCAATGTAGACCCAATAGTCAGGTAGTCCTGTAACCGGACCGGACGGATGCCATTCAATCGAGAGGCCATTTCCGGCCCTTGAAAACCTTGGCTTCTTCGGAGGCTTGGTAGGGGCGCCACTTGGTTATGCTGCAATTGCAATCCGGCGCGGCCCCCAACCCGGAACCAAGGAGAGTGAGACTGTGCAGCGACATGAATTTCTTTGATAATTTGGAAGTCAGATACCAGTAGCCGGATTCCGAAGGGAATAAGATTAATCCAAAGGGCACTTCTCTTCATGAAAGGAATGGAATGACCTATACAGCCCCTGAAACACCGCCAAGTTGCCGTGGAGACTGGACAGGCAACAGTGAAGACTGGTTCAAGGAGCAAATTCGTAGTCGCGGTGCGGCCTTTCCTCGGTCAGGTGAAGTAATCGTCCAACCAAACATTGCCGAATTCGCTCGTACCGCCGCCGGGATGATTGCGGCCGTTTCGCTGATCAGCATAGAGCGGAGGGGGGCATTCAATATCGCTCTCGCAGGTGGCTCCACGCCAGGGCCGGTATACGAGCTTCTGGCTGAAGATCCCAATATCGACTGGCAGCGGATCCGTGTATTCTGGAGTGACGAACGCTGTGTTCCTCCAGAACACGCCGACAGCAACTATCGAATGGCACGCGAAACATTACTGGATCGGCTGCCGCAGTCGCCAGGCCTTGTGGCGCGTATGCCTGGCGAACTTCCCCCAGGACAGGCAGCAAGCGCCTACGAGGAAACTATCCGCGAATTGGTACCAACAGACGAGGCAGGCATTCCTCGATTCGATCTGATTCTGCTTGGTATGGGAGACGATGGCCATACGGCCAGTCTCTTTCCCGGCTCAGAGGTCCTCAACGAAAAGGACCGTCTTGTAGCTGCAGACCATATAAGCAGATTCGATGCGAATCGCCTGACCTTCACCTACCCACTCATAAATGCTGGTCGTCACGTCCTTATACTGGTTGGCGGCGCTTCGAAGGCGGCCACATTGAAGGCAGTTCATGCGGGCCCTCATCAACCTGACGTACTTCCTGTGCAAGCCGTGCAGCCAACGTCAGGGCAGTTCAGATGGCTAGTCGATGCTGACGCCGCAATGTCCATTCGGAAGTAAATCAGAGCACCATCTCTTCAGGAGCATCTCGTTGTGAAAATCGTTGGAAACATCACCGTACATCCTCCCCTTCCACAGGCCATCAGTCGGTTGCAGGAGCTGGCATACAATCTCTGGTGGACCTGGAACCCGGATGCACAGGTACTATACGAATCCATTGACAAAGAGTTGTGGGAGCGGGTCAATGAGAATCCGGTCAAGTTTCTGCGTGCGGTGTCGCTGCGGCGTCTGCAGGAAGCTTCCCGAAGTCACGACTACCTGCAAAGATACAGTTCAGTGTTTCGACGTTTCGACGCGTATATGGACCGTGACGCCGACACCTGGTTCAAGCGCAACTGTCCCGGCAGGCAGGACGAGCTGATCGCCTACTTTAGTGCAGAGTTTGGCCTGCATGAAGCGCTGCCCATCTATAGCGGGGGCCTCGGAATCCTCAGCGGGGATCACTGTAAAGAGGCAAGCGATATGGGCTTGCCTTTCGTAGGCATAGGCTTCCTGTATCCTCAAGGTTATTTCACCCAGCAGATCAACGCAGCAGGGGGTCAGGAAGCGATTTACGAGAAAATCGACTTCTCCGAAGTGCCTGCTACGCAAGCGGTGGATGCGGAGGGAAACCCGGTTGTCGTTCACGTTGACCTTCCCGGCCGAACCGTCTACGCCAAAGTATGGAAGATTCAAGTCGGTCGGGTGACCATATATCTGATGGATACGGACGTAGAGCAGAACGCTCATCAGGACAGAGAACTCAGTGCAAGGCTTTATGGCGGTGATCGGGAAATGCGTATCAGTCAGGAATATGTGTTGGGCATCGCTGGCGTGCGTACTTTGAGAGCTCTCGGCCATGAACCGACAGTCTGGCACATGAACGAAGGTCACAGCGCGTTCCTCAGCCTGGAACGCGTTCGCGAACTGGTGCAGGAAGGAATGGAGTT
Source organism: Caldilineaceae bacterium (assembly GCA_965204705.1). Classification (GTDB taxonomy): domain Bacteria; phylum Chloroflexota; class Anaerolineae; order Caldilineales; family Caldilineaceae; genus Bin5. Next base: position 3,281,814 of record OZ242006.1, on the reverse strand, counting down.
TGACGCTGCGTCGGAAATCGTGCGTGCGGCAAACGTATTCACTACCCATACGCCGGTGGCTGCCGGTCATGACGCCTTTCCTTTGGAATTGGTCGATAAGTTCTTCTGGCAATACTGGGGTCAAATGGGCATCGATCGGGAACGTTTTATGGCCCTTGCGCGTCACGAGCACGGGTGGGGTGCAGAGTTTAGCATGACAGTACTGGCTCTTCGTCTGAGCGCCTATCACAACGGTGTGAGCGCGCTTCATGGAAAGGTATCCAGGCGGATGTGGGGGCATCTATGGCCGGGAACGCCGGAAGAGCAGGTACCGATCGGCCACATTACAAACGGCGTGCACACGGAATCATGGTTGGCCCCGGAGAAGCGGGCGCTGTACGAGAGCTATTTCGGAAAAGGCTGGCTTGATGAAGACGACAATCCTGAATCCTGGCGAGGGATCAGATTGGTTCCCGACGGGGAGCTCCGTTCGGCCCACCAGGTGTGCAAAGAAGATCTGGTCAGATTCCTGCGCCTGCGCCTTAAGAGGCAACAATTGCGCCACGGGGAGGGACACGGGAAACTTGCAAGAATTGACGGCCTGTTCGACGCCGAGGCGCTGACGCTGGGGTTCGCCCGTCGCTTCGCCACCTATAAGCGTGCAACGCTCATATTTCACGACAAGGAGCGGCTCGGACGAATCCTGAACGATTCTCATCGCCCGGTACAGATCGTCTTCGCCGGCAAAGCTCATCCTGCCGATGACTACGGCAAGGCGCTGATCGAACGCATCTATCGGTTAAGCCAGGAGCGGGGATTCTTCGGCAAGATCGCTATTATCGAGAACTATGACATAAATGTCGCCCGTCACCTGGTCAGCGGTGTGGATGTCTGGCTGAATACGCCTCGCCGTCCTCTCGAGGCCAGCGGTACAAGTGGTCAGAAGGCGGCTATCAACGGGGCACCCAACTTCAGCATTCTCGACGGCTGGTGGCAGGAGGGCTACAATGCCGAGAACGGTTGGGCGATCGGCGAAGAGCGGGAATACAAGGACGAAGATACTCAGGACGAGGCCGATGCGCTGAGCCTCTACTCGATCCTGGAAGAAGAGATCGTGCCTGAATACTATGATCAGCCGTCAGTCTGGACAGGACGAATGCGAAAGGCGATAGAATCTTGCGGTCCACAGTTCAGTATGCGCCGCATGCTCGCCGAGTACACCCGCTCACTTTATGTTCCCGCGATGGAGAGTGGCCGCGCCTATCGCGACAACTTCGGGGAGGATGCGCGACAGCTCTCACACTGGAAGCAACATGTACGCAACGAGTGGCAGACTGTTTTTGTGGCCGTACCGGAACTTCCTGCCCCGCAGGCAAAGACTGGCGATAAAATAGAGATCGAGGCCCAGGTCTGGTTAGGCAGGCTGTCAGCAAACGATATTGCGGTCGAGTTGGTGACATTCGCCGCTGCCGAAGGTGAGGAGGCTACTGTGCAGAGTGCCGGGCAACAGAATCCGGTCGCACTGCAGTCGGTCGCCATGCAAGCGGCGAAACCCGGGTACCAGGAGCCCGGCCACGATCCCCACGATAACAGTGTACGCTACCGAGGCGTCTTTGTACCGGAGGAGACTGGCAAATACAGTTTCGGCGTGAGGGCGCGACCCCATCACCCTGCACTGATTCATCCACTTGAATTGGGCCTGAGTGTTTGGGCGTAGGCGGAAAGCGGCGACCCGCGTTTGAAAGCACACAAGAGTGATCAGTGAAAGGACATAGAGCAAGGAGGCTCAAATGCGTGTACTGATTACCGGAGGCACAGGATTGATCGGATCGGCCCTGGCAAAGAGCTTGGTCGAAAGCAAGTGTGAAGTTACGATTTTGTCGAGGTCTCCTGACGGCCACCAGCCTATTGCGTCTGAGGGCGTGCAACTTGAAAGGTGGGACGGGCAGACAGATACCGGCTGGGGCCGCCTGGCTTCCGAAGTGGACGCAATCGTCAACCTTGCTGGCGCAGGAATTGCCGACGGGCGCTGGACCTCGGCTCGCAAAAGACAGATACTGGAGAGTCGAGTCAAAGCCGGACAGGCACTTGTATCCGCAATTCGTGATGCAGACGTAGCGCCCATGGTACTAATTCAGTCGTCGGCCGTCGGGTACTACGGGCCCGGCGATGATCAGATGATGACAGAGCAGGCCTCGCCCGGGACAGATTTCTTGGCGCGCGTGTGCGTCGATTGGGAACGGTCGACTGAGGAGATTGAGTCAATGGGTGTACGGCGCGTTGTCATTCGAACTGGCGTTGTCCTCAGCGAACGGGGCGGTGCTCTACCCCGAATGACACTGCCTTTCCGACTGTTTGCCGGTGGACCCCTTGGCAGCGGCAAACAGTACTTTCCCTGGATTCACATAGACGACGAAGTGGCAGCAATCCGTTTCCTTCTGGAAAACGATGAGGCGTCCGGCCCATTTAACCTCGCAGCGCCCAACCCGCCGCGAAATAAAGAATTCGTGCGCCACTTGGGGCATGTTATGGGAAGGCCATCCCTGATGCCAACGCCCTCAATCGCGCTGCGTACCCTCTTCGGCGAAATGTCGACAGTGCTGCTGGATGGGCAGCGGGCAGTACCGTCAAGATTGCAGGAAGCCGGCTACGAGTTCATCTTCCCCGATCCCGTTGCTGCACTGGACGATCTTCTCTAAAATGGTTTCTGGGTTAAATTTCGGAAACCTTTGGATGCCTTCAAAGGTTAGGTTCGAATACTTTTGTAGCGTTTTGTGCGAGTTGACTCCAAATGCTTAAACATTTGGCTAAAGAACCAGGACAAGTACAGGTCTCTAAGGAGGACAGGACGACGACTTCGAGATCCAGGAGCTTCTCAGGGCCGTCTGCTTCCGTTGTTCTCTGGGCAGGCGTTGCATTCAGCGCCCTCTTTACTCTCCTGATCTGGGCGCTGGATCAACGACTGGCATCCATCGAACTTCTGCCGGACTCAGGCTACGCCTGGTACTACTGGAAACTTCCTTCTCCCACTTTCTGGACGCGTGCGTCCTCCTGGGGGTTGTACCTTGCCCACCAGTTGGCAATCTGGGCAATTCTCTACCATGCTCAGTTTCGTAGCAAAACTCGTTATACGAAGGGCCTGCACAAGTTCAACGTTTGGGCACTGGCTGCCAATGCGTCTTTCATATTCCTCCATCTGATCCAGACGCACATATGGTACGACGGGCTTGCCCAGGACACATCGGTCTCCAGCAGCCAAGGCGCCGTCATCGTCCTACTCGTTTGGGTACTGCTGATGGAGAATAACCGGCGGGGACAGTTTTTTGGCAGACCGGTTCCCTTCTCAAAGGAGGTGGTCCGCTTCGCCCGCACTTACCATGGGTATTTTTTCGCCTGGGCCATCATCTATACCTTCTGGTTTCACCCCATGGTATCAACACTGGGTCATTTGATCGGTTTCTTCTACATGTTCCTGCTCCTGCTGCAGGGAAGTCTCTTCTATACACGCGTCCACACAAATCGTTGGTGGACATTCGTTCTGGAGATAACCGTCCTGATTCATGGCACCCTTGTCGCTGTAATGCAGGGTAACGACCTCTGGCCAATGTTCTTGTTCGGATTTGCGGGCATACTGGTCGTTACGCAAATGTATGGCTTGGGACTCTCCCTCCCGATTCGTCTACTGATTCTCGGGGCATTTGTCGGCTCCGCCCTCTTTGTGTACAACAATATGGGCTGGTACAGACTCAACGAAATCGTGCGCATCCCTGTCATCGAGTATGGGTCACTGTTCGCCCTGGCGGGACTATTCTGGGTTGGACTCAGGATTGCACGGACTGTCAGGCGCTTAAGGCACGCGTAATGGAACCGGGCGCCTCCCGCTTGCAGACCCTAACATGAGCAAACTTCAGCCGGACCTGATAGTTGCCGAGGACTCCACCAACGATTTGAAGATGTCCCCCAAACCTGAGGATCTTCAACGAAAATGGCAGATCTGGCTGCTGGCTTCCCGTCCCAGAACACTTCCGGCTGCGATCGCGCCCGTGCTGGTTGGGACATCGCTTGCCTGGGCTGACGGCCGGTTCGCTCTCTTGCCAGCGCTGGCTGCTGCGGCCGGCGCACTTCTGCTGCAGATTCTCTCCAACTTTGCCAACGACTTTTTTGACTTCACAAAAGGTGTCGATACGCGCGAGCGACTGGGCCCCACTCGTGTCATGGCGGCCGGGCTCCTCTCGGCACGGGAGCTGCGCCTGGGCATTGTCGTAGTTATCTGCCTTGCGATTCTGGATGGCATCTATCTGATTCTGGTGGGCGGCTGGCCGATCCTAGCCGTAGGCGTTGCATCCATTTTGGCCGCACTTCTCTACACGGGAGGTCCTCTTCCATTCGGCTATCACGGGTTGGGAGACCTGTTCGTCTTCATTTTTTTTGGACTGGCGGCTGTCTGTGGAACCTACTATGTGCAGGCAGGCACGCTTTCGATGGCAGTCCTTGTAACCGCGGCGCCGGTCGGCTTTCTGATCACCGCCATCCTCGTCGTCAACAATTTGCGGGACATCGAGACCGACGCCAGGGCGGGCAAGCGCACGCTGGCAGTACTCATCGGCGCCCAGAATACGCGGCGCCAGTATCTTGCCTTACTGGTCCTTGCCTATGCCGTCACCCTCCTCCTATGGCTGGGATTTGGTCTAGGCCCTGCCGTCCTATTAACCTTCATCAGCCTCCCGCTGGCCGCGCGCAGGGCCCTCTCCGTCTTCACTGCCAAAGGAAAGGAGCTCAATTCTGTCTTGGCGGCGACAGCCCAACTGGCTCTGCTGTTCAGTTTTCTGCAGTCGCTTGGGATCCTCCTCTGAAGATGGCTGACTTCGATGTCATCTTCGTTGGTGCGGGCCACAACTCTCTTGTCTGCGCAGGGTATTTGGCCAAGGCCGGCTTTCGGGTCGGGATGCTGGAACGGAGAACTGTGGTTGGTGGCGCCGTCGCCACGCAAGAAATAATCCCCGGCTACCACTTCGACCTAGGTGGCAGCGCACACATTCTGATTAACCACACCCCTATAGTTCGCGACCTTTCCCTGGAACAGTTCGGGCTCAGCTACATCGACCTGGATCCTCTCTTTTTCGCGCCTTTTCCAAATGGTGAGCCGATATATGTCTGGAAGGACGTCGGACGAACCTGCGACAGTATTGCCGGCGTATCCTATGAAGACGCCGATAACTACCTCAGGTTCGTTAACTACTGGAGGCCAATGGCGGAGGCTATGGTCGAGTCCTTTCTGCAGGCCCCAACACCTTTCAATGTTGCGAAAAGCCTAGTTTTTCAAAGCGAAGTACACAAGGACCTCCGTCGCCGGCTGCCGGCAATACTTGGCAGCTACGGTAGTCTTCTCCGCAAGAACTTCGTTTCTCCCCGCGTTCAGGCAGTCATCGGCTGGATGGCGGCACAGTCCGGTCCGCCCCCTTCTGAGCGAGTCAGCGCCCCTTTTGCACTCTGGCACCCCATGTATCACCAGTCCGGCGTCAAAAGGCCCAGAGGAGGATCGGGCATGCTGACGCAGGCGCTGTCTCGCATGATAACTGCGCACGGCGGTACTATTGTTACCTCCTCCGCAGTCGACAGGATTGTCATCGAAAACGGTAGGGCGGTCGGGGTTCGAACTGTGGATGGCGAGAGCTACACCGCCAGTCGAGCTGTAGTATCGGGTGCACATATTCGTACCACTCTAAAGCTACTAGAGGGCCAAGTCAGGCCATCGAGAGTGGCTTCAGCGCGGAAATCAAAGATAGGTAATGGTTTTGGCATGATGGTGCGATTTGCCATGCGTGAGCTACCAGACTACGGCGGTTCCCAACGTTCCGAAAGCGAAAGCCCACGTCCGGAGCACCGGGCCATGCAGTTTATCTGTCCTGATCTGGACTACCTTGAACGCGCCTATGGTGACTATCGTGCAGGCAGTCCGTCAGCGGATCCGGCCCTGATTGCCATGACCTTTTCCGCCGTGGATCACACTCTTGCACCCCCGGGCAAACACGTCCTCTTTTTGTGGGGACAGTACTTCCCATATGAACTCAGTACTGGTGAAAGCTGGGATGAGATCGGCGAGAGGGAAGCGGATCGAATGCTGGACAAGCTGGCTGAGTACGCTCCGAATGTGGCCTCTTCTGTCGTAGGCAGGCTCGTACAATCGCCGCTGTGGCTCGAAAGAGAGTTAGGGTTGCTGCGAGGGAACGTCATGCATCTTGAGATGTCGGTCAACCAAATGTTCACGTTCAGACCGTCTCTCCGGATGAGCAACTATCGAGGACCGGTTAGAGGCCTCTATCTGACAGGAGCAAGTATGCATCCGGGCGGGGGAATAATGGGGGCATCGGGAAGACACGCTGCCACAGTTCTCCTGCATGATCTGAGTCGCAAGGCGCGTCTCTTTGGCAGGTGAGAGTCAGGACTTTCCCTGCATGGCCTCTAAAATCCAAACAAGAGAATGTAGTTCATTGTGAACGCATGATCGAGGTGATAGAATCAGCGCATGGAATCGCAACAGGTTTCAGAAGAGGACCGCACAATAATTTATCGTAGCCACAGCAGTGGCGAAGACGCCGTCGGATACGTCTGTGGAGAAGAGATTTTCCGTTCACGGTGGGGGACAGGCGTAAGCATTGGGCGAGGCCAACGAGAAGATGCCGGCTGGCGAATTTTTCGTAAGACGCGATTCGACGAGAAGGAGTTGGGTCGCATTACAGTCGAAGGCGTCATCGATAGTAATGGACTATTTGAGGGAGGCAGCCTCGGCTGGCTGGAACCGGATGGCACGGTAATTCGAGGCGGGTTCATTCTGACCGAAGAAGAAGTGGGTCGCGTCGATGGTCCACAATTTTCGTTGGCAGCAGCAGCTTTGCTATTGATCTTTGTTCCAGAAGAGGATGAGGCGAGTAGGGAGATGGAACGGCGTGGATAGTTTGTTTGTCTATTGTGGTTAAATCGATGTTTTTTTTCACTACGCGAAAGATCTACAGTGTTAACCATTCATACAGATCGCTTAACCTTCGGTGTGCGCACCTCGGGCAGCTCTGACGGCGTTCCTCTCCTTCTGCTACATGGTTCGCACGCGACCAGCCGCTGGTGGGTACCCTTTTTCGATATCCTTCCAGACTCCTTACTGGCAATTGCGCCTGACCTACGCGGCTGCGGCCAAAGCACGCACTCAGCAGACGGATACGGAATCGAAGACCAGGCTGAAGACATCGCCGGGCTGGTCCAAGCCCTCGCTTTGTCGGATTTTGACCTGGTCGGGCATGGCAGCGGGGGGGCCGTCGCCATCGAATATGCCCTACGCTACGGCCAGCTGTTGCATAGCTTGATTCTTGTTGACAGTGTGCCAATTGAAGGCGCGTTCACCCCGTTACAGGGGCTTCAATTACTTTCCCAGATGCGCGAGGATCGCACTCTCCTACGGCAAGCTCTGGCCGCGCTTTTTCCCACAGCTCCTCCACCCACCATGACCAGGCAGGGGTTTGATGCCTTTGCCGAACAGTTGGTAGAGGATGCGGCCGGTATGGCGCCAGACGCCTTTACGGCTGTGGCCGAGGGGCTGGGGCGCTGGAATCGACTGGAGGACGCGCATAGGTTGACCTTGCCCACACTTCTGTTGCTGGGAACGGAAGACATCGTTATAGAACGAGATGCCGCCACTCGTACCCTCCTTGCCATTCCTGGCGCCTCAAACCTCGAAATACTTAGGGGGATTGGCCACAGTCCCATGATTGAGTCACCCGTGGTTCTTGCCGAGAGGATTATCGAGTTCATCACAGAGGAGTTCGAGAGTTTCGAGGAAGCAAGAGACTATGCACAAGAAGGCGCGCCTGACCTCAACGAACCGAATGAGGTTGGATGAATGCTTCCTACTTTTGGCGAGCAACTCCCTGAGGGAACCACTAACTGTGCCAACCGATGAACGCTGAAAGTCAGCAGGACCTGCGGACCCACTGGGATCAGCGCTACCGCAGCGGGCAGACGCCTTGGGATACCGGCATCACGCCTCCTGAGGTTCAAGGTTTTTGGGCGGAGCAGCCCAAGCCCGTTGCAGGCGCAGTGGCAATCGATATCGGCTGCGGAACGGGGCTCAATACGGTTTTCATGGCCAGGCAGGGCCTATGCGCAATTGGTTTCGATCTCTCTGGGCAGGCGCTGCAGATGGCGCAGAAACGGCTGGAAAGCGGGAGCAACAGTGAAGAACTCGGAACGGGGGGCAAAGCCATGTTCGTGCAGGCGGACGTCAGTAAGTTGCCGTTAGACAGACTGGGAGCCGTGTATGCCTTGGACATTGGCTGCCTTCACAGCATTCCTGATGAACTGCGCCCAGCGTATGCCGAAGGAGTCCATCGAGTACTGAGAACTGGAAGCTACTTTCACCTGTATGTGTTTGACAGGAATGAATCTGACGGTCCCGGCGCCAGAGGGATGTATGAAGGCGAGGTGGCTACTCTTTTCGACGGGAAACTGGATATCGTAACGGAAGAAGTAGGGGTTTCGACAAACGCGGTCTCAAGACCTTCACGCTGGTTTCTGCTCAGAAAAGGCTCCTGAAATCTGGCACAGAGTAAATCCTGTCGCTACGCACGCGGCCTGTTATCCTCATCTTTCCTCACTTTCCCCTGTAGTTACGGGCACTCGGATCTCGAAACGGGGGCCTCACCACCGCCGTCGTTCGGCTGTGGGTTTTCCGGACTAAAAGACGTATTGGTATCTATCAATGGCGGCCGGTCAAAAATGCGCTTGAGCTCTTCAGAAACGTAGTCCCAGTTCACAATGAAAACGGACATCTCCTGCCGCCATCCGGGCCTCATGGCATCGGGAGGTCCCAATACCAGCCCCTTTACGTCGGCCTCTCCAAGCGATAATCCAAACCGGGCGTACTTCAACGTATCCCACTTGCTAACGTCGGTATAAACTGAGTAGCGAAGCGCGTCATACAGATCCAGCGCCCGAGGCAGAAGATTCTGCTCAACAAGCTGTTTCCTTAACGCCCACACCACTCGCTGCTGCCGCCGGGCGCGTTCCAGGTCTCCTCCGCCCGAACGGCGGCTGCGCACGTAACTTAGCGCCTGTTCTCCATTCAGCAGGTGTTCGCCGGGAGGCAAGTTCAGGTAAATGCCTTCTTCAGGATAGTCCTCGTAGAGGTAGCAGTCGACGTGAATTCTGAGTCCACCCAATACGTTTATCAGGTTTACGAAACCTTCGAAGTGAAATCGAATGTAATTGTCGATGGAAATTCCAAGCCGGTCCTCAAGAATATCAATGAGTAGCCTCGGCCCCCCGCCGCCAGGGGCGTCCATTTCTCCCAGATAGTCAATCACATTTATCCGGTTGGGAAGATGGCCGGGTATGGGGTCGATGTACATATCCCGGGGAAACGAGACGATCGCGGCCTCGCCGAGATCGGGGTTCATCATTAGCAGTATTATGACATCTGTCCGCCAGTTGGGCTGGTCCGGCCGCTGGTCGCTGCCCAGGATCAGTACATTTGTTGTACTGTCAAGGTCGGTTACAACTGGGGTCGGTTGCGGACTTGGCGTAGTCGTAGGCGTTACGGTCGGTACCAAAGTCGCAGTGGGCGTAGCAGTTGGAGGAGTCTGCTCGGCGCCCTGCTCTCTCTGCAGTGGTGGCGTGGATACAGAGTTACTTCGATCGAGAGAGTCGCTTTCGGCAGGGGGCCCGGCCGACGAAGCCTCGCGAGATAGAGAACTCTCAGTCTGTTCAGCGTCTACAGGATCGCTTTCGATGTTGACGATGAAGAAGCTGAGCAGAATAGCGCTGCCAAGAATGAGCAGCAGGTATGGCCGGACAAAAGCGGGCAGACTTCGTCTGATTGGGCGTCGCGTCTGTTTCGGGGGAGCTGGGAGATTACGCCGCAGGCTCATAAATGGAAAGTTTGTCGCAGAAAAGGATGGACTTCAAGCGCCTCGCCCCAATCCTATTTGAGAAACGTAAGGAGTAAAGAATCGAAGAGAAGTGAGAAATTGGCAGCTGGACCGGTACTATCTCCCCCTTACTCACTCCATTATTGTGGAACAGCCATTTTTCTATACTTCAAGGTCAAGCAGGATACGACGAAGTATGTCCATGGCCCGATTTCCTACCCAGGCATTTGTCAGACGGTCCGCCCCACCGAATGGAAAGCGAGCCACCTCAGTCCGTTTGGGACCGGCGCAGCCGATCCACGTCTCGCCGCCCTGATTGGAATGGAAGGTCTCATCCGGCCTGCCGCTGGTGATCACTGCCAAGCCGTGAGACACATTGCACTCTTTGCGCAGCTGCAGGGCCAGATCTCGGGCGACATCGCTTTCTGGCCTTCTGTCGAGTAGCTGCCGAAAAGAGATCTTCTCCTGATCGGCTTCCAGGATGCGGGCCGAGTTGTCGGCGCTGAATCCGCTCTTCATCCTTTCGGCGATCGCGCCACCCGAAACGGTTTCCAAGAGTGCGACGTTTGCATCGGCCTCGAGTAACAGACGCGCCAGGACAGACTCAACTGTTTCCTCCGGCGTCGTGCTGTAAATGTAACTGCCGATTACAGTACGCACTTTCGATTCCATCTGGTCGAGGAGATCCTCAGCCTCTTCGGCGCTGGAGGCTCTGGCTGCAATGCGTACGTCGGCTTGCCCCAGATGCGCAGCCAGGCCCATGGTCGGGTTGTTGCTGTCCATGAGGTCTCCTAACTCGGCGTCGAGGCTGCTCTCTCCTATTCCGACAGTTCTCAGGATGCGACGGCGGATGACACCTACGCCTCCTGTCAGTTCTTGCAGAAATGGCAGAACAAGGTCGGCCATCATTCGTTTCATTTCACGGGGAACGCCCGGCATGGCGATCACCTTGCCACTTCGACCGTGCCGTCGATCATAGGTGATGAATCCTGGTGCCGTGCCTACCGGGTTTTCCAGAACTGTTGCTGCTTCAGGTATCTGTGCCTGCCGCAGATTGTTTTCGCTCATTCGCTGGTATCCCCAGCGGGCGAATCGCTCCCTCAGTTTCTCCTCAATGTCGGGATGGCGTTCCAGTGGACATCCCGTAGCATTTGAAATCGCGTCGCGCGTAATGTCATCAGCGGTCGGGCCAAGCCCACCGGTCACGAGGACAACGTCGCTGCGGGCCAGGGCCATCTCCAGCACGCCGCGCAGACGCGGTTCGTTATCGCCGACCGTCGTCTTGTAGTAGAGATTTACCCCAATCTCCCTGAGTTGCTGAGCGATCCATGCGGCGTTAGTGTCGACAATATCACCCAGCAAAATCTCCGTACCGGAGGTTACCAGTTCGCACGAAACGCTCTTGGAGTCTGTCATGGCTATTGTCCGTACTTGATTCTGTAGAACCCAAACCGATTACTTGGACCAAACTCAGTCCTACCCTCGTTCTGATCTGCTAGAGCAGGAGCGCGGCCTGACCTCGGATACTCCTGACACGGCCCGCCAGGGCGGTATTCCCTTCGCGGCTGAAGCGTTCTTCCAACCCTTTCAAAGCATCGACAAATTCTTTCGAGAGGTCGGAGCGATGGTCCTGAAGCAAGCGGCGCATCGTTCCTTCATCAGGGGCAGAGAGGAGGTGATTGAGGAGCCTCATTTCCGGCGGCATCTGCTCTTCGAGAATAGCCACCGCCTTTTCGTAAATTGTTCGGAGCCTTTGCGCGGCGAAAGTAGCCTTGTTCTGTTCAGCCTGTCTGATATTCGAGGCCAGTACCGCGAGGAACATCTCATTCAGATGTTCAGAGTTTTCCTTCAGGGCAACGTCGGTATCCGGGGCCTGCAGTACTTCCTGCAGGACGGCCTGGACCTGCTGTGCTGCCGCCTGCTGGCTCTGACTTCGTTGCTCGCCGATCTCCACTATCCGCTCTCGCATGGCGATAAGTGCTGAGCGCTCCTCCGGATCGGTAGAATTCTCCAACCGATCGGCAAGTCCAAGAAGGAACTGATAGTCGGTGAGGCCGGCTGCTGCGTTCAGAACCGCGGTGGCGATTGCCTCGCCATTCTCTCCCTCATTCCAATAGTCCAGCAGTTGCGAAAGCAACTCTTCACGGGTCGTATTTGGGCCGATTTTCGAGAGCGCCTCCTGAACTCGTTCCTCCAGTGCTTTGAGCTCCTGACCGGCTTCTGTGGTATCCAGTAGGGAGCTTCGCAGGCTAATCAGCGCTTCGTGCTGCTCAGCCTCGCCTTCAGCGGCAACGGCGTTGATGACCTGGCCCAAAAGCACAAAGAAGCTCGAGTCTATCAGAGCCTTGTTTCTATCCACAACCATCTTCATCGCGCTCTCATCGCTGCCCAACCGAACCAGATTGCTGATGAGCTCCGACTGTTCACGTCGGCGGCGCAGCATCTCCGGTGTAACACCTTCAAACCCCCACAACTTCTCAACCAGAGAGTCCCACTCAAAGAATTGCTGCGCCTGAAACATGTAGCCTTTGCGCTGATCGGATGGAAGCTTCGCCATGAGCGTCTGGCTCATTTCTCCGATCATCTTCTGCGTTTGCATGTCGTCCAGCCTGGCTTGGCCAGGGACAACAACACCCAGGAACTCATGTTCCGGCTCATGAACCATCAGTGGGACACCGAGAGGACCTCCTGCGCCGCAGGCATTACAGACCGCAGTATTGATCTGCCCAGCCAGTAGCAGCCCCTTCAGTTCGGGGTTTGCACCCAGGTCCACTATTGTGAAGACGGCTGCAGTGTAGGTTGTCCCGCAGCTTGGGCAGGTGACCTGTGCGCCTGTTGGCGGAAAGAGCAGATCAATTTCAGGTTGTTGGCTCTGTTCCCCTGGTTCTCCGCTTTCCGGCTGGGCCGCAATTCCATCGTCCTTCTGGCCTGCTGACAGGTCGTCTGCCGTTGACGCTTCGGCGTCCGCATCAGGTGGACTTTTCTCTTCCCGTCTTGAGGTAGAAAACCCTTTTGGAAGTTCGATTCCACCCGATGATTCGGAGGGAGGTGGGCTGCCCGGGGTCCAGATTTCACTCATGATTCTCAGTCCAATTCCTCATGAAAGTTCAGCTTTGTCTGTAGAGTATCTTTTACTAGAGCAGCTAATCCCCAGCGTTTCTTTGTCAGCGCGTCTACGACCCATGCCTGGTGTGTAGACCGCGCCGCAAGGTGGCGCCGTTTCGAATCTGTCAGATTTTGTTCCTCGGCCATCACGCCAAGAGGGGCCAATATGCCGGCCACCGTTTCCGCCAGTTCGGCAAACTCCCGCGATTCAGGCAATTGCCTGGGACCTGAACTCTCCACCGCCTGGGCAAGAGCCGCTCCAAGCGGAAGCAGCGCCGCAACTTGATCCGCCTCGACCAGGTGTTTTGCAGCCGGCATCACCTGGTCGAGCGTGGTTAGAACCAGCCTGCCATCCAGCTGTATCGCTAGACTCAGTGCCTTGCCGAAACTGTGTGCGGCAGCCGTATACTCCCTCTGCCGGACGTGCAGGAACCCATCCACACGAAATGACTGAACCAGACCGGCGCCATCCCCGATTGAGAGAAGAGAGTCCTGTGCCAGCCGATTGTGATCGAATGCCGCTTCCACCTCTCCGCGAGACTCTTCCAGCGCTGCCAGTTGTGCCAGCGCCCGCCCGTAACCTGCCTGGTCTTCGCTTTTGGCAGCACGCCTAGCCGCGGTGGCAAGTTCGCGTGCGGCCCGGTCAAGATCCCCCCTTTTCAGGTAAACAGCCCCATCCTCCAGCATGCGTAACACCGCATCCGAAGGTTGCAGGGAAAGATCCTCGCTATTGGTCGGTGACGTTAACTTTGAAGCGGTATGAGTACCGATGGCCGACTCTATGAATTCTATCGAATGAGGCTGAATTGGCCTATTCTGCTTCTGTGCGCGTTTGAACGATCAGGGCTCGGATCTACCCATTTTTGACTCCTCTCCGTTTACGACGCGCAGTAAGTCCGGCTCCGCCAGAATTGGAACGCCCAACTGCTTGGCTTTAGTTAACTTACTGCCGGCCTTCTCTCCTGCAAGCAGAAAGCCGGTCTTGGCGCTAACACTGCCAGTTACCCTTCCGCCCAAGGCCTCAATGCGGGCTTTGGCTTCGGTCCGGTTCAATGTTGGGAGCGTACCGGTAATCACGACGGTTTTTCCTGCAAAGGGTTGTGGCTGCTCTCCAGCTTCTCTTTCCTGGAGATGGTTTTCTAGACTGACGCCCAGATCGGCAAGCGATTGCACGAGGACCCGGTTTGGCTCCAATCTGAAGTAGGAGACCAACGCCTCGGCGATTTTGGGGCCTACGCCTTCGATCTCGCTCAGGGTCTCCAGGTCTGCCGCCATGAGTTCGTGAAGCGTGTTAAAATGGTCCATTACCAGCTCGGCAACGACGTTTCCAACAAATCGGATTCCCAGGGCGGTCAGCAATCGCGTCGCCCCTCGAGACTTACTCGCTTCGACAGCGCTTCGCAAGTTCTCGATCCGCTTTTCCCCGTAGCCCTCAATCTCTTCGATCTCTTCCCAAGGCAGCCGGTAGATATCAGCCAGGGTCCTTACATGGCCTTCATCGACAAACAGCTCCGCCTGTTTTGACCCCATGCCCACTATGTCCATTGCGCCCCTGGACACGAAGTACTCAACTTTGCGCACAAGCTGGTCGGGGCAGGCATTATTGACACAGTAGGTTGCCGCTTCTTCCGGCGGCCGCTCCAGGGGCTCCGAACAGGAAGGGCAAACCGCAGGCATGTTCCACGTCCGTTCGGCGCCATCGCGAAGATCCTTGATCGGCCGCAAAACCTTTGGGATTACATCCCCTGCCCGCTTGACCAGGACGGTATCGCCGATACGTATGTCCAGTTCCTCGATATAGTCGGCGTTATGCAGAGTGGCGGCCTGAACGGTGACGCCGCCAATGTGGACCGGCTCCAGCACCGCGTTGGGCGTGACGGCGCCCGTACGTCCCACTTTGACGCCAATGTCCAGCAACTTGGTCGTTGCCTCCTCGCCTCCTGTCTTGAAGGCGACAGCCCAGCGCGGATCCTTGCCGGTAAAGCCCAATTGCTCCTGCTGCGAGAGCAGATCAACCTTCACCACCATACCGTCAAGATCGTAGGGCAATCTTGCTCTCAGATCATGCCATCTTCCAACAAAATCGATCAGCTCCTCCCAATTCGCGTCGCCGAAGCGCCTCGATTCATTACAGACCGGGAAACCGAAGGCCTTCAGATGTTCAAGCGAGTCCCAGTGCGAGCCCGGAGGATCGTCGTGTCCATCTTCGAGGAATATCTGGTAGGTCCAGAGCTTAAGCGGGCGCCCAGCGCTGACGCCGCTGTCCAGCAAACGCAATGAGCCGGCAGCGAAGTTTCTGGGATTGGCATAGGTGCGTTCATCCTTCTCGGCCTGCTCCAGATTGAACGACTCAAAGTCACCATCCTCAACATAGACTTCGCCGCGTACAATCAGGCGTCGCGGAGCCTGCATCCTGCTTTGATCGTTAGCCTCGGGGACGGGAATCTGAAGCGGCAGCTGGTTGACAGTCCGCAAATTCGGAGTAATATTCTCGCCCGTTTCTCCGTCGCCGCGCGTTGCACCCAGCGTAAATGTGCCTTCGTCGAACTGGAGGACAACTGTCAGGCCGTCAAACTTCGGCTCAACAACATAGGCGAGGCGGGCATGCTCTTCCTCCGGAAGCAGACGCATCAGGCGTTCGCGCCAGCGGTGAAGATCCTCCTCGCCAAAGGCATTCGCCAGGCTCAAAACAGGGACCTGGTGCCGGACCTTTTCGAAGCGGTCTGCGATCCCGCCACCCACGCGAACTGTCGGACTGTTGGCGTCTTTCAGTTCGGGATTCTGTTCTTCAAGGGTCTGGAGTTCGCGAAATAGGGAGTCGAATTCGGCGTCGGTGATTTCTGGGTCGTCGAGGACGTAGTAGCGATACTGATGATGCGCGACTCGTTCTCTCAACTCTGTAATTCTCTGACCGGGCAGGTCGATGGCGGTTGAATCGCGTTGTGAAGTTATGGTCATGGGACATCCACGACGAAGAAATTAGAGGCGCTCCACCCCACGAGAGGATTTCCTTGTTTGTCCAAAATGCCAGGCACTCGCATTCTGTACCACAGATAGCCATCGCGAGGGACGGGATATTCTGTGTGGTCTGACTCCGGATCCGCGTCCAGGACCACCATTATCTCTCCTTCATCGACGGTCTGAATGAATGTTCCAGACCGGCCCGGCTCAGCACGCAACAAGACCCCTTGGCCGTCCGTGTTTGCGACTGTCACATTTGAATTGATAGGGAGCAAAATCGGAGTCGGAGTGGGAGTTGGGCCCGGAGTGCTGGTCGGAGGCGCCGGCGTTGGAGCGTCGGCCACCGCCTGCTGCACTGACGGCTCGCTCGGGGCCGTGGTGGTGCTTTCTGAAGACCCAGTCAGTCGCGAGATGCCTAGCCAAACGAGTCCCGCAATCAAGACAAGCGTAATGCCGCCAAGTACCCAGACTGGACCTGTCCTTCCCAATTTCCGGGTCGGAGGAGGCGCGGTTGCCACTTCCAAGGCCGGAGTCTCTTCAAAGAAGTTGTACTCAGTTGCCGGACGGGGCTCTTCCGTCGTCTCGGAATCGGGCGCAGCGTTTACCCAGCTACTGTCCGTTGTTGCCATTGCCTGAGGGTCGAATCCAGGCTCTTCGATTTCGTTCCCAACCGATAGCCCTGAATACGCCTCGACGCCGACTGGTTCGGCCGTGGGAAACTCCCACTCCGGTTGCGCCTCAGCTGATTCAGGGGTCTCCTGCAGCGGCTCAGACCCTTGCCAAACGCCGGACTCGCCGCCAGGAGAAAAGACCGGCTCCTCCAAGTCAGGTGCTGTAGTCGCCGTTTCCCCGGACAATTCGGCCTCAGTTTCCGGCAAGAAATCGGGTTCCGAATCTGTGACAGTACTCGAGTCCATGTCCGCTCCTGATTCCGAACCGCTCTCAGCGGAATCCTGGTCATCCGACGAAAAAACAGGCTCGTCGATTTCGCTGTCTGGTCGCCGGGTGTCATCATTCACTTTTGGCTCCTCCCGGTTCTATTTCGCTTCAGCAGGGCGAGCAGTTCACTAAGGGGCTTGACATTGAGAACATTTCCAGCACACAGCCAAGCCCTCCGAGCAGTATGGATGCCGTAGCGCATGAGATCCAACTGGCCAATGCTGTGGGCGTCGCTATTGATGACAAGTGTACAACCCAGGCTGGCAGCGAGGCGGGCATGTTCTGCTGAGAGATCCAGCCGTTCCGGATTGGCATTGATCTCGACAGCCGTCCCCGTCTCAGCACAGGCAGTTAGTACCTGCTCCAGGTCTATTTCTGAGGGTGCACGCCGACCCAAAAGCCTACCGGTCGGGTGCCCAAGAACGTCGACATATCGGTTATGGACCGCCTTCAAACAGCGCTCAGTGATTCGCTGGCGGTCCTGCCGCAGTCCGCTGTGAATGCTGGCAACAACAATATCCAGCGTGGCCAGAACCTCGTCGGGAAGACCCAACTCGCCGTCGCCCAGAACCTCAACCTCGGTTCCCTGAAGCAGCTGGAAGTCGATCCCTTTCGCACGGTAAGTTTCGTTCACAGCGTCAATCTCGCGGCGCTGTTCAATGAGGGCCGATGCGTCAACGCCCCTGGTAACCCCCAATCCGATACTGTGATCCGTAACAGCCCAGTATCGATATCCCTTGTTATGGGCGGCTTCGGCCATCTCGGCGACCGATGACTTTCCGTCACTCCAGGTAGAGTGACCGTGAACTTCCCCCATTATGTCCGCAGAGGTGATCAGACTCGGAAGCATGCGGTTCGACGCGGCTTCTATCTCGCCATTACCTTCACGCAGCTCCGGAGGCACCCACGGCAAACCGATGCTCTCGTAGAGGGACTCTTCACTCTGAAATGGGCGCATTCCGGCGACCGTTCCGTTCCCACCATTGTCGGTCCCGGAATTCTCGATTGAATCGACGAGTGCGTTGTCGCCCAGTCTCAACCCAAGTTTTCGCGCATGGCTGTCAAGTGCCTCCAGATGGGCCTGGTTCCCCGTGGCATGGCAAAGAGCCGTACCCCAATGTTGTGAATCGGCGAGTTGCAGGCTGGCACGGGGTCCGTCGGCTAGCGCAACGGTCACTGCGTTTTCGCTTCTTTCAATGACCTCCTTCACTTGAGGTATGCTCTGGAAGGCATCCAGCGCCTGAGCCGCAGAGCTACTTACGGCCAAGAGTCTGATCTCGCCGGTTGTTTCTCTCCAACGACGCAAACTTCCGACGACAGATACTCTCTCAAAGACTCCTGCCGCTTTCAATGCAGTCAACTCGTCAGCAATACCTTCTGCAAGAGGCAGTGAGGCGCCAATTGGGGTCCGATCATCGGACTGGCGTCTGAGCAGTTCGATGCTTTTCAGGATACGCTCTTCGGACTTTGCACCGAAGCCTTTCAGCGCCCGAAGTTTGCCTTCCTCCCCCGCTTCTTTCAAGGCTTCAACACTATCTATGTCAAGTTCACGCCAGAGACGCTGCACAGTCTTGGGGCCTACATCGGGTACTTGCAGCATCGCCACGACGCCCTCGGGAATCTTCGACAGGAGGTCGTCATAGAATGGCAGAGATCCGGTCTTGACCAGTGTTTCGATCTTTTCTGCAATCGCCGCTCCTACCCTGGGAAGATCTTGCAGCGAACCGGCAGCGGCAACCGCGTTGATATCCTCTTCGAGGCTCTCGATGGTCCGGGCCGCGTTTTGATACGCCATCACGACAAAGCGGCTCTCGCCCAAGATTTGCAGAAGGTCACCTGTGGCCTTAAACAGACCGGCCACCTGCTTATTGTTCATGCGGGGTCGTTTGCTGGCTTCGTCCAAAGTTGACGCCCTCAAGAAGACGGTTCAGGAGTCCAGATCAGATTCATATTCAGGTTACACTGATCAATAAGATCAACGCAAATAAAGTATTTAATACCGCAGAAGAAAGCCCTTTGTCAGGCAGTCGCTTCTGGCGGAGCGCGGCTGTAATCCGGTGCCTGGCTCGGGCTGCTTGGGTCTGCCAGCGGCGCTGCTCCTTTATGAAAGATTCTCTGATGTCCTTATGGTGGCGGTCAGCGGTTCGCACAATAGGTACAATAACTGTAGAATGACGATGCTCTAAGCCCCGAAAGCTGGCTCTATTCCAGGTCCCACGGGACCGGAACCGGGAGAAGAGCCAACATATCAGTTAGAACAATCAAGGGCAGACGATACTTTGTCAACAATTCGGTTAGTCAAAGTCAGTAAAGAGTTCGGAATGTCGTTCACGTCCAGGCGAGGAGCGGCAATCCCGTGGATGGGGTCCTCAGGTCCGAGGACGCGAGAAGGGGAGGAGACTGCCGACCGCGTCCGGGCACTGGACCAAGTCGACCTGACCGTGCCAGACGGGCGGACGTTGGCAGTCGTGGGTCCATCGGGTTGCGGCAAGAGTTCGCTCCTACGCGTCGTTGCGGGATTGGAGGCGGACTACAGCGGCGAGGTCTTCTACGATGACCAGAACATGATGGAGGTCGCCCCCAAGGACCGCTTTATCGGGATGGTCTTCCAGAACTACGCGCTTTATCCCCACTTCGAGGGACACGGAAATTTGTCTTTTTTCTTTCGCATGCGTAAAGCGCCGGATGAGGAGGCCGAGGAGCGCATTCGCATTACCTCGGAGATCATGGGGATCGGTTTTCAGTCGCTGCTTCAGCGCAAGCCGGGCACGCTTTCGGGCGGGCAGCAGCAACGGGTCGCGATTGCACGGGCGATCGTCCGCCAGCCGCGTGTTTTCCTGTTCGACGAGCCTCTCTCCAACCTGGACGCGAAGCTGCGGACACAGACGAGGGTTGAGATAAAGCGGCTCCTCAACCGTTTCGGAATCACCGCCTTATATGTGACGCATGACCAGACCGAGGCGATGGCGCTGGGCGACATGGTGGCGGTGATGCGGGCTGGGAGAATCGAGCAGGTGGGTGACTTTGAAGAGGTGAGGCGGAAACCGGCCAACACATTTGTCGCCGGATTCCTGGGGATTCCCCCGATGAGCTTGCTGGAACAGGTCACGGTTACCGAGGGAGGTATGGCAGCGGGCCAAGAACTGAGCCTGCGACCGCACCAGTCCCAGATGCAGGCACTCAGCACCGGCCAACGAGTGACCGTGGGCATCCCCTCAGAAGCAGTGCGGATAGGCGTTGTCGAATCAGCGGAGGCAGCGAAAGATGAACCGTTGCCCAGCGCAAACGAGTGGCGCGGAACTGCCGAGTCTGTAGAGCCCGATTTCGGCAGGCAGATTCAGTTCATCGGGTTTCGGTCAGGGGATCGTTTTCTGGTGGGACATGCGAGTGTTCGCGACCGGATCGCTCAGGGCGAGCAGATTGTGGCGCGGTTCGACGAAACGGGATTCCATATATTTGACGGCGAAAGCGGAGCGCGCGTCGACTGATTGTCGGCGCAGTCCTACTCTCATTTGTTCACCACCGACTCTGCACCCTTGACCCGCATGTACTGGCTCGTATACAGGTCATGGTAGAAACCCTTTATGGCCAAGAGCTCCTCATGCGACCCTCTTTCGATAATCCGATGATCGTTGACGACCAGAACCTGGTCGGCATTTCGGATCGTGCTGAGCCTGTGGGCGATTACAAAGGCGGTGCGACCCTCCATGAGACGGAGCAGCGCCTGCTGCAGTTGAACCTCGGTGCGTGTGTCGACGCTGCTGGTTGCTTCGTCGAGGATAAGTATGCGAGGATTTGCCAGTACGGCGCGAGCGATTGCAAGCAACTGACGCTGACCTTCGCTGAAATTGTTCCCCTGTTCAGACACCTGTGAGTCGTAGCCACCAGGAAGCAGTCTTATGAATGCGTCGGCATTTGCCAGCTTGGCCGCGGCCACGACTTCCTCGTCGGTTGCATCCAGGCGGCCGTAGCGTATGTTTTGGCGTACGGTGCCGGAGAAGAGGAAAGTGTCCTGAAGTACGATGCCAAGCTGCTTCCGCAGGGACGCCTGCTGAATGTCGCGGATATCACGGCCGTCAATGCGAATGCTGCCTTCATCGACGTCATAGAACCGGCTCAACAGACTGACAATTGTCGTCTTGCCTGCGCCGGTGGGGCCGACCAATGCAATCGTGGCGCCTGGTTTGGCGTGGAGGCTGACGTCATTCAATACGAATTCCTGTGCCGGCCCTCTGTCTCCATTACTTTCTTGTGGCCCCCCTGGTCTGCGGCCATTGCCCGTGCCGCCTGGTCCGGGCCTGCCCGAGCCGCGTCCATTTCCCATGCCGCCCTGTGCCGGGACGGCCGGCGGCGGCTCTACACCATAGCTGAAACTAACATTCTCGAACTCAACGTCACCTTTAATCTCGTCCAACGGCGGCGCGTCGGGTCTGTCGGTTACGGTAGGCTCAACGTCCAGCGTCTGAAATATGCGTTCCGCTCCGGCCAGGGCAGACTGCAGCTGGTTGTATAGCATGGCGATGCCGCGCATAGGCCGGAAGAAATTCATGATGTAGATGATGAAGGTGGCCAGAACGCCGACCTCCAGGATTCCCTCGATCGCCAGCCATCCCCCGAGAAGGGCTGCCACAGCGATTGTGATCGTCATCATCGTCGTAAACATGGGGCCGAGGGCAGCGGTAATGATGTCGGCCGTCATGCCGGCCTTGCGGTACCTCGTGTTGACTTCGTGGAATGTTTCGTACACTTCGTTTTCGCGGGCGAAGGCCTGTACGACTCTCGCTCCAGCGATGTTTTCCTCCATCACCGCGTTCAGTGCGCCAAGGTTGCGCTGCACAGTGCGAAACGCAGCGCGGCTGCGACGCGTGACTTCGCCGGTTATGTAAAGCATGAGCGGCATCAGGACCAGCATGGCCAGCGCCAGTTGCCAGTTGAGAAGGAACATTGCCACAAACGTGCCGCCCAGAAGCAGAATATTGGAGGTGAACTCGATCAGCCCGTTTGAGAGCGTCCGGTTTATTGCCTCGGAGTCGTTCGTGATTCGACTCATCAGGTCGCCGACCTGGTTACGATCGTGGAACGTCATCGACATCTCTTGAAGGTGGCTGAAAAGGCCGGCGCGGATGTCGGAAACGAACCTCTGGCCCAGCACAACCATGATAAGTCCCTGCACCGTCGCTGTGGCGGCTGCGCCGAAGTATACGGCAATGATCAAGAAGACCAGGTTGCGGAGTCCGAAAGCATCGCTCGTTGCGATGAAATCATCGATAGCGCGGCCCAGAAGCATTGGTCCGTATAACCGGAATACGGTGCTCACGGTCACAAAGAGGGCGACGACGAGTAACGGAAGGCGGTATGGCCGCAGGTAAGAGGCCATGCGCATGAGGGTATGGCGCGTGTTGGCGGCATGTTCACCGGTGAGCATGCCGCCTCCGCCAAAGCCGAGGCGCATCGGTTGTCGTTGGGGAGGTCGCATCATGGTCATAGGGCTAAGGGAAAGATATCAGGCAAGCACTTTGGGTGGAATAGTTCGGGTTCATGCCTCTTCGAATTGCGAGTAGTAGATCTCCTGGTAGATATCGCTGTTTGCCAGGAGCTCCTCGTGCGTGCCCTGGGCCGCGATTTTGCCTTTATCGAGTACGAGAATCAGGTCTGCGTCGACAACGCTGCTGATGCGCTGGGCGACGATGAAGGTAGTTGTGTTCTCAAGTTTCTCTTTGAGGGCTTCCTGTAAGCGCAGCTCGGTATCGAGGTCAACCGAACTGGTGGAATCGTCAAGGATGAGGACGGCCGGCTTAGTGAGGAGGGCTCGAGCAATGGCAATTCGCTGCTTCTGACCCCCAGAAAGGTTGGCGCCGCGCGCTTCGACCAGACTATCGTATCCTTCCGGCATCTGCATGACGAAATCGTGGGCCTGGGCTGCTTGTGCAGCGGCGATAATCTCCTCTATCGGCGCGTCCGGCCGACCGTAGGAGATGTTTTCTTGAACGGTCCCGGCAAAAAGAGTGGTTTGTTGCAGGACTACGCCGACGTGTTTGCGCAGATGTGTCGGCTCCCAATTCTTGACATCTATGCCGTCCAGTCGGACCTCTCCACCGACGGCGTCGTAAAAGCGGGGGATGAGGTTGACGAGCGTGCTCTTGCCGGAACCGGTCACGCCCAAAAGCGCCACTTTCTGCCCGGGTGCGGCTCGGAGATCGATGCCATCGAGCACCTCTTCACCGATTGGGCGGCCGCGGGCGTCGCGGGCCGGCTGTTGACGTATAGGCGTCCCATTTGATGTTGCGCCGTTGGAGGCCGTCCCGGTGACCCCTACCTGGCCGTTGCCCGCGCCCGAGGCACCCAGGCCCCCTCCGTTGCGCCGTCCTGCATAGTGGAAGGAGACATTTTCGAATGCAATCTCGCCAATGGGCTCGGCGACCTGGGTTGGGACTTCGGGCGCCTGAATGGAGGGCTCAGTGTCCAGTACCTCGACGATGCGCTTCGAAGAGGCTTCGGCGCGGGAGATCATTGACAGGATGTTGCTGAGCAGGAGCAGAGGCGACATGCCAATCAGCATGTAGTTGCTGAAGGCAACCAGTTCGCCGATGGTCAGCCGACCGCCGATGACGTCGAGGCCTCCCCGCCAAATTGCAAGAGTGGCACCCAGATTTGTCAGGACAAGGAGGACTGGCATCACGAGGGCGAGGTATCTGCCCACTTTGATGTTCTGCTCCATATAGTCCAGGTTGTCTTTGTCGAACTGTTCAATCTCGTGTTCTTCGCGTACAAAGGCTTTGACCACATGTACACCGGCAAGGTTTTCCTGTACCAGAGTATTGAGCTTTCCCAGCTTCTGCTGCACGATTGAAAACAGAGGGCCGACGACGCGCAGGAACCAGAAAATTACCGACCCTGAAACCACAAGCATGGCTACCATGATCAGACTGAGCTGCCAGTCGAGGAAGAGCATCATGGCAAGGCTGCCGACTACCATCAGCATGGTGCGCAGTAGTAGGGCCAGACCGGCGCTGAGAAACATGCGGGCAACATCGACGTCGCTGGAAACGCGAGTCATCAACTGGCCGGTCTGCATGCGGTCCAGATTGGCGAAGGAGAAGCGCTGGATGTGACGGAAAAGGTCGTTGCGCAGATCGAAGGCGATGCCTTGAGATATCTGTGCCCTGGCGATACCCTGGCCGATCGTCGTGGCGGCGCCGAGGACGGCAGCCAACAGCATGATGCCGCTGCCTTGCCAGACGGCCGTCATGTTGCCGGCGCGTATGCCCTGATCGATAATGAACTGGACCATACGGGGCGTCACGAGTTCCATGAGTACCGGCAGGATGGTCGTAACGATGCCCAGCACAGCCATCCATGCATAGGGGCGTACATAGCGAATAACTCTGGCTAATCCACTCATAGACCGGGGTTCTTGATAGGGCAAGCGGCCTGTGATGGCCAGGCGACTTGCATTTTACTAAAGCGGTTTCGTAAGTATAACCGAAATTTTCGCTCGTTGCAAATTAGTGCAAAATGGGGCAAGTTTTGCGGGACAGATGAACGAGAATCGCGGCTTGCGCTACACCCGGGCCTTTGCGAGTTCTGTTTGACCTTGTGCGAGCGTTTTGTGTGCGGCTACGAGCGTTCACAAGCGTTTGCCTGTGCCCAAAAGTGACTGTTTGAAATCTGTTTCGTCTGAATTGAGTGATCGTCCGTGAATCGATGTGTGCGCAACCGCGGGCTTACTTGCACGAGAGACGGACGAGCGTTTACGAGCGCAGGCCGAGAGATTGGGAGGGAATCACTTCGGACAATGCATGGCAGTTTGGTGGTGGAATCAGAGATGCCCTGGCCCTAAAGATGATAGGCCGCGATTGCAAGAGCTCTTGACTTTCGCGGGGCCCTGATGTATAAGATCACAGGAAATACGTCGAGGAAATAGGCGCGGATGCCAAGAGTGAAACCACTGAAATGGACGGCCTATGAACCACGGCGGGACACAATGCTGACAGCGGTTCGAAAACCAGAGGAATCTGCTGGTTTAGACTCAATTTGTGTTAGAGGAAGAATATGCAAATAACCGAAGAACAGCGGCTGCAGTTTCGCAACGAAGGGTACTTTTTCCTTGAGAACGTGATTCCTCCGGAGCAGGTTGAAGGTCTGCGGGCCGAGTGCCAGCGCTACATCGAGCGGTACGACGCGGAGATGGAGGCTAAAGGGGTAACGGTTCAGGGGATAAACCACTACAAGAAGCGTTATTTCATCAGCCGAAGGGGACTTGAAAGCCCGACCATCACCGATTTCCTTTTTGGCGACCTGATGGGCGACGTCTGCAGAGCAACGTTGGGTGACAACGCCTTTCTTTTCCACGAACAGTATGTGGTCAAATTCGCCGAAGTAGGCTCGAAGTTCGGCTGGCACCAGGACTCCGGCTATGTCGGGCACTACCACAGACCCTATCTCTCTTGCTGGTGCGCGCTGGACGATATGACGATTGAGAACGGGACGGTATCTGTGCTGCCCTATTCGGCGATCGGCATGACGCCGGACGACCTCTACAACCACGAAATCGAAGCTGGCAGCAATGACAAAGTCGGTTACCAGGGTGAACACCCGGGTATCCCTGCTCTGGTGCCTGCCGGAAGCATTGTTGTTTTCAGCAGCCGGACCTTCCACCGCAGCGGGCCCAATACGACTTCGAGAGTCAGGCGCTGCTACCTCGCTCAGTATTCGGCCGAACCTATAATGAATCGAGAAGGAACCGATCTCTGGGGCCAGGCCATTCCGATCCTGAAAGACGGCCAGCCCTGCAGCCCGGCGGTGTAGAGTTCAGTAAAGGTAGAGTGCAGATAGCATAACGCGCAGCATGTTGGAGTTCGAGTTGCCGCGCCAAACTCGGCAACGAAGCTGTGGTGTTTGGGCTTGCCGGCACGCCTGCGCCTCACGAGGAGGGGAAGAGAAATGAGCCTAGCCGACCATCTTCTGACTGACAATCAGATGCGCCAGTTTATCTCCAGAGGCTACGTGGTCTTGAAGACCGACTTTTCCAAGGAGTTTCACAAAGGGCTGAACGCCAAGTTGAATGAGGTGATGGAGAAGGAGGGCAACCCCGGCAACAACCTTCTTCCGCGCTTCAGCGAGGTCGGAGACATCGTTCAGAGTCCGGTTGTGCGAGGGGCATTGACAAGTGTATTAGGGAGTGACTATACGATACATCCCCACCGACACTGTCATTTCACGTATCCGGGGCGCAAAGTCCAGCACTGGCACAAGGACAGCTACTGGGGCCATCAAAAGGTGCGCAATCACCATAACTGGTGGGCTATGATCTTCTACTATCCCCAGGCCGTGGACGAAGAGATGGGTCCTTCGGGCCTGCTTTCGGGATCGCAGTACTATACGAAACGAGCCGGTGACGACACGGAAACGCCGGTTTACATGGAGGGGCCGGAGGGTACGTTCGCGCTCCTTCATTACGACCTGTGGCACCGAGGCGGCGCCAACCTTTCGAAGAAAACGCGGGCGATGATGAAGTTTCAGTTTGTGCGCATGAATCACCCTTCAGGTCCGGCCTGGAACAACCGGAAGGATGAATGGACGCCGGTTGAGGACGGTTCGGTCGATCACAATGTGCTTTGGTCGCACCAGTGGCGATGGCACCGGGGGGAAAGCAGTGCGCACAGGAATGGAGACGCCGCGGCTGACCCACAGTCGAAAGGGCATGGTTCTGCGGAGAGTTCCATGACCGAACTAGCCGAGAAACTGGCTTCAAAATACGAGCCGGAAGGGGTCGAATCGGCCTATCGTTTGGCCGCTTGCTCCGAACAGGGTATCCCGTCACTGGCAGGAGCTCTAACTAGCGGGAAGGCCGTCGCTGCCCGGAATGCCGGCTACGGATTGAGCGAGATCGGGCCCGCTGCGCAAGGCGTTTTGCTGGATGCCATGGGCCACGAGAGCGAGGAGGCGCGCATGCACGCGGCGTTTGCGTTGGGCGAGTCGGGACAAGCCAGCCGCGAAAATGCCGAGGCAGTCGCCAAGGCAGTTACCGATCCTTCCGTCGTTGTGCGGCGCAGTGCGGTCGAGGCACTCGGCCTGCTAAAGGAACCGCTTGATGTGACCTTGCCTGCGCTTGAGGTCGGACTGAAGGACGAGGACGATCAGGCCCGCTTTACGGCTGCCCTTTCGATTCAGCGGCTCGGAGCCGACGCGGGAGAGGCCGTGCCCGCTCTGCAAGATTCACTTCGCGACGAGAACCGCTATGTGCGCGCCAATTCGGTCGACGCGTTGCGGCGCATCGGCACAGCCGAGGCGCTCAACATTGCGTTGGACTATCTGAGCGTGCACCGCTGGTGCCCGTCAACAACACCTGACAATTTGTTTTAGAGGAGGGCGCCAATGCAGTCGTCCGTCAAGGAAACGAAATTCTCGACCGAAGAGATATCGGTGTCGGTCGAAGATTTGGATGTAGCTGAAGCCGCAGCAATCTACAAGGAACATGGTTGCTTGGTTGTGCGGGCTTTGATGAAACCGTACATCGAGGAGATGGCTGCCGACATCTCCGCAACCGTACGCCAGTCGGTTGAAATGCTTGACCGGGCGGAGAGAAAGCCGGAAGGCTGGGTTTCGCCGAACGGCTCCCTGTTCATACCGGCGCCCGAAGGTTACGACCGCGACAAACAGATCATGACGGTCGGCATCAGTTATTTCACGAGCGCCGCTTTTCTGCGGGCGGCGATGGACCCGACTGCCCTCGATATTCTTGAAGCGGTCCTCGGCCCGAACATTGAGCTATTCGGCCAGGGCCAGTCGCTGGTCAAGGAGCCTGTGGGCGGCCATCCCAAGCACCTGCACCAGGACTCTGCTTATTTTGAGCACAGGTTCGAAGGCCCGGTTGGGATCCTCACTTACGTAGTGGACACCGACCTCGAAAACGGCGCGCTTCACGTAGTACCTGGAACCCACAAACAAGGTCAGCTCAAGCACGTTGATACTTTCTCCCATCTGGGACTGGATGAGGATGAATGGCCGTGGGAGGCTGCCCTGCCAATTGCCGGGCAGGCGGGCGACGCCATCTACTTCCACGTCAGAACGGTCCACGGCTCCAAGCAGAACCACTCCGAAGCGCCGCGGCCTGTCTTCATCAACCGCTACCGCCGCCCCGACGACTACGCCATAGTTCGTGCAACGACCACAACCAATCGCGCCGAAGCCGAAAAGCTGGCGGAGCAGGCCCGACGCGAGGATGAGCCTAAAGGCCTGATGGTGCGCGGGTTTCGGCCCTATACGGAATCGGACGGGGCCGGCCAGCGCTGATGGGGCGGGACAACAACTCAACAGCCTGGAACTTTTCGGTCAATCTTTGGGATATAACCTTTATCACACTGGGTCTCAGTCTCATTTCGAGGGAGACTGTGATTCCGGTGCTGGCGAGTCAGTTGACCGATTCCAAGTTGGTAATCGGTCTTGTTCGTGCGCTGTGGGCCTTCGGCTACTATTTTCCCCAATTGCTGACAGCCAACATGGCTGAAAGCATGCCGTACAAGAAGCCGTTCGTAATGCTGGTCGGTGCCGTTTGCGAGCGGCTCCCCTATCTTCTTGTCGGTTTGGCTGTCCTCTTCTTTGCAGTCTCAACTCCGTGGTTGGCCCTGGCAGCAGTCCTGTTTGGAATTGGGCTGGCTTCTTCAGGAGCCGGCCTGACAATGGCTCCCTGGCTGGACTTGATCGCCAAGGTGATTCCTGTACAACGGCGGGGAATCTGGCTCGGTCTGGGCCAAGGACTTGGCCAGTTGATGGGTGTCGGGGGCGCCTACTTTGTGGGGCGAATTCTGGTCGACTATGCATTTCCCAGCAACTTTGCCCTGCTGTTCTTTCTCGCCTTCGCGTTTACGGCCGTTTCGTGGGTGGGACTGGCACTTAATCGTGAGCCGAGATCGGAAGTGACGAAAAAGGCGGCTCCCTTTTACGTTTATCTGTCACGTCTAACCGCAGTGTTGAAGCGCGACCAAAACTATCGACGGTATCTCATCAGCAAGTCTCTAATGATCCTGGGAGGAATGGGTACCGGTTTTTTTGCCGTTTATGGGGCGGAACTGTTTGCTCTGGACGGCCGCGGCATTGGATTGTTGACGGCCGTTCTGGTTGGCACGCAGGCAGTGCTTAACCCACTTTGCGGTTTGCTCGCTGATCGGGCCGGACATAAGGTCGTGCTGGACAGTGCAGCTCTCTTTTCGGTTCTGGCCTCGTCCGGCGCACTCCTTGTCGGCGGTCTGGCATAACCTGGACCTGACTGGGCTCAGACTACGGGCACGATCGCGGGCCAGGCAGGACAGCCGGATGCAGGGTCGGTCTGGGAAACGGTTCCTTTCGGTCTGTTGCTGACCTTCATTTCTCTTGGCGCGTTTCTGGGTGCATACCACACTTCGTCGCTTCCTATTTCGTTGGAATTCAGCGTACCCGAGGACCGGCCTACCTATGTCGGTCTGACCCACACGCTCCTGGCGCCTGTTCTGGTTGGGGGGCCGATCCTAGGAGGATGGTTGGCCGGCGCCTGGGGCTTTACAGCCATGTTTAGTATCTCGCTGGCGTTCGGTGTTGTTGCGCTGTTTCTGATGTTGTTCTGGGTCAGGGAGCCGCGGCGGACGAAGCCTCAAAGAGTGGAATAGTAACAGCCGCAAAGACTTGACGGGTGAACCAGGCACTGCTGTCGTCAGTGGCCAGGTCTCCTTGCCATTGGCGCAGGTTCGTGGAGGAAGCCTCAGGGGGGGCGCCCCTACGCTTGGCTGAGACGGTCCAGCGCCGTCACGATGGCGAATCCAGCCAGCGTCAGACCGAGCGCGAGGAAGACTTCAGCGGTCAAGGCGGGCGGCAGGAGGTTTCGTTCTACGGTAGGCAGGACTTCACCGTGCCGGTCGATGATCGATGCCACCGTCTCCTTCCAGGGCCAGATCTTGCGCAGGCTTCCTGCCATCAGGCCGATGAGGACGGCGATGGTCAGGTCGTGATAGCGTTTGAAGAGCCAGGCCAGGATCTGGGCAAAAGTGACGATGCCGACAACGGCGCCGGCACCGACAGTGGTCAGGTTGACGATGTCGCGCTGGTTCACGGCGGCGAGGAGGAACTGGTATTTGCCGAGGAGCACGAGGATGAATGAGCCGGAGATGCCAGGCAGGATCATGGCGCAGATAGCCAGCATGCCGCTGAGAAAGAGAAACCAGGCCGACTCCGGTGTCTGAACGGGTACGGCGCCAACTACGAAATAGGCACCGACGGCGCCTGCTGCCAGTGCAGCGAACAGCGGCGCGTTCCAGTTCTGTATTTGCCTGCGAACGGTAACGATTGAGGCTAAGACAAGCCCGAAGAAAAAGCTCCATATGAGGACGGGATGATTTTTGAGGACCCACTCCAGCCAGGAGGACAGAGTTACGACGGCGACGGCGATGCCGACCAGGACTGCAGCCAGAAAACGGGCGTTCAGGGCGTCCAGCGCTGCCGGTACATTCAGGCGCAGGAGTGCCTGCCAAAACGGCTTGCGCGCGCCGGCGCGGATGCTCATTACCAGTTCTTCGTAGATTCCGAGAATGAAGGCCATCGTGCCGCCGGAAACGCCGGGTACGATGTCCGCGCAGCCCATGGCGAAGCCGCGGGCGGCCAGGCCTAGATACTCCTTTAGGGTTCGGTCTTGGGAAAACTTAGGAGTCGGCGACATGGGGGACTGTGTTGCGGTTACTTCTTGACGTGCGGTGCTGCGTGAGTCGGCGGTCATCGCGTGGTCTCAGTGTGTCGGGAAGTACGGGAATGCATCTGGGTGTGGTTCTCTCCATACAGTGCTGGTCATCGGAACAAGCAGGTCGGAGCCATTTTGGCGGTTTTCGTCTGTTTCGCGTATCTGCCGGTTTCTCGAAACGTTGACGCAACCATCAGGGTAAGAAGAGGGCACCCACAAGGGGTGCCTCTCTGGTAGTTGAGGTCATATTCGGCGACATCTAAATGGGGAGACAAGCCGGACCGATCGGTTCGAATGACTTGTAGGTTAGCACGAACTCCTGGTGTCCGAGGCTCTCTGACTTGGTTGGCGCGCCGGCGGCAACGTCAAGAATCTGTGAAAAAATCTCCTGACCCAGGTCATCAAGCGTAGCTTTTCCTTCCAGAATACGGCCTGCGTCCACGTCCATGTCACCAGCCATGCGCCGGTAGGTCTCCGGGTTTGCGCACACCTTGATCACCGGTGAGATTGCCGAGCCTACCACAGAGCCTCGTCCCGTCGAAAAGAGGGTCAAATGCGCGCCGCAGGCAATCAGTTCAGCGATTTCGGCGGTGTCGTTGATGTTGGGAAAACCGAATCGTGCGCCGCCGTCCGGAACGATGTCCAACAAGTAGAGGCCGCCTGCAGGGGGCACGTCGCCGGGTTTTATCAGTCCTCGAATCGGTGAGGAGCCGCTCTTAGCGTAGGCGCCCATCGACTTCTCTTCGACCGTTGTCAGGCCGCCGTCGGCATTGCCAACCGCAAAACTGCCGTGGCCCATGGTGGTATAGTAGCGGGCGGTCTTCGCCATCGTGGAGAATATCTCTCCACCGAGTTCAGGAGTCACCGCCCGGTCGGCCATGATCTGCTCACAGCCGATCAGTTCGCCGCCTTCCTCAAAGATTGCGCTGGCGTCGTTCTCCACGAGCAGGTCAAAGCAGCGGCCGATGGCGGGATTGGCGGTGATGCCGCTGGTGGCGTCGGAGCCCCCGCAGATTGCCCCCACGACCAGTTCGTCGACCGACATCGTGACTCGCGTCGTCTTGGATTCAAGTTCGGTCAGGGTTCCGTCCAGCCACGCTTGACCCTGACCGATGGTCGTTAGTGTGCCGCCACGCTCCTGGATTACGAGAGTCTCCACAGGTCTTCCGCTTTCTTTGACCAGCTGCGCCAGGCCGCGGCGGTCGAAGCTCTCACAGCCCAGTGATACGAGCAGGACCCCTCCGGTGTTCGGATGAGTGCAGAGCCGCGCCATCATGTCGAAGGCGTACTGGTTGGGATAGCATCCGCTGAACCCGATCAGGTGTACGCCCTCTTTGCGGTAGGGATAGACTATCTCGCGGGCGACGTGGTGGGCGCATTCCACCAGGTAAACGACGAGGACGGTATTGCGGATGCCCTTGCGGCCGTCTTGACGCAGAAATCCCTGGAATTCGGTTTTGGCAACCATCGTATCCCTCCTGGGCCGGTTCAATCGGACTCCGAATTCAGTGTGTAGGTGGGAATGTAGTCGCTCTTGATGTTGTGAAGGTGAACGTGCTCACCGATGCGGATGTCACGTACGGCTGAGCCGATCGGCGCGCCGTACTTGACAATCTTTTCGCCGGATGCGATATCGCGCGCCGCGATCTTGTGACCAAGTTCGAGAGGGGCTTCGCAGACGATGCTTTTCCCGGACAGTCTCAGGCAGGTCCCGGCGGCCAAGCCGCGCAGGAGCACGTATACGTTATCTTCTACGGAGATGAGTAGGAGCAAATCGTTGTGATCGTCGGGCATTGCTATTCGTGTCGGTCACCTGTCGGTTGCGGCGGAATCGGTGTCAAGTCGGCCGCTTTCGGTCCCCAGCTCTGGAGGACGCAACAGAGTTCTGTCGCGGAGACCGCATTTCTGGAAATCGCTTTATGATAGCCCAAAATCAGGCAAAGAGACAGAACAAGCATGCCGAATGGGTTGGAGTAGAGACACGAGTAATTCCACGGCTGGATTCTTATGCCGACTGGGCTGTGGGCGGTCGTGATACGGCAACCAGCAGGCCCGCAAGTAGATAGGCCATAATGATGCCGAAAAACGCCAGTTGGTAGCTCCCCCGCAGATCGTAGGCCACGCCGACCAGGACGGGCGCGACGGTGGGACCGATAACGGTGAGGGGCTGGGCGACGCCTCGAATCGCGCCGATGTGGGCGCGGCCGAAGTAACTCACCCAAAGGTACTCGCTGATGGGGATGGTGCCGCCGAATCCGAAACCGTACAGGAAGAAACCAGCGAAGAGATAGGCCGGTTGCGCGGTGGAGGCGGACAACAACATCAGGCCAACGCCTGTTCCGCCGGTTGTGAAAGCGGTCACTGCCAGTAGCCGCGGCGGGTACCTCTGGAGGCAGTATCCCCAAACGGCCTTGGACAGCAGGTTTCCCAACCCGTTAACGGCTATAGCTAATGAGCCAGTCGTACGAGTGAAGGAGGCGTCGGTTGCGAAAGGGATCGCGTGAGTCAGGACCGAGGCCAGAGCTGCCTGGTTCATGCTGTAGCCGAGAAGCAGCAGCCAGAAGCCGGACGTGCGCAGGGCCTGGCGGCTGGTAAATGAGCCGGGTTCGCCTTCAACCGGAACTGCAGTATTTTTCCTGTCTGGCGGTGGCTCCCCATCAGGACGCAGGCCGACGTCTTCCGGCGCACGCCGCATTAGCAGGGCGACCGGCGCAGCGATGGCAAGGACGAAGAGCGCCTGGAAGAGGTAACCGTTTCGCCAGCCCATGGAGTCGACGACCAAGGTCATCGCATAGGGGGCGATGAGTCCGCCGAGCGATATGCCGCTGGAGCCGATTGCAAGCGCCCATCCTCTGCGGCGCATGAACCATTTGTTGATGGTGGTGTTGACGACAAGCGGCCCGAACAGTGTCCAACCGATGAAGCCGGCCAGCAGATGTAGTATCCAGAAGAGCCGCAGGTCGGACTGTCTGCCCAGCCCGAAGAGGCAGATTGCTGAGACAAGTGCGCCGCCCAGCACAGGCAGCCTGGGACCGCGCTGGTCAACGACGCGGCCGACGATGACTCCGGAGAGGGCGCCTGCCAGAACGGCTAGCGAAGAGCCCAGAGTGAACTGCCAGACCTGCCAGTCCAACTCCTCGACGACGGGGCGCAGGAAGACGCTTACGGTGGACTGGCTTACGCTGAGAAAGATGAACTGCAGGAGGACCGCAGCGGCGACAATCCACCAACCGTAGAAGATGCGGGGAGTCAACCGTCTAGCCACTTGTGGGTGAGCAATGGCAGGTTAGTTGGTGGCTCACTACCTGGCCCGTCATGCGTTGGTCTGCATTCGCCTGACGAGTGGGTGAAGGCGTTCTCTCAGGGGCAGTTCGGCGCGGGTGCCGGTGAAGTGGGACTCGTAGACGGCGAAGACACATTCAAGCGAGGTGAGCGCAGCCGCGCCCCCAAGCTGCGGCTGGCGGTCCTCCATTATCGAATTGACCATGTCGCGCACGCTCCAGATCGATTGGCGTCTTTCCCAGAGATTCTCCCCGATTCTGAAGCGTTCCGGGTCGATTGGCACTTTTTCCCATTGCGGCGTACTGGTAGGGAAGGAGACATCAAACGGACAGTGCCACAGTTCGTCGACAAAGGTCTCTGGGTTCGGCCTGATCATCAACTGTCCTTCGGAGCCCAGGATATGAGGGCCCATCATCCAGCCCTGCACTTGCTCACGTTGATACAGCTCCATGACCCCGTAGGCGCCATTCCGCCCTTTAATGTGAACCATCATCGTATCGCCGGCGACGATGCCGTTGTCTCTCTTGTCGGTTTTACAGAGCTCTTTGCTCGTCATTATGTCCTCGACGCCGACCTCATGTCCTTCGTATGTTACTTGGGCGTGAATCCATTCGATGCCATCCAGAAACAGGTCCATTTCGTCGAAGTAATGTACGCCCATTTCCATGAGTTCAAACCCTGCGGGGCGTCCCTTTCCCACCTCTCTTACCGATCGAAATTCCCCGATCCTTCCCGCGTCTATCCAATCCTTTGCTTCTTGAAAGAGAGGGCTGAAGCGGAACTGGTGGCTGACGGCCAGCCGCACGCCGGCTTCTTTGCACGCAGCAAGCATCTTGTCGGCGGTCTGCAAATCAACCGAAAGCGGTTTCTCGCTAAGGACATTGATGCCATGCCTGGCAGCGGCAATGGCGACCGGCCCGTGTAACGGGGCGTGCGTGCATGCGCTGACAACGTCAAGATCTTCCTTCTCAAACATCTCCTCGAAGTCGGAATAGCGCGCGGTGACGCCATGCTCATCAGCACGGGCGTTGAGCGCCTCGGCGTTGATGTCGCACAGTGCAGCGAGCGTGACTCCGTCCAGGTTGGCGTAAGCTGTGGCGTGGGCACGGCTGATGCCCCCGCAGCCGACGATACCAGCTCGCAAAGTCATATTTTCCATTCCTTTCGAGGGGAGGCTTCACAGGTTGACACGCCGGAAACGTCATGGTAGTCCTGATTTCGTAATTATAGCACGAGCACATTCGGAAGAATACAGAGAAAAAAGACCTGCTTGACACCCCAAGGTAAACCCATTATATTTAATTTAATTGGTCCTTCTTTAGTCGATAGCTAGAAAGTGCCAACAATTCTGCCCGCCGGTAGGTGAACAGAGGGTCCGATGGAAACAATCGACTTCGCTCGCTCATTTCTTACTTTTCGAATCGACTACCTGAAGAGGCAGGCCGAGACTGCTTCGCATGAACCGCCGTCCTCACTGAACAGTGCACGCATACTGCTTGAGTGTGTTTGCACGGTAGAAGACAGTGAGTCGGGCAAAACGCTTACGTTTGTTATGGGGGCAAGCTGCAAGACTGAACGCGTGGGCGTAGAGCGGGATATCTGGATCGAGCCCAATGCCGATTTCGTGCCGATCCTTTCCCAGGACGACTATCTGATAGTCAAGACCTATGATGTAGCAAACAAGGGGGTCCCGTTCTATCCTCCTTCGCGGGGCATGCAGCCTGAGAGGCAGTTTGGCAAAGTGGCCGACGCCTACGACAGCATACGGTTGGACGTGCGGCGCGTGGAGGGAGAACTGCTGGAAACCGCAGAGCAAATTGTGGAGGCAACGCTGGATCCCAACTGTCCACCTTTAGTGGCACGAACAGTCATTGAAGCGGGGCGATACTCGGTTGTGTTGGAGTACCCGGTCAAGACGATGAACGCCAGCGAGCGGGACTTTATCTATCAGACCGACACCGGGCCGGTCCTCATGCCCGATTTTTCTCGAGAGCCGGACGATCTGATCTCCGGGTTTGAGATGGCCTTTGTCGCCTTCAATTCCCACGATTGGGCCGAGTTTGTTGTGCGCGTACCGACTTCGGTAGGAGACGGGATTGAGGTCTATCATTACTCAAAATTCGTTCGCCTTGATACGCAGAATCAGGTGATTCGCACGGCATAAGAAGTCGCCCGCCAAGAGAAAGGAGGAAATCAGGACCCGTAAGACAAGATGAGTTCCCTCGATATTTTGAGTCGGTAGGTAAATCTTTAGAGCTGTGAGCTAACGGCCTTCTCGATGTTTGATGGTTGACAGGTACCTTGAAAAGAGATTTGTCCACAGGAGGACTCAAAATGAACAGGTTTTCTCGACGTACTTTTCTCAGCGGCTTGGCCGCAGGCGCGGCCGGCGCAGCCGTCGCCGCCTGTGTCCCACAGCCGGTCATGCAGGAGGCTGCTTCCGAACCAGACGAGCAGACTTTGCATCTGGCAATGACCGGTTCCGGCGCCGCGCGGCATTTTGGCCCCATGGATGTCGGGTTTGGGGTCGTAACTGGAGCCCTTCAGTACGTCATGCCCTTCAAGGCACTGCCGGACGGTACAGTGGCCCCCTACCTCGTCTCAAGTTACGAAATCAATGACGACGCCACGCTCTACACATTGCATATCGACCCCCGTGCCGTCTGGTCCGATGGCTCGCCTGTGACTGCGAGCCAAATCAAGGCAGCTTGGGAGTGGCAGACTGATCCGGCCAACGCATGGGTCGAAGGGGGGCTCGCCAGTATTTTCCTTAACGGGGTCGTGGGATTTGATGCAGCTGCAGATGGCGAGGTCGACGAGATTGAGGGTCTGGTTGTGACCGACGAAAGTACCTTGGAAATTCATCTTGTGGCCACCGATCGCCTGCTCCCCTTTTCCCTGAGTCAGCTATATTGCGGGGTCTTCAACGTCGAGGATGCCGAAGGTGATCCCGACTACTTCTTGAAGCCGAACCCGCTTGTCAACGGCCCCTACCAGATTACTGAGGTCCATCCCACTGGTCTGCAGGCCGTGTTTTCCCCAAACCCCAACTGGTGGGGTGACAAGCCCGTGATCACGAAGATCGTCATGCAAGCGTTCCAGGACCAGATGGCGATGGGCATTGCTATGGAGAACGGCCAGATTGACGTAGGTTGGTTTGGCGACCGCAAGGTGGCCAAGCAAACGATGGAGAGAATCGGGGGATACACGATCACGGTGCGTACGACGAGTTTTGCCTACGCCTCATTCAAGGCCGGCGTGGAACCGGTAGATGACGTCAACCTGCGCAAAGCCCTCCTCCACGCCATCGACTTTGAGACGATGGTCGAAGTGGCCGGACAGGGGACGAAATGGGTCTGGCCTGCACCAGGTCTCGTAGAGGGCTTCCAGTGTTATGACCCGGTCACGGCCGGCTACACCGAGTTTAATGTCGATCTGGCCAAGGAGTACCTTGCCAAGTCCAGGTACAAGACCGGGGACCAGGTCCCAAAGATTCGCATGACGCCCAACGGCACCGACCCTGTAAACATCAAGAGTTTGCAGATCATGCAGGAAGCATGGCGGGTTCATTTAGGCATCACCGACGTGGAGATCAAGGAGCAGCCTTCGGGCTATGGTGATGAAGAGAGACTGATCGCTATCGAACGCCAGAGCACCGGCGCGAGTCCCGCTGATGCCGCCGTGTTGGCCAGGAACACGTTCCACTCGAATAGCCCTGCGGCCTCGCATTTCATGGGCGGCTACAAGAATGAACGAGTGGACGAGCTTATCGAGGAGGCTCTGGCCATGAGCCGTGAAGATCCCGAGTTCTGTCCAACGATTCGCGAGGCCGAGGATCTGTTCCTGGCCGACGCCATGCTCATTCCCCTCTATACCAACCACCGTCCTGTCGAGCTGGCACGCGAAATCGCCGTGGCGCAACCCTGGGCGAAGAACGTCTTCATCGGGCCTGCTTACTACTTTCTCCCTTGGGTCGAACCGATGATGACTATCGAGAAGTGACGACGAATCGTCCGGTCAGGGCAGGTTGCCCGTCTGCCCTGACCCGCGCGACTTGATTAGAAGCGCAGTACTCCGCATCGCTCGACTTCCTCGCTCAGGAGTTGGAAAGTACAATGGTCCGCTACCTTGTTTCGCGTCTCGCGGTCGTGATCCCGGTTGTGCTGGTGGTGCTGCTGATCACCTTCACCCTGGGTTTCTACGCGCCCGGCGATCCAATCTTGATTATTTATGGCGAGGACCTCTACCGTCTCAGGCCGGTTGACCTGGCCCGCATGAGACACAACCTGGGCCTCGACCGGCCCTACTGGGAGCAATATCTGGACTACATGGGCCGGACCGTTCGCGGCGACCTCGGCCGCTCGATAGCGTCGAAGGTTCCGGTCAACCGCCTGCTCGCCAGCTCGCTGCCGATCTCGCTGCAACTGGGGCTAGTGGCTGGGGTGTTCCTGGCCTTGGTGGGCATTCCGCTGGGCGTCCTCGCTGCCCTTCGCCACAACACCTGGTTGGACTATCTGATCGTCAGTCTGTCCCTCGTCGTGCGCTCGGTGCCTGTCTTTGTGCTGGCGCCTCTTCTGCTGATTTTGCTTGTCCTTCAGATCAAAATAATGGACGTTCCCGCCGGCTGGAAAGGCATCGCCACGCCCGCCGTTGTCCTGCCGGTCATCTTGCTGGCCGCCTACCCGTTGGCCGATGTCATCCGCCAGACGCGAACAGGGGTACTTGAAGTCTTGCAGGAAGACTATGTGCGTACCGCCCGCTCCAAGGGACTTCCTACATTGTTGATCATCACGCGCCATGTCTTGCGCAACGCCCTCATCCCGGTCGTTACTTCACTCGGTCTGATCGTCAACGGACTCATCCATGGTTCTGTGTATCTTGACCGAATCTTCAACATACCCGGCTTCGGCAATCTGGTCGTCAGCGGCATTCAACGCCTGGATTTCCCCGTCATCCTCGGCACCACCGTGTTTAGTGCCTTACTCGTGATAGCCGCCAATCTGGTGGTCGATCTGATCTATCCCTTCCTGGATCCACGCGTGACCTACACGGAAAAGGAAGGGCGCTGATGAGCCGGAATCGGAAACTCGACCTCAGCCATAGCGCGCAAGGACAGAGCGATGCCCGCGATCAGATGGAGGCAAGTCGAGGATTGTGGCGCGATGCCGGCCGCCGCCTTGTGCGCAACCGCCTTTCACTGGTCGGTATCTTCGTATTGTCAATCCTGTTCGTACTAGCGATTTTCGGCCCAGCCATCGCGCCCTACCCGTTCATGGAGCAGAATCTCAAGCTTATCAGCGAACCGCCGAGCGCCGACCATTGGCTGGGCACGGACCAGTTGGGGCGCGATGTGCTGAGCCGCATTCTGTGGGGGGCTCGCACGGCGACAACGGTCGCCATCTTTGTCACTTCAATCAGCCTGGCCGTGGGCATCGTTCTCGGCGGCGTGGCGGCATTCGCTGGCGGCATGGCCGACTGGCTCATCATGCGCCTGACAGACGTCGTCATGTCGGTGCCATCGATCATGCTCGCGCTGCTGGTCAACACGACCATAAAGAAGCCCGTAGCCATCTGGTTCGAGAATATCTACGAACAGACGGATTGGGCCTTTTTCCGGAGTACAACGTTTCTCGACTACCTGATAGTCTTGGGCGCCCTGGCCATCGTCTCCTTCCCCGGTTATGCGCGTCTGATTCGCGGGCAGATCCTCTCGCTGCGCCGTCGAGAGTATGTCACTGCCGCACGCTCCAGCGGCGTGCCCTTCGCGCGTATCCTCTTTCGCCATGTCGTTCCCAATGCTCTGGGTCCGGTGATCGTGGCAGCGACCTTCGGCTTTTCCGGCGCGATGGTAATGGAGGCATCTCTCAGCTACCTTGGGATCGGCATTCAACCGCCAGCCGCCAGCTGGGGCGCGATGATAAACGACAGCCTGATGGATTGGCGTTACGAGCCGTGGTTGCTGGCCATGCCCGCCATCGCTCTTGCAATTTCGGCTCTCGCTGTGAATTACCTGGGTGACGGCCTCAACGACGCGCTGAACCCACGTATCGCGGCCGGTCGTACAGAGCCACAGGGAGAGTAACAGCATGCAGCTTACCCAGATCGCGTTTCAGGATCCTGCCACCAATGTCTACCTGCACGATCCCAGTATCGTCCGTCTCGAAAACGGCGCTCTGCTAGTCTCGCTCAACTATCACGGCCCGGGCTCCCCGCGTAGCATCGAGGACCAAGAGTGTCTGACCAGCCTCTACATCTCGCGCAATCAAGGCAAGAGTTGGTCGGTCCTGACCCACGTCAACCATTGCTTCGCCGCCAATCTATTTGTTCACCGAGGATCTGTATATCTACTCGGCATGGATCGACGCTTCGGCTCCATCTGCATTCGGCGTAGCGACGACGGTGGCAACACGTGGTCCCGCCTCGCGCCGGACGGAAGTGACCCTGCCCGAATTGTTGGTTCCGCCGAAGAGGCGCTAAGAACGCCATCGCAGCAAGTCTGCGCAGGTCGACTGTACCGGGGTGGGCCCGGCGAGGAGCCCCCGAACTACCACAGCACAGCCATGCCGGTTGTGGAGAGCGGCGGTAGGATATACAGGGCATTCGAAGACTGTTCACCCAAAGACTGGCCCGGCATTCACGCCGATTCCTCGATCCGGAGAATGCAGGCATTTGTAATCTCTGCGCCCTCTGACGCCGATCTCCTGGACCCCGCCAACTGGCGCATGAGTAACAAGCTGCCATACGACGCCTCCTTTTCCAGCAGCTGGGAAGATCCTCCTGTCAGACCGGGCTGGTTGGAGGGCAACGTGGTGGAGACGCCAGGAGAAGAGTTGTGGAACATTATCCGCGTCAACACAGCTCCGGTCGTGGATAAAGCCGCCATCATCCGCATCCACGAAGAAGGCCGCCGTATTTCGTTCGACCCGACCAGCGACTTTGTTGACTTGCCGGGCGGGATGACCAAGTTTACCATCCGTCGTGATCCTGAGACTGGCCTTTACTGTATGTTGAGCAATAACAACACTGATCCCCGCTATCCGAACCAGCGAAATGTGCTGTCGCTATGCGCCTCGGACGATCTGATCAACTGGAAACTGTGCAAGACCCTTATCGAAGACGATTCGGAACTAACATGGGAGGAGTCGATCGAGCAGGTTGCCTTCCAGTATCCTGACTGGCAGTTCGATGGGGAAGATATCATCTATGTCCTTCGTACGGCGTATGGCGGTGCGGCCGATTACCATGACGCCAACCGCATCACCTTCCACCGGCTCACCAGTTTTCGCGACTTT
Source organism: Caldilineaceae bacterium (assembly GCA_965204705.1). Classification (GTDB taxonomy): domain Bacteria; phylum Chloroflexota; class Anaerolineae; order Caldilineales; family Caldilineaceae; genus Bin5. Next base: position 3,240,634 of record OZ242006.1, on the reverse strand, counting down.
CTGAGTCACTGACCGGCACTATGCAGGGCAAATCACCCCGCTGGCCCTCGCTGACAAGGTATGAAGGGCCGCGGTTGCAAGAGATCGCCTTTCCTCTTGGCGGCATCGGCACCGGGAGTCTCTGTCTGGGTGGACGAGCCGAATTCCGCGATTTTGAGCTCTTCAACCGTCCTGACAAAGGCTGCAATCCGCCCTTCACTTTTTTCGCTCTGCGGGCACATCTGCCAGGAGAGCCCGCAGTGACGCGCATCCTGGAAGGCGCGCTCCAGCCACCTTACCGCGGCGGCGGTTTTGGGGCCGGCGTGCCGCTTGCCGGTCTGCCACGTATGCGCGACGTTGCACTCGACGCCTGCTATCCCTTCGCCCGCTACACACTCAGCGATCCGAACGTTCCGCTGATCGTTCATCTGGAGGCGTTCAACCCCCTGATTCCGCTGGACATCGATCGCTCCGGACTACCCGTTGCCATTCTGCGTTTTGTTCTCGTGAATCCGACCGTCGAGTTGGTTCAGGCCTCGGTGGCAGGCAGCCTCTACAATTTTATCGGTTGCGATTCGAGCAAACGAAGGGGGCAGTGGAGTAGCAAGCCGGCGGAGCCAGGCCAGCTTTTGGGCGGGAATGTCAACGATATTCGCCACGCTGAAACTGACGGTGTGCAATTGCAGGGACTGCTCATGCGCTCGCAGCGTGTAATGCCCCGAACGCCCCAGGACGGCACGATGGCAATCGTTGCTCTCAACGGAGAGGCAACCCGGCGCCGCAGTTGGGGTTCAAACCACTGGAACCGGCACATCCTACGCTTCTGGGACGACTTTTCTGAAGATGGACGCCTCGATGACCTGACGCAGGCTCCGTCCAGCCCGGAGGGCCAGGGTCAGGTAGGCTCCCTCGCCGCTGGCACAACAGTACCGCCTCAAGGCAGCGCCTCCATCACCTTTCTGATCTGCTGGCACTTTCCCCACCGCACTGCGGCCGGATGCGGCTGGGACACCCTTGACCCGGAAGGGGGCTGGGTTGGCAACTACTACGCAACACAGTACACTGACGCGTGGGACGTTGCCGTACAGATCGCGCCGCAAATCGATGCGCTGGAAGAGGACTCCTTAGCGTTTTCCCGCGCCCTGGTCACCAGCAGTCTCCCGCAGGCAGTGAAAGAGGCCGCGCTTAACAACCTCTCAACTTTGCGCAGCCAGACCTGTTTCCGAACAGCCGATGGCCGTTTCTTTGCCTTTGAAGGTACCGAGGACAGCCTTGGCAGCTGCTTTGGTTCCTGCACCCACGTCTGGAACTATGAGCAGGCTACGGCCTTCGTCTTTCCCGCCCTGGCCCGCTCAATGCGCGACTCCGAGTTGGAGGAGGGGACACTTCCCAACGGCATGAACTGTTTCCGCCTGCACTTGCCTCTGGGTGGCGAGCCTTGGAAGTACGCTGCTGCCGATGGCCAAATGGGCGTAGTCATGAAGTGCTACCGTGAATGGCAGTTTTCCGGTGACGGCGATTGGCTCGCCCGGCAGTGGCCGACTATCCGCTCGCTTGTCAGCTACGCCTGGCTGCCTGGCGGGTGGGACTCGGACCGGGACGGTGTCATGGAGGGAGTGCAGCATAACACCTACGACGTAGAGTTTTTCGGCCCCAATCCACAGTCCGGCATCTGGTACCTGGGCGCGTTACGGGCGGCAGCGGAGATGGCGCGAGCGGTAGGAGACGCAGAGTTTTCTGAAGACTGTCTCGGTCTATTTCGCCGCGGGTCTGCCTGGGTCGATGACAATCTCTTCAACGGTGATTACTACATCCAACAGGTCTGCACGCCAGTCAGCCTGGAGGATACGCTGCCAGAACTGCGCGCCGGTATGGGAGAAACTGATCTGGCCGATCCCGATTTTCAAGTGGGTAACGGCTGCCTGATCGATCAGCTGGTGGGTCAATTCATGGCCCACGTTACCGGACTGGGCTACCTTCTGTCGCGGGAAAACATCAGGATTGCACTGCAGTCATTGTACAGCTACAACTTTCGTCGGGACCTCCACAGCCATTGGAACAACATGCGCACTTACGCATTGGGCGATGAGACAGGATTGCTGATGGCGAGTTGGCCACGAGGGGACAGGCCGCGCGTGCCGTTTCCCTATTGGGGCGAAGTCATGACGGGTTTCGAATATCAGGCCGCCATCCACATGATTTACGAAGGAATGATCAACGAGGGGCTGGAGGTCATCGAAGCAATTAGGCGCCGCTTCGACGGCCTTCGGCGCAACCCCTGGGACGAACATGAGGCCGGTCATCACTACGCTCGCGCTCTTGCGAGTTGGGCAGCGATCCCTGCGCTGAGCGGCTTCTGCTACTCGGCCGTCTCAAGGCGACTCGAACTGACGCCGCGCTGGCGGCCACAGGCGTTTCAGTGCGTCTGGTCCGCGGGTTCAGGCTGGGGCATAGTACACCAAGGCATTGCGGACGGTGAGCAGTCAGTGCGCTGGGAAGTCCTGGCAGGAGAGTTGAACGTGCGTGAGATGGCTTACGCTGTTCCGCCTCGCGCAACAGTTGAAGGTGTCAGCGTGGAGTTGGGGGACGAAGCTGTGGAGGCAAGAATAAGGCAGGAGGGAGAACGGGTGACAGTTCTCTTGCCGCGAAGCATCCATATCAGGGCCGGACGTCAGTTGGGGATTGGCATGCGATTTGACAAGGAGATATGAGCCCCCCGCAACCCGTACCTCGCACCTCTGGGAGACAGGCCGCAAGTCAGGACTGGAGATTCATCCACGGCGTATCCCTGTCCCAACAGGTGAGCAAGTCATCAAGATCTGATTCAGTCTGCGACTGTTCGCCGTTCCCGGCCAGGTTGTTCAGTTCATAAGGGTCGTTCCGCAAGTCGAAGAAGCAGTGGGGGTCGTCGGCCGCTCCCCGGTCATTGGAGGATGTCTGTCGTCCCAGAAGGTGTGTGGGCGTTCTGATCCCTATCTCGCCCCCGCTGGTCTCAATGAAGCCCCAGTTCTCTTCCAGCTGAATGCGCTCCCCTGCCAGAATCGGTGTCAGGTCGCGTCCCTGAACTTGAGAGGGCACGGCGCATTCACCTGCTTCCAGCACGGTTGGCATGATGTCGTTTATTTGCGCCACCTGCGAACTGTTGACCCCCGCCTCCCACAGCCAGGGTGCGTGGAAAATCATTGGAATGCGTATCGACTCTTCGATGAGGAGTCCCTTATTGAACCTGTGATGGCTGCCCAGGTTGTCGCCATGGTCGGAGGTAAAGACGACAATGGTGTTGTCCAAAAGGCCGTTGGCTCGCAGGCCGTCCATCACGCGCCCCACCATGTCGTCGACCCAGGTAGTCAGCCCATAGTACAGCGCTGTCAGAGTTCGCAGGTCGAATCCCCCCGGCAGATCCAGCGTATGCGGAAGCTTCAAGGAATAGTAGAGGAAATCCCACAGGTATACATTGAACCAGTGCTCGTCGTAGGCCATCTCCCCTTCCAGGAACACGTTGGGTCTGAGCGGCACTTCGTCAGGGTCGTACATGGTCAGGTACTTCTCGGGCGCGTCCGCCAGCGGCATGTGAGGGGGTGAGATGCTGTAGTAGAGGAAGAACGGGTTTTCGCGGTCGGACGCCAGATAGGATAGGACTTTGTCGCTTTCGTAATCCACGCTGAAACCGTCGACTAACTGCGGGGGACCGCCGTTCTCAACGAAGTCCTGTCCTGTGTGCCGGTGATTTACTCTCGGGTGCAGCGAATAGTCAAAGCCAACCAGATCAGGGGCGGTATGAATGTGCCACTTGCCGATTAGCGCAGTATCGTAACCGGCGGCCTTGAACTGCTCTGCGACCGTCGGATCAGGGAGGTGAACTCGCTCCTGGAGAGGCCACGAGGCTACGATTGGCCTGCCATGTTCGTCGGACACCGTGGCGTTACCGAGCGACCCCATGCAGGTGCGCGAGTACTGGCCGGAAATCAGCGATGAACGAGCCGGCATACACACGGGGTTCGTCGACACGGCATGCTGGAAGCGTACACCTTCTGCAGCCAGCCGGTCGATATTGGGCGTACGGATGACGGTATTGCCGTAGCACCCGACTTCGAATGCTCGCAGCTGGTCGCAGATGCAGACAATGACGTTGGGTTTGCTACTCATGCTTCCCCCTGATTTCTTGCCTCGGCGTTGCCTATCTGCAGGATGCAGGTTGCGTCACTCTGGCCTCTTACCTGGCCGGCGGAGATGGCTGACTCTGATAGACGTTCTGCGGACGTAACGTATCCGGTTCAAAGAGTTTCGTGACGGTAACGAAATGAATCCCGCGGTCTTTGAGCGCGGCTATGATTGCAGGGACCGCGTCTACAGTGGACTTGTGTATGTCATGTGCCAGGATGATCGCTCCCACCGGCGCAGCGATGATTCTGGCTGCTACTGTTTGGGAATTGCGGTCTTTCCAATCCAAGGGATCGACGCTCCAGAAGATGACTGGAAGACCTGAAGCCGCACGCACGCGCTGATCGTGGGCGCCGTATGGCGGACGCATGTGCGGTGTGGGTACGCCGATTATCTGGGTGATGAGGTCGTCGGTTTGCCGCAGTTGTTGCTGAATCAGGTCATCGGGCAGCTGGGTGAGGTTGGGATGGTCCCAGGTGTGATTCCCTATCTGATGGCCTTCCTCAAACATGCGCTGGACAGTCTCGGATTGGATGCGGACCTGCGTTCCCAGGACGAAAAACGTTGCTTTGACGTTTTGTTCCTTCAGAATATCCAACAATCTCTCGGTGTGAAAGGAAGGACCGTCATCGAAAGTGAGGGCGACGCAGGGGACTTCCAGGCAGTTGATGCTTTCCAGGCCCGGGCCCTCTGCCTGTTCGGCCGTCCGGAACTTCAACAGCGATAGCTCCGGGAAATTTCGGAAGGCAGTTTCATGGTAGTTTGCCGGTGCCGACGATCCCAAAGTCAGGTTCGAAGCTGGACCCATTGCCTGGACAGAGGGGACACCGATTGAGGTTGTGCCTGGCTCAAGCCCAAGGAGTTCACGCACTTCCGGTTTGAGAAGATCAACGATCGAGTCCAGGGGCAACACCACCTCCACTACCCCTTCTACCCCAGCAGCTACCTGATACTTGTCAAACATGATCACGACCGTTCCGTCATCGCGTAACTGAATGTTGTCGAAGTTTTCGGCTGTCGGAGCAGTTCCTTCCTCCACCCAGTCCAAGTCGCTCGCCAGCTTCTCTTTGCTTACGAGCTCCGCCAACTCTTCTCGGGCAAGGGTAGCGAGGCGTTCCAGATAGCTGTCATCGACAAACAGATCGGCGATGCTCAGCTCTTCACCTGTGCGGCGGTCAAATGTGAATCCGACAACGTAAGAGTTGCCGGTGCCCCCTGTGTGAATCGAGCGCACAATGTCAAAGAAGATCAGGTTCTCGTTGGCTACCGAAACATCGAAATGCTGACGGTAGTGCGTGATGAATGTGGCTGCATCCTTGCCTGTGTCGCTCTTGTACTCCTGGTAGCTCTCCTCGATCTCGGCTGCGGTGACCCGGTACTCGTCGATGAATTCCTGCGTAACTGCTTCCATGCGCGCGTTTATCGTATCCTGCTCGGTGACAGGGTAGGAGATGCGGAGCAGTGAACGCCCTTCGTTTTCGACCTCCTCGATGGCCTGTACCCAGACGTTCTCGTACTTCGAGGCGTCAAATGTAGACGTGTGCGAGCCTCTGGCGCTGGCCGCATCTTCATGAGGATCGGGTTGCGGTGGAATGGGTTGGCACGCGGCCAGCGCTAAGAGTGGCAAAAAAGCGGCTAACGCTATGGAGATGTAGAGATGTTTCATTCTGTTCTCACCTTCGGGAAGGAAAAAGGGTTAAGGTATTGAAAGCGTATCTACTTAGGTCGCTACGAATTCTCTTGCCGCGATTTCTACTATATCACACAGGGTCTCGTCGGCGTGTCGTGACGAAAGGGACCACTCTGCCAGGGTGCAGTCTATAATTGGGGGTGAACTTTCGTGCGCCTCTGGTAACGACTGAGCCAAAGCCGATTCGCGTCTCCAAGCAGGGCAAGCGCCGTCGCCTCTGACCACTGACCGCTGCAGTTGTGCGTTCGGGCCTTTGGCCCTCCCTTGTGCGGGGGGAGTCCCCCCGCAACGCCTCCCCAACACCATGCCACATTGGCGCCGCGTCGCCGGCGTACTGTCTATGCCGCCTGTCACCCACTTACGTCGTGCCGCGAAGCCGTCTGCCGTGACCACTGTAGGGGCAGGCCTTGTGCCTGCCCACTCTCTCCCCAAAATTTGTCTGCACCCCTCTGCAAGAGCGGATAGAAACCTACGTGCACCTGTGCTATGGTATAGACTGTTTTCTTCTACCTGAAGCGGGCAGACCAAGTGGTGTTTCGCTCCTGCTCGCTAACAGCAGGTTTTACCCGCTCGTAAAGAGAGGACGCAACCACCGCAGCTAACTCAGGGCAAGGAATTCAATCTACATTCAGGTCAAGCCATCCAAACCAGCCACAATTATGAAGGCGGAGTGATCATGATTCGAAAAGCGTTTGTCATGTCGGTAAATCCGGGCCAGCAGGACGAGTACGAAAGACGCCATTCACCGATTTGGCCCGAACTTGAGGCGGTACTCAAGGCGCACGGCGTGAGCAACTATTCGATCTTCTGGCACGCCGATACCGATCAGCTGTTTGCATACGCTGAAATCGAGAGCGAGGCACAATGGAACAGCATCGCCGACGAGGGGATCTGTCAGAAGTGGTGGAGTTACATGGGAGACTTAATGCCATCGAATCCAGACAACAGCCCTGTTTCAGCGGACCTGAGAGAGGTCTTTCACATCGACTGAAGGGTACGCCGGAATCGAGGAACGCTGTTGCAGTGGCTCGTTGGCCATTAGGTTTCACTATTCGCCGTCAAAGCCTCATTTACGATCAGTGGGTCGGTATAACAAAGTACGGTGTCCGCTTTTGCCAGTCGGGCCAGCGGGTGGCCGTTCCGTCGTTGAATTCAAATTCAAAGAACAGCATCAGATCCCATGCTGCGTCGATAGTGTGGCCGGGGATTGCAGTGCCGAAGCAGCGCTCACCGGCCCGCATTTCTACGACATCAAACTCCAGGGCCTGGTGTGCGATACGGTGGAAACAGCGAACTGAGCGAACTGAGCGCTCTTCCGTTTCGTGCAGGTTGAGTTGGATGGGTAAATCTTCTCCTGCATCTGCATGTGGGGGAGGACTGAATTGGACCCCGGGGGCAGGTGGGTGAACGGTACCACCGAGCCACTTCACCCTAGTCGGCTCTGCCTCCCCTTTTTCGCCAATCAGTTGTTTGACCTCAGCCAAGTCCCGCTCGACGACAGTCAAATCGTCCTTCCAGTGCCCGCAGTGTCCTTTTTCGCGGAAGCCGAAGACAAGGTCGTCGGCGTAGTTTTCGTCGGCAACCGCTGCCAGCTCAGTCCAGTGCATCCGACTCTGCTCCAGGTTGTTAAGCACAGGGGGTAGGTACCCTGCTTCTTGCGTTTCTCGAAATAGTTCCATGCAGGTAACCGCTTCGGTCCGGCTGGCATGGTACTCGGCCAATTTGCTGAGAATAGCAAAGTCGAGACAGGTGTAACGCATTTCGGTCAAAGTCTGGTCAATGTCGGCTGCGGCAAGCCTGGTGCTTTCGGCCAGTTCTCGAAGAAGGTTGCCTACCTGGAGCGGGGTCCACTTGCCGCACAGTCGTCCCTCCAGGATGTCCTTAACATATTCATCAACGCGGTAGAAACGAGTCGGATCACTCGGCTCGACCCGCGCGTCCTTGGCCAGGCCGCGTCCGGCAAATCGTTCCGGCCAGAAGGTCCAAAGGCTGGCCGACATCTGCAGAACGGTGGTAAGCAGCGGCAGAATCTGGCTGCCTACCGAGTACAGCCGGTCGATGGCGTCGGTCTCCTTGCCGAAATTGTGGCGCAGTTCTCGACGCCAAAGATCAGGAGTTGCGTCTGGATCATATCCCAAGCGGCCGAATAGCAGACTAAAGAGCCAGAATCGTTCCATCTCGTCCGCGTGGCTGGGAAGAGCCGAACGATGATAGGCTTGCCAGGCAGGCTGCCTATCCCGCACACCTTTATTGGTAAGGGGGGCCATTACCTCGTAGCCGTCGCCGCTGCTCGCGCAAGACTCAACGAAGCGCTTGACCCATTCGGGATCGCCCCAGAGTAGTATCCTTTGGCTGCCGGCGCTCCACAAGCGGTGGATTAAGGGAAAGGTGCGCGGCTTGCGCAGGAGATCCCAAGTGCCGTAACGCCGGTAACTGCGGTGGTCGCGCTGTTGAATCATCGGCATCGAGTAGGGCATTCCCAGGTGCTCACACCAGTGCTTGGTCGAGACAACGGTATTGGGAATCATTCTCTGAGCCAGGTCAATCGTACTGTTAGCCAACCCTTTGGCGCGCAGATCCAACCGGATTGGGCGACCACAGTCTGCGATGGCGCGAAACTGGGGCTCGTAGAACTCGGCTTGGTTCGCCTCATCAACGCCCGACTCCACATTCATACGGAATTGAACGCCGTCGATAGCCGGGCACTCGGCCAGCAACTGCGCCAGACCGGCCGCATTGTACTCGGCCAGGATGTCGGGCGTAAGGCCTTCAACCATCGGCTCGCCGTATTCGTGTGCGTGCTGAGACCAAACTCCCAGAGTAAAGTGCAAGCCCCGGAGTTGGGCACTCGCTGAAATGACCCTGAGCATGTTCAGGGAATCGCGGCGTTCTTCCGGTTTAAAGTCTGGGGCCTGTACGTTGGGAAACTCAGGCATTTCCAGCAGGAAAGGATAGGGAGGCGACATGTAGGCGATCTGGTGCCCGAAGGTTAGGCTCAGATTGCTGTAACGGTAAAGCGCAAGTTGGTCAAGGTAATCTTCCCAGTACTTCTCGCTGTAGAACCATTCCCTTTCCAACTCCCGATTGCACAGGAAAAGCTGCATACTGCGCCAGTTCAAGTGCGGAGAGCCGATTTCTGTTGGAATCGAGTCGAGGATGGAAATCGAGGTGTGGTCTGTGCTTCTCTGCGATCCCGTGGCGGCAGGTGCCACATCGACGGCGCGCGCTGCCTCTCTCAAGGCGTAGATGAGACCGCGTTCGTCGCTTCCGGAGATCAGGAATCTGTTGGGGCGCAGCGGGCTGAGAATGACAGATTCGGGCGAAATAGGGCACTGCAATCCGGCTCTTGCCACAGCGTTGTCTACAACATCCGAGGAGCCTGCCAAGCCGATGAGAAGTGCCGGCTCTTCGCCTGGCGAGTCTCGTCTAAGCGTTTCCTCGCCGCGCAGATTCAGCGCACGGACCAGTTTGGCTAAAGCGAGGTCCGGGCCAGCGGAAAGTGCCCTGTCAATGATCAGGTGCATGGAGGAAACCTTCCTCTACGCCGACTGGCGCAGTGCAAGACCTACTGCTCTTCGTCGATTTCGATTCTCTGCAGCAGATGCTTTTCCCGTTCGCTAAGTGTTTCCCAAAAGGAGCGGGCAATCGGGTATCGATCCGGATGGCGGCGGAAATACCAGGGCCGCACCAGGCCGAACCCGGCCAAGACGCGCGGGGTGTCCGTAAGGTTTGGAGAACCGCGGTGCAGACATCTCGGGTCGCGGATCATTACGTCACCTACCTCCATCAGCAGCGAATCCAGCGGAAACTCGCCCGCTTCGACGCGGGCCAGGGCTTCGGCCTTTGGCAGCAGGTGTGTCCCTTTAGCTATCTGAAAAGGGCCGTTTTCGTGGGTTACGTCCATGTAAGGCCAGTTGACCCCCAGGAAATGCGGCGGCAGAATGACGTCGGGCAGCTCCGGGAACAGTACGGGCAGATCGGAGTGAATGTCCTGATGCACGGAACCCAGGAAGGGCGTGTCGGAGGAGAACATGTCGACGACCGCCTGCTCACCCAATATCCCGTAGGCAATGGCAATTATGGTGTCGTCATTGAAGAAGGCAGAGTTGTAGAGCGGTGGGTGAAAGGGCTGGGGGATGTAGTACCGGTTCGGTCCTCGATTTGGATTGTTGGCATGTTCGGCCAGATAAGCGTTGGCGATAGGTAAGAAGGCTGCGCGGCTAGCCTCAACAGCGTCAACGGGAAAGTGACCGCGAAGAATGCAGTAGCCATCCTCCAGGATCTTGTTAACGCAGTCCTGAATGTCTATGGTCATCATTCGGTCCCCCTGTAGAACAAAAACTGTTGTCGTTAATTCGCCACTAAGAAGATGCCCTGGGGCAATTCAAGATGGCGTTGTGACGTTCATTCTGAAAAAGCCTCCAACTCCGCCCTCGTCGGCAGACCGTCAATCACGCCCAGATGCGTGGTTGTGTAGGCGCCGGCGCGAGTGGCCTGCTCGACGGCAGACCGCAGATCCATGCCCCCACCGAGACCAGCGGCCAGCGCGGCGTTGAAACTGTCGCCGGCGCCGGTGACATCCAGCGCTTGCACAGCGGTCGCCGGAACGGCTTCGGTGTCGTGTGCAGTCACGATGAGGGCGCCTTTCTCTCCGCGGGTTACAATAACGGTTTCGACGCCCAAGTCAAGCAGCTGCCCAGTCAGATCAAGCGTTGGCGTGGGGTCATCGGGAGGCAGACCGAGCAGAATACTGGTCTCGCTCTCGTTGGGTGTCAATACGTCTACATTCGCCAAAATAGCCGGATCCAGCGCTTGTCCGGGAGCCGGATTGAGAATGGTAGTGACCTGGTGCTTTCGTCCGAGTTCGAGAGCTCGGGTCACCGTTTCCAGAGGCACCTCAAGTTGGGCCAACAGGACATTGCTGCCGGCGATGACCGGTTCGAAGGCTTCCACATGCTGGGGCTGCATCAGCAGGTTGGCCCCCAGGTGCCCAACGATCCAGTTGTCGCCAGAGGGCAAGAGAGTGACCAGGCCGACCCCAGTGTTGGTTCCCGGAATCCGATGAATGTGATTCGTGGCCACACCTTCGGAGTCATAGAGAGACAGGGCAGTATCTGCGAATTGATCATCGCCGAGGCAGGCGAGAAGCTCCACCCGGGCCCCCAACCGCGCCGCCGCTATGGCCTGGTTGGTTCCCTTGCCCCCCGGCCCCATGTCAAACAGATCGCCGATCAGCGCCTCGCCCATAACCGGCTTACGCGGGACGCGCACTGTCAAGCTCACCACATAGCTGCCGATCACTGCTATATCAGGCATGTCCAGCTCTCGTGTCTGCAGACGTCAGACTTGGATGCTCGAAATGGCCCATCGCTCCGGGTCAGCAGAGAAAAGGGAACAGGATGATCCGGACTTTAACATCAATGCGCCATATTATCAACGCGTTTCGGCTGGCTGGCAGGGCGCAGTTCAGATTTGGGGAGGGAATGGTCTGGTGGGGAAATCGTGACAGCGGTGGCTGGAATTGTTTGCCGTCCTTCTGTTGGGAGGCATTAGGCAGGCACAAGGCCTGCCCCTACAGTGGTAACGCGGGGGTTCGAAGACCAGTCGCTGTCTCAACCGTTCCAATTGTCCACGACGGTGGGGCATACGATGGGGGGCGTCGCGGGGGGAATCCCCCCGCACAAGGGAGGGCCGAAGGCCCGACCGCACAAAACAGCAGTGGTCAGTGATCAGTAGTCGGTGGCGACGGCACTTGCCCTGCTCTGGGACGCGAATTGTCTTTAGCTTAGTCGTTACCAAAGGAGTAGGAAATTTCACTCCCAAGCTGGACTGCACTCGGCTGATCGGTCAGCGGTTGATGATTCGCTGACTATCTCCTATACTGATTGCCACGCAATGGGCCGGATAGTCCGTCCGGCTGCCTTCTCCCCTTCGGTGTCCTGCCAATCTTCGAAAGGCAATCTGATGAACGCCAGCTACCAGTTCGCAGGCCTGCAGAGGGCGAAAGAGCCCGGCCTCAGCGTAGAAGAGTGCGCTCGTCGGATTCACAGACTTTCGTATGTTGAAGAACGGCTGATGTTCCTGCAGGCCGCGCACATCGTCACGACGCCTGAGCGGGACCTGAAAGGACTGTTGTCTCGTCTCCAATATGAGGATGGCCTTCATTCAGACCTGTTGAAAAGCAGGCTGACCGAATTACGGGTATCCAAGGCCAAGAGCAATACCGTACCTGATGAAGGTCTGAAGGTCGTTCTGGATGAAGCGATGTATTCTGACGGAAGTGTAGAACTGCTGGCCGCCCTGGTCCGGGTGTTCAAGCCGGCGCTGCTGCAAGCCTACCGGGACTACATTCGTCGAACGAACGGCCTCGCCGACTATGAATCGGTGCGCTTGATGCGCAACTTCATTGCGGAGGAAGAGGAGTCACTTGGATTGCTGCAAGCCGCCTACGAAGATGTCGTGAGAACGGCAGATGAGGAGGAACTCGCAGAAAACTGGGCAAGTACGCTGGAGAGGATGCTAAAGGCGGTCGGAGGCGTCGCCGGCGCCGGCGAAACGGGGGCAGGAAACCTTCGTCCTGTCCGAAGTGGAGGTCAATTCAGGGTCGCCAAGAGACCCGAACGAGACGCTTCGTTCTCGAGCGTATGGGATGTAATCCACGTTGACGAAGACCGCGTGCCGGAGCGTCTCGCACAGATGATTGCCACGCGATTAGGTGAAATCACCATCGCGGAGGCGCTGGCCATCGTACTCTTGGAAGTGGAGAACCAACCCTGGTCCTACTACGTTGCCATATCCCGTCACATGTGGGACGAAATGCGTCATTCTCTGTTCGGTGAGGCCGCTGCCGAGCAGGTGTACGGCGACCGTTCTGCCCTGCCTTTGCGGGATTTCGAGATAGAGTACCTCTTCGAAATGACGCCATTGGAGCTCTACGCAATGTTGGGGATCGGCGTCGAGGCCGCTCTGATGAAGTATCCACCGGGCAAACGCGCCGAGTATGAGTTCTGCCGTGACACTGCGCGTCATCCCCTTATGACAACGCTTCAAGATTTTGATTGGGCCGACGAGGTCGAGCACGTACAGATTGCCCGCCGGCAGTTGAAAGACTGGTTTCCTGGCAACAGTGACGAACTGGCCGCGCTGGCCGAGAGGGGCATGCAGTTCCGGGCGCGCACGCGGCAGCTTCATCCCCCTTCACCGATGCCCGACTTGCCCGGCACATAGTCGGTTTACATCGCGAATGGGGTCGAAAACTGAACAGGACCGCGCCTATGTACGCCGAAGGAGTTTTGACGAGCGAGGAGATGGTGCTTTGCAAAACTCCTCCCAACTCGTGCCCGGGCATTGGTTCGATCTGAAGGTTGGGGCCGGACCTATTCTCTGCCCCAGTTCCGGCGAGGACGTAGAATGCGTTCAAGGAACGTACATTTCGTTGTAGTTATAGGGAGACAGGCCTCCAAGAACGGAGTCGTAATTAACCAAGATTCGAGGGGTAATCGGGATGCGAACCAATTTCGTACTTGAAAAAGTGCGCAGGGGCGAGAAGACTTTCGGCAGTTTTCTGGGCATGGGAAGCGCGACTGTCGCCGAACTGCTTGGCCACGCAGGTTGTGAGTGGCTGCTGATAGAGATGGAGCACAACGGCCTCGATATGGCCGAAGTTGAGCACATCCTCATGGCCATTGGCGGGACAGATGCTGTCCCGCTGGTGCGCATTCCCTCGGCCGATCCGGTCTTCATCCAGAGGTCTTTGGACATCGGCGGGATGGGCATCGCGGTACCGATGGTCAGAACTGTCGCCGAGGCCGAGGCGATCGTGCGTGCTACGCGATACCCACCCGAGGGCAGCCGCAGCTTCGGACCGCTGCGGGCGTCGCGTTACACGGTCGAATACGAGGAATACTTCGAGCGCGCCAATGAGAACATATTGACCATGTTGATCATTGAGACGCCGGAGGCGGTTGAGAACCTGGAGGAGATCGCGAATGTGGAGGGCATCGACGTGCTATTCATAGGCGCTTTCGATCTATGCCTCTCTATGGGCTTGAACCCATTTGAAATGCCGTTGCCGGAGATCGACGCGGTGATGGAGCGCGCTCTGGCCGTTGGCCGGTCCAGCGGAAAGGCCGTTGGCGCAGGTGTGGGCAGCCCGGAGGAACTGCAGGCACGAGCCGCCCAGGGCTTTAACTTTCTGAGTTACGGACCGGACTACATGTTGTTGACTGGAGCTATCAGACCCGGGATCGAGGCTTTCAAGCAGTTGGCCGGAGACTGAACTGTGGTCTTGGACAACAGCCTCTGCCGAGAGCATCCTGCTTCCCGGCAGAGGCCTCAATCTTGAATCGAGATCCAGCTAGACTGCGAGCGCCACAGCCCGTACTTCGCCAAATTCCCGCTCAAGCTTCGTCCAAGTGTGCCCGCGATCTGTGCTGCGATAAAGTTGTCCCGCAACACTGTAGGCTACGATCCAATCTGGCGTTGCCGGATTGTGGGACACTGCCCAGATTGTACTGTTGGCCAGACCTCCCAGGTCGGCCCGCTCCCACGTCTTCCCCAGATCGACACTGTGGAACAGGCCGCCTTCGTCACCGGGCGGGCCGTTGCCGGCTCCCACCCAGATGCGGCTGTCCCCATTCGCAAGGTGAATAACACCCCGACAGTAGGGCCAGGGGTAGTGGTTCCTGACCTCAAGGGGCGTCCAATTCTGCATGTCGGTGGTCACACAGACGTCGTTATTTGTGGCTGCGACCAACGTCTTGGGCGAACCGGGCACCACGGCAAGGCCATGGATGTCCAGACTGGACAGGCCCTCGCTGCCTTCCTGCCAAGTGTCCCCACCGTCGCGACTTATGCGCATGCCGTCGATTTCGATGCCGGCATAGACGGTTTGTGAGTCTTCCGGATCGAATATAATGCTGGTCACGCGAGGGACAATGGGAATGCCCTCGCACTCTTCCGCCAATTCAACATCCAGTTTCTGCCAGGACCCGCCGCCGTCGCGAGAGCGGAAAAGGGCGGATGGACAGGTCCCCGCGAAGATCGTATTCGAGTCTGAAGGGTCGATGGCGAGCGCCCAGATCTCAAGATCGTTCATTGGCGAATCGACCATCCCCCACGAGTCTCCGCCATCCTGCGTTCGGTAGATGCCGGCTTCCGTCCCAGCATAAAGAACTGCCGAATCTGTCGGGTCAATGGCTATAGCGCGAATGTCCGCCTCCATGAACAGGCCTTTCGAAGCGCGCTCCCAGGAGTCGCCGCCGTCGTGGCTGCGCCATACGCTCTGCCCGATGGTGCCAGTGTAGATGATGGGCTTTGTTGTCACTTCAGATCCTCCTCACTAATGTGCTGGGTATGTGTGTTCGGGTGTGTTCCCTGCAGTGCGCCGGCGCGAGAACCCTGTCAAAGGCGCCCGGCGTCGCTCTCTGATTGACAGTAACGAGAGAAGGCTCACGGTTGGGACTGCCTTCTCCGCCTGCAGTCCCATTTTACTCTACAGGCAATACCGACTGCCACTCCTGAAATTCGACTTGCTCTATGGCCAAAATACTACCAAGCTCGTGCTTCAACCAGGCAAACTGTCGCTCGAACCACTTTGCCGGGAATCCGCCGCCGGCCAAGTCAGCCAGCTTTCGCAGGTGCTCTGCCTGAAGTACATAGATCCTCAGCAGAGGTCCGGCCAGGGTAGGCAGATCGGTTGGATTGAGCGGGTAGGTGCCGTTCAGCGATGTAAGCCAACTAGCGGGGAAGATCTCCGACATGTGCTTTGCCCGCTTGCCGAAGGACAAACCCGCACGCCTCCACATCAATTTGAGCAGGTCGCTCCGTGCGAGGTCAAGCGTTGCCTGTACTGAATGCAGTTCTTCGTTATGAAAGACGGCCGGCGTGTGCACCATCATCATGAACAGGAACTTCGCCCGCTGCCAGACCGAGGACGGAGTCAAAGGCTCCGTGTCAGGCCAGACCTGGTTCGGAGGAAGCCTCGGAGCCTTCTGAAACGCAGGCGCGCCTTCCGGTAGGCGCGAAAAGAGTAACTCCCATTCATACAACACCTTCCCGTCTGCTTGACTCGTTGGGATCGCTCCGGCCTCCACCAGTAGTCCTTCGGAAGTCAGAGCTCGAACGAAGGCTGTCTCCAATAGCAGGTAGTCTCCCAATCCCGCCAACAGCCCGGATGGACCCCTGGCCTCCGTCGGGTCTGAAGCGTCGGCCTCTTTCTCGGTATACCTTAGCCAAAGCCTTTCATACGCCTCGTCAGCTATCGCAAACCGAATATCGATGTCGGAGTAAGGAGTGCCGCGCCCGGAAGCAAGACTCCCTTCCAGCCAAACGAGGTCGACTGCAGGAATCTTCCTAATTTCTGCCAGCCAGCGACGGATCAGCGACCACTGCCGAGTAGTCGCTACTGTTTCAGGCATTCACCTTCCCTCCTGAATACCCTTTTCAATGAACCTGAATATTTGGCAATTCATCGACCAGAGGTTGTCCCCCGCAGGACTGCGCATTGAAACGAATGGCCCTCGTCGACAATTCCCATCGCCTCCTTCACTTCTGCAGGGGCGGAACCGTATAGGGCGCGAATGGCGTCTCGATTGGTCGCCGGCGTTTCCATCCGTTCGGTCCACTCCTCGAAGTTGAGGAAAATGCGGTAGGGAAAAACGACTTCCATTTCAAAACCACTGCCTGCAAAAAAGTCTTCCCATTCGATAAGTGTATAGTCCCGCACGTGGGAGGGATCCCGCAGTACTTCAATGGCGTTTAAATAGGTATCACAAACGTAGTCGCCGAACCCCAATACGTCACTCAGCACAAATATGCCGCCGCCGTGCAGAACGCGACGAAACTCCTGCAGCGCCCGCTCCGGCCTGCCCCAATGGTGCGCGCTGTACCGGGAGACAACGAGGTCAAACGCTGCATCGTTGAACGGTAGCGACTCCACGTCACCCAGGCGCGTGTTGACGTTATCCAATCCCCGGTTCTTGGCCAGAAACTCGACCTGGCGCAACATGGAGGCTGTGAAGTCGAGGGCTACCACATTGGCAACGTGAGGAGCGAAACTTGCGGCAGTGTGCCCTGCGCCGCAACCTGCATCTAGAACCCGCTCAACTCCACGCAAATCTGCGGCCTGCACCATTACGGGCAGATCTTCGCCCTGCGCATGCACGGCGCTTGTCAGATAATTTGCCGCCACAGGTCCAAACTGCTCCTGCACGGCACCCTTCAGATCGCTTTCTCTAACCATTTTCGTGTGAAGTTGGATTCGTCAGTCTGCGGCACCTTCGCCATAGCGCTCCAATACAGTGGACATGGCCTGTAATCCGAACTCCAATGCCTCCACTGGCACGCGCTCATCGGCTGCGTGGACAGTGGCGCCAAAATTAGTGCCAGGTGGAAGTTTCATTGGCAAGAATCCGTAGTTCTGGATGCCCAGGCGGGAAAACATACGTCCATCGGTGAAGCCGCCCACCATCGAAGGTATGACTACGCCGTCTGGGTCGAGCTCTTCCACAATGCCTTTGAGCAGCCGGAACAGGCCCATGTTTACGTCGGCAGTCCCTGGGTCGTGTCGGATTATTTCAAAAGAAAGATCATCCCCCAGTAGATCATGCAGTTCGGCGATCAGGTTGTCTGAGGTAAAGCCCGGCAGGACCCGTCCGTCAAGTTCCAACACTATCTCGCTGGGGATTACGTTCGTCTTAATGCCCCCGCCCACTACGGTAGCATTTACCGTATTGTGTAGCAGCGCGTCAAACGACCGAGCCTGCGGCACGCCATCCTCGGCCATCTTGTCGAGCGTGGCGTCAGTGCGTTCCGGGTCCAGCAGAGCCATTGCTGACTCGGCCAGCGGGCCCTGCGCCTGCTCGGCCAGCGCCGGCAGCATCTGTTCCATGACTGGCGTAACATGCACTGGCAATCTGTTGCCATTGAGCGTAGTCAACAGCTTGCCCAGCCGGGCCATGGCGCCGTCGCGCAGCGGCGTCGAGCCGTGTCCGCCCGGACCTGTCAGGCGTGTCCGCAACCAGCAGACCTGCTTTTCGGCGACCATCAGCGGATAGAAACGCTGGTCGCCCAGGTATTGAGCGCTTCCTCCACCTTCGCCGATGGCATACTTTGCGCCTTCGAACTGCTCGGGATGCTCTTCGGTCAGGAAGCGGGCGCCGTAGTCGCTGCCGGCTTCCTCGTCGCTCATTATCGTCAGAATAATGTCGCCTGCAGGTACGCGCCCTTCGGCAGCGGCGCGCAACACCGCACAGGTCATCATCGTCACGCCGCTCTTCATGTCCAGGCTTCCTCTGCCCCAGACAAACCCATCGATCAGTTCGGCGCCGAAAGGATCATGTTGCCAGGCTTGATTCGCGGTGGTTACTACATCCACATGGCCCTGCAAGACCAGTCCGGGCGCCTCCCCCCGTCCCGGCAAACGCGTTACGAGATTGGGCCTCTTCGGGTCCTTCGCAAGGACGGTGGTTGCCAGGCCGGCTTCCTGCAGCAGGCCGTTCAGATAGCCGATGCACTCGGCCTCGTTTCCGGGCGGATTTGTCGTGTCATAGCGGATCAACGTTCGCAGGAGGTCAGTTGGTCGCTCGTGGATCGGTGTGGTCATGTGGGCACTCTCTTCTTGAATCGAAAGCGGCTGTGTGGCAGCTATGCCCGCAAGCCTATCCTATCCCGCCTGGAACGGCAAAGGTATGCGGGGTTAGCGCAGATGGCCGGCAGAGGGGCTCTGACGTGAACGCAAATGACATCCAGCGTATTAAGGCCCGCCTCAAAGGGATTGGTCGAGACGAGAAGGGATGTCAGGGGAAGACCGCCTTCAGAACTATGAGCGCCCCGATCCCCATGCAACAGAGGAGACTTGAACGTAACTTACGCTTGAATCCGGCATAAGGTTGGCGTCACTGAAATCTCTTACTGTCCCAAAGCCGGGTACGTTGAACATGGGCCATTCTCACGCCAGAAGCTTCCAAGTCTCCGGAGTAGTTCGCTTTTTCATTTGCGGCTGTTACAATAGCCCCGAAAGCAGCCAGACCGTAGTTGCTGCGCAAGTTCCCTGATGCTCCTGATGGCGCCTGGCATTTCAGTTTCTCCTAGACGCATCCGCGCTATTTGAGGTTACATACGATGACAACTATCAGCGAACGACTCAAAGACGGCCGACCAATTCTCCTGGACGGTGCGACAGGGACCGAGTTGCAGAGCCGGGGCGTGCCGATGAACAGCGTCGCCTGGAGCGGCTTGGCGGTTGCCACGCATCCCGAGGTTGTCAGGCAAGTCCATCTCGACTACATCCGTGTAGGCGCCGAGATAATAATCACTAACACTTTCGCCAGTGGACGGCATATGTTGCGGATTGCCGGTGTCGAGAGTCGGACTGAAGAGATAAACCGGCAGGCCGCCCGGCTGGCCGTTCAAGCAAGAGAAGAGGCCGGCGAGGCGATGAGCAAGAATGGCGAGGGGGAATGGGATGCCGCTCCCAGTACCGTGTGGATTGCCGGGTCGATCTCGCCGATGGCTGGGGGACTCGGCGATGGGGGCCGACCTTCTGTACAGGAGATGGGGATCCTTTTGGGGGAGCAGGCTGAGCTACTGGCCGGGTCCGGTGTCGACTTCCTGCTGCTGGAAATGATGCGAGACGTTGAATACAGTTTAGCCGCTCTAGAGGCGGCTTCGGCAACTGGCCTGCCTGTATGGGTGGGATTCAGTTGCGAGCGCATTGAGGGAGGCGGCCTCAAGCTGGCCCCCACGATTCGCGAAGAGGTCCCGCTGGCTGCGGGCGTTGCCGCGGTAATGGCAGAAGGCGGATCGCTGGCAGCCATAATGCACAGCGACGTGGACATAACCGGAGAGGCACTGGGCGCAATTCAGGCTGTCTGGGACGGGCCAACAGGCGCCTATCCCGAGAGTGGGTATTTCGAGATGCCCCACTGGCAGTTTGTCGACATCATAGAGCCCGAGGTCTTTGCCGACCGGGCCATGTCTTGGGTTGGGCAAGGCGCAAAGCTGGTAGGCGGTTGTTGCGGCACGGGGTTGCCTCACATCGAAGCCCTGGCCAAGCGATTGCAGAGGTCTGCTGCGTAGTAATTGTTGAGTTAAGCTCAGCGCCCCACATACGGCCGGTCGCCGAGAAAAGCGTCTCTCCCGGCCATCGGATTTTCTTTCAAGGAATACCAACATGCTTCACATTCGGCTGCCTCTCCGTTCTGTCAGGCGTGTAACTATTGCGCTGTTCTTGCTGTCTCTTGGGGTTCTATTTGGCGGGTGCGGACGCGGGCCGGAAGAGGAGTTCCTGTTTGCTCCGGATAGCCCGCCGGTGACGCTGACCTACGTTGCCCCCAACAATTCTCTTTTCAGCGCCCCTGAACAGGTAGCTATCGAACGGTTTCAGGAACTGGCGCCCAGCATCCAAGTCGACCGCCAGTCCTACCGCTTCAACGCGGGTAGCTACTTGCTTGACGAGCAGCCCCCAGATGTGCTGCTGATGTGGAACGGAGACCAGCTGAGCAGCGCGGCCTCGCACGGGCTTTTGGCCGATGTCTCCGAAGTCTGGACAGAGGGCAACTTTACCGAGGCCTATGGCAGGCGTTTCCGGGATATCAGTCGATTCGATGGGACTTTACGATTTGTGCCTTCGGGCTTCAGCTGGACGGGAATCTACTACAATAAGGAAGTCTTCGACCAGTTTGGGCTGGAGCCTCCTGACACATGGGAAGAGTTCATCAGCATCTGCGACACTTTTCTTGCCAACGGGATCACTCCAATGTCACTCGCGGGGCAAAACCCCTTTATCAGCATCTACTGGTTTGATTATCTGAACATGCGCCTGAACGGCCCCGACTTTCATCGGGACCTGATTGCAGGGCGAGTCGACTTCCATGACCAGAGAGTGGCACAGGTGTGGGAACTGTGGAAGTCGCTCCTGGATCGCGGCTATTTCGTTGAGCGACCGGGGAGCACTTCCGAGATGAATAGCATGACAGCATTGATCCGCGGGGACGGAGATAGTCCCTTAACCTGGGAGAAGTCGGTGATGGCGCTCGCGCCCCATTACAGCCTCGCCGATCTGCCGCCCGTATTTGCCAATGAACTCGACTTCTTTCAGTTTCCCCGAATAGACGAAACCCAGCCTATAGGGGAGGTCTCAATTGTATTCGGGTATGTTGTCCCGGCAGACGCTCTCAATCGAATTGAGGCCAATGCATTTGTAGGCTACATGGGTTCCGCTGAAGCGCAGGAGCTGCAGCTCAAACAGATCGGAAACGACGACAGCAACATTGGCTACGTGCCGGTTCATCGCGAGATTGACCGCGAGCTACTCTCAGCCGCAGCCTATAAGGGAGACCAGATCGTAAGTGAAGCCGATGAGATTAGTCCCCCAATGTTTCTCTTGCTGCCCGACAGCATGCGGGCGAGCTTCAATCAGGTCCTGAGGAGACTCTTTCTGGCGACGAGCAAACCTCTGGACGTGGCCGAGATTCAGATTCTCCTGGAAGAAGGACGCCAGAGAGCAATCCAAAACGGAGAGCTCTTGCAGTAGGATGTAGAGTCGCCCGTCGGCGCTCCTGCTGTCGGCGGTTTTGCGCTGCTGAGGTCAATTTGCAGGCGCTTATTCGAGTTCCAAGCCCATCGCCTCTCTCACGCCCGGCCACTCCTGCCACAGATCTGTGTAGCCCTCTTTGCCGTTGTCTTCCACCTCTTTGTGACGAAGTCGCGAAATAACTGCGTGGCGTACGTTCGGGGAGCTATTCGGTCCCCCCGTGTGGAACATCAGGCAGTGGGCCAAGATCAGGTCGCCGGCCCTTCCCGTAACCATCACTGGATCTTCAGGAAGAGGGATGTCGGGCCTTCCATTGACCAGCACTTCGTGCCCGTGTTTCTGGAAATACTCTTCGAAGGCGTGATGCGATTTGGGCCAAACGGTGAAATTGCCTGCGTTCGTCTCCAACAGGTCGGCCAGGTACACGACGGCAAAGGCGGTAAAGCCCCGATTGTAATATCCCTTTGGCATGCCGTTTGTTCCGCTGCCGATACCGTCGATATGGCCGCGCGGCGCCGGGGCATCTTCACCCAGGGGAAGAGGAAAGCGGGGATAGGGTTTTGCCTGAATTACGGGCGTGACATTTCCCTCTCCCATCAACTCCTCGGCGATTTCCATTACAGGCGACTTTCGGAACAGGTCCAATATCACCGGCGCCCGCAGTAGCTCGGCACAGTGGAAGGCGGACCGGTTGTTTTCCATATCCTCGCCCCCCAGACCGACCGTGCCGATGGAGTGATTCACGGCTCGCAGAGCTTCATCGATCAGTACTTTGGGCACGACACCTGGGACTTTCAGATAACCTTCTTCGTAGAATTCGCGCTTTTGAGCAAGTGAAAGCATAGTTGTCTCCTAGAATGGTGGATAGGCCAGAATTCTTTGAAAGACTACACAAAATAGATTCAAGGGTCAACTCCATCCTGAGACCGTCCGCAGCAAGGACTGGGACCGACTCTCGAGTCGAGCAAATGCGTATGACAGCAGGAATTGGGGCGGTATCGACACTGTATTATCATGCGTGAGTGTTGAAAGAGGGTCAGGAGGCAGTTTGAATGGAGACCTGACATGGACGGGCAAGTTCCAGAACTGACGAACATTCTCGACTTTTCGGGCAGTGTTGTCCTGGTCAGCGGCGGCAGCCGCGGTATCGGCGCGGGAATCGCCCGCCGGTTCGCTTCTCTGGGCGCTTCAGTCGTGATCGGCTTTGTGCAGGCGGAGGCAACGGCCACGGAGGTAGTCGAAGGAATCAAGCTGGAGGGCGGGCAGGCTGTTGCCTTGCAAGCCGATGTTTCGCTGGCCATGGACGTTGACCGGCTGATCGCGCAGGTCCTGGAGAAGTGCGGACGGCTGGATGTTCTGGTCAACAACGCGGGTACTTACCCGCTGTCGCCACTCCTGGACATGGCAGACAGCGAATGGGAACAGGTGCTGGCTGCCAATCTGACCGGAACGCACCTGTGTACGCAACGGGCAGCCAGAGCAATGATCGAACTGAAGGCCAAGTCAGTTGAGCCCTGGAACGGCGCCTCGATCGTCAACATCTCCTCCATTGAAGCCGCGTCACCGGCATTCGCGCACAGTCACTACACTGCCGCCAAAGCCGGGGTCGAACAGTACACGAGAAACGCAGCCCTTGAACTGTCAGAATATGGCATACGAGTGAACGCGGTTGCGCCCGGCCTCATCGATCGTCCGGGGCTCGCGCAGGTTTGGCCGGATGGTGTACGCCGCTGGCAAGAGCGCGTCCCGCTGGCGCGTCTGGGAACACCGGAAGACATTGCTGACGCCTGTATCTTTCTGGCCTCACCTCTTGTGCGCTGGATAACCGGAGTAACGTTAACGGTAGACGGTGGCATTCTGGCGGCGCCGGCCTTCTAACAGACTATGCGAACTGCAGACACTTCAGCCGCCGAAATCATCCAAGCCCTAGACCTGGAACCTCTTCCTGTGGAAGGAGGCTACTATCGTGTCACCTATACCGGCTCCTTGCGGTTGCCAGCCAGCATCCTGCCAGCCAACATTCATTCAGATCGCCCGGCCAAGTCAGTGATCTACTACCTCCTGACAGCAGACACGAAGTCGCGTCTGCACCGGTTGGAAACTGATGAGATGTGGCATTTTTATATTGGGGATGAGGTGGAGTTGTTTGTTTTTGGTACTAAATTTGACTACACGAAAATTGCTTTAGGACACGACATTGTTGCGCACCAGACCGTGCAGGCGGTTGTCCCGGCGCGCAACTGGTTTGGCGCGCGCCTGCGGAAAGGCGGGAATTGGGCGTTAATGGCCTGCTCTCTGGCGCCGGCCTACAGCGACGACGACTTTTCTTTGCCTGACGATTACGAGTTCTCCTCGCTCTTGACACGCTTTCCCGCCCAAAAGAGGATTCTTCGCGACCTGCGTTGAGTTTTCGCGATCGTGAGGCTTTCTCAGCAATGGAGGCTAACTAGATGCGTTCGATAATCGAACTGGCGTTTTTCACTCAGGACGTGCCTGCGCTCGTCGTCTTCTACCGAAGGCTTCTCGGAGGAGAACCTGCGTTTCAGTCCGACGAGATGGCGCTGTTCCAGATGGACGGTTTACATATCCTGATTCATCACCAGGATCCGTCCAGTCCCGAATATGACGTCGAGGAAACGGGCCCGCCCAATGAGGATCACTTCGCCATCGGCGTAAAAGCGCTCGACAAGGAATGGGAGGACACAGGTCTGGGCAGCGATCCCACCGCCATTGCACCCAACACCTACCCATGGGGCCGGTCTGCATATTTGCGCGACCCCGATGGGCGTCTCGTTGAGATGCATGAGGTTTGACCAATCGGCGGCGTCCATTTCTGCAGAATCTCATGAAACACGCAGTCTCCGCACAGACCAAGGTTTCCAAGGTATTGACAATCGCGCTCCAAATTGTGAGCAACTTTGGTTTCGACGGAACATGTGCTAAGGTGGCGCCAAGTCTGACGGTCCCGCCCGCGGAGCACTATCGGGCTTACCTTCATTCGAAACCAGCGAAAGGAGGCTCCATATGAGTAAGGCAAATAAGAAGAATAGCGTTGAGGGTAACTGCCCGCATGTGGAGCCCAGCTAGCTGTTTCTCCTGAGATTGTTGCGTAAGGCTCGCTGTCACAGCGACCTTAAGATTGAATACTCCTTCTAGCTGCAAATCTTCCTCCCCTGCAGATTGGGGCTGCCGGCGGTACCAGGCCCGCGGCCGTTGTTGATCCCGCTACATTCACAAAACGAAGAGGTCCGGGCCGAAATCCTGGCCTCTGGACATGCTTAAGGGACGCAGACAGCGCGTGCGAAATGATCGAGGCACAGGGCTACCTGCGTCAGCCGCCAGATAGTGGCGAGCAGAAAATTGTGGTCGTCTGGGATGGATTGGAAGCCCGGACATCATTCCAGGGAGCAAAAATACTTTGAAGAGTCGAGAAGAGATGGAGAAGGATACAAGCGATCAGTCTCAGCAGTGGGATGAGCATTTGTCGGAGGAATCCGACGACCAGTGGGAAGAAGAACAGGCTGACCTTGAATTCTACGAAAGGAAGTTTGGTTTGGCCGATCCTACGCCCAGTAACCACCGAAAGCCGTACCGTGAACCCCGACCCATGAACGAGCAGCTGCGGTTCAAGATGCATCGCGCACAGATTCAGGCCTTGTCCGAAGTCGTCGAGCTGGACAATGTCTGGGAGACCACCTACACCGCGGCGCGCTTCGAGAACATATTTCTGAAAGAATCCCTCCACCCCTTCTACACACAGGACCAGATTGTTGATGTGATGGCGCAGGTAAAGGGGGGCAAGGAGGCCAATGTCTATCTCTGCAAGGCCCATCCTTCGATGGGAGTGAAATGGATCGCCGCAAAGGTTTACCGGCCGCGTCAGTTTCGGAACTTGCGTAACGATGCCATGTATAGAGAGGGCCGCCATCTGCTAGCCGCAGAGGACGGGCGTCCGCAAGCTATCAAGAGACGGGACGAGCGTGTCGCGAGAGCCGTCAAGAAGAATTCCGCCTTCGGGGCCCAGGTACGTCATACCTCTTGGCTAATGTACGAATTCTCCGCCTTGCAGCTAATGCATGCGGCTGGCGTTCCTGTTCCGAGACCCTACGGAGTGGGTGAAAATGCAATCCTTATGGAGTACGTCGGCGACGAACAGTTGGCTGCGCCGACGTTACATGAGGTGCAACTGGAACCACATGAACCGGGCCCGCTATTTGAGCGAACTCGGGAGGGCATCGCTGTCATGTTGCAGGAAGGGCTCGTCCACGGAGACCTTTCGGCATACAACATCCTATACTGGCAGGGCGAGATCAAACTGATCGACTTTCCGCAAGTAATCTACACGCAGGGAAATCCCAGCGCGCAGATCGTGTTCAAAAGGGATGTGAGGCGGGTCTGCCAGTATTTCGGCCGCTATGGAATTCAGGCAAACGCCAACCTTCTGGCAGAGGAATTGTGGGACCGGCACACCGCCCAGGATCCGGACGATTTGCTCGCTGATCTGTCCCGGATGGACCCCGGGGATGAAGACGAAGGTGTCGCGTCGGAGGAAGAGTAAGCCCCAAGCTGGGACAGGGATATCCCGCGCCAATCTCACCACGGCAGGCGCCGGATATCCCTGCGCATCGCACGCCAGAGATCCACGGCGCGGGCCAGCGCCTGCGGACGGATAGCCGCGTTGCCGTATCGCTCCTGGCTGACTGCCGCTGTCAACCCGATTACATTGCGCGTCAGTCTGCGACGGCGTTCCGGTTCGGTCTCGTGGTAGGCCAGGTGGGCCGACAGCCCGCTCCCGTACTCCAGCTCGGTTTGATTCGGCTGGTGGGGCCAGCCGATGCGCCGGCCCCAAGCCAGCAGACCGAGCCAGGGGTCCTGCGGTCTGCGTTCGAACCACCTGCCCGCCAGGTATAGCAGGCCCGCCAGAGGCAGCAGCCAGAAAGACAACTGCCAGTTCCAAGACCATTCATCGGCGACTGAATCCACCGGCGCCTCGCCCGTTCCTTGTCTGATGAAGCTGTCAGGCGCCGACCGCAGTGCCGCCTGCCTACGCAAAGTGGGTCTCCCTGCTGTGGGCTCAAAAGGAACCCAGCCGATCTCCGGGAAGTAGACCTCGGGCCACGAGTGGGCTTCCGCTTCAGTGATCGTCCACTCGCCCGATTCCAGGTCCCAGTATCCGCCAATGTGTCCGGTTGCGAATCGAGTGGGCAGTCCGTTCAAACGGGCCAGGACTGCAAAGGCCGTAGTGTAGTAATCGCAATACCCTTCCCGCAGGTCAAAAAGGAAAAAGTCGGCGACATCCGCCCCGGGGGGTGGACCAGGGACTTCTAGATTGTATTCGATACCGCGCAGATGGGCTTCAATTGATTCAGCGATGGAAAAGGGATCAGGCTGGTTCTGTGCGAGCCGTTGGGCCAGGTCGCGGGTACGCGGGGTGACGGTTTCCGGAATACCCAGATGCGAGACCATCTCCTGCGGCAATTCGGCGCCTTCCTGGCCCCATGCAGGTAAGGCACGCAAACTTTCGACCGGCATGGCAGGCACAAAGGATACCACCTCATATCGATCTACCGGGCCGATGCCAGACCAGATGGATACCAGGTCGTCGCCGGAGCGTCTCTCCAGTTCATATTCGGTCCGAAACATTGCGGGCTCGCCCGCAGCGGGCAAAACTGCGGTTGGCGAAGTCAACCGGACACGCTGAGTCAGCGCGACGCGCCCCGGCCACTGGTCTTCGCTGCGCCAGTCTCGGTTCGCATCGAATTCCGCGTCCCTCTGGTTGCCGCTATTGTTCCAGCCTCGCCCGTCGTAGTTGACAAACGTCCCCCGCCGCATATAGAGGCGTGGAGGCATGTCCCCCATTTCCGTAACCGCGCCAAAGGGGTAGTTCGTCGACACCCGCATCACCTCGTAGCGTCCCAGTTCAGTTCCGCCCTCAAGCAGGAACCGGTTGGGGAGCCCGCTGCCCAGTCGGCCCAGACCCCGTCTTCCTCCCTTCAGGTCCGGGAACATCCGCTCAGTGACGTCGTCCACCGAGTCATAGACAGGGGTCATCGTCTGATACACTTTGTAGGCAAGTGGACTGATAACAACATTTGGCATGAAAGCTGCTACCAGCCCTATCAGTACCGCACCGGCGCCAACCGACAACATCCGGTCCGCCAGCAACATTGGGCTGAAATCCGTTCGGTAACGGGTCCAGTGTTTTTCCATGCGCTGCTGATCAAGCAGAACGTGGAGCAGAATCGCTGCTGCAAACCCAACCAGGATGAGAAGGCGGCCCTGCCGTCCATAGAAGAGAAATACAGACAACACCCACAAGGCAGGTGTACCTACGACTAGGCCGTTACGCGTCGAAAGCGATAGCAGCGCCGTTACTCCACCGAGAAACCACAGCACGATCCCAAATAGCGAGAGGAAAACAAAATCGTCCTGATAGGCGCCTCCCGCCTCTACGCCTCTAGCCCAATCTGAGTAACGCAAGACCAGGTCGTTCAGGTCAACCTCCACCCTTTCGACAAGCGCGAGCAGGTCATTGGCAGATGCTGCTCGCCACAGATCGATCGGGCCGGGAATCCAATGAACGAGAACCTGCGAAACTATCAGGATCCCCAGACAAGCCCATAGCAAGAAGCTCAAGCCATAGGCTACGAATACCGCGAGCCCCCGCAGGCGGCGGCGTCCAGGTGAACTTGAGCTGCTGCCTTCTCCAGTTTGGCTTCCGATTCTACGAGAAAAAATGCGCGCCGCCCAGCCGCGCAACTGGGCCACCAGCCACCAGGCGCTCCAAAGGCTGAAAATACTCACCCATTCGAGATTGACGCGCACGCGGCGTAAGTCGATCCAATCGGCTTCCCGGATCGCAAAGGCCGGTAGAAGAGCCAAAATGAGCCCGATTCCCCATACCATCCAACCAAGGGAAGGCCGAAACCGGTCAGCCACCAATAGGAACAGCCGGACCGCCACGTGCCTTTCGTCAATACCGCTAACGATCGTCACCCTACCTCTTCCTCAACTTGATGGACCACGACCCCGCCGCTTGGTGTTGTACGCAGAATCGTACGCGTGCGGCGGTACGTCAGCGCGGGCGTCAGACGAGAACCGGCCTGTATAAACCGAAGCGGAATTTCATATCTCGCCAGGATATCGACAAGATTTGCCTGAGCTGCTTGCGAAATTGCACT
This sequence comes from Caldilineaceae bacterium, assembly GCA_965204705.1. GTDB lineage: Bacteria > Chloroflexota > Anaerolineae > Caldilineales > Caldilineaceae > Bin5. The sequence goes on along the minus strand of OZ242006.1, from coordinate 3,212,088 downwards.
CGGATCAGATTCAGATGCCTCCTTTGAAATGTCCAGGGAGGTAGTGTGCTCAGGGTAAGACTTGGCAGGTTCATCGACGTCCGATTCTCCGACTTCAGGCGGGTCGTCAGTAAGAGTTGCTGCAGTCGTCACGGCCAGCACACTGGCCGGCACGCCCCCTTGACGCAAATGCAGCAGCTCCCCTGTCCAGTCCTGGACCCCCTCCCCAATGTCCGATGTGATTGCCAGGACAGTCTGGCCGGCACTGAAAGTTCCCCGGCTGCGGCGCAGGAGTTCTGCTAAAGGCAAATCACCTGCTTGTACAGGAGCCAGTGCCGCCAAAATCCGCCAAACCTGGCCCTTGCCCGGCTGTGGCGGGACATCAACCAGCTGCGGAGCAGAATTGCGTTGATCCGCCTCTCCGTTTCCAGTCCAGGATCCCACAAAGTCTTCAGGTGAGCCGATCTCTAATTCAAGTTGCTCGCTTGCCGGGTCCTGCCATGCTAGCTCCTGGGATGTCATCTCGGCAGCTGGCGCCGCCAGTAGACCGACCGATCTTCTTTCACCCCCGCCCAGAAACTCGGCCGCCACGCTGGCCGCAAGGACTATACTCGTCTCAAGCGTGCTTTCTTCGGCCTTGCCTGACTGAACCAGGCGGTTGACGTCCAGCACTATCCACAGGTCGCCGCTGGGTTCCGTTTCGACGTCCGTAACTATCAGTTCACCCTTTCTTGCACTGATGGGCCAGTGAACGTGGCGCAGACTGTCTCCCGCCTGATACGCCCTCACAACTTGGGCTCGTTCCGAGCCGCTGTAGGCTCGACGCCGTCTGTCCTGGCCGGAAGAGCTCCCTCTCGGTAATTCCAATTCCGGAATGTGTGCCACCCTGGGATATACGAGCAGAGATTCGGACTTTGTTCCCGCAATTTCCATACCGAATAACCCGAAAGGATCGCCTGTCCTAAGCGTGTGCGGTCCCAGTCGGAAAACACCGCGCTGTGTGCAGTGTGCCTCCGTCCTCCACTGGTAGCTGCTGCCGCTTCCGCAGCTGACCACCTGTCTTGGGTTGTATCCAGGCAGGCGTGAACTATCGGCAAACTCGAGCCAGTGCACAGGCAGAGAGCTCTCATTGCGAACGATGAACCGCTCCTGCAATGCGTCGCCTACCACCAGCATCGCTCCTTCCCGCCGCCGCTCAAAGTAAATCTGCTGGACCTGATTACGGACCCACGCATAGCCCACAGCGTATAGGCCAATAAGACAGATCAGGAGGGCTACCCAGATCGGGCTGGGACCAAGGAGCTGCATGAAAACGAGAAGTGGTATGAAGAGGAGGGGCCAGCCGCTGCGCAACTCAATGCGCCATCCTGCGGGCAATTGGCGGTTCAGTAGCCTGTCGACCGCCTGATTAGGATTCAGGCGGCGGGAAAGCACGGAGGAACGGCTCATGTTTCAAGTTGTCTCAATGACTACGTCATAGGTTGGCTGATTCGCGAAGCTATGTGAGAATTGACGCGAGTGGCGCAGGACAGTCACGGTATTTTTGTGTTGACCAGGAGAGGAGCGAGGCGGAGTTTTTTCAGGGCCCTGCAACCTGTTAAGAATGCCTGGTCCTGCTCCCTGGGCGAGACTGAACAGATTGTACCACAAAGTTGAACTGCTTCCAGGAACTGGAATGCTCTCGGTCCAGGTGCAGGTCAGACGGGTAAGCAGTTAGCTGGTCGAAACATGATTACAGGACTTGGGGCCATAGAAAGCACACTCCCGTTAGCTAGCTCGAGCGGGAATGGGCCTTTGTCGGCCCTCTGGCAAATTCTTGCAGTTCTGGCAGTCGTAGGAATCGTTTTTGTCGTGATTCTGGCAATCATCGAGCCTGGGCCGCTGGTAAGGAGGCGCCCGTTTTCCAGAGAGGAACGGTCTCGCCGGTCTGAATCAGATGGCGGGCGCCGGGCTTCTTTGAACCAACCTTCAGAATCGGCAAGAATCGACGGTAATTGTGAACGGCGGGATGGCGAGTAGCCCTCATGCCAGAGATATCGCCAGCCTACTGTAACGTGCCGTGACCGAGTCCACTTGGGAGCCCCTTCCCCCCGTTGTAGGTCAGATCGATAGTGCTGTCCGCCCCGGCCAGACATTCGCAGTTCGCCTCCCAGCCAATTTCGTTCCCCAGTCCGAGACCATTGCCGGCCGTTACTTCCTGTTGCGTTGCAGCAACGCGGTCGGCATTGACCGGGAAGGCGACTGGTCGATTCTTCTTCGTCGACCCCTCTTTGTTTGCGGTCGCCAAGCAGTCGACCACCATGAGCGCTGGCTATTCTTCCTTCCCAAGTGCCGGCAAGAGGCAGGCGGACAACCAGAGCCAGGCACGGCCGCAGGTCACCATGCCGCCGATGACGGTTTCACTTGGTTGGCAAATCGTGCATTCGGCGACCTACTCAACCTCCAAGGCCCGTATGGGCACGGGTTTTCTCTGCTACCCGAGCTGCGGAATCTTCTCCTTCTGGCTGACGTTGAAGATGATCCAGCCTGGTTCTGGAAGTTGCTTCCCTTGTGCGAGCGGGCGTTGGACAGAGGCGGGAGGGTGACAGTCCTCATCAAGGCCAGGAATGAAGAGGTGGTTGCCGACCTGGTGCCCTATTTGCCTGTACAGGTTGAAGTACGATCCACAACCGCCGAAAGCCAGTGGCTCAGGCATATTGGCAGCACCGTGGAGTGGGCGGACCAGGTTTGTGCGGGCGTCTCCCCAAGAAGGTTTGGGGAACTCCTGTCGATCGTCAGGAATTCGCGCTTCCGAGTTGACAGGAACTTCGCGCAGATCCTGGTCAACTCCGACCTGCTTTGCGGTGTCGGTGCCTGCCTTGTGTGTGCGATACCGACAGCACGCGGCGGCTTTACCCGCGCTTGCGTGCATGGTCCTGTCTTTGACTTGACAGAATTATCAGATTAGCCAGGCCCCCTCGGCTAATGAACTCGATAGTCTTGCTCGACTGCTGGCACTGAGTCGCCTCCTTCACCGGCGACACGCCCTCCCCAAAGGAAGGAGACGGTGTGACCCTTCAGCCATCAAGAGTTCGCGACGCCAGAAAGCACGAGCGAAGAATCCTCTTTCTTCTCTCTCCTCTTCGCTCCTGCGCAGTATGCGCTCCACAGCCGATTGCGGCCAAACCCTAACTCTGACCACTGGCCGCCAGAGCCAGACAGTGTCATCGCATGCACGTTTAGGCTGAACGGTTTCTCCTTTGCTTGAAACCTGGCTCCATCGTCGTCGAGATCCCCGCTTCCAGAGGAACCACCGGCCAAGGAAGTTCACTCTCCCCAGCTCCCTGCAGTAGACAGTTGCTGCTCCCATACCTCGATCGGCTTGTAACTGTATTGCGCTTCAGCGCCGCCGACGCTGGCTTCTACTTCCTGTCATGCTATGTCCAGCCCTCCTACCTTTGTGGTACAATGTGCCGAGCCGCGCTCTGTGCCATAGCTCTTGGTCAATGGGACAGGGCATCGTCAAGCTGCCATTGCAGGAGAGGTCCGATGGACCGAACGAGAGAAAAGGCAATTCGCGAGAGTCTCGACGCGCCCCTTACAGATAGTGCCTCCTCCTTTCCCGAATACAGCCAAGAGGTGAGACAGGTTTGGAACCACAACTCGGCCTATTGGGACAGCTATATGGGTGAAGGCAACGACTTCGTTGAAGTGCTCTGTTGGCCCGTCTTTGAAGAGTTGCTTTCAGTTCAGCCAGGCCAGGTCGTTCTGGATATCGCCTGCGGCAATGGTCTGACAAGTAGAAGGCTGGGCCGCCTGGGGGCCCGTGTTGTAGCATTCGACGTTGCCGAAGAGATGATTCGTTTCGCCAGGGGACGCAGTTCTGCCGACGACGGCGACATTCAGTTTCACGTACTTGACGCCAGCGACGGAGAAGGAATCGCCAGGATCTGCCAAGAGAGGCTCGATGCCGCGATGTGCAATATGGCCCTGTTTGACATGGCCGAAATCGAGCCGCTGTTTCGGTCCTTGTACAGTTTGCTCAAATCGGGAGGATGCTTCGTATTCTCAATGATGCATCCCTGCTTCAATCAGGCCCACTCCGCTCTCTTCTGCGAGAGGGAGGAGGTCGACGGAGAAGAGGTCACAACCTATGGAGTGCGCGTAAGCGGCTACATGACGCCGACGATGCACAAGGGTCGAGCCCTGGCCGGACAGCCATTGCCTCAGCCCTACTTTCACAGACCGCTTCACGCTTTGCTGAGCATTGGTTTGAGTGCAGGGTTTGTTCTAAATGGTATCGAGGAGAGAGCCTTCCCCCCCACCCACCCTCATGGCAGACGGGATGTAAGTTGGGGCCCGAATTTCAGCGAGATTCCACCCGTGATTATCTTTCGTATGCTGCGCCCTTGACGGACTACCGCCGCAGAACGAAATTAACGAAAGTGGGGTAGCAACATGGACGAGCGAGTACACTTATGGGAGACTCCGACCGCCAGTGAGATGGTCATGATTGCCGGTTGGCACCAGTGGGCAGACGCCGGCTCGATCTCGTCCGGACTCCCTGCCTATCTGATCGAGAAGCTGGATACGCGAAAGATCGGCGAAATAAGTCGCGACAGGTTCTTCCTGTTTCAGATGCCTGGCGCACACCACCTTTTGAGACCCGAGGTGCACACTAAAGAAGGCGTTGTCCAGGAGATGCGTGTCATCAAGACGGAGCTTTATTTCACCCAGCTCGGAGACAAGGGACTTGTCATCTTTCTTGGAGAAGAACCCCACGTTAACGAAGAGGAGTATGCGGACGCATTCTTTGACATTGTTGAGGAGCTTGGCGTCAAACGCGTCGTGGCAGTCGGCGGCGTTTACGGGGCCATGCCTTTCAATAAAGACCGCGATATCTCCTGCGTATTCAGCCTGGAAGAGATGCGCAAGGAGATGGAGGAGTATGCCGTCCGTTTCTCAAATTACGAAGGCGGTACGACTATAGGCTCCTATCTCGCCTACCATGCTGGACAACGCAACAAGGAGTACATTTGCTTCCACGGATTTGTCCCCGCCTATGACTTTGGCCAGGTTATGCTCCCGGCACAGAGCGTCCGCATCGAAGACGATGTCAAGGCCTGGTACGACATTCTGCGAAGGGCGGACTTCATGTTTCATCTGGGAATTGACCTGTCGGAGTTGCGAATCCAAAGTGACGAGTTGATCACTTCAATGGAAGAACAAATGGAGGAACTCTCGCGCCAAGCCCCCCAGCTCGAGGTTCATGCATACCTGCAGAAGCTGGAAGAAGAGTTCACTGAGAACCCCTTTATGCCTCTGGACGATGTTTGGGAGAGAGAGCTGGGCGATCTGTTGGACGACCTGGAGGGCTGATCCCCTATAGCAGTCGACCTGAAACCGTGGTGGAAATGTCTGTACTCTCCCGAACCGAAGCCGAAAATCTACTGACCCGTTTAGTAGAGATCCCTTCCTTTAGTGGCGACGAACTGAATGCCAGTTCCTATCTGGCCGGTGCGATGGGCTCCCTCGGATACGACAGGTACGAGGTCGATGCCGTCGGAAACGCCGTCGGTGAAATCGGAGCAGTCGATGCCGGGAGATGCGTAGTACTGCTTGGGCACATCGACACCGTTTGGGGTGACATCCCGGTGCGAGTCGAGAAAGGAGAAGACGGACCGGTCCTGTTCGGACGCGGAGCCGTCGACGCCAAAGGGCCTTTGGCGACATTCGCGGCCGCTGCAGCTCGACTGGGGTCTGATTGGGCCCTCCGAAACGACATTCGCGTGATCGTCGTTGGCGCAGTTGAGGAGGAGGCGGCGACAAGCAAGGGGGCCCGTTTTGTCCGTGACCGCTTTGACGGCCGCCAGGAGCCCAAACCTGACTTCTGTGTCATCGGCGAGCCGAGCGGCACCACCCGTATCACCCTCTCATACATGGGGCGCATTCTGCTGGAAATGACGGCCGACCAGCCCATGATGCACTCAGCCGGCCCCAATCCAGGCGTTGCAACGACCGCGGTAGACTTGTGGAACTGGATTGTCGCAATAGGGGATGGCTTCAATTGCGAGAGGCCAAAGGCGTTTGACCAGCTGCGGCCCAGCCTGCGTGAACTGCGAACATGGACGGACGAGGCGATGCGGGATCTTGTATGGATCAAGATTGGCATACGTCTTCCTCTTGAATTTGACATTGACGCACTCCTGACCCGCCTGCTGAAATGGGCTCAAGAACGCGCTGGCGGAAGCGGTCCTTTTCCGGAACACCTAAATGTAAAGTGCGCCGACGCCGCGCCTCAGACGCTCTGCCTCGGCGACGAAGAACTGCGTTTGGAGTTTAGTCTTCACGGGTATGAACCGGCGTGGCGAAGTAGCCGAAACAGTCCTCTTGTTCGCAGTTTTCTCGCTGCCATCCGCGAACAGACCTCAATTCGACCTCGTTTTGTGAGCAAGAGCGGCACCAGCGACATGAACGTCGTGGGGCCCGCCTGGCGATGCCCCATAGTGGCCTACGGGCCAGGTGACAGTAACTTGGACCATACGCCCAACGAGCACGTCAGCCTGGACGAATACTGGCAAGCCGTCTTGATTCTTGAATCAGCGTTGAGGAGACTGGGCAAAAGGTAGCTTCTCTTCTCAGTGCAGAGCAATTCTCTCCCTGCGTGCGCACGGAAATAACGATACAGTTCTTGAACAACTGCGTACTGTATGGTTTGGACGCCCAGTGGATTCGGGGTCTACCTACTCTAGCGGACTGAGCCAACGCTCGTCCTCGCGGCCGTCAGCCGCCCAGCCTTCCACCTGACCATCGTCCGATCGAATCTGATACCAAAAATATCCGTCGGCGGCTTGCGGCCCTGCCACGACAGTAAACGTCTGATTTGTCCCTGCGCGAGCCACAATCGTGGAACCTACGCCAGGCAGGGCGCGCACCGTCAGTTCACCGTTAAGTGTTACGATTACCCGATCGCCGACAACAGGCGACCGGTTGACAGGACGGGCTTCACCCACTTGAGGCGAGATCCAGTCCTCCAGACCCTGACCTCCCGCCACCCATCCGACGGTGCCCTGATTGTCGTCGACCTTCCACCAGATGTAGCCATCTGAACTTACCGGACCTTCCAGAACTGTAATGCGCTTGCCCTGAGCGAGAAGTGTTACGGCGGGAGTTCTGACTGTTGGCTGGTCCCGTACGTTGAGCCCTCCGACAACGGTGATTCGCGCCGGTTCGCCGATGGTCAATGGATTCCGAACGACTATTGTAGGTGTCGGAGACGGAACTGCTGTTTCGGTAGGACTTGGCGCTGTCGGGGGCGGAGCTGTGGGAGTTGGTTGATCCGGTACGGGGGTTTCGGCGTCAGGCGCTGCCACCGGAAGTTCCCTGGTGGGAGTAGGGCGAGGCTGAAAACTGCCGCAGGCAAGGATGGGACCCACCCAAAGAAGTGCCATCACTAGCAGGCCCAGGGGAAGGCTTGGCGCGGGCCTCGTTCGTTGGCGCTTGCCAGCCGCTGGCGCTCCGGCAGTTGTTGCGTTCCAAACCACATTGTAGGAAACCGTTCCAGGGCAGCGACCGGAGGAGTTGATGCTCCGCTCTTTACGATGGTGCCCTGTCTGAATTCCGAAACGACTCTCCGAGTTTGAGTCTCTGCTCATTACGATTCGCGTAACTCGACAGCCTTCAGCCAGCGAATGTCCTGAATGTTAGCTAGTTTCTTCAGAACATTTGCCGGCGTCTGCTCGTCAGTGCCCAACACCATGATCGACTCTCCGCGCGGTGCTCGACGCCCCACGTGCATGAAGCTGATATTCACGTCGGAACGGCCCAGAAGTGTACCTACTTTACCGATCATTCCAGGTCGATCCGTATGCGATGCCAGTAGAAGATTCCCCGCGGCCGGAAACTCCACCCACAAATCGTTAACGGCGACAATCTTCAGTTCGTCCAAAAGAACTGTTCCCAGCACCGTATTTGTCCCGCTGGCACTGGTAAGTCGCAGCGTAATCATACTCTCATAGCGCTCGTGTTTCGGCATTTTGCGCTCAACGATCTCGATGCCCCGACTGCGGGCCATCAGTTCTGCGTTTATCAGGTTTACCCGTTCCTCTACGATACCGGACAGGACACCGCGAATCGCGGATGCCACGATATAGGCCATGTCGAAGGCGGTTACGGGGCCGTGACCCGTTATCTCCAGCCTCCTGATTCCCTCTTCATCCATTTGACGGAGAAATCGACCCATTCGTTCCGCAAGTTCGATGTATGGGATGATTGTGTTCAGTGCGGTGGGAGGCAGAATGGGGGCATTGACTGCGTGGAGGGCTGGCCTCCCCTGCAATATGTCCAGCACTTGAACGGCGACATCCTCCGCCACTCGGTCCATCGCTTCGACAGTACTTGCGCCCAGATGGGGCGTGAGAATGATTCTTTCGTTGTTTCTCAGAGGACTGTCTTGTGGCAGGGGTTCCGTCTCAAATACGTCCAGTGCCGCGCCTCCGAGGTGACCGCAGGCAACGGCAGCGGCGAGCGCCTCTTCGTCAATGACTCCGCCGCGAGCGACATTCAGAACGCGTGCCCCTTCTTTAAGCTGCTTCAGCCTGTTCGCGTCAAGAAGGTTACGCGTAGCATCGGTAAGGGGCACGTGTACCGTGAGAAAGTCCACAAGCGGCAGCATCTCATCAAGAGAAATGAGCGTTACGTGCCTCTGAGAGGCGTATTCCTGACTGACGTACGGATCGTAGGCGTAAACCCTCATGCCCAGCGAGAGTGCGAACTGCACAACTTCCTGGGCAATTCGACCAAGCCCAACGATACCAAGTGCTTTGCCCCTCACCTCGGTACCGACGAATGCGTTTCGGTCCCACAGATTCGCACGCACGTTACGATCGGCCTGCGGTATATTTCGGGCCAACGCCATCAACATGGCTATCGTATGTTCAGCCGCAGCTACCGTATTGCCGGTCGGCGTGTTAACGACTGTCACGCCGGCCCGGGTCGCGGCCTCGACATCGATGTTATCCACGCCGGTCCCAGCCCGCCCGATCGCCTGCAGCCGCCTTCCGGCATCTATGAGGTCAGGGGTGACCTGAGTGTTGCTGCGAACAAGAAGCGCGTGATATTCGGGAATCCGGGAGACCAGTTCCTCAGGCGACAGCCCCGTGCATACGTCAACCGATATGTGGTCGGCGGCAAAGAGGGGTTGCAGACCCCTCTCTGAAAGCTTGTCGCTCACTAATACTTTTAGACAATCGGACATTTCGACTTTCTCTGTGCGGGAAGGCAGACCTTCGTCGTTGGTCGCCCGGCTAACAGAAGGAATAAGCAGTTCACTCTCTGTCAGGCGGTACGAGTAGACCAGCGGGGCAAACGCCGTTCGCAGTATGCGATGCTTACATCTCCTCTGGCGCGCTCATGCCCATGAGGTTCAGTACCCTGGACAGAGCAGTCTTCGCAGCCAGAATCAGCAACAGCCTCGCCCGCGCCAGTTCCAAGGGCACGTCAGAATGCAGGACCTGACAGTTCTCGTAGAAAACGCTGAAAGATTTCGTCAGGTCTTCGGCATAGTAGGTGAGATTGTGCGGCGACAGCCGGTCGACTGCCAGATCGATCTGTTCTTCCATTTCCAGCATGCGTCGAATTAGAGCCAGCTCGGCCGGGTCGTTCAGGAGAGCCACGATCTCAACTGCGTCGTCGGGAACCCACTCGGGCCGCTCATGACCGCTCTGCGCAGCCCTCTGCAGGAGAGAACAAATGCGGGCGTGCCCGTACTGCACATAATAGACACGGTTCTCGTTTTTGCGTTGAACGGCCAGGCTCATATCGAAATCAATGCTGCTTTCCGGGCTGGTTGTGAGCAACATGAATCTGACTGCATCCGGCCCCACTTCTTCTACAACCTCGCCCACGGTCAGAATATCGCCTGAGCGCTTGCTCATTTTCACTTCCTGACCGTCTCGGATCAACTTGACCAGATTGTACAGAAGGATCTTCAGCCGTTCCGGGTCCAGATCCAGGGCCCGCATGACCGCACCCATACGAGGAATGTGCCCTTGGTGATCCACGGCCCAGACATTGATCACACGGTCGAACTTCCGGCGAACAAACTTGTCATAGTGATAGGCAATATCGCTGGCGAAGTAAGTCGGCGCTCCATTGGACCGCACCACCACTTCATCCTTCTCGTTGCCTGGATAGCTGCTGGCTAGAAACCAAAGCGCGCCGTCTCGCCTGACAACCTCGCCCTTGTCGGAAAGCTTTTCCAGCAGTTTGTCGACCAGGCCTTCGTCATACAGGCTCTTTTCGCTGAACCAGCGGTCATAGGCAACACCCATCGACGCCAATTCATCTCCGATGTCCCGCAGTACGATCTCACGTCCGACGTCACGCAAGGCGGCCTTTGCGTCACCCGGATCTAAGTGGGCGAGGCGATCTCCTTCCTGCTTTCTGACCAATTTGGCATAGTCGTGAAGGTAAGCCCCTTGGTAACCACCTTCAGGCACTTCCAGATTGCGTTCTGGCAGTCCGTCCATCTTCTCGCAGAGCTGAATATAACAGACGTAGAGGCTCTCAATGAATAGGTGAAACTGCGTCCCGCTGTCATTAACGTAGAATTCACGTTGTACGTCGTAACCGGCCGCTTCGAGAATGTTCGCGAGGGCATCGCCCAGCACGGCGTTGCGGCCGCCTCCGTAGTGGAGCGGGCCTGTTGGGTTGGCACTGACATACTCCACCTGCCAACGCTGGCCGGCGCCCCGGTCGCTGGCCCCGAAGGCCTCCCCATGTTCGATAATCGACAACACGCTCTGTTGAAGCCAGCTTTCATTGAGGCGGAAATTGATGAACCCTGGCCCGGCCAGTTCAACGTCGCCTATGAGTTCGCCTGTCGGTATGTTGTCGACGATGGCCTGTGCGAGCGCGCGCGGATTGGTCTTCTCTCCCGTTGCTTTTCTTACGGCGGAGGCAGCAAGCAGGGCAATGTTAGAGCTGTAGTCGCCGTGATCAGGTTGATTGGGGCGCTCAATCGCTGCTGGGGGGAGGTCGATTGGCGGCAAATTGCCGTCAGCTTGCGCCGCGACAACTGCTTCCGTGACAATCTGCTGAATCTGGTCTCGAATCATTCTCTACTTCCTGGAAGGTCGGGCTTAGGCCAGGGAGTTTGCCCCGAACCAATTCCTTGCTTTGTCGCTTGGGGCCGGATCACTGCGGCACCGCCTGGAGCAGCGGGAGTTCCTCCATCTCGTACCAGTTCGGTCCCGCTTCAATATCAACCTGTAGAGGAACGTTTAACTCCAGGGCCGATTCCATAACGTCGCGTACAAGCTGTGCAGCCTGTTCCAGTTCCGCGTGAGGCACTTCCAGCACCAGTTCGTCGTGAACCTGCAGTAGCATTTTCGCCTTCAGGCCCTCGCTCTGCAAGCGCTTGCGAAGGTGGCTCATGGCCAGTTTCGTAATGTCTGCGGCAGTCCCTTGAATCGGTGCATTTATCGCCTGGCGTTCGAGCGCTTGCCGCTGGTTGAATGCTAGATTCCCCTGAAGTTCATCGAATCTGCGCCTTCGGCCAGAGAGCGTCTCTACATACCCTTCTTCGGTGGCGGTACGAATTGTATCGTCTATGTATTTCCGCACCTTTGGATAGGTAGCGAAATACTGGTCGAGGAACTCCTGAGCTTCTGCGGGCGCCATATTGGTACGGCTGCTGAGACCGAATGCGCTGACGCCGTAAATCGTGGCGAAGTTGATCGTCTTGCCCAGTCCGCGCTGGTCGTAAGTCACTTCGTCCAGCGCAACCCCGAAAAGTCGCGATGCGGTCACGGCGTGAATGTCCTGACCCTGACGAAAGGCCTCCAACAGGGGTTCCTCCTCAGCGATGTGCGCCAGTATCCGGAGTTCAACTTGGCTATAGTCCGCAGCCAGCAATACGCTGCCCTCATCGGCTTCAAAGGCCATCCTGATCTCGCGCCCCTGTTCAGTGCGGATGGGGATGTTCTGAAGGTTCGGGTTGTGGCTGCTGAGGCGACCGGTTGACGAACCGGTCTGATTATAACTGGTATGGACGCGACCGGTTTCGGCATTGACCAGCTCGCCCAAGGACTCGACGTAGGTGCCCCTCAGCTTTTCCAATATGCGCTGCTCGAAGAGGAGATCCAGAAACAGGTTTTGGTCGGGAGACAGCTCCGCAGTCATCGCCTTCAGTTTATCCAGTTCGCCCGCGGCTGTGCTGACAAAACCTGACCGCGTCTTCTTCAGGCCTTTCGAGGGAAAGCCCAATTCGTTGAACATCACGGTACTGAGCTGCTGCGTGCTGCGAAGGTTGAACTCATGACCCACGATGCCCTTCATCGTCGTGTCGATATCCTGCAAACGCATGGCCAACCTCTTCGAAAGGTCCCCCAGGAATGCAGTGTTGAGGCGAATGCCTGCCATCTCCATGCTGGCGAGCACCGGCAGCAAAGGCAACTCGATCTCTTCATAGAGTTGCCACGTGCGGCTGCTCTCTTCCTGAAGGCGCGGAGCCAAAACCTCCCAAAGGTGTATCGTAGCGTCAACGTCCGCACCACAGTAGGCGGTGACGGCTGCGATATCAGCCTCACCGATAGAGGTCTGATTCCGCCCCGTACCAATAAGCTCTGATATCTCCGTCATCGTCCAGCCAAGTTCAACTTCAGCCTGGCTTTTGAGGCCGAGGGACCTGTTCGCTGGATCCAGCAGCCAGGCGACCGTCATCGTATCGTGAATCGGCCCTTTTACTTTGAGACCGTGTCGGAGGCAGACCATCAGGTCATACTTTCCATTGTGCGCCACTTTGGGCAGATCGGGATCGGCGAAATAAGGCTGTACTGCATCGCGAACCGTTTCCCAGGGAAGCTGCTCACCGTCTTTGTGGGCCACGGGGATATAACAGGCTTCTCCCTTCGCCCAGGCGATCCCCAATCCGACAAGAGCCGCACTCATCGGATCACGTCCGGTGGTTTCTACGTCGAAAGATAGGATCTCGGCCTGGTCCAGAGCGCTGCACACTTTTTCCAAGTCGGCCTTGCTCTGGATGCACTGATATGCATGCTCGTCCGCTGTAGCTGCAGTAGCACGGAGGCCCGGCGAAACTGAATCGGCCACAAATCCGGGAATGAGGGCAGACTGTTGCAGCCCACCTCCATTCTGGCCCAAGCGACCATTCTGATCGGCTCCGAAACCTTCCTCCCCCAACTGGTCCAACTCGCGCTGCAGAGTACGGAATTCCAGCTCCTCAAAAATTCGCCTCACGGCGCCGCCGTCGTACTCCTGGAGACGAAATGCCTCGGCATCGAATGCGACGTCGAGGTCGCAGACAATGGTCATCAGTCTCTTGTTGCGACGGACGTCTCCCTCTGCCTCTCTAAGATTCTGCTGGGTCTTGGGGCCCTTGATTTCATCGATGCGCGCATAAAGTTCGTCAAGAGAGCCGTACTTATTCAGAAAGCGCATAGCGGTCTTTTCACCTACGCCCGGCACGCCGGGAATGTTGTCTGAATTGTCACCTACAAGCGCCTTCATCTCCAGAAACTGATCGGGATCCAGACCGCCGTAGCGTTCGGCAATTTCCTTGACACCGAACGCTTTTGTGGTCGGGGATGGGCCTCCGGAAGTATACAGGACTCTAACTCGATCGTCGACCAACTGGAACATGTCCCGGTCTCCGGACAGGATCAGGACTTCGTGTCCGTCTGCGGCTGCCTGACTGGCCAGTGCGCCCAGTATGTCATCGGCCTCGAAATTTTCAAGTGTGATGGCTGGGATACGCAGAGCATCCAGAATCTGCTCGATACGGTCCATCTGAGAACGCATCTCATCGGGCATCGCGTCCCTGGTCGCCTTATACTGGACGAACTCCTCGTGGCGCCACGTACTTCCTTTGTCAAATGCGACTGCAACACCCTCAGGCCGATACTCTCGGAGCACACTGAACAGCTTGCGGAAGAAGCCCATCACTGCCCCCGTTGGCTCGCCGCGAGAGGTGCTGAATGGTCCTCTGACACCAAAGAATGCCCGAAATGCCTGGGAATGGCCGTCAACTAGCAGGTAGGTTGACACTGTCGCACACCTTTCCTTGGACTGGTAGAGCCGTTAGAGTAATAGGGCCGCTGTGGGAGGTACTGAAGACGCGGGCTCTGTGTCTTCGCTTGGCGCGTACTCTAATATCCGTTACTCTTCAATCTCCAGACTGCCGTCGGATACCAACTCCTGTATCTGCCCGATATTCAGGATCGAGCGCAGCGTACGCATTCTGCGTCCAGCATCAAGACGGTAAAGCCCGGTAGGAAGTTCCAAAATGAAGTTTCTGTCGGTCCGATTTGCAAGGACGATGACGTCCTTGGGATCTTCAAGCCAGGTGATGTCATCATAGCTGCGTTGTGCCACGTCTACCTTCCTTTTCCAGGATTCGGAAGCAGTTGGTCGAATGGTCCCGCCCGGTTCGACTTTGCGCGGGCAACCGAGCGGTAGTGTAGAACCGCTCACCCGCCCGACTCAATTGTACAGGTGCTGTCATGATTTGACAAGGTTTTTGGTGCGGAACAGTCGAGACAGTGGCCGGCTTCGAGAGGTCTGAGAAGGACGAGCCAGCCGCGACTCGTGGAGACCCAGGGCCGCCACAACTGCATATCCACAGGCGTAAAGGGCGAGGAAAGGCAGATTCCACCAGTGGCCGTGGGTAAGAGATACGAAGCATCCGACCGCAGCATAGAGAGCCAAGAAGCTTTCGACGGCAACCAGCGGTTCCAACGCCAGGGCGTAGCCGCTCTGATGCCAGGCGTCGGATTCGTCTTCGACTTTGAACTTAGGGGTTCGCAGAAAGGTCCCGCCGCGTCCCAAGAGCGCCTGCACTGCGGCAATCGAGTTACTGAGCGATAGTCCCATCCCGAGAAGCATCAGCAGCGGCAGATAGGCCCAGTTCCGAATCCAGTTTTGGGGATGCAGGCGGCGCTGGGCCAGAGCATACAGCGCAGGGGGCCCGACCGAAACCAAACTCAGGTAAGCCAGCGGCCAGTAAGGTTGGCTTCCGAAAAGCATCAGGAGCGGGGTCGCAATTAACAGGATCAACAGCAGCGGGTGAATCAGGTAGCCACCCAGATGTGCGTAGGCCGCGACTTTCCTGTATGCCGGCCAGCCACTCTTCCAGACCACATGGTAGAGCTTGCGAAGCGTGGCGACGCTGCCCTTTGCCCATCGAAACTGCTGCCTTTTGAAAGCCAGGAGCTGGGGAGGGAGCTCGGCGGGCGCTTCCACCTCGCCCAAGTAGCCGCCCTGCCATCCGGCCAACTGGGCCCGGTAGCTAAGATCCAGGTCCTCGCAAAGTGTGTCGTCCTGCCAGCCGCCCACCGCGGGATCTTCGATGCAGGCCCGCCGCCACACGCCGGCCGAACCGTTGAATCCGAAAGGCAATCCCACTGAATGCCTGGCGGCCTGTTCGACCACAAAATGGCCGTCAAGGGCCAGCGCCTGGGCCCGGGTCAGTGCGGAGTACCGGCCATTCAAGTGTGTCCAGCGGGTCTGAACGAATCCGATGGCGTCGCTGTTCTTGTCGAGAAAGGTTGGAACAGTACGCCGCAAAAAGTCTGGGAGCGGCGCAAAATCTGCGTCAAAGACCGCGATAAAGTCGCCGGAGGCTGCCGACAGTCCATCCTTTAGAGCACCAGCTTTGAAGCCTGACCGGTCGCGACGGCGCCGTACCTGAACGTCGATGCCGCGGCGGCGCCAGAACTGAGCCCTATTCTCGGCAATCGACGTTGTGCTATCAGTGGAATCGTCCAGTACCTGTATTTGAAGACGATCCGAGGGATAGTCCAGCTTGGCGCAGGCGTCTATGAGGCGTCTGACTACGTGAAGTTCATTGAAGACGGGTAGCTGGACTGTGACTGCAGGCCAGTCCGGGTCGTCCTGCCCAGGCGTTGCCAGGGACGTGAAGGCTGAATGTCGCACAGCGCTGCGATTCAGCTTTTCCTCGCGAAGTTTCAGCAAGGTAAGGATGAGAGCCTGCAGCCCATATGCCGCAAGGCCGGTGGCCCCTACCGCGTAGAGGAACTGGAGACCTACGATAAGAAGAGAGTCAAGCACTAGAGACGCTCCGCGACATGGATTCCGTTAGTTGATTTGATGCTTCTGCTCTTTGAAAGCTCACAGTTGACTTTATCCTAGCCCGGAGACTTGTAGGACATTCTCTTTGTCTTTCTTGAACGACACTTAGGGGCGGCTTCGAAGCATCACGCAAAAACGCCGACGGTCTCCGCCGGCATTCTTGGTCGTTCAGATGGTAGCATTTACCTGGAACTGCACTCAAACTCAATCTGCAGCCTTTGCAGGTTTTTGGGCAGTTAGGTTTGCCCTTCGTGGTGAACTAGTGAGTCCACGGCTTAGACTTCAGTTTCTCGCGACTAAGGTGCTGCGAAGCACCCTCTCATAAGTAATACGCTGACTGTCCAGCCAATCTACCATCTTGTCCCAATTCTCCTCACTGTGTGAATTCACTTGGAATTCAGTAGTAAATCGAGGGTTTCGGCCAGCAAGTAGTTCAGATCCATCAAGTTCCTCTAGGAGTGAACTTCTGTAGGGTTTGATACGCTCGAAAACATTGCAATCAAGTTCTCCCTTGTTGCCTGTGATATATACTCTGACGCAATCGGCTCGGAAGAACTGTGTGACTATGAGATCGGCCCCCTCGACAAAGAATCGACGCCTTCGCTTGCTTGAGCTTCCATCGATAGTTGTATCAGACCCTTTTGGTCGCCGAGCGTCAAAATAAGTCCAGAATTTGACGGCAAGCGGATCCCTCCACCATTTGGGATGCTTGACCACGTCTAGAATCGGTTGAAAGTGTCCGTCTTCACTCTCAAATAAACTCAGCTTGACCGAAAAGAAGCCAGCGGATTCAGGCCACTGGCTATTCAACATCCCTATGGCGGACCGGAGGGCTCCATTAAACTTGGTCGCGATCCACACTCCATCCTGTGCCTTCAGACTTGCGGCGTAGGCGACCAGTTGACCCAAGTGCCTCAAATCCGCTTTCTCAAGCTGGTTCTCAATGATCACGAGCCCATTTCCCCAGGATCTTCGTGCCAAAATGTCAGCTCGATATGGTCCAGCACTCTTCTCCCTGGCTACGAATTGCAAATCGATACCTAGCAGGCACGAAAGCTGATCCAGGTTTGTCGCAAGCCATGGCGTGAAATTCCCCGCTTCGTTGGGCCATTTCTTCCTGACATTCGTCTTTGTCAGTCTTCCAAGTGTTACGTCGTGCATTCTTGGCGCCTACTCCTGCTCAGCCTCCTCCTCTCTACTCTGAGTTATGACCTGATCGGCCAAGTGGCTGGGCACGGGTTCGTATCGCCCGAACTCAATCGTGTAGATACCGCGACCCTGCGTCATGGAACGCAGATCCGTACCGTAGCGCAGAATCTCGGCAAGTGGGATCTCAGCGTTAATGATGGCGCGGTTGTTTCGGTTCTCCATCCCCAAGACGCGGCCGCGGCGGTTGTTCAGATCGCCCATCACATCGCCCATGAACTCATCCGGCACGGTCACCCGCATCGTGTAGATTGGTTCCAACAGGACCGGACGTGCCTCCTGCATGGCAATCTTGAATACCTCGCGGCCAGCGGTCTGGAAGGCGATATCTTTAGAGTCGACCGGATGATGCTTTCCGTCGAAAACGATTGCCTTGACATCAACTATCGGATAGCCCGCAATCACGCCCTGATCGAGAATCTGCCGGATTCCTTTCTCAATAGAAGGAATGAATACGCTGGGGATCGAACCCCCAAAGACCTCGCTATCGTAGGCAAACCCGTCGCCTCGATCCAGTGGCTCAACTCGCAGCTCGACGTCGGCGAACTGGCCTGCGCCGCCAGTCTGCTTCTTGTGTCGATAGTGTGCGCTGGCACTACGGGTTACCGTCTCCTGGTAAGGCACCCTAGGCATGGCAGTCTCGACCTTAACGCCAAACTTGCTATCGAGACTTCTGATCGCGACATCGATGTGTGTGTCGCCCATGCCCTGTAATATGTTCTGCTTAGTAGCCTGGACGTACTCAACCTGAAGAGTCGGGTTCTCCTCCGCTAAAGCCTGCAACCCTTGCCCCATTTTGGCGCTGTCCGCCTTGGTCGCCGGCATCACCGCCACTGAATAGAGCGGTCTTGGATACTCCGGCGCTGGAACTGTGAGCTGCTGCTCACTGAGGGAATCGGATGTTTTGAGCCCGTCCATCTTTGTCAGTACGCCAATGTCCCCAGCCTGAAGCGAGGTAGCAGCATCCAACTCTTTTCCGCTGACGTGAAACATATTTTGCAGTTTCACATTCTCGGCTGTGCGCTGAATGGTTGCCCCTCTGTCGACCGAAAGTGTGCCCGAAAGTACACGAACGTAGCTCATACGCCCTACATAGCGGTCAACGATCGTCTTGAATACAAAGGCGACAACGGGGCCGTCCGCATCGGCTGAGAGTTCCTGAAGATCGTCGCCGCCGTTTGGAACCGAGCTGGCTACGTCTACCGGCGAGGGCACGTAGCTTGTCAATGCCCGCGCCAGGCTGAACAAGCCGATATTCTGAATGGCGCTACCACAAAAGACGGGCACAATCTGGCCTTCCTGCACGCCCTGCCGCAGGCCCTGTCGTACCTCTTCCTCCGTCAACTCTTCGCCCTCGAGATACTTCATTATCAGTTCGTCGTCTGTCTCGGCCGCAGCGTCGACAAGGTTCTGCCTGGCCTCGGCCACCTCGTCCTCCATATCGGCAGGAACGTCAGCGACCGTCGCTTCAGATCCCATATAGGCCTTCATATCGACCAGATTGACGACGCCTGCGAAATCTTCGCCAGAGCCGATTGGAAGTTGAAATGGTAGAATCGTTCCGGAGAATACCTCAGTAGCGCTTGCGAGGGCATTCGCGAAGTTGGCGTTCTCCCGGTCCATTTTGTTGACAAATATCAGGCGGGGCTTTTCGACCGCCTCCAACTGTTCCCACGCTAACTCCGTCCCGACTTCAACACCCGCCACCGAGTCGAGAAGCACCAGCCCGGCCTCCGAAACCGAAAGCCCGCTGATCACTTCGCCAACGAAATCCAGGTAGCCAGGTGTGTCGACCAAATTGAGCTTGGTTTCCTGGAATTCCACAGGAACTACGGAGAGATTTATCGAAATGCCGCGCCGCTGCTCTTCGTCGTCCCAGTCTGAGACCGTGGACCCATCCTCGACACGCCCCACACGGCTTGTCCCGCCGCCGTTGAACAGAAGTGCTTCAACGAGGGAAGTCTTCCCGGAACTGCCGTGTCCAAGAATAGTGATATTACGAATCTTGTCAGTCGAAAACTCGGACATGAATCCTCCTCACGCCTATCTGCTAAGACCTCTTACAAGCCGTTGGATATGTCATTAGTAGCTGGAACGTTAGTGGCCGCCCCAAATTGAATTGGGCCCGCCGCCAGGTAGTTTCTCGTCGATAAGGCGCGGGCTTGCAACCGCAGGACATTTTATCTTTTTTGCATGCAATTGTCAATGAAAATCGATGCTGAGGGTGCCGTCCAAAATAGGGGTGGACTTTCGTACACCTCTGGTAACGACCAACCCAAAGCCAGTTCGCGTCCCCGAACAGGGCAATTACTGTTCGCTCTGACCACTGATCACTGACCACTGCAGTTGTGCGGTCGGGCCTTCGGCCCTCCCTTGTGCGGGGGGATTCCCCCCGCAACGCCCCCCTTACACCATGCCACCTTGGCGCCGCGTCGCCGGCGTACTGTCTATGCCACCTGTCGCCCTCCCACGTCATGCCGCGAAACCGTCCTCCGTGACCACGGTAGGGGCAGGCCTTGTGCCTGCCCACTCTCACCCCAAAAATGGACTGCACCCTCGATACTGAAGGGCAAATGGCGGCGCACTGATTTTGCTGACATTTCGAAGGACTCGCCGGCCACCGGAAACCCCTGGAGGACGACTGAGAATTTGAATGCCCGGCCGCACCCCTTTCGAAGACTGCTGCCCCGCCCTACCGGTAAAGTTCCCGCATGATGATCATCTGTTGAATCTGGGTCGTCCCCTCGTAAATCTGGTAGATCTTGGCGTCGCGCATCAGCTTCTCAACGGGGAACTCTTTGCTGTAACCGTTTCCACCGAAAACCTGGACCGCGTCCGTTGCATTTTTCATGGCCGCCTCCGCGCAATACGCCTTTGCCATGGCAGCAGACATCGTATTGCGATTCTCTTGGTCAACGTCCCAAGCCGCCTTATATGCCAGATGCCTTCCAGCCTCCACCCTGATTGCCATATCCGCCAGCATAAAGCCTACACCCTGGAATTGGGAGATCGGCTGGCCAAAGGCAGTGCGCTCACCTGCATAGGCAACGGCTTCGTCCAGCGCCCGCCGCGCAACGCCAATCGCGGCTGTTGCCACACCGGGTCTGCTCTTGTCGAACGCCGCCATCGCGATTCTAAATCCTTCCCCCTCTTCTCCCAGTCGGTTACATGCCGGAACCTCAACGTTTTCGAAAAACACCTGGCAGGCCTGCGCGGCGTGCTGGCCCATTTTGGCCAGCGGTTTGCTTGTGCTCACTCCGGGCCAGTCCCTCTCGACCACGAAGCAGCTGATTCCGTTGTGACCAGCATCCGGGTCTGTCTTTGCGAATACCGCGAAGAAGCTGGCGACCGGGCCGTCAGTGATCCACGACTTTGATCCATTCAGGATATAGGTATCTTTACGCCGCAGAGCGGTGGACTTGATGCCGGCGACGTCCGACCCTGCATCTGGCTCCGTCATGCAGTACGCTGCAATCTTGCCTTCATCAGCTATCCAGGGAAGGTAGCGGCCTTTCTGTTCATCGTTACCTGCGATAAGCAGGGGCAGAGTAGCCAGCTGATTCAACATCAGAGCTGTTTGGATACCGGAACACCCGTAGGCCATCGACTCTGCAATCACGCACTCCTCGAGGGCGGTCGCGCCCATACCTCCGAATTCCTCCGGGATATTCAGATTGACAAGCCCAACTTCTCGCGCCTTCTGAAATACATCCCACGGCCATTCATCGTTCTGATCGTAGTACTCGGCGCGCGGAATGATCTCTCTTCGAGTAAAGTCCATCGCCAGTTCCTGCAACATTTTGACATCGTCAGGAAGTTCGTACATTGGAATAGGCCCTCATTTGAATCAGTTTGCTGGCAGTATGATCTTAACTGAAAGTGTTATACTCTAGCCAAATTGCACATCACACGGCGTGAAAGGAGGCACGATGGGGTCAGATACGTTACTCTACCAGGAGATCCACCAGCAGCCGGATGTTATCGGGCGGTTCGCGCAGACTGAGCAGGGCCCCGTGAAGAAGCTCGCGGCCCATATGCGGGACGCCGGCATTAGGCAGGTCGTCGTCGCAGCCAGAGGAACGAGCGACAATGCCGCCCGTTACGCACAGTATTTACTTGGCGCTAAAAACCGGCTTCCCGTGTTGCTGACCACACCAAGCCTTTTCACTCTCTATCAGAAACCTCCGCTCTTCGCCCCGGACACCCTTGTCCTCGGAATAAGCCAGAGCGGACAGAGCCCAGACATCGTAAGTGTACTCACAGAGGCGAGACGGCAGGGCTGCGCGACCGGCGCTATCACCAATTCTGTTGACTCTCCTCTGGCAGAACAGGCCGATCACGTAGTGGGTCTGGGTGCCGGCGAGGAACGGTCCATCGCGGCAACCAAGACATACACGGCTCAACTCTATGCCGTCGGCCTTCTCTCGGCGCACCTGGCTGACGACTCTGATGGAATCACCATGCTGGAGAAGGCGCCCGACCTGATGAGGCAGACGCTTTCTATGAACAGTGAAATAGAAAGACTGGCAGAACGCTACCGCTACGTACGCAACTGCGTTGTAGTAGGTCGAGGATTCAACTACTCGACTGCCTTTGAAATTGCGCTGAAGGTTAAGGAACTAACCTATACACTTGCCGAACCCTACAGCAGCGCAGACTTTCTGCATGGTCCAGTGAGCCTGATCGAACCGGCTTTTCCGGTCATTGTGGTAGCGCCAACCGGCGTCCTGATGCCGGAACTGGAGCCATTTGTCCGGCAGCTGCGCAAAATGGGTGCCGAACTGCTCTGCGTGAGCAACGACCGTTCCCTCCTGGATTTGGGGCGAACCCAGTTTCCATTTCCTTCCGTTCCCGAATGGCTGTCACCCTTATTCGCAATCGTTCCTGGTCAGCTGTTCGCCCTCTTCCTGGCAGCCGCTCGTGACTTCGACCCGGACAGACCCCGAGGCCTCCAGAAGGTAACTGAAACACTCTGACGCTTGTTTAGCCCGCAATCGGAATCTTTCAGGTCCGACTGACTGCCCTCCATCTAGAGAAGCCTTCTCCTCCTGCCCGGAATAGGAAAAGAGCAGGTGTAGGAACTCTACACCTGCTCTATATGGAAAGTGGCAACTCTACTTTTTTCACCTGCCCCACTGGGTCCAGACCATCAGCCAGGCTCAGTTGCCCATCTCTGAACCCGGCAAATAAATCGTAATGTTGGCGTTGGTCGCCTGGATAATCGGAAGTAGATTCTCCACGAGGGATAGTACCGATTCCATGTCCGCACCGGGAACCAAGGCCGATACACTGTCGAAGACGCCCAACTGCTTGGAAAGGGCAAGCACATTCTGCACTTCTCCACTTCCCCACGAAAGGTAAGGGAGACCAATGCCGTTCAAGGAGATGTGAATGCCGTCAGGGTCGGTTGTCAAAGTCACAGTATATATGCCGGAACTCGTCAGGCCGCTGATTAATTCAGGCGGCAGGCGCAGCGCGTAGAATGGCGTACTCGTCAAAACTGTCCAATCCACATCGGACAGTTCGCCCAAAGTCCAACTGCCATCGGCGTGGTATAGAATTGGAATATCGATTGTAGGCAGGGCTCCACCAAATGTCTCCAGGACTTGCGCCTGCAACATTCGCGCCATTGTGACTTCTTCACTCTCTCCGACACCGCTAAGGGGAATCAGCTCGACCCCTTCCTGAACAGGAAATCTGAGCACGACCCCAAGGTTGAAGTTCCGAACCAGAGGCAGCACTTTATTCAGTGCGGGGACACCTAGGCCCAGCGCGGACACTGCCTCGCCCGTTGCGGCCAACGATTCTTCTTCCCAAACCAGCGAGGGAATCCGCTGCCCGTTGGCGAAAAGCAGGATTCCTTCGTCCCCGTTTGCTACGCGTAAATGCTGGAGATTGGAAGCAGTAAAATGCTGTACCCAGATCGAAGGCAGCGATAGCCCGTATAGTATCGTCGCAAGCCCCAGCCTGACGCCTGGATCAGGCACGTAAATCATCCCAGGTGGCTGCTCTACATTGCCCACAACCATGTGCGACAATTCGCCGATGGTGGCTGTCCCAGCAGGGGAGTAATCGATTACAAGCGGCGGCAGGTCGATGTAGAATTCGTCCGGCCCTCTCTCGACCATGGAACCCCCGTCGATTCTGGCCGTGCATCCTGAAAAAACGAACGCGACGACTAGAGAGAGCACAGCCCAAAACGTGACGCGTTTCTGCATTCGAGGCCTCCTGGCAATTAGAGTAGATCTCGACAATTGAGAATCCGATAATTAGGTGTACTTCTCTTTGTCGTCATGATTAGGGTGCCGTTTTGTCAGCCTTTCAGGGCTCCACTATCCAATCCTAAGTCCTGTGGGCCGATCTAAGATTGTTTAAGATTAACTGGCCCCGGCCTGGAGACCGCTGTCCAGACTGGTCAATCCCATGCGAGACAAGTAGCCAACTTTCCTTAACCGCGTTCCGCCGGGACCCGAACAGCGAACCTTTAGGCCGTTGTGTATTCTACATCCCCTTAAAGTGCGTGTCAATTTCATTTCGAGAGGGCCCTCCCCCGAAATACTTCCGAAAGCACTCCGAAACTATAACGGCTGATATGCAACGCGCGGTGTACACCAAGCAGAAAAACGCCCTGAATGTCTGCCCTCCCGCCCGATGACCGGACTCACACTTTATTCAATTGAAACGCTTGGCACCTGCCCTTGTCGATCTTACTCATCAGTGACTATAATCAGCTGGGAGGACTCCTGGAGACTCTCCTCGGGAGCCTCGTCCGTTTGGCTCCCGAACCACATATTTCTTGTTGTAGCTCCAACCTACTGTGATACCCGCATGTCGGAAGACAACAGTGCGCCGGTTTCCGAATCGGCCGCAAAAGAGAGTTCAGAGTTAAGTCCGGCCCGCCGGCAGGTCGAACCTCGGGCCTCTTCTTCAATTCGAGAACCGTCCGCGCCGTCGTTGGCGGTTGCCGATGACTTGGTGCTTCTCCTGACTGGAGGCGGAAAACGCCACCTGCTGCGTCTTGAACCCGGACGATTATTCCACTCCAACTTGGGGAAGATGCAGCATGACGATCTGATTGACCTTCCTTACGGCACAACCGTATACAGTCATTTGGGCCACGCCATGCTGCTGCTGGAACCTTCTCTGGACGACCGCATGACTCGGATAAAGAGAAACACCCAGATCATCTTTCCCAAAGATGCGGCCATGATCGTGCGCCGACTGAACTTGCGTGGCGGCAGCCGCGTGATCGAAGCCGGCACTGGCAGCGGAGCTCTTACAATCGCTTTGGCTTGGGCAGTTGCCCCCGCCGGACGCGTCTTCTCTTATGAAATCAGAGAGGATCATATTCAGGTTGCACGCAGTAATCTGGAAAAGATGGGACTGCTGCAGTTTGTGGATTTGCATTCATCCTCTATCCTGGAAGGTTTCAAACAGAGAAACGCAGACGCCTTGGTCCTGGACCTGCGCACACCCTGGATATTTTTGGAACAGGTCCGTCAGGCCCTCCGACCGGGAGGCTTTTTCGTCGCCCTGGTACCAACGACAAACCAGGTCTGCGACCTTCTGCACGGACTGGAAGGGTCGGGTTTCGCCGACATCAACGTAGAAGAGGTCCTCGTTCGCGCCTATAAACCGGTCCCTGATCGCCTGCGTCCTGATGACTCGATGGTTGGCCACACAGTGTTTCTGATTTCGGCGCGTCCTGTCGTTGATCCGGAGAACACAGGACGCTGGCTTTCGGAAGAGCGCAAGCGCTACGCGGCTCGCAGAATTCTTGAGGAACGGATAGCGGAGGAGGAAACGAGGCGCACGTCGCAGCCCGAGGGGAATCAGAAACCCCGCCCAAAGCTGCCCTGAGCAGCAGTAGCACCCCATGGCGCCCACGACGTCTCAGGCCCCATCTGAAGACTGTATTCTTGCAGCACCGCTTCTGCCCAAATACACTGGAAAACCTCGCAATGGTCCAAGCAAGCTGTTCCCCAAAACACTTTGAGTATTACGGCAACATACACATGCATACGACCCACAGCGATGGATTCGGCTCTTTTGAGGACCTCATCGACGGGGCTGTAAAGGGCGGGCTGGACTTCGTCTATGTCACCGACCACAACGTCCTGGTTCGCGAGCAGGAGGAAGGTTATCGCCGCGGCGTCCTGACTCTTGTCGGTCAGGAGGTGCACGACACGCAGCGGGAGCCTTCTGGCAACCATTTGCTCTGCCTTGGCGTGGAGGCCGATGTCAGCAGCCATGCCCCGGATCCTCAGCAACTCATTGATGCCGTTAATCGACAGAATGGTCTGACCTTCCTCGCCCATCCGATCGAAGAAGCGACAGAACTCTTTTCCAAGTGTTATCCATGGCAAAGTTGGGAAGTTACCGACTATCACGGCGTGGAGCTGTGGAACTACCTGTCCGGTTTCCGCGGCTTCACGACCAGCTACCTGAAGGCAGCGCTGGTTGGATTCTTCCCATGGCTCTTCCCAGTCGGGCCGTTGCCGGATATGTTGGCAAAGTGGGACGAACTGACACAGAAGAGGCCGGTTGTTGCACTCGGAGGAACTGATGTCCATGCCGTCAAGTACCGTCTCGGGCCGATAAGCCGTCGCTTTCTATGCTACGAAGAAAGCGCCAAAGCGCTTAACACGCACATTTTGACCGAAGAGCCTCTTCGAGGTCCACAGTCCAAGGGGTCCTTCGACTATCGCGAGCCCAACACAGCACACGACCGAAGCCTAGTATTGGAGGCCCTGCGCCGAGGACACTGCTGGCTGGGCTACGACCTGGTAGCGTCTACTGAACAGTTTCGCTTCTGGGCGGTTGACGAAAGAAAAGGAACGGGACAGGTCGCCGATCCTCAAGAAGAGCCCCAGACTGATCATACCGAGGCACTCGCTGTGATGGGCGACTCCGTCAGCCTAACCGAAGGGATGACCTTGAAGTTGCATGTGCAGAGCCCCGCGGTTGCTGACATTCGCATTCTTCGTAACGGGCGTGTCGTCACGCAGGGGTACACAGCAGCCCTGACATATCAGGTTCGGGACGGGGGCGTCTACAGAGTTGAAGTATGGAAGCAACGATGGGGCAAACCGCGAGGGTGGATATTCAGCAATCCAATCTACGTCAACCAAGGCCAGCCTGGCGCCGGTTGAATGAGGGTTCTACACCTGTTCCGTGGTTGGACGCTAACGCCCCTCCGTTTACATGTTCTGACTCGTCATACGCCGGCTGTCAACCTGTTGAAATGCTTGCCGGCCAGTCTTCCAGTTCGGCGTTCAGCAGAGCAAGTACCATATCTTCGGCCATCTGCGGATAGGTCAACGAGTGTTTTTCCACAAGTTGGGGCGCATACCATCGATACAGTACAACCAGGGCGACCGCTTGCCCAATATACTTTTCCCCGCCGCCTGCCCACTTCTGCCGGCCCGACTGTCGTAATCCCAGGCTTCTTTCGAATGCCTCTCGCTGGGCCGGACCCAAGTATTGATTTATACGGGACCTCGTCTGAAGCTGGCTGCCTCCGTTCAATGCCACGACCAGATCAATGAGCAGAGCGTGCATCTCAGTCAGCAACATGTGAGCGGCCAACTGTTCCCGACGCCTCACCGCCGCAGGCAGCCGTGCCAGCAGCAGCCAGAATCGCCCGAGCTGCCTTTCGATCAACCCAGTGTCATCAATCTCGATCGTCGTCTGCGCGTTGGTCATAGCCGCGCTTTGGGCGCCGTCCAGGTACTGTGCAATATACAGGAGACGCCTGGCGCCCGTAAGGCTTTCTGCGTCCTTGGCATCTGTCGAAGGCGCCCAGGATAGCTCAAAGGGAAGGCAGGCCGATCCGATCTTGTCTGGAGTCTCGATTTTCGATGGCACGCCAGTAGTGATGCCTCGGATAGAGCCTCTTCCTTCAGCGTCTCCAATCTGCTCAATGAATACGTTCTCCTCCCCCAGTGTCTCGCATATGGATTTCAAGATCTCACGGAAAGGTCCTGAGGAGGCCGCTTGTTCGGGACCTTTCGGATCCCACAGCAGATGCAGGTCGACGCTGCTCCAGCGGTCGGCATCACCTCGAGCAAGGGAACCGGTCAGCCATACGCCGTCTGTCCGTTCCAACGCAGCCAGACCTGGAACCAGAACTTGCAGAAGCGCACGCTGCCTGGGGAGTTCAGTTATGGGATAGAAATCAAAGTCGATAGCCATTGGAACGTGAGTCCATTTCAATAAGAGGGGAATCAAAGTATAGCATGGCACTGGATCCGATTCCGAACGTCTCCAGGTGCTTCAGTTGCCTGTAAGGACTGGCTAGTCATATTCTGGCCAAGAAGGAGACGGCCCATCGCCACTTTCACACCCCAAGTGGTGCGACGCGCCGATTGACGGAAGTTCTGTTATAATTGCCAGCATGGGCGCAGGGGCTTTGAATCCTGCGGGGTACCGGTCTAATCCCATACCATCTGCCCCAAACAGCAGATACCCCGCCGACCGCCCCTCCTAATTGACAAGGAACACCAATGGCTGAACGCAACCCATTTCATGAACTCTTGGAAAACCTGGATGAAGATGACTGGGAGCAGATAGAAGAAGAACTGCTCCACGATGACAATGGTCCAAGTAGTCCGGGCACGTCCCGCCCGGGAGGGGGCAACGGAGGACAAGGAGGAGGCGGCCGGCTATTGTGGTGGATGCTAATTCCTTTCCTGGTCCTCATCCTGTTCAATACGGTCCTGGGATTCTACACGGACTGGTTGTGGTATGACAGTCTCAAACTGACTTCGGTGTTTTTCACTCGCATCGGGGCTTCTCTTGGTCTTTTCGCTGCCGGCGCGCTCGCTTTCTGGCTTGTATTCGTATTTAACGTCCTCCTGGTCCGGCGCCTGAATCCACAGGGGTTGGCCGATACGCCGGTAATTGAAGCGATTCAGGCTATAGGCGTCCGTTTGACACCGGTTGTCCTCCTGGTAGGCGCGTTTTTCGCATTCTTCATGGGCACTGGGGCCTCCTCGGCGTGGGAAGAGCTCCTCCTATACTTCAATCAGCAGCCATTTGGCTTGTCCGACCCGATCTTTGAACGGGATGTAAGTTTCTTCCTCTTCACTTTGCCAATTTGGCAGTTTCTGCGCGGCTGGCTGATGACGACCTTTGTCATTACTCTGATAGCAACAGGCCTCGCCAGCGGCATAGGCTGGCGAGGATGGAGCGCGCCCGCCTCGGTCCGCGCCCACCTCAGTGTCCTGGGTGCTTTGATCCTGCTTCTAATCGCTTGGCAGTACCGCTTGGACGCGTTGGAACTGGTTTACAGTAGACGCGGCGCCGTCTTTGGGGCAGGCTACACTGACGTCAATGCCCAGCTTCCTGCCTTCACTATTCTCGTATTTGTCACCATAATCGCCGCAGTACTGCTGCTCGTAAACGTATTCTTACAGCAGGCGTGGCGGGCCATCGTGGTCGTTCTGGTCGGCTGGATCGCAATTTCCGCTTTGGCAGGCAACATTTATCCCAATCTGGTACAGCGTTTTCAGGTCAATCCCAACGAGTTCACCCGCGAGCGCGAATACATAGCGCATAACATAGACTTCACCCGGGTCGCTTACGGTTTAGACAGGATTGTCGATGAAAATTTCGATGCAGAGAGTGAGTTGACCGGTGCCGAACTGCTCGACCAACCTGATACAATTACGAATATCCGCCTGTGGGACTACCGACCCCTCCTCCAGACCTATAATCAGGTTCAGGCACTGCGGCAACAGTATCAGTTCACCGACATAGATATCGATCGCTACGATATTGAAGGTGAGCGCCGCCAACTCATGCTGTCGGCAAGGGAGCTGATTCCTGAGCAGTTGGAACAACCCGCGCAGACTTGGGTCAACCGCAAACTGGTTTACACACACGGCTACGGCGTAGCCGCTTCACCTGTGGCCGAAATCACACCGGACGGCCTTCCGACTTTCGTCCTGCAGGACCTCCCCGTTCAAGGCATTCTTGAAGTGACTCGTCCCCAGATCTACTTTGGCGAGCGCACGAACGAATATGTGATCGTCAAGACGGAGACCGAGGAATTCGACTACCCTCGCGGTGAGGGCGGCAACGTCTTTACGACCTTCGAGGGGGATACCGGCATCAGGATTGGCGGATTCCTTCCTCGCCTGGCCTTTGCAATTCAGTTTGCTGACATCAACCTGTTCATCAGCCAGGAGTTGAACGCAGAGAGTCAGCTCCTTTGGAGACGAAACATCCTGCAGCGCACGTTGGAAGTGGCTCCATTCCTCCGTTTTGACTCGGACCCGTATGTCGTTGTAGGTGGAGACGGCCACCTTTACTGGTTCCTCGACGCCTATACAGTCAGTGGTCGCTTTCCCTACAGCGAACCGAGCCAGTTCGGGACCAGAACCGTTCCCCCGGGATTCAACTACATTCGCAATCCTGTCAAGATCATCATAGACGCTTATACAGGCGAGATGGACTTCTATCTGGTAGAGCCGGATGAACCGATCGCAGCCGCCTATGCCCGAATCTTCCCATCGCTCTTTACCCCATTTGAAGAGATGCCAGAGGGCCTCAACGCACACATCCGCTATCCCAATGATCTCTTCAGCATTCAGGCAAGCGCCTTCCGTACTTACCAGATGACCGAGCCGACCGACTTCTACAACAGAGAAGACGTCTGGGCGTGGCCGGAAGAGATTTTCGACAACCAGTCCCGGCCAATGGAGCCCTATTATGTATTGATGCAGCTCCCGGGCAGCGAAGACCTGGACTTCATCCAGATCCTGCCCTTCACCCCCGCCAACCGCGAGAACATGATCTCCTGGCTGGCCGCACAGAATGACCCCGAGAAATACGGAGAGATGCTGGTCTACCGCTTCGGTAAAGACTCTCTTGTTTTTGGACCAAAACAGATCGAGGCGCGCATCGACCAGGATCCGACAATCAGTTCTCTCCTCAGTCTCTGGAACCAGCAGGGCAGTCAGGTCATTCGCGGCAACTTGCTGGTGATTCCAATTGGTGAAAGTCTACTCTATGTCGAACCCCTCTATCTGCAGGCTGCCACCGGAAAGATTCCTGAGCTGAAGCGGGTCATTCTCGCCACCTCAGAACGCGTGATTATGGCCGAAAACCTTGGCTTGGCCCTTGCGGAACTGTTCGGCCAGAGTATCCTCACCGACACTAAACTGGCTGAATTGGCGACTTCAGGCGACGCTGTGCTGCCCGTCGCACTACCTGCTGCGGACCAGGTATCTGTAGACATCGACCTGACAACATCCACTCTTGAAGAACTGATTCTGCAGGCTAATGAACGCTACAGCCGGGCCCAGAACGCTTTGCAATCGGGAGACTGGGCAACTTACGGAGCTGAACTTGCGGAGCTGGAAAAGGTGCTGGAACGCATGATGGAATTGAGCGGCGTTGCACCGGAACCCACGCCCCAACCGCAGCCCTTGCCCACGCCGACTCCGGCGGAAGAAAGCAATTCAGGGTAGGGTGAGCCTCGCCGCACATACGAGTTGCCCTGTGTTGGCTTTAGGGCACGCTGAACGGAATAGACTCTCGTCCTGTCGGGAATCGCACCAATCAGGAGTTCATTGAATGACGGATAAGCCCACTTCCCCTCCCTCTACAGTGCAGGATGTACTCGAAATCATTGAAGTAGAGTGGAACGCCTTGCAGAAAGTCTTGTCCGGACTGACTGAGGAACAGATGACTACCGCCCGCGAGGAAGGCTGGTCGACCAAGGATGAACTCTCACACCTGGCAGCCTGGGCGAGGGGATTGGCTGCTTTAGTGAGGAAGCAACGACGGTATCCGCCTATGGGCCTGCCCGAAAACGCGGCACCCAATACCTTTGGAATCGAACGCATGAACCAGCTCATCTATGAGCGCAACCGGGACTTGCCGCTCGACGAAGTTCTGGCAGAACTACATGCCGCTCACATAGACGCTCTCGCCGCCGTCGCCGATCTTTCCGATGACGATCTTCTGCGGCCCTTCGACGATTTCCAACCCCAGGACCAGCGCCCGGACGGGTATACGCCGATACTGTGGCTAATTGCCGGCAACACCTATGGACACTACGCAGAACATCGAGAAACCATCGAACGGCTGTGGAGCAAAGAATGAGCGAGAAAAGAAAGGTTGTTATCACGGGTGCATCCGGATATATCGCAAGCCTGCTTCTGCCCGACTTCCGCGAGCGATATGACCTGGCCCTGTTGGACGTACGTACTACCGACCGCGACGGTAACGAAGTAGAAGGCGTTGAGATCGCCGACCTGACCCAACGCGATCGGGACGCCTATCGCCATCACTTTCGCGGCGCAGACGCCATAGTCCACCTGGGCTTCACCCGTGCCGAAGACAAGTCGGATCCGGTCCAGGACTTTTATGCCGAGTTGGCAAACGTGGAGATGGCCTTTCACGTCTATCACACCGCGCAAGAGGAGGGAGTTCGGCGCGTGGTCGTCGCCAGCTCCAACCACGCTGCAGACTACTATGAGCCTCTGATTCTGGACAAAAAGTGGGATATTGTCACACCGGAGATGAGACCGTTTTCCGACAACTACTACGGGTGGGCGAAGGAGGCCTATGAACACCTCGGTTTCGTCTACGCGGTTGGGAGGATGCAATACCGCGGCCTCCAAGCAGAAGACAACTCTCTCCAGCCCTTGGAAAACGTACAGGTCCGCATCGGTGGACCGAGGGAGGATGACCTGGAAAGAACTGAACCTGGAGACTTGCGCCGGATGGTACGCGGCCTGGCCGTCTACATCAGCCAGCGCGACCTGCAACAGCTGTTCATCAAGAGCATCGAGACCGAAGATATCGATGATGAGCAGGGCGTGCCATTTCAGGTGTTCTACGGCATCAGCGGAAATTCACAGGCTTTCTGGAGCATTGTAAACGCCCGCAATGTCATCGGCTACGATCCCGAGGACAACAGCGAGTACCGCTTCAGCGACCAGATTCACCAGCACATTCAGGCCTCAAAAGATTCCTAGCCCCTATTGGCATTGTCCTAGATGCCTTGTCGAGCCTCCGGGAGTAGCTCAGCTATCGATTCAATTTCTTCTTGGGAGCGGTCATTCTCGAATCCGAGAAAATGGTATCTGCCTTCCAGCCACTCCACAAGCTGGTCACAGTAATGGTCCGATCCAGGGTGCCCTGACTGTCCCTGCGACTCCACGGCCCACATTCCGTCCTCGCCCAAGTCGCTGATTAGCCTGTAATTGGCCCCCATTGGGGCCGCCCAGTTTGGATCGAACCCCGTGTTGCAGACTGTTACCCCATTTCCGCCCACAGGCAGTCCGCCGCGATCGAGCAGCACACCCAGGTCGCCGCGTCCTGAGAGGACATGGCGGAGCTGGACCCTATGAAGAATTCCCCACGCCCACTTTGACATGTCGACCCCAAGTCTATCCTCGATCTCTGACAGGGCAGCTCGCAGCGCGTCGACTATCGCTGCTTCCCGGTCTGAACCTTCAAACCAGCCTTCCCTGTCTTCGTGAATCAACGTTGCGGCCAGGCCCCCACATGAACCTGCCAATGTTGCGGCGAGCTCTCCCTCAAACCTCTCAGCAGTAACTCTTTGGCACCACATGTCGAAAAAGACCTCGAAGATCGAAGCCGCCACAGAGTCGGGTGCCATATTGTGGTCCCATGCCTGCAGATAGCGGGCGGCTTCCAGGACGCGTTCATCCCCACTGCCCAAAAGAACTGGCAAGAGTCCCGGAAGAGCCTCGTCTGCGCGCAGCGTTCGTGTGTCCTGCTGCATCTCCGCGAAGGTCTCTTTGGAGAAGCCGTCGCGCTCTTCTATCATCTGGCGTATTCGGCGTGCCCGGTGGCCGCTTGCCCATGTTCCCGACAGCGGATAGGGAAAGTCATCTGGGGCGACTCGGTTGTTCGCGGTGGTAATCCAACCCCTGTCCGGGTCCTCGAGACGGGGCATATGCTCAAACGGAATCAGACCTTGCCACTGATGTGCAGGATCCCACCCGGGCCGGAAACCCCGTTCCTCACTCCCCCGCACCGGGATGCCGCCGACGGCCTGGTAACCGAAATGTCCGTCTCTGTCAGCAATTACCAGGCTCCAGGTTGGCACCATCCAGCCGCGGGTCGCTTCTCGCAGTTCAGCGACACAGCCCGCACGGTCCATCCCCAACAGCGAAGTTAGCCAGCCGCAGTTGGTATGGCCCAGCCAGCGCAAGGAAACAGGACCCGTTCCTGCTGCCTCTGTAGGCAGAATCTCGTCCACGATCGGGCCGTTTCGAGAGTAACGGACCGTCTTGTGAATCGGGTCGGCACCCCGCACACGAATGTCCTCAACGACCGTCCGCTCCGGCTCCCATGCGTCGTCGAAGAGGAAAAAGCCGGGCCGCCGCGGGTCGGTCCGCTCCTGGTAGAGGTCTCGTTGTGAACAGATGTTGTTGGTGATGCCCCAGGCAACGTCGCGATTGCGCCCGAACATGACCGCCGGCATGCCGGTGTAAGCCATACCGGCTACATCGAACGAACCACCTTTCAGCTGTACTTCGTACCAGCAGGAGACTGCCTCAAATGCAATGTGCGGGTCGCTGGCCACCATGGGCAGCCCCGAAACGGTGTGGGCGCCCCCCACTACCCAATTATTGCTGCCTTCTCCCTCCTGCGGATCCCCCACGCTCGCACCGACAGGAGATAGTCCGTGGGTCGCGGCGGTGTACGCGTCGGCGGGAATTATGCTTTCCTCATCGGCTTCCCCTGTCAGAAAGGCCCTGTACAGCGACCCATCGCCCAGAGCCCGTTTTGCCAGTTCCGGCCCGACGATGACGGGAAAACGAACGGTCAGATAGTAACGAAACTCAGCGGCGATCGCAAGGCAATCCACGGGCTGCCAAGGTTCCGGTTCATAGTCAAGAAGGGCAAACTCCACAGGCAAAATAGGGCTGGACTGTTCGATCAGCGTGTTGACACCTTCGCTAAACCTCTGTAGCAGCGTCTTCGTTTCGGTCGGAATCGAATTCCATTCGGCGGTCGCGATTCGGTTGAGACCGACAGTACGCGCGATCGTGTCCAACTGAATCCCGTCTTCGCCCAGGATTTGGGACAGACGTCCGAGAGCCTTCCGGCGCAGATAGTCGAGTTGGAAGAGCCTGTCTTGAGCCATTGCAAAGCCGAACGCGAAAAACAGGTCTTCGTCACTATCTGCCAGGATCTTTGGGACGCCCCACCTGTTTCGCTCAATGCGCGCCTCTGAACTGACTCCAGTATGCAATCGAATTTCTGGTTCAGGAGCCCGGCGCTTGATCTCGTCATTCCACAAACGGTCAAACTCCTCTTTTGCCATGCCATGCGCACGGCAGAGTGATGAAATCGACTCACCGGAACCCAATCCCTTCAGCAACATCCGTGAGACGGTGTCCATGCGCAATACCTCCTGATCTCTGCGATTTCTTTTCTGAAACCTGTGCTGATAAAGGTGGGGAAGAAGGGGCCCATAACGTGACCTAGCCCCAAAAACAGAGAACCCCCGATTGGAGGTTCTGGCGAACTGTTTGTGCGCGCCAGGCAGGACTCGAACCTGCGACCTTCGCCTCCGCAGGGCGACGCTCTAATCCACTGAGCTACTGGCGCATATGGCGGGGAGGGAGGGATTTGAACCCTCGAGGGACATTGCTGCCCCTACCCACTTAGCAGGCGGGCGCACTCGACCAGGCTATGCGACCTCCCCATGTAAGGAACTTGGCTGAACCAGGCGGAGGGAGAGGGATTCGAACCCCCGGTGACATCACTGCCACAGTTGTTTTCAAGACAACCGCCTTCGTCCTCTCGGCCATCCCTCCAGGCCAGGACTTGCCAGCCATCAACCGGGACAGTATAACCCTTTCCCAGACGGGCTGTCAAATAAAGCTGTCCAGTTCACGCTGCGAAGAACTGGCGGTGAGAGTCCGTCGCGCTCAAGTGACCTACCGTCATACTATAGCCGGTACGTAGCCGTTGTAGGGGCAGTCCTGCGAATCGAAACCGGGAAAACCCCCCTAACCGATTACCATCTCGTCTCCGAGATAAGGCCGCAGGACCTCCGGCAGCCTCACGCTGCCATCCGCCCTCTGATTGTTCTCCAACAGCGAGATTATTACACGCGGCAAGGCAAGGCCCGATCCATTGAGCGTGTAAACAAACTCAGGTCGCGCCCCTTCGCGCGGACGGTAGCGGATATTCGCCCGCCGGGCCTGAAAGTCACGGAATAGCGAACAGGAGCTGACCTCCAGCCACTCCTGACATCCTGCCGCCCAGACCTCCAGGTCATACTTGATTGCTGCGACAAACGAGAGATCGCCGGTAGCGATGGCAACGCGTCTGTACGGCAACCCTAGCCGCTCCAGAAGCACTTCCGCCGCCCGGGTCAACGACTCCAGCTCTTCGCGACCTGTAGCAGGCTCTACAAACTTAACCATCTCCACCTTCTGGAACTGATGCACTCGCTTTATGCCCCGCGCGTCCTTGCCTGCCGACACTTTCTCGCGCCGGAAACAGGGCGTGCTGGCGACGTAATAGAGGGGCAGTGTGCCTGGCTCCAGGATCTCATCCCTGTGCAGGTTCGTTACCGAAACCTCGGCCGTAGGAATGAACCAGTAATCCTCTTCCGCATCCCGGTACAGGTTGTCGCCAAACTTAGGCAGATTGCCCGTCCCTTCCATTGCATGACCGCGCACCATCATGGGCGGGTAAATCTCGGTATAACCGTGCTCCTGTATATGCACGTCAAGAAACCAGTTCGATAGGACTCTCTGCAGGCGCGCACCCGGTCCCTTGAGAAAATAAAACCTGCTGCCTGCCGTAGCAACGCCCCGCTCAAAATCGATGATGTCAAGCTCCGGCCCAAAGTCCCAATGGGCCTGCGGAGTAAAGTCGAATTCGGGAAGCTCGCCCCACTGGGAAATAACAACGTTTCCGTCCTCGTCCGGGGCAATAGGTACGTCTTCGTCAGGTGGATTGGGAATGCGCATCATCGCGTCATGGTAGGAGGTCTCGACACTGCGCAGCTCGTCGTCGATTTGCGCAATTTCGTCGCCGATCTGGCTCATCCGCTCTTTCAGCGCGTTGGCTTCGGAGGCCTTCTTCTCACGAAAGAGAAGCCCAATCTGTTTGGAGCCGGTGTTGCGCTCCTCACGCAGTTTCTCTCCTTGCTGCAGCAGTTCCCGCCGCTTCTGGTCCAGGTCCAGCGCCAGTTCCCAGGGAGCCTCAGAATCGTTCAGTTTGGCCATCGCCTGCGCCAGCGCTTCCCGGTTTTCCCGCATCCATCGAATGTCTAGCATCTCATGCTCCTGCACGGTGAACTACAAATGCGATGTTTCAACGACCAACAAAACAGAAAATCCCCCCATCCGTTCAGGACGAGAGGACCCGTGGTACCACCTGAGTTCGCAGACAATAGTGTCTGCCTCTGACGCCGTTAACGGGGCGTAATCGTCCGGCCATTTGGCACCGGATGCTCATGGGGCGCTATCCCGTCGTGCGCCTGTTGCCTCGCAGCAGCCGGCAACTCTCTGAAAGGTCGGTCGGACGGTTCGTTTCCCCAGTCACAGCAGTCACAACTGGATTGAGAGGGAGCGTATCACATGGCTTTCTGGCTGTCAAAAACTGAGCTTCTCCCAGCTGGGACGCTTTTCGGAGTAAACACCCAATTGGACGGACGTCTGCAGGGGCCTCGCGTGAGTGGCAATAGACCATCTTCACCTATGGACAATACACTTCTCAAAACCACGCCTTTGTCGCAGCTTAACGGGCTCAGTGAAAGGGCAGCCTCCAGCAAGCGCTGTGCCGCTCACGCCTGGAGCGCGTAAAGAAGCACTTATTGATCCAACTTACGAAGCAACCCTTTGAAAAGCCACTGACAGGCCAAACGCCATTCAGAAATGAGGACTGCTCAGTCATCAGGATGGGCGAGGTTAGCCAGGTCTACCAGTTGGAACAGCGCCAGCGGCCCGTCGCTCCGAAAACATAGCTGAAGAGGTACCCGAAGCTTGGACGAGAGCCACTCGACCACGGATTCAGGCATCGCTGTCTCAACTTCCAGACGGGCAACGGGCGAGGCAAGCTGCTGATGTCGAAGGCCCCGGCTTTGCGCCTCGAGCTCATCACCGGTATGACTTCCACTGGATGCCCGTAGTACGCGAAAGAGGTAGACACTCTTGATGCGCATACCGGGAAACAGTTCCTCCAGGAAGCTGGTCACTGCGTCTTCACTCCATATGTAGAGCCGCTTCTTGACCGACGAAGGGATGGAAACAAATCGTGACATGAGCCGGGGAACCTTGATGCGGGCATAGGAAAGAGGGCCGATGTCCAGATCAGGGCTGCTCAGATGGACCAGCAGATTGATACTATGGGAGCTGATGAAGGGAAAAGGATGCCCTGGATCTACCGCGAGAGGGGTTAACAAGGGATAGAGTTGCTGCCGAAAGAATCGGCGCACGTATTCGCGCTGCCCGAGTGACAACTCGTCGGGGCCTCGTACCTCGATGTCGTACTGGGCCGTCAGAGCAGGCAAGAGAACCTGGTCCAGTTCCGCATACGCCTCATGCAAGAGTGGATCCAGACTCGTTGCGATGTCGCTCTGCTCCTCTTCAGACAGGGCCGGTGCCCTGTCTACAAAGTAGTGATCGAGAACCGAAGCCAGGAGACCCAGAATACGAAACCGTTCGAGCAGTGGGCAATTCTGGTCGCGCGCCTCGTTCAGCAGGTAAGCAGCTTCCACAACAGGAGCAGGCAGATTAGCAGTTTGCAGAAGAGTCTTGAGGCCAGCGGCCAGCGCTCTGGCGCGCGCGACGCCTTCCTCGTCAACTTGGACGGCATAGGCGGGCAGACGAGTATCCGAACTGGCTGTCGCCGTGCGATGCTCGGCAGGATTGCCGCTCCTGTCACGTAGGTCGCGTGTCATCTGCGTCGGCTACTCCTCATGGGCAACGAAATCAATCCGGACTGTGAATTCATCCTGTACCGTGAGCGTATTGGCAAAGTTGGGCGGATCAAAGCCAAGGTCTGTCATCCGCAAGCGAGTTTGCATCGTCCCTTGAATCGTACTGCCAGTCTGGCTGGCAGAAACGTCCCAAGAGGCTGAGAGCGTAGTACCTCGTAACTCCAATTCGCCCTCCAACTGCAAGACGGTCTCCTCTCCCTCACTGTAGGAATCGGGCACGCCAAGCAGCCGCTCACCTACAAAGATGGCGAGAGGAAACCGGTCCGACTCCAACGCGTTTTCCCGGATCCAACCGTCTCGCAGGGGCTGGTCCGTCTGGAGTGTGGGCAGGAAGACAACGAAACGGTTTCCGCCGATTGACCGTTGGGCCAGATCGATCTGTATCAGTCCCACCAGATCCTGCGTCTCCCCTACCACCACCGTCTTGCCGATTTCCAGACCATACTTGCGTGTTGCGTCGGCAAAGAGTTCCTCATCAACGATATAGGCGGCCTTAGAGGATTCGGCGTCAATTCGGTATACTCGCCAGCCGTCTCCCTGCTGCATTCTGATTGGGTCAAGGCCGGCAAATGCAGCCGCCGCCCTGTCCGAAATCGCACTCTGTGGTCGAATCGTAGTCTCCGTGACGGAATCCGACGGAGGCGTGTCGCTCGAAGGCTTCTCGTCCTCCCGGCTCCGGCAGCCAGCACTCACTATTACGACCAATATTATGATCAAGAACTTGATTTTCGCATTCATGTTCTGTCGGACCTGATGCTTTCAGAAACGCCGAGGAAAGGCAGCTTCCATAATTAGTCGCTTTAATGAGGCGCTAGCACGGGTTGGTGTCCCTTCTCGCCGATGGGCACGCCTTCAGGCATATAGATTGGAAGCTCTGCTCCGCTTCCATAGAACGCCAGAAGTTGCCGAACGAACATTGAGAGGAACCCTTCGTGCCGAAAAGTCGGCTCCGGCTCCCAGACTGCCAGACCGCTCGTGAATCCATACTCCCCAAATGATGCAATAAACTGGGGATCTTTGGCAATGACATGCAAAGGCGTGTCCCAGCCGTCCTCCCGCCGCGAGACGCGCGGAGGCTGATGGTCGCCTATCAGCACGAATATCGCCTGTTCGTTCGGTTCGCTGATAATGAAATCATTGAGCATTTCCAACTGATATTCGATAGCACTCCAATAGTTCTGACGTCGTTCGGAATGCTCGATCAGTTCTGAGGCCGGCGGAGGCGCGGGACCCGGCCTGTTCAGCTGCTGCCACTCGTCGACAAGTTGAGGCAGCGGAGCCCAAGGGTAATGGGAATTCTGAGTGATCGTAAAGAAGAGATAAGGCCCTTCAGTCTCGCCTCGAATCGTGTCACGCGCGAAGTTCAGTGAGAACTGGTCAGGAGGAGCCGGGCCCCAGCCGTATTCCGGACCGGCGAATTCCAGATCCTCGTACAGGAGCCAGCGGTCTACCCCGTAAAAGGATATGTACTTTTCCCACTGCGATGCAGGCAGACCCGTAGAAAGCGCGGTCAGTCGGTAGTAGTGGTAGCCTTGCTCTTTGAGGAACTGGCCCAGGTCCGGGTATCCTCCGGATTCATACTTGTCCAGCAGCGCATAGTATTGCGGGTCTGAGCTGACCCGCATACCGAACAGCGCGCTAGTATAAGACATCCAGGATCCGCCTCCCCAGGTGGGAGCAAGACTTAAGGCCGACGCCGCGTGCCAGCCTGCGCTGGCGAGATCCTGTTCCAGGCGTTCAGTAAGTTCTTTGTAAAGAGCTCTCCAATCATTCCTCTTGTAAAGCACGGACCCATATGACTCGCTGAAGATGATGTATATGGGGGGACGCTCTACCAGATCGAACTGACTGAAGTCTTCGACGGGTGTGGCGTCCAATGTTTCAATCTGTTGCACATCAAGATAGACGCGCCGGGATTCCCCAATGTTGCGCATCAGCTTTGCTGTTATGCTGCTGAAAACCATCTCTGGCCGAGCCAGGATGTCGTTGCTTACAGCAACCTGAGCAGCTATTAGGAGGGAAAGCAGAACCAGAACGGCGCGCGTAGCTGGTCCGGGCCCTCTCTCAGGAAATACGTTACGAGCTAGTCGTGCGACCAAAGCGGCGCCACCGGCAACCAGCAAGACTGTCCCGGCTACAAATGCGGCAGTGATGCGGGAGTTTTGCAGGAAGAAGCTGAATCCTTCGGTGGCCATGCGTAGCTGGCTGTAGAAGACTGGCTCGACGCTGAAAAACGTTACGGAGGCGCCATCGTAGATGTAATAGAAGAAAATCAGCAGATAAACAACCACGAAGACGATGCGGCCGGCAACGTACCGCAACGGTCTGATTATCGCCCAAAGCGTGACGACCAATACAATCTCGGAGTTGAATCGCAGTAAGTCAGGACCTCTGCGCCAAACCGCAAGCTGCATCCAGATCTGGGCCGGAGAAAGACCGGCAAATTGAAATGAAGGCAGAAGAGCGCCGTCCTCCCGGTCCATGAGAACGACCGGGAGAAACAGCAGGATGTGCAAAACGAAGAATGAGATCCAGAAGCTGAACTCGGGAGGTGCCCGCCAGAGGGACCGCAGACTTGCGCCGGAGAGGAATCTATGCGAAGAAGCCGGCTGGGAACGCGCCTCTGAAGCCGCGCCTGATTGCAGTTGAGTCTCGACAGCCCGGTCTGACTTACCCATGAATGCCGGAGAAAACCTAAGGCTCTTGCCAGGAGTCAGGCAGCAGACCTGAGGCGACTGCCTGCTCAACAATGGCTGCAACAGCTCTGCCCAGGGCATCGGAACCGACGGCAACTGGCTGCATACGCTCCTCGACCTGGGGGATCGTTACCCGGTTCTCGCGCCACGTTACTCCGCCTGTATGGTAGTTGTGGAGCAAAGGCATGAGTCTGTCCAGCGCAAGAGCAAATCTGGCCTCCGGAGTTTTTTGGCCTTCGTACTCTTCCCTAAGACTGTTCAGTTCTTCGGCTTGTTCGACCGGCAGTAACCCGAATATGCGCTTGGCGGCCGTCCGCTCCCGCTCATCCTTGCCTGCGTGCCCGGCTGGATCGTAGGCATAGGTGTCACCGGCGTCGATCTCAACAATGTCGTGAACCAGGACAAGCTTAAGTGTATGAAGCTGATCTATGGGCTCGTTGGCGTGCTCGGCTAATACCAGCGCCATCATTGCCAGATGCCAGGAGTGTTCAGCAGAGTTTTCGCGCCTGTTGCTGTCAAGGAGCAGTGACCGGCGCAAGATTCCCTTCAGTTTGTCGATTTCGAGAATGAACTGCAGCTGGCGAGTCAGTCTTTGGGTCGTCATCGCACGCCCCGCGAGGTTGCTTCTTGAGGGAGAAACTGGCTGTGCGGTCGGTATGCCAGCCAGTACTCTTCGATTCGGTCGACAAATCTGCCGGCACTCTCAACATAGATTCGCTGCGCAAGCGGAATCGCGGCACGGCGCTGCCGCTCTCGCGCCCGAAACACCGTTGAACTGAGCAGTACCGCGCTAGCGCTGCGGGTCGCCAGCAGTTCCCGAACAGGGGATGTATCCATCAGAACGGCCAGGTCATGCTCTTCCCCAAGCCTGTCTGCCAGGCGGTCGCATTCCCGTTCCATAGCCTTCAACTGCGCCGGCCACAGAGGCTGCAGGATCTGCAGGTGATGCCACAGATACTTTACCCGCTTGCGCCACGCGTGGAAACTCTCTGTTGTGGGTCGGGAATAGGCAACTTCCCTCTCTGCGCGCCCGCGTCCGTAGATCGTTCGCAATCCCGCTCTGAACAGTGAAAACTCGTTTTCGTTGAACTTCCAGCTTGCCACTCTGGATTGCGCCTCATGCAGGGAAGCGATCACTGACTCTTGCTGCTGTACGTCCTGCACAAACTCTTCAAGAACCGCCTTGTGTTCCCGTACCATTTGTTTTCGAAGATGCTGAAGGGCTGCGTCGGCTTTCAGCGCCCTGTAGCTGTTTCGAAGCAGGTCCAGTGATTCGATGTAGACGGCACTATCCCGAACAGGAGAAAGGAGCCGTCCAAGGTCGCGAAAGAACTGGTTTTCTGATTCGTAAAGTTCGGCGGGAATGGCGCCCCTGGTCAGCCGAAGCAATGCCCGAACTCGCTTGAAGTGTTTGCGTGCTTCGTGAACCCCTTCATTCAAGTCATCGATTCGCTGCAGCTGCGTGACGGCGCCTTCAATCTGCTCGACAGCAATACGCCTGAGCGAATCGGACGGTGCTTCTTCTGGAATAAGAGTGAAATTCATCGAGGAGTTTCTGCCACGGGGACTCAGCCGGCCTTCCATCTAGCGGAGAGAAGCCGCAAGGTCGAGCTTGGAAAAGAGGTCGCGGAAAATGCCGTCGCGGTCAATGTGGCGGGCACAGGAAACAGTATGGCGGCTCTCGTCGAACTCCCATGTAATCGAATCGGTCAGCCGCGGCGAGCTCACAAGCTCCATCTGTGCCCAACTGGGATTGACCAACCAACCTAATGGCGCAAGGTCCCAGATCTGCTTGGAATATGCGAACTGATCGGCATGGTAGCTGCTGTAAATCTGGAAGAGGTAGTCGCCGATTGCGCCTTGGCCCTTGACGTGTTCAGCCATCTCGGG
Source organism: Caldilineaceae bacterium (assembly GCA_965204705.1). Lineage (GTDB taxonomy): Bacteria > Chloroflexota > Anaerolineae > Caldilineales > Caldilineaceae > Bin5. The sequence continues at coordinate 3,169,278 of OZ242006.1, read as the reverse complement.
CTGCGTCGTATGTAGATGGGAGACGACCCCCATGCAGGGGAAGCGCACGAGGGGAACGCCGCTGTCCAGTACGACACGGCTTGCGCCTGGATCCTGACGAAGATTAAACTCCCGCGTGTCAGGCCAGTGGCGGGCATGGCCTCCCAGCCAAAGGAGGACGATTCGACGTCGTATCTCTGGCTCCAGCAGCAGTGCCGAAGCAACGTTTGTAATGGCGCCAATGGCAACGACGTAGAGCGGATCATCGGGGGGAGAGGCAAGCGCCCGTTCGATCAGATCGAAAGCTGCCTCGCTCTCTACCGGCTTCCTGTTGCTCGGCAGCCATTCTGTTGACCCCCGCCTGACAAACCCTTCCTTCGATGAATCGACCGATGGCAGACGGGCCAGCAAGCGAAGAATCTCCTCGAAGCTCTTCTCCATCCCGTCGCCCGGTCCTGAAGAGCGGCTGTTGTGAAATGGAGCGGCGTGCAAAGCTTCTACATCCATCAGTTCAGGGGAGAGGAGCGCGTAGACCACCGCGAACTGATCATCGATCTCGTTGAAGGTGTCCGTGTCCAGCACGATTCGAACCTTCCCGGATGGTGGTCGGAGTCTGTCCAGAAGAAACTTAGGGTCGAGCGGTTCGAAGTCCATAAGACTGTTGACAGCTATGAATTAGTTCTTGAGTAACTAGGCGCCATGACCTTTCCGTATGAGGTGCAGCTCTATGCGGCCAGCCGGTTCACCATCTCCAGCATCGCAGTCATATAACCGATAGCGTAGGCTCGTCCCCGGTGTCCCCATGCCGTGTCTTCGACCATTTTCGGCACGTGGTCGGTGATCATGAACCCGGTAAACCCCACTTCTTTCAGCGTCTTCATCACATCGAATGGGTTTACGTTGCCTTCATTTATGAAACACTCGTTGAAGTTGGGGACAGTACCCTGGACATCGCGAAAATGAACGTAGACGATGCGGCCGCGGCCGCCGAAGTGGCGAACGGCCTCGATGACGTAGTCATGACCGTCCATTTCCGACCAGCAGCCCATACAGAAGTCCAGACCATGATTCGGGCTGTCGAAGCGGTCGATTGCGCGTTTAAACCCTTCGAAATTTCGGAAAATCCGTGCGACACCACCGAGTGATTCTACGGGCGGGTCGTCGGGGTGGAGTGCAAGCGTGACGCCAGCCTCTTCCGCCACCGGCAAGAGCCGCTCCAGATAGTACTCGTAGTTCGCCCACATCTCGTCGGCGCTGTAGACTCGCTCGTGCGTCAGTTCGCTCGGATCATGCTCAGCCAGGTTGAAGCGCGTGCCTCTCGCTCCGCCGCGCAGGACGGCCGGCTCAGGCGTGCGCCATACCGAGTTGGGCATCCAGTGGTAACCGAGGATTGGAATACCTGCCCGGCCCATGTTCCGCACCGTTGTCTGCATGTGGGCTATCTGCTCGTCCCGGCCCGGCAGCCCCAACATCGCCTTGTCATAGAAGCTGACAGGTACGTTTTCTAGACAGATCAACCGCAGTCCGGCTGCTTTCGCCCGGTCCGCAGCCTCCTTCAAATCCTCGTACTCCCACTGCTTTTCGCCCGGGAGTATCGGCGTATTCATTAGAAAGTCTTCAGCGCCAAGCTGCTTGATGAAAGCCAGTTTCTCATCGGTCAGTTCATTGAACTGGCCCAAGCCAATTCGCATTTCGGGCGACATGAATTAGGTTCCTTTCTCAAATCTTGTGCCGGCTTGGCAATTTGTGCCCGAGAAAGACTCGGGTCGGAAGGGCCCAAACAATTATACCGTACTTGAAATCGTATGCCGCCGTTCTTTGCGACGGGGCAGCAGACACAGTTAGGCAGGAACAGGCTGCGCCAATCGCTCCAAAAGTTGCTCCTGCTCTGTTTCGGTCAGGTCGACCAGTGGAGGGCGAACGCGACTCCAGTTCGGTCTCCCCGTCTGGTCTGCCACTACCACCTTCAAGGAAGCGATCATGTTGAATCCGGACTCAAGAATAGCGTCCCGGATCCAGTTGGTGCGATTCTGGCGATCCTCGGCATCGTCCGCCTGCCATTTGTCATAGAGGTCGCGGATGACATGGGGCAGTACGTTTGCCATCCCTGAAATACAGCCTCCCCCGCCGCCTTGCAAATTCTTCAGCAACAACGCTTCAGTGCCGCAGAAGACGGAAAAGCCGGGATATTTCGCCGCCACGGCATGTAAACCGGACAGCGTATCTACGTCGCCGGAACTGTCCTTAACGCCGGCTGCCTGTCCGGGATAGGCCTCCGCCAGACGTTCCAGCAGTGACTGGCTCAGCGGGACACCGCTCACCTGCGGAATGTGATAGAAGTACATGCGCAGCCGTTCGTCGTTGACGCGATCGAGCACAGCCGCAAATGAACGGAATAGACCTTCATCGGTTACGCCAGGGTAGTAGAAAGGCGGTAAAGTGAGGACGCCGTGACAGCCGGACTCCACCGCATGGCGAGTCATTTCGGCAGCTTCTACGACAGAGGCGGCGCCGCTGCCAATTACAAGCCTGTCTGCAGCAACGCCGGACTCGATGACTGCATCGACCGCGGCCATTCGCTCTCCAGCAGCAAATGATGTCGCTTCACTGTTTGTTCCGAACAGCACGAGCCCATGGCAGCCTCCCTCCAAAAGACGGTGGCAGAACTCAATGTAGGCCGGCAAGTCGATGGCAAGATCGGCGCGTATGGGCGTCAGAGTAGGAGCAAAAACGCCCCGCAATGAGAGTTCGGTCATGAAATCGTTCCCTTTTCGGCTCCTAATTCAAGAACTATAGGCACTTTCTGATGTTGGGCTACATGTTACGACCGCCAGGCGGGGGTTGTCAAATGGTCTGGGTCTGTTTGGCCCTTGTCTCCAGTGCCCTTGCCCTCCGCAGCCTCAGGTCAACCAAGTGTGCTCCGGCGTAGAAACGGGACGGAGTTAAGGCATTTCCCATTCTACATGCTAAAAGCGAGAGTCCGCTTTGCGTGTCGGCCCACCCTCATCTGCTGATTCGGCCAGATGCGCTTTCTGCGTAGGCGGTGACCACATTGCATAAGACCATGCACCGTCAAAAATGTTCCTTAGGCCTGACACTCTTCTGTCGAATGGTACCTTCCACTGCAGGCTCCGTCGACATTGCATGATGCCCGCTGCGAAAATGGTAAACTGGCAGAGTAGATCGTAAAATTAGGTCCTGGAATCTGAAACACTTACTGAATACAGGAGAACGCAATGTCACAATCCGATGCAAGCATTGAGAAAGAACTCGAAGCTGCTTACCAGGAGTTGGCCAAGGCCCAGAAGAAGCTTGCAGAACTGCGCCGCAAACTCCCTCACGAGCCTGTGGACGAGTATCAGCTGGAGAGTCCCGACGGACCCGTAAGGCTCTCGACCCTCTTCGGCGACAAACGGGACCTCATCCTAGTCCATAACATGGGATCCGGCTGCTCGTACTGCACATTGTGGGCCGACAACTTCAACGGGGTGGCCCACCATCTGCAGGACCGCGCTGCCTTTGTGCTTGTCTCGCCTGACAGCCCGGCCGATCAGCAGTCGTTCGCTCGCGGGCGCGGCTGGCGTTTTCCCGTGTACTCAGCCCAGGGATCGTCCTTTACTACCGACATGGGTTTCCAGAGCACGGAAGGCGGCTTTATGTCCGGTTACCAACCCGGAGTTTCCGTCTTTCGCAAGGACGACGATGGCAGCATCACGCGTGTGGCCAAAGACCACTTCGGACCCGGCGACTCCTATTGCGGCGCCTGGCACCTCTTCGATCTGCTTCCGGACGGACCGGCAGGTTGGAACCCTCAGTTCGAATACCCAGACCAGAAATAGACAACCAAGACTTATAGGCGGCGCATCCCCTGCTCCGCCGCTTCGATTTGCCGCGCACCGCGTCCTCTATCAGGACGCCAAGCGTCCCGGTGCGAGTCGAAGAATCCTTGAAGGGATGAAGATTTACAAGCGCATATTGAGTATTGTTGCCTACACAATCGGCATGAACGCATTAGTCGGGAAGGGTACTCGTCTTTCAGAGCAGCAGGCGATTTCTTCAACTCGAATCTGACGAAAATCGTGATACTAGCGTGGGACTCGCAGGTCTTGTTTCTAATGCCGGAGCGGCTGTCAGGGTCACTTGAGCATGTGGCCGCCTGGCCCATCGCAGCGGGCTCCTTCCAAGTGAATTTCGCTGTTTGCACATAAAGACCGAATTTGGGCATAATACGCAAATTCCGTAAGATGGGCCAGTCTTGCCTTGGAATCGGCCACCATTTTGGGGCAAGCATACTGTAGATTAAGTTGGTGGGAAGCGGAGGAGCCATTTTCGGCGGAGCTGGAAAATAGGGCACAAGGCCTGCAAATTCAAGGATTGCTGATGGATAGCAGGAACTCTACCAATCATTTATTGACTAGGAAAGGCAAGACTTTCAAACGGTTCTCAACTGTGCAAGCCCGATAGCCCTAATTTGAACTACACCAACGGCGGTGAACAGCGTGCCAACACAAGATGATACCGCAAACGAGAGTGCCATCAGTCTGTTCAGCAACTATGCATTGGACGGGTCCATATTTGACGAGATGTTCCAGGAGAACGGCCGTCCGCGGGTATCCTACGGGAAGCTGCTGCAGAGCATTCTCGAACTTCAAGCCAGCGAACTGACCCAACGCCAGCAGGCAGCCGACCTGACCTTCCTGAACCGGGGAATCACCTTCACCGTCTACGGTGAAGACTCCACCATCGAACGCATCTTCCCCTACGATATTTTGCCTCGCATCATCAGCGATCAGGAATGGAAGACCATCGAGAGCGGTTTGCGCCAGCGCATTCACGCCATCAACCTCTTCCTGCGAGACGCCTACCATGAGGGGCGCATATTGCAGGAAGGTAAAGTTCCGTTCGACTTAATCTACAGCTGTGCCAACTACCAGCGCGAAATGCGCGGTGTCAAAGTCGCCAATGACGTTTACACCTCTATCGTCGGCACCGACCTTGTTCGCCTTCCCAGTGGCGCGTTCGCCGTCCTGGAAGACAATCTTCGCGTTCCCAGTGGCGTCTCTTACATGCTCGCCAATCGCGAGGTGATGACCCAGGTTTTTCCCGGCATGTTCGGCGGCTATGGAATCATGCCCATTGGGCACTACGGTCAGGCCTTGCTGGAGCAGTTGCAGGCCCTTTCTCCCAAGGGGCGCGACGCGACGATTGTTCTCTTAACACCCGGGATATTCAATTCTGCCTACTTTGAACATACATTCCTTGCACGCGTAATGGGAATCGAGCTCGTCGAAGGAGCCGATCTGCTCATTCATGACGGCTTCGTATACATGCGAACGACCAGAGGCCTGCAGCGCGTTGACGTAATCTACCGCCGCATCGATGACGAATTCGTCGACCCGCTTCACTTTGAGCCCGATTCAGTCTTGGGCGTCCCCGGCCTCTTCAATGCCTACCGAGCAGGCAACATTACGCTGGCGAACGCAATCGGCACCGGGATCGCGGACGACAAGGCTGTCTACGCTTTCGTACCCGAAATGATCCGCTACTACTTGGGTGAAGAGCCCATTCTTCAAAACGTTGAGACCTATCTTTGCCTTAGAGACGACGAGCGGGCTTACGTACTGGATAACCTCGACAAGCTGGTCGTTAAGGCTGTCGGTGAGTCCGGCGGGTATGGCATGCTGATCGGCCCTTACAGTACGGCCAAAGAACGGGAAAACTTCCGACAGCAGATACAGGAAAATCCCCGTAACTACATCGCTCAACCAACTTTGAGCCTCTCGCGAGCACCTTGTTACATCAATGGGAATGTTGTCTCCCGCCATGTTGACTTGCGGCCATTTATTCTTTACGGCGGAGAGCAGGAGAACACGGTCATCGTTCCGGGAGGACTGACGCGCGTAGCACTGAGGGAAGGTTCGCTCGTTGTCAACTCTTCCCAGGGCGGGGGCAGCAAGGACACGTGGGTCCTTCAAGAGCTTTGATTCAAGAATAGGAAGTGCGCCAATGCTTTCCAGATCTGCAGACAGCATGTACTGGATCGGCCGGTACATGGAGAGGGCGGAAAACACAATCCGCCTGCTGAGAGTGCGTCTGAACTTCATGGTGGGACAGGCCGCACAGCCCGGCAATGACCGTGGCTGGCAGCAGTTTTTCTCTGCCTTGCGCCAGCCTCCTCCCGTAATGAAGAACGGCGTAGTGAATAGCGAAGTGGCCTTGCAGATGGCACACGATCTAACCTTTAACGCCGAAAATCAGACATCAATTTCGGGCTGCATAAATCTGGCCAGGTCAAACGCGCGCACGGTTAGGTCCCAACTGAGCAGTCAACTCTGGGAGCACATGAACCGGCTCTACTTGCGTCTTCACGCTTGGCAAGGACACCAGAATTGGCACGAAGAACGTGACAACTTCTTCAGGGAACTTGAGAGCAGTGTCTCGCTCTTTCAAGGACTGGCGCTCTCTTCGCTTTTGCACGATGAGGGGTGGCTTTTCATCCAGATTGGGGGTCACCTGGAGCGGGTTCTCTCTGTCTGCAATCTGCTACAGGCTCACTTTCAACACTTCGGCATTGACGGCGGTGAGCGGTTGGAGACTGTCGACCCCCTTAATGGAATCGGTGTCCTCCGCGCCCTCAACTCTTTTGAAGCTTACTGCAGAGTATACGACCCAAGGCCAGAAACGCGTCAGGTAACCTCTTTCCTGCTGCTCAACCCATATCTCCCGAATTCTGCCCGGTTCAATGTCGATCAGATGGCCGTCCTGCTGAGGCAGGTGGCCGGAGCTACCGAGACGAGGCGCGCCGGCGACCTAAATCGACTCTCGGGCAAGCTGCAGGCCCATTTGCAGTACACTCAGATTGACGACGTAGTGGAGATAGGGGCCAATACATTTGTCTCTGACATCGTGGAGAGTTGTAACCAGATCCACAGTGCACTCCAGGATGCTTACTTCAACTACGATATCGAAGAGGCTTTCGCTTAACAGTCCACCCATAATACGCAATATGAAATACTACACAGTTCACCACCACACCAGGTATCGCTACGACTCTGCAGTCAGCGAAAGTACAATGGAAGTACGCATGCAGCCTCGCACCGACATACAACAGCGGTGCTTGAACTTCCTTCTGGAAGTCTGGCCGCACGCACAGGTGTTGGCGACGAACGACTGCATGCAAAACGCCATCCACTATTTCGATATTCCCAGACGCCACTCTGAGCTGCTGCTGCGTGCCCAGGCCCTGGTCTTGGTGCAGGAATCTGATCCTTTGCCAGAGAGCCTCGAAGCCTCAGCATGGAAGGAGTTGGAGGATGTCGCCGCGACAGGCCAGCACTGGGATTGGCTGACGCCCAGCGGCTTTGCACGCCCGACGGCTCTTTTGGCCGACTTTGCAGAAGAAATCGGCTTCGGCACGGACAAAGACCCTCTCAGCTCTCTGTTCGACCTTAACGATAGGATCCACTCCGCAATCGAATACATGCCAAAGAGTACCGCGGTTGACTCCCCAATCGACGCGGCTCTCGAAAACCGCCGCGGGGTCTGCCAGGACTTTTCCCACATTATGATAGCACTGCTTCGAAGGGCAGGTATCCCCGCTCGATACATCAGCGGCTATGTCTCTCAAGATCCTGATAAAAAGGAAGAGAAAGACATTTCCGGGGCTTCACACGCATGGGTAGAGGCATTCCTCCCTCAAACCGGTTGGATAGGATTTGACCCGACAAACAACCAAATCGTCAGTGACAAGCACATCCGTATTGCAGTCGGCCGCGACTATGCGGACGTTCCTCCGACGAGAGGAACATATAAAGGAAATGCCCGCAGCGAACTGACAGTAGGAGTCCATATCTCTGAAACCGAAGACGAGGATATCCCTCACGATCTGCTTGACAACGGGCACATAACAACCCGAGAATATATCGAGGCTGATAGCAGCACACGTATGCGCTTCGAGCAGGAACAGCAGCAGCAGTGACGGCGGGACAGAACAAAGGGCCGGCCTCGTGTTCAGACGAGCCGGCCCTAGCCACGCTATTCTCCTATTGTGAAACTGGACAGCGTCTCTGCTCCCTCTTGGCGTTATTGAATCACGGACTTTGGAGTGGGCACGAGACGCATTACTTTGATCGTCTCCCGATTGAGCATAGCAGGTATATTTGGCGCAATATCATTCGTCCAGCCGTCTGACTGATATACCGCCTCGTAGAGTGCTTCCCTGTCGGCCTCATCCTTGAAGCGGCGCAGCCACACGTAGCGGTTGTCATCCTCCTCGTCAATGAAAGATCCAGCCACAACCATCCCTTTCGACACTTGAAATGGAATGATTACACTTTCCATATACTCGACCCAATCGTCCCGTTTTCCCGGGTGACATTCGTAAATCCTGTACTCATACAGCATTGGTACGTCTCCTCATTGCTTGGATTTCAGTTCTCTCAGTCGGCCGGAACAGGCTCCGGTTTGTTCTCAGTGAGAAGTCGCATGGGTCTGTCCCCTTCGACTTCGTGACAGGAAAAAGTCGGAAGATGTTCGACATTTGCAGCGAACATCTCATTCACCATTTCTCGAATCTCAGCCATCGACAACACCGCGGTAGTCAGGGGATCGTGCAGAATCGCCTGGAAAATCTTTCGGGGATCGCCTTCGATAATCCCTTCAACGGCCAGTTCCTCAATCTGCGCGCTGAGACCCGTTAGCATTGCTACCGACGCCGGAAGCGGTCCAACCCGCACGCTCTCCAATCCCGTCTTGCTTACCCACACCGGAATCTCGACGCAAGCTTCAACCGGCAGATTGTCAACCAGCGGCGTCGACCCGTCGCCATTGGGCATGTTGCCGTTGAATTGGAACGGTTCCCCTCCTTCAAGCGCATTGATGATATAGGCGGCGTACTCGTATCCACGCGTCAGATTCAGAGGGGCCGGGTCGTCGAGCCAGGCTCGGATCTGCCTGTCCCAATCTTCTTCACGAGCAGAATAATGCTTCAGGACATACGCGTATTCACCCGGATTCCAGCCCGTACCGTGCGTGCAATACATTTCGATCAGGTCCGGGCGCTTTCGGAACCAGGGGTTGTACTCCGAGTGATGCCCGCTGGACTCGGTAGGGTAGTAGTCCAGGTGCAAAAACATCTCGTTGCGCACCTGCTCCTCGTTGTAGACCTCGGCCCTCTCTGTTATGGCCTTGCGGATCAGAGGGTAAGCGTCCTCACCATTCCATTCATACTTCAGATACCAGGCCATGTGGTTGATGCCGGCACAGGTGTAAGTAATCTCGTCAGGGGGAGCCCCGATCCAGCGCGCAAGCATGGTTGCCGTGCCCTGCACGCTGTGGCAAAGGCCGGTGGCGACGATGCTAGTCTCTTTTTGAATCGCACGGCAGTTTATTACCATCGGGTTGGTGTAATTGAGCATTACCGCGTCGGGGCACAGCCGCTCCATATCTCGCGCAATGTCTACCATCACAGGTGTGGTGCGCATGGCCCGGAAGATGCCGGAAGGGCCGCGAGTATCGCCGATATTCGTGTCGATCCCATACTGCTTGGGAATCTCGATGTCGGAGCGCCAGACACTGGTCTGACCAACCAGGATTGTGACGATAACGTAGTCCGCGCCATCTAGCGCTTCTTCCCGGCTGAGTGTTGTCTCTACTTTAGCGGGATATCCCCCTTCGCGAATGATGCGGCGCACCGCCTGCTCGATATAACCAAGTTTCAGTGGGTCGATATCCATCAAACAGATGGTGGCGTCCTCAAGAAGCGGAAACGTAAGTACATCTTTGACAAGCTTGCGAGTGAAGCCAAAGCTGCCGGCTCCTATGAATGTGACCTTCGTCAAGGGAATACCTCCTCTTGAGAACGTATTTGGACAAGAAACTTTGCCCGATCCAAGGGGATCTGTCAACAGATACCTCTATTATCCAAATTGGCGCCGACCCAGCAAATTATTGAACTCGGTTCACCGCCAGATCATAGCACTCGGCCCTGCCATCGCACCAAATAAGTAGCCTCTAGATTCTTAGAATTCGGCCAAAAAATGGCACAGGTGAACGACGAGCACGAAGCGCGTTTACGATGCCTACAACCCATGCGATGACCACCGCAAGATAGACAGCCACCACAAGAGCGAATATATAGGCAGCAACGACACCGCCAAATGGCAGGAGTGAGATTAGCCAGGAAAACAGAATCCAGACGGCGGGGGCCAGAATCAGTGCCGCGACGATCGAGAGCGACTGCAACGCGTGATATCGAGAGAACGAATCGTTCTTCCGCAACGCCAGGATATAGGCTGGTCCCAGGACAGGCAACAGATAGGCCAGCAAGGCGGCGTCAACGTTCAACCCGCTCTTGGCCGGTTCGTTAGCGGTCATTCACTCTCTCCGATTCCCTGCAGCGCCAGCTCGCGGGCAAAGTGACAACTGGAATAGTGTCCGGGCTCAATCTCCTCCAGATGGGGCTCCTCCTGCTTACACTGTTCCTGCGCGTAAAGACATCGGGGATGGAAAACACAACCGGAAGGCGGATTGGCAGGGCTGGGAATATCGCCTTCGAGGATGATCCGATTCAGCTTTATCTCAGGGTCTGCCGGCGGAATGGCCGAAACCAGCGCCTCTGTATAGGGGTGAAGCGGCCGTCTGAGCAGCCTATCTGAATCGGCGATCTCCACCAGCCGCCCCACGTACATGACCGCGATGCGATCGCACATGTGCTCGACCACCGAGAGGTCATGGGCGATGAATAGATACGTAAGTCCCAGTTCGTCCTTAAGTTCTTGAAGCAGGTTCAGGACCTGGGCCTGAATCGACACATCCAGCGCCGAAACCGGCTCGTCAGCAATAATGAGCCGCGGCCTGAGAGCCAGCGTCCGTGCAAGGCCAATCCTCTGCCGCTGACCCCCGGAGAATTCATGCGGATAGCGGCGCATATAGTTCGGGTCCAGCCCGACCGACGTCATTAGTTCCGAGACCCTGTCTTCCAGCGCACGGCCGGAGGCCTCCTTGTGGATGATGAGCGGTTCTCCGATGAGGTCCTTTACTGTCAGACGTGGATTCAGAGAACTAAAGGGGTCCTGGAAGATCATGCGCATCTCTTTGCGCAGCGGCTTCATATCCCCTTGTTCGATATTGGCTATATCTATGCGCTCGCCTTCGGCCGAAGTGTACCAGATTTCGCCATCAGTGGGATCGTAGAGCCGCAGAACAGATCTCCCGACGGTGGTCTTGCCGGATCCGCTTTCGCCAACCAGCCCCAAAGCTTCATTGCGATTTATCTCGAAACTGACCCCGTCAACGGCCTTGACGTGCCCGACTACTCGTTGCAGGAATCCCTTGCGAATGGGAAACCACTGTTTGAGGCCGTTGACTTCAAGCAGAGTATCTTCCATAGTTGGGTCTTCGCTCTAGCGCTCGTCGTTGGAATTGGCGGCTATCAGGAGTTCATCCGAAGCCAGTAGAATATCCGGGTCGGTCCAGCCCTTCCACTCCTGCAGCTGCTGAAAGGCCCTGCGGTAGATGAGCTGCACTTCAATGCGAATGTCGTCGCCTCCCTGGCCTCTGTCGTCGTCGTGCAGCGCAAAGCGGAATGTCCCCATCTTTGAGGACAGTGCGGGAATGCGCGTGTCTTCGACCAGTTCAACCAGGCGCCAATGAGAATATGTCGGCTCTTCCCCGGTTAGCGTATCCCGCAGGATCTTGGCATACGCCTGGCCGGCAGTACCGGCAACGTCGCCTGCCCAATCGGGGAGCGTCTCCCCTTCGACAAGCGCCAGTTCGCTACCACTGCCGCCAGTTGCCCTCACCACCAGAAAGACCTGGCGCAACGGCGAACCGGTTGGATAGTGATGGCCCGCCCCTGTGTTGCTTACAATTGTGTTCACAACAATCTCGGCACCCTCAATTTCGGCGGCGCTTTCCAGAGTAATCGCGCTTCTGAGAAACTCTTCGTCGTCCGCCCCAGGCATCTCGTGCAGATGGATCTGGTCCAACTCGCGAAACAGGCCGCCTTTTTCAGGGTAAACGAAATAACTCCGCTGTGACTGTTCGGCCAGCTTTCCGAGCCCAGCCGGCAAAGTGCGACCGCTCGTCCTCTCCAACCAGGCCGCCGTCTGCACCAACGACTCCATGCCAGACGTCAGTCGCGGCGCCTCGGGCATGTGACAGTTCTGGCAGGTCTGGCCCGTATCGGGATTGCTGTACGGACTTTCCAGCCACTCACCATAGGAGTTGTAGATTTCAGTCTCGTCATTGACGCCGAAATGACAGGCCGCACAGAATGCGCTCTCCCGGTGCAACTGATTGAAACTGTCCTTGGGTCTCGCAACGTCATCTACCGTTCCCATCAACAGGTCCTCGCCAGACTTGGGCCTGTAGAGAGTCAACGAGAGGATTCCCGGCATTGCCGGGTCCGGATGCAGCGTGTCTGTATAGAAACTCACTGCGCCAATCTTGTGGCAGAAGTCACATGAGATCCCTTCGGCGGCCACGCCCACCGCTTCATTTGGGCTAACGCCGTCCGGCAGCTCGTCGCTCGCGTCGCTGGTCTCCTGCATATGACATCCGTTCCATCCGCAGCTGTTATCGGCATCCAGTTTAGATGCCATCGGCGTGTGGCAGGACGCACAATTTCCGTCCCTTTTAGGAAAGTCGACCTTGAAGCCGGGACCAAAGTAGGGATCGTCGGGGTCACGCGTGCGTGGTAGGCCCGTGTAGTAGTTGCTGTTTCGGCTGCGGTTGCCTTCAATGTCAGTTCCATTGTACATCGTCAGAAAGCGGACGTTGACCGCCGACTGGCTGTGGGCATCGCGCCGCCACTCGGCGTAGGACGGATGACATTCTCCACAGTTTTCGGAAGGCTCCCAATCATAGACCGCATTGTCGACCCGATTATGGGGATGCAACTCGATGTCAACGTCCTCTTCGCCTCCGCTCGCCTCCGTCCAGCCAAAAATATAACCTTCTGCCCAAGCCACCAGAGTCACTGCTTCGTCAACTGGTACGCCTTCGAGCGTGAACCCGCCGCCCTCATCGGTGTAGGTATGATTCGCTGTCGTCTGAACTCTGACCAGTGCTCCTTCGACCGGTCCGTCTGCGTTGACCACAATGCCGCTTACGGAAGCGGTAGCAGGTTGGGGCCATGCGAAGACGGCGACCACGGCGCCGAAGCCAAGCAAAACGAGTAGAAGGAGGAGCAAAAATATAGGGCGACCCCAGGCCCGAAGCAAAATGGCTAGAGCGCCGCCCCCGCACAGAAATGACCTACGCCTGCTCAACTCCGTTCTCCGTCACTATCTCAGACGATTGAATATGGGTCGGCCGCATCGCGCAGACCGTCTCCCAGAAAGTTGAATCCCAGCACAGCCACGATAATGAAGATGACCGGTGTCATGATCCATGTATGCGTGCCCAGGGTCTGCAAGTTCTGCGCGTCCCGCATCAGGAAGCCCCAGCTCACCAGCGGTTCCTGGATTCCGATACCCAGGAAGCTCAGAAACGCCTCAGCCAGGATGATCTGGGGAATTGTCAGGGTCAGCACAACGATGATGTGGCTGATTGAATTGGGGAAGAGATGAAGGAAGATGATACGAGCGTCGGAGGCGCCCATCTCCTTTGCAGCCAAGATAAAGTCCGTTTCGCGAAAAGCCAGCACCTTTCCTCGTACTTCGCGCGCCAATAACGTCCACGAAAGCAGTGAGAAAATGACCACCATGATGATGAACACTTGCAGCGAGTCCCAGGTGCGCGGAATAATTGCGGCCAGCGCCAGCCAGAGTGGAAGCTGCGGGAACGAGGCTACAAACTCCACGAAGCGCTGGATGACGTTATCGATTATGCCGCCATAATAGCCGGAAACAATGCCGACGACCGCGCCCACTACGATGCTGACGATGGTCGCGAAGAGGCTCAGCGAGAGGGAAATTCGCCCTGCCGTGCATGCCCGGCCCCACAGGTCCCTGCCCTGCTTCTCCGTTCCGAGCAGATGGATCTTTCCACCTTCGCCCACGCCGAAAAGATGATAGCGCGTGGGGATCAGTCCAAGAATCTTCCATTCCCAGCTCTTGACCATGAACTGTATGTCATATCGCTGTTCAGGGTCCTCCTCCCACAGTGGCTCAAATGTCTTGGGATCGATGGTCACGACCAGGTTATAGACAAACGGACGCAGGTGAAACTTACCTTCGGTATCGATCAGGCGGATTCTGGTGGGAGGAATAAAGCTGTCCTGCAAGTTGGCATCGGTCGGATCAACTGGGGCAAAAAACTCGGCGAAAATGGCCAAAATGATCAGCGACAACACCATCAGCCCGCCGGCAATCGCCGGCCGGCTCTTCCTGAACCTCTGCCAGACCAGTTGGAAGTAGGACTCGTGCTGTTCTTCGTCCTGGCCGTTTACTTGAAGCCCGGAATCGGCACTAACTGTGTCTTGCGTAGATGTCATGGCTAACAGTAACGATCAAATAAGAGTTCTTCAGAGATTACGAAACTGGCTGCAGGATCGAGCAAACATCCATCTGGCCTGTGCTCGACAGTGCTGTCGAAACGCGAACGCTGCCTCCTATGAATGCCGCGAAGAACACGAAAACGTTACGAAAACCGCACTCGCGGGTCCAATACAGCCAGCGAAATGTCGGCTATCAGATTGCCCGCCACCAACAGCACACCATAAATGAGCAAACAACTCGCGGCAATGTAAATATCCTCATTGCGCAGCGAAGTAAGCAGCAACGTCCCGATCGTCGGCAGACCCATCACGATTGAGGCCTGCAGCTCGCCCTGCAACATGTAAGGCAGAACCGTGCCCTGGTACATGATGATCGGATGCAACGCGTTCGGCACGGCGTGTCGCCGCATTACCTGGCCTTCGGTCAGTCCCTTGGAACGGGCCGTCGTCACATATTGCGCATTCAGTTCGTCCAGCATATTGCCGCGCATCACGCGCATGTTGCGCGCCACGCCGCCTAGCCCCGCTATCACGACAACCGGCCAGATATGTTGGAGCAGATCCAGTAGCTTCGCCCAGGTCCGGCTTATCTCCTCCATGCTGCCGAATGCCCAAGGGACAACGACGTACTGTGGTGAGTGGAACGCGGTGACGTGCTCCTGTTCCAGCGTAAAGACAAGGAAAAACATGATTGCCAGCGCGATCCAGAATCGGGGCAACGCCGAAAGGATAAATGCAATAAATGCCGCCACATTGTCGGCGATCGAATATTGCCGGGGCGCGACGAATATGCCTGCGATGATACCGACAGCGGTAGACGTGAGATGGGCCAGGACTGCCAGAAGCAAAGTGCGCGGCAGCCGTTCAGCAATCAGCTCCCCTACATCACGCTTATAGGCAAAAGAGAAGCCAAAACTTCCCTTTGTCACCATGTCCCGTATCCAGACATAGAACTGGATCGGTAGCGGCCTGTCCAGTCCATAACGCTGACGGAACAGATTTGCCTGCCTCTCCGCCTCCGCCTCAGTGGCGCCCCCCTGCTCTATTAGGAATGACTCGTAGCCGTCAGCATAGTCGCCCGGGGGCAACTGGATCACGATGAAGCTGACCAGCGCAATGCCGAGCACGACGGCTGCTGAGACCGCAAAGCGGCGAACAATGAATCCAATCATTTCAAACTCTGTTTAGAGAGGATGGTACAAAAAAGGGAGAGGAGCAAGAACTTAGAATGCTCTCACTCCTCTCTCCTTGTCTAGCTCTACTCTATTCGCTCTCGTACGTCGGAATCACGCCCGGTCGAAGCTGGTCAATCTGCTCCTCGGGAGCAACCCAGACCTGCTCAGGCATAACATTTTCCCAAGTCCAGTTGTACATGAACACGGGCATGCCGGCAGGAACGTTCTTGAAGCGCTTGGCTGCGGCCAAACCGTAACGACCGACGAAGACGCCGATGAAGTGGACGTTCTCAGTCGAGATGCGGTTGTATTCGGCCATCAGATCCTTACGTATGTCAGTGTTCGGCTCCACGCAGAAAGCCAACGCAATGTCGACCAGCTCCTGCTCGAAGTCCAGCAGCTCTCGCGGCTCGGAACCTTCGCGATGGAAACTGAACTCACGCTCGATCGGCGCCAGTTCGCGGCAGCGAGTGAACGGAACAGCAAACGTCTGGCTGTCTCGGTCGACTCGCATCTCCCACTCACCGGCCTCGTTCATCTCACGGCGGGCCGCACTGTTCAACGGGCGCACGTTGATCTGCACGCCCAGGTCGCCGAGCAGAGTAACGGCGGCGTCGCCGACCGTCTGCGTCTCTTCGGCATCCTCACTGGTCACCAACGCCAGCACCAGATTTTCACCGCTAGCTAGGCGATCGGCCGGCCAGTTCAGTACGCCGTCACCGTCAGTGTCCTCGAAGCCCAGATCAGCCAGGAGCGCAGCCGAGGCTTCCGGTCGGTTGTTGTGGTAGGCGACAGTATTGCGGTCGAAGTAGGAAGAGCCGGGGAACAGACCGCCAGCCCAACCGCGCAGGAACGGCCCGCGTAGGATGGATTGCGAAATACCTTCGCGGTCCAGGGCGAAACTGACTGCCTGGCGGAAGCGGAGGTCACGGAACAGTTCGCGAACCGCGGCGTCACGGTCATCCTTCACGCCCAAAGTTGTCGAAAGATTCAGCTTGATGCTGAATCCTAACGTCTCCGGGCCCCATTCGACGTAGAAGTGGGCGTCATCTTCTTCTGCCCGCTTAAGCGTTTCGATAAAGGTGCTGGGATTCTCCAGATTGGAGTGATCAGCCGAACCGGCAAGCGTGCTCAGCGTGCGGCCCACTCCGGAGGGACCCTTCTCGAAGACGACCTCATCCAGATAGGGAAGCTGGTTGCCGGCTTCATCCACACCCCAGTAGTAGGGGTTGCGGCGAAGGATCATCAATTCGTCGGTGATGTACTCAACAGGAACAAACTCACCAAGTACGACAGGCGTCTTGTCCGGCGGCATTGCCGCTTCAAAATCGACATAGTCCATGTCGCTGTTGTACTTGGGATGGAGAGGCTTAAGAATATGGGACGGTGAGATATGGAAGTCGCCCTCGTCCATCTGGAAGAGAGATTGAACCGGGAATGCGACCGGGAAGACGAACTTGAACGTGTAGTCATCGATGACTTCAAGCTGCGTCATCTGATCTTCAAAGATCCATGCCGACGCACCCTTCGGCGACTGCACGTTTGAGTCGACGATCATGTCCTCCCACGTGAACAGAACATCCTCCGTCGTGAAGGGATGGCCGTCAGACCACTTGGCCCCCTCGATGATGTTCATGGTCAGCTCATAGCCGTCCTCGCTCCACTCCCAACTCTTCGCCAGGTACGGCAGCGGTTCCAGTGAATCGGAGCGGCGGTAGATAGGTCCGGACTTGAGCAACGATGCGAACGCCGCGGCCTCAATGCCAAACCAACCGGCACTCTGACCAGCGCCGCGGTTGTAACCCTCGGTCGGGCAGGCGGAGAAGTCGCGCCAGACGCCACCGTACACGCCGATACCGTCAGCCATTCCGCTCTCGAGGATAACCCGAGGCTCAACTGGAAGGCGCTCTTCGACAGGCGGCAAAGCGCCTTCTGCGACAAGCTCGCTCACCCATTCGGGCTCACTGTAGGAGTCCAGAGCCTTGTAGGTCAGGATCTGGTCCAAAGGCAGCTTTTGTACTTCACGGCTACCGACAATCAATTGAGGTTCAGGATATTCGGAAGCGGAGAGGTCCACTTCAGCCATTGCTTCTTCCGCCTCTTCTTCCTCAGCCTCGGCAGCTGCCGGTGCGGCTTCCTCGGCCGGCGCCTCTTCGGCCGCCGGTTCGCTGTCGCCGCCACCGCCACAGGCGCTGACCAACATCGACGTAATGATCAGCAGCGACAGTACGAAAAAGATTGTCCTCTTTTTGCTACTTGACATTCACATGCCTCCTTGAAAAGTGTGTATTTAGAAAGGCCTCATCGCGCCTACAGTGACGCGACCGGGCAACGGGATGTCTATCTAGAGCGGGCAGCATCCTACATATCGACCTTTGTGACGCTTCGCCAATTTAAGTGCTGGAGCGACCTCCACCCTAATCATGCAGCCAGCAGGCCGCCGAATGCCCCGGCTCGTGCTCATTAAACTCAGGAGGCTGCTCCCAACAGATCTCTATCGCTTCAGGGCACCTTTCGGCAAACGCGCAACCTCGAATCTCCTCCGTCGGACTGGGCACCATCCCCTTGATTGGCACCAACTGGTTGTCCTCTTTCCGTCCCAGGACCGGAACCGAGTTGAGCAGCCCGATAGTATAGGGGTGCTTAGGGTTATGAAAGATCTCATAGACGGGCGCGTACTCCACCACACGCCCCATGTACATGACCGCCACATGGTCCGCCATCTGCGATACGACGCCCAGATTATGGGTGATAAGCACGATCGCTGAATCGAAGTCGGACTGCAATTCCCTCATCAGGTCCAAGATCTGTGCCTGAACCGTTACGTCCAACGCAGTGGTCGGCTCGTCTGCAATCAGGACCGATGGATTGCAGCTCAGGGCCAGCGCGATCATTACTCGTTGCCGCATTCCTCCACTCAACTGATGCGGATACTCGCTGATGCGGCGATCGGGGTCGGCAATGTGAACCCTGTTCAACATCTCCTCGGCCCGTTCCAGTGCACTTCGGCGGGTCATGCTCTGGTGCAACAGGACCGACTCCGAGATCTGCCGTCCGACGGGATGGAGTGGGTTCAGGGATGTCATCGGCTCCTGAAAGATCATGGCGATCTCGGCGCCGCGTATGTCGCGCAGCTGACGGCTGCGCGGATCCAGCTTGACGATGTCTACAGTTTCGCCGTCCTTGCGGTGAAGAAATATCTCCCCGTCCACGATCTTCCCCGGCGGAGACTGGACAAGCCGCATCACCGAGCGGAAAGTAACGCTCTTCCCGCATCCGCTCTCGCCGACAACACCCAGTGTCTTTCTGCGCCCTACGGCGACATTTACGCCGTCAACCGCCTTCACGACCCCCCGCTCAAGAAAGAAGTAGGTCTTCAGATCCCGAAGCTCGAGAATCGTGTCGTCCGCGTCACTGTTTTCGTTCGCCGCCGCACGCGACGACGCCTGCCGACTCAATGTCATGGACCTGCTCTTGCCCACCGGCTTGTAGCCAGCAGGGGATCAAAAAGTGTGAAACGTGAGTGAGGCGGGCCCGGCCCTGGACGAGGACGAAGAGGGGGTGGTTTCGCCCAACTGCTAAATGTAGGTGGACACGGCGCCCCGCCAAGACAGCATCAGCCGCGCAAACAGGCAGGGAGCGGGAAAATTGTAGCTACTACAGGAATGATTGTCAATTCATGGGGCCAACGAATTGCAGGGCAAAAGCGATCGCCGCCGGATCGTCCGAAGACCTGCGGACGCTTGCAAGAGCCTTTCTTCCCGCATTTAGCGTAGGCCGCTAAAGATGTAAGCCGCCAGTCTGAACTGGAGGGGTTGCAACGACTTGCTTGGAGGCGCCGGAGCGAGTTTCTTCAGAACGGGAGGATGTTAGAGGTAGGGGGTCCTCAGGTGAAGGACGTCCTGGTGAGATTCGACGGTACCAGGATCCGGACAGGCGCCACAACAGAACCCAGTGCTCTATCGAAACCTCCCTATGGGCTTGGTTGGGTACAGTGTACCCAAAACAGGGCTCTTTTTCGGAACGATGAAACGGGCCCGCTGTGTCATTGGATGTTACATGGAACGCTTGTAATGTTGTACAGATGTCAACTGAACGGCAGGATAAGTTTACCCGGCCGTTACTTCACGAGAGGCTTGCCGACAGAGGCCTGCATATGGTTAAAGGCGATTAGACCTGCGGTTTCCTCTTCCAATTTGCGTGTAACGTTAGGCACGTTCAACTGCTTCTCGAATCTTCCTCAAATCTGACCGCTTTACGCCTGACCAGTTATCGCTTTGCTGCGCAACCAAATTGCCGGGAGCCGCCTCAATTTGCCCCATGCATTGACATGGGCTCGCCGGGAAAATACATTGTAGTCGTTGTTTTCGATTTCAGTGAGAATAGCACGATAGAGTTCGGCCGCCGCGCCAATTGCGAAGCGGCCGTCCGCATGGAGAAGCCCAATGCCTGGCCAGGCCTCTTCATACAGTTGACGCGTACGCCCAATCTGAAAACGCATAAAGGATCGCCAGCGATCGTCAACCTGTCCGGCTTCTATGTCCATTTCACTTAGCCCGAATCGACTCAGGTCCTCCAGAGGAAGGTAAAGGCGCCCGGTCTCCCAATCCTCGCCCACATCTCTGAGTACATTCGTCAGCTGCAGCGCCACGCCTAATTTTAGAGCATAAGGAATCGCCTCGACACCGGAAAATCCGATGATGTGCATGCTCATTAGGCCTACGGTAGCCGCTACACCGTAGCAGTAGCTGGTCAGGTCGGCGAATGTATTGTAACGCTTGTCAGTGATGTCTCGTGCAACACCCTGGATGAGCTGCTCCGCATATCGGGGTGGGATCCCGTACTGCCTCCGAGCATCCGACCATGCCAGGGCCACAGGATCGCGACCGTCGGCAGTCTGCGCCAGAGAGCGCGCTTGCCAGGCAGCGAGTGCGTCGCGCACTGTGTCAGGGTCACACTTCCCGGTAGCTGGTTTGTCGACAATGTCATCGCTCTTGCGGCAGAATGCGTAAAGGGCACGCACCGACCGCCTCTTCTCCCGCGGGAGGAGTCGAGATGCAGTAAAGAAGGAACGACTGTTTACTGCAGTAACTGCTTCACAAAAGTCATAGGCCAGGTCCAACTCCTTTTTGTCCCTGACCTTTGGGCGTGGCAGCGGACCATAAGCCTGCCCGGCCTCATACGCAAGCGAGAGCAGAGGGCGTTCCCAGTCGCGTATTCTTAGAGTCATCAGAGCGCCTTTGCTCATTGATCGTCCCCTTCTTCGACTCTACCGTAAATCACAGATATTACAGTCTTAAATTAGTGCATTTAACGACCTGAGTCAAGGGGTCTACCGAAACCGGTAGGCAATCCGGTGATTTGCTGTCCTTCCCACGTAAGAAGAGCCCATCGGTGGCCGTTTCACGGAGAGATTCCTAAGGCCGTCGCATCGAGACGCCTGCCCCTGCTCATTTCCCAATCTGCCGAATGGTTGCCTCAGCGCCTGGCAACTAGCATTTGAGCCGTCGGGCGCCGCGACTGGCCTCTAATATCACCGACCGGCGAAATTCTCACTTAGGCTTAACTCCCCTGTCCCCGGTATCACTACCGACTGTTGACGGGTAAGTGTAACGCGAAACATTAGCTTGTGCAACTCCTGCCAAAGGTTGCTTGACATTTTGTTTATATTTTGTACTATCAGATTAGCCAGACGAGGCAAGATTCAGTAGGATACTCGCTCTCGAATCCTGCTTCGATTCGTTCCGCGTGGGCGGGCCCACCTGTTTTGGCGCTTACTCGCAATGCAGTGCTCACTATTGCTAGTTGCTCAATGAATTTTCCACATTTCGAATTTTCGGATTTGTAATAAGAGTCAAAAGTGCGTAATATATCATAGTTTTGTTGTTAAACACCGCGTTTGCAGGCACTGCGGAGTACAAGTACGAAGGAGTACATGTACAGATGAGCACAGAAACGCCTTCATTCAATTTGAAAGCCGTCGTCCGGGAAACGGGTATCAAGGCGGAAACGCTTCGGGCATGGGAACGCCGGTATGGAATACCTCGTCCGGCAAGAAGCGCGGGCGGGCACCGCATTTACTCTCGGCGAGATATCGACACACTTCACTGGCTAAATCGGCGTCGGTTGGAAGGTCTCAGCATTAGTCGCGCTGCTGAACGCTGGCAGAACTTGGAAAGTGAAGGGCGTGACCCGTTACACGAGCAGGGAGCAACGCCCGACCACTTCTTCTACAGAAATCACTGGTCAGAGACCCCCCAGAAGGATAGTGGCGAAAGCGATGCAATTGACGACCAGGTCTGGAGTGCCTGCGAGGAGTGGATGGCAGCCTGTGCAGCCTTCGATGAATCCGAAGGGCAGCGAATACTTTCACAGGCTTTCGCTCTGTTTCCCGTCGAAACCGTCTGCCTTCACGTACTCTGCAATGGACTGCGCCAGCTGGGAGAGAACTGGCACCTCGGCAAACTGACCGCTCAACAGGTTGCTTTTGCCTCTGCCCAGGCCATTCAGAGAATCAAGGTTTTGCTGGGGGCATCCCCTCCTTCGACCCGACCCGGGCTCGTTCTTATGGCGTGCCCCTCAGGAGAACATCACACATTTGGTCTGGTTCTTTTGCAGCTCATCCTGAAACGGAAAGGGTTTGGGACCGTCTTTTTGGGAGAAAACCTCTCTCTGCCCGAGATGGAAGTCACGCTGCAGAAGATTCAACCTGACCTCGTCGTTCTCGTTTCCCAGCAGCTTCGTTCTGCCGGGAACCTGTTGGATATGTGTGAACTGATTGCCCGGCAAGATGTTCCCGTCGCATTCGGCGGTCGTATCTTCAATCTATCAGAGGCTGTTCGCCGCCGGCCCCCAGGAGAGTTTCTCGGCAGTGAACTGATGCAGGCGGGGAGCAGGGCCGAGTCCCTGCTTACGGCGCCAGGACTCCTGAGCATGCCGGCCCCCAAGAGTAACACTTACGAAGGCTCAATCGCCAGCTATCGGGCCAACCTTTATCTGATCTCCGCCCGCGTGTTGAATGGCGAACGGGGAATCCCGCCGGACTGGGCGCGCCTGGGACGACCTACTTTCAGCATAACCAACTCAATGATGTCAGCCCTGCGATTAGGTGACCTCGAACTGATCTCTTTGGAAGCAGGGTGGATTCATTCTTTCCTGGAGGCCCGTGGCTACCCATTTGTAATGCTGGAAGAGTACCTGAATCTGGGCATTTCTGCTGTCCGGGCGGTCCTTGGAAGCGAGGGCGACCCCATCGTTGAAATGTTGGAAACTCTACACAGAGACGTGCGCCTTTGCTTTGACGAGAGATAGTTCGATCAGGTTTTTGGCTTCGATGAAGGCGCCTATGTCCCTAAACTATGGACCTGAGGCTAGCTTGCCGTCGCCAATGCAGCAATAATGGCTTACCTGGTCTTTCTGTCAGTCTACATCGGTATTCCTGCCCTCTTCTTGGTGCTTCTCAACTCATTGATTCACAGAAAAGGGGTTGCGCTTCCTTCTTCGCTCCGGGCCTGGCCTGCCTTTACAGCAATAGGCGGACATGTGCTGTTGGCACTCATCTACACTACCCCATGGGACAACTTCCTGGTCGCGACAAGAGTTTGGTGGTACAACCCTGACCTCGTGCTAGGGATCACCTTGGGCTACGTACCCTTTGAAGAATACCTGTTTTTTGTTGGCCAGACCACGCTTCTGGGCCTGGCATTTCTGGCAGCAGCACGCCTCTTGCCCCGGCCAGACCTTCCATTTCGTTCCCGGCCTCAGCTTCGCCTTATCTCGGGCGGGTTGACTTTGGTCCTCTGGCTGTCGGGACTTGCCTTACTGGGACTGGGGCATCTTCCCGGCACCTATCTGGGACTGGAACTGACATGGGGCATGATTCCTCTTCTGATTCAACTGGCTTTCGGTGCCGACATCCTCTGGCACTACCGACGTCCGGTCCTTTGGACGCTCTTGCCGGGAACTCTCTTCCTGTCGCTCGCCGACGCCATTGCAATCCACGCCGGTACCTGGACGATTGACCCTCAGCAGTCACTGGGCGTCGTCTTTGGTGGCATACTTCCAGTGGAGGAATTCATCTTCTTTCTCTTGACCACGTCGATGGTCGTTTTTGGCGTGACCCTGGTGATTGCCAAACAGAGCCACGAAAGGGCCCGCTGGATCCCCATTGGGCTGAGGAATCCATAGTGATATCAGTGCCCGCAGTTCGAACTTACATTCTTCTCTTGGCTCTGCTCGTAGCCATACTTAATGCTGATGCTGTCCTCGCTCATCAACCGTTCTTCGAGGATACAGACACAGATTCCGGCACACCAATGTCGGTCACCGATCCTGAAATATCGACAGCTCTATATGCAACTCTGGATAGGCCCGGAGACATCGACTACTTTCGATTTTCTGTTTCCGCCCGGCAGACAATTGAAGTCGGGATCACTATCCCGCAGATAGAGGGACAAAGGCAGTTCGCCCCGACCATTGGTGTTATTGCAACAGGACTGGATGGGGAGTTGGTTTCAGAGCTTCCGGCCGATGCCCTCGCACTATTGTCGGATAAGAGGGGTGCGGAAATAATAGAAGTGGTTGAAGCAACGATCTTCTTCGAACCGTTCAGCCGTACTGCCTACTGGCAAAGGCAACGCCGTCGCATCACTTTTCCAGATGAAGGCGAGGTTGTCGTCGTAGTCTGGCATCCACAGGAATCCACTGGCCGTTATGCGCTCGTCGTCGGCCAGAGAGAAGTTCTGGGTGGGGACCCTGCATTTGCCCGCAAACTGAGGGACTACTGGACGCCTGTTGTTCTTCCTCAGGCCGCTGATACCGACACGACCAACTTAACCGATACAAGTCCTTCCTACCCGGACCCGACGCCGGCTTCAGTTGCATCCGAATCTGGTACGTCAGCCCCCCGCTGTTCCTGGTTCATGCAGCTTCTGGCTCTATTATTTGGAGCTAGTAATCGTTGCCAATGAGCTACCGGCTGACAGCTCTCGGCAGCAGAACGATTGGAACTCTTCCCGCGAACATCGCTCGTCTGCTTGCACCTTTGCGAGACCAGATGAATGGGAGCAGTCGCTTCCTGTTCGGCCTTTGGCTGCTCCTGATGATTCTGATCCCCCACATTTTGCGCTTAGCGGGTCGACCTACTCTGCTAGCAGCCCTCTCACTCTCGATTGCCGTCCAGGTTGGCCTGGTTTTAAGCCTCCTCCTTCCCGCTCTGAAAGGACGAGCAACCCTCAAGGTCGGACTCCTGGTGGTTGCTATTGCATGGACGGCCGAGTTCATAGGCCACAAAACGGGGCTACTTTTTGGGAGCTACACTTACACCGACGCTCTACTGCCCCAAATCGGAAGAGTGCCCATTCAGATTCCCGCCGCGTGGCTCATGATGCTGCCCCCGGCCTGGGCTGCCGGAACGGCACTCTGCACCAGGTTTTATAGCGCAGACCACCGCCCCCATTGGATGACCAATGTCGCCTCCGCGCTTACATCTGGACTGGCATTCACTGCCTGGGACCTATTCCTGGATCCGCAGATGGTAGCTTGGGACATTTGGCGCTGGAATTCTCCCGGCGGCTACTTCGGCGTACCACTTGTCAACTTTGTGGGCTGGACGTTTGTTGCCACCGTAGTCTCGTTACTATTTTCTAGCTTCACTCGCTCCAAGACCCTTCCGGTGGAAGCCCTCCTACTCGTATATACGACAGTCTGGTTTCTGAACGCTTTAGGCTTGGGCTTCTTCTTCGAACAGCCCGGTCCCGCTGCAGCCGGATTTGTCGGAATGGGGATTTTCGTTGCCGCGGGATGGCGACAGGTCCTTGCCTCACCCAAATGAATCTTTTTGTTTGGACACTGACTGCCTATCTCTGTGGAAGCCTGCCCTTCTCGGTCTGGCTAGGCAATCTCCTCTTGAGAAGAGAGATTCGACAGTTCGGTGATGGCAATCCCGGCGGCACAAATGTGATTCGCGCCGGCAGCAAGCCGCTCGGGCTTGCCGTCATCTTCCTTGACGGGCTCAAAGGTCTTCTGCCCGTGCTTGCGGCCCAGGAGTTTGCAAACTTTCAAGGCTGGGCGCTGTCAACCGTGGCACTGGCTGCCGTAGCTGGGCATGCTTTTTCGATCTTTCTCCGTTTCCAAGGAGGAAAGGCGGTTGCTGTCACTTTCGGAATATGGGCCGGACTGACCGGATGGAGTACACTCTTCCTTCTCGGGGCGCTACTGCTGCTCGCCTACTATACAGTCTCGATCAATGGGTGGGCAGTGATTTGCACCTTCATCGGTCTGCTGGTTTTCCTGGCTGTGACCGGTTTAACTGGTACTCACTTTTCTGTCTGGGTTGGAAACAGCCTGATTATCGCCTGGAAACACCGGCAGGAACTGACTCAGCGACCTGAATTTCGATTTCCAATTCCGCGATGATGGCTCTGCTTCTTATGCTCGCCACGGCTGCCCTTACTGGGATGATTTTGATCCTCCTGTCAAATCTGGTCAGCTTTCCCAGGCTAAAGCCCTCCGTCGCTTCCGATAGTGCAGCCAAAGTCTCAGTTCTGGTCCCGGCACGAAATGAGGCGGCCAACATAGGCGCAACAGTGCGCGCTTTTTTGCGCCAGTCCTATTCCCGATTGGAGTTGCTTGTCCTGGACGATGACTCCGACGACGGCACAGACGAGGCTGCCCTTGAAGCCTCGGAAGACGACGACCGCTTGCGGTTTATCCGAGGCAAGCCTATTCCTTGCGGGTGGCTTGCCAAAAACTGGGCTTGTCAACAACTCGCAGAGCAGGCGGATGGAGAGATTCTCATCTTTGCCGATGCCGACGTGCACTGGCATCCCCTTGCCCTGGACTCGTTGCTATGCGAAATTGAAAGTACTGGCGCCGACATGCTCGCCGTCTTTCCTACTCAGCGAACGGAATCCTGGCCCGAACGTCTCTGCGTCCCACTCATGGCGTTCGCCATCCACGCCTACCTGCCGGCGATTGCCGTCCACGGAACCGCTTACCCTCTGCTGGCAGCCGCCAGCGGCCAGTGCATCGTCTTCAGCCGTGCCTCCTACGAATGTAGTGGCGGCCATGCTTCGGTGAGAGACAATATACTCGACGATATCGGGCTGGCGCGACACGTCAAGAGAGCTGGCCTGCGTCTGCGCATGGCCGAGGCCTGCGGGCTTGTCACCTGTCGCATGTACATAGATTGGCGGTCCGTGCGTGAAGGCTACGCGAAGAACATTCTCGCAGGGTTCGGCGGCCCTGTCGGGCTCATTGCCGGTACAGTTTTCCACTGGGTACTGTTTCTTGCTCCCTGGGCTCTGCTTGGGCTTGGATTTGCCGGAGAGTCCGTTCCCTTGCATCCGTACTGGGCGCTGCTGCTTATCTGCGCCGGTTTCTTCATCCGGGCCATTTCAGCCTGGCGGACCGGGCAGCGCGCCGGTGACGCGCTGCTGCTTCCCATTTCAGTGCTGATGATGACCTGTATCGCGGTGCAATCGTTGTGGTGGCACTGGCGCCATGGAGGACCACTATGGAAGGGACGCCGCGCAGTCGTCTAGATCGCGCCCAGCGTGGGCTAGACTTTGCGTCAGACAGTTGCATGCCACATTTGGGAGAGTCCAGCCTGCATGTATGGTTTCTTGACCTGGACCTGGTGCGCGAATCCCTTGCCATGCATGAAGAAGTGCTTTCTGCTGACGAGTGGCGAAGAATCAGGGGAATCTCTTCTCACCAGTTGGGACGCCGCTTCATCGCTCGACGCGGATTGCTTCGCCTGATCCTTGGGCAATACCTCGGATGCCCTCCCAAAGAGATCAGATTCGACTACAACGTCCACGGCAAGCCTTTTCTCGCCCCCGAACTCACTCTCGATCTGCAGTTCAGTCTTTCCGATTCGGGCGACAAGGCCGCTATTGCCGTGGGATTAGGGGAACCCCTGGGAATTGATATTGAAAGGCTGAGAACTGTTCGGCTGGAAGGAGAGCTGGCATCTCCCTGTTCGGTTGGGCTAAAGGTAGAACGTGCGGAAAGCCCAGCAGAGAACGAACAGTGCGACGAGTTTCTCCAGGCCTGGACCTGCCGCGAAGCCTTGGCCAAAGCTGAAGGTGTCGGCCTGCAAATGTTGACGAGTCAGTCTGATTTCAGCGACATGACGGACGACGTGCCGATTGCTTCCATTGCCAATGGCCCCATCCGACGCGTAGGCTTTCACGTCCACTCTTTGACTCTGCCTGACGACTACGTGGGAGCCCTGGCCACTCGCCTGAAGGCGCCCCGAATCGTATACTGTCCCTCGTAGCGACTCTAGCATTTTCGGGACACACGGCAAGAGGCTGTACAACCTCCTTCCGGACTCCCGCGCGCCGTGATGCTTTCCTCTTCACCACTGAAGTTGGGAAATGGAAATCGCTTTCGGTATAATGACGACTTGGATGTAGATTCGACCTATCCGAGACTATGAAGGACGAAAAGATGGCACGACGTAGTCGAAGACGCCGCCACAGCCCCAGCAAGGCCAATCCCCGCAGCTTCAGCGAACTGCGCTCAAATCGAGACCAAGACGAAAGTGCCGGTCCGGCCGGTCCCACCAGGGTCGAGCCTGAGGCGCCAGAGCGTCCCAGCTCGGCGGCGTCAGGTCAGACCGGTAAAGGTCAGGTCGACTGGAACGTGGAGTACAGTCGGGTCTTCTCCGACTTGAAACGACTGCTGATTGTCTCGGCGGCGCTCTTTGTGGTGATGCTTGTTGTGGGGCTGTTCCTCTGACGGCTTCGTTCGGCCAGCACTTCCCGGTGTTCCAAGTCAAATTGCCTGCTGCTGGGTGGGTTGGTTCCACAACAGGATGACCCGAATACCCATATGAAGGACGCAGCAAAGCCAGAAGCTCTGTGTGACGAGAAAAAGGCTGGAGGTTGCTACCAAAACCAGGGCCGTCAATAGTCGGTCCGAAAGAGTTGCTGGATGAAAATAGATTCCAGGCAGTGAGATTGCAACGCCGACCCAGACTGCCCAGTATTGGGGGGAAAGCGAAGCAGACGCGTTAAAGTACAGAAGTTCCCAAACTGCCCCTCGTAGAAAGCACCAATGAAACTCCTGCGCACAGCTCTCGATGAGCGACGGGTTCCAGGACCGGCCCGTCAACGCGATGGCGTCAAATGGATCTGACTCAGTGTGTAATCGAAGACGAATCAGAACCAGGAGGACGAGCAAACACACGAGCAAGACCAGGCCTAAGGTGTAACGCGAATCCCACCCGACCACGGTCAGCCCCATCAAACGAGGAGACAGTGCCCCCAGAACCAGCCCAAAGTAGGGGATCTGGACCCATCGTACAACCCGCACCAATCGCTCCAGTTCCGGGGCGACAAAGCGGGTAACCAAGGTCGCCCCGCCGGCCAGCATGAAGCTAAGTGCCAACCACAGGCCCGCCCGAGTTGGAGGAGCAGTGAGTAGGTCTATCAGCAAGGTACTAACCATTCTTGGATACTAGCGAAACTGAACTCCCGTGACCATCCGACGAATCCTGCTAGTAGTTCTTCTACTTGTTCTCATCGTCCTCATAAAGCCCAAAACGGTCTGGTCAGAGTTCAAACGAATCCGCGGACAGTGGAATACGATCCTGACCCTGCTGGTGATCGTAGTCGCAGTGTATTTTGCGTTTGGCCTCTGGAGGGCTTATGTCAGCGGAGGGATCCCCTAGCAAGCGACCGCCGGAGTCAGGATGAAAGGAGAAACACGCTGAGAAGACGGCCTAATCTGGTTCAAGTCCAGTCAGGGCGTCCCCTTTGCGAGCTTCCTCCTCCTTTTACGATACAGCTGCGAGCGCGCCGGCCGGGCTGTCAGCGGGAGCCACATTGTAGGAAACCTCGATCAGGTCCCCCTTCTCGTCAATCACAAAGTGACTACGGTGGATTCCCATGAACGTGCGGCCGTACATCGTACGCTCGCCCCAAACTCCGTAGGCTTCGGAAATCGAGTGGTCTTCATCCACGAGCAATGTGAACGGAAGATCAAACTTGGACCGGAACTGCTCGTGGCTCTCCTGGCCGTCGGGGCTGATGCCGAAGACGACCGTATTTTTCTCCTCAAACTCCGTATGGATATCGCGGAATCCACAGGACTGAGTGGTGCATCCTGGCGTGTCATCCTTGGGGTAAAAGTAAATTACGACTTTCTGTCCTCGATAGTCAGCCAAATTGACTGTGTCGCCACTGTCAGTCTTGGCCTCAAATGTCGGGGCGGGGGAGCCGGTTGTAAGTTCAGTTCTCATTTTTCCTCCCGATGGTTTCGCCTTGGTATGCCTGGATGACGCCGAAGCGCCGGCCTACCTGATAACGCCCTGAGGGCCATCTAGTCTTCCCGTATGCGACCGCGTTTCAATTTTGACGGTCTGACTCGTATTCTAACCTAAAGGATGGAAATGCTAAAGACCTGCTCCTCCAACTTTGCAGGGCAAATGTCTGTTTCAACATCTAAAGTGACTATGATAGAGTGTAAGTTCAGGCTGGACAGAAAAGTTCCACAGGAGCAGGAAAAAATGTCGACGATTCGTAACCGCTTGTGGCAACAGTACCAGGACGCCGCGCAGTCCGTTTGGGAGTTGCCTCCCGCGGGTCAAAATCTCGATGGAACGGTACCGTTGCCTCCCGTCTCTCCACTCGAGCAAACAAGGCGAAACCGAACAGTCTTGGTTCATGGCTACAAGGATGAACCTGCCGTTTTCAACCCTCTTGCCTCATACCTGACTGATCTTGGCCTGGAACCCCACGCCGTCACGCTTGCGCCCAGCGACTGCAGCGTTCCATTGGAAACGTTGGCGCAACAGTTGGCCGAGTTTATAGATAGGAGCTTTCTTTCCTATCAGAAGCTCGACTTCGTCGGCTTCAGCCTTGGCGGCATCGTTGCACGCTACTACATTCAGCGATTGGGAGGACTTGCCCGCACCAATCGTCTGCTGACGGTTGCCGCTCCCCATCACGGCACGTTGATGGCGTACGCCAGCAGACTTCCAGCCGCAATACAGTTGCGCCCCGATAGCGAATTCCTTCGCGATCTGAACGCCGACGCTGAAAGCCTTCTCAGTATCCCGTTTGTCTCCATTTGGAGCCCATTTGACCTTATGATTCTGCCACCGTTCAACTCCCGCAATCCTGTAGCCACCAACAAGGCAGTTTGGACACTGAGGCACCAGGCATTGATAACGAGCCAGCGCGGAATACGAACGATTGCAGAGCAACTCCTGGCCCATGGGCAAGAGCTTCCCAGCCCTACTTTCCCAGACATGGCAGGTCGGCCCTCTCTGTCGCGGCGAACCGCTGGCGAGGGCTTCGAACTGCAAAGGCAAAACTGACCTTCTGCCTGCACCCTGTCCCTGATGTTCCCCACTCATGCGTTTGGCAGGTCAGTGAGCTCCGCTGCCGCCTCTCGGAACCTGCAAAGTAGCTTCTGCACCTTCACTGGATCGCGTTTTCCCCGCCGCTTCTCCACCCCGCTGCACAGATCGATCCCGTGAGGCTGTACCGAACGAATAGCGTCGGCGACGTTGTCCGGGTCAATCCCGCCTGCCAGAAAGAAGGGAATATCGATCTCTTTCTTCAGCGCCATTGCCGCCGCCCAATCCCCTAATTTTCCGGTCCCGCCAAGCCTTTGAAAGCCCTCGCTAACGTCAACCGTATCCACCAGCAACGCATCTGCCCCGGCATCGGCGTACTCCCCAGGTGTCGCTTGTCCGTCCAGGATCGGCAAATGAACGGTCTTCCAAATCTCGCAAGGCATTGCTTGCTTCAACTCGGCAACTAGCTCCGGCTGTTCGTGGCCCAAGAGCTGCAGAGCGTGTGGGCGCAGGACCGTCGCGACTTCCTCCGCGAAGGCCGCGCTTGGATTGCACAGCAGAATGACGTTTTTTGCGCCTGAGGCTCTTGCCACCGCCGCGGCCTCTTCGATGGAAAGGTTTCGTTCCGACCATTCCACGCCAACCAGAATACCGCAGAAGTCTGCCCCGCGACCCAGCCGCGCATCGTCGGCACTTGTCGTTCCGCAAAGCTTAAGCACAGTCATTGGCCTAGCTCCATTGCTCACTTGTTCCGCTCTGGAGAACCATTGTCCAAGAGGCGCTTGCCAAGAAGACGTCACCTGAACGGAGGTCGTCGACACCACTTCTGTTCTTCACAGCGTCCTGAAACCATCGTTGTTGGCCTTGGTCAATAAGACTTCCCCCCCACCTCGGGACGACAACCATCCTTGAGCCTTGTCCCTCAACGCCGAAAGATCGTCTCCAAAAGCGAATAATGTCGGACCCCAGCTGCTCATTCCAACCCCTTGGCCTCCGTTGGACCGCAAAAAGTCTACGCACTCCGCTACCAGAGGGCCCTGAGTTTCGGCTTCAAACACCTTGAACCCGTATCCCTGAAAGGCCTCCATTGCTGACCCAAAAGTCTCCAGATCCTCCTCAAGGATTGCGGGCAGCATTTGCGTGAGAAGGATGCGGCACATCTTTTCCACCTCTTCGGCCGGGACCGGGCAGGCCTCCTCGAACAGGTCCCGTTCGCGGTCACCGCTTGCGCCCTCCCCTTGGGGAATAACGATCAAGACGTCCCAGGCCGGAAAGGCGTAGCGCGCCAGAATTGGTGGGGGAGGTACACCAACAGAGGCTGAAGAGGGCGAGTACCCCGTTTTGCTTCCATCCCCTCGCCGAAACCGGTGTCCTCCGTCCAGAATAAATCCGCCCTGTTGGATCGCCCCAATGCCGATTCCGGAAGTCCCACCCCGGCCGACCAGCCCGGCTATCTCGCTTGCGTCCGGACTTAAACCGTATAACGCGCAGACGGCGATCCCTGCACCCACCAGCGTTTGGGAAGCACTGCCCAGTCCGGAGTGGGGACGCGCCCTTTCGGCGACCGCGATCGAGGCGCCCGGAAGTCCATAGTGGCTGCAAACTGCTAGAAGAGCTGACTCGAGCCGAACTTCGAAACCTGGCTCCATCGGGCAGGCG
This sequence comes from Caldilineaceae bacterium, assembly GCA_965204705.1. Taxonomy (GTDB): domain Bacteria; phylum Chloroflexota; class Anaerolineae; order Caldilineales; family Caldilineaceae; genus Bin5. The sequence goes on along the minus strand of OZ242006.1, from coordinate 3,136,712 downwards.
GCTTCGCAGTTGCGGCTGCGCCTGGCAGAAATAACTGTCCTGGGCTCATCGAGAGCGAGACCTATTCCACCATCAATCCGACCCAGGCCTCCATGCAGGTCAAGGAGGCCGAAGTGTAGGCGTGCAGGAGTCTGAATGACAATCTCTTTCATACGATGGTGATTCCGGTCAGTACAATTCAGTTAAGCCTCAACCGGCTTAAGGTTCGGCGGGCCGGTTCCCCACAACCTATACATTTACCGGAGCCTCGTCTGATCGTCAGGTGCGGCCGCTATATCGTCTCCCCCATCTTAATGGCATGTGTAACTTGAGAACGCATCAGCGAAATTGTGAGTAGTGCCGTTGAGCAGAGGTAAAGCGAACCCAGTACGATGTAGACCTGGTATACCCGGGGCCACGCGATCTGAGGCGCCAAGGGGAGAATTGTCGGCATGGGGTCGAGTCCGCTCTGAAGGTAGGGTATGAAGGTACCGCTCGTCCAGATTCCGATCCCTGTACCAACCGTCAGGCCAAACAGGAGCAGGACACTCAACTCCCATCCCATGAACGAGATGACCTCACGTGGCGTGAAACCAAGGGCGCGCAGTACACCAGTCTCGATCGCCCGTTCGCGAAATGACGAAATTGTGAAAAGGGCAAACCCCAAAATCGTCAAAAGTGTGCAGGCCGCAAATCCGATCGAGAGCAGCCCAACAACACCCTGGAACTCGGGCCGGCGCAGAGCCTGCATTACCCCTGGCCCCGGTGCTTCCCATCCCAATATCTGAAACCCCTTATCTCGCAGATCTTCCTCTATCAGGGCATAGTTGGGGTCTGGATCGGTGCGCAGCCAAACATCAAAAGGGAACTGCCCTCCCGCGCGCTCGAACACGTAGTCCAGGTTGCCAACGATGACTGGTCCATGCTCCGGTTCCCAGGAGGGAAACCTGTCGAAGCTGCCGACGATCCGAAAATCTATCGGTGTCTCCAGCCACGTCAGCTCCTTGCGCTGCTCGGGGATCGACACGACAATGCGCAGATCGTCTCCCTCTCTCAGGACCATCCGGCGCAAGAACCTGTTCGGGACCAGCACGCCGTTCGGCTCCATCGCCAGGGCGTTCATCAATGATCCCAGGCTGCTGCGGGCAAAATCTCGTCGCCAAAAGACGACTTCGGGAAAGTCGGTTCGGTCAATTCCGACAAAATGCCCCTCCTGTCTCCATTCACCGACCTCAGCAAGAGCCCTGTATCTCCCCACCCTAGCCACCGCCTGTACTCCGGGGGCGCTCCTGTGTTCAGCGACCGGCAGAAACGACCACGACGAGTACCCCTCAGCGGAAGCCGACTCCTGCCTGCCGCTTTCAGAGTCAGAACTTTCGGTGCCGTTTGAGGAGGAGAGGCCCAGTGGATCGATCTCTATGCTCTCTCCAACCTCCGTCAAGCGCATGTCTGCCCCAATTCGATATCGGATCTCCGCCGCGATCTGTTTGCCCATCGTCTGTGCCAGCGAAGCCGTGAACACGGCCAGGCTCAAGGTCACAATGAGAAGCAGCAGCGGAATCCGATAGTTTCCCGTGGACCTGGCGAGTCGGCGCACTGCGAGCAGCAGTCCCAGGCCCTCCATTTGTCTGGACACCCAGGAGATCGCCAGCATGAGAGGGGTTAGCGCCCGTACGCCCAACAGTGCAAACCCAAGCAGCCAGAGAACCGGTGTAACAAAGAGCAGAGGATCGAGGACGGGCCCGATGGCATCGGGGTCGTCCCCTCCCAACGAAACCAGACCCCCTTGACTTCGCAGCCTGAACGCGCCGTATCCGGCCGCAAGCAAAATGACCAAGTCGAGTCCGAGCCCGTGCCGCCACTTCCAGCGTCCGCGGGCTCTCTCTCGCCGGTAGGATGCCAGCGTGTGGCGGGTCGCATCCAGAGTGGGCACCAAGATGAACAGTAGCGCCAGTGCTACTGTAACAATGGCGATACGCCCCACCGACGGAGTGATTGTCATTGGAGATACCGACGTGCCGCCGAATTCCAGGAATCCCTGTGTCCTGTCGATCGCCTGGGCTACTCTGCTGCCGACAGGTACGCCGCCCGCCCAGGCCACCCCGCCCAGCACTAGCCCCTCCAGCACGACCATGACCGCAATCTGGCTCGCAGACGCGCCGCGACTGCGCAGTAAAGAAATCTCGGCCCGGCGTCTCTCCACATAGACGCCGGCAACCAACAAGAGGTAGGCGGTGATCGCCCCAAATATCGGAAGAGCGATCACATATAGGGACTGCGTCATCGCCTGCGCTGCCCGCTGGTACCTTTTCAATCCCGAACTGCTGGGCGCAACAAGCAAAGATGTGCCGGAAAGCAAGGCACTGGCCCCTTGATCAACCCGCCGCAACCGCTCCAGAAAGGCGCCGGCCTCCCTGACCTCAAACGATTCTCCGTCCAGGACCATGTACCAGGCCCCAACCGCAATCTCTCCCTGCATGGCAGAGCCAATTTGCCTGGCAAAGGCCTCCTCAGTTACCAGCAGTTGATTGCGAATGAGGGCGAACGGGTTATAGAACCAGTATTCGTCGTGCCGGTCAATCATCTGCCAAACGCCCACCACCTGCAAGGGAATCTGGCTTGGCTGAACCTCCGAGTCGGCGCTTTTCTTTGACAGGGCCACAAATGTCTCCCCGACCTGCCAGCCCATTTTCTCGGCCAGGTTTATGTTTATGATTACCTCGACCGGAGCGGACCGACTCGAAAACAGACCTCCGCCGGTGGGAAGTCGGCCTTCCAATACTCTGACCTTCTGCTCAAGGCCACTCTGGAAGGCGAAACTCAGCTCGGCAGTAGGCGAGTGCGCGATCGCTTGTGATTCTGAATCCTTGGAAAAAATGGAGAAAGGTACGGTCTGAAAGAATCGGACGTCGACGATTCGGGGCAGCCCCAAGTCCCCCGCCGCCTGCTTCGTCAGGAAGGTGTCCACCGACCGGATGTCGTCCCATTCCGCGTACCCATGTTTTGCGCCGAGAAAATGGAACATGAACGCGAAGGGAGGGTAGTTCTTCGTCTTCTCGTGTAACTCCTTCCGCAACAGCCGGACGTAAACAGCGTTGCTGTAGGTTGGAATGCTGGTAGTGAATGCGACAGCAGCCAGCAGTCCGACAGCGATCGCGGCGGCCAGCCAGGCTTCGACCCTCAGACGCTTGGCGGCGAGAAAGACAGGACTGAGCGCCGGGCCGATTATCTTGGACAACTGTGACCACATACGCCTGAACATTGCCCTACCAGCTCTGAAATCCTAGGGCGAACGTTTGCCCATAATCATGGCCACTACTTCGGCCTCTGTCGCTTCGTCTCTTGAACGTGTGCCTATTAGCTCACCGTGAAACATGACTGATATGTAGTCGGCAATTTCGAAGACCTGCTGGATGTTGTGACTAATCAGAATTATCGTCTTTCCCTGTTCCCGCAACGTGTCGATGAGCTGCAGCACTTCTTGCGTCTGTTCTACACCCAAGGCAGCCGTGGGCTCGTCCATGATGATGATTTCACCGCCGCGAATCAACGCACGCCCCACCGCAACCGCCTGTCGCTGGCCCCCGGATAGGTTGCGGACCATTTCACGAACATTGGGTATGCGGGCGTGAATGTCGTCAAGTACCCGGTGTGCCTGCTGCAGCATGCCCTTGTGGTCCAGAAATATTTGACCCGGCCCTCGCGTAAGTTCACTACCCAGAAACATGTTCATCACTACGTCGCGATTCTCTACCAGGGCCAAATCCTGGTATACGGCGGCGATTCCATGCCCGAATGCGCCTGCTGGCCCCCCTATCCGGGTCTCCTGGCCGCGTACACGAAATCCCCCTTCGTTCGGTTGCAGCGCGCCGCTAATCAGCTTTATCAAGGTGGACTTGCCAGCCCCATTGTCCCCTACCAGAGCGTTAACCCGCCCCTGATACACCTTCCAACTGACCGACCGCACTGCGTGCACTGCGCCAAAAGATTTGTCGAGATCAATTGTTTCCAGGATTACTTGGTCGCTCACCCTAAATTACTCCATATTCGGTGATGGCATACTGTAATCAGGTCATGCGCGCCCGCAGCACACTGAGAATGACGGCAAAGACAAGCGCAAAGCCGCGTACTATAAGTATGACTCCCGTGGCTACGTCCATCAATTGCAACCCGTTGCCCAAAATCGTCAGAAACAGTACGGCCACAAGATTGCGTTCAATCCGCCCAACGCCGCCGAAAAGGCTGAAACCTCCCAACAGCACGGCCGTCAGCGCGGTGACGAAATCCACGCTGCCCGCAATCGCAAGCCCAAACATGGCAGACTGCTTCGCCCGCGCTGTCACCAGGACAGCTGTCAACGCCGCGGTCAAGGCGGATACCACGAGCGCGACTCGGATCACCCTGTTTACAGGCACACCGCTTAGCAGTGAGGCGCGATAGTCTGCCCCGGTTGCATAGATGTGTGCGCCCAGCTTTGTCTGTGTAAGCATGATCCAGCCGACAATATAACAGGCGAACATGATCCAGACAGAAGAAGGGATACCAAACATGCGAACGAATACCGCCTCTTGCAGACCCTCACGGGCAATCGTTATCGTTTGTCCACCGCTGAGAAACAGTGCTATCGCCAGCATGACACCTGAAGTTGCAAGCGTGGCCACGAATGCGACGATCCGTCCATTGACGACGATCACTCCGTTGAAGAGCCCAGCGGCTATACCGGCGCCAAGTGCGCATATCACCGTCAAAGGGAGTGAGAATCCGGCTTCCTCAAACAGGAGAGCCGTTGTCACCGTCGCCACTGCCAGAACGCCCTGGGTGGAGGTGTCGATCTGGCCCGCAAGAATTGCCACCGTGTAGCCGGCGGTAACTATCCCGGCCAGCGACGCGCTGATCAGGATGTTCACCAGGTTGCGGGTGGTAAAGAAATAGGGGGCAAGAAAGATGAAGGCGACGAACAGGAGAACAGTTACGACGTAGATGCCGTTATCCATCAGGAATAGAAGCTGCTCCCTCCGGCGTCTCTTGACCGACAGTTCTCCTTGCGTCAAAAGTCCTAACACGTCAATTCCCTATCGCGTTGCCAGTTGCTGACGGATGCTGTCAAGCAGGATGGCGAAGACAAAGGCTAACCCGTTTATCAGCTGGCGGACCGGCGCAGATACGTTCAGTATGCCAAGGCCTATCGTAAGCGTGGACAGAAAGAGGAGCCCGATCAGCGTTCTCTCGATCTTCCCGCTGCCCCCTGAGAGCGCAACGCCTGCAAACAGCGCCGCCGTCAAAGACTGTCCTAGTCCCTCGACGCCGGGTTGCGCGGCCAGCTGCCGCCCCGCGATCAGGATTCCCGCCATGCCGGTGATGACCGCATTAATCACCAGAACAACACGGGCGATGCGGACCGCATTTATTCCGTTCAAGGCCGCGGCTGAAGGATTTCCGCCGAGTGCGTAAATGTGGGCGCCAAACCGGGTCTGGTTCAGAACCACCCAGCCGATGGCATAGGCGACAAACATCAGGGGAATTACAAAGGGCACACCCATGACCTCAAAATTTGCGATGTCGCGTAGCGGCGGCCGTACCAGCCGGATCATGCCTGGTTGCTTGGTCAGATTGATGATCAAGTAACCTATGCCCCCGCTGACAACGCCAACCGCCAGTGTGGACACAAATGAAGGAATTCCCTGCTGAATCAGGTAACTGCTCAGAAGGCCTACTGCCATAGTCAGCACAACGGTCAAAGCGAGCGCAACGCCGAGCGGCCACTCCAGAAGCTGGAAGACCGCGGCAAACATCAGCGACGCCATGCCTCCTACCTGCGCTGTGGAGAGATCGATCTGACCTGAAATCAGTGTTATCGTGTAAGAAGCCAGTACGATCCCTGCCGGGCCGCTCAATCGCAGGATCGCCTCCAGCGTTCTCGACCTTATGAAGAGGTCAGGCGCGGCGACGGCGAAAAGAATGAGCTCCAGTACGAAAGCGATGAAGAGTCCATTGTCCAGTAGAAATTGAACAACCCGTTTTCTGCGCTCTTGGCCAATCTGTCCGGTCGTCGATGACCCTACGCGCCCTGCCGGCACTTCCGTTGACATAGCGGCCTACCAGAACCTTTCTTCAGGAAGACGAAGCTTGTTCCAATGCAGAGAGGGTGAGGCCGGTCCAGCCCCACCCTCGAATTTCTGTAAGATTTGCGCTTATCCTATTCGGACTCGTACAGTTCGGCGTAGCGCTGATCGACCGTCTCCTGGGTGATAGCCTTGCGCACCTGGTACGTCTCGAACGGCAGGCCTTCCAGTGTCGCGAGCGCCACCTCAACCCAGCCCCAGCCTTCACAGTAGGGCTGGAATTCGATGAATCCGTAGTAGCCCATCGGCCTCGTCTTCAGGAACTTGGCCGGGGGCTCATCGCCGCCCAACGTTACGAGCATGACGTCGGCCTCGTTGCCCGCTTCAGCAACGGCATTGTACGGACCGATGCCAAGGCCGTCCCAGCAAGGAATCATCGCGAAGACGCCTTCGGGATTCGCCGTCATGGTGTCGTTAACCATGTCCTCTGCCGACCGGCCCGTGGTCAGGTCCGCCATCAAGACATGGTCATCATCCAGCCCCATCGCCTCCTGAAAAGTGGATGCGGCAGAGCCTGTGCGAGTGACGCAAGCAGGGATGCCGCCGTGGGTCAACTCAATGAAGAACAGCTCCCGGCCGGCCCAATCCTCCTGCTGGCGCTTCCTCACGCCCTCAACCAGCAGCTCCGCGCCGCGCATGCCGGCGATCCCATCCGGGATACCATATACGATTGGCGTGTATTCGCTGGGGCCATTATCGATGCCGATGAACTGTATGCCTTCATCGAGCGCACGCAGCGCAAGACCTTCATACACGTTGGGGCCGTGCGCACCCACGATGCTCAGGTCGTTCAGCAGCAGCGTTTCCAGCAGGTCCGGCTCGGTCGCGTAGTCGCCGGCCGCGTCGGATTCAAAGAACTCCACGCCGTAGAACTCGGCGGCCGTCTTCATAGCCCCTGACCATTCACCAAAGAAAGGGTGTGCCAGGTTGGGATTGATGAATCCCAGTCGCCACGGCTGCGAGAATTCGGTCGGGAGCGTAGCCAAAGGCTGACATTGATGCGGTGCAGTAATTTCCTCAATAGCCGACGCTTCATGGAATGTGACAGCTCTTGGTGTCGCCGTGACGTCAACAACGCGCGTCACCTCAACTTCCACTGTCTGGGTCTCGCAAGCCGTCAATACGATCACCGCAAGCGCCAGAACCAGAGCTGCCAGTAAATATCTCTTGCTCTTCATGGTGCCTCTCTCCTTTGTCCTAGTTGGTTAAGAATGAGTGCTTCCCAATTCTGCTAAGTTGTAGATTGGTTTTTAGTTGATGTGACACGTGCCGCGATTCCACAGGAGTTCGTAGCGAAAGCATTTGCCTATAGAATGTTCGCTAAAGTCAGAGTGACGCCCTAGCCTTTCAAGTAGCGACTTAAGGTTCGGGCTACTCTTACCTGGCAAGACTGAAGAGTCAAAGCTGCCTGTAACCAATTGTTAGGACTGGTTGAGGTCAACTTAGTCCTGTCAACGGAGTCTTCGCAGCACAGATTGATCCCTCAACGCGCGTCTTCGTACTGAGGTGGGGCCTCCTCCCGTGAATGGATCTGAGAGCTAGGGGAACTGTCTGAAATGCTATCGGCCAGGACGGGGCGATTGTACGACGAAAGCAAGAGGCCTGTCAAGCAGGGATCCTTGTCCCTCAAGTGCACACCAAATACCTTTCACTTCGGCGGCATCTCAACCGATCTCGCCGGCAGCATGCATGACAACTGTGGCCGCGGCAACCGCTGCAGTCTCGGCGCGTAAAACCCGCGGTCCGAGAGACAGCGGGAGCCATCCCAGATCAATTGCAGTGGCTGCCTCGTCCCTGCTAATTCCCCCTTCCGGCCCCACAATCAAGGATACTTCCTCAGCTTCCCCTACAGCAGAGTCGACCCCCGGACCGCTCTCGCCCGCCTCCTCCCAGGCCAGAAGGCGGAGGCCGGTACCCTGCACAAGGGCTTGATCCCAAAGAAGTGGATCTTCAAGAACAGGCAGTCGCCCCCGTCGGCTTTGCTCGGCTGCCTCACGAATAATTGCGCGCCATCGTTCATACTTAGGCAGCAGCCTCGCCGCAGGACGCACCACCGTTCGGCTGCTGATCACCGGCGCGAACCGGCTCACACCCAGTTCCGTACCTTTCTGCAACACCCACTCAAACCGTTCCCGCTTCAGTACGCACTGATAGAGAGCCAACCCGATTCCTGGCTCACTCTGCACCTGCTCCTTGCCCAAGACGCGGCCCGTCGCCCGCTCAGCATCCAAGGCCTCTATTTGGGTCGGATATGCTGCGCCGCTCCCGTCGAGCAAGGTAATCCGGTTGCCCTGCCTGAGTCGCAGAACATGGCGCAGCTGGTGTGATATAGGCGCAAGGTCGACCAGCCGGTCCCGTTCGGCGCGCATCCCCATCAGGAAGAACCAGTGGTCAATCCCACTCTTCCCGCCATCTTCAGTCGGCATGTTCTCTTCCAACCACCAGGGCGACCCAGTCCCCTTCCTGTCTTCTCTCGACCTCTTTCAGCCCGTGACGAGCTGCGGCGGACATCACCATCGCCGACTTTTCCTCCAGGATGCCGGAAAGAATCAAATGGCCGCCACGTGCCAGAGGCTCGGCCAAGGGTATGTTGTCGTACTCGCTGTCGAACAGACCAACCAGGACCTCAGCCAGAATGTTGGCTGCGATGACCTTGAATCGTCCCGCCTGCCCCGCTGGCACGGACCCTTGTTCTATATGCATCCCATCCGGCGAGAGCGGGATACCGTTACGCAGTGCATTTTCCCTTGCCGCCCGGATGGCCAGTGGGTCGATATCGGTCGCCCAGACCGGCGCCGCGCCAATCTTCGCAGCCGCAATGGATAGGACGCCGCTACCCGTACCAATGTCGAGAAACGCTTCACCTGGCCGTACCCGCTTTTCCAGCGCGGCCACACAAAGCCGCGTCGTCGGGTGCAGTCCCGTGCCGAACGCCATGCCAGGTTCAAGACGAACCACCACGTCGCCAGGCAGTGCCTCGGGCTCCTCCCATGCAGGCGTCAGCAGAACGCGTCGCCCTATGCGCAGAGGTTTGTAGTGCCTCTTCCAGGCGTGCGCCCAGTCTTCCTCTTTTACCGTTCTCGCAACCGGTTCCGGCATAGGATACAGAAGGCGCAGACGCCACAGCCCCTCTTCAATCTGCCTTTGAATTCCGCGCCCTCGAGGCCCTGGCTTCAGGTAGGTCTTCACCACCGTCCTGAATTCGCCCGCCGCGGGGCTGCCGAAGTCGTCAAAGCCGGACGACTCCACCACGGCCCCGCCTCCGGAGGCTTCCCCGGCAGCACTGTCTTCAATCCAGTCGCCGCCGTTGTAGCGGTTGAAGAGCTCAACGACCGCTTCGGCCGCTTCGCCGTCGACCTCAACCGCTATCTCGACAAGCTTGTCTTCATTCCTGGGCATTCTTTTGCGAGCGCTTTCAGTTCCTGGCGTGTCCGCTCCTGCGCTATACTATCACACCGGAGTTGAAGTAGGGTTTTGGTTCTTGCCACACTGCAATGGCGTGCCCAGGAAGTCAATAGTTTCCATTGTCATGACCCCGCGTTTCCAATCCTATCTAAACCTCGCACTTTGCATTCTGCTGTGGGCCTCGATTCCTGTTGCTTCGAAGAAGATTCTGGCTGAACTGAACAATCTGCAGATGCTCTTCTACAGCACAGTGCTCTCGGCGTTTGCGCTTGGCGTACTGGTACTTTGGCAGCGTAAAGCTGCCAGCCTTCTCCAACACACGCTGCGTCAATTCGCGCACCTTAGCTGGCTGGGCTTTCTGGGGGCCTTCCTCTACTACGTTCTTCTCTACGGCGCCTTAGCGAACACTTCCGCAGCCGAAGGCCTCGTTCTGGCCTACACCTGGCCAATCCTGATCAGTCTGCTGGCTGTGCCACTCCTTGGCCAAAAGCTAACGCCATTCCGCCTGGCCGCAATCGCGATCAGTTTCAGTGGCGTCGTCATGGTAGTCACACGGGGGAAAATGGTGGAGTTTCAAGCGGAGAATCTGGCGGGTAATCTGCTGGCGCTCTGCGGCGCTTTCGTCTTTGCTCTCTTCTCAATCCTTGGCCGGCGGGCAAAATACGACCTGACCATCGCCGCCTTTATCTACTTTTGCGCCGCCCTCATTTCCTCCGGCGCCGCCGTCGCCCTATCCGGAGAATTGCCGCTGCCTTCCCTTTCAGTCTGGGGCTGGATTCTCTACAACGGCCTTCTGGTCAACGGGGTCAGCTATCTGTTCTGGTTCAAGGCGCTGGAACACGGCGAAACGTTTATCGTCTCAAACCTTCTCTATCTGACGCCTGTACTCTCTCTGCCGCTGGTCAGGGTTTTCCTCTACGAACCTGTACACTCGTCAGCGGTCTCGGGGCTGATACTGATACTGGTCGGCATTCTTCTTCAGTCATGGCCCAGACTGGCTGCGATTACCCGATCCCAGGACCAGCCGGACCAAATCGCGAGTCCTTGATGAGCCGGAGCGCTCGCAAGCTAAACGAAGTAGTCCTAATCTGGCCTCAGAATACGGTCAAGGAGTCCCCGCCGCGGTTCATGCACTTCTTCGCCAAGGCTCTCAGCCAGTTGGCGCATCAGCACCTCTTGCTCTTCGGTCAACTCGGTCGGCGTCACCACCTTCACCGTTACGAACATGTCCCCACGCCCGCTGCGTTGCAGGCGAGCGATGCCCATCCCAGCTTTTCGAAAACTCCTTCCAGTCTGCGTCCCGGCCGGAATCTCGAAATCTTCCGTCCCGCCCCCCAGTGTTGGGATTTCCACCGTTGCGCCGAGAGTTGCCTGGGGGATACTGATCGGGATTTCCACATGTATATCAAACTCATCCCGCACAAACACGGGATGATCCTCGACGCTGATCATTACGTACAAGTTGCCGCGCGGGCCCCCCAGCGTGCCAGCCTCGCCTTCACCTGCCAGGCGGATACGCGTTCCGTTGTCGACGCCTGCGGGAACGTTTACCTTGATTTTGCGGGACACCTGCACGCGCTTGCGGCCGTTGCATTGGGAACAGACCGTAGAGATGACTTCCCCTTCTCCATGGCAGGCAGGGCAGGTAGTTGCCGTGACCACCGTTCCAAAAAGCGGGCTTTGCTGCCGGCGCTGGACCTCGCCGCTGCCTCCGCAGGTTGAACACCTGATAGGCGTAGTACCAGGCTCGGCGCCGCTGCCCTGACAGGCATCGCAGTCCTCCATCCGCGGCACCTCAATCTCCTCCTGCGTGCCAAAGGCTGCATCTTCGAAGCTCAATCTGATGTCAACCCGCAGGTCCGCACCGCGGCGTGGCGCCCGCCGGTTCCCCCGCCCCATTCCGCCAAATCCGAATACCTCTTCGAAAATGCTTCCCAGGTCGCCAAATCCCTGGCTGAAGTCGCTGAAGCCTCCCGACCCTCCCAGGCCGGAATGCCCGAAGCGGTCATAAACTGCCCGCTTCTGCGGATCGCTCAGGACCTGGTAGGCTTCGTTTATCTCTTTGAACTTGGCCTCGGCATCCTCCTCCGGATTGACGTCCGGGTGGTATCGCTGGGCCAGTTTGCGGAAGGCCCGCTTGAGCGCATTCTCATCTGCGCCCCGCTCAATGCCAAGCACTTCGTAATAGTCGCGCTTTTCACTCATCTAGCTATTCCCAACTAATGATCCATGCGCACAAACCGGCCAAACCTACCGTTACCCCGAGCAGAGCTGCCCACTGCGCACCGTCAAATCCTACGCCCCGTGCACTGAAAACCAGTATGACCACAAACCCTAAGGCAAGTAATGCCCAGTTGGACAGGACTGTGTGATCGGTCCAGAAACGTCGCAAAAAGTCCATGATTTTCGGACTCCTCTATCGTGGAAGCGTCGTCATCCGCCGCGGATACCGCCGCTTCAAATCCTCCCAGATCGCGTCCAGCTGGGCGTGTAACTCAGCTAGACTTCCGTCGTTCTCGATAACGCGATCTGCCTGATTCACCTTCGCCGCCTGTGGAGGCTGCAGATCGATCATGCGCCGGGCTTCGCTTTCTTCCATCCTGCGCGCCTCCAGAAGTCGGCGCAGCTGCGTAGTTAAGCTGGACGTAACGACCCAGATCTCATCGCAGAGCGTCGACATCAGCCCTGCCTCAAGCAACTTGATTGCCTCCAGGACGATTACGGGCGCGTCGTTGTCGGCAATCTCCTGCTTTCCCAAGTCGAAAATCTTCGGGTGTACGATTTTTTCCAGCCTGCCCAGGTCGATAGGATTGGAGAAGACGATTCTGCCAAGTTTCTTACGATCAATGGTCCCGTCTTCCCTCAGAATCTCCTCGCCAAAAGTGCGCACTACCGCATCGTAAGCCTGACCGCCTGGTTCGATCACGCGGTGACCCAGCTTGTCGGCATCGATGATGAAGGCACATTTCTCCATGAGATAGTTGAGAATCGTGCTCTTGCCCGTTGCGATGTTTCCCGTCAGCCCGATTACCAGAGATCTTCGCGACATATCCGATTAGACCCTTTGCAGATGGTTGCCCCGATTGGGCCCTATTTTAGCTGAAAGACGGGACTGCTGACAAGCCTGTCATGCTGCCAGCGCAGCCCATTCTTCCATCAGTTTCTCCAGCCGTCTTGAAACGGCCCCGTGCTGCTCCTGCAACACCTTCAACGCCTCGAAATCCTGGCGGGCGCTTGCTTGGGCCATGCTTTCCTCAATTTCATTCAACCTGTTTTCCATACGTGCGACCCGCTCCTCAGTTTCGGCGACGGCCTCCTCCTGTCGTTGGGCTCTCTGCCGCTGCCTGCGGGCTTCCCTCTGCCGCTCCCACTCCTCTTCCGCAACCGTTGGCGCCATCTCCTCTTTCTCCGGCAAAGCCAGGCCGGCCGATGGAAGTCGCTCCTCCTGCCACTGCTTCCAACTGCCTTTGAACAAGTCCAAGTGGCCGGGCTTGTTTCCCTTTCCCGGCGTCACCTGCCAAATCTGTGTAGCCAGGGCGTCGATGAGGGCGCGATCATGGGTGACGAGCAAAATGGTCCCGTCAAATTGGCGCAAAGCATCCTGAAGGATCTCCTGGCTGTCCAGGTCAAGATGATTCGTTGGTTCGTCCAGCATCAGGAAATTGGCGCCCTGCAACGTCAACCTAGCCAGCGCGATGCGGCTGCGCTGGCCCCCGGACAGGCTTTCGATGCTCTGGAAGACTTCATCCCCTTTGAAGAGAAACTGGCCCAAGTACGTCCGTGCCCGCTCAGTGGGAAGCCGCTTTATCTCAAGCAGCGCGTCCAGCACGGTCTGGCCGCCCTTCATAAGGCCGTACCCGCTTCCAATATGTCGTTGCGCGAGATATCCGACGTCGACCGAAGCGCCCAGCTCCACTCTACCGCCTAGAGGCTCCAACTCCTCCAATATTGTTCGCACAAGTGTGGTCTTGCCTGCTCCGTTTGGCCCAATCAGAGCGGCAACCTGGCCCCGGAAGAGGTCAAGGTCGGGCACTTCAAGTATGGGAATGTCCGTAGGCGAGAGGCTGCGCATTGGTCGCAAACGACCCTGCCGAACGGGAGGCGCCGTCAGCCTTTTTTCAGGTCCGCTGTTCCCGGCCCTTGAAACTGCCGATGATGAAGTATCCAGTCCGTCTTCACCCCGCCATGAGGCCTGGTGCGGTGACCCGGCAGGACTCTCACCCGAATCGGTCGAACCCTCATTGTAACCGGCGATCAACTTGCGTGTACGCATCACCAGGTCGCCGCCGCGGAACCGGGCGCGGAGGGGAAGTCGGATAAACTGGTCCGTCGGAGGAGGCGGCAAGGCCTCTTCTTCCATATACCTCTTTAGCCTCGTCTCTCTGCCTTGGGCTTCCTTTGTCCTCTGACCGGCCTTGTAACGTCGGACAAATGCCTGGGTCTCTCGGATAAACTCCTGCTGGCGGTCATACTCCTTCCGCCAGCGTGTTCGACGCTCCTCCCTCTGCAGACGATAGTGGCTGTAATTGCCCCGGTAAGCATCCACGCGACGGTGCGCAAGATCCCATATTCTGGTCGCGACCGAATCGAGGAAGTACCTGTCGTGTGAGACAACAACGAGAGCGCCCTTCCACCTTGTTAGTACGCCCTCCAGCCATGCCATCGACCGCACATCCAGATGATTCGTGGGCTCGTCCAAGAGGAGCAGGTCCGGCTCCTCAAGCAGTAGACGACCCAGACAGGCGCGGGTTCGCTGCCCTCCGCTCAGGTGCAACAGTGGCGCCTGCCAGAGAGACTCGTCAAGGCCGAGCCCGCTAAGGACGAATCGAATTCGCTGGTCAACTTCGTACCCTCCGGCCCTCTCGAATGCCTCCTGTTGCTGCCCGTAACTGGTCAACAGGCCCGCCAATTCCAGGTCATCCTGGGCCAGTTCAGTCATTCTTGCTTCCAGCAGGCGTAGCTTTTCTCCTTCAGCCAGCAAATCGGAAAATACAGACTTAAGATCTTCGTAGAGAGTACGAATTCCGGCGGGCGGCGGGTCTTGCGCTAGGTAGCCAATGCGCGTGCCCTGAGACACAAGGAACTCACCGGCAACGCTTGAATCGATCCTGCCAAGTGCCCTGAGAAGGCTGGTCTTGCCAGCCCCATTGTGTCCGACAAGACCGATTCTGTCCCCGTACTCGATGCGAACGCTCACATCCTCGAGCACGTCGAGATCGCCGTAATTCTTGGAGATGTTGTTGGCAACCAGGAGACTCATACGAAGGGTCTGGCAGAGTGGTAGTAGCGCACAGAAAGGCCAAACCGTCCCCTCATTCTAAGCAACTCATTCCCTACCAAATAGAACAGGCGGCAGTTTGGCTACGTGGGCGAACTATATCACATTTTCAGCGACTTGGCGATACCGCGCAGTGGTGAATCCTCTTCAATTGCGAGGAGTTTCTCGCCATGTCATTTTCCCCAATTACGACTCCTGAACGACTCCAATCGGCCTGACCGGCTTGGATTAACCTTTATCGTGTTCGCTCTCTAAACGAAATCATTTGTAGAGGCTTCTGCGACACTCCATCTCCTGCAGTCGCCAGTCGATCCCGTTTCTCAGAGGTTCATCGATTTCCTGTCTGCTTAAAGGGGCCCTTGCCCGATTTTGGACCATTAAACTATAATTACGGCAGCCATCTTCCAACTCTTCGGAAGATTTCTACGTCCGTTTCGTCGGGAAGGCCGTTAACCCGTGAGAATTACATCCACGCAGATAGCAAAAGATAATTTGACCAAGGAGGTTCAAATGGCACAGCAACTCAAAATCCTAAATCTGTTCCTGATTGCGGCACTGTTTTTGGCCGCATGCGTGGCTCCGCAGCCAGCCGCTGAAGCCCCGGCAGAAGAGGCGCCCATGGAAGAGGCCGCAGCCGACATGAGCGGCAAAGTAGTCGTTGCCTCAGGAGCTACGATTCGAATCGGCGGGTCCTTCGCCTTGACCGGTCCGATCCCCGATCCCGGCCTGAACATCCGTCACGGCGCGGAACTGGCCATCGACGACCTCAATGCGATGGGGGGCCTCGAAGGCTTCATGTTCGAGTTGGTGGCGGAAGACGGCGCCTGCGACGGCACGCAGGGTACCAACGTCGGCAATAAATTCGCTGCCGACGAAACGATTGTCGCCGTAACCGGCGGTACCTGTTCGGGCGAGACTTTTGGTCTGATGCCGATACTGCAAGAGGCGCGGATCCCCTTCGTCAGCCCCAGCGCCACCAATCCTGACATCACCTCTGCTGACTGCGATGTCTGCAACCGCGTTGCTCTGAGCGATGCCCTGCAGGGCGCCATCGACGCCGACTTTGTTGTCAGCAATCTCGGTCTCACCAAGGTCGCAGTAGTCCACGACAACTCCGATTATGGCAAAGGCCTGGCCGAAATCTTCCAGAGCAACGTAATGGGTCTGGGTGGCGAAGTCTCCAGCTTTGAAGGTGTCCAGGTGGGTGATACCGATTTCCGCGCCATGCTGGCGAGAGTTGGCGCCGACGCGCCCCAGGTTATCTTCTTCGGAGGCTATTCCACCGAAGCCGGCCTGATCGCCCAGCAGATGACCGAAACGCCCGGCCTGGAGGACGCGGCATTCATGAGCGTTGACGGTGCTTACACTCAGCAGTATCTCGAAGCTGCCGGCGACGCTGCTGAAGGCTCCTATGTCTCCTTCGTAGCCGGCGCCGACTCTGAAGAGATGAATGCCGAGTTCGACGACAAGTACATGGAGAAATACGGCGTCAGCCCCGACGATCTCGGCCCCTTCCATAGCCAGAGCTATGACTCCGTGAAGCTGATCGCGGCAGCCATCGCCGCAGTGGCGACGGTCGATGACAGCGGCAACCTGGTAGTTGACAGGGAAGAGCTGCTCTCGGCCATCCGTTCTCTCGACGCATTTGAAGGCCTGACCGGCACGATCAAGTGCGACAGCATTGGCGAGTGCGGTGCCGGTGGTGTCCAGATCTTCCAGGTCACCGATGGCGGCTTCAGTCAAGTATCAGGTTTCGGAATGGAGTAGGACTCCGTCCAACGGGGAGAGGAAACTTCATCGTTTCCTCTCCGCCAACCCCCTATTCTCCTCGTAAACGACGATGACTTCCAGCCCGGCGACAGCGCAGGCGGCAGGAACAGACGGCCGGTCAGTCCTGAGGCAACTTACTCGGGTTCTCGGCGCAGCGATCATACTTCTCGTAATCTGGCGGGTGACAACTGTTGGGCTTGCGGAGGGCTACCCTGCCTCATTTTGGATCTCGCAAGCGCTTAACGGGCTGGTACTGGGCGGCGTTTATGCCTTGGTGGCTTTGGGCTACACGCTCGTTTACGGCATCCTGTTCATGATCAACTTCGCACACGGCGAAGTCATGATGATCGGCGGCATCACCGGTTATTTCGCCCTCCAATTTGCCCTGGCCCGAGGCTGGATGGAGGGACCGTGGGCGGTTGTCGTTATTGCCTTGCTCCTGATCATGGTAATCGGAATGATGGCCTCCGTCCTGATCGGAGTCGCCCTTGAACGCCTGGCCTACCGACCCTTACGCCAGGCCCCGCGACTGGTTCCCCTGATCAGCGCCATCGGTGCATCGCTTTTCCTACAGTACTCGGTACTACTGATTTTCGGTGTAAGCCCGCACAGCTATCGCAAGCCGGCCCTGATCTCGGGCGGTCTGCGGCTGGGCGATGTCTTCATTCCCTACACGGGGGCGATCATCTTCATCACCTCCATACTCCTCATGTTGGCCCTCTTTTTCATCATTCAACGCACAAAGTTGGGACGTGCAATGCGCGCAGTAGCCGAAGACCGCTCCACCGCCTCCCTGATGGGCGTCGACGTCAACGCGGTCATCGTCGTCACCTTCATGTTGGGGTCGGCTCTGGCCGGGGCAGCGGGTGTCATGCTCGGTTTTCATAACACCGTCGTGAAATTCAACAGCGGCTTCATCCCAGGTCTCAAGGCCTTCACCGCCGCAGTGCTCGGCGGCATCGGAAACATCCCCGGCGCCATGTTCGGCGCGCTCATCCTCGGCCTGATTGAAGCAATTGGTCCCAGCGCACTGGGCATTCCCACCGAATACAAGGACGTCATCGCCTTCAGCCTTCTCGTGCTCATACTGATTTTCCGGCCCACCGGACTGTTCGGTGAAGTGCTGAGCGAGAAAAAAGCCTGATGTCTCTCCAAACTGCGAAAGGAGCCGTCCGGACCGGACTCATCGCCTTCGCTTTCCTGGGCTACCTCATCCTCATCGGCGTTCCAGGCAAATTCGGCGGTTCGGCCCTGCCGGTCCTGGCACTCGTCGCCGCCCTGTTCTTTTGGCTTGTCTTGCACCGAGAACTCGCCGGATTGGCCAGGACTGGACCTGGTGCAGGGCCGGCCTCACTTGAGAAAAAACCGGGCTGGGAAATCGGCCCGCATTCCGCTTCAGATGCGACCGGCGTCAGCGAACGCTTTCCATCACCTCTACCTTCGGTTGTCCTCCTAAAAGGCCTGCTTGCGGGAGTTTCAGCGGGTCTGCTCATCGCCGCTGTAAGTGGCATTTCTGCCGCGGCCATGGGCAGGGGAGTTGCGATCCAACCTGTGTTCGACAAGATTGTTCCCCTCAACGTCGCCGCTTTGATCGGTGTCAGTCCCGGACAGATCGCCCAGGCTGATGTTCCTTTGTTTCGTTACCTCTTGCAGATCCTCTTTTTCGCGGTCGCTGGCCTGCTTGCCGCGTTAGCCGCGACCGCCGGACGGCGCGGCCTTACGCAAGCCGTTCCAACTGTCAGGCTATCGGAGCAACTGTCCGGCCCGACTCTCGTGTCCGCCAGCCGCTATGCGGGAATCGGCCTACCATTTGTCCTGCTTGCATACATTGGCTGGCTCGGTCTACCGGGCGTGTCGGCTTTCGGGTCCAACGAGGGAACGGTCCGCCTTTTGTTCACCTTGGTCGCAACCGGCAGCGGACTCTTTGCCTGGCGCCTTTCGCTGCCGGGACGAGAGAGGCGAATAGTAGCGGTATTGCTTGGCCTCGGTGTACTGACACTGCCCTTCATTCTCGACCAGTTTCAGAATTCCGTAATGGGCCTTGTCTTCATCTTTGTAATGATGGGGCTTGGGCTGAACATTGTCGTTGGCTATGCAGGCCTCCTGGATCTGGGCTACGTGGCTTTCTTCGCTATCGGTGCCTACGCATACGCCTTCCTGTCCGCGCCATTCTCATCGCCGTACATCAGCAACTTGCTGAATCTCCTCGGCGTATCGCCGGATTCGCCCCTACTCGGCTACTGGACCGCCCTGCCGGTTGCCATGCTGACAGCAGCTGTCGGGGGCATACTCTTGGGCATTCCCGTACTGCGATTGCGAGGCGACTACCTGGCTATCGTTACGCTAGGTTTTGGCGAAATAATCCGGCTCTTCATGCTGAATTTGGGTGAGCTGACCAACGGACCCCGCGGCATTCTTGAGATCTCGCAGCCCGGTCTGTTCGGCCTTTCCCCGTCCAATGTTACCTCCGGGCTTCTGAGCTCACAGGGCTGGATCTTCCTGCTGGCTCTGATCAGCTCAGCTCTCGTCGCCTTTGTCGCAATCCGCCTGAACGATTCCAGGCTGGGCCGCGCATGGTTTGCCATGCAGGAAGACGAAGACGTAGCCGAGGCCACCGGTGTCCATCTCGTACGCACCAAACTGCTCGCCTTCGCCATCGGGGCAACCTTTGCCGGCATGGCTGGTCAACTCTACGCCGCCAGACAGATCAATATCTTCCCTGAGAATTTCTCACTCTTTGTTTCGATAGACGCCCTTGCACTCATCATCGTAGGAGGCATAGGCAGCCCTGCCGGTATCGTATTGGGTGCCCTCGCGTTGAAAGGACTGCCGGAAGTCTTGCGCGGCGTCGACGAGTACCGAATCGTCACCTTCGCTGCCCTTTTGGTTATCATGATGATAGTGCGGCCTGCCGGCATCCTGCCCTCCGCCCGACGCCGCATACAGGTGACCGATCCTGATGAAACGGGGCTTGACACCAACTGTGAACCGGTTGAAGAGCTTGACCGCGGGGATCTTGCGGGAGACTCGACGATGGCTGCGAACGGGCGGGGGGAAGCCAGATGACGGCACTTCTCAGCGTCCAGCGTGTCACCAAGGTCTTCGGGGGCCTGACAGCCGTCGACGATGTAAATCTGGACATCGCAGAGAGGTCGATCACGTCATTGATCGGCCCCAACGGCGCCGGCAAGACGACCCTGTTCAACTGTCTGACGGGACTGCACCGGCCGGAATTGGGCGAGATACTGTTCAATGGCGGCTCGCTTATTGGTCTCAGGCCGGATGAGATCACCGATCGTGGCGTAGCCCGGACCTACCAGAACATCCGCCTCTTTGGCAGAATGACCGCGCTTGAAAACGTCCTGGTCGGCCAGCATCTGCGGCTGCAGGCCTCCCACTGGAGCGCGGTCTTTCGCACGCCCCGCCAACAGGAAGAGGAACGTGCCGCCCGAGAATCTGCCCGTGAACTCCTCGAATTCGTCGGCCTGCCCGGCCGTGAGGAGGTCGTCGCCGCCAACCTGCCCTACGGTGACCAGAGGTTGCTCGAAGTCGCCCGGGCCCTGGGGAGTCAACCTCGCCTGCTCCTCCTCGACGAACCGGCCGCCGGCATGAATCCGAGCGAGACCGACCGCATGATGGAGCTCGTGCACAGGCTGCGCGACGAGAAAGCGATCACGGTTTTCCTGATCGAGCACGACATGAAGGTCGTGATGAGTATTTCAGAAAGTGTGGCCGTACTGGATTACGGCGAGAAGATCGCCGAAGGAACGCCCGAGGAGGTCCGCTCAAACGCTCGCGTCATTGAGGCCTATCTTGGCCCTGAGGTCGACGTGCAGGAAGCCCCGGGACCGCGAGCTCCTTAAACATGCTGATTCTGGACTCTGTACACACCTACTACGGCCACATACAAGCGCTTAAGGGCATCTCCCTGACCGTAAATGAGGGCGAGGTTGTAACGCTCATCGGCTCAAACGGCGCCGGCAAAACGACCACCCTCAACACCATCAGCGGCGTTCTGCCCGCCCGCGCCGGCGCAATCTACTTTCAGGACAGCCCTCAGAACGGGAGCGGCGACGCCTCTTTCCGTGGCGAAAACGACATTCGACTGGATAGGCTGCCTGCCCACGACATAGCCAGACTGGGCGTCTCCCAGTCACCGGAAGGACGCAAGATCTTCGCCAGGCTCTCGGTGCAGGAAAATCTGGCGATGGGCGCCTTTGCCCGCACCGATCCCGAAGGCGTCCGACATGACCTGGAACGCGTCTTCGAGCTATTCCCTCGCCTTAAGGAACGCCTGAGCCAGCCCGGCGGCACGCTCTCCGGAGGCGAGCAGCAGATGCTGGCGATCGGCCGTGCCCTCATGAGCAGTCCTCGCATACTCCTCCTCGACGAGCCTTCAATGGGACTGGCCCCGCTCCTCGTGCAACAGATCTTCCAAATCATTAGAGAGATCAACGCGCAAGGCACCACTATCCTGCTCGTTGAACAGAACGCGCAGGCCGCGCTTCAGGTTGCCGACCGCGGTTACGTCCTTGAGACCGGCACCATCGTCCTGAGCGGTGCAGCCGGTGACCTTCTGGCCAACCCGCAGGTAGCAGAAGCATACCTCGGCATCTGACTCGACGAGGAATGTCTCTGAACCCGGCGATGTGTCGGGTCAAACCGGGCCTAAAACAGACGCCTCTTGTCCACAATGTTGCGAACCTGCTCTCCGGCAAGATAGCGGTGCAGATTGTCCACCAAGGTGTCAATGCGGCGCTGAGGAACGTGGGGATTGTCCGCAGCGACATGAGGCGTGAGAATGACGTTTTCCATCTTCCACAGCGGATGCTCCGCCGGTAGCGGTTCCGTCTCGTACACATCCAGCGCCGCCCCGGCTATACCCCCTGACTCCAACGCCGCAACCAGCGCGTCCAGTTTCACGACGACCCCCCGGCTGATGTTGATCAGATATGCCGACGGCTTCATCTTCCCAATCTCTTCAGCGCCTATCAGGCCGACCGTCTCGGGAGTTTGCGGCACGCAGCTGACCGCAAAGTCTGCCTCTGCCAGTAGGTCGTGAAGCCGCTCCTGCGGCCATAGCGCGTCCAGATCCAGGCTGCGCCCCAGTGCCGCGTCGGGCCTCGCATCAACCGCGATTACGCGCATGTCATGCCCCTTGCCCCGCCGCGCCAGTTCCGATCCAATACCGCCGAGCCCAATAACGCCTAGTGTGCAGTCCCCCAAGTGACGCACCGGCGTCCCCTTTCGCCACTCACCCCGTGTCTGGCGGCGCATGTAAAGATGTATGCCGCGGGCGAACATCAGTATGAAGCAGAACGCGTGGTCTGCAATCATGTCGCTGTAGATCTTCGCCATGTTGCTGACCACAACCTCGCTCTCGGCAAGTTCGGCATACATGTAATGTTCCAGTCCGGCTATCGGGGTCTGAAGCCAGCGCAGGCTCTGCGCCCGCGCCAGAAGGGCCGGCGTCAGGTTTCCGTACATGCCGACGGCCTGAGGAATCGCGGCCAGCGCCTCCTCTTCGGTCAGGGCGTTGACAAGCTCCAGGTCCGGCGACACTGCCCGCACCTGCTCTAATTCTTCTGGGGACAGTGCAGGATAGATAAGAAAGTTCATCTAAGTCAGTCCTCTCGTTGCTATGATGGCTTTTGCCTGAAAGCTGCTAGCCTTTCTGCTCGCAGCAGCTCTCCGATGTCAACCCGTTCTCCGCCCAGTTCATCCGAAACGTTCGCCCCGATTACGGCGGCCAGACTGTTCATGGCATCACTGAAGGGCGAACGGATCAGTTCGGGACGCCTCTCTCTTATCGCTTGCGCGAAGACTCGACTGATGGCAAACGTATCATCGCCGCCCCGCCCTTCGTAAAGCGTCTCTGTGACTGCTCCCAGAAGCGGCCTTTGCGCCGGCGGATAGGGCCCTTTGTAATGGTAGACTGTAACGCCATCAAAACAGATCTCTGCCCGCCCTTCCGTCCACAGTACCTGGTGGTCCGCAAAATCGGCATATACCTTCCGTAAACGAGAAAGTGTCATCGTTCCAATTGCTCCTCCGACAAATCCGAAGAGCGCGCTGTAGGTATAGGGGTTGTCGGCCTCGTCATGTACATCATCCTCCGGCCGGTGCTGGTAGTGAGCCTGCACCCATTCGACGTCGCCGAACCAGTAGCGCCACAGGTCGAGTAGGTGGATCCCGCCTTCGACAACCGTCATGCCGCTCCAGGCCCGGTTGGCCGTCCATACCCTGTTGCCCGGCCCACCATCCAGCTCCGTCTGGTGGTGCTTGACATTGTGCCCTTCCAGCGGACCGTGGTAGGTGTAACAGGCCATCAGCGGCCGCCTCCCTTCTCGCAGCAGGCGGTGAACGGCTTCGTGCCGGCCATCAAAGCGCTGCTGGAACCCGGCCGTCGAGATCACGGCCGACGCCTCGATTGCAGCCTCCATCTCCAGCGCTTCGTCCAGATATAGGCTCATCGGCTTCTCGACAAAAAGATGCAGCCCTGCTTTGGCCGCGCGCACAACCTCCCCCGAGTGGACATTCGGCGGAATGCATACATACAGCGCTTCCGGTTCCAGGTCCAGCAGCGACTCAAAGTCTGTTGTATGCATTATGTCTTCGGGCTTATACCCATTCACGTAGCTACGAATCTTCTCCGTTTCCAGATTGACGCCAAACGCGTCCGCCAACGCAATGAGCCGGACAACGCCCTGTTCCTGAAGAGTCCACAGTGAATTCAAATGTTGCAGCCCCCGTTGACCCAGGCCCATCAATGCAACGCGTACAGGTCCCGTCATCGTTCCTCCTTTATCTTCTTCGCAGCCCGAGGCATCGCCTTGACCACTGTAGTGGGCAAAACCGGGGCCGGGTTCATTTCGCTCAGATTGCCCGCGTTCTTGACTGTTTTCCATTGTAGCCGATAAAGTTCAGGTGGCAACGCCAGCGTAGCAGGCTTTATCGCCGCCATCCCCTGGGCCCGCCAAAATTTGCTTTCTGAACTCGAAAGGTCTATAATCTGCGACGACGAATGTAGATTTCGAAAGAGGGCGGCTTGCCGCTCTTTTCCCATCTGTCCCGAACTGTTTTCCAAAAGAATTCATTTTGGGGTTGTAAGCTGAGGTGCGTGTGCCTGTTTGGCTTGGAAGGCAAGGCACGTCGTTTCCCCAGGATTTGAATCGGAGGCGAAAATGGCCAAGAGAGGACCCCGTCAGCTGGTGAAGATGCGCAGCACAGAGAGCCATCATCTCTATCTGACGTCCAAAAACAGGCGTAACAACGACAAGAGGCTTGAACTCAAGAAGTACGATCCGGTGCTGCGAAAGCATGTCGTCTACCGGGAAACAAGGTAACCAAAGGTTTGCCGTAACCTCAGACTGCGCCGCAACCTGCGATGCAACCGGTTCGACCGTTTCCCTACAGAGTGCAATGTGAAGCCCGCTGCTATGACAACTCAGAGCAGCGGGTTTCTGATTTCACAAAGTGTATTCCGATGGGTTGGCAGTGGTGGGTTCGGCTCTGGTCATCGTTGAGCACACTGCGGCCCGTTGTGCCCAACAAAAAAGCAGGAGACTCCCGCGAGTCTTCCCGCTTTGCAGTGACCCACCAGGGATTCGAACCCCGAACCCGCGGATTAAGAGTCCGCTGCTCTGCCAGTTGAGCTAGTGGGCCGTCAGCCAAGCAATATTGTAGATATCCGACTCCCGGTTGTCAAATTCCGGGCCGCCGCTTTCCTTCCAATCAACGCACTTTCAACATGCACAGGGTTGAGAATTCCAATGGTTTACTCTGACAGGGACCTCGAACAGTACGCTAATCTCCTCATTCGGCTTGGCGTGAATCTGCAGCCCGGCCAGTCTCTTGACATCCGCACAGAGCCGATTCACCGCGGATTCGCGCTCAAGCTGGCTGAGGCCGCCTATGACGCGGGCGCGAAATACGTGGCAATTGAGTACAACGACATGAGGCTACAAAGCATACGCGTCCGCAAGAACACTGCCGAAGAGCTTGAGCATCTACCGGCGTTTGTGGAAGCCATCGCCCTCGAACGAAAAGAGGACAGGTGGGCCGCCATCAGCCTGGTCGGCGAAGAAGACCCCAGCCTCCCCGCGCAACTCGACCCAAATAAGCTGCGGATCCTGCAGACGGCTGAGTACCGCGCCACGATGCCCTGGCGCGCTTCAATGATGGAGATGAAACAGCAGTGGAATGTGGCAGCCTTGCCCACTCCTGCATGGGCGCAAAAGGTCTTCCCGGAACTGCCCGAAGAAGAAGCACTGCCTCGCTTCTGGGAGGAGATTCGCCGCATTATTCGCCTGGACGCCGACGATCCGCTTACCGCGTGGCAGTCACATCTGGCCAATCTGGCGACGGCCCGTTCGGAGTTGCAGTCAAAGCAAGTGCGCGCCCTCCACCTTTATGACTCGGAGCCCGGGCCCGACGGCAAACCTTCGACCGACCTGACGATCGGGCTGACCGACCGGCCGCATTGGGCCGGCGGAAACAGTGGACTGGGCACGGAAGCGGACCAGGCGGGCGACGACTCGACGACGCCCGTTTTTCTCCCCAACATTCCTACAGAAGAACTCTTCACCACACCGCATCGTCTGCGAGTCAACGGCTGGACGCGTACGTCTCGCCCCAGCTTCCCCTTCCGCCGCGAAGTGGCAGAGGCCTGGTTCCGTTTCGAAGACGGTCTGGTCGTCGAGTTCTCGGCAGGCGATGACCAGGAGACTTATGAACAGTTCTTCGCCGTCGACGGCACCCGCTTTTTGGGCGAGGTGGCCCTCGTAGATGTGTCTTCTCCAATATTCCAAAGCGGCCTTACTTACTACAATACCCTCTTCGACGAAAACGCCGCCTGCCACATCGCCTTCGGTAAGGCATACCCTATCGGTACCGAAGGTGGCGCCGACATGTCAGCCGATGAACTCCTCGAGGCCGGCGTAAACAGTTCCGATCTTCACCTGGACGTGATGATCGGCACCGCGACGCTAGATGTCACGGGCCACCTTAGCGACGGATCCGAATTTGAAATCATGCGTGAGGGCCGCTACTCGCCCGCCCTTCTGGCATGACGTCGGACAGTCCCTTGCAACCGTTCCTGGCAGATCAGGGTGTTGTCATCCTTGACGGAGCCCTGGCGACCGAACTGGAACGGAGGGGCGCCGATCTAGACGATGAATTATGGTCTGCTCGGCTCTTGATCGAAGATCCAGCATCGATCCGGCAACTCCATCTTGACTACTACCTGGCCGGCGCCGACGTCGCCATCAGCGCAAGCTATCAGGCTAGCTTCGAAGGGTTCGCGCGCCGCGGCCTGAGCCGCAGAGAAAGCGCAGCCCTTCTGCGGAGCAGTGTTTGCATCGCCCAGCAGGCACGCGACCAGTTCTGGGAGGAACTGTACGACACCGGCGCAAATGCTAGTCGAAAGCGCCCACTGGTCGCCGCTTCGGTAGGCAGCTACGGTGCATATCTCGCCGACGGTTCAGAGTATCGCGGCGATTTCAACATCACCAGCCATGAGTTGAAGGCGTGGCACCGCCCTAGACTAGAGGCATTACTGGCAGCCGAACCGGACCTTTTGGCTTGCGAAACTATTCCTTGCTACCAGGAAGGAGAGGTCCTGGCCGACCTGCTCGGCGAATACCGTCATGTGTCGGCATGGCTGAGCTTCAGTTGCTGCGACGGTGAAAAAGTGTGGAGCGGCGAGAAGCTCGAAGACTGTGTGGCCCTGGCCGACGCGTCACCCAACATTGTCGCCGTTGGCCTGAATTGCACTGCTCCCGTCTTTGCAGAGCAGCTATTGAGAAAAGCCAGCAGAGTAACCGCCAAGCCTCTTGTCTGCTATCCAAACAGCGGTGAGCTCTGGGACAGTCCTTCTCATTCATGGATTTCCGGCAGCGGGCAGGAAAAGTTCACAGTGTTGGCTGCCACTTGGAAAGCTGCGGGCGCCCGCCTCATAGGAGGGTGCTGCCGTACATCCCCCGCCGACATCCTTTTCCTGGCCGAATTCCTGGCTCCAAACGCCGGCTAGTATTCTCTCGAACCAACTTTCCGGACGCGAAAGGAGCCGGACTCCAGAAGGAGTCCGGCCCCCAAATTGGAATCTGATCCGGTCAATCCGGGTTTACTCGGCCCGCTGCGAAAGCAGGTAGGTCAAAAGGTCCGCCAGATCCTGTTCACTCAGGTCCACCGAGTAGGTTTCTGGCATGACGCCGGAAGTGTAGCCGTCCACGATATGGTCGTTCGGCTCCGTGATGCTCGTGTACAAATACATGGCCGGTCCTGCAAGACCCAGCTGTTCCGCCCGCCCGACCGCAGTATCGGCGATCTCAAGCCACGTCGGTGCCACGTCGATAAGGCTGTTGTCTGTCACATGACAACCAATGCAATTATGCGGTACGGTTAGCTCCAATCCCCTGTCGGCATCGCCCGGGATCAGCGCAACCACCTCTTCAGGCAACCCGGCCAATATCTCCTCATCACTGAGGCCGGCAATGCGCGGCCGCGGCGTTGGCGTAGGCGGTACAAATGTCTCACCTTCGGCCAGAACAACCATGTTGGGCGAGATCAACTGCAGTCGTGGATTCGGCGCACATGCGCTGACGACGACAAGAGCAAGAAGAAAGCAGACGATTGCAAGCAGAAAAGACTTACGACGTACCATTCACTATCTCCATCAGAAGCTGAAGTGGTTCATTCGCAACAGCGAATAGGTATGTCAAGAAACTCAGCCGCTATTATATAACATGACGCCGCTCTTTACCGCATTCACAATCCGCTTGAAACAGATTTCACGATCATATCCTGAGGCTGGTGTGCCGACCCTGCAAATTGACTGATCATAGCAGATCTGTGTTCATTAGTTATCAGCCACAGTTTCTACAGAAAGAAGGGTGAATCATGGAACAGAAGGTAGAAGAAGCCGAAGCCCGCGAGTGGCTTGGAGAAAACCTGCCCACCTGGGAGCTGCGCAAGGACAGGCTGTATAGGAGATTCGACACGGCCAATTGGCGCGTGTCGATGATGACGGCCAGCGCAATCGGCTTCCTGTCCGAAGCAGCCTATCACCATCCGAGGCTGATCCTCAACTACCGCTCTGTCGAGGTATACCTGACAACCCATGACGTCGGAGGCCTGACGCGCCGAGACTTTGACCTGGCTCAGAAGATAGAGGAAACGGTTCGGTGGCCGAGGAGAGAGGGAGACCCGCCCGGCACTCGCCCCAAAGAGTGGTTGCGAAGTTGAGTGTTGCCGGAAGGCGCGCCGGGCAGGTGTTGCCCGACTTGGCGCCAGGTAGCGAAACGCGGAACGGCCTCTAAGCCTGCCGGTTCTACTTTACCTCAATCTTTACCTGCCGCTCCCGCGGGATCACGCGCCTGAAACGCATTGAAAAGCACGATGCTACCCGCGATCGCCGCGTTCAGACTGTCGACCGAACCTGCCATTGGGATCGTAACGCAGAAATCACACTTCTCCCGCGCCAACCGGCTTAACCCCTTGCCCTCGTTGCCGACGACGACAGCCAGAGGACCGCTCAGGTCGGCATCCGTCAGCGAAATCGCTTCGGGTCCAAGATCCAAACCAACTGTCCAGATATTCGATTTCTTGAGAAGATCGATCGTGCGGTTGACGTTGCCGACCAGGGCGACAGGAATGTGCTCCACCGCCCCGGAAGAAGCGTTGCTGACGGCCGGCGTGATACCCGCGGCCCGTCGTTCCGGCAGAATGACCCCATCCACGCCGAACGCCTCGCCGCTTCGAAAAAGCGTCCCCAGATTTCGAGGGTCTTCCAGATGGTCCAGCACCAGCAGCAGGGGGTCCGCTCTACGACCCGCCAGATCAAGTATGTCGTCCAGCTCGGCGTAGGGAAAAGGGCCGGTTTCAAGCGCAACGCCCTGTGGGTTCAACTGCGCGCGCCGAATACGTTCGAAGATACCGCCTTCAACGTGCCGCGTAGGTATTTTGGTTTTCTGGGCTAGTCCTACAATTTCTGCGAGGCTTCCTTTGGGGGCGGTCTGGCCGTCACCTTCCAACCACAGCCGGTAGATGTGTCGCCGTCCGGCACGCAGTGATTCCAGGACGGCGTGCCGGCCTACGAGCAGTTCGCTCACCTGACGTCCTCTATCCGCCAGGTTGTACCCTCCGGTGTGTCCTCCAGCTGGACCGAGTGAGCCGCCAGCCCTTCTCGGACCATATCGGCCACCGACCACTGCTTCTGCTCCCGAAGTGCCGTGCGTACAGAGACCAGCAGGTCGATGAACGGCTTGGCCGCCAGCACGTCGCCGTCTGTGCCTTCGGATTCGGACAGAGACAGGCCCAGAACGCCGGCCAGTTCTCGCAGCGTATCCTGTGCAGCCTGGAAGAAGGGACCGGAGACACCGGCTGCCCGCGCCGAATTGATCGCCCTCACCAACTCAAACAGGTGCGACAGGGCGGCACTCGTATTGAAGTCGTCGTCCATCGCTCTGCAGAAGCCGTTGCGAGCGGACTCTGTCACTTCTCGCAGGTTGTTGGCCTCGTCGCCCACCGCAACCGTCCCAGTGGCCGGCCGCAGCCCTCCCCGTAGTCGCGCGGTGCTTCGCACTGCCGAGCCGATCGATTCATCCGAATACGAGACCGGCTTGCGATAGTGACCTGAGAAGATGAGCATTCGCAACGCGTCGGCCGAGTACTGGCTAAGAAAACTGTCGATGGTAACGAGGTTGCCAATCGACTTGCTCATCTTTTCGCCCGACAGCTGGAGCATGCCGTTGTGGACCCAGTATCGGGCAAATGGCTTGCCGGTAAGACTCTCGCTCTGTGCGATCTCATTTTCGTGATGCGGAAAGATCAGGTCGTTGCCGCCGCCGTGAATGTCGATCTTCTCGCCTAGATGATGCAGGCACATGACCGAGCACTCGATGTGCCATCCCGGCCGACCGGGGCCCCACGGGCTTCCCCAAGAAGGTTCGCCTTCCTTGGCCCGCTTCCAAAGAGCGAAATCAGCCTCATTCTCCTTGCCTTCTTCACCGGCGACACGCGTGCCGGTTACGGCATCCTCCTGCCGGCGCCGGCTGAGCTTCCCGTAATCGTCATCTCTGTCGACCCGGAAGTAGACGCTCCCATCTACCGCATAGGCGAAGTCGGCCTCACCCAAATCTTCAATCGCCCGAATAATGTTCGATATCTCGCTCGTGACGCGCGGGTAAGTATCTGCCGGCTTGATATTCAAGTCGCTCAGGTGCGTCAGATACTTATCCGTATAGTACTGTGCCAGCTCAAAGGGGTCCTGACCGGTCTCCTGTGCCCGAACGATGATCTTGTCATCCACATCGGTGAAGTTCGTGACGTAAGTAACATCATGCCCTGTGAACTCCAGGTACCGGCGAATCATATCGAAGACGATTGCACTCATCGCGTGGCCGATGTGGGCGTCTGCGTAAACCGTCGGCCCACAGACGTACATCCGCACGCGTCCCTCTTCCAGCGTTTCGAACGGCTCCTCCCTACGAGTCAACGTATTGTAAATGCTGAGCGTCATCAGTGTCCCTGTCGTTGGCTCACTCGTTTGTCAAGTAGATTCTCACCCGATCAGCGAACTGATTCGTATGCCCTGCGGCGCTCCTGGACCTCCTCCGGAACAGCAAAAATCAGGCGCCCGGCATTTGTCTGCAACACCTTCGTAACGCGCACAGATAGCCGCGCCCCCATGTGGCGCCTGCCCTGCTCCACAACCACCATCGTCCCGTCATCCAGGTAGCCAACCCCCTGATTCATCTCCTTACCTTCCTGAATCACCTGGATCGTCATCTCTTCTCCGGGAAGAACCACCGATTTGACTGCATTGGCTAGCTCGTTAATGTTCAATACGCGCACGCCCTGCAGTTTGGCCACCCGATTCAAGTTGTAGTCATTGGTAACGATGGCCGCGGTCATTTCCCGCGCCAGGAAGACTAGCTTTTCGTCGACCTGCTGTGCTTCGGCGGGATCCTGGTCGAGGAAGACGATATTTACCCCTTCTATCTTCTGCAGCCTGTCAAGAATCTCAAGCCCTCTTCTGCCTCGGTTTCGTCTCAATACCTCTGCCGAATCCGCAATATATTGGAGTTCATTGAGAATGAATCTAGGGACCGCGAGGATTGCCCACAGAAAGCCTGTCTCCGCTACATCGGCGATGCGTCCATCTATGATGACGCTGGTATCCAAAAGCATGGTATCGGAGTGCTGTGGCCGCCCACCCTTCGCGAATAGAGGCAGCTTCGGTAAGTCCCTGCCGTTCTCGCCCCCGTTCGGAAATCGAAAGAAGGTCAGTATCTCCCTATGGCGCAAGACCATCATCGTTACGCCCAGGTAACCCATTACGATGACGCCGACAAAAGGCAGGATTGTGCCGAAGGGATTGGGCAGGAGAGACAGAGGATAAGCCAGGAGCGCGGCAATGGCCAACCCGATTGCCATGCCCGCGGTCGCTGCCATGAGCTGGACAGTCGGGATCTGCCGTAAGCTCGACCGGAGCGCATTCGCCGGTTTGACCGTCAGCCACGGCGCGGCGAAGAGCCCTACAACTCCGCTGACTATTGTGAGTGGAACAATCAGGCGCGCTGACGAGAGCGTCAAACTCTCAAGGGCCTCCACACCTGTTAATTGCCTGCCCAGTTCCCATCCCAGCAGGACAAAAACAAAGGTGACTAGACCCCTTAATAGCAACGCCCAACGCATATTTGAACTCTCCTGAAGAAGGAAAATGAAAATTACGCATTAAATTCATAATACAGCATCTGCAAATTGAGCGCAATGCCAGATTTCTCTATCCGAAAGTGAGTACAACAAGACCCCCGGTTCAGTGAACCGGTAACGGCCCCTCCTCACGATGCATCGCATCGCCCATTGGCTCTCTTCCGACTGGATTACTGCTCCTGTAACGACTGATAAAGCGCGAGGACTTCGCGTGCATTGTGGTGAGCGGAAAAACGCTGACTGTAATTTCTTGCCGCGCACCCCATCTCACGTCTCAGTTCAGAGTCCTGAGCCATTTTCATTATGCGAAGTCCGAAGCTTAAATCGTTATTCTCTGTTAAGAAGCCGGTCTTTTCGTCGATAATCATGTCCGCCACTCCAGGAGAATTAATTCCAATGGATGGAAGACCCGCGGCCGCGGCCTCGATGAAGGTCAGCGGATGTACCTCACTCACGCTGGCAGACACGAAGAAGTCCGCCGCGCCGAGGACTCCCCCAATTCTCTCATATGAAATCGGCCCAGTAAACGTCACTCTCTCTGCCATCCCTGTATCGCGGGCGAGTTGACGACAATCATCCAGACTCGGGCCGCCCCCCACGAGCAGCAGATGAAGGTGGGGGATCTCGTCCCTCAGAGCCGCGAAAACTCCAAGTAGTCGGTCCACTGCCTTTTCCTGGCTGATCCTTCCCACGTAGACACCCACCACCGCATTGTCAGGTATCCTGAGTTCCGACCGCTTCGGCTGCTGTTCCGGACTTTGAAAATGCCCCAACTCAACGCCGTTAGGAATGACGGCGACTCGCCCCTGAATGCCCCACGTCTGCATGACCGCTGCCGCGCTCTGACTCGGCGCGATTATCGCGCTGCATCGCTGGCTGAATCGCTGAAAAAACGCGTGTAAGGCCGTGTCGGAAAGAGTATCCGGCACCAAAGGCAGATGCTGTTGTACATACAGATCGTAGCGTGTGTGGCTCGTAAAGACCAACGGTATATCGTATCGCCGCGAAAAATTAAGTCCGAAACTGCCGCTGATGAACGGATGGTGAACATGGATTACGTCCATCAACTTCAGAATGTCCCGGCACCGCGAGTCAACTCTCACCGTCAGGTGATAGCCGGTATCGGCGATAGGAATGCTGGGAAGGCGAATGACATTGTCCTCATCCACCGTCTTCTTGTCCTGCTCCGGAACAAAGAGATAGACCTGCTCTCCCCAGCGGTCGAAGTGCTCCTTCAGCAGTCCAACATGATTCACGACACCATTTATGTGGGGCTTGTAAATGTCGCTAAATAAGGCGATTCGCATAGGATACCTGCCCATCTCCTCTCGCGTAAGCGGACGCCTACTGGGCTTCGGCGGGCGGAGTTCAGTTTCAGGCGGCTTCTTATCTACAGCGCTGTATGGAACGATGCCGGCCGCCGGAAGCCACTCTTGTCTACCACTTCTGTTTACGCATCAGTAAAGGGATGGTTGCAATGACAAATGATACTTATTCCCTAAGTGGACACCTTCAGTTGTACTGCAGTTCGGGGCGCCAAGCCCTTCACAATCAGTGACCGGTTATCTCTTCGGCCTTTCAATTCTCGTTATTCATTACTGACCGCTATCCATACATCTTGAGGCGACCACCCAGAAATAAAGCAGGCGGAGCCCAACCAGTACCAGTGTGGTCAGCCCAACGGCGGCCACGACAAAGATCCAGGCGACCCCATCACCTAACACAAAGGCTCGCAGAGTAAACCCAATCGCATTCCCGAAGAACAATGCCAGGACCGAGTTCAGGGCAAATCGACGCAGCCCGATACTGCCCGCCCGAGGGTACGCCCCGAAGACGAATGCCGCGGCAACCCAACCCACCAGGAATGGGGTGATGATTCGGGGTGTGTTGGCCAACCAGTCTCCGGGTCCCCCCGAACTGTGCATCATCCGGCCGCCAATGGCAAAGACTAAGAACGAAAACACATCACTTGCTACCAGCACTCGCCATGACAGTGCCTTGGCGGCAACTTCACCTCTGGCAAGAACGGTCATACTCGTCTATTTCTCCCATAGTGTAAGACTCCAGCGTCCGAACGCCGCCCCTGTTTCTCGACCAGCCCGGTTCCCGCCGATTGTACACGCCACTTCGTGTATGCGCGGCCGTAGCGACTTGCGAAACGTCACCATCCCTCCTACTATACCATACCGAAGTAAAGTATTAGCCAATAGTACTGAGGATATGAGTTATGTCTTCAACCGGCTCAGAGACATTTCTGACAGGCCTGCGGTGCCTTCGCTGCGGGCGTACTTTCTTGCCCGTTTCTGTCGATTATGTCTGCCCGTGCCGTCCCAACCGCGGCAGCGACCTGGGCCATCTGGATGCCGTGTACGACTATGACGCGATCGGCGCTATGCGAAACAATCCCTCAGAACCGTCCCACGGCGGCCGTTCCAATCTCTTCTCTTCCCGGCCCCGGTTCAACACGCGTACCATAGAACGCTGGTGGCCGTTGCTTCCCGTGAAGCCTGATTCTCTCCCACCCCTTCCCGTGGGAAACACACCTTTGCTACGCGCAAATCGCCTTGCCGAAGCGATGCAGCTTCCCAATCTGTACCTGAAAGACGACGGCCGCAACCCTTCCGGCTCCTTCAAAGACCGGGCATCCGCTATCGCCGTCGCCCGCGCCCGCGAGACCGGGCGCGAAGTCATCGCTACCGCCAGCACGGGCAACGCGGCAGCCGCGCTGGCCGCAATGAGCGCAGCAGCCGCTCACACCAGTGTAATCTTCGTTCCCCGTTCGGCGCCTCAAGCCAAGATCGCCCAACTCCTCGTCTATGGCAGCCGGGTCCTCGCCGTGGACGGCACTTACGACGACGCCTTCGATCTGTGCGTGCGCGCCTGCAATGAATTCGGCTGGTACAACCGCAACACCGGCTACAACCCCTATATGACCGAAGGCAAAAAGACGGTCAGCTTCGAGATCGCCGCCCAGCTCGCCGAAGAGGTCGCTTTATCTTGCGAGAGCAGCGAGACTGATGCCTTCACACCCTTTGTCTCGCCCGACGCTGTATTCGTCTCCGTCGGCGACGGCTCGATCATCGGCGGAGTCTACAAGGGCTTCTGGGAACTGAACGCTCTCGGCTTGACCGACCGAATCCCCCGCATATACGGCGTACAGTCCACAGCCAGCGCCGCCATTCACAACGCCTGGCGCGACGGCCTGGAAGTGCCCAAGCCGGTCGCAGCCGAAACTGCCGCCGACTCGATCAGCGTTAACGCACCACGCGACGCAACCAAAGCGCTTCGTGCGGTCCGCGAAAGCGGCGGCGCCTTCCTGCTTGTCACAGACGAGGCGATTCTCCAGGCGATCCTGCCCCTGGCCCGACTTGGCGGCGTCTTCGCCGAACCGGCCGGTGCAACCGCCCTCGCTGGCCTCCAACACGCGCAACGCCTGCGGATACTGGACCCCACCGCAACGGTCGTCGTCATAAGCACCGGCAGCGGCCTCAAGGACGTTCCCTCAGCCATGCGCATTGCCGGTGAACCGACGGTGATTCCACCTAATTTGGAAGCAGTGGCCGAAAGCCTGAAGAGCTGAGCCTTCGTTCTGGTCTACTTCACTCCCCAAAGGGGCCGAAGGCCTGTGTCGAACAGTTCCTTCTACCCTTACCTCCAATTTACCGGATACCCATGATGGAATCTACTGAAAGCGTTTTTGCAGTCTCGCGCCTCAAAAAACTCTATCCAGGCCAAAACACTCCCGCCAACGACGACGTAAGCTTTTGCGTTGAAGAAGGTGAAATTTTTGGGCTTTTGGGTGACAACGGCGCTGGCAAGACCACGCTTGTAAAACAGATGGCAAACTTGCTTCGCCCAACCAGCGGTTCGGTGACGTTGTACGGCAAAGCAGTCCAGGACGACCCGTTCCTCGTCCCTCGCTTTGTGGGCTACATGCCCCAGGCCGCACGTACACTCAATACGCTTACTGTTGGCGAGGCTCTTTATTTCACAGCACACTTGAGGGGCTGTAGTCGCAAGGAGGCCTCTCTGGAACGGGAGCGGCTGTTACAGCTTTGGCAGCTGGACGACTTACGCGCAGAACTGTGTTCGCGGCTTTCGGGCGGGCAACAACGGCTGCTGCAACTAGCTGCGGCAATGTCCGGCCAACCCCCAATTCTCATCCTCGATGAGCCAACCAACGAACTCGCCCCACAGAGGCGCAGGCATGTCTGGGAGACATTGCGCACAGAAAACAGAGAGAGGGGCACGACGATTATATTCATCACTCACGACGCGATTGAGGCAGAGAAAATAATCCAGCAGGTAGGCATCATGCACGGTGGTCGTATGGTGGCTCTGGGAAAACCTTCAACCCTGAAGAAGCATCTCAGCCAACAGCTTCGGCTGGAACTGCGGTTCCAGCCTGAGTCGCCACCTGCCCTCCCTGATGAACTTCGGCCGCTTGAGATTGCGGATGGTCACTGGCTGGTCAGACTTGATAAGCATCAAGTGGAAGCCGCCCTTTCTTCAATAGACCTCTCACGAATCGACGACTTCCAGCTTCACTCCGCGACGCTGGAAGATCTCTATCTGCAATACACTTGATGAATTCTCGAATGCCTTTGCCCCTGCATCTGCAGTTCTGGGATCTGTTTCTCATTGAGTTGAGCAACTGGCGCTGGGGCTGGCGCAACCTCCTCTTAACGGGAACTGTCCTGCCCCTGTTCGGGATCCTTTTGCTCGGCTCTTTCGCCCGTGAACTGGGACCCAATGCCCTCTCCTTCGTGTTGGTCGGGAATCTGGTCATGGCGCTGCTTTTTGAACACATGGGAAAGTTGATCAGCCATTTCGCCTACATGAAGATGGCCGGTAGTCTCGACTATTTCGCCACATTGCCGATTCGCAAGGCTGTCTTGATATTCGCGGCGTCCTCCGCCTTTTTCATCCTCTTTCTGCCTTCACTGGTCATTGTCCTCGCCGGCGGTGCCTGGATTCTACCCCTGGATCTCCATCTTCATCCCTTGGCTATCGCTGTAATACCCCTTTCCGCCCTTCCTCTGGCAGGCATCGGCGCGCTGATTGGCGTTAGTTTCCGGACGCCTGAAGAAGCTTCGGCCGTGGGACGGCTTCTGACGATTCTCATGCTGACGATCGGACCTGTGCTAATCCCCCCGGACCGTCTCCCGGACTGGCTTGTCTGGCTCGGTTTCTTGAGCCCGGCGACCTATGCTGCATCAGCGCTGCGTCAAGTCCTGTTAGGTCCCCTAACCTCGCGTATCCTGTTCGACTCCGCGGTTCTGGCTGTCTGTGTCCTCATTAGCTTCATGAAGGTCGATCGCAAAATGGACTGGCGCGAGGGCTGAAGAAACTCGTCGGCGGGCATGTACAGCTCTTTCTTTCCTGGGCTGCCGGCTCCCATGCTTTTAGTGCCGCATTTGGCGCACATTGCCCCTCCAGGTTCGCCAGAGACCAGCCTATCTGTTACGATTGCAAAGCTGTTTGCACGGCCCTGAATGGGCCGACGCGCTTTGTTCTGAACCCGAGGGAGAATCTGCTGTGACCCGACCGATCGTTCCTGGCCCAACTTACGCCGAAATGCGCGACCCGACGTTGCTGCCGGACGGCCTGCGTAGTGAAGTGTCAAACTTAGCGACTTCGAACGAACTGGGCCCGCTCAATCTTTTCAATATCAACTGGAAGAACACCGGCACAGATGTGGAGCACATCGTCCTGCCGAAAGAGTTGACCGGCGTTCAAGCCAATATCATCGTTCTCAGCGGACGTAACTTTCCCAGCGGTTCGATGAAGGTAGGCCCTGCATACACGACCCTGGCTGAAGCAGAAGTGCTTAACGGCCTGAAACCGGGCGACCGCAGGATCATCGGTCCCAGCACTGGCAATTTCGGCATTGGCACAGCCTACGTCAGCGCCTTGAAGGGCTACCAGGCCGTCGTCGTCATGCCCGACACGATGAGCCAGGAACGCTACGAACGCATCCGCAAGTACGGCGGCGAACTGGACCTCACGCCCGGTACCGAATCAGATGTAATCCTGACACTGGAGCGCACGCACAGCGAGTATGTCAGCAAGCCAGAGCTGTATGTGGTCCTCGCGCAGTTCGAATTGATGCCCAACTACCGCTTCCACCGTCACGTCACCGGCGACGCCGTCGAAAAGGCCGCCGCCAGTGTAGGCAACGGCCAGGTTGCCGCCTTCGTCAGCGCTCCCGGCAGCGCCGGCACGCTCGCGGCTGGTGACCATATCAAATCGCGCTACGCCGATGCCCGTATCGTCGCCCTCGAACCGCGCCAGTGCTCGACCCTTTCCGACGGCGGCCAGGGACAGCACCGCATCGAGGGCATCGGCGACAAGATGGTTACGCTGATTCACAACGTCTACAACACCGATCTCCTCATGCTCGTCAACGACGAGGAGACCGTCCAAGGTATGGAGGTGGCTCAATCGGGGACGGAGGCTCTCGTTAACCGCCTTGGCTTGAAGAGTCAGGAAGCGCAAGCGTTGCGGGGCAAGTTCGGCCCAAGTTGCATCTGCAACATAATCGGCGCCATCAAGACCGCAAAATACCTAGGTCTGGGCCCGCAGGACAACGTCGTCACTATCGCCACCGACAGTTACGACCGCTATCCTTCCGTCAGCGCCGACCTCTACGCGCGTCACGGCGGAAAGCCGGACGAGGACACACTGGAGGCCTGGGCCAAAGCCGTATTCCTGGGAGCATCGATCGGCGAGATCATCGACCTTAATCGGCGCGACGAACACGACCGTCTCCACTATATGAAACGTGACCTGTGGACACGCTTCGGCTACAGCAACAAACTGATCGATCGCATGGCCAGCCAGGTTTTCTGGGATGAAGAATACGGGAAAATCGAGGAGATCGACCCCGCGATCGAGGCACTGCGCGGGTCGTTGTCGTAGCCAGATTGAATCCGCAATGTGTTTTGCCGGGCTTCTGTCAGACTGAAGGGTGGTTCTGAAACCGTCCCACTTCTACTGGCGGAACTCTGGGGGCCCGCTGTGTTTCAGCCGTTCTCGCGGGTTACTGGGTAGTCTCCGCCCGCTGAACGAACCGATAGTCGCTCTCCAATTGTCGTCTGCCCGGGTGCGCTGACTACCGACCCGTCGCCCCTTTGCACAATACTGTACCCTCGTGAAAGCACAGCTGCTGGATTTAACCCTTCCAGACGGGCGCCCGCGGAGGCCAGTTGCTCCTTCTTGCGGCGAAGCTCAACCGCCACAACGCGCCGAAGTCGGTCGTCGGCCTCATCCAACCGCTGTCTCGCAAGATCAATCTGCCGCAGCGGCGCGCTGCGCAACAGCCGGCGCCGCAGCTCTTCCAGCTGACCCAACCTGTCAGAAACGGTCCCCGCAGCGCCGCGAAGCAACCACACCTCCGTCTGCCTGATATCCTGCAGCATCTCCCAGCGGTCCGGCGTCGCAGCCACAGCCGCGCCCGTCGGGGTCGGAGCCCGCAGGTCGGCGACGAAATCAGCGATAGTGAAATCGGTCTCATGGCCGATACCGGTCAAGACCGGCACTCTGCTCTGCGCGATGGCGTAGGCCACGACCTCCTCGTTGAACGCCCACAGGTCCTCTATCGAACCGCCCCCTCGGACAAGCAGGATCGTGTCCAGGTTTCTCTCGCTCCGTTCGACCTTTTCCTCCGCTGCATCGGAACCATTGTGCCCGTTGGCAGCGGACCATAGAGGCAATCCAGTACTTTCGTCTTGGGGAAAAGTGCCGAGGGAGCCCGCCGCGCCCGTGAATCTATTCGCAGCGGCGAGAGCGGCCGCGATCTGCCCCGGCGCCTCAGCCCCCTGAACCTGCGTCGGAAACAGTACAGCCTCAGCCAGAGGCCAGCGCTGGCCAAGTACGCGCAAGACGTCCTGAAACGCGGCCGCGCTCTGGCTCGTGACAATGCCTAACTGCCGCGGCTTCTCCGCGATTGGCCGCTTGCGTGCAGCCTCGAAAAGTCCTTCTGCCGCAAGCCTCTCCTTGAGCGCTTCAAACTGCGCGTATAGCTGTCCACGGCCGGCGGGCCGTACCTCGTCCGCGTAGAACTGATACTGGCCCCGCTCGGGGTAAACGCCGACATACCCATGTGCCAGAACCTGGTCGCCTTCCCCCGGAAGCCAGGAATGACGGTGCGCGTTGCCCCGCCACATCACGCCGCTGATGACCGCGCCGCTATCCTTCATGCTGAAGTAAATGTGCCCGCTGGCCGCCTTAGTCCATCGGCTGACTTCCGCCAGGACCCATACATCCCGGAGCAATTCGTCTTGCTCAAACAATGAAGTTACGTGCGACGTCAGTTGCGTAATCGTTAGTGGATTCATAGCCCACGATTTTAACACGTTCTCAAGCGGATTCCACAGGAATCACTGATTCAGGGCGCAGTCCAGATTGGGGGTGAACTTTGGTACAACTGTGGTAACACCTAAGCTAAAGCCAATTCGCGTCCCCGATCAGCGCAACTGCCGTCGCCACTGACCACTGTTTACTGATCACTGACCACTGCAGTTCTGTGCGGTCGGGCCTTCGGCCCTCCCTTGTGCGGGGGGACCCCCCCGCAACGCCCCCCTACACCATGCCACGTTGGCGCCGCGTCGCCGGCGTATTGTCTGTGCCACCTGTCTCCCGCCCAAGTCGTGCCGCGAAGCCGTCGGCTGTGACAACCGTAGGGGCAGATCTTGTACCTGCTCAGTGCCTCCCAATAAATGGCCGGCAACTATTTCCAAACACCGCTGGCATGAATTCTTTACCTGTCCCTTTCTCCCCCAGAATATGAACCACACTCTCCCAATGGGTTATATTGACAAATGTCAATATAGGGGTAGAATAAAGAGAAGGCGATCGATTGTACCTACTTTTCTTCCTTCCGTCTTGGTGGTAGATGGGTCAGGAAGACATCGGGCAAGGTGGAAAGAAGAAGATGGAAACTCAGCTTTCAACAGTCAGCAGTTCCAAGGGCCCAGAATATCCTGGCCGGTTAACAGCGCCAGGAAGTAAAATCTCTGAAGTTGAGCCCGATGGCGATACCAACGCAGAAACAATTGCATTGGCGTTCAAAGCCGTCAGCCATCCTGTGCGTGTAAGCATCCTCGAGCTGCTGTCTCGACAGTCAAAACCCATGTGCGTCTGCCATATCGAATCCCGTTTCACTCTCTCGCAGCCCACGATTTCCCACCATTTGCGCTTGCTCCGCAAGGCAGGGCTCGTCAATAGCGAACGGCGCGGCACATGGATCTACTATTCAGTCAGAAAAGAAGGTGTGGAGCCGCTGAATTCTTTTGTGACTTCGATCATTTATAAACTAGGAGAAAACACGCGTGCCAACACAATCTGAAGTCTTACAGACATCTGTTGAGCTACAGACATTTGACCGTTGCGGAGCAACCGCCGAGCGGCGGTCGGCGCCGCCCGACGACCCCGAGGCCATCCGCGCCGAGGTCCAGTCCTACTACGGCAACGTCGCCGAACTGCAACTTAGCGGCAACGGCAGTCAAAACTGCTGCGGCAGCGAGTTCTACGCACTCGAAGACCTGAGCCAGCTGCCCGATTCCGCCGTCAACAGCAGCCGCGGCTGCGGCAATCCCAACGCTATCGCCTCTTTGACGCCCGGTGAAACCGTCCTCGACCTCGGCTCCGGCGGCGGCCTGGACGTCCTGCTCGCGGCACGCCAGATTGGCGACTCAGGCTACGCCTACGGTGTCGACATGAACGACAGCATGCTTGAACTGGCCCGCCGCAACGCCGGCAAGATCGGAGCGACCAATGTGGAGTTTCGCAAGGGAGACCTGGAAGACCTCCCCCTTCCTGACGATACCGTCGACGTGGTTATCTCAAACTGCGTTGTGAATCTTACTACCGACAAAGGAAAAGTCCTTAACGAGGCCTTCCGCGTGCTAAAACCGGGAGGGCGGGTCGCGATTTCGGATATAGTCGTTGATGGAGATCTTTCCGGCATGCCGGTGAGCGAAGAACAAATTAGGGCCGGACTCAGTTGGGCAGGTTGCATTGCCGGAGCGTTGACCATCAGCGAATTCACCGAATTGCTTCAGGCCGCCGGTTTCCGCGAAATCGAAATAACCATCGAACAGCGCTATACCGAAGCCGACTTCAACGGCGAGTTGCCGTCAGCGCTCACTAATCTGAGTCCGAACATGCTGCAGGACCTGCTGCAGCGCTTCACTGGCAGCAGCATCCAAGCGCGAAAGCCCTGACAGTGAGCCGGTACTGGGCGGTCTGGTCGGCTGCTCTGCTGTTCTTCGCCGCCTTCTACGCCCTCCTCGTACCGATTCCCCTCTACCTGGAGGCTGCCGGACTGCCCGACTGGCAAATCGGCTTGGTCCTGGGCGCCTTTGGTGTTGCCTCCCTGGTTGGGCGACCCTTGACTGGCGCCGTAAGCGACAGTCTGGGCAGCCGTCCGGTAATCCTGTTCGGAACAGCCGCCCTGGCAGCTGGCGCGGCCCTGATGAGCTTCACATACAACCCCGTGCTGGTCTTCGGACTGCGCGTACTGCAGGCCGCCGGTTACGTCACCTTCACCACCGCAGCGACTGCCTTAGTCGCCGACCTTGCCGAACCGCAACGCAGAGGAGCAGCCCTCGCCCTTTTCGGCGCCGCCGCCAATGTCGCCATCACCCTCACCCCTGCTGCGGTCAGCGCCGGCCTTGATTTTCTGACCCCCCTGTTCTCCTGCCCAACCTCTCCCTGCCCTACCTGGTGTACGCAAACGGTCGAACCTTCCGGCGCCATCGACGTTCCGTGCCCGATCTGGGGCCGCGGCATCGGCCACAGCGCATTCTTCCTGAGTTCGGTTCTGTCTCTGTTGGCTGGTGCACTCGTCTGGTGGGTCATCCCCCAGGCCGACAGACACCCCAGCGGAGGATTCCGTCCCTCCCAGATATTCTCGCTCCCCAGGCCCTTACGCGGCCCAATGCTCACGACCGTACTCTTCGGCATCAGCTTTGGCGCGCTCTTTGCCTTTTTGCCGTTGCTGGCTGAACGAAGAGAACTCGCATCGGTAGGCGCTGCCTACGCCGTCTACGGCGTCTCCATCATCGCCACCCGTATCCTGACCGGGCGGCTGCTCGACCGGGTCAACCGCGGCCGCGTGCTTCTGCCTGCACTGATCGTGAACGCCATAGGACTGGCTGGGCTGGCCGCTTCCGCGGGCATGCCCCTCTTCGTCGGCAGCGCGGCCCTGATGGGTATCGGCTCCGGCATCTGCCACCCGGCCTTGATCGCAATCTGCGTTGACCGTATGCCGTCTGCCCAGCGCGGCCGTGCAACAGCCGGCTTCTATCTGGCTTTCGATCTTGGAATCGGAGTGGGGAGTTGGCTTTTGGGGCTTGTTCTCAATGGGATGGGACTGACTGGCCTGTATTTCGCAGCAGCGGTCGTCAGCGTGATCGGTGCCTTGACCGCACCGCTTCTGACCACAAGTGGAAAGACTCAGGAGCAAGCGGAAATCTGACTGTTCGAGGCTCGGCTGCCTTTGCCAATTGCTTTTCGCTCGGAGCGATGTGCTGCGCCTGGCAAATAGCTACACTGCAGTGGTGGCCTGAAGTACCCACACTTCAGGTTCCTCCGGCAGGCCAGCTTTCGAGAGCACGACTTCCGGCGATTCAGCCCACCTCACACGCGACCGCGGATACCGCTGCGTAAACTCCTTCACGTCCGCCATAGTGGGAAACTTGCATCCGGGCAGTTCAAAATGCATCGGAATCGTCACCGCCGGCCGCAGAGTGTCAAGGGCGGCGTGCAGATCCGGCAGCTCAATAGTCGGCGGTCCGCCAGTGGGGACGATTGCTAAGTCGACGTCTCCCATCTGCTCCAGCTGCCAACTCTCCAGACGGTTGCCCACGTCTCCGAAATGAACGATTCGGATACCCTCCACCTCAAAACAGTACATCGCGTTGTCGCGCGGCTGCAGCTTCACGCGCATCGACTCCATTGCTGGAATGGCTCTGAATCTGATGCCACATTGTGTCAGGTACGTCGAACCTCCTTGCCAAGCCTCCGGAGCCTCGGGAGGACCGGTACCATTCTCACCCTCGAAACTGAGAATGTGTGTGGCCGTTACGACTTCCGGATTCCCCGGTATCATGTCCGCGTTGGCGTGGGCGGAATCATCATCTGAACTGCGGGCGACTATATCAGCCGTTTCGGTCACCGCCGCGAATCCAGACTTATGGGGCGTATAAGGGTCGGTTATGATGCTGATGCCGTAGCCTTCAATTCGCAGACAAGCGTGTGCATACCACTTGATTCTCATACCTTATCTCTCATAGCCGTTGAACTAGTCCGCTCACTCCGGAAACAAGAGGACCGACTTCGTCCCCTCGCCCCTCTGGACGCGCCGCACCGCCGACAGTATGTCGTCCAGCCCGCATCTTGTCGAAATCACAGCCTCGATTTCCTCAGCATGCTCCCGCACAAAGCGGAACGCCCTGTGGAACTGCTTCACCGACGAGGCAAACGTCCCGGTCAATATGATCTCTCCGTAGTGAATCCAGCGAGGGTCAACTGTCATCATCTCTCCGCGCGGTGTACCGCCAAAAATGTTGAAGACCCCGCCATTTCTAACCAGTGGAAAATAGCTCTCCATCACTTGAGGGAAGCCGACGGCTGCAATGACAACGTCGGCGCCCACACCGGTCATCTCTCCTACAGCCTCTTCTGCGTCTTCCTTTTCAGGATTGACCGCCCGCTTCGCGCCCAGATTCAACGCTTTGGCCAGCCGGTCCTCGTTCACATCCACGCAGATGACTTTGGCTCCCAAGGCCGTCGATACAACTGTATGCAGCAGCCCCAGCGGACCCACACCAACCACAACCACCGTGTGCCCCGACTTTGTCCCACACTGCTCGGCCGCTGCAATGCAACAGGAGGTCGGCTCTATCATCGCCGCCAGGTCGAATGGCATGTCACCGATGTCAATCACACCCCCCAACCGTACAACCTCAGCTGGGATCCTCACATACTCCGCAAAGCCGCCGTCGTCTCCATGGCCCAGGCCATGCTCACTTAGACAGAGGCTGTTTCGACCTTGCCGGCAGTATAAACATTCGCCGCATGCCGCAATCGGATAGACAGCCACCCGCTGCCCGATTCGCAGTCCTGCCTCCTCTGTCCCCGGTCCCAACTCAAGGATCGTTCCGGCAACTTCATGCCCCAAGATTGCCGGCAGTTCGGCCGGAGTCCCGGACCCCCCCAGGATCTTGACATCGGTTGCACAAATACCGGATGCTCTGACCTTGACAACGACCTCTCCGCTACCGGCTTTGGGCCGGGGCACGTTAGCGATTCGAATCTCATTTTTGCGAAAGACGACTGCTGCCTTCATCGGGGTT
Source organism: Caldilineaceae bacterium (assembly GCA_965204705.1). Taxonomy (GTDB): domain Bacteria; phylum Chloroflexota; class Anaerolineae; order Caldilineales; family Caldilineaceae; genus Bin5. The sequence continues at coordinate 3,092,082 of OZ242006.1, read as the reverse complement.
CTCTTCCTCAACCCTTCGCCGGTTCGATATTTCAAGCTCCAGCGATTCATCAAACTGAACTGCCTGAGGGCCCAATCCATCGGCGCCTCCAAACTCAGCGTCGATTCGCTCTATCAGCCTGATCGCTCGAAGCCGAAGTATTCGGTTGAACCGCTCAAAGTCCGCGTCCTCGATCTTTCCGACGCTGTGATCAAACTCTAGTTCTCTTATCGCCTCCAACGCGACTTCCTTGCGCGTCAGCAGGTCGGCCAGCTCCTCTCCCTCTGTCGAGATCACGGTTCGCGTCCGGCCAAAAAGTGGCCAGATGACATAACCCACCCCCGCGATGCCCACCAAAAAGGTCAGCGCAACTGTTACCCACATATTTCACCGCGGACGCGAGTGCTGTATTGCCAGCTCGTTGCTATCTCCCAAGCCAATACTTCACGGAATGAAGGTGAAGGCATGCCCGATCTAGTGCCAGTGAGGCGAAGCCTGGTCACGGTCAGGCCGACGCCTGCCCGGCCGCCGCCCCTTCAGGAAATGGGGATGTCGCTTCGCGAGAAGAACGCGCCGACTTCGGATGGGGCCACACACTGACGACCGTGCCCAATACGACAAGCAGTCCGCCCACCCACATCCACATCGTCAGCGGATTTATGTAAACTGTGAACGTTGCACTGCTGCCGTCGCCTTCCCAGCCATTGAGAATCACATACACATCCTCAGAAGGTGTCATGCGAAGCCCGACCTCGCTGGTAGGTTGGTCCGGCGTCTTGTCATAGATGTTGCGGCGCGGGAAAATCTTCCCCAGGACCTGGCCCGACTCGGCGTCCGACACATTAAGATTGGCTCTAATTTCGGTATGATTGCTCCTCTGCGTCGATTCGAGTGCAACGAATTTCAGCGAATAGCCCGACAGCTCAACTGAATCCCCTTCAGCCAAAGTGACGTGCGTAGTTGACTGGTAAAACTCATTGCCGATAATGGCGACCCCGATCAGTACGATCCCAAAATGAATGACGTAACCCCCATATCGGCGCCCGTTGCGTCGAATCAGCCCCCAAAGTGCCCCAACTACCGGCTCGCCTCTTGAACGCCGACGCGCTACAGTTCCCCGTACAAACTCCTGCACAATCGTCGCCGCAACGAAAATACACACACTGAAGCCGACAACAGGAAAGACATTTCGACTGGTCAAAAGGAGAATTGGAACTGAGATCAACGCCGCCGCCACAGGCCAGGTGAACTGACGCCGCAACGCCTTCGCACCTGTCCGCCGCCATCCCAGTAAAGGACCCACGCCCATCAGAACAAACAGTAGCAGGAACAGCGGGCCCGCCACCCTATTGAACCAGGGCGCCGCCACAGAAATGCGTTCCCCAGTCAGGATCTCGCTGAACATCGGGTAAAACGTACCCCACAGTACGACGAATGCGATGCCTGCAAACAGCCAGTTATTGGCCAGGAAAGCCCCTTCCCTGCTCGATATCGAATCGATCTCGTTTTCCCCCTGCAGATAGGGTAATCGCTGAAAGAGGAGCAGCAAGAATCCGACAGTGGTCACAGCCAGGAAAACGAGGAAATACGGCCCCACCGGACTCTGCGCAAAACTGTGCACGCTGCTCAATATACCGCTGCGAGTCGTGAAAGTGCCCAGAATGACCAGTGTAAACGTCAGCCAGATCAGTGTGACGTTCCACACTTTCAGTATGCCGCGCTGCTCCTGGATGATGACGCTGTGCAAAAATGCTGTCGCGGTCAGCCAGGGCAGAAAACTGGCGTTCTCCACCGGGTCCCATGCCCAGTACCCGCCCCAACCCAACTCCATGTACGCCCACTGGCTGCCCATGATGATTCCGGCAGAGAGAAACATCCATGGAATCAAAGTCCAGCGCCGCACAGTCCGTACCCAGCGTCTGTCCAGGCGTTTGCTCAGCAGGGCTGCCACTGCAAATGCAAAGGGAACACTCAGCCCGACCCAACCCAGGTAGAGCATGACCGGGTGGATCACCATCCAATAGTTCTGGAGTAACGGGTTCAATCCCCTACCGTCGCTCGGCACGACGCCGATCTGTTCAAATGGGTTAGCGCTGAAGACCAGCAGAGTGAGGAAAAAAAGGATGTTGGCCAGCAGTGTGCCGTTGACGTACGGCATCAAGGTACGCTGGCTCGTTCGAAATGCAAGGGCTGCCGCCGTACTGAACAGACTGAGAAGGAACGTCCAGAAGAGAAGACTTCCGGCCTGGCCGCCCCAAATTGCGGCGAACTTGTAGAAGGTAGGAAGGCTACGCTCCGAGCTGTTCCAGATATAGCTGATCTGGAACTGGTCTGTTAGCAGGCCGTACCAGAGGATTGCCGCCGCAATGCCCACCAGGCCGCAAACAGCGTAGATCGAGTGAAAGCTGCTCGCCGTGAGCCTTTCACTCCAGGAGACGCCGTTCGGGACTTTGGAGGAACCTGTGTGCCCTGAAGGCTGGACGCCTTCTTCGGTCTCGATTGTGCCTAGTCGTCCTCGCCAAAATCCCGCCGCTATGCCAAAGACGCACAGGACTAAGGCCAGCACCAGCGTCAAGTAAGCGAAATCAAATATCATCGCCCGTTACAACTGGAGCTGGCGCAGGCGCAGCGAATTGATGACGACGCTGACGCTGGAAAACGCCATCGCAGCCGCCGCCAAAATGGGATGAAGCTGCTGCAAAAATGGCGGCGCCCAAAAGAATGGCGCCAGGACGCCGGCTGCTATCGGAAGCAGAGCGACATTGTAACCAAAAGCCCAGGTGAGATTCTGTCTGATGTTCCGCATCGTCGCCTGAGACAGTACGATCGCCACCGGAACACTGCGCAAGTCGCCTCGGATGAGGGTCACGTCAGCCGCCTCCATGGCCACGTCCGTCCCAGCTCCGATCGCGATACCTACGTCGGCCTGGGCCAGGGCAGGTGCATCGTTGATGCCGTCGCCAAGCATCGCCACACTAAACCCTTCAGCCTGCATCGCCTTCACTTGGTCGACTTTCTGGCCAGGCAGCAGCTCTGCGATCACTCGATTGATACCTACTTCCCTTGCAATCGCGTCGGCAGTCGCCTGGTTGTCACCGGTCAGCATCGCCACCGTGAGCCCCATCCTTCTGAGTGCGGATACGGCCTCCCTTGAGCCCTCCTTCACCGTGTCGGCAACCGCAATCAGCGCTGCCGCCTGGCCATCCACGGCCAACCAGATCGCCGACTTGGCTTCTGCCTGCAACTCCTCGTACTGAGGAACAAGGCCGTTCAAATCAATCTGCTCACGTTCCATTAGCCGCAAATTGCCAAGCAGGACTTGCTTCTCCTCAACCTCCGCTGCAATCCCATGACCGGCGAGCGCCTCAAATCTCGCAGGTTCGGCCAGCTCCAAACCACTGGAATGCGCCGCACGCACAATTGCCTCGCCGACCGGATGCTCTGATCCCCTTTCTGCCGAGGCCGCCAGGCGCAGCAGGTCGGTTCGCCCAACAGGTACGGGCAATTGGGCTGTAGATTCACCTGCACTGAGTGCTTGAAAGCCCTGGCTCACAACCAGATCGGTGACCGCCGGTTCCCCCTTGGTGATCGTTCCCGTCTTGTCCAACAGAACTGCGGTTAGCTTCTGCGTATGTTCCAGGGCAACGCTGTTCTTGAACAGTATGCCTACACCTGCGCCTTTACCAATTCCAACTATGATCGACGTCGGTGTAGCAAGTCCCATCGCGCACGGACAGGCGATCACCAATACCGCCACCACCCGCAGTAGTGCAGCCACGAAGCCGGCGCCTGCAAACATCCAGACAACAAACGTCACCCCTGCCAGGCCGATCACTGCCGGCACAAAGTAAGCGGCAACCTGGTCGACGACCCTCTGAATCGGTGCCTTGCTTCCTTGGGCTTCCTCCACTAATCTGATTATCTGCGCCAGTGCAGTCTCCCGGCCAACTTTAGTCGCCTCTATGCCCAGGAGCCCCCGTCCATTCAGCGTCGCCCCGAATACATGGTTGCCGGATGCCTTGTCCACCGGCATGCTCTCCCCGGTAAACATGCTTTCGTCAACGCTTGACTCGCCTGAAACGACGACGCCGTCCACCGGGATCTTCTCGCCCGGTCGGACAACGACCATGTCGCCGACAATGACCTCTTCGACCGGGACGTCGAGCTCCTCTCCTTCGCGCAACACACGCGCCGTCCGGCTCTGCAGGCCCATCAACTCCTTGATCGCCGCACTGGTCCGTCCCTTGGCTCTCGCTTCCAGCAACTTGCCAAGAACGATTAGCGTAATAATGACTGCCGAAGTCTCGAAATAGACGTGTCCCCCAAGTAAGCTGCTGCCAGCGGATTGGGCGGCCAGCACAGCCACGCTGAATGCGTACGCCACCGTCGTGCCCATCGCGACCAGAACATCCATATTGGCGCTGCGATTGCGAAGGCTCTTGATCGCGCCGACATAGTAGTCCCAACCCACGAAGAACTGCACCGGCGTAGCCAAAAGCAGGAGCAGCCAGTTCACCCACCCGCCATGCGCCCACGCACCCAGAAGTCCAAAGTCCCGCCCCATACTGATCACCACCAGCGGAAGCGAGAAAATGACGCCCACCAGCAAACGGATGACCTGGTGCCTAACCGCGGCGGCGCGTGCGGCAGCTTCAGCATCCTCGACAGGCTCCACGGCAACATCTTGTGTGACAGGTGCGGGGACGTACTCTCCTTCTTCGGCCGGCCCAGCCTCGCTGACTACAGGTGGGACGTCAGGCGACGGTGCCGCCGCTGAAACAGTGTCGTAGCCGGCTCGACGGACCGCCTCCACTATCGGAGCTCGGGACCCCAGGCCACTCACATATTCGACTTGGGCCTGTTCCGCAGCGAAGTTGACGCTGGCATAAACCACGCCGTCAACTCCCCTGATCGCCTGCTCGACAGCATTTGAGCAGGCCGTACAGCTCATGCCAAGTATCGGCAAGGTCAGGGTAAGCGTGGGGATCTTGTAGCCTGCGCGCTTAACAAGCTGGCGCACTTCAACCAGGGCCTGGTTGGCTTGCGGGTGCGCGGCGTCCACGGTCAACGTAAGCCGCTCACTGGCAAAATTGACGGCAGCATCAACGACCGCCTCAGCCTGCCTGCTGCACGCCTCTACGGCCCCCGCGCATCCTAGGCAGGTCATTCCTATGACGGGGACGGTAAACTGTCTCGTCCTGCTCATCTGACGGCCCGTTTTCCTCTCTTGGATGACAACGCGCGAATTACGCCCGACGGGCGGGTTTTCTCCCGCCGTGGCTGAATATGGACGCTGCCTATTCTTCCCATAAAGGACTTTCGGCCCGACTCCAACAGTCCCTTCATTTCCGGTGGACGACTTTTCATTTACCGCCGGTCAAAGACAACTCTCTTCAATCGGCGCAATCACGAACTTGCCTCACCTCCCTGCAATTGGCACGTTCACGGCGACCGTTGCAGTTGGCAGAAAGCGCCACAGGGTGCAGAACGTGCCAAAGTTTTGCACGGTTATAAGTGTGATCTAAGGTAACACATTTTGCCGGAAATTGAGAAATTGAATTTGGCTGCCAAGGTCTCCTCTCCTCCGAAAGTGACACGCAATTCAGAATTCTCGTCGCCAGCTCAATCTGGACCATATGAGACACGGATTCTGATTTAACCTAATTCTCCTTTCTCAACTTTCCACAACAATCTGTGCCATTCTCCATCCTCTGACGATTCTTCATCGGTCGCCGACTGCCGCATCTGATCCTGGTGTTTAGAAGGCCGTATTCTCTGCCCATATTGTATCCTGAAATCGTCGCCAAAAGAAGAGATCTACATTCCCAATCGACGAGCGATTATCCCCTTGAACAGCGTTGGCTTATGTGCTACATTGGCCCACAGTAGCACGTGAACACTCAGCCCCCATGAATTGGTACTCATGCAGCCTTGCATTTACTGCCACTTCAAATCCAGAAGTAGTCAGTTCGCCATCTTTGCCCGACAGTCGATTTGCCTCTTGCCATTCGATGAACTCAGCGACGTGCCCCAGTATGAACGCCTGAAACAACACCGCTTCAGCGGCGCCGTCCTTTCCCTTTTTGGGTTTGTGCAGTCCGTTTCTTCAGGCGGCCTTTTATGCAGTCGACGTCCAGTTTGGGGGCAGGATCATCCGCATCTAAGCTAAACAGTCCACCATGAATCGGCCCTGACGGGAGTCCCAGATGACAAGAGAATTGATAGGCTACACCGACAAACTCAGCGTAGCTCCCGGCGAAACAGTTCAGTTCATGGTTAGTACCGATCTACCAAGCTACGACGCCTCTTTGGTCCGCCTGATCCATGGTGACGAGAATCCCGCCGGCCCCGGCTTTAGGGAAGAACGCGTCGAATCCGCAATTGACGGGCCCAGGGCCGGTCGACGACAGGTGGCCCGCTCAGGTTCCTATGTGTACGCGCCCGACCACGCATCCATCGCACAATTGACCAGCTTTACCCTCCAGGCCTGGATCTGGCCGACTACGCCTCTTTCTGGAGAGGCCCAGGGATTGCTGAGCAAATGGTCCGACGACATAGGTGGCTTCAGTTTCGCCATCGGGGAGCAGGGCGCGCTTGAACTCTGGTTGGGCGACGCCGACCAAATCACGCGCGTCAGTACCGGGTGCGTGATGAGGGCCCGCGAATGGTATTTCGTCGCCGCCGCCTTCGACAGCCGTTCAGGCCTGCTGGACCTCGTTCAACTGCCGCGCTCTGATTGGCCCGCCGACTCCACGTCGATCTCTGTTGAAGAATCTGTTCAGACTCTCGCTAACCTCCGCAACGACCAACCCCTGCTCATGGCCGCCTCAAGCCCTGAGACAGATCCCTCCTCCCGTTATGCAGCGCAAGGGCTTTACAACGGTAAGATTGATAGCCCTCGCCTCTTCAGCCGGGCTCTGAACGCGGGCGAAATCGACCTCCTGAAACGGGACATTCCTCCCGAGGAAGTTGCTGCAGCAGATCTGGTCGCGGCCTGGGACTTTTCTCAAGACCACGCGTCTGCAAGAGTGGCCGACACCGGCCCACACCGGCTGCATGGCACCGTAGTCAACATGCCCACCCGCGCCGTAACCGGCCGCAACTGGGATTCCGAGGAAACTGACCACAAGCAAGCCCCGCATCAATACGGCGCCATTCATTTCCACCGGGACGACCTTGAGGATGCCGGCTGGCAACCCGACTTCGATCTCACCGTTCCCAAAGACCTGCCGAGCGGCATCTATGCTGCACGCTTGAGGGGAGAGGGCCGGGAGGACCACATACCCTTCATGGTCCGCTCTTCTCCCGGTGCCACGCAAGGCCCGATTCTTTTCCTGGTCCCGACCTTCACCTATCTGGCCTATGTGAATGACCGGATGGAGGCCGCCCAGAGCTTCTTTGCTGCTTTGCCCGCAGAAGAATTCAAACTGGACCCTCTCGATCTCTACCTTGCCGGGCGGCCCGAGTTCGCAAAGTCTCTCTATGATTGCCACTCCGATGGCAGCGGCATCTGCTACGCATCCAGCCTGCGCCCGCTCGTGAACATGCGCCCCAAGTATCGCCACGTCTTAACAAAGAGCGCGCGCAATCTGGGCGCCGACCTGTACCTGATCGACTGGCTTGAAGAGAAGGGATATCAATACGATGTCGCCGCCGATGGCGACTTGCACCAGGACGGGCTGGACCTCCTGTCCAATTACAAAGTTATCGTTACCGGTACGCACCCGGAATACTGGACCGCACGGATGTTGGGAGCACTGGAAACCTATCTCGCTCAGGGCGGGCGGCTCGCCTATCTGGGAGGTAATGGCTTCTATTGGGTAACCAGCGTTGATCCCGAGCGGCCGCACGTCATCGAAGTACGTAGGGGCTTGGCGGGCACTCGCGCCTGGGATTCCGCGCCCGGGGAGTGCTGTCACAGTACAACCGGCGAACTGGGTGGGTTGTGGCGGTACCGCGGCAAGCCGCCCAACAAGCTCACCGGCATCGGCTTCACTGCCCAGGGCTGGACCGATCCGGCCCCCGGCTACACAAGAAAGCCCGGTAGTTTCGACGAACGTGCGGCCTTCATCTTTGAGGGAATCGCCGCAGACGAAACTATCGGAGACTTCGGCTTGATATTTGGAGGCGCCGCCGGCGACGAGTTGGACCGTCTCGACTTTGATTTGGGCTCCCCCCACCATACTCTCCTGCTGGCCTCCTCAAGTGGACACGGACCGTCGATCAATCCGGTCATCGAGGACTTTCTTCAGACCGGCAGCAGCATGCTGCCTGAAAACTCGCCGAGTGTACACGCCGACATGGTTTACTTCGAAACGCCCAACAGCGGGGCCGTCTTCTCTGTTGGTTCCATCTGCTGGTGTGCAAGTCTGTCCCACAACAACTACGAAAACAATGTTTCCCGCATAACACAGAATGTGCTGGACGCTTTCTCAAAATCCGATCAACTTCCTCCTGAATTCAGCTGACGTCTGATTCTTCCTTCGTTAGCATTTAGTCCTGTATAGGCACGGTCTCTCTCTCCTCAATTCCCTTCTTCGCAAGGCGCGGTTCTTCCTGTCCGGCTAATTGTCCAAGTCCGCGATTCGCCCGCTTCAATGCCCACGCCGAAGACGCGAAACGTGTTTGCCCAACCCCAAACGCCGTAGTAAAATGCGGCGAAATCTCTCCTTGGCTACTCCGCCCGATCTACGATTACTGCTGTAATGGGGCAGCTCGGAGAGACACATTCAGTCGATGGACAGCTGGCAAATCTGACCCATGTCATTGCCCGCACTCTTCCTCTCTAATGCTGCTCCAAATGCCTGCGTACGTGCCCGCGAACGATGGCGGGCCACTGGGCGGACTTCCTCAACCAGTAGGCTGCTCACTCTTTCTAGTTTGTCCTTCTATTCTCAATATCAGCACTGTGACGACGCCAATAGTCAGGCCGACTCGGGTGTCTCATTTTCGCGAATCCTGCAAATTCGGTTCTGGACCGGTAAATCAGAGCCAGTTGCCTCTGCCTGCAAACTTGCATCGTACTCATCCAGATTCTTGCCTGATTTGAAGTCCTCCGATTGAACTGTTACGTAGCAGGTAGTTCCCAAAAGGAGCGGTGTTCGCTTACGGCTCAATATATCTCTTGATGTCTGGCATTCCCCCTCGGCAAGAGGTGTTCCAAACCCAAGGAGGCAGATCGATGGAAAGCAAGCTGAGCACGAGACGCGATTTTCTGAAAGGTTCCGCTGTCGTTGTCGGCGCAGCCGTCTTGACGGCATGCGCCCCTGCCGCGCAACCCGCCGGTGACATGGCCGAGTCTGGCGGCGAAATGGCCGACGCCGAAGAGATCCTTATCCGCTTCGCCATGTGGGACTGGTACGCAAATACGCCTGGGGTCCGCTGGGACGAGTGGAACCAGACCGAAGCCTTCCCACTCTTCGAAGAGGCCAACCCCGGCACCAAGTTGGAGTGGGAGCCGCTTGGCAGCGGTTGGCCGGACAAGATTCTAACGCAAATGGCCGCCGGCACAGCGCCCGACATCATTTCGACCTGGTCCCCCCACATCGACACCTGGGCAGAAAAGCATCAGCTCCTCGATCTTCAGCCCTTGATTGACGCCGACATCCCCAACGCCGATGACATCTATATCGGCTTCGCCTGGGACCAGATGTGGGATCCCTTCAACAACATCCGCATGGGCATGTTGTCGGACCTGGACATCACAAGCATCTACTACAACAAGACCGCATTCGAAGAAGCAGGTCTGCCGCTGCCGACGACTGACTGGACAGAGGACGAATACCTGGTCGCCGCTGAAACCCTGACCATCCGCGATGACAGCGGCGACATAACCCGCTGGGGAGGGCAGCTGCGGCCGGGCTTCTGGCTCAGCTATTCCTACCACGTCGAGACCCATGGCGGCGAAGTTCGCGACGAAGAGACCCGCATGCTCTGCGGCCTGGGCGAGCCTGAGGCACAGGAAGGCCTCGAATGGGTACGAAGAAATATGTGGGACACCAATGTATTCGCCCAGAATAACCAGATGACCGCCACCGGTATCCCCAATATGTGGACCGGACTGCTGCCGGCGGAGGTGGTTGCCATGGCCGAGCGCAGCGCCGATCAGTTTTTTGCCTTGGCAGAGAGCATCACTGAGTTCGAGTGGGACATCGCCCACATTCCCAGCGGTCCCAAGGACCGGGCCTGTATGGGCCTGCCCGACGAGTGGGTGGTCTACAAGGGTGTTGTCGAGCGTGGCAATCACGACGAAGTCTGGGAGATGATGAAGTGGCTCACAGGCGACTGGTACCAGGAAAAGATCGCCACGGTATCGGGGCGCATTCCCGGGCTACTGGCAATGGCGGACTCCTGGGCGGGTACGCTGCGAGCAACTGATCCGAGGCTGGAAAACGTACGACTTGAAACAGTTGTCGAACAGCTGCAGATGGGCTATCCGCGACGCGGCCCCACCTTCCGATTCCAGCAGATTGCCGAAGAGCTGATCAATCCCGCCGTCGACCAGGTCTTCATCGAAGGCAAGGCCCCCGTATCCATATTTGAGGAAATCGGCCCTCAGGTAACGGAGGCGCAGGAGGATGCTCTAGCGCGCGCGACAGGATAGCCCGAAGACTGCAAGTGATGTCGCAGACCAGGTCTGCGGCCGCAAGATTATCGCTTTCATGGACTGAATGGAGGGCAATGGGGGGCAGGACCATTTTCCTGCCCCTTGCCTCGTCAGTTGAGTCACCTGCCTTGCCCCCAAACGTGTCCACCGCGAAATGAAGCCGTGATCGATTCCAGTACATGCCGGCCGGGAACTTTCGGGCATCTGTCCCGTGAAGGAGCATACGAAGAGTGGCAGCTCAAAGTAGCTTGGCAGAATTCCTGAAGCGGCGCTTCACGCAGAGAACTGAGGACGTCCTCACCGCCTATCTCTGTTTACTGCCGTGGATCATCGGCTTCCTCGCATTTACTTTGGGACCGCTGGTCTTCTCGCTGGTTCTGAGCTTCTTTCAGGCCGACCTGTTCACCCGCAACGTCTTTGTGGGGCTTGGAAACTATGTGGCATTGGTGCAAGACCCCCTATTCCTTAAGAGTCTGCGCATCACTGCCATTTATGCCTTTGTTTCGGTCCCACTGGGAGCGGCCACGGCCCTGGCAGTGGCCCTGCTTCTTAACCAAAAAGTAGTCGGACTCGGAGTATGGCGCACAGTTTACTACCTCCCTTCAGTCATATCAGGTGTTGCTGTTGCCGTTCTTTGGTTGCAGATTTTCAACCCAAGAATGGGCTTGATCAACAACGCTCTCAAAGTGGTGGGCATTGAAGGTCCCAGCTGGATATTTGATTCCGATTGGGCTCTTCCTTCATTGATCATCATGAGCCTGTGGGCTGTCGGCGCCAACATGCTGCTCTACCTGGCAGGCTTACAGGGGATTCCCACCTACCTTTATGAGGCTGCCAAGATCGACGGCGCCAGTGTCTGGCGGCGCTTCTGGCATGTGACCATTCCCATGCTTTCGCCTACGATTTTCTTCAATGTCGTGATCAGCTTAATCGCCGCGTTCCAGTTCTTCACCCAGTCCTTTATCATGACAAATGGCGGCCCAAATAACTCTACCCTGAGCATGGTGCTGTTCCTGTATCGCAAGGCATTTCAACAGACCCGCTTTGGCTACGCCTCCGCGGTAGCGTGGGTTCTCTTCGCCATTATTATCTGTTTTACGCTACTCTTCATGCGCTCTTCCAGCCTCTGGGTCTATTATGCAGGCGAAGAGAGGAACTAGAAGCACAACTTTGCGGTCATGTATTCAGGCCACCCTACCATGAGTTCATCGGTCGACACTGCCATAATAGGCAACGCCAGAAGGGTCTGGCATCCCGTATTTCGCCAGGTCGGACTGCTGGTTCTCGTCCTTCCGGGCGCGAGTTTGTTCCTGATTCCCTGGCTGTGGATGCTCTCGACGGCGGGCAAGGAGACCGCTCTTATATGGAAGACTCCCCCGGTATGGATTCCTCCTGTCTACCACTGGGAAAATTTCATCAAGGCCTGGCTCCAAGGCGATTTCACAGTTTACTATCTCAATACGTTTTACATTAGCGGCATGAATGTCGTTGGCATTCTCATTTCCAGTGTTCTGGCAGCCTACGCCTTCGCCCGTATCCGTTTCCCCGGTCGCGACATTCTTTTCGTCATCGTCCTCAGCACCATGATGCTGCCAAGGCAAGTGACGTTGATCCCACTCTACATGATCTTCAGTGAATTAGGGTGGATAAACACTTTTAAACCTCTGATAGTCCCTCTCTTCTTTGGTGACGCCTTTAGCATCTTTCTTCTTCGTCAATTCTTCCTCACCATTTCCAGGGAGCTGGATGACGCCGCGCTCATTGATGGCTGTCGTCGCTTGGGAGTTCTGTTTCGTATCCTGCTTCCTCTAACGCGTCCGGCGCTCGCCGTCGTTGCCATCTTCAACTTTACGTGGGCCTGGAATGAGTTCTTCACACCACTTATCTATCTCGATTCGCCAAAACTGTTCCCGATCACTTTGGGCTTGCACCGTTTCATTGGCCGCGCCCAGATCGATATCCAGTTCTTGATGGCTATGACGATAGTTTCCACCCTCGTCCCAATTGGGATATTCTTTCTTACCCAGCGCTACTTCATTCAAGGGATCGTGATTACGGGAATAAAGGGTTGATGTCTGCGCGAAAGGGGACGTCCTGCCCCCAACACTGTCACACGCCGCAGCAAGTTTCTGATATCTCTGACCCGTCTCGCGCTCTTGGCAGACATTCAGAACAAGGAGAACACACTGATGCAATCAACCGAAACAGCCGTTAGCGAAAGCGGCTTCAAAACCCTGACCCAAGCTCAGGTTGCCAGCTTCTGGGAAAACGGCTTCCTCGTTGTCGGCAAAGTTCTCGAAGACGACCTAATCCAGGAGATGCGCCAGGAGTACGATGAAGAATTCTCGCTCGGGCGCAGCGGCGAGCGGCCCGTCCGCAACCTCGCTGTCTTCGAGGATGACCACGACCATGACGAAGACGAGGAGCAGGAGATGCTCCAGTTCATGCAGATCTCCGAGCACAATCTCCGCTTCCACCAGTTCACCTACCATCAGGGAATCCTCGACATAATAGAGGACATAATCGGACCTAACATACAGCTCTTCCACAATCAGGCATTGAACAAGCCGCCACACCACGGCGGACCCATCTTCTGGCACCAGGACAACGCCTACTGGAAATGCCTTCCCCCGAATCTGGTCAGCTGCTGGCTCACCCTCGACGACGTCGAGCTAGACAACGGCGCAATGCAGTTTATTCCGGGCTCGCACCTTCGCCCCATGATCCACGACCAGGCCCAAGGCAGTGAAGTCCTCCTCGATATGGGCAAGTTGGTCGACGACAGCCAGGCAGTCGTGGGCGACCTGCCGGCCGGCGGCATCACCCTTCACCACTGTCAGACCCTGCACCGCACAGCGCCAAACACCACCGACCGTCAGCGGCGGGCCCTTGCCATCCACTTCATGACGCCGGGCACCAAATCGGCGCGCACTGGCGAGACCATCCCTGTCAACTTCAGCCATCCCATGCTGCGCATGCGCGTCTGACAGGATAAAATCTGGCAAATCGTGAGCCGGATGTAAGTTAGGCGCTGAGAGGAGTCAACCGCTAGCCATGACGAAACCAGCCCCCACGCGAATCTGACCCCGTGACTGCCGCCAACACTTTCCTTGCGGTGGGAAACTGTACACTGGACGACGTCGTCACCCCCGACGGGCAGATTTCCCCCCGACAACTTGGCGGCAACGCTGTCTACGCTGCTGCCGGCATGCGCCTCTGGGGCGCCAAAGTCAACCTGATAAGCGTGATCGGCTCCGATTATCCCACAGTTTGGCTGGATCAGTTGGCCGATGCCGGCATAGACGTCTCTGCAGTAACCCAGATCCAGGATCCGCACCTGTTGCGTTCACGCGCCTTCTACTTCCCCGATGGCAGCCGCACCGACCGCATCGACGAAGCGCGCGCCCTCCTTCCCGACCATGCCGGCGAGATCATCGACCTCGAAAGCGAATACACCGACACCGGCAGCCCCCTCCACCGTCGCATATGGCCCAGTTTCTGCCCGGACCTGACCAAATGGGCCGACTTGGCAAGCAGAGCATCCTACGCCCATCTGGCCCCCGGCCCGCTCCCATGCAGCCGTGCAAACGCATCCTTTCTCAAGAGGCTACGCGGCGACCGCATCTTGATCACCTTCGACTGGCCCTGGTGGGACTGGGACCAAGAGGACCAGACCGACCTTGACCTGCTCCAAAACCTGGACTATCTGTTGCCCAGCATAGAGGAACTTAGCGTTCATGCCGACGCCCTGTTCAACACGGACGCCGGCGGACACAACGAAAGGCGTCACGTCTTTGAGGCAGCAAGGAGGCTTCTCGCCCTGGGCCCGAAAGGAATCGGAGTAAAGATGGGCGCGCGCGGCATGCGCCTCCTGCTGCGCGGCCAGAAGAATTGGCTCAAGATCCCGACCTTCTCTACAAAGGCCGTCGATCCCACCGGCGCCGGCGACGCCTTTTGCGGTGGCTTTCTAGTGGGCATGTCACAGACTGGGAACGCCGTCCAGGCCGCTCTCTATGGCGCAGTATCTGCCTCTTTCATCATTGAAGACTTCGGCGTTTTGCATGCCCTGAAAGTCGATGCAGGCCAGGCCCACGCAAGATTGCAGCAGGTCCTAAATCAACTTGGTCACCAGGAAACCGACGTTTGACATTAAAATTCTGATTTGTTAACTTTGGCGCAGCCCTCCAGGCCGAACCGGACTGCTGTCCGCGACGTCCTGCACATGCCAAGCCAACTCTCTCTATTTCTTGCAGTTCTTTCCGAATCCACACAATTTGAGGAGATTGAAATGAAGTCTGCGAAGCGTCTGATGAACCTTGCATTATATATGGCTCTCCTTGGGTCACTCTTGATCGCCTGTGTCGCGGCGCCGGCGGCATCGACTGAATCTGCAGCCGACGAAGCCATGGCCGAAGAGTCAGGCGAGGCCGAAGGGCCGAAAATGGGCGGAGTCGTAGCCGGCTTTGTCTCATCCGACCCCAAAAGCTTCGACCCGGCAGCGATCGCGGGCTGGGACCAGGGCGTCATCGCCCCCAACCTGCTTGAAGGCCTCTTCCGCCTCTCGCCTGACGGACGCGAAATCGAACCGGCCATAGCTGAGGGTTTTGAAGTTTCCGAAGACGGCAAGACCTGGACTTTCAACCTGCGCGCCGGTGCGAAATTCCACAACGGCCGCGAGATCACCGCCGATGACTTCAAGTACAGTTTTGAACGCGTCCTGAATCCGGAAACGCGCAGCCCCAAGGCCTGGATGCTCTCCATAATTGTCGGCGCCCAGGAGTTCCAGGACGGCGCCGCAGATGAAGTCAGCGGCATCACAGTCATCGACGCCGGCACCCTCGAAATCGAGTTGGCCGAACCGCTGGCGCCCTTTAAGGCGATGCTCGCCAGCATCAACCTGGCCGTCGTGCCGCAGGAGGAAGTCGAAAAATGGGGTGAGGACTTTGGCCAGAATGTCGTAGCCGCCGGCCCGTTCTCATTGGGCGAATGGAACCTCAACCAGGACGTAACACTCAACGCCTTCGAGGACTACTGGAACGGACGCCCTTATCTGGATGCGGTTAAGTTCCGATTCATCGGCGACGAGAACACGCGCATCGTTGAACTGGATGCCGGTCGACTGGATATGGCCTGGGTACCTCCGGCGCACTGGGAACGCTTTAGCACCGACCCGGTCTACAAAGAGAAGCTGGGCTGGGCTGAGACCTTCCACACCGACTACATAGCTGTCAACCTCGATAACGAACCTTTCGGCACGAATCCTAAGCTGAGACAGGCCGTCCGCTACGCACTCGACCTCGATGCCATCATCGCCAGTCTGCAGGGACGGGCCAACGTCGCCCAGGGCCTGCTTCCTCCCGGATTGCTCGGATACGATGAAGACGCCGTTCTGAACTATCCGACCAACCTGGAATCGGCCAAAGCGCTGATGGCTGAGGCCGGATATGCCGACGGCGTGCCCGGTACGTTCGATGTCATTCTGCCGCCCTGGGGCAACCTGATCAAGCTGTTGGAAATCTACCAGGCAAACCTGAAAGAGATCGGCATCAACATCGAAATCAAACCGACCGAGTTCGGTCCCTACATGGAAGCACTCGAAACCGGCAACTACGACCTCGCCTGGATGTACCGTGTGACCGACTATGCCGACCCCGACGGCTTCTACTATCCGCTCATGCACTCCGATAACCTCGGCGCCGGCGGCAACTACGCCCGCTACGCCAACGCCGATGTGGATGCCAATATCGCAACCGCCCGCGCTACCATTGACGACGCCGAGCGCACCCGGCTCTACCAGGCCGTCGACGCCCAATTCGCCGCAGACCTGCCCTACATTCCGCTGACCCACAACATCTATGTCGACGTATCGACGCCCCGTGTGCAGAACTATGTTCCGTCGCCGATGGATACCCATATGTTTCACCGTGTTTGGGTAGAGGAGTAGGTCGCAGAGCGGAAGCCAGCGCTTAGGATCTGCTCCTTTAGTCAGCGTGCTTTGGAGTTGCAAGTCGCCTGTCTCGCAAAATGAGACAGGTGACTTGCGTACTGTAAAGGAGCCAGATATGACGACGCAGATTTCGGGCGGCCGGCGCGGAGCCATTGCCGGCATTCCAGTAGCCTACCTCGCAGTTTGGGCGGCCATATATGCGGTTGCCTCGATACTCCCCGCTATTCCCCTTGTCGGCGGGGGCACTTTTGGCGGTCAGGAATTTATCCTGACCTTGGCAGGTATTCTGTTTGGCCCGATCGCCGGCGCGATCGCGGCCACTGTAGGCGGGCTTCTGGCAAGCTTCATCGGTCCCGCCACCGCTTATTTCGGATTTGCCACCTTTTATCCCCATACCATCGGCGCGTTGGCAGCAGGCCTCCTCATGCTGAATACGCGCAATGCCCGCATCGCCACGCTCGTAATCTATGTGATAGCCCTATTGGCTTGGCCGCTACTGCCAATGTTCTCGGCGATCGGGGGCTATGTCTATGCCAAGGCCGCCTATTGGCCTATGTATCTCACCGGGCTGGTAGGACTCTGGTTTTCCCCTTGGGCAGTCGCCAAGATTCGCGAGTTGGAACCCGTGCCAACCTCCATCGGAGTGGCCGTGATTTCATGGACAGCATACATGATCAACCACGTCTACTTAAGCCTGGGTTGGTCCTTCCTGTTTCCGGAAGGCCCCGATCAATGGGTGTTCGCTTTCTGGTCGGGAATCGTGCCCGGCCAGCGGATACTGTTAACCTTGATTTCAGTCGTTGTGGGTGCAGCGGTGATCATCGGGTTGCATCGTGCTGGCATTAGATTTGCAGCCGGCTCAGGTTCGATACTGGCAGAAGAAGAATCGGAAGATTAGGTCTTTACCCTGCTGGTAAACGAGGTAAACAACTGCTCCACCCTCAGGCAGCATCATGGCTATGGATATCCTCTGGCGGGAGGCAATTCAGCTGGTGAGAAAGTCTTGAGAAAGAGGTCTCTGGTAATTCACACGATGTAGGGCTACTTTGGCGAAACTCCGGTTCATTGCGTTGGCGCTGTCACAAAGTTGTCGACGCGTCAACGCAATGAAGCCCTGGCGGCCTAAAACGTTACGAGAGTATTCACGTCTGTCATTCTCCGTTGAAGAGTGGCCTACAGTTGCTTCCGACGATCAACGGTTCGCCATAGGCCCGGCGGATCTCATAGGTTCCCCCTTGGTGCCGAATTGACCGTACCAATCTCTCACCACCTGTTGCAGATAAGGGAGAAGGGTTGGACAGACCCTCCAAACTGTCAGCCCCACAGCTAAACGTGCAAGACCCAATTGTAGTAGTAGAAGAACTGACCTTCTTCTATTCCGGCGCCAAGGAACCTGTCCTGAAGGACATAAATCTTTCCTTTCAGCGCGGGGAAATTGCGCTGCTCATCGGCGCAACGGGAGCCGGCAAGAGCACCCTGTACATGTGTCTGAATGGGCTAATCCCCCATCTGGTGCCCGGTCGAGTAGGCGGGCGGGTCCTAATAGACGGGTCAGACACCAGGAACCAGACCATTCCGGAATTAGCGCAGAAGGTGGGATTCGTCTTTCAGAGCCCTGACGTGCAGCTGTTCTCCCATTCAGTGCGAGAGGAGCTCGCCTTTGGCCCCGAAAACCTGGGCCTGTCAAAGCCGGAGATTCTCCGTCGGATACAACTTGCAGCCGCGACCATAAATATCGTAGATCTCTTGGAGAGGGAGCCTGCCTATCTCTCCGGAGGCCAGCAGCAGTCCGTTGCCATCGGCGCAATTTGGGCGATGCTTCCCGAAATCCTGATTTTGGATGAGCCAACCTCGAATCTTGACCCACAAAGTAGTGTGCGCGTCCTGGAATTGATACAAGGACTGAACAGAGACCACGGAAAGACCGTGTTGATCGCGGAACACAAGATCGATGCCGTGACCCGGTTTGCCGACTCCATCCTCGTCATGCACGAAGGCGGGATTGCGATGCAGGGGGAACCCCGAGAAATCTTCTCCCAGACCGAGAAGCTCCACCAGATGGGAATGGTCGCGCCAACCGCGACAGAAGTGGCCTCCGAACTTAGCAAGCAAGGGTTTTCATTCGATCCCTGGCCGCTGACTGCCGAGGAAGGAATCCAGGCATTTGGCGAACTCCTCGAAGCTAAGGGGGCAAATTGACCGACGAAACGGTTATCTCGGCGCGCGACCTGAGCCATTCATATCCCGGCGGAATCGCCGCCCTAAACAGGGTGAGTCTGGACATCAGCCTGGGTGAGTTTATCGCAATTATCGGCCCAAACGGTTCAGGCAAAACTACGCTCGTAAAGCACTTCAATGGCCTGCTGAAACCTTCACAAGGCTATGTCCATGTCAAAGGACTGGACACTCGCACGACGCGAGTATCCGCACTGTCTCGCATAATCGGTTTCGTCTTTCAGAATCCCGACCATCAGATCTTCGCCTACTCGGTATGGGAAGAGGCCGCCTTTGGGTTGAAGTTGCATAAGTTGGACGCAAATGAGGTAGAACAGCGGACCAGGGAGGCGTTGCAGGCAGTTTCATTGTATGATCTCAAAGACCGGCATCCGAGAGCACTAAGTCGGGGCCAGCTCCAGAGACTGGCCACCGCTTCGATTCTTGCACTGAAGACACCGGTCCTGGTTCTAGATGAACCCACTACCGGCCAGGATTTCGTGTCCCGGCGCCAGATAATGGAGTTGGCTGTTGGCCTGAACGCGGAAGGACGAACGATTATTATGATTACCCACGACATGGCACTGGTTGCCGAGTTTGCAAGCAGGGTCATAGTCATGCAGGATGGAGCCGCCGTGTGCGATGCCCCGCCCAAAGAGGTATTCGAAAACGAAGAGATTCTGGAGTCCGCAGGGCTGGACTTGCCGCCCGTTACGGAAATTGCACGCGGGCTGCGGGCGTATGGGATTTCTGACATCCCATTGACGCAGGCAGAGCTTGTTGAAACCCTGACAACAGCCTTGAGGCAGAAAGAGTAGCCAACTAAAAGGTAAAGTCGGAATCGATTATGCCGACAATTGACATTCAATATTTCAAAGAGGACTCCTTCGTGCATCGACTGCACCCCTTTACGAAGATCCTATTTGAGATATCTGTCCTAATCGTTGCCGCCGCATTCAATGAACCTCTCTTCCTTGCAGTGGTTATACTTGGGATCATCGCCGTAGCCGCGCTTGCCAGGATCCCTGTCCGGAAGTTCCGCTATATGTGGGTGCTGACCTACATAGTTCTCTTCATGGTCATTACCCAAGGTGTGTGGTTCACCAGCTTTGGCGATTTCGGGGACATAGACGTTGAGTTCGAGTGGCTCACTCTCTTTCACCTGTGGCCTGCCTGGGCCCCCGGTGGTCCGAAAATCCCCGTCATCTTCCAGGGGGCCAACTATGGATTCTCATTGGGTTTGCGGGTAGTCGCCATCGCCTTTGCCTTTCCTATTCTGGTATTGACAACCCACCCGAGCGATCTGACCAGGTTTCTGACCCAGATACGCATCGGTTCCTGGAGAATCCCCTACAACGTGATTTTCGTCTTCACGACAGCCTTTCGGTATATCCCCACCGTCAGCCGCGAATTTGACCAGACATTGGACGCACAACGATCACGCGGCGTATTCTTTGGCGGCTACAATCCCGTCCGCCAGATCAAAGTACTGTCGACGCTATTTGTGCCGGTTCTGACCAGTTCTCTTTTGAGTGCGCACGACTTGACCCTGGCCCTGGAGACGCGGGCGTTCGGCGCCCCAACCGAAAGGACCTTCATACATGAAGTCCATTGGCGAAAGGCGGATTGGGGAGTGACCGTGTTGTTGATTATCATTGCTGTGGGTTGCCTGATTCTCGCCAACAGATTCGGGATTGGTGTCTTGCCCTATACGCCCCAACGAAACTTCTGACATTTTCATTTCAGTTATCCTTTTGTTTCGACAATACAGTTATATCCTTCTTGAATTCACCGGTCGCCTGCAGCCACCTCAAAAGAGCAATCACATTAGGATCCCAGGAGGGGAATAGACGAAATGAGTCTGAATTCCACAGCAGAAGATACCAGTAGCATGGAGTCGTATGTCCGCCAGGGTAAGCAAAATGCATACGAGTTGGGGAACCGGGGCCCGATTCGGTTTAATGACGACGGCACGCTCATTCAGGAGATCATAGACGCTTACTGGCACTGCGGATTCTACGTACTGGAAGGAGCCCTGAGCTCGGAAGAGTTGAGCGACCTCCAGGCAGACATGGAATCCGCATTGGAACGGGCGCCTTACACCAAAGATGCAACAGTTGACGCGCAAGGTCGGCCGGCCCTCGGCTCCGATCTGGAGCGACCATCGTTCCGCTTTGCCAAGCCACTGAGTGACCCCTACGGCGGCACAGAGCTGGTAAGCGGACGCCACCCAGCCAAAATGAGCGAGCCGGCGCCCCCGGAAGATGCGCCAGATTATGTAATAAACAGTATCGGCAGCCCGCTCCAGATCATGGACGCCTGTTTTCGGCTGTACGGACATCCCCAACTTCTGGCAATTGCTGAAGCCATCAACGGCCCCGACTTTACACCCTTTACCGAATCCGTCATTGTAAAGCGTGCCGGCCTTGGACCATCCGTCGCCTGGCACCACGATGGTACAACCCACTGGGAAAGCCCTGACCTGGACGGGGGGACGCACGGTTTCAACTTCATGGCGCAGCTATACGGAAGCACCGCCGAAAACGGTGTCTGGTTGCTTCCCGGCTCGCACAAACAGGGCAAATCCGACATCAAGTCGTTGGTTGAAGAGAACGGCTCTGACCGGCTGCCCGGCGCCGTGCCGATGGTTTGCGAGCCTGGCGACGTGGTCATGTCGAACCGCCAAGCCCTGCACGCTTCGTTTGCCAATACCTCGCCGGACAAGAGAATCACTATCAACTTCGGCTTCCACCGCCGCCGCTCGGTCCTCAACGTCCGCACGATACACGGCGGCCAGGAGGTCGTCTTCGATGAAGAACGAGTCCGCGAACGATCGCGTGTAATCGCTCTCGCAATCGACGCCCGCCAACAGCACTTCCCCCACGAGCAGCGCTACATCTACCAGCCATTTGCAGGCGAGGAAGACACCATTCGTTGGAGCGACGAAACGCGCGCAAGCATTCTCCGAAATTACAACTTGAGAGACCTGGCTATCTGACACGGAATCTGCCAGTTGCAACGGGCTCTGCCTCAACTCGCACCTGTTTCGCAACTGCCCGCCGGAGCCCGATACACGTCCACTGAGACCGCCCCCGCCCCAGCATGCTCGGCTATACGGTTCGACGCCTCCTGCAATTTATCCCGATCCTGATCGGGCTGGTCACCGTCCTGTTCGCACTGCTGAACATCCTGCCCGGTGACCCCGCCCGTATGATGGCCGGCCCCTTCGCCAACCCCGACGTCGTAGAGACGATTCGCGAGGAGATGGGTTTTGACCGGCCGCTTTGGGTCCAGTACTTCGATAATCTCTGGGATTTGGCACGCGGCGAATTTGGGCGCTCGTATCAGTCCCGCCGGCCCATCCTGAAAGACCTTCTTGAGGTCTTTCCCAAAACGGTACAGCTTGCCATAGCCGCCGAAGTAACGAGCGCTCTGCTCGGCATCTGGCTTGGCGTCATCGCCGCGACGCGCCGCAACGGCTGGGCCGACCGCTTGATCATGGCGATTGCCGCGCTGAACCTCTCCTTCCCCCTCTTCTGGCTGGCCCTTATGTTGCAGATTGTCTTTGCCGTCTTTCTACGCCTGTTGCCCCCTTCCGGATACGGCACAGGTTTCGACAGCTTTATTATTCTTCCCGCTATCACGCTTGCCCTGCCGTCACTGGGGCTTCTGGCCCGCATTACTCGCGCCGCGCTGCTCGAAATCCTCGATGAGGACTACATCCGTACGGCGCGCGCCAAGGGGCTGGGAACGGCTCTCTTAATGCGCCGCCACATTCTCCCCAACGCGCTGATTCCGATTGTTACAACCATTGGCACAGACTTCGTGCGCCTGCTCGGCGGGATCCCTATCATCGAGGTGATCTTCGCCTGGCCCGGCCTAGGCAAGTACGCTTTTGACGCCCTGGTTTTTCGCGACCTGCCCGCGCTGCAGGCTTCGGTCATCGTCCTGGCCATATCAGTTTCACTTGTCAACCTGGTAGTGGACCTCCTGTATGCGTTTATCAATCCGCGAATTCGTTACGTTTGACTGGCGCCGTTTCCGGCAGGCGCGCCTGCCTTTTGTCGGCGCCGGAGTCATTCTGATCTTCGTGCTGCTTGCGGCCTTTGCCCCCTACATAGTCGCCGACCCGACCCAAATTGAAATGCGCCGCGACCAGGACGGCGAGACCATCACACCTCCGTTCCCTCCGAACCCGCGCAACCTGTTCGGCACCGACCAGCTGGGAAGGGACATCTTCGCCCGCGTCGTTTTCGGCCTCCGCACCTCACTGATCGTCGGCATCCTGGTACGCGGCCTGTCGATGGTTGCCGGGACTTTGCTCGGGCTGATCTCAGGCTACTTTCCCAAAGCCGTAGATGACGTAATCATGCGCATCACCGACATAATGCTCGCCTTTCCCGTCATCCTGCTGGCGATGACGGTGACCGCTGTACTTGGCCCCGGACTGGTGACAGTCTGTGTGGCTCTGGCGCTCGTGGCGTGGCCCGATGTAGCGCGGCTCGTTCGCGGACAGGTTCTGGCTATCAAAGAGCAGACATATGTTGGATCCGCCCGCAGTGTCGGCGCCGGCAACTGGCGCATCCTCCTCCGCCACGTGCTTCCCAACTGCATGGGGCCAATTATCGTCGCCTTCTCGATGGGTATACCCGGCGCCATTATGTACGAAGCCGGTCTGAGCTTTTTCGGCTTCGGTATTCAGCCACCGACCCCGAGTTTGGGCTCAATCATCAGCGACGGTCGCGGCTACATCACGGTAGCGCCCTGGTACCCCGGCTTCCCCGGTCTCGTTCTGACATTGCTTGTACTGAGCGTCAATCTGGTCGGAGACAGTCTCATCGACGTGATGAATCCGCGCGCGGCCAAGGGGGCCGGTAACGGCCAATCCGCCGCTTGATTTGGATGCGCTCGCTCTCGTCTGCTAAACTCGGATTGCCCGGCGCCATTTCAGCAGGGTTCGCTTGTGACAGCGCAGTCCCCACTTCTGGAAAGCTCGACAGGAGATTGTTCGATGGCATCCGATGAACAGTCAGTCAAAGTCCAAAGAGTCGAGCCCTCCTCAAATCCTGTCCAGGACGAAGATCTCGACCAGTACGGCGAAGAGCTCTCTGAACTCACCATAGTCGACGTTGATGTGCATGTGGACGACACGCTCATGTTCATGCTCGACTACATGGAGGGCCACTTCCGAAAGCGTATGGAGACCGTCCTCCAGGCCGATTTCAAAGGCGAGCCCGGTAACTCCCTCCGCAACATGATTGCCCATATAGCCTGGCTCGGCTCGTCGTATGACAAGCCGCCTCGCGCCAAGCTGGCAACGCAAAAGGACCTGCTCGCCCGGATAGAGAAAGGCATCATCGACTACAGCATTCTCTTCCCCAGCGAGCTCCTGCCAATTGGCTATCTGCCGGAACCGGAGTGGGCCGCCGCGCTCGCAACCGCCTACAACCAATACATGGTCGACGCCTACCAGAATCTGCCCGGCGTGAAAATCGCTATTGTCGTCGCGCCCCAGCACCCGGTCCGCGCCGCAGAAGAGATCGACCGCCACGCCGCCCACCCCGACGTCGTCAGCGTCTGTGTCCCCGACGTGGGAGTCAACCCGCCCATCGGCGACGAGAAATACTGGCCGATATTCGCAGCCGCGGCCAGGCATAACCTCTCCATCAGCTTCCACGGCATCGAGGCCCTCATCCACGACAACTATCCGCTGCGCGTGGCCCACTTCCATACCCTCATGCAGGTCAACAGCATGGGCTTCCCCTTCACGTCGATGCTGCAGATCATGTCCGTAGTGTGCGCCGGCATTCCTGTCCGATTTCCCAACTTGAAGTTCGCCATTCTCGAAGCCGGGCTCACCTGGATGCCCTTTATCATGTACCGGCTCGACGCCGCCTATCTGCGCTACCGAACGGAGTTGCCGGCCCTGGAAAAGAAACCCAGCGAATACATCCGCGATTGGTACATCGGTACGCACGAGCTGGAGGCCCTCCCCCGCCGCGGCGACCTGGCCAAACTGATCGACCTGTACCAGGGACAGAACACGACCATGTGGGCCTCAGACTGGCCACACCTGGAGCGGGATCTGATTGCGGGGTTCATGCGCTACGAGATGGACGATTCGCTCCGCCGCAAAATCCTGGGCGAAAACGCGCTACAATTCTTCGGGCTGAAGCCTCGAACATGACTCCTGACCAGCAGTCCTCCCGCAGAAGCCGTTCGCAACGCAAGATTTCCGTTGCCCCGCTAAACGACTTCCCACCCGGCACGCGCATGGAAGTACAGGTTGGTCGCGCAATAATCGCGGTCTTCAACGTTGACGGCGACTTCTTTGCTTTATACGGCCGCTGCCCACACCAGTCCGCCCCTTTGAGCAGGGGGCGGTTGCAGGGCACCGTAGTCTGCAACGCCGACACCTGCTGGGAAACACAGTGGGCCCATGAAGGTGAAGTCTTGGTCTGCCCTGGCCACGGCATGGAGTACGACGTTCGCAGCGGCAAGGCTTTCGGCTACGACCTCAAGCTGCGTACCTACGAGGTATTGGTCGAAGACGGGCAGGTTATGCTTCTCATGTAGTGCCGGACTCGCAGACGACCTCAGCCGCCGCACGGTTCTCCTTTAGACACTTCATTTGACAAGAGGCAAAGATGGAAAGAGACACTATAACTGCGCGGCCGATTCGGCAGGCCGAATTTGGCGAACCAATTCCCGTTACCATTGAAGACATGTTGAATGAGATCAGCAACCAGGGCCCTGCCATCCCAGCAGTCATCGACTCGGTTCAGCCGCAGCTCGAGGCCCTGGACCCCGCCCTCCTCTCAGAGACCTCCCACTTCTACATTACAGGCTGCGGCGACTCCTACTTTGCTGGTCTGGCCGCCCGCTATGCCTTCGCCCGCTACGCCGGCGTTCCCACCGAAGCCCTTGAAGCACTCGAGTTCGGTCGCTATGCCGCCGAATTCGTTCCACCGGGCTCCCTCGTCTTCGGAATCTCCAACTCCGGCAAAGCCACCCGATCCGTCGAAGCGCTCGTCAACGCCCGCCTGGGCGGCGCCGCCACCGTTGCCATCACCGGCAATTCGGAGGGCTGGCTCGCACAGGAAGCCGACACTATCCTCGATCAGAGTGTCCGGCTCGCCGGCGAGCTGATCGGCATGCCCAGCAACTTGGCCACCGATACAGACGACGACGAACCTCGCCGCGGCTCATTTGGCCTGGTCAACTATCTCGCCAGCCTGACAACGCTCTATCTGATCGCCTTCCAGACGGGCGTAGTGCGCGGCCGCATTTCACAGGAACAGGCCGACAACTTGCGGGCAGAACTGCGATCCACGGCAGGCCTGATCGCCGAGACTGTACGCATCTGCACGCCTGCGGCAGAAGCCTACGCAGAACAGGTCAAAGACATCGAAAGCTACACCTTTCTCGGCTCCGGACCCAGCATTGCCACGAGCCTGTTCTACGCCGCCAAAACCTATGAGTTGCCCCGCGTGTACGGCGTCGCGCAGGAGTTGGAAGAGTGGGCGCACGAGCAGTTCTTCCTCACCGGAAAGGGGACGCAAGTTCTGTTCATTGCCCCCCAGGGCCGCTCAGTCAGCCGTGTCCGGGAGTTGCTGCACACGACTCAGACCATGGGAGGCTCCGGCGTCGTCGTCACTGACGAAAGCAACCCTGAACTCGCTGGGGCAGCCGACGTGACCCTGCCTGTCGCTGGCTCCGTTCCGGAAGCCCTGTCCCCCCTCGTCTACTGCGTCCCCGGCCAGCTCTTCGCTTCCTATCTGGCCAAGTCCCGCGGCCGCCTGGCATTCGAATTTGACTCCCCGCTCCAATACGAAATGAACATGCGCACGATCCAGGAGAGCCAGCTGATCGAGTTTCACCCTTCCCAGAGATGAGTTCCGCAGGGTTGACCGATATGGGAACCGGTGATTGCAGCCGTCTGCACGATCTCATCGTCATCGGAGTGACCTGCACCGAAGAGATTGTCGCTGTTCCAACCCTCCCCGCGCTCGACAGTCATGGCGAAATCGACATCTGTGGACGCTGGCAATGCGTCGGCGGCAACGGTCTCAATGTCGCAGTACATGTTGCCCGCCTCGGCGCCGACGTGTCTCTCATCTCCAAGATTCCAACCAATATCTGGCCTGAAGTTACTGCCTCGCTTAAGCGCGCAGGTGTGGACCGCTCGCGCCTGGTGCCGGATTACGTCCATACTGCCCCCGAGGTTCTTCTCATAACCGACGAGAAGGGAGAATACTGCGTCTTCGTCACCGACCGCACTGGGCTTGCATTCACCCCGCGGAGGTAGCACAGGTCACTGGATTGCCCGCACGTTTCGTCCACATCGATGGTTTCACTTTGGGTGCTTTAGACGTCGAGTCCCAGGTACAGGCCGCCCAGCTCTGGCTGGATCTGGCTGCTGATTCATCTGTTGCCCTGTCAATCGATCTGAATCGGGCCATCTGTGACGACCAGCCGGAACGCGTCAGGCAGATCATCCCACAGGCAGATCTTTTCTTTGCCAACGCCTACGAAGCCATTTCTGTGACAGGCGCAGGCTCCCCGGAGGAAGCAGCCCGCACGCTCGTAGAATGGGACGTGCCAGCAGTGGTCGTCAAGAACGGGCCCGCCGGCATCATCTGCGCGACAGACCAGGGACTGCACCACCTGCCGGCCTTCGATCTGCCTGTGGCAGATTCCGTCGGCGCCGGCGACAGCGTGGTCGGGGGTACACTGTGCGGCCTATTGCGCGGCCTCAACTTGCATGACGCGGCCAGACTCGGCGCAGCCGTCGCTGCCCTCGTGTGCACAGGACGAGGATCTCAGGGCGCCGAGTTTGCCAAGGCGGACGTAGACCGCCTCCTGGAGTCAACTTTATAGTGACTCCACCGCGCGAAGACCCGCAGTTCGCAGCAATGCCTCACGCCGTTCGACAGCTGATTGACGACGTCGAACAGTCTGGCCCTCTGGGCACCAGCAACGTCATAGGCAAGTACGCCCATGCCCTGGACCTGCTGGCAGAGGACTGCCAGGCCGGATCGGCCGCTGAATTGGCCGAACAAGCCCTAACTCTGATCGATTACTTTCTATCTACGCGCGGGCGATTCACCGTTGCCGTAGCCAACAGTTTTGCACTGTTGCGCAATCAGCTGGAGGACTTGCGGGCATCCGAACGCAGGTTAGAGGAGGTAACCCAGGCACTCCATGACTTCAGTCGTCAACTGGAACTGGATAGGGAGGATAGATTATATGCCGTCGCTGCCGCTGGGGCGGCTCACTTGGCTGAGGCCAATTGCTTACTTCTGTACGACTACAGCAGCACGGTTTTCAGGGTGGTCGCCGCCCTGGTGAAGGGCAATGAAAACCTGAAGCTGGTCGTCCCGGAGAGTAGAACTTGCAACGGGGGCCTGCCGATCCTTCGTCAAGGTTTAGAGCTCGGATGCAATGTGCAATTGATACCCGATGTTACTCTCGCACACACCATGCCTACGTGCGACGCCGTCTTAGTCGGCGTAGAAACATTCTTCAGCGACGGCTCCTTCACCAATACAGTCGGCTCGCTGACAACAGCTATCGTTGCCAGCCATTTCGCCGTCCCCTTCTACGCCGTGACCGATTTGACCAAAGCCGACCTGTCGGGCAGCACGCAGACCCAGCCGCAGCGAGACTTCACCGAACCGCTGGTGGGCCAGGACGATCTGAGCCACGAAGATGGAGTTGAGACGCTTTACGCGCCGCTGGAAAGGGTGCCGGCTGAACTGGTAACTGCGTATATTACCGAAAAGGGCGTAGTTGAACCTGCTAAAATCTGGTCAGTCGCCCTGCGAGAAGAAAAGGGAGGAAGCAGAAAGCAGTCTCGTCTCGAAAAGTAGATTGACTTCCATGTGCTTTTCTACCCTCAGAAACGCCACTCAAGTTCCTTTAACCAGCCTCTTCCACCGGCTGCACTGGTACCTTCTCCACCGGAATGAGTTCGTACTCCTCCCAGTGATACTGAAACTCGGTCGACTTCCACCCCTTGTAGACCTCCTCCCAGCTGAGGCGGCCCTGGTGCGGAGTCAGGACCTTGTCCATCACCGGATCTGAAGCCCTTTGATAGCGATAGTCCACCGAAAGCCGGATTCGATTCCCTGACAGGTTGGGCAGTCCCTTATGCACGGTATGACTGTGGAAAAAAAGCATGTCCCCCAGCTCGAACGGACTCGATACCCATTCGCCGCCTATCTTCTCAAAGTGCGCTCGCAGCCCTCCCGCGCCAAGTGCCCGGGACACCGGCAGTATCCCAAACTTGTGCGAACCGGTCAGCACGCTTAGGCCGCCCATGCTGTGTGGACAATCGCCCAGCGGCAGCCACGCAGTCCATACGTCTGGCGTCCCCTGAATGTGTACGAAATCCTGGTGCGCCGGGGTAGTCTGTTCCAGATTCGTTGGAAAAATGAAGCGGGCGATATTGCTGGGCTGCAGAAGAACGTCGTCACCGAGCAGTTGACCGATGACGCTTATGATCGAACTGTCATGGGCAAGCGTGTGAAAGGACTCCAGCGTCTGCACCTTGTCGTAAACCGGCGAAAACTCCGGCTCTCCCGAGACATGGGGCGGGTGGCTGGTTATTGTCCCGAATGGGTCGTCTCCATCATCGATCCATCCAACCTCCCTTAATACCGCGACAATGTCCTTTCGGGCCTGGAGAATGGCTTCCCGGTCAACGAAGTTCCGGATAAACAGATAGCCGTCACGTTCAGCACGCTGGCTCAAAGCTTGCCCATCGCTCTTGATGTCACTGGAGTCGACAAAAGGATTCATCGTCCTGTTCTCCTGATTTCTAAGCGGTGATTTCGACGCTGCGTTGGCAATGCTATACGTGAGTATATGGGTCAGAGGCGTCTCGCAGCCCGTCGCCGACAAAATTGAAAGCCAGAATGCTGACCACCACGAACACGGTTGGGAGCAGAAGCCAGGGTGAGAGCGCCAGAACTCGAATCGCCTGAGCTTCTTTCAGCAATACACCCCAACTGATTGCTGGCGCCTGCAGACCCAACCCAATAAAGCTGAGTGCAGTCTCACCCAGAATCATCTGCGGGATCGCAAGCGTCAGGCGGGCGATTATATAGCTCATGAACGACGGCAGCAGGTAGCGAAAGATTATACGCAGGTTGCTCGCCCCGTCAAGCTCCGCTGCGCCCACGAAATCCTCTTCCCGCAGGGCAAAAAAGCGTCCGCGAACGACACGTGCAATACTGGTCCAGCCAACAATGGACAAGATCAGGACGATGGCAAAATACGTCCTCACCACGGGCCAGTCCGAGGGCAGCGCAATACTCAGGGCCATCCACAGCGGTAGCGTCGGCAGGGCTCGCAGCGATTCGATCACGCGCTGGATGACCATGTCCACCGTTCCGCCAAGATAGCCCGATAACCCGCCAATCAGTATGCCGAGGAAAAAGCTCATGGCAACGCCCACCAGCCCAATCGTGAGCGAGATGCGCGCCCCGTAGACGATGCGCGTAAACAGATCACGCCCCACCGTATCTTGTCCAAGTAGCGAAAGACGCGCCTCTGGGTCCTGCAAGCCGAACAGATGAATCTCGCTCTCAAACAGTCCCCACAGCTTGTAAGGGTCACCGCGCACGAACAGCCCCAGCGGCTGCATTACCGTCTCGTCATCGACGAATATCGCAGCGTATGTCTCAGGGTCCAGGCTTTTCTTGAAGGGATGCACAAATGGCCGAAGGTGGAAGTTCCCTTCAGGGTCGATAAAGCGAATCGTATGCGGAGGCGCCAGTGTCAACTCTTCTCTGAAGATATATGGGTCGTAGGGTGCTACAAACTCGGCAAAGGCAGCGACGAAGTAAAAGATACCCAGGACGACCAGCGAGACGACCGCCAGCTTGTGCCGCAGAAACCGCCAGCGGATAAGCTGCCACTGCGAAGCGACCAGGACACGTTGGTCTTCCTGATTTCCGGCGCCGACTCCTTCAATCGGCGCCGTGCCCGCTGCTTGCGTCATGCCCCGCCTCTCTCTTCATGCTGAATAGCGCCCGCGATTCCCGTCAGATCCAGATTTTCCGCGAAATGGCACGCGGCCAGATGAGACTGCCCTTCTTTTCCGCCCACGTCGATCAACGCAGGCGTCTCCTGCCTGCACCGGTCCTCAGCATAGCGGCAGCGGGGATGAAAGGCGCAGCCTCCCGGCAGGTTGCCAGGGTCGGCAACTTCGCCCGAGAGTACGATTCGCTCGCGGTGCTTCGTGTCGGGATCGGGATTCGGCGCCGCCGAAATTAAAGCCTCGGTATAGGGGTGCCTTGGATTCGTGTACAGCTCCTCCGTCTCTCCGATCTCAACGATTTTGCCGGCGTACATCACCGCCACTCTGTCGGCCTCATACTTCACAACCGCCAGATTGTGCGCAACAAAAAGATAGGTGAGGCCCAGCTGGTTCTGAAGCTCCTTGAGCAGGTTCAGAATCTGCGCCTGCACGGAAACATCAAGAGCCGAGACAGCCTCATCCGCGATCACGACCTTCGGCGAAAGTGAAAGGGCGCGGGCAATCGCAATGCGCTGCCGTTGGCCTCCGCTGAACGCGTGGGGATACCGGTTCATCGTAGAGGGATCCAGGCGCACCAGCCGCAGCAGCTCCGCCACCCGATCCTGCAATTCATCCTGGCTCTGGACCATGCGATGAATGACGAGCGGCTCGCCGATAATCTGAAGCAACGTCATGCGTGGATTCAGCGACGAGTAGGGGTCCTGGTAGATCATGCGGATGTTGCGCCGCGCCTCCTTGAGCTCCCCTTTCTCCATCTGCGTGAGATCCATCGGCTCCGCATCTCCAATACGGAACAGGACCTGACCCGCAGTCGGCTGCTGCGCCTGAATGATGCAATGGCTGGTAGTCGTCTTTCCGCAACCGCTCTCTCCGACCAGGGCCAGAGTCTCGCCCTCGTTCAGGTCGAAGTTCACATCGTCGACCGCCTTCACGACGCCAACCTGCCGGCGCAGAAAGCCTGCCTCAATTGGGAAATACTTTACGAGGTTGCGAACCGAAATGATCGTACGCTCGTTCATGCCCATCTCGCCGGTAGCTTGAGTCACTCGAGGTCCTCCCTACCTCCGTACAGGAAGCAACTCACCTCGTGGCCCCTTGCAACTTCAGTGAGCGGGGGCTCGTGTATCTCGCACACGCCGTCGATAAAATCGGGGCACCGTGTATGAAACTTGCAACCGGCGGGCATAGCGTAGGGATTGGGCACCGTTCCCTCAATAGGCTCGATCTCCACCCTGCCCGGCTCCATCTTCGGGATCGATGCCAGCAGGCCGCGCGTGTATGGGTGCTGCGGCCGGTGAAAGACATCCTCCACCGTTCCGTGTTCCACCTCCTTGCCCAGGTACATGATCATGACCCGGTCAGTCAATTCGGCAATGACGCCCAAATCGTGCGTGATCATTATGATCGCCATGCCTAAGTCGGCCTGGATGTCCCGCAATAGCTCAAGCATCTGTGCCTGAATCGTTACGTCCACCGCTGTAGTCGGCTCGTCTGCGATCAGCAATTTAGGCCTGCACGACAGCGAGAGCGCCACCATCGCTCTCTGACGCATGCCACCGCTCAGATTGAACGTATACTCGTCAATGTTCCGCGCCGGATTCGGCATGCCGACCCGCTGCAGCATCTCGACCGCCTGATAGTGGGCCTCCTCTTTACTTACTTCCTGGTGGATGCGAATTGTCTCGATGATCTGGTCGCCGATGGTGTGCACGGGGCTGAACGCGGACATCGGCTCCTGGAAGATCATCGCTATATCTTTGCCCCGAATGTCCCTGAGCACTCGGCCATCGGCATCTTCAGTTGCCAGATCAACAATCTGGTCCTCGTTTTGGAAGAGAATCTCGCCTCCTACGATCTTGCCGTTTTTGGGAAGGATTCGCAGGATCGACTGGCTTGTCACGCTCTTGCCGCAACCGCTCTCCCCAGCGATACCGAGAATCTCGCCCGGTCTGATATCGAAACTCACGCCATCGACAGCCTTGACCACCCCTTCTCGGGAGAAGAAATGGGTCTGCAAATCGCGCACCGACAGCAGCGACCCGTTCATACCCCGAGTGGAGGGAGCCAGCTCGTCTATTGCGGTTCCGCCAGGCTGAATCTCGGTCATACGGCTCCCCGGATACGCGGATCGACGATTGCAAGCAGAATGTCCGATAGAAGAGTGCCAACGAGTGTAAGAATGCCAAGAATCATTATGATACTCGTTGCCAGGAACATGTCTTGCTGCATTAGCGAGTCCAATAGTACCGGCGCAATCGTCGGCAAACCCAATACCAGAGAAACCAGGACTTCACCCTCCACCAGCACCGGCAACAGCCAGCCTACCGTGCTGATTACGGGGTTGATGGCGATCCGCAAGGGATACTTGTATAGCAACTTCGTAGGCTTGACCCCCCTTGCACGCGCCACTGTAACGTACTGTTTAGGCAGCTCGTCCAGCAAATTTGCGCGCATCGTCCTGATCAGTTCCGCCGTGCCGGCAGTGCCGACGATCAAAGCCGGCAGCCAGATGTGGCCAACCAGGTCCAGGAACTTTGCGATTCCAAATGGGGCATTCTGCATTTCCGGCGAGTAAAGGCCTATCGCCACGTTGCCCGTCCACTTGAATAGCAGCCACAACCCTACCAGCGCCAGCAGAAAATTGGGCGTGGCCACGCCCAAAAAACCGACGACTGTAAAAGAATAGTCTGCTATTGAGTACTGTTTGGTGGCCGACAAAATGCCAATCGGGATGCCGATCGTAAAAACCAGAATCAGCGAGAGCAGCGAAATGGTAAAGCTGGACGGCAACCGCTGGGCGATGATATCCACAACCGGTTCCCGGTAAATCATCGAGTAACCGAGATCACCCTCTACAAAGCTGCTGACCCATTTGAAGTACTGGACATAGATCGGTTCACCCAGACCGTAACGAGCCCTGAGTGATTCGATCAGCTCCGGCTCGATAATGTCGCCCTGCGCCTCCAGCCCGGCAATGTAGGAGCTCACAAAGTCGCCGGGAGGCGCCTGGATTATGATGAATCCGATGATACTGATCAGAATCGTCACCGGAATCATGACGACCAGTCTTCTAACGATGTATAACAGCATCTGTCTTAACTCAGGATCGGGAGGCCACCACGGTGGCCTCCCTTTGTTTCAGAAGAACTGCGTGCTTTCGCCGTCTACTCAGACCGGTAGGCCCATGTCTCAGGAGCGGCGTAGTACCACTCGGGGGCTACCGGGTTGGGGATGTTGTACATGCGGTTCGAGAATACGGCGTACCAGACCGCTTCCAGGTCGCCAGGCTGCTTGATCGAGCCGATGACCCACAGATTGTCCTGGTGAATCTTGTACATCTCAGCCTCGAGATCGAAGCGCTTCTGCGCATCCGGCTCGGCGATGAACTCTTCGAAGATCTCGTACAGCCGCTTGACAGCGTCCGGCGGCTCTTCGCCCTCGGCGCCGCCAGACATGACGTACTGCGCCCACGGCGGGTTCACCAGCCAGCTGTTGCTGATCGGCATCGGTTCGCCGCGCATGGCGCCGATGATCGGGGCCTGGCCCGCCCAGTTGACGGGGCGTACCTGGAGTTCATAGTCTCCGGCCAGCCGTCGTTCCGTATGCAGTCGACCATCAAGGGGAACGATCGTGGTCTTAAGGCCAATATCTTCCCAGCCCTGTGCGATCAGCTCGGCGATGGGAACCTGCTGCACCCAACCGGTGTGTACCTGAGCCGAAAGCTCGAACGGACGTCCATCGGGCAGCAGACGCTGACTCTGGTCATCGTTCCAGGTCAGGCCCAGGCTGTCGAGGATCTCGTTTGCGCGATCCGGATCGTGCTCGGTGTGCAGCTTGAAGCCCGGGTCGGCGCCGTTGTAGACCGATGCGTCAGGCGGCGCAACCTGTGAAGGCTTGTACAGGCCGTTGAAGACGACCTCGTTGATCCTCTCGCGATCGTAACCGATCGACAGCGCCACGCGGAATTCCTTGTCGCGGAACAGTTCGCGCAGAACATCGTCGTCAATCGACATGTTGAAAGTCACCACGCCCAGCACGTCCGACCAGCCAAACTGGGGCAGCACTCTGTAGCCGCCGCTCTCCTCATTCTGCTTGAGGACCGGATAGTTGGTCAGATAACCCAGCGTATACGGGTTCATGTAGTCGGTCTGGCCGGCGATAACGTCCAGCAGGATCGCTTCGCGGTCACCCAGGTTCGGGCGGTTGATGTGATCTACATACGGCAGTTGGTTGCCGGCAGTGTCGATCTTCCAGTAGTAGGGATTCCGCTCCAGCTCCTGGACAGGAACACTGGCGCCGCGCGTAACGGCTTTCCAGGCGAAGATTGTCGGTTCGTCGGGATTGCCGTACCAGTCGTGTTCGGCCTGGAACAGCTCAACCCAGTTCGAAAAGCCTCTCTCTTCGGCCAAAGCATCCACTTTGGCGGCGTCAGTATAATCGGGATGGAACTGCTTCAGGTAGTGCGCAGGGGCATAGGGCATCGGGCGCCAGCGGTTGAGGCGCTCAAGCAGCACACCGTAGGGTGCCTTGAATGTCATCACAATGGTGTTCTCATTCACCTTTGTGACCGTACCCATTTCGCCGCCAACCTTCATATTGTTGACACCATTGGGATTCAGCTCTTCGTTCGCCGCAATCGCCTCGTACCAGAATACGAAGTCGTCAGCGCCAAACGGATGGCCGTCAGACCACTTGATGCCGGGGCGGATTGTGAACGTCGTCGAGAGGCCGTCCGCGCTCGTCTCGGCGTTCATGAACACGTTGGGCAATACGCCCTGCATGTTCGAGCCGTACACGTGCGGGAACTCGCGCAACAGGTCCTCGAGGAAGTCGAAGTTGCCCTCATGCGTATTCCGCATCGTGCCGCCGTACTCGCCGATCTGGTCGGCCGGCTGCATCACCAGCGGCTCATCCGGCAGACGCTCTTCAACCGGAGGCAGACTGCCGTCGGCAACCATGGCATCCAGAATCGGAGACTGCTGGAACGTGGTTATTTCGTTGCCTGTGGCCGCCTCATAGTCGGCGATCGTGTTGTACTGCACGACCTGCCCTGTGAAGTCGCCCATCATGCCTTCATCGGCCATGGAGTCGTCTTCCGACGCGGCCTCTTCTTCCATGGCCGGTTCCTCTGCCATCTCCGCTTCCTGTGGCTGACCACCGCCGCAGCCGGCAAGGATCAGGCCAAGGATAATGACTAAACTCGCGACTAATCTGGTTTGCCTCATAGAGGTTCCCTCCTCTTGGGGGTGTGGATAAGAATGGAATGGGAATGGCTGGTTGCCATACACGAAGTACTAAAAACCACCTGCAACTGCCAGAAGCCGTAAGCTGTTCTGACAATGGACTGCTTTCCGGGGGAAGTGCGCCTAGTTTCGTTCAGGGGGCCGCGATTGTCAAATCTGTCGACCTATAGCACGACTTACTTTCGGCTGATAGCACCATGCTATCTAAGCACACAGTCAGGTGTTTCAAGGACACAAGACTCCATGCCATGACAGAGTAAGGAAAAACCACACCCTAATAGGGACGGCACGTGGACATACAATTGAGGTTGGGGTGGGAAGGTGTGACCAAAAGAGGAGACCGACAGCACGAGACATGTGTGCCTGACTTCCGGCTTCCCTTATGTGGATATCGCAAATGCCTGTTGCAGGTAGGTCGGGTGGGATTCGAACCCACACGGGTGTCACCCCGGCGGATTTTAAGTCCGCTGCGTCTGCCATTCCGCCACCGACCCGCTAGTCCATTCTAGAGAAACCGACAACCGGTGTCAACTGTTTGGGCCTCAGACATGCAGTCCGGATTGCGGGTGATATTTCGTATAACTCTGGAAACGACTAAGCTAAAGCCAATTCGCGTCCCCAAGCAGGGCAAGTGCCGTCGCCTCTGATCACTGTCCACTGATCACTGTCCACTGCAGTTGGGCGGTCGGGCCTTCGGCCCTCCCTTGTGCGGGGGGACTCCCCCCGCAACGCCCCCCTACACCATGCCACGTTGGCGCCGCGTCGCCGGCGTGCTGTCTGTGCCGCCGGTCGCCCACCCACGTCGTGCCGCGAAGCCGTCCGCCGTGACCACGGTAGGGGCAGGCCTTGTGCCTGCCCACTCTCACCCCATAATTGGACTGCACCCGGCCTCAGCGATTGATGCCCGATGACTGTACTTCAATTGACGATCCACACAGTCAATCCTGGCCGGTATCCGGATTTCTGCATTCTGCCGGCTCCGAAGCGCCCCCGCCCAATTGTATGTTGTGTCTGTGCTGGGATGGCCCTTCCCAGAGCACCTATTGGGGATGTTGCCTGGCTTGACAAACCTACCGATTCAGATACTGCTGGACATTCACCAAATGCTCTGAATACGTCTGTGCAAAGACGTGCGCACCACTGCCGTCACCTGTCGCCACGTAATAGAAGTAGCCATGCTGCTCAGGGTACAGCACGGCCCGGAAAGAGTCCTCACCTGGACTCGCAATCGGACCAGGTGGCAGATCCCTGTGCAGGTAAGTGTTGTACGGACTGTGGACGCCCTGGTACTCCTCCAAAAACACCGGCGTCTTCCACCACTGATCGCTCTCCGGCTGGTACCCCATCGCATACTGCACCGTTGCGTCAATCTCAAGCAACATGCCGTTATTCAACCGATTGAGCAAGACTCCGGCAATGGTTGGCCGTTCCTCGGCCACGACCGCCTCCCTTTCGACGATGCTGGCCATGATCAACGCTCTGTAAAGATCAGGTGGATTACGTCCATCTGCTATCGCCTGCTGGTATATTGGCCACATCCTGTCCCCGAAGGCATCCAATTGACGCACTATCAGTTCGACGGCTGTTGGCTCGACGGCGGGCAGCTGATAGGTAGCGGGAAACAAGAATCCCTCCAGACTCGCGTCCTGCGGCAACTCCTCTAAGAACGGCCAACGACCATTTTCGACCCTACAGCAAGCCGGGGGATCAACACTTGGGGCTGCGACCGATTGTGAAGTTTCAATCCGCTCCAGCGCGCCGATATCCGGCGTCTCCGCTGAGCTGCGGTACGCCTCTCCCGATACAATTCCGTCTCGCCCCAAGGCATCGGCCACCTGCTCCAATCGCCAGCCTTCCCGTATCGTGACCGAGACCCCGGCGGCATGCTCGTCCAAAAGCGCTTCGGCAATCTCCACCGGCGTCATGCTCGCCCGCAATAGGAAGGTCCCAGCCTTCAACTCCTGCGCCCTACCTATCGACCTTACGTAGGCCTCAAACAGTTCTGCGTCGTGAATCAGGCCGGCCGACACCAGATTCTCGGAAATGCTACGCGCCGGGGTACCCACCTTAATCTCAAATGCAATGACCTGGTCGTCCCTGGACGCAGCGACGAAAAGAGCAGATCTATTGGCGTCAAGGTGGTCGTACAGCATCTCCTCCCGAGTGCAACCGATCAGCATAACAACCAGAGCGAGCAGGAAGCAAGTACGCGAAACCCCTTGCTTCTTGTCCCCCCTGCGCACAAACTTGCTGAACCGAGTCTGGCGATTTCGCATTCTCTTCAAACCTGTTCGTGCCTGTCTTTGGACCAGCCCTTGGTTTCTGAGTATATCACTCTGATTACTTAAATATGAATTCCCGTGAAATTCGCGCCTTTCTCCCCGAGGCCTACCGTGGACAGAGGAAGAGCCCTTGACCTGCTTCTGTTCGCACCGCAACGCAAAAGTCTGCTATAATTGCGCTTCCAGGAAAGGCATCCTTCGTGCGCGTATTGATCACCGGAATTTCCGGATTCGTCGGTTCAGTTCTTGCCAATCACCTCCTGTCCTCTGGTTCCGGGTCATCCCTGGAACTCCACGGAACGATCCATCGAGCCGACAGTCGAATTCAAGAACTGCGCGATCAACTCCACCTTCACAAAGGAGACCTCCGCAATCCCTCCTGGATTGACCAGGTCGTCGCTGATGTAAAACCGGACTTCGTCTTCCATCTCGCCGCCTGGAGCGACGTCCGAGCCAGCTGGGACCAGCCCTGGGCCGTCTATGAGTTGAACATCGGCTGCCAGTTGAACTTGCTGGAAGCACTGCGGCGCCACACCCCCGATGCGCGCGTTCTCGTCGTGGCCTCCTCAGAAGTTTACGGACTCATCGAGCCCGAAGACCTTCCCCTCGATGAATCGACACCTCTGCGACCCAACTCCCCGTACGGTATAAGCAAGGTCGCCCAGGATCTGATGGCGCAGCAGTACTGGTACAATTATGGATTGTCAACAGTCCGTGTTCGCAGCTTCAACCATATCGGGCCGGGACAGTCCGACAGCTTTGTCGCCAGCGCCTTTGCGCGTCAAATCGCCGAAATCGAAGCAGGAATGCAGCAACCGGTCCTCAAGGTTGGAAATCTGGAAGCGGAACGCGACTACACCGACGTCAGAGATATGGTCAGCGCTTATTGGCTTGCACTTCAGCACGGAGAGCCGGGCGAGGTCTACAACATAGGCAGCGGATCATCGATCCCGGTCCGGGAACTGCTGAACGTCCTCCTCAAACTCAGCACAATTGAAATCTCGGTAGAACAGGATCCAGCACGCCTGCGGCCGAGCGATGTCTCTCGTTTCGTCTGCGATCCGCGAAAGTTTTCCAAGAAGACCGGCTGGGCACCGAGCATCTCCACGCGCGATAGTCTGAAGGCTGTCCTCGATTACTGGAGGGCGTCCACAGACCCCCCGTCTGCAGATCCTACCCCCTGCCGTGATTCATGATACCATTCCCGTGCTGACCTTTACTGCCGTCTGGACATCGGTCGCACCACACAAAAATCTCTTTCACTTCGTTCGCTGGCCCGCTGCCTGGCTTCCCAAATGCCGAGCAGTTCGCTCTAGGAGTTGAATTCATGCCCACCGCACTGATTACCGGAGTTACCGGACAGGATGGAAGTTACCTGGCCGAGCTTCTTCTCAAACAAGGCTATAAAGTAATAGGAATGGTGCGCCGGACGAGCACCATAAACTTCGACCGCATCAGGCACATCCAGGACGATATCGAGATCGCCCAGGGAGATCTGCTCGATCAGCTGAGCCTGATCAGCATCCTGCAGGAATACCGTCCGGACGAAGTCTACAATCTTGCCGCTCAGAGCTTTGTTCCCACCAGCTTTTCACAGCCTGTCCTGACCGGAGAATTCACCGCGCTTGGTGTAACCCGCCTTCTCGACGCCGTCCGCATCGTCGATCCCAGCATCCGCTTCTACCAGGCCAGCAGCAGTGAAATGTTCGGTAAAGTCCGCGAAGTCCCCCAATCCGAACGCACGCCGTTCTATCCACGCAGCCCGTATGGCGTGGCCAAAGTCTACGGCCACTGGATCACGGTCAACTACCGGGAGAGCTACGACATCTACGCCTGTTCCGGTATTCTCTTCAACCACGAGAGCCCACGCCGCGGCCTCGAATTCGTCACCCACAAGATCACGAACGGGGTCGCCCGCATCAAACTCGGCCTGAGCAATGAACTGCGCCTGGGCAACCTGGATTCGCGCCGCGACTGGGGCTACGCGCCCGACTACGTGCGCGCGATGTGGCTTATGCTCCAACAGGATAGCCCCGAAGACTACGTGGTCGCCACCGGTGAAACCCACAGTGTACGCGAGTTCCTGGAGGAGTCATTCAGCCATGTCGATCTGGACTGGCGGGAGTTCGTCGTTCAGGATGACAGTTTTTACCGCCCGGCAGAAGTCGACCTGCTCGTCGGCGACGCCTCCAAGGCCGGCCGCCAGCTAGGCTGGGAGCCGACCGTCTCCTTCGGAGAGCTGGCCCACCTTATGGTCGACTCAGACCTCGAATACTGGGAGCGGCAGCTGAAAAGAGATGCCGCCTCCTCGGCTTGAGTGCCACCTATCCCGTCCCCGTTTTAGTTCGCCCTGTCACAGTCCAGGAGCTAACTAGGCCCTAGTCAGTTCCCGAACTTGCAGGCTGCAGCTGAGAGTACGTAACGTCCGCCTCTCTCCACTTAACTCATGTCCTCATTCTGTCGACACAGTCTTTGAACACCGAGCGCCCCAGTGCCCTAAGCCCTGTTCACGCACTCCGCAGACGGGCCGGTTGCTAACTCTTCAGCATTAAGTAGCTCTTTTGACAATGACTGGCGTTTTTGGCGTTTTCGCGCCTGATCATGTTAAATATCGCTGTAACGATTCGCATGAATCGCGACAGACGGAAATCTTACTCCTCGGGATCCTCTCACGTTTCAGTTAGTCTGTTATGGCAGAGAAACTGCGCATCTTCGTCAGTGCAACCAAAGACCTGGAACAGGAAAGAGCGCTCGTCGGGCGCACTTTGGCTGAGCTGCCGGTACAGGTGGGCGCCGAAATCCGCCGTACCCCCGCCGCGGGGGTTGACTACGATACCCTCTTTGAACTGATCAGCAACGTCGACAGAATCTACTTCCTCCTCGGCAGGGACATCACCGCACCTTTCGGCGCCGAATGGCAGCTTGCTATTCGCCTTGAAAGAACCATCATTCCCTTCAAACTCCAGGGAATGCGCACGCAGGCTGGTCGAGAGTTTCTTCGCATCGCTCATGCACCCTGGAAATCCTTTTACAGCAGCCGGGATTTGGGTCAACAGATCGGGCTGGACCTCATAGACACATTGCTCCATCCCGAAAATCGTTACGGACTGCAACTTGTGGAAGTTGAAGGTCTGCAACAGAGCAGGCTGAAGTTACGACAAGGTCTCGAGAGTCTGTCTTCGGCACCGCAACTGAATGAATCCGGGATTGGCGTGCCAGGTGGAGCGGAGGGCGGAGGGATTATCCTGGATCCTGCCGAGGCCCAGTCCCTAATCGCAGAAGACCTCGACGACAACTGACGTAGCCGCTGGACGTCATGCCTTAGCCAAACAATTCACTGTTACTCACAAGAAAAACTTGGGAAGTCCCACTTTTGCTTACTAATGGTGCAGCCATGCCTCTAGAGTCAACTGTAGCGCCCGGAATTGACCAATCGGAAATCCGGGCCCTTGCCCGAAAATACGGACAGCCGCTTTGCCGCCAATATCAGATTGAGACGGACGACTACATGCGCGCCTATCGGGGGCGTGAAAACCCCGACCTCAGAGGCGAGGTGGTTTTCGCCATTCGCCAGCTCAGCGGCGAAATCCTGTTACACACAAAGCACCGCTACGAAAAGCCGATATATCGACTGCCAACGGGCCGCATCGAGCGCGGCGAACCGATCGAGGACGCGCTCTACCGGGAAATTGCCGAGGAGACCGGTCAGAAGGTCCAACTATGTCGTTTCCTTGGCGTGCTGGACTGCCACTTCGTAAACGAAAACTCGATCATCCCCTTCGCCAGCTACGTTTTCTATCTTCAAAGCCTGAGCGAGGAACTTTGCCCCAGCGATACGGAAGAGATCGCAGGCTTTCGAACCGTGCCCGTCGACCAAATGAGGACCGTCGCACAAGAGTTGCGAACTCTGGATTCCCATCGCCATTGTTGGGGGTATTGGCGCTCTCTTGCCCACGATGTCGTCCACAGTGCCCTGAATTGTGGACAGCCAGCCTAGCAATTCTGCGCCTTAAGACAATCTTCTGCTACAATCACCCGAAATCAGTTAATCATCGCCGGCAGCCGGCTCTGTCCCTATGCCGCCACACCAGTTGAGAATTCACTATGCTTGTCCCTTTGTCCTGGCTCCGGGAATACGTCGATATCCCTCTGTCCACCCCAGATCTGGCTGATCGCCTGACGCTCGCCGGACTGGAGGAGGCGAGCCTGACAAACACAGGCGACTGGTGGGAAGAGGACAAGATAGTTGTCGGCCAGATCGCGGCCGTTCTACCACATCCCGATGCCGACCGCTTAGTGCTTGTCGATGTCGACCACGACCCCTCCAGCGGACCTGCGAATCAGAGCCTGCAGAGAGTCGTGACCGGCGCGCCCAATCTATTCCAGTTTAAGGACCGTTCGTTGTCCGCCGGTGACCTCACCGTATTGAAGGTCGCGTTTGCCCGCGAAGGCGCCCTCCTTAACGATGCCTATAGCGACAAGCAGCCGCGCCCCCGCAAAAGGCTGAAAAAGGCAAAAATCCGCGGCGTCGAGTCGCGCGGAATGGTCTGCTCGGAACTGGAACTCGGGCTCAGCGAGGAGCACGAAGGCATTCTCCTGCTGCCTGATAACGCGCCCGTAGGGCAGCCCCTTCGCCAATATCTGGGCGACGAAATCCTCGAAATCGATCTGACTCCCGACATGGCGCGCTGCCTTTCCATGTGGGGCATCGCCAGAGAGGTACAGGCCCTGACCGGCGGCGCGCTCCATCTTCCAGAAGATGTCGACGCTTCCCACGGTGAAGACAGCGCCTCGGACTACGTGGCAGCCCGAATCGACGACCCCGAACTGTGCCAGCGTTTCACTGGAACCCTCCTCCGCGACATCAAGGTGGGTGAGTCGCCGCAGTGGCTGCAAAATCGGCTATCCAGCGCCGGAATGCGGCCCATCAACAACATCGTCGACATCACAAACTATGTCATGTTGGAGACCGGCCAACCCCTCCATGCCTTCGACTACGATCTCCTCACCGTCAGGGCCCGGACCATCGGAGACGACAGGCCGACAATCATCGTGCGAACCGCCGGGGAGGGTGAGGCGCTGCAGACACTCGACGGCCAGCAGCGCAAGCTGGATTCCTCCATGCTGGTCATTGCCGACAAGGCCGGCCCGGTTGCCATCGCCGGCGTAATGGGTGGCGCCGAAACGGAAGTGCATGAAGAAACCTGTAACATTCTGCTCGAATCGGCTACTTTCGACGGCATCAATAACCGCCGTACCTCCCAGACACTTCGCCTGCACAGCGAAGCCAGCCACCGTTTCACCCGCGGCGTACCGGCATCGCTGAACGACCTGGCCGCGCGCCGCGCAGCCGACCTCATGCGCCAGATTGCCGGGGGACGAGTCGTTCCTGAAATTGT
Source organism: Caldilineaceae bacterium (assembly GCA_965204705.1). GTDB lineage: Bacteria > Chloroflexota > Anaerolineae > Caldilineales > Caldilineaceae > Bin5. Next base: position 3,048,366 of record OZ242006.1, on the reverse strand, counting down.
CGATACCTACCCTGTTCGACAGCCCCAAATCAAGGTCTTCACCTCCCAGAGCGACGTGAAACGGCTTCTTGGCATGGACCTGTCTCTGTCAGAGATAGGCGCCGCCCTCCAGCGACTGGAGTTTAACGTTGAAGAGATGGCGGAACTGCCAGCGGACTCCTCTGAAAGGGCCGCATTCGGGCTGGCGCTTGCTGAAGATGAACCCGTGATCGCTGCAACCGTCCCCTGGCATCGGCTAGATGTCTCCCTGCCCGCCGATCTCACGGAAGAGGTTGCCCGTGTTGTCGGCTATGATCGGATCACCGAATCGCTCCTCGATACCGTCTTACCTCCTCAGCGGCGAAACGCCTCCCTGGAGACAGAGGAAAATATCCGAGATATCCTCATCGGTTGCGGGCTGCAGGATACTGTGAATCACACCTTGACTACGCCGGAGAATCACGCCAGGTTGACCGGCGCAGGGCCGGCCGGATCGCCGGAAGGAGAAGATGAGGCAGGGGATGGATCAGTCGATGCCAATCACTTCGTCTCCTTGACCAATCCCCTCTCCCCTGAGCGCCGCGTGATGAGAAGAAACCTCATCGTAAGCGCCTTGGAAAACCTGGCTTACAACCTGCGTTTCACAGAACGGATGGCCGTCTTCGAAATCGGACGCACTTACCGGCCAGAGCAGGCCCATACCGGGCCTTCCAACGGGGGAGGATCCGCCCCAATTCTTCCTGAAGAACAAAGAAGGCTGTGTGTCGCGTTGCGCGGTCCCCGCGACCCGCATGCGACCGGGCCTTCTTCAACTCAGTCCCGTTCCGAAGTAGACCTGTTCGATTTCTTTGACCTAAAGGGAATAGTTGAAACGCTATTGGAAAGGCTCGGCTTCCCGCAGGGTAGCTATCTGTTCAGCGCACATCCCGAAAGCGGTGCCGGGGACATCGACAGCGAGACAATGTTCGGACCCCGCTGCGCACTCATTTCTCTACAGGACGAGCATCTTGGAATCGTCGGAGAGCTGCATCCGCAGGTCCGCAATGCCTTTGGTCTGGGAGGAGAACGCGTTGTGCTGGCGGAGCTGAACCTCGAACTCCTGATTCGCCCCAGTTGGCGGCTCTCTCAGATGGACCCAATCAGTGTCTACCCGCCCGTTGTCGAAGACCTGGCCTTCGTAGTCCAGGAGGAAGTTACACAGCGCCGCCTGCACGATGCAATAGTTGATGGAGGCGGCCGCTCCGGCGACCCCAGACTTACTTCAATGGAGCTTTTTGACATCTATCGAGGCGAGTCGTTGCCCGCAGGCTACAAGTCCTTGGCCTATCGCGTAACCTACCAGAGCCTTGAGCACAACTTGAAGGAAAAAGAGGTCAACCGGCTCAGGCAGCGCATCATCCGCACCGTCGAAAGGGCGACCGGCGGCAAACTGCGCTCGTAATTCCAAGAGCCAGTTACATTTCAGACCGTCCTTCTCCCGATAGCAACTCAGCGGACCACGTACTTCGGACCCGCCTGAAATTCCACAGGCTTCCCCCTTCGAACCCGGAATAGATCAAGATCGCCGGCAATATACGTATCGGGGAACTCAGCACGTGCTTCATCCAGAATCTCCTTGGCGTGATAGCGGCGGCTGATATGATGCAGAACAAGCTGCTTCACGCCTGCCTTCTGCGCCAGTCGAGCCGCTGCTTTCGCCGTAATATGGCCGTGCCCCTTGGCCAGTTCCCTTTCCTCTTCAAGATAAGTTGCCTCTATCGCCAGAAGGTCGGCGCCGGCAACGATTTTGTGTAGCGGGCCGGTGCGGCTTACGTCTCCAACGAAGCAGAGCTTCGCCCCCTTTTGCGGTTCGCCCAACACATCTTCCGGTTGAACGGTGCGCCCATCTGACAGTTCGACCGGCCGCCCTGCAACCAGCTCTCTCCGTTCTGGTCCTGCTGGAACGCCAAGCGCCTCCGCCTTCACATTGTCAAATGGCGATCGCGTCTCCTCCTCGAAAGTGAATCCAAAACAGCCTTTGCCCCGGTGCGGTACAGAAAAAGCGGACAGCGTAAATCCCTTGCCCTCGAACAAAGTGCCCGGCTCGATGACGTTGAGGCTGACACCCGCATTCGATACGTTTCCTGCCCCGAATACAACCTCCATAAGACGGTGGACCCGTGCAAGCGCAGGCCCGCCGCCGTAAATGTCAAGCTCCTCCAGCGTCTCCCAGTGACCGAGTGTACTGGCAAGCCCGCCAAGCCCGAGTATGTGGTCAAGGTGACCGTGAGTGAGTAGAATCTTGTCCAGTCGGCGAAATCCAAGCCCGCTGCGTAAAATCTGGCGCTGCGTGCCTTCTCCGCAGTCGATCAGAAACCGGTGCTCCTGCACCATGACCAGCGCCGCTGACAGGCCGCGATGAACCGAAGGCGCGGATGCCGAGGTCCCTAGAAAAACCAACTCAAACAATGTAATTGCCCTCTGTATTGAAAATTAAGAGACGAATAAACCTGGGGGAGCGCCTCAGTGCGCCATAGCCTGCATCGGGACATCAAATTGCCATTTGGGTGTAAGCATGGCTCTCGCAATCATACATACCCCAACTCGGTGAGCCGTAGCGACCCATGATTTCACCGGGATTAACCAACAGACAGTCGCCGATCCGCTCCCAGTGTTGCAGATGGTCATGCCCGTAGCAGACCAGGTCAAAGATTCCGCACTGGGCAATACGCTTCGCCGGCTCAGGGTAATGTATCAGGGCGGCTCGTCGTCCCCCGAGTTCGAGTTCAGCATACGGTCCGTGCAACGTGATCTGAGGAAAGCCGGCGGCCACATGCTGCTGTAATCTCCCGTCACCGTCATTGTTGCCCTCTACAACGTGGATCGGCCCGTCAAACGCCTCTGCCATCTGCGCCAGAATAAACGGCGCCACCAGGTCTCCGCAGTGCAATAGCACTTCACAGCTCTGCCTGTTCGCCTCAACTAGCGCCTTCTCTAGACCCCGGATATTGTCATGGCTATCAGAAAGGATGGCGATCTTCATTCGATTTCTCCTTGGAACCGGCCAACTGCATACCCGATATTGGCTTCAAAGCTAGTATATCCGACCCAGGGCGATTGCATCTAACTGGGGCAAGACTTCTAGAAACTACCTGATTCGAGCCAAACTTCGAATAAAAGTCGAGAACAGCGCAAATCATAGTGCGCAGTCACAAATTCATAAGGTTCTCGGCGACTGAAGATCAGTTTTTCAGCCGAAAACAACCGATAAAAGGCAAGGGCACCCCTTGTGGGTGCCCTCAGTGGCACATTTTGGCGACCAGATTTGGATGCGATTGCCCTGATAACCGACCGTAATTCTGTCGGCAACGGAAAGGCGCTGTGATATAATGAAAGAGAGTTTACTCCCGCTTGGAATTCTTCGTTCTGCGAATTCCCTTGAGAGCCCCCAATTTGAGCATTTGACTCCGGACTTAAGTCAAAGCGTGAATTGCAGGCCGAACTCTCACCTTGTTTTGTCTGTGGGCTTCCTCAAATTAATGCGGGCTGTAAGTAAGTGGAACCGCAGGTGCCGACAATATTGTACTCTCTTCCTACGATAGCGGGAAAGGGGGCTCTGATTGCAATTGGAGCTTTGTCGGCACTTTTTTTCTTGTCGGGATGCGGGCAAGTCATCGCCCTCATCCCAACTTCAACACCTGTGCCCAAACCTGGAGCCACTTTCTCGGCCCCCTCCGGACCGACGTCCGCCGTTACGGCAACACCTGCCCCTGTGACTCCTCCTCCCACGCCGACATTCACCCCGACACCGGAACCGACCGTTTACCTTGTCGAGCCTGGCGACACACTCTCCCGTATTGCCCTGCAATACGGTGTTACCGTTGAAGCGCTCCAGGAAGAAAACAACATTCTGGACCCGCGCACACTTCAACCCGGGCAGCAGCTTGTGATTCCCTTTGGCATCCCAACTGAACGGGGCGAGGTCTTGGTCAGGCCCACACCTACGCCCATTCCATTCTCCCACCAGAAGGTCCACTTCAGCTTCACTCCCCTCGGTGGACTCTGGGTCTTGGGAGAAGTGGAAAACAACAACGCCTTTACACTTGAGCAGATTCGTGTCGGTGTTAAACTCTTAGACTCCAACCAGGAAACTCTGGCGGAAAGTCACGGCTTCGCCCTGCTGAACCTGGTTGAGCCCGGAGGCGTGGCGCCGTTTGCGATTCTATTCGAAAAAGCCCCTAAGGAATTTGCAAGCTACCAAATCTACCCGCTCAGTGGAGTACCTGCGTATGAGGGTGGATACTACCAGGCCCTTGTTGTCGAGGATCTTGCCTTCAAAGGCGAACTTTACAGTTCATACCAGGTTACGGGCACTGTTCGCAACATTGGCCAGTCTATGACCACTGAAGTGCAAGTCATTCTTACCGCATACGATACACTGGACCGCGTAATTGCCGCACGCACAATCGCGCCCGCACAGAACGTAATCGCTGCAGAGGAAGCAATAAACTTCACGGCTATTCTTGTCCCCTTGGGCGGTCCCATCGAACGAATTCACGCCGCCGCCCAGGGTCGAAGATAGCCCGCAGGCAACTGACTGGATGGCCGTTTCCTCGCCTCAAGTCCTTGTGTCATCCTTCTCGGCATCGTTCAACAACCCGGCTCCGCCGACGGCAGAAGTGAACGTCCTCCAACCGGAGTCAAGGATTTGACTGCGCGCAGCGCGTTTGTTGTCGCCTTGGGTGAACTGCCGCGACAGCTGCCTCTCTAAATCTGGGAGATGGGGATCTTGTCAAAGAAGAGGCAGAAATAGTGCTCCTCTTCCGCCTTAGCCCACGTCGAAAGTTACGCCTTGAGCAAGCGGAAGCTCAGCCCCATAGTTTACAGTTACCGTCTGACGTCGGGCGTAGGCTTTCCACGCGTCGGACCCGCTCTCCCGCCCGCCCCCCGTATCCTTCTCGCCGCCGAACGCACCGCCAATCTCCGCACCGGCCGTGCCCGTATTGACATTGGCCAACCCGCAGTCGCTACCCACCACGCTCAGGAAGGCCTCAATCTCGCGCAGATCGTTGCTGAAAATAGCAGATGAAAGACCTTGGGGCACGCAGTTGTGGATGACGAAAGCCTCTTCGAGATCCGAGTAACGAAGTACATGGAGAATAGGCGCAAAGGTCTCTTCGCAAACGATTTCGGCGTCGGGCGCCAGACCCTCTATCAGAGTTGGCGCGACATAATTTCCACCTTCCAGGCCCGGCAACGTCAACACAGAGTTCCCAACCAGAACCCGTCCGCCAGCGGCCTCTGCCCTGACTATCGCACCAGCATAGTTGTCAACCGCTCGCCTGTTGATCAGGGGTCCTACCAGAACCCCGGAGTCCAACGGGCTGCCGACCTTCACGTTGCTGTAAGCACTGACGAGCCGGGGAAGAAAGCTGTCAAAGAGGCTTTCATGTAGAATAAGCCGCCGCGTGGTCGTACACCGCTGAGCTGCCGTCGCCAGCGCGCCGAAGGCAACCCCGCGCAGCGCAATCTCCAGGTCCGCGTGCGGCGTGACAATCGCCGCATTGTTTCCCCCCAGCTCAAGGATCGAACGCCCAAGTCGTTCACTCACCCTGGCTGCAACCTCCCGTCCCGTAGGTACCGAACCCGTAAAGGACAACAGTGGCAGTCTTCGGTCGGAGCTCATCCGCCGGCCTATTTCGCCGGCCCCGTCTACAGCCAGAAAGAACAGCGGCGGCAGCCCGTGCTCGTCTAGCGCCTCGTTTACGATATTGGTTGTAGCAATTGCGGTGAGAGCCGCGCTAGGCGAGGGTTTCCACACCACCACATTTCCAATGACCGCAGCGATGAATGCGTTCCAGGCCCAAGGCGCGCAGGGAAAGTTGAAGGCAGTGACAACGCCGACCACGCCATAGGGGTGCCACTGCTCGTACAACCTGTGATCCGGCCGCTCGCTGGCGATCGTCTTCCCATAGAGTTGACGCGAGAGCCCAACGGCAAAGTCGCCGATGTCGATCATCTCCTGCACTTCGCCGATGCCCTCAACAGGAGTCTTCCCGACCTCCAGCGAAACCAGTAGGCCCAGGCTCTCAACATTTGCCCGCAGTCGGTCACCGATCGTCCGTACGACCTCCCCCCGCTTCGGCGCCGGCACCTTTGACCACGCCTCGAAGGACCCCCAAGCCCTTTCGATCGTGCGATCGTAGTCGTCTTCTCCTGCAACCGCGATTTCCGCCAGCCGCTCGCCGTTTATTGGCGAATGGACTGCGATCCGTCTGCGGCCGTCACCTGCCATCCACTGCCCGTCATACAGGCCGGAAACCTGCTCATATAATCCCAGATCGGCAAAAACTCTGTCCTTGACCCTCTGAAATTCAAGTTTAATCGCCATAGCATAGAGTCGATTCTGACAAGTGCAGCCTGTCAAAGCGCAGTGTAGAAGCCTTCCCGCCCGACGCCCCGTTCTGCCGCCCACGCCCGCAGCGGAACATCGTCGTCGTTCTTCGTCAGCCAGTATTGCGAAGAAGGATGAAAAGCCGATTCACCCCCAAGCGGGTCGCCGCCGCTGGCAAGCGCACCCAACAGCTGCTTACGGATCGGTGTGCTCTGCTCGAGCAGGGCTGGATCCTGGCTTATGTAGTCGGTCGGGCGCAGCCATCGGTAATGGTAGCCGACATGCATAATCTTGCGGGTCTGGTCAGAAAGATTCGGCCCCACGCAGTGCCAGACCGCCGTCCGCCACACAACCGCCGCGCCAGGTTTCAAACGCAGCTCCAGTGCCTCGCTCGGGTCCACCTGCCTGCCATTTTCCCGCAGCTCGTTCGGCGAACGCAGATGGCTGCCCGGAACCATCCAGAGGTTTCCGCTCTGCGATTCACTCAAATCGGAGAGTACGTAGAATACTTTGATCTCCATAAAGGGCAGCCGGCCGTCAAGGGACGGGCCCATGAATAGAGAGTCGCTGGCCAGATCAGGGTGCCACGACAGGTTGCGGTAACCCGACTCCTGGTCCGCCCCATCCCCAACGCCTAGCGTCCCGGGTTGAATGGTTTCAGGGTAAGGCGGCCGGTAATCCAGATGTGTTGTGCGAATCTGGATGTTCCAGCCAATAGCATCCACCACCAGCGGCAACATACGCGGGTGATCGATCAGATCGAGAAAGGCCTCATGGCGCGATAGTGCGTTGCGAATAGCGAAAGGATCGTCCGGTCCCAGCCCTTGGACTTCCCTGACCTCCTCCGCGACCTCGTCGATGGCCGACAACAACCTGCTCAGCTCATCCTGGTTCAGGAACGCCTCGAGAACGATAAATCCCTTTTCGTCAAACTCAACTCTCTGCTCCTGGCTCATCCCGGTAGACATGGATCCCCTCCTGTCTCTCTTCACATTTCCCAACTACGACAAGCCCCAGTGTTCATCGATCGGGTCCTGGAAAACAGAGCGCGTCCCACTGAGAACGTCATCAACGTGCACGACCTCCCCCGTCAAACCCGACTCGTAAATGGCATCGCCCAGCGCCAGCGAGCGCATCCCCTCCCAGCCGTCGATCTCCGGCGCCTCCCTGTTACCCCGCAGGATCTCCAGAAACTCCCAAATCTCGATCGAGAATCCGTCAGTTGCGCCTCCAGGGTATAGAAACTCCTCTTCCTCCTCCGACAGTGACGCGCGGTGCATCGCTTCCAGCTCCCGCATGTCGTAGACCGAACCGTCGGAAGACGTCAAGCGGGCGGTCTCAAGTCCCTCTGATGTACGTTGAAACAGATGGAAAATCGAAAAGGGCGCCGCCGTCGTATCGCGCAGTGAACCGCGGCTCCCGTAAAAGGTTACGTCATAGGCTTCTTCGCCCGGAGCGGCCAGGCTCCACGACCAGTTTCCCGTCACACCATTCTTGAAGGATATGGTGACGAACACAGTATCTTCAGGTGCATCACCAAATGTCTCTGGCGATCCCGTCTTCACCGACTGCAGCACGGCGTAAACCTTTTCAACTTCACCAAAGAAGTACCGCAGCGAGTCACAGTAGTGAAATCCACTGTCAAGAACAGGTCCCCCGCCCGACATCAACCTGTCCCGCCGCCAGCGTTTGTGCTCCGGAAGCGGCTCATTGGACCCTTCCGACTGCTGCCCCCAGAGCTGCGAAGGATTCGGCTGGCTACTCGACTGCCCGGGCGCGCCGGGGAGTACCGCCGAAGAGCGAAACTGGTGAAAGAAGCTCAGCGGCGTGCCGACAAGGCCGGATTCATCAAAAACCCACTTCGCCGTCCTCTGCCCCGGCTGGCGGCGGTGAGGCGCGGCCGTTGAAAGAACTCGTTTGGTTCGCTCAGCGGTCTCAATCATCAGACGGCAGGCCTTGATCGTGATGCCAAGCGGCTTCTCACAAAGCACATCCAAGCCCGCCTCCATGCAGTCCACCGCGATCCCATGATGGAATCCGTGCGGAAGACACAGGTCTGCTGCATCTACCCGAGCCTCTGCAAGCAGATCCTTATGGGTTGGGTAGACGTCAGGCCGAGTGCCAAGCAGCTCTTCTAGCATGTCGGCCCTCTCAACAGCCGCCTGTTCGTTTGCATCGCAAACGGCACTTACGACAAAGTCCCCGCGATTCCGCCGCTGCAGATCCTGCATCGCCAGCACATGGCGACGCGAAATCCTGCCGCAGCCGATTAATGCCAATCGTATGGGCATTCAGTTATCCTCACAGAACTGTGTTTCTTTGTCAACGACTCGTTTGAGGGGGGCACATCTTGATCAAACCAGAAGTGGGCGTGTGATGCAAAAGGTTCGGGAGGACTTCGTTTCTATCTGCCAGCAGAAATCCGGGTCAACCCTTGATGCCGGTAAGTGCAATACCTTGCACAAACGTCTTCTGCAGAAAGAAGAAGAGCAGAATGATAGGCAGCGTGATTAAAACCGATGCAGCCATCAGCAGACCCCACTCTGCGCCGTACTGGGTCTGATACTCGTAAATCCCCAACGACAGCGTGTACTGCTCCTGATCACTCAAATAAATAAGGGGACCGATGTAGTCGCGCCAGCGGGCGATGAATTCAAAGATTGCAACCGTAGCCAGGGCCGGCTTTGATAGAGGCAATAGAATCGAGTAGTAAATCTTCAACTCATTCGCACCGTCGATTCGGGCCGCCTCCGATAACTCCATCGGAATCGTCATGAAGAACTGCCGCAGCAGGAAGATATACAACGCGCCGCCAAACCAGTGCGGTACGATGAGGGGCAGCCAGGAGTTCACCCAGCCAAGGTTTTTGAAAACAATGAACAGAGGAATCATGGTGACCTGAAACGGCAGCATCAGTGTCGCTACCGTCAGGATAAACAGAAAATTTCGGCCCGGCCAGGGAATGCGCGCCAGACTGTACGCAACCAGCGACGAAGAGAGCAGGACCCCTATCGTAGCCAGTACAGCAATCGTCAGAGTGTTCTTGAGGTAGAGGAAGAAGGTAATGAACTTTATTGCATCTGGGTAGTTGGACCACTGCAGAGGCGAAGGGAAGATTACGGGCGGATAGGCGTAAAACTGAACATCTGGCTTCAGCGAAGTCGACAACATCCACATGAACGGCAACATGAAAATAAGGGCCGCGGGGATCAGACTGGCGTGGATTAGAACACTACGAAACAAACTTCGTATGCGCTTAGCCATGACACGCTTGGCGTGGTCTTGTTCAAACTGGGGCCGGACCGTCTGGCTTTCGGCAACCATTCTAGTCTTCTCCCCCCGCATAAAAGACCCACAGACGCGCGGACCGGAAGATTATCAGAGTCACGACCAATGTAAACATGAATAGCAACCAGGCCATCGCAGACGCATAGCCCATTTCTAGATAATGGAAGGCGTTCTTGTACAGATAGATCGAGTAGAACAGTGTTGTATTCGCTGGAAATCCTGTCCCCCCCGTCATAATGTAGGGAATAGCAAAAAAGTTCAACGCCCCAATTACGGACGTGATCAGATGAAAAAAGATAACAGGGGTCAGGATTGGAACCGTAACGTTTCGGAACTTTGACACGAAGTTGGCGCCGTCAACATCGGCGGCGTCGTACAGGTCCTGGGGGACGTCCTGCAGGCCAGCCAGATACAAGATGATCTGCTGCCCAATGATCCAGAGCGCCAGCAGAACCAGTGTCGGCTTTGCCCATTCGGCGCATGTCAGCCAGCACGGACCGCGCGAACCAAAGGCTCTGAATGGGGCCGCAATAAGACCGTTGTGTGGAGTGAAAATGAAAACCCAGACCAGTGCCAGTGCAACTTCCGGCACTAGCGTGGGAAGGAAGTAGATGGTGCGGTAAACCACCTGTCCCCTGATCTTGGCATTCAACATCAGCGCCAGTCCAAAGGCGAAAATGATGGCCAAGGGGATCGAGACGACCGCGAAATAGACTGTATTGTAAACTGCCGCCAGGAACTCCTCATCCTTAGTGAACAGCTCCAGGTAATTGGCAATACCCGTCCACTGTGGATTCCTGACGCCGTTGTACTTCGTAAAACTGTAATATGCCGACGCCAATGTCGGGTAAATCCAGAATACGAGAAGGCCGAAAATCCACGGCGACGCGAAGAGCAGCCCATTGATCGTGTGCCGCGTCCCTTGGGACAGGCGGCGCCGCGGGAGTGGGGCTGTATCGATTGCGGTAGCCATATCAATCTTTCGCTGAAGAAGCCGAGAGTCCGGCAAGCACCGCGTAGAAGCCAGGTAGCGGCCCGCCTGGACCGCTACCCATCTCTACGAAACTGAATTGCAAACCGAAAACCCGGCGTCGCTGTACATCAGTGAATCAGCTAGGCCAGGTACCTCGCGTGGTACCAATTAGCTGAAGAAGCCGATCTCTTCAAGACCCGCGTTGATCTCCTCATCAATGTCCATCAGCGCCTGCTCCGGCGTCTTCAGACCGTGCGGAATCTCATCGCGGAACGCCTTGACCTGGAGATCCCACAGCTTCGAGCCCAACGGAATCGGCGGGCGGGCATGCGAAACAGGCAGCAGGTCCATGAATACCGCGTGCAGCGGATCTTCGCGGAAGAATGGGTCTTCGGCAGCCGACTTGATCGTCGGAATATGGAAGGTGTCCTTGTTGTACTTGAGCTGACCTTCGGGGCCGCAAAGATAGAAGCAGGCGTCAAACGCAGCCTCTACGTCGTCGTAGCCGAAAGGTACCGCCCAACTCCAACCACCGGCCCAGCTAGCGTGCGGGGCGGGGCCATCCGGGCCCGGCATCGGAACGACACCGTAGTTGGTATCCGGCTTGTAGCGATGGTGCTGGGCAACCTTCCAGTTACCGCTGCAGGTCATCGCACTCTGGCCGGTCCAGAAGTAGTCGTTCTCACCGCGACAGTTGCCGCCGGCACAGGCGGCGAGCATCGCATCGATGTCTTCAACGCCGATCTCGTCGATAAAGGACTTGACAAACTGCATCGCTTCGATGTTCTGCGGATGGGCAAAGGTGATGCGCCGTTCGTCGTCCTGGAACGAGCCGCCGAAGCCGAAGCCCCACGTATAGAGCCAGGCCTGATCATAGATCGGGTTGAAGCCGTAGCGAGTGACAGCGCCGGTGTTGTCCCGAATAGTCAGTGCTTCGGTGGCTGCCATCAGTTCATCCAGGTTGGACGGAGGAGAACTGGAATCGAGACCGGCCTCGTCCAGAATGTCCATGTTGTACCACAGGGCGCGCGTGTCCGTGTCGAACGAAAGCGCGTAGATGCCGCCCTTATAAACCGTCTCGTCCCAAGCGAAGTCGAAGTAAAGCTCTTTGGTGACACCGGCGGCTTCAGCAAAGTCGGTGATGTCGGTAAAGAATCCTTCGTGCGCGAACTGCGGAACCGTGAACCGGTCGGCATAGTGGAGCGCCGGAGGCGTACCGCCCGCAACGGCGGTGAGCAGCTTCTCATCTGCCTGGCTGCCGGCCGTGCGCGCGATGTAGACGAACTCTAGCTCTACGCCAATCGTGTTCTGCTCGTTGTAGATGTCGATAATTTCCTTAATCGACTCCTGCGCCAGGTCGGTCATGCGTGACCAGGCTTCCAACTTCTTGGTCTCCATCATCGCTCCGCCATCGCCGCTGTCGGCTGCCGGGGCAGCAGCGGGCGCGGGGCAGGCCGCAAGCAGGGCCGCGCTTGTTGCCAGGCCGGAAACCTGCAGGAAGCGGCGGCGCGAAAGCATCTTCTGAGTGTCCATTCAATCCTCCATGTAAAGAAATGTGAAAAGGGTGGAAACAAGTGGAGTAGTGTAGAGCGATTTGCCCAACCTCTCCTGCCTATAGAACCGTACTGTTGACTCTTGCGGCAAATAGACGGCCAGAGCGACCTACTTCGCCATCTGGGCAGTGCTTGCCCAACCGCGGCTAAGACCTAATGAATCCGGCCTTACCAGTTCAATGCTACCTAAACATCCTCACAAAAAAGGGCGCGCGTGTTGAGGTTCCTTGCGCTAACGCAAGGATAATAGCCTTTATTGACTGCTATGTCCAAATCCTAAGGGTTATGAATCGCGATTCCCACTTGGAGTCCAATACAGCTGCGGTGAGGAAGGCGTAGACTTACGCGCCGCTTCGGTCACCTCAGCGTTGCCAGACCTCAACGGCCTCGCCCGGAGCATTCAGGCCGCGCAGCCCCTGCATGAACGCATCCTGCAAGTCGTCCGCAACGTCCCCGTGTTCGTCGATTAGATTCGTCTCCGTCTGAGGATCTTCCTCCAAATCGTAGAGCTCCCTTGTGCCGTCTGAGCCGACTGGCGCATACGCCCAGCGCTCCGTGTACAGCATCGGAGTCACTTTATTAGCAGGCAGTTCCCCCGCCTCCAACCGCGTAAACGAAGCGGACACGACGCAGTCGTGCAGGGAATCCCCGCTTTCGCCTCGCAACAGCGGCGCAAACGAACGCCCGTGCATCGGCTCAGGTGTTTCCACCTTGACCCCCGCCAGGTCCATCAGCGTCGGCGCGACGTCCGCCGGGCGCAGCAGCGCATCAACCGTTCGCCCTCCCTCCAGCCCCGGCGCCGCCACCAGAAACGGAATATGCACGATCTCCGGATAAAGCGGCCAGAACCGGTCATCGAACTTGCTGATGTTCGACTTCCCGGTGCGGTTGTGTTCGCCAAGACTGAAACCATGATCGGACATGAATACCACGATCGAATTGCGCCACAGATCCAGGTCGTCAATCTTCGTCAGTATGCGCCCCACCCACCTGTCCACCAGCTCCGCCTCTGCGCAATAATGCGCCCGCAGGTTGCGAAGCTCTGCCTCGGTATAGTCGCTCGCCTTGCCGTAATTGGGATGCAACATCGGCGGGCCATCGTAGTCGGGGTCATAGCGCCGCACCATGTACTCCGGTGGGTCCCAGGGTTCGTGAGGATCGAAGAAATCTACCCATAGGAAAAAGGGACTGTGCTGGTCGTTCTCCTCCAGCCACTCCACCGCCAGTTCAGCCGTACGCGGCGCAAATCGGTCGATCTCTCTATACCACCTGCGGTTTATCCATGAATGGAGGTCGATAAGATTGCGCCCTTGAAAATGATTACCAACACTCCGAGTCTTTTCATCGGCCATCACCTGGTCGATAGGGTGATTCATTCCAAGGAAGTAGGTATTGCCTTCTTGCCCGGGCACCGTATGCGCGCCGTCGAACCCTTCGAAGAAAGCCGCCCGCACCAGGTGTGGGCAGTCACCCAGAAGCTGACTGACATAACCGGCTTCCCTGAGGATTTCGGGCAGATGGTTCGGACTGCTCTTCCTCCGGTCCTGCCACGGGTACCACGGCCACCCGACTCGCCCCGTCGTGAAGTCCGTCCGGTGCGGGATCGTAGGAAAACTACCCGTGTACAGCCTCGACAGGCTCACGCACCGCTCCGAAAAGAGGTCAAGGTGAGGCGTACGCACCGGCATCGCCGCCGCGCGATCGAACAGGTTATCGTATCTGAAAGTGTCCGAAATTATGACAATGATATTCATTGTTCATGTCCCAAGTTGTAGTCTGTTTCAAACGGGCAATATGTCCGGTCCGTCAACGGTAGCGGCCTCGGCCAGGGCCCCAGAAGCCGCCATCTCGCCCATCGTAGCGAAAGACGCGCCCGGCTTCCGGCCTACATGCTCTGAAACCGCGTCGATCATGCGGAAAGTGTGCTCGTAGTCGTCGGCAATGCCGTGCGTGTGCATCAGCATGATTACGACAGGACTGTACTCGCTGATTCGGTCCAAATCCTGCCGCGCCAGATCGATAAACTCCTGGCTGCGCTCTCCCGACCCTCGCCACGTGTACTCGTTCAGAATCGGCACTTCAATAACGTCCTCATACCATCTAAAAGGATGATAAGGGATATTGTCGACCCAATCCTGCGAGAGGTCCCCCCCGTTATGCGGAAGATGCGCGTATCCGCTGCCGCTGATATACATACAAGTGTGATAGCCAATGCCTACCTCGCGTAAGGCACTGAACATCGGCTTGGAGATCGCCCCACACGGCGCCCTGAAGACCGTAGGCTCAACGCCAAGATCCATCGCAAAGACCTCCAGCCCCTCTTCAATCCGGTCACGCAAGTTGTCAACCGTATAGCGCGGCATCAACGCCTCGCTGCGTTCGTCGAAATCCGACTGCAGCGTGGGCAGAATCGACGTCGCCGGCCACGCCGGGGGCCCAAACTCGTAACAGTCCGCGTGCGTCAACCCATGTAGCTGCAGGTCGTGGCCCAGGTCTCGCGCCGTAATCAGCGCATCCTTCCACTCGGGCGTCATCGGTTTGCCGCCGCCCTTCGGCACGGTAAACCAGGTCGACCCCAGGCCGCGTGAACTGAAAAACTCCGTCGACCTCGTGAGTGACTCCACCATCGCGCTGCCGCCCGTCCCGGCGTCGTCTATACTCCATGAATAAGTCGTCATTGTGCTCCTCTCAGTTATGGCGCGTTAGCCTTGGTTCTTAAAGTATCAGTTCCTAATTGGTTGTCTCAACCCTTAACGGCTCCCACGGTTAGTCCTTCCAGGAAATAGCGCTGAAGGAACAGGAAGACAATGATCAATGGAAGCACACTCAAGAATGCGGCGGCCGAGGTAATACCGTAGTTAACCTGGAACTCTCCGCGAAGGAGTGCCAGTCCCAGTGGAAGCGTGTAGAGCTTCTTATTGTTCAGCACCACAAGAGGCCAGACAAGGTTATTCCATTGAGAAGTAAAGACGACGATCGACAGGGTCGCCAACGCTGGCGCCGAGAGCGGCATGATTATCCGCCAAAAGACACCGAAATCCGTGCAACCATCAATGCGAGCGGCGTGCTCGAGTTCCACCGGAATAGTCTGCATGAACTGGCGCAGCAGGAAGACCCCCAGCACATTCGCAAGAGCGGGAATGATGAGCCCACCATAGGAGTTGAGTAACCCCAGCCAGTTGGTAATCAGAAATGCGGGAATCAGAAGCAGTGCCCCGGGAATCATAATGGTAGCCAGCATCACACCGAAAAGGACGTCACGTCCCCAGAACTGCTTCTTGGCGAACGCGTAGGCCGCCAGCGCGTCGATTATCACCGTGCCCAGCGTTACCAGCACAGCGACCAGGATCGTATTGAAAAACCACAGGCTGAAGGGTAGCTCCGTCAAAATATATTTATAGTTGTCCCAGACAAACTCCTCCGGAAACAACCTTGGCGGAATCGATATGAGTGTGTAGGTTTCCTTAAAGGATGAAGAAAAAATGTAAAGGTACGGCCCTAACATAATGACGACCAGAGCGGCCAACAGCGAATAGATCACCGTAGCCTGCGGCAGAATGCGAATCAACTTGGGCCATCTGCCGCTGAGTTTGAATTGCGTCATGGCTTTCAACCTTTAACGTAGATCAATTCGGGCGTGCCTCGAGGACTGAATGTCTATCTTTCGCCCAGTACTCGCATTTGCACATAAGAGATCGGCATAATGATCACCAGTAGCACGACGCCCATTGCCGCTGCCATCCCGACCTGACCGTAACGGAAGGCATGGTTGTAGATGTACCAGACAATTGTCGCCGTTGCATGAACAGGGCCCCCATTGGTGAGCACAAAAACGGTATCGAAAAGCTGAAACGCCCAGATTGTGCCCATTACAACCGAAAAGAGGATAACTGGGCGCATCAAAGGTATGGTTACACGCGTGGCAACCTGCCACGCATTGGCTCCGTCAATGCGGGCCGCCTCCTGCAACTCCTCGGGAACGCCGAGCATGGCAGCCAGGAAAAGAATAATGTGGAACCCGATCCCGCGCCACCACTCAATCAGAAGTATGCCGTACAATGCCACTTTCGGATTGGACAACCAATAAACTTCGGGAATGCCCACAAGGCCCAGGAGATAGGTCATCACGCCGAAACTGGGTGCCAGAATGTAGCTCCAGATCTGGGCCGTCGCCGCGGCCGAGGCCAGCAGCGGAAAGAAAACGACAGCGCGGTAGAAATCCTTGAATCGGACCAGCTTGTTGCCAAGCAGAAAAGCCCCGGCCAGGGCGGTGATGACCGCGATCGGCACCACCGAGACCGTGTACTGAAAGGAGACCCTGAAGACCTTCAGAGTGATGTCGTCGGTCGTGAGGCTTAAGTAATTCTGAATACCAACGAATGGTTTCACCTGGTCCACCAGGTCGCCGCGCAGAAGGGAAAGCCAGAGGGCCCAGAAGAAAGGTCCGACATTAAAGACGATAAAGAGAATGATAAAGGGAATAATGAAAGCGTAAGCATTCAGGTTGCGCCTCACATCGGCGCGCTGCCAAAAGGATGTCGGAGAAACACTGCTCTTCTGGGACGTAGCGGACGTTGTAGTCATCTCGGATCCATGTGTGGGCGAGGCTTGTGCGGCAGTATTCCCGTGGAGGAGGTGTGCGGGGCTGCCGCGTCCTCGGAACGCGGCAGCCCGTCTCTAACTCAGATTTACGATCAGGCTCCCTCTTCCTCGCGGAGCATGTCATTGATCTGAACAACCATGTCCTCGATCGCTTCCTCAACCGTGCGGTGACCGAGGACGAACGACTCAATCGAAGTGCCTTCGATGTCCCAGAACTTGAAGATCCAGCCGCGATACGGCCAGAAGAAGGTGTACTCAAGCGTCGTCTGGGCAGTCGTCAATACCGGATCGTCAGGATAGAAGTTGACATGGGGCGAAACACTCATGAAGCCTAGGCAGCCGATCCATGACGTCAACAGATCGGGCGTAACCAGGGTCTCGACTACGGTCCAGGATTCATCGGGATGCGCGGTCTTTGCTGCGATGGCCAGCATACCGACGCCGCCGTAGCATGCCCGTCCCCTGGCGCCCTCAGCCGGGCCGGTTGCCATGCGCGAAGCGCCCAGGTTGAAATCAGGCTTTTCGCTGCGGACCGAGTTTGCGAAGACGTTCTGGGCGGTGATCATACCGACCTTGCCGTCGCGGAAGTACCCGCCAACACCAGGTTCCTGCCCGGAAATCGCACCCGGCATCGCGATCCCTATGTCGTGAAACAGTGAATTGAAGAAGTTCCAGCCCTCGTAAGCCTCGGCAGAGTTTACAATGCACTCCGTCAGGTCATCGTTGAACCAGTGCCCGCCAAATCGGCGCGGCCACTGACCGTTCTCGTGCCAGCCTTTGGGATGTGTGGCAAACCCGTAGACATCGTCGGCCAAAGAAGTAATGTCCTGCGAGATGGCCACGAATTCGTCGATCGTGTCCGGCGGCGTGTCGGGATCGTGCCCGGCCTGTTCAAACAGGTCCTTGTTCCAGAACAGGTTGGAGCCGCCGATAATCCACGGGAACGAGTAGGTCGTGCCGCCGTACGTGCCCGGCTCCCACGCCCGCTCGTAGAAGAAGGAGCGATCGAACCCGCTTGACGCGATCATTTCGTCCAACGGCATGATGTGCCCGGCATTCACAAAGCGCGGGAACGACTCCGTCTGGTAGCTCACGTCAGGCCCCTGATCGGCGGCAAACGCGGCCACGAACTTCTCGTTGTACTGCCCCCACGGAACCTCGCTGAAGTCGACACTGATCTCCGGATGCATCTCCTCGAGCACGTCCAGCGTCGGCTGCGCGCAAAGCTTCGTCTCGTCACCCGCGGCCTTATGCGGGCCTTTCCACATGGTGAGCGTGACGACCTCCATTGCCGGCGCACCACCGTCTTCACCCTCCATGGCAGGTACGGCTGGAGCACATGCAGACAGGCCCGCCCCCACTGTCGCCACACCTGCCACTGTGGCAGTCCGAACTAGAAAATCGCGTCTGGAAAACTCTGTACCACTAGCCATGGTGAAATCCTCCTTGGCATTTTGGTGGACGACGCCAGCGCGCCGCCGCTTAAGTGAACTAACGTGGAACTCAAGCTACCTTATGTCGATGAAGCTCATGCTCGTATTCCCGGCTCAAACAGTGTCAGACAGGCAGAAAATCCGGGCCCTCTACCGTAGCCGCTTCAGCCAGTGCTCCCGAAGCGACCAGCTCACCCATCGTTGCAAAGGACGCGCCCGACTTCCCCCCCACGTGCTCCGATACTGCATCGATGAGCCGAAACGTGTGCTCGTAATCGTCTGCGATTCCGTGCGTATGCATCAGCAAGACGACGACCGGGCTGTACTCGCCGATTCGGTCAAGGTCCCGGCGCGCCAAATCGATAAACGCTTCGCTCTGCTGCCCTGCTTCGTGCCAGTTGTATTCATTCAAAATCGGCGCTTCGACTCCACCATTTCACTGGAGCCAAAACAAGCGTCGTCTATAGTCCACGAGTAGGTCGCCATCCAACTCCACACCGCTTCGGGGATTCGCCAAACTGGACAGCATCGGATTTCATTACAAACCCACTTCCACATCACTGTCCTACCGAAGCGCCATTCAATGTGCGGACTCTAGAGAAAAAGAAAGCGTTTCCGCGGGCGTCGATTCAGGGCTACCCTAACTCCTCCAGAACCTTGTTCAGCCCTTCGACCGTCTCCTCCACATCCTCATTCGTCAGCAGGGGGCTCACATTCAAGTGCACAGCGCGCCCCAAAAGATCGAGACTCCGGGGGCACATATTGTGGCTGTATTCCATCTCCCGCTTAGCGTTACGCCAAGGGCCGCCGGAATCTGTCCATGTCCGCCGGTTCATGATCGGAACCCAGTGGGCGTATACATGGTAGTCGATGTCGCCAGGTGAATACAACGTCCCAGCGCCGATGTTTTCGGCTCGCAGCGCCTCCGCCACCGACGCCGCTTTTTCCGGACTCTCCACAAAGAAAACGGTAGCGATCGCGGTATCCCCCTCCGGGTCCGCCATCTCACGGAAGCTGATCCCCTTGCGTTCGGCCACTCCTTCGATGCCCGCCTTTATCATTCGTTTTCGATGGCGCATGTCATCGATCAGCCCGTCCAGCCTTTCCAGCTGCGGCAACGCGACCGCCGCCAAAAGCTCCGGCATCCGATAGTTTACCCCGCAGAGCAGTTCATCGACACTGAATTTTAGTTGAAGGGCGCCGATCACATCGTGATACATATTCGTGCGTTTCCAGACCGACTCGTCGTCAGTCACGACCATCCCGCCCTCTCCCGACGTGATAATCTTGTTGAACTGAAGACTGAAACAGCCCACGTCGCCGAATGTGCCCAGTGCCCGTCCCTTGTAGCTTCCCCCGTTTGCCTGCGCCACGTCCTCAATTACCTTGAGCCCGTGCTCTTTCGCCAGCGCCATCAGCTCATCCATCCTGCAGGGCGCGCCGCGCATATGCACCGGCATGATCGCCTTCGTGAAAGGGGTTATCTTCTTCTCGACATCCGCCGGGTCCATCAGAAGAGTCTCATCGACCTCGGCAATCACGGGGATACCGCCGGCCGCAACAACCGAAGAGGCGGAAGCGATCCATGTGTAAGCGGGCACGATCACTTCGTCTCCCGGGCCGACTCCTATACCGTGCAGACCGCAGACCAGAGAAGCAGTCCCTGACGTCACCGCTACTGAATACTTGGAACCCTTCTTTGCAGCAAATGCCTGCTCCAGCTGGGTCGCCTTCGAGTCCTCCTTGCCGGGACCGTAATAGCGAAAAAGCCGCTTGGCCCGCAGCACCTCAAGGACCTGTGCCTCCTCCTCATCTGCGATCGCCATTCCCCCCGGATACATCGGCGGATCGGGACTCTGTTTTGCCGGCGTACCACCATGAATTGCCAGCTTCTGACCGTTGTCAAGCGTCATCTATCTTCTCCCTGAGATTCTGGTCGAGAGGCGAATCTCTCCCTATGATTCAGTTACGTTTTGGTTCAGTCTCATTCATTCCCTTTCAACATAAATGTAGTAGGCGCCCAACTCTTCTCCCTCTTCCGTCCCGAACCAGGTCTGCAGATGTGCTGGTCCGGCAGGTAAACTGAGCAGGAAGCTAACACCTTCAGCTTCAGGACCAACTTGGCTGCTTGCCTCCTCACCTGCTATGGCGATCCGAGCTTCCTTCACGGGCAGTGCGACGCCGCCTCCCCAGTCGATCCGCTCCTTTAGCGACTTTTCAGACCCATCTTCAATTGGCTGGATTGAAAGCTGACCCAACGACGGCGTTTCGCCTCCCTCAAGTCCAGCCGCAATCGCCGCGCCTTCCTCCTCCGGCCAGCGCCGCAATGTGAACCGGTAAGCCCCAGCCTCGACGACCTCGACTTCCCAGTGCCCGTTGCAGATCAGTCCTTGGCGCACTTGGCTCTGGTTCCACGCGCATTCGCAATCTTCATTGCGCCAGTCATGCGTATTCAATCGCACTTGTTCGGCATCTGGGCCACCTATTGCAATCGGTATATCTGCGTCGAACTGACGCGAAACTTGATGCCACCAGGACTCGTAGGCCGCCCGCAACTCGGAAACAACAATGGGATGGCTATCTGAAACGTCAGTCTTCTGCCCCGGGTCCGCTTTGATCGCATACAGCTCACGCCCGTTCACCAGTCGCCAACTGTCGGTCATCACTGCGCTCTTTCGCCATTTGACAGGATAGGCCAGCCTCTGCGAATCGGTGACAAGCGTACGATCCGGCCAGACGAGTTGCACTCCAACTTCAGGTAGCAGCAGCGGCTTCAAACTTGTGCCATCGAAACTTTCTGCTTCAGACTTCTCCAGACCGCACAGGTCGATCAGAGTGGGCAGGATGTCCACATTGGCTGTGACCTCATCCACGTCTCTCCCCGAATTGAACCCGCCCGCAGGCCAATGGAGGAAGAAAGGTACGCGGTGGCCGCCGTCGTATTCCGATCCCTTCTTCCCGCGCATCCCTACGTTGAAGCCGCTGGTGACGAACTGGCCCTCGTCCACCTCTACCCCGCCCGCGGAGCCGTTATCAGTCATAAAAATAAAGATTGTATTCTCGGCCAGTCCCAACTCCGCCAACCTGCGCCGCAGGCCTCCGACATTGTCGTCAATGTTCGCCAGCATTCCGTAATACTTGGCCCGTTCCTCATGGGGAGTCCGCGGCAAATAGGGGTCACTGTATACGGGATCGACGAGATGGGGCGAATGGGGCGCGTTGGTCGGAATGTAACAGAAAAACTGATTCGACGCATTCCCTTCGATAAATCTCAACGCTTCCTGAAACCAGACATCGGTGCAGTAGCCTTCATACCGGGTATGTCTTTCCCCGTCCCAATAGCTGTCATCAAAATAGTTGTTGCCCCAGTAGTCGGGAGTCTGGCCAATTCCGCCGCCTCCGTGGACGACGACCGTATCGAAGCCCCGGTCCTGTGGCCGGTAAGGCGCGTTGTCGCCCAGATGCCACTTGCCAAAGATTCCCGTGGCGTAACCGCTGCCTTGAAAATAATCTGCCATGCTGATCTCGTCCGACCGCAGCAGCGAACGGCCGCCGATCGTGTGCCAGACGCCCGTGCTGTTCGCGTAATGACCGGTAAGCAGCCCGGCGCGGGTCGGAGCGCACGTCGGACCAACGTGATAGTCGGTCAACCGCACACTCGAGTTGTAGAGTTCGTCAATATGAGGAGTCCTGACCACAGGGTTGCCGTGGCAGGAGAGGTCTCCGTAGCCCTGATCGTCTGTAAGCACAAAGACAACGTTGGGAAGGTCCGACGCCATGCCCTGCTCCCTATACGAAAACACTACCCGAAAGCTAACTGCTCGTCTGGTTCAAATGCCGCTTGGGCCGGGGCCGCAGTCGCCTGGACTAAAGAGGGTCTCTGGCCTGCGATGGCAGGCAGGTGTGTTGCAGCCTATGGATCCCAGTCCGTCACACCGATGCGTCTACGTCCAGTTGCTCCACGTAAACGTAATACGCCCCTAGCTGCCTGCCGTCCTCCAGTTGAAACCAGGATTGCAAGTGCGTCCCGGCAGCCGGAAGCGACAACAAAAATGAAGCGCCATCATCTCCTGCACTCACCGAAGTCCACGCTTCCTTGCCTGCAATGGCAATCCCGGCCCTCTGCACAGGCAAGGCGACGCCCCCGCCCCATCGGATTCGTTCTTTCCACGACGCGCCGGAAGCAGCATCCCCATCAGAGTCAATCCGAAGTTCTGTCCAAGAAACCGGTTTACCTTCGCCCAGCCCGACGGTGATCGCCGCGTCCTCCTCCTCCGGCCAGCGGCGCAGGGTGAAGCGATAGGTACCTGCCTCTCTGACGTCAACTTCCCAGTAGCCATTACAGATCACGCCCTGTCGGACCAGGCATTGGTTCCAGGCGCCTTCCCATTCCTCATCATGCCCGCTGCGCCAGTCGTAAGTGTTGAGCCTGAGACAAGAAGAGCCCGGCCCGCCAATCGGA
The DNA here is from genome assembly GCA_965204705.1 of Caldilineaceae bacterium. GTDB lineage: Bacteria > Chloroflexota > Anaerolineae > Caldilineales > Caldilineaceae > Bin5. Next base: position 3,025,703 of record OZ242006.1, on the reverse strand, counting down.
ATCGGGATCTCCTCGTCAAACTGCCGCGATACCTTCTGCCACCACTCTTCATAGGCCAGGCGCAATTCGGCAACGACCTCGGAGTAACCAGCCGAAAGATCTACCCGCTGCTCAGGATCCTCCTGGATGGCATACAACGCCTCACCATTCACCAGCCGCCAGGTTTCTGTCATTACCGCGCTTCTGCGCCACTTAACCGGGCGAGGCATTCGCTGTGTATCGGTGACGACCGCCCGCTCAGGCCAATCTTGGCTATTCCCCTCACTGACGAGGGAAGGACCATCGTCGCCGCCACTCACTTCCCGCAATAGTGGGACCAGGCTGCGCCCATCAAAACCACCGTCGTCAGGACATTCCAAACCACACAACTCGATAAGCGTAGGCAGAATGTCGATGTTAGCGGTCAGTTGGTCCACGTCGCGACCCTTGTCCATGCCGCCTGCGGGCCAGTGCATGAAGAAAGGCACGCGATGTCCGCCGTCATATTCGGAAGCCTTTTTCCCACGCATGCCCGCGTTGAACCCACTGATGACAAAATGATCCTGATCCACATCCAGACCGCCGGAAGAGCCGTTATCCGTCATAAAAATGAAGATCGTGTTGTCTTCCAGCCCTGTCTCTCTTAACCGGCGGCGCAACGCCCCCACGTTTTCGTCGATTCTGGCGACCATCCCGTAAAACTTGGCCCGACCCTCGTGAGGCGTCAGTGGCAAATAGGGATCGCTGTAGCTCGGCTCGACCAAATGCGGTGCGTGGGGCGCATTGGTTGGGATGTAACAGAAGAAGGGCCTGTGTCTGTTGTGCTCGATAAACCTCAGTGCTTCCCGAAACCAGACGTCCGTGCAGTAACCTTCGAACCGCTTATACCGCTGGCCGTCCCAGTAACGGTCATCGAAATAGCTGTTGCCCCAGTAGTCGGGCGTCTGGGAAACGCCCCCTCCGCCGTGTACGACCACCGTCTCGAACCCTCGATCCTGTGGGCGGTAAGGCGCGTTGTCGCCCAAATGCCACTTGCCAAAGATCCCGGTTGCGTAGCCGCTCCTCCGAAAATAGTCGGCCATGCTGACTTCATCAGCCCGCAAAAGGGACCGCCCGCCGCTGGTCCGCCATACGCCCGTGCTGTTGGCGTAATGGCCGGTCAGAAGTCCGGCGCGAGTCGGCGCGCACGTCGGCCCGACGTGATAATCTGTCAACCTCACGCTGACCGCGTGCAGTTCGTCGATATGCGGCGTCTTCAGAATCGGGTTGCCGTGACAGGAAAGATCACCATACCCTTGGTCATCTGTGAGGACGAACACAACGTTAGGCGGGACTTCCGGCATCCATCAATGCCTCATTGCCATGGAGTCTTGAACTCGCCGAAGTTGTTCTCCACATCCTTCCCGCGAACCACCACCGGTCTCCAGCGTCCGTCCAAAGAGTTGTCCTCGGCCTGCCGCACCGACGTCGGCACGTAGCGCAAGGTAAGCCCGCAACGCCGCCGGTCCGAGCGGTTTGGCAGACTGCCGTGAATCAGTGTGCCGTCGTGGATGGAGATCTGGCCGGCCCGCAGCGGCAGATCGACCGCTGTCGCCGCTTCCTCCTGTGTAACGTGGACCTCTTGATTGATGCTGAGCAGATTACCCGCCTGCTCTGCCTTGCCGTGTTCTACGACGCCCGATACGTGCGTGCCAGGGATCACCTGCATGCATCCGTTCTCCACGTCGCTGTCATCGACCGCGTACCAGGCCGTGATCGCCGTCGGCGGCTCCAGACCCCAGAAGGTCACATCCTGGTGCCAGGCCACAAACACCTCCGCCTCTTTGCCTTCACCGTACTTGTTGAAAAAGTGAGTCGCCAGTAACAGGACGTTCGGTCCGATCAGTGCTTCAATTGCGTCCAGAATAGTGGGGTTCGTGGCCAGCTTCCAGATAAACTCCTCTTCATAATGATAGTCTATCAGCCCGATCTGCGCAGTCTCCTTACCGACGCGATCCTCCAAATCGTCGAAGGCCTCGCGGTAACTGCCTACTTGCGGCCCGTCAATTACATCGATCGCTCCAATGTAACCTTCACGCTCATATGCTTCTACTTGGGCCGGGGAAAGGATCATGATACCCTCCTTGGCGAAATTGAAACTGATAGCAGATGAGGATAACGCTTGTACGCCGCGATTGCAAGCAGAAAAAAATCCGGGGGGCAGTCCGGATTGGGGGTGCACTATCGTACGCCTCTTGTTGCAACCAGGCCAAGGTCAGGTCCAGTTATACTTTCCAGCAGAACAGACGGTGTCACTCACTCCTCTCTACTCTTCACTCTCTCCTCGCTTTTGGGCGGTCGGGCCTTCGGCCCTCCCTCGTGCGGGGGGATTCCCCCCGCAACGCCCCCCTTCCTATGCCCGACCCTCCTGGACAATCGGAACAGTTGAGACAGCGACCGGTGTTCGAACCCCCGCGCCTCCACCTTAGGGGCAGACCTTGTTCCTGCCCTCGCACGCCTCACCCAAGCTATTCGCATTCCCTCAAAACGTTCCCGTAGGGGCAGGCCTTGTTCCTGCCCTCACTCGCCTCACCCAAAATATTCGCATTCCCCCCAAAACGTTCCCGTAGGGGCAGGCCTTGTTCCTGCCCTCACTCGCCTCACCCAAAATATTCGCATTCCCTCAAAACGTTCCCGTAGGGGCAGGCCTTGTTCCTGCCCTCACTCGCCTCACCCAAAATATTCGCATTCCCTCAAAACGTTCCCGTAGGGGCAGGCCCTGTGCCTGCCCTAACTCGCCTCACCCAAGCTATTCGCATTCCCTCAAAACGTTCCCGTAGGGGCAGGCCTTGTGCCTGCCCTAACCCGCCTCACCCAACGTTTTCGCATTCCCCTAAAGCGTTCCCGCAGGGGCAAGCCTTGTTCCTGCCCTCACTCGCCTCACCCAAGCTATTCGCATTCCCCCAAAACGTTCCCGTTGGGGCAGGCCTTGTGCCTGTCCTCGCACGCCTCACCCAAGGTTTTCGCATTCCCCCAAAACGTTTCCGTAGGGGCAGGCCTTGTTCCTGCCCTGTATCCCCTAATCAACAGACTTCCCGGCTAAACGAGGCTTGGCGCCTGCCCTGCTTATCTCCAATAATCGGAAAAAATTCCAGCCACCACTGGCCTAGTCTCCCCGCCAGACTGTTCCCACCGCAAATCTGAACTGCACCCAAATCCGGCCAGTTCGTGCAGATCGACCTGCCGTGTGTTAGACTGACCTGAACTTCGTTACGGCCCAATTAAGGGCCCAATTCTGAGGAGAAATCAATCATGGCCGAACGCGAAGTACCAGGCTGGGTAAAGGAGCACATTGGCCGCTACCTCGAGTCCAACGGCGAAGACGGCCACATCTGGAACGGCGTCCCTACGTTGCTGCTGACGACCACCGGTCGCCGCACCGGCAAAGCGCGCACAACGCCGCTCATCTACGGCAAAGTTGAAGGCGAGGAGACCTACGTGATTGTCGCCTCCCGCGGCGGCGCAACACATCATCCGTCCTGGTATCTCAATCTGGTCGAAACACCTGGCGTCCAACTGCGTGTCGGTGCAGACTGCTTCGATGCCACCGCCCGCACCGCCTCGCCCCATGAAAAGCCGGCCCTGTGGAACCTGATGGCGGAGATTTGGCCCCAGTACAACGACTATCAGGCCAAGACAGACCGCGTAATCCCAGTCGTCATTCTGGAACGAGCTTGAAGACGCTGCAAGGCCGCCTGGACGCCAAGTTGCGAAAATGAAGCGTACTACCGGAGGGACAAGCCATCTCGGCTCTATGTCCCTTCCTACCCCTTTCCCAATCCTCTCCGTCGAAAGCGACAACTACCGTACAAAGACTTTCACGCTCGACCTCAGCCTGAACGCCCTGCCCGGTCAGTTCGTAATGGCCTGGCTTCCCCGTTTCGACGAAAAGCCATTCTCACTTGTCGACGCCAATCCCGTAACTCTCATGGTCACCGCCGTCGGGCCCTTCACCAAACTCCTGCACGCGATGGGACCCGGCGATCTGCTCTGGATTCGCGGGCCGTTCGGACAGGGCTACCGGCTCCCCGCCCGCTGCAATCGCGCCGCATTCATTGGAGGAGGATACGGCGTAGCACCACTCCTTTGGCTGGCCCGCACCTGGCGCCAACAACTGGATGAGCTGACCGTCATCATCGGAGCTGGCACGGCTGCCGACCTGCTATATGTTGATCGTTTTTCCGGCCTGAAAAAGGATATGAGTGGCGAAGAAGCCCCGATGGACCTTCTCACCTGTACTGAGGACGGTAGCGCAGGAACGAAAGGACTTGCCACCGATCTACTGACCAATTCCCTGTGGCGACGAGAGATCGATCTGATCTGTGCTTGCGGCCCGCACGGAATGCTCGCCGCCATCGACAGCTTAGGTGCTACCTACGGCGTGCCCCGCCTGCTATCGTGGGAGGCATACATGCGCTGCGCAGTAGGGATCTGCGGCTCCTGCGAGCTGAATGGCAGCGTACTGTGCCTTGACGGACCCGTCCTGCAAAGCGGCACTTTTGAGAACGCAGCCTAGTTTAGCCAAATGATCGGAAATTGGCCTATGGAGCAAACCGTCGCGGAGTCACTTCTGAAGCGGCCGGCACCCCGTGTTCGGACGTCGCGTTGAGAACGCCGTCAAGAACCGCGGCAGCGACCACCTCCGCCGCAACCCCGCCCAAAAGGCTTAGCTCAACCTGAGCGTCCAGCGCACCCGTGGCCAGGGCAAACAGGCAGTCGCCGTCATAAAGTGTATGTGCCGGTCGAGTCGTTCGACTGACTCCTGACTGTGCCATCTGTGCTAACTTGGTTGCTTCATTCTTGCTGAGACTGAGATTCGTGGCGACAACACCGATCGTAGTGTTTTCCTGCCAGGTTTGAGCGGTTGAGGATAGGTCTTCGTCTGACGAAGATGAGGAAAGGGTAGACTTTGGGCCCGACGGCACAAACGAGAACGAGTCCAGCGAATCGCTGGCTACGGTAAGGCTGTCCGCCAATTCCCCTGACTCCGGACTGCGGGCTCCCGCTACCAGCTGAGCGCGCATCGGGTCCACTATGTCGCCAACTGCGTTGACGGCGATTAATGCCGACACCACAACGCCTCCGGGCAGAGCAACCGACGCCTGACCCAACCCGCCGCGCATACAACGATCAATCCCTAACAATTTCCCCACAGTACAGCCGACCCCGGCGCCGACTGATCCGCGGCCTTCGTCCAACCGGGTCGCCGACTCGCACGCGGCAAAGGCATCCTCCTGTGTAGGATATACGGTCGAACCACCGAACCCCAGGTCGTACAGAATTGCAGCCGGCACAATCGGCACCGGCACAGCCGGCGTGTACCAGCCGTAACCATGCCCAGCCAGCCAGGTGACCACACCATGTGCCGCTCCCAGCCCGTAAGCCGAGCCCCCGCTCAAGAGCACGCCGTGGACACGGTCCACTCGATTCACGGGATCGAGCAGAGCCGTTTCCCGCGTTCCCGGGGCCGAACCGCGCACATCAACACCGCCGCAACTGCCTTCGGGTGTCAACACGACTGTACAGCCGGTTCCATGAACAGGATCAGACCAGTGACCGACTAGAATGCCCTGAACGTCAGTCAGCGCATCATTCACTTTTTGCCATTCGGGCTGTAACTTGCCTCTTCAGATAGGCCATGAGGACATGCAGGCCGCGCAGTCGTTGAGGTGAGATCGCTTCATGCAGGCCAAGCAGGTAATGAATGTCGTCCGGGGTGTGCAAAACGGTGTCGGGAGCCGCCCGCTCAAGTCCTTCCTGTACAATCGCTGCGTAGCCTCGAACCGTCGGCGATTCCTTCGGCACGTCGATGTAAACGTGCACGCCCGCGTCCACGATGTCGGCAAAAACGAATATCGGAGTCTGACACTCGTGGACCTGCTCCATCTGGTCGCGGGCATCATGAAGAAAGCCGGGAAGCTCCGGCATGTTCAGCGCAAAATCGAGGAGGGACTCCAGCCGCTCCCGCGGCTCCATACTGCGAAAGTCTTCAATGATTTCCCGCAGAGGCGGTGGAGTCCTATCTATCTTTTCTTCAAGTGTTAGGTCGAAGTCCATCAAAAAGGGCCAGCGCTTCTGTCAGCCTTGTTGGCGACAGAGCGTAATTGTCAAAGCTATTTTGAGCGCTTCAAAACCGGTAGGCCATTCTTGCTCTCGGATACCTCGTATCCATCAGGAACGGCCTCCAGCGAGCCCTCCTTCTCTTCCTTGGCGAAAAAGTAGAGAGTCTGTTGTCGACCGTTACGCAACGTCGTTTCCTTTGAATGCAAATAGTAAGTTCTGCCCTTGGAGTTCGTGTGCGCATACGTCATGTTTTGATGCTCCTTTGCAAACTACAAAGTCCTTATTCCACTGCCCTATCGCAATAAACCAGCCAACCACAGGGCTGGAACCGGTCTGCGACCCAGGTGAACTGTGCCATGCACAGTTATATGAATTGTAATTCAGCTTTCCGAAACCGCAAAAAACGCAACTATTCTTTATTGTGAATGACGAAATTTCACGGCCCGCGAACCTATATATGTGGCCGTATAGTCCGCAGGGGGCTGACCTTTCCACCTGTCTTCGAAGAAACCAGTGACCACAAACCCGGCATCAAGTTGACCGCCAATCTGGTCTGTGAGTGTGTGGCCGAACTCCAGTGCCTCCTCGGCCCGAATGTAGGCATCCCTTTCCGACTCGGATATGCTCGTGAGGTCCGAATAGGGAAGCTCGTGGCGCACCTCCAGAATACCGTCGTCGACCTTTCTCTGATCGAACAGATAGAGAACAGGGTTGACAAAGCCCGCCAGCAAAACGCCGCCCCGCTTCAACACACGCGCACATTCGCGCCATACCGGGCGCACGTCCGGGACGAACAGGTTCGAACAGGGATGAACGATCAGGTCGAACTTCCCGTCCGAGAAAATGCTCAGGTCCCGCATGTCGCCTTCCACTGTCAGCAGATCCAGACCCTCGCGTTGTGCAACATTACGGTCCTGGGCCAGTTGGCGGGGCGAGATGTCAAAAACAGTGACCCGAGCGCCGGCGCTTTCTCCGGCAGCGGCCAATACCGGTCCCTGTTGCCCTCCCCCCGCGGCCAGACACAGTATCTCGGCACTGCTGAGATCAGGAAACCAGGCGCGCGGCACAGGCTTCGCCGGCGTAAGAACGATCTCCCAACAACCGCGCCGGGCCGCAGCCACAGTTTCCCCGCTCACTGGTATTGTCCATCTGCTCTTGCGCTCGACCGCCAAATCCCAGGCGCTTCGATTGTGGGAACGGACGTCTTTGAATCCTTCCATCATTCTCGACTGTCTCTTGAAAGAGGAGTCTTTGACCAAAAGGGGTCACTCTCCTGCTCGTGCGCCCTGCTCTCTGAGGTCCCTCAATCTCCCTTCTGCTCGATTCCTCCGTTCGATTCGCTCCTGTTGGATCTGTTCGCTCAGTCCGGGAAGGGGTCCTTCCCGTAGGACGCATATGATCTCCGCCATGATACAGACCGCAATCTCGGCCGGTGTAATCGCCCCGATGTCAATGCCAATCGGCGCCCGAACCCGATCGAATTTCGACGCAGGAATCTCCTGCTCCTGTTCCAGAAGCTCAAAAACTGCGCGAATGCGCCGCTGGCTTCCGATCATGCCCAGGTAAGCGAGCGGATCATCCAATACCTCCAGCAGACAGTCGATATCATGCTGGTGTCCTCGCGTCACCAGGACAATATAGGTGTCACTGTCAAACGTCGCCTTCCCCTGCCGAAGTTCCACCAATGTTGGCCTGAACGGCCCCGCAATGACATTGTCTGCGCTGGGAAACCGCGAAGCATGGGCGTATTGAGGGCGATCATCTATCACCGTGACCAGGAATTCGCACGTCTTCGCGATCGAGGCCAGCGGGATGGCAATGTGGCCTGCGCCTGCAATGATCAGGTGGGGCGGCCTGGCCTGGACTTCTACGAATACCGAAAAACTTTCGTCCTCCTCCTCATAACGAAAATGCTCATGTCTCTTACTTGCAATCGCCTTCCGGGCATCCTGAAGCACGCAGTCTAACCTGTCCCCCAATCCCAGATCTCCGGCATGGCGCCTGTCCGGTTCCGGCCAGACAACCGCGTTCTTGCCGGCTGCCTGCGCAAACATGCCATCACCGGAGGTGACCGTTACAAGCGCAACAGCCTCTCTCTTCTCGATCGCTTCAAGAAGCGCGTTGAGCAGTTCTTCCTGCATATTCCCTCTGCAAATCCCTGGGTCACACAATTCTTAGCTTGCCGGCAACACCTGCCAGCGCCGTACCTGGCCTTCGGAAATGCACATCCCGTCCCGCTAGACACGTCCCAATCCAGATGCTAGAATCCGTCACGTATACAGGCGCCGAGCTGCCCCCACCCAAGCAAATTTGTGGCCCGCCGACCGTTGGCCGGGCCAGGAGTCAAGCAACCCATGACCGAACTATTTCAAGCCGAAAACCTGGTAGCGCTGCTGACACTCGTCCTGCTCGAAATCGTTCTCGGCATCGACAACGTCATCTTCATCGCCATCCTGAGCGGAAAGCTGCCCCGAGAACAGCAGGACCAAGCGCGCTCAACCGGAATCGCGCTGGCCGTGATTGCCCGCATCGGGCTGCTCTTCAGCATTGCCTGGATAATGCGTCTGACTCACCCACTGTTCTCCGTCTTCCAACATGACGTCTCGGGTCGCGATCTCATTCTTCTCATCGGCGGCCTGTTCCTGATCGGTAAGAGCACCTATGAAATTCATGAAAAACTCGAAGCCGCGGGGCATGACCGCAAAACGCAGGCGACGGCAACATTCGTCTCCGTCATATCCCAGATCATCCTCATCGACATCGTCTTTTCCCTCGACTCGGTAATTACCGCCGTGGGAATCTCTGGCAACCTCTGGGTAATGGTTCCCGCAATAGTCATTGCGGCTGCCGTGATGCTCATCTTCGCGGGACCCATCGCCGCATACGTAGAACGCCATCCTACTATGAAAATCTTGGCGCTTGCCTTTCTGATTCTGATAGGTTTTATGCTTGTTTTGGAAGGTTGGCTCCACGAAGCCGTCGAGGAACTTCATCTCAAGAACTACGCCTATTTCGCCATGGCCTTCTCGCTCGCTGTCGAGATGATCAACCTGCGAGTACGACAGAAGTCGCAACCGGTGCACCTGCACAGCCGCTTCCCGGCTCCCGATTCAGGTGTGTACGAAGAGAGCCAGCCCGAGTAAGTTCTGGCGATCCTGACCTGATTACGGTCTTGCAACCGGACTAGCGCAAGCCGCGCCCCACTAGGAGTCGTCGTCTCCCGTCCCGTCCCAGCGCTCGACGAACACGTCCATCACCCCGCCACAGACACCCAGGCTGTTCATGGAAATGTCTTCAGTCAGATCGACGTGAACGGTGCGCGGCATCCCGTCATGGATAACGTCCAGCCCGGCCCGAATCACATCCGCCTCACCGCAGCCGCCCCCCACCGTTCCAACGTGCCGGCCTAGCGGATGAATGACCATTTTCGCGCCCACTTCCCTGGGAACTGAGCCCTTGGCGTCCACAATCGTCGCAACGGCAACGGCCTGCTCCTCCTCGAGCATCTCTTTCAGATAGTGGTACAGTGTCGCAGTCAAACTCTTTCCTTTCGGCAGCCTCGCCGCTGCCGCGCTATGAGTACTCATCTCGCCTTCCTGGAGTTCATCCAATTGGCGTCGCGCCGTGGCGTCTCAGGTGATGCGCAACCCCCTTCGCCCGGCGATGGGCAAGAAACCGCTGTGCCCGCAAGATCATACCACCCACTCAAATTCGGCGCGCAGCGACTCATACTCGGCTGGCACATCCATGTCTCGCCTGATGCAGTCGCTGTCAACCGCTTCGTACTCGATCTCTTCTTCGAAAGTATCCATGAAATCCCGAAGTGACAGCCCCCTGCCTAATCCCAGTAACTTGGAAAAGGCCCAGCGAGGCAGATATACAGGATGTCCGCGGCGCCGCATGTAGCTCGGAACGACCACCGCCTCAGGCACACGTACCACTCTACTGATTAACTGCCTGATGACGCCTGTTGGAATGTGCGGTTGGTCTCCCAACGCCAGCAAGGCGCCGCAAACCGGTTTACCGTCTCGACAAAGCGCCTCGATCCCCACCTGGTAGGATCGCAGCATTTCGTCTTGGCAGTATTCGGCATTGAAAACGGCCTCGGCGGGCCCTCCCTTCAGTTGCTCGGCGATTTCCGCCCCACGATGCCCTGTCACAACATAGACCGGCGAGGCGCCTCCACCATCCAGCGCCGCAACAACTGCTTCAATGACTGTCCCATTTCTCCATGGCAGAAGCGGCTTGAACCGCCCCATCCTGCTGCTGAACCCGGCCGCCGCCACCACTGCAGCCACACGTCCAACTCTTCCTACCGGTCCTTCTTCGTCTGAAACCGCTGGCTTTTCGGACCGGTAAGAGGTCGGACAAGACACAGTTAACACATCCTGAATTCATTGACGACAGCCAATCCTGCTGGAACGCCTCGCCATGCCCCAAAGCATGTCCGCGTCCAATTGCGCAGTATACCACATCTGGACGACAAGCCGTTTGATTTCAGCTGACCAGAAGACAACCCGCCGCCGCCTGAACTGTTGCGCCGTTCAACACGCTCAACCAGGACCGGTAAGACGCAAGAAATCGTAACGAAGAGCCCCTTGCCCCACCTTCTTCCCATCGCCAAGCTGCCGCCCGCGCATTTGATTCAGGTTGGATACTATTCTTGCAGGGCAAGCAAAAGTTCCATCGGGCATTTGTGTGTTGCCGACTACATCACATCTGCCCGTTTCGCCAGGATCTGCAGACACGTCCACGGTACACTATGCGAAAGTGGCCCACAAGGGCATTTTGCCTGTTTTCGTACATCTTCCATATCGGGTGCTATAATCGATCTATGCAAGACTCTGTCCCCGCAGTGCCAAATGGCTCACCTAAAGCGCGAAACTACGATTTGGTGAAGGATCCCATCTACTATATTACGTTTGGATTCTTTGCCTTTCTTACAACGGCACTGCCCGCCACCCTGGGACAACCGAACTTCCTACCCATCGCGCAGACAGTGGCCATCACACTCTTTCTCGCCATTCCCCTACGACGAGGCAGGATCACTACCGCCCTCGTGGTGCTTTCCTCCTGGCTCCTCCTGCAGTTTCTCGTAATGATAGCGGGATCGGCGCTACTGCCCCTCGTTTTTGAACGGGCGATCCATGACGGTTTCGCCTATCATCGAGCCCTCTTGGAGTGGTCCGTGACCGGGCTCAGTCTCCCGGGCTCTATTCTTCAGAGCCCCGGGGCACGCTTGCTCGAATTCTTCGGCATCCTCCTGGGCAGCCTGCTTTCAGCCGGTCTGGTAGGCCTCTGGTTCCTCGTTCGCGCAGTGAATCAGTTCGGCTACGGGGTCGGCCGCCTGGCGGTGGAAGGGTTGCCCGGCCTGTTTCTTGGGTTGATGCCCTGGAGGCTGGCGACGTTAGCCGGATACGCCGGGCTCATCGTCTTGCTGGCCCAGCCCCTCTTGACGAACAGATGGAATCCGGCCCACTACTTTGCCAGACAGCGTCGCTTGGCGACCGTATCCTTCCTGTTGCTTTTTCTTGGACTGGTACTGGAACTCGCGCTTCCAGGCCTGTGGCGCGCCGTTTGGACGCTATGAGTCGCAGGTCTGATTTGAGAAAAGAAGTTTGCCGCCGAAAATACGAGGCTCTAGGACCCGGACGAACCGGGCTTGTAGAATCTACAGAGAACACGCCGCAGTTCCGCGATTGCCGATCCTCACTGCATTCTGCTGGTCTCTCCCCAGTGTGGTGCCCCCGCTGTAGTAGGATTGAAGAGACTGTCACGACAACGGCGGGCTAGGTAAAATCCTGGTCCGTAGCGAACCGGCTTTGCCCGTTTACGATTGAAATGCTGAGAATAAAGAGTGTAACCCTGAAGGGCTTCAAGACATTTGCCCAACAAACCGAGTTCGCCTTCGGATCAGGCGTCACCGCGATCGTCGGACCCAACGGTTGCGGCAAGAGCAACGTGGCCGATGCCATCCGCTGGTGCCTGGGCGAACAGAGCTTCGGCCTTCTGCGCTCGAAGAAATCGGTTGACGTCATCTTCTCAGGCAGCGCCAGTAGAGCCAGGCAGGGCATGGCCAGCGTCAGCATTGTCCTCGACAACGAGGCAGGCGACCTTAACATCGATTTCAGCGAAGTAGAGATCACGCGCCGGGCCTACCGCGATGGCGACAATGAGTACCTGATCAACGGCCAAAGAGTTCGGCTTCAGGACATCACACAGCTGTTGGGGCCCAGTGGTTTGGGAAGGCGCGCCTATGCCGTCATCGGTCAGGGATTGATCGATCGTGTGCTCAGCCTGAGACCGGAAGAAAGGCGGGCGCTCTTCGAAGAAGCCGCAGGCATTACCGGCTATCAGCAGAAACGATCCGCCGCCTTGCGCCGTTTGGAAGCGACACAACTCAACCTCGACCGCGTCCGCGACGTATTGGGCGAGCTTTCCCCTCGCCTCAACAGCCTCAAGCGACAGGCAGAAAAGGCCCTCGAAAAACTTCAGATCGAAACCGACCTGAAGGACCTCCTCCACATCTGGTACGGCTATCAGTGGCATCGCACGCTCAACGACCTCGCCGAAGCCCGGCAGAAAGCGGAGCGCGCCCAGAACGCCACCCAGGTTCGCCGTGAACGCTTGGACGAAGTTCATGCCGGGCGCGACCAGCTTCGCCTTCGCCAGACAAGGTTGCGCGCCGAACAGAGCGAACGCAGTCAGATCAGCGAAGCTCGCCACCGCCGCGCCGCCGAAGTAATCCGCCGCCTCGCCGTCTCCCAGGAACGGCTGAATCAGATCGGCGTCCGCCAGGCAGACATCAAAGACGAATGCTGCCGGCTGCAGACCGAAAAAGAGGCCGTGCAACAACGGTCGGATGCTCTCACAGCTGAAATTGAGCGTGCCCGCGAAAGGCGAAACGCCTGCCGGCAAGCTCTCGAACGCCTCCAAAGCCAGTTGGCCGAAAGAGAAAGCGAGCAGAGCGCCGCCCAGGAACGTTGGCGCGAGGATGTTGCCGCTCTGCGCACGGTGGAAGGCCGCAACGCCGACCTCCGCAGCCGGTTGGAACAGCTTATCGAAAGACGCACGGCGCTCAAAAGAAGTAGGAGCCAGGTCCAGGCCGACATAGATCAGCGCAACGATGAGTCAATTAGGGCTGCGGCCGCTTTGACCGAATTAGAGGCGGAAAGCGCCGAACGCAGGGCCGAAATCAGCAGTTCTCAGGCCAGGATCAACGCCCTGAATGATGCCATCGAAACAGGCACGGTCGCCCTTCGCGAAAAGGAAGCGGCGAGGAACCGTGAACACCGTGAGGCCGAGCGACTCCAAACCCGGCTTGACCTGCTGCAGCCGGCTCGCGGCGAAGGAACCGTCTATGGCAGTGCTGTTCGCTCGATACTGCAAGCGTCGCAGCAAGGCCGTTTAAACGGGATTATGGGTACCGTAGCCTCCCGAATTCAGGTTCCTGACCGGTTTGAGCGCGCCATCGAAGTGGCCTTGGGAGCCGCCTTGCAGAACCTGATCGCAGAATCGTGGCAGGACGCACAGAGCGCCATCGAATTCCTCAAGAGCGCTGGCGCCGGTCGCGCAACCTTCCTCCCCCTTGACCGGCTGCGTTCGGGAAGACCTATTCCAGCGCCCACTTCCAACGGCATTCTTGGAAACGCTGCCAGGTCTGTCCGCTTCGACTCCGAGGTAGCCCCCGCGGTCCACCATCTCTTGCAGCGCGTCTGGATCGCACACGATCTCGCCGCCGCCCGCCATGCCCTTGACGAGCATTCAGGTAGTTCGAGAAACGGCCGCCGCCCTCGTGGACGGGCCTCCGACTACTTCGCTCTGCCAACCGTGGTCACACTGGACGGGGAGATCATCCGCCCCGGCGGCGCAGTCACAGGCGGCAACGACGGAAGGCGCCAGAGAAGGTCAGTCTTGGCCTGGGAAAAGGAAGCTCGCGAACTGCCCACAGAACTGGGTCGTGCGCTAGAACTGGCTCGGCGAGCAACAGACAAGACCCGGGAAACCCGTATCGAGGTCGAAGAGAAGACCCGAAATAGAGCGAAGCTCGAAAAAGAAAGGCAGCGGCTCCTCCTTGAAGATCAGGGGCGGCAAGCCGCGTTGGAGCGGGCCAGGCTGCACGCCGCCCAGGCCCGCCAGGAGGAAGCATGGCAGCAGCAGGTGCTCGATCAGACTGAGACTGACCTGGATGGCTTGGACTCGCAGGAAGAGCAGCTCAGAGCAGCCCTCACGGAAGCCGCCCGTTCTCTGGAGGACGCCCGCAACAGGGCACAGTTGTCCCAAGAGGCCGCCCAAACCAACCAGGATGATATGCTCCGCCAGCTGGCCGACCTGCGCGCAGAGGCAGCCTCCGCCCAGGAGAACCTGCACAGTCAGCGCACGCTCGCAGCCGAACAGAGCCGGGCACTTTCACATATCGACGGCCAGCTCCAGTCCAGGAGCGCAAGGCAGTCCGAGCTTTCTCAGGAAGCAGAACAGTTGCGCCGCGAATTTGATCAAGCATCAGCCGAAGAAAATAAACTGCACGCCGAAGGGGAAGCGCATCAGCGGACCACCGAGGAGGTGGAATCTGAGCTAAGGCAGTTGGACACAGATCTGGCTCGCGCCGAGGAAGAAGTACGGGCCGGCCAGCAACTGGTCTTGCAGTCCGAATCCGAGTGGAATGCCTCTCGGCTCGCCTTGCAGCGTACCGAAGACCGACTCGAAACGTTTCGTCGCGCAATCCGCCAGGACTTCGGCCTCGCAGAGATGGAGGAAGCTGTCGGCCTGGCCTACCAGCCCCCACTTCCTCTGCAAGCGCTTGTCTCCCAATTACCAGTCGTCCAGGATCTACCTGCCGGATTGAAGGATGACGTCAAAGAAACACGCGCACGCGTCCGTCGACTGAGTAATGTCAACCCGGAAGCGCCCCAGGAGTACGAAGAGGTAGCCAACCGCTATGGCTTTCTTCAGAACCAGTCTGACGATCTCGAAAAAGCCGCTCGCGACCTGCAGCGTGTCATAAGCGAACTGGACATCCGAATGGAAGGCGATCTGCGCCGCACTTTCGACGCGGTCTCAACGAACTTTGTGAGCTTCTTCAAACTGCTACTCCAAGGAGGAACGGCACAGCTCTCAATGACCGATCCTGCCGACATTCTTAACACCGGTGTCGAGATATATGCCCGCCTCCCGGGTAAACGTACACAGAGCCTGGACCTCCTCTCAGGAGGCGAACGATCTCTGACCGCCTGCGCTCTGGTATTTGCTATCCTCCGCGTTAGTCCGACCCCTTTCTGCGTGCTCGACGAGGTGGATGCAACGCTTGACGAGGCCAACGTGGACCGCCTTCGCTCCGCCATGGATCTGCTGCGCGCACGGACACAGTTCATTGTCATCACCCACAACCGGCGTACCCTCGAAATCGCCAACAGCATATACGGCATCACAATGGGTGATGACGGGGTCAGCAAGGTGATAAGCCTGCGCCTGGAGGCAGACGTCTTACTCGCAGCCGAAGAGGACCACGTTGAAGCCGTGACAGCCGTAGCAATGTGAATCCGACTTACCATTTTTTTTGGTTGGACCAGACGTTCTTCGCTGCGGAGCTTGACCTTAACCTACAATTTCGAAACGGTCCTTGACCCAATCTTCTGCAATGCAATTGCCTTCCCACTTGCCAGCCAAAACGGAAACAGTATAATGCCGTGTGGAACAATACCGAGTGACAACCGGCAACCCGCCTGTTGTTCAGCTAACATATACAGCGAAACTCACTGCGACGGAGCGTCTCAATGAACAGTGTCCACCCCTTGATCAGAGTAGGCGGCCCCATTCTGGGCCTTCTCATCCTCATCTATGTTATCAACGCGGGGGTCGACACCTTCCGTGCCGATCAAAAAGCGGCTCGCGACGCGGATCGTGAAGCGACAATGGCCGCAGCCGAGGTCGAAGCGGAACAGGAGGTTGAAGAGGAAGCAACTGCCGAAACGCCGTCGCAGGACGAAGAGGCGCAGGAAGTTGAGTCAGAGAACGTTGAGTCGGAGGAGGAAGCTGTTCAGCCGGAAGTCTTCTTCCAACAGCCAACCACCCATGCAATCGTACCGCCAACTTTCGTCGTGAAAATGGGGGCTGTCGGCGTGTCGGTTGACCCGTCAGGTGAGGTCATCGCCGGTTCAGGACACATACACATTCTCGTCGACACCGACTTCCTCCCCGCCGGCGAAATCATTCCAACCGACGAACAGCATCTCCACTTCGGCGACGCCTCACTTGAAGCCGAACTGACACTTACGCCCGGGGAACACACACTGCGCCTGCAATTTGCCGATGGCCTGCACAAAGCCCTCGAAGGTGAACAGTACCGCGACACGATTATCGTCTTCGTTGAAGAAGATGCCGCCGACCAATCCGTGGCCTTCTTCGATCCCCTCGACAGTACGACAGTCGCGTCACCATTTGAAGTTGTGATGACTGCCACCGGTCTCGTTGTCGAACCGTCAGGCGAAGTGAACGAAGGTGCAGGACATTTTCACATCCTCGTCGATACCGACTTCGTACCGGCCGGGGAAATCATTCCCACCGACGAACAGCACCTCCACTACGGCAAGGGCCAGACCACCATCTCTCTCGAACTTGAGCCCGGCGAGCATACGCTGCGACTCCAGTTCGCCGACGGTCTCCACACTGCCCTCGAAGGCGACCAGTATCGCGACACAATCACCGTCAACGTTGAAGAGGGCGTCGAGACCCCGTCAGTTGGCTTCGAACAGCCAGCCGAAGGCGCAACAGTACCCACAACTTTCAAAGTCGAGATGGCCGCCACCGGCCTCGTGGTTGAGCCCTCCGGCGAGATCAACGTTGGAGCCGGGCACTTCCACATCCTTGTCGATACCGACTTCGTCCCAACCGGTCAGGTCATCCCCACCGACAAGCAGAATCTCCACTATGGCAAAGGCCAGCAAACGGTCTATGTTGAACTTGAGCCCGGAGAGCACACTTTGCGGCTGCAATTCGCAGATGGAGCCCACGTCGCCTTGGAAGGTGAACAGTATCGCGACACGTTAACGATTGTCGTAGAAGCCGGCCCGGTACCACCGTCGGTAGCCTTCAATCTACCCGCCGACGGCGCTACAGTCTCGTCCCCGTTTGAGATCGTAATGGCGGCTGCCGGCCTTGTGGTCGAGCCCTCCGGCGAGATTAACGAAGGGGCAGGACACTTCCACATCCTCGTCGATACCGACTTCACGCCCGCCGGTGAGATCGTCCCCACCGATGATCAGCACCTTCACTACGGCCAGGGCCAGACGACCGTTACGCTTGAACTCGAACCAGGTGAATACACGCTTCGCCTCCAGTTCGCCGACGGCCTCCACACAGCCCTTGAAGGCGACCAGTACCGCGACACCATCACCGTAATCGTTGAAGAGGGCGACGTGACACCGTCAGTCGGCTTCGAACAGCCCGCCGACGGTGCAACAGTCTCTACATCATTCAAAGTCGAGATGGCGGCCGCCGGACTCGTGGTTGAACCCTCCGGCGAAATAAACGAAGGCGCAGGACACTTCCACATCCTCGTCGATACCGACTTCGTCCCTGCCGGCCAGGTCATACCCACCGACGACCAGCATCTCCACTACGGCAAAGGCCAGCAAACGGTCTACATCGACCTTGAGCCCGGCGAGCACACGCTACGCCTGCAGCTCGCCGACGGAGCCCACATAGCGCTGGAAGGCGACCAGTACCGAGACACGATCACGCTCAACGTCGAAGCCGGCCCGGTATCCCCCTCCGTAGGCTTCGAACTGCCCGCCGACGGCGCCACAGTCTCCTCCCCGTTCGAGGTCGTAATGGCCGTCGCCGGCCTTGTGGTCGAGCCCTCCGGCGAAATAAACGAAGGCGCAGGACACTTCCACATCCTCGTCGATACCGACTTCACCCCTGCCGGGGAGATAATTCCAACCGACGACCAGCATCTCCACTACGGCCAGGGCCAGACAGCGATCTCGCTCGAACTTGAACCCGGCGAGCACACGCTGCGCTTGCAATTCGCAGACGGTGCCCACACCGCTTTGGAAGGCGACCAATACCGCGACACCATCACTGTCATCGTTGAAGAGGGCGACGTAACGCCATCGGTACAATTTGAACAACCGGCCGACGGCGCCACCGTCACCTCATCTTTCGAAGTCGTCATGGCCGCCACCGGATTAACCGTGGAACCGTCAGGCGAGATTAACGAAGGTGCAGGACACTTTCACATCCTTGTCGACACCGACTTCATTCCCGCCGGCCAAGTCATCCCCACCGACGACCTGCATCTCCATTACGGCCAAGGCCAGACAACCATCTCGCTCGAATTGGAACCCGGCGAGCACACGCTGCGCCTGCAATTCGCAGACGGTGCCCACATCGCGCTGGAAGGCGACCAGTATCGAGACACCATAACTGTCACCGTCAGTGAAGGCCAGCCAACTGAGCAAACGGCGACCTCCCCCGACCAGGTGGCACAGGAAACCATCGACCTGGCTATCGAGGCCATGACCAGGACCGGCTGCAATAGCTGCCATGTAACCACAGGACTTCCCGAGGTAGACGCGGCCATGCTCGGTCCCGACCAGACCAATTTGGGCGCGATTGCTGGCACGCGTCGCGAAGGCTATACCGCTGAAGAGTATCTCAGGGAAGCGATACTCGAACCCAGCGCATTCTTAGTCGAAGAGTGTCCCCTCGGTCAGTGCCTCCAGGTGATGCCCGAAAACTACGGCGAGTTCCTGACCGAAGAAGAAGTCGACGCTATCGTTGCCTACCTCCTGTCCCTAAAGACCGACGAGTAGTTAGTTGGCCGGTTGGCTAAAAATCTTCACAAAAGAAAATCCCCTGACGTCAAAATAGACGTCAGGGGAAAACTAAACTCACTCTGATGTTCCCGACCCGCTCTGGAATCTTACTCTCAGTTAAGGTCAGGTTCTCCTGTGGCCGTTCTCTGTACTCCCTACCCTACAATTGCAAGAAGCAGGACCCAGAGAAAACTGATTGAGCTTACGATGCTCACAGCCATTGCCAGGAAGAACTTGGGGCTGTAATTCTGCCTCAGGCGCAGAGGCGGCTGCCACTTTACCGGCAACATAATCCTGGACTTCACTGGCAATAGCGCGCCTGAACGGCTCTTACTCTTTTTTGGCGTGAATCGCGGAAAAGCGGCTTCATAGGTCATGGCTGCTCTCCTTACCGGATGATTGCTAGATAAATCCGAAATGATACAACTGAGTATACACGATAAATGTTCAGTTGTCCATACCAGAATTCAAAATACCACAAACGCAAACTCGTCGCAAATTGGCCTTAACGACGCCAAGTCGTCGTGTGTGCGGCAACTGCACTGCCTGGCAAGGCGCCCCTAACTCTACGCCATAGGAAACGCCGATTACATTCTTGCCCCGGAATTAGGGCCGAAGTGCCTTTGGCTGAGAGTCGACTCTCCCTACAAGCCGTCCCATACTTGTCGCTTCCTTCCTTGCCGTCTCGCTCTCCCGCCCTTCAAAGAGGCCAGTCTTCTTCTTCTTCCTGCGGGTCGCCCTCTTCATCATCGAGTTCCGGATCGCCGTCGTCTACGCCATACAGACTCTCATCCATGTCATCTTCAAAAATCGATTCGTCATCCAGCCACTCAAACTCATCATCGTCATCGTCGCTAGCTGCGTTCGAGTTCTCCAGGACATCTGCACTCTCGATTTCATCGAAGGTTATGCACGAAAGTGTTAACGGCTCCAACTCGATCTCATCCGCGTCACACCATCCATTCAACCAGAAACTACAGCGCTTCTGCGGGCAGCGCACCCGGCTCATTTGGAGTCCTCCCATATGGCGGGCTCATGGGGCCGCGCATGAAAGACAAATGCCCATACAGAACGCCCCCTATCACCAAGGATCACTAACTTCGAGTATAGCAGAAAATCCCCCACCGTCAACCGTTCTTGGAACTTTTTGTCCCGCTTTTGTACTACTCGATACGCGATTCACTTTTTCCCGTCCACAGTCGGTCCGTGATCGTGCTGCAAAACCGGTTTCAGGCCCGAATGTTCCACTGTTCTCTACCTCTGTTATCGGGACGTCTGCGAGCTAAATCCTTTCCTGAGGGCGGTCGGCCGCAAGCGGACTCCCTTGTGCGGGGGGCCTCCCCCCGCAACGCCCCCCCCCACCAGGCCTCACGTCCCGTTCGTAGTTATCCTACCGGGTTGGCAAACATGCGTCGTAGTAGTGCTCGCACCGCCCGAGAGTTCGCCATTCCAGGAAACATCCTGACCGCAACTTCGTATAACTCTATAGAATGGGGCCGTGAGCCCGTAGCGAAGCCACCAAAGTATGCCGACGTCTTAAAGGATTCCCCATGAGCACGCTTGGAAACATTATCTGGCTGATCTTCGGCGGACTGATCGCCGCCATCGGGTACGTTATTGGCGGGCTTCTCCTATGCGTCACGATTGTCGGGATTCCGTTCGGCCTCCAATCGATCAAGATCGGCGGTGCGACCCTCGCCCCTTTTGGAAAGGAAATAGTTGAAGGGCAGCACGCAAACAGCCCGCTTCGTGTAATCTTTAACCTGATCTGGCTGATTCTGTTCGGCTGGGAGATCGCACTGGCCCATCTGATCTCGGCTCTGATACTTGCCGTCACAATAGTAGGCATCCCTTTCGCCAAGCAGCATATCAAACTGATTCCAATCGCCCTTTTCCCCTTCGGCAGGGACCTGCTCTAGCCCTTCGGTCTGTCGAGCGTTTAGCCAAAGTCCTCTGTTCACCCGCGTGACGATTCTGAACCTGCATCCACTCTCTCAGAAGAGAATCCTGCCGGAGTTCTTGTCGAATCGAGTCCCCACCATCCACCTGATATCCGGTTTTTGGCTGCCTTCCTAGTGCTCCTTCACACCACACGCTCTTTCAGGGTAGTCTGGCCGACTTCCAGCATGCTGTCCGTCGACAGTACACCCCGTCTCGCTCTTTCTCTACCTATAGGCCCTGGATAGCGGCCACCTCATTCGAGCTGTCGGCAGGGGGAGCTTGAAGCACAAATCCCCGCTAATTGAGGTCTGCTCTCCGCTTCCTGGGCGCGCCAAGCCGTATGCGAAAGTTAGGGTTGCCGAAATAACTGTGGTAAAAGAAAAGCGAAAACTGTTCTCGTTCTAGACTAGGTACACACCTTACTCATCTGTGGCAGGCACCCGGATTCTGCCAGCGCCAATGCAATTCTCTCCAGAGTGTAAATCCAGTCGGACCGCAATCGCCCTCTATTTCACGAACCACCAGCCTACAGGCGCAACTGATCCCACTCTTTCGACTGGTACGAAATTCTTTCGAACTGTAACCGGATTCCCGGCCATGGGCTGGTCGCTGCCTGTCGAGGAACGAAACGGGGTAATGGCCCTGTCTAATGGCTGCGGGCGTGTCGACCCACACTGAGGTAACTCGGCACAGGACTGATACGGGACCCATAATCCGATGTTCGGCAGAATCACCTGGTATGAATTACGCTCCCAAGTCCCCTTCCCCTTGAAGCAACTATGTTAGCGGCATCTATTTCACTCATCTTCATTAGCGGTGTCATCCTCTACTGGATCCGACCCTACAAGCGTCATTGGGCGGGTTGGCTGTCGGCAGTGCCACCCCTGGCCGTCACACTTTGGCAGGTCTCCGTTGCCCTCCCTTCCCTTGGAAGCTCTTCTGGAAAAGCGGCCGGCGACGACGGTGCTTTGCATAATGGCGCCTTCATCGTCGAGCAGTATCAATGGATCGAAAGCCTGGGCCTGGAGCTCTCCTTCCGCCTCGACGGCCTCTCCCTGCTCTTCGGTCTCATCATATCCGGCGTAGGCGCCGCCGTCGCCCTGTACACGCACTACTATCTCGAAGAAGATGAACGCCAGGGCTACTTCTACCTTTCTCTCTTTGCCTTCATGGCCTCGATGCTGGGACTGGTCTGGGCCGACAATCTGCTGACTCTCTTCGTCTTCTGGGAAGGGACAAGCGTTACCAGCTACCTCCTCATCGGCTACTCCCACCGGTCCGCCGTCGCCAGGGGCGGCGCCCGCAACGCCTTCATCGTCACAGCCGGTGGCGGCCTTGCGCTGATCGCCGGTATGATCCTATTGGGTCAGCAGAGCGGGACCTACACCATCAGCGAGATCGTCTCCCGCCCCGGCCTGACCGAACTCGACCTCTATCCAGGCATCCTGATCCTGATTCTCCTCGGCGCCTTCACCAAGTCCGCTCAGTTTCCCTTTCACTGGTGGCTGCCGGGGGCCATGGCCGCGCCGACGCCTGCGAGCGCCTACCTGCACTCCGCAACCATGGTCAAGGCGGGCATCTACCTCCTGGCCCGCCTGCATCCCGCCCTCAGCGACCACCCAATGTGGCTCTGGGCGCTGCTCACATTCGGCGGCATCACTATGCTCGTGGGCGCTGTCACAGCCGTACGGCACTGGGATATGAAGGCCCTGCTTGCCTACGCAACCGTCAGCCAGCTTGGTGTCTTGACCACCCTGTTAGCCTTTCGCAGCGAGGCCGCACTCCTGGCAGTCGTTATCGGAATCCTGGCCCATGCGCTCTACAAAGGACCACTCTTCCTGGTAGCCGGCATAGTTGACCACGCCACCGGCATCCGAGATCTCAGAAGGCTCGCTGGCCTCAGACACGCCCTCCCCGTAACTACTGCCGTGGCACTGCTGGCCGCCCTATCCATGGCAGGCATCCCACCGTTCTTCGGGTTCGTGGCCAAAGAGGCCTTGCTCGAATCCCTCTTTGAGACGGCAGAACACGGTGCCATCGCCGGATGGATCGCATTTGGCGCCGCAGCCGTCGCTGGTGCCTTCTTCGTTACCTACAGCTTTACACTCCTTTGGGAAGCCTTTCTGCGGCCAGTTTCGGACGGTGAGGCCAAAGGCTCTTCCCCGGAAAACGACAGCCATCTGGCCAGGACACATGTTCATCACGCCCCGCCTAAACCGTTCGTTGCCGCCCCGCTCCTGCTCGTTGCATTGGGCACAATTGCCCCCTTCGCACTAAAGCCGCTCGACCCCTTCCTGACCTCCGCAGCCGCGTCAATCTCAGGCGCGCCTGTCCACAAGCACGCCGCCCTCTGGCATGGGCTTACCCCTGCGCTTCTCACCAGCCTGCTCGCAATTGCCGCCGGCGTCTGGCTCTTTGTTAACCGTTCACTCCTTCGTCGCACAATGGCCAGGCTGCCCGAAAGTCTGCGCGGTGTCGTAATCTTTCAAAGGGCCTTGGACGGGATCTATGGGTTGGGGCAGGTTACGGCCCGCTTCTCCCAAGGTTACACGCTGGCGACCCAGGCAGCCATCGTCCTGGTCGCCGCCTTCGTCCCAGTCGCCGTCGCCCTGCGCCAAATCGCCCCTGGCGACCTGATGCCTTCAGACGATGTCCTTCCAGGTCCCCACGAAACGGTCCTGATACTCTTGATGGTCGTATCCGCCTATGTCACTGTCCGCATCAGAACAAGCTTGGGGGCAATCATCAGCCTTGGCGTGGTCGGCGTTTCAGTAACTCTTTTCTACGTCTTTTTCAGCGCACCGGATCTGGCCCTCACGCAGCTTCTTATTGAAGTACTGACAGTTGTCCTTCTCGTGGTCGTCTTCACGAAGCTCCCGCCGGATACTCGACCACCCATGCAAAGGCTGAAACAGACGCGTAACATACTTGTAGCCTTGGCAGCAGGTGCCTTCGGCTTCTTTCTCGTCCTCTTCAACACAAGCGGGGCAATGCAGGCCGCCCAGACCATCAGCGGCTTCTTTCTGCACAATGCCGTGCCCAGTGGACAGGGTGCAAATGTTGTAAATGTAATCCTGGTCGACTTCCGCGCCTGGGACACAATGGGGGAAATCACTGTTCTGGCTCTGGCGGCTTTAGGTGGATACGCCCTGCTTAACGCCCCGCGTGTCAATCTGCCTTCGTTGATGTCGCGGCGACAGGAATCGGAATCAGCCGAGCGCATCCCAGTTTCTTCAACAATCGAAAACGATCAGTCGAGTACCGAACTGCCAGTCAATGCAAGCGAGAAGTGAAGTTACTCATTTGAAATCGATGCTCGATCTCGATGCCTGAACTCTATCTGCGCCTATTGAATCGCATACTGACACCAGTCCTCTTGTTGCTGGCCTTCTACCTGCTCTTTCGCGGCCACAACTTGCCCGGCGGCGGCTTCATCGCCGGGTTGATGGCAGCCGCAGCCTTCCAGCTTCAGATCCTTAGCCGCGGTCACGACAATGTTAGGCGTACCATCGGGCCATACCTGAACAGCGGTATCGGCCTGGGTCTGGCCGTCGCCATCTGCGCAGGTATCGCCGGACTGATGAAGGGGACCTTCTTCAAGGGCATTTGGTTCAAACTCAACCTGCCCCTCCTTGGTTATCTCAAACTGGGTACGCCGGTTATCTTCGATCTGGGCGTCTTTCTCGTAGTGGTTAGCTTCGCGACCTCCTACCTGCTCGGCCTCAGCCGTGCTTCTGACACGGTAGCCATCCTGCACGATGACGCCGCTTCTCCGGTTCGTTCCAACAGCCCCGCCTCCGAACTGTCGGATCTGAATGTCGAATCAGGTAACAGGACAGACTCATGATTTCTCTACTCCTGGCAATTGCCGTCGGAAGCCTCTTCGCCTCCGGCACCTATATGATTTTGCGACGCGGACAGATTAAGCTGATCCTCGGACTGGCCCTGCTCAGTCATGGAGTCAATCTCCTCCTCTTTGGCTCTGGTAGGCTCACAGAAGGCCGGCCCCCTATCTTTGTACACATATCCGATTACACAGAAACAATTGTGTGGAATCTGCCCGCCGACCCGTTGCCGCAGGCCCTGATTCTGACTGCCATCGTTATCAGCTTCGGCATTACCGCTTTTGTCATCGTCCTCGTCAACAGACGCCATACGGTAACACAGTCCGACTATGTTCATGGCGAGTTTGTGCCGCTCTTGCGCGAGGGGGATCCCTTCGACTTCTCCGACTCTTCCGACACCGACCAGTACGACTGGCTTGCATACGAAGTGGACGAGGTCTACGACAGCGAAGAGCTTCTGTCCGGCCTTCCCCCGCTACCGCCTTCTGAACGGGACGAATCTACGGCAATGGAAGAGGACAACTACCGATGGCCCTGAGCGCAAACCTGCTGGCCGTTCCGGTCGCCGCGCCTCTTCTCACAGCCGCTCTCATTCTCCTGTTTTCCCGTTGGGGTGGACGGAGACTGATTAGGCATCAAATTGCTCTGACGACTCTGGCCCTGTTCATTAATCTCGCGGTGGCGGCGTTGCTTTTCCGGGCTACCGCAGCGCAGGGCGATAGAATCGTGCTGCAGCTGGGGGCATGGACGGCCCCGTTTGGAATTACCGTTTACTGCGACGGCCTTTCCGCAACGCTGCTGCTGCTGACGGCGCTTGTCGCGCTGGCCGTCTACCCGTTCGCGGTCGCAACAATCGATTACCACAGGGCCCGCATGGGGTTTCATCCACTCTACCTGTTCCTACTGATGGGTGTGAACGGCGCATTCCTCGCCGGAGACCTTTTCAATCTCTACGTCTTCTTTGAAGTCCTCCTTATGGCCAGCTTTGTCCTGCTGACCGTGGGCGCTCAGCCCGCCCAGACCAACAGCGGCATCCGCTATGTCGTTCTCAATCTGCTTGCCTCAACCATCTTTCTGGTGGCTGCCGGCATCGCCTACGGGACCCTTGGTACACTCAATATGGCCCAGATCGCGGAACGCATTCCATTGGCGTCTCCAGCCGTTCGCACCGTTTTCGCCGGTCTGCTCATGGTCGGTTTCGGCAGCAAAGCCGCAATCTTCCCTCTCTTCTTCTGGCTGCCTGCCAGTTACCACACGCCTCCCCCGGCGGTCACTGCCCTGTTTGGCGGACTTCTGACCAAAGTTGGTGTATACACGCTCTTTCGCAGCTTCACGCTCTTCTTCCCTGAACTGCTGCTGAGCTGGCAGCCTACCCTCTTGACAATCGCCGGCGCGACAATGCTGGTGGGCGCCCTGGGAGCACTGGCCCAACCCGGAATCCGCCGAGTGCTCAGTTTCCATATCATCAGCCATGTGGGGTTCATGTTGATGGGCCTGGCCGTAGCTATGAGCGGAAACACTCTGGCCATAGGGTTCGGCCTGGGCGCGGCCATCATCTACCTCTGCCACCACATGATTATCAAGACTGCGCTCATTATGGCCGGCGGGGCTGTGGAACTCCACATGGGCAGCGACCGGCTGGCCTCCATCGGTGGACTGGTCACAAGACAGCCCCTCCTGGCCTTTCTCTTCTTCATGGCCGCGATCTCCCTGGCAGGAGTCCCTCCGTTCAGCGGATTCGTAAGCAAACTCAGCCTCCTCCAGATTACGCTCGTCACCCGTCACTGGTTCGTCTCAGGCGTAAGTGTCTTCGCCAGCCTGCTGACCATGATCAACATGATGAGGCTCTGGCGCGAGTCGTTTTGGGGCGACTACAGCCGTCCCAGCCGGGTTCCGTCCCGAATTCTGCAGAGCCGAGTCCGTCAACAGCTGATGTTGACACCTGTTGCAGTGCTTGTCCTGCTGAGCCTGGCGCTTGGCATTTGGGGAGAACCTGCCCTCCGGATTTCGATGCAGGTTGCGCAACAGGCCCTCGATCGTCAGGCCTACATAGAAGCGGTATCGCTGTCGACCCGAGTCTCGATGCGCCCGGTAAATCACTTCACTGTTCCAACCGCAACCTATGCTTCGAACAGCCTTGGAAACCTGTCCGGCATCGCGGCCAACTCAAGCCTCGTCTCAAGGTGAGCCTCGGGGCAAAACAGTCGACGGCTTGGACGTTTGAGCAAGAGAAATTGGCTTGAATATAAGGATCTGAAACTATTTCAATGCAACGACTTCTGGTGTTAAATCTCTTCATTTCATTGATGTGGCCGATTCTCAACAACGACTATACGTTGGGGGCCCTCCTGCTCGGCTTCCTTTTCGGCTTTGTCCTTATGTCGCTCGTGCAGCGAAGATACGGTCTATATACAGTGCGCGCCGCGAGATACATCGCCTACGTCCTCCTCGCAATCATCCAGAGCAACTTACGGGTTTCTGCCAAAGTCCTTGCCGGCGCTGTCGGCCTGCCTGACACGTTGAGACCCGGCATCGTCGCAGTCCCGTTGGACCTGACCAATTCCTTCGACATTACAGTGTTGGCAACCGTCATAACATTGACGCCGGGTACACTCAGTGTCGATTTGGGCGAAGATGTTTCGGGACAGCTCTTGCCCTACGGCGGACCGGACGAAGAGGGTACCGAAGTGGAGCATGTTGTAGGCCGCGGTAGGGAGCAGTCAAGCGATGATTCGGCATCGCAGGCCCTCAATGAGACCGAATCAAGTGCCAGGGGAGAAGTAGCCCTCCTGGTCCATGCTATCGACGTGACCGACCCGCAGGAGTTCCGAGCAGACATAAAGCGCAACTTTGAAAGACCTTTGCTGGAGTTGCGACGACTTGGCGCAGAAATGGACGTTGCAGATACATAGAACGGGAGAATGACCTTGAGCAATCAGCTTTTTGATCTGAGCCTCGTGATCCTGATGACGTTGGTATCATTCTCACTGCTGCTCTGCTTCGGGCGGCTCCTGCGAGGACCCAATCTGCCCAACCGCACCGTAGCCTTTGACCTGATTTCAATCCACGCAGTTGGGATCTTCCTTCTGTTTGCGGTCAGCAGTAACGCTTACGTCCTCTTGGAAGGAGCAATCATCACGGCCGTACTCGGTTTCCTGGGTACCATGATGTTCGCTCGCGCCCTCGAGCGCTATCCCCATGCAAGATGGCTCGAACGCCAACCTGACGAAGAAGACTAGCTGCAGCCTACTGATCCTGTTAGCAAGGTGCACAAATGGAACCGACGACGACGAACCTGATCGTAGTATTCCTGGGCGCTGTGGGGACTCTTTTCCTTCTCGTCAGCGCCATTGGCATGCTGCGACTTCCCGATGTTCTGACGCGCATGCACGCCGCCGGCATCGCCGCTACGATGGGAATCACCTGCCTGCTGCTTGCTACAGGCCTCCACTTCTTTGCCGAAGGACAGATGCTTCGTATGGTAGCCCTCATCATCCTCTTCTTCGTCACTGCCCCCATTGCAACCACCACCATGGCCAGGGCCGCCTACCGCACCAGCCCTTCCGACCAGTTCGTCCTCTCGCACGACGACCTCGCTCCGCTCTCCCGAACCGTCGAATCCGGGAAAACGGACGAGGCCGGCGCCGCCGAACTGTAGTTCCCCTGGAAGGAATGCAGCGATGACCGAATCCAAATCTGAGGGCGGAGAGTTCCCCTCAATCGAGAACCTCGAAGGCGGCCGACAGGATCTCATTCTGGCAATCGACTTGGGAAGCTCCTCAGTGAGGGCTTCTGCGTACCACTTGAATGGCACAAGGCTCGAGGAAACAACCGAGTTTCGCAATACCGAACAGGCAGTAGAAGGCACCTTCGACCCGCAAATCCTCACCGAACTCACCGAGGCAGTAATCGACGACTGCCTCGCTCACGTCAGAAAACTGGCAGGGAGTAACCACTTCATCGGCGTGGCTTGGACCAGTTTTGCCATGAGCTGGCTCGGCGTCGACCCCACGGGCCAACCTGTCACGCCCGTCTACACCTACTCCGACGCCCTCAGCGGTTCCTACGCCGACCGCTTACGCCATGAACTTGCGCAACAGGGCCGTCTCGAAGACTTCTGGCAGCGCACAGGAACGCCCATCCACACCGCCTACGCACCTGCCCAGCTCCTCCGCCTGGCGGCGGAAGAACCGGGCCTCGTCGGACAGGTCGCATGCTGGCAAACCCTGGCCGCCAGTCTGCTCGCCCGCTGGCGCGGCAGTCCCTACGCTCCAATCAGCAACAGCGAAGTCGGCTGGACCGGTATGCTTGATCGGTCTACTTTGTCATGGGATGAAATGCTTGTCAGACGTGTAGGCATTGACCCGCAGCTATTGCCTCCTGTCCTTGACTATGCGGAAGGCTCGGTCGGACTAACCGAACCTTGGGCCTCAAAATGGCCGGAACTCGCGCACACGCCCTTCTTCCTGGCAGTCGGTGACGGCGTCGGCGCCAACCTCGGCAGCGGCTGCTCAGACAACACCAGCATCGCCCTGACGATCGGAACCACAGGAGCCATGAGAGTGGTCCTGCCCAACGAGCCGCCCTCTGAACCTGGCGCCGATGAGGCGAGTGCGTTGCAGACCCCGGCCGGCCTCTGGAGTTACCCCATCGATAGCAAACGCTGGCTGGTCGGTGGTTCACTGACCGATGGCGGTTCACTCTTTTCTTGGCTACACGAAAAACTGGCCGTCGAGAACACAACAACCCTCCTCGCTGAAGCTGCCGCCCTCTCTCCCGACGCACACGGCCTGACCATCCTCCCCTTCCTCCGCGGCGAACGCGCCCCAGGATGGGCAACCGAGGCCGCCCTCACCATCAGCGGTATCTCCACCGCAACCACCGCTGCTCACATCGTCCGCGCAGCCTTCGAAGCCGTCGCCCTGCGCTTCCGCCTAATCTACGATCGACTCCGCCCTCTCCTCCCGCCAGGAACCGAAATCGTCGCCAGCGGCGGCGCGCTCCAGGATAACCCTCTCTGGCGCCAGATCCTCGCTGACGCCCTGCAGACACCCGTGCACCTCGTCAACGTGGATGAAGCGACCAGCCGCGGCGCCGCCATCCTCGCCTTGCAGGCCCTCGGACTTCCACAGCCGCCCGATCCGCCCACAATTCACACCGCAGTGCCCGAAAAAGTTGCAGGAGAAATCTACGCGCAGGCTTCTCAGCGCCAGCAGGAACTGTACGACCGCGTCATCAACGCCTCGTAACAGCCATTGTCTCGATTGTCAGGCGGGATTCCTGTCAGAGAAAGACCGGGTATGCTCCGGTCATTACAGTCCAGTTTAAGAAAACTGAACGAGGTTTCTTGCAGCGGGTTCGCTTAATGTGCCCGCGTCAGTCGCCTGCTACCCTGGTCGCGGCGCCCAATCTGACTCCGGCAGCACTCTTGCGCCAGATATACAGTGAGGCCAGCGCCAGAACAACGTAAACAAGCGTCACAACACCAAACACGCCCGGCATCCCTATCAGCGGGAAAACAGCCGCCCCCAACATCGGCGCCACCATGCGTCCCGCAGCGCTGACACTATTGCTCAAACCAAACGTTGCCCCATGCGCGCCCTGAGGTGTCCGTAGATTGAGCAGTGCACTCGTCGCCGGCATGATCGCGCCGGCGCTGACGCCAATCAGGGCCTGCAGAAATAGCAACTGCCACGCACTGGTGACAAACGTCGAAGAAAAGTAGACCAGTATGGCAAATGCCGCCCCCGCCGTCAAAACCTTTTCATGGCCAACTCGGTCGCTGAGTCGTCCAAAGTAGACAGCGCTCAAGGACCCAATCGCTGCCTTGGCGGCAATGCTCAAACCCGAAAGAACAGCTGCTCCGTCGCTCGAAGAAAGCAGCTCGACAAAGAAGAATGCCAGAAGTGGCATCGTCACCGAGCGGCCAACGCTCTGCAGGAACGAGACCCAATACAGAGACGGCATATCGGGCGCCCGCAGCAGATTGCGATAGCTCGCCCAAAACTTGACCCGCTTCTCTGCCGGCGGAGGTTCAAAGTCCTCCTTCACCCACACGATGACGGCAACGCCGGCAAGCGCCAGCGCCCCGCCCGTAAACCAGAAGCTCGCGCGGTAACCAAATGCCTCGCTTACCACGCCCCCAATCAGTGGCCCAACAGCTGCCCCGACCCAGAGGCCGGTTTGAATCAAACCGAGCGATTCACCCGACTTTTCTTTAGGCACTGTAGCTGCCACCATTGCACTGGTGGCGGAAACGATTCCTGTCAACAAGCCTTGAAACGTGCGAATCAGAACCAGTTGCTCCGCACTCTGTGCGAAACCCATCATTGCAACCATCACCGCGCCGCCTATCGTCGCCCGAATTAGCATCGGCTTGCGGCCGTACCGATCCGCCACCGAACCCCAAATCGGGGACGACACCATCATCGTCACCGCCTGCGCCGAAAAAACCAGGCCCGACCAGAACGCGACCGACCCTCTCGTGGATACGCCCAGTTCCTCCACATACAGTGGCATGAAAGGGTAGACCAGGCTGAAGCCGGCTACAGAGAGAACCTGCACCATGAAAAGTACATATAAGTTGCGACGCCACTCTTCCATGTGCGCCCTCGCCCGGCTGACCGGTTGGTACTGGTCCAGTGCCAACTAAATCGGTTTTGTAAACCGCTAAAGTAGGACGAAACCTATATTACCATATTCCTGAACTTCGGACAAACGGCCCGCCGGCGTCCGTGCCGGTCCGAACTACACGCTGCCGCTTCGAATCTTCCCTCAGAACACCTGCGGGAACAGGTAGGCAATCAAGCCCAGAGTGATGTTGTACGACGCGTGCGCGATCACGCACGTAGACGTGTTGTACCGATTTCGTACCAGACCCAGTATCATCCCGACGATAAATACGGCAAGCGTAGAAAGTGTGATGCCGTACTGGCTGTGAAGCAGAGCGAACAAAAGGCTGGTGATTAACAGGCCAAATCGCGGCTGCAGCGCCCCCCGAAACAACGTTTCTTCACCAATCCCCGCAGCCAGACCCAGCGTCAGAATACCCGGTATCGACCCTAGCAGCGGCCCGATGAGCACCTCCGTCAACCGTTGAACGTCCTCATCCAGGCCCCACCCCACCGCTCCTGCGACGATCTCCAGCGCCAGTATGATGGCGACTGAAATCAAGCCGGTGCCTATGCCGACTGCGACTTCAACTGGTCGGGGCGCCACCAGTCCAAGCCTCTCCAGCGCCTGCAACAACCTCCGGCGGGTCAACCATCCCACCCCAATAACGGCCCACAGCGCGAACGTAATCTGCTGCACCCACAGCGAAATTAACAAGGACCCACCGTCGGTCTCAGATGCCTCTGACAGGTCCGCCAGCGTTTCCAACCCGACCGCAAGCGTCACAGCCAGGTTCATCACCACCAACATGACGAATGATGCCGCGACCGCATGAACGCTGCTCAGTGCATCGATCCCGGTCAGACCCGCCAGCAGCCTTCGGACCTGAGGCAGCAGAAAGAGCGGAGCTGCCACCGCCGGCAACCAGATGCCCAGGCCCAGCACATCCAACCTCTCCAGCAAAGGCAGGATCGTCCCGACTTCGCTTCCTCCGCTCGTGGCAAAGTCAAGAAGAGTCTGCCTGAGTTCCTCGTTCGTCCTGATAATGATCGCGAGCGCGTGTAGGCCCCCCCCGGCCGCTGCCATCGTTCCAAAGATGAACAGGTGCAGGGCGTAAGTTAGCGCGGCGATCGTCCTTCCTGAGCCACCAGCCAGCCTCTGCTTGTCCGCCAAATTCGCCAAAAGGACGATCAGGAACAGAGGCACAAACAGGAATACGGTAAATATGCTCTCAGTCATTTCAGGATACGCTCCAACTCATAGTTCCCACTCTCACTGTCGCTTCCTTAGTCATCAAGGCTGGCTCTGGTATCCTGCTGGAAGTCAGCCTGGTTCAAGGCCAGGAGCCCTCTGTCGGTTATACCTTAAACCGTACTGATGCAACTCGGTGGGCGGCGGAAATCATTCTTATTTTCCAGTGGTAGCCGGAACCTCTTTACACTTTCGGAAACGAACAACCTTTAGATAGGTTTTGCATTTTATCAGATTTTCCCTAGAATACTTTCAATCTTCCCACAACGCGTTGCCCAAGGCACATTAGATGGACTCTCGGAGGCGGTGCTGATGAACAGCTATACCTATCGATTGGACGAAGAAGCCGATAGCCCGTCTTCCGTCGAACAGCTGATTACCGACGCCGCTGAAAGAATTGGTAACGGGGCGGACTTCGACTGGCAGGGGGAACCTTCTTTCGAAACGACCATGCCGCCTGTCTCCGCTTACCCGCCCTCTTCCACGCCTCTGACCAATCTATCCATAGACGAATTGACCGATTCGCCCGCCGTCTACAACCGCGAACTCAGCTGGCTGGACTTCAACTGGCGCGTTCTCTACGAAGCGCTCGATAATCGCAACCCGCTCCTCGAGCGGCTCAAATTCATCGCCATCACCAGCAGCAATCTCGACGAATTCTTCCGCAAACGCGTCGGAGGCCTGAAACGACAACAGGCCGCCGGTGTCGCCAACCTCACACTCCACGGCTGGACCCCCGACCATCAGATTCGTCTGATCGCTCGCCATGTGCGCGCCATGGTCCAATGCCAGACCCATGCCCTCCTCAACGAGATTCTCCCCGGGCTGCGAGAAGAGGGAATGCGCGTCGTCGCCTACGACGAGCTGCCATCAGATCAGCAGGCAGAGCTGGCCGAATTCTTCCGCCGCGAAATCTACCCGATCCTGACCCCGCTGGCAGTCGATCCTGGCCATCCCTTCCCCTTCATCAGCAATCTCAGCCTGAGCCTTGCCGTCGAAATGCGCGACCCGGTCAACGGCGAGGTCCGCTTTGCACGCGTCAAGGTGCCCTCCAACCGCGCCCGCTGGGTAACCGTCAATGACTCCCTTGATTTCGTGCCTCTCGAACAGGTCATTACGCACAACCTGGAGCTCCTGTTTCCCGGCATGGATCTGATCGCCGCTTACCCCTTCCGCGTCACCCGCAACGCCGACATCGCCCGCAGCGAGGACGAAGCCGACGACCTACTCGAAATGATTAGCGAAGAGCTGCGCGAACGCCGCTTCGCCCCTATCGTCCGCCTCGAAGTGGCTGAATCTATGCCGGAAGATATTCGCACCATCCTGATGCAGGAAATGGGGCTGCATCACACCGACGTCTACCGCCACGAAGGCCCGCTTGGCGTCGCCGACCTGTTGCCGCTTACCGATGTCAACCTGCCCCATCTCAAGAATCAGCCCTGGACGCCGCAAACCCATCCAGCCTTCTCCGGCGTAGGCAGCCAGACCCGACCCGCCGATATATTCTCCATCATCCGCAAGGGCGATATTCTCGTTCATCACCCGTACCACAGCTTCGCAACCAGCACACAGGCATTCATCGAAGCCGCGGCACGAGATCCCCAGGTCCTCGCCATCAAGCAAACACTCTACCGGACAAGCGCCGATTCCCCAGTCGGCCGCGCCCTGATACAGGCGGCCGAAAGGGGTAAGCAGGTAGCCGTCCTTGTCGAGCTCAAGGCCCGTTTCGATGAAGAGCGTAACATAGAATGGGCCAGAACGCTGGAAGATGCCGGCGTCCACGTCGCCTACGGCCTCGTCGGTCTCAAAACACACACAAAAACGACACTCGTCGTGCGCGAGGAAGAAGAAGGCATTCAGGTCTACGCACACATCGGTACCGGCAACTACAACCCCAAGACCGCCGGGCTATACACCGACCTGGGCCTGCTCACCGCCCGCCCCGAAGTCGGCGCCGACCTCATGGACCTCTTCAACTTCCTCACCGGATACAGCCGCCAGCGCCACTTCCGCCGCCTGCTCGTAGCGCCTGTCAACATGCAGGACAGATTCGTTGAACTGATCGATACCGAGGCCGCCAACGCGCTTGCCGGCCGCCCCTCCGGCATCGTCGCCAAGATGAACGGACTCGATGACCCCGTCGTCGTCCGCGCCCTCTACCGCGCCAGTCAGGCCGGCGTACCAATCCGCCTCATCGTGCGGGGCAACTGCCGCATTCAGCCCGGCATCGAAGGGCTCAGCGAAAACATCGAAGTCATCAGCGTGATTGGCCGTTTCCTCGAACACCACCGCATCTACTCCTTCGTCAACAATGGCGAACCCCTCTACTTCATCGGAAGTGCCGACTGGATGACACGCAACCTCACCGCCCGCGTAGAAGCCATCGTCCCCGTCGAAGACCCCGCCCTCCAGGAGCAGCTGCAGCGCATACTCGACTGCTGTCTCGAAGACCGTCGCCAATCCTGGACGCTGCAGGGCGACGGCCTGTATCACCGGCGCGAGGAACCGGGGCCGTCAAACGGCGCTGCCGCAACCCAACCGGATGGCGATCTTTCCGCCCCATTCGACGCCCTCGAAACCGCGGCAACCCGCCTCCAGAACGGCGTTGCCAGCGCCGCCCGCACCTACGGTACACAACAAACGCTGATGGACTGGACGCAGCAAAGCCTCGGCCAAATCTAGGCCACTCTCCGACCAAACCGTCAAGGGCAAACGCGGCAAACAACGCATATTATCCTGACCTCCCAAGCAGTTGAGATCAATTTGGGCGGTCGGGCCTTCGGCCCTCCCTTGTGCGGGGGGATTCCCCCCGCAACGCCCCCCCTCGCTAGCCACCCCTTCTTCTCTTCCCCGGCACTGTGTCTGGCCAACAGCGTCCACCCCCAATCCTGTCCTATCCTATCAACCACTGACCACACGCTCCCCATCGTCAACAGCGATTTGCCGAAACCACAAGAATTCCCCGCACATCCCATAGCCTGACCGGAAAAAACCACCATTCGCCAACTCCATTCGGTTCCCACCCGAAATGGAAGAGCAATCCATTCTTCGCGGCCGCCCATGGTAAAAAAGATGTTCTTCGCGCCCCTTCGCGTAACTTCGCGGATCAGAAAGATGTTCTCCAAGGCCCTTCTTGGCCCTTCGTGGACAGAAAAGTTATTCTTCGCGCCTCTTAGCGCATCTTCGCGGATCAGGAAGATGTTCTCCCTGGCCCTTCGTGGCCCTCCGTGGCCCTCCGTGGCCCTCCGTGGACAAAAAAGGTGTCCTTCACGCCCCTTCCCGTAACTTCGCAGATCATAAAGATGTTCTCCGTGGCCCTCCGTGGCCCTCCGTGGACAAAAAAGGTGTCCTTCGCGCCCCTTCGCGTAACTTCGCAGATCATAAAGATGTTCTCCGTGGCCCTCCGTGGCCCTCCGTGGACAAAAAAGGTGTTCTTCGCGCCTCTTCGCGTAACTTCGCAGATCATAAAGATGTTCTCCCTCGCCCTCCGTGGCCCTCCGTGGACAAAAAAGGTGTCCTTCACGCCCCTTCCCGTAACTTCGCAGATCATAAAGATGTTCTCCGTGGCCCTCCGTGGCCCTCCGTGGACAAAAAAGGTGTCCTTCGCGCCCCTTCGCGTAACTTCGCAGATCATAAAGATGTTCTCCGTGGCCCTCCGTGGCCCTCCGTGGACAAAAAAGGTGTTCTTCGCGCCTCTTCGCGTAACTTCGCAGATCATAAAGATGTTCTCCCTCGCCCTCCGTGGCCCTCCGTGGACAAAAAAGGTGTCCTTCACGCCCCTTCCCGTAACTTCGCAGATCATAAAGATGTTCTCCGTGGCCCTTCGCAGCCTCGTGAGTTACCCCAGACATCTCCGACGCTTCACCTCACTTCCCCACACACACAACCACCCCCAACCAAAAGACTTGACAATCGCCCATTTCGCAGTTACCATTTAGCCATGACTAAAAACTACGCCTCCGAGATCAGCAGCCCGCTCTCTTCCAACCACGAAGATTACCTGAAAGCCATCTATATCCTGGAAACGCGCGGCGAACAGGTCACCAATTCCGCCCTGTCTGAGTACATCGGCTTCACCCCCGCCTCCGCCACCAACATGGTCAAGAAGCTCGCCCAGATGGACCTCGTCATTTACCGCCCCCACCAGGCTGTGGCGCTGACACCCACCGGCCGCCGCGTCGCCCTTGAGATTCTGCGCCACCACCGCCTGCTGGAGCTCTTCCTGCACAAGACCCTGGACATCCCCTGGGACAGCGTGCACGAAGAAGCCGAACGCCTCGAACACGTACTGAGCGAAGCGCTCGAAGATGCGATCGCCGCCTCTCTGGGCTACCCCAAAGTAGACCCCCACGGCGACCCCATCCCCTCCAAGAATGGCGAGATCAGCCATACACCAGGTCACCCTCTTTCGCAGTCCGAAGCCGGCCGCGCCTACCGTCTCGTCCGCGTTCTTAGCCAGGAAAAGGAACGCCTCACCTATCTGGGAGAGTTGGGACTGCATCTCAACGCGGAAGTTTTCCTCCGCGAACAAGCCCCCTTCGACGGTCCCGTGCTCGTGGAAGTAGCCGGTGAGGAACATGCTTTGGCAGCTGACATGGCCGCCCTCCTTCAGGTTGTGCCCGCGTCAGCCGAGTAAGCAAACTGTCAGGATTCTGGCATAGTGTCGTCAGTCGACATCCCGCACGAAATGAGAAGATCGTGGTCGAACCGTACCCTTTCGCTAGGACCGGCAACACCGTGATTTCCACCAGTCAAAAGCGAAACCCGACAGAAGCGAATATCTGCCCAACTCGCTTCATAGTCCCGCTTTCGACTTCTGACGGTCGATCGTCGACACGGCGCCGGCAAATTTAGCTCCCATGATATTCAGAAACCTGACGCGACGGCCGGTGAGAAGTGGCCTTACCCTCCTCGGTATCGCCATTGGTGTCGCAGCGGTCGTGGCGCTGGGCGCCATCGCCAAGGGGATCTCCTCCAACTTCGCCGTCGTTGTCGGTGGCAGCAGCAACGACCTGTTGATAACCCAGGCCGAGGCGATCGACCCCGCCTTCAGCAGCCTCGACGATACCATCGGCGAGCGCTTGCAAGCCGTATCCGGCGTGGAACGGGTAGAGCCAGGGGTCTACACATGGGTCACTACACCCGAGCTGCCCTTCTTCCTCCTCTTCGGTTACGAGATCGGCAGCACCGCCATGGACCACTACCGTATCGTGGAGGGCAAGCCGGTGAGCGGCCCCGGTCAGATCGCGATCGGCCGCCGCGCCATTGAATCCGTAGACATCGATGTCGGCGACAATATCCGCATTCACGGTACCCCGTACCGTGTCGTCGGCATCTACGAGACCGGCCAGGGCATAGAAGAGTCCGGCGGCGTCCTCACTCTCGAAGATGCCCAGAACGCGGCCCAGTTTGAACGCAAGGTCAGCCTCTACGAGATCGGTCTGCGCCGCGGCGACGACGCCGATGCCACCATCCATCGCATCGAATCGCTGGATCTGGAACTGAAGATAAGCAAGACCAGCGAACGCGAGACCAACCAGCAGTACGATCAAATGCTGCAAGGCTTCGCCTGGGGCATCGCCGCCATAGCAATCTTCATCGGCGGCCTCGGCATGATGAACTCCATGGTTATGAGCGTTCTCGAACGCACCCGCGAAATCGGCACGCTCCGCGCCCTGGGTTGGAGTCGCTGGCGCGTCCTCTGGATAATCCTCGGGGAATCACTGACGCTGAGCGCGCTGGGAGGACTCACCGGCGTCCTCCTTGGGATCGGCCTGGCAGAGCTGGCCGGCACAGTCCCAGGTATGGGTGTACTGCTGGTAGGCGTCTATACACCTGCCATCCTTATCCAGGGCCTCGTCACCGCACTGGTTCTGGGCCTGGTTGGCGGTGTCTACCCGGCCTGGCGGGCTTCCGGTTTGCGCCCGGTTGAAGCCCTCTCCTACGAAGGCGGCGCCGCATCCGACTTCAAAGGCGGTGGCCTGAGTCGCCTTGGCAGCCAGAGCTTTCGCAACCTGTGGCGGCGCCGCAATCGCACCCTCCTCGCCTCCGCCGGCATCGGAATTGGCGTCGGCACCCTGGTAATGCTCGGCGGCCTGACCGCCGGCATCATCGGCCAGATGAATAACCTCGCCGGCAGCGGAAGCCCCGGCAACATCACCGTTATGCAGCGTGACGTCCCGGACATGTCGCTCAGCAGCATCGACGAGCACGTCGTGCGCCAGATTCAGGCCATGCCCCAGGTCGACTCAGTCAGTCCAATGGTCCTCGGTGTTGTGCTGACGCCCGAACTGCCTCTTTTCATCCTCCACGGACTGGATCCCAACAGCGATGCCATGGACCACTACAAACTGGTTGCCGGCCGCCGTTTCCAACGCCCGTCCGAAATCATTATCGGCAGCAACGCCGCAGAATCCTACAAGTTGGGTCTCAACGACACCCTGACTCTGTACAACACGCGTTACAAAGTCGTCGGCATCTATGAGACCGGCGTCGCCTGGGAGGAAGGCGGAGGTATCCTGGCCCTGCGTGAGTCGCAGCGTATTCTCAATCGCCCCCGCAACGTCAGTTTCCTTTTCGTTGACGTCAAAGACCCTGCCATGGCCGTGCCGGTTCAGGACGCCATCAACGTTAGGTTTCCCAAGGTGAGAGCCAGCATCAGCAGTGAATTTGCCCAAAACACCGACGACATCGCCTCCATGCAGGGGATGGCCGCCGCCATCGGCATGCTCGCCCTGATCGTCGGCGGCATCGTCGTGGCCAATACCATGATAATGTCGATCTACGAGCGCACACGCGAAATCGGCACCTTGCGGGCCCTGGGCTGGCCCGGAAAGCGCATCCTGTCACAGATCATGCAGGAAAGCCTGCTCTTGTGCCTGCTCTCGGCCCTGCTTGGCAGCGTCGGCGCCGTCCTCTTGCTCGGCGGCCTTTCCAGGATTCCCATTGCCGGCGGAGCCATGTTGCGTCCAACCTGGGAACCGGCAACCTTTGTAACTGCCGTAAGCCTGGCTGTCATTCTCGGCCTCGTGGGCGGCTACTTCCCTGCTTGGCGTGCAAGCAAGCTGCAGCCCGTCGAAGCGCTGCGCTATGAGTGATTCCATTGCACTGGTCGGTTCACAGAACCCGGCCGATGCCTGGTTGAACTGTAAGGAAAACGATGAAACGAGTTTGGATGCTCCTCGGACTGGTCGTGATTCTGGCCGCGGCCGGTTGGGCCTATGTGACCTACGTCGACCCCACTCTCCTTCCCCAGACCGACGATTCCGCCGCTGAAGATGCAGCTGATGGGTCCCCGGAAGTGTTGGACGCTGGACTGGATTCCGTTATCTGGGCCTCGGGCAAGCTGCTCCCCACCGTCTGGGCCAATCTCTCGCCCTTGCAGGGAGGAATAGTCCAGACCCTTCTCGTCAACGAAGGAGACTGGGTCGAAGAAGGAGATCTGCTCGTGCAGCTCGAAAACCCGGCTGCAATGAGCCAGGTCGATATCGCCGCCGCGACAGTAACCGAAGCCGAGGCCGCACGGGCCAAACTGCTCTCAGGCACCAGCGATGCCGAAGTCGCAGCCGCAGAAGCAAATGTTGCCACCGCGCAAGCCCAGGTTTCGCTCGCAGCCGGCCGCCTGCTGGAAGCGCAAAAGACTGTCGAGTTCTACGAAGTGGAAGTTCAGA
The DNA here is from genome assembly GCA_965204705.1 of Caldilineaceae bacterium. GTDB lineage: Bacteria > Chloroflexota > Anaerolineae > Caldilineales > Caldilineaceae > Bin5. Next base: position 2,985,485 of record OZ242006.1, on the reverse strand, counting down.
TCGCCCGTGAACAGTTCGACCTGCTGGCCGCCGGTCCCACGGAGGCGGAACGGGCTGCCGCTGCCGCCCGCGTCGAAGTCGCACAGGCTGCCCTCAACCACGCCCAGGCCGCCTACAACGCGGTCCGGGGCGATCCTACTATCGGCAGCACACTTCTCGAAGCGTTGCAGTTGGAGCAGTCGACCAAGTCCCTCAAAGCAGCCCAGGCCGAATACGCCGTCGCCACCCAGGGGGCCGCCGAGCAGCAATTGGCCGTCGCCAAGTCTCGCATTCAGGAGGCGCAATCACGCGTATCAGTGGCCGAAAGCCAGATACCCGCGGCCGAAGCCGGCGTCCAATCCGCCCAGGCCGCTCTCGCAAGTGCGCAGGCCAATTTGCGTAAAATTAAGGAAGGCGCCTCGCCCGAAGATATCGCCGTCTCTATGGCCCGCATCGGCACTGCAAAAGCGCAACTTGCCGGCGCGCAGGCCCTTGTTGCCCAGTCCCAGATCGTTGCCCCGTTCTCCGGCCAGGTAGGCGCACTTCTCGTTCGCAGCGGCGAGCTTGTATCGGCAGGCCAGGTGCTCGTTCTCTTGGGCGATACCGCCAGCATGCACGTAGAAACAACCGACCTGCGCGAAACCGACGTAGTCCAACTCCAGAGCGGCCAGAAGGTCGAGGTCACCTTCGACTCACTGCCCGATCGGATCTTCGACGGCCTGATCACCCACATCGCACCGGTGAGCACAAGCGACAGAGGCAGCACCAACTTCACGGTTCACGTCGATGTCCCGCAATTGGACGAGAACCTGCGCTGGGGTATGACCGCATTCGTGAATATCCTCGTCTCGCCGCAATAGGATTCCCTTGGCGGGGCCTACAGCCTGAAGCAGTAGTTAATCGGAAAAAGTGACAGCAGACGCACACTCAGCGGCAATGGAAGAATCGGATACGAAGCCACCAATTGTCCGCGTCGAAAACCTGACAAAGATTTACGGCAGCGGCGAAACTGCCGTACGCGCCCTCGACAGGCTCTCAGTTGAAGTGCAGTCAGGTGAGTTCGTAGCCGTCATGGGGCCGAGCGGCTGTGGCAAGAGCACGCTGCTGAACATGCTCGGCGCGCTCGACCAACCGACCGAAGGGACCGTCTGGGTTGCAGGTGAGGATCTGTCGGAACTGAAAAATGTGGACCGCTTCCGCGCAAAGACGGTCGGCTTCGTTTTCCAGCTGCACAACTTGCTGCCAACGATGACCGCGCAGGAGAACGTCGAAGTGCCCTTGCAAGGCCATATCAACAGCCGCAGAGAGCGCAGAAACCGGGCCGCGCACCTGCTGGAACTCGTCGGCCTCGGAGACCGCCTCGACCATCTGCCCGGGCAGCTCTCAGGCGGACAGCGGCAACGCGTCGCGATTGCTCGGTCGCTCGCAAACAGCCCTGCGTTGATTCTGGCCGATGAACCCAGTGGCGCCCTTGACAGCCAGAGCAGCGAGGAGATTCTAGCCCTGCTCGCCGACCTCAACAGTAGCCAGAGAACATCCATCGTGGTCGTCACCCACAACCGCCGCGTCGCACAGGCAACGCAACGCGTCCTGCGAATGCACGACGGACGCATCGTCTCCGATCACCGCATCACCGACCCGCTAGAAGAAGACCTGCGCATGTTCGCGCAGAGCCAGTTCGGTCAGACGCTGCTGGAGAACAGCCCTGCACTCCACAATCTCATCGAAGACGCGGACCTGGCCGCACTTCGCAAACTCTTGCAAGCCTACGACGACGGTGAATTAGGCCCGGACGAGTAGCCGTCATTGCCCGCAGAGTCCCGGGCCATTTTACCCGCCGCTCAACCACCCGACTCCAATACATCACGCAATTGTTGCGGCGAGATATTCCCCCCGCTCAGAATAAGCGCCACCCGTTTGCCGGCAAGCTCATCACGCATCTTCAACAGAGCGGCCAGCGGCGAGGCGCCCGCAGGCTCGGCTAGAGTCTTAGCCGCCTCAAGGTACATGCGCACCGCCGCAAACAACTCCTCCTCCGATACGGTGAGGAAATCGTCCAGCAGCTCCCACAGGATCGACTGCGGCAGCATATAGGGAGCCCCCGTCGCCAACCCCTCAGCGGCCGTCCGGTTCGGCGCCTCCCGCCAAGCCCGGTCCCGCCACGCCAGAAAGGCCGCCGGCGAAGCCTCCGCGCACACCGCCACCGTCCGAATGTTGGGATTGACCCCCTTGGCGACGATCGAGGCCCCCGACGCCCCGCTTCCGCCGCCGACCGGCACAATCAACGCGTCGATATCCGGCCTTTCCTGCAGAACCTCCAGCGTGTGCGTCGCCACACCCGCGATTAGAGCCGGCTCATCCCCCGAGGAGACAAACTGCAGCCCTTCCTCCTTCGCAATCCGCTCACCATGCTTCTTTGCCTGCTCGAAGTCGGCCCCGTTCAGCCGCACGTCCGCGCCGTTGGCGCGCATCGCCTCCAGCTTCACCGGATTGGCGTTTTCCGGCACCGAGATCACCGCCTTCGCGCCGAAAAGCCGCGCCGCATAGGCCACCGACTGCCCATGATTGCCGGTGGACGCAGTCACAACGCCCCTCTTCCTCTGTTCAGCCGGCAAACCTGCCATGAAGTTGATGCCCCCGCGCAGCTTGAACGCGCCGATAGGCAGGTAGTTCTCGTGCTTTACCCAGACCTCAGCACCCGTGGCCGCGTCCAGCACAGGGTAGTTGTGCAGCGGCGTAGGGGCCAGGTAGCCGCGTAGCACCTTTTGCGCCGCCAGTACGTCGGCAAAACTAGGTGGCGGGGGCAGTGTGGACATTTCGGTCATCTCCCAATCATTCCTTGGTATCTGCTAACTGTGTGTTTGATAGTTTTCTCTCGTCCATATATCGCTAGGCTTCGCCAAAACTGGAGCAACCTGCCAATAAACGATGCAACAACAAATCACTAGAGGCCAGAGTCCGACCGTCTCTCGCGCCACACAAGTGACCGCCGTCTCCGTCATCGCCAACGGGCACTCTTCCCGAACAACAGAAGCCGTTCTTCGTGGCCCTTCGTGGATAAATGATTTTGCCGTTGCAGTTCTCCGTGGCCCTCCGTGGCCCTTCATGGACAACTGATTTGCCGTTGCAGTTCTCCGTGGCCCTCCGTGGCCCTCCGTGGACAATTGATTTGCCGTTGCAGTTCTCCGTGACCCTCCGTGGCCCTCCGTGGACAATTGATTTGCCGTTGCAGTTCTCCGTGACCCTCCGTGGCCCTCCGTGGACAATTGATCTGCCGTTGCAGTTCTCCGTGACCCTCCGTGGCCCTCCGTGGACAATTGATTTGCCGTTGCGGTTCTCCGTGGCCCTCCGTGGACAATTGATCTGCCGTTGCAGTTCTCCGTGACCCTCCGTGGCCCTCCGTGGACAATTGATTTGCCGTTGCAGTTCTCCGTGGCTCTCCGTGGCCCTCCGTGGACAAAAGTTGTTCTTCGTGGCCCTTCGTGGACAAACGGTGTTCTTCGCGACCCTTCGCGTCAATTCGCGGATCAGCAACCGAAGATCGAGACCGAATCTCACCCCCCGTCCAGAAACGGCATCTGCCGCACCTCATCCGGCACAATCGGCTCGAACTCCATCCGGTCCAGAACGTCCGCCTTAAGATCGATACCGGGCGCGACCTCCCTAAGATACATCCCCGCCTCCGTCAGTTCAAAAACCGCCCTCTCTGTAATGCAAAGCACCTTCTGCCCGCTCTCCACCGCCTGAAGGCCGCTGAACGTTATCTGATCGACCTCCTGTACCATCTTTCTGATCTGACCGTACCGCTTGACCGCAATTCTCTCTCCGTCAACCTCGTACTCGACACCCTTCGCCTCAAGCGTCCCGCAGAAAACGACCTTGCGTGCGTTCTGCGCAATGTCCATGAATCCCCCCGGCCCAACAGTCGTCCCGCCCAATCGCGAGACATTAACATTCCCAGCACTGTCCATTTCCCCAAAGCCGAGAAAGGCAATGTCCAGGCCGCCCCCGCTGTACAGGTCGAACTGCGATGGCGAGTCGATCATGCAGCTGGCGTTGCGCGCAAAGCCAAAAAGCACGCCGTCCAAAAGCTCGCCGCCGTATGTGCCGTGCTCAATCGTCTGGTAATAGCGGTCCGTTTCCCCGCGCGCCGCCACCAGCTTCGCCACGCCATCAGGTATCCCGAAGCCAAAATTTATGACAGCATTGTCGTACAGCTCCCTCGCGGCTCGATGAGCAATCACCGCTCTGGGTCCTGAGACCTCGCTTTCAGCTATGCAGTCGCCTCGAGCCTCCTCTGCCAACGCTTCCCCTTGCCTCTGGCCGGAAATCGCTGGATCGTAGAAGAAGGCGTGGCACTGTTGCTGGCCTGGGACCACAACCACCGCATCCACCAGCGCCCCGGGAATCCGCACCTGGCGCGCCGGAAACAGGCCCTTGTCCACAAGGCCTCGCACCTGAACAATTACTGTCCCGCCGCTGTTGTGAGCGGCAAGGGCCAGCACAAACGACTCCAGATTGGCAGGTTCTTCCTCCATGCTTACATTGCCGTCCGCGTCCGCGTAACTCCCCCGCAGCAAAGCCACATCAACCGGAAACTGCCTGTAACGGAGCAATGTCCGCCCTTCTATCTCGATCAGCTCCACCAGCGTGTCTCGCGCCGACCTGTTCATTCGCCCGCCGTCCTGCCTTGGGTCCACAAACGTCCCCAGCCCAACATGCGTTATCAGCCCAGGTCTACCCGCGCCAATCTCCCGAAACAGCTGTGTTGTCACGCCCGAAGGCAGGACATAAGCCTCAATCTTCTCCTCTCGTGCCAGTGCCTGCATGCGCGGCGACCAGATCCAATGGCCCCCGATAACCTTGCTCACCAACCCCTCGTAGGCCAGCCGGTTGAGCCCGCGGCGGTCCCTGTCGCCCAGCCCAAGCGCGTGAATGACCCGCAGGCCATTCGGCCTCCCCGTCGACAGAAAACGCTCTTCAATTGCCTCAAGCAGCGCCTCTGGCTCGACGAGTCCGCCTCCGCCGCCCAATATGCCCACGGCTGCCCCGTCGGGCACCCTCGCGGCGGCCTCCTCTATGTCTATTACCTTGTTTCTCATCTGTCGCTAACTCAGGTAGTGACTCTCAAGTGCCTTCACCGCGGCAACCAGCGTCTTGTTAACAGGGGTGGAAATACCATGCTTGCGGCCAAGCTTCACCACCGCTCCGTTGATCACATCGACCTCGCAAGGGCGCCGGTTCAGAATGTCCACGCAAAGGCTCGATTTGTTGTCGCCCGTTCCCTCCGGCCCCGCGATCTGATCGATCACCTCCCGCGTCTCCGCCACATTCAGGTCCACGCCTTCGGCGCGCGCTACCTCCACCGCCTCATCCAGCGCCTCGAATGCCGTCTCTTTCAACTCGGGCAGGGCAAACACCTGTTTGATCGTCATATTGGCAATTGCAGACGTAGGGCTGATCGCAATATTGGCCAGCAGCTTCTTCCAGATCGCCTGGCGTATGTCCGCCACAGCCGATGTCTGTAAGCCCGCCCTGTCGAGCGCTGACGCGATGCGCTTTGACCTCTCGCTGACGCCTCCGCCCATCTCTCCGATATGTGTGGGCAGATCTCCAAAATTTCGCACCGCCCCGGGCCCTTCAACCGCCGCGCCTTGCGCCGTCACGCCCCCGAGAACGCGCTCCATGCCCGTAACTTCGCCAATATTCTCCTCATTGCCCAGTCCGTTCTGAAAGCTGATTGCGACACTGTCCTCCCGCAGCAAATGAAGGACCCGACCAACCGCCTCCTTGGTGTACGGCGCCTTACACTGCACAAAGAGAACGTCGACCGGCTCCAGGCAGCTGGGATCGGTCGTCGCCCGCACCGGGATACTTCGATCGCCCCCATATCCGACCATCTGCAGACCGTTCCCGTTTATCCGGTCGACGTGCTCCTGCCATACGTCAATCAGTGTCACATCCAGGCCGCCCTCAGCCAGCAGCCCGCCAAACAGACAACCCATTGCTCCGGCGCCAACTACAGCAACCGTCGGTTTCCAGTCTCCCATTTATGGCTCCTTTTCGCCCACCCAAATAGGGAATTGACGAACAGTAAACATACCGGAATAGTCGTATAGTGCTGATGGCCAAGAAGGAACATCTTTGGGCGCAGTCCAAAATAGGGGCGAACTTTCGTACGCCTCTGATAACGACCAACCCAAAGCCAGTTCGCGTCCCCAGCCAGGGCAAGTGCCGTTCCTTCTGACCACTGACCACTGATCACTGATCACTGACCACTGCAGTAGGGCGGTCGGGCCTTCGGCCCTCCCTTGTGCGGGGGGATTCCCCCCGCAACGCCCCCCTTACACCTTGCCACGTTGGCGCCGCGTCGCCGGCGTACTGTCTATGCCACCAGTCGCCCACCCACGTCGTGCCGCGAAACCGTCCGCCGTGACCACGGGAGGGGCAGGCTTTGTGCTTGCCCACTCTCACCCCAAGAATGGACTGCACCCATATCTTTAGCCTCCTTGACTTCCCCGAACACTTCCAACTAAAATAAACCTGCGCTCGCAGCGGCACCCGTTCGTGCCATTGCCTTTGACAGTGGAGTTGTCGAAGCCATGCAAACTCGCTACCTGACCGTTCTGCGTCACGCCAAAGCAAAGAGGTCAAGCATCTCGGGCGGGGACATCGACCGCCCCTTGGCAAAGAGCGGGTTCAAGCAGTTGCCGCGCGTCTGCCAGACTCTGTCTGGAGTCAAGGAAAAGCCGGACTGGATCCTTTCCTCTCCTTCCCTGCGAACGCGCCAAACAGCCGAAAGAGTCGCCGAACTGATTGGCTACTCTCGCAACTTCGGCTGGAACGACGGCATCTACTCTGCCGCCCCCTACACACTTTTGAACATCCTGCGGGAGACCCACGACAGCGCCAACCACGTCCTCTTGATAGGCCACAATCCCGGCGTAGCCCATCTGGTAGCTGGCCTGTGTTCAGGTACGAACGGCCGCATGAACCTGCGCTTCCCAACCGCCGGAATGGCCCATTTTGAGGTGGACATTGCCCGCTGGCGGCAGCTCAATTGGGGCAGTTGCGAACTGCGTTTCCTCGTCGCGCCCCGCTTCCTCAAGAGTCCCTGAAGCGCCTCACCGCCCGGCTGCAGTTCACACTCTGCTCTTGCACGCCTACCCAAACACAAACCGGTCCAGATACCCATTGCGAAACTTGCCGTCGGGATCTGTTGATATGAGCAACGCCTTGAACGCCTCCATCTTCGGGTAGGCCGACTGCACCTTCTCTGGCGATATCGAGAACAGCTTGCCCCAGTGCGGACGCACCTCGTACGGGGCCAGTGCCTCCTCCACCACCGGCATCACCTCGCGCACGGCCGCCCAGTTCTTTCTCCAGGAAAAGTGAATCCCAATCGTCGGCGTACCATAGCTCTGGCTCAACCACAGCCGGTCGGCCGCGACCGAGCGAACCTCTGAAATCCAGAGCATCGGCCTGAACCTGTCTCGTAAGCCCTCCACCGCCTGCAATGCGGGGACCGCATGAGCCCGCGGCACGAAGTACTCGGTCTGCAGCTCGTCGCCGCTGGCCGGCGTGCTGTCAATCTGAAAGTGGTGCAGCCGGTCGTGCCACGCCCCCGGTACACCCATCTGAACGGTTAACCCTTCTGTCGATAAATTTGGCACAGGATGCAAATCGGTAGGCGCTGCCTTCGCCCCGTAAAGTTCTGACGGAAGCCCGAGATCAACCTGTTCCGGCCCCGCTGCCCTTCCGCTATCCGCCCCCTTCCAAGGCCCGGTACGGTGCTTGAACCAGACCTGGTTGACCTTGTCCCCTTGCCAGTCCGGGAAAAGACTCACACTGTAGGCGCCTGACATGATCTCATAGAAATTGTCGTACAGCGCGGTCGAAGGCAGATCTTCGTAAACATACTGCTGCATTGCGTAGGCCGGTTGCATCGCCAGGGTCATGCGAGTCACAACCCCGAGGCCCCCCAGCCCCACCACCGAGCCCTCGAAAGTCTCCCCGTCCTCTGCGAGCGTCACCCTTTTCAGCTCACCGTCAGCCGTCACCATCTCCAGGCCCACAACCGCCGTCGCCAAATTGCCGTTCCCGTCGCCCGAACCGTGTGTAGCCGTCGCACAAGCGCCTGCCACCGTAATATGAGGCAGCGAAGCCGTATTGTGCAAAGCAACCCCTTCCGCATGCATCCGCGTACACAGCGCCCCGTACGTGATCCCGCCGCTGCATGTAACCGTCCCGCGCTCGTGGTCAAACTCAACCGGCGCGTCCAGATTCTCTAGCGAAATATAGGCCCACGAAGCGTCCCCGGTAACTTCCTGTGTCCCGTCAACGTCGACCTGGCCATCGATCGCAGCCGCGTCATTGAAGGAATGGCGTGCCCCCAACACACGCACCTTGCGGCTCGCACGGACTATCTCCTGCAAAGCCTCCACAGACCGGGGCGCGTGAACTGAAGCAGATTCGAATCGAATGTTTTCAGACCAGTTTCGTAATGTCATCAGCGATTGTCCTCCCCTTCATGGGCGCCGTCAATTGTATACCTGCGTTAAGTATCTCTTCCCTGATTCCGGGAGTGGCATCCATCACTGCATCAGCCATCTCAGTGACTCGTGGCAAAAAAGCCAGGACTTGCTTGCAGCGTGCCTCCAAATCTGCGTTAGACCTGATTCCGAGGTCGTCTAGCATTGACAAGTAACCCTGTAGGTAGAGGTCTCCCTCACATTTGGAAGCATTATAATGAAAGATCCACTGACAGCGTGAATACGTCGCAACTATCCAGAATATGGCCTCGCGATGCAGTCCTTGTTCGATCAACTCACGGCTGCCATCGATCGCGACCGGCCGGGCCGCGTCGCTGATGTCCCCCGCAAACTGAAAATCACCCTTCGGCAAGCATTTGGCGCCTTCAAACGCCTCCGCGACCTGGTCCAAATGCCACTCAGCCTGCCTCCGACTCCACTCAGCGCATCCGAGGAGCGCCAGCAGTTCCTCGTGAAAGTCAAGACTGCCGCTTTCACACATAAGCTTCCGGACCTCAGCGTACCTGCGCCTGACAGTCGGCGCCCGCAGTCCCGCCAGCAGCGGCACAAGGGCGGTCAGGCTGGTCCCGAATAGCCACGCCGTAACGCGATCATGCAGCGGCGCCGACTCGTCCCCAGGTTGAAGCCGCCCCACCGCTATGTCAATCGCCGCCCTACACCGTTCCCGGACCCACCGCCGGCAGGCATACTCGCCGACTACCTCGCTCTGCAACCGACCCAAGCCCCCCGTGGGATCCGCAAGAATCTGCATCGCCTTGATACCGCCAGCAAGATGAGGATCCCCGAGTACAGTTTCGACTGACGAATACCTCGTTGGCGAATCAAACGACACCTCCAGCAAGGCGTCCCCGTATCTGAACTTGCCCAGCTTCCTCGCCGGAGGGTCCGCCAGCACCACCGTGATATCCACGTCGGAACTCGCGGGAAGCGGCAAACTATCAGGTAAAGTTGTAACCGAACCGGCGAGAAAGGCGCCCATCATGCCTGGCAACCTGCTTCCTTCGCGACGCACCCACTCTTTCGCCGTCAGCTTGGCCTCACGAACTAGCACCCCTACCTTCTCCCGCTTCCACGTCAAGAAATCGCAAAGCGCATTCTGCCAACGGAGGCCGAACCCGGTTGCATCTCCGTTCCTCACAGCCGCTACAATTTACCATAGTTGCCTTTCTCAAGGAAGCTATTCAGGGCTGTCCAACTGCAAGAACCTGCGCAATACATGTCGGTCGAATTGACCCCTTCACATTCGCCGATTAAGATAAATCTGTCTCGCGCAACAATCAAGCATTCTGGGAGAGCAAACCGCCCGCGTCCCAAACCGTAAACGAGGTGCCCCAGGCTATTCCCTTTCTCCTGCATTCACAGTCCCGGCCCAATATCTGACCATGACACCAAACTGGACCAGCGCAAACCTTCCCGACCAAACCGGCCGCGTTGCACTCGTGACCGGAGGCAACAGCGGCCTTGGCTTCCACACCTGCCGCATGTTGGCCGCAAGCGGCGCACGCGTTCTCCTCGCCAGTCGCTCCGCCCAACGCGGCGACCAGGCCAGAGCGGAGATCCTGCAGGCTCTCCCCACTGCACAGCTGGAAGTCACCGCCCTCGACCTGGCCGACCTGGACTCCGTACGCCGCTGCGCCGAAAACCTTCTTTCCGACTTGGGCCGCCTCGATCTCCTCGTAAACAACGCCGGCGTAATGGCGATGCCCCGCCAGGAGACCGCCAATGGACTTGAACGGCAATTCGGTGTGAACCACCTCGGCCACTTTGCCTTGACCGGTGCGTTGCTGTCCCTCCTATTGAACACCCCCGGCAGCCGCATCGTAAACGTCAGCAGCATGGCCCATCGCAGCGGACGCTTGAACTTCAGCGACCTCCACGGCCGTCAGAAATACAGCCCGTTTGGTGCCTACGCCCAGAGCAAACTCGCCAATCTCCTCTTCACTCTTGAACTCCAGCGCCGCCTGGAGAGCATCAAGGCCGACACGATCTGCGTTTCCGCCCATCCCGGTTTTGCCGCGACCAATCTGCAGTACGCCGCAGCCAGAGAGAAAGGATCGGCCATCGAGCTGGTCATCATGCGCATCCTGAACGCAACTCTCTCCCAGAGTGCCGAACAGGGCGCCTTGCCGCAGCTGTACGCCGCAACCGCACCTGATGTGAACGGAGGCGACTACATCGGACCGGACGGCTGGATGCAGATGCGAGGGTATCCGAAGAAACATCTGGCTAAAGGCACCGCATATGATCTGGAAGCAGCGCAGGAACTGTGGAGACTCTCGGTTGAATTGACGGGAGAGACTTTCGAGCAATTTCAGGACTGACTAAACGTAAAACGGTCAACCTTGACCTACTCCGTTCACACGCGCACGATTAAACCTTCAAAGAGTCGGAGGAAAACGCATGTCCGCAACTTCCCCAACCTGGCAACTGTTCATCGACCAGCATCCCCAGTGCATGAAAGTTCTGCGCCAATTGAGCAACATGGACTGGTACCAGACCGGAGGCTGGTCATCCTTCATTGGCCCCTACCACGCCGGCATCTACATGCAGGTGGCCAAAGGCAACTGGTACAACTACGGGCTCGACGGCATCCACTTCGAATTCGGCCTGACGCAGGAAAACCTGGACGCCAAATCACTTTCCATCGACCTGCACGTCTGTCACAAGAACCTGTTTGACCGCGAACGATTCAACGTCCTCACCGTCGAGCGAATGGAGGACGTGGTGAATAGCTGGGAGACAGACGGGATTCGCTTCTCACGCACAAACCTCACCGAGAGATTGAGCCTTCCGGTTCGTTTTACCAAGACCGGATTCGGCAAGCAGATTGCCGCCGCCCTCACCCAAATGAGCGAACTGGCGCCAATCATCGACGACGGCCTGAACCAACTGTAAAGGAACTGAAATGTACAACCACCAGCCCCCGAACTACCCTTGCCCGTTCTGCAGAGTTGCATCCGCACAGGAGGAAGAATCGATTTACACCGTCGCCCAGGACATAGTTCTGCGCACCAACTTGGTCGTCGCCTTCGTCTCCTCCCACTGGTGGCCCCGCAACCCGGGCCACGTAATCCTCATCCCTTGGGATCACTACGAGAACATCTACGACCTGCCGGACGAATATGGTAACGAAATCTTTCAGGTCAGCCGCCGCATTGCCCTGGCCATGAAGACCGCCTACAACTGCGACGGCGTCTCAACCCGCCAGCACAACGAACCCGCCGGCAACCAGGAAGTCTGGCATTTCCACCAGCATATCTTCCCCCGGTACACCGGCGACGACCTGTATATCCGCACCGCCGAACGATTCCTTACAACCCCCGCCCAGCGCCAGCCCTACGCCGAAAAACTGCGAACTGCCCTAACCAACTCCTGGGACTAGACATCTTGTACCCTCGAGCACTGCCAATCGTCTGGACGCCAACTAAGTACAACTCTATCCATCATCGGACCGCTTCACCAATCACAGTCTCAACCCTGGACCATCCCACCAACCGAAAACCAACAACTCACATCGCGATCCCTCAAGCATCAAGAGTCGGAAGCATCAAAGACCCTCCTTGGACAATAAGGTTGTTCTTAGCGTCCCTTCGCGAATCAAGCATGGTGTTCTCCGTGGCTCTCCGTGGCCCTCCATGGACAAAAAGGTGTTCTTAGCGACCCATCGCGTCCCTTCGCGGATCAAAAGAGGTGTTCTGCATGGCCCTCCTTGGACAAAAAGGTGTTCTTCGCGACCCTTCGCGTCCCTGTCCGGATTAAAAAAGGTGTTCTCCGTGGCCCTCCGTGGCCCTCCGTGGACAAAAAGGTGTTCTTCGCGGCCTTTCGCGGCCCTTCGCGGATCAGAAGTGGTTGGCCTCCGCGGCACTTCGTGGAACAATGATGTCTGTCGTCGACCAGTCAGTTCTTTCCATTCCCTACCATACACCGGCGAGCCGTAACTTAGCCCGGCAAGAGGCCCCAAATGACCCTTTCCCTACCCCTCCCCCACCTCGCCAGCCAATACCTGCTCGACCCCGACATCGTCTTCCTCAACCACGGCAGCTTCGGCGCAGTCCCCCGTCCCGTCTTCGAAACCTACCAACACTGGCAAAGAGAGCTCGAAGCAAACCCCGTCATCTTCCTCGGTAGGCGTCTCTCCGGCCTGCTCGCACAATCCCGTGAGAAACTGGGCGCCTTCATAAACGCCGCGCCTGACGACCTGACCTTCGTCCCCAACGTAACCTATGCCCTCAACATCGTCACCCGCTCACTGGACCTGCAGCCTGGCGATGTAGTCCTGACAACCGACCACGAATACGGCGCCATCAACCGCGCCTGGCGCTTCAGCTGCCAAAAGAAAGGGGCTAAGCTCGTCAATCAGCAGATCACCGTTCCAGTCACCGACCCCGCCGCCGTCGCCGAACAGATCTGGTCCGGCGTCGACAAGCGCACCAAAGTCATATCGCTGAGCCACATCACCTCACCCAGCGCGTTGATTCTGCCCGTCGCCGAGATCTGCCGCCGGGCCAGGGCAGCCGGAATCATCACCGTCATCGACGGTGCCCACGCTCCCGGTCAGTTGGACTTGAATATGGAAGAAATCTGTGCGGATTTCTACGGAGGCAACTGCCACAAATGGCTCAGCAGCGCCCGCGGCGCGGGCTTCCTCCACGCCAGGCCGGACCGCCAGCACCTGCTCGAACCCCTCGTCGTCAGCCACGGCTGGGATAAAGACGTGCCCGGCGACTCCCAATTCCAGGACTACTTCACATCCGTCGGGACGATCGACCCAGCCGCCTACCTGAGCGTGCCCGCCGCCATCGACTTCCAGCAGCAGAACGACTGGCCCCAGGTGCGTCAGGCCTGCCACCGGCTCCTGCAGGAGACCGAGCAGCGCATTCTCGCAATGTCAGGCCTGCCCCCCATCAGCCCCCCGTCAATGTGGGCGCAGATGCGGGTCGTCCTCCTTCCCGGCAAGGTCGAATCCTACCAGCGGCTCTGGGAGGAAGACCGCATCATTATTCCCGTCGGTCAACATGGCGGCCAACCCGGTGTCCGCATCTCCGTCCAGGCCTACAACACGCCCGCCCACCTCGATTCACTCGTCCGCGCTCTACAGAGGGGTGCCGCCTCTGCTTGACACGCCCTACGCCTGCCTCAACAGGCGCACTATCTCGAGGATCCCAGGACGCTTTCCGTACATCAGCATCCCCAGCCGGAACACCTTCGCCCCCACCCACACCACCAGCGGGATCGTCGCCGCCAGCAGCGTAATGCTGATCGCAACATCGGTCCAGGGCACCGCAGTGAGAGGCAACCGCAGCATCATCGTGGTCGGCGCAGTTAGTGGAACCCAGGACAGTACGCGCACAACCATCGCATCGGGATTCGTCATGATCACGCCTGTCAACATCATCGGCACGGCGGCAATGAATATGAAAATCCCCGTGATCTGCTGGCTCTCCTGAAAGCTGGACCCCAAAGTCCCGATTGCCCCGATCAATACGGCGTAAACGCCAAATCCTAGTATGTAGAAGACCAACGCCAACACGAATACCTCAACCCGCAACAGCAGCGGCAACAGTATCCCCGCCAGCACAACCAGCCCGCCTCCGAGGCCCGTCGCCGAAGCGATCCAAACGAGGATCTGCGTCAGTCCAAGCGCGCCCAGGCCGATGACCTTGCCGGCCAACAGCTGCTGAGGCGTAACCGACGAAAGCACTATCTCTATCACCCGGCTCGACTTCTCCTCGGCCACACTGCGCACAAGGTAGCCGGACGAAACAAAGATCGTAACGGCCAGCAAGATGCCGAAAAAGAATGGCACCAGGAACCCCAGAATCTCACTTGCTACGCCGCCGGAAGCCTGCTCCCCTTCGCTGGTGTACTCTACCTGCGCATCGTAAGGGTCGATCATGCGCGCCCGAAGAGTCTCGTCGCCAATCTCCTCGGCCAGGTGCGAGATGAAGAACGTCCGTAGCCTGCCCGTCGCGGCCGGGGAAAACCTGCTGCCTGCCGTCACCACGCTTACATCCCCATCCTCCGGATAGGACGAAGGCACCACAACGACCCTCTGCACCTCTTCGTTCTCCAGCGCCTTCCGGGCCTCGGCCTCGTCGCTGTAAGATACGTACTCCTCCTCAAACCTCGCCAAAATCGGTGTGAACCTTCCCGACCGGTCCACGACCGCCGTCTGTTTCGGGTCGCTGTCAAACATGCGCACCAGGGCGCCACCGGCCTGACGCCCGAAAAATAGACTGACGACAAGCGCGACGATTCCCAGCAGCGGCACCAGCGACGTAAAGATGATAAAGTCCGGCCGCCGAACATTCACCCAGTATTCATGACGTGCAATAATGAGAACCTTCTTCAATTGATCTCCAAGCCCAATATTTAACCTACCCCGATCCGGCCTTCCCCTTGACCATCGCCACGAAAATGTCATTCAGAGGGACAGTAGCCCGTTCGAAGCTCTCCACTTCAACCTTGCGCGCCACAAGCTCCGCCAGCAACTCCTGCGCCCCGATCCCATCCAGCGTGAGGAGGCTGACTTCCCCCTGTCGCTCGCACGTTGCCACGCCGGGAAGGTCCGCCGGCAGCGCCCCAGCCCGCACACGCACCGAGTTCGGCGCAAACTCCCGTTTGATCTCCTTCAGAGAGCCGTACAGCAGCGCCCGCCCTTCGTCAATAAGCAAAATCCTGTCACACAGCTCCTCCACCAGGTTCATCTGATGTGCGCTCAACACGATCGTCTTCCCCTCACCCACCAGCGACCGCATCAGCCCTTTGATCAATTCAACGTTGACCGGGTCCAGCCCTTGAAAAGGCTCGTCCAGAATCAGCAGTTCCGGGTCGTGAATCAGACACGCCACAAACTGCACCTTTTGCTGCATCCCCCTGCTCAACTCCTTTACCCGCTTGTTGCCCCACTCCTCCAGCTCGACTCTCTCCAACAGCGCCAGCGCTCTTTCCTTCGCCGTCCCGCCGTCAACCCCCTTAAGCCGACCCAGATACACCAGCACCTCCAACACTTTCTGGTCCCGGTACAACCCCCGCTCCTCCGGCAGATAACCAACACGCTCACGACCCTCCCCTGGCTTTCCCCCCAGCAGCGCAACCTCGCCCGAGTCCGCCTTGAAGATATCCATCAGAATACGAATCGTACTCGTCTTCCCGGCCCCGTTCGGTCCAAGCAGACCGAAAACATCGCCCCGCCGCACCTCGAACGACAGGTCATCGACAGCCACATAGCCGCCATACCGCTTACACAGATCCCGTGCCGACAGCACCGTTTCAGTCATAGCAAATTCCAGGAATTAAAGTCACAGTTCGAACCGCAGGAAAGCCCCTGCGTCCAGCACTCATTTTAGCCGCCAGCTAACGACCTACCGCCAACTTTCCACAGTCCGCTCACCAATAACTGCCGAAAAAATACCACAGTAGTTCCGTTTCTCCCGCAACGCCCCCTCATGCTACCCACTTCACCGAGTTTTTTCCAGCCTGCTTGCCAGCCTACCAACGCAAGCTCCCGCCCGACAAATTAAACGGGCTCACCCTCAACCCTGTCTTGCCCTACGAAATGAATTACGCACACAATTGCATTTAGTTGCCGCGTACCTGTCACAGTCCCCAGAGCAATGACTCAGGGAACAAAGACGGAACCTCCCGACGATGCCCGGACCAAGCGGTTTCCCGCTTGTCGCCCCCCAGCGCGGGCCGCGCGCACGAATGAAACTGAAGGCCACCGGCGCATCCCCGTATTGTGGAGAACGCCCATATTCCTCTCGTCACAATCAGGCCGCGGTCCGTCCCAATCTCCGGCAGACGATTCGGTCTCCATCACCCTCCTCTCCTCTGCACGCCCTCCGCGCATTTGGGCGGTCGGCCGCAAGCGGCCTCCATTGTGCGGGGGGAGTCCCCCCGCAACGCCCCCCTTGGCTCGCCACCTTGTTCATTCTTCCCCACCAACATTTCCAGCCAGCAGTATTCCTCCTACCCGCTCCCGCAAGGGCAGGCCTTGTGCCCGCACTCGCGCACCCCTGATCATCCGACCCCGTAGGGGCAGGCCTTGTGCCTGCCCTCAAGCACACCCCATTCAACTGACACCCTGTAAGTCTTGGCCGGGCGCCTGCCCTGAGCCTCTACAAGAGCCCAAAAACATTTCCAGCCACTGCCGGCATCTTCTCCCGCCAAGCTGTTCCAGCCCCAAAACCTATGCTCCTGTGCCACCACCAGATTCGCCCCTCGCCCCAACCTCGTCCCTACAATTGTAACGGACTTTCTGGCAGCAAAAGTGACCAATTCTGGGAATTCACTCCCGAAAGCATGTTATAATATGTGGCGAATCCCTTAGTTCCACCCGAAAGAGACCTGAAAGAAAGGAATGCTGCCTGAACCATCTGATTCCAAAAGACTGTATGTAGCGACAACGCCAGTGCGCGCCCCGAAAGGACCGTCAGCGTTTACCATCAGAGACGGCGAGGAACAATTCCGAACGTCAAAGGAATCGCCCATAATTTTTTTTTAGGCGCGACATACGTAGACATAGGTAGACATGACGCGACATTTGTAGACACAACGCGACCTGAACACCGGAGCATTTTTCGAGTAGTGACTGGGGCCCGATGGCGCTCGTCACAAAGGCAAATCGCGGGAGCAAAGTGCTTTTCCGCGATAGACCGTGCAGTTTCACATTGAAATTCTGTTACTCCTCTGGTGTTTTGTGGTGTTCTTCCCGGCCCTTCGCGTGATTTCGCGGATCGATGTATTCCGTTGTTCACATCACGTCAGCGGCAAAGGCCCTTATCAGGCCTGCCGCCTTGCCGTTCTTGCCGAATTCTGAGCGGCCTTACCAAAATGTCAAAGCTCCTGAGCCTCGGGTGGTTCCTCGCATTGGGAAAAATAGACCCAACTCGATGCCCTTCGATGGCTACCCAGATCTCCAGAGTCGGGTACGATGGCCCTGCCAGACGCCGGTTCACCTCTTGACACGCACGTCCGCCCTATGCTAATCTGTCTCCAGAAGCACCTTAGAAACTGACTTCTCTTATCCAGAGTGGGGGGAGGGACCGGCCCGATGATCCCCCGGCAACCTGCCGGAGTCCCGGTTCTCGGTTGCTGACCGGTAGATGGCGCGTCAGCCCGAACGGACCATTGATCGCACATCAGTCCCTGTACATCGGCTGCCATCTCCGCTCAGTTCCGCTGGGTTTCCTCTGAAGGTGCCAATTCCGACGAGCCAGATGCGGCTCGATAGATGAGACTTCCCTGCCTGCACCGACCCCTCTGGATCGACCCGGAGGGGTTTCATTTTGGCGAAGGGAATGCCTTATATGCGCACCGTCTACTGGCAGGACGGAAAAGTGAAGATGATCGACCAGCGGCTGCTGCCCGGTGAGGAAGTGATCGCCGAGTTTGCTTCAGTCGCCGAGGTCGCTCGTAGTATAAGTGATATGTACGTAAGAGGCGCGCCCGCCATCGGCGCCACCGCCGCCTACGGCATGGCCCTGGCCGCCCACCTCAGCGACGCCGCCGACACGCCCGCCCTGCTAAACGACCTGCGCCATGCCAAGGAAACGCTCGACGCCGCCAGACCCACCGCCGTCAACCTGAGCTGGGCGACCCGCAGACTCCTTACCCTGGCCGAACAGCTAGCCGGAGAAACAGAATCAGTTGGAAGTACCACCCGTGAGTTGAGCGATGGCTTGCTCGCCGAAGCCGAGGCCCTCGCCGATGAAGACGTCAGGATCAACCGGCGCATGGGCTTCAACGGCGCCGCAGTCGTACCCGACGGAGCCAACCTTCTCCACCACTGCAACACCGGTTCCCTGGCAACCGTCGACTTCGGCACCGCCCTCGGCGTCATCTACGCCTGCCAGGAACAGGGCAAAAATATCCATGTCTGGGTCGACGAGACCCGGCCCCGCCTGCAGGGCAGCCGACTGACCGCCTGGGAGTTGATGCGCGCCGAAGTGCCCATGCATCTCATCGCCGACAACGCCGCCGGCCACCTCATGCGCACCGGCCAGGTCGACGTAGTTGTCTTCGGCGCCGATCGCGTCGCCGCCAACGGCGATGTCGCCAATAAAATCGGCACCTACAAGGTCGCCGTCGTCGCCAGAGAAAACGGTATTCCCGTTTACTGCGTCGCGCCAACAAGCACAGTCGATCTCGACCTTCCCGACGGTGACCATATCCCCATCGAAGAACGCGGCCCCGAAGAGGTAGCAGAGATCGGAGCACGCGCCATCGCCCCTGCCGACGTGCCCGTATACAATCCGGCCTTCGACATTACGCCCCACCGCTACGTGACCGGAATCGTCACCGAGGAAGGCATCTGCTATCCCCCGTTCGACCAGAGCCTGCGCAACGCCGTTGAGAAAGGGCGTGCCGCAATTCTCGCGAAGAGATCTGAAAGAGAGTAACCATGAGCGAATCGCGCCGCATTGATCGCATCTGCGTCTTCTGCGGCTCCAGCGACGGGGTCGACGAACGCTATGCCCGCCGTGCCGCTGCCCTGGGAACCGAAATCGCCCGCCGGGGCTTCGGGCTTGTCTATGGTGGTGGCAATTTGGGCCTGATGGGCGCTGTAAGCAGGGCCGCGCACGACGCCGGCGCAACAGTATACGGAATCATCCCGGGGCCTCTTGCGGCCAAAGAGATTGCCGGCGAAACAATCGGTCATATCGAGGTCGTGGAGACAATGCACCAGCGCAAAGCCCGCATGGCAGAGCTCGCCGACGCCTTCATCACATTGCCGGGTGGAATAGGCACACTGGAAGAGCTGTTCGAAACGATCTCCTGGATCCAGCTGGGCATTCACAACAAACCGATGGGGCTTCTCAACGTAAACGGCTTCTTCGACCCCCTTCTCCAGATGCTGGCTCACCAGATTGAGCAGGGCTTCATTGCGGAAAGGTACAGCCGCCTGCTCGTCGTTGAAGAGGACTCCTCCGTACTCATTGATGACCTGCTCCGCCACCAAACGCCTGAAAGCTCGGTCCAGTGGATAACCTCGGCTCAGGCCTAGCCGCCCGTCAACGCACGCTGAACCCATTGGCAATTCAGATTATCGAGGCCCTTCCACCCACACTTTCGCGAGACGAAAGAGCGAATGCCAGCCGATAGTAGTGCCCTGCCCCAGATCATCGCACTGGGCGGCCATAGCATGACCACCGCCGATGAGGACGTGACGCTGAGCCGGTACCTATTGGATCAGGTTCCGGCCGATCGCCCCCGCATCTGCTTTCTGTCCCAGGCAAGTGGCGAGGACCCCCTCTACATCGCCAACTTCTACCGCCACTTCCTGGAGCTCAATGCGTTGCCGTCAGACCTTTCTCTATTCAAGCCCCACACCGCCGACATATCAGCTTTTCTCTTGCAACACGACATAGTCTACGTCGGCGGCGGCAACACGAAGTCGATGCTGACACTGTGGCGAGAGTGGCATCTGGACGAGGTTCTGCGGCTAGCTTGGGAACAGGGCACGCTCCTCTCCGGTGTCAGCGCTGGTGCGATCTGCTGGTTCGAACAGGGTCTAACAGATTCGATTCCTGGTAAGCTTACCGCCCTCGACTGCCTTGGCTTCCTGTCTGGCAGCTGCGCCCCCCATTTCGACGGCGAGTCCGAACGCCGTCCCAGTTACCATCAACTGATCGCCGACCGCCAAGTCGCCGCCGGCTACGGCATCGATGACTACGCGGCCCTTCATTTCGTTGGCGCCGACCCGCCGCGCGTTGTCGCCTCCCGAACCGGCGCAACCGCATACCAGGTCGGGCCCGCCCCTTCAGGGGCTTCCGAAACTACCCTTCATGCCTCCCTCCTGCTTCGGCTGGAAGAAGCCGACGGCTAGGTGACCATCTGATCAATCCTTCGAATGGGTGCCCTATGAGAACTGTCGTATCCGGTTCAATCGCCTATGACTACTTGATGTCCTTCCAGGGGCGGTTCACCGACCAGATTATCCCCGAAAAGCTGACCCGCCTCAGCGTCAGCTTCCTCGTTGAAGACATGGTCCGCCAGCGCGGCGGGACCGCCGCCAACATCGCCTACTCCCTAAAGATGCTCGGCGGCAATCCCATCCTCCTCGGGACCGTAGGTCAGGACTTCGGCGACTACAGGACCTGGCTGGAACAGCACGACATCCGCACCGACCATATCGTCGAAATCCCCGACAAATTCACCGCCAGCTTCTTCGTCAGCACCGACGAAGAGCAGAACCAGATCGCCAACTTCTATGCTGGCGCTATGAGCGACTGCCGCAACGTCTCACTGACCGACCAGGGCCTGACCGACGTTGATGTCGTGATCATCAGCCCCAACGACCCCCAGGCCATGCTCAACTATACCGCCGAGTGCCGGGACCTCGGCATTCCCTTCGCCTACGACCCCAGCCAGCAGACGGCCCGCCTCAGCGGCGAAGAGCTGCGCCGTAGTATTCCCGGAGCCACCTGGCTGATGGTAAACGACTACGAAATGGCCGTCATCGAAGAAAAGACCCGCTGGACAAGGGGAACCATCATTCAGGAGGTCGGCACCCTCATCGTCACCGAAGGCCGTGCCGGCAGCCTCATCTACCACCAGGGTGAAGAGTTCCACATCCCGGTCGCCCCGCCCCAGCAGGTTGCCGAACCAACCGGCGTCGGCGACGCCTACCGCGGCGCCTTCTTCGCCGCCCACGCCGCCGGCATGCCCGTAGAAGTGTGCGGCCGCGCCGGCGCCATGTGCGCCACCTATGTCCTGGAGCAGTTCGGTACCACAAATCACAGCTTCACACTGCAGGAGTTTGCCCAACGCTACGAGCAGGCCTTCGGCGAAGAGCTCCTCTGGGGAGAGCCGGCCTGACATGCGAAACGGGCACACAGCCAACCGGGCCGTTCTCGACATGCTGTCCCAGGACCCCGTCTGGGCCGCCTACGCAATCGCCGACCTTCGCCCAGACCTGGCCCGCTACTGCCACTGGCACGTCGCGCCGGATGCCAGCGGACTGGCACTCGTCTTCTGCGGTCTGCAACCGCCGGTCTTACTGACGGTCGGTTCGCCTCAAGGTGCCGCCGCCGCCCTGTCCGGTGCGGACCTGCCCAAGGAAGTCTTCCTGAGCGTCCTCCCCTCGCACCAGCCCGCCGTTAAGCATCGTTACCAGTTCATCAGGCAATATGACATGGTACGCATGGTGCTCCCATCCGGGAAGCAGGTACCAGCACTCGCTCACCCAGCCCGCCGCCTTTCCCAGGACGACACCCGCCGGCTGACCGCTCTCTACCAACACGGAGGGCACTTCGCCCCTGACGCCTTCGACAGTAGTCAGCTCGACGACGGCTTCTTCTACGGCATTGAAGACGCCGACGGCACACTCGCCGCCGCCGGAGGCACCCATGTCGCCTACCGTGCGCAACGTCACCCCTTAGCCGACGCTAACATGAATCCCTCCAATGGCTCAAGCTCGATAGACATGACAATCTCGCAAGGCGTGGCGGCCATAGGCAACATCTATACAAGACCCGACCGCCGCGGCCAAGGCTACGCCAAAGCGGTCTCAACCAGCATAGCCGGCGCTCTCCGGAACGACGGATTTGGCCTGATTGTGCTCAATGTAGACAAACAAAATTTGGTTGCCCGATCCTTATATGAGAAGCTAGGATTTAATGTACATTGTCATTTCATTGAAGGCTTCGCCAGTAATATCCAGTCATCGAACCTGAGAAACTGAGACTGACTTGCTTCAGGTTAAGTGAAGAGCCTTGAGTTAATGAAGGACATTCATTCTCTAAAGGAGTTACTCTTAAGATGTCCACCGCAGTTCAACAGAAAAACTATGACATAGCCGATATCAGCCTCGCCGAGCGCGGCCGCTTCCGCATGCAGTGGGCTGCCAAAGAAATGCCGGTCCTCGACCTGCTCGAAGAACGATACAGCCGCGAACGCCCCTTCGAAGGCGTTCGCATGGCCGCGGCCATGCACGTCACCAGCGAAACTGCCAACCTGATGCGCATCCTCATCGCCGGCGGCGCCGAAATCGCCCTCTGCGCCAGCAATCCCCTCAGCACACAGGATGACATCGCTGCAGCCCTCGTCTCCCACTACGAAATGCCCGTCTTCGCAATCAAGGGCGAAACCACCGCCCAGTACAATGCCCACCTCAACGCCGCCCTCGATACGAACCCCCACCTCACCATGGACGACGGCATGGACCTTGTCGCCATGCTCCATACGCAACGCAGCAGCCTGCTGGACGGAGTCATTGGCGGAACCGAAGAGACCACAACCGGCGTTATCCGCCTCAGGGCGATGGCCGCTCAGGGCAAACTGGCTTTTCCCGTTATCGCCGTCAACGACGCCATGACCAAACACTTCTTTGACAACCGCTACGGCACCGGCCAGAGCACCCTGGACGGAATCATCCGCGCAACAAACGTCCTCATAGCAGGCAAGACCTTCGTTGTCGGGGGCTACGGCTGGTGCAGCAAAGGCATCGCCATGCGCGCCAAAGGCATGGGGGCAAACGTCATCGTCACCGAGGTCGACCCCTTGCGGGCCCTTGAAGCGGTCATGGACGGATTCCAGGTCGTACCTATGTCCCAGGCCGCCAAATCCGGACAGATATTCTGTTCCGCCACCGGCGACATCAACGTGATCGACCGCCATCACATGCAACAGATGCAGGACGGTGCCATCCTCTCCAATAGCGGCCACTTCGACGTCGAAATTAACATGAAGGCGCTCGAACTGATGTCCACCAAAATCACGCGCGTGCGCGATTTTCTCGACGAGTACACCCTTGAAGACGGCCGCCGAATCTACGTCGCCGGTGAAGGTCGCCTCGTTAACCTCGCCGCCGCCGAAGGACATCCCAGCGCCGTTATGGACATGAGCTTCGCCAATCAGGCTCTCGCCGCCGAGCACCTTCTCAAGCACGGCGACGACATGACCGGCAACGTCTACGACATGCCCGAAGAGTTGGACCGCGAGATCGCGGCCCTCAAACTCACAGCCATGGGCGTCGAAATCGATACACTCACCGCAGAACAAGAAGCCTATCTCAACGAGTGGACCCTTGGTACAGCCGAATAGGACACCTGCCCGCCACCAAGCGGGCTGCCGTCAGGAGAACAACAGATGAGCAGCACCTTCATGACCGCTCCCTCCCTCCTCTTTACCAGTGAATCGGTAACAGAGGGGCACCCGGACAAGATGTGCGATCAGATCAGCGACGCAGTCGTGGACGCCATCTTTGAGCAAGATCCCGATGCACGCATTGCCTGCGAGGCGGCCGTCAAGACTGGGTTTGTGATTCTCCTCGGCGAAATAACGACCACGGCATCAGTGAACTACGATGAGCTGGTTCGCAACGTAGTCAGGGACATCGGTTTCGATAGCAGTGAGAAAGGCTTCGACGCCGAAACGTGCGGCGTCCAGGTCGCTATCGCATCCCAGTCCCCCGACATCGCCCTCGGCGTCGACAGGGCCCACGAATTCAAGAACGACGCGATGGACAGCGAGGAGGACGAGATTGAGTCGGTCGGTGCAGGCGATCAGGGCATGATGTTCGGCTTCGCCTGCAACGAGACCGACTCGCTGATGCCCCTGCCCATTGACCTCGCACATAAACTCAGCCGCAGTCTCGCCACTCTTCGCAAAAGCGGCGAGCTTCCCTGGTTATGTCCTGACGGCAAGTCACAGGTAACCGTGGAATACAGCTACGGAAAACCCAATCGCATTCACACCGTACTGATCAGCACCCAACATCTCCCTGACATCTGCCAGAAGGAAATCAAGCGCCAGATTACCGAACTCTGCATTACGCCCACGCTGCCAGCAGAGATGGTTGACGAGAATTTGCGCATCTTCGTAAACCCGACTGGCCGCTTCGTCGTCGGCGGCCCCATGGGTGATGCCGGCCTGACCGGCCGCAAAATCATCGTCGACACCTACGGCGGCATGGGCAGGCACGGGGGCGGTGCCTTCAGCGGCAAAGACTGCACAAAAGTGGACCGCAGCGGCGCCTACGCAGCCCGTTGGGTAGCCAAAAACATCGTCGCCGCCGACCTCGCCGACCGCTGCGAAATCCAGCTCGCCTACGCCATCGGCGTCGCCCAACCCCTCAGCGTCAACGTTGAAACCTTCGGCACAGGCAAGACCAGCGACAGAGAGATCGAAAAACTGATCCAGAAACACTTCGACCTTCGACCGGGCGCCATCATCCGCGACCTCAAACTTCGGCGCCCCATCTATCGCCAGACCGCAACCTACGGACACTTCGGACGCGACGACTTGTCTTTGCCTTGGGAAGACACCAGTATGGCTGCCCGCCTGAAGCAAGCCGCAGGCTGACCCAATCATTACCCATGGAGACCCAGCAACACTCCGCCGGCCCCCTACCTTTCCTTCGCGGACAGCCGGCACTATTCTGGTATATCGTCACCGTCTCATCGGGACTTGCCCTCCTTATCATCCTCGTCATGGTCGTCCTTGGCTACCGTGACGGTCTCAGGCGCGGTGAGGCCCAGACCCGCCAACAGGTCGCCATCCTTTTGCAGCGCGCCTCCGACATGTTGGACGCCGGCATGCCCGACGAAGCCCGTGCCGTCTACGCAAGAATCCTGGAGTTCGACCCCAAAAACGAGGCCGCCGCCAGCGCCATCTCGGCTATGGAAGCAATCGTCGCCCCCGAGACTGTTCCTGAGACTATTGCGGAACCCACAGCCACAGACCTCGAATGGGCCAGGGCGCTGGCCCTCTACGATGAAGGCTTCTGGCAAGAAGCGATCCAACGCTTCTTCCTGGTGCAGTCCATGCAACCTGACTACAGGAGCGATGACCTGCAACAAAAGCTCTTTGTCTCCTACGTCGAACTGGCAAGAGGCGCCATCGCTGAAGGAAACCTGGAAGAGGCCGTGCAGCTGTTCGACAGTGCCCTCGAACTGAATCCCAATAACGCACAGGTCCAGGAAGAGCGCTACATGGTTGCCCACTACGTCGATGTCAAGACCTATTGGGGCGCCGACTGGGCCCAGGTCATTCGTCTCCTCGTAGATCTATACAGGGTCGATCCCGAATACCGCGACGTCCAATTCCTACTCCAAAGAGCGCACGTCCACCAGGGCGAAACGTTTGCCCGCGAAGAAGATTGGTGCGCCGCCGCCGCCGCATACACCAGCGCCATCGCCGTCCTCGACTGGCTGGAACTGCACGGCAGACGGGACGAGCTCGCCGCCAACTGCCGCAACGCCGCTAATGGCTAGCCCATAGCCTAGCCGACTTCGAGCTCTTCGTAGGGGCGCCCCTTGTGGGTGCCCTCTTCTCACCAGCCTACGCGAAATCACACACCACCCGTAGGGGCAACCCTTGTGGGTGCCCTTGCTCCAACACAGAAACTGCCTCCAAACGGGCCCCCTTCCCAGGACGGACTCGGAGTCGCCCGGTTTGACAAACGCGCTGCCGAATCCCCTGCCCCAAGGCATTCAAGAACTCCCCCTCATTCGAACTGCACCCAACAACGGACCGCAAAAATTGTTTTTTCTGCCGAAAAGGCCTATAATCTCTAGATGCAGAACCGGGGAGTAGCGCAGTCTGGCAGCGCACAGCGTTTGGGACGCTGGGGTCGGAGGTTCAAATCCTCTCTCCCCGACCTGCGGGTATAGCTCAATGGTAGAGCGCCGGCCTTCCAAGCCGACGATGCGGGTTCGATCCCCGCTACCCGCTCACATCCCTTCGTCCCAACGTTGGATCGGTAGCTCAATGGCAGAGCAAGGAGCTCATAACTCCTGGGTTACAGGTTCGAGTCCTGTCCGATCCACTCTCCACCCTCATTATTCGACCTCGAAACTCTTGCCTTGTATCCGTCGTAAAGGCCGGATTCGATGCCTTGATAGCACGCGGCATCAGGCCCGGCGCGCCGGGAACCTGGTTTTCGGCAATTGCACTATCCCCACCGAAACTCTAGTCGAGTACTTAACGGGCAGTTGGTGCATTTGCTATAATGCGCCGCGACCGAAATGCCCGCAGTCGGACCGATTAAGCGCCGATTGCCGAAACGAGGACTGCCATGATACCGGACGTAATAACCGATTTCGAAGATGAAGAACGCCCCAATTCTCTTCGCAGCGGCTTTATCGCCGTAATCGGCCGCCCCAATGTCGGAAAGTCGACACTTTTGAATCAGGTTCTCGGCCAAAAAATTGCCAT
The DNA here is from genome assembly GCA_965204705.1 of Caldilineaceae bacterium. GTDB lineage: Bacteria > Chloroflexota > Anaerolineae > Caldilineales > Caldilineaceae > Bin5. The sequence goes on along the minus strand of OZ242006.1, from coordinate 2,958,792 downwards.
CACCAGCGACAAACCGCAGACCACCCGCGATCAGATCCTTGGCATCCGCACCGACGAAGACGTCCAGTTCATCTTCCTCGACACGCCGGGAATCCACCAGCCCCGCACCAAACTTGGCAAACACATGGTCAACGTGGCCGAACAGGCCATCGCCAGCGACTCCGATGTCATTCTCTGGCTCGTCGACGCTAGCTCGCCCCCAACCGACGAAGACCGCTATATCGTCGAACTACTGAGAGAGCTGCTGGAGGCCGCCGGTGAGCTACCCGTCCTGCTGCTCGGCGCAAATAAGATCGACAGCCTGTCTGGCATCAATGCCGAGCAAAGGATCAACGAGTATCTCGCGCTCCTCAGCTGGCTGTCAGCGCCGCATGGCGGGCAGGAGACCATCCCAGTCAGAACCCTGAGCGCGGTGACAGGGGAAGGCGTGGAAGATCTCGTCGCCGCGCTGGCAGAGCTTCTACCGCCCGGCCCGCTCTACTATCCCAGCGAACAGGTAACCGACCTGTCAATGCGATTTATCGCTGCCGAAATCGTTCGTGAAAAGGCGCTCGAACTTCTCCGCCAGGAGATTCCGCACAGCCTGGCAGTCTCAGTGACCGAGTGGAACGAGCGCAGCCCTGATATGACGCATATCGCCGCCACGCTCTACGTAGAGAGGCACAGTCAGAAGGGCATCGTGCTCGGCGGCAAAGGCTCCATGATCAAGAAAATCGGGCAATCCGCCCGACCGGAAATAGAAGAAATGGTCGGCACTCGCGTCTACCTGGAACTCTGGGTAAAAGTACTGCAAAAATGGCGCCGCAAAGATAATCTTTTGAGGCGGTTGGGATATCATATGTAGCAACTTAAAGAAACCCTGCCGACGAGATTCTTACCGCTAATGCCCGTTCACGGGCCCTTTCCACGACCACCTGCCGCCGCCCCATGCTTTGGATTCCCTGCGCGCGCTGTGATATGATCGGCCCAAGTTCGCACGAAGGCTGTGCCAAGGATTTCCATGAATCCACACACGATTCGCGTTCTCGAATACGACAAAATACTGAAGAAGCTGGCTACCTTCTGCGCCTTTGATGGCGGCGTCGAGCTGGCCACCTCTCTCCTACCCAGCGACGACCTTCGCACAATCAGCGACTGGATGGAGCAGACCAGCGAGGCCTGCCGTCTTCTCGACCAGAAAACCGACATCTACTTCGGCGGCGTCTACGACCTGCGCGCCCTCGTCGCCAAGTCCGAGCGAGGCAGTATCCTGATCCCCACCGAGCTTGTCGAAGTTCGTACGACTCTGATGCGAGCCCGTACCCTTCGCAACACCTTGACCCGCCTGAACCGTCAGTTTCCCCGTCTAGCCGACATCGCCTTTTCCATCGAACCCTGCGAACACGTTATCGGCGAAATCAGCCGCTGCATCAATGACCGCGCCGAGGTCGTCGACAGCGCCTCCTCCGATCTGGGCCGCATCCGCGCCCAGCTGCGCGTCGCCCAGGACAGACTCCTCAGCACCCTGGACAGGCTCGTTCAGAACACCGAAATCGTCCCCTTTCTGCAGGAATCCATAGTAACTCAGCGCCAGGGCCGCTACGTCATTCCGGTACGCTCCGAATACAAGGCCCAGGTTCAGGGCATCGTCCACGACCAGTCGGCAAGCGGCGCCACCTTCTTCATCGAACCGCTGACAGTGGTCGAGCAGAACAACGCAGTGCGCGAGCTGGAGCTGGAAGAAGAAAAAGAGGTGCGCCGCATCCTCGCCGAACTTACGGATCTGGTTGCCGACGAAGGGCCCTACATCAACCGCAACGTGCAGATTCTTTCCCAGCTCGACTTTACCTTCGCCAAGGCCAAGTACGCCCTCGAAATGGAGGCCAACGCCCCCGAGATCGTCGCCTTCCAGCAAAACCGCGCCGAGATTTTCGCCGGAATCGACGAGGATACCCAGGAAGAACGCACCATCCAGCACCCCGGGTGCGTACTCAACTTCCGCCAGGCTCGCCATCCCCTCTTAGACCCGGACGCCGTCGTGCCCATTGACGTCTATTTCGACGACGAATGTTACATTCTCGTCGTCACCGGCCCCAACACCGGCGGCAAGACCGTAACTCTCAAGACCGTTGGCCTCCTCACGCTCATGGCCCAGTCCGGCCTGATGATTCCCGCTGAGGAAGGCAGCACTCTGTCAGTCTTTGAGGGCGTCTACGCTGACATCGGCGATGAACAGTCCATCGAACAGAACTTGAGTACCTTCTCAAGTCACATGACCAATATAATCAGCATTCTGGAAGAGGCCGACCCCCAGAGCCTCGTCCTCCTCGATGAGCTTGGCGCCGGCACCGATCCCGACGAAGGTTCCGCCCTCGCCGCCGCACTTCTCGAAAACCTGCGCGACCGGGGCATAACAACCCTGGCAACGACCCACTACAGCGATCTCAAACTCTACGCCCACAACACAGCCGGTGTACGCAACGCTTCGGTTGAATTCGACGTCGAAAACCTGAGCCCGACATTCGAGCTCAGTATCGGCCTCCCGGGGCGCTCCAACGCCTTGACCATCGCCCGCCGCCTTGGCCTGAACCCTGTAATCGTCGATGACGCCGAGAAGATGTCCCGGCCCGAATCCCTCGAAGTCGAAGCCATGCTCGAAGACGTACGGCACGCGCGTCAGGAAGCCCGAAACGTGTTGAATCTCGCCAAGGAAAGAGAAAGTCGCGCCCATGTCGCCGAAGAGGACCTGCGCTACCAGCTGGCCCGGATCGAAGAGGCCCGTCGCCAGGTAGTCGCCGAAACTCGCGCCACTATGCAAAATGAGCTGGCCGAAATCCGCCGCGAAATCGATAGCTTCCGCCGCCGCATGGCAAAGGGCGGCGCCGGCAGCCAGGATGCACACAGCCAGTTCCTGCACCAGGCCGCGCAAACCGTCGGTCGCCGCCAACTGGATTCCGAAGGTCGCGTCGAACAGGAGGTCGCCACCCCCGGCGCGCCCGACTCGCGTATTCGCGGCCCAATCGAAAAGGGAGACCGCGTCTTCGTCCCCAACCTGCAGTCCACGGGCGAAGTCATCGCCATCGAAAACCGCGGCGGTGTGCCGCATGAGGCCGATGTGCAGGTTGGCAACTTCCGTCTCAGATTGCCAGTCAGGCGTCTCGAGCTGCGCAGCAAAGCCCAGCCAGAGGCCCCGACTACATCCCAACCCGCTGTAAGAGTCCGGAAAAAGCCCAAAACGGGCGGCGCTGACTCAACCTCTCTGACAGAGATAGATCTGCGCGGCGAAAGGGTGGATGCCGGCCTGCAGCGATTGGAGGGATACCTCGACGACGCTTATCTCGAGAACCTTCCCTGGGTACGCATCATCCATGGCAAAGGGACCGGCGCCATGAGAGATGCCGTACGCGCCGCCTTACAAGGCCATCCCCTGGTCAGCAAGTACCGGCCGGGCGAGCTGGGGGAGGGCGACGACGGTGTGACCGTCGCCAATCTGATGACCGACGAAGGCTAGGCGGCCGCCCATGGAATTGCGCGAATACTGGGCGATTTTGAAGCGGCGTTGGGTCGCCCCCATTCTCCTGCCCGTCCTGGTTGCCCTGTTCAGCGCAGTGCAGTTGCGACCTTGGGAAACGCCGCCTCCCACTTACAGCGCTTCAATGCGCATACTTGTGGGAGTGCTGCCGATTGAAGGTGCCGATGAAGTTGAGTACGACCCCCGCTATTACGCGTGGATGACAAGTGAATACCTCGTCGACGACTTTACCGAGGTTCTCGCATCTGAGCTGTTCGCCAGCGCAGTCAATGACCGCCTGGCAGAGAATGAGATCGAAATCGAGCCCGGTCTGCTCAGAGCAAGCGCCAACACGGGCCAGCAGCACCGCATTATTCGGCTCACCTTCAACTGGCACGACGCCGGCGAGTTGCAGGCGATTGGAAACGCCGCCGTGGCCGAACTGGAGGAAAACGCCGCCGCATACTTCGCCCAGCTGGGAACCCAGGGCGCTGGCGTCAACGTTATGGATTCACCCACCGTGGTTCCGGTAGGTCCCAGCGCACGCCAGCGCGTCGAATGGCCGTTGCGAATCCTGCTGGCGCTCGTCTCCGGCTTCGGACTCGCTTTTCTTCAGGAGTACCTCGACGACACAGTGCGCCGCCGAAACGAGTTGGAGGAAATGGGCCTGCCCTGTCTCGTCGCCGTTCCCAGGCAGCGCAGGTAGACCCAGGCCCGGCATAGGTCGACCGTGGCGCCGTCTGCCACAGTCCCTTGAGCAGCCCATGCTGCAAACTGGAGGTTTTCGTGTTTCAGGAATACAGCGGAGTGGTTCGAAGGTTCGGCTGGATCACAATCGTAGCCGTCCTCTTGGCAAGTGCCCTCTCCTACGGAATAAGTTACTTCCAGGTGGAAATGTGGCGGGCGACCGTTCAGGTAAGTACTGTGCCAGCCCGTCCGGACTGGGGCTTGGGCAACTCGGCCAAGGAGCTGATGCATAACTTCGTTCTGAATCTACGCACGTTTGAAGTGGCCGAAGAGGTAATCGCCCGCGCGCAGCTTGACATGCATCCGAGCGAATTCTTGCGCCTGACAAACGTCGCCTCCGACTCTTCCACGTTCACAATCGAAATTGAGGCCCGGTCAAGGGACAAAATTGTAGCCGAAGACATGGCCCTAACCCTGGCCGACTACTTTGTCGATGAGCGAACCGCCTACTACGCGCAACAGGACAAACGCGACCGTATCGAGGTCAAGATTGTCAGTAGAGTGATCGAGGCCGCTCGCTACCAGCCCCAGCCTCTCATCAATACCATGGCAGGTGCCGTGCTCGGCTTCCTACTGGGCATAGGCATCATCCTGCTGATAGTCTGGATCGAAAGCGGCTTTTTGCGAACACCCGATTCGGTCGAACGGACGCTCGATTTGACCGTACTTGGCGCGATTCCGGTAGCTTCCTCCGGCTCGTCTTCGAAAGCGCATGTGCGGGAAGGTGTTCCCTCACCGGCCGTCAGTGCCTAACGGAAAGGGGTCGTCTGTGGAAAGTCCCAACCCCTGCCAAGCTGATTCCACAAAGGAATTGTAGATGTCCTTGAACCTGGTAACACTGACCGCGCCCCGCAGCGCGGCCGCCGAAGCCTACCAGAGCCTTCGTACCAATATTGAGTTCTCAAGTCTCGGCAGCGACCTGAAATCACTGCTGGTGACCTGCCCCGATGCCGAAACATCCAAGAGCGACGCCCTGGCCAATCTCGCCGTCGTTATGGCAGACGCCGGCGACCGGGTTATCGTCGTCGACGGCGACCTGCGCCGCCCGCTTCAACACGAAATCTTCAGCGTCAGGGGGGATGCCGGGTTGACCAACTGGCTGCAAGACGGAGGAGAACCTGCCCTGGAGGACACCCAAGTTTCCCACCTCCGCGTACTCGCAGCCGGACCTCTCCCACCCAACCCTGTCGCACTCCTCAGCCACAAAAGGCTGGCGGAACTGCTCCATACTCTAGCCGGCGAAGCCGATTACGTCCTCGTCGACGCCCCTCCCGTCTTGGCCGTGACCGACGCCGCTCTCTGGGCCAGCCAGGTAGACGGGACCCTGCTTGCTGTTACCGCCGGACGCACGAAGAGGGAGCAGGCGCAGCGCGCCAAGGAAGTACTGGAGAAGGTTCAGTCAAATATCGTAGGCGCCGTACTTCTCGATGCCGAGGACTCGATGGTTGTCACCGGCTACGGACAGTAAATCTTCCAGACCTTGATAGATACTATGTGCATTCTCGCTCAACTGAACTCAGACCTTCCCCAACGCTGCCCCGGCCCAGGATCCAACCCATGAAGGGCATACTTCTCGCGGGCGGGCACGGCACACGGCTCTATCCCCTCACCACCAGCCTGAGCAAGCAGATCCTGCCGGTCTACGACAAGCCAATGATCTACTACCCCCTGTCCATGCTTATGCTGGCAGGGATAAGAGATATACTCGTAGTCAGTACCCCTTCTGCCCTTCCCCTCTACCGGGAGCTCCTTCAGGATGGCAGCCAGTGGGGCATCTGCTTTTCCTACGTGGAACAGTCTCACCCTCGCGGCATTGCCGACGCCTTCGTTGTAGGTAGAGACTTCGTCGGCGACTCCACCGTTTGCCTGGCACTCGGTGACAACATATTCTACGGCCACGGCCTGCCGACTATTCTGCAAAAAGCGGCCAGCCTCCAGCAGGGCGCCCTGGTCTTTGCCTATCCCGTCGCCGACCCCAGTCGCTACGGCGTCGTCGAGTTCGACAAGACTGGCAAGGCGCTGAGCATTGAGGAAAAGCCGCAAAAGCCCCGCTCCAACTTCGCGGTGCCCGGCGTCTACTTCTACGACAACCGTGTCCTTGAGGTGGCGAGCAGTCTCGAGCCGTCCGCCCGCGACGAGCTGGAAATAACCGACATCAACAATTTCTACCTGGAACAGGGGGAGCTGCTAGTAGAGATTCTCGGTAGGGGATTTGCCTGGCTCGACGCCGGTACCCACGAATCTCTTCTGCAAGCTGCCAACTTCGTACAGGCCCTGCAGGATAGACAGGGTATGATGATCTCATGCCCCGAGGAAATCGCCCTCCGCCGAGGATACATTGATCGCGACCATTTCCGCGCACAGGCCGAGCTGCTTCAGACAAATCGCTATGGCCACTACCTCATGCAGCTCCTGCGCGATGAGTTCACAGACCCGCAATCCCGATGACCAACTCGTCGGTCTCCCTAGATAGGCGTAATGGCGCCTTACCCGAAAACGTCGCGGAAGTCCGCAGCGTGCCGGCTCTCGCTGCCAGAATGCGCCGGATCGACGCCTGTCCCCTGCCCGCCTCCTACACCGACGTTTTCAACACGCGCTCGCTTTCGCCGGCCTATCTCGTACAAAACCACATCGGCGCCAGAGAAGTGCAGACCGCCGTTACGACCATCGCCCAGGTGGCGGATAAGCTCCGCCGCATGGCCCGCGCCTACGGTGAATGGCAGGAGTTCGACGTCCCCGCATTCTTCGACCTGTGGCCGGAACATGCCCCCCACCTCGTCCACGTTGAGGAGCGTGTCAGTACGGTAAACGTAACCTTCTTTGCCGACCTGTTGCTGCCCTCCTTCCAGCGTGCCGAACAGTACTGGGCCCAGGAGTTCTTCGCTGCCTACCAAACAGCCAGGCCCCCGCTCAACCCCTCCGCCGACAGCTCCAGTTTCACCGCGCACTTCCTCGAATTCGAACAGCCTAAAATGCGCGCCTACTGGGACAAAATGTTGTCCGTAATGGCTGAAACGCGACGCGCCCTTTGGAATGACATCGACTTCCTGGCGGCTGCCGCCGGCGGCGAAGAAAAAGCCCATTGGCAGTGGGCTTGGCGCGGCCCGTCCCCGCCCGGACTCGACCGCACCCTCCTCCCGCCCCTTCAGCACCTGCCCACGCTGACCTTAGGTGTCGAATTCCCTCTGCCCGCGAGCCGCCAACCCGGCCGAGTCAGGCGGCTTCGTCGCACGTGGGATAGTGACGCCAAGCGGCGAATACAACGATAGGAACTCAGCACAGGAAGATCTGCATGCAGAACATTTTGGTAACGGGGGGCGCCGGCTTTATCGGCTGTAACTTTGTCCGCTACATTCTTAGTTGCGATTCGACCATAAACGTAACCGTTTACGACAAGCTGACCTACGCCGGCCGCCTCGAAAACCTCGCCGCTGTCAGCGAAGACTTTGGGGCCCGCTACCACTTCATCCATGGCGACATTTGCGACGCCCCAAAAGTGGAGGAAACCGTCGCTGCCCGCAAGATTGATACGATAGTCAATTTCGCCGCCGAAACCCACGTCGACAGGTCTATCCTCGACCCTGACGCCTTCGTACAGACCGACGTTCTCGGCACCTACGTGCTCCTGGAGGCGGCCCGTAAATTGGGAAATCTCCGTTTCCACCAAATCAGCACCGACGAAGTATACGGCCACATCGAGGGCAGCCGCCGGTCCGTCGAAAGCGACGCCCTGGCCCCCCGCAGCCCCTATTCCGCCAGTAAGGCCAGTGCCGACCTCTTCGTCAACGCCTACCACATAACCTACGACCTGCCCGTGACAGTCAGCCGCGGCGCCAACAACATCGGGCCCTACCAATACCCCGAAAAAGTGGTCCCGCTCTTCGTCACCAACGCCCTCGAATCCATGCCCCTTCCGGTCTATGGCGACGGAAAACAGATGCGAGACTATCAATACGTGGCTGACCACTGCGCTGCAATATATCTCATCCTGCTGCGAGGCCGCATCGGTGAATCATATAACATCGGTACCGGCGCCGAAATGACCAACCTGGCCATGGTTGAAATCCTGTTGGACGAGCTCGAAAAGCCCCGCGGCCTCATTCAGCACGTCGAAGATCGCCAGGGACACGACCGCCGTTACAGCCTTGACGTAAGCAAGATAATGGCCTTGGGCTGGGAACCCGACTACACCCCGGAAGAAGCAATCAGATCGACCGCCCGCTGGTATCGGGATAACCGATGGTGGTGGCAACCGATCCGAGACGGAGAATTCAAGGACTACTACGACACCGTCTACGCAGGGCGCAAAAAACTCGAACCGAACTGATGAAACCTACCTCGATCCGACCAGGACGCCCGGAAGACCTGCCCGAGATCCATCGTTTGCACGCCAGCAGTCTGCGCTGCTACTACTACGATGACCTCGCCGACTCCGAGGAACCCGACTTGCTCAAAGGGTTGAACGCCGTCCTGGTCGACCGTCGAACAGAAAGTTTGAAGGGCTTCGTCACCTTCGATAATGTCAAGCGCTCGGAAGCTCTGACCGCCGCCGCGCCAACCAAAGTTTTCCTGCGCGCCGCAGCGTTCTCGACCGCTGGCGCAGCAGCGCGACTGCAGTTTCGTGCGCTCTTCGAACATGCCCACCGACAGCTTCCCCCACAGCCTCAGGGATATCTCTATGGCGCACTCACCGAGCAAGGTTGGCTCCGTGCCAGCCTGCAGGAGTCCGGCTTTGACCCCCTGGATGCTGTCCGCTTCTACGAACGCAAGTCCCTTTCAGTCGGAACTGTACCTCGGGCCGCAGCTTTGCGCTCGGCACAGCCTTCTGACCTGCCGAAACTGGCTGAAGTCGATGCCGCGGCCTTCGAGCCTCTTTGGCACATGGGAGTAACAGAACTTCAATATCTGCACCGCGACTGTCGCTTTGAAATCGCCCAAATTGAGCAAGAGACGGTGGGTTATACTGCTCTTCGACTGATATCAGACGGGTCTCCGCAAGGATTCGATTCAGCCCAGGTCGTCCGACTCGCCGTCCATCCGGCTGTCCAGAGCAGAGGTATTGGCCGCCAGCTGCTTGTGGCCTGTCTCTGCTACGCCCATAAGAAGGGAATAGATCGCGTCTTTCTCAACACGCAGGAAAGCAACACGCCGTCCCAGAATCTCTACACTTCGCTTCAATTTCGCAAGCGAGGACGCCCGGTTCCTGTGTTCGTCAACAGAGTGATACAGCGTCAGGCTCAACGCTAAAAACTTTAGGGCTTGTTAAATTGTTCAGTAACTCTCATTCACATGCCTTACGCCTCCGGCAATTCGCCTTTGGCAGAGAACACAATATCCGGCCCGTGACCGTAACAGACACGCCAATGTGCAATCCGGTTCAGGGAGGCACGCCGACTTGACTGTTACAATTCGCAGGCTCTATCGACACCTCATCTTCGTTGCGTCGCTCTATGCTCTCCTTCTTGTCCTGGGTAGCGGAGGCTACATACTTATCGAAGGCTGGACGTGGACCGACAGCATCTACATGACCGTCATCACTATCAGCACAGTAGGATTCGGAGAAATTCGTCCGCTTTCCCCCATTGGCCGGGTGTTCACCGGCGGACTGATAATCCTGGGCGTAAGCACGACCGCCTATGCCATCAGCACGCTGGCCGACGTAATCGTCGCAGGTGAGTTCCGCAGCCTGATCTGGAGAAGACGTATGCAAAATCGGATCGATAAGTTACAGGGACATTTTATAGTCTGCGGATTTGGCCGCGTCGGAGAGCAAGTCGTGAACGAGCTTCTTGCCAACAATGTGACGCTGGTTGTGATCGAAATTCTGCCAAGCCTGGGTCCGGACCTGGAGAATCTGGGCGTCATTCCAGTTGAAGGGAATGCCACCAACGACACTGCCCTCATAATGGCAGGGATCGAGAGGGCGTCCGGAATCTGCTGCTGCCTCCCAAACGACTCGGACAACGTTTATGTGGCCCTTACCGCACGCTCCCTGAGCCCTGACTTGACGATAATCTCACGGGCAAACAGCCACGAGAGCGAGCGCAAACTGCAGATCGCCGGCGTGGACCATGTCATCAACCCGTATGTCACCAGCGGCCGCCGCATGGCGCGTCAAATGATACACCCCAATATCCTGGAATTCATGGACGTTGTCATGCATCGCGACGAAGTCGACATCCTGATTGAGGACATCGGCGTGAGTGAACTGTCCTCGCTCCGCGACCGGACAATCGCAGACACGGAAGTACGCAAGAGAATCGGCGCAAATATCCTGGCCGTCCGGCGGCCCGATGGCGAAACCTTCGTCAACCCTGGCGTTGAATTTTCCCTGCGCGCAGGCGACACACTGATCGCGCTGGGCACACCCGAGCAACTCGATCTCTTGGCCACTGAGGCGGAAGACCGGAAGAATGGAAGTTAGAGGAGGGGACTACCTTCCGAGACAGCCTCACTGCGCAAGGCGCCCACATTGCTCTGCAGTTCTGCTGACCGCACCGTCTTGACTATAGCGCGCTCTGCGCTTCAACCGGTCCGCCTTCCGATCGCGGCGCGCCTCAGAAAAAACTAGAATAAACCTGCCCGACTCAGTGAAGAGCGAATCAGCCGGTTGTTATCCCGCGTCCGCAATGGCCGCGATCACCAAGAGGGATATGCCCGGCAAAGCGAGAAAAGCCAGTGGCTGAGCGTAGCCATTCCTACCGTACAAGGGCCGTAATTCTGCGGCGCAGAAAATATAGCGACGCCGACCGCATCCTTACCGTCTTCACACCCCGTTTTGGCAAGCGCATGCTCATCGCCAAAGGCTCGCGCAAGACCACCAGCCGCAAGGCCGGCCATTTGGAGCTCTTCAGCCACACAAACCTGCTCGTCGCACAGGCCCGCACCTGGGACATCATTACCGAGAGCGAGACCGTAGAAGGCTTTCTGCAGCTGCGCGCCGATCTCGACGCCATCAGCCTTGCCGCATACATTTGCGAGCTGGTTGACGCCTTCACCGCCGAAGACGATGAATACGAATCTTTGTGGGAGCTTCTTCTGCTTTGCCTGAGAGAACTGGACGGGGGCTCCACTAAGGGTGCTGGGGCAGACCTGCTTTTGCGCTGGTTCGAATTGCAGCTGCTGAGACAGATGGGCTTCCAGCCCGAACTATTCGCCTGCCTGGGCTGCGGCGCCGAACTGCAGCCTGTGGAAAACTTCCTGCACCTGAACGCAGGTGGCGTCTTCTGCCCCGATTGCGGCCGAACAATGCAAGGTGCAGAGATGATCAGCGTCGGCGCCTTGAAGGTCCTGCGCCATTTCTCCCGCACCCATTGGGATGGGCTGCGCGATCTCCACATCGGCCCCACCACCGCCCAGGCAGTGGAAAGCGTCCTGCAACGCTACCTCGCCACCACGCTGGAACGCCGCCTGAGGTCCACCGACTTCATTCACCGTCTGCGTCAGACCGCCGCCCTTAGAGAAAATAAGGGTGACGCGTCGACCGGCGCATCCGCGAGTGGTGACAACCAAGACCCGCCAGGCCCGGACACCTCACTCGAAGGGGCAGACCAATGAAGTTGATTCGCGCCGCTCGAGTTGCCGGACTATCTGCACTCGCTGCAGGAATATATTCCGTTCTCGTCCTCAGTCCCTTCTATCTCCAAATTGCCGAGTCGCCAAACCGGCAGCAGCTGGCCGATGGGTCCCTTTGGCAATGGGATCTCGGTGGATGGCTCTGGCTTCTCACCATCTTTGCCTGGATGATCATGCTGGTGGCACTGAAGCACCGCTACTCGCCTGTCCACAGGATTAGCACCTCTCTCCAGTCGGGCTTGATTGGCATCGCGGCAACGCTTCTGATAGTCGGGGTCCTGGCAGGAATGAACCGTTTCGCGCTGCCGGGAATCCTCAACGGCGACTCTCAACTCGAACTCTTCTCCGTCGCCGGAAATCTCGTTGAGCATGTCGCCGTAACGGCTCTGGGAGCGGGTCTGCTGATGGGCGGAGGAGTGACGACCTGGATCGCCATCGATCTGGTCATCTTGAACAAGCTGCCCACACTTTGGATGGCGCCCGGAGCTGCCGCCGGCGTCCTGTCTCTGGTCTCGCCTCTCCTAATGCCGGAGCTCAGGCACCTGCTGATTGCGCTGCTCGCCTACCTTGTCTGGTGCCTTGTGCTGGGCCTTAGAAGCTCTTTGCCCGCGGCCTACCCCGAACTCGAATAGATAGGATCCCAGAGATACGGCTGGTCAGACGGGCTCCCGAGCTGACCTCATTGTCAACATCCGTAGCCCGTTGACGACAACGATGAGAGTGCTCCCTTCATGACCCAGTACGCCAATGGGGAGAGGAAGCCGGAACCCAGGAACCAGCAGGGGTATGACAACCGTCAAGATGACCAAAGTGAGAATCACCGCAACAGAAAAATAGAGGTTCTGCCGAACGATCTCACTGGCGCGTCGGCTCAGGCGAAGCATAAAAGGAAGCTTGCTGAGGTCATCCGACATAAGCACAACGTCCGCTGTCTCCAGGGCAACATCCGTTCCGGCCCCCCCCATCGCTATGCCAAGATCGGACGTCGCCATGGCAGGCGCATCGTTGACGCCGTCCCCGATCATCGCGACCGAACCGGTCCTTACGAGCCTGTCTACGATATCTACCTTCTCCTCCGGCAGAAGCTCGGCATAGACATCCTCCATACCGATCTCCTCCGCGACCGCGTCTGCCACGTCCCGATTGTCGCCGGTCACCATTGCCATGCGACCGATACCAAGTCGCTTAAGAGACCCAATGGTTTCAGCCGCGCTCGGACGAACCGTGTCGGCCACCGCCAGAAATCCAACCACCTCCCAGTCACGTTCTGGAGCCCCCAGGATCTCCCTATTGTTCAGGCTGCCCACACCCTCACTCGCTCTCTCCGAGTCTGCATTGTCTGTAGCGATGCTTCGCCGCACCACGAGAATGGCTGTCTTCCCCTTCTCCTGCAGTTGGCGGCCGATCATGCGGATGGCCGGAGACAAGTCCATCTCCTCGCTCATGAACAGCTTGTCATTACCAATGTAGATCATCTCTTGAGACCCGCCGCGAGCATAAATCGCCTGCACCCCGTGCCCGGCGATGCCCCGAAAGTCTTGCGGCGCTTCTACCGGCAGATCCTTCTCTTGCGCTCGTTCGACAATCGTCTGCGCGATCGGATGCTCACTAAGGCTCTCAGCGCCCGCGGCAATCGACAAAAGCTCATCCCCGGAGTAACCATTCAGCGGGACGACGTCCGTCAATTGAGGCTTGCCGTAAGTCAATGTTCCGGTCTTGTCAAAGGCGAGCACATCAAGTCTCGCCGCCGCTTCCAGGTAGGCCCCGCCCTTGAACAGAATCCCCTCGCGCGCGCCTGCGGCGATAGCGCTCAGAATCGATGCCGGCGTGCTTATGATCAGAGCACAAGGGCTCGCCACAACCAGCAATGTAATCGCCCTGTAAATCGTCTCACTGACCGGTTCAATCCCCAGCAAAATAGGAACCAACGCTGCCAGAACCGTTGCCCCTATCACGGCAAGCGTATACGGCTGGCTGAATCTGTCGATGAGTCGCTGGGTCGGCGCGGCGTTGTTCTGGGCGTCCTGTACCAGGCCGATTATCTTGCTGATGGTGCTTTCGGATGCCAGCTTGGTCACCTGCAACTCAAGGGCCCCGCTCCCGTTTATCGTTCCCGAAAAGACGGAGTCGCCAATACCTTTGTAGACCGGGATGCTTTCGCCTGTGATCGGACTCTGGTCTACCGTCGTGGAACCCCCCACCACCGAGCCGTCAACCGGCATCCGCTCACCCGGCCTTACGACAACCACATCGCCGATCGACAGGTCCTCAACACCGATCTCTACGACCTCCCCGTCCCGCTGCACCCTCGCCGTATCGGGTCGCAGCTCTGCCAACCCGGAAATCGCCAGTCTGGTACGGTCCGACGCGAACGACTCCAGGGCGCCGCTAAGGGTAAACAAAAAGAGAAGCAGAGCGCCCTCCTCCCATTCGCCGATGAGAGCTGCCCCGACCGCCGCTGCGACCATCAGCAGGTCGATATTGAATTTCCCGCAGCACGCATTCGCCAGCGCCACCTTCGCCCCGGAAAAACCCCCCGCACCGTAGGCAACCAGGGCAAATACCACCACCGCCCAGCCGGGCAGCAGACCGCTGAAAGAGCCCCCTAACCAGCCAGTCAACAAGGCGACGAGAGTAACCGACGCAAGAAGCAGCTCGGGATTGTCTCGCCAGAACGAGGCCGAGAAAGGCGATAAAGACCAAAGGCTGATCGAAGTCTTGCCGCCCCCTTCCTGTCCAATCACCTGGTCAAACGGACCTGTGGCCATGCCTTCTACCTCTCTACTCACGATTCACTGAAGGGTACGTCATGCGCACCCAGTGTCCCCGCTGCGCCGCCCTTCTTACTTGCAGCTCTCGCCTGCAGCCTTCTACCGATCTCTTCCCGCTTCGACTGCTGGCACTCGGGACAGAATCCTGAGACCTGCACCTGAAGCGAAGTGGCGCGAAATCCCGTGTTCTGAAATATGTTGTCCATGATGACATCAGGTGAAACGTTGTCCTGCAAGTCCAAAACCTGATGACACCGCAGGCAATACAGGTTGATGTGCGGCGAAGGGTCCGGCTCGTACCGGGTATGCTCCGTTCCCGCACTGATCTCCACAATAGCGCCTAGGTCTCGCAACGTGTTGAGCGTGTTATAGACCGTGGCCTGGCTGATTTCAGGATGCAGTTTCCTGACGGCTTCGAATACCTGAGATGTCGTCGGATGGCTCTTTGTGCCGGCAAGATACTCGCACACGGCTTCGCGCTGACTCGTCACCCTTAACCCCGCCCGCCGAAGCGTTTCGATTAACCGAGCTGCCATTCTTCTGCCCTCTCCCTAATTTAGAACGACTCTAAACTACTGCCCGCACATGGTACACTCGTCCCGGCAGCTTGTCAAATTCTATTTGGAATAATTCTAAAAAAGTAGCGGCGTTCATTTGCGGCTCAAACATAATTGACACCGATAACAGTTTTCTAATGTTTCTCAATGGCGGATCTGATGAAGAAATGGTTTACTATAAAGAGATGTCTGGAACCTGAAATGATTTCGCTGCCTTTGGGAAAGGCCGCCCGGCACGCGTCGCTTCTGAAACTGCCTGCAGGTTCTGCCCACTGGTAGAAAACAAAGTTTGGTGACTTTCCTCTTCACTCACTGACGATCACCCTTTAGGACCGGGAAGATTTACTATGATGCCATTTGACCGTTTCACCCAGAGGGCCCAGGACGCTGCAACCCGTTCCCTCGAGATTCTGCAGACGTACAAACACTCGCAGATCGATACAGAACACTTCTTCCTGGCTCTCGTCGAACAGTCGGAGGGAACGGTACCTCAGCTACTGGAGTCCCTCGGCGCATCTGTCGACGTTATCGCTCGCAAACTGGAAGCCGTCCTCGCCGCCTCCCACAAAAGCGGCAGCACGCCGAACAGCGGCCTTCCGACCGTCCAGGTCTTCATTACGCCAAGACTCAACCGCGTGATGGGCGTCGCCAACGATGAATCTAAGAAAATGCAGGACGAATTCATCAGCACCGAACACATTCTGCTTGCCATCGCCAGCGAACGCAACACGCACAGCGCTAACATTTTGAGCGAAGCCGGCATCACCAAAGAGCGCCTCTATAACGCCATCGAAGACTTGAGGGGTGGCCAGCGAGTCAGCGAGCCCGACGCCGAAAGCAAATTTCAGGTCCTCGAAAAGTACGGACGCGACCTCACCCAGGCCGCCGCCGAAGACAAACTGGACCCGGTCGTCGGTCGCGTTGAAGAGATAACCCGCGTCATGCAGGTGCTCTGCCGCCGCTCGAAAAACAATCCAGTCCTGATCGGCGAAGCCGGTGTCGGAAAAACAGCAATCATCGAAGGCCTTGCCCAAAAGATAACAGCCAACGACGTACCTGAGATCCTCTCAGGCAAACGCCTGATCTCCTTGGACCTCGGTGCCATGATCGCCGGGACCCGTTTCCGCGGCGAGTTCGAGGAACGGCTGAAGGCGGCCATGGATGAAATCCGCCGCAGCGAGGGCGAAATTATCCTCTTTGTCGACGAGCTGCACACCGTCGTCGGTGCCGGCAACGCCGCCGGCGCCCTTGACGCCAGCAACATGCTCAAGCCCGCCCTCTCTCGCGGTGAGCTCCAGTGCATCGGCGCCACAACCCTCGACGAATACCGCCAGCACATCGAGAAAGATTCAGCGCTGGAACGGCGCTTCGCCCCGGTCTACGTCGATGAACCGGACATCGATGACGCCATCGACATCCTGCGCGGCCTGCGCCTCCGCTACGAGGAGCATCACGCCATAACCTACACTGAAGACGCTCTCGAGCAGGCCGTCCGCCTCAGCCATCGATATGTACCCGACCGCAAGCTCCCCGACAAGGCCATCGACCTCATCGACGAGGCCGCCGCCCGCTTACGGGTAGCGATGCACGCAATGCCCGAAGACCTGAAACTGACCAAAGTCTCCATCCAGGAGCTGGAAGACCTGGAAGAAACCGCATGGGCGGAACGCGACTACGAAAGAGCCGCGCAGACCAAGGCCGAACTGGCCCGCCTGAAGGAGGAGTTCAAAACTGCGCTCAAGTCCTGGAAGAACGAGACCAACCTCGATGACGTCGTTGACACCGACGACGTCGCCGCAATCGTACACAGTTGGACCGGAATCCCCGTCATGGACCTTCTTGAAGAGGAGATGGACAAGCTGCTCCGCATGGAATACTTCCTTCGGCAGCGAATCATCGGCCAGGAGAGGGCCATCGAAGCGGTAAGCGATGCTATCCGACGAGCCCGCAGCGGCCTGAAGGATCCCCGGCGGCCCATCGGGACCTTCCTCTTCCTCGGGCCGACCGGCATAGGCAAGACAGAATTGGCCAAAGTCCTCGCTGCCTTCCTCTTCGACACCGAAGACGCCCTTCTGCGCGTCGACATGAGCGAATACCGCGAAGGACACACAGTCAGTAAACTTTTCGGTGCTCCGCCAGGATATGTAGGCTACGAGCAGGGCGGCCAACTTACCGAGCAGGTGCGAAGACGGCCCTATCAGGTGTTGCTCTTCGACGAAATCGAAAAGGCCCACCCTGAAGTCTGGAACACTCTGCTGCAGATAATGGACGACGGCCACATGACCGACGGCCAGGGACGCACAGTAAACTTCCGCAATACCGTCGTCATCATGACCAGCAACGTCGGCGCCGACACGGTCAAGCGTGGCCCCCTCGGCTTTGCCACGCCTGAGCTCGACGAGAGCGCCCTCGTCCAGGGCGAATACAGCAAACAGATGAAGCGGCTCTTCCGTCCTGAGTTCCTCAACCGCATCGACGAAACAATCATTTTCGATCCTCTGTCCAGGGAAAACGTCCGCGATATCGTCTCTCTGCTGATGGAAGAGATCGCACAGCGCCTCGACGAAATCGGAATCACCATCGAGATGACCGAAATGGCCCGCGATCACCTCGCCGATACCGGCTACCACGCCGAATACGGTGCCCGGCCCCTGCGCCGCCTGCTCCAGAAGCAGGTCGAAAACGAACTAAGCAAACGCCTGCTCCGCGCCGAATACAAGACCGGTGACGAAATCCTGGTCGACTATGCTAAGGATGGGGAGGATGGCGAGGGTAAACTGGTCTTTGTGCGCAGAGATCCGGAGCCCATAGCCGTCGAGTGGTCGCCGGGAACTCAGGCTGAAGCCGGCCCTAGTCGCGACATCCAGGGTTCGCAGGAATGACTTCAACTATCTTACGCCGTCGATGACTTCCGAATACCGTTCCGACCCGGAGAGCCCAGCCAGGTGCCCGGCCTACCGCATAGAAACTGAGCGCACACTCCTGCGCTGCTGGCATCCAACCGACGCCGAAATCTTGCTTCAGGCGGTGACA
Source organism: Caldilineaceae bacterium (assembly GCA_965204705.1). GTDB lineage: Bacteria > Chloroflexota > Anaerolineae > Caldilineales > Caldilineaceae > Bin5. Next base: position 2,940,619 of record OZ242006.1, on the reverse strand, counting down.
CTGAGCCTCGACCACCTCAGAGACTGGATGCCTTGGGCGAAGAACGAGCCAACCTCCCTGGAGGAAAAGGTTGCCCTCCTCCGCAAATGGCGCGCAGAGTTCGACCTAGACACTGACTACACTTACGGCATCTTCTCGCCCGACGAAAAAGAGGTTTGGGGAGGAACGGGGTTACACAAACGGCTGAAAGGAAACGCTCTCGAAATCGGCTACTGGATTCGCGCCGACCTGATTAACCGCGGCCTGGCGACCGAGATCTCCACCGCCCTCACCAAGGTGGCGTTCTGCGCAAATAGAGTCGATCGTGTCGAAATCCACTGCGACCCGGCAAACATTCGCAGCGCCGCCGTTCCCCGCAAACTGGGCTTCACCCAGGAGGCCCTGCTCCGCCGTCGTGCTACAGCCACAGACGGCTCATCCATCGACACGATGATCTGGACGCTCTTCCACGATCAACTCGGTAACGGGCCGGTGGCCACCGCCCAAGTCAGGGCATTTGACGTCATCGGAACCGAAATCAAGCTCACTTGAGGTGCTTCCCACAGTTGCACCGCAGCCGATTCCCCAGCCAACTGGCAGACGCCTCCCGTGCCCCTTCCCCTTCTACTCGGCAACCCCAATCTCGTAAAGTGCAACCCAGTCAAAGAGCCCCTGGGCCTGGCCCCGGCTGCGGGCGCCTACGACTAGGCCAACGTCGCCCGCTGGCAGCCTTGGATCGGCCACCGTGTCCACCTGCACGCCGTCGATATAGAACCGAAGCTCGGACCCGTCATCAGCTACCGACAGCACGTTCTGCCTCCCATCGGACAGCGCGGCAGTCTCATTCCACGGCCGCACAGTGCGCCAGGCGCCATTTTCCACCAGCTCTATCTGGTACCGCCCCTGGTTGTCGATCACGAAGAGATAGAAGCTCTCGTCATGCTGGTAGCGGGCAACGAGCCCACCGTATCCCCCTGCAAAGACCTCCTGCGAGGCCAGGCGCAGGTCGGCATCTACTCTGTAAGCCCCCAGGTCTCGACGTCCGAGCGTAGCCCATGCCCTGCCGCCGGGCCGTGTAATCCGTATGCGATAGAGATCGCCGACGTAACGCAGTTCCGATTCTTCGTTTTCCTCTACTGGCAAAGCGAACACTGGTTCGGAGAAGTCGTCCCTCTCGATCAGCCGTCCTACTTCCATGATTGCGGGGGCCCTGCCGGGAAGCGTTAGCGGGAAGAGCGGCGGACGCCAAAGAATCGCGGCCGCCAAAGTCACAACTAAGCCGGCGAGCAACAGTGGAACAAAAGGAACTCTTCGCTTGGCCTCAGGGGGACTGTGAACCACACTTTTTGCAGTCGGCCGGTGCGGCGACAGGCCAATCGCCTCCCTCTTGCGCGCTCGCTCCTCTAACTCTCTCGAACTGCCGCCTGTCTCGCTCATGACTCCTTAGTTCAGCCGCAATTCTTGGCTGGCGACCGGAAAACGCGGCCCCACGCCAGGCTCCGCAGAACGCGCCGCCCGGTGAAACCCAACTTAACTCTGTTAAAAGGGGCTATATGAGCTTTAGCAGCTTCAATGGTGCTGCCATGCAACCGATTGGTGGGCTGGGATTCGGCGGCGAAGGCGACGGGACAGGCAACGACGGTTTATGCGGTGGCGGCTGCTGGCCGGATTCCGCGTACTGCACTGCCGTCAATGCGTCGATACGGCCATCACCCTGAATGTACTTGTCAGCCTCAGACTGCCCTAACTCGCTGCTGTTAATGTCAACACTCGTCGCCATCAACATCTTCTTGATTTCAGCCGGCCCAAGGCCGGTATCGGCCCTCAGCATCAACGCTACCAGACCCGCGACGTGGGGCGTAGCCATGCTCGTGCCGCTGGCGGTCGTATAGTGGTCGTCTACCACCTGCCCTACCGAAGTGCCCGCCGCGCGTGCGGCCACGATCCTGCTTCCCGGCGCGACGACATCCGGCTTCACCCGCCCGTCCGCAGTCGGTCCCCGGCTGCTGAACCGGGCAACACTGTCCTGGTCATTGGATGCCCCAACCGTAATCACCTTCTCTGCCGCGCCTGGGCTTCCGATAGTGCTCTGCCGCGGCCCGCTGTTCCCTGCCGCGACAACCATAATCTTGCCCATGTCCACGATCGCGTTACACATCGTACTGAGCGCATCCGAGCCGTCGCTGCTGCCCCGGCTGCCCAGCGACAGATTCAGGACATCGGCGCCGTTCTGCGCCGCCCACTCCAAACCCGCCATCACATTGCTCATGCGGCCGCTGCCGTTGTCGGCGAGGGCCTTCGCAGCCATGATCGTCGCCCCTGGGGCTACGCCAATATACTTGCCCCCGCTGGCCGCCCCCGTTCCTGCCGCCGTAGAGGCAACGTGCGTGCCATGGCCGTTGCCGTCTTCGGCCGATCCCTTCCCACTAAAATCAGCCGTCAGGCCGACCCGGCCAGCGAAGTCCGGGTGTGTTGCGTCGATTCCTGTGTCAACAACACAGATAGTGACCCCTTCCCCGTCATTGCCCAACTGCTCCCATACCTGGGGCGCTCTGATGTGCGGCGTCGATACGTCCAATAATATGTGTACCGTTTCATCTAGCCAGACCTCCGCCACATCATCCGAATCCGTCAATTCGTCCAGCGCCGGCGCCGTCAACGAGAGGGCCGTCGCCGGAACGATTCGAAACTCCTGATTGACCTTGATACTGCCTGCCGCTGCTGCCAACCTGCCAATACTTCGTTGGCCGCCCTCCGATTCAAATCTGACGATTACCTGCACTTCTTCACTGGCCATCCGGGCCTGTTCTACTGCTTCCCGAACATGGGCGGAGAACTTCTCCAAATACATTTACCAAACTCCTCCTGAAAAAACTCTTGCCCACATCCGGCAAGACAATCGGGGCACCGCCTCGAACTGTGACGCGCTGGCTGCTTCCGTTAGCATGCAACACGCCGCCGCCCCCAGAAACCCGATTGTCCTGGGGTGTACCTTCTCTGGTCTCTTCGATGGTTAACGCCCGCGCGCTAGGAAACGTTAAGCTGGAGACAGAACTGGCCCGAGATTAGAATCTCGGGTGGGTCAGCAGCAACCGGACCGCCCAAACGGGTTGTGACCGGCCCATCCAACTGCGCCTTCGTGAATTGACTCGACAGGGACGTTGCGTTCTTCTACATCGTTTCAACGGCGCCGTCCTCTTCGACCCTGACGAGCCACGCCTCTTTCGCCAGTGCCCAAAGCCCCCGACCGGGACCGCTAACTGCATAGCAGGGCACAATCGAAGTCTGATGCCGCACTACGTAACCTGCCCTCCCGATCGCGGCGAGCTGCTCCGCGCCGGTCTCGTTGACGTGCAACAGGAGATACATCGTCTCGTCCGGCGCGTCCGCCAACCGACTCTGAAGCGCGGGAGGGATCTTATCCTGGCCCACTTCTGACATCTTTATGTCGCAATCTCCACGAAAACAATTACCCTCACTTTAACAGTTTTGCCACAACGAACCGAACTTGGCAAACGCCGATTCGAACGCAGTAAAGGGCCTTGCCCGTTACGTCAGATAATCGTAGGCAATTAGTGTAAGGAACTCAACAAAATCGTCTGTCAGTATGAGCTTGTCAAGAATCTCTCCCGCCTCCTCCAGACGGCCCGGACCCTGCTCGCCAAGTCTCTTCAACTCCTCGTCACGGATCTGCTTGTACAGCTCCCTTGTCACCGGCCTCCCGTCATCCAGCTTCGCGCTGTGCCGAATCCACTGCCAGATCTGTGACCTCGAAATCTCGGCTGTCGCCGCATCCTCCATCAGATTGTAAATTGCGGCCGCACCGACACCCAGCAACCACGCGTTCAAATACTGGAGCGCAACGTCCACATTCGTGCGCAGGCCGCCCTCCGTGATCGTGCCTCCGGGTACGCCGACATCCACGATCTGCTCCGCCGTCACCGCCACATCCTCTCGCATCCGCTGCTTCTGGTGTGGTGCGCCTCCCGTCGCCTCTTCAAAGATCCCCCGTGCCAGCGGCACCAGATCAGGGTGAGCGACCCACGTGCCGTCGCAACCGTCTCCCGATTCACGCACTTTGTCCGCACGCACCTTTGCCAGCGCCTCCTCATTGACCGCAGGATCCCGCCGGCTCGGAATGAAAGCCGCCATGCCGCCAATCGCATGCGCCCCCCGCTTGTGGCAAGTGCGCACCATTAGCTCAGTGTAGGCGCGCATGAACGGCGTAGTCATCGTAACCTGTGCCCGTTCCGGCAGCACCGTATCGGAATTGTCACGGAACTTCTTGATCGCGCTGAAAATATAGTCCCACCTGCCCGCGTTCAATCCCGCCGAATAATCTCGCAACTCGTACAGAATCTCCTCCATCTCGAGCGCAGCCAGAATCGTCTCGATCAGTACCGTCGCCCGGAACGAACCGTGTGGAATCCCCAGCGCCTCCTCAGAGTGAGCGAACACGTCCGCCCACAGTCGCGCCTCAAGATGGCTCTCAAGCTTTGGTAGATAGAAGTAGCACGAGCTTCCCCGCCGCTGCCGCTCAGCCGCATTGTGAAAAACATACAGACCCACATCGAATAAACTGGCCGAAACCGGCTCACCGTCTACCTGAACATTTTTCTCTACCAAGTGCCAACCCCGCGGCCTGACCAGCAGCGTCGCTATTTCGTCATTGAGCTCATAAACTCGCCCACGAGCCTCATCCTCCAGTCGAATCGTTCGGCGCACCGCATCGTACAGATTCAGTTGACCGTCTACGCAATTCTCCCACGTCGGCGAGTTGGCATCCTCAAAATCCGCCATGAACACATCGGCGCCCGAATTCAACGCATTGATCACCATCTTTCGATCAACCGGTCCTGTGATTTCGGCCCAGCGCCGTTGCAGGTCGTCGGGCGTGCCAGCCACCTGCCATGTCCCGTTGCGGACCTCCTCAGTCTCAGGCAGAAAGCCCGGCGTCTCGCCTGCGTCAACGCGAGCTTGCCGCGCCGCCCGCTCCGCCAGCAACGCCTTGCGCCGCGCATCAAACTTTCCGTGCAGCTCCGCAACAAATGCCAGCGCATCGGCCGTCAAAATACTTTCGGATGCAGCAACGGAATCGCCAACTACCTGAACGTCCACCTGGTTTCCCACGCGTTCATTCTCCGGTGACATGGAGCGCTCCTTGTGTGATAGGGAAGAGGAATGAGGTTCGCAATAAGCATACTAACTTCATAAAAACTCGTCAACACCGGGACCTGCAATCGGGTGCAGTCAGGATTGGGGTTGAACTCTCGTACACCTCAGGTAACGACTAAGCCAAAGCCAATTTGCGGCCTCAAGCAGGGCCTTTGCCGTCGCCTCCGACCACTGATCACTGAACACTAACCACTGCAGTTCTGTGCGGTCGGGCCTTCGGCCCTCCCTTGTGCGGGGGGACTCCCCCCGCAACGCCCCCCATCGTTTGCCCGACCGTCGTGTACAATTGGAGCTTTTGAGACTGCGACCGGTGTTCGAACACCGCGCCGCCACTGTAGGGGCAGGCCTTGTCCTTGCCCGGTGCCTCCCAATAAATGGACGGTGGACAATTTCAGCCACCGCAGACATGAATTCCCCACCTGACCATCTTCACCCTGGATATGAACTGCGCCACCCGCAATCTTACGTGCCAGATACCCCGACCAGGATCCAATGAAAGGGACTGTCTCAATCACTGCCACACCAGAATGCACATAAAATGTGCTCTCCCCAAAGAAAGAGCGCCTGACTGACCACTATCCACTGAGCACTGACTACTGCTGTTCTGTCTACTGCAGTTCAGCGCCTTTTGCTGAAGGGAAGCCAACTTCGCCAAATTGGTCAGTCTGGACATTGGTGCCATAATCTGGTTCAGTCTGTAGGACGCCTGAAACGAATGCGCAGGTTCTCTTATGTCGGATTCCGTAAGTCATCCTCCGCGAAAAAACAGCCACTACTGTCTTCCGCTAAACACTTCAGATTCAGAACTTTCGAACGTTGGCGGAAAAGGTCAAAGCCTGGCCCTTCTGGCCAGAGCAGGTTTTTCGGTCCCCGACGGCTTCATAATCGTAACCAGCGCCTACGAAGCCTTCGTAGGGAACGCGGGCCTGACCGGCAGGATGGCGCCAGCAGCAGATGCGATCGACCCCGGCGACCAGGTCGAGCTGGCAGCCTTGTCCGACAAACTGAGAGATAGTTTCAAGGCCGCCGACATCCCTGCCGAACTTGAAGCAGACATTCGCTCAGCCTACGCAGACCTCGGCCGGCCTGCTGTCGCCGTCCGATCTTCTGCCACCGCTGAAGATCTCCCCGGCATGTCATTCGCCGGCCAGCAAGACACAGTCCTGAACGTGGTCGACGACGACTCCCTGTTACTCGCTGTCACCGAGTGTTGGTCCAGCCTGTGGACTGCCCGTGCCATCGCCTATCGAGCGCGCAACCACATCGACAATTCCACGGTCTCACTTGCGGTCGTCGTCCAGCGCATGGTGCCCAGCGAAACCTCCGGCGTCCTCTTCACCGCCAACCCGCTGACCGGCAAGCGCAGCGAAACCGTGATCGACGCCACTTTCGGCCTCGGTGAGGCCCTTGTCAGCGGTCACGTGGAACCGGACCACTACGTCGTCGATAGCAACAGTCACCGCATCCTTCACAAGGACCTGGGCGCAAAAGCGACAGTCATGCAAGGACAGGCCGGCGGCGGACTCAGCACAGAACAAGCAGATCATAGTCTCGAACAGGCGCTCTCCGACCTGCAGATTGCGCAACTCACCGAAGTCGGCCAGCGGGTCGCAGTGCTATACAAAGACCCCCAGGACATCGAATGGGCCTACGCCGGCGGCAAACTGTTTCTCCTTCAGTCCCGTCCCATAACTTCGCTCTTGCCAATACCCCACTCAGGTGATGATGACGATCTGAAAGTCTACATCTCTCTCGGCGCCATCCAGGGAATAATGGGACCATTCACACCCCTCGGCATGGACATGCTCCGAGGCCTCTTCGCCGGCATCTCCCGAATGTTCTCTCTTGACGCCTCTTTGTACCATCAGCCGCTCATTCATTCCGTCGCTGACCGTCCATGGATTCACGTCACAGGTGCGCTGCGCAATCCCCTGGGCCGTAACGTTTTCCACCGAGCCTTGCCGCTCGTAGAACCGGGCGCCGCGCTTGCCATACGCGACTTGACTTCTGACCCACAGTTTAGGCGTCCGAAGGTGAGCCTTCGCTTCCTGCGCCTCGCAATGCCTTTCCTCCTCCGCCTGCTCAGTTTAGTCGTCCAGGCCTTCCGGAACCCGGACGCAACCTCGCAGCACGTCCGCGCTGCCGCTGAGAAGCATGTCGCCGCCATGAATGACAGATCACGCCGAGCAAACACGCTCAGCGAGCGCCTCGATCTCTGCGAGTGGCTCTGTTACAGCGCCGCCTTTCCTTGCCTTCTGCCACTCTTCATACCGGCAGTCGTCGCCGGATACGCCTCACTCCAGTTGCTCAACCGAATAGCCGCCAGACTCGCACTGATTGACCCCGATATCTCACCCCAAATTGCACTTGACATGACCCGGAGTCTGCCCAACAACGTCACCACCGAGATGGACTTGGAACTTTGGAAGGTGGCTGGTCGCATTCGAGAAGATGACGCCGGGGCCTCCTCATTTGCCGCCGCAGACGCCGAGTCTCTTGCCCACCAATTCAGAGAAAAAAAGCTGCCGGCCGCCATCCAGGACGCTCTGGAGAGTTTTCTGGAACGCTACGGAATGCGCGGCCTGGCGGAGCTCGACTTCGGCCAACCCCGCTGGCGTGAACAGCCTGAGCCCATCATCAGCGCGCTGCAGATCTACCTTTCCATAACCGACGAAAATCTTGCCCCTGACCGCCAATTCCTATTGGGTCGGCAAAAAGCTGTACAAGCGCAGGAACGTCTGGCGGCTGCCGCCGACCGCGCCTGGACCGCGCCATTCGGAGGCTGCCTGGTAAGACTGCTGGCGAAACGAGTGCGCTCACTGGCTGGATTTCGCGAAAGCCCCAAATTCACGATAATCCGTCTGTTCGGAATCATCCGCGCCGCACTTCTGGAGAGTGGCCAGGAGCTCACCGACAGTGGCGTCCTCGAAAGTCCTGAAGACCTCTTTTACATGGCAATGCGCGAGCTAAGAACGCTGGCCTTGGGCGCGCCGGGCGATTGGAAGAAGCTAGTTCGTGCTCGCAGGCACGCAGAAAGCAACGAGCTGCGCCGCAAGCCCATCCCCCGCCTCCTGCTAAGCGACGGCGCCGCCTTTTATGCTGGCATCACCTCCACCGCCGGCGACGACGAATCCATCCTCGTTGGATCAGGGGTCTCACCTGGCTTGGTCGAAGGCACTGTCAAGGTGGTCTACAGTCCGCTCGAGGCAGCGCTTGATCCCGGCGACATTCTGGTCTGCCCAGGAACCGATCCCGCTTGGACCCCTCTCTTCCTCGCCGCAGGGGGCCTTGTCATGGAAGTGGGCGGAATGATGACGCACGGGTCCGTGGTGGCCCGCGAATACGGCATTCCAGCGGTGGCCGGCGTGGACCGGGCGACCGAACGCCTGGAATCAGGACAGAGAGTCCGCGTCGATGGCAGTAGTGGGTCGATTGAGATTCTTCAGTGAAGGTTACAGAGTTGATCTTGGTCCAGGCTTCAGCTGCCGTTTACTGAGTGAACCCGCCCGAAGACCTCCCTCAGCCGTTTCGTGACCTCTCCCGGCAGCGGCGGCTTCAATAGAGAGGCAACGTTCTCCTCTAAGTGCCGAATATTGCCCGTACCTGTTAGTATCGCGTCAAGGCCCGGCTCGTGCCTGCAGAACCGGTACGCGGCCTCTGGCAATGTCTTGGCGTCGCTCTGCTCCAGTACCCACTTCAGCGGCTCAAACAGATCCAGCGCGTCTGCTTCGATCTCTCCGCTGCGCCTCAACTCGACCAGAATTTCCCGCAACCGCGCCGGGTTGCTGAACGCCCGCCGCACCGCAAACATGCACTCCGTCGCAATCCCCTTCTCCCGCGTCCTTTGCAGAACATGCCTCCGGGCCGTCTGATAGAGAATGTTGAATCCAACCATGACCACGTCAAACAGATCGTCCTCAATTGCCCGCTGCAATAGCCCATGCTCAAAATCGGAGGCGAAATGTTCACTGACCGCTAAATGGCCTATCTTGCCTGCCTGCTGCATTTTCTGCAGCACAGGAATAAGCTCATTATATATGTGTGCGTACTGTTCCAACCTTGCGCCGTGAAAGTGAAAGACATCAACTTTCTCAACACCGAGGCGCCTCAGGCAGTCCTCCACGCCTGCGCTAAACTCAACCCCGGATAGCGGTTCGCCTTCTCGGTAAGCGTTCTTCTTTGTCGAAATGACGAGGCTATCCCTGTCCACGCCTCCGATGGCCTTTCCGATAACCTCTTCAGTGCCGTAGGCCTCGGCAGTGTCAATATAGTTGATTCCCAGGTCCAGAGCCCGCCGCACGACCGCAATTGACTCATCTTCGCTAAGCCCCGCTCTTGCTCCCAGGCGGCTCGGGCCGCCCGCCCCCAGACCGACGACACTGACTTTCAGACCCGTCCTTCCAAATGTGCAATAGTCCATCTTTGCCTCCTACATCTGTTACGCCGTCTTCCAACCCTTTGGCCCATTGTAACGCGCCTCGTAGGGCACATGAAATCGTGCGTCGCGGCCAACCCCATGCTATAATTGCCGCGGCCCCGGACCTTGGTTGCCCTGCGATTTACGGCACAAAGGCTGCCAGACAGAGTACGAAATCCCAACTTGCGCCGTCAATGGGATGAGACAATCAGGCCGCTGACCATAGACCAGTGCAGCTGCCTTCGAATCAGTTGTCATATGCGAGGAGAGCTTCCAATGGCTGAGGAAACAGTCCAGAATACCGCCGAAGCTGAAGAAACCGTGATTTCCGATGAAACTGCTTCCGATGCCCCGACAAATGACCGTCCAAACGCCTATTCCTTTGCCGGTCTCCTGCTAGGAAGTTGGGCGGCACTGATGATTGTGTTCACCTTGTTCGCAGTCGTTGCCATGACCATTGTTGGGGCCGTTGCCGGATAATCCGAAGGGGCGAATGCACAGCTGAAATTCCTGGTCCAGTTAACTCTTGTCAATACGTGCTCCCAGAAGAAAGTCGCATTTGGAAGCGAATTGGACCAATTGTAGGCCCCGTCTTTCCAACCTTGAACGCCGCAGGACTCCGCTCTGCAAACTGATCGATGGCGGATCCGCCCGCAGCCGAGTATTGCAAGCGCTGACCTCAGCCAGACCTATCTTTCGGCACGTCCGGCCTCATCTTCCTTGCCCTCGGAAACCCTCCTTGGATTGAAGAATCCGTCCGCAGGTCTCCGTCGATCTCGGAGGCAATTTTGCAGTTTCCGCTATCTGACCCCTTCTCCTCCGAAACAAATTCCTGAAGAGTGCCAACCGCGCAATAATTCTCTGACATCCCCTTTAGACCGTAATGTTCCTGCAGATTCAGCCGCGTTTGCACATGCTGTGGCCCATGTGCTACAATCCCGCCCGCAAGACATTTTACAGTCACGGTCTGCTCCCAGAACGCAACCAAAATCACATACCCCCTAAACGCGTACCAGTGGGCCATTGCCTTGCAGCAAGATTGTCGGCGTATGTCAGAGACCCTCATTTTGACCCGGACGATTACATTTCGAAACGTCGATCACTCTCTGACTAACGAGCCCGGGGAGGACTGAGTCGGAACCATATGACCTGATAAATGCAGGTGCTCTTGCATGACCGCACACGCCTAATCAGACTGGTCGCCGGCAACACTGATTTTCCAGAGAGTGATCTGACCGCAACAGTTGCTTTCGAATATCGTCCAATAACATTCTTGGACACAAATATGGGAGCTACCTGCTAGCGATGACGAAAAAGATCTACGCATATGGTATGGACGGGTTCGTTACCCCGATGATGAAAGTCTTCGCAGCCGAGGGCTGCTTGCCTAATTTCAGCCGCCTTCTCAGAGAAGGAACCGTCAACCAGACCCTCCCTTCCTTCCCCGTCTGGACGCCCACCAATTGGGCGACTCTTTCAACAGGCGCCCATACCGGCACCCACGGCGTCCCAACTTGGCAGACCGTTCTGGAGCGAAAGTCCGGCGCCAACCAGAAGGACACTTCCGTCAGCAGCTTCGACGGCCGCGCCAACAACGCCGAACGCATTTGGAACGCATTGGAGCGCGCCGGCCTCAAAGGCGTCGCCGTACACTACCCCGCGGCACATCCCTCAGGCGTAGACAAAGGATACGTTGTCGACGGTTTCGGGGCGCCCGGGCATGACTCAACCGACTTCGAAGTCGCCGCGGCCCAGGCCTACACAACTGATGCCTCAAAGGCAAGCGATGTCGCCATGGCTCACGACGGATCGGCGATTTCCGGTCCCCGCAGCATTGAGCCGGTCCCACCTTTGGCCGCCGCTGACGGCTGGAGCAATCTTCCCGCCAGTAGCTCGCCCCCGCTAGCAACCAGCTTCACTGTCAACGCCCGCCTCGGTGGCGACGCAAACGACTTTTATCTCCTGGCACTCGATACCAGCGGCGCCGGCTACGACCGCGTCCTGATCTGCCGCTCCCGCGACGGCAACGATGTCGCCGCCGCCTCAGGCGTGGGCGAATGGAGCGAATGGGCCATCGAACAGTTCCGCATCGACGGCAAAGAGCAGCAAGCCTCAGTTCGTTTCAAGCTGATGGAACTGGCCGCAGACGGCACAAACCTGAAACTATACCGCACTCAGATTACCTACACCAACGGATTCACTTACGGAGACGCCGAACTCGAAGCCGAACTGATCAAGCGCTTCGGTCCCTACCAGGAACACGCCTCCATGACCCCATACACGGCCGGTATGATCGACTACGATACCGCCCTCGAAGAATGCGATTACCAGGGAATGTGGTTTGCAAACGTCGCCAACTACATGCTCCACGAAAAAGGCTGTTCCTACTTCACCTGCCATTGGCATCTATACGACTACATTAATCACATCCATCTCGCCGACGTCGACCCAGTCTGCCCCGGCTTCAATCCCGAAACTAAAGAAAAATACCTGGACTACTTCCGCCGCGCATACCAGGTGGGCGACCGCGTTCTCGGCCGTATGTACGAAGCCGCAGACGCCGCCAATGCCAGCGGTGGCGAGACCTACGTCGGCATCATCTCCGACCACGGCGCCTACCCCGACGTCCGCATCGCCAACCTCCGCCAGTTCCTTTACGACCAGGGATTCCTCGTCCTGAAAGGTGGAACTGAGGCCATCGCACAAGACCTGGACCCCCCAGCCAATGAAATCGACTGGGACAAAACGACCGCCTATCTGGAAAGACGCGGCTTTGACATAACCATCAACGCCGATCCAGGCCCCGAATTCGACGCCATCGAGCGCAGGCTGCTCACCGCCCTGCGCACTTGGGTGGACGAAGGCACCGGCAACACCGTGGTCGCCATCGCCTTGCCCAAACGCGATGCCTACCTCATCGGCCAATGGGGCGACCAGTGCGGCGATGTCTCCTTCGCCTGGGACCACGACTATGTCTCCGGATACTACACACAGTGGCTCGGTATAGAAGGAGGAGGCAACGTTGGCGCGCCGCTTGTCTACGGAGCCCATCACGGCGGCTTCATTCCCACCGACAATGGCTTCTCCTCTACCTTCGGCTCCTGCTTCATTGCTGGCCCCGGCCTCAAACAAGGCTACGAAAGGCCGGTCGACAAGCTGGGCTACATCCATGCCGCAGACGTTGTACCCACCTTCTGCCACATTCTCGGCGTCGACCCGCCCGCACAGAGCCAGGGAACAGTCGCCCGCGATCTATACGAAGGCCATGAGATGGTTAGGGAGAGGACGCTATGAGCACCGAGGCGATGACGAGTACGCGGAGTACCCTTCCTCGCTGGATGACCAACCTCCGCGCCAAAGAAGCGATCGCCGGCTACATCTTCCTTTCGCCCTGGCTGCTCGGAATCATTCTCTTCATCGTCGGTCCAATGATGACCTCCGGCTTCCTCAGCTTCACCCGCTACGACATCGTCAACCCGCCCGAATTTGTCGGCCTCAAAAATTTCATCGAGATCTTCACAAAGGACCGGCTCTTCTGGCCCTCGATGATGCTGACCTTCCGCTACGCACTGATAGTCGTCCCGCTCTCGCTAATCGGCGCTCTCGCCGCGGCAATGCTTCTTAACCAGGCCCTGCTGGGTACAACGTGGTTCCGTACCTTCTTCTTCCTTCCCCACCTGACTCCCATCGTCGCCGCCGCCGTCCTTTGGGGCTGGATCTTTAACGCCGACGTGGGACCGATTAACCATTGGATTCGAACAATCACCGGCAGCGACAACGCCCCAGGTTGGTTCCGCGATCCGGACTGGGCGATGACCGGTCTGATAATCATGGCAATGTGGGGCGCCATCGGCGGCAACACCATGTTGATCTTTCTGGCCGGCCTCCAGGGTGTCCCCCAGGAACTGTACGATGCTGCTGTCGTGGACGGCGCCGGCATATGGGCCAAATTCCGCAACGTAACCCTCCCGATGCTTACCCCGACGATCTTCTTCAATATGGTTCTCGGAATCATCGGCGCATTGAGAGTATTTGCCGCCGCCTACGTCGCCACACAGGGCGGGCCGGCATACTCTACATGGTTCTACGCTCTGCATATCTACACGAGGGCATTCCAGTATTTCGAAATGGGTTATGCTTCGGCATTGGCTTGGATCTTCTTCTTCGTCCTGTTCGTTTTTACCTACGTTCAATTCAGGCAGTCGCGGAGATGGGTCTACTATGCAGGGGAGGTGGACTGATGACGGGTGACGCAATGGCCCCGCGCACCAAACAAGCCGGAGGTGGGTTCTTGCTAGCTGATCTTTACCAGTCAGCCTCTTTTCAGCGTGCATTCGGCCGCGGTATCCTCTATCTGGTCGCCGTTTCCAGCTCCGCCTTGTTTATGTTCCCCTTTGTCTGGACCGTTCTCTCGTCGCTCAAAACCGGCGGAGAGTTGTTCAGATTCCCTCCGACCTGGTTTCCAGAAGTCCCTCAGTTTCAGAATTATCCGAAAGTCTTTGAAATCGTTACCTGGGCCACTTGGACCTGGAACTCTACCTTTGTGGCCGTAGTCTCAACATTCGGCGCTGTATTGACCGCAGCTCTTGTCGGTTACTCTTTCGCCCGATTTCGGTACCCGGCTCGCGACGTGCTCTTCATCATCACGCTAAGCACCATGATGCTGCCTGTTGAGGTTACACTGATTCCTCTCTACCTCATGTTCGCTAAGATTGGGTGGCTCGACTCGTACAGGCCGCTTATCATCCCTTCGTTTTTCGGGGGTAGCGCCTTTCTTATCTTCCTGATGCGCCAGTTCTTTATGAGCATTCCTATTGATCTCGATGAGGCGGCGCGAATTGATGGCGCCGGCTATTTGCGGATTTTCTGGCAAATTCTGATGCCGCTTTCCATCCCAGTAACGGCAACCGCGGCGGTTCTCACCTTTATGTCACAGTGGAACGAATTCCTCTACCCCTTTATCTACCTGAACACCAAGACGAAGTACACGTTGGCAATCGGCATTCGCTACTTCCAGGCCGTCGCCGGCTTCGCCGATGACACTGAGCCTAAATACCACTTACTCATGGCAGCCAGTGTGATGATGACAGCGCCCATCATCGTTCTCTTCTTTCTGGCGCAACGATATCTCGTTCAAGGGATCGTAATGTCCGGCATCAAAGGATAGCGCTCCCCTCTTTTTCTCATTAGTCTTTCGATAGTTTACCTACCCACATGGAGGAATCACTATGCTTCACAAACGTGTTAGTCGTCGCCAGTTTCTTGCCGGTTCACTAGCGGCAACCGGCGGCCTCGCCCTGTCGGCTTGCGTTCCTGCCGGCGCCCCTGCCGGCGGCGATTCCGGGGACTCGATGGAGGCCTCGGAAGAGCCCGTTACCGTCCTCTTCCATACGCGCCTGGGTACACACGCCGACTGGCACATCAGCCGCAAGGACCTGTTCGAAGAACAGAATCCCGGCATTGCGCTGGAGATCGACGAGCTGCCCGGCAATGAGATGTACCCCAAGATCTACGCTCTCTCCGCCTCCGGCACGGTCGGTGATGTGGTATGGACCTACCTCAACAACCCGCCTGAACACAAAGCCAAAGGTGTCCTGATTCCACTCGACGACATTGTCGCCGCCAAAGATTTCGACCTTTCCAACTTCTGGGACTCGCTGTTGGCCGCCCTCACCTTGGACGGCGAACTGCACGCCATACCCAATCACGGGCACTACGGTACCACCGCCTACTATCACAACAAGACGCTAATCGAAGAGTCAGGCGGCGAGCTACCCCACCCGGATTGGACTACAGATGACTACGTCGCAATCGGCAAGGCGGTTACGGCCCCACCAGAAGTCTGGGGGATCCGTACCTGGGGTGTCGGCCAGGAGCACATCCCATCCTACTTGCGCATCTTCGGCGGTGACGCTATCAACGAAGAAGGCACAAAGTCCTTGCTCGACCAGGAAGAGTCCGTTGCCGGCCTGCGTTGGCTGTATGACCTTCAACACACACATGAGGTCGATCCATGCCAGTGCGGCGACGAGGTGGTCAACAACTTCGTTGCTGGTCTAATTGGCTCTTTCAACACTACCACAGGCCTCATCGGTCGCTACACCAACATGAAGAACGATGGCGAAATAGAGTTCGATTGGGATGCCGTCGTGGGACCGGTCGGACCGACAGGACTGCGCGGATCACAGGTGTCGGCCGCTGCCTTCGGCATCACCGGCAACTCCCAGAATCCCTCTGAGGCCTTCCAGGTCCTGGACTTCTACTCCACCAAAGAGGACGGCATTGAGCATGTCTTCTTCGGTGCCGGCAGCCCGGGTGGCCGCAAGGACGTTTGGGAAAGCGATGAGCTCAATTCCATCCACCCGATCTTCCGCCAGCACCAGCAAATCTATCCTGAAGGCCCGCGCAAGTGGCACCGCCCGGCCAATGCTCGCACGTCGGAATTTGTCGACACAATGAACAACAACCTTCAAGCCATTTGGACGCAGGCAGTAGAGTTCGAAGAGGGTGTCGAACAGACCCATCTCCTCGTCCAGGAAGTCTTGGAAAAGGACCCGCTGGCCTGAGATAGTCTCTACCGCGATACGCGCTGCAGTTCAGAATCCTGCGGGAGTCTGAACTGCAGCTTTCTCCGAAAATTCCCTCTTTTTCCTACACTCTTCAGGAGGCAAATGAATGAAGAACCAGGTATCCAGACGATCATTCTTGCAGGGCGCCTTGGCTGCCTCTGCAGGCGCACTCGCTGCATGTGTCGCCCCCGCCGCCCCCGAATCAGACATGGGCGACGAAGGCTCGTCCATGGAGCCCGTCCACCTGCGCTGGGACACCTTCCGCGGCATCGGCAGCGGCTGGAATGAAGAGCGCATCGAAACCTTCACCGAGATGCACTCCGACGTAACAATCGAGCTGCGCCCTCTGGCAGGCTCTGGCCAGCAGGACAACTACGCCAAGATGTATGCTGCCCAGGCCGCCGGTGACCTCGGTGAAATCATCGCCTTCGATCCTTCCCACTACCACTTCTGGCGGGCAATCAATAAGGGCATCATCATGCCCATCGACGAACTGGTCGCCGCCGATAGCACCGACCTGGACCAATGGTTCGAGCACTTCTTGGGCCTGCAGTACTACCAGGGCCAGCTCTATGGTTTCCCGAGCTGGGGCTGGGCCGGCTTCGACACGCTCGTAACCAACGCCGTCCACCTCGAAGAGGCCGGTCTCGACCTGCCCGATCCTACCGGCCACGATGTCTCCATCGACACCATCCATGAATGGGCCCACTCCTTCTACTCCGAAGGAGAACGCTTCGGCCTCAACATCAGCCACAACGAGGCAACCGTCGTGGTGCTCTGCCGCCTCTTTGGCAGCTCGCTCATTAACGAGGAAGGCACCAAATGTCTTCTCCTCGACGACCCCAACGCCACCGAAGCCATGAGATGGGCCTACGACCTTGGCGTCGTTGATCAGATCCTCCCGGCCCCCGGCGACCTCGAAAACACCGGCGGGGCACTCGTAGCCGGACTGCTCACCATGAACTGGTGCGGCTCGCTCTGCGTACGCAACTTCAAGAACCAGATCGAAGACGAATCCGTCGCCAAGGCCTGGCAGATTCTCTTCCCGCTGCGCGACGACGGCCGCATCCCCTCGCAGCTGCGCGGCGGCACCTGGAATCTTCGCACCGACCAGGACCACGCCGACGTCGGCTACCAGTTCCTCCTGCATATCGCCGGACACGATGGCAGTCTCGACTTCAATCTCGTTGCCGGCAACTTCGCCATGGTTCGCCCTGACGTGGTCGACTCCTTGATCGAAGAGGACCAGATTCATGAGTGGTTTATCCCGAGTCTGAAAAACGGGATTCCCGCCCATGCCCCGGCCAACTCTCGCGGCCGCGAATATACCTCGGCGGTACAGCAGTGGACCGACTTGCTGCTCGACCCCCACCAGCCTGTTGAGTTCGAAAAGGGCTTGCAGGACCTTCACGACAATGTCCAGGCAGTCCTTGACCAGGATCCCGCCTAGACCTTTTGGTGACTAAAGAGCGCTGGGCAGGCAAATTTCCGGCTCTGCCCAGCGCTCACCTTTCTTGGAGATGCAGATGGCAACTCTGGCTAGCCGCATCGGGTTCTCCGGCCTTTCGGGACGACTGACGACCACTAAGCAGAGGCGGGAAAACTTCTACGGATACCTTTTCCTCACCCCATGGCTGCTCGGGTTTTTTGGGCTTTTCATCGGCCCAGGGCTGGGGTCGCTCTACTTCAGCCTTACCAAATACGACGTCCTGAGCGCTCCAGTCTGGATCGGACTCGACAACTACATCAAGATGTTCACAGATGATCCGCTCTTTTACACCTCTCTGGGGCGCACCTTCTACTACGCCGGTGTCGGCGTACCCCTTGGTGTGATTGGCTCGATGTTCTTGGCGATCCTGCTCAACGCCAAATTGCGCGGCTTGGCCACCTATCGCACTCTCTTCTTCATGCCCTCCCTGGTGCCCATCGTCGCCTCCGTCGTACTCTGGAAATGGCTTCTCCATGCCGACTTCGGCATCATTAACCAGTGGCTCGTCGATCTCGGCTGGTCCGACCCGCCTGGATGGTTCGGCGACCGCCGCTGGGCAATTCCATCTCTGATCGTGATGGGCCTCTGGCAAGGGCTCGGCGGCACCCGCATGATCATCTTTCTTGCCGGCCTCCAGGGCATCCCGGAATCCCTCTACGAAGCCGCCTCGATCGACGGCGCCACCGCTCTTCACAAGCTGCGCCACGTAACCATCCCATTACTTACGCCGACGATATTTTTCAATATGGTCCTCGGCGTCATCGGCGGTCTGCAGGTCTTCACCGCCGCTTTCGTTGCCACCGAGGGCGGACCGGGGTTTGCCACAACCTTTTACAGCCTGCACCTCTACCGCCACGCCTTCGACTATTGGAACATGGGCTACGCCTCTTCACTTGCCTGGTTCTTCGCCTTCTTAATCGTGTCTTTGACCATCTGGCAACTGCGTCTCTCGCGCCGCTGGGTTTTCTACTACGGGAGCTAAAGCAACATGGCCGCAACCCTTGAACGTATTCCCAGCACAGATATCAGCGGCGATGCCCTGCGACGTGGACGAACACAGCTCCAAAAGACAATAACTTACATCTTGTTGACCGCCGCAGGTCTCATGTTCGCCTTCCCCCTCTTCTGGACCGTGTCCAGTTCACTTCAGACCTGGCAGGAACTGCGTTCATACGAACCCCACCTACTTCCCGCAATTCCCCAATGGGCCAACTACGCCCGGGTTTTCAATTCAGTCCCCTTTGCCCGTTGGATGGGAAATAGCTTTCTCATTACCGCCATAACCATCCCCGGCGTAATCATCACCGGCTCTCTTACTGCCTACTCCTTCGCCCGCTTCAACTACGTTGGCAAAGAATTTTGGTTCGTTCTCATGCTGGGAACAATGATGATCCCCACCCAGGTAACGTTGATTCCCCAGTATGTGCTCTTCTTCAATCTGAAGCTGATCAACACTTACGTTCCCCTCACAATCGGTTCCTGGCTGGGTGGCGGCGCCTTCATGATCTTTCTTCTGCGCCAGTTCATCATGTCCATTCCCCGCGATCTCGACGAGGCCGCGCTGATTGACGGAGCTTCACCCATTAGAATCCTATGGGGCGTCCTGCTGCCCCTAATGAAACCTGCCCTCACCACCGTGGCCATCCTTCAGTTCCTGGGCGATTGGAACGAATTCTTCGGACCCTTTATCTACCTCAGTAAAGTGGAACTCTTCACAGCCGCAATCGGACTCCGCTTCTTCCAGAACATCCCCCTCGAAACCAGTGATCCGCGCGATCACCTGCTCATGGCCGCCGCCGCAATCATGACAATCCCCGTCATCACCCTCTTCGCCGCTGCCCAACGCTACTTCATTCAGGGCGTAGTCCTCAGCGGCCTCAAGATCTGACCCCAAGCGTGACGTACATGGTACCAAGTCGGCCTACTCAAATTCCGCAGTACGCCGAGGACTGCTTGAGCGCGATCTCTTCCTCCAATCTGGGAAAAGTAGTTTCTTTGGGTAGGGCCTTTGGCCTGCTACACTACCTGGACCATAGGCCAACTCACGATGTGGATGCTTGGTGGCTGGAAGGCACGACATCTGCCCAAAGGGAGCAGCTTCTTTCGCTCATCGCCAGTGTCTTGGAAATACACGGCGAAGTCAGAATACGGGAATGGGGCGACGTATCCAGTGTTGAACTGCGCCAGGGCAAGAGAACGACGTTCAGTTTTCAAATTGCAGAGCGGTCTGTTCAATTGGAGGATCCCGTTCCTACCCAATGGACGGATGTGCTGCTCGGCAGTCTTGATGACCTTATTGCTAGCAAAATGGTAGCGCTGGTGGAAAGGGGGGCGCCGCGTGACTTTGTCGATGTTCACGCTGTCTGCGAGGCTGGGATCGCCACAGCCGGTACTTGCTGGCAACTATAGCTCAAAAGGCAAGAGCGAGCCGGTGACTCACTTTCTTTCGCCAGGGCGAGATTAGCTATAACAACCCATCTCAAGAGAATTGAATTGCGCCGACCACTGCACAGAATCGAAGAACAACAGCAAAAGCTCAAAGCGCAAAGAGTAAGATCTTGGTTCAGAGGAGAGTTTCTCGATGCAGGATTGGATTGACGGCGCGCTTTATCCCGACACGGACGTGCCTGAATCTCTGGAACTGTTGCCCGACAAAGTCGACTTTCTGGCTCGCGTGTGCGGCGCCTGGGATTTCGGAATCCTACCCTACGAAGAGACCATCGAAGAGATCAAACGACCCGAATGGCGCGAGGCAGTCGATGCCTGCCAGATGCTGACTTCAATTGCCTACCAGATCTTGCGCGAATGGCACGATCTCCCAGCCGTCCCCTACATCGGAAGAGAGTTTGAATACATCAACCAGGATCCCTTTCTGGAACACATCTAGAAGAAAGAAGCCTCACCCACCCCGCCTCACAAAATCTTGAATAGGAGCGACGCCTTACTGTTCTACAGAGTTGCTTGTCCTGGTCCCTTCACCCTTATGGAAGGGATTCAACCAGGACGCGAAGCATCTCCCCCAACGTCGGCTCATCAGGATCCTCCGGCGTGCGATCCGCAAGTGTTGAGCCACCAACCAGCCGGTAAACGTCGGCCGCGCCTTCATGAAATTTCGGCGACATACCAACCTCCGCCATAGTTGCCGCAATCTCCTCCATCTCCCCCACCCACCGTCTCGACTTGGTCGGCATGCTCGGAAGTCCCTCCATCCTCTTCCGCATCGCCGGCTGACTCAGATCGTATTCTTCGAACAGAGCGTCGCGTATTCCCAGCGCCTCCGCGGCCACCACCAGGTTAGTACACAGCGCAGTCAATCCCTTCGTCAATCCGGCATAGCACATCTTTATCGCCGACGCGTCGCCGACTCGGTCGCTCATCACCGGCACATCCAGCCCATAGTCCTCCAACCGCGCCAGTTCACCTGCATGGACGCCGGACGCATAGAACCGGGTCGTCCCCTCGCCGCGCGGCGGCGGTCCAATGATCGATGCGTCCACAAAACGCCCGCCTGCTTCGGTAATAATCTGTCCAATCTCAATCGTCGTCTGTGGAGATACGGCATTGCAGTCAGCATAGACCAGATCGGCTCCGGTTCGGCGAAGAGACCCGGCCACCGTCTTCGCCGCGGCCCCCGCCTCCGCCGGGACCAGAATGCACAAAACGATATCTGCAGTCTCGACCAGGGCGTCGTAGGAAGCCACCTCTTCGATACCCGCCTTGGCCGCAAGACCCCGCGTCCGCTCACTCCTGTCCGCAAGGTGAGCCACGACCCGCAGGCCATGCGATTCCAGTCGCTGACCAACCGTATGCCCCATATCTCCGGGGCTGAGTATGCCAACTGTTCTCATGTTTGCACCTGTCCTGCTACCTCTTCCTGCGCCCGTGCCAGCAGCGCCTTCATGAAGCCAATCGTGTAAGCCATGCCGATTCGAGGATCGTCCGCCATCATCGGAATGTGGTCCGGTATCAGCACACCGTCAAATCCGGTCGCCTCCAGCACTCGCATCGCCTTGTACATGTCAAAATAGCCGTCGTCCACAAACGTCTCGATAAAGTGGGGCAGCGGCTGGTCAACGTTGCGAAAGTGAATCTTGAACAGCTTGTTGTTCTGTCCAAACTGCTGCAACGACTCCTCCACTCCTCTGCCCATCAGGTCGCCGCCCTCCAGCCAGCAGCCGATGCAAAAGCAGATGCCCACGTTGGGACTGTCCGCGATCTCCATCGCCCGGTCGTACCCGTCATAACTGCTGAAAATACACCGCGGAATACCACCCAGTTCGGGCTCCGGCGGGTCATCGGGATGAATCCCGATCCGAACGCCCTCCTCCTCCGCCACAGGCGCGGCCTGCGAAACAAAATACCGAAAATTCTCCCAGATCTCGTCTTGCGAGTAGACCCGCCCGTGTGTCAGCGGCAGATGGTAGTACTCTCCCGCCCAGTGGCCTGCATCGGCCTTCGCCAAATCGAATCCCCGCGCCGACGCGCCGCCGCGTGTCAGCTCCCGTTCCGTACTCCAGATTCCGTTCCCCATGTGTGCATAGGTAGTATAGGGAATCCCGGCCTTGCCCAATGCCCTCAGATGACTGATGTACTCCTCGATTTTGGCATCCCGATTCTCCAGCCCCAGAACGATTGCATCCTGATTATGGACTTCGCGATTGCCAAAACCGTAGATCTGCACCCCGGCCTTCTCAAACCGTTCCTTGGCCCGGGCATAGTAGTCATAGCCTGCGTGTTCGCCGTCCGTCCAGCAGACTGCCCAGTCCAGGCCCATCTGTTTGACAAACTGCAGCTCCTCGTCGCTCGCCTCCGGCGACACCTGGGCAGCTATCTTCATTCCTGGCGGTATAGACATGAGAGACATCATCCATCTCCTGTTGTTTGTAAAAAGAATGGTTAAAATAGGGTCAGACTATTCTAGTCGACATGCACCGGCTGAAACAACAGCCGAAACTGCTCAGTGAGTGTAGCCAAAGTATAGAGATTTATATCGACAATTGGATCGCCAGGTAAACTCGCGGCCACTCGCGGGGAACAGAGTTTTCCGTGTCGCCCCATTCACAGCCCAACAGTCGCGATTAGGCGTCTCCCGTTCAGATAAGAGCAGTCAGCTGAATCACAGGCCGACACCTACGCACTCCTCCGCCAAAACCCAACCGCCTCGAAACGCCGCCCAAATTCTCCCTTCACCCGGCGGCCCCAATGAGACACTCTCCCGCCATTCAAGCGCATCACTCAGCCACAGTGCTTCGCCCTTCCCATCAAATCGGAACGGAATGCCCCACTCAGCGTTCGCCCGCATGAAATTGAACGCCCGCCTAGGATGCCAGTCTGCGTCAAGATCGAAATCGCCCTGCAAAGGAGAGGGAAAGTAGCTGCCGCCAGCCGGCTGTGGCCGTCGCATTGCGTTCCCTCTCGCAAGATCAAACAGCACCTCCTCAAGCAAGTCACCACCTGCGAATGCGCACTGCGCCTCAGCCTCCGCGCCCCGAAGTCCATCTTCAAATCGAATCTTCCGCTGCCCCGCAATATCCCCCGTATCCAGGCCGGCGTCCATCCAATGTACTGTCACGCCGGTTGCCAGTTCACCCGCCCGGTACTGCCAGAAAATGGGATAAGGTCCCCGGTATGCGGGCAACAGCGAAGGATGCACGTTCATAAAGCCGTGCCGGGGGATCCCCAGTAAATGTTCCGGAATCTGGCGATTCCAGCATGCGACACAGACAACGTCGAGCGACAATCCCGCCAGCCAATCACTCATCTCCGCCTGACCGACCGCCCCGCATTCGAAAACAGGTACTCCCTCCCGTGTTGCGAGGCTGAGGAGACTTGCAGGCAACGCCTCACCATGTCGACCTGTGTCGCCAGGCAAATTCAGAACCGGTAGTTCAAGCCCTTCTCCAGAAAGTGGACCTTCACTTTCCTGCAGCGGAGGTAGGGGCCGCAAGGAGCCGCCCTTCGGCCCACTGAGCAGCACAGCGGAAACTTCAATGTCGCTAGCCAGTAGCCTCTCCAACACGATGGCACTGAACTGGCCGGACATCCCCATGAATAAGGCGCGCATTTCCTTTGACACAGTGTCAACTCAAGCCTATAATGCTGCTCAGTGCTTTCCTCACTTAAGGTTGGGAGTATACCTATGGCTCGCTTAGTGCAGTGCGCCAAGATCGGACGGGAGTTGGCGGGCTTGGAGTCACCCCCCTATCCCGGCGAGTTAGGCCAGCGAATATTTGAAAATATTTCGCAAGACGGCTGGGACATGTGGATGCAGTACTCAGTCGTGCTGATAAACCACTACGGCCTCAGCATGGGCGATCCACAGTCACGCGAATTCCTGATGCAACAGATGGAAGAGTTCTTCTTCGGAGTTGGCGCGCAGATGCCGGAAGGATGGACCCCGGAAGGCACGCCCGGCATGGGCAAGGGAGTTCCTGCGGGCAAGGGTGCCCCCCGGAAGTAAAAGCGGCCGTTACTGTACCAACGCAAATTCCGGGTCAATATCGAACTGCAGTAAACCGTGGGCCTCTCGCAATGAGCCTTCGACCGTCTCAGGCGAAGGCCCCTTCGCAAATATAAAGCCCAGGTACGCGTCGCCCTCCGGCAGAGGCACAAGAGACTGGTCCAGCCGGGCAGTAATCTGAACATCCTCGATTCCTGCCACGCTCTTTGCCCTCCCGACCCCGCTCACCCGGCGCAATATGCCTCCCTCCGGAATCGGTATCATCATCACGCCGCCCGCCTGCGACTCTCGCTCCAAGCTTTCCAAAGTCAGGCCGCAAGCTTGCCGCAGTATCAACTCCTCCAGCGAACTCCCACTGCCGACTTCCATCCCGAACCGTAGAATTCGCGAGCAAAGCCCCCCGATCGATCGGCCGGCAACCTCTACAATCCACGGCCCGTCTGAATTGATCCGCAACTCTGCGTGAATGGGCCCCGTCTGCAGGCCCAGTCCCCGTGCCGCTGCCTCCGTCGTCGCAACAACTCTTTTCTGCGCCTCAGGCGGCAGCCGTGAGGGCGTAACGTAGATCGTCTCTTCGAAATAAGGCCCCTCCAGCGGGTCCGGCTTGTCAAACAGCGCCAGGCAGTGCAGTCGGTCTCTGTCCAGCAGGCCCTCAAGTGCGACCTCTGTCCCTGGGATATAGCCCTCTATCAGGAATGGTTGCTCGTCGCCGATCAGCGCAGTCAGCCGCCGTACCGCGGCGGCCAGTTCGCACCGCATATCGGCTCGGATGACGCCCCGGCTCCCGTTCAGCTCCTCCGGCTTGACCACGCAAGGATACCCGATCTCTGCCTCTGCCCGGGCGATTGTCGCCTTCAAGTTCTCGCTGGTTCGAAACTCGCCGAAGGTCGGTACCGGGGCCCCGCACTCGGCAAGCAGCGTCCGCATTCGGAACTTGTTTCGAGCGGCCTCCGCCGCCATCGGATCGTTGTGGGGTAGGCCTAATCTATCGGCAACCAGCGCCGCCACCTTGGAACCGGAATCATCCAACGCCAGTACGGCATCGAATCGGACTTCGCCGTCTTCCCCCCCATCCCCATCAGCCAGCGCAAAGACAATCTCCTCAGCAGCCTGCTCAGGGCTACTGAAGTCGGCCCCTAGGGAAAAGCTCCATTCCTCAGCCAGTAACTTTGGAAGGTCGACAGCAACCACAACGTCGATACCTGATCGCAACGCGGCGTCCAGATAATCCTGTGTGCGGTAGCTGTTAGGCGTGGTGAGAAGTAGTGCTCTTTTGGAGGACACACCCAACTCCAGTTTGCGGCTCGACCGAAAAGGGATTTCAGAGACTCGCTACAAGCGCCCGCCAGCGCTCCTTCTGACTCGACGGCAGGCCGTCGAAAATCTCCTCTGCCTTGGCCCCGAAAGTACTGGTCCCGTCCGACGCCCGCTGTCGTCCCAGACACGTCGCATACAGGACCACAATTTTCTGTTCTTCTTCGCTTAACCCCGCCAACAACACACCGGCGGACGCGCCGCTGTGAAACAGGGCCTCCCCCTCGCCAACTGAGACCGGTTTCCTGCGGTCGCCATCCTTGGAGATTACCCGCCTCAAATTGGCTTGGCTCACCTGCTGGAGAAGCTCGGCGAAAACCGTCACGACCTGGGGATGTTCTGTCTCGGCAGCCAGCACAGCCGCCCGGCTGAAACAATAGTCCCCGGCCAGAATCGTGCCGCCAAGTAGGAAACTATCGATCGAGCCGGTCTGCTCCGGCTTCAACAATAGTCGGTGAATGTTCAGAGCGATCTGTAGAAGCTCCAATGCAGCGGCCAGTGCCACTCTGCGGGATGTATCGTCTGCCGTATCTCTCACCGGCGCGGCAGAGGCCAGCACAACGCCCGCCAGCACCTGGTTCTCCGCCAATTCGCTGCGGACAAACTGCGCCAGCCCGTCTGGAAGATCGGCAACCGCACCGTCAAGCTTCTCTGCAACCAGTTTCAGTTCCGCCTGAAGTGCTTCGCCAATCTGTTCACCCATTCGGCATTCCCGATAACGAAATACTGAAGCTTTCAATAGGGGGCAGCCCTCTGATTGGGCCTGATCAAACCAAATCTGCAGCCCCCGAGGCGCTCTACTTACAACTCTGAATCCTCAGTCCGCCTCATCTCCGACGATCTCTCTGTAAATCGTCTCTAGGTCCTCGTCGCTATAGAAGTGGATGACGAGCCTGCCGCTACCGTCCGCTTTACGGTCGAGGTTCACCTTAGTACTGAGGCGGTCGCGAAAACGGTTTTCCCAGTAACGCATCTGTGCCTGCAGATGGGGAGCCTCCTCCTCCGTTTCCTTTACAGGAGGCACTTCCTGCCACCTTCGAACGAGCTCTTCCGCCTGCCGTACGTTCAACTCCCTCACCACAATCTGGTCGAGAGCCCTGTTTTTGTCCTCGTCGCTTTCGAGGCTCAGCAGGGCCCGCGCGTGGCCTGCGCTGATCATCCGATCATTCAGCGCTGCCTGGACCTCGGTAGGCAGCCCCAGAAGCCGTACGGCGTTGGCCACCGCCGACCGGCTCTTCCCCACCCGATACGCGACCTGCGCCTGGGTAAGACCGAACTGGTCAATCAACGTGCTGAATGCAGCCGCTTCCTCCAGGGGGCTCAGATCATCCCGTTGCAAGTTCTCGACCAGGGCCAGTTCCAGCAACTGCTGCGAGGTCGCCTCACGTACGACCGCCGGCACAACCGACAACCCGGCCTGCCGCGCCGCCCGCCAACGCCTCTCTCCTGCAATCAGCCAGTAGCGCTGCGGCTGATCCGGTCGCTCGGCGACAATAATCGGCTGGACGACACCATGTTCCCGGATCGACGTAGCCAGCTCAACCAGAGTTGCCGGCTCAAAGCGCGTCCGCGGCTGGTGGGGATTCGGCTCGATCTCGTCGACGGGAACTTCACTGATCCCACCATCGCTTGCTTGCTCGACCTGCTCTTCGGATTCGACCTCGTCTTGAGTGTCTGACCTGCCGAGCAACGCACCCAGCCCGCGACCCAGCCCATGCCGGCGGCGGGGGTTCAAATGGTCTGATCCTGTTTCTCTGCTCATATCTAAGGTACCGCCGAACCCGCAGACTCTGTGCCAAGACCACTAGCCAGACCTTCCGAGGCCGCCCAAACCTTGGCCGGAAAACGACCCATGAACTCTGTCGCCAGCGCTTCATATGCCAGCGCGCCGGCGCTCTCAGGGGCATAGCTGAGCACTGTCAGGCCGTGGCTTGGCGCTTCACTTAGGCGTACTGAGCGGGGGATCAACGTCTCAAACGTCTCGAGGGGGAAATGCTCCCGAACGTCCGCCACCACCTGCGTACTGAGATTGGTGCGCGCGTCCGACATGGTTAACAGCACGCCCGCGACCTTCAGTCGGGCATTCAGGACCCCTCGCACCTGCTGAATCGTGTTCAGCAACTGACTCAAGCCCTCGAGGGCCAGATACTCACACTGGACCGGGATGATGATCCCATCTGCCGCGGTCAAGCCGTTTATCGTGATCAGACCCAGGCTTGGCGGGTCATCAATGAACACGTAGTCATACTCGCAGTGCAGAGGCTGCAATGCCCGCGAAAGAAGCTGTTCGCGGGCCATCCTCGCCGCCATTTCGACCTCGGCGCCGGCCAGATCGAGGTTGGCAGGTACTAAGCTCAGTCCCGCAAGCTTCGTGGCCGTTACCGCTTCCTGGACCGGCCTGTTGTCTATCAGGACGTCGTAGAGGCTGGTCCCGGGCTCCCTGGGATCGATTCCCAAGCTGGTCGTGGCATTCGCCTGCGGGTCGCTGTCAACGAGTAGAACTCGGCAACCCGCGCCAGCCAAATAGGCGCAAAGGTTTACGGCGGTTGTCGTCTTGCCTACGCCGCCCTTCTGGTTGGCGATTGCGAAAATCTGAGCCGTCATTGCTCTCCCAAAAGCAGGTAACCGTCCTCACCAAAACTGGCCATCCCGTAAATCAGTTCCATCACAGGCTAAGTTCTGCCTTGCCGCCAGGGATGACGGGCCATGTAGTCCAGGACCTCTTCGTGGCTGGGAATCCCCTTCACGCCCTGCCCCTCAACGCCGAAAGAAGCCGTTACATTTGCGTATCGGGCCGCATCCAGCGGGTCACCGGTCTCATCGAGCCGTAGCAGAAAGGCAGTCGCGAAGATGTCCCCAGCGCCGGTAGGATCAACCTCGTCGGCCGGCCGGGGAGGAACTGGTACTACCTCAACCTCAGACCCCGCCTTGCGCCTGTAGATCGTGCTCCCGTCACGGTACTCGGTAAGTACCACAAGCGCCACGAACTCGAGAAACTTCTCCACCTGACTCAAGTCGCCGTCTATGTCCTCAATCGACAAAATGAGCGCGTCGAGGTGGGGCAGGATCTCAGCCATATCCGTCCACGCCGTAGGATATACCCTGCCATCGTCTTCCCACCGGCGCATCCAACCCTGGGGTACAGCAGCCACTATCGTGTCGGAGTCAAATATGGAGGCCACCTCTGGCTGCACCTCGTTTACAAGAGGACCTAGGAGAGCGATATGAGGAGCCCGAAGTTGAGGAGGGATATCCACAGCAGCGATTGGCGGAGAAGGCGTGAAGCAATACTGAACGCGGCCGTCAGTTGAATAGAGGTTCGCGAAAGTCGTCGTGTTCCTGCAAGGCAGTACGTATAGCTCCGCCAGGTCGCTCAGAACAGTTAATTCAATGTCGTCACCGGCTCGTGTCAGAACTGCCGGCCTGCGGCCAAGTCGAGCAGCTGTTACCGCCGCAAAGCTGACCGTACCCCCCAGAACATAGTCCGTCGCCGACGGATCGGCAACCGCAATGTCACGGGTCACCGTTCCTATCGCAAGAAAATCGATCGGCATGGACAGTTCGAGAGCTGTTTACGACTGGTAACCCTTGCTTTTTCTATCCCCGGCAGACTGCCGCCGCACTCCTCCGTCCCGTACTTGGCCAGGGATACCTTCCTACGATGCAACAGCCTGGAAAACGACAGCAAGGCTTACCCCACTCACTTTAGCAGAATCTGTACCTTGCGCCGCGTGTCCTCTCCCGTGCTCGCCGTGTAGACGTGCTCGTGATTGCGTAACGCAATATGAACGAGGCGGCGTTCACTCGCCGGCATCGGTTCCAAGGATGCTGGCCGCCCGGACGCTACGACCTGATCAGCCAAACGGTGGGCCAGCTGGCTCAACTGTTCAGCCCTCCTCTGCTTGTAACCATCGATATCGATTACGATGTTCTTCCAGCGGTGGAGCTCCTGATTGACCATGAGCCGAATCAAATACTGCATGCTCGCCAGGGTCTCGCCGTTGCGGCCGATCAAGACACCTAAGTCCTCTCCAACTACGTTCAAACAAAGCGCCCTGTCACTATCCTCCGGATTGTCCTGCCAGGAAATCTCAATTTCGGCCTCAACGCCCAAATGTACCATCATCTGGTTAAGCAGATCGAACGCCAGGTCTTCCAGTTCCTCGTCGTCCTCATCCACCTCGGCGTCTGACGCCGAGGGCGTCTCTTCCGACAAGTCTGTGGCAGTGTCATCGACCGGCTCAAGGTCCTCGCTTGTAGTCTCAGCCGGATGGCTGGTAGGAGTTTCCTCAACCTCAGCCTCGGCAACCCCGTCGGAAACATCGCTGACGTCCTCATCCTGAGTTGCCAGCGGCGGCTCCTCAACCCTGAGAGTCAGACGAACGTGAGCTTCCGACGCGCCGATTCCCAGGATGCCGCGGCTCCCCTCGTCGATCACTTCGATCTCAATCTCGTCTCGCGAAACCCCATGTTGACGCAAACCTGCATCGACAGCCGCTTCAACGGTCTTTGCCCTATACTCGTAGCTCTGACCTTCATTCATCTTATCTTCTCTTTCGATTACGCCGGTTCCGTCGACGCCGCGGCGTCCTCTTTGGAGGCGTCTCTACCGCTTCCGCAGTCGAGGTCACCGTCGAACCCCCATCCGACGTTCCCACGCCGGCCGCGGCCGTTAAAGCTTGGGGCGCCACCGGCGCGATCGCTCTGTTCACACCACTCACATAGTTTGCGATGTATGTCTGACCCAACTGCAGCAAGTTGCTCGTCACCCAGTACAACGACAGTCCTGCCGGTACCTGCAATGTAAAGAAGCCGAACATCAGCGTCATGATCGTCGTCATCTGCTTCATCATTCCCGCCTGGCCCTCGCTCCCAGTCGGGGTAGTCGCCGTCGTCATGCGCTGCATGTAAACTTGACTGATCATGAGCAGTGCCGGTAATACCAGGTATGCCAGCAATAGCAGGTACTCACCCTGATTGAACTTCTCGGGAATCCAGGCAAGTCCCCGCGTAAACTCCGGAAAGCCAAGGTCTGGAATCCAAAAGAATCGAGCATCCGCCAAGGAAGGACCCAACGCTACCAAGGCCGAATACAGTCCAAACAGGACCGGCATCTGCACGACCATGGGCAAGCATCCGCTCAACGGGTTCACACCTGCCTCCCGGTAAAGCTTCATCTGCTCCTGCGCCATTTTGTCGCGGTTCTTGCCGTACTTCTTTTGCAGCTCCTGAAGTTGAGGCTGAAGATTCTTCTGCGCCTGCATACTCCTGATCTGGATCATCGTCAACGGGAACGTGATCAACTTGATTATTACCGTGAACAGTATGATCGCAAAGCCCCAGCTATAGGGGATATCCCAGTCAACTAGACTCGTATAAAGCCAAATAAGGGACTTTGCCAGAGGAAATACAATGACGACCTGCCACCATCCGTCTGCCTCGGCCGTGTTCCAATCCACCACACCCTCGCGTGGTACACCGCAACCGCCAAGTAGAAGCGCCGCCGATACCAGGATCAACAGCCAGAGAATCCTTCTGCGATTCACAGTTTTTCTCCTAATCGCCGCACCAAAATCTGGCGCCGGCAGGGCCGGTTGAGCCCATGACCTTCGCAGCGACGTTTGCTGCAAAGCCTGGTATTTTCCGGCCGAATCACCTGCATATCAGCCCCAGCATCTCACAACCCACCGCCGCTTCTTGCCGCCGGCAAATGACCCGCATTCTGCCTTTCACCGTCCGCCCACTGGAGCACGTGAACGAGCGCGACGAATACTCCCAAGTATGCATCAGCACGTTAAGGCACAGGGTCAAAGCCGCCCGGATGCCATGGATGACACCTGCAGACACGCCGCAATCCCATCCAAACTCCTTGAGCCGCCCCGTATCGCTCCACCGCCTCATACGTGTACTGTGAACAGGTCGGATGGAAGCGGCAGTTGCTCCCCATGAGCGGCGAAATCCCTCTCTGATAAAGCCTGATCAGAAACAGAAAGACAGCGCGCACAACTCACGCCTCCCGGGCCCTGCCTCCGCTACCCCCCATATCGGTTACGAACAGTGCCGCTCGACCAAATAGACGGGAAAAGGTCTTGTCAATCTGACCGTACGTGGCCTTTCGAATCGGAGAACGCGCAATCACGACGCAGTCCCAACCAGGCTGAATCTGTTCCATGCGCAGCCGCACTGACTCACGCATCCGCCTCTTCACACGGTTCCGCAGAACTGCATTGCCAATGCGGCGGCTCACCGAAAAACCAAAACGGCTATAGGGAAGGCTATTCTCCAAGACGCACAACACGGCAAAACGGCTGCTATACGCTCTGCCCTTGCGGCGAATCTCCTGGAACCGGCTGTTGTCCCGTACTCGAAAGCGTCGTCTCACCCCGCTCAAAGTCCGAAAGATTCAGTACACCGTCAATAACCGACCGTAAGCGAAGCCTCAAGAGCTGAAGAGCTTCTCACCTCGTTATCCAAACCCTACGCCTTCCTGCTCACCCACAGTCTCACACGAATATCGCGTCGCCAGCCACCCAGCTGTTGTATGGCGCCACGCCTAAAATGTCCTCTTGCGAGTCGAAAGCTGAACTGTAAGTTCTGTCCTCTGCTTGAGTCGGCGCCGCTTCAACACATTGCGACCCCCGGGCTTGCTCATCCGCTTGCGAAAGCCGTGTGTTCGCAGCCGCTTGCGAACCTTCGGTTGCCAGGTTCGTTTGGGCATCTCTTCACTCCTCCAAAAATAACAATCCAGAATAACTACCAATAGTCAATTATACGTGGCATCGTCAGTGACTGTCAAATCTCCCGCCAATTTCGTTACTCCGCGTTTTCTTAAACCCATACCCACCCAAATGATTCCCAGTACCGGTTACCTCCAATACAACTCGCGCGATGCGAATAATTCACATGGCCCAGCCGAGTACCTCTTCTTCCATATGAGGAAAAAGTCCTTCACTCCCCTCCGAATCTACCCAAAAATCGCCAAACTGCCACGCTAAAAAGGGCGGGTGAGGGCTTTTCTCCCCACCTCCCCCGACCCTACAGTTCTTTCCCTCAACGGCCAACCCAAAAGCAGCCTTTTTCGCTCAAATATCCCGTATGATATAGTACTAGAAGGCCGCCTGTTCTTCATTGGGCGGCTGAGCTTACGTCAAACCGGTGCCGCCTCCGGGCATTTGGCGATGCAGAATGAATTGTAGCTTATCTTGAATTCCGAATCTGAAAACCCCTCCCATTCTTCGGACGGCAGCCCAAAAGCGACCGAAGAAGGTAGGGCGAGTCCAGGTCCGAAAGACTCGGCGCGGGAAGAACTTTCTTCCCTGCAGATGCTCGAAGAATCGGCGGCACAGTTGGCCGCGCTGCGTCAACGCGCCGAATTTCTCCTGGAGCAGATGGCCCCCAGCCCCGACTCCTCACCTTCGCACGACGCCCCGCATGGCGCCGCGCAGGAACCCGCTCAAGGTTTCGAGAGCCAGCAAGAGCCCCCCCAGCCATCCGCCCAAACCGGAACGGAAATCGCCCCACTTCCAGACCGAAACAGGGACGATGGTGCTGTGCCAGATACATCGGACGCGGTCTCAGCCGCTCCTGACTCCACCGGGCTCGCCGCAGAATCACACCACAGGTCAGAACCCGCCTTCCCACAGGAAACCGATCCCGCCTCTGAAACTGCGCTTCAACCCGGAACGCATTCCCAGCCTCCACGCAAAGTCGGGCCGTCAGCCGCGCAAGGCCCGCCCCATACGCACTCGGCCCAGGGGCCAGTGGGCCAGCCAATCCCTCAGGAGCAACAGTACCCGATTCAAAGCATCCAGCCGCAATCCGAATCGGTTCTCGACAATCCCGTAACCGTGGCGCCGCCGCCCGAATGGCTCAAGTTCGAAGTAGCGCCAGAATCCCTTTCTACCGATGCTCAACTGATCGAGGAAGAAATCGCCGGCCTGTACGAAGCAATCGAAAAGTTCCAGGAAACGCGGCGCGAAAACACTGGCCATGCCCTGTCTCTTTTGCGTGAGGCAAGAGAGATCATCTCTGGCCAGCCTCACCGCATCGAGCGGGCCCACTACAACATCCAACAGGCCAGACAGATAATCGAACGCGCCAAGTCCAGTCGCAACCGCTCACTTGGCATCGCGCTCCGTACCTTCGGTCTCCTCATTCTCTGGTTGGCCGCGCTGGGCGGTCTGGGCGCCGCGCTCTATCTCTATCCGCTCGAGGTTAACGAGATTTTCCTCCTGATCTCTTCAAGCACAGGCTGGAACACTTCCCACTATCATTCACTCTTGTGGACCGTGGCAACCGGAGGGATCGGCGGCTGGCTGGGCACTATTTCCTTCCTCTTTGAACGAATGAGAGTGCACGAGGAGTTCGACCAACAGTACATTCTTCGCTCCATGATTCAACCGCTGATGGGCGTAATTCTCGGCCTGTTCTCCTACGCGTTGCTGGCTGTCCCTTTTAGCGCCTTGAATGCATCCATCGTCGGACACCCTGTCACCGCTTACCTGCCCGCAGCTCTGGCCCTTCCTATTGGCCTCTGGCAAGTGTACGTCTACGCCGCCATCTTCAGCTTCACCCGGCTTCTCACCTTTCAGCGCCGCCGCCGTTGGTAATGCCCCAAAGCAGGACAATCACTCCCTCGCTTCCCTGTCACCCTCGTATAGACAGAGCAAGACGCTTTCTCCGGACCACGAATCAGTCTGGATTCCGCGCCCTTGCCGGTCCCACGGTACCTGAGATACAATTCCCGTGCGCAGATCCGAACAAATGAGCCATTCCTTCCTGAGGATCACACAGTGCCAAACGAGAAGTCCCTCGTTGAAGTAATCATATTTCTCCCCATCCGCCGTTCATTCCGGCAACAGGAGGATCCACCTCCGGAAAATGACTTCGGCGCCGCCAATGAAGATGCCCAACTCCACCTCTCCCCCGAGCAAGTAAGGCCTGAACGGGTTCACCAGCGCACCGGTGGCGCAGCCCGTTTTCAGACCTTCCATTATCACCTGCCGCCCAACCTGGTAGGCGGAGTGGAGCCGGGCCACCTGGTTTGGGCTCCCTTCGGCACGCAGGAACTGCAGGGTATCGTTGTAGGACCAGCCACCTCGTCTCCCGTCGAGACCAAAGCCATCGATCGACTAGCCCGTCCCCGGCCAGTCCTGACCTCGGCCCAACTGGACATGGCATTCTGGATCGCCGACTACTATGTCGCCCCTATCTCCGAAACCGTTAAGCTTTTCCTGACCCCGGGCCTTCTCAGCAAGAGCGGGGAGCCTCCCAAAGTCCGTGCCAAGCGCGAGGAACAGATCGAGCTGCTGATTGACCCCATTTCCATCCGCCAAAACCTGCTTGGTCTCAAACACAAGAGTAGGCAGGCCCAGATCCTGACCAAACTCCTGGCCCAGCCTTCCCACCCTTGGACTCTCAACGAACTAAAAACTGCCTGCAACCTTCCTTCCACAGCCCCAATCTCAGCTCTTCTGCAAAAAGGGTTGGTGCGCGAAGTGCACGACCAGATCATGTTGGCGCAGCCGCCGATCGTCGCCGAAGATGCCGTCTTGGCCCTGAAAAGCGCGTCAAAATTGGAGCCGGTCTTGCAGACCCTCGCACAAGCCGAGGCGCCCATGTGGAAGACCGACCTCTACGCCGCCGTCGACACCAATCTGAACGCGCTTCGAAAACTTCGCGATGCAGGATTGATCCGGCTGGAGCACAAGACCCGTTACCGCGACCCGCTCGGCGGCCGCATTTACCCTAAAACACTTCCCCCAAGACTGACCGACCAGCAGCAACGCGCGTGGGACGAGATAAGAAGGACCTGCTTCCCATCGGGCACACCTGAAAAACCATACCAGGCACCGAAAGCCGATGGGCACGCATCGACCAAAATCCGAAGTAGTGGCTTTCTGCTCCACGGGGCAACTGGCAGCGGCAAAACCGAAATCTACCTCCGGGCAATCGCCGAAACTCTGTCCCACAACCGCCAGGCAATCGTCCTCGTTCCTGAAATTGCACTCACGCCGCAGACTGTCGCCCGTTTCGCCGGCCGCTTCCCCGACCGCGTCTCCGTAATTCACTCCGGGCTCAGCACCAGCCAGCGCTATGACGTCTGGCGCAGGGCGCGCGACGGCCATATCGACGTCATCGTCGGCGCCCGCAGCGCTCTCTTCTCCCCCTTGCCCCGTCTCGGCCTCATCGTCGTCGATGAAGAACACGAATCCACCTATAAGCAGGACACGGACGAATGGGGCAGTTTTACCGTCTTCTACGATGCCCGTACCATCGCGATCCAACTGGCGGCGGCAACCGGAAGCGCCCTGATCTTCGGAACTGCAACCCCTTCTCTTGACGCCTACCACGCCGCGCAACAGGGCCGGCTGAAACTGCTTGAAATGCCCGACAGAGTAATGGGTCATGGTGAACTGGATGACCCTGGGGCGGACCATGACACGCCCACTCCTCCCGCTTACGCCACATTGCCCCCCGTCGAAATCGTCGACATGCGCCAGGAGCTGCGCGCCGGCAACCGCAGCATTTTCAGCCGCAGCCTCCAATCAGAGCTTCACGCAGTTCTCGACGCCGGCGAACAGGCCATCCTCTTCCTCAACCGCCGCGGCACCCACTCATTCGTTATGTGCCGCGACTGCGGCTTCGTCGACGAATGTCCCCGCTGCGAAACGCCCCTCACCTACCACGAACGCGCCGCCCAGCTAATCTGCCACCGCTGCAATCGCCGCGAACCCATCCCCGAACACTGCCCATCCTGCCGCAGTCACCGCATCCGCTTCTTCGGTACCGGGACCCAGCGAATCGAAGAGCTCGTCGGCCAGATCGCGCCCCGCGCCCGCCTCCTGCGCTGGGACCGCGACACCACCGGCCGCAAAGGCAGCCACGAACGGATCCTCGAACGTTTCGCCAGCCACGAAGCCGACGTCCTCATCGGCACCCAGATGATCGCCAAAGGGCTGGACCTGCCGCTCGTCACCCTGGTCGGCGTCGTCGCCGCAGACGTAGGCCTCTATCTACCCGACTTCCGTGGACCGGAACGTACTTTCCAGCTGCTGACGCAAGTGGCGGGCCGCGCCGGCCGCAGCCGCAGAGGGGGCCGCGTCGTCTTTCAGAGCTACACGCCCCAACATTACGCGCTCCAGGCCGCCTCCGTTCACGACTACCACGCCTTCTACAAACGTGAAATGGATTTCCGACGCGAGCAGCATTACCCGCCAGTAAGCAGGCTGGCGCGTCTGATCTTCTGGCACAAAAAGCTGGAAACTGTCGTAGGACAGACTGACAGAATGATGAGGAACCTACAGCTGCGCGCAGAGGAGTTGGGCATCTGGGGCGAAGGAGTCGACCTGCTGGGCCCTGCGCCGGCTCCCTACGCCCGCTTTCGCAGCTACTATCGCTGGCAGATAATCATTCGGGCTTCCGACCCTTCCGCCTTTCTCCAGGGCATCGACATCCCCTTCGGCTGGCGCATCGACATCGACCCGGTCTCGATGATGTGATGCTCAACGCGCCGTCTGGCGACTGGCGCAATTCTACAGCCGCCCAAATAACTGATGGGAGTTCCGGCCGGGCGCAATCTTGCCCAGAACCCGCTCGCCACTGGCGCCCGTACACGCGGGAACATTACCCGCTTCACCTCGTATCGCCAACCACGCCAGCAGCGCAAAGCCCAGCGCCTCCTTCGACGCCTCGTCGCCCGGCACACCAGCCAACTCTCCGTACCGCACGATAGCTGCGTGCTGCTCGCACCTCCGTATCAACTGCGCCTCCAGCCTTTCCAGCAGCACTGGGTTGTGGGCCCCTCCGCCGCAAACGACTACGTCCTTCACTGGCGAAGGCGCAAATGCTCGATAGCTCTCGGCAATCGAAGCGGCCGTCAGTTCCGTAACCGTTGCCGTAAAGTCCTCGTCCGAGAGCCCCGCCTCTTCTGCTTCCATCCGGTACGCTTCGGCCAAATCCCGGCTGAACAACTCCCGGCCCGTCGACTTGGGAGGAGTCTGATGAAAGTAGGGATGGGTCAGCCAGCGTTCCACCAGGCCCTCGTTGCACCTGCCCCGCGCCGCCAACCCGCCATCCTTGTCAAATGTTAGCGCCCCGTCCGTCGCCCGGGCCGCCGCCCAGTCGATCAACACATTGCCCGGACCGGTATCGAAGGCGAGCGTCGCCTCGGGGCTCCCCTCTGGCGGCAGAAACGTCACGTTTCCTATTCCGCCAATATTCTGTACCGCCCTGCAGCCCGCCGCACCAGCCGCTGGCCGAAGAAAATACTGGTCGAAAATCGGAATGAGCGGCGCACCCTGGCCACCCGCCGCCACGTCGGCTACGCGAAAATCGGCCACCGTCGTGATCCCAGTCCTCTCCGCGATCACCGCCGCCTCCCCAATCTGCAGAGTCGACTGAACCGTCCCGTCCTCCTCCACCTCGTGCCAAATCGTCTGCCCGTGCGAACCAATCAGATCAATATCTTCGCAAGAGTGTCCACTTGCGTTGACTACGCGCAAGGCTGCCTCTGCAAACCGCGCTCCAAGCACAAAGCCCGCCCGGCTCACAGTACGGGTATCGCCCTTCCCGGAGATCAATTTCTCGATCAGCGCCCTCTCATCCGGCGCCCAACAACAGGACGCAAAGCCAATCTGTCGCATCCTCAACCCTTCACCCGAA
Source organism: Caldilineaceae bacterium (assembly GCA_965204705.1). Lineage (GTDB taxonomy): Bacteria > Chloroflexota > Anaerolineae > Caldilineales > Caldilineaceae > Bin5. The sequence goes on along the minus strand of OZ242006.1, from coordinate 2,902,553 downwards.
CTCGATATCTCCGCCAAAACTGCGTCGATACCGTCGGCTGAAGTTCCGCTCATCAAACCAATAACCTTCATGGCCTCGCCCGCACAGAAACCTGACCAAAGACTGACTCAATTTTCACCTAGGTCACCGCGTCACCCTCACGAAATCGCCCGCGTCAGCATCGCCCACTTCCGATACGGCTGGAATCCGCACTTTCCGTAGAAGTCAAGCAGTGTCGTCCAGTCAATCACGCAACCATTGACCCCGCTGTTGTGCAGCCGCCTCAACCCCGCGTCCAGCAGGTAGATTCCCATCCCTTGGCCGCGAAGATGCGCGCTAACCCCTATCGAACCAAGCTGTGCCCACGGCCGCGGCAGATCATAGGGGAAAAAACGGTCGATCGGACCAGCCGAATCCTCAAACGTAAGCCGACAGGATCCCTGAACGCCCTCTTCCGTCCACAGAAGCATGTAGTCCGAGATTCGCCCACCCTCCTCCAGAAATCGTTCGGCCTGCCAGTGCCACCGCCCCGGAAACTCCCTGGCCAAAAACGCTATCAACAACTCCTCCTGGCCCGGCTGCCCCGGTCGCGCCGCAGCCGGCACATCTTGAAGCCCAGGCGGCTGGTAATCGCTCAAAGACCGCGCCACGTCCCAGGAAAACAGCTCGCGCTCGAACTCGAACCCGCAAGCAAGAAAAAAATCTACTGCCGCCGAATCTGCCAGGGCGCCGGGCACAAAGGGACGAAGACCGCCTCCGACTCGAATCCGTCGTTCACCTTTCGGATTGGCCGCCGGCCCGGGATTCTCTCTCGCATCGGTCGATGCGGGAGACAATTCAGATAGAGATCTTTCTGCTGAGGCCAGCCACTCCTCAGCCCAGCTCAGCAGCGCCCTCCCAATGCCTTCCCTCTGATGGGATGACTTTACAGCAATCGCCTCTACCCAGCCGGCAACATCCGTCCGCATCGAAGGCGGCGCTCCAGGATACGCGCCGCAAAGCACAAACCCGACCGGCCGCCCCGCCGCGAGTGCAATTCGCCCCCCACGAGTTACACCCGCATCTTCCGTGCAATTGTATCTGACGAACCTCTCAGTGATCGGCAGTTCGCCGCCTGTGGCGTCGTTCCAAAGTTCGACCGCCCACTGTACCTGTTGAGGATCTATGACGTCAAAACTGATCATCTCAACCTCTGCCGCCGCCGTTGATTTCGCCATCCGCCCTGTCACCCCTCCAATCTGATGCCAGCGCCTTGCTCCACCGCTTTCTGGTACACAACCTTGGCAACAGCCACGTCTTGCGCCGCCAGACCAACCGACTTGAAGAATGTGATCTCTTCATCACTGCGCCTGCCGGGTCGGTCCCCTGCTATAATCGCGCCCATCTCCGCATGTATCCGCTGGGCACTGTACAGTCCACCCTCGATCGGACGAATCAGGTCCCCCGCCTCAGCCATACAGGCGTCCATCTGATCGACCACAACCGTGGCCCGCTGCAGCGTCTCCGCATCGACCTCGCTCGCGTAAGGCAGGTGCGAACCAATACCCGTAATGTGGACGCCGGGCCGCAGCAGCCCACCATCGAATAGCGGCTCATGCGCGCTCGTGGCCGTAATCAGAATGTCAGCCGCCCCTACTGCCGTCTCGACATCTTCGGTAGCACTGGCTTCAATCTCCAAGTCGCTCGCCAGGGTGGCCGCCATTGCCTCAGCATGCGCCGGTGTACGCGACAACACAAAGATTCGTTCGATGTCCCGCTCGCATACCGCCGCCTCCACCTGGTACGGGGCCGCCGCCCCGCTCCCGAAGATAGTCAGCGTCCGTGCATCTTCTCTCGCCAAGTACCGTGTTGCCCCCCCCCCCTGACGCGCCCGTTCGCATTGCCGTAAGAAATCCTGCATCCATCAACGCCACCAGCGCCCCGTTCCGGCCGTCAAATAGCAAAACGTTTCCTTGGACCGCAGGCAGCCCGCGCTCAACTGGATTCGTGCCGTAAAACGAAATCAGCTTCGCCCCCAGTGCATCCATATCGCCGCTTAGGTAAGCTGGCATCGACATCAAACTACCTTCATAGGGAGCCACAGGTACGTTCGCTCGCACCGGCAGTTCCGCCTCCCCTTGATGAATCAGTCGATACGCGTCCGCCACCGCTTCGATCGCGGCCGGCATGTCCAGCAATTTCTCTACATCGCTGCTCGGTAACCAAAGAGGCATAAGGATCTCACTCTAATTGCAGTGCGGGCTTGGGCTTACGCTGGCAGAATAGCACATGGGAACGACCCAAAACAATTGCCGCGCCCAGCCAAAACGAGTACAATTCAGTGACCTGATGCTCAATTCCCGTTTCAACTCCATGCAGACAAGCTCTAGGGCTTCCTGTATTGACTAAAAGGGATTCACACGTCGAGATTTAGTCGCAGGTTCAGGTTGCCACTCGCCGCTCAGCCCGCCTTCCCCCTGGCAGCACCTATAGAGGAGAGCTGTTGGCCCTGCAAACAGTCGTCCTCGCCACGCCACCCGGAGAAAACCCATGCCCAGAGAACTAATCGCCCCCGCACGCGAAGAAGTCGCCTTCAACGACTACCAAAGCCCGCCCCTCGCACCAGACCAGATCCGCGTCCGCAGCCGATTCGGCGCCGCCAAGCACGGCTCCGAAATGGCCATGTTCCAAGGCTACGCCGGCCATCGCGGCAACTACGACGGCGACCTGCACATCTTTACCCAGGAAAGCCAGATGGTCAGGTACCCGAATGGCCTCGGCAACATGTGCGTCGGCGAAGTGACCGAAGTAGGAACCGCCGTCGATGACATCAGCCTCGGCGAAACCGTCTTCGCCCACGGCTCTTTCCGCCAGGAGCATGTATGGCCCGCCGACCGCGCCCGCAAACTTCCCGAAGGCGTCCCCTGGCAGGCCGCCGTCTGCCTCGACCCCGCTGACTTCGCCCTCGGCGCCGTTCGAGACGGCCACATTCGCATCGGCGACGCCGTCGCAGTCTTCGGCATGGGCGCCATCGGCCTCTTCGTCGTTCAACTCGCCAAGCTCGCCGGCGCCTACCCCATCATTGCCGTCGACCCCATCGAACTTCGCCGCGACGTAGCCCTCGAATGCGGCGCCGATACTGTCATGGACCCAACCGCCTGCGACGCCGGACTCGAAATCAAACTCGCCACCGGCAAACGCGGCGCCGACGTCTGCGTCGACTACAGCGGCCACTACACCGCCCTGCAGGCAGCCATCCGCGGCGTTGCATACCTCGGCACAGTCGTCGCCGGCGCCTGGCCCGGCAGCTACCCCGCCGGCCTCGACCTCGGCGCCGAAGCCCACTTCAACCGCCCGACCATCGTCTTCTCGCGCGCCTGCAGCGAACCCAACCCCGAATACCCAAACTGGGACGAAACGCGTCTCTTTTCCGTCGTCTGGCGGCTCCTCTGCGACGGCAGCCTCAAGTCCGAACCCGTCGTCCAGCCCGTAGTTCCGTTCGACGACCTGCTCGAAGCCTATCCCAAGATAGCAACCGCGCCGGAGGAAAACGTCAAACTCGGCGTGGCTTTCTAGAACTGCTTCTGAATTAAACGCTGCGGGGAACGTTCCCCGCAGCGCATTTCCAACTCTATAGTCGCTTCAGCTTCCCCCGGCCGCCCCACTTCTCCAGCTACACGAGATTATCCTTAATATAGTCCCAGTTGATCCGATAGCCCATCCCCGGCTCTTGCGGCAGATGCACGTACCCCTCGCTGTCCATTCTGTCCCCTATATCCTCAAGAAAAGGGGGAGCCGTATTGCAGTCGATCCCCGGCGCCAGCAGACCGCGCTCGTAGTACTCGCACGTATCCTCGCTCGTCGAACCCAGAATCTGCAGGTTGGCGAACCCGCTCATGTGAATCTCACACTTTACGCCGAATGCCTCCGCCACCGCCACCATCTTGCGCACGCCGGTAATTCCCCCGCGCAGCACATCGATCCGGGTCATGTCTGACGCCTCCCGCAGTATCCAGTCTGCCCGCGTATACAGGCTCCCCGCCGCAATCTCCGGCGACAAAATCGGAATGTCCAGCTCGCGCGTCAGCTTGATATACGGCTGCACCCTGTACTCGTTCATCGGGTGCTCGTACCAGTAGAAGTCCAGCTCCTCCAGCACGCGCCCTACCTTGTACGACTCCTCATACGTCCGATACGTCCCCCACGGGTCGAAGCTCAACACCATATCGTCACCGACCGCCGCACGCACCGCTCTGCACACCTCAATGTCCTTCTCGATGTGCGACGGCCGTCCCGGCGCCGCCTCCTCCGTCACCGGATTCCAGAAATAGTAAGGATGGATCTTGTAGTGCGTATACCCCTCCTCTTTACACGCAAGCGCATGCTCAGCGTACTCCTCCACGCTCCCCATATTCGGAAACGTGCTCGCATACGCTTTCACCTTGTCCCGGCATCCGCCCAGCATCTTGTACAGCGGTAGCCCCGCCGCCCGCGCCTGCAGGTCCCACAGCGCGCAGTCCAGCGCACTCAACAGATGCTCCGGTATATTTGCCACCCACATCCAGTGCCAGAACTTCTCACGGTCATAAGGGTCCTCTCCAACCACCATATCCTTCAACCGCCCCTCCAGCACCGCCCGGTCCTCCGGCGTGAACCCATCGGCATCGCCATGCCCGTGACCGCCAAAGTAAAGGCCCTCCGCGCCCTCATCCGTGATCACCTTCGTCAGCGTCTGCGTCACCTCACGCGGAAAACTGAATCTGCCCTGATGATACTGCTCCCGCACCACCCGAAAAGGTATAACTTGAATATCGACGATCTTCATCCGATTCCCACCTTCCCTCTCATGAAAGATATGTGTGACGACAACCCTTACCAGCCTTTTCCACCCTCCGACCGCCAACTACTGACCACTGCATTGGGCGGTCGGCCGCAAGCGGCCTCCCTTGTGCGGGGGGGTTCCCCCCGCAACGCCCCCCTTCATATCACGCCCCGCCGGCGTGTGTCCGAGTCCGCAAAGTGCCTGCCAGGCCAAAGCACTACGCCGCCTCCACAGTCAATACTTTTCCCGGACTATCAAGACCGAATGCAGTTCTCACTCCTCACGCACCGCCGTTTGGATAAAGCTCTTCCAAAAGCACACCTAGCTCTTCTCTCGTCAAGGGGTCCATCGATGCCGCCGGCGCCCGCACCGTTGCGGACCGAATCACGCCGCGGTGAACGAGGATCTCCTTGTGCACCCCGTGAAAAAGACCTGCCCCCTGCGCCGACAGCCGGGCAATCGGCACCAGATACCTGTCGAACGTCTCCCACGCGCCCGCCTCGTCTCCCGCACGTACGCGGTTCCAGATATCTACAAACGCCTCCGGCTGCGTACAGAACGGCATCGTCCCCACCGAGCCGCGCCGCATCTCCTCGATAAAATAACCGCCGCCCGCGCCTCCAAAAACTGTCAGCACATCCCCAGCCTCAGAAGCCATCGCCGCCACCTTCGCCACCACCGGAAAACTCTCCACCTTGATATACTGGACCCATTCACACGACTCCGCCAGCCGCCGCGCCAGCCCAGGCGCGATCGGAGAAGTCGCCACATCCTGAATGAAGATCGGCAGCGGCACCGCGTCCGATATCGCACCATAATAGGCTAGCGTCTCATCCGGGCCCGCCGGGAAAAACGAAGGCGGCAGCACCATCAACGAGTCCGCCCCATTCTCATGCGCCATCCGGCTGTAATGCACTGCCAGGTCCGTCCCATTCGCCCCCGTATTGATCACAACCGGCACCCGCCCCGCCACCTGGTCCACCACAATACGGGTCATCCGCGCCCGTTCCACCTCTGTCAACTTATACACCTCACTCCCCAGCGCAACGCCCAACCCGTGTACTCCCGCTTCCAGGTTGAAATCTATCAATCGGCGCAAACTCTCCTCGTCGATCTGCGAATCTTCGTCGAAAGGCGTAACCAAAATCGGAAACACGCCCTGCATTGTCCCAGTCGCCATCTGGCCTCCCCCTATCTCATTCGCCGACATTGTAGTTTAGGTGCACTCACAGAATCTTGCCCCCACTCCCTCATTATGGCAAGAGCTGATTCCTCGTTATTGCATCGCCTACCTTTCTGCCCCCTCATGGTGCCTTTCAATCACTTTATTTTTGAGATTCATAGAAAAAACACTAGAAGTCCATTTGCAGTCGCAAGATTGTCCAGCCACGAATATACGGAGATTTTGGAATCCATTCTTTTGTGTGTGCGGCGGCGCCCTCACGGGTTGGAAAGCCTTGAAAAACACAGACGGCTTAGTGTGTCTGTTCTTAAAGTCAAGCTGAGAGCCTTAGGTCAAACGACTAGTCGCCGGTGCTCCAGTGTGCTACTGCCGCCGAAGTTAAGGAGAAGCCCCACCCTGAGTCCTGTCGCTCTCAAATAGTTGAGAAGCTGGGACTCTTCTCTCCCTGAAAGTTGCTTGAGCGCCTTCAGCTCAACCACAATCTTTTCATAGCAAACCAAGTCGGCAAGGAATCTCTGGGAAAGCCTTTGCCCTTTGTACTCAATCCCTATCGGTTTTTCCACCTCATAGGGAATGCTTCTGGCGCCCAATTCCAGTTGCAGGGCTTCATGATAGACCTTCTCGAGAAATCCTGGTCCCAGCTCACGATGGACCTCAATTGCTGCTCCAATCACTGCGTAGGTCTCATCTCCTAAAATCAGTTTCGACATTTCTACCCTTTCTTCGAATGGCACGCGAGTAACTCCAGACATTCCTACACCAACAAACTAACAGCTTCACCCATAAAAGACACAGTTAGTGTTCCATCCAAACTGTTTCGCCCGTTCTTGAACCAATACCGGTGTCCTCTCTAGCCTTCCGCGTACCTCAATTGGTATTCTCCACTGCCCTCCGTGGACAACAAGAGCAAAGCCGTTCTCCGCGACTCTCAATGGACAATGGAAGTAAAGCCGTTCTCCGTGACCCTCCGTGGACTAAGGAAGTTAAGATGCTCTCCGTGACCCTCCGTGGACTAAGAAAGTTAAGATGTTCTCCGCCGCTCTCCGTGGCCCTCCGTGGCCCTCCGTGGACTAAGAAAGTTAAGATGTTCTCCGTGGCCCTCCGTGGCCCTCCGTGGACTAAGGAAGTTAAGATGTTCTCCGCCGCTCTCCGTGGCCCTCCGTGGACTAAGAAAGTTAAGATGTTCTCCGTGGCCCTCCGTGGCCCTCCGTGGACTAAGGAAGTTAAGATGTTCTCCGTGGCCCTCCGTGGCCCTCCGTGGACTAAGGAAGTTAAGATGTTCTCCGCCGCTCTCCGTGGCCCTCCGTGGCCCTCCGTGGCCCTCCGTGGCCCTCCGTGGCCCTCCGTGGCCCTCCGTGGCCCTCCGTGGCCCTCCGTGGACTAAGGAAGTTAAGATGTTCTCCGCCGCTCTCCGTGGCTCTCCGTGGCCCTCCGTGGACAAAAATGGCTGTTCCCAGGTACCACTGGTATTCGCGTACACGGCCCCCCTTCAAACCGCAATTGAATCTCCCACTCCCCTATGCTATGATTCCGTGGCCCTATACCATCAAGGTCGACAGCCCTACCCCCAGGCAGCCGCCCGGCACGCAAACAGAAAGGCAGACCCATGACGAACGTCCTCGTTATTTCCGGCTCCAATCACGGCTTCGCCTCCAGCGCCGAAGTCATCGGCGGTTTCCTCGGCGACGACTCAGCGATCAATGTTACGCTTACCGAAGACAAGAGCATCTTCACCTCCTCCAGCCTCGCCGATTACGATGCCTGCGTCCTCGGCTCCGGCTTCACCCGCTCCGAACGTCACGCCGACGGCACCGCCACCTACCACGCAGAGCTGTCAGCCGAACAGGAAGAGGGACTCTTCGGATTCGTTGCCGGCGGCAAGGGCTTTGTTGGCGTCCACGGCACAGGCTGGTGGATCGGCGGCAAGGCTGCCAACCTACTCGGCGGTCACGCCAACTGGCACCCACCCGGCCTCACCTTCACGGTAAATGTTGACGACTCTTCCCACCCCGTCATGCAGGGCATTGACGACTTCGAGGTCGAGGACGAGATCTACATGTCCGCTTGGGACCCCGCCATTCACATATTGGCCAGCGCCCAGTGGTCCGACAAAGCGCACCCCCTGGCCTGGGTAAAGCCATATGGCGATGGACGCGTCTTCTACACAGCCCTTGGCCACACGTCCGATACCTTCATGCGTCCAGCCGTCCAACAGATGATGCGCCAAGGCACACTCTGGGCCGCCAACGGAGCCGCTGCCTGACGAACGCAGAGGCGAGCAGTGCAGGCCTGCTCGCGCCCCTGGCACAGCCGACCTACCGCCGCCTCCTGCTCAGCAGCATTCTCTGGTGGCAGACCTATTCCATATGGGTAATCTTGTCCGGTGTTGTCGTCCTGGACATGACAGACTCCGCCCTCGCCGTGGCCCTGCTGACCTTCTGGCGCCGCGCCGCCCAACTTGCATTCGGCGGATTCGCCGGCTTCATAGGCGACCGGCTCGGGCGCCGAAGCACCCTTGCCCTGAGCCAGGCCGTTATCTTCGGCACTTGCCTTGCGCTTCTCGTACTCTTTACTGGGGAAAGACTGACCGCCTGGCAGATCACAGTTGCCGCCTTTGTCATCGGCGCCGCCTGGACAGTCGACGCACCCGCGCGGTCCGCCCTCGTTCCCGACCTGCTTGGCAGCAGGCTCACCGCCGATGCCATGCTCTTGGAGAGCTTTTCCCACAGCATTATCCTGGGCGCCGGCGCATACCTTGCCGGTTGGTTGCTCGAATTCTTCGGGACCGCCGCCGGCCTCAATGCGCTCATCGCCCTGACCGGCCTCAATCTGGCTATGTTAGCCTGGCTGGGACGTGAACAAGTGCCGCAAACCAATCCTGTGGTCGAGGGCGGCGTTTGGCGGTCTATCGGCGAAGGCATCGCCTACGTACGCGGCAACCGCCAAATGCTGGTCGTCGTCCTCGTATCCGCTCTCATCAACATCATGGTCTTTCCGGCCCTCAGTCTGTTGCCTGTCTTCGCCCGCGATATCTTCGATAGAAGTGCTATCGGATTGGGCATGTTGAACGGAAGTTTCGGCTTTGGCAGCTTCGTCGGTCTGTTCTTGACCCACCGCCTGCGTCGCCATTTCTCTTTCTACTGGATCTTTGCCGCCGGTTCTCTGCTCCAGTGTCTTGCCTGGGCCGTCTTTGCGCTCTCTCCCCTCTTCAATTTGGCCATGCTGCTGCTTTTCCTGGCCGGTGTGGGTCAAGCAAGTTTCTATACCATGCGTAACGTCATCCTGCTCACCACAGCCAGCAACGAAATGCGCGGGCGCGCCATGAGCACAGTATCCCTAAGCCAGGGAATCGGTCTGCCTGGAGAACTCGTGACCGGCTCGCTCGCTGAATCGGCCGGCCCCCGATTTGCGGTCTCAGTACAGTCAATCCTGGCAGCCTTCGCAACGCTCGCAGTCATATTGCGGGGAAAAAACGGTCGCCCCTACAACCGTCCATGATTTGTAGTCTATCCTTAAAGAGAAACTCTCTTTAACCAAACTGAGGGACATACCATATGACCACCACACTTGACATCAGAACACCCATGCCGCCGCCCCACTGGGCCCTCCTCCAGCGCAGACTCCTCCGCGAACTGGCCGAAGCCTGCCGCGCCTTCTTCGACCACTACTTCGACGACCGCGGCTACCTGCTCTGCGTCCCCCGCTGGGGCGGCGACGACGGCCCAGACGACGCCGCCGAAAACATCCTCAACTGGACAATGCTCCACGCACTCGGCGCCGACGACGACATCCTCGACCTCTACAAACTCGGCTGGGAAGGCCACCTCCAGCAGTACACCGAGGCCAGGACAGTGGACGTACCAATGGCCCGCGACGGCATGTACTTCAAAGAGTTCCCCGTCATGTTCGACTGGTTCCACAACGGCGAAGGATTCTCTGCCTTCTTCCTCCAGGGCCTTTCCGACCCTGACGACCCCAAGTTCCAACAACGCTGCCGCCGCTTCGCCGGCTTCTACATGGACGAGGACCCGATCGCCAAAAACTACGACCCGGAACACAAGCTGATCCGCAGCATGTTCAACGGCAGCCGCGGTCCACTTCTGCGCAAGGCCACCGGCCTCGACTGGGCCGGCGACCCCATCGAAGTCGAAGGCCGCTTCCGCCTCGGTCACGGTGAGCGCAGCTACGACGAAATGATCGCCCACTTCAAAGACTACAACGATGTCGTTGGCGACCACCCCATCAACATGGCCGCCACCATCCTGCCTTTGAACGCCTTCATGCTCGGCCACGATAACAAGTACCGCCAGTGGGTCATCGACTATGTCGACCAGTGGGTCGAGCGCACCGAACAGAACGGCGGCATCATTCCAACAAACGTCGGTCTGGACAATGTTGTCGGCAGCGCCTGCGACGGCCGCTGGTACGGGGGCGTTTACGGCTGGGGCTTCACCGTCACAGTCCCCCAGACCGGCGAACTCGCCCACCGTACCTACTTCCATACACGCGCCATACACGGCTTCGGCAACGCCACAATACTTACCGGCGATCAACGCTACGCCAATTCCTGGCGCGGTGTAATCGACCACGTCAACAGCAACGCCCGCGAAATCGACGGCAGCCTCAAATATCCCAACGCCTACGGCGACTACTTCGGAGAGGAAGACTGGTACGACTTCCAGGACGAACCCTTCACCTCCGGCGCACTCGAAGTCTACTACTGGTCCATGAACCCGGATCACCGCGATCTCCTCGCCGGCGACCCCTGGATTCAGTACCTCGAAGGCAGCAACCCTGACTATCCCGAGAACGCTCTCTTGGCCGACTTCGACAAGCTCAGACACAACCAGGAAGTCATGCGCGCCGACACCGCTACCCCCGACACGCGCCTCTCTGACGACATGAACCACATCAACCCGGCAGTAACCGAGAACCTGACCAAACTCATGCTAGGCGGCCTGCCCACCGGCCGCACCGGCGGCCCCCTCCACTGCCGCCTCCGCTACTTCGACCCCGACCGCCAACGCGCCGGCATCCCCGCCGACGTCGCCGCCCTCGTCGAGAGCTTCACCGCCGACTCAGTCACCGTAACCCTCTTCAACACCAGCCAGGTATCCGGCCGCCGTGTAACCATCCAGGGCGGCGCCTACGCCGAGCACCAGTTCAACTCCGTCACCATCGACGGCCAGACTACCCCCGTCGACAACGACACCTTCGAACTCAACATCGCCCCCGGCTGCGGCGCCCAACTCCAAATCGCCACCGCCCGTTACACCAACACGCCAACCCTCGCCTTCCCCTGGCGCAGATAAACACATGAAAGGGCACCCCTCGTGGGTGCCCTTTCATATGTCTCTGTCTGACCCGTCAGTCCTCGGCAACCAACAAAATACTAACAACTGAATACCAAAAACTGCCCTCCTACCTCACGCCCTCCGCCAGCATCGACAACCTCCCAAACATCTCCCCATCAATCTCCACATGCAACACATGCGAAATCACCTGCGACCACCCATGCACAAAATACGCCCACCCATCGGCAACAGTCAGACCCCGTTCGCTCCTCTGCACCTCGGCCTGCCGCATAAAATCCAACTCCCCGCGATAATTCAACTCCCACACCACACCATTCCGCGGAAATAGACCACCATCCGTCAAAGGCGACCCCGGCGTATCCTTGCCCATCCCCGTCGCATTGACCACCACACTGCCCGGCCGCAGCTCCGCCACGATTTCATCGTTTCTCGACGCTACACTGTTCTGAACAAACTCAAACCGAATCTCCGCTCCCTCTGCGTCGCTGTTCCGCTCCACCATCTCTCTCAATCGAGCCAATCGCGGCGCAGACCGGTTGACCACTACCATCCTCCTCGGACGGTCCGCCGCCTTGACTTTCTGCATCAGATGCAGAGTCAGCGCCACCGCCGACCCGCCTGCGCCCAAAATCAACACTTCACCGCCCGTGCGCCCAAAATAACCCTCACCCAGAATGGCATCCATGCTTAACCCGCCGGCAACCGGGTCCGTCGCCCGCCCAATCAACCTGCCCTCGTCTTTTGCAATGCTCGAAACCTCCTGCGTCGCCTCCGCATAAGGTCCTAGGCCGTCAAATAGGTCTCCCGCCGCCGCCAGCAGATCGATCTTGTGCGTCGTGACGAGCGCGCCCAGGGCCAGAGGCTCCTCCTTGATTCCCGCAACCACCTCTCTGTAGCGTTCGGCGGCCGCATGAATCTCCATATCGATTCCCACCAGTGCCACTTCCGCGCGACCCAGCGCCTCCATCCACAAGGGAAAAACACGCCTCGACGAAGACTGACCAGTAGTAACGCCAATGAAATAGAAGGATGGTACTTCCGGTTTAGCAAGGCTTGACATTTTCGCTGTCACTGTGCTTGACTTGAGATTCAAAATCCGCTCGGCTGCATGACGTGAAACTGTCATCCGCAGGTTTCGATATTTGGCCGGCGTCCCGCTACACCAGCCTGCCAACCTGGGAGAAGCGCACCAGAAACGCCTTCCAACCGTGATTCCACTCCAGCTAGTGGCGAGTGCGGCAACTGATGAACGCACCTGGTCTGAGCAAGAACACACCTGACAATACCTGGCAGCAAGCCAACGAAGCCCGTCTGCACAATAACGCCCGACGCTGGGCCGAAAGCCGCGAGACCACCATCTTTACCGAAGAATGGGGAAAATACTACGTCGTCGTCACCCGCGAAGGCCATCGCCTTGTCCTCTGGATGTTGGACACCGAAGCGTCAAACACCGACTGGATCCAAAGCGCCATGGACCTCCGCGTCCCCCTCCGCCTCCAGAGCTCCTACACCCAGGCCATGATTCTTGCCCTGCTCTGGCAGCCTTCTCCCCAATCGGTCTTTCTCAGCGGACTGGGCGGCGGCTGCCTCGCCACAACACTCCACCACCACCTGACCCGCGCCAGTTTCGTCTGCGTTGAAATCGCCGCCCCAGTCGTCAACGCCGCAACCCGCTACTTCGGCTTCCAACCTGACGAACGGCTTTCCGTCATAGTGTCAGATGTACGCGAATTCCTCAATCACGACAAATCATCCTACGATCTGATGTTGCTCGACGTCTTCTGCGACCACGGCGTTTCCCCTGATCACGCCACAGAACCGGACTTTCTTACCCTCTGCCGTGCTCGCATTCGTGACTACGGGCTGCTGGCAATTAACCTTGGCAACAGGGATCCCGCCTTCGAAAGCGTAAAGAAGACTCTCCGCGAGCTCTTTGGAGCAGTTTACGCCTGCCCGGGACGCGGCAGCACCACCGTTTTCTTCGCAACCGATCAACAACCCCGCTCTCCCAGCCTGCTACAGCAGCAGACCGCCCAACTGGAAAAGCGTCACGACTTCCTTTTCCCGCTCCTGCCCTGGACCGCCCGCCTCGAAGAGATACAGTCTTCTGACCAGGACGATGCTTTGGGCGCCGGTAGGTAGGAGTCCCGCAAAAATGACGCCCGTTGCAAAGTTTTGGAGTCTGTGGGGCCTCGCTCGCTCGCTGTTAATCTACTACGGAAAGCCCGGCCGTACCCGCCGTGACCGCCGCTTCTACGCCCAGTTCATCGGCCCCGGCGCCCTCGTATTCGATATCGGCGCCCACGTAGGTAATCGAGTACGAGTCTTCCTCCAACTCGGCGCCGACTGCGTTGCCGTCGAACCGCAGCCGACATTCGCCGCCCTGCTTCAGACCCTCTACAACCGCCGCCCCAACTTCACTCTCGTACCCTCAGCGGTGGGCAACGAGTCCGGTGCCGCGACCCTCCTAATCAGCCGTCGTACGCCCACCGTCTCAACCACGGACCCCGCATGGCGCGAGCAAGTCTCCCGCTCACCCTCCTTCGCCGGCGTTACCTGGGATGACCCCATGCAAACGCCCCAGGTCACGCTGGACGAGCTCGTCGACCGCTTCGGCCTCCCCGACCTCTGCAAGATCGACGTCGAAGGCTCGGAATTGGCCGTACTTCGCGGTCTGTCCAGACCCCTGCCCCTCCTCTCATTCGAATACATTCCAGCAGTGGCCTCCGCCGCCGTCGCCTGCATTGCACGCCTGGAGACCCTGGGCCAGTACGAGTACAACTGGAGCCGCGGCGAATCACAGCGACTACTCGAAGAACGCTGGCTCCCGCCCGCCGATATGACCGCTAGAATACAGAGTTTAGAACCTGACCAAGACAGCGGCGACATCTACGCACGGCTGACCTGACAACTGATGCTGCCAAGTCCGGGCATCTCGCACTCCACCCGGTCCCCCGGTCCCACCGGCTGAGGCTCCGTCAATGAACCGGTAAGCACAACGTCGCCCGCGGCGATAGTGAGTCCTCGTTCATACACATGCCTGACCGTCCACGCCAGCGCCTCCAGCGGGTCCCCACGCCACGCCCCCAAATGATTCGGCGCCTGGTCGCCATCGTTCACACGCAACGCTACTCTCAGCTCTGTCAAGTCCAGCAACGTCCAGCCCGGGCAATCTGCGCTCAGGACGACCGCGCCACCGTTTCCGTTGTCCGCAATCCCTGCCAGCATATTCTGCTTGCTGTCCCAGCCCACACGACAGGCCGCCGTGTACCGCGTGCTGGTAATGTCGAAAGCAGGAAAGGCCGTCACAATGCCGACAAGCCGCCCCCTACTGATCACGCCGCCCTCAGGACGCGGCCTCTCTGAAAACCGAAAACCAACCTCCGCCTCCACCTTCCCCTGCCGGCACAGCTCCCGCGGCACAGCCGATCCGTTACCGAAAACCGTAGCACCGAATATCCTCCCCGGAATCGGCCCATCATACCCCTCAGCCCGCTGCACGCCCGGACTCGTCGCCCCCACCTTCCAACCCACAACCGCGTTAGCGGACTCGCCCGCCAACAGGCCAGCCATCTCGTCCTGAACTGCATAGGCCCCACGGCGGTCCACCGGCAGCAACTCCGCCCCAAAGTCGACCTCCTTGCCCTCTACCCACGCATGAGCCAACGCAGCAGCCGCCCGCCCGTAACTGTCTCTCGTCATCTATCCTCGCGTTACCAACACTGAATTCAATACCTGCTCCATCCCAACCCAAAGAGTTGGGCACACTTCACCGACTCGCTACCCTCCACCTGACCCTTCCCCTCCAATTGCAGTCTGCAAAAAGGTGGTACCCATAACCCACCCTTGCTAAAGAAAGCAGTTCTTCGCGGCCCTTCGTGGCCCTTTGTGGAGAAAAAGCAGTTCCTCGCGACCCTTAGCGGACCCAATAGTGTCAAGACGTTTTCCGTGGCCCTCCGTGGCCCTCCGTGGACAGAATTGCAGTTCTTCGTGACCCTTCGTGGAAAATAAGCAGTTCCTCGCGACCCCTAGCGGACCAAATAGTGTCGAGACGTTCTCCGTGGCCCTCCGTGGCCCTCCGTGGACAAAATTGCAGTTCTTCGTGACCCTTCGTGGAAAAAAAGCAGTTCCTCGCGACCCTTAGCGGACCAAATAGTGTCGAGACGTTCTCCGTGGCCCTCCGAGGGTCCACAACTAGCCCCTTCCAATTCAACGACCCCGCCAAACAGGAGCCCGCTTCTCAGCAAACGCCCGCGGCCCCTCCACCGCATCCTCACTCCCCAACATCTCCTCAGCCGCCGGATACTCCGCCCGTACCGCCTCTTCCAAACTCGCAAAATCCAGATTCCGCCGCGCCACCTGCTTCGTCGCCCGCAGCGCCAACGGCGCACACGCCAGCATATCGTCAACCCACGCATCCACCGCGCTGTCCAACGCCTCGCCTGGCACGACCTCATTCACCAGCCCGTAATCCAGAGCCTCCTTCGCGCTGAACTTCCGGCCCGTCAACAGGATCCCCATCGCCACTTTATCCGGTACCTGCCGCACCAGCCGGTGCACGCCCCCGCCCATCGCCGCCAAGCCCACCGTCGGCTCAGGGAACCCAAACACCGCCTGCTCAGCCGCAACAATCAGATCGCAGGCCAGCGCAATCTCCAGCCCGCCGCCCAGCGCTAGCCCATTCACCGCTGCAATGACCGGCTTGTCCAGGTCGAAACGATGCGTCAGCCCGGCAAATCCACTGGCCGGGTACTCGTCCCGCCCCTGTTCAGCCCGAACCTTCAAATCTGTGCCCACGCAGAAACTGCGCTCCCCGACCCCTCTAACCACCGCAATCCAAAGGTCATCCTCCTCGGCAAACGCGTCAAACACCTCCGCCAGTTCAAAATGAGCTGGAGGATGAAGAGCGTTCAGTACCTGAGGCCGGTTGAGGGTAACGTGCAACACCCTGCCTTCGACACGCAGGATCGTATAGCGCACGGCCTCGGTCAGGGCGCTAATCTTCGATTTCAAGAGGAATCCTTACGTCGCTTACAGCCCGTAGAGTTCGGCTGCAGTATGCCCCATGATGCGGGAGCGCAGGTGTTCGGGGAACTGACGCAGGGCAAAGTCGGGCGCGTCGCCGTCCCAGTGAGGAAAGTCGCTGGAGAACATCAGCATCTGGTCCGCCGGGAACATCTCCAGCATCGCGTGAAAATGCTCGGTATTTGGCGGCTCCTCCAGAGGCTGGGTGGTGACGCGAATGTGGCGGGCCGCAACCTCACTCGGCAGCTCGTTCAGCCACGGAACCGTCGAATGCAGCGCCTTCCAGTTCTTGTCCATGCGCCAAAGAATCGGCGGCAGCCACGAAATCCCGCCTTCGACCAGCACAAACTTCAAGTCAGGGAACTTGGCAAACACACCCTCCGCCAGCATGCTCGTCACATGCGCGATATAGCTGTTCACCAGCGTCGTGTGCCACTCGAAATAGCTCGTGGGATAACCAGCCGCATTCGGAGGCCCGGACAACCCTACCCCCTCAGTGCCTGGATGAATCGCGATCGCCAACCCGTACTCGCTCGCCGCCTCGTATATCGGATGAAAAATCCTCTGGCCCCACGGTATGCGCGATGCGCTTGGCAGCTGCACCTGCACGAACTGCCGGTGGTCGCCCAACCGGTGAATCTCGGCCACCGCCATATCCGGCAAATGAGGATATACACCCAGCGAAGAAAGCAGTCGCGGACACGCCGGCAGCCACTCCTCCGCGTACACATCGTTTACCGCGCTGATTACCGCCGCCGCAAAGTCAGGCTCCGGCGACTGCGCCGTGTGCATCACGCCCCCAGGCAGCAAGACGCCGTAGTCGATCCCGTACCTGTCGAGAAAGTGCTCCTCCAGGAGCTTCGGATCGCCGTGGATCGACCGGCCGTCCTCCAGCTTGACATCAGCCCGTTCTACGCCCATCGGATTCCACCAGCCCAAATTACCCGGCCCGCGGTTTCCCGAGGCGTACCGCGTCCGCCAAGGCTCCGGCAACCGCGCCTGTACGCGCTCACTGTTCACCCCAGGATGAATATCCGTATCAACCACCAGACCGTTTCTGTTCATTATCTTCCCGCCAATCCACTCATCTGTATACCGCTGACAAAGTAGCGCTGGGCAAAGAAGAATAGAACCAGCAGCGGCGCAATCATCGCCGTCGACGCCGCCATCATCAGGTTCCACTCCGTATTGTACAGACCCCTGAAACCCCGCAGCCCAATCGCCATCGTCCAGTTCTCGGGGCTCTGCAGATAAATCAGCGGCTCAAAGAAATCGTTCCAATTGTGAATGAAGGCAAAAACTGCGATCGTCGCCAGCACCGGCTTGGAAAGAGGAAGAATGACGCCCCAGTATATCCGAATATTGCTGGCGCCGTCGATCCGGGCTGCCTCGTCCAGCTCAAGCGGTATCGTCATAAAGAACTGCCGAAAAAGGAAAATGTTGAACGCGCCCCCACCGAACCACAACGGCACGATCAGCGGCAGAAAAGTATCAATCCAACCCAGTGTGCGAAATACTATGAAGGTCGGGATCAAAGTGACGATCGAGGGCAGCATGATCGTCGACAGCACCAGCAAGAAAAGCGGCTCCCGCATCGGAAAACGCAACCGCGCGAACGCAAAAGCCGCCAGCGACGCCGTCAGCAACGTACCCAGAGTGGCAAAGATTACGATGCGCGCCGTATTCCAGAAGTACTCGTGAAACGCCACAGCCTTGAACGCCTCCGAGTAGTTGCTCCACACAAACGGCTCGGGTATCCACTTAGGAGGCATGAGAAAAGTCTGCCCGCCCGTCTTCAACGAAGTTGAAAGTAGCCAGACCAACGGCAACGCCAGCGTCACCGCAAAAAAGCCCAGGATTACGTACCAGACTCCTGCAAATATGAATTCCTTAACGACCCGGCTGCTCAGAGTTGTCATCTCTCGATCCGTTCACCGTTTCTAGCGGCGCAGATCTCCCTCATAAAAGACCCACCTGTCGGACAGCATGAATTGAATAATCGTGAAAACCAGAACGATCACAAAAAGCACCCACGCCATTGCCGACGCGTAGCCCATCCGGAAATTCTCAAACGCGGCGCGGAACAGATACAACAGATAAAAGAGCGTCGAATAGTTCGGCCCGCCCTCCGTCATGATGTAAGCCTGCGTAAAAACCTGAAACGCGCCGATGATAGCGATGATCAGGTTGAAAAACAGTGCCGGCGTCAGCAGCGGCAGCGTAATCCGCCAGAATCGCCCCCACCAGTTCGCCCCGTCAATCGATGCCGCCTCATACAACTCCAACGGAATACCCTTGAGCCCGGCCAGGAGGATTACCATCTGACCGCCAATTGACCAGAAACTCATCACGATCAGCGCCGGCTTTGCCAGCCGCGGGTCCTGCAGCCAGTACAACCCCTCCAGCCCGATCCACTCCAGAAACGCGTTCGCCAGTCCCCAACTCGGGTGGAATATCCACACCCACAGGATCGAATTGGCCACCACCGGCGTCAACGACGGTACATAGTAAGCTGTGCGGAAAAAATTGATGCCCCGCAGATTCAGGTTTACCGCCAGCGCAGCCAGCAGCGCCATAAACAGATGCAGAGGCACGCCTATAAACACGTAATAGCTGGTGTTATAAAGGCTCAGCCAAAATCGGTCATCGTTGAACAGCTTCACATACTGCGCTGCGCCCACCCACACCGACGGCGTCACGATCTCCCACCGGGTGAGCGAGATGTAGAGCGACGCCAGCATCGGCCCCGCCGTGAAAATGATGAAACCGAAAATCCACGGCAGTATGAACAGATAGCCGTCCCTGGCCTCTGTCCAGAGCAGACTGCGTCCCTTCTTGACTTTTTCCGCGGGATTAGCTTGGTTGCCCATCGGGAGCAAAAGAGGTAAACGATGCTGGCAGTCGCTCTCCGACTACCAGCATCAACTTCATCTATTCCGTCCTGTCACGCCTAGACCCCCGGCACGTAAACAGCCAGCTCCTCTACTCTGCCGGCAATCGCATCCAAGGTCGCCTGGGCATCGGCCTTCTCAATACCGTAAATTGAGTTCAGCGCCGGCTGCACTTCCCGATGCACGCCGATCCAGTCTCCCGCGACAGGCTCCGGCCGACCGTACTCAAATGCATCCAACATGATCTGCGCGCTCGGCGGCAGCACGTCTGCCATCGTCTCCAGCAAGCTCTCGGCAACGACCTTCAACGAAGGCACGTTCAACCCGGTTGCCTCCACCCAGTGACGGAAGGCATTTTCTCCGCCCAGGAACTTCATCCACTGCCACGAAGCGTCCGGATTCTCTGTGCCGCTGTACAGACTGTGCCCGGCCGAAGCCACCCGCGTCGTCCGTGTGTCTCCTTCATCTACCGGGAAGTGCGCAATGTCCCATTCAAACTCCGAGCTCATGACATTCGAGAACACCGAGAACTGCGGGAACATGCCGATGCGGCCCGTCGTGAACAGATCACCCGTGCTGAATCCGCCCGCCTCGGTCACAGTGGCCGGCACGTGAATGCCGCCCTCCTGGTGCCAGTCCTGGATCTCGACGACCTGCGAAAGGCCCGGCTCCTGGTTCATTGTGAACTTCGTGCGGTCCTCACTCAGCACGTCGCCGCCCTTCTGCCACATCTTAATCCATGTGTTGCGATTCCGGTGCCAGTCCGCCGTGCCGAATACCCGTTCAGTGCCTTCACCTTGGGTCATTGCCGCCGCGCTGTCCACAAAGTCGCCCCATGTCCAACCGTCAGACGGCCGGTCCGCACCCGCAGCGTCGAACAGCTCGGCATTATAGATTATGACCGTGCTCGTCGTCTCACGCGGGAACCCTATCTGCCTGCCCTCGTACTGGAAGTCCTTGTACGCCGCCAGCAGAAAATCGTCGCCGCTGATATCGTCGTCAGCGTCGATGAACGGGTTGACATCCAACTGGATGTTCCGCACCGCCTGCCCCGAGTTGGTGTAACTATGCGCCCAATACGAATCCGGCGCGTCTCCCGCAGCGATCAACGTCAGCAGCTTCGTCTGAATCTCAATCGCGCCGCCCGGCTCCCAGATCGGATCGATCGTTATGCCCGAATTGGCAGCCTGAAAGTCCTCGATCAGCGGCTCATAGCGCAGGAACGAAATCTCTCCCCCACCTTGAGTGAGGAAAGAAACCGACGTCGGCTCCGCCATCCCGCCGTCGTCTCCCATGTCCCCTCCCGCAGGCGCTGCCACCGGCATACACGCCGCCAGCGCAGTTGCGCCAATACCCAGCGTCGATACGCGCAGAAAACTCCGGCGCGACAAGGAATTCAAAGTACTGCTTCTCATTTTTCCGCCTCCTTCTCAGCGTCTGAAAATTGTGTCATTTAGGGGTCCGATAGGAAGGAATCTACAAGACGCATGTTAGCACAGCGCAACCCGATCCGCTAACACACCAAGAGTACCGCCACTACGCGCCGAATCTCCCCTATTCCTGATTCCTCACCCCACACTCCACTCCTCTGGGCGGTCGGGCCTTCGGCCCTCCCTTGTGCGGGGGGACACCCCCCGCAACGCCCCCCGTGGCTCCCCCACCGGTTGACTTAGTACCCAGCTCTCCTCGGTCTCCACATCACCATAGTTCCCGTCCCCTCTGCCCACGCCGTCACCCGTCACACCGGTTGAGGGCAGGCCTTGTGCCTGCCCAGTCCCCCGTCTACCCTCGGCAGTCCCCCCACCGCAGGGGCACCCCCTGTGGGTGCCCGTTCACCGTAGGGGCACCCCTTGTGGATGCCCCTTCACCCCAGCCCACGCCCTCACCACCACCCCCGTAGAGGCACCCCTTGTGAATGCCCTATTCTTTGCCCCAACCCGTCCCTGAAAACCCAACCAGCTCCTTCCCAACTGTTCCTCGAGCATGCCCCAAACACTGTCCACGCAAAAATCACCGTTAATCCCTCAAATCCCCCCAAATCCCCGTTCAGACAAATTCGTCCAAAAACACCCAATTTCCGTGTTATAATACCTACTTCGAACCGGCGCCTTCCCGGCGCCGTTCAACCCAACAGCAACCACCCCCGGCCCCCCGGCCGGACCACAAGTTACACACGTACCGCAGGAGAATCCAACAATGTCCAAATCCCCTTGTAAAGGAATCAAAAAAGACGGCAGCCCCTGCCGCGGCCAAGGCCTCGACCAATTCGACGGCCATTGCATCGCCCACGCACCCGCCGACATCACCCGCGAATGGCGCGCCCGCGGCGGCAAAAACTCCGCCACCGCCGCCCGCCTCGACAATCGCATCCCCGAACGGCTAAAGCAAGCCATGGACCTCGTCCATGACAGCATGAACCGGGTAGCCGAAGGCTCGCTCTCTCCCGCCGCCTGCAACGCCGTCTGCCGCAGCGCCAAAACCCTGATCGACCTCCACCGTCTCGCCGACGAGGAAATGGACGTCATCCGCACCGAAGAAACCCAGGCCGCCGCCGCCGAAGTGGCCGGCGCAGATGGCGACGCCGACATCCTCGACGCCGCCGATGCCATCGTCGCCCGGCATGAACAGTACTCCATGGAGTCCCTCGTACGCCAAGGTTTCGCCGTACCCGACAAGTCGGCATTTCCCAACGAACCCCCCTTCGCCGTCCTCACCTATGAAGGCAGAAATCACTTCGGCTACCACCGGTCGCCTGAACAGCACCAGGAGAAAATCGACGAACTGAAAGAGCAGGTGCTCCGCGCCAGCTATGGTAGTTCCAACCTCACCGAACTGTACGAGGAGTTGGGCGATGTCGAAGAAAGCATCAAAGACCTGCTTGCCGCTGTCGAAGACAACGACAATTCTCCGCACGACGCCCGCCCAGACAAACTACCGGCCCGCGTAAGAGCCGCCACTGCATTCACTGAATATGTCCACACTTCCGAACTCGACCCGGAAGTCTTGAACGACCTACTCCGCCAGGTCCGGGAACTGACCCGTCTCCTCCAGGTGTCGGAGCAAAACAGACGCCCAAACAATAGTCGCAGCCAGGCACTCCTTGAGGCGGACCCGGAACTGGCAAAACTACTGCCGGAGCATGAACGGAAAGGAGGTTCCTCTAGTCCTAAGCCAAATCCCTGGCAGTAGGGAAGTCTAACAGACTAAGAGAAAATAAATAATATATTATTTTTTCTGCCGGGGCCCGCTAGGCAGGTGTATACGCCTACCCATCGCACACCTGTCATGACACTCGAAAGCGCATTCACAGCCTCGCATGCCCATAAACGCGCTGAAATCGTCCATTTTTCGGCAGCTACCCTCCCAATCCATTCTTGCGAAGCTCGTCGTCCGCCGGTTTGACCCCATTCAAACATCCTTCTACTCTTCCGCCAGCCAATGTCAATCTATCCCCCGATCCTCTCTTGGATCGCTCGTAAACTCTCGTTATTCACTCTTGCACTCGCTAACCAACCCCACATGCCCCATGACGCGTCACTATCCTGAAAATCCAATAATTCCTGCAAATCCTGATTCAGACACCTGCATTCATGGCCCCTGCTGTGATATGATGCCCTCGACTGAAACTTTCTCTTAACCAGCTAATCCGACCGCGGATCAAACCACCTGTCCGCCTAACATTCGCCAGCAAGGAAAACAGTATGGAAAGCCAGACATTGCGCTACCGTGACGACGGCACGATAGAACTCTATGTGACCGATATCCCTGACCCGCAAGAGGGCGAAGTACAGGTCACAGGCGGCGCTTGCGGCATCTGCTCCTGGGATATCGTCACCGCTAAGCTCGGCTCCGAAATGATCCCCATGGCCCCCCCAGGCCACGAAGGCGTCGGCTACGTCTCAAAACTCGGCGCCGGCGTCACCGGCTTCAAAGAGGGCGACAGAGTGGCCGGCGGCGGCTTCGCCTCGATTCGCAACCTGTCCAGCGAGCGCATCTACCCCATCCCAACTTCCGACCTCGCCGACGAACACTGGATCGTAGAACCCGTAGCCTGCGCTGTTACCGGAATTGACCAGACTAACTTGAAGGCAGGAGAGACCGTCGCCCTCATCGGCTGCGGCTTCATGGGCCAGCTCCTCCTACAAGGCCTGTTGCACTCGCCCGTGGGTAACCTTATCGCCATCGACATCGTCGAAGACCGGCTCGCGCTCGCCCGGCAACAGGGCGCCCAGGAAACCATCGACCTCTCGCAGCACGACAGAGACGACCTCGCCTCAGCTCTCAAAGCCCGCGATATCGACGTCGTCGTAGATGCCTCCGGCAGCCAGCCAGGGCTGGACCTGGCATCCGACATAGTAAAGACCGGCGGTCGCATCAACCTGTTCGGCTGGATCAAGGGGCAGAAGGCATATTTCGACCCGACCAAATGGCACCTGGGCGGCTTCACAATTGTTAACTCCGCCCCAGGATCCAAGATCCGCAACACATTCCCACCTGCCATCAAGCTGATTGACGCCGGAGTCTTTGACCTCAGGCCCCTTGTAACCCATACAACATCTCTGGGGGGATACCCGTCTCTCATGGAAGAAATTCTGTCCGGCGATACATCCTATGTGAAAGGCGTCGTCACACTGTGATGAGCAACCTGATCGGCATTCGCCGCCTTGACTGCCGAATGTTTGAACCGACCAGAGAAAGTTTGCATATTCCATGACATATCCGTATGATCCCATGAACACCATTTTTTCGGCCGAAAACGTAAGTCGATTAGCCCCCCACCCCACGTACCAGAAGAAAGACAGGTAGACACTAAAATGCAACTGGGATTCAGCACTTGGGGCATGCCGACCGTTCCCATAGACGCCATAGTTCGTCACCTCTCCGGCCTCGGCTTCGACGGCGTCGAGCTCACCGTTCTTTCCCACCACACGACCGCGCTTGAAAAACTCACAAGTGACGAGCGACGCCGGATACCAAGACTGCTGCAGGACCACAATCTCCAGCTACCCGCCATAGCCGGCCACGTCAGCCTCATGGACGAAGACAGCGACAGCCACGCTGCCAATCTTGAACGGCTTCAAAGGACTATGGATCTGGCGCTCGACTGGGCTTTGCCGGACGGGCCTCCCGTTATCGACACCACGGCCGGAGGTTTGCCCGAAGACTGGGACAGCAAACTCGACATGCTGGTCGAGCGCATTCAGGAGGCCGCAGCCTACGGAGAAAGCCAGGGCGTCACCATCGCCATTGAACCCCACGTCGGCTCTATAATCGACACGCCCGACCGTATGCTGGAAGTAATCAAGCGAGTCGACTCGAAAGCCGTCGCCGTCAACTTCGATATCAGCCACTTTAACGTCATGGGAATCGGCATCGAGGAATCCGTCTCCAAAATGGCTCCCCACGCCGGCCATACTCACGTCAAAGACGAACGCGGCACCGTGCCCGACTTCGAGTTCTTGATTCCCGGGGAAGGCGAGTTCGACTACGTTACTTACCTGAAATCCATGCAGCGCCACGGCTACACCGGATTCATCACCGCTGAAATAAGCAACATGGTGCAGCGGCGGACCCCCTACTACCCTCTGGAAGTCGCGACCCAGACATACAACACGCTCGCCCAGGCTTTCGTAGACGCCGGTATCGAGCGGAATTAGACTGGAATTCACGAACCAGCGTCAGCACGATCTGTTTCAGAGGGAACAAGAAAACGGCGCGAGCCGACACTAGCCCGAAAACGCTGGTTACCGCAGCTTAAGGGGAACAGTTCCCCCGCTGCCCACCGCGTTAACAAAGAACTAAGGAGACCAACGTGTCCGAGGAAGTTAGTTTCGACTTGAGCGGCAAAGTCATGATAGTAACCGGCGCTGGCAAG
Organism: Caldilineaceae bacterium; assembly: GCA_965204705.1. GTDB lineage: Bacteria > Chloroflexota > Anaerolineae > Caldilineales > Caldilineaceae > Bin5. The sequence continues at coordinate 2,877,484 of OZ242006.1, read as the reverse complement.
GGCATCGGCAAATCCATCGCCGAAACCGCCGCCCGCTACGGCGCCAGCCTCGCCCTCGGCAGCCGCACCGTAAGCGAAAGCGAAGAAACCGCCGAAATGTGCCGCGCCCACGGTGTCAAGGCCAAAGCCTGGCATCTCGACGTCACCGATCTGGAAAGCATCGACCGCTTCGTCACCCAGACGTGGGACACGTTTGGCCGCATCGACTCTGTCGTCAACAATGCAGGCTACAACAGCCCCAAGCCGGCCCTCGACTACACCGAAGACGAGTTCGACTTCATTTCCGACGTCAACTTCAAAGGCGCATTCTTCATGTCCACAGCCTGCGCCCGCCGCATGATCGACGCCGGCATCGAGGGCAGCGTCATCGCTATCAGCTCTCAGGTTGGCGTAGTCGGCGGACCCCTGCGCTCCATCTACGCCTCCGCCAAAGGCGCCGTCGGCCAGATGACCCGCTCACTCGCTGTGGAGTGGGCCCCCCACGGCATCACCGTCAACGCCGTCGCGCCCACCTTCACCCGCACACCGCTCCTTGAACAGGCCATCAAGAACCCCGACTTCGCCAAGAACCTGGAAAAGATCCCGATGGGCCGCATCGCCGAACCGCATGAAATCGCCGGCGCAATCATCTACATGGCCTCCGACGCCGCCCGTATGGTTACCGGACAGATCCTCGTCGTAGACGGCGGCTACACCTCTGTGTGACACATTTGGATAAAGCCGCAGGCCCAGGGCCCGCCTGTAGAATTGAGACCGTAAACCCGGTCCGACACTCTAGAACCGTCAGACGCCAATCTGAGACCTGACTTCGTAGGAAGAAAAAAATGCCCGACAAGCTACGCGCCGCCGTCATCGGTGCCGGAGGCATCTCCAGCAATCACATACATGGCTACCTCGCCACAGGGCGCTACGAAGTCGTTGCACTCGCCGACCTGAGTGCCGAGGCGATGGCCGAAAAGAACGAACAGTTCGACATCGCCCCCGCCCACTACACCGACGGCCGCGAGATGATGGAAAAAGAGCGCCCCGACGTCGTCTCAATCTGCACCTGGCACAAAGGCCATGCCCCCTGGACGATCGCAGCCGCAGCCTACAGGCCGCAGGCGATTCTGTGCGAGAAGCCAATGGCCGACACGGTAGGCGCAGCCGAGCAGATGCTGATCGCCTGCCAGCGCCATGACGTCAAACTCGCCATCGGCCACCAGCGCCGCTTTTTGCCCGCCTACACCTTGGCAAAACAGCTGATCGCCGACAACGCTATCGGAGACGTCAACCTCATACAGAGCTTGGGCGGCGATGGACTCCCCAACTACAGCTCCCACCAGACCGACATGTACCGCTACCTGTTGTCCGACGACGAATGCGTCTGGGTCATGGGCAACATCGAGCGCAAGACCGACCAGTACGAACGCGCCACCCGCATCGAAGACCGCGCTTTGGCCGTCTTCCAGTTCGCCGGCGGCCCGCGCGCCATGATCCTCAGCGACCTCGTTCCCAACCACTACCAGGGCGCACTCATATTTGGTAGCGACGGCATGATCAACATGACCACCGAGTCGCTCCAAATCCTGAATGCCGACACCGGCGGCCGCTGGGAGCAGCGCGTACCTGATGGCAAATTCTACACAGTGGAGGAGTTGGGCAACCGCTTCGAGTGGGAAGAAGGCGGCGCAGGCCAGGCCGAAGAGCTCGCAGACTGGGTCGAAGGCAAGGCAGACACCCACAGAGGACGGGGCGATAACGGATACAAAGCGCTGCAAATGATCCACGCCGTCTACGAGTCGGCCCGCATGCACGAAAGGGTGGAAATGCCCCTGCAAACGCGGGTAAATCCCCTCGACCTGATGATAGATTCAGGCCACTTGACGCCGGAGCGCCCTGGCAAGTACGATATACGCACTATGCGTCTACGAAGAGAGAATATGCTTGAAGATACGCTGAACAAATAGAATTCATCAATCTCTGTTCGATGGGAATGCAAACTGGAGGGCATGACCATGAAACTCACGGCCGAACAACTCGAGCATTACGACGAATATGGTTATGTGATCGTCCGCGACGTCTTCAGCCCCGAAGAAGATATCGACCCCGTAATCGAAGAGTACAAAGGTGTATTGGATAACTTGGCCCGCGACCTGTATGAGGCCGAGGAAATCTCGTCCCTTTACGAGGAGCTTCCTTTCGCTGACCGGCTCATCGCAATCTACCAGGAAAGCGGCAAAGTTCACGCCCAATACTTCGACTTTTCGCTGCCTCAGGGCAACGTCAAACCTGACACACCTTTTTGGGCCGGACCTGCCGTCTTTCGCATGTTGACAAACGAGAAGCTGCTGGATTCAGTCGAGTCGATCCTCGGTGGGGAGATTTACTCCAATCCGGTGCAGCACGTCCGCCTCAAACCGCCGGAACACCTCACGCCCGTGAACGAAGAAACCGGACGCGTGATGTTGGGCAAGACCCCAGTCCATCAGGACCACGGCGTAGTTCGCCCCGAAGCCGACGAAACCCAGATGCTGACCGTCTGGTTTTCACTCATGGACGTAAACGTAGAGAACGGCTGCCTTTGCGTCTGGCCCGGTAGCCACAAGCGCGGTCTCATCGACCACTGCCCCACAAATCTTGGCCTGCTGGTTCCTGGCAAACTGCTCAAAGGCAAGGCAGTGCCCATGGTCATGAATAAGGGTGATGCGCTCCTGATGCACAAGCAGACCCTGCACGCCTCCTACTCCAACAACAGCGATTCAATCCGTTGGAGCTTCGACCTGCGCTACAACCCGACCGGACAGCCGACCGGCCGCCCTGCCTTCCCAGGCTTCGTCGCCCGTAGCCGCAAGTATCCCGAGACCGTCTTGCGCAAGCCGGCCGATTGGGAAAAACTGTGGCGGGATACACGCGATCACATGGCAACGATTGAAGACGCCGGGGCCTTCAACCGCTGGACAATGGACAACCCTGTTTGTGCCTAGCTCGAAAGCATAGGTGGCAGGCAGTCTGACTTTCACTACAAATGACCAGACAGAAAGAGGGGTCAGAATATGGCCGCTGGAACTGACGCGTCACCCTTGGTAATGGCACAGTACGGAACCAAACACGGGCACGCTGCCGGCAAGCTTCAGGCCATGTTGGATTCGCCCGATGTAGAGGTCGCCGGCCTCTTCGAGCCGGACTCGGACAGACGCTCCGAAGTAGAAGGCAGTAGCGGTCCCTTCGGCCAGGTGCGCTGGTTTGACTCGGAAGAAGAGCTGCTCTCCGACCCCTCAATCGTAGCTGTGGCCTCAGAAGGCAAAAATTTTGAGAGTCTTCCCCAGACCGAAGCCCTGATCGACGCCGGCAAACACGTCTGGTACGACAAACCGGCCGGCGAAGATTGGCCCGCCTGGCAGCGAGTGATGAGCAAGGCCCAGGACCAGGGCCTGCTCGTCCAAATGGGCTACATGTTCCGCTACCAGAACGGCTTCTGCCAGATCGCCGACTGGGTGCACAGCGGGCTGCTGGGCGATATCTACTGCACACGCGCCCACATGTCGACCAGCGTCACCGAAGAGTCACGCCAAGCGCTCTCCGTACATCAAGGGGGCATCTTCTTCGACCTGGGGGGCCACATGCTCGATCAGGTCGTGTGGCTGATGGGCAGGCCTGCAAAGACAACCTCCTTCCTGCGCACCGACGGCGTAAAAGGCCCAAGTTGCGCCGACAACACGCTCGGAGTACTTGAGTACGAAAACGGCCTCGCCTTCGTCGACATCGCCGCCATGGAGCCCAAACCGATGGCCCGCCGCTTCGAAGTCTACGGCACCAAAGGCAGCGCCATCCTGCTCGATCCCTTCGAACCGCCCTTCGCCATCAGATTGTGCCTGGAAGAAACCGCCGCCGGTTACGAAGCCGGGGGCCAAGTCGTCCCCGTCCCCACCCAGAGCCGCCAGCAGACCTACGAGGAAGAGCTCGTCGCCTTCGTGGCAACCCTTCGCGGCCAGCAACCGCCCGACCGCTCACCCGAGCATGAGCTTCTAGTGCAGGAAACGCTCCTCCGTCTCACCGGCCACATCGCGGAAGAATAATAGTGTCCGGCTTCCACATCGAATGCAGCCCCGCTCTTCTTCGACGAAACTAGTGGGCCCTACAAGCGCGCAGTCTCAAATGAGGCCCTGGAGCCATCCAAACGCGATTTACACTAGTCTGCTCGACCAACTTCGGTCTTGACCGGCCCTAAAGGACTGCCGAGATGGAGCAAAGACCCCGCCCCTCGAAAGTCCCAAAAGAACATTCCCGTCCGCCAGAAGGTTTTCTTCGCGCACCTTCGCGGATAATCGCAGCTGCAGTTCAAAGCCACCTGATTCGCGCTTGGACGATGCCCTGCAAATGACAGTTCTCCTACAGGATCGATTCCGATAGCGGAATACTACACCCGCGCATGCCGCAGTCGAATCGAAAGATATACTCGCTGTGACCGCCGCCACAGCCAGCCGTTGCGTACCGCTGATCCCACGCTGAAAGCCACGATCGCGATATAGACGCCTGAAACACCGCAGAGTATCGCACTTCGCTCCCCGGCTAGGCATGGCTGCCCACCCCAAAGACTCCCCACAGTCAGCAGAGTGGCGACGAGCGCAAACGATAGGAAATCCGCCTCCGTAATGTTCCGCGTCCGCTGGCCGTTAATCAGTGTGCCCTGGAACAAACACGAAAGTGCCGTCAGCGCCGGCAAGGGAATCATCAACCAGAGCGCTACCTTCGCCTGTTGTAACAGTTCCGGAGGTAAAGCGGCGATCCGTGTGAACCAGAAATCACCAAAAGGTGTGATCGCCATCGCTAGCGGAACCGCCGCCAGGGCCAAACTCAGCCGCCACGTAAACTGTCTCAACCTCTCAATCGATCCCGGCCGATCCAGCAGCACGATAACCGATTCCACGAAAGCAAACGCCGCGCTGTTGACCATGATCAGCACGCCGTACAGGACCGGCCAAAGCGCCAGCGACCCCAGCGAATCCGGCATGCGGCTCAGGCTTGCGCTCACAAGCGGCTGCAGCAGGATCTGCATGAACGTCGTCACCACCAGAGGCACGTAGAAACGCATGAATCTTGTCCACGTTAACGGCGGATCGCCCGGAACTACTGACAGCAACCGCTTCCTGACAACAGGCCGTACTCTCAATGTGGCGTAAACGGCTTCGAACACGACGCCGGTCGAAATCGTTGCACTTGCTACGACAATACCGTCCCAGCTCGTCAGCCAGAACAGACCCATCGCTATCGCCACCTCAAGCAGAAGTCGTAGCACGGTGCCAACCGAAACGGCCCTTGTTTGGTCGCATCTGATCAAGACGCCGTACTGGAAGCGCCGCAGAGCAAGACTCGGAACAAAAGGGAGCATGATGCGTACTCCGCTGCGGACAGGAGTCTCAAGCTCCGCAGGCGCCGAAATCAATCCGAATACGACAAAGTCAAGAAGCGGTGTAAACGCGAGAAGTAGGTGAACCGTGGTCAATCCGGCACTGAGCCAGATCATGTATTGACGGCCCCGCGCGTAAGATGCCTTGTCTCTGCTCAGCGCCGTGGACGCCGCCAGCATCGATATCGACGGCGCCGATAAAATGAGTATCAGCGAAAACGCCAGGCCCCATGCCGCCAGCTGAACTTTGGGTTCTACGCTCCGGGCCACAAAAGCCGCCAGAATCGGCTGTTCCACGGTAATCATGAACCAGCTCAGCGCCAGCGGCCACCAGGTCCTGAGGATGCCTCGTGTGGAAAGATGGGGCACAGGTGCCATAGCTCAGTCCGCGGCGTTCGCAGCTAGGTCTGCCAGTCCAAAATGGCTCCCAACATTCCGGGGTCCCATCTAACCAGTCTGTCGTAGGCTGCCGCCGCATCCTGCCAGGCAAATCGATGGGTTGTTACGGGATCTACTACGAGCCGCCCGGCGGCCAGGACCTTGAGCGCCGTCTGCTCATCCGCACGGTGGGTCCACCACCCAGGCGCAGAATCCAGCTTGGGTCGCGTGCTCTCATGCGCCCCGACGACCGTCAGTCCCTTCTTGTGAACGTCGCGGTAGAAGTTAACCGCCTCCGTATCGCCGCGCGTACTCCCCAGCAGCACAACCCGACCACCCAAGCGCGCGATGTCGAACGCAGCCGGGATAGCCTCGGGATGCCCGGTCGCTTCAATCACAACCGCCGGATCCTCGCCGTCGCACGTAGCACGCAAACTGTCCTTCAGCCCTTCATCGGCAGGTAGAGCAGCGTCGGCCTCCAACGCCTCCGCGAACGCAAGGCGACCTGCATCCTTGTCTATCGAAACGACGGGGAGCCCACCGTTGAGTCTTGCCAGCTGCATCGCAATCAACCCGATCAACCCGCATCCAAAAACGGCTACCGGCTCCCCAAGCTCGATTCTCATCTTCCTGACCGCCTGCATCGCGATCGATGCAAGCCTGAAAAACGCCGCTCGTTCATTCGACAACCCTTCAGGAACGTGATTGCAGATCAACGCCGACTCGGACGAAAACATGCGATGGTTTGCCCGCGAAGCGACCCGGTCTCCAACCTGCCAGCCCTCTACGCCATCTCCCACGGCAACCACCTCGCCAACGTGGCTGTAGCCGGTATTCTGAGGATAGAGCGGCGGAGTATTCGCGAGATTCATCAGAAAAGCCCGCTCCGTTCCTGGGCTCAGCAACGACACGTGAGCCCGAATCAGCAGTTCGCCAGGCCCAGCCGCCGGCATCTCGCACTCCTGCACTGCTGCGACCCCCCTTTCCAGAAACAGGACCTCAAAATTTCTTGTAGACATGATTGCTCCTTAACAGAGGTGTGGTGTCGCACAACAACGAATTGAGACTAGGCATAGAACTGATATATAACCCGTTTCCAGTGCGGATTAGACACAACCGGTAGACCGCTGCGCAGTACAGTCCCAGCCGGTGGCAGAGCTTTCCGTTTCCCCTCCCTGCTTCGCCCTGCTGTCCCTGACAAAAGCCCGCAGACTCTAGTCTTCCATTGCGGCAGGCCTGATAATTCTCATACCGAATTGGCCTGTACTTGATGCCAATGCGCCAGTATAACATACTGAACCACGCGAGCGCCCCTTTGCCAGCATGTTGAACTCTCGACTGATTTGGGGTCGGCTTCCCCACAGCCATCCAGAGATATCGGTTTGTGTAAGTGCCCGCGAAAATTGACCTCCGCCGCCTTCTGTGGGAAAATCGTGCGGCCCCACGGCAGTTTCGTGGTCCATTTCCTTACAATTTTCTTGTTTCCAGAGGAGAATTCCATGCTAAAGAAGAGCATTCTGAGTATCATTCTCGTACTCTCATTCGCACTGTTGGTCGCCTGTGCCGCACCTGCCGCGCCCGCTGCCGAACAGGCACAGGCGCCTATGGAAGAGTCGGCCGAAGACACCGGCGAAGTCGAGCAAGTGCTGATCGGCGGCTTCGACGTCGGCCCAGGCGGCGACCCGCAGGGCGTGCTTTACAACAACGGCGCCGGCAACGTTTGGTTCGTAAAGATGTTTACGCCGCTGATCATTATGGACTCCACTTTCTCCAACCACACCAGCGAGGCTGCGCTGGCAGTTAGCTGGAAGCCAAACGACGACGCAACCGTTTGGACCTTCAACCTGCGCGAAGGTGTAAAGTGGCATGACGGCGAAGACTTCACCGCCTCAGACCTGAAATGGACTGCTGAGTTCGTCTCTGCGCCAATGGCCGCCGTGACCCACTTCGGCATCAGCCAGCCGAATCAGATCGTTGGCTGGACCGAATACAACGAAGGCGAGGCCGACGAGATCGCTGGCATCCGCGTCGTTGACGATCTGACCCTCGAAATCGAACTCAACATCTCCAATCCGCGCTTCTACGATTCCGTTCGCGGCTTCTACGCTCTTCCCGAGCACGCAATTGACTTCGAGTCCACCGAAATCTTCAGCGCCGACTGGTGGTTCACCAACCCGGTCGGAACTGGCCCCTTCAAGTTCGATTCCTACGAAAAGGACCAGTTCATGGCGCTCGCGCCCAACGAACTGTACTGGGACGGCGTACCTGAGCTAGATCAGTTGATCAACCGGTATTTCGTTGACGAGACCGCCGCCGTGCTGGCCCTCGAGAGCGGAGACATCGACTTCACCTACGTAAGCGCCGATGTGGCAAGCCGTTTCGCCGGCAACCCCGATTACCAGATCTTCTCCGGCCCGTCCTTCGTGACTAACATGTTCAACTATAACTATCTGAACGAACACTGGTCTGACAAACGCATCCGCCAGGCATTCATGTACGGCATTGACCGCGCCTCGATCATTGATAATGTGTTCAATGGCACTGCCCAGGCGACTCCCTGCCAAGACCCATATCCCACCTTCTGGCCGGAAGATGCCAACTACTACGAATACGACCCCGGCAAGGCCCGCGATCTCCTGGCCGAAGCCGCCGCCGACGGCGTCACGCTTGACGGCGTCAACCTGGACATCCCCACCTACTACACGTCGCAGCTGGCGAAAGATATTCTCACCGTGATGCAGGCCAACATGGCCGATGTCGGCGTTGACGTCAACCCGACCTTCCTAGACGTGCCGACATGGCGCACCGTCGTCGACGACAACGCCTCCGAATGGAACATCGCATATCGCGGTGCCGGCGGCGGCCCTGCATCCTACAGCCCAATCTGGTACGTCGAAGACAACCAGTGGGGCATCGATGATCCCAACTACGTCGATCTATTCGGCGCCATGGACGCTGCCCAGACTGCCGATGAGTACAGGGCCGCCCGCACCGCCCTCTGCAAGTATCAGAACGACGAAGCCACTTTCGCCTACTGGTGGGTCTCCACCCGTTACGGCATCGCTACGGTGGACATTGAAGACTTCCACTACTTCCCGGCACCCGGTGGCGGCCCGTACGTTGACCGCTCCCAGGACTGGAACATGAAGTAACTGTCATTTCCGGCAGTGCTGATGGCTTGGCGCATCGGCCAATCAGCACTGCCGTGAAATCGATCTTTCGTTGCCCGAAGTTTCCCCGCGCCCATGCAATACTTCCTTCGCCGCGTTCTTATCAACATTCCAGTCCTGTTCTTGGTGACAATCGTCATCTATCTCTTGATAAACTTGGCGCCCGGCGATCCGGTCGATTTCTTCGTAAATGAAGAGATCGGAATAACCAAGGAGGACCTGGACTTCGTGCGCGAGCGCTATGGACTGGACGACCCGATCCCAGTCCGTTACGTCAAATGGCTGGCCCAGGTCGCTCAGGGAGACCTCGGTTTCCGTTTCAAAAACGGGGACGACGTAGCTGAAGTTCTGGCCGTCCGCATGAGGCGTACCTTCCTGCTGATGGGTACCGCCCTGGCTATAGGCATCGTCGTTGGCGTTACGCTGGGAATCTTTATTGGATTGCGGCAGTACTCGATCTGGGACTTTACGTTTACCGGCCTTTCTTTCGTAGGAATCTCCATGCCGGCCTTCATAGCCGGTATCTTCGGTCTCTACGTCTTTTCAGTAAAATTGGGCTGGTTTCCCTCAGGCGGTATGCGCACCATCGGCAAGCCGGAATCTCTCTTCGACCTGCTCTATCACCTGGTACTGCCAGCAGGGACCCTGGCCATTTTTAACCTGGCGGCCTTCATGCGATATACGCGATTCAGCATGCTGGAGGTTCGAGGTGAGGACTATGTCCGCACTGCTAAAGCAAAGGGGTTGAAGCAGCCGGTAGTGACATGGCGCCACGTTTTCCGCAACGCGCTCCTGCCTGTCGTAACTGTTGTGGGTCTGAGTCTGCCTACCCTGGTAGCCGGCGCTCTTTTCACAGAAACAATCTATAGCTGGCCGGGCATGGGCGCCCTGCTGGTCGATGCGGTTGCCGCCCGCGACTATCCAATGGTCATGGGAATCATGCTGGTGACCGCGCTTGTAGTCTTGACGGCAAATCTCATCACCGATCTGGCCTATGCCGTTGCCGACCCCAGAATCCGTTACCAGTAAATTGAGGTTTGCGGAAGAGCGCAATAGGTTCACTGCCCAACAGAACAGACCTGACTAATGAGAGGAAACAGGTATTTCCGCTGACATGTCTATAGAGCTTGGAGGCCGGAAAGTTCAATCACAGTCCCCGACTGCTCAAGCTTGGAGACGGTTCCGCCGCCACCCACTGGCAATGGCGGGGCTTATTCTCTTCGGAGTCGTGCTTCTTGCGAGCCTTGGCGCCCCGCTTATCGCGCGCTATGACTATGCCGCCCTCAACCTGTCCGACAAATTTCAGTCGCCTAGCCTGACGCACTTTCTGGGCACCGATCGCGTTGGGCGAGACATTTGGAGTCGCACCTTGTACGGCGGCCGAGTCTCATTGGCCGTCGGTTTCGCCGCAGCCAGTATTTCCACCATCATCGGAGTAATTCTCGGTTCAATTTCCGGCTACTATCGCGGCATGGCTGATCAGGTGATCATGCGCTTCACCGACGTAGTGATGACTTTTCCCCGCGTCGTGATTATCCTGACCGCTGCCATCTATTTGGGGCAGAGCATTGCCAGCGTAATCTTTCTGATCGGTATTTTCAGTTGGCCTGGTATAACGCGCTTGGTGCGGGGACAGGTACTCTCACTTCGAGAGCAGCAGTTTGTGCTGGCATCGCGCTCATTGGGCGCAGGTAACCGGCGAATCATCGTCAATCATGTGCTGCCCAACGTGGTTGCGCCGTTGCTTGCCTCGGTGACTTTCGACGTAAACGGTGCAATCCTTCTTGAAGCAGGCCTCAGCTTTCTCGGTGTCGGCATTCCACTTCCCACGCCCAGCTGGGGAAACATGCTGGAATCTGCGCGCAGCCTGGACGTGCTCCAGGACGGGCCTTGGATCTGGGTCCCTCCGGCAGTCATGATCCTGCTGACAGTCCTCAGCATCAACTTCATCGGCGACGGTCTCCGAGATGCCATCGACCCACGTTATCAACAGGGCTGATTCCAGAGATTCAGCCGTCTCCGTCATCTCCTCAAGTTCGACCTAACGGGTGCTCCAGAAATCTAGGAAATCAACCAATCTGCAATTGGTCAGCTAGATTGTTGAAGTCTTTGGCTACCACGTCAATCGAGGGATCAGGACTCAGGTCTGTCGTCTGGTCCGGACCAAACTCTCTGGGCCGGTGGACGAATGCGGTCTTGAAACCAACAGCTTTCGAAGCTATCAGGTCTCCGTTGTGCGCAGCGACCATCATGACTTCTTGAGGCTCCAACCCGAGGAGCGCGGCCGCAGTCTGGTAAACTTCGGGGTCCGGTTTGTAATGCCCCGCCAGCTCCGCGGAGAGAACACAATCCCAGCAGTAGCCGCCGTGCCGCGCCATGTTGACCAACAATGCCACGTTGCCGTTCGAAAGAGATGCCACGATGAACCGCTCGCGCAGGCGCTCGAGTCCGGTAACAACGTCTGGCCACGGATTAAGCCTGTGCCATATCTTGTTCAACTGAACCTTATCGGCCTCAGACAGTCCCGAAACCCGGTGTTTCTCCAGCAGTTCATCTAGGATCAGACGGTGAAGCGCGTCAATGTTCATCCAGGGGAGTTCCCCGGTGCGAACGCGGTGCATCGACGGCCCGTAGCCCCCCCGCCAACTGTCGGCAAACTCAGTCCAGTCTACCTCAACGCCCTTCCCAGTCCAGACGTCTTCCCCTTCACGAATGATTGAACCTCGCCAGTCCACCACAGTGCCGAAAACGTCGAAAGTCATCGCCTTTATTTCTGAGAAATCCATAGTCTCTCCAGATGCTGGTTGGCTGGCCCGAGCTGTATTCCGCCGTATTCCGTTTGGCCGACGGCCCCCAAGACTTAGCTAATCTCCTCGCAAGGTCTGCCGGCGTCTAGGCTCAGGACGGCGACAGTGCTTCGATTATGGCGTCGCAGAATTCAGGCAAGTCATCAGGAACACGCCCGGTAACAACATTGCCGTCGATGATCGCAGGCACATCGTGGTACACCGCGCCGGCGTTTAGAAGATCGTCGGTCACAGCACAGTAAGCAGTGACGTTGCGCCCGGCGACGCTGTCGGTTCCCTTCTGACGGTCAAGCGAAATCAGAACCTGCGGCCCATGACAAATGGCAGCCAGGACTTTCCCTGAGCGATGAATCGCCGCAGCAAATTCCAGCGTCTTATCATCGATTCGAAGAAAATCAGGCGCTAGTCCGCCCGGAAAAACCGCCGCGTCAAACGCTTCAGGCTTCATCTCCCAAATGCTTTGAACCGAGTACCGATTGCCTACTGCAAGAACGTCAAATGGAATCGTATGCCCGAACCTTCCCGTGATGGGCTTTTCCGGCCATGCCGGGCGGCCATGAAAGTGACCAAGCGCCGTCAGTGGCAATGTGCCTACCACCACTTCCGCGCCGGCCTGGCTCAGTTGCAACACAGTGTACATCACCTCAATATCTTCAAACTCATGTGCCGTGAGGACAGCCACAACCTTCCCTTCCAAACGTTTTTCCATCGAACTGTTTTCTCCATTCAAGCTCTGTGCTCTTGAAGTGCATCCCAGTCGAACTCGACGCCGTGCCCGGCCCTTTCAGGAGCAACAGCTACACCATCTTCAATGCGCAAGGGATGTCGGATAAAAGAGTCCAGCCCAAAGCCATGCGCCTCCAGGTAGGAGCTGTTAGGAATCGCGGCCAGTAGATGAACCTGAAGATCGTGAACCCCGTGGGTAGTGACCGGCAGGTTGCAGGTCTCGGCCAGGTGGGCAACTTTCAGCCATGGTGTTACTCCCCCCAGGGTGGCCACGTCCGGTTCGGGAAAAGAAATCGCACCATGGGCGATCATCTGCTGAAACTCGTAGACAGTATGAAAGTTTTCTCCCGTCGCGATCGGTAGACCGCCCTCCCGTGCAATGCGGGCATGTCCTGCCACGTCGTCCGGAATGGTCGGTTCCTCCAGCCAGAACAGATTGTGCCGAGCCATGCCGCGGGCCGCGCGGATCGCCTCATCCACTCGCCACCTCATGTTGGCGTCGGCCATCAGGGGAAAATCCGCTCCCAGATGACTGCGCATGGCTGCGACCCTTTCAATGTCCTCAGAAAGTTGATCGCGCCCAACTTTCATCTTGATGGCGCGAAATCCTTGTTCCTGGAAGCCATCGGCCTGATCAAGCAGTGCCTCCAACGTGAACTGGAGGTCTATTCCGCCGGCGTAAACCGGTACCCTGGGATCGTGGCCTCCCAGCATTCGCCACCAAGGCTCGCCATTTGCCTTTCCCCGTAAGTCCCACAGAGCAATGTCCACCGCCGCTAACGCGAAGGAAGCCGCCCCGCCACGTCCCACAAAGTGCACGTGCCACCACATTCGTTCCCACAGACGTTCAATTCGGCCAGCGTCTTCACCAAGAATGACTGGCTCCAGGTCATCGCGTATCAGAGCCAGAATAGCGGTTCCACCAATGTCACCAACACAGTAGGTATAGCCCATCCCTTCCAACCCGTCAGCAGTCCCGATACGCGTCACGATCAGCCCAAAGTGGGAGATGTCTCCGTGCGTAGAGTCTGATAGAACTACTGGCAATGGGATCCGGTAATGCTCGGTGCGAACCTGCGTAATCTTCATTTTGCATCAGTCTCCCAGGATCGGCATCTGCGGCACAAAGCCGAGCTCTTCCCGAATTCTCGTTATGTCGTACACGGGATCCCTCTCGCGTCCAGGCTCCTCATAGTGGGAAAGGTCCAGCGTGTTGGCGTCGTCCCCGTACCAGGAGCGCAGCAGTTCCGGAACTGAAACAGCGGTGCAGGCTTGCGCCCCGACAGCGTTCAGGATTCGCACGCCAGGCTTGTATGGCGCATCAACAGCTGCCATCAGACAGCGCACCGTATCGCTCAGAAACATGACCGAGATCTTTCCCATCGCCCAAATCGGTACCGGCCCCGGCTCAGCCGGCGTCAATTGACGAGCATCTGGCGCAATGCTTGCCAAACGCAGATTGATAAAGTCCAGCGACTCATTCTGCCTGGACAGGTACCGCGTGACCTCCTCCATCATGTACTTGGAAAAACCATACCCATCCCGGTCCAAACAGGGATGTTCGTCAGGGATGGGAAGCTGCAAAGGCCGAAACTTCACCGACTGCATCCCCACGGCGGCGATGGAACTGGCCAGTACAAACTTTCTGCAACCTCTTTCAATGAGATACCGCAGCAGGTGATGTGTGCCGGCCACATTTACGCGCAGCCCGTCCTCCTCGGAGCACCCACCAATCACGGCCGCCAGGTGAACCAGAACCTCGATCCCGTCATGGTTGTCAAGCTTTCTTAGTTCGCTTGGGACCGAAAAATCTCCCTGGATGGAAAGCCCGCCAGGCACATCAGACGGACTGCGAGAAAGGCAGATCGCTTGATGATTCGAACTGCCGGTAATCTCCTTCGCCAGCGCATTGCCTATGAACCCGCTCGTGCCTGTTATTAGAATCTTGCTCATAATTCCCTACTCAAACCTCCCAACAGTTGAGACAGCCATACCGGAATCTGGCCTCACTTAGCTCGAAGTTCGTTGCCCCGTCAATAACCTCGGGCCCGTTGGAATTTCGAATTGGCCGAGGCAATAGCAACTCTCAAGGCGAAGGCTGGAACTACAAGCCGCGCGTTGTATAACAGCTCCGCCTTCGGGTCGGCGGTTCTTGAATCTGCTACCCCGGTCGATTGGACGGAACCGATTGCGAACAAGACCACCCCATTCCTAGTCAAAAACTCAACTCCACCGAATCACCGCCCCGTAAAGGTCTGGAAGCTCATCCCGGTTTATCTTTGCATACAACTCCGGTGCCTCAGAAGCGTCAACTCGGTGGGTAATCGTCTTCTCCCAGGGAATGGCCCCTCTGGCGATGTTTCGTAGCACCGCCTCCCGACAAGGCGCCAGTCCATCGTTGCAGGGAAAGAACGCCGTAAGCTGTTTGCCGTGGGGCACGAGATAGTTGAAGGAGACCGGCTCTTTTCCATAGTGGCCGAGAAAGACAAACTTACCCCGCAGGCGTGCGAGAGGAAATGCCAGGTCCAAACATGATGGTACGCCACTGCCTTCAAAGACGACATCGGCGCCGCCCGGCTGAATCTCTTGTACGCGCGCTGCCAGCTCGTCCGGCGTCAGTCCGGTCGCGTCGATAGTATGCTCCGCTCCCATTTCCCTGGCCATTTCCAGCCGCTGAGCATTGAGGTCAATAGCAATTGTCTCCGCGCCCCGCAGACGAGCCGCAGCCAACGCTCCCAGTCCGATCAGTCCGACGGCATGAAAGGCAACGACGTCGCCCATTTGGACCCCAGCCATATCGACAGCGTTGTAGCCAACCGCCGGCATAACAAATAGGGCCGCCGTAGCCTCGTCCACCCCTTCAGGCAGATGTTCGACTTCGGCATCCTCGGGCATCAGCGCATAGGAAGAATGGGCGCCCGAGCAGACCGTAGCTGGCTGACCGTCAACTATCATAGGAAGATAATTGCGGCGGTAGTACACCTTGTCACCGGCCGCAAACTCTGTTACGTCGGCGCCGGCATCTTCCACGTAACCCACGGCCTGGTAACCTGTGCAGATCGGGTAAGGCCCATAGCTTATTTTGTTGCGAATTACTGCGAACTCAGTACCCACACTGACACCAGACCACACACAGCGCACCAGTAGATCGTTTGCCCCAAGTGTGGGAATATCAAACTCTTGCAACGAGAATTCCTGTTGGGCCGTACAAATGAGCGTACTGTTCTTCATGGTGGACCGACCCTCCTTCTGATCTTCTTGGCAATGCCATTGCTGCTTAATCCGCTAACCACCGACATTCCGGGGGATGAACAACGAAGAACTCACCTCGCCAGCTCCAATCCCTCGCAGAGTACTAAAGCAGACCCGAACTGTCAATGACAGTTGGAGTTGTCCATCCGCTGAATGTGCCGCCGGTCCGATTCAGAGTATTCTACGACGAGGCGCAGTAGCTCCGAACGCTCAAGTTCACTACCTCAGGCGTGTCCCGTGCCACTGAATCCTGAATGCATCAGACGGCGGGGTGCAGTCCAAAATAGGGGTGAACTTTCGTACTCCTCTGGTAACGACCAACCCAAAGCCAGTTCGCGTCCCCGACCAGGGCAAGTGCCGTTCCCTCTGACCACTGATCACTGACCACTGCAGTTGTGCGGTCGGGCCTTCGGCCCTCCCTTGTGCGGGGGGATTCCCCCCGCAACGCCCCCCCCTTACACCATGCCACGTTGGCGCCGCGTCGCCGGCGTGCTGTCTATGCCACCTGGCGCCCACCCACGTCGTGCCGCGAAACCGTCCGCCGTGACCACGGTAGGGGCAGGCCTTGTGCCTGCCCACTCTCACCCCAAAAATGGACTGCACCCAGACGGCATGAAATCTGGTAGGCACCCACGTTCTATGAGAAAATGTCTTCTGACTCGCGGCCCTTACGGAGGAACCCGAACATGCTGCGACAGTCGGAGGGCTTATCTGCCCCTTCGTCGGAGTGAGTACAATGTCCAAAAGCGTGCCTGCCGCAGGCTCATCTGCCGGCGTATCCGATAACATAAGGCCCAGTCAGCGTAGGTTCCGCCTGCTTTCGATAGCAATCATCGCGGCTCTGACGCTAGCTGTAGTCATGCTTCGCCTCTACCGGCTCGACGAATTACCGGCAGGAATCCAAGTCAGCGAGGCATTGAACGGCGTGGACGCTCTCCGCGTTCTTGACGGCGAACATGCAGTATTCTTTCCATCCGAGTTCAGCGGACACGAGGGGCTCGTTGTCTATCTGATTGCCCTTTCGATCACTCTTCTGGGTCAAACCGACTTGGCGTTACGCTTGCCCACCGCACTGGCCAACGCCGGTACGGTCTTCGTCGTATTTTGGTTGGGCCGTCTGCTCTTCGGCAGGGATGAAGCGGGCCGACCAACTCCTTGGCGCGGCATCTTCATCGGAGGAGTTGGTTCCTGCCTGATGGCTGTCTCGATAGGACAGACGGTCTTGGGGCGCACGGTCTTTCGGGCCAATCACCTCCTTCTCTTGCTTTCTCTTTGCTTGGCCCTGCTCTGGTGGGGCTGGAGGGAGCGACATTGGTGGGCGGTGACCTTGGCAGGCGTCTGCGCCGGGCTTGTTCAGTACACATACATTCCGGCGCGCTTCACCCCTTTTCTCTTCCTCGCCTTTGGCTTGAGTTTCCTCATCCTGCAAAAGTCTGCGGAGCTGAAAAAGATTAGGTCGGAGATTCCCTGGATCTTTAACTTTGGGGGAGTAGCTCTTCTAGTTGCCGCGCCTATATTAATCTTTTTCGCCTTTCATCCCGACCTCTTTTTCCTGCGTAGTAACTCTCTCTCCGTCCTTCGGTCCGAAATCAATCAGGGAAACCCACTGAGAACACTCCTAGAAAGCGTAATCTGGCATCTGGCGGCCTTCGGGTTTAGGGGCGATGTTAGTTGGCGTCACAACTTTGACGCTTTGCCAATGCTTAATCCCTGGGAGGCATTCTTTTTCTGGCTAGGTACCGGATTCTCTTTGTGGCGATGGCGAAATCCCGCCTGCAGGCTGCTTCTTCTTTGGGGAGCATTCTTGCTTCTGCCGGCGGTGATTGCGGTCGATTACGCCCCAAACACTCTTAGAATGCTCGGCGCCACCCCTCCAGTCTACCTGGTTCTGGCCTTCGGCCTTTGGGAAACCTTTCAGTTTGCGAGCAGGCGTTTCTTTCCCAACAGGTTTAGGGAAAGTGCAATAGCTCTGGGAGCCGTACTTAGTGTAACGGTTTTGATTCAAGGAATTACTTCATTCCGCAACTATTTCGAAAACTGGGCTTTTGAACAGGGAGTCCAGTTTGCCTATGAAGTTCCCTGGTCGGATTTTGCTCGAACTCTCGACACTTTGCCCTCAACCGAAGGGGAAATCTACCTGGTCCCGAACTCGTTGCGCCATCCCAGCTTGGACTACATTTACAAGGGCCCCGCCTCCTTCTTTTACTTTCAAAGAGATACACCAGATCTGGATCTGCTGGCAGAAGAGATTGAAACAGAGCTAGCTGCGATGGAGAATCTGACCAATGTGAAGGTCGTCCAACTGAACAACGTCCACGTTGGCTGGATCGGAAATGACACAGGACGCGTAGCGGTTTTGCTGGGCAAATATGCTCAGTTCAGCGACACTGAGCACTTCAACGACTTCAGGATCCACAACTATACCGACGTATCATTGGACAGTCCCTGGACATTCTATGAGCGTTTGGCTCCATTATCCGTACAGTACGATGGTGGCATCTCGCTCATGGGGTTTGCCCTCGGTCAAGGCGCGGAGGAACACTCTGCCTCCAGGCCGCTTGAACTTAAGAGGGACAGACCATTTTGGGTAGCCTTGAACTGGGAAGCACTACAAGACCTGGAAGTTGATTTCTCGATTTCGCTTCGTCTATATGGCCCTGATGGAGAAGTAGTCTTTCAAGAAGACGCGCTCTTGTGGAATCCGCTGCATCAGCCCACAAGTGGTTGGGCACCCGGTGACAGGACCGATACCTTGTTCCAGCTCAATCTTCCGTCGGACATTGCTTCAGGTAACTACGACCTTAAGCTCATCGTATACAATGTCGAGAATCTGGTGCCCACTGTTCAAGTTGGTGTGTGGGAGCCCGATTTTACCTTGGCAAGCGTGGCGCTTGGAGACTCTGGTCTGAAATAGGCCCCGGGACAAAGAGGGCATTGACTTTGTATAATCGATTAGCCTCCTGTGGTGTCAGAGAAGGGTCGCTAATTTAAACTCCCTTCACATCCCAGGCAACTCGTCTTCCAGTGGCGCGCCCAACACTCTTTCCCAATTGGCTGGCTGATTGGCACGGCGAATGCTATAATCCTCTCTGAAAAAGTTCGATCGCCGGTTCCAGAATCTTGAGCGAAAGCAAGTCTTGGCGCCCGTCGATTCGACCCGTTTCCAGGATTCGACGGTACTGAACTTGAACCAGTCGAACCCTTGCGTTTGAGTCCACGGACCTATTGTCTGGTCAATTCCACAATGAGGACATTGAGTGACCCACTTGAATACAGCTGGAACTACCATCGAGACATTCCTGGATGCTTTGGCCTCAGGGGAGTCCACGCCGGGGGGAGGCGCGGCCGCCGCACTGACTGGTAGTCAGGCCGCCGCACTGCTCAGCATGGTCTTGAACTTCACCGTTGGTCGCAAAAAGGATGCGGCGGTGGAAGAAGAATTGAGGGGTCGCTTGCTGCGAACGGAGGAGATGCGTACACAACTACTGGCTTTCGCGGACAAGGATGCCGAAGCGTTCGGCGCGGTGGCCGCTTGTTTCGCAATGCCGCGTACTTCTGAGGAAGAGAAAGCGGCCCGAACTGAGGCTATGCAGGCCGCTCTCCGTGGGGCCGCGGAAGTTCCTCTTGCGATCGCCGCGCTGTGCGCAGACCTATTGAGACTCACCGCCCCGATCGCCGAGAAGGGCAATCCCAACGTTGTCAGTGATGCGGCAACTGCTGCCCACCTGGCCCATTCTGCCCTCAATAGTGCCCTCGTAAACGTCGATATCAACTTGAAGTGGCTCAAGGACGATGCCTTTGTATCCAAGACGCAGGCAGAGGTCGCTGCATTGAGAGAATCTGCTGAGAAAGACTATGTCGCCGGACGCGCTGCGTGCACTGAAACCCTGGGCGTAGAGATATGACCGCACAGCTCTTAAATGGCCGGCAGCGGGCCAAACAGTTGCAATCGGAACTGTCCGACAGATTCTCCGAATTGGCCGCCGCTACCGGCGTTCAACCGACTCTGGCCGCCTTCCAGGTTGGCGAGGACTCAGCCGCGTCGGGCTACTTGCGCTCCATTCGTCGCGCTTGCCAGGGAGTGGGTGCGGCATTGCGACCGATCATATTGCCTGAGCAAAGCAGCCAGGGAGAGATTCAGGCGGCGTTGACCGAATTGAACGAAGACGAAGACGTTCACGGAATTATGGTGCTGGAGCCTCTGCCGGATCACGTCGATGATACTCAGTTGCTTGACCTCTTGAGCCCGGCCAAAGACGTGGACGGAGTTCACCCGCTTAATGCCGGAAGATTGGCAGCGCAGCGTCAGCCGCACTTTGTGCCGGCAACCCCCGCCGGGGCCATAATGTTGTTGGAAGAAGCCAACGTGGATTTCAAAGGCAAGAGCGCGGTTGTGATCGGTCGCAGCGATATAGTAGGCAAGCCCATGGCCCTCTTGTTACTGCATCGACACTGTACGGTAACCATTGCACACAGCCGTACAGAGAACCTGGCTGGGGTTGCCCGGCAGGCGGACATTCTGTGCGTAGCAGTGGGTCGGCCCCAAATGGTGACTGGGGACTGGATCAAACCTGGGGCCGTCGTCGTGGACTTCGGTACCACCTATATGGAAGGTGGTTTGAAAGGAGACTGCGAACAGGCTAGTGTGGAAGCTGTGGCGGGGATGTTAACACCCGTCCCTGGCGGAACGGGCCCCATGACAAACGTACTGTTGATGGACAATTTGTTTAGTGCATACCGTCGCTTCGTTTCAAACTCTGGACTCTAGTGCCCAAGGATTTCTACGCTCTTTTCACGCGGCTGATGGTTGAGTTCGCTCTCCCCAAACCTGCTCAGCAGGTCTCTCACAGTCTCTAACCTTAACTGCAAGCGAGGCTCTTTGCACGCCCACACTCCCTTCACTTGGTTGCAGACTAGCAGCGAATCACCCCAGATTCTAAGAATTACCGACCCCGTATCAATCTGATTCTCCAATGAACGGTCGCGGACTGCTTCTAAGGCCGCGATCAGAGTGTCGTACTCTGCTTCATTATTTGTTGCTTTGTCCCCAAATATAAGTTGAACAATCTCACGCGGGTACCCCGGCCAGTCAAGTGCGAAGCTCCCGTATCCTTCTCCGGGGTTGCCGCGGCTGCCTCCATCAAATACGATCTGAATTGGGTCTTGCGGAGCCTGAACCCGCAATACAGGCGTTGCTGTTTGGGTCGCACTATCCTGCCGTGCAGGGCCGGCTACAGGTTGGCTGTTGTCAGGAGAACGAGGGTCAGTCATTCGGGGCCGATCTGCGGGCCTAGGGGGTCTGGGCTCATTGGATTCTCTTACGATCTGTTCCTTGTTTCCCCCCAAATCCTTCGAGGGTACCGAGAGCGCAATGTGCAAGCGATCCCGATCTGACAGAAGATCCTCGGTTTCAATCAAACCCATAGCCTTCAATTGACGAAATAATAAACGCCTCTGCCCGGGAACCAGTCTTCCTATCTGATTGATAAGCTGCTCCAATGTACGATTCACGTTGCCTGCGCCTGACCCTCTTAGCTTTCCGTTCCGACCAAGGGACAATAAAGAGTTGCTTCAAAAGACTTGCTTGAGCTTCGGCAAGAGAACATTGTGTGAGACGGGAAAGATGTCGAGGCTCGCAGCCAAGGTGGGAGCAAAGAGGAGGTCTTGACCGCGTTCATGCACTATGCCGGTTGGTGTTCCTTCTTTTGAGCAGCCTTTCCTTTCTCCCAAAGGAAAATCAGATTTGCCTGGTGAAAGCTCTGGACAAGCCCGCCCAAGGGGATGCGAGTCCGACCGAACTCCTCGATATCGTGGCTCAGGAGCTCTCTCTTGGTCGCCCCTTCGGCCAGGAGTCTATCGACCAGTGACTCAATATCATCCAGATACTGAATGCCCTCCTCAATGCTGGGCGTTACCTCGCCTCGCAAGAGTATATCCCCGTGGCCCTGAACAATTGTCTCCAAATTGAACTCGTGCAAACTGTGCAGCGACTGTTTGAATTTTTCAATGTCGGCGAGGGGAGAGGCGATTACCGGCACAGGCATCATCAGGTCGCTGGCGAATAGCACTTTTTCCTCTCTGACGTGCACTACACAGACATCCGGTCCAGGACCGGGCGCATGCATGATGTGTACGGTTTTGTCTCCCAGACGAATCACCGATCCTTCATTAAAGATAATCTTCGGAAGACGGATTTCTACTCGCAAGAGTTCGGCGGTATGTTCCCTCGCATCCTCCAGTGCTCTTCGCCCGTAGCGAACGAGCAAATCGCGAGCGGCTTCGTGGGCAATGAGTTCCGCCTCCGGGAACAGGCATGATCCGTAAACATGGTCTGCATGGCTAATTGTATTTACAAGGTACCGAACTCCCGCGGGACAGACCTGCTTCGCGAATTCAATGATCTGCATGGTTTCTGAGGGAAAGGGCAGAGTATCAATGAGTATGCCCCCTTCAGAAGATACGACCAGCCCGGCGTTCACCTCCGCGTACAGCGCGCTCGTGAATACCCAAGTATCATCCGCAACCCTCGTGCGAGTTATCGCCACCCGCTACATCCCTTCTGTTATCGTTCTGCTAGGGCAGATGTCAAAAAGCGAATTATACCACAATCTGAAAAAAGAGGGGCAATGGTGGGGTCACTCAATTGAGACCAAAGAGGACAGCGCTCCGAAGTAGAGAGCAAGGTGGTGTCACTTAGCAGGGCTTTTCCACCCTGCAAGGGAATCAATTGGACATGGGGAGTTTGGCGGTGGCGTACCCTTAATTGGCTGTCCCTGATTCGGCGACGGCCCGGAAAGTTTCGCGTCGCTTTTTTATAGAGTGTCTAACCCCTGTCGATCAGTTCGTGCGCGCAAAAGGTGTCCTTCAAGACTTGTAACGTATAGGTCTCGCAAATCACTTCCGCCAAACGTACAGTTGGTCGGACTATCGCACGGCACCGGGTGCGTCTCCAGGACTCTACCATTGGGCGCAAAGACGTAAATCATTCCTCCCGGCCCGCTGATCCCCCAGCCGGCTGTCGCAACTATGTTGCCTTCGCTGTCCAGGCACATGCCATCCACGCCGCGATGGGGATAGAAATTGTGGAGGACTTCATATTGCCCTACGATGTCCCCGCCTTGCGCCGTGCCCCCATCAAGGACGGGGTACGCCCGCAGTTCCCGCAGTTCGCCCTCCCCATGCTTGCTCTGGGCGACGTAAAGCACACGCTCATCAGGCGAAAGCAGCAGCCCGTTCGGGGCGGTAGTGTCGAAAGTCACACGCGCCGGGCGCCAGCTACCATCTGCTTGCCTATCCAACCTGTAAACCGACTCGTGGTCTAGCTCCATGTCATCGCGAAAATCGCCGTATCGGGGATCAGTGAACCAGATCCTCCCCATGCTGTCGATGGCCAGGTCATTCGGGCTATTGAGACGGCGTCCCTCGTATGCCGCGCAGACTTCGACGGTTTCCCCGCCTTCCGGATACTGGACCATCCGTCGGCCGCCACCCTCACATGCGTTAACGACGCCGTCCCCATCCAACATGAGGCCATTGGCCGCATTTGTGCTTTCGCGCCAGACGCTGACCTCACCACTGTTCGGGTCGTAGCGCATTATGCGACTGTTAGGAATATTAGTGAAAAGGAGCGACCTGCCATCCCAAACAGGCCCTTCTGTCAGACCGATAGGTTCAAGCAATGTTTCAAACTGCCAGGCCATCACCGCCTCCTGCTAACTTTCGAGCGAGAATTCGGATCCACAATCAATCGCAATCTGTCGACTTCGCTCCAGCGCCTGAAAGGGGTTTTCCAACTGCGGGCTCAGTTCAAGACTTACACCGCCTGCGTAGCCAATATCCTGCAATGCCCTGAACGTTTCTCGAAGCGTCTCGGTTGTCAAAACCCCATCGAGAAGCGCCCAGTGCAGATCGCCTTGTCCGTCATTATCGTCAAGGTGTACATAGTCCAGGCGTTCCCCTGCCGCTCTGATGACCTCGACCGGATCTTCGTCACTGATTTGGATGTGGCCTATATCGAACAGCAGCCCAAGATTTGGATGATCAATTGCACCGATGAATTCCAGCGTGGTTGCGGCAGTGGGAAGTGCGGTCCCAGGAAAGTGCTCGATACAAAGCCTGATGTCATGACCCGCGGCTTGATCTGCAGCTTGCGCCAGGGAATCGGCATAGTGGCTAAGGGTCGCTGGGCTGTCGTCCCTTCCGGGCACCAAGTAGACTACATTTCCGCCCAACACAGCGCACAGTCTCACAACTTTTTCAACATGCGCCACGCCCCTCTTGCGCGCATTTGCATCCGAATCTTCGAGCGCAGCGTCCTCCGGCACTCCGAATAAAGCTGCTACCGAAGAGACTCGTAGGGGAGGCGGTCCCATGAGGACCGAGACATCCTCCTCTTCCAAGAAATCAGGCCTGATGTCGATCGTGTGAAACTCCAAGGATCGCATATCAGAGATGACTTCCCTCGCGGGAGCTTCCAATGCCCACACACAACACGACAGGTACATTCTCTCAATACTCCATCTGCTCTATTCCCTCTGCAATCAGGTCTTCTGGTGAGTCCTCGCTGCTCTCCAACAGTGATTGCAATTCAATCAACTCGTTGCACTGCAAATAACGATGGAGTCTGTGGCTGTGGCGACGGCTCCACTCCTCAATCGCTGGCGTCATCTGACCTATAGTTGAGAAGTCAGAGGGAAAGCGCAGTGGATCGCCGCCCAACCAGCGTCCATGTCTGCCAGAAAGAGTTGTGTTCCATATCTTGGCTGGAATCACGTCCGGCGTAAGGTTGCCGGTAGGCCACGCCTGAAAAAGAACTGGAATCTGAGGCGGGAAGTCAGGCAGGATACCTTGCAAGAGCTGATGGCTTCGGGTGCAGGTAGAAGGCATCCACAGTGGGATCACAGGACTCCTGAGTCCAATTACCGGATTCATTTGTGGCCCGCTCTCTATCAGGATTGCTCCCGGCTGAATTCGCAGAAGATAGTAGAGCCATTGCCAGGCATAGAAGCCCATTCGACTAATTTCATCGATTGACGAGAACGAAATCGTCTGAATCGGAAAGCCTTCATCACCGGCATGGTCGCGCACTGAGGTGGCAAAACCTGAGATCGAGCCCCATTGGGCCTCCGGTTGATATGTCCAGTGGCGAGAAAGCCGCCAGCCACTGCGTTGATGGCCTCCTTCCTCATGCAGCCAGTCATCCAGCCAGGGTGTACCCCGTATGAACTCCTGATCGGTGAAGCCTCCGTATCCTCCGATCTGCAACCTGTGGCGGGCGCCGATCTCGTACTGGCTCCACTTTGAGGAGCAAGTCAGCAGAAGCAGCGAACCGCCTGGCATCAACCGCTCCCGGATAAACCTCTTGTACTGGTCCGGAAGAGATGCCAGCTTGAGATATATGCTCACACTCCTCTTAATCTGCTGCCGAGAATGGATCGGATCGAAAG
Source organism: Caldilineaceae bacterium (assembly GCA_965204705.1). Taxonomy (GTDB): domain Bacteria; phylum Chloroflexota; class Anaerolineae; order Caldilineales; family Caldilineaceae; genus Bin5. The sequence continues at coordinate 2,852,316 of OZ242006.1, read as the reverse complement.
CACTTACTGCTAGCAGATCAGGATTGTGATTAAGAATTGGGGTCAGTAGATCGACGCTCCGTTGCTGATAGCCAGCTATGTCGTCTGGTTTTCCACGTGAGGAAAAGGTAATGGGAAAGCCGTCGGCTAGTAGAGGGGCGCCAAGGCAAGCACACAAGTGGGCAGTAGCTCCGGAAGGAACGCCGATTACGATAGTATCGAAACGCCTATCGGGATCAAGGCTATCGTACTGGCTTACGTTCCACTGAGCTAAGTCTGCCGTAGTCAAACTGAAGGAGAGCGAACGATTGTGGGGGCGGTTCTCGGTAGCCCAGACGGCCAGACCGGCTCCCCAGCTACGGGGTAGATAGGAACTCAGTCGAAGAAGAGATAGCTGACGCCCCAATCTGGCGTTTGCAACCGGGAAGTGAAATCTGTTCTCCAGGGCCGCGGCAACTGCAGCCACGGCTCCTGTAGCAATGTCGAAACCGACTGGGTTGTAGGTCACTGGCAAACTGAATCCCTTTGCCTGGTTTCGCTGATTTTGCGCGCACTACGGCATCCGCCGCGACCTGACCTTCCCCGCCGCTCTCGGCGGGCACGAATCGGACGGCGGAATTGACCAACAGTATAGCCGACGTGTCAAGGCACTGCAATTCCGGTTTACAGGTAACTCTTCGGCACTCAACGCAGCAGGCCTGGCATACTGAGCAGTTCTCCAGCCAGGGCGTTTCCTGACGAAGGTCGTGCAATTCGTCTACTCAGTCTTTACCCAGACTCCCTGAACGTTGACGGGCATTTGCCAATGTGATAGTCTAGTGGGCGCGTTTGTCGGCAGAACAGATTTGTGCTCCTTTTTCGAGGCGAAACAATGACCAACAATGGGGACAGACCAGCCCGTGTTCGATTTGCGCCCAGTCCAACAGGACACCTGCATCTTGGTGGATTGCGCACAGCTCTCTTTGACTGGCTGTGGGCGCGAAAGACCGGCGGTCAATTCATTCTACGTATCGAAGATACTGACCGCAAGCGATTTGATCCTGACAGCCTGGAAAGCTTGGTCACTGGCTTGCGCTGGTTAGGTCTGGAATGGGACGAAGGTCCGGACATCGGAGGGCCCTTCTCGCCTTACACTCAGTCGCAGAGGCAGCAGATCTACAAAGAGAAGGCCCAGGACCTCGTCGATAGGGGAGCAGCCTATCGCTGCTTCTGCACGCCTGAACGCCTCGCGACCATGCGGGCGGAGCAGCGGCAAACAGGCAAAGGAACTGGATACGATCGACAATGCCGGCACCTGTCCGATGAAGAGAGAAGGCAACGCGAAGCCGAAGGCGTACCTTCAGTCATTCGCCTCGCCGTGCCATTGGAGGGCGTCACTGTCTTTGATGACCTACTGCGCGGTGAAATCCGAGTCGAAAACAGACAGCTGCAAGATGAAGTCCTGCTCAAGGCGGACGGGCTGCCAACCTATCATCTTGCTGCGATGGTGGATGACCGGCTGATGGAGATAACTCACGTCCTCAGGGGCGAAGAATGGTTGGCAACAGCTCCGATTCACAAGTTGATCGTTGAAGCATTTGGCTGGGAAATGCCAGTATTGGTTCATCTGCCTGTAATCCTGGATCCCAGTGGTAAGGGCAAGATGAGCAAACGCAAAAAAATGGTGGCAGGTAAGGAGTTCCTGGCGCTGGTTCACGAATTTCAGGACTCAGGCTACCTGCCTGATGCAATGTTCAATTTCCTGACAAATGTCGGCTGGAATTTCGATCCCGATCAGGAAGTTTTCAGCCGCGAGGAGGCGATCGAACGATTTCGCTTGGATGAGATCAATCCCTCCGCAGCGGCGCTTCCCTACGAAAAGCTGGACTGGCTCAACGGGCTCTACATTCGAGAATTGACGCCAGAGGCACTCAAATCGGCTCTTCTGCCGTTTATCAGTCGGCAACTCGGCATATCTGAAACCGACCTGAGAACTGACCGCAGATTGGACGTTTTGATTCCGGTAATTCAGGAGCGCCTCAAGCGCCTGGACGAGGCCGCTGATTGGATCGACTGGGCCTTCCAGGATTCGGACACGATATCCTACGCGAATCCAAAGCTACTGATAGGTCGCAAGCTTGACGCGGCCCAAAGTGTCGAAATACTGCGTTCCGGCGCACGTCTCTTGACGGACGTGGAGCCGTTTTGCGCTAAGGCCATTCATGTAGCATTTCGAGAAAGAGCTGAGGAGTTGGGGGTGAAGGCAGGCAGCTTCTTTGGGCCTGTTCGTGGTGCCATCAGCGGGAAGAAAGTATCTCCGCCACTATTTGAAAGCATTGAGGCACTTGGTCGCAAAGAATCGTTGCAGCGCATTGAGCACGCAGTCGCTTTCTTGGAGGAGCATGGGGCAGCGAATAGCGGTTGATCGCCTATGTCGTAACGGGCCAGGCACGTGTGAGACAGCTGGTCCAAATCCCGACTACTGGAGATCGCTAAAGGGCACTGGATTTGGTTCGTCACCCTCGAATGTGTTAGGATCCAGGGAATGAAGGCCTTCATTGGGGGATAGTTTAATCGGCAAAACGCCTGACTCTGGATCAGGTAATCGGGGTTCAAATCCCTGTCCCCCAGTTCCACCCTTAGGCAAGAGTTGTATCGGCCCCTGCGGGCAGAACTTTCCCAAGAATAACGCCGCTTTCTCACACTACGAAAGCGGCGTTTTTTCTTGCTCTCAAGGTAAAGCTTCAATTTCAAAATCTGCCAATTCTCGAATAGGCGCGCTCCTCGCGATGCGCTGCGAACTGCCTTACCGGTTGCGCCCATACTCCTCGTGGCTGCTGACCCAGTCCAGGGAGCTAATCGCAGCGGCCAGCGAGAGTTCTCCCGCCAATACCGTCCCCGCTACAATCTCGGCAAACTTCCTGACCTTGCCTTTGCCGACGCAACCCAGCAATTCCAGGCACTCTCTTTGGGTCGCCAACCCTGTCCCACCACCAAATGTGGCGACAATGAGCGATGGTATTGTGATGGAGATGTAGAGATCCTTTTCATCTGTCAATTCGACATAAATCAGGCCGGCGGAGGATTCTGAAACATTGGCAACGTCCTGGCCGGTGGCAATGAAAATCGCGGTTATTGCGTTGGCAGAGTGAAGTCCGTTGTTGTTTACGCCCGCCAATATCGAACCGATGTTGGCTACGCCGTAATGGTAGAAAAGCTGCTCAGGCTGCACGCGCATGTTCTGAATAAGCACATCGCGGGGAATGATCGCTTCCGCCGTCACGCGCTTACCCCGGGTCCGCATTATGTTGACCTGGGAGGCCTTCTTGTCTGTGGCGAAATTCGACTCAAGATAAAAGCGCTTGATCTCCTGACCGTCATAGTTATCCAGAATCCAGGAGCACGCGGCAAATGTAGCTCGCCCCACCATGTTCTGTCCCCCGGCGTCTCCAGTCTGGTAGTTGAATCGCAGAAAAGCGAACTTATTGGACTGGTAAGGATCGATATTGTCCAGCTTAGCCACACTGGAAGTTGCCTCGGCCTCTTCCCTGACAGGGTTCATGTTCCTTCCCACCCAGTCGATAAAATCCCTGGCGCCGCGGGCATCTTCAAAGACAAAGACAGGCGCCCTTTGCATCGCATCGGCCACGACGGTGCACTTAACTCCCCCTGACAAATTAAGTAGCTTCATGCCCCGATTGTATGAAGCCACGAGGGTTCCCTCAGTGGTCGCCAAGGGAATAAGAAAGTCGCCTTTGGCATGCTCTCCGCAGACTGTCAGAGGGCCGGCGAAGCCAATCGGCACTTGTGCCACCCCTGTAAAATTCTCGATATTGCCTTGCGTTTCGTGGGGGTCAAAAGAGTACTGTGAAATGTGTTCAAGCGAGTGGCCCGTGTATTCCTTAACGAATTCCTGGCGAGCTTTGATTACATCTTCGCCGTAGTCGTCATCGCGGTCGCGAGGGATTCTCGGCGCATCGACCTTCTCAGATATTGCGTCACCGACAGCAAACTGGATGCGGCCAAATGGCGACGTCTGTACTCCGATCCGGATCTCATGGTGACCCATTTCAAGCGGAGGAATCTGCGCAGTGATGAACACCTCCTTCCGCAGAGGAAACTCAATCGAATCGCCGCTGTTGACTTGATCGGGTGAAATCACAACCCCCTCGCCAAAGTCCAGTGACAGGTCGTCATTGGAAATCTCTTTGCCGTCAATGCTGATGCCATGAAATCCGGTCAACCTGGCGTCGCTCAGCCGGTTCTTTATCGAAAACTGTACGCCGTTCTCAGTATTCTGTAGGCTGGCATACGTGTACAGACGCTTGAGTAACATTGAAGGAATCAGTGCCATGGGACCTCCCGATAATGCTGTTTGACAGGATAGTGAAGAAGCCTAGAGAGGGAAAGCGACGTTTCGAATCAGGGGCATTATTCTGTTGAAGGCCGAAAGCAACCTGTCCAAGGACCCCTACTGGGACACTTCGACTTAGGCCTTAGCAAAGTCAATTCCAATGTCGGAGCGCCAGACCGCGCCCTCGAAGTGAATCTGTTCAACAGCCTTGTAGGCCTTCGTGAAGGCCGTCTTGAATCTGTCTCCGGTCGCAGTAACAGAAAGTACACGTCCACCGTCGGTCAGAATAACCGAGTCACTCTCCCCTTCGGCATGAAGGCGCGTGTCGTCCACCATTGTACCGGCGTGAAAGACTAGGGCGCTGCCATCGGCGTTCAAACCTTCGGGAAGACCTGAGATGACCTTGCCTGTCTCGTAACCATCTGGATAGCCGCCAGAAGCCATTACCACCGTTACCGCGGACTCTGCTGACCATGCCGGTTCGTGCTCGGCCAAGCTGCCATCCGTGCACGCCAACATCAGTTCCACAATGTCGCTCTGAAGTAAGGGCAATATGACCTGAGCTTCCGGATCGCCGAAGCGACAGTTGAATTCCAGGACCATTGGTCCCCTTTCGGTCAGCATCAGCCCGGCATACAGGACGCCCCGATAAGGAGAACCTGCAGAAGCCATTCCAGCTAAGGTTGGCCGCAGGACCTTTTGCTCAACCACGTCCAGAATCTCCTTCGTTGCCAGTGGGGAAGGCGCAAAAGCTCCCATACCGCCAGTATTAGGGCCTCGGTCCCCCTCAAGCAGCCGCTTGTGATCCTGCGCCGCAGGAACCACTCGTAGGTTCCCTCCATCGCAAAATGCCAGTACCGACAGTTCCGGGCCCTGTAAACGCTCTTCCACGAGGACAGTTAAGCCAGCGTCGCCAAAGCGTCGACTCACCATCATCTCACGCAGCTGCTCGACAGCTTCGTCATGACTCGTTGGCAGAAGTACCCCTTTACCGGCAGCAAGTCCGCTGGCCTTAAGCACCGGGACGTCGTTCAATTCATGGACGAAGTCGGCCGCCGTTTCAAAGTCTGTGAAGACACGCGCCCAGCCGGTGGGAATCCCGTGCCGGTTCATGAAAGCCTTTGAGAACGCCTTCGAGCCCTCAAGCCTGGCAGCGGACTCGCTGGGGCCGAATACTGTCAGACCCTCGGCGACGAATTCATCTACGACTCCAGATACTAAAGGAAGTTCAGGTCCCACCACCGTAAGATCGACCTGATTTTCGATTGCAAAAAGCCGCAACGCCTGCGAATCGTCAACCTGAATAGGCACATTCGTGCAGTTGGGAGTCCCAGCTGTACCCCCGTTCCCTGGCGCCGCGAAAATTCGGGCGACATGTCGTGATTGCGCCATTTTCCAGGCCAAGGCATGCTCCCTGGCACCGGAACCGATTAGTAAAATGTTCATGTAACTTTCATGGAGTGGCGGTTCGTGTGGAGAGGAGAAAGACCATCAGGGGGTCCAGTGGACTGTCGAGTTCTACCCTGTCCAGGAGCACCAATAATCAGTTGCCCAGCACGCCCGCGAATCTCTCTTTCTCCTTCAATTCCAATTCCATTTCCAGCATTGGGGTCTCGAACGGGTAGGCGCCGGTGAAACAAGCGTTGCAATAGCCATCCTGCGCTCTCAGTGTACTCATCATACCTTCAACACTCAGATAGCTTAACGACTCAACACCAATGTATTCCTTAATTTCATCCAGATTCTTTTGGGCCGCGATCAGTTCCGACTGGCTTGCCATGTCTACGCCCATGAAGCAAGGGAATCGTATTGGGGGGCACGCAACCCGCATATGAACTTCGGCCGCCCCCGCGTCGCGCAGAAGTTGCACGAGCGGTCCACTCGTGTTTCCCCGCACGATTGAGTCGTCTACCAGCACTACCCTCTGTCCCCTCAAATTGTCAGGTAAGGGGTTGAACTTCATTGACACACCGACCTTGCGTTGCCGGTCTGTCGGCTGGATGAAGGTACGTCCAATGTATCGGCTCTTAATAAGACCCTCGCTGTAGTCGATGCCGCTCTCCTGTGCATAGCCGATTGCATGAGGGGTGCCGCTATCGGGAACAGGTACTACGATATCAGCCTCTGCCGGCGACTCGCGGGCCAGTTGCCGCCCTAATGCTTGGCGCACCCTGTGAACAAGCCGGCCGCCAAGAACACTGTCCGGACGGGCAAAATATATCTGCTCGAATGTGCAGAATGCCGCCTTCTCTGCTGGCACGCCCTGAACGATTTCGTAGCCGTCCTGGTCGACGCGAACGATTTCCCCAGGCTCGATTTCCTGAATGGCCCGTCCGCCAATAGTGGCGAACGCGCAACTCTCTGAGGCGATGGCGAAACCGTTTTCAAACTCACCAAGAACGAGCGGGCGCAGACCCCAAGGGTCCCTCACGCCATAGATGGCGTCACGGGTGAGGATAGCCAAAGTGTAGGCGCCCTCCGCAATCGTCATCATCTGGCGAATCCGCTGCAACCAATTGCCGCGTGCCCCGGCCAACATGTGGATGATAAGTTCGCTGTCGGTCGAGGTAGACAGACCCACCCCCCGCTCCAGAAGTTCACGGCGAAGTTTCGGCGCGTTTACCAAATTGCCGTTATGCCCTATAGCAAGGGGTCCGTCGAGTGTCTCCAGGATATACGGCTGAGTATTGTTCAGGCGGGGTGATCCGGTCGTGGAATAGCGAGTATGACCAATGCCCATATGCCCTTGCAGATGTTGCAGATTGTCCTCGTTAAAGACTTGGGAAACAAGACCCAGCCCCTTATGAATATGGGCAGTCTTGCCGTCGCAAGTGGCGATTCCCGCTGCCTCCTGTCCTCGATGCTGCAGAGCATAAATGGCAAAGTAGGCCAAGGGGGCGATGTCCATCCCGGGGGCACTGATTCCAAAGACGCCGCATGCTTCACGGGGCGAGTCGAACGGAAGCATTTTTGCCACTCCTTGAATTACAGAGCGCGTTCAGTTGGAGAGAACGCACTCTCCGAATGTGCTCAACGCCGGGCATCAGGCCTGTTGCCAGGTTCCAGACTTACATTTGCTCTAAGGCCGCGCGCGCCGCGAGTCCCACTTCCAATGCCGCAGCGGTAGTATCTGCTGTCACGGTTAGGTGCCCCATTTTGCGGCCGGGTCGAGGCTCCTGTTTTCCATACAAGTGCAACTTTGCTTCGGAAAATGCCATCAGGGCCTGCCAGTTTGGTTCACCACTACGCCAGAGGTCACCAAGTAGATTCAACATGACAGCCGGTCTTAACTGCTCGGTTGAACCGGGCCCAAGGCCGGAAACAGTACGCAACTGCTGCTCAAACTGACTGGTCACCGCACCCTCGATCGTCCAGTGGCCGGAGTTATGAGGACGAGGTGCAATTTCATTGGTCAGCAGTCGTCCGGTCGACCCCAACTCCGATGCCGGAGGATTGCTGCCCTTTCGCGGCTTCGGAAGAAGAAAAAACTCAATGCAGAGAACGCCTGTCATTCCGAGAAACTCGCACAACTGCCGGGCCAATCTCTCGGCCTCGTGAGCAACAGCCGGTTCTACCTCTGCGGGCGCGATCGTGACATCCAAAATGTGGTTCAGGTGGCGGTTCTCAACAAGGGGATAAGCTGCAAAGTCGCCATTCGCTCCGCGCGCCGCCACCACCGACAGTTCTTTCTCAAAGTTTACGTACGCCTCGAGGACGCATGCCCTCCCTCCAAGAGACTGCCACGCCGATTCCAGTGTAGCTTCACTGTCAATTTGCGTCTGCCCTTTACCATCATAACCGAATGCAGCAGTTTTGAGAATGGCGGGAAAACCTATTTGTTGGGCGGCCTCTTCCAGTTCCGTTCTATCTGCTACCAAATGAAACGGCGTAACGGGCAGACCCGCCCGGCTGAGCATTGACTTTTCACGTTGTCGGTTTTGGGCTGCGTGGAGGATGGACCCGGATGGGCGAACTGGCACGCCTTCGGCTTCAGCAATCTCTGCCACAAGGGAAGGGACGTTTTCGAACTCGAATGTAAGCGCGTCCACGCCTTCTGCAAATGATTGCACAGCTGCTGAGTCATCGTAGGCCGCGGCGTACTCGAGGTCGGCTATCTGGCCGGTTGGGCTGTTGCGTTCCGGCGAATAAGTGTGAATGCGATAGCCCATCCTTCGGGCCTCCATCGCCAGCATTCGTCCCAACTGCCCACTGCCAAATACACCAATCGTAGAGCCTGGTGGCAGCGGCGATCGACGTGCTTGAGCCATGGTCCTACTCCTCTTCAGCCAGACGAGTAGCCAGCACCTGGTCAGCACGGGCGTCCCGAAATTCTTGAAGCTTCTGTCGCAACTCCGGTCGCGAAGCCCCTAGAATCGAGATGGCAAGCAGAGCTGCATTGATGGCGCCCGCTTTCCCAATCGCCATAGTAGCGACAGGTACACCCGCGGGCATCTGAACAATCGAAAGCAGTGAGTCCATTCCATTCAGAGCCTGGCTTTGAACCGGCACGCCTATTACAGGCACAAGAGTATGGCCGGCCACCATGCCCGGCAGGTGCGCCGCCCCACCTGCACCCGCTATGATCACCTCCAGACCTCGTGCAGCCGCCCGTTCAGCATATTCTGACATCCAAACAGGCGTCCGGTGCGCCGACACCACCCTGCACTCATGCGGCAGGTCAAACTCGGCCAAAGTCTCCGAAGAAAACTTCATGCACCGCTCCCAGTCGGAACTGCTTCCCATTATCACGCCCACGAGAGGCGTACTTTCTGAAGCTTTCACTTCAAGTCGCTCCCAAACTATCAGTCTGTCCTATTGGTTTCCGAAACGCGCTCCGAGATTCTTGGCTACCCTCTCGGCTACCGGAGTTTCGCCCGCGGTAAACTGACGGCCTGTCAAGCGCTCGTAGCAGCCAATGTAGCGTAGGCTGGCTTGCACAGCCAGATCGTCTTCCAGAGGCGGAGGGGGACCGTCACCTATGTAACCGCGCTCGGCGTAGGCTAATCGGACGAACTCCTTGTCGTAATTCTCCGGTTCCAAAACTCTCTGACCATTGCTACTCTGTTTCTCCCTATCAGCTCGGACCTCTTCATAGCTCTTAGTCGTCCAGAACCTGCTGGAATCCGGCGTATGGATCTCGTCAATAAGGAGGAGTTCGCCCTCGTCACTCAGTCCAAACTCATACTTGGTGTCCACCAAGAGTAGGCCTCCCCTGGCTGCCAACTCTTGTCCGCGAGCGAAAAGCGCAAGCCCAGAGCCACAAATTCTCTCCCAGAGTTCCCCGTCAACCAGGCCCTTATCCACGATTTCCGTGCTCGTGATGAGTTCGTCATGTCCGCCCTTTTCGGCCTTCGTTGTTGGCGTGATAATCGGTTGGGGAAGCTGCTCATTCTTGCTCATTCCATCTGGAAAATCCATGCCATAAATGAAGCGTTCACCCTGGCTGTAGCGATACCAAAGGCTTGTCTTGGTTACCCCGGATATGAATCCTCGAACAACGACCTCAACCGGCAGGGGACGACATTTGCGACCGATTGTCACATTCGGGTCTGGAGACTCAATAAAGTGGTTTGCGACTATATCTCGGGTCTCTTCGAACCAGAAGGCCGCAAGTTGATTTAGTACCTGCCCTTTGGAAGGAACCAGACCCAGGATGTGATCGAAAGCGGACAGGCGATCGGTTGTGACTAAAACGAGCTGATCGTCTCTCTCATAGATGTCCCGCACCTTGCCGCTACGCTTCGGGCCGAGAAAGTCTAAGTCGAGTCCGGGGAACGTGTGGTTCAGCACATCGGAGTTCATTTTGAACGGCTCCTTTTCGCCAAAAACTTCGCTTCCTTCGCTCTACTCGCCCTTCATGCAGAGGCACTGCTAATCATGGCTCGAAAGAGTGAAAGTCCCAGGCCCTTACCTTCGCCTAGGGGACTCTGGATCGAGTCGATGTGATCTTCCGGATGAGGCATCAGTCCGATAACATTACCCGCTCGATTACAGATACCTGCAATGTCCGCAACAGATCCGTTGGGATTGAGTGGGTAACGCCCTCCGGCCGGCAATCCATTCTCGTCGACATATCGAAACGCTACCAGCCCCTCCTTCTCCAAGCGCTTGAGTACCTCGTCATTGGAAACTTGGAAATTGCCCTCCCCGTGCGCCACAGGGCAAAAGATCGGCTCTTCTATATGTGCCAGGCAACTGGCCTTTGCCCCTTGCTCCACGGCCAGATGAACCCACCGGCACTCGAACCGATCGCGGTCGTTGTAGGTCAGGGTCACACGCCTCTGCTCGATCGACTGTTGTTCACCAGAGTGACATTTGCTGTCGATGTTGGAGCCCGGCAAAAAGCCCGCCTTGACCAGCGTCTGAAAGCCGTTGCAAACACCTAAAACCGGTTTGCCGGTCTCGATAAACTCCTTCAACTCGTCGTGAAAGAAGACGCGGAGATCCAGCGCCTGGCGAACACCCGCGCCGAGTGCATCCCCGTAGGAAAATCCACCCGGCAAAATGAGCATACCGAAATCCGAAAAACGTCGGAAGCCCGCACGCAGTTGATTGATGTGCACTATTTGGGGCAAGGCACCAGCCAGTTCGCACGCGCGGGCTGCCTCGGCATCACGGTTCGTGCCAGTGGCATGTAGAATCAGGACAGGCAGTTTCATGGCTGTCTCACTGTGGCCACCCTTTCACTCAGAAGCTTGCCCCTGGGACCATTCATTCCCAATCAGTGCCTTTCCAGGCAGAAGCGATCTCATCCAGAGATAGAGCGAAGAGCCGCTGGCCGTTTTCTCTTATGACCAGTTGATCGGTCTGAGTGACCGAACCAAAGAGCGCGACCGGAAGGCCGCTGAGACTCTCCTCAAAGCACTCCACATCGCGAGGAGCGACTTCCAATAAGAGTCGTCCGTTACTCTCGGCAAATAGTGGGACAAAAGGATGGGAGAAATCAGCCCCACAGCCAGCGAAAATATCTACCGCCGCGCCTAGTCTGCCTCCGAGACACATTTCGGCCAATGCGACTGCGAGCCCGCCCTCGCTCAGGTCGTGGCAGCTCTGAATCAGCCCTGACTGCATAGCGGCGTGCAGTGCCCGATACCGAACCAAGGGGGCGCTGGGCATAGTGGGCGGCTCGCCCCCTTCCCATTCGAAGAGATGGTTGAGGAGAGACCCACCCAGTTCTTCTCGCGTCTCCCCCAGCAGGTATAAGAGATTCCCCGACTGCTTCAGGTCGGAGGTGCAGACACTGTGCATGTCCGGTACGATTCCAATGGCCGAGATGAGAAGTGTTCCTGGGATAGGCTGGCCCTCAAACTCGTTGTACAGGCTATCCTTTCCGGAGATGAATGGAGCATTGTAGCTAACAGCAGCGTCGTAACATCCCTGGCAAGTGCGCACAAGTGCCCCAAGACGGTCAGGAAGCGTGGGGTTACCCCAACAAAAATTGTCCAGGAGCGCGATGCTGTCCGGGTCGGCGCCGACGGCAACCGCATTTCGGAACGCTTCGTCGACTGCGCTCACTGCCATGGCGTAGCAGTCCCTCTTTCCCAACAAAGGGTTTATGCCCGCACTGAGGGCGAAGGCACGATCGTGGCCCCACGTACCAATTGGTTTCAGCACCGCCGCGTCTGCCGGTCCATCCATGTGTGGACCGACAAAGGGACGCACGAGTGTACCGCCGCGTACTTCATGATCGTACGTGCGAACGATCCTTTCTTTGCTTGCAACAGAAGGATGGCTCAGCATCTGGAGAAGGATCTCTTTTGCCCCCGCCTGCGGTTCGTCGGGTCCAACAATGATCGGCGGCAAGGAACCGTCCAGCGTATTCTCCTGATACAGGGCTGTTCTCCGCGGGATGGGAAGCCCGCCATGCAAGAATGTCACTGGCAGCTCGGCCACAGCACGGCCGCCGTAGCGCACGCGCAACCAGCCATCGCCGCTGAATTGGCCAAGATCCCGCATCTCAACGTCCCAGAGATCAGCCAGCTCCTGGAGAAGAGGAAGGTTACCGGGCGGGACTGCCAGGACCATCCGCTCCTGGGCTTCAGAAAGCCAGATTTCCCAAGGAGTCAGACCGGGATACTTGAGGGGAACTTCCTGCAACTCGATCTCCGCTCCCAGCTTCTCACCCATCTCGCCTACGGCTGAAGACAGACCGCCGGCGCCGCAATCAGTAATGGCATTGTACAGGCGTTCGTCTCGGGCTGCTTCGACCAACTCTATCAGGCCCTTCTCTGTGATAGGATCGCCGATCTGCACGGCGCTCCCCGACTCCGTGTGCGTGGCCTGAGTCAGCTCTGCCGAGGAAAAAGTGGCGCCGTGGATGCCGTCACGACCGGTACGTCCCCCCAGGACCACGATTCTGTCACCAATCTGTGGCTCAGTTGGATGGGAGCCCTTCGGAAGCAACCCCACCGCGCCGCAAAAGACCAGGGGATTGCCCAGATACCCGTCATCATAGATGACGGCGCCGTTGACAGTCGGCAGGCCCAGTTTGTTTCCGTAGTCGCCGATTCCGGCCACCACACCTTCTTCAACCCGGGCAGGATGGAGTACGCCTGAGGGGAGCTCGGCCGGCGGCAGGTCTTGTGGTCCGAAACAGAGAACATCGGTACAAGCAATGGGCCGTGCCGAGACTGCGATTATGTCGCGCACCACACCGCCTATTCCGGTGTTTGCGCCTCCGAATGGCTCGAGTGCAGACGGATGGTTGTGTGTCTCCACTTTGAAAGCCAAGTCAAAGTTATCGTCAAACTCAATGATGCCAGCGTCATCGACGAAGGCAGAGCGCACCCAAGATCGGTTCACCTTTTCAGTTGCGGCCCGAATATATGTCTGCAGCAGCCCCTCTATCTCCTCAACCGGAAGCGGTTGGCCACAGGAATCCTGCTGCGTGAAGGCAATGACAGACTTGAACGTCTTGTGGACGCAGTGCTCACTCCACGTCTGTGCCAGTGTTTCCAGTTCTACGTCGGTGGGGGCACGTCCTATCTCGTCGTAAAAGTTCTGGATCTCCCTCATCTCCTCGGCGTCAAGTGAGAGCAATCTCTGCCGGCTGCATTCGAGCAGCTCCTCCTCGTTCAGACCTGTCAGAGGGACCTGTTCTACAAGATCGCTGGCATCGCTGTTGTGCCCAAAAAAGGGTTCGATGGAGCCCAGGCTGTAGCGCTCAATCGTGTCGTTACACAGCAGGTCTCGGGCCACTCTGTGCAGTTCCTCCTTGGACAACTCCCCGGTCAGCCGATATTGGGTGGCGGTTGACGCCTCAGAACTGTGTATTCCTAACTCGGCAGCGCCGCGTTCGAGGACGCGTGCGGCCACGTCGGTGACGCCTGGGCGGAGAGCAACCTCGATAACATGCTCCACCGATGCGGATGCGGTTTGATTCGACTTGATTTCCGAGCGTGTGTGCGGCTGAGGAGTAATCCGGGCCGATTCGGTGACAGAATCGACCAATAGAATTGCACACAGCCTTTCGACCTGTTCCAGGCTGGGAGCATCTCCTGAATTGCTTGTCAGAAAGTAAAGTTGGGTCCGACTGCAGGATTGAAGCGAATCGATCCCCAACCGGTGCGCGGCCGCCGTGATCCTGGGTTCACCATCGGCGTCATGGTTGGTCACTTCAATGCGGAAGGTCTTCACAGCGTTCCTCTGCACAAAAAAGACCCGATGTCATGTTGTGGAAGACCACTTTATGACATTGGGCTCTTTTGAAACCGCAGGCTCTGATTCGGCCGGCCCAATCGGGCGGCTCTTCAGTACCCCCAAGGGGATTCGAACCCCTGTCGCAGGCTTGAAAGGCCTGAGTCCTGGTCCTCTAGACGATGGGGGCGTGCTGGAGGCTGGCACGGGGCAAGTCTACCAGAAATCGGGACGAGTGGTCAAATGTGGCGGCGCAAGAAATCGAATAGAATTCGTACGATGGCTGACTTAGTTGCGCCTTTGAGCATAATTGAGACACGCAAAACACCGGCTCGAAGGCTACAGACTAGACGAACCCTGTTTTCTGATCTGCCAGAGCTCCACGACCAGGTTGGAGGGATAGTGTGACGGGTCAAAGTCGTCAGTTTCCCAGGCATCGCACCCTACACGTGCGAACAGTTCCTCTATCGTACGCGAAGAGTGATGTTGCGCTTCGCCAACAGTCTGGTGGAGGTAAACAGCGGATGGCAGAATCACGGGATGGCCCATTTCATAAAGGGCATAGGCAGTACCGCCATCGCTCAGGGCCTGCAAAACGTTGTCGGATCCTTGATCTACAGTTTCCCCAGCATGGGATGTACATACGTCGAAGTGAAAGGAAAAGTGGCTGCGCAGATAGCCTTGTTCCACGAGGAATCTCCCAACTCGTTGAATGGCGGCATTCACCATGCCCAAGTCAGTTTCATTTAACAGAGATGAAGGAAGCTCTAGGGTCAGACGTTCTGTAAGATGAGAAAAGAATCGCGCGCCTACGCGCTCAGCGAACTTGCGGCGCACCGATCTCAGTTTGTCACCCCTGAATCTAGAAGCCAGTGTCCTGTAGGCAGAAGAAAAGAATGCGTAGGAGAGGGCGTCAAACTCGCCTGACTGAACTGCGTTAAGGTCTGACCCCGCGGCGAAGCTTGCTGCCAGGCCAGGTCGGGCTTGCCGATGATAGACCTGAGAGATGTACTCTTCAACAGTAACTTGGACCGCAGCAATACTGTTCTCGGTAGGAGCCAAGGGTCGCCATTGGCTTACAATGGCGTCCGCCATTAGTGCTAGAAAGGTTTCACCCATCGGCCACCATTCGTGAAATTCGGGATAGGGGTGTTCGGAAACGGCTTCTGAGAGAGTACATGACATGGACTAGCGTTCCTTTAGGAATATACGAATTCCTTGTTCTGCTCTATCCTGTAATATCATATTGTCAGGGAAACATTCTATTTCATAGGACACATATTAGCTGAACCAGAAAGCGGGGAAACGATGAAACTCTTACTGTCTATCCTGTTTATCGCCGTCTTTTGTATAGGCGCGTGCGTAGCACCTATCGCGCCACAGGGGCCTTCCTCTGGCGAAGGCACGGACGCAACCGAGGAGGCGGACGACCTACTCGGAGAAATTTCTGCTCGCGGCACGATTCGGATTTCAACAGACCCAAACTACGCACCCCAGAGTTTTCTGGATGAGAGTGGCAACTTTGTGGGATTTGACGTCGACGTAGCCAATGAGATCGCCAGCAGGCTGGGCGTTGAAGTGGAGTTCGTCACGCCGGACTGGGACTTGATAACGGCCGGAAATTGGGGTGACCAGTGGGATATGAGCGTCGGTTCAATGACCGTCACCACGGCCCGTCAGAAAATCCTTGAGTTCGCTTCACCTCCCTATTACTACACGCCAGCGCAATTTGCAGCAGTTGACGGGTCCGGGATCGAGACGTTGGACGACCTGATCGGCGCAACGGTCTGCGTAGGTGCTTCCACCACCTATGAGAGTTGGTTGATGGGCGATATGGAAGGACTGGGATTGCCCGCTGCCAGCTTCTATGTTGACGCGCCGCCTGCCAATGTTTCCATCATTCCTCTCACGACCGACAACGACTGCGCACAGCAGATTCAGGCCGGCCGTCACGAATTTCAAGCATTTCTGACTTCAAATACGGTCGTGGAAGCGGCCATCGCTGAAGGCGTTCCGGTCTATAAAGTTGGGACACCGGTCTTCTCGGAGAATCTTGCCGCGGCGTTCGACAAGAACGCGTCAAAGAACGTATCCAGTCTGGTTGAGAAAGTTAGCGGGATCATCGCCGATATGCATGTAGACGGCACCCTGAGCGAGTTGTCGATGAAATGGTTCGGAGAGGATCTGACATCTGATCCCACCAAATAGGCGAATGTGGGACCTAGAGTAAAGTCCGCGGCCTTGAGGCAGCCTTCGCTGAGGAGAGTAGAGCAGAGACTCGGACTCGGTCGTTCATCACGGAAATCGATATGTCGGCTGCCCCTACAGAAGACCGGTTCGCTGTTCAGGCCCAGCAGATACTGGCGGCACAACGACGCGATGCCCGTCGCTTTGCCACGGGCGTACGCGTTTCTTACGCGCTCCTTTTGATAGCCCTTTCCTACGCGTTCAGTGGGTCCGAGTTTTCAGTTGCCGGACTGAAGTTCACGACAATCTCTCTAGACTGGACTTTCATTCGCAGCCACTGGTTCTTTATCTTCAACGGCGTCTGGCTGACAATCCTACTTTCGGTCTTGTCTATACTTTTGGCGACAGTTCTCTCGCTCTTGGGCGCCTTGGGACGACTATCGAAATTTGCCCCGGCCTACGCACTGGCGACCTTCTACATTTCCTTGATTAGAGGAACGCCCCTGCTCTTGCAAGTGGTCTTCTTTTTCTTGGCCTTGCCCCAGCTTGGCATTCGATTGTCGGGCCTATCGGCCGGCGTCTTGGCGCTGGGCCTGAATTACGGCGCCTACATGACGGAGATCATGCGGGCAGGCATCCAATCGGTAAGCGCCGGCCAGCGGGAAGCTGCAGAGTCAATGGGAATGACCCATTTTCAGATCATGCGGTTCATCGTCCTGCCGCAGGCTCTGCGCTTGGTCATCCCGCCGATCGGCAACCAGTTCATCGCCATGCTTAAGGACACTTCCCTGATTTCCGTGACGGGATTCGTATGGGAGCTTCTGTGGAGAGCACAGAAGCAGGGCAGGGCCAATTTTCGCAGTTTGGAGGCACTACTCATCGCCGCAGTCTTTTATTGGATCATTACGATAATATTCTCGACGTTTCAGGCGCAGATCGAGTTACGCCTCTCGAAAGGATATCGGTCGGCTCTGTGAATGAGTGCCTTGGCAGATTAACATGGCAAGTCTTCCGCGAAGTGCACGTTTTGCAGAAGCCTCCGTACTATCCGAATCGGCAACCAGAGGGGCGATTGCTCATAAAGATGGAGAATAGATTCCATGGCACCTAAGTTCAGCATCTGTTCCTATAGCTTTCGCCGTTCATTCGAGAGCGGCGAAATGGACTTTCGAGACTATGTGGATTTCAACCAAAGTCACGGCTTCTCACAGCTCGACCCATGGATGAAACACGTGGAGGAGGCCCTAGTTGACAGGAGGTGGCTGGCAGACGCCAGGACTATGGCAGAGGACGCAGGTCTGCCATATGGCTGCCTTGCGGTGGACGGTGGTCATATTTACGAGGAGACTGCCGCCGCACGTTTGGAGCGCCGGGAGATGGCCTATCGATGGCTGGACGTCGCCGGGTCTCTGAGCGCTTCCCAGATGCGTATCGACTCCGGCGGGCCCGAGGAGTTGACCGACGAAATCTTCGAGATTATCGTGGACGGCTACAACGACCTCATACCAAGGGCAAAGTCAGCCGGAGTGGAGATCGTGGTGGAGAACCACTGGGGGCCCACCAAGTACCCGGGAAATACAGTTCGCCTGATTGAGGAAGTCGAAGGACTTGGGCTGCTATTCGACACGAACAACTGGGCCGAAGGAACACAGGAACTTGCCTGGCAGATGTGCGCACGCTACGCTCGCCTCACCCATTTCAAGACATTCTCCTTTGACAGCCAGGGCAACGACCCGTCGGTAAACCTGCACAAGGCGTTATCCATCCTGCGCAAGAGCGGCTACGACGGAGTCTGGGGGATTGAATCTACACCACATGACGGTGACGAGAAGGGAGCCGCGCTAAAGACCAGAGATTTACTAAGACGGGCGCTGGACGAGTAAGAAGCAGTCGAGACTTGCCCCCAGCCACTTGCATCCACTGGCACCTGCGTGAAAACTTTCAATCGACGAGGAAACACCCTAGGGAAGAGCACCGGACCATGACAGAAGAGAAGACTCGAATTGGAATTATCGGCATTGGCCAAATAGGAAAGGGCCACGTTCGCAAGTACATGGCCATGCCTCACGTGGAGATCGCGGCCATTGCCGACATCAACGAGGCCGAGGCCAATAGAGTCGCGTCAGAAAACGGCATCGCAGACGTGTACACTGAATTCCGTCAGTTGCTTGCGCGCGACGATATCAGAGCAGTCGACGTCTGCCTTCACAACAACTACCACATGCCCGCAACGGTAGCTGCACTGGAGGCGGGCAAGCACGTCTTTTGCGAAAAGCCGATGGCCGGCGCTTACATCGACGCCGAAAAGATGCTGGCGGCTGCCAGGAAATGCGACAGAATGCTCAGCATCCAGAACCGGGAATACTTCGCCAGCGAGACAAAGGCGGCAAAGTCGCTGATCGACGGCGGCCATCTGGGAAAACTATACCACGCCCGCTCGACAGGCTATCGGCGGCGAGGCCGTCCCTTTGTGGACGGGTACGGCTCCCCGCTATTTGTGAATAAGGAGACTGCCAGCGGCGGCGCCCTTTACGACATGGGCGTCTATCACATTTCGACTGTACTCCATCTCCTCGGAAACCCCGACGTTTTGCGCATCTCCGGCAAGACTTACCAGGAGATAGAGATGGACGCGGCTAGGCGAAAGAGCAGTGGATACAATGTGGAGGAGTTGGGCCTGGGCTTTGTGCGGATGGCCGACAATATCACGTTGGACATCATCGAGGCATGGGCTATCCACTTGGATGCTTTCGAGGGTTCATACGTGGTCGGGAGCGAAGGGGGTGTAAGGCTCAATCCTTTTGGATTCTTCCACAGTGCCGGAGACCTGGACTTTGACTCCACGGCCAATCTGCAGATGTTCGACTTCCGGCTCCACAATGTGCGCGGTCAGGGCGACGTGTACGACAGCGAGCAAGAGCACTGGATCGCGGCTGTGGAGGGACGGGTGGCACTGCTGCCGACCGCGGAGATCGCATTGAACTGCATGCTGATCTCGGAGGGCATTTACCTGTCGAATCAGTTAGGCCGTGAAGTAAGCGCGGAAGAAGTAAGGGTGGCCTCAGTCTCGACCGCAGTGGCAATCTAAGCGAACTTTCAAGTGAGTTCTAGTTCGGACGGAAGGAAAGAGCCCGGCAGGCCCTCTAGGAGGGGCTCCGGGCTTCACGTTTCTGGGCCAGTTATGCTGACTAGTATGGTAAGTATCACAAGGCCTGACAGCGTATGAGTCTAGCAGGTTCGTCTTGGTCATTGCGAACGGTCTGGGCCTCTCCGCAGGGGACAAAAGCGCCATCGTGACGACCTGCTTGAATGGTGTCGCCCCCCGCATCGATGGTGACTGCGCCGCTCCAGACAAACCAGACGGATTCTTTGTCGGGTGAAGCCGGCGCTTCGACTTCTCCTCCTTGACCCAATTCAAAGTAATCTAGCCTCATCTCAGGTGTGCCAGTTTTGGGAGAGGCAGGTACCCATCCTTGCGTTCTGCCCTGATCCCTGCATTCTCCTGTTGCCAGCTGGTCGATTCTCACAGTGGTTTGATGGTTTTCCGGCGGCCTGGGAGTCGTCCCTGTTTGGGACGGGTCCCGTTCCCCACGATAGAGGGCTTGATCGGGGGGTGCTTGGAAGCTAATAAGAGTCGCCTCTGCACCGCTGGTGTTGACCGTCCCGTGTACTTCCGGTGATGGAACGTATGCGAACTCGCCTGCAGTGATTGGAGTGTATTCGTCCCCTTGCCGCACAGAGACGTCACCCTCGAGAACAATGAAGATATCTGCGGAATCTTCGTGAAAGTGCTGGGGAAATTCCTCACCAGCTTGAAAGATCGAATAGTTCAGCGTGATGTCCCGCGCCCCTGTTGAAGGCCCGACCAGGTTCCGTGAATCGCCCTTCCCCATATCAAATGCACTGGCGCTCTTGGCGGAAAGTAGGGTTGCCATGCGTCCGTCTCCTGCTGTAAGCGGCTAAGTCGCGGCCTGCCGCTACGATAAATGGAATCTGAAACTGCTTGGGCCTTGAAAGGGTTCAGCTCCTACAGGACTTCAAGTTAGACCTTGGATTCTACTGCCTATATGGCAGGGACAATTCGTCCAAAGGCTATACCCCGTAGTGCGACCCGTCGCTGAGATTGTTGGCGGCGCGGACTGGCCGGAAAAGAGTTCGTCGCAGAGGCGGCATTGAAGCGACTAGCTCGGGATCAGGGTCCCAATCGTGCCACTTGCTGTCGACAGTATTGTAGCAACTGAAGATGGCGACGCGTGGATAGTCACGATTAGTCCATGGACGAGCGCTGTGGGTTAGCGATTCTGTAAAGAAGAGGACCGAACCCGCGGGGCATGTGTATTCATCCCAAAGCGGCGAGTGCGGATCGTGGATAGAGTCAGGAGCAGGATAGGCGGCCTTGTGGCTACCGGTAACAAGAAGTGTCCCGTCGCCTTTGCGTACCTCATTCAGCTCCCAGACCACGCGCGTGAGGCCCGCGTGAGACTTGCCAGGAACACTATGATAGAAATGTGTGTCACCAGGAAAGCGGTAGTAGCCGCTGCCGTTGTGTGGGCCGAACTGACCGTCTCCGGCCTCGCGGTAGAACAGGCTACAGGACTCCATACGGAATCCGTAGCAGTTTTGGCGAGAGAGAGGCGGAAAGGCGACAAACTCATTCATGAAACCGACTACAACGGGGTGGTCGGTAAGCTTCTGCAACGGCCCTCCCAGGGGCGAGCGTTCGTGCGAAGAAATCGATTCCGGATCATGCTGGAGACGGAGGCCGTAGTCGCGCATCTCCTCTGCTTCGTCCTGAGACAAGACGCCAGGGATGAGAAGCCAGCCGTGCTTGTCGAAGGAATACTTCTGTTCCGGAGTCAGGTCAATAACAGGCAGGCCGTCGGAATTGGCGGAAGGGAACTCTTGTGCGCTCAAGTCCAGTTGCTGACCAAGACTGTGTGCAAAGACGTAAGGCGTATTGTCGGCGTACTGCTGGTTTGGTGACATCGGATCGAATGTCCTTTCGATGTTGCAGTCGAATCCTGTTAGAGTCTACGTTTTGCTCGTGCAGCCAACTTGCTTTATGCCGAAATCATACAACAGAAGCAGAGTAAGCTAAAGCGCGTCCTTTCCTGTTCATTGGGAGGGAGAATAATGGATGATTCTAGGCGGTCTAACGGCATTTGGGGCGAGAGAATTCCCAGTGAAGCGATATACTGCGCCGATTCTCTTTACTCGGTCCTATTCCTTACCATCGCTAGGTGGCATTCAAGCGGACCCACTTAGGGTCGGTCTCCGTTTCAGGGACAATTCAGATTGGTTGACGCTCGTAAACTGCGCGTGGTACACTCCCTCAGAAACGCGCTTCCCCAAGACTTTTCCGACAGCAGTACATGTATTGCCATCACGCTGAAATTGAAACATTGACAGGTGTCCACACTGATTGATTGGCACTGTTCTTCACACCGTAAGGAGCAAGAGAAATGTCTAAACTTAACCGTAGAGACTTCCTGCAGCGGACCGGCTTTATCACCGCGGGAGGGCTGCTGGCTGCCTGTGCTGCCCCGGTTGCCCCTGCGGCCGATGGAGACGGCGCGGCTGCACCCTCGGTCGAGATGATTGAATTGCGAGTCGGATCGATTGCAGGGATCGTAACCGAAGGCCTGCAAGCGCTCGCCGACCTGTACATGGAAGAAAATTCCGATATCTCTGTGAGTATCGATGTGCTTGCCGAGGAGCAATATCAGCAGGCATTCCTGCTCTTTTCCAGCGAAGACACACCGGATGTTTCATGGTATCAGTGCGTGCCGGCCAATCGTTTCAACGACATGGTGACCAGCCAGATCCTGGTCCCCTTGGATGACTTGTACGAGCAAGAAGGTTGGTATGACGCCTATCCGGAAGGCATCGTAGACTTTCAGCGCCAGCCTGACGGCCACTTCTACTCCGCCACAATCGCCGTGGTATGGACGCCTTACACCTACTACAACAAGGAGATCTTCGAGGAAGTTAGCATCGCGCCGCCAGAGACTTGGGATGATCTCTATGAGATGTCGACCGAACTACGCGACGCCGGGTACCAGCCGTTGACCGTCGACTATGTCATGGGTATCCAGAGCCACTTCAGCGACGGAATGCAGTTGCGGTCCTGGAGCAGAGACCAGTACAACTGTATGCCGATCAAATGGCGTGCCGACGTACCGGCGTCCTGTGACCAGTACACCTGGACCGATCCTGACTCGATTCGCATCTATGAATACATTCAGGCGATGGTGGACAAGGGCGTGTTTGTCGACGGCGTAACGGGACTGACCGAATACCAGACCGGCAGGTCGTTGTTTACGACGGGTAAGGCCGCTATGTGGCAGACGGGCTCATGGGACGGCGGCTCTGCCGGGCTGGAGCGCGATGTCGAGTTCGAGCTTGGTTACTTTTACTACCCAGAGATCAGGCCGGAGAGAACGGGAAAGGTTGGGGCATGGGTTCCCGATGGTCTGATCGTACCTAATTCCGGCAGCAACATTGAGGCATCTCTGGATTTCGTTGCCTGGGCATACCGACTGCCGCAGGCTTCACTCTATGCTCAGACTGCGGGCATTCCCCATGGCCGCGCCGATATTCCTTCCGAAGTCTACAGCGAAATACTTAGTGAGATGCAGTTGCAATTCCTTGAAGACAACAATAAGTACGGCACGCCTGCGCTGTTTGAGGCATCCAGCAGTCAGCCCTATCAACAGGCGACTGTCAAGTCGGTCGACCAGATGATGGCCGGCGGTTTAACACCTGAAGAAGCGGGCGCCTGGATGCAGGAGAAGACTGAGGAAATACACGCCGAGCAGAGCTAGGCGGGAAAAGTCGAGGGAGCGCTTACAATCGATATGATGGCGCATCTCGTTCAGGGAGGTTCCTGGGGACCTCCCTGTTTTCGTATGGAGGTGTAGAGTTGGCGACTATGAATCCTGGGCAGGACTCAGCGGTCGGGTCACCGAGACGAAGGCATTTTGTTCGCGCCGCCAGGAATGCACTTCCCTGGTATCTGTTTA
Organism: Caldilineaceae bacterium; assembly: GCA_965204705.1. Lineage (GTDB taxonomy): Bacteria > Chloroflexota > Anaerolineae > Caldilineales > Caldilineaceae > Bin5. The sequence goes on along the minus strand of OZ242006.1, from coordinate 2,829,159 downwards.
TCGCACCGGCATCACTTATGCTGCTCGCATTGATGGCATATCCTCTCTTTGACACGCTGCGGTTGTCTCTATTCAAGTGGGGCGGGCTCGGGCCGCAGACTTTCGTCGGATTGCGTAACTTTGCCAAACTGTTCGGAGACGAGGTCTTCTGGCGTGCGCTTGGCAACAGTTTTATCTTTGCGATCGTAGTTCCTTTCTTCACAGTGTCGATCGGTCTGTTTCTGGGCGTGGCGATAAGTCGACGCATGAAGGGCTGGAAGATCTATCGCATTGCATTTTTCATTCCGGTTATGATGTCAGGCGTGGTGGTCGCAACATTGTGGGCCAACATGTTTGAGTTCAATCATGGTCTCTTCAATGCCGTACTTCGAGGCATAGGGCTCGACGCACTGGCCCAGAACTGGTTAGGCGACCGCAACGTGGCTCTGATAAGCGTCATGCTTGTACCGATCTGGCAGTCGGTCGGTTTTCCGATGATCGTACTATTGGCAGCGATAGAGGGAATTCCTCAAGATATGCACGACGCCGCTACCATGGACGGAGTAAGCGAGTGGCAACGAATCTGGGGCCTGATTGTGCCGCTGATCAAACCTGTACTCGCTTCGATCACAATGCTGTCGATCATCGGCGCAATGAAGGTTTTCGACCTTGTGCTCGTGATGACAAAAGGTGGGCCGGCGTTCAGTACACAGGTGTTGGGCTACTATCTGTTCGAAACAGCATTCCGTTCAGGCAATTTCGGCTACGGTTCAGCAATAGCGGTTGTCATGTTCGTGGTCGTTTTCGCCGTCGCCTACGGATATGTGCGGGGCGTCCGAATTGAAAGTGTTGAGTATTGATCGGCAGACGGTAGCCGAGGGTCAGGCGTTGAAAGCTGGCGAATGTAGACTGAACGGTAAGTAAGTGACAGGTGATCTTAAGGGGTAGAATCAGATGGCAGTTGACAGTTTATCTTCACGGCCGACGGAGGCGAGCGCAAGGGGAGGCAAAACTCCGGGATGGTGGGCAGGGAGCAGTTTGCGGCCTATAATCTATGGACTGCTCGTTGTTGGAGCACTTATTCAGGTGTACCCAATATTTTTCCTGTTGATGAACACCTTCAAGACGGACACCCAGATTCTGAACACACCTTTCAGCCTTCCGACAAGCTTCTCGCTTGCCCCCTTTGTGGACGTTTGGACCGGTGACCGCACCGGGATGTTTTTCGGAAGATATTTCTACAATAGTGTGATTGTGCTTGCAGCCACACTGGTCCTAATGCTGGCGATATCCTGTCTGTGCGGTTACGCCATGGCGCGGGGACATTTTCCCGGCAACGGTACCCTCCATCAGGCGTTGTTGCTCAGCCTGGCTGTGCCGGCACACGCACTGGCGATACCACTATACTTTTTTGTTGGCAGTCTCGGACTACGAAACAGCCTCTTTGGTTTGACACTGGTCTATGCTGCGCTGGGTGCACCGTTCACGATTATCCTGATGCGCGCCTACTTTATGCACTTGCCCGTTGAGTTGGAAGAAGCGGCGCGCATAGACGGCTGCGGGCGACTGGGCGTATTTCTGCGCATTGTTGTGCCCATCAGCCGGGGACCGATCGCTGGCATGGCCATAATCAACATCAACTGGATTTGGAGTGAGCTCTTCTATTCGCTCATACTGATGAACAAGGCCGATGTTCGGACTCTGCCCTTGGCAATCGCGTTATACAAGCCGGCGCCGATGACAGTGGAGACGGTGCTGGGACTGCAATACGCGGCGATGGCAATAGCTACAATTCCTGTCTTGATCCTGTTTTTCCTCTTCCAGAGACAGATTGCATCGGGCATGACGATGGGGGCTTTCAAATAGAGGAACCGCGCCGGCGATTGACGGGACTGACGAGAGTCAGACTCTTGGGTTGAGGAGACAGAAAGATAGAAATGGCGAGTTCAATATCGAGACCACTACTAGAATTGCTCAAGCCAGTCGCCAAACGCGGCCTTTTGACTTGGGAACGGCTCGAATCGGGCGTCGAGTTTGACCTGACCTCAAGGCATGTACTTGCCAATCCCTATCCTACCTATCAGAGGCTGCGAGAAAAGGACCCGGTCCACCGGATGAGGTTGGTAGACGGCTGGGTTCTGACACGGTACGACGACGTTCAGGCGATGTTACTGGACCATCAACGCTTTTCGAATTGGGGAGCCGGAGTAGGCGATCGAGAGTACACGCAGGACCGCAGTATGCTTGATCTGGATCCGCCCGATCACACGCGTCTGCGAGCGCTCGTTTCCAAAGCATTTACGCCCCGCTCGGTGGCGGCACTTGAATCGCGCATAGAGGAGATCGTGGAGGAACTGCTGGACGGCGTTGACGGGGAGAACCGGTTCGACGTGATCGACAGTTTCGCCTTTCCCCTTCCGGTCATCGTCATTGCCGAAATGCTGGGAGTACCGGCCCGGGACCTGGACCAGTTCAAAGAGTGGTCGAATGACATCGTCGTTTCGCTGGAGCCTATTCAAAGTAGAGAACAGAGGGAGCAGTTCCGCCGGTCGGAACAGGAGCTATACGAGTACTTCGAAGGAATCATTGCCCTGCGGCGACAGGATCCGCAGGACGACCTTGTGAGCGCCCTGTTGGCCGCTGAGGAAGAAGGCGACAGGCTCTCGCACGGGGAGCTTCTGGCCACCCTGCTACTATTACTGGTAGCAGGAAACGAAACGACCCGCAATTTGATTGGCAATGGCACCTTGGCTCTGCTGCGGAACCCCGAGGAATTGCGGCGACTGAAAGAGCAGCCTGAGCTGATCGACTCGGCTATCGATGAGTTGCTCCGATACGACAGTCCTGTACAACTAGACGGTCGTACCCTTGTGGAAGACGTGGAGATGGGGGGCAAGCGGATGAGCGCCGGCCAGCAGGTAGTCGGTGTCGTCGGTGCCGCGAATCGTGACCCAGCGGCATTCACTGATCCAGACAGGCTTGACATCGCCCGAAATGAAAAGAGCCACATCTCTTTTGGGCGAGGAATACACTATTGTCTGGGTGCCTCGCTGGCGATGCTGGAAGGGCGAATCGCGCTTACAAGCCTGTTAGAGCGGTTTTCATCGCTTCAACTTGCGGCTGAGCCGCAGCAGAGAAAGCAGGTCGTGCTGCGGGGGGTCGAGAATCTGGTGATCGACGTGGAGCGCCCGCGGCGTATTGCGGCGGTTGGAAGTGAACAGCCTGAACAGCCGGAAACGGCAATCGTTGATTCTTGACATTCAGGTTTTCGGTTGTAGAGTGATGAGGTGATGCGCATAGCAGTTACGTTAGCCTTGCTGGGACGTTAGTCTTTCTGGAGTCAGAAAACTCGATTTGAGTATGAATTTCATGTGTCCTGAATTGGCGAGGAGGAGGCCCGCGGGAAGCGGGCGTAAAGTCCGGTAGCAGCGTTCTTGAAGGCAAGCTGCCGCAGTACGCTGCACTCTTCGCTCGTTTCCCGTAAGCCGCTTCGGAAGGCCCGAAGTGGCGTTTTTTGTTTTTGCAGGAGGCGATAGAGTGTAAAGGACGAACGCCTACCGGAGTGTTATTGTCTAACCTGTTTGATTGGGACGGCGAAGCCCCAGAAGTAGCCACAAAGAAGGTAAAGGAGCGTATATGGCTGTCAAAGGATCTGTGACTAAGGCAGTGCTCGCCTATTCAGGCGGCCTGGATACGAGCGTGATCGTTCCGTGGCTGAGGAATAATTACAGTTGCGAGGTGGTCTGTTTCTGCGCCAACCTGGGGCAGGAGGAGGAGTTGGAAGGGCTGGAAGAGAAGGCGATCGCTTCCGGAGCCACACGATGCTATGTGGAGGATCTGCGGGCTGAGTTTCTGACCGATTACGTCTTCCCGACGATGCAGGCAGGCGCGATTTATGAGCGGGACTATCTGCTGGGCACCTCATTTGCACGTCCCTTAATCGCCAAACGCCTGGTGGAGATCGCGCAACAGGAAGGGGCAGACGCAGTGTCGCACGGTGCAACCGGAAAGGGCAATGATCAGGTGCGCTTCGAACTGACGGTGATGGCCTTGAACCCGAAGTTGAAGATCATCGCTCCGTGGCGAGAGTGGGACATTCGCGGACGTTCGGACGCGCTGGACTATGCCGAGGAACACAACGTCCCGGTGAAGGCGTCGGCCGACCGCATCTATAGCCAGGACCGCAATCTCTGGCACTTGAGCAACGAAGGCGGCCCACTGGAAGACCCCTGGACAGAGCCGCCGGCAGACATGTTCGAGTGGACACGTTCGCCCGAGGAGGCGCCTGATGAGCCCGGGTATGTGGAGGTCTATTTCCGCCGCGGCTTCCCGGAGCGCGTGAACGGTGTTGCAATGGGGCCAGTCGAGCTGGTACAGCAACTCAACGAGATCGGATGTGTGCATGGCATCGGCCGTGTCGACTTGGTGGAAAACCGGTTGGTAGGCATGAAGAGTCGAGGCGTCTACGAAACGCCTGGCGGTACCATCCTTTACAAGGCGCACGCGGCACTGGAGCAGTTGTGCCTGGACAAGGACACCCTGCATTGGAAGCAGCAGGTGGGTCTGCGCTATGCAGACTTGGTCTATAACGGACAGTGGTTCACGCCTTTGCGCAAGGCCCTGGACGCGTTTGTGCAAGAGACTGAGAAGGCGATAAGTGGTACTGTGCGCCTCAAGCTGTATAAAGGCAACGCTATGCTGGTCGGACGTAGATCGCCTCACAGCTTGTACCGTGAGGATTACGTCACTTTTGACGAAGACGACGTCTACAACCAAGCCGACGCGGATGGCTTCATCCGGCTATTTGGCCTGCCTCTGAAGGTCGAAGCGCTGCTGAGGGAGGAGCACCCTGCGGATTCGATGCCGCCACTGCCGGACGGTGCTGCGACAGCCGAAGGGGACTGGATCAAGAGGGACTAAGCATCAGAGGTATGTGCGACCCACAGTATTTGGTAATCAACGGTTAGTGGATAAACAACGAATGTTGCTTTCATAATTCTTGGAGACTAGACATGTCTGAGAAAGAACATGCTTTTGCGGGGCCTTCATCGCCACCGATTCCTGTGCAGGGATTCGACACGGCAGGGATTCACTGCGGGATAAAGCCCACCGGGGCGCCGGACCTTGCGCTGATCGCCAGCCCAACGCCTTGCAAGGCCGCGGCAGTCTTTACACAGAATGCTTTCCCGGCCGCGCCGGTTCTGTATGACAAAGACCTGCTGCGCATGAATCCAGAAGGGATGCATGGTGTCGCTATAAACAGCGGCAACGCCAATGCCTGTACCAGTGCGGAAGGAAACGCCAACGCCCGCCGAATGGCAGAGGCGGCTGAGAAGAGTTTAGGCAGCACCGACAATACGGCGTTTGTGATGAGCACGGGCGTGATTGGCGTTCAACTGCCCATTGGTGTGATTGAAGCTGGCATTCCTGAGGTAGCAGCCAAGCTGCGGCCGGACGGTTGGGAAGATGCGGCCGAGGCTATCATGACAACGGACGTGTTTCCCAAGTGGGCGTCCGGTCAGGCGGATATTGGCGGAAAGACGGTTACGGTAACCGGAATCGGCAAGGGCGCGGGCATGATTCACCCAAACATGGCGACCATGCTGGCGACTTTGGCCACCGATGCCACGATCGCACAGCCGCTTCTGCAGGAGGCTCTGGCCTCGGCGGTAAGCCACAGCTTCAATCGGATAAGCGTCGACGGCGATACGAGCACTAATGACACTGTGCTTGTGCTGGCCAATGGAGCCGCAGGGAATGATGAGATAACCGAAAAGGGAGCGGACTATGACGCGTTTGTGGATGCGCTGACAGCGGCGTCGATGGAGTTGGCGAAACTGATCGTGCGTAATGGGGAGGGCGTGACGAAGTTTGTGACGATCCAGGTTGAAGGCGCAGTCAGCGACGGCGAGGCTCATACAGTTGCCAACTCGATCGCGAAGAGCCCGCTGGTGAAGACTGCCTTTTTTGGACATGATGCCAATTGGGGCCGCATTCTGTGCGCGGTGGGTTATTCCGGTGCGCAGGTGGACCCGACTAAGGCGCATCTGTTTATTGCCGCGGGCCAACCTGACGCGGGCAATGCTGAGCTGCAACTTGTGGACGCGGGGACACCCACCAATTACGCCGAGGAGGATGCATCGGCTATTTTCGCCGAGAGCGAGATAAGTGTACGCGTTTCACTTGGACTGGGCGAGGGTGCCGCGACAGTGTGGACTTGCGATCTGAGCTACGACTACGTGTCGATCAATGCTGAGTACAGAACGTAACGGCGTCGGTCAGTTGCCGGTGGCCAGAAAATGACTGACTAGGTTCAGAGTTAAGGCAGCCAGCCGCCTGGGAAACTGTTCAACGACAGTATGACCCAGGCGGTTTTTGCGTTCAGACGCCCCAGCGCTGGCGGGCTTGCTCCATGGGGACGGTTTCACCCTTCATCCAGGCGTAGTGTGCGATCGGGTTTTCGCCGATCCAGCGTTCGTCGACCGGTTCGTCGGCGCGTTGGTAGCGTGTGTCGCAGCTGAGGCGGAAGCGGCCGGTGGTGTTGGAAAGGGAGCCGTGCATGGAGTACATGCCGAAGATAAGGGCGTCGCCCATTTCGAATTCGGCGCTGCGCCATTTGCCGCCGTAGGTATCGACCAGCTCTACAGGGTCGTTCGAGAACCAGCCGGTTACCTTGTCGCGGTCGACGTCCATCTCACCGTAGGTTTCCTTGATGCGGTCGAACTGGTGTGAGCCGGCGAGGATGGCGAGCGGGCCCATTTCGTAGGGAAGGTCGCCGAGAGGCGTCCAGACGGTGAAGACGTTGGTTGTGCCGCGGCCCATGTAGACGATGTCGTAGTGGGCGCCGGTAAAGGCGCCGTTGGGGACGACGCGAAGCCACTTGAAATCGTAAGTCAGGCTGGGTCCGTCGAGGAACTCTGCGAAGAATTGCATCAGTTCGGGGGCCTCGACAACGCCAAGGAACTCGGGCGTGTGGGTGACGGCCTTGGAGCCGCCGTAGAATTTGCCGCGTTTGCCCTCCGCTATGACCCCGTCCATCAGCGGCTCTCCAGGTGCGAGCTGCTCCGCTTGCTCCAAGTTTTCCAGGACGACCCGGCGAGCCTCCTTCACCTTCTGGCGGTCGTGCAGTCCGCGAATCAGGAGGTAACCCTCATCCTGGAGGCGATTTCTCAGCGTAGGCATGTCTTCCTTGTCCGCTGTGGAATCACGCAGTTCGTCGAGATAGCGTCCACCTATCTCCAGATCGTATTTCCCCATTGTAAGTTTCATAGGTTGGTTCCCGTATCTTGACTTCCAGAATCGGGGCTACTTGAGGCTGCCTGCAGTCAGGCCGGCGATGAAGTAGCGCTGGGCAAACAGGAATATGAGCAGTATGGGCAGGATCGAAACAAAGGAAGCTGTGAAGATTAGGTGGAGCGGTACTGGCCTACCCGAGACGCCCGAATCCAGCACGGCCAAGAACAGGGGCAATGTATAGAGTTCCGGCTTATTCAGGTAGATCAATGGTCCCATAAAGGCGTTCCAGTGGCCCATGAATGAGAAGATGGCGAGCGCAGCCATGCCAGGCAGGACGACAGGGACAACGACACGCCAGTAGGAGGCGAATGGGCCGCAGCCATCAATGCGGGCGGCTTCGATCATCTCGTCGGGCACGGTGGTCATGTACTGGCGCATCCAGAAGACGGCGAAGGGCGTGGCGAGGCCGGGAATGATTAGTGGATACCAGGTGTTGATCCACTTGAGCCAGGCCATGATCAAGTAGCTGGGAACCAGACCGACGCTGTTGGGAATCATCATTGTCGCCAACATGGAGAGAAATAGGGCGTTGCGCCCTTTGAAGCGCAATTTGGCGAAGGCAAAACCGGCAAGTGAGGCGAGAAAGACTGTGCCGGCAGTGTTGACGACTGCGATGAAAGTGCTATTCAGAAATGTACGGGTCAGGGAAATGCCACCGCGAAAATCGATTTCGTCGGACTGAATTAGGCCAGCGATCTCCAAGTAATTGTTAAGGGAGGGGCGGGTAGGCCAGAATTGGACGGGAACGATATAGATGTCAGCCATTGGCTTGAGAGAGGACGAAATCATCCAATAAAAGGGGAAGACAAAGATTAGAAGAGCGATGAAAAGGCAGACATGCGTTAAGATTAGCCCCAAGGAGAACTTTCTCTTAGGAGCATACGGACCGATCTTGTGTCTGGCTGCAACTGCGCTGGCATTCTGACTCATTTGGGACAGTTCTTGTTCGGAGGATGTATTAATCGGAAGCGGCGCGTTCGCTCGCAAATATCTGCAGAAAAGACAAGGCTATGATGATAACCGCGTTGGCGTAGGCAAGCGCGGAGGCATAGCCGAATTTGAAGCTTACAAAGGCCTGTCTGTAGATGATAAGACCCATGAGTAGTCCGGCACGATCGGGTCCGCCACCAGTTCCGACCAGCATATAGGCTTCTTCAAAGATGTTGAACATGCCGATAGTCGACAGGATAGCGGCGAAGGCGATGACACGTCGCATCAGCGGGACGGTGATATTGAGAAAGGCCTGTATCCCGCTGGCGCCATCAATGCGGGCGGCTTCGTAAAGCTCATGAGGAATACTTTGGAGGCCGGCCAGCATGATCATCATGTTGTAGCCAACCCAGCGCCACAGGATCATGACCAGGATTGCGGGCTTAACAAAAACAGGTTGGTTCGTGAGGCCCTTATACTCGATACCGAAGATCTGCAGGACCGACCCGAGGGGGCTGTAGACTGACCCGAGAAAGAAATCGAAGAGAATGCCGACGACGACAAGCGACGTGACGACGGGTAGGAAGTACGCTGTGCGGTAGATGACACGACCGCGAATTGGCTGATTGAGCACGTTGGCAAGGCTCAAGCTGAAGATGATCATCAGTGGGACGACGAGAATACCAAGGATGATGGTATTGGACAATGCGATATGGAAACTGTCGTCGGTGAACAGGCGCGCGTAATTCTTAAAGCCAACGTATTCACTGGAACGAACACTCTTCCAGTCCTGAAAGCTGATCCAGACAGCGAAAAGAATCGGAAAGGCCCCAAATATCCCGAAGAGAATAAAGAAGGGTGAAATAAAGACATATGGGGCTGTTTTTTCCCAGATGTAATAGCTGGACCTTTTGGGAGGCGATGCGGGCCCAACTGTTGGGGGCTTTATTGCCACTCCCATATTCACACGTTCCTTGTCAGGAAGGGGGGCAAGAGGCGCGGTCTGGGCGTTGTTCGCACCAGTTCTGCCACAGGGGTCGAGCAGAAGACCGGCCGACGCTCGCAAGATTGGGTTGAGTGCGGGCGCCGGGCCGGATTCGAATTTGCTTTAGTGCTCAGCCGAGGCCTTGCAGGTCTCTAATCTCCTGCGCGGCAGAGCTTAGGGCTTCTTCAGGTCCGACATCACCGTCCAGGACTTGGCTTTGGGCCTGAACCAGGACATCCCATGCCTCGGACCAACCTTCGCCCCAAACGAAAGGCTGGACCGCGGAATTGACTTCGGCGTACATTCTGAGTGCGACCTGCCCACCGTAAAAATCGACAGGCTCGTTCATAATTGGCCAGTCTAGTGCTTCATGGAGAACTGGGAAGAGGGCGCCGGAAGTCCAGAGGACTTCCTGGCCGGCCTGTGACAACTGGGAGTATTCGAGGAAGGTGAATGCCTCCAGCTTGTTCTTGCTGGTCTTGAGGATGCATAGCTGCGAGCCGCCCCAGGTAAAGGCGCGGCTGCCCCCTTCCATCCAAGCAGGGAGCTGTGTAACGGCCCACTGACCAACCGTTTCAGGAGCGTTGCCTTCGATAATGCCGGCCAACCAGATGGCACCCGGGAAGATGGCGGAGGAGCCGTCTTTGTAGGAAGCCAACCCGATATCCCAGCTAAAGTCCTGAAAAACGGCGTTTGAATCCCAGAGCGTCTTGAGAAAGGCGAGCGACTCGATCGCATCGGGTTGGTCTACGATTACGTTTTCGAGCTGCAGGTCATAAACTCCGCCTCCTCGTTGCCAAGTCCAACTGAGCCAAGGGAAGTAGTTGTTCTTTGTAATGCCCCAGAGCCGGTTTTCGCCGTCGGAAGCAGCTGACAACGCTTCGCCCGCGGCCATCCAATCTTCGTAACTGCTGATGGCGGTCGGATCGATGCCATATTCCTCGGTGACATCGCGGCGGTAATAGAGAAGACAGGGAGACCCATCCCAAGGAACGCCGTAATTCTTGCCTTCGTGAACACCGTGGTTCAGCTTGTACGGGACGATTCTGTCCTTGTGCGGCGCCATGAGGTCGGTGAGGTCTGCCATGCCTCCGGTGGCCGCCCACAGTGGCAGGTTGTAGTCCTGGCTGCCGACGATATCGGTGAGTTCTGAGCCGGAGACCATGGCGGTCATGACCTTCTCACTGTATCCCGTGCCCGAGTCGATGAATTCGACCTGTATATCGGGGTGGAGGTCGTTGAAAGCGGGCAAGAGGTCTCGGAAGGGATGGTTCCACCAGGAGATCAGGGTGACGTTGACGGGCTCCTGGGCGGGCGCTGCAGCGGAATCGGCGGCGGAGTCACCTGCAGCCGGGGCTACGGGGGCGGCGCAGGCGGCGAGAGCGAGGCCGGCTGTGCCCAGACCGGCCGTACGCAAAAAACTGCGCCTAGTAACGCTCTGCAAATTCGACATTTTTCTTACTCCTGTAGGAATGCGGAGGGTGTTGACCTAGCGATTCTCAAATGCGGAGGCCGGCGTGAAGCCAGGATCCAGGACAGATCAGGCCCAGGTTAGGAGGAACTATAGCGCAACGAACAGACCCTTGTCAAGAAAGTGTCATAGCATTCAGTTTTGGTTGACTGGATGGTCTGTGCCGACCGGAAGATGCAGAGCTTTCGGGGATAGGCGTAGAGTTTTGGCGTCCAGGCGTTCCAGACACTTTCTAAATCAAGATTTTCACTGGTTGATATTACTCCGGATTCAGGGGCTGGCGGAAATCCCATCGTTGTCCCGAACGACTTTGAGAAGTTGCCCTGGAGACAAGCACAGGGGATTCCCTCAAGCCCTCAGCTCATATGGTATTGGTGCACTCCTTCACTTTCGTGTGTCAAGAATCATAGAAGAGGACGGTCTGGGCCTGTTGGATGATTCCGAGCTTGGAGGCGGATGTGTAGAACCTCTGCAGGCTGGCGAAGCAGTCGACGTCAAAGCGGTATTGGATGTTTTTGTGCAGGTATGCGCGGCCGGTGGCGGCGAGTGTCTCGTTGTCGGGATAGTGGGCGCAGGCGATGTCGTCGAGTGCGGTAACGCCGGCCTGGCGTGAATCGCGTACGGCCTGCAAATGCGCTGGGGTCAGGGCATCGGGCCGGCCGGTCCAGAACGCAAATACGAAGGGAAGGCCGGTCATGCCTCGCCATTCGTCGCAAAGGTCATGTTTGCGCAGGCCCATGCCGACGTGGTCGACGAAGAGGGCGCTGTCGCCGATGAGAAGGGCGGCGTCGCAGCGCTGAAGCATGGCGGGCAGGTCTGGGCGCATGGTCACGAACTCCGGCTCAATGTCGAACCACTCGGCGCAGAGGATACGCATGAGGGCGGCGGAGGTCCGGGAACTGGCGTCGAGGGCGACGGACCTGGCTCTTGTCAGTGGCTTGTGGGAGAACACGCCAACCGAAGCAACCGGTCCCATCGAGGTAACGGCGGCTCCTGGCACGACGCGGTAGCGGGGCCCGTACTCGATGGATGAGACGAGCGCAAGGTCGACTTCGCCGTTGTGTAGCCAGGAGGAAACTTCAGAAGGCACTGCATACTTGAGTGAGAAGAGGTCGGGGCGATTGCTGAGACCGTGCCAGAGAGGGCGTGCGTTGAGGTAGTTGACGCAGCCGACGCGGACAGGATGCGTACCGGCTTGGTTGGAGCATGCAAGGTTTTGGCGCCGTTGCCAGTTAAACACAGTTAAGACGTCCTTGTCTTAATGGGCCCCTAAGGGCTATGGAGTTTTGGGTGTGCAACCTGCGAATGGGATGATTGCACTGAATGTAGTGTCCGTCATTGGACCTACAGGCCCTATGATACATCGGGCCAAACGGATGTCCTAGGCGCGATTCTTTCAAATGCGGCTGAGGCCTGGAGGACAAGCGCTTCGGCGTGATAGCTGCCCACAATCTGGAGGGCAACGGGCAGGCCGTCGGAGGCGAGGCCGCAGGGGACGCCGGCGGCAGGCTGGCCGGTGAGGTTGAAGGGGTAGGTGAAGGGCAAGCTGTCAGTGAAGGATGGCGCAGGTTTGCCTTCGTTCTGCGCGGGCCAGTCTTCGACACGCCAGGCGGTGAGATGCTTCTGAGGTGTCAGAAGAAGATCGTTTTTTTTGAAGAACTCAGGAGCCTGGATGTAGAAGCGGGTGCGGGCGATGATGACACATTCTAAGTCACAGTTTTCCCTGGTTGGTATTCCGCCGGATTCAGAGGCAGGGGGGAATCCCATCGTTGTACCGAACGACTCTGAGAAGTTGCCTTGGAGACAGGCTTCGGGGATCCCCTCTTGCCCCCAGACCCTACTGTATCGGCGCACTACGTCACCTTCGTGGGTCAAGAATCGTAGAATAGGACGGTTGGGGCCTGTTGAATGATTCCGAGCTTGGAAGCGGATTTGTAGAACCTCTGCAGGCTGGCGAGGCAGTCGTCGTCAAAGCAGTACTGGATGTTTTCGTGCAGGTATTCGCCGCTGGTGGCGGCGAGGGTTTCGTTGTCAGGATAGTGGGCGCAGGCTATGTCGTCGAGTGCGGTAACCCCGGCTTGACTTGAATCGCGCAAGGCCTGCAAATGTGCTGGTGTCAGGGCATCAGGCCGGCCGGCCCAAAACCCGAATACGAAGGGAAGGCCTGTCAAGCCTCGCCATTCGTCGCAAAGGTCATTTTTGTGTAGGCCCATGCCGACGTGGTCGACGAAGAGGGTGTTGTCGCCGATGAGAAGGGCGGCGTCGCAGCGCTGGAGCATGGAGGACAGGTTCGGGCGCATGGACACGAACTCCGGCTCAATGTCGAACCGCTCGGCGCAGAGGATACGCATGAGGGCGGCGGCGGTCCGGGAGCTGGTGTCGAGGGCGACGGTCTTGGCTTCTGTCAGTGGCTTGCTGGAGAAAGCAGCGACTGAAGCAACCGATCCCATCGAGGTTACCGCAACTCCGGGCACGATGCGGTAACCGGGCCCGTACTCGATGGATGAGACGAGCGCAAGGTCGGCTTCGCCGCTATGCAGCCAGGAGGAAACTTCAGAAGGTACGGCAAACTTGAGTGAGAATAGGTCGGGGCGATTGCAAAGACCTTGCCAGAGAGGGCGTGCGGTGAGGTACTCAATACAGCCGACTTGGACAGGATTCGTGGCGGCCTGTGGGGAGCCTTCAAGGTGCTGGCGCCGTTGCCGGTTTAACATGGTTAAGACCTCCTTGTCTTAACTGGCCCCAGAGGGCTATGGAACTTTAGGAGTGCAAGCTACGAGTGTCGCAGTTGCACTAACTGACTGTAGAGTCCTTCTTTGGACCTACAGGACCTATGATACATCAGGCCAAGCGGATGTCCAAGGCGCGATAATTTCATATGCGGCTGCGGCCTGGAGGACAAGCGTGTCGGCGTGATACCTGCCCACGATCTGGAGGGCAACGGGCAGGCCGTCAGAGGCGTAGCCACAGGGGACGCTGGCGGCAGGCTGGCCGGTGAGGTTGAAGGGGTAGGTGAAGGGCAAACGGTCGAAGATCGAAGGCGTGGGGGTACCGTCGATTTCGGCAGGCCAGTCGTCTACCCCCCAGGCGGTGAGCGGCATCTGCGGCGTTAGCAGGAGGTCGTAGTCTTCGAAGAACTCGCGGGCCTGGTGATAGAAGATTGTGCGGGACATCTCGGCGCGCCCCAGTTCTTCGGCGGAGTAACGGCGGCCCTGCAGGATCATCTCGACAAGGCTCGGTTCGAAGGCGTGCGGGTTTTCGTCGTAGGCCTGGCCGACGCGGGCAGCCATGGAGGCGAACCAGCAGACTTCGGCGCCGGGGCGGGGGTTGTCCCAGCCTGGATCGACGGCCTCCACATTGCAGCCGAGGTCGGCGAAGCGCTGAGCGGCTTCGCCTGCGAGGCGGCGCACGTCGGGGTCAACGGCGGCGTAGCCGAAGTCAGAGCTCCAGGCGACGCGCAGGCCCTGCAACGCGGGCAGCGGGTCGGCTACGGCGGCGAGGTAGTCGTCAGGACGGTGGGCGATCGCGGTGGGATCGCGGGGGTCGGGTCCGGCTATGGCCTGGGTGAACAGGGCAGCGTCGGCGACGGTGCGGGAGATGGGACCGTTGTGGGAGCGGGCCGACCAGATATCAAGATTGGGCCAGTAGGGCAGGCGCCCGAACGAGGGTTTATGGCCGAAAACGCCGCAGAGGGCAGCGGGGATGCGGATTGAGCCGGCGCCGTCGGAGCCATGGGCAAGCGGGCAGAGGCCGGCGGCGACTGCCGCGGCCGCGCCGCCACTGGATCCGCCGGGCGTGCGGTCGGTGTTCCAGGGGTTGCGGCCTGGTTCTCCGAGCAGATTGTCGCACATATCCTTGTGGCCGAGGTGGGGGGTATTCGTCTTGCCGACGATGATGCCTCCCGCGGCCTTGACGCGGCCGGTAATGGCGCCGTCGAAATCGGCGACCTGGTCTTTCTGGAGGATGGACCCGCTGGTGTGGTGCAGTCCTTGGCTGGGTTCAAGATCTTTGATAGGAACTGGCAGGCCGTGGAGCGGACCAAGGTCCCCTCCGGTCATGACTGCGGCTTCGGCGGCGCGAGCGCTATCAAGGGCGAGGTCGGCGTCGAAGTCGAGAAAAGCGTTGATGGCAGGATTGACGGCCTCGATTCGGGCGAGGAAGGCTTCGGTCAGTTCGACTGGAGAGAGCTCTTTGTCTCGAATGGCGGCGATGAGTTCGGTGGCGGGTGTGCGGGAAAGTTCTGGAGGAGTCATGGGAGGCAAGCCTTTCGGGTCGCGTATGTAGTGGCGGGAAAGGAATTTTCAGCGTGTAAAGATGGGGCAACGAGTGAGAGAAGAGGCTGGATTCCTGATCGTGCCTGGCAGATCATTTGGACCATAGGCGCCTTCAGGATTCGACTCACTCGTCAAAGGTCGGCAAATTGATTTCCATTCAAAGGGACGGCCTACCAGAACTATCGCCACGGGCCCCAACTGCTCGCCTCGGCTTGAGCGCAGCCAGGAAACAGTTTGTGTGCCGTACTTGCTTGGCTGTTTAGGGCAAACCGTTAAGCTCTGCGATCTCAAACGAGAGATGACTCGGCTTTAACACGACGTCGCATCCTGAAACGGTAGATCCCCTTTCACTACGAGTCCAAAGCGTCGGGATCTGTATTCGGATCGGGGCTGGGTTCGTCAATCAGGCGGGCGAGAGCTGAGCCTACGGCGAGGTCGTCGACATGACCGAAGGCGTTGACTCGGAGGCGTCCGGCGCGGTCGACTACAACCAGGCTCGGGGTGCCGCGAAGACGGTAGCGGCCCATCGTGATGGGTGTAGTTTCGCCTGGTGTATGGGCGTCCACACCAACGGGAAAGGTGATTCGGTATTCGTGCAGGAACGCTTCCAAGGACACGGGGGTCATGGCCTCGTGATGTTCGAAGACGGTGTGGAGACCCAACAGCGTGACGTCATTGCCGAAGTTCTGCTGGATTCGCTGGGCCTGCGGGATGCCTTGGGAGACGCATCCTGGGCAGAGCATCTGGAATGCCTCGATCACAACAACTTCGCCCCGGAGATCGCCGAGAGTTGGGTTGGCTTCGGTGTTGAACCAGCGGGTAACCGACAGCTCGGGGGCGGCAGTGTAGGTAGTTTGAGTAGTCAAAGCCTATGCTAACCTTTCCAAAGACTGCTGGGAAGGCAGCCCCGGGATCCCTCAGCGTCACTCTTCGGTTGTTCGGATAGACTTTGAACAGGCAAAAATCTCCGGTCCGTAGCCACTGTCTTCGGCAGACCTTTTGACATGCTCTGAAGCCGCTGAGGCTTCTCCAACGCCACTCGTAAAGATATCTCAATTGTTCTGGGCAAATATGAGCCAAACTTCGCCATTACCGCCCGACACTGAGAAGTAGAAGTTCTGGCTGTCGCGTTCGCCGTTACCGTCCCTGACGAAAATTGTGTAGTTGCCGGATACATTTCCGCCCGGAACCTGACTGAGGGGGACGGCCTTAAGGTAGTTGTACTTGTCGCCCTGGGGCCCGCGATGGGTTGAGTTTCCGCCGCGCGTCGAGTTGTTTACGGCGGACACGTGAACGCCATCCTTATGCAATTCCACATAATAGTTGCCGCCAATGCCCTGGATTTCGTCACCGCGTCCTTCATGGACGAAACCTACGTAGAGCTTCAGCTCGCTCCCTCCGTTATTCCTCAGATCTGTATTTCGCAACCTGAATTTGCAGCCGTCGCCGCCAATGCCTGCACACGGATCGGAAGGCGTTTGTGGGACGGGCGTCGCTGGAACCGGCGTCGGCGGGATGGGCGTGGCAGTTGGTATCGGGGTGGGGGGAGGCGTGGGAATGACTGGCGCCACCTGCACGAGCTCCGGATAGGTTGCTGTCACCAAGGGGCTGTAAACCCAGGCATACTGACCGCTGTAAATGATCTGCCACCATCCACCGGCAAGATTCTTACCTGAAATTGTGTATTGGTCTCCAGGCGAGGCCTGTCCCACGACGGGGTAGTTGGTTCCTGGACCTGCGCGCACGTTCATGACGCGCGTAATGCTTACAGTGGGAGACGCAGAAGTCGCCGTCGGTGTAGGCGTAGGTGGCGGCGTGGGCGAAGGTGTTGGCGTCACCGTCGGGGTAGCAGTTGCTTCCAAGACTGCAAGCCTCTCCTCATACGAGGCCAGGCGGTCGGACATCGAGGCGATCAGTTCTACCATGGCTTCGACTCTGTCACCCAACTCTTCGAGGGTCAGACCGGTTTCCTGTGCATAGAGCGGAACAGTTATGCCGAGGAGAGCTACCACAATCAGCAATACCAAACGTGTCTTTTTCATCCTCATTCCCGTTTGCTGGACTTTCCGAGTTTGAATTTAGTGTGACTGGCCCCGGCGCAGAGTGAGCGATTTCGCACTGAGTTTTGAATCATCACAAGGACAGGTCCGTTTCCGAATGCAGAGGACATTTGCCTGTGCCCGATCAACACCTGGTGGCGAAGCTGCCTCTCTATGGCTCCTGCAGGTGTCCTTTTAGAAGATGCCGCCCCGCCGCCCAAACTGTGTCTGGCAGTTGAACTGCTCAAATGACCTAAGGTTTGATAGCTAGAATGAGAAGGGCGGCGCCGTACTTCACCTTTTTGCGCCCATTCAATGGGCAACCCCGTCCCACTTCACTTACACGCGGCCAGGAGCTCTTTCTCCAAGAATTAGCTGCCTCAATCCACATTCAACCAGGTCTCAAAGGATCTGGCTGAGGAAGAGCTTGGTGCGCTCGTGCTGGGCATTTGTAAAGAAGTGTTCGGGCGTTCCAACTTCCAAGATTTCGCCGCCGTCCATGAGGACTATACGGTCAGCGACCTCGCGTGCGAATCCCATCTCGTGCGTGACAACCAGCATGGTCATGCCGGTTTCGGCCAGCTCCTGCATGACGTCGAGAACCTCTTTGATCATCTCCGGATCGAGCGCCGAAGTCGGTTCGTCGAAGAGCATGATTTTGGGTGACATGGCGAGAGAGCGGGCGATGGCGACGCGCTGCTGCTGACCACCAGAGAGCTGACCAGGATACTTTTCGGCCTGTTCAGGTATGCCGACGCGGTTTAGCAGGCTCATAGCGGTCTCCTGAGCCTCGTCCTTCTTCATCTTTCGCACCTGGATCGGCGCCAGTGTGATGTTTTCCAACACCGTCAGGTGGGGAAAGAGGTTGAACTGCTGGAAGACCATCCCTGTTTCTGAGCGGATCTGCTCTATGTTGCGCACGTCGCGGGTGAGTGGAATGCCATCAACGATGATGTCGCCGGCCTGATGCTCTTCAAGACGGTTTATGCAGCGAATAAAGGTAGATTTGCCGGAACCTGAGGGCCCAATGATAACGACCACTTCCTGTGCTTCGACTCGCAGGCTGCAGTTCTTGAGGGCCTGAAAGTCTCCGAACCATTTGCATACGTCCTGGCAGATGATGATTTCGTCGGCGGTTGCATTTTCGGACATTGTTGGCACCTCTTAGTGCGTATTACCTTGTGCGTAATCCGGGGGCACTTCCCATGCTTCTTTTGGATGTGTCAGCGTTCGCCGACGCCGAGGCGCCGTTCCAGACGGCGGCTCGCGTAGGACATGGTGTAGCTGAAGATCCAGAACAGGACCGCGATGATGGCATAGACTTCCTGCTGCGTTCCAAGCCAGTCGGGGTTGGCAAGGATGGTTCGGGCAATGCCGAGCAGGTCGAAAATGCCAACCAGCGCGACCAGGGTTGTGTCTTTGAACAGGCTGATGAACTGCCCCACGAGAACAGGAATGACGGCGCGTAATGCCTGGGGCAGGATGATATGCATGGTGGACTGGTAAGTGCTGAGGCCCAAGGCCTGGGCGGCTTCGTACTGGCCTCGCGAAATAGACTGGAGCCCACCGCGTACGTTTTCCGCTGTGTAGGCCGCGGAGAATAGGGTAATGGCGACGAGAGCGCGCAGTACGCGGTCGACGAGTGGGAAGCCGTCGGGCAGGAACAACTGCAGCATGACCTGACCCATAAAGAGTAGGCTGATGAGCGGAACGCCGCGAATGAATTCGATATAAATAACGCTAATGACACGTATGGCGGGCAGTTTCGACTGGCGGCCGAGAGCAAGGGCCACACCCAACGGGAATGAGAGCGTAATGCCGAAGAAGGCGAGCAGTAGAGAGAGAAGAAGGCCGCCCCAGAGGATGGGAGAAACAGAGGGCAATGGGCCTTCCTCAGCGCCAACACCGCGCAAGAGGATTAGCATTAACACGAGGTATGCAAGGAGGAAGTAGACTGCGGCGCGGCCGCGGCGTTGAATTGGCAAGTAGCCTTCAATAAAGTAGCCGGCAGCGGCCGCGACAGCGGTAATGAGCAGATTAACGCGGGTCCCCATGGAGAAGAAAGGAATCAGCATGAGGACAAATGGAATGGCAATCAAGACGCGAGCAGCGCCGCTAAACTGGCCGCTTATGAGCCTCCACATAACGCCAACGACAGCGCCAAGCAAATAGATGACGAGCCACAAGCGCCAAGCCTCGGTGGCGGGGTACTGGCCGCGCATGATGAGGTTGAAATTAGCAGGTATGACGCCCCACTCGGCACTCACGAACGCCCAGCGCAGGAGGATGCGGGCGATGATGAAGATGAAGGCCAGAGCGACGAGGGTTAGCAGCGAATTAAGAATGTCGCTAAACAGGTTGCGCCGCAGCCAACCGAGGATTGTGTAACGTTCGGTTACCGGTAGTACAGAGCGGTCCGTTGGTGTGCCAGCCGCTGTGGTCATCTGAATGTCGGTCCTTGCTGTGTGCGCACTTTGTTTCCGGTTTCCGGCAAAGAGTTATCCCTAAATTGCGGCCGTTAACGTTCCACGAGACGAATGCGGCGGTTGTAGATGTTCATCAGCAGTGAAGTCAGAAGGCTCAGTGACAGATAGGTGCCCATGATCAAGGTAAACATTTCGATCTCCCGGCCGGTCTGGTTCAGGATAGTGTTGCCGGCGACGGCGAAAAGGTCAGGATAGCCGATGGCGATGGCCAGGGAGGAGTTTTTGGTCAGATTCAGGTACTGGCTGGTTAGCGGCGGGATGATGACCCGCAAGGCCTGAGGGAAAATAACCAGCCTCAAGGTCTGCGCCGGGGAAAGCCCCAAAGATGTAGCAGCCTCACGCTGTCCTTTGGAGACGGACTGGATTCCTGCGCGCACAACCTCTGCGATGAAGGCGGCAGTATAGATGATGAGTCCGGAAAGCAGGGCCATGAACTGCTGGCTGAGAATTTTACCACCCTGTGTATTGAAACCTTCGAGGAAGGGCTGGTCCAGCGTCATCGGTTGCGGGAGGACGATCCAGCCGACGAGCCCGACTGCGGCGACCGTTACGAGAAACCAGAGCGTCACGAGAGGCATGCGCCCGGTGCGTTTACCTTGTTCGCGCAGGAAGTAGGCGACGACAGCGCCCAGAATGATGCCCGCGCCCAGGACAATCAGATAGGTACGCCATGATTCGGTGGGTATACCCCAAGGAATGGCCACACCGCGATTGCTGAGAAAGATCGGGCCTGGCAATACGATGGCTTCGGCCACGCGAGGAAGTTTCAGAAAGACGGCTTGTGCCCAGAAGATCAGCAGAACGAGCAGAGGAATGTTTCGAAATATGTCGATGTATATGGCAGCGACTCGGTTGACCAGGAAGTTGGTTGAAAGCCGCATCACGCCGATGACGATACCGAGCGCCGTGGCGAAGATTATTCCGAGGAGGGCTACCTGGAAGGTATTGAGCAGACCGACGACGAAGGCGCGGGCGTAGGTTCTTTCACGTGAGTACTCAATCAGGCTTTCGCCGATGTCGAAGCCAGCGGCCTGGCCGAGGAAGCTGAAGCTGATGGCCACGTTGTGCTTCTCGCGCAGCCCGGTAATCATATTGCTGTAAAAGAAGAGTCCGAGTCCAACAACGACAACGACGACCAGGAGTTGACTGAAGATGCCGAGCACGCGCTCATCGCGATAGAAGGGCGGGCGCACCTGACTTGCGTGGATCTCTTGCATTGGGTGCCTCTATCGTAGATGTAGCCATGCGGCCAGTCGCGTGACTGGCCGCATGACGTTGTAAGAGAATTAGCGTATTGGCGGCGCGTACAGGATACCACCATCAGTGTAGAGGCTGTTCAGACCACGCGGCAGGTCGAAGACCGTGTCCGGGCCAAGGTTGCGGTCGTAGATCTCGGCGTAGTTGCCCAGCTGCGAGATCACGTCCACGAAGCAGCCGGCATTAGCGATGCCGACCTTGGAGCAGAAGTCGCCTTCAAGGCCCAACAGCTTGCGGATATTGGGGTCGTTGCTATCCATGAAGCTATCGATGTTGCCAGAAGTGATCCCATGCTCTTCAGCCAGGATGGTGGCGTAGACGACCCAGTTGACGAGGTCGAACCACTGGTCATCACCGTGGCGGACGGCCGGACCCAGAGGTTCCTTGGAAAGCGTCACGTTAATGATCACGTGGTCGCCAGGAACCGTGAGCGTAGTCTGACGTGAGACGAGGCTGGATTTGTCAGTCGTGACGGCGTCGCAGCGGCCTTCGTCATAGGCATTGAAGGACTGGTCGAAGTCTTCGAAGACGACGGCTTCGTAGTCAACGCCGGCTGCGGCGAACTGATCAGCGAGATTAAGCTCGGTGGTCGTACCGGTAACGACACAGACGGACGCGCCCTGCAGGTCCTGCAGCGTAGCGACGCCGCTTTCCTTGCGCACCATCAGGCCCTGGCCGTCGTAGAAGGTGGTGGGGCCGAAGTTCATGCCCAAGTCGGTGTCGCGAGACATCGTCCAGGTAGTGTTGCGGATGATGACGTCACCTTCACCGCTGGAAAGGATGGTGAAGCGTTCTTTGGCAGTGGCAGGCCGTACTTCGAGCGCGTTGGCGTCACCGAAGATGGCGGCGGCGATGGCACGGCAGTAGTCGACGTCGAAGCCGGAGAAGTTACCCTCTGAATCGAGGAAGCCGAAGCCTGGAAGCTGGGCGTTGCCGATACATACCAGCTTGCCACGTTCCTGCACGATGCTGAGTGTGGACTGTACCTCCTGCATAGCAGGCGCGGCCGCTTCGTCGGACTCGACTACTTCCGGTCCCGCCGCGGGGCTCATGCAGGCCGCGATGATCATGCCTATCACCATAGACAGAATCATGCCAGCTTTGTTCAATTTCCTCATGCTTTTCATACATTGCTCCTTTTGTGGTTGGTCAACACAGTAGAAATTGGAGGTGAGCCAGTTGCAAACTGGCCGGAAATTAGTTTTGGCCGGGCTGAGCGGCGCCCCCGCTGACGCTTGGCATGCCCACTTCGGCCTGACTTCCCTGCAGAGCCTTCCGCAATGGAAGTACAGTATTAAAGTATAATACATTTCCGATTCCGGTACAACAGGGATTCTGAACGGGGAGGGTCCCAGATTTGTTGGCAATCGTCGTCTGAACTGCAGTTTTGAGGATGAGGAGATGGGCAGGACTGCTGGCGAAGGGTGTACTTCTGATAGCGCTCTTTTCGTCCGTTGAAAGGGTCGATGGCAGCAGTATGTCGGGTCGTGCGCACGTCAGACGCTCGTACGAGAGATGCACGAGCGTTTACGAGAGTTTACGAGAGTTTGCATGAAGAAATTCCGATGATCATAGCAACTTAATGACACAAGAATTATTTGATGAGCGTAGCCTGGAGACGGCGAACGGATGGGGCCACCGGCTCGCGGCCGGATACCGTCTGAACCTCTACTTTCCCGCTCTTGATTGCGCGGATCTTGCCCGCCGTAAAGAAATGTCAACAGTTCGCAAGGTGGATTCCAAACGGGAACAGGAGTTTGCAAATATTGCAGACGCAGGCTGTGCTTCTGCATTCCTACCTTGTAGACGGCGCAAAGATTCGCGGTTTCACATAGAACTTGCTTTAGAAAAATGGCGAAGAGTGCCGATGACGACAGTGAACTTTTACAAATTTGTTCATAAGAAATGTCCGCTATGTCCGCTCAAAGGCATGTTTTTGGGTGTTTATGGGGCGGATCCAAGCTATTTGTCCATGTTGTGCATGGGTTTGGGCAGGGCCATGGCGCCGCGTAGTTCCATCCTCCTGAGGGCCGGCAGGTCGGTCGAGTTGACAAGATTCCGGGGCTCTGCGGCGAGGCCGACTCTGGCTGCGGTAGGGACTGCGGCAGACTCGTCGGAGCCAGGGCTGTGATATGAGGGAATGGCGGTGGCCAAGCCATAGAGGATAAGACGTTGTTGTCTCTTCCGTGTCCCGCCCGGCCGTCTAGCCCATTCTACAGGTCCCGTAAGATCAGTTGTTCAGGTAACCGCGCGCAGGCGCAATCGTTACTTGACCTGCTGATACCGGGGGAAGGATTCGGGCCGGCTTTGAAGAGACAGTGCGTCAGGATGACTTATGAAATCCGGTGAACGTTTGCTTGTGCACATTACAGGCTCGGGCTACCGGCCCAGGTATAAAATGCAATGATGTTTGTTTGAAATGCATGGACTCATGGGACAAGGGTTGGTTGTGACATTTCCAGGGTGCGTCGACAGGGCGAGCTCTTCCGGCTGCGTTCGGTGAAAAGGCGTGGTTTCAAAGCGGGCTGAAGAAGCACAGTTTCAGTGTAACTGCACGAAAAGCTGGGCTGGATGCTCCCTGAACACAGGTCGGGCGCTCGTACGGGAACACGTAAACGCTCGTACGAGAGTTTACGAGAGATCCACGAGAGTTTACGAGCGTTTGCGAAAAAAAATTTAAGAGACGGAACAATGTCTATCCACAATGATATAATAATTATTTGATAATCAAGAATCCATGTGCGTCCAATTTGAAACCAAGACTTTTTGCACGAACTTCCGCTTGGCATCGCAGGCGTCTCACTCGCTCTATTGATGTTTGCAAGCTCGTGGCCTCATATGGGATCTACATTGGAAGCGATTGGTCGTTGGGTGCCCGACGCACGGCCAGTTATCGTCTGATCCCCCACTTTTCCGCTTTCGAATGTGCGGATCTTGCCTGCCTCATTGAAATGTCAGCAACGTCTGGGCCGTCTACTTTCGGCCCGGTAGTCTTCGTTCCATAGTAGTAGGGTGGGCAGCAAGCTAATTGCCTCTGGGCAATCTTTTCCCTTTCTGCGGCCCAATTCTTACATATTAACAGGACCAGTTCATGCGGGACAGGTCAAAATCGTTCGTCTCAACGACCTCAGAGAGCTTCTCCAGCCGCTTCCTCACGTCGGATAGCTTCGCCTCGATGACCTCCAGCCTGCCGGAAAGCGCTCCGCGATACTGTCGTCTAGCAACACGGTCAACCTGCGTTGGACGGTTGAGTGCGGCTCGCCGAGGATGCCTGTCAGCTCTGCAGGGTCAATGAACGGCATCCGGCTGAGGTGGTACAGCATCTGTCGGTCTGAGAGGGCCATGCACCAAGAGTAGCAAGGGGTGGATATCGCCCGCCGCCAACAAGTGTCAGTAAGGGAATGTCGCCCGCTGTTTCACAAGGGAAGCGTACGCCCCGCTTCCCGAAGGCGTTGGCGGCGCTGCTGAGCGTCGGGCATAGCCTCAGCCACCAAGCTCCAGAAGTCCGTCGAGTGGTTCCGATGGGTCAGGTGGGCCAACTCGTGGACGACGATATACTCAATAAGCGCTGGAGGAAGCATCATGGCGCGCCAGTTAAAGCGGAGCGTGCCATCGGGCGCGCAACTACCCCACCGTTGGCGTTGATCGCGTACGAGCACCCGCGACCGTTCTCCCTGGCCGAGCCGAGGCCACCAACGTTTAACAAGGTTCGGCAGCCGCTCGGCCGCCCGGCCCCGATACCATCCGACGATGGCGCGGCGTATACGCTGTTGCCGTTCCTCACCTTCGAGACCTTCAGGCACAGCCACCCGGAACCGCCAGTGGTCGAAACGGACCTCCGGCAAGCGCCCCTCCCCAGTATCGACGATCATACGGACGTTGCGTCCCAGGTATGGCAGCGTCTCGCCGCTAACGAAGCGTTTCGGCGCGGTCTCCAGCATCTCACTTGATGCATGGCTGAGTATCCAGGGCGCCCGGCTGCGCACGATGGCACGCAGTTCGTCCTCCGGCGTTGTCATGGGTGCGGCAACCTGCACGCCGCCGCCGTCCATCGTGATCTGCACCGTCTTCCTGCGCCGTTTGCTGCGGCGCACCTCGTAGCCGATGGTCGTGTTGCCGAAGCGGACACTGCCCCGCTCGCTCACCGCTCTCGCCTCCTGCGCGCCATTTCGACGATCCGGTTCGCCAGTTCGTCCAACTGGACTTCGGTGTAATCGCCCGTGGGCCTGAGCACACGCTTGATGTCCCGGCGCATCTCCCGCAGGACCTCCAAGTTCGACTGCCAGTCCACAACGGTGTAGTGCCGGTCGACGACTGCCTGGACCTTCAGAGCAACGCTCTTCGTATTCTCATCGATAGATGTTCGGTACTGTGCTTTCTCCTCACGTAACTGCGAGAGAGAGACGGCCTCCTGTGACCGTTCATCCAGCAGTTCGTAGATGGCAAAGGCGACAGGGGACAGACCGCGTTCTGCGGCGATGTCGGCTTCGCTTCGAACTTCCTGGCGCAGCAGGGCAAGGTAGCGGCACGCCTCTGCCGAGTCGATCAACCGATTGCGAAGGTCTTGAATGATGCGCTCGAGCTGTGCTGAGAGCTTTTCGAAGAAAGCAGGGTTGTCGGCCAGGCGTTCGTGTATCTGCGCCCTGATCGCGTGCTCCATGATCGAGGCCCGGGCCTCGTCATGGGGAAGGGCGGCGATCTTCTGTTCGAAGTCTTGATCGAGGATGGATACCGGCCGCATCATCTCGCGTACCTGGGCACTGATGCGCTCGTCCACCAGCTTCTTCACCTTAGCCCCGATCTCGGTCCAGTCTGCGTCGGCGTCCTCACGAAGGAACTGGGCGCGGGCGTAGGCGCGTATCTCCGTAAGCCGCGCTAGCCGGCCCGTGTAGTCCAGCGCGCGCGGGTCGGGCAGAAAGCGGTCCATGAGGCGTGAGAATTGGCGATAGTCAGCGTTGAACCGCTCGAACAGGTCAGCTTTGAAGTTGCCCTCTGTGGAGGCGTCCGGTGCGAAGACGCTGACGCACGCCCAGGTGTCACTGAGATCCCGGCCCCCGAAATGTGACTCCGCCTGGACAGCCGCTGCCTCGACGACCGGCGCAGGTTCCTCGTCCATCTCCTGCATCGTGTCTTGCACGTCCACCCGGTCGAAGGTGGAGAGGGCATCTTCAAGGTCCCGGGATACGCCGTGGTAGTCCACGACCAGACCGTGGGTCTTCTCGGTCTCCACTCCGTCCCGGCGATGGGAGAAACGACGGTTGACCCTCGCAATGGCCTGGAGCAGCCCGTGCTCCCGAAGCGCCTTGTCCAAGTAGAGCACCTGCTCTACGGGCGCGTCGAAACCCGTCAACAGCATGTCCACCACGACCAGCGCTTCCGGCTCCCCCTCCGGATCGACGAATGCGCTTTCAACCTGCTCCCGGTCGAGTTCGCGGGCCGCCTTGAACTCCGGTCCGTCGTTGGGGACTGTGGTGATGATGGGATAGGCGCTAAGGCCAAAGTCTCTCAACCGCTCTGCGTAGCGCAAGGCGGCAGCCCGGCTGGGCGCGACAACTTGGGCCTTGAACCCGTTGGGACGCACCCGTTCCTTGAAGTGTTCGGCGATGTCCAGGGCGATCATCTCGATGCGCCGCGCCGCGCCCGCCACCGTCTCTTTATTGGCATAGCGTCGGCGAATTTGCGCCTGAATCGAAGGAGGATCGTCGCCGAACATGGCTTCGTACAGCCTGTCCAATGTCTCCGGCCCCTCGACGGCAAGTTCGGGCAGGCGGGCCTCATAGAAAATTGGCACCGTCGCGCCGTCCGCTACCGACTGTGGAATGGTGTAGACGTCGATGAGCGCGCCGAAGCGCCCAATGGTGCTGTGCTTGTAGTCCCTCTCTATGGGTGTTCCAGTGAACCCGATGAGGGCCGCGTTGGGTAGCGCCCTGGACAAGCGCCCGCCGAGAATGCCGTACTGAGTGCGGTGGGCCTCGTCCACCATGACTATGACGTCCTTCGAGGCGTTGAGCACATCAAGATCGCCCTCAGGAGCCGTCAACGCCTCCTCGAACTTTTGGATAGTGGTCATAACCGTGCGGCCGGTGCCGGTAGTAAGTAGACGACGCAGATGCCGGCTGGTGGACGCCTGTTCCGGCGCGGGAAAGCCGCACCGTTTGAAGGTGCCGGTGATCTGCCGGTCCAGTTGGGTGCGGTCGGTGACCACGACGATGGTGGGATTGCCCAGACGAGGCTCCCGGCGCAGCTTCGTCGCAAGCCACAGCATGGTCAGCGACTTGCCTGACCCCTGGGTGTGCCACACAACTCCACCCCGGGCCTCCGGCTTACGGCCAGCGAGCAATCGCTTCAAGGCAGCGCGGACCGCGCGGTACTGCTGGTAGCGCGGCAGCTTTTTGACTAGCCGTCCCCGCTCTGGCTCGTAGACCACGTAGTCCCGCAGGATCTCCAGCAGGGTCGCCGGAGACAGCAACCCGATGATGAGTTGCGCCTGGCCCTGTGGCTCGACGCTGAAGTGCTGACGGATCTCATCCTCCGAACACGGCAGCACCGATTTCCACTCGAAGTAGGCGTTCTCGGAAGCGCCGAGGGCGGCGTAGGCGGCGGCAGCCCCACAGTGGGCCACGCAGAGCAGATTGTAGTAGAAGAGTTCGGGTGCGCCGCTCCCCTGCCACTCCGGTCCCGCCTCCTGGTAACGGCGAAGCTGTCGCACAGCCTGCGACTTCCAAACATCCATGAGCGACGGCGACTTGGCCTCCATCACCACTAATGGGATACCGTTGACGAACAGGACCAGGTCGGGGATGACCATGCGCTCGTCGTCCTCTGGCCCGCCCCGCTCGTTACCACGGCGAACCCTAAACTGGGTTGTGACGACGAACTCGTTACGGCCGCCATCCGGGTACTCGAAGTCGAAGAAGCGGACGATGCGAGAATCTCTTCCCCGCAGTCCGTCCACGGTCAAGGGCATCCCGTAGGTGAGGTATTCGTGGACCGCCTGGTTGCGGGCCATGCCGGTGGCGTCAATGTGTTCCAGGTCGAAGATGGCGCGGTACGCTTGCTCCTCGGTCATCCATTCGTTGAGACGCATCAGAGCCGCCTTCAGACGCCCTTTCAGCAGAACCTCCCTTTCGTCACCACGCTCCGCTGCAAGGGTCTCGCGTGGTACGTACGTCCATCCTAGTCGCTCCAGTAGGCGACGAGCCGGGTCCTCGGCATGGTTGTACTCATTCAGCTTGGACGGGATAGTCATGGTGCAGGCTCGCTAGATTCCGTCTCGTTCCTTGTGGCAGCATCCAGTTTGTTCATAAGGTGATTGGCAAAGGCAAATATATCCAGGGAGACCGTGGGGTCATGTCTTAGCTCATGTTCATGGGCGCGTGGATTCCTAATACCCGTCATGGCTCCAGCAAACAGTTGTTTTTAGCCTTCTTGCCTTCATTCAGCTTGGCGGGGGAGATCAATCTGCACGTGCGTGTTTGGCGTTATCGGCTAACCTTGCGGCGGCAATAGAGCATTGACACTATCGAATAGCTTTTGGAATAGATCGAGTGCGGGCTCAATCGCTTCGACATCACTGAAAAAACTTTCGTGTTCTACGAGATATACCGCAGGTGACAAATGATCAAATTCTGGTCCGTCAATAGCTACAGATCGGAAGTGCTGCTTGACTTCCTCAAGTACAGGCCTAGGAGGATTATCAGGCTGCGTAGAAGGAAGTTGCTTCTCTCCTTCAAGACCGTAACATTTGTTCACAAGATGGGTATATAAGTCCCTGCCGAGCATATCTTCAACGTCAGCCTCTTCCTGCTCCGTAATTTTACTGGCTGTAAAAAGGTGACCAGCTTCGAGGAGACCAGATTCCTCCAATGCCCGAACCTTGCGCTTGTCTCCGGTGTGAAAATCGGTAAAGACAGCGACATGAAGTTGATTACCAGCGAACAATGCATTGAAGCTGGCGACTTTGTCGATTCCTCCCACTGGAGTGACCGTCCAGCGGGAATCGAGGCCGACACGTCCTCTTGCGATAAGCTGGCGTGAGAACCATCTCAGGAAGAGCATGTCTGAGGGACCCTCTACGAGCAAGCAGTGCTCGCCGATGAACAATGACTGGGTAATATCGTATCCGAGCGCCGCACGTAGAGGGAAGAGCGTGTCGGCATCAGCACTAAGGACTCTGTCTCCAACTTTCGTACCTACTGATTCCCCATTGATCGCCACATCCTCGACAGTACGGACGCTGAGAATGTTGTCAGTGTCGATCATGAAGGGAGAGTGCGTTGTATACAGAACCTGATAATTAGGCAACAGCTTTTCCTTGATGTATCGGAGTAGGTCTCCTTGTGCCTTCCCGTGGAGATTCAGCCCTGGCTCGTCCAGCAAGATGATCAACTTGTCACCATAACTCTGCTCCGTCTGAGAGAACCAGACCAGAAATGAGAAAAACCACACGAAGCCAGCACTCCGTTCATCAAAGCCAACTGTGACACGATGTCGTTGATTCCTCACACGCAAGCTAAAGACGTGACCTTGATCATATGGAGAGGGGTCCTGTGGTCTTGCTTCGTCATAGCTGAACTCAACTGCAAGGTCTCGATTCTGAGTCCAGTACCGGAAAATCTCGTCGCTTAGGCGGTTCGAAACGCCTTCCAATCGAGCCTTAAGTTCCTCAAAATATCCTGCCTCCTGCAATTCCTTGACGTCAGTACCCGCGAGATTCAAGAGCGCAAGGAAATATTCTTCGCCTTCAGCTAAGTCGGCTTCGTATTCTACCTTCTCCGAGATGTGCTCTACTGGAACCCTGCCCGGAAGGGTTCCATATGTAGGGAAATATAGGAAACGAGGAAGTCTACCCTGTAGCAGCGACTGGACTACTCTTCGTGGATCGTCGTTGGGGAAGTGTTGCTCAATGTACTCCAGAAGGCGAGCCTCTCCGTGTGTCGGTTTCTGCCTGGATGTTAGATAGGAACGTAGGTCTGCAAGACTAGAGCATGCGAGGATACGTTCCTTGGCTTTTTCGGTAAGGTTCGCAATCTGAGAAGTGAGGAAGGGAATAGTCTGTGTGGTGTCCAAGTTGATGCGCCATATAGTTTGGTTTTCGTACCCTCGACTGATTGTCACGATCGGATTTGTAATGGCGGATGGCCCTACTAGGCGAGCGACGGCCGCGAGGTCGTCTTCAGAGAGTTCCCAATTCGTAGTGAGCACGGCCCTCGCAGACGGGTCATCTCCATCAGCCTCGTGGAGACGCCGTCGTGGGTATTCCATTAGGCTATTGAACTGCCTCTCTGAGTCCTCAACGGGATTGAGGCGGCGGAGAGCCTGCAACAAAGCTGTCTTACCAGACTCATTCTTACCTGCGAGACATGTGAGGTCACGGATAGAGAACTCCTCAGAGTCGTCAATGCATTTGTAATTTTGGACTCGAATAGAAACCAGTTTCATCAACCGCCCTCCAGATCAGTGCTTGTCTGTCCTTGAGGATACCCGCATCCGGCCTGTCAGCAGCGCGTCGGCCACGGATCCTTTCATCGTTTGTAGCGCGTCTCGCTCCCTACGCGCCCGATCTGTGGCATCGTCGACGCTGTCCAGCAGAGTGGCGATGGTCTGCTGCTCTAGCAACGGAGGAAGTGGGATGGTGAGGGAGTTTGTAGCACCTAGCGTCAGGCCAAAGCGAGTGATTCCGTTGGCAATGCGAGCAAACTGCCTTGCCGTCCGTGGGGATCTCAGCAACTCAGCGAGGTACGCGCCGTCGGTTAGTTCGTCACTCGGTCGCGCCAATCCCAAGTGATAGCCACACAGGACTCTTGGCATATCCGCCGTCACGTAGGCCGGAATACCGATTTCGTCTGGCGATTCCGAGTCCTTAGTAAAGAGAACATCCCCCTTCCTTAAGGCCCATCGGTCACATTCAACCGGGCTAGCAGTCGCGCTCATAAGGCCCATTCCAGGTCGGATTCTGCGATTGTAGAAGACATCCGTGTAGTTGCAGAGTTCAATTGGAACTTCGCCGTCCACGGTTTTCTTATCGACGCTACTGAAAGCTATCTCCGCCACATCCCCCAACCGCACTACATTCCAGTCCGCCGGAATGGTCCCGACCCCCGGCGCTTCCTTCCATTCCGTGTGCCAGCCGGGGACGCCGCAAGTGAGAAGTTCGTGGAGCAGGGAGTCGCGCACCTGCTCGTTGGCGGCGATAACCGTCTCGGTGCGTTCGATGGCGCCGTCAATGGAGTCCAGCACGGCGGCGATGGCCCGCTGTTCCGCTAAAGGAGGGTAGAAAACAGAAACGTCGCTGAGCAAACGAGTATTCAACGAAGGCATCGTTGCCCCAACAGCGATGGCCCTAATATATTTCTTGAATGTTTCGAGACCGAAGAAGTAGGACAGGAAAGCGGGATCAATCTTGTCGGCATCTGCCCTTACCCGTAAACAGCGTCCCGAAAACAGCCATCCATCCTCTGCTTCCCTTACTAAAGCCCGGCGATCAACAGAGCCAACGCGGCTGAATACAATATCTCCTTGCTTAAGTTCATACCTCTTTAGCCGATCTCGGTCAGAATCCGAAACTCTAGGAACGTCATCATGGAGGATTCGGTTGTCTCCGAGATGCTCCACTGAAACGATAGGCGTTCCTATTGGCACGTAGTCCCTCTGATGAAGTTGGCTTCCGAACGGGCCAGTCTGAACTCCACGGTCATTCACGCAGATGTCGCGAAGTAGATCTTCCTGGAAATCGGATGAGAACGGGCCGTAGACGGTTCCTTGCATTTCAGCCATTGTTGGTTAGCGCTCTATGTTTCTAGACGGAAAGGGTGTGGAAGTTCCTGGCCTCATTAGGGAATCACTTTGCCATCGAGAAGTGTCGCCTCGATTTACTTTCTGGCACCAAAAACACTTTCCTATTATTCCCCATTCCTGGGAATTTGCCGTCTGCTATCCATCCACTGGGTTCACTTAGAATCGCTCTCAGCGCGTCAATCAACCCGCCTGTAACGCGATTAGTCTTGTGCAGGTAATCGTTTCTTTTGCTCCTCCTCGTAGGCAGTGAGCTCAAGCAACGTAAGCCCGCGTCCCCCACGCTTCGCCGCAAGCCATTGCCGGAAGGACCTGTGGCTTTCCCCCGACTTTCGACCTGCGAGCAGGCCCTCTACGCTGATGTCCTCGTCCAGGTCCGGCCAGTGAATCCCTTGCCCACCGCCAATCAACTCCCAGTTGCTCCTCTCCTCTGGCGTTGCGTGCACCAGTCGGGGATACCAGGCCAAGGGGACCGCAATGGTCCGTCCGTCCGACAACTCGGCGGTAAGGGTATCCTCGGTCACCGCAATAGTCATGGCCTCCGGCACACTGACCTCAGTCGTTGAAACGTACATTCCACTCTCCTAGGAACGAAGCTTGGTTTTCCTCTATGATGCGCTCTACCCGGCGCAAGTCCGAGCGGCTCAAGCCCCCGCTGCGCTCCAGCGTTACGGGGTTCAGCCAGAACTTGGCGATGTGGTTGTCGCGCTGCACGTGCACGTGGGGAGGCTCTCCCCGGTCACCGAGGTAGAAGAAAAATCGAAACGGCCCCTCTCTCAATAGCGTTGGCATCTCTTCATCGCCACCTATCGGACGTAGCCCATCTCCGCGAGCAACGAGTCCATCCTTGCAACCGCCTCTTCCCGCCGCTGCTCCGCTTCACGAAGCTGAGCCAGTGCATTATCGACGCTCATCACTTCCACAGGTTCAGTCGTGTCCACGTAACGGCTGATGTTCAGGTTGAAGTTGTTGTCCCGTATCTCTTCCAAGTCCGCGACATGGGCGAAACGGTCCACATCTCTGAAGGTTCTGTACGTCTCAACTATCTTGTCGATGTGCTCCCGGTCGAGATAGTTGCGAGCCTTACCCTGCCGGAAACAGCCCTCCTGGGCGGCGTCCACGAACAGCAACTTGTCCCGTCTCTCTGCCGGTTTAGCCTTGTTCAGCAGGCATACAGCCACAGGAATGCTGGCCCCTGAGAAGAGATTGGGAGGCAGGCCGATGACCGCCTCGAACAGGTCGGCCTCTACGATCCCCTTGCGTATCTTTCCTTCCGCGCCGCCTCGGAACAGGATGCCGTGGGGCATCACGACCCCTACCATACCTTGGACGTTGGTCACCGCCAGCATGTGCAGCAGGAAAGCGAGGTCGCCCCGCGTCTTGGGAGGAATGGCGCCGTAGCGGTCAAAGCGATGGTGCGGGTCGTTGGGCGCGAAGTCGTGGCCCCAGTTCTTGAGGCTGAAGGGCGGATTGGCGATGACGCGGTCGTAGGAAAGGAGTCGTCCCGACTGGTCCATGAGGCCCGGCTCGGCTATCACGTCACCTGCCTCCAGCCGGCTGGCACGCAGACCATGGAGCAGCAGGTTGAGCTTGCCGATGGCCAGCGTTCCCAGGTTGCGTTCCTGGCCGTGGAGCGCGAGATTGCGGAGGTCTCCGCCCTGTTCCCGCACGTACTGCGCCGCATAGATGAGCATACCTCCGGAGCCCGCCGTCGGGTCGCAGATGCGCATCCCCTCGCGGGGTTGGAGCAACTCGATGATGAGCCGGACGACGGGGCGGGGCGTGTAGAACTCGCCGCCCTTCTTGCCGGCGTCATCGGCGAACTGGTTGATCAAGTACTCGTAGGCGTCGCCCAGAACATTGCCTCCGCCCGCTGCGTCCTCTCGCAGGTTCTCGTCGCGCAGGTCCAGGTCGCCGAAGTGGTTCAGCAGGCTGCGGATGATGCGCTCGCGGTTGGCAGGACTCCCCAGCTTCGATTCGTCATTCCAGTTGGTGGCGGCCAACACGCCGTCCAATCTGGGGGTGTTGGCATCCTCGATGGCGTGGCTGGCCACGTTTAGAGCCTCGCCCAGATTCATGGAAGAGGAGGCAATGGCCTTCCAACGAGCTGACTCCGGGACGAAGAACTCGTGTTCGTCACGATCGGTGAGGGCCACGTCGCGGGCAACGCCATCGGCAACGGCGTTCTCGACCTCTTCGCCGAACCGGTCGGAGAGACGTTTCAGGAAGAGAATGGAAAAAATGTAGTTCTTGTAGTCGGCGGCGTCGATCTGACCGCGCAAGACGTCGGCAGCCTGCCATAGCTTCGATTCCAACTCTTGTCTGCTTAGCGTCATAAGCTTCTCTCCAAAGTTGCAGATGCGTCCCCGTGTGCTAATTCATGTATCACCGCGTCACGGAGTACCTCTCGGCGCAGCCGTGCGGCTTCAATCGTTGATTCATACGCTTCTTCCGACGCTTCCACGAGTCGGGCCGCCGCATCAAGGTCACGCGGCGACGGCACGGGCACTTTGACCTCTCCCAAGTTCTTGGCCGAGAGTGACTTGAGAGTGGCACTCGTCGTCATCTGCTTGGCGATCTGCGTCCGGCCAAGGGATGAAGTGAGGCAGTACCAAAGCCAGTGTCCCATACCGAATTCCGGTTGTTTCGCCCGTACCACCAGCAGCGTCACGCCCGCGACCGTCCTCGATACCTCCGGCGGTACGAGGGCAACCTGGGTGGACGCTGTACGCGCCGTCACCAGCAGGTCGAAGGGCCGCAGCAGGTGGCGTTCAATACGGACGTCCTGAATGAGCCCAATCTCGTTGAGGCCGGTGAGGTCCAGCCAGCCGTCGTCGCGCACGTCGCCGCTCTCAACGATCCGCAACATCCATTCTCCGCTACGTGCTCCAACACCGTGCCCGGCACGGGCAATGCCCTGAAATACGTTGGCCAGCTCCTTCACTGTATGCATAATTGAACCCTATCACATTTCAGTGCTTTTTCAAATTTGCAACACGTGGCCGTATTGTTGTACGATTGGTATCGTAATCGATTTTGAATGATGCGCCAAATTCTGATTGGTTTGAAAAGTTCGGCAATTCAT
Organism: Caldilineaceae bacterium; assembly: GCA_965204705.1. Taxonomy (GTDB): domain Bacteria; phylum Chloroflexota; class Anaerolineae; order Caldilineales; family Caldilineaceae; genus Bin5. The sequence continues at coordinate 2,794,563 of OZ242006.1, read as the reverse complement.
GCAGGCAACGATTCTCCCGCGTTGACCGCGTTCCAAGCGGTGCCGCGGGCGGAAAAACGAGGAGGAGAAAAATGAGCGAACACGATTGGAGTAGCGAACACAACTGGAGTGATGCCGGTATTAGCGAGCAGAACGATACTGTCTCCATAGCCAGGACTTGTCAGCGTTGCCAACTGACAAAAACCATTATCTACAGTTGGAAAAATGGCAAGATGGTCAAGCGAGCTACTCACTATCAGAATGAGTACATGCGCAAAAAGTACCACTGCGAGCGGCAGGCGAAAGGGTGATCGGCATTCTTGGAGAGCACGGGGGCGAGGGCTCCACAGCTGGTTGACCTAGACGAATCCAAAGTAGTAAAGCCATTAGATTGATAAGCGAACGCGGAAAGGTGTGTGGCAGGAATGAGTTTTAACATCGATTTTTCCAAAATCCCAACGCATAGCCGGCAAACAAAACCTATCCATCCCATAGATATTTTTCAGGCGTCTGCCGTCACCGACAAGAGTATAAATGATCTTTGGTTGGCCCAAGGCGATGCTTTACGCGAATGGCACGAACACAGGGACGACAAAGATGTCGCAGTCGTGTTGAATACAGGAGCGGGGAAAACTCTGGTGGGCTTACTTATTGCCCAGTCTCTGGTGCATGAGACACAGCGTCAGGTCGTTTACGCCTGTAGTTCAATCCAACTTGTCGAGCAGACTGCTGACAAAGCCAGGGGTTATGGGTTGCCAGTCACGACTTACTATAGTCGCGAATTTTCACCCGATGGCCAGTACCAGCGGGCCGAAGCGCCATGTGTGACCACATATCAAGCGCTGTTCAACGGCAAGACTCGGTTTGCATCAGATGACATATCCGCTGTTATATTCGACGATGCCCATGCGGCCGAACATATACTGCGAGATCAGTTCTCCCTGAACATCGCCCGTCGTGACATGGAGGAAGCATATTCGCAGATAGCAGCGCTATTTCAACCGTACCACCAGTCTTTTGGCCCAGCAACGAGCTATACAGAAGCTACGGAAGGGAGATCCTCGTACCTATTTTGGGTACCTCCCTTCGAAGTACGGCGCAATCTTGAGGAACTGCGTCGTATCCTGCTTGGGGCTAACCTAGGCCAACACGTCGAGACAATGTTTTCTTGGGAGCACATTAGAGATCACGAAGACCTTTGCTGTTTGTTGATTTCCAGTTCTGAAGTAACCCTTACACCTTCTACCGTCCCCGTTTCTACGCTGCCATATTTCAGTCCAGACGTCAGGCGTGTCTACTTGTCAGCGACGCTAAGTGCACCAGATGCCTTTGTTCGGGCATTCGGCCGCGAGCCTAAGCACTTTGTTTCCCCTTCAACCACAGTCGGTGAGTGCGAAAGAATGATTCTTGTCCCATCGCTTAATGCGAATGTGGATGATGACGTAGATTCCGCCATAGATATCATAAAAGACAAGAAGGCATTGATATTGGTGCCAACATACCTTCGGAGCGGGAAGTGGAGTCCAATTGCCGCGCCTCCATCCCGCACAAACGTGCCAGAAGCAGTTAGCGCATTCCGGGAGGCAGCTGCACCCGAGAAGATGATCCTGGCTGCTCGTTACGATGGGATAGACCTGCCTGGGGATACTTGCCGAGTACTGGTTATAGACGACCTGCCGACCGGATTAGGCCCTTTGGAGCGGTTCCAGTGGGAATGGTTGAATATGCAAAACAGTTTTCGCAGCACAGTGGCTTCGAGAATCGTCCAGAGTTTTGGGCGTATCTCAAGAGGTATGAGTGACCACGGCGTCGTTATTCTTACAGGACGGAAATTGGTGGAGTGGATTCAGCTACCGCGTAACCGTTTTTTGCTACCCACATTCATACGAAGACAAATTGAGATTGGGGAGAATCTATCGAAGCACGTGGAGAATCCGACAGCCCTCATTACAGCACCTGATGCGTGTCTATTGCGTGATGCGACGTGGATTGAGTTCTATAACGACAGAATGAGGGGAGATGTGTCCGAGTCAGATCCGGGCGAGTTCGATACTGAAAAGGTCAAGTCAGTTGCCCTTGCAGAAGCGATGTTTGGAGAAGCCTTATGGCGTAGGGACTTTCAACGCGCCGTGTCGATTCTGCAGAATGCGCTTGATGCTGCCTTCGAGATTAGCCAATCCACGGGCGCATGGCTGACGCTGTGGCTGGGCTTTGCCCTCGAGATGACTGGAGATACGGAAATCGCCAATGAACAATACAGGAAGGCCCACGCTGACCAACGTAATGTGCCGCGCCCAAGACTAGACCCAACCATTGGAACTGCAGCCGTATCTGAACAGGTCGTTAACGTCCAACAGCAGATGCGAGTGGGTCAATCATCTCCCTCGGCCGTAGAGATTCCCAAGATGCTGATCAGGAACCTAACAGCACTCAAGGGGAGCGGTTCCGTACCTCAGACGGAAGAAGCATTACGTTGTCTCGGACAATACCTCGGCCTCGAATCCACACGTCCCGACAAGGAACTGGGAATGGGACCTGACGTTCTTTGGATCGGAGAGAACGGATACGCCGTCTGCATGGAAGCAAAAACTGACAAGCAGTCAGCCTCTCCATACAAAAAGGACTACGTTGGTCAGTTGCATAACCACGTGCAATGGGTAAAAGACCGCTATGATGTTTCGGAGATTATTCCAGTTTTCGTCGGACCTTTGTTGCCTGCTTCGGAACAGGCGAGTCCCTCACCAGACATGAAGGTCGTCGAATTAGAGCAGTTCGAAAAACTCGGCCAAAGGTTAGTCAATGCATTTAGGGATGTGGCAGGGCAAGCAATCCCCCTAAACCTTAGCCAAGTTCTAGATGAAATGATGAAACAGCGCGGGCTGATGTATCCTGAGGTAATTTTGTCTATGGAGATGAGTACTCTACAGGAGATTCCCCCACAATAGTTTTGGTGCTCCCAGGGCCACCCTAGCTCAAAGGTCCTAATAACAGCTATAGGTGAATGAAATGAGTGAACGTCTTGATGTCGCATACTATTATCCCAACCCCTATTGGGGCATGGATGAAAGCGGGTGGGTGAAGTCACTGCTTTTGTTCTTCGATAGGGTCTCGATTCTGCTTCCGGACTATATGTATGGTCGACACCATGCAGCGGATCCCGTTTTGGCCGAACCGCTTGAAGACCAGGGTCTCCTCGAAGTTCTCGAACCGAACACGTGGGTAGACGAGGAAATGGCGAAGAGCCTGGCTGAAATCGTTAGCGATTTACTTGCCAACGGAGTATTCGAGGATCTTCCCGAAAAGCAATATTTCCATGAGTTGTCTCAGTCCCAAATAGGCTATGGGGCTAACGTTGACCTGGCTAAGTCGCTGGTATCGGAACTCCAGGCAAAGGGACTTGCAAGGCCCAGCGAGGATGGCGTGTCGATACCGCTTCACCCAGTAGTACGCACCACCATCCTCGTCGTCCTCGCGCAACTGGCGCGTTCGGCGGGGAACTCGCAGAACCTATTCGTGCACCCAACAACCCATGACACGCGCGCGCTCCGGGACCTTATCGACACTCTTTCGAGAGAACGAATGCCGTCGCGCGGCAGTGTAATCGCTTTCGACCTTGAACCCGTCAGTTTCAACATGGACCTGGTTCCCCTTGATGAACTCCTGCAATTCCGGGCCGAACATCGGGCTTCACACCGAGCCTATATGCGAGACCTGCGGGGATTCATGGCTGAGCTTGCCGACTTTAGCCTCCCTCAAGAGCGAGAAGCCCATCTACTACAGCGACGCCAGGAAATCGCCGACGCGGCCCACGATCTCCAACGCTCGACTCGCAGGGAGCTGAAAAGAAACCTTCCGTCGTGGTCCTTCGGGCTTGCAGGCGCCGCTTGGTCGGCTGCTTCAGGTGACCCACTTGGAACGGTTTTCTCTGCGTTAGGGCTGGGTTCGGATATTCTGGCCTCGCAAGGCGCCGATTCGAATAAGGTGACTGCGTACTCCTACCTGTTTCAAGTGGGAAACACCTTTGCACAATGATCGCAGGATACGGGCTCCCGGACCGTCTATTTGACACCGACGGCTGCGGTCGTTGATCACGATCCGGTCAGTTGGGGTCAAGGGGTCGGCGTCGATCTTCGGGCTTTCTCCGTCTGCGATCTCACGGCGCATCAAGGCGGCCGCCGCTGCCGCTGATCTGGGGTCAAATTACTCTGGTCACAGCGGGCGGGTGAGACGTCAAGGCCCATGGCCTTTGCCTGTGCGCCTACGCATGAGATCATGGCACAAGGGCACTGGAAGCTGCTGGCATGGTCAAAAGCTATACGCGAGGAGAGGAAGCGGGAAGGGCGTGCAGGTAGCTCTCCTAACGGCTCCCGGTGCGGCTGAAAGTCCCTTTTAACTTTACACGAGCAGGCTTCATTGAGTAGACTGGGCACCAAAGAAAAAGAGCGCCCACACCGCCAGTGTTTAGCGCTCTATAAATGAACCGGCCGCGTTAGCGGGCGTGGCGTTGTCAATATAGTGGCAGACAAAGGTGTTTGTCAATTAGGGTTCTGTGTGAATCCGCCGGTGGTGTGGGCGCTCCTGATGGCTGCGAAATGCAGTAAGGGAGTAGCTGATATGAGTTGGTCGAGGTTGAAAGGGTTTTTCCAAACTAATTGGAAATCGATTATTTCACTGGCATCGGGTGTTATCTTGGAACCTATCGTAGAGCAGTTTGTGTTGTCTGTTTTTTCCTCACTTTTTGAAGTGGGGCCATTGAATTCGGCGACACTGCGGTTCTTGCTGTTTGCAGCGGCAGCATGTGGAATGACCGGAGTCGTTGTATTTGTGGTTGTTCCGGCTCTTGTGAGGGTTGCCGACCGGTTTTTTCGTCCAGCGCTTGTCGGTTCAAAGCCTCGCAGATTTCATAGTCTGCTTCCCGAAGTGAAGTCGTGTTTGGACGTCTTAGAGAAGGATTATGAATATGAAGCCGCTACCCTAGGCAAAAGCGACGGGGTGACTGTGCCTCCATTTGACTCTCATGTTAGGTACGCAGAGTTGACCTGCCCCCGATGTTTGTACTACCCGCTATGTTAGTCCGGCAAGCACGGGGACAGGGTCGGCAGGCAAGAGGGCCTCAGGCGCCGACGGCCGGTAGCCCAGCGAGCTGTGAGGCCTGACCTGGTTGTAAGTCCGCCTGTAGCGCTCCATCAGCACACGCACCTCCAGCAACGTATAGAAGACCTCCCTGTCCAGCAGTTCGTCCCTTAACTTCCCGTTGAAACTCGCACCCGTTCTCCCACGGCGACCCAGGCTCGATATAGAGCGTCCTGGCTCCCACCCGTCCAAGCCACTCACGCACAGCCCGGGACGTAAACTCCGGCCCGTTGTCCGACCGAATATGGTCGGGCACGCCTCTGAACACCATTAACCCGGCCAGCACCTCCATCACACCGGCAGACCGTATGCTGTGGGCAGGGCGGATCGCAAGACACTCGCTGCTGTATTCGTCAATGACGGTCAGCAGCCGCACTTCTTTGCCATCATAGAGCCTCAGGTGCACGAAGTCACAGGCCCACACATGGTCCTTCCACGCAGGCCGCAGACGCACGCACGAGCCGTCATCGGACCACAGACGGCCTCTCTTGGGCTGCTTCACAGGCACCTTCAGCCCTTCACGTCGCCATATCTTCTCCGCACGCTTGTGGTTCACATGCCAGCCACGATGCCTCAGAAGGGCGGTGATTATACGGCAACCGTACCTTCCGAACTGACCGGCCAGCGCCACGATCTCCTCGGTCAGCGCCTTCTCATCCTCCACCGGGCTCGGCTTATATTGCTGTGTTGTGACCAGTCCGGGACAGCGATCCACCAATTTGGGCTTGCCGGTCTGTCTCAATCGAAAAGGAGATGAGTTGCGATACCTCTCAAATCTGTTTCATGCGGCAGCAAGGCGGCCACGGAATGCCCGAACGCTTGATCCTGACTCTTTTGGGCAATTGTCGCGAGTGGGCTATAATCGTCGAACGCTCATTTCAAGTGCATTCCGGGTCAATGCCCTTATCTTGTGCGGGTCCAAGTCTTGCCTGAACCCTGGTGGAGAATTGAATGCTGGCGGAACTGTCCAACACCATTGCAACTCTCATAGGTATTTTCGTCGCTCTCTTAGGTGCGTTCCTCTTTGCCTTCTGGATGGCGATGGGGATCTGGACGTTCAATGACATTCGCAGCCGGACAAGAGACTGGCTGGCGATCGGACTTGCAAGTCTTCTGGTATTGGTATTCCCGCTTGTGGGCCTCGTACTCTACATGATGGTCCGACCAAGAGAGACGTTGGCCGATGTCTTCGACCGCGCATTGGAAGAGGAGTCTCTTCTCAGGGAACTGGAGTCAACGCTTTCCTGCTACAGATGTGGAATACCCGTGCAGGAAAGCTGGAACTTCTGCTCAAACTGTCATAGTCAACTGCGCTATGCCTGCTCGAACTGCGGTAAAGCGATGCGTCACGAGTGGGACATTTGCGTGAACTGCGGAGAAAGCCAGATTGAGGAGGAGAGTTCGTCGGGAGAGGGGCGAAGCAACTCCAGGAATCGGGCCGGCGCAACAGGTACAACGACCGCCCGGGAGCTGGCAGACAGCGATGCGGCGTTCCGACCAGTGCAGGAAACCTCACAGGGAAACTAACACACTCTTCGTTAATCGAATTCGGACTTCCACTTCCCACCAGACTTAGTGAAGGGGGAGGGGCTTCTTTCATGTGTCTAAGGCTACAGCAGCCTGAAGGACGGCACGGCGGCCTAACCGGAATCCGGATGGATCCACCTGCCTTTGCCCATCACGGCAGCCACTTTCGGGCTCCAATGCAGTGGCAGGCACTTTGCATGTAGAATGCCGTTCCTCCACGTGCCGTTGGCTCAATCTATTGGAAAATGAATATCCAACGGGACAGGCCCCGGTGTATTCGGCCACGTTCATTCGCTTTGCCTTCGTCCGGTTGGCGCTGACATTTTCTCCCAAGGCGCGGGCATCTCGTCCACGGGCACTTCGATAAGGACCGGTGCGTTAGCGGCGAAGGCGCCAACCAACGCTTCTTGTAGCTCTGACGGCGAGTGCACTCGGATTCCGCGTGCACCGAAGGATTCTGCGAAAGTAACGAAGTCGGGATTGTGCAGTTCGCTGGCAACGACGCGTCCGCCATAGTTCTGTTTCTGCATGCGCAGCACATTTCCGTAAGCCCCGTCATTGAAAACGACCGTTACAGTATTGATTCCATGTTGTACGGCCGTCGCCAGCTCGGTAGCTGCGAAAAGAAATCCGCCGTCCCCAGTGACGCAGAGAACGGGGCGGTCGGGCGCGGCCACCTTGGCGCCGAGCGCGGCCGGGAAACTCCAGCCAAGGGTAACCTGATAATTGGAGGTGAGGTAGGTTCGCGGCTGGTAGACCGGCATCGCTTCGCGGCTGACATAGCCGACCTGGGTTATGTCCTCAACATAGATGCCGTCATCGGGTAGGGCCTCGCGGATGGCGCGGACAAACCCCATCTGGGGTTGAATAGACTCGTATATTGCATCCATCTCGTCCTGTAGCGCTAACATTTCGATGCGACGGGAGGGCCGATCGCGGCCGCTATTTGCGAGGACGGGCAACAGGGCCTGCAAAGCCTCCCTGCAGTCAGCTACAAGAGAGACGTCAGGCGGTTCATGGCGAATGTGCTCCTCAGGGTCGATGTCTACGCGAATCGTGTGCAGGGTATCCGGTTTGCCCCATCGCATCAGGGGAGTGGAGAGGCGGGTGCCGATGGAGATCACAACATCGGCCTGCTCCCACAGTCGCCGACCAGGGCCGTATGAATGACTGAATGGATGGCGACTTGACAGGATCCCTCGTCCGGAGGCGCTGGCGACAACTGGCGCTTGCAGTAGTTCTGCCAGTGAGCGGATTTCATCAGCGGCGTCAACCGCGCCGCCGCCAATGAATATGGCCGGACTCTGGGCTTCGTTGAGAAGGTTGGCCGCCTTTTCCACCGCGTCTTTTGTAAGCGCGGGACGTCGCGAAGACAGGAGGAAACGCTCGTCTTCGAAGTTGGCCTTCCGCGAAAAAACGTTCAGGGGAATTTCAAGGCCGGCAGGCCGAGTCCGGTCAGAGTGCATTTCGTTGAGCGCCTCTGCGAGCAGGCGAGGTACATCTGCAGGCGCATCGATACGCCGTGCCCATTTGGTGAGCGACTTAAGAGTTCCCAGCTGATCAGGGATTTCGTGCAGCATTCCGAAGCCGCGGCCGATGTGGTCGCTATGAAGTTGGCCGGTGAGGCAGAGCACGGGCGCGTTGGTGGCGTAGGCTGTGGCGAGGGCTGCAGTGGAGTTGAGGAAACCTGGGCCGGGCACAACAACATAGACTCCGGTCTTGCCCGTAGCGAGCGCGAAACCGAGGGCCATGTAGGCGGCGCCCTGCTCGTGCCGTGTGTGGATGACACGCATCCGGTCGCGGGCATCGTAAACGGCGGTATAGAAGTAATCGTTTTGAACACCGGGCAGGCCAAAGATGGTATCGATGCCGTGTGAAAGAAGAGAGTGGACTAGCGCCTCTCCACCCGTGCGCGATGTGGTCATATGGCAGGTTCCTGAAGCGTTATTGCCTAGTGGGCGACCGAACCGTCGGCGTGAAAGTTTCCGACAATCCTTTTAGGCTGATAGGGGAAACGGTCGAGATTGCTCTCATCGATTTCAAGTCCTATTCCCGGGCGGTCGGAAACGACCAGGTATCCTCCTTGTCGTTCAACCGGGTGGTCAACTATTTCATTGAAGGCATCTGCGGAGGGATGGCTTTCCATTAGCACATAGTTGGGAATGGCTGCGTCGAGTTGACAGAAGGCAGCGATGTTGACGGGGCTGCCCATCAGGTGGGGAAAGATGCCGACGAAGGCGGACTCGGCTAAGGCCGCTATTTTCTTGACCTGCGTAAAGCCCCCAGCCAGCGAAAGGTCCGGCCTGATAAGACTCACGATCTTGCGATCTATAAGGTCTTTGAACTGAAAGATATTGTAGAACCGTTCGCCGGTTGCCATGGGCAGCGGGACGGTCTTCGCGATGTAATCCATAGCCTCCAGACTTTCGGGGGCGAGCGGGTCTTCGTAATAGAGGATTCGGAAGGGCAGCAGTTCACGGGCGAGGACGACCGCTTCCTCTGGACGCAGGTTGCGGTGAATCTCCAGGCCCAGGTCGATGTTGAATCCGACGGCGTCGCGCACTGCGCCGACAATGGCAACGGCGTCGCCGATGACTTGAGAGGCGGTCTTCCGTTCAAAGCCGGGTAGAAAGGGCGACATTCGTAAGGAGAGATACCCGTTCCCAACTTGCTGTTGAGCGCTGGCGGCACATTCCGGGACGGTGGCGCCCTGGACGTTAGCGAAAACCTTAATTTTGTCGCGCAGGCGTCCGCCGAGCAGCTGATGAACGGGCTGACCGACGGCCTGGCCGGCGATGTCCCAGAGAGCGATGTCGATTGCGCTGAGTGCGGCACTGAGCGCCGCGCCCATGAAGTGAGCGTCACGGCTGACTGTCTGGTAATGGTGTTCAATGCGAGAAGCGTCTTTACCTATGAAGTAATCACTGAGCTCGAGGATGGCGCGGTGTACCATGCCATGATGCGCCCACAGGCCGGCCTCACCGTTGCCGACAAGGCCCTCGTCGGTGTAGACGCGTACCAGCAGGAATCTGTCTACAAGAAAAGGCGTAATCTTCTGGATCTTCATTGATGACTCTCCGGTCGGGCGGCGACGCAGCTAGGGTAGGGCCAAAGTATCTCCAGGGCTATTGTGCGGCAACGCGATAAAGGTGGCTGCGGCCGGACTGGGCCGAATTGTAGAGGATGTGATCGCCGTCCAGGCTCCAGAGGCAGTGGGGATGGGTGCCGCGGTGGGAATTGTGGTCGCAGTGGGGGCCAAATGCCGCTATGTGGTCGACGGTTTGTGCCTGCAAATCCACTAGGACTACCCCCTCCCTGTCCCAGGTCGTTATTTTGCTGCCGTCGGGGCTGGCGATGGGATGACCGCCCAGGGGATGGTCGATGACGACTTCGTTTCTCTTTCCATCGAAATCGATCATGTAGAGCCGCGGCTCGTCCTGCTGTCCCTCATCGGTGTGGATACGATAGCCGGAGTAAAGCACCTTCGTACCGTTAGCCGTCCAGCTGTGGTGATGCCCGAAGAAAGTCAACCAGCGGCGCTCGCTGCCGTCGCGGCTGACTATGTAGATGCTGCGGCGGAACGGGCTTTTCCAAGGCGAGAGGTCGTCGGGTGACAACTGGACCCACATGGCCACGAGCATGTGTTGGGCGTCGGGCGTCCACTTGGTGTTGCCCACGGTCATCTGGTCGACGTGGAAGAGACAGTTGTTGGGCGTCAAGTTGTATAGGTCTTCGGTGGAGGCAATTAGCTTAAGGTTGGCACCATTCGGCGAGGATGCTCCCGCGTCGGAACGCATAGTATAGACGCCTCTGGGCAGGTCGGTACGTATGTCGTTGGTCGTGTAGCTCAGGAGCTCACCGTCAGGGCTGACCTGGCGGATTCCCCCTTCCATTTTCCGCAGTATTTTGCCACCGCAGCTGCCCAGTCGCGACCACTCTGCGTCAACCACACTGACTTCCTCAGGCGCGGTATAGAAGAAGACCTCACACTTGGTCGGATGCCAGACGGGGAAGGCGCCGGTATGCGTGTTGTAGAATGCGTTTTCCGACAGTAGGCGCAACTCATACGTTTCCAGGTCCATCAGATAGAGCCGGCCCTCATCGGTGGAGAGGGTATCGCGGTGGGGGGTAGTAACGTCGACGGGATTCGCTGCTGAGAAGACCATGTAACGGCCATCCGGCGACCAAGGAGATATGTCGTAGTAGGTGTGGAGATCAGCCATCGGGCTACTGGTCAGCTGCTCTATAGTTCGGCCGGTATGCTGGTCTACATAGGTACTGCGCTCAGGTTGGCTTCTGTGGAAAGAGCTCATGGGATTGGTCCTCAAGAATTACTTGCTGCTTTCTCGGCAATCTCAGGTTGGGCTTTGATCGAGGCCCGTCTTAGGGCGGGTAGAGCCAGGGCTAGTTTTACCGCGTACACTATGCGGGGCGCTCTCTCAGCTAGAGAACGCCCCGCAGATGCTTCAGATTTCACGGCTACGGATACAGTTCCGCTGGCAACGAAGTGCCTACCCAGCGTCACAAGGATCCCAGAGACAACCTATGTATGGCTCGCCGGGTCGTCCCAGTAGAACGTATGGACCTGAACCAGGCCCCCGTGTGAAGTGGGGTTGCTGAGCGGATACACATATTCAGGGTCTAGTCCTCGCAGCCCGTCGAGTACGATCAGCGGATTTGGAATCTGGCCCAGGAAGCCGATCTGCGGCAGCTCCTCTGCCCAGACGTCCAGGATCTGGAAGAAGAGTTCTGAGCGGCGCGCCTCGTCGGGCTCGAGCTGGATTTCGTCCCAAAGGTTCCACATCTTGACGATCCAGTGGTCTGCGGGGGGTTCTTCGGCGACGGGGTGGGATGGATCCAGGCGCCAGCGGCCCCAGGCCTCGCCCCAAGGGCGGTCGAGACCGGTGCCGAGGAAGAAGGCGGGGTCGACCAGGGGCAGGAGTGAGCGGCCGCTTCCCCAGTAGGCGGCGTCGATCTCGTTGGCGCGCCAGTGCTCGGTATATAGAGAGCGCTCCATCCCCTTGTAGGTGGCTTTGATGCCGACATCTGCAAGGTAACCGATGATGATCTGGATACCGTCCTCATCAGGTGAGCCGGGCTGCGCGGTGCCTTCGACAACGAAGCTGATTGTTTCTCCGCTGCCGTCGGGATAGACACGGAAGCCGTCTTCATCTTTTTCGGAGTAACCGGCTTCATCGAGGAGCAGATTGGCGCGGTCGGGATCGTATTCGAGGTGGGCGTTGGCCTGTTCTGGATAGTACTGGGGCGACTGTTCAAGCGGGCTGTACTGGCGGGGCGTATAGAGCCCTTCGAAGGCCAGTTCGTTGAGCGTTTCGCGGTCCACTGCGAGGGACATAGCGATGCGCACGTCGCGGGTTTGGAAGAACTCGCGCAGGCGCGGCTTTTGGACGGTTTGATTGGGGGTCAGACAGACGTGCTGGTCGCCAGCCCCCAGTTGGACGCGATAGCCGCCGTTGTCTTCGTTTTCCTTGTAAAGGGTGAAGTTGGCGGCGCTTACGTGACGCTGCTGATAGTCGACTTCGCCGTTAATGATGCGCAGGTCGAATACATCGTTGGTATCGAACAGCCGGTGCCGGATCGCATCGATATAGGGCATCTGGTTCCCTTCAGGGTCCACCTGCCAGAAATAGGGATTCCGTTCCATCAGGAAGAGTTCCTCGGACAGGGGGTTGCTGGCTGTCCAGGAGTAAAGGCTGGGAAGTTCGGGGTTGAGGTACCACCAGTTGCGGTCGGAGAAAAGAGCCGCCCAGGTATCGAGACCACTTTCTGTGACGGCTGCTTCCAGGGCCTCCTTGTCGTCGGTCGTCTCCAAATGGAATTGGGCGAGATAGTGATGTGGCGCAAACAGATCTCTCGTCAAAGGAGCGACGCGGTCGAGGAACATCGGGTTGGGGTGAGCAAAGTTAAAAACGACCGTATGTTTGTCGGGAAATTCCATCACCATTGGCGTTCGCTCTGCGCCTGTCACCCAATGGCGGCCAATTGCGGGGGTGATGTCCTTGTTGAGCATGACATTTTCCTGCCACCAGGCGAAGCTGTCAGTGTCGAAGGCCGCGCCGTCCGACCATTTCATTCCCTCGCGCAGGTGGAAGGTCCAAACCGTAGCTTCGTCATTGGTCTCCCAAGACTCGGCGATATTGGGGCGAAGAGAAAGTTCGGGTGTATACCAGGTCAGCCCCTGTCTTGCGAGTTTTGTAGGCCCCCAACGGTCGGAAACGCCCTTAAAGCCGCGCCTCATGGTACCGCCAAAGTTGCCGATGCCTTCCATGCCTTCGAGGACAAGCGGGTTGGCAGGCAGCCGTTCGTCGATCGGGGGCAGTTCGCCTGCCGCGACCATGTCGGCCAGCATTGGCGCTTCCCTATAGCCGCCCGGAGAGGCTGCAGCCGGTTCGGGGGCTTCGCTTTCGGCGTCGGCCGACGTCGCAGGCATATCCTCGGCGGCGGGTTCGCCTGCGCCGCCGGCGCAAGCTGCGGCAACAATTCCTGCCGTGCCGATCGCCCCCAGCTGGAGGAATCGCCTTCGGGTGATGTCGTCTGAATGCAGTTCCAGCTTTTTCATGACGGGTTCTCCTTTTGTCCTGGTTTTCGCAGACAGAGAGTTGCGTGAGGCAGCGGCATTGTACTTAATCGGTCGATTGTCGTCAAGGGGCTCCTCATAAAGCCCTCAAGGTCGCTGCGCCTTCGTCAGGAAGAGCCGATCGCTCATGTAGGGCGCCCATCAGTGGGCGTCTTCACGAACTTTCGCAGTGTGACGCGGGGCTTGTCCAAGATTTGTAGCAGTCAAACGCGTTCCTATCGCTCCAGGGCGCAAAGTGTCGCGCTATGTCTACAAATGTCGCGCCAAGTCTACCAATGTCGCGCCTTAAAAAAAAACTTTCGGGGCCTGCGCGCTTTGTTTCCCAGCCGATTTCTCGCTGTTCTTAACACGGTTAAGAGAATCTGAGCCAAGTGCAAGTGGCGGACTGTCCAGGTTCTGTTTACATTCTGGGAAAGCGGCCCAAGATTCATTGAGGCTGAAAGCGTGTAGGCCTGTTTGGGATGATTCTCCTGGATGTTGAGATTGACAAAACAGTTCGATCCGCGAAGATGCGCGAAGGGGCGCGAAAAAAATCAGAGGCGGTTGGGATAATACGTCAGTGGTTACGCTCGGCACTGCGCGGACATGCACGTCGCGCAAGCAAAACTGTGTTCTGACCATCGACTATGTGTCTTACATCAGGTGTCAGGACTTACTATAATTTCCATTATATCACTTCGAGTCAATGGTACGCGGTCAGTGAAACAGGGCAATCGCATCAAAATTTGTACGCCGATTCGGTTGAAGTCGCGGTCAGATGAAAGCGCGAATAAGTGGAAATCGTCTTCAGATTGCTTCTTCGGGAGCAGAAGACGCCGCGGCACAGGCCCTCAGTAGTCTAAATAGTTCTCATTGTCCGTCTTCGTGCCATCATTTGTACACTTCTCCATCTGTGACCCCGAGCTGGAGGTGGAATCGGATGAAATTCGATGAATTGACACGACAAAGATGCAATCGCCCTGTCTGTCGACCCATTTCAGATGCATTTGCCCTGGGTGGACTGGGCGGCGTATGGTCTCTTTTGGTCTCCTTTGGTCTGCTTAGGACTCTTTTGGTCAGCACACTTTCTTTTTTTTGGCGGCGACGTGATTGGGTTGGCAGGCGTCTGGGTGTTGGTCTGTTGGGGTGTCGTTGGGTGGCTCTGTGGTGGGTGGGAGTTGTGTCAGGGGTAGTATATCACGGTTTTGGTGAGTTTAGGGGTCAATTTGAGAGAAATGTGTGCAGTTCAATTTTGGAGTCAGAGTGGGCAGGCACAAGGCCCGCCCCTACCGTGGTCACGGCGGACGGTTTCGCGGCACGACGTGGGTGGGCGACCGGCGGCACAGACAGAACGCCGGCGACGCGGCGCCAACGTGGCATGGTGTAGGGGGGGCGTTGCGGGGGGAATCCCCCCGCACAAGGGAGGGCCGAAGGCCCGACCGCACAACTGCAGTGGTCGGTGGTCAGTGGTCAGTGATCAGGGTTCAGGGTTCAGTGGTTAGTGATCAGTGGCGGGAGGATGGGGATTGGGGGGGCATTGGGCTGACGGGTTTGACAAATCGGTGTGGGGGTCTATGATTCAGTCAGTGAGAGGCGACCTGCAACCAGAGGAGAGGGGCAATGAGTAACGCATGGCTTGAGAACATGGTCACGGAGGAGGAGGAACGGGAATTTGCCGAGCAGGGCTATATGGTCATTGAGGACGCCATCCCGCAGGACCTGGTGGAACGGGCGACCGAAGTCGTTGACCGTCTAACCGCCGACCAGAAGGCCAAAGAAGGCCTGGGACCCAGTGATGGAATCAACGTTTTCGACTTCATTGGCAAGGATGACGTCTTTCTGGAGTTGCTGGATTACCCGACGACTTTTCCCAAGGTCTGGGGCATTCTTGGCTGGAACATCCAGCTTTACCATTCGCACACGATTATCACGCCTCCCAATGCCATTTCCGGGCCGGGGCAGCAGGGATTGAACTGGCACAAGGACAGCGGGCGGCTCAACAACGAACTGGAGACTGACCCGCAGCCGCGCATCTCGTTGAAGGTCGCGTTCTACCTGACCGACACAACTGAGCTGGGCCGGGCCAACCTCTATGTGATTCCCGGCAGCCATCTTTTGAACAAGCTGCCTGTGGATGAAGACAAGAAGCCCAAGGGAGGCATTGCGGTACGCGCCAAACCAGGGGACGCAGTCTTTTTTGACCGCCGCATCTGGCATGCTTCAAGTCCGAATACGTCCGAGATGACGCGCAAGGTCCTCTTCTACGGGTACAGCTACCGGTGGCTGCGGCCGCGCGACAACATGACTGTGGACCATCTGATGGGCCGGATAGACCCGATCAGGCAGCAGCTGCTTGGGGCGGCGCCCTCTGGTTGGCATGGGTACTCTTCGCCGAAGCCTGAGGACGTGCCGCTGCGGGCGTGGATGCAGGAAAAGGCGGGGGCGAACGGTGCGGATTGAGCATGTTGAGGCCATCAACCTGCTTCACCGCTATCCAGAGGAGCACCGCTTTCAATACGGCGGGGGAGTTTGTGACGCTCGTCTTACGACGTTGATCCTGGTGCATACTGAGTGCGGCGCGGTCGGCGTCGGTTCGGTGTATTCGTATCCTGCCCTGGTTTACTTGATTGTTAGGGAGCAGCTGGCTTCCCTTCTGACGGGAGAAGATCCGACCGAGGTCGAGGCCTTGTGGGAGAAGATGTACGCTCTGACGCGCTGGTACGGGCGCAAGGGCGCCGCGCTTTCGGCAATTGGAGGTGTGGACACCGCACTCTGGGATCTACGGGGGCAGGCAGAGGGAGAGCCGGTTTGGGCGCTGTTGGGCGGGGCGACCGATCGCTGCCCGGCGTATGCGAGCGGGCTTCTGTGGAAGGACGACGTGAAAGAGCTCGCGGACGAGGCGAGCAGCTACATTGATGATGGATTCCGCCGCGTCAAGATGCGGTTGGCGCGGAGCGAGGCTTACGACCGAGCGGCGGTCGAGGCAGTGCGGGGGGCGGTTGGCCCTGACAATGACGTCATCGTAGACGCGTCAATGCGCTATCATTTAGAGTTGGCGCGGCGGATGGGCGATTTTCTGGCGGAGCAGAGGGTGTTCTGGTATGAGGAGCCGTTCGCGCCGGAGAACATCGACGATTTCACTACTCTGCGCGGGACCGTGGGAGTCCCGCTGGCTGCCGGGGAGAATGAGTTCGGCCTTCAGGGGTTCCGGGAGTTGATCCGGGCCGGGGCTGTTGATATTGTGCAGCCTGACGCGTGCCGATGCGGAGGAATCAGCGAAGTTTGGAAAGTGGCTAAGTTGGCGGCAGAGCACCGCCTTCGATTCGCAACGCATAGCTGGAGCGATGCGGTTGCCATTGTTGCCAACGCGCACGTAGTAGGCGCGATGCCAAACGGTTTGACGGTGGAGGTCGACCGGATGAACAATCCGTTTGTTGACGAGTTGCTGGTTCGGCCGCTGGAGGTGGTCGACGGCGAGATTGCTCTTGGAGACCGGCCCGGTTTGGGAATCGACCTGAACGAAGAAACGATTGAGAGGTGCCGCCTGGATGATCCGCTGCACATTCCGGACGGCGTATATTCGGACATGATGTTCGGTAAGGCGAATCTGCCGCGTGCCTTGCCTTACCTGGAGAGTTAGGCGTAGCATTCGAGGTTCATTGCTGGGAATTAGTGTGAAACCGCAGCGCAGATGAGCCTTCAATTCAGCTTTAGCAGGCTGCGTTTATGCCGCTGTAGCCTTACCTGAGGGACCCGAGCGTGCGCCCGCCTCTGTCACCGCTAAGGCAGGAGAGAATCGGATTCCGGATTTCACTTCAACGCCTACTGTCTAGCCATCACCATTTCAAACTCTAAGATTCACTTCTTCGGCAACGTCTATTCCTTCCCCAACGCCAACTTCCGCTCAAACCTCCATTGCAGCAACTACCCGGACATCAGCGCGAATCGGGTCGGTGGCGCCTACGCCGACAACGCAAGCTTGGTTCGAACCACTGCTGAAGGCTGAAGCCAGTGACGGTGAGGTAGCGCCGACGTAAGTGAAGGTCGCCTGTGCTTACATCTAGGAGCAACGGGTCTGTTGCAATCGCGCAGCAGGCTTCAGTCTAGTCGGCGGACGCCAGCCGCGACAAAGCCTGATTCAAATCGGAAGCGGAGGTCGGTGCGGTTAGCTAGGAAGTTAGGGTAAGGCGAGGTATTGCTGTCAGCTTGCAACGTTTTTGACTTGAGCTTGACTGACACGCGAGTTCTTTTACAGCGGACAAACCGCTGGTAACCACTACCGGATTGCCAGTAGGAAGAGACGGGGCACTAGGAGGGTCCGGTATCCCTGCCGTTCGACGCGACCTTCAATGCATTGTAGAATCCCCCTTGCCGGACTGAATGTATTGGCCCGTACCTCTGGCAAATGAAGGGTCTCCCTATGGAAAATAAGATTCTCCTGCTAGCTGCCAGACTCAGGCGCTCCCTTTTGTACATTGCCTTGGTCTCTGCTGGGCTCGCTACGATCTCGTTCAGCTCTTGCAATAAGTCTTACGCGCAGACTGCGACTCCGCCAGTCCTGGAGGCACCGGTACTGGCAGCGGAGGCTGGCGAAGGCGCCATCGAGTTGACTTGGAGCGCCGTGTCCGGCGCCGCGAGATACGAACTGTGGGCGTGGTGGGACAGCGATATCGACTGGCTTCAGCTGGACGACGGCGAACTGAACGACACGACTTACGTCCATATCGATCTCCTCGCAGGCACGACCTATTACTATTTGGTTCGGGCGGTGAGCGAATCGGGCGAAACGGGCGCCTGGTCGGAACCGGTATCGGTTACCTACGAAGCGCCTCCGTCGACGCTTGCGCCGCCTATACTTTCGGCAGTGGCCGCCGAGGGCGTGGTCGAGTTGAGTTGGACGCCTGTTAGCGGCGCGGCGAGCTATGAACTGTGGACATGGACCAGTTGGGAGGGCTGGCAAAGGCTGGACGACGGCACTTTGAGCGCTACAAGCTACAGCCATGCCGGGCTGTCTTCCGGAAGAACCTACTTCTACGGAATACGTGCCATAGGCGAAAGCGGTGAGAGGGGCGAGTGGGCGCAGCGGGTGTCGGCTACTGTACCCGGTTTCCTGGAAGTGCCCGAGGTTCCTGAGGAAAGGGCCGCGCTGGTTGCGCTTTACGAGGCGACGGACGGCGCAAACTGGCGGCGGCGAGACCAATGGCTTTCGGATGTATCGATCGCAAACTGGTATGGCGTCTTTACGGACCAACAGGGCCATGTCACCGGACTCTATCTCGAAAACAATGGACTGAAGGGCGACATACCCGATCTCAGCGTCTTCACCAGCTTGACGAACCTGAACCTGGGCATCAACGAACTGTCCGGACCGGTGCCGGACCTGAGCCACCTCACTGGTCTTTCTTCGCTGTCTCTTCAGAGGAATCAGTTGACCGGAGGATTGCCAAACCTGAGCGCGTTCGCGCATCTCAGAAGACTGTACCTGGACCACAACGAGTTTACAGGACCCATCCCGGACCTGAGTGGTCTGGCCGGCCTTTCGGTTCTGAACCTCAGCGGCAACAAGCTAACCGGGCCGATCCCCGACTTGAAAGCTCTGACAGACCTGCGAACTCTAGATCTCGGCTCAAACCAGTTGACCGGGTCGGTTCCGGAACTGTGTTCCTTTGCAGGGTTGACGCATGTTTACCTCGGAAACAATCAGTTGACCGGGACGGTCCCGGAGCTTTGCGATCTTCCTCAGCTTAGAGTGCTCTATCTCAGCAAGAATCTTTTGACAGGACCTATCCCCGATCTGAGTGCAGTCACCAGTCTCGAGGTCCTGTATCTGAATCACAACAGGTTGACCGGTTCGATTCCGGACTTAAGCTCGCACAGGAATCTGTGGAGGTTGTCACTGGGGTCAAACCGGTTAACAGGTCCGGTCCCAAAACTAGATGGGCTTTCCAACCTGACGCAGCTTTTCCTCGAGGACAATCAGCTGACCGGGTCGATCCCTGACCTGGAGAACGTCCCCAAACTGACTGACCTGGATCTGAGCAGAAACAGTCTGGAGGGCGCCATCCCTGAACTCGGCGCCCTCACCAGATTGACCAATCTAAGACTCAGCACTAATTTACTGTCCGGACCAATTCCGTCGCTTAGTGCTCTGCCATTCCTGAAAGACTTGGATTTCAGTGGCAACGGTCTAACTGGCGGCATTCCTGATTTGAGCGCCCTCCTCAGGTTAGAGACTGTGAACCTGTCCGAGAACAGGCTGAGCGGTCAGATTCCCGATCTGAGCGACCTAAAGAGGTTGATGGGCGTGTCATTGAGTGGCAACCAGTTGAGCGGCGTGGTCCCGGATCTGAGCGCCATTTCCAATTTGCGATGGCTGTTTCTGGAATCCAACCAGTTGACCGGCCAGATCCCGGACCTTAGTCTCGCCAGCAATCTCAGAGTTCTTGACCTGAGTGACAACCGACTGTCGGGGCCGGTCGTCGATCTGGATGTTCTCAAGAAACTGACGCGGCTGTCTCTCTCTCACAATTTGTTGAGAGGCCCACTACCTGATTTTGCCGGGCTCCCCAGCCTAATCTTCCTGGAACTCACTGGCAATCAGTTTTGTCTGGCTTCAGAGTCCGGCGGATCGGGCTCAAGCGTTTTCGTCAACGCTCACCTGGAATCGCTTAGTCTGGATACTTGCGCTGCTGCTATTCTGGAGGGTGCCCCTGGCGCGCCAAAAAATCTGCAAGCAACCGTTAGCGACGGCAGGGTGACGCTCGAGTGGGATGTGACAAGGAACGCTGCCAGTTACGATCTGAGGGTATGGGACAGCATCGGCCGAACTTGGGACATTGTCGGGGACGGGCTTTCAGACGCAGAATTCGCACACAATGTAGTGACGGACGGCAGGAACTACTACTACCAGGTGCGTGCGCGCGACGCCGAAGGCGCAAGGAGCGCCTGGTCGGCACGGTTGTTCGCCGCGGTCGTCCAACAACAGTTTCGGCCGCCTCCGCGGTCTCTTGAGCTAGATCTGTTCTTTCAGAAATACCTGGAAGTTGAAGGGGTTGTCGTAGTGGCCCCCTCTGAAGTGCCAAACGAAAAGCTGATACAGGCGGGAGAGATCATCAGCAGCGTCCTGGCGGAACGGCCCGACCTTTTTGATACTCTGGCTGCCAACGGTGCGCGGATTAGGTATTCTGGCTATTGGAGAGAGGCTGAGGGTAGGCCGGATGGGTGGGAGGTGCACGTTACGCCGAATGACCCTTCCTGCGAACACTTTATACAGGAATTCGCCCAGTTGATTCGCAGTGCGCTTGAGGATCAGCCTGGCGGTGAGGAATTCAGGTTACGGCTCGACAATGCTTACCAAGCGGCGATGGAAGAAGGCCTGTGGCGGGGTAAGCCGGCGTCGACAGGAGCCGAAGGGTACTGGGCAGAGGCGGTCAAGTCCTGGTTGTGGGGTGCTCGGCCGGATTACGCGGGAGAAGAAGTGCTTACGCTGAAGGAATACGATGCGGGGGCTGCCATGTTGATCGAAGATGTCTTGGGCGATGCGTCACTACCCTCGGATTGCAGGCCTTGAACTTTCGGCGGGAACATGGGTGATAGAGGCGCGCCCTTAGGCCTGTCAGGGATGTGGTTCGCCAGAGCCTATCGGGGAACAGGCAGATAGATTCTCGACAGGTCGTGAAAAACGCCAGAGGCGCTTTGGCGTTACATAGTGTGACTATGCGGCCCTTCCAGGCGGTGCACATTAGCTCCTCTTGCACATCGCCATTCAGCAAAACTTCCACCGGCTCTAGTTTCTTGCGTGCTCTGCTTCCTGGGGACGGGGTGCTTTCTGATTGCTGTACGTTGGGTTGTGGCGCGTGCCATTGTTGGCGATACCCTCGGCGTGTCGAGTCTTCTCATTCTGTTCCAAAGCGGTAGTCTCGAGCTCAGCCTCATTTTGATAGGAGCACTTCCAGGCTGTTTACTTTGCGCTTAGCACCAATTGTGACGGTGATTTGACGGCGTACCACTTCCGGGAGATCGAAGTCCCAATTTCGATACATTTGAGCGAGACCGTCGTTGCGGGATGGGTATAGACTGTACTTCAGAGGTAAACGGTCTCGCTCTCCTTCCACAGTTTGTTCGCAGGAAAGCGTCAGTATGGAGAGGTCTGCCCTGGCCGTTGCCCAGCTCTTTGGCCCCAGGACTGCCACGTAGCAGATCCTAAGCTGCAGCACACTTGCACAGGAGTGCGTCGTAGGTTGATGGGAGGACCCCCCATGGAAGACGATACACGCAGGTTGGCGTTGAAATACCGTAGCTCTCTTCATGTGGCCGCCTTTGTAGCGGCACTTATTTTCCTCGCTTTCATCCTTCATAGGGAGACCTACGCTCAGACCGAGTCTTCGACAGGATTGGACACGCCTGTGTTGACCGCGACGCTGACCGAGGCGTACACAGTCGAGCTAAGTTGGAGTCTAGTCTCCGGCGCTGTCAGGTACGATCTGTGGGTGTGGGACAGTGTCGACGACTGGCAGCAGTTAGATGACGGCAGTTTGACAGATACATCCTTGATGCACAGAGAGCTTGTTCCAGGCAGGACCTACTATTATGCGGTTCGGGCGGTAGACGGCACTGGAGAAACGAGCCCGTGGTCGGAGTACGCCAATGCGACAGCACCAGAGAACCAAGCCCCTTCACCGACAGCAACTTCGACACTGACTCCGACTCAGGCAGCAGCAGAAACGTATACACCAACGGCAACAGCAACGGACGCTGCAACGGTGACAGCAATGGGGACTGCAACTTCGACGCAGACTCCAACCCAGCCGGCTAAAGACACAGACACGGACACGCTCACAGCAACACCAACGGCGAAGGCACCTTCTGCACTGACTCCAACCCTGCCGGCTACAAACTTGGATACACCCACGGCAACGCCGACGGAGGCCGATATTCCGGAGGGGGCCTCAGAGCCACCGGCTACGCAGACGGCAACCCCTACGTCGGAGCCAGTCGAATTGGTACTGGCGGCTCCGGTACTGACAACTGAGGAGGGCGAAGGAGAGATAGAGTTGCGTTGGGGAGAGGTGGCGGGGGCCGCGCGTTACGAACTTTGGGCGTGGTGGGATAGCACGATTGGCTACTACCAGCTGGACGACGGCGCGCTGACCGACACTTTTTTCAGGCACAGGGAGGTCGTGGCGGGGACGACTTACTATTATTGGATCCGCGCCGTTAGCGAAGCTGGTAAACCGGGCGCGTGGTCGGAGCGCGCCTCTGCAACGGCTGTTGCAGTGATTGACCCCACTGGGCCGACGCCCAGTGCTACACCTACGTCCAGTGTTACGCCTACACCGACTTCGACTCTGGGTTCGGAGGCAACGGCCACGCCGACTGCGACGATCACGGTTCTGGCTAAGTCCGTTTTGTCAGCTGAGGCGGGCGAGAACTCGGTTGAGTTGAGTTGGGAGGCGGTTCCAGGCGCGCTGCGCTACGATCTGTGGACGTGGACGAGGCTAGACGGCTGGCAGCAGCTAGACGACGGCGCCTTAACGGGAACAAACTACAGCCATGTCGAAGTCATTGCGGGCACAACCTACTACTACGCGATACGCGCCGTGAGCGAGTCGGGGGAAACCAGCGCGTGGTCGGAGTATGTCCACGCCACCGTTCATGTAGCTTCGGGCATGCCTGGCCTGCCTGAAGAGAGGGCAGCCTTGGTGGCTCTTTTCGAGTCGACGGACGGGGCGAACTGGTCAGAAAGCGAATTCTGGTTGACCGACGCGCCGCTCGGTTCCTGGCACGGTGTGGTCACGGACGAGGATGGGCACGTTACGCAGTTGATTCTTGAAGACCTTGGGTTGAATGGATCGTTCCCGGAATTGAGCGCTCTCAGCAATTTGACCGTGCTGAACCTCAGTACCAACCAGTTGTCGGGTCCGTTACCGAGTATGAGTGGCCTTACCAGCCTGAATTCACTAACCCTGTCCGGCAACCAGCTGACTGGACCCGTCCCGAATCTGAGCAGTCTCAGCAAGCTGACAGTGCTGGACCTTAGTTCTAACCAATTGACCGGCCTGATCCCCGATTTGCGTGCTCTCACAGACCTGATCACCATCAGACTCTCTTCCAATGAACTGACTGGGTCTATCCCCGATTTGAGTGCTCTAGTCAACCTGACACTCCTTGACTTCAGTGATAACCAGCTGACGGGCCAGATCCCCGAATTGGGGGCCCTAACCAGTCTGGAAGAGTTATCACTCGGCTACAATCAGTTGGGCGGGAGAGTCCCGGATCTCAGTGCCCTTACAAGTCTGAACACCCTGTACCTTTCCAACAACAGTCTGACCGGAGAGGTCCCCAATCTGAGAGCCCTGACAAGCTTGAGACATCTACACCTTGGGGGCAACCGATTGACAGTTTCTTTTTCGGAAGTGAGTCCACTCACCGAACTGGAATCGCTCGATCTCAGTAACAGTAATTTGACCGGATCTATCTCCCCACTGAGCGATTTCACTAACATAGTAATTCTCGATCTCAGGCACAACTATTTGACCGGGCCGATCCCCGACTTAAGGGCACTCATCAGATTGCGGTCTCTAGACTTCGGGGATAACGAGTTGACCGGGTCGATTCCCGATTTGAGCGCGCTCACTCAGTTGGGTCATCTGGCCTTCGACAACAACCAGCTTAGCGGCGACATCCCAGACCTCAGTACACTGACCGAGCTCACGACCTTGTTGCTTAGTCACAACAATCTTACGGGACCCTTCCCGGAATTGAGCGCCCTGAACTCGTTGACAGAACTGGACCTGTCTGGAAATCGTTTGTGCCTCACAGGTGGCTCAGATCCTTCCGGTTCAAATGAGGCGGTTGCCACACACTTAGAGAGCCTTGCACTTCCTTTTTGCTCGACTTCCGAGGAAAGGGCCGCTTTGGTGGCGTTCTACGAGGCGACAGGTGGGGCAGACTGGTATAACAGCGAAAGGTGGCTGAGCGACGATCCGATCGGTGCGTGGCACGGTGTGGTCACTGACGAGGGGGGCCATGTAACAGAGTTGGTTCTTGAGGGCAATGGGTTGTGGGGAAATCTCCCAGATCTAAGCGCCCTGAACAGTCTTAAGAAGCTGAACCTCAAGGGAAATCACCTGACGGGGGCTATCCCGAATCTGAGCGCACTCAATAATTTGACAGTGCTGGACCTTGGTTTCAACCAGTTGACCGGGCCAGTTCCTGACTTGAGTGCCCTTACCAAATTGACCGATTTGATCCTTAGTGGCAACGAGCTTTCCGGACCTGTCCCGGACCTGAGCGCGCTGACCAAATTAACCTTATTGAACCTGATTCAGAATCAGTTAACTGGGCCAGTCCCAGACTTGAGCGCGAATACCAACCTGACGGGATTGGGACTCGGGAACAATCGGTTGACAGGGCCTATCCCCAATCTCAGCGCGTACACAGACCTGACATGGCTGGACCTTAGTGGAAACCAATTGACCGGATCGATACCTGATTTGAGCGCACTCAAAGCGTTAACCTATCTTAATTTGAGTCAAACCAATTTGACCGGATCGATTCCGGACTTGAGCGCGCTTACAAAACTGGAGGCTCTGAGCCTCTACTCCAACCAACTGACTGGTCCAATCCCCGATTTGAGCACCCTTACACAGTTGAGGCAACTCGAAATCAGTTACAACCAGCTGACCGGTCCTATTCCCGATCTGAGCGCTCTTACCAAGCTGACATACGTCGACCTTTATGACAACAGGCTGTCAGGATTAATACCAGAACTTAGTGCCCTAACTGATCTAAAGTATGTTGACCTCGGTTTCAACGAGTTGACAGGGCGAATCCCGGATCTGAGCGCTCTCACCAGCCTGTCGTACCTAACTCTAGCTGGCAATAAGCTGAGCGGGTCGATTCCAGAACTGAGTGGCCCTACAAACCTGACGTACCTCTCCCTGGGCGCCAACGAACTGAGCGGGTCGATTCCAGATCTGAGTGGCCTTACGAATCTGACGCACCTATCCTTAGGAGACAATAAGCTGAGTGGGTCGATTCCCGATCTAAACGGCCTTACAAATCTGACTTACCTATCCCTAGCCAGAAATGAGTTGAGCGGGTCGATTCCCGATCTGAGCGCCCTCACAAATCTGCGATACTTAAGCCTCAGCTCCAACGACTTGACAGGGCCAATCACCGGTCTGAGCGCCCTCACAAACTTGGTATACCTAAACTTGGGGTCCAGCCAGTTATCGGCATCATTGTCGGAATTGAGCGCACTTGTAAACTTGCGCTGGCTAAGTCTCAGTCACGGCCAATTGACCGGACAGGTCCCCGACCTGAGCGCCCTGACCTCCCTTGTGTCTCTCGACCTCAGCCACAATCAGCTGTCCGGAGCGATCCCAGATCTCAGCGCCTATAGCCATCTGCAGTATCTTGACCTCAGTCACAATCAGCTCTCCGGTTCGATCCCAGATCTCAGCGCACTCAGCAACATGGGATATCTAGACCTCGGATTCAACCAGTTGTCCGGTTCGATTCCCGACCTGAGCGCACTAGCCAATCTGAGGGAGCTCTACCTTGGCAACAACCAGTTGAGCGGTGAGGTCCCGGATGTGAGCGCGCTCACCAATCTGGTGACTCTGTATCTTGGGTACAATCAGTTGACTGGGACGATTCCGAATCTGGGCCACCTCACCAAGCTGCAAAACCTGGCACTACAGAGGAACGGCTTTAGCGGCTTGTCTTCAGATGCTTTTGGGGGGCTGTCCGATCTGCGTGTTCTCCTATTGTATAGAAATAGTTTGAGCAGTCTGCCTGCCAACGCTTTTGCGGGGCTGACCACTCTTGATCATCTGCGCGTCGATGGCAACAACCTGGCTAGCCTGCCCTCAGGTATCTTCAATGGCCTGGTCAACTTGCGGATTCTGGAAATGCAAGAAAATGGCTTGAGCAGTCTGCCAGCGGGTGTTTTCGACGATCTCGCCAATCTGACCACGTTGAATCTGAGTGCCAATCAGTTGACTGGACCGATTCCAGATCTCAGTAGTCTCACTAAACTGTTATGGTTAAACCTTCATGGTAATCAGTTATGCTCATCCGGAAACTCAGACCTGTCAGGACTGAATGAAGGTGTGGCTGCTCAGGTGGAGAGCCTGAGACTACCTTCGTGCTCGACTGCCGAGGAGAGGGCCGCGTTGGTTGCGTTTTACGAGGCAACAGATGGAGCAAACTGGCATAATAGCAGAAACTGGCTGTCCGACGCGCCGCTCGGCTCCTGGTACGGTGTGGTCACCGACGAGGACGGTCACGTCGCCGAGCTGGTTCTCGAAGGCAATGGTTTGAAGGGGCAGATTCCAGATCTGGGCGCTTTGCCCAACCTTACGCGGCTGGATCTCGGTCGCAACCAATTGACAGGGCCAGTCCCGGATCTGAGCACACTTGCCAGATTGACCACTCTGAACCTAGTTCAGAATCAGTTGAGTGGCCCGATCCCGGATCTAGGCGCCCTAACCAGTTTGAAGAGTCTGTCCCTCAGCGGAAACCGGCTGTCAGGACCGATCCCTGATTTGAGCGCGCTTGCCAGACTGACAGCTTTGAACCTCGCCTCCAACCAGTTGACCGGTCCAATCCCCGAATTGAGTGCCCTCAATAACTTGACGCACCTCGAGATTAGTTACAACGAGTTGACCGGTCCAGTTCCCGATCTGAGCACGCTCACCAATCTGACGCGCATCGCCCTAAGTGACAACAATCTGTCAGGACCAATCCCCGAACTTAGTCCTCTCACTAAGCTAGGGAGCCTTGACCTCAGTGTCAACGAGTTGACGGGGCCTGTCCCGGAGTTGAACGCACTTACCAGTTTAACCGACCTCAGATTCAGCAATAATCAGTTAAGCGGGCGCATCCCGGATCTGAACGCTCTCACTAACCTGATTTACCTCTCCCTGGACGGCAATGAGCTAAACGAGTCGATTCCCGATCTTAATGGCCTTACCCAACTGTGGTACCTGAACCTAGGCTTCAACAAGCTGAGCGGAACGATCCCCGACTTGAGCAATCTAGCCAACCTTAGGGAAATACACCTCGGCAACAACCAGTTGAGCGGGGAGATCCCGGACGTCAGCGCGCTCACCAATTTGGTGACTCTGTATCTTGGCTACAATCAGCTGACTGGGACTATCCCGAATCTGGGCGACCTCCCCGAGTTGAGAGACCTGGCACTACAGAGAAACGGCTTTAGCGGCTTGTCTTCAGATGCTTTTGGGGGGTTGTCCGATCTGCGTGTTCTCCTTCTTTATAGGAATAGTCTGAGCAGTCTGTCTGCCAACGTCTTTGCAGGTCTGACCACTCTTGATCATCTGCGTGTCGATGGCAACAACCTGGCTAGCCTGCCCTCAGGTATCTTCAATGGCCTAGTCAACTTGCGGATTCTGGAAATGCAAGAAAATGGCTTGAGCAGTCTGCCAGCGGGTGTCTTCGACGATCTCGCCAATCTGACCACGTTGAATCTGAGTGCCAATCAGTTGACTGGACCGATTCCAGATCTCAGTAGTCTCACTAAATTGATATGGTTAGACCTCTCCGGAAATCAGTTGTGCTTATCCGGAAACTCAGACTTGACAGGTCTGAGTGAAGGTGTGGTCGCTCAGGTGGAGAGCCTGAGACTGCCTTCGTGCTCGACTGCCGGGGAGAGGGCCGCGTTGGTTGCGTTTTACGAGGCAACAGGTGGAGCAAACTGGCATAATAGCAGAAACTGGCTGTCCGACGCGCCGCTCGGCTCCTGGTACGGTGTGGTCACCGACGAGGGCGGTAATGTTACACAGTTGGTTCTTTGGGACAATGGGTTGACGGGTAAACTTCCGGACCTAAACGCCCTCGGTAATCTGACAGTGCTAAACCTCAGAGGCAACCAACTGACGGGGTCGATCCCGGATGTGAGCGGGCTCACCAATTTGGTGACTCTGTATCTTGGGTACAATCAGTTGACTGGGACGATTCCGAATCTGGGCGAACTCACCAAGCTGGAAAACCTGGCACTACAAAGGAACGGCTTTAGCGGCTTGTCTTCAGATGCTTTTGGGGGGCTGTCCAATCTGCGTGTTCTTCTCTTGTATAGAAATAGTTTGGGCAGTCTGCCAGCCAACGTTTTTGCGGGTCTGACCAATCTCGATCATCTGCGTGTCGATGGCAACAACCTTGGCAGCCTGCCCTCAGGTATCTTCAGCGACCTGGCTAACTTGCGGATTCTTGAGATGCAGGTCAATGGATTTGGCAGTTTGCCTGAAGGCGTTTTCGGCGGTCTGACCAATCTGAGCAGTTTGAACTTGAGTGCCAGCGGCCTTACAACCCTTCCTGACGGCGCATTTGCCGGCTTGTCCAACCTGAACAGCCTGGATCTGGCCAACAACAATCTGAACAGCCTGCCCTCTGATTTCACTGCTGATCTGTCCGGCCTCGTAAAGTTGTCTCTTAAAGACAACAAGCTGAGGGGATCGATCCCCGACTTAACCAAACTCACCAACTTGACGACACTCGATCTGAGCTTCAACCAGTTTAACGGGCCGGTTCCGGATCTGAGCGCTCTGTCCGATTTGACGAGTCTGAACCTCAGTTTCAACCGATTTACCGGTCCCATCCCGGACATGAGTGGCCTCACAAAATTGACGCGCCTGTCGCTCAACGTCAATCCCCTGGCAGTGCCAGTTCCCGATCTGAGCTATCTCGCCAACCTGATGAGTCTAGACATTAGCAGCAGCCGTTTGACTGGGCAGATCCCCGACCTGAGTTCTTACACTAACCTAATAGGCTTGAACCTCAGTAACAACGGACTAACAGGCTCAGTTCCCGACTTGAGTGCTCTCACCGACCTCAGAGAACTTAACCTGAACGCAAACAAACTGAATGGACAGATTCCCGATTTAGGGGCCTTAATCAACCTGTCAGACCTGTCACTTGGTTACAATCAATTTACCGGGCCTATCCCTGATCTTTCGGCGCTCACCAACCTGATGGTCCTGTCCTTGAGGAGCAATCAGTTGACGGGGTCAATTCCCGATCTGAGCGCACTCACCAACTTGACGGAACTATGGATTGACTCTAACCAGTTGACAGGTTCAATCCCCGACTTGAGTGCCCTCTCAGACCTGCAATGGCTCAATCTTAGTCACAATCAGTTGACCGGCCCGATTCCGAATCTGGGTTCCCTCACCAATTTGAAGTATCTGTCCATGGGGTCCAACTTACTGAGCGGGCCAATCCCCGACCTGAGTTCCCTCAAAAACGTGGAATCCATGTTCCTCGGTCACAGTCAATTGACCGGTCCAATCCCCGATCTTAGTGCCCTCGAGAAATTGTACCGATTGGACTTAGGCTCCAGCCAGTTGAGCGGGCAGATTCCCGACTTGAGCGCTCTCACGAACCTAGAAGAGCTCTTTCTGGACTCCAATCGGCTGTCAGGGCAAATCCCCGAATTGACAGTTCTGCTTAAACTTAGGGGGCTGTACTTGCATCAGAACCAGTTAGCCGGGCCGATCCCGGAACTTAACCTCTTGACGAAGCTGGAAGCAGTGAGTCTCTTTAGCAACCTGTTGACTGGTCACATTCCGAATTTAGAGGCCCTCACAAACTTTAGGCGGCTATACCTGAATGACAATCAGTTGACCGGCCCCGTCCCGAACTCGAGCACTCTTGCCAGGCTGACGGAATTGGACCTCACTGGCAATCAGCTTTGCCTGCCAGAAGGCCTCGACCTGTCCAGTCTGATAGCAAGTGTGGCCGCCCATCTGGAGAGTCTGAATCTACCTTCATGCGACGGCTCCGGATAGGTGACGGAAGATTGGGCTGGTCTAACGGCAAGTCTGGCGACAGAAAAATTGTGTCGGGAGAAGTGCAGCGGGACAGCCAGACGTTAGATTTGGGACTGTGTGCGACTCTGAGGTTCACTCAATACCGTTTTCGCTGCCATTGAGACGAATTGCGGCGCGAATTGCAGGCACAAGAATCCTGAGGAGTTGGACACGCATTCGAATTCTCATCGAAGATGAGTGAAGAGATACTCTGCAGAGGCGGTTAGTTACTCCATATTCTATCCTGAGCCAGGCGGGCATTTTCGCGTACATAAAGGTCTTGATCCTTCAGAGCCTGCTCCAACGCGGGGAGAGCACCTTCAGCTTCACTCCCAATTTTGGCCAGGGAAAGGGCAGCATTATGCCTCACATAGAAGCAGTTGTCTTCGGTCAAAAGCCGGGCTAGAGGCGTGACTGCTTCGGGCGAGGCGATGTTGCCGAGGGCCTCGGCGGCGTTGCGGCGCACCCATTTGGATTTGTCTGCAAGGCTTTGGAGAAGCCTGGGTACGCTTTCCCTGGCCGGAAGGCCAATGTCACCGAGGATGTCGGCGGCTGCAGCCCGAAGCGGCCATTTCTCGGATCCCAAGGTGTCAAGAAGGATTGGCACCGCCGCCGCACCCTGTGCGCATAGACCGAAACTAGAGATGAGCTGGCTGGGATTTGTGTGTTCAGAGGCCAGGTTTTTGTCCAGCAGCGCTGCAGCTTCTTCGACTAGGCTTTCCTCTAACGCTGTCGTTCCCTCCGTTCCCTGGCAGGATAACCGGTAGACGGCATTTAGCCGTTCGGCCTCGGAGAGGTCCGTGGCTTCCTGTTGGAATTTGCCCACTTCTTCGACACCCGAACCGCCCGACTGGTTTTCTGTGCTATCCCCTTCATGCAATTTGTCGATGCCCATGTGCCACTTCCATACGCTTCGCCACAGTTGAGTGAGATGACTGGAGGCGGCGGCATCCCGCCATGCAGGACTTGAGCAGTTCCAAGATGGTGTGGTCGGCTCTTGCATGCGGCAGAAAAGGAATTTCATCATGAAGCGGTTGCGGTGGCTGAGGTTGGTCGTGGCCCGGTGCCAGAGGTCGTAGTGGACGATGGTGACCGTGCCGGCTTCGCCACAGAGTAGCTCTTCGTCTTTTCTTTCGGCCTGGGAACGGCTTGTGTAGTATTGGGAGGCGGGCAGGACCGATGTTGGCCCCATCTTTACGTTTACGTCCTGTGGATAGTAGAAGGCCATCGCCCAGCGGGTGCGGTGATGGCGCACGTTCTGATCAGCTTCGTAGCTGTCCTGGTGGTGTCGTTGCGCAGACTGCTGAGGAGGGGTCAAATGGCAGTGGCGGTGTGGGTGCATGGCGTAGCCGGGACCGAGAGTGCTGGTCAGAGCGCCGGTGACGGCCGGGTGCGAGAAGACGTCGTCTAGTTCGGGGATGGCAGGCAGAATATCATTGCCGGGGTTGCCGCGGGTAGAGAAGATTTCTTCGGCCTGGACTCGGACAGATTCGTGAAAGAGGCGCGGGAAATCGGCCTTCACGGTCACGTAACCGTTTACGATAAACTGCTGCATCTGCGAATCGTTGAGAAGCTTCATTCCGTACGACTCCTGCTTTCGGCCCGGCTGGTGGGGCCGTTGAATCTTGAGCACTGTGAAACAGTTAGGGATGTGCAGCGTATTGGCAAGTATATCATGTCAGCTACATTGGGCCAGCAGAATTCGTAAATGGGACTGAGCCTGCAAGTTCAGTTGAATCGAGACTAACTGAAATGAGTCAGACAGAAAG
This sequence comes from Caldilineaceae bacterium, assembly GCA_965204705.1. Classification (GTDB taxonomy): domain Bacteria; phylum Chloroflexota; class Anaerolineae; order Caldilineales; family Caldilineaceae; genus Bin5. Next base: position 2,762,746 of record OZ242006.1, on the reverse strand, counting down.
AAAACCGGAATCAAGTACACCAGAAGTGCCAGCTGTGAAGGGCGACAGGACTGGTTCGGATGTTAGGAGAAGAAGGCCGCCTATTGTAGTCGCCGACCAGATCCACAAGACATTTCGCAACGGTGAAATCGAAGTGCATGCTCTACGCGGCGTAGACTTAACTATCGAGACGGGCGAGATGGTGGCAATCATGGGGCCGTCCGGCTGCGGCAAGACAACGCTATTGAACACGTTGTCCGGTCTGGACAGTTTTGACGGGGGGCAGGTGACGATTGAGGGTACCGCACTCGCAGAAATGAACGACCGCAAGCGAACCGAATACCGCGCCAACCGGATGGGGTTCGTTTTCCAGTCGTTCAACCTGCTGCCGGTCATCTCCGCGGTGGAGAATGTGGAAATGCCTCTTCTTGTGAGCGGCGTGCGCCCGGCGCAGGCTCGGAAACAGGCGCTCGCGAGCCTGGAAAACGTCGGCTTGTCCGACCGGGCTTCGCACCGGCCCATGCAGCTTTCCGGCGGACAGATTCAGCGTGTAACAATCGCCCGCGCGCTCGTGAACAACCCTGCGCTTGTTTGGGCGGACGAGCCTACGGGTAATCTGGACGTGGTCAGCTCGACCGAAATACTGTCGTTGATGCAGCGTCTGAACAAGGAACAGGGCCAGACCTTCGTCATCGTCACACATGACCCCCAGGTGGCTGCGCTGTGCGAGCGTATCGTGCGCATGGAGGACGGGGAGATCGTAGCGAATGAGTAGCATCCTCAACTCGGTTGCCCTCTATTTGGCGGTTGCGCTGGGACTGATCCTGGCCGGCGCGGCCCTAATCTCGTTTCGTAATCCGATTGTCGGCAAGCTGGGAATCCGCAACATTCCGCGGCGGCCAACGCAGTCGGCATTGATCGTTTTCGGGCTTACCCTGAGCACGATGATCATCGTCTCAGCACTCAGTCTGGGCGACACACTGGACAACACGATCCGGCGGCAGACGATCGACGCCTACGGGCAGATCGATCAGGTGGTCTCGCCGCCGTTCCTGATGGACCTGACGCAGCTGGCCGGCGGAGGCACAATAGACCCGGAGAATGCCAGCAGCCCTGAGAGTGCGGCTCTTTTGAATGCCCTCACAGGCGGCGACCTGAACGCGTTGATCGCGATTCTCGACGAGGGCCTGCCGGGCATTACCGAGGACAGGCAGGCACTACTGGAGGAGCAGGCGGCGGAGTATCCTCTGATCGACGGCGTTGCCGGCTCGATTCTCTTTCCCACGATTATTCGCAATGTGAGTACCGGTCAAGGGGAGCCGCTGGGCTTCATCTTTGCGGTGGACGAGGGTTACGACACGGGGTTCGGACTTCACGACGTAGAAGGGACGCCTGTGCGCACCGTCGATCTGCGGGCCGGAATCGGCGATGTATTCGTCGATCTGGTCCGATTGTGGGAGGTCTCCGGGGAATCGGCGGGTGCGGTGGGGACGGCGCTCGGGCTGGAAGAGACCGGCCTTGTCGGGACGGCGATGGCGCTTGGGGCTGCGGGTTCCGTGCTGTTGCAGGAGGAAGGGCCCAGCTTTACGTTACGGCAGATAGAAATTCCGGTGGAAATTCTACGCAATTTGGGATTCCCCGATGCAATGCTCGACGAGGTTGACTCGGATGTCATCAGCCTGGAGGGGCTGGGAATCAGTGACGAAGAGCTGGCGGAGTTCAACTTGGACCCGGACGCGCCAATAATAGTTCCGACACTGCCAATGCTCGGGTTCGATGTTCCGAACCAGGAGGAACTGATCGTGGCGGCGACGGAGGCCCTGAGCTCGATCAACCTCAACACGTTGGGCCGGGACGTGGACGAGCAGCTCGGCGAGTTCGGACTTCAACTGCGCCAAGGGGAAGTGTACCTGAACGAACTGGGGGCATTGCAGCTTAACGCGCGGGCGGGCGACCTGCTGGAAATCTTCATCGGGCCGATTCCAGTTCCGTATCGAGTGCGGGCGGTGGTCTCGGAGGCGGGTCCACTTGGCGCGGTGCTGCCGGTGGTAATGATGCATACCGACGAGGCACAGAAGCTGCTCTTCATGCCGGACAAGGTCAACAACATACTGATCTCAAATGCCGGCGACGAGGTCGGTGGAATGGCACACACTGCGGAGGTTAGCGACCAGCTGCGAGCGCTTTCACTCAATGAAACGCGGCTAACCGCTCTGGTGGAAACTCTGCGCAGGCCCGGGATAGCCGAGGTCATCCAACGCGAGTCGGTGGCGCCGAGGAATCCATTATTCGACGATGACGACGTCCCGGATTTCATCATGCAGATCGCCGGCATGTGGACGCAGGCGACGAACTTCGAGACGGATTTGGAGGCATTAACCGACCACATTAACAGCCCCTCCGACGCAGAAATCACCACTGAGGTTCGGGCGGCATTGAGTAGTGGGGCCATTCAGGACTGGCTGAAAACACTGCCACTTGCAAACGACGAACGGCGGGCGCTTGAAGCGGGACTTTCGGACTTACGAGATTTCGAGGTGCTGGCGCCATTGAGCAAGCAGTTCGTTACCGACGTGGCTGAGGTGGGCGGCATCGCCCTGGGAACGGTGTTTTCCAGTTTTGGAATCCTCTCGATCATTGCGGGCGTGCTGCTGATCTTTCTGATTTTCGTGATGCTGGCCGCAGAGCGGCGCAGCGAACTGGGGATCGCGCGCGCGGTTGGGATGAGACGCGTCCACCTGGTCCAAATGTTTGTGACCGAGGGTCTGCTCTACGACCTGGCCGCCGCGCTGGTTGGACTTGGGCTGGGGCTGCTGGTTTCATATGGAATGATCGGCTTTATGAGCGGCCTTTTGAACAACATTGTCCAGCAGGTTGAGGGGGCATCCGCGCCGATCCGCTTCTACTGGCAAGCAGCGCCATCCTCTCTGATTATCGCCTATTGCCTGGGCGTAATTCTGACTTTCTTCGTTGTAACTATCGCATCCTGGAATGTGAGTCGACTCAATATTATTGCTGCAATTCGCAATTTGCCCGACACGTCAAACGGGAAGCAGCAAGGTTGTCTCGCGCGGATTCTAAGGGTACTCGCGATCATCCTCTTTCTCGGCGGCGGCGGGTACCTTATATGGCTGGGCCGCGAATTCGGCCAGACGGTCGCCTTTGTCGGCGCGACATTGCTGTTGGCGGGGGTCGGTTGGGGGGGTGGGTGGCTGGGCCGCCGATGGACGCCAGGTCAGGCCGCGCTTCGGCAGCGGGTGGTCAATACGGTCATCGGTGTGGGACTACTCGCCCTTTGGGCCGTGCCGTGGAGTGATGTACTCAACACGGACTTGCCCTGGTTCAACCAGAATCCCGGATTTACGTTACTCTCTTTCGCATTGAGCGGCCCGCTGATCATAACGGGCGCGATAATGGTTGTCATGTTCAACGCCGACAGTTTGGCGGGGCTGTTCGTGCGCCTGGTGGGAGGAATCGGGCCTTTGACGCCTGTGCTTAAGACGGCCGTTGCCTACCCGCTGAGCAATCGCTTTAGGACGGGGACGGCGATGCTGCTGTTTGCGATGGTGATCACGACGGTGACGGTAATGAGCGTGGTGATCCGGGCTACCGAAGTGGTGACAGAGCCAAGTGAAGAGCGTACGGCAGGTTTCGACATCGTCATGTCGCCGAGTCTGCTCAGCCTGTTTGATCCGGTGACTGATATCCACGAGGAGGCGGAGAGGCGTTCGGATTTTCCGAGTGAACAGCTGGCAGTGCTGGGATCGGTAGCGCGTATGGGGGTTACTGCGCGGCAGGTGGAAATCGCCGACAGTGGCGTAGAATTCACAGCATCGGTTGAAATGACCGGCATCGATGCCGGATATGCGCAACAGGCCGCGCAGCACTATGGATTCCAGATGCGGGCGGAGGGCTTTGACAGCGACGAGGAGGTCTGGCAGGCGCTGGCGGAGCGGGACGACGTGGCGGTAGTTACCACAAGGTGGGTGGAAGATCCTCCAGAGGAGGGTGCTGAAGGGAGTTCAGGCAGACCAGGCAGGGGCGATCGCGGTGGCGGTCCCCCATGGCGGAGAGGCATCTCTTTGCAGGGATTCTACCTTGAGGAGGGAGGAACGCTGCCACGTATCATGGTTGAGCTTTCCAACCGATCCGGTATTCTTACTTCAGGCGCCAGTTTTTCACTGGGCGGCGTCGAAGCCGAGGTCACGACGAGCAGCCCGATGGGATTCGAGGGAGGAGAGGAGTTCAGGCAGGTTGTACAGATCATTGGCGTCCTTGAAGAGGACAATTCGCTGGCCGATGGCAGCTTTCAGATGAACCGACGCGTTCTGGATTTTCTAAATGGCGAACCTGTCCGGCCAAACGCTTTCTACGCGAAGGTTTCTGATGGAGAGAGCGTAGCCGAAACGGCGCGGGCGCTAGAACGGTCGATGCTGAGCAGCGGACTGAATGCTGCGCCTCTCTCGGAGCTATTTTCGGCTGGGCAGGCAGTGCTGCGGGGCATACTTGGGCTGTTTCAGGGCTTTCTGGCACTGGGGCTGGTCGTCGGCATTGCCGGTTTGGGGGTGATAAGCAGCCGCACGGTAGTAGAACGGCGGCAGCAGATCGGCGTGTTACGCGCCATCGGCTACCCGTCGGGCACGGTGGCGCTGCTCTTTGTGCTTGAGGCAAACTTTATTGCGCTCTCAGGGATTCTGTTGGGCGGAGTCACCGGTCTCATTTTGGGCGACAAGACCATAGGCCAGGCCTATGATTTGGCGACGCAGCAGACCTTTCCCACGCCGTGGCTGACCATCGCCGGCATGCTGCTGGCCGCGTGGCTCTTTTCGCTACTGACAACGATACTGCCTGCATGGCAGGCTTCGCGAATCTATCCAGCGGAGGCGTTGCGATATGAGTAGTTGGCGCCGAGACTATCTTGAGAGTAGTAGTGGAGAGCCGTGACGTTGGCGGACAAATGGACGGCGAGTTTACCAGTCGTAGTGCTTATACTTCTGGGCCCAACCACCGGTTGATGAGAGCATTTCGCCCGCTTCAATGAAGAACAGCCAGCGCGGCTCCTGCATGGTTGCCTCCAGATATTTCAGACCGCCTTCACCTCCGTAGCGTTCGGCCATCTCCTGTCCTATTGCTACCCACTTTCCGCCCACGTTAGGCTCCTCCACCACTTTCGCGTTACCCTTTACGAGCACGCGGCGCCCATTATCGGCGTCGATGCAGAGAAAGACCCGCCCATCGTTTTTGAGATAACCGGCCCATGCCGACCGGGCGCGCGGCACGACGTAAAAGCCCCCGTCGGCATAGGTGAACCAGCAAGGCACGACGTAGGGCGCGCCTTCATAGTCCACGCAGGCCAGCCGGCAGATCGTGTTGCTGTGCAGGAGTTCGTCAATTTGCGTTTGGGTCATTACAGGCATGGTTCGCTCCCGGGTATTGGAAAGACCTGGATTATTTTCGAGCGAAGAGAACTAAGAAGCAAAAAGACCCGCTCGATGGTCGCGCTGGGCTATACTTTTCCGGTTAGGCGACCCTATGGTTGGCCGCCGTTCCTCTTGAAAGGCTACCCTATACTAAGTGAGGAGAATTCTCAAACTCGGTCTGTACATGGGGGCCTCTTTCTGTTATGATTTACCGTTAACGCGTTCAGAGCAGGAATACGTTTTTGCTGAAACCGACCTTCAACTGGGGGATCGTTTGTAGATTTCCTCCTGAATTCACTCAAGAGATTGCTATCATGGATTCACAGGCCCTGGAGTTTCTACAGTCTGACCGTCATGCGATCCTGGCAACCAATGGGCGGAATGGCGCACCCCAATTGACGCCTGTCTGGTATTTGTATGAAGAAGGGGTGATATACGTAAGCGCACAGACCAGTACGGTAAAGGTCAAGAATTTGCAGCGGGATCCAACCGTTACAATTTGCATTGACGGGGGACGGGGTGATGCCCGGTACATCGTACTCTATGGCAAGGCAGAGCTGATCGAGCCGGGAGAGCAGCAAAGGGCTCTCCGGTGGCGTATCGTACGCCAGTACTACGCCGATGAGGAGGAAGCCAGTCGCTATTACGAAACGCTTCGGGACGCAGTAGGCGTGATAATCACCCTTAGGGCCGAGAACATGGTCTTGAGCGGATTCGGCCAGTCGGAGAGCTAAAGTTCTGCCTTAAGCCGAATTGGTGAGCGACTCTCGAAGACCCGTCAGCCGCGGCATGCTCGCAGGCGGAGGGAGAGTGGATAATGTGTCGAAACATCAGGAAACTGCGCCAGCCCGAACGACCGCCAACCGATCAGGAGCTGGAAGATGCGGCCCTGCAGTTTGTCCGAAAAGTGAGCGGTTATCGCAAGCCGTCAAAGGCCAATGAAAGGGCATTCAATGACGCAGTCCATGAAGTCGCTACGGTTACGCGGCGGCTTTTTGAAAGCCTTGAGACTCGATAGGAATTGAAGAAGGGCAGATTTGAGAGGGACGAGGCCCGTTATCCCTTTTCTTGAAAGAAACACTTTTGAAATCAACAGGAGCCATTACATGAGCGGAAGCAGTGTGCAATCTGACCTCGAAATCGCCCAAGCCGCGGATCTCAGACCCATTTGGGAGATTGCGGAAAAGATGGGGCTGGGCAGGTCGGACATAGAGCTGTACGGCGACCACATGGCGAAAGTGCGATTGGAGACTGTTGAAGCGTTGGCAGATCGCCCGAACGCTCGCTACATCCTGATCACCGCGATTACGCCGACTCCTTTGGGCGAGGGTAAGTCGACGACTACGGTTGGCTTGGGGCAAGGCATGCACCACATCGGTAAGACGGCCACCGTCGCGATCCGGCAGCCCAGCCAAGGTCCGACCTTTGGCATCAAGGGGGGCGCGGCCGGGGGCGGTTACAGCCAGGTCGTACCGATGGAGCAGTTCAATCTGCACATGACCGGCGACATGCACGCGGTGACGGCAGCCAACAATTTGCTGGCTGCGATGATAGATGCGCACATTTACCAGGGAAACGCGCTGGAGATTGACCCTTACAGTATCATGTGGCGGCGTGTGCTGGACGTCAACGACAGGGGGCTGCGCAATATCATAAGCGGTCTTGGCGCTAAGTCCGACGGACCGCAGCGGCAGACCGGATTCGATATTACAGCGGCGTCGGAAGTGATGGCGATCCTGGCGTTGACGACGGGGCTGGAAGACATGCGGGCGCGGTTTGGGCGGGTGACGGTCGGGAGAGATCGGAGCCGCCAACCGGTAACAGCCGAGCAGCTGCAGGCCGCTGGGTCGATGACGGTGTTGATGAAGGAGGCGATCAAACCGAATATCTTCCAGACGCTCGAGAATACGCCGGCGCTGGTCCATGCAGGGCCGTTTGCGAACATTGCCCACGGTAACAGCTCGGTACTGGCCGACCTGATCGGCATCAAGACGAGCGACTATTTGATTACGGAGGCCGGCTTCGGCGCCGATATTGGGGCGGAGAAATTCTTTAATATCAAGTGCCGCTACAGTGGGCTGCGCCCAGATGCGGCCGTCCTGGTGGCGACGGTGCGGGCGCTCAAGTCGCATACGGGCCGGTACCGAATTGTACCGGGAAGGCCTCTGCCGGACGACATGCTGGCAGAGAATCCCGAGGATATAGCCGAGGGCGCGGCGAATCTTCGCAAGCAGATTCAGAATGTGCGGGCACACGGAGTAAGCCCGGTGGTTTGCGTCAATTGTTTTGCCAGCGACTTCCAGAGCGAAATAGATGAAATCGGGCGAGTAGCTGAGGAGGAAGGCGCGCGCTGGGCGGTTTCGACGCACTGGGCGGAGGGAGGCAACGGCGCGAAGGATCTGGCCCGTGCGGTGGTCGAGGCGGCGGAAGAGCCGAGCGAATTTCGCTTTCTCTACGGACTCGACCTGCCCCTTAAAGCCAAGATGGAGAAGATCGCGACCACGATTTACGGCGCGGACGGCATTGAGTACACCGCGCTGGCCAACCGTCAGATTCGCCAGTACGAGCAGAGCGGGTTCGGCGATTTACCAATCTGCATGGCGAAGACTCACCTGAGCTTGAGCCACGATCCAAAGCTCAAAGGGGCGCCGTCCGGGTTCACTGTGCCAGTAAGGGAGGTGCGCGCCAGTGTCGGCGCCGGGTTCGTCTATCCGCTCTTGGGAGAAATGAGGACGATGCCGGGTCTTGGCAGCAGGCCGGCGGCTCAGAATGTGGACATTGATTTGGAAACCGGGCAGGTTAAAGGGTTGTTCTAAAGGGACCCTTGAAAGCGGCGATTCACCAGACTTGCCCTTGGGAAAGCGATGTGTGACTGGAGGAGACGTACGAAAAGTACCGACCCTGGACCGTAGCTGCGCAAGGTTGTGCAGAACAAGATTCAAGGTCGAATTTGGACTGATTGAAGGTAATCAGGGTACAATAAAGGTTATGCCTTTTACCTTTCACGCTGCATGGCTCACGTCCGGCAAACAATCCATAGACGGACAGGAGCAAGATGCCTTCGGCCTCGCTCACTCTTCCCGGACGCAAGGACAGGGTGATGCCCTGTCGCGGCAGGCGCAAGGGGCGTCAGACAGAGTTTCGGCCTCAGCGGCTCAAGAGATCACTACACTATATGAGCCGTACGGAGGGCATGATACGTCAAGAGCGCCGTTGCGAGAAGAGGGTCCCCGGCTCTTCTTGTGGGGGGAGAATCATGAGCCTCCCAGCGTTTGGGAGGAGCGCGAACTCGGCGAGAACGGCGAACCCGTAGAAGGCGAACGCGCAGAGGCATCGGAGGCGAACAAGCCTCCTGGCGCATCTGAGGCCTTAAGCAACGGGCGTACACGGGGGGCGCGAAGCAACGGGAAAATCCCATCTCATCCGGCGCAGATGCCGGTAGGCACGCTCCGTCAGATACTGCGTCAGCTGGCTACAGCGAGTGAGCTTACCAGCCTCATGGAAAGTCCGGCTACCGCCAGCGTCTGGCTGCCCAGCCAGAGCGGCCGACCTCAAACGCATCTGGGATCATTCCAGAAGGGCGTAAATGCGCTGTCCGGCGTCAATGAACCATTCAGGCTGCAACCCTGGCAGGTTACAGGACTGACTTTGGATCCATTCCACACGCTGGCCTTCCTCAGCCGTTTTACGAATCAGAGGCTAATTGAGCTCCCGTCGTCGACTTCGCTGTTTCGGCACGCGCGCCTGGGCAACGATCTCCTTTTCTGGAGCCACGCCGCCAAGTTCGTTCTGGAGCTACTTGCCGGGCAACATTTTTTGCCTGGGCTCAGACCGGATAGCAGCGGCCGTTTCTGGGCTGCCTGGCAGCCCTTTATGCTAGAGGGCAGCTTGCGGGAAAGACTGGAGTATCTGGTCACCTTGATGCCGCCCATTTGCCGTGCATACGAGCTGGACTCGCTGGACGATGCCCCGGCTTCGGGGGCGATTGTCGAACATTTCATCAGCGTCCTGATGAATCGAGCGATCCGCGAGTGGGCGCCGGGCGCCGCCGGGACAAATGGAAGGGGCTGGTTTGGGGACAGCTTTGACAGCGTCCAGAGCGGTCAAGGGACCGTTTTTCCGTCTTCGGGCTCAATGTGGCTGGATGGCCTTTCGGGAGAGGAGCCGTTGTTGCGGCTTCCTCCCCAGCCCGCCCATCAGCTTTATAAGCGATGGATCGAGTGGATGGAGCAACTCCACTCCTCTGTGGCGGACTCCAATTTTCAGGTCGCCTTCGCATTGGAACTGCAGACAGATGACGAGGCGTTCTACGATGCGGAGTCACAGGATCCTGATTCCTCTCCAGCCCCAATCTCGTTGAGCAACTGGCATCTCCAGTATTTTTTGCAGGACAAGGACGACCCGGACTTACTGATACCGGCACAAAGGGTATGGAACCAAAATGGTCAGAGTATTCGGGTAGAAGGCCGCCGCTTCGACCAGCCGCAGGAACGGCTCCTTACCGGTTTGGGCGTAGCCAGCCGTCTGTTTCCACCTATTCGCGACAGCCTTCGGGCACCGCGTCCAGAACGGGCGACTCTTTCATTGGAAGAGACGTACTTGTTTCTGAAGGAGATCGGTCCTTTACTCCAGAGCAGTGGATTCGGTGTCATCATGCCGGAATGGTGGGCTGCTCGCAGCCGTACGCGGCTCGGACTGCGCCTTCGCCTAGGCAGCCAAGAGCGTTCGACCCTGGAAGGGGAGGGCCGGGCTGACGGCAGCGGCCAAAGTGACGGCCTGCACGGCGGAGCGTCTCTGGACTTGAGAGGCTTGATCGAGTTCCGGTGGGAGTTGACACTTGGAGAACAGACTCTAAACAGAGAAGAGTTTGAACGGCTGGCGGAACTGGGGTCACCGCTGGTTCGGTTGGGCGATCAGTGGCTGGAGTTGGACCCGGCGCAAGTGCAGGCGGCCCGACAGTTTATGGACCGCAACGATTCGTCCGGAAATATGCCGCTGTTGCAAGCCGTAGGACTGGCGCAAGCCTTTTCCCGGACAGAGCTGGAGCCCGAGCAGGAGTCATGGGCCACGACGCCGTTTGAACCTTACAGGTCCGGCGGGCTGTCAGGTGGTCGAGAAGGTTCACCACTACAAGACCTGGTGATGACCCCCGAACAGTCCGATGACTGGGACTTGGAAGACGGTCTTGCCGGGCCTGAGCTGCCTTTGGAGGCGGTTGTCGCCGACGGCTGGCTCGGCACGGCCTTGGAGAGGTTACGTGGGATTGACCCGGTCGAAGACGTTCGGGAGCCAGAAGGGTTCGTGGGCAAACTGAGGCCCTATCAGCGCCGCGGGGTAGGCTGGCTTTCATTCTTGCGCCGGCTGGGCTTAGGCGCTTGTCTGGCCGACGACATGGGGTTAGGGAAGACGATCCAAGCGATTGCTCTCTTACTCCACTCCCGCTATCTGGCCGAGAAACAACGCAAAACCCGCAAGGGCATGGAAGAGGACCAAGACCGGCCGGCGCTTCTTATCTGCCCTACCAGCGTCGTTGCAAACTGGCGGCACGAGATCGAGAGATTTGCACCGGGTCTGCGTCTACTCCTTCATCACGGGAGCGGCAGGCTGAGTGGCGATGAGTTTCGTTCGGCGCTGTCCCAGCATGACATGGTGATAACGAGCTTCGGGATCGCACGGCGGGATATCGACATGTTGGAGACGCAGGAGTGGAGCGATCTGATCCTGGACGAGGCACAGAACATCAAGAATCCATCTGCCAAACAGACGCAGGCGATCCGCCGATTGACAGGCAATTCCCGTTCAGATATTGAAAGGGGGCGTACGCCTCCCTTCCGCGTTGCGCTAACCGGTACGCCGGTGGAAAACCGGCTTCTTGAACTTTGGAGCATCATGGAGTTTTTGAATCCGGGCTATTTGGGGAAGCGGGAGCATTTTCGCCAGCAGTTTGTACTTCCGGTTGAGCGCTATAACGACGAATATGCGGCAGCCAATCTGCGACGGATGGTGCAGCCTTTCCTCTTGCGCCGTCTTAAGACCGATCCAACAATCATTTCAGACCTACCCGAAAAAAATGAGATGGTCGTGTACTGCTCTCTTACCAAGGAGCAGGAAACTCTTTACACACGGGTTATCGAGGAGACTATGGCCCGTGTGGAAATGAGTGAGGGCGTGCAGCGGAGGGGACTGGTACTGGGACTATTGCTCAAGCTGAAACAGGTTACGAATCATCCGGCGCACTTTCTGGGGGAGAAGGGTCCCTTGGAGGAGCGAAGCGGCAAGCTGAGCCGCCTGACTGAGATGCTTGAGGAGGCGCTCGCAGTTGGGGATCGGGCGCTGGTATTCACGCAGTTTGTGGAGATGGGTCATCTCTTGCGACAGCATCTGATGGAGACTCTGGGACGGGACGCGCTGTTCCTGCATGGCGGCACGCCGGCATCCAGGCGAGAGCAGATGGTGCGCTCATTCCAGGAAGACAGCAACGGAGCCCCGATTTTCGTTCTCAGCTTGAGGGCAGGCGGAGTCGGCGTGAATCTGACCAGGGCAAATCACGTCTTCCACTTTGATCGCTGGTGGAACCCTGCGGTTGAGAACCAGGCCACAGACCGGGCATTTCGCATCGGCCAGAAGCGCTCTGTCCAGGTCTACAAGTTTGTTGTTTCCGGAACTTTGGAAGAACAGATTCACAAGATGATCGAGAGCAAACAGGACCTGGCTGAGTCGATCGTGAACAGCGGCGAAGACTGGCTGGCGGAAATGGATACCGAGGGTCTAAGACAACTGATTGCTCTTCGCAGTCGTGGGTAGTGAGAGATGAACTTTTCTTATATTCTCCAAGTGTGTAGAGGCGAGTTTACAGTACCGTAGGATTGGCTGCGGCTTTACCGTCTGCATCGCCTTAGGCAAGTTGACTTACCAGTAGCCGGTTAGCAGCAACGAGACAATTCGCGCGCGAGTGACATTGACGGGAACAGAGGGACAGATGACTCACGCACACGGCAAAGACGATACATGGTCCGGCCGATGGTATGAATATCTAAGAGGACAGGGCTTCGACCTGAAGAGAGGCCAGACCCTGGCACGACGGATTCAGGTTAAGTCCGTTGACGTGAAGTTCGGCCGCATCAGGGCAGAGGTCGTTGAATCCCATCGAGGCGAATGCCATGTTGACATTGATGTCCTGCCATTGCGCGACGACGAGTGGTCGGCAGTCCTTGACACTTTGGCAGAAGAGGCACTGTATGCGGCCCAGCTGCTGGCTGGGGGAGACGAATGGGAGACGTTTCTGTCAGTACTAGACACTGTCTTCAGAGATGCCGAGGTCGCCCTGCTATCCACATCTTCAGGGCCTGGAGAGGTAGTGGCGAGCTGCACTGACTGCCAAAGGCATAGCGGGCCCTGCAAACATGCGCTGGTGGTATTGTACCGATTTGGACAGATGATTTCCGAAGATCCCTGGCTGCTTCTGCTGCTCAGGGGTAGGGACCGTCACCAGGTTCTGACCGGACTGCGTCTCCGCCGCAGCAACAGTGTTGAGGAAGAATCTCACGATGAAAGCGAAGAGCCAGGCAGCGTTTCCGGAACTTCCTTAGCCGGTTACGATGGATTGCGCGTTTTGGAGGATTCTGCCATCCGACAGGATGATGAGCTTGAGTTGGTTGCACAGATCGATGCTTTCTGGGGCGGGCGCCAGTTGGGTCCAGAGGGAACTCGCCACGATCTAAGGGCTCTGCATTACAACATTGCTCCACCGCTGATAAGAATGGCGCTTCTTCGCCGGCTCGGGCCGCCCCCTTTTCAGCAGGACAGTCCGGAAATCTACGACAGGCTTTCTAAAATCTATCTTGAAGTGTCGACCAGAGCATTGGAGTTGGCCTTCGCGCCGGAGCCCGACAGTGACGGTTCCGGTTAATCTTGAGATCTGGCAAGTAGGAGCGACTCGTGTTAAGTCAGTTGTTGGCTCAACGGTCAGCGGAATCGAACCCGATCAGGGTAGGAATCATCGGCACGGGCAAGTTTGGGGCGAGTCTGGTGGCTCAGATTTCGCAGATGAAGGGAATGGAGGTGTCGGCAATTGCCGACATCAACGCGTACAATGCCCGGTATGCCTATATTTCAAGCGGCGTTGGCGCGGAGGAGATTCGCACAGCGGAAACGGGTGACGAACTGGATGACTTTGTTCGCGCCGGCAGTCCGGTTATTGTCGAAGACGGCCTGGCACTGGCAGAATGCGACTCCATCGACGCAGTTGTCGAGTCGACCGGCCTGCCGGAAGTAGGCGCCCGTCACGCTTTTCAAGCCCTTTCCAACCGCAAACACGTTGTGATGGTGAACGTGGAGGCGGACGTTACCGTCGGGCCTTTCCTGCGTCGCACTGCCGACGCCGCCGGGGTCGTTTACACCATGGTGGACGGCGACCAGCCGGCCGTAACCTGGAATATCGTAGAATGGGCGCGCAGCCTCGGACTGGAAATCGTGGCCGCCGGTCGGGGAACAATCTATTTCGACGACGATTTTGAAGGTACCCCGGAGACCGCTGCATCACGTTTCGGTTTCACAGAGGAGCATATTGAGCGGCGCACAATCAATTTGAAGATGTTCAACTCCTTTCGCGATGGCACGAAGGCGCAGGTGGAGATGACCGCTCTTGCCAATGCCGCCGGTCTCGAACCGGACCGCCGGGGCATGCACGAGCCTTCGGTGAATCTGGAGGACATTCCTGTTCGCTTCAGTCTGAAGGATGAAGGGGGGTTGCTTAGTCAGCACGGCGTGGTGGAACTGGCCAATTCAGTCGCCGACGATGGCAAGAGTATGCTCCCAGACCCGCTCAAGATGGGCGTGTTTGTCGTCGTTCGCTCGGACCATCCATTTACAAGGGAAGATCTTGCCTACCATGGGTGCCACGTAGGTGGCGAGGGTAGAAACTTTCTACTATACCGGCCCTATCACCTCGTGGCGGTTCCGGCGCCTCTGAGTATTGCCCGCGCCGTCCTGCTAAACGCCGCAAACGGCTCTTGCGCGGCGAGGCCGACCGCTGAATGCATAACCGTTGCCAAGCGCGATCTTCGCGCAGGCGAACAGCTGGATGGTGGAGGAGGATACACGGTTGTAGGCCAGTGCGAAAAGGCTTCTGTCGCACGAGAGGAACGGTTGCTACCTCTCGGCCTCGCCGAGCGAGCAGTTCTCAAGCGGGCGGTCACTAAGGGAGAAGCCATCGCGTACGGCGACGTGGAACTGAACGAGGACTCATTCGTGCTCAAGATGCGCCGTCTGCAAGACGGGATTGACGGGCATGAACAGTTGTAGTGACAGGACACGGCATGTAGTCTGCCCTGAAGATCCTGTCTTACGATAGGGTGGAGCGATCGCTACAAAGCCCAGGAGACTCCGCCCGAGACACTCGGATTTGAGACTGCTCAAATTCGGAGATACAAGCGGTAGCGACTAAGACTCTCTACAGGAGAAGGTGATGGAATATCGGCGCTTGGGGCGTACCGGGCTGAAGGTGTCGGAAATCTGTCTGGGGACAATGACTTTTGGACACGGGTCGGACGAAGGAGAGGCTGGGCGTATCGTCGATCTGGCAATTGAAGCCGGTGTGAATTTCTTCGATACAGCCAATTCCTATGCGGACAGCGCTTCAGAAACGATCCTGGGTCGAGTCCTCAAGGGACGTCGCCGGGATGCCATTGTAGCGACGAAGTTTTTCAATCCGATGGGACCGGATGTCAACAGTTCCGGCACCAGCCGCTTTCATATGATGCACACGGTCGAGGACAGTTTGCGCCGCTTGCAGATGGACTATATCGACATTCTCTACATACACCACGTTGATACGCAAACACCGTTGGACGAGACTTTGCGGGTCCTGGACGACTTGGTCAGGCAGGGAAAGATTCGATACACCGCCTGTAGCAACTTTGAGGCCTGGCGTCTGATGGAGGCGATGTGGCTCAGCGACCACAACGGTTGGGAACGTTTTGCCGCCTATCAACCTCAGTACAGTCTCGTTGTGCGGGATATCGAACAGGAGATCATCCCGGTGTGCGAGTTGAAAGGCATAGGGGTAGTGGTATGGAGTCCTTTGGGAGGCGGCTTCCTTACGGGCAAGTACAGGCCAGGTGAACGCTCACACAGCGGGACGCGGTCAGAGGAGGGGTGGGCCTTTCCGCAGAGCTATTTTGCCGCCAATGCCGATGAGACACTGTCGACGCTACTGGATGTTGCGGCCGAATTGAACCGAACGCCTGCGCAGGTTGCCACGCGCTGGGTGTTGGAGCAGCCGGCCATCACCAGCGCAATCGTTGGGGCACGCACTGTAGAGCAAGCAGATGACAATCTCATAGCTGGTAGTTGGGTGATGCCGGAAGCGGCACTTAACCGTCTCAACGACGTTTCTCATTTGCCGGATCGATATCCCAAATCGATGGAACACAATATGCATGAGCGGCGCGACGCCGCAGTGAAGATGCCATCCATGGATAGCGGGAGCTAAGAATTTATACGCTTCGACCCTTTCAATCGAGCGAGCAGGAGTATGAGGCCCTCTCATCCCTGCTGCATATCGTGTCTCCAGAGGGTCGACCTCAATCAGGCGAGGACCTGGAGCGGGAAGACCGTGACTGGCCGACGAAGTCCCTCTTGCTTCGGGTCGCGGCCTATTTGCCGGGCGAGGACATGGTGGCTGTTGGGACATGCTACGAAGCTTACTGGCAGGAGAGCGCCTTCACGGTCCATTTGCGTTTTGACACTCATCCGGACCACCCGCAAGTGCAGCTTCTCCCGGTCCTGTTCGATGGAGTTCAAGCGTTGCTGGCACGTCGCAATTGCCGAGTCAAACGGCTGGTATCCAAAGCCAGGGAAGACGACAGTGACAGAGTCAGTTTTCTGCTAAGCCAAGGATTTCGAGAGGAAATGCGGTCGCCCTCTGCGGTCTTGCAGGTCGCGAAATTCGATGCATCTGTTTGCCCAGGGGCGTACGACCGGTTAGCCAAAAACCAGATACGTCTGATCACGTTGGCCGAACTCCAAGAAGGCGAGCCGGATTGGAAGGAGAAGCTGCGCGATTTGCGCTGGAAGATTGTGCAAGACGTTCCGTCAACCGAACCTTTCACCAAGCCGACGATAGCAGAATTTGAGGAGATGGTCCTGAGAGATCCTGCTCTGGATGAAGAAGCTTTTTTCGTTGCCCTGACTGACGATGGTTCTCTGATTGGAATGAGCAATCTCTGGCGTAACGACCCGGAAGGCAAGCGATTGGACACTGGTCTGACTGGGGTTGTCAGGTCTTATCGGCGCAGAGGAATCGCAACAGCTCTCAAATTGCGTACAGTTGAGTATGCCAAGGCAAATGGCGCAGAAACAATCCGGACGAGCAACGAGGAAGACAGTCCGATGATTGCGCTCAACCTCAAAGTTGGGTTCGAACCAGAACCGGCATGGGTCGATTACATAAGAGAAGCGGATGCGTGAGCATCGGTCTTCGTACCGTTTCATTGTATTGGCCTGGCCATACATGGTTCGAAATGAAATTTGACTCGTTCAGTGCGAGATTCAGAAACAGGTTCAAGGCCCGGACACATCAAGGAGATTGCCCTCTATGAGCCACTACAAGACGCAGGCCGCACAACTCGAGGAGTCGTTACAGCTATCGCTTCCTCCGGTCGCGATTGCCTTCACCGACGATCTGCCGACTGGAATATCATCCTATGAGGAAGTGGCGCCTGCCGGGTGCTATTTCTGGCAGGAAGCGTCGCAGAAGGTTTTTACGACGAGCGCTACGGACCATGAACTATGTGCTATCGGCGTGCATACTCATAACCTTGCAGGCGCGTCCGCGACGCAGCCGAGCGAACTGATGACGGCGCTTGAGGCAATGCAGGGCCTGGATTATGTTCGAGAAGAGGAAGTGGCCGCGATTCCGGTCCTCCCACAGCCGGTCCAGCACGCCATTTACGGTCCGTTGGCCGACTTTCCCTTGGACGCCGATGTAGTCCTGCTTTTCGCACACGCTCAGCAGAGCCTGATTCTAACTGAGGCGGTTGCCAGGGTCGACGAGGGCGTTCCGCCGGCTATGGGAAGACCTGCATGCGCGGTCGTTCCCCAGGTCAAAAATGGCGGGAGAGCCGCAATGAGCCTGGGTTGTTGCGGTGCGCGTGCCTATCTGGACGCACTCTCCGACGACGTCGCGTTGTGGGCGCTCCCCGGTGATAAGCTTGAGCCGTACTGTGAGGAGATCGGTGGGCTGGCGAAGTCCAACGGAATCCTGACGGTCTTTCACGAGAGGCGAAGAGAGGATGTCGCCGCAGGCGGGAGGCCTAGCGTACAGGCATCGCTGGAACGATTGGCCGATTGAGCCATTTATGGGGTCGAGAACACCAGACCATGCAAAGTAGATGGAATGAGAAAGAGGCGGCCAAGTTTGCGAAGGACCCGCTTAGCCTGCGCGTGTATTCGTCGCGACTGCTTGGGAGCGATCCCTCGCTCGTACTGCACGGCGGCGGCAACACATCGGTAAAGGCGACAGCACAGGACATCTTTGGTGAAGAGGAAGAGGTCCTGTACGTAAAGGGAAGCGGTTGGGATCTGGCTACGATAGAAGCGCCGGGATTCGCGCCGGTGCGGTTGAGCGCATTGCGCCGCATGGCGACACTGAAGGAACTGAGCGACAGTGACATGGTCACAGCGCAGAGGGCGGCCTTGACCGATCCATACGCGCCCAACCCTTCAGTTGAAGCCATATTGCATGCGATCATTCCCTACCGTTTCGTCGACCACTCACATGCTGATGCGGTTGTAGCTCTGACGAACACGCCCGAAGGCGAGGCCATCGTTCGCGAACTGTATGGCCCGCAGATGATGATCGTCCCATACGTGATGCCAGGATTTGTTCTCGCACGCACAATTTACGAGATGACGAGAGACACCGATTGGGATTCCCTGCCAGGAATGATTTTGCTCAATCATGGGGTCTTTACTTTCGCTGACGATGCACGTGAGAGTTACCAAAGGCACATCGAGATTGTCACGGCGGCTGAAGAATTCATAGAGTTGAAGGCAGGGAACGAAACTGAAGTGAAGGGTACGGACAGTACTTCAGAACCTGCAGTGCCGCTGACGGAGCTAGCCAGATTGCGCAAGGCCGTTTCAGGTATCAGAGGGCAAGCTGTACTGGCTTCAATCGATCAGGGGATAGCGACCCGAAGGTTCTCGGGCTTGTCAGAGGCTCCTGAGCTGGCAACACGCGGCTTACTAACTCCGGACCATGTGATTCGCACGAAAAGGATTCCATTGGTCGTCACAGAAGAAGGTGCGGAGCAGGATGTGGAGGGCTATGCATCTGCCTATTGCGAGTACTTCGAGAACCATACGGACGGGAGTCTCTCCCGGCTCGACCCAGCGCCGCGTTGGGCCCTGTGGCCAGGTGTTGGCAGCGTAGCATTCGGAGTCAACCCAAAGGAAGTCGCCGCGATCGACGATATAAGACGCCACACGCTGCAAGCAGTCGGGTGGTCCGAGGCCCTGGGAGGTTGGCAGCCGCTTGGCGAGAGCGAAATTTTCGCAATTGAGTACTGGGAGTTGGAACAGGCGAAGCTGAAAGGAGCGGGGACACCGCCACCGTTTCAGGGCAAGGTGGCACTGGTCACCGGCGGGGCCAGCGGCATCGGTCGGGCCTGCGTTGAGGCCTTTCTCGGTCAGGGTGCGGTTGTTGCCGCTCTGGATGTCAGCCCTGAAGTAGAGGGGCTTTTCGACCAGCAGAACGCACTTGGAATCAGTTGCGACGTAAGCGACTTCGACGGACTCAAGAGAGCTGTTGACCAAGTCGTGGGACGCTGGGGCGGGTTGGACGTGGTAGTTTGCAATGCGGGCATATTTCCAGCCAGCCAGTCGATTGCAGACATGGATGCAGGCCACTGGGACAGAAGCATCCAGGTAAACCTGACCAGCCAGCAAAGGCTATTGCAGGCGTGTGCGCCTTACTTGAAATTGGGTTGCGATCCGTCCGTAGTCGTCGTCGGCTCGAAAAATGCGCCGGCCCCCGGCCCAGGAGCGGGAGCCTATTCCGTTGCTAAAGCAGGACTTACTCAGTTGGCCCGTGTCGCCGCTTTAGAGCTGGCTGCGGACGGTATTCGGGTCAATGTGCTCCACCCCAATGCCGTCTTTGACACTGCACTATGGACGGATGACCTGTTGAGGAAGCGTGCTGCCAGCTACGGCGTAAGCGTGGAAGAGTATAAGGCCAGGAATCTGCTCGGCGTAGAGATTACCTCCTCCGATGTGGCTGAGCTGGCCTGCACGTTGGCGGGGCCAGCCTTTGCCAAGACGACCGGAGCGCAGATTCCGGTAGACGGAGGAAATGATCGCGTGATTTAGAGGGTCCAAAGGTCTGCGCAACTTTCGATTTTACTTGTGAGAGTGTTGTGACCCCCTTTGGATTCACGGAAATTGGTCGCCAACGTTCGCTGAATTACTGCTAGATTATTGCGATCAGGGAATCCGGCTTCAGACGCGACTTTGCGTTGATTTCTTTGGATTGGTATACTGTTCAGGTTGCGCCGGCGCGAGAGAGTTGGGCTGGAGGCGCTGGTCCGACGATGCTCTGGCCAGCAGATTTGAATGCAATTCCGGCACTGCTCTCCCCCTACATACTATATGATATCAGGCTCCGGAGGATCTGGATTCTTCAGAGGAGGCCAGTATGTTAAGAACTGTTAGTCGAATAGTGCCCGTATTGCTCTTGATTTGCTTGATCGCGTCAGGCGTTGTTCTCTTTCAAAGTGGGCATCTCACGACAGATTTGGCCGATAGGGACCTGCTTGCCTCTGCAACCGGGGCACAGTCTGGCGCGGCCGAAGCCCAGGCCAGCATCCCGACTTATTTTGGCTCTCTTGAAGTTACGAAATCGCGCGCGGTTACTCCAGGCGTGGGTGGTGAAGTAATGGACGTGTTGGTCGAAGTGGGTGATTTGGTCGAAGAGGGACAGGAGCTTTTCCGGTTGGATTCGACTCAACTGGACTGGGCCGTTCAGCGGGCTGAGATTTCTCTGGAGCTGGCTCGCATTGCTCTTCTCGAAATCAATGAGCAGTCATCAGAGGGCGATCTTGCCGTTGCCGAGGCTAATTTGGAGCTGGCGAAGTCCAATCTTGAAAAGCTGGAAACGGGAGGAGTGACAGAAGACGAATTGGCGGCAACGCGCGCCAGTGCCTCCGCCGCCTGGGCGCGATACAATGAGCTTCTTGCGGGTCCGACAGAGGCCCGTCTGCAGCAATTGCGGGCAAGCCTGGAAAGGGCGGAGCTGGCTGTGACTGAGGCTCAGCGGGGATACAATGAGGTTGCCTGGAGGGGTGACGTTGGAAAGACTCCACAGGCTGCGAATCTGCAGCGGGTTACTATCGACCTTAATGTGGCGCAAGCATCCTACATTGAAGCGACCCAACCGGCGCGTGCTTCTGAAGTACAGTCTGCCCTCGCCGCGGCCCACAGGGCCCAACACGCTCTGAACGAATTGGAGGAAGGCGTGTCAGAGGTCGATTGGGCTGTGGCAAGAGCGAGGGTCGCGGCAGCAGAGGCGACTGTTTTAAGGATTATGGAGTTGACGACCAGCCAGAAGTCGGCGGAACTGCGGGTGAGCCAGGCGCTCGTTAACCTAGAAGAGGCGCAGCAGAGAATGGACAAGGCCACCGTTCGCGCGCCGCTGACGGGGGTCGTACTGGCCCTTAGCGCCGAAGAGGGCCAAGTGATAGGTGCATCTTCCCCTGCTGCCTCAATAGGCGATCCCTCCGCGCTTGAGCTGGTGGTGGGGATTCCCCAAGACCAGGTTCTGACCATGTCGGTCGGCGATCCAGTACGGATTACCCGGTTTGGCAGCGATGACATCTCCGTTCTTTCAACGATTTCCAAGATTTCGCCAATCAGTTTACCTGGCAAAGGTAACTCGACTTTTCCCGTAACGATTCGACTTCCCGAAGATGGCACTGCGCAGTTCAATCCGGGAATCTTCGTTTCGGCGACCTTTGAGTAATCCGATTGTGGAACGAGGGCTCACGGCGTAGATTCGTGACTGGCCCAAAATGCCTGCGATCATTTTGTAGCAAGGTCGCCAAGGGCC
Source organism: Caldilineaceae bacterium (assembly GCA_965204705.1). Taxonomy (GTDB): domain Bacteria; phylum Chloroflexota; class Anaerolineae; order Caldilineales; family Caldilineaceae; genus Bin5. The sequence goes on along the minus strand of OZ242006.1, from coordinate 2,741,242 downwards.
TCGAAAAAGAAAACCTGTAAGGGAACCAGGTGGCGACAGTAGGGCGCCGACGAAGTCGCACCAGTCGCCAAGGGTCCTGCTTGTTAGTGGCACGACGTCAACTGCATTCAAAGGGGAGCGCAATGACGAACCACATTCGAGTGCTGGAGAGATGACGATGATGATTCGACTCGTTTTGGGGTTCGCAGCGCTTTTTTATCTTGCGATAATTCAGCCTGGCTCGGCTCAAAGCGGACGACTTGAAAGCCAGATAGCACAGTCGACTCCTATTACACCGACCGTTTTGGCGGTTGTTCGCAATCTAGGAGCGACGCTGCACGACCGGCCGGACGGAGAGCCACTGCAAGATCTCGTAGGCGGCTCGCTTGTTACGGCGCGCTTGCGCTCAACAGACCTTCTCTGGGTTCTGGTTCAGACGCGAGATCGGTCTGAAGGTTGGGTTGAAGTCAGGACTCTGCTGGCTGCGGGATTGGGTCGACTACCGGTTGAGGTACCGACGCCCACGCCCACGCTAACGCCTTCGCCTACACTTTCGCCAACGCCGTCTCCTTCGCCAACCCCAACATCGGAAACTGTTGCAGAGTCAATGCCGGAGGCCACGGGGACCGCAACGAATGAGCCAACTCCTCAGGAAGAGATGGCGGCGACGCCAGAGGCTACAGGCACGCCAGAGTCGATGGATGAATCGACGCCGGCGCCTTCGGAAGAAGAAATGCCCGAAGCTACTTCTGAAGTGAAAACTCCAGAAACAACTCCCACACCATTCGTGCCGCCAGAAGGTCCAACGGCATTGTCGCTGGCTCGAATTGGTGGTGCGGTCCTGTGGGACGGCGAAGACGGGTCCTTTGTGGAACACTTCAGGGCCGGGTCCCGGTTGACTGCGGCATTCAGAACGGACAGCAGTGAGTGGTATTACGTTTATCACGATGAGGGAGCCCACGGTTGGGCTTCCGCCGATGAGCTCTTGGTCGTTAGCGGCGGGATTCTGACTGTCAAAGAGTTTACGATTCCTTTAGAGGAGGTTATTCCTGTCGAAGATGGCGAGACTGCTCCCGGCACGGAAACTCCTACCCCGACGCCGGCCGGGGCCCCGGAAAAGGTCACGGTCACGGTCAATGACTTCGGTCTGCGGTTGAATGTACGCGCAGGTCCAAGTACCGAGTACGATATCGTGGCCAAAGCCGTGGCAGGTGTAACCTTCAATGGGATCGGAAGAACCGAAGCTGGCGACTGGGTACAGGTCGCGATCGCCGACCTCCCCAGCGGCTACGGATGGGTGTCTGCACTCTACGTGACGACGGAAGGACCGTTTGAAGAATTGCCGGTGCCTGAAGAGGAAGAGATGATGAGTGATGGGTGAGTTACTGAATACGCGAGTTGCCTTGCAAGCTCTCACAGGCCAGCCAACTGGTAACGCAGCCCAATAGCCGTTTTAACTAAGCTTAACTGTTCGAATATTTGCGAGGAACAGGCGACCCTGCGCACAATTGATTCCGTGTGCAGGGTCGTTTTTTCTTCCGCCTCGAGGTCACAGTATGTACTAACGGGTATCGGGAAGCCCGTTCTCCGGGGGAGGTGGGGCTAGACATTTCTTGTCCCCGACTTTCTAACACACTCTGCAAACAAAGGCCGAGGAACCACCGTCCGGTCCTAAGCAGCTTGGTTAAGCGCGGGCGTGCATCCGCGCCTGCTATCTTCAAGATTGGCGAGGGCCTTCTGTCATGTCTGGCGGCTACTCGAACATGGTTCATCCGCGACCCGGAGCGAAGCGAACCAAGGTGTCCCTCTCTCATTGATACCCCTCACTTTTTCCTCAGTATTGTGCGGTAGGATCTGAGGTCCTCCCTTGTGCGGGGGGACACACCCCGCAACGCCCACTTTCTTGACCACGCTTACAGACGATAGCTCTTCATCCCAGCAGTGCAGGTACTGACAGCCCAAATCGTAACGACAACGGTCTGAATGGCGTCAGGGATAGAGAGTTGAATTCTCATACCCGACTTGCTAAAGGAGCAACGATCGTTTGGTCAAAACCCAGGTTTGGTAGCGAACGTTACTTGCGTCAGGAATCGCAGGACTTGTGGGTGGAAAGGACTGCATACGGTTGTTCGTTTCCAGGTGGCCCCCACTTCAGTGGACAGAGCGATCGGCAGAGCTCCAATATTGGCGGCACAGCGCTGCATCTTTGAGTGCAATCCAATTTTTGGGGAGAGTGGGCAGGCACAAGGCCTGCCCCTGCCGTGGTCAAGGAGGACGGCTTCGCGGCGCGCCGTGGATGGGCGACCGGTGGCATAGACGATACGCCGGCGACGCGGCGCAAACGTGGCATGGTGTTGGGGGGGCGTTGCGGGGGGAATCCCCCCGCACAAGGGAGGGCCGAAGGCCCGACCGCACAGAACTGCAGTGATCAGTAGTCAGTAGTCAGAGGCGACGGCACTTGTGCTGCTCGGGGACGCGGATTGGTTTTAGATTAGTCGTTACCAGAGGTGCAGGAGATTTCACCCCCGATCTGGACTGCACCCGCATTTTTCTTGCGATTGACACGGTCAGTCTGGTCTTGTATAGTTGAAGCCCCGCACAACGGCGCTGGCAAGAGTTGACTTTGCCACCATTTTAGGCGCAAACGCAATACTGTGCCTTGCCTTTCCGCACGTTACCCTCCCGTACGACTTGCACTGAAAAGGAGAACGGAGAAATGACGAAAGGTACAACTCTATCGAGACGCCATTTTTTGACGCTGAGCGGAACAGTCGGCACCACCGCATTGCTTGCGGCCTGTGCCCCAGGCGGCGCCCCGGAAGCGGCAACCAGCGGCGGGGACGGGTCCGCGGACATGACGCAGACGGCAACTCAGTCGATCCCGGAGCTACTTGGCGCAGATATGCCGGGAAGCCCGGACAACCCCAGGGGCTGGACGACGGTTCTGCCCGACTTACCGGAGGGCCTTCCACCTGCACCTGGGCAGGAGCCGATCGAGATTTCGACCACACGCCGGGTGGACGCCCAAACCAGGTTTAGCGAAGGGGACTCGCTGGAGAACAACCCGTTCTCTCGCATGGTCGAGAAGCTCTTCGGGGTTAAGCTCACCGTTGCATGGACCTGGTCGGGAGGCGACGAGGCAACGACCAAGTACAATCTAGCCATGGCCAGCGGGGATATGCCCGATTATCTGGAAACCGTGCCGTCGAACATTTTCGTGAAGATGGTGGAGGCCAATCTACTCGAAGACATTACCGACGCCTACACGATGTATGCCAGCCAGCGGTGGCAGGACATCTGGGCGGAATACGGCGACCTTCCATGGATTTTCACAACGGTCAATGGCCGAAAATACGGGCTGCCGCGAGTAGAAGACCTGGCCCATAATGACAACATTCTCTGGTATCGCCAAGACTGGTTTGACGCGCTCAGTCTGGAGGTGCCGCAAACGTTGGACGAGCTGCACGATACGGCAATGGCAATCGTAGAGGCTGACATCGGCAAGGGAGCACCCGGGACTACGATTGGCCTGCTGGCCAACAAGAGCTTTTCGGCTACGTGGTTCGGCAGCATCGATCCGATCTGGGCGCCTTATGGCGTTGTTCCGAACCACTGGACCGAGGTCGATGGTGAACTGGTTTTCGACAGCATTCGCGACGAGATGCGTGAGCCGCTGGCACTACTAAACCGGTGGTACCGGGACGGCGTCTTCCGCGAGGATTTCTTTACCATAAACACGTCGGACTCGATTCAGGACGTGGCTGCGAGTCAGTGCGGCATACATTACACACCTTCGTGGGGAGCGTGGCTGGATACAGTGCGCAACGATCCTGAGACCGTCTGGGCCTTTGCCGACAATCCTGCCGGTCCCGGGGGAGTACGGGCGCGGCACACGGAGAACAACTTCCGTTCCAGCCCCTTCTGTTTCCGCCGCGGCATGGAGCATGTCGACAAGATTTTCGAGATCACGAACTATGTGCACGAATTGACCGAGGACTACGATCGCCGCTTCCATGGCTGGGAGGGCCAGAACTACGAATTTCAGGAAGATGGCTCGGTCGCCAGCACCGGAATATACTGGATGGCATGGGCGATCGGACCGATCGGAACGCGCGGCAGCGGAATGATCGATCCGCGCCACGTTGCCAACTTGATACACTACCAACTTGAAGAGTGGGGAAAGATTCCGCCAGAGGAACGAGACGCCTACCAGACTCTTTCGCTCGAGGATCCCACCGGCGTGAGCATACTGGGAAAGCAGTCGCGGCTCTTCATACTTGAGACGGCCGATCAGGGAAAGATTACACAGTATCAGAGTCTGCCGACGCCGACGATGATAGAACGGGGCAGTGACTTGCGCAAGCTGCAAGAGGAGGCGGTGCTAGGCATCATCATTGGCGAAAAACCTCTGAGCGCGTTCGACGAGTTTGTCGACCAATGGAAGAGCCAGGGTGGTGACCAGATGACCCTGGAAGTAAACGAATGGTGGGCCGCGATGTCTTAAGAAATATTCGGGACTGCGAAGGATGCGGGGGTGTCCTCGGGAAACCGGGGCTCCCCCCATCCGGCTACCTCGATACGAGTGGACTCCTCTGAGAGATTTCAATTCAAGTAGCTTCCAAGAGAAAACCACATGGCAGTCGTGCAAGCGGAGTTAGGGCCAACCGACGAAGCGGCCGCGAAGCGCGCGAGAATCCGCAACTACCTGTCTCGAGCGTGGCCGCTGTACGTTATGATGGTACTGCCGGTTATCCAGCTTGCTCTTTTTCACTATTACCCCATGTACGGCGTAGTGATCGCGTTTCAGGATTTCAACCCCGGCTTGGGATTCGGCGGGTCACCGTGGGTGGGTCTGAAGCACTTCGAGTTTATTTTCGCCAATCCTGACTTCAAGAACGTTCTCTCCAACTCGTTTATTATCGCCGTCGCTAAAATAGCCACACTTCAGTTCATGGCCGTTTCGTTGGCGTTACTGCTCAACGAGATTCGGTCGATGATCTTCAAGCGTACAGTGCAGACGGTCATCTACCTGCCCCATTTCCTCTCCTGGATTGTGCTGGGAGGCATCCTGCTGGACTTGCTGTCGACATCGGGGATGGTCAACCGCGTAATCGAATATGTGGGCTTTGACCCGATCCTTTTTCTGGGCAGCAACGCCTGGTTCCGCCCAATCATCGTAGTCACAAATCTGTGGAAAGAGGCCGGCTGGGCGACGATCATTTATCTGGCCGCGCTGACGGGTATCGATCCGGTTCTGCATGAGGCGGCTGCCATTGATGGGGCCAGCCGCTGGCAGCGCATTCGCCACGTCAACATTCCCGGCATTCTATCAATGGTCATTCTGATCGCCTGCCTGAACCTGGGTAATGTTCTTCAAGCTGGATTCGAGCAGGTACTGACCTTATACAACCCAACCGTTTATGAAACAGGCGATATTATCGACACTTATGTCTACCGCGCCGGTCTTATTTCCGCACGCTATAGTATGGGCGCGGCCGTGGGGCTCTTCCAGTCGGCGATGGGCTTTGTTCTGATCGTCTTCGCGTACCGATTGGCCAGCAGATACGCCGGCTATCGCATTTTTTGAAACTCGGCAGGAATCGGGAAACCAGGGGCGACCTTTGGAACGGCAATGATACGTGAGAAGAGTTTTGCCAGCCAGTTGTTTGACGTAGGAAATTACCTCTTTCTGTTTCTCTTCGGCTTGGCCTGTCTATTTCCCATGGTGCATGTCGTCGCGGTTTCGCTGAGCAACCGGGCCGCCTCCATGGGCGGGTTTGTCACACTGTGGCCGTTGGGAACGACATTCCAGAACTATCTTGAGATACTGGAGGCGGGGCCCGTCTACAAAGCGTTTCTGGTTTCGGTTTCTCGTACGGTGTTGGGCACCTCTATTAACATGGCGATGACGGTACTGGCAGCATATCCGCTCTCCAAGACGTCCCAAGAGTTGAAAGGGCGTTCGGTCTTCATGTGGATTGTGCTGATCGCTATGCTTTTCAACGGTGGGTTAATCCCCTGGTGGATGGTGATCCGCAACCTGGGTCTGCTCAACAGCCTCTGGGCTCTGGTGCTGCCCGGCGCTCTGCCGATCTGGAATGTGATCTTGTTGATGAATTTTTTCCGCGAGATTCCGAAAGAATTGGAAGAGGCAGCGATCATTGATGGGGCCTCCTATTGGGGTACTTTGTACTACGTTTATCTGCCTCTGTCGGTGCCGGCGCTGGCGACACTGACTCTGTTTGCCGCAGTCTTCCATTGGAATGCCTGGTTTGACGGCATGGTCCTGATTATGGACAACGAAAAGTACCCGGTCATGACCTTCCTGCGTACAGTGGTGGTCGACATGAATCTGCAGATCCTGACAGTAAACATGGACGACATTTACAATTTATCGGACCGGTCGATCCGGGCCGCAAACATCGTCGTCGCAACGGTGCCCATTTTGATCGTCTACCCGTTTCTCCAACGCTATTTCATTCACGGCATCCGCCTGGGCGCAGTCAAGGGATAGCCGCCCAGAACAAGGAAGCGGGCGTTTCCTTCCCATACCGTTAGCGAAATCTGCAAACACGCTTGGCGACACTCAACCACCAGTCCATCGGTTGTACACGAAACAGTTCGTCCAGAACAGGAGCACATAGAATGGGAACCGCAGTCAAAATCGGAGTGATAGGGGCAGGGAGCGCGACATTCTCCCTGGGGCTTGTGAAGGACTTGTGCCTGACGGAAAGCCTGAGAGGCAGCCATGTGAGTTTCATGGATGTGGACGCCGAACGGTTAGAGATGATCCACAGGCTGGCCGAACGCTATGCCGACGAGCTGGGCGCGGACATTACATTCGACCAGACCTTAGACCGCCGCGAGGCGATGCAAGATGCCGATTTCGTCATAAACACGGCCTCCGTTGTCACCTACCGATCGGGGCTGGAAACGCGCGAGTTGATCAAGAAATTCGGCTACGATTGGGATGGCCCCAGTACACTTGAGTACTCTTTTTACAACTCCTCATTCATTTTAGAGGTGGCGAGAGAGATTGAGGAGATCTGTCCAGACGCCTGGCTGATACAGTCTGGGAACCCGGTTTACGATGGTTGCACCGCGATCGGCCGCGAGACCGACGTCAAGGTCTGTGGTCTGTGCCATGGCTATTACGGTTACCGGGACATCTGCAATATGCTCGATGTCGACCACACTCAGGTCACCTGGCAGGCACCCGGGCTCAACCACAACATCTGGCTGACGCAGTTCGAATACGAAGGCAAAGACGCCTATCCTCTGATCGATGAATGGATTGAGTCCAAGGGTGAGGCGTATTGGGAGGAGACTGCCGCCAGCCGAGGTTTGCCGACAGGGAAAGTAGGCTGGTCGGGCGAGTTGACGCGGGCGTGGGAAATCGACCTGTCGCGGGCCGCGGTGCATATGTACCGACTCTACGGGCTGATGCCGCTGGGCGACACGACCTGGATGAAGTACATCGGATGGTGGTACCACAAAGATTTCGATGCCAAGCGGTTCTGGTTCGGTGAGCCGTGGGGGGGTCAGCGCTCGCACCTTTCCTGGCCGATGTATGTTGACAACCAGGAGCGGAGAGTGGCACAGATTGCCCGCCTTGCCCAGGACCCAGCGGCGAGCCTGGTGGAAAATCTTGGCAGAAACAAGACAATCGAGCAGCAGGTACCGATTATCGATGCTTTGGTCAATGATAGAGAAGGCCAGTTCCAGGTGAATGTGCCAAATCAAGGGGCTCTGCCCGGTGTCCCGGACGACATTGTTGTCGAGATTCCCGCGGTGGTGAACAAGGAGGGTATCCACCGCATTCATGTGGAACCGTTGCCGCCCAAAATCATGCTCACTCAGATCCTTCCACTGGTTCTCTCCCTGGAGCGCACGCTGTTGGCGTTAAAGACGGGAGATCGTTCCCTGCTGCTGTGGGAGATGCTTGACGCCAATGAGACGCGCTCCTATGCGCAGGCGGAAGAGGCGCTAGAAGCGATTCTGGGGCAGGATTTCCACAGGGAGATGAACGATTATTTCCGCTGGCCCAAAGGGTGGGATGCCAACGGCATCAGCGGGACGCCTGTTCGGGATGATCCTGTGATTCGAGCCGAGGAGGCCGTGGCAGCGGACTGATTGCAAATGACCACTGAGTAGCGGGGATTCTCCTATTGGGAGAACCATGTTTGAAGTAGAGGGGCTGCGGGGGGCGCGTCTGAGAACCGATTGAGCGACCCCCGCATTTGTGTTGCCATGTGGGAAGCTGGTGTTCAGTTGGATCGGATGCATTAAAGAAACGATTGGAGCTGAGGGATGAAGATCGTCGAAGTAGAGACCATTGTGTTAAGGAACAATCCCCCTTTTCGCGGGGGGAGTATGTGGCTGTTTGTGCAACTGAAAACGGATGAAGGCATCGTCGGATTGGGGGAAAGGCCATCGGGAAATGCGAAGAAACTGGATGCCCAGATCAGCCTGATCAAAGACCTGGGTGAACAGTTTGTCGTCGGTGCCAACCCCTTTGACGTCGAAAAACTGTGGCAAACAATGTTCGCCTCGCGTCACGATTATCGCAATCCCGGGTTGGACATGACGCCGGCGATAAGCGCAATTGAAATGGCCTGTTGGGATATCATCGGAAAGGCACTGGGGCAGCCCATCTACAACCTGCTGGGTGGGCGCTTCCATGAGAAGTTGCGCGCCTACGCTTATATGCCGACCGAAGGCATCTGGGAGAACCCGGAAAAGGCAGGCGAAATAGCCGCCAAACTGGTTGAAGAGGGAAACACGGCGTGCAAATTCGATCCCTTCCAGCCAATTTTTCCCAATCCGCAGGATTATCCCTTAAAGATGATTCGGCATGTTGCCAAGATTTTCCAGTGTATTCGCGACGCGGTGGGCGATGACCTCGAAATTGGCATCGGGACGCACGGTCAGTTCAGCACGGCGGGCGCGATCCGCGTTGCCAAGATTCTGGAGGAGTTCGACCCGTTCTGGTTTGAAGAGCCGGTGCCGCCGGAAAACATTGACGAAATGGCCCGCGTTGCTGCGCATACCAGCATACCGATCGCGACAGGCGAGCGACTGGTAACGAAGTTCGAGTTTGCTGAGCTGCTCAGGAAACAGGCAGCACAGATCATACAGCTGGACGTGGGGCAGTGCGGCGGCATCCTGGAATCGAAAAAGATCGCGGGAATTGCCGAAGCGCATTACGCCATGATCGCCCCCCACATGTATTGTGGACCTGTGGCGGCAGCAGCTGCTGTACAACTCGATACCTGCTCTCCCAACTTCCTGATCCAGGAGTATAACGGCGGGGGCCTTCACCAGGAGCTATTAAAAGAGCCGATCAAATTCGAAAACGGATACATTGTTCCGCCTACGGGTCCGGGGTTGGGGATCGAGCTGGACGAAGCAGTGGTCAAGAGACAATCATAGTCTAGAAAGAGAGCGGGGGAACTTCATCAATGGGCAGGTTGGAAGGACAAGTGGCTTTGGTCACCGGCGCCGGACGGGGGCACGGAGAGGCCCTGGCAATCAGGTTTGCTGCGGAAGGGGCGGCAGTTGCAATATGCGACATACTTCCTGCAGATGAGCTCGACGGAACAGTTGGTGAGCGGATTCGGGAGGCAGGCGGGGAGGCGCTCTGCTCCCAGACCGATGTTTCAAAGGAAGAGCCGGTCAGGGAACTGGTTGAACGTACGATCGACAGCTTCGGTACGATCGACATTCTGGCCAATGTTGTGGGCATAGCCGGTCCGACCAAGGATGTCTGGCAGATGAGCCTGGCGGAGTGGCAGCAAACACTGGCCGTAAATCTCGATTCGGCCTTCCTCGGCTGCAAATATGTGTTGCCGGAGATGATCCGCAAGCGCTATGGCCGCATCATAAACTTCAGCTCAGGGTCGGGCAAACAACCACTCTCGCACCGGACACCCTACACGACTTCGAAAATGGGCATACTCGGATTTACGCGCACGCTGGCGGCGGATGTAGGCAGGTACAACATCACGGTCAACGCCATCTGCCCCGGTTCCCACGAGGAGCGTGGCGTAGAGCTGGAACGAGCCCGGTCCGAGTACAGAGGGGAAGCTTTTGACGAAGAGGCGGTGAGGAACCGGTACCGGGAGCCAAGACCGAACGCCGTCCTGGCCGGACGTTGGTGCCCGGACGAAGGCTTCATCGAGAAGGGCGCCGGTTCGGAGGAGGCGGCGGCGATCGCGGTCTTTCTGGCGTCGGAGGACGCAGCCAGCATGACGGGACAGGACATCAACTCGGGCGGCTGGGTAATGTGGTGAGGCGCGCCGCGTATGGTGTTTGGCGCCGGGCGTACTGTATTTCGCATAAGGCGAACGAAAACTTTAGGCAGTTCTAAACTATCCTGCGAACGTGAGCCGGCAGAGAGTGGCCAGTGAGGGCCTGCCGTGTCAATCTCCACCACCTGGGCGGTCAGAATGTGATTCGGCTGGCGTACCACTCACTCAACGCGCGCCACCTTCACTTTGATTCTTAAGCATTGGGACAGCTTTGCGTTGGATTTGCCTATTCTCCTTAGGGACCGGGCGGAGTTCCTGCGCCTTCAGGAATCGCCCATCGCGGCGCAGAAAGATGAGAAGAAGAGATCATGACAAACAAGTCAGAGCAATCCCTTCGGCAGTTTCAATTGGAATGGAACCGCGGCGGTATCAGAAGTCTGAAGCTTAAGGAAGACGTTTATGAAACGGAATACATAACGCCGGGTGAAACGCTAGGGGAGGTTCTGGTTGGACTTCGCATTGGACAAGGCGAATGGAGATCTGCGACAACCTTTTCCTCTGGCGATATTCGCACTATCGAGGAGAATGGGGGCGAATCACGAACGTTCGTCTACAGCGGCAACGCACAGTTACTGCACGGATTACGCGGGCTGGGACTGGTGGAGCGCTTTAGCCTGGACGGAGACCGCCTTTTTTGGGAACTGGAGTTCTGCAACGAGACCGATGAGAGCATGGAGATTGGCGACATCGGGCTGCCGCTGCCGTTCAACAAGCGGTTTGTGCGGGATAACCTGGCCAACTACACACAGGTGGTCGCGCGCCACAGCTTTATTTCGGGCCATGGCTCCTTCCTCTTCTGGCAGCGCCCTAACGGTGTCGGCCCTTACCTGGTCATGACGCCTCTGCCGGGAACGAAGCTGGAGTACTATGAGGAGATCGACCCCCACCCTTCGACGACCAGTGTGCCCTATCGCGTCTATATTCACTCTGCCTTGACAGGAGGCAAGGAGACGCGCGGCACTTGGCGCCAGCCTCATACCAGCGTCACACTTTCACCCCAAGGTTCTGAAGGCGACAGAGTAGCGTACGGCTTCTGCCTGCAATGGGCTGACGACTATGACGGCGTGCGCGACGTTCTTTGCCGAGAGAATCTTTTCGATGTTCACATTGTGCCGGGCATGACGGTGCCGATTGATCTGGGTGCGACTTTCTCATTGCGGACGAAGCAAGTTGGGTATGAAATTGCGGCTGAATTCCCCGAACAGACCAGAATAGAACTGGTAGATGAAACGCAAGTTGACACTTCCTGTTTTCGAGTTCAGTTCACTCGCTTGGGGGAAAACGTCCTGACAGTTAACTACGGTGACGGCTGCTATATGAATCTCGAGTTCTTTGTCACCGAGCCGCTGGAGACTCTGATCAAGAAGCGAACCGCCTTCCTGGTGGACAATCAGCAGCACAGGAATACAGGTAAGTGGTACGAGGGTTTGTTTTCCGTTTGGGACATGCGCGAGGCCTTATTGCGCGGCCCGGAAGATACGGGCGGCTTCGACGGCTGGTACGGCTATACGTTGACCTGCGATGACACGGCTCTGCCAAAAGCGCCGTTCATTGCAGCGAAAAACGTGCACTTTCCTGAACAGAAGGAGATTGAGGCGGTCGAGTACTACATCGAGAATTTTGTATGGGGCGGATTGCAGCGCACCGATGAGGAGCAGCCTTACCCGTATTTCATTTATGGGGTCCCCAACTGGTATGAGAACAGGCATAGCGAACACGGGTTCGGCACCAACGGCGAAGGCCTTGAGCATATCTGGCGCAGCTATGATTATCCCCATGTGATCATGCTCTATTTTCACATGTACCAGATCGCCAAGCTATACCCCGGGTCGACGAGCTATCTGGACAGCACCGGCTATCTGGAGAGGGCGTTCGGGACGGCAGAAGCCCACTTTCTCCTGGCAGGACTGGACGGAATCCCCCACGGAGCTCAGGGGTACTGGGCATATCGACTCGGCCTCTATAACGAAATGCTGATTGTCGATCTGATCGACGCGCTGAAGGAGGCGGGTTGGCAGGATAGGGCCGACTGGCTGCGCGGTGAATGGGAGAAAAAGGTCAAGTATTTCGTGTACGACGATCCGTACCCATTTGATTCCGAGTATCCCTTTGACACGACAGCTTTCGAGACTTCCCATGCTGTCGCGAGGTACGGGTTGACGCGGAAGGTGGAGCCGGATTCACGGCTCTGGTATGACAAGCACGGGGAACAGTGGTACGAACATCCTGAAGTTAACCGCGCAGACTTCGAGGTGTTTCTGGTCAAACAGATCGAAGCCAACATTGCGCTGCGCGGGTGGGTGGAGCCGTCGTACACTCTGTTGGGTGGGGACAACCGTGGCGGCGATTCGTCCAGATACGGCCTCAGCTACATGTCACAATTGGGAGGCTGGGCAATCGTGGACTACGCACTTTATTTTGCCAAAGACCCATTCCCCTACCTGCGCTTAGGCTACGCCTCTTTCTTAAGTTCGTGGTGTCTGATGAATACCGGGACGGCAGACTCCAACTACGGGTATTGGTTTCCGGGAAAGGAAAACGACGGCGCGTCAGGCTGGGCGATCACGCCCGAAAAGTACAGCGGCATGTGGATCAGGCAGGACAACGGGCGGGGAAGCTGGCCTTACGACGGGGAGATTGAGCTCGGGTACGGGGCGGCGTTGCGAACCGCGGCTACGATTGTAGCCGACGATCCCCTCTTTGGCTGGATTGCCTATGGTGGGCAATTGGAATTAATCGAGGGCCGATTCGATGTTTTGCCTCAGGACGGTCTGCGACAGAGACTACACATCGTCGGGCCTGACACTCGGTTTCACCTGTTGCTCGAGCGCGACGGATTCGCCGTGGGCCACACAGTCTCCTTGCACTGCGATAACTCAGTTACTGCAGGAAATTCTTCAGATGTCGTTAGGGTCAGGTTCAGATTGGAGAATCGCAGCAGAGACAGGCACAAGACGACTGTCAGACTTTGCGGCTTAAAGCGGAATAGATACGTTGTGCGGGTGGGAGGGGAACTGATTCAAGATTTCGATGCTGTAGAGGAGGAATGGAGTGTGATCCCAATTGAAGTGGCGCCCCGGGATGTTTTATCAGTGGAAATCCAGGCGTACTGAACAAGGAGGACTGCACAGGAGAAGACGAAACAGGCTGCTATAGAGGCGCCCTATTCAATCGTCTCCACGTCGTCTCTCAAGACCAAGTCTTCCCAGTGGCAGGATCCCCACTCCTCGTACATAGATCTGAGCGAAGTGACGACCATGTCTTTGGTTCGGTCTTCGTCGTAAAAGTTTCCTTTCTCCATAAACGAAGTCAGCATTCTGAGTCGCTTCAAACAGCGCTTACGGGCCTTCTCCCCAATCTCTTCGGCCGACGCCTCGCGGCCACCACCGAGTGAGAAGATTTTGCTTTCTGAGGTGCGGCCGGTACCCGAGCGCGAGTTCTCTATCTGTGAACGGAACTGCTCCACCCACGAATCCGGCGGCGAACCCCGATTCATTATCGTGTTGGCATCATCCAGCCGTTGGCGGTACTGCTCTACTACGCGCCCGCTGATTCTCTGCAGTGAGAGAGTAATAAGGGCAAGGACAATGCCAATTGCGCATGCAAAGAGAATGATTACGACCAGAATCGGCACTTCAGAATCCCCTCCGAAAGAAGACTTCGATCCAGCAACGGGTACTATACCACGTAAATCATTTTCGAGCGGATTCGAACTGAATGGGTTTGGAGGTCAATTGGCGTTTTGGCGGCGAATACACAGCAGAATAGGGAGAATTTTCGATGTTTGCATTATACACATGATGCGCGTATTATTCACGCGTCATACTCTCAACCTGCTATTTTTCTCAGGAGACAAGGAAGTGAGAGTTGCACAGAAGGGCAACCCCGCATCGAGCCAATTGAATTCAGAGGAGGCCGATTCCCCACTTTTCCAGAGTGCAGGACCAGTGCAGTTTACCTTCCACACGTTCAGTCAAAAGGAGTGAACCGATGAGGAAAACGCTGAATTATCTGCTTTTCGCCATTGCCGCGATTGCATTGCTGGCGGCGTGTGGCGCTCCGCAGCCAGCCGCCGAAGAACCAATGGAAGAAGCGCCTGCTGCGGACACGTCGGAAGAGGCGATGCCTTCATCGTCATATGAGAGCTGCCTAGAGTCCCAGGCTGCGGGGATGACTTTCTGTGAGGCCCCGATGTTGGCGGCACTGGTCGAGGCAGGAGAATTACCCCCTGTTGATGAGCGACTTCCGGTAAATCCGGCCGTCGGCAACAACCGCATTCCTGACTGGCAGGCCGTGATGGAAAGGGGCGAGTACGGCGGCACTTTGCGCCTGATCGACTTTGACGCCGGCTCGATCGGCCACGATGCCGGCTGGATATCGAATGAGCCATGGGTGGAAACCGAGGACATCGCGCATGACTTTGCCACGATGACCGGCAACATCTTCGAACTGGAGATCAGTGACGACGACCAGGTTTTCACTTTCCATATGCGCAAGGGAATGAAGTTCTCTGATGGCTCCGATTTTGATACCGAGGACATCGATTTCTTCTGGAACGACATGCTGCATAACGAGACGCTCACGCCCGTAATCGGGTCGACGTGGCGTTCGGGCAACTCCCCTTCGGGCAACGTGGGCACGATGGAGGTGATCGACCGCTACACCTTCAGGATCTCGTTTGATCAGCCCTACGGCGGCTGGCCGGGCCTCTTCACCTACGGCGGCGGCCCGCACCGATTCACAGACAGCGACTACCTGAAGAAGATCCATGGGGACTATGCCGATCCGGATGAGTTGGCAGCACTGCTCGACGAGCATGGTTTTGAGGCAGGAGAGTGGAACCGTCTGTTTGGCGTCTACACGAGCACCAACCGACAGCATGAGACCGGTCTTCCGTCGCTTGGTCCTTACGTCTTGACGGAAATGGGCGAGACGCAGGCCGTGATGGAGAGGAATCCCTATTACTTCAAGGTAGACGAGTGGGGCCAGCAGCTGCCCTACATCGACCGGCTTCAGATTTCGATTGTTCCCGATGTTAATGCGGCGACGTTGAAGATCATCGCCGGTGAAGTGGATATGGCGCGCCGCGGCGTTACCGCTGCCGACATGCCGCTTTACCTTCAGAACGCTGAGGAGAAGGGCTACGAGGTCGTCATTCTGGACATGCACGCCTCGCTGGGTGAGATCTACCTGAACATGACATACGCGGACGAGGGCTGGCAGGAGGTCATCAACGAAGTAGACTTCCGCAAGGCGCTTTCCTTTGCAGTGGACCGCGAGTCGATTATCGACGCAGTTTACGCGGGCCTGGCTGATCCCCCGCAGACAATGGACCCGACAACAGACGTCGAGCAGGCCGAAGCGCTTCTGGATGGGTTGGGACTGGACCAGCGCGACGCGGACGGTTGCCGGCTGACCCCGAGCGGTCTGCCGATTCGAATCCAGTTCAATTTCACCCCTTTCACGGGTGAATCGCTGCCGACGGCTGAGATTGCGGCGCAGAACTGGAATGACATCGGCATCTGCACAACGGTCAAGCAGCTGGAGCAGAACCTGTTCCTGACACAGGCTGCCGCCAACGAAACGCAGGCGATGGTCTGGTGGGCACACTATCCGCGCTGGCCGTGGCACGAGTCCGGCGACTACATCGGACGGGCATGGCAACGCCACTATGCCCCGTTGTGGATGGCTTGGTATGACTGGAACGTGGGAGGCGGCAAGGAAGCATCGGACAACCCGGATGAGACCGATCCTCTGATCGTAGGTGTCGAGCCGCCGCAGTCCTACAAGGACCTGCGCAGGTTACAGACCGAGCTCTTCGCTACATCGGATGCAACAGAGCACGAGCGGATTTGGGCGGAGATGATAGCGATCTTCCGTGACAACCATTTCTGGATTTCCGCGGCTGACCCGCTGAAGAATCCTCTGGTCGTAAGCTCGGGTCTTGGCAATGTGGCCAAGAGGGGCTTCCAGATTCAGTCTGCCAATGAGGCAGAGTTCTACTACTGGCAGGACGAGAGCCGACGCTGAGTCAGGCATAGAGAAGAACGAGGGGCGGGCGCGGCTCGCCCCTCGTTTCGCGACTGTGATTTCCGCGTTTTTGCACAATTTCTGTGCCCAGCAATAGTAAGTTTCTGGGCTTCCTCTCTCGGGGTTTTGACAGGGAACGGCGTCAATGCTTACACAGTACATTGGCAGACGACTGCTGCTGCTGATCCCACTGGTCCTAATCATCTCCGTAATATCTTTCGCACTGATCCAATTGCCACCGGGTGACATTTTGAATATGGAGGTCTTGCGGCTGAGATCCGCGGGTACTCAGGTATCCGAAGAGGAGGTCGAGGCGCTGCGGCAACTATACGGGTTGGACAAGTCGATGCCGGAGCAGTACTGGCTTTGGATTACCAACATTTTGTTCAAGGGTAATTTCGGGACTTCGTTTACCTACGTAAAATCGGTAAGCGAAATCCTCGCGGCGCGCGTTCCGTTGACCGCGGCAGTATCCGTTCTGACCGCGATTTTCGTTTGGGTCACTGCGGTACCGATTGGCGTGTACTCTGCAACACATCAGTACTCCCTGGTCGACTATTTCTGGACATTCGTCTCCTTCATTGGCGTCGCGACACCGGGCTTTTTGCTGGCTTTGATCTTTCTGTGGTTGGCATTTGTGTGGTTCGACATTTCGGCCATCGGACTTTTCTCTCAGCAGTATGAGACCGCGCCCTGGAGCTGGGCCAAGTTGGTGAACATGCTCCAGCACATTTGGGTGCCGATTGTCATAATCGGGATGGCGAATACGGCCGGGATGATGCGCACCATGCGGGGAATGATGCTGGACGAACTGAACAAGCAGTATGTCATTACGGCGCGTTCCAAAGGGTTGACGGAAACGCGGCTGCTGGTGAAATACCCGGTACGAACTTCGATGAACCCAGTTTTCAGCACAATTGGATGGATGCTACCCGGCATCATCTCTGGTGAAGTGCTGGTTTCTATGGTGCTGAACATTCCTACAACGGGCCCAGTCCTATTGCAGGCCCTTTTGAACCAGGACATGTTTCTGGCCGGCAGCATCGTGTTCATCCTAAGTATTCTGACGGTGGTCGGCACTTTGGTCTCCGATATCCTGCTGGTGTGGCTGGATCCGCGGATCCGCTATGAGGGTGTGGCCTGATGAGCGAAAACATCCCACAGGTAGAAGAGCTGGAGGCCAGGAATCCGAATTCCGCACAGGATCCCAATCGCGAAAAACAGGCACTATATACGGCCTCGCAATCGCAGTTGATCTGGCGGAGATTCAAGAGGCACAAGCTTGCTCAGGCGGCCATGTTCCTTCTGGGGCTCCTGTATCTCGTTGCGGCGCTGGGGGAGTTCATCGCCCCATACGATACAAAGCATGACTTCAAAGGGTTCGTTTACGCGCCGCCCGCCAAGATACATTTCTTCGACGAAAACGGTTTTGCCGGTCCGTTCGTGTACGGGCTGAAGGGTGGACGCGATGAACAGTACAACCGAGTGTTTGAAGAGGTAAAGGAAGAGAAATATCCAGTGCGCTTTTTTGTGCGCGGCGATCCCTACAAGATGTGGGGACTCTTCGAGACTGAGCGCCACCTATTCGGAGTCGATGAGGAAGGGCAGATCTTTCTCTTTGGGACGGACCGCCTGGGTCGAGACCTGTTTTCACGCGTAATTTACGGAACGCGTATTTCACTGACAATTGGATTGGTAGGCGTATTCCTCAGTTTTGTTTTTGGGCTGGTCATCGGAGGGATTTCGGGATACTTTGGCGGAATCATAGATGAGGTCATTCAGCGGCTAATCGACCTTCTGGTCTCGATTCCTCAGTTGCCGTTGTGGATGGCTCTAGCGGCGGCGGTTCCCCGAGACTGGGACTCAATTCAGACCTACTTCGCGATTACAATCGTACTTTCGATTGTGGGTTGGGCCGGCCTGGCCAGGACGGTACGCGGTCGGTTGCTTTCGCTACGCGAAGAAGATTTCACAATCGCAGCCCGAGTTTCGGGCGTAAGCGAGTGGCGGATCATTACGAAGCATCTGTTGCCGCTCTTTGCAAGCTATATCGTCGTTGCGATCACGCTTGCCGTCCCCGGCATGATTATCGGTGAGACCAGCCTCAGTTTCATTGGTCTTGGAATCCAGCCACCAGCGGTCAGTTGGGGCACACTCTTACAAGACGCGCAGATGATAGCAAACGTTGCCCTCCATCCCTGGATGCTCATTCCGGCACTGTTTGTCATTGTGACCGTGCTCATGTTCAACTTTCTGGGGGATGGATTGAGGGATGCGGCGGATCCCTACTCAATGACTTGAGTGCTATTGAGGCGCCCAGACATCGTATCGGGATAGCTGAAGGCTCATGGCCTACGATTCACTGCTTGAAATCAAGAATCTGATGACGCATTTTCACCTGCACGAAGGCATCGTACGGGCGGTTGACGGCGTGTCGTTCGACGTTGGGCGCGGCCAGACTCTGGGCATCATCGGAGAGAGCGGCTGTGGGAAATCAGTGACTGTGCATTCGATCTTACGACTCGTCCCCTCGCCTCCGGGCAACATTGTGGACGGTCAGATTCTGTTGCACCGCGGCGAAAATGGCGTGGATGCGGCGGTGACCGACCTGGCTCGATTGGACCCGCGCGGCGCGGAAATTCGCGCGATACGGGGCGCCGAGATCAGCATGGTGTTTCAGGAACCGATGACTTCGTTCGGCCCCATGCATACGATAGGGAACCAGATTATCGAGACGATACTGCTTCACCAGGAGGGGGTGGATAGCAACGATGCGCGTGACCTGGCGATTGAGAATCTTAGAAGGGTCGGCATTCCCCGGGCGGAACAGATTGTAGACGCCTATCCCCATCAGCTGAGCGGTGGAATGAGACAGCGGGCAATGATCGCGATGGCCCTGTCCTGTTCGCCGCGTCTCCTGATCGCTGACGAGCCGACAACTGCACTGGACGTTACGATTCAGGCGCAGATCCTTGAACTCCTAATGGCCTTACAACAAGAGGTCGGCATGGCCGTAATTTTCATTACTCACAATTTGGGCGTAATTGCTGAAGTCGCCGATGAGGTGGCTGTCATGTACCTGGGGCGTATCGTCGAACAGGCCGGTGTGAACGAGCTCTTTGATAACCCTCAGCATCCGTATACGCAAGGGCTCTTGAACTCGATTCCCCATATAGACGAGGAGAAGCTGGTTCGCCTGCGGGCTATCGAGGGCGTTGTACCGGATCCATATGAGATACCTAGCGGCTGCGCTTTCAGCGACCGCTGTCCGCGCTTTATTCCGGGAACGTGCGACCGGGCCATGCCGGACCTTGACGAGACAGTTCCCGGTCATCGCGTCCGTTGCTTTCTCTATTCAGATGTCGAAGAAGGGATGACCGAGGTTGACCATGTCGGGTGACAACGAGCTTCTGCTTGAAGTCAGTGACCTGAGAATGTATTTTCCCATTCAAAAGGGATTGCTGCGGCGAACAACTGGATATGTCAAGGCCGTGGACGGGGTCAGCCTGACAATCAAGAAGGGAGAGACACTGGGGCTGGTTGGAGAAAGCGGCTGCGGAAAAACGACCACGGGCCGCTGTATTGTGCGCGTCTACCAGCCGACCGGTGGGGAAATTGTCTTCCATGACGAAGGAGAGGTAGTTGACATAAACCGGTTGACACGGCAAGACCTAAAATCCTTTCGCAGGAACATGCAGATGATCTTTCAGGACCCATTCTCGTCCCTGAATCCGCGCATGACAGTATTGGAGCTGGTTGGCGAGCCGCTGCTTGCACACGGAATAGCGCGAGGCCAGGAGTTGGAGGATCGAGTCGCAGAGATGGTGAATGCAGTCGGGCTAAGGGTCGAACATCTGCCACGATATCCGCACAGTTTTAGCGGCGGGCAGCGGCAACGCATTGGCATTGCGCGTGCTCTGGTGCAGCGACCCAAGCTTGTTGTCTGCGACGAGCCGGTTTCGGCCCTCGATGTGTCGGTCCAGTCACAAGTAGTGAACCTGCTGCAGGACCTGCAGTCGGAACTGGACTTGACTTACCTGTTTGTTGCGCACGATATGAGCGTGGTGCGGCAGGTCAGCAACCGGATCGCGGTCATGTACGTCGGCAAATTAGTCGAGGTTGCAGAGTCGGAAGAGTTGCTTCGAAATCCCAAGCACCCTTACAGCGAGACGTTGCTTTCGGCCGTGCCCCGCCCGAATCCCCATCACCACATGCAAAGACTGAACCTGGAAGGGGAACCAGCGGACCCGGCCAATGCACCGCCTGGCTGCGTGTTCCACCCGCGCTGTCGCTATATGGAGGATATCTGCAAGACGGAAGTGCCGGCGTTGACCGAAATGACGCCGGGCCACCACGTTGCCTGTCACTTTGCAGAGCAGCTTGAGCTGCAAGGGATCGCCTACTCGGAGACCCCTAGGTCCTGATTGAGATTCGATTCACCAAGCAATTTTAACGAGAGGAAGATCATGGAAAAACTCGTCATTACCGTGACCACCGATTCAGCGGGGTCGTATCCACGCAACCCTTATCTGACGCACTGTGACGACACCAAGGGGGTCGCGGAAGAGTATATTCGCGCCATGAACGCCGGCGCGACAGTAGTGCATACGCACGGCCAATACCGGTCGGATCCAGTAATTCAGCCTGACGGCAAACAGCTGTCGATCCCAAACGTCGAAGGGTGGCGCGACATTACGGACCGGGTACGGGCGGCGGGAGAGCCGATCGTACAGTTCGGGCTGGCCAGCATGCGCCTGGAACAGAAGCTGGAGTTGTGGAGGGAGCTCAAGCCGGACATGAGCTCTATCAACTTCAACTCGCACGACGAGTATTTTCAACCGGATGCCGACTACCCGCCGACGCCGATCTACTCGATTCACCCTATTCCGGAGTTGAGAATGTACTCAAGCCTGGCCAAGAAACATGGCGTAAAGCAGGAAATCGAGTGTTTCAACACCGGGGCATACTGGGCGATCGGCAAGATTCGCGGCGGCGACTTCTGGACCGAGGATGGCGTGCGCGAGTTCGAAAAGGATCTGTTGCCGGAGCCGATATGGCTGACGCTGTTCTTCGGCTGGGCCGGGCAGGGCTGGACGCCACCGACGCCCAAGGCGCTTCAGTACATGGTGGACAATCTGCCGCCGCGAGCAAACTTCAGCATGAGCTGTATGGACCCGCCCAACTACTGGTCGATGGTGGCCCATACTATTGCTATCGGGGGCCATGTCCGCATCGGCATGGAGGATTGCCCGTTTATCGAAGAGGGCGTTTACGCCAAGACGAACGGTGAGCTCGTCGAGAAGGCCGTCCGCATCGCCCGCGAGATTGGCAGGGAGATCGCTTCGGCCGGGGAAGCGAGAGAGATCGTAGGGTTGCCGCCGGTCCAGTAAGCGGTATCACGAAGAACGGCAATTGGAGGAATTATGAAAGGCCTGAGCTGCAATTCCGGTCTATTGCACACATACAGCGTCGAAGAGTCGATCGATATACTGGCGGATCAGGGGTACCAGGCGATCGACATCAGCCTCGAGCTGGCGCCGCCGTTCATTCCCCCTCCCAAGCCGCATATGGACTCGGGCGCAGACGCAGGGAGACGGCGCGCTGTGCGTGACTATGCGCAAAGTGCGGGCATCGCTATCGGCGCTCTGAATGCTCACACGAATGTTATTCACGGTGACCCGGAAGTTCGGCGACAGAACACCGAGTTTATCCGCGGCGGGTTGCAGCTGGCCTCCGATATGGAGGTTCCCTACGTTATCAGTGGATGCGGGGTCAAGCTCTTTTACGGCTGGGAAAGTACGTATTGGGATTGGTGCCTGGAAGCGATGCGCGACCTGGCGGCGGATTCCGAGCGTCTGGGCGTGATGATCCTGATCGAGGCAGCCAGCCCGTACGGCTCGCTGGTCCACAACCTGGCTCGATTGCAACGGTTGCTTTCAACACCTGGATTAGAGGGTCTGGGCGTACTTTTTGATCCTGCTCACTACCATGTTCGCGGCGACTCGGTACTTGGCGCATACCTCGCGCTGGGCGACCGAGTAAAGCATATGCACGCCAAGGACGCCCGCGGCAACAGTGAGGATTTCGGCTTTCCACCGTTAGGTGAGGGTGACATCGACTTTGACAGCCTGATAACCGCAATGGTCCGCAAGGGATTTTCGGGCTACATTTCCATCGAGTATGAAGCGATGGCATGGGGCTACCCGGACAGGCCTTTGCAGGTCCTGGCGGATGGCAAGGCCTTTGTGGATGCCATTCTCGCGCGAGGATGAGGGCAACCTGAGGCAAAGCTGTGTGAACGGAAACTCGCCTCAACCGACAAGACTGGAGGCTTCGCTGTGAGAGCGGCTATATTGCGTGCATTCAAACAGCCTTTGGAATGGCAGGAGGTCACTACGCCCAGCCCCGAGCCAGACGAGGTGTTAGTGCAGGTCATGGCTTGCGGAATCGACGGTACCGACCTCAAGCTCTTGGACGGTTTCGGGTATACGCCAGAACTGCCTTTCGTCATGGGGCATGAAGTCGCAGGGGTGGTCACGGAAGTGGGTTACCGCGTAACCGGATTCGAAGAGGGCGACAGGGTTATAGTCTACAACTTTACCACCTGTGGGAACTGCCTTCCCTGCCGTTCATTCCGGGAACAGATCTGCGTAAACATGGGCGGCGTACTGGGCGCCAAGGACCGCCATGGCGGTTATGCAGAATACGTGGCCGTTCCCGGCCACCAGCTTGTGCACTTGCCGGATGGGATCTCATGGCCGGATGGTGCGGTTTGTTGCGATGCGGGCATGACAGCTTACCATGCCATCGATCGCGCCCGGCTACACCTGGGCGAGTCGGTATTGATTCTAGGAGTCGGGGGGGTCGGTTCGATTGCCGTCCAGTTGGCAAATGCCGCCGGAGCACGTGTTCTGGCCGTAGAACTCTCAGAGGCGAAACGGGAGTGGGCGCGTCAGCTCGGCGCGAATGAACTGCTCGATCCGGGGAACGGCGAACTATCCGCAACGGTACGGGGTCTGACTGATGGGCTCGGCGTTGACTGTGTGATAGACATCGTTGGCCGGACGGAAACAATGGCGACCGGAATCGAGTCGTTACGGCATGGTGGACGGATGGTCATTGTCGGTTACACGCCCGATCACTACCCGGTTGAGGGAAAATACCTTGCCCAAAACGAGTTGGAGATTATTGGCACGCGGGCGGGGCGAAAGCAGGACTTGATTGATGTTTCCCAGCTGACAGCATCCGGAAAGATCAGGACGATTGTGACACAGACCTTTCCTATGGAAAACGCCAATGAGGCTCTTGCGGTTCTGCGTTCCGGCGACAACCTGGGTCGAATCGTACTCTTGACTCCTGCAGGGCTGCGAGCCATGGAGGAGGCATAATGCGGCAGCCCGGGCTAATCTCGCAGTGCTGCGCAAACAGTAGCTGATTAACTTTCATCCCTGGTATGCACCATGATCGTTGACGCCCATAGCCACATATTTCCTCGTATCCATGGCCAGAACGGCGCCGGCCCGACAAGAGGGACCGGATATGGGCGAGCCATGATCGGCGGCGAAGAGGTTCAGGTTACGCTGCCCATGGGCGAAGGACTGGCTTATTCACCGGAGCAACTCCTGGCTAATCTGGATTGGGGGGGCGTGGAAAGAGCGGTCCTGTTACAGGGTCCAATGTACGGCGAGTGCAATCAGTATGCTATAGAAGCGCTCCGTCGGTACCCTGAAAGGTTGGCGTGCGCCGCGTACTTCGATCCCTGGTTAGCCGAGAGCCGCCAGACCTTTGAAACAACGCTGGCCTCGCCCGGCTTCTGTGCTGTCAAGCTGGAGTGCTCTGTTCCTTCCGGCCTGTGCGGCATCCACCCGGAAGCTCAGCTCGGAGACCCCGACCTTGATTGGTTGTGGCAAGAGCTTGAGAGCCGCGGCCTGGTTCTGGTCCTCGACTTGGGCGGGATAGGCAGTCGCTCCTATCAGACGGAGGCTGTGCGAAACATCGCGGTTCGGCACCCTCACTTGAGAATCGTGATTGCCCACCTGGGTCAGCCAAGGCCTGAAGCAGAATCACAGCCTGAAAAGTGGAAACTTTGGGAGGAGCAGGTTGATTTGGGCCTGTTGCACAATCTCTGGTTTGACTGCGCTTCGCTGATTGCATTTGTCCAGGAAGAGGGCTATCCCTTCCCAAGCGTGGAACGATACCTCCGGCTGGCAGTTGACCGGATAGGCGCGCACAAAGTAATGTGGGGAACGGACCAGCCGGGAACGTTGCTGCATGCAACTTACCGACAGTATGTCGATCTGGCGAAGAACCACACAGCTTTCCTTTCTCCCCGCGAACAGGCGCAGATCCTGGGAGAAACTGCCCTTCACGTGTACGGTTGAGAGCGGTTAATTTTCTGACCTTCAGAACTAGACGGCTTCAGAGGACAGTCCACTGGCAAGTTCGATTCGAAAGGACAGACGCCCGATGACCGGAAAAACACTGGAGCAACAGCTTGAAGGATGTATCGTAGCCTATCAGGACGGATCACTCAGCGAAGAGATGCTGCGTTCGGCGCTGGAAACAGCCCAATGCAGAGATGAAAGGTGCCAGGACATCCTCTATCTGCAAGCCGTCAGCACCTCTTTAGAGAGCCAGGTGCATGGCATGTTGCTGATGGAGAACGGCGAGATTGCCGAAGAGATTCCGGACCCGGAAGACTGGCCTTACCAGACTGTTCTGGAGGCAATTCGAGATGGGTGGAGGGTGGTCCAGTTTCCCAATTTGGCACTCTTGTTGGATGAAACAAGGACGTACGGCCTTGGTTGCGAGTTTATACTGGAGCGGTGAAACAGTATCCTGAAGGAAGAAGGGACAGAAAGACGTGAGCGTACAAGAGGCTATTGAACATCTGGATCTATTCGGGTACTGCCTGCTGGAAGAGGCGATCCCGGCAGAACTGGCCGAGCGTATGGCGGAGAAGTTCTTCGCATTGCATGAGGATCCCAGCAATCGCGACTACTTTCAGGACCCGAACGAAGATCTTTACCAGACGCTTTTCGGCCTCTTGAATCTTGATGACTCGAGTTGGACCTGCGCTGCCCATCCAGATGTACTTTCTGTGGTCAGGCACTTTCTTGGTGAAGACATTCGACTGGCGGAGGCCTGTTCGAAGTGGGTCAAGCCGGGCGCACCAGCTGGCGGAGTCCATACTGACTCGGCTCAGGACCTGCCAGAGCTTCTACCTGACACGCCCTGGATGATCAATTCGATTTGGATGATGACCGACTTCACCGAAGAGATCGGGGCAACGCGCATAATGCCCACCAGCCACCGTTTGCGCCGCCGTCCGCCGCGGGGAATGAAGGCTGACGACAAGCGTCTCTTGCCGATAACAGGCCCACGCGGCTCCGTCTTTTTGTGGCATGGAGGCGTGTGGCATGCCAACGGCGCCAATACGACTATTGATCAGCACAGAATGGCATTGAACATCGCCTACTATCCGCCGTGGTGGAACCTGGCCCGGGAAGGCGGTCATCAGCCCGTCTGGCCAGAGACTTTCGACCGCATGCCCCCAGAGTTACAGAAACTGACGCGTACACGAGTCGCGAGAGAGCGTGTAGACATATACGAACAGCGAAACTGACGAAACGGTCAGGCCGGAAGCGGCAGTTCGCTACCAAACCGTCCAGCCAATCCAATTCGCTTACCGACGAGAGTACTCACTTTATTAGGGGACGACTTCCGTTATTGATGTGGGGAGGCTAATCATGAAGAGAACGCACTCTTGCCGTCCAGGCCTGAAGGACTCTCAGGTATTGGATTTTTGCAAAAATGGTTTTCTGGTGTTGGAAGGGGTCGTACCTGACAACATCAACCGTCGCACAGTTGAATTCCTGGACCAGTATCCGTCGCATGAACCGTCGGAGATCCTGTCGGAGGACTGGTTTATCGACAATGTGATTCTGAACGACCAGGCTGCAGGAGCGATTCGTTCATTGTTGGGTCAGAACTTCGGGTTGCCGATCATAATGAGTAACCACCGCGTTAACTGCCCTTCGCCGGCCCAAGGCTGGCATAGGGATGGCAACTCCAAGCATGGTCCTGCACTAGACTATCTGCAGGTCTTCTACTATCCGGAAGACTGTCCTCTTGATCTGGGGCCCACAGAGTTGCTGCCCGGGTCACATTTCCTCTTTTCATTGTCCAGGAAGATGGGTCACTATGGTGGCATTCGCGGTGCCTACCGGGCGGCTGCGCCGGCAGGAACTATCTTCCTCACGGTCTACTCGATATGGCACCGGCGTTCTGTCGCCAGCGGGTCAGGTTTGCGCAATCTGCTCAAATACAACTACTGGCGCACTGAGGCGCCTCACCGAGACTGGATCCGGGAGCCTGATTTCGACATTGCTACGGCGAACTACAAGCTGGAGGATCCAACTTTTCGAGAGCAGTTCCGCGACTGCAACGACGCGGCAGAGATGTTTTTCTGGTTGCACGGCAGGTTGGACTCTTTTGCGCTGGCAGGGGGACAGGGATGGCCGCTGAACGAGAACGTAGGCAAATACATTGATAGCCCATACGGGGCGCCTGAAACACATTGAGGTCTTTCTTCGCTGAGTATCATGGTCGCTGTTGCATTGTTCTTCTTAGTGACGAAGAACTGACGAAATGGAATCGTCTCATGGACTGAAACTATGGCTCAAATGCGCTGCGCCGAGGCATTGATCAGAGCGCTGGAACTTGAAGGGGTCAGGCACATTTTTGGCCACCCCGGGCACGGAAATACCAATATACTGGACGCGATTTACGATTCGGCTCAGATCGATTTCAAATTGACGCGCCATGAACAGGCGGCTGCGCATATCGCGGACGGGTATGCCCGCATTTCCGGGAATCTAGGCGTCTGCTGCGCTTCGGTTGGGCCTGGGCCGGCCAACATGGTGATGGGGCTGGCTTCAGCCGCAGCCGCTTCCAGTCCGGTACTGGCCATTTTTGGCGGCGTAATATCGCGCTGGGTTGGCCGGGGCCAGTTGCAGGAGACCAGCCCCTTTTACGGCATGCCCGACCAGAGCTTTGTGCAGGTCTTGCAACCGGTCGTGAAGAAGGTGTGGCAGGTTCAGCACCCCGATCTGATTCCTGAGATTGTACGCAAAGCCTGCGCGCTCGCGCGCGGTGGCAATCCTGGGCCGGTCGCCGTTGAAATCCCGTGGGACATGCAGGCCGCATTCCACGACTTTGACGAAATTCCCGACCCTGACCGCTTCGGTTACGCAGGGCGCGTTCGAGCCGATGCGCAAGCAGTGGCGAGAGCCGCAGAGGCCCTGCTCAGTGCAGCCAACCCGGTCATTGTTGCCGGCTACGGTGCAGTCCTCGCCGACGCGGGGCCTGAGATTCTGGAACTGGCTGAGTTTCTGGGGGCGCCGGTAGCTACCTCTTACGCCGCCAAAGGAATCCTGGCAGAGGACCACCCGCTGAGTCTGGGCATGGTGGGCTGGCTCGGGCACCCGAGCGCGCATGAGATGATCCGGCAACATGCCGATGTCGTGCTGGTCATAGGTTTCAGCTTTTCCGATCTGTCGACCTGTTGGTGGACAGAAGGCATGCCGTTCGTGGAGCAGAATCGCTTTATCCAGATCGATATCGATGCCAACCAGATTGGGCGAACCTATCCGGTGGAAGTCGGTCTGCTGGGTGACGCCAAGGCAACTTTGCGGGAAACGCTTGCTGTGCTGTCAACGAAAGAGGAATCGAAATTCAGACCTGCGAATTTGGAGCTAACAGCGGGAGTAAAGTCCAGTTTTCACATGGAAATACCTGACCACGAGAGTGACGATCAGGGCATGGAGCCGCTGCGCGTGGTCGAGGAACTGCGGCGCGTCCTGCCGAGGGATATACTCTTTTCGTTGGACACGGGCGATCACAACCACTATTTCGGCGCTTTTTTCCCAATTTACTCCCCACGCCGGTTGCTCTACCCAGGCGGTTGGACGCCGATGGGCTTTGGCCCTACTTCCATCATTGGCGGCAAGTTGGCAAGGCCTGACTTTCCGGCCGTCTGCGTGACTGGCGACGGCGGTTTTCTCATGGTCTGCCAGGAGGTGATTACTGCAGTCGAGTGGGGGCTGCCTGTCGTCTGGATCGTGTTCAATAACCAGACGCTTGGAGCAATTCGCGGAGGCCAGATGGCCAGTTACGGAGGAAAAATTGTCGGCACGGAGTTTTGTGAGAACGCCGACTACGCAGCTTTGGCCAAGTCGCTAAAGGCGGAAGGCCTTTCCATAAGCAAATATGTGGAGATCGAAGAGGCGATTTGCTACGCCTTGGAATGCGGCAGACCTTGTGTGGTTGACATGCGAATCGCCCGGGATCCGGTGCCGCCGCCAATCGCAGGGATGTGGTTCGAGCCGGAGAGAGATGAGATATCACCCAGGCCGCGCGTTTGAGGCGGCGTTAGTACGGCCTGAGATCTGAGGCGGTCCGGTGTTCGGGGATCGCTGGATGTGAGAGCACTGAATGGCCGTTAGGGCCATTTCCACCAGAATGAAGGGAAGAGATGATGAAGCTGGGTAGCGGCCAGTTTGTCTATGAGGAAGTAGAAGGCTGGGGTGAAGTTCCTGACGGTTGGAATATCGTAGAGGTTCCGGGGGTGGCAGTAGACTCCCAGGACAGAGTCTATGTCTTCTGCCGAAGTGAGCACCCAATTATTGTATTTGACCGTGACGGGCAGTTCCTGCGCTCGTGGGGTAAAGGGATGATCAAGCGGGCGCACGACATCATCGTCGGCCCGGACGACTCGATCTATTGTGTCGACGACTGGGGCCATGCAGTTCATAAGTTCACACCCGAGGGCGAACTCCTACTTTCAATCGAGACGGCCGACAATCCTGCGGATACAGGATACATCTGGGACGTTCAAAAGGAGGTATTGCGCGCCGGCCCGCCCTTCAACTACCCAACTGGAATCGCACTCTCGCCAGAGGGCGAACTCTATGTGTCCGACGGATACGGCAATGCCCGCGTGCACAAATTTACTGCCAAAGGCGACCTGATGTTTTCATGGGGTGAACCGGGCACCGGAGCCGGCCAGTTCGTTACGCCACACAACGTTTGCGTCGACCGTGACGGCACAGTATACGTTGCTGACCGGCAGAACCGGCGCATGCAGCTTTACAACTCGAATGGCGAACAGACCGGACAGTGGGACGATATCTGGTGGCCCTGCGACATGTGCATTGACGCTGACGATTACATGTACGTGGCCGAAGTGGGAGGCATCTTTATGGGTGAAACGAAGATTCCGGTCTTTGACAATCCGCCGGCCCGGATCACGGTGCGAGATCTGAGCGGCAAGATCCTGAGCGAATGGGGGATGGGGGATCCCTATGGCTCCGATCGCTATTTCAGTCCGCACAACATCGCGTTCGATTCACGCGGTGATTTGTACGTGGGAGAGGTGGCGCACTCGTACCCGGACGGGACAACGCCGAAGGACTGGCGGGTATTGAGGAAGTATGTTCGAACCTGAACCGCTCTTGACATTTCCGCCCATAGCGGCAGTGACAAGAGCGGCTCGCGGTCGCTGTCCCTCTGGATTCCCACCCCGTATTCCTTTTTGGCCTGAAAGACCTGCACTTGGATTTAGTTCGCTGGAGAACGGAGGACGACAGCATGAAGGGGGACAATGTGCTTTCCATTCACGGTAAGCCTCTGGAGACTACGTCAGAGAGCTACGGCGAGTTACGCTCTTCGGCGGACTCAATTGGTGACTTCGATGAATTAAGGGCTAGATTTGAAGCCGACGGATATCTCTATCTGCCCGGTCTGCTAGACCTCGACACGTTAGCGGCCGCTCGGCAGACGATGCTGGAAAACCTGGCTGACCTGGACTTCATTGACGCAGATTACCCGCTGTGCGACGGGATCGCGAAGCGAGAAATCTCTGTGTCGGCAAGGGAGATGGTAGGGCTTTCCAAAGACAACGAACCGCTGCGGCAAGCGCTGTTTTCGGGGCCGATGATTGCCTTCTATGAGAAGTTCCTCGGCGGGCCGGTCCGTCCCCTTGACTTTACCTGGTGTCGGGTGAAGTCGTTCGGTACTGAGACCGCTACCAACCCCCACTATGACATCGTATTCATGGGCCGGGGCACGAAAAAGCTCTGTACGAGCTGGATGCCGCTAGGAGACATTCCCCGCGAAATGGGGGGCTTGATGATTCTGGAGAATTCTCACCGTCTGGAGAAAATCAAGGCGAGCTACGGCCAGTCTGATGTCGATGTCTACTGTACGAATGAACCGGAGGCGAAAGAAGGGGATTCTGAAGAAAAGCGCTGGCAAGGGTCAGGTATGGGTACATATTCTCACGATGCAATTGCCTTGCGAGAGGAACTAGATTGTCGCTGGTTGACTACCGACTACAAGCTAGGCGACCTCCTGGTTTTCAGTATGTACACGATGCACGCCAGCATGGACAATCTAACGAATCGTTTGAGGCTTTCGACCGACACGCGCTATCAACTTGCCTCCGAACCGGTAGACGAACGATGGATTGGCGAGAATCCGATTACCCACGGCCCCGAGGCGAAAAAGGGGATAATCTGCTGAGACTCAAAGTCGACTATTCGTAAGAAGAGCTGGATGCAGGGCACCGAGCATTTAGCCAGTCCAGTACGGCGCCGATGGGCCGCTCCCGTCCCAGGTCGTTGTGCAGTTCATGGTAATAGCCTTCATAGAGGCGAAGGCTCTTGTCTTCAGCGCCGGCCTGGGCAAAAAACTCTTGTGTGGCTGACGGAACAACCACAGCGTCAGCCAGCCCCTGCATCATCAGGAGCGGTGAGCGAATCTCGCTTGCCCGTTCATTCACTTCCTGCATCGTTTCAAAGAATTCAACAACCCAGCGAGCACTGCGCAGGGGCACTCCAAGCGAGTCACCCAGGGCAATCTGAACCTCTTCCCAGTCGCGAGAGAGAATCTCCAGGCTGCCGCGCTGGCGGAAAGTAAGTCGGGGTTGGAAGCGGTGCACCAACTCAAGGGTTCGCTTCAGAATGCGATTCACAAGCGAAAGTTCGTGAGATTGTAACGAAGGCGAGGCAATGACACAGAGGTCCACCGCGCCAGGTACTTCCATCAGGTAAAGGAGCCCGATCAGTCCGCCCATGGAATGGCCGTAGAGACAGCATGGAAGACCCGGGTCGCGGCGGCGGGCCATTGACAAGACCTGTGTAATGTCGCTCAGATAGTCGTGGAAGCCCTGGACAAAGCAGCGCTCGCCGCCTGATCGACCGAAGCCCTGATGGTCGTGCGCATAAACAATGTACCCTCCGCGAAGCAGGGCCCCAACCAGGTGACGGTAGCGCCCACTATGTTCGCCAAGACCATGGAGGATGAGTACAACTCCTCTTGCAGTTCCTTCCGGACGCCAGCGGCTATAGAAGATGGGTAGTCCGCTCTCACTGCGAAGATAGCCGGTCGAGTGTTCCAGCCCCCTTACGGAAGTAGGAGAATGCGTGGACGAAAGTGTGTACTCCTCTTCGGTTGAACAGAACTGGACGGCGCGGCCGATGGGAGGACTAGGGAAGCGACGTTCGCCTTCTCCTGTCTTTTGCGTGCTGTTCAGGATGGCAGAGGCTGGAGCTGTATGTTCAGTTCTCATCTTTGCTTGAGTTGGTCTCTTGTTGGTCGTCTTCAGCAGATTGGCCGTTGGGGCGGCCGTCGCGGTCTTGCGCCATTTGGGGAGCTTCTGGGGGCCAGACTGAGTCATATCTGCTTTTCGTGCCTTCTTCCGATTCTGTTGGATCGGTGTTTTCCTCTTCAGCCTCCAAGGCGACGACCCAGCGTTTCCAAGGCGCCTGTTGCCAGCCAAGTCCAAGGCGCTCCAAAGACTTTCTTGACTTATCCATGTGGCTTTCGCTGAAGGTACGAAGGCGCAAGCGAGTGGTCTGTCCCTGCAAAGTCCTCGCCAGATAAGCTACAATCTGTCGTTCCGTATGGGTACCCCACAGGTTGGGCGGCAGTGCAAAAAGGAGACGAAGTTCATCGCGCCACCGAAACTGCTGAACAAATCCGGCCTCGTTCTCTTCCTGCATAATCAGGAACACTTTTGAGGAGCGAAGCGTACTGGAGTGGATGGCGGCGATCATGTCGGTCTCTTCTGCAGCTACGCCAGGATAGACGGTGGGCAGCAGGTCTGACATGCGGGCCCCGAATCGGGCAGAAATCTGCGGGGCGATTCTAAAGCCTTCAGGAAGGTCAGTCGCTTCTGCCAACGGCAACTCGCCCACCATCTGTGTATTTTGGTAGTCAGCGGATCCAAGGCCGAGATCGTTGAGAGTTTGGGTGACTTCGACCGGCGAATTGGTGGCGAATCCAAAGTAGAAGTAGGGGTGGATGCCCTGGTACTCTACGTGGTCCAAGGCTGTGTCAATGAGTTCCGCGAAGTCCTCTCGGTTTTCCTCTAACTCCAGAGGCTCGACATACGCCCAATCGAAGGTCCCAGCGGCGTCGCCATCATATTGGACTATTACAAATCCGATGATGCGGTCGCCCCGCGTTGCCACGAAGGTATCCATCTGTTTGCCCAGAAATCGGGGACCAAACCAGTGCTTGAAGAGGATACGCCGCCACCAGCTACCGGCGATCTGTTCCATACTGCTGACATCGCTGGTTGTGCCTGAAACAAGAAGATTCAAGACCTCCCGGACCTGTCCGGCGGTGGCCTTTCCAAACTCAGTGGTCATTGAGATAGTCCATAGCTAGCCTGATACAGTCCCTTTCTCCATCGTAAGCAAGCCGCCTCAAGGCGTCGTTCGCCGAAGCCCATTCCACCTTCTGGACTTCAACGCTATCGTCCGAGAGACTCCCTCCGACTACTCTAAGCAGATAAAAGTCCACTTTCTTGTAGACGCGCTCCGGCACAGTGCGGGCATAGGTATCGAGATACTCATAGCGAACCGTCTTCAGAAAGGACTCGAACATGGTCTCAAGGCCGGTTTCCTCTTCAACTTCTCGCCGAGCTGCTCTCAGAGGCTCCTCCGATGGATAGAGCCGTCCTTTAGGCAGTTGCCATCGGCGGCATTCTCTGTCGGTGGCTATCAGTGCGACCTGTACCGAACTGCGGGCACTGGCCTGATGCAGGCGGTACGCTACTCCACCTGCGGAATGTATGTGGCGGACCGTGTAGTCGTCCGAAGGCTGCCGCTCTGCCTCACTGGATACGGCGGAATTGTCATGGCTAGACCCGCATTGGGGGGCCGAAGAGCGCTTTTCTGCCTTCATAGTGTCCCGTTGCGCCTTCATCTATGTCATTACGAAGAAAAGTTGCGGTGGCTTCCAGGTTAGTAGGCCGCTAACACTGCACTCAATAGGAATTAGGCCGATTAACTACTCTGCAGCTCACACGATCGACGCTTATTCTGCTGAAATCATGCACCTGGCTCCATGGCGCCCTCTGAAATGATCGCAGCAAGACCACGCGCTACATCTTCCCAATTGCTCGGGGGGAATTGCGCAAGTTGACGAGGCAGGAGCGGAGGTGTTGTGAATGGAATGGCTGCCATCATCTCACCACGCGACCAGACAGTTCGGGCGCGTGCCAAAACGACGTGAATCTCCATCCACTTGGAGAGTAACACAAACCACTGTGCAAGCACTTCACCGGCGCCGACCTCAGGAATTGCAGACGGCGCGTCGTCCCCAAATTGGAAGGCGATTCCGCCACTCTGATCAAACCACAGGCGCTGAGGAATAACCGGGCCTGGGGATACTTGTGCAACGGTCCATCGTGCGAAATGGCTGTGCAAATTCGAAATGAGTGGCGGATTCAGCCACTCGACCGCCGTGGCAATTGGACGGCTCAGGGGTGGAAAGTGAGGAGAATTCTTGAGTGAATTGTCGTCGTCGTACCAGTACCAGATGGCCATGGCAAGCGCTCTGTCTCTCGAGGAATCCGATTAGTCAACTGATATGGAGATTCCATGTGTTGGCGGTCTCCGAACACCAAACGGCGTCGAACAGTCCTAATCTAGGCGCGCCAGCATGGGTTGCCCCACTCAATTCGCACAGTTCCCAAAATAGAGCGTTTCCTCATCAAGCGGGAACATGAATTGGCACAAATCATATCACAGTCGGTTGAAATCCGCAGACCGAATGGTAGGAGCGGAAGTGTCAGAGGCTCCTCCGAGAAAGGTTTGTCTCAGTGCAATCAGACCGAAGTTTCGCCCCGCTTTCCAGTTCAGTCCCGACCGCGTTTAGCTCAGGGCATTGATCGCCAGATCATGTACATTCGGTGGATTGATCACAGCAGAGGCTTGCCGCCACAAGTTGGAGAGGGGAATGAACTGAGGTATGATTCAGCCGCCGTTCAAAAGAGAGGACATTCAGTTTGCCACGGGGAAATTCTCCGCAAGTGACTCGCAACAAGCCCGCAAAAGTTCGCCCAAGGCCCATCGCCCCACCGAAGCTGGTGCAGTCGCGCACTCAGTATGTACAGTTTTTGAAGCATGTTTCAGGTCAGCCCTGGCTGGCAATGGATACTGAGAGCGATAGCCTGTTTCGCTATGCCCCAAGGGTCTGCCTCATTCAAATCACTGCCCCGGCCGATCCGGCAGGGAGATCATCGGTGTCGGGCACCACAGACGTTATCGACTTTTTGATCGATCCGCTGCATCTGCGGGAACTACCTGAATTGGGAGAGATCTTGGCTGATGGCTCAACTGACATCATACTCCATGCGGCAGAAAACGACATTCTTACCCTTCAGCGGGACCTGGATTTCCGGCTTCGGCAGCTCTACGATACGCAGCTTGCCGCTCGGATCCTGGGGCGTCAGGGGGTAGGCTTGGCCAAAGTGCTTTATGAAGAGTTTGGCGTCGTCAGTGACAAGAGAATGCAACGCACGAATTGGGGTAAGCGCCCACTGACACCTCAACAGCTGACATACGCACAGATCGACACCCACTACCTGCCCGCATTACGCGCCCGTCAGATGAAGAGGCTGGAAGAAACAAAGCGACTGGATGAAGCGAGGGCCGCGTTTCGGATGCTGGAGACAACCGAGTACAGGCCGCCTGAACCTCGTACTGTTTGGCAGATTAAGCAGATCCGATCGGTGGATGAGAAGGACCTGGGCGTCTTGCAGGCAATCTGGGAATGGCGAGAAGCGTTTGCCAGGCAAGCAGACCGGCCTCCATTCAAAGTCCTGGGAGAAAACTCGTTGATCCAGCTGTCCCAGAAGCGGCCTCATTCATTGGACTTACTTCGTGAGATTCCAGGACTCGGTGGTCGGCAGATTTCCTGGTTTGGCAAGGAGTTGCTGGCAGCAGTCCAAAGAGGGGAGCGGCTACCGGCGCCTCAGCGCCCGGCTCCCGCTCGTAAGACGGAGCCTCTTCTTACCCGGTCGGCAAAGAAGCGCTTTGAATCCCTTCGCCAGTGGCGGACAAAGACGGCCGAGTCACGCGGCGTTGATCCCGATATTGTATTCAGCAATGATACTTTGCTGCAGATAGCAGCGAGTCGACCTAAGTCCTTGGCCGAGTTAGAGAAGATTCCTTCTGTGGGGCAGTGGAAGGCTCAAACCTACGGGGATTCGCTCTTTAGTTTACTTGGGCACGGCAACACGAACTGACCCTACGCCTGACCTCTCCTCGATTCAACTCTCTCTCCGTGAATTCGTGAAGCTGACAGACAGGGTACTCTCCAAACGTGCAGGTTGCGCGGCGTCCCTCATGCGGGTTGGAGTGCAAGTGGATTAGGTAGGTCGTCTGCGCCGACGTTTCCATCGAAAATGTCCACAAACTCCTCCTCCTCCAACGTTTCGCGTGCAAGCAAAGCTTCCGCGACCGTATCCAAACGCAGACGATGGATTCTGAGAATATTTCGCACACGGTCGTGCTGTTCATTCACTATTCTCTGCACTTCACTGTCAAGAGCCTCTGCAACCTCTTCGCTGTAGTCGCGCTGCTCAGTCAACTCCCTTCCCAAGAATGGGTTTTCCTCCTGGCTTCCGATTTGGAGGGGTCCCATAGTATCGCTCATGCCGTACTTCATCACCATCGCACGCGCCATACGCGTAATTTGCTGGATGTCGTCGCTGGCTCCGTTTGAAATGTCTCCGAAGACAAGTTCCTCAGCCACACGCCCGCCGAGGCCCACGGCAATGCGGTCGATGAAGTAGGATCGCGGCAACAGATAGCGATCTCGCTCGGGCACAGTCAGTGTGACGCCTCCCGACATTCCACGAGGTATGATTGAGACCTTTCGCAGTGGGTCAGCGCCTTTGACAACATGAGCGATGATGGCATGGCCCGATTCATGGTAGGCTACAACGCGTCGCTCACGGTCCGTGATGAGGCGGCTGCGGCGTTCCGGGCCCCCCATTGCGATTCTCTCAATCGATTCCTGCATTTCGGTCATGGCTATGGTGCGCCTGTTTCGCTTTGCAGCCAGTATCGCGGCCTCATTGACCAGGTTTTCCAAGTCCGCGCCAACAAACCCCGGCGTTTGTCGGGCAATCAGGTCCAGATTCACGTTGGAATCCAGTGGTTTTCCCTTTACGTGAACGTCGAGAATCGCTCTACGGCCTTGCAGGTCGGGGCGGTCCATAGTGACACGCCTGTCAAAACGGCCGGGACGCAACAGAGCGGGATCGAGGATGTCCGGACGATTCGTAGCGGCGACCAGTATTACGTTTGTGTCGGTACCGAAGCCGTCCATCTCCACGAGAATCTGATTCAACGTTTGCTCGCGCTCATCGTGAGAGCCGCCAAGACCTGTTCCTCGATATCGCCCTACTGCGTCGATTTCGTCAATGAAGACGATACAAGGGCTGTTTCGCTTGGCTTGCTCAAACAGATCACGGACACGACTGGCGCCGACTCCGACAAACATCTCGACGAATTCGGAGCCGCTGATGCTAAAGAAGGGCACGCCGGCTTCGCCAGATACGGCCTTTGCCATAAGCGTTTTACCCGTGCCAGGGGGTCCGACCAGGAGCACACCTTTGGGGATCCGAGCCCCCAACGCAACGAATTTCTGCGGCTCCTTCAGGAATTCAACAATCTCTTCAAGCTCTTCCTTTGCTTCATCCGCGCCGGCAACGTCACCGAAAGTGACCGTGGGACGGTCGCCCACGAACATGCGCGCTTTGCTCTTTCCGAAAGAAAGGGCTTGGTTGTTTCCAGACTGGCTTTGGCGGAACAGAAACAGGAATAGTCCGGCGATTAGAATGAGAGGGAGAAGGTTGATGACCAACGCAAACCAGTTGCCTGAATTCGAAGGAGGCTGGACATTGATTTTGACCTGTGACAGCCTCTCTTCTGAGACGCCCATTCCCTGCAGAGTTCGAGTCAGAGCAACGCTCTCTTCCTTGCGGCTGGCAAGAGGTTGTTCGTTGCCTGGCGAGAATATCTGTAGCCTCTCCCCACGGACGTCAATTCGGGAGACCTCGCCCCGCTCGATCTGCCTCGCAACATCGCTCAAACTGATGGTCTGAGGCCTTTCGTTAGGGCCATACACATTAAGAAACAGGGCGGCGGCAGCCACCAGTATTAGCAGATATACGAAGGCGTTTCGAGTCCAGTTCCCGCTCACAAAATCTCCTAGTCGGTCAAAGTTTACTGCATTGGGAGTATACCATACCGGCTCCTTCAACATGAAGTATTGCCAATTGGTTGAGCCTCGACTGTGTGCCGGATTCCTTTCTTGCTATTTTGGGACAAAAGGGCGAAAACGCGCTATGAAATTCGGCCCAATTTTGCGCGTTTTCCACTAGATTTTCGTGACGCTATGCATTTCCTGGGCATCAAACGCGCAACTCACCCAAAGACTTCTCATCCTGGCTGACGAATTCGGAGACAGGGCTTTCCACGCGCCCGTAGCCGCTCCAAATCTTGAATCCCAGAAGCGCAAGCAGTTCCGGAGAAGCATCTGCAAGCAGTTCGGAGCGTGCTCCTATGGTGAAGTTCTCTTGAGGTCGGAATTGTGGACCACAGAAAGTAGTTAGCAGCCCGTAACGGTTTCCGGAACTTACATTGGCGCCAGTCCCGTGCCAGAGGCGCCCGTCAAAAACCATAGCCGTGCCCGCTTCCCCCTCCGCAGCGAGTGTTTCCCCATTGCCGTCCCTATGTGTAGGGGGTCGGCCTCGTAGATGGCTGCCGGGTACGAAGCGTGTTCCTCCATTCTCAGCACTAAAATCGTTAAGCATCCACATTACATTTACGCAGACGCAAGGCGCTATCATTGCCGGAGCTTCTTCGCCCTCAAGATTAGAGCGTTCGCGAGTTATCGAACCAGCCGGAACGGGTGACGGCTGACGGTCTACGGGGTGGGGCATCCACCACTGATCGGTATGCAGGTTCATGGCGACACCGCCGGGCTTGGCAATATTGGCAGAGTAGCTAGAGAGCAGGTAGTCCTCCCCCAGTACATGGTCGACAACGGCGCGTACGCTTGCAGTAAAGAGTATCTCTCTGAATATTTGGCCTTTATCGACCAGCATCCACACACGTTGATTGACGCCCCCAGCTGCAGCAGTATAGGCTTTTTGTCGGGGGCGTCCCTTTCCATCGGTAAACGCTCCCCACTGCTGTTTCGGGCCGCCGTCTTCGAAGGCCGCGCCCTGTGCCAATTCAGCCGCCGCCTGTTCCTTCAATCTTTTGAGGGCGGCGTCTACGACTGCCGGCTCTAATGCCCCTTCCATGAGGCAGTAACCCGACTCGTCCAGGTCAGACTTCGCCTGATCTATGTTCGATGTAGCTGAGGGTAGGTTCTGAGTGGTCTGCATATGAATCCTCCAGTTGGGACGGTTTCAGGTACTCTAATTCATTTCTGCCAACTCGGCAATGCTTTTGGGCCGTGGGGGTGCAGTTCATATTTGGGCTGGAGATGGTCAGGTGGGGGATTCATGACAACGGTGGCTGGAATCGTTTGACGTCCATTTTTTGGGAGGCATCGGGCAGGCACAAGGCCTGCCCCTACAGTGGTGGCGCGGGTGTTCGAACACCGATCGCTGTCGCAACCGTTCCAATTGTCCACGACGGTCGGGCATACGAAGGGGGGCGTTGCGGGGGGAGTCCCCCCGCACAAGGGAGGGCCGAAGGCCCGACCGCCCAAATGCGAGGAGAGAGTGAAGAGTAGAAAGGTGTGAGTGACACCGTCTGTTCTGCTGGAAAGTATAACTGTACCTGACCGTGGCCCAGTTGCAACAAGAGGTGTACGAAAGTTCACCCCCAATCTGGACTGAACCCGGCCGTGGGGATTTAGAGGTTGGAACTTCAGGTACTTGCCTTCGCCGGTCAGTTGTTACCGAACGAGGACTATGGGGTATCTGACATCCCTGTAGCCTTGACCGGCTATAGGACACTTGGTTTGCATGAAGTGCATCTCGCTGGACCGGTTGGGTAACCGGCTCTATTGCTTTACGGCAGGACTGAAACTCCTTGCTCTCGCAGCACTACTACCTTTCATCAGCAACAGCTGTTCCGAGTGGAAATGTTTGCAGGGGATTGGGCCTCGAGAGTCCGGTCTGTATTCCCATGCATTCGCCGACGACGAATGCCGGCTGACTGTTCAGTCTTGGTCTACTCTAGGGGATACCATGGCCTACCTGAACTGTTTCTAACGTGGGATTGGCTGTGCTAGAATTGACAGTTATGAACAGTTTTTCCTTTGCATGGACGGCCTTAATTGTTCCTGTCGGTCCTCCAATTGTTTTGACTTTTGGCAGCATCGTACTCTGGATATTGGGACGTTTCGTGCGTCCGTCTGCTCGCTGGCACGCGTTTGGGAGCGCGACTGGGATCCTCAGCGGGTTCGCCCTACTGTTTTGGGGATTGGCGGCGGCAATGACGGCGGCGCTGCGCGTTCAACCTGCCGCCCCAGCATACAGCATTCCTTGGCAACCATTCTTCTCGCCAGGCGCCGACTTGCTGTGGGTCAGCAACGGCTGGAACTGGTACGTTTCCTGCCTCATTCTCTTGCTTGGAGGAGGAGGTCTGCTGTTCAGCGGCATTTCCGGACAGAGCGACGAACAGACGACTGAAGAGAACTGGCATGGCAGGGCGATGACACTTGCCTTATCCTTGAACGCCATTTCGAGTGCCCTATTCTTCGTTAGCAGCGGAAATCTCCTAACCGTGACCCTGATGTGGGTCGTAATGGACCTTTTTGTCATCGCCCGTAGCACGGTGGTACCGGAGGGACCTGGTCCGTCGCCCACGCGCCAGTTTCAGGGATTGAGCATGATGGGGGCATTGCTGCTGCTGATCGGATTGCTTCCGGCTGGCCAGAGCGGACCTGCCGAACTCCTGGCAGGCGGTCAATTGCCCCAGGAGACAGTGATCCTGATGTTGATCGCCGGCGTCATCAGGGCCGGTGTCTACCCTTTGCACTTATGGCTATTGCCTCACAGAGGTGAACGGTTATACATGCCGGACCGCCTTATCGACCAGATGCCGCCGGCCCTATGCGGACTCTGGCTGCTAGGTTGGTCGAGCGGCCTGGCAGGAGAAGAGCTTCTTGCTCGCCCTGAGATCGTAGCACTTGCTCTTCTTGGTCTACTTGGTTCGGCTATCGCCACGTTTACAACCACAACCAGGCAAGAACACACCACATTCGTCCTGATCACCGCGGTTGGCATTGCGGGGTTGACCAGCATCCTGTCTGAAATCCGGGGCCCAGCAGCTGTTCTATGGCCTACGACGACTTTCGCTTTGGGAGGCGGCCTCTGGTTGATCGGTGAACGGATCTGGCGGGCCTGGCACTGGCAGATTCCAATTAGTGTTGGTGTGCTGGCTCTGGTGGGAGTTCCTTTTACTCCGGGATTCCTGACTCAATCAGTAGTTGCACAGTTGCTTGTTGTTGGAAGCTGCCCCGACGCGAGCGCTCTTTGCGGAAAACTTGGCGCCCTGATGTGGCCCCTCTTTGCAGCATACATAGTCACCCAGATGATCTATGTATCCTCCCTGTTGCGAAGTTGGGACGGTGATCCCGCGGGTTCGGTCTGGGAACTGAGCCCGAACGCATGGGTTATTGGCAGACTTCTGGTCTATGTAGTCGTTCTTGCCATACCGCTGGCAACCGCTGGCCTGTTCCCTGAGATGATGACTAATCTTGCCAATCTTCCCGATGCGATTCCTCGCGGCGCCGGGAATCCCCCCAGTGCGGTCGCTAGTTGGCAGGTATGGCTGACCCTCGCCGGTCCGCTCACGTTGGGTATTATCCTGGCGATTGCTCGCACTTACGTAAGAGAGATTCTGAGCACAAGTGGTAATCGACCCGGAACACTTCCTACTCTTCGTACATGGTCGAGCCGAATAGCTCGACTCGCGACCCTGGACTGGATTTCACGCTTAACCAGGTGGGGCACAGGAAGGGCAGGAGCCGTGTGGGATGTTGGACTGGAAATTGTTGAAGGCGCGGGCCACATGGGGTGGGTCGTCGTCTTCGGCATTATTGGCTATCTGTTGTTAGGCGCTTAGTCGGTTCTCAGTTGTGAGAGGACAGACTAAGGGCGGTGTCTGTTCAAGGTCTAAAGATAGAAATGATCCGACCTTCGAAGCTTTTTTATGTTGGAGTCCACGGTAGTTCGAGTCTGCTAGGGGTCCCGAGGTATTCCGGACTTGATCTTTGTGCTTTTACACCTGGCAAGAGCGCCGATCATGATCGAGCAGAACAATATTCTGTCATCTTGATTGGTTCGGAATGATTAAATGGCTGCGTTCTGGGCTTCAGTACCAATTCACATAATTTTGGGGCTTGCGGCAGGCATTCCTGTGGTCCTTTGGGACTGGCGAGTCGCACTCCCGGGAATCCTTTTTGTTCAGCTGGGAACTAGCATTTTGATTGGCACTGTCTATGGACTCCCGGCACCGTGGCCTTCTGTCCACTTGGCCGTACAGTTCCTGGCCTGCCTGATACTTCTGCTCTCAATTTTGCAGACCAGCAACGTTCAGGTACCAAACTCAGGCGAATTCAGTTCCAGGTTATTTCGTTTGTTGATTTTGGGAATAGCGGCATTGATGGTTTGGAGAGCGACCGAAGGAATCGAATTGCCGCGACTGGAGGACGCCACAAAACTGTTGTTCATTTGGTTTGCGGCGGTAGCCCTAATAACGCTTGGCATGACCGAAACCGCACTGTTCGGAGGCATTGGCCTTCTCTTGTGGCTTATTCCGGTTCAAGCATTTTTGTCAGTGCTGTTTCCTTTGCCCGCCGTCATCGTCTTACTTGGCATATTGCAGATTTTGGTCGCTTTGGCGTGCAGTTTTCTCCTGCTTGCCGAGGATGACGCGCTTACGTTGATCGAGGTGCCTTCTACCGACCCCGACCTGGCGCCAGGCCTTCATCGCCGCCACAGTATCACTTCAGGCGCCAGAGTTCTTGGATATGGCATCGGATACTGGTTCTATACTCTCATCAGTCGACGCCGGAAAACAGAGACCTGAATCGGGTGAGGCATGGCTTCCCGATTCTGGGCTGACTGGCCTCGAGTCAGTCACGTCAAGGCGCCGAATTATCCGGGGCCAATTTTCTGGTTGCAGGGAGGACGATCAGGGAATGCCTGCAAGTGAAACACAGAGTGTGACCCCAAACGTTCTATGATCCAGCTTGCCCTGCCCTCCTTCCTGTTCAGCCTTTTTCTCCTGGCAATAGTCTCCAGCTACATCCTTCGCCGCTGGGAACGGGGCGTCTCTCTGGTCATAGGTGCAATGTTGAATCTGGTGGGCGTGCTGCTGTGGCGGTATCCGTTGGACGCTCCGTTGCTTACCTTTCCGTTCATGCCTGTTGGACTCGACCTGCGCGCAGGAATATGGCAGTACGGTTTTCGCCTTCAATTGACACAGACAAATGAGTCAATCGTAGTCATAGTCCTCCTCCTTTTGGGATCGGGGATGCTTCTGACAGCCGCCGCAAGTCAGGGGAGAGTCTTTCCGCCGTCAATGTTGCTCGTGGGTGCAGGTTATATCGGAATCGCGCTCATGGTGGATGCACCGATTTCCCCTGTTTTTCTAGGGCCGACCTTTCTGGCAATACTGATGACGGTAAGTGTCTTCCCCCTTCAGGTGGGCTTTGGCGGAGAGGCGTTGAGTTCCTTGCGTGCGA
This sequence comes from Caldilineaceae bacterium, assembly GCA_965204705.1. Classification (GTDB taxonomy): domain Bacteria; phylum Chloroflexota; class Anaerolineae; order Caldilineales; family Caldilineaceae; genus Bin5. The sequence continues at coordinate 2,697,848 of OZ242006.1, read as the reverse complement.
TGCTGCCGCCCATTCTGGCGACCCCATTTGTGTTGCTCGCCGCTTGGAACATGGAGCAGCTGCCTCTCAACCCGCAGGATATCCGGCTTGCTGCAGGAGGCGCGCAGCTTCTTGGCGTGGGGCTTCTAATTCTCCTGGCGCCGGTGCCGTTGCATAGTGGCCAGCCGCAGTTGGGCGAGTCTGCGCCACCGGTTGCAATGGCTCTGACGATTCTCCTCTACCAGACCCTGGCGCTGTATCTTTACTTTCTTGCGACTTCGAACTTCCCCTTACTGTTGAACAGTACTGCCCTTAACGTGTGGCTGACCTCAACAGCAACAGTCACTTTGGTATGGGGCGGGGTTGCGGCGGCAGCGGCGAGCCATCCAGGACGATTGCTAGGCTATGCAATGCTTCACGATTGGGGCCTGATTCTCTTGCTCCTCGCCGGCTCAGATGAGGGCAGCCTGCCGATGGTTATCTCGCTCTTCGCTCTCCGCATATTGAGCGCAATGAGCGCATCCACCGGGCTGTCGCAGATCCGACAGGCGGCAGGCAGCCTGGATGCTGACAGCCTGCAAGGGATTGGGGCCCGGCTACCCTGGAGCACGGCGGCCTTCCTCCTGGGCAGCCTAGGACTGGCAGGCTTCCCGTTGACAGCGGGCTTTTCAGGACACTGGTCAGCAATACAGGCGCTTGCAGAAAGTGACTGGCGCTTCGCGGCGATCGTGCTGATTGCAAGCGGCAGTGTTATTTTCGGTTTCGTGCGCATGGTCGGCATCTTCTTTGGGCGACTCGCTAATCCGCAGTTGCCGCGCGAAAGGCCGTTAGGTGTGGTTTTCTCCTTGATGGCGATTCTGCTGGTCACCGGTATGGCCATCGCACCGCAGTTATTCGAAGGACCCCTTGTCAGGACCCTGCTGGCATTTGATTGACCGTAAGCTGTCAAAGTCTCCCCAGTCCACATCTGATAGAGATTGAGAGTCTGCACCTGTTAAGCTAAATTATCAGGGACTGGCCATATGCTGGGCCTTGGGCACTAGCCCGCCTGCATTATCAATTGGAGAGTCTGGCCAACTCCGCACTTCTTTCTTTAGGAGACCAGCCATCGCCGGCAACACGCACAGCCGTTCGTCGAGACTTGAGGGGTTTTACAAGCGAAGCTTGGATGACCGAGTTGCCTTCATATCTGAGTGGGCGGCACTGACCTGCGAAGAATCGGTGTTTCTGGGCGAAAGTATTGGCCCAGAGCAGGCCGATTTGATGATTGAAAACGTGGTCGGGCGATTTGCCTTGCCTTTGGGTATCGGTGCGAATTTCCTGATAGACGGTCAAGACTATCTCGTACCGATGGTCGTGGAGGAGCCGTCGGTCGTGGCGGCAGTCAGCTCAGCCGCACTCCTGGCGCGTGAAGGGGGAGGCTTTTCGACGGGCAGCACAGATCCGGTGATGGTTGCCCAGATTCAGCTCCTCGACGTAGCGGACGCGAGCAAGGCACGAAATGCCATCCTTGCTGCTGAGGAAGAGATCTTGGCCTGCGCCGATACCAGCCCATCCTTGTCGCGCTTAGGAGGAGGGCCCCAAGGTATCGAAGTTCGCTGTCTGCCCGACACGCCTGCAGGGCCGATGCTGATCGTCCATCTGTTGATCGACTCTCGGGATGCCATGGGCGCCAACGCTGTCAACACGGCTGCCGAAGCGGCGGCGCCTTTGCTTGAGCAGATCAGCGGAGGTCGCGCGGGACTACGTATCCTTTCCAATCTAAGTGACAGGCGGCGTGCGTGGGCCGAAGTCGAGATTCCCTTCAATGCCTTCGACAGTGACGACTACATAGGTAGCGACGTAATTCGCGGGATCGCTGAGGCGAACGCGTTTGCCATTGCGGACACTTATCGGGCAACGACCCACAATAAGGGCATTTTCAACGGTGTAGACGCGGTGCTTTTGGCCACAGGGAATGACTGGCGTGCGGTGGAAGCGGGGGCGCACGCTTGGGCGGCGCGCGACGGCCAGTACCGTGCGCTTACCGACTGGCATGTGCGCAACTCCGAGGGCGCTGAAACCTTGTATGGACGTCTGGAGATGCCTCTGGCCGTTGGTACGGTAGGCGGAGCGACTCGAAGCCACTTATCTGCCCGCATCGCTTTGAAGATACTTGGCCTGGACGTCGTTGGAAATAGCGGCTCTCGGCCGGACAATTGTGATTTGGTCGGCGATGAAGGCGAGGTGTCGGGCCGCCAGGGAGCGAAAAGGCTGAGCCAAATAGTTGTTGCCGTTGGTCTGGCCCAGAACCTGGCAGCATTACGCGCACTGTCGACCACGGGCATACAGAGGGGTCATATGCGTCTCCACGCGCGTCAGGTTGCGGTGGCGGCCGGCGCTGAGGGCGAAGCGGTTGAGAATATCGCCGGGAAGCTAATTGCTGAAGGAAGAATACGGGTTGAGCGGGCCAAAGAACTGTTGCGAAACTGAACTAAGAGACTCTCCTGGGTTCAGCGAAGAGTATGCGAGTGAAAGAGGACTACCTATGTTGAATCAGCCATTTCTGCAGGTAGGGATTGTAGGGTACGGGTCATACGTTCCGCGTTTCCGCTTGCCCGGGTCGGAAATCAGCAGGATCTGGATGGACGAGATTGAAGATGCACATGAGCAGCGCAATGTGGGGCAGAGCGGCCTGAAGAAGAGGGAGGCAAGTAGCCCCGTAAGAGAGAAGGCCGTACCTGGACTCGATGAAGACACGGCGACGATGAGCATTGAAGCGTCCCGCAATGCGCTCGCACGTTCCCAGGTCGACCCACAGGAAATTCGTGCTGTATGGGTGGGAAGCGAGAGTCATCCCTATGCAGTCAAGCCCACCGGCACAATTGTGGCAGAGGCGATTGGCGCCACACCAACGACTCAAGCCGGAGACTGGCAGTTCGCTTGCAAGGCCGGAACGGAAGCCGTGCAGGCCGCGATCGGTCTGGTAGGGAGTGGAATGGCTCCCTATGCTCTGGCAATTGGGATGGACACTGCGCAAAGTCGACCGGGTGATGCGCTGGAGTATACTGCCGGCGCAGGCGGGGCGGCCTTACTTCTAGGTGCGGCAGAGGAATCGGTTGCTGAGATCGAGCGAAGCTTGAGTTTCGTCTCGGATACGACTGATTTCTGGAGAAGACCGGGAAGCCAATTTCCCAGCCATGCCGAACGGTTTAGCGGAGACCCCGGCTACTTTGGGCATGTATTGCCTGCTGCAGAGCAGATAATGGAGCAAACAGGAGTATCTGCAACGGAGATCGACCATATCGTTGTACATCAGCCAAATCTGAAGTTCCCAATCAGGGCAATGCGCATGTTGGGCTTCAAGGAAGAACAGTGGAAGAGTGGGGTGTTGGTCGAAGAGATCGGCAACACGTACGCAGGATCCGCCCTGGTTGGCTTGACGGCGATCTTAGATACTGCCACAAAGGGACAGCTAATCCTGGTGGTCAGCTATGGCAGTGGCGCCGGATCTGACGCCTTCCTACTACGTACGACGGATCGGCTCACCGCCGCACAGAGCAGGGCGCCGTCGACCCAGACTTACATAGACCGCCGGGTCGAGATTGACTATGCGCAATATGTGCGCCTAGGGGGGAAGTTGGCTGTTCACTGAGCGGGAGACTTGATCCAAGATGGATGCTGTAGCATATCAGGCCGTTGGTTGCACTCTCATTCGTCTCTAGGTGTAGCCCGTCATTTCTGAGGCCGCCCTGTAGTCTGCCTCTATTGGGTTTACTGACTGCTCATTCCAATAAGTATTTTGGCAGAGGCAGGGCATGTTAGCCTCTCTCGCAACTGCCAGAAATGCCTTAGGCCATGGCGGTAAGCGAAACAAAGTCGCATTCAGCTAGTCATCTTTCCTAAGCGCCTTCAGGGCATTTATTAGAAAAGTCCGCCAGTGTTCTTCCGCATCGATGGGAATATAGATGGCCTCGCGCCCAACGTGAATCGCATTGTTCGGGACGAACTCGCCTTCGTCAGTCGTGTGCCCCAAGCTCATCCTCAGAGAGTTCTGCAGCTTCCTCCGAGGACCGTCGTCTAATTCTCCTTTCACGACGTCCGATGAACCGATGACAAGCAATGGAAACCCTTCAGGAAGCCTGACGGCGACCTGATCGCGACGGCGGCCAATGTTCAAAACGCCGGTTCTCAAGGCTTCCATCTTCACCCAAATCTGGTAGAACAGGTTCTCCAATTCCACAGGGATGGCGTTCTCCTCCGGGTCTTTACCAAAGCGGTCCTCCATCTCCTTTCGCATCTCCGCCAGATCGTGCAAAGAACTCAGGCCGGCTATACGGCGATAGAGTTGAAGGCGCAACCCCTCATCTTCAACATAATCTGCCGGAATTTCAGCTCGCAGCGGCAGGTCAAGAGTGACAGGGGGAGCAAGAGGATCGTCCAGCTCCATCGGGAATGACCCTCCGTCCGGCGGCTGCTGTGTCAAGTAAGGCGGACCCTGGCCATTGCCAGTCTCCGTTCTTTCTGCGTTTCCGTTCTCATTCTGTGCCTTGGCAAAGCGTTCCCTCATCGCACGGAGATCATTGACCGACTGAGCCAGAAGGCGGGTATAGAGGTCAAATCCCACGCTGGCTATTTGGCCGTGCTGCTTGGCACCAAGTAGCTCACCTGCCCCTCGAATTTCAAGGTCTCTCATGGCAATGCGAAAACCTGCGCCCAATTCGTCACTGCTTTCGAGCAGGGCTTCGAGCCGACGGCGGGCGTCAAAAGTCAGTGTGGAGTGGCGATCGTGGAAGAGATAGCAGTAGCCCCTCACGGCACCGCGCCCTACGCGGCCCCTAAGCTGGTATAGCTGGGCCAGTCCGAAATGGTCAGCACGATTTACGATGATTGTATTGGCCCGGCGTATGTCGAGACCGTTCTCGACGATAGTCGTGCAGACGAGCACATCCACTTTCCCGTCGGCGAAACGCATCATCGTATCTTCCAGTTCCCGCTCGGCCATTTGACCATGCGCTACCGCAACGACCGCCTCCGGGACTTCGCGTTGCAGACGTGTCGCCAAAGTCTGCAGTCCGCGAACGCGGTTATGGACGAAGAATACCTGCCCGTTCCGCTCCAGCTCCCGTTGGACAGCTTGACGGACCAGCGTGTTATCGAATTCCGATAGCATCGTCCGTACAGGGAGCCGTTCTCGTGGAGGGGTATTGATGGTGCTCATGTCGCGCACGCCGCTCAGACTCATGTGCAGCGTACGTGGGATCGGAGTCGCGCTAAGTGTAAGCACGTCCATCTGAGATCGAATTTGCTTAAGGCGCTCCTTGTGGCTGACGCCAAAGCGCTGCTCTTCATCAATGATAAGAAGCCCGAGCGAATTGAACTCCACATCTTTAGAAAGCAACCGATGCGTGCCAATGACAATATCAACTGTCCCAGCCTGCAATTTCTGCAGGACTTTCTCCTGCTGGGCCTGCGTTCGGAAGCGTGAAAGCATCTCCACTAAAATGGGAAACTGCTTCAGACGCTCGCTGAAGACGCGGAAATGCTGCTGTGCAAGGACGGTTGTTGGCACAAGCACAGCCGCCTGTTTTCCATCCATCACCGCCTTGAACGCCGCGCGAATGGCAACCTCTGTCTTGCCATAGCCGACATCACCGATGATGATCCGGTCCATTGGTCTGTCTGTTTCCATGTCGCGTTTGACGTCGAAAATGGCGTCGATCTGGTCAGCAGTTTCACGGAAGGGAAAGGCTGCCTCCATCTCCTCCTGCCAGGGGCCGTCGGGACTGAATGCGTAACCGGGGACGACTTCCCGCTCTGCGTACAGCTTCAGCAGATCCTCGGCTATATCTTCGACGGCTTTCTTGGCGCGTGCCTTCACTGTCTGCCAGTCGCTCGTACCCAGACGTGTCACGGAGGGCGGGATCCCCGAGTCCCCTGCCCCTACATAGCGGCTCAGCCGGTCTGCTTGATGAACCGGGACGTATAGTTTGTCTCCTCTGGCATAGTTAACTTGAAGGTATTCGCGTTCCACCCCGCCCATTTCAAGCCTGGCAAGGCCTTCATACACTCCGATGCCATGCTCCATGTGAACGACATAGTCGTTGGGATTGACGTCGGCAAAAAAGAGTTCAGGCGCCACTGAGGACTCCGACCTGCGCCGCTGTTGTCGTGTTTGACGGGTCCAGCCGAACAGTTCCGAATCAGTGTATAGACGCAGTGAAGCAGGCTGCCGGCCATTGCCGTCATTCCCCGATGCCGGGGACCCGTTCATTACGAACCCTTCCGGCAGAACGCCTTGCAAAAGAGAGATTCCGCTGCGAGGGGGGGAGTCCAAGTCGGAGATCAGATTCGCAGGCAGCCGGGCCTCACTCAGTTCCTCTTGCAGTCGAGCAGTTTGTCGAGAAATGAGGACGATTCTGTCGGAGGAGTTGGCATACTTTCGCATCTCCTGGAGGATGCGCTTTATTTGACCGGCAAAGTGAGGGCAGGGGACAAATTGACGCGCTAGAGCAGAGCCTTCGGCAACCTGCTGATCCCCAGGGAGCCCACTTGTTCCCAGAACGAGCGGGCTGCGCGCTTCAATTCGACCAAGGATATCTTCGGTACTGAAGAAACTGGAGTTGAATTTCGAGGGAAGTTCGTGGCCGCGCAGAAGCTCCTGGTAAGTTTGTGCCCCTTGTTCGTCGGCATCCTTGAGGCTCGCGGCCAGTTGGTCGCCGTCGTCGATGATGAGTAGGCCATTGTCCGGCAAATGATCCAGCAGAGAGGCAGGGCGGTTGTAAAGATAGGGCAGATACCACTCTATGCCTCGAAATGTGCGACCGGCGCCAAGGTCGTCTAGCTCGCGTGCAATTTCCTCGCGGATGGCCAAGATCAGGTTCGGTTCCTGCAGAAGTACCGCACGCAGACTCTCGAGTCCAGCAACTCCTGCCGGACCCGTCCCAGCTCCTCCGCTTACAGTGGATTCGTCCTCTGAGGTACCCTGAACAAGGATTGGGCCTTTCTGCTGGCCAAGGACCAACTCAGTTGGGGAGACTTCGCTGGCCAGGGCAGGTGCCGCACTTTCAGATAGGAGGCTTCCGAGGGCTTCACTTCCAGGCCCAATCAGAACTCTTTGAAGCTGCAGGTCACTCCGTTGTGTTGCCGGATCGAAAGACTTCAGCGTCTCCACTTCGTCGCCAAACAGGTCAATACGGACAGGATAGGGCAGATTAGGAGGCCAAATGTCAATGATTCCGCCGCGGCGGGCGAAAGTTCCTGGTTCCTCTACCACTTGCATCGGTTCGTAACCATTTTGCACCCAACGGCCCGTCAGCTCGTCCAACTGTACGAAGCTGCCGACGCGTAGTGGCCTCAGGGCTATGCGGAACATCCTTACCGGCAGCGTTTTTTGCATCAAGGCACGCGCCGAGGAGACCACCACCGCCGGATTGTTCCTCTTCTGCTGTAGGGTTGCGAGCGCGCTCAGTCTGAGTTGGCGTGTACGTCCTGTCCAAGGAATGCGCTCATAGGGCAGTGCGTCTGGATCGGCACAGAGTGAGATTTGCGGCGCAGCGTCGGACGGCGGCAGGAACAGTGCGAGCTGTTCAACCCATTTCTCAGCCTGGTCGGCGGTACTTGTCAATACAAGGACCGGACCTTCTCTCGCGGTCGCAGCGGCGGCGACGACGAATGCGCGCGCTGCCGCGTACAGTTTGTGAGGCGCTGGAGTATCCCCCTGAAGCGAGTCCTGAAGAGCTGGTTGATCTTTGAGAAGTGAAAGCAGGCCTGAGAGATTCATCCGTACCTTGTTGTCAATATCCAATAGGTTGGGCGTCGCCCTTCGTCAAGCAAAGAATGGGCCGGCGAATTTTGCCAGTGGATTTGCAGGCTCAGTCTGCGGTTGCCGGGGCCGAATTAAACCGATTCATTGCCAAGTCTATCCCGTGGTAAAGCCATGTTTCGACGGCGTCGGCGATTCTTTGTCGAAGAGTTTCGAATATGATCTCCTCGTCGCCGCTAAAGTTCTGCAATACGTAGTCGGCTGGACTCATCGGGGACTGAGGTCGACCTATGCCCACTCTGGCACGAGGGAACCGATCAGTTCCCAACATTCGGATGAGCGACTTCATCCCGTTGTGTCCTCCGCTGCCGCCAAAGGGGCGAAGGCGCAGTTTGCCGCTCGGAAGGTCGAGTTCATCGTAGATAACAAAAATGTCCTGTGGTTCTACTCGAAAAAAGTTTGCCATCGGCGCGACGGAGTTGCCGCAAAGATTCATAAACGTGAGGGGACGGACTAACAGCACTCTCTGACTGGACGACTCCTTTTGGGGCAGTTGGTTGCGTTCGAAGGCCCGTGAGTGCGCGAGAGTTCCCATGCCATACAGGGCATTGTATTTGGCGCGCGCAAGGGGAATGACATGCCGCTCGGCCAGAATGTCCACCACTTGAAAGCCAATGTTGTGTCGATTGCGCGAATATCGGGGTCCGGGATTGCCCAGACCCACTATCATTTTCATTTTCAGCCGCTTAGCCAGAACCTCGTTCTGCGCGAGTCAGGTACCGTTACGATCGGCAGACCTCCTTCCGGAGGACCAAGAGTGAATCGAAGAGGCTGCCTATAAAACAGAAAAACCAACTGCTGTTCGTAGAGTGCGAACGAATACCCTCACCTGAGAGCCATCGCCAGCAGTTGATTATCCCGCAACTAAATCCGCTAGCCAAACCTGGCGTCCCGTTGCCGTTTTCGGAATCCAGAAGGTGGCAAGTTCGCCCTCATTAGTTCTGGCGTCTTGAGGTGGCATTGGCGGTTCGGTGACAGTCGCGAAGAGGCGATTGTTCAATCGGGCTCGGTTTACTCGACTCAACCTGCAGCGGCGCCCAATATGAAGGAGGTCGAGCAGGAGGGTAGATTGAGACCGACCAGGTGAGCTGACACAACTGCATTTGCATCAGCCGGATCAATGTCGTCGGGAAGGCACAGCTGGTTGGCAGACAGGTCAAGGCTCGACAGATTGGTGAGGGGGCTCAGATCCGGCACTGGTCCCGTCAGCTGGTTCGATGCGAGGATCAGGGTGGTCAAGCTTGTGAGTGTTCTCATCTCAGGTATCTGCCCGGTCAATTGGTTGGAGCCAAGATCCAAAGCTGTCAGTTTAGTGAGCGCGCCAATGGCCGGTATTGACCCGGTTAACTGGTTGCGGCCGAGGTTCAGCCTCGTGAGCTGCGTGAGGGACCCAGGGTCGGGTATTCGGCCAGTCAGTTGATTGTTACTTAAGTCCAACCAATTAAGGCCGGAAAGAGAACTGATCGCGGGAATCGTTCCCGTAAGCATGTTATTTGCGAGGGAAAGGTCGGCGAGTTTCGTAAGCGTGGCAAGGTTCGGGATCGGGCCGGTTAAATGATTATGAGGCAGAAGCATTAACCTCAGGTTCACGAGCGCGCTTACATTTGGTATTCGGCCTGTCAGCTGGTTGCTGCTCAGGTCAATCCAAGCGAGTCTTGTGAGAGTGCTCAGAGTCGGGACAGACCCGGTCAACTGATTGCTGCCCAAGTACAGGTCCGTCAGATTGGTAAGTGTGCTTAGGTCAGGAATCGACCCACTGAGCTGATTGCCAGAGAGTGAAAGCACCGTCAGGCTGGTGAGAGCGCTCAGATCGGGAATGGCTTCAGTCAGCCGATTGGTTCCCAGGTGAAGTGCAGTCAGACTGGTGAGGGCACTCAGATCGGGGATTGACCCGTTCAGTCTGTTGTCGGAAAGGGAAAGGTCCTTCAGTTTCGTGAGAGAGCTCAGATCGGGAATCGGTCCCGTCAGCTGATTTGCACTGAGGTCGAGGACTTCCAAGTTCGTAAGCGTGTTCAGAGCTGGCACTGAACCGGAAAGCTGGTTGCTGCTGACAGACACCCACTTCAACTGGACAAGGGCGCTCAGATCAGGAATCGACCCAGACAGCTGATTGAAATCGAGGGCAAGAACGGATAGTTTGGTGAGGGCGCTCAGATCAGGAAGCGAACCGCTCAGCCCGTTGCCCGCAAGAGTTATTTCCTCAACACGCCCGTCATCGTCGGTTTTGACTCCGTACCAGGTAGCGATCGAAGCGCTGGAAAGCCAGTTGTCCTCATTGGCCCAATTGGCTCCGTCAGTTGCCTCATATAGTGCTACCAGCGTTGCGCGTTCGTCTGCACGGTCGGGAATCGCAGGGGACTCAGAAACGAGTACGGAGACCACCTGCGACCACGCGCCAAGGATGCTGTTTGAATCCACTGCAGCGATGGCGTAGTAGTAGGTTTGGCCCGCGGTTGCTCCAGTGCGTACAAATGAGGTACCGGTCAGATCCCCTTTGTCGAGCCGCTCCCAACCTGTAGTTTCGTCCTTCCACTCCCACAACTGGTAGGAAACGGCCCCCGCTACGCCTGACCAGTTCATTTCAACAGTCGCCGTAACATTAGACGTCACTGTTAGCGCCGGGGCAGTCAGAGCGTTCGCCGACGCAGGGAGAGTTACGTTCACCTGCGCCGACCAAGCGCTGCGTACACCGGAGGAATTTATGGCGGCAATTGAGTAGTAGTAGGTGCGGCCAGGCGTCAGGTTGGAGTGAGTGAGAGTTGTGCCTGTCAAGCTGTCGCCACCGAGCTGTTGCCAGCCATGGTCACTGTCCCACCACGTCCACAGTTCGTACCTGACAGCGCCGGAGACGGCAGTCCAACTGACATCGACCGCTGTCGATCCCGCGGAAGTTGTGGTGAGATCTGGCGCGACCAGCCCTTGTGGCTGTGCAGACGGCGTTACTGACACTTGCTCTGACCAATGGCCTCGGTTTCCGTTGCTGTCCAAAGCTGCGACCAGATAATAGTAGGTCCTACCTGCTGTGAGATCCGAGTGTGTATGTGAAGTCCCGGTCATGCCGCCTTCGCCGAGGCGTTGCCAGCCCGGGTCGGTGTGCCACCAAACCCAGAGCTCGTAGCCAGTTGCGTCAGAAACAGGAGTCCAGGAGATTTCGACCGTGGTGGCGCCGGTCATGAGAGCGGTCAGGGTCGGGGCTCCCAAAGTTGGCGATGTGTTGGACTGGGCAAAGGCAGCATCGTATGAGAGGTGAGGAAAGAGAAACAGGGCCGACCAAGCTGATACCAGCAAGACGTATCTCTTGAAATTAACGTAAGCATATTGCCGACTAAGTTTCAAAGTGGCGCCTTTCTGGTATTCTCTGCACGTGCCGATACTTTTCAAGGTCGGGAGGACAGGTCCAGCACCGCGCTTGGACCGGTGTCGAAACGAAATCAGGAGATTCTCTCACTGGTTGTGGCTCCCGCTTCCAAATGCTACCACCAGACACAATGCAGTGACCAAACTCTCTCACGCAAGGAAGGGCTCATGCATCTGCCCTGACCGTGTCTCCTTGGCAAAATAGAGACTCAAGTCTTCTGACGCACCGCGAAATATTCGTGCGTACTTCTGCAACATTTTGCAAGGCGGCTTTCGCACTGTCAGGACTTAAATTGCTTGGTCGCTACGAAATTCGTTCATGGGCATTGGCGAAGTGAGAAAGGCCGACCGCGTCTTCTATCCGCGGCCGGCCTTACCTGCACTGTTGTGGATTCAAATTGTCAGTCTTTGCCTGTTCTATTCGTTTTTGGCGATTACCCACTCCAAGAGACGTTTGGCGGCGAAGATAGCCCCCAGCAGAAGTAACAGGCCCGCGCTCCAACGCACGCCCGTGAAAAAGTGGTCGCGGAGTCTTTCCAATGCCAGCGTTTCTCCCAAGTCTCCCAGGATTCCAGGGGACGGAACGATCGAACTCTGGCTGGTCGAGGAGGACTGTCCTTCTGATGTACCGCCACTCTCATTCTGGGATGGCGGTAGAGGCGTAGGAGTCGGTTCGTCGGTTGACCCTTCGATGTTAGGCTGCTCTACCCGGACCTCTGCGACTGTAGGTTGGGGGTAAGGTGTTGGCGTATCGATGGGAATAGGTGTTGGTGTGGGCTCGTCTGGCGTTGGCGTAATCGGTTCCCTGCCGACTGTTATGTTATGGACGAAGAATTCACCGTAGTTTCCGTCCGGCCGAACAACACGCATGCGCAGCGTATACGTTCCTGGTGCAAGGACATCAGTATGCCATACCCCTAGCTGTCCGTTGACGACCTGGCGAGTTTCCCCGCCGAAGTAGGAGTAGGCCTCGTCGCCCCTGGACGCTTCCTTGTAGTAGAGCTCGTATCGGGCGAAGGGAGAGCCGGAGGCTGTTCCTATGATCGGTACGGGACCGCTTACGCTGCTGCCTTGTTCTGGTGAGGTTATTCCCGATTGGCCCGTTTGCCAATTGCGGTCCTGAACTCTATCCAGACGAGGTTCCAGTATTGGATCATGCGCAAAAGAGGAACCCAACTGGTAGGTCGCCGCATTGGATGTTCCGGCCGCGAAAGCCAATCCCATCAGTACTGCAGCTAAAACTGTCACGAAGAATGGAAACACCATTCGGAGGCATTGCTTGTTCATAATGAAGCGAAATCTGCGAAATGCTGTCATGAACTCAGTGGTCCTTGTGGGGCGATTCCCCGCGGTTCCCGCTGGTAGAGAGACACCGCCAGTTGCCATTCAGGGTGCTCAATCCGACCAAAATCTACTGGACTACTGCAAAGACTGGATGTAAAGGATAATGTCAACGATCTGTTCGTCGGTCAGGCTCGTTTGACCACCTGAAGGCGGCATCGCGATCCCGGTGCGATTGTTCGGCGCATCAGCGGCGCGTCCATCCCGGATGATAGCGAACATTTCACTCTCGGTGAGGCCCGAGACCTGAGGTGAATTTGCCAAAGCGGTACCCAAACCTTCTACGCCTACGCCATTCTCGCCATGACATGAGGCACAGGCTTGGGAATAGGAGGTAGCCCCTTGCTCCAGACTTGTTGGCGTAGCTGTCGGCGGGGGCGTCGGGGTAGGACCGATCGACAATTCCAGTATAGAGAGTTCAGAAACAATTGGAAGAACAACATCCGGCAGAGCAATTTGGACTTTGCCCGCGCGGGCTGCTCCGACCAAGTATAGGGTTAATGCAATAAGGACGATCAAAGTCGCCGGCCACCTCGGCCATTGAATGGACCAAGCCTTCCCGGGACCTCCCGCATCAGTGGCAATCACCATCAACATGCCTGTGGTGATGACCATGAAACCGAACATTGCCAGGAGAGGAATGGTTACAATCCCAAACCAATCTATCCAGACTGTAGAACAGGTTACTCCGATTCCACAGGAGGACGGCGAGCCGAAATAGGGTGTCTTCTGAAGCAGAAAATGGTAAACCGAAACACCTTGGCCCAGTAGCGAAAAAGGCAGTACCAAATAGGGAAGGTGATGGTCCCTTCGCAATATCCCCAAAGTAAGAAGACCAGCAAGAGGATACATCAGGATGCGCTGGTACCAGCAAAGAGTACAAGGTGTAAAGCCGCTTACTTCACTGAAGTAGAGGCTGCCCATCGTAGCGATCCAAGCTGTGATGAGTGCACCGTACAGACCTAGCTTTGTCGAAAAACGTGAACTGTTCATCTGAATTGGTTTAGCGTATTCACTGATTGGAGGACAATAAATTGTCGATCGCGGCCGAGACTGCCTCGAAGTCCAGCGGGTTGTCGACACGTACCCCATTTACCAGCACGGTCGGCGTGCTATTGTGTCCGGCTGCACGTGCGGCCTGCAGGCTTTCCGAGATGGTCAGCAGATGTGTCTGATTCGTCAGACAGGATGCAAACGTGTCTCCATCTAACTCCAGTTCCACTGCGTAGTCAATCAGGCGCTCCATGAGAAATGCGCTTGGGCCAGAAGAAGTCGCCAGAAAGACACGGTCATGGTAAGCCCAGAACAGTCCCTGGTCGGCTGCGCATTCGCTGGCCTGGGCGGCAAGAGAGGCGCCGGGCTCGTGCTGTTGCAGCGGGAAATGATGGAACTCCAACTTCACCTTTCCGTTGAGGATATAGTTGTCTACAAGGCCGGGTTTGACGCGCTGGTTGAAGGCCGCACATGCAGGGCAACGGAAATCTTCCCATGCTTGAACGGTCACGGCGGCTTCGGGATCGCCCAGGCTTTTTCGATTTTGCCAAGCGGAGGGGACGCCGGAATAGTCGGGTGACTCAGCCGTTGATTCGCTGTTACCTGATGCCACGGCAAGTATGACAGCTATCAGCCCGGCGAGTACAACGGCACCACCGACCAAATAGATGCTCAGGGTCAAATGCTTCCTACTCTTTGCAAAAAGGCTCTTTGTTTTGACGAACATGGTCACCAACAGTTTATTGGCATATCTGCCAATTGGAAAGGGTAAGAGTTCCTGTAATGACGAACTTCCGGACGTCAATTCCACCATCTGGCACTCGATCTGTGATCAAGGCCTGATATTGGAATATAGCATCGATTCTTGTACTTCACAAAACGAAACCGGAAATCCCCAAAGCCAGATCAACTCACTTTCGCTGCGGCAGCGTTGCGGGTAAGCTACATTTGGAGGGGGTTGACCCAGGCACTGCATCTTGGCGACTTCGGCCTCCACTCGTCGGATGCAAAGCCCAGACGGGGATCATGGGTAGGCGTTTGGCACAATGCGGCTAACCCTCCGGGATACCTTCTGGGAGTCTGACTTGGCCTGTCATGACGCTATTGAGGCAAAGGCTCTCCTCGTCTCATTCGGATGTGGATTACCGGAGGAATCTTCCCATGCATAACAACGGTTCGCGATCGAGTGAGTTTAGAAATGTGGGGCTGAACGGGAAAGTTGCGGTGGTCACTGGTGCAAGCCGTGGCATAGGCGAAGCAATTGCTGCTGCGCTTGCTGCGGAAGGTTGCCGGCTGGTTCTGGCTGCGCGCAGCACAGAACGCCTTCAAGAGGTTGCTGAGGCTCTGAGATTGCGGCATGGAGCGGAGGTCCTGGTCGTGCCCACAGACATCGGCGACGAACACCAGTCTCGAGCGCTCGTCGATGCAGCTGCGGATCATTTCGGCACTGTAGACATCCTGGTCAACAACGCCGGAATGGGCATATACGGGGCAATGCACGAGCTGCATCTGAACGACCTAAGACATGTCTTTGCAGTCAACTTTTTTGGGCCGATAGCAGCCCTGCAGGCGGCCGTCCCTATTATGCGGCGGAACGGCGGGGGAACTATCGTCAACGTCAGCAGTATCGTAGGCAAGTTTCCTCAGCCTTTGGGGGGAGGTTACACGGCAACCAAGTTCGCACTTCATGGAGCAAGTGGTGCGGCCCGTGCAGAGTTGAAGCAGGACAATATCGACGTAGTGCTCGTCTGCCCTGGATTGACTGACACCGAGTTTTCGCAGCATAGCAGGATCAGCGTACCAGGGGCAGAGCATCGACAGGGCGAGCGGCACTCCCTCGGACGCGGGGTGGAACCGGAGAGAGTTGGCCTCCGCACTGTAAAGGCGATAAAGAGAGGAGAAAGGGAGGCCTACGTAACCCTTTCTGATCGCGCCCTAGTCTGGTTTGCGATTCACTTCCCGTTTCTCCTCCAGTGGGTGCTGGTATATGTCACGCGTTACCGGCGAAAGCGATTTGAGGAGGGCGACAGTTCGAAATAGCAGATCTGAAATTCTGAGTCGATTGGGACACATCAGTCGCTCGTCCATTTTTCGTTCAGCGCGGGACCTTCAGTTTGTCATGTCTGACGAAACAAGACCCACATTGGCTGGTTCCCCACTTCATACGAGTTCAGTGGCGACAGCATTCCGGTGTCAGGACCGATCGAATAGGTTGCTACGTTGCCTGTCCCTTGTCCCGCCGCCACGAGAACACTGCCCGTAGGATCGATACCAAAGACCCGAGGAACCGCTTCGGTACTCTGCCACCCTTTCAAAGTGAGTAGTCCGCTCTCGGTGTTGACGGAGTAGACGGCAATGCTCTCGTGACCTCGGTTTGAGACGTAGAGTGTGCGCCCTGCCGGGTGCAGATGGATCTGGGCACAGGTGTTGACACCGGTAAATCCTTCAGGCAGCGACGAGAGAGTTTGGAAAGGGCGCAGCGCACAGCCAACTTGATTTGAATCATCCTGGCTGCTGGGAGACTTTTCGAAGTGGTAAGCGGTAACGCTTGACGCATCTTCATTTGACGTATAGACGAAACGCTGGTCGAGGGAAAAAACGAGGTGCCTTGGTCCAAGCCCTTCAGCCGCTACCAAACGGTTGGCGGGTTGGTTGGGTGTCAGTTGACCTGTACGTTCGTCGAACTGGAACAGGAAGATGCTGTTGGCGTCGAGCGGATGTGGGACGAGGGCGTAGCGGTTCGAGTCGTCGGTCTCGATAAAGTGAGCGCGGTCAGCAGTATTCTCGCTACCCACTAGCTGGCCGACAGAGCCGTCAGGTGCAATCCGGTGAACCATTGCTTTACCCGCGCCATAATAGGCGCTCAGCAGAAAGCGGCCGTTCTTATCCGGGGCGACGTAACAGGCGTCAGCATCCAGCTGTTTCTTGCCCAGCAGGAGTAACCCGCCATTGGGCCCGAAGCGGAAAGCCGCCAGCTCTTTGCTGGCACGCAGAGAGCAGTAAAGTGTCTGCCCATCAGGGGAGCATGCCAGTGCGGAAGGGCCTCCGGCCGCAGAAATAGCCTGGCGCTGCTCCAGCCGGCCGTCACTCTTCATTTCGAAGGTACGGATCAGGTCGTCGCCCGAAAGGGTTATGTATACGAATGTGGTCATGCATCGCTCCTCAAACGATAGAGTGAACAGTGGGAAGGAAAGTGTGATGTTGGCAGTTCAAGTTACCGGGCGCCGCATTTCGTTAGCGTGCAGGAATACTGGCAGTTTGCCCCGTGGCCGGTTCTTCGTTTCGCGGGTTGGTCACATGGTTTGTGCGAAAATCGCGACTGATGTAATGTTGGCGGAATCGAATTATCCCAAACTTAGCGCAAAGGCAAAGTGAAGATGAGAAAGAAGGTCTGGATGGAATGGTCTCTGCCACCCGCATTGCAACCGCAGATCACTGAGTTGGCAGAGTACATCGATGACGGCGATATGGACAAGCTGCAGGGGTCTGCAGTCATTTCCGGCATACGCCGCTACTATGACGGCGACTTAATGGACCGTGTCGGGCCGGAATTGCTACAAATCGCCAAGCCGGGCATCGGCGTCGACAACATCGATCTAGACGCCGCCACATCACGCGGAATCCTGGTTTGCAATACGCCCGATGCACCGTCTGAATCAACCGCGGAGCACGCCGTCGCCCTGCTGATGGCCGTCGCCAAGCGAGTGATGGTGGGAGACATGCAGTTGCGGGGCGCCGCCGAAATTGGGCGTGAGGATATGTTGGGCACTGAAATGATCGGTAGTTCGTTAGGCATCGTTGGCTTCGGAAGAATAGGACGGCGCGTTGCAGAGATGACCGCCTTGGGAATCAGGATGAAAGTAACGATATTCGATCCGCTTCTACCCGGCGATTTCGAGCTTCCACAAGGGGTTTCGCGTACAGACGACCTTGACGAGATTTTCGCCGAGAACCAGTTCGTAACGCTGCACACGCCGCTACTTCCGGAGACACACCATCTGGCCAACGAACGGCGGCTTAGGTTGATGAAACGCGGCAGCTATCTCATTAACGCTTCCCGAGGGGGTGTCCTGGACGAGGGTGCCTTGATCAAGGTCCTGCAGGAAGGACATCTGGCGGGAGCCGCCCTGGATGTCTTCGATCCGGAGCCGCCTCTGGCAGATAATCCTCTCCTGAAAATGCGGAATGTTGTCGTCACTCCTCACATAGCCTCTTACACAGAGGCAGGCATGGCAGCCATGCAGGCCGGAACCGTGGAAAACATTGTCAAGGTCCTGAAGGGTGAACGACCGAGATGGATTGCCAATCCGGAAGCGTGGCCGGGACGGACCGAGCAGGCCAACGCCTGACAAAGGACGGGCTGCGAATAACCAGGCAGCCCCGTCTCTTGATTTGAACCAATCCGTTCAAGGGTTAGGATTCTTACCAGCGAATGTGACTCTGAACGGGCCCAAGGTGCTGGTCGGAGCGCTCCGAGATCGGCCAGTTACGCCACTCCTCTACGACAGCGATCAGCCCCTCAACTGCTGCCTCAAAGATGACTTCCCCCTTTTCCGCCGTTGCGAGAGTCGGGTCTCCATGGACGCCCAAGTTAGTCCAGCGGCCCCAAAAGTCGTTGAACCTGACGGGGTTGGTGTAGATGCTGTCGGAGCTAACAAACTGGCCGCGTACATCATCATCGGCTTCGGCCTTATCCATTTGCACGCGTTCAGGGGCCAAGTGGAGGTAGAGGGACGTTTCGAATTCGTCCGCATGCGCCATCACCTCCGTCTCTTTGATGCGGTTGAAGGCCTCCATAGCCAACCCAAAGTATCCCAGTGCCCCGCACAGTGAGTCAGTCTCCAATACCGTTTTGCGGGCGACAAGATCAATCAACGGCGTGTTCGAGCCATGTCCGTTGACCAGGAGGATTTTCTCAAAACCATGGTAGGCAACGCTCTTGGTTATGTTAAGGCAAAACGCGATGAAAACGTCGGGTTCGATGTGTACAGTGCCGGGAAAGTCGATATGGTGGAGATTCAGTCCGTAGGAGACCGGAGGCAGTACTAGAATAGACTGGGGAGCCCGGCGACCGGCTTCCAGGCAGATCGATTCACACAAAAACGTGTCTACGTCCAACGGTAGGTGGCGCCCGTGCTGTTCAGTTGACGCGACCGGCAGTAGGATGACTTTCTGTGCAGCGATGGCATCATTCATTTCCGCCCATGTTAATCGGTTATAGCGGTACTCATTTTGAGGAGCCATTGGTCTGATTTCTCAATTCTGTGGGTGTCTGTTTTGCGGGCCCTGGGAGCATCACTTCGGTTGCTTCTGGTAGGGTGAGCGGGAACTGGAATACCATTTGCGGCCCCCAGGCGGGAAATCTCGCTCAGTAACTCTTGGGGTCAACGAAAGGCTTCGGCCTCGTCTTCCGGCTCGAAACCTACTACCTCGCGGGCATGTGAGATGTCTCGGTAACTCCATTTGTTCCGGGAGAGGGCGTAGAAGATGTCAAATCTCAGCTCCGACGGCGCTCTGATGCATCGCACCACCATTTGACTGATGTCTCTCTGGCTGCACCATACCGAGAACTGCCGGGAATCGGTCGGACGATCCTCCTTGTTGACTAGGCCGATCCGCAGGCAGAGTATGGACAGCTCAAAGCTATCGGAGAACTGCCTCGCCAGCGCTTCGCCCCAGACTTTTGTGGCCCCGTACACACCAGTGGGGCGAACAGGCGTCTCGTGCGTAATCATCGGCCAAGGGTGCTGAACACTGTCGTAATCGCCATTGACGAGCGCACGGTATGGCTGCACCTGTTCCCAACCGGAGATGGTTGACCCACTGCTGGCAAAAATGACTCTGGGCACGCGCGCCTGGCGTGCGGCTTCAAAAACGTTGTAGACGCCAATCAGGTTTGGATTGCGAACGCGCTCCCAGGGGTCGCTACCGCGCGCGGAAGCCGCCAGATGAACGACAGTTTCCTGACCTTCGAATGCGGGTCGTATGGCATTGAAGTCGGCAATGTCCGCCTGCACCGTGCTGACACCTGGTACGAGGCTGCGGTTGAGTGCGGTGAGTTCGTAGTCGCCCTCAAGCCGTCGCCGGACCGCGCCGCCAATGAGGCCGCTCATACCGGTCACCAGAATTCGTTCCGTCATCTTCTTTTCTCCTGGTGGGTACTTTGAGAGTAATGCGACCAACAGTCAGAGATAGACCGGGACCGCCGCTTGTTTGCGTGCAAAATGTGGGGCGTTACATTTCAGCTAATTCTCGGAAATCTGAGACCGTCGAGAATCAGATTTCGGTGAGCAAAATCCGGCCGCAGGAGGGGCAACTGAGCAGGTCGTCGCTGTATCGTATATTGTTCAGGATTCCAACTGCAACCTGCGTGTGGCATGCTCCGCAGATCTCGTCTTCGAGCAAGGCGACGGCCACACCGTTCTTTCTGCGTCGCAGATGTTCGTACATTTCGAGGTTCTCTTCGGAGAGCGACTCTGCCACCTGCTCGCGGGCCTTCTTCAGATAGAGGTACTCTTTCTTGCGCTGCTCGATTTCGGTCTCAAAGGCAGTCTTACGATTCGTCCACTCTTCTTCAACCAGATCAAGATTGGCCTGTTTTTTCTCAAGTGTTGCCTGAAGTGAGTCAACCAAGACCAGACGCTCAACGCTCCGGTTTTCAAGGTCTGTCCGGTGCTCCTTCATCGAGTCAATGCTGGACTGCAGAGCTTCAAGTTCTCTTGGATTGCTTAGCTCTCCGCTCATCAGATTCGACTCGGATTCACGAATCCTTTCAGTAAGCGAACGCGACTCGAGTTCCAGGTCTTGCTGTTCGGTTCGCGTGCCCTGAAGTTCCAGGTCGATCGATTCGACTTCTTCGCGAAGCGATTCGAGTTCTGTCGAACCCCCAACCGCCTTATTCAGTAGAAGAATGCGTCTTCGAACTCTGTCGTAAAGTGAATCGATTTCGTGCATTTTGAGCAATGCAGCTTTTGCGTTCACATTTTTTCCCCATTGAGGTTACAGTTTTCTCATTTGCGCGGCCGAAAGCGGATCCGACGGCCGGCCTTTTTGGCGCCGGTAGAGCGAGAGCCCGGGTTGGTTGTCTGCGGTGAAATCGACACCGTACACCAAAGTGCTGGCTGAAGCGGTGCAACGAACATGGGGGACAACAGGGAAAAACAGGCAATGGTGGGGACTCTTGCCGTTTGGCTTGCCCTGATCAATTCGGTCGCAGAATGCCCGAACAAGGCGGCTTTTTCGTTTCAGAAGACCATTAGACTCAGTTTATCATATCACCCATTTGACATTTGAAGCAAGAAGCCTTCAAAGAATTGGAGGTTGAACTGAATTTGTGGGAGGGCTCCTGTGCCTTCGCAGCAGTGGCCAGGTCAGCGAATTTGAGGATTCTGACCGACACATAACCGGACTGCTACCAGAACGCCTCCACCCAAAGTTTCGAGGGCTAAGCTGGACATGGTCACTGCGTAACAGACAGGTGGTGCGACGGAACACACGGGGGGGGGGGCCTACCCGCCACAGAGCCGGCGGCCGATTCATGAAAAAAGCGTGCTCCAGAGTGCAGACCACGCGGGAGACTGAGGTCTGCTAGCGGATGCGGGGAAAAAATTACACAGTCGATGTGTAATTTTTCGCCGTTTGGGACCCTCTAACGGGTTGGGACTGACCCCATTGGGACTTGCAACTTCTTCATATCTTGTCGGCTTTATCGTATATGCGTGGTTTGGCCGCAAGAGGGACTTCCATTTGCACGGCCGCGTCTGTTTTTGGGCACTCTCATTTGGTAACCATTCAAGGAGGATTGGGTGCTCCGCGCTGATGGCGCCGGCCAAGGTTGTGGGCAAGTTTTCGTATACCTGATTGGAGGTTGGTCAGGCTGCGCATTCATTTGGTCCCGGTGAACCCTGTAGTGACCTGACCCGGAGAAGAGTCCAGATGTGAAGACCCGGGCAGCTTACAGATAATAATATTTTTCCGTACGAGTCTTCGCAGGGACCAGTTCAGTCGAGAGAGTGCTGCTGGATTCCGAAGCCGCCTTTTACCGCGATCAGCGCGGCTGGACGTCAACGTGACCATGAGCCCTAGTGTCCTGCCACCTGTGGCAGTATGAAACGGGCCCAAAAGAAATTGCGCTTCTTGATAAATTCCGTAAGAATAGAGTGGCAGAATCGGCGTTCTTGGATGGGGCCAAAGCGGGTGTTCGAGATTGGCTTGCAGCGCGTCAGGAGAATATGCGCACATGTCGATGTTCAGATCTTCGCCGGGTCGTGGGGGCCAGAGTTTTGTCGAATACGCATTGCTACTGATCCTGGTTTCGATAGTGCTGTTGTCTATCTTGCTGATACTCGGCAACGACCTACGAACCTTCATCAATGACGTGCTACAGCGCTGGTTTCCGGCTACGGATGAGGCGTTCCTTGAAAGACGTTACCTAATATCGTGGCTCGTGCCATTTGCCGGCCGTGACAAAATCTCATAGCAGGGGGTCCAGCCTCAAAATACTTCAAAGTATCGGTTCCTACCTGCTCGACCTTGTTTTCCCTCCCCGTTGCGTCGGCTGCCAACGATATGGGATGTTGTTTTGCGACTCTTGTGCGCAGCGTGTGGTGCCCGCGCCATCCAGGCAGGTTTGCCAAAGATGTGGATGGAAACTGTCAGGCGACGTGAGAGGGCTCGGGTCCCCTTGTCCCGGCTGCAAAGATGCTCTGGGATGGGTTGAAGTGGCGGCGCTTCACGAGGGCCCGCTTCAGCAGGCCATCCATGCTTTCAAATACGACGAGGGAATACAGTTGGGTCCCAGCCTGGGCCGCTACTTGCGAGCTGTGACCGCGGCGGCTCCCTGGCCCGCCATTTTGAGCAGGCTGGATGGCATTGTTCCCGTCCCATTGCACAGGGACAGGCTGCTTGAACGGGGATACAATCAGGCCAGGCTGTTGGCGGCCGCTCTTGCAGCACAATCTGAAACACCAGTACTTGACCAGGCTATCGTGAGATTCAAGGCAACCAGCTCCCAAGTCAGTCTTTCGCCTGCAGAACGGGCTGAGAATGTAAAGGGTAAATTCAGAGCGAATTCAGGGCTGGTGGCTGGAAAAGCTTTGCTGCTTGTGGATGATGTCTTTACAACAGGAGCGACTATGCGGGAATGCGCTTCTGTCTTGCGCAACGCTGGCGCGGAAGCCGTATACGGCATCGCGTTGGCGACACCTGCAGCAAAGTAGCTTTACATTGTCCGTTCACGTAAGACAGGGCTGAGCAGATTACACCTGGAGGCATCCAGATTTTCTCAATTGCCAGGATTCTGGCGTGAGTTTCGAACAAGAAAGAGGGGAGAATAGCATGAACCTGACGGTCCACGGCAGAAATGTCGCAATTTCCGACCGAGTTGAGGATTACGTTGAGAAGAAGGTGGGCAGGCTGGAAAAGTATCTACCGCAGATCAGGGAGGCCAGAGCAGAACTGGTTCGCAGCGAGACTCGTGCTGCAGCAGACCGGTACACGGCCCAACTGACGATATGGGCCGGTGGGCAGATTTTGCGTGCGGAGGAGTCCAGCGAAGATCTGTTTGCGTCGGTTGATGCGATTGCCGACAAAATGTACCGCCAGATAGAACGATTCAAAGGGCGTCGGTACAAAAGCAAGAGGCGTCATGCCGCTGCAGCAGCCGCGCAGGTCGAGCTATCGGCCACTGAGTTGCCGGATGATATGGTGAAAATTGTACGTACCAAGCAGTTTGTTGCCGAGCCGATGTTGCCGGAGGAGGCAGTCGAGCAGATGGAACTGCTCGGTCATGACTTCTTCGTCTTTTACAATGTGGACACTCGTTCCCTGAATATCGTGTACGGTCGCCGGGACGGAAACTACGGGCTCCTTCAGCCCCGAACAAACTGAGTTATTCAAATGGGGACTACTGGTTTAAGCAGACCAGTCACTTCGTTGCACAGTATAGCTTCAATCAAGCGGGGGCCCGCGCAGTCCGACCAAGACATGCTGGATCAAGGTATTTTCGGTCAACTGTGCCCGACATCGAGCAAGAGCTGGAACGGCCCAAAACACTCTCTGTCGGATCTTGTTTGTGCGTCTCAGAGCGACGGACACACTTTGCATCGGTCCGAGGTCATAATACCTGCATCTGCAGATAGATGAACACGCACTGATGCGCGTATCGGTCGTAGCCACGGTATACAACGAGGGGAAAAGTATCCAGGCTTTGATGGATTCCCTGCTGAGCCAGACCCGCAGGCCGGACGAGATTGTCATCTGCGATGGAGGCAGCGAAGATGATACAGTCGCAATTCTGAATGGGTACCTTGGCAGATTGCCGGGACTGCGAATTGTCTCTCAATCCGGTGCGAACATCAGCCAGGGACGCAATCGCGCGGTTGCTGAGGCTACCGGATCCGTAATTGCATGCACCGACGCAGGGGTATGGTTGGACCGCAACTGGTTGGAGCAGCTGATTGGCCCTTTTGAGGAAGAGGTACTCAATCAGGAGCGCGGAGTGAAGGCAGCGGCCGGATTCTTTGTGCCGGAGGTTTCAGGTTCGTTCCAGATGGCAATGGGTGCGACAGTATTGCCCAAGGTGGAGGAGATTGACCCTTCTCGTTTCCTGCCCAGCAGCCGATCGGTTGCTTACTCAAAGGCGTTGTGGAAAAAGGTCGGCGGGTATCCCGAATGGCTCGATTACTGTGAGGACCTGGTATTCGATCTGCGCATAGCGGCAGAAGCAGACGAGCCTGCGTTTGCCTGGGCGCCGCAGGCCATAGCTTACTTTCGTCCACGCGCTAACCTGAAGACCTTTTGGCGACAGTACTACCTTTACGCAAGGGGGGACGGAAAAGCAGATCTGTGGCGGTTCCGGCACGCTGTCCGCTATGCCACCTATCTGATTCTTATCCCTGCACTATTGGGCCACGCGATATGGGGGCAGGAGGCGCGCTGGTTGGGCGTGTTTGGCCTGATCATAGGGGGGATGTTCAATTGTGCACGGCCGTGGAGCCGGCTGCGGACGCTGGCGGCTGGAACTCCGTTTGCAGGGTGGATCCTGGCCGCCATCTATGTGCCGGTTGTTCGGTTGGTAGGCGACGCGGCGAAGATGGCCGGCTATCCGGTGGGTCTGCTTTGGCGCTGGCGGAATCGGCACAGGCCAGAAATTCACTGGCGCGAAGTTTAGCGGTCCAGTAGCATTCTTCATGAATGTCATCAGCGAGACAGAGCATGTCGTTGCTCATAGATGGACACAATATAATCGGCTCAGGCGTGTTGGAGAACATCAGCCTGCAGGACGAAAACGATGAAGAGCTGTTCGTATCGCGCCTGCGCGTTTGGCGTAGCAACTATAGAGGTAAAGTGACGGTGATCTTTGATCGGGGCATCGTCGGAGGAGCGTCACGGGAACTGAGCGGCGGCGGCGTTGAGGTCATATTTGCGCGTGACCCGCAGGAGGCTGACGATTGGATTCGGCGTCGTATCCATCGGCGGACAGAGGGCTTAGTCGTGGTAACAAACGATTGGGCGCTGCGCCAGGAAGCCAAACTGTACGATGTAGAAACCTGGCAGGCGGAAGAGTTCGTTCAGCGCATGGAGAGACGTCGAGGGCGTCCTGGCGCGGCTCATGTCGACGCCCCACACCAGGGACGCGGAGGTCTTTCTGAGAATAGGAAGGACGAGCCACATACTGAAAAAGGCGCTGAGAGTCACGTGAATCTGTCCGATCAAGAATTATCCGAATGGAAGAAACTTTTCGGACAGTCCGACAAGTCCGATCAGGTAGCCAAGCGACCGTCACTGGTAAAACGCCGACCCCCTTCCCGCAGCCGTGTTGCGTTTTCGCGGCACAAGGATGCTCTTCAAAAAAGATTGAAAGGGAAGCGACGAAAGCGCTGAGCGACGCGAAATCGCAAGTGATACGCAAAGATCTGCAACCTTCTTCCCTTACGATACGCAGGCGAGTAGGCCAATGCTGCCTGGACTGATTCGTCCCGCCAGACTGGTCCGATGACACTTGACGTCGGTCCCAAGACGAAGGGGCGGCGAAAGGTGAAGGCCCACCTTGTCGAGGCGACCCCTGGCGCCGGGGGGTGGGTTCACTGGATGCTGTCTGCGCCTACGATCTACTTCCTTGGGTGGTTGTGGCTTGACCTGTTTGGCGTACTCAGCCCGTTTCAGTCGCGGTCCGTTGAACTCCTGCTAGGCGTTCTCGCCTATGCCGTCCTCGTTATGCTGCCATTTGGATATGGCGCCCACCGTTTCGTAACATCCTTCCCAGGAATCTTTCAGCAGGCCGGTTGGACAGTACATCCGCTGGAACCGGTGAAGCCCGCAGAACAGCACGTTGTCAGGTACATTTGCACTTCCAGGGAGCGCGCTGAAACTAATCTCAGGCGTATCCTGTTACGAGTGGCGCAGGGGTGGGTGTATCTGGAAATAGGCGCGATTCTTGTAGGTGCTGTGGCTATGGTACCGCTCTTTTTCAGCGCAGTAGAATTCGGATTCGGACGTTAGAACCGACTGCCGCACTTTGAAACTCAGTGACTGTGTGTGTCTTGAACGCTTCTCGCATCAGGAGTATGAAATGAATCCCCTTCAGTTGATTCCCTTTTTCAAGGAACAAGAGCCGCAGATTCTTGAAACGATCGGTGAGCATGTCAAGGAGGAGACACCAACCGACGAAAAGAAGCGGTTGGATGCATTTGCGGCCCGACTCGCAGAACGCTTTGCATCGGCAGGATTGGAAGCGGAGACAATCGCCAATCAGAGGCGCGGAGATCATGTGCGCGCCCGATTTCAGATTCCCGGGCATGTGGCCCAGGCGGCGTCCTCGCCGGCGTTGATTCTGTGCCACTATGACACAGTATGGCCCGTTGGGTCCTTGGATACGCATCCGTTTCGGGTAGACGACCAGGGTTGGGCTTACGGGCCCGGAATATTTGACATGCAGTCCAGTCTTGCCTTGGCGGAATATGTGCTCCGGGGTGTGCAGAGCCTGAACCTGCGGCTGCCGCGACCGGTTACGGTGCTTGCGACGTCGGACGAGGAGGTCGGTAGTCAGACTTCGCGTGCTTTGATAGAGGAGGAGGCGCAGGAGGCCGCCTACGTCTTAGTGTTGGAGCCACCGCTCCCCGGCGGCGTACTTAAGACTACGAGGAAGGGCGGCGCACACTATGCGCTTTCGATCACCGGGCGGGCAGCACACGCGGGTGTGGAACCGGAGAAGGGGGTCAGTGCAGTTCAGGAGCTGGCGCACCAGGTCCTGGCTCTGCACAGCCTGACCGACATGGAAGCGGGAACGACAGTGAACGTTGGCGTTGTTGCAGCAGGAACGCGCCCCAATGTCGTTGCTGCACACGCGAAAGCGCTCGTCGATGTACGGGCGTGGACCGGGGCTGAGATGGAGCGTGTCAACAATGAGATCATGGGGCTCGAACCCTTTGTGCCGGGAATTCAACTCGAGGTTAGCGGCGGTGTAAATCGTCCTCCGTTGGAGAGGTCCGTCACGGGGTCACTTTTTGAACAGGCCAAGGCCATCGGCCAAACGCTCGGTCTGGACCTGCAAGAAGGGGGAACAGGTGGCGGCAGCGACGGCAACCTGACAGGCGCTCTAGGCGTACCTACGTTAGACGGTCTGGGAATACCAGGGGAAGGAGCGCACGCCGATCACGAACACATTGAAGTGGATAAGATCGGCGAGAGAGCGGGCCTACTGACGGCACTCCTTATGGAGCTTTCTCCTTGAGGCAGCACGAGTTGGAAGACCGTGGAAGTCGGCCAAAAGGAAGAAACGCCTGGCAGAAGTCTCTGGAGGACGAGTAGGCGATGGACTTTAACCGCTATTTTGCAAACGATGAAGTCGAGTCAGTTCTGAATGGCTGGACACAATCCCAACCGCACTTGGCAAGAGTAACTGAATTGGGCAGAAGTCATGAGAATAGGGCGATTCATCTCTTGACTTTGACCAACCAAGACACAGGGAGTGACGTAGACAAACCGGCCATCTGGATAGACTCCAACATCCATGCTACGGAGGTCGCAGGCACCACGGTTGCCTTGCACATCGCGCATACTCTCTTGTCAGGATACGGCAGAGACGCTCGTTGTACGCGCTTATTGGACAATGTTGCGTTCTATATTGTGCCACGGCTCAATCCCGACGGGGCGGCACTGGCGCTATCTGAAAGCCCGAAGTATGTGCGATCCGGTACCCGGGCCTATCCCTCTGACGAACCCCTGGCGGGCCTGCATGAAGAGGACATCGATGGCGACGGCCGCATTCTGCAGATGCGGATACTTGACCCCCATGGTGATTGGAAGGTCAGCTCGCTGGATGAACGGCTGATGGAGAAGCGGGGACCAGACGAACACGGAGGGAGTTACTTCAGACTGTTGCCTGAAGGCCGGCTCGAAGAGTTCGATGGGGTCGAAATCAAGCTGGCCAAGCCGCTACAGGGACTAGACTTTAACCGGAACTTCCCATTTGAATGGCAGCCGGAATCAACTCAGTCTGGCTCGGGTCCGTATCCAACATCGGAAGAGGAGATTCGGGCAGCAGTCGACTTCATCAGCCGGCACAATAACATCAATGTGGCAATCACCTACCATACCCAAAGCGGTGTAATACTGCGGCCGTTCAGTACAAAGCCGGATGAGAAGATGGAGACTGACGATCTCTGGGTGTTCGAGTTGATGGGCGAAAGAGGAAAGGAATTGACAGGCTATCCATGTTTGTCGGTCTATCACGGCTTCCGCTATCACCCCAAGGAAGTTACGTCTGGGGCATTTGACGATTGGGTTTACGATCATCTGGGCATGTTTTCGTTTACGATCGAATAGTGGGACCTGCCCGGAAGGGCAGGCATCAAGGACAGGCATTTCATTGAATGGAACCGCAAGCATCCCTATGAGGAAGACCTGAAGATTCTAAGGTGGTTGGAAGAAAACGGAGATGAACCGCCGCTGGTGGAGTGGTATTCATTCGAGCATCCGCAGCTTGGGCCGGTTGAAATCGGCGGTTATGACCGGATGTATACGTGGCGCAATCCGCCTCGCAGCTTGGTTGGCGAAGAGGCGGAGAGGAATACCACTTTTGCCTTGTCGCTGGCCGATATGTTGCCGCGTATAACGGTTCATACTCTGACGGTCGACAGACTAACAGATGAAGGGGACTACCGCCTCCGGCTAATTGTCGAGAACAGCGGATTCCTGCCAACTTACACTAGTGCTCAGGGCCGAAACCGCAGAGCGGCACGGCCGGTCCGTGTCGAGTTGACGCTGCCTGACGAAGTGAGGCTGACCAGCGGCCAGGCAAAGACAGAGTTGGGCCATCTGGAGGGCCGCAGCGGCAAACTCTCCGTAAGCACGATTTACGCGGCCAGCCCGACCGACAACCGCACCTGGACTGAGTGGGTTCTGCGCGGTCCTGTTGGCGCCGAGTTCATTGTCAAGATCCTGAGCGAACGGGCCGGCACTTTGCGGGAAAGAGTGACCCTGTATTAGAGTCCTGGCAGCGAACGCACAGAAGGGGGCAAGGCCCGGCAGACGCGCACTTGTGGGCAGAATGAGGTCAGAGGAGATCGAAGGCCTTCTTGTAGTTTAGACATCGGAAGGATTTACCCCTTGGACAAGACCAGGCTGTTGATCGTCGAGGACGAACCGACACTGCTTGAAACATTGAAGTACAGTCTCGAGAAACAGGGATACGATGTTGTCACAGCATCTGACGGTGTTCGGGCGTTGTCAACTGCCAGAGAAGAGAAGCCCGACCTGGTGATCCTTGACGTCATGCTGCCGGGTCTGGATGGCTTTGAGGTCTGCCGCATATTGCGTCAGGAGATGAGTCTGCCGATTCTGATGTTAACTGCCAAAGATGAAGAGGTGGACAAGATTGTAGGCCTGGAGGTAGGGGCGGACGACTATCTGACGAAGCCGTTCAGTATGCGGGAGCTTCTGGCCAGAGTAAGGGCACACCTGCGCCGGGTTCGCTTGCTGCGAGAAGAGCTGGAGAGATCGGGCCGGGGCGTTCATGGGTCGCCCAACGGTGGCGGGGTCATTTCGTTCGACGATCTTGTCATTGACGAGAGCAGGAGAGAAATCAGGCGTAACGGCGGCGTTCTGGCCTTGAGACCGAAGGAATTTGAACTACTCTTGTTTCTGGCCCGCAATCGCGGTATCGCCCTGGGCAGGAGCCTGATTTTGGAACGAGTCTGGGGATGGGACTTCGACGGCGGAAGCCGAACGGTGGACGTTCACGTCCGCTGGCTGCGAGAGAAGATCGAAAATGACCCGGCCCATCCCAGTCGCATTCTGACAGTACGGGGCCTCGGTTACCGCTTTGACGGGTGAGCGAGCCAGAACCGGCGCCCGTTTCCGCACCTCTCCATTCAAAGGAAGTGCCTTGTCGTTCGGGCCTCAGCACATGCTCGGGTTTCGCTCGATCCGGTGGCAAATCGCTGTACCTTTCTGCCTTCTGTCGGCGGCTCTTCTCGCGGGCCTCTACTTCTTTTCCCTTTCCTTTTTCAGACAGACCCAATATGAACAACACCGGCTTCGACTTGGCGCCGACGCACAACTGTTGTCGGGAAACCTGCAGTTGCGCGACGGGCTGGTGGAGTCCCGCTGGCAAGTGGGAGACATTGAGCCAGCCCGCCTTGTGCGCGCGTGGGGCGATCAGCTGGATGCACGTGTGACTATAGTCCTTGCCGACGGCAGTGTGCTGGCGGACTCGCAGGCCGATCCATCCTCCATGGAAAGTCAATTGGAGCAGCCGGAAATCCTTGCGGCGTTTCAAGAAGGAACCGGATACAGCGTTCGAGTGAGCAGGGTAGTTGGCTCCGAGATGCTGTTTGCCGCTGCGGCAATTGGGCTTGGAAGCGATCTGGGCAGTGCAAATGCAGGCGATACCAACGAGGCACTGGGGGTAATGCGTGTATCTGTGCCAGGTTCCAAGATTGACGATGCGCTCGACCCACTACGCAGGTCCCTGCTTATAGTGATGCTGTTGGCTTATTCGGCGCTGGCCGGAATCGCCCTATTGGTTTCCGAGGGAACGGCGCGACCCTTCCGCCATTTGATTTTGGCGGCGGCACGTCTGGCCCAAGGAGAGCTGGGGGTCCGAATCGAGCCGAAAGGCGCGGACGAGGCGGGACAGCTTGCCAGAGTTTTCAATCGTATGAGGGACCGGCTGGAGTCACAGGTTGCATCGGTTTCTCGTGAGCGAGAGCGGTTGACTTCGGTCCTAGACAACCTCGTGGACGGTGTATTCATCCTGGACAGCGAGGGACGAGTACGGCTCTGCAACCTGGTTGCGGCGCGCATGGTGGGCTTCGAAACGGAGGAGGCTTCCGGTTCGAACGGCGAATCTGAAGAGGCACTACAAATGGGAAACAGTGTGTCTCCTTTGGATTTGCGGTATGGTTCACCATTTTCGAGTCTCAGCCGTCAGAGTCTTCGAGGACAGCCTTTTGCCCAAATTGTTCGCGACCATCGAATCGTTGAAACGTGGCAGGACTGCAAACAGGAGGGCAAGCAGGCTGAAAGCATTTTTCAGTGGGGGGACAGAACGACGCGTGTCATTGCGCTCCCCTTTGTTGCAGGTGGCATCGATGGCTTTATCCTACTTCTGCAGGACATGACGGAACTCCATCGACTTGAGCGGGTTAGGCGCGATTTTGTAAGCAACATCTCTCACGAACTGCGTACGCCTCTTGCATCTTTGCAAGCGTTGACAGAAACCTTACGGGACGGCGCCCTCGACGATGCTGCGGCTGCGCCGCGGTTTCTGGACCGGATTGAGACGGAGGTGGACTCCCTAGCGCAGATGGTTCGGGAACTCCTGGAACTTTCCCGCATAGAATCCGGTCAGGTCCCGTTCCGCTTCCGACCGGTAACTGTCAGCGAAACTGTATTGACTCCGGTTGAACGATTGCAACCACTTGCCGCCCGAAGCGACATCAACCTGATTGTCGACCTGCCGCACCGTCTCCCTCGCGTCTACGCAGACGCCGAACGCATACACCAGGTAGTTACGAACCTGGTTCACAATGCACTCAAGTTTTCTCCGGCAGGCGGGTCGGTCACAATCTCGGCAGACGCAGAACCCGAGGCCCAACAAGTGACTATTTCTGTCAGCGATACGGGGATCGGGGTTCCCGCCGAGGATATGGACCGCATCTTTGAGCGGTTTTTCAAGACTGATCGGGCACGTGCAAGCTTGGGTACTGGTCTGGGTCTTGCGATAGCCAAGCATATTGTCCTGGCGCACAGCGGCCGGATCTGGGTAGACAGCATCGAGAATCGGGGCAGCACTTTTTCGTTTACACTTCCCGTTGCACCGAATGGCCTACGGACTCAAGAAGAAAGCTGAACACTCTTCCTTATCCACCTCACCAATTCAGCCGCCTCCTTTTCACTCTTTCCATCCTCAACTCGAAAGCTCCCACAACTTTCCTCTTAACCATTCCCTAAATCGCCGTTTACATCTCCTGTACCTTGCGTTAATGGGTTGGGGCTAATCTGCTTTGTGAAATGAATAAAGCAACAGATCGACCTTGCTCAGAAAAGAGAGGAAAACCCCGGGTTGCGCTTGCTGCTCATGGCAAGTGTGATAGGGAAATGCGAACCGGGAATCCAGAAGAGGATGTGCGGCCGATGCTGCCTGCTCCCCTAGAAAGATTCATTATCCGCCGAAGGATCGACTCATTCCACAAGCTATGGTTTCTCCTGTTTCTTCACCAGCGCTCAACCGAAAACAGGGTTAACCGAGAATTCGTGCGGCAGGTGACTTTTGCCGATGCCCCGACACTGGACGAAGCGATCGACGAACTTCAGAACGCAGGGCTATTGAAGACAAGGGGAGAGAGTCTTAGCATTGTCGACGACCAAGAGGTGCGCACTGATTTGGACAGGATGGCGAGCGTCTTTGAAGATCCGTCAGGCAGACAAGTGCTGCTGCGCAGGCTTTACCGGCGTGCCGCAGTCCCGTTCCTGACAGTCTTTCTGCAGTGACGATTTGCCTAGACGTCCGACCGTGTCTTCACATCGGTGCGATGACGAAGGCCGCTCAGTCTCAGCCACCTCTACCACCAGTGACGTCGGCAGGTTGCGTTCCAGACATTTGGCATTCCCTGAAGTGCGGAAACTACGATTCCGCATCCGGTGTGTGTGCTCACTGTTGCAGGATTTGCCTTGACCGGTGAGCAGTGGCGTGGCGGGATGACCGTGACCGGTCGCTTGCCCCAGACGGTCCCATTGTCCACACCTGTAGATTGGCTGGCGCGGCACGTAGCGAGTGCGCAGGCCCCGCACTAAGGGGAGACTGAGGCCCAAACGTTGAACTGCGCCGACCAGCTAAAGGATAGATTGAGTATGAATGCGAAGGAAGGCGCGGCACCTTCGGTAGTGAACATAGGGATGTCGAACTGACCGCAGATAAGTTGAAACAGAGTGAGGTGGCAGCACGCGGACGTTAAAGAACTCTTAACCAAACTTCTAAGGGTTTTTAACGCCTGACCCGTTTTTCATCACCGGTCATTAATCTGAAATAGATATGCTGGATACAGTGGTTGGATTTAAATTGCTTTCCTCGACGGTTTTGGGGATGAGTCGTACGTGCAAAATGTTCACGCGGGCTCTATGGCAACTTCATATTCAAGAGAATTAACCTAAGAACCGACTGTTAAAGGAGAAGAGATGCATCGATATTTGCTTGTATGGTTACTGATCACCGCTTTGGTGCTGGCTGCCTGCGGAGGGTCAGACGAGGAAACGGCTCCTGCTGAAGAACCTGCCGGGGAGGCGCAGACTGTGGCCGGGGGCGAAGCGCTGGATCAACTGCCTGAGGTGAATCCTCTTGAGGTAACCGGTGACATCATCACTGCAGGCAGCTCCACGGTCTTTCCCTTGTCAGAAGCCATGGCGGAACGCTTCAGAGACGAAGGCTACGCCGACAATATCACTATTGACAGCATCGGCAGTGGCGCCGGTTTCGAACGCTTCTGCGTTGCCGGTGAGTCGGACATTACCAATGCCAGCCGCGCTATCAAGGAATCGGAAAGAGAGTCTTGCGCGGCAATCGACCGCATCCCGATCGAGTTCCGAGTCGGCACCGATGCTCTGGCTGTCGCTGTAAGCAAGGAGAATGACTTCGTCGATAATCTGTCCATGGAGCAGCTGGCGGCGGTTTTCTCTTCCGCCACCACGTGGGCCGATGTCAACCCCGACTGGCCGGCAGAGCCAATTCAGCGTTTCAGCCCTGGCACCGACAGCGGTACTTTCGACTACTTTGTCGAAGAGGTCTTCGATAAGAACAAGGAGCCAATCCTGAGCGCCGAAGCCATCCAACTGTCCGAGGATGACAATGTCCTCGTTCAGGGCATTACCGGCAGCCCCTATGCGGTCGGCTATTTCGGCTACGCCTACTACCAGGAAAACGCCGAATACCTGAGGATCGTCGCCATAAACGACGTCGAGGCCACCGCGGCCAATGTCGACGACGGCAGCTATCCTCTTGCCCGTCCGCTGTTCATCTACTCGGATGCAGGCATCATGGGCCAAAAGCCCCAGGTCGCCGCCTTCATCAACTTCTACCTGACCTACGTCAACGAGGAAATAGAGCGCGTCGGTTACTTCCCAGCTGAAGCGCCCGTGCTCGAGGCCGCCAAGCAAAGCCTCCTCAACGCGATGCAGGCTAGAGAGCAGTAAGTCGTTGCCACAACGGTTGGCAGTGGTTTGCACTCAAGTGTGATATTGGAAGAGTTGGGGATAGGGGATTGTCCCTGTCCCCAACTTTCCTTATAGTAGTCGATGGGATTAGAATAGGCCGCAATCATAGAACGTACTAAATCTTGCACGCCGGCTGGGGCCGATTGGTCGCCTATATTCGGCATGACGCCTGCGCCAGCCATAGATCCTGGAGTAATGAGAGAAAGCCATGTCACGATCGGCGCCAATTGCCCAAGCTGCCGTATCAGCAGAGTCTGTGCGCGGGCCAGCGGAAGGCGCGGAAAATAGAGGCGATACTGTTCTGGGCGGAGGGCCCCAGATGGACCTGAGGCGTAAGCCCAGGGTTGCCGAGTCGTTAATCCAGGGATTCCTTTTCCTCTGCGGCGCCATATCGATCCTCACGACGTTAGGCATTGTATATATACTTGGGCGGGAATCAGTTCTGTTCTTCGCCAGTGAGGAAGTGAACCTGTTGAAGTTTTTCGGGGGAACCGAGTGGCAGCCCGCTATTGGTAGGTTCGGAATCTGGCCGTTGGTGACCGCCACCCTAATGGCCAGCCTGATAGCGATGGCCGTGGCGCTGCCCATTGGTCTTTGCGTGGCCATCTACCTGAGCGAATATGCACCTCAACGGACGCGAAGCATTTTGAAGCCGATCTTGGAGGTTCTGGCGGGGATTCCGACAGTTGTTTACGGTTATTTTGCTCTTACATTTATGACGCCGATGCTGCGGGGCATATTAGGCCGTGACCTGGTGGAGATATACAACACTGCTTCTGCCGGCATCGTGATCGGAATATTGGTCATTCCGCTCGTCAGTTCGATGAGCCAGGATGCGCTGAGCGCTGTGCCAGATTCCCTGCGCCAAGCCTCCTATGGTGTGGGGGCCACGAGACTAGAAACGGCTGTGCGGATAGTCTTGCCGGCCGCGCTTTCCGGTGTCGCGGCGGCTTTCATTGTGGCCATTTCACGGGCGATTGGAGAGACGATGATCGTGGCCATCGCGGCAGGCGCCGGGCCGAATTTTACGTTTTCCCCGTTTCGGGCGGCCGAAACGATGACAGGGCACATCGTCCGCATCAGTGGCGGCGACCTCAGTTACGATTCGATAGACTATAACAGTATCTTTGCCATCGGTCTGCTGCTCTTTCTGCTGACTCTTGGACTGAACGTCTTGAGTCAATGGATCGTGCACCGCTTCCGCGAGGAGTACGACTGATGGCACTCAAGCAGCAGAGTGCAACCCAGCCAAGCGGCGGGCTGATGCCATCAGGGCCTGCATACCACGATCAGGTCGTTGCGCGAAGGCGTCGGGGACGAATTTGGGCGTTTATCTTTCAGGCAGCGGTGCTCTCCGGAATCATTGCCTTGTGCGCCCTACTCTTGAACATTCTCAGTCAGTCTTTCGGCTACGTTGCAATCGTGAACAACATCGATCCCGCGGAGCTGGCAGTTGACGGTACGCCGCTGGACGAGCTGCCCAAAGATACACTGGTCGAGGTTTTGGCGGCCAATATCTCTGCAGGTCTGATGAGGCGATATGAGCACGACATGCCGTTTGAAGAGAGAAGCCGCGAAAACGTCCACGACTTAGTATTGGAGCGCGTGGTAGAACCGGAGGTACAGGCATCGTGGGGGTTGTTTGAATCGGTGTTTGCGCGGGAAAGTATTCTGGCTGATGCCGAAGAGCGATTTCCAGGGTCCAGTGTGTACTTCCGCAGCTGGCTTACGACCAGTTTCATCAGTAATTCACAGTCGAGCGAACCGCTGCGCGCAGGTGTTCGAACCGCGATATTCGGCTCTCTATGGGTGGTTGCCATCACGGTCTTGTTTTCCTTTCCCATTGGGGTAGGGGCAGCGATCTATCTTGAAGAGTACGCACACAAGGAGCGCCTCCTCAACCGACTGATTCAGACCAATATCAACAACCTGGCAGGCGTCCCATCGATCATTTACGGTATGTTAGGGCTGGCCATTTTTGTTCGCATGCTGGAAGCATTTACAAGTGGAGCGATGCTGGGAATCGGTGACCAGTCCACTGCCAACGGACGAACAATCATTTCGGCCGGAATGACACTTGGCCTGCTGATACTCCCGTTAATCATCATCAATGGCCAGGAAGCAATTCGCGCCGTCCCCAATTCATTGCGGCAGGCAGGATATGGCTTGGGCGCGACGCACTGGCAGGTAATCTGGCATCACGTTTTGCCGAGTGCCATGCCCGGAGTCCTGACAGGTACGATTCTGGCGGTGAGCCGGGCGATTGGCGAAACGGCCCCGCTGGTCGTTGTCGGCGCTTCCACCTTTATCGCTCTGGATCCCAGCGGGCCGTTCTCAAAGTTTACGGTATTGCCTATCCAGATCTATCAGTGGACGTCGCGGCCGCAAGACGAATTCCGGAATTTGGCCGCGGCAGCCATTCTGGTCCTCTTGATTCTTTTGTTGTCTTTAAACGCTTCCGCTGTGTTGTTGCGAAATCGCTTTGACCGCAGTCGGGCTGGCGTGTAGAGGAGTTACTGAAATCATGACAGTTGTTTTTGAACGCCCTTCGCAGGTCCAGTCAAAGACCAGCAAGGCATCCCCCAATGGGATGGGAAGGTATGCCATCGAGGCCGAAAAGATGCACGTCTATTACGGCGATTTTTGTGCGGTACGCGATGTAGACATGAAGGTGCCGACGAACAAGATTACCGCCATCATCGGTCCTTCAGGATGTGGCAAGAGTACAGTCCTGCGTTGCTTCAACCGCATGAACGACCTTATTTCCAGCGCGCGTATCGAAGGTGAGGTCCTATTTCAGGGCCAGAACATTTACGAAGATGACGTAGATCCGGTTGAAGTTCGGCGCCGCATCGGAATGGTTTTTCAGAAACCAAACCCATTTCCCAAGACGATCTATGAGAATGTTGCGTGGGGTACACGCATAAACGGATTTCGCGGCGACATGGACGAAATGGTTGAAAGGGCCTTGCGATCGGCAGCATTGTGGGAGGAGGTAAAGGACAAACTGCAACAGAGTGCACTCGGCCTCTCCGGCGGACAGCAGCAGCGGTTGTGTATCGCCAGGGCAATTGCTGTGGAGCCACAGATTATCCTCATGGACGAGCCTGCCTCGGCCTTGGATCCAATCGCGACCCTACGCATCGAAGACCTGATGAAGGAGCTCTCAGAGAAGTACACCATCATTGTCGTCACCCACAACATGCAACAGGCAGCCCGGATTTCTGATTTCACCGCCTTTTTCAGCGTGGACGACAAGCGTACGGGAAATCTGATAGAGTATGACGATACCGAAAAGATCTTCACGAATCCGAGTCAGAAGAGCACGGAAGACTACATTACGGGCAGGTACGGCTAGACTCACACACTGCTAGAGGAGTCAGTATGAGCATCGACAAGAAGCGCGTTCTGATCCTGTGCACTGGCAACTCTTGCCGCAGTCAGATGGCAGAGGGGCTAGTTAATGCCTATCTTGGCGAGGCGTGGCAGGCATATTCAGCCGGCACTGCGCCTTCGGGCATGGTTCATCCGCTTGCAGTGCGGGCGATGGCGGAAATCGATATCGACATAAGTCAGGGCACGACGGAGTCTGTCGACATCTATCGTGGGTTGCGGCCGGACGTAGTGGTCACGGTCTGTGACAATGCGGCCAAGAGCTGTCCGGTCTGGCTTGGTGATGAGGAAGTCAAGCACATGCCGTTTGACGATCCGACTAAGGTAATTGGCAGCGAATTGGCCAGGATCTCAGCCTGTAGGCAGGTGCGGGATCTGATGCGAAACACTATACTCCCCTACCTTCAGAGTCGATAGTCCTTCGGAAGGAAAGGAGACCATCCATGGGACAACTCCTGCGGACCTCATTTGCCCGTGAGTTGGAGACGCTCCAGACCGACACATTGATGCTCGGCAGCATGGTGATCCAGGCGTTGAAGGAGTCAGTCGAAGCGCTGCGGCAGAGGGATATGGAGACTGCCAGGCGACTGATCAAGGAAGATGAAGTCATCAATAAGAAGCGTTTCGAAATCGAAGCCGACTGTCTTCGGCTGATCGCGACGCAGCAACCTATGGCAGGGAACCTGCGGCTGATTGCGGCGGTGTTGGAGATCAGCACAGAGTTGGAGCGAATTGGCGACTACGCCAAGGGAATCGGCCGAATTATCTTGCTCATCGGCCCTGAGTCACTGATCAAGCCACTTGTTGATATACCTCGCATGTGCGAAATCGCTACGGAAATGCTACAACAAGCTCTCGATGCATTTTTGAACCAGGACTTGGAAGCCGCTCGAACCATTCCATTGCGTGACGACGAGGTTGATGCGCTCTATAATCGAGTCCACCGTGATCTGATCGCGATGATACTTGAGGATCCCTCACTGATTGACCGCTCAAACTACCTGCTTTGGGCCGCACACAATCTGGAGCGTGCCGCCGACAGGGTGACCAACATTTGTGAACGAATAATCTTTACCGTCACTGGTGAATTCATTGAATTTGACATGAACTGAGGACGAAAAGACGGTTCGATCTTGCGCAACAAACTCCATTCCCTCCTCAGCACTCTGAGAATCCGCCTCCGTAACCTGGATCAGAGCCTTTTTGGGGTCCGATCACCCAGCTTGCGCCACCTCTGAAGCCCAATTGTTTTCGACCGGAGACAGATCAGATTGGCGGCTTTCACTTGAAGAGTCCAGAGCAGTAGGAAATGCATTTGCGTCCGGTTGACGAATTGTTCTTTCCGTTAATTTTTCATTTTCAAAAAGGTTGACGTGAGGGCGAGCATCGTATAGAATTGTGGTCACTAACTCCGCTAAAGGTATGGGCTTTCCAAAGGGAAACAGGAGTTTGCAATAATCGAGAGTTTCCCTTATCATTCGGGACGCAAGCACGGGAATCCCCTTCAGCCGGTGTTTCAAGAGCATTGTCTCTGTTAGAAATTGATGGTACAATCCCCGCTGATTCGGCAAGCGGGATTTATCATAATCGGCCGTGTTTTCCGCACTCTTGCAGATATCATTCATCACCCTTTTACCTTGACCGCCCTTAGGAGGTTTGAAATGCTCAAACGACGTGTGAGGTTCTGGGCCGCCATAGTGCTTATTGCAGTTATTGCCGTATCGGGCTGTGCGCCGCGCGCCGGCCAGGGAAGCATCGAAGCCGATGCCGACCAGTTGGTCATTGATCTGCCCGCGCTGGTACTTGACTTTGGCGCGGACGGGACGCCCGCGATTAAGAACGCTGCCTTGGCCGACCTGGTGGACACTCTTGGCGTACCTCTGGATTTGCCCGTTCCGCCTGAAATGGTCTTTCTGATGGAGGCCAGCAACATTCAGCACATCCAGGTGAGCAACACGCCTGAGGGCCTGCTGCTTCTGGTCAACGGCAGAAGTATTCCGAATATCAGTTACGACGGCGATTCGCTGAGTGCTTTGCCTGGAACGCTAAGTGCGTTCGGCATGGTCATCCCGATGGCAGATCTGCTGTTTGCATTAGTGGACAGGATTGGGATTGGCGTGATTGCTCGCTTCCCGGTTGCACCAGGGGCAGACGAGATTCCGCTTTACGTGGAAGGTGACAGTGACGCAGCGATGGCTGCCCAAGCCGCGCAGGAAGAGTTCCTGGCAGCCGTGGGCACTCCGCCGCGCATCAATCTGCCAATCTTCTATGAGGCGGATGGCAGCTTCAGCATCGGCGACATGTCCATCGAAGAGATGAATGCCATGACCGGCGGGTCGCTTGCGGCACTTGCTCTGACCATCAGTCAGATTGGCATGGCCGGGGCGCTGGGGATCTCCGAATTGGGCATCAGCACTAACGTAGACGGCATCACGATTTCCATTGACGGGGACGTGCTGCCGACGCTGGACTGGTCTGATGGCAAGGCCAGCAACCTCATCGAACTGATAACCGACATCCCCGTGCTGGACATGGCGATGCCGGGCATGGGTGCGATGTTGCCCACGATTCTCCAGATTCTGCCGCTGGTCCAGGCGACAGAATTCGACCTGACCCTGCACTTCTAGGTCGGCAACCGCCTGAGAAGGCCTGGCTGGCGGCAAGGCTTGACCAGGTCGGGCGAGATTTAAGAAAAAGAGTGAGGAGCGGCGAACGTTCGCTGCTCCTCTTTTTCATTGGCCGATTGCTGTGACCTACTATTAATTCAGCTGGCGTCCGAGAGGATAATGGCTGGCCAGGTGAAGTTGCTGCCGGACGTGAGAACGATCTGTTCCAGGCCTGAAGCCAACGGGAATGCGGCGCGAGAACATTGAGTGCGCACCATCCCTTGTTTTACTTCCCGAAATCGCGGCGGGTTGCTTGGACGCTAAGAAGCTGTCGAGGTGGGGCCGGTCATGTAGAGGTCACCGGACTCGAAGCCGCGTGAGGCGTAGTAGGCCTGCGTGCCGGTGGCGGCGATTACGCTGATGTGTTCGAACCCTGCTTCGCGACTGATGCGCCTGGCTTCGTTGAGAAGGCGGGTACCCAACCCAACGTGTTGCGCAGCTCCCTTTTCTGCGCCGCCGATGGCCAGTGCCGGTCCGTAAACGTGCACTTCGCGAATCAAGGCGTTACCGCGAATCTCATCCAGGAATGCCCTACTCCCTGCCGAAGGCGATTTTGGCAGGCTTAACCTCAGGAATCCTGCGAGGGGCGCACGCGCCAGGTCGGCCTGCGAGCCGTTCCCCATGTGCTCGTTCACGACAAATTGCAGAAAGTGTTCGATCGTCAAATCAGTGGAGTAGGTGGTGATGGACAGTCGCAGCGCCTCTTCACGCACGTGCTGGCGCCGCACTTCGCGGCATCTGATGCAGCCGCAGCGGTCGCCGCGACGCGCCAACTCCTGGTGGACTACCTCGCGCAGGTTGCTCGTCTTGACACCGGCCTCGATGTGATGCGCGGGGATGTCGCGAAAGAGGCGATTGATGCGTGTGTAAGGGGGTACTGTTGGCTTGATATCTGCAAGCAGGGAAACCAGTTCCTGTTCCGTATATGGTCTATATTCCCCAGCCTGCCACTTCTCGTAGAGCTCCGTACCGGCGATCAGAGAACAGGGGTAGATCTTGAGTTCATCCGGCCGGATTGACGGATCGTCGAAGAACCGGCGAAACGAATCTCGGTCTGATTGAAGCGTTGCTCCGTAGAGATTTGGCATCCAGTGCAGATGCAGTTTGAACCCTGCCGTCCGCAGGAGACTCAGCGCGTCTCTCACTTCGGCCACTGTGTGGCCGCGTTTATTTTTGTTCAGAACGTCGTCTTCCAGGCTCTGAACGCCGATCTGAACTTTGGTCACTCCCAGACGGCGCATGTGTCGAATCTCGTCCGGCGTAATCCAGTCCGGTCGAGTCTCCACAACCAGGCCCACGTTACGGTGCGCGGCCAGCACGTTTCGCCTTTGCGCTTCTTCCAGCGTGGCAGACGGCAGGAACGCAGGATCGCCATAGGCGTTCATGGCGTCATAGCAACGGCGTACGAACCATTCGCGGTAGTCCTGACTGTAGGCGCTCCAGGTCCCTCCCAGGATCAGCAGTTCCACTTTGCTCGCGTCGTGACCGATGCTTTCGAACGCATCGATGCGGCCCAGCGTCTGTTTGAACGGGTCAAAGCCATCGCGCTCGGCCCGCTGCGCCCCTGGCTCATCGAAGATGTAGCTCTTGGGCATACGCCAGTCGTCCGGGCAGAAGATGCACTGGCCCGGGCAGCCGGCCGGCGCGGTCAGAACGGTAACCGGCGCAACGCCGCTGGCGGTACGGACCGGCTTCTTGCGGATTCGGTCCAGCAGTAGGGAGTCCGGTTCCAACTCCCCGTCATCGATCAGGAGTCGGAAACCGGCAACCAGATCAGACTTGGCATAGAATCCTTTGCCGTCCTTAGGGTATCGGGCTAGAATGGAGCGCAAGGATCGATTTGCGTCCCATTCAGATTCCTGCACGGCCAGTACTTCCCGGAAGATCGATGATAGAGAGGTCCGATGGGCAGCGGGATCGAAGCGCCGTTTTCGCTGCCATTCCTGGGAAGTCTGAACTACCTCAACCGGAATCTCTTCCGGAGCCAGAACTCGTCTCATGCTAGCGGAACAACCCCCTGAACTGTCGCGGCAACCTCGAAGGAAGCCGATGCAATCAGCTTGCATGGACCCGCGGACGCAGGATGCGTTGCTGTCGCTGAATCGCCGGTTTTATGAGCAAGTGGCCCACCATTTCGACGCAACGCGCCAAAGTTGGACGCCGGGACTGCGGGCTATTCTACCTTATTTCAGGTCCGCCGGAAAGGAAAAGCTGTCGGTGCTGGATGTTGGCTGCGGCAACGGCCGCTTCGCCCGCCTGCTTGAGAAGGCGGGCATTTTGGCGTCCTACACTGGCGTGGACGGAAATGGGTCGCTGCTTGGGTTGGCGCGGCAGTCCACTTCAAACCTCGAAGGTGTAGACTGCCAGTTCATTCAGGCAGAACTTGCGGATTCCAGCTGGCCCAGTTGTCTAGCGGAAGCTGTGCGCGGCGAGAACAGCGGGATCCGTGGGCCTGCCGATTCAGTTGAAGTGCCAAAGTATGATGTAGTACTCTGCACAGCAACGGTGCAACACCTGCCAGGCTATGCCCTTCGCCTGCGACTGATACGTGACCTAAGGCAGTTGAGCGCAGGCTTCGTCATTCTGTCCTTTTGGCAGTTTCTCAGCAGCGAGAGGTTTCGGAGCAAACTGATCGACCCAGTGACATTAAACATCATCGACGCCGAGCTAGAGCCAGGGGACGGACTCCTGCCCTGGCGTCAAGGCGTTGAATCCGTTCGCTATGTTCATCAGGTCGACGAGGACGAGCTGGGACAGTTGGCTATTGACTCGGGACAGAACGTTCTGGATACTTTTCGCGCCGACGGCAAAGAGTCGGACCTGAATCTCTACGCAATTCTGGGCCCGGCTGATTCCAATTCGGGCAACTCTTAGTCAGACCGGGAATCCCAAGAATCCGTCTTTCCTGATTCGTAAGTGATAACATACGCAGGGCGCTATGCAACCAGACAAACGAACTCAAACCATCCTGGACGGATTTAACACTCACTTTGAGGGCCTGGCGACCCACCTTGCCATTGCACCGGGACGGGTCAATCTGATCGGCGAGCATACTGACTACAATGATGGGTATG
The DNA here is from genome assembly GCA_965204705.1 of Caldilineaceae bacterium. Classification (GTDB taxonomy): domain Bacteria; phylum Chloroflexota; class Anaerolineae; order Caldilineales; family Caldilineaceae; genus Bin5. The sequence goes on along the minus strand of OZ242006.1, from coordinate 2,654,529 downwards.
TACTTCCTGTAGCCCTGGACCGAGACGTCAGAGTACTCTTTCGGTCCCGCGACGATCGTCGTGTAAGGCTGTATGCACTGGAATTTGACTCGTGGGCAGACTTCGAGATTGGGGCTACAGAGAGGAACAGAAGCCAGTTGTGGCCCAACTATGTCCAGGGAGTAGGGCTGGAGCTGGCCGAACTTGGAGTACAGCTTGAGGGTTTTGAGGGGGTTGTAAGTGGAAATGTACCGAGAGGGAGCGGGTTGAGCAGTTCGGCTGCACTGGAGATCGCCACGGCAAAAGCATTTCTGACGGCGGCCAACCAGATCCACGCGCTGACAGGACCCCAGTTGGCCAGGGCTGCCCAGAAGGCCGAGAACGAGTTTGTCGGCGTCAACTGCGGCATCATGGATCAGTTCATCAGCACCTTGGGAGAAGAGGGTCACGCGCTGTTGATTGACTGCCGCAGCCTGGACTACCAACGTGTGCCGTTCCCGGAGGGCGTTTCCCTGGTAATCGGCAATACCAAAGCAAGCCGCTCACTGGCAGGAAGCGCGTACAACGAACGCCGTGCACAATGTGAAGATGGCGTGAGGCGACTGCAGGCGGCACTGCCGGAAATAACCGCTCTGCGCGACGTGAGTCTTGGTGAACTGGAGACTCATCGCTCGCTACTTCCTGCGACGGTCTACAGGCGCTGCCGCCATGTGGTAAGCGAAAACGAACGCGTGCAGGCCACGGTGAGTGCCCTTGAGCAAATCGACTTTGGGCAGGTTGGTCGGTTAATGGACGCCAGCCATGAAAGTCTGAGGGACGACTACGAGGTAAGCAGCGAGGCCCTGGATCGGATGGTGGAGTCTATGCGGAGTCATCCCGGATGCCTTGGCGCCCGCCTAACGGGGGCGGGGTTTGGCGGATGCGCAGTGGCACTTGTACAGGCTGGGAAAGAGAAGGATGTACGTGAGGTGGTTCAAGAGGCATACGCCAAGGCGATGAACATCTGGCCAGAGGTGTACATCAGTCCTCCGAGCGCCGGCGCGCGCGTTCTGCCCTTAATTTCTGGAGAAAACAATGAAGGACAGGTACAGCGGTGAGCGCAGCCGCCCAAACTTAGGCGCGTCCGGCCCTGTAACTTATGACAGTGAAATGCTATCGTGGGATGACGTGGACCGTCGAATGCGCGATTCTTTGAACTATTGGATTGCCAGCGCGGGAAGTGATGGGAGGCCCCATGCGGTGCCCGTTTGGGGCGCTTGGCTGAAAGAAGTCTTTTACTTCGTGGGTGGGGGAAGGAAAATCCGCAACCTACGCGACAATCCACAGGCAGCTGTTCACTTGGAAAGCGGCGACGACGTTGTCCTCATCGAAGGCCGCTTCGAGGAGATCAACCGGCCAGGTGGAGAGTTGCTCCAGCAAGTTGACGAGGAATTTATCCGCAAGTATAAGACCTACCGGCCCAGTGAACACCTGGATGGCCGGAGCAAGTCCAGTTTTCCGCCTGAGGGCCTCTTTGCCGTTTTGCCACAGCTGGTCATTGCCTGGAGCGGTATGGCAAGCGACGCCACCCGCTGGCGGATTCCCCCCAGTTAGCCCGATCCCAGGTGCACTTTTGCCTTCGACGCCATTTCGTCCGTCGTTGAGTCGGGCTTCTCGCCTTACTTTGATCGAGGAAAGCACAGATGCCAACGCTGTCTGATTACAACCAGTTCGATGGACTCCATTGGGAGACGGGCACGGTTCGGAACTATCTCGACTATTGTGGCGCCAAAGCGCCCCATACAGGGAAACCCTATTCGGAAGCGCTGCTGATGGGTATCAGCGGCGGCGCGGTTATGGGGTATTTCGTCTTTGCCTATCAGGGAATCGACCCGCACGCCCGCATTCTCACCAGAAACACGTTTGATCCTATGGAGACTTTGTTGCAGCGGCTGTGTGCAGAACCGGAAGTGCGTCAAACGGCAAGCGCGGACAGAGCGGTCGGAAACCTGGTTGAGACATTGGAGAGCGGAACGCCAGCCATCACCTGGGCTGATGCCCTGACCCTCCCCTACGAACCCCATACATATGAGTTTGAGTTTCCTCATATGCAGCCAGTGGTGGTCTATGGGTACGACGAGGAAGCGGACCGGGTCTCGATCGCCGACCGCGCACGCGTGCCACTATTCGCCACGACCGACGAACTGGCAGAGGCGCGAGCCAAGGTAAAGAAGGTCAGAAACCGGATAATGACGTTGGCCATGCCGAATGCAGACGGGATTCCGGAGGCGGTTCGATCGGGTATACAGGACAGCATTCAGTTGTTTACTGAGAAGCCACCCAAGGGAGCACGGCACAATTTTGGATTTGCTGCCTACCAGCGCTGGGCCGATGCACTGCGAAAGCCCAAAATGAGGGGCGGCTGGGATAAGGAGTTTCCGTCCGGGCGCAAAATGTACGCAGGGTTGGAATCTGTGTTCAGTGATACCCACACGTACGGCAAGGAAGGTTTCGCCGAGAGGGACGTATTTGGCGACTTCCTGGATGAGGCTGCGCTGATTCTGGATAGACCAGTCTTGCGAGAAGCCGGGGAGCAGTTTCGGAAAAGTGCACTGGCGTGGCGGGATATGGGCGAAATGCTGCTGCCGGACAGCGTTCCCGTCTGGGCAGAGGCGCGTAAACTGATGCTGGAGAACCAGCGGCTCTTCCTGGAAGAGGGAGGCGACTCCTTTGAAACAGGGCAAGCCAACTGCGAGCGCCTCGTCGCCATTCGCCGTGAAATGGAAACGGATTTTCCCCTCTCGGATGAAGAGGTGGTCGAGTTCAGAGAACGGATCGCCGAACAGGTTCTCAGAATCAGTCTTCTTGAGGAGTCCGCCGTCGCTGCCATGAAGGAGGCGATGGATTGAACGCGCGGAGTAAGATTGAGTTACGCCTCCTTCAGGCTGTGCCAGCCTGCTCTTGTCTGTCACTCACCTGACGTAATCCCGGCAGCGTCGCGGCGACAGTTGCAACCAAGAGGGCAGCCAACGCGACTTCAGCCCCGACTGCCAATGGCGCGCCAAACGCGTCTGCAAGCACACCCGTTTGGAGCTTGCCAAACGGACCAGCGCCGATAGCAACTGCAATGGCTCCCATCGCCTGTCCCCGTCTCTCATCAGCCGCCGAGAGCAGCACGATGGAACTCTGCATGATGCCAAAGCAGGCGTGACCGATCCCAACCAACAGCAGAAAAGACCACGAGACGGCGAACACGGAGCTGGTTGTGAAGGATAGCAATGCCAGGCAGTGGAGCAGCGTGCCGGCAATGAAGATCCATCCCGCGCTCGCAAAGCGCCTTGCCATGTTGACAAAAATGAGACCGACCACGTTTCCGATGCCCACAGCCGCGCCGAGATAACCAAGCCCAACCGGTCCCTGATTCAGAACGTCCCGAGCAAACACTGGGAGGAAGTTCATATAAGGGAAGGCCAGCATATTCATGATCATCGTGATCAGCGTCACGGCTAATATCGGCTGGTTCTGACGAACGTAGCGGACGCTGTCACGGATCTGTGCCAGAGGCGAGGCGCTGGTAGGAGAGGATGTGTGAGGAATCGGCTGCCGCGAAAGCGCGCGCAGGAGCAGCAGCGAAATTGCCGACAACCCGCTCAAAGTAAGGAAGCAGCCCAGCACGTTGAACGCGTCGAGTACAACACCGGCCATGAGAGGCCCCAAGGCACGGGCGACGCTCATTCCCAGATTCTCCAGCATCAGAGCGTCAACGACGCGAGGGCGGCCCACCAGGTCGGGAATCAGCGCCCGGCGAGTCGGCCAGTCCATCGCCCACGCACAACCGAGGGTCAGAGAGATCACAACCAGATGCCAAAGTGCGAGCACTCCAGCCGCCAGCAGAGCGGCAACAGTCGCATACATGCAAAAAGTGAGCGTTTGCGAGGCGATGATCAGGGGACGGCGGCCGATTCTGTCGGCGAGTAGTCCGCCAAAACCGCCGACCAGCAGTGAAGGAATTGAGCGGCAGAAGCCAACCAGGCCAACCAGGCCGGCCGAGTCGGTCAGTTCCAGCACCAGCCAGCCCAGCACGATCATTTCCATGTAGTGGGCCAGCCACCAGAGGGTACTTGAACCCAGGAGCAAGCGGTAGTCGGAATTGGCCAGCGCCTCCCTGATTCCGGACTCCGGTTGGAAAAGACGCTGCAAGCGCCCCGAAAGATCAGTCCTCATCAGGCCCTTGCAGTCCCAAGACCCGGTAGGCGAATTTCAGATGGGTTTCCTGAGTGTGTTCGGCGGTTGCGGCGCTTGTGGATCCGTGTCCTCCGTCAAGCCAGATCAGAGTGAAGTCCTTCTTAGACGCCTCCATATTGCGGGCAAAGTGCTCCATTTGGCGTGGTGTGGCGCGGCTGTCGCGGCGACCCTGAAAGATCAGCAGGGGCGCCTGAATGGCAGCGGCATGCGTGAGGGGCGAACGGTCCCGGTATAGCTCGGGCTTCTCCGACGGTGTACCGTCGAATATCATGCGGGCCCAACCCTTCATGGCCGCGGAAGAGTCCTTGTAGTTCATCGTCCAATCTACGATGGCCACCGGAGCTACGCCGCCGGCCCATAGTTCTGGCTCTTGGGAGAGCGCCCACACCGTCAGAAAGCCTCCGTAGGAACCTCCCTCAAGCAGAATGCGTTGCGGATCGGCGATTCCTTCCTCGATCAGCCAGCGCCGGGCTGCCAGCATGTCCTCCAGCTCCCAACGCCCTACATCGCCATTTATCTTTTCCTGGAACTCGCGGCCGAATCCAGTTGAGCCGCGATAGTTGACGGTAAGGAAGGCGAAGCCGTGGTCCAGCCAGGACTGGCTGGTGGCGTCGAAGGCGTTGGAGACGGCCCCGCTCGGGCCTCCGTGGACGTGCAGGATTGTGGGAGAGGGTCCCTCGGACATGTCAGTCGAAGATGGCAGACCCAGCCACGCCTGAACGGAAACGCCGTCTGAGCTGGGGAAGCTGACGGAACGCCAGGGGTGGCCAGGCGGACAGGCGGGAACGGGGAGAACTGGCTTGGGCTGATCGGTTCTGGTCAGCGAAAGCAGTTGGGAGGGACGGGCAGCGTCGCTCCACTGGGCCCACACTGTGCCGTCGGGAGCGAAAAAGCTGGCGGCGGCGCCCGTATGAAAGGTTCCGGTTCGGCCGCGAAAGGAGCCTGGGCTATGTTGGAGCGGCCGCAGATCTTCGTCGTCCAGATCGTAGATGAAGAGTCCATAGTGTTCTTGGGTTTTCGTCTGAACGAGAAGCTTGGTGCCGTCAGGGGACCAGTCCAGGGGCAGGATGGATCCTCCGGCAGAGGGCACTGCTAAGTCGCGGCGTCGGTTTGAACGCGGGTTCCAAAAGAGAGGCAGCACAGGCCCGCCTCTGTTGGTCGTGGCGAGCAGTCTATCATCACCACGAAGAGGCGAGAACTGTACGGGCTCAACACTGAAGTCGAAGCCGTCCCAAAGTTCAGCGACCTGCTCACCTAATTTCGTGTCGAATACAAGCACTGCGTAGCGGCGGCTGTGGGGAGCCCGGTGCGTCGATTTTATAGCCAGCAAGTTTCCGTCATGGGACAGATGGCAGGCCCACGTTTCCTCCGAGGCTGTGTACACGAGGCGCGGCGCTGAAGGTGCTCCGCCCGGTACCAGGTCGATGCAGTAGAACCAGTAGCGATTGTCATAGACGGCGTCGAAGGCGAGGCTTGCGCCGTTGCGACTGATGTCGAAGCCGCGCAAGGTATATGGGGGCAGTTGGGGAGTCAAGTCTTCAGCCGGGCCGCCATCGAAAGGTACACGGACGATATGGCCCAGTTCACTGCCCTTGTCGTCCTTCAGGTAGTAGAGGTATTCGCCCTCGGGTCCCAGCCAAGCGTATGATGGGGTCTCTTGCTCCGGAAGAAGGGGTCGCAGGTCGCCAGAAGAAGCGTCCCATGCGAGGAGTCGCTTTGCCGGGCCTTCCAAACTGGCATAGACGATTCCACGCGAGGCGTTTTTCGGCGCCACATATGCGTAACCCAAGCTGTTGCAGCGGAATCGCTGCCGCCATGGCGCGTTGTCCTCAAGCTGAATTGGGGAGAACATTGGCTTTCTCAGTTATTGGTGAAGGGTGTCCTATCAGAGTCCTGCAGTCAGCGACAGCCCGAATCGGCTCCTGGCTTGTTCCATTGTTCTGCTGGGTTTCCAGTCTGCAGTTGGCGGGGCAGATTGTGTTAAGAATTGTACATGGGCTTGGGAGCCCGTGCAACGAAAACTTGCTGCCTGGACCGTGTGCAGTCCATTTTTTGGGGAGAGCGTGGTCACGGCGGACGGCTTCCCGGCACGAAGTGGGTGGGCGACCAGCGGCATAGACAGTACGCCGGCGACGCGGCGCCAACGTGGCATGGTGTTTGGGGGGGCGTTGCGGGGGGAGTCCCCCCGCACAAGGGAGGGCCGAAGGCCCGACCGCACAACTGCAGTGGTCAGTGGTCAGTGGTCAGTGGTTAGTGGTCAGTGGCGTCGGCACTTGCCTTGCACGGGGACGGAAATTCGCATTGGGTTAGTCGTTACCAGAGGTGGACTAAAGTTCACCCCCATTATGGACAGCAATCTCTGGGCCCTCGCAGTTGAAACCTGGCGGAGCAGGTGCCATAATGGGAAAGATGAAGGCCAGAAACGGAGTAAACATTCTGACGCGCATTCCTGGAAACGCCGGCGAGCGCTCGTATGTCCTGGTGATCACAGTTGTTGCCGCCGTCCTGCGATTCTACCTGATTGGCGAAAAAAGCATCTGGCTGGATGAGTCCTTCAGCTTGTGGATCGCCCGCCACAGCCTTTGGGAGGGCTGGCGCTGGCTCATTGAGGTGGACCAGCATCCACCGCTCTATTACAGTTTGCTGCACATTTGGATACGGCTTTTCGGGTCGCTGGAAGGTGCGGTACGAGCTTTCTCGGCACTGGCGTCGGTGCTGACCATTCCGGTGTTCTATGCTGCATGCCGCCGCCTGCTTGACAGCCCTACGGCGGCCATGGCGGTATTCATCTTGGCAGTTTCACCGTTCCACGTACAGTTCGCCCAGGAAACGCGCATGTATGCGTTGCTTACGCTCGAAGTGGCATGCGTGATGTACTTCCTGGCACGGTTGGTGACGAGCCAAGAAGCGCAAGGTAGAGACTGGGTCGGACTCGCCGTCTGCCAAGCGCTCGTGATGCTGACCCACAATACGGCGGCCGTCTATCTGCCAGTTGCATTGAATACGGCGGCAGGTCTGATCTTCTTGCTCTTTCCAACCGGAGTAGGTGGTCGACCCGGGAAATGGGAACAAGAAGGAGAAAAGGCAGGCGCAGGCGACGACGTATCACTGGACCGCAGACAGGATACGGGGTCGCCGGGGCGGGGAAGTGGAGGGGGCTCACCGAGCGTTGACGCCGGCGCAGAAGAGTTCTGGAAAAACTGGGTAAGATTCCAGGGCTTGGCCGTGCTATTGTGGCTGCCCTGGTCGGTGCCGTTCATCATTCAGGTTTTTGACGTGGGCTCAGGGTTCTGGTTGCCTCCTCCCTGGCCTAACCTGGTGCTGGACACATTTCGCAATTTTCATTTCGCCTTTCTTCCATCTGATTTGCCAGTCCGTCCCGTCTGGATGTGGGGCTATTCCTTTCTGGCTGTAGTGGGACTGATTGGGCTGATGTTCAGATTGGGTCCGCCTTCGCAAAAGTGGCAACGGAAAAGGTCAGGGCGCCAAGCGGGGAGACAAGAGTCTAGTGACAAGGGCTCACCGGCCCTCGACAGTGACAGGGCTGCAATTCTGATCTTCTGTCTGTTTCTCGTTCCGCACTTCGTGGCGTTGCTTGTCAGTATGCGCAGTCCGATCTATGCGGAACGGCCTCTGAATTGGACAACACTGCCCTACTTTGTTCTTGTTTCCGCGGGAATCCGCGTCATAGGCGGCTCACTGAGCCGTGGTATTCTGGCCGTTTTGTCGCTACGTCGGGGGCCCAGCATAGCTGGACTCGTGTCTACCGTGAGGTTAGGCGTCCTGATGGTTCTGCTGTCGTGTATCCTAGGCCTAAGCAGTCTCTCGCTGAACGGCTACTACTTTTGGTTCCACAAGGAGGCTTGGGACGAAGCGGCTTCTCATATTGCGGAGCAGGTACGTCCTGGAGAAATCATCGTCTTCAATGCGACATGGGTACAGATTCCATTTGAGTACTATTACGAACGATTCGAACTAGACACGGAATTGAAGGGGTTGCCTGTTGACCTGTTTGACCGGGGAGAGCTGGAACCGGCGATGGAGGAGGCAGACATTCCACGGATCCAGGAGATTCTCGAGGGTCGAGACCGGGTCTGGCTTGTATATTCGCACAACTGGTACTCGGATCCCAATGGCATCATTCCGCGCGAGCTGGGTAAGATATTTGGGGAGTCCGAGCAGACCGAGTTTCAAGGGATTCAGATTATCCAATTCGCTGGCAGAAATTAGCGTGGAGATCAGGTTCAGAGGCGAATGTGGGAGGGACGATACAGGTTCTGAGTTAAACCTCCCAAAGGGAAATTGAGGAGTTCTATTGGGAGAGTGGACGAAGATAGCGCTGCTTCCCAATGCCCCACCAGAGGGCAATCCCCAAGAGACACAGAGTCGGCAGCCACTCCACCAGGCGCACCCAATCCAGGTCACGCAGGTTTTCCGGTTCGATGTAGGTGACATACGAGAGCGCTACGATGCCGCTGAGCCAGAGCCAGGGAAGGGGCAAGAGCCAGAAACTCTTTGGCTCGTCGTCACCCGGCGCCAGAAAGGGAAGGAAGGGCATAAGAGCCAGGAGATACCACGGGTGAACGGTAGTCGCCAGAAGCAGGTAGCCGCCCAGGGGAACTGCCAACCAGCGCAGGACCGCTCTCAGATCGGAGTTGAAGTATCGGAACTGTAGCCACACGCCAAGTAAAAGCAGGAGCATCAAGAAATAGGTTATTTCCTGGGCTTGCGCCATCGGCTCGACGATACCCATGCTTTCGAGCCAGTCTTCGAGCCAGAGAAAAAGACCGCTATTGAACTTCCATTGCGCGTCGTAAATCCTCAGAGCACCGAACAGTCCGCGGCCGTTCATTTCACCGGATAGGCCCCAGCCAGCCCGCAGCGCAGGCGACACTAACATTCCTAGCGTCAAGTATCCGTACAAGAAACGGCTTCCCCAGTTCCACCGCCACCAGAAAACAGGTGTAAGAAACAAGGGAATCAGTTTCGTCAATGTGGCCAGTGCCAGCAACGCCGGCGCCGCTATTGAAAAGACAGGTCTCTTCACTTCTGAAAACGTGCCACCGGCAAGTTGACCTCTGTCCTCAGGGGTTGCCGTCCGCACCATCGCGTAGACCGCCATCATCAGAAGCAGCACCATCAGGGCATCTATGTGGGCGCCCTGAGCGGTCTCTACGATGACAAGCGGGTTCCACAGGTAGATTAGCAGACGGTGGGAAGGCAGTCCGACGATCGCCAGTAATCGGGAGAGTATGAACGCGGTCCCCAGATCGAACAGAACCGCGGCGGTTTGGAAGGAGTCCGGATTCAGAGGGTAGAAGTAAGCAACGGCAGCGAAGAACCACTGCGCGGCGGGCATATAGGGGCTGGCCATCCAACCATGATTAGCCTGGTTCCTAAAAGGTGTGTCAAGCCAGTCCAGCTGTGCGGCGTCGATAGGGTATGCATAGGGACTTACACCGTTGGCGGTTACGTGGCCATCCCACATGTAGCGGAAGACATCTGAAGACAGTGTGGGGAATGTCTGCAGCAGAAGCCATCTGAATAAACAGCCTCCGCCCCAGATCCAGACCAGCAAGTAGAACTGCCCCACAGCGGAACGCGACCTGGGGCCCTCCCGTCCGCCACCATGCCACCATCGTTCCAGCCAAAAGACGGCAACGGCGTAGGTGACAAAAGCCATTGCGAACCAAACAAGAAACTCCGCGACTTCGGTCGTACCCAGGTTCCCGTGGCGAATCTGCATGGAGACCATGCCACCATAAGCGAGGAGCGAGACGACCAGTAGGGAAAGAGGAGCAGACAAGGAGTTCAAACGCGCCATTCTTGCTAATGCCCTCGGCGCCGCGGCGTTTCAACCGGAATCCGATATATGCCTTGATGTGTCGACCCGCCGGCTCCGGAGATCATCGCTTCCGCCAAGTTCTGCGTCCTGACGGCGAACTGGGTGACGGTGTCATAGCGGGGTAGATCACCGGTGACATCTTCGTTGAAATAGATGTCCGTGCTGTTGGCAATCTCTGGCGGCAGCGCGCTGTAGCCATGAACCAGCCCGAGCAATCCGGCGGCGGTCGCCATTGTGTTGTCGGCATCCCAGCCAGCCAGCGCGGCAATCTCAATTGTGCGGAGAACGTCGCTCTCGCCATAGAGAAGGGCCATTATGGTTACGGCAAAGTTTACTCGCGATGCCCACCACATCGGATCGGTGTCGTACTCATCTCGGATGAGCTGCCGCGTTACGCGCCAGTCCTCAGGATTCTCCTGATGCCAACGCACCACATTGTCTACGATGGGAGCGATAATGGCTTCGTCTGAGGTCAATTGGCGTGCGGCGGTGATCAGAGCTGGCACATCATCTTCAAAGAAGGCGAGGCTGTAGAGCGTTGCAAAGTAGACGCTGGCCTCAACCGCGGGTCCACTGTTCGTGACGCGGGCGAATCTTTCGGCGTACGACGCGGCCAGTCCAGGCATACCGGGCGCCAACATTCCGAACAGCTCGGTCTGCAGTTGGGCGTCGATCGACCAAGCGCCGTCGGGGTTGTTCTCGGCGTTCCCTGTCTCGGGGGGAAGGAATCCTTCGTCCATCAAGTCGCGAGCACGGCGCGTCGATACCCAGATGTCGTGATTCAGATGGTCGATCCATTCAAGGCGAATCTCTTCGGCAGTGGGTTGAAGGCCGTGCGTTTCAAGTATGTGGAGGTCCACCCATTCGACATGGGTGTCATCGTCGGTAGACCACTCTTCAAGCAAGAGGGGCGAAAAGGCGCCAGGGGGCCCTGGTTCTTCGATGTAAATGCCCTGGAGATCAAGTCCGGAGTGGTTGGCGAGCATTGTCGCCTTCCACGAGCCGTAGACCCTGTCGAAGTATTCCGTGGCGGTCAATGTCTTAGAGGGAGGAAGTGGGTCAGGGCGAGTAAGGCCTATGGCTAGGACAATCGCGAGCCATATGGCTGCTGTAAGGGCGATCTTGCGTTGGTCCAAGAATTTTGTCCTCGGTAAGGCGTGGATGGGCTTGGTTGTCCAGGCAGTATACCTGAACGGGAGAGTGGAGGAAACTTAGCGAAGAGAGGCCTGATTGGCCAAGAGGCGCTTCATAAGCGAAGCACCGGTAGGGGCAAGCTATTCTCTGCGGAGTGCTTCTATGGGATCCAGCTGGGCTGCCTGCGTAGCCGGGTAATAGCCGAAAAAGATGCCAACGGCGGCGGACGCGCCGAATGCCAGGGGCAGAGACAGCGGCACCAGCTCCGTGCGCATTCCCCCCAACTCGCCGAAGACAAATGAACCGGCCACGCCAAAAATCAGACCAGCCAACCCGCCAACCAGACTTAGCATTACCGCCTCAAGCAGAAACTGCCTCTGTACGTCTCGCGGGCGGGCTCCCAATGCCTGGCGAAGACCAATCTCGCGGGTTCTTTCGGTGACACTTACTAGCATGATATTCATAATGCCGATTCCGCCCACCACGAGTGAGACGGCAGCTACCCAAGCCAGCAGGCTTCTAAAGGCAACTGTTGTTGAGGCTCGAGCGTCGACAATGTCCTGCTGTGTTCGCACGCCGAAATTAGGTTCGGTGGGGTCCACCTGCCGGCGCCCGGCCAGCAACGCTGTTATCTGCTCCATAACCCCGTCCATCACGTCGCCATTCTCGGCCTTTACCAGGATCATGCGTACCCTGTTACCGCCGAAACCCGATCCCCCGAATTTCTTGAAGACAACCGAGGCAGGAATATAGATTCGGCCGTCGTTGTCGGTCGCGCCGACGACTCCTTGCTCAGCCATGACGCCAATGACTGTAAAGCGGGAGGAGCCGATGCGCATCTGCTGGCCTATCGGATTGGCGGTGTCGAACAGGTCCTCGGCAATGCCGGCGCCGAGGATAGCGACTCGTTGAATTGCATCGTTTTCGGCGTGGGTGAAGAAACGGCCCTCCCCGATTTCGTAATCGCGAACTTCCAGAAAGTCAGCGGTTACGCCAACGATGGAGACGCTGTTCAGTGTGGCGTTTCCGCCTTTGACCGTCTGCGTCGTGCCCTGCTCCAGGGAAACCCCACTGACGTCTCTGAGGTTTTCGGAGAGGAAGATAACCTCGTCATAGGTAAATGTAGTGATGCCGCCCGGGCCCCCTCCGGCAAATCCCCTGCCGGCGCCGCGCACGCCGCCGAAACTTCGAAATGGGGTTACCATGATCAGGTTTGCGCCCAACCCACTGATCTGATCTTCAATCTCCGCCTCTGCGCCAGCGCTGACCGCCAGCATGATGATCACGGCTGCGACACCGATTATGATTCCCAGCGTGGTAAGAAATGAACGCAGCTTGTTCAGCATCACCCCTTCCCAAGCGACGCGGAAGGAGTTCGGCGCGGTCATACCATGGAGATTCTTGAAAGATTCGTCTTTCAGGGTCTGTCTGCCTAACGGTGCAGGTCGGATTGAGTCCTGAAGCATGACAGAGTTATCTCCTATCCTTCTCGGGGTACGGTGCTGCGCTTGGACTGGGCTGCCAGCTCAACGTCGAATGAGGACCAGTTCATGCCGCTGCCATACGTTCGATCGCAGACTGCGGAGCGACGATCCTTCCATCCAACACATTTACGACCCTCTGCGCCTCGCGCGCCCGCTCGGACTCGTGCGTTACCATAACGATTGTCGCGCCCTGCTGGTGCAGGCGGTGAAAAATTCCCATGATCTCTGTACTGGATTGGGTATCGAGATTACCTGTAGGCTCGTCGGCCAGGATCAGAGAAGGGTCGTTGATCAGAGATCGGGCGATCGCGACGCGCTGCTGTTGCCCACCGGACAGTTCGGCCGGCAGATGATGCAGACGGTCGCCCAAGCCGACGAGGTCGAGCAGGTCGGCTGCCCTCTCGCTGCGCTGATCTTCGCTCCAGTTCTGAAAACCGTTGTACATCATCGGCAGCATCACGTTCTTGCGTGCGCTCAGTCTGGGCAACAGATTGTAGGACTGGAACACGAATCCAATTTTGCGATTACGGACGCCAGCCAGCTCGTCGCGATTGAGCTGGCTCACATCCTCTCCATCAAGAATATATAGCCCGCTGGTAGCACGGTCCAAGCAGCCGATAATGTTCATGAGGGTAGACTTGCCTGACCCGGACGGCCCCATGATAGCAACAAACTCGCCATGTTCCACCTGGAGGTCGAGTTCCCTCAGCGCGTGGACTGCGATGTCGCCTTCTCCGTACGTCTTGGTTAGTTTTGTGATTTCGATTACGTAGTCGCTCATGCCTGTGCCGTCTTTGCCTCAATCAGTCCTGATGTGAAACGCTGTACTCAGTTCGTGCTGACCTGTGCGTCGCCTGTGCTAATCATTTCGCCTTCTTCAAGGCCGGAGACAATTTCAGCGTTAACGAAATTCCTCAGGCCAATCTGCACTGGCCGAAACTCAAGTTCGTCGTTCGGGCCGACAACAAATACCGCGTACTGCCCAGTACTGATTTCTCGTAGGGCCTGAACGGGGATCAGCAACGCATTGCGCGCCTCGCCGGCGATGATCTCCACTTCGGCGTTCATTCCGAAAAGAAGCGGCGCCGAGTGTTGCGTCATGTCTATGCTGGCCCACGCCTGAATTGCGGATGCGCCGTCGACGTCTACCAGGGCCGGTTCGACTCGTGTGATCTCCCCGGTATAGGTGTATTCCGGAAAGGCCTCGAACACGATGCTGACCGGAAAGCCCGGCACCGCTGCGGCAATGTCCAGCTCTTCGATCCAGAAACGAACCTGCGCCGTTTCCGTATCGGCCAGACCGATTATCGGGCCCATAGAGACCGAGTCGCCTGACTGAACTGCGACAGATGTGATAACGCCCGCGATGGGCGCTCGTATAGTTCCACCCTCTATTTCCCTTTTCACATCTTCGGCCGTCAGTCTCGCTTGCTCAACGGCGAGTTCTGCTCGCTCCAGCTCTTCGGCGCTCGGGCCGTCCAGCAGGTCCTCCAGTGCTGCGCGGTTCTGTTCGACTTTGGCACGAGCCGCTGCTACGTCCAGTTGTTCGGCCTCCTGGAGCAGGAGGTTGAGGGTATTCTGCGCCTGCAGTACGCGGGCCCTCGCTGATTCAATCTGGTCTTCGGAGGCTCCGGCCGAGCCGATATTGTACTGAGCAAGGGCTTTCTCATAGGCAAGCGTTGCTGACTGCAGGTCGGCAGCTTGGGAGGTTCTGCCAACGTCGTTACGCCATGCAACTCTGTCATAGGCGGACTGGGCCTCGGCAAGGGCGACTTCGGCCGATTTCAGGTCGGATTGCAGGCTGGTGATGGTGTCCTGCGTGGGGCCTGCGAGCAGCGTGTTGAGTGCGCTCTGGGCGCTGTTCAGTTCGCTGCGCGCTGCATTGACTTCCTCAGCCGTTGGGGGCGCAACCAGGCGGTCATAGTCCGCCTGCGCAGAGGCGAGAGTTGACTGGGCAGCCGCAAGATCGGCGCCACCTACTTCCCCGGTCAGCTCGACGAGGGCGATCTCGGCCAGGCGAAGGTTAATTTGGGCCGAAATGAGTTGGGAATTCAGCGTTGAGTCGTACTCCAGGGTTGCCAGGATCTGATCGGCTTCCACCTGATCGCCGGCCTGGGCAGCAATGCTGCTGACGATGCCGCTACTTCGAAATCCGACCTGGGATTCCTCGCCAGCAAAGAGCGTACCAATCCCCCCTGCAGTCAGAACCAGGTCGCCGCGGCGCACTTGGGCGGTCTGCAATTCGGGTTCTACGACTTCCGCCTGTTCGGTTACGAAGTAGGTGTTGTAGCCGTAGTAGGCGCCCGTTCCAAAGACGAGAAGTATTGCGAGACTCAGAAGGATAGTCTTCATTGGTAGTCTCCATTTCCCACCACTTGACCTTCTGGCGCGGCAACGATGCTAGAGTGAAGCCTTAGACTCAAGGAGTTCGATCAGCGGCGCCATCAGCAGGCCGAAACGTCCGCCAGCGCCGCCAGGGCCTCCTTGCCCGCCGCCGCCTTGAAAACCGCCTTCGGGGATTTCAACGCCCATCTCCTGCAGTCGCTCCCGCCGTTCCTCGGGAGACAGATTCTGCATCTCCTGACGGAAGGCGGCCCGTTCCTCTTCAGACATATCGGCAAGTATACCGCCAGCACCTCCCTGGCCGCCTTGTCCTCCCTGCCTGCCCTGCCCTCCTTGGCCGAACTGGGGCAGTTCTATACCATTTGCCTGCGCCCAATCATTCAAATCAGTGAAGGTCAGTTGCAAGGCATTGATTGCATCTATCTGCTTGTCGTTGAGCGTCCCTTCGATCTGTCTCAGGATTGCCGACCGCTCGTTCTGATTTTGAATGGATCCGCTTTGAAGCGCTTGCCAGAGGACCAACATGGAGGCCGCCTGCGCACCTGTTATGGCATCATCAGTCTCTTCCAACATTAATATACCGAGGATGAGTTGGTTTGTCGGCGGCAGTGCGCCTTCGTAATCCCTTGCCAGGGCTGACGACGGCGCTTGGCCGGCGCCCTCGCCCTCGCTTGGCTGGGCGGAGTTCGCCGCAGATTCTGCACTGTTGTCGGCGGCGCGTTCCTCGCCGCGCCCGCAAGAGGAAAGCACCAGCATCGCTGCCAATACCAGAATTAGTGTCATCATCCTTTTCATTTTCTTATCTCCGTTCCCAAACGGGATTTCACAGGATTCTGCCGGCAAATAGCTTTTCGAGTGTGGTCTCACACATACAGGAATCCTATTTGCAGTTCAAGCAAGACGTGTTGGAGGCGCTCTGATGTTGTTTCAGTTTGACGTTTTCGGTAGTCGAATCGAGAAACGCGTTCCCTTGCCTGGCGCAGATTCGGCATGAATTGTTCCATCATGGGCCTCTACGATGGCCTTGGCAATTGCGAGTCCTAAGCCTGACTGAGTCGTTTCGCCTCGGTGGCGTGAGCGATCGACCCTGTAGAAGCGTTCAAAGATATGGTTGAGATCGTCGCCTGCAATACCGATGCCCGTGTCCGCCACTTGAAGGGTAACGAAACTGTTTTGGGTTGTGGCGCTTAGGGTGATCTGCCCCTGCGATGTAAAGCGCAGCGCGTTCGAAACCAAATTGTTGAGAACCTGCGTCATTCGTTCCAGGTCAACGGCGACGGAAGGCAGCATTTCCGGCGCCTCTACGCGAAGGTCGACATCTTTTTGCTTGGCCAGTACCACGTGCGCCAGCCCCGCCCGTTCCAGAAGGGCCTTGGGGTCTACGGCGCGCCGTCTGAGTGGCAGTTCACCTGCATCTGCCAAGGAAAGGGTTCGCAGATCTTCGACCAGGCGCTGCAAATGGGCAACCTCCTGGTGCAGAATCTCATAGAGATCTTCGTGGCCCTGGATCGAGCCGTCGCGAAGACCCTCGGTGTAGCCCCGTAGAACGGTCAGCGGTGTACGCAGGTCGTGAGCGATGTCAGCGGTCATTTGTTTTTGGAGCCGGGAGGCTTCGGCCAGTTCGCTGCTCATCTGGTTGAAGGAGGATGCCAGTTTCCCGATCTCGTCTTGAGAATAGACGCTTACCTGACTTCCCAATTGACCGGCGGACATTTTCTCGGTGGCGGATGTCAGCTCTCGCAGGGGTCGGGTTAGCGCGCGCGATAGCAGGATGCCCAGCGCAAGAGCCAGGAGGCCTGCGATCAGGGCCGCGAGCACGGTTGCCTGGTTCACGTTCCGCAGGAAAAAGCTTTCCGGAGAGGGTCGGGGCATGGTCCCACCGGCTGCAAATCTACTGACGTCATAGATCGTCCCTACTCGCAGGCCGTCCTTTTCCATTGGAATGCCGCCGCCCAGATTCAGTTCGGCAGTGTTAAGGCCCCGGTACTCAGGTGGGTATGAATAAACGACCGACTCATTCTCGTCAACGAGCACGATACGCCGCCGCACCATCTCAAGTAAGGGTTCGTTGTCGAGCCACTCCGCAAGACCGTCCCAACTGTTGTTCTTCGTGTAATGGCCCAGAATCAGGTCTGCCAGGAGCGGATTGCCTCTGCGCTCAGTGACAAAGCGGTCGAACTCCAAGCGGGTGCGCTGACCGCTGATGGCAGCTACCAGCAGCGCTCCCGAGACACCAACGGCAAGAAACGCGAGCGTAAGTTTCACTGCCAGAGAACGCCACATTTAGTTCGCCTCCGCGGCAAAGCGGTAACCCATGCCGTAGACCGTCTGAATGTAGCGAGGCTTGCCAGGAACCGGTTCTACTTTTGTACGAAGATTTCGGATGTGTACGTCTATTGAACGTTCGTAGCCCTCGTATGCGTCGCCGCTGACCGACTCCAGCAGGTCGAGGCGGGAAAAGGCCCGCCCGGGCGACAGCATGAAGGTCTCCAGCAGATCGAATTCGGAGGGCGTAAGGGAGACCGGTTTGCCGTCCACGGTTGCCGTACGGCCGGCACGGTCAAGAGAGAGCTCCCCGGAGCGGAGTATTTCCGGCTGCCGGCTTTGCTGGCCGGTCCTACGGAGCACAGCGCGGACGCGTGCCACCAACTCCTGGATGCCGAAAGGCTTCGTAACATAATCGTCGGCGCCCAACTCGAGGCCGACAACTTTGTCGCTTTCCTCAACTCTGGCAGTGAGGACGATGATCGGCACGTCCGATTCCCTGGTAAAGTTGCGAATGAAGTCAAAGCCGCCCATCTCCGGCATCATCAGGTCGAGCAGAACCAAGTCAGGCTTTTCCAAGCGCGCTGCAAACAGTGCGTCGCGCCCGTTGGCCGCCTGGACTACCCTATATCCCTCACGCTCCAAGTAGAGTCGAACCATTTGGCGCAGTTTTGTGTCATCGTCGACAACGAGAATGGTTTGCGCCACAAAAATGCCCTCCAAGTGCCATCGATCAAACAGTTCGACCGGAGTCGGCTGACGCGTGGCAAGCGCATCCGCAGCCCTTTTAAGGCCTGCATTGCATTTGCCCGTATTATCGCGCATAAATGTTCAGAAAGTATGAAGGAGCATTGAAGATTTAACAAGGGTCGAGGGAAAGGAGGGCCGCTGACCTGAACCTCGAGAAGCGTCAGTCGCATACTGGCCTCCCTAAACGGGCTTTTGAAAACCTACTAGAGTCCATGAGCGACCCTGCCATCGTATGTGGGCGGAAATCCGCTGTGGTACAATGCTGGCAGGCCACGGAACAATCTCACAGTTCAAGCAATTTAGCAGTTTACCCCTGATTCCAGTCCAACGGACACCAAATTGGAAAGGACGAAAGTGATGTCACAGGCAGCAATCGGGATTCACCGGCAAATTCGATCTTCGATATTAGATGCGGTGGAGGGACTATCGGCTCAGCAGTTGCATGCAATACCGACTCGATGCGACAACAACATCGCATGGAACCTGGGCCATATCATGGTGGTTCAGCAGCGGATAATTTATGGCGCCAGCGGACTGCCGCTGTCGGTGTCGGATGACATGGTCCCGATGTATCTGCCGGGCACTTCGCCTGCGGATTGGGAAACGGAACCGGATGCCGAAGCCTTGGTTGCGATGTTGATGCCGCAACAGGACCAACTGGAGACGGATTACGCTGCGGGACGTTTCAGCGAAGGCGAGTTCAAAGGGTTCACCAGCAGGTCGGGCCTAACTCTTGGCGACCTTGACGGTGTGCTGAATTTCAACATCTACCACGAGTCGCAGCACTACGGCTTTATCCTCGCGCTGATCAACCTGGTGGGTTGACAGTTATGACAGAAGTCGTCATCGTCAGCGCGGTGCGCACGCCGATAGGCAGGATTCGGGGCGCACTGGCCTCTGTGCGGCCGGACGACCTTGCGGCGACGGTCGTCCGCGAGGCGGTGTCGCGGGCGGGCATGGAGTCGTCCGAGATCGAGGAGGTCTATCTCGGGTGCGCCAACCAGGCCGGCGAGGACAATCGCAACATAGCCCGCATGGCAGCATTGCTGGCAGGGCTGCCGCAGGAGGTTGCGGGCGTAACTGTGAACCGGCTGTGTGCCAGCGGTTTGACGGCGGTGAACCAGGCCGCACGGGCGATCGCTTGCGGTGAGGGCGACATCTTTGTTGCCGGCGGCGTCGAGAGCATGACGCGGGCGCCCTATTCTCTGCCGAAGAATCCGACCGGTTTCGGCCCGTCTGGCAACATTACAGGATATGACACGACGCTCGGCTGGCGCTATCCCAACCCGGCACTGGAGGCGCTCTTTCCGTTGGAAGCGATGGGAGAGACGGCCGAAAACATCTACGACATGAGTTGCGCGAACGAAATAGCGGGGGGTGAGATCAGCCGCGAGGAGCAGGACCGGTACGCGCTGCAGAGCCAGCGACGGGCTGTCCGAGCAATAAACGAAGGGCGATTCAAAGAGGAGATCATCCCCGTCCAGATTCCACAAAGGCGCGGCGAAGCTCTCCTCGTAGATACCGACGAACACCCCCGCTATGTGAGGTCGGACCAAGGCTACAAACTGGCGACCAGTATGGATGCTCTGGCCAAGCTAAGGCCTGCCTTCATCAGAGAGGGTACGGTGACGGCGGGCAACGCCAGCGGACTGAATGACGGCGCCTCCGCGCTTGTGCTGATGTCGCGAGAGAGGGCCGATTCCTCGGGCGTCCGGCCTATGGCCCGCTGGGTTGCATCTGGCGCAGCCGGTGTTGATCCCCGTGTGATGGGACTGGGACCAGTCGCCGCGACGTGCAAGTCGTTGAAGCGGGCGGGGTTGTCGATTGAGGAGATTGATCTGGTTGAGATCAATGAGGCCTTCGCCGTGCAAACGTTGGCAGTCATTCGCGAATTGGGCCTGACTGAAGCGCGAACAAATGTAAACGGGGGCGCCATCGCCTTGGGGCATCCGCTCGGCTGCTCGGGAGCCCGTATCCTGACCACGCTCCTTTACGAAATGCAGAGAAGGGCGGCAGCCGGGGAAAGGTCTCGCTACGGTTTGGCGACGCTGTGCGTTGGCGTGGGGCAGGGCGAGGCCACGATGGTGGAAAGGTTGGAACGATGAAGCAGCTTCCGCAGATCACGCCGGCAGAGGCTGCGGCCCTTGTCAGGCCAGGGGACACTGTGATGGTCGGCGGATTTGGCATGACCGGCAATCCGACGCAGGTCCTGCACGCATTGGCTGAGACGGGTGTTGGCGATCTGACTTACATCGCCAACAACGTGGGGGAGCCCGGACTGGGGGGAGGACGGTTGCTGCGCAACGGCCAGATCAAGAAGGCGATCGGCTCGTTCTTTACCAGTAATCCTGAGGCGGTGGCTGCGGCGCAGTCGGGGGCTATCGAGTTTGAACTGATGCCGCAGGGAACGATGGCCGAGGCGATCCGGGCTGGCGGCGCTGGCATAGGCGGCTTCCTTACGCCTACGGCCGCGGGCACTGTTCTGGCCGAAGGGCGGGAGACAAAGGAACTCGACGGGCGAGCCTACGTATTCCAACGGGCCATAAGAGCAAATGTCGCACTGATAAGGGCTTGGAGCGGAGACACAACCGGCAACCTGGTTTACCGGATGACTGAGCAAAACTTTAACCGGGCGATGGCAACAGCTGCCGATCTCGTCATTGCCGAAGTCGAGGCGTGCCTGCCCGCAGGGGAGTTAGCTCCGGAGAGCATCCACACACCGGGCTGCTTCGTCGATTACCTGGTACCGGTGCAGACGACAGCGGCAGACCTGGGATCCTCGGCTTCGATATCCGGCAGCGGCAAGAGAGCCGGCGGTAAGCGCATGAAGTTGGCGCGAAGGGCGCTGGCCGAGTTGAAGCCGGGGGACATCGTCAATCTGGGCGTCGGCATCCCCACTCTCGTCGCAGACCTGATAACGCCATCGCATGGCATCATTCTGCATACTGAAAACGGTATGTTGGGGGTCGGTCCGGCGCCGGAGAGAGGCGGCGCGCTGGAGTACCCGATCAACGCCAGCAAGATTCCCGTGACCGCGTTGCCGGGGAGCAGCTACTTCGACAGCGCTGATTCATTTGCCATGATTCGCGGCGGGCACGTGGACGCGGCGATTATGGGCGGGCTGCAGGTGGACGAGCAGGCGAATCTTGCCAACTGGGCCGCACCTGGCAGACCACTGCTGGGAGTGGGCGGCGCGATGGACCTGGCCTCCGGGGCCAAGCGGTTGATTATTACGATGACCCATACCAGCCGCGACGGCCGCTCCAAGATTCTGCCTGCTTGCACTCTCCCGCTCACAGCGGAGAGCGCGGTCGACGTTCTTATCACAGAACTGGCGGTTTTCCGCTTTTGTGCGGGTCGGCTTACTCTGACGGAACTTATGGACGGTGTTTCTCTTCAGGAAGTGAGGGAAAAGACTGAGGCGCAATTTGACGTGGCATTGTAAGGCTTTGAGGGGGCCTGCGACTACTAGCCCTCGTATCCCGACAGACGGAGTATAGAATTGGAACTGTTCTGGACGAAGAATTCAGCGGCGCGGGCAATGGTTTTACTGGCTGCTCTAGCCGTGCTTGCTTGTGTGCCGATAGATGGAACTGCAGGTCAAGGGGTTGAGACTGGCCCTGACGAAAGTGTAATCAGTGTAATCGGGCCAGACGAAGAAGAAGCCGAGCCCCAGGTCGTTCCGATCACGGTCACTTACTTTACTCCTTCCCAGACAGAGGGCCCCTACTATCCCGTCAACAAGCCAGTAGACAGGGACAATGACCTTTTCGTTCTGGAGGGCGCCGCGAGCAGGCCGGCTGGAGAGATTCTCGTGTTTGGCGGAACGGTCTTCGACGGGTCAGGCATGCCGGTTCGCGGCGCTCTCATCGAGATTTGGCAGACAGACGACAATGGCGCCTACCTGCATCCCCGCGACCCGAGCAACTCGCGCCGTGACGTGAACTTTCAGTCATACGGTGAGACGGTGACAGGCGAGAATGGAAGCTATGGATTCCGGACAATCATGCCGGGGCCCTATGAACCGCGCCCGCGTCACATCCACGTCAAAGTTCGATTGGACAGCGAGGAACTGTTGACTACGCAGTTCTACTTCAGCAACGACCCAGCGGCGTCGGAGGATAGGATTTTCGCCGGAGCGGGCAAGGACGTTGGCGCCCTGATCATGGAGGTAGAGGACGGTTTTGACGCCGAAGGCAACGCGGCACTGGTTGGGAGGCGAGATATCGTCCTACGCGAAATCCTTACGGAGTGACGCTGCGTGACCGAGGCAGGAGGCAGGATGAAACTGTCTGAACTGGGGAATCCCAAATACATTTCACTGGAGACTTTCCGCAGGGACGGAAGAGGGGTCAGGACGCCGGTCTGGACGGTGGCCCAGGACGGAAAGTTGCTAGTGTGGACGAAGGGCGACAGCTGGAAGGTCAGGCGCGCCCGAAACGATCCGCGTGTACGAGTAGCCAAGTGCAGCATGAGGGGCGAAATAGAAGGCCCTTGGGTAGACGGAGTCGTCAAATCCATATCGGATGACGACGAATCGAAGAGGGAAATGGGACGCTTGCTCCGGCGAAAGTATCCTTTGATGGTCGCGTTTGTTTCTTTGGTCGCGATCATTCGACGCCAGAATACTGGCCAGGTTGTTGTTGAAATCGAGGATGCCTGAAGCCCAGCGAACCCTTCGCCGGGAAGCCTGATTGCTTCGAGCCGAGTGGCTTCTGATGAGAGTCAGATAGCCAAACGAACCGATAAATGTGAGCAGTTTCCAGACGACGACGGGACAGGAGCTCTAAACCTATGAAAGCTGTGATGGTCATGTTCGATACGCTGAACCGGCACATGTTGCCGCCCTACGGTTGCGACTGGACTCACGCGCCGAACTTCACGCGACTGGCGGAGAGGACGGTAACTTTCGACAACTGCTATGTTGGCAGCATGCCGTGCATGCCGGCGCGGCGGGAAATGCACACCGGCCGCTACAATTTCCTGCATCGCAGCTGGGGACCGCTGGAGCCGTTCGACGATTCCATGCCTCAGATTCTCTCGGAGCAAGGGATTTACACACACCTGAGCACAGATCACCAGCATTACTTTGAGGACGGGGGAGCGACCTACCATACCCGCTACGACAGCTGGGACTTTCATCGCGGTCAGGAGGGGGACCCGTGGATCGGACAGGTGGAAGACCCCGTCGTACCCGAGAACATCAACCGCACCACGCCTTCCACTGCCAGACCGCCCCAAGAGGCCACCAGTCGCCGCGGCGGGGATACGTCACGCCAGGACTGGGTCAACCGGGCTGTACTGGACAGCGAAGAAAGTCAGCCGCAAGCAAAGACATTCTCTGCCGGGCTTGACTTCATCCGCCGCAACAAGGATCAGGACAACTGGTTTCTACAGGTGGAAACTTTCGACCCGCACGAGCCCTTTTTTACTCAGCAGAAATACAAAGACCTCTATCCCCACGAATACAACGGCAAGCTGTTTGATTGGCCTTCGTACCGACAAGTGGAGGAGACTGAGGAGGAGGTGCAGCACCTGCGCTACGAATACGCGGCGCTGCTCAGCATGTGCGACGAATACCTGGGCAAGGTGTTGGACCTGATGGATGAAAACGAGATGTGGGACGATACGATGTTAATCGTCTGTACGGATCACGGCTTTCTGCTGGGAGAGCACGACTGGTGGGCCAAGATCGTCCCGCCCTTCTACAACGAAGTGGCACACACGCCGCTCTTCATCTGGGATCCCCGCAGCCAGGTGTCTGGCGCTCGCCGTGCCCAACTGGCGCAGATGATCGACCTTCCGGCGACGCTGCTGGAGTACTTCGGCGTCGATCGACCCTCGGACATGCAGGGAATCCCGCTGCGGGAAGTCATCGCTGCAGACGAGCCAACTCGCGATGCGGTCCTTTTCGGCGTGCATGGCGGCCACGTGAACATAACCGACGGTCGCTATGTCTATATGCGCGGGCCAGTTGACCCAGCGCATAACAGGCCTCTTTACGACTATACTCTTATGCCCACTCACATGCGGGGCCTCTTTGATGTCGGGGAACTGCAGGACATTCAGTTGGCTGAACCATTCGCGTTTACCAAGGATTGTCGCACAATGAAGATCGCTTCTCGTCAGGTTTTTGGTGCTGTCCCGCGATACACGATGCTTTTTGACCTGGAACAGGATCCGAGACAAGAGAAGCCGATCGACAATGTGGCCGAGGAGGCCCGACTGTCGGCGCGAATGGCGGAACTCATGCAAGCGAATAGTGCGCCGACGGAGCAGTTCGAGCGGTTGGGGCTGGCCGTTCAGGAGTCGGCTTAGGAGCAGAAGAAACAAAGCGCCGTACACACGTGTCGTGCGTACGGCGCAGTTTGGTTGAAATATATTCCGCGAAAGCTCGCGTGGGGTCGTGCCCAGTCTTACTGGCGCGCCTGCCTAAACGCTGATGAAGCGTTTTTCACGGAGTCGAGCTGACTTGCCCTGCCGATCGCGCAGGTAGTAGAGTTGCGCGCGTCGCACTTTGGTCTTACGAAGGACCTCCACTTTGTCGATGTTCTTGCTGTAAAGTGGGAAAGTACGCTCTACGCCGACGCCGTGTGAGCCGGTGCGGCGCACCGTATAGCTGGCACCGGCGTCATTGCCCCCGCGCTTCGAAATGACCACGCCTTGAAACACCTGAATACGCTCGTTACGGCCCTCGGTGATACGCTGGTGAACGCGCACTGTGTCACCCGGATCGATGTCGGCCGTGCCCTCGGGAAGCTCCGGCTGGAGAGAAGCCATTAGTGCATTTGTCATCTTATACCACCCTCTATCCTTTACATGGCAGTCGCCGGAACTTGCGATGCCTTTGTTTGCGCCTCAGACGCTCTTCTCTGCTCCCGCCATGAGTGCTAAACCATCCGGCCGTAGAAAGTACTTTGTCTCATCCAGACAGCCAGTCCCTTCATGGCGACTGGTAAGCACACAGCCCCGCAGTCTACCATAGCGGCAGGACCACACCAAATTTCAGACGTTACAGTTCGTCACGAACTAAGCGCACGCCCTCCACCATGTTTTTGAGCTTTTGCCTTGCAGCCCAGCGGGCGGTCTGACTGAGTCCGCAGTCTGGGGCAAAGGCCAGGCGGTCGGCGGGCGCAAACTCCAGGCAACGACGGACTGTGGCGGCAACGTGCTGAGGCGATTCGATGAAGTAGCTCTTCACGTCAATGATGCCTACGGCCGCGTCCCGCTTTTCGACAATTTGTCCGATCACCTCTAGCTCCGCATACTCCCTGTTGGCCATCTCCACGTGGATCTCATCCACTTCCATTTCCAAGAAGGCAGGAAACATGGGCGCGTAACGGCGGAAGCCGACCGGGTGTCCCTTGTAGTTGCCGAAGCAGAGGTGCGTAGAGAGCCGGCATTTGCCGACCACAGGCTCCACCGTGCGGTTGAAGATGTCGACGAATCGGGCAGGGTCTTCCCGGTAGGCATAGCAACTCATCGACGGTTCGTCGACTGTAAGCTCCCGGCAACCGGCCTCGACCAGATCCGCCAACTCCTTGCGTACGATCGGCAGAAGTGCCTCTGTCACCGCATAGCGGTCGGGGTATTGCGCGTTGGGCAGCAGCCGGCCGCTGAGGGTGTACGGTCCGGGCACGCTTGCCTTCAGAGTAGGGCCCGCTTCCGAATCTGGCACAAGCCGTTGCAGGCGCCGGAATTCCGCTACCGCGCCGAGGCCTTTCGAGGCTGAGAGGTCGCCAAAGATTTCGTGTTTGCCGCGCTGGTCGTGTGCCGGGGGACCCCAGCGTCGCGGCGATGCCTGTTCCGGACGGATCCCTTCAAGGTATCCATAGAAGGAAAGATTGAAGTCCAGCCGGGTCTGTTCACCGTCGGTGATGACATCGGTGCCTGCCTCGAGCTGGTCGTGGACGGCGGCGACAACCGCGTCATCGATCATTTCGGCGATGTCGTCGCCACCGAACTGGTCCAGGTGTGCGCTGGCAAACTCGAGCCAGGCTGGAAAGGGATAGCTGCCGATGACAGTTGTGCGAAGCGGAATGGGTTGCATTGTAGATTTGGATTCTTCTGGCGACCCTCAGTCATCTGTGGGTCCAATGGAGCTAGTGCAAATTGCTTTAAGTTCAGTCAGTCCCCATAGACCCTGCGAACGCGGCGGCGGTAGTCATCGTAGGAGGCGTCAAACTTGGCTGCTGAGGCGTCGCCGGAAAAGACGCTGCTTGAGAGGACGAGAGGGGGCTTGCCGCGCGCGGTCAGGCCGGCGGCCACCTGGCACTTGATGGCATTGACCACGGCAGCAGCGCCAACTGTCGAGCCCGGACCGACGGGGTCTTCGAGACCATCGACGGCGACCATGGCATCCCCTGCTGGGGTACAGTTGTCGATCGTTATGTCTGCGATGTCCATGAGCTTTTTGCCGCTACTGTGCTTCGGCGCTGAAGCAGCGCAGTGATCGACTGAGACGACTGCTATTACGGGCAGGTCCAACGCCTTTGCTTCCAGCGCCATCTCCACGACAACTTCATTTACACCGCTATTCGAGAAGATCATAAAACTGTCCGGTGGACGCAGGACGAAGTTTCGCAAGATTTGCCGGGCAAAGCCTTCAACATGCTCGATAAACATTGCCTGACGCTGCCCGTTGGCGCCAACGACCTGGTTGTGAAAGGTCAAGGACAGTTCAACGATGGGATGAAAGCCTGGAAAGGAGCCGTGGCGGGGATACATCTCCTCGATAAACATGCGTGAGTGGCCCGTACCGAACAGATGCACAAGTCCTTCGGCGGCGATGGTGTTGGCACAGATGTCGGCAGCTTGTTGGATGTTCTCGGTCTGGGTGGCGACGATGCGGTCCAAAATTGCTTGAGCTGCGTTCAAATAGGCAAATGCTGGATTCAAAGTGTGTCCCATCCTCCTAAATCCGACTAAGTACAGTGTGGGCGTACATCGTGTTTCTTCAGAACCTGCCCTCGTTTCGATTACCAGTTGAAGGGTACTGTCCCTGTTTTGTCGAGAGGATAGCCCCATTTCTCGATATAAGTCTCGCCAGGCAGGAACTCATCGCCGCGTTCAGCCAGTTTTCCCTGCAGCCGGGACTCAAGCTCCGATTGCAGAGACGCTACTTCGGGGCGATTGACCAGGTTTTCCAGTTGGTAGGGATCGGATTCGTTGTCGTAGAGCAGCCAGGGCCCGTTCAAGTCGCGGGCGTAGGTGTGGGTGCGCGTACGGAGTCCCCGGTACTCGCGGCCGCCGTCAGTTCGCAGGAACTGGCCAAAGGGATGGGGGCAGTAGATGAGTGCAGCGCCACCGGAGGGATCGGGACCGCCCTCGAGCGCGGCTGAAAAATCCTTGCCCTCGACCGTATCGGGAATCGGGACGTCGCACAAAGTCAAAAGGGTGGGCAGGATATCGGGCGTATCGAGCAGTGCTTCGATCTCACGTCCTTGCAGCCCGAAACGCCGCGGCCAGCGAAGCAGGAAGGGAACCCGGACCGACTCCTCCCAGGGCCGCTGTTTCTTGACCTCGCCCTGTGATCCGAGCATGTCACCGTGATCGGACGTAAAGACGAAGATCGTGTTGTCTGCCAGGCCCTCATCTTCGATGGTTTGAAGAAGTGCGCCGAGGCAATCGTCGAGAGCTGTACAGTGGGCGTAGTAACCGGCGATCCACTCGCGGGCATCGTCTGCGATTTCAGGGGTCACGTTGGGTCTCAGCTCGATGTCGTCGGGACTGTAGAGTTTTCGATAAGTTGATGGAGCCGTTTCATAGGGTGCGTGGGGAGGACCCCAGGACAGGACGAGTAGGAATGGCGTGTCGGGCTCTCCTTCGCCGTCTGCGCGCCGGCGGGATCTCAGGTAGGCCTGTACGTCTTTGGTTTGCTCGATCGCGTCGTAGCCCT
This sequence comes from Caldilineaceae bacterium, assembly GCA_965204705.1. Classification (GTDB taxonomy): domain Bacteria; phylum Chloroflexota; class Anaerolineae; order Caldilineales; family Caldilineaceae; genus Bin5. Next base: position 2,626,607 of record OZ242006.1, on the reverse strand, counting down.
CCCAGGTCAACTGCTGATCGGAGTCACCGGCGTAATACTTGGAGTTGTTGTAGTCGTGCGTGCATTCCAGGGTCTTCCAGTAGTCGAATCCCTGACGGCTCCCGGGGGGAATGTAATTGCTGCGCCCGCGGCCGTCCACATGCCATTTGCCCACGTAGGCGGTATCGTAGCCAGCCGACCTGTATAGCTTTGCCATAGATACGGCGTCGTCGGCCAGGTGAACGTCATTGACGAACACACCGTGGGTCAATGCATGCTGCCCTGTCAACAGGCAGGCACGCGCCGGGCAGCATACTGGAATACCGGCCACGGCGTGGGTAAAGTTGATGCTCTGCGCCGCCAATCGGTCTAGATGGGGGGTCTGGACCTGCCGGTTACCTGCGTATCCTGTGTCCTGCGCCCGCCACTGGTCGGCGAAGACATAGATGACGTTGGGACGATCCTGGGACATAGCTTGGGCTCTTTCGGGCGTTGGCGCTTAGAGGGAAACACCAAGGAGACCGCGCGTAAACTGGAATTCGATATTGCCTGCGCGCGTCGCCTTCGGCTGATGTTCTCCTGAAAGGGTCTGAGTCAACAATGTGGCCAGCTGCTGGGGCCAGGACTCGGGATCGTTGGAGAGCACGGAGTCCATGTCTTCGACGTACTGCATTGCAGTGCAATCGGCCGTTGTCACTTGCAGCACAGGCACCAGCGGATGCCCTTCAATCGGGTGGCTGCCCGCATAGGCGAGGATCGCCTCAACACCTGTTCCGCCGAGACCGGTCAGCGTTTCGGCCCAGTGCTCGGTGGGCGTCTCCATTATGTGGAAACCCCTCTGATCGTCAGCGTCGGCCAGCGACTGCCCATAGGCAAGAGAGGGTAGGTGCGGGCCGTCGCCTATGTTCTCATCCAGGAATGCACGAGAAGAAAGGAGCGATGTGTTTTCCGGCAGGATAACGGCGCCACCGCCGGATGAGATGGCCGCAGCCAATTGCCCAAACTGTTGAGAAACTGCGGTCGGTGGCTTCCCGGCGCTGAGGATCCCGATTCGGAGGGCGGATACGCCGGCCGTCGTTTTCTCCGGCGTCTCCGCTGCGGCCAGGCGCCGTTCGAACCAGGCATCAACCTTCTCCAAGACAGCGTCTATCCCACCATCCAGTTGGATGCTTGCCCAGCCAAATTGGTCCAAATCCATTCCGTTTTCTTCCAACTCGTGGCGGAAGTAGTCGTTGTGTGTCTTTTCGCAGCCATGCTCCAGGAGCAGCGTCTCGGCGGCCTGAGGGTGTTGCAGATAGCCCAAAACCGTACGGACGTAGAGATCTCCGGTGTGGCCGCCGGAGAATCCGCAGCCTTCAGTATGTGCGAGAGCTACAAATCGCCTGAGAGAGGGTGTGGACTCGCTGCCAGCAGTGTATCTGCTATTGAGCCGGGCGGCGGCGATCTGACCGATCTGGCCTGAACAGAGGCTGGTCGGCAGAATCAGCCCTATGCGGTCTGCGGCCGGACCGGTTGGCGTAGAATACGCAGGATATGAAAGATTGAGAACGGGGGCGGCAGAGGCGCGGCGAAGGGGCAGCGAAAGGCCTGCAGGCTTCGGCCGGCGGCTAATTTCCTCGACGCGGCCTGGTCCCGTCTGGCGCCAGTCGCGCCAAAGCTGTACCTGGGCGTGGCCCGCTTTCTCACCGACAGTTCTCTCGCCTGATGCGGCTCGCACCGTCAGATCGAGCGTTTCTGCGCCGAGTTCATCCATGGGCGTACCGTCCAGATAGCGGCCGGCGTTCACGTCCATATCCCGGCTCAGCAACTCATAGCGGCGCGTCGTGGTCACGATCTTGATGGTCGGCACAAAGGGAAAGTTGGTGATCGAACCGTTGCCGGTTACAAAATAGATCATATTGCAGCCGGATGCCACCTGCCCGGCAATGCTCTCGAGGTCGTTGCCAGGGCTGTCCATGAAGTAGTAACCGGGGTCGTTCATCGGTCCGCTATAGGGTATGACATGGTCAAGGCGGACGTCCGGATGTCTTTTCATGGCCGCGCCAATAGACTTGAGGACGATATTGTACAGCCCGCGATATTTGTTGCCTCCTGATGGATTGCCGGCGGCAGAATGGCCGTGCCAAGCAACCCGTTCCTGGAAGCGCTCGATGGTGCTTAGAAATTCGGCGGCGGTCTCGGCGTCGCTGACACTGAGCATGATGTAGGGTTCGGCGCCGATCAGTTCGTCGGTCTCTGCCAGGTTGGCGGCGCCTCCGTATTTAACCAGCTCGCGAGCAACCCAAGAGGCAAGGGGATTCCCCGAGATGCCGGAAAAGGCGTCTGAGCCGCCGCACTGCAGGGCCAGTTTCAGTTCAGAGAGGGGCTGCGGCGTTCGCGGGGTTGCGTTGACCTCGTCCAGCCACCCCTGCACGATCGCTTCGGCCTGCTCCAACCCGGTCTGAAAGCCTCCTTTCAGGGTCAGGAAGGCATGGGGGACGGACTGGAGGGGGTAACCATTTTCCGTCAAGAACGTGCGCAGCGAGTCGTTGTTCACGGGTTCAAGGCCGTAGTCCACGCACAGGACTGCCCCGACATTGGGGTGGTTGAAAAAGCCGGCCAGCGTACGGAGGGTGGTATCCGTGTTGTTGGGGTTGTCGTGGCCGCCCTCGGTATGGGAAACGGCAACAATGCCGTCAATGTTGCTATACCGGTCGGCGGCGCCGGCGAATCGGGACTCCAGCTGCCTGACGAAGCCTCCTGTGCGAGAGGAGGTTCCCAGCAGAATGATCGTATTGCGGGTACCCACGCCCCTGCCGCCGGGACGGGCATAGCCTTCGAAGTAGCGTTCTTCGCTATATCGGGGAACCTGCTGGCCAGGCTGGAAACAAGCCTCGTCAAGTTCGTATGCCTGAACGTGATCGGCGAAATTCGGCTCACCCGGTAGTTCAAAGTCAAGGGCGCGTACACCTAGTGCATCGAGCATCTCTGCGTTGCGAATGTATTCCCCCGGAGCAATCTCCCGAGTCGCCAAGCCAAAGGGCAGCTCCCATGAGAGTAGAGGGCCTCCCTTCGGGATCGGGGCCACGGCGAAACGATGACCTTCCATCGTGGTATAGTCCAATGTCAGGACTGATTCGCCGAAGACGATCCGGGTTCCCGCTTCCAGTCTACGCGTGGCGATGGCCACGTTGTCGCCGGGAAGGGGCAGGCGGGCGACCTCATCGAAGGGCAGTTGAGACGAAGCCTGGGAATTGTGTGTCGGAGTCATTGCTTCACCTTCGCAGTGCGGAGACGGTTCTGCCAACCGGGGTAGCCTAACACAGATGCCGAAAATTTACAGGTTCAGGACCTTCTGCAGCGCCCCTCTTGGAGCGAAGGGAGCATCGACATATTAACAGGGGGCTCGGAGCCTCAGTTAGGCTATGCGTAGTCAGCGATTGCCTGACATCTCGGCGTCAAGCTGCTCGTAGAAGCGTGCCATGAATTGGTGGCGCTGCGCGCCGATCTCCTGCGCCGCGGCGGTGTGGAGCGTGGACAGAACATGGCGCAGCTTGTAAACGTATTCGTGCACGGGCGTGTAGTCGGACCCGTTCGGTTGAGCATCCTCGGGTGGGGCTTCATCCACGGGCTGGGTCCAGATCCGAGTGTTATGGCTACCTGTATGGGAGAAGGCTCGGGCCACACCGATTGCACCTATACTGTCCAGCTTGTCGGCGTCGTAGAGACACTTCGCCTCCAATGTTTGCGGCTGAATTGACCGGTCACGGAAGCGGTGGGCCCGGATGCAGTGGACGACGTTCTCGATGCGTGCTGCGTCCCAGTCTTCAGCGCGCAAATGGTCAGCGGCGAATTCGGCCGCGGCGAAGTGATGGTTGCCTCGACCGGTTCCCGAAACAGGCACATCGTGAAGAAGCGCGGCAGCGCGCACGACCGCGATGTCGGCGCCTTCGGCCTGTGCGATGCGCATTCCCAGATGTGTTACTCGCAAGACGTGGTCAAAGTCGTGGGCAGCGTCGCCACTAGTATAGAGCCGGCGGGCGGTGGACTCGCTAAGCGTTTCATCGTCGGCTGCCAGGCTGTCTGAGTTTTCAGTTGCAGGGGGCATGAGTGTCCTTACTGAGCGTCTCCTACTGGGCAGAATCAAGAGGGTACTGTGACACAAACACTTCCAGGTTTTCGAGCAGACACAGGCGGAACGCCTCCCGGCTGAAGCGCTCAGCCTGCGCGCGGCATCTGGACGGGTCGTAGGCGCGGGGGTCGAATTCCGCCAGGGTCTGCTGTAACTGTTCGGGCGTTTGCAGATCGAAGAACTCGCCGGTCTCGCCGGGAATGACCGTATCCAGCGCGCCGCCTCCGCGAAAGGCAATTACTGGGCGGCCGGTGCTCATCGCTTCGACCGGCGTTATTCCGAAGTCCTCCAGTCCGGGGAAGAGGAACGCCTTGCAGCCCCGCATCAGTTCCAGAATGCGTTCGCCGGGCTGCCAGCCGAGGAAGGAGACATTGGGACCGGCCATTTCCTCGAGCGCTTGCCTGGCGCGGCCGCTGCCGACAACGATGAGCCGTTCGTGCGGCAGCTCTCGAAAGGCTCTTACGGCCAAGTCTATACGCTTATAAGGAATCAGGCGGCTGACGACCAGGTAGTAATCGCCCACCCTAACAGCTGGGTCAGGCGAGAATCGTTGCGTATCGACGGGAGGGTGGACGACGACACTGTCGCGACCGTAGATTGTGCAGATGCGCTCCTGGACAGCGGTGCTGATGGCGATGAAATGATCAACTTTCTGAGCAGCGGCATAGTCCCAACGCCGCAGCAGTGCAAGCAGCGGCCTCAGCCCGAGGTCGAGCAGTCCGCCTATCTGTTCGCGCTGGCGGTACTGATCGTATAGCCACAAAAACCGAGTTGGTGTGAGGCAGTAGCAGACGTGCAGGGCTTTGCGCTGGCCGTTGCGTGACCGGACTCCGTGGCAGAAGCCGCTCTTGTTGCTGAGTATCAGATCGAACCCGCTCAGATCGGTGCGTTGAAACGCCCAGGGATAGAGCGGCAGAAAGGCTTGGTGGTGTTCGGTCACTAATGGGAGGCGCTGCATGAAGGTAGTACGGATCGTCCAGTCTTTGTACGTTTCGGGCATCTTGTCGGGCCCGTACATACTGGTGTAGACGGGGGCGCCTGGAAAGAGGTCGACGAACTCTTCCAGGACGTTTTCGGCTCCTCCCATCTGATTGAGCCAGTCGTGGACAAGTGCCACGCGGACGGTGGCACGCCAGTCCCTGGAACCAGGGCCGCTACTCACGAAAACATGACCTTCCCGTGCCCACGCTTTTGGAGCCCTCATCGCCGGCTCCCTTTGTCAAAGTCGGAGAGGATTTGCCCACCGCGCCGTCCCGCCAGTTTTCTGAAAAGACGGTCATTTCTGCCTTGATGAAGTGTTCGACCATCGTACGAAATATGGCCTCGATCAGGTCGGGGTCTATGCCTGCGGTCTCTGCCCAATGCCTGCGGGCCGCCAGCATGCTGCGCTGGCGCTCGTGGGCATGTACCTGTTCTTCGTTTTGTTTGAAACTTGCCGCAGCATGGACATACTCCTGACGTCGACTGATGATGGAGATCAGAGAACGATCGAGTTCGTCAATCTCTGCCCGAACCTCACTGATTGAATTGCAGTCCTGCGGCTTAATCATTTGGAAACCTGTGGTGACGTGGAAGGAAATACTATTGCTTGGGGCAGAATTCTACCCCAGAGACTTTCAGGGACAAAGCGATTGTGCATTTGATTCCCAGCCAACCGTTGACGGCGGGTCAGAAAGTCGGGCCGCCTTGAGAGCTCCCTTGAGTATAGGTTATTCTTGCCTGCCTGGCCTGGAACGTAGCTTCGAACGGGGAATCTCAGGTATTTTGGCTGACTTCGAACCAAATTTGGGTGGGCGCAGTTCATATTTGGTGAGGAGATGGCCAGGTGGGGGATTCGTGACAGTGGTGGAAGGAATTATTTGTCATTTATTTATTGGGAGGCATTGGACAGGCACAGGACTTGCCCCTACGGTGGTGGCGCGGGGGTTGGAAGACCGGTCGCTGTCTCAACCGTTCCAATTGTCCACGACGGTCGGGCATACGATGGGGGGCGTTGCGGGGGGAGTCCCCCCGCACAAGGGAGGGCCGAAGGCCCGACCGCCCAAAAGCAGGAGAGAGTGAAGAGTAGAGAGGAGAGAGGAACACCCTGGGTCACTTCTATGAGAGTCGCGAGATGATTGTGGCTGAAACGTTGCCGGTTTTCTGGCCAGCGCAAGAGGGCGCCAGGAATCAATACAATATTTCGGGATACACTCTGAGAATGGGTCTTACTCTTGACCATCGGCGCGGCACTACAGTAGAATGCGCCGAATAGCTGGAACTTTTCTCAACATGAAGGGGAGTAGAGCATGGCAGCCTACGAAAGTTATCTTGAGTCGCACCAGGACCGATTTCTCGAAGAGTTGCTTGAATTCCTGCGTATTCCCAGCATTTCAGCGCTGCCCGAGCGCGCCGAAGACGTAGCGCGCGCCGGCCACTGGGTCGCCCAGAGATTGACCGCCGCCGGAGTAGAAAACGTAGAGATGCTGCCTACGGGCGGCCACCCGGTAGTTTACGGGGACTGGCTGCACGCGCCGGGCAGGCCGACGGTGCTGATCTACGGCCACTTTGACGTGCAACCGGTTGACCCGGTTGAGTTGTGGACAAATCCGCCTTTCGAGCCGACCGTAATCGGGGACCGCGTCTATGCTCGCGGCGCATCGGACGACAAAGGAAACATGCTGGCGCCGATCCTCGCAGTGGAGGCTCTGTTGCAAGGTGAAGGCGGCGCGCCGGTCAATCTGAAGTTCTGTTTCGAGGGCCAGGAGGAGATCGGCAGTCCGCAGATTCCCGACTTCATGCCGCCGCACCGGGAGCGCTTTGCCTGTGACCTGGCCGTTAGCGCGGATGGCGGGCAGTTCAGTGAGACCGAGCCGATCCTGCTCATGTCACTGCGGGGCGTGTGCGGCTTACAGATCGATGTCCACGGGGCAACCACCGATCTCCATTCCGGACTACATGGGGGTCGCATCCAGAACCCGATACACGCGCTGACACAGATTCTGGGGTCGCTGCGCAGGGCCGACGGCTCGATTGCCGTAGAGGGCTTCTATGATGACGTGGTAGAGCTGACTGCCGAAGAGCGCGCCGCGATTGCCCGAGTCCCTTTCGAAGGAGACGACTATCTGAAGGGCTTAGGCCTGGATGAAGAGTTTGGCGAGCCAGGATATACGAACCGTGAACGAGGTTGGATACGACCGACGCTGGAGATGAACGGCATCTGGGGAGGATTCCAAGAGGAGGGAATCAAGACGGTCCTTCCCAACTCAGCGCACGCAAAGATCACCTGCCGCCTCGTGGCCGCCCAGGATCCTGCCCGCATCATCGGGTTGCTGGAAGAACATATTGAACAGAATGCGCCGCAAGGGGTGACAGTAGAGGTGACGCCTCTGTCGATTCTCGGGCGGCCATACAGTATTTCGGCGGACCATTGGGGCAACAGGGCTGCGGCCGACGTACATAAGGAGATGTACGGCCGTGAACCCTTCCAGACCCGTAGCGGTGGCAGCATCCCTATCACCGGCCTCTTTCAGGAGCAACTTGGGGCGGATACGATCAGCTTTGGTTTTGGGTTGGAAGACGAGAACATTCACGCGCCAGACGAGTTCTTTCGACTGGCCAGTTTCCGCAAAGGCCAGGTTGCCTACTGCAAGCTGCTTGCCAGACTGGGAGAGTCCGCCTAGCCTATAGTGTGGTCAAGGGCTGGGGCATCGTATAGAGGACGCGAGTGGAGAGAAGTGAGGAGAGGGAAGCACAGGAACTGCCCCCAACTCGGGTGGCGAAGAGTGAATTGGTGAGAAGTCAAAGGCGGTGTAACTTGTGCCCCCAGGTTGAGATATTCCGTCCAACAGTCCAGGGCTTGGTCAGGAGGCAAACTGAAACCACAAGAGTGTGTACAGTACGCCGATCAGCGCGCCGACGTACACCTCGGTTGGCGAATGTCCGATCAGTTCCTTGAGCTCCTCCTCGCTGACAGGCTGACCCGTGAAGAGCTCGCGCAGGATCTGATTCAGGACCTTCGCCTGCTTGCCGGCGGCTTGCCGCACGCCGGTGGCGTCGTACATGACGACCAGGGCGAATATAGCGGCTAAGGCGAAGACATCACTGCGGGGCCCGGATCGATAGCCGATGGCAGAAACAAGGCTACAGACCATGGCCGCATGGCTGCTGGGCATACCCCCGGCGCGAGCCAGCACGCGCAGGTCGAAGTCTCGCCGCAGAATCCATTCAAATAGAAACTTGTAGAGCTGTATGAGCAGGCCGGCAGTCAACGGAAGCCAGATGATCGAACTGTTACCCAGTAGCTGCATCTGTTTACGGGTCCGAAGTGTCGCCCAACTCGGTAAAGGTTCCGTCGGGCTCCCACTTCCTTACTCGTAGTTCGGCCTCTTCGAGAAGAACGCCGCAACGGGCGGCGAGTTTCACACCTGCTTCATACAGGTCGAGAGAATCGGCGAGATGCAGGTCGGCGGCTTCAAGCTGTTCCAGAATAGTTAACAGCCGGGCATAGCTTTCTTCAAATGAGAGTTCGGCAGCCTGCTCGGCGCCGCCTTTCTGATCTTCCATGGGTCTCCCTTCGGCAGCCGCTAGATTTGGCATCAGTATACCAGAGGGGGCACGTGTTTCGGCAATGAAGAAGCAAGTGCAGGCGCTCGATTTTGGCCCATGGCGGGTTTAGCTCAAAGTGGGCAAAAGGCGGTAGAATCGGGCCCCGGCGCAGTTGCAGCTTTCGCCATGTTCTTGTTGTCCGGTCTGTTGCGAAAAGGACCGCAAGTAAAGCTTGGAGAATGGAGGACCAGATGGCCAAGAACGGCCAGTACCGACCCGCAGTAGTGATAGTTGAGCCGGACCTATTTTTTTCGGTCAGGTTGGAGGACGTTGTACAGGCAGCCGGTGGGGACCCAGTTACCATAGAAGAAGCGGATCAGCTTGTGGAAGCGGTGGCGCGGACCTTCCCTGTACTGGCTTTGCTTGATTTGAAAACGCCTGGAGACTGGGAAGCGGCAGTCCGCCAGTGCAAGTTGAAGCCGCATACGCGCCTGGTTCCGATCTATGCGTTCGGCAGCCACGTTGACGTGGAAACGCTCCAACGAGCCCGCAAAGCGGGGGCCGACCATGCCTGGGCGCGCAGCAAAATGATGGAGGAGTTGGTCGAGGTGGTTGACCAACACGTTCACCCGCCCGTTCGCTATCCGGATGGCTGTGCCGATCCGCCCAGCCGCGCTGCGGTTGCAGGTTTACTTGCCTTTAACGAGGGGCAGTATTTCGAACAGCACGAATACTTGGAGCTGGCCTGGAACGAGGAAACGCGTGCGGTTCGCGATATGTATCAGGGCATCCTGCAAGTTGGGGTGGCATTCCTTCAGATGCAACGGGGAAACCGGCGCGGCGCTCTCAAGATGTTTCGTCGCGGCCTGCCGAAGCTGCGCGGCCTGGCAGATGTATGCCAGGGGATCAGCGTAGGCGAATTTCGCGCGACGGCTGAGCAGATCCATCGCGAGCTGTCTGAACTGGGCCCAGAGGAGCCTGTTGAGGCAGCAGTTTTATCCTTCCCTAAGGTGGAGTTTGACAACCCTTTCGGAGCAACCACGCCCGAGGAGCTTGGCATCACCCTACCGGGTGAAGGTGAAACCGATCAGGATTGACAAAGAAGCGCTTTTCTCAAGTATGGGTGGTCTGCCGCTCTACTCTTCCAGGTTTGAGGCGGGAATCCTGTGAGAGGGAGACATACCGGTATCTCTCTGCGAATCCACTGCCGTTCTGCGCCCACGCTGGGAAAGGAAAAGAGTGGTCGCCGGAAATTTGTGATTGCTGGACAAAAGCCCCATATCGTCAAGCCCATGCACGTCCTGCTCAGAGACACGAGTCGACTCGCCGCTGAGTGGATGGAGGCGATACTCCTTTTCGCCGTCGAGATAGCGGTGGGACTTCAGCGTGGCGCCGTCCATTAAAGCCCGCAGGATTCTCTTCTGTGTTGGGGTGAATCTTCTCTGAAGGGAGGTATGCCCAAACCGCCAATGGACTGCCAACAGTCGCTGGCACAACTTCGAGGCGGTGGAGCGGAGCATCATCCCAGTTCGTGAGCGTGTTCTTGCAGTTTGCGCTGGCTGATCTTCACGTACTGGTCCGCTCTGATCTGGGACATCTCCTCGTCTGACAGGCGCAGGCGCAGGATATCGAGAGCATCCTCCGGGCTCTGGCCGTAGGCAAGTTTTTTCTTGCCGTTCTTCATGTCAAACAGATACATGTAGTGGGGATTGGAAAAGCTGCTCATCGGTCAGGCCTTGACCAGCGCCTGCTGGTACATGCCGTCATAACCCCGCTGCTGCTGCTCCTCAGACAGGCCGCGATTCACTTCCGCGTCGTATTTGCCTGCCAGCAGTTCCCGGTAGAAGCCGTAGTTGACGCCCTTCACCTTCTCATCATCCGGGAAGCGGTGATAGTTGTCTTTGCTCATCAGGCTCTTGCCTTCGGCGATCAGCTGAAAACCCAGTGCGGATCCGGGATAGGGCGCGTAGTAGGAGATGGACGGGAACACACGCTTCATTCGTTTGAGCATGCGCATCGTCTTGAAGGCGTCTTCGTCGGTTTCACCCGGAATACCGAGCATGATGTTTGACCAGAAGACGGGCGGCTCCTTTCCTTCCGCGACCATTTCATCACCTATGCGGTTGACGAGATCGATGGCGAAGTTGTTGTCCTCCTCAGTGCATTCCTTGTTGAGCAGCTTAAGAATGCGGTCACTGCCCGACTCAAAGCCGATTGAAATCAGGTTCCAATTTGTTTCCCTCACCAGCGCGGTGAAGAGTTCAGGCCACTGGCGCACGGTGTCGGCGCGGCCGGCTGCCCAGTAGGGCCACAGTTTGTTGGCGCGACGGGGGTATTCTTCGATCCACTCCTGCAGCCATTTGGGATTCTGGAAGAACATGGAATCGTGGATTACAACTGAGCCTACACCGTATTTCTCGTCGAGCGCGTTGAGTTCATCGATCACCATGCGAACGGGGCGACGTCCCATGTTGGGGATATAGGAAGCCTCGTTGCAGAACACGCACTGCCAAGGGCAGACCCTGCTCGTGATGATGGTGGCAACGGGTGAAGGTCCCCAGCCGCACTCTGGCTCCATCGGCCAGTTGAAATTCTTCTCCAACTTCATGGCACGCACAGCCCGTCGAGGGCGAGCATTGGCGAGCGCCTCTTTCCAGTTGGCGGGCTTAGGCCACAACTCCCGATCAATCTCCGGCCAGTCGGCCATCGAACGCGACCCCTTTCCCAGGAACACTCTAGGAAAGCTCTCTGGGTCCCGCACCAGATCGAGAATTATCTCTTCACCGGCGCCCTGGCAGATCTTGTCAAAGGCATCGGCCTCGGCCATTTCTTCCGGCGCGACGGTTGCATGCATGCCGCCGGCCAGAACCAGGCCGTCGGGATTGATCTCTTTAAAGATCTGAGCAGCTTTCAGGGCCACGGGAAAGGTGTAGCTGCGCACGTTCATGAGTGCCATCTTGTAGCCGCGAAGTTTCGGCGCGAGCTGTTCCCATGAGGTGACGGCACGCGTGGACACGACATCGGTTTTTACACCGTTCTGGTGCAATATGGTGCGCAGAAGCCCAAGCCCGTGGTCCTGCCATTGTTCGTGGGGACCTTGCGGATAGACCAGATCACCCAGATCGCCCAAATCGATCCAGACGATATCGTTCTCGCGCTTTCCGTTACCTGGCCAGTTCAACTTCAACGGTTGCTCCTCCAACTTTCGACCCGAACAGCCTCAGATCTTTCTGGAATTGCTTGCTCACTGCAAAGCAAAAGTAGCAGCAGCCCGTTCATCCCGGATTGAAGCCGTCATTGCATTGTGGGCGCCTGTCATTTGAATGGAAAGCAGGCCTTCCGCACCTTCATTGACTCTAAGGGCAGAGTCCTCACAAACTGGCATATTTGCCGACCGACTCATCGATCTCATCGGCCCAGGCATCGATGCCTCCGGCCATACTAACCGCATTGGTCCAGCCCTGCTGGCGCAGAAAGACCGTCACCTGAGCGCTGCGCAGTCCCTTGTGGCAGAAGAGGACGACTTCTGCTTCCTTGTTCTGGTGAAGATCCTGCGGTAAGGCATCGAGACGCCGCTCGCGTAGTTCGCTCAACGGCAAGTTGATGAATTCTCCATCAGGTAAACTGGCCAGTTCAAGTTCATTCGGTTCACGTACGTCAATCAGCAGGAATTCAATATCATTATGCTGTTTTGTAACTACATCGTGCACGCTGATTTCCGGAGCGCCATACGGGTTGGGCATCGCATTAACTCGAGTTTTCTGGTTTCAGGTGGCAAGTGATGTGGGATAGGAAAAGAGGAATCACCCGGAGTGAATTCAGAAGTCCTCGGGATCGATTGGTTGACGTCCTCCGAATCCGGCGTCGACATCGTGCCAAAATGCGAGATCCTCTTCACCATGTTTCCAGCAGAGATAGACTTCACGTCCGTTACGAATCGACAGAAAGTCAATGAGGCCCGTGTCTATGTCCTTAACAAGGATTCCCATCTTCAGGATCCCCTTGACACCCGTCTCCAGTTTGTCGAACTGGGAGTAAACGGATCCGGCCGCGGCGTTGCCTCCGTTTTGGGCCGCCTTTTGCAGTACAGGCCAGATTTCCGGTCGCAGGCGGAGGATCTCAGTGCGGGCCTCCTGTACTTGTGACATCAGCGCCTTGACGACGGGAAGCGCAGCTCTTGCTTCATTCAGTGTGTAATAGCGGGCCTGCATATCACTCCAACTCGGACAGCGCATAGGTCTGGCTATCAGGTTGGCCGTCAGTTCCTGAAACGACCAACCTGATAGCTGCTGGACTCTTATTTGCCTCTGCCGACTCAAATTATCGAGAACCGACTAGTGCCCGCAGCCGCTTCCGCAGCCCGCGCCGGCGGCCGCGCCTTGGGGAGCGCCGTTAGTACGGAAGCTGCTTCCGCACCCGCACGAACTGACTGCATTGGGATTCTCGATGTGGAATCCGCCGCCCATCAGATTGTCGATGTAGTCGATGCTGGAGCCGCCAACATAGAAGAAGCTGGTCGGATCGACAACGACGCGCAGGCCAAACTGCTCAAAGACCTGGTCGGCTTCCTGGATGTCGTCGTCGAAGGTCATGCCGTACTGCATTCCTCCACAACCGCCGCCCTTTACAAAGACGCGCAGCGCGTGCGACTCCCGAAGCCCCTTCTGATCGAGGATACCACCCAGCTTCTCGGCAGCCATTTCGGTAATTGTGATAGTCTTTGTCGCAGTGTCGGTCAGAGTAATGTCCATCGGAGTCTCCTCAAATGTATGGATGAATTTGACTTGAATTCGTAATCTGCAATTCGACAGTAACACAGGTCTTAGCGACCAAGCATTGACCCTGGGCAAGACTGCCCTCACTCCTCAGATACCGGGGGGCCTTCCCCAGCCCCATTCTCCTGAAATTCAGCCTCCGATCTGGTTCATGGCCCGGTTTTCGGCGAAGACGCCTGAATCCAGTCCATGGCCCCACGGCTTATGGAATGCGCCATCTTTCATTAGCGCTCGTATCTTATCGAAATCAGCACCTCCGCGCAAAGGCGAAAGCAGGTCAACCTCGTCATCACGGAGGAGACAGAGCCGCAGTTTGCCGTCTGCTGTCAGGCGTACTCGACCGCACCCCTGGCAGAATGGTTCGGTAACGCTGCTGATGAAGCCGAGCGTGCCGGCAGCGCCTGGGATACGAAATGGGCGGCTGGGATCGACGAAGTCGTAGCTTGCCTCTTCAAGCGCGCCGAAAACCGACTCGACATTCTGTCGGATCTCTCGGAACGAGACTACGTGACTCAACTGAAAGTCGCTGACTTCCCCAAACGGCATCATTTCTATGAAGCGGACTTCCCAATCGTTTTCCATAGTCAGGCCGGCCAGATCGATGACGTCTTCTTCGTTGAATCCCCGGGTGACTACACAGTTCAATTTGATTGGGCGCAAAGCAGCTCTTTCGGCAGCATCGATTCCGCGCCATACGTCTTCAATGTCGCCCCAGCGGGTAATGCGTCGGAAGCGATCAGGATCGATCGTATCGATGCTGATGTTCACCCTACTCAGCCCGGCGTCGGCCAGAGGCTGCGCCAACTGATCCAGGAGCATCGCATTAGTCGTCATGGCCACGTCGCGGATACCCGGTACGCTGGAAATCCGGTGTACCAGGTCCACCACTCCAGGACGAATTGTCGGCTCGCCACCCGTCAGGCGAATCTTGTCCACGCCGAGACTGGCGGCGACATTGACCAGGAAGATGATCTCGTCGTCTGACATCAGTTCGTGGCGCGGGCGGAACTGCATGTGTTCAGGCATACAGTAGACGCAGCGAAGATTGCAGGCGTCGGTAAGACTGATGCGCAGGTAGCGGACTCGGCGGCCGTAGCTGTCGTGGGTTGGCTCGGTCATCGCGGCCAGCGCCCCCGCCTCTGGCGGAGGCGACAAGGTCACGCTGCCATACTTCGTTCGATGCTTTTGCCCGTTCTGCTCGGTCACCACCGCTTCAGTGAGTGGCAACTCCTGCAGTTTCGGATTGCGTACTGTGGTCGGCATACTTACAGATTCCCAATGGGGGCGGTTTTCCTTCTCAGAAAACCAGTTCAACATTCTGAGTATTGGGCGTGCGTTCCCCGGTGTCAACCTGCACGCGAAAACTGCAGTTGCATTGACCGTCAGCAATGGCCTGAACAAGCTCGCAGCTCTGTCCGCTAAGCGACTCCATGAGCGCCAAATCCATGCAGCAGAGCTCCTTGTGCTCCGCGGCTACCCCGGTGTAGGGACAGTTGTGTGTATGCAGCAGACCGGCATCAGGCTCCCACTGCGCAAGGTACCCTCTTTCGTTGAGGAAGGCAACCACTCTATCCATGCGCTTATCCAGCCTCTCATCGGCTGGGCAGTTGAGCGTAACGGGCTGGGCCATCTCCTGCGCCAACTTTCGAAAGCAGCCGTCAATCTTGTCAGGAGGGAGCATCTGTTTCATCTGACGTACGACGCCGGCCGTTAGCAAGGCGAAATTGTCGGGAAAGTGGGCGTCGGCATTGGCAGTTAAGGAGTAAATCTGCTGGGGACGGCCGACCTTACGGCGGCCCTTGTCCTTGGAAACCGTGATCAGATTGTCCGAAAGCAAGATGTCCAGATGATACCTTACTGATATCGGAGCCATGTCCAACTGATCAGCCAGCGCACCGACCGAGGCCTGGCCGTCCTGTTTGAGTATTTCCAAGATGCGATTGCGAACGGTCTGCACAAATGTACTCCATGAAACATACTGAGCAGGTTGACCTCTATTTTACCAGAAAGAGGGGGCAGTGTCAAACATTTTTATGAACAAATTCATAAAAAACTATTATGAGGGTATCGTGGCGTGGACTGTTTGGGCCATTATATGCCCCGGATCGGGTTCTCGTATGGCAGCGCCGTATCATTTCGGGAGGAGATTTCAATGTCTTTCTCGGGTTGCATGGACATTGGGGAGAGAGAGAACCTAAGCCGACAAAGGCCTCTGCCATACAGTTCCTGCCTACCGCAACGGATACTTTTTGGATGCAGTTCATATTTTGGGGTGGAAATGGTCAGGTGGGATATTCATGACAGCGGTGGCTGGAATCGTTTGCCGTCCATTTCTTGGGAGGCATCGGGCAGACACAAGGCCTGCCCCTACAGTGGTGGCGCGGGGGTTCGAACACCTGTCGCTGTCTCAACCGTTCCAATTGTCCACGACGGTCGGGCATACGATGGGGGGCGTTGCGGGGGGAGTCCCCCCGCACAAGGGAGGGCCGAAGGCCCGACCGCCCAAATGCGAGGAGAGAGTGAAGAGTAGAGAGGAGTGAGTGAAACCGTCTGTAACGCTGGACAGCGTAACTGAGACTGACCTTGGCCTGGTTGCAACAAGAAATATATGAGAATTCACCCCCAATCTGGACTGCACCCTATTTTTCCACCTCTTGACTTGCCTCATGCTTTGCGCTACCATGCCCTCTAGCCTCCGCGAGAAATGGTTATTTTCAGTGCTTGCGAAGGACTCCAAACCCAGTGCTTTGGAGAGCAACTGCTTCGATTTCTTTTCCTTCCTCCTGCAATACCCGCCCTAAACGGAAAGCTTCTCGATTCAATCGCATCGCCAGTTTAAACAAGCGGTTGGAGCAGGAGAACCGAGACGTTTGCGTGCAAAAAAAGAAATTGCGAGAGTGATTTCGCCCAGTCGTGCCTCATTGAATTGAATCGCGGAACATATCTCTGTTTCATTGCGTCAATTCATGTAGGCTGGCCAAGCGCCTTAAGGCGCCAAACGGCAAAGACAGCCCATTCCTATTCCTTTGACGTCTAATTGAACCTGGTTCACAGACAGTCAGCCATTCATGAAAGAATCTCTCATGCATACCTGTTTCTACGGCAGATTAAACACTCGACTAGAGAATCCGAACCAATTCTACTCACGTCTGTTCCGGACCATAGGCTTGGCGCTCCTCCTGGCCCTGACAATTTTGGCCTTCGCTGACAAACCTGGTTTTGCCCAATCTCCTCCTTCCCCGAATATCCTGGTAGACGACTACGTATCCGTCCCCAAGAATGGCAGTGTGGACATTGAGGTTCTGGGCAATGATACGCTCCCTGAGTTTGGCAGCTTTGATTTCACCGGTCCGGAGTTTGGAAGGATAAATACCTTCACTAGCAATGCGTTCACAAAAATACTTTCCTTCAACTACAGTCCCAACACGAACTTTGTAGGCGAAGACAACTTTTACTACCTGGTCTCGGACAATAGCGGGCGGACCTCTCACGCTGCCGTTTACATCACGGTCTTTGCAGTTCTTGATTGCGCAACCTGTCTGATCAGACACGAAGCCACGCCGATAAACATCACTATTGGCGGAGACGGCGCCCTCAATTTGCACTTCATCGGTGACGGCGGTGTTGCAACAGGACCGGTACTCCCGACGGTGCGAGAGGTGGTCGAAACGCACTCACAGGATGCAGGCAACACCGTCCTTTACGAAGGGACAAACTCGATTTCGGGCGCGCCGGTAGTGATCAGCTATTTGTCCGCTGAGCAGGTACTCCATGTGCACACCTATTATCCGGACCGCCATGACGGCTCGATGAAGCCCTACATTTTCATAGTTGACCAGGACAACAAGGTTTCACACTGGGAGTGGTAACCTATGCCGGCAGACTGGTATCTGCCGGCTACAGGCCGGGTATGGCGGCCGGCCGCTGGCGCCATCCAGTGCCATTAGACCATGCGACAAGGTACGCATCCTGGGCGAAACAGCACAGCGTGGGAAAGGAGGGTAGAAGGAACCTTTAGAACGTAAGTTTGGTGCAATTGGCGCAGACTTTTTGCCGTCAAATCGGAAGTAAGGCCGTGCGCCTTGGCAGGCAGTGAGCCGTCGTGCGACGCGGCCCAACCCAACTGCAAAGGGGGGAACATGTCAGACACGCGAAACACTAACCAGAAGATGAGTCGCCGCAGCTTCTTGCACGCCATGGCGGTTGGCGCGGGAGGCGCCGCGCTAGCTGCATGTGTCGTGCCGGAAGGAGCTATGCCGGCCGCAGAAGAAGCGGCTGCGCCTGCGCAGGAAAACCTCCCAATTATCTATTGGTCGATGTTTGGCCTGCAGGAGGCGGCGCAGGCCCAGAATCAGGTCGAGCGCTTTAACGAGCAGACCGGCGAAAACGCGATTTTCATGTCGATTGGCTGGGGCAATGTTACCCAGAAAGCGCAGGTCGCGATCCAGGGCGGCAACCCGCCCGACATGGTATCGCTTTGGTCTCAGGCCTATACGTGGGGACCCCGCGGGCTTCTGCTCCCGCTGGAGGACTATGCAGAACGTGACGGCTTTGACGGGGCAGGCTGGTCCAAGCCGGCGTGGGATGCCCTCTGGTCCGAAGGCCACCTCTGGGGCACCGGCCACACTCTCAACGTTTTTGCACTGCACAGCAACGACACGCTCCTGGAAGAGGGCGGATTCAGCCCCGACAGCCCACCCGAATCCTTTGCTGACCTGGACTTGATGGCTGAGGCGTTGACCACACACGATGACGATGGCAACATCACCCGGTTGGGCTTTCTTCCGTGGTTACGATCGGGCAGCCTCTGGCACTGGGGCTGGGCCAACGGCGCTCAGTTCTACGATGAGGATACTGACACGATCACGGCCGGTTCCGAAGAGGCCTTGCTCTACACACTCGAATGGTTCAAGTCGTACGCCGACAAGTATGACATCGAAAAGATCGATCGTTACGTCTCGGGGTTCGGCAACCGCAGTTCACTGACCGAAGATCCGTGGTACGTAGACAAGATCGTCCTTCAGATCGACGGCAGCTGGAAGCGGAGTTGGATCCCGCGCTATGCACCCGACCTTGACTATTCGGTATTCAAGTCCCCGTATGGCCCGGGATACGGCGAACCAACCAGTCTGGTTGAGATCGGGGCGATGTTCAACGTTCCCAATGGCGCCAAGAATCCGGATGGCGGCTGGCAGTTGGCCCACTTCATGGCCGGCAAGCAGCAGCAGATTGAGTTCGGCAATCTGGTTGGAGACGTGCCTCCGTTGAACGAAGCGGCCCGCGATCCAGAGTTTCTCAATTCGCTGCCCTTCAACGAGCTATATGTCGAGTTGACCGAGTCGGCGGGCGGCCGCGCCTGGCCGCGAATCCCGGTTTTGGAGCAGTACAAGTCCGAAATTCGGCGCCTCCAGGACGAGGTCATTCATGGCCAGATCGAACCCCAGCAAGGTCTGGACGATATGACAGCCAAGCTGCAGCAGGAGTTGACTGACTTCCGCGAGCAGGTTGGCTGATAGAGACGTTCCCCGGCACGAAAACCCGGCGGGTTGACCTGTCAGCCCGCCGGGAGACGGGAGAAGGCGGTCATGATATTTGGATTGACGCGGCAAGAGCTCCGTCGCTTGCGGGTTGGCGTGCTGTTTGCGCTGCCGTGGATTATCGGATTCATGAGTTTTACGGTTTTCCCGGTCGCCTACTCGTTCTACTACAGCCTGAACGTGTTTACGACGTTTGGACAGCCGCTGCATTGGGTCGGGTTAAGCAACTATATCAAGTTAGTGAATGACGACCTCTTTTGGGTTTCACTCTATAACACGATGTACATGGTCGTCTTCGGCGTCACATTCCACATCGCCTTGGCCATCATTCTCGGTCTCCTGCTCAATCAGAATCTGCGCGGGGTCTCTGTTTACAGGACCGTCTACTATATTCCGACGATTGTCCCGATTGTCGCCACTTCCGTGCTTTGGATGTGGGTGTTCAACCCTGAATTCGGTCTGATCAACTCCGCGCTAAGCGTCATTGACGTCCACGGTCCGGGATGGCTGACCGACCCAGTCCTGTCAAAGCCTTCGTTGATTTTGATGGGCGTGTGGACGATCGGGGGAACTCTGGTAATCTTTCTGGCCGGGCTGCAGGACATTCCCCAGCATCTCTTCGATGCGGCGATGATCGACGGCGCAGGCGCGTTGCAGAGGATCAGAAACGTTACGTTGCCGATGCTGTCCCCGGTCATCTTTTTCAATGTAATCATGGGCGTCATCAGCGGTTTTCAGATTTTCGCCCAGGCCTTCATCATGACAAGGGGCGGGCCGCTGGACACGACCCTGTTCTACGCATACTACCTCTACCAAAACGCTTTTGAGTTTTTTCAGATGCCCTATGCTTCGGCCATGGCCTGGATCTTGTTCCTTGTCGTAATGGGGACGACGCTGATAATTTTCCGTAGTTCGGCTCGTTTGGTTTACTACGAAGGGGAGGAGCGGTAGGGCCGTGGGCAGGACAACGACGACTCTGAAGCGGCAACAACCGGTGGGCGCTTCTGGCATTGGCGGCCTCTCGAGGACGCAACGCGAGACTTTGAGCCATGCATCCAGCCATGTAGGACTCTTCACGGTGGGGCTTTTGTTCTTCCTGCCCTTCTTCTGGCTGGTTTCTACTTCATTGAAAGACCTGGACCAGATATTCACGCTGCCTCCCGTTTGGATTCCCGATCCGTTTCGATGGCAGAACTATCCGGAATCATTGGGGTACTTTCCATTTCTACAACAGCTGCGCAATACGCTGGTCATTGCAGTTTCCGCAGTATTTCTGACGGTGATTTCCAGTTCACTGGTGGCCTACAGTTTTTCACGGCTGCGCTGGCATGGGCGCGACATTCTATTTTTTGCCATGCTTTCGACGATGATGTTGCCGTACCAGGTTACGATGATACCTCTCTTCATCATGTTCCGGAGCCTTGGTTGGGTCAATACGCTTTTGCCGCTGATTGTGCCCCATGCTTTTGGCGTTCCGTTTTTCATTTTCCTGCTGCGTCAGTTCTTCCTAAGTCTGCCCAGAGATCTGGATGACGCCGCCATTATTGACGGCTGCTCAGAGTTTGGCGTTTTGTGGCGCGTGATACTTCCTCTGGCCAAGCCGGCTCTGGCTACGGTAGCGCTTTTTCAGTTCCTGGGAAGCTGGAACGACTTCATCGGACCGCTCATATACCTCAACGATCCCAGCAAGTACACGCTCTCGCTGGGAATCCAGGTTTTTGTCAGCACAGTAGGTGTCCAGTGGGGCTGGATGATGGCGGTTACGACAGTGCTGACAGTACCGGTAATCATCCTCTTCTTCTTTACCCAGAGAACCTTCATTCAAGGAATCGCCCT
This sequence comes from Caldilineaceae bacterium, assembly GCA_965204705.1. Classification (GTDB taxonomy): domain Bacteria; phylum Chloroflexota; class Anaerolineae; order Caldilineales; family Caldilineaceae; genus Bin5. The sequence continues at coordinate 2,605,842 of OZ242006.1, read as the reverse complement.
CACAGGCATCAAGGGGTAATTGAGCCGCATGCAGATGTTGTGGCAGGAGGAACACCTGGACTGGTTTCGTTCCCGCATTCAGGAGGACTCGATTGGCGCAAAAAGACGGTATCCTGATTGGCACGCACTATGAATATCCCTTTGGCGGCATGGCGACTCGGCCCGAGTGGCTGCCACAGGGGGAAGATGACTGGCGCCGCGACCTGGAGATGATCAAGGATACGGGCTTCGATTCTATCCGCATCCGCATTGGCCTGGACAGCAGCCTCGACGAGGTGGGCCGCCTTCTTGACATCTGTCAGGAGCTGGAACTTGGGGTCCTCTTCGGCTTCGCAACCTTCTACGTACACAATAGCTTCATAGAGGCGTTTCCCGATGCCAAGGTCATCGACAGGCAAGGGGTAGCCTATCCCATTCACGAACATGATTTCCGCTGGCAGCGGGCCTGCATCAACCATCCTGAATACCGGCGGCAAAGGGACCAACTGCTGGCTGATAGCGCCACACGATTTGCTTCACACCCGGCGGTCATAGATTGGGATGTGCACAATGAGCCCAGTATCGGTCCTGGAGATCACGCCTGTTACAGCCCGTATACTGTGGCACGGTACCAAGAAGACCTGGCGGAACGGTTCTCCACGATTGATCAGGTGAACAAGCGTTGGGGGACTGACTTCGAAGATTTTTCCGACGTGGAGCCACCGACGGAGGTTGAGAAAGATGCTGGCAGCTTCTGGCGTGACTGGCGGGAATTCATCGCCCGCAACTTGAATGAGTTTCTACTGGGGGGCATCAGCATCATCAAGAAGCACGCACCCGGGGTACGCGCCAGCTTTAACTATACGAACCCATATGGAATCCAGGGCAACGGTCAGGACTGGTGGATACTTCCGCAGTTGGACTACGCTTCGTCCAGCCACTATTGGGGATCTGGACCGCGCACCGGCGCGGAGGCCGGTTCGCGGATCGCCCTTCTCAAGGCTCTGGCTCCCGGTTCACAGGCGTGGTTGACCGAATGCCAGGGCGGTCCCTTCCGATCTGATATCCTATGGCGGGGCATCAACATAGAGGCAGAGGTCAACCAGGTATTCAGTTACGCGAGCCATGCCCATTACTTCTATCGCTGGGATCCCTTGATGTCAGGGCCGGAACCTTGGATCAACCATATGGTCGATGCCGACGAGTACGATACGGAAAGACGGCTTGCGACCAAGAGAGTCATCGCGGATCTTCGTCGCTATGAAGACCTGATTGAGGCAGGCGATACCGTCCCGGCCCGTGTCGGCATCTATCTGACTCGGGAAATGATCTGGGCTGCCAACGCCCGCGAGGCGCCACTCAGTGAAACTGTTGTCGGCCTCTATGCTCTGTTCATGGATCTGGGCTATGAGGTTACCTTCATTCCCCATGAATTCTCCGCCGATTGCGGCCTGGAACTGGTGGTTGTCCCGTTTACGGTGGGGATCTCCGCAGCAGAGGGAAAGGCATTCAGGAGCTACGCAGAACGCGGCGGCAGGTTCATTGCTGAACTGCCAATGACAAGTCTTGATGAGTGCCAGCAGTTTGCCCAGCAGCTGGGATTGACCTGCCGCGAGTGGATCAGCCCAATTTATTTCATTGCAGGCTGGAGCGTAAACGACGCGGACGGGAATTTCGGCGGCTACGCCTTTCACGATCAGGTTCTTCTGGACAACTACACCGGGCGTCCGATTGCCACATATAGAGACAGCGGAGAACCTGCATTGATCAGTACGGGACCGGATGGCCGCATTTTGATCCCTACATTCGCCCTTGGCCGTTCCTACTTTTCCTCGCTCCACCGTGGACTCAGGCGACTGATACAGAGCTGGCTTCCTGATACACTGTCACCGGATGTTACAATACAAGGCGTGCCTGACGAGTACCGGTCTCTGGTAGAGGCCCGGCTGGTCGAGAGCGACCGCGGCAACCTGCTCTTCCTGATTAATCGGTCCGGGTATGACTGGGAGGTGGAGGTGGAGCCGAGAGGCTATCAAGCCGAGAAAGTGCGGCTGCCGACGCATGGCGCCACTCACAGGCTTGTCCGCAAAGTCGATCATTAGCGCTGTGAGGGGCTTCTTGAGCCCGGTAGAATCTCGACCGTGAGTCACTTTTTGGAGGCGGCTGGGCAGGTAAGGGCTCAGAAGGGGTAGTGCTGAAGAGATTGCGGAATCAACTATACAGAGGGAGAATGGAATGGAGACAAGAACAGCGGTAGTGTATGAACACGACGCTCCAGTTGTGGTCGAAACTCTGACGCTGGACGATCCCAAAGACAACGAGGTCCTGTTGCGAATGGGAGCCAGCGGCGTATGTCATTCCGATCTGTCGGTTGTAAACGGTACGATCTACTACCCCCCACCGGTCGCACTTGGTCACGAAGGGGCGGGCATCGTTGAACGGATAGGCGCCAATGTGAGCTATGTCAAGCCTGGCGACCATGTCATTCTTTCGTTCGTGACCTACTGTGAAGACTGCGCGATGTGCGAGACGGGCCGGGTCTGTTTGTGCCGGGGCATCGATGCACGCAAAGGCTATCTGCTGGACGACACCTGCCGCTTGCACAACAGACGCGGCCAGGACATACCGCAGATGTCCCGCATCGCAACCATGTCAGAATTGGCGGTTGTTCCGGAACAGGCACTGATCAAGATCGACCCCGGCTATCCTCTGGATCGGGCCGCTCTTGTCGGCTGCGGCGTTACGACCGGTGTGGGCGCTGTGCTGAGGACGGCGAAAGTTGAGGCTGGGAGTACGGTTGCGGTGATCGGAGCGGGCGGAGTCGGTCTGAATGCCGTGCAAGGCGCAAAGATTGCCGATGCTGAGCGAATCATTGCCGTGGACCTGGTTGAAAAGAAGCTGGAATTCGCACGTCAGTTTGGGGCGACCGATACGGTAAACGGTTCCGATGTGGATGCGGTCGAGGCGGTCAAGGAGCTGACAGGCGGACTGGGCGTGGACTATGCATTTGAGGCGATCGGCAGCTCAGTGACGATCAGGCAGGCCTTTGATATGGTACGCCCAGCGGGGACAGCCGTGGCGATTGGTCTGGCTCGTCATGATGATACGGTGGGGATTCCTCCTCAGGAGTTGATTTGGAGTGAGAAGAGCTTGCTCGGCTCTTACTACGGAACGTCTCAGCCCCGTGTAGACATGCCCGAATACCTTCGTCTCTACGATGAAGGGAAGCTTATGCTGGACGAATTGATCACACAGACCTACCGACTGGAACAGATCAACGAGGCGTTCGCCGACATGGAAGCGGGCAGGAATGCCAGGGGGATACTGGCTCTCGATCTATAGCACGAGACATTAGGCTGCAAGGACATTAGGGGTAGAGCCCACTTTCCCCCTCGTTGTAGGGGAGGCCAATAACATCTAATGACTTCCAAGCTGCGCGCTCCGCAAACCATCTTTTTCTTACATTGACAGGCGGCGAGCCGGAATTCAACCGGCTCGCTGTCTCTGTGCTGCAACGAAGCTCTACACCGAAGCTGGATGTGTTTCGGTCTGCTTTCAACACGCGCTCGCGCAGATTGCCCAGACCGGTGGCCGCCGCATGTATCTCGGCTTCGGTGTGGTCGTCTACGCTCAAACTCCCGGTCTCTTCGTCGGTCTTGCCATCTTGCAAGCGAGTCAACAGGTAACGCCACTGCAGGTCCTCGGCGCCCTCAGCTTCACAAGCCAGAACGCTCAAGGAGAAGTCGGCCTGGCTGGAAAGTGCCTCCCGATAGAACTGGTATACCGATCGAAAACTGCGGCTGAACTGTGCTGACGGCAAATCGCCGCGCGCTTGCCTGCCATAGCCTCTGCTGGACAGACGCTCGTCCAGAATGGCTACTACGCCCCGGTCAGCTGTCCTCCGGATCAGGCGGCCGAATCCCTGTTTCAACGAAAGCGTCATCAAAGGGATCATGTACTTTCTGAAGCTGCTGCCTTCCTCAATCTCCTCGAGTGCCTTGGTTCTGGCCTCATGGAGGGGATCGCTCGGTGTTGGAAACGGCAGTTTGTCAAGTACGACCAGGCTCAAGTCGTCGCCAGGCAGATCGACACCTTCCCAGAAGGACTTCGTCGCCAGCAATACGCTATGCGGCGTCTGGCGAAACCAGTCCAGGAGAAAATTGCGGGGGAGCTGACCTTGGGCCCGCAGAGGCCAGGCGACGTCGCCCAACCGCTCATGGACCTGCTGCAGGCCGATCCAACTGGTAAAGAGACACAAAGCCCTTCCCCGGCTCACATTGAGGAGTCGCTCAATCTCAGCCGCGACGGCATCGTAAAAGGGGGCCTTATTTCGCCAGTCGAAGGCGGGCAGAGCTGGCTGATACAACAAAGCCTGTCTTGAATAGTCGAAGACAGGAGCAGCGATCAACTCCAGCGGATCGCCGAGCACACCGCATCTGGCCTTAAAGTGTTCGAAGCTGCCTTCGGTTGCCAGGGTGGCGCTCGTGCAGATTACAATGCGCCCCTCCTCATCAAAGAGGTGACGAGAAAGGTCTCGGGCCGGATCGATTGGCGCGGCATGGAGACGAAGCCTTAAATTACGAGAGCCCCTAATTCGTTCGGCGAAGCGTACAGTAAGGTCGTCATTCGAGCTTTTTGCCACTACCTGTTGTTTGCCAGCCAGGGAGCCAAGCCCTTTCACGGCCAGATCATAGTTGGCTTCCGCTTCGGATTCCTGGGTAGTGAGCGGCGGTTGGCCCTCCTCGTTTTGACGACGAAAAGGGTTGGCTTGGCGCAACTCGTCCTGCAATGCGCTCAAACCACCAGCCAGCTTTTTCAGTTCTGCCAAGTCGGTATCAATTCGAAATACGCCTTTTGCCGACATATTCTCTACTTCGGCAAAGGCTGTCCTGTTCTGCATCACAAGATCGTTAAGGCGATCATCGTCCACGTACTCTCTGAAGACAGCTCCCGCCAGTAACTGTTCCAAGGCGTAGTTGGAGGTTTCTTCCTCAAAGACCGACGTAGCTGTGTTTTCCAGCTGGTGGGCTTCGTCAATTACATATATCGCTGCTTCGGGTAGAATCGCCTGCCCCATCTCTCCCAGCTCCAGGGCATTGAGCAGGAGATGGTGGTTTGTGATGATGACCTGCGCTCGGCGCGCTTTGTCCCGCATCTGATTCAGATGGCAATTGTCGTCGAAATGGAGGCAGCTGCGGCCAATACAGTCATCAGGGAAGCTGACGACTCTGGGCCTCAAGTCGCTATTGAGGACAAATGGCAGGTCATCTACGTCCCCGCTGTCAGTATTGTCCAGCCACGTTCGCAGAAAGGCGACTTGCTCGTCTTCTCTGTCCAGAGAGGCAAGCCGTCTTCTCTCTACCGCCTCGCTTTCCCACTTGTAGCTGCAAATGTAGTTATTGCGGCCCTTGACGACAATTGCGTCAATCGGTCGATCCAGGACTCGACGCAGGAAGGGGATATCCTTGCGAATGAGCTGGTCTTGCAGGGACTTATTGGCTGTGGCGACGACGACAGTGAGCTCGCTGAGGATAGTCGGGAGCAAATAAGCTATCGACTTTCCCGTTCCTGTCGGGGCCTCGATCAGTGCCGGGCGCCGTTCCAGAATCGCACTTTTGACGGCTTCAGCCATCTCTAACTGGCCGGGGCGCAGCTCGTAGTCCTCCATCAGGGAGGATAGTGTTCCGCCGGCGTCGAAATACGCGCCAAGATCGGCATCTTCCAGAGGAGACGCATCCTTTTCGACGTTGTCGCTGCCGTAGCGCTCATCCTGCCTCCCTTCTCTTATTGAAGTCTCAGGGCGCTGTTCGAGGATTTCAGCAATGTAGTTCTGATCGAAAGTTTCCATGGCCAGATCATAGCACGTATGTGCGAAGTGGACAAAATGAAGAACGCCCCCGGTTGGTGAACTGAGGGCGTTCCTGAAGCTGGTCTAGGTGCGTTAGCCCTGAACGGCGCTAGGGACTATTGTGAGCTGTTGTCATCGGGGTCCGGAAGCAACTGGTGAATGAAGTGGATGACCCCGTTGGAGGCCTCCACGTCAGCAGTCACGATGCTGATTCCTTCGACCATGGGAGAACCGTCACTTCCGGTACTGATGTCGATCATCCCGCCATGGAGCGTAGTCAGGGAAGTTTGCGCAGCAAGATCGGACACTTTGAGTTTACCGGACACAATATGGTATCTGAGCGTATCAGCCAGCAGTTCGGAGTCGGCCATCAACATGTCCAGCCTGGCCTCAGGCAGCGAGGCAAACGCAGCGTTGGTCGGAGCAAAGATTGTATAGGGGCCACCGTCGGCTACCGACGAGGTCAGGCCGGCCAGGTCCAGTGCCAGAAGAAGGATGTCCAACTGCTCGTAGTCTTCGGCAACCTCGATGAGATCGTCCTCCATCATGCCTGCATCGCTGGTAGGCTCCGGCATCGCCGTTGCGGCCGGCGTTGCAGTTGCGGTTGTCTCGGGCATCGCCTCCACAGTCGCAGCGGGCGTAGCCGTCTCAGTGGCCTCCGGCATGGCATCAGTCGTGGCCGTGGGAGACGCTTCTACTGTCGCCACAGCCGTAGCGGCCGGCGACGGAACTCCTCCTGTGCGATAGGTTTCGGCATCAGCCTGAGTTGGAATGGTGAGAACGTCACCCACTTCAATCAGGTCGCAGTTTGACAGCGAGTTCGCAGTGCAGATTGAAGACCAGTAGATGGTGCTGCCGTAGGCTTGGGAGGAGATTGTGCCGAGCGTGTCCCCTGCCTTCACCGTGTAGGAATCACCCAGTGAAATCTCGGTGCTGTCCGCCGAGGATGAGGCGGTGGTTCCGGCAGCGGGCTGCTGTACGACCACTCTGTCCCCTTCAACCTGCTCACCGGAGTCGTCGAGGAACAACACGTTTTCGCCCTGCAACGTGTAAGAGAAGGGCATCGTTGTGTCGTTGTAGGTTACCAACGCAACGATTTCCCCTACGTCTTCGATGCCGATTTCGGCCACCTTTCGCTTGATGCCGTCCATCGATTCCAGAGAACCTGACACAAAGACACTTTCCGAAGGTGGAGCGGCATTGACATACCGGTCAAATCCCGACAGCTTGAACACGTAGAAGCCGGCACTGTCGTCGACTAGATGGCTGTTCTGAGGATCGTATTCCATCTTTATGGTAACCGGCTGCCCCGCATCGACAACCGACAATCCGAGGTAATGCTTTGCAAACTGTTCATTCAGTTCGCCTCGGACCCAGGTTGACCGCACCGCGCTGGTCGTCACGACGGCCTCGGGGGTTGCGGCTGAAGTCGCGGCCGCATGGAGACCAGCGGAAGCCGGTGTGGCGGTGGCCGGCACAGCCGGCGTACTGCCGCTTACAACCTGTTCACCCGAGTCGTCAACGAATCTGACGTTTTCTCCCGTCAAGGTATAGGAGAGGTCCATCGTTGTGTCGTTGTAAACTACAATCGTGACGATTTCAGAGACATCATCAACGCCGATCTGGGTTACCTTCCGCTTAATGCCGTCCATTGATTCATGCGTGCCTGTTCGGAATGCACTTTCCGAGGGAGGCGCGGCGTTTATGTACCTGTCGAATCCGGATTGCTTGAAAACATAGAAACCGGAGTTTTCATCCAGGGTGTGGCTGTGCTGTGGCTGGTAGTCCATCTTTATCGTAACAGACTGCGACGTATCGATGACTTGCAGGGCAAGGTAGTGCTTGGCGAACTGCTCGTTCAGCTGCCCGCTTACGTTCGAAGACACGACGGAACCTTGCGCAGTCAGTGCGTAAGGGCCTGCTACGAGAACCAGCGCCAAAAATGCGGCGAGGATAAAATAACGCCATGAAGTTTTGAAATGCATCTATTCCCTCCAGATTCCCGTAAAGGTGGGAAGCCGGCCCCCATCCTGCGGGATGCGAATTCTTTGCGACGACTAAGGGCACGGCCCCGGAATGCGGATTCGTTTCGGCGACATTACACGTATCCTAATTCAGTGTAACCATATCCCATGGCAATTCCCAACACTATTGGGTCTGATTTTGGTCTGTCCTCCCCATGTTTTAGTCAGCCAAAACGATATTGTGGCGCGACCGTAGGTACAACGCAGTGCAATCGTTGAATTGCCGCTACAAAGACTGGCGTCGCACGATCAGGTGGTGGCAAGGTCTATTGCTGGATTCGTCGGTTCGATGGGGTACGAGGATCGGGGAGCCAGTCGGACTCCCGTTAGCGTCGAGGACCTGCAAGGTGAAACTTTGAGGGGCGTCCCTGCCGTAAATGGGGAAATCGAATCGGCCGGCGTCGTTTGCGCCGCCCTTGGAGACAGCCTGATACGTGTTGTCCCAGGCGTCGGTCAGGCGGATAGTGACCCCCGGGAGCGCAACGCCTCTATCGTCGACAGCCTGTCCCATTACGTACTCTCCCGGGCACTGGTCATCATGCCAGATGCGGTCCAGGATGAAGCGATATGGTCCCAGGAAGGCAGAGCCGCTCACCTCGGACAACTGTCCACTTGAGAAGATTTCAGGAGAAACCAGCGTACCGGCGTTAGCGAAATCGATTCCGACCGACAATCCCGAGTAGGCAGCCATCGAGTCCATTTCGTCACACAGTCCCAGGTAGACCGGAAAGACTGGCCCCAAGTTCCACAGAAGCGCGCCCCTCCTGTCACGTAGCAGCCTGCCCTCGTCGACTGACTCAGTGTCCTCCTCTTCCATGGACCAGCAGCTGTGGCAACTGCCGAGAGCATCCTGAGGCAGGCCAAAGGAATCCGGCAAAGCCAAGAGGGCCCGACGCGCGCCACTTTGGTCGCCGCAGTAGCCAAGAAGGCGCGTTTCCAAGCCCGCGTCTGTTTGCCGCTTCAAGTAGACGGGGGCAGAGGGAATGTTCTGAACGCTGTCCAACAAGGGAAGTGTCCTACCGAGCTGATGGTCGTCGGTATCGTCGCTTCCATCATTCTTCGGGCTGCCTTCTCCAAGGACGCTGGCGGCGTCCAGCCAGGATGCGCTGAAATATTCTCCTCCCCCTTGCCGACAGGTAAGGCCGGGCGGGCAAATGTCCAGCAGTTGCACGGTATCACTTACGGGAAAATCCCAATCGGCATCCGCAGTCGGCGCCTTTAGCAAGGCCAGAAGTTCCGGATCTGCGAGGACAGTGCGCATGAATTCATTCCAGACCGGTGCGGCTGCACCGGCTCCGGTTGCATTTCGCATGGGGCGCCCGTCCGTGTTGCCTACCCAAACACCTGCAAGCAGATGGCGAGTGAAGCCCATTGTCCAGGCATCACGATTGTTGTCAGTTGTACCGGTCTTAGCCGCGACAGGTCGGCTCAGCGTTAGATGACTCCCGGCTCCAAACATTGGTACTCGCGCTGGATCGTCGCTGAGTATATCGGTAACAAGGGAAGCGGCGTCCTCTGAGATTGCAGGCACGCCTTCAGTCGAGTTGTAATCGTACATGGTCTGGCCTTGCCCGTCAGTGATCGTAAGGACATACCGTGGGGGCTGGTATAGACCTCGATTGGCAATCGTATGGTAGGCAGTGGCCAGATCGAGCAGAGTAACCTCGCCGCCTCCCAGGGTCAGACTCAAACCGTACCAGTCGGTACCCCTGTGCAGGCTTCCGATGCCCATCCTGCGAGCACTCTCCAACATGCGTTCGACGCTCACTGCGTCCAGCAGTTTTACCGCCGGGACATTGTAGCTGTTGGCGAGCGCCGCGCGTGCTGTGACGGGCCCGTGGAATTTACGATCGTAGTTGACAGGCTTGTACTCTTCAATTGTGCTGATAGTATAGGTAATGGGCGTGTCCCAGATTACCGTTGCCGGGCTGATCAGATTGTCGTTGAACGCGGTAGCGTAGAGTACTGGCTTGATAGCGCTGCCCGGCTGCCGAGGGCTGATAGCGACATTGACCTGGCCGTCGATCTCTTCATTCCTGTAATCTACGCTGCCGACCATGGCCAGAATCTCTGCAGTGCCAGGTTTGAGAGCGATGAGCGCCCCATTGTTCATGTCGAACCGTGGTTGTAGGGCGGCGACTTGCTGAAAGACAATCTGTTGCGCTCTTTCCTGCAATGTCATATCAATCGTTGTGTAGATATGCAGTCCGGCCCGTCGAACAAATCCTTTACCCAGAGACCTATCCAGTTCACGGACGACGTAGTCGACAAAGTGCGGGGCATAGGGTGAATCAAGCTCTGGTGACCCACCCAGTTCAACATTCGCGGCAAATGCAGCATTGGCTTCGTCAAGCGTCAGAAATCCGTGCCGTACCATCAGAGACAGGACGGTCCTTTGCCGCGCCTTGGCGGTTCCGAAATCCTCGAACAGGTTAAAGCGAGCCGGCGACTGGGGGAATGCCGGCAATCAGCGTTGCCTCCGCCAGGGTTAGGTCCGCCGCGGATTTGCCGAAGTAGGTGCGTGCTGCCGCCTGCGGTCCGTAGGCCAGGTGGCCGTAGTTGAGGAGATTCAGATACAGTTCCAGAAGTTCTTCTTTGGCGTAGGTCCGCGTTAGTTCCCCAGCCAATCCGGCCTCTGCGATCTTGCGATCGAATGTCTGATCGTAGCGTTCTTCGGAACCCAGAAACAGATTACGCGCAAGTTGCATGGTAATCGTGCTGGCCCCCGAGACGATTTCGCCTTGCTCGACATTCTGAAGCGCCGCGCCGGCTATGCGGACCGGATCTACACCTGGATTGGTGAAGAAGGTTGCGTCTTCAGTTGCGATGGTTGCATTGATCAGGTGCGGCGAAATTCGATCCAACGAGACCCACTCGCGACGGCCCTCTCCGATTAGCTCGGCGATCAGATGCCCATTGCGATCGTACACGAAGGTCGTTTGGAAGACGCGAGGAATTGGACCGGGCTGATATATCTGGAGATAGGCTTCCGCTACATCAGACAGTGAGATAGCCGGCCTTCGCCCTACAGCGCCCCTTCGGGAGCCGCAACCGGCCAGGATTATCGTCAAAATCAGTAGGGACAAGAGCGAGGTGCGCCGTTGGAAAGGAAGTCCAGGCATGAGGCTTAGCAGTCTTTATAAATGCAGGTCGGTTCCAAACTTGTGGCGGCTACCCCACTGCTTCACCCCTACAGGTCCAGTCGTGGAATATACGCCTCGATCCAATTAACGACATGACGGCGCACCTTGGTTCCACTCTTACGGCGGTTCCTGGCAGGTTTTTGGCAGTGTTTTCCGGGCCCCACGATGCCTCTGCCTGGCAAGCTACGAGTTGCGAGTCCGGCGACGCGACGAGCCGCTTACTCAAAAGGATTTTGAAAGATTTCCAGATTCTCAGGGATATGCAGCAGGTCCCCAGGCCGCAGAATGTAGTATGGCCTTATCGCGTTGGGATTTGCTGCACGGAGCAGGTTAATTGGGATGTCGTACTTGGCGGCGATATTTACCCAGGAATCGCCCGACTGCACTTCGTGAATCATGCTTTCTTCATGGAGACGAATTGGGATACTTCTAGGCAAGAGCAGGCGCTCTCCGTTTAGCGAACCCTTCACGTGCAGGTTGGCGTTACGCAACACACTCTCGGGCAGACCATAGGCTCGGGCCAATCCGGCCCAGCTGTCACCAGTTCTCGCCGTGTAGTAGCTCAGATCTGAACACGAACCCAGTGATACGGGTATGCCCTGTTGCATGCTGTATGAGAGAAGCCTGAACTTTTCCAGTTCGGTGGCGGGTATATACACCAGGTCCTCTCTATATTCCGGCGGCGGCGTGTTCAGGCCATCGTCGTCCTCGTCAACTTGAATTTCCGGCATCGGCCGAAGGGGTCTGCCAACTGTGGAGTAGCCAGGGGGAAAGGCAAGGCCGACCCAGCTTGAAATTCGCAGCAATGATCGGGTCTCCGGAACAGTGTTGGTTCTGCCGCCGTTTACCGCGCCGGCCGATTCGTCGACGATACAATAGGACAGATCCTCAAAATCGCTTGACCGTGCGAAGTGCGTCGGCAAAGATTTGCCCGTGACCACTGTGCCCGCCAATAGACCGTTGCCTCGGGTTTTGCTCAGCCAGTTGGACGTGAAGTATTCCCCTCCTGTACGGCAGCGTACGGCCGGCGGACAGTCGGGCAGTTGGACGACAGAATCCGGCACATCGAATGCCCAGAGATTCGGATCGTCAGGCGCTCCGATCAGCTCTCGCATCCCTTTGTCAGCGATCACTGCTTCCATAAAGTTGTGCCAGAGGGGGGCTGCACCGGCTGCGCCGCTGTTTCCCCACATAGGGGTCCCGTCGCTATTCCCAGTCCATACGCCGGCCACCAGGTACTTAGTGAAGCCAACGGTCCAGTTGTCTTTGAAATTTGTTGTCGTCCCTGTTTTCGCAGCAGCTGGGCGGCTTAGGTATAGCCTACTGTTTAAACCAAAGGCCGGTTTTCTGGCCTCGTTGTCACTTAAGATGTCGGCGAGTTGGAATGCGACACCCTCAGAAACTATGCGCTTTTGCTCAACCGGGGGCGGCGACCGATAGCGGCCCAAATCATCAACCATGAACATTGCAAATTGAGGCGGAGAGTAGAGACCTTTGTTGGCAAAGGTGCGGAAGGCATTCGTCAACTCAAGAAGTGACACTTCGCCTGCGCCGAGAGAAAGGCTCAGACCGTAGCTGTCGGGTTCTCTCGTAAGACTTGTAATACCAAACTCTTCCGCCTTGGAAACCAGGCGTTCATTGCCGAGCGATGCCAGAAGCTTTACGGCCGGTACATTGTAGCTGTTTGACAGCGCCGTACGCACCGTGACTGGTCCGTGGAAAGTCCGATCGTAGTTGCGGGGACTGTAGAAGTGCCCCATGCCGACTGGGTAGGCCGTTGGGGTATCCCAGATGACGGTTGCGGGTGAAATCAGGTCTTGCGATAGGGCTGCCGCATATAGAATGGGTTTGAAGGAACTTCCAGGCTGCCTCAAGCTGACTGACAGGTTTACCTGGCCGGCATCCTCCTCGTTGAAGTCGACGCCACCGACCATGGCCAGGACTTCGCCGGTTTGGGGCTGAATCGCAACCAAGGCGCCATTTGTCATCCGATAGGCTTCGCCGACTTTGTCGATCCAGGCTTTCAACTCCTGTTCCGCCAGCACTTGCATCGGCATATCCAGCGAAGTGATGATATGCATCCCAGAACGGCGCATCTTCCAGCGCCCATTCTCAATGCCAAGGAGTTCGGCCATTCGCCTCTCCAGGGCTTTTTCAACATAGAGGACAAAATGGGGCGCCAGATAGTCCTTCTTTTCCGAGCTGCCAATCAGGAAAATCTCTTCGGCAAATATGGCATCGGCCCTCTCCTGCGACAGAAAGTCGTGACGGACCAGCAGGTCCAGAACGACGCGCTGCCGCTGTTTGGCGGCGCCGAAATTACTAAACAGGTCAAAGGATGCCGGCTGCTGGGGTACGCCGGCCAGAATCGTCGCCTCAGCCCAGTTCAGATCGATGGCGCTCTTGCCAAAATAGACCTGCGCGGCCGCTTCAGGCCCGTAGGCCAGATGCCCGTAGTTGACAAGGTTCAGATAGATTTCAAGCAACTCGTCCTTGTTGAATAGGATGGTCAGGTCGTGGGCCAGCCCAATTTCGTGGAACTTTCGATCTATTGTCTGTTCGAATCTTTCCTCTGGTTCAAGAAAGAGATTGCGCGCCAGCTGCATGGTGATGGTGCTCGCGCCTGAAGCAATTGATTGTGTCTGTACGTTTTGAATGGCCGCGCCAACAATGCGACGACTGTCCACGCCGCGATTCGTGAAGAAGGAAGCGTCCTCGGTTGCTACGGTGGCTGATATCAGGGCCGGAGAAATCTGGTCGAGAGTGATCCAAGTGCGTCTCCCTTCCTCAAAGAATTCCGCGAGGAGAACACCATTTCGATCGTAAACGCGGGTCGTCTCAAAGAGTTTTGGAAGACTGCCGTCGGGCTGGTATTGCTGCAGGTAATGTTCTACGACCGTTTTGATCGACCCTTCAGGACGCGGGCCCAGCCTCCCTGGAACGAGCTCATCGAGCGAAGGAGCCTCAAACTGTTCGAATCCGAACGGGATATTTTCCAGTCCCAGCTCCGCATCTTCAGAATCATCGTCTGAGCAGGCCGCCGCCAGGAGCAAGGTAAGTACGAGAAAAGCTGCGATTGCAACGCGACGTACGCTTACGCGCCTCGCAGGACTACCATCGTGAATCAGAGAGAAGTACAGGAAGTTACTTTCGGACATTGAGATGTAGTCCCTCCAGTAGCAATTTGGGCTATTTTGGCCTTTCGCTACATCACGCCGCGGATCAAAGGATGTCCCCGTCCCGGTCTTTTCCTTCATGTTCCCACTGCCCTCCGTGACACCACTACGCTGATCTGGCCTCGAACCGGCTTATCGTCTGAAGATTTCCTTTACCAATTTGGGAGACGGGTATCTTCCCGTTAAGAACGCGAATCAAAAAACGGGGGGCCCACTCTAAATTGTATCACACCAATGATCTTTACAAGCGCGAAGAACTGAAATTGCGCGATAGAAAAGTCATTCGGCAGTCATTAATAGATTGCAATGGTTTCACTTCGGAGTCAAACAGGAAAACCGCTCGAATGAGCGGTTTGAGGCGACGGCCGGATTCGAACCGGCGATCAGGGTTTTGCAGACCCCTGCCTTACCACTTGGCTACGTCGCCACACAACCTGCAGGAATCAACTCGCAACCGATCGTATCAGGACTGTATTGCATTGTCAAATCAGGCAAGTTGGCGTTATCCTCTAACAAACTGCACAGGAACGTCTCGTTATCCGGGAATCTCTTGACTATGAACTTGTCAGATGAAATGATCGTCTGCGAACGATGCGGCGTCACTTTTCTTTGGACCGTGGAGGACAGACGGATAGAAGGTGAAGGACAGAAACCTTCGTCACTCTGCCCAGGTTGCGGCTATCTTCTGCCGGCAGCCAATCGGGAACGCGGCTTGGTAAAGTGGTACAGTCCAAGCAGAAGCTACGGCTTCATCTCACGTTCAGACGGACCGGACATTTTTGCCCACCGTTCCCGCTTTGACGGCGTTGCCCGCCTGCGGCCAGGCGACTTAGTTGAATTCGCGATTGAGGAGACAGAAAAGGGCGACGCTGCGGTAGACGTGAGATTGCTTACCAGGATACCAAGAAGGGCGTGAAGAGACTCCACTCTCACTTGTCTTGAGTTGATAGAAGAATGCTACTTGAAGACGGCGGATTTTGCTGTCAGTTCAGTGAAAACGTGATCGTAAGCTTTGGCTACGACAGGCCAGTTAAATCTATCCTGTACTGCCCGCCGCAGTGAAGGAGGCGCAGGTCGCGGCATGTCCAGGCGCCGGCAAGCCATCGCGAAGAGGTCTTCATCGTCCGAATACAGGCAGGCTGCGTGCAGTTCGACAGGAATCAGTTCGGGGTAGCTGAGACGGTTCGGCAGAAGTGGGAACGCCCCCGCTTGGACCGCTTCCAGAACGCTGATGCCGAAGAATTCGTGCTCTGCCGTGCTTACGACAAGGTCCGCTTTTCGCAGCAGGTCCTGGTAGGCCTTTCGGGACGGCAGGTAACCCCAATGTTCAGTTCGATGGGCGAGGCGCGTCGCAGCTTCCTCAAACTCAACCGGAACATTTCGAAAGTTTTCTCCCGCTACCGCCAATCTGTAATCTTGTCCTGTCTCCTCGAGCTTGTAGAGCAGGTCAAAGAAGCGGTCAGGACGTTTGTCGTACTCCCAACGCTGATTCCATAATATTAGTGGTGTACCCTGTCGCTCCCAGCACCAACTTTCCTCCTGGAAGTCGATGCCGACCGGCAATACCCTTGTTCTGGACTCTACTTTCTCGATCTGTTCCAGGTGATTGAAATCGGGAAAATGCTTGAGCAGGTTCGGCAGTTCCTCGAACCAGCTTCGCCGGTGATACTCAGTGTTGAAGACGACCAGATCGACAGAGAGTTGACTCAACCAATTTATCATTGCGTAGGTCAAATCAGGTTTATCGCCAGGGCGCCAGGGGTAGGTCAGTTGGTTCTCATGCATATAGAGAACTGTCCTGGTTTGGGCGGGTAGCGTCGTCCGCGTTAGGGCGAGCCACGCGGGGAGATTGGTCATGTCGGTGGCCAGAACAAGGTCAGGCGGCGGGACAGGAGGAACTGCATTCGTCTGTGCGGCTAGTTCAATCGCGCCCCCTTGCATTCGCCACTTCCAGAATCGACCGGGCATAGTAAAGAGGTGAACCGAATGACTGCTGTGGGCCTGATAACCTTCAGCCCAAGCTCTGTGGCTTCCAGCGTGGTAGGGGGAGAGTAGCCAAATCGTGAGGTGTTTCGAAGGGTTATAAAACGTCATCTATCAGGGGCATTCCCGGTGGCTGAAGGCGGCTTACGGTGGCTGGCAGGATATGAGCTTGCGAGTCCATCTCTATGCAGCCACCTTAGACCGAAGATGGCCTGTTTGGGCGGAATTGGTCTGGAAATTGACAAGTCAGCATTTCTCAAGTCGCTATCAGAAGGTACCTCAATTGTCGGCTTATTTCAACTTCACCCGGTTAGGCCAGGCTCAGAGCGCGGGCGGTCCTGCGTGACAGAGAGCGCCTATTCTGCCGACACCTGGAAATGAAATTTCGCTTTGCGGGAAAAAACGCCTATGCTATAATCCGAAACGGGTCGGCTGGGGGATTCAGCCTGAGCTGGCCACCTTCTTCGATAGAGCGGGAGATTCCCTGGAACGGGGTCAGCATTTCGTGTACAGGAGCAAGTGATGATTGAGGTTGTTATCGACAGTGTGCGCGTAAGTCTGATGTCCCAACATAGAATTGTAGTTCTGCGAGAAGAAAACGGAGAGCGATATCTCCCCATTTGGATTGGCCCTTTTGAGGCTGATGCGATCACAATTCAGTTACAGGGCATCGAGGTTGTAAGGCCCATGACCCACGATCTGCTTCGGCAGATCACGGAATCGCTTGACGGCGAGATTACACATGTCGTCATTAGCGATCTGCAGAACGAGACCTTTTTCGCCGAAATAGTGCTTGAAGCCAATGGCGAATCGTTGGAGATCGACAGCCGGCCCAGCGACGCCGTCGCCCTGGCAGTCAGAGTTGATGTACCCATTTACGTTGCGGAAGATGTTATGGAGCGAGCTGGTATGCAACCTGAAGAAGAGTTAGGGGTACTCGGCCAGGCCAGTGATGGCGTCGAGGAGGAAGTGGGAGAAACGGGCGATGAGGATCTCGACGTATTTCGCGACTTCATTGAAGGACTCGACATCGACAATTAAGGGGGCCAGGTAGAGGGATTCGTCGGCTGCGATCTTAGGTGAACCGGCGGATGGGAACAGGGGCTGCGCAATCGTAAAACAAGGGATTCAAGACGGCGGCGGGGTCGCATCCAAGCGGTTCTCGCCGTTTTTCTCTCCCCGCTTTTGGCAGTATCCAAGTCTGTCAATTCGTGATTGGGCAGGGCGGCTGAAATGGCCGAAGAGCGCGTTGTGCCTTGCCTTTGCCAAAACCTCGAGACCTTTGTTTAGAGTACTCCGATGAGCGAAACATTAGAAGCCACCATCAAGACGACTCCGGCCAATGTGGAAGCTGAGCAGGCCGTGCTCGGCTCCTTATTGATCGATCCTGATGCCATTGTCAAGGTTTCCACAACGCTCCGAGACGTAGACTTCTATCGCGAGCCGCACCAGTGGATTTTCAGGGCGTTGCTGGCGCTGCATGAGAGACGTGAACCGGCCGATTTCGTCACACTCGTCGACGAGCTGGAACGGAACGAGCAACTTGAGGAGATTGGTGGGCCCGCCTATATCACGCAGCTCATAAACAGTACGCCGACGGCCATTTACGTCGATCACTACGCGCGAATTGTGGAGCGCACCGCCACGCTGCGGCGCGTGATAGGCGCCGCCAACCAGATCGCCGAACTCGCCTATGACGAGAGCCACGATGTCAACGAGGTTGTCGACAGGGCGGAAGGGATAATCTTCGGCGTCAGCGAAAGCCGCATCCACCGAGATCTGACACCTGTTGCCCGAGTACTGGACGAAGTCGTTGACCAGATCGATTTTCTGGCCCGCAATCAGAACCGGATGATGGGCGTCCCGACGGGTTTTGTTCTGCTTGACAAGATGCTCGGCGGCTTCCAGAAAAGTGACCTGATAATCGTTGCCGGCCGCCCGGGGATGGGCAAGTCCAGTCTGGGTTTGTCGATAGCGCAAAATGCTGCCCGCCGCTACGATGCCCGCGTTGCCGTATTCAGTCTGGAGATGAGCAGCGAGCAGGTTGTTCAGCGCCTTCTCTCCATCGAGACCGCAATCGACAGCCATCGCCTGCGGATGGGTCAGATCGATGAGGAAGAGTGGCCTATCCTGGTCGAGGCCGCCAATACGCTCGCCGGAACCAACATATTTATCGATGACACGCCCAGTGCATCTGTGTTGGAGATCCGCACCAAGGCCCGGCGGCTCTACGCCGAACAGGGTATCGACCTGATCGTTGTCGACTATATGCAACTGATGTCTGGCGGAGGAAGTGGAACGCGAGGCGAAAACCGTCAGCAAGAGATCAGCTTTATCAGCCGGTCGCTCAAGGGATTGGCGCGGGAACTCAACGTTCCCGTAATCGCCCTCAGTCAACTCAGCCGGGCCGTCGAGACCCGGGCGAACAACAAGCCGGTACTTTCCGATCTGCGTGAGAGCGGTTGCCTTAGCGGAGATACACTGGTCTACCTTCCCGAACCGGGCATGTCGTGTCCGATACGGGAGTTGTCGCAACGCCAGGGGTTCCAAATTGCAGCCCTTGATCAGGTAGGCGGCGGTCTGGTATCCGCCAGCGTCAGCAACGCCTTCTGCACCGGGACGAAGCCGGTTTTCCGGATCACAACCAAAGGGGGCAAAGTCTTACGCGCAACCGCTAACCACAGATTTCTAACAGAAAACGGATGGAAACGCCTGGACGAATTGCGGGTTGAAGAGCGCATCGCCACCACAGACAAGATCACGCTACGGACTGTCATACCCAATACCGATCCGTTTGCCGGGGCCTGCAGTGAACTTCATGGCTGGTCAGCCTCCCGAGCTACTTCCGTCAAGGTTTTGGACCAGGTGAGCGAGCCTTGGGGACGCCAACCAAATGCTGGACTCGGCGCCACCTCCCTTCCCATTCCAGGTACGGCGTCGGGCAAAGAGACTGTCTCAAGTGGGGTAAGCTGGGAACAGGTGATCTCAATACACACAGATGGTATGGAAGAGGTCTACGACCTTACCGTGCCGGTCCATCACAATTTCGCTGCCAACGATTTCATTGTCCATAATTCGATTGAGCAGGATGCCGACGTCGTCATATTCGTTTATCGCGAAGACTATTACAACGAAGAAACGGAACAACAGAACATTGCCGACCTGATGGTTGCAAAGCACCGCCACGGAACCACCGGAACGGTCAGTCTGTATTTCCGCAAGGAACTAACCCAGTTTCGCGATCTGGAGTTGCGGCGTGAGGATCTGGACTATTGACGCGTGAATTCTACGCATTACTTTCGAAAAGGTAACTCGTACACTTTAG
Organism: Caldilineaceae bacterium; assembly: GCA_965204705.1. Classification (GTDB taxonomy): domain Bacteria; phylum Chloroflexota; class Anaerolineae; order Caldilineales; family Caldilineaceae; genus Bin5. Next base: position 2,586,364 of record OZ242006.1, on the reverse strand, counting down.
TGCGTGGGCGCATCCCACGCGCCGTTAACGCTGATGAGCGTTTCTACGTAACCGGGGCTCCCAGTTGCCAGGGCCTTGTAGAGGACCGACAGAAGTTGCAGGGGTCAGCGCGTAATGTATAGATCCGTTTCGGAGGAGAAGTGACTCAACACCTGCCCGGTTTTGTCGGTTTCCCTGACCAAGACATGCTGGCCGTGGTTGTGCCGGACCTTTTTTTTGTCGACCTGCTCCCCCAGATCGACGACTTAGCGGAACTGAAGCTCACAGTCTACTTTTTCTGGTTGCTGAACGAGCAGGAAGGCACGCTTCGGTTTGTTCGGGGGGATGACTTGCGGCGCGAGGAAACGCTGCTCAACGGCCTAAGTCTGGAAAACAAACTTCGCAGTCCCCTGGATGTGCTTGAAGATGCGCTTCAGCGAGCGGTTGCCCGCAACACGCTAATTCGCATGGACGTCGATACACGGCCGGAGGGCGACTTGATATGCCACAACGGCCATGGCCTGCAAAACAAGGACGTCTCAAATCCTGTTGAACGCGAACCAGCGGTGGAGGATTGGTACTTCCTGAATACGGCTAAAGGGCGCCAGGCCGTAGCCGCCATCCGCCAGGGCCGATTGGCAGAGCTTAGTGGGGTTGTACCGGAGGAAGCCCGCCTCCACGTTGAGCGACCGAACATCTTCGTGCTATACGAACAGAACTTCGGACTGATGACTGCCTTGATTGCCGACCAACTCAGGGACATGGAGAAGAGCTACCCGCCCGAATGGATCACCGAAGCCATGGAGATCGCTCTCCTCAACAACAGACGCCACCTGAACTATATCCGGGGCATATTGAGACGGTGGGAGACGGAGGGCAAAGACGAAGGCTATGGATGAGTTGAACGACCTTCTGCGGGGTTTGACTGACGGAATGAAGAGCGGCACGGGGCCGGGAGAGCTGCCCGCCGCAGATCAGCGAACCGACTTCGAAACAGGTGGTGGACTATTTCGAGACCGTCCAGTTCCACCGGGATTGCCTTCCCGTTCTGAACGTTTGGGCGCTCTGCAGGAAAATCCCTGCCCTGAATGCGGTGGGGCAGGTTTTCTGATCGACGATCTGCCCGTGGGCCATCCTGATTACGGCAAACCGGTTCCCTGCCGCTGTAAAATGGAAGAACGCCGTTCGAGACGGCGCCGCAACTTCGGAGACGTTCACAATTTGGACGCGCTTGCCAGGTTTACTTTCGAAGCGTTTGATACGAACCTTTCCTGGCTCCCGACTCATAAACTGGAAAGCCTGGCGAGAGCCTTTAGCGCGGCCCATGAATTTGCCCTGCAACCCGACGGCTGGCTGCTCTTCACCGGCGCCTATGGATGCGGGAAGACCCACATCGCCGCGGCCATTGCAAATCAACGCATCGAGAATGACCAGTCGGCCATCTTCGTCGTCGTGCCCGATCTGTTGGACCACCTGCGCTCCACCTTCGGTCCCAGCAGCGAGGCAAGCTATGATGACCTCTTTGACGAAGTTCGAAACACGCAAGTCCTGATCCTTGACGACCTCGGAGTACAGGGCGTAACACCATGGGCGCAGGAGAAGATGTTTCAGATCCTGAACCACCGCTACAACAGCCAGCTTCCGACGGTCTTGACGACAAATCAGCGGCTCATAGACCTGGACCAACGACTGCGCAGCCGGCTCCAGGACTTGAACCTGGTGCAACACATTCATATCAGAGCCCCCGACTATCGCGCCGGCGCAGATCCGGTCCACGGCGATCTCAGCACTCTTTCATTGCACGCTACACAGAAATTCGAGACTTTTGAAGTGCAGCGGCGCAACAGCTCGCCCGCAGATATCGCGAACCTGCGCGAGATCAAACAAGCGGCAATGTTGTTTGCCGAGGATCCTCAGGGGTGGATAGTATTAATTGGGGCAAGCGGCGCCGGCAAGACCCATTTGGCGGCGGCGATTTCCAATGAGTTGAGGGCGTCAGGGCAAGACGACATTATGTTTGTTGTCGTTCCCGATTTACTGGATTATTTGCGGGCCGCATTCAACCCGGACTCCTCTGATTCACACCAGCGACGCTTTGATGAATTGAAGCGTGTGCCTCTGCTCGTTCTTGACAACCTTGGGACGGAGAGCGCGACGCCTTGGGCAAGGGAGAAGTTATTCCAACTGTTAAACTACCGCCATAGCGCTCTGCTACCAACGGTCATCACAACGACGATTGCAGAGGAGAGGCTGGACCCCTGGCTACGCACTCGCATTCGAGATGCCGGCCTCTGCCAGGTTTGGACGTTCAGGGCGGCAAACTCTCGAGGAAGTGCCGACCAGTCGGCTTCGTTCCAGCCACAACGAAAGCAGGGAACATCGCGTAGGAGGCAGTCCTGGTAATAGCAAATATTCGGCGACTTTCATTCTCACTGTCGGCGTATGATATAATTTATTGGCCTTTTTTCCTCCGTTATATCCATTTGCCTGTCTTCCTATCGATATGAACAGGGGGATCCGTTCAATGCGCTGGCTACGCCTGCCGATAATTTTGATACCAGTATTGATATTCGCTGCATGCGGTTCGCGGCGTCCGTCGGTAGAACCGGCTCTTCCAACCAACACGCCGGTACCTACCTTCACGTCAACGCCGGTTGGACCGGCGCCAGCCACTGGCGGGGGACAGGTCAGTACGCAGACCCCGTCTCAACCAGCCGCTACGCCTGTGCCGGCGGCGGCCACTGCCACGCCTCAGTCAGCCACCGTTACGATTGGCAACGTCCTCATGAATGTGCGAGGAGGTCCTGGAACAAACTACAATGTGATCGGCACGGCTGCGCCTGGTCAGCAGTTCCGAATTACAGGCAAGAATCCTGGGCTGGGTGACTGGTGGCAGATTGACTTTGGAGGCCAGACTGGATGGGTCTTCGGCCAGCTGGTTACTGCAACCAACGCCGATACTGTGCAAGTGGCCTTGGTCATACCGGCTCCTCCGCCACCGACCGCTACACCAATTCCGCCGCCAACGCCCGTTCCTGCGCCGACGCAACCTCCGGCGCCCCGGTATGCGTTTAGAATCGAACATCAGGGAGACTGTTTTCCCAATCAGAGGTCTACTTTTTTTGATGGCTTCGTTGAAGACGCAGGCGGCAATTTCAAGAATGACGTATGTGTTCATTTTGCGTTCAACGGACCTCGACAGACTGTATGTACGGGGTGTCCTTCCGAAAGTGGGACTCATGGCAAATGGGGGTTTAATCCATTTGGAGTAGTTTCCGAAGGACAGACAATGACGAAATCAGTCGGCATTACCTTTGAAGTATATGTAGTCAATTGTCCGACCAATTTGCAGCCACATGACCGACCTAGGAACGTATTTACGTCCAATGATTTTTCAGACCTGACGCCTCTATCGGAGAAGTGGTCAAGATCCTTTGGTGAAAGCACAACGTGCTCCAAGATAACTTTCCGAGAGAACTAGAGGGGAAAACAGACCCCATCTATTCGCTAGAGGTGGGACTTCGAGATTTCTCGAGCGCAGCACACGAATCCATCGCTATGTGACTCATAAGAATCCGAATTAGTTCGGTCATTGCCTACCAGGGATTGAAAGCTCCTCACTAAGAGGAGGCAATTGTTAGGGCCAAGGAGAAGTCTGGTCCAACTCTTATGATTTGGCTTATCCAGATTCAGCTAGGATCGCTCAACGAAGCTCCCATGAATAACACTCCCGCTCGCCTGCTTCTGCAGGTTCGCCGAAAAGGAGTTCGAACAAAGCGTGGCCCCAGCAAAAGCTCAACAATTGCCCTCCCTTATAAGACCGACTTGAGTAGAGACTCCGTCAGACGCTTCTTGCTTCAAGAATCTTCATTGCAAAGTCAATTAGCAGATAGGCATCAAGACTACTGTGAAAAACGCAGTACGTGAAACTGTGACTCTGTGGGCCGGCCTGCTGCTTTGCGGCGGACTGGCTCTCTTGATTTTGGCGCTGAATCCGAGTCGCCGGCTGCTCTGGTCTTACACGGGGGAGTCGGACTATCTGCCACAGGTCAAAGGGCTGACCGACCTTGCCGGGGGTGTGCTCCGTCCCTCACCGAAGCTTGTCCCGCAGGAAATAGGAGAGCATGCGGCCGTCTCACCTTTCGGCGTCAATGTTTTTCTAGAGCAGGAGGTCGAACCGGCCAAACGGGAGCGTGCAGTAAAGTTGGCCGAACAGGCGGGATTCAGATGGTTGCGGCAGGAGTTTACCTGGGAGGACATCGAAGTTCACGGCAAAGGCGACTTTAAGGACCGACGCCATGAACCGGCCCGTTCGGCGTGGGAAAAATACGATCACATCGTCGCGCTTGCCGATCGATATAATATGGAATTGATCGTCAGGATCTCTAATCCACCAGCCTGGAGCCGAGCCGAGGGCAACGAGGCCGGTTCGTACGCGCCGCCCGACAACTTCCAGGACTTCGCCGATTTTGCTGGCGCCGTGGCCACCCGCTACAAAGGCAGGGTCCGATACTACCAGCTATGGAACGAACCCAATATCTTCCCTGAATGGGGTAACTCTGCCATTGATCCGGAAGCATATGTCGAGCTCCTCAAGGCTGGCGCGGACTCGATTCGCGCCGTCGATCCCGAAGCTGTGATCATTGCCGGAGCGCTGGCAGCGACCGTAGACCTTGATGGTACGAGGGTTCCTGGGCGCAGCTTTTCCGACTTGCTCTTCCTGCAGAGAATGTACGACGCCGGCGCGGCACCTTACTTCGATGTGATGGCCACACAGGGATACGGACTCTGGTCGGGGCCGACCGACCGTCGCATGCACCCGCGAGTCATGAACTTTGGCCGGCCGCAGTTCATACGCGACATAATGGTGGTCAATGGCGACGGGCACAAGGCTATCTGGATAAGCGAAATGAACTGGAACGCTGCCCCGCAAGAGGTCGAACCGCGATACGGACGGGTCAGCCTCGAAGAACAGTCAGTAAATCTGCCCGTAGCATACAAGCGCATTCTCAGTGACTGGCCCTGGCTAGGCGTCGCCAACGTCTGGTATCTGAAGCGCGCCACCGACCTCTGGGAGCAGAATCAGCAGCCGGAGGCCTACTTTCGTCTCCTTGCCCCGGATTTCACTCCTCAGCCGGTCTATGAGTCGGTCCGCACATATATTGCTGGCGTGGGCGCACAAGACTGAAATATGCTGAAGATGACGGCGCGACCGTCCCGCTTGCGCTGCGCTATCTTCGTTTCCATTCTGGCGCTTGCCGCTTTCGTACGCTTCTATTGCCTCACCTGTTCCTCACTCTGGCACGACGAAGGTAACTCCTGGGCTGTGGCGCAACGCAGCTTCGATCAGATTGCCAGAGACGCTGCGGCAGATATTCATCCGCCTGGCTACTACTGGCTACTGAAACTCTGGGCGGGTCCATTCGGCTTTTCGGCCTGGGGGATGCGCAGTCTATCTGCGCTGTCCGGAATCCTCACTGTGGCGGTGGTCTACCGCATTGCGCTGGAGATCGGCACAAGCATGGCCAGGCGCCGAATCGAATTCGCGCTCCTCGCCTCGCTCTTGGCCGCCTTGAGTCCAATTCAAATCTTCTATAGCCAAGAGGCGCGCATGTACGCGCTGCTCGCCCTGGAAAGTTCAATTTTGATGTGGGCGCTTCTGGCCATGAGAAGACGTGTAGACAAGCATGGTCTGAGTTTTGCCGTTTCCAGGTATGCCGCACTCTATCTGCTGGCAGCAGCGGCCGGCCTGTGGACACATTACCTTTTTGCGGTACTTATGGCCGCTGCTGGAGGAGCCGCCGTCTGGTGGTGGCTGGGTAGCAGAAGGCTGCAACCAAATACTGGTCGTGAGTCCGGCAACGAAGCCGAAGCGAACGGCGAGGCGTCAGGTCGTCGGATTCCCTTCACTGTTTTTGTCATCCTTAATCTGCTGGCATTGATGGCCTATTTGCCCTGGCTGCCAACCGGCATTGAACGACTGCTCAGTTGGCCTTCTCAGAGTGGCGCCAACGGTGCGTTGGAAGGGGTGCATCTAACGTTACAGACCATCGGTGCAGGTACTTTTCGCACCGGACCGCAGCTGAGTTGGGGTTGGCTTTTTCTGGTCGCCATACTTCCCTTCTGCGGGCTCTGGCAGTTGTGGCGTACGAGCGCCGGCGCGGCTCTGCTATTGTGGTTGCTACTGCCCATTGGCGTAATGTTCGGCTTCGGACTGGTCAATCCCTCGTTTCTGAAATTCCTGTTGATTCTGTCACCGGCATGGTGTCTCGCAGTGGCCGCGTCCCCCTACTGCGTCCCGACTCAGTCGTTGTGTCTCCGCCCTCGACATTGGTATCCGGCGTTGGGGAACCGGGAAAAGAAGGGAAACGCGACAGCTGTTCGCCTACAGCTCAGGGCAGTAGGGACCGGCTCACTCGCCTTTCTGGTCTCGGTCCTGGCCGTAATCGCGCTCCCTCCCTACTTCTCCGACCCGGCTGCGCGTGATAACTACGCAGGTATTGCAAACACCGTGGCCTCGCTTGGCGATCCGAAACGGGACCTCGTCATTCTGAATGCCCCGGGCCAGGCGGATGTCTGGCGCTTCTACGACGCGGCGTTTGAATATCTTCCGGCGCCAGCGAGGAGGCCCCCCAATCGAGCCCAAACTGAGGAAGCATTGTTGAGTGAAACAATGGGCCGTCGACGAATCTTTGCACTCTTTTGGGCAACGGAGCAGTCCGATTGGGAGGGAATCGTCGAGAACTGGTTGGGACGACACGCCTTTAAGGGATGGGAAAGCTGGCAAGGCAATGTGCGTTTTGCCAGCTATACGATGCCGACAGACCTCGATTGCACAGCCGTGGATGAGCCCTACGTTTTCGAAGACGTCGCCGAACTGTTCGAGCTGTGCCTCACACAGGGTCAGCTGGCAGCCGGCGATACGCTCATGGTTGGGCTGCGCTGGCGGCCGCTCAGTACGCCTGAACGCCGTCTCAAGGTATCCGTGCAACTGCTGGACAGCAGGGAACAGGTGATAGCCCAGCGGGACGGTGAACCGGCAGGAGGGTCGATACCGACTACGGACTGGAGAAAGGGCGAAATCGTCGCCGACAATCACGGCCTATCGCTGCCGTTTGGCACACCTCCAGGCGAGTATCGCCTGATTGTCGCAGTCTATGATGCAGAGACCGGCTCGCGGCTCTCTGTCCACTCCGGCGATGCAGTCGAACTCGCCCGGCCCAGTTTGATCCGTCCCGAACAGGCGCCACCTCTGTCAATTGTCCCTGTCCAGATCCGCGAGACCCTCGATTTTGGCCACTTGCACGTCATTGGTTACGACTTCCATCGAAAGGCGTTTGCCCATGCCCCATTGACGGCTCTGGCTGCAGGAGATATGCTCCAGGTAACGGTGTACTGGAAGGCACCCTCGCCTCTCCCCCCTGACTGGCCAAGGGACCTGGGCGTGCGTCTCCTCCTCGGCGAACTGTCGGTGAAAGCCCCACTGGCTGGGGTGGACTACCCAACCGGCCGCTGGCGCGCCGGCGAGCTTGTCAGGAGCACCTATGAGATTCAATTCGATGGCTCTGATCCCATGCTATGGCTGGAAGTGGGAAACACTCGAAAACACCTGGGACGGATTCCTCGGATTGAGTGACATGTGCATTTCATGAGGAAGTTTCTTGACGACGGCAATTCGCCCTCGGATCATAGCCGGCCGCAATTGGTCAACGCGCCTTCTTTTTCTTTTCCTATCTCTAGTGTGCCATTCCTGTTTGGACACAGTCAGCACACCGGCCACTGGCTTGCCGGTCCAGACCTATCAAGGGACAGTTGCCTCGAATAAGTACAGCCCCTGCTTTGAAGACTGAATCCAAAAGAGGGCGCCTACTGATGTCTCCTTTCGCCGGCCGTTACTCTTTCAGCATAGGGACGCGATTGCCTGCCTATCTCCCGGGGTGCAGTCCATTTTTGGGGTGAGAGTGGGCAGGCACAAGGCCTGCCCCTACCGTGGTCACGGCGGACGGTTTCGCGGCACGACGTGGGTGGGCGACAGGTTGCATAGACGGTACGCCGGCGACACGGCGCCAACGTGGCATGGTGTAGGGGGGGCGTTGCGGGGGGAATCCCCCCGCACAAGGGAGGGCCGAAGGCCCGACCGCACAACTGCAGTGGTCAGTGATCAGTGGTCAGAGGGAACGGCACTTGGCCTGGTCGGGGACGCGAACTGGCTTTGGGTTGGTCGTTACAAGAGGTGTATGAAAGTTCACCCCTATTTTGGACTGCACCCCATCTCCCGCACCACCTTGACATACTTGCTATTATGAAGTCGCCCGTATAGCGAAAGCCCGAGTTCAGGTTTAGCGATCCTGAAGACGTGCCATTAGAGCGATGCTGTTGGTCTCAGCCAAGGGGAAGTTCTGAGGGTGGTGCAAGGCCGCTGCAACTGAGTGAATTGCCCGAAAAAGGCACGACAAAGCCAAGAATTGAAAGGTGGGGGAAAGTTTGCCAGATCACAAGAGCATCAGTCGAAAAAAAGAATTGACCCGCTTTGGCCCGACTTAACCCGACCTATACCGACCTGACCCGACTTAACTTGAGGTTTTCTGCCCCGGTACAGGCAAGCGGCAAGTATTTGGGACAAGACCTCAACGGGGGCCGGATTCAGGCGCCTTCGGCAGTTACGGGGGCCATTTGAGGGCGATCAGGGCATCCGATTTTCCGATGCATATGCAGTCAATGTCGACCTGGTTTCCTTTGACAACGCGCTATGCGCATTGTACTATAGTGCCCGATGTCGACTGTGCTCTCAATCGGGAGTCACACCGGGTTGTCGCCACTCAAGAACTATTGTGCCCGGCTTTTGATAGCGCTCAGACTTCATCCAACAGGTTGAGGGCCGTTGAGCGGGAAAGGACTCTGCCCGATGCGCATGCCAACCCATCCAGTCATTCTTCCGGATGAGTTGCCCTGCCCCGTTGAAGCGGCTGCGCGCATTATTGGAAGGAAGTGGACGCTCCAGATCGTGCACCGCCTTCTCAATGCCAGCAATAAACGTTTCTGTGAACTGCAAGAGGAGCTGCGAGGCGTCAATCCAAGTACGCTCAGTAGCAGGCTAAAGATGCTTGAGGACGAGGGCTTGGTGAGGCGTGAGCAGGTCAGTTCGATACCGCCGCACGTCGAGTACAGTTTGACGGATAAAGGCCGTGAATTGGCGCCCGTCATCGCTGAAATATCGGAGTGGAGCCAGCGCTGGATTTGCAGTGAGGAAGAGCCGGTTGGCGATGGACGGCTGGAAGCGTTCTAGAAACGTCAACAGAATCATGGAAGAGGGAGTGCCGAGAGCATGTTGATTGCAGGCCTCACAGTCGGACTGTTGCAGGAAAACTGCTACATCCTTGGATGTGAGGATACGCAGCGCGGCGTTATGATCGACCCAGGGGACAGCGCCCGAGCCCTTCTCAATGAAGTCGATGAAATGGGTCTGACTATCGAGAAGATAATCAACACCCATTCGCATTTCGATCACGTACTGGCAGTGAACGCAGTGCGGGCCGCCACCGGAGCCACTTTTCACCTTCATCGCGAAGACCTACCAGTTCTGCGGGCTGCGCCGGAACGGGTTCGCGAGTGGCTCGGCGCTCGCGTCGAACCGGTCGACGAACCGGACCACTACTTGGAGCAGGGCGACGTTATCGAATTCGGAACTGAGACCCTTGAAGTCCGTTTCACGCCTGGCCACTCCCCTGGTCACGTCGTTTTCGTAGACCACGAAAATGAGCAGGTCTTCGCCGGGGATACACTATTTCGAGGCAGCATAGGACGATTCGATCTGCCGCTCGCTGACGGCCCGACGCTCCTTCTCAGCATACAGAATCAGTTGTTATCGCTTCCCGACAACTATGTCGTGTATCCGGGGCACGGAGAAGCGACGACTATCGGTGCAGAACGAGAGACTAATCCTTTTGTGGGCAGGACTGCCGCGTTCACCTTCACATGACCCACAGGAGAGTGCCATGACGACTTTGGCTGGTGGACTCCAAAGGCTATGGGGAAAACAGAGGCGTCGCGCTGGGAAAACTGAAACGGATACTGCGAACAGCACCACGACAACCGGCGGAACTGTATCGCAGGAGCCGGTTGTGGTATGGCAGGCTGCGAATCCGATGGAAGCGCAGATTGTCAGAGGACGCCTGCAGAGCGCAGGCATTCCTGCAATAGTCCGCGGCGAATCCATGGGCCGGATTTACGGTTTCATCTACGGCGGCCTGGCGGAGCGGGACGTCCTGGTGCCAGCGCCACTAGCCCAAACAGCCGAGGAGATCCTTTCCGAGGAGATCCACTGGGACTTGGACAATGCCGACGGCAAATAGTCTGGAATCGGTGGCTCAATATGATGCGCATAAAAAACGGCGGAGCTTTCCCGACCGCCCGGACCGGCTACTGCAGGGCGCCGCACTCTGCCAGATGCCCTACTTAAAGCGAAACAGGTACCTAATCTAATGACCACAGCGTCACCAAATCAAGACGAATTCAGCGAAGACGAGTTGTGGGAGGGTCCGATTCCCGCCCACCTGGCCCGCAAGGGAACCGGTATCAAGCCGAAGTTTCTGGTTGCTGGCCTCATTCTCATAGGCGTAATAATTTCGCTGATGGTCTATGGCCTTACTACGGCCAAGGCCTACTGGCTGACTGTCGACGAGGTGCATCAGAGGGGCGACTCTCTGGTATCCCAGCGGCTCAGGGTAAACGGCGTAGTTGTCGACGGCAGCGAGGATTGGAACGCCGAAGAGGTGACCCTTCGCTTCAAGATTCAAGATGAAGATAACCCGGGCCGGCAGCTTTCAATCGTCCACTACGAACCCCGACCGGACAATTTTCATCGTGCTGCGTCGGTCATTGTAGAGGGAGAGCTTCTTCCAGGCGGCATCATCGAGGCCGATGTACTGCTACTCAAGTGTCCCAGCAGGTATGAGGAAGCCCCTGAAGATATATTGCTTCAGGCCGCTAATTGATAGGGCGTTTGGTGACCTGGGCAAGTAGCGTTTTCGGAACGCAGGCCCTCTGTGCCTGTTTGCGTGCGGGTTACTCAGGTGTACAGGATCAGCCAATAGTCGGAAATTCAACGATTGTACAGTAAATGGTCCACCTGTGCACTACTGATGGCCTGTACCGCGGCTCTCTTCGTGATTCTGACGACGGATAGCCTCGAAGCGCAAGAGTCTCCTCCTCCATACGATCCGCAGCTAGTCCCTGTACCCCAACGGCCGCCCTTTGCCGGGTTGGCCACGTCAACCTACACGCAGAACTGCGCGCCGTGCCATGGGGCGAGCGGCGACGGCGACGGCCCGGCAGGCGCCGCTGCCGACCCGACTGTCTTCTCCGACCCTGCCGAGAGCTGGGAGCGCTCACCGGCCGAACTCTTTTTTGTCACGAAGTTCGGCCGCATCGAGAACCTGATGCCTCCCTGGCGCAACAGCATGAGTGACGAACAGATCTGGCAAGCGGTCTACTACGCCTGGAATCTGCACACAGACGAGACGGAGGTCGCAGAAGGAGCCGAGTCGTATGCACAGTCCTGCCAGGCATGCCACGGCGAAGGCGGCGGCGGCGACGGCCCCGAGGCTGGACCGGGGTTACCCGATTTCACTGCGCAGGACCCAATGATCTTCCTCAGCCAGGCAGAATTGGAGAGCCGCTGGAGAGAGTCGCATCCTGAACTCGGCTCCGACTGGTCATCGGCTGGGAGGAGGGAGGTCCTTGAGTACATTAGAAGTTTCACCTATCGTCCAAAATGGGAACCTATCGAGATTGCCGGACCTGGTGCAATTTCCGGCCAGCTAGTCCAGGGCACAGAGGATGGGCCCGCGCTCGAACAGTCATCGGTAGCACTTAACATCTTCCAGCAGGCCAACTTGCTGACGACTCGAATCGCCTCCATCGGGGAGGAAGGCAGTTTTGAATTCAAGAACCTGCCTGTGGACGAAGGCTTCTATTTCCTGGTTGAGACCGAGCATCGAAACGTCCGCTACACATCGTCGATCCTGGCGTTCAGCGGTCCCAACTTCACCGAAGACCGGATCGGCCCGGAGCGTATCGATACTACGCTGCCGGTATTTGAGACGACTACCGACGCAGGCGGCTTGCATGTCACCCGGGCCAACTGGATAGTCGAGCATGAGCCGGGAAGCCTCCTCGTCGGCCAACTCTACACCTTCGGCAACAACAGCGGCCGCACATTCGTTGGCAGTGAAAGTGATCTGTTTGATGTTCCAGTGACCCTGGCTATCCCCCTACCGGACAACGCTCAAGAGGTGGAAATTCAGGACGGGTCGGTTGGCGAAGCCTATCGCATGAGCCAGCAGACGCTTTACGATACGCGTCCAGTCCTTCCAGGAGCTGGCTCGCGTCAGGTCTTTGTGCGATTTCGACTGCCGTATACCGGAGAGTCGGTCCAGGTCAGCCTCCTTGTCCCATACGAAGCAGAGGTGCTGAATCTCTTGGTAGCCGACCTGCCCGGACTGGAGGCAGAGTTCACGGTTGAGGAAGAATCACTTGAACCGGCAGGCCAGGAAACAATTCAGGGGGTCCTCTTCCGTAGCTGGAGCGCGCCGGTTGCCAGTAGCAGCTCTGTTAACCTTTCCCTCCGCGGCCTGATCGCCGCCGGCGGGAGCGACCCCAGGCCAGACAGAGATAGACAGCCGAATAGAGAATTACCGGTTTCCACACCTCCGCTTGACGTGCGCGTTCCCTTGGCCTTCGGTGGCGTTGTCACGCTCGTCCTTCTCGCCTCTCTCCTTCTTTTCGTCCGAAGGGAAAAGACCAGAAGACCCCCATCAGCCGAACAGTTGGCCGCGCGCCGTGAAGAACTGATAGACAGCATTGCCCGGTTAGACGATCTGCGTGCGCTTGGCGAGCTGGAGGAGCGTTCCTGGATAAGGAAGAGGACTTCGCTGAAGAGAGAGTTGATCGACATTGCCCTAGCGGAGAGTAAGTCGCGAGCGCCCACATGACCAACCGCACAGCTCCGCTCATTCGTTGCGAGCACGTGGAAAAACGTTTCGGTCACAAACGCGTCCTGCGTGATATCTCCTTCACGGTCGCGGCCGGCGAAGTCGTTTCTCTGCTTGGCGCCAACGGATCAGGCAAGACGACGCTTTTGAGGATAATCTCGGCACTGGACAGGCCGGACGAGGGAGAAGTGTGGCTGGGACCCGTGCCCCTATCTTCAGCCGCAGTAGAGATACGCCGCTACATCGGCGTTGTCGCGCACGCGCCTCTGCTTTACGACAGGCTTACCGCCTCCGAAAACCTGTTCTTCTATGCACGCTTGTATGACCTGGAAAAGCCGCAGAAGCGCATTGAGCGGCTTCTGCGGACCTTGGATCTTTGGCGTTGGCGGGATGACGCTGTGCGAACATTCAGTCGGGGAATGTCTCAACGGCTGGCTATTGCGAGAGCGCTGTTGCACGATCCTCCTGTTGTTATTCTCGATGAGCCAGATACCGGCCTCGACCTTGACAGTATAAGACTACTGACCGAGCTCGTAATTCAGTTGCGCTCAAGGGGCCGGGCCATACTCACCGCAACCCACAGCCTCGAGCATGCGGAAACCTGGAGCGACCGAGTTTATGAACTTCGATCCGGACACATGCATCAATTGGCGAGCCCGAGTCGTAGTACGTATTGAGGAGCTAACTCGAGCATTTCCTATCGTGCATTCGAAGGCGGGCTTCGATGGAGTCCTCGAACAGTGATGGAAGAGCTTTCAGAGGCAGAGCGTGTATCTCATAGACCAGAGGGTATGGCAGCATATCTCCGCCGCGTATGGGCTGTGGCGGAGAAAGATGTCCGCGCTGAAATGCGCTCAATGGAGGTCGTGGGGACGATGGCGGCCTTTTCAATTTTGTCCGCTGTCGTATTCGGGCTGGCTTTTGATCTGCGGGTTCCCCGTCCTGAGTTGGTCGTGCCGGGAATCTTGTGGGTAATCGTACTATTCGCTGGCGTGTTGGGGCTTCACCGTTCTTTCGGGTCGGAAGTGGACCGGGGCACAATGGCAGGACTGCTCCTTGCGCCGGTAGAACGGTCGGCGATTTATCTGGGCAAAGTTGGCGCGAATCTTCTTTATTTCCTGATTGTAGAAGCCCTTTTGGTGCCTGCATTGCTCATTCTATTTGACGTCAATCTGCTGAAGCCGATTGTTCTGCTGGGGTTGTTTCTGGGTACAATTGGGTATGTTGGTGTGGGAACGCTCTTCGCCGCACTGACCTCCCGTAACAGGGCTAGAGAGACGCTCTTACCCGTACTGCTTCTGCCGGTACTCATTCCTCTCTTCATTTCGGGTGTGGGCCTGACCTCTGTCATACTAGATGGCCGGGCAGGCACCGAAGCGTGGCCGTGGCTCGGGATTATCGGGTTGTATGATGCCCTTACTTTTGCGGTCGCCTTTCTGTTGGTCGACGTTGTTTGGGAAGAAGGTTAACGCACTTTGACGGAGTAGGTCTATGAGCACGCTCACAAGTCCATCGAGGCCCGACGTCTGGTTCACTCCCCTCTTGATATTCGATGTCGTCGCCGGGCTTGCCATGGTCGCGGTGATGTGGGCAGGGCTTCTTCATGCCGGTGACGCGGTCAATCTTGCAGGAGTAGAACAGGCTGCCCAGCGTATTTTCTACTATCACATTGGAAGCAACATTGCAGCGCTTCTGGGCTTTTTGGGGTCGTTGATCGGCAGCATCGGCTATCTCTTGAGTCGTCGTCTGGTTTGGGATCGCTGGGCTGCGGCGAGTGTGGAAATTGGCACGATTTTCGGGATACTCGTACTGCTATCAGGGGCGCTTTGGGCCAAGCCTGCCTGGAATACGTACTGGATTTGGGATCCCCGACTGACGACAGCGACGGTCACGGTCTTGATTTACATCGCTTACATGCTATTCCGGAGCGGTCTTGATGACGCAGAAACGAGAGCCCGCTTCGCCAGCGTCTACGCCATTTTCGCCTTTTTGAGCGTTCCCCTGACCTACTACAGTGCGCGCCTATTTCGTTCCATCCATCCAATCGTCTTTGACGGCGGCAACGAGGAGGCGGTGGGTGGATTTGCCATCGGTCCAACGATGGGACAGGCCCTTATGGTTGCCATGGTCGGTTTCGCGCTCCTTTTCCTTGCGTTGCTCTTTCACAGGGTCCGCCAATTCGAATTCGAAGCCCGCATTGAATTCATACGGGAGAAACTAGACGAATGATTTATCTCGCATCGGTCTTGATTGTGCTGTGGCTCTTGGTGGGAGGATACCTCCTTTACATGCTGGCCCGCCAACGAACGCTGGAAAAGGAGCTGCGATCTCTAGAGGAGAAGCTTGAGGACAGAGCACTGAGTGAGTGAGGCGTTCTCGAGGGCGAGCCGGTTCTTGGTAAGATTGTTTACTTCCTCCCAGACCTTGGCGGCGTAGAATGGGATAGGAGAATTGAAACGCTTCCCAAGGCGGGACCGTGGGAAACATGAAGCGGAAAACAGGTTGACGACATGGTGCAAGAGATCTCAAGAACGGGAAACGTAGGCACGGGAAGTTTGTCTGGCGCGTCTGTTCAGATGCAGGCCAGACGCAGCAGCACTTTTTTCCATTCACTTGCGTTCGTGATTGGATTTGGAGCCATATTCACGTTGCTTGGTTCTGCCGCCGGCCTCCTGGGACAGAATCTGAACTCCTATCTGCCTCTTATCCAGCGTCTTGGCGCGATTCTGCTTGCTATATTTGGATTGACGACCCTCGGCGTCATCGGCTGGATTGTCAATCGACTCCGGGCTAACGCGAGGCTGGCCGCAAATCCTGCGGTGGCAGCGCTTGTGGATATTCTGGGCTTTCTCAATGCTCTAATGTATACCGAGCGGCGCGTTACCGAACTTCACAAGGTTAAACGGGGATGGGGGTATCTCAGCAGCGCGTTAATGGGAGTCAGTTTCAGTGCAGGCTGGGTTCCCTGTGTTGGCCCGATCCTGGCAAGCATCCTGTTTCTTGCGAGCGACAGCGCCACCGTCGTCCAGGGCGCCGTCCTCCTGGCAATTTACAGCTTGGGGCTTGGCTTGCCATTCTTGCTTACCGGAGCCGCCTTCGGCAGGGCGACGGCAATCCTCCGCCGGCTCAACCGTCATGCCAATGTCGTCAGCCTGGTGAGCGGGATCTTTCTTCTTTACGTAGCGTGGCTACTGTGGGGCGATCAGTTGACGATGCTGACGACACAGTTTGCGTTTTTGAATCAGTGGGTGTTTGTGCTGGAAGAGGCCCTTTCCTCGTCAATTGGCGTTGAAACGGCACTCAGCGCCGGCGCGTTGAACGCGGCGCCCCTTGCCTTTGTGGCCGGCATTATCAGTTTTATCAGCCCTTGCGTTCTGCCCCTCATTCCGGCCTATATCGGCTATCTGAGCGGGGCCGCGCTATCCGGCGGCCGGAGTTGAGGGCGAAAGAAGACTCTATGAAGCGTGTATCAATCTTGGCGGTGATAGTCGCTGTGGCGTTACTTACATCCGCGTGCGCAGGGGCAGATTCGGGCGACAGCGCTCCCAACGGGTTCACGCCTACACCGCTTGAACAGTTCCCCGAAGGACTGGGTAGCGGCTTCCCTGTAGCTGACTTGGTCCAGGAGACCAGACCGGATGTGGGCGATCTGGCGCCAAACTTCGCCTTCTTTCTCGCGGACGGTCGAGGCGCGGACCTAGTTTCTCTGCAGGGCAAGCCTGTCGTCCTTAACTTCTGGGCCACATGGTGCGGACCATGCCGGGCGGAAATGCCTGACCTGGTTGCCCTACACGAGAAAAACTCCGACGTTATCGTGCTCGAAGTCAACGTTGGCGAAGAGTTGTCTGCGGTCGAGGAGTTTGCCACCGAGTTCGGAATGAACATGACGGTGGTACTGGACCAGGAAGACCTGATTCGCCGCGCCTACGAGGTCCGCAATATGCCGACGACGGTTTTCATCAAGGCAGACGGGACAATCGGAGCACGCTGGTCGGGCTTCCTCGCCAGTGAGCAGCTGAATGACTTCGTCGACCAGATCAAGACTCAGTGAGCAGCGAACATGCAGGTGATATTGTTCACGAAAGCGAACTGCCAGCTCTGTGACGCGCTAAAGCATGAGCTGCTGGATCTGCGGGCCGAATATGAATTTGAACTGATTGAAGAGTTCGTGGAGACCAATTCAGACGCGCCTAAGGAAGAGCAACCGCACGTCCCATTTGTCTACATTGAGCGAGAAGGGCAGGTCATTCGCCGCTTAGCGTATCCAGTAAAGCAGGTTGAACTTCGTCGCGCAGTTCGCGCAGAGATGAGGAGCCGGTCGGAGCGGCAAGTGTGAGCCGGTCAGTGGACTCGAACGGACGTGAGAAGGTGGAGGACCGGGTCCAGACGGCGATCGCCCGTCGCGTTGACGGCGCGGTTCTTTGGATAGCCCGGCACTGGCTCGCCCTATTCAATGCCCTGGTTGCCGTCTACCTGTTGCTGCCATTCCTGGCTCCCGCGCTGGCCAGAGCAGGTCTTACTACACCAGCGTCTCTGATCTATACTGTTTACTCTGCTACCTGTCACCAACTGCCCGAGCGCAGCTATTTCCTTTTCGGCGAGCGACCTTTCTACAGCCTCGCGTCACTGGAAACGAACGGGACTAGCGAAGGCCAGGGACTTTTCCAACGCCGTGCCTTCCGCGGAAACGAACTCACCGGATACAAGATCGCAGTTTGTCAGCGCGATGTGGCCATTTACGGATCGGTCGTAGTGGCTGGCCTGCTATTCGGAACTCTTCGCGGACGGGTTCGCACGATTGGCCTCAGGTTCTATCTGGTACTTTTGATCCCAATAGCCCTTGACGGGCTCACTCAGCTGTTCGGGCTGCGGGAGAGCAACTGGTGGCTACGCACCGTCACGGGTGCCCTGTTCGGGGGGGCTTCGGTCTGGCTAGCCTACCCATATATTGAAGCGGCGATGCGGGATGTCGTTCGGATGGAGGAGATGCGTTTGCGGTAGGATGGTCATGACGGTGAGAGCACATCAGGATTGCCGGGTTCTCTGCCAACGATTTCAACGAGCCTCTGCAGGGCAAGCTGCAAGACGCGGTGTTGCACCCTCTCTCCTAGGCTTTGGTCTCCCAGGATTTCAATTGCTTCTACAGCATGGACAAGCATGTCCGCCCAACTGACCCGGTCATCCCGTTTGGTCATACACTGCCTCGGCTGAACCGAGAATTTCGGCACGAAGCAACCAGTTCCGACTATTCTCGATCCCTGAAAATGTGTGCATATCCACCCTTCTCTTCAGAATAACGGACAGTTCGTCTTGGATTGCAATGTAGGCCAGGCCTACTTTTGCATCGGGCTCGAACTCCACGAGAACGTCCACATCGCTTTCCGGTGTGAAGTCTTCCCGCAGCGCGGAGCCAAACAGGGCCAGACGACGTATCCTGTTGCGCCGACAAAAGTCGCTTATAGAGGCTTTCGGTATTTCGATCTGTGCCTTCATGAGAAACTGTAAGCTCAACGCTGCAGGTACCAGTCCAGATTCGAGTGTCAATATGCGAAAACTCTCACACAGTTCTCGTGTTTATCGCGGAAGTCTATTCTTCGTGTCCCAGGCTCAATAGTTAGCAATTAACAGTTCGGCGATCGGACCCCGTTTTGCTCCATTGCTGTTGATTCGGCGGTTGGCCGAAACCTTGTGAATGCTGTACCCGGCATAGAGATCTTCAAAGAAACTATCGTGTGGATTCTCGTTGTGCGGGTCGGAATTGCTCAGCATCAGTTTCGCGCCAGCATTTCCTAGTTCCTGGTAGAAACAGGCCAGTCGTCTCTGTTCATCGTCACCAAAAGGCTCCTTGTAGAATGAGTTGAAGTTGGCGGTCTTACTTATCGGGCGGTAAGGGGGGTCCATATAGACAAAAGTACTATCGTCCACGAATTTCCTGCATGCCGTGAAATCGCCAAAGTGGATTTCCGTGTTCTGAAGCGACCTTGACACGGAGCGCAAATTGGCCGCATCGCAGATTCTTGGATTACGGTAATTGCCATGCGGGACATTGAATTCGCCGCGTGAATTGACTCGGTAGAGGCCGTTGAAACAGGTGCGATTCAAGAATATCAGACGCGCAACATGTGCTGCTTCAGCTTCGGGCATGGCTCCATGGCCCAAAGTCTTACTCTGATTGAACGCCTTGCGTGTTTCATAGTAGAACTCCCGCCGCCCTTGCATTTCCAAAGTAAGATAAAGGCTCTTTATCTCATCAAGACATTTTATCAATAGTTCAACCTGCCTTTTTATCGTGCGGTAGGCAAGAACAAGGTCTTGATTCATGTCGGAAATAAAGTATTCACGCACGTTGAAATGGTTAGCGATCTGAAAAAAGACGGCCCCACCACCTATGAAGGGTTCGGCATATTTGGTGAGGCTTCCCTCCCAGAGGCCGGGAGGGAGAAATTGCCCTATCTGCCCGAGAAGCTGCCCTTTGCCGCCAGCCCATTTGAGAAAAGGTTTCGCCTTCGGCCCGTGGTGAGGCGCGAAGGGGAACTGGAGTTGCTTCTGATGCATGCTGATGGCGCCCAAAAAGTGGTTAGCGAATCAGTGACGGTCCCTCCATTATCTCACACGCGATCCGTCGATTCAACTGAGGTCGGTGGGGTGCAACCCAAAATGGGGGTGAGATTCAGGCTACCGCTGGGGAGTTACACTGGAATCAGAAGCCCGCTAATCTGGACCACCCCAAATCTGGGATAAACCCGGTCGATGGGCCTCACGCTGGGCGCACAGAAACTTCGTCGCTCATCACTCGTCCTTCTTCAACTACCAGAGCTATTCCCCCATTGGCGAGCTTATTGTCAGTGACATCCAAAAGAGGATTGTCAAGGTCATCGATGCAGCCTTGCAGGCGGTCGCCTTCGACTCTCAAGGCAAAGGTGTGTGTCTCCCCGTAATCCCAAGGAAACTCCGCTTCTGCCAATACGGTGTCTCCATCCAGAGCTCGGACGAGTCGCGCAACCCCACGCCCGTCATCAGTCCGGGAGAGCAGCAGGGCGTAGTAGCGGCGCAACCCTTGTACTCTTGCCGCGATACCGGCGGAATTACACAGGTGGTGCGTAATTTCCGACTTCACCGCGTAGTCGCGCCACGCTCGGGTTCCCGTCATAAGCAGGCCGCGGCCCCGGTTCTGGACAAGCCGAAATGACTCCGGCCACCAGAAGTCGTAGCCGTCCACGCCGTTGACCCAGGCCCTCCTCCACATTAGAGGGGGGGACATCTCCCAACGGCGTCGATCGAGCGGCGAGTCGGGACGAGTGAAAGTAACATCCGGTTCTCCTTCCCACGTCAGGTAGTCCAGGTAAAGGGTGCCCTGCGTACGTTCGTCGCGCTGAACGGCCACTCCGATTTCGGCAATTGGCTCGTTGCCGTCCCCACCAAGTGTCCAGCTGTATGTATGACGTTCGCCTGGAGCGATCTTCTGGCTTGGGCCTGCCTCCAAGATTAGCTGGTCATCTTGCGAACGGTATCGGCGCAGAAACAGACGAACATCCACGGCTCGCTCGTTGCTGGCGTCGGCCTCCACTGCGGCGGAAACCGTCTGTCCGGGATAGATCGAGGGCGAAGCCAGAAGCCCGTAACCCCGCTTCTCGAAGTAGTCGGCAGTCTCTTTGGAGGGGATAAAGGTATGGGTAGCGGCTCGGGCCGGACGCCCGGTAGCCACGCCGTTAAAGTGGAGCGCCAGGCTGCGGTTGCCGGTCAGACTGTGACCGGACACATTTTCGAGAGTCAGAGTGCCGCGGCTGTCAACGCTTTCATCGGCCATGAAGCCCTGGACGGAGCCGGGCAATTCAAAATGGTAGCGAGCGCCATTCTTGGGCGCGTGCTGTGGTTCTTGATGCAGGGCGCGACCGATGTTGACCACGTGGAGACTTTCCGTCACGGCATCTGTGATGGCCCTTCCTCCGTCGGCGGTGGGCAGATAGAGCCGGTCGGCCAGTGGTCCGCGAAAATCTGGTCCGTCCTCAAGACCGGCCAACCCGTTCTTGATTCCAAGTAAACAGCCTAGATTGCCGGAGTTACAATCGGTGTCCCAACCGCTCGTATTGACGATCATCAGCGACTTCTGGAAATTGTCGTCGCCGTGGAGAAGTGCATGGATGATCAGAGCGTGATTGGGTACCATATGGCAGTTGCCTCCGAACTTGTCGTAGCCGAAGTTGGCGGCGATTTGCTCACGCGTTGCCCTCCAGTCATCCCCATGATTGGCGTGCCACTCCCGAATCTGGCCGATCATAGCGTGTATCAGGGAGTCCGACGGGATGACTGACAACCCGGTGTCGATCAGATTCTGGATGTCCTTTTCCACAAAGGCCTGAGCTTCCATGGCCGCCAGAACCTGCGCGCCATGAATGGCGACACCGTCGTGGGAGACGCTGGCAGCCCGCCGCGCAAGGTCGGCAGCCAGCTCGGGGTCCCCCGGTGCGACCATGGCCCACCCGTCGATGAAGATCTGGGCTCCGATCTGCTCGGCCACGACTTGGCCGTTGAGAGCCATCGAACCGCTTGTAGGGGCGGAAACTCCCTCTTTCAGGCGCAGGAAGGCAGTATGCTCAGTAGAGTTGCCCATCCCGCCCCACCACAGGATCGTACGCTCTTCAATAATATAGTTCAGCCAACTCTGACCGATCTGCGCTGGTGTAATCGCTCGACTGTTGCCGTAGTCGGGGAGGGCGCGCAGAAAGGTGAATGTGCCGGAAATGTCGTCGTCAGTGACTATGAGGGGCACGTTCAAATGCTCGTGGACATAATAGTTGATTTCGCCAAATTGATCGTTCAACGTTTCATAGGCCCAGCCTTCAAATGGCCGCCCAAGATAGACGCCGATTAATTTGCCCAGTACACCCGCGTAGACCCTCTCGCTGTAATCGGTTGGAATGGTCACCTTGCTGCTCCTATTTGGTAGGGGAATCGTTTATTGGGTTGTTATCGGACAAGTCAGTCAAGGTATTCATTCGCGTTAGCGTCTTCATGTTTTCTGCCTCAATCGCAGAATGGTAGGCCCGTATCCGGAAGGTCGCTGTTACTGACATTGCTTAGGGAATTGGGAAGACACCCTCCCAGAAAGTTTCCGGCCAGACGTAGGGTTCGTAAGTTGGCTATTTCTCCCAGTTCCTGAGGGACTGTTCCTGCCAACTCATTCCCACTAAGACCCAGCTCCCTCAAACCCGACATGGCGCCCAAAGAGTCGGGAATTTCGGTTGTCAACCGGTTTTCGTCAAGCCGCAGTGACCGAAGGTCATCGAGGGCACCCAGCGCTGCCGGTATTTCTCCGGTCAAATTGTTCGACGCGAGACTCAACTCTCTGAGATTATCGAGCAAACTCAGTTCGGTCGGAATGTCACCTGTCAACTCATTGTCGTTCAGGTGCAACTCTTTCAGATCCCGTAAATCTCCAAGCTTAGAAGGAATGGCACCAGTCAATTCATTGTCGTCGAGACGAAGCCACTGGAGTTTGGCCAAGGCTCCAAGTTCCGATGGAATTCCTCCGGAGAGAAGATTGCTGTGGAGATGCAACCATTCAAGGTCCGCCAGTGTACCCAAGACTCCGGGTATAGGGCCGGTCAACTGGTTACCCTGGAGGTCCAGTCCCTCCAGAAAGAAGAGCTTGCTCAGCTCCCAAGGTATCTCACCTGTCAGTCGGTTGTCTGCCAGCCCCAATTCCCGTAGCTTGCTGAGTCCTGTTAACTCGATCGGAATCTCTCCCTCCAGTCTATTGCCATTTAGCCTTAGCCATTCCAGACCAGAAAGGGCACTCAACTCGACGGGGATCATACCGGACAGTCTGTTGTCGGAGAGATCCAGTTCACGTAAGTTAGTCATCTTGCTCAGTTCAATAGGAATCTGGCCTGAGAGGCCGTTTCCGTCAAGGCGGAGCCATTTCAGATTGGTGAGCTCCCCCAACTCCGTAGGGATTGTTCCGGCCAGGTCGTTGTCGAAGAGATGAAGCCAATCCAGGTTCTTGAGATCACCCAATTCAGGAGGAATGTGCCCGGCGAGATGGTTCTCTTGAAGGCCTAACCCTTCGAGGTTTTGTAGTAGGCCCAATTCCGGCGGGATTTCACCTTCCAAATGGTTGCCATCGATTCGGAACCACTCCACGGTGGAAAGTGCGCCAAGCTCTGGGGGAATGCTGCCAGTCAGTTGGTTCCTGTGTAGACCCAGACCTTGCAGATTGACAAGGCCGCCGAGTGTCTCTGGAATGGCGCCAGTCAGCCGGTTGCCGTCCAGGCGCAGCCACGTCAGTTTGGTGAGCGAGCCGAGTCCCTTCGGAATGGCTCCAGTCAGTTGATTTTCGTGAAGCCCAAGTCCTTGCAGCTCAGCGAGGGCACTCAAATCGATCGGAATCTCTCCGGTGAGCCGGTTGTCGTACAGCCACAACCACTCCAGGTTGTCCAGCCGGCCCAGCTCCGTCGGGATTTCACCGCTCAGACGATTGCCGGGAAGCCAGAGCCCTTCAAGTTTGGAGAGAGACCCCAATGACGGCGGCAATTCACCCGTCAGACCCCTGCCGTCGAGCCGAATCTCGGTCACGTGCAGCGGGGCCGCTTCATTATCGATACTGACGCCTTCCCAATCTTCCACCGGACGTTGTGCACTCCAGTTCAGAGAAGCTTCTCCCGCCAGTTTATCCCTTAGTATCAGCAATGTCGCGCAGTCTTCAACGAGACCGATGTTTTGTGAAGGGTCTGTCACGGCGATGCCATTTGAGCAAAGTGTAGTTTCCACCTGACCTGTTGAAAAGTCGCATCCGGTTGATATGAAAGATGCCACTGCCGTGAAAATCACTAATCGTACGTATTTCGCGATCAATCCAGTTTGAAGTTTTGAGTTGCCACTGCTTAGCTCTGCGCGCACTCTTTTTGCTCCATACACGTTGGTGGGGATCAGCTTCCTGAACAGTCGTGGGGAGGGGGAAGGATGGCAGTTTCTGCGGCCCGGAGGAAGATTACACTCGCATTAAAAGATCTTGCCACCTGGGAAGTCTATGTTCAGAATCTTGTGGCGTTGGGGCCCGACAAAGCGGGCATGCAAAACAGGCCCGCTCGAAAAGGAGAAGCTACTCATAGTCCGGCCAGTAAAACTCTCGTTTGGTGGGATCGTCGTAGCCGTCCATCCAGGAATTCCTCAGTCCCGTGGTCTTGATGGCCGCTTCGACGATTGCCCGGTTGAAGTCGCCTACCAGTTCATGCTGCAAATACTCGCTGACGGGCATCCACAGGCACTCGTCAATCTCCCAGTCGTCACGTTCGATTGCGTGGGAAAGGGGTGACAGCCGACATATGAAGTAGATGTCCGATTTCCCGTAACGGTAGCCGTGCCAGTGTCGCCAGCAGACAACAGTCTCGAATTCTGTCTCTATGCCAGTCTCTTCAAGAACCTCACGCACTACAGCTGTTGCAAGGTGCTCGCCCGGGTGGAGCGCGCCTCCGGGCAGCTTATAATAGGGCCGGGATGAACCACGATGCCTCTCTGAAACGACAAGAATCTCCCGGTCCTTATTGATCACTACGCCGCCCGCCCCAATGTAATGGGTTGCGTAACCGGGAACCAGGGCATCCTCTTGCAGTTTACGGACAAGGAGGACATAGTTTGGCTCGGTGTGGTGGAATTCGAAGCCTGCTGCTGTTGATATTGGAATGAACGAAGCCCGCTCGATTGGTAGATGCAGCCAGACGAGAAACCGGCCGTCCTGGATCCATTTCACCAGAGAAGAGGCGAGACCTTGCTCGAAGGCAGGAACATCTACAGGCAGGTCTTCAGTGTTGATTTCGATGCCATTGAATCGGTTGACAGCATGCGGCAGAATGTTCATCGGGTCACCTTTAGGGACTGAGATTGCACATTGGACCTGCGCAGATTCCGGTGTCCTGCCTCAGGCGCCTCTGATAAACCAGGAAAGTAAGGGCACGGGTTTCCTGCCCTTGCCTTTCGGGTACGGCAGCAGGACCAATGGAACATACAAATGGGTTTTTCACGAGTTGAGATGAAGAGGTTACAGGCATGTGAATCGCGTAGTTGACATTATTCGACCTATTTTAGTCGGCTACGTTGCACAAATCAAGTTAATGTTGGCGCTTTTCTTTGTTCCAGCGCAAAGGCAGAATCTGTCCGATGTGCTATTCTGAAGGCACGGCGCAGGGAAGGGCTGTGCGCCCAAAGATCTTGCAGCTGTGTGGGGCTGCAGGGGGACGGATGGCTAACCACTGCCTTTACAACATCTACCTGCTTAAATGCCTCCAGGAGAACTAGCCATGTACACGACCGATCAGTATGAAGGAATGATTGCGGAAACCGTCGCCGTGCGCGGCGCAGATGGCGACCGAGTCCTCGCTTATTGCGCCCGTCCTCTAGGGCCGGGCCCGTTTCCCGGAATGGTCTTGGTTCACCACATGCCTGGTTGGGACGAATGGTACAGAGAAGCCACCCGCAGGTTCTCGCATCACGGGTATGTTGCTATCTCGCCAAATTTGTACGAGAGATTCGGGCATGGCTTGCCTGAGGACGTGGCGGCAGCGGCTCGGGCAGATGGGGGCGTCCCGGACAACCAAGCAGTTGCCGACCTGGAAGCTTCAATGCACTATCTGCGGGAACTGCCCTATGTGAACGGCAAGATCGGAGTCTTTGGGACTTGTTCAGGCGGTAGACACGCGGTACTGGTTGCGAGCCGCGTAACTGGCTTCGATGCCGTCGTGGACTGCTGGGGCGGCGGCGTTGTGATGCCTGCTGAACAGATTACGCCTCAAAGGCCGGTTGCTCCCGTCGACTACACTTCCGACTTGGACTGCCCGGTATTGGGTCTATTCGGCGCCGAAGATCACAGCCCAACGGTGGAAGACGTGGCTATACACGAAGAGGCCCTAAAGAAGCATGGAAAGGAATTTGAATTCCACATGTATGAGGGAGCAGGACACGGCTTCTTTTACTATCACCGGCCGAGCTATCGACAGGCCCAGGCCGTCGATGGTTGGGATAAGATCTGGGCGTTTCTCGGCCGGAAGCTGTCCGCTTGAAACGTAGACCATTTAACCGTAAGGTGTTCGAGAACTTCATGGCGGGGAGAGTGAAATTATGTGTACGATGTTAGTGCAGAAGACTCCTGTCGAAGGATTTGGCAGGGGCACCGATGGTTGGTTTGACATGAACCAAGCGAACGTCAGTTGGGATCATCCCTTCCATGCTCCCGAGGAACACGCGCTCAACATTGACTTCGTCAATGAGAGTTACGGGCCCGGCGCCCGAGTAGCGATTGAACTCAGTGTGGAGGGAGCCCGTCAACTGGTGGAAACAATTCAGTCAGTACTGAGCGAAGCAGAGGAAAGAGGGTTTATCTGAAGGGCGCGAATTAGGTTGCGATCGCTGCTTTTGAAAGGAGGGCGACATTGCCTTGCCCTCTTGCCGACGGGGAAGCAGTGGACCGTACAAGGTCGCTCTTCAGTCTCGGTACGGGTCGTACTCGTTTTCTCCGGCCATGGCTACGCCTAACGGCTTGAGTGTATGGAGAATCCGAATCGAGTTGCGGTGATGTTCCAATACTTCGGGCAGGCGTTTGTAGGCCTGGGGCGCCTCATCCGTTCCTGCCCCGCGCAACGTCGCTCCTACCCTCCTGACAGAGTCCAGCATCTGTTCACGGTGGATTTGCCCTGCCTTAACCTGTACTTTGCGCCCCTTCTTCCATCGGAAGCGACCGGCGGCCTGAGTGCGCGACATCAGCCTTCCCGCTCCATGAACCGTCGAGTAGAGGGCTATTCGACCTTCCTCGCTATCCACGCCTTCTAGAATGACCGAAGTATCCCCCATAGAACCGCCGACGAAGCCCTTCTGCCCAGGGAATGCCGGGGTTGCCCCTTTGCGAGTGACCCATAGCGTGTCGCCGTTGTGCTCCTCTTTCCAGGCGAAGTTGTGGTGGTTGTGAATCTCCTCGGCGATTTCGGCCCCCAGCAGCTCGGCGACCCGCTTACATACCCAGTCACGTCCCGCGTAGGCATAGCGGCCAGCCAATTGCATGCAGGCCAGGTACTCCTGGCCCAAGTCCGATTCGACTGGCAGGAGGCTCGGAACGACTTCCAAGGCGCTTCGCCGGCGACGTGAACGCTTACCCTTAGCAGGTGAGGGCTCCTGTTTACCGGGCCGTGCGCTGTCGGCCGCCTTCATGAAGTGCGTGGCGAGACGGTGGCCCAGTCCCCTTGAACCAAAGTGGACGCCAATCCAGATGCGGCCTTTTTCGTCCTCGAAAATGTCGACGTAGTGATTGCCGCTTCAGACTGTTCCCAGCTGCTCAGCTGCCAGTTTTTTGAGGTTGCGTGCAACGGGCAGGTCCCATGCCGGATCATTGTCGAAGAGCCGATGATCGACCCTCTCCTTGTTTTTGCGGCCAATACCAAAGGAGATTGTTGCCCAGACATCATCCATGATCGTCTGAATGTTTGCTTTCACCTCTCTTGCTGGGATATCCAGGCGGACTGCCTTGTTACCGCAGGCGATGTCGTAACCGACACCCGCGGGATTGAGCTTGTCTCGATAGGCGACCACGCCGCCGATGGGAACTGAGTAGCCAAGGTGGTGGTCCGCCATCAACGCGACAGCGTCGGCTTCCCCCTTGCAGTTAACGATCTGGGCGACTGCGTTGTCAAGAGGATCGCCCCAGACGGGTACACCGTGGATCACTTCAAATGTCATCAGTTCCTCAGGGACAAGACTGGGAAAACTAAGGGCAAGTAACGCTTACTGAGGTGTGCTATGGTACCGTTCAGGTCGGTCGGACCCCGCTGTAATCGCCCTCCGGCAGCGGCTGCGGGCGTTCGCAACGAGTGGTCAGATCTACGTGATGGCCAGTATCTGAGGCAATATGTATTGCTTCCATAATCTCAAGAACATGCAGCGCCATTTCGCCGCTGGCCCGATGCGGCTCTCCCTCAACGGCACTGACCGCCATATCGGCCGGGCCTATTCCCCTGCTGTTGCCGGAATGGCCGAATCGCAGCGGTAAGTCCTGCCACGAATCGTCCTCGTAGGTACGAACTTGCAGCGGCCCGCCGAAGGTGTTTGGGTCGGGCAGATTGAGTGTGCCTGTGGCGCCATACAGCTCGATTCGGGGTAGTGCGGATGCCTTGGTGTCAAACGTGGTGATGATGGTGCCGATGGCGCCACATTCGAAGTCGAGAATGCCGGTTACGTGGGTTGGGACCTCGACCTCGATAATCTCGCCTCTTCGCGGTTGGCTAAGAATCGTACGCTCCGACCAAGTTGCCCGGGCCGATCCGGTCACGCGACTCACGGGGCCGAGCAGATGTACGAGCGCCGTGAGATAGTAGACGCCCATGTCGAGCATCGGGCCGCCGCCGGGTTTATAGAAGAAGGCCGGGTTGGCGTGCCAGTACTCATGTCCGCGGCTCATCATGAAGGCATTGGCCGCAACCGGCTCGCCGACAATGCCTTCATCCAGGTAGCGCCGCGCCGACTGATGCCCGGCGCCGAGAAAGGTGTCGGGCGCACAGCCGATGCGAAGATTCTTCTCGCTGGCGAGCTCCTGCAAAGCCTTTCCCTCGGCGAAAGTCGCGGCCAGCGGCTTCTCGCTATAGACAGCTTTGCCGGCTTCCAGCGCGGCCTTGCTGACTGGAAAGTGGGCCGTGGGAGGCGTGAGATTGAGAACAATATCGATATCTGGCGAGGCGTAGAGGTCGTCGATTGAGAGGACCTTAAGACCATACTTATCAGCCTGGGCCTTGGCAGCGGACGGTATTACGTCGGCGCAGGCGACGATGTCGAGCTCCGGCAGTCGGCCGATGACTTCGATGTACCTGGTGCTGATAATGCCGCAACCGACCATTCCGATACGCGCTGGCAATTGCATCGTCATTTCCGTTTACTCCTGACGCTTACACCTAGCAAACAAATGTCGTGTCTTGTCAGTCTCTTGCCGCCCAGATGATGCCTCTACGCACGATTTCCTTTGCCTCAGGGACTTCGAAATCCTTCGCCACGTGCCCCAGGGAGCTGTAAAAAATCTTGCCCTGGCCCCAACGGCGCTTCCAGACTACAGGCATGACCGTACCTTCGATCCACGGCGCGTATTCGCCGGAGAAGGTCGTCGTAGCAAGCACTTCGTTGCTAGGGTCCACGTGCATGAGGTACTGTTCACTGTGCATAGCAAAATCGCTAAGCCCGGAAGTGATCGGGTCGCCGCTATCGACGATATTGACCTTATAGTCGATTATGTTGCCTGGGTGGGCTACCCATTGTCCCCCGACCATGAACTGATATTCAGTGTTCTGGCGAAAGGCGTCGGCCATTCCTCCGTGCCAGCCGGCAAACCCGGCCCCGTTTGCAATCGTGTCAAGGAGCCCCTTTTCCTGCTCCTTGGTGATGGAACTCATTGTATAGACTTGTGTGATGACGTCGTAGGCGGCCATACGCTCCGCGTCGGTATAGACGTCCAGAGAGGTCTCGACATCAACGTCGAAACCGGCCTCCTGAATCAACGGCTCGAAAATGTCGACGCACTGCTTCGGCTCGTGGCCTTCCCAGCCACCCCACATCATCAGCGATTTCTTCGCCATAGTATTGTGACTCCTTGTCGTTGAACTCTGTCTCGCGTCACCCGCGCCGGACGAAACCGCTTTTCCGGGCGCCAGGTTGGCCCTGGCCCCACTACAGGGATACAGGCTTGCAGGTGCGGCTTCCTTTCCGGCGCGGTGAATACCGTGAGGGCAAGTATAGCACCCGTGGTGTGAAGTTACAATGGAATCAGCTGATTGAACTGACTGGCGGCGTCAAGCAGGTGGAGGGTATTTGGCGCGCGCAGAAGCTGCAATCTGCATTTCTCAACTGGGCTGCAGCTGCAGTGGAGACGTTCTTTCGTATTTCAGTGTCTATAGGCTGACCCGTTAGTTTGCCTCCAAAGTAGCTCAGCGTAGCTCGAACTGTAAAGGCATGCCGTTTTTTGGATGCAGGGTTATCTGTGGGTCTAGCTGGGCGACGTAGCCGTCCGGGATGCGAAGGCGAAAGCGCTGGGCAATGGCAGCGGCGACCAGAACACTTTCCGTGAGGGCAAAGCCTTCGCCAATACACTGCCGCGGCCCGGCGCCGAAGGGAATGTAGGCGAAACGGGGTCGATCGTTCTTATTTGCCGGATTGAACCGCTCCGGATCGAACTCATTGGGCCGCGGCCAAAACTCGGGCATCCTGTGTGTAACGAAAGGAGAGAGGGTTATCACTGCGCTAGCAGGCGTGTCAAAGCCGCCTATCACGTCGTCCTCGGCACACCAGCGTGACAGTGCATATGCAGGAGGATACAGTCGCATCGTTTCGTCAATTACCTGGCGCGTGAACACCAGTTTGGGGATGTCCTCTACCGTAGGCAGTCGCCCGCTCAGGGTCCGGTCCACTTCATCCTGGACCTGCGCTTCGAGCTCGGGATTCTTTCCCAGGCAGTAGAAAAACCATGTCAGTAGAAGCGTCGTGGTTTCGTGTCCTGCGATCAATAGGGTGATAACTTCATCGCGAAGCTGCTTTTCGTCCATGCCCTCGCCGGTGTCCTCATCACGTGCGGTCAACAGCATTCCCATTAGATCGTTACCTGGCTCTCCCGTAACGCGTCTCTGATTGATCATGGCGTAGATCAGTTGATCCAACGCGCCGACATCGCGAGTTACGCTGCGAGTGCTGGGCCAGAAAGGAATACGCATTGTATAGAGCGAGATTGGCGAAACAACCAGTTTCGTAAAGAGTTCATTCAGCCTGCCAAAGACATCGCCGACGTTGCGGGCCTCGCCGGTGAGGTCGACGCTGAATAGGGTCCTGCCGGCGATTTCCAGTGTCATCTCCATCATTTCGCGGTCGAATTCAACCACCTCCTCAGATCGGGCAGCTTGCTCCCAACGGGAAAATCGTCTTTCCACGGCGGCGGTCATCACGCTGCCCATCTCGTGAATCTGTCCGCGGTGGAAAGCCGGCTGTGCCAGCCGCCGTTGGCGGAGCCATGACTCGCCATCGTTGCTGAGGAGCCCCTTCCCAACCAGTGGATACAGCAGCAGGAAAGTTGGGTGGGGCAACTTGGTAAAGTTCTTGTAGTTGTCTTGCAGAATGTGTTGGTAATGGTCGGGGTGAACGAAGAGGTAGCCCCACCAGTGGGCGAAAAAGCGGTACTTGGATGCAGGTCCAGCTTCATCTACGAACTGTTGCAAACATCCAAGTGGGTCTTGTCGGAGACGACTGGCAGTGCCGAGCAGGCGATTGGCTCGAGGTGAGGGGGGAGCCGGCCGCCGCTTCATCGGGACGACTGCGCTGGTCATTTATTGTTCTCCTTTTCAAGCGCTTGTGAAGCGCTTTATGTAAGAGGCTTCAGCCTTTCTTCCTGCACTCACTGAATTTGCAGTGACTAGCAAAGTGATGTTTTGTGAATTACTTCACAAGATTGACGATAGCCCACTCTACGTCTCTTGTCAACCTATTTCTGTCCCGATTCAGGGACATTTCTCACCGAAAGGTTCGCGACTGTAGAAGTCTCTTGCAATAATTGCCACCGAAAGTACAAGGCCCCGTCGATGACGGGGCCTTGCGACGTCTGGTCCGATAGCATTCCTTAGAGAGCAATCTCTTGAGGTGATGCTATCGGACCAGTACTGCTACTACAGTTATCCATAGGGCATCACCTCCTTGTGTTAGAGATACGCCGACAGTATTTCATAGATTCAAGACTATGTCAAACTTGGTAGATGAAGTACGTTTGGCCCGAATGCTGAAGAGGGGAAAACAGGCTTCACTTTTGGAGTCGTCAACTTCAGCGCTTATAATGAGTAGGATTGCGTTCCTATATCAGCCGTTTTGGTCCCGCCTTCAGTTTGCGTTTCCGGCGACAATGGGTCGGAGCCCGCCAGGACCGGTGAGATCAGAGGCTTGAATTAGTTGTACGGAAGGCCTCGAGAAAGGGCTGTCAAGCCCACGAACGGTTTCCTGAAATAGGTTTCGCAGCGCGAAAAGTGCAATTCGGAGAGGTTTCCTATGCGCAATCAGCTTGTCTATGTTGCCCTTATACTTTGTCTGTTCGCCGGTTCTTTGTTTGTGGCGCTGCCGATCGACCATCCGGTCTGGTTGGAGGAAGGCCTTGCCCCAGGGGTTGACACCCAGCGCGACATACGCGAACTGACGCTAGGGCTGGATCTGAAGGGTGGAACCCAGGTGTTGCTGGAGGCGGAAATCAACGAGGACCAACCCCTTCCAGAAGACGCCCTCAATTCGGCCAAGATAATTGTTGAGCAGAGAGTGAACGGCTTGGGTCTTGCGGAGCCGACCGTTCAATTGCAGGGCGAGCGACGCATGATCGTCGAACTGCCTGGTGTCAAGAATCCTGACCAGGCCATCGAAACGATACGATCTACCGGTCAACTGGAGTTCGTCGATCTTGGCGGCCTTCCGGTACGTCCTGATGACTTCATCAACACGACCAATCGACCCGGCGCGGTAGCGGCCTTGCAGGAAGCTATCGCCGCTGGAGAAGCCGCGCCCCAATCGATTCCTTTCCCGGACGAGACATTCGAAACAATTATGACAGGCGACATACTTCAGGCTGTGGTCGCCACGCAGGACGAGTATTCGTTCTGGCAGATCCAGTTCGATCTGAAAGGGGAGAGCAGCGGCGATTTCTTTGCCTACACGCGAGATAACATCGGTGAAGTCCTGGCGATTATTCTCGATGGGCGAGTTCTGTCGACACCGGTCATCAATGCTGCGATTAACGATAACGGGGTGATTACGGGCGATTTTTCGCAGGAGGAAGCGGAAAGCCTGGCCATCCAGATGCGCTATGGCGCCTTGCCGATTCCGCTTGAGGTTGTTGACGTGAGGACAATTGGCGCCAGCCTGGGCCAGGATTCTGTCGATCGCAGCTTACAGGCAGGCATCGTCGGCGGGGCACTGGTTCTGCTCTTTATGGTTCTTTTGTACCGTTTGCCCGGGTTACTGGCAACAGTTGCCTTAGCCATCTATGTAACCTTGAATCTGGCCATGTATAAACTGATGCCGGTGACTCTCACTCTGCCTGGCATCGCTGGCTTCATTCTCTCAATAGGCATGGCGGTTGATGCGAATATCCTGATCTTTGAGCGGATGAAGGAGGAACTGCGCAGCGGACGATCGTTACGGCTGGCTGTCGAAACTGGTTTCAGCCGTGCCTGGCCGGCGATTCGTGACGGAAATCTCTCGACGCTGATTTCGTGTGCCGTGCTTTATTGGTTTGGCAATAATTTCGGCGCCAGTGTTGTTAAAGGATTCGCCATCACGCTTTCCGTTGGTGTACTGCTGTCAATGTTTACGGCAGTTTTCGTCACTCGCACATTTATGCGGGGATTTCTCTCGGGCCAGGGGGAGAGGCTTCTTGGTAGCCGGGGTTTGTTGGGCTACTGATCGCGGAGGCGCCAGACCTGAATTCTTCCTCAGTGTGTGCGAAGCCGGGTTTGCCGAGTAAGTTTCCCTTGAACATTTCACGCAATGGCTGCAAACGCTGGTAGCCTGATCGCTGCCAGCAACACGAAAGAGTAACTCATGTATCGCTTGGTTGAACGTAGAAGGCTCTGGTTTCTGATTTCCTCGTTAGGAATTCTGCCGGGCATCCTCTTCATGGTGTGGAACCTCTCATCTGCCGGCACTCTTCTGCCTCTCAGCATTGACTATACGGGGGGTACGCAGTGGGAGATGCGTTTTTCCGATCCTGTCGCGCCGACAGCACTGGGCAACGTCTTTGTCGATGCAGGGTTCACAGATACCAAGGCCTTTAATGTTGACGACGACCGCACTGTTCAGGTCAAGTTTAAGAACATCGACATGGCTCAGAAAGAGGTGATCGAGCAGGAGATTGTCGAACAGTTCGGCGAATTTGATGAACGACTCTACCGCAGCATTGGCCCTGCCATCGGAGCAGAGGTAAGCCAGGCAGCGCTACTCGCGGTGATCGCTGCCTCCTTGCTGATACTGGCCTATATCGCCTTGGCATTTCGAGAGATCACGCACCCTTTTCGTTATGGGGTGGCGGCGATCGCGGCGCTTGTGCATGATGTCCTGATCACTGTCTCATTCCTTTCCGTTATGAATCTTGTGCTCGGTTGGGAGTTGGATGCACTCTTCCTGACCGCCACGTTGACAGTCATCGGATTCAGTGTCAACGATACGATTGTTATTTTCGACAGAATTCGCGAAAACCTGCGGCGCCATCGAGGAGAGCCGCTGGCGATGGTTGCGAACCGTAGTATTATTGAGACAGCGCAGCGTTCTATCGCTACTCAAGTGACAGCGCTCTTGGTGCTTGCGGCCATTCTGATCTTTGGGGGAAGCACTTTGCGCATCTTCATGGCGACATTGATTGTAGGCCTTGTGTCTGGAACCTATAGTTCCATATTCACTGCCACACCGCTTGTTGTTGCCTGGGAAGAGGGATCTTTCCTCCCCAAGGCGAGTAAGCCTGTCAGGGCCAGGGAACAGACTGCGCCTGCATAGTTTGCAGGAATTTCTTGAAATTCAGCGGGCTTGCCTGGGCCAACTGCCCCGGTAGTTTCCCCACTCGTTGAATATGCAGTAGAGGGCACCTTACCCTCGCCGCGGCTGCTAACCCAACACGGAAGCATTCACAGAGACCGAACCAATAGAGGGTCCCCCTCAATGCAGTTTTCAGCCGACTGCGCCGGAGGCCTACAGACCAATCACCGACTCCAGTCGGGTATTTGAGTGACCACAGTGACTGTCGACAAGGCGGTGAATCGAGACAAATCAAATAGGAGCGGCTCCGTTTCGATCCCAGGCCGAAACCTCGTTGCGAGACACTTTCCACTCTTGCTCGCTTTCTACTGCCTGATTGCTCTCTTCCTCTGCGGTTTCGGGCCGCCTACTATGGTCGATCGAGACGTGGCTCCTCGCCAGAGGTACACCGTCGGCCAGTTGCGGCAGATTCAACGGGCACACGCTCCACCTTCCGGAATCAGCGCTGTAGCGGTCTTAGTGTACGATTTTGAAAGCGGGCGCGAACTCATGGAGAAGGCGGCTCGTTTGCCAGTATCCCCCGCAAGCCTGGCTAAATTGATGACGGCCCTTCTGGTCTTCGAGCAGGACCGCCTCACGGAAAGGGTCACGATACAACAGGCCGACCTGATCGGGGAGGCTACAATGGGGCTGCGCGCGGGAGAGGAGCTGCATGTCGGGGAGCTACTGTGGGGGCTGCTGATACCGAGCGGCAATGACGCGGCCATGGCCCTAGCCCGCCACCACTCCGGGCGAGTGGAGGCGTTCGTGGAACAGATGAATCTGCGGGCCGGGGATCTCGGCATGTACGATACCCTTTTTCACAATCCCAATGGATTCGATGCCGACGGCCAGGTCAGCAGTGCACACGATCTGTTGACCCTTGTCAAACTGCTTTGGGAGTATCCTCTTTTCCGCGAAATCGTAGGCACCCCTTCGACGACAGTGGCTAATCGAGAGCTTCAATCGACAAACCGCCTTCTGGGTTCCTATCCAGGAGCAAATGGTGTTAAGACCGGCACAACCCATCAGAGTGGGCAGTCCTTGATCGCCGGTGTGGAAGTAAACGGTCATCAGCTCTTTGCTTTGGTACTGGGAAGTGTGGATCGCTACCATGACATGAGACTGGTTCTGCAAGCTGTCCGGGGCAACTATAGTTGGGTCCCTCTGCGCATGCCTAAGCGTCCTACGGCCATGGACCGCCTATTTGATGCTGAAGGCAATCGGTGGATTCTGCGCGCTGATGGGATCAATATTGATCCGGCGGCGATGGAGGCGGCGCCGTTTTTCGAGGCGCTTTTGGCCGGCTGGGAGCGTGGAGAGCTACAGATTTTCCGGCGCCTTCAGCCCCCGCAATCCGGCGTGTGGACCACAGGCATGCCAGCCGGCGTATTAGAATGGCGCTTGGGCAGTTCTTTGGTTGCGACCCAGCGCCTCTTTGTACAGTGAGCGAACAGTTCAGACACACAATTCCGCATTCTCTCGGTGTCGTTATTTGGATGGGACTCGAAGGTATATGGCTGAAGAGCGATTGCAGAAGGTACTGGCCGCGGCGGGCGTAGCCAGCCGCAGAGCAAGCGAAAAGTTGATTACCTCGGGGCGCGTGCGTGTCGAAGGCGAGATTGTGACCGCCTTGGGAACTAAGGTAGACCCGGCCTTAGTAACTGTTTCCGTTGACGGTCGTCCTATACGACTTTCAGAAGCCAATAGTTACTTCAGAGTCTACAAGCCGCGGGGGATTCTGAGTGACATTGGGGGTGACACGCGCGGGCGCAGGACGGTAGCCAGTTTATTGCCAAGGGAGGCTGGCCGCGTATTTCCGGTGGGTCGGTTGGACCTGAACAGCGAGGGCCTTGTCCTGTTGACGGACGACGGAGCGTTGGCCAACAGGCTGACCCATCCCCGCTATGAGCATCCCAAGACCTATTTTGTACTGGTAGCGCAGCGGCCAACTGCCGACGCGCTGGTTCGACTTCGTGAAGGGGTTGAACTTGAGACCGGTCGGACTGCGCCAGCCCGAGTCGAAATTGCGGAGAGGCTGCCGGCCCAGCTTGTTCTCGACAAGGGCACTCAGAGTTTCGGCGCTGCTCCGTCTGACGGATGGAAGAGCTCGCCACCCGAGAGAGGTGTTTGGCTGCGGATTGTCTTGCGCGAGGGGAAAAAGCGACAGATAAGACACATGGCATCCGCAGTCGGTGTCGATCTTAGACGGCTTATTCGCTGGTCCATAGGCCCGCTGACTCTGGATGGCCTGGAGCCCGGCATGTGCAGAGAGCTCACAAGGGGCGAGGAATACTCGCTCAAGCAGATGGTGGACAAAGGTTCCGACAAGCGCTCTTTGAGAGGACGACCTAGAAAGGGAACTGACCGATCGCCCGCGAGGCGGCGTTTTTCGCCGCGAAACAGGCGCTGACGTTCTTTGGCTGCCATAGGCGCGTCACCTGGATTCGCAAACAGCGCATAAGTTTAGGCCTGATAGCCATGTCCGATTGCAAAGTGCCCACCGGCTCGACAAACATACGGGACTGCAGGCCGAACCGTTTTGCGAACCGCCTCCTTTTCTCAGGTGATCGCAATGAATGCGATAGCAATTGACGGACCGGCCGCATCAGGCAAAAGCACGGTCGGCTTTCAAGTTGGCCAGAGACTGGGTTTCCTTTTCTTCGATACCGGGATGATGTATCGGGCAGTGGCTTGGTCCATACTCGATAAGGGGATCAGCAGCTCCGACAGTGAAGCGGTTGGCCGCATTGCCGAGGCGTTACCTATTGGCGTTAGTGCGCCGAGAGGTGAGGAGTCAGATGGCCGGCAGGCGACAATTCAGATCGGTGAAGTGGATGTAACCTGGTCCATCCGCAGTCCCGAGGTCGACAGCATCGTCTCGGCGGTGGCTGCAAACAAACAGGTCAGGCAGGCGTTGACCCGGAAACAACGACTCATCGGTCTGGAACACGGATCAGGAGCCGGGGAAGGGGCAGGTGTAGTGATGGTGGGCCGGGATATCGGGACAGTCGTCCTACTTGAGGCGCCTCTTAAGATATACTTGGAGGCAAGATTGGGAGAGCGAGCAAGGCGCCGATTTCGCGAGCTTTCCCAAAGAGGGAAGGCGACCGATCTTACAACCGTAATGGAGGATTTGCGGCTACGGGACCAGATCGACAGTGAGCGTGCGGTAGCGCCTTTGCGCCCCGCCCGGGACGCGCACCGGATCCAGACGGACGGCGCTACCGTTGAGGAGGTCGTTGAACAGATTCTCTCGCTCGCCGCAAAGTTCCTGCGTGTCGGAGCGGCTACTACGGGCGACCAGGACTTTCCTTTTGAAGGTTGCTCAGGTATCAAATAGGTCGAGGAATCGGGCTCGACATCGTAGACATTTGGCAAACATTCTCTTAGGTTCCTCTCTCAGACTCCCACTGACAGCTCAACAGTACACGGTCTAAAATCGCTGCGGCTGCAGTCAGATTATGGTATGATTGCAAGCAGATTGAGCGGAATCTATTGAGTTGCCAGTTATTCAAATCGGCGCAAAGGGGTAGGAAAATGGCCGCGCTGACAATTGAGCAGAAACTTGATATCTTTTACTGGATGGTCTTGGCTCGGACCTTTGATGAAGGCATGGTCTCGCTTTGGAAGCAGGGCCGTGGGCTGGGCGGGACATTCAGCCAGCGAGGCCATGAGGCCGTCAGCGTAGGCTCGGCATATGCACTGGCACCGGAGGATATTATTGCCCCGATGCACCGGGATATTGGCGCCTATTTTCTGCGGGGGTTGACTCCGCGGCGAGTCTTTGGCAACCTCCTGGGCAAAGTGACGGGGGTTTCCGGCGGGCGTGACGCCAATATTCACGGCATGGGCGATCTGAGTCTGAACATAGTGGGATATATCAGTCACATACCTATGTCGATGCCAATCACCCTTGGCGTTGCAATGAGTCTCAAGCTGCGGAATGAGTCGAAGGTCGCGATGACTTATGTGGGTGACGGCGGCAGCAGCGCCGGACTATGGCACGAAACTCTCAATATGGCTGCCCTCTACAAGGTTCCCTACGTACTGATTGTCGAGAATAACCAATACGCTTACTCTACTCATGTCTCCGATTCAATACCGGTCGAACACATTGCGGACCGCGCCGCGGGCTACAACATGCCTGGAACGATCGTGGACGGAAACGATGTAGAAGCCGTGTATGTGGCGACTTGCGAGGCGGTCGACCGGGCAAGGCATGGGGGCGGCCCGTCGCTGATCGAAGCCAAAACCATGCGAATGATGGGTCACGCAATTCATGACGGCGCCGAATATGTGCCGAGCGACCTCTTGGCCAAGTGGGAGAAAAAGGACCCAATCTCTCGCTATCAGGCCAAGCTACTGGCTGAAGAGGTAGCGGACAAAGTAGAGTTGGACGAGATTCGCCAGCGGGCTGTTGTGGAAATTGAGGATGCGATAGAGTTCGCCGAAACCAGTCCTTATCCCGATCCTGACTCGGTTGAAGAAGGGATATACGCGCCTTGAAATAGAAGATAGTAGAGCAGCCAATAGTCGGTGAGGACTACTGACTGCTTCGATGAATGATGAGGATTACGGTGCAACCAGCACGAAGCCATGCACTTCGCCGGCCGCAATTCGGCCGGCTTTTCGATTTGGGCAATACGCGTTTTCGCGGGCTTGCTTGTAAACGCGGCGTGTCCGGTGTTGTGCTAATGGGTTGATGTACCCTTAGTTGTGAATTGGAGATTCGAATGGTGGCTCCAGTAGCCGTTCACAGACTGATTGAACGTGTCCAAGCTCTCTCACATAGAGGCGAAACCGACGCAGCGGTCGAAGTCTTTAGGAAGCTGCACCCTGCCGACAGTTCAGAGGTTCTCTACCGTATCGAGGCGGACGCCCGGCACGCCATCCTGCAGGAACTTCCTCTGGAAGAGTTTGCCGATGTGTTGGAGGAACTCGATGAAGAAGAGACGGTGGAGGTCGTCCAAAGGTTGACGGTGACCGAACTGGCTGACGTGCTGGACGAGATGGAACCGGACATGGCGGCCGACCTCATCGGGGAACTGGATGAAGAGACGGCCGCGGAGTTGCTGGGGGAAATGGCGACCGGTGAAGGCGTCGCACCATTGCTCGATTATCCGCAGGACAGTGCGGGGGGCATCATGAATTCCCCTCGCCATATGTTACACCGCGACATGTCGGTGGGACAGGCCATGCAGTTCCTGCGAGAACATTACGACGACGCGCATGACCTTTACTATCTTTATGTTCTTGAAGGCGGTTTACCCTCCGATCCGGAGGCATCCCCCCGGTCGAAATCAGAGCAGGACAGACTGGTAGGTATCGTGAGTCTACGTTCGCTAGTTCTTGCCGACACGGAGGCCAAACTGGAAGAGATCATGGATCGGGAGGTGGTGACTGCCACAGCAGAAACCGATCAGGAAGAAGTTGCGCGGATTCTCGCGCGTTACAATCTTCTGGCGGTTCCAATCATCGACGAATAGCATCACTTGCTAGGTATCGTCACAGTAGATGATGTTGTAGACATCATTGAGGAGGAAGCAACTGAGGACATATACCTGCTGGCGCAAGTGAATGAGGAGGCTGTTATTTTCAGCCCGCTGCCGCGTGCGATTCGCGCCCGCCTGCCCTGGCTGGTCGTCAATTTGGGCACGGCGCTCATTTCGTCCACTGTTGTGGCTCAGTTTGCCGGTACAATCGCTGCCGTGGCGATTCTTGCTGCGCTGATGCCGGTGGTTGCAGCTCAAGGCGACAATGCCGGCAATCAGTCGATGATGATCATTGTACGTTCCTTTGCACTGGGACAGATCGATCTGAAGGACTTCTGGGCCGTTTTTCGGCACGAGTTCGGTATCGGAATAGTGCATGGGCTGGCGCTCGGCACACTGGTGGCTGCGGTTACATTCGTTTGGTTAGGCAACTCGGTTTTGAGCGCAGTTATCGGAACGGCCATGCTGGGGAATTTCCTCGTGGCAGCTTTAGTGGGCGTTCTGGTCCCAATGACTTTGCGCCGTTTAGGCGTCGATCCTGCCTTCGGCTCCAGCATGATGGTGATTGCTTCAACTGACATCCTGGGGTTTGCAATATTTCTGGGTCTGGCGAGCTTTTTTGTCGCCTGGCTTGTCGGATCAATTGCAGTACGTGTAGCTTCTTCAGTCGGTGAGGAGGCCGACTGTGTACTCATCGGCATTGAAGTTGCGGTAAAATGACAGTGTCTCCGCGAGTCAGTCGGGACCCCATGTTGCACCAGGTTACGACGTGATTCAACCACACCATTAGGCGGCTCAGAGCCCGGTAGCAGGCCTCGGAGCCGCGTAACGCAGAAGAAATGTCTGGCGATGAATCGTCCGCAGCGAAGTTCCCGATTCTCCACTGTCTGGTCATACTGCTTTTTGGCCGCGCTTTTCTTCGCTCCCTATCTGCTTGGGCTGTCTGCATTTACAGATGGAGATTTCACCCGTCACTACCTTCCCTACAGTTTCTTTCAGCAGAAATCGTTGCTGGCTGGGCAGCTGCCCGTCTGGAATCCACATGTAAATTCGGGCCATCCCTTCCTCGCAGATACCGAATCCGCAGTATTCTACCCGGTGAGCAACATTCTCCTCTTGCTCACGTCCTTCAGCTCCTCGGTCGTAGACAGACTCTACTGGCTGCAGGTGGAAGCTCTAGTTCACATCACTCTTGCGTGCAGCTTCACTTCTTTGCTCGTACATCGTCTGACGGGCAACCGCATGGCAGGATTTGCGGCTGGGCTTGTCTTCGGCTTTTCGGGCTACTTGACCGGTTATCCTCCTCTGCAGCTAGGCATCCTGCGCGTGGCAGTCTGGCTGCCGCTCATCCTATGGCTCCTCTTGCCGGAAGGGTCCGGAAAACTGAAATGGAGCCGCTGGGTCTGGGCCAGCTCTGTCCATGCGGTGGCCTTTTATGCCAACCATCCGCAGACTTTCCTCTTCCTAACCTATGCGGTAGGGGGTTGGATGTTGATGCTGGCGGTCTCCGGGTCGTTTCGGAGTCCCCCGGGTGGGAAAGGCATTGAGCAGGGAAAACATGATTGGGGATTTTCGTCCAGAATTCTGTTGCAACACCTAGGTGGAATAATCGCCTACGCTGCTATACTGATTTGCCTGACGGTTGCACAGCTATGGCCCGCTCTTGAATTCACAGCGCTGTCTGTACGCTCCGAACGACCTTTCCACGAATTGAGCAAAGGCTTTCCTCTACAAGACGTATGGCAGATTCTGGTACCAAATGTATTGAGTCACTATTCGCCTCTGTATGTTGGAATTGCCGGGTTGGGCCTAGCTGGAATTGGCGCTGCGGCTCTGCTGGCGAAACGGTTCAGTCTTGTTGCGGCCAGTCCTTATGCCCGGCCCGCTGCATTCTTTTTCATATTTTCGAGCTTTCTTTCTATCCTGGTCTCATTCGGCGAGCTTCTACCGATTTACCCTTTTCTTTATCGGTTCGCACCTGGTTGGTCGCTCTTCAGAGGCCAGGAGCGGATTGCCTATCTTTGCGCCTTTTCACTGAGTGTCTTGAGCGGCTACGGTCTGGCGCTGTTGCCTACTCTGGCTGCCCGTTGGCGGCAGAGATTCAGCTGGGGATACTTGATCGTTGTCGCAGGGGGCACAGCTCTGGTTTTTGTCATTTGGCAACTTCCAGGCCGCCTTGACACATCTGATATCGGTTTCCTGCTCAATGCCGGCAAGTCGATTGTTCTAGCTACATTGTTCTTACTTCTGTGCAGTAGTTTGCAGGTCTCGCGTACCCGCCTCATTGTCTTTCTCGCTGTCATAGTCGTTGACCTCTTTGCCACTAACTACACAACCAATCTTGCAGACGGACTCAGAATCCGGTCCACACTCACACAGCCTGAAATCGCGGCTACATTGCGGGCTTCACAGGCACTGGATGAAGAACCTCCCGGATTTCCACCCAGAGTATACAATGAGCGCCGCCTGCCCGAAGACACTGGAATGGTGGCCGGTTGGGAGGATGTATGGGCTGCCAGCGTACTGCGATTGTCCGCTTATAATGGGTTTTTTGTTGACTTTCCGCCGGACCGAATGTGGAAACTCACAGGAGTGGGTACCGTGCTCACCTGGCGGGAGGAACTGCCCGTTGACAGCCAATTGCTAGCAGAGTTTCCCCTGGAGAATGAGTCAACTCGACTTCACAGTTTAGAGTCAGTATTCCCGCGCATGTGGTGGGCACAGAAAGCCCGGAGAAAGGATGACTTGCCTGCGCTAGCACTGTTAGCGGATCCTGACTTCGATCCACTCCAGGAATTACTGATAGCGAATTCCGATGCCGAAGCTCTGGGAGAGGTATG
This sequence comes from Caldilineaceae bacterium, assembly GCA_965204705.1. Classification (GTDB taxonomy): domain Bacteria; phylum Chloroflexota; class Anaerolineae; order Caldilineales; family Caldilineaceae; genus Bin5. The sequence goes on along the minus strand of OZ242006.1, from coordinate 2,543,509 downwards.
GGTCGACGGGCAATTGCATCTTGGAGACGAAGGCGAGGCTTCACTTGAGGCAGAACGAATTGGGCCCACCCACCTGAAAGTCCGGATTGAGAGTACCCAACCTGGCCTGCTATTCATTAGCGAGAACTATATGCCTGGCTGGCTGGCTGAATGGACGGCAACAGATGAACCGTCGCAGCCTATCAGTCTGCCAATTGTACGCGCCCACCAGGCCTTTTTGGGAATCCCGGTCCCCGCCGGCAGCGGAAGGTTGGAACTGGCCTATCGTCCGGCCAGCGTGCGCTGGGGCCTAGCTTTTAGCGCCTTCACCTGGGTGGCTTTACTCTTCGTATTTCGCAGGCAACTCATGTCGGGTCTTGGCACTACTTGGAGGCAAATAAGACGTACTGCAGGCGTGCTGCGGCCACTGGCTTTTTCGAAGTCGGCCATTCGGGAGGGCCTCAGTACTCGCCAGAACGAGTCTGGAGAGATGCTCTCGTCGGGTGGAGAGTTGCTTAAGGATATCCGGTTCCAGCGAGCAGTTGTATTGCTCGCCACACTGTTGGGGTTCGCTCTTCGATTCTACCAGCTGGCCGACCAAGAACTGACTGTAAACGAGGCGCTGTACTTCTGGTACAGCCAGCTCTCTTTCACGAGTCTGATTCAGATGTTCAACGAAGGGGGGAGTGCAATCTTCTCCGCCAGCTCTTGGTTGAACCACTTTTGGCTACGACTCTCGGGGAGCAGCGAGTTTGCCCTACGTTCAGTTTCGGCTCTCCTGGGCACTCTAACCATTCCTCTTCTTTACAGCCTCGCAAGGGAGCTCCGGTTACCTGCTTTTGCTGTGCTTACGGCGACCCTCCTGATGGCCATTGGTTCCTACTCGGTTCGGGCGAGTCAGGGAAGCCTTCTCAATCCTCTAAGTCTTTCTCTTTCGCTGGCGAGCGCAGTGCTGGCCTTGCGGCTCATCAGCGGGTCCAACGGCAAGACTGTTTTTCTGGCGTACGCTCTGTGCTCGGCGGCTACATTCTACACTCAGGTTTTCGCAGTCCTTGCTCTCCTGGCACAGAATCTATATGTAATCTACCTGATTGTGCGCGAATATCGGAGCGGAACGGAGTCACCCTCTCCAGGCCCGTACAGGCCAATGTTTATTCGGTGGACTTGGGCGCAGTTCACGATAGTTGTCCTATGCATTCCGTGGCTTTTGAGCGCCAGGTATGGGACTTTCCAGTTGACCGGGCTCAGTACAGACTCCTCGGTTGTTTCGATGTTGTGGTGGAGATTCGCCGGTTATCCAATCGGTGATTTAGTGCCGAACAGAATCTGGCTGTTGAATGCCGGAATATCGGGCTTTGTCGCCATTGCTGCCGCAATTATCGGCGCACTTCTCCTGGCGCAAAGTAGAGAGTACCTGGTTGACAACAATGGGCAAGGGGCGCGGGAAATCGATGACAGTGGCATTTTAACGAAACAGGACGCGTTGATCCGCTCGCCAAGTCAAAGCCCGATGGTCTTCATGGTGCTTCTTCTGGTAGTGGCTCCACTCGCGTATTGGGACCCTCTCTTCCAGCACTGGTTCCTATCTGGAAGCCTCTATGCTGTGACACTTCCCGCGTATTTGCTTCTGTTGGCAGTCGGGCTGACGCGCATAGGTGGCTGGATTGAGAGCTGGCTGGGATGGAGATGGAGGGCATGGATAGGCGACGGGATAGCGGACGGTCCTAATCTTCTGGCCAGAATTCGTGTCGGTAGTGTTGCCGCAGTCAGTCTTGTCCTGGTTCTGGTCGCCGGCAATTTATTCACTTGGCGAAACTACCATTTTGATCCGACGTTCAGCAGTTCAAGAGGCTTGCGGCAATTGTCCACAGCTGTGGAGCGTTGGAGCGCCGGCTTGTATCAGGACCAGATTCATATCCTTCAAAGCTTCCCCGACCCTACTTTTTTCTTATACTATTATAGAGGTGGTATAGAGCATTCGGTGCTGCCGCGCCATGACCACGACGTGGAAGGGGCAACTGAAGCTGTGAGCGCGCTGAGTGAGAGCAACATACTGAGAATCATACTTCCGGTTAGTTTGAACGATGATCAGGCAGATCCCGATCTTGCCAGGCAGGCGCTGGCCAGTTCGTATAAGCTGGCAGGTCAGGAGACGTTTGGACCTTGGCTTGTCGAACTTTATGCGCGGCCATATCCCGAGGCGTGGCGAATTTTCAACGTTGAATTCGATAACGGGCTTGTTCTCGAGCGGGCCCAGGTCAGTTCGCAGTTTCCTCCTGCAGGCGGCAGATTGGTTGTGCATATGGAATGGAGGGGGGATCCTGCGGCTCTGACGGGTGGGGAGAAGGTCTTCCTGCACTTGGTCGACGAACAAGGGAATATGATTGCACAGTGGGACCCTGAGCTCCGCTTGGAGGGTACACACCTTTGGACTGCCGCGGCCATGCCTATTCCCTCTACGTTACCTGCCGGTTCGCTGCGCCTGTTAGCCGGGCTTTATGACGTCTCAGTTGAAGGCGCGCCGCGAATCCACACGGATTCAGGCGAGGATTTTCTACAGCTTGTTTTCTTCAACTTTACAAACTGTGACATCTGCGGAAGATGACGATTTGGACGGTCTTGAACCGTGAGCCGGCATCATTGTTCGGCTCAAAGATATGGTTCCTGATCGATTTTGGGAGATGGCGGGTTTGGCTTTTGGGCGAGACGCCTGGATGCCTCTCTCTGCCTGCATTGCCAAGTCTTTGGACTGACCATCGGAACTATGGTTGCCCGAACGAGAGAGCTGCAGGAGAATTTTTCTGGCGTGATTTCCAACTTACTTAATGGGCTGGACGTGGAGAAAGGGCTGGTCGGCCTTTTGCTCGCTGTGTTCTCGCTGACAGGCTTGGCCTATAGCCTCGTTGTTCCCCCGTTTGAGACGCCTGATGAGATCTACCATTACGCCTTCGCCCGTCATCTGGCTGCGGGCAACGGCCTTCCCGTGCAGGGCCCTGAGAAGACAGGACCTTGGGAACAGGAAGGAAGTCAGCCCCCCCTGTACTACAGTCTGGTCGCGCTGGCGACGGCAGGCATCGATCAAGGTGGGCTCGAGAGCTTTGCAGTTCAGAATCCCAGAGCCAATCTCGGTGATCCTCATCAGCCGGGAAACAAGAACTTTATGCTCTTTAGTGCACAGCGCAGACCTCTTGCTGGCGTTAATCTTGCCCTGCACGTTGGCCGCTGGGTATCCCTAGTTCTAGGCACATTTACTGTATTTCTTACATACTTGCTCGCACGTCACGCCTTTCCCAAAGATAGAGGTTCGCGCCTGCTTTCGACCGCCATTGTGGCGACCATTCCTCAGTTTGCATTTATCAGCGCAAGCCTTACCAACGACAATATGATCACCGTAGTGAGTGCGGCCTCGCTGGTCTGTTTGGCCGCGCTGGGCGGCCGCACCGAGGGAAAGGGTATCCGCTGGTGGGAGTGGGTGGGACTGGGATTGCTGTTGGGTCTGGGTGCTTTGAGTAAGCTACAGGGTCTGGGACTGCTTCCGCTGTGCGCCTATGCTTTCGTATTGTATGGCAGAAGGCAGAGTGACTGGGGAACTCCACTCAGAGGGGCTCTTTTGGTGGGTGGCGTTGTTGTGATCGTGGCCGGGTGGTGGTACAACCGCAACAACCTTCTCTATGGCGATCCATTCGGCACCACGAATCTGCTCAGCGTAACCGGCCAGCGAGTGGAACCCCTGACACTGCCTGGCTTGTACGGAGAACTGCGCGGCCTGCAGATGTCCTTTTGGGGCATTTTTGGGTGGTTCAGTATTCTCCTCCCTTCTTGGACCTACACTCTTTTCGAGTTGCTGACTGCTCTGGCCCTAGCGGGCGCCTTCATTTCCTTGCTGCGGTCTTTGGTTGCTTCCCGCGGTTCGGGCGCGCTGGAGGGAAAGGGCGTATACACTGTAAGTATCTCCTGGGCCTGGGCGTTGATTTCGCTCGCGCTCCTGGCATACTGGATCTCCGTCGCGCAGGGCTCGCAGGGCAGGCTCTTGTTTCCTGCCATCAGCGCACTGGCTGTGGTCGCGGTGGTCGGTCTTCGCTTCTGGGCTGGAAAGCTTCCGAACTTCGTACGTGTAATGCTAGGGATTGTTGTACCGGTTGGCCTTTGGTCGTGTTCCCTATATGCCTTGGCTGCACTATTGCCCGATTCATACGGGTTGGATGCGATGGCCGACGTAGTAGAGGAGGCGCCGGCGGGCACCAGCCAAGTTGGGAAGGTATATGGCGAAGGCGTAGAGCTGGTGGGCGCTCAACTGCCTGAACCGGACTCCTTCCTCGAAGAAGCGGTTCCGGTGACGCTATACTTTCGTACTTCTCAGGTACAGGACAACGACCACGAATTCTTCATTCATCTGCTGGATTCCAATAACCAACAGATAGGAAACGTTACAACGCAACCTGGTTGGGGTACCCGACCGTTAACATTGTGGCAACCAAACGTCATCTACGAGGACACTTACCTGATTCCCCTCGAATTCCCGTCGCCCAAAGTTGTCAGGTTGTACGTTGGCTTCATCGATACGGCCTCCACTGTCTTGGAAAGTGAAGGCCTTCTACCGGTAGCAGGAGGAGGGCCCAGGATAGAGAGCCGGGTTATCTGGACTCATTACGAGCAGTTGGAGCCGAAGGGTGTCAGATATGATAGCGGTATTTCTCTCGTCGGAGTTGCGCTGGGCCAGGGAGAAGTTCAGTTCTCGACGCAGGAGTTGATTGAAATTGAGACGAAACGTTCCTTGTGGGTTGCTATGCAGTGGCAGGAGCCCGTCGATTCAGTAACTGCCTATGCAACATCGCTTCGGCTTCACGCCGCGGGAAGTGGTGGAAACTGGGTCTACCAGGAGGATGCCAACCTGTGGAAACCTGATGGAGGCCCCAAAGCGAGTCAGGCGACCCATGCCACAGTCGATTCACTCGTTCGATTGACGTTCCCTCCTGAACTTCCTGCTGGCGAGTACGAACTGCGTCTGGTTCTATACAACGCTGATTCCCTGCAGACTGTAGTTCAAGACGGAACGTGGGAGCCCGAGCTGATCCTGGCGCGTCTAAGGCTGGACTGAGGGACGGGAGGGTAGACTGTGTGGCTTCCCTAAAGACTGTAGGCGAGAAGTCAGCTAATTCGCGATATTGGCAAGTCGCTTACCCGCTTCATGAAGTGTTTCGATTCTCTTGGCAAATGCAAAGCGCACTATGCCCTCGCCGTACCTTTCTCTGTCTTTCGTGTAAAAGTTGATCCCGGCCACTGAAGCCACGCCGACCTCCGTCGTCAGCCAACGGGCAAATCGGTGCGAGTCCCATTCCGCTTGCGGGGCGTCGATGGCGGTGTAGTCGGCCATGGTGTAGTAGGAGCCCTCGGGACGAACAGCGCGAAAACCGGCGGTACGCAGCATTTCCAGAATTACTTCGCGGCGCTCGCCGTATTCCTCCCGCATCTGTTGCCAGTAGTCGGTTGGCTGACCCAGAGCAACTGCCGCCGCCGCCTGCAAGGGGGTCGGCGCGCAGATGGTGGAGTAGTCATGCACAGCGCGAATGGCTGAAGAGAGCGGTTCGCGGGCTATCACGTATCCCAAGCGCCAACCGGTAACGGCAAAGCTCTTGCCCAGCCCGCCCACAGTTACCGTACGTTCTACCAAGCCGTCCAGACTACCAGGCGAGACGTGCTCGCGGCCGTCATATAGAATTCGGTCATAGATTTCGTCGGTAATCAGGATGAGATTGTGCCTGTTGATGAATTTGGCGAGCGTCTGAATCTCTTCGCCATCAAAAACCCTTCCAGTTGGGTTGTGGGGTGTATTCAGCAGCAAGGCCCGTGTTCGGTCGGTGACCGCCGCCTCCAAGCGGTCGGCGTCGATTCTATAGTCTGGGGCCTCCAGAACGACGGGTACGGCATTGGCGTCGGCCAGTAGTGCCGAGGGGCGGAAGTTTTCGTGCCCCGGCTCCAGAATGATCAGTTCATCGCCAGGATTCAGCAGGGCAAGCAGGGAAGTAGTGATGCCTTCAGTCACGCCGCAAACGACGCAGATATGAACATCGGGATCTACGTTCCAGCCCAGTTGAGCCGTGTACTGTTCGGCCAGTGCCTGGCGAAGAGGCGGATAGCCCCAAGTGACCGTATACTGATTGGCCGACCCGCGAATCGCCTCAACTGCAGCGTTGACGATAGATTCCGGTGGGTCGAAGTCAGGGAAACCCTGGCTCAGATTGATCGCTTCGTGCTGCATCGCCAGGCGGGTCATCTCCCGGATCATTGACTGGTTGAAGTTGGTTGTACGGGTTGCTGGGTACAAGGCGTGCCTCGCAGCTGGTGGTTTGTTGCGTAGTTCGGAGACGCGGAAATTCTACTCGAATCCCGCGCAACTGGCAACGCGGGAGCCAAAGAGAAAACCTGAGCCCGAGTCGGGCACCTGTGCGGACGCAAAGCAGTAATTGCGGCAAGATGGTTGGTTGCTCGCGATTGCTGGCAAAAGACGGAGACTCCGGACGGAACCCCAGGCAGGGAAAAGTATTGACAAACTATAGTGGCTATAGTATCTTCCCGTGCAACGTCCACCTAAATCGCCATGGAGCCGAACAAACACTGGTGCTTCGGCGAGTCACTACTATCCCAAACTGAATCGGTTAGGCAAATGGCGACTCTTGAAGAACAGCTCGCCGTGGGTTCCACGCGAAAGCAACGGCCGTGGTACTACCTGAACGGCGAGGAGCGGCTGGCATGGTTGCTCGTCCTGCCCTGGATCATCGGGTTCCTTGCGTTCCAGCTTGGGCCTATGTTGGCCTCGCTGGGGCTCTCCTTAACCGAGTGGCGCATGTTCACGCCACCGAAATTCATCGGCCTTGCGAACTACGCCGAGATGATTTCCGGAGATCCACTCGTACTTCAAGCCTTCAAAGTAACGACTATTTACTCGGTAACATCGGTACCGCTGCGCATTGCCCTGGGTGTTCTGGTCGCCCTTCTCTTGAACGCCAGCGTACGCGGGCTGGCCTTCATTCGCACGGTCTATTACCTGCCGGCGACGGTCAGCGGCGTGGCGGTGGCGATGGTCTGGCTGTTGATTCTGAACGGCGACTTCGGCCTGCTAAACCGGGCGCTCAGTCTGCTTGGACTTGAAGGGCCTTACTGGTTGACCGATACGCGCACGGTTCTCGCATCTTTCGTGTTGATGAGTCTTTGGAGCGTTGGGGCCGGCATCATAATTTATCTGGCCGGTCTTCAGGGCGTACCCAATGAACTCTACGAGGCGGCCGAAGTGGACGGCGCCGGTGACTGGGTAAAGTTTTGGAAGATTACGCTGCCGATGATCTCGCCTGTGCTATTCTTTCAGTTTGTCATCGGAATGATTGACGCGCTGCAGGAGTTTGCCGGCCCGTTTATCATGACGCAAGGTGGTCCCGGGAACGCCAGTCTGTTTGTCATGCTATATTTGTTCAGGCAGGGATTCGAGTTTTTCCAGATGGGCTATGCTTCTGCGCTGGCCTGGGTCCTATTTGTTTACATCATGTTGCTGACCCTATTGATCATTCGTTCTTCAGCGGTTTGGGTCTACTACGAAGGCGAAGTAAGGGAAGACTGACCGATGGCTATACGCTCCATCAGTGAAAGCCAGAGCCGGTCAAGGGCTTTCAGGATGACGTTTATCTATGCTGCCCTGGCGGTGGGAATGGTGATCGTCACTATTCCGTTCTTGTGGATGGTTTCCACTTCACTGAAGACTCCGGCCTCCGTATTTAAGATACCGACGGTCTGGGTGCCCGATCCAGTCGTTTGGGCCAACTACCCCAATGCGATGACGGTACTGCCGTTTTGGCGTTATATTCTCAATACAGCGCAGATCACTTTTCTGGCGGTAGTTGGGGCGACGTTTTCCGGCTCTTTGGCAGCGTTTGCCTTTGCCAGACTGCGGTGGCGCGGCCGAAACTTTATGTTTGTTCTTGTTTTGACTACGCTGATGTTGCCGTTTCAGGTAATCATGATCCCTCAGTTCATTCTGTTTCGCTCGCTTCAGTGGCTGGATACCTATCTACCACTTGTTGTTCCAGCCTTTTTCGGTGGCAGCGCTTTCAACATCTTTCTGTTGCGGCAGTACTTCATGACCATCTCGCCCGAGCTGGACGATGCAGCCATCATAGACGGCTGCAATCGTTTCGGTGTGTACTGGCGCATCATCCTTCCGCTGTCGAAAGCCGCCCTGATGACGGTGATCATTTTCATTGTACAGAATCGCTGGCAGAGCTTTCTCGTGCCGCTCATCTATCTATTCGATCAGAAGAAGTACACTCTGGCCTTGGGCCTGCGACTGTTCCAGGACCAGTACACAACCGATTGGGAGCTGATGATGGCAGCCGCCACCGTCAGCATGTTGCCGGTACTGCTTGTCTTCTACTTTGGGCAACGTTACTTTATTCAAGGTGTAGTGTTTACGGGTGTAAAAGGGTAGAAACTGCCCTGGATTGTGCCCGTTCCAAGCACTCCAAGTCAAAGGGAGGAAGAAAAGAGAATGTCGAATCAATTCAGCCGAAGAAGCTTTTTGCGAAGCGCCGGTCTTGGAACCGGTGCGGTAGCCATTCTTGCTGCATGCCAGCCGATGCCGGCAGGAACGTCTGACGGTGAGGGCGGGGGCGCCGCAGCTCCCGCGGCCGAGCCTGTGACGATCACGTCGATGACATGGGCCTGGGGCGACCTTATGGATGAACTGTCAGAGGTCTTCGCCGAACAGAATGACGGGGCGATCACTGTCGAGGGACAACCCCTGGGGTGGGGAGACTACTGGACGAAACTGAACACGCTTTACGCGTCCGGCTCTCCGCCTGACACTGCCTGGACACACACGGCGTGGGTCCGGCCGCACGCGGTTCTCGGGGTGATCGAAGATCTGAATCCACGCATCGATGCTTCACCTGATTTCCCAGACGACTGGTACAGTTCGGTCTGGGGCCTCTTCACGTACGAGGGCGGGCAGTATGGCAGCAGTTGGGACGTCGGCGTGCAGGGGATCTGGTACAATCGCAATCTCTTCGAGGAAGCGGGATTGACAGGACCGGGCGTGGGAACCACCTATGCCGATCTACTAGAGCAAGGACTCACACTGACCACGGACCGGGGCGGCAATCATCCCCAGGATGACGGATTCAACAAGAGAGAAGTCTCTGTCTGGGCCATGTCGAACATGGTGGACAACTGGGTCAATGAGATCCGGCCGCAAGCTGTAGCGTGGGGTACGGACATTTTCAACGAAGATGAAACCGAGTGCATTGTAAACTCTGAGGCAACAATGGAGTTTCTCAATTGGTATCTGGACGCGATCCAGACGCACAACATTCATCCTTCGGCCGACCTCATAGAGGGGCTGGGCAACCTGTTTGTTTCGGGCAGCTCCGCGCTGATTTCAACCTTCCCGGGAATCATCGACCAGTTCGACGGCTCCTTTGTGTGGGAGATCTCGCCCTACCCGATGGGCGGCGCAAACGGAATCCACACGTTGAATGTGGGCGGTTCCGCATTCTCGATTCCAAGTGAAAGCCCGCACCCGGAACAAGCCTGGGAATGGGTGAAGTTCAATGCTACCGACCTGGCTCACCAACACTGGGCACAGAGAGGCATCATCAACGCTCGCCGCTCCACGTCCAAATACGTGTTGGATCAGATGGATGTCCCCGACACTTTCGTTGAATTCTATATGGACCGCATCGACGAGTTCGGTGTGCCGGTGTGGCAGCACAAGAATCGTGCGCAGATAAACACGGCGCTTACGTCGGCGTTTGAGCTGGTCTGGCTCGGCGACCGTACGGTGGAGGATGCCGCCAGTGCTGTCAAGGCAGAAGTAGATGAATTTCTGGCAGACGCCTGATCCAGGACAGGACACTCGCCCTTAACGAGAGCGAAAGGATTGAGCACGGCAGTTCCTGCCGTGTTAGCTTCAGCATCTTTTGGCTAGTTAGACCGCAGCACTTTCGATGATAAACCGTTGCACCCCCATGCAGAATGACTGGCGTGGGGGTGTTTTTCTATCCTATCGGGAGCTCAACTATGACCGCCAGACGTCGTCCCAATGTTCTTCTGATTATGGCCGATGACCATGCCCCGGCCGCGTTTTCAACTTACGGCAGCAGACTGAACAATACGCCAAACCTGGATCGAATCGCCGAGGAAGGCCTGCGTTTGGACCGCTGCTTCTGCACAAATGCGATCTGTACACCTGCGCGGGCGTCCGTACACACAGGGAGATACAGCCACACGACCGGGATAAAAACGCTCAACGACGTGATCGACCAGACTCGGGAAACGACGCTGGGGATGCTCTTGCACGAGGCTGGTTATCAGACCGCGTTTGTGGGAAAGTGGCATCTTGGGCACGGCGGGAATAGCGACCCGGCCGGTTACGATTTCTGGAGTGTTTTGCCTGGACAGGGGCGATACTACGACCCGGAGATGATGGAGATGGGTGAGTCTGTCGTAGAGAAGGGATATGTGACCGATGTGCTGACGGACAAGTCATTGAGCTGGCTGTCGCAGCGGGAAGAGGACCGACCATTCTTCCTGGTTTGCGCGCACAAAGCGCCCCACGATCCGTTCCAGCCTAATCCCAGTCACCGGGAACTTTTCGCCGATGAACCTATACCTGAGCCTGCAACCTTTCACGACGACTACCAGAATCGAGCGGCCGCGGCCGGCATGGCGACTGAACGTGTTGCGCTGATGCATCTCAAAAACCACCTGCCCGATCCTGTTCCCCTTGGGCTGTCTGCCGAGGAGCAGAAGGCGTGGAACTACCAGAGCTACATGCGCAACTACCTTCGCTGCGTTGCCTCAATCGACGAGAATGTGGGCCGCCTGCTGGACTACCTGGACGAAAACCAGATCGCCGAGGACACCATGGTCATTTACACATCAGACCACGGCTTTTTCCTGGGCGACCACGGGTGGTATGACAAGCGGTTCATGTACGAAGAGTCGATTCGCATCCCCTTTCTGATGTGCTACCCGCGTGCAGTCGAGGCCGGCGTGACCAGCGAACGCATAGCGCTGAACGTAGACTTTGCGCCGACCATTTTAGATTACGCTGGGGTGTCAGAACCGCAAGATATGCAGGGTCGATCTATTCGCCCGCTCGTGGAGGGGAGGCCGCCGTCAGACTGGCGCAGGTCGATGTATTACCGCTATTGGATGCACCTGGCACACTTCAACATTCCAGCCCACTACGGAATCCGCACCGAGCGCCATAAGCTGATCTACTACTATGGGGAGGCTCTAGGCAGCGCGGGGGCGATCGACGAATCAACGGCGCCGGAATGGGAGCTCTTCGACCTCGAAAATGATCCGAAGGAGATGCAGAATATCTACCATGAACGGGTCAATACCGGCCTGGTAAGTGAACTCAAAATCGAGTTGGCGCGGTTGCAGAGTGAGTTGGGTGATAGACCTTGCGACAGGGGTACGTAGGCACAGTGCCGGCTGGCGACCTGTCAGCTCGAGGAATTGGAGAAAGATCTATCCTGGAAGGCTCTTCTTGAGGCGATAGAGTTCCACGAGCCCGGCATCGCGGATGCGAGCGAGCTGGGCGGGTGATTGTCCCGAGGCCGCCTCTTGCACTTCCTTGACGATTTGTTCGGTAAGTTCCTCGGTCAGGCTTGGCTCACCCAAGGTTTGCCAGCGCGCTTCCTGCGTGGGCCCAAGATGGCGCATGTAGTGGGCGATTCCTTCATCGCCTCCGGCCAGATGGTAGGTTGTGAACGGGCCCTGCAGGGCCCAGCGCAGACCCGGGCCCTGTGTGATGACCTCGTCGACTCCCTCGACTGTTGTTATACCCTCGGCAACCAAGTGTATCGCCTCTCTGAAAAGGGCCGCCGCAAGCCGGTTGGCGATGTGGCCATAGGCCTCCCTCTTCATCAGCACCGGAGCCTTGCCGATCGCCCGGTAGAATTCCATTGCCCAGTCCAAGACTTCGGGTGCTGTCTGCTCGCCGCCCGAAACTTCAACTAGTGGGATCAGATGGGGAGGGTTGAAGGGGTGGCCTACAAGCATACGATTGGGATGCCTAGCACCCGCCTGTATGTCGGATGGAATCAGGGCCGTAGCGCTGCTGCTGATAATTGCATGTGGGGCAATTACGTCTTCGAGATGTCTCAGGGTATCACGCTTTGTGTCAAGACGTTCGGGGACGTTTTCCTGAATAAATTGGACTGCTGCCAGCTCGTCGTCGATTTGAGACGTGAATCGCAGCTGTCTCTGGTCTCCACTGACGGTCTGCCCGATGCTTTCCAACGCGGGCATCATCCTGTCGATGGCGCGGCGCAAGTCTCGTTCCTGACGGACCGGATCGACCGTGACCACGTTAAGGCCGTTTGCCAGAAAACAGGCTGCCCAACTAGCCCCGATCGTGCCTGCACCGATCACGGCAACTGTTCGGAGTTGGTCAACCGGTACGGGCTCCACAGGACTGGTGGGTACCATTGCAGAAACTCTTCTCTACTTGGTCTTTTTGACCGACGCAGTGGTCGAAAGACATGTTTGGGCGGCTTGGCGATGTACTGCAGCATTCAGGAGCGGAGGCAGCAAAACGGGGGACGCAGCGGGCTGGTTCTTGGAGATCACAGGGAGGACAGAAAACTCCTGAACCGGCGAAGCACTTCGTTCATTCCAGGGTGGTGGTCGCGGAGCAGATCGCGCTCAGATAACCCGGCGTTGGCCCGTTCGACTAGTTTGACTGCTTTTTCATCAGTCTCAAGGTCGACGTAGCTGGTCGAGAGGCGTAGTGAAAGCTCATGGGCAGGTGTGCCGAAGTCTGATCCGGGCAAAGTTGCAATCTGCCATTCATCCAACAGGTGACGTGCGAGGTCAACTGATGTTTGGATGCCCAGGGATGCGAGGGGTCTGCGCCAGTGATCGAAATTGGGGAACAGGTAAAAGCCGCCCTTCGGTTCGGGACAAGGGACGTCCAGTTCGGAGAGGCCGTGCCAGAGGTAGCGAGTTCGGGCGGCGTGCAGAGAAGTGCATTTCTGTACGTAGGCGGACAGTTCGGCATTGTCGGCGTAAGCGGTGACGGCTGCGTATTGGATGGGAGCCGACGCGGTGGACCAGAGTTCGCTGCCGACCTTTGCAACTGCTTGGAGAAGCTGCTGCCCGCTGTTCCCAGGCGGCAGGAGGGCGATTCCCAGACGCCAGCCGCCGAGTGAAAGATGCTTGCTCATCCCGCCGAGTACGACCGTTCCCTCAGGGTAGAAACTGCTGATGGAGACATGCTCACGTCCATATGCGGTGAGTCCGTAGATCTCGTCGGAAAGGATGAGGACCTGCTCCCGTCTGCAGATGTTGGCGATCTCCTCGAGCAGTGCGGGCTCCAGCATCTGGCCGGTAGGATTGCTGGGGCTGTTCAAGATTAGCAGGTGCTGACTATGAGGGGAGTGCCTCAGGAGGTGATGCAGCCTCGCGGGATATAGCTGGTGACAGTCTTCGGGACTTGACGGCAGGCGAAGGACTGGGCGGTTGAAAAGACGGGACTGGGGCTCGTAGCTCACCCATGATGGCGTGTGAAGTACGGTAGCTCCAGACAAGGCCAACTGGAAGGCGAACAGGAGTGACTTGCTACCCGGGGCGACGATTACCTGGTCGGGGCAGATTTCATGATTCAACTGTCGCGAGTGAAAGCTGGCGACTGCTTGTCGGAGTTCAGGGATTCCGGGGCTGGGCAGGTAGCTCTGACGGGAGGCGTGCTCAATCAGCGCGCGGACAATTTTGGGATGGGCGGGAAAGCGGGACTCGCCAAATCCCAGATGAAAGACTGTCTCGCCCCTGTCCCACATTTGGCGAACGCGTTCATTTATCTGGAGGGTAGGGGAGGGAGCAAGCTTGCTGCCCAAAGTGGAGGTGAGAGAGAATTTCACTTGCGATTTTTGCACATTGTGGAAGCGGGCCTTAGCCAACCCAGAATGCCTTTTCAAGGTCGGTAAACTCTTCGGCCGGTCCTTGGAACTTGTTGCGGCCCAGCTCCAGAACGTAGACGTAGTCGGCGATTTTCAGGGCGGAACGAATCTCCTGGTCCACGAGCAGGATTGTCAGCCCATCGCGGTCGCGCAGATCGACGAGCATTTGATAGACCTCTTCTGAAAGGAGTTTGGCGAGGCCGGCTGTCGGCTCGTCCACCAGTATCAATTTCGGATCGGTCATAAGAGTGCGGCCGATTTCGACCATCCGTTGCATGCCACCAGAAAGTTCGCCGGCGTTGGAGCGGCGGCGGGGTTTCAGATCGGGGAACCGGTCGTAGTTTTCTTCGAGCTTGCGCTTGATGCGGCTCTTGTCATCCTTGAAGGTCCACGCGCCTAGTTCCAAATTCTCCTCGACCGACATGAAGCGGAAAACGCCTGGCTGCTGGGGAATGTAGGAGATTCCCATGTTTATGCGTTCGTGGGTTGGTACATCAACGATGTCCTGGTCATCGAGGCGGATCTGCCCCTGATTGGGGCGCAAAAAACCGTAGATCGCCTTCAGCATGGTTGACTTTCCTACACCGTTTGCACCGAGAATGGTGGTGATCTTGCCACCTTCGGCCTGCATGGAGACGCCCTGGAGGATATTCAGGTCGCGGTAGTAGCCTACGTAGAGATCGTTGACTTCCAGCATTACTCCTCGTCCTCACCCAGGTAGGCCGCCTTCACCAGAGGATCTTCCCGGACTATCTCAGGGTCGCCGTCGGCGATCAGGTCACCGTAGTTCAGCACCAGGAGCCGGCGGCTCAATGTGAAGATGGTGTCCATATCGTGGCTGATTATGATGAATGCCTTTCCCTGGGCATTAGTCTCGGTGATGTAGCGGTAGATCACTTCCATCAAGCGAGGGTGTACGCCGGCGAACGGTTCGTCCAGAATTATCATCTGCGGGTCGAGCATGAGGAGACGGCCGAGCTCCAGCAACTTCTGCTGGCCGCCCGATAGCGCGCGTGCGTACTCGTTGCGCAGATGAGCAATCGTCAGGAACTCCAGAACTTCCTGCGCTTTCTCCTCGAAGTCGCGTTGGCGGGCCGTGGCGCGCATCGCCATGGCTGGAATCAGCAGATTCTCCAGCACAGTCATTCGGCGGAAGGCACGCGTGACCTGGAAGGTTCGGCCCAGTCCGGCACGGGCGACACCGTAGGGCGGCCTCGTGTCGATCCTTTCGCCGTTCATGTATACGGTCCCGCTGGAGGGTTTGAGGGCACCGTCCAGGATGTTTGTCAACGTGGTTTTGCCGGCGCCATTTGGTCCGATCAGGCCGATCAACTCGGGCCCGTCAACCGTAAAGGAGACGTCGTTCAGGACCTCCAACCCGCCAAAGTTCTTAAAGATGCTGTTTGCGGTGAGTTTCAGCATAGTTGCATTCCGCCTGTTGCCTCTAGCTTGCGCCGGTGTCGGGGCCAGATCCGTCCTGTGCAGCTTCCTCCGTCAATTCTTCCTCTTCCGGCGCTATCTCCATTGCATCGTCCAGCTCCTCGTCCAGGCCATCGTCGGTTTGTGCGCGGATGGAAACGGTCTCGGCGGCGACACCGCCGCGACTGATCCTTTCCAAAAGGGGAAAGAGGAGGCCGTTGCGCTGGAAGCGCAGGGTCAGCATCAGGAGGAGGCCGAAAAACACAAGTCGCCACAGCGTCATGTCGATGTGAATCGGCCCAATGGAAACACTGGTGCGCAGGAGCTCCAGAAGGAAGGTAATGATGATGGCGCCGATCGATGCCGTGTATATGTTTTCCAGACCGCCGATTACGGCCATCGCGATTACCAGCGACATCTGCAGAATAATTAATGTATTGGGTGTGATGATCCCAATGTAATGTCCCTGTAGGGCGCCAGCTGCAGCCGCGAGCGTGCTGGTAATCACAAATACCAGCACTTTGTAGCGGACAATGTTGACACCCAGCGCGGCCGCGGCCTCCTCGTCTTCTCTAATTGCACGGATGAATAGTCCGAACCTCGAACCGGCCAACCAGGTCATCAGCGCCATGGCAAAAAGGAACAAGAGCAGCATGGCGTAGTAAGGCGGTATCTTGCTCGTTGAGCTGAAACCGGCTATGCCGCCGGGAAAGAGCGGCACGAGCTCCAACCCGCTCTGACCCTCGGTAATCGGGATTTCGGCACTGATCGCGGCGCGCAAGATCTCGGAAAAGCCGATTGTGAAGAGGGCTAGATATGTACTTCGCAGACGAAGCACCAGCCATCCGACTAAGAGCCCGAAGGTCGCTCCCATGACCAGCCCGATGGCGACACTGGCCCAGACGGGCGGAAAAACGATGAGGGTGCCGGCAGGAAGCGTCTCTGCCCTGGCCATGTCGAGGCAGGACTCGTCAATTGTCCCGACGCGCCGAATGTTCAATATCACCAGCCACCAGTTGCCGAACAGGGGCAGGTCGGTGCACAGCTCTGAGGGCGCTGTAGTGAATCGGATGAACTTTCCAATCAGGCCGGAGGTGTAACCCCCGATAGCCATGAAGGCCATATGGCCGAAGGAAAACTGGCCCGCGTATCCGGCCAACAGGGACCAACTGGAGGCAAGAATGGCGTAGAAGAAGGCGGTAATGGCAAGGTGCATAAAGTAACTGCTAAGCACCAAGGGGCCCAAGCCATTTAGTTCTGAAGAGGCCAGGGGGATAGCAAACAGAGTGACCAGTGCGACCAACCCGGAGAAGCGGTAGAGAACTTTGGGATTCATAGCTCTCGCCCGAAGAGACCCGTCGGTTTCAGCAGGAGTACCAGAGTCAGGATCACCATGCCGTAGGCAGGAATGTAGGCGGCAGCACGGGTGGCGTCAGGAATGCAGCCTGTGCCTGCTGCTTCTACCAGTCCGACGATCAGACCGCCAAGAAATGCGCCGGGCAGACTCCCCATGCCGCCAAGTACGATAATAACGAAGGAGCGTGCCGCGGCGGGGATGCCCACCTGGGGCAGCCAGGAGAAGACCTGGACGAGAGATGCCCCGGAGAGCCCTGCCAGCATCGCGCCCATGCTGAAGGCCAGGGTGTTCATCGAATCGGGATTAATGCCTGTGACGGCTGCGGCCTGTCTATCCTGGCTCACGGCTCTGAGGGCTTTGCCAACCCAGGTCCGGTAAAGGAACCAGAGCAGGGCCGCCAGCATGAGTAGGGCCAGTACTGCTGCCGTAAATCGAGGATTGGGGACTGAGATCGCGTCGAAGATAGTGACATTTCCGGGCGTCATTCTGAGGAATGCACCCGAATCGGCTGGTAGCTCAAGTCGAGGAAAGGGGAAGAATCGCTGCGCTTTTACAGGTACTGCAGAAGTCAGTGCCTGGGTAAAGTACTGCAGGAAAAAGGCCAGACCAAAGGTTACCAGGATGGCATATTCTGTGGGTCGTTCTATCTCGCCGCTGCCCATGGGGCGCAGGAAGATCCTCTCGAATACGTAGCCGATGGCAAAGGTCACGACACAGCTTGCGAGAATGGCCACAATTGGCGACACGCCGGGAATGAACTCGGCCGACATGAAGTATGTGACCATTCCACCTATCATATAGAACTCGCCGTGGGCGAAGCTGACTACGCCCAGGATCGAGAATATGAGCGTCAGGCCTAAGGCCATCAGGCCGTAGATGACACCGATAACGATTCCGTTGGCAAGTTGGGAAATTACAAAACCGCCGTTGGCGACACAAAGATTATCCGGATCTGCGAGGGCGAATGCGACGATGAAGATGCCTACGACGATCGCGATGGCGATTCCGATGAGGCGGTTTGAGATCTTGGGGGTGGCGGTCCAAAGAGGTATGAGGCTGAGGGGTCCAAGGGCCGCGCCGATGACGGCGCCGCCAAAGGACGCCTGGGAGATCTCAAGGTCCTTACGGGCGTAGATGCGGGGGGTTACAACTCCGCCCAGAGCACCCCAGAAGAGTATCCACAGAAGCGCCCAGCCGAAGATCGCTGCGTTTTCCATGGTTCAGATCCGAGCCAATCAGGCAGTGGGACAGCAAATGGCCAGGCAGAAAAAGGAGGCACCCTCAACTGCGGCCGGCATGAACGAGGGAGGCGGATAGCCCGCAAGCCAGAGGAGGGCTCGCAGGGCTATCCGTCCAAGAATGTACGCCAGAGGTCAGCTCGTTACTCCTGACCTACAATTATCGGTGCGCCGGTCTGGTAAATCACCGGGTACACGACGGTCGTTTCGGTGGCATCCTGGCCTTCAACCTGGTACTGCACGATTGTAATGGCAGGGTCAGGGAACTGGTGCCACCACTTGGGGTCCACGCCTGCCTGCTCGGGCGTGTTGCTGCGGTTGATTGGGAAGGTGATCGGACCGAGTGCGCCCATGTGGTTGATATTCTCAAGGGCGTCAATAATGTCGGCCGGGTCGGTCGAACCAGAGTCCTCGATGGCCTGAGCGATCAGCATAATTGAATCGTAGGATGCCATCGCGTAGGACTCGATGTCGTCCTTGCCTGTGCGTGCGGAGTACTCTGCAACAAGGGCCTGTGCCACGTCGTTGTAAAGCTGCTGAGGCAGACCGATGCGGCGCACGTAGCAGTGGTTGCCGTCTGGGACGTTCGTCCAGAAGGCGTCGCTGACGAGCGAGACCTGGTTGCACATTGTTGGCACGTCCTGCGGGCCGATTCCGGCGTCGGCGGCCTGCTGGGTGAAGTTGTAGGAGGCTTCACCGGTAGCGAGAGTAACGATCAAGTCCGGGCTTTCAGCCTTCACGCGCTCGATGATGCCGGCGAAATCCTGGGTGCCGATGTCAACACTGAAGGTAACAGAGGCGATGCCTGCCTCCTCCAGGAGGGCGGTCGTGTTTTCAGCAGCGGGAATACCATAGTCGGTGTTCTCGGTGAGGATGACAACCTTGTCCAGCTTCATGCCATTCTCGTCGCGCAGCCACTGCATAAACTTAACATCAACGGCGGATACTTCAGAGCTCAGCGGCGCGATGCGGAAGATCTCGTCGTACTGGACGCTGGTGATCGTGTCGTTCCAGGTCTCGGCAAAGACTATGGGCACGCCGTTGTCGCGAGCGACCTCTTTGGCTGCCACACCAACTGAACTGTGGTAGCCGCCGCCGATCCCAACCACGCCATCCTGGTTGATGAGACGTTCGACGACTGCAGTTCCACGTTCCGGCAGGCCTTCGGTGTCGACGATAATCAGTTCCACCGGCCGGCCCATAATGCCGCCACGGGCGTTGAGTTCTTCGGCCGCAATCAACATCGCTTCGCGCATGGCTTCACCGCCTACTACCGCGCCTGGCGCGGAGAGTGGCGCGAGCGCGCCGATCTTTATCGGCTCCATTGACATGTCGTCAGCCTCTTCTTCGGCGGGAGCCTCTGTCGGCGCGGCGGCAGCTTCTTCGGCCGCCGGTTCGGCCTCGCCCACAGTCTCCGCTTGCGGCGCGCATGCGGCAAGCAAGAGGACCAGGATACTGAGCGCGATTGCACTCCAGATTAGCGTTCGCGAATTTTTCATGGGTAGTTACTCCTTGCGTTCATTTGGCCTACGAAATCAAAAACCGCCCAATTGGCCTAGATGCTGATTTCAACAAGTTAGCGAGCAAGCATCGGCACCTGGGACACAAAAATGGTTCGCGTCCATTATGCAACAGCCCATATTGCATGTCAATGCCCACAGGTCAGGGGGTGCAGTCCATTTTTGAGGTGAGAGTGGGCAGGCACAAGGCCTGCCCCTACCGTGGTCACGGCGGACGGTTTCGCGGCACGACGTGGGTGGGCGACAGGCGGCATAGATAGTACGCCGGCGGAGTGGCACCAACGTGGCATGGTGTAAGGGGGGCGTTGCGGGGGGAATCCCCCCGCACAAGGGAGGGCCGAAGGCCCGACCGCACAACTGCTGTGGTCAATGGTCAGTGATCAGTGGTCAGAGGGAACGGCACTTGCCCTGGTCGGAAACGCGAACTGGCTTTGGGTTGGTCGTTCCCAGAGGTGTACGAAAGTCCACCCCTATTTTGGACTGCACCCCAGGTCCTAAGCTCAGGGCAGTCGCGAGCTTGTACGTGCGCTAAACAGTAAACTGTCCGCGCCAGTCAGGGGCGCTAATAAGACGCGGGCAGCGTCGCCAGGTGTGGGCTCCAATCGATGCACTTGCAAGAGATCGGGAGTCTTGCGTCGCGTCAGGTCGCGTCAAATCCACTTTTTTTAGTTAATGCTTTATTGGACGTCCCTTTGATGTGAAGAAAGGACATCGAGCAGAGATCCACAGAGCAGTTCTTTATGCCCTTCGGAGATCGCTATTGTCCGACAACGATCGGGTCTCCTGTTCGATATGTCTGTGGATATACCACTGTAGCGCCGACTGAGTCCTCGCCTTCCAGCTGATATTGAACTACTGTAACTGCAGGGTCGGGGAACTGGTGCCACCACTTGGGGTCGACGCTTGCCTGTTCCGGTGTGTTACTGCTGTTGATGGGAAAAGTGATCTTACCCAGGGCACCATCATAGGTTATTGCTTCCAGTGCGTCGATGATGGCCTGCGCTTCGGTTGTCCCGGCTTGGCTAATGGCCAGCGCGATAATTTGGACGGCATCGTAGGCCGCGAATGCGTAGGACTCTGCCCCCTCTTTGCCGGTGCGCGCCTCGTATACGGATAGAAACTCATGGGCGATATCGTTATACAGTTGCGGCGGCAGACCAATTCGGCGCACGAAGCAGTAGTTGCCGTCTGGGACATTTCTCCAGAAGGATTCGCTTTCCAGGGCCACATGCTCACAGAGTGTAGGCAGATCCTGGGGCCCTATGCCGGCGTCGGCACATTGCTGAGCGAAATTGTAGGAGGCCTCTCCGGTAGCCAGGGACATGATGAAGTCCGGTTCTTCCGCCTTAATTCTTTCGATGATGCCTGCAAAGTCCTGCGTGCCGATGTCGACACCGAAAGTGACAGAGTCGATCCCGGCTTCTCCAAGCAGCCTCGACGTGTCTTCGGCTGCCGGAATGCCATAGTCGGTGTTCTCGGTCAGAATCACCACTTTATCCAGTTGAATTCCTGACTCATCGCGCAGCCATTGGATGAACTTGACGTCTATGGCGGAGACTTCCGAACTGAGCGGTGCTATACGGAAGACTTGGGGATATTGGACGCTGGTGATGGTGTCGTTCCATGTATTTGCGAGAACGATGGGAACGTTGTTGTCGTGGGCGACCTCCTTGGCGACAACGCCAACGGAGCTATGGTAGCCTCCGGCGATTGCTACTACGCCATCCTGATTGATCAGTCTCTCGGTGACAGAGGCTCCCCGCTCCGGCAGTCCCTCGCTATCTACAACGATTAATTCGACAGGCCGGCCCAGAATACCGCCGTTTGCGTTAATCACTTCTGCGGCGATCACCATGGCGTCGCGCATGGCTTCGCCGCCTACGACAGAGCCTGGTGCGGACAGCGGGACAAGGCCCCCGATTCGAATAGGCTCGCCGGATGCCTGTTGCGTTTCGCTCTCTTCCGGCGATGTACTGGCTTCTGAAACCGTTGTGTCCTGTTGAACAGTTTGCACTGTCGTTGAAACGGGACCACACCCTACCAATGCGAGGGCTAGGAGGGCGGTCACAAGTGCGCGTAGAATTCCAAAATTGGTGAGACTCACTCTATTTTCTCCGATTGCTGTGCTGGACAATCAACATTGGCGGGTTTGAACTGAATTTGGGACGGTAAGATTCTACTTCTGTGCATCCTCTTGACCTACTTCGTGGACTTTTTCGGGGGGATTTGCCGAGACTGACCCAAATTTGGGCATTCGGCTCAAGATTAACCTATCGCGTAGCGAGGTGGGCAACCGCTCGATCCAACTTCGAATCACGGCGTCACGGCCTACCAGATAGCGCGCTCTAGGATGAGCGACGGTCAGGGCAGTTTCCACCGTTCGAGCCACTTCGTCAGCGTCGACTCCTTTAGGCTTTTTCAAGGACTCAGCCATTCTGGAAAGGAGAGGTCCATAATTCTCAAATGCATTGGGCGGGTATTTGCGAAGTTCACCTTCCACATAGGAACGGGCCTTATCCCAGATGTCTGTTCGGATGGCGCCTGGTTGCACTGATACCACCTCGATGCCCCAGGGCTTTAGTTCGAGCCGCATTCCGTCTGTGAGCGCCTCCAGGGCAAACTTGGAGGCGCAGTAGGGAGATAGAATCGGTGTCGAACTGAAACCCGCTATCGAACTGATCATCACGATCCGTCCCTGCGCCTTCCTGAGTAAGGGTATGAGCGGCCTTGTGACCGAAACGGGCGCGATCGTGTTTGTTTCGAACACTCGGCGCAGCTCTTCGGGTTGCAGGTATTCTACGAGGCCACCGGCGGCGATGCCGGCGTTATTCACAAGCCCGTGAAGTCCCTCCCCGCCCAACTGTTCCCCTACTGCGTGCGCGGCTCCGGCAATCTGGTCAGGGTCTGTTACGTCGAGAAAGATGGTGCGAAGTCTAGGGGATGCGTCGTTTTCCAGACGGAGGCTGTCGGTCTCTCGGCGGACAGTAGCGAAGACTTGCCAGCCCGCTCGGTCCAGCCAAAGGGCACACGCGCGGCCGATGCCGCTTGATGCTCCGGTGATCAGGACAGACTTGGGCCGGACGCTCCTGAGCTCCTCTGTCTCGCTTTCAGTTACCATAGCGTATTCCGTCAGCCTGAAGCGGGAATTCCCTTCGCTCTCGTTTCGTCGGTGTGCAGGTCCGGGTCGGGCGTTAACCCTCCTGGCCTGAATTCTACGTCTCAAGTTTCAACTGTTACCTGTCAAATTCCCATGCCGCCGGTCACTTCGAGAACATGGCCGGTAATGTAGGATGCCAATGGGGAAGCGATCAGGACGATTCCCGCAGCTGCCTCTTCATCGGTGGCGGGTCGTCCGAGGGGGATACGCAGGTGAATGTCCTTATCGAGCATCGAGCGTACCTTCTGTGGGATTCCCAGCACAACTTCGCGACCTTCAATTTCGATCGATTCTTCCTGGACCACATGGGAGCGGGTCAAGCGAGTGTCGATAAAACCGAAGGCGACAGCGTTGCAGCGGATGCCCAGTCTGCCCCATTCCTTGGCGATCGTCTTGGTCAGTCCCACGATCCCCATCTTGCCGGCGGCATAGTTGGCCTGACCGATATTGCCGTGCAGCCCTGAGGTAGAAGACACATTAACAATGCACCGGTTGCTTGGATGGGCTCCGGTGTCAAGCTCTGCCGCCGCTGGTTCACGCAGATAGGGTGCTGCGGCACGAATCATGCGAAATGGAGCTGACAGGTGAACCTCCAGGATCGCCTGCCACTGCTCGTCCGTGAGCTTGTGCGCCATGGCGTCCCAAGTGTAGCCGGCATTGTTGACGACGACGTTTAACCGCCCGAATCTGTCAACCGCCGTCTGCATCAAGTGTTCCGGGAAGCCGGCCTCTGTGACACTTCCAGCGACGGCGACAGCTTGTCCTCCTCGCGACAGGATGGCGTTCGCGGTTTGCTGGGCCATGTCTGCGTCAAGGTCGTTCACGACGACGTTTGCCCCGTACTCTGCAAATTGTAGGGCGGCGCTGGCACCGATTCCCCGACCCCCGCCGGTAATGACTATAGTCTGTTCGCTGAACATGTCTTGTCTACTTCCCTCTCGGTCAGGAGCCTACCGATACGGCGCAACATTATTCTTCAAAATAGAGGCGGGCGACCATTTCGGCAACGCAGGTTGGCTTTTCCACGCCTTCGACCTCGACGGTAACTTTGTGAACCAACTGAAGTCCGTTTTGGCTCACTTCCTCAACCGATTGGAGTTGAGTTCGGGCACGGATTCTTGATCCGGCCAGGAGCGGGTGGGGAAAGCGCACTCGATTGAGGCCGTAGTTTACGGTGAGCGCCACGCCGGGGTACCTTGGCTTATCCGGCCCTACCATACCGGTGAGGTGGGGAATCAGCGCGAGTGTAAAGAAGCCGTGGGCGACCGTGGCGCCGAACGGCGAGTCGCGGGCGGCCCTTTTTTCGTCGACGTGAATCCACTGATGGTCCATTGTTGCGTCGGCGAAGCCGTTGATCATGTTCTGGGTAACTGTGAACCAACTGCCTGGTTCGGAATCGGCGCCGACTTTCGACTGCAGATCCTTATATGCCGCTTGTCGGGACATGGTTTACTCCATTGTAGAATTTCGGCACTCGTCAAGCGGTCATGCCGCCGTCCAAGTTGATGGCTTGTCCTGTGATGAAGCGAGATTGTTCTGAACAGAGCCAGACGATAGCGTCGGCGATGTCACGCGGCTTACCAAAGCGGCGCATAGGGATGCGTTCCAGCATCTTTTGCGCCCGGCCGGGGTTGTCGGCGATCATCGGATTGAACAGGGGCGTTTCAGTGTAGACGGGGCAGACAGCATTGACGCGTATATTGTGGCGTGCTACTTCCTGTGCGGCGACGCGAGTGAGTCCGATAACGGCGTGCTTTGAGGCAGTGTACGCGGCCTGGTTGGGGAGGCCATGCTTGCCGGCGATCGAAGCCACGTTCACGATCGATCCTCCCTGTGAAGTCATCCGCCTGATCTCCTCCTGCATACAAAAGAAGACGCCGGTGAGATTTACGGCCAAAACCCTGTCCCAGCCTTCGTGGGGGTAGAAACGCAGTTGCTCCCAAGGACCGCCTATCCCGGCGTTATTGACTGCGAAGTCTAGGCGGTGGAAACGATTTGCGACCTCCTCGAATAGTCGCGTCACTTCCTGGGAATCAGATACATCGCATTGAACGAACAGACTCTCCACGCCGGACTCCTGCACAAGGTTCACTGTATCCAACCCCCCGATAGAGTCCACATCGGCTACAACTACAGAAGCGCCGCGCTCTGCGAAACACTTGGCGGTCTCGCGCCCGATTCCTGATGCGGCGCCGGTTACCAGCGCTATGTTTCCCTTTAGCTCCATGTAATTGTTCTCAGTCAGGGGCTGGAGGTTGGCGTTGTGTCAGGAGCCGGGTCCGATTCAGAGGCTGTCTCCAGTAGAGTTTCGCCCAACTCCTGGAGTTCGGCAAAAAAGTCGGGGGCTTCGACGTGAGCAGCGAAGAGTTGGACCATCCCTCTGTTGAAACTGTTCAAAAAGATGTCGAAACCTGGCGGGAACTGCCAGACCTTAGCAGTAGGAACAGCGTCAGCAAATGGGGCAAGATGGGAAAAACTCCTTTTCCAGTCCTCTCTCAAATGGTTCGACGCTGGAATCCAGCCACCGTCGTTGGGCAACGAGCCGACCACTTCGGGACTGCTGAGTAAAGCAGCCAATTCGAAGGCATCGTTCTTTCTTGTTGACGCCGCGGAAACGGCGTAGCAACTGGTGTAGGCCACAGATGTGTCCAGCCCAGCAGGGCCCAATGGGATCGGTGCAACGCCATATTGGAAGGCAGGAAACTGGTATTCATAGTAGGGTGCGATCCAATTCCCCTCTATTGTCAGGGCGCCCTTGCCCTTTGCCATCACCTCCCCCGCCCACTCGTTGTTTGATTCACCGGCATGACCGGCGAAGTTGTCACGAAAGATCTGGATGTACCAGCCCATCGCGGCGGTAGCTGCAGGGGATTGTAGAGCCATGCCTCCGCTTTCATCTATGATTGTACCACCGGCCCCGTACAGAAAGGGAAGCCAACGGGAAAGGTCGGGCGCCTCGATGAATCCGAAGCGGTTCCGTTCGAGGTCCGTTTGGCCGACTGAAACTTCTCTGAGAGACTCCCAACTCGTTGGGGGAGACTGGCTCTTTTCAGCCAGTCCCTCGCTGTCATAGACCAGTGCCAGGGTTCGCACCTCGCGCGGTAGGCAGTAGCGCAGCAGCGATGCCCCCTTGCCGGGGCGAGTGAAGGCAGCAGCCAGATGAGGCGGAAACCCAGTTGGGTCGAGAAGGCCCTCGGCTGCGGGGGCCAGCAGTTCCTGGTCGACGAGGTCCGGAAAGAGAAAACCTGTGACTACAACCAGGTCCGGGGGGTCTTCTCCCGAAAGCCGGTCAACGAGCTCCTGGCTGTAGTCGGCAGAGGTGGACAGGTGGACCGGCAGCTCCTTGCTTTCGGCCCACGAGTTTATGGGGCCCCGCAGGGCCTGTGTTACCAGACCCTCTTCGGGGAAGAAGAGTTGCAGATGGCTTAAGTCTGCATTGGACTCACTCCGCAGTTGAGGGAAGGGGAGCTGGGGCAGGCGAGGGCGGAATGGCAGCGCTTTACAGCCGCACAGAAGCGCAGCGAGGAGCAAGAGCCCGAGGTGTAGTGGGAGGCGCCTGGAGGCGGTATGGCGGATTTCAGCGCTAAGGCCGAAGTTGCATCTGCCCCGCGTCAGTTCACTGCTGACTTTCAACGAACGCTGAATAGGCATCTGCGTCCATCAGTTTCTCAAGGCCCGCCCCCTTTTCGACTTCTATCTTCAGGAACCAAGCCCCGTAGGGGTCGCTGTTCACCAGTTCGGGCGTGTCGTTCAACTCTTCGTTGACGGCGGAGACGGAGCCGGAAACTGGTGCGATTATGTCCTCTGCAGCCTTGACTGACTCTACGACTGCGACCGCTTCGCCGGCGGCTACTGTCGTACCGATTTCAGGCAGCTCGACAAATACGATGTCGCTCATCATGTCCTGCGCGGCGTCACTTATCCCGACGACGACCTGGGATTCTTCCTGTCTGGCCCATTCGTGCGTGTCGGCATATCTCAGACTTGGTTCGTAGTGGTAGGATGACATCTCTTTCATTCCTTCATACAGTAGGCACCGGCGTGCAAATGGGCGGCTAGCGGAGGCTCTGAGCTCCTTGAGGCAAGCCAGATCCGGTTACAGAGTAGAGTCCGGGCATGTGCTTGCTCCGCCAGTCATTTGACTATACTTTATTCAAGCCGACAGTGACTTCCTTTTCGCCCAGAGAAAAGGTGACTGTCTCACTGTGGGACTCTTGCTCGAGGTCCGACGTAAATCCTATGTCCAAGGTCAATGTCTCAGACACCAAGTAGTCCTGGTGTGCAGACAGAAGGCTTCTTAATAGCGACGAGTCTGACAGCTTCAGCTTGATGCGATCGGTGATGTCAAGATCGGAGTCTTTTCTGAGCTGCTGAATGCGTCGGACGAGTTCGCGTGCGTGACCCTCCAGTTCCAACTCGGGCGTAAGGGTCGTTGTTACGGCCACCAGATAGCCGCCGTCCTCAGCGACAGCGAGGCCGGCGCGCGGGGTCCTGCGGATTTCCACGTCCTCGGGTTCAACGACATAGTCCTGGTCTTCCCCTGGCACTGTGACAGTTTCGCCGGCGTCGATACGTGCGGCCAGTTCACGCTGGTCCATTTCGGCGAACTTGCTCCTGATTACAGGGTAGCCCCGGCCGTACTTCTGGCCAAGTTGCTTGGGCAGTGGGAAGACCTTTACGTCAACGAGGTCACCGGATTCGTCGGCGAAGGCCAGCTCTTTTGCGTTTAACTCGGTCAGTAGCAGGTCGCTCAGCCTCTCCAGTCCGGCGCATTCTTCATTCGAACGGGCGCGAACGACGACACGTTGCACGGGCTGGCGGATTTTCAGCGCAACCGATTCTCTTGCCGCCCGTCCCAGCGTTGTTACCTTTTGGGCGAGGGCCATGTCAGCATGGAGGGGGTCATCGATGGCAGATTCGTCAGATTGCGGCCAATCCGCCAGATGGACAGAGTTCGGTGCATCGGGTTCAGCGCCTGCGACCAGATTCTGGTAGATTTCTTCGGAGATGAACGGAATCGCGGGGGCGAGCAGTTTGGATACGGTAACGAGTGTGCAGTGCAGCGTCGACAAGGCTGCGGGGTCACCGTCCCAGAAGCGGCGCCGGTTCAGGCGAACATACCAGTTACTGAGTTCGTCGACGAAATCGGCGATAGGCCGGGTAGCGGCAGTTACGTCGTAAATTTCATAGGCGGCAGTCACATCTCGAACGAGCTGGTTGAGCTCGGAACGAAGCCATCGATCCTGAAGTGCGGCTTCGGGAGAGAGATTGGTGTTTTCGCCTCCGCCACCGGTACCGTTCTGAGATTCCTGAAGATTGGCGTAGACCACGTAGAAGCTGTAGGTGTTCCACAGGGTATTCAGAAAACGGCGCTTTACTTCCGCCACAAGGTTGCCGCTGAAGCGCCGAGCGTTCCCGGGTGGCCCTGCAGTATACATGTACCAGCGGGTTGCGTCGGCGCCGTGGTCGGCAAAGACCTGCCATGGGTTGACGACGTTGCCTCTGGACTTGCTCATCTTGGAGCCGTCTTCGGCCAGGATATGGCCGAGACAGATAACGTTCTTGAAGGCAGGCCGGTCGAACAGAAGAGTGCTGACGGCGTGAAGCGTGTAGAACCAGCCTCGCGTCTGATCAATCGCCTCACAGATGTAATCCGCCTGTTTGTAGGTTTCCCACTCGTCCTGGTTGGAGAAGGGGTAGTGCCATTGGGCCACTGGCATCGATCCGCTGTCGAACCAGACATCGCAGAGTTCGCTTACGCGGCGCATCGTGCCGCCATCGGGAGCCGGCCAGGTGATATCGTCCACATAGGGACGGTGCAGGTCCAGGCCGCTCAGGTCGCGGCCGCTCTTTTCGGCGAGTTCGGCGACGCTGCCAATACACTCCTTGTAGTCGCTGCCAGGAGCGTCGCTTTTCCAGATCGGGATCGGCGTGGCCCAGTAGCGATCTCTGCCCAGGGCCCAGTCGACGTTGTTTTCCAGCCAGCGGCCGAAACGCCCGCTGCGAATGTGATCGGGCACCCAGTTAATCGTGTCATTCAAAGCGACAAGCCGGTCCTTGAAATCGCTTGTGCGCAGGTACCAGGTCTCTTTAGCCCAGTAGATCAGAGGGGTTTCGCAGCGCCAGCAGAAGGGATAGGTATGCTCGTAGGTACTCTCCTTGTAGAGGAGACCCCGATCCTTCAGATCTGAGGAGATGCGTGGGTCCGCGTCTTTGACGAAAAGGCCGGCCCAGGGGGTAACTTCGGGCTTGAAGCATCCAGAGGCGTCGACCGTGTGAAAGACCGGCAGATTGTGCGCCTGCCCGACCGCGAGGTCGTCTGCGCCAAATGCGGGCGCGATGTGGACGATTCCGGTGCCGTCGGCGGTGCTGACAAAATCGGCGGCGATGACGTAGGCGTAGCGCTCCTCGACGGGAGGACCGAAACGGAAGAGAGGTTCATACTCCTTTCCCACGAGAGAGGCGCCTTTCAGCTCGGTCAGCAGTTCATAGCCTGGTTCCAGGACGGCCTTTGCCCGCTCCTTCGCTACATAGAGGGTCGCGCCGGAACTGTCCCTAACTTTCAGATAGTCGATTTCCTCCCCGACGGCGAGGGCCGCGTTGCCGGGCAGCGTCCATGGCGTGGTGGTCCAGGCCAGAAGATAGGCATCGTCTTCGCCTTTGACGGCGAATTTGACGTAGACACTTGGGTCAATGGTCCCTTCCTGGTAGCCCAGCGAAAGTTCATGGCTGCTGAGGGGTGTTCCGCAGCGGGGGCAGTAGGGGACGACTTTGTATCCTTCGAAGAGAAGATCCTTGTCCCAGAGCTGCTTGAGAATCCACCAGAGCGACTGAACGTATTCGTTGTTCATTGTCACGTAGGCGTCTTCAAGACTTACCCAGAAGGCCATTCTTTCGGTCAGGGCCTCCCAATCGCTTAGATACTCCCAGACCGATTCCTTGCACATCTGGTTGAATTTGGCGACACCGTACTCTTCGATCTGCTCTTTGCCGGTGAGGCCGAGCTGCTTTTCGACTTCGAGCTCCACCGGTAACCCATGGGTGTCCCAGCCGCCCTTGCGCAAGACGTGATGGCCCTGCATGGTCTTGTAGCGGGGAAACATGTCTTTGAATGCACGCGCCAGGACATGGTGGATTCCCGGCCGGCCATTGGCAGTCGGCGGCCCTTCGAAGAAGACATACTCCGGCCCGCCTTCCCGTTCCTGCATTGAACGCTGAAAGACATTCCTGTCCTTCCAGAGCTTCAGTATCCTCTCCTCCATATCGGGAAAAGAGACGCTGGCGGGAACATGCCTGAACTTCTCCCGCTGCGCACTTTCATTGTTCAAAGCAGTAGATTCTGAGATTGTCTGTGTCATTTCGCCATCCCCCGTCGTTCTTGGTTACGAGGCCGAATTACGCTTGGGCTTCACCGATTTCCACATAGATTCGCTTGTTTATAGCGCCCTTGCTGCGGTAATCGACGACGCGCATGGCACCGACTTCGCTTGTATTGCCGGCGTGGGTGCCGCCGTCAGCTTGAAGGTCAAGTCCTGTCAACTCCACCGTCCGCACTTCTTTGATCTGTTTCGGCAACAGATTGATCTTGGTGCGAATCAGGTCAGGAATCTGAAACGCGTCTTCGCGGGGCAGGGTCCTGGTGGAGACGGGTCGGGCGGCCTCGATTTCGGCATTGCACTTCTGTTCGATT
Organism: Caldilineaceae bacterium; assembly: GCA_965204705.1. GTDB lineage: Bacteria > Chloroflexota > Anaerolineae > Caldilineales > Caldilineaceae > Bin5. The sequence continues at coordinate 2,513,191 of OZ242006.1, read as the reverse complement.
GCCGCAACGAGATCGCCGCTCATGGCTTCAAATTCAAAGTCCATCCGCCCGCTGCCGGGCTTCATGTCGCCACCCGTGACTGATGCGCCGTAGTCCCGCCAGACTACGCCGCACAGAATGTGCATAGCGGTGTGCGTACGCATGAGCAGGTAGCGTCGCTCCCAGTCCAACTCCCCATGGACTGTCTGACCGTGCCTGATCGGGATCGACTCACCCTTTTTGGCGTTGATCGTATGCCAGATGCGGCCTCCCTCTCTCTTTACCTTGCTGACTGCCAGCTTGCGGTAGTCAATGGCTAACCAGCCGGTATCGTTGGGCTGACCGCCGCCGCCTGGGTAGAAGGCGGTGCGGTCGAGGGAGACACGCAACTGGCCGTCCTTTTTGTCAACGGCTGTGATCGCGGCGTCAAATTCCCGAAGGTAGGCATCGTCGTAGAAAAGTTCGGCAGTCATCCGTTCCTCGTTCCAGTTTCCGACCTGACTGGCAGTTCACCGCCATGAAATAAGAAAGCCCGTCCCAGATCAGGGACGGGCTGAAAAGTCCGCGGTACCACCCTGCTTCCCGGTTCTCTGACCGGGCTTCTTTGGCGCCAGAGGACAGGTCCACTGATTCTCTGGCCGTGAGAGTAACGGTTCACGACACCGGCGACGTCTACTAGGCGGTTGGGCGCTTTTCGGGCCGCGGCTCAGGAGGGATCTTCACTGTCGCAGTGGTCCGTCCGGCTCTCACCAACCCGGACTCGCTGGGAACATGACGACAGTTACTCGTCTCCGTCAAAGCCGATTCTGCTCTCATTTGAACAGATGGCGGCAATTGTAACGCCACCTAATAGGTTTGTCAATCTGGGCGGGTCGTCGATTCAGAAAGAAGGGATCTCAGTATGGTCGCCAGGGTTGCACGAAAAAGGCGCCTATTGGGTCAGGCTCGGCCCGATCCAGTTGGCATCCAGGAGGTAGTGTTCCACTTTAAGAATCAGGTCTGTTCGGCGGTCAGGCGGGGCTATCGTCGGGATGCTCAGTCTCGGAGTCGGGCTCCGGAAGTTCGACCAGGACCGAGTCGACGGCACGCCCAGCAACCTGCTCGACCCGATAGCGGACTCCGTTCAACTCCACTAGGTCGCCGACGACGGGGATACGTCCCAGGTGGGCCATAATCAGGCCTCCGACCGTGACTACCTCCTCGTCGTCGTAGTCGATGTCGAAATGTTGGTTCAACTCGTCCAGCAGAAGTGAGCCGTCGACGCGAAGGCTTCTTTCGCTAAGAAACTCGAAGGGGGCGCGCTCGGCGTCGAATTCGTCCTGGATTTCGCCGACGACTTCCTCCAAGAGGTCCTCGAAAGTGACAATGCCGGCAGTTCCGCCGAATTCGTCTATGACAACCGCAAGCGCGCCATTCTCGGCGCGAAATCGACCCAGCATTTGATCCAGAGGGAGCGTTTCGGGCACGGCAATTACAGGGCGCGTCTTCGCCATCTTGCGCAGGTCGAGGGGGCCACCGTCGGAGCCGTTTTGCAAATGGCGGGCGAGGTCCTTGACGTGCAAAAAGCCCCGGATCTGGTCCAGGTCTCCATCGTAGATGGGAAATCGTGAGTGATTGGAGGCGCAGACATGCTGGAGAATCGCCTGTTCGGTTTCTTCGGCGGAAATACCGACAATGCGCGTGCGGGGTGTCATGACCTGCCGGACGGTGCGTTCTCTCATGTCGAGGATGTTCTCGATGTACAGTTGCTCGGATGGCGCGATCAGCCCTTCCTCGGAACTTTCCTCAACAATCATTTCGAGCTCCTGCGGGGAGACCATGTGGTCGTGCGCGCTGCGCTCGGGCACGCCGCAGGCGCGAGTTATGGCGCGGGCGATAATGTTGAGGACATAAATGAAAGGAGAAAAGATGCGTTCGATGACCCAGACCGGCCCGATGACACGCAGTGCAGTGGACTCCGGCGCCTGCAGCGCCAAGGACTTGGGCATCACTTCTCCCAATACAACGTGAAGATAGGTCATGACGCCGATGGCGAGCACCAGAGCGGCGCTGTGGGCGGCTGCGACGCTCATCAGCCCCCTTTCCACGCCATAGTGCTCGAGCAGCGACAGGATCCACTCGGCGATTGTGTGTTCGCCGTACATGCCCAGTCCCAAGCTGGATAAGGTGATACCAAGCTGTGCCATGATGATAAAGCGTGTCTGCCCGGTTGGGTCGGTCAGAACGCGCATTACCTTGGCGGCGGAGGACAGACCCTCGCCGGCCAGTTGAGACATGCGGGCCCTGGATGATGCCACGACCGCAAACTCCACAGCAACAAACAGGCCGTTGAAAAATATCAGTGCTGCGATAATCACTACAGGTAGCAGGTATTCCACTCGTTTTATTCCAACTGGGTTCCGAAAGTTCTGCTTTTCAAGGACTTGAGCAAGGATAACACTATCCTGGTTAGCCTCCGGGCCGAGGCAGTTTAGCAGCCGCGCCGGGCGGCAGTGCAACGCTGACTTTGGAGACGGCGTAGCCGCTTACCTCTTCGACTCGGAATTCGAACTCTTGCAGGCGCACGAGCTGGCCTGGTTCAGGAATGGCGCCCAGTTCGGCGAGGATAGCGCCGCCCAGCGTATCTACGTCTTCAAATTCAAGGTCTGAACCCAGGACTTCGGAAAGACTTTCCAAGTCGACTTCGCCAGCGAGATTCAGACGGCCATCGTTTGCCAGTGCCATTTCCTGGCTGTCGGCATCAAATTCGTCGGCGATGTCGCCGAATATTTCCTCGATGAGATCTTCGAAGGTAACAATGCCGGCGGTACCCCCATACTCGTCGATGACAACCGCCAAGTGGTAGTGTTCGGCTTGCAACTGCCGGAATACGTTGGCGACTGACGCCGACTCAGGCACATAAGGAGGGACTCGCATAACATCGCGAACGTCCTGTGCCTGGGCGAAAGGCCCTGAAGCTCGCCCGGCCGATACGGAGCCGAGGGCGGCTTCCAAACAAAGGAGGTCTTTCAGGTGGACTACGCCGACGATATTGTCGACTGTACCCTTGTACAGGGGGAGTCGAGAGTGACTCGACTCGGCCAGCAGGCGCAGAAGGTCAGATCCGGGCATCTCTACGGGTGCAGCCAGGAGTTGCGTGCGAGGAACAATTACGTGCCGCAGAGACCGCTGGCGCAGCTGCAGTGTGTTCTCCAGCAGCTCAGTTTCGCCTTCCTTAAGGATGCCTCCGGCACCGCTTTCCTGAACCATCATCAGGATCTCTTCAGGCGCGTGGATGTGGAAGCCTTCCGATACAGCCCTAAGACCGATGACCCGCAGGAACAGTCGGCCGCTGCCATTGAAAAACCAGATCAGGGGGCGCAGCAGTACCATCGCCCAGCTAACGGGAGTGATCAGCAAGAGGGCAGTCGGCTCCGGGAACTGTATGCCGACCGTTTTGGGAGCTAGCTCACTCAGCGCTACCTGGATAACAGTAAGTACCACGAGGACGCCAGTGGCGGCGATCGAAACGGCTGCGGCCTGGGCAACAACTCCTGAATTGCTTAGTACAGGCTCCACCAGGGGCGTGATCACAGCCTTGCCGTAATATCCCAGCATCAGGCTGGAGAGGGTAATGCCAAGCTGGCAGGCGGCGATATAGTCGTCGAGCTGGTTTGGGCTTTCAAGAATAGGTAGCAGAATCTGTGCGGGACGGCTGCCACCTGCCGCCTCCTGGGCGATGCGGGCTCGCCGCGCGCCGACGGTACCGATTTCGGCGGCTACAAAGAGTCCGTTTAAAGTTATGAGGATAAAGACGGTAATGAATACGAAAACGAAAACCATGACTGGTATTACCCAATACTATTGGTCTTGAGACCTCTGCCTACCATTAAAGACGTTTCCTGTAAAGAAAACGTTCTCATGGCTGAAAATGGCCTGACGATCCAGGCTGTGCAGGAACCAGAGCAAGGACAGGAGAACCGTAGTGCCCTGCCCAACGTCTCAGCAATTGCACTGTTGAAGCCGCGCATGTGCCTTGAATCCCGGTCAGGTTTGGTTGCGACTTTGCGAATGAAGTATGATTGGCCCTCAGCCGATGCTCCAAATTTCGGCCCCGACCAGATGCCAGCGCCGTAGCTACGAGTTGAAAACGTGAGTCTAAGGCTTTCTTCTCTTCTCGGCAACCTGGAGTAGTTACTGTATGGATCGAGCCACAGGGCCGTTTCCGCCCACGTCGGCGGAACAGCCCAGTTTAGCAGAAGAATCTACATTGACAAGAGGTCGGCGCCTATTGTACCTGTTGCGGACCATGCGGCCCAAACAGTGGACGAAGAACGGATTCGTGCTGGTTGCGCTGATCTTTGACGGCAAGCTCCTGGATCTGCCGCTGGCAGTGACGGCGGTGTGGACGCTTGTTTGCTTCGGCCTAGTGTCGAGCAGCATTTACATCCTGAATGATCTGGTCGACATTGAAAGGGACCGACAACATCCGCGCAAACGGCTGAGGCCGCTAGCGAGCGGCCAGTTAAGCCCGGGACTAGCCAAGGCAGCAATGGTGGCTCTTGCCGTTGCCGGGCTCCTGGGAGGCGGTTTGACGAATCTCAACGTTGGGTTGGCGCTGGCGGCCTACGTAGTTCTGAACGCAGCATACTGCTTCTATCTCAAGAACATCGTGATCATCGACGTAATGATGATTGCGGTCTTTTTCGTCCTCCGCGTCGCGGCAGGCGCAGTAGCAGTGGAGGTGAGCGCTTTCAGTCCCTGGCTTTACATTTGCGTCAGCCTTCTAGCACTTCTCATTGCGTTCGGTAAACGTCGACATGAGATCATTCTCCTGAGGGAGGCTGCCTCCGGCCACCGATCGAGCCTCAAGCAGTATAACTTACCATTTCTGGACCAGATTCTGGGCATCGTGACGACAAGCGGTCTTATCAGCTACACGTTTTACAGTTTTGAGGCCGAAACTGCCTTGGCGGACCCAGCACGCATGATGCTGACAGTCCCCCTGATCGTCTTTGTTGTTTTTCGTTACCTTTATCTGATTCATGTTGAGCAACGCGGAGGCGCGCCGGACGACCTGCTGTTTGCAGATCGTCCGCTCTTTTTGGCCGTAGTTTTGTGGGTTCTCTCAGTGGTTGCGGTTATCTATGTCCGATGAGCGGGGCAGGGCCAAACAGGATGGGACGTCGAAGCACAGTTCAGTCGGATTCGTCGACGAACTGGGCCCATGCCCCTTCCATTCCCTCGCTGGTGACCCCGTAGAAGACGCGCAGATCTGATCCTTCTCGCAGGGCCAGATCGAATCGTTTCTTGCCGGCCCTCTTGCCAGACCGAATGTAACCTACATTCTCCTTCCACCGGATCTGACCGGCCTTCACAGGGCTGTCTTCGTACTGGGCGATGGCGTAGTTCCAGAGCTTACGGGCGCCCTTGCGGGTAACATTGCCTACGCTGCGTTGATTGCGCATGTTGCGCACAACGTAGTAGGTAGTGCCGCCGCGCGTTTCGCTGTCGACGATTTCAACGCCATCCTGGGGAAGATAGAAGGGGTCATCCGAACCCGCTGTTTCTTGCCTGGCGCGGCCGTCTGAGCCTTTGGAGCTCCTGGACCTACCGTCGCCGGTCTTTTGAGATTCTGCAGAATCGGCCGTTGCGTGGACGTCGTCCGAGTCTCCGCTGTCCACGAGATCGGAACTGAGTCCTACACTCTCGAGAACCAGGGCGACGATCTCATCCCTCAGGGCCATGCTTGTTTCGGCGTCGTTGCGGACGTAGAACTTGGAGCCGTCCAGGCAGTACGGCTTGGCATCACCTGCGTCAACGCCAATGCGGAGTACATCTTCACTATTGTTGGCCAGAATCTCGAAGCGCGTCTCGAGAGGAGGCGACAACCTTTCTGAAATAGCTTGCTGCAGTTCCATTTGTACCTGCTTGGAAGCTGCGAGTCCTTTCACTCGGCCCTTACGCGCGCTTGCGCCGACAAAGATTGTGCCGCCGTCGGTGTTGGCAAAGGCGCAGAGATCGGCTAGGACCACGGTTTGCCTTCCGCCCTTTTTGTTCGCGGATTCGTGAAAGCTCTGCGTCTGATTGGGGCCTTCGGCCCTGGCGGCTGCCAGATGATCGACCTCTTTTTCGGGCGCGCGAAAGGGACGCGTGCGGTCGAAGAAGCGGCTGGCGAAAAGCTCTCTGATGGCGTCAAAGGTAGGTTCGGGCAGAAGCAACTCAGTTGCCCGCTCTCCAAGACCGAGTCGCCGGCTGTTGCGAGGGTCGTTGTTCAATCGGTGGGCGTCGCTGCCCTGGATGCAGTGCATCTTGCGGGGATACTCGGTCTTGGAACCATTAAAGAAGCGGGCGGTAGCTCTGCGGCTGCGGCTCTCCAGGTCGGTGACTTCAAGGGCGCTCAGGTTTTCGTCCTGTGTATAGGCGATCTTGGTTTGACCGCCAAAGGGGAAGTTTCGCATGGCCACACCGTTCGTGCTATTGGCGTGGGCGGCGATCGCGATTCCGCCGGAATGGACGATAGTTTCATAGGCCGACGTCACGTCTGTGCTCGCACCGGTTTCGGTCGAGCCTACCAGCAACCTATCTTCCGGGACATTCAAGCTCAAGAGCGTGTGTTCCAGTTTCCGGACCGAAGTGTCGGGAGGATAGATGGCGAGGATGTGGAACCCAAATGTAGCCGTAAATTCGAAGCCCGGCAGAATGACGATTTCATTGGCGAGATTGAGCCATTGCTCGAGATTGCTTTGCTCTTGAGCAGTTAGCCGGTTTTCCTCTTTCAGGCGTGTGAGCCACTCAATTTCGCGGCGAATTGCCGCCACGCCGGCAACCGTGTTGTGATCGGTGATTGCGACGACATCCAACCCCCGTTCGCGTGCGGTCGTCAACCACTGCAAATAGGTGATTCCAGGCTCTTCATAGTCGTTCGAAGCCGGCGTGTGCGTGTGCAGGTCGGCTTTGAACCAGCGCAACCTGCCCCCGCCTTGCCGTCCTTTTGTCTGAGGTTGCGCGTCTTTCCTGTTTGCTGCCAGACTACCTCCTTCGGTAGTTTTCGATTGCCTGGCCGACTGGCCGCCGGCTCTTGTCCTTCTTCTTCTACTCATTGGCTATTCTCTGTCATTAGTGTTTCGGTAGCCGAAGCTGTTCAGCCGGATTGCGATACATATTCGATCTGTTGCGGCGACTCTTCGACTTCTTCGTTCGCAGTCGGTCCTTGTTGCTGGTCCGACGCATCGGTGGAGAGGGGATTCTCGGGCGACACCGACAGATCCTGAAGCGCTGTATCCAGTACCTCGTCAACTGTATCCACCGGGATGAATTTCATCAGTTCTCGCACGTTTTCGGGAAGATCTTCCAAGTCGGCTTCATTGGCGGCGGGCATGATGATCGTGCTCAGCCCTGCGCGCGCAGCGGCCAGAACCTTCTCCTTGAGCCCACCAATTCGAAGAACTTTGCCGCGCAGAGTCACTTCACCTGTCATGCCGATATCGGGGTCGACCGGTCTGCCGGTCAACAGGCTGGCAATGGCCGTGACCATGGTAACGCCGGCGCTGGGACCGTCCTTGGGCAGCGCGCCTTCAGGGATGTGCAGATGGATGTCGATCTCTTCAAAAAAGTTTGGCGGGATATTGAGTTCGGCGGCCCGGCTTCGCACATAACTCAACGCGGCTTGCGCGCTCTCCTTCATCACTTCGCCCAACTGACCAGTGAGTACAAAACCTTTCTGGCCGGGCATTTTCGTCGCTTCAAAAAAGAGGATCTCACCGCCCGTCATGGTCCAGGACAGGCCGACCGCCACGCCGGGCATGCTGGTACGGTCGGCGATCTCCTCGCGCTGAAAGCGGCGCTTGCCCAGGTACTCTACCAGTGAGTCCGGTGTTATGTGGACGGGTGAAAAGGGGGCTTCAGCCACAGCAGTGAGCTGTGGAAGCGGGGCTCCGGAATCGTTACCTACGTTGGTCTGAGGCTTGTCAGGAAGGCCCTCCCCGTTTACCGCCGGGTCCTCCAGATAGCCATGCTGTGGTTGACTGTCGTCCAGTCCCAATGGAAGGGGCGGCTGGACCCAGTAAGGCTGCATGGCCGCGATGTTTGCCGCCACTTTTCGGCAAATCTTGCCGATCTCGCGTTCGAGGTTGCGGACGCCGGCCTCACGCGTGTAGTCATGTACGATTTTTCGCAGGGCGTCGTCGTCAAAGACGATCTCTCCTTCGCGGAGACCGTTTTCCTTGATCTGCCGCGCCACCAGGTATTGCTGAGCAATCTTGACCTTTTCGTGCTCGGTGTAGCTACTGAGTTGGATGACTTCCATGCGATCGCGCAGGGGACCGGGGATGGTGTCCAGCACATTGGCGGTAGTGATGAACATGACCTCACTCAGGTCGAACGGCACGTCCAAGTAGTGATCACGGAATTCCCGGTTTTGTTCGGGGTCGAGGACTTCCAGCAGCGCGCTGGTGGGGTCACCGCGAAAATCGCGTCCCAGTTTGTCCACTTCGTCGAGCATAAAGACAGGATTCTTGGTTTCGACGCGGCGCAGGCTTTGAATAATGCGACCAGGCATGGATCCGATGTAGGTGCGGCGAAAGCCCCGTATTTCCGCTTCGTCGCGTACTCCGCCCAGGGCCAAGCGCATGAATTTTCGGCCCATCGCGCGTGCGATGCTGATGCCCAGGCTTGTTTTGCCAACGCCCGGCGGGCCGACAAAGCAGAGCAAAACCCCTTCGCGCTCGCGTCGAATTTTGTCGCGGGCATCCTCCTCCTTTTCTTCTTCACGCTGGCCCTTGCGGGCGGCACGCAGTTTGCGAACCGCCAGATACTCCACGATACGGTCTTTGATTTCTTCGAGGCCGTAGTGGTCCTCTTCCAGGACCTCACGTGCGTGAGTGATGTCGAGGTTGTCTTCGGTCGTCTTTTGCCACGGCAGTGAGACCATGAGGTCGAGATAGGTCTTGATGACACTGTACTCGGCCGCCTGAATTGGCATGCGCCGCATCCGGTTCAGTTCACGATGCGACTCTTTGTAGGCTTCTTCCGGCATGCCAGCAGCTTCAATTCGCTCTTCCAATTCGCGAATGTCAGCTTCCTGCTCGTCCTCTTCGCCAAGTTCCTTCTGGATGGCCTTAAGCTGTTCGCGCAGGAAGAAGTCCTTCTGCATCTTTTCCATCTCGCCCTGGGCCTGGGATTGAATTTTATTTCCCAGCTCCGTGACGTCGACTTCATTGTGCAGCAACTGCGTTAAGCGCAACAGCTTCTCCTGAACACTGTCGATCTCCAGGAGTTCCTGGGCTTCGTTCATCTCCAGGCGCATGCTGCTGGCGACGAGATAGGCAAGCTGGCGGGCGTTTTCGACGTTTGCCGCCATAACGGCCAGTTCATCAGGCATCTGGCCGTCAAGTTCGACCAGCCGCCTGAAGAGGTCCTGGACAGCGCGGGCTGATCCGTCGAGCTCCAACCCCTCTTCCAAGGTTTCGGGCAGCACCTCAACGCGGGCACGCAAATAGGGCTCTTCCTGAATGTACCCTTTGAGGCGGATGCGCTCAAGGCCCTGGACTGCCAAACGGATGGTGCCGTCGGGGGCTTTCAATACCCTGTGGACCTGCGCCGCGGTACCGATCTCATAGATCTGGTCGGGGGCAGGCTCTTCGACCGATTCGTCGCGGCTGGTCACGAGGGCAATGATGCGATTCTGCGGGAGAGAGTCCTCAACCAGTTTAATGCTACGCTCCTGGCCGATGGTCAGAGGCAGCCACATCATCGGATAGACGACAATGCCGCGTAACGGCAGGACAGGGAGGTCATCCGTGACATCGCTTAGGGAAGGCTGTTTCGCGTCGCTCGCCACGGATTCGTCCCGGGGCGCTCCATCGCTCGCCGACCCTACGGGCTCGACCTCGTCCTCTGCTTCGGCAGAAGGGGATTCGCTGGCGGAATCTGCCGCCGGCTCTTCCACGACTGATTCCTCTTCTATTTCTATTGGCTGCTCTTCGTCTTTCTCTTCCTGTTTCAAACTCATGGTAGTCTCTACGCGACTGATAGGAAATTCGGCTACCGTAAGGGCCGCCACTGCAGTAAAGAGTTTCGTCCTTCGGCAAAGCCAACAGGTTTTGCGAATAGGTAGCGGCGTTAGCCTCACGCTTACGCCGACGAACTTTTTGCAAGGAAAGCATTACCCTGGCCAAGCTATGCGAAAAATTCCGCGGTTCAGTGGCCAGAGCCGTACTGGAATCTGGACCCGAATGCTAGCAGGATTGTACCACATTTGCTCCATTTCTAAAGTGGGGAAGCTACCTTTTGTCACGGCGCCTTCGCCTGCGAATGGCAAGGTGGTAGTCAACGCAGTGTCTTTTGCAGGCCGAATTGGCTGTGGTTTCTCGTCCCGCTGGCTTCTCTGCAGGCGTTCTTATGCCGACGGGCGATGGGACCTCAATTGGTTTTGGCGCCATTTGGGAAAGGGGATTCAGATTTCACCAGTAATGGAGTGACAGCAGGCTTGATCTGTATGATTTCGACTTGAACCTCATGACGGCAATACTGAACGATACACGAATTCACTCGATGGGGTGCGAAGTCTGTCCATGTGGATGGGAGGAGAGCTAGACGGAATCCGATCGCGTGTCTTTGCTTTTTCCCCTTTGGGGGCGTGTGCTAAACTGCACGGGAAGGAGGCACTGGCACAAGAATATGGGCTCCCATGAGTAAGGCCTGCTTCGCCCCATCACCTCTTTTATCGGGCAGGAGAAACTGATGAAGATTACGGATATGACCGTCCGGCGCTTTCGCTATATTTCGAATACTGTTCGTGACTCGGAAGGACACGGCCATCCAGGCCCCGACCATGAGGCCGTACAGTCGGTGCTCACAATCCATACTGACGAGGGTGTTGAGGGCTACTACTTTGGCAGCCCGCCGCAGTCGCTGATTAACAGCCTTGTCAAACCGTACATCACCGGGGAGGACCCGTTCTATCGGGAGCGCATATGGCACAATCTCAAGGAACGGCAGCGCCTGAATATGGCTACAATGTCGGACAGGCTGCTCAATGCGGTGGACCTGGCATTATGGGACCTGGCCGGACGCGCCCTGAACATTCCGGTGCACAAACTTCTGGGCGCGACGCGTGACAAGGTACCCGCTTACGCCAGCACGATGTGCGGAGACGACATTGAGGAGGGCCTGGGCACACCACAGGATTACGCCAATTTCGCCGAATGGTGCATCGAGCGCGGGTATCCTGCCTTCAAGCTTCACACCTGGCAGCCGCCCTACGAGGGGGCTCCCGACGTCAAACGCGACATCGCCGCGTGCGCGGCCGTGCGCGAGGTCTACGGCCCGGATGCCCACCTAATGCTGGATCCTTATCACTACTATTCGCGTCTTGAATCGCTTTATCTGGCGAAGGGTCTCGAGAAGCTTGACTACTACTGGATGGAAGAGCCGATGGACGAGCACAGCATGTCGTCATACGTTTGGCTTTGCGAGCAGACATCTCTGCCGATCTGCGGGCCTGAGACGGCCGAAGGCAAGATGTACACGCGGGCCGAGTGGATCAGGGCGGGCGCTTGCGATCTGGTTCGGGGGGGCGTTGGCGACCTAGGTGGGCTGACGCCACTGATGAAGGTCGCCCATCTTGCCGAGTCGTTCGGAATGAGAATGGAGGTCCACGGCGGCGGCCCTGGCAATATTCATGCTCTATGCGCGATGGGCATTCCCGGCCAGTACTACGAACGGGGATTGCTGCACCCCTTTATTGACTACGAGCAGCCGTCTCCCTGGCTCAATCGCCTTGATGACCCCATGGACGAGGAAGGATTCGTCCATATTTCGCAGTTGCCAGGTCTGGGCCAGGACATCAACTGGGCGTACATCGAGGCCAATCTTGTAGAATAGAGTGCGGAAGATCAAGAATGGGTCAGGGAACGGGCGCACCGTTTTGGTCAAGAAAGGAGTGGCTGATGGACGAGGTTGAATGCTATCTATTCGATGTGCGAGGATATCTTGTTGTTGAAGACGTGCTGTCGCCGAAGGAGGTTGATGAACTGAACCAATTGATCGACAGTCAGGGACTGCCGGGGCCGGAGTTGGACACGATGGGGGCCAGGTTTGGCGGCTTCCTGGAGTGGGACGAAGCCTTCTGCACGCTGCTCGACCATGAGCGCATCATGCCGTATCTCAAGACGATTCTGGGCGACGGCTTCCGACTGGACCACTACTACGGCATCTATATGCGAGCCGGCACCGAGCAGCTGCGTCTACACGGCGGCGCAACGCCCTACGATCCGCCTGAGTTCTACCACTACAATAACGGCCAGATGTTCAATGGCCTGACGGTCGTTTCCTGGAACCTTTCTCCTTCCGGGCCTGGGCTGGGCGGCTTCTGCGCGATTCCGGGCAGTCACAAGGCCAACTTTCGGTGCCCCGACGGTATCCGGGTTGCGCACGACGCGCATGAGGCTGTGGTCATTCCCGAGGCACCGGCCGGTTCGGTGGTCATATTCACCGAAGCATTGACACACGGCACGGTGGAATGGGCCGCGGAGTTTCACCGGCGTTCACTGCTCTACAAGTACAGCCCGGGGCAGCAGTCCTGGAGTGCAAAATATTCGCAGGCTCCGGGGACGGTTGAACTGACAGACCGACAGAGGCTTCTGTTTGAAAAGCCCTACTTCAATTCGCGCCCGTCTCTATTCAAAGAAAATGAGTAGCTTCGAAATGGGTGGGTTTTGCGTGGACCCGCCTGCCGTTCCGCCAGTCAGAAACCCGGCTCTCCGGACATCAGTGCCATTTCTAAAGAGTCCTGGACAGGAGTAAGCAGATGCCTAATCCCTTTCACATTGGTGTTTCATCAGGCTTCAAGACCGCGGCCCCGGGGACGATCGAACCGGTGCTGGAGCGACTGATTGACCCCCTGCCACACGTTGAATGGGCGTTCTTTGACGCGGGCGCGGGCGGGCCGATTGCGTCGGAAGCCATAGCGGGCTTCGAAGGCGTAATCGCTCTGGGAAGCCCTTATGATTCTTCAACGGTTGCGGGGAACGAGGCGCTCGCCTGTCTTGCCCGCTGGGGGGTTGGCTATGACCTTGTCGACACGGCGGCCCTGACAGCCAATGATATTCTGCTGGCGATTGCGGTGGACGCCGTGAGGAAACCGGTGGCCGAGGCGATTCTGACTCTAATCCTGGCTCTGGCCAAGAAGCTGTGGGCGAAGGACAAGCTTGTGCGGACTGGGCGATGGGATCTGAAAGCACAGGCTTCAGGACTCGGGCTGAGCGGTAAGACGGTAGGCTCGGTCGGAATGGGTAACATCGGGGGCGAGATGTTCCGGCTACTGGGCCCATTCGACCTCGGAAGGCGCCTGGCCCACGATCCTTACCTGGACCCGCGACGAGCCGAGACTTTGAACGTGGAACTGGTAAGCCTGGAGACCATCTTCAGTGAGTCGGACTTTGTCATCACCAACTGCCCTTTGACCGAAGAGACGCGGGGCTTCATCAACGCCCGCTTGTTCTCCCTGATGAAGCCGAGCGCCTATTTCATCAACACCGCCCGAGGTCCGATCGTCAACCAGGAGGACCTGGTCGCCGCGCTACAGGCAGAAGCCATTGCCGGCGCGGGTCTGGACGTGGTGGAACCGGAGCCGCTGCCACTCGATCATCCGTTGATCGAGATGGACAATGTGATCCTGTCACCACATGCGCTGGCATGGACCGACGACCTCTACGAAATGAACGGCACTATTGCTTGCGAAAGCCTGCTTGCCGTGTTCCGGGGTGAGCTACCAGACTTCCCGGTCAACCGAGAGGTCATCGAGAAGCCCGGATTCAGGCAGAAGCTGGACAGATTGGCAGCCCGGTGGAAGAAGTTTGGTGAGCCATAGCTCCGGAGGAGACGATAGCGAGGGCCTCAACGCACGCCTCATCGAATACCGGATTGACTTCCTCGCCGGCTCGCCAACCATTTCTGCCGGCAGAAAGCGATCCCCTCATATGCCTCCTGCCCGTCTCGGCGTTCTCCTTCCTCGGCACATTCCCGCTGGCGGGCGCCGCTACGAACGTCGTGAGGTATCAGCCCGGTTACCATTCAGCTGGTTCTCAGTTGCAACAATGTAAGCCCGAAAACAGCCGAACACACGGGGGCAATACTATACTGCCCGTTGTGTGCGTCAACGATGCTGCTTACGACGGAGTTTAAAGCAATGAAAACACGGCTGTTAGTTCGCTTACTGGCAGTGGCCCTAGTCCTGAGTGCCTGCAATCCGATAGCAACTCCACAGACTGGCGAAGACGGCATGGAAATGGACGACGGCATGTCAATGGACATGACCGGCGGCTCAATGCCGGCCGATTCGCTCGACCCGCAAACGTCCGATAGCGGCCTCTTCACAGTCAGCGCTGTCAGCCGACTGGACCCTGTCGTCATAAACGAGACCCATGCGTGGACTTTGCATATAGAATCGGAGGACGGCAGCCCGGTAACCGATGCCGAGATCGCGATCGACGGCGGGATGCCTGAACACGACCACGGATTTCCCACCGCTCCGCGTGTAACCCAGAACCTGGGCGAAGGGGACTATCTTCTGGAGGGAATGCGGTTCAATATGGGGGGCGTCTGGGTACTGACACTCGAGATCAGCTCCGGAGACCAGAGCGATACGGTAACCTTTGAGTTTGAATTGAAATAGAACGTGCGTCCCCTTCTTGTTGCCGGTGCGTCGCTGGCGCTACTACTCTTCATTGCAACGGTCCTGGTCTCCACCGGTCTGGCAGGTGGTGGAACATTCGGGGCCACCTTTCGCGAAGCCTTAAACAGGGCTGCAGGCGGAGGAGGCGCGGGTTTGCAGTCGAGAGGCGCGACGGCACACAATTGGACCGAAGCCGAGCGGGGCCTCATCGCCTCTCTCAGCATCGACCGACTGTCTACATTGCCTCCCGACCCGTCAAACGACGTCGGGGACGATCCCAACGCAGTAAATCTCGGCCATGCGCTTTTCTTCGATGGCGGCCTAAGCCCCGACGGCTCGGTCGCCTGCTCAACCTGCCATCAGCCTGACAATTACTTCACGGACGGGAAGGTGTTCGCCAACGTGCGCAATGCCGAAACGCCTCGGCATACGCCGACCATCGTTGGCATCGCCTACAGCGACTGGTTCTACTGGGATGGGCGCAAGGACAGCCAGTGGGCGCAGGCGCTGGCGCCGCAGGAGGCCGCGATTGAGCACGGCGGCACACGAACGGCACACGCCCGTTATGTGCTGAGCACTTACCCTCGCCAGTACGAAGCAGTTTTTGGGCCGCTTCCCGACCTCAGCGACAGATCGCGTTTTCCGTCTGCGGCCGGTCCTGTGGAAGACGCGACAGCGAAAGCGGCCTGGGAGGGAATGAGCGAAGCGGATCGCGGGGCGGTCAATCGTATTTTCGCCAACATTGGTAAGAGTATCGCGGCCTACTCCAGAAAGATAATGCCCGGCCGCAGCCGTTTTGACGACTATGCAGCTGCCGCTCTCAACAATGACCGGATCCAGATGACCGAGCTATTCAGCGCCCAGGAGGCGGAGGGGCTAAGGTTGTTTATTGGGGACGGCCAGTGTACCGACTGTCACAACGGACCGCTGTTTACCAACGGCACTTTTCACAATATCGGTCTGCCATTACCTCAAGGAAGCAATTTCGACCAAGGCCGAACGCTGGGGACAGTTCAGGTGGTTGAGGATAGGTTCAACTGCCTGGGGGAATACAGCGATGCGACGGAAGAGGAGTGCGTGGAACTGCGTTTCATCAAGCTCGAAGGCGAGGAGCTAATCGGAGCGTTCAAGGTTCCCAGCCTGCGCAACACAGCCAACACCGCTCCTTACATGCATAACGGGATTTTTGCCGATTTGGAGGCTGTGATCCGCCACTATAATCATGCGCCGCCGGCATTTCCAGGTCATTCCGACCTAGTCCCGCTTGCGTTAACGGAGGAGCAGAGCGCGGCGCTCATAGCCTTCATGTTGACACTGAGTGCGCCGCCCGACGCCCCGGAGGAGCTTCTACGCCCGCCGCAAGGCGAGTAGGGCGCGTATGCTTCTATCGGTCTGAAGCCTGGAATCGGACGGTCAGGCGACGCGGCTCAGCATCTCTTCTCCGCGCAGCCCGGCAAGCAGGTTGTCCACCGTGCGTCGGGACATCTGGTAACGAGTCTGGAAAGTCGCGCTGCCCAGGTGTGGGAGTATGAGACAGTTATCGAGCCGCAGAAGGGGGTGATCGCGCGGCAACGGTTCCGGGTCGGTTACGTCCATGGCGGCGCCGGCGATCAGATTGTGTTGCAGCGCGTGAAGCAGTGCCTCGTGGTCCACTACGCCGCCGCGGGCCACGTTGATAAGAAACGCGCTTTCTTTCATGCGCTCAAGTTCAGCCGTGCTGATCAGGCGCCGAGTTTCCGGCCCCATGGGCACGCTGAGCACGACAAAGTCCGCCTCCTCAAGCAGCCCCTCCAAGGTTCGGTAGGAGGCTTTTAGCTCTTCGGCAAATGGGCTCGGATTACGGTTATGGTAGAGGATGTTCATGTCGAAGCCGCTCGCACGGCGAGCGACAACACGGCCGACTCGCCCCATACCGATGATTCCAAGGGTTGAGCCGTAAATCTCGTGGCCATGCAGGATGTTGCCGTCGTAGACAAGGTAGTCGGGACCGCGTGCGTGGATCCAGCCAGGAACAAGGTTGCGGGCGAGAGCCATCAAGAGGGTAAAGGCCATGTCCGCGGTCGCGCCGTCGACGAAGCCGGGCGTGTACCCCACGGGCAGTCCGCGGGTTTGGGCGTCCTCAAGAACGATATGGTCGACGCCAACGCCGAAGTTGCTGAGGCAGCGAAGTTTCGGCATCTTGTCCATCAGCGAACCGGGCACGATCGGATGGCCGTAGACAAGGAACCCCTCAATAATTGGCAGGTTCGGGTCCTCTTCGGTCAGGTCCCAGATGTGTACATCGCAGGTGTCCGCCACCATCTCCGCCATTTCCGGCGGTAGGGCAGAGTCGGTTAATATCTGATACGGCACTGGAACCTCCTTTGCGGTGGGTAAGCCGCCTTAATTACAACGGGCGGCGGCGCCTGTCGGCTCAGCTTTCCAAGTAGGCAATATTACCGATGTCTCGCATCATATACTTTTGCCCCGACTTCCCCCAGCCTTCGGGGGGAATCAAGACGCTTTACCGTCATGTGACCAGGTTAGTGGAATTGGGGTTTGATGCCTGGATTGTCCATCAGAAACACCCTTTTCGCGTGACCTGGCATGGTTACCAGACGCCAACACTTTGGCTCTCTGAACGTCCAAGATTCCGGCCGGAGGATATCCTCGTCATACCGGAAGTAATGCCACAGGTGATGCAACAGACGGCGCAGTTTTCCGGGGAGCGTATCGTCATCGCCCTTAGCTGGTCCCCCACATACTGGAATCTGCCGTCGGGGCAAACGTGGGCCAGTTTCGGGATCCGGCGAGTCATTACCAAGTCTCCCCTTATTCAAGAGTACCTACGTTGGAGCATGGGCATCAAGGCCACTCTCATCCAGGAGTATGTAACGCCTAAGCGCTACCACCTCGCTCCAGACGCTAAACGCCCCAAGGTCTGCTATCTCACTCGCAAGGAGCGCTCCGCTGCCTGGCTGCACCAGGTACTGTATGCCAAGGGGGAACCCTTTAACCGCTTCGAGTGGATGCCCTTGCGCGAGTTGAGCGAAGATGAATATGCTCGTAACCTGCGCGAATCGTCCGTCTACATTACAACCAATATGCAGGAGGGCATGAACACTTCCGTGCTTGAAGCAATGGCTTGCGGATGCCTGGTCGTCGGTTACAGCGGCATCGGCGGCCGCGTTTACATGGAACCCGAAGGGCCGGAGCAAAACTGCATACTGGTAGAAAACGGCAATGTCCCTGCGCTCGGTCAAGAGCTTGAAACCGTCTTGCGTGAACTTGCGGCCCAGCCAGATGCCTTCTCCAGAATCACTGAGAGCGGTCAGGCAACGGCGCGGGCCTACCAGAACCCAGAAGAAGAGGCCGAAAGTCTACTGAAGGTGTTTGCTCCTCTTGCGTCATCCCAGGTTTAACTGCCTTCCTCCAACTCCTCGCCCAGCAGCAGCTTCTCGACTTCATCCCCGACCCTGATTAGCCCGCCCTCAATGACTTTCGCGGTTATACCCCCGTGACCGCGCATCGCGTTGTACCCTCCCGGCCCGAAATTCTCCTCCATACGGCTGCACGGGTGGCACGGCCCGGAATGTTCGAGAACGGCGTCGCCTATACGAAACCTGCGGTCCTGGAGGCTGAACAGGTTGATGCCGCGTACGACAATATTGCGCCGCGCCAGCGATGGGTCAGCAGAGGGCCCTCGCAGGAATGCCCCGACCGCGTCGAGGTGCTCTCCCTGGATCAGAGTTACCTGGCGATTGCCGCCGCCCTGGCCGTGAAAATGGTCGCCTTCAAGCCCGAAGCCGGGTACAACCGCGGCCTCAGTCACAGACTTCAAAGAGCCGCGTCGCTCAGGACGCAGACCGATCCATTCTACAGTTCCGGCCTTCGTCGGCTTGCCCATCAGTTTTGCCACATCACTTTCCGGATTGAGCGTTGTCATCTGGATTTCTCCAATCCTTTGGCGCCGCAAAAAGAAGGCTAGGCCAGTTTAAGTCCTTGACTTGCGTTCTGCCAGACTCGTCAATGTCTGGGACCTCTGCAGACGAAGGCCCCCAAACGTACCGGAGAGCGCAGCTCTCCTCTTTTGCGAATGATTTTGTCAGCCTGTTGAAAGACCAGGGTCGGCAGCTGCCGCTTTTTGTCGGGATCGATATCTTCCCTGGCCAGCAGGTTGCGGTATCGGCCAATTGTTTGGTAGCTTGCCAGAAACTCTTCGGCGGATTCGTAGCAAGTTTCGTCCTCAAAGTTAGAACGGTTGACCTCTAAGAAGCCGCTCTTCAGTATCTCTTCGCCGTTTTCCATAGAAAATGGCGAGCGGTCCTGGGATTCATATTGGATGCCAAGTTTGTCGAGAGCAGCATAGTGGAACTCGAGCACGGGCACATTGACATCGTCGCTATTCGTTGTGGCCAGTAGGCAGCCATCCTCTTTCAGGACCCGCGCCAGCTCCCGTACTCCCTCTGGAATGTCGGTCAGGTGATAGAGTACTTGGTTGGCCATCGCGAGATCGAAGTGTCTGGCCGGGAAAGGCAGAGCTTGTATGTCGGCGGATGCGAAGCCAGGACGATGCTGCCGGCGTACCGCTTCCTCTGCCGCCGTTTCAAGCATTCCCAACGAACTGTCGACGCAGGTGACGTTGGATGACGCCAAGGCAAATGTTTCGATCAGCGGCCAAGTAAACCTTCCCCAACCGCAACCCGCGTCCAAAACGGCCGCGCTGGCGTTAACCGGGACAAGCCCAAGAGCCCATGTTTCCAGCCTCCTTCCTGAAACCATGTGCGTACCGAAGTGTTTTGCCTTGAGCTGTTCGCCGCGGCCATAGTAAGGAAACAAGGTCCCGGGCGCCAGATCGGCAGTTTCCTTTCGCGGGCCATTTGCGGATACGTTGATGGAGGGACTCATTTGCAACACGCGAAAGTGCCAAATTCCCCGAAAGCAGCGAAGGCGTAGCCCCGGGGACCGGAATAGTCGCCTACTTTCTCTGCGATCGAGGCGCCTGGGATGGAGAAGCCGCACGCGCGAAGCATTTCTTCATGCTCTTCCCTGCTGTACCGGCTTGGATGGGGGACTTCGGCGTCAAAGAGCAGGTCGCCGTATGCCAATAGTCCTTTCTGTCTCAGGAGACCGCGTGCCTTTTTCAAGACCTGCGTCTGCTGGGCAAGCTCGCCAAGGTCATGCAAGGCCTGAATGGATACGACAGCGTCGACCTTTCCGGCCCAGCCCATCTCGACCAGTTGGGCAGTCCAGTCATCGGTCACGAGATTTGCGCGACGAAAGTGCACAGCGCTGCTCCTGTCCTTCTTTCCGGGGACTTCCTCAAGTCGGCGCCGGGCAAATGCAAGCAGGTGAGGGGAGAGATCGAAGCCGCAATAGCGAACGGTTGGCAGACGTTTGTTGAGGACTTCAGCTAGAAAGCCCGCCCCGCAGGCCAGTTCAACCACCCGCGGAGATCCCGCTGTGCTGGCGTCGATCTGGCTGGCGATCCAGTCTGCCACTTCCCTCCTCTGCGGGCGTTCGCAATTGAGGCGCGCTTCCCAACTTCGTGCTTCTGAGTCGGTACGAACGTCGGCTGATCGAATCATTTTCGGTCTCTAACTCTGTCTCTGCTTCAGTATCCACTCTGGTAGCGACCCATTCCCCAATCTCTCTGTGCGCCCGCCCTGCCTCCGGGACCCACGGGTAAAACGCGTGAAAGGCATGCCACATTCCCTTCCAGATTTTTAGCGTGACGTCAACGCCGGCCGATGTTGCCTTGGACGCCAAGCGGGTTGAATCGTCGAGCAGGATCTCGTCGTTTCCGACGTGAATGAGAAGGGGCGGAAATCCGCTCAGGTCACCGTAAAGCGGGGACACAAGTGGATGGTCGGTCGGCGTGCCGTCGCGGTAGCGATCCGCCAGTAGCGGAATGCCTGCAGGACGCAGCCAGGGGTCCTGGCGGGCGCGAGTGCGCAAACTGTTACCCGTTCCCAGCAGATCGGTCCACGGGGAAAGAAGAACTGCGCCCGCCGGCATCGGCATCCCTTCATCCCGCAGCGTCTGCAGAAGCGCCAGTGTGAGACCTCCCCCGGAGGACTCGCCACCAACTATGATGCGATTGGGAGAGTAGCCCTGTGCCAGCAGAAACCTGAAGGCGGCGCGAGCGTCGAGAAGACCGGCAGGAAACGGGTGTTCCGGGGCAAGGCGGTATTCGGGAAGTAGTGTACGGCAGGAGGAAGCTTTGGCGATGTGGGAGACGAAGCCCCGATGGGACTGGCAGGAGCCGATGAAATAGCCGCCTCCGTGCAGATAGAGAAAAGCGCTTTCTGACCGGGTACATTTTGCGTCGATCCATTCCGAGGGTACGCCGAAGGCATCTTCAGGGGAAGTCTGCATCCCCTCGGCCATTGGTAGAAGGCGATGCCCGCGGCGATTCAGCGTCTCACGCTGATCCTGAATTGGGCGGTCTAGGGGAAGACGGCTATTGCGTGCGCGAAAGTAGATTTTGAAGATTTGGCTGTGTACGCTTGGCATGTCGAAGACCTGCTGTAGTCGTTGGCGTGGTATGCCCAAGAGGGTACCATGAAAAGACGCCTTGCAAAAGCTGCGCCACTGCGGTAGCGTACGGTCAGCGCGTAAAATGGACGAGGGGGAGACAAATGGATTACAGATCTCTAGGTAAACGGGAAGACATCCAGGTTTCGCCAATTGCATTGGGATGCTGGCCGTTCTCGGGCGGAGAGTTTTGGGGTAGTCAGGCGGACTCCGATTCAATGGCGGCGGTCCACGCTGCATTGGACACGGGCATCAACTTTTTCGACACCGCTGAGAATTACCCTCGGTCCGAGGAGGTGCTAGGCCAAGGGCTTAAAGGCAGAAGGCATGAAGCAGTCATTGCCACCAAAGTGAGCGCCAGAAACTTGGCGCCTGACGACCTGGTTGAAGCCTGCGAACGTAGTTTGCGCGCTTTACAGACAGACCATATCGATCTGTATCAGATTCACTGGCCAAATTGGAATTTGCCCCTGTCCGAGACGGTGGCCGCGTTGGATGCATTGCAGTTGGAGGGCAAGATCCGGGCCTATGGAGTCTGCAACTTTGCCGACCAGGACCTGACCGAAATGGTCGCATCGGGTCAATGCATCACTGATCAGTTGCCCTACAGCCTGGTATGGCGGAGTATCGAGAGGTCGGTGCTTCCCTTGTGTCGCGAGAACGGGATTGGGGTAATCTGCTACAGTCCGCTCGCGCAAGGTATCCTTACAGGCCGCTATGCAACTGCAGATGACGTTCCCGAAGGACTTGCACGCACACGTCACTATTCCGGCAAGCGAAGACTTGCCGAGCACGGCGAACCAGGCCTCGAAGAGGACCTCTTTGCTGCCGTGGCGAAAGTGCGGGAAATCGCTGAAGAGTTGAGCGAGTCAATGGCCTCCGTTTCCCTGGCTTGGCTGCGACAGCAAGAGGGTATCACATCACTGCTGGTCGGCGCGCGCAACGCCGAGGAGGTTAGGCGGAACCTGCCGTCACTTGAACTGTCGCTTAGCGACGAAATTCTGAAGCAACTGGACGTGGTGACAAGGCCTGTCAAGGAAGCGGTGGGGACGAACCTCGACATGTGGTATGCGCCGGCACGCATGAGATAGGCAAACTGCGCCTACTTTTGCGGTGTGCGCTCCATCACCTCGTGCGGCCATACGATCTCTCGACGCGTCGGCGTAAGACGGGAAAGAAGCTCCGGCGATGGCCGGTAGCCGAATCTAAAGATTCCCCAGGATGGTCCGTAACGGTAGACCACGACGCGACGGTCTCCACGGACCGACCGCCTGGCGGAGCCGTGGCAAATCGTATCCACAAATATGAGCGCGTCACCCGCGTCCATATATATTTCCTCCGCGCCGATGATGGCGTCGGCCGACCCGCCGAGCCCGATACTGTGCGCGTCATATTCGGGAGGCGGAAAGTTGGACTTGTGGCTGCCGGGGATCACCATGGTTCCGCCGTCGCCGGGGCCGATATCAGTTAGTGCGACCAGGACATTTACCTGGCCGCTCATGAAGTGCCCGTTGTGAAACCGGAACTGATTGCGCTTACTGATGTGATGTCCCCCCGAGTGGATCCCAATCGCCTCCCCCGGGCCGCGGATGTTGGCAAAGTTCTCGTCGATGAATAGAGGCCCGTGGTGAAAGTCAAACGAGCCTTCGCCGCCCACGAAGTATTTGACCTTCTCGAACCAGGATGGATGGTCAATCAGGTTCTCGAATCCGGGACCGGCTTCATAGATCTGTTGCAGGTTAAGGCCGTCTGCGCTACCGTACTGGTGGCCGTGAACGTAGCCCTCCCAGTGTCCTACCTCCAGAGGAAGGATAGCGTCAATCTCGGCGTTGCAGTCGGCGATTTCTTGGGTCGTGAGGGCGTTTCTGACAAGCAGATATCCTCGCAGATCAAAGAGAAAGATATCGATTTCGCTTGGTTTCTGCGGTTCGGCGCTCATTTTTTCTCCTGTTAAGAGTTTAGTTCATTTTGGCCGTATCTTTTGGTAAGCTAAAATGCAGCGCACATTAGCTCCATGTCATAGGCTCATGTTGTCTTCCGAAGACGCGGCCATGCGGACCATTATACATTAAGGCAGGCAGACAGGACACCAGGAGGCAGTGCGACAGAACTATCATGGCTCTCTCACCCGATCACCTCGTATACGCCGCGCCCGGTCTGGATGAAGCAGTTGAAGACTTAACTGCGCGTTTCGGAGTCCGTCCTTCTGCTGGGGGCAAACATCCCAACGGGACGCACAATGCGCTGCTGGCGCTGAGCAACTCCTGCTATCTTGAGATCATTGCTCCGGACCCTGACCAGTCGCACCAGCAGGGGGAGCGGCCGCTGGCTTTTGGATTGGATTGGCTGAAGATTCCCAGGTTGGTGACATGGGCTGTGCTAGCCCCCTCATTGGAGGAGGTTGCGAGCGCCTCGCAGGCTGCAGGCTATGATCCTGGCGTGGTTGTTGAGGGGGGGCGGGTTCGCCCGGACGGTGAGAGGCTGAGCTGGCGCACTACCAAACGCCCTGAGACTCAAGAGGGTTGGCCGCCACAAGGGGACGGGATAGTACCGTTCTTGATTGAGTGGGGAGAGGAAACTACGCATCCTTCTACCACATCGGCGCAGGGCGTGCGGCTCCTGGAGCTTTCTCTGTTCCATCCCCGGCCCGCCGAAGTGCAGCCAATGCTGTCGGCACTTCATATCGATATTCTGGTGTCCGCCGGCCCTGCTCCCGAAATGCGGGCAAGGCTTGAGACGCCTCTCGGTATCGTTACGTTGGAGTAAAATAGGCTGGACAGCACCCACCTCGGACCTCACTTGCATTGCCAAATTGTGACTCTTTTTGTCTTGCCAGATCCATCTCCCAGGCAGTTAGTTTGCTAATGGCAAGAACTCTACCTCCAGAGGCTGAGACTACCGGAGTCGCAATTCAGAGAGCCGAACTCTTCCAGGCCGTCCAGACGAATGGAGTTCGACCGGGCTACCGTTTTTTCGGACTGCCCGATTGCCTTCACTTTGTACAATCCCCCCCTGCAGATTTCAACTCTTCCCCCTGATTCGATGCGCAAAAGTCAATTCAATGGCAACTGCGGCTCTTCGTCTACAGGAGTCGAGACAGGCAGCTGAAACTCCCGTTTTCTCCCAATTCGGACTCACACATTAGGGATCGGCGATAGGGCTCTAGTCCTTTGGGATTGGGTACACTTATTGGGATCCAGGTCAGAACATTGTGTCAAGGTCTATCGCGTTTGCTCGAAATGATATGAGAACGCCGATCGCAAGGGGTGCAGTCCATTTTTGGGGTGAGAGAGGGCAGGTACAAGGCCTGCCCCTACCGTGGTCACGGCGGACGGTTTCGCGGCACGACGTGGGTGGGCGACAGGTTGCACAGACAGTACGCCGACGACGCGGCGCCAACGTGGCATGGTGTAGGGGGGGCGTTGCGGGGGGAATCCCCCCGCACAAGGGAGGGCCGAAGGCCCGACCGCACAACTGCAGTGGTCAGTGATCAGTGGTCAGAGGTCAGTGGTCGGTGGTCCGAGGGAACGGCACTTGCCCTGGTCGGGAACACGAACTGCCTTTGGGTTGGTCGTTACCAGAGGGGTACGAAAGTTCACCCCTATTTTGGACTGTACCCGATCGCAAGTAAGTCCTTGACCAGATTCCGTCAAGTAATGTATGCTAATTACGTAGGCTTGGAAGCATTGAGAAGGTTCTCTGGTCTGAGCAGGATTATGAGAATTCGAAAGGAGAGAGATGGTCGTGAATAAGATTTTGGGGACATTCTTGAAGGTATTGGCCGTGGTGGTCTGGGTCCAATTCCTGGCCATTCTATTCTACGACCCTGCCCAACAAGGCGTAGGATTTCAGATCTGGTCCATCCTCGACCCCTTGATGGTAATCGCGATACTCGTCACGATCTGGGTTGCTTTCCGCAGGAAAGCAGAAATCGACAGTTCGGCAGATAACAGCTTGTCCAAGGATTACTTCGAGGTAAACATTGCACTCTATGGGGGTATTGCCTTGCTTGCCGCACTCCTTTGGAATTGGATCGGTTCCCGCTGGGCCTACCCCCTGGTGAGCTTTCAATGGTTGTGGATTCTGATTGACTTGACGCTCCCACTTTTGCTGTTCTCCACAGGTCGGCGTCTGTCGAGGCGCGAAGCCCTGTAACAGTAGGGGATCTGGACTTCAGTTATCGCAGATGGCGCCTGTCTCAGTTTGAGACGCAGAAAGTAGGAGACCTAAAAGGTACCCAGGACTGCCGAGATTCCCATTAAGTCCTGGGGAGGAACGAGCTTGTCAGTCAAGTCACCAGGCCTTCCGATGATGGAAAAGAAAGTATGCTGTCTTCTCGCGAAAGCGGCCTCGTGGCGACGTCATTGGAATCGCGGCATCCTCGTCCCCTTCGGGACGAAACACTTTTGAAGCCCTGAAGGACGACTGAAGATCTATGAGACGAGCACCTACAATGTTTCGAGTGCAAGAAAAACGTCAGGACAGAAGAGAGCTAAGCAAACCGCCTGTTTGGGCACAGTAGGAACGCGACCGCACTCATCTTTTCCCCGATTCCTGTGACGGAGCGGTTGCTGCAAGACGGATAGATAGCGGAAGTTTGGTGATAGTGGAGGGATTTCGATATGAAAAAAATCGTGGGAGTATTCATGCAGGTTTTCGCTGTTGTGTTTTGGATCCAGTTTGTCGCGATTCAACTGTACGATCCAGCCTCCGAAGGAATAGGCTCGTTGATCTGGACAATCTTTGATCCATTTGTGGCGGCGGGCGCACTGATAGCCATCTACATTGGATTCCGAAGAAAGCAGGATGTCGACAACGCCAATGAACAGGGACTCACAAAGGAATACTTTGAGGCAAACGTAACTCTATATGGAGGCATCATCCTCGTCCACGCCCTCTTATGGAACTGGATCGGTTCCCGTTTGATCGAACCGGAGATGAGCCTCCACTGGTTATGGATATTCATTGATATCTCTGTTCCATTACTCCTTTTCCCAGTGGGCCGACACCTCGCCAGAGGCGTTGTTTCAGAACAGAACATCTAAGTTGGCCCGGCGATTTGACCAAGTAGAACGGGGCTGACTGTAAGACTTTACTCCAATTTATGATTGAATAGGCGAGCTGCCAAGGGTTATAGCCCTTTCTTCCTGTTAATTTCTATGGACAACCACCGGACTTCCTCCGCATTCCGCGCTTTTGCAGGCTCCGTCCATGAGAATGCTCCTAATCCTTTCCTCTAGTCCCTGCCTCTACTCTAGTCGCTATCGGACTTTGAAGTCCAGTCAGTTCTTGTAGAAAGGTCTTCTTTCGATGAACCTGCATTCGCCCTTTGTTACAGAGGCCGCCAGGCCGGGGTGGCCTTTCCCGTGGAGAAAGACCAGGCCCAACAGAATGCAAAAGGGAGTCTTGATTTCTTTCTCTTAGGAAAACGTTCGATTTGTCAAGAATTCGGGCGCGAATCATGCACTTTTTCTTCAGGAATCTCATATTGACAGGATTGCCCAAACACAGCAGCCGAATTTTGTGTCAATTGGCACATGCTGGGGGTTGATCCAATATGCTGATCTGTGGTACACTGTGCCAAATGGACGGGTTAGACTGTTGCAGTTCTTGAATCCGCCCCTATTTTGCACGCCAAATTGGCATCAGGAGGATGACCATGGCAGACACAAATAACCTTTCCGGTTCTTCTGAGAAGTTCTCAGACAACCTGAATGGGCATGTGCCGTACCCGGGTATCCCAACGACCACAGATGGAGCCGGCTCGGTAGTTTGGGCCGAGACTCATATAACTCAGGCCGCCTGCGCTTATCCGATCACATCTTCAACAACGATGGGTGGTGGATATGGGGCGGCCGTTTCAAATGGGGCCCGCAACCTGTGGGGGGACGAGTTGATGTTCCTGGAGCCGGAGTCCGAACACAGCGCCGCTGCCGCCTGTGAAGGATTTGCGGTGGCCGGTGGTCGCGTCAGCAACTACACGTCCGGCCAGGGTCTTATCCTGATGCACGAGGTACTTTACACGATTTCGGGCAAGCGGCTGCCGGTTGTTTTTCACATTGGCGCACGCGCCTTGACAAGTCACAGCTTGAATGTTCACGCCGGACATGACGATGTCATGTCCGTTTCTGATTCCGGTTGGGGAATTCTCTTCGGCCGCACTGCCCAGGAGTCGGGCGACTTGGCCTTGATCGCACGGCGTGCAGCGGAAGACAGCCGCACGCCGTTTTTCAACGTACAGGATGGTTTTCTGACTACGCACACTGTTGAGGACGTCCTACTCTGTGAACCGGACATGATGAAGGAGTATATCGGAAAGCCTGAAGACAAACTGGTCAATCTGTTCAATCCTTACAATCCGGTTATGACCGGGGTTGTTCAGAACCAGGACAGCTACATGAAGGGCAAAATTGCACAGCGGGAATACTATTCACAAGTTGGCGACGCCGTGCAGAACGCGATGGACGAGTTTTACCGACTGACGGGCCGCCGCTACCAGATGCTGGACACTTACCGCATGGAAGATGCCGACTATGCAATTGTAGGCATGGGCTGCATGATTGAAACGGCAAAGGCTACCGTCGATTACATCCGGCGAGAAGAAGGGATAAACGTCGGGGTTGTGCACATAACCTGTTACCGTCCGTTTCCTAGCCGGGAGATTGTAGATGCCCTGAAGCATTTACGGGGCTTCACCGTACTGGAGAGGATGGACGACCCGATTGCACCAAACAATCCGGTAACAAATGACATCAAGGCTGCGTTTGCCGACGCCTATACGGGCAGCCCTGGCTTTGCTGCCATTGATGACATTCCGAAGATTTTCAGCGGTTCGGCGGGGCTGGGCAGTCGCGACGTGCGGCCTGGCCACTTCATTTCAATCGCACGCAATATGGTGGAAGAAGGCCCCCGATTCTTTGTCGTCGGCATCAAGCACGACCTCGCATTGCCGATGAATGGAGACCCGGATGTTCGCCCTCAGGGGGCGTTTTCGATGCGAGGCCATTCTGTTGGCGGATACGGGTCCGTCACTACCAACAAAGTAATCGCCACCATTGCAGGCGATATCTTTGGAAAGAAGGTGCAGGCCTACCCAAAGTACGGTTCGGAGAAGAAAGGCCTGCCTACGACTTACTACTTGACAGTGGCCGACGAACCTATTCTGACCCATTGCGAACTCAACAACGTTGATTTCGTGCCGATGAACGACATTAACGCATTCTTTACGAGCAACCCTCTGGCTGGGATTCAGCAGGGAGGCACGCTCTTCGTACAGACAAGCAAGTCAACGCCAGAAGATGTGTGGGCCAATGTGCCACCAAAGTCCAAGGAATTAATCAGAGAAAAGAATTTGCGGGTCGTTGCTGCGGACGGCGCAAAGATCGCCCGCGAAGAGGCGCCGGTTGCCGATCTCGAAGTGCGGATGCAAGGTATCGTACTGCTGGGGATCTTCCTGAGAGTGACGCCATTTGCAGGCGACGCGAATCTCAATGATGAAGATGTGATGGAACGTTCAGAGCAGGCGCTGCGCAAGTACTTTGGCAAGCGAGGCGAGGCGGTTGTCCAGGCCAATATGCGTTGTGTAAGACGCGGCTACGAAGAGGCATTCGAGATTCCACCTGAGATTATCGCTCAGGATATTACCTCGCCTGTTCTCGTGCCCGGCGCAGAGATAACACTGTTTAGTTAATCGATTCCCGGAATCAGCGTCACCGGGATTCTATCTACCCGAAAGGCGGCAACTCCTATGGGTGTTACAGTAAATACTTTCGATATCCGCAATTTGACCCGGACGTCGAACGGCCACGACGTAGAGGCAGTTGCTGGGGACCACGTCGATGGTGCGGTTGACGGCTCTAACGGCTTTGGCGATGGATTTGATTCGATGGTTGTAGATGCCCACGATTTTTTTGAAAGAGTAGTCCAGGAGTACAACGAGGGGCCGGGGCCCGAGTCGCTCGAGGCGGACGTAGGCGTTGCCCGTTCTGTTATTCCTGCAGGGACTGGCGCCTACCGCGACTTCAGCTACATTGCGCCGGAGATTCCAGAGTACATTCAGGAGAACTGTACTGGCTGCATGAGTTGCGTCACCCAGTGCCCGGATACTGCCATCCTGGGCAAGGTAGTGACCGATGATGAACTGACTGCGGCGCTGGACGACATTGAAGACGATGCGGAACGGAGCTTTATGTCGAAGCAGTTTGCGGAGACCAACAAGTTCTACAAAGTTCCGGCGAAGAGGAAAAAGACACCCGGAAAATTCGGCATCTTTATCGATCCAACGAAGTGCAAGGGTTGCGCTGAATGCGTCGAGGCATGCGATGATCTGGGTTACCATGCCTTGAAGATGATCGAGAAGGAAGACACAACTGTTCCCATTTACGAGAAGAGCATCGACTTCTTCCGCAAGCTGCCTCCGACGCCACAGGAATTCATCAACGAGAGAGTAGCTGTCGACATGATGCTGGCTGAGCAGAGTATGCTTTATGTCGGCGGGGCCGGCTCTTGCGCCGGTTGCGGCGAAGCTACCGCGATCCGCATGTGGCTGGCCGCTCTTGGTTACAAATACGGATCCGAAAATATCGGCATCGCTGCCAGTACAGGCTGTAATACGGTGTACGGCAGCACCTACCCCTACAATCCCTACATCGTTCCCTGGAGCAACTCGCTCTTTGAAGACGGTCCCACCTTCGCCATGGGTCTCCGGATGCGCTGGGACCAACTCGGGTGGCAGGACAAGCAATTGTGGGTGATGGGTGGCGACGGCGCCATGCTCGACATCGGCTTTCAGGCGCTCAGCCGAATGCTGGCCAGCGGCATGAACATAAAGGTTCTCGTGCTGGATACGCAGGTCTATTCCAACACGGGTGGCCAGACCAGTACTGCCTCTTTCACAGGGCAGGATTCCAAGATGTACTCCCACGGCAAGGTCCATGCCGGTAAACAGGAAATGCGCAAAGAGTTGGGCCGCATCGCTATGATGCATCCGAACACGTATGTATCGCAGACGGTACAGGCTGTCCCCAATCACTTTTACAAGTCGATTCTGGAGGCGGCCGAATTTGAGGGACCGGCGATTGTCAATGTGTTTACGACCTGCCAGCCGGAGCACGGTGTTGCCGACAACATGGCCCGCCATCAGGCAAAGCTGGCGGTGGACAGCCGCGCATTCCCGATGTTCGTCTATGACCCACGGAAGGGCGAAACGATTCGCGAGCGCCTCAGTCTTCAGGGTAATCCGGCGGTGAAGGAAGACTGGTACACGATCAAGAAGACGGGTGAAACGATCGATTTTGTCACTTTTGCCCGCTCGGAAGGCCGTTTCTCCAAGCAGTTCGACAAAGAGGGCAACCCATCGAAGGTTCTGATGGCAGCCCAGGCCGACCGACTTGCGAACTGGCACCTGCTGCAGGAAATGGCTGGAATCCGCTAGACGATGACTGTTCAGCGAATAACAGGGCTTCTCAGACTTCGCGAGAGGAGTCTGAGATCAGTTTAAGGTCTCCTAGCCGAGAAACGCGTTTCCAGACAAAGAGTGTTACGTAGCGGAGTGCGGCAACGCACTCCGTTTGTTTTGGGCAGAATGACTTCAGTTCGAGCCGCTGGTAGGACAGTAAATCGAACGGGCCTTTCTGCTGCAGACCAGGACTAGACTATATGAAGCCGGCCGAAGACATTACCAGAACAGGAAAGGCTGAAACGGGCACACAGCAGCCAAATTCAGAAGCCTCTACTGAATCAGGTGGAGAATCGAGTCCAGCGTCGGTCACGACTGATGTCTTGCCTTCGGATTCGGCCACGGACCTGGATGTACCCGCCCTGCCGACGGAGTTGGTCCTTGAAATGTACCGCAAGGCCCTGGCGATCCGGTTGATGGAAAGGGCGCTGCTGGCTGCCGCCGAAGAGGGGCAGATCGGTGGCGCGATGCACACTGCCATCGGCCACGAGGCCAATGCCGTTGGCGCCGCCTACGCCCTGCGGCCAGGCGACTACGTTACCTGCACGTACCGGGGCCATCATCACGGATTGGCATGGGGCATGGATCCGGGGAAGGCCATTGCCGAAGTAATGGGCCGAAGAGACGGATTTGCCAAAGGAAAGGGTGGCTCGATGCACTTTGTTTCTCCGGAGCACGGCATGATGGGAGCGAACGGCATTGTTGCCGCCCAGGTGCCCCACGCCGCAGGCCTGGCACTGGCGAGCCACCTGCGTGACGAGGACCGGGTGGCCATCACCTTTTTTGGTGACGGAGCGCTGTATCAGGGGGTAATGCACGAAACGTTCAACATTGCCGCCAAATGGAAACTGCCGCTCATTTTCTACTGCGAGAACAATAGATACTCGGAGATGACGCCGATCTGGCGCACTTCTTCAATCGAGAATATCTTTCTGTTTCCACGGTCCTACGGAATGGAGACAGTGCAGATCGACGGCAACGATGTGGAGGTCGTCCACGCCGCGGTAAGCCAGGCCGCCGATCGCGCAAGGTCCGGCTTTGGACCCACCTTCATCGAGGGCATCACCTACCGCCTGGCAGGACACATGGCCGGGGATCTGGAGACCTACCGTCCGCCGGAAGAGGTCGAGAAGCAGAAGGCATACGAGCCCCTGACTGTTATGCGGCAAAAGCTCTTGACTAGAGGGGTTGACGAAACCACCATTGCCGTCGTGGATGAGGAAGTTGATGAATTGATTGACGAGGCTGTGGCATTCGCAGAAAAAAGCCCATGGCCAGATACGGCGGAGACTTATTTGGACGTCTTTTTTGAACCCGCCTCCGGAAACGGTTAAGTACAGGTCCGTTAGGGCCGCCGTCTATCCGGCAAGTGCGGTTGGAGCGCGATTGCAAATTCTATGCGAAGAACAACCTACATTCAGGCAATAAACGAAGCGCTAAGGGAAGAGATGCAGCGCGACGAAAATGTCTTCCTAATTGGCGAGGACATCGGCCATTATGGGGGTCTGTTTCGCGTAACTCGTAACCTGTTGGACGAGTTTGGCGAGAAGAGGGTACTTGACACGCCCATCAGTGAACAGGCGTTTATGGGAATGGCCCTGGGGGCGGCAACAGTGGGAATGCGCCCTGTCGTCGAGCTGATGTATATGGACTTCACGCTGGTGGCTGCCGACCAGATTTTCAATCAGATTGCAAAGTACAGGTATATGACAGGGGGCCTGCTAAAGGTTCCCCTCGTGATACGGGGCCAGCAAGGCGGGGGCAAACATTACGGTTCGCAGCACAGTCAGTCGGTTGACAGCCTCTACGCTCACTTTCCCGGCATCAGGGTTGTCTCGCCGGCAACGCCGTACGATGCCAAGGGACTACTCAAAACTGCCATCCGCGACGACAATCCGGTCGCCTTCCTGGAGCACAAGATGCTCTATTTTACGCGTGGGGAGGCGCCGTCGCCGGATGAGGAGTATCTGGTTCCGATAGGAAAAGCGGACGTGAAGAGGGAGGGAACCGACCTGACCATCGCGACTTTCAGCTTCTGCCTGTTACAGGCCTTGGAGGCGGCCGGGACCCTTGAGGAACAGCACGGCATCAGTTGCGAGGTAGTCGACATGCGCACTGTCGAACCGTTGGACACAGAAACGGTCTGGGCGTCAGTTGCGAAAACGGGACGACTGCTGGCAGTTCACGAGTCCTATGCGAATTGCGGAGTGGGTGCAGAAATTGTGGCCCGGGCCTACGAAGAGGCCCCGCACTTACTGAGAGCGCCTGCCCGCCGCCTGGGTATGGCGCCCGTGTCGATTCCCGTCTCTCGCGTCCTGGAGGAAGAGGCGTTGCCTTGGAAAGAAGAAATTGTCTCCACCGTACTGGAGATGGAGCGGCGATAGAAAGGTAGATCAATGGCAACTGAAGTAACCCTGCCCGATATGGGTGAGGAAGTCGAGGACGTGACGATTAGCCGCTGGCTCGTGAAGGAAGGCCAGCAGGTTAATGCCGGCGATCCGCTTCTCGAGATAGCAACTGACAAAGTGGACACCGAAGTACCGGCTCCCGCGAGCGGGACGCTGCTGTCAATTCGCTTCGGAGAGGGTGAGATAATCGAATTGAACGCGGTTATTGCCGTCATTGGGGAGGCAACGGAGGAGGTTGCCCCGGTGCCGGCGGACTCTGCCACCCCTGATGACGGAGCGGGCCAGAGAGACTCTGAAGATACGGAGGGCAACCGTTCAGTGACTCTTTCAGGCGAAATAGAGGGTGCCCAGACCAGGGGAGTCAGAGCCACACCTGTAGCCAGAAGGATCGCGGCCGAGGCGGGCATCAGCCTTTCTGTCATTCCCGGCCGTGATGGCGAGCAGCTCACAAAAGGCGACGTAGAGACATACCTGAAAGAAGTGGGAAGCGCAGGCAGTCAGGACTCTGATACCGCGGCGATAGAACGCTCAGATTCCCAAGGCGACTCTGAATCTCCCGACAGCTCTGTCGCCTCTCTTGAACTCCGCCGTCTGGCCGCGACCTATGACATCGACTTGCGAGAAGCCGCAGGCGGCCGGCCTATCGGCACTTTGACCAGGTACGATCTCATCGAATTTGCGCGGAAAAATAAAGGGCTGACTCACCTGACTGCATCATGGATCGACCGCTACCCTGCGCAGTCACGCAGCTCCGATAGAGAAGAGTCTGCTACTTCGGTTTTGGCAGCCATAGACAGCACAGCTTCCGAGCAAGGGAGTAAGGATGAATCGCTAGTCCCCCACAGCCGCATGCGCCAAATCATCGCCAAAAACATGGTTCAGAGCGCGTTCACTGCACCACACGTCACCACCGTTCACAGTGTGGATATGGGTACAGTTACCGGCCATTACCAGACCCATAAGGCAGAATTCGCTCAGCAGGGGGTACGCTTGACGCTGACTGCTTACATTGTCGCCGCTATTGTTGAGGGGCTGAGAACGGTACCTGCCGCGAACGCAGAGTGGACCGACGAAGGTCTGATTCTCAAGCATTCGTACAACATCGGCATGGCTGTGGCCCTCCCCGCTGACGACACCGGGGTCGGAGGACTGATTGTTCCCGTCATTCACGATGCTGGTGACATGAATCTGACAGGTATTGCGCGCCAAGTGGCCGACCTGGCGTCGCGAGCGCGGCAGAATCAGCTCACGCCCGCGGATACACAAGGAGGCACCTTTACGTTAACGAACTACGGTACGTCCGGGAGCCTTTTTCAGACGCCGGTCATTCTGCAACCGCAAGTTGCCATTCTTGGGACGGGAGCAATAGAGAAGCGGCCTGTGGTTGTAAGCAGAAGCAAGCCATACGAGGCTAGTGTAGACGACTATCTTGCTTTTCGACCGATGATGGACCTGGCCTTGAGTTACGACCATCGCGTGCTCGACGGCGCCAGTGCTGACGCCTTCTGCGTTGCTGTTAGGCGAAAGCTTGAGGCGTGGCCGGACTCGACCTAGCCCTGCCCACCCCTAGAGATTGTCGGGAAGCGCTCAATTTTGGGGACCGCCGACAAGTGGGGACGAGAAGTGGTGAAGGCGGCTCTAAGTCCGCTTCAGCTTCTACGGTGCAGTAGTTGATCAGCCAGCTCCAAAAGGAGAGAATGACTGGCCCGTTTTCCCAGTGCTTGGGTAAGGGACTGCGTGCCTTCGGTATGGTATTTCAGCATCTGCATCGTCGACCAACGTTTTGCGCCAGTATCCTCAAGCATCGAGATGGCTTCCGTCAGGTTTTCCTCTGTAATGCCCCGACGCCATAGAAACCTGATACCTCTTCCTTTTTGAGGTTGCTCCAATCCGTAGATTAGAGGAAGAGTTTTCTTACGTCGGAGGATGTCGTTGCCGGACGGCTTGCCCGTCAATTCAGAATTGCCCCAGATACCCAAAATGTCATCCTGGATCTGGAAGGCCAGTCCCATGCTATAGCCAAATCTGTACAGACTTTCAATCTCATTTTTCCCGGCGCCACCGAACAAGGCCCCTAACGCAGTCGACCCGGCAATCATAGCTGCTGTTTTGCCCCCGATCATGCGGATATATTCGGGGACGGTAACATCCTCTCGGTCCTCAAAGCTAAGGTCGAGATGCTGGCCTTCTGTTAACCTAATACAGATTTCGGCAAGGCGGTCAGTAGCCGCGAGCGGACGACCGTTCCCGCTTGATGATTCGGGGATTTCGCCGGCAGAATAGGTTTCAACGGACCTCAACAGAGCGGAAAAGGCGAGAGCGAACATCCCGTCGCCGACATTTATCGCCTGGGGTACTCCCCAAAGTGTCCACAGCGTGGGCCGGTGCCGTCGGAACTCGTCTCCATCCTCAATGTCATCGTGGACAAGGGAGAAGTTGTGCAAGATTTCGACAGCCGCTGCCGCTGACATGGCCTCTGCGGGATCTCCGCCGACAGCTTCACAAGCCATCAGACATAGAAGAGGGCGGATTCGCTTTCCTGCGCCAAAACCGCCTGGTCGAAGGGACTCATCGGCCCACCCCATGTGATAGTGCATCATGGCGTAGTGGTTTGCCTGCATTGGATGGCGGGTCGCGAGTACCGCCTGCATCTCCTCCTCAAGGCGAGGCAACCACAGGGCGGCGAAGGCATCCATTGACTTTTTCTTCGGCTCTGCAGAACATGACGCGGAACAATCAGGTTGACCAGTGTCCTGAACGACCGGCTCTGGTACTATCTTTCCCCTGTCCGGTTGCGTGAACTCGCCGGAGTTCGCTACAACTGCGTCCTCGACAGAAAGAAACGGCCCTTCTCTCCTGTCCCATTCTTCACTCTCGGATGGAGCAAGCTTTCTAGGCCATGCCGAAATAGCGGTCGTCCCTTGAGTCAGAAGGGATCTTTGGACCAGGACGCCGGGCCTGCGCAACGTTTCAACGTTTCGTGAGCCGCTGGCAAACATCGCAACCCGCAACTCCTCAACCAGTACGTCGACCTCCTCTTCAACCGCCTCGGACGATTCTACCGCTCGCTTGAGAAAAGGTGCAGCAAGGCCGACAAGATCTGCGCCAAGCGCCACCGCCTTGGCGACATCCTGACCGCTGCGAATGCCTCCGCTAGCGAAGATCGGTATTTCGGGCCGGCCGGCTTCCTCGCGGGCTTCGCGAACGTAGGCAAGGCTGGTGACGGTGGGAATGCCCCACTCACGATAGGCCGCAGCCAACCTACGCTGGCGCTCTGTTGGTGCGCGGTGCTTCTCAACCTCGCTCCATGATGTGCCCCCAGCCCCGGCCACGTCTATGGCACTGATGCCGGCTCCGATGAGCAGGCTCGCGGCCTGCCTGCTGATTCCCCAGCCGACCTCCTTGGCGATGACAGGAACCCCGACGTGCGCGCAGACCTCTTCGATTCGGGGAAGTAGCCCTGCCCAAAGGACATCGCCTTCAGGTTGCAGGACCTCCTGAAGCGGATTCAGATGTAGAATCAGGGCATCGGCCTCGACCATTTCGACAGCCCGTTTGCAGTGATCGACCGTGTAACCATAGTTGAGCTGCACTGCACCCAAATTGGCGAAGACCAGCGCGTCCGGCGCGTATGTACGCACATCGAAAGAGTCCTGAGCGTCGGTTTGCTCCAGTGCGGCGCGCTGGCTACCTACACCCATAGCCAGGCCTTTCGCCTGCACAGCCTCAGCCAGACGCCGGTTGAAGAGACCTGCCTGTGATGTGCCCCCGGTCATGGAGCTGACCAGAATAGGAGCATGGAGTCGCTTTCCAAACAGCAGGACACTGGGGTCTACTGCAGCGAGATCGATCTCAGGCAGGGCCTGGTGTATGAAATGGTATCGTTCTAAACCTGTTGTCAACTGCCGGAACCCGACATCCTCTTCCAGGTTTATGCGTATGTGTTCGTCTTTCCGACCTGCAGTGGACAATTGAGCCCTCCCACGCGCTGCTGCATGAAGAGCAAGAGGCGAACGAACCTCTCAAAGTCGACCAAAATCGATTTTGATCGGTGAGTCAAAAGGGTCTCAGGGCGTGACAGCCAAACGCCTCCGGCCCTGCGAACAGTACCGGCAAAGGATTGAATTCAACGCTTGAGAAACGGGACAGACTGATACTTACATGTTTCGTCCCGAAAAACGTAACTCTCTTTCGATTCTAGTGTTATATGATTTATAATGCAAGACATTCGCATTAAATTCTGAAAACGTATATTGACCAAAGGGGGTACGAGAATGTCAACAACTTTTGAGCAGGTGCGCGATATAATAGTGGATCAGTTAGATGTTGATCCTGATGAAGTAACCGAAAATGCCAAGTTCAAAGAGGATTTGGATGCCGACAGTTTGGACCTGGTTGAGTTGATAATGTCTTTCGAAGAGGAGTTTGGCGGCGAAATCAGTGACGAGCAAGCCCAGGAAATCGAGACGGTCGGCGACGTAGTGAGGCACCTTGAGGCACAGGCGGTCTGAGTTGGCGATCGGCACTAAGCCCGTTATAAAGAGCGAGTTGTGAATGCAACTCGCTCTTTCTTTTGGTGCAGATCAGTACACAGGGGGAAACCATGGCGGCGTCCTCAACTGGTGACGAGGCAGAAGCAACATTGTTGATCCTCGCCGGTGGCAGTAGTCGCCGAATGGGCACCGACAAGCTTCTACTGCCGGTACCTCCAAAAGGGATAGCACTGGTATGCCACGTAGCCGAGCGACTCCTACCGCTTGCAGCGAAGGTAATCGTTGTTGCCAACGACCCGAGCGTCTGCGCTGCCGTTCAAGTTCCTGGGCAAGGGCAGGACCCCCGAGAGCAAGAAAGGGCGCCTGCCTGTACTTTCGTCAGTTGCCTGCCTGACGACACTCCTGGAAACGGCCCTCTTGGCGGCCTTGCAACCGGCCTGCGGCGGATAGACGGTTGGGCCTTGACTGTAGCCGGAGACATGCCATTCATTTCAGCGGCATGTTGCCGGTATCTGATTGAGTGTCTAGATTTCGACTGCGATGCTGTTGTGCCGGTCCTTAATGGGCAATCCCAGCCGCTTCATGCAGTGTACAGTCGGCGCTGCCTGCCTTCAGTCGAAGAGGCTTTGGCGGCAGGCAAACGCCGTATGGACAGCTTTTGGAACGAAGCGCGGGTGCGCCTGGTTAAAGCTGAACAGTTGCGCGACTTCGATCCGGACCTACTTACATTTGCCAACATAAACACGCCGTCAGAGTGGAAAAAGGCGCTTGCGCTACTTTCTCAAGGCTGACCACCAAGTGTTAGAATGGGGCCAGCCTGACCAGGCGCTCTCCGCGGATAGTTATCGAAGTGGAAAAGTGCATGGTCGCCGCAGATCTATCGCATGGTAGTATTGATTCCGTATTTGGCCTCGCGAATGAATGGACACGTCATATTCCCGTATGGTAAAGAATCGCAGACGCTCGGCGCAACAGAGAACGAATGAGTATAGTAGGCAAGGCCGTCGCCAGCCGGCGGAGGAAGGGGCGGTCGTCAAGGACTGGGGAGGCCGCCTTCCCGTCGCGCTGACCTTTCCCAACAGCTATTATGTCGGCATGAGCAGTTTGGCGTTTCAACTGCTCTATCGATGGTTGAATGCTGAGCACGATGTAGTCTGCGAGCGCATCTTCTGGCAGAAGGGCGCAGCTGCGGCAGGGCAGCCATTGCTCTCGCTGGAAAGCGACCGTCCTGCAGACAGTTTCGACATCTGGGCGTTTACCATTTCCTGGGAGATGGACTACTTCAACGTTGTGGAGATGCTGCGCCAGGCCGGTATCCCGCCCCTCTCTCAGGAGCGTCTCCACAGCAGCCGTTGGGACGGGTCCCCCTGGCCACTCATCATTGCCGGTGGGCCCGGAATCACCATGAACCCGGAGCCCATGGCGCCCTTCTTCGATGCTGTTCTCATCGGCGAAGGCGAGGAGGCCGTGCCCCAATTCATTGAGATTTGCCGCGATGCACTCCACGAAGACCGAGAGGCGCTCCTGCAGACACTTGATCGTCAGCCAGGTTTCTACGTCCCTCATCTTCGCCCTTCGAATCGCAACCACGTCGACTTTCGGCCTGTTGAACGGCTATGGGTTCGCGAGCTGCCCGAATTTGAAACGCAGTCCGTTCTTTACACACCGGACACAGAGTTCAGCGGTATGCACCTTATGGAGATCGCGCGCGGCTGTGGGCGCGGATGCCGCTTCTGCCTGGCGGGGTATGTTTACCGGCCGCCTCGCGAGCAGCCTTTGGATAGGCTGTTGGGCTGGGCAGAAGACGCCATATCGAAGGGGCGCGATCGCATTGGCCTCGTCAGTGCCGCGGTCAGCGACCACACGCAGATAGATGAACTTGCAACCGAACTTGAGGGCATGGGCGCGTCGATTAGCGCCAGTTCGATGCGCATGGATCCCATCAGTGTACCACTTATCAGGGCAATGGCAGCGGGGGGAACGCAGACCCTGACCGTCGCGCCGGAGGCGGGCAGCGAACGTCTGCGAAACGTAATTAACAAGACACAGACCGAAGAGCAGATGATGCGGGCCGTGGGGCTGGCGGCGGAACTGGACTTTCCCCAGCTTAAACTCTATTTCATGACCGGCCATCCAACGGAGACTGAGGACGACATACAGGAGCTAATCGACTTCACGCTCAAGGCGCGTCATACATTCAGGCGGAGGCTGGCGATAAACGCCACGCCCTTTGTTCCCAAGGCCCATACCCCATTTCAGTGGGAGGCGATGATGCCGGCAGCCGAGCTTAAGCGGCGCCAGCGCACGATAAACAGGGCACTGGCGCGGCACGGCGTGGAGGTGCGGGCAGACTCGCCGGAATGGGCAGAAGTGCAGGCGGTGCTGAGCCGAGGAGACCGCGCCCTCGCCGATGTGCTACTGGCGATTCCACCGGGCCATTTGAACACAAGGCTTTTCTTCAGAACTATGGGGAAACTTGGCTTGGATAAGGAACATTATCTGGGCCAGTGGGAAGCGGGAAGTCCACTTCCATGGGATATCGTGGAGAGCGGCGTCAGTGAGAGCTACTTCAATTACGAGCTGCGTTTGGCAACCCAGGAGCGTACCGGCCTCTCGTGCCCGCCTGATACTGCCGGGTGCCTAACCTGCCAGGCATGTGACGACGGCTGGGCCTTCCGATACGGCGCCAACGAGAACCGCCCGATCAAGGCAGCGAAAGGGGGGGCCTGGAGGGCCCAGGACTGGCTGCCCTGGACGAAGCTCAAGGCTGAACAACACGAGACAGGTCTGGGAAACGTCACGATCGAACCGATTCCCTTAGAATGAAATCGGTCTATTACGGGGTAGGAACGCTGCTCTTGGAAGAATGGGAGGCACAGAGGATTGGAATTGGGGTATAGGAGGAAAAGCTCAGTAAAATGCGCCGCATTTGCTACAAGAATGGCGTAGTCGCCTATACCTTTGAAAGTTTTGCTTCTCTTCCTCTCCAGGCCCATATAAGCGCGCGTCACGGCGGCGTTTCACCAGAACCATGGCATAGTTTGAATTTCAGCTACAGCCGCGGCGATTACCGCGAACGTGTCCTCGAGAATTTTGCCCGCTTTTGTGCAGCCATCGGCAAAGATCCCACCCATCCGGTACGCACGCACCAAGTCCATAGTATCGACGTTGCTGAGGTCGGGTGGGAGGACGCCGGCACACGGCAAGAGATGTGCGATGCCCTCATCACCAATTCAGAAAACCTGCCGCTCTTCCTGGTATTTGCTGACTGTGTCCCGCTCGTAATCTATGATCCTGTCCACCATGCTCTGGGAGCTTGCCACGCAGGTTGGCGCGGCACTGTCGACGGGATGGCGAGCGCCGCTCTGAGGGCGATGCAGGTGGCCTATGGAACTGACGCGGCAGATGTGCATGCTGGCATCGGTCCCAGTATTGGGCCGGAGAGCTACGAAGTTGGCGGGGAAGTCATTGGGAGGGCGATATCGACTTTGGCCGGGGGGGAAAAGTACATTTGGGAGCGCAAAGGCGATCAGGCGAATCCCTGCTTCGATCTCTGGCAGGCCAATATCGACCAACTTACAGCTGCGGGTGTTCCGGAAGGGCAGATCGAATTGTCTGGAATTGACACTGCGCGCAGGACAGATGAATTCTATAGCCACCGGGCTGAAAGGGGAAGGTGCGGCCTCTTTGGACTCTTGACTTGGTTGGAACCGAGAGGGCAGGGGCATCGTTCGTAAGTCAAGATATGATACAATTGGTAAGGACAGATAAGACTATGGTCTGATGTCGAAAACCGTCCGGAGTGCAGAGCAGTTTCGCAAATGACGCAGGCGAAGTCGCCGATGGGCGGCCCCACGCGGTGTTCAGGGGTTTCCAGGTTGGAGCCGCTCTGCCATTTGTCTGTTCAGGTTGATTCTGCATGTCGGAAAACGCTAACGGATTTGAGGAGTTGCTGCGCCAGCTTGGTCTGGATTCTCTACCGACGTACCAGCAGATTCTTGAATCGATGGATCCGTTGTCATGGACGCTGGTGCTGCTCCTGTCGGGGGCCGTTATACTGGGCGTCTTTTTTACGCTAAACACACGGTACCGTTTTCACGCTTTTCAGGAGGCCGAAGCCTCTCCGGAAATCCTTCTCGCACGTTTGAAGCAGGATCCGACCTACCTGACGCCAGCGTCAATTGTCAATCGGCTCGGCGCAGATACGACTCTGCTGCTCCTGGAACACGGCGACCAGGTTACTGCCCCGCAATGGCGGTCGATGTGGAACC
This sequence comes from Caldilineaceae bacterium, assembly GCA_965204705.1. Classification (GTDB taxonomy): domain Bacteria; phylum Chloroflexota; class Anaerolineae; order Caldilineales; family Caldilineaceae; genus Bin5. The sequence goes on along the minus strand of OZ242006.1, from coordinate 2,471,411 downwards.
GTGTGCGTGAGGAGTTACTGGGTCTGCTCTCCTCCCAACACGCATTTGGCCCAATCTACGCTCTGGCACATTACTACCAAAGCACGGATACGCAGGAGCCGGACAGCATGCGAATCCGTCGTACGGCGCTGATTCACAAGCTGGGCCAACGCCGGCAACTCGAACCCGGTGCCGACGGCATGGTGGCACAGCTGCGGCTTGTTCGGCATCCCGCTGAGCAACTTGGCGAATTAGGTTTTGACGGACCCACGGTCTGGTTGGAGAACCATGAGGAAACTATGCCGATCCAAGGTCCGATAATTCAGATGGATTCAGTGCGGTTCGAAACGGTCGATCGAGCCAGCGTCAACCTTCTCATACAAAGGACCCCAAGTGTTGGCGGAAACTTCAGTATATATATGGAGAAACGCAATGACATGTGGGTAGTGGTTAGCGAGAAGGTCAACTGGGCGTCTTAGCAAGGCGTCTGGCGCCGCGAGTGAAGGGCAGCCTTTGCGGCCTGCCTGTTACTGCTCACCCCTGCCTTTGTCTTGCAGTACTTAAGACAGAAAAAAATGAACGAACTAACGTTGACGCTTGCCAATGCCTTGGGCTTCTTGAACACCCTGGTCTCGTCGGTAGTTGTAATCCTTGCCTTTTCGCTCCTGGCATACACCTTAACCTACAATTTTCGCCATCCGGTGGCGCGTCGTTTCGCCTTTCTCCTCGGCCTTGTAATGGTGACTTATGCTTCTGAAGTCGCCTTGACACAGGTCGTCAGCGCCGACTCGGCGTCTAAATGGCTGCGGTTCGAATGGTTGGGAATCGCGCTCTTGCCCGGCGCATACTTCGCTTTCTCCTATGCGGTACTGCGTACAACGAATTACCACACCGATCGACGCAGATTTATTAGTTTCGCAGTTGGTGTTCTTTCAGTGGTTAGCGCCCTCCTTGCCTTTTTCTCCAGCTGGTTGGTAGACATCGTAGAGTTTGACCCGCTCCTGAGCTATCTGCATCCTGGCATCCTGTTCTGGCCCTTTGCCGCATTCTTTGCCGGCGTCGTGATCCTTTCCCACTTGAACATCTGGAAGGCGCGGCAGCGCTGCCTGACAGCTGAAAGCCGCAAGCGGATGACCTACCTTCTGCTGGCTTCGGCAGCTCCCGGCATAGGCACCTTCCCGTATCTGATAGCGTTAGGCAAGTCTTCTGTCGGCCTTCAGTCGCCGGAGTGGATACTTAGTCTGGCCATTGTGGGAAACTCAGCCATAGGCGTAATGTTAATCGGTCTGAGCTATACTGTGGCCTTTTTCGGCGTCTACACACCGGACAGGGTGGTCCGTTACAGGTTGATTCGCTACTTCGCCCGCGGGCCGGTTGTAGCCATAATTGTCATTTTGGCCGTCCAAACGATTCCTACTGTAGAGATCATACTTGGCTTGCCACGCAACATCGTGCTTTTCAGCGTCATCACGGGTGTGATAGTGGCCGCGCAGGTGATACTGAGCGTCTCCAGAGAGCTGACCGACCGGCTGGTCTACGGTGAAGACCGGCAAGAGATAGCCTGGTTGCGCGAACTGGACAGACGCCTCCTGACTACAACCGATCTGCGCCAGTTTCTCGAGAATCACCTAACGGTACTGTGCGAATTGCTGCGCGTCCCTTCAGGCTTCGTGGCTGCGGCCATCGGCACCGACCTGATCCTTGAAGCGATGGTCGGACCGGAGGGAACGCGGCAGGAGATCCTGGATGACAAGGATTGGAGTGATGCCATGAGCGAGGCGCTGAGCCATGCCCGCAAGAACGGCTCAGCAAACCTGTCGCAGAAGGCACGGGTTGTGGAAGGCGGGGCGATGCTTTCGGAAAATGGCCGAAAGTCGCCCCGGCAGTTGGCGCCGGAGCCGGCTGAATTCGGCGGGTATTGGCTCTGGCCTGTTCTGGAACCTGCAGGAGAAAGCAAAGGAGAGATCGTGCTGGGTATGTTGGGTGTGCGCGCCCGCAGCGATTCTCCACATTTCAGCGTGGAGGAGCGTGCGCTGCTGGCGCAGCAGATTGACAGTGTAGCCAAGGCATTGCTGGATCGCAAGATGCAGATGCAGGTCATGGTGGTCCTGAGACGCATTATACCGGGCATCGACCGAATCCAGCAGATCCGGGGGATCGTGCCGTATGTTTCGGAGAATACGGAGGTTCCCCCGGCCGAACTGCTTGAGCCGAGCCCTATTCACAATCCTGAATTCGAGAGTTGGGTAAAGGATGCTCTCAGTCACTATTGGGGCGGCCCAAAGCTGACTCGCAGCCCACTGATGCAGTTGCGGGTAGTGGACCGGGTGGTCGAAGAGGCGGACGGCAACCCCGGCAAGGCATTGAGACTGGTTCTGGGTCGCGCCATTCAAAACCTGCGCCCGGGCGGTAAGCAGGACCTGAGCACACCGGAATGGCTGCTCTACAATATCCTGGAAATGCGCTTCATTCAGGGGCGCAGGATTCGCGATATCGCCAGCCGCCTGGCCATCAGCGAGAGCGACCTGTATCGGAAGCAACGGGTCGCCATCGGCCAAGTTGCGCAGGTGTTGACGGAGATGGAGCAGGGCGACTGGGACGCACTTCTCAAGTTGCAGGAAGAAGAAGATGCGGAGATTGTCGAGGGAGCAAGTTGAAACTGAAGGCTTTCTGGTGGCGTCTTTCTTTTCCGCTGCCGGAGCTTGCGAGGTAGTGTCGTATGGCTGCCGAGCGGCGTAAGCGGCGAAAATATCAGAAGACCGGCCCCGGAGCCGGAATGCAGGCGAGCGCGCAGAAACTGCTCGCAAGGCATTCCAGGGAGGCATTGGGGTTTGCAGTGTTTCTCTTCGGCTCGTACCTTGGCTTCACTCTTTCCGTATACGAGCAAGAGTCCTGGACTCTCTGGTTGGCGGGCAGGATGGCCTGGCCACTGGTGTTCAGCCTACTGATAACGGGAGCCGTGATGTTGCTGGGGAGAAGGGCCGGCTACTGGCATCCGGAGGCGCTTGTCGGGGCGGAACTCTTGTTGCTGTCACTGGCGTCGTTGGAACACATTAGCGCCTACCGGGTGGCCGATTGGTCGTTTCCTGCCTCAGGACAGGGCGCAGGCTTGATCGGATGGGTGACGGGGAACGCGCTGATCAGCCTGCTCGGACAGTTGCCTGCAGCCTTTGCAGCCGTTCTGCTTGCAGTCTTAAGTATCTACCTGCTATTTCGCCATACCCCGCTCATTTATCTGTTCGGTTTCATTGGCCAGTTGCGCCGGGAGTTGGCCGAACCTGAGTTCGACAACACCGAGGCTCCCGACCCCTTCCCAGGTGAATATCTGCAGGACGAAGATGAAGAGTCGGCAAACTCTTTGCTTGAGCAGGAGATCGCCGGGACTGTGAAGGTCGGCGCCTCTGTGGACGAAGTATTCCCTGACCTGCGCCAGCCGGAGTTGACTGAAGCAACCGAACCGGTCCGTCCCATTCAGGCAGACCTGCCTGTATCTGAATCGGTGGCTACCAAGCGCAAACCCAAATCCGGGGGTTCGAACGGGCGCCGGCTGAAGCCACTGCGAAAAGAAGGAGAGTTGCCCGCTGCCGAGTTGCTGGATGACGATGCGGGCCAGCTTGCCTGGGACATTGAGGGCATGGCCGAGACCATTCAGGAGACCTTGTCGGATTTCGACATCCCGGTGGAGATTGCCAATATCGAGACAGGGCCGACGGTTACCCAGTTCGGTGTACAGCCCCTTTATGTGGAGCGCGGCGGCCAGAGGCGCAAAGTGAGGGTCAATCGCATCGCCGCCGTGGCCGACGATTTGGCGCTGGCCCTCGCAGCCTCTGCTATCCGTATTGAAGCTCCCGTTCCAGGCCAGCCCTATGTCGGCATCGAAGTGCCAAACCCCGAAAAGACGATGGTGGGATTAAAGGGCGTTGTTCAGAGCAAGCAGATGGCAAGCCAGGGTGGAAAGCTGCCCCTGGCCCTGGGTAGAGACACATCCGGGACGCCAGTCGTCACTGACCTTGCGCGCGCCCCGCATTTGCTGATTGCCGGCGCGACAGGATCGGGAAAATCGGCGTGCATCAACGGAGTGATTGTCAGTTTGCTGATGTACCACGGACCCGAGACGCTTCGATTCATCATGGTCGACCCCAAGCTGGTGGAGCTGCCTGGCTACAACCACATACCGCACATGATTGGAAAGGTGATTACTGACCTGGAGGACGTTCACGGCGCATTGACCTGGCTTCTCTTACAAATGGATGATCGCTACGTCCTGTTCAGGGAAAACAGGGTGCGGGACATTGAATCCTACAACCGTCTCGCCCGCAGAAGGAAAAGTTTGGAACCGTTGCCCCACGTTGTCCTAATTGTCGACGAACTGGCGGACCTGATGATGACCGCGCCCGAGGAGATCGAAAAGCAGCTCGTCCGCCTTGCCCAGATGGCGCGTGCCACCGGCATCCATCTTGTCCTCGCGACACAGCGGCCGAGCACAGACGTTGTAACGGGCCTGATCAAAGCCAACTTTCCCTCGCGCATCGCCTTCGCTGTCACGAGCCAGGTTGATAGCCGGGTCATCATGGATTCGCCCGGGGCCGAGAAGCTGCTCGGACAGGGAGACATGCTGTTCATGCGTCCGGACAAGGCCAAGGTCGAACGTGTGCAGGGCAGTTATGTCAACGACTCAGAAATCAAGCGAATGGTCGACTGGTGGCGGGAACGCGACCTCATTGAGAATCCCAGCGGTCCTGCCGCAAAGGTTGCCCCTTGGATCGGCCTGCTGGACCGTTTGGATGATGAAGAGGAACTCCTGGAAGATGCCATCGACGCCATTCGTGGGGAGAAAACCATCAGCGCCAGTTTTGTGCAGCGAGAGTTGAAGATCGGTTATCCTCGGGCGGCCCGGCTTGTCAGTTTGCTCGAGTCGAGAGGACTGGTCAGCGCAGAGGCAGGAGGCGGCCAGACACGGAGAGTAATCGTCAAGGGGAGATCCAAGTCCGGAGAGGAAGACGGGGCGCTTGAAGAGGCTTGATTCGAGGGAGGGTTCGGACCGCTGTCCGGATTACCAGCCGGGCCCCCGAAGTAACCGCAGATTCCAGATTCAGCAGATATTCCCACACTTTTATCAGGAGCGCAAGAGATGCCTTACTCCTTTCAACGCAGCGGCATGTATCGAATGCCCACCCACTTTGGCCCAAGGACAGGTCCACGTCGTGGGCCGGACGGACGCGGATTTGACTGTATAGACAGCCCTAAGAGCATGTCCTACTCGGTTAGTTATCTGACGCACGTTGCGGCCGCAGAAGCAGTACTTCCGCCCGGCTTCACGCTGAATGGTGAGCCCATTGTGACGATCAGTGCAACCTATATGAAGGAGATCGACTGGCTGGCGGGACGGGGCTACAACACACTTGGTGCTTCGTTGCCGGTCTCCTATTCCGGCAAGGTGGACAACGCGACCGGAAGTCTGCTGCTTGTGTTGTGGGAAAACCTTACAGATCCCATTCTGACCGGCCGCGAGGAGCTGGGCTATTCCAAGATCTACTGCGAGCTGCCTGAGCCTGTTATTTACAACGGCGCCTCACACTGTGTCGGCAGCTGGCTCGGTTTCCGCTTCCTAGACCTGAACCTGCATGGCATGACAGAACTGTCGGAACAGGAAATCAAGGCTCATGGTGCAAATTCAGGTGGCGACGGAACTCTCCACTACAAATACATGCCCCGCACGGGGGAATGGGGCACAGCCGACGCCGAATACGCTGTCCTGACCCCGGCGCATACTCCCAACCGTCGCGTGCTGGGAATGTGGCGCGGCGAGGGATCTGTTCAATGGCATCGAGCCAGGTGGGAGGACATGCCGACGCAGTACAATATCGTAAATTGTCTTGGAGAGCTGGAGATATTGGCGTATCGCGGCGCGGTGGTGACCAAGACTATCGGCGGCAAAGATCTTAGCGATCAGCGCATTCTGAAATGAGAGCTAGTTTGCTACGCCAGCGAGATACTACGGGGACCCGGCTCATTATCAGAAATGAAGAGATGGAAGCCCTGTCTGCCTAAGCTGCCCGAAGTCCCAAGTGCTGAGCCACGCATATCGGCCACATGCCTGGCGGAATTAGAGTTCGTGCCGGCTTTCCTGAAATATAGATTGAAGACTAATTGCCAGTCCCTTCGATTGAAGTTGACTGTGTAGTTCGTTTTTGTCCCCGCAGTACAGCTTCCTACCGCATGAATGAACCTCCTGTGACGGGAAGCGAGAGCCCCGTAAGGAAGTCTGCTCCATCCGAAGCAAGGAAGGAGACGGCGTGGGCAAGGTCGTTGGTCTGGGCGAGACGCCCGAGTGGGGTACTTCCCGCTGCCCCGGAGAGTAGGGCGTCTGTCGCCTCTTTCACTTGCAACGAAGGGTTGTCGAACAGGTTCGTCATGTGGCCGACCCGCTCTGTGGGGGTCAAGCTAGGGCAGATGGCATTGACGGTGACCCCGTATTCGGCCAGCTCCTGGGCAAGCGACTGTGTTAAGCCGACGATTCCGAATTTGGATGAGCAGTAGGCGGCGAATCGAGCGATCCCACGCAGCCCTAAGACTGAGGAGACACTGATAATTCGGCCGCCGCCGCCGCGTTCCACCATGTGCCGCGCCGCTGCACGGCTGCATACGAATGTTCCCTTAAGATTGACGGACATGACACGGTCCCACTCGTCCTCCTCCAGGTCGACGACCGGCACGCGATCTCTTCCGCCGCGGGCGCCTGCGTTGTTGACCAGGATGTCGATTCGTCCGAATGCCTCCACCGCCTTCTGCATGGCCGCCCCGACGGAAGCTGAATCGGTCACATCGCATGTAAGTGCCAGCGAACGGCGTCCAAGTCCCTCTATTTCCGCCTTAAGCGCCGGCAGGCCTCCCCACTCGGCGTCAGGATACGGTTTCTCGACAAGATCTGTCACAACTACATCCGCGCCGTCCTCCGCCAGCCGTAGCGCGATCCCCCGGCCGATGCCGTATTCACCCCCGGCGCCGGTGACAAACACAATCTTTCCCGACAGGTTGTACATTTCACAGTCCTCCAAATGGTGATGTATACTATGAGTTCAATTGGGCGGTTAGCTCAGCTGGTTAGAGCGATTCCCTTACAAGGAATAGGCCGGCGGTTCGAGTCCGTCACCGCCCACACAAAGAGTCGGAAATATTAGAACCTTCGGAATCTGCGAAGAAATAGTGAATATGAGAGCGTCGGTCGTAAAGGCCGGCGTCCTTCTTTTTCAGGTTCAGGCTAGGCAAGAAGGGGGACAGTCCGTCGCTCGCGCGCACTGAGGATTGCCGAATCGACGATCTGCTGGCCGATTCTACAAATTATGGGCGAGAGTGGGCCTTCAGGCTCTTGCCCGGTCTCCAGGCAGCGGATGAAGTACTGAATTACATTCTCCTGCGGGGGCAATAGTCGGTCAACTGGATGGTCAAAGCCTTCGTAGCGCTCAGGGGTCTGGACCCGTACAGTATCCTCATAGTCGTAGCTACTTATCGTCCCATCGGAGCCTTTCAGCACGAAACCGCATTTGGGCTGAGGCTGCAAAGTCCACGGGTCCGTGAAAGTGCCCCAGCGTGTCTCGAACTTGGATAGCCCGAAGGCGTATTTGCAGATTGTAATGCTGTGTTCGTCCACTTCCAGACCGACCGGTTCGTCGACTACCGTCGTAACCTCCAGCGGGGCTTGGCCGTCCAGAAACCAGGTCCCAAGCGTAACCCCGTAACCGAGATAGTCCAGGAGTGAGCCGCCACCCTCGGCCTTCTGATAGAACCAGCTTTCGTTTTTTCGCTGCCGATACTCTTCGTCGGTCTCTTCCTTGTCGGCAACGTGGAAGAGCGGGCCGCGGTTGCCGTCATAGTAGTGGACTTCTGTCAGATCGCCGATAGTTCCCTCATCCAGCAGACGTTTGGCGGTCACGTGGCAGGGGTACCAACGCAGCGGCCAGTTGATAATGAACTGTTTCTCTGACTTTGACATCGCCGCAATCATTTTGTCGGCGGCGGCCAGGTCGGCGGCGAACGGCTTTTCCAGCAGGACATGTACGCCGTACGGCGCCACTTTGAGGACCCATTCGGCATGGCTCGCGGTTGAGGGGCATAAGATCACAATGTCCGGCTGCGTCCTTTTCAGACAGTCCCGATAGTCAATAAAGACCTGCTCTTCCGGAATGGCAAAGTTCACGATTGCGGACGCCATCCGCTCTGTGTCGGTATGGCAGATCCCTGCGATCTCTACGTGAGGATGTTCATGGCACTGGCGCAGGAGGTCGCCCATATGGGCATGGTCGAAGTTTATTCCAGCAACTTTCCAGGTCATTTATGCGTCTGAGAATTTAGTAGTGCCTGATGCACACGGCATTGGGAAGTAGTGGCGGTTTACTTGGACGACCAAATCTGGACGTCGGCGCGAATAGAGTTGATTGCAGGGGATGCTGCGCCAAGTGGCGCCTTCTGGCAGTCCGCCCGTCTAGCAATTATCGCAAATTTTTGGGGAGCATGTCAATTGGGCTTTGCAACGGTTTTCAGTATCCCGGATAATACAGTTCAGACAGTTTATTGTTGCGTCAACTGCAAAATCGGGAATTCACCAGGGGGAAGATGACCGAAAACTTCAACTCGATCTATAGTCATGGCTTCGTGAGGGTAGCCGTCTGTGTGCCCCATGTGAGGGTGGCCGATCCGGCGTATAACGCGGCCCACACTTCGGCCCTGGCCTCCAAAGCATCGGACGTGGGGGCTGCGGTTGCCCTATTCCCCGAATTGGGGATTTCCTCCTACGCGATCGACGACCTGTTGCAGCAGGAAGCCCTTCTGGAAGGGGTTCTGGCCGGCATCAGCCAGATTGCTGAAGAAAGCAGGTCACTAACGCCACTGCTGTTGGTCGGCGCACCACTCCGTTTCGAGAATCGTCTGTTCAACTGCGCGGTTGTAGTTTATCGCGGCCGAGTGCTGGGGATAGTGCCCAAGACCTATCTGCCCAGCTACCGCGAATTCTATGAAACGCGCCAGTTCAGTGCGGCTCGCCATGCTGTTGGCCGCGAGGTTGAGTTCCTGGGCGAAACCGTTCCTTTCGGTAACGATCTTCTTTTCAAGGCAGGGCTGACTGGTGACAGAAAGATGATTGATCACCGGGATGGCCGTTCCAGTAACTCCGAGGCGCCGTCTGGCAGTTCAGTGGGCGAATTCATCCTGCACGTGGAGATCTGCGAGGACGTATGGACGCCGATTCCGCCGAGCTCCTACGCGGCGCTGGCGGGGGCCACAGTTCTGGCCAACCTGTCTGCTTCCAACATCACGATTGGCAAGTCTCTGTATCGCAAGGACCTGTGCGCCAGTCAGTCGGGAAAGTGTATTGCCGCGTATCTCTACTCGGCGGCCGGGCCAGGTGAATCGACTACCGATCTGGCTTGGGATGGCCACGCGCTCATTTACGAAGACGGTGAGCTGCTGGCCGAATCGGAGAGATTCGCCGATAACCAGCAGATTATCGTTGCCGATATCGACACCGAGCGCTTGGCGCAGAGCCGCATGAGGCAGACCAGCTTCAATGACGCCGCTGCGCTGCACGGCACTCAGCTACAGGCGATTCGGACGGTAGGCTTCGATTTTCAGACTCCGCGCCTGAATGAGGGAGCTTCCGGCAACGGGGCGCATGCCGGCACTCAGCGACTTGACCTTCTCCATCGCGATATCGAGCGCTTTCCCTTCGTTCCGAGCGATGCTGTGCGCCGCGACGAACAGGCTTACGAGGCATACAACATTCAGGTGCATGGCCTGATGCAGCGTCTCAGAGCAACCGGCATTGAGAAGATTGTCGTCGGCATCTCAGGCGGTTTGGATTCGACGCAAGCGCTCATCGTGGCGGCGCGTACTATGGACCGTCTCAAGCTGCCGCGCAAGAATATTCTCGCATACACGATGCCCGGCTTCGCAACCAGCTCGAACACGCGCTCCAATGCGCACCGTCTCATGGAGGCATTCGGCGTCAGCGGACATGAGCTAGACATTCGGCCCTCTGCGATGCAGATGTTTCGGGACATTGGTCATCCCTTCGCGGAAGAGGACCCGGAGTACGACATTACTTTTGAGAATGTGCAAGCGGGCGAGCGCACCAGCCATCTCTTTCGACTGGCCAACTATAATGACGCGCTCGTCCTCGGGACCGGCGACCTGAGCGAACTGGCGTTGGGGTGGGCCACTTACGGCGTCGGCGACCAGATGAGCCACTACAATGTTAACGCCTCCGTCCCCAAGACCCTCATACAGCATTTGATTCGCTGGGTAATTGCTACGTCGCAGTTCGACGAAGCCGCCAGCAGGGTGCTCCAATCGGTGTTGGACACGGAGATTTCGCCGGAGCTGGTGCCAGGAGACGGTACTGGAGACGGGCCGGCGCAATCCACGGAAGCCAAGATTGGGCCGTATGAGCTGCAGGACTTTTTCCTCTACTACATTTCCCGTTATGGCTTTCGGCCCAGCAAGGTCGCATTCATGGCGTTGCAAGCGTGGGGGGACCGCAGACGGGGGCCGTGGCCGGAGTTCCTGCCGGACCATAAGCGCAATGAGTACGACCTGCCTGAAATACGGAAGTGGTTGGAACTATTTCTCTTCCGGTTCTTCCAGATCAGCCAGTTTAAGCGGACGGCCGTGCCCAACGGACCCAAAGTGGGCAGCGGCGGGTCGCTCAGCCCGCGCGGAGACTGGCGCGCGCCCAGTGATTCATCCGCTGCCGTGTGGCTGACCGAGTTGCGGCAGAACGTTCCTGAGTGAAGGTCGAGAGCAGCCGTGGAACTGGGTCCGGCGTGAATCGCCGGCTGCCCGTGAGTTTTCCTTTTTCAGTAGACAAGCCGGCCTTAAGCGACCTGAGTGGACCGGCTCTTTACTGCCCACTGTACCCTTCCAGTTTCCTCGCACAAATCGGGCGAAACACTTTCTTAACCCAAAGAGTTTAGTTTCGACCGCGGCGATTTCGCGGCCGGCGGGGCCGGCTTCGGCGACGGCGTCCTTGCGAGGTGGGTTGTTGCGCAGGCTTCTCTTCGGGAAGCGCGGGCGGCGCGTGCAGGGACTCCTGATAGAAGTCGTCGACCAGCATCGCCAGAAGTGTCTGGCCCTCGTCAGACTCCATCCACTCGTCGATCAGGGGCCGGAATCTTCGCATGCGTTCGGTTTGCAGATTGTCGCGGCCGCGCAGCTTGGCCTCGAGCAGGGAGGTGACGCGTTCGGATACTGTGGCAGCCACTTCTTCATCGGTGGGGAGTTTGCGCTCCTCCATAGGGATGCTGTAGCGTTTGGCGATCCGTTCCATCTGCATGCGCTCGTCAAATGAGGCGGTCAAGGAGATTGCGGCCCCGGATGAGCCGGCGCGGGCTGTGCGGCCGGCCCGATGAATGTAGGACTCTGGATCTTCAGGCGGCTCATATTGAACCACGTGGGTGAGCTCGGGAATGTCGATACCGCGGGCGGCCACATCGGTTGCCACAAGTAGTCTGAGTTTTCCTTCACGAACGCGGCGCATCACCCGCTCGCGCTCATTCTGATTGAGGTCGGAGCTGATCTTGTCGGCGTCGTAACCGAAACGCTGCAATACGATTGTTACATAGTCGACGGTCCGACGCGTGTTACAGAATACAATTGCGGCGGCCGGGTTCTCCACCTCGATCAGGCGCACGAGCGCCCGGTCTTTTTTCATGCCCGGGTCGGCGTAGAGGATATGCTCGGCCTCGGCTACGTGGACGCGGTCGCGGCTGAGGCTCAGAAAGTCGGGCTCGGTCAGAAACTGTTGGGCAAGGCGCAACACATGGGCTGGGAAGGTGGCCGAAAACATTGAGCCGTGGATTCGCCGGGAGGGTAGGAAGGTCTGCACCTGGACCATGTCCGGGTAGAAGCCCATTGACAACATTCGATCGGCCTCGTCGAACACAAGCTGGTGAAGGTCGTCGAGACGCAGGTTGCGCTGCAACAGGTGGTCGAGGATGCGGCCAGGTGTGCCGATCACCAGCTGGGCGCCGTCGCGAAGGGCTGAAGTCTGGGGGCCGTACTTAACGCCGCCGTAGACGGCAACGGAGCGGACGCCGGTTGCCTCGCCCAGGAGCGCGGCCTCCTTGGAGACTTGGAGAGCCAACTCGCGGGTTGGCACGAGGACCAGAGCCTGGCAGACACGCTTGTCCTTGCGAATCTTATGGAGAATTGGAAGCAGAAAGGCGCCTGTCTTGCCGCTCCCTGTGCGTGACTGGACCATCAGGTCACGCCCGTCCAAGAGGTAGGGGATGGCCTTTGCCTGTACCGGCATCAATGTGGTCCAGCCGGCAGCGGCTGCAGCTTTTTGCGCCAATGCCGGCAGGTCTGAAAGTGAAATGTCCGGAAGCGCGTTTTCGGGCTCGACCAGATCCAGCGGGTTGATGTTTTCGTCTACATTGTCCGGGACTTGGGAAGTGGTAGAGGGTGTACTATCTCTATTTTGACCGTCAGATTCTTTTTGGGTCATGTAATCCTTAGCTTTTCTGGGATGCGGTTTAGTCGACAGGATGGAAACTGGAACCTGTCAGCGCTCCCATTCTACTTTGAAGCTTGTCGTTAACATAGAATCGGGGTCTTCAGGAACACGTCGCGTCAGTAGCCGCTTTCAGACATTCGGCCTGTCCGGCAACCTGTCGGACTCAGGCGCAGATCAGTCTTCTCGCATGAAATCAGTCTTGTCGACCTCGTATACAATCAGTACCGTTCCCGTCTTTTCGAAGATTCTCTGCTCCTTCAGAATCAGCTTGACGTGTCTTGAAAGCCCAGCCACCAAGGGCACGCCGCCGCCCAGCAGGATGGGAATCACGGAGACTTCCACTGTGTCGACCAGACCTTCATTGCACAGGCTTCCGAAAAGCCGCCCTCCGCCATACAGCCAGATGTCCTTGCCAGGCTCGGCTCGCAGCGACCGCACGGCCTCGACCCAATTCTCGCCAACCAGGTTGAGGTTGGCGTGCTCACTCTGTTTCAGGCTGTTTGAGAAGATTAACTGTCGGTCCCCAGATCTTGATGGCGATCCTCCACCGACGACTTCAAACGTCCGGCGCCCCATAATGTAGGTGTCGAACTGTGAAGACAGTTCCTCAAAGTCTATGTCCGGATCCATGATAATCCAGTCAAAGCCGTCATTGGCGTCGGCAATGAACCCGTCAAGGCTCATAGCGCAGTTATGTCGCACTCTTCTCAAAACTGGCCCTCCTCTTTCTCAGGACGCGGCTCTACAGTCTCAGTGATGCGGGTCGGATCGACAGTTAAGGCCAGATTGGAGGCGCCTACGCGTAAGGCACTCAAGGATGGGCAATGCTTGTTGGCAACGGGCTTCAAGATGAGCGGAGGCTGGAATCGGGCGTTGAAATCAATTGATAGTTGGTCCTTCCCAAAAACCGGAGAATCGGGACTCTCGTTGTGTCAGACGCTGCCGAATAACTCTCTGGACTGTTCGCAGGCCCTCTTGATCAGGGTTGGCACCTTGTGGCTGCTGTCCAACTCGGGACGCTGCTCGATCCAGCCGAGTGACACCATGCTCCTGACCAGAACAAAAACGGGCAGCAGCTCGATATCTGCCTGCGTCAAAGGGCGTTCGGTCAGGTAACCGGCGATGATGGCCTCCCGGATAGTCTTGTAGTTGGGGTTGTCCTGGTAGTAGGAGATCGCTACCGCCAGTTCATATTGATGCCAGCCAAAACCAGAGTCGTCGAAATCGATAATGTGGACGTTTTCGCCGGTGGTGATGAGGTTACCAGGGTGCAAGTCGGCGTGAATCAGGCTGTAGGTCCCTCTCTCTTTGCCGTAGTCGGTCAGAAGGCTATGGATTTGGTCGCGGGCGTAGATTACCTGGTCCCGCTGGGATGGCGTCAGATTTGACTGCTGCCAAAAGGGCCCCCAGAAGGGCTCAAGGCCCATTAGGCCATCGGCGTCGAATGCGTGGCGTACGAAACCCGGTGGAGGCTGCCATGCCGCAGCCTGATTATGGATGCGGGCAGCCAGCTTGCCGACCTTATGAAAGTAACCTGCAAGTCTGGAAGGGTCAGCCTCCCGTTCAATCAGGTCTGCCATCGGTGTACCCTCAACCCACTCGACCAAGCTCACATACCTTGTTTGAGACAGCTCGGGCAGGTGGATGGAGACAAAGAAGAGCTTGTTTTTCGAGAGGCGGGGCACTGGGGCGCCGATTCCCGACCGGTTAAGGGCGGCAGTCCACTGAAACTCACCGTGCAGCTCGGGCAGCGTATGGTAGCCGGGGCGGTGAAAGCGAAGAACGAAAGGCTGGCCGCTTTGGGAGTCAACTCGAAAAACGATGTTTTCAGAGTGTGATATCAGCGAGATTTCTGTTGCACAGATACCCCAGGCGCCAATCGCTTGCGCGGCAGAGGTCAGCAACGCCTCCTCGTCAGGATCTTCATACCTGCGTTTGAGAAGACCGTCACCAGAACTTGCTGCACTGCCGCGGATTGCCATTCGAACTTTCCTTGTGGGGCCGCGGCACAGGGGACTACGGTAGACTTCTACACGAAGGGGACCGCGACCGGGAGGACAACAGTATACTTCTATACGAAAGGTTCCACCGCCTTCCTCTACTCTGCTCCTGATGTCTAAGGTGCTTCAACTTGGCCGATGCTCTCCTCGAACGCGGTCAAGAAGAGGTCTGCGTGTTTCCTCGCGAAGACGAGCGGCGGCCGGATCTTCAGAATATTGCCCAGTGGTCCCGAGCTGCCGATCAGAAAGCCTTTCTCGCGTAACCGGTTGACAACCGTAGAGGCGCCATCCGCATCCGGCTGCTTCGACGCACGATCTTGCACCCACTCCATACCGATGAACAGGCCGTGGCCGCGAACATCAGCCAGCTGCTCGCAGTTGTCCTGAAACTGGCAGAGCTCACCGCGCAAGTATTCGCCCACCTGGCAGACATTTTTTGCCAGTTGTTCGTTTTCGATGACGTCGATCACTGCCATACCGGCCGCGGCCTGCAGGGGGCTGGCTGCGAAAGTGTTGAAGTAACGCATGTTTTTTCGGAATTCGTTGACCATCTCGCTTGAAGCCACCGCGCCGGCGACGGGCATGCCGTTGCCCATCGGCTTGCCCATTGTGACGATATCGGGCACAAATCCGGTTGCATCGTAGCCCCACCAGGCGCCGGTACGGCAGAAGCCTGCCTGCACCTCGTCGGCGATCACGAGACCTCCGGCTGCACGCACGATTTCGGCAGCGCGGGGCATGAATCCTTCCGGGATAGATGGCAGGCCCTCGTTGGCAAAGATGGAACAGACCAGCATACCGGCCAAGGGAATACCTTCGGCGCGTAAACCATCGATAGCGCCTTCCACTTCCGCCAGATAGAGTTCGGTCAGCTCCCCGTCGGATGCGCAGTCCTGGAGCGAACGGTATCGTTGCGGAAAGGGAAAGGCGCGAATTTCCTTAGCTCTGTCATCCTGCGTCTGCTGGCCGACGCGGGTGAACTTACCTACCAGGGCGCTGTTGCCGTGATAGGCTGAGTCGCTGCAGATAAATCCCTGGCCGCCTGTTACGGCGCGGGCGATGCCGAGAGCCACCTCGTTCGCTTCTGTGCCCGTGCAGGTGAATACAGTGCTGGTCAACTGATCCGCGTGCAGGTTGGCCAGCCGTTCAGCATAGTCGAGTACCTCTTCATTCAGGTACCGGCTGTGGACGTTAAGCGTTTGCGCCTGGCTGTGCATCATTTCGACGACATGGGGATGGCAGTGGCCGACGCAGGGCACATTATTGTACATATCGAGGTAGCGCCGACCGCGGTCATCGTAGAGCCAGACCCCTTCCCCGCGTACAATGTTTACCGGGGTGTCATAGAATATCGGCGCACCCGCGCCCAGTAGGTGATCGCGACGGTCCATTAGGGCATTGGTTGTCATCTCTTCTCCTGAAAGGTCCTAGTGAAGAACCATGATTCCGGTGTTTCATTCAGTCGTCAAGATCGACAACGATATCGTTGCCGTCGATCCTCACGGGGTAGGTCTTGACGCGTACCTGCGGATCTACGAGACAGCGGCCGGTTGCGATCTCAAATGGCCATTGATGCCACGGGCAGCGAAGGACTTCGCCGTCTCCGTCGACGGTCAGATCGGTTTCATAGGCGGAGGGCGGTGCGGCGGCGGCGATGTGGCCGGTCAGTTCGCCGGTGCAGAGTGGGCCCCGCTTGTGGGGGCAGATGTTGCGCAGCGCGTACAGGTTGCCGTTGACGTTGAAGACACCGATACCGGCTCGCCCGCGAAAGGGCACAACGATCTTGCGATCTCCGGGTGGAATCTCCCAGACCTTGGCAATGACGACCCTGGTCATCGACAGTCGTCTCCGATACGCAGCATCTCCAGGGCGTTGTCGGCGAAGATACGCTGCTGCGCTTCCGGCTCGAGTTTGGGAAAGGTCGTAACCGGATCGTTCCAGTCGAAATGGGGAAAGTCCGAGCAGTATACAAGCGTTTCGTCGGCATGAAGCATTTCGAGAAACTGGTACAGTTGCTCGGTCGTCTCTGCCTCGTGCATCGGTTGCGAACCGACGCGGATGTGCTCGCGGAAATACTCGCTCGGCAGACGCTTGAGCCAGGGCGTCTGATCGCGGATGGCCTTCCAGTCAGAGTCCATGTGCCACATGACGGCTACGGCCCACAACTGCTGCGCCTCGGTCAGCGCGAACTTCAGATTGGGGAACTTTTCGAAAACACCTTCGCAGATCAGAGAAGAGGCGTGGGTGCTGGCCACGAAGGGGCGGCTCATGCGCGATTCCATGTAGTAGGTGGGGAAGCCGACCGGCGTGGGCGTGGTGCGGGCGGCGCCTCCGCCGCCGCCGATATGGGCGACAACCGGCAGGCCATGCTCTTCGCAAGCCTCCCAGATCGGGTGGTAGAAGCGGTTTCCAAAGGGCATGCTTGTGCCCATCGGGACCATTATGGCGACTGTGTCTTTGCGGTCGGCCAGACGGTTGATTTCGCTGACGGCCTGTGCCGGGTCCGAGGGTGAGATAAGAATCGCGTTGACGACACGATCATCCTTTTCCAACCAGTGCTCGATCGTCCAGTCGTTGAAGGCGCGGCACAGCGCTGCAGCCCAGTCCGGGTCGGGCAGGCCGGTGTAGCCGTAAAAGGGGGGCGGCCCGGTTAACACCGCGTAGTCGATATTCCATGGATCGAGATGTTCGCGCTGCATGAACTCCAGCGAGAAGTTGAAGTCGCGCTCTTTCAAAGTTGGGTCCTTAAGGTCCGAACGATTGGTTCGGAAGGGAACATTGGAATAGCCGGCGCTGGGCAGGTGCAGGCCCTGGTCGATCAGATGGTTCTGCCAGAACTTGGACAGGTAGGGCAGGAGTTGCTCAGGCCGTTCAAAATTGTGGTGGACATCGCAGTCCACGATCTTTATGCCTTCCTTGGGTTGAGCGGTCCACCCTGGCGCGGAAATAGGGGCTGCCCCAAGCTTTGTCATGGAATATTCTCCCTGCATTCTGTTTGCTGGTCCATACTTGGATTGACCATTGCGTTAGCTAGTCGGATTCGGCTGCTGCGGCGAGAGCCGAGTTCTGCCCGATGGGATCTGCCTTCAGCCACACATCCCTCTGTGGGAATGGAATAGAAATGCCGCGCTCCTGCAACCCAAGGTAGATGGCTTCCAGGATCTCGCTCAACGAGGACAGCCGTTGGGCGGGATCATCGATCCAGTACTGTATTCGGAACAGAAGCGCCGAATCTGCGAACTCAACCAGGAAGGTGCGCGGCTCCGGGTCGGATAGCACCGCGGAATGATCCGTGATGTGGGATTGCAGGATCTGGTGAACGACGCCGATGTCGGTCCCGTAAGCGACTCCGATCTGGGACTCAATGCGCAGAATCTGGTCCGATTTCGTCCAGTTGTCGAGCCGCTGTGAAACCATCAGGGAATTCGGCACGATCACTTCCGTGTTGCTGAAGGTCTTGACGACAGTTGTGCGCAGACTCATCTCCTGGACGGTTCCGCGGATTCCGTCGACCTCGATCACGTCTCCGTCTCGGATGGTGCCTTCTGTCATCAGGACCAGGCCGGCGATGTAGTTGCTGGCAAGATTTTGAAGGCCCAGTCCCAGTCCGATGCTCAGCGCGCCAAGCGGCACGAGGAAGATAGAAAGGTTGACACCGAGGAAGGTGAGAGAGGTGTACAAGCCGGCCAGAAAGATGGACAGGTAGATGGCGGAGCGAATGAGACGCTTGCTGGTAGCAGTAAGAGGAAGCTCAGGCTCCAAACGCCTTTGAAACTGACGGGCTGCGACCCTCGCCCAAATGTAGAAAAGCAGCACCGATCCGAAAGTGAGAATCAGATCGATCGGTGTGAGAACAGTTCCTTGTACTGTCGTAACAGGCGAGTTCAGAAAGCGGATTATTCCGCCCATACGGTTATTCCAGGTAGATTCTACGCCAGTTTGTAGAATTGGCGGGCATTCTCCGCCATGATGTTGCGCCTGACTTCGAGCGGCAAAGTGGCAGGCAGCGCTCGGTCCGGTGAGTCAAAGTCCCAGTGCGGGTAGTCTGTGGCGAACATCAACTTACTGCCGTTGTCCATCTGTTGCAGGAGTTGATCGAAATGTTTTTGCTGCCTGGGTTCTTCCATTGGCTGCGTGGACAGCCAGAAGTGTTCACGCATGTACTCCGACGGGGCTCTTTTGAGGTAGGGCGTTTCCGCTTTCAGCCGCTTCCAACTTTGGTCGAGCCTCCATGCCAAGGAGGGCATCCACGCAAAGCCGCCTTCGATAATCACAATGCGCAGCTCGGGGAAGCGCTCAAAGACACCTTCGCAGACGAGGCTGGCGACCTGTGCCTGGAAGGACTGGGCCATGCCGGCGTGATCTTCGATGTAGTAGGAGGGCCATCCTCCCCCTGTCAAGGGATGGCCGGCGTTGCCACCGAAGTGGATGCCGATTGGCAAATCGTACTCGAGGGCGGCCTCGTACATTTTCCAATATTTGCGCCGCCCGAGCGGCTCCTGGGTCCGGACCACGAGGATAATCTGAACGAAGCCCTTGTGGTTCCCCAGCCGGTGAATCTCCTCGGCGGCAAGGTCTGCGTCCTCGTAGTTGACTAGGATGGAGGCACGCAAGCGCGGCTCGAGCTCGATCCACTCCGCGATCTGATAGTCATTTATGGCGCGTGCGAGCTGGGCGCCGTACTCGTGATTGACCTGGCCGCCGGCCCCTGCCAGTGGATTCAGGATGCCGTAGTCCATGTCGAAGGCATCGAGCAGCTGTTCGCGCATGAATTCAAGATCGGTGCCGGGTGGGCGCCCGCTTGGGGGCCAGGCATCGGTGCGGGCGGCGTTGGGTTGGGCGCGGGGGTAGCCGACGCCGTAGTGCCCGCGCATTCCGATCATTTCGTGATATTCCCGCCACTCTGGCGCAAGATAATCGGTGATTATCTGATTGAAGACAGGATCGTCGTAGACGTCAAAGTTGTGAATATCTGTGTCAATCACTGCCAGCTTGGTTTTCTCTGCGCTCTGCTGTTTTTCAGCGAATCCAAGATCCAACGTCATGGCAGATCTCCTTTGAGCCGATAGAATGTGCGGGCGTTTTCCGACCAGATGTTTGTATTGAGCGGTTCCGGCAACTGAATTGGCCAGGCTTCACTTTCATCATCGTAGTGCCAGTGCGGGTAGTCGGTTGCGAACATGAGCAGCGTGTCCGATTCCAGCTGTTCAATGGTCTGCAGGATGTATTTGGGATCGTGGGGCGCGCCTATCGGCTGGACAGTCAGGCGCATGTGATCACGAATGTAGTCCGAAGGCGCCCGCCTGACCCATGGCGTATTGGAGCGGAGGCCTTTCCACTCCTTATCCAGCCGCCACATCAGGGAGGGCATCCACACGAATCCGCCTTCGATCAAGGCGATGCGCAGATCGGGAAAGCGGTCGAACACGCCCTCGGCAATGATGCTGATGACCTGGGATTGAAAAACCTGCGCCATGCCGGCATGTTCTTCGAGATATGTCGAGGGCCAGCCAACCGGCGTGGGAGGATGGCCGGAGGCGCCGCCGAAATTAATGCCGACCACCAGATCTTGCTCGACCGCAGCCGCATACAGTGGATCGTAGTAGCGGTTGCCGTAGGGGATATAGGAGCGCACGGGAAGGACGACCTGGACGAACTGCGGATGGCCGCCGAAACGATGGATTTCTTCGGCGGCGCGGGCCGGTGTCTGGCTTGGGACAACCAGCGAACCCCGGAGCCGCGGTTCCGGCTCGAGCCATTTGTCGATCTGCCAGCGATTGGCCGCGGTAGCCAGGTCAGCGGCGAGGTCCTCCTGCTTCAGGCTTTGGACTCGGTAGGAGCAGTTGAGGATGCCGAATTCAGTGTTCCAGGGCGCAAGCGCCTGCTCGCGAACCAGTCGCAGGGTGGAGCCGGCCTGACCGCCCTCTGCCGGCATGCTTCCCGGGCGAGCCGAGGAGGGGGCGCCGCGAGGGTAGTCGTTGGCGTGTGGACTGTGGAAGGCCGACCCGCGTATGTAGTCCTGCCAGTAATCGGCCAGATAGGGCATCAACTGCTCGACTGAGGACACCTCGTTGTGGATGTCACAGTCGATCACTGGATGTGCCGGCGAAGGCCGCGGCCTGCCGTTGACGGGTTGGGCCGAGGTTTGATTTCTCTGCACCGGGCTATGTCCGTTTGCGGACCCAGCCGGCCGCTGCTGCGGGACGTTTGCATCCGGCGTCATAATTCACTGCTCTCCTGCTTTGAATGCACTGTATTTCCTGCTTTTTGATGACACGCCGATTTTACCGCTTAGGGCCGCTGGCGTCAACGCCGGACCTAATGGTACCGGGACCGACTGCTCGCGGGTCGGACGCCAATTTCTCCCTTAGAAGGAAGGCTCGAGGCGCGATGCGCCAGTTCAGCTGGCATCTTGAGGTCTGGCCTCCCATCGGTGTACCGGCTGTGGTTCAGGTCTCGCCTGGTCTCTTTTGGTCTCTATTGGTCACCTTAGGTCTCCTTTGGTCCGAGGTAAATCTTTTCTGGGACCCAGTTTCTTGACGCTGTTACCAGGGCATGTTGACGTTTGACTTATAAGGGATATGCCAGAGCAAAACACTTTTTTCGTCCACGGAGGGCCACGGAGGGCCACGAAGAACACCTTTCTTTGTCCACGAAGCGCCACTAAGGGCCGCGAAGAACACCTTTCTCTGTCCACGGAGGGCCACAGAGGACCACGGAGAACACCTTTTTGTCCACGAAGGGCCAGGGAGGGCCGCGGAGAACACCGGGGGCCTATCAAGTTTTCATTTCGCAGCTGCGCAGTTCTTCAGGGATCAGCCGCACTTTGCTACTGCGGACCGCTATAGCGTCAGACGTCAACGGGTCCCAATTGCTTGCCTTGTCTTACGGACTATGCGGGTTCAGTTGTGGGCAATCCTTAGGCGGCCTACTTACTCCATTTGGAAGGAAGTCACGGCTCAAAGGTAAGGGAACCAGCGCATCCAAGTTTCGAACGCCCGAATTGCCTGCGGGAGGAACTCAAAGGGGGAGTTTCCAACCCAGTTCTGGCGGCCTTAATTTTGTCTTTCCCGGGTGGGTACCTTTTCTCCGGCGGCTTGCTGTTCATATCTGGCCAGGTCGGGTTGGTTCGGGTCGAGGGGGCCCGTCTTGCCATAGTCAGGGAGCGGTTTTCCTGACCTCGCAGACTTTTCCCTTTCGTTCCCGGTTGATGGTGGGCGTTCAACCTTTGGGCAATTTACAGAGTTTCAGCAGGGCGTCTTTGGCTACGAGTTATCTTCCGACGAGTGATGGCTTCTCAGGGTCATCTCGACTGCAGTGCTATCCGGACGTCGATGCTGCTCGCTGAGGGCGCCAACATAGGGTCGCAGTAGGCCGAAACGGCGCAACGCGAACCGGCACATTTCCTGTACAGGCCGCCTGGGGCAGGTCGCGTCATGTCGACTCATGTCTACCAATGTCTACCAATGTCTACCTATGTCGCGTCGACAAAAAAACTAGGGTTTGCTTGCATTTTCTTGTAAACGTATTGTCAAAGTCTTCCAAGGACGGCGGCGCTATGCCAATCGGCCAGTTCACGGAGCCACGGCGGCCTTTACCGACAGGAAAGCACAGGCTAGAACAATGGCCTCACGCGTTCAGAGGGAAGCACGTCAGTTCGGACGTCATTATAGCACAAAAATGGGCCCACAAGGCGGCAACTGTGCGAATTACTGTAATTCGAGCGTTTTTGGACCCACACTTTGGAATCTGCCTTGAGTTGAGAAGGCAAGAGATGAATGGGGCATGCCAGAGGAGAGCAGGCATCATATTTGCTTGTTGCTGCGTCGAGGTCGCCTTGCCGTCTGTGAAGGATGCCGGTCAAGTGGATTTTGAGCGGAAACTGGCGTTGCTGAGCCCCTTCTTCGCTTTCCATTCTTCTCGTGAGGCAGTCATGGACTACTGTTGAGATAGTCTCATCTGTCAAACCAATTCGCCTGTTGGGCGCAGTTCAAATTGAGGGTGGAGATGGTCAGGGGGGACTCGTGACAGCGGTGGCTGCAAATGTTTGCCGGCCATTTGTTGGGAGGCATTGGGCAGGCACAAGGCCTGCCCCTACAGTGGCGGCGCGGGGGTTCGAACACCAGTGGCTGACACAACAATCCCAATAGTCCACAGCGGTCGGGCGTACGATGGGGGGCGTTGCGGGGGGAATCCCCCCGCACAAGGGAGGGCCGAAGGCCTGACCGCACAGAACTGCAGTGGTCAGTGTTCAGTGATCAGTGGTCAGAGGTAGGGGGCGCTTGCCTTGCTCGGGGCTGCGAACTGGCTCCAGGTTGGTCATCCCCTTAGGTGTAGGAAAGTTCTCCCCCATTTTGGGATACACACCTACCTTCGGAAGTCTTGTAGGCGAGTGGGGCTTGGCATATAATTCGGGCAGAGAATTGCCCGCTACACTTTCCAAACGGGGACTTAGCGCAGATGGATGACCAAGCCCAGCCTCGCCAGCGACTGCTTTATCTGCATGCGCGTACGCCCAGTGTGTTTTCGGAGATACTGGGGTACACGTTGATAGAACCGGTGAAGGGATTCAGAGTCGAGATCAGCGGCGGCGTGTTTGAATGGCCGTACGTGACGGTACATGATGCCATTGTCGACGGCTGGCAGGTTGTTCAGTTTCCGCACTTGCAGTCACCGTTCAGCGATACAGACCTGGACGTAGTCGGTTATGAGTTCATTTTGCAGAAGATGGAGGTGATTCCGTGAACAGTGCTGAATTTCTGCTGAAAGACGTTGACATGGCGCGTTTCCTGGTGAACGGCTACCACGTTGTCGAATTGGAGCTACCTGAGGGCTTGAACGAGCGAATTGCGGCCCAGCTCGACGCGCTGGCATCCAACCCGGGCGACGCGATCACTGAAACTGTGCCGGAACTTTGGCAGATCGTGGACTATCCGCAGGTGCGCGGCGCTTTGATCAGCCTGCTTGGGGAGGAGTATAGTGTGAATTCGCATCGTCACTGGCATTGCAAGCTGCCAGGGTCGGGAGACATGCAGTGGCACCAGGACAGTACTAACAACCGCGGCACGACGATCGATCGTTTGCTGGGGCTGTACTATCCCCACACCATCACTGCGGATATGGGACCGACGGTAATCGTTCCCGGAACGCAGTTTCGCAACGCGCCGACCGACAGAATGGCTACCTACACCCATATTCGCGGCCAGGTGCCATTGACTGTACCGGCAGGGACTTTCGCCATCACGCACTATGATCTTTGGCACGGTACGGCGAGCAACAGATCGAACATCAAGCGGCATATGATCAAGTTTCTCTTCAACCGCACAAGTGCCAACAGTTCGCCTTCGTGGAACCATGACCCCGAAGCTCTGAACCGTCCACGCGATTGGAACGCCCGCGACAAGGCCCAGGATGCCGCCAATATTCTCGCATTCGGCAACCCTCTCGGCGTTTCCCAGAGCGACCACTACAAGGAGCGGACGATACGGCACCAGTGCTGGCAGGAACTGATGGGGCAAGCTACCTAGGCCTGAGACGCGGCGCCTTGGCCAGGAACCATCGCAGACACACGACTACTTTACGGAAGACAAACGGCACCAGGAAAGAACTGAAATATGGATGAACTGTCTAGCTTCAATCGAGAACGCTGGAATGGGTTGGTACGCGCCGGGATCCTCTACTCGCGACCAAAATTGGACCTTGACGAGGCGGCGGCGCGTGAAATAGTTGACGAGGCTGGTCTGCTTGGAGACGTGGTCGGCAAGAAGGTGCTCGTCCTGGCTGGTGGGGGAGGACAGCAGTCGGCAGCGTTGGGTCTGCTGGGCGCCGAAATCACGGTCCTCGACTTGTCTGACGAACAGCTTGATCAAGACCTGAGAGCGGCCGAACACTATGGGCTGTCGCCGGTCCTTTTGCAGGGCGACATGCGCG
This sequence comes from Caldilineaceae bacterium, assembly GCA_965204705.1. Lineage (GTDB taxonomy): Bacteria > Chloroflexota > Anaerolineae > Caldilineales > Caldilineaceae > Bin5. Next base: position 2,446,994 of record OZ242006.1, on the reverse strand, counting down.
ATCTGTCCCGCTTCGCGGATGATGCCTTCGACATTGTTTACCAACCATTTTCAATCAACTTCGTCCCGGACGTTCTGCCGGTTTTTGCGGGCGTGGCTCGAATACTCAAGAGCGGCGGCCTCTACCACGTGCAGTGGCACAATCCCTATACGCAGACTTACAACCCTGACGATTACGATCCGGTGAGAGGCTATTCGTCAAACTCGACTTACGCTGACGGAGAAGTGGACGTTGTCGCCATCTACGGTACGGACTCATGGGGTGTTGAGGACGAGAACGGGGTCAAGGCGGATGTACCGGGGCCGAGGGAGTTTCGGCATACGATGAAGACATTTATCAATAGCCTGGTTTCGAGCGGATTCGAGATTCTGGCATTTGACGAACACACGACGTGGGAGGAGAATCCGGAACCGGGAACGTGGGAGCATTTCAAGGCGGTCAGCCCGCCCTACCTGGCATTCTGGACACGGAGGCGGAGCGAGGACTCGTAAGAAGGGTACCGACGGAGGCTGTCCTCGCCAATTTTTATGCAGGCAGGACGAAGGGATCCGCGGTCCCGTCGACTTCCTCCCTCAGAAGCTGGCGGTGCTCGGCCAGGACCTCTCGATAGGAGGCGAGATTAGCGAGGTTCTTTGTCTCGCCAGGGTCTGTCTCAAGATCGAAGAGCATTTCCGGGCGCTGGCCGTGCGAAAAGGCGATATATTTGTAGCGGGCCGTGCGGATCATGCGGCCCTTTTTGGTTTCATCGTCCATGAAGGCCTGCAGCTCCGTTACTACGCTGGTTCTTCCCGGCAGGTCGGGATTCTCGATCACGGGACGGAGGCTTTGGCCGTCGATTCCTGCCGGGGCCTCAATGATTGCATAGTCGCAGAGTGTTGGAAGGAGGTCCAGGCCTGAGACCAGATGCGTGCTGTCCACGCGGCCGGCAGGAACGACGCCTGGAAAGCTTATCACGAAGGGCACTCTGACAATTTCCTCCCACAGCATCAGTTTTGTGACCCACTTGTGGGCGGCCACACCTTCGCCATGATCGCTTGTCAAAACGACCAATGTGTCGTCTGCGAGGCCACTTTCTTCCAGGGCGCTAAGCAATCTGCCAATCTGCTGGTCGACGCGTTCGGTCAAGCGTTCGTAAACGTACAGGTATCTACGCCAGTCGGTCTCGTCCCAGTCGTGGGTCCAACTCATCTCGGGACCGTACTCGGTGCGATGGCGGCAGAGGCCGACAAACTCCGGCTCGACCGGGATTGGTTGGAAGTTAGACGGCAGCGGGGGCAGGTCGCAGTCTGAAGGGACATCAACAATGTGATGCCACTCCATCACCCAATAGCAGATGTCGTGCGGATTGTGGAGCGAGGCCACCAGCAGGAAGGGCTCGTCGGCCCCGGAATCTTGCGTTCCCTGACTGCGCAGGAATTCCACGGCATGGTCGGTCCAAAACGGATCAGTGTCGGTTCCCAGTTGACGGGGTATTCCTTCGGGGTATTCGTCGCAGAGGAATTCAAAGCCCTGACGGCCACTGACTTCCTCAACGCCTTGCTTGGGCGCGGGCCCCAGATGGAGCTTGCCGGCATAGTACGGTCGGTAACCGGCCTGGCGAAAGTGCTGGCCCAGTGTAGTAATGTCAGGCTCGACTGCAGGCCCGTTAACCTCCACTCCGGTCCTGTGGGGCAACCTTCCGGAGAGGAGGCTGCCTCTGGAGGGCCCGCAGACGGGGGCGGCGCAGTAGGAGTTCAGAAAAGTTAGTCCGCCACGGACGAGCGAGTCCATATTGGGCGTGTTCAGGCGGGGATTGCCGTGTGCGCCGATAGCTGCTTGCGTCTGCTGGTCGGTGAGGATGACGAGGATGTTGGGCTGGGTAGGCATAGTTGAATACAGGCGCGTAGTGGGTTGTTGTCGGTCCCGTAGGGGATCAACTCAATTTGACTTCATTGGAGGTCCGTTGTCAAAACAGGAAGATCGCAGGGCAGGTACAGGGCAGATCAGGTGGGGCGATGGCGACTTAATCGCACTGGGGCAGGGAAAGTGACTGTATGCGATCGCCAGTGTTAGGGCACATTCTGTCGGCCGGCGCACTCAAAGCATTGCCCAGATGCAGAAAATTCAGGCGTCCCGAGGCGTCTTACGCGAGTTTGTTCATCTTTCTGAGGTAGTCGGCGTCTACACCATGGATCCGCATTTCAATGAGCCGGTCCAAAGTTAGTTCTTGTAGACCGAGGGATTGCATCTGACGTATGAATTCCGGCGTGACGCCGTGGATCCGCATTTCGACCAACTTGCCGGAATCCATGTCGATGTATCCCAGCGACTGGATCTCCTGGACGTAATCCGGCGTCACTCCATGGATCCGAAATGCGATGAGGTTTTCCAAGGTGAGCTCTTCCAGGCCCAACGCCTCGAACTGACCGAACATTTCAGGCACCACGCCGTGGATTCGAAGCTGCAACAGTGTAGCGACTTCCAGATCTTCGAGTCCCACCGATTGGAATTCCCGCAGGATTTCAGGCGTTACGCCGTGGATGCGCATCTGGACCAGTTGGTCCAGGGAAGGGTCGAGGCCTGCGGCCCGAACATCCCGGACAAACGCAGGCGTCACGCCGTGGATGCGCATCTGTACGAGCTCATCAGTGGAAAGGCCTGGGATTTCGAGCGCGCGCATCTCTTCGACGAATTCAGGGGTTACGCCGTGAATTTTCATTTCCGTCATCTTGCCCAGATCAATGTCAAGAGAGTCACTTTTTGTTGCGGCGGCTGGAGTGGGGTCAGGTGCAAGTGTTTCTGACGGTGGCGCAGGCTGCGGCTCTACAGCCGGTGGCTCTTCTTTCGGGTCCGGCTTCTCAATCGCGTCCAGCAGTGCTGTCGCTTCCTCTATCGTGATCTTCCCATCTTCGAGCATTTTCAGGACGGTCATGTGTTCCTGGGCCATCGCTCCAACTCCTTGTATCTTGTGTAAGGGACTCGGCTGCATTTGAGGCGCCCCGGTGGGACGCTGCGTAAGAGTAGGGCTGCCGCATTCAGCGCGCGGCTTGAATATTCATCGTCATTGAAGGTGGCTTAAGAGCTCCGCCGCTTCGCCTGCCGTGAGTTCACCGCGATGGACTTTTGCAAGGATTTCCTGTCTTTGGCTGGCGAGGTTGTCTTTCACTTTGGCTTCGAAGCCGAGGTCGGTGATGAGGTCATCAATGCGATTGCGAATGGTCCAATATGAAATGCCTAGTTCTCTTTCCATTTCTTTTACATTGCCGCGATTCTTGACAAAGACCTCCAGGAACAGTGCAGTATCCGGGGTCAGCTGGCAGAAACGGCACGGTACAAAGCGCCCTGTTACTTCTGTTTCGCAGAGCGTGCAAGACAATCTTGTAACTTCTACGCCTCCACCGCAGGCGGGGCACTCTTCCAGCACTTTTCGCATCGGCTTGATTCTCCTATATCACGCAGATTAGCAAATTATTTTGCGTTAGTCAACATGATTCCTCATATTTTTTCAAATTGCAAATATTTTTGGGTAGGACTGTGCCTTTGCATTCGTTCAGTCGCGGAAGGCTCTGCGCGTTTCAAGGATAAGAGTATAGAGATAGATTCTCGCGCCTCGTTTGCCTTTGCGTTATTCTGTCCGATGAAAGACAATTCGCGGGTCAGAATGACAACTCTTGACTCGCAACCCATGCTTTAGTTGCATCGGAATAAGGAGTAACGAACATGCTTACCAAGAGCTTCGGAAAGCTCGGTTGGCCCGTTTCTGCTGTCGGGCTGGGCGCGTGGAACATTGGCAATCAGTGGGGCGATATCGATGAAGCCACGGCCTGGACGACCGTGCGGGCGGCCTACGACGCGGGAATGACTCTGTTCGACGTAGCGGAGTCCTACGGCATCCCCAACGGCCTCTCTGAGATTCGAGTCGGTCACGCGCTCAGTGGGATCCGCCACAATGTCATCCTTGTCAGCAAGATTGGCAACTGGGCGCAGCGTACCGGCGGTGAGATTCCCAAGAACAGTGTTGATTCGATCCGGATCTCGGGCCACGCCATTTTGGGGCGGCTGCGTACCGATTGGGTGGACGTGATACTTTGCCATAAAGGCAACCTCGATGATCCGACGGTCTATTTGGAGGGGTTTGAGGCGTTGAAGAAGGAGGGCTGCCTGCGGGTCTATGGAATCTCGACCAACGACCTGGATGTGCTCAAACGGTTCAACCGTGAAGGAACCTGCAGTGTTGTCCAGGTTGACTACTCGCTCCTCAACCGCGAGCCTGAAGAGGCGTTTCTGCCCTACTGCCAGGAGCATGGCATCGCGGTGATGGTACGGGGCCCGCTGGCTAAGGGTCTGCTCTCGGGCCGCTACACGAAAGGTGCGGTGTTCACAGATACTGTTCGGGCGAGCTGGAACGTAGGGGGTTCTCAGCAAGACCAGTTCGAGGCGCGTGCAGCACAGGTCGGGCGTCTCAGCGAGGTGGTCGCACCCGGCGGGGAGATGGTACAGGCCGCAATCCGCTATACTTTCAGCCATCCGGCCGTATCGGTGTCGATTCCCGGTGCGAAGTCACCTGAGCAGGCGCGAACGAACGCCGACGCGGGCAGCCGGGCACTATCAGATGAGGAGGCGAGCGGACTCAGGGCGGCTATTGACGGTTAGTCGACACTGAGTACCGTGATGTCATGCCTCAGATTCCGCAGGCAAACAGTTTTGCATCCGAATTGCCAATGCAGGCCCGATCGAGGGGAAGCCTCTCGTTGGCAGAGGCGAGGAACCAGATTCGGGCGTACCTATGCCATTACTTTCCAGGTTGACAGGGAATAACAGGAAGAAGCCATGAAGATAACCGACATAAAGACCTATCCCGCGTGGGTGGGCCAACGGAATCAGATGATCGTCAAGGTGGAAACTGACGAGGGTTTGCACGGTTGGGGAGAGGCGGGCTTGTCCGGCCGCGAGCTGGCTGTGACGGGCGCGGTGAATCATTACCGGGAGTTTCTAATCGGGCGCGATCCGCTGCAGATGGGGGCGTTGTGGCAGGAGATGTACCGCAGTCAGTACTTCGAAGGCGGGCGCGTGCTGACCGCGGCGATTTCGGCCATAGATATTGCGCTGTACGATATTGCGGGCAAAGCGCTCAATGTTCCTGTATACCAGTTGTTAGGAGGGAAACAGCGGGAGCTGGTTCCTTGCTTTGCCTCGACGGGAGGAGCAAGCAAAGAGGCGTTGATTGAAAATGTACAGATGCTTGTGGACCTGGGTTGGCCCGCAATCAGGGCCGGGCGCAGCGCCGCCAGGGATGAGGGAGAACCGGACTATATTTTCGAACCGCGGGAATCTCTGGGCATTACGGCGCAGTGGCTAACTGCCGTGCGGGAGGCGATCGGGCCTGAACCGGTGATGGGCATCGACTATCACCACCGGTTGAGTGTGGCCGAGGCGGCGTCGTTCTGCCAGCGGATGCCTTCGGGCACGCTGGATTTTCTCGAGGAGCCGATTCGGGACGAGACGCCCGAGGCCTACGAAGCGCTGCGAAGCATGACCGACGTTCCCTTTGCGATTGGCGAGGAGTTCTCGAGCAAGTGGCAGTTCCTGCCCTACATTGAGCGGGGCATAACGCAGTTCGCGCGCATCGATGTCTGCAATGTGGGCGGTCTGACCGAGGCGGTCAAGGTGGCGGCGATGGCGGAGGCACATTACATAGACCTGATGCCGCACAATCCGCTTGGTCCGATTTGCAGCGCGGCGACAGTACACCTGGCCGCGGCCGTACCGAATTTCGCCTGGCTGGAGGTGCGCGTCTCGCCGACGGAGGAAGGCGGGTTCTACGACGAAGACTGGTTCCCTGCGCAGCCGGAACTGGACGGGTATTACTACGTCGTGCCGGACGGTCCGGGGCTTGGCGTGGAGTTCAATGAGGAACGGGCAAAGGGGGAAGAGTTCCGTTTCTGGGAGGCTCCCCATCTGCGGCGCCGCGATGGATCGCTCACGAACTGGTAATTTCGCTGGACCGGGGGCGAAAGGCCGGTTTTGGAAGGCAGAGAGAGTTCTTTCAGTAACAAGCTTCAGAGAAAGCGGAGATTCTTATACAGATGAACATAAAACAGGCCGTACCCTTTTTCAAAGTCTCTGACATGAAAGCGTCGATCCAGTTCTACGTGGACGGTTTGGGATGCGAAATAGGTCAAAAGTGGGAGCCTGACGGTCAGCTGCGTTGGTGCTGGCTTACCCTGGGAGAAGCCGCGCTGATGCTGCAACAGTTCCCTACTTCGGGACATGATTCGTGGAGCCCGTCCGGGAAGGTTGGGGAGGGCGTTACCACCGTTTTCATCTGTGAAGATGCTTTGCAGCTCTACAAGCGGTTCAAGGCGATGGGTCTAGATGCTTCGCTGCCTTTTGTCAGCAACGGAATGTGGCTCACCTCGCTGACCGACCCGGACGGCTACCGACTCGACTTTGAGAGCGATACCGACGTAGCAGAAGGGACGCGTCTTGAGGAGGAATAGATGAGAGCGAGGATGGGCTCACCAAAGCAACGGCAGGCAGTGCACTGCATAGCTTTGCGCTCGGTATAGGCGCCGCTTGCCAACATGACGGCGACGTGGCCAGCTGTCCCTATTGGTTTGTCTTCAGGCTCTGCCTAAGTTACCACAATAGGTTGCGAGGCGGGTTACGGGCCTTACTTTCTTCCGTGAAATCCCCGATAGATCGCTCATCTCAACATGAAACTGGTGGCAAAACAGCGGCCCCCGCCAGCGGTTGGCGGGGGCCGCAAGTCGAGCCGGGCCAGGCTCCTGGTGCCCAGGTAGGTGGCTTTGGGTTCACGCGCCAGTTTTGGCGCAATTGTCCTGGCCGGTAGATCAGCAAGGGGAAGCCGTCTAAGGTACGGCGGCTACCGTGCCTGACTCCGGCTGTGACGGTAATGAACTGTATATGCCTTCCTCATTCGCGTTGATGTGGACTTCGGCGATTTGCCGACCGTTGCTGTGCGTCCCGCACCAGGCAGAGATCAGACTTCTGTCGGGCAAGGTGAGGAAGCTCAGGCTCTTCGAGTTCGAGGCGGTTGCGATGACCGCGTTCTCCAGTGAGAAGTAGGTTGTAGAGCCGGCGCCGGATCGGTAGTAGAGATTATGGACCTCCGAACAGAACTCTGCATCCGTCCAGCTGACTTTGAGATTGATGTTGCCATTCGCCGGAAGCGACAGATCAACCGTTATTGCGTTCACCGCGAGCTGCTGTGGAGAGGACGACTCCACCGTGGATGCTGCCTCAAGTATTGTTGTCGCATGCAAAGCCGGGTCGTATTCGGCCGCCACAGTGCTTGAGGAGATCTGCGTGACGCCGGCAAGCAGACCGGCAAGATTCGTAAGGTCGCGGTAGACCCAGGTCTGACCGGTTACGCCGCGCATCTTTACCTGGTACCAGTCGGCTCTGGCGTTGACGCCGATTATCTGAACCCAGGTTCCCTCCGGAATCGTCGTCACGAGACGGTAGCCAAGACCCGGACCGGTCCGCACATTGAGTTTGGGCGTGTCGACGATGGCGACGGGCAGCATGGCTAATTCGGCGGCGGTGATGCGCTTCACATTGTTGAGATTTCCGACCAGAACGGTAAGGTCCTCGCGAATCCAACCCAGCTGGCTCATGCCGTCGATCTCGACCAGATACCAGTTCGCGTCCGGACTGAGTCCTATTATTGAAGCCCTGGTCCCCTGCCTGACTGTTTTGAGGACTGGGTAGGTCAGGCCGGGGCCGACTCGGATATTGACGAGCGAAGGATAGGTAACCGCATTCGGCCGCTCGGCATCGGTGACGACGTTGGGCTGCCCGTCCTGCCACGAATCGATCCGCCTGACACCGGCGAGCGAGCCGACGACGGTCGTCAGGCCGCGGTAGAGCCAGGCCGGTTCGTCAAGTTTGTCCAGCCGGACCAGGAACCACTCGTCCAGGGGACCGATGCCGATGATGTCTGCCCTTGTACCTTTGACGACTGTGGTGACTATGTCGTAGCTGAGACCCGGGCCGTTGCGAACGTTCATGATGGCGGGAATGGTGATGGCAACCGGATTGGCGCCGCATGTGTCGGTTCCATCCGCCTCCGTGTAGGTGTATCCGTTCACTTCGGCCAAGGTGTACTGCTTGACGCCTCCTAGGAAGCCTGTCAACGTTGTCAGACCTGCGTAGATCCAGGCCGGTCTGTTCAGCGCCTCCAGCGTGACCATGTACCATTGGGCGTTTGGTCCGATGCCTATGATCGCGGCCTCCGTCCCCTTGGGGACAGTTGTCAGAATTTCGTAGTCAAGTCCCGGCCCGGCGCGTACATTTAGGATCGCGGGCGTTGTGGTTGCCAGGGGGCCGTCGGAAGACTTCGGAATGAGATCGATTTCCCATTGCGCCAGAAGTCGAACGTTATCCAGTGAGCCTTCGACCCTGGTAAGGTCCTGGCAGACCCATGACAGATCGGATACCTCATTGATCTGAACCTGGAACCAGTTGTCGGCCGCGTCGCGGCCGTAGATATTCCCACGAGTGCCTTCAGGAACCGAGGTGATTATCTCATAGTCGATTCCCGGCCCTCTGCGTACGTTCAGCCACTGCGGCAAGGTTACCGCCACCGGGGTGTGTGAGGGCGACCAATGTTGCTGAGAGGGCGGCGAATAGGATGACGGCGGCACGTATTTCTGCTGGTTGCCTGAGCTTCCTGAATTTTTCTTGCCGCCCTGGTTGCCGCCGCCACCGCCGCCGCCTTGATTTCCCCCTCCCTGGTTGTTGCCGCCTTGGTTATTGCCACCCTGGTTATTGCCACCCTGGTTGCTGCCTCCGGGCGTTCCGCCTGGGCCTCTACCGCCCTGATTGCCGCCGCCACCAGGCTGGCCAGGGGGGCCGCCTTGCGCTTCCCCGACCGTGATCGTGAACGTATCACTCGCTCGAGCTTGCGCTCCGTCGGTGACAGAGTAGGTTACGACTTTCGTCTCAGCGGTCGTCGGCGTTCCGGTGATCGTGCGGGTCGCGAGGAGGAAGTTCAGGCCGGCCGGAAGGGTCGTTACCCCATATGCGTACGGCGACGATCCTCCGCTGGCGGCGGGGAGTTGCTGCGTGAACAGTGTCCCCACTGTGGCCGTGAACTCTTTGGTCTGGCCCAGTGACAGTTGTAACGGGTTCTGGTTGTTGGCGCCCCCTATCCCGCCCGGTTGGCCGTTGGGGGAAGCGGTGACGGTGATGGTGAACGTGTCGCTGGCGGATGTTCGCGTTCCGTCGGTAACGGAGTATGTGACGACTGCGGTTTCTGCGGTCGTCGGCGTACCGGTGATTGTGCGGGTCGCGTGCTCGAATCTGAGACCGGCGGGGAGGACGTTGACGCCGTAGGCGTAGGGTGACGATCCGCCGGTGGCCGCGGGCAGCTGCTGCGTGTACAGTACGCCAACCGTTGCGTTGAATTCCTTGGCTCCAACCAGTGTCAACTGCAAGGAGCCCTGGGTGTTGCCGTTGTTGCCCTCAGTCCCTTCCGGTTGCGTGGTCAGGGCCTCGTTCACGGTGATGGTGAAGGCATCATGGGCAGAGTTCCGGTTGCCGTCGGACACGCTGTAGGTTACGACTCGTGTCTCCGCCACTGAGGGCGTCCCTGTGATGGTGCGCGTCGCGTGTTCGAAAGTCAGTCCTTCCGGTAGGGTGGTGACTCCGTAGGCGTAAGGGGAGGTGCCTCCGGTGGCAGCAGGCAGTTGCTGGGTGAACCGCACGCCGACTGTGGCGGAGAATCCTGTCGTGTCGCCCAGTGACAGTGGGGCAGCGTTCACTGTAATTGTAAAGTCATCGCTGGCCCTGTTGCCGTTTGCATCCGTGACGGAGTATGTGATGTTCGTCGTGCCTGGTGCTGTCGGTTTGCCGGACAAGGTGTGGGACCCTCTATTGAAGGTCAATCCGGCCGGCAGGGCGGTGACAGCGTATTGGTAGGGCGGGGTTCCTCCGTTAGCCCCCGGTAGTTGCTGCGTAAATTGCTCTCCTACCCTGAGGGTGAAACCGGACGTGTCGGTCAGGGTGAGGGCTGGTGGGTTTTGGGTGCCTCCATTATTGTTGCCGTTGTTATTATTGTTGTTATTGTTGTTGTTGTTGATGTCACCCAGGTTTTCGCTCAGGTCAGTCACGGTAATCTTGAAAGTGACAGTGTCCTGATCGTCGTCTTGGTCAACGACCTTGTAGGTAACATTGCCCACCTCCACCTGGGTTGGCGTCCCAGTGATAAAGCGCGTCGCTGTTATGAAGTCGAGCCCTTCAGGCAGACCCGTCACGCTGTATATGAGGGGAGGTCTGCCGCCTGTTGCCTCGGCAAGCTCGAGGGTGAACAGTTCCCCCTTCATTCCAGACGTATCGGAGATGTCGGCCAGTTCAGGCAGCGCATAGACGTGGATCGTAAGAACTTCAGCCGCGGAGTCGCTGTCCTCGTCAAAAACTGTGTATGTGACCTCTGTTGCGCCGACCGCGTCCGGCCTGCCAGACAAGACTCGCGTGTTGCGGTCGAAAATCATTCCGGACGGCAGAGTCGTGATCGTATAGGTATAGGGTGGGTCTCCACCCGTGGCTTCCGGCAACTTCGTCCACAGGAGGTAGCCGACCTTAAAGTGCATGTCGCCTATGGACGGTTCCGAGGGCTGGTTGTCTGCCGCGATATTCAGATTGAATGTCTGCGACACAGGATCGCCATCGCGGTCTGTTGCGGTGTAGGTAACCTGGTGCTGGCCCGTCTGGCTTGCGCTGGGCGTGCCAGAGAGTCTACGCGTCTCAGTATTGAATGTGAGCGTGTCGGGATGCCCTGAAATCGTATAGGTATAGGGGGCATTCCCTCCAGTCGCGCTGGGCAGCGTCACCGCAAAAGGACTGCCCACCCGCAGATCGTAGTCCTGGATCTCGTAGGGGAATGCAGGATTAGTGTCTCCCTCACTGACTGAGATCTTGAACTGCCGGCTCGCGGTGTCGCCGTCAGCGTCCTCTACTGAGTATGCGACGTCGACCTCTTGAATCTCCGTCGGCGTTCCCGTTATCTTTAGCGTGGATGTCACAAATTCCAGGCCCGTCGGCAGAGGGGTCGCTTCATATTCGAACGGTCCCCTTCCACCTGAGACTGCGGTCAGCTCAAGTGTGAATACTTCATCCTTCGGTGCCATGGAGTCTTGCACCGCTTGCAACGACGGCATTGCAAATGCTTCGATGTAGAAGGTCTGCGTCGCGACATCTCCGTCCTCATCGGTTGCTGTGTATGTGACCAGGTATTTGCCCGCGTTAGTGGGTGTACCTGTAATTGTGCGAGTAGAAGTGATGAAGGAAAGACCAGGGGGCAGGTTAGTTGCATCGTAGTCCAAGACGCCGTCGCCGTCGCTGCCTGCCGGCAACTGAAGCGTAAACAGTTTTGTCAGCTTGGCGTGGGTATCGGATATGGTCCCCAGTGTGGGCATGAGATCGGCTGCGACTGTGATTTTGAAGTCAACGGAAGCAGAGTCGCCGTCACTATCGGTGACCGTGTAATGGACTGTAGATTGACCTGTGCCTGTTGGTGTGCCCGTTATTGTGCGGGTTGTGGTAATGAAGCTCAGACCGTCGGGCAGCCCGGTTGCTGCGTACGATAGTGGTCCGTCTCCATCGCCTCCCACTGGCAGCTGCTCCGTGAATAGCGAATTTTGTTTCGCCGTATAATCGCGAACGCTTGGCGCAGTAGGCCTCAGATCAGGATCAACAGTGATGTTGAAATCTACGGTATTCGAGTCGCCGTCGCTGTCGGTGACCGTGTATTGGACAGAGGTTGCTCCTGTCTCAGTTGGCGTGCCCGCAATCGTGCGCGTTGTGGTAATGAAGCTCAGACCCGCGGGCAGCGGCGTTGCATCGTACGACAGTGGTGCGTCTCCACCGGTCCCTTCAGGCAGCTGCTGGCTGAACGGCGAATTTTGTTTCGCGTTATAGCCGGTAATGCTTGGGGCAGTAGGCGCCAGATCGGGATCAACTGTGATGTCGAAGTCAACGTGAGCCGAGTCGCCGTCGCTGTCGGTGACCGTATATCGGACCGAGGTTGGTCCTGTGCCTGTCGGCGTGCCTGCGATCGTCCGTGTTGAGGTAATGAAGCTCAGACCTGCGGGCAGCGGCGTTGCATCGTACGACAGTGGTGCGTCTCCACCGCTCCCTTCAGGCAGCTGCTGGGTGAATGGCGCATTTTGTTTCGCCGTATAGCCGGAAATGCTTGGCGCCGTAGGCGTCAGGTCAGGACTAACCGTGATGTTGAAGTCAACGGAATGTGAGTCGCCATCGCTGTCGGTGACCTTGTATTGGACAGTAGACGACCCGGTGCCCGCCGGCGTACCCGTAATCGTGCGCGTTGTGGTTATGAAGCTCAGACCTGCGGGCAGATTCATTGCTGCGTACGACAGTGGTGCGTCGCCGCCGCTACCTGCGGGCAGTTGCTGGGTGAACTGAACTCCTACCTTAATCGTATACCCCGAAATGGTGGGGAGGGTTGGTTTCAGGTCAGCGTCAACAGTGATGTTGAAATCAACGTAATTGAAGTCGCCGTCGCTATCGGTGACCGTATACCGAACAGGAGATACTCCGGTGCCTGAGGGCGTGCCCGTAATCGTGCGAGTTGTGGTAATGAAGGTCAGACCTGTGGGCAGACCCGTTGCTGTGTAAGATAGCGCTCCGTCCCCGCCGCTCCCTTCAGGCAGCTGCTGGGTGAATAGCGTATTTTGTTTCGCGGTATAGCCGGGAATGCTTGGGGCAGTGGGTGTCAGATCAGCATTTACCGTGATGTCGAAGTCAACGGAATCCGAGTCGCCGTCACTGTCGGTGACCGTGTATCGGACCGTAGTTGATCCTGTGCCTGAGGGTGTGCCCGTAATCGTGCGAGTTGTGGCAATGAAGCTCAGACCTGCGGGCAGCGGCGTTGCTGTGTAGGTTAGTGTTCCGTCACCGCCGCTCCCTTCAGGCAGTTGCTGGGTGAATGGCGTATTCTGCTTCGCCGTGTAACCGGGAACGCTTGGCGCAGTAGGGGTCAGATCGGGATCACCGATAATGAAGTCAATCGAGCCGGAAATGATGTCATTGCCTGATGGGTCTTCTTTTTCGCTTACTATTCTATAGTTGCCGGCTGGACAGTCGGAGGGTATTGTTATGAGATTTACATAGGGATTGCTGGTGAAAGATCCACCGACATCCTGCCCCCACCCTACCCCACTACCGCCGCAGTCCATACGACCTACCGGCTGATTTGTGGACGTGTCAAACATGGTGTCGCGAGACTGAGTCCGGGTGCCAGGTTGTATATCGTAGAAATTAAATGTGATGTAGAACTCGGTACCGGGAGCAACTGGAGACGACTCGGACATACTGACACTTACGGACGGGGTGGCATTGGGGTCGGTAGTGATTTCGAAATCGGCGCTGTTTTCTCCTCGCTTCCGGTCGTCAGAGTCCTTAAGACTGACCCGAAGTGTGTATTCATTTGTCGGGCAACTGTTGGTAACGGTGACCGTCTTTTGTATTGGGTTTCCGGAGGCGCCGGTTATTGTGAAAGTGTTATTTCTTTCCAGTCCCGTTCCTTCGCAGATCTCGGCAAAGTTGGCGGGATTTCTAGCCATCAAGTAGGCCTGGTAGGTGTAGTCAGCGCCTTGGACGAGGTTGTTGAAACTGATGGTTGGATTGATCGACGTGCCGCGGTAATGGGGGCCAGACGGCATGTCGATAGTCACAGAGGGGCCTAAGCTAACTGTAAAGTCATGTGTGCCGGAGACAAGCTCGGTATTGTCGTCCCTGTTTGTAACGCTTACACGGAATCTGTAGCTGCCGACGGGGCAAGTCGTGGTAAGGGCAAAGTTGTCGGATCCCCCGTGGTTCCAGGGGGTTCTCCACCATGTGGTGATGTATAGGTCACCGCCGACCAAGTCCTCTGCGCAGCTGTCCGCGTTGACCCAGGAGTCGTCTGAGTTACGTTCAACATAGTACCGGAAGGAGATATTGCCGAATTCGCCTGCGTCATTGGGATCCTTAGGCATGTTGTGGAATGAGGCATGGACGTAGGTCCTTTGTCCCTGAATCATCGTGTGGTCGCCTACGGAAATCACAACACGCGGGGAATCTTGTGCCAAGGCGGCCTGGGGCCGCGGCGACACGACGACGGCGAGCAATGCAAGCAGCATTATGCAGAGGCCGATCAGGGACCCGATCAGAAACTCCTTGCGCCTTTGCATGGCCTCTGTACTTTGCATAATTCGGGCCACAACTCACCCTTTTTCCAGCTCACAATTGAAACATGTCGCACGATCCTCAGTGAAAATTTATGTTATCCCCATTGGCCGTGTCAAGCGGTTGAGCATTTTTTTCAGCCGCGGTAAAGTGACCATATCGCGCCGTTGGTCATGCGGCCAGAATGGGGCGTCTACCAGAGTAATTCGGCCCAAACAAAGGTTGCGAGAATTCCTCCTTTTGGAGCGCACTGTTCGACGAAACTTGATACCTACCGGAAGCAGACGATACCTATGCGTAGACTGTGCGTGTGGGAATTGCCCAGCTTGCATTGTTCGTCCGTTCAGGAGCGCCGGGTCAACTAGAACCGAGGGTGGGACAATTGACAGGGCGGCCCCGGACGAAGTGTGTCAACTTCGCCGGCCCTTGGGGATTTTTCGGGTCTTCCGCCACTTCCCTTGCGAGAGGCGGGCTTGTCAGGCCGCGATCTGGCTGTGAAAGGCGCCGCAAAGCAGTATAGGGACGTTCTGATTGGGCGAGATCGGCTGTTTTTGGGGCGCTGTAGCAGGAGATGTACTGCCGCCAGGATTTCGAAGGCGGGCGCGGGTTGACCGCCGCGATGTCGGCCATTGACATGGCGTTACTCGACATTGCCGGTACGGCCCTACATGTTCCGGTGTACCAGCTGTTTGGTGGAAAACAGCGGGCGCTGGTTCCTTGCTTCGTCTCGACTGGCGGATCAAGTAAAGAGGCGTTGATCGAGAGTTCAGATGGTTGCGGTCCCCGCCTGCAGTTGGCGGGGACCGCGGGTCGAGCCGGGCCAGGCTCCTGGTGCCCAGGTAGGTGGCTTTGGGTTCACGCGCCAGTTTTGGCGCAATTGTCCTGGCCGGTAGGTCTGCAAGGGGAAGCCGCCTAAGGTACGGCGGCTACCGTGCCTGTCTCCGGCTGTGACGGTAATGAACTGTATATGCCTTCCTCACTCGCGTCTATCCGGACTTCGGCGATTTGCCGACCGTTGCTATGCGTCCCGCACCAGGCAGAGATCAGACTTCTGTCCGGCAAGGTGAGGAAGCTCAGGCTCTTCGAGTTGGAGGCGGTTGCGATGACCGCGTTTTCCAGTGAGAAGTAGGTGGTTGAGGCGATGCCGGACCGGTAGTAGAGATTGTGGGCCTCCGAACAGAACTCTGCATCCGTCCAGCTGACTTCGAGATTGATGTTGCCATCGGCCGGCAGCGACAGATCTACCGTTATTGCGTTCACTGCGATCTGCTGCGGAGAGGACGACTCCACCGTGGAGGCTGCCTCCAGTATCGTGGTCGCATGCAGGGTCGGGTCGTATTCGGCGGCTACGGTGCTTGAGGAGATCTGCGTGACGCCGGCAAGCAGACCGGCAAGATTCGTAAGGTCGCGGTAGACCCAGGTCTGACCGGTTACGCCGCGCATCTTTACCTGGTACCAGTCGGCTCTGGCGTTGACGCCGATTATCTGAACCCAGGTTCCCTCCGGAATCGTCGTCACGAGACGGTAGCCAAGACCCGGACCGGTCCGCACATTGAGTTTGGGCGTGTCGACGATGGCGACGGGCAGCATGGCTAATTCGGCGGCGGTGATGCGCTTCACATTGTTGAGATTTCCGACCAGAACGGTAAGGTCCTCGCGAATCCAACCCAGCTGGCTCATGCCGTCGATCTCGACCAGATACCAGTTCGCGTCCGGACTGAGTCCTATTATTGAAGCCCTGGTCCCCTGCCTGACTGTTTTGAGGACTGGGTAGGTCAGGCCGGGGCCGACTCGGATATTGACGAGCGAAGGATAGGTAACCGCATTCGGCCGCTCGGCATCGGTGACGACGTTGGGCTGCCCGTCCTGCCACGAATCGATCCGCCTGACACCGGCGAGCGAGCCGACGACGGTCGTCAGGCCGCGGTAGAGCCAGGCCGGTTCGTCAAGTTTGTCCAGCCGGACCAGGAACCACTCGTCCAGGGGACCGATGCCGATGATGTCTGCCCTTGTACCTTTGACGACTGTGGTGACTATGTCGTAGCTGAGACCCGGGCCGTTGCGAACGTTCATGATGGCGGGAATGGTGATGGCAACCGGATTGGCGCCGCATGTGTCGGTTCCATCCGCCTCCGTGTAGGTGTATCCGTTCACTTCGGCCAAGGTGTACTGCTTGACGCCTCCTAGGAAGCCTGTCAACGTTGTCAGACCTGCGTAGATCCAGGCCGGTCTGTTCAGCGCCTCCAGCGTGACCATGTACCATTGGGCGTTTGGTCCGATGCCTATGATCGCGGCCTCCGTCCCCTTGGGGACAGTTGTCAGAATTTCGTAGTCAAGTCCCGGCCCGGCGCGTACATTTAGGATCGCGGGCGTTGTGGTTGCCAGGGGGCCGTCGGAAGACTTCGGAATGAGATCGATTTCCCATTGCGCCAGAAGTCGAACGTTATCCAGTGAGCCTTCGACCCTGGTAAGGTCCTGGCAGACCCATGACAGATCGGATACCTCATTGATCTGAACCTGGAACCAGTTGTCGGCCGCGTCGCGGCCGTAGATATTCCCACGAGTGCCTTCAGGAACCGAGGTGATTATCTCATAGTCGATTCCCGGCCCTCTGCGTACGTTCAGCCACTGCGGCAAGGTTACCGCCACCGGGGTGTGTGAGGGCGACCAATGTTGCTGAGAGGGCGGCGAATAGGATGACGGCGGCACGTATTTCTGCTGGTTGCCTGAGCTTCCTGAATTTTTCTTGCCGCCCTGGTTGCCGCCGCCACCGCCGCCGCCTTGATTTCCCCCTCCCTGGTTGTTGCCGCCTTGGTTATTGCCACCCTGGTTATTGCCACCCTGGTTGCTGCCTCCGGGCGTTCCGCCTGGGCCTCTACCGCCCTGATTGCCGCCGCCACCAGGCTGGCCAGGGGGGCCGCCTTGCGCTTCCCCGACCGTGATCGTGAACGTATCACTCGCTCGAGCTTGCGCTCCGTCGGTGACAGAGTAGGTTACGACTTTCGTCTCAGCGGTCGTCGGCGTTCCGGTGATCGTGCGGGTCGCGTGCTCGAATCTGAGGCCGGCGGGGAGGACGTTGACGCCGTAGGCGTAGGGTGACGATCCACCGGTGGCCGCGGGCAGCTGCTGTGTGTACAGAACGCCAACCCTTGCGTTGAATTCCTTGGCTCCAACCAGCGTCAGCTGCAAAGAGCCCTGCGTGTTGCCGGTGTTGCCCTCAGTCCCTTCCGGTTGCGGGGTCAGGGCCTCGTTCACGGTGATGGTGAAGGCATCATGGGCGGAGGTCCGGTTGCCATCGGACACGCTGTAGGTTACGACTCGTGTCTCCGCCACTGAGGGCGTCCCTGTGATGGTGCGCGTCGCGTGTTCAAAGGTCAGACCGGCCGGGAGCGTGGTTACGCCATAGGCGTAAGGCGAGGAACCTCCGGTGGCAGCAGGCAGTTGCTGCGTGAACGGCTCGCCGACTGTCGCGGAGAATCCTATGGTATCCCCCAGGGACAGTGGGGCAGCGTTCACTGTAATTGTAAAGTCATCGCTGGCCCTGTTGCTGTTTGCATCCGTTACCCAATATGTGATGTTCGTCGCGCCAGGTGTCGTCGGTGTGCCGGACAAGGTGTGGGACCCTCTATTGAAGGTCAATCCGGGAGGCAGGGCGGTGACAGCGTATTGGTAGGGCGGGGTCCCTCCGTTGGCGGCAGGAAGTTGCTGCGTGAACTGCTGTCCTACCTTGAGAGCGAAACCGGACGTATCGGTCAGGGTGAGGGCTGGTGCGGTAATCGTGCCTCCGTTGTTGTTGCCGATGTTGCTATTGTTGTTATTGTTGTTGTAGTTGCCCCCCAGGTTTTCGCTCAGGTCAGTAACCGTTATCGTGAAGGTGACAGTGTCCTGATCGTCGTCTTGGTCAACGACCTTGTAGGTAACATTGCCCACCTCCACCTGGGTCGGCGTCCCAGTGATAACACGCGTGGTTGTAATGAATTCGAGCCCGCTCGGAAGGCCGGTCACACTGTATTCGAGGGGAGGTCTGCCGCCTGTTGCCTCGGCGAGCTCCAGGGTGAACAGTTCTCCCTTCATTCCCGAAGTGTCGGAAATGTCGGCCAGATCAGGCAAGTCATAGACGGTTAAGGTGAAATCTACAGAGGCGGAGTCTTTGTCTTCGTCAGTGATTGTGTAGGTTACAATGATCGAGCCGGCTGTGTCCGGCGTTCCTGCAATGAAGCGTGTATTCCTGTTGAAATGCAGTCCTGAAGGAAGCGTTGTAATCGTGTATGTATAGGGTGGATCGCCGTTCTCTCCCGCCGGCAGCTCTGCGAGGAGCGACCTGGTTACTTTCAGATGCATGTCGCTCACGGAGGGCTGTGCGGGTGTCTTGTCGGCCGCGACATTGATCTCGAACGTCTGGGAAACTACGTCAAGATCCTGGTCCGTTGCCGAATAGGTGACTTCGTGCACTTGGGCCGCGGTGGGCGTTCCCGTAATCGTACGGGTATCTGTGATGAATGTGAGGGAATCGGGAAGCCCTGAAATCGTATATGTGTAGGGTAAATTTCCGCCGGTCGCGGCGGGAAGGAGCGCTAAGAAGGGGCTACCCACTCGCAGCGAAAGGTCGGGGATATCGTACGGGAACGTGGGTGTTGTATCCTCTTCGCTGACGGAAATCTGGAACTCCTGCCTGGCGGTGTCGCCGTCAGCGTCCTCTACTGAGTAAGTGACGTCGATATCTTGAATCACCGTCGGCGTTCCCGTTATCGTTAGCGTGGATGTCACAAAGGTCAGACCGGTAGGCAGAGGAGTCGCTTCAAATTCGAACGGTCCCCTTCCCCCTGAGACTGCGGTCAGCACCAGTGTGAATACCTCGTCCTCTGTCGCCGTAACATTCTGAATTGCCGCCAGTGCGGGCAACGCATAGACGTCGATGGCGAAGGTCCGCTGGGCCGGATCGTTATCCTCGTCGGTGGCTGAATACGTAACAGTGTATGGTCCCGCTGCTGTCGGCGTACCTGTGATTGTGCGAGTTGATGTGATGAAGGAAAGACCAGGGGGCAGCCCAGTTGCACTGTAGTCCAGGGAACCGTCGCCGCCGCTTGCCAATGGCAGCTGCAGTGAGAAAACCCTGGTCAGTTTGGCGGCTTGGGCTGCGACATTCTCCAGTGAAGGCACCTTGTCGGCCGCGACATTGAGTTGGAACGTCTGCGAAACTTCGTCGAGATCGCGATCTGTTGCCGTATAGGTGACTAGGTGAGTTCCCGTATGGCTTGCGCTGGGCGTGCCAGTGAGTCTGCGCGTGTTCGTGTTGAATGTGAGCGTGTCGGGATGTCCTGAAATCGTATAGTTATAGGGGGCATTCCCGTCAATAGCGCTGGGCAGCGTCACCGCAAAAGGACTGCCTACTCGCAGAACGAAGTTGGGGATCTCGTAGGTAAATTTCGGTTCTGTATCCCGCTCGGTTACGGAGATTTTGAACTCTTGGCTGGCGGTGTCGCCGTCAGCGTCCTCTACTGAGTATGTGACGTCGATCTCTTCAATCTCTGTCGGCGTTCCCGTAATCGTCAGCGTGGATGTCACAAAAGTCAGGCCGGTCGGCAGAGGGGTCGCATCATAGACGAAAGGTCCCCTTCCACCTGAGACTGCGGACAGCGGAAGTGTGAATACCTCGTCCTTTATTTCCGAAACATTCTTTATTGCCTCCAGTGCAGGCAACGCATAGACGTCGATTGCGAAGGTCCGCTGGGCCGGATCGTTATCCTCGTCGGTGGCTCTATATGCCACTGTGTATTGGCCTTCTGTTGTCGGCGTACCTGTAATTGTGCGAGTAGATGTGATGAAGGAAAGACCTGGGGGCAGCCCAGTTGCACTGTAGTCCAGGGAACCGTCGCCGCCGCTTGCCATTGGTAGCTGCAGCGAGAAAACCCTGGTCAATTTGGCGGTGGTGTCTGCGATACTCTCCACGTTCGGAAACTGATTCGCATTCACGGTTATTCTGAATTCGTCACTTACACTTTGATCGTTGGCGTCGGTAACTGTATAGGTTACATCCTTAAAGCCAACGGACGACGGTGTGCCGGTGATTGTACGCGTATCTTGGACAAACGTCAGTCCCGGGGGCAGGACAGAGACCGAGTACCGATAGGGAGTAGCTCCACCATTGGCAGCAGGCAGCTGCTGCGTAAACAGTATTCCTGCCTTCAACGTGAAGTCGGGGATCTCGTTTGGCAACGTGGGCTCTGTATCCTGCTCAGTTACGGAGATTTTGAACTCCTGGCTGGCCTTGTCGCCGTCAGCGTCCTCTACTGAGTATGTGACGTCGACCTCTTGAATCACCGACGGCGTGCCCGTTATCGTGCGCGTAGTGGTAATGAAGCTCAGACCTGCGGGCAGCGGCGTTGCTGCGTACGATAGTGGCGCGTCTCCACCGGTCCCTTCGGGCAGCTGCTGGCTGAATTGCACTCCTACCTTAATGGTATAGCCCGAAATGGAAGGGATGGTAGGTGTCAGATCAGGAGCAACCGTGATGGTGAATTCTACGTAAGCCGAGTCGGCGTCGCTATCGGTGACCGTATATCTGACAGTAGTTGATCCTGTGCCTGTGGGCGTGCCCTCAATCGTACGAGTTGTGGTAATGAAGCTCAGACCTGCGGGCAGCGGCGTTGCTGCGTACGATAGTGGTGCGTCTCCACCGGTCCCTTCGGGCAACTGCTGGCTGAAGGGCGAATTCTGTTTCGCGGTATAGCCGGAAATGCTTGGGGCAGCAGGCGTCAGTTCTGCATTAACCGTGATGTCGAAGTCAACGTAAGCCGAGTCGCCGTCGCTATCGGTGACCGTGTATCGGACAGTAGTTGATCCTGTGCCTGTTGGCGTGCCCGTAATCGTGCGCGTTGTGGTAATGAAGCTCAGACCTGCGGGCAGCGGCGTTGCTTGGTACGACAGTGGCGCGTCTCCACCGCCCCCTTCGGGCAGCTGCTGGCTGAAGGGCGTATTCTGTTTCGCCGTATAGCCGGGAATGCCTGGGGCAGTAGGCGTCAGATCAGCATTAACCGTGATGTCGAATTCAACGTAAGCCGAGTCGCCGTCACTATCGGTGACCGTGTATCGGACAGTAGTTGATCCTGTGCCTGTTGGCGTGCCCGCAATCGTGCGAGTTGTGGTTATGAAGCTCAGACCTGCGGGCAACGGCGTTGCTTCGTACGACAGTGGCGCGTCTCCACCGGTCCCTTCGGGCAGCTGCTGGCTGAAGGGCGTATCCTGTTTCGCCGTATAGCCGGTAATGCTTGGAGCAGTAGGCGTCAGATCAGCATTAACCGTGATGTCGAATTCAACGTAAGCCGAGTCGCCGTCACTATCGGTGACCGTGTATCGGACAGTAGTTGATCCTGTGCCTGTTGGCGTGCCCGCAATCGTGCGAGTTGTGGTAATGAAGCTCAGACCTGCCGGCAGCGGCGTCGCTGCGTACGATAGTGGTGCGTCTCCACCGGTCCCTTCGGGCAGTTGCTGGCTGAAGGGCGTATTCTGTTTCGCGGTAAAGCCGGTAATGCTTGGTGCAGTAGGTGTCAGATCAGGAGCAACCGTGATGTCGAAGTCAACGTAAGCCGAGTCGCCGTCGCTATCGGTGACCGTGTATCGGACAGTTGTTGATCCTGTGCCTGCTGGCGTGCCCGCAATTGTGCGGGTTGAATTATTGAAGTTCAGACCTGCCGGCAGCGGCGTTGCTGCGTACGATAATGGTGCGTCTCCACCGGTCCCTTCGGGCAACTGCTGGCTGAATGGCGTATTCTGTTTCGCGTTATAGCCGGGAACGCTTGGAGCAGTAGGCGTCAGATTGGGATAACCGATGGTGAAGTCGATGGAGCCGGAGATTATGTCATTGCCTGAGGGGTCTCCGATCTCGCTTACGATTCTATAGTTGCCGGCTGGACAGTCGGAGGGTATTGAAACGCGATTAACATAAGGATTGCTGCTGAAAGTTGCTAGGACCTCTTGCCCCCAGCCTACAAAACCACCGCCACAGAACATAGAACTGACGGCCTGGTTTGTGGTCGTGTCTATCATTGTTTCGTGATACCTAATCGAGGCGCCAGGTTGTATGTCGTAGAAACTGAAGGTGATATCGAATTCGGTACCAGGAGCGACTGGAGACGATTCAGACATGCTTACACTTACCGACGGGATGGCGTCAGGGTCGGTAGTGATTTCGAAATCGACAGATTCCGCACCTCGCTTTCGGTTGTCGGAGTCGTATAATTCGACTTCGATCTTGTATTCATTTGTCGGGCAGTTGTCGGTAACAGTGACCGTCTTTTGGACGGGGTTTCCGGTGATGCCGTTTAAGGCAAAAGTCTTTCCTGTTTCCAGCCCTGTTCCTTCGCAGATTCTGGCATAGTTGGTGGGGTTCCTGGTCCTCAGATCGGCCTCGTAAGTGTAGTCAGCGCCTTGGACCAGGTTGTTGAATTTGATGGCTGGATTGAATGAGGCGCCGCGGTAGTAGGGACCGGACGGCATTTCGATTGTTACAGAGGGGCCCAAACTGACACTAATGTCATGTGTGCCGGAGACAAGCTCGGTGTTGAGGTCTCTGTCTTTGACGCTTACCCGCAACCTGTAGCTGCCGACCGGACAGGTGGTGGTCAGGGCAAAGTCATTTGGCCCGTGGTTCCATTGGGGTCTCCACCATGTGGTGATGAATAGGTCACCGCCGACCAAGTCCTCTGTGCAGCTGTCTGCGTTGACCCAGGAGCCGTCTGAATTTCGTTCGAACAGGTACCGGAAGGATATATTGCCGAATTTGGTATCGTCATTGGGATTTTGGGGCATGTTGTGGAATGCGGCATAGAGGTAGGTCAATTGTCCCTGAACCAACGTTTGGTCGCCTATGGAAATTTGCACATACGGGTCACTTTGTGCCATGGCTGCACGCGGCCGCGGCGAGACGACAACGGCGAGCAATGCGACCAGCATTATGCAGAGGCCGATCAGTGACCCGATCAGAAACTCTTTGCGCCTATGTACCGTCTTTGCCCCTTGTCTGATTCGATCCAAGATTCACCCATATCTAACGAATAATCGACGAATGTCACACGGGTCTAAGCGAATATTTATGTTATCCATAATAATACTCATTTCAATAATCATGTCCATCAGTTGGACAGTTTGCCTTATGGCTCAGAATTAACAGCATGCGAGGTTTTCCGGGCATCCTGATTTAGGCTTCTACCAGAGTAAACATGGCCCAAATGGCCCGCAGGAATTTACCCAATGGAGCCGCCTTGCTCCAGGAATGCTACTGTTTCTCTTTAGCAGACGATCGTTATACGTAGATTGGGCGTATAGGAATTGTCCAGTGTGCATAATTTGTCCGTTTGGGATTGTCCGAGGAGAGTGAACGCAAAACGGGACAGTGGTCGTTGCGATTTAACCGTTCAGGCGACCATTTCCGCTGAAAATGGCAGGGACCGTTTCATACGGAAAACAGGTAGTAGAGCCGTGTTCCGTCGCCTAGCATCACGCCTTGTCGCATTTGACAATTCTCAATTGGCCGAGTAGTATTGTGACTTGTTGATTAGGTAACGGACGCAGAATTTTCGAGGCGGTGACAGGGCACTCTCTGCAATTTGCAAACGAGCCGATGAGAACTATCAATTTGCTGTACCAGTTGCACTGCATAAAGAGCAAGAAGCGGAATCCAGACTGACCTGTCTGTTGTTTGCGCCTGCTCAGACGTTGCAACCGTAGCGACCGGCCATTCCAGACAGGATGGACCGGTTTTTTGTTGCCATAGAGATCGCCGGGAGCGCGAGCATGAGTCTTGAACATTTCTCTATAATCGAGTCGACATTGCGTGAGGGCGAGCAGTTCGCGAACGCTTTTTTTGACAGCGGGCAGAAGGATGAAATTGCCCGGCTGTTGGATGCATTCGGTGTCGAGTACCTGGAGTTGACGTCGCCGGCGGCCAGCCCGCAAAGCCGGGCGGACTGTACGCGCATCGCGGGGTTGGGCCTGAAGACGAAGCTGCTTACCCACACGCGCTGTCATATGGACGACGCGAGAGTGGCCGTGGATACCGGTGTTGACGGCATCGACGTTCTCTTTGGCACGAGCAGCTACCTGCGGGAGTTCTCCCATGGCAAGTCGATTCGCGAGATTATCGACAGCGCTGTGCGGGTGGTTGAGTTCATCAAGAGTCAGGGGCTGGAGGTCCGTTTCAGCAGTGAAGACTCCTTTCGCAGCGACCTGGTTGATCTCCTGACCGTTTACCGGGAGGTAGATCAGATCGGAGTCGACCGAGTGGGGATCGCGGACACCGTCGGGATTGCCACGCCGCTCCAGGTACATGACCTGGTTAGGACGCTGCGCGGGGTTGTCTCCTGCGACATTGAGTTTCACGGGCACAACGATACGGGTTGCGCCATCGCTAACTCTTACTGTGCGCTGGCGGCAGGCGCCACCCACGTGGATACTTCGGTGCTTGGGATTGGGGAGCGCAACGGGATTACGCCGCTTGGGGGCCTGGTCGCAAGGATGTATGCGCACGACCCGGAGCAGATTCGCAGCAAGTACAACCTGCCTATGTTGCGTGAAGTGGAGAACTTCGTGGCAGAGATCGTGGGTGTTGACGTGCCCTTTAATAACTACATTACCGGTTACACCGCTTTCACCCACAAGGCGGGGATTCATGCTAAGGCGATCCTCAACAACCCCGATACTTACGAGATACTGGATCCGGAGGACTTCGGTCTGACCCGCTATCTGCACATTGCTCACCGGCTGACCGGCTGGAACGCGGTCAAGCAGCGCGCCGAGCAGCTGCAGCTGGACTTGACCGATCCGCAGGTGAAAGAGGTAACTGCGCACATCAAGGTGGAGGCAGACCAGCGTAAGCTCAGCCTGGACGACGTGGATGTGTTGCTGCGCGAGTACCACAGTCGCGCGGTGACGGTAGCGCCCCCGCCGGCGTAAGGGGAACGGAGATGAATCAGCAGTCACCCTTGCAAAGATTGGCCGGGCAGGCGGACAGCGGCGGTAATGAGGCGCAGACTTTTGCTCAGAAGGCGCTTGCCAGAGCTGCCGGCTGTGAAAGGGTCGAGGTTGGTGAAGTCGTGGACGTGCGGCCCGACCTGGTGTTGAGCCACGACAACACGGCGGCCATCCGCGAGATCTGGTTGCAGTTCGGGCAGGAAGGGGTAGTTATTCCGGAAAAGCTGGCGATTACGTTGGACCATGCGGTGCCGGCGCCGACGACGCGGCATGCGCAGAATCACGCGGAGATTCGCGAATTTGTTAAGGAGCAGGGAATCCGCCACTTTTTTGAGGTGGGAAGGGGGATTTGCCACCAGGTTCTCAGCGAAGAGGCGTTGGTGTTGCCGGGGCAGATGATCCTCGGTGCGGACAGTCATACACCCCATTTCGGCTGGTCGGGCGCGTTTGGCGCTGGCATAGGCCGCAGTGAGGTGGCGGCCCTGTGGGCGACTGGGGAGCTGTGGTTGCGAGTGCCGGAGTCGATTCGGATCGTCCTGGAGGGAGAACTTCCCAAGGGCGTAACAGCCAAGGACTTTGCCTTGCGCATCATTGGCGATTGGGGGGCTGACGGTGGCTTGTACGCCTCGGTTGAGTTCAGCGGCAGCGGCATCGAGGCCATGAGAGTCGACTCGCGTATGGCGCTTGCCAACATGATGGCCGAATTCGGCGCGAAGTCTTCTTACATCCCGCCGGACGGCAGAACGCGAGCTTATCTGGACGCCGCATTGGAGAGGCGGGCGGCGAGGAGTGGGGCCGTTGGCGGTAAGGACCAACCCTCCATGCAGTCTACAAGTATGCAGCTCTTTCCCGACGAGGGGGCCGCTTACAGCGCGACCTACCGTTACGAGGCGGACGAAATGGAGCCGACGGTTTCCTGTCCGCACACGGTGGACAATGTTGCTCCGCTTTCGGCTGTGGCTGGAATAGAGGTGCAGCAGGCGTTTATCGGTACCTGCACAAATGGGCGGCTTGAAGATATCGCCGAGGCGGCTGAGGTTGTGAAGGGCCGCCAGATAGCTGCCGGGACGCGTCTGCTGGTAATTCCGGCTTCCAGTGTGGTGTTGCAGGAGAGCCTGGAACGGGGCTACATTCAGGCGCTGGTTGCCGCTGGGGCTGCCATTGGGACGCCGGGGTGCGGGCCCTGCATGGGTAACCATATGGGCGTGCCGGCGACCGGGGAAGTTACTATTTCGAGCGCGAACCGCAATTTTCGAGGGCGCATGGGGACAACGGACGCTGAGATCTATCTGGCGAGTCCGGCGGTGGTGGCGGCATCGGCGGTGGCGGGCAGGATTGCCGATCCGAGGGATATTGTGTAGGGAACAGTGACGTTTATGCACGCGACCGTTGGTTTTTCACGCTTGCATTAGTCGTTACGGACCTTTGAGACTGGAGGAAGAAGAGTGATTCGCGGCAGGGCCTGGAAATACGGCGACAACATCAATACCGATGTGCTTTTTCCTGGCAAGTATACTTATACCGCCAAAGGACGAGAGGAAATCGCCAGCCACGCGCTGGAAGATTTGGATCCCGCCTTCGCGTCCAACGTGCGCGACGGGGACGTAATTGTAGGGGGACGCAACTTTGGCTGCGGCTCCAGCCGGGAACAGGCCGCGACCTGCCTGGTTTACAACGGAGTGGGCGCGGTGATCGCGCACAGCTTTGCGCGAATCTTCTACCGCAACGCTATCAACAACGGTTTGCTTGCCATCGTCTGCCCGGAAGCCGCGGAGGCCATTCAAGGGCCGGAAATCGTTTCTGTCGACCTGGAGCGGAGGGTAATCGAGTGCGAATCAGGCCGTTTCAGATTTCCGGCCATGAGCGCGACGGTTCAGGAAATTCTGGAGGCAGGCGGGTTAGTTGAGCAGGTCAAGAGGCGGCTCGCGTCGGCAGATCCGGGCTCTTGAGGAGGCGGACAAGCTAATTAGAGATACGGGAGCGTGTTTGGAGCTGTGCCGTCACCTAAACTTGCTAGATTCCTGCATCGATTTCAACGGTTGTATTGGAATCTGACAGGGCAACTGACTGTCGGTGTGAGGCTGATGGCAGTAGAGGATGGGAAGGTACTTCTCGTCAGGCACACATACCTGGATGGCTGGTATCTTCCAGGCGGAGGTGTGCAAGTTGGCGAATCCTTGCAGGAGGCCGTTCGTAGAGAGGCTGCCGAAGAGGTCGGGGCCGATCTGCGCAACGTGCAGCTGTTCGGCGTTTACAGCAGCTTTTACGAAGGGAAGAGCGATCACATTGTTGTCTTCTTTTGCGAACAGTTCACATGGCAGAAAGGGCGTAACAGTGAAATTGAATGCGTCAGCTGTTTCCAGCTCAACGATCTGCCGGGAGGGACCTCCCCTGGCACGCGCAGGCGGATCGCCGAATATGTCAGCGGAGAAATGGCAGTGGCGGCGCGTTGGTAAGCATAGGTCTGCCGAATTCGATTGAATGACTAGCGAGATTATCAAAGATCAGGAGATGTGGAATGGCTGTGCAAACCGTTACCGCTGTGGCCGAGTGTCCGGAATGCTTCGGCGAGATTGAACTCAATGACGTGATGGAGAATGAAATCATCCAGTGCAGCGAATGCGGCGTGGATTTGGAGGTTTACATGATCGACCCTGTTGCGCTGGAACTGGCACCGGAAGAGGACGAAGACTGGGGAGAATAGGACAAATGCGTGTTGGCATCCTCTACAGCCGTGTTCGCGCCGAAGAGAAGCTGCTGTTCGAGGAATTTACTGAGAGAGGCGCCGAGTTCGACCTGCTTGACGATCGAAAGCTGATATTCGATATCACGGGCGGGGAGGAACCGAGGGTGCGCTACGAAGATTACGATGTGATCGTCGAACGTTGCATCCATCACGGGCGCGCGTTGGTCAGCTTGCGGGTACTTAACGACCGCGGCATTCCGACGGTCAATTCAGTGCAGGTGGCTGATGTCTGCGGTGACAAGCTGCAGACTACGAGTGCGTTGACCGCGGCCGGCGTTCCGTCACCGCGTACAAAGGTAGCCTTCACTGCCGACAGCGCGCTTGAGGCGATGGAAGAGCTGGGATATCCGGTCGTTATGAAGCCGTCGATCGGGTCGTGGGGACGGCTCTTGAGCAAGATCAACGACCGCGAGGCGGCGGAGACGGTCCTTGAACACAAGGAGGTGCTGGGGACTTACCATCACAGCATCTTTTACATCCAGGAATACATTGAAAAGCCAGGGCGCGATATCCGGGCCTTTACGGTCGGCAGTGAGACGATCTGCGCGATCTACCGCGACTCCGCCCATTGGATTACCAATACAGCTCGCGGCGGGCAGGCATCTGTCTGTACGGTAACGCAGGAACTAAATGATCTTTGCGTGCGCGCGGCCAAGGCGGTCGGCGGAGGGTGTGTGGCGATCGACGTTCTCGAGGACCCGGATCGCGGGCTGCTTGTGAACGAGGTGAACTACACGATGGAGTTTCGGAACAGCGTGCTGCCTACAGGGGTCAATATACCGGGCCGCATTGCCGAATTTGCCCTGCAGGTGGGGCGCGACGGTTGGGAGGCGGCCAACAAGTGAAGTCGCACAGGTGAGATTCTCCAGCTGAAGAAAGGGAGCGGCCAGGACGTGGGGAAAGAGAGTCCAAATAGCAGGATTAGAGTTTCAATTCTGGGGGCCAGCGGCTATGCCGGCGGCGAGTTGCTGCGACTGCTGTTGGATCATCCCTATGTCGAGATAGGCCAGGTAACGAGTGAACGCAACGCAGGTTCATTCGTTCACTTTACTCATCCAAACTTGCGCGGACGGACGAGGTTGAAATTCGTCAGCGCCGCCGAGTTAGAGCCTTGTGACCTTCTGGTGCTTGGTCTGCCTCACGGCGGCGCGATGGGCCGGATCGATGAATTTGGCGGATTGGCCAGTCGCATCATCGACCTTAGCGCCGACTTCCGCTTGCGGGACCCGCAGGCCTACGTTGAGTGGTATGGTAAGGAACACAGCGCGCTTGGGTGGTTGGGTAAATTCGTGTACGGTCTACCGGAATTGTACCGTCGGCAGATTTGCGGCGCCTCGTTTGTGAGCGGGGTCGGGTGCAATGCTACGGCCAGCATACTTGCCGTGTGGCCACTCTTTGCCGCGGGCCTGGCCGACCCCGAGAAGGATCTGATCTGCGAGGTGAAGGTTGGAAGCAGCGAGGGGGGCAACCGCGCCGGGGACGCGACCCACCACCCGGAGCGGGCGCGGACGATGCGCAGTTTTGCGCCAACCGGTCACCGCCACACTGCGGAGGTCCTGCAAGGTTTGGCACGGGCCGACGCGGACGATTACTCCGCGGTGGCCGCCCACATGAGCGCGACTGCGGTGGACAACGTTCGGGGTGTTCTGGCAACGGCGCATGTATTTGTCAAAGGTGGTGTCAGCGAGCGGGATCTTTGGCGGGCCTACCGACAAACTTATCGGGACGAGCCGTTTGTCCGCATTGTCAAGGAGAAGACCGGCATTTACCGCTATCCTGAGCCGAAGATTCTGAGCGGGAGCAACTACGCGGACGTGGGTTTCGAATTGGATGAACGTACAGGACGCGTTGTGGCTCTTTGTGCTATCGACAACCTGGTCAAAGGGGCGGCCGGCAGCGCGCTGCAGAGCATGAATCTCATGTGCGGCTGGGACGAGACGACCGCACTTGGATTTGCAGGATTGCATCCGGTCTAATTCGAAGAAGCGGCTGATTCCTGAAGAGTAGGGTTCGCGTTTCAGTTTCGGGAAAGCTGTCATGCCAGCCGCCAGCGGAGGCATTAGGGGGGTGGCGGTCCGAAGGCCTGGTAGGTCGAGAGGAAAGCGACACACCATCGGAGAGGTCTCTTCTGCTTGCGAGGCCAAACGAAGGAATGACAGACCATAGTGCTCTATTCTCCTTTCTGTGGACGCCGAGCCGACGGCAGGTGTCCCAGGAATTGAGAGGGGATGCAGACGAGGCTGTGCAGCGGCTTAGGGAAGCGCTTGGCTCCAGCAAGGAATTTACAGGCCGGGTAGCAGGACGGGGCGTGAAGATTGAACGCCATCCGAGCCAGGGAGGTCATAGAGGAGCGTTTGCACCGGTCTTTTACGGTGTGGTTCGTGAAGGCGAAGAGAAGTGCCTCCTGGTTGGTCACTTCCAGTTGCATCCTGTCGGACGCCTTTACATTGCGGCGTGGATTGGACTGAGTACTTTACTGGCATTGGCGCTTCTCGGGGCAGGCTTCCTTCGGGCAACGCCGGAGAGTACGGCCCAGGACGCGCTACCGTTTTTGTTGCCAGTGCTTCTGCCGTTCTTGGGGCTGGGTGTGGCCCAATGGAGGCGGCGGAAGGGAAGGCCTGACGAAGAAGCAATTCGTCGCTGGCTAGGCGGCTTGTTAGAATGAAGCTCAACAGTCGCCATTCTAATTGAAGTCTACGACCCGATTAGGCGTTGAACACGAAGCCAATCTCGCCTCGAAATAGAGAGGAGTGAAATCATGTCGAAAGTAACGCACTTGAAGATGGCAGAACTGGAACAGAATTTGGATGAAATTCGCAGTTCGCCCAGGGCGGAAGGCAGGCTGGAACTTATCGTCAGACGTCCCCGTTCGGGTGAGAGGGAAGTGGTGGACGAGGCCGAATTGACCGTTGCCGAAGGACTTGCCGGAGACAATTGGAGTACGCGCAACCCTGGGGTTCCACTTGAACCTGAGCGTCAACTTACGATCATGAACGCCCGCGTTGCCGGATTGCTAGCGCAGGATGCGGACCGCTGGCAACTCTTTGGCGACCAGCTCTACATCGACTTTGAATTGAGTGAGGCGAATCTGCCTGTCGGTACTCAGCTTTCCCTGGGAGAGGCGGTCATTGAGGTAACACCGATCGACCATACCGGGTGCAAGAAGTTTGCGGAGCGCTTTGGGGTAGACGCTGTGAAGTTCGTAAGCACTTCGGAAGGTAAAGAGATGCGCCTGAGAGGCATGTACGCGAAGGTAGTTCAGCCTGGCCCTATCCGAGCTGGGGACAAGGTTCGCAAGCTCTGAGCCGGTCTTCCTGCGGCCAGCCACTGCTTCTCGCTTCTTCGGGACAGATTCCGTTTGCCTTGCCTGAAAGAGGCGCGCCTGAGCTGTGGAAGTCAGGCGCTCACCAGTCGAATATCAGTAACCACTGCACTGAAGTCGGAGAGGACCGTTACCCTTTTCTCGGATTGAAGTGGAAGTTTCACGCTGCGCCTACGTCTCCCCTCTAAGAGCCCGGCCTCTCTTCGACCACTTACGCGTATCCTCTGACTGGGGTGCGCCATATGCTTCACCTGATGTTCAGGTCTCATTGACTGGACTGTCCTCCAAGTGGACTCAGTTGATCGGGCTTGGTCCCTAGTCCCCGTTCGCACTAACCCTGAAGTCAACTTCTGCGGCAGTCGGAGGGTCTGCTTGCAAGTAATGCCAATATCCGGAATCATGGTACAATTGGGTGGCTGCACGCTCGGTACCACTACTAAACCGGATTTGAATGATGTCAACCGCACCCGCGGTTTTTTCGTCGCTAACGGGCTCTAACAACAGCCGGCGCTTCCTGTGGCGGGCCCTGCGCCTGCTGCGGCCGTATAGGGGCCTCACGGTCTCCGCATACGCTGCACTCCTGGGGACCACTGCGATCCTCCTTGTGACCCCCCAGTTCATCCGCTGGATCGTCGACCAGGGCATTCGGCAGAATGACCTGCGGTTACTTACATGGTCCGTTTTGGGCCTGCTCGCGCTGACTGCCGTGCGAGGTGTCCTTACATTCCTGTCAAGCCTGTTTGCAGAGACTGCTTCGCAGGGTGTGTCCTATGATCTGCGCCGCGACTTGCACGCCAAACTCACTGAACTTTCGTTTGCCTATCACGACCGCACAGAATCGGGGCAGCTCCTCTCGCGGGCGATGCAGGACGTGGAAAGACTGCGCATGCTCACTGGACGGTCTGTTCTCGGGCTTGCCAATGGCGTTGTCCTTCTAATTGGCTCTGCGGCGGCGCTGATCCTAATGGACCCGCTGTTGGCCTTGCTGGCGATGCTGACCATGCCAATCCTGGCACACCGGGCGATGCGTTTCGGCGCCCAATACAGACCACTGTCGGTAGAGATTCAGCAGCAACTGGCCGTATTGACGACGCGATTGGAGCAGAACCTGCGCGGCGCCCGCATTGTCAAGGCTTTTGCCCAAGAAGACGCAGAGATCGACCGTTTTGAGGCCGAGAACCAGAAGTGGTTTGACCTGGCGGCAGCCACAGCACGGCTCACCGCCCTGAACATACCGCTGCTGGACTTGATTGCAAATCTTGCCACCGTAATCATTATCTGGTTGGGGGGGTTCCTGGTGATCCGAGGCGCTCTGACTCTGGGAGAGCTCGTAGCGTTCATCACCTATCTTGCGCAGTTGACGTCTCCCATACGAAGGTTGGGCTTTCTCATTCCTTCCATTGCCATGGCCGGTGCTTCAGCTGAGCGAGTGTTTGAGATTCTTGACGAGGAGACTCAGGTCAAGGAAGGTAAGGACGCTAAGCCTCTTGGACCGATTCGCGGCCATCTTCGTTTTGACAACGTCTCGTTCAGCTACGCTCGACCCCACAACGTACTGCGCGAGGTATCGTTCGAGATAGAACCGGGCCAGGTTCTGGCTCTGCTTGGCCCGACCGGATCGGGTAAGTCGTCGATCATAAACATGATCCCCCGCTTTTATGATCCAACGGAGGGGCGGGTCCTGCTGGACGGCTGTGACATTCGCGGGGCAACGCTGAACTCTCTACGCAGTCAGATCGGAATCGTGCTGCAAGAGTCTACCCTATTTGCGACCACCATTCGAGAAAACATCGCATTTGGGCGGCCGGATGCTACGGACGAAGAGGTGGTAGGGGCGGCGCAGGCGGCACAGGCCCACGAGTTCATCGAGAGCTTTCCGGAAGGATACGAGACCAAAGTGGGGGAGCGCGGCGCAACGTTGTCGGGTGGTCAAAGGCAGCGTGTGGCTATCGCCCGAACGCTACTGAAGGACCCGCAAATATTGATACTCGACGACGCCACGTCAAGTGTAGACACCCAGACCGAGCACCTGATTCAACTGGCCCTCTCAAACCTTATGAAGGGGCGAACCTCCGTTGTCATCGCTCAGCGTCTCAGCACAGTTCGTCTGGCCGACCAGATTCTGATGCTTGAAAAAGGTGGTATAGAGGCTGCCGGGAGGCATGAGGAGCTGTTTGAGAGATCTGCGCTGTATCGCAAGATTTATGAAGAACAGCTAGAAAAGATCGATGTCTAAGGAGCGGCTCATTCTCTGCTCCAATTTAGTTAATTGAAGTGCGACTATGTCAATTTCTATCGGATCGGCTGGACGCAGCGGAGGCCCACAGAGTCTGCTGCGGGACATGGCAAATGAGGCCGACGGCAAGGCGTTTGACAGGCAGGTAATTGGCAGGCTCCTGACCTATTTGCGGCCGCATCGGGCTAAGATGCTGAGCGCCTTTTTCCTGATGCTCGTAGTGACCGGGGCCACGTTAGGCATTCCTCTACTGCTCAAAGTAG
This sequence comes from Caldilineaceae bacterium, assembly GCA_965204705.1. Classification (GTDB taxonomy): domain Bacteria; phylum Chloroflexota; class Anaerolineae; order Caldilineales; family Caldilineaceae; genus Bin5. Next base: position 2,413,266 of record OZ242006.1, on the reverse strand, counting down.
CGATCGACAGATACATTGCCTCCAAGGAACTGGCCGGCCTCTCCCAGATTTCCATCCTGATGGCGCTGATATTTCTGTCGTTGTTCGGAGCCGCTTCGGGCCAGCGCTTCTTGCTGTCCTGGGTGGGGCAACGCGTGTTGGCGACACTTCGCGGAGAGCTCATGCGTCATCTGCAGGCTCTCTCTTTGGGCTATCACAGCCGCCATATTGTAGGCGTGACGATTTCGCGCGTCATCAGCGATGTGGCGGTGATAAACGAGCTATTGTCGCAAGGTTTGATCGCGCTAATTGGCGACATTCTGGTCCTGATCGGGATTATCGTCGTCATGCTGGTCTTGAGCCCTTCGCTGGCCCTTCTCACATTCAGTACCATCCCGCTGATGCTACTGGCAACCTATTTCTTTTCGCGGAAGGCCAAGGTGGCCTTTCGGCAGACGAGACAGAGTGTGGCAGGCGTTGTCGGCACGCTTGCTGAGCACCTGGCGGGTATGCGGGTGATTCAGGCGTTTGCGCAGGAAGAGGCAATGCGCGACCGTTTTGATGGCGCCAACAAGGAAAACCGCACCGCGTTCGTGGATGCCATGTCCCTGTCCTTCATCTTTCTGCCGACAGTTGAGTTCTTGGCGGTAATGGCAACAGCCATCGTGTTGTGGTTCGGCGGTCGGGCCGTGGCGCAGGGTGCGCTTGAGATTGGCGTATTGGTGGCCTTTCTGGCCTACGTGACCCGCTTCTTTCAGCCAATTCAGGAGCTGAGCCAGCTGTACACAACGATGCAGTCGGCAATGGCCGGCGGCGAACGCGTTCTGGAGCTGCTGGACGCCACGCCGGAAGTGGCCGACCCACCAGACGGTCAAGAGATGCCCACCATTGAGGGCCGTATTGAGCTCCGTCGCGTTAACTTCTCTTACGGCAGCGACGTACCAGTCTTGCACGACGTAAACCTGGTGATCGAAGAGGGGCAGACGGTCGCGCTGGTCGGGCCAACCGGCGCGGGCAAGTCGACTATCGCGAATCTGGTTGCCAGGTTCTACGACGTAAGCAGCGGGAAGGTACTGATCGACGATATCGACGTGCGTACCGTGAGGCAGCAGTCACTGCGGCGTCAGACCGGCATCGTTTCTCAAGAGCCCTTTCTCTTTGCAGGAACGGTACTCGATAACATTCGCTTCGGACTGCCGGACATTGAAGCCAACTCAGTGGAAGAGGCTGCAAGGCAGGCCAATGCGCATGAGTTCATTATGGAGCTGCCCAACGGCTATGGGACTGAGATCCTTGAAGGGGGGGCCAATCTGTCAATGGGTCAGCGCCAGTTGATCTGCATCGCGAGGGCGGTACTGGCTGATCCCAGAATCCTCATACTTGACGAGGCCACCGCCAGCGTCGATACGGCTACCGAAGCGTTAATTCAGGAGGCGCTCGACCGGCTACTGAGCAACCGTACAGCTATCGTCATCGCTCATCGACTGAGTACAGTTCGCAAGGCCGACCTCATCTGTGCGATGCAGGATGGCAGAATCGTCAGCAAGGGCACGCACGACGAACTGCTTGAAGAAGGCGGACTGTACGCAACTTTGTACCAGCATCAGTTCATGGAGCAGGATTAGCCCGAGCCGATGCAGCCCACTCTCAAAACAGTCAGTAGAAGATTGCGAACATTTTTTTGACAGGGAGCGCGCCGCGAATGTCAAGACAGCCAAATGTAGTCTTCCTCATCGCCGACGACCACCGCGCTTCGGCGATCGGGGCCTACGGCGATCCCACTGTGCGGACGCCGGCGTTGGACCAGTTGTGCGCTGAGGGAGTCTCTTTTCGCCGCAACTGTCACATGGGCAGCTTGAGCGGCGCCGTCTGCATTCCGACCCGTGCCTGCATTCACACGGGGGCACACGTCTTTCGAGCCTCTGTTGGCAATGACATGAACGATCCGGATTCATTGCGAACACTGGATCCCAGCCACACTTATCTTGGCGAGCTCTTTCGCCGGAACGGGTATAGCACATTCGCGACGGGGAAGTGGCACAATGACGCGGCCAGCTTCGCGCGTTCCTTCAGTGAGACCGAGAATGTATTTTTCGGCGGCATGGACAGTCATTTCAAAGTACCCGTCCAGGACTACGATCCGACCGGCAATTACGATAGCAGCCGCCATCGCTTAGGCGATCAGTTCTCGACCGACCTCTTCGGGGACGCGGCCATTCGCTTCCTGGACCGGCAGGACGGCAGCCGGCCCTTCTTTCTCTACTGTGCCTTCACAGCGCCCCATGACCCCCGCACGCCTCCGCATGACTGGGTAGACACCTACAGGCCCGGAGCGATGCCCCTTCCGGCCAACTTCGCCAGTATCCATCCTTTCGATAACGGCGAGATGCAGGTGCGCGACGAAAAGCTGGCTGCGTTCCCGCGCAATGCGGAAGACACACGCCGGCATATCGCCGAGTACTATGGCATGATCTCCGACATGGACGAGAAAATTGGTGAGATTCTGGCCGCTCTTGCACGCAACGGTCTGGCGGAAAACACAATTGTCGTGTATACCGCCGACCATGGCCTGTCGGTCGGGCAGCACGGTCTTCTGGGCAAACAGAATCTGTACGATCACAGTGTGCGCGTTCCTCTGATACTTCGCGGGCCTGGCGTGCGGGCGGGCGCGCCGGTCGAGGCTCTCACGCACACTTACGACGTTTTCCCGACGCTGTGCGAACTGGCAGGGCTGGAGATTCCGGCGAACGTAGATGCCGATTCTCTCTTGCCGATTATGCAGGGGGCAGCCTCAGAAACAAGGCCCTACCTGCATTCGGTCTACAAGCATGTGCAGCGGATGACGCAGGATGCCGAGTGGAAACTGATTACATACCACCAGGACGGCGACCAGGGCTGCGATCGAACGCAACTCTTCCATCTCCCAACCGATCCCTGGGAGTTGAACGACCTCTCGGAGGACGGGACAGCGTCCCCTGAGAGAGAGCGCCTGGAAGAGGAGTTGGCCCGCTGGCAAAAGGCGACCGGAGACCCCTTACTTACGGTGTAGGTTCTCACCGCAACCTCCGTTCCGAAAGTCCTGACCTCCTTCCTGCCAAAGTCGAATGTGTATCTGTGCGATCGGCCGCAAGCTGCTGGCCTTGTTCAGGGGATCCCCCTGCAGGTCCTAATGGGAGATGCCGCCACGCTCTTGTGCCGTCAGGATTGCATTTGGCTGGCAGCCTCAGGCGTCCCTTAATTCCTGGCACGCAAGTGGAATCAAGCGCGGGAATTCAATGCCTCCCTTGCCCGTCCCTCCATATCAGGCAGTGCGCACTAGAAGCGGCCTTGCAGCCGCAGCCCGAAGAATTGCATTTGAGGGGCATTGACCTTTTTTGGGTACAAATGTTGTTCACTGTGTTTCGGAGTTGCACATTACTAAAATGTACATATAATAGGGCGAAGTAATTTACCGGCAACCGCTTAATCTTGGTTTTGTCACTTAAAGAATGAACTCTGTGTTGAGCTTGCTTCTTAGCCTTTCCATCCTTATTCTTGGCCCTGTAGCCGTTCTTGTAAGCGGCTCCAGGCCCTGATTGGTTGGCGGAAGCAGGGGAGTCCAGAGAAGCGGACTTCTTGCTCAGGTCAAAGCAGACCCTTCCCCAACCGGGAAGGGTTTTTCTTTAGTGTAGCAAACGGTTAATGGAACAACAGAGGACATCAGAGCATCTTAGTAGGGCGAGGGTAGGACCATGGACGCCCGTTCAAGTGGGTAGCCGCCATGCGCCCGCCAGCCTTGGAGCCAGATAGCAGGAGGAGAAGGATGGCACTTGCAAAAAGAGAACCTGCAGACAGCGGATATGACCTGGGTCCCCAGGAGAAGACCGGATCCCAGATGATTTGGGAATCCCTCCTGCGCGAGGGAGTCAATATCGTATTCGGCCACCCTGGCGGCGCGATCCTGCCGGCCTATGACGCCCTGGCCGAGTATGAGGCCGATGGGCGCATCCATCACGTGCTCGTGCGCCACGAACAGTGCGCGGCCCACATGGCTGACGGTTTCGCCAGGGCTACGGGTGAGGTGGGTGTCTGTGTCGTTACGAGCGGGCCCGGGGCAACCAATCTGGTGACTGGGCTGGCAACCGCGCAGATGGACAGCGTACCCGTTGTGGCAATTACCGGCCAGGTGCCGACCAACCTGCTCGGTACCGACGCCTTCCAGGAGTCTGACGTAGTCGGTGTGACGCAGCCGGTGTGCAAACACAATTATCTGGTGACGGATATCGCGGAGCTGCCGCTGGTCATGAAAGAGGCTTTCTACATTGCCCGTGAGGGCCGGCCCGGCGTTGTGCTGGTCGACATCTGCAAAGATGTACAGATTGAGACCGGCACGTTTCGCTATGACTTCGACATCAATCTGCCTGGCTTCGAGCCGTGGCCTGAAGTCAGTAATGACGCAGTCCAGGCTGCCGCCGAGGTATTGAACGAGGCAGAAAACCCGCTTATCCTCGCCGGTCACGGCATTCACCTTTCCAACACCAGTGAAGAGTTGCTGCAGCTGGTCGAGAAGGCGGGTATTCCGGTCGTTACGACGTTACTCGGCACGGGCAATATTCCGGAAACACATCCGTTGAGCCTGGGAATGGGGGGCATGCACGGGGAGGCGTTTGCAAACCGGGCCGTGCAGGCGTGCGATGTGTTAGTTGCCATGGGCATGCGCTTCGACGACCGCATCACAGGGCGACTCGATCGATTCGCAGCGAACGCTAAGATTATTCACTTTGAACTGGACAGGGCCGAAGTCGGCAAGAACATCGTCCCTGATGTGGCGGTTATTGGTGACCTGGCCGACACGCTTCCGGCCTTTCTGCCGCTCGTAGAGGAACGTGAGCACAAAGATTGGGTAGGCACGTTGAACGAGTGGCGCGGGGAGACGGAAGAGGCCGACATTATTCAGTTCGAGGTCGAGGAGCTGATTCCGCCGTTTGTCATTCGTCAGTTGTGGCACGCCACCGAACAGACTGACAAACGCGTCATCGTTGTGACGGACGTTGGACAACATCAGATGTGGGAGAGCCAGTACTACATCCACGAACACGCTGGGATGCTGCTAACCAGCGGCGGGCTGGGAACGATGGGCTACGCGCTGCCGGCGGCTCTCGGCGCGCAGATGTCCGACCCCGAGGCGCTGGTTTGGTGTGTGGCTGGTGACGGCGGGTTCCAGATGACGTTGCAGGAGCTGGCCACTATCCAGCAGGAGAAGCTTCCGGTGAAGATTGCCATCATCAATAACGGATTCCTGGGCATGGTGCGCCAGTGGCAGCAGATCTTCTATGACAAGCGCTACGTGGGAACACCGATCCTTTCGCCCGACTACGTGAAGTTGGCCGATGCCTACGACATTCCAGGCGCCGTCGTCCGCCATCCCAGCGAAGTCGTGCCGGTGCTGGAGCAGGCCCACGCAACGGATGGACCTTACCTGGTCGATTTTCAGGTAAAGGAGGAAGTGAACGTCTATCCGATGGTGGCGCCGGGTGCGGCTGTAGACGAGCTTATTCGGCGTCCGAAGCCGGGTTACGTGCAGGGTTACAGCGGCGTCCAGCCGAGTTGGTGAGAATTCAGTCAAGCAAACGCTGGCGGTTCGTAGTCGCCTTCAGGTCAGTGCCGAGGGGCTCCGCGACACAGTTAGCCACAGGGGAAACCGATGCAATACACACTTGTTGCCTGGATGCGAGATAAACCTGGCGTGCTGAACCGTGTGTCCGGCATGCTGCGTAGGCGCAACTTCAATATAGACAGCCTGCAGGTCAGCCATAGCGAAACGCCCGGCATCAGCCGTATGACTTTTGTGGTGGATGGTGACGAACGGGTTGCGGACCAGGTCGTCAAGCAGCTGCGCAAAGTGGTGGACGTCACTGCGGTGGAGGACATTACGAACCGACTGGCCATCTTGCGCGAGCTGGCATTGATCCGGGTTAGGACGACGCCGGCGACTCGCGGGGAGATTATGCAGTTCGCCGAGATTTACCGGGCTCAGATCGTGGATGTCAACGCTGAGAACCTGGTCGTGCAGGCGGTTGGCACGGAAGACAAGGTCGATTCGTTGATCGAGCTGCTGCGCCCGTTCGGTATCGAGGAGATGGTGCGGACAGGCCGCGTGGCACTGTGTCGCGGTGATGAACGGCCCAGAAGGAATAAGCAGTCGACCTCGATATTCAAGGCCGCGGCAAGCCTCAACGGTAGCGGGCACGCTGACCAGGAGTAGCTTGTAATTCAGTTAGAATTGTTTATGACTGTGGCTTGCGCGGACGAGGCACTTTCTGCAAGAACGGGCCTCCCGATTGCATGCGGGTCGACAGCGAACGTTTAGGAAGCATTCAAAGACAAGGAAAACAGATCCTCGGAGGGGAAAGTGGCAACGATCTATTACGAGAGTGACGCTGACATGGGTCGGTTGGAAGGAAAGAAGATCGCCGTAATCGGTTACGGCAGCCAGGGCCATGCCCATGCCCTGAACTTGAAGGACAGCGGACAGGACGTTCGCATTGGGTTGCACGAGGGCAGTCGCAGCAAGGCGAAGGCCGAAGCCGACGGTCTGCGCGTCGTCAGCGTGGCCGACGCGGCAAGTGAAGCCGATATGATTATGGTCGTCATTCCCGACCCAATCCAGGGCAACGTATACGAGGAGCAGATTCAGCCGAATCTCGTGCCCGGCAACACACTGATGTTCGCGCACGGATTCAACGTGCGTTACGGATTCATTGTTGCGCCTGAGGACGTTGACGTGTCGATGGTGGCGCCGAAGGCACCTGGCCACCGGGTACGCGAGGTCTTTGTCGAAGGGTCGGGCGTACCGGCGCTGGTCGCAATCCATCAAGATGCTTCGGGCGATGCCCTGGCCAACGCGCTTGCTTACGCCAGGGCAATCGGTTCTACGCGCGCCGGCGTGTTGGAGACGACCTTTGCCGAGGAGACCGAGACCGACCTGTTCGGCGAACAGACTGTGCTGTGCGGCGGGGTCAGCGAGCTGATCAAGGCCGGTTTTGAGGTGCTTGTCGATGCCGGCTACCAGCCCGAAATCGCTTATTTTGAATGCCTGCATGAGCTCAAGCTGATCGTGGATCTGATGTATCAGGGTGGGTTGAACTACATGCGGTACAGCGTAAGCGATACGGCCGAATGGGGCGACTACAGGAGCGGCCAGCGCGTCGTCACCGAGGAAACCAAAGAGTCGATGCGGAAGATTCTGGCGGACGTCCAATCGGGCGCATTTGCCGAAGAGTGGATGGACGAGTATCACGGCGGCGGCAAGGTCTATTACAACAGACGCCGGGATGAGCAAGGCCAGCAGTTGGAGACGGTGGGCAAAGAGTTGCGCAGAATGATGACTTTTCTGGACGCCAAAGAAGTCTAGTCGATTGGCACCACGGGTATTTTGTCTGGAAAGGAGGTGATGGGCATGGATGACGGCCTTAGTGACCTTATGCGAAACAGTGAGTCGCACGCCGCGTTCGCGACGCCCCCCGTCGATCTGAGCGAGGGGGAGCGAAACTGTCATCTCTTGAACGTAATCACCTCCGGAGGCAACTTGCCATGACCAACACCATTGATGTGCAACAAGAGGACGAAGCCGCTGAGGACGGCGGCCCTCCGATTGACGTAGAACAGTTCAGTGTGACCGACGCCGAACAGTGGGCGAAAGATGTCGCTCACGGAAACACGGTTCTCGTCTTCGATACCACGCTTCGTGATGGGGAACAGTCCCCCGGGGCCACGCTGAACGAGCAGGAGAAGCTAGAGATCGCCCGGCAGCTGGGACGATTGGGCATTGATATTATGGAGGCCGGTTTTCCGGCGGCCTCGCCCGGCGATCTGGCCGCGGTAAAGCGCATCGCCGAGACTGTTGGCCGCACTCCTCGCATAGACGAAGACGGCAAGGTCAGTGCGCCGCCCTTTATCGCCGGCCTTGCCAGGGCCAACAAGGACGACATTGACAAGGCCTGGGAGGCGGTGCAGGGCGCGGTGCGTCCCCGAATCCACACGTTCCTCGCTACCAGCGACATCCACATGCAGCACAAGCTGCGCATGTCGCCGAACGAAGTATTGGAAACAGTAGGCGACATGGTGCAGTATGCGCGCAGCCTCTGTGACAACGTCGAATTCAGCCCGGAAGATGCCGGCCGCAGCGACCCGGAGTTTCTCGTCAAGGTCTGTAGCGTAGCCGTTCAGGCGGGCGCGACCACCTTAAATATTCCTGATACGGTCGGCTACACAACGCCGGAGGAGTTTGGCGAGCTGATCGAGTACCTGCGCGAGAACGTCGAAGGAGGAAAGGACGTTATCTTCAGCGTTCACTGCCATAATGACCTGGGGCTGGCGACGGCAAACACGCTGGCCGGCGTACAGAACGGCGCTCGCCAGGTGGAGGTTACCATAAACGGGATTGGAGAGCGGGCCGGGAACACCAGCCTGGAAGAGACGGTGATGGCGTTGTACACACGCCAGTCGGTGTTCGACCTGGGCACAAACATCCGTAGTCAGGAGATCCACCGAAGCAGCGACATGGTCAGCCGCTACACCGGCATGGTCATTCAGCCAAACAAGGCGATCGTTGGAACAAATGCTTTCGCGCACGAGGCCGGCATTCACCAGGATGGGATGCTGAAGAACAAGCGCACGTACGAGATCATGGATGCGGACACTATCGGTTTGCACCAAAGCCGCCTGGTTTTGGGCAAACACTCGGGCCGCCATGCACTCGGTGTTCGCCTGCAGGAGATGGGCTATCACCTGGACAGGGAAAACCTGAACGAGGTGTTTACTCGTTTCAAGGACCTGGCCGACAAGAAGAAGACTGTAACCGACGCTGACATTGAGGCGCTGGTGGCGGATGAACTGTATCAGCCGGTTGAGGTCTGGGAGCTGCTGGGCGTGCAGGTGCAGTGTGGTACTAACATGACTCCCACGGCGGTGGCCACGTTGCGCAACAACGAGACAGGCGCGGAGGTCACCGAGGCCAGTTTTGGCGCGGGCCCTGTGGATGCCGTGTACACTTGCATCGACAAGGTCGTGCAGCAGCCGAATGAACTAACTGAATTCTTGGTGCAGGCGGTGACTGAGGGGATTGACGCCAACGGAGACGTGACCGTGCGTATCGAGGCGCCGGAGAGTCGCGGTCATAGCAGGACCGCGCAGGGGCGTCCGCGGCGGCGGTTGTTCAGTGGCCGCGGGGTGGATACGGATATTATTGTGGCGAGCACGAAGGCCTATTTGCAGGCGCTGAACAAGCTATGTGCGGCCGACCAAGATGAGGCCGAGGTCGCGATTGCGGCCGATGATACCGGGGTGGCTACAGTTGGAATCTGAGGAAGGTTGGAAAATACCAAGCGGCGATTGGGTAAACCCAATCGCCGCTTTTGTAATTTGGATCGGGCCGTAGCATTGAAGGGGTAAGGATTGAAGGACACGCGATGATGAAATCGCGGTCCGAAGGCTCGACCATTCGATTCGTTCGGGCGGCCCTGTTTCCCGTTAACCACTCTTCTGCCTTCAGAACTGTCTTGCGAGCCCTAAACTGGAGTTCTCCACCCTTCTCCTTTTCGATCCAATCAGGTTGCAGTAGGGAGAAAACACAAGGTCAATCGGAAGCCCTGTCGAATTTTCCTTGAGCCTTCAAAAAAGAAGCTTTTGTTTGGGATAGGCGATCTGATGCGGTCGTCGCGCCGACTCTCTCGAATAGAGTGATCGAGGGGAATCGGTCTTCCGAAATTCTGAGACGTGTCGAAAAGTAGAACGACGAGATGTGAGCTTCTTCACCATTAATTCCTCGGGCCCTAAATTTCTGTCATGAAAAGAATTCGAAAAGTTGTGCTGATAAGCTACCGGCCTTGCGGCGACACTGGTATCTGTCAGCGGCTTGCAAACGCCTTCTTCATCGCCATTCTGCTCTCCTCAGTCGTGCCGGCGCGCCACGCTCTCGCTCAGGAGACGTCACCAGTAGCTTACACTTTCCAAGAATGTGACCAGATTGAAGAAGCTCGTCTACGGGACGAGTTGAATGAGATCACCCAATCCATATTTGAGCCTGAAGAAATCCTTTTGAAGACGGTTGCTATTGTCGAGCGAGAGTGGGATGAGTTAGGTCTCGATGCCACGGTCGATGCGGCGGTGGACGCAGCTATCGAAGAGGTCCGCAACGAATCTGATTGGTGGGAACGAATAAAGTCCAATTGGTCTGCTGAAACGACAGTAGAATTGACGGAGAAGGTTGCGACTTACGCATTTGGCTCCGAGACATTCGTCGCAGCATTCAATCAGTTGTCCGAAAACATTGCTGATGAGCTTGTCACTGAAATCCGAATCATGACTGCCCAGTCGGCTTCTTCAGCATTGCATTGTGTTCAGGCATTTATCGGCGATTCATTTTCTCAGACGATGGCTGCAGTATTGGAAGAGCACATTCAAGAGAAAATCGACGAGATAATTGTCGATCCCGACCCGGAAAACGCAACCATCCTAGATATCGTGGAGTTGCACCCCGAACTCTTGAGTGGTGTCGCCGTCATCATCGGGACTCAACTCGCGAAGCGGTTCGCGGCAAAGATGGCCCAGAACATTGCCGGCAAGGTCATCGTGCGCATTTTGGGGAAGCTGGCCACCTCGGCGATTCCTCTGGTTGGCTGGATTGTCGGTGGCGGTCTCATTATTTGGGACGTTGTCAAAGCAGGAGAGGGAGCATTCCCACAGATCAGGAGCATTCTCCAGGGGGACGAGACGAAGGCGGAACTTCGCAACCATATCGCGAACCAAGTGCATGAAGAGCTTCAAGATGAACTTAATCTCTCGGAACTGGCCCGCTCCGTTTCCAACGATGTTTACAGTCAGTGGCAGGAGTTTCGTAGCAAGTATGTCCGCGTGTTGCAACTTGCCGAGAGCAACACGCGCTTCAAAGCGATTCTGGATATTACCGCTGTCCCAGAAGTAAAGAAGCTGGCCAATTTTGTCGCGGTAGTGGAGGCTAAGGTCGGATTGGAAGGACTTGAAAGTCTGCTAGACAAGGGACAGTTCGAACGCTTACTCGCCCTCCCTGAAGAGGTCCTTGAAATGCTGGAGTTGGGCGTGGATCCTGACGCAGTCATTGCGTGGGCAGATCTGGCGGGGTCGCTGACCGTACAGCTCGTAGCGACAGAGCTTTACCGCGTTGCATCCCCTTCCGACTTCAGGGACCGGGCGGACCTGGCGCGAGTACTTGAACTGAACGATTCTGAGCTCATTCATAAGGCAATGCTGCTTGACCGCGGGGAACGAGACGCTGTTCTGGCCTTGCCAACCCAGCAGATCGAACAGGTCTTGGGGATGCTGTCCCCGGAGGAACTGTCTTGGCTGGCGAAGGCTTATCTGTTCAGACTGGAGGCGCAAGAGAGAAACGTTCTTGTTGACCGAGTCCTCCGAGAGCCGCATTTGATTACTGAACTGGGCGTCGAGTTGATTCAGGTGGCTTTGATGGAAAGCCAGGACTTCGAAGAGACGCTGGACTATATCACCCGGAAGTCGACAGCTAAGACACTGGTAGGGCAGGTCTTTGATATGCTGACATCGATAAGTCCAGTTCTTTCCGGTGAAGTGCCCTGGGCTCTGTTCTGGCACTTTGACGGGGCAGTCTTGAGGAGTTCAATGTACTTGGTTGTAGCTTTGATCGCGCTGTCGTTTCTCTGGCGAAGGTATGTGCCCCGCCGTAAAAATCAAGACGTCAATGTAACGGTGGTACTCCCCGATGACCGCGAGGGCCATGGCCAGGATCCAGAGGGAACCGAGGGCGGCGGCAGAGGGGAAAGCCGACGATGAACCTTGTAGCTCTGGACCAACACCATTACCCAGACGCCGAAGTTGGCGAACTGCTCGTCGTCGTCGTTGTGTACGCCGCCAACATTGTCAGGGACGTGCGGGAGAACATCAGGAATCTCGTCGGGGGACGAATGTCTCACTACGAGTCGCTCATTGAAAGCGCCATCGAACAAGGCCTGTCTGATCTGGAGGACAAGGCTTCTGCCAAGGGATATGACGGTGTTATGGGCATTAAGTTCAGCCATCCCGTAGTCGTAGACGGCGGCGTGGAACTGATTATTTACGGCAATGGTTACCGCTTGTCTCCCAGAGGGCCGGAAAGTTGACGGACCGGCCAATTTCGTGTAAATTGGTCGAAATCATCACGGGTCTTTCTGGCCTGAATACACCTGTAGGCAAGGTCTTCGCGGTTCGACAACGACGTCATCCGGTCTTTGCTCACGCTCTTCCTTCGCATCAGTAGTTGGCCAAAACCGCTCTGAAGCAGAGTGGATATCGCTTAACCATAAGCTGTAATTGCTTGATGCGAACCAGAAGATCTAGCTGAGGAGATGTCGAAATGTCGGAAGTGAAACTTACTCCTTATTGTAGCCATCATCCCACAGCCCATTCGCACACTGGTCTGCCGGCCAAGCAAGGCCTGTACGATCCTCGCTATGAGCACGACGCCTGCGGTGTGGGATTCGTTGTCAACATTAAGGGCGAAAAGTCAAACGCCATTGTCACACAAGGCCTGGAGGTTCTACATAACCTTGCGCATCGGGGCGCGTGTGGATGCGAGCCGAATACTGGCGACGGGGCCGGCGTGCTGATGCAGATGCCCGACAAATTCATGCGTAAAGTCGCGGCAAAGGAGGGAATCGAATTGCCTCCTGAGGGGGACTACGCTGTCGGGATGATATTTCTTCCTCCGAGACGGGAATACCGTTTTCTGTGTGAGCAGCAATTTGAAAGGATAATCCGCTCAGAAGGGCAGACCGTACTAGGCTGGCGCACTGTTCCGACGACCAATGATGAGTTGGGTGATACGGCCCGCCTCGGCGAACCGGTCGTGCGGCAGGTTTTCATCGGGCGTAACTCGAACCGGTTGACCGGAAACGACGACCTTTCCTTTGAACGTAAACTGTATGTGATCCGAAAGCAGGCCGAAAACCGGATCCGCTACTCCCAGCTACGAGAAGGGGACGCCTTCTACGTTGCCAGTCTCTCGTCGCGCACTGTCGTGTATAAGGGTATGTTGATGGCGCCGCAGGTCAAAGGCTTTTACCCGGACCTGCTGGACGGGGACATGGAATCGGCCCTGATCGTCATCCATTCTCGTTTCAGCACCAACACTTTCCCCAGTTGGGAGCGTGCGCATCCCTACCGGTACATGATTCACAATGGTGAGATCAATACGTTGCGCGGCAACGAGAACTGGATGTACGCCCGCCAATCCCATTTCGAGAGCGAGCTGTTCGGCGCCGACATTAAGAAGATTCTGCCCATCATACATGATGATGGCAGCGATTCGGCCAAATTCGACGAAACTCTCGAATTCCTTTATCTTTCCGGGCGCACACTTCCTCACGCCATGATGATGATGATCCCGGAGCCGTGGTCGCAGCACGAAACGATGAGCGACGCCAAGAAGGCGTTTTACGAGTATCACAGCACCATGATGGAGCCCTGGGACGGGCCTGCTTCCATGGTGTTCACAGACGGCACAATTGTAGGCGCGGTGCTGGACCGCAACGGGTTGCGCCCCTCGCGCTACTGCGTCACCAAGGACGACATGGTAGTGATGGCGTCTGAAGTCGGTGTCCTTCCGATGGAACCGGACCGCATTCTAAGGAAAGCGCGTTTGGAACCTGGGCGCATGTTCCTGGTAGATACCTCCCAAGGACGCATCATCTCCGACGAGGAATTGAAGGAGACGATGGCCAACGCACATCCCTATCGGGAGTGGCTTGACGAGCATTTGGTCAGCCTTGACGAAATTCCGCAGCCAGAGGCCGAAGTGCCCGGGGCCGACCACGATACAATGCTCGAGCGACAGCAGATATTTGGATACACTTTTGAACAGTTGCGCATTCTTCTGGCACCGATGGCGACCGATGGGGTCGAAGCGCTTGGGGCAATGGGGAATGACACACCGGCCGCAGCCCTGTCCAACCATTCGCAGCTACTCTACAACTATTTCAAGCAACTTTTTGCTCAGGTTACCAACCCGCCGATCGACGCCATCCGCGAGGAGTTGATCACTGCCACCGAAGTAATGATGGGAACAGAGTTGAACTTGCTTGAAACCAAACCAGAGAACTGCCGGCAGCTCAAGCTTAGCCAGCCTATTATAACGAACCAGGAACTGGCCAAGATACGGCACATTGAGAGCAGCGGCGCGGAGGGTTTCCGCGCGAAGACTCTTCCGATTCTGTTTGACGTAAACGGCGGAAGGGAAGCGCTGGAACAGGCGCTTGAAGATTTGTTCGAAGCCGCGACCGAGGCCATTGAAGAAGGGATCAATATCCTGATTCTTTCGGACCGGGGCGTCGGACCGGGTATTGCGCCAATCCCAGCTTTGCTGGCAACGTCCGGGCTTCATCACCATCTGATCAGGAACGAGACTCGAACGCAGACCGCTCTGATCGTCGAATCAGGTGAGCCGCGTGAGGTCCATCATCTCGCTCTTCTGATCGGTTTTGGCGCAACTGCGGTTAACCCTTACCTGGCCCTGGAAACGCTTGACCAGATGATCCAGAACCGTCTCCTTGTCGATATCGACCACGACACGGCGATCTACAACTACGTCAAGGCCGCAATGAAGGGTGTCGTCAAGGTACTGTCAAAGATGGGCATCTCGACTATTCAGAGCTACTGCGGCGCCCAGATATTCGAGGCGCTCGGCCTGAGCCAGAGATTGGTCGACAAGTATTTCACCTGGACATCCAGCCGTGTAGAAGGCATAGGTCTCAACGAAATCTTCAGCGAAATCAAGATTCGACATGATCGGGCCTATCCTGTTCGGCTCTACGCTCAGTCCGAGTCGAATGGCCACGGACTGGTCGCGACGCAGCCGGAAGTTCCGGCTGCTAACGGCAATGGTCACGGCGGCCAGCTGCTCTCGCCAGGCGGTGATTACCAGTGGCGCAAAGACGGTGAACTGCACCTCTTCAATCCCCGCACCGTGCACCTGCTGCAAAAGGCTACCCGAGACAACGACTACGAGTCCTTCAAGGCCTATACGAAGGACATCGACGAGATGAACAAGGAGTGGTGCAACCTGCGGGGCCTCCTGGAGTTCGATTTTGCGGGCGCCAGGAGCATTCCGATTGAAGAGGTTGAACCGGTAGAGTCGATCTGCAAGCGCTTCAAGACGGGGGCGATGTCTTACGGTTCGATCAGCAAAGAGGCGCATGAGACTTTGGCGATCGCGATGAACCGCATCGGCGGGCGGAGCAACACGGGTGAAGGCGGCGAAGATCCGGCCCGCTATATGCTCGAGCCGAACGGTGATTCGAAGAACAGCGCTATCAAGCAGGTGGCATCGGCTCGATTCGGCGTCACGAGCAACTATCTTGTCAATGCGAGAGAGTTGCAGATCAAGATGGCGCAGGGGGCCAAGCCGGGCGAAGGCGGACAGCTGCCTGGCAAGAAGGTCTACCCGTGGATAGCGGAAGTACGTCACTCGACGCCGGGCGTCGGCCTGATCTCGCCGCCGCCTCACCACGATATTTATTCGATCGAGGACTTGGCGGAACTGATTCACGACCTCAAGAACTCCAATCACCACGCCCGGATCAACGTGAAACTGGTGTCTGAGGTTGGCGTAGGCACTGTGGCGGCCGGGGTAGCCAAGGGACATGCGGACGTTATTCTAATCAGCGGGCATGACGGCGGGACCGGTGCGTCGCCGCAGACGAGTATCAAGCATGCCGGCTTGCCTTGGGAGTTGGGCGTTGCCGAGACCCATCAGACACTGCTCATAAACAATCTACGGAGCCGCGTCGTCGTTGAGACGGACGGCCAGCTCAAGACAGGCCGCGACTTGGCGGTTGCGGCCCTGCTGGGCGCCGAGGAGTACGGTTTTGCCACCAGCCCATTGGTTGCTTTGGGCTGCATCATGATGCGCGTCTGCCATCTGGATACCTGTCCGGTAGGCGTCGCCACCCAGAACCCCGAGCTACGAAAGATGTATACCGGGGACCCGCAGCACGTCGTCAATTTCATGTACTTTATCGCCCAGGAGCTGCGCGAATACATGGCGAAGCTCGGCTTTCGTACAGTGAATGAAATGATTGGGCGCACCGATTGCCTGCAACCGCCCCAATCGATCGAGCATTGGAAAGCGCAGGGCATTGACCTGACGGCTATCCTGCACCGGCCGGACGTACCGGCCGACTGGGGCCGCTATTGCCAGATAGACCAGGATCACGGGTTGGACAAAGCATTGGACAATACCACGCTGCTTGACCTGTGCATGCCGGCGCTCGAAAACAGCATGGAAGAAGTGCAGCGGGCCCAAGTCGCCCAGGGTGGCGAAGGAATAGAGAGCTCTCTGAAGCGAGTCAAGCAGTCCCTCCCCATTCACAACACGAATCGGGTGGTCGGAACTATCACCGGCAGTGAGATTACACGGCGCTTCGGTCCGGACGGGTTGCCAGAGGACACCATTCAGTTGCACTTCAGGGGGGCCGCCGGGCAGAGTTTCGGCGCTTTCATCCCCAATGGTATGACGCTCGAACTTGAGGGCGATGGCAATGACTATTTCGGCAAGGGGCTCTCGGGCGGCAAGATTATCGCTTACCCGCCGTACGGATCGACCTTCAAGGCCGAAGACAACATTATCATCGGCAACGTGGCGTTCTACGGCGCCACCAGCGGCCAGGCATACATTCGCGGCATGGCCGGCGAACGCTTCTGTGTGCGCAACTCGGGCATGCATGCCGTTATCGAGGGCGTAGGCGACCATGGCTGCGAATACATGACCGGGGGCCGGGTGGTCGTGTTAGGGCGAACCGGACGGAACTTTGCTGCGGGCATGTCGGGCGGCATCGCTTACGTCCTGGACGAGAAACCGGTTGACGGCGTCCGCTTCGACAAGCGGGTCAACCTGGAGATGGTCGAAATCGGGAAGCTCGAAGACGCCGAAGAGATCGAGGAAGTGCGAGAGATGATTCAGCGCCACTATGCTTACACCAACTCGGAAGTGGCCGGACGGATTCTGTCGGATTGGGACAGTTACGTAGACAGCTTTGTCAAAGTATTGCCGAGAGACTACAAGCGCATGCAGCAATGTCTGGCCGAAGTAGAAGCGATGGGTCTCAAAGGGGCGGAGGCAATGATGGCCGCGTTTGAACGCAACAGCCAGGATTTGGCAGCGCGCGTGAGCGGGAACTAAGCACTGCCTTTCAAAGTACAGCGACCCGGTATTGCGCGTTAACCCTTTCCCCGCAATACGCAGCCAGGAGATTTCGAATGGGTAAACCAACCGGCTTTCTTGAATTCGAACGGCAGACCTTCCCGGAACGTTCGCCGCTTGAGCGAGTTCAGGATTGGGACGAGTTTCATCTCCACCTTTCGACGCAGGACCTGCAGGAGCAGGGCGCTCGCTGCATGGACTGCGGCATTCCTTTCTGCCATACGGGAACGATGCCGGAGGGCGGTTGCCCCATCAACAATCTGATCCCCGAATGGAATGATCTGGTCTATCAGAACCGATGGCGCGAAGCGCTGGATAGGCTTCACGCCACAAACAATTTTCCCGAATTTACCGGCCGCGTCTGCCCTGCCCCGTGTGAAGGTTCCTGCACGTTGGGCATCATCGAGCCGCCGGTAACGATCAAGAGCATCGAATGCGCAATTATCGACAAGGGATTTGAAGAAGGTTGGGTCGTTCCCCAGCCTCCACCGGTCCGCACCGGCAAGAAGGTGGCAGTCGTTGGATCGGGCCCCGCCGGGCTCGCCTGCGCCGACCAGCTCAACTCTGCGGGGCACACCGTCACGGTTTACGAACGCGCCGATCGTATCGGCGGGCTGTTGATGTACGGCATTCCCAACATGAAGCTGGAGAAGGAGCGCGTCGAGGAGCGAGTTGGACTGATGCGCGATGAAGGCGTCACTTTTGTCACAAACTGCGAAGTCGGTAAGGACATCCGGGCTGACAGTCTACGTGAAGAGAACGACGCTATCGTGCTTTGCGGCGGCGCCACCAACCCACGGGATCTACCTATCGAGGGCAGGGAGCTAGAGGGCATTCACTTTGCCATGGAGTTTTTGCATGGCAACACGAAACAACTGCTGGACGGCAAGTATGGCGAGGTTCCGGGGGAAGGCTTCAGCTATCCCTTCATCTCTGCCGAAGGAAAAGACGTCATCGTAATCGGCGGAGGCGACACAGGTAATGACTGCTTGGGAACCTCGATGCGCCATGGGTGCAACAGCGTCAACATGTTTGAAATTTTGCCCGAGCCTCCGCCGGAACGGGCCCCGTCCAATCCCTGGCCCGAATGGCCGAATATCTTTCGCGTCGACTACGGACACGCCGAAGTCGCGGCTCGGTTCGGCCAGGATCCCCGCACCTTCCTCATCAGCACCAAGAGATTTGTCGGCGACGAACAGGGCCGCTTGAAGGAACTGCACACTGTGCTGATCGAGTGGTTGCCGAGCGTGAACGGGGCTCGGCCCCAGATGCGCGAGGTGCCGGGCACTGAAAAGGTATGGCCCGCTCAACTGGTGCTCCTGGCGATGGGATTCCTGGGACCGGAGAATCCCGTACTGGACCAACTCGGCGTGGATAGGGACGCACGCTCCAATGCCCAGGCTGAATACGGAAACTTCGCCACCAACGTCCCCGGCGTCTTCGCGGCCGGCGACATGCGACGCGGACAGAGCCTGGTCGTATGGGCGATCAACGAAGGCCGCGGCGCGGCGCGCGAATGCGACCGATACTTGATGGGCGAGACGAGCCTACCCTGACCCGTACGGCCTCAGGCTACCAATAATACAAAGGCTAGGGATCAAAGAATGGGAAAGACGCTGTTCGAAAAGATTTGGGATGCGCACGTGATCGCGCAGGACGAGGGGGCGCCTGCCGTGCTCTACATAGATGCGCACCTCGTACACGAAGTCACCTCTCCGCAAGCGTTCGACACACTTCGCGAAAGAGGCCTGCGCGTACGGCGCCCTGACAAGACCTTCGCCACGATGGACCACGCGATCCCGACGCGCATTGGCGCCGTGGAGCTTGACTGGCCGGAAGACGCGGCCACCCAGGTTCGGGCACTGCGCACAAATTGCGAAGAGTTCGACGTTCCACTTTTTGACATCGAGGGCGACATCCAGGGCATCGTCCATGTAATCGGACCCGAACTGGGCGTCACGCAGCCGGGCATGACTATCGTTTGCGGCGACAGCCATACAAGCACACACGGGGCCTTCGGCGCACTGGCATTCGGCATTGGTACAAGCGAGGTCGGCCACGTGCTGGCGACGCAATGCCTCATGCAAAAGCAGGCCAAAACGTTTGCAATCAACGTTGAAGGCTCTTTGGGGTTTGGCGTCACCGCAAAAGACATCATTCTGGCAATAATCGCCAAGAACGGCGCCGGCGGCGGGGTCGGATACGTCTTCGAATACCGCGGAGAGGCTATCCGCGCTCTCGACATGGCCAGTCGCATGACCATCTGCAATATGAGCATCGAGGGCGGAGCACGCGCAGGCCTGATCGCGCCTGACGAGACCACTTTCGAATACATCAAAGGGCGAACATACGCGCCCAAAGGGGAGTCCTGGGACAAGGCAGTCGCCCACTGGCGCACGTTAAAGACAGACGATGACGCCGTCTTCGACAGGGCGTTGACGCTCGACGCATCTGCGCTCGAGCCCATGGTGACCTACGGCACCAACCCCGGCCAGGGCGTGGCGGTCACCAAACGCGTGCCCAGAGCGAGCGATCTGGACGACCCCGCCGACAGACGCAGCCTTCAAAATGCGCTCGAATATATGGGCCTAACCGAAGGCCAGCCCATTGAAGGCCAGCACGTGGACATCGTATTCATTGGCTCCTGCACCAATAGCCGAATCGAAGACTTGCGCGCCGCGGCTGAAATCGCCAAGGGCCGCCGGGTTCCGGCAAGCGTTGAGGCGCTGGTTGTGCCCGGATCCAAGGCGGTCAAGGCGCAGGCCGAAGCAGAAGGCCTCGACCGCATATTCAGTGAGGCCGGCTTTGAGTGGCGCGGGGCAGGCTGCAGCATGTGCCTGGCGATGAATGACGATAAGGCCGGTGAAGGGAAGTACGTCGCGAGTACCAGCAACCGCAACTTCATGGGCAGACAGGGGCCGGGAAGCCGCTCACTGCTGATGAGCCCGATCATGGCGGCCGCAGCAGCGGTTAACGGCCACGTCACCGACGTGCGGGAGATCCTCTGATGCAACCTTTCACCACGCTGACATCGACCGCTCTGCCTCTGCGTACGGAAAACGTCGACACGGACCAGATCATACCGGCCCGCTATCTGACCGCCGTCACCCAGGAAGGCATGGGCGATGGGCTTTTTTCGTGGTGGCGCTACGCGCGTGATGGCAGCCCGAACCCGGACTTCGTACTTAATCAGCCCCAGTTCAAGGGATCCGAAATACTTGTAGCGGGCCGAAATTTCGGCATTGGCTCCAGCCGCGAACATGCTGTCTGGGCGCTCACCCAGTACGGATTCCGTGCCGTAATCTCGCCTGCTTTCGCCGATATCTTCTATAACAATAGCCTGAAGAACGGACTCTTGCCGATCAGTTTGCCCGAAGAGACGGTCGGCCGGCTACTCGATTTGGTCGAGGAAGTTCCGCGAACGAGCATCTGCGTCGACCTGCCAAGCCAGACAGTGACATTGCCGGGCCTCGACAGCGGCGCTGCGGGAAATAGGGAAGATTCCTGGTCATTTGAAATAGATGCCTTTCGCAAGCAGTGTCTCCTGCGGGGCCTGGATGACCTTGGCTATCTCTTGGACAAGGAGGAGCAGATCAGCGCCTTCGAGGCCGCTGCGTCATTCTGACAGTTCCAGGTCTCAAGTTTGCCGATACCGGTTAGTAGATTCAGACTGCGGCAGATCAAGAGCTGGCAGATGGAAAGGGGATGAAGCGGATGACAACGGGCGCGCCTCCGGCGGATAGCAAGAGTGCAGCGTGGAAGAACCCCTCTCTGGTTGACAGTTACCTCCGCAGTGTGCGTAAGGACGTGCCTCTGGCACAGATCCAGCTGGATGTGATGATGCGGGTGATCGCAGGGCCGGAGGAGGATCAGGCCCTGAGCGAGCGGCCGGTACACAATTTCCTGGATTTGGGCTGCGGCGACGGAATTCTTGCGGCAACAGTTCTGGAGAAGTATCCTCGCGCCAAAGGGACGCTGGTCGACTTCTCGACGTCAATGCTTCAGGCCGCCTTGAGCAATCTGCAGGCCTATAGCAGATCGCTACATGTCTCGTCTGCCGACTACACAGACCCGGGCTGGTTCGACATAATATCTGCCCACGGGCCGTTTGACGTCGTCGTGTCCGGATTCTCCATACACCACCAGCCCGATTCAATTAAGCGCCAGGTCTATATCGATATATTTGACCTGTTAATGCCCGGCGGCGTCTTCGTGAACATCGAACACGTCTCATCGGCGACACCTCGAATCGAGGCGATCTATGACGACTACTTCATTGATACGCTTTGGGCAGGCCAGCTGACCGACGGCGACGGGCAAACTCGCGACCAAGTGGCCGCCGCCTACCACAATCGAGAGGATAGAGAGGCCAATGTTTTGGCCCCGGTGGAGTCTCAGTGCGAATGGCTGCGTGAAATCGGATATGAGGATGTCGACTGCTATTTCAGAGTGTTCGAATTGGCCGTTTTCGGTGGCAGGCGCCCTCTGACCCTGGGCGGTGACATTGACTATCAGGAGTAGAATGCTGCTCCCACTCTGAGAATTGGCAGATGTGGCGAAGGCCTTTGACTGGTGGAGCAGCTGTCTCGAAGGCAAGGGATTTGCGACATCGGCATACAATCCAAGTATTCCAAGAGAATTCAGTTGACCTACTAAAGGAACACAAATCTTCCCGAGCGTGTTAATGGAGCTAAGATTCCGGGAAGTCTTTCACTAAGGAAGAGTATCGAATGGATGCAACAATTGTCATTTTGGACGGTGACGGAATCGGCCCGGAAGTTACGGCGGAGGCCAAAAAAGTCCTGGCTGCTGTAGCCGACCGGTTCGGCCATAGCTTTGTCTTCGACCACCAGCAGATTGGCGGAAGGTCAATCGATGAATTGGGCACCAGTTTACCGGACGAGACCGTCGAAGCCGCGTCCGCGGCCGAGGCTGTTCTGCTTGGCGCGGTAGGCGGACCAAAGTGGGACGACCCCAGCCTGCCTGACAGGCCGGAACGCGGTGTGCTGTCCCTCCGGAAGAGTCTGGACCTCTTCGCCAACATACGTCCCGTAAAACTTCAGCCCCAGCTACTCTCCGCCAGCACAATCAAGGAGGAGACGCTGGAAGGTGTAGACTTGCTCGTCATACGCGAGTTGACCGGAGGCATTTACTTTGGCGAGCGCAAAGAGCCTGAAGACAACTTTGAAGCCTTCGACACAATGCTCTACACACGGCCGGAGATCGATCGCGTGGTCAGGCTGGCTGCGGACATGGCCATGGACCGCGATCGCCGCCTCGCCAGCGTGGACAAGTTCAACGTGCTCGCCTCCTCCCGGCTCTGGCGCACCGTTGCCACCGAGGCACTCGCCGACTACCCCGATCTGGAGGTTGAGCACATTCTGGTCGACGCCATGGCCATGCATTTGATTCGCAGACCGGCAGACTTCGACGTGATCGTTGCCGGGAACCTGTTCGGCGACATCCTAACCGATGAGGCATCCATGCTGGCCGGTTCAATGGGTATGCTGCCATCAGCCAGTCTGGGGGAAATCAGTAACCGTCATGAATTGCCCCTCGGCCTCTATGAGCCGATTCACGGCAGTGCTCCAGACATCGCGGGACAGGGAATCGCCAACCCATTGGCCGCAATTCTAAGCAGCGCCATGCTCCTCCGCCTCAGTCTCGGCCTGGAAGATGAGGCTGCGGCCGTCGAAGCCGCGGTTGATGCCATTCTGGCTCTAGGCGTGCGCACGCCGGACATTGCCCAGCCGGGAACCGAGACGGCAGGCACTGAAGTATTGGGGAATCTGGTCGTGCAGGAGGTCCGAAATTCATAGCAGGGGGCTCGCCGCCGGCGGCGCGAAGTTGAGCTCTTGGCGATGCTCCACTTTGTTTACTTAAGACAATCATTTGAGGAGCGCCCGCTTCAGGTGTATCTGTAGGAATTGTTTGATGGCTACTCGGCCCAAGCAGGTGCAAATCGAGACAGGCGTTGAATCGGTTGGAGGCAACGAATCGGCCCCAACCAACGCCGATCGCCGGTTACGTTGGACCGTTCGCCAGCTTGGCAACCTTCTCGGCGAAACGATAGTCGAGCAGGAGGGACAAGCCATCTTCGACCTAGTCGAGGAGTTACGCGCCCTGACGCGCGCCCAGCGACAGGGAGACCCGACCGCCGGCGCGGAGATCGAGCGGCTGACAGCCGAACTGGTCGGAGACCTCGACGGCACGCTCGGCGTGTTGAAAGCCTTCACGACCTATTTCCAGCTCATTAACCTGGCGGAAGAGCAGCAGCGCGTGCGCGTCATTCGTCAGCGCACCGCCGAGGCGGAAGAGAATGATCGGCAAATGCCCGAGACGATCGCTGCGGCGGTCACGAGGCTGCGCAAAGGGGGTACGCCACCTTCTGAAATGGGGCGGCTGCTCGATGAGATGCTGATCAAGCCGGTTTTTACGGCCCACCCAACCGAGGCCAAACGCCGAACAATCCTCCTTAAACTGCTGGACTTGACCCGACTGCTGCGCGAACTCGATGCACACGTTCTGCTGCCCAGCGAGAAGGATCAGAGCTGGAATCAGATCCGCGAGATCGTAGTCTCACTTTGGCAGAGCGACGTGAACAGAAATCGGCGCCCTGATGTTTTGGACGAGGTCCGCGAGGGACTTTACTTTTTCGATACCACGCTCTTCGATCTCTTGCCCGAAATTTACGGCGAATTAGAACGGGCGCTGAGGCGGGAGTACCCGCAATATCTCAGTGGTAAAGACGGAACCGGGGCAGGAGGCGGCTTGCCTACCTTCTTGCGCTACGGATCCTGGATTGGCGGCGACCGGGACGGGAATCCCTTCGTCACCCAGGCGGTCACGGAGGACGCACTGCGGCAGCAGAAGCAGCAGGCGCTGGAACTCTACCGCCGTACCGTTGTTGGCATGTACGGCCATCTCAGTGTTGCGCACACGCGCGGCACGTTTTCGCGGACGTTTCTTGACAGCCTCGCCCAGGACCTGGAACGGGCCCCCCAGAGCGACAAGGCCCGTCTAGATCGCTTCTCACTCGAGCCATACCGTCAGAAAATGATTCTGATCTACAGGCGGCTCGGTGCAACGCTGGCACTGAACAGGGAAGCCTGGCACGCCCAAAGACCAGACTCCTGGGCCTACAGCAACGCCGGCGAATTCATCGCGGACCTGGAGTTGATCCAGCAAAGTCTGCGCCAGAATAAGGGGGACAAGCTTGCCGAAGGGCGCTTCGCACGCCTGGTCCAACAGGCCCGTATATTTGGCTTCCATCTGGCCTCGATGGACATTCGCCAACACTCCGACCGCCACCGCGAAGCCGTTGCCGAGCTGTTGAACAGCTATTACCGGCCTCATGACAGTAGTTTTGATTACTTAGACCTTTCGGAGGAGGAGAAGACGCGCCTACTGGTGGACGAGATCCAAAGTCCCCGCCCGCTGACCGCCCGCCTGCAGTACAGTGACGACACCAACGAAACTGTTGCTCTCTTTCGACTTGTCCGCCAAGCCCACGAGCGCATCGCGCCCGAGGCCATTGGCGCATACATCATCAGCTTCACGACCTCGGTCAGCCATATCCTGGAAGTGCTGCTTCTGGCCAAGGACGCGGGCCTCTTCGGAAAGATCGAGATTGCACCTCTTTTCGAGACCATCGAAGATCTTGTCCGTGCACCTGAGATCATGCGTGCGCTCTTCGAGACGCCGATTTACCGCGAACACCTGGCCCAGAGAGGCAATCGCCAGGAAATCATGATCGGGTACAGCGATTCAAACAAGGACGGCGGATACCTGCGCTCGAGCTGGTCCCTTTACCAGGCCCAGGAAAGGCTGGCGCAGACCTGCAAGGCAAACAGTGTAAAAATCACACTGTTCCACGGTCGCGGCGGCTCGATCGGACGCGGCGGGGGACCGGCCAATCGCGCTATCCTCGCCCAGCCGCCCGGGTCGGTCCAGGGTCGAATCAAGATTACGGAACAGGGCGAAGTAATCAGCGCTCGTTACAGTAACCGGGTCATCGCGAAGCGACATCTGGAACAGCTCGTCAACGCCGTCCTGATCGCCAGTTGCGAGACTCTTCACGAGAGCCCGGCAATCGAAGGGAGTAGTGAAGGCGATCCGCACGTTTGGGACGAAGGCTGGGCCGGCATTCTTGAAGAAGCCAGCGAGCTCTCCGAGAAGAAATACCGCTCCCTGGTGGAGAATCCCGCCTTTCTGAACTATTTTCACGAGGCGACACCGATTGAACAGCTGGCGCAAATGAATATCGGTTCGCGTCCGGCAAAACGCCGCCAGACCGCCGACATCTCAGACCTGCGCGCCATTCCCTGGGTTTTCTCCTGGACGCAGAGCCGGGTTAATTTGCCGGGCTGGTTTGGCCTGGGCACAGGCCTCTCCTCGGAAAGCTCGCAGCAGATGGCGGCACTGCGGGAAATGTACGGCAATTGGCCCTTTTTTCGCACAGTTATAGACAGAGCCCAACTCTCCATGCGTAGAGCCGACATGACCATCGCCGCCCTGTACGCGTCGCTGGCCGGTACATCGACCCGGATCTCAATCTTCGGAGAGATCATGGAGGAGTTTCAGCGCACTGAGCGCCTCATATTGGGAATTACAGGCCAGGCTGCCCTCCTTGACAATGAGCCCTGGCTCCAGCGCAGCATCAATTTGCGCAATCCCTATGTCGATCCGCTCAACTACATTCAGGTCGCACTTCTCAACAAGCAGCGGACCTCCGCTGAACAGATAACGAAAGACGATAAGGCTGATCGCGACGGAAACGGGGAAGACCCCCGGTTGAGACAGGCAATCCTGCTGTCGATAAACGGAATCGCCGCCGGTCTCCAGGCAACGGGCTGACCCGGCCGGGTTTGCTGAACAGGGGGCAGGTCTGGCGGCCTTGAAGAAGATTGAATTGCATTGGAGTCTTATGGCGTGAAGATACAACTATTTGATACGACATTACGCGACGGAACACAGGCCGAAGGCGTCTCACTCAGCTGCGACGACAAACTGCGTATCGCCGCTCGCCTGGACGAGTTCGGCATTGACTACATCGAGGGCGGCTGGCCCGGCTCCAATCCGAAAGATATGGAGTTCTTTGAACGGGCGGCGAGCGAACTGGCGCTCAAACACGCCCAACTGACCGCTTTCGGCTCCACCTGCAGACGGGACACCGACCCTGCTGACGACCCGCAGATCCAGTTGCTTTTGGAGGCCAACACCCCGGTGGTCTCACTCTTCGGAAAGAGTTGGGACCTGCACGTGCGCGATGTCCTGCAGGCTACACCGGAAGAAAACCTGCGCATGATTCGCGAGTCGGTGGCCTATATCGCCCAGCATGGCCGTGAAGTGATTTACGACGCCGAGCACTTCTTCGACGGTTACAAAGAGAACCCGGAATACGCGCTGGAGACCCTCAGGCAGGCAGTGATCGGCGGCGCCAGCTGCATCGTACTCTGCGACACAAACGGCGGCACGCTCGCCTGGGAGATCGGCGAAATCGTAGGCGCCGTTCACCAGGATCTGACTGCTGCCCTCGCATTTACAGCAGCAGACGGAAACAGCAATGGCAGCTCCCCCCGGCCCCCTGGTGGAATTGTACTCGGCATTCACGCCCACAATGACAGCGACACTGGGGTGGCCAACTCGCTGGAGGCGGTCCGCAACGGCTGTACGCACGTGCAGGGCACGGTGAACGGGTATGGCGAGCGCTGCGGCAATGCCAACCTCGTCAGCATAATCGCAAACATGCAGCTCAAAATGGGTTACGAGCTAGTCTCGGACGATAAGCTGACTCACCTGACCGAACTCAGCCACTACGTCAACGAGCTCGCTAATCTGCGGCCCAATACGCATCAGCCCTTTGTCGGCCAGAGCGCGTTCGCCCATAAGGGCGGCACTCATGTCAACGCGGTTCTCAAGAACGTCGACAGTTACCAGCACGTTGACCCCGACCGGCTGGGAAACCAGACCCGCGTCCTCGTCAGCGAACTCAGCGGCAAGGACAACATCGCGATCAAAGCGGACGAGTTCGGGGTGGAAGGACTCTCAAGGGAAAAGGAACGGGCGGTACTTCAGCAGATCAAGGAGCTGGAGAACATTGGATTCGAATTTGAAAGCGCTGAAGCCAGCGTCGACCTGATGCTGCGGCGGTCGCAGGAAGGATATCAGCCCAGCTTCTCCCTAATCGACTACAGCGTTTCGGTGGCGAACCGCGCCGGGCGCGGCCTTTCGTCGGAGGCGACGATCAAGGCTGAAGTGGGGGACCGGATTTTTCACGAAGTGGCCGAGGGCAATGGGCCGGTCAACGCCCTGATGCTGGCGCTGCGTAAGGCTATTCAGGGCCACTTCCCGCATCTGGACCGTATGTACCTTCTCGACTACAAGGTTCGTATCATTAACAGCGATCAGGGTACAGGCGCCTCCGTGCGCGTGCTAATCACAAGCTCGGACGGTGCACGCAACTGGACCACCGTCGGCGCAAGCACGAACATAATTGAGGCCAGTTGGACGGCCATATCCGACGCGGTGGAGTACTTTCTCGTCACCTATGACCCGCACAGTGAGACCGGGGTGCCCGCGCGCGGCTCCGACATCGATCACCCGCGGGCGGCGGCCGACCGACCGGCACCCGGTAGCGCACCGGTTTTCGCCGGGGATTCCAGCAGCAAGGAATTCACCAGTTCCGGTTAGGCGCTCGCACCGCTTGGACAAATTCTTTGTCCGAGGCTCGCCCTTCTCAGTGGTCAAGAGCAGGCCATTCTATCAACAGGGAAGAGAAACTCATGCCAGTATCAACCAGTCAGAAACTCAACAGATACAGCAGTGTCCTCACGCAGACGATTTCGCAGGTGGGATCACAGGCGATGCTTTATGGCGTCGGTCTGAGCGACGAAGACATGAACAAGCCCCAGGTTGGCATCGCCTCGATGGGATGGGAGGGCAACACTTGTAACATGCATCTCAACGCCCTCGCCCGTCGCGTCAAGAAGGGTGTGGAGGAGGCCGACCAGGTTGGGCTCATATTCCACACCATCGGCGTGAGTGACGGCATGTCCATGGGTACCGCAGGCATGAAATACTCTCTATTGAGCAGAGATGTCATCGCCGACTCTATCGAGACGGTGATGCGCGCGCAGTGGTACGACGCCAACATCTCTCTGCCCGGTTGCGATAAGAACATGCCCGGCGTGCTCATGGCGATGGCGCGCGTAAACCGCCCCAGCCTTATGGTCTATGGGGGAACGATCCGGCCCGGCCATCTTGAGGCGTCCGGCAACGGCAGCGTCCAGAAGCTGGACATCATATCGGCCTTTGAAGCCTACGGACAGTACCTCGCAGCCGACATAGACGAGGAGCAGATGCGGGAGGTCCTTCGTAACGCCTGTCCCGGCGAGGGGGCCTGCGGCGGCATGTATACTGCCAACACCATGGCCTCTGCAATTGAGTCGCTCGGCATGAGCCTCCCCTACTCCTCTTCGTACCCCGCGAGCAGTGAGGGCAAACAGCAGGAGTGCCTGGAGGCCGGCGCCGCCATCCGCAATCTGCTTGAAATGGATCTCAAGCCGCTGGATATTCTCACACGAGAAGCCTTCGAAAACGCGATCACGGTCACCGTCATTCTCGGCGGTTCGACCAACGCCGTCCTCCACCTGCTGGCCATCGCCAAGGCCACCGAAGCCGAACTGACCATCGACGATTTCCAGGAGATCTCCGATCGCACTCCCCTCCTCGCCGACCTGAAGCCCAGCGGACAGTTCGTCATGGAAGACTTGTATGAAGTGGGCGGCGTCCCGGGGGTGCATAAGATGCTGCTTCGGGAAGGCTTCCTGCACGGCGACTGCATGACGGTCACGGGCAGGACGCTGGCCGAAAACCTCGAGTCGGTCCCCGACCTGGACGAAGGCCAGAAGATCATTTTGCCGGTCGGGAATCCAATCAAGGAGACGGGTCACTTGCAGATCCTTTACGGCAATCTGGCCGAGACCGGCGCCGTAGCCAAAATCACAGGCAAAGAGGGTGTCCGTTTCAGCGGCCCGGCCGTCTGCTACGACTCGGAGGAGGACTGCCTTGCGGGCATTGAGAGCGACGAGGTCCTGCCCGGAAATGTGGTTGTCATCCGCTACGAAGGACCGAAAGGCGGGCCGGGCATGAGAGAGATGCTGAGCATCACGGGGGCTATAATGGGCAAGGGTTTGGGCCAGGATGTCGCCCTCATTACGGACGGCCGATTTTCGGGCGGCAGCCACGGTTTCGTTGTGGGCCACATTACGCCCGAGGCACAGGAGGGCGGTCTGCTGGCGCTGGCGCAGAATGGGGACACAATCACCATTGATGCTGAGAACAATACTCTTGTTCTCGATGTTTCGGAGGAGGAAATTGACCGCAGGCGCCTATCCTGGAACGCGCCCGAATACAAGGCCAAGAGCGGCGTCCTCTGGAAGTACATCAAGACGGTTTCCAGCGCCTCTGAAGGATGCGTCACCGACGGCTGATCAGAGACGCCGCCGCCATCACAGTCGAGAAACGAACGGGAGAATACCCATGACCTCCAGCCGGAACGGCGCCAACGGCCTCCGCCTCGGCACCTCTACATACTCATACTGGCACTTCACTCCGGAGAAGACGTCGATCGAGTCGGTGCTTGACGCCGCAGCGGAGCTTGGTCTCTCAGGGGTTGAAATCCTGCATCGCCAGATGGAATCGGAAGATAACGCCTACCTGCAGAAGCTCAAACTGCACGCATTCACTGTGGGCCTGGACCTTTACAACCTGTCTATTCACCAGGACTTTGTCCACGACGATCCAGCTATTCGCCAGCAGCACATTGACCACACGCTACGCTGCATCGACCTGGCCCACGAAATGGGCATCCCGTCGATCCGGGTTAACTCGGGCGGCTTCCGGAAAGAGGGCAGTTTTGACGATCTGATCAAGGCGAAGGGATGGGTTGAGCCGTGGGACGGCTTCACGATGGATGACGGTTTCGGCTGGGTAATTGACGCGATTGAACAGTGTCTGCCGCATGCCGAAAAGAGAGGCGTGCTCCTGTTGCTTGAAAACCACTGGGGCCTGACCACATTCGCGAATGACATGGTTCGCATCATCGAGACAGTTGACTCGCCCTGGCTGCAGGCCATCCTTGACATGGGCAACTTCCTCTTCGAGGAGGACATGTACGGGGCAATGGAACGGATTGCACCCCATGTGTGCCTGGCCCACGCCAAGACCTACCCGGGAGGCGGTTCCTGGTACACGCTCGATCTGGACTATGCGCGCATCTTCCGCATCCTGCTCGACGCCGGGTGGCGCGGCTACTGCTCCATCGAGATGGAAGGGGCGGAGGACGCGGCCACGGCCGTGCCCAAGAGCATAGAGATGCTGCGCCAAGCCTGGAGCAGTGCTCACTGATCTGTTACTGCTTTGAAGAAGTGAAGTTCAGAGGAACTGAAGATTCGTGGGACGAGGCAGGACCGAAGTGGAAGGGCTTCAATCCTTTGAAACATATTTGAGCACTGCAGGAGATCTCAGCGGACCGGAAGGGGTGTCCTTCGCGGCTCCGCCACTCTTATCTGCTTCAGACTATTCGTCAGACAGTCCAATATGTCTGCTACAGGCCGTCGCCACTAAGCGCCTTTGAATCGCTCGCGCAGTACTTTTTTGTCAAACTTACCGGTCCCCGTCTTCGGAATCTCATCAATAAACTCATATCCATCCGGCAGCCACCACTTGGCAACCTGAGGCTCGAGGAAATGGGTTAGCTGATCCTCGTCGGGCAGTTCGCCATCGCCCGTGGGCACGACAACCGCCAAGGGCCGCTCATACCACCGCTCATTGGGCACGGCGATCACGGCGGCCTCCAGCACTTGCGGGTGGGCCATCAGAAGGTTCTCCAGCTCAACCGACGAGATCCACTCTCCTCCGCTGCGCACGAGGTCTTTGGTACGGTCGGTAATTGTCATGAAGCCGTCCGGGGTGACAGTTACTACGTCTCCGGTGCAGAACCAGCCGTCTTCGGTAAAACTGTCTTCTCCGCCCTCCAATTTGAAGTACGCCCTAGCGACCCAAGGCCCGCGCACCTGCAGTTCGCCGAACGTCTCCCCGTCCCAGGGCAACTCTTCACCCTCCTCGTTGACGATTCGCATCTCGACCCCGGAGATCGGATAGCCCTGACGGGCCTTGACATCCCAGATCTCATCCTGAGTAAGATCTGTGTGGTGGCTAAGGAGCTTGGATACAGTTCCAAGCGGCGACATCTCGGTCATTCCCCAGGCGTGCACGACGTTCACCCCCAGCTCCTTCTCGTAGGCCTCAATGAGAGCGCGGGGCATGGCAGAACCGCCCACTACCAGTGCCCTGATACACGAAATGTCGCGCGGGTTCTGCTTCAGGTCGTGATACAGCCCGTTCCAGATGGTCGGCACCCCAGCCGCCACAGTTACTCGCTCCGATTCGATCAGCTCGGCCAGCGCGCCGGGCTGCATGTGCGGGCCGGGCAGGACCAAGCCTGCGCCGACGTTTACGGCAGCGTAAGGCAGGCCCCATGCCATGGCATGGAATTGGGGAACGACCGGCATGACCACGTCGTTCTCGGTCAGACCGACGGCGGCCGCCTGGCAGGACCCCACTGTGTGCAGATACATTGAGCGGTGGCTGTAGAGCGCGCCCTTGGGATGACCTGTGGTGCCGCTCGTGTAACAGAGCCCCATGGCCTGATTCTCCCCCTCAACCCGCCAGCTGTACTCGTCGTCGGCGTCCGACATAAGGGTTTCGTATTCATGGACCTGGCCGCCCAGACCGTCCGCCGCGCCACTGTCGGGCCCGTTGAAAACGACGAAATGCTCGACCCCGTCGATTTTTCCGGCCAGAGGCTCAAGAAGTGGTAGCAGGGTGGCGTCGATGAAAATCACCTTGTCCTCGGCGTGATTGATGATATAGGCCAACTGGTCCGGAAAGAGGCGGATGTTCAACGTGTGCACAACCGCCCCCGCGCCGGGTGCGGCAAAGTACAGTTCAACATGCTGGAAATTGTTCCATGCAAAGGTGCCGACCCGGTCCCCTGGCTCCACCCCTAGCCCCTCAAGCACATTGCATAGCCGCTTCACTCGCGTGTAAAGGTCGCGATAGCCGTATTTGTGGAGCGACCCGTCGGGCAGCTTGGTCTTTATCTGCTTGGAGGGAAAGAGGCGATTCCCGTGCTCCAGCACGCGGTCGATCGTGAGCTGATAGTCCATCATCAGGCCGGAAAGCATAGGACGGCTCCTTGTCGGTTAGTATCTGTTTTCGAGGCAACTGGGGTAGAGGAAGTTCCCAGAATTGTAGTTCTTGCAGGCGAATAGGTCAATCCAACCGATCCGCAGGCGAACCACTCATGGCTGCCCGCGCTGGTTGGCCCCTTTCGCTTAGCCCTCAGAAAAACAGCGCACCGAATGACTTCGGCACACGGTTCCTATCTGCACATCTTTCAGGTTTGGGATGCACTACGGGAGAGGGCAGCCAGGCCAACGACGCAGGCTCCACTCAGGCTGCCCGACTCTGAGAGTTTGAGGACTAACGAGACACTTGTCCATCAATAGGTCAAGCGAATGCGCCAATACCGGTTATCTCGCGGCCAGCAATCAAGAGGTTTATCTCGTTGGTACCCTCATAGGTATAGGTGGCCTCGACATCGGTAAACAGACGTGCCACATGGTTTTCCAGTAGAATTCCGTTGGCGCCCAGAATCTCGCGCGCCAGCGACGCGGCGCGGCGGGCCTTTGACGCGCAAGTCTGTTTTGCCAGAGAAATCTGGCCCGGCGTGGCTTTGCCGGCGTCGATCAACTGCGCCAGCCGCCAAACGAGCAGCTGCATCTGCGCCAAATCAGAAGCCATCTCGACCAGTTTTGCCTGCATTAACTGGAAGGCCGCAATGGGTTTTCCGAATTGCTCCCGCTCGCAGGCGTACTTCAGCGCGATTTCATAGCAGCCAGCGGCCAGACCGACCGCCTCCCAGGCAACACCTGCCCGCGTGTGTGACAGTACAGCGGTCAAATCGCGGAAGCTGGTGCAGTTCGCCAGCCGGTTGGAAGCCGGAACATGGACTTCATCGAGCGTGATATCGGCCAAATGGGTGGCTCTTTTCGTGATCCTGTGGGCAATGTGTTTGGCGGTATAGCCAGGAAGCTGGCCTGGGTCCTCAAGCACCCAGCCGCCAAACCGCCCGCTCTCGTCGCGCCCCCAAATGATCACGAGGTCGGCGATCGTTGCGTTACCAGGCCAGCGCTTGTGCCCGTTCAGAACATAGTGATCGCCGACGCGGCGCGCAGTGGTGAGCAGGTGAGCCGCGTCCGAACCGCGGTGCGGTTCCGTCAGCGCGAAGGCGCCCAGTTTCTCCATGCACGCCATCGCCGGCAGCCAACGCTGCTTTTGCTCGTCCGATCCGAACAGCCCTATCGACCCCATCGTCAGTCCCGAGTGCGTGCCGAAAATTGTACCGATGGACCCATCGACGCGGCAGATCTCGTATTTGACCAGCCCGCTGCTGACGCTGTCGAGCCCGGCGCAGCCGTAGCCCTGCAGCGTGCCACCTACGATGGGCAGCTCGCGCAGGCCGAGAGCGAGGTCGAGTGCGATCTCGCCTTTCTCCCAGTAGCTGTTGATGGCGGGTTTGACGACGCCTTCCATGTAGTCGCGCACCTGGTCGCGCAGGGCACGTTGGGAGGGTGTCAGCAGGTCGTCGAATTGGAATGGGTCAGTGACAGGGGTTGGCATGTTAGTCCTTTGTTGAGTTTTTCTCATTTTCCTTATTGTTTTTCTTTCTGGCTGTAGCCCTAATTCCAGACCTACCTATTTCGTCATGGGTCTCTTCAACCTCTATTGACTCATTTCACTTCTGCCGCGCAGCCTTCGACGCCCCCGTTGCCGCCATTTGGGGTCGAGTAGTCCAAGAGCAGTGATCAAGCTGGCTACTTCCGACTACGAAATATGGGGGGATTGAATTGAGGAAGCTAACAGCGAGGCCGCCAGATATACCGGAACGTTCAGAAAGACTTCTTACAGCGACGCGGCGAGGGCCGAGCCAGCAGTTGACTCGACATGGCGTCCTGTACTCTTAAGACCCTCCCCGGTGGCACGACTTAGGGCAAAGCCCCTGCTACTCGATCCAACTCAACCGCTGCACGACTTCAGAAATGACCGGTTCCAGTTCGTCAATCTGGTCGCGGTGGACGTTGAAACCGAGGGCTATGAGCCTTTCGCCGTCCGGTGACAGGAGCCAAATCTGCCAGACGACGTTATTGGTGGCGTATTCACCGTATCGGATTGAGACCGCCTCTTCTCCCGAGGGCCTCATGTCCTGAACGAATTCAACGACGGCTGGCTCGATGCTGTAGGTCTGCTCGGCGGCTGCCTGCGCGTAACCTTCGAGGGTTTGGCCATTTGCGGCGAACGAAAAGACAAGGAGGAAGTTGCTCTCCTCACTTTCTTCCGGGCCCGTCTGCAGGCCAAGACCGATCACGGCGTCGTCGCGCCGGAGGCTCATTGCCGAGACAATCTCACCCATTCCCAAGACGTCGAACTGTTCGTCAGATACCTTGTAAGCCGAAGACAGGAGCGCCAGGTCTGCCTCTGTGGGCTGCGCGGGGTCAAAGTAGCGCCAGCCCGACGGCAGTGACAGGGACAGTCCCCTTAGCTCGTCTACATGTGTCAGCCAGCCGGAAGCGTCAGCTTGAGGCGTGTCTAGCGCGCCCGGTGTGGCGGTCACATAGTCTCCGTGCAACCAGCCCAGTTGACCGCGGTACTCGATTTGCCACCAGCCGCCGGCCGGCCCGCCCTCCGGGCCGCGGCTGATTACGGCGAACTGTTCGCCCACTGCTGCCTTGCCGAGGATGGGATAATCGGTACTCGGACCTCCACGCACATTCATGAGGTGTTCAAGTGTCACCAACGGGCCTGACCGGGGCAGATGGGCTGGATCGTCCAGCCACTGGAGTCGCCGGACGACTTCACGCAGGAGACCCTCGACCCACTCGGCGTACTCGCCCCATACGTCGTAGGTGGCGGTCAGGAAGGTCCCGCCATCCGGAGATTGCAGGATCACTCGCCAGCCGACCACCTCTGGGTCGGGAACGGTAACAATTCGGTTTCCGAAAGCTTGCGTGCCGTCAATGCGGTACTTGATCGAGGCAGTTTCCTCACCCCACGGCCGCATACCAGGACCGATCTCGATGCCCTCGACCACTGCCAGCCCGGAGGCCCCAATTTCGTCTCTCAGCTCGAGAGCATACTCCCCGAGAGTTCGGCCTTCGCTGGGTACGGCGAGTAGATGAAATCCGTTGGTTTCCATTGGCGGTGAGTCAGGGTCGTAGGGGAAACCGGCGCCGGCAAAGTACCCGGCCTGGTCGACCGGAGTCAGAGATTGGACGTAGCCTTCCCGTTCTTCGAAGAAGGCTGCGGCGGCTTCGTCTGCCCCCAGTTGCGAGCGGAGCGCGGCGAGCTCCTCCTGCGTGGGCAGGAAGAGCCACCGATTTGGATGGAAGACTCTGACTCCGTGCTCTTCGACTTCGAAGGCGGGCCAGTCCTGGAAGGGGCCGCCTGACGAGGAGGGTGTGTCCCCAACTGGGACCACCAAGGGATTGTGGATTGAAATCAGCGGCGTTTCGGGCGCGGGGCCGCTGACGGGAATGCCGGGGTCAGCGGGCAAGGGAACGCATGCGGTGAGCAGCAGGGCAGCTATAGTGACAATTGCCCTGAAACAGGTTCGCTGGCTGAATTTCATGGTTTTCCGTCCCTTCTGCACGTGGTTTGTGCAGTAGCCATGTTTTCCCATACTGGAATTCCGGAAAGAGCAGTGGGTAGCGCTTTCCTTGGTCCAGCCCAATACGGAATGGCACCTCTCCACTCTATCATTGTGCAGGTAAAGAAGCATTTTCTCAAATGTCAATTTTCGATGTTGTGGTCCGTCTGCAGCTGGCCCTTCCGACAGGACTCGGCCAAAGGCGAACGCCGGGGCATAGAATTGAGAAAGTTTCGATTACTCGACCTGTTTTTTTGCGTCAGTGCCACTATTGGGCACGGTTTGCACTGGGTACTGAAGGAATGGCCTCTCGACCAGGCCGCATGCAGGCCGGTCGCTTGCTCCATTTGAGAGTGCGCTAAACTCAACACATTTCCGCTCATTTCAGCAAGCCGCTAGTCAATTGCATTCGTTGGCCGCAAGGTCGAAGTGGCTACCCAATTGAAGTTGCATCACTTGAAAGGAGTTTGCTATATCTCAGACCCAGACAACAGCCTCAAAGCAAGTCGAGAGCTCTTGGAATCGCCGGCATTCAACTGTCGATGGCATGTTTCCAACTCCTGGGCCTGTGCATCGGTTCCACCTTGTGTCTGCTTCGGTCGTATGCTACAGTTCACTCACAAGGAGACAAGCAAATGGCTACCAATGTGAGATCCCTGTTCCGCGTTCCGGGCCCTTCCGAAGAGGACATCAGGTCTTTCCATAGCGACGGCTACATCGCCTTTCCTGACGTGTTTACAGACCACGCGAGAGACTCCCTGATCAGAGAGATCGAGGGCCTTGATCAGGTGCGCGAATTCGTTGGTCAGCTTCAGGCCAATCGCGGGGAACCCAAAGCCTATTTCATTCGCCCGTGGAACGACCGCGGGCCTTACAGCGACCAGCTGATCGACGACCCATTTATCACCGCTCTGTTGAAGGCCACCATTGGCGAAGAGTACCACTTCTGCCATTCTGCGCTTAACATTGCCCCGCGCGGGATTGGCCCGATTCGCTACCACCAGGACCACCACCATTGGAAGCACGAGAATCCCGTGAACTTCGCGGAACGGGACAGGTATTATGTGCAGATTCTCTATTACCTTAACGGTTTTACGGTAGGCGATCGCAATCTCAAAGTGATCCCCGGAAGTCACCGCATCGCCCCGACCGAGGACGCGGCACCAGACAGGTCGTTTCCTGACGAGTTTCCCAACAGGCTGCTTGCCGGGGAATTTGACGCCGAAGCGGGCCGCCCTCTGCGTGAGAAGAGGCTTGAACTGCCGCCGGGCAGCATGGTCTTCATAAACGCGCGCATTTTCCACGGCGTTGAGCCGAAGCCGATGGACTCACCGCAGCCTTACCGGATCTTCAACATCGACATTTTCAAAGAGGCGGGCCATCCTCACCGGTACACGCAGGAGATTCCCGCTGAATGGATCGACACTGCCAGCCCTGCCCGTCAGAAGCTCTTCAATCGCGAGGCCTATTCGGAAGGATGCTGGAACCCGTAGAGGGGAAGTACAGAGAATCAGGGCAACCATGTGCCAAGACGCTCCGTTAAATCGCGGGAGCGTCTTTTTCGTTGGGGCGTCTATGGCGGTCCGGACAGGGCCATTGTGTAGTGCGACTGTTTGATGGTTGTCATGTCATTGCTGTACACTATTTGCCGATTCGAAAATAGTCCGCCCGACAGCTAACCCCAAAGGAGCACGCGACACAATGTCCGACTTCCTCAGCTTCCGCCAGGTCCATCTGGACTTTCACACAAGCGAACAGCTGACAAATATCGGTGGCGAGTTCGACGCCGGGGCTTGGGCACAACAGCTGGTCGAGGCTCACGTCGACTCCATCACGTGTTTCGCTCGCGGCCATCACGGCATGATCTTCTACGACACTGAGTCGCACCGGGAGCGGCGTCACCCGCACCTGCAGTGCAATCTGCTGGCGCAACAGATCGAAGCCGGACATGCCCGCGATATTCGGGTACCGATTTACACTACCATCCAGTGGGACTACTACACCGCTCAGCAGGAACCGCAGTGGTTGCAGGTTGGGCCCGACAGCGCCATTCAGGGCCAGAAACCCTACCAGGCGGGCTTCTATGCGAAACTTTGTCTCAACACGCCCTATGTTGAGTTCCTAAAGGCCCACGTTGATGACATGTTCGCTCAACTGCCGGCGGTGGACGGGCTTTTCTTCGACATTGTTCAGGACCAGGACTGCTCCTGCATGGCTTGCCGGCGCGATATGCTGGCACAGGGAATCGATGCCTCTTGCGATGCCGAACGGCAGTCATTTGGACGGGGCGTGACGGACCGCTTCAAGCAGGAGATGTCTGCTTACGTGCGCAGCCGCAGCAAGGCGTGCACCATCTTCTACAACTCCGGTCACGTCGGGCCCCGGCAGCGGGCTACGGGCGAGACTTACAGCCACTGGGAGATAGAGTCGCTCCCATCCGGTGGTTGGGGCTATATGCACTTTCCGCTTTCGCAGCGCTACGCCCGCACCACCGGCCATGACGGCCTGGGCATGACCGGGAAGTTCCATACATCCTGGGGCGACTTTCAGTCGTACAAGAACGAGGCCGCGCTGCAGTACGAGTGTTTCCAGATGCTGGCCCTCAACGCAAAATGCTCCATCGGGGACCAGCTCCACCCAACAGGACGGCTCGACCAGGCCACATACGACCTTGTCGGCCCGGTTTACCGCGAGGTTGCGCAAAAGGAGGCGTGGTGCCGCGGCGCCCGGGCGCTGACGGATATCGGTGTCTTCAATGTGGAGGAGTTCACCGGTGAGCGTCTGACGGCGGAGACGGTGGGCGCGGTGCGGATGTTGCAGGAGGGCGGCCACCAGTTCGACGTGGTCGATAGTGAGACGAGCTGGGAGGGATACCGCGTTCTGATTCTTCCGGACGCGGTTACGCTAGATGAAGGATTAGCGGGGAAGGTATCCGATTATCTGGCCGCCGGCGGCAAACTGATCGCCTCCTTTGAATCCGGCCTGAAGCCGGACCTGTCAAACTTTGCATTGCCGGCGTGGGGCGTCAGCAAGACCGGCGATGGACCGGTTGATGGCAACGGTGACATAGTGCGAGGTCGACATTTTGGCAGCGGGGACTACGTGGACTATTTGCGTGCAGAGGGGATGCTGGCGGGGGGGCTGGGCAACACGGAGTACGTCATGTATATGCGCGGTTTGGAAATCTTGGCTGGAGACAGTTCCGAGGTTCTGGCGAGGATGGTGCCTGCCTATTTCGACCGAACTTGGCAGCATTTCTGCTCTCACCGGCAGACGCCCAGCAGCGGCGAATTCGCTGGTCCTGCGGCTACCCGTACAGGAGAACTGATCTATTTCGCCCATCCTATTTTCCGACAGTACAACCGCAACGCGCCAAACTGGTGCAAGCGGCTGCTTCTGAACGCGCTCGACATGCTGTTGCCCGATCCGTTGGTTCGGCACAGCGGTCCGACCGGCATGTTAACGGCTTTGAACGAGCAGCCTGAGCGTAGCCGACTGGCACTTCATTTGCTTTACTACGTCCCGGAACGCCGAGGCCAGGATTTCGACGTCATTGAGGACGTACTGCCGGTATATGATGTCGCGGTGAGCGTGAAGTTACCGGGACAGGTGGCCAGTGTGCGTTGCGTTCCGGACGGGGAGGACCTGGACTTCGTCGAGGCTAAGGGGCGGCTCGATTTTACCTTGCCTAATCTGGAAGGTCACCAGATCGTGGAGATTGGATTAGGTTAGAATGGCGGCGAGCTGCGACGTCGATGTCACTTACGTCTTCTGCCAATAGTCCACGACCAAGACTTTTTCCAGGTGCGGGCGCAGCACCGCGCCAAATGCGGTGTGATCGGGGTGGGGCAGATAGGCGTCGCGGTCGGCTTCGCTGGCGAAGGTGACGAAGAAGCAGTGGGTAAATCCATCTGCCAGGCCTTCGACACTGACGTCGGTACCCCATTCGAAATCCTGGATTATGTCGATTTTTGCCGGCAGGGCTCGGAAGGCGTCCTCGATTTGGCGTACGTTATCGTCCGAGGTTCCATCTTTGAACTGAAAGAGGACGAGGTGGCGCAGCACTGACTGGTCGGGCATATTGACTCTCTTTCGGTAGGTGCAGAAGCTAGCTCTGGTAGGAAAGGGTTCGACGTTCCCAAACTACTCGAAGATCGACACGTTCGCAAGGGCCAATAGCGGCTGACTTGCATGGTGTACGTCTTGGTTCAAACGTTTCGCCCTATTCCTCGCCGCGGACGAATCACCTCATAGCTATACTTCCAGGCCGTCAACCCATCAGGAAACCATAGTGTTCTTGCAGATCCTTCTACAGATTGCGCACCCGGTGTGTAGTTCACTTTTTGGGTAGGAATGGCCAGGAGGGGAATTTGTGCTATCGATGGCTAAACTTGCTTGCCGGCCACCTGTTGGGAGGCGCTGGGCAGGCACAGGGCCTGCCCCTACCGTGGTCACGGCGGACGGCTTTGCGGAACGATGTGGGTGGGCGACCGGCGGCATAGACAGTACACTGGCGACGCGGCGCCAACGTGGTATAGTGTTGAGGGGGGGCGTTGCGGGGGGAACCCCCCCGCACAAGGGAGGGCCGAAGGCCCGACCGCTGAACTGCAGTGGTCAGTGGTCGGTGGTCGGTGGCGGCGGGGAAGTGGCTCTGGCTTAGTCATTCCCAGAGGCGTAGGAAAGTTCACCCCCATTTTGGACTGCGCCCGCGCACCCGTTTTGCTTGACCACGCAGAGGTAGTCTGCTAGCATTGCCGAATCTCCGTCTTCTTTGTACAACTGGACTCAAAATCAACCCAGCATTTCTTCTTCTCGTTCTACTCTGCTCACTTTGCCTTACCCAATCCATAAAGGAATAGCCATGCCCGACTCGCGTCCAAATATAATCTTTATCATGTCGGACGACCACGCTGCGCACGCGATGAGCTGCTATGGCAGCCGCATCAATCGCACACCTCACCTGGACCGCATCGCGCACGGCGGAATGCGCTTCAACAACTGCTTCTGTACAAATTCGATATGCACACCCAGCCGCGCCGTGATCTTGACGGGTACTTACAACCATGTCAATGGCGTTACCACTCTTGCATCCACGTTGGACGGACGCCAAGTCACCATGCCGAAACTGCTGCAGGCGGCCGGCTACCAGACCGCCATTATTGGCAAGTGGCACCTGGGACACGGTGGGGTCAATGACCCGACGGGCTTTGACTATTGGAACGTACTGCCGGGTCAGGGACTCTACCAC
Source organism: Caldilineaceae bacterium (assembly GCA_965204705.1). Taxonomy (GTDB): domain Bacteria; phylum Chloroflexota; class Anaerolineae; order Caldilineales; family Caldilineaceae; genus Bin5. The sequence goes on along the minus strand of OZ242006.1, from coordinate 2,372,043 downwards.
GACCCAGAGATGATTGAGATGGGCGAGCGCAAAGTCTTCCCGGGCTATGTAACCGATCTGATCACAGACTTCTCGCTTGACTGGCTGCGGGACCGCGACCCGGAACGGCCGTTCATGCTGATGTGTCATCACAAGGCGCCACACCGTGCTTGGGAGCCGGACGAAAAGCATGCTCTGATGTATGAAGACGAGGAGATTCCTTATCCCGAGACATTTGACGACGACTATAGCAACCGGGCAGCTGCGGCTGCCGCGGCTGAGATGCGCATCGACCGTGATATGACGTTGACCGATTTGAAGCAGCCGACGCCGGAGGGGTTAACGCCGGAGGAAGAGAAGAAGTGGAAGTACCAGCGATACATCAAGGATTACCTGCGTTGTGTCGCCTCAATCGATGACAATGTCGGCCGTCTGCTCGACTACCTGGAAGAGGAGGGGATCGCGGAGAACACTATAATCGTTTACACTTCCGACCAGGGCTTTTTCCTCGGGGACCACGGCTGGTATGACAAGCGATTTATGTACGAGGAGTCTTTGCGCATGCCGCTGCTCATCCGCTACCCGCGTGCGGTTGAAGCAGGTACGGTCAACGACCAGATGGTCCTCAATGTCGATTTCACGCCGACGCTGCTCGAGTATGCAGGGGTCGACGTACCGGACCACTTCCAGGGGACCAGCTTCAGTCAGCTGTTGGCAGGGGAGGCCCCCGACGGCTGGCAGAGTTCAATGTATTATCGTTACTGGATGCACTTGGCCCACCACCATGTTTACGCTCACTACGGCGTGCGTACATTGCGCTATAAGCTGATCTACTATTACGCCGACGGCCTCGATCAGCCGGGCGTGATTGACGAATCCAAGGAGCCGGAGTGGGAGCTATTCGATCTGGACGTGGACCCTTACGAGTTGAATAACGTATATCACGATCCGGACTACGCCGGTGTGGTCGAGGAGTTGACCTGGGAGCTGCACCGGCTGCAGGCTCGAGTCGACGATCAGCCTTACGACCACCCAACGGCAGCGGGAACATGGCGACAGTGACGTTTATTCCTATGAACTCTTCTCTTTGAGAGTAGCGCCAGGAAGCTGGGAAGTGTGAGGCGTAGGACTGGGAGGCTCTAGCTTCGTTCTGCGGCCAGGGCAAAGAGATGCGCCCGTCCCAGCCACAGGGCGAGCGCCCCCAGGAGAGCCGAAAAAACAACCCCGCTCACAGCCACGGCGACGACACCGCTAATCGAATAGATGTTTCCGGTGCCCAGGCTCCCGAAGGCCGACGCAATCGCCACCATGGTTTCGTTTATACCCTGCACTCGGCCGCGCTGCCGCGAACCCTTCAACGCCGCCGACAGCAGTGAGGAACCTGCGATATAGCTGAAGTTCCAGCCCAGCCCAAGCAAAAAGAGCGAAACGAAAAGAACCGGAAGATCGGTGGAAAGCGGCATCATGGTCGCGGCCAGCACCTGCACCAGCGCGCCGGCGAATATCATCGGTACGCGGCCTACCCGCCCGGCCAGCCAGCCGCTAAGTCCGGAAAGCCCGAACATTCCCAGGGTGTGCGCCATCAACACGTAGGAAATCGCGTCCGCTTGGTAGTCGGCACGGTTCATGTGAAGAGGAGTCACAACCATCAGCAACGTCATGACCATCTGCCCGATCGACATCGCGGCGATCGCCAGTTGCACGTCAGGCAGCTTGAGCAGGTGAATTACCTGTCTCATCCCTCTGGCCGATTCATCGCCAGCTGGCCTGTCGCCGGGAGGCGCTTCAACTTCGCCTTTTGCCGCCGCGGCCGATTCCTCATCCCGTGCCAGTTGGGCGGCCAGTTCCTTGGGGTCGGGCCGCAGCGCCGCCAAGAGCAGGATCATTGCAAGGACCATTAGCCCGGCGCCGATCCAGAACGGTCCCACATGCTCGTGAAATCCCTGATCTCTTGCCAGGCCGACCGCCGGCTCCACCAGGAGAGGTCCGCCAACCGCCCCAACCGTGCCGGCGAACACGATCAGACCGATCACCTTGGCCTGCTGTGCCAGCGGGAAGATCTCAGCTGCTGCGTAACGGGTCTGTTCAAGGGCAGAGCGCCCCATGCCAAGCAGGACGGCGCCGCCAAGGAAGATGGCGAGAGAGCCCGCGCTGATCGCAGAGGCGGAAACCAGCATTCCGGCAATCACAAATGACAAGCCGACGGCCAAACCAATGCGGCGTCCCGCCTTGTCCAGCAGCCAACCCAGCGGATAGCCCGCACCGGCCCGTCCCACCATCGAAAGAGCGTTGGGGAGCCCGATCAGTTGCACGCGACCGCTAAGAGAATAGGAGATGATAGGGGTCAGCACGAAGCTGGCGATCATGGCGGCACTGTTCAGGCTGCTGACGACAAATAGAGTGATAATCAACCGCCGCTGCACGCGGGACATCGGAATCATGTGACAAGAGTCTTTCACAGCACAGTCCGGCAGGCGCTAGGCACGCCCGGCGCAGAATGGGCCTCTGTTTGTAGTGGCGTAGGGTACATTGTAAACAGTCATCAAACAAAGAGCAATTGCACTGACTACTGGCACGGCCTGTCGGTGGCCCTGGGTGCGATCCGACCTGAAGTCAGGGGCAGATTCTTGCGACGAAATGAGGCTTGTGGTACGGTTCAAACGGTCTGGGCTGTGAGCCATCGGCTCTGACTGACAGGGCTGATCCTTCCTCCCCATCCGTCCGGAATCGTCTTGAGTTAAGGCACTGTCCCGGTCAGGCTCCTACGCTCCACTCTTGTGATCCGTCAACTCATCAATTGCGAAGGAAAGCACGATGGCATCAAACGCAAAACCGAATATCGTCCTGTTCGGCATCGACTCGTTACATGCCGACCACATGAGCTGCTACGGCTACGAAAAACTGACCAGCCCATACCTTGACCGGTTCGCCTCGCAAGGCGTTTTATTTGAGAACACGTTCAGCGCCCATATTCCGACTACCAGCGCCTACGCCTCGATGCTGACCGGCATGGACGTATTTTCGACGCAGGTGGTGGCTCTCCGCCATCAGGGCCCGCTGCGGTCGGAGGTGAGGACGCTGGCCGAAATACTGCGCGACGAGGGATATCACACTATTTGTGTCGGCTTCGACGGCAATCCCAGCAGCAGGGGCTTTGACGAGTATCTCAGCTACAGGGCCTGGGGATCCTGGGAAGAGGGTCGTCTTCCCAAGGCACAGCTTCTCAACGAAGAGGCGATTCCGGCGATCGATCGCATGGTGGCGGAAGACAAACCCTTCTTCTTGTTCCTGCGTCACATGGACCCCCATGCCCCATACTTGCCGCCCGAGCCCTATGAGCGCATGTTCTATCACGGTGACGAGTGCGATCCGAGCAACAAGTCGATGGAGCCGGTGCTGGCTTTCAAGCCCTTCCGCGACTTTCTGGCCTCGTGGCTGCCGCCGGGAATCACCGACAAGGACTATGTGATCGCCCAATATGACGGTTCCATTGCCTACATGGATGCGGCAATTCAGTCGATCTTCACCGCTCTCGAAGAGCATGGCATCTTTGACGAAACCATCGTTGCGATCAACGGCGACCATGGTGAAACGCTCTACGATCATGAGTGCTGGTTCGACCACCACGGCATTTATGACAACGTTCTGCATGTGCCGCTGATGCTGCGCTTCCCACCCAAGCTACCGGCACACAAGCGCGTCTCCGGCTTCAACCAACACAAGGACCTGGTGCCGACACTGCTCGACCTGGCCGGCATCGATGCAGGCATCGACTTTGACGGATGCTCGCTTCTGCCGATGGTGGAGGGCAGCGTGGCGTCACATGAGAGCGAGATCTACATCACCGAGTGCACGTGGATGCGCAAGCACGGCTGGCGCACGCCGCAGTGGAAGCTGATGCTAGCACTGGAACCGGATTTTCACTTCAAGCCGCCTGTTGAACTCTACAACCTGGTCGAAGACCCTTTGGAAAACTGCAATCTTGCCGACGAACTGCCCGGTGTCGTGGCGGCGTTGACTGCCCGACTGGATGCCTGGGTGAGCAGACGAGAAGAGGAAACAGGGCTGCCGAATCCGATCCACCATCAGGGTGACTGGCACGGCCTCAAAGGCGTCGGTCCCTTTACGAGCTCGCAGCAGGCCTACGACTCCCTCTATATTGGCGATGCCAGCGCCGCCCGGCGGCTCCAGGCAAAATCGCGCGAGGTCGAGGAAAAGGAATAGGGGCAAGGCAGGGGAAATGGCTTCGACCGCGAAACCGAACATAGTCATACTCGGTATCGACTCGCTGCGGGCCGATCACCTGAGCTGCTATGGTTACGACCGGCTGACAACGCCCCACCTGGACCGCTTCGCCTCCCAGGGCGTGCTCTTCGAAAACACGTTCAGCCCCCATATCCCAACGACCAGCGCCTACGGGATGATGCTGACCGGGATGGACATCTTTACCACGCAGTTGGTGGCTCACCGTCCCAAGGGCCCGCTGCGGCCGGAGGTGAAGACACTTGCAGAAATCCTGCGAGAGCAGGGCTATTTTACGGTTTCGGTAGGCTTATCGGGCCGGGCCAGCGCACGCGGCTTTGACGAGTATCTGAACTTCACACAGATGGGAAGCTGGTCGGAGGGGCGCGTGCCGAAGGCCCAGAGGCTGAACGAGTTGGCGCTGCCCGCGCTGGACCGCCTGGCTGCCGCAGACAGGCCGTTCTTTCTCTTCCTGCGGCACATGGATCCCCATTCGCCCTATCTGCCGCCGCAGCCCTTCGAGCGCATCTTCTATCACGGAGATGAGTGCGACACCGCCAACCGCTCGATGGAGCCGGTGTTCGCGTTCGAGCCGTTCAAGCATACGCTCATCGACATGTTGCCCCCCGGTATCAGCGACAGGAAGTACGTGAATGCGCAGTATGACGGCGCCATCGCATATATGGATGCATGCATCCAGTCGATTTTTACCGCCTTGGAAGCGCGCGGACTTTTCAACGAGACCATCGTGGCAGTCAACGGCGATCACGGCGAGGAGCTTGACGAACACGGTTACTGGTACGACCATCACGGCCTATATGATAACGTGCTGCATGTGCCACTGATGATGCGCTACCCGGCGAGGCTCCCGGTGGGCAGGCGCGTTGCGGGCTACAACCAGCACAAGGACCTGGTCCCTACGGTTCTGGAACTCGCAGAGATTGACGCGGGTATAGACTTTGACGGACGCTCTCTGCTGCCAATGATTGAGGGCAAAGCGGCGTCGCACGAGAGCGAATTCTACATCACCGAGTGTGCGTGGATGCGCAAACACGGCTGGCGTACACCGCAGTGGAAGCTTATTCGCGCGCTCGAGCCGGATTTCCACTTTATGCCGCCGGTCGAACTCTACAATTTGGTTGAAGATCCTGAGGAGAGCTGCAATCTGGCTGAAGAGCTGCCGGAGGTAGTGTCAGCGCTCACGGCGCGCCTGGACTCATGGGTAAGCAAGCGAGAGGCGGCGACCGGGCTGCCCAATCCGATTCATCATCAACCCGGTTGGCACGATATAGAGGGAATCAGCTATTTCACCAGTTCGCAGCAGGCTTATGATAATTTGCGAATTGGGCGCCCCAGCCAGGAGGCGTTGCAGCGAGAGCGAATGCAGAATAGTCCTGAAAGAAGTAGTGCATAAAACCAAACGATTCGGGAAGGAGGCGGCTACAAGCAGAGTGGCCGGCCTGACCGAACGCCCCACATCGGAGTGAGATTCATGAAACTTGGCGCAAATTCAGTCCTGTTCGGCGGTTTCGACCTGGAGACCTCCTTCCGCTACATTGCCATGGCCGGCTACGACGGCATCGAGGTAGCAGCAATCGACAGCATGTGCGAGCATCTCGTGTTGGACCGCTGGCAAGAAATAGCGCCGGAGGTCCGACGGCTTGCACAGACCTACGAATTGGAGCTGCTGGCGATGGAGCAGCCCAGCCGCGATCGGGATCTTATGGAGAAGGCGATGCAGGCGGCCGTGGCGTGCGGCATCCCGATCGTCAACTGCGGGCCGGGCGGGGAGAGCGGTAACGAAGAGAGTCTGGTGCAGACCATTGACGAGCTGGGCGAGCTCACGAAAATGGCCGAGAAGTACGGAATCACACTTTGTGTGAAGGCGCACGTCGGCGCCAGTATCTTTGACACACCGACGACTTTGCGTGCGATGGAAGCGATAAACTCCCCCAGCTTCGGCATCGACATGGATCCGTCGCACATTCACCGTGCCGATGAGAATCCTGTGGAAGCGATCGCCGCGGTGATCAGCCGGGTCAAGCACGTTCACATTCGCGATTGCAAGGGGCGCCAGCAGGGGCCGGGCAAGCCGGAGTTGCAAGCAAACGGCCGGGGCGACATCGACCTGGTAGGCTACGTGCGGGTCCTGCACGAGAATGGCTATGACGGCCCGCTGAATCTGGAAGTCATAGGTGCGCGCGAGTACAGTCTCGAGCAGTGCTGCATCATCGCCTCCGAGAGCAGGGGCCATATGCAGGCCTGTTTGCAAGCCTGCGGCGCTCGTTGAGATGTGGGATTAGATTTTAAGTACAGCGGACGGGGCGGCAGTTTGGTCACACCTCGTTGAGACATTTTTCTGAGGAGAGGCTTATGCTCACTTCAAGACAGATTGACCAGTTTAAGGCTGATGGATTCCTGAATGGCGGCCAGGTGCTCAGTGACGAGGAAGTTGAGACGCTGCGCACCGAGGTTATGCGTGTCATCGACGAACGCGAGCGCGACGACATTCCCCAGCCTGTTCATGTACGTAATATGAGCCGCGACGAGAGCAAGGCGGTGTGGCAGATCGTCAATATCTGGGAGGCGAGCGGGCCCTTCCATGAGCTGATCAGCCGCAAGGACATCACAACCGGCATTGCGCAACTGACCGGCGCCACCGAACTTCGCATCTGGCATGATCAGATCCAGTACAAGCCGCCGCAGACCGGGGGCACGACCCACTGGCACCAGGACGCGCCCTTATGGCCGATTATCAGGCCGATGACCGAGGTGACGGCCTGGGTGGCTCTGGACGACGCCGACGAAACGAACGGCTGCATGTCGATGGTACGTGGCTCGCACCAGTGGGGCAACAACATCGAGTATCTGAATCATTTGGAAGCGATTCAGCAGATGCCGACCGAGTTTCAGGGACGGCCTCTGCAAGTAGCGAGTTGTCCGGTGAAGAAGGGTGAGGTCCACTTCCACCATGCGCTAACCTGGCACGGCTCGCATGACAACAACAGTGAGCGGCCCCGCCGGGCCATTGCGCTGCATTACATGACGAACGAGACCTACTTCGTAGCCAGCGGCGAGCATGTGATGAAGGCGTTCGTCGAGGTTGAGGACGGTGAGCAACTGCGGGGTAAGCACTTCCCGCAGGTTTATTCGAAGAACTGAGTACTCTGGCTATTGAATATCGGGCACGTGCGAATTAGGGTCCGAAAGGTTTGCTCTACATGCGAGCAACCGGAAGAATAGATTCCCTTACCTGAGCGGAGAATCCCGACATGGTCCGAATTGGTATTGTCGGCTGCGGCCGCATACTGAACGCCCATCTGCACGGTTACCGGCTCCTGCGCGAGGCCGGCTACGACGACTTTCGCATCACGGCGCTGTGCGCGCGCAACGAGGACGACGCGCTGATGTTCCGCAAGCGCGGGGAAGGGCCGACGCCGCGCGCGGCGGTGCTAGCGCCGGAGACGGGGGACCCGCTGGCGGCGCCGCACATCTATTTGGACGAGTTCCAGCCGGACACTGAAGTTGAGGTGTTCACCGACTACAGGGAGATGATTGCGGCGGGCGTCGTTGATGCGGTCAACGATTTCACGACTCTGTCGATGCACCACCAGGTCGGCGCGGCTGCCTTTGACGCGGGGCTACACCTGCTGGTTCAGAAGCCGCTGGCGATCTCCGTTGCTGCGGGCCGCCTACTTGTGGAAAGGGCCAGAGCAGAAGGATTGACGCTAGGCCTGTTTGAAAACGTTCGCCAGTCCACTGGTACGCGAGCTGCGGCTTGGGCCATTCGCCAGGGCCTTATCGGCGACCTTCAGCTTGCCCTACTGGGGGGAATCGGCGGGTTATGGTCGCCGGACAAGATCGTGGGGGAAACGCCGTGGCGCCATCGAAAGCTGGAGGGGGCCGGAGGCGGCGCGATTGATATCGGCGTGCACGTCATGCACATGATCCGCTACGTCTGCGGCGAAGTCGAAGCGGTTAGCGGCACTGTCCGAACTTTCGAGCCCGTGCGCTATTTGCATGGTGACCCAGCGGCCGGACTGACGGTTGAGGCCGACGTGGACGACACCTATCTGGCTACCGTCACCTGTGAGGGCGGCGCGCTGGCGCAACTGATGTGGTCGTGGGGAGGCCACGGCGAGGAGACTCCTATTCCGGGGGCCCCTGTATATTACGGCAGCCAAGGATGCATCAAGGGCGGCGAAATCATCGGCGACGACGGCAGCCGCCGCAATCTGCAGGACACGTTCTGGGCCGAAGCGGATCCAGCGCTGCTGGACGTTCAGTTTCCGCTGGTGGGACCGAACGAATCGCGCCTGACCGACCCTTTCGCCATCCAACAGTTCGACTGGCTTGAGGCCATTGCCCGCGGCGGCCAGCCGGAGACCGACGGGGAGGAGGGTCTGCGGGACCTGGCTGCTGCCTTCGGCATGATCGAGTCGTCGGCACTTGGACGAACGGTGACGATGGATGAGCTACTTTCGGGCAAAGTTTGCGGTTACCAGCAGGAAATTGATGACCACTTCGGTTTGGCTTAGATTGAGAATATCGAGTCGGTTTTGAGCCTCTCAGCCATGCTAATGGAATTGAAGCAGGGACGACGGAATGCCGAAACATAATTCATAATGTTCTGCGCATTTGTGATTCCGACTAGCCTATTACTATGCCGCGAAAGATTAGAGAACTGATTCGAGATTTGGAGAGGGCTGGATTTGAGAGACGAGGCGGAAAGGGGAGCCACAGGAAATTCAAGCATCCAAATGTAAACAGGCTTGTGGTTCTATCCGGTCGACTAGGCGCTGATGCAAAAAGCTATCAGGAGAATGTGGTCAAGAATGCAGTTGAGGAGGCAAAAGGGTGAAGATTAGCGCGCGCTATGTGAAAATAGTTGAATGGTCTGAAGAAGACAATTGCTATGTTGGAAGTTGCCCCGGGCTCTTCTACGGTGGCTGCCACGGCAGTCACGAGGAGATGGTGTTCATGGAGCTTTGTCGCATTGTGGAAGATACTATTGAGACCTACTTAGAAGATGGAACGCCTCTGCCTCGACCGACTGCTGGTAAAGATTACGCCAACAAGATGCTAGAAATCGTCTGAAATCTGGAACAAGAATGGCAAAAGGCTTCAATACACATTTAGCGTAGCTCCAGGAACCTAATCATCAAGACCTGTAGGCCGAATCAGGGGGAGAACTAAATGCGACGAGTTGGGATCGTCGGAGCAGGGGGAATTTCCAGAACACACGCCGACCGCTGGAACAGGATGCCGGGTGTTGAACTGGCCGGTTTCTACGACATTATCGAGGATGCTGCCCAGCGCGCGGTTCAACGGTCAGGCGGCAAGGTGTTCAGCAGCATGAACGAGCTGTTCCATGCAGTGGACTACGTGGACGTGTGTACGCCGGGCACGGCACACGTCGGGCCGGTGGTGGCGGCGTTGGAGGCTGGGCTGCCGACCGTTTGCGAGAAGCCCCTGGCCAACAGCGTAGCAGATTGTGAGAAGATCGTTGAGGCGGCCGAACGAACGGGTACTCCCCTGTTTGTCGCGATGGTTGTGCGTTTCTTTCCGCAATTTGCCAAGGCCAAGGAGGTGCTGGAAAGCGGGGCCATCGGCGCGCCGGGGGTGATCCGGACGGTGCGGAGCGGCAGTTTCCCTGACTCCGGTTCGGGTTGGCGCAAGGGTCTGACGATTACCAGCTACTATGCCGACTTCGCACAGAGCGGCGGCGTCCTGCTCGACCTCTGTATTCACGACATCGACTATCAGCGCTGGTGTTTCGGGGAAATAGAGCGCGTCTTCGCACGGGGAATGATGTTTGCCGGCAAGGAGCCGAAGGACCACGCTCTGCTAACCTTGCGCTTTTCAAATGGCGCAGTCGGGCACATTGAGGGCAGCTGGTCCTACCCTCGGGGCCGCTCCTCTACCCGAATCGAAATCGCGGGTACGGGCGGCATAATCGAATGGGACTCGCGGGCGCAGCCGCCGGTGGAAGTCGCCCTGGCGCAGGAGGACGGGAGCCTGGCGTCGTCAAGCAGCTCTCCGACGGCACCCCAGCACGACCCCTATTACGCTGAGCTTGCCCACTTTGTACGTTGTGCCGAGGCGAACGAGCCTTTTCTGGTGACACCATTTGACGGGATGATGGCGGTGAAGATCTCACGGGCGGCAATCGAGAGCCTGGAGACAGGCAAGGCAGTTACTATTGGGTAGGACTGTTTGGAGACTAGTCCAGGCCGCAGGTCTCGGCGGCCTTGGGTGGTGCGTCCAGACCGCGAGTCGATTTGGTTACGGATTTATTGACGTAAGAAAAGAGTTCCAGCCAGAGTGAGGGGAACTACAATCGATGTCTGACATTCGAATCGGTATGTTCAGTTTTGCCCATATGCACGCTGTCAGCTACATCCACTTCCTATCTCAAATGGAGGGTGTGGCGATTGCAGGTATCTACGACGATGACTACGATCGGGGGGGCCGACTTGCTGCCCAGTACAACGTGCCCTATTTCAGACGGGTAGATGGCCTCCTGGATCAGGAACTGGACGGTGCGATCATCTGTTCAGAAAATGCCCTGCATGCGCCCTTGGTTCTGCAGTCTGCCGGTCGTGTTCAAGGTATTCTGTGTGAAAAGCCCATAGCCACGACGCTCGACGACGGCCAGGCGATGATTGATGGCTGTCGTGAGGCAGGCACGAAACTGCAGATCGCTTTTCCAATGCGCTTCGCCCCGCCAGTGATGGAGTTGAAGCAGCAGCTGGACGCGGGCGTACTGGGTGAAATCTACAGCGTCAAGAGCACCAACCATGGCTCGATGCCCGGCCGTTGGTTTGTCAATCACAAACTGGCTGGCGGCGGCGCAGTGATGGATCACACTGTGCATGTTGTCGACCTGCTGCGGTGGTTCTGGGACACGGAGGTGGAAGAGGTATACGCCGAGGTCGGCGACGAACTGTTGCATCCTGGTCTTGGTATCGACGACGTGGGTCTGCTGAGTTTTCAACTTGCGAATGGCGTCTTCGGCACACTGGACACGAGCTGGTCGCGGCCGGAGAGCTACCCTACCTGGGGGGACGTGAAGCTGGATGTCCTTGGGGAGAATGGGTTGATCAGTGTAGACGCATTCGAGCAGAATTTGCAGGTCAGTTCTGAGGATGAGGGCAAGACCTCCTGGGTGAACTGGGGCAGCAGCGGCGATGAGGGACTGGTTGCAGATTTCGTGGAGATGATCCGCGAGGACCGCGAACCTTCAGTAAGCGGTGAGGACGGGCAGCGGGCTCTCGAAGTTGCGCTGGCGGCCTATGAGTCGTCCAGGCGGGCCGAGCCGGTGGCCTTGCCGTCATAGCGCTATAGACCTCATTGCCATGTCTTAATGAGGTAGGAACGTCAACTGCAAATACCGGGAATTACCGACTCTCACATTCCCGACCATATGAGTGAATGTGTTCGAGAACCCTGATAGGTCTTCTTGCCACATCTCTCTTTGCCCTGGTGATTTCCATCCCACGCGACGAGCATGACCTACGATGACCCAGAATGCGACAGCGCGCGCGCGTGCCCTACTTCAGGACGGCCCCCTTTTCTTCGACACTGAAACTACTGGTCTCAGCAATAACGCGGAGATTGTTGAAATCGGTGTTGTTGACGTGGAAGGCAATACGGTTCTTGAGAGTTTGGTGCAGCCTCGACGGCGCATTCCTGCCGACGTCATTGCTTTACATGGCATCTCGAACGAGATGGTCAAAGATGCCCCTACCTGGGCAGAGGTCTGGCCAGATGTCCGGCAGCTGTTCAATGGTCGTCGGGTCGGCATCTTTAACGCAGATTTTGATCTGCGCATGATGAGGCAGTCGCACCGGCAGCATGGACTGCCTTGGGAGGAATATGGAGGGAACGCTTTCTGCGTGATGAAACTGTACGCCCGGTACTACGGTGAGCGCCTGGGTATCAGAAACGCAAAATGGCAAAGTCTTAAGAATGCCGGCCGGCAGTGCGGCATTGCGCTGCCGAACAGCCATCGAGCCGTCGGCGATGCCAAGCTGACGTGCGCGATATTTCGGCACATGGCGGGCCTCACCGATACTCCTTGAGTGCCAAAAAATTTCCCGGGGCAGCTCTAAAATGGATGAGAGTTTGAAGGCCTTCCTGCACGGAAGGTCTCCTTTTGTTGAGGAACGGCAGGACTGGCTGGGAGGCGGCATTGAACTCCTGCAGACTCGGGCTACGTACTTGCTGACAGGATCGGACTTACCTCCGGAAGGCTTAGTGACTTCCGTCAGGGCACTGCTGACACGCGGCTCGCTGATTTTAGTTGTTCGGGACCCGGTCAGCGAGCACATTCTCCCCGGTGGGCGTGTGGATGAAGGAGAGGAGTTTCCGGAGGCATTGGCGAGGGAGTTGTTGGAGGAGACAGGTTGGAGCGTTCGAGGCGCGCCGGTCCTGATTGGCATGTTCCACTGTCACATCCACTCGCCAATGCCGGCGGGCTACTCCTACCCCTATCCTGACTTTCTTCAGCTACTGTACAGGGCAGAGGCAGACCGCTTTAACCCAGAGGCGATGGAGGTCGGCGGCTACGAGTTGGGCAGCGAGTTTCGGACGGGATTGGAGGTTCAGCGGCTGCCGCTTTCGTTGGGGGAGGCCGCGCTTCTTCAAGTTGTGAGGGAAAATTAGAGAATTTCCGTTTGCAAGAAAAGCGGGGGGACTATGGTGAAGCCCGCCTGCTTGTCATCGAGACCATCTTCCTCGCGCACTGTGCAGAAATTCAGTCTGACGCCGCAGGTTCCGTGTGTACGTCATGACCGGCTACCTTGGCGGACCCGCAGGTAAACAGCAGCAGCAAGGTCAGCACTCAGACTACTGAAGTCATTACACCACCGTTCGGGCCAAGAATGCCATAGATTTCGCCACTGGGAATTGCGCGGACGACTGATTCGAATGCCTTGGCGGTACCAAGACTGCGTGAGAAAGAGCGCTGCTCCTGCGTTCTCGCCTTTCATTGCCGTTACCGCTCCTGTCCAGTTTCGATCTCGACCATCACTTCTTGCAGTTCGCCGCCGCGAATGATTTGCAGGCTTGTTTCTTTGCCTGTCAAATCGCTTCGGAGCGCGACTGCAAGTTCGTCAGGGCTGAAGATCAGTTCACCGTTAAGTTTGACGAGTATATCACCTACCACCAGGCCTCCCTGTTCGGCAGGGCTGCCGGGCGCCACGGAGTTGAAGAGCACTCCGGTCTCCTGTCCCAACTCCTTGCTCACCTTGGGAGGCAGTTGAACGGTCTGAACACCTACGCCGAGGTAGCCCCGGCGGACAGAGCCATGTTTCAGTAGGGCGTCTACCGTCGGCGCCACGGTGGCAAGGGTCAATGCAATGCCACCGTCACGACTCAGCGCCGAGGTCGCCATGCCGACGACGCGCCCGTCGGCGTCGATGATGGGACCGCCGGAGAAGCCAGGGTACATGACCAAGTCGGCGCGCACGTAGTGGCTGATTCTGCCTCCGCCGTGGACTTGCCATTCCCCTCCCAGGGCACTGAGTATACCCAGAGAGGCCTGGACGCCTACTCCCGGCCGACCAAGAGCGAATACCATAGCGCCCACACGCAATTCTTCTTCTGGCGCCCAAGTGATGGCAGTGAGTGCGGCGCGTTCGACCCGTAGCGCTGCAAGATCAGTGCCGGGATCGCGGCCGATCAGGGTCGCTTCCACCTGTTCGCCGCCGGGCAGGCCGACGCGTATGTTTTCCGTTCTAACCACATGATTTGCGGTAACGATCACGCCGTCTGTGGACCAGACGAGCCCACTTGCAGGAAAACGGCGACGGCCGTTTACCTGCACAACACTCTGCGCGGCCGATTCGACGACAGCGGCCATTCCTTCCGTCAATGCTTTGAACTGGTCAGACATTTTTTTCTCCATTCCAAACTTTCTCTTGGGGAATACACTACTGTAGGATCTTACGTTGCTGCTCTTTCAATGATAGTGCGGGGCGTTCTTGATTACATCCGCAGATGTGGCAGGCGGAACCCGTCAATTCGGGTAGGAGAAAGGAGGACTGCGCTGCTTGCTTACGCGGGGAAGCGCACCAAAGCTTGTAGGCGCTCTATCTTTTGTCAGAGGGTGAGAAGCCCCAGCCTGGTGGCCTGGACGACGGCTTCAGTACGGCTGCTGACTCCTAACTTGGAGAGGACTGCCTGTACGTGGAATTTGGCAGTGTTCTCGCTGATGCCCAGGCGCACACCAATGGCGCGATTCGTCAGACCTTCGGCCAGCAAGGACAGTACTTCCCGTTCTCTTGGTGTGGGCGGTTCAGGCATGGATGCAATTGAAGGGGTCGATGGGGTCCAATAGGGACTGGTCAGTGTCGGGTCTGTAACCGACAGACCCTCGGCCGCCGCGTAGAGGGCAGCATGCAGCTGGCGCGCTTTGACACTGCGTGGGAGGATCCCGGCTACGCCCATCTGACGGGCAGTGTCGGGTACCTCGCCGTCGGGTAGAATGGCGATGACCGGCAGACCATCCTCCACCAGGTCGGTGATCGTATTCCAGACCTCAGCGGAATCGGCAGTTGGAAAGTCCCAGCCCATATCCCAGAGCAAGACATTTGCGTTCCTAACTTTGTCCTGGGTCAGTTGAGTCGAAGACTCTACCAAAACCGTGACAATAGCCGGGTCCAAGTCAAGAACGGCTGACAGGCCGTGCCGGCTGAGCGGGTCTTCGGCGAAGACGATTACCGTTAACGAGTTCTCCTCTAACTTGGGCATGGAGTGAATTAAAGCACTCGCCATCACTTTCTTCTGTGGGAACGATATCAATGTCCGCCAGGTTTATTGGAATCCAAGGTACACCGGATGCGGAAAGCATTATATGTTCCGTAGTGGCAGTAGCTTCGATCATGGAATTGCGTCGTTGGAAGGCAAGTGAGAGTGAATTGGTACAGTCCATTTATGGGGGGCACAGGGCAGGCACAAGGCCTGCCCCTACAGTGGTGGCGGGGGTGTTTGAACACGGGTCGCTGGCTCAAAGGTTCCAATTGTCCACGACGGTCGGGCATACGAAGGGGGGCGTTGCGGGGGGAATCCCCCCGCACAGAACTGCAGTGGTCAGTGGTCAGTGGTCAGAGGGGACGGCAGTTGCGATGCTTGGGGACGTGAATTGGCTTTGGCTTCGTCGTTATCTGGGGAGTACGAAAGTTCACCCTCATTTGGGGATTCACTCGGATTGAATCGCGGTGTAGAGAGAGTTGGGGCCAGAGCGACCCAGTGACGGGTCGCGGAGGGAGAGGGGGCTGGACCTTGGTTGGAGTGGCGAGGTAGGAGGCCGGTCACGCGAGCCGGTGCAACTCGTCCAGTAGACGATCTGTCTGCTCTGGGCGGCCTACGGATATTCGAATGCAGTTGTCGAGGCCAGGCTTTTGGTAATAGCGGACGAGGATGCCACGCTGTTCGAGCGCGAGCTTGAGGGCGGCGGCGTCGCCACTCCCCTCAACATTGAAGTTGTCAACGCGGCAGAGGATGAAGTTGGCGCTGGAGGGGTATGGGGACAGGTAGGGCACTTCCTCCAGAGCGCGGAGGAGTCGATCGCGTTCGACCCTGATCTTGTCGACGATGGCAAGCATATCGTCGGCATGGCGCAGGCTGGCCAGGCCGGCGACGGTGGCGGCTACATTGACGTTGTAGGGCTGTTTAAACTTCCAGATGACCGGCATCATCCACTCGGGAAAGATGCCGTAGCCCAGTCTGAGGCCTGCGATTCCCGCGGACTTAGAGAAGGTGCGAATTATGACAAGATTGTCGTGGTCCAGGACCCAAGGTGTGCGGCTCGTTTCGAATGCAAATTCGACGTAGGCTTCGTCCAAAACCACGATCAGTGGGAGGTCCAACAGTCGCAGCAGGTCTTTGTCGGGCAGCCAGTTTCCGGTCGGGTTGTTGGGTGAAGTTAGGAAGAGCAGCTTAGGGCGGGGCGATTCCTGGTCCTGTGCTGCATCAGTGACCAGATTACAGGTTGCCTCGACATCGATGTGGTATTCGTCTGTCCTCCAGACCTCCAGGACCTCGGCGCCGACCAACTTGGCGTCGAAGCTGTACATGCCGAAAGTTGGGGGCGTGTTGATGATGGCATCGCCGGGGCCGAGAAAGAGGCGGCAGAGATAGTCGAGGATTTCGTCGGTGCCGTGGCTGGGCAGGATCTGCTCGAAGGGCACTGCAGGGGTGTCACCCGGCTGGTTCTGTTCGTGCTGCAGATGGAGAGCGAGGGCTTCTCGGAGCTCAGTCTGCTGCGGGTCCGGGTAGATGTGGTAGTAGGCGTATTCGGCGAGCGCTTCGGCGACGGCGGGAGGCGGTCCGTACGGGTTTTCGTTTGCGTCCAGCTTGATGATTTCGTCGGCGGGAATACCGAGCCGTTGACTCAGGACTTCAAACGGTTGAATGGGTGTGTATTCTTCCAGACCGGCGAGATGCGGTTTGAGCAGGGACTCATATGTGTTTGCTTGCATTGCAATGACTCGTCCTCGGTGGGAATTCAGGGATTCAGGCGGCGACTCACGGCGGCGGCGTGGCCGCCGAGACCTTCTGTACGTGCTAGCGTTTCAGCGGCCGGTCCGATTGCAGACAGGGCTTGCTCATTGAGGCCGATGAGGCTGATGAGTTTGACGAAATCGGTCACGTTGATTGGGCTGGCGAAACGGGCAGTGCCGCCCGTGGGCATGACATGGCTGGGGCCGGCAGTGTAGTCCCCCAGCACCTCGAAACTGCGTTCGCCGAGGAAGATGCCGCCGGCATTCTGCACCTGGTCGATCCAGCGCCACGGATCTTTGACAAGGAGGCAGAGGTGCTCAGGCGCGTATTCGTTGGCGAGGGAGAAGGCTTCGTTCAAGGATTCGGTCACTACGATGCCTGCACTGCGGGCAAAGGTGGCGGCAGCGATCTGACTTCGCTCCAGGTCTTCCAGTTGGGCGTGGACTGCCTCCTGGACTCTTTGCGCCAACTGCGGGCTTGGCGTCAGCAAGACTGCGCTGGCAAGAACGTCGTGCTCTGCCTGGGCCAGGAGATCCGCGGCGGCCAATTGGGGGTCCGCTGTTTCATCGGCAACGATAACAGTTTCGGTAGGACCGGGCAGGCCGTCGATCCCGACCAAGCCAAAGAGCTGCCGTTTCGCCAAGGTAGTGAAGAGGCTGCCCGGTCCGCAGATTTTGTCAACGGCAGGGATGGTCTCGGTGCCGAAAGCCATGGCGCCAATTGCCTGTGCGCCTCCGGCAATGTAGACGGCATCTACACGGGCGACCGTAGCAGCTGCCAGGGTGACTTTGTCGGGCAGGCCGGTCTCCTGCTGGGGGGGCGTAACGACGATGAGCTCACCCACGTTGGCCACCCGTGCGGGAATGGCGGTCATCAGCAGCGTGCTGGGTAGGGGGGCGGTGCCGCCGGGCACGTAGATGCCGACGCGCTCGATGGGACGCACGAGCTGGCCGACGGTGCCTTCATCGTCGTTTTGAATCCAGCTTTGGTTGGGCTGGCGCCGGTGAAAGTTTTCGATTCGCTCAGCCGCCAACACGAGGGCGTCATAGACCTCTGGGGCCACTTCTGCGGACTCACGCAGAATCGTCTGGGGATCGACACGAAGGTCGTCCAAGTTTACATTGTCCAGCTTCTGCGTCCACTTACGTACCGCTGCGTCGCCGCCGGTTCGGACATCGGAAAGAATCCTGCGCACGGCCTCCTCGGGCCCGATGCGGGAGCCGAAGATGCGTTCATTGCTGTCCAGAATCTCTTCGGGGAGGTCGAAGTCGTCCCACGGCTGGCGGCGGAGGATAGTGTTGCGGGCGGACTCCGGATTTAAAATGGGAAATTCGATTGTCATTAGGATTGTGAACGGGTGGGAAGTGGATTTTCCTTGAAGATAGTTTTCAATTGAAAGTGTGCTGGCTACTGCCGCAGTCGCTCAGCGTCTTCCATTCTACCCAAGACAACGACGATGTCTTCCTCTTTGAGGCGAAAACCTGCGCTGGGGCTGACGATCAGGTCGTCGCCTCTACGTACTGCGATCACAGAGAGTCCATAGCGTTGACGCAGGCTCAGCTCGGAAAGAGAGTGTTCCCAGGTGCTGGGTGGGGCAAGGAGCTCGACGACACCGACGTCATTGCTAACTTCGAGGTAGTCGACGAGGTGACCGACGGCCATTTTTCGGCCCAGGCGACGGCCGGCCTCATGCTCGGGCAGGATTACTTCGTCTGCGCCGACCTTCAGCAGGATTTCCCTCTGGGTAATTGTCAGGGCCTTGGCGATGACGCGCTGAACACCCAGCTGCCTCAGGAGAACGGTGGCCAGAAGATTATTCTCGAAGTCGGTGCCGATGCAGACGAGCCCTGTGTCGAAAGACTCAACGCCTGCCTGACGCAAGGCGTCAATGTTGGTTGCATCCAGTTGAACAACATGGGGAAGCTCACCGCCGAGTGCTTGCACGCGGTCGTGGTCCGAGTCTATGGCCAGAACGGTTCGGCCGTTTTCGACGAGGGTTGTTGCGACCGCAGTACCAAAGCGGCCAAGGCCGATTACGACGAACTCCGACTCGCGCCCCGCTCTTCGGAATGGCGAGTATTGGGCAGGCCCTTTGGCGGCCTGCTCCTGCTCCACTTCACGCGCCAATGGTGTTGAACGCGTAGCAAAAGGAGAAAGAGGGCGAAAGAGGCGTCCCAGGATTCGGTGGATTGGCATTGGGAAATCGTGGTTGGCAGCGGCAGACTTTACAGGTGAAGATATCTGACTACACGACTACTGGGTGAGCAGATTCTCGTACTCACTCTGGCCGCAATCGTATCGGGCGAGCCTTTCCAGGCAAGCGGTCACAACTGCGTAGAAGGCATCGAACGGTGACCGCATTATAGCATAGTAGTGGGGACTAAACCTTTTCAAACGGGGCATCTCGTGATACCATTCGCCAGAATTGCGGTTGGCAGATTGAGGTTGGGTTCATCGTCAGATGCAAGAGGAGTGCAGGCATGTCTGACAGTTCTTTTGGGCCGACAAGAGTGGGGCTTCATTCACGTTTTTTCTCGGAGAAGAGGCGTGTACTGGTGGAGTGCGGTTCACTAAAGGCAACGCTCTTCGAGTTTGAGAGCGGCGTTGCGGCCGTTGAGATCGAAAACGGGGTGAGCGAGATCGTCATGCTGCCCTTTCAGGGCCAGCAGATCTGGTCGGCTACTTTTGGCGGCAGAGACGTCACGATGAAGACGATGTTCGACCAGCCGAGGGCAACGGAGGACTATCTGCAGACCTACGGCGGGTTTCTGCTCCACTGCGGGTTTACGGCGATGGGCGTGCCGACGGAGGAGGATGACCACCCGCTCCACGGTGAGCTGCCCAATGCGAAGTTTCAATATGCCTGGCTCGAGATTGGTGAAGACGAAGGCGGCGCTTACATTGGATTGGGGGGCCAGTACCAGCACACGGTAGCCTTCACAGAAAACTATACTGCGACACCGTTGGTTAAGCTGTACGCCGGGGCAAAGGAAGTGCAGGTTTCCCTATGCTGCCGCAACTGCAAGAATACGCCGATGGCGTACATGTATCTGGCCCACGCAAACTTCCGGCCGGTGAACGGGGGCCGTATTGTATACAGTGCCAAAGTATCGCCGGAGACGGTGCGCGTCCGCCACAGCATTCCCAGCCATATCAGCTCGGGGCAAGGTTACGTGGAGTTCCTAAACCGTCTGGGTGAGAGGCCTGAAGAACATCATGTTTTCGACGAAAGCATGGCATTTGTACCTGAGTTGGTATTCAGCATAGATTACGACGCGGACGACACGGGCTGGGCACATACGTTGCAGGTGCATCCGGATGGGGGCGCAGACTATGTACGTCATCGACCGGAGCAGTTGCCGATAGGGGTCCGCTGGATATGCCGCACGCCGGACAAGGACGCTCTTGGATTGGTCTTGCCGTCGACTGCTGAGCCGGAGGGTAAGAGCGCGGAGTTGGCCAAAGGCAATGTAAGAGAGCTGGAAGGCGGCGGGGAATGGCGTTGCGACTATGTCTTGGGGACGTTGGACGCTGAGGAAGTTGGCGCCGTGGAAGAGAAGATCGCAGAGATCGGCTAGCAGGCTGCCGATGCATTCGGAGTTGGATTCCCGCCCGGCAGGAATGTTGGAGTCTGATTAGGGCAAATCGTATGTTAGTTATCAAGGTCGGTGGAGGCAAAGAGCTAAATATAGACGCAGTCGTTTGCGATATTGTCGCGTTGCGAGAGGCCGGGAGGGAGTTGGTGCTGGTCCACGGGGGCGCGGAAACGACGAACGACGTGGCCGAGGCGCTGGGGCATCCGCCACAGTTCGTAACCAGCGAGAGCGGGTTTGAGAGCCGCAGGACTGACAGGCGCACGCTGGAGATTTTCGAGATGGTTTACTGCGGCCAGCTCAACAAGATGTGGGTGGAAAAGCTACAACGAGCAGGCGTGAATGCCGTCGGGTTGAGTGGTTTGGATGGCCGCATCTTCGAAGGCAAGAGGAAGGACAGGCTGCGGGTGCGGGTGAACGGACGGCGGCTGGTGCTGCGAGATGACTGGACCGGTACGGTTGAGCAGGTCAATTTGGAGCTTCTGCACCTCTTATTGGGTGCAGGTTACCTGCCGGTCCTCACTCCTCCGGGGGCGTCGGACATTGGCGAGGCAATAAACGTGGACGGTGACCGGGCAGCGGCTATGGTTGCCGCGACATTCGGGGCCGAAGCGCTCGTGATTCTTTCCGACGTTCCGGGGTTGCTACGGGATTTTCCCGACGAGGGCAGCTTGATCCGCGAGATTCCGCGCGCGCAGGCTGACAGTTTCATGCAGTTCGCGGAAGGTCGCATGAAGAAGAAGGTGATGGGCGCGGCCGAGGCGGTCGCAGCCGGCGTGCAGAAGGTTATCTTTGCCGATGGCCGTGTAGAGAATCCAGTTCGACGGGCGTTGGAAGGTCACGGGACGCAGATAGCCTGATGTGACGGTTCTTGGCATCGCTTGGACGGAGGGCGAGTTCCAGATAATGAGGCGTCGGAAGATTCAGGTCTGACGGAACATCGAAATTGGGAAATCGTCGACACTCCAGGTGTATCTGAGAGCGCAATCGAAAAGAGCAGACTGAGATTCGCACAGATAAAAGACTAACATGATACAAGGCATAGCTGATACTCAACTCACAGTAAGCAATACGCAGGCGCATGAGTCAGGCGTAGTCCCTCGTCGCGGGGAGACTGTCATGGTGCGCGGCGAGGGCTGCTGGATGATCGATAGCGAGGGACGGCGTTACCTCGACATGACTTCCTCTCAGGGCGTGGCCATGATGGGTTACGGCCATCCAGTGCTGACGGCGGCCATACAGGAGCAGGCGGGCCGTTTGCACGCCTGCCCCAACTTCTTTCACAACGATACGCGCGCAGAGTTCCTAAGCAGGCTGATCTCGGTTACGCCTGAGCACTTGACGCGGGCCTTTCTGGGGAATAGCGGGGCCGAAGCGATCGACGGCGCAATCAAGTTTGCGCGACTGGCCACGGGACGTACGGGAATCGTGGCTACACGCAACAGCTTCCACGGGCGTACAGTTGGGGCGTTATCGATCACCTGGAATCCCAGATACCGCCGCAAGTTTGAGCCGTTGATGCCGGATGTCAGCCACGTTCATTTCAACAGCATCGATCAGCTTGAAGAAGCTGTTGGAGAAGGGACGGCCGCAGTGGTGCTGGAGGTAGTCCAGGCAGAGGGGGGCGTGCATGAAGGGAGCGCCGATTACCTGGCGGCGGCCCAGCAGCTCTGCCGGGAGCGGGGCGCACTGCTGGTGATCGACGAAGTGCAGACCGGATTCGGACGCACCGGGCGCTGGTTCGGCTTTCAACTCTTTGACCTGGAGCCGGACATCGTTGCGCTGGCAAAGGGCCTGGGGGGAGGTTTCCCCATGGGTGCGGTGGTTTACACCGAGCAGATACAGGAGAGCATGTTTACCGGGGCGCACGGCAGTACATTTGGCGGCAACCCACTGGCTTGCGCAGCCGGTATTGCCGCCTTGGGGGTCTACGAGGACGGTTTGATAGAACAGGCAGAGAGGGCTGGCGGGCGCCTGAGGGAGGCCTTGGAAGAGGCCATCGGCTCGCGCCGAGTTGTGCGCGAGATACGGGGAAAGGGACTCCTGATCGGCATTGATCTGCGCACGAAAGCGGTACCGTTTCTCAAAACTCTGATGGAAGAGCACAGCGTGCTGGCGCTGCCTGCCGGCTCGACAGTTTTGCGTCTATTACCGCCGCTGATCATCAGTGATGAGGAGATTGACTTGGCCGTTAAGGCTGTCGCCGCCACTTTGCCGGAGGCCGTTTGACTTTGGGCTCGTTCAGAGATTCAAAAGGGAGAGGGTAGTGAAGATACTGTATGCCGGCGTATTTGTAGATGATCAAGCCAAGGCGCTGAAGTTCTATACCGAAGTCCTTGGCTTTGTAAAGAAAGAGGATGTTCCAGTGGGTGAATTTCGGTGGTTGACGGTTGTAACGCCGGATGATCAGGAAGGCACGGAGCTGCTCCTGGAGCCGAACGATAACCCAGCGTCTGTACAGTTTCAGAAAGCGATTTTCGAGCAGGGAATACCGGCCACGTCGTTTGGCGTGGATGACGTTCAAGCGGAATATGAGAGGTTGAAGGCGCTGGGTGTAGAGTTCCATGTCGAGCCGACGGACTATGGTTCTTATATCATTGCATCATTCAACGATACTTGTGGGAATCTGATCCAGATCCAGCAGACCTAGCGCCGCCTCAAGGGGTCGTAGGCGTCAATTGTGTGCCAGACACCATAATTGCAGGCTGGAAAGTGCGATAATCTGCTTAGGGATTTGGGGGCTGGTCGGAGGTCTTTCGTCTGAAAGTTTGCGTAGACCAGATGGTGGTGGATTCAAGAGGGTCGAGTACTTTGGGTGAGGAAGCTATCGAAAGGAACCCAGTCAAGTAAGTGACAACATACAGAAAGCCAGGAGTCTGAGAATGGGTGAATCGAATCAGAACGGTGCGCAGTTGCAGAACGGGTCGGGAGCCAAGGCCGAAAAAGACGGGACGGAAGAGAAACTGCATGAGGTAATCGTGATAGGCAGTGGGCCGGCAGGCTGGACTGCGGGGCTCTACGCGGCGCGTGCGAACCTGGAGCCGTTGCTGATAACCGGCGACGACTACGGCGGCCAGGTCAGCATCACCTACGAGGTCGAAAACTATCCCGGGTTTCCGGAGGGATTGAGCGGGCCCGACCTGGTAGAAAAGTTCAAGGCGCAGGCCGAACGATTCGGTTGCACGGTCTCCTATGATCATGTCTCAGAGATCGTAGTAGACGAGCATCCGTTCACGATACGGACAGCACAAGGCAAAGAGTACCTTAGCAAATCGTTGATTCTCTGCACGGGCGCTCGCCCGCGCTTCCTAGAGGTGCCCGGTGAGCAGGAGTACACAGGCAAGGGTGTCAGCTATTGCGCGACCTGCGACGGATTCTTTTTCCGAGGCAAAGAGCTGGTCGTTGTGGGCGGAGGCGACAGCGCGTTAGAGGAAGGCCTTTTTCTGACCAAATTCGCAACAAGCGTGAAAGTAATCCACCGGCGGGACGAGTTGCGCGCGAGCAAGATCCTGCAGGGCCGGGCGTTTGATCACGAGAAGATTGACTTTGTCTGGAATTCGGTTGTGACCGCGATCAAAGGGAATGAAAACGGCGTCGTATCGGGCGTCACGACGCGGGATACGCAGAACGGCGCTGAGGGGGAAATTGACATTGACGGCGTTTTCGTATACATCGGCCACATCCCCAATAACGATCTCTATCATGGAAAGCTGGACCTGGACGAGGACGGTCATCTGATCGCCGATCCGAACACACGGACAAATGTTCCCGGCGTTTTTGCAGCAGGCGAGATCGCTGACAAGGTCTTCAAACAGGTAGCGACCAGTGTTGGACAGGGCTGTGCGGCGGCGATGCAGGCGGAGAAGTTTTTGGCTTCGCTGGAAGCCGAGGGGCTGCCTGACTTGAACGAGGACCCGCGAGCCTGGCCCACACCAGGCGTACCCAAAGAGAAGGCGGACCTGGTGGCCGCAGATTGAAGTCCGCTTTAAGGGCCGCCAGTTTCCGCGCAGTCGCAAGGCGGTGCTGCGAGAGGCTCCTGCCCTACGCAGAGGCATCGTTCCTGGCGAAGGATGGGAACAGTAGTGCCGCCTCCTCCTAATTCGACACCCCAAGAAAAAGCTTCGGAGGCGCTGGCTCGCAGCGCCTCTCTCCTTTCCATTGGCGCGGTTGCAAGTCGTGTTCTCGGCCTTGTTCGGGAGATGGTCATCGCGAGCTATTTTGGCGCGACCGGGCCTGTTAGCGCCTTTACGGCGGCGGGTACCGCGCCGAAGATGCTTTACGACTTTCTGGTCGGAGGCATGCTGAGCGCGGCTCTTGTCCCGGTTCTCAGCGATTACGCCCGGCTTGACCGAGAACCCAAGAACGGAGAGGAAGAGGCCGACTCGCAGCCTGAAGGAACACAGGTCGGGCCCAACCCGGAGCTTGTGCGGTTGGTCGGCGCCCTTCTCAGCCTGGCTGTGGTGTCACTGACAGGGCTGGTACTCTTGATGCTCGTCCTTGCTCCCCAGGTTGCCAGTCTGCTTGCGGGGGGCTTTGACGATTTTGACCCGGCCTTGCTTCCGCTGACGACGCGTTTGCTACGCCTGATGGCGCCGGTGGTATGGTTTATCTCCATGGCCGGACTCCTGACAGCGGTTCTCTTCGCGCTGCAGAGATTCAGCTTGCCCGCACTGGCTTCAGCCATCTACAATCTTGGCGTCGTTATCGCTACCCCACTTCTTGCCGGGCGCATTGGTATAGCCAGTTTGGCGGTCGGCGTGCTGGCAGGAAGTATGGTCCAGTTCGGACTGATGGCGTGGGACGTGCGCCGGGCCGGTCTGAAGTTCAACGTGCAATGGAGTCATCCGGCGCTGGGCCGAATCGTACGGCTCTATCTGCCGATTGCCGCCGGTTTGATCGTGGCACAGTTCCAGGTTGGGTTGGACAGGCGACTTGCCAGCGGTACGGGGGTACAAAGTATCGCCTGGATGAGCAAGGCCACTACGCTGCAACAGATGCCTTTGGGGATGATAAGTGTCGCCATTTCACTGGCGGCGTTGCCGCGGCTCAGCCAGCAGTTTGCGGCGGGGGACGAGGGGGCCTACCGCGCAACACTGGCACGGGGCCTGCGGATGGTGTTGGTATTGATTGTGCCCCTTCTGGTTGGACTGGGGCTGCTGGCTGAGCCGACGGTGCGGTTACTGTTTGAGCGGGGGCAGTTCACGGCTAATGACACCACGCAGGTGGTTTCGGCACTGCATGTTTATCTCGTTGGCGGGTTGTTCGCGGCGATCGACTTTCCACTGATCTATGCATTTTATGCGCGTAACGACACGTTGCAACCGGCGCTAGTGGGCGTGCTCAGCGTAGCTGTTTACGCTGCAGTCGCGCTGGTCCTCATCGAGGGACTGGGCTTCCTTGGACTGGTTTGGGCGGATACGGCCAAGCAGGGCGCCCATGCCGTTGTTATGCTGGGTTTGCTGTACTGGAAGCTAGGGCTAGGTTCAGAGAAAAGGCAATCGGACGCGGCAAGAGAGGAGTTGGGACCGCGGCCCTTGCAAGGCATCCGGCAGACCGTGCGATCGGTTGCGAAGGTTTCTGGCGCGGCCGTTGCTATGGCCTTTGTGATGGTGTGGTTGCTTTCGCTCCTGGACCCTGGCGGAACGACAACGCTGTCCAATGACATATTGCGGATTGTTGTCTGCGGTTCAGGGGGCGCCCTAGCCTATGCCGGCGTCCTGCTTTTGGCGGGCCAACCTGAAGCACGGCAGCTTGCCCAGATCGCTGTTCGTCTGGTCGGTCGCGCCAAGTGAAGGTGAGTGTGGACTCATTGCTTCTCAGGTTTTTCCAAGAGTTCTTCGCAAGGATCTTTCTTACGCAGGTGGAGGGCCTTCGAAATCCGCTTTAGTTTCGCTTTGTTTTCCGTTAATCCACAAGAATTCAACCAGTATTTGAGCCTTGACTTTTTGAGGCGGGCTTCCTGGAAAGCCATCGCGCTGCTACTGGTACTGCTGCTCGTTGGAGGCAGCGTTCCACGCAGGAGCCCAACTCGCGCCCAAATTATCAGGTCAGCGGTTGACCTGCCTGATTTCAGCTTTTTCGCCTGGGAGTTGAATGCGCTAGGTCGTGCCATCTTTGCGGGCGAAGGTCCGCTGGATGAAGGGCTGGATGTTGATGCCCAGGTGGGACTGGTGCGCGCTTACTTTGAGCGGGCGAAGCAGATTGCAGAAAGGGAGGATGAGCTCGAGAGGCTGGTTTCGGAAGAGGCATCGGCTGCAACCGAGTACCCTGAGTCGGGGACGGCTGTAGAGGCCTTGGGCGAGGAACAAGAGGGGACATACCCTACTGCATATGCAATGGCAGCCGCAGGGCGGTCGCCAACAGTTGAAGAGCTGCGCCTGGCGTTGGCTGCGTTGCGCCGCAGGCAAGACGAAGATCGTGCCTTGGTGGAAGCGATCCTGGAGAGCCAGATTCGAGATGAGATCCGGGATGCTGAATTGGGATTGCCGGGTCTTGTATGGCCGCCGGTGCAGTTCGCCTTCATTGAGCCCCCGCTTAAGCTGACTGTAAGCCCACGGGACCGGATCACAACGCTCCACTCACGCGTTCTCCAGGCGGAGTATGATCCGGTCATTCTTGGAGAGAACGAACGGGCCATTCGAGACAGCACAGATCTCAGTGCGCATATTTCACAGATTGGTGGCATGGCAGTCTTCCCGGCGATGGTTGTGGAGAGCAGCTCGCTGAGATGGGCATTAGAGACAGTTGCCCACGAGTGGGTGCATCACTATCTCTTTCTGTTCCCGCTTGGATTACGGTACATCAGCAGCGATGACATGACGGCAGTCAACGAGACAGTTGCGGAAATTGTTGGCGTGGAGATCGGGGAACGGGTATGGCGGCGCCTCTATGAGTCGACGCCGTCATCTGGGGAGACAGCAGGTGGGTCAAACGACGACACCTTATGCGCCTGCAGTACGGCGGAACTTTGGGCAAAGACGTACGAGATGGAGCAGAACCGTTGGGAGCGTTACGGGCGACCCCTTCCATTCGACTTTCGGAGGGAGATGCGGGAGACGCGTTTGCATGTGGACAGGTTGCTGGAGGCCGGACTTGTGGAGACCGCGGAAACATACATGGAAGGGCGAAGGCGCTATTTCGTGGCGCAGGGGTATTCGCTGCGCGTGTTGAACCAGGCGTATTTTGCCTTCAACGGGAACTATGGGATGAGCGCGGCTTCGTCCAATCCGATAGGCCCGCTTTTGAGACAGCTTCGCGATGAGAGCGACAGTTTGGCCCATTTTTTTGGGAAAGTACGCTGGTTTACTAGCTTGGCCGATCTTGAGAATGCATTGCAAGCAGAGTGAAGAAGCTTGGATTGGCCTGTCAGAGCATTGGCTTGCAGAGAGGTCAGTGAAGAAGACATGGAACTCCGTTTGTCCTAACGCAAATTGATTCGGACCACCAGCCCCTATTCAGGAGCATCCAATGGCGACCTATCGAACTGGAATCATTGCCTGTGGCATCATCGCGCGCGTGCATGCCCGCGCCTGGCTAGGTGTGGAAGGCAGGCCCACCGAGATTGGGGCGATAGCGGACTCAAACGCGGACGCACTTCGAGAGTTCGGCGAGTTCTTTGGGGTCCCTGAGGAGCATCGCTACGCAGACTACCGACAGATGCTGGACATTGAACGCCTCGACTTCGTCGATGTGTGCTCCTGGCACCAGCTGCATGCAGAGATGGTGATTGCTGCGGCGGCGCGTCAGCCCAAGGGGATCATCTGCCAGAAGCCAATGGCGGTAGATTTGGGGGAGGCGGACGCGATGCTGGTCGCCTGCCGTCGAAACGGTGTAAACCTGACGATTGCATACCAGAGGCCCCACCATGCAACCTGGCTCAAAGCGAGAGAGCTTATCCGGCAAGGGGTAATAGGCGAGGTACTGCAGATTCAACTGGATGCCGGTGGCAATTTGCTCAACACCAATTCGCACAATATCCGCCTTGCGCTCTTTCTCATGGACGAGGCGGAAGTGGAGTGGGTGATGGGCGCGGTCGAACGTACGACGGAACTGATGGAACGAGGGCTTCCGGCGGAGGATGCCTGCCTTGGCCTCGCGGCATGCGACAACGGCGCTACGATCCTCATCATGGGGGAGCTGGTTCAAGGACTGGGACAGGGATGCCGCGTCATCGGCACCGACGGCGTCATGGAACTGAGCACGACCTACCATCCGGACAGCATGATCCCGTCCGATGCGCCGATGCATATGCCTGAGGGTCTTTCAGCGCGCTATAACTACGAAATCGGCACTGTTCGCTATCTCAACGGCGGGACCAATGGTTGGGAGGAATTGGAGGCGCCCTGGCACGACTGTTGGTCGCGTCAGTGTCAGGAGGCGATCGGCTGGGTCGAAGGGCGAGTGGAAGACCCCATCAGCAGTGGTGAGCGGGGGAGGGCGGCGCAGGAGGTGATGATGGCGCTGTATGAATCGGCGCGTAAGCGGCAGCGAATTCACCTTCCACTGAAGACCCGCGTGAATCCCCTTAGTCTTATGGTAGAAAGTGGGGAGCTGGCGGTGGAATGGCCTGGACGCTACGAACGGCGAGCGACTCTTGTGCGCGGCGAAGGCATGTCTTGGCACGACGATGGGGCGTAGCCGCCGCGGATAAGACTTATGGGCGGATGAAACCGTCGGGATTCTCGCGGGTGGGACGGATCACGGTTACTCCATCCTTCTCGATTAAGGGGCGTCGATAGATGTAGGGAGGCTCAAGCACGGCCTGCTGGGCCGGGGTCAGTTCCTGGACCCAGGCGGGCATGCTGGTCTCGTAAACGCCGCCGTGAAAGTGCAGGTAATTGGGGGAGTAGCGGTAGAGAAGCGAGCGGCGCTGGTGGCTTGCTTTCCAGGGAAGCGTGCCATGGATAGTCGCTTCGTTGAAAATCACCATGTCACCCGCTTTGCAGGGTATGTTGTAGACCAACTGGCGGTCTTCCTGATAGTTCTTGATGTCGTCCGGACAGGGGAAGTTCGCCTTGTGGCTGCCGGGAATGACGCAGAGGCCGCCATCTCCTTCGTTGACATCGGCCAGTTGGAACTGGCAGACGATCATACCGCAACGCATCTGGCCGTTGGCATAGCTGTAGTGTTGTGTGCCATCGAAGAGCCTGCTTGTTGAACCGTGCAGGCGCAAACCTTCCGTTCCGGCTTTGGACGCCAGCAAAAAAGGTGAATGATCCATCTTCCAGCCACGTCCAAACAGCGTGTTAAGGTATGGGACCAGCTTGGCGTGGGCCAGCAGATCCCTGAAGGGCTGGCACCATGGCTGCTCCCAAGTCAACATTCCTTCGAAGAAATCACGTTCCAGCTCGCCAGCCATGTCGCCATCGGCGTGGGAGTTGGGGTCGGGAATCGCCTTGTCCCAGTTTGCGTCAAAGGCATCGTTTAGCTCTTGAACTTCAGGCGGCGATAGGAAATGCTCGACCTTCAAGAAGCCTTGCAGGTCGAACATGAATTTCTCACGTTCGTTCATTGTCGACCCCCTTGATACTAAGACGTAGGGAGGTATCCGTTGGGGAATGGATGGGATCGCGACGCGCTCAAGAGTTCCCTGATGGGTTCATCGGCATGCGGACAGGGCCCCCCACTGTCGATACGCCTGTATTCCCAAGTCTCAGATGCTGGTCGGACGGTCGCCTATCCTGACTCTTCCAGGGCGAAGGTGGCTTTCAGCATGATGGCCACTTCAACTTCAGACGGGGTATTGGTCAGTGAACTGGAGCTCCCCATCAGGTAGTAGCCGCCGATTGAGGTCTGCCCTGCGTGGGCGATGCAGCCGCCCGCCGGTCGGATCGCGCCAACTGGGGAGACGTCTTCTGAGACTGAAATGACGCGGCCAAGGGACATATCCAATAGCCCAGCCATCCTCATCGCACGTTGTGTGGCGTCGTTGAGTGCGGCGCGCATTGCCTCCAACTCCAAAGCGGCGCAGTCCTCTACGCGGAAGACCATATTGGCGCCCTGAATAGTTGGGCCGCGCCTACCTTCCATTTCGTCCAAGAGCCCCTGCATCAGATCCAGCAATCTGTCCAATTCATTGAAGGAAAACGCAACTTCACCTGCGAAACTTGAAGGCCCATAGGCGTAGTTTCGGCTGAGGTAGTTTATTTCGATCGTCTCGACATCGATTCCCTGGTCAACCAGGAATACACTAACGTCCTCAAGGTCTTCCGGCTCGACAAATGACAGTTCAGGGCCTCCAGGTCCATAAGAGGGTTGCTCGCCAATATACAGGTTTACAGTAACACTGTCCGGGGCGGCCGATGCTGTTCCATAGCCTAAAACGGTGACACTCATGGGCGGTTCCGGCGAGGTTTCCTGGTTGGGCCCGGCGCCGAGGCTGGTTGCCGGGACCAGAAGGAGCGATGAGATTAACAAAAGGGTGAGGAGGGCACTTTTCATCCGACTTTCCTTTCGTAAACAAACGTCATTGTTCGATACTTAACGCAGTCTTTACTTGCTTCCGGGGGGCCAGAACTCAGCCGGTAGTGTCGTCTTAATACTGAATTGAATGAGAGTTTTTTTGGAAAGCTGTCACCGTCCTTAACTGTGAGAACCTCCACAGAAGAGGCAATCTGGATTTTGTTTCTTTTTTTGCCGGCTTTGCCTGCAATACTCCAGGTTTTGGAGGGGCAATCAGTAAAAGTTTGGAGAGGAGCTACTCTAAATTGCAGGCTGCTTGACAACATTTGCTGACATAATGAAATTTATCCTATTCGAAGGAAACTGGCAAATGGTTTTTCGGGGCAAGAAATGGCTGAGAGAGTGATTTCACGCCCCAAGTTGTCTTCTCCGGTTTGCTCGCTGAAAAGCTAGAACAGGTCGCCTAGTTTTTGGGCGTTGTTTTTTCTTCGATAGCGCCCTGAAAGACCATACTTTTTGACTGGGTTGACACATAAGGGGTGCACAATTATCATCAGGGAAACTTTCCTCGTCATTGCCAGTTTGAGCATCTTGAACTCTACCATTTGGCCGGCTGATCGCGCTTCCTCTTTGCAATAGAGTTTGGGTCATCTTTGTTCAATAGCCAAGGAGAAACTGACCATGAAGAACCAGAAGCTGACTCGCCGTCAATTCTTACGCGCCACGGCCGCGGGAGCCGCCGGAACTGTGGCACTTGCCTGTGTGCCAGCGGGCGGGCCGAGCGCAACAGACTCGATGGAAGCTACTTCCCCCGACGATGCACCGACAGAGGTCCAGTTCGTCAATATCTGGACCACTAACGATACACCCTTCATCGTTGAGTTGCTGGAGGAGTGGGACGAGACACATCCAGAGTACGAACTGACGTTGATTCAGACTACGAACAGAGAGTCGACGCAGAAACTTCAAACGCTGGTTTCGGCGGGCACGCCGCCGGACTGCGGCTTCTGGGCCCCGAATGCGTTCATCGCCCTGGCACCGGCCGGCGCTTTTCTGGCCTTGGATAACTATATTGAACGCGACGCCGAAATTGTTCAGATCGACGATTTTCCAGAACTGTCGATCAAGGGCGCGTCGGTCGACGGCGTCATATACGGGATTCCCTGGTCGATTAACATTCAGGCATTTGTTTCGGTGCCCGTTCTGTACGACGAGGCAGGCGTCCCGCCTCCAGACTGGAATACGTGGACATGGCAGGACTTTGGCGCGACCGCACCTCTGATTGCGACGGGGGAATTCGCGGACAAGAAGGTAGCCCTGGCAAACCAGCAACGATATTTCGTGTTCATGTGGGCGTGGGGCGGCGACGTTCTGGACGAAGACAACGACCAGCAGCCGATCCTCGACTCGGACACCAACCTGGAAGCGCTTACGTTCTTGAAGAGCCTGTATGAGGCTGATGTGGTGTTGACGGGCGAATACGGCGAGGCATTTGGCGGGCTACGACCAATGCTGGCCTCTGGCCGGATTGCTCACGCAATCCACGGCATCGGAACCTGGAATTTTATGATGCGTGAGGCGGTCGTGGATTGGGATTTCTGGCACGTGCCGGCCGGTCCTGCTGGCCGCGCGGCGGAAGTGATTCCTGTTTCGTTCCAGGTAGTGAACGGGAGTGAAAACCCTGATGGCGGCTGGGACCTGGTAAGTTGGATCACAGATCCTTCTCATGCTGGGCGGATCTTTGCGGAAAACCTGCAGTCGCCGGCCCGCTACAGCTTGCGCGAGAGCTTCGTGGAAGCGGCCCTGGTGCTTGCTCCTCACGCGACCATTCTACCCACCCTGATCGACTACGGTCATGTCCGCCCAGATCTGCGGTTACCATTTGGCGGAGAGATTGGGAGAGCGGTCAGTTCGGAATTGTTCCAGCCGGCGGTGGAAAACAGCGATCGGACGATTGAGGAAGGGATTGAGATTGCCCAACAGAAGCTGGAAGAGATATTCGCTGAGAGGAGTTAAGCGATTCTATTGCTTGCAGCGAAATGTTTCCTTGCTATTGAGTAGGGACGAAGGAATCCCGGCCGCTTGAACATTGTCCTGTTCATGGTGGACCAACTCTCCGCAAAATGGCTGGAGGGAGGATCCGCGTTGGCCTGCCCGACGCCCAATCTGGACCGGCTGCGTCGGGCGGGTACTACCTTCACGAATGCATACGCCAGCAATCCAGTTTGTTGCGCTGCCAGAGCTACTTTGGCGACTGGGCTGACTAGCCGCGGGCATGGTGTGCTACAGAACGGGTACCGCTTGAATCCGGAGCTTCCGACGGTGATGAGGGCGCTGCAGACTGAAGGCTGGCAAACGGGGGCCTTCGGCAAGCTGCATTTTGAGCCACACTACAGGGGATTCGGTACCGATTTCCGTCAATACGGGTTTGACGTCGTTCACAACACGGAGGACCCGCGTGGGGGTGCGTGGCTGGACTGGGTCGAGCGAGAGTATCCGGAACATTACGAGTCTGCGCTGGCGACTGTCTGGCCTACCTCAATCCCTGCTTTTTCCGCTTACGGCGCGCAGAGGACCGATCTTGCGAAACGCATCAGGGAGATCCGGGAAACCTTTGTGTGGGGTAGTGCCGACTACCCGAACGGTACAGCACAGTACTACGTACTGCCCTTCCCGGAAGAGCTGTCCCAGACGGCGTGGATCAGCGGGCACGCTCTCAGATTTCTTGCGGAGGCCGTCCGGGATCGCACATTCTATGCTCAGTTAAGCTACGTACAACCCCACGGGCCATCCTGCCCACCGGCAGAGTATATGGCGCGCATAGACCCCTCCCATATCCCGGAACCCGTTGCCCCGGAATGGATAAACGATCCGCTGGCGCCGGAGTGCTTCTTGCATAATAGTTTCCGGGGTGACGTTTCAGCCTGGCGCGACCGTCGCCACTTCTACCTTGCGGACGTAGCTCATTTAGACCATCAGCTGGGGCTGGTGATCGACGCCCTGGAAGAGTCGGGGCTGTGGGAGGAGACTGTACTATTCTTTCTTTCCGACCATGGTGACCTCCTTTACGATCATGGCTTCTTTGGCAAGGCTGAACGTCACTATGACGCCTGCGTACGGATTCCTTTAATCGTGGCGGGGGCCGGAATCCGGCAAGGACAGACGTGCCATGCCTTGGTCCAGCATGAAGACATCGTACCTACAGTCTTGGAACTGGCGGAGTTGCCGGAGCCGCAGCTGCCGGTTCAAGGCGCTCACTCGTCGGAGGAAGCCGTTCCGGCCTTACCTGGCAAGTCGCTGCTTCCCTGGTGCCGGGGTGAGCAGGTCCCCGAGTGGCGCGACGCTGTCTATATCGAGAGCTACAACAACACGGATAGCCGGACGCCGTTAAACTGGGCGCGTACCATCCGTACAGATGACTGGCGTTACACGTTTTACCCGGGCGGTGCTGGTGAGCAGTTGTTTCATCTTTCCGACGATGTTGACGAGACTCGAAACCTTGCCGGGGAGCGCGGCCATGCAGAAACGCGCCAGGCGCTGCGCGACCGCCTCCTGGAAGAGGTCGTCCTACAAGACTTTCCACACCCGCCTAGAGACCTCTTTGCTATGGGTGTCCACTAAAGGGATTTGTACATTTCGAGGGAGGGCTGCCTACAAGTATGGTAGCAGATTTGAACTGCCTAGAGGCAGTGGACTTGGTCACAGTTCCATTTCTCAGTTGGCGTTCTGAACCATAGTGATTGACAGTAATAGCAGCAGGATTGCAGTACCATGATGGCTTTCATCAAGACGAACCGGCAGCGAGAAGCCTTCTACGGTTGGCTGTTTGCGTTGCCCGCCATAATTGGCATGGTGGCGTTTGACGTCGGGCCGATGGTGGCTTCAGTTCTGATCGCGTTTACCGAGTGGAATGGCGTTACGCCGCCGCAGTGGGTCGGTCTAGCCAACTACGAAGAAATCCTGTTCCGAGACGATCTGTTTTGGCTTTCACTGCGGATTACGACGGTTTTTGCTTTTGTTTCGATTCCTCTCAATCTGGTTACAGGATTCCTGTTGGCGCTGCTGTTGAACCAGAAGATTCGCGGGCAGGCTTTGATGCGTACGCTCTATTACCTGCCTTCGATCGTGCCGCTGGTTGCCGTCGCTGCGTTGTGGCGGTGGATCTTCCTGAAACGATTCGGTCTGCTGGACATCGGGTTGGCGATGATGGGCGTCCAGGCGCCAGACTGGCTTGGTGACCCGAATTGGGTATTGCCTGCTTTCATCGTGATGGGTCTGTGGGGCGTAGGCGGCGGCATGCTGATAAATCTTGCCGGACTGCAGGCCATTCCAACCGATCTTTACGATGCCGCCTCGATCGACGGTGCCAACGCCTTTCAGCGCTTGCTAAATGTGACAGTTCCGATGATGACGCCTTTGATTTTGTTCAACCTGGTGATGGGCATTATTGGGGGTCTGCAGGTATTTGTGGTCGCATTCGTGATGACCGGCGGCGGGCCCAATAACGCGTCACTGTTCTACATGTTGCATCTTTACCACACTGCGTTCGAGTATTTTCGTCTTGGGTACGGTTCTTCCCTGGCATTGATTCTCTTCCTATACATAGTTATTTTGTCGGCGCTGGTGTTCCGTTCGTCGTCCGCCTGGGTCTACTACGAAGGAAGCCGTTGATTCAGCTGAGCGTTCGAGGCAACAGGTATGGCGCAAGCGTTTCTGTACCACGTTAAGAGACCTGTGACTGCCGTTTGGGGCGTTTTTAGCAACCCATACAGGTTAAGATACCTCTTGGGCAGGCTTGTCCTCTATGCAGTTCTGATCGCAGGCGCGATTCTGGTGACGATTCCCTTCATCTGGTTGGTTTCCAGTTCGCTCAAGCCACAAGCTCAGCTTGTCGCATTCCCGCCTATCTGGATCCCTAAGCCAATTCTTTGGGAAAACTACCCCAAGGCGCTGACTGCCTTACCCTTCGGGCGTTTCATCCTCAATACAGTGCTCATCGCAACAGGGGCAACGCTAGGCAGCTTGGTCAGCAGCAGCTTGGGGGCATTTGCTTTCGCGCGGCTGCGCTGGCGCTTCCGGGATGCTGTCTTTTTTGCGCTCTTGCTGACAATCATGCTTCCGGGGCAGATAACGATGATTCCCCGATTCGTTCTCTTTTCCGAGTTGGGATGGGTAAACACATATCTTCCGCTCATTGTGCCTGCCTGGTTTGCCAGCCCCTTTTATGTCTTCCTAATGCGGCAGTTCTTCATGGGCTTACCGTCAGAGCTGGACGACGCTGCCCGCATTGACGGCGCCAGCGTCTTTGGCATTTACTGGCGGATCATGCTGCCATTGAGCAAGCCGGTGCTGGCAACGGTTGCGCTGTTCTCGGTCCAGCATCATTGGAACGCGTTTATCGGGCCGCTGATCTATCTGCACGATCTGGACAAGTTTACGGCGGCGATTGGGTTGCGGTATTTTGTCACTGATACGCAGGTTCACTACAGTTTTCAAATGGCAGCGTCGGCTGCGTTTTCGATTCCCATCATCTTGCTATTCTTCGTAGGCCAGAGGTACTTTATCCAAGGCATCGTATTTTCTGGGGTGAAGGGTTAATCGATCGAAGAGATGGCCAGGCGAAGACGCTCTTGCCGTTTCCAATCTTCTGTGGAGAGACAGTATGGATTCCTCAATTGCTAATCCGATTCCGATGACAGAGGAGCAGAAGTTTTTCTTTGACATACGCGGTTGGATCTTGTTACCGGGCGTGCTTTCGGAAGAAGAAATCGGTACGATGAAAGCGGAGGCCTACGGTGTTGAAACGGTCCAGAATTCTCAGTCCACCAACCCCAAACAGTCGTTTCAAGGGTCGCTCCAAGCGCTGCTTGACCACCCTGCCATCGTGGGTGTTCTAAGTGAGATACTGTCAGAGGAACCTTTCTTATCTGACGACTACTACGCCTTTCGCTGTGAGAATTCGTTCATTACCATACGGCCGCCTGGGTGGAGCAAGCAAGAGCGCAGGGACGGCGGGTTGCCGCATGTGGTGCGCCCGCCGCAACAGGCCAACGCGATGCGCTATCAGGCGGCCGGGGGGAAGATCTTTGCCGGTCTTACTCGTGTAGTATGGGAGCTAGAAGAGGTGAAGGCCGGGCAAGGAGGTACTTCGTTTCTCAGCGGGTCGCACAAGTCCCATTTCAGCTACGGAGGGCCTGACCGTTACCGTCCCAACATCAGCGACTCGTCCTGGGAACACAGTATCAGAGAGATGATGGAGGACTACAGCTGTCCAGCCGGCTCCGCTGTCATCTTCACTGAGAGTCTCCTCCACGCTGCCAACGACTGGACCAACCCCGACAATCCTCGCTGTGCGATTTTCAACTGCTACAATTCGCTGTGGGCGCAGTGGCACCGGCTGAATCTAGATCACGAGATCATAGAGGCGATGCCGCCCAAAAGGAGGTCGTTGTTCCGGGGCGTGTGGCAGATCGGCGGGGAGAACTACGCGTACTCGCGGGAGAATCGTAGCCTGTGAACTGAATTGTTTCGGGTCTTCGCTGCTTGCAAGGCACTATCTGTGGTTCTGGCAGAAGATGCTAGCCGCATCTCCCCCTCTCAGAAAAATGATTCTTGAATGGACTCCTTTTCATGGGCACCATCCCCTTTGAACTGAGGACGCCAAACTACCGCACTACCGAATTGGCGGGAATCGGATTCGATCCCTTGCTGGACAGGCAGGATCCGAGCAATGTCATCAAGGTGGGCGAGACTTTCTATGTGTGGTACACGCAGCGCCCGGCTGAGGTGGAACCGTACGCGTCAACGATCTACTATGCCACTTCGGAAGACGGCTATAACTGGATTGATCGCGGTCAGGCGCTCGACCGCGGTTCGAGCGACGCCTGGGACAGTTTCGGTGTGATCACGCCGTATGTGGCTGTGGTGGGCGGACGATACTACCTTTACTATACGGCTACATCCGACGTTGAACCCTTCAGCACGAATGGCACGCTGAGGCATATCGGAGTTGCCATAGCCGAGAGTCCTGACGGCCCCTGGGTGAGAAGCGGAAGCAATCCGGTCCTCAGCCCCAGCACTGATCCCTCTCTCTACGATTCACTTCTAGTCGACGATACGCATGTCATCGTGCGAGAAGGCAGATTCTGGCTCTACTTTAAGGGGCGCAGCCCAACACTGAAACCGAACGAGACGAAGTGGGGGCTCGCAACTTCGGACCAACCAGACGGTCCTTTCCGCAAACATGGTCAGAATCCGATTTTGAATAGCGGTCACACAGTTTGTGTCTGGCCACACCGGGAAGGTGTGGCGGCGCTGGTGGACAACGCCGGGCCGGAGCGCTATACGGTGCAGTATGCGGCTGACGGGATCGATTTTCGGCGTGCGGCTTCTCTGGAGTTCGTGCATACGGGCTGCGGACCCTACGACCCGGATGCATTTGCGGATACACCCTACGGCCACGGAATCCAGTGGGGGGTCGCACAAGAGCGCGGCGAAGGCCGCGTGTACATCGTTCGCTTTGATTGTGACCTACAAGCTGCTTCCCCTGATAATTGATTATGACTTAGGGAACTACCTCAATGACCGCCCATCCAAACGTTTTGTTCGTTCTCAGTGATCAGCATCGATTCTGTTCGATGCCGGGCGTGGACGGTTGCGAAGTGCATGCACCCAACCTGGAGCGACTACAACGGGCGGGAACAACGTTCTTGAATTGTTACAGCAACTATCCCGTGTGTGCGCCGGCGCGCGGCATGCTGATTAGCGGGCGCTGGCCCAGCGACACCGGTGTTGTCAACAATTTGTCCGAGTTGGAACCGTCAGATTTCTCCTTGGGCGCTGTCTTCGCTCGAGGAGGGTACCAGACCTGTTTCATTGGGAAATGGCATCTCCATGCGGGGCGGCCAGAGACGGTTGACGGCAACGACCGGTATATTCCTCCGGGTACGGGCCGGCACGGGTTTGAGCGCATGAGTGTATGGACGGAGACGAATCGCCACTGGGACAGCCTGCGTTACGAAGAAGGTAGCGGGGCCGCGGTACGAACACGCGGCTATAACGCGACTTTGATGACCGAAGAGGCGCTTGAAATCTTGCGGCACCGAGATACAAACCGGCCGTTTTTCCTCTTTCTCAGCCTGAATCCGCCCCATCCTCCACTTGACGACGCGCCGTCGGATTATCTTAGTCTTTATTCCGACCGCGGTTTATCCATACGAAGGAACGTACCCGAGGCGCTGGCATCGGGCACGCGGTTGGTACCGGCCGGGGCCCATCGCAATGAAGTGACGATGACTCTTCAGGAGCAGTTGGGCCAGTACTATGCCCACATCAGTGCGATTGACGCAGAGTTAGGAAGGCTGTTCGCGGCGTTGGAAGAGACGGATGCACTCGAGAACACTTTGATATTGTATAGCTCTGACCACGGCGATATGCTCGGTTCACATGGATTGCTGCGCAAGGGGTCATTTTACCGGGAGTCGGCTCAGGTTCCACTGGTTCTTTCATGGCCGGGGCGGATCGGGGCTGGTCAGGAAAACGAGATGCTGCTCGGTCTGATAGATGTTTATCCAACTCTGATTGGGCTGTGCGGACTTCCGGTGCCTGTGGGCGCCGGGGGAGAAGATCACTCGGCAGGTGTGTTGAGGGGAGACAGTGCTGGCTCGCGCTTTGTGCTCCATTTCAGCACCGGTCAGAGGGACCCGGCATTCCGGTCGGGGCAACGCGGGCTTCGTACGCTTCGCCATCTCTACGTCACTGACGGAAGCAAAGAGCAACTCTTCGACACATTGGACGACCCATTCGAGATGCGAAACCTTGCGGGAGATGGGACCTATGCCGACCTGAGGCAAATGCTGGCTGAGTGCCTTCAGTGCAACTTGCCTCCTGAAATGACGTTACGTTAGGGTTGCGGACATAGGGACCTCTGAAGGGAGTCCTGATGGCGAGTGGACAGACGGTAGGATTCGAATACAGCGAGGCAATCGGATTGGGTTACGAACCTGGGGTCACCCGGCGGGATCCCAGCTGTGTTATCCGCGTGGACGGGCTGTTCCACGTATGGTACACGAAGACTCCCTACGGGCCGTCCGGCTACGACGCGACAGTCTGGCACGCTACGTCTGAGGATGGCATTCGCTGGGAGGAGAGGGGGGAGGCGCTTCCGCGCGGCGCAGAAGGCGAGTGGGACGAACAGAGCGTGTTCACGCCCAACATTCTGGTCGCCGATGGCCGTTTCTTTCTTTTCTACACTTCTGTGGAAAAGCCTTACACGGAGGAGGCGCTCACTGCTATCGGCGTCGCTTATGCCAGTTCACCAGATGGGCCGTGGATGAAATTCGACGAGAATCCCGTGTTGGGCACGGGACCGAAAGGGAGCTGGGACAGTCACCGGGTGGATGACTCTTGCTTGATTGTGCGCGAAGGTCTGTACTGGCTGTACTACAAGGGAAGGCAGATGGGTCTTAGTCCGCGTGAAACGAGGATGGGCGTTGCCGTTGCTGAACAGCCTATGGGGCCGTACAGGAAGGCGCGGGAGAATCCACTGATTGAAGGCGGCCATGAGGTCTGCGTGTGGCGGCAGGACGAGGGCGTAGGTGCTCTTGTTCAGCCAAATGGGCCTGAGGGAGGGACGCTTCAGTACAGCCATGATGGTATTCGGTTCCGTCGGATAACTGAGGCCAGGCCTCCGCAAGCCCCGGGTCCTTATAGAACCGATAATTTTGTTGACG
Organism: Caldilineaceae bacterium; assembly: GCA_965204705.1. Taxonomy (GTDB): domain Bacteria; phylum Chloroflexota; class Anaerolineae; order Caldilineales; family Caldilineaceae; genus Bin5. The sequence continues at coordinate 2,331,590 of OZ242006.1, read as the reverse complement.
AGCCGACCAACAAAGGTATCGAGTGGGGTCTGCACATTGGCCTGCGGTCTCGCCCGTTGCCATTTCTACAAAGATTCTCCTGTTCGCTGCTGTCGGGCAACTGGCATATTTGCCACTGAGTTTTCCCAAGGTTTCTTATTTCAGGGTTCGATAAGCCCGCCGCCATGACTTAACTGGCTGGAATCGCGGCGCATCGAATCGCGCCCTGAGTCCGGTTGCAGATAGCTTATTGCTCTTGCAAGGCTGTTTGAGAAACCCGCCCGCGGGTGAGTCCAGTTCCAGGCCTCGGCAGTTGTTCTAACTCATATCGCTACTAAAGTTGCCCTTGAGACTTCAGCAGGTATTTGGAGAGAAAACGAGCTGGTCGGCCGATTGATGCTACGCAGATAACAGACCAGGGAAATTTTTTGGTCCACGCTCAAGACAGTAAGACTGATTTTGGGGACAAAAAAATATAGTTGCTTTGACAATTGCTTCTAGGTTATACTTCCGAACCACAGTGAAAAGGGGATCCACTGTATCCAGACTAGTGTGAGTTTCCCCAACTGTCCGCTCTATCTTTCACCACGCATCGCGAAGAGGATTCACGACCAGAAGGAACTTAATGCTTTCCCCAGGCGAGACGTCCAAGTATCCAGCGGAAATCACTTGACAAAGGAGAATCGTCGTATGTCTTCGCAACAGCAGCAAGTAAGTCGACGAGGGTTTTTGCGTCTGACGGGAATCGGCGCCGGTGCGATGACGGTTGCCGCTTGTGTTCCTGCGGCTCCGGGCGCGGAAACAGCTGCAGGGGATTCGGCCGCTCCGGCAGAAGAGGTGAGGGAGATTGTCTGGTCTACCTGGGCCGGCGGCGACGCCGAGATCAAGCTCAAGCAAGAGACTGTTGAGGTGTTCAACCAGGATCGCGGCGATGCGATGGGCATTAATTGCTCTGTGCGCATCATCACAGATTACATGGGCTATTTCACCAAGGTAGAGACTTCCTTCGCTGGCGGCGATGCGCCGGACGCGATCTGGTGTGACCATCGGCTTTGGGGCGGATGGATTTTCGCGGGTTGGCTGCGCGACCTGAAGCCTCTCGTCGATTTGGAACCCGAAGATTCATCGATCAGGCTGGTGCTGGATATCATTCCCGAGTACAGTCACAGCTATGTAGGCGGCGTATATGGGATACCCCACTTGATCCAGATTATGGGAACCTGGGTCAATAAGGAGATGTTTGAAGAGGCGGGCATCGATCTGCCGCCGGTGAATTGGGGCGATCCCTCATGGACGGCTGAGAGAGTAACCGAGATCGCGCAGGCGCTTACCAAGCGCGACAGCGACGGCAACGCTGAGCAGCTGGGAATCAACATTCCTTGCTGTATTCTGGGAGGCGGCCCCGGCTACGCCCTTGTCCAGTCAAACGGGGGCCTGGCCTTCGATGAGGGGTGGACAGAGTGGCTGATGGACGAAGATCCGGCCTCTGACGTAGTGCAGTGGGCCTACGACAATTTCAATGTCCACAAGACGGCACCCACGCCCCAAGAAAGCCAGGCAGGCATCAGCTTCTGGACAGGGAAGGTCGCGATGGACATGGCCTGGCTGACCTGGCCAGCGCGGCTCGTCGAAGCGTCGTATGGTCAATGGACACCATCGCCTCATCCGCTCCCGATGTTTAAGGAGCCCAAAGAGTGGGCCCATGGGATCCCGATTGCTTGTGCTCAGCAGTCTGAACACCCTGAAGCCGTGTTGGAATTCGCGCGTTGGATGGTGGAGGAAGGCGATGATCTGAACGTCGGGCTGGGTTACGCGGCGCCAATGCTGGACAAGCATGCCGACCTGTTGCTTACCCACGCGCCGGGCCTTGATTATGTGACGGAAGAGCTGCTAAAAATGCCGCGCGAGCCTTTCCTGCAAGCTCTCGATTATGCCGATGTAGTCAATCCGCATTTCCCGCGCTGGTTCATCGTAAACCGCGACATATGGACTCCTAAAGTGCATGATGTTCTGATTGTTGGGGAGCAGACAAATGCCCAGGAACTCATTGCTGCGGTAGAGCCGGAAGTTCAGGAACAGATTGAACTGGGCATGCAAGATATGGAGGAATTTGGCAGCTGATTTGTATTCACTGAAACCCTAAGACTCAAGCTGTCCGAATTTCTCGCATTCTGAATCCGTCAGTTGGTGTTGAGGAAAACTCGGCCAGGTGAGCAAAGGGGCCCGCGTTTGACTTGCAACCGGGTAGCAGCGCGGCTCTTGTCATGGCGCTGGCTGCGAATAATCGGGTCCGCATTATGGTGGAGAAGACCGGTCGAATGAACGAGGCTGCAAAGTAAACGCCCTAAACTATTGCGGGCCGGCCTCGCCGGCCCGCAATAGTTCCAGTGCATCGTAGGATCCGGCGATTTTCTCAAGAGTATTGCCCGCAAACCCAGGGTCGGGCTGCACGGCTCTTGACCTCTATCCACTCTTCACTTGACAAACCGCCGTTGCTTCTAAGAGAACAGCAAGTACTGTTCCAGCCTATGTAAGCATCGAAATGTCAGTAAATCTCGAAGCGACGGTCTCACCCAATCAAACAGTGCGCGGAGGCCGAATTCGCGTTGCGCTCAGAAAGAATTTTGGGGGCTATCTTTTTATCATGCCCTGGTTGGTTGGATTCTTTCTGTTTGAAGCGGGGCCGCTTCTGGGCGCAATTGGGCTCTCGTTTGTTGACTGGAAGTTTGTCGGCCCGCCCAATTGGGTGGGGCTGGAGAACTACGAGGAGATGTTTGGCAGTGAACTGTTTTACACGAGCCTTTACAATACCTTTTACTATACATTTATTGCAGTAGGTCTACAGCTCGTCGTAGCGTTGATTGCAGCCTTGGTGATCAACCAACGTGTCTGGGGCATTAATTTCTACCGGGTTGCATTTTTTATCCCAAGCATCGTTCCGGCCGTTGGCTTAGCTTACCTGTGGATGTGGATTTACAACCCGGAATTTGGACTTCTCAATGCGGTTTTCGATGTTATCCAACTGCCCAGACAACGCTGGATTTATCTGCCTCAGTACGCCAAACTGGCTTATATTTTCATGAGTCTTTGGGGCGTTGGCGGCACAATGGTGATCTTCTTGGCGGGCTTGCAAGGGATCCCCGAAGTGCTGTATGAAGCAGCCAGCATTGACGGCGCGGCCTGGTGGGCCAAGTTCCGCTTCGTTACGATTCCGATGCTTACTCCAGTCATTTTTTTCAACCTTGTTCTAGGAATTATCGGTTCATTTCAAATCTTCACTGCCGGTTTCCTGATGACCAATGGCAGCCCCCAGCACTCGACTCTATTCTATGTGCTGTATCTGTACCGATCGGCATTTGAGGATTTGCAGTTTGGCTATGCGTCGGCCTTGGCCTGGGTATTGTTCCTGATTGTTGTTTTCTTTACGCTCATCCAGTTTCGCTTGTCGGGCCGGTGGGTTTACTACGAGAACTGATGACTTCCAGCGAAATGAAACAGGGAAATGCGAGGGCTTCAGATACGGCCCAGCCAGAGGAGAGAAAAGGAACGCTAAGGCAGCGTTTGTTTGTACTGTTCACCCACATTTATTTGTTCCCGATGGCGGTCGTTGCCGTATTTCCCTTGTACTGGCTGATGTCAACTTCGTTGAAATTTCGGGGCAACATTCTCCGCTTTCCACCGCAGTGGTTTCCCGACCCTGTGACAGTCGAGAACTATCAGCGTCTCTTCATTACGAATCCTTTCGAAATCTGGTATTTCAATTCTCTGGTCATTACGATTTCAGCCACTTTAGGGGCCACGTTGTCGGCTTCTCTGGTTGCATATGGCTTTGCCCGCCTTCACTTTTTGGGCCGGAATGTCTGGTTTGCGGTAGTTCTAGCAACACTCATGGTTCCGGAGAGTGTTCTCATCATTCCTCGCTTTGCTTTGATGCGCTTTTTTGGCTGGATTGATACGTGGATCCCCCTAATTCTGCCCTTTTTCCTGGGCGGTGGGGCATTCAATATCTTTTTGCTACGTCAGTTCTTCCGAACGATTCCACTAGAACTCGATGAGGCGGCCAAGATCGACGGGGCATCCAACTTGCGGGTTTTCTGGCAGATTCTGTTGCCAAATCTGAAACCGGTGCTGGCCGTTGTGGTCGTTTTTACTGCGATCTTTAACTGGAATTCCTTCATGTCTCCGCTAGTTTTTATCAATACTACGGAGAAACTGCCGGTAGCCGTCGGCATTCAGATGGTCCTGGCCGGTTCACAAGCCGGGCCTGGAAACACTGGCGCAATGATGGCAGCTTCGACCTTGATCACCATCCCCGTAATCATGTTATTTGCCTTTTCGCAGAGGTACTTTATGCAGGGGATCGTTCTCACAGGCTTGAGCGGACGATAGGAATGCGTTGGAATCTATGCAGCGCCTTCCAGAGCATAGCAGGCCACTCTCTTAGCTGAAGATTTCATCATGAATGAGGCACAACAGGCCCGGTTGGCCATGCGCCGGGGGGAATGGACCGGTCCGACTGCATTTAGAGTCCCCGGCCATGTACAGTGTAATTTGGTCATTCTTCCGGAGGCTGAGGCGTACGACTTTCTCCTTTATTGTCAACGAAACCCTAAGGCCTGCCCTGTGGTTGAGGTTACCGATTGTGGGGAGCCCGAGCCGCGCCTGAGTGCGCCGGGCGCCGACCTGCGGACTGACCTCCCGCGCTATGCTGTATTTCGGGACGGTGTCCGGTTTGAGGACATGTGCGAAATTCGCGCATTGTGGCGGGAAGACAGCGTTGGATTTCTGATCGGCTCCAGCCTCACGTTTGACGACGCGCTGGAACGGGCGGGCGTCCCGAAGTCGGAGGAAGTTTGGGTCTTGAATACGGATCTGCCAACTGTACCGGCGGGCAGATTCGAGGGTTCGCTAGTGGTGACGATGCGCTGGATGTCGCCGAGCCAGGCGATTATTGCCACGCAGTTGACGAGTCGGTATCCTTTCAATCATGGGGCGCCGATACACGTTGGCAACCCAGCTGAAATCGGCGCCGATCTGACATCTCCTCTGGTGGGAGATTCCGTGACGGACATTCCTCAAGGTGTTATGCCGGTCTTCTGGGCCTGCGGTGTAACACCGCAGCAGGCGGCCCTATTGGCGAAACCTGAACTGATGATCACGCATGCACCGGGACATGGTTTTATTACCGACCTCAAGGCAGACGAGTTCTGTCTACCATAAGCAAAGGAAACTTTCATGACTGCATACAGTTCGGCCATCCGGGAACGGACACTGTCCGAAAATGGCTCGCAGGATCCCTCCAAGAGCTTGGGGGAGCCGCTCGGCCAGAAAACGAATGCGATCCGCTGGCTTCAGAAGAAGGTAATGCAAAAGGCTTTAGATCTGCCGACAGATTTCCAAAGCCGGACGGATTGGGAGTTGTATCGTGATCGAATCCGAACAGAGCTGCCTGTGACTATCGGGATCCCTGGGCTTCCGCCATTGCGTGACAGTTTGGTACGGGCTCGAATACAGGTTGGTTCGGAAACGGTTTGTGAGCGCGTCGATGTCTATGTTGACGAAGACTACGCCATCCCTGCATTCGTCTTTTTGCCATCCAGTCCACCGTCCACGCCGATGCCGGGGCTGGTCTGGAATCCGGGCTGGCCGGAAGACAAGTGGAAGTCAGCCTATCAGGCCTTTGCCGTGCGGATGGCAGAGCAAGGATTTGTCGTGTTGGTCCTGGACCACGCTCCTTTTGGCGAGACTTCGCCGATGAAGGACAAGGCTGACATGGGGATGTCGCTGCTCATGGGGATGGGCGAGGTCCTCGGTGTGAGCCAGTTGGGGTTACGTGCGGCAGAAACCATGCGAGCGGGCGAGTATTTGCGCGCAAGGGCCGACGTCGACGAGGATCGGGTGGCTATTTCTGGCCTGTGCCAGGGAGGGATGGATACTTGGCTGGTGGCGGCGCTGGATGAACGGTTCTGTGCGGCCGCGCCGTTGTGCGCTGCTACCACGTTTGAGATACATATGGTTGAAATGGCATCGTACTTCGCCAACGCCGACCCGTCGCCATTTCCGTTCGGTATTCTGAATGTGTGCGACATCCAGCATCTGCATGCGGCTATTGCACCACGACCGCTGCTGGTGCGGGCCAACCTGGGGGACCAGTGGTGGCCTGTCAGCGGATTCGACGAGGTTGAAAGGCTGTCTCGGCAGGTGTATCGACTCTACGAGGCCGAAGACAGGGTGGATTTCCGGGCTGAGGTGCATGAACACAACCTCACCGGTCCCTTTGCAGATGCTCTCGAAGGGTTCCTACTACGGCACGTTTAGCCGGAGCGGCCAGGCCAGTTTGCCTGCAAATCTATAGAAAGAGCTCGCCCCGAGAGTGTAGGGCGATTGAATGGACGGGTCGATGCCCGATGCCTGAATTTCTGGCAGTGTTTGCCGGCAGATGTTTGTTCGCGCACTAGGGGGAATTGATTCGGCATAAGCTGGGGCCAGGTTGCGCCGGGAATCACTTCACCAGACGAATGGAGGTTGTTTGGCATTCGTTTTTTCAAGGTTAGGTAAAGGAGCAAGGCACAGCAGATGAGAATAGAAGCTGTCAAGACGTTTTTGGTGGACTCCGGATCAGCGAAGCACTGGTTGTTTGTGAAGGTTGAGACGGACGAAGGGACACACGGGTGGGGCGAGGCGTATACTCAGTTGGACCGGGACCGGGTGATTGAGCGCCAGATAAATGAACTAGCCCGCTACCTGATCGGGAGGTCTCCGTTCGATATCAAGCAGTTCTTGTTTTCTGCGTACACCGATTTCGCGGGCAAGCGCGGGAGCCTGGAACTTTTCTGCGCTATCAGTTGTCTTGAGCAGGCATTGTGGGACATCGTCGGGAAGGCCGCGGGACAGCCGGTCTACAACCTGCTGGGCGGCCGTACGCGGCGGCGTTTGCGGGTGTACGCCAATGGTTGGGACGGGGCAGATTCTGTCGACGAGCTAGCGGAAAAAGCCAAAGATATCGTCGCACAGGGATTTACGGCTTTGAAATTCGATCCGTTTCCCGGTCGGTGGCGGGCTTTTATCGACCGCGGGCAGGAGGAGGAGGCGATCGAGAGGGTGCGGGCGGTTCGAGAAGCTGTAGGGCCCGAGGTGGAAATCATGCTTGACATACATCGCAGGCTGGCTCCGATGCACGCAGTGCGGACGGCTGCCGCGTTGGAACCCTACGCTCCCTTCTGGTTTGAGGAGCCTGTCTCGGCACGAGACATAGAAGCGCTAGCTGAAGTGCGAAAGGCGATCGCTTTACCGGTTGTAACCGGTGAAGAACTGTACACGAAGAACGAGTTCCGCGAGGTTTTCGAGAGAAGAGCCGCCGACATACTCAACCCGGACGTGTGCAACTGCGGCGGGATTCTGGAGCTACGAGAGATCGGCGCGATGGCGGAGGCTTACCACGTCGCGGTGGCGCCGCACAACTATAACAGCACGACGGTCGGCCTGGCCGCTACGCTGCACGCGTCGGCGGGGATGCCGAATTTCCTGATCACCGAGTATTTCGTCAATTTTGAAGAAGTAGGAAAAGAAATCTCGAAGCAGTCTTTCGAGGTTGAGGACAGTTACATAACGCTACCGGAGACGCCGGGCCTAGGCATTGACCTGGATGAGGCGGCTTTGAAGGCACGACCCTTCCGGGAGCGGCCTATGCGCAATCTGCCTCTGGACTCCGGTTCTGTTGGATCCTTGGGTTGAGACGGGGTCTTCCAACCGGCTAAATGTCCTGCCACAACTTTCTCAGAATTTCGAATTTGCTTCTGTACTCGACTGGATCCTGCTTGATGCTTTCGGGGCCGTAGCGGGCCACAGTTTCCTCAAAGTATTGGCTCAGGACGTGCATGTCGATTCGCCCACTTTGGAGCAGGATCAGCACATCTTCAAAGTCGCTTTCAGTTCCCCTTTCAATCTTACTAAGAGCCATACTGTACAGATCGTAGTGGAAGACCTCAAGCTGCCCATAACGACCAATGTACGGGCTGCGTTCACGGTGGCCCGCCGGCACAGGAATGAAATCGGAGGGTGAAGCTTCTTCGATGTTCAGAGATAGTTGCTCCTTCAGGTCGCGCACAACTGCGATAAAATCGCTATGATAGTCGTCGTCTACTTCGAAAGAGATGTCGATATCGAGAGTTTGATTGCGGAACCCTTCAAAGACCATAGTCGCCCCCCCTACCAAGTAGACCCGACCCGGCCTTGTAAAGCGTCGCCCTAGTCGTTGCAGAAACAGTTCAATACCCTCGCGGTCAGTTAGTCTACGCATCGGCCCGGTTTCTAGTCTCGAGCTTCAACTGCTCAAAGAACAGATCGATTGTATTGTCCAGGGCCTCAAGGCGGGCGAAAGGGTAGTTCGATCTTGCTTTCCAAGCTTCTGCGAGTTCATAAAGCCCCGTCTTGCCGAATCGGTCATCCGGCGGCGGCAGCTCCATCTGGCGCGAGAACAGGTCGGGCAGAAGGGCCATATTGTTCAAATAGATCCTCAGGCGCGACAGCCAGTTTCTCTGCAAGTAGACCGCGGCCATGTACAGGGTCTGCAACTCGAGCGCGAGATCGGGGTCCAAACGAGCTGTCAAGGCTGGAATACAGTCTGCCAGTTCGGGCTCCCGCAGGAGGAGGGGAATCATTGCCAGGCGCAGCCTGGAATCGTTTTGGCATAGGAGCGCTGTCAACAACTGTTCAGAAGTTGCAGGGACCTCGCCGGCGACAGCGTCGCGGGGCGCCAGATAACTGACGCCCCGCTCGCGCAAGGCGGCGACCAATGTTTCTCTCGAGGTGTTCGCTTCAGTCTTATGCTGCTCGACCAAGACCAACGTCCTTTGTCGTTCAAAACAGATGGCCGCTCAGGCGAATGGGTCCTCTACCCATGGGTACTTGTGCAGATCGACGCGTTTGAAGGGGATCTCGGTGTAGCGCGGCGAGACTGCGCCGGGCGCGGCCATGTAGATGATTTGTGAGGCGATCGGGGCAAATCCGGCGTAGAAGTGCTGGGATGACTTCACCACCAAGATGCTCTTGTCTGCTGGATCTATGCCGAAGTTGCTGAACACATCGGGGGCGAAGGCCTGGACGCGCTTGCTGCAGACGATGATGTCGATGCCGTTACAGTGCAGGCAGACCGAATCGCCGCAGGGGATGCGCATGGGGTCGCCCTGTTGCGGCCACTCCTGGATCATGTCTTCGACAACGCCTTTGACAGTGACGGTCAGGTCGAGGGGGTCGCCTGACATCGGGCCCATCTTGCCGCCCAGACGCAGGTCGATGGTTGCGCCGACGCCGCCTGACATTGCGACCTGCACGGCGATGGGATCCCACATCATAGCCACGCCGGCGTTATCGATTCCTTGATCGAGCATTGCTTTGAGCATGAATGTGGCGTCGCTGGGGGCTCCGCCTCCGGCGTTGTCGGCGCGGTCGGCGATCACTACCGGCCCGGTTGGGGAGGCAGCGGCTTGTTCTAACGCTTCTTCGATAGTGAAGGGTGTCTGGTCGAGCTCATGGCGCATACTGAAGAATTTGCGTCCGACCTCTTCGGCGACGCGGGCGGCCTGGTCGGGGTCGCCGTCGGTTATGGCGAGGGCCTGCGCGCCGCAGGTGGGCACGTCGCCCCAGGGGAAACAGTGGACCAAGGATATGGAGAGGATTCCGTCCTTGCCCTCCATGTCGAGGAGTTCGTCTACGAAGCTGCGGAGCGGTTCGTAGGAGGTCAGGTAGAGTCCAAGCATGCGGCAGTCGAAGAGGGCCATGGTGGGATTGGTCTTGCCTTCAGCGGCGTCGGCGATGATGTTGAAGAGGTCGACGGCTCGAAGTGCCACATCGGTATGCGGGTACTCTTTGTAGAGGACGATGGCGTCAGCGGTGTCGATCATTGACTGCGTGACATCGCAGTGCAGGTCCAGCTCGACGCCGATTTTGGCGTCCGGTCCGACGATCTGGCGGACGCGGCTGATCATGTCGGTTTCGCAGTCGTCATAGCCCTCGGCGACCATGGCGCCGTGGAGTCCGAGAAGAACAATGTCAACCGGCATGGCGGCCTGAAGTCTTTCAAGCAGCTCTGCGCGCAGGCTTTCGTATGTGCTGCGCGTGGTGGGACCGGCGGGTTGCGCGTTGGCGGACATTCCGAAGACATATTCCCAGCCGCGGGCCTCGGTCTCTGCTTTGAACTGGTCGAAAGAGGGCTTGGTGCCTACTTCGCCGTCATCATCGGGCCGGATGATGGTGTAGTCGCGCATCCCGGTCGGCATAGGTGAAAAGGTGTTGGTTTCGGTTGAGATTCCACCTGCGAAAACTTTCATTGCATCAACCTTTCTTTAGGGCGATAATACGGACGGAGTTGCTGGCTGAATTGAGTGCAGGACATGAGGCATTACAGCGTCGCCATTTGAATGGAATAATAGCACATGAGGCCTTTGCGGCGTACAATTTTCGGGCATGTAGAAGCGCCCGCTGACTGGCCCTCTGACTTTAGTCAATTCCAGTTTTCACGCCACTCAGAAGGGAAACATCAGGATGAGTAACGGATCGCCGAAGAAATTCCGTGTAGCTCTGGTTGGGACCGGGGGGATTTCACGAGGACATGCAACTGCCTGTGTAGACCTGGAGAGGGCCGAACTCACGGCGGTCTGCGACGTCTCGTCGCAGGCGATCGAGCGGTTTACGCAGCAGTTCGATGTGCCGTACGTCTACTCTACGCTTGACGAACTGCTGGAAGCGGGGACGTACGACATAGCGGTGATTTGCGTTTGGGGCGCTCTGCATGCCGAGGTTGGGATTCGGTTGGCGGAGTCGGGTCGTGTGCGGGCGATACTGTGCGAGAAGCCGTTCACGCAGAATACAGCCGAGGCAGAAGCAATGATCGCGGCCTGCAGCGAACACGGGGTGCTGGTGGCGGAGGCATTCAAGTTCAGGCACCATCCGATGCATCTGAAGGCCGAAGAGATTATCAGTCAGGGCGGCATCGGAAATCTGCTGAATGTACGGAGTACATTCTGTACGAATGTTCCGTTTGAGAGGCGCCGTCCTGAAGACAACTGGCGCTGGAACCGAAGCAAAGGAGGGGGCGCCATCTATGACCTGGCGTGCTACAACGTCCATCAGGCACGCCATACCTTCGGTGAGGAGCCTGAATCGGTCTTTGCAGTGCAGACAGAAGGTGTCGAGGTCGACGATGCCCTCTATATTACTCTTACCTTTTCAGGCGGGCGGGCTGCGCAGCTGACAGTAGGGTTCGACAGTTGGGCTTCGCAGTATGTGGAGATAAGCGGCGACGCCGGATTTGTGAGAATAGACAAAGCCTGGAATAACGAGAACCAGGACGTGGCGCTGGAGTACCATTCGGCGAACGGCGTGGAGACGATCCCTTTTCCGCCGACGCATCAGTTTACACACCAGCTGGCGCATCTCTGCGACTGTCTCGAAAGTGGACAGCCGCATCGGATTTCACCTGAGAACAGTATCGGGCAGATGCGGGTTCTGGATGCGATTGCCGAGTCGATGCGGACGGGAGCGGTCGTGCGTCCGTGAATTGGCAGGAAGGTTGACAGAGTATGGGCGGTTGGATAGGATCCAGGCTGATCATTGATAGAAATCCTTTTCCTTTTTCAGATTCGATGCGGCGGTAGGCCAGGACGTCGTAACAAGGCCACAGGAGAAATCAGCAATGGCGGTCATTGACGCAATTCCGACGATGGAGCGGGATCTGAGGTATTTCCCCGCGACGACGAAAGAACCGAAGAAGCTGACGCATGAGCAGATCGATTACTTCAATGAACACGGGTACGTATTTCCCATTGATCTCTTTTCGGAGGAAGAGGCGGATGCCAACCGCCGCTACTTTGATAAGCTGTTGAATATGGCGTCGGAGGCCGGTCTTGACAGTTATTCGGTCAATAGCTGGCACACGCACTGTGCGGGCCTCTTTGATCTTGTCACCAATGAACGAATCCTTGATTATGTTGAGGATATTCTGGGTCCGAATATTGTTTGCACGATGACGCACTATTTCTCCAAGATGCCCAGTGATATAAAGTCGGTTTACTGGCATCAGGACGCTTCGTTCTGGGCTCTTACGCCGAGCAAGGTGGTCACGGCCTGGCTGGCGATTGACGACGTGGATGTGGAGAACGGGGCGATGAAGCTTTTCCCGGGCACACATTTGCTGGGACGTATACCGTTCGAGTGGGTGACGGACGAGGAGGAAGGCGTGCTCAGCCAGCATGTCCATGAGCCGGGGCGGTACGGGCAGCCGGTTTCGGTCGAGTTGAAGGCGGGGCAGCTTTCGCTGCACACTGACATGCTATTGCACGGTTCGCAGCCGAATCCTTCCAACCGCCGGCGATGCGGTCTTACGATCCGCTATTTTCCGCCGGACGTGCGTGGACCTGAGCCGGAGAAGCAGCCGGGGATCATTGCGCGCGGGTTCGACCCGAGCGGCTACTGGCAGCCAATGCCGAGGCCGGAGGGGGAGACCATTCCGCCCCATTTGCTTGAGGTAGAGAATTCGTAGTACCGGGTCTGAAGAGAAGGTGGGGCAGACTGGTCGCGTCGTCGACAGATGGGCGGGCGTCTGCTCTCAGGGTCGTGGCGAACAGAATAAGAAGTCCAAGTACGGTGCAGCAACCAAGTTTCGGAGGGTGCTGCACCGTTTTCTATTGGCTGAGGTCAGGTGAGAAGCTCTTTCTGACTCGAATCAGACCGCGACGGCTTCTTCGAAGAGGGAGGGAAAGTGTCTGAAAGGGTCACCTGGATCGCGGAACAGGATTTGCTGGCGGGGCGTTAGCTCGGCGTCGGGGGGAGGCAGTACGCGCCTTGCTGTCCAGGTAACATGTGAGATGCAGTATTTGTAGAGGAGAGCCCTGCGTTCGTGCTGTGCCTGCCAGGCGGCGGTGCCGTGTGTCAGGGCCTCGGTGAACAGGATGGCTGAACCGGCTGGGGCTTCGGGGATGATGACGCTGGGATGGTCCTCGGGGGCTTCGTCGATTTGGCGCGGCAGTTTGTAGTTGCTTTTGTGGCTGCCGGGAATGCAGCAAAAGCCGCCTTTTCCTGGACCAGTGTCGGTGAGGCACCAGGTCACGACGACAAAACCGTTGTAGATCTGGTCGTCACGGAATGGGACATACTCGCCCGGGTTTGCGCCTGTGGTCGGGGAGGTGGCTCCGTAGTCGGCGTGGAGGCGTCCGCGTGCCATTCCTTCTTTCATGTACATGCCGTAGATTCTGTCGAGGCGGAAGCAGTCGCCGAGGCGGAAACGGAGGACAGGCAAGATGCGGTGGTGGTCAAGAAGGTCGACGAAGGGCTGGCCCCATTCGAGGAAGCCGGATCCGTCGGGGGCCCTGCCGAAGCGTTGCGCATGGTCGGGGGCGGGGAGTTGCTGGGCGTCCAGCAGGCGGTTGAGCGATTCGACTTCAGACGCGGTGAGCGCGTCTTCGATAACGAGGTAGCCCTGCACGTCGAAGAGGTACTGGAGGAGATTGAGATCGCTCATTTTGCGCCCTTTGTATTTGATAGAAGTCCCGGATTGTATGGGGTGCTCCAGCTGGCTCACCGTTGCATATCTTAAGACATTTCGGGGTCCAGCGCAACAGTTTTGGAAATGGGGAACGGTCCAAGGTTGGGGGGCTGGGTATGCCTCCAAGGTTGTGGGCCATTTTGCGAGGTCGGTGGGAAAGGGTGCGATCGGAAATGGGTGGGTTTCTGGAGGCACTTGGCGGTGGAAGGGGGGATTACAGAGGGAGGCTGAAAATCAAGGGCACCCACAAGGGGTGCCCCTACGAGATGGGCGACGATGAGGGGCGCTGGCGGCCGAGGGCACCCGCAAGGGGTGCCCCTACGTATTGGGCGACGATGAGGGGCGCTCGCGGCCGAGGGCACCCGCAAGGGGTGCCCCTACGGGTTATTGGGACGGTCTGAACTGTGGTTCGGGGAATCCCGAGGTTTGGGTTGTGTCTGGGAATTGCTCGGGCGGCACAGCGTACCATTGTTGCCGAGAATTGCTGTGCCGCCCGAGTTCAATTCAGCGCCGCAAGGAGGAACAGCGCTAAGGCGATGAGCGTGTAGTTACTCTATTGCTTCCTGAACGGGACCGATTGTCGGGCTCAGGCCGCGTTTGAGGATGCCTTCGCTGTCGGTGTAGGTTACGTAGACTCTCAGGAAGGAGCCGACATCCGAGCTCGAGGGCGTATAGGAAGCGGTGTCGTCAACGTTGATATTGTTGATATCCTGCCAGTCGTTGAGCGCGGTCTCGGAAGTCTGCCACTGCCAGTCACTGAGGTTAGTGTATGTGTCCTCGGAGAGCGACAGTTGGGCCGAGATTTCCTGCCCGACCGTAGGACGCTGGTCCGTGTTGAAGTAGACGGTGTTCGTCTCGGTCTGGGGGGTAGGCATTGGCGTTGGCGTGGCGGTCGGCTCAAGGGTTGGCGTGGCCCCGGGCCCCGGGACGAGCCCGTTGGACGGGAACCAGTCCGACCAGGGGCCGGCGCCGAGGAGATTACGCCCGCGTGTGCGGAAGCGGTATACCCTTTCGGGATCCAGACCCTTGACGGTATAGGAGACTGCTTCGGTTCCTTCCGTTACACCTGAAATGTTAATCTCGCCCTGTGTCGTCCAAGACTCACCTGTGCCGACGGAGGTCCACTGAATGTCGTAGGAAGAGACGTGGAGCAGGGGCAAGGAGAGCGGCAGGGGGGCAGTCTCGAATTGAACGGTAAGCTCCTCCATCGAGTGTTGCTCGACCTGGCCTGAGGAGGATTTAGGCGGGGGGGCCATGCTCATGGCGGCTACGATTGCACCTACGACGATCAAGACTCCGAAAATGGCCAGGGAGACTTTGTTAATCAGCAGGCGCAACATGACAAAGCTCATGCGCAAGATTACAGTTAGGAAGACACGAAAGACCATCTGAACGCGATTTACTTCTCTCATTGGCAAGTTCGCCATACTATCATCCTCCTGGCTAAATGAGTCCGTGGCTCCGAGATAAAATTTTGCCTGTCACTAAAGGTCAGGCTTTGTTCTTCGACTCGATAATAATGTTCAACTTCATGCCGACTGATTTTCAGTATAGTAGCTGGGAATTTGATTGTAAATCCAACCGCTGAAGAATTTCCGACGCAAAAATATCGGAAACAGACTTCGGTTTTTTAAGAAATTACTCTGGTAGAGAGCTGTTTTGCGGCCTGAAACAGCGTAAAATCCGGGCCCGCCGTCGTCTTCGACAGGTTGGCTACGAACCGCCAACGTCACCAAGTAATTGACGGATCGTACGGGTGGCGTAATGTAGCCCGCAGGTTGATCACTTGAGGGTCTGAGACGGGGATGGGAGACGGCGGCCGTTGGGCGTCTGGCCGCGAAGGTGACAGTGTGGAGCGCGACCACGGGACAGGGGCTGCTTTGCCGACGCAAGACTCTTAGTTCAGTTCCTTCGAGTTGCGGGAAAACAAGGTCCAGAGGCGCCGCGGCGAGTCCAGGTATTGGTGGACCTGGCCGGGAGCTGGATTGAGCAGAGTTGGCCTGCTGTGTTCAATCGGGGCAGACAGGCGGTTTACCCACGCAGAATCTGTTTTAGGGGTAGGTTTGGCATGGACTGCCAATAGGCCGGCAGGTTGCGGACCGAGACGCGACGGCACCTTGCGGCCAGGTCACGGGGGGTTCTACTTTCTTTGAAGAGGGTTACGACGCCGATCAGTCTTCCACGGGTCCGATGGTCTGACTGAGAGCCCGCTTGCGTTCGCCTTCGCTATCGGTGTAGAGGGCAGAGGCACGCAGGTAATTGCCTTCGTCGGCGCTGGTGGGTGTGTATTGGGCCGAGTTTGACGCGTCGTAGTCCGTGACGTCTTCCCACTTTCCGAGACCGTCGTTGGACCGTTCCCACTTCCAAGTCCCGAGTTCGCTGTAGTCGCTGTTGGGAAGTGTAAGTTCAACGGAGATCTGGGTGTCGACGGTGGGGGGGCTACCGCCTGACGCGAATCTGACGACGTCGGCAACGGTGTCAACGGTGGTGACGGGGCCGACTGTCTGGCTCAGTCCTCTTTTGAAGTCTCCTTCGCTATCGCGGTAGACGACTGAGACGCGGAGGTATTTGCCGTTTTCGAGCGAGGACGGGGTGAAGATAGAAGAATCCTCAGCATCGTAGTCGGTGACATCGGTCCAGCCTCTGAGGGCGTTATCGGACCGGTCCCATCGCCATCGACCGAGGTCGCTGTAGTCGGAGTCAGAGAGAGTGAGACTTGCGCGCACGGCGCGGCTAACAACGGCGGGGTCATTGCCGAAGTCGAATTCCACAGTTTCGGTGTCGATTTCCGCCCCGACTACAGGGCCGACGGTGGGACTGAGCGCGGTCTTGCCTTCATCGTCGCTATCGACATAGTTGACGGAGGCGCGAAGGTATTTGTCTTCGTCGGCGGCTACGGGGGCGTATAGCGATGAGTCGGTCAGTCTGGCTCCGGGTACATTGCGCCAGTCGGTCAGGCCGTCGTCGGAACGCTCCCACTGCCAGCGGGAGCGATCGGTGTAGCTGTCCTCATCCAGAGTCAGTGCGACACGAACGGTTTGTCCGATAACGGGCGGATCGCCGCCTTCGGCGACTCGAATTACATCGATAACCGTCTGGCGAGTTGGTGTTGGCGTTGGGACGGGCGTTGGCGTAGGGGCAGGCGGGGGATTAATGATGACGCAGGCGGCCAAGACCACTGCGGCGAACGGCGCTGCCATCCAAATGAACAATGATCCGCGTTGCCTGTGTCCATTTCCGGACTGAGGTCTGACGCGGAATCGTCTGCTATTCTGGGCTGGCATGCGTTCGTTCTCCTTCTTGCGATCGTAGACTAAGAGAGAGCCCTGCGTTTTTGCCCCGTGTTGAGCGCGAGCCCGACGTAGGAATCCCCGCTGCTGAAAATACAGTCGTCAAATGAGTATACCGACTGGAAAATTGAAAGTCAAACAGATGGGCCAAGCGGGTGCAGGCCTGTTTTGGGGTGAGAGTGGGCAGGCACAAGGCCTGCCCCTACGGTGGTCACGGCGGAAGGCTTCGCGGGCCGAAGTGGGTGGGTGGGCGACCGGTGGCATAGACAGTACGCCGGGGACGCGGCGCCAACGTGGCATGGTGTAGGGGGGGCGTTGCGGGGGGAGTCCCCCCGCACAGAACTGCAGTGGTCAGTGGTCAGTGATCAGTGGTCAGTGGGAACGGCACTTGCGCTGGTCGGGGACGCGAACTGGCTTTGGGTTGGTCGTTTCGAGAGGTGTACGAAAGTTCACCCCCAATCTGGACTGCACCCGGCCAAGCAAGAGGAAAGGGATTCGGTGGTTGTCCGGGACGGTGCGAAGAGATGGGGCGTGCTGGCGTCGCCTGTAGGGCTTGCGACAAGCTGATGCGAGGGTGGTGCTGCGGTGGGGGTCAGCCTTTGACGCCGGTGATGACGATGCCCTGAATGTAGTACTTTTGGGCGATGAAGAAGAGAATGATGCAGGGCGACAGAATGATCAGGGAGGCGGCCATCAGGAGCGTCCACTCGACCCTGTGCTGGCCCTGGAAGAAGCGGAGGCCGAGCGCGAGTGTGTATTTGTCGAGGTCTCCGAGGAAGATGAGGGGGCCGAGAAAGTCGTTCCAATGGTGCATGAAGGAGAAGACAAGGATGATGCCGAGGGCGGGCTTGATGAGAGGGACGCAGATGCGATAGAAGATGCCGAAGGTGCTGCAGCCGTCAACGCGGGCGGCGTCGTCGAGCTCCAGAGGAAGAGTCATGAAGAACTGGCGGAGCAGGAAGATGTAAAAGGCGCTGGTGGCGAAGAAGGTGGGCACGACAAGGGGCAGGATTGTGTTGATCCAGCCCAACTCTTTGAAGAGAATAAAGAGGGGAATGATGACTGACGGGTATGGCAGCATCATGGTTGCGAGGACCAGCAGGAAGATGGCGTCACGGCCGGGGAAGCGGATGCGGGCGAAGCCGAAGCCGACGATGGCGCAGGAGACTATGTGGCCGACAATTGACAGACCGGTGATGCGAATTGTGTTGAAGAGCCACTGGTTAAAGGGCAGGATGGTCCAGGCATTACTGTAGTTGCCGAAGCGAGGCGGGACAGGAATCCACTCGATGGGGAAGGTGAACTCGGTGCCGGGCTTTTTGAGGGAGGTGCTGATCATCCAGAAAAAGGGCAGCATGACGCCGAAGGCACCGATCAGCAGGATCAGGTAGACAGCTGTTTTCAGCAGCAGGTCCTGCCGGCGGCGACTCTGCCATAGGCCTGCCAGACCTGAAAGGACCGGCTGCTGACCGTGTTGTTCGAGACTGTGTTGAGCCATTCGATCAACCGCCCTCGTAGTATACCCAGCTGGAAGAGGTGCGTAGAATCAGGTAGGTAAAGGCAAGGATCACCAGGAAAAGCACCCATGCCAGCGCGGATGCATAACCCATGTTGAACCACTGGAATGCGTTCTGGTAGAGATAGAGGACATAGAAGAGGGTGGCGTAGTTTGGTCCGCCCCCGGTCATGATGAAGGCCTGGGTAAAGACCTGGAAGGAGCCAATGACTCCCATGATGAGGTTGAGGAGGAGGACTGGCGTGATCATGGGAACGGTGATACGGATGAACTTCTGGAATGCGTTGGCGCCGTCGAGCGTAGCCGCCTCGTAGAATGCGGTGGGGATTCCCTGGAGGGCGCCGAGGTAGATCAGCATGCCGCCGCCGACACCCCAGACACTCATGACAATCAGAGCGGGTAATGCCCAAGTCTCGCTTCCCAGCCAGGCGGGACCGATAATGCCGATGTTCTTGAGAAGTACGTTAATGACGCCGAATCGCGGGTTGAAGATCCACATCCAGAGCAGTGAGACGGCCACACCTGCGGTCACGCTGGGCAGATAGAACAGCGTGCGGAAGAAGCCGATCATACGGATCTTCTGGTTGAGCAGCATGGCGAGGAAGAGGCCGAGGGCAAGATTGAGCGGGACGTTGAGGAGAAATAATATGGTGACTTTGAGCGACTTCCAGAAGAATTCGTCTTCGATCATCTTCTCGTAGTTACCGATACCGATGAACTCCGGGGTGCCGACGATGTTCCACTTGGTCAGGCTGATGGAGAAGGAGCCGAGGAGCGCGCCGGCGGTAAAGACAACGAAGCCGATTATCCACAGGGAGATAAAGGCGTAGCCTTCGAAGACGTTCTTCCAGTAGAGTTTGCTTTTTCCCAGCATTATAGGTCTACACTAGCGGTTCTGGTCAGGCGGGCGACTAAGGGGGAGAACGGGAGGCGGGCCAGCCCGCGCTCCACGTCTCCTTCAGATGCCTACTGCGATGGCGCAGCAGAGAAATCTAGGCATTTTCTGCCAGGATCTCCTCAATCTGGGCACACATGTCGTCGGCTGCCTCCTGGGCGGTTTTGGCGCCGCGCAGAGCGTTGTCGACCTCGGTCGTCATTACGGTGAAGAGCACGCGGTACGGCTGCGGGCTGCGGGGTACGAAGGGGTTAGGGATGGTATTGATATAGCCTTCGCGAATCATGGGAATGTCGAGGGCGCCAAGGGGTTCGGTATAGGCCTTGGACTCGAAGATGGAGTAGCGGGTGGGGCCGTCGGAGAAGGCCAGTTTGATGCCGCTGTCGTAGCCCTCTTCCCAGGCTTGGAGGCTGCTGCGGTAGACGGACCAGTCGAAGGCTTCCTGGGCGTACTCACTGGACGAGGAGACCACGATTTGGTCGGTATCGCCCCAGCAGCGGAAGCCGGCTTTGCCGGCGGGGACGAGCACAAAGTCCCACTCGAAGGGGAGCTCGTATCCCTCGCGCAGGTCGCGCACGGAGTCGCAGGTGGTGCCGCCGGCCATCACAATTCGGCCGGTATTGAAGTTGATACCCAGTTCGCTGGCCTGCATCTCGGGTGGGGGTTGAATCTTGTGTTCCAGTACGAGGTCGGCCATGAACTTAATGCCTTCGACAGCATCGGGGCTGTTGATGGTGCAGGTTGAGACGGCCTCGTCGAAGACTTCGCCACCGGCCGCACGGATTGTGGCGAGCTGATTGGTGCCGCCGGAACCGCCGTAGAAGTACTGGTCGGTCTCGCCGTCGCCGTCCAAATCCTTGGTCAACTCTTTGCCCATTTCGATGAAGGTGTTCCAGTTCCAACCGTCGGCGCCCTGTTCCCAGTAGAGTTCGCCCGGGAGCGGCAGGCCGGCTTCCTGGAGAAGTGTCTTGTTGTAACGCAGCTGGTGGGTGCAGGACTTCTGGGGCAGGCCAAAGACGACGCCGTCGAAGAGCGCGTCGCCGTGATAGACGACGTCATCGTAGTTTAGGTCGGCGCCGTAGGCATCGATGAAGTCGGTCAGTGGAATGGAACCGCCGGCTGTGTGGGTCTCGGCCATGAGGGCGGGGTGACAGCCGAAGGTATCGGGCGCGGTGCCGCCGGCGACCATGACGGGGATCTTGGTGTTGTAGTCACCCCAAGGCAGGACGAGAGGCTCTACCGTGACGCCGGGATTCTTGGACTTAAAAAGCTCAGCCAGCCCGGTTTCGGTCGGTACGTCTCCTTCCGATCCATGCCTGGCCCAACCGATAGTAATGTCTTCCATGTCGGCCATTTCGCCACCGCCGCCGGTATCGGTTGCGGCGGGGACGGCACAGGCTGCCAGGGCTGCGGTGGCGCTGCCGGCGGCCATCCACTTGAGCATGGAACGACGGCTCATTGCTGTTGACATTGCAGGTTCTCCTCGTGTGCTTGATTGACAAACGGAAACGATAATGAAGGCAGGTCCAGAAAGAAACTGCCAGGATCCAACCACATTGTGAACGGTGCTTCTGCAGTATTGTCACTGGCGGGGTCATGAGCGGTCTGGCTGGAATGGCTTCGGCATGGCGAGTCCGGGTGGACCGCTTTGGGGGGTCAGGCCGAGCCGGCCATCACACTCGTACCACCGGGATGGTACAGTCTATGGAAGTGAAAGTCAAGTGAACTTTGTTTGGCCAAAGTCGGAGTATTTTGAAACAGAGCCTCGACTGGGAAGGCAGGCTTCAGCAAGCCGAAGTATTTGACGTAATGTCAGTCTGTGCGCTCCACCAAAACACGGCCGCCTGCAGCCAACGGTACTATCAGCCCGGAGTGGGCGCCGTCCGGCCAGCGGATTTCCAGAAGGAGGGGCGTGCTGGCGGCGGGGAAGCCGAAGTGGGCCTGTGCGGGTTCGCCGGTCAGGTAGCCGCTGTTGGAGCGAAGGGTTCGCGTGTATTTGCCGGCGGTGGTGTGGAGCCTCAGGTTAGCGCCAATGGCGCGGGTGTTCTTGCTGCCGGGCCATGCGAGGTCGACTGTCAGGCTGTTGCCGCCGCAGAGCCGGTTTTCAAAGACTGCGGCGGGGGCGAGCAGATTATTGACGACGATGTCGAGGTCGCCGTCGTTGTCGAGGTCGGCCATGGCCATGCTGCGGCCGCCTTCGGTGGCGTTCAGGCCCCAGGTCGGGACGGGCTGAAAGTGGCCGCGGCCGTCATTGCGGTAGGCGAGGTTTTCCTCCACGAGCTCGGCGCCGGGCAGTTGGCCGAACATTTCCTCGGCGGCCATGCCGTTTACGACATAGAGGTCAAGGAAACCATCCTGGTCAAGGTCGCCGAACTGGGCAGACCAACTCCAACCGCTTGCCTGCAGGCCGCGCGGTTCGGCCTCGTTCACATAGCTGCCGGCAGCGGATGGAACCTGGAGGACATTCTCGATTATTTGCTGATCTCCAGCGATGTCGGCGTCAGCCATCATGGCCATGAGAGGAGACCAGGCGGCCATCATTTCGGGGGTTTCGGGGTATGGCTTCATGTCGGCGGAGAAGAGTTCGGCGCGGCCGTCGTTGTCGATGTCGCCGACGGCGAAGCTCATAGTGTTCTGGGTGGTTTCGGCGAAGGTTTCGGACTGTGTCCATCCTTGGGGCGACCAGAGCCAGACCTGGTCGGGCATGAGAAAGTCGTGGCCTGCCCAGATGTCGAGGCGGCCGTCCTGGTTAAGGTCGACGAGAAGAAGCGCGAGGGCCTGGGAGCGGGTGGCAAGGTGGGTGGGGACGAAGTCGGTCCCGGTATTCTCATAGTAGACGACGCCACCGTTGGCGAGGTCGTGGGGGTCGACGCGTGTGTATTCGCTCTGGTAGGTGGCGAGGACGAAGTCGAGATCGATGTCGCCGTCGAGGTCCGCCCAGGCGAGGGTGTAGGCCTTCTGGGGGGCGGCAAACCAGTCTACGCGTGTGAAGCCGGGAATCCGCTTGAGGACCCTTCCGGGGACCAAGCTGACTTTGCTGCCGGCGCCAAGTGCGTGGCCGTCATTCATCCAGACGAGGGGGCGGGTGATGCGATGGGCGAAGGCGATGTCGAGCCAGCCGTCGCCGTCGATGTCGACGACGCTGACGCCGCGCGATTGGCCGTGGGGGAATTCCTGCTTGTGAAAGGAGAAGCCTCCCCGGTTCCAGAAGATGGCGTTGCGGCCCGCCAAGTTCGCCAGAACAAGATCGAGATCGCCGTCCCTGTCGAGATCGTTGACGGCGAGGCCGGAGCCGTTGCTGTCGTAGGTCCTGACCACTTCGTCCTCGATAGAGGTTATGTGGTCCAGCGTGTGGGCAACGAAACTATCTTCGCAGGGATGGGGTGAGAGCTGATGGGGCTTCACAGACACGCTGACCGGTGGCCCGGCGGGCCCGCCTACGGGTACACAGGCTACAGCCAGGATGAGCGGGATGAGGATCGCGAGGAGGATGGGCGCCAATCTTCTCGCATAGGCAAATTGGTTCACTTAGCTGGCTTGCTCCTCATGCCGGCTTGGTTGCGTTCTGTAACCTGGCGGTTGGAGGCAGCAGGAATGTGATAAAGAAATTGCATGGGCCAAGAGAATCCAGGGGCAGGCATGATCAACGGTTCGGCTCTTCCTCAAGCCAGGCGAGGTTGAAGCGGGCCAGGGTAAGGCGCTCGTAGGGTTGACTTTCGCCGCTCTCGTAGAGGCAGCAGAGCTCGCCGTTGGGTAGGGCGGCGAGATCGGAGTAGGCGGAAGGGCCGGCGTGGAGGGCACGGGCGGCGGGCCAGGTGCGGCCGCCGTCGGCGCTGAGGCGGACGGTCATGCGTTCGCGGCGGGTGCTTGCCGGATTGGCAAAGAGGAGCCGGCCGCCGGGGAGCGCTTCGAGGCTACCCTGGCAGACGGGCTCGATGAGTGTCTCGTCCCATTCAAAGTCGGTGAACGTGTTGCCCCCGTCGTAGCTGCGGGAGACGCCCCTTTGTGTGCCGCGAACAAAGTTGCGGCAGTTGATGTAGAGGCTGCCGTCCTGGAGCTGGGCGATGGCGCACTCGTTGGTGCCGACTTCGACATCGCCGCCGAGCTGCCATGTTTGGCCGCGATCGTCGCTGAATATGACGTGGGAGTGGTAGGGGTCGCGGCTGCGGTCGAGGTGGAGGCCGACGATGTGGTCGCAGGGGACGATGAGGCGGCCGGATTCCAGCTGTATGCCGTGACAGGGTCCCGTGGCGTACCAGGTCCACTGTGGATCCTTGACGGAAGCGGTGATCTCGCGCGGTTGGCTCCATGACTCACCGTCGTCAGTGCTGTGGGTAATCCAGACAGTGCGGGGGGCTTTGCCCTCGCAAATCATGGTCTCGTCGCCATCGGCCAGGTTTTTGCAGAAGGGGAGGAAGATGGCGCCGGTCTCGCGTTCAACGACGGGGCAGGGGTTGCCGCAGGTCATGCCGGTTTCGGTGACGACGACCTGGATGGGGGTCCAGGTACGGCCGTTGTCGTAGCTGCGGCGAAGGATCAGGTCGATCTCGCCGGCGTCGCCGCGGCCGTGTTTGCGTCCTTCGGCGAAGGCGAGGAGGGTGCCGCGGGTGGATACGGCCAGAGCTGGGATGCGGTAGGTGTGGTAGCCGTCTGCGCCGCTGGTGAGCAGATGCTCCTGGTGGCAGCGGGGCTGGCTGGCGTTGTCTGAAACGGCCATGGAGGCACCCTCCTTTCAGTCGATATCCTGGGGTTCGATGAAGACGCCAACAAGATGACTTGACCCGGCGGGATCGCCGTAGTTTGTGTAGTCGACCCACATGATTGTGCCGTTAGCGAGCATAAGCCAGGAGGAGTAGCCATGGTCGGGTGCGGGGGCCTGTTCGGGGTGGTTGCCGTGGATCTGGATCATGCGCTTGCGTTGGTATTCATCGGGGAAGGTTTCTGATTCGGCTCCCCATTCCCATTCGAAGTCGTCGAGGGTTGGGTTTTGGGCACGCAAGGAGACGTAACGCCAGAAGCTTCGTCCGCCGGTCTGGGGCTGGCCGAACTGTGTGTAGAGGTTCAGGGGGCCGGTACGACGGGAGTCTCCGATCGGTTGGTCCTCGCGGAAGATACACTGGTTGATCACGGTCTCACCGTCGACCTGGATGCGCAGGAGTCCGCGGCGGTGACGGATGGAGAGGGTACGGTAGTCGGTCATGTCGACGGCATGGCGGAAGTCGGCGCCCTGGCGGCTCCAGATCCCGTCGGGGGCGATGTTGAGGACGACGCCCAGTTTTGAGATGGACATGAAGGCGGCGGCCTGGCCGGGCCTGCCTTCGACCTTAAGGACAGCGTCCATGTGGACTTCGCTGCGTGCTGATTCAGGTGGCAGTAGGCAGTAGCGGGCCTCGTGGCCTGGCAGGTTGTCGATCACGAGGGCGACGTCGCGCAGCGCGGCGGCGTACTTGCGGCGGGGACCGCCGATCTGGCAGGTACCGGCCTCCTCCTTGATGTCGCCGCACCAGCCGTAGGTGCCCAAGGGTCCATTTACATGGCGTCCGCTGACGAAGATGCGGCCGTCGGGGAGCTGCTTGGCGTAGGGGCGGTCGAGGGCGAAGGGGCACATCTGCATCGGGGACCAGGTACGACCGCTGTCGGTGGAGAAGGCCACAAAACTGGGGACGCCGGCATGGTGGTTCTCGCGCATGATGCAGGCCAGCTCCTGGCCGCCGACGGCGTCGGGGTTGTCGAGGAGGACGATTGCGCCTTCGCAAACGCGGTGGTAGCCGTCATAGGCTACGGTGGCGGCTTCGTACCAGGTTTCGCCGCGGTCTTCGGAGCAGGAGAGGATTACGGCGAACTCCTGGGTGTCGCCGCGCATGATGTGGGAGACAACACCGAGTCTGCCGTCGGGCAGATCGAGGATACGGTCGGGTTCGAAGCCCATGATGTTGGGTTTCTGGGCTTCGGTCCAGGTGTCACCGTTGTCTTCGCTCCAGTAGAGCCAGTTGCCGGGGGGCTGGTCTTCGTGAAAGTGGCTGTGGTCGTCGTGGTCGATGATTACGACGAGGCGGCCATCGTTGAGGCGGCTGAGGCGGGGGGTGACAAGGCGTTCGTCGCCCTCCTGGAGGTTGGCTTGATCGATTTCGCGGTGTTTGAACCAGGTGTGGCCGCCGTCATCGCTGGCGAGCAGGGTCAGGACCTGGTTTACCTGGGACCAGTGGGAGTCGGTGTCGGAGTATATGAGCATGAGCCGCCCGGAAGGCAGCTCGATGATGTCGGGATTCTTGGTGAACCGGCCTGGGTTGCGCCAGACGTCGAAGACTTTTTGGGCGACTGAACGTGGATGAATATGCACAGCAACTCCTTTGGAATAGGGTTCCGGACAGATGGGGACGCGGCGCTGGCGATTAAGAATGAGTTCGCGGGGGCCGGGCGTTGGAATGGTCAGGCGAGAAGCGCTTCCAGGGTTGCCTTCCACTCCTTGTAGGTAGGGGTCTTACCCTCACCGCGCACAATGATCGGGGGTCTTTTTGTTTGATGCAGCTTGTCACGCATGAACTCTTCACTTTCCAGGACTTCGGGCGGTGCGGAATAGGTTCCAGGCGTGCGGTGGTAGCGTATATCGATGCTCCAACGGACTTTGTCGGTGTGGTTGATCTTGCTGCCGTGGAAGGTCATGTTGGAGAAGAGGAGAATGTCGCCGCGTTTCATTGGCAGGGGAATGGGCGTGCCGCGGGCTTCGACGTCCTCGAACGAGCGCATGTTCATGTTTATGTCGCGGGCGCTGTCGACCAACTCCCAGGCGTTGCTGCCGGGGATCACGTAGAGGCAGCCATTCTCTTCGTCGACGTCGACGAGAGGGATCCATACGGTGATGATATGGGCGTAGCGCGAGCGTTTGCCGTAGTACTGGCTGTCCTGGTGGAATGGGAAGGCGGTGTGTACACTGTCGGGCATTTTGGGGCGGAGATGGTAGTCGCCGTTGAAGCTGATGTTGGGGCCGAGGAGGGGTTCGAGAGCGTCAATGATGCCGGGATATTGAATGAGGGCATGAAGTTCGGGGCCGAAGGCGGGCTGATTCCAGGAGCGCAGGCGAATCTCATTTTCGCTGTGGAGGGCGGCGAGGCGCTGGCCGAAGGGAAGTTCGTCGAAGGGATCCTTGATTTTGCCGTCGTTGAACATTTCATTTGCGTAGATGCCGACCTGGCGGTGGATGCAGGCGCAGAGCGGTTCCAGATCGTCGGAGGGGATGGCCTGACGAACAAGGAGGTAGCCGTTTTGTTGGTAGTTGTCACTCATCGTAAGACTCTCCTCTAGGCGCAATTCTGATTCGGGTTCTTTGTTTATTGTCGCGTTTTCTTGTGTGTCTTGCAACTTGAACTGCAGTGGTTAGTGGGCAGTGGTCAGTGGGATTGACTGGGCGAGAGATGTCCGAGAGATTGTGAGAGATTCGTGAGAGGATTGCGGTAATTCTTGCTTAGGGGTGCGGCGTGGGCTGTTGGAGCGTTTGGAAGCTGTCGTCTGGGTCCATATGTGAAGGTAGTGGCGGTTGCGAAGTGTGTGTATAAGGGGAACTGGGGTTGTTCTTGGCGGGATTGGGGGTGGGAGAGGACTGTTTTGGGTAGATTTGCGGTTTGCTGGGCGGGCAGTGGGTAGGGATGTACAGTTGCTGCCCTGGGGGTAGCAGTAGTATATTCTATTTATTTTATATTTGTCCAAACGCTATTGCCAGCTTGGGGCTTGGGGCGGTGGGTTGCTCAGGAGCCCGTTGGCTTTTTGGGCGTCGAGAAAGACGCCAAGCTCTTCCCGCTTTCTTCTGGTATCCTCCTGCTCTGCCAGTTTTCGTTTGTAGCCTTCGTCTTCGGAAAGTTCCTTCGCTGCGCGCCTCAGTTCCTTGGTCCGGCGGAGTTGGTCTTCCAGGACTTCCTGCGGCGGTTCGTCGCAGCGGGTGAACAGGGAGTCCTTAGCTTTGACTTTCACGGCGGCCGGGAGTTTGGTCATGGGCTGGCCGGTCAGGGGGTCGAACGGGGCCGAGGGGCCGTGCGCCAGACCGGACTGCGTCTTCTTTATGGTCTCTACGATGGTGTCCAACAGGTCGTTGGTTTCGGGAAGATTGGGAAGGTCGGACTTTTCAGGGCCATATTCAGTCAGTTGATTCTCGACTTCATCCAGTAACTGTTGATTGAGGTCGAGGTTGTAGTAGCCGAAGCGGCGTCGACCTTTGTCGTTGAGGACGACTTCGGGTGGGTCGTCGGGGTTGGCGGCATCGATGACTTCGGCGAAGCCCTGGTCGACGAGGGATTCGCTGCGGTAGCGTTCCTGTTTGGCGGTGATGTCGGCGGCGGCTTCGAGGATATCGAGGTCGCCGTGGCCGCCGGCGAATTTGGCGGCGGCGGCGTAGGTTTCTTCGGTGCGGATGAGGTCCATTTCGGCGTCGGCCTGGCGGTAGACGTCGAGTTTGAGTTTGACGCCGCGGCAGAGGGCGTTGTAGCGGGCGGGGCTGAGGGTTCCGTCCTTGAGCTGTTCCATACTGTCGTCGAGGGTATTGAGCAGCTCTTTGTAGCGTTCGGGGATGCGTTTGTCGAGGCGGGCGGCGGTGGCGGAGTTTTTGCCGCCGAGGGAACGCCATTTGTCGACGGTGCCGGCGGGGCCGTGGGCGATGCAGTAGCCGTCGAATTGTTTGAGGCCGTGGCCGTTGCAAGGGCTGCCGTCTTTTTTGGTTGCTTTACAGGGGGTTTTGGACATTGTTTGTTTCTCCTGCGGTACGGGTGTCGCCGGTTGTCCGGCCGGGGGCCGGGGGTGGTGGTGGATATGTTGATCGGTACCGGGATAGAACACCGGTGCGGATTAGGTATTATAACACGGAAATTGGGTGAATTTGGACGAATTTTGTCTGGACTGTGATTTGGAATGATTTATGTGATGAACTGTGATTAATGCGTGGACAGTGTTTGAGGCGTGCGTGGGGAACAGCCGGGAAGGAGATATTTGGGATTTCAGGGACGGGTTGGGGTGAAGAAGAGGGCACCCTACGAGGGGAGTGGGATGGGAGAACGGGCACCCACAAGGGGTGCCCCTACGGGCGTGGTGGATATGTTGATCGGCACTGGGGTAGAACACCGGTGCGAATTACGTATTATAACACGGAAATTGGGTGAATTTGGACGAAATTTGTCTGGACTGTGATTTGGAATGATTTATGTGATGAACTGTGATTAATGCGTGGACAGTGTTTGAGGCGTGCGTGGGGAACAGCCGGGAAGCAGTCGCCTGGGATTTAAGGGACGGGATGGGGGTAGAAGAGGGCACCCTACGAGGGGAGTGGGATGGGGGAACGGGCACCCCCGAGGGGTGCCCCTAAGGGGGGTGGTGGGGGCTGGGGATTGGTGTAGTTGACATGATGGTGTCTGTTGGGATATTCTTTTGCGGACAATTGAATCCGTTTCCGAAAGGGTGCGCCTTACGCCCGGATGCGCGGCGCACAATGGGGGAAGACCGGTGACGTTCAGATGAACCAGTCCGGCGCTGTCCCGCAACGGTAGGGTGAAGCAGAGTTCACCAAGTCCGATAACCCGCCTTTTTGGATGCTCAGTCGAGCGGACCTGCAGAGTGCAGGCAGGGAAGTTCAGACACCACCTTCGTGGATCAAGGGGATGAGCGGCAAAGAAAGTTTGTACGCCATCCGCCATTTGGCGGATTTTCTCTTTCCAGGCGATCCACTTTGCGGGTGGATCGCCTTTTTTTGTTTCGGACAGGGGCTTGGGGTGAGCGGTCGGCGTTTCTTTGGTTCTGAATGCAGCAGGCGACGGAGGGCGCTGGCGGTGGCGGCGGCAGTGCTGATCGACGCGGTGCTGGGCGATCCGTCTTCTCGTTTTCATCCGGTGGCCTGGATGGGAAGTTGGATTGGGATTGTGCGGAAGCATGCGCCGCGGCGGGGAGCGATGGCCTCTTTTCTCTATGGTGCGGCTTCGATCGGCGGGAGCGCGTCCCTGCTTGGGCTCATTGGAAGGTGGCTTTCAGCTGGATTGCAGCGCTGGCGGTTGGGGTGGCTGGCTGAGGGCGCGGTCTTGTCGCTGCTGATTGCCTGGCGGGATCTGATGCGGGCGGGCGGGGCGGTGGCGCGGCCGCTAGAGGAGGGCGATCTGGCTGAAGCGCGGCGGCAACTGGGTTGGCATCTGGTAAGCCGGGATGTTTCCGAGTTGGACGAGGGCCTTGTGGCGGCGGCGACAGTCGAGTCTCTGGCGGAAAACAGTTCGGACAGCGTGGCTGCGCCGTTGTTCTGGTACGCCATTGGGGGGCTGCCGGCGGCGCTGGCATACCGGTTTGTGAACACTGCGGACGCGATGCTGGGATACCGGGATGCGGAGAGGGAGTGGTTGGGAAAGAGTGCGGCGCGAGCGGATGATGTCTTGAACATTGTCCCGGCGCGGCTGACAGCGCTGTTGATTGTTGCAGGCGCTGCTTTGGGGGAAGGCAACGCGGGGCGAGCGTGGCAGGTCTGGCGCGGGGAGGCGGCAAAGACGGCGAGCCCGAATGCGGGGCAACCGATGAGCGCGGCGGCGGGTGCGCTGGAGGTGGAGTTGGAGAAGGTGGGGCATTACCGGCTTGGAGAGGGATTAAGAAGGCCGGGAGCGAGTGACATCTGGCGGGCAAGCCGTCTGATGTCGGTGAGTGTTTTTCTTGGGATATCGGTCGCTGTGGCAGCGGCTCTCCTATTGCCAGAACGGAGTTCTGCAGGCATGCAGGGCAGGCGACGGTGTGAGAAGGAGGTGCAGGATGGTTGAGAAGACTGGTCCCAACATGCGGAAGTACGGGCGGCAGCTGTTCATCTGCAATCACGGGGACTGCGCGCCGAGTGAAGAGGCCGAGAGGATCCAGCGGCTGGTATTGGAGCGGAATCGGCAGCAGGGGTTGAACAAGCTGCGCAACCCGCATCGCATCAAGTGCACGCTTGCGGACTGCCTCGGCGTCTGCCAGGGGGGGCCGATTCTTGTGGTTTACCCGGACGGGATCTGGTATCACGGGGTGGACGAGGTGGGCCTGGAGCGAATCTACCGGGAGCATTTGATCGGGGGGAATCCGGTAGAGGATCTGGTCTTTCACCGTCATTTTCCGGCGGGTGAAGGGCCGGCTTATGCGCCGGAGACGCGGGGCGATGAAGAGTTCGCTCCGCCGCCATGGGCACCTTTGGGGGTGGATGAGGAGCCTGAAAGTGAACCCGGGGCCGTGGGGGATGAGACGGATGAGTCGGCACAGTTGCGGCGTATTGCGGCGCGGCGCAACCGCAGGAAGAAGGGGCTTGTCATCGTCAACACGGGCGAAGGGAAGGGCAAGACGACGGCTGCGCTGGGGATCTTGACGCGGGCGTGGGGACGGCGGATGAAGGTGGGCGTGGTCCAGTTTCTGAAACATGAGAATGCCCGGTTCGGTGAGATCCGGGCGGCGGAACGGATGGGCGAGATCGATTGGATCAGCAGCGGTGACGGCTGGACGTGGACGAGCGACGACCTGGACGAGACGGTTGCGAGGGCGCGTCATACATGGACGGTGTGCCAGGAAAGGATAGTGAACGGCGGATACGACGTTTTGATCCTGGACGAGTTTACTTACTTGCTGCATAACGGGTGGCTGGACGGGAACGAGGCGCTGGCGTGGCTGGAGGCGAACAAGCCGCCGATGTTGCATCTTGTGATCACGGGTCGTTACGCGCCGCGCAATCTGATCGATTTCGCGGACTTGGTGACGGAGATGCGGCCGATTAAGCACCCGTTCAGAGAGCAGGGCATTCGGGCGCAGGCAGGAATCGAATACTAACTGCAGTGGTCAGTGGTCAGTGGTTAGTGGTCAGAACTGCAGGGGACAGGGGTTAGGGGCGGAGGGTTGGGAATGGGTGAGATTCGGACGCGGAATATGGTGGAGCGGCTGGATGGGCGGATGGTCAATTCGGGTCAGCTGCGGGGGATGTTGTTTGTGTGCGCTACAGGTTGTTGTTGCGGGCGGACGGAGCGGGGGTTTGCGGAGGTGGACGGGGACCTGTATCACGCGGAGTGGGAGCGGCGGAGGCTGCAGAACCGGGTGCATCTGAATCAGGGGGGATGTCTGGGGCCCTGTGTGCTGGCGAACGTGGTGATGCTGGTCTTGGACGGCCGGCCGTTCTGGTTTCACTCGGTGAATGACGAGGTGATCGTGCGGGCGATGTACGACTATATCGAGAGTCTGCTGAAGGACATGGAGACTCCGGCGCCGCCGGTACTGCAACCGCATCTGTTCAACGGTTTTGCCTGGAATGGCGCGCCTGGACCGGAAGAAACGACTTTGGATCAAGCTGCTGGGGAGGCGAGTGGTGAAGGGTTGCTGTTTCTCAGCCAGTCGGATACGGACCTGCTGGCGCTGGAGAGGGCGCGCGATCTGCTACCCGATGGGTTTGCCGGTTTGGAGGCGGCGCACGTTGGGCGGCTGGCGGATGAGGGGGCGGTGGACGCGCTGCTGCAGCGGTTGCTGCCGGCGGCGCAGGTCGTGGTGGCGCGGCTTCATTCGGGGCGCGCTTTCGGGTATGGGGTTGGGCGTCTTCAGTCGTGGGCTGAGCGGACGGACGGATTTCTGATCTGTCTGCCGGCGGTGGAGGCGTTCGATTACGACCTTATGGCGCGGTCCAACGTGGGCGTGCCGCTGGCGCAGGCGGTCAGCGCGTATTTCCAGTGCGGGGGTCCGCAGAACATTGCGAATGGGCTGAGGTGCCTCAGCGACCATCTGCTGGTCACGGGATGGGGTTTTGACCAGCCGCAGGAGCTGCCGCTGCATGGCATTTATACGCCGGAAGGGGATGGTTTGGCAGTTTTGGGAGGGGCAGATCGGGGCGCCGATGCGGAGGAAGTCCCAAGCGCCAAGGAGAGGAGGGAAGGCAGGCCGGGCACAGAAAAGGCGAGTATCGGGATTCTCTTTTACCGGGCTCATTTGTTGAGCGGCAATACGGAGTTTGTGGATGCGCTGGCGGCTGAGTTTTGGGGGCGGGGGATGTCGGTGCGGGCGGTGTATACGCAGTCTCTGAAGGAGTGCGACAGCACGGGGCGGCCGCTGGCGCTGGGCGTATTGGAGGAGGCGGGCCCTGTAGATGCGATCGTGAGCACGTTGAGCTTTGCATTGGGAGATGGCGGGGAGGTTTTTGGCGATCTGGATGTGCCGGTTTTTCAGGCGATCTATTGCAGCAACGATCGGGCGGCCTGGGAGCGCAATGGGCGGGGTCTTGGGCCGCTGGACACGGCGATGAACGTGGCCATCCCGGAGTTTGACGGGCGCATCGTGGGGACGCCGGTCTCGTTCAAGGAGGCGCTGGGCGAAGGCGGGACGCGCTATGTTCCGGACGGCGAGCGAATCAGCCGGCTGGCAGGCATTGTTGAGAAGCATACGGCATTGCGCCATAAGGGGAACGATGAGAAACGGGTCGCCTTCATCCTGACGAATAGCGGGGCGAAGGCGGCGCGAGTGGGCAATGCGGTCGGATTGGACGCGCCGGCATCGTTGTTGACGTTGATGGGCAGGATGAAGGAGGCCGGGTACAGGACCGGTCCGCTGCCGCGTTCGGGGGATGAGCTGCTGTATGAGCTGATCGGGCGCTGCTCGTACGACGTTACCTGGTTGGAGGAGGAGCAGCTGGCGCGGGCGCACAGGCTGCCGACGGGGCAGTACGCCGGGTGGTTCGGGCGGGTACCGGAAGCCAGCCGGGCGGACATGGTGAAGCAGTGGGGGGATGCACCGGGGCGTGCGTATGTCCATGACGGCGGGTTCGCGCTGGCGGGGCTGGAATACGGCAATGTCTTTGTGGCGCTGCAGCCGCCGCGGGGTTATGACATGGACCCGGATGAGATCTATCACCGGCCTGACCTGCCGCCGCCGCACAACTACCTGGCGCTGTACCGCTGGC
The DNA here is from genome assembly GCA_965204705.1 of Caldilineaceae bacterium. GTDB lineage: Bacteria > Chloroflexota > Anaerolineae > Caldilineales > Caldilineaceae > Bin5. The sequence continues at coordinate 2,298,464 of OZ242006.1, read as the reverse complement.
TGCGCAATGTGTGGAAGGCCGACGCGATCGTGCATATGGGCAAGCACGGGACGCTGGAGTGGCTGCCGGGCAAAAGCGTTGGGCTGAGTGAGTCATGTTTTCCGGACCTTATTCTGGAGGATCTGCCGCTGGTTTATCCGTTCATCATCAATGACCCGGGCGAGGGCAGCCAGGCCAAACGGCGGGCGCATGCGACGGTTGTCGACCACATGACGCCGCCGATGACGAGCGCGGGGGCGTACGGGACGCTGGCGGAGCTGGCACAGCTGGCGGACGAGTATTACGCGGCGGAGCAGCTGGATCCGGCTAAGCTGCCGCTGCTGCAGAGGCAGATCTGGGAGATCGTACAGCGCGACCGACTCGACGACGACCTGAAGTACATATTGAGGGCTGATCACGGCGACCACACGCATGATTGGGACGGTTCCTATCTGGAAGACGGGACGCCAACTGCTTTGGGAGAGATGCAGGGGGCGCAGGTGGCCCATCTGTTGGAGGATATTGAGGGGTATCTGTGTGAGTTGACAGGCGCGCAGATCCGGGACGGGCTGCATATTCTGGGCACCTCGCCGGAAGGGGAGCAGCTGGTCGAGACGGTGTATCACCTGGTCAAGCTGCCGAATGAGGAGACGCCATCGCTGCCGGCGGCGGCGGCGGGCGTTGCGGGTGAAGACTGGCTACAGCTGCAAGAGGGATTAGGGGTCCGGCGGGAGGACCTCTGTGAAGGGATGAGGACGAACGCCGATCTGGTCGAGCGGGTGGAGGCGGAGTGCAAGCGGGCGCTAGAGGGTATGGCGGAACGGGCGTGGCGGGCGGAAGGTGTTTCCGCAGTCGCAGCCGAGGCAGTTGGCCGGCTGGCTTCAATAGTTGGTAATGGGGCGCAGCCAGATTCGACGGGCCGGGAGGATGGGGCCGTGGAGCTGGAGAAGATCCTTCACTTTGCCGCCGGCGCCCTTGTGCCGAAGTTGCGGGAAGGCGAAAAGGCCGAGGTGGACAACCTTCTGCACGCACTGGACGGCGGGTTTGTTCCGCCTGGGCCGAGCGGGTCACCGACGCGGGGTATGGCGCATGTGCTGCCGACGGGCCGTAATTTCTTCTCGGTTGATCCGCGTGCGCTGCCGACGATGGCATCGTGGCAGGTAGGGCAGGGTCTGGCGGAGACGCTAATTGCACGTTATCAGCAGGAGGAGGGGAAATTCCCTGAGAGTGTAGGGATCAGCATGTGGGGCACGAGCGCTATGCGAACTGCGGGAGATGATATTGCGCAGGTGCTGGCGCTGTTGGGGGTGCGGCCGGTGTGGCAGCGGGAGAACCGGCGGGTGACGGGCGTCGAGCTGATCCCGTTGGAGGAGCTGGGGCGGCCGCGGGTGGACGTAGTGTGCCGGATCAGCGGATTTTTCCGAGACGCGTTCCCGCATCTGATTACGCTGATTGACAGTGCAGTGCAGCTGGCGATGGATGCGGAGGAAGTTGAGGAGATGAACTTTCCGCGCAGAAATGCCCTGGCCAGCGAGCGTGCGCTGAGGCTAGAAGGGGTGGGGGATTCGGCGGCGGAGAAGGCGCGGTACCGCATTTTCGGATGCAAGCCGGGCAGCTATGGGGCGGGGATATTGCCGCTGATAGACGCCAAGAACTGGCAAAACGACGAGGACTTCGCGCGCGCGTATCTTCTTTGGGGCGGATATGCATATAGCTGCGGGCAGTCGGGCGTTCCGGCGGAGGAGGAGTTCGCGCGTGCGCTGGGTACGGTCCAGGTCGCGACCAAGAATCAGGACAACCGGGAGCACGATATTTTCGACAGTGATGATTATCTACAGTATCACGGCGGTATGATCGCTACGGTGCGAGCGCTGACGGGGCGGAATCCCAGCCGGTATTTCGGGGACAGCAGCAACCCTGAACGGGTGCGGACGAGGGACCTGCGGGAGGAGGCGCGGCGCGTTTTTCGCAGCCGGGTGGTGAACCCGAAGTGGTTGGAGAGCATGCGGCGGCACGGGTACAAGGGCGCGTTGGAAATCGCGGCCACGGTCGATTATCTGTTCGGTTACGATGCCACGGCGCAGGTTCTGGAGGACTGGATGTACGAGCGCGTGACGGACGAATTCTTGCGTAGCGAGACGATGCAGCAGTTTTTCTCGGAGAGCAATCCGTGGGCGTGGCAGGCGATTGCGGAGCGGCTGTTGGAGGCGGTTGAGCGGGAACTTTGGGAGGACCCGAATCCGCTGGATGTAGCTTTGCTGGAGGCGGCCAAAGAGTTGGGATTGGAGGCGTTGGGGCAGAAGAACGGAACGGCAAGGGACAGAGGTTAGGAATTTCGGGAAAGGCGTTCAGATTTCAGCGAGAGAGTGACGCCTGCTGGTCTTATCGGGATGTTGCTCGCTTAAAACTTGTGGCGAAGACCGGTCGATCCGCGAAGGGCCGCGAAGAACACCAAAGGCGTATCAGTTCATTTCGTGAATATACGGCTCGTCACGGAACTGCAGGGGGCAGTGGTCGGAGGCGGCCCTGGCTGTTGGTGACCGGAGGCTGGGAACAGTCTATCCGATCGACATTTTTCAGTGGAGGCAATTGGCATGAAAGGACGAGTGATGAAGACGAGTGTACTGTTGGTGCTGGGACTGGTTGCTGCGGTGGTGGCGGGTTGTGTGGTTGCGCCGATTCCTGCGGGGGAGGCGGGAGCAGCGGCGGGAAGCGGAGTGGCGGGTCCGGCGGCGCCGGGGTCGAATCTGACTGAGGGGTGTATCGGGACTTTTGATCCGGGTTTTGACTATTTTCCGGAGAAGGTGGCACCGGCGTATGCGGAGGGTTGGAGCGTTACGTATCACGGTCATTACAAGGTGCTGACGCTGAACAATCCGTGGCGGGGCGCGGCGGAGACGTTCGAGTATCTGCTGGTACAGTGCGGTGCGCCGGTTCCCGATGGATATGCGGATACGCCGGTGATCGAGGTGCCTGTGAGGCGTGTTGCGGCCTTGACGTCGACTGTTTTGCCCCACCTGCAGGGGCTGGGTTCACTGGACCGGTTGGTGGCAGTTGACCGCTTTGACTATATCAATACGGCGGCGGTGCGGGAGATGATTGACGCTGGCGACGTGCAGGAGGCGGGGACGGGTACGGGCGTCAACACCGAAGTACTGATCGACCTCGACCCGCAGCTGATCATCACTTTTGCCTACGGGAATGTGGACTATGACACACATCCCAAGCTGATTGAGGCGGGGCTGCCGGTGGCGTTGACGGCGGGATATATGGAGACAACGCCACTGGGGCGCACGGAGTGGATGAAGGTTACGGCGCTCTTTTTCAACCAGGAGAGTGAGGCTGAGCGGGTCTTCGGCGGTATCGCCGATCGCTATGCCGAGATGGCGGCGCTGGCGGCGGGCGTAGAGGAGCGGCCTACGGTCCTGGTGGGCATCGCGCGGCGGGAGTCGTGGCGGGTCCCTGGGGGCAACAGCTACTTTGCCCGTTATATAGCGGACGCGGGCGGCAGCTATCTGTGGCGGGACGACGAGTCGACCGGCTCGGTCCCGCTGGCGATGGAGGTCGTGTTTGAGGTTGCCAGTGAGGCCGAAGTGTGGCTGCCGAATACGGGGTCATGGTTCGGCGCCGATGACATTTTGGCGGCGGACGAGAGGTACGCCGATCTGGCGGCGGTAGAGCGGGGCTCCGTTTACAACAACAATGCCAGGGTAAACGAGTGGGGGGGAAATGACTACTGGGAGACCGGCGTGGCCAACCCCGACCTGGTGCTGGCCGACCTGATCAGGATCTTCCATCCTGATCTGCTGCCTGAACACGAGATGATGTGGTTCCACCAGCTGCAGTAAGAGGAAGTGAAGATGACGGCTGCACTGATGATGCTGGGTACGCATTCGAATGCGGGGAAGAGTCTGCTGACGACGGCGTTCTGCCGAATCCTGGCGCGCAGAGGGGTTCGGGTGGCGCCGTTCAAGGCGCAGAACATGAGCAACAATGCGGGCGTGACGCCGGAGGGCGGCGAGATGGGCCGTGCGCAGATTGTGCAGGCGGAGGCGGCGGGCATCTTTCCGCACACGGACATGAATCCGGTTCTGCTGAAGCCGGAGGGGAACAGGAGAAGCCAGGTGGTGCTGAATGGAGTGATGGCCGGACGGATCGAGGCGGGCAACTGGATGGAGAGGAAGGCGCGTCTGTGGGGGGAGGTTACGGCGGCTTATGACCGGCTGGCGGCCCGTTATGACGTGATCGTATTGGAGGGGGCGGGCAGTCCGGCGGAGATCAATCTGAAGGCGGGGGATATCGTCAATCTGCGAATGGCCAGGCATGCGGGGGCGTCCTGTCTGCTGGTGGGCGACATTGATCGGGGGGGCGTGTTTGCGGCGCTGGCGGGGACGATGCTGTTGTTGGAGCCGGAGGAGCGGTTGCAGATTGGCGGTTTCCTGATCAACAGGTTTCGCGGGGACCCTGCCCTGCTGGGCGACGGTCTGGAGATGCTGAAGGAGAGGGCGTTCGGGGTGCCCACTCTGGGTGTGATCCCTTACTTGCCCGATGTGCAGATCGCAGACGAGGACGCGGTTCCGCTGGAGCGGGACCTGAAGATGGTCGCTCCCCTTGCAGACGGGCAGCTGGATGTGGCGGTCATTCGTTTGCCCCATATTGCCAATTTCGACGAGTTCGACGTTCTTGGGGTCGAGCCGGGGGTCAGGCTTCGGTATGTCGGGCGCGCCGAAGAGCTTGGGTGTCCGGCGGCGGTCATACTACCCGGCACCAAGGCGACGCTTGCCGATCTGGCGTGGCTGCGGGCGCAGGGACTGGACGAGGCAGTTTTGGCGGCTCACGGCGGGGGGGCGCGGGTTGTTGGCATCTGCGGTGGGTATCAGATTGCGGGCGAATGGCTGGACGATCCGCTGGGCATGGAGGGGGAAGCGGGCGGACGGGCGGCGGGACTGGGGTTGTTGCCGGTCCGGACGGAGTTTGCCTCGCGGAAAGAGACGCATCAGGCAAGGATGAAGCTACCTGACGGGGAGTCGGTGCGCGGGTACGAGATTCACACCGGGGATACGCGTGTTCGCGGGGGGACGGAGCGGTTTGGGGAGATCATCGAGCGGAGCGGAAGGTCGGTAGAGATCGCGGACGGCGCCAGGTCGGGGGACGGGAGCGTTTGGGGAACCTATGTACACGGCGTGTTTGAGAACGACGGTTTTCGTCACGGCTGGCTGCGGGGGCTGGGATGGTCCGGCCCGGTTGTCGCGACAGCGGCGTTGCGGAACCGGGAGTACGACCGGGTTGCGGATGCTGTGGAAGAGGCTGTGGACTGGACGGAGGTAGAGCTGCTGATAGGTTGAGGCTTGGTATTGGGGCTGATAGTCAGAACGCGTTTTGGCTTGTCGCGGCGTATGCCGGTCGGGTTTGGCGAAGATGGGAGTGCAGGACTGTTTTGACTGCAGACCGTCTTGCTGTTGGAGGACCAGGTATTGCGGACAGCAGTCTTTTTGGTCCACGGAGGGCCACGGAGGGCCATGAAGAACACCTTTTGTCCGCTAAGGGACGCGAAGGGCCGCTAAGAACACCCTCTTTGTCCACGGAGAACACCTTTGGTCCACGGAGGGCCACGGAGAACACCTTTTGTCCACGGAGGGCCACGGAGGACCACGGAGAACACCTTTTTGTCCATGAAGGGCCATGAAGGACACTTTGCTCTGGCAGGGAAGAGAACTCATTGGAGATGGCCCAAAGCGCGGTTTCCGGTCGCGTGAGTCACACGAGAAAGGGTCGGATTCTGCTATCAGGCGACCTGTTCTTGTATCATTTTGAACAAGCTGCTCCAAGTATCAGCGAATCCTACTTAAGGGCTCAGGTCTTACATCACTGAAGGAGCTGCCAGTTTCGGGTTATATTTCAGCTCTTCATGGTGACCGTGAATCCTCTTTTTCAGCTCTCTGAACTCTCAGACTACCTGGCAAAAGACGCCGCGCCCATTCGACATTGGACGGGTGCAGTTTTGCTGTGCAAATGCCTGGGTTTGCGTTAGGAAATGTCCTTTTTTCTAGCTACTGTTCTTGCAAACAGGCTGCAACCATTGTTTCCAACGCAGAAATATATGTCGGATCTGCGCCTTCCGTTGGTTCCTCAATCAGGCCCGTTATGAATGAATGCGTCCAAATGGAAATCATCCAGAATTGGAATGCCGCAGCTTCTCCAGGCGTCAGGTCTTGTTGTTCTATGGCTTCGATCTTCTCCTCTCCCAGACAGGTAGACATCGCTAAGAGAGCGTCCACATATCGTTCAGGAACGACAGACTCGTCGCCGTGCAAATCGTTTTTTGCCAACCAGCTGGCGAAATCATACACGTCCAACTGCATCGGATTGCGTTCAGGAGGCGTTGGCGTAGGCGTTGGCGGGGGCGTGGCGGGAATGGGATTACAGGCTGTTATAAAGAACGCTGAAATCACAACCCATTTTACGAGCAAAGCTCTACCGAACATTCCCTCTCCTTCAGACTTCACAAAATGTCTAATCGTCTGCGGTTCGACGTATGCGGGAGGATTTGCCGTCCAGGCTATGTCTGACCGGGTTCTTTTCCAACCAGGGGGATAGCCTGTTTTTGGGGCGGGAACCGAGACCACCTGCCGCGACGCGGTTTTGGCGTGAGATGGCAGTCTCGATTCAGTTCCTTGAAGACGCAGCTCAGATGCGGCGGGCGCTCCATTGGATGCCGCGCAGGATTGTTTTGCGGAAATTTGGATCGACGTAAGTGAGATTGTCGTGGCCGGACTGGAAGCAGAAGACGCGAGAGTTTCTGAACTGGCGGGTCCAGCCGAGGACGTGCATACTGGTGGTGTGGTCGGTAGTGAGCAGGTGGTGGCTGTCCTGTCCGGCGCTGGCCATGGAGTAGGTCTCGTCGACCATCTGCCAGGGTTCGATGCCATTGGTGATGGGATGGTCGGGGTCGGCGATATCGACGGTGAACGCCTGTTCATGGTCATAGCCGAAGCTGCGATCGGCGATGCCGACGAGGTCGGACCAGAAGGGCCATTGCTCGTAGGCGAGGATGGCGTGGTGGAGGAGGAAGACGCCCTGGCCGCTTTCGCCGAGCTTTTCGAGTACGGGGCGTGTCCTGTCATCGGGCAGGCCGCGCGGCATGTTGTAGAAGAGGAAGACGTCGTAGGTGTCCATCACATTGCCGACGTCGGCGGCCCAGTTGGCCTCCAGTTGTATGTAGCTGTCTACCTCCGGCATGGCGCGGAAGATGGCGTGGAAGCCGGGTACGTCGAAGAAGTGACCGCCGGTGATGACGGCAACTTTGATGTTGTCATTATTGGACTGGTCTGTACTCATCGTTTGCATTTTTCCTTTTTCACCAGCTGAATACGGTTCCGAGGAGGTCATTGGGTCGATCGCGGAGTATGTCGTAGATGCGCTCGGCCTCTTCGGCAGGGACGACGTCCTGTATCAGAGATGACAGGTCGATTCGGCCGAGGCGGTGAAGTCGGGCGAGATTCTCCAGGTCATCGACGTAGAAGTGGCTGTTCTGTTTGACGGTGATGAGGCGGCGCTGGGCGAGGTTGAATGGGTAGTTCACTCTGTCACGGCCGGCGATGAAGAGGACGCGGCCGCCGGTGCGCATGGCGAGGATGAGCTGTTCTTCCATGCCGGGGACGCCGGCGAAGTCGAGGACGGCGTCGAAGCTTTCGTCTTCGATATGGGTCGACCAGTTTGCGCCTTCGACGTTGAGGGCTTGCTCGGCGGCGCCGATACGGCGGGCGGTTTCGAGGCGGCGATCGTCGATGTCGCAGATGGTGACGCGAGCGCCCTGGAGGGCTGCGAACTGGGCGGCGACCTGGCCTACACAGCCGGCGCCGACGACGAGGAGTTTTTCGCCGATCTTGGGGGCGGTGTTGCGGATGGTATTGAGGGCGACGGCGGCCATGCCGTAGATGGCGGCTTCACTGAGGTCGATGCCTTCTGGGAGTTTGATGAGGAGCTCGTCTTCGGCGAGGACGATGTAGTCGAGGTGGCCGCCGGTGCTTTGGCCGATGAAGATGATGTCATCAGTTTGGAGTGATTGGGTGTCGGGACCGGTCTCGATGACGCGGCCGACGGTCTGGTAGCCGGTTGGCATGGGGAGCATACTGTCGCGGGGCGCGTAGTTTCCTCTGTGCAGTTGATTGCCCTCGGTGCCGTTGGTGATGCCGGAGTAGAGGGTTTTGATCTTGACCTGGTTGCCCTGGGGCGGGTCGGGCGCGGGCCAGTCGGGGACGAGGACCTTTTCTCTGACGTTGTCGGCCCTGTTTCTGATTACGATCGCTCTCACTGATAATTCATCCTTTTTGCTCGGTATTGATTTTTCCGCGGAGGGCTTCTAGGAACTTCGGATTATCCGCGAAGGGACGCTAAGAAGACCTTTCTTATCCACGGAGGGCCACGGAGAACACCTTTCTGTCCACGAAGGGCCACGAAGAACACCCTTGTTCCGCAAAGGGACGAGGAGGACACTTTTTGGGCTGTAAATGATGATGGGCTATGTTTTGGGCAGGCATTTTCGAAGTCAGAAAGTTTCCCTGGCCTGACAGTTTCGGGCATGTTTGTGCGGGTAGTGGCTGTGCGGTTGGGGGCTGAGTGGTCTATCGCTGTGTCAATCATTTGTGGTCCGGTACAGGGTTTTCGAACGAGGTCAGGATGCCATATTTCGAAGAAGGGCGCAATGAGGTGTGAGGAGGACTTGAGTTGGCTACACGAAAGATAAATGCCTGGAGAGAGGGTTTTCTCTCGGCTATAGAGCGGGGAGAGTTGACCGAGGCAATCTCGGTGCTTGATGCGCAGAAGAGTTCTCATGCGGGGACGCCGCGGCAGGCTGTAAAGCTCGAGGCGGTGAAGTTGATGGGCAGGCATTATGGAGAGTCGAAGGCCAGGCTTTATGACGCGGCGATGGCGTTTGCACGCTCGGAGAGTGAGGGTGCGCAGGAGGTCGGGTTGGTGCTGCTTGGGCAGCTGTTTGGGCACAATCCGGATGAGGTGACCGGGGTCATTTTCATACTGGCTGACAGCGAGAACTGGGAGGTGCGGGAGTGGGCGGCGAGTGCGCTGCGGCGGGTGATCAGCGAGAACTTTGCGGCTATATATGCGACGGTGCGGGCTTGGGCAAGAGACTCTTCGCCGAATGTGCGGCGGGCGGCGCTGGTGGCGAGTGGTTCGGCTGCGGGAAGCTGCACAGAGGAGGAATGCAGGCAGCTGCTGGAGGCGTTGACGCCACTGCTGGAGGATGATGATCCGTATGTGCGCAAGAATATGGGGGCGTTTGCGGTTGGGGGCGGATTTTTGAGTGCGCAGCCGGCGATGGTGGCGACGTGGCTGGGGCGGGCGAGCAGTCATCCGAGGGCGCAGTGGAATGTGGCGATGGCGCTGTCGGCGGCTGAGGCGGCGAAGCATTTCGGGCTGCTGTCGGCGTTGCTCCGGCAGGTTGCGGCGGATGAACGTACGGTTGTCCGCAGAGCAACTCACAAGGCGGTCATCAATCTGGCGAAGCGTATTCCGGAAGAGATTCTGCCTTTGCTTGAGGCGTGGAAGGAGGATGAGAAGCGAGCGCACGTGCATTCCAATGTTATGCCGCGCCTTCCAAGAGATTGATGTGAAATCAGGGCACCCACAAGGGGTGCCCCTACGGGGACTTGGTTAGTGAGGGGGGGGCAACCCGAGCGGTTGCCCCTTTTGGATCCTAGTTTTGCTTGAAGGTGATATTGGTGCAGGCAACGCTGTTCGAGATGGTCATGGACCATTTGGGGGAGAGCGGTGTCAGGTTTGAGAAGTCCTTTGAGTTGTGACTGCCTTCGGTGTTGACGCCGGCAGGGCAGTTGACGACCCAGATTTCGACGAAGGTGCCGGATGAGGCTGTTCCTCCGAAGGGGGAGAAGCCCCATTTGCCGGTTGGCTTGCCACAGCCGGAGCACTTGGTGTTGCGGGGGCCGTTGAAGGCAACGTGTACACAGACGTTGTTCAGGACATTGTTGTTTCTGTCATGGATCAGGCCCTCGAAATAGGTCTGTTGATCGTTGCCGGGGCAGCTGCCGCTGTCGACCAGGGCGTAAGCGAAGGCGGGCGGAGGCGGGATCGGTGTCGCGGTTGGGATCGGGGTTGCTGCGGGCGTTGGGATGGCAGGCGCAACCTGGACGAGCTCGGGATTGGTGGCGGTGACAAGGGGTGCGTAAACCCAGCCGTACTGGCCGCCGAAGATGATCTGCCACCAGCCGCCAGCGGGGTTCTTGCCGGAGATCGGGTATTCGGCGCCGGCCGATGCCTGGCCGATCACGTTGTAGTTGGTGCCGGGGCCGGCGCGCACGTTCATGGTCCTGTTGATAGAGACTGTGGGGGAGGTTGAGGTTGCGGTCGGCGTGGGTGTGGTGGTGGCGGTGAGCGTCGGTGTTTCTGTTGGCGCGGGCGAGGGTGTTGCCGTTGGTGTGTCGGTCGCTTCGAGCGCGGCGAGGCGGACCTCGAAGTCGTTCATGCGATCGGATAAGGAGGTTACGAGTTCAACCATTGCTTCCACTCTTTCGGCCAGGCTTTCGAGGGTCAGCTCGGCATCCTGTGCATAGAGCGGTGCGCCAACTCCTATGAGGAAAACAACGATGAGGAGAACGGGAAGCAGTTTTTTCATTTTTCTTCTTTGCCTTTCTCGCCTCTGAGGATGATATGGGAATGATGACAATGATAACAATTCAACTATATTTGGTGCTACTCGGATTGTCAATCCCGGATTGGCGCCGGTTGGTTCAGGTGGTTTGGGCGGGACCGTGGGGGTCGTTTGTTAGCGACAGGGCGGTGGATTATGGTTACTTCATCGGGACATTTGTTGCTGTTATGATGGGGCGGAGGGATGAGGGGGAACGCTCTGTTGACCGCTTAGGAATACGGTGAACATCTTTCTTTGATCCGCGAAGTTTCGCGAAGGGTCGCGAAAAACACCTTTTTGTCCACGGAGGGTTGCGGGGACCACCTTCTCTTGATCCGCGAAGGCTCGCGAAGGGTCGCGAAGAACACCTTTTATTGTCCACGAAGGGCCACGAAGGGCCGCGAAGAACACCTCTTGTTCAGGGAGGGAAGCGGAAAACACCGCTTGATGTTCTTGGGGCAATGTCCTTTAGTGTTGTTTTTTTTGGTTTCGACGGTTGGGCGATGTGTGGTCTGTTTGTACTGGTACTGATTCTTGTGAACGGGATTGGTTTGCGGAAGTTCAGAGTCGATTCTGAACTATGGTATCTGAGGGCAGATGCTGGACTCAAACTTTGACTATATTGTAGTGGGGGCGGGGTCGGCGGGGGCTGTGCTGGCGGCGCGGTTGTCGGAAGATCCGGGCGTGACGGTGTTGCTGCTGGAGGCGGGGCCGGATTACCGGTCGAGGGAGGCGCCGGCGGCGATGCGGAGCCATAATCACGGCGAGATTCTGCTGGCAGAGGAGTTTAAGGAGAGGTACCAGTGGCCGGGGCTGGCGGCGAAGCGCAGCACAAGTCAGGAGCCGACGCCGTTTGTCAGAGGTAAGGGAATGGGCGGGAGCTCGGCGATCAATGGATTGATCGGGCTGCGGGGTGAGATGGAGGATTTTGACCGGTGGGCGGCGATGGGTTGTGCGGGGTGGTCGGGCGGGGAGGTATTGCCGTCTTTCATCCGGTTGGAGGATGACCTGAACTTTGGCGGTGCGAGGTATCATGGTCGCGGCGGGCCGGTGCCGCTTTGTCGGGTCCCGCAGGGGGAGTGGGGCGCGGTGGACCTGGCGTTGCGGGAGGCGGCGGTCGGTCTGGGTTACGGTTGGGCGGAGGACTATCATGCGCCGGGCAGTACTGGAGTATCGCCGGTGGCGCTGACGATGCGGGAGGACAGGCGCGTTTCTACGAATGACGGCTATTTGGAGCCGGCGCGGGGGCGGGGCAATTTGACGATCGCTGGAGGCGTACTTGTTGAAAGGGTGGAATTCGGGGAGGATCCGGCAGAGGAAGGTGCTGGAGGGCGCTTGCGTGCGGTGGGCGTGCGGGTGGATGGATTTGACGGTGTTGACGGCGGGGAGGCTGTCTTTCGGGGAAAGGAGATTCTGCTGTGCGCGGGGGCAGTACATTCGCCGGCGATTTTGATGCGGTCGGGCATCGGGCCGGGTCGGATATTGGAAGGGGCCGGTGTGAGGCGGGTGGTCGACCTGGCGGGCGTCGGGGAGAATTTGCGTGACCATCCGACGGTGGGGCTGCATCTCAAACTGCGTCCGGAGGCGCGTGCGAGTGGGGCACATGCGCGGCGGACCAATTGTTGTGTACGATACAGTTCGGGGCTGGCGGGCGCGGGCCGAAATGACATGCTGATGGCGAGCTGCAATGTATTTGGGATTGAGGGGGAGGCATTGGAGCGGGGCGTGATCGTGGTATCGGTCTTTCAGGCGTTTTCGCAGGGGCATTTGCGTATCACGTCAACCGATCCACGGGTTGAGCCGGAAATTGAAGAGCGGATGTTGTCGGACCGGAGAGACCTCGTGCGGCTGCGGGATGGTGTGCGGCGGCTGTTTGCGCTGGCGGACCATCCCGCGATTGCAGGGATTGCGGAGGAGATTTCGCTGGGTGATCTTTACGGTGGGAAAGCTGGCGGGATCGATAGCGAGGTCGGTGACGAGGAACTGGACGGGTGGCTGTTGGCGGAGTGTCTCGACTGCTTTCATATTGTCGGGACATGCCGCATGGGTGCTGTGGATGATCCGGCGACGGTTGTGGATTCGGACTGCAGGGTAGTTGGTGTGAATAGCTTGCGCGTGGTTGATGCTTCGATCATGCCTGAGGTGCCGCGGGCGAATACGCATTTGACTACGGTTATGATTGCAGAGCATATGGCGGAGAAGATGAAAGGCAGGGGTCAGGAGTTAGGGGTCGAGGGTTAGGGGCTTGAGACAGCAAGTTTGGGGGAGAAGGTTCTTTTGGCTAGAAGCGATGCTGGGGAAGAATAGACCGGGTCGCTAGCGATGGGGGGCGTTGCGGGGGGAATCCCCCCGCACAAGGGAGGGCCGAAGGCCCGACCGCACAACTGCGGTAGTCAGTGATCGGTGGTCAGTTTTTCGTATTGAGTAATTCCGTTCGGACGCGGGTGGGTAATGAGTTTGAGTGTTTTGGGCCACGGGAGGAGCGGGACATGGGGTCTGTGAATGATGGGTTGCGGGAGCAGTTTGTTCGAGACGGTTTTGTGTTGTTCAAGGGCGTTCTGGAGCCGGAGATGGTGGAGGCGTTGAGGGCGTGGAGCGATGGTGTGCTCGGGCTGCAGGAGGAGGCGCATTTTGAGCAGAACCGGTCGACGGGGAGTATGGTGCTGATCGATTGGGCGATGGCGTATCGGTATGATGTGCTGGCGGAGTTGATCGCTCATCAGGGAGTGATGGCGGCGCTGGGGGAGCTGGGGTTTGCGGCGCCGAAGTTTGGACACGGGCGGATTATCAGCAAGCCGCCGCAGAGTCCGCCGTTGTTCTGGCATGAGGACGGGCGGTTTTGGGACGACCCGGTGAGCTATACGTGGCAGCCGATCCAGTGTTTTCTGATGTATTATCTGACGGATACGGATGCGAGGAATGGCTGTTTGCGGGTTATTCCGGGGTCGCATCGGAAGCGGCATGCGTTGCATGATCAGGCGTCGTCGATGCATACGGACGAGCTGAGGACGTATGCGAACCCTGGGGACGTGGCGTTCCAGCGGGCTGAGGGGGAGGTTGATGTGCCGGTGAAGGCCGGGGATTTGGTGATGGGGTACGGCAGGCTGTTTCACGCGTCGCACGCCAATTTGAGCGATGAGCGGAGAACGGTGCTGACGATGTGGTATTATCCGCACTTTGTCGATCTGCCGGAGCGTACGCAAGCGACGATATACTCGCTGGAGGGCAGAAACGGGGAGACTGGGACGGGTCCGCGGAATGAACTGCAGGCGCGGATAGAGCCGCTCAGAATCGTCTATGAGGGCAGCGCCGAACCGATTGCAACGCAGTGGACGCCGGGTCCGGCACTGGCGTAGAGGGCGGGGCGAGGAGGCAGGTCAGATTTTGCCCTTGGCTTTCATTTCGGCGGCTAGGCGCTTCTGGTAGGCGGCGTGGGCCTCTTCGTCTTCTCTGGCGCGTTCGGAGTAGTAGATGAAGCCGAGTGCCCGGCGGGTGCGGGTTTGGCTGCTGTTGGCGTCGGCGCGATGGATGGTCAAGGCGTTGTGGATGAGGAGGTCGCCGGGTTGGGCGGGGAAGGCGACTTCGTCGGCGAGGTCCTGGGGCGTGCCGTAGTCGGTGACGCCCTGGGAGAAGCCGAGGGTTTGGGTGCGGCCGTGGGGGCGCAGAGGGAGGAGGTGTGAGCCGCGCACGTAACGCACGCAGCCGTTCTCTTCGTCCACTTCTTCGAGGGCGAGCCACATTGTGAGGGCTTCGCAGGGGTCGAGCATGAAGTAGTAGCCGTCCTGGTGGGGCGGGGTCGCTTTGCCGATCCGGGGCGGTTTGTTGAAGTATTGCATGTTTTTGCCGACGACTGGGCCCTGGAGGAGGAGCTCGGCCAGTTTTTCGAAGCGGCTGCCGAACATGAGGCGGTGGAAGTAGGTGTCGTGGTTGAAGAGTCCGATGATCTGCTTGAGGGTATCGGGCTGGCCGAGGGTCTCGTAGAAGACCTGTTCGCGGGGGAGATTGGGGACGCTATCGGTAATGAAGCGGGCGACGTTTGCGCGGGATTCGGCTACCTGGTCGGGAGTAAGGAAGCCGGTTAGGGCGAGGTAGCCGTCGCGGGTGAATGAGTCGAGGGCTTGCTGGGGTTGGTCCTGCCAGTGTTGTCCGTTGAGGGTGTTGGTCATTTTGGGGCTCCGGGGTGGGGTTGTGTCTGGGTTTCTTGACTGCTATCTGTGGGAATTATACGTGGTTCAACCGGGAAGCGCCATATAGGGCCGCGGAGAACACCTTTTTTGATCCGCGAAGGGCCGCGAAGAACACCTTTAATCCACGGAGGGCCACGGAGGACCACGGAGTACACCTTTTGATCCGCGAAGGGCCGCGAAGAACACCTTTGATCCACGGAGGGCCACGGAGGACCACGGAGTACACCTTTTGATCCGCGAAGGGCCGCGAAGAACACCTTTGATCCACGGAGGGCCACGAAGGACCACGGAGTACACCTTTTGAACGGCGAAGGGTCGCGAAGAACACCTTTTTTTGATCCTCGAGGGGACGAGGTGGACTGGTTTTGTGTTGGGCTCTTATTCGAGGATGCCGAGGTTTCCGAGGTTCATGCCGACGCGGCCGCCGTCTACGTGGAGGGTGGTGCCGGTGATGTAGGAGGCGTCGTCACTGAGGAGGAAGGCGATGGCGCTGGCTACTTCTTCAGGGCCGGCGCGGCGCTGCATGAGGCAGGAGTCGATGGGTGTTTCTTCGAGCTCCTTTTTGCGGGCGGCGGGGTCGGGGTGGGCGGCGAAGTGCATTTCGGTCACGATCCAGCCGGGTGCGACGGCGTTGGCACGGATGCCGTATTGGGTGAACTCCTGGGCCATTGTTTTTGTGGTGGAAACGATGGCGGCTTTGATTGCGTCGTAGACCCACATGCCGGGGCGGCCGAGGTAGCCGCCTTCGGATGAGAGGTTGACGATGGCTGCGCCTTCCACTTTGAGGAGCGGGAGGAGCATTTGGGTCATCAGTACCCAGCCCCGCAAGCCGATACGGGTTTCGATCTCCCAGTTTTCAATCCAGCTTCCGTCTTCGATGCGGCCCTGGCGTAGGAGGGCGGCGTTGTTGACGAGGATGTGGAGGGCGGAGACCTCCGCTGCGACTTCGCGCGCGCATTTTTCTACTGAGTCATCGTCGGCAAGGTCTACGTGCACGTGGGCGGCGCTGCCTCCGGCTGCGCGGATTTGGGCTACGGCCCGGTCTGCCATGGTCGCGTTCAGGTCGGCGATAAAGACGTGGGCGCCTTCGGCTGCAAGGCGCGCCGCGGTGGCGCGTCCGATGCCTGAGGCGCCGCCTGAGACCAGCGCGGCTTTGCCCTCAAAGCGGGCCATTCCGTGGGGGTTGGCTGTCATTTCTATTTCCCTGAGAGTTGCTGGAGGAGGCTGAGAGCGGCCTTGGCCGAGCGCCTAGCGTCGTCGAATTTGCCGGTTTCGAGGACGACGTAGCTGTCGTAGCCGCTTTGCTGGAGGGCGGCGAGTACGGTTGGGACAGGCACGTCGCCTTCACCGAAGGGTTTGGTGTTGAGGCCGTCGAAGTGAGGGTCTGCGGACGTGCCGGGTGAGGCGTCGCCGCGGTGGTATTCCTTGGCGTGGACGCGGACGATGTGGCGGCCGAGTTGGGCGATCTCTTCGAGGGGATCGTAGCCGAGTCCCATGCAGTTGGCCATATCCCAGTAGTTGCCGATGAAGGGTGAGTCGACGCGGTCGAGGAGAGCGGCGGTGTCATCGCCTCGCAGGGTATGCTCGATGGCAAGGGTGACGCCGGCTTGTTCGGCTTCGGGAGCGAGGCGGCGCAGGTTGGCTTCGAGACGGGCGACGGCATGATCGTCGCGCATCATGGCCGGGCCGAAGAAGGGGACGAGCAGGTAGGTCGCGCCGAGGTCGGTGCAGAGGCTGATGCCGGCGCGGACGGCGTCGAGGCCGAAGGCTTCCATTTCGGGGTCAGCGAGGCCGCCGCGGTTGAGGAAGTGGGCGGCTACGGAGGGGATTTCGACGCCGGCCTGGCTGGCGGAAGAGCAGATCGTTTCCCGGTTCTCCGTTGCGAGAGGTCCGCCGGGTTGGGCCTCGGCGAAGTCGTACCAGTCCAGCTCGACGCCTTCGAAGCCGAGTTCGGAAGCGACAGCGAAGACGGTCGCAAGAGGCTGTTCGATTACGTTTTGCAGGGTTCCGAATTTCATGTTAGTTCCACAGTTTCGACCTGGCCGGTTTCGAGAGAGCGGTTCGCGGCGAGGGTGACTGCCAGGGATTTGACGGCGTCGGCGTAGGAGGAGCGGACGAGGCTCTGGTCCTGGGCTTCGACGGCAGCGAGGAAACACTCGATCTGGCGGAAGTAGCCGCGCTCTTCGCCGTGATAGTCGATCTCCTCCTGGTCGATATAGCCGGAGAGATGTGTGTCCATGGCAAGGCGGAGGTAGAGGTCGCGGCCGCAGAGCTCGCCCATGAAGCCGTCGCGGACGCGGGCCGAGCAGGTGCTGAGGACGCTGCCGACGGCGCCGCTGGCGAATCTGAGATTCACGGCGGTGCTGTCCTCGAAGTCGGCGATTGTGTCGTCGGGCCCGTCGTGGCCGAAGGCCTGCACGGTTTCGATTTCGCCGAGGAAGAAGCGGAGCCAGTCGAAGACGTGCGTGCTCTGCTCGAGGAGCTGACCGCCACTGACGGCGAATGTGCCCCACCAGGGATGGGAGGGCGGCATGCGGGTGAGGAAGCGGCCCATGCCCATGCCGAGGTCGCGGCCTTTGACGAGCTCCTTGGTGCGCTCCGTAATGTCGGAGTAGCGGGCCATGTATCCGGCCTGGCTGATGCAGCCGCTGGCGGCGATGGCCTCCTGCGTGCGCCTGGCGACGTCGAGGTCCATGGCGACAGGTTTGGCGACGAAGACGTGGGCGCCGGCCTGGACGGCGTCGATTGTCTGGGTGTCGTGGGCGGCTGGGGGGATGGCGACGAATACCACGTCCAGGTTTTGGCGCGTGAGCATCTCGCGGTGGTCGGTGTAGCCGGTACAGTTGAGTTCGTCGGCGACGCGGGCGGCTGTCTGTTCGTTGATGTCACAGACGGCGGCGACGGGCCGGTCCAGCTTTTCCAGGCTGCCGAGATAGTTCTGGGCGATTCCGCCTACTCCGATAAATGCGATCTGCATCGTGTGGGTTCCTTGGGTACTGGGATGAGTGGTTGTGAATGGCGGCTTGAGAGGTGGCGCAGGATTCAGCCGAGGCGGACGTAGAGGGTGTTGCCGCGGCGTTCGACAGGGTAGGTCTCCAGATGGTCGCAGGCGGGGGCGCGCAGGGCGCGTCCTGTGGCGATATCAAACTGTCCGTTGTGAAGCGGGCATTCGATGACGCCGTCGATGACGAGGCCATCGGCAAGGTAGGCGTATTCGTGTGTGCAGAGACCGTCGGTTGCGTAGAAGCGATCGTTTTTGAGCCGGTAGACGGCGAGCGTTCGGCTGCCGTGATCGAGGCGGATGACGTCCTCTTGATCGATGTCTTCTACTGAGCCGACTTCAATCCATTCGCCGGTAGTCTCAGTGGCGGCACGTGCATCGGAGGGCTCAACGTCGGGGTCCTGCGGAATAGGCCGGATGACTTTATAGTCCGGGTCTCCAGTGGCCTGCTTGATGAGAGCGGGAATGAGCTCCTTGTAGGCTTGCCAGAGGCTTGTGTAGGGGGGCGGCATCTGGTCCTTGACGGCTTCATGCAGCTTGGGCAGGGCATGGAAGGGGGTCATGGGCATGGCGTGATGTTCGAGATGGTACTGCATGTTGACGTAGAGGAAGGCGAATACGGGATTGACGTAGATGGTGCGCGTGTTTTCGCGATGGTCGTAAGTGTCTTCGCCGAGACCGGCGTGCTGGGGGAGGCTGAGGAGCTGCTGGAGCCAGCCCCCGTAGAAGCGGGGGAGGAGGACGAACATCATGGGCAGGAAGCTGCCGATGGCGATTGCCCAGACGGCGAAGGCGACATAGATGGCGAGATGGACGCGGCTGGACCAGTACATTTTTGGGAGGTCGCGTTCGGGTACGAAGTCGAGCACATCGGCGTTCGGGCGGCCAAAGGCGTTGCGGATTAGACGCCAGACTTCGGGGGGGCCGCTGCGCAGGTAGAAGAAGTCCATCAGGAGCTTGACCAGGTCGGCGGGTCGCTGGACCTGGATTTCGGGGTCGCGGCCGACGAAGTAGGTGTGCGTATGGTGGCGGGAGTGGCTCCAACGCCAGAGGTAGGCCTCGCGGATGCCGAGGAAGGAGGCGATTGCGTAGACGACTTCGTTGAGCCAGCGTGTGCGGAAAGGCGTGCCGTGGCCGGTTTCGTGCCAGCGAGAGTCGGCGGAAGTGTAGATGGTCCCGTAGACGAGAAAGGCGGGGACGGCCCACCAGGTTCCCCATGAGATGGCGGCGAGGTAGGCGCTGACGCCCAGGAGCAGGAACCAGAGGCCAAAGTGCCAGATGGCTGGGCCGTCGCGGCGTTGCATGATCTCGCGCATTTGCCGGCGGGAGAGCTTGGGTTTCCACCACTGCTCTTCGAGGCTGCCCTGGATGCGGTCGCCGTCGAGTTCGACGGCATCACGGTTGCCGCCGGAGAGGCTGTAGTCTCTGCGGATCGCTTGTACGCTCATGGCAGTCCTCCTACTAAAGACCGTTCCTTTGGGGAGCCAGTGCGCATTCGGTCAACTCAGGCGACGCGAACGAAAAGCGTGTTGCCGCGTCGTTCTACGGGATAGGTTTCGAGGTGGTCGCAGGCGGGGGCGCGCAGGGCGCGTCCGGTGGCGATATCGAAACGGCCGTTGTGGAGCGGGCATTCGATGACGCTGTCGATGACAAGGCCATCGGCAAGGTAGGCGTATTCGTGCGTACAGAGACCGTCGGTGGCGTAGAAGCGGTCGCCTTTAAGACGGTAGACGGCGAGCGTGCGGCTGCCGTGATCGAGGCGGATGACGTCTTCTTCCTTGAGGTCTTCGACAGGGCAGACTTCGACCCATTCGCCGGAGGCCTCGGTCGCGGTCTGGTGTTCGGGCGCTTCGGTCTCGGGGTCCTTGGGGATAGGGCGTATTATCTGATAGCCGGGATCGCCGGTGGCCTGCTTGATGAGAGCGGGGATCATCTCCTTGTAGCATTCCCAGAGGCTCTTGTAGGGGGGCGGCATCTGGTCTTTGACAGCTTCATGCAGTTTGGGCAGGGCGTGGTAGGGCGTCATCGGCATGGAGTGGTGCTCGATGTGGTACTGCATGTTCATGTAGAGGAATGCGAATACAGGGTTGATAAAGACGGTGCGCGTGTTTTCGCGGTGGTCGTAGGTATCTTCGCCGAGGCCGGCGTGTTGGGTGAGGCCGAGAAGCTGATGCAGCCAGCCGCCGTAGAAGCGGGGCAGGAGCACGAACATCATGGGCAGGAAGCTGCCGACGGCGATGGACCAGATTGCAAATGCGGCGATAATTGCCATGTAGATGCGGCTGGACCAGTACATTTTGGGCAGCTCACGTTCCGGCATGAAGTCGAGCACGTCCGAATTGGGCCGGCCCAAGGCGTTGCGGAAAACGCGCCAGACCTCGGGCGGGCCGCTGCGCAGGTAGAAGAAGTCCATCGCGATCTTGAGGAGGTCGGCCGGGCGCTGGACCTGGATTTCGGGGTCGCGGCCGACGATATAGGTGTGGGTATGGTGGCGGGAGTGGCTCCAACGCCACATATAGGCTTCGCGCATTGTCATGAAGGAAGTGACGTGATACAGCACTTCGTTGAGCCAGTGGGTGCGGAAGGGGGTACCGTGGCCACATTCGTGCCAGCTGGCGTCGGATGAGGAGTAGATTGTGCCATAGACAAGGAAAGCGGGTATCGCCCACCAGGTTCCCCAGGAAACGACGGCGAGGTAGGCGCTGACGGCAAGCAAAATGAACCAGAGACTGTAGTGCCAGAGGGCAGGGCCGTCGCGGCGCTGCATGATTTCTCGCATCTGCTGGCGGGACAGCTTGGGCTTCCACCAGGTTTCTTCCATGCGCTCGACAATGAGGTCGTCGTCGAGTTCAACGGCGTCCTGGTGGCCGCCGGACAGGCTATAGTTTCTGGGGATGGCCTGGACACTCATGGGAGGTCTCCTTTCGCGAGCAGGACCGGAATGGGCGCTGACATGGGAACGACGGCAGGATTCGTGCAGTGGACGGGCGAACAGGGCCGCGTCCTTGCGGGCGAGATATGTTGCTACCGGGCTTGCCTGGGCAAGAGAAGTCTCGCGTGCGATGTTGCAGGGTACGCCCGATTCAATCACGGCGCATTCGTCGGGGGCGGCGAACGGAGCAGGAGTGTGTTCCCGGATGCAAATTATACATTAAATGTAGGAATATCGCATTTTGTGCGGGGAGGGGGAAAAGGCCGTTGGGCCGGGGCATTTGTCGACTGCCGGGAGAGGCCGAGCGGGCGGGGTAGCGGCCGCGGGGGCAGCCACCGGTAGCATAGAATTGGTTGATAGATTTGGGGCGTTTCTCTGCTGTAATGGGCCAGAAAAGTGAGGTAATTGAGAGTGTCAAGCGGAGACACAGGTCGAGCCGATTGGATTCACTCCGATGCCGGAAAAAAATGAGGTATGCGACAGTTTTCAAGCATGGAACTGCCTGTCTGCCCCGCATTTCAGGGGACAAAGGGTGAGTTGATAAACTTAAGGAAGTGGAAAGCACACTTTGATTTGCGGCCACAATCTTCGGATAAACTGGCCGAGATCGGTAACTTCCTTGAGAAGGCTGACAGAGGGTCGTCTTGCAATCAACAGCTGGTTAAAGCAGTGTGCTTGACAGTATGTGTAGTTCAGCGATGAATCTGGCTTCGTTGACAATTTGTGAAAGACAAAACCAATCGATCCGCGAAGGACCGCGAAGAATACCAAGGGCGTATCGGATATTCTTTGCGCAGTTGTGGAGCCCGTCGAGGACAGGCGCTTTGCCCCCTCACATCGCTGTCCTGACAGACGTCAACGGGCCCCATTCTTTGGGGACATCCTTATGAGACGGCTAATTGAATCTTTAGCGCGGGGGACGCTGGCTCTCATCCTGGCAGCTGTCACTATCATGTCAGCTGCTGGCAGGGCCTCCGCCTCTGAGGAGCATATCGTCCAACCGGGTGAAACGCTGAGCCAGATTGCCAGAAAGTATGGCACCACGGTTGCAGACCTGCAGGAGCTCAACGACCTGCCGGACGCCAACTATGTCTGGTACGGCCAGCGCCTCTTGATCGACGACGGGGAAACTGTGGCTCCGGCACCCGAGCGTGAAGTGGAGTATCAGCTCTACACGGTCCAGCCGGGGGACACACTGTTCCGACTGGCCGGAAAGCATGGAATCAGCCTGACCAGGCTCATGGCCATTAATGGATTCACATCCGAGGAATGGCTCAGCCTGGGTCAGGAACTGCTGGTGCCACAAGCGCTCGCGCCCGCTGCCCGACCTATTGATCCGGTGACTGGCCTGCAGCCGGCGCCCCCCGAAACGGGAATGCAACCAGGGGGCATCCGCCCCGATGTTCATACCGTGCAGACAGGAGAGTCACTCTCAGACATCGCGGAACGCCATGGAGTGAATCCTGGCGCCCTGGCCCGGTTGAATGACCTGGAGAACAGCAGCACTCTTGAACCTGGCCGTGTGCTGCGGATTCCGACTGAAAGTGCGCTCGAACTCCTGGAAGGCATGGGGCAAAGGCTTGACCGGGCCCTCTACCCTACGTTTACCGAACGCTGGGTCGAGGTCGACCTCAACGAACAGTTGGCAATCGCCTATGAGGGAGCCAGACCGGTTAAGGTGTTCGTCATTTCATCCGGATTCGGCGACAACCCCACTATCACCGGGACGTTCCGCATCTGGGTCAAGATCGCCATGCAAGACATGCGGGGCGGCAGCCGTGCGGCCGGCGACTCCTACCATGTGACGGAGGTCAAGAATGTCCAGTATTTTTACGAGGACTACGCCTTTCATGGCACGTACTGGCACAGCAATTTCGGAACGCCCATGAGCCGCGGATGCATCAACATGACCGAAGAGGATGCCGAGTGGCTCTTCAGTTGGGCGTCTCCATACATGTACGACGACAGCGATGACGGCTGGATGTTCAGCACGGACGTCAACCCTGGCACACAAGTGTTGATTCATGAAGGATTGTAGGCGCTATAGCCGGTCCCGCCTGTAGGCCCGGGCTTCTTCGCAAGACCCCCTCTTAGTGTGTGTTACATATGAAGACCCGCTTTTCTTGCTCACTGCGTAGAGGCAGGCGATGCTGGCGCGATTCCGCCAGGTAACCTGCGGGGAAGTCCTAGTGTCTGGGGGGATTCACATTGGGTTCCCTTGACATATTGGGTAGATCGCTCAGAATACAACAAGAACGGCAAGCCTTCGGGCCTCTCAGGGCTGTTTCTCGCTTGAATATTGAAAAAAACAGAATCGGTCGATCCGCGAAGGGGCGCGAAGAACACCGAAGGCGTGTGGGGTGCTCTTCGTGCCGGTGCGCGGCGCTTATCGAATCAGCTCTTTGCTACCGCAAATTGAGCTTGGCCCCAGAACTGGACCACAAGCTAAGGTACCCTATGGAGCAAATCACTGAGCCTGCGGGGAGCATTCCGATGGCCGGACGCGAGCCGATGTCCAGCGTGGATCGAGCCTGGCTACTAATGGACGATCCAACGAATCCGATGGTGATCAACGGCTTCTGGTTCTTCAGGCAGGCGCTGCAGTATGAGGATGTGCTGGCTGTGCTGGAGGAGCGGCTTCTGATTCACGAACGCTTTCGCCAGCGCGTGGTAGCGTTTCGAGGCACCTTCAGGAGCCGTTCGTATTGGGAGACCGATCCGGAGTTCGACCTGCGGGCGCATGTTGGGCGCATCGTCCTGCCTTCGCCCGGGGATACGAAAACGCTCAACGAAACCGTAGCCCGGCTGCTCTCCACTTCGCTCGATATGAATCTACCTCTGTGGAGGTTCACTCTCATCGAGGGTTATGGGGGCGGCAGCGTCTTCTTCGGGCGTATTCACCACTGTATCGGAGACGGCTCGGCATTGGTAAGAGTGCTGCTCGGCCTAACTGACGGGTCTGCCGAGGGGGCGGGCCCAATACCAGGGCCTGACGCCGGGCCGACCCGAGACAGGAGTTCTCTACGCGCGCCGAACCAGGTCGGCGCCTCCCCGGAGGCAGCGAAGCTGCCGGAAGGCGGCAGGAGGGCTGGGAATCGCAGGAATCTGCTGTCCCTGGCGGTAAGGGGCGGACAGATGGCTGGTAGGCTCGTCGCTGTGTTGGCCAAGCTTGCGCTCATGACGACCGACGACAAGACAGCTTTCAAGGGTGAGGTCGGGGTTGGGAAAGCGGTCGCCTGGTCCAAGGGTATTCCCCTGGATGATGTAAAGTTCGTGAAGAATGCAGTGGGGGCAACGGTAAATGATGTTCTGGTCGCGGCGATGGCCGGCGCTCTGCGCAGGTATGTCGAAACTCGCGGCGACGATCCGGATGGTAAGGAGATTCGGGCGATGGTCCCGGTGGATATCCGGGCGCCCGATGATACGAAGCTGACAAACCGGTTCGCTCTCGTCTATCTTCCCCTGCCCATCGGCATCGCCGATCCCATGGATCGCTTATTTGCTACGAAACGCAGCATGGATGCCATCAAACGGTCGCCTGAAGCCTTGGTGACTTATCAGGCTATCGCCGGCCTAGGTGTTGTGTCGGACAGAATTGCCAAGGGCGTACGCGGCTACTATGCCGACAAAGTGAGTGTGGTCTTGACAAATGTGCCTGGCCCGTCGCAGAAACTCTACTTTGCCGGCAAACTTCTCGACACAATTGTTTTCTGGGTGCCGCAGTCCGGTTCCATCGGTGTGGGTATCAGCATATTCAGCTACGCGGGGCAGGTGAATATCGGGCTGATTACCGATCGGGGGCTGGCGCCGGATCCGGATACCATTATTTCTGCATTTCAGACGGAGTTCGATAGATTGCTGAGTCTGGCGCGGCTGCGGGGAGGGCAGGGGCAGGAAAGTGCGGAGTCTGATCCGGAGGGTGGGTCTGGCTCCCATACGGATTAGGTGTCGCGGCAAGGGTGTGGGCCTGTTTGGGATGTTCCTCCGCTGACTCGAGGAACAGGAATAACTGATCGATCCGCGAAGTTACTCGAAGAGGCGCGGAGAACACCTTTTGCTGTCCGCGGAGGACGCGGAGGGACGCGGAGAACACCTTTCTTTGATCCGCGAAGTTAAGCGAAGGGGCGCCGACCTGCCCCCGACGTTTGTACCACTCGTTATGTTAGTCCGACAAG
This sequence comes from Caldilineaceae bacterium, assembly GCA_965204705.1. Taxonomy (GTDB): domain Bacteria; phylum Chloroflexota; class Anaerolineae; order Caldilineales; family Caldilineaceae; genus Bin5. The sequence continues at coordinate 2,273,524 of OZ242006.1, read as the reverse complement.
TACGGGGACTGGGTCGGCAGGCAAGAGGGCCTCAAAGAAGTGAACTCGTTACGGCTTCTTCTGTTCCGCGATTAGCCTTGGGACTGTTACGGTCTCAATTTTCCACCACAATGTAAGAGGAACCACATTCTTCACTCTGCATGAGTTCTATCTGGAAGTCTTCGTTATTCCATTAGCGTATTGTCATTTCTTTGGCTCACCCTTTCGGCATGCGGTAGCCCACACGAGGCACAGCGAATACATACGTTGGATTGTCCGCTTCGTCTCCCAACTTGCGGCGGAGTCTTCCTATATTGGTGCGTATAACGCTCCTGTCACTGCCGGGTCTCATATTCCAAACCTTCTGCAATAATTCAGTATGGGTTAGCACTCGCCCGGCACGAGTCGATAGCAAATATAGAAGATTGTATTCGGTGACAGTCAAGTCAATGGGGCGTCCCGCGATGCTTACCGTACGTTCGGCGTAGTCAACGATAAGTTCACCCAGCACATAGGACCCTGTAGGTTCCTTCTGAACTGGCACCAGTTGCCGACGCAAGGCCGCCCTGACCCTGGCAACCAATTCGGTCTGGGAAAAGGGCTTTACAATGTAATCGGCAGCTCCAGACTCCAAGGCAATAGCGATTGTCTCGTCTCTGCCGTAGGCCGACAGGAACAAGACCGGCACTTCAGTGACGGCCAGAATTCTCTTCATCAACTCGATGCCGTCACTACCCGGCAACATCAGGTCCAACAATACCAGATGTGGCTGGTCGGACTTAACTAAGTTGAGAACTTCTTCGGGGTTACCTGTCACTATGGGAACATAGCCCGCCTTGGAGAGGATATTCCGCACGTACCGAAGTGACCGCGGATCGTCATCCACCGCGAGAATCCGCAACGGCTCTGTACCTGAATGCATAGTTTCTCTTGCGTACAGAGAATCTCCTGTTGCCGAGTCACCAATTTCCTCATTGACGACGGGCAGTGTAAAGGTAAATCGTGTTCCCATACCCAGTCCACCACTTTCGGCCCAGATCCGGCCGCCGTGGGCTTCCACGATCCCTTTGCAGATGGCGAGGCCCAGACCAGAGCCTTCAATTTCCCGATCTTCCCTTTCGTTGCTAATGCGAGTGAACTTTCGGAACAGATGAGGGATTCGTTCTGGCGGCACCCCTACGCCTTTGTCAGCCACGGAAAACGCGATGTAGCCGCCATCCAGCGCTACGCTCACCCTGATGCCCGATGATTCGTGCGAGTACTTTTCTGCGTTGGAAAGCAGGTTGTCCAGAACTTGAACTACGCGTCGTTTGTCCGCCATCACCAAAGGCAGGTTCGTCTCAAGGTCGACAGTCACTAAGTCCCGTCCGCCCCCACTCAGAAATGAATTCCTGGCCTCATCTATCAGGACGACCACGTCCGCCGGCTCGGGAGTTACGGAAAGGGAACCCGTCTCGATCCGCGCAACGTCCAGAAGGTGGCTGATCAGATCGCGCATCCGGTTGGCCTGAATTTCGATGACACGGATAAACTGGACAATTTCGGCGGGGTCCAGAGAATTCAGTGATTCTCGCAAAGTTACAGCCGAACCTTTGATCGAACTCAGCGGCGTCCACAGTTCGTGGCTCACCATTCCCAGAAATTCGGCCCGATGCTTCTCAAACTCCTCCAGCGGGGTCATGTCCTGTATGGTGACAACTAGAGACATAGCCACCCCATTTTGCAAGCTTATTGGGGATGCGTTTACCAAAACAGTATTCGAATGACCGTTTGGAACAGACAGTACTAACTCCTCAGTCCTCAGCGTCTTGCCGTCGCGCTGACATAGCGCAAAAACAAACTCCTTCAGCGACATTTCTTGTCCATCGGCCCAGCGGACGGACAAGACTTTCAGTATTTCAGCCAAAGAGCCATTCGACAGGTCGAGGCCCCGAATGATTCTCATTGCTTCTCGATTTAACGATCTTGGGTCTCCCGACAGGACGTTAAAGACACCCACACCAACTGGCGACGTATCTATCATCTCATTCAGTTCGTCGCTCGCGAGATGTTCGCTCCTGTACTGCCGCGAATTTGCGATTGCCACCGCAGCCAGGGAGGTTAATGCCGCAAGATTCTTTTCGTCCTCCTGGCTGAATTCTTGCCCCCCTTTTTCCTTGGCCAAACAGATGCTGCCAAAGGATACCCCCTGGTGACGAATCGGCGCGGCCAGAAAGGAACTCATAGGAAAAGGACGAAAATCGGGGAGGCCCTTTACCTTATTGTGATTGTAAAAGTCGGGAATATTTAACGGCTCGTATAGCCTACAAAGGTATGCAAAGAACGGCATTCTTCCCGGCGTCTCTTCCAGTCTCTGTTTCTCTGCAACACTTAGCCCGGTAGTGATGAAATCATGTGGCTGCCCCGAATCGTCTGGCGCGTCCCACGACATCGTAAGTTCTCCAGGCTGTTTACTTTCCAAGTTCACCGCGCCGACTGCCCTAAAGCGTGGTGAATCTGTCGGCGTGGGCGGGGAGACTCCCATGTTTGCAGCGGTAGTTTCAGCCTCAGCCGACGCTACGACAGTTTCGGCTAAATTGCTCCAATCCCCGGAGTAGCCGCTATAGCGGGCTCGTACACGCACTTTGTAGCGCTCACTTGGGTTCAGGCCTGAAATGATGCAGGAGGAAGTCTTTGGGAAAGCATTGCCCGAAGGGTCTGCCCATGTAGGGAACTCCTTGCTTACAGGCGACCAGTTGACCCTGTAATCGCGAGGCTTATCCTCCAGAATTGCAATTACACCGTAGCGAGCTAGCATTAATGCCTGTGCACTGTTGACCACTTCCTGGAGAACACAGCCTAAGTCAATATTTTCGTTGATGCGAATAACTGTTTCCCTGAGCTTAGTCAGTTGACTTTGCAACAGTTCCATTTCTCTTTTGCGGCCTTCGACAATTGTCACTTGGCTATTTCCCTTTGACTCGTGGCATGGACGGGCAAGCACGTCTGAATGCGTTCCGATGGTTAGCAAAGTAGGAACTGGTGCGATCCAGTTGGAGCCGACATCTGGAAGGACCTATTCACGAAAACTGATATCAAACTGTTATCAAGAAACGCTCTTCGTTACAGTATTGTCACCAGAATTGCACTAGAATTGAAGAAACTGAATTCAGTGCCCTAAGAAAGGTCATTTTGGGGACTATACTGCAAATCTGCAAGTTCGAGCTATCTCATGTGGGGTAACGATCTCACTTTGTCCGTTTCAACTCCCTGCAGCAAGTCGGGCGATCTCCGAATGGAGACAATGCTTGGTTGAATGTGTATGAGGGGAAAACCAAAAGGACTGAGACTCAATTTGCCGCTTTCGCAATGGTGCCAGTGGACTGCATTGGCAGACAATGGTTGACTTGCCATGCAAAGAGAAAAGGACGAATGCCGCGAAAACGAATAATTTGCCGTATTGACTCGGTCTCCCTGTGTGGTTGGTTGTCTCGGCAATTGCCGCCACATTGCTCTACACGACTCTCTGAATAGCGACATTCAGGCTAAAGGAAGGCACGAAAACCAAACGGAGAGATGGAGCAAGATTGTCCGAGCGTTGTCAAAAGGAAATGCTGTATTGGGCTATATCGCCATGATTTGGAATCAGGCAGGACTCAGTGACAAGGAAGGTAACCAATTCACTGAAAGACAAATCAACCTCGAACACAGTGAGATGAATTTAAGGGATCTGAAAAACTTACGTACCAGATTATTGCAATGAGGCGACTTGGGCTACGCATTTATTTCCGAATTGAATCGTAGTCCTGATTCCTCGACCCGGCCAACCTGCTGTGCGCAACCCAACGCGTGTACCTGGGTGGACGAAGGCTGGCAAGCCCAACGCATACAACCACCTGTGGAACGGCAGGTTGCCGTGTTTTACTTCCCAGACCCCTTAACAAAGTGGCTCTCCATTTGGGGCCTATCGGAGGGGACGTATCATGGAGACTAAGGAACCGTTGGTATCAACGGCCACGCTCTGGTGGATGCCGCTGGTACGCGGCATTCTTCTTGTCATTTTTGGCCTGATGATGTTTGCCTGGGGACGTGGTGCTACTTTGCTGGGCGTAATTCAATTTCTAGGAGCCTATTGGCTTGTTGGGGGCATCTTCGATCTTTTTGAGGGGTTTGTCGGTCGCCCAGAGGGTTCCCGGATATGGATGATCGTCAGTGCGGTTGTCAGCATGGCAGCAGGATTCTTCGTCTTGGGGCACCCCATAGTAAGTGGTCTGTTAGTTGGTACATATTTGACCTTCATCATGGGTTTTGCCGCCGTTGTAGTCGGCGTAATCCATATCTTTTCTGGAAGCAATAAGAGACGACATTGGGGAGGAACTGTCCTGGGTATCTTTTACACCATATTCGGCGTGGCCGTGATTTTCAATCCGCTTGTTACTCAAGCGGTCATCCTTCTCCTCCTTCCCTATTGGGCGTTCATAGCAGGAGCGTCAGCCATCTTTACTGCCTATAAGGTGCGTGGAACAGAGTGACCAAATGTCAGCACGACAAATGTGATGCACATGCGATCCGAAACGTGGGATTCCTTATCCTCCGAAAGAGGGACGCCGATGGAGATCAAGGTTACCAGTGTGTGGATTCATGAATCTGGAGGGGTGCTGATTCAATACCTGATTCGCGCTTCATCCGGCGCAGGGGCGAATGTTCTGGAATGGTGGAACGGTTGCAGCCTTGACGCCTACGGGATAGAGGTGCTCTATTGACGCCCACTGATCTCGTGTTCCTGATGGCTGCTGTTCTGGTGGTTTGCTCGCGTGCGTTCGTGGGCCTGGGCAAGACTCCCATGCGGGATGAGGAGGAGGAATGATGAAGAAGAAAAAGCCGGAATGGGAAGCACGCATGGAGCGCAATCTTTCCCTGCTGATTCAGGAGGGGAGAGAGAGCAGGGCGGAGATGACTGAGATGGGGCAAATCATGGGAAAACTGGCTGAGGTCGTTGATGGGCTGGGGATTGTCACTGCGCCGCTAGTTAGTGAATCTGAACTTTCGTCCAACGTAGGCGATGAAGGAGGAGGAGAAATGACGAACAAAAGCGACGGCAATTATACATTTTCCCGACGATCATTTGTCAAGAACGCAATTGTCGCGTCGTTAGGGATAGCCTTGGCGGCCTGCCAGCCGATAGCTCCGATCAGCGACAGTGAGGCCGCAATAGGCAAGGTAACCGCCGCCCAGGTGACGGACCCCGAAAGTCTCAAGGCCTTCGTCCTCGGCGCGAAGGCGCATATCGAGGCGATCTCAGACTTGAACGAAGCAGCGAAGCTCAGGGAGAGGCTGAAAATGGAGGGCGACTGGAAATCCGGCTCGACGTTCCTCATCCTCTTCTTCAAGAACGGAGACGTGTTCACTCACGGGAACGACCGAGACGCGGAAGACAAGAACCTGATCGGCGTCGAAGACGAACGCGGAACAAAGGTTGTCAAGGAACTCTTCGCGGCCGCTGCCCAAGGCGGGGGTTTCGTCGAATACTACGACGATGGGTTGAAGACGGCATACGCTGTCGAATACATCGCCGGGGTCACCGGATCACGATTCGTGCTGGTCGGTGGCTACTCGCAGGACGTTTCCCATGTCCAAATCCAGATCGCGGATCTTCCGAAGCCTGAGGTCACCGCTTCGGAAGTCGTGGACCGCGAGACCCTCATCGCCTTTGTGGAAGCGGCGGCCAAGATCTTTCAGGAGGCCGTCAAGTCCGCAGGCGATAGCTCCTTCGTCAGTGTCAGAAACGCCCTCCGGGTGGAAGGAGGGGACTGGAAGGCAGGTTCCATATACCTGTATGTCGTGAGTGGCGGTGGCGTCACCCTGTTTCACGGGTCCGAGCCCTTTCGCGAAGGCCAAACCACGGACATGACGAGGACGGACTCCAAGGGGGTGAGGTTCGCGGAGTTGCTGATTGGCGTCGCACGGCGCGACGGTAAGAGTTTTCTGCGATATCACTACGATAACCCGGCCATTGAAGGAGACGAGGAGACCGGTTCGCCGAAGTTCGGCTACGCCGTGAGCTTCCCGGTGCCCAACTCGGATCAGAAGGCCGTCATCGGCTCCGGCATCTATATCGGCACAGCTCTCTGGGCTACCGGCCGCCGGCGCTTGAGGCCCTCTTGCCGGCCGACCCTGTCCCCGTGCTTGCCGGACTAACATAACGGGTGGTACAAAAGTCGGGGGCAGGTCAGTGCAGAGGTATAGGAGAATCTTCAAAGATTGTGCCGATCCTGACAGTGAATCTCTTGCGGCAGCCTTTGTCTTTGCACCGATGGTACTGGTATTTGCGTTGACGAGAGGTTCGGTCACTACCACAGTGCGGGCAACGAATACCGTCAGGCCATCGACGGCTTTCGATGTACTTTATGTCGGCCCGCTCGTTGGGGAATTTCGCGAAGAATTCAAAGGTGCTGATCGTGCCGTTGTCTTTCTTTGCAGTCATGTGGCTCCTCCATTGGGTTCGATGACGTGACTTTGCTTGCGCTCATCGACCGGAGCCGGTGGCAGCTAATCATCGACATCGTCCCAACTTCACACATGACTGGGTATGGCCTTGACAGCGCCGCACCTTGAATCATATCCTTAATCTACCATAAGCATTTTGGGCCGTCAAGTATATTGTGCATCTCCCCCGCCGAACCCTCAAACTCCCCCTGACTCCGTTTCCGTCCCATTCCCTTCCTTCCCTTTCTCTATCTCACCGCTCTCCCTCGCTCACTCTCAGTATATCTCACCCCCATTTTGGGATACACCCGTTTTCAGTAATTTGGGCCGTCAAGTATATAAATCCCTTTCTTTAATCCGCAAAGTTACGCGAAGGGGCGTGAAGGGGCTCGAAGATCATCTCTTGCTGTCCGCGGAGGACGCGGAGTACACGTTTCCCTGATCCGCGAAGGAACGCGAAGAGCCGCGAAGAACACCTCTTTTGTCCGCGGAGGACGCTGAGGGGCGCGGAGAACGCCTTTCTTTGATCTGTGTAGTCAGGCGAAGCGTCACGGAGAACACCGAAGGGGCGTCGGGGATTTTCTGCCTGGCTGCGTAGTCCTTCGTCGGAAAGCAGTTTGCTCCCGCAGATGGCTTTTCTGACAGACATCAGCGAGTCCTAATATTTCGGGGCCCTATCGGACCGGGTATTGGGTTCGGGTTGATGGGTGGACTGGTTGTGCCATTTCTTACTGAGTTGTGTCAGCGCTCCTGGAGGGGAGTCCAGCCGCGGCCGGGGGCGTCGGGGCGGGATGTTTCGTAGCGCTGGCGGAGTTGCCGGAACTGGTCGGCGGAGTGGACTTCGCGGGAGGGGTCGCTTGGATCGCGGATTACGAAGTCGGCTTCGGGGGGGTAGCAGGCCATGGTGACGGGGTCGCGTTCGGGCGTGTAGGCGGCGGGTTCTTCTTCGACGTTGTTGGGTACGTTAGCGCTCTGGTAGCGCAGGTCGATGCTCCAGCGGACCTGGTTGGTCTGGTTTTCGAAGGAGGCGTGGGGGGTGAGGTTGGTGAGGAGGAGGGCGTCGCCGGCCTTCATGGGGACGGGGACCGGTTCGACTGTGGGCAACTCTTCGTCCGGGACTTCGAGGAAGCCGGCGTGGCCGCCGGTGTAGTGGCGGAGGATGCCGGTCTTGTGCACGGTTGGGATGACGTGGAGGCAGCCGTTTTCGAGGGTGGCGTCGACGAGAGGGACCCAGCAGGTGACGATGAGATGGCGGTCGCAGTGGGCGAGGGTGTAGCCGGCGTCCTGGTGCCATGGGACTTCGCCGCGGTCCCAGCCGGGCAGTTTGGGTCGGATGCGGTAGACGGATGAGCCGACGATATCGGGGCCGATCAGGCTTTCGATACAGGAGAGCAGAGCCGGGTGGCGAATGGTTTGCAGCATGGCAGAGCCGTTGTAGCCTCCGCCGCCTTTGCCCATAACGATTCTGGTTATCTCTTCGCCGGCTTCTTTGTTTTCAAGGTAGATGCTGGACAGGCGGCGGCCGAAGGGTTTATCGGCGTGGATGTCGGTCAGTTTGCCTTGTGCCTGGAGGTCGCGGGCACTTTGATCGATGATTTCGGTGAGGGAGTCCTGAAGGGGCTCGAGGTCGGCCGCTGAGTAGAGGCCGGGCTTGACGAGGTAGCCTTGGCGGTGGAATTTGGCGAGTTCGGTCGGTGTCAGGCTCATGGTGGCGGGTCCGGGTGGTGTGGCTTCCTGCAAGCGCGGGCAGTGGCGGTCGGTCGGTTTCGTGGAATTATACCGCCCTAGCCGAGGATAGAGAAACGCTCGGTCAGTAGCTTCCCGAAGGGATCTCCTCCCACTTTTTCAGCCATTGCTCATAGGTGGGAACGGCACTAGGGTCGTCAGGGCTGTGGGCGACGAAGCCCTGCTTTTGGCCGGCAGCGGTGGCCTGGGCGGTGGGTTCGTAGCGGACGTCGATGGACCAGCGGACCTGGTTGGAGCGGTTGGGGAGGGCGCGGTGGGGGGTGATCTGGGTGAAGCAGAGGGCGTCGCCGGGTTCCATTTCGACCGATACGCCCTTCAGGGCATCGCGCACTTCGGGCGCGAGGCCGAGGAAGCCGGTTTCCGGGTCGTTCCAGCCTTCGTGGAGGGGTCCGCGGTGGAGGCCGGGGGCGACCTGCAGGCAGCTGTTGTGCTCGGTGACGGGCTGAATGGGCATCCAGATTGAGGTTACGTGCACCTGTTCGGCGTCGCGATAGTATTGGGCGTCCTGGTGCCAGGGGGTCTGAGTCCAGATCTGGTCGGGGAGCTTGGGACGGGCGTTGAAGATGCCGTGGACGGAGATTTCGGATGTGGTGAGGAGGTCCTGCGCGAGGGCGAGGAGGGCGGGGTGGAGGAGGATGTCGAACATTTCGCGGCTGACGAGGTCGCGGCGGGGGCTGCGGATGTATTGGGGCCTGCCGGCGGCTTCCCAGAGGTGGGCGAGTCGGTGCTGGAGGTCGAGGTCTGGGCGGGGGTCGCCGATTAGGCCTTCGGACTGCCAGGCGTTGATGGTGTCGTCTGCCCAGCGGGAGAGGACTGTTTGCATGAGGGCAAGCAGGTCATGTGGGATGACTGCGGGGGCGTGGAGGTAGCCTTTAGCTTCATAGAAGGCACATTGGTCGGGTGTCAGGACAAGTGTCATGGGTATGATCTTATCAGGGAAGTCATGTGGGCATAGAGATGCAGGTCCTGCGAAGCGCCGTCTGATTTTTTCAGACGGCGTTCCAGATCTGGACGTCTTGCATCAGACCTGTCTGGTTCAGGAGGCCGATGCGGCCGGTGGCCTCCGCCGGCAAGCTGTAGGACTGAATCAGGAGGTCGTCAAGATAGAATTCGAGGACTGATTCCTTTAGCAGCGTTCGGAATCGGACTGTGCTGGCGAACGGCCAGTCGCGGACCATGACGTCCTCTCGACTGGAATTGTCATCAACCTCTGACATCAGACCGAAATGGGTGAGGCCCGCGGCTCCCACCTGAATGTAACTGCCCTGGCCGGATTCATATTCAATGTAGAGGCCGGGCCAGTGCGGTTCGGGCAGGTCGGCTGCGGGGAGCGTGACGCTGCCTTCGATTACTACACCACCTGCGGTGTCTACCAATTCGTCTGCCATTTGGACGCGTTCGCTGGCGGCGGCGAATTGCGTGGAGACGGGGTTTTTCTTGAGGGCTTCGTTGCCTTGCCAGTAGCCGAACCAGAGGGTGCCGGCGTCGTCGACGAAGGCTCTTTTGAGGGGCGCCCAATAGCAGATGTCGCGGCCGGTGTCGAGCTGGAAGCGGGTTACGGCGTGATGGTTGACTAGGATGGCGTCGGGTGTGCGGAGGAAGCGGGCGAAGTATGTGTGCTTGTGCTCGCCGGAGTTTTCGAGGAGAGCGTAGTTGGCGGGGGCGACGGTGTAGGGGCCGGCGGGGTTGTCGGCGATCATGGTCTTCATGGTCCTGGAGCCCTGGCCGACGATGGCGTAGTATTTGCCGTTGAACTCGGCGACCGCGCCGGCTTCCATGCTGTGGGGCGGGTCGGCGCCCTCCCAGACGAGCTCGGGGGAGGGGAGGGCCTCCCAGTGGACGCCGTCCTCGCTGCGGCCGAAGCCGAAGCCGACGGCGTCTTTGGGCGTGGCGGTCCAGTAGCCGTAGTAGCCGCCCTCGGGGCGGGGTAGGGGGAAGATGCAGTCCCAGCGGCCGTGCTGCTCGTAGTAGCGTGTGTCGACTTTGAAAATGTGGTCATCGCCGAATTTGGTCCAGTTCATGAGGTCTTCGCTCCAGGCGAAGAAGATGTTCTGGGTCTGGCGGCCGTCCTCTTCGACGCGCCATTCGGAGTAGTTGCAGATGAAGCGGCCGCTGCTGTCGAAGTCGGGTGATTTCCAGACGGCGCCGGTGCCGAGGTAGGTGACCATTTTGTCGGAGGCTTTGATGGCCCAGCCGTGGTCGGTCCAGGTTACGCCGTCGGGGGAGGTGGCGAGGCCGAAGCCTTCGCCGGGGCTGTATTCGGTGATGAGGTAGAAGAGATAGAAGGCGCCCTCGTGGTAGAACATCCAGGTATCCCAGTGGGCGTCGACGCCTTTGGATTTGAAATACATGGACTGGGTTGGGATTGTCATTTTAGTTGGCTTTCCTGACAGGTTTGCAGCGGCGGGCAGTTCGCGACCAGAAGTTCGCGTCGCTGCTGGGAAGTATCGGGATTGTGTCAGACCTTAAGGCCGGAGTCGACCAGGCCTTCGACGTAGAATTTACCGAGGACGATGAACAGGAGAACGAGGGGGAGTGAAGCGATCACGTAGCCGGCATAGAGGGGGCCCCAAACGCTGAAGTCCTGGCTGGTCCAGCCGGGGACACCGCCAGAGGTTGCGGACCGGGCCAGCTTGTAGAGACCGACCGCGATCATTTGTTTTTCGTCGTCCTGGATCATTACCAGCGGCCAGAGGAAGGAGTTCCAGACGCCGATGAAGTTGAGGACGGCGAGGGTGGCGAGCCCGGGCAGTGACAGCGGCAGGGTGATACGGCCGATGAGGTCGAAGACGCCGGCGCCGTCACAACGGGCGGATTCGAAGAGCTCCTCCGGGATGCCGGCGATGAAGGCGCGCATGAGGAAGATGCCGAAGATGGGGCCGCCTGCCAGCTCGGGGATAATCAAAGCCAAGCGGTTGTTCAGCAGGCCGAGGCGCACGTAGACCATGTAGGCGGGGATGAAGGAGAGAACCCAGGGGACCATCAGGAGGGCGATGATGGCGTAGTAGAGCATTTCGCGGAAGGGAAAGTCCATGCGGGCGAAGACGTAGCCGCCGATGAGCGAGAGCAGCAGCATTCCCATGAGGCCGAAGATGGCAACGATAATGGTGTTGATCATGTAGTCGCCGACGATGTCCCAGGCGGCGACATAGTTGCGCCAGCGCAGCGGGAAGCTGATGGCCCATCGTTCCCAACGGTATTGGAGGCCGTTCTTGAAGGACCAGGTGATCAGGAGGTAGGTGGGGATCAGAGAGAGCAGCAGCATCACGGCGATGAACAGGTGCGATCCGATCTGGTAGTACCGGAGAGGCCGCCTGGTGGGCGGTGCGGCCTGGGTGGAGGTTGTGGTGCTCAATTGCGGATCTCCTTGCAGTGCCTTTGCTTTCTCAGGGAGCGCTAGTGACGGACGTCTTCCACGGCGGGATGGACAGTGCGGTTGACCGCCAGGGTCACGGCGAAGGTAATGACAAACAGTACCATGCCGATGGAAGCGGCGTAGCCGAACTGCTGTGTGCGGAAGGCCTTGTGGAACATGGTCAGGCCCGGCACCATGGTGGCAAAACCGGGTCCGCCGTCGGTCAGCACCAGGATCTGCTGAAATGAGGTGACGCCGGCGATGACGGCGAGAATCGTCATGAGGCGCACCTGGCCCAGTACGAGAGGCAGATCGATCTGCAGGGTGCGGCGGAGGCCGGTGCAGCCATCGACTTCGCAGGCGTCAAAGATTGATTCGGAAATCTGGCCCAGTCCTCCCAGATAGATGAGGGTGCCGACGCCTGACACCCAGGGGAAGCCCATAAACATAATCGAGTAAAGGGCGGTGGCGGTGTCGCCAAGCCAGTTGCGTGCCAGGAATCCGAGCCCGAACTGTTCCAGCAGGCCGTTAATGACGCCGAGGTTGGGGTCGTAGATCTGTTTCCAGAGGAGAATGACGACGATGAGCGGGACGAGCATGGGGATGATGAGAAAGAGGCGATAGAGCTCCTTGGACTCGGTGTCTCGGATGCGGAAGATGAGAACGGCCATGATGAAGGGGACGACTGCGCCTGAGAAAAAGAAGAAGGCGAGCAGTTTGAACATATTGAGGAGTTCACGGCCCGTTTCGGGGGAGGTGAAGTAGACGCCAAAATGCTGGAGGCCGACGAAGCTGGCTTCGACGCCGGGTCGCCAGCGGTAGAAGGCGCGCAGGAGGCCGAGGATAGGAGGGTAGTAGTTGAAGATTAAGAGGAGGATGAAGATGGGGGCAAGCAGGGCGTAGGCCTGCCAGGAGCGGCGCATTGCCTGCCAGGTAGAGAGCTCCCTCGACCTGGTGGGAATCCTTTTGCTGGCTTCGGCGGCACTGCCCTGTTGTACAGTTCCTGTACCTTCTGTCATGCTATCTCCCTGAACTTCTCCAACAGCAGGACCTCGAATCCACGAGGAAATCCAGGATCGCTTTTTCAGACTGAGCTGAGTTTACGTCCATGATTAAGGCCGCAGCCAGCAGCCGGAGTTTCCCGTTGGCGCGCCCAGATTCAGTCTGAAGAAAGAGGGATCTCGACTGGCACTTCAATGGAGAAGCTCTTGTCTACTTCGAGCCAGCGCCCGATGTTGATATCGATGACGTTGATAATTGAGTCCGTCTTGAGGTCGTAGGCCGTAGCCGGATTGGGGGTAAAGGTGATTTCGACTTCGCCGTTTTCGTCGGTGTAGGACCACTCCGGGATCATGAGGCCATTGCCGGGTTGCAGCCAAGCCTGGAGGGTGTCATTCACTCGCGGTTTCCCGTTTTCGGTGACGCGGACGGTGAGAATAATCGAGTCTTCACCATCTGAGACGACCTTTTCCTTGTTGAACTCGCCCTCAATCAACACATTGTTGAGCCGCACCAATGAAAGGATGAAGTCCGCGGCAAGAAGAGCGAGTATCAGGAGGAGCAGGCCGACTGCGGCCAAACGGATTTTGCGTAGCATATTTGCGGCAGCAGGAGGAGGAAGTGTGGTGAGCGGACGGGCGTGAAGGGCCGCAGTCCGCTCACCAAGAAAGCGAAATCTTTAGCTATCTGCTTCCTGGTCGGCGAGCAGGGCTTCGTAGCGGGCGACGCCTTCATCCCAGGAGCGCTGCTGGCGCTCGAAGAATTCGGCTCTGTCCATGTCGCCGATCACCCAGGCGACGAAGATGCGCCGCCACTCGGTGAAGTAGTCCCAGTCCCACAGGAGCCCCATGCCCCACCAGGCGATGGTGTAGGTGTAGAGGGGAAGTTTGTATCCGCCGATGGTGGACCACAACGGTCCGAGCTTGGCATCCCTGGCAGACGGGATATACTGCTGATTTTCGTTGTTGAGGAAGGCGTTGTTCTCGGGCTCGGTGATGAACTGCCACCAGTTGATGACCTGGTCACGGTTGCCGCGCATCTCGGTTGAGGACTTGAGCATAACGTCCTGCGGGCCGCGAATGGCCTGCACGTGTTCGCCGGGCACATTACCGTCGCCGGCCGTATAGTCATTGGGGTCGACTGCGCCAGGCATGCTGACGGTGGGTGGGATATCGGCAGCGGCGGGCATTGGCGAGGGAACGAAGGTGCGCTCGAAGTCCACGTTGGGGTCGTTGGCCAAGGTAGCGAATTCCCAAGTGGCCCGGTACTGCATGCCGACCGAGCCTTCGCGCCAGAGGAGGTCGAGATCGGTGGTGTTGAAGCCGTCCACCCAGGTCAGCGCGAGGGCGTACATTTCGTCCCAAGCGCGCTGGTAGATGGGCGTGTAGGGGCCGATCAGCTCGGCCTTGTGTGCGGGCAGAGCTTCTTCGATGCCGACAAAGAAATCATTGTCGGCGTCCATATCGATGCAGACTTCCTGCATCATGGGGGGGAGGATCTGGAGGGCAAGGGGCCAGCAGTTGCCGGTCTCGCCTTCGCGGGGCCAGGGGGAGAGGCCAAGGCCGGCTTGCTTAAGGGCCTGGGAGACCTCCATCTGTTCGGTCCAGGTGGCAGGCGGGGTGAGTCCGTGCTCGTTGAAGATCTCCATGTTGCAGGCGAGTCCGACTTCGAGGTATGGCCAGATAGCGCGGATGGGGGCGCAGTAGTCGAGGCCGTCAGACCAGGTCAAGGACTCCATCATGGAAGGATAGAAGCTTTCGGACCAGGTGTCGTATTGGATTGCGTAGGGGCTGGGGGCGTCGAGCCAGTCATCGATGGGGACGCACCAGCCGCGTTGCACGAGGTCCAGGCGTGCCATCAGGTCGGGGGATTCACCGGAGCTTACAGCGGCGGTGAGCCAGGCGTCATCCCCGGCTTCGTCGAAAACGATGGCGATGTCCGGGTTGATTTCTTCAAAGCGCTCAGCGAGAATGCGTGCTGCGTTGCCGACCAAGGGGTGTTCGGCAGAGCGGGTGGTCCACTCGGTGGGGTGGAGGAGGCCGAGGGTACAGTGGACATCCACCCTGTCCATCGCTGCCGATTCGCCGCCTGATTCTTCAGCCATCTCTTCACCGGCTGGTGCGCCGGGCGCAGCGCAGGCGGCCATCAAACCGACGCCGACTGCGCCGGCGGAGGCCTTCAAAAAGCTTCGTCTACTCAGTCCGTTGCCAGTCATTTTCTGCCTCTTCTCCTTGTCCTTGATTATAGATAGATCAGGAAGTGGTACGGGCCTCGGATGGCACCGTAATCAGGATGAACAGGACCTTGCGTCTACACCTCCTTCAGGTTGGACTTTAGTCGTGTGGAACAGTGGTTGTTGGCGCAAGGTGGCGAGACGGGCGCGAAAAGCAGGCCATTTCCGGGAGAGCGAGTTCGCCGCCTTTTTGGTTCGGCCTATGCAGCGATGCCGGCTTCGGACAGCACTTCCTTGGCGGTCTGGGCGGCTTCGGAATCGGGATCGAATCTGATGGTACGTTGCAGGGCGAATACGGCGTGTTCGTCGCCTGCTCGGGCCAGTTCTACGGCTTCTGCGAAGCCCTTTTCGCCGAAGCTCAGATCGCGGGCAACGACTGGATTGTCGTAGTCTTTCCAGTAGTATTTGTATTCGTCGGATTCCCAGTCTTCATAGACCTCTTCCCATTCGAGCCCGCTGGGGCTGTGGGGGGTGAGCATCTGCTCGGCGATCAGGTCGCCTACGGCCTGGTAACGGTTGTCAAGCGACAGCCGCAGCCGGTCCTCGGTGTAGTTGGGCAGGGCCTGATGAATGGTGAGGGCGGGGAAGATAAGTGTGTCGCCGACATCGTAGTCGGTGGAGTGCCAGATCGGTTCTATCTCTTCCTCGCCCTCGACGTCGACGGCCAAGGCGCCGGCGCCCAGGGAGAAGTGGTGATCGAGCACGCGTCCGACTTTGTGAGATCGAGGAATGACGGCGAGGGGACCCAGCTCGATTGGGCAGTCGCCGATGGGGGCCCAACTTGTAAGCGTCTCGAAGTTGCCCTGGAAGTGGACGAAGTCCTGGTGCATGGGGGTGGTATGTTCGGTGTACTTGGGGAACCAGAGACGGGCGATCTGATTGGGGTGAGGCATGATTGGGCGGCCCATGATCTTTTCGATCATGCTTGTAACTTCGGGCCAGTGGCCGGCGCGGTGGAAGGGTTCCAGTTTGTAGACCTGACTGTAGCCGTCGACGTATTCGCGATCGCCTTCGGTACACTGCTTTGTCGTGTCGGCGATACCGTCGTAGGGGTCGGTGTCGGGGAGGAGCCAGCCGATTTCCTGGATTTTGGTCATCATGACGCGGCGCAGCTCGCTCATTTTGTCGGGGTTCTGGAGCTGTCTGAAGAAGAGGTAGCCCTCGTCGGCGAGGCGGCGTTGGAGTTCGGGGGGGTCGTTGAAGGCGTCGTTTGAGACGCGGAACTCGCGGATTTCCTGGGCCATTGGGACTTCCTTTCCTAGGGTCGTGGGCCGGATACATCTAATCGTGATTTGTTTGAGGCCAAATACGGTTACAAGGATACTGATTGTGAATTGTGATGTCAAGTGGCTTGCAGAAGGCCGGGGGGAGCCATGGGGAGAGAGGGACAAGGTGGCTTGAAATGACTACGCGAAAAATAGTTTGCAGCTTGTCGTACAGCCCTGCCGCTTTGGATGGCCGTTTGGCGCTTTGACACTTTTTCTCTGGGCGCGTAGGATGCACTGCTGTATAGAGCGACAGAGTCGTGAAAGGATAGCCATGGGCTCGTTCGAGTTTGGGGATACTATCTACAGTAACCCGCTTGCGGCCGAATCTGACACGGCCGGGTTCCGGACGGAAGGGGAGGCGCGCATCAGTTTTCCCAATGGACGGTTGCGGATGGAGAACCTGCGCGATCCGGCGGAGGGCCAGAAGTCGAACTTCGTGTTCTGGTGTATGGAGACGTTTCCGGCGGATGTAAGCATTGGATGGGAGTTCTGGCCAGTGAAGGAACCGGGTCTGTGCATTCTGTTCTTTGCGGCGACAGGGCGCAACGGGGAGGACCTGTTCGATTCTTCTTTGACGGCGCGGACGGGAGAGTACAAGCAGTATCACCATGGGGACATCAACGCGTTGCATGTTTCCTATTTCAGGCGGCGCTGGCCGGAGGAGCGGGCGTTTCACACCTGTAATTTGCGCAAGAGTTACGGCTTCCATATGGTTGCGCAGGGCGCGGATCCAATTCCGCCGGTTGCCGGTGCAACGCCCCCATACCGGATTCAGGTTGTCAAGTGTGGTGCGGAGGTGGCGTTTTCGATCAACGAGCTGCCGATCTTCGCCTGGCGCGACGATGGCGCCAGCTATGGACCGGTGCTGGGGGGAGGGAAGATTGGGCTGCGGCAGATGGCGCCGCTGGTGGGAGAGTATGCCAACCTAGTGGTACGTGAAGTAACCTTGGTCAGGGAAGGGTAGAGGCAGCAGTCCTGCCTGGCGAGCAGATGCCAGGCTGGCAGGGAATACAGTGCAAAAGGAGCAATGTAAATGGGCAAGTCCGAACAACAGGTGATATTCAGCGAGCAGTTTGAAGGTGAATTGGACGCTGACTGGTTTTGGGTGCGTGAGAATCCGGAGCGGTGGCGGTTACGGGATGGGGGCCTGGAGATCGTGGTCGAGCCTGGTGTGGCGGGCACGGTGCGGAATGCGCTGGTACGGCCGGCGCCGGACCGCTGCTCGGGCGTGTACGCGATTGAGGTGACTATCTCCAATTACACTGCGCCGACGCAGCAGTACGAACAGGCGGGGATTACCTGGTACCAGGACGGTGAGCCGGTTTTCAAGGAGGTCAAGGAGCTGGTGGACGGGGAGGTGTTTGTCATTCCGGGCAGCAAGCCGATGCCGACGCAGAGTGTGCGGTTGCGACTGGTGGTGGATGCTGAGTCGTGGGAGGCGCAGTACCGTCCTGAGGGCGCAGCGGAGTTCAGGACGGCGGCGACTGGGGAGCTGCCGGCGGCGGCAAGTGAGGAGGTCAGTATTCAGTGCTATAACGGGCCGCCGGATGAGGAGCACTGGATTCGGTTTGAGGATTTTCGTATTTTGCGCATTTGAGGCCCGCCGGCTGGGGCCCTTCGCTGGTCGTGGCGGTGGGCGTCCGAGGGCCTGAATCAGTCTGAGTGTTGGAGGCGGAACTCCTGTCCGGCGAGGTAGCGTTGCGGGTGTGAGAGGGGGTGGCCGGGCAGGTAGAGGGTTACGTCGCCGGCGCCGTAGACGCGCCAGGTGTGCGATTCGTCACCGCTGATCATGGCGGTTTCTTCGTCGATGCCGACGAGTGTTGCGTTTGGGAGCAGTTCGCGCAGGCGGTCGGCCCAGCCCTGTCCAAAGGTGTTGTGATGGGGCAGGACGATGGCGTCGGGGATGAGTCCAAGGCCGGATGCGGTGCCCTCGCCGCGTGGGTCGTTGAGATGTTCGCAGAGTACCATGGCGCCGGCGCTGCTTCCGGCCAGGACGGCGCCAGCGGCGCGGGCCGCGAGCATGGCCTGCCACGCGGGCGTGTTGCGCAGGGTTTCGCAGAGATAGCCGGGGAATCCGCCGAGTAGGTAGATCAGACTTGCCTCTCTGATTTTTTCCACAACCTTTTCTTCAGCAGCTGAATCGCGGTCGATAAGAGGGACGACCTCGACATTGGTCGCGCCCAGACTTGAGAACCAGCGGCGGCCGTTTTCGCCGGCGCGGCGGTGGTTGTTGTCTGGTGCGGCGGCGGTGGGGATGATGGCGATGGGGGCGTCGAGGCCGCCGGCGAGTTCGATGCTGCGGCGGTCGGGGTCGGCCATTTGGCCACCGAATTCGGAGCCGCCGGCGAGGAGGAGGGGGCCAGGTTGCATTGTGGTTTCTTCTCCTTTTGGTCTACTTGAATGGCGAGTTGCAGCTCTGGTGGTGGTGGAATCCATTTTTTTGGGTGAAAGTGGGCAAGCACGAGGCCTGCCCCTACAGTGGTCACGGCGGAAGGGTTCGCGGCACGACGTGGATGGGTGACAGGTGGCATAGACATTTCGCCGGCGCCGCGTCGCCAACGTGGCATGGTGTAGGGGGGGCGTTGCGGGGGGAGTCCCCCCGCACAAGGGAGGGCCGAAGGCCCGACCGGCAACTACAGTGGTTAGTGGTTAGTGGTCAGTGGTCAGTGGTGACGGCAATTGGGTTGTTTGGGGGCGCGAGTTGGCTTAAGCATAGTCTTTACCAGAGGTGTACGAGATTTCATTCCCAGTCCGGACTGGACGACCGATGGCGGCGCGGCGATCGACGGCTCTGAGCGGCTACCCTTTAACTGCGCCGGCTGTCAGGCCGGATACGATGTATCGCTGCATGGCCAGGTAGAAGGCGACGGGCAAGACTGAGAAGACAAGCCCGGCGGCCATGTACTGTTCCACCGGTGTTTGGGCGATGGCTTTGAGGGTGGACAGGCCGACTGACGCGGGCATGAAATCGCCGCTGCTGAGCATTATGCCGGCATAGAGGTACTCGTTCCAAGCGAAGAAGAAGGCGACGACGGCGACCGCGGCCAGGCCGGGCGCGGACAGGGGCAGCACGATGCGCCACAGGGCTCCGAGCTCCGTGCAGCCGTCCACGACGGAGGCGTCGAGAACTTCGGGGGGGACGTTGTCGAAGACTTGCTTCAGAATCCAGATGCAGATCGGCAGAATGAAGGCGGCGTCGATCAGGGCCAGTGAAGGAATGCTGTTGAGCATGTTGAGGCGGCGGTAGATGATGTAAAGCGGAATGAGGATGAGAACTTCGGGCAGCATCTGGGTTACCAGCAGGAAAAGGCCGAAGAGGTTGCGGCCCGGCCAGCGCAGGTTGGAGAGCGCAAAGGCGCCGAGCACGGAGAGGGCCATGCAGAGCAGCATGGTCATGGCGG
The DNA here is from genome assembly GCA_965204705.1 of Caldilineaceae bacterium. Classification (GTDB taxonomy): domain Bacteria; phylum Chloroflexota; class Anaerolineae; order Caldilineales; family Caldilineaceae; genus Bin5. Next base: position 2,254,078 of record OZ242006.1, on the reverse strand, counting down.
CAATGAGGAAGGAGTTGCGCAGCCATCTTGCGATCGGGTGTTCACTGAACAGTTCGGCGAACTGATCGAAGTAGAGCTCCTGGGGCAGCAGCGGCGGCGGGAAGTGGAGGATGTACTTGCTGGGCTGGAAGGTGCTGATCATCATCCAGTAGACCGGGAAGACGATGATCAGGGAGACAACGGCAACGGTGAGATAGAAGATGGCACTGTTCAGCAGGCGCCGCGCGGGGAACCTGGGGGCAGCTGTGCGGTTGTCCTCAACGTGGGCAACCATATCAGGAGGACTCCTGGGTGCGGCGGACCTGCATCAGAATGAAGACGAGGGCGACGGCCAAAGAGACGATGAAACCGGCTACTCCGAGCGCGGTGGCATAAGAGTAGTCGTAGAAGCGAAAGGCGGTATTGAAGATGCGGATTACGATTGTTTCGGTTGTACCCGAAGGGCCGCCACCTGTCATGAGGAAGATGATCGTGAACTGTTTGAAGGAAAAGATTGCGGAAAGGACGACCAGGAGCTCGAGCGTTGAGCCGATTCCCGGTAAGGTTATGTTCCAGAATAGCTGCAGCCGGTTGGCGCCGTCGACGCGGGCGGACTCATAGAGTTCCTGGGGAATCGCCTGCAGGGCTGCGAGGATGACGAGGCTGTAGAAGGGGAAGGCCTTCCAGGACGAGATCAGCACCATCCAACCCATCGCCAGCTCGGGTACCTGCAGCCACTGCGGGTTTTTGGTGACGCCGGGGATCATTCGCGCCAGGATGTTTACGACGCCGAACTGGGGGCTGAGGATCCAGATGAAGATCATGACGACGGGGACTTCGGGGATGGCCCAGGGCATCATCAACATGCCGCGGGCAAAGGGGCGAAAGCGGAATGGCCGGTTGAAGAGGAGCGCGGTCAGCAGGCCGATGGTCAGGGCTACTACGATGACGAGGGCGGTAAACAGGAGTGTTGTGCGGATTACCTTCCAGAAGGCCGGGTCGGAGAACATGCGCTCGTAGTTGGCCCAGCCCACCCAGATGGTGGCGGCGCTGGAGGCGAGCTCGATGCGCGTGAAGCTGCCGTAGATGCCCTGGATGATGGGATAGACGATCAGGAGCCCTTCGTAAAGGATGATTGGGAGGACCAGTGCGAAGGGCAAGAGATAGCGGCGGCGGAAGAGGGGGTGAGGCGCCTTCGTACCGCTGGAGCGGTCCGCCAGGGCGTCTGCTTCGACTCGTTGACTCATTGTGGAATGACTTGGTTTCCAGCGAGAGGTGAATTGGGCCTGCCAGGGCAGGCGTTCCGTTAGCCGAAAGACATTCTGTCCAGAAAAAGGAAGGCGAGAGGGATGCGGGAGAACAGTATCGTTCAGGCCGCATCGCCTCCTCGCACAATGCACTATGAGATGCGGTCGGCCAGGTCCTCAGCCTGCACCTGTGCGGTCTCCATTGCTTCCTCAACCGACTTGCCGGCGACGAGCACATCGGCAAAGTTGGTAATGACGATTTGACCGAACTCATTGAAATTGTAGACGAAGTCGCCGACAATATCGAATGGCGTTACGTAGTCGACGCCGAAGTAGCCGGGTTTCAGCCATTCCAGGCCATCCAGGTACTCCTGTCTTGCGGCCGACGGCTGCGCGAAAATGACGTCCTGGCAGCCTTCAACCATGCGGCGGTAGTTATCCGGCTTGTACATGTAGGTGACGAACTCCATGGACTCTTCGACGACCTCGGAGTCCTTGTTGATCATCATCGGATGGATGCGGGCAATCGACTTGTTGGTCTCCCAGGGGATGGGTGCGCTGCGCAGTTTTGGATATAGATCGGGCGCGTCCTTGGTAAAGGCCCCAACTGCGGCGGAGACATAGAGGCCCTGGGCGACGTCGCCGTTCTGGAAGAGCCGGTAACCGGTTGGATTGTCGGCGCCCTGGGGCATGGCGACATCATACATCTGCTTGAACAGCTTGAGACCCTGGATGATGGGATCGGAGGTCAGGAGAGGGGTCGTGCCTTCAGCCCAGATGCCATCGTAGGGCATGCACCACACTTCCAACTGGAACCAGAAGTCTGAGGGTTCGCTGACGAGGTGGGTTGCGAAGAAGCCGTATTTCTGGTTCTCGCGATCGGTCAGGGCTGCGCTGACGTCGACCCATTCCTGCGGTGTCGTGGCGGGCGTGATGTTCGCTTCATCGTAGCGATCGTTGTTGTAGAGGATGCCGAATGCGACGGTGACCATATCGAGGCCATAGAGGTTGCCGTCCTTGCGCAGGGCGTCGTGTGCGGAACTCAGGTCGGTAATACTGTTGCGCACCAGTACGTCGTCAAGCGGGACGAGCAGGTCGGACTGGATCAGACGCGGCGCCAGTTCGGGCGTCGCCATCACGATGTCGCCGTCCAATTGACCGGACTGGGCACCGACGATCGTTTTGGTCGTGTACTGGTCGAACGGGATGTTTTCGGCTACGACCTCGATCTCGGCCTGGTATTCGTTGAACTCATCGACAAAGTTGTTCCAGGTGTCGCCGCGATTGCCTTCTTCAAACCACCAGGAGAGGTAGCGGACTCGCGTCCGCTCTGCCGGCGCGTCGGAGCCTCCATCGCCGGCGGGTTGTGCGGCCGGGGCGCAGGCGGCAAGGAGCCCAAGGCCGGCCAACGCGCTTGCACTGCGCAGGAAATCACGCCGGTTTAGCGTGCTGCGTCTTTCCTGTTGCGTTCGCCCATTGTGATTAGACATTTCTGCAAGCCTCCTTTTTGTTTGTTTCGTTGCCACTGGCTAGACGGGTGTGGGGGGGAGGGCGAAGTGGGATTCCCAAAGTCCCCATCCTCTCTTCGGCTCTGTGTCTCCAGGTAATACTATATACACCGAGCAATTTCGTGTCAACCACGTTCTTTGGAGGGTGCATCTCTGTCTGGGGATGGTCGCGGCCTGGTGGAGAATCCATGCCAGCGGTGGCTGAAGGTGTTTTCCGGCATTGGGGGAGGCACCGGGCAGGCACAAGGCCTGCCCCTACCGTGGTCGCGGCCTGGTGGAGAATCCATGCCAGCGGTGGCTGAAGGTGTTTTCCGGCATTGGGGGAGGCAGCGGGCAGGCACAAGGCCTGCCCCTACTGTTGTCGCGGCCTGGTGGACAATCCATGCCAGCGGTGGCTGAAGGTGTTTACCGGCATTGGGAGAGGCACCGGGCAGGCACAAGGCCTGCCCCTACTGTTGTCGTGGCCTGGTGGAGAATCCATGCCAGCGGTGGCTGACGATGTTTACCGGCATTGGGGAGGCAGCGGGCAGGCACAAGGCCTGCCCCTACCGTAGTCGCGGCGGGCGGCTTGGCGGCGCGCGGCGGGTGAGCGATCGGCGGTATAGACACGACGCCGACTCTGCGACGCCAACGTGGCATGGTGTAGGAGGGGGGCGTTGCGGGGGCGCAGCCCCCGCACAAGGGAGGGCCGAAGGCCTGACCGCCCAAAAACTGCAGTGGTCATTGGAGCCGCTTCTGTTGCCGGAGAATGGAACAGGAGCTGACCGAGGCACGGTTGCTACCAGAAGAATTCGACAGTTTACCCCCGTTCTGAATTGAACGGCGCCAGAAGACCTAGGGGAGGAAGACGCTTCATGGGACTCGACATTATCAGGGAAAGGGGTCGGCTAGATCAGTTCACGCCTAGTGAATTTGTCCTTACACGTAATTCTCCAAGGGTGGGCAGGTGCAGATCAGGTTGCGGTCGCCGTAGGTGTTGTCGATGCGGCTGACTGCGGGCCAGAATTTGTTGTCGCGGACCCAGGGGGCGGGGAAGGCGGCGGTCTGGCGGCTGTAGGAACGGTCCCATTGGTCGGCTGTGACCTGGTCGGCGGTGTGGGGGGCGTGGTGGAGGGGCGAGTCTTCGGCACTGATTCCGCCGTCCTGGACGGCCTGGATCTCCTCACGGATCGCCAGCATGGCGTTGCAGAAGCGGTCGAGCTCGTCCTTGGTCTCGCTCTCAGTGGGCTCGATCATGAGTGTGCCGGCGACGGGGAAGGACATGGTGGGGGCGTGGAAGCCGAAGTCGATGAGGCGCTTGGCGATGTCGTCGACCTGGAGGCCGTGGTCCTTGAGGAAGCGTGTGTCGATGATGCACTCGTGGGCGACGCGTCCTTGTGCGCCCTTATAGAGGACGGGGTAGGCGTCTTCGAGGCGGGCGGCGACGTAGTTGGCGTTGAGGATGGCGACGCGAGTAGCTTCGGTCAGACCGGCGCCGCCCATCATGGCGACGTAGGCGTAGGAGATGGGGAGGATGGCGGCGCTGCCCCAGGGCGCGGCAGAGACTGCGCCGATCGCGCTTTCGCCGCCGACGCCGGGTACGACGGCATGGCTTGGGAGGAAGCGGGCGAGATGTTCGGCGACGCAGATGGGTCCCATGCCCGGGCCGCCGCCGCCGTGAGGGATGCAGAAGGTCTTGTGCAGGTTGAGGTGGCAGACGTCGGCGCCCATGTCGCCGGGCCGGCAGAGTCCGACCTGGGCGTTCATGTTGGCGCCGTCCATGTAGACCTGGCCGCCATGGTGGTGGACCACGGCACAGACTTCCTGGATGGCTTCTTCGAAGACGCCGTGGGTGCTGGGGTAGGTGACCATGAGCGCGGCGAGGTTCTGGCCGTGTTGTTCGGCTTTGGCTCTGAGGTCGGGCAGGTCGATATTGCCGTCATCGTCGCAGCGGACTACGACGACTTTCATGCCGGCCATAACGGCGCTGGCCGGGTTGGTGCCGTGGGCGGAGGAGGGAATGAGGCAGATGTCGCGGTGCGCTTCGCCGCGACTGCGGTGCAGCGCGCGTATTACGAGCAGGCCGGCGTATTCGCCCTGGGAGCCGGCGTTGGGTTGGAATGAGACGGCGGCGAAGCCGGTTATCTCAGCCAAGGCATGGGCGAGGCGGTCGAAGAGCATGCGGTAGCCCTGGGTCTGCTCTGTGGGCGCGAAGGGGTGGAGGCCCCCGAACTGGGGCCAGGTAACGGGGATCATTTCGGCGGTGGCGTTTAGCTTCATGGTGCAGGAGCCGAGCGGGATCATGGAGTGGGCCAGGGAAAGATCCCGGTTCTGCAGCTTGGTGATGTAGCGCAGCATCTCGGTTTCCGACTTCATGGTGTTGAAGATCGGGTGGGTCAGGTAGGGGCTGGTGCGGGCGAAGGGCTCGGGGAGATGGAGAGTGACCCGGCCAGCCAGCACAGCAAGTTCGGGGCGGGCAGTGTTCGAACGACCAACCGGGGACGCTGCGTCGGAGTCGGGCTGCGGGGCGCTACCGAAGACCTCCAGTAGTGCCTCGAGCTCAGCGGCGGTAGTCTTTTCATCAAGGGAAACACCGACCGCCCCGTCGGGGTAAAGACGCAGATTGAAACGATGGGCGGCGGCGGCCCGACGCAGTTCGGCCTGGGCGCGGGGTCCGGCTTCGATCTTCAACGTATCGAAGAAGGGACCGGAGCCAGATTGGGCTGTGTGGTACCCCAGTTTTTCAAGTTCGGCGGCGAGGACAGATGTCAGTAGCTGAATTCGCTGGGCGATTCTTTTGAGACCGGCGGGCCCGTGGTAAACGGCGTACATCGAGGCCATGATTGCCAGGAGTACCTGTGCGGTGCAGATGTTGCTGGTGGCCTTGTCGCGGCGGATATGCTGTTCTCTGGTCTGAAGGGCGAGACGGAGGGCGGTTTTGCCCTGCGTGTCCTGGGAGACGCCGACGAGGCGGCCGGGCATCTGTCGTTTGAGTTGGTCGCGGGTGGCCATGAAGGCGGCGTGGGGGCCACCGTAGCCCATGGGCACGCCGAAGCGCTGGGCGCTGCCGACGGCGATGTCGGCGCCCCAATCGCCGGGAGGCGTAAGCAGGGTCAGGGCCAAGAGGTCGGTGGCGACGACGACGAGGGCGCCGACGGCGTGCGCCTCTTCGACCAAGGCGCCAAAGTCTGTGATTGTCCCTTCGGTGTCCGGGTACTGCAGGAGGATGCCGAAGGTATCTGAATCCGGTTGGTAGTTCTGGTGGTCGCCGACTATGACCTGGTATCCCAGTGGTTCGGCGCGTACTTTTATGGTGTCGATGGTTTGGGGATGGCACTTTTCGGAGACGAAGAAGGCGTTTGCGGTTGCGCCGCGTTTTTGGGCGCGTTTGCACATCATCATGGCCTCGGCGGCGGCGGTGGCCTCGTCGAGGAGGGAGGCGTTGGCGATGTCGAGGGCAGTGAGATCGCTCACCATCGTCTGGAAGTTGAGCAGGGCTTCCAGGCGCCCCTGTGCGATTTCGGCCTGGTAGGGTGTGTATTGCGTATACCAGCCGGGATTTTCGAGGATGTTGCGGAGGATGACGGGGGGCGTGATGGTGTCGTAGTAGCCGATGCCGATGAAGGAGCGGAAGGGCTGGTTGCGAGCGGCCAGCGCGGCCATTTCGTCGAGCACGTCGGACTCCGGGCGGGGCGCCGGCAGAGCGAGCGGGCGCTGGAAGCGAATGGGGGCCGGAATGGTCTGGTCGATCAGCTGGTCGAGGGAGTCGACGCCGACGACTTGCAGCATCTCATTCTGTTCTTGCGAGTCGGGCCCTACGTGACGGGGCACAAATGCGTCGGTGCGTTGAAGCAGCGATTCAGGACCCTGTGTGTTTGAATTGGTATCGGCGAGTTGCCGGGCCAGACTTGCCCTGGACGCCGGCCCGAGGCCGTTACCTGCGGATCTGGACGGGGCGGTGTGGGATTGCGGGCTCATCATTCTCTCCTTAGGTCTCCGCCTCACAACGACTACATATGCTTTGGCTGCCGTTGTGAAAATTCCTTGGGGGAAGAAAAAACGGGCATCTCAAAAGAGTGCCCGTCGCCTCTGTCCTTGACCTGAGAGATTGACGCACAAGGTCCAGTGTGAGGGTAGAACCAGGAGGCGTTCCTGACTTTCTCAACTGAGCCGATCGTTGTGCGGTTGCCCCGTCGGTGACCGCTCGACTGCTGTTGAGCGGCGCTTTCCAAAGGTGCCGTATCGCGACGATCCTTTTGCCTGAGAGTGTCACCGAGCAGGTTGGGTAGACCTGCGGGCTTGCCCCTTCGGCGCTTCGATTGCGAAGTCTCTCTCGTCGCGCGTCAGCGTGGAATTCAGTTTTGTTTCCCGACGTTGGCCATTGTAGCGCAGCCTTCGATATAGCGCAATTGTCAGAATTTTAGCATTGGCAACTATAATCTTGAGGCGCGCAGTTTGGTTGCGGGCGGCCTACTCAGGCGGCAGAGCGCGGACAGTTCCATTGCGAGTTACCTTGACTATGCGAGTTATATCAGGCAGCGCGAAAGGGCACAGGTTGCAGTCGGTCCCAGGGGACGGCACGCGTCCGATTACGGACCGGGCCAAGGAGGCGCTGTTTTCGATTTTGGGAAACTGGATCGAGGGGCGGTATATGCTGGACCTGTTCGGCGGCACTGGGGCGGTGGGTATCGAAGCGCTGAGCCGGGGGGCGGAGCACGTATTTTTCGTTGACCGGAGCCGGGCGGCGGTTCGCACAATGCTGCAGAACCTGACCCACTGCAGAGTGGCGGAGAGGGCGACGGTTACGAGGCGGGACAGCTTCGAATTTATCGAGAAGTTTGAGGGCGAGCCGTTTGACCTGGTCTATATCGCGCCGCCGCAGTACAGAGAACTGTGGAAGAAGGCGCTGGCGGCAGTCGATGGCTGTGCGGAGCTGCTGGTGGAGGAGAGCGTGGTCATAGTGCAGATTGATCCGCACGAAGAGACGCCGGTTGAACTCGATTCTCTAATCGAATTCGACCGGCGGCGCTATGGGTCGGTTATGCTGATCTTTTACGAAGTCGAGGAAGGCGCAGAGTAGGCGGCAGGGCCAGAATGCCAGGGTTTGCGGTCAGTCCGCGATAGTTGTTACGACGGCAAAGTAGATGATCTGGCCGGCCTCTGCGTCTGGTTCGATTGTTATGGCCGAGCTGCTCTGGCTGGCAAGAGTGTAACCCTGCACGTCCTCGACGGTGACGGTGTAGTCGCCGGCGTTCAGTTCTTCGAAACGGGTACCGGCGGAGCCGACCTCGGTCTCAGGGGAGACTGGTCTGCCATCGGGGGAGGTAAGGGTTACGGTGGCGCCGGCGATCAGGTTTTCGTCGGCGTCGAAGAGGCCGTCGGCGTTCCCGTCGAGGAAGAGGAAGACGATGAGCGTGTCGGGCGCGACGTCTTCGCTCACGAAGGCGGAGGGTTCCGGTAGGGCGGTTTGGGCTTGCTCGGTCGTATTTGAAGAGGTCGGTCGGGTCGCAGCGCCGGAACCTGCCGAGGGGGCTGCCTGGTCGTGGTTCTGGGGGGAGGAGGTGGACCGGGAATCGCGTGTGGCGGCGCGGCTCTCGGACCGGTCGGTGGAGGAACCGGCTTCCATCTGTGCCAGTGCGTCTGTCAGTGCCGCGGTAAACAGGTCAAAGTTTCGCCGGGTGACCTGGAGGTCGTTGACTGCGTTGTCCAGTTCACTGAGCTGGATTCCCTGGTCGGTGAGAGCGGAGTCAAGGTCTGTCAGGCTGGCGTCGAGGTTTGCGAGGCTCTGCTGGAGGGCGGCGACGGCGCCGGACTCCTGTTCGAGCACGATGAGGCGCTCGCCGAGCGCGTCGACATTCGTGTTTACGCTTTCGAGATCGGCGGAGACGGCAGTCAGGCCGGCGTCAATAGCGTTAACCCTGGAGATGTTGGTGAAGTTGAGAGTGCCGCCGTTCCAGATGGCCAAGACCAGGAGAGTGAGAAGCAGGCCGATGATGGCCCCGCCGATGGCGGAGAGGTAGGCGGTCAGAGATTCTTCGACCTCCGGCATGCTGAATTCCAGTTCCGGCGGCTGTTTTGTCTGGAGTTCCATTAGATTCTCCTCCGGCGTAACCACTATCTTTTTCAAAGTCCGGGTTGAAGAACTGCCTGGCCCCGGAGTTGCTTTCTCTTTAAATTATCGTAATGATGCTTCCTTGCCAAGCGGTAATGAAAACGGCGAGGTTCTTAGTCCAAGTTGTATTTTTGGGTCATCGGACAACATGCCATTGGCCGACGGCAGGCGAGCAATCGTCCAGGATTTGCTTTTCGACCATACAAAAAAGGCAGCGTTCTGTCAACTGCAGTCGTCGGGAATGCCTTGGATCCGACCGGGATGGCGGGTGTAGATTCTGACAGCGCTATTGCCGGACTGGCATTGTTCATTTGGTTGCTGCATGGAAACGGGGCGGTCTATAATGGGCTCAGACATGCCAGTCCAGACCCTCGACTGGACGCGGTTTGCGTGACCGATCAGAGAATTGAACAAGAAGAAGAGGCGATATGGCCGACAGTGAGAGAGCAGTACCGGTGGACGAAACGGCCCTGACTGGGCTGGCAAAGGAGACGGGTCTGGCATTGAAGCGGGCCGGGCTGATGGCCGCAATGGCGGAGAGCTGCACCGGCGGGCTGGTCGGCCATTTGTTCACGGAGGTTCCGGGGAGCTCGGACTGGTTTCTGGGAAGCGCCGGTGTTTACAGCTATGCCGCAAAGGAGAGGCTACTCGGCGTGGACCATGATTTATTGTTGCGCGAGGGGGCGGTCAACGAGGCTGTTGCCAGGCAGATGGCCAAGGGTGCTCTTGAGCAGTATGACGCCGATGTGACTGTGTCGATTACGGGCGTGGCCGGTCCTGGAGGCACAGTAGAAAAGCCGATGGGGCTAGTGTACCTTCATCTGGCGGCCAAGGACGGCACAAGCCGGGCAGAGAAGGCGATTTGGCCGGCTGACCGGCGGGGGAACAAGCTTCTGAGTGCGCAGTGCGCGCTAGAGATGTTGCGGTCCTATGCCGAGGGCAAGTCAGATCGGTGAGCCGACAGACAGTGGTCAACGAGTCCGTTCGCGTTTCGGTGAGGATGCTGCCTTCGGGAAAGATAGTGCTGAAGTCGTTCGACTGGCATGGGGGAACGCACTACGTTGTCGCACACGGTCGGCGGTGGGTGGAAGAGTCGGGAGAAAAGCGACTCCGATGTTTCCTGGTGCAGACGGGGGACCTTAATTCATACGAACTGCGCTGGGATCCGGCGGAGGACGAATGGATATTGTATCAGGCCTGGATTGCGAATCTTGTTTGATTTTTTTCTTAGGTGGTTTCAGGGGGCCGGGAAGCGTTAAGGGCAGCCACGAGTGGCGCCCCTGCGGTGGCGAGCTTGCGGCGGAGCGGTCTCGCGTATCAGCGCACCCACAAGGGGCGCCCCCAACGATCGGGCGAGATTGGCGGAGCGGTCTCGGGTACCAGGGCACCCACAAGGGGCGCCCCTACGGTGGGGCGAGATTTGCGGATGAAAGGGAGGGAGTTGGGCACCCACGAGGGGTGCCCCTACGGGGGATTTGCGAGATTGGGGGGTGGGAAGCTAGGCGGCCGGTCCGTCGCCCCAGTCCGGTATCGGGAGTAGCTCTCCGTCCTTCATGGCAGATTTGTGTGCGATGACCCCGGCGACCATATAGCGGACCGCGGACCAGACGTGTATGGCGGGCTGGCGCTCCTGGGCTACTGACTCGACGAATTCGTGGACGAGGTAGGGATGTGATCCGCCGTGGCCGCCGTAGACTTCGGAGGTCTTGCTGACGGCGCGGAAGGCGTCTTCGATTTCGGCGGGCAAGGGGATGCGCATTTCCTCGGGGGTAAGGGAGGTGCTGCCGTCCTTGTCGCACCAGTGGTCATTCTCGAAACTGCCCTGTGTGCCGTAGACGCGAAAGGTTTCACGACCTCGGTGCCCAATCTCACGCAGTTCACAGATGCGCATGGTGGAGCCGTTGCTCATCTGGAAGAGGGCGGTCTCGTTGCTGAAGCCGTAGCCCTGGTCCTTGAAGTAGGAGTCCTCGGTGCGGTTGGCGTAGCCCCAGGCGCAAACTTTGCGGGCGTGGGCGTTCATTACGCTCATGGGGCCGCCGGTGGAGTGGGTGGGGTAGTGCATGGGGCCGGTCAGGATTCCTCTGCTTATGTAATCGTCACGGGCAGAGATCCACTCTTGTCCGGCAGTGCTAGCCAGCCTATGTACCTGAACCTGGCGCAGGTTGGCGCCGCGGCTGTCGACATCGTGCAGGTATTCGCCTTCGCTGTATACGAAGTCGCCGAAGCTGCCATCGGCCGCGCGGTTTCTGCAGTAGATGGCCTCGGGGCGGTAGTAGGTTGTCTCGCCGAGCATGTAGGATTGACCGGTGCGTTCGACGGTTTCGACGAGTCTAGCACACCAGTCGAGGATTTCATCGCCGTCGGGCAGCATGACGATAGGCACCGCGCTGTAGACGTGTTTGCCGGCTTGCATTGCCTGGACGGCCTGGGGGGCGTGGAGCCAGGGTTGGGTGAAAAGGGCCAAAGCGTCGATGTCGCTGGCGCAGATTTCGTCGAGGGACGTGTAGGCGTCGCGTGGGTTGAATTTTGCCTGCCAGTGCTCCAGCTGCGCGAAGCGGGCAATGCGTTCCGGTTCCCGATCGCAGAGGGCGATTCTATCTACCAGTGGATGGATCATGAACAGGTCGGCAAAAGAACTACCGAACGAACCCAGGCCAACGATTCCGAGGCTGATGCCCATTTTGGCTCCTTTTCAGAGGTTGAAGGTGTGGGACTTGCGGCCGAATTTTGCGGCTGACGTGTAGACGGGAACAGTGCTGCGGCCCGGACGTGTGAGGACGAGCGCCCTGACGGTCAGCGTTCAGGAGTACAGAGATTCTAAGAGTGACTTTTGCGTAGTCTCTCCAGTTCCGCCCTTAACTCGCGCAGCTGGTTTTCACTGGCTACGGCCCGTTCTACTGCCTGTTGGCGTGCAGCTGCTTCGTGGTCGGCGCGCTGTGCTTCGTTGTCAGCGCGCTGTGCTTCGTTGTCAGCGCGCTGTGCTTCACTCTCGGCCCTGTCGGCTAAGACCTGATAGCCGGGTAGTACATACCCGCTGTAAACGGGGTCGAGTGCCAGCTCTTCAAGGTCAGGTTTAGTGAAAAGGTCGTCCAGCCGGAACTTTAAGCCCTCCAATACTTCCGATTGAATCACGCCTTCGTCATCTGATTTGATGGTCTGATAGCGAGAGTCGGGGGCGAGGCGATAGAAGTTCATGTGAACGCCGTTGGGGTCGAGAATGAAGTATTCCTTTACTCCTCCGAGGGCGTAGTCAACCCTTTTTTCGTCAGTGTCACGCCGAATTTCAGCCGCGGTTGAATCGGACACTGCCTCTACGACAAGGTCGCAGACGCCTTCGAAGTGACGCTGATCTATACGGCCCCAATACGTTGGGTTTGTGTCGAGGATTACGCCGATATCGGGTTTACGGACAGCTTCCCTGTGACCGGAGGGTTCGGACGGGTCGGGCATTTTCAACTCGAAGCCGGTCTCCAGATTGATTAGAGCGGCGTGAGGGAAGGTCGCGATGTAGCGCTGCAACAGGGCAAGAAACCAGTTGTAGAGGTCCAATTGGGGGCGATTGGGCAAGGGTTTGGCCTCCAGGATGCCGTTGTTCCACTCGTAGCTTACGTCGATATCGGGGTAGGGGTTTTCGTACCACCTGGCGAAGTACTCCTCCTTGGAGACGCGACGCCCTTCATCGGGGGCGGGGTCGCCAAGGCGATAACGTTTCACTTGACGCGTTCCATTACGGGATTTGTCAGGCCCGACGTTCTGCTGTTCTCGTGTTCTTGAAGGTAGGATTTCTTTTGATTCCATTTGTTCTCCTCATGCGCCGGAGCAGTTTCGCGTGCCGTCCTTAGACGTGCTGGTGTGAATGGCGCCGGGTTTCTGCTCTGCGTCGGAGAGGCTTCGCTCGGTGTATTCTAACACGGGAAAATATTGAGTTCCTAACGGGTCGTCTTTACCGGCGATCGCGGAGTGGGGCCCGTACAGGCGGGGTGGGGATCGGTCGAATGCAGGTCAGGTTATTTTATGTGGCTTTACTCATTGCGAGTTTCGTAGTAGGTTGCGTGCACGAGGATATACATCTGAATTAAAGGTAATTTTAGGGAATATAAGGGGGATACGATGAAAGCTGCGATCATGTATGAGGCGCATGCGCCGGTGGCGGTGAAGGAGGTCGAGTTGGAGGAACCGGCGTTCGGGGAGGTGCTGTTGGACATCGTTGGGGCGGGGGTGTGCCACAGCGACTATCATTATGTTACGGACCACCGGACACCGCGACGGCTGCCTTGGCTGCTGGGGCATGAGGGGGCGGGCGTTGTGCGTGCTGTCGGTGAGGGGGTGCGGGACTTTGCGCCCGGGGATAAAATTATATTGTCGCTGGATGCGATGTGCGGGAGTTGCCGGAACTGTACGAACGGGCGACCGGCGCTATGTGAAACGCACCGGATGGAGGCAATGAGTCGGTATACGCAGGAAGGCAAGCCGATTTATCACATTCGTCCTACTTTTGTGGAGCAGACGCTTGCGCTGGCGGATGCATGTGTGAAGGTACCGGATGATACGCCACTGGAGCAGGCCTGTCTGATCAGTTGCGGCGTCATTACGGGCATTGGCGCGGTGGTCAACCGCGCCCAAGTTGAGACCGGCGCGTCGATGGCGGTGTTTGGCTGCGGGGGTGTGGGGTTGAACGTGATTCAGGGAGGCGTGCTGGCCTCGGCCGGCAAGATTATTGCGGTGGATACGGTTGATTACAAGCTGGAGCTGGCGGAGCAGATGGGGGCGACGCATTTTGTCAACAGCGCCAAGGAGGATCCCGTACAGCGAATCATCGAGATCACCGGCGGGGGGGCGGACTATGCATTTGAGGTAGTCGGTTTTCCGGCGATCGTGAGGCAAGCGATCGATTCGGTGCGGATGACGGGGACGGCGGTTGTGGTGGGGGTTCAGCCGACGGGGCAGAATGTTTCGGTGGAGGGCTGGCATCTGTTGGAGGACCGGACGCTGATGGGCGCGTTCCACGGGGCGGCGCGGCCGCGCGTGGACTTTTTGTGGATTTTGGATCTGTATCAGCAGGGGAAGATCAAGTTGGATGAGCTGATCTCGAAATACCGTCCACTGGATGAGATCAATGAGGCGTTCGCGGATATGAAGGCGGGCAAGGTGGCACGGTCGGTATTGGTGTTTGAATAGGAAGACGTGCTGCTGGAGCAGGGGCTCTGATTTGTGGCTTGGCCATCCTCTGTTGCGATTGGATGGTTCAAGCGAATCTGCAGGACATTGATCCGATTGCTTCATAGTGCGACGCCCGTGGATCCGGAGACTTTTCTTCTCCTCCCTTCCTGCAAGTCTTCAAGGGAAAGGGGGCCTGTTGTAAACGACGGGCCCCCGAACATTACTCCCGTTCAGAATTGAATATCACTTGACCGGTGGTTTGCGCGAAAAGCGCAAGGCGCCAAGAGCCCGCGTTCGCTGAATTTCAAGTCTCGCGGCGTTTGGTCGCTGCCAACCACCTTCCAGGTGATATGGGTTACACAGCCGTCCTTGTCGATGGTGAAGACGTAGGGTTTGTTCGTGTCGTATTCGTTGTCGGCGTAGTAGGTCGAGACGCGCAGCAGGCTGCTAACTGTCAGGCATAAGACGACCACTGCTTTGGCGGTGCCTGGGTTGGTTCCGCGGTAGAGGGCTACTTCGGCGGGTAGGTAACCGAGCGGATAGTCGCACTGCAGTTCTGTGATCGGGGGGAAGGAGGGGTCGGTATTGATGTCGCCGTTGCCGACGAAGTAGTAGCTGAGCCAATTGTTTACCGTTTCGGAACAGACCTGTACCGGCGTGGCCGAGTGCGGGACAAGGCAGGTGCTAGATGGCGCCGCCGACGCGGCTGATGCGGAGGAGCCGGTCTGCGGCGTTGCGGTTGGCGCGGCTAAGGGCGGTGGGCGTGGGTCTACTGCAATGGGAGCTGGCGAGGGCGGTCATCAGGTCGGAGACTGATAGATTCAGATAACCGGCGAGGGCAAAGAGGTGCCCCCTTTGCTGACTGAATGGAGTGCAGGTGCCATAGTTACACGCATCACAGGGCAAAGGGGGCATGATGCCCCATCCAGTTCTTCCTATGCTGCTGTAACTATGGCTCCTACATTATGACACAGATTTAGAAATACCGGAAACGGAAGAACCGGCCATTTCAGGAACGATAGATTTAGTTAGAGGAACCGGTTTGGGGGATTCCTTTGAGCATGCGATAACCGACGCGCGGTTCGGTGAAAATATAGATGGGACTGGTTGCGTTGTCACCCAGTTTGTGGCGGAGAGTCTTAATTGCCGTGCGCAGAGGGCGCAAGTCGAGGGTACCTGGCTGGCCCCAGACATGTTGCATGAGCTGGTCGTAGGTCAGGGTTCTGCCGGCGCTGGCTGAGAGTTGAGCGAGCAGCCGGTATTCCATAGGTGTCAAGCTGACGACGCTTCCGGCAAGCGTTACGGTACCTTCGGCGTAATCGATTGTCAGGTCTTCGCGTGAATAGGGCGTTGAGGGGGGGAATACTTCCTGGTTGCGCAGGGCGGCTCTGATCCTGGCAAGCAGCTCGGTCTTGGAAAAAGGTTTAACAACGTAGTCGACAGCCCCCATGTCAAACGCTTTGGCGACGAAATCTTCCTGGCCATAGGCGGAGAGAAAGATGATGGGAACGCTGGCAACATCGAAGATTTCATTCATCAGCTCGATGCCGCTGCTTCCCGGCAGCATGAGGTCAAGTAGGATAAGCTGTGGTTTCCTCTCTTCGACCAAACGGAGCGCTTCGTCGGGATCGGCGCTGACGACGGGTTCGTAGCCGGACTTTGAGAGGATATCGCGTAAGTACCTGAGCGTTTTCGGATCGTCGTCAACGACCAGGACGCGGGCACGATTACGGCCCAGTCCGGTCCGGGTAGCGGAGGGATGGGCAGGCGGGGATTGCGTGACGAAGGTGGATTCTTCGACGGTTGCCGGCAGGGTGAAAGTAAAGGAGGCACCCTTGCCGGGCCCTTCACTTTCGACCCAGATGCGACCTCCGTGGGCTTCTACGATGCCTTTGCATATGGAAAGGCCGAGGCCTCGACTGCTGTCGGGGGTACTATGTAAAGACTTTCGGAAAAGGCGGGGAAGCTGGGCGGCGGAGAGACCTGACCCCTCGTCGGCGACGGTCACAGCGACGAGTATGCCTCTGCGTTCTACCGAGATGCTTATGGCGGCTAAATCGGGCGAGTGTTTTGCTGCGTTGGAAAGCAGGTTGTCGAGGACCTGCGCGATGCGACGTCTGTCAGCCATCACCTGGGGGAGGTCCGGTTGGATGTCGAAATGCAGGCTATGCTTTTCGCCTTGGCTGAGAAAGGTACCCCTGGCGTGCTCTACCACTTCGGTAATTGCGACCGGTTCAGGGGAGATTGACAGGGTGCCGGCCTGAATGTGGGCCACGTCAAGAAGATCGTTGAGCAGGCCGCTCATGTGGTCTGCTTGCTGATCGATCATTTTGAAGAACTGGACCATTTCGATGGCGCCGAAGGTTGACGGGGAGGTGAGCACGGTGGCGGCTGAACCTTTGATGGAGGCGAGAGGCACGCGCAGTTCGTGGGACATGGTTGCAGAAAACTCGGATCTCAGGCGGTCGATTTCTTCGAGGGGGGTCAGATCCTGCAGCGTCACGACGAATGAGTCCGGCTCTTCTTCCTGCTCCAAATGGATGGGGGTGGCGTTGATCAGTATTCTGACCGACCTGCCGTCGGGAACTCTAATTTCAATCTCTTCGGCGCGAACGGTCTCGTTGGCTTGCAGCGCTTGGGCTACAGAGAATTCCTGCAGCGAGATCTCGCGGCCGTCGGCGCGGCGGACAGTTACTACGTTCAGCAGCTGTTCGATAGGACGGTTTGGCGTACGAAGGGTTCTAAAGATTCTCGCGGCTTCCAAGTTGAAGGAGACTAGGGCACCTGTCAGGGCATTCAGGACAACTACGCCGAAGGGCGAAGTTTCGATGAGTGTTTCGAGGCGGGCGCGGGCCCTCTTTTCGTCTCTATAGCGTTTGGCATTGGCAATGACCTGGGCCGCCTGGGCGGCAAACATTACCAGCGCCTCCTCGTCATCAGCCGTGTAGGACTCTCCTTCCCTCTCCTTGTCGGCGAGAAAGAAGCTTCCCACGATTCTACCGCGGTTAAGGATAGGCGCGGCCAAGAAGGGCAAAGGAGAATTAACGGGCATGGGGGGCTGAAATTCGGGAAGTCCGAGAGCTCTGGTGTGCTGGTGGAAATCACTCAGGCGGATTGGTTTGCGCATCTTGCCGAAATAGCCGGCAAGCCCGTGTCCCGGATCCCATTCAAACATTTTCCGGCTCTCTTCCGAACTCATCCCGGAAGCGAGGAAGTCCTGAATTTCGCCAGTTTCATCAAGATGGACAATTACGCCATAGCGGGCATTGGCAAGTGATCGTGCGCTGTCCAGGACACCCTGCAAGACGTTGTCGAAGTCCAGACTGTCGTTAATGCGGCGGCTGGCATCGCTCAGGCGAGCGAGGCGGTCTCGCAGCGTATCAACTTCCCGCTTCAGTTGCGTGACCTGTTTCATGTTGTGGGCTCCTCCGGGGAATGCGAGGCAAATGTGGAAGGACGTTCAGATTCCTTTCCGGGCATTTTGGGAACAGTGGCGAAAGGCTCTTAGTTGAGCCCAGTATAGGTCTATTGTCTTTGGTTTCACAAAACTTCATCGCTCTGCCGTCCGAATTTCACTCTTAGTTCACACGCGTAGTGTATGCTGTTGAAGGTAGGACTGCGCTGGCTGAGAGTGTGACCAGGAAGTGAGGCGTCCTGGCTCACACAGGAAGGAGTACCGTCGATGTCGTTCAGCATGGCGACCTTGGCGACAGCTGTACACCTGGGTGGAGTAAGATTGCCATAGTTACACGCATCACAGGGGCATTTTGGAGGCGACTGTTCCCGACCAGATCGCAGCCTTATGCCTGCACGGCTGTCGTCAAGGTCGCCGCGTTGAACTTTAGCGGGCAGGCTGGTCAGAATCCAGACGTCCGGAAGCGTCTCGGCCGGTACTGCAGCGAGCGCTTGAGTTTATCAGATTCCAGCAGTGTCAACAATAGGAAACCGTCCCAGTTCAGGGACAGTTTCTCCGCGTGGCGGGATGGTGGCAGTTTCGGACTTTGAGTAGGGTTAGAGAAGGCACGAGTAGCAGGAGGGAGAATTGGGGCGGAACGGAAACTTCGAGTGATCTTTCCCTTACCTCAAACATCCTGCGACTTTCACAGGAGCACAGCCTCGCAGACTATGCCAATTCGGTGCGCCCTGGCGTTCGGTAACGAGCGTCTCCTCGTTATTGCAAAAAAGGAAGGCAAAAAAACAGTCAAAGGTGACCAAATGAACTTCCACCACTTTAGCATCAGCCCCGAGGTTTCACCTTTCAACCGTGTTAGCGCACGCGCCTAACGCGATCCGCAACCTGCCTGTGGCAGGCCAGATTGATTGTTCAGCAGTGATTAACCGGATGTTTTGGACATGCCAACGACGTAGTCCAGGTCGTTGCGGGACTGCGGGCGTCCTTTTCATCATCTGAAGAAGGTTGGTCTTTTTGGCGCTGCCGCGCCAAGCCCGGCCGACAGTACCCAGTATGCTAGCGGACTGCTGCTTCGGGCAGTATGGCTAAACTCTGCCGGCGTTGTCTTCTTCTCAGCCTCTCCTCTGACCCCTTTCTCAAAATGCGGGTTGCACAATTGAAGAAGGTTGGTTTATATTCTGTGCGGACGGTGACCGCGGGTGCGGCCTTGCCGTCCCCCCTCTGTACCCTCTAAACGCGACTGGCCAGAAAAACCGGGAGGAGCGACATATGTCTGCACTTGAGCCGATCTATGTGACCGACTTGGGCCGGTGTGAACCTCAGATTGCCCTTTCCACCGGGAGGCGCAAATATCACTGGCAGGTCGTTCCGTACGAAACGGAGGAATTCTGCGGCAATATGCTGATCGCCGGCCCGGAGACGGAGGCGCCGGAGGTTACTCTTCCTCTGAATGTTAAGGGCTGGCACCGCATCTATCTCGGCCTGTGGAGCAATTGGACGACCGATCTGGTTCGGGTCAAGCTGACCGGCGACGGTTCCTTTGTCAAAGTGAATCGGGAGGCCGAGCAGGGCGTGTTTGCAGACAATTACTCTGTGGACGAACGGTATTGGAAGACAGCCGACTTAACCGGGCAGGACATCGAGTTCGGCCAACAGACGGCGGGGCTGTCCCAGCCGGCCTATATTGCCTATGTGAAGCTGGTTCCCTTGGACGAGGAGCAGGTTGCGACAGTTGAGGCCGACCGCGCCGAATCCAGCAACCAGCGCCTCATCTGCATGAATGACGGATTCAGCGATTTTGGCCGTTTCCGACCTACGAGCAGGGAGGAGATTTGGGAATATCTGGAGCCGTTCCGAGATACGGACTTTCAAAAGATGTTCTGGTGTCCGGGGGCGGGCGGCGACGTACTTACCTATCCTTCGGAAGTCGGCAGCCTAACCGGAAGCAAGACGAGAGATTTTCCCCGGGTGGTAGATCGCAACATTGCGGAGTCGATGCAGATTCTGGCCGGGGCCGGTATCGACACAGTCGAAGAGGTGGTGGAGTACGGGCACGGTGTTGGGCTGGAGGTCCACATCAGCCAGAGGATGGAGGCGTTTCAGTGCTGCCCGCCTTTTGAGGACTACTTTACCGGGGATTTCTACCGGGAGCATCCTGAGTGGCGCTGCGTTGACATTGATGGTCGGGAGATTGCGCGGATGAGCTACGCCTTTGCCGGGGTGCGCGAACTGGTGCTCAGCGTCTTCCGTGAACTGGCTACAGGCTACGACATCGACGGCGTCAACCCGATTTTCAACCGAGGCGCGCCGTTTCTCCTGTACGAAACGCCGCTCGTCGAGGGCTTCCGGGAGGAAACTGGTCTTGACGCAACTCAGCTGGAGGAAGACGACGGGCGGTTCCTGCGCTACCGGGCGAGAGTTATGACGGATTTCATGGCCGACCTGCGGCGTGAGATGGATGAGATCGGCGCGGAGCGGGGTCGTCCGCTTGAGATTTCGGCGCACGTCTTGAATAACGCTGAGACCAATTTGTTTTACGGACTGGATGTTCCGGCCTGGGTCGAACAGGGACTGATTGACAATTTGATTTCCTATCCATGGCGCGACGAGGAGATCGATGTCGAATACTTTGCGCAGATAACCGGAAACTCTCAGGTCAGGTACTATCCTGAGATCATGCCGCGGACGATGCCCCCGGAAGCGTTCCGCGTGCGCGCACTCGAGAACTACGCGGCAGGGGCTGACGGCCTGTGTTTTTGGGACACAAATGGGCGTCATCAGAGGCTGCAGGAATGGAGCATGGTCCGACGCCTGGGACACCGGGACCAGTTGGAGAGCTGGGATGACGGCGAAGGGCAGTTGTACCGGACTGTTCCGCTGCGCAGCGTGGGCGGGTATGTTCTGGACAAGTACCCGCCGCATTGGGCTTATTGATGGCTACTTATATTGTCAACCGGCTGTTGCTGGCCATACCGTTGATATTGGGCATTACGTTGATTACTTTCAGTTTTATCAGCGTCGCGCCCGGCGATCCTGTGGAGGCGATGATCGATCCGGAAGAGGAGATGTCGGCGGCAAACCTTGACATTCTGAAGGAGCAGATGGGTCTCAACAAACCGATTCACGTTCGCTACGTGATTTGGCTTGGCCAGCTGGCGCGAGGCAACTTCGGATACTCGTATCAAACGGGGGAGCCGGTATTGAGGCGCATTGCGGTGCGCCTGCCGGCCACACTTGAGCTGATGGGATTCGCGCTGGTGGCATCGTCAGTTCTGGGGATCAGCCTGGGGGTGTTGGCGGCGCTGAAGCAGTATACGATCTGGGACTACGTGCTGACGCTTTTTGCGCTTTTTTCCATCTCGATCCCGTCCTTCTTTCTCGCCTTGCTTGCCCTATATGTGTTTGCGCTGAAGCTGGAATGGTTTCCCACTTTCGGCATGCGTTCGGTTGCATTCGACGCGCCGCCGCCTCTGTGGGACAACCTTCACCACCTGGTACTTCCGGGCGTGATACTTTCGCTGGATCTGACGGCTGGATTGACCCGCTATATGCGGTCAGGTATGTTGGAGGTGTTGGGCCAGGAGTATGTGACAACGGCCCGCGCCAAAGGGCTGAAAGAGACCCGCGTCGTCATCGGGCATGCCCTGCGCAACGCTCTACTACCAGTCATCACCATCGTGACATTGCGACTGCCGATTCTCTTCGGCGGCACAGTCATCATTGAGACCATGTTCCAGTGGCCGGGCATGGGGCGTATGGCGATTCAGGCCATTTCAAAGCGGGACTATCCGGTGCTGATGGGATTGACCTTTATCGCGGCGATCCTCGTTCTTTTCAGCAACCTGATAGCGGACATACTGTATGCGGTAGCAGATCCTCGCATTCGCCACCAATAGGATAGTGTTCATGCGATCTTCGGAAGAGTTGCGTTCGCTGCTGACCGGACCGGTGATGTCGGTGCACACGCCGTTCATGAGGGACGGGGAGATTGACTATGACAGTCTGCGCGGCCTGGTGGATAGGGGCATCGAGGGCGGCAGCACGACGATGCTGTTGACGTACGGAGACAGCTTGTTCTCACTGTTAACCGATGATGAAGTGGCGGAAGTGACGAGGGTGGTGGCTGAACAGACTGCGGGACGGGCCGCGGTGGTGGCGGCGGACCGCATCTGGTGGACAGGCAAGACGGTCGCATTTGCCCGTTACGCGCGCGAAGTAGGCGCCGATCTGGTAATGGTGTTGCCGCCGGATTGGGCAGGTTCGTGCACTGCGGAGACTTTTGTCGCCCATTATGCGGCGGTGGCGGCCGAGATTCCGGTCATGGTTGTGACGAATGTATTCAGCCGCTCGCGCGAGCTGGGGCTGGAGGTGCTGCGGAGGCTGCGGGACGAGGTTCCGGGCGTGGTTGCCATCAAGGACGATTTGGTGGGCGCCTTTGCCCGCAAGATGGCATTGTTGCTCCACGGCCACTGGGCGATCATCTCCGGCGGGCAGAAGGAGAACCATTTTGATTTGATTCAATATGGATGCGACGGCTATCTGTCCACGCTGGTTACCTTTGCGCCTCAGATTACGCAGGCCTACTGGAAGGCTGTGCAGGCAGGGGAGTTGGGTGCGGCTGCCGGCGTCATTCGCGATTACGACATGCCTTACTTTGACTATGTTCTGAAAGTTGAGGGCAGCTTTGACGCGGCGTTGCACGGTACTTATGAGCTGTTCGGGCTGGCCCAGCGCTGGCGGAGGCCGCCTTACCATACGTTGACGGATGAACAGATGGATGAGTTATCGCAGTTCATTGTGGACGCGAAGCTGCGATAGGCAATGACCAACCGACCAGAAGGAGAATTGGCGATGTGGGAACGGCATTTGTATTGACTCTGACAGTTCTTCTTCGATTCTTTAACGGTAGCGGTAACGTTTCTTTCACTTTCCAGGAGGAGAACCATGCGAGGTAGTACAGCACGCGGCGTGAATCGACGAGAGTTTCTCAAGGCAAGCGCACTGGCGGCCGGGGCAGCGACACTGGCAGCCTGTGCACCGGTGGCGTCTGACTCAGGCACCGGTGCAGCGGCGGATGAGGCGCCTGCGGAAGAGATGCAAAGGGGCAATCTGATTGGCCTCTACGGTGGACCGATTAACAGCTTTAACCCCCTTACGGCCGTGCAGGGTTTCCAGGCGCACTTTTTCCAGTGCGTACTGCCGCCCCTGATTCAGCAGAACGTGCCCAAGACCGGCTTTGTGCCGATTATGGCAGAGAGTTGGGAGGCGTCGGACGATGCAACGCAGTACACCTTCCACATTCATCCGGACGCGAAGTGGCACGATGGGACGGACTTTACGGCCGAGGACGTACTGTATACGTACGAGCTCTATCTGAATCCGACGACCAAGTCGCGCAGTGTCAGCAACCTTGCCATGATAGAGGGGGGCGAGGCTTACTCCAATGGTGAGGCGGATAGTGTATCCGGCATTACGGTGGTGGACGACAAGACGATCCAGTTCACGACCGCGTACCCAACAGGCCTGTTCCTCTTCCAGGCGACCAAGTCGATTCTGCCAAAGCACGTATTGGGCGAAGTAGCGCCTGACGCGCTGGAGAATCAGTCATTCTTCTTTGAAGACCCACTAGGATCCGGACCGTTCAAGTTCGTGGAGTACCAGACGGACCAGTTCATCCGGTTGGAGGCCAACGACGACTGGCACTGGGGCAAGCCGAAGCTGGGCAGTTACATTATGCAGATCGTTGCTTCGCCAGACGTGGGACAGATCGCGCTGGAGCGGGGAGAGGCCCACTTCAACGCCTGGGGCGGCCTGAACACGGGTTCTTCCGAGGTGGTGCAGTCATTCATTGACAAAGCCGACTTCAAGGTCGTGGCTACAACCGGGGTCGTCTTCACGGCCTACTCGTTCAACCTGAGGCGGGGTTTCTTTGCGGACAAGCGGGTGCGCCAGGCATGGCTGCATGCATTGGACAGGAAGAAGATCATTGAAGTCTTCCAAGGCGGCAATGGGACGATCTACAATTCTCCGCTGATCCACGGGTGGGCGATCCCAGATGATTTGAACCCTTACGACTATGACGGCGATCTGGCGCGCAGCCTGCTGGAAGAGGCAGGATGGGACTTTGACCAGGAGGTCACGGTCAATCTGATCACTCTGAAGAGCGAGGAGGCGCGGGCGCAGGTCGCTGCCGAGAAGCAGATGCTGGAGGAGGCTGGCTTCAAGATAAAAATCGAGGAGATGGACAGCTCGGTGTGGGTGGAGCGATTCTACGACACGCACGACTTCGATGCGGTGCGGGTGGGATTCGGTTCGTTCCCGGATCCGGATGGATTCCTGAAGTTCCACCTGACGACGCAGGGCCGCAATGCCAACGGCTACTCCGAGGCGATCGGCGGCGACTTCGAGGAGAAGGTGATCGAGGCGGGTCAGTTGACCGACCAGGCCGCGCGCCAGGAGATCTACTTCGACTTGCAACGAACGCTCAATGACAACCCTTCACATGCTCCGCTCTATGTGGGCAACAATGTCTGGGTGTTCAACGGTGGTGTCAGTATTCCGGAGATCACTGACCGGAGCTTGGTAGCGAGCCTCGCGGATCTGTCCAACCCGCTGCCTGCGAAGCGGGACTGGTGGACAAATCTGGAGGGCTGGTCGTTCGACGGATAGCTGAATTGTGAAGTTACGAGAGGGGAGGAGGCTGTTTTTTCTCTCCTCTCTTGAACTTATCTCCCTTTGTGGATTGACCTGTCAGAAGTAGGCGCGGCGTTATGCAACGTACTGCCTTGCCCGACAATAACTCAGAGCAGGTGGACTTGACGGAGAGAAAGAGCCCCAATACGGTTGCGGCTCGATTTCGCCGTCATAAGGTTGCTGTGGCCAGTTTGGTGATCATCGCGATACTGGGCTTTACTGCCATATTTGCGCCGGTCGTCGCCCTGCAGGATCCGTATACGGTCGACCTGGACAGCATTCGGCAACCGCCGAGCGCGGATCACATACTGGGGACAGATTCAGCCGGCAGGGATATGTGGGCACGCATGGTCTATGGCGCGCGAATCTCGATGTCGGTTGGGTTTGTTGCCAATGTTATCTCGATTTCGATCGGTGTGTTGATCGGCACGGTTTCAGGTTACGTTGGCGGGCGGATCGACAACATTTTGATGCGATTCACCGAGCTGGTGATGAACTTTCCTACGTTTTTCGCGATATTGATGCTGGTTGCGCTGCTTGGGCCCAATATCATTAACGTGATGGTGGTCATTGGCGTGTTGGGATGGGAAGGGCTGGCGCGGCTGCTGCGTGCGCAGGTGCTCTCACTGCGGGAACAGGCTTTTGTGGAGGCGGCCCGTTGCATTGGGACGCCACATTCTCGAATCGTTTTCCGACACATTTTGCCGAATCTGCAGCCTTACATTCTGGTGGCAGCGACGCTGGGCGTAGCCGGCACGATTCTGACCGAGTCGGCGCTCTCCTTTCTTGGGCTTGGGGTGCAGATACCCCAGGCAAGCTGGGGGAGCATGCTTAATTCGGCGCAGTCTCTCACTGTACTAACCAACTCGCCCTGGCTGTGGCTGCCGCCGGGCATTGCCATCTCTGTCGCGGTACTGGCGATGAATTTCGTCGGTGACGGGCTGAGGGATGCATTCGATCCGCGTATGGAGGTTTAACTAATGCCTGACCACGACGGAGCGGTCTATATCAGCGATCTTTCGCGCTGTCAGCCCAGGAGTTCCCTTTCCGACGCGCCAAGGCGGCGCGTTTGGCATGTTCAGCCCTATGAAACGGCCGAGTTCAGCGGCAATCTGCTCAGCGCCGGGGAGGAGACGGCTGCCCCTGAGGTTGCTGTTGGGCTTGAAATGAGCGGATGGCACCGCATCTACATTGGTGTATACCCTGAACATCGAGGCATCGCGTCGGTGGAGGTCAGACTCAGCGAAGACCCGTGCTTTACGCATCTGAATATGGGCTCGGGGTGGGCGCCCTCGAATCCACATGGGCACGATGTCTATGAACTCTGGTGGAAGGAGGCGGACCTGACCGGCCAGGAGTTGTTTGTACGCCAGGTCTGTACGCCGACCGGAGCAACGGATGAACCGGCGGCGGTGGCATGCCAGCGAACCAAGGTGGCTTACATAAAGATTGTTCCCCTGTCCGAGGAGGAGGTTGAGATTTTGGAGAGGGAACGCGAACGAGCGGACACGCGCACGCTCTTCGCCCACAACGATGCGCATGGTTATCTGTTCCTGTATGGCACGGCGACCGAAGCGGCCATTCGAAACGAAATCGAACCTTACAGGCACACTGACTTTTCGCGACTCTACTGGGAGTGCGGGGCGGGCGACTTGATGTTTTACCTGGGGAAGGCCGGCCGCCTCCCTGCGTGCGACGACATCGAAGATTTCGAAAGGCAAGGCGACCGTCTTCACGCCGAAACGTGGCGTACGTTTCGGGACAATAGTCTGGATCCGCTCGTTGTGGCGATGAATGCCGCGCATGAAATGGGGCTCACTTTTCACGCCAGCTATCGCACAGCGGGATTCTTCTATCCAGCTCCGCTGGAACAGTGGAATACGGACAGTCTTTACTTTACGCGACCGGATCTTCGCATGGTGGGAAAGGACGGGAGAATTGCGCCGCGCGTGTCTTACGCGTTTGCGGACACGCGGCGCTTTGTGATCGATCTGCTGCTGGAGGTTGCGCAAAATCCGATCGACGGCGTCTGCATCCTCTACAACAGGCGGCCACCCCTGGTGGACTATGAACCGCCCCTGGTGGACAGCTTCAAGGCGGTTTACAGAGAGGATCCCCGGGAGCTGGCGGACGATGACCCGCGCTGGCTGGCCCATCGGAGCACAGCCCTGACGGAATTCCATCGTGAATTGCGGGAGGCGCTCGACGCGCTGGCGCGGGAGCAAGGGCGGGAGCGGCTCAGGGTGTCGGCTTGTGTGCTGAACAGAGAGGAGAATGTGCGCAACGGGCTTGACTTGGAGAGCTGGGTCACAGAGGAGTTGGTCGACACGCTGATCCCCTACACTGATTTGCCGGAATTGGACAGTATGGGGACGGCCTGGGAGGGTGAGGAGGCGGTCGGCTATTTTGTGGAACTGGTGAAAGACACAAGATGCCAACTCGCACTCAATGTGATGCCGCGCCACATGTCTCCGGAGGATTTCCGGCGCAAGGCCGCCTCACTATATGGGCAGGGCGTCGGGAACCTGTTTTTCTGGGACTCGGCCGGGCCGTCGGGACGGGCCAACTTCAGCGCCAGTTGGGATGTATTACGCCGCCTTGGTCACCGAGACGAGATTGAGCGGTGGCGCCAGCAGGGCGAGCCGGACCTGGCGCCTGCTTCCAAGCGGTTAAAGAACGTGGGAGGCTACGACCTCACGTATCAGACGCCAGGTTGACAAGCACCGGTTTCGGCCTCGGATGACAAGACGGCTCTTGCCAGTACTCAGGTAAGAAGAACGCATTTCAGAAGGGTGTCACTTGCGGCGGTCCCGGGTCGATGGAATAGGCGAGTGCATCAAAGTTTCGGCGCATCAGGTCGAAACGAAGATCGCGGGAGCCGGGCGCGTCCCACAGGTTGTCGAACTCGCCGGGGTCATTTTCCAGATCGTATAGTTCTCCGTGTTCGTGGCCGTGGTAGACGACGATTTTGTGGCGGGTGTCCCTGTACATGGTGGCGTAGCTGCCTTCGTACTGTTCGCGGCCGGAAACATCGGGATTCAGAGCCCGGTAGAACTCACAACGGACGAAGTCACGGTGTTGATCGGGCGTCTGTTCTCCGCGCAGGATCGGGAGGAGCGACCGGCCTTGCATTCGCAGGGGGACGGGCAGGCCGGCCAGCTCGAGCAGCGTGGGCGCGATATCGATCAGCTCTACCAGGGCGCTGCTGACGAATCCGGCCGGGTCGGCTGAGTCAGTCTCGGGTGCACTGTCTTCCAAATCTTCCGGGGCTTCTTCTTCCTCTTTGCTGGACCCGTCTTCCTCCGGACTAACTTCGGATGCCGGCTCTTCCCGCATGGGGAAGTTGCCCGGCCAGCTGATGATCAGCGGGACGCGGACCAACCCTTCGTAGAAGCGACAGCCCTTCAGAAGGAGACCGTGGTCTCCTAGCATTTCACCGTGATCGCTTGTGAAGATGATGACGGTGTTTTGGCGCTGCCCTGTTTCGTCGAGCGCAGCCAGCAGTCGGCCCACATTGTCGTCGATCAGCTCGATCATGGCATAGTAGGCGGCGATGACGTCCTGTGCATTGAACTCCCGAGGTGGGCGGGACGGGTTCTGGAAGTCGCCGGGGATTGCCTGCTGAGTAGTCAGGTCTGTCTGGCGGAACGGTGGAGCGGGCATTTTGGACGATTCGTAGCGATCGCGGTATTCCTGGGGCGGATCGAATGGTGCATGGGGGTCGAATACGTTTACGCTCATCAGCCAGGGACCGCTGCGCCTTTTTTCTGACATAAACTCGATGGCGCGATCGGTGCACCAGGTGGTCTGGTGCAGTTCGGGCGGGATGGAGGCCGGGTCCTCTCTCAGATCTCGCAGAGAGTATCCTTGCGTGGCCAGCCAGTCGGCGTAGGCGTGGCCGGAGGGATAGCGGTCTTGCGGGTCATGGCTCCAATGGAAGACACGATATCCGTCATCCTTCGGGCGGGGTTCTTCGCGTTCGTACGCACCCGCCAAGTGGAATTTGCCACTGAGGCCGCAGTCGTAGCCGTTCTCCGCGAGCAGGGCTGTGACGAGCGGCGCGCCTTCACCCCATTCCTCGTTGCCGTTCATGCAGCCGCGGACGTTGGCAGGATAGCGTCCTGTGAGGAAGCTGGCGCGGCTAGGCGTGCAGATGGGGCTCTGGCAAAAGGCGTGGGTAAAGGCGACGCCTTCCGCGACGAGGCGATCCAGATTGGGAGTGTTGATGTGGGGATTGCCCAGTGCGTGAATTGTGTCGAATCTCTGCTGGTCGGTGCAGAACCAGAGAATGTTGGGACGCTCCTTTTGGGTCATTTTTCCTCCTCCGTTCGTCATTTCCTTTCATTTCCTCCGGGGCTGCCGCCGTCGTCGGGAAATTGGGATGCCGAAGTCCTGTCCGAGCCTGTCAGGAAATCGATGTTCGATGAAAACTCCGGGAGCATCTGTGCAAGACAGCGGTGTGTGCCTGCAACGGGCTTTCCGGTTTGAGCTGGAGTTTGGCGAACAGGCGAGACAGCGAGACTCCGACCTGCTTATCAATGGGTAACCCTGAAGACTGCACCAGGCTGGTAGACGACGACATACAGGTTTCCGTCTTCATCTTCGCCGATGCTGCTGACAATATTGTAGGCTTTCAAGACCAGTTCGGCGCGCCACCCCTCCCGGCCGACCTGATCTGGGTCCAAGTCTTCTGTGGAAGAGGCCTTTTGCAGGCTCCAGATGTCACCTCGGCAGAAGTCGGAAAACAGGAATCTGCCGTTCAGTTGAGGCAACTCGCTGCCGCGATAGACGACGCCGCCAACCACGGCGCAACCGCGCGTGTGATCGTACTCGGCTACCGGCAACGTAAAGATGGCAGCCTGTTGACAAGGTACGGGCATGCCGGAGATCTTCAGACATCTCGTGCCTTCGATCGTCGGCCAACCGTAGTTTTCGCCCCCAAGGCTGGACGCAGGCGCGAAATTCACTTCCTCTCTCATGCTGTGGCCTGTATCGGCGATGTAGAGGTCACCGGTTTCTGCGTCGAAAGCGAATCCCCACGGATTCCTAAGCCCTAGCGCCCAGAATTCGGGACGGTATCCTTGGACGTCGGCATACGGGTTGCCGGCAGGGATACCGTAGGGAAACTGTGATGACTCCACATCGATTCTCAAGATTTTGCCCAATAGCAGTTCGGGATCCTGACTGGTGTGGGGAGGAAGGTCTTCTCTGCCGCCGTCGCCAACTCCTA
The DNA here is from genome assembly GCA_965204705.1 of Caldilineaceae bacterium. GTDB lineage: Bacteria > Chloroflexota > Anaerolineae > Caldilineales > Caldilineaceae > Bin5. The sequence continues at coordinate 2,224,758 of OZ242006.1, read as the reverse complement.
CGTACAGGTAACCGTCCAACGGGCCGAAAGAAAGTCTGCCCCCGTTGTGAGCATGGTGCGGCTGATCTACGGCCAGAAGCAGTTGCTCGCTTGCGGGGTCGGCGGTCCTCAGGTCTGATGCGGCGGTAAACCGGCTGACGACCAAAGAGCCGTCGCGATTTGTATAACTCAAGTAGAGCTGCTGATTAGATTGAAAGTCTGGCGAAAAGGCTATGTTAATGAGACCTCTCTCGCCACAGCAGGAGACTCGTTCCGAGATGTCGATAAAGGGCTGTTCGAATTCCAATCCGTCTTGGAAGGTGCGAACGCGTCCCTGTTGTTCCACGACAAAGATTCGATTGCTCCCGTCGCCAGCATGCGTAACCTGCACCGGCAGCTCCAGATCCTCGATGACTTTCTCCATGCGCAGTTGAGTTGTCTGGCTGCCAACTTCAGTTTCTGGCGCCGGCGTCCCAAACACTCTGACTTCGCGCCATGCGACCCAACTGGGGCTTTCGAGCGTATGGACAAGAAGGTCATCGAAAGGCTGGGGTGGGTCCAACTCTATGGAGATGGTCTGCCCATCTTCGGTGTGGATGTCTTCGAATCTCTTGTAAAGTGTGCGCACACCCGTACCATTTCCGAGCCACAGGACATGCGTCGTCGGGCCAGGCGGCGTCTGGGCCACGACCAGCTCGATTCTATCAACCAGGTAAAGAGCGTCGAGAGTGACTGCAATCCATTGAGCGGCAAGGTTCTTCGCGTTCCAGTTGGTGTTCAGATCGCCATCGAAGGCCAGATGCGCCGACTCTTCGCCTTCTGAAGAGCGACCCGTTCCTGTTAGCGCGACATTCTGGCTCTGGGGTGCTGGCTCTCTTGTTGGTGTGAGTTCCGGTACGGCTGTCGGATTGTGAGTTGAGGCGGCCGTTGCCAGTGGACCTGGTGTGACTTGGGTGACGGGGGAGGGAAGTTCAGGCACGGGTTGCAATGTACAAGCAGTAATGAGAATGAGAGCAAGGAGCAGAGCGATATGCAGGCCGGCTTTTTTCATGGTTCGCTAGTCCAGGGACTTTGGTCGGTAGAGTCGGGCTATAGAGCTCTTGCGAGAAACCTGCCCATCATTTTGTGACGCCTCTGCCGATACGAGGAGGGGCGAGCGTTTCATCAGACTATTTTAGTGTGATCAGGTATACAGCGCCGTTCTGGTAGCCGGTGACATAGAGGTTGCCTTCTTCGTCCTCTCCGATGCTGCTGACGGGGACGGCGGCATTCAACACCAGTTCGCTCTGCCATTTCCTTTGACTTTCCTGATTCGCGAGGTCTCCTTCGGCTGGGTGAAACTTTTCCAGACTCCAGATATCTCCCCGGCAGAAGTCGGCGAAAATAAAGCGGCCCTTCAGTTGGGGAAGCTCGCTGCCGCGATAGACTACGCCTCCGACTATGGCGCAACCGCGCGAGTGATCGTATTCGGCTACGGGCGGGTCAAAGATTCCCGCCTGGCTGCAAGGCACAGGAAGGTCCTCAAACTTCGGACAGCGGGTACCCTCGATCGTGGGCCATCCGTAGTTTTCGCCTCCGACGCTGGAGGCTGGCTGGAAGTTGAGCTCTTCGCGGTCATTGTGTCCCGTATCAGGGATGTAGAGTTCGCCTGTCCGGGTATCGAATGCGAAACCCCAGGGGTTTCTCAACCCGAGCGCCCAGATTTCGGCGCGGGAGCCTTGTTCGCCGACAAAGGGATTGCTAGCAGGGACTTCATAAGGATAGACTCTAGGATCCACATAGATTCGCAGAATCTTGCCCAGCAGAAGAGCCGGATCCTGTGAGAAGTGGGCAGGGGGACCATCACTTCCTCCGTCACCCAAACCGACGTACAGGAATCCGTCGCGAGGACCGAAAACAAGCCGGCCTCCGTTATGGGCAAAGTGCGGTTGAGGGACTGTGAGAAGGATTTCCTCAGTGGCCGGATCGGCGACGTCGGGGTCTTGAGTCGTGGCGAAGCGGCTGATTACGGTGTCGTCATTGCTGTCCGAATAGCTAAGATAGAACCGTTTGCTGGAAGCAAAACTGGGAGGAAAGGCGACATTGAACAGACCCCGCTCCTCGCAACAGTTTACTCGATCCGTAATATCTAGAAAGAGGGTATCGTTTGCTACTCCATTCTTGACTATACTTATGCGTCCCTGCTGCTCCACTATAAAAATGCGGGCGGTACCGTCTCCGGCATGGGTGACTTGCACCGGGAGCACCAGCTGATCCAGGATTTTTTCGAGGTGCAGTTGCGGCGTTGTCTCACTCTCATTGGGAGGAGAATGGGGCGAACCGAAGATTCGCACTTCCCGCCAGGCGACCCAACTTGGGCTATCAAGGGTGTGAACAAGGACTTCTTTGACAGGACGCGGGGGACTGACATCAATCAGTAGCGTCTGCCCATCTTCTGTTTGGACATCAGTAAGCTGCATGAGTTGGGTACGCACGCCTGATCCGTTGTCTATCCACAGAGCGTGCGTCGTTGGGCCGGCAGGAGCCTGAGCAACGACCAACTCTATACGTTCCACGAGATACAGATCGTCGAGGGCGATCGCAATCCACTGTGCTGGAAAGTTCTGCGAATTCCAAACAGATTCAAGATCGCCGTCGAAGGCTTTTCCTACCGACTCTTCCCCTGCCGAGGCGCGTCCTGTACCCGTAAGAGCAACGTTATTGCCTTGAGACTTGGGTGTGGGGGTAGGCGTGGGCGTCGGAGTGGATGTGGGAGGCACGGTTGGGACTTCGGTTGGGGCGTCAGTGGCTGTGGGCCGTTGGGTGACCTCAGCCGCCGCAGTGGGGTGTTCAGGTTCGGACTGTCGGCCGCAAGAGGCCGAGACGATGAGCGTCAGCAGCAGTCCTGTCAACGTGAATGCGATTCTCACTGGTGGCTTATCCGGTCGGATCATTTGATATTTTGACTTAATGGATGTTATGTCTAGACCTAGCCTGGGAATAGGGAAAGGATGGCAACATCGAGCAGGACAGGGAGTCCGTCAGATTATCTCGTCGTGATCATGTAAATTGTACCATCCTGGTAGCCGGCTGCGTAGAGGTTGCCTTCTTCGTCTGCGCCAAGGCTGCTGACGGGGAAACCGGCGTTGGCGAGAAGCGCGCTTTGCCACCCGCTTTCAGTTTGCCCGGTCAGGGGGTCGGCAGATCGTTTGAGTCCCCATATGTCACCGCGGCAGAAATCGGCGAAGAGGAAGAGGCCATGCATAGCGGGAAGGGCGGTCCCCCTATAGACCGCGCCGCCCACGACTGCACAGCCCTGACTGTGGTCGTACTCGAGGATGGGGGAGGTGAGACCTTCGGCGTTGCAGACGGGGGAGTCATGCTCGAAGCAGGTGTTTCCCTCCATGACAGCCCAGCCGAAGTTCGTTCCGGCGGCGCCAGTGGCGGGCTGATAGTTGACCTCTTCGCGCAGGCTGCCGCCCACATCGGGAATGAAGAGATCGCCGGTTTCCCTGTCAAAGGCAAAACCCCACGGATTTCGGAGACCCAGCGCCCATATCTCCTCGCGAAAGCCTTCCACATTGTTGAAGGGGTTGTCGACCGGGACGGCGTAGGGTGCGACACCTGACTCCACATCGATTCGCAGGATCTTGCCAAGTAGTGTGTCCGGTCTCTGCGCCATGTTGTCGGGATCGCGGAAGGTGCCGCCGTCCCCGCTGCCGATGTACAGGTAACCGTCCCGCGGGCCGAATGCCAGGTGGCCTCCATTATGGACCTTGTACGGCTGGGCGAGAACCAAAAGGATTTCCTCGGAATCACTGTCGGCCCGGTCGGGGTCGTCTGATGTCTTGAAGCGGCTGACGATGGTATCGCCGTCGAGGTCTGAATAGCTGACATAGAAGTGCTGGCTCTCGGCATAGGATGTCGGGAATGCGAGGCCGAAGAGACCCTGTTCGCCACAGCAGGAGACTTGATCGGCAATGTCGAGAAAGGGAGTCTCCTGAAGGCGATCGTCTTTCAGGATGCGGATCCGTCCTTTCTGTTCGGCTACGAAGATCCGGCCGCTCTTGTCGCCGGCGTGGGAGATCAAGACTGGCAGTTCCAGGCCTGACACGGTCTCTGCCAGGCGCACGCGGGGCATGGTATTTTCCGCTCGAAGATATGCAGCAGGTGAGCCGAAGACTCTGACTTCATGCCAGGAGACGTCTTCCTGGCCCTGCAGAGAGAGCAGCATAAGTTCATTGGCGACCTGTGGGGGGTCGATTGGGATAGTCAGCAGGCTCTGGCTGTTGGGCCGGACGCCGGCAAACCGCTTGTAGAGTGTGCGGGTACCGGATCCATTGCCCAACCAGAGCTGGAGCGTTGACGGCGCGTGGGCGTCTTGGGCAAAGACCAATTCGATCTGATCGATAAGGTAGAGGTCATCCAGCAGGACTGAGAACCACAGCGGTGGGGGAAGATCAGCTTCCCAGGCGGTGGCCGGATCGCCGTCGATTGCCAGTTGGACTGAATCGGTCCGGTTGGATGCTCGGCCTGATCCCCTGAGAGCGACATTTTGGCGGGCATCACTGCCGTTAGCTAAGACTTCGGGCCGTTCGGACAGCCGGTAGAGGACGCCATCGTCGAAGCTGGTGGCGTAGAGGTTGCCCTCTTCGTCGCGGCCGATGCTACTAATTGAGAGGGGCGTGTTCATCAGTAGCGTGCTTTGCCATCCCAGTGATTTTGCCGGGTCCGGTCTTTTAAGGGCCCAGATGCGGCCGCTGCAGAAATCGGAATATAGGAAAAGACCTTGCAGGGCGGGGGAACCAGGCCCACGGTATACGCCGCCGCCTGAGACGGCACAGCCCTGTGAGTGATCATACTCGGCAACCGGCAAGGTCAATGTTTCGGCGCTGCAGGGCACGACGAAGTTGTCGAAGCAGAGGTTCGCCTCCATTCTAAACCAGCCGTAGTCCTGGCCTCCTGGGCTGGAGGCGGGTTGGTAGTTTATCTCTTCGCGACGGCGGGGCCCCGAGTCGGGGATAAAGAGATCCCCGGTTGCCTCATCGAAGGCGAAATTACCGGGGTTGCGCAGCCCCAGCGCCCAGATTTCGCCCCGGTAGCCGCTTTCGTTCGCGAAAGGATTGCTATCCGGGACGCGGTATGGCCTTGCGTTCGATTCGACGTCGATGCGCAGGAGCTTGCTGAGCAGCGTGTCGTGATAGAGTGCAGGGTTGTCGGGATAGCTGAACGAGCCTCCATCCCCACTGGAGATGTAGAGGTAACCATCATGCGGACCAAATGCCATGTGTCCGCCGTTGTGATGCTCGGCCGGTTGCTCGATGGTCAGCACTAATTCTTCACTATCGGGGTCAGCTCGGTCGGGGTCCTGGGAGACCTGGAAGCGGCTGATGGTGGTATGGCCGTCTATGTTTGTATAGCTGACGTAGACGTGGTTGGGGGCGACGGCCGAGGGTGGGAAGGCCAAGTCGATCAGGCCGCGGTGCACGCAGCAACTGACGCGATCGGAGATGTCCAAGAATGGGATGTCAAGGGTAGTCCCGTTCTTTATGACTCGTATGCGTCCTTCTTTCTCAGCTACAAACAGGCGCTTACTTTGATCGCCGGCATGTGTAACCTGGACCGGCATAGTAAGGCCGGATGCGATTGGTTGGAGGGTCAGGCGAGGCGTGCTGTGGGAGGAAAGCGGATCGGGAACGGGAAGCCCGAATACGCTGATTTCGCGCCATGCAACCCAGCTGGGGCTGTCGAGCGTAAGGATAAAGACTTCGTCGACGACCTGGGGTGGACTTAATACTATGTCCAGCAGCTGCCCATCATCGGTGTAAACCTGGCGAAGCCTTGTGAAGAGGGTTCGAGTACCGGAGCCATTTCCCAGCCATATTTCGTGCGTCGTGGGGCCTGCCGGCGCCTGGGTGACCTGCAGTTGAATGCGGTTGACCAGATAGAGGTCGTCGAGGGCAACGGAGAACCATTGTGGGGCGGGCTGCTGCGAGCTCCATACTGAGGAGGGATCGCCATCAATTGCCAGATGGGCGGTCACGGCATCGACGCTCAGTAGGCCAGCGGCGTCTCTCGCGGAGCCAGTTGCGTAGCCTTTCAGTGCAATGTTTTCTCCCAGGGGCGGAGACCCGAAGGGGGAAGCCGCCCAGGAAGATGATGGAGACACTGAGAGAGTGAGGTTGGCAATGGATGTTGACGAATTACCGGCCGGACCGCCCTGCGAGGCTGATTCACAAGCCGATACGATGATGACAGATATGCCCAGTATCAGGAGACCGACGGTTCTCTTCATGGAGTCAACACAGTTGCATTCTCGTGTACTGAATTCCAACTATTCGGAGCTTTCTCTGCAGGTCTCCTGGCGCGATGGGAGAATTGGCACGCAAACTATTTATTGGCAAGCGTGTAGATGGCCCCGACTTCATCGGCATGAATTGTGACGTATACATTGCCCTCCTCGTCGGCTCCTACACTGCTGATTGGCAGGCCGGCCGAAGCCAACAGCTGACTTCGCCAGATTGTCGTTGTTCCCCGTGACGCTCTCTCTTTGGATCGTCTTATTCCCCAAATGTTACTGGTACAAAAATCTGCGACGATGAAGGCACCGTGGAGACCGGGGAGGCTGTCTCCAGCGTAGACGGCTCCGCCGACAATGGCGCAACCGTGGGTGTGGTCATAGTCGGCCACAGGGAGGATGAGGCCGTCGGCGCTGCAGGTGAGTACGTCATGTTCGAAACAGATACTGCCTTCCAAAATGGGCCAGCCATAGTTTTGGCCGCCGCCCGCAGCGGCCGCCTGGAAGTTTACTTCTTCGCGCTTAAAGTTGCCGGTGTCGGGAAGATACAGGTCTCCGCTCTGCATGTCGAAAGCGAATCCCCATGGATTGCGAAGGCCCAGCGCCCAGATCTCCGGGCGGTAGCTATCATCTTGAACGAAGGGATTGTCGACGGGCACGCTATAGGGCGATTCTCCGGACTCTACGTCGATGCGGAGCAGCTTGCCCAGCAAGGTATCGGTCGTCTGGCCTCGATTTTCGGGATCGCGAGGAAGGCCGCCGTCGCCGCTACCGATGTACAGGTAGCCGTCTTGGGGACCGAAGGCCAAGTGGCCGCCGTTGTGGTTTTCGTGGGGCTGGTCGATGGTAAGGAGTGTCTCCTCGCTGCTTTCGTCAGCACGATTGGGGTCGTCGGTGGTGGCAAATCGGCTAATCGTGGTGGCGCCCTGGCTATTGGTGTAGCTTACGTAGAAGTGACCGGATTCGGGATAGGACTGGGGAAACGCCAGCCCGAACATGCCGCGCTCGCCCTCGCAGCAGTTCACGCGCTCCGAGATGTCCAGGAAAGGAATGTCGTCTACTGCTCCCTCCCGGACTATGCGAATGCGGCCGGGCAGCTCAACTACGAAGATGCGCCCGCTGCCGTCACCAGCGTGGGTTACGCGGACTGGGAAGCTGAGCCCCGTTGCCACTTCGGCGACTGAATAGGGGGGCGCTTCATTTTCTACGACAGAGGCATCCGGCCGCGTGCCGAAGACGCGGAAATCACGCCAGGCGACCCAGCTGGGGCTGTGAAGGGTAAGAATCAGGATTTCGTTGACTGTTTGAGGGGGGTCGATTGGGACGGCCAAGACCTGGCCATCCTCAGTGTGGATGTCTGCCAAGCGTTTGTAGAAAGTGCGCAGGCCCGACCCACGCCCCAGCCAGATCTCATGGGTGGTGGGGCCCGGTGGGGCCTGCGTTACCACCAGGTCTACGCGGTCTACCAGGTAGGTTTGATCCAGGACTATCGAATACCACTGGGGGGCAGGCTGTTTTGAGCTCCAGATGGTCTCCGTATCGCCGTCGATTGCCAGGTAGGCCTCTTCGTCTTCTATGAGGTGGTTTTCGGGCCCTCGGATGTAGGCGAGTCCGGTCGCGAGAGGTGCGACATTTTTGCCTGACGGCGGGTGGAGCGGGGGCGCGGCTTCCCCAGCTCGTCTCGAAGATACTGAAAGGGTCAGGCTCGCTATCGATTCCTCCCCACCGGACGACTCAAACTTGGTGCTCGCCGAATCCGATGCGGTCGGTGTGGAATCAGAGGTGCAGGCGCCAGAGGCAAGTGCGGAATAGAGGATCAGAATTGAGAGTTTACAGACCAGTCTCACATGGGAATTCATACTTGGTTCAGGGTTCCGTTTGATGACTTGGGGTTCAGGTTGGGACGATGAACCGGAGTGGGTGGTTGCCCATCTCTGAAAGGGAGCCGCACGCCGGTCAACTGCCCCCCTGGCGCCACTGCTCACAATGAATAGGGATCGACCGCGTCGCGGAGGCCGTCGCCGACAAAGTTGAAAGTGAGTACGGCCGCGATGACGAAGAAGGCGGGGATGAGGAGCCACGGTTGCTGAAGAAGGACACTCACCAGTTGGGCTTGCTTGAGCAGGGCGCCCCAACTGGTCTGGGGAGGCTGGATGCCGAGGCCGAGGAAGCTGAGCGCGGTTTCGGCGAGGATCATTCCGGGGATGGCGAGGGTGGCAACGACGATTATGTGACTGAAGGCGTTGGGGAGCATATGACGAAAGATTATGCGTGCGTCGGAAGCGCCTGCCGCCCTTGCGGCCAATGAATACTCCATCTCCCGGTATGCCAACACTTTTGCCCTTACCTGGCGTGCCAAGCCAGTCCACTGGATCAGGGACAGGATCACAGAGATTGCGAAGAACCGTTGCAGTGGGGACCAATTAGCGGGCATGGCGGCGGCGAGGGCAGCCCAGAGAGGAATTGCAGGAAAGGACATCAGAAACTCTATTACGCGCTGGATCAAGGTATCCAACATCCCGCCGTAGAAGCCCGAAATAGTGCCCAGTGAGGCGCCGAAAATGATGGTGAGGATGACGCCGATCAGCCCAATCGTCAATGAGATTCTGGAGCCGATGAAGACTCGCGCCACCATGTCATGGCCCAGGTCGTCGCTGCCCAGAAGGTAGAATACGCCCGGTGCGTCCACTCCGTAGAGGTGGCGATTGAAGGGGATGAGACCGAAGAGTTTGTATTCGTAACCTTTTACAAAGAATTTGATTGGATACTTTGTGTCTTTGATCTCCTCATACACAAAGCGAAAGGTGTCCATGTCGAGCTCGCTTTCCAGGCCGTAGACGAAGGGTCGCAGGTGGAAATTTCCCTGCTCGTCGCGAAAGCGGGGCAACTGAGGGGGCACGAACACATAGTCTTCATGGACGTCGGTATAGGGAATCGGTGCTACGAAGTCCGCGAACAGGGCCGAAAGATAGAGGAGAGCCAGGACAACTCCGCCGCCGATGGCAAGCCGGTTGCGGAGGAAGCGGCGGCCAATCAACCGGGCGGGTGAGATGGCCGTAGTCTCGCGGGCCTTTTCGCTGGATAGAAGATTGACGGTTGTTGCGCTAGTCGCCATGGTCAAGTGTAACGGATGCGGGGATCGATCCAAACGAGCAGGATGTCGGCCAGGAAGTTGCCGACTACCAGGAGCCCGGCAAGAAAGACGAGGAAGGTGCCGGCCAGATACATATCCTGCTGGAGCAGGGCATTGAAGTAGAGAGGCCCTGTCGTGGGCAGACTGAGTACCATTGAAACGATGGTGGCGCCCGAGATGATCTGGGGAAGACTGGTGCCCAAAATCATGATAAGCGGGTGGATGGCGTTGCGCACAGCGTGTACCCAAATCACGCGGCGTTCCTGGAGGCCTTTGGCGCGTGCGGAGGTGATGTAGGCGATTTTGAGCACGTCGAGCAGATTGCCTCTCATCATGCGGATCAGGCCGGCTGTGCCGGAGGTGCCGACGACAACGACAGGGATCCACATGTGTTTCAGCAGGTCCCACAGCTTGGCGACGTTCCAGGGGGCGTCCTCGAATTCCGGGGAGAACAGTCCTCCTACCGACTGATCAAATACCATTGCCGCGATTACCATGAAGATGAGGGCCAGAAGGAAGTTGGGGATTGAGAGGCCGATCATGCCGACGGTTGTGAAGAGATGATCGCTGGCCTGGTACTGGTGCGTGGCGGAATAGATGCCGATCGGTATGGCGACTATCCAGGTGAAAATCAGGGTTGAGATCGAGATCAGCATTGTCAGCGTCAGCCGTTCCCAAATCAACTCGCTGACATCCTTGTTGTAGGCGAACGACCTGCCGAAGTCACCCTGTACGAAGCCGGAGACCCACTTCCAGTACTGTACGTAGATTGGTTGGTCGAGGCCGTATTGCTGCACGATAGTTTCGAGCTGGCTCTCGGTTGTCGTCGTCCCCTGGGATTCCAGCTGTTCGCGATAGACATCCATGTAGGAACCGGGCGGCAAGTTTATTATCACGAAGCCCACGATTGAGACGAAGAACATCGTGACCAGCATGTAGAGGAAACGGGGAATGATGAATTGTTGCAACTGCGGCCTCCGAGGTGCAGCCTGGCGCGATTTTCACACGACAACAGTATATCAAGAAAGCGGACGAAACGCCCGCTTTTCATCCCATTTGAACCAGAAGTGCAGAAGTTCCACACGGGAGAGAGGAGATTCAGAGCAACTCCTCTCTCCCATTTTCGTGATCTTGTCGCTTCGCCACGCGCTGTTTTGAAAAGACCGTGGTTTCTTCCGGCTCAGCCAGCGGCGAAATCCGTCGCGAGATTCTCAAGCCTTATGGGGCCTGAGCGAACAGTACCAACAGACGACGGCGGTTCTACTGTTCGATGAAGTATACCTCCGGATAGGTCATTGCGCCGGGCATACCGAGGACACCGGGGCCATGCCAACCGCCCAGGGGCAGGTCATCGCGGGTAGGTACGTTGTGAATCATGTTGCCGGCGACGATGATGTTGGGTGGATCGGCGATGCCGCCCAGCAGGAAGGGACCTTCGTCGATATGAATCTGGATGATCTGGAAGGTCAGCTCGTCGCGTTTGGCGACATCCACTTCAGCGATGGCCTGCTTGTAGAGCTCCCACATGCGGTACATGGGATCGTCGACGGGGATCTCTTCACGCGGGGGCGTGCGGTCGCGGGGGTCCAGGTCCAGCTCGGTGCCTTCTCTGGGGGTGCCTTCAGCGGCCATCCATGCGCCGTAGAGAGGCGCCCAGCGGCCGCCGCTGCCATAGGAGATGAGCCAGGCAGGGTAGGTCAGAACATCCGGCCCGTCGGGGGCGCCGCCGCCATAGAGGCGAATGTCGTAGGTGGCGTTGGTGGTCATGACGCCTACCTGGGAACCGGGAATCGAATTGACATAGGCGTCGAGGCCGACGGCTTTCCAGTCCTCAACCATCAGTTCGGCGGTTTCGAGGAAGGCGGTATTGCCGGCGGGAAAGTCGATGCGGACTTCCAGGGGCGAGCCGTCGGGGAGGTCGCGGAATCCGTCGCCATCCTGGTCGGTGACATCGATCTCGTCGAGCAGGCTCTTGGCCAGTTCAGGGTCATAGGTGACGGCGGACTCTCGCCAGGCGACCAGAATTGCCTTGCCTTCTTCCGAGCGGTTGAACTGAACGGAGTTGGGGGACATGGTGCCGGTGCTGGCCTCTTCGCCGAGGCCGAGGAAGGTGATCTTACGGATACGCTCGCGGTCCATGGCGTGGGAGAGGGCGCGACGGTACTGGATCGTGCGGACGATTTCGCGCTTGCCGTCGTCGGGGTTGTTCCAGTTGACGCCCCAAGCAGGCGCGCCTCCGGCGCCGTTATCCCAGAGGAGAACGCGATAGTCGCCCTTGCCCTCATTCTCCTTCAGAATTGCGAGGTCGCGAAGAGAAAGGTGGGGGTGGGCGTGGAAGTTGACGTCACCGTTGAAGATGCGCAACTTCAGAACTTCGGCGTTCTCGGAGAAGTTTACTTCGAGCGTGTCAATATAGGGCAGCTGATTGCCGGCAGTATCGACGGCGTAGTAGTAGGGATTGCGCTCGAGGATCATGCGGTTGCCGGGTTCAAGAAGAACGGGCATCCAGGCATTCAAAACGGGCCTGTCCGGGTTAATCCACCAGTCCTGCTTTTCGGTGAATTCTTCATAGTCGGCGGCATCGGAGTAGTCCGGATGGAACTGCTCGAGATAGTGACGCGGGTAGGGTCCAAAGTTTCCGGATATTCCACCGTTGACAAAGGCTGCCAGCTCTCTTTCCACGAGTGGGGCCGAGGAAGCGAACTTGAACCGAATTGTGTAGTTGCCAACCTTTTCGGCGGTCATAGGTTGACCGCCCACGAGGGTCCAGGCCGGCATTCTCATGGGATGGTCAGGGTTGGCTGCCATGTCCTCCCACCAGAAGATAATGTCGTCGACTGTAAAGGGTTGGCCGTCGGACCACCTAGTCCCTTCGCGGAAGTAGAAAGTCCACTCGGTGGCGTCGGCGTTGCTCTCCCAGGCTCGCGCCAGGCCGGGACCGACGGCGGTACCGCCCTCTTCCCAGTGCAGCGGTGAGTGGCCATACATATAGTTGGCCGTGTCCTGGAGGTTGCTGCGGGTGGTCGTGCGCTTAAGCGTGCCACCGTATGTGCCAACTTCGATCCAAGGCAGGTCGATGACCAATGGATCATTGGGAATGCGTTCTTCGAGAGGAGGCAGGTCGCCGGCTGCGACCATTTCGGCGAGCTGAGGCGCCTCTTTGGCCGACATCATTGCTTCGTCAGCGGTATCGTCGCTGTCCTCTGCGGACGCGGCTTCTTCGGCGGCAGCAGGCTCTTCTGCGGCCGGCTCAGGGCCGCCACCGCAGGCTGCAAGAACCACCACCAGCGCCAGCAACAGGACCCAAACTGCCGAAGTCCGGCGAGGGCCCTTGTCAGAGCTAGAACGGAACATCTGGGTTCTCCTTTTGAGAGTGGAACTGACTTGGTAGGCAGAGAGAACTTTGGTCTCCGCCGGAAAAGTTTCGCTCAGTGGCGAACATCTACGTCATGATACTCGGTATGATAGCCGGGCCAACTGGTGTTACGGCGGTCGGACTCGGTTTCCTGGGGCAATGGCAATGTGACCCAGTTGCCTTCTTCGACAGCAGTGGACTCTCTAGCCTGGTGACGGGCGATCAGCTCGTTGCGCAAGCGTTCCAGGTGAGGCGAGCATTCGGCGGCTTCGGCGAGATTGCTAAGCTCTTGGGGATCACTTGCGAGATCGAAGAGCTGTTCGTTACCACCGACCGGGAACCAGATGTACTTCCAGCGGCCGTCTGTGATGGCGAAGTTGCCTGGCCTTTGGGGACCGCCGATAGCAGATTCCAAGAAGGGGCGCGACTGGATTTCTCCGCGTGCGAGGGCGACGAGGTCGAGGCCGTCGACATCGTTTGGGGGCGTGCCGCCTGCGGCAATAACGGCGGTCGGGAGAATGTCTGCGTGCGTGACAAGAGAACGGTTGCGCGTCCCGTGCTGGCGGTTGTCCCAGCCCTGGGGCATGCGTAGAGCAAAAGGCACGTGCGCGGACGGTTCGTGGAAGAAGCCCTTGGCGCCGGCGTGGTGGTCACCCAGGTATTCGCCGTGGTCAGAGGTGTAGATGATCAGGGTATCGTCGAAGATGCCCATGTCCTGGAGGGCGGCGAAGATGCGGCCCATGTTGTAGTCGATCTGCGTAATGACGCCGTAGTAGGCGGCGCGGGCTTCGCGGATTACTTCGGGCGGCACGAGATCGAAAGACTGTTTCTCGCGCATCAGTCGGAAGGCGTAAGGAACGTTATCGCCCTCGCTCCAGTCACCGAAGACAGGATCGGGGATGTCGCAGTCGCGATACATTGAATAGTATGGCTCAGGCGGGTCAATTGGGGGATGCGGTTTGGAGAAGGAGCACCAGAGGAAGAATGGAACCGTAGGGTCTCGGCGATCGCGGATGTACTCAACGCACTGTTCGGCGGTCCAGGACGTGAGTGTCAGGGCTTCGGGCACTGTGGCCATGCCGGGGTAAAGCTCGTTCTGGCCGAGGCCGTGGCGCATGGGCTGGACGTCGTAGCCGCGGCGGGCCATATGACGGTAGTAGTCTTCGGGCAGGATCATTTCCTGAAAGCCGTAGCGGACGCGCTGGGGCGTGAAATGCATTTTGCCGATGGCGGCCGTTTGATAGCCGAGCCTGTTCATGCAGGAGGGCAGAGAGTTACTGAAGTCGGAAAGGACGCGCGAGGACGGCCCGTTTCCGGTCATGCCGTGGGAGGTGACGTACTTGCCGGTCATAATCGACATACGGGAAGGTACACAGACGGGGCAGTCGCCGTAGGCCGAGGTGAAGTTGATGCCTTCACGCGTGAGGTGATTGAAATGGGGCGTACGCATGAACGGGGGTGCGGCATCACCGGCCGCGTCGTAGCGCTGCTGGTCGGTAGTTATCAGTAAGATGTGGGGGCGATCCATATTAGAGTCAACTTGAAGATGAGAAAAGAGATAGTACTATTGAGATTTGACCTGAGACGCTCAGCCTCCAGGAGCAAAGGCCGTGCTATCGGATGACGATAGTAAGGACGGCCCTTCCTTGAGACGGACAACTGAAGAGATTGTTTAGAATTTACGGCTGGCAGCGGTTGTTATGCTAGGTCAACTCCAACTCATCGGCAAATCGCAAGTCAATTCACTTTCTATTGCAGAGAGTCGCATAGGAGATTAACTGTTCTGCGTGCGACCCTGAGACGGTAAGTGCTTATTTGCCCTGATTTCGACTGCAGGAGGAAACTTTGGTTCACATTCAGTCTGTCGTGTCATGCGACATGACCTGGTCTCGAATCGGTTCCCAGCCAGAGGTCAGCATCTGATCCAGAGCCTCAACAAGCGCCCTGCTTTCCGGTCGCCTGGCAATGTTTACATTTTCTTGCGGATCGGTGTGATGGTCGAAGAGCTCAAAAGCGCGGCCTGAGCCTGCGCCCCGCAGATGCCAGAGGTCGCCCTCCGCTGGAACGTTGGAATAGCGAGTCAAGCGGTAACGGTCCGTGCGCAGTGTGCTTGCGTCACCCCGCACTGCCATAGAGAACACGCCGGTCTTCCATCCCAGTTTCGGGTCATCGAGCAGCGGCGCCATACTCAAGCCTTCCAGATGGGGGGGCCGCTGCAAGCCGGTCAGTTCGCACAAGGTAGGATAAATATCGACCAATTCGACAAGAGCATCGCTGGTCGCGCCTTTGGGATGGCCGGGCGCAGAAAGAAGGAGCGGGATACGCGTCGATTCCTCAAAGTTGGTTGTCTTTGACCACAGATTGTGCTCTCCGAGGTGCCAGCCATTGTCGCCCCATAACACGATGACCGTCTCCTCCAGCTGGCCGAGCCTCTCAAGTTCTGCCAAGACTTTGCCAATTTGGGCGTCTGTGAAACTGACGCTGGCCCAATAGCCGTGTATGCACTCTCTTTGCTTGGCTTCACTTAGAACCGGGAAATTGTCCTCTTTATAGTTGCCCAGGTCCGAGAAGGTGTTGTCGATTTCCTCTTCGCCGTAATGGAGAAAGTCGCCCAGGTTCGAGACGCCGATGCCATCTTCAGGCAGGAAGGGATTGTCTGCCAGATCGACGTCGTCCCGGTCGTACAGATCCCAATACATCTGCGGTACGGCCCATGGGAGGTGAGGCCGGTAGAAGCCCAGCGCGAGGAAGAGGGGGTCTTCCTTCCCCTGGAACTCTCGCAGCACCTCGATGGCTCGTTGAGCAATGACTCCATCGGGATAGGCTTCGTCGGGCGCGTCGGCGGCTTCGCAGATGGGCGGAAGATCGAGATCCGCCTTGCCCTGGCTGAACTGCTTTCCGAAATTGCGCAGTTTTCGCCGGTTGTCCTCAAGCTGATAGCCGGCGCAGTAACCGTGAACGGTGTAGGCCTGTTCAACGAAAGTGTCCTCATAGCGTCTGCTCCAGCTGGCCTCGTCGTCGTGGTTGATATGATACACCTTGCCGACAGATACGGTCTGGAAGCCGTTAGCTTTGAAGTAGCCGGGCAGGCTTGGCTCCCCTTCGGAAGGGGAGCCAAGGCCCCAGCTATTGCCGGTCGGTTGCGTGGGGCGTTTACCTGTAAGAAGACTGATGCGAGAGGGGCCGCAAACAGGGACTTGGCAGTAGGCGCGGTTGAACTGCAGGCCGCGAGACGAGAGCCAGTCAAGGTTGGGCGTATGCAGCTTCGTTTTTCCAAAGCAGTTGATTTCGGGACGCAGGTCGTCAACCGCGATGAAGAGAACGTTTTTGGGCACACTCATGCCATATCTTCCAAATAGTATTGCTCCGGATAGGTAATCGCGCCGGGATAAGCGATCACCCAGGGACCCAGCCAACCGCCCAAGGGCAACTGTTCGCGAGTGGGCGTGTTCTTGACACGATTTCCGATTATGGCGGGGCGAGGCAGGTCGGCGATGATTCCCAGCCAGAAAGGCCCTTCATCGACGTGGATCTGCAGAATCTCATAGACCAATTCGTCTCGCTTCTGGCGATTTGGTTCGCTGCGGGCCTGTTTGTGCAGCTGCCACATGCGATAGGCTGGATCGTCTGGCGCCGGTTCGTCCCATGGAGGTTGCCGATCGTGTGGGGGCTTGTCGGCGTCGATTCCCTCCCTGGGCGTTCCTTCCAAGCTCATCCATGCGCCGTAAAGGGGCGCCCAACGCCCGCTGGGGCCGAAGGAGGTCAGGAAAACCGGGAAACTCAACAGATCGGCTGAGCCCGGTGCGCCGCCGCCAAAGACACGGATGTCGTAGGTTCCGCCCAGGAAAATCTGACCCAACTGGGCGCCAGGCATGGCGTCGACCCTGGCGTCCAGGCCGATTGCCCGCCAGTCCTCCTTCATTAGTTCAGCTGATTCGGTAAACGGACTGCCGGCGTTGATCTGGATGGTAATTTCAAGCGCCGCTCCGCTGGGCAGTTGGCGCCATCCGTCTCCATTCTGATCGGTGACACCGGCTTCATCCAGCAGTCCTGAGGCCTTTTCCGGATCATGCTCCACCGCCAGATTGAGCAGCTGATCCAGCAGTTCTTCACCGCGGGGCGAGCTGTAGTACTGGCGCGAGTTGATTGAATCGACCGCGGTGCTGGCCGGTCCTCCCAAGCCGAAAAAGGTCAGCTTGCGGATCCGTTCGCGATCGATCCCGTGCGAGAGCGCACGTCGAAACTCGACTTTGCGATAGATCGATTGCTTTTCAGGTTCCGGATAGTTCCAGTTGATGCCCCAGGCGGGTGCGCCGCCCGCGCCATTGTCCCAAAGTTCCAGGCGATAGTCTCCTTCTTCTTCATTTGCCTTGTAGATGGCAATATCGCGCAAGCTGAGGTTAGGATGCGCCAGAAAATCGATTTCGCCATTGATGATTTTCAGGTTGAGAATCTCGTTGTTCTCGGCGAAACTGACGTCAACTGAATCGATGTACGGCAACTGGTTGTCGTCCACATCAACCATGTAGTAGTAGGGATTGCGTTCCATCACCAAACGCTGGCCAGCTTCAAGACGGACCGGCCGCCAAGCATTGAGCACCGGGTGCTCAGGATTGGTCCACCAATTCTGCTTTTCTGTAAATTCGGCAAAGTCCTCTGAGTCAGAGTAGTCAGGGTGAAACTGCTCCATGTAGTGCCGCGGCTGAACGTCCAACCCTGTTCCTATGCCGCCTCCTACCCAGGCTGCGATTTCGATGTCTGTAATTGGAGAAGGTCCGGCGAATTGGATAGTGAGCGAGTGGTCGTCGACTTTAGACAGTTGCATAGGAGCGTCGCCCGACATAGTCCAGGAAGGACGGGAAGACGGGTGCTCATCGTGAAGAATCATGTCCTCCCACCAGAAGATAACGTCGTCAACGGTGAAGAGCTCTCCATCAGACCAGCGTGTACCCTCCCGGTAGTAGAGCGTCCAGATGGTCGCATCCTCGTTGACTTCCCATGCTTTGGCGAGGCCTGGCCCAACCTCTTGTCCACCCTCCGTCCAGTGGAAGCTGGAGTGGCCGTACATGAGCTGTGTCTGATCGGAGAAGGAACTGCTGGTAGTCGCTTTGCGGAGCGTTCCTCCGTATTGGCCTACATCGGACCAGGGCAGATCCAGAACCATTGGATCGACGGGAAGCCGTTCGTCCACCGGAGGCAGTTCGCCCTTGGCGACAAGGTCGGCCAACATAGGGGCTTCCCCATATTGAGATGCCGGCGTTGCGACTTTTTCTTCCACCGCAGCGGGTGGATTCTCGGCTGCTGGAGGAGGGGCACCTGCGGCACACGCAGCCGCTACTGAACCGGCTGCTGCGAAGGCGGTAAGCTGGAGGAACCTACGCCGCGATAGTTCACGAGTGTTCATGGCGATTTGTCTCCTTTCCTGCTCAGATTGAAGCTCTCCAATTGCTGTTCTGCCGATAGGAAAAGTGGGGGAATTCCACTTGGCGCAACATGGCCGGATCGATATCTACGGGTCGTGAGAAGTACCAAGTACTTCACCGTTCACTGTAGGCAAAGGACCGGAAGCCGCTCTCATCCTCTATTACTGTAAACTGCAGTGAGTCGGGAAACGGGCGTCTGAAATTTATGCACGGAGGCTCTCTGAATTCTGACTGCGGGCGTTCAGAATCTTCACCAGTGAACCAGGAATTTGCCGGACTACACGGCAAGCAGTTCGTCCGCGTCTGTGTCGGATGGGACGAATTTGGCGTTGATATTACCATAGCAGAGTGGTGTTGGACAAGCGCATTTCGCTAATGGGATCTTCTCAGAAAAGGGCGGTGAGACGGAAGGATACCTCTGGTCAGCGAATAAGACCGCGGGCGGGGAGGCCCGTGCCGTCAGTGGGTTGGACCTTGATTTTGGGATACACTCTCAAGGACCGGTTTTTTCGAGCTCTTCCTGTCGTGATTCCGGATTCATCCGTGACTGGCCGGTACGAGGCTTGGCATATTGCGTCGGCCAAGGTAATTTCGAGGACGGGTAAGGCCCGATAACACAATTTGCCACTCTTGACAGCGTTTGCTACTCTTTCCTCCGCACACTTTCAAATCTCGTTCACAGACGCGGCTGCCAAGTAATCTACAGGTCCTGGTCCTTCCGAAAAGCAGTCTTGGGTAGCAAACCACCCACTTCGTTTCTCCAGATTGCCCTCACTGTCACTGACCGCGTTGGCTAAACCCATCAGGGCATACGGAGGCAGTGTAGGAACAGACTTTAGGAGCGACCGTCCCTGCCTGGACTAGATACAGACGCCCCATTGAGGCGTGTTTTGGAGTAAGTAATGAACGATCTCAACCGTCCGAACCTACTGTACATTCATTCTGACCAGCACAGCCCACATGTGACGGGCTGCTACGGCGACGATCTGGTGGAGACGCCGAACCTTGACCGGCTGGCGGCCAATGGGGTCGTCTTCGACAGTGCGTATTGCAGTTCGCCGATATGCGTTCCTTCTCGCATGTCGATGCTGAGCGGGCGTCATCCCTTTCAGAATGAGGTCTGGACCAATGAGCACGCCCTAGAATCCAGGATTCCTACGATTGCGCATGCGATGGGCGCAGCGGGTTATCAGCCGGAGCTCGTGGGGCGCATGCACGCGCTGGGGCCGGACCAGCTGCACGGGTATGCGGCGCGGTTTGTGGGCGACCATGGTCCGAACCACCCGGGCAATCCGGGCCCTGATAGGGGCATTCTGAGTGCCACTGCGGGTCCTCACCACCTCAGCCTGACGCGATCAGGGGCGGGACAGAGTTCCTACCAGGTGCATGACGAGGACGTTACGGCCGTCACTGTAGATCGGCTGAACCGACTAGGTGTGCAGAAGAGGGCAGGTCTTCTCAGAGAGCCTTTCAGCATTTCGGTTGGACTGATGCTGCCCCACCCGCCTTATGTGGCGCGGCAGGAGGACTACGATCGTTACGCCGAGGCGATGTCTCTGCCGCGCAAGTATGCGCCACCATTGGAGGAGCAGCACCCGTTTATGCGATGGTGGCGCGGGTCCACCGGCATCGAAGTGATGGACGAGGTAGAGGTACGCCGCGCACGGGCGGCGTACGCGGGACTGGTCTACCGGACGGACGCGATGATCGGCCAGATTCTGGGAGCGCTGGCGGAGAACGGGCTTGACGAGAATACGTTGATCATTTACACGTCTGACCATGGAGACATGCAGGGGGAGCACGGACTGTTCTGGAAGCATGTTTTCTATGAAGAGTCGGTGCGTGTGCCGCTGATATTCAGCTGGCCCGGTCGCATCCCAGCGGGTCAGCGGTGCGGAAACGTTGTGAGCGCCATTGATGTTGCCGCAACCATGCTTGACGCCTTGGATGCTCCTGCGCTGCCCAACTCGCCGGGTCGCAGCTTTCTGCCCCAGATCGACGGGCGGAGCGATGCGCCGGCCTGGGCGGAGGTTGCTTTCTCCGAGTACTGTACTGACAAGTTCGGACCACCGGAGGGGGCTTACCAGAGAATGATCCGACGCGAGGAGTGGAAGTATGTATACTACCACGAGCAGCCACCGCAGTTGTTCAACTTGAAGGAGGACCCGGACGAACTGGTTGACCGCTCAGGCGACCGGGGTTGTCAGTCGGTCCTACAGGAATTGCGTGGTGAGATCTTGCGGGAGTGGGACCCAGAGCAGGTGCGACGAGAGATGGCGCAGAAGAGTGCGGACGAGTCTATCCTGGTGGACTGGGCACGCAATACAGAGCCGGAAGAGCGCTACAGATGGCCGATGTTGAAAGAGATGAACTGGCTGGCTTGACAAAGGGAAGGTGCAGTTCACGGGGCGGGCTTTGCTCCATTTCTTGTCCGCGTTACCATAGATTTTGGCTGTAGAATGAAAGAGCCCGCTGGTTGTTACAAACTTTCGAGGACCTCGCATTATGTTGCGGTCCGGCACTGACGCGTCCGTGTCCCCTAGCGGCTGAATCTTTCAGTCAGCTCCCTGTTCTCTTCGACGCCTTTCCTCACGAAGAGAACACTACTCATTTCCTCAGTTTCCCAGTTTACCCTTCGGCGGACCAGAGCTTCGGCCGAGGTCAGAAACAGGCTGCTCGCTGGTGGTGAGAATGCAGGAGCCAGCGTGAAACTGTTTACTTTTCCGAGGTTGGGTCAGAGCCCAGTCTAAGGGGGGCTCCGGATGTGTGCATCCCAGATTCTTGGACA
This sequence comes from Caldilineaceae bacterium, assembly GCA_965204705.1. Taxonomy (GTDB): domain Bacteria; phylum Chloroflexota; class Anaerolineae; order Caldilineales; family Caldilineaceae; genus Bin5. The sequence continues at coordinate 2,203,803 of OZ242006.1, read as the reverse complement.
GTCGCTTTCTGAATTAGTATGGTCAATTATTTTTTTCGTAACGCCACTCGTAGAGGGAACTTAAATTGGGGAATGGACAGGACTGTTGTAGCACAGTTTTCATGCCAACAGCCTCTTTGGGCGCCAGGCCTGACCATCCCATCACCGCCGGCACCGGTCAGGAATTCTTGGAACCGTCGTTGTTTGGCGACGGGCACACTGCCGGCCAGGCGCACCGCTGCGAAGAAGGCATACCGGTCGGTGAGGCGTGGTTTAGGGGGGGCGTTGCGGGGGGAATCCCCCCGCACAAGGGAGGGCCGAAGGCCCGACCGCACAACTGCAGTGGTTAGTTGTCAGTGATCAGTGGTCAGTTACTGCTGCAGTTGATTGGGGACGGTTGTGAAGAGGAGAGAGGAGAGAGGAACAGCTTGGGTCACTTCGTGCAGAGTCGCGAGATGGTTGTGGCTGAGACGTTGCGAATTTTCCGGCGCGGCGAAAAAGGGCGCTACGAATCGAGACATATTATTGGGATGCACCCCTTTAGATGGGGTTGAGAGGCGACCGTCTATTGGCGTTTGTCATTCTGTTGCATCGAGAGGATGTATCATTGCCTTCCAAGGTAGTCCGCTGGCAAAAGATTGCGAGCTGACGAGGTTTGGCCTGGACTTAGGTTGACGCGCTGTGGGTCACCGAACGGGGTGTGAAAAACGATACTTACAGCCGATTCAGGGGGTCTGGCGGGATTATTGGTCGACATTTTTTCCGAATTCGGGAACTTTCCGGGTTGAGTCTCAGTCTTACTTGCCATCGGGAACGTATGAAATTTTGAGCATATTCAATTATGGATAGAATGTTGCCATGGCTACTGTCACCCGACGGATTAAGCCGGATGTTGCTGCCTCCGACCCCTCACTGAGGCGGCACTCGAGTCGGCGGATTCGGATTCTGGTACAGTTGTCAGCGTTGACGGCTGCTATTGCTGGACTCTGGTTGCTTTGGAACTTGACGGCAAGCACTGTTGAGATCGAGGTGGACGGAGTCACAAGAACAGTTCAGACCCACAGGCGAAATGTGGGTGATTTGCTGACCGACGTCGGCCTGCTGTTGGGCCCGGAGGCGGTGACTGGGCAAGGTCTGGCCGAAGGTTCTCTGGTACCTGCCCGTGTGGCACAGGCGCGAAACACAGCGAATGATTTGCAGCCCCCTGAAGGAAATGCTCTGTCTCGGACAGCGCCCCCAGAAGGCTTACGAATTTCCCACAATCTGGACACCAGAATAACAGATGGACTGCGACTTTCCATCGAGCGGCCGCAGCCATTCCGTCTTGTCGCGGACGGAAGGGAGTACGAGGCCTCGAGTTGGGCAAAGACGCCTGCCGAACTCATGGCCGACGCTGGGATCCCCTATAGTCCTCGCGACCAGGTACTGATTTACGGAACGGAGGTCGGGTGGGACGATGTGCTTCCGACTGGGCCGGATCGAGTCAGCGAGACCCGTCTTTCAGGCGGACCGGTATGGGACAGGGTTGAGAGGGCAGCGCTTGTCATTGAGGTCAACCGCTCGGTCCGTCTAACCGTCTATGAGGACGCGATTCCCTTTACGATACACACGCATGCCGACACGGTGGGGGAGGCTCTTCGTGATGCGGAGATCACGATCTATCTTGGCGATGAGGTGCTGCCCGTCCTGGGCACACGTGTGAGCTCGGGACTGCGTGTGTTTATCCGGCGCAGCATACCCGTCAGTCTGGTGGCAGACGGCGTGCTCTATAAGACGCGTACGTTGAGCCATTCAGTGGGAGACGTGCTGGCGGAGATAGGTGTAGGGCTGACAGGCCTTGACGAAGTGTCCCCTCAGTTGAGCGCCGGGCTGTATGCGGACATGCAGATTGAGATTGTACGCGTGCGAGAAGAGGTCGAAGTCGAAGACGTGATCGCCCCATTTGAGACGGTCTGGGAAGGGGACCCGAACCTCCCAATCGACACCCTGGTTGAATTTGAGGGCGCAGAAGGCATTACGCGGGGTCGATACCGCGTTCTGTATCGAGACGGCGAGTTGGTTGACCGCACTCTGGAAGACATTTGGGTGGCACAGGAACCGCACAACAAACGGATAGTGTACGGCCAGAAGATAGAACCGCAGACCTTTATCACCGAGGAAGGACAGGAGATCAGGTACTGGCGCAGAATCAGAATGAGGGCAACCAGTTACAGTGCGTCCACCGCCGGTGTCTCACCCAGCTTACCGTGGTACGGGATTACGCGCACGGGGGACCGGATGAGGAAGGGGGTCGTAGCGGTGGACCCGAATATCATTCCATTGCGGACAAAGGTCTACGTTCCCGGGTACGGATTTGGTGACGCGTTGGATACGGGCGGCAACATTCTGTTCCGGCGTATAGACCTGGGGTATGACGACCATAACCTTGTGTTGTGGAGCCGCTGGGTCGACGTCTACCTGCTGTGGCCGCCGCCACCTGAGCATCAGATAGAGTGGGTGATTCGCAACTGGCCAATAGAGCCGCAGTAACTGTAGTTTTCGGGCCAAAGAGCAGTATATGAACGTGCCAACTGAACAGTCAGTTGGCACGTTTCAATTTTAGCCTCGAAACGGGTCCGTCCTCACTTTAATAGGTACTCGCCCCAGATCAGGGTAACTTCACTTTAGATGCAAGAGCCAGATAGGAAGAGCTGGCGTCAGGGTTGCTGCCGAATTATCGGGACGGCAGGACCTCTCTCGGTGCATTTTGGCCTGAGGTGATGCAAAGGGCGTAGCGATTAGAGGGCCACTGAAATCGAATGGCTATTGTGTCGCAACTTTCGCAAGTGACCGTGATAGAATTGTTGGGCGGTTCGCAGATTGGCTGCTGCCGGATTTGGCCTCAGAGTTTAGAACTTGCTGCGAGGACGACGACCGGATACAGATGCAAGCTATTGCGCGTAATTCTATATCGATAGTCATATATTTCGCTTTGGGCGCGGTCATTCTTGCTGGGCTGGGGTTACGAACATGGAACGTCAGGTTTGACGGCGGGTTGAATTCGCATCCTGATGAACGAAGCACCACGTGCTTTTATGCGCCGACAATCGGTTGGCCCTCTACGCTGGATGAGTTTCTCGATGCGAAACGCAGCCCACTCAACCCCTTGTGGGACCGCCAGAACGACCGGCGCCGATCATATACGTACGGCCACTTTCCCCTTTACCTGGGCATTCTTACCGGGGAGCTACTGAGCAGTTTGGCCAAACCGGCAGGTCTGCTGCCTCTTTCCGAACGATCGATTGGTCTGATGGAGAGGGCCAATACCGCCTGCGAAGGGGTGGCCATCGCAGGCCGACTGATGATGGCCTTGCTCGACACTCTGACGATCTTTCTGCTGTTCCTGTTAGGAAGAAGGCTTTACGGCGCGTTGGGAGGTCTTCTGGCCGCGACTTTTTACGCGTTTACCGCACAAGCCATTCAACTGAGCCACTTCTTTGCGATGGACCCGGCAAGCACGACGTTTGTCGTACTGGCCGTGTACGGGGGTGTGCTGATGGCGCAGGAGCGCTCCTGGCGGGGGGTCATACTGACGGGAGCCGGCGCGGGGTTGGCGGTCTCTTCCAAATTCAGCGCGCTACCGATCCTGGCGGTACCATTGGCGGCGACGCTAATCCTGGAATGGAGGAGGGGAGACCAGAATCGGTCGACATTCGGGGGTTGGAGTTCAGGGAGCTCTCTCCAATTGCTGTTCGCCTCCTACTTGACAGCTGCCGTAGTTTTCTTTGTCACCAGCCCCTATGCCGTGCTCGACTGGTTGAGTTTCGTTCAGGCCACCCTCGTTGAGCAGGGCCGCATGGTGCGCGGCGTGGCCGATTTTCCTTTTACGCGCCAATACCGCAATACGGTTCCCTATCTGTATTTCATTGAGCAGCAGGTCGTGTGGGGGTTGGGCTGGCCCCTGGGGTTGGCTGCGCTAGTCGGAAGCGCCTGGGCGATTGGGAAGGCGGCCATCTACAGGGCCAGGGCAGGGGAGCTGATCGTTTGGGCCTGGCTTGTGCCATATTTCGGCATAACGGGCGCGTTTCTGGCCAAGTTTAACCGGTACATGAGTCCGGTGCTCCCTTTTGTCCTGCTCTTTGCGGCAGGATTGATTGTCTGGCTCCTGCAGATGAGGGTCAGACCGAAGCTGCTGCTGCCTGTGCGTCTTGGGGTCGTGATATTGACTTTTGCGGCAGTTGGGGGCGGCGTGTTCTGGTCGCTCGCCTATACGAACGGCGTGTATGGTAGCGAGCATACGTGGGTGACGGCCAGTCGCTGGGTATATGCCAACGCGCCGCCGGGGTCGGTTGTCTTATGGGAGTCATGGGACGATCCGCTGCCGAAGAGTCTTCCGGGGGAACCGGGGATGGACATGGGCAGCCACGGACTGCGGCACATTGACTGGTCTCCGTATGAGGAGGATACGGCGGAGAAGTACGAGATACTGCGGGAGAAGCTGCAGGCGGCCGATTACGTCATCTACAGTTCAAAGCGCATTTACGAGAGCGTGGATGAGTTGCCGGCGCGATATCCGATGACCAACCGTTATTACGACCTGATGTTCGGCGGGCAGTTGGGTTTCGTACTGGCGGCCGACTTCACTACACCTCCCGGCCTGCTGGGTCTGACGTTTCCGGACCACCACGCCGACGAAAGCTGGAGCCTGTATGACCACCCGCGGGTGTCTATACTCGCGAAGGAAAGGGTGTTGAGCGGCTCCGAAATCGACAACCTGTTGGCGGGATCCTGGGAGGGTGCGGTTCACTGGGACAGGGGACGAGAGCCAGCGCTCGCTCCTCTTCTGAACGCGATAGGGTTGGGGAGTGCCCCGGAAAGCCAGGACCGGGGTCTGATAAACATGGTGCTCGCGCTTGTACAGGGGAAGGAGATCCCTCAGGGCGGCGACGGGGCGGCGCCCGAGAATGCAGACGGGTCACAGCCGTCTCTCCTGCTGGCCACGCCTTTGAGGGAACTGCCGTTGGTTGACAATTACAGATGGAACACGGCCGCGAGCAATGGTCCCTGGCTTGCGGTGGGCTGGTGGTGGCTCGTTGTATCTCTGCTTGGCTGGACTGCGTGGCCTCTGACCTTCTTGCTGTTGCGCGGTCTGCGCGATCGCGGCTTTTTACTGGCCAAGACTCTCGGGTGGCTGCTGAGCGGGTGGTTGCTGTGGGTGTTCGCCAGTTCGGGCCTGGCCCAGAACTCCGTACGCAACGCGTGGCTGGTCGCGGCAATTGTGATGCTTTTGAGCGGTGCGGTTCTGGTTTTCACGTGGCGGGATGTTCTCTCGTTTCTGCGGCGCATGTGGGGGATTCTGCTGGTCGGGGAAGGTTTGTTTGCGGGATCGTTCCTGTTCTTTGTGCTGGTCCGGCGTGCGAACCCGGACATTTGGCAGCCCTGGTTCGGGGGAGAGAAGTTCATGGAGTTTGCGTTCCTGAACGGGATCCTGCGGAGTCCGTACTTTCCACCGGTGGACCCGCATTTCGCGGGCGGCTACATCAACTATTACTACTACGGGATCTATCTGGTCGGGTACCTGATCAAGTTGACCGGCATCTACGCGGAAGTGGCCTTCAATCTGGCCATTCCCATGCTGTTTGCGCTCACGGTGGTTAACGCGTTTGCCGTGGCTTATTCCGTAAGCGGGATTCAGCTGCGCGGGAATCGTATGGACCGGCAGGCGGCAGTTGTCGGGGAGCCGCCAGCGCACCCTGGGTATGAAGGAGAACCAGAGGTTTTGACGGGCACAGTCGAAGCGTCCGGGCCAGAGGCATCGACTTCTGCTGGACACGGTGACGGTTTGACAGGGGTAGACGAGGCGGCACCACAGCCCTCGCACAGTTGGGGGGGCAGTCCTCACTGGGCGCTGGAAAGGGGCGCCCGGCCGGAGGGGACGGGTTCAATCAGCTTTGCACAGGAGGAGATTTCCGGCGCGGAGTTTGAGGCAGATGTGCATGCGGGAGGGGGGGCACAGGAGAAGGAGCCATCTAAAGGGCGACATGATGGACCTCAACTGACCTGGCACGAAGGCATTGGCGCAGCACTGCTGGCTCCGCTGTTTGTCGCAGTCTTCGGCAATCTGGCCGGTTTTGTGCAGTTGGCGCAGTCGCTGAGCAGAGTCGGCCAGAACAGCTTTGAGAGCAGCTTCCCAGGACTTCAGGGGGCGGTGCATGGATTGAGCGGGCTGTGGCGCGTCATCACCTCCGACGAGGCTCTGCCGGGCTATGATTTTTGGGCGCCCAGCCGGGTGATCCCGCATACGATCAACGAGTTCCCCTACTGGAGTTTCACTTACGCCGATCTACATCCACACATGATCGGAATCCCATTCTCGTTATTCTTTGTTGGGCTGGTCCTGGCTCTTCTGAACAGCTATGACCTCAATTGGCGCAGGAACTGGTACAACGGAGCGGCGCTCGTCGGCGGTCTGGCTTTCACGTTGGGGGCGCTGGCTGCGGTCAACCTGTGGGACCTTCCCACATACCTGGGGCTAGGTGTCCTGGCCCTTGCTGTCACACTGTATCGCAGGGGAGGCCGTCTCCATGTTGTTCCGGTTGCGGGGCTCGGGATTGTCATGGCAGGCGGGGCATACCTTCTTTACCTGCCATTCTTCACCAGCTACACGAATGTCGCGGCCAGCGGCATCGGGTTTGTGCGATCTGCTGATGACCTGGGCAATTGGGCGCAGATCTGGGGGTTCTTCGCCTTTGTCATCTTTACCTGGCTGGTGATTGGACGAGGGGAGTTTCGCCGGATTCGCTACCTGCGCATTCACAGGGTACTTGTACAGCGCCCGACGATCGCCTACTTCACTGAGGTTTTGCTGCTTCCGGTCTTGTTCTTTGCTTCTTTACTGCTCCTCCTGTTCACGAACCAGACGATTCTGGCCATTTGCCTTCCGGCGCTTGGCATAGCGGTTTCGCACATTTGGCGGCGCGAGCGAGCGGCTGACACGGGAGCAGTTTGCGTTGCGCTGCTGGCTGCGACCGGCCTAGCAGTTCTGGCGGGAACTCAGGTCGTTTACCTGAAGGACCACCTCCAAGGCGGCGACGCTTACCGGATGAACACGCTCTTCAAATTCTATAACCAGGCATGGGTGCTCTGGGCTGTGGCGGCGGCAATCGCACTGCCCAGGATCTTCTCGCGTTTCGAGTCGTCGCCGCGAGGATGGCGTACAGAGGGGGTCCTTCCTTCGGTTCGAGTAGGGGCCTGGCCTGCGCGTTCCCGAGTCAGACTTGCGCTGGCAGTAGTTCGAGGCGCCTGGGGCGTTGTCTTCCTCGGACTCCTTGCTGCCAGCCTGGTCTATCCGCTCTTGGGAACGCCTTCGCGGTTGTCGCAGCGATTCCCGGGCTGGCGGCCTCCGATCGGGACGCTGAACGGGATGGCTTTTATGGAGAACGGCGTTTACCACTGGCCTGACAGTAACAATGCCATCGAACTGCAGTACGATTGGGCGGCAATCCAATGGCTACTGGAGAACGTGCGAGGCAATGTTGTGCTGGCTGAATCGGCACAGCTTGACTATTACCGGGCGGGGGGAACACGAGTGGCGAGCCTGACGGGGTTGAGCGGACTGTTGGGCATGCACGCAGGAGAACAGCGTTACAGTAAGGACGTTGGAGAGCGGCACGGCAAACTCTCCGAGTTTTGGAATACGGAGGACTTGGATCGCATAGAAAGCCTCATAGAGGAACTGGAGATCGGTCTCATCTACGCGGGCCAGCTGGAAAGGCATCAGCATCCGGGCGCTGAATCAAGACTGGCGGAGCTGGCGGAGTCCGGACTGATGGAGTCGGTCTATCGGAATCCTGAGGTGACTATCTACGCGGTTCCCTCTCACATTCAGGGCCAGCTAAAGGGCCGATAGGGGGCGGATGCGCCGACTCAGTCGATTGGCGCCGCTTGCGGCAGGCATTTGGCGTAGGGCGCCGCAGTGGCTACGGGGGGCGGTTACCTGGACGGTAACCGGGAAAGTGATAGTAGGGGTAAGCGGAGTCCTGCTGAACGATGAGAGGCAGGTTCTGTTGTTACGCCATCGTTTTCATAACACGCGGCTATGGGGGCTGCCGGGCGGCTGGCTGACACCTGGTGAGACCATTTACGACTGCTGGCGACGGGAGGTGAAGGAGGAGCTGACCCTGGAGACAACGGTCGAAGGCGTTGTCTGCCATCGGGCTAGGGGGCATGTCCTGGAGTTCTATTTGCTGGGGCGGATCACTGACGGTCAGCTGCGAATCGATCCTGTGGAGATCCTGGAGGCCCGGTTCTTCGCGGCAAACAGTCTACCGCCCATGGAAACTTTTGGCAGGCGGGTTATCCGGCGGGCATTACTTCAAGCTGAGGAGGCGGTGGAGGGGAGACCAGTGGGCGGAACAGAACAGGCGAAGGAGGACGGTTTGAGAGGGTCGGCCGGTGAGCGGTATTCGCGCTCAGAGGGGGAAGAACATGTAGAAGCCGGTCGCGAGGGAGAGGACGCGTTGCGTGCTTGAAATCGTCTTTGCTTTTCTGGGCTGGTACGCTGTAACGCAGGTTGTCAGCGCGGCGGCCACGCCGCTGGCGTTGCGCCACTTCGGTGCATTGCCGGATCGTGGATACGTCTTCGCGCGTGTTTTAGGGATCTTGCTAGTCAGCCTTCTGCTCTGGCTATGCACCAGCTACGGCCTCCTTCGCAACACGTCTGGGGGGGCGTGGCTGGCCACGCTCCTGGTTGCACTGCTCAGCGTGGGGGCTCTGTTGCGCGGGGGAGAAAGTGAAGGGGAGGGTGGACGCGCCGGATTTGGCTCGATTCTGAGGCTGCTACCTTCGCGGCGCTACGTTGTAGGTGTGGAATTACTGTTTCTCCTCGCGTTCGCGGCCTGGACATGGGTACGTTCACATGACCCTGCGATCAGCCACACCGAACAGCCGATGGACCTGATGTTCATCAATGGAATCTGGAGCAGTGCCACCTACCCGCCGCGAGATCCGTGGCTGGCCGGCTACGCAATCAGCTACTACTATTTTGGCTACTGGATGATTTCGACGCTGGCTCATCTGGCCGGCCAACAGCCAGAGGTCGCCTATAATCTAGGACAGGCGTGCTGGTTCGGATTGCTGGTCACGGCAAGCTTTGGGGTGGGGTACAACCTGTTTCGCCTGCGTTCCAAAGAGTACGGGGAGGAGACTGACTCCGGACAGTCTGAAGTCCGATTGGATTGGCGCGTGGTTGGAAGAGCAGCAGATGCGTTCCCTTTTCTGGCGGGGCTGCTAACGGCAGTTGCCGTGGCGTTGACCTCCAATCTGCACGTTATTCTCGAGTGGCTCTACGCTCAAGGCGTGCAGATGAACGGCCTGATCCAGCTGGTTGACGTTTATAACTTTCCCGAGCAGGCACAAGTTTCCGGCAAATGGTACATTGACAGCGGGTGGAGCTGGTGGTGGAGGGCCAGCCGCGTAATTGAAGACATCGACCTCAGTGGGAACCATATTGTGATTATCGATGAGTTCCCGATCTTCAGTTATGTACTCTCTGACAATCATCCTCACTTGTTGGCCATGCCGTTTGTACTTCTGGTCGTTGCCATCGCCTTGAACTGGTTCAGTGCGGATGGACGGGACCGCGGCGAAACGCCGGCACGCCCGGACACAGGTACCGGAGAGAAGCGAGGGGGGATCGGCACTGTACTTTCGGCAGCGTATACTCAGCTCCGGTCTCTTTCATGGACGTTCGGCGCGGGTGGGCTTCTCCTGGTTGTGGCTGCGGCCGGGGCGCTTCTTTTTCTGAACACCTGGGACTTCCCACCTTACTGGCTCCTGCTGGTTTTGGTGGCGATGCTCACGGGCGCGCGCAAGGACGGGGCTGCTGGTTCCGTGCTGCTCAGAGCGCTGTCACGGGGGGCCATCGTTGGGGTCACAGTTGTCCTGGGGGCCCTTCTGATGTATCTGCCTTACTTTCTGACTGCACAGAGTCAGGCGGGCGGAATTTCGGCTAACTTACTCCACCCGACGCGACTACCCCAGTTTCTGTTGATGTTCGGACACTTCCTGCTGGCAGGGGTTGGTCTTCTGGTCGTGGGGTGGAAGGAGCAGCGACCGTCGGCGGATGTTCTGGTCTCGGCAGGTGCATTGGTCCTGGGACTGCCATTGGTCTTTCTTGCCACGACCGGGCTACTGTCGGCAAACACTGCAAGCGAGTCCAGTGAACTGCTGGCGAACATCGTGCAGAGGCGGCTTGGACATCCCTGGACATTTTTGCTCTTGGGTGGGCTTACAGCCCTGTCGCTGAGTCTGCTTTGGCAACGGCTGGTTGGGCCGGGTAGCGGCGCCCAGACAACAACGTTTGTCCTGTTTCTGTTTGCAACCGGCTGCTTGCTGACATATTTGCCGGAGTTCGTGTATCTTCGCGACAATTTCGGAAACCGGATGAATACTGTATTTAAGTTCTATTACCAGAGCTGGCTTTTGCTGGGGGTCGCTGCGGCATATGCAATTGCCGGCTATCTTGAATCACTGGTGGGTCGTATCAGCCAAAGTGGAGGCGGCCGAGCGGCGCTTCCCGCATTGGGATTGGTCCCAACGGTACTTTCTCTCCTGCTCATTTTCGCGGGCCTTATCTATCCTGTGGCTGGGGCGTATGCTAAAATTAAGGGATTCGGCACGAAAGAACTGACGCTCAATGGCCTTGCCTTTTTCGGTGACGAGGAGTTGGCCGTAATCGATTGGATCCGGAGCAACACGCGTCCTGATTCGGTGATTCTGGAGGCCAAGGGGGCCAGCTACAATGTCAATACTGCGCGAATCAGTGCGGCAACAGGCAGGGCCACATTGTTGGGATGGGACGGACACGAGGCCCAGTGGCGGGGACGCGCCTATGGGGAGATGGCGGAAGGACGGGCCGAAGCGATCCGGGAATTTTACCAGTTTTCCAGGCCGTCAGCGCTGGAGGAAACGTTGAACCGCTGGCAGATTGACTACGTGGTCGTCGGTCCGGAGGAGCGCGCCCAATATGGCTTGACACCTGCACTGGAAGAGCGGCTAGACCAGACGCTGGAGCTGGCATTTGAGCGGGGCAGCTACCGGATATACCGCGCCTACGGCGCGTCTGAAAGATAGATAAGTGGAAACAGAGGGCAGAAGCTGCAGGTGTCGCAAGGGAAGACGAAATCGTCAGGTAGAGGCGCGATGAGTGCAATTGAGGAGCGGCCCCGTGCGGCGCCGGCTGCAAGCGCGTCCGCGGAGGCAGTTGCGGGCAGCGTACCGACTGTGGAACAGGCGCTCTATGCTGTCCTATTTGCATCGGCATTGGGACTTCGGCTCTTGTCGCTGGGCGACCTAAACCTGGTTTCGCCGTGGGAGGCCGCACAGATTTGGCCCGCCTGGGTGGACCACGCCTCCAGCACTTTGGAGGACAGCGGGTTTCCAGATCCTCGTCCGCCTGCCAGTCCACTCTTATATAGTTTACAGCGGGGACTCTTTCTTCTGACAGGGGGCGGGAGCAGTTTTTGGGCGCGTTTCCCATCGGCATGCGCGGGGGCAGGCCTGGTCCTGGCAGCCTGGGCGCTGCGGCGGCGTCTGGGACGAGGCGGGGCGCTGATGGCTGCGGTGCTCTTCGCCTTCGATCCCTGGCTACTCTCGTTCAGCCGGCTGGCCGAGGGTTCGGCTCTGGGGGCCTTGACGTTCGTTCTGCTGCTGGCGGTACTGTTTGACGAGGGAGATGAAGACCGCAAAGTCATACGGCTAGCCGTGGTGGGAGGGCTATATTTGATTAGTGGTCCGCTGGCATGGCTGCTGCTGCCGGTGATACTTTATGCGCTCCTTCTGCTAAGGGGAGGCCCGCTTGCCTCGGTGTCACCGGGGATGGGCAGGCAGGCTGCGATTGTCTTTGCAGGGATAGTCTTCGTCGGGTCAACGGCCCTGCTGGCGCAACTTGCGGGCTTGTCGGCGATAGGGGAAAGCGTGGGAACGGCAGTAGCCTATCTGACGGGTTCGTCCGGCGCGGCGGGTGTTACACTTTTTGATCACAACTTTACGGTGGACTGGGCTCTACTGCGTTTTCTCGTCGACGAGCCCTTTCTCATTGTATTCGGCGGTTCAGGACTGGCCGTTGCCCTCTACAGAGTTTTGTCTCATCGTGAAAACGGGGTCAGGCATGAAGCGACAATGGTGGTTGCGGACGAAGGGGAGAAACGTTTCCAAGTCCATATGGTGTGGCTGAGAGTGCTGGTTGTCGGCGCGGCATGGGGCTTAATGCTGATTCTGATGCCGGGTCGGACGCCGGTCAGCCTGCTCGGTCTGGGACTGCCGTTTCTCCTGCTGGCGGCGGAGTATGGAGCTTACATGCTACGGCAGGCGCCTATACGGAGGTTGCTCCAGGACAGTGCCCACATGCCGGCATTTGCCACGATGGGGATTCTCTTAGTTACGGCGTTTTTCTGGACGGGGAACATAACGGGCATGCTTCGTAACGGAACCTTTGATCCCCGTCTCACTGTTTTCTATCTGTTAGTTCCAGCGTTGGGTGCGTTTTTCGTTTGGTGGTCTGGCGAACGTGCAAGCGGCCAGGCATTTGGACTCTTGACAATTCTTGCCTTTCTGTTGGCCCAGGCCAGCAGCAGCTGGATGTTGAATCTGCGGCCGGAATACGACCACAGCCGAACGCTGTATGCTGAGAACGGCGCCGAAGGCATAGGGCTACTGGCGGAGGATGTCGCTCGCCTCAGTTCGATTCGAACTGGGGACTCTTCTGTAGCGCCAGTTTATCTTCAGGTCCAGTATTCGGAATTGCCGTTTTTCGTCTGGCATTTGCGAGAGATGCGCGATCTGCGCTGGCGTCCCGGTATGCAATTGGCGGAGGTGGAGGCAGAAGCCCTGATTGTTTCCCAGGGCGCGGACTGGGTGGAGAGGAAAGGTGACGAGCTGCCTGAGAATTTCGTTGGCAGCAGCTATGCAGTGACACAACGCTGGCTGCCCACGGAGTTGGAAAGCCTGGGCGCTCTTTTGCGTTGGATGCTATATCGGGAGAGACAGAGGGGCCCGGGTGGGAACCCGGTGAGGCTGGAAGCCGAATTATGGGTGCAACGGGAGAGGTAAGAGATGGCTGAAGGACAGGGCAAAGAGTCGGAGGAAGTAGAGGACAAAGTTGAGGAGACGGGAGGCGAAAGCAACGCCCTAGAGTCCCCTCCAGAAGCTTCGCCTGCTGAAGAGCAGCAGGAGAGTTCCGACACTCCTTCTGCCGGCCAGGAATTGCATGATAGTCCTGAAGGGGAGGATTTCGTTCCGACCGCAGACTTTCTGGACTCGAACCTTTTGGCAAGTGTACGGGCCAATTGGGAGACCCTGGCCTGGGCAGTAATCTTGATCGTAGCGGTTGTCAGCCGCTTCTATGCTCTTGGGGTTCGGGGGATGAGCCACGACGAGAGTCTGCACGCGGTCTACTCTCTTGATCTCTATCGAAGCGGCAGCTACCAACACAACCCAATGATGCACGGGCCTTTTCTATTTCATGCCAATGCATTCATTTACTTTCTGTTTGGCGTAAGCGATGCCACAACGCGTGTCATGCCGGCTCTGGCAGGCATAGGGACTATCATTGCGGCGTGGTTTTACCGGCGGTGGATCGGGCGAACGGGCGCGCTTTTGGCGGCGCTACTCTTCCTTTTCAGTCCCAGCATTCTTTTTCACAGCCGATACATCCGGAACGATATCTACATTGTCTTTTTCGCGATGATCTGGGTGTATTGCATGTTTCGCTATGTAGAAGAACGGAGGCTGAAGTGGCTATATTTTACCGTGACAGCCATGGCGCTGGGATTTGCTGCAAAAGAAAACCAGTTCATGTCGGGTACGGTATTTGGCGTATTCATGGTGGGCGCTGCGCTCTGGCGCTGGTGGGCGGGAAGGGAGCATCTGCGAGACAGTGTATTTGCTGATCTTGCGGTCCTGCTCTTGACACTGGTCTTGCCATTTGCCGCACCGCTGGGACACTTGCTCTTCGGTTGGGATGCGCTGGCGTACAGTACGACCCAAGATCTGGCCAGATCGGCCATCCTGGTATTGCTGATGACTTTACTGAGTGTGGCGCTGGGGTACTGGTGGTTTGGTCCGGCCGGCAGAAGGGAGAGTGAAGGCGAGGCAAACGCCAGAGAGGGCATGGGGTTCAGGATCACGTTTTCCAATTGGGTAACTTTTATGGCCCTGTTCTGGGCGATCGAGATCCTGTTGTTCACGACGTTTTTCACTAATCCGGTCGATGGGTTAGCGACCGGCGTTGTCGGCAGTCTCGGCTACTGGCTGGGCCAGCAGGAGGTCCAGCGAGGGAGCCAGCCGTGGTACTACTATATTATGCAGAGCCTGCTCTATGAGTTTGTGCCGCTCTTACTCAGCGTGGGCGGGTTGGCTCTGCTTGCGGTTCGTCTGCGAATGGGCAATTGGTGGGGAACTGCAGGCGAGGAGGAAGCGGCGTCCAAATCAGGAGGCAGGCGAGGGAAAGGCGGCGCTCAGTCAGCGACAGACAATGGAAGTGGGATCTCGTTCGTGCGCCCCTATTTTGTTGTATTTCTGGCCTGGTGGGGCATTGGGGCCTGGTTATCTTACTCATACGCCGGGGAAAAGATGCCATGGCTGATGACGCATATGACGCAGCCGATGGTGCTATTTGGAGGTTGGTGGGGGGCGGAGATATTTCGGAGAATTGACTGGAAGAGGGTACGGGAAGGGCGAAGCTGGTGGTTGCTTGCGCTCCTGCCGGCTGCGCTCCTGGCACTGGCGACACTGGCGGATTCGATCCCCGGCATCGGCCGGGACTTAGATACGCTATCTCGGACTTTTCGGTTCATTCTTGGTCTCGCCCTGCTGGGAGGCTTGCTGTACAGCGTTTACCTTGCCTATTTGCGGTCAGGCTGGCGGCTTACGTTGCGGCTGACTGCGGTAGCAGCCTTCACCGTACTGTTCCTACTCACTGTTCGATTCTCTTATCTGCTCACTTATGTGAATTACGATATGGCGACTGAGTATTTGGTCTATGCACACGCGGCGCCTGACGTAAAGCGAGCCCTGCAGGAGATTGAGACGATAAGCGAACGGACGGTTGGGGAGCGCGAGATCCAGGTTGCCTATGACGATGACGTTGCCTGGCCGATGACCTGGTACATGCGATTCTATCCCAATCACACATTCTATGGTGCGAACCCCACTGAGCATGCGATGAACGCGCCGATCATTCTGGTGGGGAAGAAGAATTACGAGAAGGTGGAGCCGTACGTGGCCCGAGACTATGTCAGCCGCAACTACCGCCTGGTGTGGTGGCCCGAGGAGAGCTACAAGGGGGAGTGGGACGAGGAGGGTTCGAGGGGGCTAAAACTCGAGCAGATATGGGGGGCGTTAACTGATCAGGAGAGGCGCAGCCGACTGTGGCAGATTTTCTTTTTCCGCAATCATCCTGACCGGACGCTTACCGAGTGGCCGCACCGGCATGATTTCCGAATGTACGTAAAGAAGGACATTGCGGACATCATTTGGGATTTGAATGTGGTTCCACTGACAGATGGGGGACCAGCGCGGGGGCCGTCGTTTAACTATGTGGAAATCGAACGCACTGCGAGCCGCGTCTATAGCGGCATCTATGGTGACTTGCCTCTGGTCACACCGCGTTCTGTTGCGATCGGTCCAGGCGGGCTGCACTACATTCTTGATACAGGCAATAATCGTGTTGTCGTACTGAACACTGACGGCTCGATGCTGTTCGAGTTCGGGAGCACCTGCTTCCTGGAAGAGGGGGAGAGCCGGGGCTGTGCCGACCCGGACGGGGCAGGCCCACTGGCACTGGGCGACGGCCAGTTCCGGGAGCCCTGGGGCATCGCGGTGGGCGCGGACGGGACAGTTTTCGTTGCCGACACTTGGAACGGACGGATTCAGGCCTTTGACGACCAAGGCAATTTCCTACGCAAGTGGGGCGCATTCGACATTGTCTCTGAGGACAACAGAGACCCTTACGCTCTGTTTGGACCGCGAGGACTGACGGTGGCGCCGACGGGTAACCTTCTCATCGCGGACACGGGCAATAAGCGTATTCTGGAGTTCACGGCGGAAGGGGAGTTCGTTCGGCAGGTGGGGGGCGGCGGCGTCATGCTTGGCCAATTCCAGGAGCCTGTCGATGTCACCATTCACCCACTGACCGGGAACGTCCTGGTAAGCGACGCCTGGAATCGCCGTATACAGGTGCTTTCGTCCGACCTGGCACCCCTTTTCGAGTGGCAGATCCCAACGTGGGAGAGCCAGAACGTATGGGACAAGCCGTTTGTCGCCGCCGCGGCGGACGGAACGGTCTATGCCAGCGACCCTGAGTATGCGCAGGTATATGTGATTTCCTCCGGGGGTATCGTAAACGCGAGCTTTGGGCGCTACGGCGAAGAGCTTAATCGCTTCGCCAAGCCGACCGGCATTGCGGTCGACCCGTCGACAGGCGAATTGCTCGTCGCGGACGCTGACAACAACCGTGTTCTGGTGTTTGCGGTAAATTGACGTTATGCGCTGCCGGGACGAAACGGCTGTTTCAGCGAGGCCGGCCTGGGGCGAGACCGGCTGACTTGGCTGCCGGTCAAGTGTTTTCCAAATTCCAGCAAGATTCATGTCATTGCGCCCGATCAGACCTTCGGGATTTTTGAATTGAGAGTGTCTTCGCCGAAGCGGTACGAAGGAGGGGGAGCCCCGGAGCCGTGGCTCTGTCATGGATGCGAATTCTTCAACCGGCCGAGCGCCGGGTTCTGCGGGCGCTGCGGCCGGCCTGTAGATGTTGTTTGCCGGCGGTGCGGCAGAGAAAACCCTGGGGGGCACGAGTTCTGTGATGCCTGCGGGGCGACGATTTACGGAAGCGTTACCGAAGGAAAGAAGGGCATTGGGATTGGGAGCCGAGTCAAGCTCCTGATCGCGTCAGTTCCCAAGAGAGTGGTGCGCCGGGGACTAGTGTGGGACGCACCTTCGTACAATTGGCGGTGGTCACGCGAGTTCATCCGGGCGTGGGTTGGAGACAACCGCTGGGACTTGATGACGGTCGTCTTGCTGACGGCCGCGGCAGCGTTTCTGCGCGTGTACCGACTGGAAGAGATCCCAGCCGGCTTTCACGGCGACGAGGCCGTGACCGGCCTCGAGGGTCTGCGCATTCTGCAAGAGGGCTGGATTGGACCCTATACTTCCTCTGCGTTGGGTCAGCTTACAGGGCCATTTTACCTTACGGCACTCTTGATCTGGCTGCTTGACGCTTCAGTTTTCTCCGTTCGACTCTCGATGGGGCTATTTGGCATTGCAACAGTTCCGGCGGCTTATTTCCTTCTGAGGATAGGGTTCGGCCGATGGATCGCGCTTTTCGGAGCTTCGGCACTAACTGTGAGTTACTGGCATCTGCACTTCAGCCGGTTGGGTTTCGGTGTGGTGCCACTGGCATTTGCGTCAACGGCGGCAGCCGCGGCGCTACTGTGGGCAATGAAGTCGTACGATGCAGGGCATCTCAGCGACCGACGTAAGAACCTGTGGAGCTGGTTTGCTGCCGGTACGCTGCTGGGCTTAGTTCCCTACACGTATTTTGCATTTCCGACTTTTCTAGCTGCCATTGTTGCTGCGGTTACACTCTACTTCCTTCTGCAGAAAGAGTCTTTCAAGCGCAAATTGCTTCCTCTTTCTTTGCTGGCGATTGGGGCGGTTGTGAGCGCGGCCCCGGTAATTCAGTTCGCGGCACGTTCGCCTGACGCCTATTTCGGACGCATGAACCAGAAATCGGTGTGGGACTACCACGAATATGTGAATGCGGACGGCTTCGCAGAGAAGGCAGGCTTCATTGCCGAGCGCGTCTGGGAGGCCCTTTCGCTACTACTGCGGAACCCACGTGTAGACGGGGTAGATGGAATCGGGGGAGTGGGCGCGCTGGACCCGGTCATCGCGTTACTTGCCTATTGTGGGCTTTTTGTTTCGATTCGAAAGTGGCGCAGCCCGCCGCATTTCATGGCTGTGCTGGTCGTTCTTGCCGCTCTTTCGGGCTTGGTGCTCACTGATCCTTCGGCCGGTTCGATGCGACGCAGCATCACTGCTATTCCCTGGGTGTTTGGTCTGGCAGGAGTCGGCGCCGGAGCAATCGTGCAGTTCGGGGATCGTTATCTTGGATACTGGGGGCGATCTATTGCGGTTGGAGCACCGGTCCTTGCGCTCTTGGTGAGCGGATTCTGGAATCTCAATTTCTACTTCAATGAGTTGCCGTATACGCCTACATTCAGATGGACATTTGCCACCTACTATTTCGAGTCTCTTGACGCGGCCCACTCTTTTGAGAACCCAGGCACGATCTACTATTTTTCAGGTCAGCGCAGATTCGAGTATGAGACGATACAGTTCCTTTACCCTGATAGCATTGGAATCGACAGGTCCAGAGAGTTCGGGATTTTCGATTTGGAGAAGCTCGATCGGGGACCAGTCACGTACCTGCTGGAAGGGCCGTACGTGGAAGAGATCGACAAGATTATGGAGATGTATCCGGGAGGCGATCTCATCGTTGATGAGGGGCCAGACCCCTCATATGTCATTTATCACCTCAAAGGGTAGCCGATGGTCGAACGACTTCACCCCTGCCAGTTTTCCAGTAGATCCTCCTGATTACATTATTGATAAAGGAATGAAGTGACAGGCCGATGCTGAACACGGAAGAAATCAGAGGGCAAAGGTCCTGCACTGCTTGCGGGCACGCCAACCGCCCCACGGCGAACTTCTGCGAGTATTGCGGCGTTCGGTTACCTGCCACTGTGGACTGCCCCCGATGCGGTGAGGAATGTGATAACGGGCAGCGTTTCTGCCATGCTTGCGGGTACTCTCTGGCAGGTGAAGGCCTAGAGGGGACAGAAGCAGCAGGGGCGGAGGTCCCTGCCAGCTCCATGGAGGAGAGGCCGGCCTCTGATGCTTCAGCCCGTCGCGGGTGGCGAGCCAAGTTGGAAAGCACAACGGCTATTCTTAATGAGTCGGCCATTGGGAGGCTGGTAGAGCCCCTGGTGACGCTTGGATCATCTCATCCTGTTGGCAGGGGCAAGGCTTCTGCGAAGAGGGGGCGACCTGAAGCCAGCGGCGGGATTTCTTTGGAACAGGTTGCACATCTTGGCGCCGCGGCGACGGTTCGAGCCAACGTTCTCTGGGGTATACTGGCCATTGTTGGCGCGGTGGGCGGACAGTGGCTGCTCGGGCGGGGACAGACGTTGCCTGCGGTCGGTCTGTTTGTCGCAGCGATCCTTGCGGCCCTCTGGGCTTTTCGAAGAAGCACAGACTTTGCCCTGCCTGCGGTGGGCGACCATGAGCGGCTGAAGCGGCTCAACCCATTGTGGCTGCTGGCAGTCGTGTTGATTCCGGGCGCGTTTGCGGGCTGGTCGTTGGAACGGCTGTTGACGAACCCGGACCGGCCTCCCGACAGTTTCTGGCAGCTGCACTGGGCGAGCGTCCTGCTTCTCATTGGTTGTGTTTACCTGGCACAACGAGTCCTGGGCAGGCAACCGACCGATGTGCAGCCGGACAGTGCAGAAGATCATCCGCAGACTTCAAACTCAAGACTGGGGCATAATTCAGATGCACGGCAGCTTCCCTGGAGCACGGGCCAGCGTCTGCTTGTCTTGCTAATCGTTTGCATAGGGATGTTCATGCGGGTCTATCAACTGCCGGAGTTTCCTGCGGGCACCTGGTATGACGAAGCTACGGCCGGGCTGGAAGCGCGGCGGATACTGAGTGAGCCGGACTATCGCCCGCTCTATGTTAGCGCGTTGATGGGACCGGAACATTATGTTTATCTGGTCTCATTTCTGTTCCTGCTGTTGCCAAAGATCACATTTGTCGTTCGTCTTGCGACGGTCATCACGGGTGTGTTGTCAGTCCCCGCGGCGTACCTGGCCGGCAGCCAACTGTTCGGCCGAGGCCCTGCGCTTGCCCTGGCCTTTCTGATCGCAGTCTCGCGTTGGAGCGTGAATTTCAGCCGAATCGGAATGTTTAACATTCTGATGACTCTGTTTGTCTTTCTGGCAATCGGCCTCTTGTTCAAGGCGTTGCGGAGAGGCCGGTTGACAGATTATCTGTGGGCCGGGCTATTCCTAGGGTTCGGCCTGAACACGTACTACGCGTTTCAGCTGTTTCTCGCGGTCGTTGGCGTGTTTTTGCTGTATCTTCTGGTTTCAAACTGGCCGCTTATTCTTTCCCAATGGAAGGGGCTCGTGGTGCTGTCGATGGGCGTACTGCTGTTCCTGGCGCCGCTGGCCACATTTGCGTTTGCCCGACTTGACCGATACCTGGAACGGACGCGAACGGTTTCCATTTTTGAGGAGTATCCGGAGAGTGAGGTCTGGGGCAAGGTCCGGGAGAACGCTGTCACTCATTTGCTGATGTACAACGTTCGCGGCGATCCTAACGGTCGTCACAACCTGCCAGGGGAACCGATGCTGGCGCCGGTGGCAGGCGGCCTGCTGGTTTTGGGCCTTGGGTTGAGCCTAAGCCGCTTCTGGCGCCCTCGGTTTCTACTTCTGATACTGTGGTTCTTCGGTCTGCTTGCGGGAGGCGTTTTTTCGCTCAGCTTTGAGGCGCCACAGTCGCTGCGCGCCATCGGCACGTTGCCGGTGGCGTATCTGATTGTCCTGCTCCCCCTGGCGCTGCTGTGGCAGAACTGGCGCGCGGCTTCTTTCCATGGGTGGGGTCCGAAAGAGGAGAAGGGCGAGAAAGTCGTCAGGGGAAAGTTCGGCAGAGTCTATTCGATAGGCAGATGGTCTGCTGGGAAGTTCTTGCAGGTTTTCCTGTGGCGAGGCACGCCCGTCTTGTTGGGGACAGTGCTCCTGGCGGCGGTGGGGGTGTACAGTTTCAGGACCTATTTCGTCCGGCAGGTGAATGATTTTGCCGTTTGGAACGCCTACTCCACGGGGGAAACGATTGCGGCGTCGGTGGTCGCGGATCATGTAAACAGCGATGACACTGACGTCTATCTGACATCCCACTATGCCGGACATCCGTCAGTGCGCTTCGTGGGCAGTTCTGTACCGTACTACCGGGCAATCAAGTATACGGAGACGTTGCCAATGCCGCTCGCGCCGGATCGGAACGCGCTCTTTCTGATGGACCCTGAGCGCCGGAATTTCTTCGAGCAGGCGCGCAACTTTTACCCCAATGGTGAATTTATCGAGCACAAGCCGCCCTTTGGCGGTCCTACGGTCCTGTATGAGACACGGCTCAGCCCTGCGGACATCTCCTCCATTCAGGGCGTAGACGTTGCCTACTTTGAGGGTGAGGCGTGGACGGGCAACCCGGTAACAGTGGAAAGACTGGCTACAGTTTCCGTGAATTGGCCGAGCGAGGCGCCGCTTTCCGGATCTTTTTCCGCAGAGTGGAAAGGGATTCTCAACATCGAAGAGTATGGCCCGCATAAGCTGGTCCTGCGCGCGCCGGCAGCTGCCGAACTGTACATAGACGAAGAGCTTGTAGCCCAGATTGATGAAGGGGGGGAATCCGACCAGACAGGAGGTGAGGGAGAAACTACGGCCGCCTTGAAGCTGGCTATGGGACTTCACAGAGTCCGGATTCGGGCGGTCGGCGGCGATGGTTCTGTTTCGCTTTCCTGGCAGCGTCCAGGTGAGGAAGAGCAGCTTGTTCCGACTTCGGCTCTGCATGTGCCGCCTGTGACGAGCAACGGGCTATTGGGAAGATACTATGCCAATGGGGACTGGCAGGATCCGCCGGCATTCACTCGGATTGACCCGCAGATTAATCTCTATTTTCACGATATTCCTCTGCCCCGCCCTTACACGGTGGAGTGGGTGGGCAAGCTGGCGGTACCGATGGACGGCGACTACCGGTTGGGAATCGAGTCGATAGATGAGTCCGAACTGTGGATCGACGACGTTGCGGTGGCGGCCAGTCCCGAGCCAAATCAGTACGATGAAAACTCAGTTACTTTGACCGCGGGACTGCATGACATTCGGATCCGCTATGTCGCCCGCACTTCACACTATCACGTAAACCTTCACTGGGCGCCGCCGGGTCAGGGTCGGACGTTGGTGCAGTCCGAGGCGCTCGTTCCTCCCCAGGGAAGCTACGACCATCTGACGGTAGAGGACCTAGCAATCTTCGACAGAACGGCGGAGGAATCCCTGGCGGGCCTACCCGTTGATGTAACTCTTCTGCCGGTTGATGCGGAGCAGACGGCTGAGTTTGAAAACGTAAGCGACATTTTTGAACGGCCCCGAGGTGTGGCCGCGGCCAACGGAATGTTATATGTGGTCGATCCTGGACAGAAGTCGATGTTCGTCCTGGATCCCGGTGGAAGAGAGATAGCCCAGATTCGCCGCTCGAATCGGCAATTCAGCGAACCGGTTGATGTCGCAGTCGACTCGGCAGGCAACGTATATGTGCTCGACGCGGGGGACGGCGGTCAGGTGACTGTCCATGACGCGGCGGGCGACTTTGTGCGAGCGGTTCCCTTGTCTGATAACATGGCGGACAGGAGCAGAGGGATTGACGTAGACGAGGCCGGTCGCATCTGGCTGGCCCTGACTCCTGCACTTGCGGTAGCCGCGTTTGACGCGGACGGCCGGGAGCTCGCACGAATTTCGACAGTGATTGGCCAAGGGGACTTTCAGCCAGTCGACGTGGCCTTCCATGGCGACGATGCCGTCTACGTTTCTACGGTCGGGACAACTTCAGTTATACGCTTTACGCTTAGCGGCGAGCCACTGAATTTGTGGCCTCTGCCTACGGCAAACAGCGCGGACGGCCCGCATATGGTGGTGGACGACGCGGGCGCCCTGTACGTGACCCAACCGGAACAGGGCGGCTTTCTGCGAATCTCGTTGGACGATGACGGGGGTATTGAGGTGTGGGAACTTCCGGCCAGTCAACCGATCCGGAAGCTGGTTGGCGTCGGCCTAGGTCCTGGC
Organism: Caldilineaceae bacterium; assembly: GCA_965204705.1. Taxonomy (GTDB): domain Bacteria; phylum Chloroflexota; class Anaerolineae; order Caldilineales; family Caldilineaceae; genus Bin5. The sequence goes on along the minus strand of OZ242006.1, from coordinate 2,180,893 downwards.
AGTGACCTGTTGTTGACCGATAGCGAGAACGGCTCCGTTTACCGCGTTCCCGTCTTGCCGTATGGTGAATGAGGAACAGACTCTCGCTGCAGCCATTGACTCCGGTTTGGCGGAGGTTGCTCCCTGCATTGCTGGCCAGGGGTTGGGGATTTCACGGAGCGATCAACGTTAGCCCTCAAGGTTGATTCCTCTTCGGCTCTCGGTTTTTGGACTGGACTGCCGACCGTCAGACATCATGTTTCAAATGCCAGGGAAGGACATGTCGCGAGAAGAGACGTTCGTAGTCTGCCCCAAATGCGCAACTTCAGTCAGACGTGAGGCGAGGTTCTGCGACCAGTGCGGTTGGTCCTTGTCTTCAGAAGAATCTGCCTCCGCGGTCCATGCTGTCAGGGAAGACGAGGTCAGCCATCTCGATGAAGGCGACGCGGCAGGGCGGGACGAAACCGGGGCAGGCACAGACGAAGCCGCGGAAGAGTGGTTTGAACCGCCGGCCGGGGCGGAACTGAACACGGAACCTCGCCGCCCTAAAGCGATATTTGAAGAGAAGGTTAGAGGCGGGATCCGATCTCTCGTAATTTGGAGCGGGAGTCCATTGCTTCTGCTGCTGGTCCTGGCAGGTGCAGTGGCCAGGGACAATTTCAGGAGGGTGGATTCGCAGGCGCAGTCGCCTTTGCAGGGGGAGAGTGCGGAGGAGGTCCCCGGGGGCGTTCCGGGCATGTCCTTGCCTTTGGAGATCGTCACGCCGTTTACAGGGGAGGAAAGGACCACAGAGTTCGAGACGGTCAGCGACAGTTTCGAACGACCGCGGGGCGTTACGATTGCGAATGGAAACATTTACGTTGTCGATCCAGGAAAGGGGGCGCTGTTCGTCCTGGACGGCACCGGTCAGCGCATCGCGCAGATAGACCGCTCAAACCGGGGCTTTGTCGAGCCTGTCGACGTGGCCGCGGACGGGGATGGAAATGTCTACGTCCTGGACGCCGGCGATGGCGGCCAGGTGAGTATCCACGGGCCTGACGGAGAGTTCCAAGAGGTCGTGCCTGTTCCTGATAGCGCCGCCGACAGGAGCAGGGGGCTGGACGTTGACAGCCAGGGGAGGATCTGGCTGGCCATGACACCGGCGCTGGCTGTTGCCGCGTTCGACAGATCGGGACAGGAGTTGATCCGTATTTCGACTGACTTTGAGGGAACCGATCTGCAGCCGGTCGATGTCGCGTTTCAGTCGGACGGTTCTGTTTTTGTATCGACGGCGGGAATGACTGCCGTGCTGCGATTTACTTTGGCCGGGGAGTTGCTGAATCTGTGGCCTCTGGTCACAGCCAACAGTATGGACGGGCCCCACCTGGCCCTTGACAGCGAAGGAACAGTTTACGTTACTCAACCAGAGCAGGGGGGCATTCTGAAGATCTCCGGGAACAGCGTCGAGGATTTGGAAGCCTGGGTGCTGCCGGGCGGGCCCCCGTTACGGAAACTGGTTGGAATCACCGCAGGCGAACCCGGAAGTCTTGTGGTTACCGACAGCGACAATGGGAACATTTACCGGCTGCAGATTTCGCCTTAAGCGGCTCGCGGCGTTGATGGTCTGCATGGCGATGGAGGAAAGGCCGGCAGAATCGGAGGAAAAGTGGCTGAGCAACGCAAAGGAATGATAGAGGATGCCCGCGGGCGCGCCTTCTTCAATGAGCCTGACGCGGCTGGGCTTATGCACAGGGCGTTCACCCGCTCGCTGGGTTTCGACAGGGCGGACATGAACCGACCTCTGATCGGGATTCTGAACACGTATAGTGAGATGAACAATTGCCATGCCCATTTTCCCGAGCTGGTGGAGGCGGTCAAGCGGGGGGTGTGGCAGGCGGGCGGTTTTCCGCTTGAGTTTCCGACGATCAGCTTGGGGGAGATCTACCTGACGCCCACGTCGATGCTATGGCGGAACCTGGCTGCGATGGACGCCGAGGAGATGATTCGCGGCAACCCTATGGACGGGGTGGTGGTGCTGTGCGGGTGCGATAAGACGACGCCGGCGGCGTTGATGGGCGTCGCGAGCGCCGACCTGCCGGCTGTTCTCGTCTCGGGCGGCCCGATGTTGAACGGGCACTGGCGCGGCCAGACTCTGGGGGCGTGTACGGACTGCCGCCGCCTGACGACGGAGTACCGGGCGGGCAATCTCAGCGATGGCGAGTATGCCGAGGTGGAGGAAAATCTGGTGCGCAGCCGGGGCCATTGCATGGTGATGGGCACGGCTTCGACGATGAATTCACTGACGGAGGCGTTGGGCATTTCTCTTCCCGGAAACGGGGCGATCCCGGCGGCAGACTCGCGACGCATTCTTCTGGCTGAGAAGGCAGGACGGCGCATTGTGGCGATGGCGGTAGAGGGGTTGCGGCCGTCGCAGGTCTTGACGCGTGAGGCGTTGGAAAACGCGATTACGCTGCTGTGCGCTCTGGGTGGGAGCACGAATGCGGTGGTGCATTTGCCGGCGCTGGCGGGGCGGCTTGGCGTCGATCTGCCGCTGGACCTGTTTGACTCTATCAGCCGGCGGACACCTTTGCTCGCCAATGTTCGGCCTGCGGGTTCGTTCCAGATGGAGGACTTTTTTTATGCCGGCGGCGTTTCCGCCGTCTTGCGGCAACTGCTGCCACTGCTTCAGGGCGATGCGCTCACGATCACGGGTGGGACAGTCGCGGAGAACGTGGGGCAGAGCGACATAGTCGACAGTGAGGTAGTTCATTCTCTGAGCAACCCGTTGAAGTCGGAGGGCGGGTTGGCGATCCTGAAAGGCAACCTGGCGCCCTCGGGGGCTGTGATCAAGCATGCGGCTGCCTCGCCTGGGCTCATGCAGCACCGAGGGCGGGCCGTCGTATTTGAGGGTATTGCCGATCTGCAAGAAAGAATCGATGATCCTGAATTGGATGTCAATCCTGAGGACATACTGGTTCTGCAGAATGCAGGACCGGTTGGTGGGCCGGGCATGCCGGAGGTGGGGAATCTGCCGATCCCCAAAAAGTTGCTAAAAGAGGGCGTCCGCGATATGGTGCGTATCTCTGACGCAAGGATGAGCGGGACGGCTTTTGGGACGATCGTGCTGCACGTCGCACCGGAGGCTGCAATAGGCGGGCCGCTGGCGGTTGTACGCACAGGGGATGAGATCGAGTTGGATGTGCCGGGCAGGCGGCTTGAACTGCGCGTCGAGCAGGAAGAGATTGAGAGGCGGCGGGGTACGTGGCAACAGCCGCCGCCGGCGTACCGGCGCGGTTATGGCAGGTTGTTCCTGGACCATGTGATGCAGGCTCCGCAAGGCATGGACTTCGATTTTCTGCTGGGCCGGGATCCTGTCGAGACAGTAGCCCAGCCAAAGTTTTGAAATATTTTGAATGAAGGCGGGTCTGCACTGGTCAGTGGCAAGTGGTTAGCTGTCTGAGGCAGCGCGGGCTGGTTGTAAACGGTCGGTGGTGTCTGACGTTCCAAATGTCCACGACCTTAGTCTAGCGAGGGGGGGGCGTTGCGGGGGCGCAGCCCCTGCACAAGGGAGGGCCGAAGGCCTGACCGCCCAAAAGCGAGGAGTGAGTGAGGTGAGGAGAGAGACTTCCGCGCTCGCAGTTTTTGGGGTCCAGGACTGGGTGTGGTTGATTGGTAAGTCGTTTTGAGTGGGTTTGCAGATTGAAGGGAGTGAGAGATGCCTGAGTTTCCGCCGGTTGATGAGCAGATGGCTTTATTGATGCGGGGGGTGGAGTTTGGCGACGAACGGACCCGTGACAATATGGAGGCGGAGTTGCGTGAGAGGCTTGTAGAGAGCCAGGACAGCGGACGGCCACTGCGCGTTTATTGCGGCTTCGATCCCACGTCAAGCGATCTCCACCTTGGACATACGGTACCTCTGCGCAAGCTGAGGCAGTTCCAAGATCTTGGCCATACGGTAGTCTTTTTGATCGGCACATTTACGGGAACGATAGGCGACCCGAGCGATAAGGAGAGCGCGCGCACGCAACAGAGCCTGGAAGAGGCGATGGAGAATGCGCGGAGTTTCACGCAGCAGGCGCACAGGGTGCTGGACCCGGAGAATACGGTTGTTGACTACAATCACAGGTGGTTAAGCGAGCTGGACTTTGGCGGGGTTATACAGCTGGCCAGCAGCTTCACGGTGCAGCAGTTTCTGGCCAGGGATAACTTCAGCAAGCGGCATGCCAAAAGTGAGCCGATTTGGCTACACGAATTTTTCTATGCCTTGATGCAGGGATATGATGCCATCATGCTGGATACGGATGTGCAGATAGGGGGCACAGACCAGCTGTTCAATCTGATGGCGGGGCGCACTTTGATGAGCGCGCGGGGTATGAGGCCACAGGTCGTATTGACCTTTCCGATCCTGGTAGGAACGGACGGTCATCTGCGGATGAGCAAATCGACCGGCAATCATATTGGGATCGATGAGGCGCCAGGGGTGATTTTTACCAAGGTTGTCAACCTCCCGGACCATACTTTTCGGAACTTTGCCGAGCTGGTGACTCGCTGGGGCCAGGAAGAGATTGATAGCATGTTGAGGCAAATAGAGAGCGGCGATCTGGCGCCCCAGGATGCGAAGCGTGCCTTGGCGCAAGAGATAGTCAGCATTTTTTATGGTGAGGCAAGCGGAGAGCAGGCGGCTGTGGACGCGGTGCGCATGCACGAGGGTGCGGCGCCGAGCGACGCTCCACAGTTCAAGTTGTCTCAAGAGATGAACCTGTTGGACTTATTGAGTGCGGCGGGCCTGGTTCACAGCAAGGGAGAGGCGCGGCGTCTGATTCAGCAAGGGGGCGTGCGGCTCAACGGGGTGGCGGTCTCGGACGGCGTACAGACGTCGGTCACGCCGAATGGTGGTGAGAACGTGCTACAGGTGGGGAAGAGAAGGTTTCTGCGGGTGGTTTCCGCCGACTAGTGGTGGACCTGCGCACGGGTGACAGTTGGAAGGATCTTTCGGCCCAATATAAAAAGGAACCGGATGCCACGCTTCCCCCGATAGTGGCTTCCAACCACAACGTGACAACTCGGTCCCTGAGAAATAAGTATAGCACGCTTTTATTTGCTTGTAAAGGGGTAATTTCATCGAATTTGAGGTTTTTTGGGCTTATTTCGATGAGATCGGGCTGTTTTTGACATTGACGGGGGCCCTGAGGACAGTTTGACGCGGTTGTAAGGACTCTTGGTTATCGCTTGAAACCAAGAAATGGGGGAATGCCTCCGGGGTCGAGACTTAGCACCGTACCAGGATCTTCCGTGATCGTCAGGAACGAATAATTGTAAGGAGCGAGTGATGGGGACTTTCGATGGGAAACGCGGGCTTATATTTGGCGTTGCGAACAAGAATTCAATTGCCTGGGGGATAGCGCAGGCTTTGGCAGAGGAAGGCGCGGAGATAGGCTTCAGCTATGCCGGCGACTTTCTGGAGAAGCGGGTTACGCCTTTGGCGGAGTCTATAGGTAGCCGCTTTGTTGAGGAATGCGATGTTACCGATGACGCGGCGATTGACGAGCTTTTCGTTAAGGCCGGTGACCATTTCGGGGGCTTGGATTTTCTGGTCCACTCAATTGCCTTTGCCCCAAGGGAGGACCTGGGCGGACGCTTCGTGGACACCAGCCGGGAGGGATTCCGAGTCGCTCTCGATGTCAGCTGCTACAGCCTGGTAGCACTGGCCAAGCGTGCGGTCCCGTTGATGTCGGAGGGGGGCAGCGTGATGGCCATGACCTATTACGGCGCAGAAAAGGTGACGCCCAACTACAATGTAATGGGCGTGGCAAAGGCCGCGTTGGAGGCGACAGTTCGTTATCTTGCATGGGATCTGGGCAAGGAGCAGGTACGTGTGAATGCGATCAGCGCCGGTCCGATCAAGACTCTGGCGTCGGCAGGGGTCAGCGGGTTCCGGAAGAGCCTTGGCTATGTCGGCACGGTGGCGCCAATGGGGAACGTGACCCAGGCCGACGTGGGAAATGCTGCGCGGTTTCTCCTGGGAGACTGGTCGCAGAAGGTCACCGGGGAAGTTGTCTATGTGGACGGGGGTTACAATATTATGGGCGCCCCAGAGATGGACGCATAGTGAGGGTAGAAGGCGGCTGACGCCAAATAAGGAATGAAAACAGGTCAACCCAGAGGTGGGTTGACCTGTTTTTTTCATGTCCTTTAGCGGGAGCGGCAGAGACTGGTCAGGCATGCGCCGGCTCTTTCTACCGACGTTCTTCCCACTCCATTTCGTCCCCCGATTTCCCCATGGTTTGGCAATTGAACCGCCGTGGCGGGAGCGACGGGATTTGAACCCGCGACCTCCGGCTTGACAGGCCGACATGCTAACCGCTACACCACGCCCCCATCAGGAAATCAAGACATGCGAAGGTGAGGATATCACGGAGACGGTCGGTTGTCAAATGAAACCGGTCCGAAATCAGATGGACTGGGGCTGGCGGTGGGTGACAAAAGATGACGGTTTCAGCTTTTGCGCGGGGGAAGGCGAGGTATACGTTTGCCCACGCGTCGTAGGAGGCGGGAGGAGATGGCCTGTGTTTGGGCGGGTAGTTTTTTGGCTTTGGAGGAAGGGGGAGACGGGCGTGCGTTGTCGACGATGCGCTGGGCGGCTTGGCGTCCTTGTTCCAGTGCGTCGCGGTAATGACCCGACATGAGCTCCGGCGTGACTTTCCGCCCTTCCGTCGCCCAGACGGTGACGGCTCTGCCGATAGCCCAGGTACCGGCGTAGGCGACGGCCACCTTTGGCACGATGCCCCAAACGGGGATTAACCCGCTCATTTGGCGGGCGAGCTGGCGAAACAGAAAGCCGCCGCCCAGAACGCCGACGATTTCGCCCAGAAGTTGCTGAGGGGAACCGGACTTGCCCGAGACGAGGGCGATTTTGTATGCCATCATCAACTGGTTCTTGGTGAGGACGATTGCGTCTCCGGCGCCGAGGACGAAGTTCAGCCCGGGCACTGTTTCGCCGAGACCCGTAGTGAAAGAGTAGCTGGCGTTGACCTGGGAAGTTTCCTGGATCAACATATTGAGGGCAGCCGGGCGCAGTGGCGGCAAGCGGCGGGCGAGAGGCAGGCGGAGTGCGGGGGGCACGATCTGTACCAGGGCAGCGGCGACGCGGGCAACGGACTTTTCGGACCAGTCAGGGATGGCGACGCGCACGTGTTCTCCGCGGCGGGTGATGGCGCTGTCGGCGCGTTTTGCATCGGGCCCAACTACGACGATCAGAGAGGGGATGGACCGGGCGGCAAGCGCCTGCTGGAGGGAGCGCAGGGCCGGGCTGAGATCTAGCTGGGTAGACACGAGCAAAGCGCAGTCGGGAGTTGGAAGCGAGGACTCCGTGGAGGCGGCTCGGGTCGCAGAGGCGCGGGGGACGATTTCGGTGCTGTGCGAGAGCAGGCCTGACCCGCTGCTGTCGGTTACGGTAATCCAGGGATCGACGTAGTCGGCGCTGGGTGAGCTCAGGTGGGTTGCGGCCTCTTCTGCGTCAGGCTCCTGGTCGGCTGCGATCAGCAGGTGGAAGTGTGTTTCTATTTCACGCTGAATTTCAGCAAGATTGATCTCACTGACTATCTGCCAGATGGAACGAAGTGGAAGTGAACGCATCGTCCACGTCGCCTATCCGTAGACGCGCACGTCGTCGCCGGCACAAACGGGGCCGGAGTCAAGGACGCGGGCAAATGCATCGAGGGTACGGTCGATGTCGGCGGAAGAGACTGACAGATTTGTGACTGCCCTGAGCAGGTTGCCGCCGGAGGGATTCAGAAGGACACCCAATTCACTCAAGCCGGTGGACAGTTGTGCCGGGGTGATGTCGTCGCGATGCAACTCGAAGTAAACGATATCGGTCTCTATCGTCTCCGGGGCGAGGATGATACCGTCCAGTTTAGCCAAGCCCTTGGCCAGTTTGCGGGCGTTGGCGTGGTCGTCGGCCAATCTTTCGATCATTTCGGTGATAGCAACGATGCCGGCTGCCGCGATCGTGCCGGCCTGGCGCGTACCACCGCCGAGAATCTTGCGCATGCGGCGTGCTTTATTGATGAAATCAGCATCACCGACGACGACGGAGCCAACCGGGGCGCCGAGTCCTTTGCTCAAGCAGACGCTAACACTGTCCGCCTCTTGCACGAGACGGGCGGGGGCGACATTGAGGGCGACGGCGGCATTCCAGAGGCGCGCACCGTCCACATGAAGTTTGAGGCCGTGGCTGTGTGCCACTTTGCCAGCGGCGTCCATGTATTCGACGGGCAGGCAACGCCCTCCGCTACGATTGTGCGTGTTTTCGATGGCCAGCAGACGGGAACGAGGGTAGTGCTGGTCATCGGCGCGGATCGACGCCACCACAAGGTCAAGGTCCAGCGTCCCATCAGGGGAGGTGGGCAAAGGGCGGGGATGGATCCCTCCGAGTACGGCGGTGCCGCCTTGCTCGGACGTATAGATGTGGGCCTGGTCACCCAGGATCAGTTCGTCGCCGCGACCGCAGTGGCTCAGTACAGAGGCCAGATTGCCCATCGTGCCGCTGGACACAAACAGAGCGGCCTCTTTTCCGAGCAGGTCCGCAGTCATCGCCTCGAGACGATTGACGGTAGGGTCTTCGCCGTATACGTCATCTCCGACTGGCGCCGAGGCCATCGCCTTACGCATTTCATCCGTGGGGTGAGTCACGGTATCGGAGCGCAGATCGATCGCTTTTTCAGTCAAAACAGTTACCTTTCTTCTTGCGAATTAAATGCGATTCTGTAAGGGCAGGGTATTCTGGCTACCTATCCATTCTCAGGTTGCGTCGGTCTGTTGATGTTGGCCAATATAGCCGATGACGACGACTTGTCGAGCGCTGTCCCAGTCGAAAGCAATACGAATGGTGTAACGAGAGTCCTTGTTGCTGCCTGTGCCGACGTGCCTCTTCAACCAGTATGTTTTGCCCTCAAGACTGGTCGTATACCAGGACTTGTACCGGGTCATCGTGTTCTTGCTTTGATTCCCCGTGTAGCGCCAGCCACAAACCTTCTTAATTGACGAGTCAAAGTCGGGTACGCTTACTTCTCCCATCTTGGAACGGTAGAATGTCGTGGCGAGCCATTCGAACGCGGCCAGTACGCTCGTGGGCTTCTCATATGGATTATCTTCGATCTCAGATTTCGAGTTGGGCTGAAAAATCAACTCGCCGGAGAATTTTTCTCTAGCAAGGGCCACAGCGGTTCTCACATTCTCTATCTTCAGGAACTCATCTTCACTCGGCGGTTTTGCGGTTGGCGCAATCCGCTTGCGCGCACTTTCGTATGCGATGCGCCAGAGGCCGACAATTTCCTGCGTCGTCTTGAGTTCGCCACGAAGCTTTTGAAGCTCTTGTCTCAGAGAGTTATTTTCTGACTCCAGAGAGGAGATGATTGTATCCGCAACATGGGGAGTATCTGCACTGGGTTCATAAACACTTTCATCGCTGCGCGCATGATTCGACGGTAGTGTGGAATCCGATTCATCGTCTTTCACTGCTGATGTGTTCGAAATCGACTCTTCAGCGGCGGGAGGGTCCGCCGAATCGGGGGGCCAGTTCAGTACCTCGGCTGAAGGAGATTGGGCCTCCGGCTGTGTACAAATGATCTCTGCAGGTCCGACCTGCCTATCGCAAAGTGGGACCTGAGATTCGGAGACAGGGGCAGCTTCCCATATTCCTATTGCGGACTGGTCTTGGTATTTTTCGTCGGAGTTCGAAAACAGTTGATTGATCTGACTGAGGCAGCCGAGGATCTGTCGCTGAAGTTCTGCGCGCTGCGGCCCAAGGGCTACCTCCTCTTCGATAGTCGGAGCAATATTGTGAACAGGCATATATTTGGACAGCAAGACCTTCAACGAATCTGTCTGGTGAAGTAATTCCGCCATTTTCTCGGGTGATGCCAGTTTATTGGCTGCCAGCCGATCGGACAGTCGCTCGACTGACCAGGAATCGGGATCGCACTGAAAGAAGGCCAGCTCTCTTCCGAACTCTTGCTTTATCTCAGCGAGAATTACATTGTATTTGAGTGTATAGCTTCGTACTTTCGTTTTGTACTGAATGATTTCGGTAGCTGATGCTACGAAGTCGTTCGCTTGCTGCCATTGCGGCGCGTCTGCCGGCAGTTCTCTCATTTCCTCAAGCCACTGAGAGAAGAGCGCGTCATCCTGCGATTGTGCCGGTTCGTCTTCGTCGCTTTCTTCAAGATCTGGCATGTTCCCCGACACACAACATAGCATGAGAGCGACATCGTCTTCATTGAAATGACTGTGTGAAGCAAGGGTGTTTTCTTTTTGCTGGCGCCAAATGTCGGATTTCCAACTGCCAGAGAAGCAATTCTCGGAAAAGACCGGACCATGGGTTGGCATTTTCAGGTCGGACAGATGTCCGTGCACTTCTTCATAGAGTTCAGAGTGGGAATCCATCCAGATTTGCAATACGGGGCCAACAAGCTCAGCGGAGAAGGGCAGTAGACGAAGTATTTCGGTTAGGAGAAGCTGGTCGTTCGCCCTATGGGAGTTTCGGAAACCTTTTATTTTCACATTCTTGCGCAGTACCGATTGGAACGATCGCCCCAGATCTCCACTGGCTTTCTTCCTCCACGTCAGGGCGCGCTGAACCACTTCTGTGCGAAATTCGCCCGACATCAGTCCGACAATGTTGTTCAGATCTGGCGCTTCAGCGCGCATACGGGTCACCATATCACCTCGGGGCGGGGCCTGGTGAACTTGCAATTCCTTTACGAACGGATGAAAACGAGAAGAGAAAAGCCGGGGGCCGGTGCAGACTGCAACCGAACCCCCTCGCTTCTCTCTCCTCAGTCTGGGCTGCTCTAACGACTATTCGGGTCGGAAAGTTCCGACAATTGCGTTGATCTCGGCCTGCCTGTTGCTGACCTGATTTTCAGGAACGGCAACGATCAGGATGTAGGCCGTGTCATTTGCCCGCAGCGCGGTAATGACGATGTGGGCGTCGAAGAGGCCCTGGCTGGCCAGATCGGCGCTGGCAACGCCCTGAATTGAGGGCAGGTTGTTGGTTGTCCCGGCCTCAAGGCTCTGCACTTCCACGGGTATCGGGAGGGGGAGACTCTCCAACTGAGACTCCAGCCAGGTCACCAATCTGTCTGACGAGATGTCGTCGTCGAGATTCGGGAAGATGCCGACGCCGGCCAGTGCGGCGATAGGCGGTCTGGAGAAGATGGCCAGTTGTACTCCAAGGTGGCCGGCGTACTCGCCTCCGGGGCCGGTAAGTGCATCATCGACCTGCTGGGCAGCCTCGGGGCTGACGAACCGCATAATCTGGCTCAGCTGACCGCTCTGAAGGTCAAAGACGGACCATCCACGCGGGACCGCAAAGGAGTAACCCAGGCGTTCATTCATGACCTTACTCCAGCCACTGGGAATGCTCACCTTTGGCTCGGGGGCGGGTGTAGCGGTCGGCGCGGGCGTGTCGGTGGGCTCGGGCTCGGGTGTGTCAGTCGGCTCCGGCTCAGGTGTGTCTGTCGGAGGTACCGGCGTGGGCGTATCAGTCGGCGGGACCGGTGTATCCGTAGGCGGCACGGGCGTGTCGGTGGGTGGCGGTGACGTAGCGGTAGGTTCCGCCTGCCTTCTGTTACAGCCGGCCAACGCCAGGGCTGCCACCAGAACGATTAGAACGACCATGTAGGATGATTTCGCCGAAGAGAACCGGCTCCACCATCTGGCTCGTTCAACTGTCGAGTTCTGCATTATAGTCCTCCATGTTGGATAGTTAGAGCCGCAACTGCGACTTCAGGAAAGTATGTGTGTCTTGTAGATCAATATTGTATATCAGCAACCCCCCTTCAAACGATTGTAATATACCGTTAGCTTCTACCGGTTGGGCGGAGGCCCAGCCCAACGCCTGTCTCACAAAAAGACTTTCCGCCCAGATCTGTCCAACGCCGCGAACCGGTTGAAACAGGTCTTCGGCGGGCGACAGAAGGTCTGGGGAGTCGACTACTTCCTGCATGCCTTCACGCCAGGCATGTTCCCGCTGTTCCCACTCATTGTTACTAAAATAGCGCAAGTAGACGATGGGCTTGTCCAAGCGGCCAAGGGCCAAGCCGGTCTGGAAGAACTGGATCTCGAAGGCCAAGAGGACCGGCACGCCTTTCGGGCAGCCTAGCTCCTGGGAAATCAGATTATTGTCGCTGAGATAGCTCTCGAATTCAACCGCCGTCTGATACTGGCAGGCGGCGGCAGGTTCCTGGTTCAGTGCGGCGGGCAGCGAAGTCTCGGTTTGTGATTCAGAATCGGTCTTGACGGAAGAAGCATTACCGGCGGCGGCCTGTGATGCCGCGGGCTCTTCTGCGTTGGCCTGCGATTCCGCGGCCGGCAAGGCGGGGGCAGGCGCGGAGGAAGCAGGAGGGTTCTGCGCTGTTGTTGAAGGCTCTTCTCGCAAGGCATCTTGAACAACGGGTCCGATAACCAGCAGGCTGAGGACGAGTGCGATGCCCAAGACCGCGGCCATCAACGGTACTCGAGTTCGCTGCGACTTTCCGGGATCGGAAGGCAGGGCGTGCGGTTCTCTGAACGGGTACGGAGGGATGTCTCGCGACGACGACCCGTCGAGTGTGCTCTCTGAGCCGGGAACGATGACAGTTTCGGTAGTATGGGCAGGTGAAGGGGGCAGTCGGACCGGGGGCAGCGAGACAAAGGTGAGTGTCGACGTCTGCTCGGCGAGGGCACTCTCTTCCGAGGAAAGGCGGCCTGCAATAGCAGTCAGTTCGTCGGCCATCTCACGGGCGACGGTGTAACGCTCGTCCGGATTTTTGGCCAGGCTTCGGCGCAGCACGTCCACCAGTTCGGGTGGGAGGGAGGCCAGCAGATCGTCTGGCAATGACAGGGATGCGTAGACGTGTGCATGCAGTATCTGCGTGGTAGTGCCAGTGAAAGGCGGTCGACCGACCAGGCAACGGTAGAGGACTGCGCCCAAGGCATAGATATCGGCGCGTCCGGTGACTTCGCGACTGCTTGCGCACTGTTCGGGAGCCATATAGGCAGGGGTACCGATCGTGCGGCCCTCATTGGTCAATTCCGGCATATCGAGGGCGCGTGCGATGCCAAAGTCGGACAGAAGAGGCGCTACCGGGAAATCTACGGCGACATGGTCAGACCTATAGCCTGTGGTTGGCGGCGTGCCGATCAGGAGTTGTTCGGCTTCGTAGAGCGCTGAGGCGGAGTCTTCACTTGGGGGCACGCTGCCGAACGGGCCGGGGTCAAAGGGTCTCAGGAGGATGTTACTAGGTTTTACGTCACGGTGGACGATTTCCTGTTGGTGCGCGTAATCGAGGGCGCGGGCGATTGGGGCCAGAAGGTTACAGCTTTCGGCCACGCTAAGGCGGCCGCGGCGTTTGAGAAGATGAGCCAAGCTATCACCGTCGACGAGCTCCATGGCGATATAGGCGGTGCCGTCGGCGGTGGCATCGCCGACCTGCAGGGTCTGGACGATGTGCGGGTGCCTCAGGCTGGCAACGGTGCGGGCTTCCTGCTGGAAGCGGCTGCGCACAGCGTCGTCGGCGCCGGGCGCCAGGATTTTGAGGGCAACGGTGCGTTCCTGGATCTGATCGTAGGCCTGGTAGACGCTGGCGGCACCGCCGCTCCCCAAACGTTCGCCCACCAGGTATCTGCCGACCTGGCGGCCGGTCAGAAAGGCGCTTGAATGCTGCGGGCGTTCGGGGCCTGCGTCAGCAATCGCTGCCGAGCGGTCCTCGGAGTTGAGTTCTTCTTCTTGATGTTCAGCCCTGACGGTTGCGCCGGCAGGTTCGTTCTGCTCCGATTGCATAATTGTTCAGTTTACTCGGGCGCGTATTCAAGCCGAATGTTGCTGACACTGTGCACCAACGTTGATGCAGTTTGGCTTTTCTCCGCCTGGCTTTGGGTGACTTGGAACGAGGCTAGCGTGTTCAGTTGCGTCATCGGGGCCCAAGGGCGACGCTATGACTGCTGACATTTCGCCTTGTCCGGCGCGTCAACTGTGACGCGATTCGTTCGGGGCGCGAAGGTTGAAAATCTACATTTCGCGGACTATAATACCAGAGAAACTCGAATAGGGAAACAAGAAGCCAAAAGCGATTGCCTGCACAGCGATTTGCCGACAAAGTTTCCCAGGATCAGGCAGGGCCGGTTCTCTTTACTGACCCGGCAACTGACGGGTGCAGGGCGGGCCCTATTGGTCCCTTTTCATGGTGAGTGGAGCATTTATGGGTGGAACTCAGAACGCCAGATTGGTCTGTATCAGCGGGCCTGATGCGGGGACTGAATACGAGCTTTCCAAGGAGCAGATGCTGATTGGGCGGTCTACCAACGCGTCTGTGGTCGTGAACGATGGGTTTGCCAGCCGACAGCACGCCGAACTGCACTTTTTTGAGGACGCATACCGGCTGCACGACCTGGAGAGCAAGAACGGTGTTTGGGTAAACGGGAACCGGCTGTCGCCGGGTGCGACGGCATGGCTGGAGGACGGTGACGAGCTTCAGTTTGCGGCGACCCGATACCGCTTCCACGACCCTTCGGCCACCATTACTGCTCCTTATCTTGAGGCTCTTGCGGAGCCCGGCATTCGGGTTGACTCGGCTACACGGCAGGTCTTCATCGACGGCAATTTGCTTCTGCCCCCGCTGAGCGTGAAGCAGTTCGATTTACTCTGGTACCTGTACCAGAATCGGGGGCGAGTGGTCAGTAAGGATGAGCTGGCGACCCACATTTGGTCGGAGGTCGGCGGTGACGTCTATGACGCGAGTATTGACCGAATGGTCAGCAGGGTGCGAAACCGAATCGAGAAGGCCTCTGAGACAGAAGGGGAGCCGCCGTCGCGCTTCATTGTTACAGTGCGCGGTTTCGGTTATCAGTTGACAGAAGGGTAGTGGGCCAACTGCGACTGGACTTTCCTGTATTTGTCCGCCTTTGGTCGACAGGTCACATGTAAAGGCGGGCGGCAGACGCCCCAGGCCTACATTTCAGCCGCGCCGCCTCTTTCCAGGCTCCAACCTCCTTTCCCAATAGAACGCATATAAGCCCGGCCGGGTAGGGTTCCTGCTCTGCGGCGACATTCGACCGTAAGCAAACGGTCCGATTTGCGTTGCGGAAAGTTCAGGATTGAGGTGGTAGACCGAGCATATCCTTGTACCCAGGCCATTTTGGGACCGACTTGCCGGACCGACCAGCCAGTCATTGAGGCCAGCCTTTCTGTGCCGGTGACTGTGCCGGTGACAGTGCCAGAGACAGAGGTGGGGCAGGCAAGACGGCACATTACGAAAAGGAAAGGATATGCAGATGTCAACGTTTCAGAGCGAATTGGTCTTCGGAGAATCGGGTTTTGATGCGGTGGGCAGGCGTCTGGGAAACACGCGACCAGGGTCGCAAACCGGCCGGGGATCCAAGCCGGTTGCCGTAAAGGACAAGGGGGGATGGCCACAGAATCTTATCTCCGCTGCGCGGGACGGTGACGGGCAGGCGTTTCAGGGTCTGGTTGAGGGGAACTGGGGTTCTGCCGTGCGGCTGGCGCGTAGCATTATGCAGACGGAGGAGGGAGCGGCGGACGCGGTACAAGAGGCGCTAATCAAGGTTCACAGGGCGATGCCTCGATTTAAGGACGGCAACTTCCGGGGGTGGCTGCTGCGTATTGTGTCCAACACGTGCTACGACCATTTGAGGAGTCAGAAGCGCCGAAGCGCGTTGAGTCTTGACCAGATGATCGAGGAGTCTGACTACGAAGTTTCGGAATGGAGCTGTGAACAGGACCCGGAGCGATACGCGCTGCGTCGGGAGCAGCTCGCGGGTCTTGGCCGGTTGATCGACGGGCTCCCTACGTGGTACCGGGATGTGGTCGTGCTGGTGGATGTTCACGGCTACGATTACGGCGAGGCGGCGGCATATCTGCGTCTGCCGCGGGGCACGGTCAAGTCGAGGTTGAGCCGCGCCCGCGCTCGACTGCGAGATCAGCTGGCGGCGGTGGACCTGCTGTCCTGACAGAGTTGTGAGCAGGTTTTGAGGACTGGGGGATTCCAGGCGGGGTCAGGCGTCACTATCGTTCAGACCCTCGATACCTGCCCGCAATCTGTCGATGTCGTCCTCGTCGTTGAAGAAGTGTGAGGAGACCCTTATCAGGTCCGGACTGGGCACGGAACGGATGAGTACCCCGGCTTCCGCCAGTCGCTCGACGGCCGCCGTCGGGGAGATATTGTCGATTGTGAAGCTGGTCAAACCGGCGTGCGTCGGGGTGTGGACCAGGCGGACGGTGGGAATGTCGGAAAGTACTTTGCGGGTGAGCAGGGTCATTTTCTGCGTGCGATCGTAAACCCAATCGAGGCCCAATTCCTCCAGCCATTGCAGACCGCTCCACATGCCGGCCATGGCGGGACGGTAGGTGGTACCGACCTCGTAGCGCTTGGCCCCGTCGGGGGGCAGGAAGATCCCTGTCTCGTCGTAGGCGCCGCCGTCCCTCAGGCTGGGATAGCCTACATAGGTTTGCAGCAGGTCTCCAGTTCGCTCTCTGTCGACGTATAGCGCGCCGATTCCCTCGGGCCCACAAAGCCATTTCTGCCCGGGGATGGCGTAGAAGTCTGCCCCCGATGAAGCCATGTCAAGTCGGATGGCGCCGCCGGACTGGGCACCGTCCACGGCCAGCAGGCCGCCGTGCCGGTGAACAAGGTCAGCGAGGCGATCTATAGGCAGAATTGTTCCGGTTTTCCATGAGACATGGGCGACCGAAACCAGTTTGGTCCGCGGGCCGATGACGCGGTCGAACCTTGCCATGATGGTCTCTTCGTCGTCGTCCTTGCCGATGGGCACCACGCGCACTTTGAGGCCGAAGCGCCTGGCAGCGGCGAAGACGGGTAGGAGACCGCCGGGATGCTCCCAGGAGTTCGTGACGATTTCGTCTCCCGGACGGTATTGAACACCCCAGGTTGCGATGTTCATGCCGTCGGTGGTGTGATGGGTGAGGGCGACTTCACCGGCCTCACAGCCCAGAACGCGGGCAAATCCGGCGCGCAGAGAGGCCTGAATCGACTGGCCGGATTCGCCCATGCTTGCCAGGCGTCCGGCTTCCAGCTGCTGCCGGTTTACTTCCTCGATGGCGGTCGCCGCGGCGCGGCTGAGAGGACCATAGCTTCCTGTATTCAGGTAGGCCGAGGTCTGGACGGCGGGGAGCTCGTTTCTGACTGTTGTTAGATTTGGTGACATTCTCTCTTGTCTCATTTGTATGACTGGTAAGCGTTAACGGGCGCTTCCACAGATTATAGGTCCTGCCGGGGGAATCAGCTCAAAGTTGCCGGAGCGAAACTGGAGGATCAGCCCATAAATGCCCACTGGCTGGGTCCGTGGGACTGCAGATACAGTTCGACGGCGCCTTCGGCGTCGCTTCGCAGGGCGCTGGGTTGGTTGCGCAGCCACTGCTGGAAGTCGCTGGCCCAAGGCTGCCCGTCCCTAATTGTACGCAAATTGAGTTTGCCAACGGCCCCACTGGCTTCCAGAAGGCCGCTGGTTTTGAACGCGCTGGCGACTCTTTCAAAGTCAAATTCCAATCTTTGGAAGCTGGGCTGCCAGTCCAGTCTTCCGTTTTCCTCAACGAGGTCCAGTAGAAGATAGTGGGCACGGGGATCGCCATTGTAGGGCATGCCGACGCTTCCTGGGTTGAAAATGCGCTGCTGCCCCGAATGTTCGGTTTGGTTGTGCGCCGAGGCGGTTAGCGGAGCAACCGTGCGGTCCATTGGCTGGTGTGTGTGGCCACAGATCAGTACGGGCTCGTCGTAAACTGAAATGTGATTGGAGACCTGTTCATCATCTTCATCGGGGACGATACCGGCAAAGGGGTTATCGGGGAGCCCGTGGAAGAGCCTCAGCGACGGCGCGTCATCGATCTGGATGAGCAGGTCGTGCGGCAAATGGAGCAGGTATTGAAGGTCTTGTCCACCGAGTTGCTCCCAGGTCCAGTGGATATTGGGAAAGCGGTTTCTGTTATTGAAGAGGGGCGGGCCATCCGGCGTATTGAGCTGCGAGAGCACCAGGTCATGATTGCCTTGAACGGAAAGCCAGTCTCGCTGGCGCAGAATATCGAGGACTTCTAGAGTCCAGGGGCATCTGTTTAGGAGGTCGCCAAGTAGGAATACGGCGTCGGGGGCTTGTCTGTCAATGTCTTCCAAAACTGCTTCGAGTGCCGGCAGGTTGCCGTGAATGTCGCCAAGAAAGGCGAGACGGAGGGATTGATTCATGTTGACTGCGCCGTTTTCAGCGGGTCCCTTTCTTCGACGTATTGCTCGCGTCCGGTCGCCTCGCTGTAGGCGATAAAGGAATGACGGATGTCTTCGGCATCGGGGTCATGTCCGTTGGACCAACACCAGCGAAAGTAGTTGATTATCTCCGGTTCGGCGGTGACCAGCTCCCAGTAAAACAGCTGAGCGATCACGCCGCCAGCCTCGAGCAGCCCTTCGGTGGAGAAGGCCTCGAGGACGGGGCGGCGGTCGTAGGTGACACGGTGGTGCCGCACCCGCCAGCCGCCAGGTTGTTCGCCTTCGGCTGCGGATTCCATGAGCGCAAACTGGGCGGCCGGATCGCCGTTTAGAGGGAGGCCGATGCTGCCGGGATTCATCAGGTGCCAGTGGCGACAGCTGTCGCGGCCAGCGTCGGATGCCAGGAATGGGCTTGTCCTGTTAGGCCGGTGAAGCTGCGTTGCGTTGCCTTCTCTGAAGATGGCTGCACTGTCGTGGGGGTCGGTCAACGGATCGGCCGATTCGGGTTTGTACAGATGTCTGTCGACCTGTACATGGGTGTGGGCAGAGATGACGTTTGGTTCTTCTATGGAGTCGATTTCCTGGATGATTTTTTCGGCGGGCATGTTCTGGTAGAACCCCACCCGATTGCGTCCCGGCACGCCGTGCGCAACTCGGATCGGCTGAGCGCCAGGGAATTGCAGTCGCAACTCGTCGGGCAGCGCGGCCAGGTAGTTAGCCTGCTCCTTGCCCACTCTTTTGACAAGCCAGTGCAGGCTGCCCCAACGTTCGGAGTCGTCGGCGCCTTGGGGGGCGCGTTCGGTGCCGAAGTCGAGCAGGTAGAATTCGTGATTGCCGCGCACGACGGCCCACTGGGAAGCGCGGACGACGTCGACTACGCGGTTGTTGAAGGGCATGGGGTTGATGAGATCGCCGTTTAGGACGACGAAATCGGGCTGAAGCCTTTCCAACTCGGTGAGGACGGCTTGCAGCGCGGGCAGGTTTCCGTGGATGTCGGCGAGGACGGCCAGTCTCATGGGCTTCGGGCTTTTTCGCAGGAAATGGTCTGCGGCACACTGCCCGCTATGCTACCCGCTGGATGGAGAACCGTCAAACGGAGAGGGGTGGGAACTGCAGTGGTCAGTGGTCAGCGGTCAGTAACTTAAGTGGCCTATTGGTTGAGACAGCTCGAAGGAAGGAGACAATTTTGGCCGGGCATGTTGCCGGGGATGAATGTACAGAGTGGGTTAGTCAGGTCGGGGTGTAGTGGGGCGGGCGTGTCAGTAGTGGGTGTGCTGATGCCCAGGCGATTGGCTTTTTTGTGGGCGCCGGTGCGCATGATTTCGCCGGCGCGGCGGCCGGTCTGTTTGGCGAGGACGGTGATGGAGGCGTGTTCGGCGCGGGTCATTTTGACGAGGATGCCGGCAGTGTGCAGGTCCTTGAGTTTTTTGGGGCGGGCGTTCGATTCGTATTGTCGTTGTCTTGGTGTTGCCTTCGGGGGTTGGCGCCTGCCCGGGCGCGGCGACCCGGGCTCGGCTGCTGTGTAAGTCAGAGTGTGCCGGCGGTGAGGGTTGTGATCTATGCCCTAGTGTAAGCTCCCGCAGGAACTGGACGCCTCAGTTGTTGCCAGCGACCGTCTCCTCGATACGCTGCAGGCGCTTGTTTGCTTGTTCGGCGTTGCGCTCCAGCAGTCGTGTGAGGTCGCCGATCTGTTTGGCGTTCTCGTTGATCTTCTCAAGGCCCTTTTCGGTTATTTTAGCCAGGTCGCCGATCAGCTTTCGCGTACTGTCGATGCGTTGGTCTATATTTTCGGCGAAACGGGCCTGCTGTTCGGCGTTGAGGGCCTGCTGCTCGACAATTTGCAGGAGGATGCGTTCGATGCGGTCGAGGCGGTTTTTGGACTGTTGCGTCATGGTGGGGGAACTCCTTTGTTAAAGTATGGGCCGCCGGTGTGCTGGATGGGGGTAGCGACGCGGCCTGCGTCAAGAGCTTCTGGATGACTTCTGCCATAAGTGTTGGGTGATGTTATGTGCTGCCTCTCGCTAATCGGGGGTCCTCCCTTTGAGCCGCGGCCTGGGCTGGTGGTGCAGCGCCGGGCCTTTTGTGGCGAACTGCTCCACAAGAATATAAGAAAAGCGCCAAGACTTCCAGGGCTGGCGGGGCCGGTTTTGGTTAGTTTGGGCTGGGTGGCGGGCTGGCAAGTGGGCTGGCTGGTCCGCGTGCGGGCATTCTGGTCAGGCGGCACAGTTGTTTGGGATTGATCCGGCAGGTGGGTCGAGCACCGGGGGGGGGCGTTGCGGGGGGAGTCCCCCCGCACAAGGGAGGGCCGAAGGCCCGACCGCACCAACTGCAGTGGTCGGTGGTCAGTGATCAGTGGTCAGTGAGGAGGTACGGGCGTCTGGAGAGAGGCCTGATGGAGTGGGGCGCGATTGGAGGGGGCGTTAGTTGACAAGCGGGGGGGCAGTGGCTAAGATCGACGAATATTTTGGCGGGAATTGTGTGGGCCTGGGCGATGATGGGAGGCTGAGATGTGCGGTCGATTTGTATTGCGGGCTTCGCCGCAGAATCTGCAGACATTGTTTGAGCTGGATGCGGCGCCGCAGACGGGGCCGAGGTACAATATTGCGCCGACTCAGCCTGTGCTGGCTGTGCGGACGAATCCCCATGGTGGAAAGCGGGAGGCGACGTATTTGAATTGGGGACTGATTCCGTTTTGGGCGAAGGACCCGAAGATCGGGAGCCGGATGATCAATGCCCGTTCGGAGACAGCCGCGGAGAAGCCCTCGTTTCGTGCAGCTTACAAGTACCGACGTTGCATTGTGCCCGCGGATGGTTTTTATGAGTGGAAGAAGGTGAAGGACGGCAAGCAGCCCTATTTGATCGGTCTGGCATCGGGCGAGATCTTTGGCATTGCTGGGCTTTGGGAATACTGGGAGCAGGACGGCTCGGTGATCGAATCGTGCACTCTACTAACGACGGATGCGAACGGGTTCATGGCGCCGCTTCATCACCGTATGCCGGTGATCCTCGACCGGGAGGATTATGACGAGTGGCTCGACCCGAGTGTGCAGAAGGCGGATTCGCTGCTACATCTGATGCGGCCGTACGGGGGCGCGAAGATGGAGGCGGTGGCGGTTAACAGGATGGTGAATAACCCACGCAACGACGAGCCGGGCTGCGTTGAGCCAGTGGAGGCGTAGGGGAAGTTCTATTCGGGTCTGTTGCGCTTTTGGAGACCCGAAACCGGATATCAAAGGCGTGCTCATTTTTTTGCTGTACCGTATAGTAAGTTGACATAGAGGAAATTCAGATCGATGACTGCTACGGTTCAAAGTTCGAAGGCCACTGACAGCTTGTCGAAGGTTGGGTTGGAGAGGGCAAATTTCGTGACGCCAGCGGACAAGCCGCCACAGAGGCTTTTTGTGCCGGGCCCGACCGACGTGCATCCAGCGACGCTGGCTGCTCAGGGCGCGCCGATGATCGGCCACCGCAGCGATGAACTAGAGTCGCTCTTTGGAAAGTGCAGCGAGCAGCTGCAACAGCTGTACCATACGGAGACGCGGGTCTTTACGGTTGCGGCGTCGGGTTCTGGGTTACAGGAGGCTGCGATTCGGAACGCGGTCGGCGAGCGGGTGATCAATTTTGTGAATGGGGCGTTCAGCCAGCGATGGCATGATGTATCTGAGGGATGCGGCAAAGAGGCGATCGCGGTGGAGGCGCCGTGGTGTACGGCTGTGAAGCCGGCACAGGTTGAGGAGGCGGTGCTGGCCGCGCTTGCCGACGGGCCGGTGGACGCGATCACGGTGGTTCACAATGAGACGAGCACGGGCGTTGCGAGCCCGGTCGACGCTATCGCGGCGTGTGTGCGGCGAGTCAGCCCGGAGACGCTGATCCTGGTGGATGCGGTTTCCTCTTTCAGTGGGGTGAAGCTGCCCTTTGACGAGTGGGGGCTGGATCTGCTGCTGACTTCCTCGCAGAAGGCTTTGGCTGTGCCGCCGGGACTGGCATTTGCGGCAGTAAGCGACCGTTTGATGGAGCGGGCGGCGACGGTGTCCAATCGCGGTTGGTATTTCGACTTTTTGCAGTTGGAGAAGTACCGCCAGCGGAGCACGACACCGGCCACTCCGGCTATCTCTTTGCTGCGGGCGCTGAGCGTACAGCTTGATCGGATATTCGCTGAGGGCCTGGAGGCCCGCTACGGCAGGCACGCGTTCTGTGGGCAGATGAGCCGAGAATGGGCCGTAACAAACGGCTTCGGACTGATGGCGGAGAGCGGGTACGAGTCTGACACGGTAACGACTGTCAAGAACGGCAGAGGGCTGGATATGGAGGAACTCAACCGGTTCCTGGGATCCCGGGATATGCAGGTTGCCAACGGGTACGGTCCGTATAAGGGCAAAGCGTTCCGAATCGGGCACATGGGCGAGGTTTGGCCTTCGGATCTGGAGCGCCTGTTTGCCGCGATTGAGGCGTTTGCAGCCGGGGACCAGTGATGGACCTGGATTTCCTACTCAGGGCGAACCGGAAGTGCGGTCGCCCGACAGTCTTTGCGGAGGGGTCGGTTGGAGGGGACTACCGGCCGGGTGGTTGACAGACTGACATGCTCTATCTGGTCGCCACGCCAATTGGGAACCTCGGCGATATTTCGCTGAGAGCCCTGGAAACGCTGCGATCGGTCGATCTGATTGCGGCGGAGGACACGCGCAAGACCGGCCGGTTGCTGAAGCACCACGAGATTGACACACCCCAATTTTCATACCACGAGCACAATGAGGCGAAAGCGGTCGAGCGGATCGTCGGCGCGCTGCGGGACGGGCGTTCGGTTGCGGTCGTCACGAACGCGGGTACGCCGGGCATCTCCGATCCGGGTTTTACGGCGGTGCGGCGGGCTCTGGAAGAGGGGCTGTCAGTCTCTGCCATACCTGGACCTACGGGTCTGATTACGGCGCTTGTGCTTTCCGGACTGCCTTTGCACAGCTTTACATTTCGCGGTTTTGCGCCGCGGAAGTCGGCGGGGCGACGGCGTTTTCTGGAGGTAGACGCAGACTCGCCGCACACGCTGGTCTTTTACGAGAGCCAGCACCGGCTGGCGGCATTTTTGTCGGATGCGCTGGCAGTGTACGGTGACCGGCCGGCTGCGCTGGCAAACGATTTGACGAAGCTGCACGAACAGGTGCAGCGGGGAACAGTCTCCGCCCTGCTAAAGGCCATCGAAGGCAAGAAGCTGTTGGGCGAGTTCATCGTTGTCATTGGCGGACACCGCTAGGTTTGCGTGGGGCGGAAACGAGAGGTCCTCCTGCCGTTCACCGAAGTCAAAACGCTTACCCCGTTTGTCACCCCTTTACTGCAATCGAATAGCACGGAGCCTGTCCATACAGGGCTGCGAGGGAGGCCTGGTGCGGTCTTGCGCGCTGGGGATAGACTGGCAGGAACGTCAAGAGGGGGCGTCTGCCGCTTCGGCGCGTCGCCGCATTCTTCGTTCCAGAACCGGCGCGGAGGTAACGACGGCGACGCCCCACAGGATGGCGAAGCCTCCGAGGAGCTGCTGGGGCGTAGGGAAGACGTCGAACAGGAGTTGGGACCAGAGTACGGCCGCGACGGGGCTGGCTGCCAGGGCAACTGCGAAGATGCTCATGTCGAGTTTACGCAGCGTCCAGTAATAGAGGAATCGGCTGACGACGACGTCGACG
Organism: Caldilineaceae bacterium; assembly: GCA_965204705.1. Lineage (GTDB taxonomy): Bacteria > Chloroflexota > Anaerolineae > Caldilineales > Caldilineaceae > Bin5. The sequence continues at coordinate 2,156,994 of OZ242006.1, read as the reverse complement.
GTGCCGACAAGAAGGAGTATGGGAAAGGCCTGGGCCGAGGGCAGCGCGAAGTCGCCGCGGGCGATGTTGAAGAGTGCGAGGAATGCCGCGGTAAGGAGAAGGCGGTAGAAGAAAAAGTTGAGCAGGTCGACTTCCCCCATGTTGCGTTTGGTCAGGGCAGCGTGCAGGGCGTAGATGAAGGTGGAGCAGAGTATCATCATTGTGCCGAGTCCGAGGTAGTCGCCAGGCTGGAAGGAGATGACGGCAAGCCCGACGACGGCAATTGCGGAACCGACTCCTTGCAGAAGGGTGAAGCGTTCGCCCAACCAAAATAGGCCGAAGCCGAGGCTGAAGAGGACTGTCATCTTGCCAACCATGGCAGCGACGCCCGGGTCCATAAAGGCCATGGCCTCATAGTTGAGTCTTGTACTGACGGCCACGCACATGCCGATGGCGAGGAAAGTGGGCCACATGCGACGGAGGGGAGCCAGGCGGAGTCGACGCGTCAGGAGGCCGATCAGGCCGACTTCGACCAAGGCGACAGCGATTATGTAGAAGGCGCCCAAGGCGGGCGCAATGTAGGGGAAGACGAGGCGGGCAAAAACATAGTGCAGGCTGTCTATCATCAGCAGGCTGATGAGGAGCGCGGTACCGCGCGCATTGCCAGTATCGTCCCCGCCTCGAGACGAAGTTGGGACGAAAGGACTTCTGCGCGGCATGTCCCTCATGTGATTAGCCTTTGCAAGGGGAGCAGTGGACAGGAGGGAAGTTGCCGTTTGCCCAAGACAGAGTCTTGTCAAGTGGGTGCAATCCCTCTTATGAGGCACATCATATCCGGCCTTTCTGATAGTCGCCAAAAGGGCCAAGGGCAGATGTGCTAAAATACGGGCGTGACGAGACATGAGGTGGGCGGGGGTTAGCTGAGGGGCACTGGGATGGTTCGAAAGATTCTCCACTTCGATCTCGACGCCTTTTACTGTGCGGTTGAAGAGTTGCGGCACCCTGAATTGAAGGGCGTTCCGTTTGCGGTTGGCGGGCGGCCTGAGAGCCGAGGGGTAGTCTCTTCGTGCTCCTACGCGGCGCGACGGTACGGCATTCGTTCGGCGATGGGCATGGCGCAGGCGGTGCGATTGTGCCCGGAGTTGCGCGTCCTGCCGCCGGACATGCGGGAGTATGGGCAGTTTTCTGGGCGCGTGATGGAGATTCTGCAAGGTGTGACGCCCCGAGTCGAGCAGCTCTCGATCGATGAAGCATTTCTTGAAGTGACGGAGCGGCCAGAGTACGCATCTGAACTGGCAAAGACGCTGCAGAGGCAGGTCGAGGAGAGGCTGGGTCTGCCCTCTTCGCTAGGGGTTGCAACGAATAAGCTGGTGGCCAAGATCGCCACTGACGTTGGTAAAGCGGCGGTCCAGTCGGGCGACTACCCAAGGGCGATCCAGGTGGTTCCGCCGGGTAGGGAGGCTGAGTTTTTGGCGCCGTTGCCGGTTGACGCGTTGTGGGGGGTCGGTCCGCGTACAAGGGAGAGGCTGGAGACGCTCGGCATACGCAAGGTCAGCGATGTTCTTGAGGCGTCTGCTGAGGTGCTGACGCAGCAGTTGGGGAAGCTTGGCCGGGATCTGCAGAGGCAGGCGCAGGGGGTCGACCAGCGGCCGGTTGTCACTGAGCGGGAGGCCAAGTCGATCAGCCAAGAGACGACTTTTGTAGAGGATGTGGTTGATACGGAGACGTTGCGACGGGCGCTGCGTCAGCAGTCAGACCAGGTAGGCGCACGTCTGCGGCGCGGCGGGCTGGCGGCGCGCACTGTCAGTTTGAAGTTGCGCTGGACTGACTTCACCACGCAGACGCGGCAGACGACGCCCTCACATCCCGTGGACGACGAAGAGGAGATTTACAGTATCTCTCTGGACCTGCTGGCGTCAAACCGGCCGGAGGGGGCGGCGGTGCGGTTGATTGGGGTCGGATGCAGCGGGCTGGTACCGGCTGTTAGGCAGATGAGCATATTTGATATGGCTGCGGACCCGGGGGCGCGGGCCAAAGAGGACCAGTTGAATGAGGCAGTGAAGGGGCTGAGGAAGAGATTCGGCGCGGACGCAATCAGGCGCGGGAGCGACCTGTGAGGCCGAGTAGGGACATGCTCACCGCGATTCGAAGCATGGATGACGTTTCGTGTTTGGGTTCATAGTTCTGGCGTTGGGAGTCCGGTTTTCGGCCAGAGGGTCGGCGGGAATCGAGAGAGTCTGTTCGGTGTGTTTCCTGATGGACCGCACAGCGTAAAGGTGGTTTCAATGCGATACGAAGTCCCGATCCCGGAAGAGTTGATTGACGAACTGTTTCCTTTCTGGGCGTCCATTTTCGGGGAGGTATTGCCCGATATAGCGCGCGAAGTATTCCTGGGGGCTGAAGAGGAGCATAACGGGGGTACGCTCTACTTGCGAAGAGAGGGAAAAAGCCTGGCAAGCACGTGCTTTACGATGCAGTCGAGGACAGTTCCGACTCTGGCAGGATTCAGCGAAGTTGCCACAGATCCCGAGTTTCGAGGAAGAGGCATCGCGACAGAGCTATGCAGGCAGGCGGTGGAAGAATTCCGTGCGGCAGGGGGCGAGGCGTTTTTCCTGGGGACGGTCAACCCGGCGGCGGCGCGAGTCTACCACCGGCTGGGGTGGCGCAAGCTAGCCGGAGCCAATGTTATGGCTAATATCCTGAGCGGGGCGTCGCCCGAAGCTTTCCTGGTCGATTACTTCAGGGGAGGAGGGGAGGCAACCGTTGTCGAGGCGTCTCCCGCGGACAGGATTCCTATCATCCCGTTGATCCACAGTCCGCATGACTGGCAGGTGCTGGACGCGAATACAATGACGTTTTCAACGCGCTATGCAACGCAGAATTCTTGTATGGGTCTCTTTGTGCGCTTTGAGAATGTCAGGTTGGGTGGCAGCGGTGATTGGTTTGCGGCCAAGACTGGGGAGGGGAAGGTGGTGGGGTTATCGACGACGCGCAGGGACGAACAGGGCGCATTTCAGGTTGACGGATTCGCCCATGCCCGCTTTTCGGGTGTATGGGAAGAGTTGGTGCAGGCGGCGGTCGGGAAATCGCAGGAGCTAGGCGGCACCGATTGCTACGCGGTCGTTTCGATTGAAGATGAGGAAAAGCGATCCTGGTTCGAGTCGCTGAGTTTTCGCGGGACGGAGGAGTGGGAAGCGTTCGACCTGGACGGGAGGCAGGTTGCTTCGGTCAGGTTGGAGAGTAGCGCGAATTAGCAGGTAGAAGTGTTTGACTAGACCCGAAGACTACCACCGGTCAGCCGGGATTAACTTGGAATTATTTGGTAGTAGTGTTACTGCCCTTCACGAGAGCAGGATTTGACGCTCGCCCTTCAGATCGACTTCAGGACGAGCGGTTCAGTCAGAACTGATCCCTAGCCCATCATGGCGTCATCCATAGGGTCGTCGCCGTGCCAAGCGGTGTCGATGCCAACATAGTCCTTGACCATTGGCTGCAGGTGGTCCGGAAAGGCCTTCAGGAAGGCCTCGGCGTCGTCTGAGAGCGGCCAGGGCGCGTTTACGGGGTAGTCGCGGGGGCGCAGACCTATGCCGCAGGAGAGGCGGACGCGGTCGATGCGGTTTGGGAAGGCGGAGTGATAGGTGCGGGAGGCGAAGATGATTTCATCGCCAGGATCGGTGAAGAGGGGCACCATTCCGGGCACGTCGAAGCCTACGTAGCCCTCGGGTTCGGTCCCGATGCGGTGGAAGGAGCGCTGGTCTGGGGTCAGCTGGAAGCCTTCGGGGCCTTCCCAGCCTTCGACGTGGGAGTCTGCAATTACGGCAAGTCCGCCGTGCTTGGGATGGGAGCCGGTGATGTAGAACCAGAGGCCGGAGGGCCAGGGTCCGCGATTGAGGATGTCTCCTGAGAAGGTGGGCGGGCCGTCGGAGAAGCCGCAGAAGTCGGTGTGCCATGTGAGGGGGTCGGAGCCGGGATTGCGAATGATGGCGGCGGTGCGGTTGATGGTTAGCTCTTCGGCCTGGCAGAAGACGCGCTGGGCCCGCATGAAGGGTTCGTGGTCGAACATTTTCCACATGGCGGGGGAGTGTTCGATGAAAGAGGTGTGGGTGAAACTATTGCCTTCGCCGAGCGAGTCGTCCGGGTCGATCACTTGCCTGACGGACTCCTGCAGCTCGGATACGAGCTCGTCGGAAAGCACATTCTTGACAATCGCGAATCCGTGGGCCTGGACGCAGGCCTGCGCGGCGTCCAGTTCGTCCAGCGTGAACTCATAGCGGTAGCCCAGTTCAGGCTTCTGGATTTGACTGTAGTCCATTCAAGACTCCTTTTGACGTAAGGCTCAAGGCGGTTGCGGGTTAGCACGGCCATCAACCTGTCAGGCATATTCAACTCAGTGCCCGGACCAGGCTTACAGTTCGCGTTGTTGAAACGCCACCAGGCGGAGGGGCATGTGTGGCGGCGTCTTGACGGCAGTTGGAGCCGCCTGCTTCACCTATCCCATCATTCCTTCATCACCACTCCAGTCGTCGTCGATCCCAACGTAGCCATCAACATAGGGTTGCAATCGCTGGGGGAAAGCCTTCAGAAAGGCCTGTGCGTCCTCGGAGAGGGGCCATGGAGCATCGATTTTGAAGTCACGCGGGCGGTAGATGACGGCACAGGAAAGCCGAACGCGATCAATGCGGTTGGGGAAGGCGGCATGGTAGGTACGGGAAGCGAATATGATTTGGTCGCAGGGATCGGTAAAGATTGGCACCAGTCCGGGCACGTCGAAGCCGACGTACCTATTCGGTTCGGTCCCCTTCTTGTGGAAGGAGCGTCGATCCGGCGTGAATTGGAAGCCTTCAGGGGGCGTCCAGTCCTCGGTGTGGGAGTCCTCGATGAGTGCAAGGCCACCGTGTTTGGGATTGGAGCCGGTGATGTAGAACCAGAGGCCGGACGGCCAAGGGCCGCGGTTCAGTACGTCGCCTGAGAAGGTGCGGGGACCGTTGGAGAAGCCGCAGAAGTCGGTGTGCCATGCGAGCGGCGCGGATCCGGGATTGCGCAGGATCGCGGCGGTGCGAAGGATGGAAATGTCCTCGTAAGGGCAGAAGGCCCGCTGGGCGCGCATGTAGGGCTCGTGGTCGAGCAGCTTCCACATGGCTGGAGAGTGTTCGATGAAGGAGGGGTGGGTGGAACTGTTTCCTTCTCCCAGTGTGTCGTCCGGGTCAAGAACCTGTTTGACCGACTCCTGGAGCTCCTGCAGCAGTTCAGGGGGGAGTACCTTTTTGACGATGGCGAAGCCGTGGGCCTCGACGCAGTCCTGGGCGGCGTCCAACTCGTCGAGAGTGAACTCGTAGCGGTAGCCAAGTTCGGGTTTTTTGATGTGGCTGTAGTCCATTCAGTTCTCCACTATCTCCAGGATTGTCCTGCACCGGTCCTATGACCACGCGTTGGAAAACGCCGCCGCTTACCAAAGAGGGGCGATCTTCGATTGAAGGGAAGCAGCCTCGGCTAAAGAGTGGCGGCTGAACGCTCAGCACTACCCCATCATGGCGTCGGCTTGCGGTTCGGCATCGTCGGGCCGCCAGTCGTTCTGGATGCCGGTATATTCCTCCACGTAGTGCTGAAAACGCTGGGGAAGCGCCTTTATGAAGGCTTTCGACGTTTCGGGGAGCGGCCAGGGCGCGTCTATCTTGTACTCCTTAGGGCGGAAGCCGACGCCGCAGGAGAGCCGGACGCGGTCGATGCGGTTGGGAAAGGCGGCGTGGTACGTGCGCGTGGCGAAGACGAGCTGGTCAACCGGCTCGCCGAAGAGGGGTACCATGCCGGGCACATCGAAGCCGACGTAGCTGTGCGGCTCTGTTCCTTCAGGGTGAAATGAGCGCTTGTCCGGGGTCAGCTGGAAGCCTTCGGGCCCTTCCCAGTCTTCCACGTGGGAATCCTCGATGACGGCCAGGCCGCCGTGCTTGGGGAAGGAGCCGGTGATGTAGAACCAGAGCCCGGAGGGCAAAAGGAACTTATTGAGCACATCTCCTGCGTTTTGCGGCGGTCCCTCCGAAAATCCATGCCAGTCTGTGTGCCATCCCAGCGGATCGGAGCCGGGATTGCGGATAATGGCGGCGGAGCGGTGAATGGTCAACCCGCCATCGCCGCAATAGAAGCGGTTCACGCGCATGAACGGCTCATGTTCGAACAGTTTCCAGGAGGCGGGGGAATGTTCGACAAAGGCAGTGTGCGTAAAGCTGTTTCCCGCGCCCAACGTGCCGTCCGGATCGAGGACCTCCACCACGGATTCCTGAAGGTCCTGCACCAGCTCTTCAGTCAAGACGTTCTTTATGATGGCGAAGCCGTGTGCTTCCACACATTCATTCATGGCATCCAATTCGTCGATGCTGAATTCATAGCGATAGCCCAGGTCTGGTTTTTCAATGTGACTGTAATCCACGGAAAGCTCCTTGCGATAGCGCTGGCTAATCTATCCCTTCAGTGACCCGATGGTGATCCCCTGGATCATCTGTTTTTGCATCAGTATGAATGCGACAATCGGCAGAACCGACATGAGAATGGCGGCGGACATACCTATTCCATAGGCGGGGCCGGTGCCTTTCAGCTGGAACATGATGATGGATACGCCCACGGGCATGGTGTAGATTTGTGGTTTATTCAGCACCAGCAGGGGCCAAAGAAAGTCGTTCCAATGGTAGGTAAAGGTAAAGATGGCAAGCGTTGCCAGAACAGGCCTGGACAGGGGAAGGGTGATCAAGTACCAGAGCTGCAATTCATGGGCGCCGTCGATGCGGGCGGCCTGGAACAGTTCGTCCGGCAGTGTCACGGCGAACTGGCGGAAGAGGAAGAGGGCGAAGGGAGAGGCCAGACCCGGCAGGATCAGTGCCCAGTAGGTATCGTGCATGCCAAGTTTCAAGGTCAGGACATATGAGGCGATCAGAGTCGACCAAGCCGGGACAAGCATCGTGCTGATGATGAGCCAGAACAGTTTGTCGCGTCCCGGAAAACGTTTGCGGGCGAAGCTATAGCCGGCGAGAGAGGCCACGAGGACTACGCCCAGCGTAAAGACTGCACCCGTAAAGACGCTGTTCCAGAACCATTTCAATACAGGCGAGTTGGCAACGCCGCTTCCTGTCATGAGGTCGATGTAGTTTTTGAGGACGGGGCGCGTTAACACAAAGGAAGGGGGTATGGTGGCGACGTCTGAGGGATGCTTGAAACTGGTAATCAGAGCCCAGTAGAGCGGGAAGAGGGAGATGCCGGCAAGCACCAGGATCATCAGGAGCGCGAGGTAGCGAATGGCGCTGGCAGATCCTTCGGGCAGCAGGCGCAGTTGGAGAGTTTCCAAGAGTGACGGTGTCTGTCTGTTCAGGCTGGTTTGGGTCGCCATGTTCGGGCCTTCAGATCAGAATTCCACGACCTGTGAAAAACGACGGAACTGGAAGATGGTAAAGCCGACGGTCGCCACGAGGAGCAGCAGTCCGGCAGCGGCGGCGGTGCCGGCGTTGGCGTAGAAGATCAGCTGGTTGTAGATATAGTAACCAACGGTAATAGTGCTATGTACAGGCCCGCCGCGTGTCAGAACGTAGACAGGAACAAATACCTGAAGCGCGCCGAGTGTGGAAACGACGATCACATACAGCATTGCGGGCGTGAGGAGCGGCAAGGTGATCGACCAGTGCTTGCGCCAGAAGGCAGCGCCATCGACGGCGGCCGCGTCGTACAGGCTGGAAGGAATGCTCATTAGCGCTGCGCAGAATATGATAATTGCCACGCCATTGCTGGAAACTATGGCCATGCCGGCCAAGGAGGGCAGGGCGGCATAAATGTTCCCCAGCCAATTGACGGGTTCCAGTTTGACAACCGATAGGAAGTAGTTGAGCACGCCTACATGAAAGTCAAAAACAAAGCGCCAGATAATTGCTACTGCGAGGCCGGAAATTACTCCCGGAAGGTAGAAAGCGGCCTGGAAGAAACTACGCATAGAACTGCTGCGCAACGAGACGATCAGAACGGCAGTGAGAAGGGAGAGTGCCGTGGAGATGGGTACGACCATTAGCGCGTAATAGAAGGAGTTGAACATCGACTTCTGAGCGCTGGGCATTTCGACGACGTCGATGTAGTTCTGCAGACCTACGTACTCGGTGACGCCGCGCGGATGCCAGTCGACGACACTCAGCCAGATGACCATGCCGTAGGGGAGGAGGAAGAAGACGGCAAAGAAAATCATGAAGGGGGCGATCAGGAGAAAGCCCCACATTTTTTCCGACTGGGCGTTTGTCAGGCGCGGCCACGGGAACGTCTTTGGTCCTTGGCGCCAGCCGCTACCTATTTTGTCTACTCTATCGGTCATGTTTGTGAGGGGTATTGCGTATTGCAGGTCTACTCTAGGGTGCCTGCAATACGCAATACCGGTGATTGAACCTTAGACGTACCACTCCAGACTAGCGATCGTGTCGCAGAAGTCCTGCACAGCTTCTTCGGGAGGCGTAGGCAGGAAGATCTTCTGATGGACCAGCTCCAGCTGCTCGACGGTCTCTCGGGCGCGTCCGCCGTGGGCCGAAGCTCGCTGCCGGCCGTAGGGGATGTAGTGCTCGTAATGCCATTCCAGCATGGGGTTGCTGACGCCCTCCACGGCTGAAACACGTGCGGGCAGCAGGTACTGCGCTATCCACTTCTGGTTTTCTCGATTGGAGAGCCAGAGCGCGAAGTCGATGGAGGGGCCAATCTCATTGGCACCGCCGGCGCGGTAGACGATGGAGTTGACATCGAGCATCGGACCGCCCCAGTAGAGGGAGTGCGGGACTCCTGGATTGGTTGGGGGCTGGACGTAAATCCATCTAATGTCGCGCTCGGTGTCGGTGACGACCAAGGTATCGGGGTCTACTTCGACGCCGGGGCGCTGTGACCAGCCGATGCTGGGGCCGATTCCGCCGAGGAGGGACTTCTGGAAGAAGTAGTCCCAACGGCTGGCGCTGAGGCCGTTTGGGTTGGGGATGACGCCATGTACAAAGTAGAGGTCCTGCAGCCATTGCAGCCAGGCGATGCCTGCTTCTTCGGCCAGCTTGCAGGCCCACACGCCGTCCCGGAGCTCTACGGTGTCCGTTCCCCAGTTCCAACTGAGGACCTGGTCCGGCCAGTAGAAGAACGGATTGGTTTCTGCGGCAGAGAACACGCCGCCCCAAACCGGTGTGCCGTCATCCCGTTCGAATGTGCAAGCCTGCATCAGGGTCAGGTAGTCGTCGAAGTTCCAAGTTCGTTCGGGGGCCTCTGGAACCAAATGGGATGCGCCGGCCTCATCAATCAGGTCCAGGTTGATGGCCATGCCGTTGGCAAGGGTATAGAAGGGCACCATGTAGTTCTTGCCCCGGAAGTGCATTCCTTCGTACCAGCCTTCGGGAAGGTCATCCTGGAATTCCTGGGGAAGCTCGATCTCCACGGCGACATCGGACTGCAGTGCCTGGATGATTCCATCGACGCTAGCGCGCAGGACGGTATGGGGTGGGTTGCCGGAGGCGATTGAGGTCTGTACCTTGACGATTGAGTCCCAGCCCACGGCCTGGTAGCTGATTGTTACGCCGTCCGTTTGGTCGGAGTAGATGTCCGCCCTCTCCTGTTCCCAGGTTCCGTGAGGAAGGATATCGCCGGGCAGGCCAAGAGGGAAGGACCACCATTGAATTTCAACCGGGGCAGCCGCGACTTCACTTTCGCCATCAGAGCCCGGGGCTGCAGGGGCTACGCAGGCTGCCAGAGCGGCAGCACCTCCGGTCATGGCCGCGGCCTTCAAGAAATCACGTCGCGATAACGTCCTTTGCATGGTTGCGCCTCCTTAGAGAGTTGATCGCTCACCGATGGACATGAGGGGGACTGGATAGATTATATGGTTAAAGAAACGCGTGTCAAGTGAACAAATTATTGATCTCATCGATAGGTTCAGAAGAAGCACCATTCTCACCGGTCTTCGGCAAGTTGAAGAAAGGGGGCGAATCAGATTGCCATACACGTACAGCACCTTTCGTTGACGAGCGTGCCGTTGAGAGTCACAGGTTGCCGCTTCCGGCGGGCGCATGAATGCCCAGGAGGCGCACGACTTCGGCGTCGCTGACCTGGCGAAAGTCGTCATACCATGCACCGACGCCCCAGAAAGGGGCGGGTGAAAGGAGGGCGACAGCCTGGCGGACAGGGCTGGCGCCGGCGGCCTCGGCGTTGCCGGTCGGTTGCGTTGGCTGCGTTTGAAATTGAGCGATGGTACTCGGGGGAGCGACGGGGACGGCGGGTACGATTTCACGCGGCTCGCGGTGGATCAGAGCCTGGATGGCGGCGCGCATGGAGGCGCCGGTGGCCAAGCCGTCGTCGACAAGGAATACAGTGCGGCCCTTGATGGGAGCGGGTGGGCGGCCGCGGCGGAACAGCTGAGCGCGGCGGGTAAGCTCACGCTGTTGCCGGCGGGAGATTTTTCGGATTCGATCGTTGCCCAAGCGCTGTTCGGCGACTACTTTCTGATTAATCACCTGGACACCGCCTTCGGCGATGGCGCCGAAGGCCAGTTCGGTCTGGCCGGGCACGCCGAGCTTGCGAACGAGCCAGACGTCGAGGGGGGCTTTCAGGGCGCGGGCGACCTCGCTGGCGACGGGTAGGCCTCCACGCAGCAGGCCGAGAACAAGAGGGTTGACGGCCTCCACCTCCCGGAGCATGACCCCGAGCAGCGCGCCGGCATGGCGACGGTTTCGGAAACGTTGCGGTCTTGCGCCCGGCACGCACCAACCTCTGAATTGAGTGTATAAGACTGTGAGGAGGAAAGAGAAGGGAGCGGCGAGAAGTTGGGGGTGGTTCCAAAGGGAGGCAGGGCGAGTAAGCCACCCTACATCCCTTGCTCTTTACTCCTCCGTTATTTCTTCCCGGTCGGGATTGAGCAGCCAGGCTACGAGCGCCTGGATCTCATCTTCGCTCAGTTTTTCGGCGAAGTTTTGCGGCATTTGGCCCGCGTCCTCGTAAGTTTCCACCACATACGCCAAGGGGTTCACGATACTCTCGTAAACGTATTCTTCGGCGGTCAATCCCTCTACGCGGCTGCCGGCGCGCTCAAAGAGGTCGGCCATATTGGGCCCGTTCTGTCCGGCCACATCGACCTGCCTTTCTTCGAGATTGTGGCAGGCGAAGCAGGCCTCGGATGTCCAGATCTCCTGTGGTGAGCGGATGTTTCGGGCCTGGTATTCTTCAAGCGCTGCGGCCTGCTCTTCTTCGCTCAGGAAGAGGAAGGCTGTATTTTGGAACTCGGCCGGCCGGAAGACGTCTTCGAAGGACTGGAAGGGATCTTCGTCAGGGGTCTGCGCCAGGGCGGATTCTCTCCAGTTCATAACATAGTTGGTCAGGTGTTCTATTTGGTCGCCTCGCATGGGGCCGCCGTATTGTCCGGCCCAGGTGGGCATGACTTCGGGCCACTGGCTATCGGTCTTGCTGGGGCGACCGGCTGCAATTGAGAGTCTTACATAGTCTTCAAGAGAGCCGACCCAACCGACGTCCTGGAGACGTCCGGTGTCGGTGAAAAAGTAGTAGCTGTTGAGGCCGGGTGCCCTGCCCAGTAGTCCCTGACCATTTGGCCCATGGCAAGTGGCGCAGTTGTTGGCGAACAGCGTGGCCCCGTTTTCGATAGAGCGACCCTCCCAACTGAGAGTTTGCGCTTCCATACGGGGGTTCTCGCTTACCAAGACCAGCAGGAGAGTGATGATGCCGATCAGTGAGGTCACGATGCCCCACATTATTTTGGCGATAGGAGACCTGGTGTAGAGACGATGCATAATCGCTAGCTTACTCTCCTACGATGGCGCCGGACAGACTCTTCCACCCGTCGGCAACATAGCCTGTGAACAGGTGCTTCCAGCCGTACTGTTCCCAGTAGAGGGAGTCTTCATGCAGCCAGAAGGTCTTTTCGTATTCACCGGATGTCCCTTCGGCGTCGAACCACATGACCTCCCACTTCAACTTCTTGAGGCTGGGCTGGTCCTGGGTAATGGTTAGAATGCCGACAGGCGCGTTGAAGTCGGGGTCCGCGCGGCGGTAGTAGTCGACAGCATGGTTGAATTCGTGAAGGAGGTGGTTGAATTCGTGGTCGTGCACATCGTACTCTTCATCGGTACGCCAGACTCCAAGCGGCAGATGTTTGTAGCCCATTTCGCGCGAGAGGCCAGATCCTTCTTCGGGCATCACATCCTGAACGATTTCGACCGCGGGGGCGCCTTCGACGGCGTATTCGGGGGTGCCCATCCAACTCCAGATAATCATGACTACGCCGGCGACAATGCCGGCTACGATGGCAACTTTACGATCTTTACCGCGGCGACTGGGGTTGTAGTCGAGATAGGGAATCGCCATCAGCAGCACGAGCAGCACGCCCGGCAGCAGCACGCCGGCGATGAACTTGTCGGCGATTTTGAGCAAACCCTGCAGCCAGTAGAAGTACCAAGGCGCGACGGTGTGCAACGGCGTTGATTGCGGATTGGCGATGTTTTCCAAGGGGGCCTGGAAGAAGAAGACAGTCAGGACGATGAGCAGTGCAGTCATGACGGTCAGGAAACTGGTTTCGTCGACCAGGACGTCGGGCAGATAGTATACACGCTTGTCGGCGGGGACGCGGTTGGCGGTGTCCTCGCCTACTTCCTCTTCGTCGGCGGGCAGGCTGATGCCGAAGTGGACGACCTTGTAGTAGTGGACGAAGAAGAAGAGAATCAGCAGAAGCGGCAGGAAGAGGACGTGCAGCAGATAGAAGCGCAGGAGTCCGTTGGCGCCGATGTCGGGTGCGCCGCGGGCGAGCAGGTTGACGGTTTCGCCGACTACTGCCGGGGGCACGGCTTCGGCCATGGAGGTGCCGATGGTGACAGCCCAAAAGGCGAGCTGGTCCCAAGGCAGCAGATAGCCGGAAAAGCTGAGGAAGAGGGTCATAACGAGCAGAAGGACGCCCGTAAACCAGGTAAACTGGCGCGGCGGTTTATAGCTTCCTGTCAGATAGCAGCGGACCATGTGCAGGGTGACGATGGCCACCATAGCTTCTGCTCCGAGCCTGTGCATGTCGCGCAGGAACTGCCCGAAGGGGATATTAGTCAGGAGCAGGATCATGTCGACGTAGGCGCGTTCCGGGGAAGGCGCGTACCAGATCATCAGCAGGATGCCTGTGATGGTTTCGACGATGAAGAGATAGGTGGAGAGCAAACCCAACCGGTAGGTGTGGGTGAAACGGGTGACACTTTCGTGATAGTAGGTGGGTTTGATGTGGAGAAGGAAGCCTTCGCTGTGTGGCTTGAGGCGCGGGTTGGGGCGGCCGGGTGGCTCGCCCTGCATCATGCGGCGAAACTCACCGACATCAATGCCGGCTGTCAGGCGGGTGAAAACGTCATCAGCCTGGGCAGCGACTGCGCCAAGAACTCCTTTTTCGCGGATATTTTCTTGGAGTCCCATCTGGTTCTGTCGTCTCCTGGTAAGGAAAATTCAGGTTTGAGACACTCTGTCTCTAGCCTTAGTATCTTCCCCGCATAGGGCTTTCAAATCTAGACAGCCCTTGGATAAGATTTCCCGTGTCGACCACTATCTCGGATTCTTGAAATGGCGCAGGCGACTCGATTGATAGCTCTGTGAGAACTGTCTGCGCAACTACGGTGCGGCCTTCGACGATTTCGACAACGAATTGATCCAAAGAGCGAGGCGCCGGTCCCTCGATGTAGTGACCTTCGAGGCTGAACTTGGACCCACATGCCGGGCACTCAAAGCGTGTTCTCTCTGGGTCCCATTGAAAACGTATCGATACGCCGTTCCAGGAATGTGTGCATAAGTTGTAGAATGCGCGAAGGCCTTCTTCTGTATTGGCCAGCCAGAACCTGCCTTCAATATGTTTCTGCGGCTCGCTGCCGACTGGCGGCAGGTTGGCGGCAGCGCCGAGGTGGAACTTGCCTCCGAATTCGTTTTTGGGCTGGCGGGGGTAAAGGAACTGATAGGCAGCCACTCCACTACCCACTGTCAAAGCCGCCAACGTCCCGGCCCAGGCGTAAATCAGAAGCTCCCGCCGACTCTTGCCCCTGTGACGGACTAGCTGGTCGCCAGGCCGTGTACCGGACAGTGCTGCGCGACTAATCGGCGCAATCTTCTCGGTGGCGACTAATCCGGTTACTCTCTTTCCAGGTTCTTGTTTCCCGATCAGTTGATGGACAGTCACTCTGTCCGAACTCTCCAGTCAGGGTTCACTTCCCAAGTTTGCAGTTCCTCGCGAGTCGTTACTGCCGCCGACTCGGGCGTGCTTTAACTCACTGCCTTGGCCGGTGACAAAGCCTTTGGTTTTCCTTGCAGGCGTTTGCCTGTGTCCACTACCACTTCAGCATCAGGTGAAGGCAAGGCTGGAGCTGAAATGTAGTCGCCTGCGTCCTCAGTCTGCGAGACGGTTGAACCTCCCTCGACGATTTCAACCAGGAATTGATCCAGGGAGCGGGGCGCGGGCCCTTCGATATAGTGTCCCTCGCGGTCGAATTTGGACCCGTGGCAAGGGCATTCAAATCTGTTGTTGGAAGGCTCCCACTTGTAGAGGCAGCCGAGGTGTGTGCAAACCATGTAGAGCGCGCGCGGGCCCTCGTCGGTATTGATGAGCCAAAATTTGCCGGTTGCATTGCCTTCCGGGTCGATGCCAATTTGGGGCAGCGCTGTACCGGTACCGAGGATGAATTTGCCTCCGAACTCGCCTTCGCGGAAGCGCGGGTACATGAATTGGTAGGTGGCGAGGCCGCTTTCCAGTGTAAGAAGGGTCAGGGCACCGCCCCAAGCGTAGGCGAGGAATTCGCGGCGGTTTATGCCCTCCTGGCCGGCGTCAAAGCCCTCAAGGACGGCGGCACGGCCAACAGGCGCAACTCTCTCTGCGGCTGCGGCGGCGGCACTGCCATTACTCTGGACAGGTGTTGGGGCCTGGGCTTCCACGGTGGCCGCGGCCTCTGCTACGGGCGCGACTTCTGCGGCGGCGACCGGTTCAGCCTCTGCGACAGGTGTTGGTTCGGGTTGGGGGGCAGGCTCGGGTGTTTGTGCGGCGGCGGCAACCGGTTCCGGCTGCGGGGCGACAGCTTGGGGTGGCGGCGCAGGTTCAGCGGCATCGCCCTCGCCTAAGTCGCGCGGGGGCAGCATGGAACTGACGTCGACACCGAGCCGTTCGGCGGCCATTTGCTGCGCGCGTTCTACTCTGTCGAGCCATGCCTGACTCACTTCCGCCATGGTGTCTGGTCTCCTTGGGGAGGAGGGAAGCTGGGTCCCACTTCTCGCCCCTTTCTCATCCTGCCGGCAGGCTTGGCGAAACGGGATTCAAAGCCTGTCGGGACTGCGGTGCATCGTTCGATAGAGTCGATCAGAGTATAGCAGGCGGGCGTTACATTGTCAAAATTATCACAAACGATAAGTCTGTCCTCGAAGGCACTCCGTCAGCATGAAAAGAGGAACCTATTCTCAAGTCTAAGAGGTCAAATTGAATTGACTCGAAGTAGAAGTTAAACCATGTCTGACAAGAATTCCCTACGAAACTGCGATGGATCGAATACGCGAAATGGCTGTGAGCTGAGATCTCGTAAGAAGTGGCGGTTTGCCGATACCAAGTAGGGCAGTTCCATCCACTCCACAAAAGCCCCGATGTATGCGTCCGCTTTGCCGGGCAATCCAAGACTTACATACTTGTCGACCAGGTCTGTTGGAATCGGTTCGTCAACAATAAAGGCATAGTCATAGGAAATGAAGAACCTGTAGAAGCGTTGTACCTGCATAGGAGTAGTCAGATTCCGATTCACTTCTTGCGCGATCAAACGTGGAATGACTAGAGAGAGTGTCGGGCCAATTGCACGCAGTAACCACTCAGCGTCGGGGTCGCTCACCTGTAGAGCCGGTATGATGACACTACTATCGATACAGATGCGCGTATTCGGCATCGAAAATCTCGCGTCGCGTCCGGCGTACTTGCTCGACAACCTCCTCCCGGCTTGTTCCGACCCTAAGGCCGCCATCGCGTTTTATCTGCTCTTGCAACGCCTGCAGGTCTCGCAACCATGCGGTCCGCTGGCAGCCGACTTCAACTAGAGTAGCAATCAGATCCTCTGGTTCGGTCTCGGCTTCGACTGCGAGCTCTTCGACTTTCGAGTAAAGGGCAAACGGTATTTCGACGGAAACAGTAGCGGGGTTCATTTTGTTTCTCCTCGTTATCGTTTCTCTTTCGATCTGAGATTCTACCACAAACAGTCAGCTTCTGTTGCCCGCTTTGGAGTTTGAGAGACGAATGTCCTTTCAGCGTCAAGAGCGATCGGGTGTCAGGCCGCACTCAATTGTTCGAGGCTGGCGGCGACCTGCTCCCGGCGGGACCCAAGTTCTTCCAGTTTGTCTCGCTCACGCTGCACCACTTGCTCCGGAGCCTTGCCGACGAAGTTCTGGTTATTCAGTAGGCCTGCGGCGCGGTTGATCTGGCCGTCGATGTTTGCTATTTCCTTCTGAAGGCGCTTGCGCTCGGCCTTCAGATCGACCATGCCGGCGAGGGGGAGGTAGGTTGTGATGCCGCCGGCGGAGAGTTGGACGGATGGGCCGGAATCGGTGCCGCTGGCCGCGGCTTCGACGGTGACCTGGGACTCGTCGAGGCGCGCCAGGGTTGTGAATAGTTCCAGATTGTCCTGGGCCAGGCTGCGGCCATCGCCGGCGAAGACGGCGGCGATGCGGCGGCCGGGCTCGACGTTGTACTCGGCGCGGGCGTTGCGGATGGCGCGCACAGTTTCCTGAATGCGGTTAAAGTCGTCTTCGGCGGATGCGTCGCGTGGGGCGGTTGGGCGAGGCCAGCGCTGGGTCATCAGGGCTTCGGCGTGTTCGGGGACGCCGGGCAGGTGGCTCCAGATGGCTTCGGTGACGTAGGGCATAAAGGGATGCAGCAGGCGCAGGGACTGCTCCAGCGTGTAGGCGAGGACCTGGCGGGTGGCGGCGACGGCGCCGGCATCGCCACCGTACAGGCGTGGTTTGGCGGCTTCGATGTACCAGTCGCAGTACTCGCTCCAGAGGAATTCGTAGAGCTGGCGACCGGCTTCACCAAGCTGCCAGTTTTCGATGAGCTGGGTGACATGGTCTTGCACGGCACTCAAGCGGCTCAGAATCCAGCGATCGGCGAGAGTCTGCGCGTCTTTAGGGGGCAGGGCATAGGTGACGCCGTGGAGGGCTTCTGTGTTCGCCAGGGCGACATCATGCGCCTCCAGATTCATGAGGACAAAGCGGGCGGCGTTCCAGATCTTGTTGGCGAAGTTGCGGTTGGCTTCGATGCGGGTGACGCTGAGCTTCATGTCGTTGCCGGGCGTGCTGCCGGTGAGCAGGGTGAAGCGGAGGGCGTCGTTGCCGTAGGTCCCGATCAGGTCGAGGGGGTCGAGGGCGTTGCCGAGGCTTTTGCTCATTTTGCGGCCGTCTTCGGCGCGGACGAGGCCGTGCAGGTAGACGTAGTGGAAGGGCACCTTATCTGTGAAGTAAAGGCCCATCATGATCATGCGGGCGACCCAGAAGAAGAGGATGTCGTAGCCGGTTTCGAGAACGGTTGTAGGGTAGAATCTGGCGAGGTCGGAGGCGTGCGGGACAGAATCGCTGATGACATCTCCATTCTCTTCGACCTGGGGCCAGCCGAGAGTGCTGAAGGGCCAGAGGGCGCTACTGAACCAGGTGTCGAGGACGTCTTCGTCCTGCTCCAGCTCGGCAGTTTCGCCGTAGAATTCGATGGCCTGTTCCTGGGCCTCGCTCTCGCTGCGGGCGGCGAACTGGTGGCCGTCGGGTCCGTACCAGATTGGGATGCGGTGGCCCCACCAGAGTTGGCGGCTGATGCACCAGTCGCGGATGTTTTCCATCCAGTGATAGTAGTTGCGTTCGAAGCGTTCGGGCACGATCTTGATGCGGCCGTCCTTGACGGCGGCGATGGCTGCCTCTGCGAGGGGCTTCGCTTTCACGAACCACTGTGTACTGAGAAGCGGCTCGACGATGGTGTGGCAGCGCTGGCAGTGTCCGACTTCGTGGACGTGGGGCTTGGCGCTGACGACGAGGCCGGCGGCGTCCATGTCCTGCCACAGTTTCTCGCGGGCTTCGAAGCGATCGAGCCCGGCATAGGGGCCGGCGGCGGCGTTGAGGGTCCCGTCTTCGTTGGTGATGTTGACGTAGGGCAGATTGTGACGCTGGCCTATCAGGTAGTCATTGGGATCGTGTCCGGGCGTCACTTTCAGGGCGCCGGTTCCGAATTGCGGGTCGACGTGTTCATCGGCGATGACGGGGATCTCTCGTTCGAGAATGGGCACAAGAGCGGTCCTGCCGATGAGGTGGGCGTAGCGTTCGTCGTCGGGATTGACGGCGACGGCGGTGTCGCCGAGGATGGTCTCAGGGCGGGTGGTGCTGACTGCGACGTGGTCGGCCGAGGACGCGGAGCCGTCGGCGGGGCGCAGGGGATAGCGGAAGGTGTATAGTTTGCCGTCGACAGGCTCATGCTCGACTTCGAGGTCACTGATGGCGCTTTCGCAGCGGGGGCACCAGTTAACCAGATAGTTGCCGCGGTAGATGAGGTCATCGTTATAGAGGCGGATGAAGGCTTCGAGTACGGCGTCGCTGAGGCCGTCGTCGAGGGTGAAGCGTTCGCGGGTCCAGTCGCAGGAGATTCCCATACGGCGCTGCTGTCCGCTGATCTGGCCGTGGTATTCGTCTTTCCAGTCCCATACTTCCTGCAGGAAGCGTTCGCGGCCGAGGTCGTGGCGGGTGGTATCGGTTTCGGCGAGTTTGCGTTCGACGACATTCTGGGTGGCGATGCCGGCGTGGTCGGTGCCTGGTACCCAGAGTGTTGGCCTGCCTGCCATGCGGTTGTAGCGGATGAGCATGTCCTCGACGGCGCTGGTGGTGGCGTGTCCGAGGTGGAGGACGCCGGTCACGTTCGGCGGGGGCATGGAGATGACGAAGGGAGGGGCGTCGGGGTCGGCGAGGCCGCTCTCAAGCTGCTGCTCAGGGCGGAAGAAGCCCATTGACTCCCACCACTGGTAGAGCTTTTCCTCCCATTGCCGCGGCTCGTAGACCGTTGGCATTTCCGCTTGCGTTTCGTGTGTACTTGTCGTTGTCATTTTTCCTATGCTCCCATCGTTAGTTCGCCGGCTGCGAACGGCTGGACGGTCGGTTCAAGTGTCCGGTCGTCGCCTATACGAGTCCCGGTGTGGTTTCGGTCAAAAAAATAAGCCACTCCATCCGAAGGACGAAGTGACTCCGCGGTACCACCTTGGTTAGCGGGCAACGAAGTTGCCGGCTCTCTCTGCCGCGATAACGGGCGGACCCGGGGAGAGCTACGGGTCAAAAGAGTTCACTCTCCCAGCCTTCCCGGCGACATTCCCCTCTGCGACATTGGGCCTGGATCAATCGAGCCCTGGTCGTCAGATGCGCTGCGGAAACGGACACCCCTTGCAGCCGGGAGGGCGTCTCTCTGGCGTTTGCGCGCGTGGGTACTCTTCCGGTGCGCTGCCGATTTCGATTTACGCAGCCGATTATAGGTTGCAGGGGGAGAAAAGTCAACTTTTGGGTGGGGAGGACTGCATCCCAAATGGTTTGTTGAGTCAGGTGAGGCCAAGGATAGTAAGCGGTTTAGGGTCGAGCCGGTTGAGTTGAGCGCAGACCAGATTGCTTGAGGCGCTACCGGACGATACGGTTGCAGGTGGATGCGACGGCGCCACTTCTCTGCACCCGCGCAACGTCTACAAATGTCGCGTCATGTCTACAAATGTCGCGCCAAGTCTACCTATGTCGCGGGGTTAAAAAAAAATTCCCGGATTTTCTGTCCAAATTAGCGAGCGTTTCGCGGGCGATTTTGATGGACGGAGGGTAGTTCGCAGATATGCCGCGACCCTGTTTGGCCTCATGATATTTTCTGAAATGAAGGTATCTGTTTTCGCGGCGCTGACTTTCTTTCCTACCACGTTTGATGGGTCGGTCCCTGTGTTTCCGTATAGGACCCACTGTCCGGCCCACAGATAACAGCCTATTCCGTTACAGCCATTATATCACAGATTTGAGGTGTTTTCGCTTGATCGCGCGAGAGTCAGGGCAATCGCATCTAAATCTAGTCGCCAAAATGTGCCACTAAGGGCACCCACAATGGGTGCCCCTACCTTTTGCAGGACAATCGCATCTATATCTGGTCGCCAAAATGCCACTAAGGGCACCCACAAGGGGTGCCCCTACCGTGGTGACGGCGGACGGCTTCGCGGCACGACGTGGGTGGGCGACAGGTTGCATGGACAGTACGCCGGCGACGCGGCGCCAACGTGGGATGGTGTTGGGGGGGGGGCGTTGCGGGGGGAATCCCCCCGCACAAGGGAGGGCCGAAGGCCCGACCGCATAACTGCAGTGGTCAGTGGATGGTTGGTGGATAGGGCGGCGGAGTGGTGCAATACCGTACGGTGTAGGGTCAGGCGGGGCTCGGGGGGCGGAGGGCGTTGCGGGTGTGGCGGAGGCCTTCGAGGGAGTAGATGATGAGTGCGGTCCAGATGAAGGCGTAGCCGATTAGTTCAACTGAGGTGAAGGGCTCTTTGTAGAGGTAGACGCCGAGGAGGAATTGGGTTGAGGGGGCGAGGTATTGCATGAGGCCGAGGGTGGAGAGGGGGATGAGGCGGGCGGCGGCGCCGAAACTGACGAGGGGGATGGAGGAGACGATGCCGGCGCCGAGAAGGAGGAGACCTATGCGGGGCCAGCCGGCGGCGGTCCAGGAGGCGGGGCCCTGTTGGCCGGTGTACAGCAGGAGGAGCAGGGCGGGGGCGAGGAGCAGGGTCATTTCCAGGCAGAAGCATTGCATGCCGCTGAGGTCGATTTTCTTTCTGATGAGGCCGTAGAATCCAAAGGTGCCGGCGAGCGAGAGGGCAATCCATGGGAGCTCACCGAGGCTGACGGTGAGGTAGATGACGCCGGCGACGGCGATGGAGACAGCTATTTTCTGGCCGCGGCGCAGATGCTCGCCGAGAAAGAGGCGGCCGAGAAGGACGCTGAGCAGAGGGTTGATGAAGTAGCCCAGACTGATTTTGGCGACATAGCCGGTGTTGACGGCCCAGATGTAGGTGATCCAGTTGGCGGCGGTGAGGAGGGCGGCGGCGAAGACCAGGAGAACAGTAACCGGTGAGCTTTTCAGTTTGCGAAGCCAGGCTCGGTCCCTGAGGACGGCGACGGCGATGATCATGGTCACTGCGGACCAGAGCAGACGGTGGGCGAGGATTTCGAGGGCAGGAAGGTACTGGAGCTGTTTCCAGTAGACGGGCAGCACGCCCCAGGTCCCGAAGGCGATGAGGGCGTAGAGGTAGCCGCGGTAGGAGGAGAGGTTCACGGAGTCGTTGCCGGGCGCGTGCGTTCAGCGACCTTGTTGGGTCCTGATCAGCGGCCGCTGTTTTTGAGGATGAGACGGCGGCGGGCGGTCTTTTCTACGGCGGCGCGACTCCAGGGCATTTTGTGGTAGGCTCCTTCAAGCCACATCGGGATCTGGTCGGCGTAGTTGCGGCTGATTGGGTGGCCCGACTGGCCGCTGGCGGTAACGCTTTGGGCGGCGTCCCAGTTGCCCATGTCGAAAATCTGGCGGTAGGCGGCCTGGACCTGGACGAGGCCCGGGGGCAGCTCGGACATAAATCCGGTCTGGTTGGGCGTGGTGCCGTCGCCGCCGATGGGAAAGGGGCCGCGGTTGAAGAGCCAGCCGAGGATGGGTGCGCTGCCAAGAATGTGGCTGTAGCGGATCTGGTGCATGCGGCCCCATGCCCACTTGCGGGGGGTGGGGTTGACCTCGCGGCGAAGGCGGTGCACGGCGAGCTGGAGGGCGGTTTCGATCAGCTCTTCTCGCGTGCGGCGGCGGCCGGTGGCGGCGTCGGCGTACCAGGGGGAGTTTCCTTCGTTCTTGAGGAGTTCCAGGAGCCGGGTCTGGGCGCGGAGCAGGAAGCCGTTGATGAGAAAGACCGGGCTGCTGCCTTTGCCAAAGAAGCTGGGGGCGGTGGCGCCGAGTTTTTGGGCGAAGGTCAGGTCGAGGAGGTGCAGAACGGTGTAATGGAAGACCAGGGCGGCAGGGCTCTCCTGGTCCATGCGATAGCCCCAGTCCTGGAGCATGTTGACGGCGACGCGCACGTAGGGGTCCTCGCTCAGGTGGCCGGTCAGTAATGGTGTCAGGTCACGGGCGTAGAGGCTGGTTTCGTCGAGCTGGATCTGTTCCATGTCGCGCAGAGTGAGATGCTTTTTTTCGGTCAGCATCTCTTCGATACGGCGCGCGCGCCAGCCGGGCATGATCTCGAAACTGAGGACGTAGGGGTAGTCGTCGCCGGTGATCTTGTTGTTGGCGGTCGCGACGAAGCCGCTGGGAGGATTGAGAAGGCACGGCAGCTCGTCATCAGGGATGAAGCCGTCCCACTCGTAGTCGCCGTTCCAGCCGGGCACGGGGACGAGGCCGTAGCCGTTGCGGCGAATTGGGACGGCGCCGGCGAGGCGGTAGGCGATGTTGTCATCGGTGTCGGCGTAGACGAAGTTCTGGGAGGGTGCGGTCCAGTCGGCGAGGGCGGCGTTAAATTCCTGCCAGTTGCGGGCGCGGTTCAGTCGCAGAATTGAGCGCACTACTGTGCCCGGTTCGTGGCCGATCCAGCGAAGGGCGAGGGGCGCCGCGGTGAGGACGGGCTCGTCGGGAAAGCCGGCATCAGGGCTGTCCGATTTGAGGATGCCGGTCAGGAGAGGGCCGTGGCGGGTGACGACGACCTCTTCGACGTGGGGGCGGGCGCGATTGCGCAGGTGTATCTCTTCGGGCAGGACGGTGGCTTCTTCCCATTCGCCTTTGTACTCGAAACGGGGCGGGCGGCCATTGGCGTTGTCGGGATGGGGGCGCTCAATGTAGATATCCTGGACGTCGGGGAAGGCGTTGGTCAGGCCCCAGGCGATGTGTTCGTTATGGCCGATGATGATGCCGGGTGCGCCGGCGAATGAGGCGCCGCTGACGTGGATGCCGCGGTCGGCGTTTTCGGGGGGTGGGCAGGAGAGGTGCATCTCGTACCAGGTGCCGGGCATGGTCATGACGAGGTGGGGATCGTTACAGAGGATGGGGCGCCCGGTAGAGGACTTTTCGGATGAGACGGCCCAGGCATTGCTTCCCTGTCCGAAGTCGGGCGCGGCTACCCCCAACCAACTCTTCAGCTGTTCGTATTCGTTGAGAATGAGGCCGGCTGTATGGAGCAGCCGCATTGACTCCTGGCTGCCAACACCTTCTGAAATTGCAGGGTTTGTGTTGGGGTAGTCGGGCTCGAGGTCGGCGGCGAGGGTCGGGTCCAATTTGGCGGCGAGCTGGAGTCGGACCAGCTCGCCCTCCCAGTTGACGCACAGACTCCAGACCATGGTTTTGCCAAAGGCCAGTATGTCGAGCGGAGACCATTCTTCGGGCTGGCGGCGGAGCAGGTTGAATTCGGCGGCCAGTCTGCCTTTGCGGCTGCGAATGTAGGCGTTGATGCCCTGGCAGTAGTGGCGCAAGATGGAGACGGTGGCTTCGTCCAGGTTATCCAGTTCGGCCTGGGCGGCGCGGTGGAAGCCGACGATGCGGCTGAAGCGATCGACGTCGAGGGCGGCCGCCCCGAAGAGTTCGCTCAGGCGGCCGTGGGCGACGCGGCGGTTCAGCTCCATCTGCCAGAGGCGGTCCTGGGCGTGTGTGAAGCCCTGGGCGCGCCAGAGGTCGGCCTCGTTCTGGGCGTAGATGTGGGGGATGCCATGCTGGTCGCGGAGAACTTCGACTGGGGCGTCAAGCTCGGGGAGGTCGAGTTCGCCTTCGTGTTTGGGGGCAGGGCGCTGGACGAGCCACCAGTAGATGTAGACGATGAGCCCGCCGCCCAGTAGAAAAACGACGAAGAGAAGGGCGACGGCCAATATTACTGTTGTGAGATTCATGGGCTCTCGTCTATTGCGTATCACTTGTCATTGCTTTGGGCTAGGTGGATGAAGTGGCTGCTGCAGCCGTACGCTTCCCCGATTCTAACACCTGTGTTAAAACGGGGTGAAATTGCAGCAGGATCATGGCGGGTTGCGGCTTTGTGCTCGAGCCCCGCAAATGTTTCTTAGCGGACGAATGAATCTTCCCTATGCGAACTGACTTGTTCAGTTATGAATTGCCGAAGAGCTTTATCGCGCAGCAGCCGACCGAACCGCGGGACAGCAGCCGTCTGCTTGTTTTGGAACGGGCGTCCGGGCGCATTGAACACCGTCGTTTTGGCGAGATTGGCGAGTACCTCCATTCCGGTGATGTGCTGGTTGCAAACGACAGTCGGGTGATCCCGGCGCGGCTGCGGGGGCGTAAGGCAACGGGTGGCGCAGTGGAGATTTTCCTGTTGCGCCAGTTGGACGACAGTGGCCGCGAGTGGCGTTGTTTGGTGCGGGGGCGCGGTCTGCGGGTGGGGGCCGGCGTGGACCTGGGCGGTGGGGTCGTCGGGGCGGAGATTGTGGCGGAGGAGGGCGGAGGCGTGCGGCGGGCGCGTTTTTCTGCGCCGATTGGAGAGGTTTTAGAGGAGCTGGGGGAGATGCCTCTGCCGCCCTACATAACCGAGTTTTCTGGTGAGAAGGGGCGCTATCAGACGGTGTACAGCCGGGCTGATGGCAGCGTCGCGGCGCCGACGGCCGGGCTGCATTTCACGCCGGGACTGTTGCAGAGTTTGCGGGGAATGGGCGTCGGGTGGGAAGCGATCACGTTGCATGTGGGGTTGGATACGTTTGGACCGGTGACGGCGGAGAAGGTAGCGGACCATCAGATTCATCGCGAGTGGGCTGAGTTGACGGCGGAATCTGCGGGTGCAGTCAACGCGGCCAGAGAGCGGGGGGGACGCGTTGTTGCGGTGGGCACGACTTCGACGCGGGTGCTGGAGTATTGTGCCACATCTGCGGCGGGATTGGAGCCTTACGGGCCGGCGGGGGATGAGATGGCGGTTGTCTCCTACACTGGCGAGGTCGATCTCTTCATTTTCCCTGGTTACCGGTTCAAGGCGGTGGACGTCTTGCTGACGAACTTTCATTTGCCACGGTCATCGCTGCTGATGCTGGTGAGCGCGTTTGTGGGGCAGGCGCACGCGCAGGATATTGACGCGGGCCGACAGATGCTACTAAGTACTTATGAAGTGGCGAAGGCGGAGGGGTATCGCTTTTACAGTTTTGGCGATGCGATGTTGATTGTTTGAAATGGGAAGTGTGGGCCGGGCTGTGCGCGGCGGCGAGGGGGCGGAATTTCTATGCGGCAGAGGGCGCGGGCGGCGTGGATGGAGCTGCGGCATATAGCGGCTCTGTGTGGGCGCGGTCTTGAAGGTCGGAGATGCTGGCGACGTTTTGGGCGGCCATCCACTGCTTGAGTTCGGCATGGATGAGGCGGATGGCGTCGGGGCCGCGGTGGTAGACGGCGCTGCCGACGCCGACGACGGTGGCGCCGGCCATGAGCATTTCGACGGCGTCCTGGCCGTTGTTGACGCCGCCGGTGCCGATGATGGGTGTTTGCGGGCAGGCTTTGCGGCTATCGTAGACGGCCTTGAGGGCGATGGGTTTGAGGGCGGGGCCGCTGATTCCGCCGGTGCGGTTGGCGAGGACGGGCTGGCCGCTGTAGGGGTCGAGGACGAGGCCGGGCATTGTGTTGATGGCGCAGAGGGCATCGGCGCCAGCGTGGACGGCAGCTTGGGCGATACGGCCGACGCTGGGGACATTGGGGGCGAGCTTGACGATAACGGGGATGGCCTGGTCGGCGACGGCATCCTTTACGTAGCCGGTTACTGCGGCGGCGGAGTCGGCGTTGGCGGCGAAGGGCTCGCCGAAGCTGTCCTCGACGTTGGGGCAGGAGATGTTGACTTCGATGTAGTCGGGATTGGCAGTGGTGACGAGGCGGGCGACGTCACCGAATTCGGCGGCGGTCCCGGCGAAGATGCTGGCGATGACGGGGATCCCACGTGGCTGTAGCCGCGATTTGGCTTCTTGCAGCAGCCCGATCTCTTCCTCTACGCCCGGATTCGCCAAACCGATTGCGTTGAGCAGGCCGCCGCCCCAGTCGATGCAGGAGGGGTTGACGTGACCGTGGCGGGGTTCGGGGCCGCAGCTCTTGGCGGTGACGGCACCGCAGCCGTCATCCGCGGCCCGTTCGAGCAGACTTACTGTCGTGCCCCAGATGCCGCTTGCCAGTACGAGCGGCGAGAGCAGGTCGCGGTTAAGAAAAGTGACCGACAGGTTGGGAAGATCCTCGCTCAATTCGGTTTACCCTCTACTCAAGAGACAGCTTACTTACCGGTTTTCCTCAACGGGGCGGATAGACCCAGCGACTGACGAATTTCTGCGGGGATATGGCCGGTCTCGGAAAGGAGGTCGAGGACGTCTCCCAGCGCCAGGACGCTGTGAACGCGGATCCCGGCCTTGCGCAGGTTTTCCACTCCTCCTTGCTGCCTATCCAGCAACACGATTGCCTCTTCGACAACCAGGCCGGCGGCGCGGAACAGTTCGACTGAGCTGATGATGCTGCCGCCGGTGGTGATGACGTCTTCGATGATGACGACGCGTTCGCCCGGCTGCCACAGGCCTTCGATATCCTTGCCGAGACCGTGACTCTTGCTCTCTTTGCGATTGTATATGAGAGGGACGCCGCTGGCCAGAGAAACGGCCATGCCGATGGGCAGGGCGGCGTAGGGGATGCCGGCGATGCGGTCGACTTTCAGCGCGTCCAGTTCTTTGGCGTAGGCGCGGGCTGCGGCCTGCATTAGTCCGGGGTCGCTTACGAGGAGGCGCAGGTCCACGTACATTGAGGAGCGTTTGCCGCTGGCGAGGGTGAAGTCGCCGAACTGCAGGGCGCCGAGATTGGCGAGGCCGATGATGAGTTCCCTATGGGCGCCTGGAATTGGCGAAAGTTGCGGGGCAGGGGGCGCCGCCTCTGGTTTCGTTTGAGAAAGAGTATGTGTGCGGGCGGCGTTTATGGCTTCTCGTAGGCGAGCTGCGGTCCGGCGAGGGTCGTTAGCCTGGGTGACGCCGCGGGTGGTCGCGACGAGGACGCCGAGTCCGTCGGTGCGCAGTCCGGCTGAGAGTGCTGCTTCGAGGTCGCCGCCTTGGGCACCGATTCCGGGGGCCAGCAGCCAGGCATCGGGGGCGACGCTGCGGACTTCGGCGAGGGCTTCCGGGTAGGTGGCGCCGACGACGAGGCCTACGGCGGGAGACCAGCTTACGGCTTCTGCGGCTACGCGAAGATAGAGGGGGCCGTCTTCGCCATGGTCTTGCCCGTTACGGGCGAACAGCTCTTGGAAGGCGCCGGCGGTGGGATTGGAGGTGTGGCAGAGGACGAACAATCCTTTGTCCGGGTAGGCGGCGAAAGGGGCGACGCTGTCTTCGCCCAGGTAGGGGCTGAGGGTGACGGCGTCGGCGCCGAGTTCGTCGAAGCAGGCGCGGGCGTAGGCGGCTGCGGTCGAGCCGATGTCGCCGCGCTTGGCATCAAGGAGCACGGGGATGTCCGATGGAACGGCGGCTATGGTGGCGCGCAGTAGGTCCATGCCGGGCCGGCCGAGGGCTTCGTAGAATGCAATGTTGGGCTTATAGCAGCAGACGAGGTCGGCGGTTGCTTCGATGACGGATCGGTTCCAAGCGAGCAGAGCTTGGCAGGTTCTGTCCTTGAGGCCATTGGGCACTTCCGGCGGGACATCAAGCCCGGCCAGAAACTGAGAGGGACAGGCTTCGGGCGTTGGGTCTAGGCCGACGCAGAGCAAGGTGTTGTTGCGGCATGCGGCGGCTTCGAGTTTGGCGTAGAAGGACATGCAGGATCTCTCTCCGTGGCAGGGCCTGCCGTCGCGGTCAGAGGCAAACCGTGAGTGAGGGTTGGGTCAATGCTACGCCACTGGATTGGATTTGGTCAAGGCCGGACGTATGCGATACGTAGTGCAAGTTGTGTTGGGATGGCGCGGTGCGCTACATCGCGGCCAAGGCGGCGAGGCCGGCCTCTTCCAGGTCGGCGAGCACAGTTTCCTCTTGCTGAGGGGAGATAGGTTCCTGGGGCAGGCGGAGGGGACCGCAGTCGATGCCGAGGGCCTTCATGGCAACGCGCAGGGCGGCGCCGACACCGTGATCGATCATTACGGCGGTGAGCCGGTTGGCCTGCTTTTGCAGTGCGAGTCCTTTGGCGGCATCGCCGGCTTCATAGGACTCTCGCATTTTGCGGTAGGGGCCCGGCATGACGTTCAGGGTGGAGCCGATGTTGCCGGGGGCGTTCATCATGGCGGCGAAGATGCACTGCTCGTCCATACCGGAAAAGATTGACCAGCCGCGATCTGCGGGCAGGTCGTCGCCCAGATCGATAATTTGGGCGATCTCGTACATGTTAGGGCCGGTGTATTTGGCTCCGCCTACATTGGGGATACGGCAGATGAGCTCTTTCATGAGAGAGGTTGCGTCAATCTGGCCGCCGAAGAGATAGGGGAAGAAGGGCAGGTTGGGCGCGGCTGCGGCGATGGCGCCGTAGTGGCGGTATGTGGCTTCGAGGCCGCCTAGATAGACGGGCAGTACGGAGCTGATGCCGTCCGCACCTTTTTCCTGTGAATGGCAGGCTAACGAGGCTGCTTCGCGTGTGCTGATGCTGCCGACATGGACGATTACGGGGACGCGGCCAGCGACCCGGTCCATGACGGTTTCGACGACGCTGCGGCGGTCAGCGGCCGAGATGAGCAGGCCTTCGCCGGTGCCGCCCAAGAGATAGAGGCCATCAACGTGTTTGGCGAGCATGTAGTCGACGAGATCGCGGAGGGCGGTCAGGTTGACGCCGCCGTCGGCAGATGCAGGTGTAATGAGCGCGGGCCACCCGCCGTGGAAGGAGTTGTCTAATCTGTTGTTAGGGCTCGTTGACATTTTCAATGTGTGTCGAGTAGTCAAGATCTGCAGGCTGCGTTCTGTGAAAAGGCGGGGTTTCAAAGCGGGCTGAAGAGACACTGTTTCAGCGTAACTGCAGGAAAAGCTGGGCTGGGATCTCCCTGAACACAAGTCGTGCGCTCGAACGAGAACTCGTTGGGAACAGGTAGACGCTCGTACGAGAGTTTACGAGAGATCCACGAGCGTTTACGAGCGTTTGCGAGAAAATAATATAAGAGACAGAATAGCGACTACTTGACAACAATATAATAATTACATGATGGGGAGAAGTTCATGTGCGCACAATTTGAGACCAAGAGTTGTCGCACTGGCTGTGACCTGACATCGCAGGCATCTCACTCGCTCCATTGTTCCTCGCAAGCTCGTGGATTCATCTGGGATCTACATTCAAGACGAGAGGGGCTGCTCCACTGGCGCCCGGCCAGATATCGTCTGATTCCCCGCTCTCGATTGCGCGGAGCTTGCCTGCCTTTCTGCAATATCAAAGAGTCCAATCGTCTTGCTGTTTACGAGCGCTTCCAGTGCAACCCGAAACTTGAAGACCGCCGTGCATCGTCGCCGTTTCCTGACCATCGTTCCGCGGCTCCACAGGCTAGCAGTTCAACAGTCTTCTATTGACGGATAGAGGCGTTCGAGTCTGATGCGAGCGTCAGCGGAGGTGAAACGCCAGTTGACGGTCGATGCAGAAGCATTGTGTCGGTTTTGCCAAGCTGCGACTTTCTGCATCAAGGACTGTTTGTCAGGGATGCGAGCGTTCAAGCACTGTCGATGCAGGACACTGAGTTCGATTTCAGCCATGTTGAGCCAACTGCCATGTTTGGGCGGGTAATGGATTTCGAGTTTGGCGGCAATGCGGCGCGCCTCAGCCGGCGGGAAGGCTTCAAACAGCGAAGCGAGTTTATGCGTGTTCAGATTATCCATAACCAAGACCATCGTGTCTGCCTGCGGGAAATGGATATCGACCAGGTAGCGCATGCAGTGGGCAAAATCGACCATGGTACGGCGTTCTGTCACCTTGACATGACGCCAGGCTTGCAGAGGTGCGAAGCAGAGAAAGAGATTGCTGGCGCCGTTGCGTTCATACTCGTAGTCATATTTGGCCACCGCACAGGGTCGGGGAGGCAGGGGCAGACGGGTCTCTTTGGTCAACTGTTTGCTGCCTTCATCAAAACAGACCAGCGGTCGTTTGGGGTCTTGCTGCCGATGATAGACTGCCAGCGTATCTTCCATGGCGCAGACGAACTCTGCGCTTGCTTTCTCTGGAATACACCATTCATCTTTCAACCAAGGCTTAAGTTCGTTTTTTGATTGTTGTACGCACCGAATCGGTCGACATGCGTTCGACCACCTCTAATTCGACCAGCTTATCGGCCAGCATCCGCAGCGTCCATCTCTCCTGTCCATCGGGCGCAGCGCTACAGGCTAGCTGCACCAAGCGGGCTTCGCCCTCACCATCCAATACGCGCGGTCGCTTCCGTTTCGGAGGCGTGTGGGCGAGCGCGGCTTTGATACCGACTGTGACACACCGCTCCCGAACTCGCTCGACTGTGCGCGCATGCGCGCCCCTAAAGCCTTGGCGATCTCGGCGTCCTTGAAGCCACCGCCCACCTGTGCCTCATCGGCCATCAAGAGGATGCGAGCCCGTCTCGAAACGCGCCCCGAACCTGTGCCTGTGTTCACTCGTGTTTCCAGTTCCTTGCGCTCCTCTGCGGTCAAGCGCACTCGATATCGTTTCGCTGGCATTTCCACTCTCCTTGTGTTTTCCTCTGAGGAGAGGGCGCCAAAGCTCTCTTCTCCGTCAAACCCTACCTGTTGCACCACTATTACCAGCCACCATTTGGCTCCGAATTCAGGTTAGTTACTCTTTTCCATTCAGATTTCCGTGGATAGGAGCCCACTCGTCACGTGTTGGAATCTGAGTAGGCCTTGGCGTCCTAGTTAGAGTTGGTGTTGGTGTCGATGTTAAAGTTGATGTTGGTCTTGGGGTCCAAGTTGGCCTTGGTGTTCTTGTTGGCCTTGGTGTTCTTGTTGGCGTTGGTGTTCGTGTTGGCGTTGGTGTCAACGATGGCGTTGGTGATGGTGATGGTGTTACGCAAAGCTTAAATGGGTCTTCAGGTATAAATGGGTTGCCTGGTACATTTGGAGGCCAGGACGTGCAAAAGTATGGTGTGGCCGTCGGCGTGATTGTCGGTGTCAGCGTGATTGTCGGTGTCGCCGTATGGACTGGGGCGACTACACTTGCCTCTCCCGACCAATGCCCGCCCTGATCATTTTTCATTGCGCGCACCTGGTAGTAGTAGGTTGCCCCGGAATCGAGGCCTCTGTGCACATATTTAGTGGGCGTCAGGAGGAGATTAACGGGACTTCCCCATGGGTGACCAGCCTTGCGCGTCTGCAACTGGTAGCGCGTCGCGCCAGCTACGGGAGACCAAGACAGTTCAATGGTGCCATAGTATGCGTCCGCTTCGATACTCAAAATTGTTGGCGCAGCCAGCTTCGAAATCGGGACGGTTTCGGAAACATTATCTGAAAAAGGCCCACTAACACCCCTCGAGTCATACGCTCTCCCTGAGTAATAGTAGGTGACGCCTTCGGTTAGTCCAGAATGACTAAAGGGCGTTTCCGTTAGATCATCTCCAAGGTGTCGCCAACTCTGCGTGTCGCTGGGCCACACCCACAACCCATATCTAACCGCGCGAGACACCGAGTTCCAACTTACCTCAATCGTGGTCCCTGTTCGTCGGAGCGACAATGCCGGTGCTGCGGGCGGCCGTGGTGTGTTGGTTGGCGTGCTAGTCGCAGTGGCAGGCCTAGGTGTATTGGTTGGTGTATTGGTTGCTGAGGCCGGCCTCGGTGTTTGAGTCGGCGTGCTTGTCGGCAGAGGCGGCACACTTATGCTTGGCTGATTCGACCAAGCACTCCACTCGGAACCGTTCCACGATCTACTCTGGTACCAGTAGGAGGTCCCCGGAGTACGTCCTGAGTGCCTGAAAGAAGTGCCCGTCTCGTTGCCCAATTCTTCCCAGGGGCCGCCGCTGGGCCACACCCACAACTGATAGTGCGTTGCGCCAGACACAGCTTTCCACCTTACAGTGATCGTTGTCCCTGACAGTTCGAGGCTCAAGGACGGCGCTGCCGGCGGGCTTGACTGGCCCACAACCGGCGAAGGCTGAAAAACTAAGGAGTTTGTAGCCGTTCCGAGCACTGTGACCAAAACACAGATGAAAAGCCTAACGCGTCGCATAATGTGTCTCCCTTGAACAGGTGTTTCGATTACGCTATGCCTCTCAGATTCCAAGAGGCGCAAATGGACTGACGGCCCGGATGTAGTTCAAAATAACTACCATAATATCGCGAGAACGGAAGCTACACTAAGTGTGATTCTGAATTTGCTGACCCAAACGCACTCATTTGTCAAAAGGCGACCGACCTGCTAGGTTTCGTTGACGTTTGATTAGTTTTGTCACATTGGCGACAATAGGAGGATGTCTACAAAGAGAATTGCCGACCATCAGTGGCAGAAACTGTACGCATTTTTGCAAAGACACCCTCGTGCCTACGCAGGGCAAGAGGAAAAGTGTCGCCGTTTTGTTGAGGCAGTTCACTGGATTCTGCGCACTGGCGCCCAGTGGCGTGAACTGCCTGACAGATATGGAAAGTGGAACAGTGTATTCAAGCGCTTCGCACGCTGGGAAGAGAACGGTGTTTGGGCTGATATGTTCAGACAGTTCGCCCAGGACCCAGACATGGCAGCGGTGATGCCCGACAGTACTGCTGTACGCGCCCATATGTGCGCAGCGGGCGGGTCCAAAAAGGGGGCGGTCAGCAAGAACAGTGCCTAGGTCGGAGTCGGGGCGGATTCAGCAGCAAGATCCATCTCCTCGTCGATGCCCTTGGCTTGCCCCTAAAGTTCATCTTGACCGGTGGTGAACGCCATGATATGACCCAAGCTGAATCGTTGCTCGCCCCTTTCCATTTTGACGCCGTTATTGCCGATAAAGGCTACGATTCTGACCCGTTGCGAGAGCTGCTCGCAACTCAACAGGTAGAGGCGGTCATCCCTTCCCGCCGCTATCGCAAGCAACCACGGGACTATGACCGCATCCGCTACCGAGAACGCAACATCGTCGAACGTTTCATCAACAAAATCAAGTGGTACCGACGCATTTTCACTCGCTATGAAAAACTCGCACGACGTTTCATGGCCTTCTTACATTTTGCTTCTACGTTGTTCTGGCTCGAACAAAATGTCAACGAGCCCTAGTTCGCCTATTATAGCATGAACTTAAGGAAAAAAGAAACCATCAAGAATTTAGGCGGGTGCATCCCAAAATGGGGGTGAGTTTCAGGCTACCTCTGGAGAGTTACACTGGAATCAGAAGCCCTCTAATCTGGACCACCCCAAATCTGGGATGCACCCGAATTTAGGGGTGCATCCCAGATTTTTTGAGAGGCGGAAGGGAGGTAGACTTGTAATAGGAGACTAAAGAGAAGAGAAAGAGGGGGAGCAAGATGAAACGAGAAGAGGCGAAGGTGAAGTTCATGCGAGGTGCGGAGGAGATGTTTGAGGAGATGTGGGATTGGGGTGAAGAGCACCCTGAAGCGAGTTTTGATGAGATAGCGGACAAGTTGTCGCAAGAGCGGCGGGAATTGATAGGAGAGATGCTGGGAGAGATGTTGTTGCAACATGGAGATGGGAGGTATGAGGAGGTGGAATGTCTGGAATGCGGTCAGAAGACGAATTCAAATGGAAGGCGAACGCGCACGGTACTCCATGCTGAAGGGCAGGTAGAAGTGAAACGAACGCATCACCTTTGTCCAGAATGTGGACAGGGGGTTTTTCCCCCTGGACCGCCGTCTGCAGTTGATAGAGAAACGTAGCTGGTCGCCGGGGACGATAGGGCAAGCGTTGCGGTTGTGCAGTGAGATGCCCTTTGCGCGTGCGGCCAAACAGTTTCAGGAATTGACGCATGTGCCGTTGTCGAAGAACAGTCTGCAGCGGCTGGCGCAGGCGTATGGCGGGCGGTTGGTCGCAGAGCAAGCGTGCGCAGCGCAGGCCATGGTGCAGATACCGAGCAAGGAGAGAGAGGTGGTCTGGCGCGAGCGGGTGGAGCCGGCAAGTGAAGTGATGAACATCTCGATGGATGGTGCGATGGTCAACATCCGCGAGGAAGGCTGGAAAGAGGTAAAACTGGTTGCCGTTTCAGCTGTACGCCATCGGCTGGATGCGCAGACAGGCAGAGTGGTCGCCCATCTGAGTGACCATAGCTATCGGGCAGGTCTGTGGGATGCCACTGAGTTCGGCAAGCAGCAGTGGGCGGAAGCCTGTCGCCGCGGTGTGGAGAATGCCAGCTATCTGAGCAGTGTCAATGACGGCGCTGCCTGGATCTGGAACATCGTGCGCATCTGCTATGGCAACTGTGTCGAAATCATCGACTGGTGGCACGCTGTCGAAAAGCTGTGGCTGGTCGCACAACACCGCTTCGACACCGCATCAGAAGAGGCAACCAACTGGGTCTGCGCCCAGAAACAACACCTGATTGCAGGTCGTCTGCGCACTCTTCTGCGCAACATCCGCCTCCTCTACCCCAAAGGACGCCCCCTACCGGATGACGTGCGGAATGCCATTCTCTATCTCTACCACAATCGCGGGCGTATGCGCTATCACCTGTTCCGTAAGGCAGGCTATCCCATCGGCAGCGGTACCGTCGAATCCGCCTGCAAACATGTCGTCCAGCAGCGCCTCAAGCAATCTGGTATGCGCTGGTCCCGCTTAGGCGCTCAAGCTATGCTCGCTCTGCGCTCAACTCTACTTAGCCAGCCTAATCTTAACCCACTTGCTATTCTTGGCCTCACCCAGGGCAATCGCATCTAAATTGGGTCGAGAAATGGGTTAGATGACGTAAGAGAGACGATTTGATACGATTGAGAGTCCTTTCACCAGACAAGGGGGGACTCATGGGGGACAAAAAGGGTGTATCACTGGTTGAACAATTCGAGGATTTGGAAGATTTCCGGGTTGAACGCACAAAGATTCATCAGTTGAGCGACATCATCGTGATTGCTGTATGTGCAGTCATATGCGGAGCGGACACCTGGGTCGAGATAGAGGAATTTGGACAAGCCAAACGGGACTGGCTGGAAGCGCTGCTGGGACTACCGAACGGAATACCATCGCATGACACCTTTGGCCGGGTCTTTGCGATGCTGGATGCAGAGGAGTTTGAGGCCTGTTTTGTGAAGTGGGTGCAGAATTTGCATGAATTGACGCAAGGACAGTTGCTGGCCATAGATGGGAAGACGGTTCGTCGTTCGCATGATCGGAGTCAGCCGAAGGGGCCGCTGCACTTAGTCAGTGCCTGGGCAACGAGGAGTCGGCTCGTTCTGGGGCAGACCGAGGTGGCGGAAGACAGCAACGAGATCACGGCAATCCCTGAACTTCTGGAGATGTTGGAGCTAACTGGTTGCATTGTGTCAATCGATGCGATCGGCTGTCAGAAAACGATTGCGCAGCAGATCACAGAGGGTGGCGCCGACTACGTTCTGGCGCTCAAACAGAATCAACCGCAGTTGCATGAAGCTGTCGAGACCATGTTCACGCTGGAGAAAGAGAACGAATTTGCCGATGTGGCCCACGACTTCCACCAGACGATAGAAAAGGACCACGGTCGCATCGAAACCAGGCGCTGTTGGGTTATCTCTGACCCTGAATTCCTCGCCTACATGGACCCGGACCAGGCGTGGTCACAACTACAGAGCCTCGTCATGGTCGAAGCCAAACGACAACTGCCAGAAAGCAGTTCGTATGCAACTCGATACTTCATCTCCAGCTTGCCTCCCGATGCCAAATTGCTCCTGCATTCCACCCGCAGCCACTGGAGCATCGAGAATTCAGTCCACTGGGTCTTGGATGTCGCCTTTCGTGAGGACGACAGTCGCATCCGTCAGGGCCATGCGCAGCACAACCTGGCCATCTTGCGCCGCTTGGCCCTTAACCTCCTACGCAGAGAGAAAAGTGCCAAAATCGGTACTGCTGCCAAACGTAAACGAGCTGGTTGGAAAACTGACTATCTCCTGAAAGTTCTCTCCCAATAAGATGCGTATGCCCTGTGGCCTCACCTGACTTATCAAATAAATTGGGATGCACCCGCACTGAGCATTCCCTGAGCGTGGTATTCGGCGATGACGACCTCTTCCGGAAGTGTGTTGCCACGCAGCGAAGGGAGAAGGCTGCGACCCTCAAGCCTTCAGGAATTTGCGTCTCGGCCAAGTCCAGCAAGGTGGGCACGACGTCCACGAGGCTGACATTGCCGGGGACACGGGCGCCCTGTGCCAAGTGGGGTCCTCGGACCACGAGGGGGACGCGTACCGACGATTCGTAGCAGCACTGTTTCTGCCAGATACCGTGCTGCCCGGCCATTTCGCCGTGGTCGCTGATATATTCGCCGTGGTCGCTGATATAGATGACGACGGTGTTTTCTTGCAGCGAGGAGTCGTCAACGACTGAAAGGAGGCGGCCGATGTGCTCGTCGGTCAGGGTTACAAGAGCAAAGTAGCTGGCGAGGGCGGTGCGAGTGAGCCCTTCGGGATACGGCCGGTCGTTGCGGAAGAAGTAGCGCAGCTGCTGGATGGCGGGGTGCTGGTTCTCCAGCAGTTCGTCGCCCGTTTCGGGCAAATCGATGTGGTCGGGCTGGTAGAGGTCGAGATATTTCTGCGGCGTATAGAGTGGGAAATGGGGATACATGAAACTGGAGACGAGGCACCAGGGGCTGTCGCTCTGGTTGCCGGCCTTATCGCGCAAGAAGCGTTCGCTCAGGTCGGTGACGGTGCGGTCGTAGTCGAGCCAGCGGGGTGGGCAGGGACCGCATTCGGTGACATGGGAGTTGCTGCCCCGCCGCGCCTGCGGCGTGCGAACGGGGCCCTGACGGAGGTCGACCCACTCGTTTTTGTCGTCGAGAAGCCGCTGCCCGAAGCCGTGGAGACGGTCGGGGCCGATCATGTGCATGCGGCCGCAGAGTGTCGTATCGTAGCCGGAGGCCTCGAGATAGTGGGCGAAGGTAGGAATGTGGGAGGCGAGAGGCGATCCGTTATCGAAGACGTTTACGTCGGAGGCGTATTTCCCGGTGAGGAAGGACATGCGGGAGGGCACGCAGATGGGGTTGTTGCAGTAGGCGTTTTCGAAGAGGACTCCCTCGGCTGCGAGACGGTCGAGGTTGGGCGTTTGCACGAGGGGGTGGCCATAGCAGCCGGACACTGCCGGGTCGTGCTCATCGCTCATTATCAGCAGAATGTTTGGTCTCTGCAATTGGGTGCCTGCCAAGCCGTGTATTTTGCGGTGGTTGTGGCAACTGGAGAGACAGTCAGACTACGGTTCTTCTACTTTCCTCTCTCCATGGCGTACTGGAGCGGACTCATTTACCAAGCCAGCTGTTCACTGGGCTGCATTTCGATCACGGGCGTTCCGTCGACATCAACCCAACGGCCGCACATATCTCCGCCCTCGCTGATGCCCAGTTCGACCTCTGTGCCGTCCATGCGGAAGATGGGATGGTAGTATTTGGCGACCTGCTGGGCTTCGCCGGCAATGTAGTGGCCGATGAGGGCGCGGCGGAAGCGGTCGGGGCTGGTGTTGGGAAAGCTGCCATGGACGACCTGGCCGTTGAAGAAGACGGCATCGCCGGCCTTCATGATGACCGGTTGGGCGTCGACATCTTCGGGCAGGTCGACGGTGACGTCGGTGAAGCTCTGCGTGGTGTCGGCTTCGGCGCTACAGAGAAGGGGCCAGGCGTGGCTGTCCGGGACCATCCGGAGGCAGCCGTTCTCTTCGTCGCAGTCGTCCAGGGCCATCCAGGCGGCGATACAGGTGCCGGGCTGTACGCGCAGGTAGAATTGGTCCTGGTGGAGGGCCTGGCCACGTGCGCCAGGCGGTTTGAAGTAGAGCATCGTCTGCACGGCGAAGGGTTCGCGGCCGAGCATGTCGGCCATGCAATCGCGCAGGCGCGTGTCGAGCATCCAGTTGAGACTGAGCTCATCCCAGCGGTGCATGTGGATCATGCGGGGGAATTTCTTGAGCGGGTCGTTGCTAGCGTTATCGACGCCGGCCGAGTCGCCGGGGTAGGAGCCGGCCGCTCTGAGGTCCATGAAATGCCGCTGAAACCTTTGAACCTCTTCGTCAGAAAAGAGGCCGCTAACATTCAGGAAGCCCTGGCTGTCGAATGTGTGTTTTTGCTCTGCGGTAAGCATTTTTTGGGTTCTCGCTAATTTGAAAGTGTCAGGACCGATGCAGTTTGGATTTGGCCCCTTTACCCGGTAGGACCAAGCGCAGTGTCTCCGGAAGAAGGGGTTGCAATCGCGACGCAAGGACGATATTCGGACCCACGGGCAATGCCAATTCTAGCTATTTTTGTGTTTCGCGCAAGGTTTGGGAACTGGTGACAGTTTTCTTTCGGTACATGCCCGGGCAAGCCGGCATGGTTGTCCGTCGGATCCGGCCAGACAGCGATTCGTCACACTAGAGTTTCTTGCCTGGATTCCTGAAAATGAATTCGTAGAAAGAAATCGCTAGCACAAATCCTGTTGAGAAGGCGAGAGAGAGCCAGAGTCCGGAATCCAAGAGTAAGGCTTCAACCAGACCCGAACCAAGAAAGAGCAGTAGGGACGCGAGGGCCACCCTCACTGTAAGGGGGACTGCCTCCAGCTTGTTCATAATTTTTGTGGTGAATTTTCTCACTACAAGCGCGATGAAGGCGCCACATATGAAGGAGAAGAGGATCGGAATGAGGTTGGTCACGCGGGTTTCCTACTTTCGATCTCATGCTTGCCATGTCTGCCGCCAGCTGAAGGCGGATGAGGCAAGTTTGTGCAAAGTGGAGTTACTTGCGTTC
The DNA here is from genome assembly GCA_965204705.1 of Caldilineaceae bacterium. Classification (GTDB taxonomy): domain Bacteria; phylum Chloroflexota; class Anaerolineae; order Caldilineales; family Caldilineaceae; genus Bin5. The sequence goes on along the minus strand of OZ242006.1, from coordinate 2,118,238 downwards.
AGAACGATTTGATGTGTGTCGGATAGTTGGAAAGGAAATTTCGCCTAAGAAAAAGGGTTCAGAATGGGCGTACCGTAACTTGCAAGAGCGCTACAGTACGCGCCAGATGTTTTTCTTGCCCTCAGCAGTGTGAATGATAGCCAACTTACGTAGTTCCTCACAAACAGTTGCTACGGTCGTATGGCTCGCCTTCACCTATAGTTCGGGCCACTGCGAAATACATTGGGCAAGGCACAGTTGACCAATGAACACACAGTGAGGGCGTGGCTGGTTGTTGAAGGGGGGCGTTGCGGGGGGAATCCCCCCGCACAAGGGAGGCCGCTTGCGGCCGACCGCCCCAGAATGAAGCTTCTCAGAAGCGATCACTTCTCTACGGGTTTCGTCCGCTGAAGCCACATGATCGTATCAGATTGAAAGGAGGAAGGGGGTATGCGTGAGGAAGCGGCTCTTGCGGGCGGGGGCGTCCGTCAGGCACTCTGATTGGGCTCATTCGTTTCCAAATCTGAAACGGTGTCATGTTCGGCGCCGGCCGGAGTCCGCCAGGCGTCAGGCAGGAGTTCCTCAAGCTGGGAGCGCAGGGGGGGCGGGTCGTAGCACAGTTCGTAGGCACGCGTGCTGTCGAGGGAGACGTTGGCAGAGCGGGCGGCCAGGAAGGGAGATTCCAGGAGGCCGGCGTATGAGTCGAAAACGCTGATGGGGACGGCCAGTTGCTCGTTCAGTCCGAGGATGCGGAGTGTGAGGAGGCCAAGTTCGTAGAGGCTGGTCTGGTCGCGGCCGCCGAGGTGAAGGCGCCCGACCAGGCGTTCTATCTCGGCGATATTGACATCGTCCTCGAAGCCGCTGCCGGCCATCTGGAGGAGGCCCTGGGCCGCGACGGATGCGCTGACAGGTGTGCGGACGGCGTCGCCGAAGAGGGTGACTTCCTGCCCGTTGCGAAAGGCGGAGACGAGTTTGTGGTAGAAGCTCTGCCGCCCCAAGCTGGCGTAGCCGACGACAAGAGGCAGCCGGGCGACAACGGCGTCGGCATAGGCGGCCAGAATTCCCTCTTCAGCCAAGGCTTTGTGCTCTCCGAACACGTTTATTGGGGTAGGCGGGTCGTCCTCGACATAGGGAGCGCCGGCGCCGTCGAAGACGAGGTCGGCGGAGGTAAAGATGAAGGGGATGTCCTTGTCGCTGCAGAGGGAGGCCAGGTTGATCGCGGCGTGCAGGTTGACTTGCAGAGAGTCGTCCGGGTATTTCTCGCAGTAGTCGAGGTCGGTGATGGCGGCGGTATGGATGACGGCTGCGGGGGCGACGTCATCGATCATGGCCTTGGTTTCGCTGTATTCGCCGAGATCGATACGGCCGTGGTCGATTTGGCCAAAGAAGTACTGGGCCTGGCTTCGGGTCGTGCGGTGGTAGGTTCCGACCGGATGCCAGCGCTCCTGTGCGGCCCGCATGATGTGGGATCCTAGGAAGCCGGTTGCGCCGGTCACGAGGAGTTTGGGCGGCATATTACCAGTGCCAGATCTGATTCCAAGCGGCCATCCAGTCGTCGCCGACGCTGCGGACGGTGTAGGGCGGCTCGAGGGTTACGCCGGGGCGGCCGCGGAAGGTATCCAGGTTTTCGGGGCTGCCTACTTCGAATGTAATGGTCACAGGACTGCTTAACTGATAAGGGGGCACGGCGCTCAGATCTGAGAGGGCCTGGCGGGCGCCGTCTTCGATCATCTGGCGGGCGCGTTCCGGGGGAATATGGCGGGCTGCGTGGCGGGAGAGTCCTTTCTTTACGGCGACGGTGGTCAGTCCTTCGCCGAGGAGCTCGGTGGATTCACGACAGACGGCCTCGTCGCCGGTCACGAGGAGGACGGGTGCGTTGTAGTATCCGCAGGCGGCGGCGTTGACGCCCACCTCACCCACGGCCTGGCCGTTGAACCAGAGGTGGCGCCAGAGCACGGTTGAGATGGTGTGGCTGAGGACGCCGTCGGCTGTGCCGGCCTTGGCGTGCATGCCTACCAGGAGGACGGCGTCACAACCGGCTTCAAGTGTGTCGGTGTAGTGGCTCCAGGTGTGGCCGGCGACCCATTCGCAGCGGGGGTCCAGGAGATCGGGGACAAGGGAGTTGAAGGTCCACGACCCGCCGGCGCCGTGGCAGTCGACGACGACGATTTCGGTCGCGCCGGCGGCGGCTGCGCCGCGGACGGCTGCGTTGATCTCTTCCGTATAGAGACGCCGGCCTTCTTCGTACATTGGTTTGCCGCCGCTTACCTGGTCCCAGGCGATGATACCGCTGACGCCTTCCATGTCGGTCATTATTTGAACGCGCAAGGTCTGACTCCTTTACGGGCATCGAGCCCGAATTTCATGGAATTCGAGGCGAATCGCGCATTACGCGATGCAGTCCGGAGGCTTGCGCTCCCGGACTGCGTGTCACTCTTATTGATGGCGTAGCTCCCGAAGGTATTGCATCTGTGGGGCTCCGCCGTTTGGCGAAGGCTGGCCCTAGTCGGCGGCCTCGCTCATTTCGGGTTGCATTGTGACAGGGAACGGCCAGTCGGTCGAAATCATTTCCTGCTCTGCCAGTTGCTGCTCCGCCAGCTCCTGTTCTTCAAGGGCGCGCGCTTCGGCTTCCTGGCGGTCGCGAATCCCACGGGCGATGGCGTCGTCTACGCTGCGTTCGGTCAGTTCCCAGGACTGTTCGAGCGCAAGGGCCAACTCTGTGATGAGAAGAGCGCGGGCCTCGATAAGGGCTTCCTTGTCGGCTTCCGTGAGGTATTTGGAGGCGTCGCGCCAGGCCAGGTCGCGGACTGCGGCGGCAACCTGGTTGGGATAGCCCGAGTGGATCTGCTTGTCGATGGCGTTGCGCCGCACCCTGAACTCGTCCGGAAGGTCGAGGGGATGTAGCTCGAGCGTCTCAAAGACGCCGGATATGAGGGCGACCGGCATGACGGGGCGAACGCCGGTCTGGTCGATGCGCCGCACCGGCACGTGTACGGTGAGGCGGTTATGTATGAACTCGATGACGTAATAGCGCTGGAAACCTTTGACCAATTCCTTTTCCTGGAATGCAACGATTGTGCCTGCGCCGTGGGACGGATGGATTATACTCTGCCCAATGTTGAAGCCCATCTTAAGCTCTCCGTTCGCTTGATTGTCGGCTTCTGCACCTTTGGGAACACGTTTCGCCGACCTAGCCTCAGTCAAGGCGGCGAAGCAACGTTTCTAAGACTCGTAACCAGCGCCGTTGCTGCCCCGAGGCAAATCCGATTGAGAATAGTTTTTTAGACTGCCGCTAACGGTTCAGATTCCAAGCCGGCGACGGTTGGCATAGCGGCAAATACAGGCCACCGTACGCTGTTTTGACGGACCTTCTTTGGCCTCGGTCGGAGACCGACGACCCTCGTAAAGGACTTCTGCCGGGCCGCGTCCATTCCTGACATCCGGTGAGTTCAGGACTTCAAATGTTAACACGATATGGGCGGCTTTTCAACGCGATATTGAGGATAGAAGGAGGCAAAAGATCAGACGAGTTCGGGGCCAGATCAGGGAACTAATACTCTGGTGGGAATGAGAGGGTCGGTCGGAAAAGAGGCATTTTGGGGCTCTGAGAGGGTCTTTTATACGTTCTTGATGATTCCTGTGTGATTTGCCTACGATCTATCTACGGCTACCGCGGGGCCTTTTTTCGTCAGTTCAAACCAGGTGTTTCTTGACCGATTTCGGGCATGGGACGAGGTTGAAGGAACGGCTTAGTTGAAGGACAGCAAATGACCAGTGGGACGAAACGGGAGGAGGCTGGGGGGCGGGAGACTGCGATGGAGATCGGCCCAGCATTCCAGCAAGAGAACCGGCCCGAATCACCCGGTCAGCCTGATTCAATCACCTGGTAACCATGCCAGAGGATGAAGGTTGCGAGACCGCGCCAGGGCCGCCAAGGCTCGGCCATTGCGTCCAGTTCCTGGCGGGAAGGGCGGTCAGCCAGATTCTTAACCTTTTGTGCGCCAACGATCACGCCCAAATCGCTGGCGGGCCAGGCATCGGTGCGGCGCAGGGCGAAGAGCAGATAGATTTCGGCGCTCCAGGGGCCGATGCCGGGCAGGGCGGTCAGAGTAGCGCGAACGTCATCGTCGCAGCAGTGGGCCAGTTTGTCGAGGTCCAGTCGTCCTTCGACCAGGGCAGCAGCCAGTTCGCGGCCGTAGCGGCTCTTCTGGCGGCTGAAGCCGATGGAACGGAGAGCATCATCGTCGAGAGCCAGGAAACTGGCCGGTACGGGCGGGCCTATGGTGTCGCAGAGGCGCTGATAGGTGGAGGCTGCAGAGGAGCGGGACACCTGCTGGCCGAGGATGGTTTTGAGAATTGTTTGGAAGCCGGGGGGTTGGCGCCGAAGTTTCGGCGGCCCATGTTCGGTCACGACTCTGGCGAGGTCGGCGTCCTGTGCTGCCAGGAATTGGAGACCTTCATTGAGCGTGTCTTGGCTAAGTATTTTCACGATTCTGATCTCTTTCTGGCCGGGACGAAGAAGCGGGCGAGTCCGGCACTAACGAATGAGGGTTTCCAGGTCGGTGTTCGGGCTAGAGGTTTCTACGCAGGTAGCGGCCCTGCCCCGGAAAGCCAATGAAGGTTTCGTCACGCACGATTTCTGCGCCCCTCAGCAGCACCGTTCGCGGCCAGCCAGCTACTTTCAAACCTTCATACGGGGTCCAGCGGGCTGCTTCGTTCAGAGCATCGGAGCGGAGAGTCTTCTTCCTGTCCGGGTCAAAGATGACGATGTCGGCGTCATAGCCTGGAAGTAACGCGCCTTTGTGCGTCAGGCCCATACGGCGGGCAGGGGCGGTGCTGCAGGCGGACACCCATGTGGTTAAGGGAAGGCCCCGCTCGTTGACACCGAAATGATGTACCAGGGCCAGACGCGCTTCGATACCGGGCAGACCGCCCGGTACGTCGGCGAAAGAGGGCTGCTGTTTCTCGCTCCGGGTCCAAGGGCAATGATCGGTACTTACCACGTCGATGGAACCGTCGTGCAGAGCGCGCCACATCGTCTCCTGATCGGAGGCGTTGCGAAGGGGCGGGGCGCAGATGAAGAGATGCCCGTCGCTGGCGGCCAGATGATCGGCGGCGGTCAGGAGAAGGTATTGGGGGCAGGTCTCGACAGTGATGTCCAGGCGGTGTTTGCGGGCGGCGGTTACCTGGGCGAGCGATTCGGCGGCGCCGACATGAAATATGTGAAGCGGGCAGTTGGCGAGGGCGGCGACTTCGGCGGCGCGCTGGACGGCGCTGGCTTCGAGGCGTGCAGGCCGAGTCTTTTCGTGCCAGATCGGTTCGCGGTGGCCGGCGGCGACGGCGTCTGCGCGCAGCTGGTCGAGAAGCGGGCCGGTCTCGCTGTGGAGGACGACTGCTCCCCCTGCGGAGGCGACGGCGCGCATGGCTCTGAGCAGGGCTACATCGTCAAGCTGCATGCGGTCATAGGCCTGGTAGAGTTTGAAGGTGGCACAGCCTGCAGCGACGGCGTCAGGGACTTCATGCAGGCGGTCCTCTGTGCTTGCGTGCCAGGTTGGGATGGTCATGTGGAGGCCGTAGTCGACGGCTACGCGGCCGTCGGCCTCTGTTCTGCGTTGGCGAAGGGCTTCCAGGAGCGACTGCCCCGGCTGGGGGTCGGTGAAATCAACGACGGTCGTGGTTCCGCCGCAGGCCGCGGCCACGGTGCCTGATTCGAAACTGTCGGCAGTTGTGAGACCGCTGAGACGCATTTGCAGGTGGACATGGCAGTCGACGCCTCCGGGGATGACGTAACAGCCGGCGGCGTCGATTGTGCGGGAGGCGTTCAGCTGTGTACCGATGGCTGCGATCTGTTGCTGGTCGACGGCCAGATCTGCGCGGACGGGCCCGGCAGGCGTGATCAGCTGCCCCTGCCGGATTACCAGGTCATACATAGTCGGGATGTGTTGCGCCCCATTTGGCGCTGAAGACCCGCTCGGAAAGGGCGTGGCGGCTGCGGGGGGCCAGTTCGCGTTCCCGCATTGTTTCCGACAGTATGGAAGGGTCAGCCAGGTAGCCGATGGCTGCGGAGACGACCGGTTCAAAGTTAGCGGGAATCTCCAAGAGTTCGCTGGCTTTTTCTCTGCGGAAACCGCCCATCTGATGGATATAGAGTCCACTGGCAGTCGCTTGTATCGACAAGTGGGCCATGGCCTGGCCTACATCGTAGTAGGCGTAGGTGTTGGGGCCCTTGACATTTTCGGGGCTTGGCTCGGTGACGGCGATAAGCAGGACAGAGGCGTTCTTCCCCCAGGACTTATTCGCTCCGATGAGCGTACTGAGGATGCGCGCAAAGCCGTCGGGGTCTTGATGGCGGGCGGCGAAGACAAAGTGCCACGGTTGGAGGTTGCGTGAAGATGGCGCCCAGCGGGCTGCTTCAAAGAGGCCTCCAAGAACATCCGGAGGGATAGGGCGGTCGGCAAAGGCCCTGGGGCTCCAACGGCTGGCGAGCAGATCGTGGATAGGGTAGGTCGTGACAGCATTTTTGTCGGACGCGGGCACAGATAGTCTCCTTGAATCTTATTCTTATTGGATCCTAAGCAGGACACATTCGGTGGTTGGGCGGACTTCGTAGTTGCCCAGGGAAGCGGGAAGGAGGAGCCAGGATATTGCTTTGAGTTCCACGGTCTCGCCGGACCAGTGGAGGGATGCTTCTCCGGAGAGGGCGCCCCATATATGTAGTGAGGTCCCGTCGCAGGTGTCTTTCCAGACGGCGCCAGGGCTGCCGGTCAGGCGGTCGACGCGAAAGTGGGGACAGGCTGTATCGGCGTGCCCGGCAATGTCCAGATTGGCGGCGGCGGGGCCGCCGATTGTGCGCAGGTCGGCCAGTGCCTCCTGGGTCCAACCTTGGGGGGCGGAAAGAGTAGGAGGCGCAGCGACGGCAGGTTCGACCATATTCCAGTCGATGACGTCCAGCGCCTGACCAACGTGGAGCGGACGAGATTGGCCATCGGCGCCGGTGCGTCCCCAATCGTAGAGGCGGTAGGTGGTGTCGCTGTTCTGCTGGATTTCGGCGACAATCGCGCCTGGCCCGAGGGCGTGAACCGTGCCTGCGGGCAGGTAGATAGCGTCACCGGCTCGAATGGGTACTCGATGGAGCATCGAATCGATGGCGCCGGTGGCGGCAGAGTCAGCAAAACGGTCGCGGTCGACACCGGCTTTGAGCCCATAGATGATTTCTGCGTCGGGCTCGGCGTGAAGGATGACCCAAAGTTCGGTCTTGCCGAGGTCACCGGCTTGTTCGCGGGCGTAGGTATCGTCGGGATGGACCTGGACGGAGAGCCAGCTATTGGGGTCGAGTAGTTTTATCAAGAGAGGGAAGGACTTTGAGGTGGCTGAATTGCCGAGGAGATGCTCTCCCCATTGCTGCCGGACTTGGGAGAGTGTTGATCCGGCCATTGGGCCGACTGCGACCTTGGACTGCCCGTTGGGATGGGCGGCGATTTCCCAGCTCTCGGCTACGATGCCATCAGGCAGTTTTCTCCCCAGTGTGGTTTCCAAGTTACGTCCGCCCCATACGTAGTCTTTGAATACGGGCAGGAAGGAGAGGGGGTAGACGTCCGGCTTGGAAGGGGCAGCAAGCGCCTCATTCGGTTCGTGGTTTTGCGACATTTCTTCTTCCAGGGCTTCTTCTTCGTCGGGGAAGGGCGGGAGGTCGAGCATCTTATGCCAGGCGTATTCTCCGAGGATGCGCAGGGAGGCAACAACGGGCGCGGCCAAAATTGCACCCAGGAGGCCGGCGAGGGAGGCGCCCATGATGACGCTGACCATGACTAGCAGGGGGTGCAGGTTGAGGGCTTTGCCGACGATACGGGGGACCAGCAATGTGTTTTCGATCTGTTGAATCACAATCATGGCGACGGCGACGGCGAGCGCGAACTGGAGAGGTGTCAGGCCAAAGCTCGGGTCGCCCTGGAAGAAGGCAACCAGGATGGCTGCGCCGGCCCCGGCCAGCGGCCCGATGACAGGCAGAAACTCCATGGCGCCGGAGAGCAGGCCCAGTCCCAGGGCATTGTCGACGCCCAGGGCACCGAGTACGACACTAACCACAATAAAGATGATGAGGGCAAGGAGGGCCTGACCGCGCATGTAGGCTGCCCACACCTGGCTTACCTGCGACGTCAGGCGTTCGGCGTCGCGGCGGAATCCGGGTTTGTGGGCAATGTTTGCGATCATGCTGCCGATGCGAGGAATGTCGACAGCGACATAGATAGAGACGATGAAGATGAGGAGAATCTGACCAAGGACGGCGACTGTTCCCGTGACGACGCTGGCGGCCAGACTTCCGCCGCGACCCAGAATGGGCTGGAGCAGGCTGAACACCTGGCTGAAGAGCTCGTCCCAGCCGGGCAGTTCGGGCAGAAGGCCGGCGACGGGGAGAGATATACCGGCTATTGTCATCGACTCTGGCAGCTGCTCCCGCAGAATCTGAAGCTGTGCGAGCGCGTCTTCGAACCAGTCAGGCAGACGGCGTGAGAGGTCGAGAGCCTGCTGGAAAGTGGTGACTCCAACGAGCGAGAAGGTTGCGACGACGAGGACGGCCAGGGTCAGATAGACGGCCAGGACTACAGTTACTCGATTGACAGGTGTGCGCCGGTCGATGAGCGAAATCAGAGGGTGTAGCAGGTAGGCAAGCAGCGCGGCCAGCACTACCTGTTGCAGGAGGCCGCGAAAGACCCAGATCAGCAGGCAGAACAGGGCCAGCGCGGAAACGGCGACGATGGCCTTGGTGGTTGTATTCCATGGGGGCGAGGCGGATTGCACGATGTCGTCCTGCGCACGTAGGCGCATAGGGCTGTCTACAGGATCTTGAGATTTGCCAGCGACGCCATGAATTTCTTGACGCCCAAGTTCGGGAAAGCGACTGATACTTCCTCTTCGCCGCCTATTACAATGGTGTCGATCACCATGCCCACGCCAAATTTGGGATGCTCCACGCTCTGGCGGCGCTTGAAGAGGGTGGGGGCTTCGGTTTTGGCCGGGCCACGGCGGGGGCGGGACTGCTTGCGGGAGGACGGCGGATTACCCGCCGTCCTGTATGCGGAGGTCTGGCCCTGTTCGTAGTTGCTTTCTCTATATCTGCCGAACATAGCGGGACCGTCCAGCCAGCTGGTCGCGCGGTCATAGGCGGCGGCCTGGCGGCTGCGGCGGTCGACCTGGCCGCTCAGCAGTTCTTCGGGGATGTCTTCCAGGAAACGACTGGGGGTCTGCGGTTCGCTGCTACCCCACATGGCGCGTTGGGTGGCGTGGACCAGGTATAGTCGACGCTTGGCGCGGGTGATGCCGACGTAGGCGAGGCGTCGCTCCTCAGCCATATCCTCCTCGTCCTCGCTGTTGATGCTGCGGGCGTGCGGCAGCAGTCCCTCTTCCATTCCGACCATAAAGACGACGGGAAACTCAAGACCTTTGGCGGTGTGGAGCGTCATCAGGGTCAGGGCATCTTCGTTTTCTTCGTAGTCATCCTGCTCGCTGACAAGGCTGATTTCCTGCAAGAAGAGGCCGAGCGGGTCCTGTCCGGGTTCCAGATCGTCGAGGCCGGGGCGGTAGTTGGCAGCTACGGCGCGCAGTTCGTTGATGTTTTCAAAGCGCTCCTCGCCCTCGTCGCTGCCGTCGCGGAGGCGGTCAAGATAGCCTGAATCGGCAAGAATCCGATCCAGCAGTGCGGCGACATCATCGTACCTAGTTTCTACCGCCAGACGGACCCAGGAATCCAACAAGGAGGCGAATCTGACTAAGGCGTTGCGGGCCCGTGCGGCAAACGGTGCAGGGGCGAGCGAGAGGGTAGCGATGTCATTTTCCCTTTCGCCGTCATCGCTGATCAAGGTCCGCAATGCTTGCCATTCGCTTACTGATCCGGAGGCGGCCCAGTTCTTGAGCTGTTCATAGGTACGGGCGCCGATGCCGCGAGGGGGTACGTTGATGATGCGGTCGAGCGCCATAGTGGCGGCAGGGTTATGCACGAGGCGGAGATAGGCGAGGGCGTCTTTGATTTCGCGGCGTTCGTAGAAGCGGGTTGCGCCGACAAGCCTGTAGCGCAGGTTGCGATGGACGCAGGCCTCCTCGAGGGCACGACTTTGGGCGTTTGTTCTATAGACGACCGCGGCCGCGCCGGGTCCAATGCCGCCGTTCCCGGTCAGGCGGGAAGCCTCGTCGAGCACGTATTCGGCCTCTTCGACTTCGTTGTAGGCTTCGTGAAGTGCAACCTTGAGGCCGGTATCCTGGTCTGTGCGCAGTTTTTTGGGGGTGCGGTTAATGTTTTTTGCTATGACCGCGTTGGCGACGTCGAGAATGTTCTGTGTACTGCGATAGTTCTGTTCGAGGAGGACGACGCTGGCGGCAGGATAGTCGCGGCGAAAACGAAGGACGTTGCGGTAATCGGCGCCGCGAAAGCGGTAGATGGATTGGTCCTCGTCGCCGACTACGAAGAGGTTGCCCTTGCCGTCCGGCGGGCCGACGAAGTGTGATGCCAGCTCGTACTGGGCAGTGTTTGTGTCCTGAAACTCATCAACGAGGACGTAGCGCCACTTGTCCTGGTATTTTCGCCGGATTTCTTTGTTTCTGCGCAGGAGGAGAACCGTGTGCATCAACAGGTCATCGAAGTCCATGGCGTTGTTGAGGCGCAAGAGCTGCTGGTAGCGGCCGTAGACCCGGTCGCAGATTTCCTGCATGTATCCGTCGGCGCTGACGAGGTCGGGGGTGAGGAGGTCATTCTTCCAGGCGCCGATTTGCGACAGGACTGCGCGCGGGCTGAAACGTTTCTCATCCAGCTGCATCTCTTTCATGGTTTCGCGGACGAGAGCCAGCTGGTCGGCGGTATCGTAGATGATCCAGTTACGTTGGAATCCTGCGGCATCGACCTCTACACGCAGAACGCGGGCGCAGACGGCGTGGAAGGTGCCGATAGTCAGTCCGCCGAGGCTACGGCGCCGGCCTTCGCTTGGCGGCGGGAAAAGGTGGCCGATCAGCCCCTCAACGCGGTCGCCCATTTCCTTTGCGGCTTTGTTGGTGAAGGTTACGGCGAGCACATGCCAGGGGTCGATCTTCTTTTCTTCGATCAGGTAGGCGATTCGCCGGGTCAGGACGCGGGTTTTGCCAGAGCCGGGGCCTGCCAGTACGAGGACGGGGCCTTCGGTCGTCTGGACCGCGGCATTCTGCTGGTCGTTCAAGCCTTCAAGAATCTGTGACATATAAGTACGGTGACAGTTACGGAATAAGTGGTGCAGGCCGGGCCAAACGTCCTGCGGGTCGAGTGCAGGGGTAGCAACGGCATGCTGGGATTGCAGTGGGAAGTTACCATTCCTCCAACTGGAAGCTCTCCCCGTTCAAGAGACGCACATAGCTGTCGTAACGTTCCGGGGAGACTCTGCCTTCCTCGGCGGCCTGGCGCACGGCGCAGTCGGGTTCGTGGTCGTGGGTGCAGTTGGGAAAGTAGCAGTCGTTTACATAGGGCTTGAGGTCGACAAAGAAGAATCCCAAGCTACCCGGGTCGAGCTCGTAAAGACCCAGTTCGCGGATGCCGGGGGTATCGGCGATGAAGGTGACTTCTCCCAGGGGCAGGCGGAACAGCTGGGCGTTGCGCGTTGTGTGGCGGCCTTTGCCTTCGAAGTTTCGGAGGTTGCCCACGCGAAGGTTCAGCTCCGGATGGATTGCGTTTATGAGCTCGCTCTTACCCACGCCGCTGGGTCCGGAAACCACCGTCAATTTGTCGGTGAGCAACCGACGCAGTTGTTCGAAATCGTTGGATTCAACGGGGCCGGAAGCGTTATCGACGGGGAAAACTTCGAATCGCTCGGTTGCGCTCACGTAGAGAAGGTTGTAACCCAGATTTTCGTATGGGAGGAACGTTTTGCGAGCCGCCTTCAGACCGGTCAAGTCGATCTTATTTACGACGATAACGGCGGGAAGTTCGTTGGCTTCGGCTATCACGAGAAAGCGGTCCAACATACGCAGGTGAGGTTCGGGATCCTGAACCGCGAAGACGACCAGCACCTGATCGGGATTGGCTACAATCACGTCTTCGGAGGGACGTGTGGCGCCTGGCAGTTGGCGGCTTAGTGTTGAGTCCCGTTCTTCGACAGAGTCGATCAGACCCCTAAGTTTGCCTTCAAGGACGACCTGAACCCGGTCACCGACAGCAACAAGCGTCTCGTCTTTGGTTCGTTCCTGTAGCAGCCGCCCTCGCACACGGCAGCTGATCAGCTTGTCATCAGGGGTTGAGACATCGTAGTGATGTCCCCTGGCGCGCACGACTACACCGGCGACGGTTCTCTCCCTCTTCTTGGGTTTTGGTTTGCTTTTGGCCGGTGCGTCGAAATAGTCGTCCTCGTAGGCTTCATCCCACTTATCGTAAGTTTCCGTGTTTCTCGGCAAGGGCAACTCCTGGAGGTGCGCTGTGGGCAATGGGTTCGCCTTTCCCCGGCGAATTGGTTGGCCCAAGTGTATCAATTCAGGGGGTGGATTGGCAACCTACCGCCTGCTCGGTCGGCCATTTCATTGTACTAGAAATCTTTCCAGTCTTACGGCCAGTTGGGGGCCTTAAGAGTGGCAAGTCATGTGCAGTCTCCTGGCTGCGAGTATCCTATTGGGCAGGGCCGAATGGAATTGAGGCGTTCATACTGCCCTACCGCACAACTGCAGTGGTCTCTGGTTGGAAAAGGTTGAAGGGAAGAGAATTGCCTAGGGATGGTTAGGCGTCTGGCAGCATTGCCGGCCGGTCAGAGCAGGGCAGATTTGCAGGGGGGAGCGGTTCGGACGGATGTTGAACGTTAACAACAGGTGGAGAAGGTCTGCGGCAGGGAGGCCCATGACGCCGGCGGGGCAGCCTGAGAGGCTTTGGACGGGGCGGAACTGCGGATGCTGAATGGCGTAAGCGCCGGCCTTGTCCATTGGATCTCCGGTTGCGATGTATGCGGCGACCTCGTCGTCTGTGTAGGCACGCATAGTGACGGTGGTCGTGTTTATGAGGCTGCGCCGGCGCTTCAGTTGGCCTCCGGCAACGAGGGCAATGGCGAGAGCTGTGTGGACCTGGTGGGGGCGGCCGCGCAGGCGAATCAGCATTGAGTGGGCCTCGCCTGCGCTGACGGGTTTGCCGAGCACATCTTCATCGATGGCCACGACGGTATCGGCGCCGATGACGAGGATGTCGTCAGGCGGTGCGGAATCTGTTTTGGCGGCTTCTACGGTGTAGCGCCGGGCCACGGTCAGTGTTTTCGCAAGGGCGAGGCGGGCCACCATTTCGGTAGGGGACTCGTTGGGCGCGGGCGACTCATCAATGTCAGCGGACTCGGCAAGGAAGGGGATGCCGAGATCGTGAAAGAACTGTTGGCGGCGGGGGCTATTGGAGGCGAGTATGATTCTGGGGGCATTCATGGGTGGAGAGGGAGGTCAATGGGCGTGAAATTGGCGGCCGACTTCGAGCCGTTCGCGGGTTGTGGGAATTGTCGTCGAAGAGAACGAAGCGGATGTGGTCATGTTCCGTGGGGTTAACTCTCACTGAAATGGGAAAACGACTGTGCGGGTTCCACGCCAAGGTCCATTGTAAGAGTGCGGGGGGCGTTTGCCAAAAAAAGGTGTGACTTAGCTCTTTGGGCAAAGGGCAGGTGGTGAGCGGTGCAGGCACAGAGGCAATCTTGTCAAGCTATTGGCCGTGAATTCTTGGCGGTGGTCGCACCACAATGTATGATGCTCTGGCCGGCTAGAAACTGTCTTTGTCCCCCTCCCCAGGAATGCCGGCACAACGAGCCGATCGTTGGGCGCAAACCAGCTTCCGACTTTAGCGTATGCGCAACTGATTCGGCCGGATCGGAATGCAGCAATCTTCCATACATTAAACTGTCAGGAGTCTGAGGATGATGGAAAGTAGCTCCGGCGGGGGGTCGCCCCGCGTTCGAATGGCATTTGTCGGGTGTGGCGGCATGGCGCGCAGCCATACGCGGCGAATTCTATTGCAGCAGGATACATCTGAAATAAAGATTGTATGTGAGCCATCTGCACAGTCCTATGAAGAGTTTTGTGCCCTGTTCGACGAGGCGGGCAAGACTCCGCCTCCGAATGAACCGGACCTGGAGAAGATGCTGCAGTGCGACGAACTCGACGCCGCATTCATCATTACGCCGCACGTGTTGCATTTTTCGCAGGCGAAGGCGTGTTTGGAAGCCGGGCTAGACGTATTGGTGGAGAAGCCCATGGTGATGAACGCGCAGGAGGCGGTGGAGCTGATCGAAGTCCGGGATCGAAGCGAGCGCCTGCTGTCCGTGGCTTTCAACGGCAGCATGTCGCCACAGGTGCGTACGGGTACAGAGATTCTGAGGTCGGGGAAACTGGGCAGGATTCTGAACATTAGCGGGGTGGTTTGGCAGAACTGGATGACCTTTACCACAGGCATGTGGCGCCAGGATCCTGAAATTGCCGGGGGAGGGTTCCTGTTTGACACTGGTGCACATATGCTCAATACTATTTCCGATTTGGCAGGGGAGGACTTTGTCGAGGTCGCGGCCTGGATGGATAACCACGGTACGCCGGTGGACATTCTGTCGGTGGCTATCGCGCGGTTGAAATCGGGTGCGTTGGTGTCGATGAATGCGGCGGGAAATACAAAGTGCGGTATCGGCTCGGACGTTCGCGTGATGTGCGAGGAGGGGATGCTGCAGACGGGGATTTGGGGGGAGCGGCTTCTGGTTCAGGAGATGGAGGATGAAGCGTTGACGCCGGTAGATTTGCCCGAATCGCTTGGCACATGGCAGCAGTTTTTGCGCGTGCGGGCCGGCGAGATTGAGAACCCCTGCCCACCGGAGATCGGTCTGCGGATGGCGCGCCTGTGGGATGCGATCAAGGAGTCGGCCGGCCAGGGTGGAAGGCCGGTGACGGTTGGCAGTTAGCGATTTTCGAAGGGTAAGGAGAGAGAGGACAGGGGGCCGCGCCATGTTTCGTGCGTCCCATTTGCCTTGTTAAGTACTCAGCAGATGGAGGAGACAGGATGGGTGACATTCGCGTAACGGTCTGGAACGAGTTTCAACACGAGAAGATAAACGAGTTCATTGGCGGGATCTATCCGGATGGGATTCACGGCGCGATTGCCGAAGGGCTTCGTTTGCACGGATTCAGTTCCGTGCGTTCGGCTACGCTGGATGAGCCGGAGCACGGTCTGACGGATGAAGTTCTGGCGGATACGGACGTGTTAACCTGGTGGGGTCACCGCGCTCATTTACAGGTTAACGATGAGATCGTCGAGCGGGTCAAGAGACGGGTTCTGGAGGGAATGGGACTGGTGGTGTTGCACTCGGGTCATTTCTCGAAGATTTTTCGCAGCCTGATGGGTACGACGTGCAGTCTACGCTGGCGCGAGGCGGACGAGAAGGAGCGCATCTGGGTCGTCAAGCCATCCCACCCGATCGCGCAGGGGTTGCCGCCCTTTTTTGAGATTGAAGAGTGCGAGATGTATGGGGAGTTGTTCGATATTCCGCCGCCTGATGACCTGGTGTTTGTGAGCTGGTTCGAGGGGGGCAATGTGTTCCGCAGCGGCGCCTGTTTTCATCGCGGCAACGGGAAGATTTTTTATTTCCGACCGGGACACGAGACTTACCCGATATTTCACATGGACATAGTGCGCCAGGTCATTGCGAACGGTGTGCACTGGGCTGCACCGTCGGCCGGCCCGACGTTCCCTTACATTCAGGCTGGCAAGCCAGGGCTAACTGCCATCAATGAGAAGGATCCGTTGGAGGCGATCGCGGAGAAGGGGTCGGTGCGGGATCGGGTTGGTTAGCGTGCCGTCGTATCTCAATCCGGTCCGTGATCCATCTAGCGTCAGGGCGAGTCAGCGCGCGACAACTGGGCCCAGATCCTGGAGACCGTACCTTGTTTGAGCGTGCCGAAAGCGAAAACTGAACCCTTATAACAGTTGATACCGATTTGGGGAGCTCATTTGCTTGGGCTGAGCTCCCCATGCAGGGCTAGTTCGACTCCCTGATTTTCGTCGGACCAGCGGATTGAGTTGATGGGCCAAGTATTCGATTCCTATCGGCGGGCTCTAGAATCGCAGGCAGTTGTAACTATCAGAGGGGACCGAATCTGTATTTCCTATCCGCCGATGGGATGAAGAGGAGTCCCAATTGGCGGAAGATATGCGGGATGGCCGGCAAAAGAGAAACTGGGCGGGGAGTTCTGCTATCCTGAAGACCTCGCAGCCGGTTTTGCGAAAGTTTGATTCAAACGCGAAACCAGAATTCTCAGAGAAATAACCAACCAAATTGCGGCAAAAAACTCCGCCACGTCTTCAAGACCAATGGCGGAGTTTTCGTTACCTGGGTTGGTTTACCTTGGGGCTTGCGGGGAGCAAATGGTCCGTCTGTGCTATACCTCTCATGCTCACGGCGCTAGCGCAAACTTGGCGAATCAAGGATGTTCAGGCACCCCCTGTAGGAGTCGAACCTACGACCGACGGATTAGAAGTCCGTTGCTCTATCCTCTGAGCTAAGGGGGCGTATTGGGACCTTACCGACGCTGGCCCATTTTACAAGATCTTCTGCCGGGAGGAAAACTCTGGCAGGAAACAGGTGGAGACGGCCTGATTTGGCTTTAAAGTCGAGGGGCTAGAGTCCGGCGCAGGATTCGGGCAGGCCGGTATCGGAATCTTGGGCCTGTTGGCTGTTTTCGCCTCCTTCCTCGTTAGCATCATCCGCCTCGGCGTCGCCTAAGAGCGGCAGGTTCGCGGGCCTTTGAAGCAGGTTGCCCATGCGTACGCGGGCTATAACGGCCAATTGAGGGTTGCTGTCGGCTGCCAGCTGGAAGGTTTCTTCGAAGAGGTCAACGGCGCAGACCGTGTCACCTATAACCTCGGCCACACTGGCCAGAAGAAAGTAGCCCTGGGGATCGGAGTCGTCCAATGTTATGGCTTCGAAACCGGCGGTACGGGCATCCTCCACATCGCCAACCGAGAGCTGAACAGAGCCAAGCGACCACCAATAGGCCACAAGCTGACCGGCGGGCACGAGGGATTTCGCTTCGGCGAGGGCCTCCTTAGCGCGTTCATCCTGGCCCAATTTGCTGCGAATTACTCCTTCCCAGATCAGGAGTTCAGCATCCGGCTGGGTAAGTTGAGCCATGGCATCTTCGATAACGGCCAAGGCCTCTTCCCAACGGCCCTCAAAGGCCAGTTGCTGCAACGTGGAGATTGCTTCCGAGGCAATGACGGTATTTGGATCGGGGGGAAAGACGAAGGTGAGAAGGATCCAGACTATCGCCAGAACTGCGGCGATAGAGCCGAGGGAGATGCCCAATCGCCGCACTAAACGACGGCGGGCTGCGGCCACGACATCGTCCAGATGCCACCAGAACCCTTCTGCCGGCTGGTTTGCCTGACGCAGGTGCTCCAGACCACCGGCTAGGGTTATTACGCGAACGATCCGGCTTGCCTCTCGCCTCACCTTGCTATGCAGGCTGCCCCACCGGGTGTATTCGGTCCGCAGGTCAAGGCCGTTCGACTCCAACTCGAGGAATCGCTGTTCAATGCGGTCCAGCAGTTGCAGGAACTGTTCTACATTGTCACGGCGCAGCTGAACGATTTTCCGTTCCGCTTCACCGAGGTCTTCGCGCAGACTTACGGCGAGGCTCTGGCGCTCTTCGCGAACCGAATAGGCCACTACTGACTGGCCTCCACCGCGACAGGGGTCGGAATCAGGTTCGCTTCGGCCTGGGGCTCGTGAAGGGCGTGTTCTCCGTTTGGCGTCGGTGACAGCAGCCCGTTACCCGGCTCGAATCCGGCCAATTCCTCTTCCCGCTGGATTTCGCGGTAGACGCGATTGATGCCGGACTTTATCTGGCTTTCAATTTTGGCTTTGCGTTCGAGGGGGACGGGGAACAGCTCCAACATTTCGCCGACCAACCCGCTCTTTGCTTCATTCTTGGTCTTGCCGGCGCGGTAGTAGTCGCGTACTCGTTCACGTTTGAACAGTATGTACTCTTCGACCCGGAAGGTGTCTTCGGGTTGGCAGACTGGGCCGTGACCGGGCACCAAACGTTCGGCGCCGAGGGTTCGAATTCGGCGCAGCGCATCTATCCACTCGAGAGAATCGGCTTGGGCCATGTAGGGATGCTGGTCCACCCAGAGGATGTCGCCAACGAAGGCGATTTTCTCTTCCGGCAGCCAGGCGATACTGGTGGCGGGCGTATGGCCGCCGGCGTAGATCAGCTGTATTTCGCGTCCGCCGTATTTGAGGCGGGCGCTGTCGGTGAAGGTAACGTTCGGGAGAATTATTTCGATATTGGTCAGTTGCTCCTGGATCTCCGGTTCCCTTTTGAAGCTGTTGTAGACGCGCTCTTTGAAGTTTTCGGTGTAACCTGACATCTCCTTGTAGGCGCGCTCGTGGGCGATCACGGTCGTGGGCAGAAAATACTGGTTGCCTAAGGCGTGGCCGCGATGGTGATCGGTGTTGAACACATAGAGGATGGGCAGGCCGGGGGCCTCCGCCTCGATCTGTTCTCGCCAATCTTTGGCCTGTTTGGGAATCAGGGGCGTATCGATGAGGATCAGGCCCTCTTCGGTGACGACGAACCCTGGCGTACAGCCTCTATAGACTGTGTTAATAAAGAGACCCGGCGCGATCTCCTGCCTTTCGCCCAAGCCCGTCACTCCTATTTTGAATGATGTTCTTCGTCTGGCTGCCATAATCGAAACCTCTCGCCCAAGTGACTTGATACGCCGGTGAACGCTTAACGCCGACATTCAGCTTCGAAGTCGTCTAGCCAATCACGATTCTGATTCTGATCTGTTAGTCTACATTTTTTGGGCTTGATCTGTCAAAGAGTGGAGGTCAAATCATTGTTTCCGATAGGCGATGCCTGTCCTAGGTTCAGGAGCTAACTCGGAGAAAACGCCCTGCTGGGCGCCGGCGGAGTTGACTGGGCGATCGAATTGGCTGCGCCAGGACTAAACCTGTTCGGTGATGATTGCCTTGGCGTTCGCAGTGTGAGGTTAGCAGGTTACGGGGCGCCCCCAACCGTCGGGCGCAAGGCTCATACGACATAATCGGGGTGACGCCAGGGGGAGGAACTGTGAATGTTCTTATCTTCACTCTGCAGTTTTTCTGAGTCGGATAAATTGTCCGCCTGCTGTAGCGGGATTCTCATAGGCGGCGGTCCAGTCTCAGGGTGTGGAAGAGTGCAGCCCTATTTTTGGGGTGAAAGTGGGCAGGCACGAGGCCTGCCCCTACCGTGGTCACGGCGGACGGTTTCTGGGCACGACGTGGGTGGGCGACAGGTGGCATAGACAGTACGCCGGCGACGCGGCGCCAACGTGGCATGGTGTAAGGGGGGCGTTGCGGGGGGAATCCCCCCGCACAAGGGAGGGCCGAAGGCCCGACCGCACAGAACTGCAGTGGTCAGTGATCAGTAGTCAGTGGCCAGTGGTGACGGCGCTTGCCCTGGCTGGAGACGCGAACTGGCTTTGGGTTGGTCGTTACCAGAGGTGTACGAAAGTTCACCCCTTATCCGGACTCCAGCTCAGGGTGTGGAAAGCCAGATGCGAGAATGGCCTGCTACATGCTATAATCTGTGGATATCAGAAGGCGCCGCCTTGCGGCGGCGCAGGAAGGTAGTTCTGCCGCGATAGGAGGGCGGCGCATGGCAAAGTCAGCTCGGCTTGGCGTCCTCACCAGTGGAGGCGATGCGCAGGGCATGAATGCCGCTGTGCGTTCGGCCGTGCGCGCGGCGCTGGAGCGGAGGGCGGAGGTATTCGGGATATTCGAAGGGTTTCAGGGCATGATCGAGGGAGGAAACCTGATACGCCCCTTCAACTGGGACTCGGTTGGCGGCGTGCTGCAACAGGGGGGAACTCTACTGGGTACTGCCAGGAGCCCTGGATTTCTCAAGAGGGAGGGGCGCAAGGAGGCAGTGCATAATCTGCTCAAGCATGGCATAAACCGCCTGATTGTGATCGGCGGCGACGGTAGTTTGACCGGCGCCCAGGTCTTGCGGGAGGAGTGGTGCACGCTGCTTGAGGAGCTGGTGGCCGAGGGGCGCCTGGATCCTTCGGTCAGAGAAGAGTTTGGATTTCTTGCGGTCGCAGGGCTGGTGGGTTCGATTGACAATGACATGTTTGGAACCGACCTGTCGATCGGTACGGACTCGGCGCTTCACCGCATCACCGAAGCGCTTGACGCCATCACGAGCACTGCGGCCAGTCACCAGCGCACGTTTGTCGTCGAGGTGATGGGTCATCATTGCGGCCATCTGGCGCTGATGGGCGCGCTTGCATCGGGAGCCGACTTTGCGCTGATCCCTGAAAGCCCGCCCAATCTGGATGAGTGGGAAGAGAGGATGTGCTCGATTCTGCGGCAGGGCCGTGAAATGGGCCGGCGGGACAGCATTGTTGTGGTGGCAGAAGGCGCGCAAGACCGTCACGGCAACCCGATTTCCAGCGCGTATGTTGAAGAGGTGCTGACCAAGTATCTGGGCGAAGAGGCGCGGGTTACGGTTCTTGGTCACGTGCAACGCGGCGGTTCTCCCAGTGCTTCTGACCGGGTCCTGGCAACATTGCTGGGCGCTGCGGCGGCGGAAGCCGTGCTGAACGCAAAGCCAAGCGACGAAGCCGTACTGATCGGCATCGAGAACAATAAGATTGTCCACAGCTCCTTGACGGAGTGCGTAGAACAGACGCACAAGGTAGGAAGTTGCATCCACGAATGTAGATTTGATGAGGCGATGGAGTACCGGGGCAAGGCCTACATGGACTCCTTCCGCATTTTGCGTACTCTGATTCGGGCCAACCCTCGCCCGCCGCAGCCAAACAAGAGTCGATTGCGGGTTGCCGTGATGACGGGAGGGGCGCCGGCGCCGGGAATGAACGCCGCAACGCGTGCGGTCGTGCGCATGCTGGAGGACAACGGCCACATTCCGCTGGGCGTCAAGTGGGGTTTCCGGGGCCTGATCGAAGACGACATTCAAGAGATGAACTGGATGACGGTAAACGGTTGGGCGCCGACCGGGGGTTCGGAGTTGGGGAGCAGCCGGAAGACCCCTGAGGGCGCGGAGCTGTATGCTGCGGCCCAGGTGCTGGAGAAGCATCGTGTGGATGCAATAATCATGATTGGAGGCTGGGCTGGGTATCACGCGGTCCATCGACTCTACGAAGAACGGCACAACTTCCCTGCATTTGATATACCGCTGATCTGCATTCCGGCGAGCATCAACAACAATTTGCCGGGCTCGGAGTTGAGCATCGGCGCTGACACTGCTCTGAATAGCATTGTTGAGGTGGTCGACAAGATCAAGCAGTCTGCGGTGGCTTTGAACCGCTGCTTTATCGTAGAAGTGATGGGCCGTTACTGCGGATACCTGGCACTGATGAGTGCCATCGCGACGGGGGCTGAGCGTGTTTATTTGCATGAGGAGGGGATCACGCTCAAGGACCTTGAACGGGACATCGAACTGTTGAAGCAGGGTTTTCAGCAGGGTAAGCGTCTGGGGCTGATGATTCGGAACGAGACAGCCAACTCCTTCTATACTACATCTTTCATCTCCGCGCTTTTCGAGGAAGAGGGAGGCGACCTGTTTGAGGTGCGTCAGTCAATCCTTGGGCACTTGCAACAGGGCGGTAACCCGTCGCCGTATGACCGCATTCTGGCAGCACGTCTAGCGTGGGAGGCGGTGCAGAGGATTGAGGAGACGGCGAGCCGACCGGGACGGCGGGGCTATTCCGAGGTAGGGGCCGTCTGTTTGGGGATTCAGGAAGGTGTTGTCAACGCCACCCCGTTGTATCGGATTCCTCGTCTGATGGACGAGTTTCATCAACGTCCTCTTGAGCAGTGGTGGATGGAGCTGCGGCCTCTGGCGCGGATGCTGGCTCAGCCCAGCCCTGGATTCTTCGAACAGTCTGTACTGGGTCAGACCCACCCAATCTGAGAATGACCCGAGGGGCATTGCTTGGTGACCGACTATAAATCTGTTACCACTGAGCTCAGGCGCGCATACGATGCCCAGGCCGAACAGCGCGATAGAAGACCTGTCCAGGCATGGAGGCAGGCGTTGTGGTCGCAATTCTTGCAGAGTTTGCAGGCCGAGGGCATGAAGTCGCTTCTGGAGATAGGTGCCGGGACAGGGCAGGCAGGACGCTTTTTCCAAGAGGCGGGGATGAAGGTTGTGTGCTCGGATCTTTCTCCGGAGATGGTTCGTTTATGCCGGCAGAAGGGTTTGGAAGCATACGAGATGGATTTTTTGCGGCTGGATTTTGCAGACGGTCACTTTGACAGCTTGTTTGCCCAGAACTGTCTTCTGCATGTACCGAAGGCGGACTTCGCGGACGTTTTGCAGGAGATTCGGCGGGTTGTCAGGCCTGAAGGGCTGGTATTCATTATTATGCACGGAGGTCGAAGTTTGGAAGGCGTACGGGAAGAGGACTTCTACGAGCCCAAACGCTTCTATGCCTTATATGCTAATGACGAGCTGCAACAGATTCTGGAACAGTTTTTTCAGGTGCTGTCCTTTGAGGTGATCGAGAATGAGGGGTCGGGCGGCACCAGTTATCAGGCGGTATTTCTTCGGAATCAAGGTTAGGGAACGGAGGAGCGGGGGCGATGGCCGCCACTGTATTATTCCTTTGCACCGGAAACTATTACCGCAGTCGTTTTGCCGAGCATTTCTTTAATGAACAGGCGCGTCGACGAAAGCTGGCTTGGCAGGCGAGCAGCAGGGGGCTGCAACCTAGTCAGGATAATCTGGGATTCATGTCAAGGGATGCGCTGAACCGGCTGCGCGAGCTAGGTTTGGAACCGCGGGAACCGCTACGTCTGCCAATGGACCTGGAGTCGACCGACTTACAAGCAGCTTCGTTGACCGTAGCGATGAATGAGGTAGAGCACCGACCGCTGATGGCGGTACGCTTTCCCGAGTGGGCAGAACGCGTCCGTTATTGGAGGATTCACGACGTGGATGTAGTGGACGCAGGCGCCGGGCTGGCCTCGATAGAGAAGGCCGTACTTGGGCTATTGGACGAGATCAGCGAACTTTGAGCACAATTTTGCCGATGTTCTCGTATGCTCGCATACGTTCGTGAGCGTCGTGGGCGTCGGCGACGAGCATTACAACGTCGATCACGGGTCTGATGGCACCTTCTTCAACCTGCGCCCAAAACTGTTGTCGGAAACGTCTGATGATTTCTTGCTTTTCGGCGACGGGCCGTGCGCGGAGCACAGAACCAATCAGACGGGCGCGTTTGCCCATCAGTTGCCTGATGTCCACCGTTGCCTCTGCGCCCCCGAGAGTGGCTATAAATACGAGTCGGCCTCTTACTTTCAGGAGGCTGATGTTGCGTTCCAGGTACTCCGCACCTACCATGTCTAGGATGACGTCGACTCCCTCTCCTTCTGTGTACTCCAGCGTGCGGACGACAAAATCCTCGGTCCGATAGTTGATGGCCAGATCCGCGCCCTGGTTCAAGCAGGTTTCCACTTTGTCGGAGCGCCCAGCAGTTGTGATGACGCGACCTCCTGCACCTTTCGCGATCTGAATAGCCGCTGTTCCTACCCCGCTTGCGCCGCCATGGATGAGGATGGTCTCCCCTGGCTGGAAGCCGGCTTCCATGAAGATATTGACGTAGGCGGTTAGGTAGACCTCTGGCAGACAGGCGGCTTCGAGGTAGGACCAGCCATGCGGGATCGGGATCAGAAGCCGTTGATCCACGGCTACTCGTTCGGCGTATCCGCCGCCGGCGAGGAGTGCACAGGCTTTGTCCCCGACTTGCCAGCCTTCGACGTCAACTCCGACCTCCAGGATCTCTCCGGCCATGTCCAGACCCATTATGTTGGGCGCGCCGGGGGGAGGCGGGTAGTTTCCTTCTGCCTGTGAGAGGTCGGCGCGGTTGAGTGTCGTCGCGTGGATGGAGACGAGGACTTCGCCCGCCTGCATAACCGGGTCTTCCACCGCTCTCCATACGAGTTGATGGCCAGAAGGTGTCTGTTCGACTTCGATCGCGTGCATGAATCCGTTCCTTGGCGTCTGCGGGCATTTCTGCATCCAATTGAAAGGCAGATGCTCTAGCCCTTGAACTTTGTGGACAAAGGTTGGTTGGTTGATGCTGCGAATAGGTGGCAGCCAGAAGATTCCTTTGAGAACCGTTATTCGACTTCAAGTTGCTCTGGGTCAAGCTGGTGCCAGAACACAGAGCCGGATTCCAGGGCCTCGCGAATCCGGCTGTCCTTATAGAGACCAGCTACGGCGGCAATTGAGCGCCTTCCAGTAAATCGCTCCAGGAATTCGGCGTTGCGAATCGCCCTGTCCGTGTCTCTGCCATTGGCAGTAAAGGAGATTTCGACAGCGATGTAGCATGACTCTCCAATTTGGTTGGTGGCTTCCAAGATGAGATCGGCGCGGCGGAAGCTCTTCAATTGGTTGGTGGGAAAGTCCGAAGTGTCGGCGGTTTCGGCAATTTCCCAGAGCTCGTCTCTTGTCAGAGTCTTAGTGCGCTTAAGTCCGAGGTCGCCGGCAATTACAGCGGCATCTTCTGTGGCGGCATTTCGAGCGTGAGCCGCCGTAATTGGGGCTATTTCAGTTCGAAGTTTCTGGATACTGTTTTCCACTGAATCGAATCTGGAGTCAGCCGCATCGAATCTGGAATCAACCGTATCAAGTCTGGCGTCCACGGCGTCGAACCTGGCGTCTACGGCGTCGAACCTGGCGTCTACGGCGTCGAACCTGGCGTCTACGGCGTCGAACCTGACTTCATGTTGCGCCAAGCCAGCTTCGATATTGTCCAAGCGTTTGTCGGTGGAGGCGGCGAAACTTTCCACGGTTTCGGCTAGAATTGCGATCGTTTGGGGCAGTTCAAGGACTTCTCTTGAAAGTAGCCTGACGCGCATGGCCTCGACCCAATCGGGGTGTTCGTCCATGATCCGTACGAGGTCTTCAATGGTATTGATAGTGGTAATTGTCATTTCCCGAGTTCTGACAGACTAGCGGCCACTTCTTTCAGACTCCAATGTAGTGGCCGTAGCAAATACTCGCACAAGCGTTCTCCCCGACAGCATACTTGATGGAAGGGCATCACGCAAAGCAGTTCAGCAATCCAGTTGCAATTTCGGCAAGAGAATTAGTCTACTGGTAGGCCAGAGAGCCGTCCGGGCGGATGAGGAACGGCCTGTGCCAGGAGCGGCCGGGGTGCGCGGCGAGGGCATCCAGGTTCAGGTCGATGCCGAGGCCGGGCCGATCGGGCAGCTCCAGGTAGCCGTCCATCAGTTTTATGGGTTCGTCCACGATTTCGGCGCGGCGTCCTTCATCGGCTTTGTACTCCAGTATCATGAAGTTCGAGGTGCTGGCGGCGAAGTGGACGTTTACCGCCGTCGCGATAGGTCCGCACGGATTGTGGGGGGCGACGCTGGCGTAGTGAACTTCTGCCATGGAGGCTATCTTCTTCATCTCCCAGAGGCCGCCTGTGATGCAGATATCGGGTTGGATGATGTCTACGGCGTGGTAACCAAGCAGCTCGCGGAATTCATGGCGGCTGTAGAGCATTTCGCCGGTGGCGATGGGAACGTTCACCTTATTGCTGAGTTTTGCGAGAGCCTCATAGTTCTCGGGCCGCAGGGGCTCTTCGACGAAGAAGGGGCGATAGGGCGCCACTACCTCGCATAGTTGGGCTGCGCGGCCGATCTCGAGGATGCGGGCGTGCGGATCGAGGCCGATGTCGATGTCCGGTCCGACCGCGTCGCGCACAGCTGCTACGCGTCGCTCGGTCTCGCGCAGGGCGCGATTCCAGGGCATCTGGTGCCATCCGGTGGGCAGGGGGCCCATTTTCAAGGCGGTGTAGCCGTAGGTTTGGATGAGACGGATGGCATCCTCGGCAGCCTCCTCCGGTGTATCGCCGCCGATGCTCTGGTAGACCCGGACACGGTTGCGGGCTTTGCCGCCAACGAGCCTGTATACGGGCAGGCCGGCCGCCTTGCCGGCGATGTCCCAGAGGGCGTGTTCGATGCCGCTGATGGCGGCGTTGACGACCGAGCCGCCGGGAAATCGGCCCCCGGCGTACATGAGATGGTACAGTCCTTCGATGTCGCGCGGATCGCGACCGGTGAGCCATTCTGCGAAGTCGTGGATAGCAGCGACGGTGGCGCCGTCGGGGCCGCACGAGAAGGGCTCGCCAACTCCGTGGATACCCTCGTCGGTATGGACGACGACGTAGGGGATCGAGCGATTGGCCAGTTCGGTCAAGTGCGTGTCGATACGGGTGATTTTCATGGGCTTTGCTCCTGTGGCGGATTGGAGGAATTATCATTGACAGTTCTCTCCGTGTCAAAACTTCCTGGGTCCTTTTTCCCTTTTCGATTGACATATTGCTGCTGCTGTGTTTTGATGGCGGGCAAATGGGAAACTTGCGTTGATTTTTGACTGAGTGGGAATGAATGGACTGCTTTTCTTTCTCATCAGCGTTTTTTTCAATGGCAGTAATCAACGGTGAAGAGACTCTCCTCTACAGTGAGGCCGCGCCAAGCAATGAACGGCATTGAGATCCAGATCGCGGTAGCCAAAGTGTCAAAGTACGCGTCCAGTGAAAGCGGGGATACCGTTGAGGTCGTTGAACGTCCTCACGGAGGGATCAGCATAATCGTTTCGGACGGTCAGAGGAGTGGACGCAGCGCGAAGGCGATCAGCAATGTGGTGGCCCGGAAGGCGATGAGCTTGATTGCCGAGGGGGTGCGGGACGGCGCGGTGGCGCGTGCCACGCATGATTATTTGCGAACAAATCGGGGGGGGAAGGTCAGCGCGGAGCTGGTCATCGCGAGCGTAGATTTGGTCACGGAGACGCTTGTACTCAGCCGCAACAGCCGTTGTCCTGTGTTGGTGAAGAGGAATGGCGCGACGGAGTGGCTGGACGACCAGTGCGATGCAATTGGCATTTATCGCAATACGAAGCCGAATATCGTTGAACTTCCGCTCGCGCCTGGTTTGACCGCTGTCGTGTTTACCGATGGGATCTGGAGCGCTGGGCACCGCAGCGGCGGCGCGATGGATGTGGCCGGGGCGGCCAGTTTAAACGAATCGAGCCAGGCGGGAAACGGCGCTTCTGGGGGGGAATGCAGCGCCAAAGGGATTGCCGATCGCGTCCTTGATTCTGCGCTGGAACTGGATAAAGGACGGCCCAAAGACGACTCGACAGTCCTTGTCATCAGAGTTGGAACGCATCAGAGGGATCAGAAAGTCCGCCGAATGGAGATTTCCCTGCCCGTGTAGCGGTTCGATGCGGGTACGGGACACAAATGTAATTCTCTCTGACCGCCAACGGGGGCGGCGCAAGTGAACCTGGACCTTGTCAAAATCGTAGGTGTAAGCGCGGCCGGCAAGTCAACGCTTGTGGCCGGGCTGAGGGAGTTGGGCTTTAACGCCCGCCCGGTCGCCCAAGAGCACAGCCAGGTGCCAGACATGTGGCAGCGAATCCGGCCGCCCAACTGGCTGATTTTTTTGGAGGCAGACTTAACAGCGCAGGGTGAGCGACGTCCTGATGTAAGCTGGGACGAGCCCTGGCGCAGGACAGAACTGAAACGGCTGGCACATGCGCGCAGTCATGCTGACTTATTGATCGACACCAGCCTTCTGTCCCCAGAGAGTGTATTGAAGCAGGCGGTTGACTTTCTGCGTGTGAGCAGTGTCCAAGCGGGTTCCGGCCCCCTCTCGGTGTTGCCGCGAACGGGAAGTGTGTGGCATCCGGACTGACGGAAGGGCTTTCGCAGCGACAGATTACACTGCTCTCGCAAGCTAAGAGAGCACGGCGGACGTTTTGGGCGCCGAGCAGGTGAGCGAAAAGCGTGCCAGGGCATCGTGCATGCCCGGCAATTCTTCTTGGACTCTGTCGGTGCAGCAGAGTAGAAAAACGGGATTCGATTTCATGCCAAAACCAATTTTCTGAGAGGACCGCGAAAATGTCAGTTCAGTCTGCAGAAAGACAATTCGCCTACAACATGTGGGCCTGGAATCGGGTATTCCCTAGTTTAGCGGGGCTTCCGGAGGAGGAATACTTCGCTGAACGCCCCTTTTTCTGGCACTCTCTTCATGGTCTGGCTGTCCACGGATTCAGTTCTGAGAGGAATTGGCTGCTCCGGTCACGAGATGGCACCTCGCCGCAACCGGCGACGGCAGAGGAGTTTCCAACGTTCGAGGTATTACTGGATTCCTGGGGACCTCTGTGGGATGCGTGGCAGGAGTATCTCGGCTCGCTGACACCGAGCGCGCTAACCAGCGCAGTCGTGTATCGTAGTGACGCGGGTGAAGAAATCAGTATCTTGTTGGACGACGTGTTGCGGCATGTCATGAATCACGGTACTGAGCACAGGAGCCAGATGACACCGGTGCTGGCTCGGCTGGGGCATCCGACTGAGCCTCTCGATTATGCCTATTTTGCCATAACCGAGAGTGGGTGAGCACCGTACACTTGGCCTGGCCGCCAATTCCCTGAACTGCGGACAAAGAGCCGCGTACAAGCTTTCCATTCACTGAAAGCGCATTGCAGAAAGCAGTCAGTCTTCGCGCGGGGATTTTTCCCCGAGGCACTGTCCCGGAGCTTCTGGGAAGGGGGAACTTCTGGCCTTTTTTCTGACTCCGAAACGCACGTAAATGGTTGACTTTTCAACCCCAGCGTGCTATAAGTTCCCTGTGGTTGCTGCAGGCACCGGCCATGTGGGAACGGGGCGGGCCAAGCTAGCCCCATGCCCCACATTTATCAACATATCAGTCGGCGGAACGGTGCATAGAAGCTGCAACTGAACGCGACTTGCAGCCATGCTCTGAGAGGATGAGACAGATGTCTGTTCAGTCGGTAAGCAGGCTATTTGAATACAACAAGTGGGCCTGGCGGAGGGTCTTTCCGAGCTTGGATGCGCTTTCGGAAGAGGATTATTTCGCGGAACGCCCTTTTTTCTGGCAGTCGCTGCATGGTTTGACGGCTCACGGGTACGGTGCTGAGCTGGTGTGGCTGCAACGACTGGAGGGAACTAGCCCTTCAATATTACCTGGAGCCTCTGAGTTTTCCTCATTTGACGAGCTTCGGGCGGCGTGGGTGCCCCTGTGGGAAGCGTGGGGGGATTTTCTGGGCACGTTGACGGAGAGCAGGTTCAATGATTCTCTTGAGTACCGCAACATAGAAGGCACGGCATATGTATTGAGAGTGGATGACGTGCTGTGCCACGTATTCAATCACGCCACCGAACATCGCAGTCAGATGACACCGGTATTGGCACAGTTGGGCCATCCTACGGAGCCGCTTGGTTTTGGTCGCTTTGCCATGACGAGGAAAGAGTAGGCAGTGAGTCCATTGGTCGACAAGTACAGCCGAATTGAAGAAAGAAGACGATAATGATTTACACGGCAGAAAATGTCCTGATAGGAGAGGAAAAGGATGGCAAGGAGCCGGGCCTGATCCTTTCGGTCACTCCCGAAGGCGCCGGCTGGGAATATATTTCTTTCCAGGCGAGGCGACTGGACGAAGGGGGAGAATGGTCCTTCGACACTGGAGAACACGAGTTCGCGTTTGTCAACTTAACCGGACGTTACAGTATTAGCAGCAGCAGAGGCTCTTGGGCAGGGATTGGCGGGCGGCCTGATGTTTTCGCGGGTGGGGCCCATGCTCTTTATCTGCCGCGTCGGACCAGTCTGACGGTTACTGCAGAGGAGGCGGGCGAGTTTGCGGTCACTTGGGTGCCGACGACCGAGGATCATGAACCGTGGTTTATCCGGCCGGAGGACGTCGCTATCAGTATTCGCGGTGGCGACAACGTGAGCCGTCAGATCAATGACCTGCTGCCTCCCGGCTCGCCGGTGCACAGGATCGTGCTCGTCGAGGTTTACACGCCGAGCGGCAATTGGAGCAGCTACCCTCCGCACAAGCACGACGTGCATATAGAGGACGAGTCGGGTGAGTTGGTCGAGGCCGATCTGGAGGAGGTCTACTTCTATCATATTGACCGGCCAGAAGGTTTTGCGTATCAGAGGGTGTATACAGACGAGAATTCGCCCATGCACGCTGCGGGCAATCCGATTGATGCGCTGGTGCGGGTGGGCCACAATGAGGCTGTGCTGGTGCCGGAGGGCTACCATCCTGTGGTCAGCATGCCGGGTTATACCACGTACTATCTGAATGTGCTGGCGGGCAGCGCGCAGAGTCTGGCCAACCAGGAAGATCCCAATTACGGGTGGGTGAAGGAGAAGTACACCGGCGTGGATGAACGACTGCCTCTGTACTGAGAAATGCCGGGCCGACTACAGCTGAAGCATTCGGCACCCGCGCCGTATGCGGCCATAGGAAACAAGGAACATGACAACGGAAAACGAAGCAAGAAGTTTCGACTCCCTGCATATGGGGCGTTCCTCGATCGACCTTTACAGCAACGACGTCGGCGCGCCATTTTCCGAAATCGGCAGCTTTGCGGCCTATGTAGGCGGTTCTCCGACAAACATCAGTGTGGGCGGGGCCCGCCTGGGCCTGAAGACGGCGCTCGTTACCGGTTTGGGTGAGGACCCAGTGGGTGATTTCATCGCCGACTTTCTGGAGAAGGAGGGCGTCGATTTCAGTTTCAGCCCGCGCAAGCCGGGTCACCGAACAAGCGCGGTTGTGCTAGGTATCGAGCCGCCGGACAGATTTCCGCTGGTCTATTACCGGGAAAACTGCGCCGACATTGAGTTGACGATTGACGACGTGCTGGCAGCGCCAGTTGCCGATGCGAAGGTATTTCAGTTTGCCGGTACGAACCTGAGCAAGGAGCCCAGCCGGAGCTCTACGATGTTTGGCGCGGAGTATTCACAGCAGGTGGGTACTACGGTCATTTTCGACCTTGATTTTCGGCCGGATCAGTGGCATGACCCGCGGGCATTCGGTGTGGTCGCGCGTTCGGTGCTTCCCAATGTTGACGTCGTCATAGGCACCGAAGACGAGATCAACGCGGCTGTGCTGAGCGATGCCAGCCAGATGTCCTTGACACACTCGCAGGTTTCGGATGCGAAAGTTGAGGGGGATGTGAAGTCGGCAATCGGTTGGCTTCTGCAACTGGGGCCGCAGGCGGTTGTTGAAAAGGTGGGTGCGCTTGGCTCGCGGGTGCATCTGGCGGATGGGGAAGTCCTTGAGGCACCGGGATTTCCGGTTGAGATTTACAATATACTTGGGGCGGGCGATGCGTTCGGGGCCGGCTTTATCTACGGCTTTGTCAACGACTGGGGCTGGCAGCGTTCGGCGCGGCTGGGAAATGCGTGCGGTGCGATAGTGGTGCTGGCGCACGGTTGCGCGAACTTCATGCCCACCTACGATGAGGTGATAGCGTTTGTGGAAGAGCGGGGCGGATTTTAGCGGGCAATACCGGGTGGCGATTGAAGGTTGGAGTGCACTTTCTCTAATGTTTGAAAGGTCCGCAGTATTTGAGTTCACAAGCAAGTTGACATTGCAGGGGGTGGATGACGTCATCCGCCGCCAACGGACAGTTAATCTGTCTGGCAACTAACTGTACTTCGACACTCCAATTCCAGGAATCCACTATGCAAGTACGAATTGCAACAGCCCCTGTTTCCTGGGGCGTCTTGATGAAAGACACGCCGAATGTTCCTCCATACTGCCAAGTCCTTGATGAGATTCAGGAGGCCGGCTATGTGGGAACAGAGTTAGGGCCGTACGGCTACCTGCCCTTCGATATTCCGAAGCTGCGCGACGACCTTCAGCGGCGCGGGCTGACGTTGACGTCGGCCTTCACGATTTTCAACTTCGTGGCCGGGAGAGAGGACGAAACGGTCTACCGGGAGGCGTTGGAGACGGCACAGGTGCTTTCGGCGATGGGCTGTCAGTACATTGTCCTGTCGGACGTGCTTTTCGTGGTAGAGGGTCGAGCGGCGCGCGCCGGGCGGATACGGAGGGAGGACTCGCTCAGCAGTGCGGAGTGGGACCGGGCTGCCGAGAACGTCGACGCCTTTGCCAAAATGGTCTACGAAGAGTTAGGCATGAGGAGCGCGGCTCATCCGCATGTCGGCGGTTACCTGGAAACCGATTTCGAAATCGATGCGCTTCTGGAGCGTACTGACCCCGAGCTGGTCGGCCTCTGCTTTGACATGGCGCACATTTCGTATGGGGGCGGCGACCCGGTTGCTGTGCTCGACAAGTGGCGAGATCGCGCGTGGTATTTGCACATTAAAGAGTGTAATGGAATTGCCCGCGATGAAGTGATCGGGCGCGGGGGCGACTATTATGACGGGGTCAGCTCCGGGGTATTCCCTGAATTGGGCCAGGGGACTATTGACTGGCATGGCATCAACCGGATCCTACACGAGGTCGAGTTTGATGGCTGGGGAACGGTAGAGCAGGACATTCTGCCCGAGATGGGCGTTGACGCGATGGAGAGCGCGAAACGCAACCGCACTTTTTTGGGTAATGAGTTGAATTGGTAGCTGGCGCTCCGCGAAATTCGCTAAGCACTGTGAAGCAGGCCTCACTGAATTCTCGATATCGGAAAAAAAACAGGTGACAACAGAGATGACTACAGATCCGAGTTCTTTGCGGGGCAAGTTCGCGGTCGTCACGGGCAGCACGCAAGGGCTTGGTGAGGCGGCCGTGCGGCTTTTTGCAGAGCGGGGCGCGGCGGGGATTATCGTCAGCGGCCGGAATGCTGAACGGGGCAATGCGGTTGCGGCCAACCTGCGGGCAGGGGGATGCGAGGCCCATTTTGTGCAAGCAGACCTGGCAGACGTTGAAGCGTGCCGCGCTATCGTCGCAGCTGCAGATGAACGGTTTGGTGCTGTACACGTGCTCGTCAATTGCGCCGCGTTAACGGTACGGGGAAATATCTGGGATACGACACCTGAACTGTTTGACAGGATTATCGCCGTCAATTCTAGGGCGCCGTTCCTGCTCATGCAGGATGCTTGCAAGCTGATGCGGCGGGAAGGAAACGGCGGGTCGATCGTCAATATCTCCAGTGTGGCCTCTTTCGGCAGCGAGCAGTTCCTACTTCCTTATACGGCCTCCAAGAGCGCGTTGAACGCGATGACCAAGAATGTCGCTTTTGCGGTCATGCGTTACGGGATCCGTGCGAACGCGATAGCCGTGGGATGGATGGATTCGCCAGCGGAAGATTTCATACAACGCACGTTTCACTCGGACGGCGAAGACTGGCTGGAGAAGGCGGAAGCAGAGCAGCCATTTGGGCGCCTGCTCAAGACGGATGAAGTGGCGCGGTCGATCGCTTTTCTGGCGTCGGACGAGTCGGGAATGATGACGGGCAGCTTGATTGACTTTGATCAGTCGGTTCGGGGCGCGGGGCCGGTGTCGAAGCCGCCTCCTTTGGACGACCCTTACTGGAGAATTGGGTCAAAGAGCGACTCGTGGTAAAGGGTGTTTCGGCAGGACCGGGCGGACAAGATCCAGCGAAAGAGGGGTAGGGGTGAACCGAACGGTTAATGTCGGCATCATTGGAACAGGCGGTATGGGGGCCCGGCACGCCTCGAATCTGACCTACATGGTTGCGGCGGCTGAAGTCACAGCAATCATGGACGTGGATTCGGCACGCGCTGCGGAGATTGCGGCGCGGTGCGGGGGTGCTCGGATCTACGATGACGCCGAGCAACTCATTGCGGCACCGGAAGTTGAAGCAGTGGTGATTGCGGCGCCGAACCAGTTCCATGCAGAGTTAACGAGGGCTTGCATTGCAGCGGGAAAACCGATCCTGTGTGAGAAGCCGCTGGCGACCGGGGGCGCCGAGGCCGCGGAAGTCGTCGGTGCCGAGGTTGAGGGCGGTCGGCGGCTTGTGCAGGTAGGCCTCATGCGGCAATATGACCCAGCACATGTCGCCGTGAAACGGGTGAGCGACAGCGGGGCGCAGGGAAATGCTCTTGTTTTCCGAAGCGTTCACATCAACCCCTCCAGCGATGGCGCTCCCTCTCTTGGGGATGTCATAACGGGCTCTCTCATCCATGACATTCACTCGGCGCGCTGGATGATGGCGGATGAGATCGTTGGGGTCCACACCTCCTATATTCCATTTTCATCGGAACTCCCGGACAGCGCACGCTATGTCATGGTCCAGCTGCAGTTTGCCGGCGGCGCGCTGGGCGGGCTTGAATGCAACGCGGATTCCGGTTACGGCTATGAGATCGAGGTGAGTATAACCGGTGAAACGGGCGCGGTACATACGAGTCCTCTACAGAGCCCGGTGGTGCGGCACAGTAATGCGAGCGGGCAGTGGGTAGAGGAGGACTGGCTGCAGCGATTTAACACGGCCTATATCAATGAGATACAGGCGTGGGTGCAGTCGGTCCTGGACGGCGAGGCGACAGGACCGAGCACGTGGGACGGTTATGTGTCGATACTCGTGGCCGATGCTTGCATTGAATCTGGTCTTCGAAACCAGCCAATAACCGTCAAACTTCCGGACAGACCTGCTATCTACGGGTAGACAGGCCGGACTTCTTTGGGCTTGGCGTGCGTCTGCTCCAAAAATCCAGCTAGAGAAGCATACTTGAGGAAAAAAATGGACACTGAACGATTGACCATGGCGCAGGCTATTGTACGGTTTTTGAAGAACCAGTACAGTGAGCGGGATGGCGTGGAACAGCCCTTCTTCGGCGGTTGTTTCGGTATTTTTGGCCACGGCAACGTAGCCGGGATGGGACAGGCCCTGCAGCAGTACCCGGACTTTCGCTATTATCAAACGCGGAACGAGCAGGCGATGGTGCATACTGCTGCGGCATACGCCAAGCACAGCAACCGGATGCAGACGCTGGCATGCACAAGCTCGATCGGTCCAGGCGCAACCAATATGGTTTCCGGCGCGGCGACGGCTACGATTAACCGGTTGCCTGTGTTGCTATTGCCGGGCGATATTTTCGCGCGGCGAAACGTTGCGCCGGTGCTGCAGCAGCTGGAGTCGGAGCACAGTCAGGATATTTCGGTCAATGACTGCTTTAGGCCGGTCAGCAGGTATTGGGATCGGATTAACCGTGCGGACCAACTGACCACCTCACTGATCGAGGCGATGCGCATTCTCACGAGCCCTGCGGACACAGGTGCGGTAACGCTCTCGATTCCACAGGATGTGCAGACCGAGGCGTTTGACTACCCTGCAGCTCTTTTTGAAAAGCGCGTGTGGTCTGTCCCGCGCAACCGGCCGGACCTGGGCGCGTTGCAGCGGGCGGCGACGGCGATTCGGGCGGCGAAGAAGCCGCTGATTATCGCGGGTGGGGGCGTGCTTTACAGCGAGGCTACGGGAGCACTGAGGGAGTTTGTGGACCGTTTTGGGATTCCAGTTGCTGAGACTATGGCAGGTAAGGGCAGCTTGCCATACGACCACCCGCTGCAGTTGGGGGCGGCGGGCGCAACAGGCACTTTTGCGGCCGAGCAGGTGGCTGACGAGGCCGATGTTGTGATCGGTATCGGTACGCGCTACAGCGACTTTACCACGTCGAGCAAGACGGCGTTCAAGCACCCGGACGTCCGGTTCGTGAACATCAATGTAGCCGAGTTTGACGCGTACAAGCATTGCGCGATTCCGCTGGTGGGCGATGCGCGGGTCACGCTTGAGGAGTTGAGCGAAACGCTGGCCGGGTACCGAAACAGCGACGAAAGTGTAGCGCAGGCGCAGAGGCTGCATGACGAATGGGAAGCTGAGGTGCAGCGCAACTATGATTTGCACGAGGCCGAGAGCGGACTGCCCTACCAAGGTGCGCTAATCGGTGCGGTGAACGACCAGGGAGACCCGGACGCGGTGATGGTGTGCGCGGCCGGCAGTCTGCCCGGGGACATGCACAAGCTATGGCGGGCGCGGCATAGCAAGCAGTACCACCTAGAGTACGGCTACTCATGCATGGGCTATGAAATTGCGGGCGGGCTTGGCATCAAGATGGCGGAGCCGGATCGCGAGGTCTATGTCATGGTCGGCGACGGCAGCTATCTGATGATGAACTCGGACCTGATCACTTCGATTCAGGAGGGGTACAAACTTACCGTAATTCTGATGGACAATACAGGCTTTCGCTCGATAGGATCTCTCAGTCGCTCTTTGGGCCAGGAGGGTTTTGGCACGCGCTACATATTCCCCGACGAGGTGGAGGCAGTACACCGTAACGGAGAATCCTATAACGGCCTGCCGACGGACGAGTCGGGCTATGATGTGGACGCGCTGCCGGTGGATTTGGCGACGAACGCTGAAAGCCTGGGATGTCACGTCATCCGTTGCCAGAGTGTGAGTGATGTTGTTCAGGCTTTGCAGGACGCCAAGTCGATCGACAGAACGACAGTCATTTACGTGCCGGACGACCGGTATTTGGGCGTTCCGGGATACAGCTGGTGGGATGTACCGGTGGCCGAGGTGAGTGAGATGGACGCGGTCAACGCGGCGCGGGAGGAGTGGGAAGAGATGCGCGTGGCGGAGCGGTATTATATTTGAGTAAATTGAAAGGTTTAAGATCGCGTCCCTTTTGCTGATGTTCGCTTCTGCATCTGAGGGATGGAGTCTCAGATTCGGATGTAATCAGTTCGAGGTTTTGGAACAGGAGAAATCCTATGGCGTTGTCGCTGCCACCTAAGTCGAACACGGTGGAAGATTACGAAAAAGAACGAGGAAAGCCGATGCCGAGCTTCAACCACGGGGTTGTGCAGGCGAAACTGATTGTTGCCCTAAATGGCGCTTGTCGAGACCGATTCTTGATAGCGAGTGAGCTCTCGTTAGCCTCTGAACCACCTATGACTCCCGATATTTCCATCTGCAAATTGCGACAGCCAGATTGGCTACATGACGAATTGCCCGTTGCAGAAGCTCCTCTCACTACGGTAGAGATTGTATCTCCTTCCCAAAGCGTCGATGAATTCGTTCCCAGGATCGAGGGCTACTTCCGCTTTGGTGTAGCATCGGTCTGGCTCGTTCAGCCGCCTCTCAAGCAGATAGCAGTCTTTACGCCAGATCTGGACCAGAAAACCTTTATTGATGGCGAAGTCGTGGACCCGACCTTGGAAGTCAAAGTGGCGCTAGACGAGATATTCTCCTAAGCGAGGTAAGAGATATGACACAGAATCAGGAACTGCTTAACTACGTCAATGGCCAGTGGCAGCGCAGCGGGGCGGGCGATTCGCTCGATGTGCATAACCCTGCCACGGGCGCTGCGATTGCAACTGTCGGACTGTCGCCGGCTGCGGAGGTGGATGCGGCGACACGGGCCGGGCTGAAAGCTTACGCCGAGTGGCGAGAGACGCCGGTTGTAGACCGTGTCCAGCCGCTGTTCCGGTTGAAGATGCTGCTTGAGGAGCATCTGGAGGAGATCGGGCGGGTCATCACCGAAGAGTGCGGTAAGACGTTTGCCGAGAGCGTGGGTGAGATGCGACGGGGCATTGAGAACGTGGAGGTCGCCTGTGGGACGCCCTCGCTGATCCAGGGGTGGAACAACGAGGACATTGCGAGCGGCATCGACGAGCATATGCTGCGGCAGCCACTGGGCGTCGTGGCGGCGATCACGCCGTTCAACTTTCCCGGTATGATCCCTCTGTGGTTTCTCCCATACGCGGTGGCGACCGGCAACTGTTTCATTCTCAAGCCAAGCGAAAAGGTGCCTATGACGACGCAGAAGTTGTTTGCGTTGATCGAAGAGGCAGGCTTCCCGCCGGGTGTGGTGCAGCTTGTAAACGGCGGCGCGGACACGGTCAACGCGATCCTGGATCATCCAGATATTCGCGCGATCAGTTTTGTGGGGTCGACCGCGGTGGCGAAATATGTCTACAGCCGCGCCACCGGGAACGGCAAGCGTGCGCAGTGCCAGGGCGGGGCCAAGAATCCGGTGGTGATCATGCCGGACGCCGATATCGGGTCCACGACCCAGATTATGGGCGATTCGGCGTTTGGCTGCGCCGGCCAGCGCTGCCTTGCGGTCTCGGTGGCGGTGACCGTGGGCGAGGCGAAGGACCCCTTCACGGAAAGCATTGCGGACCTGGCGGCCAGCCGCACAGTCGGCTATGGCATGGACAGTGCGAGTGAGATGGGACCGGTCATAACGCGAGAGAGCAAGCAGAGGATCGAGGGACTGATCGAGGCGGGATCGCAGGAGGGGGCGCGGGTGCTGGTGGATGGCCGCCAGAAGAGTGTTTCCGGATACGAAGACGGTTACTGGGTCTTCCCTACAGTTTTGGACGCGGTGGCGCCGACCAGCGAGATCGCCCATACCGAGATTTTCGGGCCGGTGCTCAGTCTGATGCACGCCGATACGATTGAGGACGCCATCGCACTAATCAACGATCGCAGCGTGAGCGCATACGGTAACATGGCCTGTCTGTTCACAAGCAGCGGCGCGGTAGCGCGCCAGTTCCGCCACGAGGTTGATGCAGGGAATATCGGTATCAACATCGGTGTGGCTGCCCCGATGGCATTTTTCCCGTTCAGCGGCTGGAACGAGAGTTTCTTCGGCGATCTGCATGCTCAGAGCCGGCATGGGATCGAGTTTTACACACAAACAAAGGTCGTGGTGGAACGCTGGCCGCAGGAATGGAGCCGGAAGTTCTAGGCGGGAACGGCCAGCATTGTTTGGCATCATGACGGCCCCACCGTTTGCAATGTCTTGAGGATAAGATTGGCGGCGGGGCCGTTTTGGCTTGTCAGCACTGGTGCATCCTGAGGCAAGCGAGGAAGGCATGGCCCGAGAAATTGGAATTGGCGTCATTGGTATGGGTTGGATGGGTACGGCCCACAGCCGGTCTTACAGGCTGGTGAACGATCGCTTTCACGACAGCGATGTGCGGGCGCGTCTAGTGATTTGTGCCGACGACGTTGCGCACAGGGCGGAGGAGGCGAGAAACACGCTGGGGTTCGCCGAGTACACGACCGACTGGCAGGAGGTCGTCGCCCACCAGGACGTAGATGTCGTCAACATCGCCGCACCTAACTATCTGCACAAAGAGATGGTGGAGGCGGTAACTACAGCCGGGAAGCACGTCTTCTGCGAAAAGCCGGTCGGCCGCAGCCCGCAGGAGACGGCCGCCATTGAACGGATGGCGCGGGAGGCAGGGGTAATGAGTTTTGTCGGCTTCAACTACCGCTGGGCGCCGATGGTACAGCATTGCCGAGACCTGATTGAAGCTGGCAAGTTGGGCCGCCTGACCCATTACCGGGGCCGATTCTTTGCCATGTACGGCAGCAATCCGTACGGCATGTTGACATGGCGTTTCAAGAGAGAGGAGGCCGGCCTGGGTGTGCTGGGCGATATCATGTCGCATACGGTTGATATGGCACATATGCTTGTCGGACCAATAAAGCGCCTGGTCAGCAGCCGGAATGTCTTCATCAGGGAGCGTCCACTGCCAGTGCCAGGGCAGGGAACGCACTTCTCGGTCGGCAAGGAGGGCGACCCGACCGGCGAGGTGGAAAACGAAGATTATGTTGGTGCGTTGGTCGAGTTTGAAAACGGCGTGCAGGGCAGCTTTGAGGCCTGCCGGGCGATCTTCGGGCCGAAATGTGAAATGTCATTTGAGGTCAACGGCACTGCGGGCGCGGCCAATTGGAACTTTGAGCGCATGAACGAGCTGGAGCTATATCTGCCTGGGACGGACGGACTGCACGACGGTTATACAACGTTGCTGGGCGGGCCTGCCTACCCAAACCACGGCCGGTTCAATCCTGGCGACGGCATCGGTCTGGGCTATGAGGAGCTAAAGGTTCTTGAGGCGCACAATTTCCTGATGTCGATTGCGGGAGGCGTGCAACGGTCTCCGAGTTTTGCCGATGCGCTGCGTCTGGCGGAAGTGCAGGAGGCGATGACGCGCTCCTGGGAGAGTGGGGCTTGGGAGGACGTGCGGCCACTGTGCGACGAGAGCATCGGGTAGCCCCAATTAGATTCGAACCCCTTCAAACTGATTTGGGAGAACTCCGATATGTCTGAGAAGGTAAGGGTGGGAGTCATCAGCACGAGCTGGTGGGCAGACGCAATGTATCTGCCGGCGCTGGACGCCCACCCGGGGGCAGAGGTGGTGGCGGTGTGTGGCCGAAACCGGGAGAGGGCAGACGATTTTGCGGCGCGCTGGAGCATTCCTCAGGTATATACGAGCTACGAGTCGCTGATTAGTAGCGGTGAGATCGAGGCCTTGGTGGTGGCGTCGGGCCATGAGACCCACTACCCGATTACGATGCGGGCCCTGGACGCGGGTATACATGTGCTATGCGAAAAGCCGTTGGCGCTGACTTACGGTGATGCTGCTGAGATGGCTGCGCTGGCTGCAGAAAAAGGGGTGGTTCATTGCACACCGTTTACCTACCGTTTTATGCCAACCAACCGGTATATAAAGGAATTGGTGGAGGATGGGTACATTGGCAGGCCGTATCATCTGAATGTTCGATACTACACTGGCTACGCACGCGAGCCGGGCTATGGCTGGAGGCACGACCGCGCTTATGCGGCCACCGGCGTGCTCGGCAACATTGCGTCGCATTTCTTTTACCTGGCCTACTGGTGGTTTGGCGAGGTAACGGACGTGTTTTGCCTGGCGGGCGAGTTCGTTGACCGGCCTGACGTTACGCCTGAGGGGAAACCGTACGAACGTACGGAGGACGCGGCCTACACGTTGCTGCGCTTTGCCAACGGCGCGCAGGGGCTAGTTCAGGCCTCGGCCGTTTGCACAGAGGAGACAGACTTCGGCCAGAGGCATGAGTTTGACCTGCACGGGGAGGAAGGCACGCTGCGCAGCGTCATTGACTGGGTCGAGCGGCAGGATGTTGAGGGCACGCGCCGAGGTGAAGGCCCTACCCGTGCGCTCGAATTGCCGGAGCACGTTTGGGGCGCGGCGCGGCGCGATACGGTGCACAACACTTATCGGGACATATTTCGCGTCGAGGACCATATGACGCGGGGTTGGATTAACGCGATCGCCGGCGGCGGGTCCTTCAGTCCAAGTCTTGAAGACGGGGCAGTCGTTCAGCGGATTACCGACGCGGCGGACCTGAGCGCGCGCGAAGGGCGCTGGGTGGCGTTGCAGGAGGTCAACTGAGGTGGCGAGTGTGGGGAAAAAGGTCAGATTTGCGATTCTAGGCGCCGGCCGGATTGGGCAGGTTCATGCAGAGAATCTGACGCGTCACATTCAGGAAGCTGAGGTGGTCGCGATCGCCGATGTTGTTCGGGAAGCGGCGGAGCAGACGGCCCGCCGGTTCGGAATTGCTCAAGCCAGCGGAAACCCGGCGGAGATATTCAGTCGGGACGACATAGACGCGGTCGCAATCTGCTCATCTACGGCAACGCACGCTGATTTCATTTTGCAGGCGGCGCGTGCGGGCAAGCACGCGTTTTGCGAAAAACCGATTGCGCTAAACCTGCCCGCGGTTGAC
Organism: Caldilineaceae bacterium; assembly: GCA_965204705.1. Lineage (GTDB taxonomy): Bacteria > Chloroflexota > Anaerolineae > Caldilineales > Caldilineaceae > Bin5. The sequence continues at coordinate 2,076,923 of OZ242006.1, read as the reverse complement.
GCTGCCCTGGCGGCTGTTGCGGAGGGCGGGACGAAGTTACAGATCGGCTTCAACCGGAGATTCGATCCGAACTTTCGCGGCGTGCGGGACGCAGTGAGAAACGGTGAGGTCGGTGCGCCTTACCTGGTGCAGATAACGAGCAGAGACCCGGCGCCGCCGCCACTAAGCTACGTCAGGGAGTCTGGCGGCCTCTTTCTGGACATGATGATTCACGATTTTGACATGGCGCGCTTTCTGCTTGACGACGAGGTGGAGGAGGTGTCGGCCACCGGCGCAGTTCGGGTGGATCCTGCAATTGGCGAGGCGGGCGACATCGACACGGCCGTCGTTACATTGAGGTATTGTTGCGGCGCACTCGGGGTGATCACCAACTCGCGCCAGGCCTTGTACGGCTCTGACCAGAGGGTAGAGGTCCTCGGCTCGCTCGGCTCGGTCTTGTGCGAGAACAACACGCCCGACCGGGTAATCAGGCAGACTGAGGCAGGTGTGATCCACTCCAAGCCACTATACTTCTTCCTGGAAAGGTACCTGGTTGCCTATGCGGATGAGTTACGCTCCTTCATTCGCGCAATTCAGGATGACACAGAGGTCGAAGTTACGGGCAGCGACGGGCGAGCGCCGGTGGTACTGGCGATGGCGGCAGGCAAGTCGTTCAGGGAGAATCGCGCGGTGGCCCTCAGCGAGATTTCGCCGTGAGTGTGTGATGGATCGCTAACTCTTCGAATGACATTGAATGGACTTTGGGCAAGCGGCTGGATGCATTCTCCCCAGATGGAAGCACCATTTATCAGAGTCTGCCCTCCCCAATTGTACTGCCGGCGCCATTTGAGTTAGCCCCGTGGCCTGGCGTTCAGAAACCCTCTAGAAATCCGATACCGGGCCAGGTACAGGCTTTTCTCCAATAAGAGAACAGCCCATTTCGATTTGGACAGAGTGTCTACGAAAGTCGTTCGAATGAACGACGATTCAGCGGCTTTTGGTCGCGGCTGGCCTATGGTGTCCAGGATTCCGACCAGGATTGCAGCAGTTTTCGGTAAGAGACGTTATCTGTCTATGGTACACTTAAGAGACGATGCGGATTTACTGGAAGCCTCGGATTCGACTGTGATCAACTGAGGCGCCGAAGGCGCCCCGAAGTTTGGTTACTGGATTCATTCAACGCCCCTCATCGCCCAACTTATCATCCTATGCAATTTCGGGGCTGCTCGCAATCTAATGGTGTTTCAGTCCGGTGATTACATTGAGGCTTAGGAAGTGAAGGATCGCTATATAGAAAGTCGAAAAGGATTACGCCTTACTTCCCGACGCATGTTTTGGGCGTTCGGCCGCATTACGCTGGTTGTCGGATTGGCGGGCGTCCTGCTCTATTTCCTGCTTTACAGTGGTAGCGCCGAACCGACTGTTTTCGCTCAGGACGATAGCCAGGCAAGTGGGGTTGCGGACGGCGAACTGCTGAAGACGGAGAGACGAAGCGGAATGCTTCTTAAGAGCCGAACTCAGATTCGCGCCTCTGCGAGTCAGACTACAACCGTCCCTTATACGAAGACGCTGGGCGTGTCCGAGTTCGGGCTGGGTTTCGTCAACTCGGCCGAAACCAACAGTGGGGACGGACGGATCCAGCGCGGCGTGGACACTGGTGTTCGCATGGACCGATTCCCCGTCTACTGGGAACAGGTCGAAAAACGTATCGGCGAATTTACCTGGACCGGCCAGGACGCGGCCATTCGTGCGAACGAAGGCAAGAACCTGAACACGCTGGCGATTTTGCTGGGTACGCCGCGCCAATATCGCCTTGGCGGCCGGTCAACGTCGATATTTCTTGGCGGTTCATTTACGGAATTGCCGGAGAATTTTGCGCCTAGGTCGGCCGATTGCCACCCGCAAGAGGCCGGCGGTGAATGCGATATTTTAGAGGTTCAGGATGCATCAGGGAGACAGGTGCGAGTTACGAGTGACGGGTTGCAGGGGCAGTCGGGCAGTTGCCAGCGCCACGAGGGGCCCCCAGCGCCTCACGGGCTGTGGAACCCGATCTTCACAGACGGGACCGATGTTCCGGCAACAGACTCACGGCTAAACCCAACCAACCCTTGGGCCCGCTTTGTGGGCGCGGCGGTAAACCGATATAAGCCGGGGGGCGTTGCGGGTACAAACATACGGCATTGGGAGATCTGGAATGAGCCGGACCTGTGCCATTTCTGGTCGGGAACGCCCCAGGAGTTCGCCCGCCTGCTGAAGGTAGCCTACATAGTGATTAAGTGGATTGACCCGGAGGCCTATGTGGTGTTCGGCGGGCTGGCTCACTTCGAGAACGGGCAATGGTTGTATGACATGCTGGACGCTGTGAAGGCCGACTCTCTAAGCGGGCAGAACGAAGGATTCTTTGACGCTGCGGGCAGTCACCATTATTCGCTTTCTTATGTTGGCTACCAGTACACCAGGAAAGTTCGCAACGCGCTGGACGCGCGCGGTTGGGTCGACAAGCCGATCTGGATTACTGAGAGCGGGGTACCGGTTTGTAACGACTATCCCGGGCCAGTCTGCCCCAGCCCGTGGCGTGCCACGGCGAACGAGCAGGCATCGTATATTTGGCAGAACATCGCCTATACGAGGCTGGCCGGCGGGGGTCCCATTTTCCACTTCATGCTCCACGATGATTGCGGAAATGTTGTGGCGGTCGATTCGCCGGACGGGTTTGGGCTGGCGAAGAACGAAAGCATCAGTTTCTGTTCGCCATCCAATGCCGAAACTCGACTTTCCTATACTGCTTTCGAGTTGGCCAATGAGCATCTCACCGGCACTGACGTTGCCTGGGCAGACATCGAACGGTTTCGCGTGCGAAGGATTGCCTTCTATCATCCTGAGACAGGAGAGCGGCGTCTGCTGACTTGGTCGCTCAATACGCAGGCCCAGACGGCCAACGTTCCGGCTACCGGCACGAGCGCGAAACTGATTCAACTGAATGGCACAACCACGGTGGTGACTCCGACCGACGGGGTCTATGAGGTGAGTCTTGCAGGGGCAACCAATACCAACTGGCCTGACGGCCAGGGCGGTTACAGTATGGGCATATACGGTGAGCCTGTCCTGCTTATTGAAACTGACACGATGTCGCCCACGGCGTCGATATTGGACCTGCCGGCCTACTCCCCGCAGACATTCCCTGTGACCTGGCTTGCCAAGGATTGGGGCTCAGGGGTTATCTCGACTTCGGTCTACGTTAAGGTCGATGACGGGGATTGGGAACTGTGGAAGGAAGGGGTCGCGGCGTATGACAAGGCTTCCTACAGTGGAGAAGCTGGAAAGAAATATTCCTTCAGTGTTGCGGCAGAGGACGCGCTGGGGTACCGACTGGAGGCCGGAACCTCACTGGCGTCTACGACGGTTGCGGAAAACAGTTCGGTTACAGGACGAGTGATCAACCCGGCAGGGGAAGCCGGGGTTGGCGTTCAGGTGAGCATCGGCACGACAACAGCTACCACCGACGCGGGCGGCAGCTTTACGATGACGGTACCGATCGGGAGCTGGAACATTTCGGTCGGCAGCCAGCTGCTGATGAGGAGGCGTGTTTTCGGCACGAGCGAGAGCCTGGCCCTGCTGTACTCGCCGGGAACGAATGCGGTAACGAACGGTGACTTTGAGAACAGTTTTACTGGCTGGACAAAGTCTGGCAGTTCGTCATCTCTGATTGAAGCGCAAGCTGGCGCATCAGATCATGCGCTGCGGCTGGCCAGTGAATTCGTCGCCAACGCTGGCGTGCCTGGGACGGAGGGCAGCGACGGCGGTAACAGTACGGTATCTCAGCGGGTGACTGTGCCAACTGGCCGACCCTTCCTGGCAATCGCCTACAAGGTTGATACGACCGAACCGGACACGGGTACCGATAAGTTCGAGGTCATAGCGGTGGAGGACGGTCAGCCGGCGAACTATATGTTGGTCCAGAGTCAGAGCAGTGGGTGGCAGTATCGGTCGTTCGATATGGGGCAGTACGCCGGCAAAGAGATCAACCTGATTTTCAATGTCTACGAATCGTCTCCAAACCGTCGCACGGCTGCGCTGGTTGACGTTGTTACGCTTAGCAATGTGCCGGCACAAAACCTGCAGAGCAGCGGTCCGGGGGCAAGACCACGGCCGGCAGAGGTGCCTCCTCCTCCCGCATCGACGCAACCCTCAACGCAGGAAGGCAATTCGCAGATAGGCTACAGAGTCTTTTTGCCCACGGTACTCAACGTCAGCGAGCAGTAGCGAATTTCCCCCCAGGCTAACTGGGCTAGTTGTAGTCTTCGAGGCCTAAGTTCTCCTCGGCGGCGGAAAGTTCGCGCCACAGGAACCAGGCCCCGACGCGACGCTGTCCCTTGGGCGCCCGATCGTAATAGAGGTCAAATAGCCTGCCATCTTCAGTGCGTACCCGGTAGTAGTCCCTGCCCTGTCCCCAAGATCCCTGTGTGCGGCCGCTGCGTACGAAGTAGGGGGCCCGCCCTCCCTGCGTTCGAATCTCAGGTTTTCCGTAGCGATGCCAGGTAGCCAGCATCTCCGCTATCGCATGGGTCCTTCCTTGCCAGTCAAAGGCATCGGGCAAAAGCGGCTTTTTCTCGAGTGAAAATCCTGGGGGCAGTTTCACATTGATCTCTCGACCGATGAATCGCATGGAATCACCTATGGACGGGCGGGGGGACTGCCGGAAGGAGTTCTAAGAGCTTCCGGACACCGGTGTCTGCAAACTGGCATAGCGGGCATCCAGCGAGACCAGGTAGAGTAGAGTCAGTACAACCAGCAAAGCGGCGACCCCATAGACCGGCGCGAATCCGTAAGAGGCGACCAGCGAGAAGGCAAATAGAGGACCGACGGCTGAACCCAAATCTGAAGCGGTCGCATAGGCACCGACGAACAGTTGAGGATGATGCGTGGCGAGGGCTGCTTGATTAGCGTAGGCATCCAGCACCACGTTTACTCCGGTGCTGACCATCAGAACGGCCAGCAGAGCCACAAACGACAGGTTGTTGGAAACTGTCAACATCAGAGTCAGACCGAGACAGAGAAGGAAGACCAGAACCAGAGTCAACCGGATCCGTCCGACCAGGTCGGCAAGCGCACCCATGGGGGCGCCGAGAAAGAGGTCAGAAAACCAGCGGGTCCCAAGCACGATTCCTGCCAGCGCGCCGACTTGCAGGCCTAACAGGAATCCACCTGTAAAGGTTTCGAAACGGTCGGCCAGGAAAACGGAAGCCGTGGCTACGAGGACGGAGTTCAGCAGCAGCTTGAAGAACCCTACGAGAAGGACTGAACGTTGAAGCGGGTTGGATAGCCCTTCGATCCAGCCGCCGAGAATCGCGTGATCGTTCCGGCTTGTCTCTTGAACGTTCTCGGAGCTGTTTGAATGGAGGTTGGGATCAGAACTCGGTCGATCGCTATCGACTTGGGGAGAGGCACTGGCCGGCCATGTCAGACCGAAAGCAATTGGGATGGAAAGAGCTGACAGGCCTGCTATGGTCCAGACCGTGGTTTGAAATCCGAAATGGTCAAAAAGAAAGCCTCCGATCAGGGCGCTTATTGCACTGCCGCCGCGGACAACACCCCACTTCAGTCCCATAAGCCGGCCTGCATCTGCCTGATCTCCGGCCCATATCGATTGGAAGGTGCCTTGTCGTAGTCCGGACCAGGCGACGCCCCACCCTATCCTCGCCAGGAGGAGGACGATGAAGCCGAATTCAAAGCCATAGAGAGCCGTCGTCAGGACGCCAAGTATCGCTGAAATTACAAAAGCCCGATATGGGCCAAAGCGGGCGAAGATGGCACCGAGCCACGTATTTGAGAAGAGCCGAATAAGGCGATTGGCGCTTAAGAGAAGGCCGACCTGCTGCGGCGAAAGGGCAAGCTGTCCAGCCGCCAGGGGGAGAATTGCATACAGCAGAGAGTCGCCCATAATGGCGAAGCCGACGGCCCCCGAAACCACCAGCACAAGAGTAGTAGAGGGTGACAGGCGATATGGCCGACGGTCAGTTGACGGATCGGGCTGAGGTTTCAGGTTGGCTTGGGACATGGCGACGGCCAAACTGGCATGGCGGGCAGCCATCCACTGTTATGGCCAAGGTTTTCTCCTATGGGGGTTCGCTGATTCGGAACATTGTAACATATTCTACGCTGTAGGGTTTATAGCGAAATGTGTCTGTACGTGTGCGACTGGCGGCCTGTTGTCGGGGCGGCGGGAGAGGCTGCCATTGGGGTAGTTCCACAATATTCTTGGCGGATGTTCAGGACTGGGCGGCGATTCCTTTGACAGAGCAGGGCACTACAGCTACTATCGGGATGTAGTGTTTTCCCGGGTGCCATTTCTAAGAGTTTTCCTGCCAAACTGAACCCGATCCCAGCACGAGCCCTGATTTGCGATTGATTGACAGGTAACCGAGCGTCTTCCAGCACTAACAGCCCGAGGAGGAACCAGTGAATCCAAATACCGCGAAGGAAAAGATGCAGTCAGGACAGCCCGCTTTCGGCTTTGCGCTGGGGATGGGATCGGCGCTTAATGCGGAATTGATGAGCCGAAGCGGGATTGATTTTGTAATGATTGACCGGCAGCATGGCTCCTGGGGGGAAGACAGCGCCATCGCCGCGTTGGTGGCAATCAATGGGAGCACTGCGGTCCCCATGGCCCGAGTGGCCCGCAATGACTACACATTCATTGGCAGGTTACTGGACGAAGGGGTGATGGGCATGATTGTGCCGATGGTCGATACGTCTGAGCAGGCACGCAGTGCGGCCGATTCATGCCGACTTCCTCCGCTGGGGCAGCGGTCATGGGGCTGGGGAAGAGCAAAGTTGTACGGGGCAGATTATGCCGACTGGATAAACGAGCAGCTCTTCGTTGCTGTGCAGCTGGAAAGTGCAGAGGCGGTAGAGAATGCGGAAGCGATTCTCAGCACGCCGGGGATTGACGGTTGCTGGACTGGGCCGAGCGATCTTTCGCTTTCACTGGGCTTTCACCCGTCGGAGATGGACGACCGCGAGGAGCATGCGCGGGCACTTGAATCGATCCTGAAAGCCTGCGAAAACACGGGCAAGATTCCAGGCATCGCAGGCCGGAGTGTGGAAGACGCACTGCATCGAGCCGGACAGGGTTTTCGATTTATCACCGCGACCAGCGATGGCGGCCTGCTGGGAGCCGGCGCGACGAGTGCTGTCGCCCGTCTTTCCGAATTCAAAGCCTAGGCATTTCGACCTGTTTTTCAGACAAGGCTGCGAGCCGGTTTTATGCATCAGTAAGGTGAGGGGGACCATCCTGTTGGGCCCCCTTCCTTAGGAATTGGGAAACTGAAAGGAGCTTTTGGATGTCCTCTTCGTCAGACTTTCTCGTGGTCGGAGCCGGGATTTTCGGCGTAACGACGGCGTTGTCCCTGCGTAGCCGGGGATACGGCGTTACACTAATCGACCCGGGTCCTCTTCCCTATGCGCTTGCCGCTTCGACGGATGTCAGCAAGGTCGTTCGAATGGAGTATGGCAAGAATCGGCAGTACATGCGGATGGTGATCCGCGCTATCGAGGGGTTCCATCGCTGGAACGAGCTTTTTGGGGAGACGCTATACCACGAGACGGGCATTCTGGCCGCTACAAAGGATTACATGGAGGACAGCGAGTTCGTTAACGACAGCTTTGGGATGTTACTTGAGGAGGGGCAGAGCCCTGAACGCCTATCCGGGGAAGAGATCACGCGGCGATTTCCAGCCTGGACAACGGGGGCCTATGTGGACGGTTTCTACAATCCGCGCGGCGGATACGCGGAAAGCGGGCGCGTCGTTGGCAAGCTGGTTGAAACGGCGATAAACGCCGGGGTGGAAGTCCGGCCCGGTCAGACAGCCCAAGAACTCCTGTCGAGCAGCGGTCGTGTTCAGGGGATAGAGACACGGGAAGGGGCCACTTTCCGGTCTGATCATACGGTTCTGGCTGCAGGTTCCTGGACACCGTGGTTGCTGCCTGAGCTACAGTCAGTGATGAATGCGACCGGCCACCCAATCTTTCACCTGAAACCGAAGGATCCGGCGCCCTTTACGGCGCCTGAATTTGTTGTTTTTTTCGGTGACACGGCACGCACCGGCTGGTACGGTTTCCCGATGTTGCGGGAGGGCATCGTCAAGATTTCGCGGCACGGGGTCGGCGTGCATCTTCACCCGGAGAAAGATGAGCGCACTGTATACGAGGAGGATTTTGAACAGTTGCGTATTTTTTTGGAGGATACATTTCCCGCGCTGTTGGATGCTGAAATCACGTATACGCGACGCTGTTTGTACAATGACACGCTGGATGAACACTTTTGGATCGACCATCACCCTGAGAAGGAAGGACTGAGTATAGCTACGGGCGGGAGCGGTCACGGCTTCAAATTTGGGCCTGTCCTGGGGGATCTTATCGCCGACGTGGTGGAAGACAAGCCGAATGAATGGGCAGAGATGTTCAGATGGCGCGACCTGGCCCCAGAGACGACAGGGCAGGAGGCTTCACGTTACCATGGCGATGCTGATTGCCTTGAGTAGGCAATGCTGAAGGCGCCCTGCGCAAGTAGGCGGGGACTGGATAACTCACAGTAAACTCCATGACTCTACGGTTCAATCTTGCAGACTATGACCTCGCGGCGGACTATGTGCGCGACCAGATAGACCGCCAAGGATTTCGACTTGCCGACAGGCGGCCTGTCGGACTCGTGCTTGGCAGCGGGTTGAACCCTTTGGCCGAGGCGATCGAGGGGGCAAAGGCGATTCCATACGAGGAGATCCCGCACTTCTCCACCAGCACGGCACCGGGACACGCAGGGCGCCTGATCGTGGGCCAACTTGGCGGCCAGACCGTTTTGGCTATGCAAGGGAGAGTCCACTTCTATGAAGGTTATTCGGTTGAGGAGATTACTTTTCCGATTCGAGTGATGCAACGGCTTGGCGTCGGCAAGCTGATTCTGACCAACGCGGCAGGAGGGGTGAATCCAGGATTTAGAGCAGGTGATCTTATGCTGATCGTGGACCACCTGAATTTCGTAGGGATGGCGGGGCACAACCCTCTGATTGGCCCAAATGTGTCGGAGTTCGGTACGCGTTTTCCGTCAATGACACACGCCTATCCTCGGTCGTTGCGCAGGGCGGCACTGGCGTCGGCGCAAGAGTTGGGCATCACGCTGCGCCAGGGTGTGTATGCTTTTCTGGCAGGGCCTAATTTCGAGACGCCGGCGGAAGTTCGTTATCTGCGACTGGTAGGGGCGGATGCGGTGGGCATGAGTACGGTACCGGAGGCGCTGGTGGCGGTCCATGCCGGGATCGAGGTCCTGGGCATAAGCACGATCACCAACGTGGCCATCGATCACCTCGACGCGGACAAGGAGACAAGCGAAGAAGAGGTGATGGAAACGGGTAGAATTGTTGTGCCGCAATTGTCGGCATTGCTGACGGCAGTCGTGGGACGTTTGTAGTTTGGCGGATCCGAAAGAAGAGACAGGGACCTCGTCATGCAGGTCCCTGCCTTTCTGGAAGAGTTCTCAACCGGTGCGATATGTCTGAACGGCGGGCTGTCCGTCCTGACTGCGGTCATCAGTGGAATCCGACTTCCGACTTTTCCTCTTCCTGCGTCGTATCCTGGATTTTCAGATTGGCGTCCTCGGGACGCTCCTCACGCATTGCTTTTATGTATTCGATGTGCGCGGGCTGGCGCACAAAGCCGAGCCGGTTGTTGATTCCCAGCATGGCCTGGTTGTTGGTATTGTTCCAGGTTCGGATTTCGGTGAAGCCATTTTGCAGGGCAAATTGGACGGAAAGAACCTTAAGGGCCATGGCAATGCCGCGCTTGCGATGGGAGCGAGTCACCCCTGTTAGTCCAACATAGAGCAGGTTGGCATTTGCCTGGCTCGTCCACAGATTGGTCATTCCCACGTATTCGCCATTGTCGATAGCGACATACCAAGCATCAGGCAACAGATTTGTCCTTTCCCACACCTTTTGAAACTCGTCAAAGGGCACTTTAGACGGCGGTTCGGGGCTGGGGACGTCGCGGTCGATGAGCCACTCCAACTCGTATAGCTTGCGATCCCGGTTTGGATCGGATCCCAGTTCAGCGACCGTCTTGATCTCGATGCCCTGGTCGGCGACCTGCCGGGCATATCGGCTCCACTCGTCCAGGTCGGGGCTTGCTGGGTCCAGACGGGACTCCCAGTCCCGCATACATTCTTTGAATCCCATTTTCTCGGCAAATCGAATGCCGTCCTCGTAGTCTTCGCGGGTGTGGGCGAGAAGGCGCAGGGGGTCGAACTGCTGGATCTCCTTGCAGAGGTGCTCCCAGAGGGCAGTGCCAACTCCGCGTTTGCGGAAATCGGGCAGAACTTCTACGCCTACAAACAGTTTGCCCGGATGATTTATCCAGAGGGACTGGCCGTAAGTGGCAAAGCCGACCGGTCGGCCTTCTATTTCGGCAAACAAGCGGCCTCTCTTGACCAGTTTCGAGCGTTTTTCGTCGGACTCTTTCCATTCTTCCACTGTATCGGGATACTCCGGCCAGACGGTGTTCACGATCTCGACCGCCTGGTGATAGTCTACATTGTTTTCTTCGAAGGGTCTTATTGTGATCAATGTTCATACTCCATTATAAAGGTTCATCGGGATTCCAGGGACTGAAGTCGACGAAGTTGCTGATTTTGCGCCTCCTTTCCTTCTTGTGGTCTTCAACTTCTTAAGCCAACAAAAAAACCGTGGAGCGGTCGAAACACGCGTCCACGGTCTGAAAAGCAGTTCAGCACTGACTCAAAGGTCTGGCGCGGATCTCCTCACAAAGGACGCGAAGCCAACAGAGTTGACAGACAGATCAGTTCGCATGGTCTTCGCTCCTTTCTGTGTGGGACTGCGTTCAGTGCCGATATCGTGTCAAGACACGCCCTATAGAGTAGCAGGGACTTCAGACTAAGTCAATTCTTGCGGGCAGGCTTTTGATACTGCTAGATCCTTTGACTTTATTGCAGCGGCTGGGTAATCACTTTGGCAAGAACTGCGGCCGTCTCGGCGTCTATGGCTGCTTGAATCTGATTGACGATATCGTTCAGGGGCAGTTCGCGGATGTCCTCGCTGTTGCGAAGTTTGAGTTCTACGACGCCGTTCTTCACGCCTCTTGCGCCAATTGTCAGCCGGATTGGGATTCCCAAGAGATCGGCGTCATTGAACTTCACGCCGGCCCGCTCATCGCGATCGTCATAGAGGACTTCCACTCCGGCTTGCTGCAGATGACTGTATATGCGCTCGGCCACCTCAGTCACTTCCGGAGTACGCCGAGTGGCCAGGCTGACCAGATAGAGCTGATGGGGCGCGATCGTGATGGGCCAGACGATGCCGTTGTCGTCATTATTGGTTTCGATAGCACTTGCGATGAGACGGCCGGAGCCGATGCCGTAGCAGCCCATAACCATCGGCGCGCTGCCGCCATCTTCATCAAGGAAGCTTGCGTCCATGGCCTCACTGTACTTCGTACCAAGCTTAAAGATATTGCCCACTTCCACACCGCGCACCGCGCGCAAGGGGGCCTGACAGGTCGGGCAAGGATGGCCATCGGCGGCTGCCACTACGTCCACGATCAGATCGGGCTGATAGTCCCTTCCACAGTTGACATTCCTGAGGTGCCATCCTTCGCGATTTGCGCCCGCTACCAGATTTGGGCTGTCGGGGACCAGGTCATCAACGACCAATAGGACCGCGTCTCTGCCGATGCCGACAGGGGAGCCGTAGCCCGGCTCTGCACCGATGGCCCGGATCTCTTCTGGCTGGGCCGGGCGCAACTGACGGGCCTTCAGCGCGTTCGTCAACTTCGTTTCGTTCAAATCCATATCGCCACGGACAACGACAAAGACGAACTGGTCCCTTTCTTCGCCGTCCTCCTCTATCGTTGCAACCAAGAACAGTGCCTTGGCGGTGCGACTTTCGGGAATATCCAGGAATTCGGCCAGCGCGGCTATGGTATTGACGCCGGGCGTGGCGACTTCTTCTGCAGGAAGCGCTTTTTCATCGGCTTTACCTTCCTCTGCGGTCTTCACGAAAGTGGCGACCTGGCGATTGGCCTGATAACCGCATTGGTCGCAGAGGATGAGCGTGTCTTCACCGACTTCGGTCAGGGCCATGAACTCGTGGGCCATAGTCCCGCCCATCATGCCGGTATCGCTTTCTACTGCAATCACTTCGAGCCCGGCGCGGCCAAAGATATTGAAGTAAGCCTGGTAGACGAGCGGATAGTATTCGTCCAGGCCGGCGATATCCGGGTGGAACGAATAGCCGTCCTTCATGGTGAACTCGCGCACGCGGATCAGGCCGCCTCTTGGCCGGGGTTCATCCCTGAACTTCGTCTGAATCTGGTATAGCATTACCGGCAACTGCCGGTAGCTGTTGATCACGCCGCCGGCCAGCTCCGTGATTACCTCTTCGTGCGTCATGGCCAGGACCAGTTCCCTGCCGGCACGATCGGTCAGTCGAGCGAGGTCGTCGCCGATCTCGTACCAGCGACCGGTTCGCTTCCAGAGGGAGGCCGGTTGCACCACCGGCATCACGATCTCCTGCCCGTCGATGGCGTCCATTTCTTCACGCATTATCGCTTCAATCTTCTTCTTGACCCGCAACCCGAGGGGCAGATACTCGAAGATCCCGGCTCCTACCTGGCGGACCAGTCCCGCTCGCAGCATCAGTTGATGGCTGCGTACATCGGCATCCGCGGGGGCTTCGCGCAGTGTCTGGAAAAACAGTTTCGACATCCGCATTTCAGTTTATCCTTATACAGTATACAGTGCTCTTATGTTAGTCCTCTTGCCTTGCCATACGGGAGGTGCGCGTGTAGTTCAGATTGCGCGCTGACATCTGATGGCTTCACGACTACTCAGCTGCAATTCCTCCACCCGTTTTTGCGCGGATATGCATCAACGGGTGGAGGTTGTAGGGTCTGGGGAGGCAGTAGGGCGCGGGTGTGTTGCAGACCTGCTGGGTTCGGCCTCTTCTGGGCGAGGCATCAAGGCAAGTTGGACTAAAATGCAGGCTTCTATGACGTCCAGCCCGTGATCCTGTGCCCATTGAGCAGCGGCGGGACTTTCGGCGCCCGGCTGGAACCAAATAGCTTGCGCGCCAGCGGCTTTCGCTTGTTCCACGACGGCGGGGGCTTCATGTGGAGGTACGACCATGTTGATTACCGCTGGCGGCTCAGGCAGGTCGGTCAAGCTGCTGTAGGCGGTGTCGCCTTGAATCAGTTGCTCGCGGCGATTGACCGGATAGACCCTGTAGCCAGCCTCTCTGAGTTTCAGATAGATTCGATTGCCGTATTTGGCCTTGTTGTTGCTGGCCCCCACAACGGCCCAAACCGGTTCGTTTACGTACTTCGCGATCAGAGACTTCAGATCCTGCATTGAATTGGCCGCCTTGATGTTCGGTGGGAAGCACTGCCTGATCGATGCCAGACAAGATGCCGCCGTGCTTACGGGAAAAGTATACTTTCGTTCGAACTGACGTGTCAAAGTGCAGTGCCACTGATGAAGACAGATGGACTGCAGCAGAGCGTGCGCTTATCTCTTACATTTGCTCGACACTCAGGCTTACGATGCAACCACGTCGGCGAGGGGCGCGATACGCCCTATAGTTGGGTGCAGTCCAGTATTGGGGAGAGAGTAGGCAGGCACAATGCCTGCCCCTACCGTGGTCACGGCGGACGGTTTCACGGCACGACGTGGGTGGGCGACCGGTGGCATAGACAGTACGCCGGCGACGCGGCGCCAACGTGGCATGGTGTAAGGGGGGCGTTGCGGGGGGAATCCCCCCGCACAAGGGAGGGCCGAAGGCCCGACCGCACAGAACTGCAGTGGTCAGTGATCAGTAGTCAGTGGTCAGTGGTCAGAAACGAAGGCGCTTATCCTGCTTGGGGACGCGAATTGGCTTTAGCTTAGTCGTTTACGGAGATGTACGAAAGTTCACCCCCAATCCGGACTGCACCCTATAGTTGACTTCGTTGCCAAACGTCCTTTGCATCTGATATACTTTATTCACAATCGAGTGGCAGAGTACCTCCACCACGCGGGCAGTTTCGGGCTTTCCATCCACATGGTCGGAACGGCGCAGGGCTCCGCGGTCAATACAAAAGGAGAATCGATTGAAATGTCAGTATACGAACAGAAACCATGGGTAGAGAAGTACGAATCGGGCGTTCCGGACTCCATTGAATATAACGGCCAACTCACACACGAAATGCTGGATGCTTCGGCCCAGACCTATGCCAATCAGGTAGCGACTCGACTGCTGCTCGCCTACCTGCCATTGGGCATTACCGTTCAGGCCAAGCAGACGTATGCCGAATTGAAGGACTCAGTTGATCGCTTTGCCTTTGCTTTGCGACGCATCGGCTTGCAGCAAGGCGATCGAATTGCCATCATGCTGCCCAATATCCCTCAGCAAGTTATCTCTTTTTTCGGCGCGCTCAAAGCTGGCTGCGTTATTGTCAACACGAACCCGACCTATACGTCGCGGGAACTGAACCATCTGTTGGAGGACAGCGGCGCGTCTGCGATCGTCATTCTGAGCGGGTTCCACGAGCGCGTGGCCCAGGCTCGGGAGAATACGGAGCTCAAGCACGTCATTGTAACTGACGTTCCCGATCCACTGGGCTTTCCCTTCAACAAGTTGGTCGCCAAAAAGGTGCAGGCATCGGGCATGATGACGGAGGTTCCGGACGGGCCGGGCATCTGGATGTTTGACAACCTGATTGAGACGAGCGCACCCAACCCGCCCAGCATAGACGTTTCACCGGACGACGTAGTCTTGTTCCAGTACACGGGCGGCACGACCGGTTCGCCGAAAGCTGCCATGCTGACGCACCGAAGCGTCATGTCCAATGTACAGCAGATCGAAGCCTGGTACCGAGACCTGGAATACGGTGGGGAGAGGATGCTGGGCGCGATACCGTTTTTCCATGTATACGGGATGACGGTGGCTATGCTTTTCTCGATGTATACGGGGGCTGAGTTGATTGTAACGCCCGACCCGCGTCAGACGGATCTTGTGCTGGACATTCTGGCGCGCGAAAAGGTGACGATGTACCCCGGCATCCCGACGATGTACACTGCGATCATCAACCATCCGAAGGTGGATGAAGCCGACCTCAGGTCGATCAAGGCCTGCCTTTCAGGCGGTATGTCGTTGCCGATTGAGATTCAGCGTCGTTTTGAACAGATCACGGGTGGCAAGTTGGTGGAGGGCTACGGCTTGACTGAAACTTCGCCCGTGGCGTGCGCCAATCCAATCAACGGGATGCGCAAAGAAGGCTCTATAGGCTTTCCGGTACCCAGCACTGAGGTTGCCATCGTTGGCCTCGACCCGAACGAGGAAGGCGAGTTCGAAGCTGTTGCGGCGGGCGAAGAGGGTGAGCTGATCATTCGGGGCCCACAGGTAATGAAGGGCTACTGGAAGCGTCCCGAGGAGACGGCCGAGGCCATCAACGAGGAGGGCTGGTTCCACACTGGTGACATTGCCCGCATGGACGAAGACGGGTGCTTTTACATTGTGGACCGTAAGAAGGATCTGATCATCGCCAGCGGTTACAATGTCGTGCCAAGAGAGGTTGAGGAAGTTCTCTATATGCACGAGGCGGTGCAGGAGACGGTGGTGGCAGGCGTTCCTGATGCGGTCCGCGGAGAAACGGTCAAGGCCTACATTGTTTTAAAGGCAGGCCAGACCAGCACGCAGGACGAGATCGAAGCCTTCTGCCGGGAGAACCTGGCTCCCTACAAGGTACCGAGGCTGGTGGAGTTTCGCGACGAGCTGCCGAAGAGTCAGGTGGGCAAGATCCTGCGCAGGGTGCTGGTAGAGGAGGAAAAACGCAAGATGGCTTGAGCGGGGATCCGTCCCGGTTCTTCCTCTACAGGCCCGGCCAGAAGAGGGAAGTGGAAGGTTTGCGGGGCTCTCCACATTTGACAGTATTGGCGCCGGCTCTTATGATGTAGGTCGTGTGCGCCCCCGTGGTGGAATTGGTATACACAGCAGGTTGAGGGCCTGTGCCCTTCAGGGCATCTCCGTTCGAGTCGGAGCGGGGGCACCAAAGATGGGATGCGTGAAATACTCATTCACGCGTCCCTTTTTTGTTTTCCAGATGTGAACAGAATACGCAAGCAAGGGCTGCGCGAATAGCGATCTTCAGGCGAAAGCAGTTGTGCTGACCGGAATGACCTTACTTCTACTGTTCGCCGACCGCTGTTTTGCAAGACCAGTTCACTCGCCAAGATGCGCGAAGGCCTTAGTTCCTCGATAGATGGCGGTGGAGCCCAGATCCTCTTCGATTCGCAGCAGTTGATTGTACTTGGCGACCCTGTCGCTGCGTGCCGGCGCCCCGGTCTTAATCTGTCCGGTGTTGAAGGCGACGACCAAGTCGGCGATGGTATCGTCCTCAGTCTCGCCTGATCGGTGACTGACGACCGCAGCCCAGCCTGCCCGGTGGCTCATCTCGATAGCGGCGATGCTTTCGGTGAGTGTACCAATTTGGTTGACTTTACACAGCAGGGCGTTGCAGGCGGCTTCTTCTATGGCGCGCTCAATCCGCTTCACGTTCGTCACCAGCAGGTCGTCACCGACTAATTGAACGCGTTCCCCAATCCTTTCGTGAAGCTGACTCCAGCCGCCCCAGTCATCCTCGGCCATACCGTCTTCGATGGAGATGATAGGATAGCGGTTGCTCCAGTCTGCCCAGAGGTCGACCAGTTCTTCACTTGAAAGCTCGGTGCCCTCGATGTCGAGCTGGTAGCGGCTCGTCTCCTCGACGTACAGTTCACTCACGGCAGGGTCCAGGGCGATAAAGATGTCTTCAGCGGGTCGGTACCCGGCCTTCTCGATTGCCTGAAGTATCACTTCGATCGCCGCGGCGTTGCCTCCCAGGCTGGGGGCGAATCCGCCTTCGTCGCCAACATTAGTGCTGTAACCGGCATCGTGTAGGACATCCTTGAGTGCATGGTAGACTTCAGTTCCCCACCGGACCCCTTCCGAAAAGGATGGGGCGCCGACCGGCATAACCATGAACTCCTGAAAGTCGGTGCTGTTAACGGCGTGTTTGCCGCCGTTGAGGATATTCATCATGGGCACCGGAAGCGCATGGGCGTGTACGCCGCCCAAGTAGCGGTACAGGGGCAGGCCTGAGGCTGCGGCGGCTGCCTTGGAGGCGGCCAAGCTGACGCCCAGAATCGCGTTTGCCCCCAACTTGCTCTTGTTGTGGGTACCATCCAACTCCAGCATGGCCTGATCGATGGCTACCTGATCGAGCGCGTCGGCTCCCTTCAATTCTTGCGCGAGAAGGGTGTTGACATTCTCCACGGCCTGCAGGACGCCTTTCCCGCCATATTTTGACTTGTCTCCGTCGCGCAACTCGACTGCTTCATGGACACCGGTGCTGGCTCCACTGGGTACGGCAGCGCGACCGGTTGCGCCTCCACTCAACTTAATCTCGACTTCGACCGTGGGGTTTCCTCGGCTGTCCAGAATCTGCCGCCCAACGACTGTTTCGATACGAGTCATCAAAGATTTCCTTATTTCCTTCCGCCGCCACATATTTCAACCTGTGGAGAAACGAGACGAACACATCTTCAGTCTGAACTCTCCAAGAGCTGTTCATGTGTGCCAGAGGAGAACTTGAAAAAAACCTGAACAGTTAGTATGCTTTGGCACTACGATAGTTCTCATGGGACGATCCTGCAAGTTGCACGGGATGCCGGTGGCGGAAGAGAGCAAAGCGGATGTCACTAATCTACCTGGACCATTCCGCGACGACTCCGTTGCGCCCAGAGGTTTTTGAGGCGATGGAGCCGTTCTTTGGTTTGACAGACCAGAGGGATAATCCGAAGTACGGGAACCCATCCAGCATTCACGGGGCGGGCCGTGCGGCCCATGCCGGATTGAGCGAGGCTCGGAACACGATTGCCGACATCCTGGGGGCTTCGCCGAGCGAAATTGTTTTGACGGGTTGCGGCAGCGAGAGCGACAATGCGGCCCTGCGGGGGATCGCGCTAGCGAGGCGGAAACAGACCGGAGCAAATCGTATCATCACCACGCCGGTCGAGCATCACGCCGTTCTGTACACTGCCGAGGATTTGCGCGACTATTTCGGATTTGAGTTGACACTGCTGCCGGTGGACGGCGAAGGATCGGTCAGTGTAGAGGACCTGGAGCAGGCACTTGGTCACGGCTCAGACGTTGCGGTAGTCAGCGTCATGTATGCCAACAATGAAATTGGCAGCGTGCAGGATATAGGGGAATTGGGGGGGTTGTGCAGGGAACGAAACGTGCCGTTCCACACGGATGCGGTGCAGGCTGCAGGGAAGTTGCCCCTTGATGTGGATGGCTTAAGAGTAGATGCGCTTAGCGCGAGCGCACACAAGTTTTACGGTCCAAAAGGCGTGGGCTTTCTTTATCTGCGGCGCGGCACTCCGTTTCATCCCTTTCTCATCGGCGGTAGTCATGAAGGCGGGCGACGGGCAGGCACGCATAATGTACCCGGCATCGTAGGGATGGCAACAGCTCTGGCACTTTGCGAGGCAGAGCGGGGGGCGGAGATGGCCCGGTTGCGCTTGTTGAGGGACCGGATCATAGGCCACACGCTGGAATCGGTGCCAGGGGCGCGACTGACCGGCAGCTTCACGAAACGGCTGGCCAATCACGCGAGTTTCACAATTCGTGACGTAGAAGCGGAAGGCATATTGATCGCCCTGGATCTAGCCGGAATCGCCGCCAGCAGCGGTAGCGCGTGCACGAGTGCCCGTCAGCGGCCCAGTCACGTTTTGGAAGCAGTAGGTATTCCGGTAGAGGAGTTGGCCGGGGGACTGAGGTTAAGCCTTGGATACAGTAATGACGCTGAGCAGATCGAGCTACTCCTGCAGAGGCTGCCGCAGATCATAGACGGGCACCGGCAGAGCATGCCTGCTCCTCTTTGATCGTTCAGATTGCCGTTCACAGAGGCGGCCATTCCTTTTGGTATGCGAAGCTCTCCTCGAAATCATCCTCATCAGATCCGTTCAAGTGATCATGACCTGACGATAGTAGGTCTTCTCGGCCTGGACTTGCCGGCCATCGTCAGCATGATTTTTGTCTTGGGTGCTGTTATTCCTGCATCGCTTGTCCTGACACTCGGTTATCTACCAGTTGGCTTCTTCAGTGCCGCATTTGGACGCGGCAACATGGACATACTGGTGTTTGAAGGAGCGGAGATTCCGCTGTTGGTGGCAGGGGCGGGAATTGTCCTTCTGCTGGCGGCGCCTACACTTTACTGGCGGGTCCAACACTTCCGCCGGATTCTGCAATCCCCCACGGTAGTTCCCGGGCAGATCAGGAGTTTGAACTTCACTCCGCTGGAATTCAGCGTAGACTACGTGTACTGGTTTCAGCAGCGAGCGTATGCAGGCCGCAATGCGATCCGGCGCAATCACAGGCGGGAAAAGAGGCTAAGTTTACAACCAGGCCAGAACATTACTGCACTGGTAGACAGTTCTCAGCCAGAGGCTTCGGTCGTGCTGGAACTGTATTCGCGCGGGGACAGCGGCACACGCCTGTAAACATCATCGAGGCCCGATACGTTCCTTCTCAAGCCGCCACCTTTCTCTCGAAATCGACGGTTGCAGGTCGACGCGGTCTAATTCGGGATAGATGCGAAGCAGTATTTTTGCGCTATACTTAACCCGGTATGGATCTTGACTGGACGTACAGGCCGCGCCGCCGAAGCCGTAGAGGGTGCTTCCTCTGGAGCGGTTTGGTTCTGCTTCTTGCCGTCTATCTGTACATACAGCGCCCAGACTGGCTTGTGAGGCAGCCTCCGCCGCCCGCGACGACCCCGACTCCCAGCGCGCTCTATTGGCAGACGAAGGCGGAAGCGCACATCGCCGCCGGTAACTTCGGTGAGGCCGCATCAGCACTCGAGAGAATGGCCGAACTGGAGACGGAGAACGCCTACCCTCTGGTCGCCCAGGCAGAACTGCACTTGATGGCGCGTCAGGTCGATCAGGCCTATGCTCTCACTCAGAAGGCGGTTCGGCTCGAGGACAAGAATGTGGCGGCTTTGGCGATGCACGCACGCGTGTTGGACTGGCGGGGAAGCTATGATTCAGCCAGCGATTTCGCTTTTCAGGCGCTTGAACTGGAGCCGGACAATCCCGATGTGCTGGCAGTATTGGGAGAGATTTACAGTGATGTTGGGAACTACGCTCTTGCCTTGGAATACTTGGAAGAGGCTCTGGCCATAGACCCTTCCAATGTGATGGCCCGCCGCAATCTCGGATATTGGTATGAGATACAGCGGGAATTTGAACGGGCCATCGAAGAATACGGCCGGGCGGTCGAACTTGCGCCAAAGCGGCCCGATCTGTTTATTGAATTGGGGAGGCAGTACGAGCACCTGGAGGAGTGGGGACTCGCTATCGAGAGCTATGAGAAGGCCGTGAATGCGGGAGAAACCGCATTTGCGCTCGATGCCCTTGGTTGGGCTCTGTGGCAGAGCGGAGACCATTTGCAGGCACTACGCATTTTGCGAAGAGCGGCCGAACTGGAACCGGAAAACGGTCTCGTGCTGGCCCATCTTGGCATGGCCTACTATCGCCGTCTCAACTACGAAAGCGCGGCTGAAACACTTGAACGGGCGATGGAGCTACTTGACGAAGATGAGATCAATGCTCAATTCACATTGACCCTGGGCCTGTCTCACGTATATAAGAAACCACAAGAATGTGACCGGGCCGTGCCCTGGCTGAAAAGGACCCTGGAGTTCGCTCCGGGGCTTTCTTCTGCATTGCACGGGATGCGCCGGTGTAGTTAAGGTAAGCAAGCTGGCGGGCCCGCCATAGCAGGCGGTTTTTTGCGTTCATCTGACCCGTTCGGAGAACAGTAGCGGTATCGGCGTTACGAACTGTTATCACAAATGTCATTCAACCGCGCTCGACTGAAATCCTCTTTGCCCCGCCCCACGATTGGGGCTCCTTCGCGCGGTAACGGGCGACGCGGGCCTGAAGAGCAGGAACAACCGCCCGCGCCAATGCGTCCTCCAGCGCAAGCCGAACGCAGTGCGCTGATCCGGGAGCGGGTAGCCACTCGTACAGTTACTTCCAAGCGACGTCTGCAGCGTCAGGGTACACCTCTTAGGGTCCTACAGCAGCCGATCCAGGCAGGCATGCGAAAGGTTTTCGACCTGCGCCGCCTTCTCTTTGTGGTGGGGGTGACCGCCATCGTACTGCTGCTGCCGACGCCGTCCGGGCTGAGCATTGACGGTCACAAGGCGCTGGCGCTCTTTGCCTTTTCGGGCTTGATCCTTGCACTGGAACCGGCGCCCTTACCGATCGTTGCATTGCTGGTGCCGATCGTTCAGATCGCGCTCGGGGTGGATGACGCCGGCGGCGCGTTCGAGCCGTTTGGCACGCCGGTAGTCTTTCTGATTCTAGGAAGTCTTTTTCTGGCAGAGGCGTTGCGAAAACATGGTCTTACCCGGCGCCTGGCGCTGCATGCCATCGTGAGCAGCCGAGGGCAGTTCAGCCGGTTGCTGCTGGCGCTAATGGCGATCACCGGCGGGCTCAGCATGTTTGTTCTGAACACAGCCACGGCTGCCGTCCTGATACCGGTTGCCATTACGATTGCCCAACAGGTGCCGCGCCCGGAGGATGGGCGCAAGGCGCTGGCCGTATTGATACTCGCCATCGGCTACAGTTCAAGCATCGGCGCGATCGCCACGATCATGGGGAGCGGGGAAAACGCGATTGCAAGTGGTCTGCTGGGCCAGTTGTACGGGTTCGGTTTCGTAGACTGGATGAAATACGGTCTGCCGGTGGCACTGGTTTTGATTCCAATCGTGTGGGTGCTGCTACCGCGTTTGTTCGCGCTGCCGGAGCTGACGATTGACATCGAACCGGCCAGGCGGGAAATCGAGCGGTTGGGCAGGCTCTCGGGGCCGGAGCGAGAAATCATTGCGGTGCTGCTGGTGTCGATCAGTCTGTGGATCGCGGGAAGTTATATTGAGCATCTGTTCAGACTGCCGGCCACGCTTTTGAGCAGCGCGGTCATCGCTATCGGCGCGGTGGCAGTGCTTTCGGTCGAAAAAATCGTCGACTGGAGCGATTTGAAGGGTGTAAACTGGGGTGTCTTCTTTGTGATTGGCGCGGGCTTGACGCTTGGCGATGCACTAGAGAAGACGGGAGCCAGTGCCTGGTTCGCCAACCTTGTGGCGCCCACGTTTGAGGGTTTGCCCTTTTTTGGTGTGCTGGCTGCGTTGATCCTGCTGGCCTTCTGCATCACGCAGTTCATGAACAACGTGCCACTTGGCGCAATACTGGCACCGGTATTGATCACTCTGGGGCAGGCGTCCGGCATTGATCCGGTCCGGCTAGTTATACCGACAATATTTGCCGTCGCGCTGGCATTTGCGTTGCCCAGCGGCTCGGCGCGCATGATTTTGATCGCGGTCACCGGTGTGGTTAACCGGCAGGAAATGCTACGTACGGGCATAGTCGTTGGTCTGGCATGTTCCTGCTTTATATTTGCGTTCTTCTGGGCGCTGAGCCAATTGGGCATGATCTGAAGGCGATAGGCGGTGTCACAGTTTTTCGTTAATTGTGAACGGATGAGGGTGGGTCACAGCGAAAACGACAGGGGGTAAAGTATGCGCGTTTGGCTTATCGGCGCCGGAAACATCGGTTCGGTAGCGCTGCGGGAGCTTCAGAAGAACCCGGCGGTCGAAATCTTCGTAAGTGACCCATCGGACCAACCGGAAGCTGTTCGCAACGGCTTGATCGAGCGCGTCGATCTGGTCGCCAACATATCGCCCGTAAACGTCAATGAGATTGCCCGCCGTGTGCGTCCGGACCTGATTCTGCTCTCCCCCGGAATAGGGGAACAAGGCTTTGGCGCGGTCGAAGGCAGCAAGGCTCTTTCCGAGGCTTTGAACTATGAGACCACAGTCGCCAGCGAATACCCTTGTCTGATTCTTTCACTGTCGAACCAGAGCTGACCGGCGCCCTTCGATAGACTTGAGACATTTGCCTTGGTTCTGTAAGAAGAACTTTTGAGATGACCGACGACTTTTCGCAAATCCGGCACAATCTTGGTGTCTACAGACTGCGTGGTTTCAGCGGCCGCGACGAGGAGCTGAGTACTCTGAGTCAGTGGTTGCTCGAGAGGCAAGGGCAGCCCGCGCTGGCGATAAGCGGAGGGCAGGGGAACGGCAAGAGTACGCTGGCGACGGCGGCCGCGTGGAAGGCGATTCACAACTTTCCTGATGGCGTCATCTGGGTTGGCGCCGCGGGCCGAGACCGGTTCCGCATGTACGACATTGTGCGAACCTTGGACACGGTACTGGGCACGACGTTAACGCGGGTAAGCGAGGAACGCTGGGGAATCGGCATCCTTGAACAGCTCTATCGCCGCCGCCGTCTGTTGATACTGGACGAACTCTCGGGCGCAACCGCCCGTGAAACTCAGATTCTTGCCGAGATTATCAGTCATCTTCACGAATCGGACGGCCAGTCCCATATCGTGCTCATTGATCGAGATATTCATCCCGAGTTTACAGAATTGGTTGATGACAGGCATCTGCAACTGGGTGGGTTGCCGTTGTCCGAGACGGTTGCCTTCGTCCATGCGCGTGCGCCCGAGACTGTGCGAGATACGGCGTTGCGCAACATTGAGGGGTTGCACCGCCGTACAGGCGGGCGCCCCCTGAGCATGCGGCTAGTGATGGGGCTGTTAATAGACTTTGGTGTATGGAGTGAACTGGACGAATTACTGGCGGAGCTGCCGGCAGAAGACGGTATTGTGGACATGACGAGCATGGCGGGTTTTGCCGTCGAAAACTTCGCCGCCTTCTGGCCGGAGGCAGGGCTGATCCTGGATCGCCTGGTCAGTGCCGCCGGCGGGGCAAGCTACCAAGCGCTGACAGAGCTGTTCACAGAGGGGATGGGTACAGAGGGGGAAAAACGGCAGACTTTCGAGGCCCTGGTCACGCGAGCCTTGGTCGAGGTGGACCTTTTCGACCGCAGGATCGTTGTACAGCCTGTGGTGCGCCGTTATCTTGTCGAAGGCGCAGTCATGCTGGGGGAGGACTGGCATCGTCAGCACGCGCGCTATTATCTGCAGTTCGCCCAACGCTATCAGGAGTTTCCGATCCAGCGCTGGCGAGAGATCGACCCGTTTTGGGGAAACGTTCACTGGGGCGCGGACTGGGCTACAGATCGGGTGGAGCGCATCTTCGGTCAATCGGTAGAAGAGATGGTCTTTGAAAGGCTTGAGATCGAGGGGCTGCGCGATATGCCGATTAATTTCCTTGAGGTTCAGGAGGACCTTAAGTTGATGCGCGATTATGCGCTGGCGCTCGCGCACTATGCATTCTGGCGTCACCCGCCGGGCATCTGGCGCTGGTTGTGCGGCGGCGCGGTTGCCGCAATTGCGCTCGGCGATGCAGGGGATTTCGGATGGATGCTGGCCAACATCGGCCGACAGCGATTTTTCTACGGCGAAGTCGAAGAGGCGATTGAGTGGCTGCAGAGAGCACTGCGTATATTTGACGAACGAGACATGTTGATGGCGATGGCCTACGGGCACACTGACCTGGGCACTTCCTACCGCGTGCTGGAAGAGCCACGTCATGCGCTCGATCATTTTTGGCTGGCGTTCGAGGCGGCCGCGCAGCTAGGCGATCCTCGTTCGCTGGCGCCTGCCTACATGAATCTTGGCAGTGCATATCTCAGCTTGAATAATTTTGAACGGGCGATCGAACAGCACCGGAAGGCGCTGCGAGTGGCATTGCGGCTAGGTGACGATGGGCTGGTGGCCAGCGCTCACAATAACCTGGGGTTGGCGATGGAAGGGATGGCGATGTACGCAGAGGCCCAACGCGCCTATGAGTCGGCCCTTGCAGTCTTCCAGCGAAACCGGGACGACACCGGCATAAGTACCTGTTACAACAATCTTGGCTCCGTCTGCTATGCGCGTCAGGATTTCGCGGCAGCCCTCGACTGGTATGAGAAGGATCTGGCATTGTCGGACCAGCGGGGGGCTTGGATGGACAATGCGGCAACGCTGCACAATCTGGGCCATGTCGCTTTGGAGCAACAGAACCACAACCAGGCGGCGGAGTATTTCAGCCGAAGCCGCGAGTTGTATGCCGCTTTCCAACTGGAAGAGTACGTGGCGGAAGAGGACGAGATGCTGTCCTATGTTGCTGCTGTAGCCTCGCCGGGTAGATCTCAACGCTAACAAAACGCTTACATTTTTAGTAGAACAGAATCTTGTCAGGCGACAGGAACTGTGCTACACTTTCTGATGGTTTAGCACTCAAGCCTTTTGAGTGCTAATGGGAATCTGTAAGGCTGTACAGGACCGTGCCGGGATAGGCTTTCAACGGGCTATGCGGCTGGGAGAATGTGCGCAATCGGATCCTTATCCCGCCTTCAACGGCGGGGATTCTACAGTAACTGGTTTTTATCAGAAAGTGTCGAAAGGCAAGGAGGAAGGTCGAATGAATCTCAAGCCGCTCGGTGATCGGCTGGTAGTGCAGCCCCTGGAGGGTGAGGAGCAGACTTCCACGGGTATCTATCTGCCGGAAACTGCCAAAGAGAAGCCGCAGCAGGGCGAGGTAATCGCAGCGGGTCCCGGTGCGCGGGACGAAGACGGCAAGCGAATCGCCATGGATGTATCCGTTGGTGATATCGTTTTATACGCGAAGTACTCGGGCACGAACATCAAGCTGGATGCTGATGAGGTCCTGATTCTCAAGGAATCTGACGTCTTGGCGCTCGTCGAAAACTAATCTGACTAACACTGGACAAGCTCAACTTACCCGCCGCCAGAGAGCGGGTCAAACTGGAGGAGAACGACCGCAATGGCAAAGCAACTTGTGTTTGAAGAGGAAGCCCGCCGCAGCCTGAAGCAGGGCATTGACGCTCTGGCGGATGCGGTAAAGACCACGCTCGGCCCCAAGGGCCGCAATGTGGCGTTGGACAAGAAGTGGGGCAGCCCGACTGTGACACATGACGGTGTCACCGTGGCCAAAGAGATTGAACTTGAGGATCCGTTCGAGAATATGGGTGCGCAGCTTCTCAAGGAAGCCGCGACCAAGACGAACGACATTGCCGGTGACGGCACCACTACCGCCACAGTCCTGGCTCAGTCGATTGTGAACGAGGGACTTAAGAACGTCACTGCCGGCGCCAACCCTATGCTTCTCAAGCGGGGCATCGAAGCCAGCTGTGACGCGATTGTATCGGCTCTGAAGGACATGGCGACGCCGGTTGCAGGGCAGGAGGAGATTGCCCAAGTCGCCAGTAACTCAGCTGCGGACAACCAGATCGGCGACCTGATTGCTGAGGTGATGGACAAGGTCGGCAAGGATGGCGTGATCACCGTTGAAGAGAGCAAGGGCCTTCAGTTTGAGACCGAGTATGTCGAAGGCATGCAGCTCGACCGCGGCTATCTCAGCCCTTATTTTGTGACGAACAACGAGAGGATGGAGGCGGAGCTGGACGCGCCCTATCTTCTGATCACGGACAAGAAGATCAGCAGCGCGCAGGACATCGTGCCTCTTCTGGAGAAGCTGGTCCAGGTCGGCAAGCGTGAGCTGATCGTGATTGCTGAGGACGTAGACGGCGAGGCGCTGGCCACGTTGGTTCTCAATAAGCTGCGCGGCATGTTCAACGCCATGGCGATCAAGGCGCCGGGATTCGGCGACCGCCGCAAGGCCATGCTGCGCGACATTGCGATTCTCACGGGTGGGCAGATCCTCTCGGAAGAGGTCGGCCGCACGCTTGAGAGTGCTCAGCTTGAAGATCTCGGCCAGGCCGACAAGGTGATCAGCACCAAGGATGCCACGACTATCGTTGGCGGTCACGGCACGACCGAGGAGATCCAGGGCAGGATTGAAGAGATCCGCGCCGAGATCGATGCCAGCACCAGCGACTATGACCGTGAGAAGCTGCAGGAGCGGCTGGCCAAGTTGGCCGGCGGCGTTGCCATTCTGCGCGTCGGCGCTGCCACCGAGACCGAGCTCAAGTACCGCAAGACCCGCGTTGAGGATGCTCTGAGCGCAACCCGCGCTGCGGTCGAGGAAGGTGTTGTGCCGGGCGGCGGTGTTGCCCTGATCAATTCCGTATCGGCGCTGGACAGCGTCACGTTGGAGGATGCTGATGCTTCGACCGGCGCCCGCATCCTGAAACGCGCACTTGAAGAGCCGATGCGCATGATCGCCACGAACGCCGGGCTTGACGGCGCGGTTGTGATCGAGAAAGTGCGTGGCCTGCATGAAGGCGGCAAGGCCAACACGGGCTACGATGTAATTCAGAACGACTACGTTGACATGATGGACGCCGGCCTTTCCGATCCGGTCAAGGTCACCCGCAGTGCGGTCGAGAATGCGAGTTCGATTGCTGCGATGATTCTGACTACGGCGGCGCTGGTCACGGACATTCCTGAGGAAGAGAAGCCGATGCCCGCAGGGGATCCCGGCATGGGCGGGATGATGTAGGCGTGGTTGGTTTGGGAATTGAATAGAGTTGAAAGGGCGCCGGGGGAGAATTTCCTCCGGCGCCGCTTCGTTTATGTATCACACTGACTTCAGTTTAGTCGGTTTCCACTTCTAGTGGAGAGACGCTTGAGGTTTTCTGGATGAACCAGAGGAGGGCCAAATGTACAAATAGAAACGATTCAGAAATACTCTATTCTCCGCAGACGTCTTACGTATGGCTCAACGGGTCTTCGTTGACAGTTTCGATATTCCTTCAGAAAAACTTGAGTATGAACTGAGCGTCACGATCGACGAAGTCGAGTGGGGTCATGACTAAATAGAAGAGTTCCTTTCTGACTATCGACTGGCGACTGGATTTTGTATGTACAAGGTTTCTGCAAGTGGCTGGGAGCCCCGACTGGAGGTAATTCTGTATGATGGAATCGATACGAGAATAGTAGTAAGAGGCAAGGACCGTCATGATATCGAAACGGTTTTCGAAGTATTTGAAGGAAACGCTGACTCTTCAAAGTTGCCTAGCCCTCCTGACGCTCCTCCACCACGGCTGACGATCTTCATCGGACACGGTCGTAGCCCGCTTTGGAGAGACCTCAAGGATCATTTGCAGGATAAGCATGGTTTCGATGTCACAGCATATGAGGTTGGTACTCGAACCGGACACGCCATAAGGGACATTCTAGAGGAAATGCTCAACAAGGGGGATTTCGCAATTCTTGTAATGACAGGAGAAGATTCAACAGCAGGTAGTCTCCTTATGCCAAGACTGAATGTGGTTCATGAATTGGGACTCTTCCAAGGACGCATAGGATTCAGTAAGGCAATTGTCTTACTTGAAGAGGGTACTCAAGAGTTTTCGAATATTCACGGTACCCACCAAATTCGATTCGCTAAGGGAAATGTCAAAGAGACTTTCGGCGATGTCCTAGCTACCTTACGTAGGGAATTTCCTGAACATAGCAATTTGCTAGCTTTTCTTATAGGCCTTCTCTTATTTTGAAGTGCAGAATGCCCGAGATGAACAAATTTATTCAATTGGGCATCGGCGACCTAGCCAAATCGCGGTCCCGCAATACGTACAGCTCGTTGTCGGGCGTCTCCATGCCCTGGGCGTGAATGAGTCAAGTCTTGACACATTGCACTTCAGGCTAACTCCCAGAGTGAAAGCTCATGCAGAACTTTCATCTGCGGGAAAGGGTGGAATCTGGTTGGCCATCAGACACAGATCCTCCTTCCTAAAAGCCGGACGTGCCTCCCAGAGGACTCGCGAGCGTTTTGGCTCCAAGTCCATTGGGACAACATTTCTAAACTTCGAGTTTGGCGTGCGCGACCTACTTGATCTAAGGATGGGCGCTGCGGGTGCGCCTCCACAGTACAGGCCTCCATTCCATGACGGTGCGTAAAACGTCATCGAAATTGTCTCAGTTAGCCCTGTGGAGTGGTTTTGAGACTGACCTGTGGCGACGTCCTTCATGTAGTTCGGGGCGACATCGAACTGTCTCAGTTCCCGAAGTTTAGCTACGAGGGGCTGTAGGCAAGCTACGTATTGACGAACCAACTTTGCGGTCGGCCGCGACAAGATCGAACTGTGTCTGTAGATTGAGCCAGAATAGAGGCCCCGTTCCGAACCAGTGCCCAAATCGCAGTGCTGTATCGCTAGTTACTGAACGTTTGCCCGCGATGATCTGGCTGATTCGATTGGGTGGAACGTCGATCTGGCGCGCGAAAGCCGTGGGGGAAACTCCTATTTCCGCCAACTCATCCTTCAGAATATCCCCTGGATGCACCACGCGCTTGAACACATCAGACCTCCTTCTTCGCCTTAATGATAGTCCACAATCTCGACATCGGTTGGCCCAAAACCTTCAACCCACAAGAAGCAAAGGCGGCATTGCCGGTTTATCCTGATGGAGTAATATCCTTCACGCGAACCCCTGAGTGCTTCAAGTCGGTTGCTGGGCAAAGCTCTCAAAGAGTCCAGCGATGTCGCCGCGTTAAGTATTGAGAGCCGTTTTGCTGCTTGCTTTTCGAATCCTTGAAAGGCAGGGACGAATTCTCCTTGCGCGAATCGCCTCGTTCGATTGTCTCTAAATCCGCGAATCATCAGTCACACGAAAGATACCAGTTTTGACGATGGACTTCAAGAGTAAATCGGGGCCATAGGGTCGTAGAGACTGGGGGCTCCAAGAATCAATCTGATCTGACGGACGCTCAGGTGTCTTGTGAGAGCATCCTTGTTGATTGACCAGCCTTCTACAAATTAATCTTACAATAGTATCCACCACCCGCGCACGAACGGCACAGTTTCTCGTCGTCCCTTTCGACTTCACGTTCGTTGATAATTTCTTCGCCGCACTTTTCGCAAATGGCTCGAGCACTGGCTCGGCTGACGATGGCGGCGACCGGTTTGGATAGTTTGACCCATTCAAATGAGAGCAGCAGTTCGTCGGGCATGCGCTGATAGCCGTGCAGCATGGCGAAGTAGCGACGTGTTTGCTCGGGGGCGTAGTCTCGGGCACGAACGCGGACGTCGAGCCGGGGGGCGACCCGGAGGGCGCGTTCGGTCTTGACGTCGACGAAGGTGGCGGCGATTTTGCCGTAGTCCTCGACCCGCAGCGTGCGGCCGCCTACGGAAACACCTGTGACTGCCTCTACGCCGTCAACGAAGCAGCCGTCTGTCTCTGCGATCACTATCATGCGTTTGTCGGCGCGGGGCACTTCGAGGTCCAAGACGGCTGCTGCGGCTATTGCGCAGCGGGCGCCGAGCACCTGGCGGGGGCAGAGATGTTTGTGACGAGCCGAGGCGAGGTCGAGCGCCTCCTGCAGCTTCTGCGAGATAGGCTGTACTTGTATGTGGGACGACATCGGCATGGGCACAACTCCTTGGGTGCGGAAACCTGTCCGCAGGCCCCATCTGACCCATAGTTGGGCGTAGAAGGCATCCAG
Source organism: Caldilineaceae bacterium (assembly GCA_965204705.1). Taxonomy (GTDB): domain Bacteria; phylum Chloroflexota; class Anaerolineae; order Caldilineales; family Caldilineaceae; genus Bin5. The sequence goes on along the minus strand of OZ242006.1, from coordinate 2,046,479 downwards.
CTGCGGCACCTCGGCCCCATTATACCACTGACATCAAGTTACAGTTCTGGTTCGCAGTGGAATCGTTGGCGGGTTGGAGAACGGCCGGACAGGCGCAGACCGCTACAACCATGACGGAAAATCGGCGACTGTGTTAAAATGCGCAGCATGAATGAGGAGACCTCCAGAAGCAAGCATGAATTGCCGCCGTCCGATACGACTGTTGTCGTCGCCATGAGCGGCGGCGTAGACAGTTCGGTGGCGGCATCTCTGCTTACTGAGCAGGGCTATCGGTGTATTGGCGTGATGATGCGGTTGTGGGCGGAGGTGGCAAGCGGTGAAGGGTCGGGGAATAAGTGCTGCGACGAGGAGAGCGTAGAGGACGCCCGCCGCGTTGCGGCCCAGTTGGGCATGCCATTCTATCTGATCAATGTCGAGCAGCCCTTCAAAGAAAAAGTAGTGGACCTCTTTATCGAGGGGTACAGCGATGGGCTGACGCCCAACCCCTGCCTGGCCTGCAACCGGCACATTCGCTTCGATTATCTGTTGAACTATGCGCGGCGATTGGGCGCCGATTATCTGGCTACCGGCCACTATGCCCGTTTGCGGCGTCGACCTGACGGCAGCGTTCACCTGCTGCGCGGCGTTGACGAGCGTAAGGACCAGTCCTATGTCCTTAGCATGCTGGGCCAGGCCGAATTCAGGGACTTGATGTTTCCGGTAGGGGAATTTGAGAAGCACGAGGTCCGGCGCATGGCGGGTGAGCGCGGGTTGCCTATTCACAGCAAGCACGATTCGATGGATCTTTGTTTTGTGGTTGATGACGACTACCGCCGCTTTCTCACCGATTGGGCTGCTGATGCGATGAGGGAGGGCGAAATTGTAGATATCGAGGGCAGGGTGCTGGGCCGACACAACGGGTTACCGAACTACACCATCGGCCAGCGGCGTGGATTGGGCCTCAGCGGCGCGGGCGTTCCCATGTACGTGGTTGCGCTGGAGCAGAGTCGCAACCAGCTAGTTGTCGGGCCGGCCGAAGCGCTCGGCAGATCCGAACTGACGGCGAAGGACGTGAATTGGACTTCGGGCAAGCCTGTTTCAGTTGGCAGCCGGATTCAGTGCCAGATTCGCTATTCGGGGCAACCCCTGGACTGTACAGTCTATCCACAGCGGGATGGCAGTGTGACGGTCGCGTTCGAAGAGCCTGCGCGCGGAATCAGCCCGGGTCAAGGCGCTGTATTCTACGACGGGCCCCGCTGCCTAGGGGGCGGGTTGATAGACAGAGTGGACCCCGGTGAGGAAGTGGCAGCAACGGAGAACACGCCGGCCCATAGTGTCTCCCTAAACTGAAACCCAGGAGGTGCAAGTCTGGTTTCAGGTACCCCCATCGCGTCGCTAATTCTTAATCCGTCGGTCCTGCTGGCTACACTGCTCGTTACGTGCTATGCCAGCATATTCCACCTGTGGACGGGACGGTCGCTGCGTGAACTACCGCAGTACTTGATTGCGGCTGGTGTGGGATTCGTGCTGGGACATTGGGTGAGCCAGACATTGCAGTGGGATACCTGGCAAGTTGGGCAACTCAGCCTGCTAGAGGCGACGCTGGCGTCTGTCATTGCCTTGATTCTGGCGAGGGTTGTCTTTCACTAGTCGCGGATCTTCTGCGCAGAAAAGCCGGTGTAGCCGCTGGCTGAGGCGGACGTCGTCAGTTCGGCCAATTGCATAAGGAGAGCGTCGTGGTCAGCGCCACAGTTCGGGATATTGCTATCATTCTTGTTGCCCTAGAGATCCTCATCATGAACGGCCTGCTGGTCCTTCTCATTTGGCAGGTCTGGCGCCTGGTCAAGATGATCAGGGACGAGATGAAACCGGTAATCAAGGACAGCCAGGAGACGGTCGGCACGGTCAAGGGTTCGGCTGAGTTTGTGAGCACGAGTTTCATTTCGCCTCTTATATCCACGAGCAGCAGGCTGGCCGGGATTTTGCGTTCGGTACAGGTTATCAGGTCGGAACTGAAGAGTTCGATGGGTGATAGGGGGTCGGCAAAGCACCAGTCTGGGGCTGTCGACACTAACCCCCCTCGTGAGGCGAGAGAGACGCCACCACCAGTAGCCTGATTCGGACCTAGAGGCCGTGCCGCCGCGATATGTGGAGCAGTACCTCTCCTTTCGACGGGGCCTGACCCCCTCCGGACCAAACATCCTCATACGACTAATTTACTTTGGGCAACAGCAGGCGCGGAGACAATATCTGTCTTGCGCTCGCGACACTTGCATGTTGTAATCCGGGCAACCAGCCCAGCTCTGTCGGCGACGCCTTATTGAGAAGAGTTGCTACTTCCCTGAATCGAAACAGATGGAACCGGAGGGAGACCACACAAAGGACCGAGGTCTTGCGGAGAAACTGAATGAACTACTGGCAGACCGACCTGATCCGACTGCGCGGGGTGGAGCCGGAGGACGGCGACACATTCTGGCGTTGGAACCAGGACAGTGAGATGGCGCGGAATCTTGAATTCGTCTGGCCACCTGTCTCACTATCTCAAGTGCGAGAATGGGCCGGGGCGGAGGCGAAGAAGAAGATGGAACACGACTCCTTCAGCTGGGTCATCGAAGACTGCGGTGGAACGCCGGTCGGATTCATTCACACGCACAACTGCCATCCTCGAAACGGCGTCTTCAAGTACGGTATCGGCGTTGAAGCTTCTCACCGGCGCAAAGGCTATGCCGCGGCTGCCGTTCTGCTCATTCTCCGCTACTATTTTAGGGAGTTGCGCTACCAGAAGGTGACTGTTCAGATGCACAGCGAGAACAGGAGCTCGCAAGCGCTGCACGAGAGGCTGGGCTTTGTACGCGAAGGCGCTGTGCGGCGGGCGATTTTCACGGGCGGGCGTTACCTGGACGAACTCTACTACGGCATGACGGTCGAGGAATGGGAGCAGCGCTACGGAGGAGCAAACGGATGAGTCACTCCTTCGGTGCGAAGCTGATAGACTCGTCGGTCCCCGACTGGCCGGGCAAGCTACGCGAGATAAGGAGTCAGCTAGGGGAACGGCCAACGCTGCTCCCTCATCACTTTCTTGAGGCTGTCTTGCCGAAGATCGGCGGAGCCTGCGCTGCCCTCTTTCATACCGAACGCGGCGCTGCTGGTTCGCCGTGTGGTTACGCGTTTCTGCTCCCACGGGACATTGGCGTGGAGGGGGCCAGGTTTACGCTGCGCTATGAGCATATAGAGGGAGTAGCAGCGCCTAGCGCCGATGTAGTTTCGAGTGCTGTCGAGGAGGCGCTTCCTCCAGTGCAGAATACGCTCGTTTACATTCCAGGAGCTGACCACAGTTTCACGCCCACGCATATCGATCTTGACGGTGTGGACTGCGGGCGCCCCGATGCCGATGAGGCAGCAGAGATTCGAAGGATGCAGCAGTCGATCTGGCACAGCCCGCCGGAGGGGCTTTACCCCAGCGATATTCACAGTGACCAAGGGGGCATGGGAAGCTCGTTGGTGGCCCGCGTTGACGGCGAATTGGCCGGATTCCTGTTGGGATTTTTTCGATTTCCTACCGGTCCGGCCGGTTCCGGGACACACTTTTACCGCCAGAACCTTCAGCTGGAATCTCAACTGCTCGCGGTGGCCCCAGGCAAGCGCAGACGCCGAATCGGCCAGTTGTTGAAACGGCTGCAAGCCCGCCAGGCTGCCGAGATGGGCATCGACTTGATCAGCTGGACGACGGACCCACTTCTCTTTGCCAATGCCCTGCTCAATTTCACACGATTGGGGGCAGTCGCCTGCGACTTTCAGCCCAGCCTGTATTCGTTTCGTAACGAATTGAACCGTGTCGTTGCCTCCAGATTGAGCTTGTTATGGGCGGTTCGTTCAAGACGAGTGTTGCGGGCGCTGCAAGGGCGAGAACAGCTCGGGCCTCTGGAGATCAAAACCGATCCAGCTTTAACAGTTGTCAACCGAGAGGACAGCTCGCCACTGTTCGGCGCTGACAGTGCACGTATCGCTATCGAGATCCCTTCCGACTGGGTAACTCTACAAAGGCAGGACGTGTCGGCGGCGCAGCGCTGGCGCGACATCACGAATCGGCTGCTGGACCATTATCTCGGTTCGCAGCCGGGACGGTATTTCATAACAGGCACGGGAGTAGCCGGGTCGCGGCGCTACATTATTGGTGAGCGAGTGGATGACAGGTTGCTGGACGAACTGTTTGCGCCCGCGGAGCGGGAGGTGGATTTACCTTTGTAGTGAAGAAGCAATTCCAGAAGAGGTTGCCGCAAGCAGGGAAAGTGAATGGTCAGACCAAGAGTTGGTCGATCTCGACATCGTGGCGCAGCTTGCGGGATTGGACCAGGGCGCGCTTTTGGAGGACGCGGGGCAGCCCGAGAAGGCCTGCGATCTGGCCTCGGAGTCGGGCGCGGGCGGCGCTGCCGCGATAGTTGCGCAGCGCGTCAAGTGCGATCGAAAGCTGTGCACTGATAATCTGCGGGGAATGGTCCACGAGGAGAGAAGCCGGCATGTTTTTGGCAAGGGTCCAGATCGTGTTCCGGCCCACGTAGAAGCTGCTTAGCTCGTCGCCACCGCTCCCGCCAAGTTTATGGTAGACCCGCGCCGCCGGCGCAAAGGCTGCCTGCCAGCCAAGGAGCTGAGCGCGGAACGAGAAGTCCACGTCCTCAATATACATCCAGTATTCCTCGTCGAAGCCGTCGAGGGCATCCCAGAGTTCTCGACGCACGGCCATCGCGCCGCCGCAGCCACCGAATACTTGCTCTGAGTTGTCAAATTGGCCGCTGTCAATGGCCCAGACGCCCCGATTCCGCGGGATTCCATCCCGTCCCATCATGTCCCCGGCCGTGTGAATGCGGTCGCGTTCCTCAAAAAGAAGTAGCTTGGCCGCTACGATTCCCGCCCGGGGGTGGGAGCAGATTATTTTGGCCAGTTCGGCCAGGAAGTCGGGCGCGGGTTGCGTGTCGTTGTTGAGAAGGACTATGACCCGGCCCTGCGCGGCGCGAGCCCCTTCGTTGACGGAGGCGACGAATCCCTTGTTTTCGCGGCTGGCCAGTAGGCGCGCTTGAGGTGCGTTCTCCTGTACCCAGCCAACTGAGTCGTCGCTGCTGGCGTCGTCGGCGAAGATGACTTCATAGTCGGCGAATGACTGTGCATTCAGACCGGCGAACAGGTCGGGCAGATGGCGGATGCCGTTGTAATTGGGAATGAGCACTGAGAAAAACGGGGGACGTGCGGAAATTTCATTTGTTTGGCGGGCACTTGGCTCTTGACCGTTCTCATTCATGGCGTATCCCAGTTCATCTATTGAATTCCGCCTGCACGTAATCATGCAGGGCGTCTCGCCAGTCGCGCAGAGTGATTCCGAGAGCCGTTCCGGCGTGGTTGACGAGGACGGCGTGGGGGGGAGGCGTGGTTGGGCGTGGCCATTCGCGGGCGGTGATGGGATCGATGGGGAGCGTCTCGCGTTCTGTGAGGCGCATCAGTTCGACTGCCCAGTCGTACCGGCTGGTGAAGCCGTCGTTAACGAAATGGTAGATGCCGTAGCGCTGGGATTCTATAAGCTTTGCGACAGCCGCAGCTACGTCCCGGGTGTAGGTTGGGTTACCGAATTCGTCGCTTACAACACGTAATGCGCCGTGCCTGTCTGCAGCGGCGCTTATTTTGGCGGGAAAATTGTCACTCCCCGCGCCGTAGAGCCATGCCACACGCACGATGTAGAGGCGGTTCAAGGTAGTGGCCGCGGCCCTTTCGCCCGCGGCCTTGCTACGGGCGTACACACTACCGGGAGAGGTCTGTTCGTATTCATGGTAGAAGCGGCCCACATCACCGGCGAACACTTCGTTCGTACTTATCTGTACGAGCGTTCCGCCGCATCGGGCGCAGCCTTCCGCCAGGTATTTGGGGCCAAGGGCGTTGACATCGAAGGCGAAGTGTGGGGCCTCTTCGGCTCCGTCGACGTCGGTCCAGGCGGCGGCGTTGATGACGACATCGGGGGCCTCTTCTGCCACGGCGTCAGCGATGGCCGGGTCGGAAATGTCGAAGCGGGGCCGCGTCCAGCAGGTAAGCTTGTCAATGGATTCAAACTGCGACGCCAAGGCCTGCCCCAATTGCCCATTTGCGCCTGTAATCAGAAGATGCGTCATGGGGTTGCTTTTGGGATCTGGCTAGAACTACTGCTTTCTTTCGTGAACTTCAGCGATTGCCCGTTTCAGTATACCCGACCTTTTGCGCGTGACCGAAGTATTAGGTGTGACCGGGTGCGGTCCATTTTTGGGGTGAGAGTGGGCTGGCACAAGGCCTGCCCCTACCGTAGTCACGGCGGACGGTTTCGCGGCACAACGTGGGTGGGCGACAGGTGGCATAGACAGCACGGCGGCGACGCGGCGCCAACGTGGCATGGTGTTGGGGGGGCGTTGCGGGGGGAGTCCCCCCGCACAAGGGAGGGCCGAAGGCCCGACCGCACAACTGCAGTGGTCAGTGGCGACAGCGCTTGCGCTGACCGGCGACGCGAATTGACTTTGGCTTAGTCGTTACCAGAGGTGAACGAAGTTTCGCCCCCAATCCGGACTGCACCCGTGTGACCAGTATGCGGATTTCCAGTGGCATTGAAGGAACTCTTGTCTGCGCCGGAGCGGATCAGGAAATGAGTAGCTGGTGAAGGCATCTCCTGCCCAGGAGAGAGTGCAAGAGGATGAGCGTGCATGTCAGGGGTATAGCTTACAGAGTCAGTGCAGGGAGTCAGACACCGGGCGCTAATCCCAACGCTTCCAATTGTTCATCACTTTGGTCTAGCGAGGGCGGGGCGTTGCGGGGGCGCAGCCCCTGCACAAGGGAGGCAACTTGCGGCCGACCGCCCAACTGCAGTGGTCAGTGGCTGGTGAACAGCGGCGGCGCGAAAGGTCAGGTCCAGGCTGTGTTGTTTTCAACCATTCCCGATATCTTGTCCCAGAATGGTCTTGATCAGATCCGGTAGGCAGTTTCGGAGAGGGAAGAGGTCGTTGTAGCCGACATGGCCCCCGTAGGGCAGGACATGGAGTTGTAACTGGGGATGGGAGGGAAGGGCGGTGAAATCGTCCGGAGGAATTAGTGGATCGTTGGCCGCGGTGAGGATTGTCAGGGGTGCTGCCAGGCCAAGAAATTTTCGGGGCTGGACTGCGTAGGCCTCCAGGTATTCTTCTACGCCATTGAAGGGGGACAAGCTCCTTGTCACCAAGTCGCTCATTTCCCAGATAGTCGGGACAGATGCCAGGTGTGTAAAGTCGTACAGTTCCGGAAACAGCTCTTGTTTCTTTAGAAGCGAATCGAGCCAGCGGCGGCGAAAGTAGCGGCGCAGGAGGCGATGGTTGTCAAGCAGAAGGCATGTGCGCCGGGGATTGAGTACGGGATTGACAGCTATGGCCCGGCGCAGATTGGGGATTGGACTATGGGCGTGTCGGAGGGCCATACGGACTGCGAAATTGCCGCCAAGAGATGCGCCGATAATGAAGAACGGCCTACCGGCGGCGAGAAGGCCAACCTGCTGGGTCACGGCGTGGACCTCCTCTATAAGTGTTGCGAAGAAGATCCCCTTGTTGAGGTGGTGTGTCGGTCCATGGTCGCGCATATTCAAGCGCAGGACGTCAAACCCTGATCTGATCAGAGAACTGCCCAGGATGAGATTGTAGGCGGAATGACTGTCTCCTTCCCAGCCGTGTACCAGCATCGCCAGACCTTTAGGTTTAGATAGCGGGTCGACGGCATTCCGGTGCGGCGTGTAAAACGCGAGCAGCCGCACGGTCCGGTCCGGATCGAAATCTGTCCTGTCATATCCGGCGTCGAACAGGATCATTTGCTCGTCCTGGTTGACAAACGCAGCGTCTTGGGGGATGTGCCGGCCAAGAAATGTTTGCAGATTGCCATCACGCAGAAGCCGGTGGGGCCGGTACACGTTCACTGGGTCAGTTCGCTCTGACAGCATACTTGAACTCGCACTCTTTTATGAACTCTATCGCCAGGGGTTCGGGTTCTTCTATCAGTAGGCCTGTACCAAAGACAGACAGAAAGCATGCCCCCTGATCCGGAATTCTGTCCCGTGAATTGTCGTCTTTGCACAGTGGACTTAGATGCGTTACAATTCTATGATATTATTGTCGCGCCTTTCGCCGAGTTGATGGGATTGGCTGCTTTTTTGCGGGCGGACGGTGGCAATTTCAATTATTGCGGTGCCATCTCTTCCCTAGTATATTGTACAGTAGTGGAAAACGAGGTCTCATACAATGGTTAATCAGGTAGCGCGCCTTGGAGAAGAGGCGATTGGGGTCAATCCCGACGGCATCTCCACGGCGGCCATAGACGGCCCTTCCCTTGAATCTTTTCTAAACGGCGCCGGTGAACAGGTCGATGCTTTTTCGGAGAGAATTGATGCCTGGTGGGAACGCACCGCCGAGGCGAAGGCGAGCGAACACTACTACTATTTTCAGCCGGTAGATTCTCTTGAGGGGCCGTGGGTACATACTGAAGGTAAGCGTAAACTGATGTTTGCGACTTACAGCTATCTGGGCCTGATTAACCATCCTCGCATAGTTACAGCAGCTAAAGAAGCGGCAGAAAAATATGGGACGGGAACTCATGGCGTACGAATTCTCGGCGGGACATTAGATCTCCATACCAAGATGGAGAGAACGATCGCTGACTTCGCACGGCGGGAAGAGGCCATCGTCTACAGTTCCGGCTATGTTACCAATCTTGCCACCGTTAGCACAGTTGTGGGCCGTGGCGACTGGGTGTTATCGGACAGGTGGAACCATGCAAGTATCGTAGACGGGTGCTTGCTTGCCCGCGGCAAGTTTGTCCGATTCCGCCACAACGACATGGATGACCTCGAAAGACAGTTGCGCCGCGCTCCGGAAGACGCTGGGAAGCTGGTCATAGCGGACGCCGTGTTTTCGATGGACGGTGACATCTTCAATTTGCCCGATGCGCATGAGATTTGCAGGCGATACAATGCGAGGTTGATGCTGGACGAGGCCCACAGCATCGGCGTACTGGGCAAGACCGGACACGGGATCGAGGAACACTTCGATATGTACGGCTCCATCGATTTGAAGATGGGCACTCTCAGCAAGGCAATACCGGGCATTGGCGGCTATGTGGCCGGCAGCGACAAGCTAGTCACTTACTTGCGCCATACTGCGCGCGGCTTTGTATTCAGCGCCGCGTTACCGCCCTCGGTAGCAGCTGCCATCACCGAAGGCTTCCGCGTCCTGGAAGACGAAGGTGCAGAGCGCAACCGCATCCTCCTCCGCAATGCGCAGCAGTTCACAAGCGGTCTGCAGGCCGCCGGTTTCGACACTGGACAGACCGAGTCCCCGATTGTTCCAATCATGGTCGGGACTGAGGAACGCGCATTTGCAATGACCAAATTCTGTCAAGACAACGGCATATTTGTTCTGCCTGTTCTGCCGCCGGCCGTAAAGGAAGGGACCGCCCGTTTGCGGGCCAACGTTACGGCTGCCCACACTGAAGAAGACATAGAGTTTGCGTTGAGCGTCTTCATCAAGGCGGGACGCCATATTGGCGTGATCGACTGAGGGCATCCTCACAGACTGTCTATGCGGTGGGCGCGCAGGTTTTTTCGCGCGCAACAGAACCGGGACAGCATTGCCCCGAAGCAGATTCACAATGAAACGGGTCGTCTCCATCAGCTTGGGCAGTAGCAAGCGCAACAAACGGGTCGAAACCACGATCAGGAACGAGCAGGTCGTTCTGGAAAGGATCGGCGCCGATGGAGACCAGAAACGGATGCGGCAACTGTTTCTGGAACACGACGGCGAGGTGGATGCCTTCGGATTTGGCGGCGCAGACCTCGGCCTGGAGGTAAACGACCGCTACTTTCCTCTCCATTCGGTCCGCAGCATCGTTGCCGGCGTTCAAACACCGGTCGTGGACGGAGGTGGCATTCGCACCGTCGTCGAGCGACAGACTGCGCAGCGATTGCAGAGTCTCCTGCCCCAACATTCCAAGCAAGTCCTCTTTTGCGTAGCAGTCGGCCGCTATGCGATGGTGCGCGGCTTTCTGGACTTAGGCTACCAGCCGCTTTTTGGCGACCTGGCTTTCGGGTTGGGAATCCCGGTATTCTTGCGAAGCCTGAGCACTTTGCATCTGCTGGCCCGGGTTTTGTTGCCGGTCATGTCTCGTTTACCTTTTTCCTGGATCTATCCCACCGGGGAACAGCAGGAGCAGATCGTCCCGAAGTACGAGGCGCAGTACAGGTGGGCGTCGATCATCGCCGACGATTTTCATTACATCAAGCAACACTTGCCTCCGAACCTGGAAGGCAAGACGATTGTGACAAACACAACAACGGACGACGACGTGGCCCTTCTCAAAGAGAGAGGCGTTTCCCATCTGGCTACGGTGACGCCACGACTGGATGGGCGCAGTTTTGGGACGAATGTGATGGAGGCAGCCCTTACTGCCCTGGCAGGCAAAGGGCGTCCTCTTTCTGCTGTGGAACTGAAAGAGATGTTGGATGAGGAAGGGATGACCCCCAGTCTGCTCCCATTGACATGATGGGAAGTGAAACGGGCACAACAGCCAGACCAGTAAGTTTTATCTCAAGCAGTTCAGGGAAGATGAGCCAAAGCCCGACGAGGGCATTCACCGAATGGGAGCAGCATTGTCGATGAACTCAAGGACAGTTTTGAGGAATGCCGAATGCCTCGTGACCATGAATGAAGTGCGCGAGGAGATCGCTGACGGCGCACTCGTTATGGAGGGCCCGCAGATTGTCTGGGTTGGAACAACGGCCGACCTGCCGGCACAGTACAGGGACGAGGCGCAGTCAGATTCTTCATCTTCTACGACATATCTGGATGCGAGAGGGAAGATAGTCCTCCCCGGTTTCATTAATACGCACCACCACTTCTTTCAGACTCTGACGCGGGTTGTGCCGGCGGCGCAGAATGGTGTGCTCTTTGACTGGCTGCGGGCCCTTTTTCCGATTTGGGCATGTATCGGCCCTGAGGATGTGCACGTCAGCACGCAAGTGGCTTTGACTGAGTTACTGTTGAGTGGATGCACGACCACCAGTGATCACCACTACCTGTGGCAGAACGGGACACGATTAGACGACCAGTTCGCGGCCGCGGAGGAAATCGGTGTCCGCTTTCACGGAGCGAGAGGCAGTGTCAGTCTTGGTGAAAGCAGGGGTGGATTGCCGCCGGACTGGATGACGGAAGAGGAGAGCGATATTCTAGTCGAGTCCAGGAGATTGGTCGAAACGTATCATGATGCCTCTCGCTTTTCGTTAAGGCGGGTCGTGATTGGCCCGACCAGCCCGTTCAGTGTCACGCAAGGACTGATGCGTGATTGCGCTGCCCTGGCCCGCTCCTTTGGCCCAGAGATGGATGTTCACCTTCACACGCATCTGGCGGAGACGCTTGACGAGGAAGAGTTCTGCTTGGAGCAGTTCGGTTACCGGCCCGGGACGTATGCGGAGGAAGTAGACTGGCTGGGGGACGATGTTTGGCATGCCCACTGCGTGCATCTCAACGAGGAGGAGGTCGGTAAGTTTGCGCGTACAAAGACAGGTGCAGCGCATTGCCCTACGAGCAACATGCGGTTGGCCAGCGGGATCTCCCCGGTGCGCGCAATGCGGGATGCGGGCGTGCATGTGGGATTGGGCGTGGACGGCAGCGCAAGCAATGACGGAAGTAACTTGATGGAAGAGGTACGGCAGTGCCTGTTGTTGCAGCGGGTAATGGGCAACCCGAAGGGCATGACGGCGCGGGAGGCGCTGGAGATCGCCACACTGGGTGGGGCAGATGTGCTGGGCCGTGACGATGTTGGGGCACTTGTGCCGGGAATGGCCGCGGACGTGATCGGTTTTGACCTGTCGGCACTCACTTTTGCGGGCGGCGCGGTACATGATCCGGTCGCGGCGCTGGTGTTCTGCTCGCCGCAGCCTGTCAGTTTCTCATTTGTAAACGGGCGGCCCCTGGTTGAGGATAATATTCCCCTTCACATTGACGTACCGAAGCTGGCCGAACGGCATAATGAGGCTGCCTTGGCGCTGTTGCGCCGCTCAGAAGGCAGCTAACGGCCTTGTCAGTGGATTCGGAGTTGGCTTGCCCTGAAGGGCGGGGACGCCTTCAGCCCTGTGCTTGCCCATCCGCATGGCGATGGGTATAGTAGTTTCGAGTTTCCTTGGGCAGCCGAACCGATGTCACCGATGCGCAGCCAGACTGTCATACTTACCCACGAATTAGCAGATTTCGACGCGCTGGCCTCCTTGCTGGGCGGGGCACTGCTCTTCCCACAGGGGGTGCCGGTCCTGCCTTGGAAACTTAAACGTAACGTCCGGGCGTTCCTGTCGCTGTACCGTAATCAGTTTCCTTTCATCGAGCCACGGCATCTGCCACGAGGTAGCGTCGAGCAGGTGATAGTGGTTGATACGCGGACATTTAACTCAGTGAAGGGGATGGGGGAACATTGCCGACACTTGGTAATAGACCACCATTCTGAGGCTGAGCCGCTGCCATCGGGCTGGGAGGTTTGGCAGGAGTCCCTTGGTCCTCATACGACGGGCGCCAATGCCACCCTGCTCGTTGAGAAGCTGATGCAGCAGAACAGAGGGCTTACCCCGATTCAGGCCACTCTACTTGCGCTGGGCATTTACGAAGATACCGGCAGCCTGCTTTACCCCTCAACAACGCATCGCGATCTTCGTTGCGCGGCCTGGCTGGTTGAGCAGGGGGCCCGCCTGGACGTCATGCGACGATTCCTAAATTTCCCTCCCACGGCCGCGCAGAATGCACTGTCGGTACAGTTGACTGATGCCGCGGAGCACTTTACCGTCGCGGGTCAGAACGTCGTGCTCGCGATGGCGGACGCGCCTGATTATGAAGATGAACTCAGTGGTCTTACGCACAGGCTGAACGATCTCTTCAACCCTGATGCGCTGTTCGTCATCGTCAACCTCAAGGATCATGTGCAAGTTGTGGCGCGTAGCAACACCGACGCGATCGACGTCGGCCTGATTACTGAGCTTCTCGGAGGCGGAGGCCACATGGGAGCCGCAGCTGCCGTTCTGGAAGGGACTGCTCTTGCGGATGTGCGAGAGCGAATCGGCAACCTGCTTCAGGAGTACGCGGGTTCTCCGGCAACCGTGGCAGAGATCATGAGCCGGGGTCGGCCGCGTACGTTGGAGGACGGGATGTCGGTTGCCTCGGCGATGGAGTTGATGCAACGGTACGGCCATGAAGGGTTTCCGGTTCTGCACAGGGAGGACGACGGCCGCGGCAGACTGGTTGGCATCCTGACCCGGCGAGAGGCAGACCGCACACTCGGCCACCGACTGGGCACGCTGCCGGTACATAAGGTTATGCGCCAAGGGGATTATACGGTGCATGCTGACGCGCCCGTGAGCAGTTTACACAAGCTCATGATCGAGAGCGGCTGGGGGCAGATTCCGGTTGTGGACGCCGGCGGCGAGATGGTAGGCATTGTAACGCGAACGGATCTGCTCAAACTTTGGGGAGAAGAGAAGGAGGCTCCGCCGAAGATTCCTGATGTCAGTCGAGAGCTGGGAGAGATATTGTCGGATAGCCAACACCGGCTCCTCTGGCTTGTCGGTGAGACTGCGACGGCGATGGGACATGCCGTTTACGTTGTCGGCGGATTCGTTCGAGACCTGTTGTTGGGGCGCCTCGACGGCGCGGACCGAGCTGGTTTCCTGGATATGGACCTGGTGGTGGAAGGGGATGCGATCGAACTGGCGGCGCGCATTCAGAAAAGGTGTGGAGGGCGGATCGTCACTCACGCTCGTTTCGGCACAGCCAAGTGGATCCTAGACGAGCCGGGCTACCCGATGAGGCGCCGGGACCTTGTAGACAGTGACGGAGTGCCTGACCAAGACCGGCTGCCGCATCATCTCGATTTCGTTACGGCGCGCACTGAGTTCTATACGGAGCCAACGGTATTGCCGACAGTTGAGCAGGGCAGCATCAAATTGGACCTGCACAGGCGGGATTTCACTGTCAATACGCTGGCTGTCGCCCTCACTCCGGACAGGTGGGGCGACCTGCTGGATTTCTACGGCGGGCTGTCGGACTTGAGGACCGGGTTTGTGCGGGTACTTCATAGCCTGAGTTTTGTAGACGACCCGACCAGAATCCTGCGCGCTGTTCGCTATGAACAGAGATTCCGGTTCCAAATCGATGCGCGAACGCAGGAGCATCTACTGGATGCGGCGCCGCTGCTTGGACGTGTTACGGCGGCGCGAATTAGGCAAGAGTTGGACCGGATATTCCAAGAAGAGAGACCGGAGGATGCAGTTCTGCGCCTGGACGAATTGGGCATACTCAGGCGGATTCATACTGACTTACGGGCTGGGGCCTCCTTTGCCAGACACTGCTCATCGCTAAGGACCTTCCTGGAAGCGGCAAGTGGGGTCGGGGTACGAGGCGGGGCTAACGGCAGTTACGACGAACGAGCTCAGCCTCTTGTAGGTCACCTCCAGGTGGAAGACACGCCGATCGAACGATTATATTGGGGTCTTCTTATTTACGATCTACTGCCTGCAGAGAGTGGAAAGGATGACAAGGCGTCGCAGATCGAGAATGAACTGAGCGGGAGGCTGAGACTTCGAGGAAAAACGCAGAGTCTGATGCGCCAGCTCCGGATCGTCAAGACACGGCTGCCGCAATTGACCGACTCACAGCAACGGCCAAGTGATGTTGTGGCGATTCTCGACAAAGCGCAACCGGCCGTCCTGATCCTGCTCTCACTGCTGGAGGGACATTCCTTGCTGCAGAAACGGTTGCAATGCTACGTACAGACATGGCGGCACGTTCGCCCTGCTCTGGACGGAAGAGACTTGAAACAGTTAGGGCTACCGCCCGGACCGGGGTACGGACAGATCATGCGCAGGTTGCGTACGGCGCTTCTCGACGGTGAAATCGAAGCAGGTGCGCCTGAACACAGGTTAGCAAAGATAATGGTAAGCAAAATGCTGGAGGCTGACTGAACGGCCCAATAGGATTGCAGTCGCAGACTGAAGGGGACGCCGGCCGCCGGCAATCACGAGGGAAAAAACCATGAAGATCACAGCAATCAGACCGATATTGGCGCAAGGGGAGCGGCGTACTTTCGTCTTCGTTAAGGTGGAGACCGATCAGCCCGGTTTGGTGGGCTGGGGCGAAGCCACAGTCGAGGGCAAACCGCGGGCGGTGGCCGGCTGTGTTCAGGACATGGAGCTGATGATTCTGGGGTTCAGTCCACTCGAGGTGGAACATTGCTGGCAGGTCCTCTACCGCAGCGGCTTTTGGAGACAGGGCGTCATCGGTCTGTCCGCTCTTTCGGGCATAGACCAGGCCTTGTGGGACATAAAGGGCAAGGAGGCGGGTAAGCCGATCTATGAGCTTCTTGGCGGCAAGGTGCGAGACCGTGTACGGATGTACACGCACTTTGGCGGGGACACACCCGATGCGATGGCGGAGAGCGCGCAGTCCAAGGCGGCTAAGGGCTGGGACGCCATCAAAACTGTGCCGATTCCGATCACAAACGTCCTGGATGGGCCAAAGGTCTTAGATGAAGCTGAGGCCGGCTTGAAGGCGGTGCGCGAGGCTGTCGGCAACGGCGTGGACATTCTGTTAGATATGCACGGGCGGGTTTCACCACAGATGGCGATTCGGTACGCCCATCGTTTTGAGCCGTATTACCCGTTCTTCATGGAGGAGCCGGTTCAGGCGGAGAACCCGGCGGCGATGGCGCAGGTAGCCCGCGCCACCAATATTCCAATTGCCACGGGCGAGCGCCTCTTTACTCGTTGGGGCTTTCGGGAGATTTTGGAGACCGGGGCGGCGAGCTTGTTGCAGCCGGACGCCTGCCACGCCGGCGGCATCAGCGAGATTCGCCGCATCGCCGCGCAGGCGGAGGTTTATTACGCCGGTCTCGCCCCCCATAACCCTTACGGCCCAGTTTCGACAGCGGCCTGCGTTCACGTGGATTTTACTACGCCCAATTTTGTGATACAGGAGATGGTGGATCCTGACGATATGCCTCTGTCGATGACCGAGTTCGTTGTCGAGCCGCTGACGGTTGTCGACGGCCACATTTTGCCGCCTGAAAAGGCGGGTCTTGGGGTCGAGGTGGATGAAGCAGCGTGCGCCCGCCGTGCGCCGGACTTCAGTTCGGAGACGTTGCGGAATACCTACCGATCCTATCTGGCTCGCCACAGGGACGGCGGAATCGCAGATTCCTGAACCGGGTTCGCGCCCTGCGGGAGCGGACAGTCCTACATCGACCGAGGTGGAGCAAACAGATGGCCCCGATACTCTCCGGCAAACGAATCGTGCTCGGCATCAGCGGCGGCATCGCGGCCTACAAGGCGGTGACACTTGCCAGCCGCCTTACACAGGCCAATGCGATGGTGGACGTGATAATGACACATTCCGCCGCCAAGTTCGTTGCGCCCGTGACATTCCAAGCGATCACACAGAGGAGCGTGGCGACAGATACTTTCGAGTTCTGGCATGATGCAGGCCGGTTGCGCATCGGCCACGTGGCGCTAGCCCATGCGGCAGACTTATTTGTAATAGCACCGGCGACGGCGCACACGATCGCCCGCCTTGCCCTAGGTCTGAGCGACGATCTGCTGAGCATCACGGCGCTCAGCTATAAGGGTCCAATGCTGCTGGCCCCAGCGATGGAGACCAACATGTGGACCCATCCGGCCACGATGCGCAATGTGCAGACTTTGCAGGATTGGGGCGTCGACTTTATCGGCCCGGAGGAAGGAAGGCTGGCATCCGGCGAAGTTGGGGAGGGTCGGGTCGCGGAGGCGGAAGACATATTCGAAGTCGCCTGCAAGGTGATTGGACGGGGGGGACCCCTAGACGGGTTGCGTGTGGTGATCACGGCCGGGGGCACTCGGGAGCCAATTGACCCGGTACGCTTTGTAGGCAATCACTCCACAGGAAAGATGGGGGCGGCGCTGGCGCGTGCAGCGCGTGATCTGGGTGCGGATACGGTACTCGTGCACGCGCCGTTGGCGGTGCCTCCCCCAGGCGGCATTACGCTTGTTCCAGTTCATACGGCCCAGCAGATGTATTCGGCGGTTATGGAAGAGCTGTCACGGACGGATGTCCTCATCGGCGCAGCGGCTGTGGCCGACTACCGCCCCACAGACAGCTCGGACTACAAGCTCAAGAAGTCGCCGCAGCAACAGGTCATTTCGCTTGAAAGAACGCCGGATATACTGCATGAGGTCGGAAGACTGCGAGAGAAAAGCGGTCCGGGCCCTAGGCTTGTCATCGGTTTCGCTGCGGAGACGAACGATCTGGAGGCGAATGCTGTCGACAAACTGAAGCGAAAGAACCTTGATCTCGTCGTACTTAACGACGTGAGCGCGGCGGACAGCGGCTTTGCGGTGGATACGAACAGGGTTACTCTCTTCGAGCGCGGAGGCAACCGGGAGGCCTGGCCGCTTATGAGCAAGGACGAGGTCGCCCAGGCGATAATGCAGCGGGTTGTCGTGCGACTGGGAAGGCTTCACTGGAAAGGGTCTCAGGTCAACGCGCAGGACGACTCGACTGCAGAGTCTTAGCGTGGCGTCAGGTCAATTGGGCTACGAAGTGGATGCATCGTACATCCAGCAGGAATTTCCGCCATGCCTCTCACTTACAAACAAGAAAGAGAGATCGCGGGGGCGCTGAGCGAAATCGATGCAGCGCAATTCTCGGTTACCCGGAGATTATCGGCGGCGCAACGGACGCAGCAAGGACTCTCGATGATTCGAATCGCGGAGGAGGTGGCGTCCTATCGATTGCGAACAATGCGGCCCGAACTGACAGAAAGAGTGTCGCTCGGACTCGCGCGCAGAGCAACGGTGGATGGGAGGGAGGCGGTGGCAGAAGACCCGCAACAGGAATTTGGAGATTTCGTCAGGGAGGCCCTTGATGCACTTGAAGAGACGAACGTCACCTATTTGGTAGGAGGAGCCGTGGCTCTATGGGGATGGGGAGAGGCCCGAACCACTCGGGACTTCGATGTCGTGGTCGATCTGCCGCCTGGTCAAATGGCTCAACTCTCCGACGCACTTAAGGCAAGAAGGATGTTAGTACCTGTCGAAGTAATGCTCGATCTTTTTCTTTCGCCCTCAGACCTACCAATCAACGCCATCCACCTACCTACCGGGTACAAGCTGGAAATTTTTTTGCTGCGACCAGACGATGCCCTACGCGCCAGTGCGCTGCACCGCCGCATGCTTGTCGATTTCGGCCCGAGTATCGGCGAGGCATTTGTGCATTCCCCTGAGGATCTGATTCTGTATAAGCTTCAGTACTACAGTCTGAGCGGTCAGACCAAACATATCCGCGACATTGGCAGCATCATCGCAACAGTTGGAGAAGACAGTCTGGAAATGGACTACCTCAATCTGTGGATTGAACGGCTGGATCTGACCGAAATCTGGATGGAGATTCGGAGTCAGCTGGCGCGACCGGATCGCTAGTAGGGTGGATCTGCCGGACCGCAGTAGGCGCACATGCCGATTCGCGGTGAGTTCACGGGAGGTAGGATCATCACTTCATCATATGTATACTGATCTTCATGTGTATGCTGGTCTACGTGCTGACCGCACAAGAAACAATTGTTGCCTTCCCACAGACAACCGCTGCAGATCCAGTCAGCCTGTTTGCGGCAGACCATGCATTTCATTATAGGTGTATTGTTGCGCGCTAACAGTCGAATTGGGTTTCCCGCCCAGTTGCCTGAGCGGGCAGCCAGGGCAGTAATCCTCAGGTTGGTTGTGGTACCGAAGTCATACTCGTATTCTGCCTCTGTTCCCGGTCCAAATGCGGCGGCGATCATTGTGTCCATCGACTCAGATTCGCCGATTGCCCACTCCAAGTCAGTCTCTCGATCATAGTAGATTCCGTTGATGAGAAAATGGCTCAGGTGGCCGCAGCACTCCAACCAAATGAACCGCAGATATTGATCCAACTGATCAAACTTGGACTGGCCTGCGATTTCCAGGTGCAGCCAGTAGTCTGTGGATCAAGGATCATCCACCAGTAAATGAAAAATCTTCTGCCGTGGTCCCGGCCCCATGGCATCAGATTCGATGGCGCTGGCACGCTCAGCACACGTTTGCAGATGACGAGTCATGCCCCAGCGCGTGTAATCTTTCCCGCAGCATATGCAGTTTCCCCTTGTTGCCTTTCTGAGCGTCATCGTCTTCTCCAATTCGAACTGTGGCTGTGCAAAGTCAAAGAATTAGTGCAGCAACTTCCTATTCTTCGGTGACTTCTACGACAATCCAGTCGGTTCCTGTCCGGCCGAAGGTCTCGGGTGCGTACATTTCCTCTGCCTTGGCGGGGGGCGCGACGAAGGTGCCTGGTGTCGTGGCCCTGGCCAGGTAGCTGTATTGGTAGACGCCGGCCCACAGGTATGCCGTGAAGGCCTCGGCACGCTCGTCGCGCAGGTTCTGGTGTTGATACCAACTGCCCCACCACCAGCGTCCGGTCCGAGCCCTATTCGAATCCTGCGGGGCATCGGCGGTTACCGCCAGGTCCGGGTTGAGGATTTCAAGGCCGGCCGGCAGCGGGTCTACCAGGGCAACGTGGACGCGTCGAGAGGGGGCGACCATCGTCAGCTTGACCCGCACGCGGGCGCCGGCTCGGATGTGCCAGACGCCATCCTCGTCGCGACTTACGTCGGCGGGATCGTCTACGGCCTCGTAGACGCGCTCTACGGTGAAGCCGTGGTCGGCCGGGGCCATGCTAAGGTCGCTGGGAGCGTAGCGCAGTCCAAACCGGTAGTAGAGCCGGCCCTGGCCTTCTTTCTGGATCAGCAAGGGCAGGTCGCCTTCGGCGGTGCTCGAGAGCTGTTGAACGAACTGCATGGGCAGGTCAAGACCTACGCTGTCGGTCGAACGTCCCTGGAAGGCGCGGCTGGCTGCGAACTGCTCACCCAGCCAGATTCTGGCGACAAAGTCGGGCGTTTGGGATTCGAAGCGTTTGAAGTACCGGTCCATGGCCAGGAGAACCCAGACGTTTTCCTGGGTATTGCTCCAGCGGCCGGCTGTGCGATGGCCCAAGAGGCCGCGTATCAGTTTGGAGATCAGATCGCTTTCGGGTTGATCAACAACCAGGGCTTCCAACAGAACTGCGTCGGCACGGCGGCTGGAATGGAGCAGGAGGTAGTCGCCATCGGTATAGCCGGTTGAGATTGTGGCTGCGCCGGCTGTTTCGGTCACCCGGTTATTGAGGAGTCTGCGCATCTCAGTGACGGTCGTTTGCGAAGCGGCATCGCCGGTCAAGACGAAGAGCAGCCAGCCGACGCTCTCAAGTGACAGGTTATTCAGACCGGCTTCGGTCACGAGTGCCCGCGCTTTGGCAGGGTCGTGGTCGTTGAGCAGTTTGCGCACGTAGAGGGCATAGGAGGAGAGCCCGCGGCGGGCTTCGACACCGTACCAAGAGGGGAACTGTTGCTCTATGGCGCGAAGGTATTCGAGGGAACGGCTCACCATTTCGTCTGGAACCGGATAGCCTTTCAGCCGGGCCCGGGCCAGGGCGTGGGCAGCATGCACGCTGTGGTAGGGCCAGATTTCGCCGCCACGCCGCCAGATGGGGAAGCCGCCTCCGTAGTCCTGCATGGCCTCCAGAGTCTGCAAGTCTCTTTCCAGCGTCTTTTCGATTTCATCGGGCGCAGGCAGGCCTTCGGCGTTGAAGGCGGCCAGGACGTCTCTGAGCGCAACCACCGCGAGGATGCGTGAAGCGATCTGTTCGGAGGAGTCGAACGGGTAGCGGACAAGATAGAGGAATGCGTCTGTCAGCGCTTGCAGAGCGGTGGAGGAAAGTGTTACTTCGAGGCCTCCGAAGTCGGGAATCGCGTCTGCGGGCGGCCGGAATGGTTGGAGTACAGAACCGCTTTGGTCGATTTCACCGTAGACGGCGAAGGCTTCGGTAATCGCGGGAGTGAACACGGGCAGACTGATCTCGGATGCGTCGGCCGTGGTGGGTTGATCGG
Source organism: Caldilineaceae bacterium (assembly GCA_965204705.1). GTDB lineage: Bacteria > Chloroflexota > Anaerolineae > Caldilineales > Caldilineaceae > Bin5. The sequence goes on along the minus strand of OZ242006.1, from coordinate 2,025,479 downwards.
TGTCGATCGCGGCGAACTGGAGTCTGGCGGTACCGGCGCTGGCGGTCTTTGTCGGGAAGCGCACCTCGACACGGTCGTTGGCAGGGACCGTAACGGCGAAGCCGGCAGCCCCTTCAACTCCGCTCTCTGCTGTCAGGAGGGCGTTCGCCGCGCGTACGAGGACATGGGTTTCTATCGCTTCATCGGTCTGGTTTTGCAGGACGACCGGCAGCTCGAAGCTGTCGCCGAAATTCAGGAATCGCGGGGCAGAGGGACGTACCATCAGGGTCAGGCGCGCGGTCAGGTTGGACTCGCCGGTCCCGAAGTAACGGCCACCTGCGACCGCCACGACCATTACCCGGTAGCGGGTCAGATTGTCGGGCAGCGTAAGAGTCACGCTGGCGCGGCCGTTCTGGTCGGTTCGAACCTCGGGCGCGAAGAGGGCCAAGGGGTCAAAGTTGAGCCGGGCCCGAATGGACTGGCCCCCGTCATCGCTATCTGATTCGTCTGCAGCGGATTCTTCTGCCATTTCTCCTTCCATGGCCATATCCGCCATGGCGGCGGGAGCCGCAGCGGCAACCATTCCCTTCACAGATCTGGATTGCGCTGCCGTTGGCATTGGTTGGGGCGTTCCCGTAGGCGATGGGGCGGCTCCCTGTAATGCCTGCTGACTTGCAAGCAGGAGGTCTGCCCGATTGTGATGATCGCTGACGCCGCGACCGCGATGGCTGTAAAACACACTTATGGGATCTGACAGTTGATAGCCGGTGAGGGCAAGGATGGCCTCATCGACGACAACGACAGCAAACTCAGCGTCGGCGACAGGGGCGCCGTCCGCATCCAGAACGGTCACATCGATAGTCGTTTCGGCGCCTGGCTCCAGACGGGATTCTCTGGGCTCTGCATCCACCCGAAGTGTGCGGCTCAGGGGCGGAATCGACAGATTGAGGCGGCCGCGGGCGTAGGCGGGGCGGGGAGGTAGCCCAGGAAGCGGGTTGCCAGTATCGTCAACGCGCACGCTTGCGCCGACAAGATCCACCTGGACGTGGATGTTTGGAATCTGGTTCTCTTCAATTGGGACTTCCAGCGTGTAGGTGGGTCCCTCCATTGTGAACCGCTCGCTGGACACAAGACCGTCACGCCGCAAGGTCAGGAGACCCTCTGCCGGGTAGAAGGGGGCTTGCACAAGAATCTCAGCTATATCGCCCGGGGCGTAGTCTTCGCTGTCCGGTATGAGTTGCAGTTCCTCGCGTTCCAGCCTGCTGCCAGGCGGACGCTGACCGCCTGTCACCCAGCGGGTCATCTCGGTCTGGCTGCGACGGCCGGCGCCGTCGACAACAGTTGCGGTGATACGGTACTCGCCGCCTATGACGGTCTCAAATGAGCAAGAGGCGAAAGCGTTCTCAGTGTCGTCGATATGGGATGCGGCTGTCGTATCTAGGGTACATTCCTGCGTCTCCTTCTCAACCTCGTGCCAAGCGCCTTCGCGATATTCCCAACCCAACAGGGCGGCTTTTACATGGGCGGGATGGCCTTCGGTAGCATTGCCGTCGATATCGGTAACGACAACCTCAACCGACAGGGGCTCGCCCAGTTCGACGAAGTAGCGCGCGGTGCGCAGGCCGACGTAACGGTCAGCCGGATGGAGCAGAAGGGCTGCGCTGCTACTCCAGGCTTGGCGGTTTACGTCGATGACGGTGGCCGTAGCGTCGATGTGGGTCGGGAATGGCTGCACTTTTTCGTGACCTTCTGAATCGGAAGCAGCCTCTTCGCCCGCAGCTTGAAAGTCGATGCGCAGGATGTGCTGTCCGGCGGCGTCGGTGCGTGAATTGAATGACGCTCGCCCGAGGTAGGTGGGATGTCCAGGATACCCCCACCATGGAGACCATTTTCCGAAAACAAAGTCGGACCAGTTCGGGGGACTGTAAGTACCTTCTGAAGCCCGGACATCCCAAAGCACTTCTGCGCTGGGAAGCGGACCGCCGGCAAAGTAGCTGGCGCTGACTGTCGCCAATGCGTGACCACCGGCGACGTGGGGTCCTTCGCTGATGGAAGCGCTTACTTCATATTCGGGCCGTCGGAACTCCTGAATCTGAATCAGGTGGTCATAGCGCGCTTGATGTTCATCGTCAGCAGCCGGACGCAGTTCGATCCAGGCGTAGCCCAGATTGACGTTTTCGGGCAGATCAAACTGGAATTGAAATCCTCCGAGGGGGTTGACTTTGACTCTGTCCGTGTGGATCCGGTTGTTTCGCGCATCGCGCACAGTATAGTCTAGTTCGAGGGCCGCGCCTTCCGGCAGCAAGCTTACGTCCCCTTCGGGGCCGCGTTCTATCTGGCGCATCCAGCCTTTGACGCTGACAGTTTCGCCGGGGCGGTACATTTTGCGGTCGTCGAAGACATAGTAGCGAATGTCGGCGCGTTCCTGACGCTGCTGCCATCCGTTCCAACCGGTCTCGGTTCGGTAGTATTCGTAGCGGTTTTCGGGAAGGAATGCTACGTCATCGCCATGGCGGGCGATGAGTAGTTGGGCGCTATTCCTGGGCAGGCTTAGCCGTGCTGAACCGGTCTCATCGGTCGTGTCCTGGACGTCCTGTGGCCAGAGCGTTAGCTCAACCCCGTCCAGCTGCGCTCCGTCCTCCAAGCTGTTAGCCCACACGTACATCTCATCGGCGTCAACGAAGGCATCCAGGCCTATCTCGGTCACCTGAACCCAACTGATGATGCGCCTCTCTTGCAGTTGTCTGTTAAGGAGGCCAGAGAGCATTCCGCCCTCTGGTTCAACGTATAAGATTAGGTGGCCTCTGTCGCCGTCGAGCGCTGCGGTCAGATCTATTTCAGTTTCGACCACAGTATCGAATTGACGGCTGATCTCCAGCCTGCGCTCCATGACCAGTTCGCCTGGTGGATCCTTCCGGTCGTCTCGCCAATGGTTGTGCCGCCACTGCTGGTATTCGACGAATTGCTCAGGGTCGACGCGATAGGCCCTTACATTGACCGCGTAGAGATTTACCGAGTAAATAGGAAAGGACGGGGTGCCGTAGGGGTCAAGAATTGTAATCGGGCCATTGCTCCCGGCGGTCAGGAAAGCCTCCATCGGCCCGATCCTGAACTGGGTTTGCGCGTCCTTGCTAAGTGACTGACCGAAACGGTCGGTCAGGCCTGCGGCGACTGTCACGTCGTAGGTGGTTCTGCCCTTCGTGTTGCCCACGATCCAGATTGAATCACCGAAAACTTCATATGAGACGAAGTCGAGCTCCGGCTCTATGGAGACTAGGGTAGGGTCGAAGGACTCGGTGTCGATGGGATTGCTGAATCGCAGTGACAGGGGCGTGTTGGGCGGGCACTGAGCTCCCCCCCAGGCGCACTCCCGTAGTCGAAGCACAAATGGGCCGGGGGTCCTGAAGCTGTAGCTCTGAGGATGGGCTGTGACGAGAGGTCCTTCGGCGGACGGGGTGCCGGACGCGAATGTGACGGTTACTGTCGTGCCGGGGGGCAGAGCTTCATCGGACACGAAGGCCAGCCACCTGTTCTCGGCGGATCTGGCAATCAGGCGTTCAACGCGAGCATCAGCGGCGATTTCTTCGGGACTGGCCTCGCGTACGGTGTACCTCTGACCTTGGGCCGATACCTGGATCTGCTCGATCACTGCGGAGGGTTCAATGTTCTGGTCGAAGGAGGCGAAAAAGACCGGTTCGCGCATATGAGGGCCGCCGGTCGGCCATGCGTATTGCAGAGTTGGCGGCGGGGTACGGAAGGTCCAACCGATCCCTTCTGCCAGTTTCGTCCCGTCGGCGGCCAAGATGCCTTTAGGAATGGAGGCAGTATACTCGGTTGCCATGGGCATTCTGCCAGTACCCTCAGCGTCGGCTTCAAACAGGAGGGTCCTGGCGCCAACCCAGCGCCAGCGGCCGGGGACGGCGGGCTCAAGCTTGACTGGTATGTCCTCCGCGACTAGCTCCCCATGGCTAGTGAGAGGAACCATAGGATGACTGAAGGTGACACTCAACTGCGGCGCGAGGGGGACTTCTCCTTGCGGCGAGAATCGAAGCACTGCCAGAGGGGCGCCGGCTTGAAGGTCGGGGGGCGACTCGGCCTGAGGAGGCGGAAAAGGAAGTTCCACTTCCTGGCCGGGGCGCGGGGGCGGCAGGCTCTGGTCGGGGAGACGCACTTGGGAGACGTCGGCCTCATCCTCCTGGAGGGGAGGCAAACGGGTCAGTAACTCCTGAATTTGCTCTTGTGTGAGAGGCGTCGTCTCGGCGAGGGGAGGGCGTGCCTGGCCTGCATCCCAGTCAGGCTGGCCTTCGCTGAGCTCAAATGGCGGGGATTCGGTTTCGTCGAGTTCCGGTCCGTACATGTCAGAGAATTCGTCGATGTATACGTCGACAAATGGCTCCTCTTCAATTGGAGCTGATGCCCCGATGACGCCCGGAGCCGGACCTTCTGACGTGTTCGCGTTACAGCCCAGAGTTGTGAATGCGATCAGAAGCGCCAGCAAATACAGGGGAATGTTTCTTGACATGGCTTCAGGCTCCTTGAGGAACGGACCGTAGCGCTTAACGTAAATCGTCACGATTTGATGAGGGAAGGGGCAGTTGCTACCGTTCAAACACGGTTGGCACCGAACCGCGTGTATCAGGCGCCAAAGTTTGCAAGTAACATCTCGAAGAACTCTGCTCCGAGATAGGCGGCTAGCGCGTGTTTGATGATCTTCCCGCTTATGACTACACCAAGAAACTGCAAGACCGGCATCCGCAGGGCTCCGGCGAGGATGCCGGCGAAGTCGAAGATCGGCAAGGGGAGGATGGCGAGAATGAACAGAGCGGGGGAAGTGAAACGGGTGGTCATGTTGTGGAGAAAGGCGTGGAACCGTCCCTCGCTACTGACGAAATTGCGGCCAGCTTTGCCGGCCAAGTAGCCGGACAGCTCTCCCAGCCCGCTGCCGACGCCGGCAACGACTCCGAGGAGAACCGGGTTCAGGTGGGCGCCGAGGGCGAGAATGAGGGCCAGCCCGGGGGCGGGCAGGATAACGGTCGCGCTTCCTATCAGGCTGATGATAAAGCTGCTCAGGTAACCCCACTGGCTGAACCGCTGCACCAGTTCTCTCTGGGTGCCTAGCCAGAATGCTCCCACAACGATTGCGAGTATTCCCAATATCTGTAAAGCCGTAAGCCATGGATTGGGTCTTGAGGAATCCTGGTCCTCCTTGGAGGCTTCTTCCAAGAGGGCCGCGACCCCGTCGCCCGCCATTTGTCTGGCATCGTTCTGAATCAGTTCTGTATCGCTAGTCGGGTTCATAGTTTTGCTCGCGACTGAGTTCTGCACGCGCCGACGGGAATCGTGAGCGAGAACTTAAGGTTGCTCTTCGGGATCAGATACCGTTGTTGCTCCAGAACAGTCCCTAGTCTTCCTTACAGGGATTTTCCGACTTCAAGGCAATTGCACGAGTTGGGGACATGCCCGTCTTCTGTTCTTTCAGGCCTTCAGCTTGGCTTCCACTTCCAGAATGTACCGCGAGACTGGCGATTAAAGTAGCGGTAAGGCAGCGTTTGGCCCATTCGCATCCACGGCGAACGGTAGATGGATTGGAGGCAAAGAGGCTGCAAGTGAAGACGCCCGCGGTCATTCGCCTTCTTCGATTTTGACGGTTTCAAGAAGGTCGCCGGGTGAGTTGGCTGCCATTGGATCTCTAAGCGAGATTGAGAAGAGCACGTCCATTCCTTCGACGACCTCGCCGAAGATCGTATGGTTGCCGTTCAGCCATGGTGTTTCGGCGAAGGTGATGAAGAACTGGCTGCCGTTGGTGTTGGGGCCTGCGTTTGCCATAGCGAGGAGGCCGGCGCGATCGAACTGGAGGCTGGCTACGATCTCATCCTGGAATTGATAGCCGGGGCCTCCGGCCCCGGAATTGGAGGGATCTCCGCCCTGAGCCATGAAGTTTTCCAGCACCCTGTGAAAGTGGGTGTCGTTGTAGAAGCCGTCGCGGGCCAGAAAGACAAAGTTGTTGACTGTAATCGGAGCTTCCTGGGCAAACAGTTTAATGCGAATATCACCTTTTTCGGTCTTGAAGACGGCGTGGTACTCGGCTTCAGTATCGATGGTCATGTCGGGAGCTGTTTCGTACATGCCATTGCGGTCGGCGGGTTCGAGGGCAGCCGCGGCGCCCTCCTCAGCCTCCTGAGATTCTTCAGCAGCTGGGGTGGGGGCGGTACAGGATGAGATGACGAACGCCATAAGCATGAGGATGCAGACTGCCGGAATTGCAGGTCGCTGGATGGGACTTGCGACGTGGATTGAAAAACGGTTTCCTAGCGCCCGACCAGAGCCCGCGGACGTTTGATCTATGGGACACCGCTGGTGTCTGGAGGCATCTTCGGCTGTGGTGCGCTTACGATGGGAGACAGGTAACAATATGGACTCCTTTTCGGATTGTATCGGAAGGGAAGGCAACGGGTGGACGGGACTTCCCCATTCAGTCTTGCTGGATCTCGAGTTTCCACATCGCGAACATTGCCAGCAGGAGGGCGGCCGATCCGACAATGATGGCCTCCTGCAAGTTGGCTTGAGTCAAGAAAATGGAGGCCATACCGGTTCCTCCTGTAATAAGATAACACAGAAGGACTGCTTCGCGCTGACTTCCCGTTCGCCGGGCCAGCCTGTGGCTGACGTGATCTTGGCCAGCAGTGGTAAGGGGATTCTTGCCGCGTCGCAGGCGGCTGAAGAAGACCAGGGATGTGTCGAAAATGGGCAATGCCAGTACAAGAATCGGGATCGTCCAGGTAATTTCAGCGCTGTTGGCGGGGAAACGCAACTTGATACCGACGGCGGCCAGTAGGAAGCCGAGGAATAGGCTCCCCGTGTCGCCCATAAAGACGCGAGCCGGGTTCCAGTTGTAGACGAGAAAGCCGATACAGGCGCCGCAGAGGGCAGCGGCCAATGTCCCTACTAGATATTGATCGCTCATCGCGGCCAGGAGCGTAAAGAAGGCGGCGGCAATGGTGGCAACGCCACTGGAGAGTCCGTCCATGTTGTCCAGCAGATTAAAGGCATTCGTAATTCCGACCACCCAGAGTAGAGTCAGGACTATGTCCAAGACTCCGTGAAAGAGACGGACTTGCACGCCAGAGACAATGAGAATCAAGGCTGCGGCGAGTTGAAAAAACAGCTTGAGGTAGCTCCCCATTCCGCGGCTGTCGTCCAGTGCGCCGACAATACTTACCAGCGTGGCGCCGACAGAGATACCTACGACTTCGTTGACGTAGCTGCGTTCGCCCCAAAGGGCCAGGGCGGCGATAAATGCCACATAGATGGCAGCACCACCCATCAGCGGCACGGGAGCGCTGTGGATCTTGCGCGCTGAGGGGTTGTCCAGGATGCCCAATTTCAGGGCGGCATAGCGTACCAGTGGTGTGCCGCCGATGGCGATGACCAAGGCACTAGCTGCCATCAAAAGAAATGAACTCATTTGCCCACCACGGTTCTGCACCTGGTCCGGCTATTCAAGAGAATCGACAAAGGATTGGATTCCGGCTTTTTCGCTGTCGGGCGCGAGAGACAGAGCAGTTTCCGCGAACTGGCGCGCCTGCTGGCTGTCACCCCGCTCAGTATGCAACTTAGCCATCTTGAGGGGAAAGCGGTAGTCGTCGGGGGCGAGGGCTATCAGGCGGTGCAGTATGTCAACAGCCTCCTGCAGCAGCCCGTTTTCTTGATTGACTTCGGCAACGAGTCGATACACAGAGATCGCCATATCTGTGTTGCCGTAGCCACTTTCGATCAGGGAAACGGCCCGCTCAGACCACCGGGATGCCTCGTCAGGACGATCGAGCAGGCGTGAAAGAACTATCAGATTGCGGACAGCGTTCAGGTCGGTTGGGTGATGCTCGAAGGCCTTGGCGATGGTTGCATAGGCGCCGTCCTGATCACCAGCGTTTGATAGGGAGGAGGCCTTGTGAGTGAGCAAGACCAGGCTGTCTGGCAGCTTTTCCAGCCCGCGGTCCAGGACCTGTGACAGTTTCTCCGGCTGGTTCAATTTGGAGTACAGCTCTGCCAGAAAGGCGTAGGTGTTTTCGAAGCGGTCGTCCAAGGTCAGACTATGCTGAAATGAGGCTTCTGCTTCATCGGGTCGGTCCATCAAGGCCAGGACCTGGCCCCTTTCGTTCCACAGATGGGCAACATTCGGACTCAGTGAGAGGGCAGCGTCATAGTATTGCAGGCTCAGTTCCAGGCGCGGAATCCGATCCAGCGGTTCCTGGGACAGGGTAGCCCAGCGCCGGTGCAGGCGGGCAAGATTGGCGGTATGGTCGGTGTTGAGAGGATTGACTTGCTGGGCCTTTAGCAGAACGGTCCTTGCGGCTGCCAGTACGTCGGCTTGACCCAGTCTTGCTATTTCATCGGCATCCAGGTTCAAGATGTCCTGGAGCGAGGGTTCGGCCGGAAGAACAGTTGAGCCTTCCCTGGGCGCGTGCGTTGCTCTTTCGAGCAGGCTACGGCCGAGGAAGAGCATATAGTAGTCTTCCGTGGGTCGAACAGCAAGGGCACGACGGTACAGGTCTGAGCTTTCCACCCATGCGCCGGAGGCGTCGAAGCTCTGGCCCTGTTTGTAAAACACATCGGCGCGCACCTGACCAATGTTGATACCCCCAATGATGTAGAAGACGGTGGCTGAGACCAGAACACCGGCGCCGGCAGTAGCCAGGCCCCGCCCCAGCCATGCGCGCCTCTTTTCCGCAAAAGCAGGCCACGACAGGACCAGGCCAGCAAGCAGGCACCAGAGGACTAAGAGCCAGGCATACAGACTATAGTGCCCGGCAATATGGTCAAGCTGCTCCGCGACGGAGCCGGTCCTTGCGCCGGGAAGCAGCCGGGCGGCGTGGACCAGTCCGTAGGTCAGCCAGCCAGCGAACAGCACCAGGCCGTACAGAGTAGCCGAACGCGCCGCAGCGCGGCCAATCCCTACGTTGTTGCTCCGATTCGCTGCTCTGTCGCGGCGGCGGGAGCTTGAAGCGCCTTCACTTGCTCGTGATGAAGGCCCCAGGACTGGAAGTTGAAACCATGCCGCGGCTGTGCCCAGTGCGGTCGCGATCAACCAGGTGAATACGACCAGCCACAGGATATCGGTCAGGCTGTCTACGGACTGGGCCTGGGTCGAGGCACCTAGTCCAGCAAATAGTACGGAGAATGGATTCGACAGTCCCTGGTAGTTGACGGTAAAGAGGAAAACCAGGGTCATTATCACAAGAAGGTCCGGCAGAACTGTTGCTGGAAGACGGAGGTCCCAATCTCTGAAGGATGACCGTGAGCGGCGACGGCCGCGTGCGGCCCTGCCCCGCGCTGGAGTACGTCGGTTCCTCGCGCTCAGGTTTTGGCTGGCTCTTGGCTCTTGCTGACTTGAAGAGGCCCAGCCGGGCGCGAATGTCTCCGGGTTGAGCCAGCGCATTCCCAGCGCGAGTAGCAGCGCTGCGATGATCCAGAAGTAGATGCGGGTGGCTGCGATGGCTATACCGAGATGAATCTCGACATAATGGGCGATGATGGCAGACAGGGCGGCGATCAGCAGAAGCTGGCGAGGGCGATTGATTGCTTCGATGGAGGAAGCCGGTTGAAGGAATACGGCCACTGTAACGTACGCGATCAGCCCGAGTATCAGACCTGTGGGCCAGTTTACGCCCAGGAAGCCGACGCTTACGCCGCGCAGCAGAAAGAGGAGGCTGAAGAGCAATCCTCCTCCGATGAGTAGGAAAAGGAAGAGGATGACATCGCGACGGGAACGGATTAGGCCGAGCCAACGCAGGGCCCAGAAGAAGATTGAGAGGAACAGGAGTGAGGCGGCCAGCAGGCCGATTACGCCTGTCATTGCCAGACTGTCCCAAGTTTCGTTGTGGGCGCGGTCGGGGCTAGCGTTGCGGGACTCCCATTGGGCCAGCTCGGGCGGATAGAAGCGATTGAAGGCCATCCACAGTGTTTCGGGACCATAGCCGACCAGGGGACGCAGTAGATTGACGGGGTCATCGTCACCATTGGGATAGGTCAGAGGCTGGTGGGGGGCGACCATCGCCGCGGTGCCTTCCCAGATCAGGACACGGACGCGGCCGGTGCCGGTGGCGCTTTCGAGCATCGTGGTCAGACGGCCCCAGATAGGGACCTGGCTGAATGAATGACCCAGCGCGGTTGTATTCAGAAGGATAAGCAGCAAGAGGCCGACCACTCCGAGACCGGCCCAGGCTGCAGTCCAGGCGCGGTAGTTGCGCGGACGCATTCCGGTCAGGAGCAGGAGAACAAAGATGTAGAGGCCACCGGCCAGGCCGAGCCAAGGTCCGCGGCTCTGGGACCAGAAGATGGCGAGCAGTTGAACGACAAGCACGAACAGATAGGAACCGCCCGCCAGAACCCCGGCCAAGCTCGGGTCGTGGGCAGGTGTCTGCTGCTCTTCCTCTACCGATGCAACGCTGTTGGACTGGGGATCGCTTGTTAGTAGGAAGGCGAAGCTGGAGAAGGCGCGTTCAAGCGTCAAGAAGAAGGCCATGATGAGATGCGCGGCGAGAAAGATGGGGTTGCCGGCGCTGGAGGCGATGCGGGTGGTCACATCCTGGCCCCAGGGCAGGGGATCCTTGCCGAAATGCTGGAAGACGCCATAGATGGAGATGGGGAGGCTGGTGATGATGACGGTATGTTGAAGACGCCGCAACTGGGACGGATGCCTTAAGTGGGCCGCTGTGAGCAGGGCGATGACCAGGTAGCTGGAGAAGGTGTAAGCGCCTTGCAGGCGGTGGTAGGAGCCCCACCAGCTCACTGCCGGCGATATGCTCAGGAGGGTGCTGAGCGCATAGGCGACCGCCAGCAGCAGAACGGGCAGCAGGAGCGGTTGCTTCCAGAGGCTGCCGAGCTTCCATTCGAATTTGGGCTGCGTGCTCGCGGAGGCGGTTGAGGCCTGGCTGTCTGCACTCGGCATCCCTGTAGCGGCGGGAAGCCAGAGCCGGCCGCCGTCAATGATCTTTACGAGATAAGCCAGAAGCATGACCAAAGAGATGGTTCGAATCAGGCTGATTTTGTCGGGTTCAAATACGCGGCTGGAGTAGGTGTTGAAAAAGAGGGGCGCGACTATTAGGGCAGCGAGCCAGCCGGCCTCGATGACGGATTCGCAGTAATGTTGGATCTTCGTGTGTCGCATTTGTGGACTTGGCCTGACAGGGGATCTTAGGAGAATCTCATAGAATTGTTCATTTCATCGCGTCTAGGGGCATGTTAGCCTCTTCGTCTGCTCATCGTGACGTAGCCCCTACCGTTTTGGTTAGAGTTCAGAAAGACCTCCAAGACTGAGAAGTGTGTTCAATAGTAATCTAAATTCTCGGCACTCTTGCGCAGCTAAAGTCAAGTCTTGTCGATTCAATATCGCGGTCATTTCCAATGGTTTCTTATATTTCCTCCTCGCAACTCGGTATAGTTCCTCCAACCGTTTTGAGGGAGGGTGCATATTGTTTACTTGCTCAGGATTCGCTCCTGGGCGTGCTCGACTGACGCCAACACGTCTGCAAATGGAGTCCCAATAGGGAAGAAGCCAGGCTTCAACGTCATATTGGGCTGCATGGGCAAAGAAACGCTCGTCATAGCCAGAGGCCTTGAGCATGAACTCTTTTACTTCGTTTGCCGATTTAAATTTAGGATAGACATCAAGCAGGCCGACGACAGCCTTAACGCCTTTGGTCTCCAACTCCAGCCGTAGGCGTTTCTGAAATTGTGCCGCGCTTGGGACAGACCTGAGGGCCTTAGTTCGCAGAGCCAGTCTTGGTTTTTTTTCTGCCTCCGACCTTTGATCGAGAAATCGCTTCAAGTGGCTCTTCAGTGCAGTTTCGGTATCTCCCTCTACCAATAAAATGACTGTCACGGGCGCCCTCCGAGAGTGCCCATCAACCAGAGTTGATCCAATGTGTATTCTTGGAGCCATTCGTGCAGGTCCAGAGTATCTGCCCAAGTAAATGTGGTCCGGCCCTCCTCTTTTTCCATAACTAGAACTTCCTCCGGATTCAACCATCGAATCAGTTCCGCAGAGTGCGTTGCAACAATGTATTGACCTCTCATTGAGGCGTCTTGAAGTAGACCTGCCAGCAGTTTTAGCAACTCAGGATGTAGGCTGACTTCGGGCTCGTCAATACATGTGATGGGAGCGTTGGAGGGCGAAAGCAGGACTGTAGTAAGCCACAGAAACCGCAACGTGCCCTCTGAGAGTTCATTTGGATATAGTGGGCCTTCGATTCCGTCCTGATGCCAGCCGAGTGTCACCTGGCCGGACCCTACGACTGGAAATTCTAGCCGTCGAAATCCAGGAAAACCGGTTCTGAGAACATCCTCAAGGGACCGGTACAAGCGTTCATGGGAAGCTCTAAGATTATATAGAGCAGAAAACAGGTTTTCGCCGTTAGGACCCGGTCGTACTGTTGGGGTCAGCGATTGAGGTAGGCGAACAACGGAGCGAGGTTGAACATCTAGGAAACTATAGAAGCGCGCTTGCGCTAAGGCACTGCGCAACCTCTCAGGATCTTCAAACATTCTGGGAATCTGGGCCAAGGCTAATTCACTGTTGTGGTAATTCCACGTTGGAGTAACGAAGCCTGATTCCCCTGGCTCGGCGTATCGCACACTATCGTTCTGAGCGTCAATGTAACGATAGGGCGAAACTGCATCGGCATTAAACCGTCTCTCAAGCTGCTCAAGGCGAATGGGATGTTCTCTCAGGTTAGCATTTAGATGGACCCGATAGGTCATCTCGTCGTCTCCTCTGAAATCATCAGAGTAGTAGGCAAGCACAAACTCTATCAGGCTGGGAGCCGTCTTCAATCGGGAGGCTATTGAGTTGATCCCGCCCTGCTGTTCAATTGCCTGCATAAGGTCTTCCTGCATTGCTTGGTTGAAGAGCCAGAACAGTTCCAAGACAGAGGTTTTGCCGCATCCATTTGGCCCAATCATGACTGCAAGCTGTCTAAGCGGAAGTTCAACATCAACGAAGCTCTTGTAACCAGAAACTCCTAGCTTTGTAAACTTCTGCATTGCTTTTCTCCTTCTGCCCTAATTCAATCCCTACCAACATTCGGCAACTGCCACAGCGCTTCAAACGCCAAAGCAGGCTTATTTGGCCGAGTGTCGTGGAATCTACCTGTGTTATAGGTGAGGACCAGTTCCTGGCGGGCGCGGGTGATTCCGACGTAGAGGAGGCGCAGACGCTCGGCGGCAAATTCCCGGCGTGCTTCCCGGGTGGCCTCTTCCTGAACATAATCGTCGAGCGTTCCCATGTGAAGTTGCCTAGTCTGCTCAAGAGCTTCCTCGGTCAGATTGAGGTTGTCACGAATGAACCTGGGCTGCCCGCGGTAGTACTCGTCGTCAGCGCCGCTGGGGAAGCTGTAGTTGCTGACGGAGGCCAGATGGACACGATCCCATTCCAAGCCCTTGGCCGTGTGCATGGTCGCAATTGTCACTTTGCCGGCGGGGGGATCAAAGCCCCGCGTCTCCTCGCCAAAGCCGAGGAAACGGCGCTTGTTGGCAGCAGTCTGCTCCAACTCTTTTGTCAACTCGGGCAGTCGCAACTCTGGCCGCTCCCGAACCATGTTTGCCAGGAGGATGGCTGCGCTGTGGGCCAAGGCACGTTCGGGAGCTTCGGTGAAGAGATCCTGTCCCAGAGTGAGTATCAGTTCGTCGACGGGCAGAACCGCGGCTGAACACCAACGTCGAAGGTCCTGGCGAAACCGATCGACTGCGGGCCGGAAGCGGTCGAAGTCGTCGATCCAGCCGAGCTCCTGCAGCCAGTCATCGCCGGCTGCGGGGTATATGAAGCGTTCCGGAAGGCGCAGCCGGCCCAGGGCTTTGCCGAAGCGAATGACCGGCTGGGGCAACTCTCCTTCCGGTGCATTCCGGTCGGGGTTGGATTCGGTTGCAAGCCAAGCTGGCGAGGCTTCCACTTTGGCAGCCGGGCCAGATTCTTTTTCGGCATCAGACGGGGTTTGCGGACAACCCCGCCGAGGCCACCAGACTTCAGCCCATAGTTTGCTCAGATGGGAGGGGTTGGCGGGCTGGCTGATGTAGCGCATTGCCTTGACTAGCGCGTCCACGGCTACGCGGGTAGTACTCGTGGATCGGAGTAACGAATCGTCGTATGGGAGGTCGGCCTTTTCGAATGCCTGGCTGAACTGTTCGCCGCGGTAGTTGTCCGGGACAAGCACGGCCACAGTCTTGTCGGGATGCTTGGGCAGCCAGCGTTGCAGACTGGTCAGCAGAATTCTGATCTCATCAGCGGGTGTGAGCGGCGGGTCATAGAAGTAGACGGCAGGATCTCCGGGATCCGGATTGCGCTGCGGGTCGTCCTCCTCGGTGGGCAGAATGTGGGGGAGGGAAAGGGCCTTGTCCAGGGGGAGAACAGGATGCTCTTTGCGGGTCCAGTCGATGAAGCGGTTGGCCAGCTCAATGATTGGCATGGCGCTGCGGCCAGAGTTGGGCAGGGGTAGGGAGCGAACCGTCTCTCTACCCACAAATTCTCTGAGGAAACGGGGATCTGCGCTGGTAAAGGTCGTGTTAATGGCCTGGTTGGGGTCTCCGACCCGGACCCAGTTTCCATGGGCGGATGTCAGGAGGGAGAGCATCTGTTCTTGCAGGATGCTGCTGTCCTGGGCTTCATCTTCGAGCACGTAGGGCCAGCGTTGTTGCAAACGGGCCAGCAGATTTTCATCGGTCTCAAGTGCCTGGAGGGCAAGGATGATCAGGTCGTCAAAGTCGACGCCGCCGCGCACGCTGAGGCCGCGCTGGTAGTCGCGGCAGACCTGGAGTCCAAATGACAGGAGAGGCCACGAACCGGACTGCTGCCGGAGCAGATTCTCCAGGGTCTCGGCGTCGGTGCGCAACTCTTTGACGCGACGAATGACAGCATCGGCGATTTCCTGAGCAGTCCCGGGCAGCTGACGCTCCATGTTGCGGGGGTTCCGGAGGTCCTCCGGTCTGATGAATGCGCCAAGAAAGTCGGGATTGGCCTGCAGGTAGTTGTTGACGGCCTGACGTTTGATGTCCTGGCTAGTTCTTTCGTCTATGATGTCGAAGTCCTCACCCAAGGCGACCAGACCGGGGCGCTCACGCACGATTTCGTGGGCCAGACTGTGGATCGTTCCCACGCGGAAGCCGCTGGGAAGAAGGCGCCGGCTTTCCACTACACGGCCTATGCTGCTACGGAAGTTTTCTGCGGCTGCGTTGGTGAAGGTGACGACGAGGACTTCACGATCGTCCAAGGGGCCGGAGGCGGCCAGCTTGTGCACCAGTTTGGCAGCCAGGCGGCTCAACGTGAAGGTCTTGCCGCTGCCGGGGACCGCGCTGATTCCGAGGCGACCTCCTTCGTACTCGAGGATCGCCTCCTGTGCAGGACGCAGTTGCTGGTCAGCGGCCATGAAATTGTTGGCAGATGACGGGTATCTGTACAGATAGCGGCCGAGTCAGAGGAAGGTCGCCGGAGCCGGAACAGGCTTTGGGGCTGGCCGGTGTGGATTGATGGCGCACTTCTATCTCAGGCCAATGGTCCGAGTATTCTCAGAACGCCAACAAACTGGCCCTTTGCATCGAGACTGGCGTGCGTGATCAACGCAGGGGCGGAGCGGCCGTCCTCCAGCTTTAGGGTCATCTTGCGATCGCGGTGAAGTTCGACCATTGTTTTCGTCGCGTTCAGGTTACTGGTGTGGTAATAGATTCGGACCCGGTCGCCCTCGGGATGGTTGTCGCTGCCGAACTCCACAATCTTGACGTCGTCCAGCACAGCCACAGGTTCGACCATCGGGTCCAGATAGAGCATTGCTTTCATGCAGAGCCTTCCGCGTTATTGGGTCGATTTGCGTCTATCGGCTTGCCATTGCAGAGACAAGGATTCAGGTCGGTTTATGCCTAAATCCGACCTGAAGGAAGAGACTTTTCCCATGCACGCTTCTGTAACCAGATGCGTCGCAAGCCAAGGGCATTTTAGCAGATCGCGGATTCCCGGAGCAAACTGGAGGGCCCATCCGGGCCGCAACTCGCGTGTATCGGTTCAGTATCCTAACTGGCGGGCATCCAGGCGCGCGGGGCGATGCCTTCAACGTGCGTTTTGACGTCGACGACGGCCGGACGGCCTGAGGCGAAGGCGCGGTCAAGGGCCCCTGGGAGCTCGGCCGGCTTGTTGACAGTGATTCCGAGGGCGCCGAAGGACTCCGCAATCCCGGCGAAGTCGGCGTCCTCGAAGAGCCAGAGCTCATCGGAGCCGGAGGTCCGTCCACCGTATGTCTGCTCCACGCCACCCTGTTCCTGGTTGAGAGAGTGATTGTTGTTGACGACGGTAACGGTGTTGATACCGCAGCGGACTGCGGTCTCCAACTCGGCAATGTGGTACCAGATGCCGCCATCGCCGGTGAAGCAGAGAACGGGACGATCGGGTTGCGCGCATTTGGCCCCCATGGCGGCGGGCAGGCCCCAACCCAGTGATCCGGAGCAGCGAATGTAGCTCTGGTCGGCGTGTTTCAGGTCGAGCATGGTCCCGGTCCAGACTCCGGCGTGGCCGGTATCGGAAACGAGGATGGCATCGGACGGCAGGTAGTCGCTCAATTCGCGGCAGAGGCGTTCCGGGCGCATGGGCAGGATATCCGAGTCCAGCAGAGGAGCCACGCTGTTTTTCCAATCCCGGATCCGTTCCTGAACATTGTGGACCCAGGCAGCGTGCGTGCCGGCAGGGGCGGCGCGGTCGATCATGCGCCTGAGGCTGCTCTTGACATCGCCCTGCAGGCCGACCTGGACCGGGTAGTTGCGGCCGATCTCTTCCGGGTTGATGTCAAGCTGGATGATGGGCGTGCCCTGGGGGGGAATCTGATAGGCGTTGGTCACCTGACCGCCGGTGTGGCTGCCGATGAAGAAGACGAGATCGGATTCACACAGGAGCTGGTTTGAACAGGCGCGAGAATACGAGCCGGGGACGCCGACTGCCAGTTCGTGCTCGGCGGGAAACATGGTTTTGGCGTTGAGTGATGTTGCCACGGGGACAGAGAGCTTCTCTGCCAGTTCGATGAGTTCGTTGCGGGCATCGGAGGCGACGACTCCGCCGCCGGCGACGATGACTGGGCGTTCGGCACCGTTCAACAGCTGGAGGGCGGCGTCGATTGCGGACAGCTCAGCCTCGGGCCGGAAGGGGGGCAGCTGTGTGAAGGCTTCTTCTACGATTACTTCGAGATCGGCTTCCGCTTCGACTACGCCCTGTCCGGCGATTCCTTCAAAATCGAGGTGGGCGGGGCCGGGCGTGCCGGCGGTGGCGGCGCGAAATGCCTGGCGCAGGTAGACGGGCAGGTGTTCTGGCGTCGAGACGTAGGCGCTGTACTTGGAAACGGCCGAAAACGGGTTGACGTGGTCGACCTCCTGGTAGGCGTGGCGCTGCTGGTTGATGAGAAGCTCTCTGCCGGTCAGGGCGATCACAGGGGAGCAGGCGAGGTAGGCGTCTTGCAGGCCGGCGGCCAGATTGACGGCGCCGACGGCCTGGGCCATACAGAGGCCGGGTCCGCGGCGGATGCGGGCGTAAGCGTCGGCCATGTAGGCAGCGGCTTTTTCTCCGTGGGTCTGCACGCGCTTGATCCCCAGTTTTTCCATCTCCATCAGGGCCCTGGGGCCGATGTAAGGCATGAAGAAGACGTGGGTGATTCCATATCCATGTACCGTTTCGGCGATGAACCGGCCACCGGTCATGCTAGGCATTGGTTGTTCTCCTGAAGGACTCGAAGTTGGGGCGGAAGATAGCTTTGATGGATAGGATCTATTGATAGCATCAGTTGGATATCTTTGCAATCCTCAATAGTCAGGGTTTACCGAGGCTACGGCATGTCCGCTGCCTCTCTCCGATGGTCATCGCGTTGCTCCCGCGGTTACGGCTTCAGGTGACCGGCGTTGCAACGGGCGTCTGACTCAGATAATGAGACCGTTGGAAGTGTCTGAAGCAGGATTTGCAGGATCTTTTGGGACTGTCAGGATGTTGGGAGGACGGGATGGTGATAGGTAGTTCGTGTGAGTGTTCGTGAGAGTTTGCGTGCGTTTGCGTGTGTTTCATGGTTGTCTGAAGCAGGATTTGCGGGATTTCCTGAATTGTCGGGATGGCGAGGGGACGGGATAGTGATAGGTTGCTCGTGTGAGTGCTTGTGAGAGTTTACGAGCGTTTGCGTGCGTTTGCGTGTGTTTCATGGATTTCTGAAGCAGGATTTGCGGGATTTGTTGGGATTGTCAGGATGTTGGGAGGACGGGATGGTGCTGGGCGCTTGTGTGAGTGTTCATGAGAGTTTGTGAGCGTTTGCGAGAAGTCAGACGTGCAACAGGTTTGGAGATGGGCAGCATAACGCTGGTTTTGGTCAGATTTGTTCATCTGGGAAGCGTTCGAGACTAACAGATGTCATTCTTGGCGGTCGGCGCCGGCCAGGAGGCGTGTATGGGCGCGAGGGGCAACGGCCATGAGTGAATCGGTGTGTGCGAATCGGGATGTACGGGCGCCATGGACGGGGGAGTCGAAAAGGGTTGCGTTGAACTCGAGTCAGGCGGAGGATTCGTTCACAACCCATGGGCCTCGAATTCAGGACTGAATTATATATTATTTAATCTGCTAACTGCTACTGTCTTGACAGAATAGCACATTTGTGCAATTTTGTCAAGAGAAAATCGCTGTAGGGTGCAGTCCATTTTTGGGGTGAGAGTGGGCAGGCACAAGGCCTGCCCCTACCGTGGTCACGGCGGACGGTTTCGCGGCACGACGTGAGTGGGCGACAGGTGGCATAGACAGTACGCCGGCGACGCGGCGCCAACGTGGCATGGTGTAGGGGGGGCGTTGCGGGGGGGAACCCCCCGCACAAGGGAGGGCCGAAGGCCCGACCGCACAGAACTGCAGTGGTCAGTGATCAGTGGTCGGTGGTCAGAGGGTACGGCGCTTGCCCTGTTCGAGGACGCGCACTGGTTGTTACCTGAGGCGTACGAAGGTTTGCCCCCATTTGGGGTGCACCCGTCGGTCAGTTGCGATTGAGTCCGCAGGGCATACGTGCTATGATCTGAGGGGTGCATCGGGTTTCAACTGAAGAATTGGGTTGCGATCGAGATTGTCGGGTGCGACTGGTGCGGATGCAGTCTGTCGCAATGCTTGACATGGGCCGCATCGGCCAGGGCCCACGATTCGAATTGGAGAATTTCAGATTTGGGACCCGACAGTTTTCCTTCATGTGCAAAAACGTTTGTCGGAAGCTACTCGGACAGAGCTAGAGCTTGAAAGGAAGCAGGTGTGTCGAAAATTCTCAAGGTTGGGGTGGTGGGGGTCGGCGGGATCGCCAAGGCGCATATGCCTGGATGGACCGCTTCGGAGGAGGCAGAGGTGGTTGCAGGAAGTGACATTTCTGCGGAGGCCCTGGAGAGGTGGGGCGCGCTCTACGGGGTGAAGAAGCTGGAAAGCGACCCGGCGGCGTTGTTCAGTGACCCGGATATCGATATTATCGATGTGTGCACGCCTAACCGGTACCATGCACCGCTGTCGATTGCGGCGCTGGAGGCGGGCAAGCATGTACTATGCGAAAAGCCGCTGGCTCCGACACCGGAAGAGATTCGGGAGATGATCGAGGCGCGGGACCGTGCGGGCAAGTTGCTGATGACGGCTCAGCACTTTCGTTTCAGAGGGGATTCACAGGCGCTGAAAGCGGAGGTTGATACCGGGATGCTCGGGGAGGTCTACCATGCCCGCAGCTGGATGCTGCGGCGGGGCTGGCTGCCGGTGCGGCCCGGCTTCATTTACAAGAAACACAGCGGCGGCGGCCCGACGATCGACGTCGGCGTTCACATTCTGGACCTGACCTTGTGGCTGATGGACAACCCGCAGCCGGTGGCGGTTTCCGGGGTTGCCAAGGCGCCGCTGGCCGAACACGAGGGGGCATTCAGCGCTTGGAAGCTGGCGCCGGTGCCCAAAGATATGGACGTGGAGGATTTCGCGGCGGCGTTTGTACGTTTTGAGAACGGCGCCACGCTTGTTCTGGAAACGAGCTGGCTGCTGCATCATGACACGCCGGGCGAGGACACGCAGATCTGGCTGTACGGCACGGAGGGCGGCTGCCACTGGCCCACGACCAAGATCCTTGAAACCAATTACGAGACCAAGCAGTTTTCGAACCGATTCCTGCAGTTGACGCAGGACAAGATGGAACCGCACGCTCTGGAATGTGTTGAGTTTGCGAAGGCGGTACTAGACGGGGCGCCCTCGCCGGTGCCGGCTGAGCAGTCGCTGCAGGTGCAGGAGATTCTGGACGGCATTTACCGCAGTCAAGAAGAGGGGCGAGAGGTGCGCGTAGGGCGCTGAGGGCTGGGTGGCAGGTTGTCTGAGGTGGCGCCCGTCGGATTGCGTTCGCTGTAGGCTGTGAAACTTACCGGATGAGAAGCTCGCGCAATGCGCTGTCCTCTTTCAATTGGGGACGCGAAACTTTCGCAAGGGGGCTGCGTAGAGTTTGGTAGAAAGTGTAACCAGCCACAGAGTCGGCGAATCCGCCGCTACCCAGTTCTGCAGGAGTACGCAATGAATGAGAATACACCAAACCAGCCTGAGCAGGTATCGGGAACGGAAGAGCAGGAGATAGTGGTATCGGAGGCCCTACCGGCCGCGGATGAGGTAGAAGTCCCGGTGGAAACGGTAGAGAGCGCACAGACGGCCGGACCAGACGAGAACAGGGACACATTTCTGTACCGCCACCCCGAGGACAAGATGGTCGGCGGAATCTGCGGCGGGCTGGGAGACTATTTTGGAATCGACCCGATTCTCGTGCGGATTATGTGGGTTGTGCTGACTCTGGGGACGGCAGGGACGGGGCTGCTTGCCTACGCGGCGCTGTGGCTTCTGCTTCCGGTAGGGACGGCGAAAGCAGGCCAGCATGCACCGGCGGCGCTGGAGTTGAATGAACGCAACGTTGGGCGGGCGGGACTTCTGCTGGTGGCTTTCGGCGTAATCTGGTTGCTGGCGAATCTTGGCATCCTGCCGGCGCTTTGGCACGTGTTCTGGCGTGTGATGGGGTTGGTCTTCTGGCCGGTGCTGTTGATAGGCGCAGGGTTGCTCTTGCTGAAGAACCAGAGGGCCTGGCGCAGCCGCTTGTTCAGCGCCCGTGACAGGATGCGGGAGGGGAAGACGAGGGCGACTTCCAGCTTGAACCGCGAGTCGGCCAAGGAAGTACTGCGCCGGGCCAAGTCCAGCATTCCGCTGAAGCGCAGCCGTGAGGAGCGGATGTTCTTCGGTGTGTGCGGCGGAATCGGCAAAGCGATTGGGCTGGACGCCAATCTGGTCCGGCTGATATGGGTTGCCTTTGCGATCGGAAGCGTCGGCACGGGGGTACTGGTGTACGTATTGACCGGTCTGCTGCTGCCTGAGGAAGAGGGGCGGACTGAGCCGGTCCGAATACAGGAGCCCCAGGACGTAACAGTCATTGACGGGACGGTTGGTTGAAGCCGTTCGCGAATGTCAACGGGTCTAGGAATGACAGTTCTTTCGGTGCGGGAAGTTGGGTTACATGGCAGGCAAGGGGCGTGAGCATTGGGCAAGTCTGAGAATCTCGTAATCGGCCTGATCCTTGGTGCAGCAGTTGGCGCTGCCGCAGCCTATATTTTCGGCCCGTCGAGAGCGACCACGTTTGACTCCAAGTACCAGTCACGCTGGGATCGGGCTCTTGCCGAGGGGAAAGAGGCTGAGTTGAGGCGGAAGGCAGAACTGGAAGCGGAGCTGGCCGAGACAAAGCGTCGCCACACGCCAGGGCAGGGAGCCTGACGCACCGGACCGGTCCCAACGCTGTGGGTCTAGCCTCCGGGCAGGATGGGTTGGTTGGCAAATCGCAGATGAGCGTTCCCGTTTAGCCCTGGCAAGCGGGACAGAAGTGAGTGCTGCGCTGACCGAGCACGATGCGACTGATAGGGGCACCGCAAGAGAAGCAGGGCTCGCCGCTGCGGCGGAAGACCTGAAACTGTTCCTGAAAGCCGCCCCTGGCTCCCGTCGGGGGCGCATAGTTTTGGACAGAACTGCCCTGCGCCTCAATTCCCGCAAGCAGGACATCCCGTAAAGCCAAGTGAAGACGCTCGATCTCTACGAGGGCAAGTGAACCCCCGGCGCGGCGGGGATCTATGCGGGCGCGGAACAGCGATTCGTCGGCGTAGATGTTTCCCACGCCGGCCAGCAGGGTCTGATTGAGCAGCAGCGCTTTAATGTTGGCTTTGCGCCCCGCCAACAGTTGGGCCAGGGTCTGGGGGGCAAAGTCTTCGTCCAACGGCTCGGGACCCAGTTTTCCAACTACGCTGGCGGTATCCTCAACCAGCCAGATTCGCCCAAATTTGCGCGTGTCGCGAAATCGCAACTGTTCGCGGGTGTCCAGGTCGAACAGAACGTGGGTATGCTTGTCCGCGGAAGCGGCGGCGGAACTCGGGTCAGGGGTTGGGGGCGGGTGAACACGGAGCTCGCCGGTCATGCGCAGGTGGACGATGAGGGTCTCGCCGCTGTCCAGGCCGAGCAGAATGTATTTGCCACGGCGTCCGAAGGAAGCAAAACGCCGCCCGCGGACCAATGCCGCAAAAGAGGCGGCATCGGGGGCGGCGATGGTGCGGGGCCACCGTACTTCAGCCCTGAGAACAGTTTTTCCCGTCAGCAGAGGTTCGAGGGCGCGTACGTAGGTCTCAACTTCAGGTAGCTCAGGCACGCCTGCTTCCGGATCTGGTCCGGCTCAGCAACCAGAGCACGATGACGGCCAGGACGAGCAGAATGCGGGCATACCGGAAGATCGTAACAAGAGGTTGTCCGGCAGGGTCTGCGCTCTCGCTTTCGGAGAGTTGCGACTGGCTTGATTCTGCGGCTTCGGAGCTGGTCTCGGGCACGGCGGCGGCGACAGGGGCTTGCTCGGATTCGACAGTCTGCTGGTCTTCTCCACCTGTACTCATTACGCCAATGACAGGATCGTCGTCTGAGCTCTCCTGCGATGTGTCGGCGACGGCAGGTTGCTCATCGGGCGCGGCCTCGTCAGAGCTGGAACCAGTCTGTTCGGCGAGTGAGCCGCCTACGGCGGTTGCCTGACCTTGGGGCACAGCAGGTGCGCTCGTCAGCTGCTCGCCGCCGGCGCCTGGCTGGGATCGTTGCAACTGGGACTCAGCGACAAAGACGAGCAGCAACAGGACGGCGGCCAGGGCGGCAGCATTGCGCAGCGCAAGATCGCCGCCATTGAGGAAGCTGAGAAAGCGCTGCCAGGCGCTTTCCGGCGGAGATTCGATTTCCCTGGGAGGGGAAGCACTCACTTTGGCCAGACTGCGCCGCTCCTGGAGCACGTCCGCGACCTGATCTTCGGTCAACGTGAATGATCGGGGGAGAGGCACGCTGGGCAGATCCTGCAGCAACTCGACGGTCTGGCGCAGCGTATTTACTTCCCAGGCGACCTGCTCACTGGCCGCCATGGCAGTTTCGACGCGTTGCCGTTCTTCGGTGGTAACGTCGCCGTCTACGTAGGCTGCTACCAGATCTTCGTCGACCGAGTTCCGACTTTGAGGATCCATATTCGTCTGCTCTTTGTTATCGTCGCACTGGTTTGAATGACCTATTGACTCTTCACGGCCTGCCTGCCATTCTACTTGAGAAAAAGGAACTTTCGGGACTATACAGACAATCTGCAGAGGATACAGTTCACCCCTACTTCAATGAATGACGATAGACCGATGGCAAAAGTTCCGCGTTCTTGCTCAAATAGTCGCGAACTCTTCCGCGCGCACGATTGATGCGTGATTTGACCGTTCCGACGGCGGCGCTGGTGATCTCGGCAATTTCCTCGTAGGCGTAGCCCTCGACATCGCGCAGAACGATAGCCGTACGGAGGACTTCGGGCAGGGATGTGATGGCCGACCCGATCAGGGCCTGAAGCTCGCGGCGTTCGGCATATTCATGCGGTGTTTCGCTGCGGTCGGTGAGCTGGGCGACATACTCTTCTTCCACGGGCATGTCGTCAAGGCTCTCAGTGCGTTTTCGCTGCCGACTTCGCAGGTGATCATAGCAGGTATTGACAACGATACGCATCAGCCAACTCTTGAAGTTGCCGCCGCGATAGTTGTCTAGCGCCCGATAGGCTTTTATGAAGCTGTCCTGCAGGGCATCTGCAGCTGAATCGGGGTCGTCGAGAAGGCGATAGGCGACGCCGTAGCCAAGACCCTGGTATTCGATTACCAGTTGGTTGAACGCTTCCAGATCTCCTTGAAGCGAGCGTTCTATCAGGTTGTCCTGATCCATGAACAGTCTGCTTTGGCACCATTGCGGTGAACCACACTGAGCGCAGGCGAGCGGCGTGTTATGTCCTGCTCATGGCGCAAGGGCGCGGTTCACTTGAAGTCAAGGCGGATGGGAGCAGGATTTCAGCAGTGAACGAAAGCCCAAGTGCCGGCTATTTGACTGAAACTGATCCCAACCGCTATAATTTTTTTGAGCCGAAGTGGCGGAATAGGCAGACGCGCACGACTCAAACTCGTGTGGGGAAACCCGTGTGGGTTCGACTCCCACCTTCGGCACCAGTTTGAGTTAGGAATTCCCCTCTGGGACAGAGCAGGTTCCAAGTAGGCGTCCCCCTGTCGGCCAAAAGAAAGCAGGCCAGAGGTAGAGGAACTTTGCCCTCAGACGGTCTGCAATGGTAGCAGACCGTTTTGTGTCCCGCCGCTTCTCACTTTCCAAACCTGTTTGTATTCATTATATCAGGCGCGTGGCCGTTCCTCCACTATGCCTATAGCATCCTACCATTCTCATCCAAGAAACTTCAAGACCGATATGTGAATGCAAGGGCGCCACTGGGCGTTCCCTTTTCGACATGGATGGAGGGGTAAGAGACCTGGTTGGGAGACCTGACGATCGAGGTCGCGCCAAATCTGGTCAGCATCCAGAGACACTACTTCCGAATCTGGCCTTTGATAGCGTGGTCAGGTGTTTCAGGCGGTTCTCGCGCAGGTACGGGAAGAATGCGAGAACGGATGGAAGGCTTTGCGATACCCTGGCAGCCCATGTGGCGGAGGCGGCAGCCCAGTCAGGCCATTTTTGAAGGCGATGCTGGCAAGGCTGTGCAGGCATTGGAGATAGTTTGCTGATTCTGGCACAATAGAGGTTGACTTGGGCAGGGAATTTGGTGTCCGAAAGGAGTAATCATGTCTGTTGATTTTCTACGCGCAACGCCTCTCTTTCACGAATTGTCGGACGAGGAGCTGGAGGAGGTCGTGACGATCCTGCGCGAAGAGAGTTTTCCGGGCGGCGGTACCATCTTTCGCAGCGATGAGAACTGCAGTGACCTTTATCTTATTCGGGGGGGCTTTGTCCGGTTGTTTGATTCCAACGGTTCGGTTCTGGCTACGCTCGGGCCGGGCAGTTTGCTGGGCGAGGCCGAGTTTTTGCGGGGCCTGGCGCATAACACAAGCGCGGTGGCCGCGTCTGATGTTCACTTATGGTCCCTGCCAGACGCCGGACTGCGCCAACTGCTGCAGAGGCGGTACGGGATAGGGATCAAACTCAGTCAGAACTTCGGCGAGCAGATTTCACAACTTGAGGACTACCTGGTAGAGCAGCTAACCAAGACGCGTGCGTTGGGAGGGCTTCCCCACCGGGTGATCGAGCCGATGGCCAGAAGTATGCAACCTCAACAGTTGCAGCGGGGCAGGTTTTTGTATCAGAGCGGCCAACGGGCCGAGGCACTCTACCTATTAGAAAAGGGTGCGTTGGAGTTGCAGCCTGCGCCTACACCTGAGGAGCCCAGCCCGACGGCAAGCCTGGTTGAGCCGGGAAATCTGTTCGGGGTCCTGCCGTTGTTGACGAATAAGCCGTACGATGCGAGCGCGTTTTCGGTTGAAGACTGCCTGGTCTGGTCGCTGCCGGCGGCGACTTTCCACAGCTTGAGCAGCCAGTATCCGCATCTGCGCCGGGCGCTGGGCCGTCACAGCCGCAGCCGGTTGAGCTTAACGGACCAGACGCAGGCGGTGGTGCGGTTGGCCCAGACACCTCTCTTCAGCCAGCTGGAACCGTCAAACTTGCATGCCATTGCGCAGAAGCTTGTGTTGCAGCACGTACCGTCAGGTGAAACGATCTACCGTCTTGGCGACAGTAGTGATTCACTTCTGCTGGTTGACGAAGGGGAGGTGGAACTGACGGCAGAAAATGAGAGCGGTGTATTG
This sequence comes from Caldilineaceae bacterium, assembly GCA_965204705.1. Classification (GTDB taxonomy): domain Bacteria; phylum Chloroflexota; class Anaerolineae; order Caldilineales; family Caldilineaceae; genus Bin5. The sequence continues at coordinate 1,999,298 of OZ242006.1, read as the reverse complement.
CAGGAGCTGGCCCGCGTAGACGTGGGCAGTTACTTTGGCGCGATGAGTCTGTTGACAGGCGAGGACCGAACTGAGAACGCGACCGCGATCGGCAACACGAATCTATGGGTTCTTTACCGATCCGACCTTGAGGAACTTGTGGGACAGCTGCCTGCCATAGGCGTGGCACTCGACCAGGCGTTGGCCTCGCGTGCGGCATCCCGGCCCGAGCCGGTGACCGCGGAGAGGCTGCGGCGGTTCCCTCTGCTGGCCAACCTCGAGGTCAACGAACTCAGGGAGGTGGCGCGGTATCTGAGACAGGTCCATCTGCGCCAGGGGGAGCAGGTATTCAGGGCCGGCGCGCCGAGCGATGCGCTCTATTTTATCGAGAGGGGAATAGTGCGACTTCAGCTCCTGAACGGGGCCGGCAGTTGGACACGGGGTGAGGGTGAGATTTTTGGGGAAAAGGCTATTCTTTCGGATGAGCCTTACGGCCAGAGCGCGTTCGCTGAGACAGACGTAGACCTGCTCTATGTTGAATATCCGGGTTTGGATTTGCTCAAATCGCGCCTGCCCACGGTTGCCACGGATCTGCATCGCATTCTGAGTCAGCCCGTTGGGGGAGGTGATGTTCAGGCCGGGCTGCCGCCACGGCCCAGCGACGAGCCCTCGGTTGGCGCACCGGCAGGTATCCCACAGCGGAGACGCGAAGCAGGGTCAACTGATGATTTGCCGCCGGCAGGTATGCCGCGTCCGAACGGTGGAGGTTGGTTCAATAATCTTAGTGCCTGGGGGAAGATCCGCCTGGTTCTTGTCGTCCTGCTGCTGGCTTACCTAGGTATTGTCGTTGCGCCGCCGCTGCTGGGCATAACTTTCTGACCGGTTCGAGCGACGCGTAACGGGGCGCCGGCAAAGGCTGGACAGGGTGCCGTTGCGTCGGCGCTGCGTTGACCGCTATTCACCATCCCTTTGCCAGGACCGGCCACTCCAGCTCAACCTCGCCATTTCTATGTCCAACGATGCGCGGGAAGAGATTGTTGGAGACGCAGCAGTGGTTGACGAGGACGCTGACTCTTTCGCCAATCTCCGGCTTGCGGTCACAGCGCGACACATCCACGTGGCCGTGTTCCTCTGAGAGCTTGAAAATTTCAGCATCAGGATACTCGACGATCATACCGTGCCCGGGAGACCGGCGGGCGCCGTCTGCGGCGAGCGACTTACTCCCCGAATCGAGGACGATCCTGTCGTCGGTCGGTCGGCTGACGACGGTGGCCAGGACGATGTAGGAGCAGTCGTCCAGCGCCATGGCACCGGCATCGACCAGATTGCGGTCCCCGTAGACGTACATACCGGCCCGGTGTTCATTGATTTCCGTGAACTCGTGGGCTTGCCACATCACGAAGGAACTGCCTCCGCTGACCCGCTCGACGTCCAGCCCGTCCTGGGCCAGAAGCATCTTCGATTCGGCCATGAAGGCGTTCGACTCCGGATTTGAAGGGTAGACCATCAGGCCGCCGAAGTGCAGATGCGACGCGCTGTCGATCTGCCGAGCCAACTCGCGGACGCCCTCTGTGGTCGTCACTCCGCAGCGCTCGTAACCGCCATCCATTTCAATCAGGACGGGGAGGACGGTGCCTTCATGGGCGGCGGCGTCGGCGTAACCGGCGACGGTGCGGGCGGAGTCTGCTGTTACGCTCATCTTTGCGCGCCGCGAGAGGAGCATGAGGCGTCTCAGCTTCGTCTTGCTAAGGAGATTGTAGGGCAGAAAGATATCTCTGATTCCCGCGCTGCACATGACCTCGGCTTCGCTCAAAGTCTGGCAGGTGATACCGACGGCGCCTGCTTCCATTTGCATGTGTGCTATTGCGGGGATTCGATGGGTCTTGATATGGGGGCGGTTGGCGATGTCGTGGCTGGCCAGGTAGGACTGGAGCTTCTCTATGTTGGCAGAGAGGCGATCCAGTTCGACGACGCCAATTGGAGTTTCCAGGTCCTCGATGCGCATAGTGTTACCTCGATTGCATGAAGAGAAGCACGATCAGGATGACTTCGATAGCTTTTGTCACGAGGCCCAGCCCGTATTCAAACGGTTGCGGGAAGAGGATAAAGTAGCCAACGATTGTTACCGCAGTATAGGCTATCAAGACCCAACGGATCTGTGTTCTCCGGTTTGCCAGCTGAGGGAGCATTTCGAGACCTATGGCCAGCGCGATAAAGCCAAGCCCGTTCAGGACCAGAATAAACTGACTCTGGAGGCCAACGAACAGGTGGATCAGACCTGTCAACAGTGCCAGGCCGACGATGCGCTTTGACTGTGAACTCAAAGAGCGCAGATCTTCCATGTTCCTCTTTCTCCTTTGCTAAGTCCAGCAGCAGCAGTCCGTCGAGAGGGGGAACGAAACTGTCACTATGATTGCATAATTTTGCGTTTCTCACAACGCCGAGTTTCGCGCTAACAAAGGCCCATTGAGGAGGAAATATCGCTAATTTTGGGGAGGTAGGGCCGTCAACTGGCTTCATGGCCTTGGGGAATGCGTCTCTCCCGGCAGGAGAACTGCCACCAATAGAAGGGCCAGGAAACGCTCAGGAGTCGGCTGCTCCGAGGCGGAGCCATCGCTCCTCTGGAATCCAGAGTGTGAAGTAGCCGCTGCCGAGCACGAGCAGGAGGGAAGAGAGGACGAGTAACGTCAGGCCGATCCAAGGCTGGCCGCCAAAGATGTAGTAGAGATAGGCCACGGCGTTGATAAAGCCGGCCGACGTCCTGGCTCCAATACCGAAGAGGGCAGTCAGGCCCGCGGCGGCAGCGACAGAGGCGACGGACCAGCTCAGTGAGGCAGGCAGGAGGGTACCCGATGCGAGGAGGCCTGAGACCACAAGGGCCACCAGCAGGGCGATTGCGATCCTGAGGGCCACGGGCGCCCAGACAAGAATCCAAAGTTTGAGGCGGGCGCGCCAGAGGATGTAGGCGGAATGAGCCGGCTGCACCCAGCCGATGGTTACCAGCCAGTCTCGCAGGAAGCTGAACGCAACTGCGCCTCCGAAGACGGCGCCGACGGCGTAGGTAACAGGCGGCTCGAAGATGGGCCACAGGACGGTGGAGAGAAAGATCATCAAGAGGCCAGCGATGATACGGCGCTGGTCGCTGTCGGTCATCGGGTGATTGGGCAGGTCCTTTCGTGTCCGCCACAGCATTCCCCAGACAAAGAGGGGACGCGCAAAGGCAACCAAAAGGAAGGCCAGAGGCAGCTGTCCATATTGCACGGCCAAGGCCGAGGCCACGAGAACACCGAAGCCGTCGAACTCCATGTCCAAGGTTTCGCCAAGACGGGTTACTCTGTCCGATTTGCGCGCCAGATAGCCATCGAATACGTCGGCGATACTTGCCCCGACGTAGAGCAGAGCAGGGAGCCAGTCCAGCGGGCCGCCGGGTCTTGGCAAGAGCAGGAAACCGGCCATCCAGGCGTAGGCAAGTCCGCGATAGATGGTGAGTGTGTTGGCCGGGCCGAGATCGGGGTAGAGCTCCTGGCTGCCGGGGGCATGATTTTGGTGGAGGACGCGTCGCAGGAACCAGAATACGCCGGCCACTGTGAGGGCTGAGATCATTAGCCAGCGGCGGGCGCTGAAATCGGGATTCAGCGCGCCCAGACGCAGTAGAATCGCACCGACAACGAGGGTCAGACTGCATATCAGCGTGAGGCGACGGCTATGCCGATGCAGTTGAGCAACATTTGCTTCCGCCATCAATTGTCCTCTTGCGATTTGCGGGTGGGGATTCGGTCGCCACCTTAGCACAGATTGGTCCACTGCCCAACTTGGACTGCAGGGGTCAGTGGAACTGCAGTGGTTAGTGGTCAGTGGCGAGAAACAGTATGGCGGAGGGGCGTCGCTCGGTGACCTTGGCATTTGGTTTTGGGCACGCCGGGGTGGTTGGACGGGAGGGGTTGGAGGCGAGAGAGGGGCGGTCCGGGGGCAGGGATGTTATTCGCAGGCAGTCGATTTCCTGTGCTATGATGGGGCGGAAACGGGTCGCGACTGGAGAGAGCTGTGTCGTATTCCATTCCGCTTGCTATCCATGCCACCCATGAAGCTGGCGCGAAAGTCGGTGGTATTGGGTCGGTTTTGGACGGGATTCTGAGCGCAAAGTCATACAACAAGCAGGTCGGGCGGACGATCCTGGTCGGGCCGATGTTTGGCTGGGATCCGGTGCTGATGGAGCGGCTGATGGACGCGGGCAATGGTGTGGAAATCCGCTACAGCAGCCTGCACGGAATACGATACGATGTCAGCGAGCCGGTCCAGCAGGCTCTGCTTACGGTTGAGCGGACTTTCCAAGTGGGGCTGCTTTACGGGCGGCGGCGTTTCGGGGATGTGGAGCATGAGATTCTGCTGGTTGATGCCAGCAACCCGCATATGGGGCATGTGGAGAGATTCAGCTACTTTTTGTGGGAAAACTACGGCGTAGAGAGCTTTCGCTACGACTACGATTTCGAATACAACCTGTATATGTCGATTGCCCAGCCGCTGTTTGCCGGGCTGAAAGCGCTGGGCGTTGATGAAGGGCTGGCGCCGCACGAGCGTGTGATCATCGCGCATGAGTGGCTGGGACTGCCGGTGGCGTTTGCGGCACAGTTGAATGAGCCGGAGCAGTGGCGCACAGTCTTCTATGCACATGAGGTTGCGACGGCGCGGTTGCTGGTGGAGAGCCACCCAGGTCATGATACGCGATTCTACAATGCGCTCCAGCGGGCCCGGGAATCCCATTTGCCGCTGGATACCGTCTTTGGGGAGCAGGACTCTTTTTTCAAGCACGCTGTCGTCCGGCAGGCGATACACTGCGATGCGATCTTTGCGGTCAGTGAAACCGTGCGGGAGGAGTTGCGGTTTTTGGGCGGGCCTTTCGCCAACTGCAGGATCGATCTTGTCTACAACGGCATCCGGTCGGAGGAGATAAGGGTGGGGGACCACCTGGACTCCAAGCGCCGGCTGCAGGCGTATTGCCAGACGTTGCTGGGGTTCGAGCCGGATTACGTGTTTACGCACGTGGCGCGGATGGTGCTGTCGAAAGCGCTGTGGCGGGACGTGCGCGTTATGGAGCACCTAGACAGGCTTCTGGAATCGGCAGGGAAGAGGGCAGCGCTCTTTGTGCTTGCCACCAGTGAGCCGGCGGGCCGCCAGCCGGAGTTGATCGGCGACTGGGAGAGTTCGTACGGGTGGCCTGTGGGCCACAGGGGGGACAATGGCGACCTGGTTGGCGAGGAGGCACCGTTCTTCTTTGACGATGTCGAGCCCTTTAACCATGCGCCCAGCAGCAGCAAGATTGTGTTTGTGAACCAGTTCGGTTGGAGCCGGGACCTGTGCGGGACGCGCATGCCGACGGAGATGGCGTTCAGCGATGTCCGGCGCGGCAGCGATCTGGAATTCGGGCAGAGCATCTATGAACCGTTTGGGATATCTCAGATCGAGCCTGTCCAGTTCGGTGCGCTCTCGTGTGTGAGCAGCGTATGCGGCTGTATCGGATTTGTGCAGCAGGCGGCGGAGGAGCTGGTCGGGCAAGGGGTACTGGCGGGTAGTGAGCAGCATGGACAGGGCGAAGGTCGAACTATTTTGCCTGGCGGCGAGCGGCTCGGCACTGCGTTTGCCGACGAGGGTTTCCCGCTGGTGGTTGCGGATTACGTTGGATTGCCGGAGGAGCAGATGCCGGGGACGCCGCGGGATGCGCTGGATATTGACAGTGCAGCACGGGGTAGTATCGAAGCCCGTAATTCAAGAGAGAGTGCCGGGCAGATTTTTGAGCGTCTGCCCAGCAGCCGGAAACAGATGGCCGAACTGCTGCGGTTGGGCAGCGCCCTGGCAAGCAGTATGAGCTGGGAATCGGTGGTCGAAAGCAGCTTTCTGCCAGGACTGGAACGGATCTGCAGGGAGTAGAGCCCGATTCTCAGGCAAGAGAGAAGGATGCATTCTATTGATTGGATCGTGGTTCACGGATGATGAGGCCTATCTGTTCGGAGAGGGAAACTTTCTCTATTGCTATCGCAGGTTCGGCGCCCACTTTCGCACGTTGGAGGGCGTCAACGGCGTGCAGTTTTCGGTCTGGGCGCCAAATGCCCAGGGCGTAAGTGTTATTGGACCTTTCAACGGTTGGAACCCGGATGTCCATCCCATGCAGGCCCACCGGGAGGGGATCTGGGAGCTATTCATCCCCGCATCACCCAGCTCGGCGACAGACGGCACGCCCAGTGCCAGTTTGGAGGCGGGCAGCGAATACAAGTACTCCCTTCAGTTGCCGCTGGTAGATTTCCGGATCGACAAATCGGACCCGTATGGATTCTTTGCGGAATACCCGCCAGGGACCGCCTCCAGGATCTGGCCCATGGACAGCTATCCGTGGGGCGATGGCGTGTGGGTCGAAAACCGCGCCAACAGGCAGGCGCTGGACCAGCCACTGAACATCTACGAAGTGCATCTCAGCAGCTGGCGGCGAAACCCGGAAGATAATCGAGTTCTCGGATACCGGCAGCTGGCGCATCAGCTGGTCAATTATGTGAAGGAGATGGGCTATACCCATGTCGAGCTGATGCCGGTAACAGAACATCCCTTTGAGGGTTCGTGGGGGTACCAGAGCACCGGGTATTTTGCGCCGACCTGCCGCTTCGGCACGCCGGACGATTTCAAGTATTTCGTGGACCATTGTCATCAGAACGGTATTGGCGTGCTCCTGGATTGGGTGCCGGCTCATTTTCCCAAGGATGCCCACGGACTGTCCTATTTTGACGGGGCGGCGCTGTATGAGTATGAGGACCCCCGGCGGGGCGACCATCCTGACTGGGGCACGAAGATCTTCGACTACGGGCGCAATGAGGTGCGTAATTTCCTTGTGGCCAGCGCCCTCTTTTGGGCGGAGGAGTACCACATCGACGGGCTGCGTGTGGATGCGGTTGCCTCGATGCTGTACCTGGACTACAGCCGTGAAGGAGCTGAATGGATTCCGAACCAGCACGGCGGCCACGAAAACCTGGACGCGATCTCGCTGCTGCGGAAGACGAACGAGGTGCTGCATGAGCGTGTGCCGGGGGTTCTGACGATTGCGGAGGAGAGCAGCATCTGGCCGATGGTCTCCCGTCCCACGTATACGGGCGGGCTGGGGTTCGACTATAAGTGGAATATGGGTTGGATGAATGACACGCTGAATTTTTTTGAGATGGACCCGCTGTTCCGGCGTTACAATCATCACCTGATCACCTATAGCCTGAGCTACGCGTTCAGCGAGAATTTTATCCTTCCGTTGAGTCACGACGAGGTGGTCCATCTGAAGGGGTCGATGCTGGACAAGATGCCGGGGGACCCGTGGCAGAAGTTCGCGCATCTGCGGCTCCTGTACGGGTTCATGAATGCGCATCCGGGTAAGAAGCTACTTTTCATGGGGGGAGAGTTCGGACAGTGGCGCGAGTGGACTGAGACCTACAGTCTTGACTGGCATCTGTTGGAGCAGGAGGAACATCGTACGTTGCAGCGTTTTGTGCGGGACAGCAATCGCCTTTATTGCCATGAAACGGCGTTGCATCAGTCGGACGCAAGCCTGGGCGGATTTCAGTGGATTGATTACCAGGACGTGGACCATTCGATCACCAGTTTCGTACGCACAGATGGGGAGGGTGACTGCTGCATTGTCGTGGTGTGTAATTTTACGCCGGTGCCGCGCCGCGGGTACCGTGTCGGCCTGCCCGGTCCTGGACGCTACCACCAGATTCTGAACAGCGATTGGAGGATTTACGGCGGCAGCGGTGTCGACAATCCAATTCCTTTAGATGCGGAGGAGATTCCCTGGCAGAGCGCGTCGTGGTCTGCTTTGATGGAGCTGCCGCCATTGGGTGTGCTGTATTGGAAGAAGGACGCAGAATGAGGCGGGAGGGGGAAGAATGTGGAGAGCAACTTGGATAGTCGGGATGGTTGGCAGGATGTCGATTCGCCGCAAGTTTGCGGGATAGCCGGCCTGACCGCTCGAACGGTTTTTGGGGTTGTAGCCGCCCCTCCCGGCCAGAATTTCTCTCTCACCATCCGGGATGGGACAGTAGACAGCTGGGCAAATGAAGATGTCCGTCCGGAGACGCCTTTTCTAGACGGAAGCGATTGCACGCTGCTCCCAGGTTTCATCGACGTTCATATTCATGGCAGCGGCGGCGCCGATGTAATGGACGCCACGTTAGAGGGCCTGGAAACGATGAGCCGATTCCTAGTCCGGCACGGCGTCACCGGATTTTATGCGACTACGGTTACGGCGTCTCATGCGGCTACGCTGGCGGCGGTCGAGAACGCGGCCCGGTACGATGAATCGACGCAGGGGGGAAAAGGCGGGGACAGGGCTGCCGGCGCGCGGATGCTTGGCGTTCACCTTGAAGGGCCGTTTCTCAGCCCGGAGTTTCCAGGGGCACAGAATCCGGCCCACATCCGGCCCCCTTCGGCGTCGGAGTTTGAGGAGTTGCTAGGCGCGGGTCCGGTAGGCATGATTACGCTGGCTCCGGAGGTATCGGGGGCCGACACCTTGATTGGGATGGCTGAGGCGGCGGGCGTGGGGGTGGTGCTGGGGCACACGGCGGCGACGTTTGAGCAGGCTACGACGGCGATAGATGCGGGCGTCACGCAGGCCACGCATACGTACAATGCGATGACCGGGCTCCACCACCGGCAGCCAGGGGCGCTGGGCGCGACATTGAGTGACGACAGAATCTACGCGCAGCTGATAGCCGATGGAATCCATGTCCATCCGGCGGCTATGCGAATCCTGGGGCGTTGCAAAGGGACGACGCGGACGCTCCTGATCAGCGATGCGATTCGGGCGGCAGGCATGCCGGAAGGCCGGTACGAGATGGGCCGGCTGCCGGTTATCGTAAAGGGCGGCGCGTGCAGGTTAGAGGACGGGACGCTGGCCGGCTCGGTTCTGACACTGGATGCGGCGTTGAGAAATTTCATGTCGGCCACGGGCTGGCCGCTGGTGCAGGCGTGGCCGACGACAAGCCTTTCGCAGGCTCAGGCGATGGGAATCGACGGCAAGGTGGGCAGGATCCGGCGCGGCGCGCACGCGGACCTGGTTCTGCTGGACTCTGAGGCGCAGGTGGCGGCTACGGTGGTTGGCGGGCGACTGGCTTACTTGCGGGACAGCTGGCGGCTTCAGGGTTGAGGCGAACGGCGTTACGAGCCCACTTGCGTTACCACGGCGCCCACGGCGCCACTTGTAAGAAGCGCTTCCTGTACGTTCCTCACATATTCAGACTTCACGACAGCTATGAGATTACCGCCGCGGCCGGCGCCGCTGAGCTTGGCGCCGGCTGCGCCTGCCTCTTGGGCGACTGCGATCAGCCTCTCAAGCAGTTCTGTGCTGACGTCCAACTGACGTAGAAGTCGCTGGTTTTCGCGCATCAGCGGCCCCAGTGCGTTGACATCCCCGGAAACGATGGCTTGTCGAGCGGCTCCGGCTATTTCTCCGATCTTGTCGAAGATTAAATCGTAACCCGCTGTGTCCTGTTCCCAGGCGCGGCGCACGTCTGACACGACTGCGGCTGTTGAGCTGGCGACGCCGGTGTCGGCGATGACGAGGTGGAAGGGTTGGCCGATGTCGAATCGCTGCGGCGGCTTACCGCGCTCGAACCAGACTGGCTGTTGGTAGACGACGACGGTGTTGTCGATACCGCTGGGGTTGGCGTGGTGCAGTTTCTCGACTGCGTAGACGATGCGGTTGACGGTCTCGACGACTGGTTGGGCGTGGGCGGGGAGGTCGCTGTGGGCGAAAACGGCTTTCACCAAGGCGGCGCTCACGGCCGCGCCGCTGCCCATTCCGCCGGCGATGGGAATGTCGCTCCGTACGGTAAGCTGCCAGTCCGGTTCCTCCAATGTACCAGATTCTTCGAGCGCAAGGCGCACGGCGAGTGCCAGTGGATTTTCATGCGGGGTAGAAAGGGAAACGTGAGCGCCGATGTCGGGTGCTGCGATTGTGCAGCCGGACCCTGGAGGGGTGTGCGTAAGTGTGACGGATGCTTGGACCTTCGCCACGGGTACGGCGATGGCTGCCCTGCCGTAGACGACAGCGTGCTCGCCGAATAGTATGACTTTGCCGGGAGCGGTTGCGGTGGTGGTCGTCACGGGGCTTCACCAGGCTGGGCGCCGTCGGGGCAGTTCAGGGGGTGGAGGGTCGGGGAATGTGCGGTCATCTGTGTCAGGCGGAGGGCGGGAGGTTCTGCTCGTGGGCTTGCGACAGACCTTGGCGGATCACGTCGGGCGTGTCGGTTATGATGGCGTTCACACCGAGGCGGGCCAGTCGGAAGGCCTCTGGCACGCTGTTGACGGTCCATGCGTTTACTTGCTGGCCGCGGCTACGGGCGGTCTCGATCAGCTTGGCGTCGATTGCCTCAAAGTAGGGGTGAAGGGCATCGGGGGCGATGCTACGGCTGAGCCAAGGGCGGGCCAGAAGAAGAAGGAGATGCGTGAGCGACGGCTTGGAAGAGTAGAGGAGTCCCAGCGGGACCGAGGGGTCCAGTTGACGCATTTTGCGGAGGGAGACGGGGTTGAAGCTGGAGACGATGACCTGGTCATATAGCCCGCGCCGTTTGATTATGCGTGCGAGGGGTTCGGCTTCGCGGCCTCCGTTCCAATCCATGTTCTTTATCTCTACGTTGACGATGCAGCTATCGCCGACGAGGTCGAAGACCTGTTCCAGGGTTGGAATCCGGGTGCCCGCAAAAACGTCGCTGAAACGCACTCCGGCATCGATTGCAGAAAGCTGGGCCAGGGCGTGGTCGCGCAGGGGGCCGGCGCCGGTGGTGGTGCGCTCGAGGTTGAAGTCGTGCAGGACGACCAGTTCGCCGTCTGCGGTGGCCTGGACATCGAGCTCGATGCCGTCGGCGCCCAATTCGAGCGCCGTTTCGAAGGCCGGTAGCGTGTTTTCCGGTGCGACGGCACTGGCGCCGCGGTGGGCGAAGATTTGTGGAAGAGCCGTCATGGCCATTCTCGGTCAGGCGTGAAATGAACGCTGCGAGGCGTTGACTTTGACAAACGCGGTTCAGGCGCCGCAAATGGCAACCTGGTTACGCTTAGCCTTGCAGGATGAACATCCACTCTTCCAGCCCGTCTTCATTGGGTTTGTGCTCGACGTGGCAGATGCGAAAGTTGTGACGTTCGACGATGGTGAGGATGTCGATCAGGGAACGACGCTCTGCTTTGGCCGGGTGATATTCGAGTTCGCCGATGGACACTTTGACGTCCTCTTTTATGAGGCTGTCGCCGAGTACTTCGATGCGCCAGGTCTTGCCCGTGGATGACTGCCGGGCTTTGGTTTGAAGAATGATGGTGTGCATGGTTCCTCTTATTTCGCGGTGGACCCGGCTCGAATCGCTTGCGCTCCGGATCACATCTGTGGGTGACGGATAGGAGTGATACCAAGGGACAGCGCCAAGGCATCCCTAAGCGGCAAGTCTACCGAATTTAGCAGTTTTCAGCGAATTCCCAGGCGTCGTTTGACCGCAGAAATTACTTTGTCGGCGGCGCGTGGGTTGCCTTCGACCGCGCCGAAGGGATCGCTGATGCCAGCCGGGTTGCGGCTGAGCACTCTCAGCGTTGAGAGTATGCAATGGGGGAGGGCATTCAGGTCGTACCCGCCCTCCAGCGTGCAAATCAGGCGGCCTGCGCAGAGCGCGTCGGCAAGGGCGAGGAGCTGCTCGACCAGCGTCGCGTAGCCGCTGACGCTGACGCGATGGCCGCTGAGCGGGTCCATCCAGTGGCCGTCGAAACCGGCTGACAGGAAGATGGCATCCGGCCTGAATTCGCGGGCGAGGGGGTCGACCAGCTGGCGGAGGGCAGCGAGATAGCCGGCGTCACCGACACCGTCAGGAAAGGGTACGTTAACGTTGAAGCCCTCGCCGGGGCCGGATCCGACTTCGTCCATGTTTCCGGTGAAGGGGTAGTGCGGATATTGGTGGATGCTGATGAAGAGGACTGTCGGGTCGTCGTAGAACATCTCCTCGGTGCCGTTGCCGTGATGGACGTCGAAGTCGACGATGAGGACACGTTCGGCGCCGTGTTTCTGCTGCGCATGTCGTGCGGCAACGGCAACGTTGCCGAAAAGGCAGAAGCCTTTGGCGTAGCGTGGGCGGGCATGATGGCCAGGAGGCCGCACCATGGCAAAGCCGTTGCCGGCAGCGCCGTTCATCACGGCGTCTGTCAGTTGGAGCAGGCCGCCCACGGCCCGCAGGCTTGCTTCCCAACTGTCACGGAGTACGTAGGTATCCGGATCGAGCCAGAGTGCTGTTTGGTTCCAGCTCTGTGCTCTGTCATTCCCGTTGGCGGGTTCTTCGATGCGCTGGCAGATTTCCTGCAGCTGTTCGACGTATGCAGTGTTGTGGACGGCCAGTATGGGGTCGAGAGGGGCAGGTGAGTTGGGCAGGCGGGTCAGGGAATCGAGGATGCCGTCGGCTTCCAGCAGGGCCCAGGCGCTCTGCATGCGTTCGAGGCATTCCGGATGGCCGGGGAAGCTGTGGTTGCGTTCGAACGGGTCGTAGACGAAAGCGGTAGTCATGGCGATTCTTTGGTACGACGTAGCGGGAACTGGTCAAGTGGTCGGTTTGCTTGCAGTTTGCGTTGTTGCTCAGGGGGGTCTAAAGATCACGGCGCCACCTGTTTCACTTGACGAATTCTGGCGATTGCCCGCTCATTTTCGACCCCCCACTGTTCCACTTCTCAGTGTTCAAACGGGCAAGCCGGTTTGGCTAGTCCTTGGAAAGGAATGTGGGGATGAACAGTTGGCTGCCAAGGCGGAAGCGAAGGTCAAAGCTGTGTTCATCCGAGCCGAACGGCTGGACCTGATTCTGAATGGTGACCGGGCCGTCGAAGGCGACCGGTCGGGTCGTGTGCAGCATTTCGCCGTCCCAGAGGAGGCTGACGGTGTCGTCCTCCCCTTGCGCTCTGTAGGGGAGTTGGATGAGCGCCCACCAGTCCCAATGGGAAGGCCAGTGCCTGTGTATTGTGAGCTCGCCGTTGATTGCGGCGATGCCGAGAAGATTCCAGATTGACGTCGCGGCGGGGGCGGCCCGGCCGGACGGCGGCGCTGTTTCGCTGCTGCCCAGACTCCCGGCCGCGTCGGCCCATCGGGCGGCGTCTTCGGTCAGATTCAACTCTTGGGCCAGGGCGGCGGCGGCGGTCAGGGCGCAGCTTGCTGAGGCAGATGCCCGGCTGTTCAATTTACCGGATGCGGATTGGTCCGAGGGGGTCTTGCAGTAGACCGCCAGTTCATTTGCCGCGGTCGTGAGGGCTTGCTGGTGGGTTGACAGCCATTCCTGGTCTGGGAGGCGCTGCTGGTGCGTGTGAAGGGTCCCAAGGTAGGCAGCCGCCGAGAAGGGAATGTCTTCATTGGGCACGTCGACCGTCCCGCGAGGGAGGACGGGGAGCTGACGTGGAAGTGCGCCACCAGTGCGTTCGGCGACCCGCCGCAAGGTATCGAGCATGGCTCTGCTGTGTGCCGGCGCGAAGGTGTCGAACAGATCGACCAGTCCCGGAACGGATTCGGCCGAGCGGTCGGCGGGCGCGAAGCCGGAACGGAAGCGGGCCAGTTTCTGCACTGCGTCGATTTTGGCTTGCTGTATGGAGTGGCCGGCTGCAGCGTCTGGGGACCAGAGACGTCCGCGGTGCGTGATGTCATGCCAGCTGGCGCGACTGCGCTTGAAGGCGCGTGAGATGTCGCGCTGGACGAGGAAGCCGTTCCAGGCTACCTGCTCGCCGACGTCGCTCAGCGTAAGGATCAGGGGGAGGTCTACCTGGCCGGCCACGAGAACATGATATACCAGGTGGGCCTGGGAGTCGGTAGGGAAGTCGACGAGGTCGGGCCGGCCTTCGGCGGCCCCGAAGACGCGCGTGCTCTCGGCGTTACGTTGATTGTGGGCCCCCTTGGCTTCACCGGGCTCCTTTTGCGCGACCAGGAGCCCATCGACCATGCGCTGATCAAGGGGTTCGCCCCAGTCGATTTCGACACGAATCTGGATGAGGCGATCTCCTTCGGCCTGGGCCTCCATCATCCAGAGGAGCGACCGATCGTAGTAGCTGTCGAGCGGTGCGAAGATGCGTTTGCTGACGATCACGCCTTCGACGCCGTAGATCGTTTCCTGATAGCCGGGATAGAGTTGAACCGCGAGGGGCAGGACGTCGTCCAACTGCTCGCTACTGATGCCGCCGCTGGTGTAGATCGGCGCGTCGATACGAATGCGGATGGAACGCGCGTAAGCGCGGCGGTGCCAGTGCCAGCGCAGATCGAAGAGATCGCTGTCCCTGTCAGCGACAAAGTAGATTTCTCCGTTGGTGTGGGGAAACCTGACTTCGTCGTCTATGTCGTCGTATTCTTCAAGTTGGGGCTGGTCGAGGGCGGGATCTGTCATCCGGTCCTTGGTTTCCTTGCTTTGTATCGTCTGACTGAAGACGCTTGTCTGAAATTAGCGAGCGGTGCGTCGATCGATGTACTTTGCGGGTCAGCCAGTAGGCTACCCGTCTTCGGGGCTGACGCCGGCCATTAGGAGACCGATTTGTTCGCGGGTCGCCCGGCTGCGCGGCAGTATTGCGCTGATTTGGCCGTGGAACATGACGGCGATGCGGTCGGAAAGTGCCATGATTTCATCCAGTTCATAGCTCACCAGTAGGACTGCGACGCCCTCGTCGCGCTTGGCGACGATCTGGCTGTGGATGAATTCGATTGAGCCGACGTCGATGCCGCGCGTCGGCTGCGCGGCGACGAGAAGGCGGATGGGGCGACCGAACTCGCGTGCGACGACCATCTTCTGCTGGTTGCCGCCTGAAAGACTGGCGCCGGAGGTCCGGACGGAAGGCGTGCGTACATCGAAGCGCGCCACCAATTCTTCGGCGTGCTGGGCGATGGCCTGGTCGTTCATGGTGAGGCCAGAGGAGAATGGTCTCTTGTAGTAGGAGCTGAGAACCAAATTGTCGGCGACCGAGTAGGCGTCGACCATACCGTACAAGTGGCGGTCTTCGGGCACGTGGCAGATGGCACCCTCTTCGGTGATGCGCCGGGGGGAGGCGTTGGTCATGTCGACGCCGTTGATGCTTACTGACCCGGCGGTGGAGGGGCGCAGGCCAGTGACCACTTCGACGAGCTCGGTCTGGCCATTTCCCTGTACACCGGCGACTCCCACTATCTCGCCGGCGCGCACGTCCAATGAGACGCCGCGCAGGCCGAGTTCGCCGAGGTCGGTGTAGGCCTCGACGTCTTGCAGCCGGAGAAGCAGTTCCCCTGCGGTTGCCGGCTCTTTTTCCACCTCCAGCGTCACTTTGCGCCCGACCATAAGCGCGGCCAGGTTTTCCTGCGAGACGGTGGCCGGGTCGGCTTCACCCACCATTTCGCCGCGGCGCAGGACTGCGATGCGATCGGCGATGCGCAGCACTTCCTTGAGTTTGTGGGTGATGAAGATGATCGATTTGCCCTGACTCCGCAGCAGCTCCATGACCTCGAAGAGACCTTCGATCTCCTGAGGGGTCAGGACGGAGGTCGGCTCATCCAGAATCAGGATATCGGCCTGTCGGTAGAGCGCCTTGAGGATTTCGACGCGTTGCTGAACGCCGACAGGCAGGTCTTCGATAACGGCATTGGGGTCTACTGGCATGTTGTAGCGTTCTGACAACTCCAGAATCTGAGCGGAGACTCTTTCGCGGTCCAGGAGGCCGCGGTCGACGCTTTCGCTGCCGAGCATAATGTTGTCGATGACGGTCATGACAGGCACAAGCTGGAAGTGCTGATGGACCATGCCGACGCCGAGGTCGATGGCGTCGCGGGGGGAGTGCATTTCGACGGGGCGGCCGTCGACTTGAATCTGGCCCTCGGTGGGCTGGTAGAGCCCATAGATAATGTTCATGAGGGTCGACTTGCCGGCACCGTTCTCGCCCAGCAGGGCGAGGATTTCGCCCTCGTGCAGAGCGAGGTCAATGTCTTTGTTGGCGACGACGCCGGGGAAGAGCTTGGTGATCCCGAGGACTTCGAGCTTGGGCGGTGGGGAGTTGGTCTGATTGGCCCTAGTGGTCTGGGAAGCGGTCATGCACTGCCCTCCGTCTCGTAGACTTTGCCTTCGGCGGCAGGGGGTCGTACACGACCCACGAGGCCGGATACGGCGACGATTGTGACTACGTAGGGCAGCATCGAGATGAACTGACGGGGGACCTGGGTGACGCCGGCGAGCAGCAGCTCGTTCTGGAGGGCCTGGGTGTAGCCGAACAGGGTCGCGGCGCCGAGTGCGCCGATCGGGTTCCAGTTTCCGAAGATCATCGCGGCCAGCGAAATGAAGCCGCGGCCTGCGGTCATGCCTTCCTGGAACTGGCCTACTGCCTCGAGAACGAGGAAGGCTCCGGCAAGACCTGCCAGCATGCCTCCCAGGGAGGTGTTTACATAGCGGTATCGGTTGACGTTGATGCCGACAGTGTCGGCGGCGCGGGGATGTTCGCCGACAGCGCGCGTGCGCAGACCCCAGCGGGTATAGAACAGACCGAGATGTACGACCACCACCATGATCAGCGCCAGATAGGTGATGGGCGGATTGTCGAAGAGAACCGGTCCGATCACGGGAATTTGGGACAGTCCGGGTATGGGGATGGAGGAGAACTTGCCTTCGGCGATGGCATCACGGTTGTACAGATAGGAGGAGGTACCCAGCGCGAGGATGATGATAACGGTGCCCGAGATGATCTGGTCCATGCGAAATCGGATAGAGAAGAGGGCATGGACGGCTCCCATAAGTCCTCCGACAGCTACGGCTGCAGCGACGCTGAAGATAAGGCTGACTGCCAGAGGCCAGTGATTGGTACTGGTCTTGGCGACAAAGCCGGCGAAGGCTCCGGCCAGCATCATGCCCTCGATGCCGATGTTGATGATTCCGGACCTTTCGCAGAGGATGCCGCTAAGGGCCCCGAGGACGAGGGGGACTGTCGCTCGCAGTGTGAAGTTGAGGGCACTGATGCCGAACAGGACGCGCAGCCAGGTCTGCTCTCTTAGCGGCGTCACATTCACCAGGATTGCCATGACGACCAGGGCGAGCGCCAGGATCATGGTGTTGCCGTAGCGCCTACGAAGAAGATGGAATGCCGAAACGGGTGGGTTCTTGCTCATGTGCCACCCCAGCTTGTGCTGACTGCTGAGCCGGCGTCGTCCTGGGTCTGCTGGCGCAGGCGGAAGATCATACGGATGATAAGAGGCGCGGCGACGAAGGCGAGCACGAGCGCTTGAATGATCTGGATGATGTCGGCGGGGACCCCGGATTGGAACTGCATTGTGGCTGCGCCGCCGTCCAGGGCACCAAACATGAATGCGGCCAGTAGGACACCGATGGGGTGGGTCTGCCCAAGCAGCGCGACGGTTATGCCGTCGAAGCCGACAGCGCCGCCGAATTCGGGCGCGAATTTGTGGTTCAGGCCGAGTGTTTCGATTGCGCCGGCCAGGCCGGCCAGCCCACCGGCGAGCGCCATCGTCAGGATGATGGTGAAGTTGACGCGGATGCCTGCGTAACGGGCTGCGCGCATGTTGTGGCCAACGGTGCGCATTTCGAAGCCGAGGGGTGTCTTGAAGATGAGCCACCAGACCAGAATTGCGGCGGCCAAAGCGAGGAAGACACCGTAATGGACGCGGTAGGGGGGCCCGAAGAGCCAGGGAATTTGGGCGGAGTGGAGCACGTCTGGCGTCTCTGAGATGGCGCCGGCGGTGCGGTCCCAGAGCGGGCCGGGGGTCTGGCCCTGTGTACCGCCGGCGTAGACGGTCCAACTGCCGAAGAGGGAGGCGACGTAGTTAAGCATGATGGTGACGATAACTTCGTGGGCACCGGTATAGACTTTGAGGATACCGGGAATGGCGCCCCAGAGGAGGCCGCCAACGATCCCGGCGATGAGGGCCAGAGGCAGGTGGATGAAGATGGGCAGGCCTTCGAAGTTGATGCCGACGGCGACGGCGAAGACTGAGCCCATCACGAACTGGCCTGATGCGCCGATGTTGAAGAGGCTGACCTTGAAGGCGAGAGCAACAGAGAGCCCCGTCAGGACGAAGGGGACGGTTTTGCGAATGGTCCTGGCCCAACCCTTGCCGTCGCCGAATGCGCCCTGGAACAGTCCGCTGTAGGCGGCCATAGGGTCGTCGCCAGAAAGGGTCATGACGACGGCGCCGGCGAGCAGGGCGGCCAGGAGGGCGAGCGAGGGGATGAGCAGAGCGCGTAGAATTCGTGTTAAACCGGTTGTCGAAGCGGCGGTCGCCAAGACGGTCCTCCGTCTGAAGGCGTATTATCAGGCCAGGGGATTCCAGAGTTATTCTGAAAAGACTGCGGCGGGCGTGCCGGTACGGGGAATGTAGAGGTCAACCCGGCATTACCTCTATATAGGAAGCGGGAGGCCCCGCTGCAGATGCCTCCCGCTTCAACTGAATTCTCGCTTGATCCGCTGCAGGGGCGGTCGACGAGGATCCAATTTGCCAGTTCAGGCGCCGGTGATGCTAGTTTCCGTAGCCGGTGTCGATTGAGCCATCGATCAGGCCGGCCTTCGTCTCTTCGAGCAGGTCCTTCAGCTCTTGGGGGATCATGTCGTCAAAGTCGTGAAAGGGCGCCAGGTCAGCGTCGCCAAAGTAGTTCCCGCCAGGGAAGTTGCCTTCGTTCGCCAGATTTACGAGGTCGACTACGCCTGGGGTGATCAGTTTCATGGCGCTGGAAACGAGGCATGGCTGAGCGGCAGGCACCGTATTCCACTGGTCAGTGTCGACGCCGATGCAGAAGACGGTCTCGCCGGCGCCATCGGCGGTGGCGATTTCCTGTAAGGCACCGTTGCCGGTGATGCCGCCAGCGCCGAAGATCACATCAGCGCCCTGGTCCAGAGCCTGTTTGGCGGTGGCGGCGCCCCATTCGGGATCGACAAACGCCTGGGAGATTTCACCTGGATGGTAGGTGGAGATGACGTTGATGTCGGCGTTCACGGACTTGGCGCCGGCGACGTAGCCTTCGTTAAAGGCGACAACGGGAGGAACGAGATCGGTCCCGAGGACTGCGGCGATGGTGCCGGTTTGTGACAGGCTGCCTGCGAGAACACCGGCCAGGTAACCGGAGTGGTCCTCATTGAAGATCAGGCCTGCCAGGTTGGGAATGGTCTCGCCCTGGAACTGGTCTACGCCGATGAAAAAGACGTCGGGGTTTTCGGTTGCGGCGAGGGTTGTTGCGTCGCCAAGAGCGAATCCGACGCTGACGATGACGTTGTAGTCGGCGTCAATGAACTGTTGAATGTTGTCGGCGTAGTCTTTGGCGTCCTGTGTTTCGATGTACTTAATGTCATCTTCGGCCAAGCCGAGCCCTTCGGCTGCGGCAACTACACCCTCCCAGGCGGACTGGTTGAAACTGCGGTCATTTACGCGGCCAACGTCGGTGACCAGGCCGACTTTGAACTCACCGGCCATGCTATCGGCGGCGGCGGACCCTGAATCGGCTGCGGGCACTGCCGCCGGGCAAGCAACGAGCAACAGTGCAAGCGATGCCAATAGAACGAGTAATCTCATCATGCGGGATGCTTTCATTCGGATTCTCCTTTGGTAAAGTGAGAAACATCTCACCAATATTTCGGGGAAAACAGTATCAAGTGTACGAGTATGACTAACCGGCTCGGCTGTCATGAGGATTGGCTTGCACCTGGTTTCAGGCTGGACGTTCGCTACAGGTTAACCCCTTCGGCGCGCCCTCAGATGATTCTGGCACATTATATGCTGATCGCAGGGCGTAAGCAAGGAAGAGGAAGGAGGGTAGAGCGGTCGTAGATGTCTTAAGCTCACTCTTCAAAATTGGACCGTTGACCGGGCTGAGCACTCTGCTGAAGTGGGCGGTCAAGGTTTAGAACTGGTCCCAGCACACTTATGCTTGAAACAGTGAGGAAAACTTTCGTCAATTTAACGGCATGACCTTAAGGTGGGCCGATCTCTTGTTGCCACCCAAATAGGGCGTCAGGGTGCATCCCAGTTTTGGACGGGAACAGTCCCGCGGGGAGATTAGGGCAATTGGCTGAAACTGTTTACCGGCTCTTGGAGAGACGCAGGGCAGGCGCATAGCTTGGCTCTAGCGTGAGGTCAGTCAGCTAAGGGCACAGGGCAGGCACAAGGCCTGCCCCTACAGTGGTGGCGCGGAGGTTAGAACACCATTCGATGTCTCAACCGTTCCAATTGTCCCTGACGGTCGGGCATACGATGGGGGGCGTTGCGGGGGGAGTCCCCCCGCACAAGGGAGGGCCGAAGGCCCGACCGCACAGAACTGCAGTGGTCAGTGATCAGTAGTTAGTGGTCAGTGGCGACTGCGCTCGCCCTGTTCGGGGACGCGAATTAGCGCCAGCTTAGTCACTCCCAGGGGTATAGGAAGGTTCACTCCTATTTTGGACTGCGCCCGACGTCGGAAAAGATACCCAAAAAGAGGACCTGAGCTGTGATATACTGAGAGACCGATTCTGTGGGAAATTCTGATGGGGAGGTTCAACTGAACAGCAACGAACTGGCGCGAAAGATCGTCGAAATCATTGAAGAAAAACAGGCTGCGGACATCGTGTTACTTGACGTAAGTGATCAGACCAGCATTGCTACTTATTTTGTGCTGGGCAGCGTGGACAACGAGCGACAGGCCAATGCGATACGGGATGATCTGTGGGAGCAACTTCAGATCGAGCAGAAGACGCGGCCTTTGAACGTCCACGACCTTCGGCAGGAAGGGGGCGGGTGGCTGCTGGCCGACTATGGCGATGTCATTTTGCACCTGTTTACGGAAGAGACGCGGCGCCGATACGACCTGGAGGGGCTATGGCACGACGCCCAGGTCGTGATGAAGATCCTTTAGCGGGAGCAGATTGGCAAACTGTACCGGCCGGCCAGGCCCCGGTGTCGGGCGGTCGGCGCGATCAAGCTGTGACGTTTGCCCGGTAGAGGGCGACGGCGGCCTCGGTGTCCAGGTGTTCGGTGGCGTCGAACAGATCTGTGGTTGCGCCGTCGCCGTCGTCGACATCGGGATTTTCATTTGCCCTATAGGCGTCATCTTGCGAGACACCTGCCGCCAGCATCTTTTTGACGATTCTGGGCGGTGCTGAGGAGATGTCGGTCCCGACTAGGCTGCCGAAGAAGTTGGCGATCTCAAACATGGCCTCAAAGGGACCGGCCGAGAGATGGACGCCATTGTTGGCGATCGTGACTTCATCGAATCCGTAGCGGGCAGGATTAGCGTGCAGCTGGCCGCGAATGGAGCCGGTTACAGCGCGTTCGGGGAAGGTATCCCCGATCATCTGGTCGCGCAATTCTGCCCAACCCGTGTCGGAATGGAGGAGCATGAGTGCGATGCGATGGGAAGGCTCGGTGAAGTGGGCCAGTTGAGCGGGGTGAAAGCCGTTGACGAGAATGAATTTTTCGCCTGACTCCTCATAGGCCTGGACGTAGAAGCCTGAGCGAATCTTGTGCGCTTTCTTGGTGAACCAGAGGTCGTCCAACCTGGCGGGCGTGAAGTTGGAATGGGCGTTCAGGAATTCGTGGCCGCCGAACAGAGGGTAGTCGACAGAGGGGACGGCGAGGGCGTCGTAGACAGTGCGGCGATCGGAGGCGTCGAGGCCGGTTGACGCGGTCTTTGAGAGGACATTGATGGCGCCGTAGTGCCGGTCCATGCTTTCTTTCTGTTCGAGGGCCGGGCCGCCGACAAGGACAATGCCTTCTACGGAGGCGTCAAACTCTGAGAGCTTGTCCCAGATCAGGTCGATGGCATTGGCGAGGCAGATCCGATCTTCGATTGCCAGAATTTCCGGTTTTATGAACATGAGCAGTTCATTCTGCCTCTGCGTCTGCCCGATGGCGGGGGGCTGAATGACCGCAATTTCCTCATCTTTCTGCAGTGAATCAAGCAGCGCCTGTTTCAACTGTTTCTGACTCTGCACACATCGCTCCTTTGGTGCGCCGGGAAGTCCAGGTGACTGGTCTGGTTGCGACCATGTCGCGCCGGTTACCGGACTGCTATACTGCGGCGGTCCCGGCCGTGCCGCCTGCGCAGCAGCCTACCGCAGACCCATTGTTTTGACAAAAAAAGTTGGCGCCGGGACGGGTTCACAGGGGCCTAATCGCGGCGCGCCAAGCCAGGTCAGAAGGCGCCCCTGGCGGCGTTGAGCAGTGCCGCGTCTTCAGGTGAGACGGAGATGTCGGTTGGGGCGGCGAAGGCATTCTTGTAGGCGAAGCGTGTGACGGCGTACTCACCGTCGGGGTCCATGGCGTCAAGGGGCGCCTTAGCCAGGGCCTTGTCGTCTTCATCACCTATGCGGGCGGAAACAACCCAGCCGAGGAGCAGGTTGGAATTGAGGGAGACCATGAGACGGGCCAGATGGAGCGCTTCCTCTGGGCGGTCATCGTGCCAGGCGGCTTCAAGCAGACCGCTTTGGTAGTCGAGTCGACCCGGCTCCTCTTCAGTCAGTTCCGAGTAGATGCGGATGGCCCTATCCCAGCGGCCCCCCATGCGGTAGAGGGTTGCCAGCGCGGGTCTAGTGAGCATGAGAGGGCGTTTTTGGCGTAGGAGCGTGCGAGACAACCCCTGGCGGATTGGACGGTTATAGGGCGCGTTTTCGAGGGCAAGGGTCCAGTAGCGCTGGGCTTTTGTCAGATTGCCGTCGGCTTCGGCGTCCCTGGCGAGCACGGCCCAGGCGAGTTCACTGCCGGGGTCGGCGTTCAGTAGACGCAGCGCCCAGTCCTTGCCTTCATGCCAGCGCCGCATCAGCCAGATGACCTGAAGAAAGCGGAAATAGGTGGGCAGGTGGCGAGGCAGGCTTTTGAGGATGACGTGAATCAGCGGGACGGCCTCTTCGGGGCGGTTGGCCGCAAGGCGGCGGTCGATGACTTCGTTCCAGTGGGAGAGTTGCGTTTCAATTGCGGGGGACTGGCCAAAACGGGTTGGAGTCATTCGATCCGGTTGGCCTGATTCTTTTGCAGCAGTTCGATCATCACGCCGTGTGCGGCCTGGGGATGGACGAAAGCCACAAGGCCGTGGATGCCCTGGCGAGGGGTCTCGTCTATAAGACGTACACCTTGTTCTTGAAGCTCCTGCAGGGTGTGCGCGATGTCGGGAACTGCGAAGCAGACGTGGTGGCTGCCTTCGCCTCTTCGTGCCAGAAAACGGGCGGTGCCGCTCTCTTCGTCGGTCGGCGCGAGGAGTTCGATGGTGTTGATACCGGCGTCGAGAAAAGCGATCTCGACGCCGTGTTCTGGCGCGTCGAGCCGTTCCAGCAGGCGGAAGCCGAGGATACCGCAGTAAGTGGAGAGGGCTACGTCGAGGTCGTGGACGACGATGCCGACGTGGTCGATTTGGGCGTTGGGTAGTTGCATTGTCGGTCTGTCAACTTCCTTTAGCGCGATGATTGTGTGCCCACTGGTTAGCTTCCATTCACAAGTTTGAAGAGTCTCTTGAGGGTTCAGAGCAGGAGCCAGAGGAACTTTCGGAGTCTTTGGCGCATAAGTAAATGGAAGGAAGATGGCGATTCTTGAATCTGCTAGTTGGCCAGGCAAGATTCTTGAGAAACTGCCAGAAACCCATGGCAACCAACCTGTCAATGGAGCGCGGTCTTTGACTCTTCGTCAGGATAGACTTTCCAGCCTGGCAGTTCCACGTCTTGGCCGGAGATGGCGCTTAGGGGCAGCTTCAGGAATTTGCCTTCGGCGCGTACGGCGACTGTGCCGTCGGGCAGAAGGATCTCGCCGCTGCCGGTGAACATGCGGCGGTTCTGGGTGAGAACGCGACCACGGGCACTGACTTCCATATCAAGTGGGACGGGATGCAGAAACCTTGTAGAAAGCTCGGCGGTGATGCCCCATCGTTCCACATCAACTCCGGATCCGTAGTTGAAGGCACGGGCGATGGTCTCGTCGAGGACGCCTGTCAGGACACCACCGTGCATGCGACCGGGATACCCCTGGTGGCAGGGCTGGCCGGAGAAGCGGGCCTCTACTTCAGCGGCGCCGTCGGCGGAGACGGTCTCGTAGAAGCGTACTCTCACTCCGGCTACGTTTTCCAAGCCACAGACAAAGCAGAAGGCGCTGTTCGGTTGCTTCTGCATCAGACCCAACTTGACGGCTGATACTCGCCAAACTGGGCCCTGAGGGCGTCACAGATTTCGCCGATAGTGACATCGCTTTCAACCGCTTCAACAAAGAGCGGCATCAGGTGTGATTCGGCAGAATTTGCGGCCTGCTCGATGCGCCGGAGGATGTCAGACGCCTTGTCATTGTCGCGGCGGGCGCGCAGGGAGGCGAGGGCCGAGATCTGCTCATTCTGCACGATTTCGTCGACGTGCAAGGTCTCCTCGGGTAGGGTTGCGCCGCTTTGGTAGCGATTGACGCCGACAACGGTCTGGTCCCCGCTCTCGACGGCGCACAAGGAGGCGTATGCCGACTCCTGAATCTCGCGTTGAATGAAACCGTCGGCGACGGCCTGCATGGCTCCTCCCAGCTCGTCGATGCGTTCGATGTAGTTGCGGGCCTGGCGTTCGATTTCGTCGGTCAGCCATTCGATGTAGTAGCTGCCTCCGAGCGGGTCGACGACATCGCCGACTCCGCTCTCCCCGGCGAGGATCTGTTGCGTGCGCAGCGCGATTTCGACGGCTTTTTCGGTGGGCAGCGCGAGCGCTTCGTCTTTTGAGTTGGTGTGCAGGCTCTGGGTGCCGCCCATGATTGCGGCCAGGGCTTGAACTGTAACGCGAACGACGTTGTTGTCGGGCTGTTGCGTGGTCAACGTGCTGCCGCCGGTCTGCGTGTGGAAGCGAAGGCGCCAGCTCTTTGGGTCGGTGGCGTTGAATCGCCGGCGCATGAGTTTTGCCCAGAGGCGGCGGGCGGCGCGGAACTTGGCCACTTCCTCCAGAAAGTCGTTGTGTGCGTTGAAAAAAAAGCTGAGCTGGGAAGCGATGAGGTCCACGTCCAGCCCAACGTTAATCGCTTGTTGCACGTATTCGACGGCGTTGGCAAGCGTGAACGCGACCTCCTGGACGGCGCTGCTGCCGGCTTCGCGAATGTGATAGCCGCTGACGGAAATCGTATTCCATTTGGGCACGTGACGGGCGCAGTAGAGAAACAGGTCGGTCATCAGACGCATAGAGGGCCCGGGCGGGAAGATGTAGGTGCCGCGGGCGATATATTCCTTGAGAATGTCGTTCTGGACGGTGCCTCTCAGTTTATCGAGGGGGACGCCCTGCTCCTTAGCGACGGCAACGACCATTGCCAACAGGATGGCGGCGGGCGCGTTGATGGTCATGCTGACGCTGACTTTGTCGAGCGGAATGCCATGGAGAAGGGTGCGCATGTCCTGCAGGCTGCTTATGGAGACGCCGACTTTGCCCACTTCTCCTTGGGCGAGATCGTGGTCGGCGTCATAGCCGATCTGGGTGGGGAGGTCGAACGCGACTGACAGACCGGTCTGGCCATTTTCGATCAGGTAGTGGTAACGCCTGTTGCTCTCCGCTGCCGAGCCGAAGCCGGCGTACTGGCGCATGGTCCAGAGGCGGCCGCGATACATGTTGGGCTGCACGCCGCGGGTGAAAGGGAATTCGCCGGGGAAGCCGAGCTTCTGAAGATATTCTTCAGCGTTGCCGTCGTTGGCAGCCTCATTAGATGGTGTGTAGAGAGGTTGGATAACAATTGAGGGGCTGCTGGTCGTAAACTGCTTTTTTCGTTCGGGGAAGCGGCTCACGACCGGGGTCAACGTGTTTTCCTGCCAGGCTCTTTTCAGGACGGACAGCTTGTCAGGGTGTGGCTGCGAGCCGTCGGCTTGCTGGTTGCCACTCAATTCTTCCATCTCGATAGACTCAGTAGATGTGCGCTGGATCCTGAACGGATTACATTTCCAACCGGCCGGCCAGCGCGTTGCTCAAGGTCATTTCATCGGCGTACTCTAGATCGCCGCCGGTTGGCAGACCACGGGCCAAGCGGGTGACGCGGACACCAAGGGGCTTGATGAGGCGGGCAATGTACATGGCGGTGGCTTCGCCTTCAAGGTTTGGGTTGGTGGCAATAAGGAGTTCGCGTGTTTCTCCGTCTTCGACCTGTTCGCCGGCATGGTTGCGCTGCAAGCGGCCAAGCAGCTCCCTGAGCTTGAGGTCGTCAGGCCCGATTCCTTCCACTGGAGAGATCGCGCCGTGAAGCACGTGGTAGAGGCCCTGGTAGGATCCGGTGCGTTCTATGGCCTGGACGTCGAGCGGCTCTTCGACCACGCAGATGATCGACCGATCGCGCTGTTCGTTGTCGCAGATTGCGCAGGGGTCTTTGTCGGCGATGTTGTAGCAGAGGCCGCAGAACAGCGTTTCGGCCTTGAGCTCCTGCAGGGCGGCCGCCAAGGTGAGCGCGATTTCTTCGTCGCTGCGCAGAAGAAAATAGGCAAGGCGGGAGGCGGATTTAGGACCGATGCCTGGCAGGCGGCTGAAGGCGTCGATGAGGTTGGAAACGGGTTGTGCAAGCGGCGCCATTGCGCGATCCTAAGAGTTTGTTTCGTTCAGATTCCGAGTCCGGGGATGTTGAGGCCGTCTGCGAAACCTCCCATGCGTTCTTCGGTGAGGGATTTTACTTTTTCCGAGGCGTCGCCGATGGCTGCCAGAAGCAGGTCTTCCAGCATTTCCACGTCGTCGGGATCGACCACTTCCGGCTTGATGCGGAAGGCCTGAACCGCCTGGTGGCCGTCCATATCCACTTCGACCATCCCGCCTCCGGCACTGCCGGTCACGGTCTCTTCGGCCAGTTCCTCCTGGGCCTTTTCCATATCTCCCTGCATCTTGCGCACGCGGGCGGCGAGGTCGCCGCCCATGCCGCCGCCCATGCCGCCACCCAGTGAACCACCGGCGGGCATTCCCGGGGCACCGCCTCCGAATGGATTGGCGCCGCTTCTGGTTCTGCGATTTCTCTTCTTTTTCGCCATCTGTTTCACTCCAAGCAAAAGATGTAATGTGCTTTTTTAGTTTCGTTCCGCCTGGCTGCGGCCATCGCTGACCTTTGCGCCCAGTTCGGATACGGCGTACTCCAACAGGGGATCGGGCCCGCCGGTCTGTTCTTCCTCGACGGTCTGGCCAGTAGCGGAGGGGATAGTAGCCTTTTCGCCGCTTTGGCAGATGAGCGTTACCTGTTGACCAAGTATCTCCGCGAGAATGCCTGAAACTGCATCTTTGGTTTTCGCCTCCGAAATCACACCTTGGGTAAATGAGTTGCTGCCAAATGCGATTGCCACGGCATCTCCGCCAATTGCGAGATCCTTTATGGAGCGTAGCGAGGCCTGCTCCTTGGGTCCGCACCGTTCGCGGACGGTGGTCATGAATTCGTCCCAACGACCTCGAAGCCGCTGCATGGCCTCGGCGTCGAGAGGCGTAGCAGACGGTCTTTCGGCGACCGGACTTCTGGTGGGGCGCGTGGCGTGTGGGGTAGGGCTCTTGGCCGATGCCGAGGACGTAGGGGATGCAGGCTGTGCCACGGTCTGGGCCGGCGCCACGGCGGCAGGTTGAGGCTGAACGCCTTCGATGAGTTCAACCAACGCCAGCTCCAGGGGAAGCTGAGGCTGGAAGCCGCCTTTCAGTTCAACCATGGCTTGGCTGAATCGCTTGATGGCCCTGAGGGTAGCAGCGTTCTCTATTTCCTTGGCCTGGTTTTGCATTGTTTGGACGGCATCCGGTGCGCAGTCGTCGAGCAGGGCGCCGTCGCCGACCATCTGCACGAGCATCACGCCGCGGAGGTGTTCGACGACCTGGGCCGTGAACTCATTGAGGCTTCCTCCCTGGAGCAGCAGGTCGTGAATGAGCGAGAGACCTGCGGAAACGTTACCGGCCACCAGAGAGTCAACAAATGCGGTTACGGTTTCACTGGCGGCGCTGCCCAAGACCTGTTGCACCTGCGCCAAGGAGATTGCCGGGTTGCCGTTTTTGGGCGCGACCGCGCCGTAGCTAGTCATTTGATCGAGTAGACTGACGGCGTCGCGCATGCAACCTTGTGCGCTACGGGCAATTGCAAAGACAGCCTCCTCCTGAACGTCGAAGCCTTCTTCTGAAGAAATATGGGCCAGGTGGGCTGCGATCTCGGCGACGGGAATGCGGCGGAAATCAAAGCGCTGGCAGCGGCTGAGAACGGTTGCGGGAATGCGGTGAGGTTCGGTGGTAGCCAGAACGAAACGTGCGTAGGGAGGAGGCTCTTCGAGCGTTTTCAGCAGCGCGTTGAAGGCGCTGGCGCTGAGCATGTGCACTTCGTCGATGATGTAGATTTTGAAGCGGGACTCGCTCGGCTGGAAGCCGACTTTTTCGCGCAGTTCCCTTACGTCGTCGACACTGTTGTTGCTGGCAGCGTCGATTTCGATGAGGTCCAACATGCGGCCTTCGTTGATGGCGGTACAGTGGCTGCAGCGATTACAGGGCTGAGACTCTTCGTCCGTGCAGTTGAGGGCTTTGGCGAGGATTCTGGCGGTGGAGGTTTTGCCGGTGCCGCGCGGGCCGGCGAACAGGTATGCGTGGGCCACCCTTTCGTCGCGCAGCGCGTTGAGGAGGGTGGTCGTCACGTGTTCCTGCCCAACCACCTCGTCGAAAGTCTGGCTGCGCCACTTGCGGTAAAGCGCCTGTGCCATGTGCTTCGCTCCCACTGGGCGATTCAATCGGAGGACTTTTGCGCCCGTACACGCCCTGTTCGGACAACACAGTTCAGTCTACCATCGGGCAGGACCGGAAGCAAACGGTTGGGTGTTTTTCCACGTGGTATAATCTATTGATAGCAGCTACTTGACCTTTCCTGTCTCATGTTCTAAGAATGGGGCGCGCAGGTCTTTCACTCGCCATGAAATGTGCTGAGAAAAGGCACTGAAGTGGTCAGGGGTCAGTGGCGTTGACTGCGAGCGGCCCGGAAGCGGGAGCCAATTGGGTGTTGGGTCCACTAGTCCGATGGGCGGCGTAGAGCCGGATAGTCATGGGTCGGGAATTGATAGGTGGTAGGCAGGTATGAGCGGGAAGATTATTCATTCGCTTCGGGAGAGGCGGCTGGTGGAAGAGGCGGTCGCCAACCTAGCCGATACGGAATCTGAGGCGGAAATGGCGCAAGAAGTGCAGAGGATCGTGCGCGAATGTGCAGCCGAACTGGTTCTACCGGCAGTTCGCAAGCATCTGGACACCGGGAGCAGCCAGATGCGCGGCGGATTGGGCCGACTTGCGGCGCTGCTGCCCGAGCCTGAGACGGCTACGATGCTGCGCAAGGAGGCGGGTCGGCGCGATAATCCCACCCAGACGCGGTTGAACGCGGCCATGATTCTGGAGAAATTCCTTCAGATAGAGGTTTCGGCAGGCCTGATGGGCGACTTGAGGGACCCGAACCTGATCGTGATGCAGAGTCTGCAGGAGGCGGTTGCGGAGGGGCGTACGAACCGACATGTTCTTCTTGAGTATGTCCGTCAGATGCGGCAAGAGAACCAAGATGTCGCCTACCTTGTCCTCGACCTGATAGGGCAACTGGCAGATGAGGACCAGCCGGAACTGCTGCGGCTGCTCGCATACGATGCACGTAGAGGCGTCGCGGAAGCTGCACTGAATCTATTGGGTTCGATGCGCGGGGCGGAAGTCGGGAGACAGAGTGCGTCGGCGTTACACTCGCTTCAGTCGACCTTACGACCAGAATTCGCGCAGTTTGCGTCGCGAAACCTACGCAAGCTGCGGCTAGCGGGCGCCGGTTGGGAACTGCAGAGTGCGGACGACTGGTGGACACTACTCTCGCCAAGCGACATGCAGGGTACCCAGCATTTGTGGTTCCTGGAAGACGGTGAGGATGCTGGCTGCAGGCTGGTCGGTCTGCGCATCAATAGAACTGCAGGTGTTCTAGGGGCATTTGGGAGCGAGAACTTGGAACGACGGCAACTGCCATCGAGGAGGAGGGTGGGGGAGTCGCTGTCGATAGCCGTGGCGCCTGGGGAGAGGACAGAATTCGTTACGGTTCCCTACACATATGCGAGGCATTGCTTACGCGAGGGTCTGGAAGGCCACTGGCAGGGGGCGGAGCGCGCCCTGCCGGACGAGTTCACGCTCTTCTGCCCGTTGCTGTTTGAGTGCGAGGGGGATCCAGTATCCGGCGAGATACTGTCCCTGCTGGGGTCGGGGCCGGCGTTGTGGGAAGAGCGGCGGGAAAGGCTGCCGAAGGTTACCGCTGCTTTGCTGGAACATCCGGCCATGGCTAGATGGGTCCTACAGGTGGAAAGGCCGGAAGTGGGCAGAGGAGAGGATGGGGGTCAAATGCCGAGCGGCAATGTTGACAGATCTGATTTGGGGAGTCTGGCCAGCATGCCGTTGGAGGCACTGGGCACGCTGGCGGCTTCGATTGTTTCGGAAGAGGTTCCGCGGGAATTGGGCGGGCAACTGCGGCAGGCATTACTGGCGCAGGCGGCGTGGCTGCAATTAGTGGGGGACCAAGAATTCGCGCGCCATGCAGTGTACGTTGCCGAAAGTTTGCTCAACGTGCCGCTTAACGACCATCCACTGCTTTTGCAGATGGTCGCACTCGGATTCCTGCAGTCTCTGGAGGGGCGCGCGGGCCAGCAGAACTGGGGCGGGACTGGCTGACAGTACTGCCAGTTTCTAGCTCTGGCAGATTTCGGTCAAGGGTCGGCAACAGCACTCTATGCAGATTGAGACAAACTCCTTATACAGATTTTGCACAACAGAGAGAAAGAGTGTATTTTTAGTGGTATAGAGTACTGAAAAGCGCGGTAGGTGCGTTGCGAAACCTTTTTTGTCAAGTTTCGACAGATTCTCTCCAGGCGGAAAGGATTTGGCAATAAGCAATCATTTTGGGTAAAGAGGTCGTTCTGAGTGAGGATGCGGAATCTCTGGGCCGTTGAATTTTCTTCACGGAGACCCCAGAGAGGAAAGCAATTATAAGCAGCGCTTGGCATTCGCGAAAAGTTACAACTCAAGACTCTGTCGCATAGTTGACTTTTGGCCTGCCTGGTGTGAACAGAACAGCAATGAAGCTGGCACCTGCAAATTTATCGGGAACAACATCCAGGCATGCAAGGCTAAACAGAGCTTGCGTGCTTTGCGTCTTCATTTCAACCCCTCCAGAACGTAGCAGGGCTTCTCCCACGGTCCAGGACCCGGAAGACACAATTGATCGCAGTTGGCGCTCAATCGGAGAACGGCGTGTGCGCATCCGCCGCTCTTCTGCAGTTGCTCTGTCGGAATCGTCTCGACTCGTTCCGGAAGGAAGCGGGCGGACGAGTTTCCCGATGAAGGGCACATTTCATCGAGTTCTGTGTCATTAGGGTGGGAGGCCTTGCTCATTGCCCGGAGACCGGGTCCAAATGGTTTGTTGCCTGAAACGGGGCTTGAACGTGGAAGAGTTCGTTCAACCGCGGCGGGCGACCAGGGCTACAAAAAATGGCATTAGAACGGGGGCAAAATAAAGCCTTTGGCCACCAGGAACGCATGAGGAGAGTTCGATTCCACGAGAGTAGGTTTCTGATTCTTAGTGTTTCGAAGGATTTCCGCAAATTGTCCAAGGAGTCCGCTGCGATTTGGTCTTTCTATTCTTGGAAGACGAGCGTTCTTAGCTCGATACAGATTGCACTGTGAGTTCTGACGGCAGGCCTTTGAGTGTTAGTGATTCCGTCGGGGATTTCCAGAGGAGAACCTTAGGTGACGGCTGTTGAAAGGGCCTTCTTAAGTAAGATTGGCGACTTACCCAGCACGTGTGTATTCCGCGGGCAGGGCGATAGCAGTTGGCGATTACATTCTGCGGCTACACGTCGCCTAATCAGATTTTTCAATGATGATGAAAGTATCATTGAGCAAGCTTTCTTTTCCGAGATGCACTGGGTCTACCATCGTTCCGTGCTATTGGAACCTGCGCGAAATCTTGGGTTTGGCAACGCGGACGGTCGCGGTATTCCGGACCTACAGCTTATCGCGAAGTTGCAGCGATTCGGCGCTGCTACGGGATTCCTGGACTTTTCGCGAGATCCATTGGTAGCGTTGTGGTATGCCTGTGAAGTGAAAGAGTGTGACGGGAGAGTGTTTTTCCTGGACCTGGACAATGTATCTTGTTTCAGGGGTATACCCTTTGAGGAAGCAGTACAAAGCAGTGAAGAGATCTTCAGATGGTTAGACGGTCAGAGTAGGAACCTCTATGTAGAGATGTCAATTGAAGAGAAGGAGACCGCGGGTGCGATGCGAAATGGTGGAGTCAGCCTTCAGGCTTGGCCGCTACTCCCCGAAGACACTGTAAGCTCAATCGTTGTCGACGCAGCTGACAAAGCACCGATCCGAGAGGAACTTGAAAGACTGTTCGATTTTGGCAGACGCTCGCTCTTCGCCGATGTGCTTCAGTTCTCTGCCCTGAACAGCGCAAGCCTCCCTCTGCCAAATTTTGAGGATCCTGAGTTCAGCCTGGTCCAAGGCGATCAGAGTTACCTGAAGGGTGACTACACAGGCGCTATAGGTCATTACAGCAAGAGTATTGAGCTTGCTCAAGAAGATGATATTGGATATTTCTATTTTGTTCGAGGGAATGCCAGAGCAGCAGATGGGGATTTTAGAGGCGCCCGAAGGGATTACGATCTTGGGCTTCGCCATGAAGAAAGGCTGGCGGAGGATTTAGCAAGAACCTCAAACGCCGGCGCCAACAGACACCGTCTGTGGCGGCTTCACTTTAACCGCGGCAACGTTAGGGCCGAATTGGAGGAGTTGAACGGCGCGTTGGAGGACTATGAGGAAGCCATTAGCATAGGAATCAGACATAGGGTAGAAGAGGCTTCGTGTTTTTTGAACAAGGGAAATACGAATCTCTTGCTGCACCGGTATTGCGATGCGATTAGGGATTATGATGAGGCTATAAGAGCAGGCAGCCCCTATGCTCGTTTCAACAAAGGAAATGTGCTTGTCGTACTGGGACGTTTTGACGAAGCACTCGAATGTTACGACGAGGCGGTTCCAAGAGAAGAAGGGCGATACGGGGTCATTTGCAATCGGAACGGCGTGGCGGCGATACTGAACAGGATAGGCGGGGACGGGTACGTAGTGGACTCGCCGCGTTACAAAGACGCTTCGCAACGCCTGATAATCGAGGTATCTCTCAGGGCCGATCCGGAGAACAGGTATACAGAGTTCTTCAATTTCCATGGCGCAAAGGGAAATGATGGCAATTCTGGAGGCCTAAATGTGCGGGGCGGTAAGGGTTACGGGGGCAAAGTTGGGTTTGTCGTCGTGGTGAAGGGAGAGGATTGGTCCTGAAAGCCAGGCGCGTCTGAGTTTTCGGCTTTCCCATGAAGTGTTGCGCCCTCTACCAGCGTGTCATAGGATGTTTTTGACCAGATGCTGCCGCTGGACGTCCAGACTTGTGAGAACAGTCGCGACACGAGACGATGTTTCTGGGCAGCGTTTGCATCTCTGCGAAGAAATTCATCCTCCGACAGTTGGTTTTGCGAGTTGATTAAGGCAGCATGATTCCAGCCTATGACACAGACCTCTTTTTCGGCTATCGATGGGGCTCCCTTTTATTCAGTCGCGGTCCAGGGCCGACAGGAGGCTAGGCGCGTTTTGATATGCGAAACATGCCGATCCTGAAGTGGAATCTCATCGTTGCGATGGCCCTGGTGTTCGCGATCGGGGCCGTTTTGGCGGCTCCAGCGGCGTCGTCAGCTCAGTCGCCCGAGGGGCAGGAAAGCGACGCGCCAGGAGACAGTTCGGGAATTGATGGAGGCGCAGAGGTCGAGATTCAGCGCCGTTTCAATGAACTCCGGCGCGAGATTCTGGATGATCGGGCTGACACTGTAGGATGGTGGCTGACCGGCATCGCTCTCTTGTTGACCATGTTTGCGCTATTTTTGGGGACCGCGGGCTATCTTGCCATAAGGAGATTGCGGGAAATTGAGGAGGTGGTCCGCCGCAATGTGGAAGCGGCGCGTGGGTATGCAGAAGATGCAGGCCGGTTTGCCGAAGAGATAAGGGGCTATGGGGGGGAAGCAGACGAGCCGTTGCGCAGCATGGAAGGCGAGGATCTGGGCTATGCGCGGACACAGATTGGCGAGGAACTCAGTCGGATACCGGGTAGGGCCGGGGCATCGGCCATCGCGGAGGCCCGGCAGCTGGAGGAAGAAGGAAGACTGGACGAATCGATAGAGAGATGGAAGCACATCGCCAGTGTTGCGGAAGGGAGCAATGATGAACTGGCAGCGCTGGCCTTTCGGTCGGTCGGGGACCTGTCGGAGCGGCTGAGCCGGAGCGCCGGCAAATGAACGAACAGCAATCGCGTGCATATTTCCTGCCGAACAGCGGGTTGGGCGAGGCAGGCGTGTCCGCTTCTCGGGAGGCATTGGCCGCCTATTCGCAAGCGATTCGATTGAGACCGGACTACGCCGAGGCCTACAATAATCGGGGCAATGTCAATAGTAACCTGGGACTTTTCGAAGAGGCGGTTGCTGACTACGACCGAGCGGTTCACCTGAAACCCGACTTGGCCGATGCCTATATCAATCGCGCCAATGCCAAGACTGCTCTTCATCAGAATCAGGAGGCCATAGTCGACCTAGGCACGGCGATCAGGGTCCACCCAGAGAATGCAATTGCGTTCCTGAATCGAGGGCTGCTTCTGGCCGAGATCGGCCAGTTGGAGGATGCCGTTGCTGATCTGGACGATGCGGTCCGACTCGAGCCTGAGTATGAAAGGATCTACCTGGTGCGAGGGCGTGTCAAGTTGGCGCTTGGTCGAGGTCAGGAGGCGGTTGCCGATTTCGATAGGGCCATCGAACTGAATCCGGACAGTTCCGAGGCATACAACAGCCGGGGGCTGATACAGGTCGAGCTGGGGCGGTACGAGGCGGCCGTCTCCGACTATGCCCACGCGATCCGGTTGTGGCCAGAGTTCGCAGCCGCATACAACAATCGGGGGGTTGCGCTGGCTAAACTCGGACGTCTTGGAGCGGCTGTGAGCGACTATGATGAAGCGGTCCGGTTACTGCCTGAGAGCGCTGAACCATTTTTCAATCGGGGGAATGCGAAGGAGCGTCGCGGCGAATATGAGGATGCCATTGACGATTATGATCAGGCGATCCTAAGGCGGCGGGACGATGTAGAGGCTCACAGAAATCGGGCCGTGGTGAAGGCGGTACTCGGACGGACGGAGGAGGCGAGGTCGGATTTCGACAGGGCGCTGGAGATTGCGGCGCGGCGAGGATGAGACTTTCTGGCTCTCAAATGGTCGGCAGATAGGCGAGAGCCGGGCTCTCAGGTTCGAGGGGCCGCCGTTCGTAGGCAGTTCGCCTAGGGCATTTTTTGCGTGCCGCAGCGTTCAATCAACCGACGAAGCGGGATGCCGCCAGAGACTCATTTGCCAATAGATGCAGCTTTTCGTAGCCCAGCATCTCGCTTCTGGCCAGGTCTCTTACGTTGCCATTTCAATGAGTAGGCACCGTATCCGGTTCAGAAGATACCCAGCTCGTCTTTGGCGTCCTCGGACATCATGTCGGGATTCCAGAAGGGGGTCCAGACCAGATGGACGTTGACTTCACTGACGCTGGGGAAGGCGTTGTGGGCGGTGCGCTGCACATCGCTGATTATCTGCGGGCCGACCGGGCAGCCGGGGCTGGTCAGCGTCATGGTCACGTCGATGTTATTCTCTTCGGTGATCTCGATATCGTAAACCAGGCCGAGGTCGACGATATTCATCATCAATTCGGGGTCCTTCACATGGGTCCTGATTTCGGCTCGAACTTCGTCGGGCGTGGGCAGTGTGTTTTCGCTCATCGTGTTTTTCTCCTCAGAAGGGCTTTTCCACGTAGATGTCGCCATCGTCAACCTGAATGTCGTAGGATGGAGTTGGCTCGAAGGCTGGCATACTGAGGGCTTCACCGGTGCGGATGTCGAAGCGGGCGCCGTGGCGGGGGCACTCGACCTGACCGCCCTCAAGGATTTCCCCTTCCACCAGGGGGCCGCCGTCATGAGTGCAGACATCCTCGATGGCGTAGAACTCGCCGTTCAGATTGAATACGGCGATGCGGATGCCTTCAAGTTCGACCAGGAGCCGTTCGCCTGGCGGGATGTCTTCGGCCGCGGCAACTCTTACAAAGTCTTCCATGTGTACCAATTTCCTAGGCGGGTGATCTATTCGGGCCAATCGGTCAGTCCGTAGAGCCCTGCTTTTAGCGCCTTCAAGGGAAGGAGGGCGCATTTAAGGCGCACAGGGCCGATCTCGATGCCAAGCATATCGAGCACATCCTCTTTGCCCCACTCTTTAAGATCGGCCACCGGCATGCCGATGATTTCCTCCATCATCATCGACGCGCTTGCCTGGCTGATGGCGCATCCCCGGCCTTCAAAGGCGGCATCGGCAACGACATCATCTGCGATCTTCAGATGGATGGTTACCTCGTCGCCGCAGAAGGGATTCAACTCCTGGCGGTGGACGTCGGCATCCTCCAGCTTGCCCTTATGCCGGGGGTGCTTGTAGTGGTCAATAATGGCTTCGCGAAAGAGGTCCATGGGTCAAGAGAATTGACCTATACGAAAGGCAAGGGCGGTAACAGCCCCTTGCCTTTCGACCAGTGGCATCTTCAGATTATTGTACAGACCAGAAGGCCGATACGCCGACTCTATCTTTCTATGGGCAGGCCGACGGCATTGCCCCACTCGGTCCAGGAACCGTCATAGTTGCGGACGCTGTCGTATCCGAGCAGATAGGTCAGCACGAACCAGGTGTGGCTGCTGCGTTCGCCGATGCGGCAGTAGGCTACGATGTTGTCGCTGCCGCCGAGGCCCTGCTCTTCCTCATAGATGGCGCGCAGGTCGGCGGCGTTCTTGAATGTGCCGTCGTCGTTGGCAGCCCGCGCCCAGGGTACGTTACGGGCGCCGGCGATGTGCCCGCCGCGCAGCGACCCTTCCTGGGGGTAGTCGGCCATGTGCAGCAGTTCGCCGCTGTACTCAGCCGGGCTACGAACGTCAACGAGAGGCAGGCCGGACTGCTGGTGGGCCAGTACCTCTTCCCGCATGGCGCGGATGGCTCCATCGTTGCGCCCAGGCGCGCTGTAGGAGGCAGCAGGATAGGAGGGCTTGTCGGTCGACAACTCTCTGCCCTCGTCGACCCACTTCTGGCGGCCGCCGTCCATCACTTTTGCGTTGGTATGACCGAACAGCTGGAATACCCAGAAAGCGTAGGTTGACCACCAATTACTCTTATCACCGTAGAAGACGATGGTCGTGTCATTTGAGATTCCGAGGCGCTCCATAAGCGTCTGGAACTGCTGCTGGCCCACGTAGTCGCGCACGACCGCATCGTTCAAGTCTTCCTGCCAGTCGATCTTCTGTGCTCCGGGGATATGGCCCGTGTCGTAGAGCAGCACATCTTCGTTAGATTCGAGAAGGCGAATGTTTGCATCGTTCAAATGAGCGGAGACCCACTCAGTGCTGACCAACACGTCTGGCTTGGCATAGCCTTTGTCTGCCATGGCACTCCTCCAAAATGGGATGTATGTGATTACCTACTGATCTTGCGACTGATTACTTTTTCCAGCTTTCGCATAACGGCTTCAACGGGAACGCGATCGAGCACGCCCTGCAAGAAGCCCTGCACTATCATCCGTTCGGCCTGCGGTCTGGTGAGGCCGCGGGCCATGAGATAGAAAACGTATTCGTCTTCGACCTGCGCGGCCGTGGCGGCGTGGGTACAGCGCACGTCGTCGGCCTCGATTTCCAGGCCAGGAATGCTGTCGGCACGGGCACTGTTGTCCAGGATCAGGTTTCCGTTGCGTTGGAAAGCGTCCGTCTTCTGTGCGCCGGGCAGTACTTTGATTATACCCATATAAACGCTGCGGGCACGATGTTTGAGTGCGCCGTTGAATAGCAGGTCGCTGTAGCAGTTGGCGACACGGTGCAGCTGCAAGGTCTGGTGGTCGATATGTTGCCGCCGCGTCGGGAAGTAGAGTCCCAGCAGCTCGCCATGGCCGCCTTCTCCGCGCAGGTCCAGGTCCAGAAAGGCCTTGGTTAAACGGCTGCCCCAACTGACCTGGATCCATCGCAGGTCAGAATCCTTGCCCAATACTGCCCGCCCGGTTATGAAGTTCCAGGCAGTATGCTGGAAGTCCTGCAGGTTCATGTAGCGGACGTGGGCATTGTCCTTAAGGATTAGCTCTACAACGCTGGCTTGCAAGGCGTTTTCCGCGCCCATGAGGTCATCGACCAAGGTCACTTCTGCCCCTTCTTCGGCCACGAGAAGGGTGTGGTGATAGCCTCCGACGTTGTCGCCCTGGGAGAGGATGGCATGCAGGGGAAGCTCGATCCTCGTGTTGCGGGGGACGAAGATGAAGGACCCGGTATCCCACAGCGCTGCGTGCAGAGCTGCGAACTTGTTGGCGTCCGGGGTAACAGCTTCAGTCATGAAGTACTCTTGAACCAGTTCGGGATGTAGTTGTACGGCTGTCTGCAGATCGGTGAAGATGACGCCCTCTTCGGTCAGGTCTTCGACTTCCTCGCCGTACAGAAGGCCGCCGTCGCGATAGATCAGACTTGCTGAGGAGTCCATTTCTTCGAGGGCGTCGAGGAGATTGGGTTCCAGATCATAGCGTCCGACGTTCCCGTCGGGGACGGCAAAGGGCGTAAAGTTTTCCAGTTTGAATCCGGTCAGGCGCGTTCGGCGCCAGGACTCGTCGGTAGGCTTGGGCCAGGGCAGGTTCTCGAAAGTCTGCCAGGCACGCAAGCGAAAGTCCAACATCCAGTCGGGTTCGTTTTTTGCAGCCGACGCACGCCGCACAGTTTCCTGTGAAAAACCGGCGGCTGCCTCGACGATTTCTTGCGGTTCCTTTATGAGCAATGTCACTTTCGGTTGACTCCGTTACGGGATAACAGGAGAAAGTTCATCTGAAGCGTTCTCCCGGTGCGCAGTGCGCATGTCGGACTGCCTGCTGCCCGTTATTGGTGCATAGATGACAGGGGGGCAATCTATCCGATACTGCCCTCCATCTGCAATTGGATGAGGCGATTCATTTCGACCGCGTACTCCATGGGCAGCTCTTTGACAAGGGGCTCGATGAAGCCGCCTACGATCATGGCGGCGGCCTCGTCCTCGTCAATGCCGCGGCTCATCAGATAAAAGAGCTGTTCTTCGCCGATCTTGCTGACCGATGCTTCATGGCCAATACTTACATCGTCCTCGTCGATTTCGATGTACGGGTAGGTGTCCGAGCGGCTGTCGGCATCCAGCAGCAGGGCATCGCAGACGACGTTGCTGCGGCTGTGATGGGCACCCTTAGCCACTTTGAGGAGGCCGCGATAGCTGGCGCGACCGCCGTCCTTGCTGATCGACTTCGAGACGATTTTGGAACTGGTGTTGGGGGCGGCATGGACCACTTTACCGCCGGCGTCCTGGTGCTGTCCATTGCCGGCAAAGGCGATAGACAGGATTTCGCCGTGGGCCTGGGGGCCCATCATGTAGACGGCAGGGTATTTCATCGTCACTTTGCTGCCAAGGTTGCCGTCGATCCACTCCATTGTGGCGTCGTCGTAGGCCAACGCCCGCTTGGTCACCAGGTTATAGACGTCGGTGCTCCAGTTCTGGATAGTGGTATAGCGACAGCGCCCGCCCTTCTTGACGATGATTTCGACGACGGCGCTATGGAGGCTGTTGCTTGAGTAGATGGGCGCAGTGCAGCCTTCGACGTAGTGTACGCTGGCCCCTTCTTCGACGACGATGAGGGTACGCTCGAACTGCCCCATATTCTCGGCGTTGATGCGGAAATAGGCCTGTAAGGGAATGTCGACATGTACACCCGACGGTACGTAGACGAAACTTCCGCCGCTCCACACGGCACTGTTTAGCGCGGCGAACTTGTTGTCGGCGGCCGGAATGACCGTAGCAAAGTATTCTTTGACGATATCCTCATGCTCGCGAAGTCCGCTGTCCATGTCCAGGAATACGACGCCGAGCTTTTCCCATTCGTCCTTCAAACTGTGGTAGACGACCTCGGACTCATACTGTGCGCCGACTCCGGCAAGGAACCTGCGTTCTGCTTCAGGGATGCCAAGCCGGTCGAATGTACGCTTAATGTCCTCCGGCACATCGTCCCAACTCTTGCCCTGCTTTTCGGCGGGGCGCAGATAGTAAAAGATGTCGTCGAAATCAATGCCGCTCAGGTCGGCGCCCCAGCTGGGCATCATCTTGGAGAAGAAGATGTCGAGTGCGTCGTGCCGGAACTGGCGCATCCATTCCGGTTCCTTTTTGATGTCGGCGATCTGGTCGACTACCTGATGGTTCAGGCCTTTTTCGGATTTGAAAACGGCGTTCTCCTGGTCACGAAAGCCGTACTGGTACTCTTCTTTGACACCTTCAAGATGCTCAAAATCGGACTGTCCAGCCATAGTAGCCCTCCTTTATAACGAATGGTGCGACCTTTAATGCGAAACCTGTTGCTTCGATGCCATTTTCGTCTAATCGAAACCAAGGCGCCGAGGAAGGCCGGCAAACTGTTACCTGGCCGACTCCGGTCTCAATAGTCAGGCAGGCAAGGCCCCGACTACCAACTCCTCCTCCACCCACTTGTAGCCTCTTTCTTCCAACGTCAAGGCCAGTTCAGGGCCGCCGGTCTTGACAATGCGACCGCCAAAGAAAATACTGACGTAATCGGGTTTAACGAAGTTCAGAATCCGTTGATAGTGGGTGATGAGCAGAAAGCCCCGATCTTCGGTTGCCAGCTTATTGATGCCATGTGCGACGATCTGCAGGGCGTCAATGTCCAGGCCGGAGTCGGATTCGTCGAGGATTGCGAATTTCGGTTCCAGCATTGCCATCTGCAGGACCTCGGTGCGCTTTTTCTCTCCGCCGGAGAATCCTTCATTCAGGTAGCGCCGGGCAAAGCTGGAATCGACGTTGTACTCTTTCATCTTCGTATTCAGTTCGCGGCGGAATTCCCTCATGGGCATGAGGTTGCTGCCGATGACACCGTTTGCGTTACTTTCCGCCTCCTTACTCGTATACCCGCGAACGTTGGACACGGCCGTGCGCAGAAAATTGGCGACACTGACGCCGGGAATCGAGACTGGATATTGGAAGGCGAGGAAGATCCCGGACCTGGCGCGTTCATCGGCCTCCATATCGAGAATGCTTTCGCCGTCGACCAGAATGTCACCCTGCGTGACTTCGTAATGGGGGTGGCCGGCGACGACGTAGGAGAGTGTTGATTTTCCGGAGCCGTTTGGACCCATCATGGCATGGATCTCGCCGCTTTTGAGCGTGAGGTCCACGCCTTTCAGTATTTCCGTATCTCCTACCGAGACGTGCAAGTTTTGAATTTCAAGTGTACCCATGACTTTCGTGACTCCTCAATGTGACGGCTGTTCCCAGCCGTGGTCAACACGAAACGATTACTGCAAGGCGAATGACCGGGTCAGGACTCAAGTTCAAGTTCGGCGGGACTACTCTGTGTAATTACAAATGAGCAGCTGCCGTGCCCGTCCATAATGCAGTCATCCAGAGAGACATCTGCGCCCAAGGCCTGCTGCATCATCAGTTGATCCATTTCGCAGATCTCGCGATGCGCAATTGCAAGGTCGTGGTAAGGGCAGTTATACATCTTCAATGCTATGGTGTTATTTTCGGATGCAGATACGTCGGTGAGTACTCCTTGCCTGCCCAGAGCCCCGGCCATTTCCTCAACTCGATTCTGCAGTTCGGCCGCGTTGACGCTTTCTGCGTACCGCTCGGCGAGCCTGACGCCAACGCGTTTCAGGAGAGTTCCCATTTGTTCCTGGCCGACCATTCCGTACATTTCCTGGAGCATGGTCAGGGCGAGCACATCACAGCGGCAGGCGAACAGTTCGCGAGCTGCGTCGGTTGCCAAGTAGATGTAATGCGGACGGCCTACTCCGGAGCGCTCTTCCCGCCGGTCCAGATAGCCATCGGCCTGCAGCGCGTTCAGATGCTGACGAACGGCTGTTGTTGTTACGCCCAACAGGATTTCAATGTCCTTAATCGTGGCAGAGGGATTGCGCTGCAGATATTCAAGAATCTGCCATGCTGGTGAGTTCTGGTCTGGACTGATAGACATTAGCGTTTTCCCTGCAGTTCAGGGCCGGATGCGTTTCGGAGCACACATCTTGGTCAGGCCTACGTTGACGAATTTACTCGATCCTACCACAAGAAGGTCATTTTGTCAATTTACACAGTTTATATTGTGAAAATTGACAAAACCTTTTGCATGACTTTGTGTTTATACCATCCCCTATCATTTCAGTCCAAAATCGGGGGCTTCCAAACGGCATAGTTTGCGAAAAAGAGCCGGTCGAAGTACGGCATGCATTGCTGCTGTTCTGCGGTACCGACTGACTTTTGGAGGATCGTCGGACCTCCTTATATAATCGCTGTTTGTGCGGTCGCCACGCTGTGGGGAGATTGCCGCCGGGCCGCCTGCTGGAAGACATATTGCACTGGGTAAATTTGAGAGCAAGAGAGCCGAGAGTAGCTCGGTGCGGCCCAGGCGGTCTTGCAGGAGCGGGGTAGGAGGAACGGTAGATGGAGTTCAATGTTGCACAACTGATGAAGGAGGCGACCGGCTCATCCAGGGAGTATGCTCTTGACGACGACATCACGAACCTCGATGGCGACCTGACACCCCTGAGCAATCTGAGCGGAAACCTGGAATTGCTGCGCATTCACA
Organism: Caldilineaceae bacterium; assembly: GCA_965204705.1. Taxonomy (GTDB): domain Bacteria; phylum Chloroflexota; class Anaerolineae; order Caldilineales; family Caldilineaceae; genus Bin5. Next base: position 1,956,642 of record OZ242006.1, on the reverse strand, counting down.
GCGGTGTGCTGGCTACGGGGGACTTTCGGGTCGCGTTGTCATTACAGTGCGGACGTTGCCTCGAACCGGTCACTGTTCCTGCGTCGGTCGAGTTCTCTGAGAGTTTTCGTCCTCTGACCGACATACAGACAGGGCGCTTTCTTTCGCCTGAGGAGTTTGAAGGTCAAGCGGAGGACCTGACTGACGAAGCACTGCTTATCGATGCGCGGCACATACTCGACATCTCCGAGGTTGTGCGTCAGAATATCTGGCTCTCCATTCCCATCGTAGCCGCTTGCGAGTACCTTGACCCGGTAAGCGGCGGCGCCGATCCGGATGCTTGTCCAAAATACATGCAATTGCTGTCTGAGTCTGCTCTTGCCGATACGCAAGGTAAGCAGGCACCTTCTGAAGCCGAGGGGATAGACCCGCGTTGGGAGGCCCTGTTGGCGCTGCAAAATGAACCTCGCAGTGAATAGATTGAGGAGAACGGAATATGGGACCGCTACCGAAGAGAAAGATAAGTAAGGGCCGGCGCAACCGACGCCGTGCGCACCATGCGATCGGGACCCCGAGACTCGTGAACTGCATGCAGTGCAACGAAAAGACGTTACCGCACCGGGTCTGCCCGCATTGCGGAACATACATGGGCCGAATGCAGGTAGTTGACATGGACGAAGAAGAAGCCTGAACCAGATGAATCTGCCGCTCTCGTACGGTGAAGAGGCCAGGCCGCTGATTTTCTTGTTTCCAGGGCAGGGAAGCCAGCATGTGGGCATGGCTAAGGAGCTGGCCGATACCTACCCGGCCGCGCGCGCCGCGTTCTCAGAAGCTGACGACATCCTGGGCGCGCGCATCAGCAGGATTTGCTTTGAAGGGCCTGAGGAGGAGCTGACCGATACGATCAACGCGCAGCCGGCCTTGTTCGCATCGAGTATGGCGGCGCTGTGCGCCATACAGGAAGAGATGGGCTGCCTGCCGCGACCCGCTTTTTTCGCCGGCCATTCGATGGGTGAGTACACAGCTCTGGCCGCGGCAGGTTGCATTGGTTTCGCCGACGGACTGCTACTCGTCCGTGAGCGGGGCCGCCTCATGAAGGAGGCGGGCGCGAAACAGCCGGGGCGCATGGTGGCGGTGCTCGGTCTGGAGGAAAGTGTGGTTGCCCAGATCTGCGCGGAGGCTGCTGCGAAAGGCAGCGGGGTTGCCCAGATTGCGAATGATAACTGCCCTGGGCAGATTGTGATTTCCGGTGACGAGGGCAGCATCGCGGCCGCGATGCCCGAATTGGAGAAGGCCGGGGCACGCAGGGTTGTACAACTGGCGGTCAGTATAGCCGCTCATTGTCCTCTGATGGAGCCGGCGGCGTCGCAGCTGAGGGCTCAGGTCGAAGCAACCGGTGTGCAGGAGCCACTGGCACCCGTAATTGGCAATACTAGCGGGCTCCCTCTCTACAGCGCGGCGGCGATCTGCGAGGAGTTGAATGCGCAGCTGACTGGCAGTGTCAGGTGGACCAGTTCGATGAAGCACGCGGTCGAAGCCGGTGTCGAGACTGCTGTGGAGATTGGGCCCGGCAGCGTGTTGACCGGACTGATGAGGCGCATTCAACGCAGGGGACAGCGAGTGAATGTGTCGAACGCGGATGAAGTCAGGCGTTTCGCCGAGCAGTTCGGTTGAGAGCCGGCGCGCGGCGCAGTTGGGTGGCGCGATTGTTTCCTGGTTGGATGAGGCAGCGATTTCAGCCCGGCAACCAGTGTGCTTCCAGAGTCAGTTTAGCTGTTCCTCTTTTGGGCGTACTGTAGTAGAATAGCGGCACATTCGCCACGGCACCGAGGAAATCCATGGAATTCACTGGCAAGATTGCGCTGGTTACAGGTAGTAGCAGCGGAATCGGAGCGGCCATCGCAAAGGAGTTGGCCGCAGGCGGTGCGCGCGTCGCTTTGAACTATCGGGGCAACCGGGAAGGAGCGGACGCGACGGCTGCCCAGATTCGGGAAGCCGGCGGCGATTGCGCGGTTTTTCAGGCTGACGTGGGTTGTTTTGACGATGCCTCCGAGCTGGTGAAGGAGGTCGAAGGTGATCTTGGCAGAGTTAACATACTGGTCAACAATGCAGGTACGACGCGTGATGCGCTGATGATGAGTATGAAGGAGGATGGATGGCGGTCGGTGATCGGCACAAACCTGGACAGTATTTTTCACGTAACCAGGGCAGCGCTGCGGGGTATGATCCGGCAGAGATGGGGGCGGATCATCAATATATCCAGCATTGTCGGGCTGGCCGGTCAGGTTGGGCAGACGAACTATGCGGCCAGTAAGGCCGGGATGATAGGCCTGTCCAAAAGCCTCGCAAGGGAAGTAGGGAGCCGGGGTATCACCGTTAATGTAGTGGCGCCCGGTTTTGTACCGACGGCATTGACAGATGTGATGAGCGACGAGCAAAAGGAAGAGACCATAGCACGTACACCACTGGGTCGGTTCGGCGACCCGGAGGAGATTGCCTGGGCTGTGGCGTTTCTTGCGAGTGAGAGGGCCGGATTCATTACCGGGCAGGTGCTGTCTGTAGACGGCGGCCTGGTGATGATGTGATGTAGGCGAGTTGACATTCAGGGGACAATGATAGACCATTCGCAGCACCTCATGGAGCTACCCGCGGGAGCCGATCCAGTGATTGCCGGTGAGGACGAATGCGCGCACGTAAGAGGCACAGCGACCATGCGACCTTGCACGGGCGCCCCAAAGGCTGCGTCCGGCGCGTCGGGGGTCGATATGGAAGTGTCCGATCCGTGGCGCGGAAGCAGTGAGAATGTAGTGGGGCGTGCGGCTGAACGCCGACGCGCCCGCCGCACGGCGTTGCAGGTACTCTATGAAGTTGACTGTACGGACCACCGTCCGGGCGTCGCTCTTGATTACCGTCAGGCGGAGGAGAAGTACGCCACGGAGACACTCGCCTTCCTGTACTGGTTGGTCAGCGGAGTCATACGTTACAGGGCAGACTTGGATGCGCTGATAGGGCGTTATGCGCCTGAGTGGCCGGTTGGCAAGTTGGCGATCGTCGATCGCAACGTGCTTCGTCTCTCCATTTTTGAGTTGTCGAGTCCGGATGCGGATGCGCCGCCCAAGGTTGTCATCAACGAAGCGGTGGAGCTGGCCAAGACATTCGGCAGCGACAGCAGCCCGCGATTTGTAAACGGTGTCCTTGGCACCGCGCTTCGAGAGATATCCCTGCCACCCGAATACAAACAAGTGAGCCGGTAAATTCTGGCATGAACAGCATCTTCGGCATTGGCGTCCTTGAATTCATCTTCATATTGATATTCGCCCTGATCTTTCTAGGGCCGGCAAGGCTGCCGAAGGTAACCAAAGACGTTCTGTTTTTCATTCGACGGCTGCAGAGGCTATCGGGCGATTTGACGCGCCAGGTCAATGAAGAGATAGGGGACCTGCGCGAACTTGACCCCAGCTACCATTTTAAGGAATTGATGGACGACGAGGAGGAAGAGGAGAAGTCGATAGGACAGGACGCCAGTCAGGAGTCCCCCGCCGAGACGAAACAGACCTCTGCGCCGTCTCAACCTGCGCAGGCCGCGGATGCAGCGGCGGCTTCCTCCAGCGAAGAAGAGTCAGAGGAGAAATCCACCCCTCAACCGGCGCTTTCGGATCTCAACGCGGCTGCGTCGGCGAACGGGCGGCAGCAGAGCGGGGGTAGCAGCGACAGCAACCTCAAAACGACGGGTACTGCGATTCCCTCAGCACCCAAGGCGAGTGCGGCCGGGTCGGCGACCAGGAGCAGTGCTTCCAGTACGACAGCCAGACAAACGGGCAGTACGCAGAAGCGGGGCGTAAAGACCCTTTCGGAGCTCCGAAAGCAGCAACGAGCGAAAAGACAGTCCAGCGCCAGTGGGTCGGACTCGGCCTATCTGGATGAGCGAAACAAGCGCGCCCAGCGTCGAGCCGAGAGCAGGCGCGAGGCGGTCGCGGCGCAGAAGAGCGCAAGGGAAGAGGAAGCGCCAGATAACCTTGAGGCCGGAGAGAAAGGCGAGCCGGCAGCTCTTGTCGAGATGAGTAGTAATGGAGAAGGCTCTGGGGAAGGCGCTTCTGATGGCAACCCTCTTACGGCACAAGGCGACACAGAGTCCGACGAGGGGGCAGTCGCTGCGGTGACGGAAGATGCGGACGGCAAAGGTGACGGGGAGGCCCACCTGTGACACAGCAGGCTGCGCCACTGAATACCGATCCTGTGGATACCGATCCATTTGATGGCAGCCGCATGGGGCTGCTCGAACATCTGGCTGAATTACGAAACCGGATGATTTGGATCGTCGGCGCGCTGTTGTTCGGTGTCGTCGCCAGTATCGCCTTCGTCGAGCCGGTCATTGCGTTCATAACAAGCCCTGTTGACGAAAAACTGATTGCCATCGGCCCCACTGACACAATCTTTGTGTTTTTTAAGGTCATGTTCGTGATGGGCGTGATCGTGGCCATGCCGGTTCTGGTCTACCAGATCGTTGCTTTCATAGCACCGGGCCTTTATCCCCACGAGAAGCGAAGCCTATTCCTACTCTTGCCGGGTTTCATGGTTCTGTTCTTCGGCGGGGCGGCATTTGCCAATTTCGGCATGTTGCCAGTGGCGGTTAACTTTTTGCAGAATTTCCTAGGTGACGTAATCGATCAGGAGTGGACGGTCGACCGTTACGTCGGTTTCTTTACGCGCATTGTTTTCTGGATTGGCGTTTCATTCGAAACGCCTCTTGTGATCGCGTTTCTGGCACGAATCGGCCTGGTCAGCGGTGGGCGATTGCTGGGAATGTGGCGACAGGCGATCGTGATCATTTCGGTTGTGGCAGCGATGATCACGCCCACCATCGATCCCATCAACATGACAATTGTCATGTTGCCGCTTATCAGCCTCTATTTCCTAGGGGTCGGACTGGCGTTCCTGCTCTACAAGCCGCGGGCGCCACGAAGTTTCGATGAGATGGACTGGGGCGATGATGAGGAATGACCGGGAATCACTGATCGCTCGTAAACATGAAGTGCTGCGTGAGCTGACGAGAGCACACCGGCAGTTGGAGGCGGCGTACAGCACGGACAGTAGCCATAAACGGAGCCAGCGGCAGCAACTGGAAAGTGAAGTTGAGCAGTTAATGGCGGAAGAGTATCGGCTGCGCATCGCAATCGACCGGTCGAAGCAGCGATAAGCAGGCCCCACTCCGGGGTAGATCGACACCGAACGTTTCGTACGGGGCAGGCAGAAGGACGTTGCCTGCCCTGAGTTTTTGGTAGGCGGAAATGTGCGCTGAGGGCGTGTAGCGTATCGCAACAAAAGGGGGCGTCTTGCAGGAACGGTTCGACGCATTCATCACCGCAGGATATGATCCTGACAAACTGGATCGAGTCAGTGCGGCGGTCGGCGTAGCGCACAAGTCTCTTGTGCCATTAGTGGGGATGCCGATGGCGTGGCATGTCGTTCAGGCTTTGGCGGAGAGCGAACGCATAGGCGAAATCGTAGTGGTTGGTATCGGGCCGGACGAGATCGATTTCGGCGTTCCCGTTCATCATGTGCCCAACCAGCCGAACCTCTGGGCAAGCCAGAATGCCGGACTTCGCAAGCTTCGCGATCTGAATAAGGAAGACCGCTACGTTCTCGCACTGTCCGCAGATATTGCCCTTCTGACCGGTACCATCGTTGACAGCTTTATTGAGGCATGCGAACCGCTCGAGCACGATGTGTACTGGGGGATTGTACGAAAAGACGTGATGCTGACTGCCTTTCCCGACAGCAAGCGGACCTACTTGCCGCTGCGGGAGGGAGCCTTCTGCAGTAGCGACCTGTACCTGGGGCGTTTGTCTGCAGGTTTCCAGATCCAGGAGCGTATCCGATACTTCATTGAGAATCGCAAGAACGTACTTGCTCTGGTATGGAAGCTGGGCCTTCCTACGATGGTCAAATTTCTACTGCGCCGCCTTGCCATTGCCGACATTCTGGACGTTGCCTATCGGATCGCGGGTGTGCACGGTGGACCGGTAGTACTGCCGCTGGCGGAGGCAGGCATGGATGTCGACAAGCCGGAACAGCTGGTCCAGGTGCGGGAATACCTGAAGAGGCATCCCGACCACCCTGCGAATGGCCGTGCTAGCAGAAGAGCAAAGACGGAGGGCGAAGCCTGACAATGCAAAGGCTATTGGAGGATTTGAGCGGGCTGGATGAAGAGTACAGTGCCCGCGCCGCCTTGAAGGAAGAACAGCTGACTGCGCGCCACCCTCTCTACTGGCTGGCTCACGTCGGCGCGCATCTGGGCGACACGGTTTTGTGGTTGGTGGTGACGTTTTTTCTGTGGCGACGGTCGAGGGGCAGCCGGCAGAGGCAGAGAAGCTTGATCGGGTGGGCAATCTCGTTTGCGGGCGGTGCGCTGGGGACGATGTTGATCAAGCAGGTGGTGCGACGGCCCAGACCGGGCAGCGGGCGGTTTCTTTACGGGGTGGGGCCGGACGAGCACAGTTTTCCAAGCGGGCACGGTGTCCGGTGCGGCGTCATATTGACCTGGGCCACGACTCTATGGCCGGGCACAGGCAGACTCGCGCCGTTGCTCATCCTTTGGATCGGCTGGGCCAGAGTGGCGTTGAACATTCACTACATCGGCGACGTCGTGGCCGGTCTTGTCCTTGGTGCAGGTCTTTCACAGTTGATACGAAGACGTGCGTTAGGGCGACGCAGGAACTAATAGTGGTGCTCTGGGCGCTTTCCCAGAAGGGTTTACCTGTCAAGGTCCTTAGCGGAGCTCGATCCTGTACTGGTAGTGTGCCTCCTCTGTGGTCACCGGTGTCAGGCCGCTGATTGCCAGGACAACTTCGCTTTCTCTGTCCAATCCATCCAAATCGATGCGGGCGCTGCCATCGCTGTCAACTGGCACGCGTTCAAACGCGGCCAAAGTGCCTTTGTGAAAAACCAAGATTTGCACTAGCCACTCCTGTGGGAGCGTGTTGTCGGTCAGTAGCCAGCCTTCGCTCTCCCAGCCATCCGCCTCGTCGGCCCAACTTGACTCGTACCCAATCGCCGGGATCTCGATTCTGTCGATAAACCAGCCGGGCGCGTTCACGGCGTCGTCGGTGACATACTCGAAGCGAATCGAGACTCTTTCGCCGGCGTAGGGCCGAAGGTCGAAAGTCTCTTCTATCCAGGCAGGCGCCCTGGCAAGACGCGAAGGGGCGCTTTGGGCTGTGTAAGCGGCGCCGAAGCTGTTGCCGCTTGGGTTTTCGGTCGTGGTGCGCCGGCCGGGCAGGATGTCCCACTTTCGGCCGCCGGGGCTGACAAGCACGTATCCGTAGTCGTAATCTTCCTCGATGTCAAACCACATGCGCACGGTCATCGTCAGGTCAGCGTCGGGGGAGACGTCGCTAAAGTCGAAGCCTCGCGTCAGGCGGACATCGGAGTCGTCGGCCCGGTTGCTCCACCAGGCGCGGTTGCCGCTGAACCGTTTCACGCCTGCAAATCGGGTAGTCGTGTTTCCCTGGAAGTAGATTGTTGCGTCACCGCGGCCGTTTATGGAGATGTAATCTACGCCAAAGTTACGCACAGAACCGTTTCTGGTCCCCTGAGGAAAGCGACTGACCGACTCTGCCAAGGCGGGTTCGGGCGGCTGCAACTGCCTGTAGCCGTATATGCCATGTTGGGCGAGTTTGTCGAAATCACCGACATAGTTTGCGACGACCCAGTCGGCAAAGACTTCCTCGAAGACAAGGTTCAGGCCGGCCTCTTGTAGTGCGGCGTCGAATCCACGGGTGCCGTTAGCAGGTTGGGAAACGACGGCGCGTGTCATCTCCTCGCCGAAGCGCTGCAGGAAGTAGGCCATGAACAGATAGGCACTGCCGTAGTGTCTGGCGTTGTCGTTGGAGTCGATGTTCCAGGTGTTCAGTTGCGTGTCCGGTTGCCTGGCGTAAACATGGACGAATCCGAGATCCGGGGGATATCCGGCGACTTCCTGGGCCAGCTCGCTCAGGCCTTCGTTGACCCAGGTTTCTTCATTGCGATCGTTGTGCCAGTGAACCATGTGCTGGAACTCGTGCGCCAGTACGGTTTCGTACAGTTGGTAGTCACGGATCTGATGCAGCCAGTCCAGGCTGATAGAGAACATTTCCTTCTGGTTGGAGAAGGGATTGGCCAGAGAGCTGAAGGCATCGGCGCCGCTGAAATATCCGGCGATTCCCCGTCCCAGGCTTCTTGCGTGGAGGATGTGAAGACGGGGATCGCCGTCGATTCCCGGGCTGGGCTCAGGGCCGAAAAAGGCGCGTACCTGCGGATAGATCTTCTGCGCGAACCGGTCTGCGGATGCCGCCATCGTATCCCGATCAAGTTGGTGGCCGATTTCGGCCCAGACGTAAACGACTTCATTCTTGTAGAGCAGCTCAGTCTCTACCTCAAAGTGTTCATTTGTGTCAACGTTCGCCACCCAGAATAGAATTCGATCACCAACTGCATATTCGGGCACTGGTTCAGTTTCGGGGATGGCGTCTACACCCGGGCGCAGACGTAAAGCCAGATCGCGAAGGTCACGCGTTGGGACAGACACGGGCTGGCGCGCCTGAGACTCGAGGGCGAGAGAAATGGGCTGAGGTGACTCTGCTGAACTGCTCTGCCCTACAGACTTTTCCTCTGGCGCAGAAGCCTGTTGCGGCTCTGAGGAATCCCGGCCCGCCACGCTGACATTAGCAGGGCGGTCGGCGCCGGTGCCTGAAGGAAAGAGGGTATTGGTGAGGGAGGCGCAGCCGCTCAGAGCGATAGCGCCCAAGACGAGAAGCGCAATGGTTGTACAGAGTGGGGGTAGGATTTTGACCTTATTCATGGAGTGGGTGGGGCGAGTTGTGGCCGTTGTAGGGCTGCGATGTGAGTTGGACCCATTGGCGATCTTCAGTACCCAAGGTCTGCCAGAACATAGGCAGATCAAAGCGCTGCGGGACAACCTGTAGACTCAACATGGCTTGTTCTGCTGAATTGGCCGGGCAACATTGGTCATCGACCAAGGACCCGATGTTCGAGGCCGGGCGCGATGGTGCGCTCGGTTGCGTCCCAACTGATGGGCTGGGGCCGTGGGGCTTCGAAGTTTCGGAAGACACGGCCCAGCAGTGCTACGGCAACACCGACGTAAACGACGCTGCCGAAGAACCAGATCATGCCTCCGCTGATCATCTGATCCTGCATTGTCGTCAGTTCGGGAACGGGCAAGCGGCCAGCATAGTAACTGTAGGCTGGCGTGTTGCGAAATGCCAGGGTCACACCCGTTACCATATTGGGGACCTCACCGCCCAGGATCACAAACAGGAATGCGATGGCGGGGTGCATGGCTCGCCGCAGACGCAGGCCTGTTCCCAGCGGATGCCACCAGAAAAGCATGTATGTAATCCAGACGCCCCATAGGCAGAGGCGATAGGCAGGAGGGCGGATCAGAAGCCAGTTGGCTATGCCCGGCTCATGCCAGAGCAGAAAGACACTGAAGGCTAACAGCCAGATTGGAAGCGGGTGTGTCAGCCTGCGAATCAGATGCCCTGACCAGCTAGATTTTTTCAGGATTCTCACGATCCCCCGTCGAGCAGGAGTTGGCAGGCCACGTAAGATGACATGGGCCGGGCATGCCAGCCAAAGGAGAGGGGGGGCCAAAAGGCCGATGAGCATTTGCTGGCCAGCTCTGCCGATGAGCAGCTCCTGTTGAAGGGCTACAAGGGGCGAATGGAAGGCGAGAGCCAGTGCCGCTGTCCCGGCGCTGAAACTGACCAGGCGGGCAGTCGTTGCGAGCGGGGAGCGGTTACGCTTCAACCGCAGCCAACTCAGGGTGTATGGCAGGAGTATAGCCAGCAGCACGGCGGCTGAGCCAGGATAGAATTCCCAGGCCGTCAGAAGCTCGCTTATCGAGGCATTCATGAGAGCAAGCATAGTCGCGGGCGGTCGATTTGCCAAACGGAGGTCGGAACTACAGTGATCAGAGGTCGGTGATCGGTGGTCAGTAGCTGACGACACTAAGAGGGGAAGGGGACATTGTTGGCCAGAGATGTTGCGGGGGAAGAATAATTGGGGCATTAGTAAAGGAGAGGGGAAGCGGGGTGCAGTTCATATTTGTGGTGGAGATGGTCAGGTGGGGGATTCATGTCAGCGGTGGCTGGAATCGTTTGCCGTCCATTTCTTGGGAGGCCTCGGGCAGACACAAGGCCTGCCCCTACAGTGGTGGCGCGGGGGTTCGGACTCCGGTCGCTGACTCAACCGTTCCAATTGTCCACGACGGTCGGGCATACGATGGGGGGCGTTGCGGGGGGAGTCCCCCCGCACAAGGGAGGGCCGAAGGCCCGACCGCCCGGAACTGCAGTGGTCAGTGATCAGTAGCCAGTGGTCAGGGGGGTTGGCACTCGCGCTGATCGGGAACGCGAACTGGCTTTAGCTTAGTCGTCAGCAGAGGTGTACGAAAGTTCACCCCCAATCTGGACTGCACCCGGGAAGCGCTTGACTGCAGCGGTCGGTGGTCTGTGGCTGGAGGCAGCCAGTGGAGAGAAAACAGTGTTGGATTGACAGGTCGCCGGGGGAGAATGAACAAGGTCGCGAGGGAGGGGGGGCGTTGCGGGAGCGCAGCCCCTGCACAAGGGAGGGCCGATGGCCCGACCGCACAGTTGCCGTGATCAGTGGTTAATGGGTTGAGGCAGCATAGGGGGAGCAGGGAGGATGGGCGGCGAGGTGGTTAGCATTTACGAGAAGATGCTTCTGGCAGTGCGGGAGATCCCGCTTGGGCGGGTGGCGACATACGGTCAGATTGCGTGGATTGCAGGGGCGGCCTCGCCGCGGATGGCCGGCCACGCGCTCGCCGGGTTGCCTGCAGAAACCGCAGTTCCGTGGCAGCGGGTCGTGAACGGTAAAGGGGGCATCAGTCCGCGCGGCGATCCTTTGGCGACGGACCGCCAACGCAAATTGCTGATGGAGGAAGGTGTCCGCTTCGAGGCGGACGGTCGTATCGATTTGGACAGGTATGGTTGGGACGGGCCCGATCCGGGGTGGCTGGAGGCGCATGGCTTCACGCTTCTGCCCTGGCACGGTCGCGGTTGAGAGGACGCCTCATTCCGGGAGCGGGTAAGTTACTGCGCTGCGGCTATGCGCCTTCCGCCTCCCGATGCGACTGCCAGGCGAGACGATTCTGTAGCAAAGACCTGGCCGCAAGCTGCAGGTCGGCATCGCCGAAACCGCCTATCAGTGCGAAGACACCGATGTAGGCCGCCAGTCCTGGCAGTAGTGCCAGCCACTCATTGACGCCAACTGCGGACAAGCCGTAAAGAACAGCTCCCATCGCGACGGCCGAGACCAGGGGCCGCCAGATCAGATCCGACCAGGGCGTTACGCCGACACTGAGGTGGACACGGCGGGCAAAGAGGAGCAGTAGACAGATTTCACTCAGGATGGTCACTACTGCTGCACCGATGAAACTGAATGCAGGGATCAACAGGAGATTGCCAACCAGATTGAAAACGACGCCAAAGGCAAAGGCCTTGGTCAGGTAGCGCTGCTGGTCAGCGGCGATGAGGACGTATTGTGTGACGCTGTTGACGAAGCCGATAGGGATGCTCCATATGATCACCTGCAGCGCCAGCACTGAGCCGCTCCTGGAAGTAAGGGCGCCGCAGTCGACTGTCCCGAATGTCTCCCCGAACACCTGGCAAACGCGGTCTGAAATCACAGCGACTTCGCTAGAGGCGGCGGTGAACTGGACGCCTCCCAGGAGAAAGATGAGGGGCTGAGCTAACAGGGTTACCGTCACGGCCAGCGGCAGGCTTACAGTCAGCAGGAGGCGTACGCCAAGCGTGTAGGAACGAATCAGCGCGGCGCCTTCCTGCCTTGCCAACCGACTCATCAGAGGGAAAATTGCCAGTGTGAAGGTGCTGGGGATGATGTTCAGACCGTCCAGATATTTGAGGCCGACACTGTAGAGCCCCACGCTGGCTGCGCCGACGAGAGGGCGGAGAATCCAGATGTCGATGCGCCAGAAGACTGTGGCAAGGAGGTGGTTGATCATAAGGGGGCCGCTGGTCGCCAGCATCCACTTTTGCAGAGCCCAGTCCCACTTCCATTGGGGTGTAAACAGAGTCGAGCGAATGAGCCAGTTCAGCCAGATGAGCTGGACAGTGTTGACGACCAGCGCTACCCAGGCCAGACCGACGATACCCCAACCAAGAAGCAGGACAAGTGCGCCCAGCGTTACCTGCAGAAGTGCCATTGCGATGCCGAGGCCGGCGGTGTACTCCATTTTTTCGAAGGCGTTGAACAGGCTGCTGAAGGCATCGGACCAGTTGGCAATCAGCATCACAAGCGCGAAAACGGCGACGGCTTGCATTTCCACAAGGCCGATTGGGGCTGGGGCCTCCCAGGATGCTTCGACTCCGGACCAGCTTGTCGTCATGGCCAGGAATGATGCCCAGGAGTTAGCCAAAGCGCCGCCCCATGCGGATGCCGCGCCTCCTGAGGAGGTGAATCGGGAGCCGCCGACGGCGAGAGCCATGAGTACGATGCTGACTGCCCACAGGAGAGTGCGAAGGGACAGTACGTTTGTCAGAAATAGGCTGGACTTGCTCTTGTCGGCTGCGACTTCGCGAGTGACCAGTGTACTCAAGCCATACCGGCTCAGGATCTCGAATATGCCGTACACGGCGATCACCCACGCGTATTGACCGGTCCCCTCCGGCCCCAGAATTCGTACGTACAGCATGGCAAAGACGAAGTAGATTACGCGATTGGCCAGGTTGAGGCCCATGGGGACGACCGAGTTTTTGGCTACGGTACGGGCTTCACCGGCGGTTGCTTCCGGGCGATAGAATCGGCCCCACGCCCACCACAGCAGTAGCAACAGGCTCAGCATGGTTGCCAAGAAAGAAATATAGAGGCCGAGCTTGAAGCTCATGGGGCTGTAGGTGAAGCGGACGGTCCACTGCCCGCTTTCGGGCAGATAGACGGTACGGAAAGCCGAGTTTGCGCGGTGAATGGTCAGCTCTTGTTCTTCGTTTTCATTGCCGCCGAAGGGCCGCAGGTAGGCTTGCCAGCCGGAAAAATAGGCATCGGTGAGGACCAGCCAACCTGTGTCGCTGAGGTTAACGTCGACAAACACGGTGTTGGCCGTGTAGCGGCTGATCGAGGCGTCTGCCGTTGCCGGGCTGGATGGGGCAAGAGCCGCTTCCGATGAGGGCGCCTCCTCTATGAAAACGGTTCTGCGCAGGTCGGCGTCCAGTAGCGGCTGCTCGGTGGATGGTAGAACGACCGCCTCGGTAGCAATGAAGGCGCGGGGGAAGACTTCGAGGTTCTCGTATACTCGAAGGGCGTCGTCTTCATATACCTTCTGCCACGTGTTCAGATTGGGAACAACCAGCTCCGACAGGATGTATTTGACGCCGAGAAGGTCGAGAAGCGAGTTCTCCAGCGCGGCAAAAGGGTTGTGGCCATTTGACGAGGTGGCAGATGCATAGAGAGGCGCGATGCGATTATAGAGAAGCTCGCCGCTCTGATCGGCGACGCGGTGCAACAGGTCGACATATTGTTTCGGAATGATCGAGTCGTAGCCGCGAATGTCCTGCCACCCGTAATACATGCCGACGTTGGCGTTGAAGGTCTTGCTGCCCGGTGGATCGAATGTAGTAAAGCGGAAGGGTGGGTAGCGGATTTCGCTGCTCGAGCCTGTGTTTTCTTTCTGGTTAATGAACTGGACAGCCGGAGGCACATTTTTCAGTGGTGAGAGCGCAGGGTCGGCGGTGGGGTTGAATGAGCCATGGACGGCGAAGAGGTCGAGAGCCAGAAGGGCGACGAAGGAAAAGGGAAGCAAGGTAGCGAGGCGTGCCCCGATTGCTGAGAACCGGGTCGCGCCGTCTGTTTGTTCTACACTCCCGGCAGGGCTGTGATTCGTTCTTGTGAGCAGCCAGAGGAGCAGCCCGCTCACCAGGGCAAAAGCGCCGAAGCGGGCGATGCCGACACTCTGGTATCCCCAGAACATGCGTCCATCAGCGAATGCTGCTTGTGCCAGGTCGGACGATTCCACGGCCCGCTGTGCAAGGTTCACGAAGGGTGAGGGAAGGAAGAAACTGGCGGCAACGACCAAGATCGCGATCAGACCGGCGGCGAAAGCGGCGAGCGCGAAGAGGTCGAGGAACCAGGTGAACCGGAAGTGGAGTGGTCCGATTGCGACGAAACGTTGATCGCCGGCATTAGAGCGGAAGGAGAGGGCTTGTTCCAGTCCGATTCCGCCCAATAGGGCTATGGCAAGAGTGAAGGGAAAGACCCACCTGAAGGGGCTGTGAAGCTGGTCCCAACCGGGCAGGCCGTAGAACAGGAGGGCGTAGAGGGGTGTACCGAATGCGAAGAGCAGGGAGACCAGGGCAAGCGAGGCGAAAACCAGAGTAGGCACGCTAAGCTGCCGGTGCGCAGAGTGCGACATGGGGAGCCGACCGCTGCCTGATCGGAAAACGGAGTGGGCCAACGGGAAGGCGACCGCGAGCGCGGCCAGCAGCCATGTACCGACTCCGACATAGTTTCCGCCCTCGACATAGTTTTTGATGCCCCAGAAGATAGTATTGTTGGCCTCTCCCAGCCAGTTCACCGTGGCGGGTTGCCAACGAAGTTCCCAGAGATCGAACCAGTGGTGATGGCTTGGATTACCAAAGATATCGGGAAGGAGGAATGTAAGGACGTGGCGGTCCGGCCAGGCCCATTCGACGACCTGCCGGTAGGACGCGGAGCCTTCGCGGAAGTTCTGCTGTACCAGTTCGTACAGCGGCAGGAGTTGAACTGCGCCGGCGGCAAGACCCAAGAGAGGGATCAGGAGAATCCATGCGGCGATCTTGGCCAGCGCCTGCAGTACGCGCCATTCTGTCTTTTCGCGACGCGGTTGGTCACCGGTCGGGGTCTGGGCTGTGTTTGCATTGCCTGGGCTGCGGAGCCTTCGCCAGGCTACAAGAAGCCGCACAGTGGTGTAGATGCCCGCTACGAGGAGTGTGTAGTAGAGGAACTCGGGGTGACCGGCGAGCACAACCAATCCGACTATGCCTATTCCGGCTACCACATAGGGAATAGGGCGAAATCCGGCAACGCCCTTCTCCTCCTGCTTTTGGATTACCCTTTCAATTGTTGCGAGCAGGAGAGGCAGCCAGGAGGCAGCGGCGATGACCATGGTGAAGACGACGCTGACAACCATGAAGCCACTGAACTGGAAGGCGACGCTGCTGAAGAGGGCAGCCACAGGACGAAGTTTCAAGACGCGGCCGAGCAGATAAGCATTTGCCCCAGCGATGGCCAGTTGGATCGCGGTGAACCACCCAAATGCAACTTCGATGGGCAGAAGGTAGAAAAGTGCGCTCAGGGGGTAAGCGGCGCTTGCCTGTCCGGCGGCGAAGAAGGGTGCGCCTGTAAACAGCTGTGGGTTCCAAAGGGGAAGCTCCCCCTGCCGCAGTGTCCGACGCACATGCAGTTTCCAGACTGCGTTTTCCAGAACCAGGTCGCTCAGCAACTCGTTGTGTGGTGAGATTTCCGGCTGCAGAGATTGCCAAGGCTGGAACCGATAAAGGTTGTCATAGGGCAGCAGTGTTTTGCCTGTGAGCAGGACCGGGCCGAACCAGATAAGCGGTAGGGCAGTCAGAAGGGCGAGGGCGAGCAGGTCGAGGCGGACACTACGTAGCCGGCGCATTTTGTTGGCGAGTCGGCGTCGCGACATCTAACGGTGGGGGGCAGGCCGGCCGCTGCTTATCACTGGCCGAGGCTGAGTCAGCGTCTCTCGGGCGCCGGCTACACGCTTGCGATGCCGCCACAGCAGTTCCCACACGCGCCAGACTGACTCCAATTTGACCGACACACTCATTTTGCTCTGGCCGACGCGGCGGTCCTCAAAATGGATGGGCAGTTCGATAATGTGGAAGCCGAGCTTTTCGCTGAGGTAGGCCATTTCGACCTGAAAGATGTAGCCGTTGCTTCTAACTGTATGCAGCTTGATATCCTGAAGAGCGCTTCGTTGCCAGAGCTTGAAACCGGCGGTCATGTCGCGCACGCGAATTTTGAGGACAGTGCGGCAGTAAATGTTGGCCCACTTGCTGAGAAGGCTGCGCCACCAGCTCCAGTTCTCGTCCAACGAACCGCCCGGCACATAGCGGCTGCCGATGACAACGTCCATGCCCGTGGCGAAGACCACGCCGAGCATCTGCAAAATGTAGGTCGGGCTGTGGCTGAAGTCGGCATCCATCTGCACTACGAAGTCTGCTCCATCGGAGAGGGCGCGTTGAAAGCCGGCTACATAGGCCGTGCCCAGTCCGCCCTTATGGGGTCGATGAATAACTGACATTCGGGCGTGGACCTGGTTGTAGCGCCGCGCCAGAGAATTGGCAAGGGCGCCCGTGCCGTCGGGCGAGTCGTCATCTACGATCACAAGCCGAAGGTTCTTCAGCGGCAAAGAGAAGAGGGTATCGACCATCCCCTCCAGATTGTCGGCCTCGTTGTAGGTTGGTACTACGACGGCAATCGCTGCCTCCTGCAGGCTGGAGGAATCCAAGTCATGGGCCCTGGCGCCGGGGAGATCCTTCCCGTCTTTTAAGTGCGGAGTGTCTTGAAGGCCGGCGTTCGGGGATTCGGATTGCAATGGTTGGGCTTGCGGCTCACGCCTGTCTGCTAGACCGTTCATTTTGCCTAAAGAGTAAAATGACTGGTAGTGGCACGATTAACCTACGTATGGTTAACAGCCGTCATTCGTGCTCAATGGGAACGCAAGAAGGACGACTTCCATTAGAACACAACTATTGTCTTTCCGCCACAACATCGCTATACTGAAGGACGAAAAGAGCGCGTAAAACACCAGCAGATATTTCGGCGGCCAGGGATGGGCCGCCGAACACTTCCTCACCCGCCTTCGTCAGTCAAGAAAGTTGCAGATTGCAGGAACAGAGGCGAACCCAGAGATGATTAACGTTGAGAAATTGATGAACAGACCAGGCCATATATTACAAATCAAAACGTGGTTGCATTTTACTGTGCGGAAGAGCGTCGTGTTGACAGTCGTCTTCCTGGGCCTCAGTCTGGCCTTATTCGCCGCGTGTGTGCCGATTCCTACGGAAGACCCCGACCTGGCCCTGGCACAGGAAACGGCAGAGGTTGAAGAGGAGAAGGCCTTGCCTCCAGGCATCGTGCCGTTGGAGAGGGTTGACGGCGCAACCGTCTCGCAGGAACCGGATGGGGAGGAAACAGCGGCAAGCGAGAGTCCTGCGCCAGCGATACTGACGGTAAGACGACCCAAGGCCAACATTCGCAGCGGACCCAGTATCGATTTTCCGATCGTGGCCAAAGCCGTGGAAGGAGATTCTTTTGCAACTACAGGCAGGACGGCTGATGGGTGGTGGCGCGTCTGCTGTTTCGACGGTGTGGGTGATGCAGTAGTTGAGACAACCCAGACCGCTTGGATGTCTCAGATTGTGGTGTCGCCCGACGAAAACGCTGAGGCACTACCCACACTGATTCCTCTTTTCCCGGTGGACCTTGCGGCCTCCTGGAATGTTCAGTATGAATGCGGTTCTCGGCGCTGCGCTGTCAATGAGTGCTCCGCCGTTTCCAAGACGGAGATACATAACGATCGCGACCTTCGCTGGTTGGCGATCAATCGAATCGTTACCTGGGAAGAGGCGTGCGGAGAGGACTCCACATGGCCACACCAGATTGACCGCATCGAGGGTACGGAACGGTATCCAAACTCAACAGGTCTATTCTTCTTCAATTACTGGCTGGGGCCCCGGCCCGGAATAGCCAATGCGCTTTTCCACCTAGATTCGGGAGAAGAGATAGAGGTCTGGTGCAGCGATGAACAGGTGGCGGAAGTTGCCGAGGAAAGCGGTTGGACGACGGTCTACAATGGACTGACCTGCCATGACGTACGTACAGGCATGCTCGTCTCGATGCAGTACACGAAGCGCTGGTTCTTTACCGGCGAGTTCGAAGGCGATGAGTACGACCGTGCCTATTTCGGTGATTTCGAAGTCTACAAGGTAAAGCTGGACCAGACGAACGCGCTGTTGGCAATAGTCAATGCAAGGGCAGCCGAGTAACTGAAATTGACGTTCCAACCTTAGTCAGAAAGTGTCCTCGCAGTTAGAGGCCCGGCGTCTGCCGGGCCTTACTTTTTTTCTTACACTCGGAACGGTTTTTCCTGACAAGCAACCGAACTGAATCCCTGCTTTACGAGAAAGTCTTCCAGTTCTTGCTTCGCCCTGTCGGCGTAGGCGGCGTATCGTTGTCGCTTGTTTCGTACACGCTCGGGGAGAGGAGGCAGGAGTCCCATGTTTGCCTTCATGGGCTGAAAGTCGTTGGGGGAGGCGTGGGTGATGTAGTGGAAGAGGGCCCCGGACATGGCGGCGCGGGGCAGTTGGAATGGAGATTCACCTGCGAGCAAGCGGGCCATATTGATTCCGGCCAGGAGGCCCCCCAGCGCGCTGCCAACATACCCTTCGGTGCCGGTTATCTGCCCGGCAAAGAAGAGGTCGTCCCTTTCTTTGAATTGAAGCGTGGGTCGTAGAAGTGTCGGGCTGTTGATGAACGTATTTCGGTGCATCTGACCAAGTCGCACGAACTCAGCGTCCTGGAGGCCCGGAATCATTCGCAGGATGTCGGCTTGTGCGCCCCACTTCACGTTTGTCTGGAAACCGACAAGGTTATAGAGCGTACCGGCGACATTGTCCTGCCGGAGCTGTACGACGGCGAAGGGGCGCTGCCCCGTATCGGGGTCACGCAACCCTACGGGCCGCATCGGCCCGAAGGCTAGAGCGTCTTTTCCTCGCTGCGCCAGCGCCTCGATCGGCATACAGCCCTCAAAGTAGCGCTCCAATTCTTTGTCTGCCCCCGACAGTTCCAGCCTGGGGGCTGCAAGCAGCGCATCGACAAATGCCTCGTATTGGGTCTGATCGAGCGGGCAGTTCAGGTAATCGCCTTCGTCGGTACCTTCGCTGCCGGCCTTGTCCCAGCGGTTGCGGCGAAAGGCGATCGATGTGTCGATGCTCTCTGACGTGACGATAGGCGCCATGGCATCGTAGAAGTAGAGATAGGGCCCGGTCAGGGATTGGACGGCGCGGGTCAGAGCGTCGCTGGTCAACGGGCCGGTTGCAAGAATCGTCGGGCCTTCGGGAATGGCCGTCACCTCCTCGCGGAGCAGCTCGATTCGCGGGTGCGCGGCGATGCGGCCGGTGATCGCGTCCGCGAACTCATCCCGACCGACGGCGAGGGCCTGTCCGGCCGGCAAGGCGTGTTTGAAGGCAGTATGGATAACGAAGCTGCCCATGTGCAGCATTTCGTTCTTGAGAATGCCGAGAGCCCGGTCGGGCAGGGTACTGCCCATGGAATTCGAGCAGACCAGCTCAGCCAGACGGTCGGTGACGTGGGCAGGTGTTTGCCGCACGGGTCGCATTTCAAAGAGTCGGACGGCGAATCCGCGTTGTGCCAGCTGCCAGGCTGCTTCCGTGCCCGCCAGCCCACCTCCTACTACTGTAACTGTCTTGCCCATTTTTCGCTCTGGATGGATAATGAAACGCTGTTCAGAATGGGACTACCTGGGGTATATGCGGGGCGGCCGAAGTGTGTCCGGCGCGCGCGAATCAGGCGTACTTGCGGTATCTGCGGCCCTACCACAGCATTGTGCAAGTTTACCACCAAGGCGCAGGGCGCCAAAGAAACTCAAGATGAACGTAGTCGACTTAATCACTAAGAAGCGCGACGGCGGCGAACACAGTGCCGATGAGCTGGGATTCCTGATGGAGGGAATCGTTGCGGGGGCGATCCCCGACTACCAGATTGCGGCCTGGGCGATGGCGGTCTACTTTCGAGGTATGACAGCAGCAGAGTCGACTGCACTCACGCTGGCAATGGCCTGCAGCGGAGAGACGCTCGATCTGCGCGAACTGGCAGGCTCGGAAGAGTTGATCGTGGATAAACATTCCAGTGGCGGCGTCGGCGACAAGACTACTTTAACAGTCGGGGCGATAGTGGCAGCTTGCGGTTTACCGGTGGGCAAAATGAGCGGCCGCGGGCTCAGCTTTTCCGGGGGCACGATCGACAAGTTGGAGGGCATACCCGGCTGGAGCGCCAGTCTCAGTACGGCGCAGTTTCGCCGCCAACTGAGGGAGGTGGGGCTGGTCGTCGCAGCCCAGACGGCCACGCTCGCGCCGGCAGATCGGCTGCTCTATTCGTTGCGGGATGTCACGGGCACGGTGCCCAGTTTGCCTCTCATCGCGGGCAGCATTATGAGCAAGAAACTTGCCGCCGGGGCCGATGCTATCGTACTGGATGTAAAGTGCGGGCGGGGGGCATTCATGGAGTCACTGGACGAGGCCAAGGAGTTGGCTGAGTTGATGGTCTCGATCGGGAAGGGCGCAGGGCGCCGGGTGACAGCGCTGGTTACGGCGATGGACCAACCCTTGGGCAGGGCAGTCGGCAACATTCTCGAAGTTCGGGAGGCTATCGATACACTCCAGGGAGGAGGACCGCCGGACTTCCGGCAGCTGACGCAGGAGGTGGCGTCGGAGATGCTGCTGCTGGGCAACCCTGAACTCGGCGCGGAACAGGGGGCGGGGAGAGGCGTTGCCGGAAGCAAAGCAGCCCGGCATAGAGTTCAGGAGGCTATCGAATCCGGAAAGGCCTTTGACAAGTTCGTTCAATTTGTGGGGGCTCAAGGTGGTGAAGAGGCCGCGGTTGTGAGTCCGGAGCGACTGGCCAGTGCGCCGGTGAAAGTAGATTTGAACGCGACGCGGGACGGCGTTGTCAGCGGTTTGGATGCGCGAGCGGTTGGCCTTGCCGTGGTAGCACTAGGCGGGGGCCGGCAGCGCAAGGGCGACGCAATCGATCACCGCGTTGGCGTTGTCCTGACTTCGAAGGTGGGTGATACGGTTTCGGTCGGGGATCGACTGTGTACCGTGCACGCGGCTGACGCTGACGCGGCCCGTCTCGCGGCGGAACGTGTACTGAACGCTTACAGTTTCGCTGACGAGCCCCTTTTGGAGCCGGTCCAAGAGGACGAAGGAGCAGGTGGTCAGGCAGCCGGGGCTGGGAAGGATGCGGCACCACTGTGGCCAGAGCGGACGATCATACTGGACCGGATCACCAGTTGATGTCCTGCCTTTGCGCCACCACTGCCCTGTACATGTTCAGGGTCGAAGCGGCGATGGTAAGCCAGTTGTAAGAGCGTGTGACCTCTTGCAATGCCCGAGCACGCATGGCCTGGGCCTGAACGGGATCGGTGAGTAGCTGGTCAACTGCCCAGGCAATACTTTGCGTATCATTGACTCGCACAGTCAGACCTGTGCGCCGGTGGTCGACGACCTCGGCCAGCCCGCCGACTTCGCTGGCGATGACGCTACAATCGGCGGCCATGGCTTCAAGCGCAACGATGCCAAAGGGCTCGTACAGGCTGGGAAAGACGGCTGCATCGACGCTGCGGTAGAGGCAGTCGCGCGTTTCACTGTCGATAAACCCCAATAGTTCAACGGCTTCCCCGACTCCCAACTCATCGACCAGCGGCTGTAACTGCTCGCTGTTTCTGCCAGCCACAATCAGACGCACGTCAGGATGTTTGTCGCGAATGGAGGGAAGCGCTTGCAGCAGTACATGCACGCCCTTCTCCGGTGTGATGCGTCCGATGTAAAACAGCAGTTTTTCGCCGTGAGGCGCGAATCTGGCCTGCAACTCGCGAACTCGCTCCTCTGAGCAGAACTGAAATGGCGTGACGTCAACGCCATTAGGGATGAGGGTTACCTTGTCCAGCGGCACGTCGAAGAAACTGCGCAGCTCGCCAGCCATGTAGGAGCTGCAAACGATCAGGCGCCAAGACTCAAAGCAGACTTGCCACTCCAGCTGATTGATACTATGGCTCGTTTCACTGGGCAGATGTGACTGGTGTCGACCTCTTTCGGTAGCGTGAATGGTGGTAACGAGAGGAATTTTCCAGGCATGCTTCAGTTCGATACCTGCTGAGGCGGTCAACCAATCGTGTACGTGAATTAGCGAGTACGGGTTGTGGTCGTGCAGTTCCATTGCCTTCGAGACGAGGTAACGGTTATTGTCGACAACGCTGTTAAAGAGGTCCAGGGGGTTTACCGAAGGGGTTTCCACCCGGTGTATCGTCACCGACTCCGACAGTTCTTCGAGGTAGGGCGCACTACCGCTGTAAGGTGTCAGCAGATCCAGGTGGAAGGGCGGCGTTGACTCGCCCGTGAGGGCAATGAATGCCCGAACAAGCTCGGACACGTGTCTGCCTATTCCACCTACTACATTGGGGGGGTACTCCCAAGAGATGAAGAGAAGGCGCATTTGGGGTTCTGCAGTAGATTCTGTAGTGGCTTAAACGAGTCCGAATGGCACACCAGCCAGTTTGGCGTCAAGGAATCCGCACGATCTCCGTCAGTTCGAAATTCCCCTCGAGGTCGAGCGTAAAGACTGCCAGCTCATGCTCATTCAAAGGAAGGTCATTGCCGGAAATCTGCTGCAATGCCCGCCGGGTGGCAAGGTAGACGGCAAAGGCTGTTGGTGTTGCGTTCTCATGCTCCGCGGCCCAGTCCTGGTACTGGTCTGCATTTGCGCCCAAATCCACTACCCAATAGATGGGCCCAGGTGGCGTGCCTTCCAGCCGATCCAACAACAGCGAGAGAAATACCGGATCGGCGGCAACTGCCGTCGTCCAGAAGGGAACCGCAGGGCCGAGGGTTCGGAGGCGGCCCAGAAACTCCGCGCCTTCAGCGGCACTACCAAGCCAGAGCACAGCATTCGCTGTCGCGGCGTCAGCCACGGCGTCGACTACAGTCACAGACTTGCCGGTCTTCGAAGACCACTGCCTGGAGGCGTTCTGCGGCCAACCGAAGTCCAGGCCGGCAACGGCTATGTTCGTCCCGGACATCTGGGCGATAGTCACCTCGATCATAGAGTGCGCTGCCTCAATAGAGGCCGGTCGAGTCTGCGGCTGCCATTCTATGCCTGAGGCGGCGATGACGTCGGCCACAGCGGAGACCTGACGGGACTGCAGAGGCCCAACCACGGCCGCGACAGCTTCGTCGCGGAGCATTTTGACGGCTGCACGGCGGGCCTGCGCTGGGTCGGCTGAGGTATCTAACGCGAGGGGCAGTGCTTCGAATTTATCGAGCGGATAGTCCGCCAGCGCCGCGCGCATGGCAGTAAGAGCTTCGTATCCACTCTCTCGATGCAGGCCTTCAAAGGGAGCCAACAGACCGATCTTCACAACAGGCCGCGTGGAATTGCAGGAAAGGATAGACAGGGAAAACAAGATACAGGATGCAACGCGAGCTAAGGATAGGGCGCGGCCAATCCTACCATAGACACTTTGCAGCGCGGAAATTTTTGGGACCACAGATGTTTCGCCCGAACGTAGCACTCGGTACCCGACCAAACCCAGCTCCAACTGACACCAATCTTCTATAGGATACCCTCTAAGGCTGATAGCCGTAGATCGCGAAATTCCGTTCGTGCTCAGCCAGCGTTTGGGCGAAGACGTGGCGGCCTTCGTCACCGGTAGCAAGGAAGAAACAGTAGGCCGTTTGCGTTGGATTACTGGTCGCCTCAATGGCTCGCAAGCCTGGGCTGGCGATAGGACCAGGAGGTAGTCCCGGATGCAGGTAGGTGTTGTAGAGGCTTTCCACTTGAGCATATTCCTGGATGGTCTGTGGTTTCCACCACCAGTTGCCAGTCGTGCCCTTGGCGTACTGCACTGTTGGGTCTGCCTGGAGATATGTCCCACCAACATCAGGGCAGCCATTGTTGAGTCGATTCAGGTATACGCTTGCGATCAGTGGGCGTTCATCATCCTGGACGGCTTCCCTTTCCACGATGGATGCCAGGGTAATCAGGTCTTGGCCGCTCATGCCACTGCTGCCCCCACTGAGGCCCCCCGCGCCGACCCGATTGGCAAAGTTATCCAGCATAGAAACGAGGACGATTTCTGGCCCACTTGAGTTTACGGGAAAACGGTAAGTGTCGGGGAAGAGATAGCCTTCCAGTGAATCACCTGGAGCGAGATTGCTCAGGAAATCGTAGTCGTCCAACAGGGCCAAGTTCTGGGGCTGGCGCACCGCTGTCAGGAAACGTTGGCTGTCAATAACGAAGTTCTCGGCCAAGCGCTCGGCGATCTCTTCGGCCCGGAAGCCTTCTGGAATGGTAACCAGTACCTCTTCGAAGCGCGCCTGTTGCAGTTCGCGGGCGATCTCCGGAATGGTCATAGACTCTGCGAGCATGAAGTTGCCGGCTTCAATATTTCTGTCCAGCTTTTCCACTCGCAGATAGAGGTTGAAGAGGTCCGCATCGTGAATGAAGCCGGCCGCGGCGAGGCGTGCCGCGATGTAGCGGGCAGGTTCGCCGGGGTTGATAGTGAATGCCCGTGGTCGGGGATCGGCGCCAACTGGAATTAGCAATTCTTCTTCACGGAGTCTTAGAGTGAGGGCCAGAATTTGCGCCTCAATGTTCTCCGGTGTCAGCGCGTCCTCTCCTTCATCGGGATCGATCAGGGCGTCCGACTGTCGCTCGACGGCCAGAAACTGTTCCGTGAGGTGGGCGCGCGACACGATCACGACGCCCCACAGTACTAAGAGCACCATTATCAGGAACGATGCGCGAGTCAGGTTCAGGAGCAACGGCTCCTTTTGCGCCTGTCTATCGAAGCTGCGAGCAACGGCTTCTCTTTCCACGATGGTGCTTTCAAGTATTGGGCCTTCGCGGCCCCGTTGAACGTTGGTCCGGCAACCAGCCAATTGTAACACCGGGCTCGGTCAAGACCAACGCGCGGGCAGTTTGGCTTCAGCATATCCTTTGTTGGGTTACCGTTTGTCTGATATTCTAGGGTGAACGTACAACGGAGGCAGAATGGTTCCGCAGGATGGGAACTCAGGCTGGCCTCGTAGTCGAGCAAGTCCGGTGCGTCAACGGCCGCGCGCTACCGCTTTCAGTGGGCCGTCGCAGGTATTGCACTTCTATGGACAGTTCAAATCTTTGGAATCTGACCGCCGCCGGCTTGGCCTTTCTTCTGCCGGGCGGGATCGTTCTGGTTGCGGCGTGCGGGATGAGGGCGCAACGAGCATGGGATGCCGCATTGGGAGGCATGGCGGCCTTTTGCCTGGCGGGGCTGGGGTATTGGGCGGCCGGCTTTGCATTTCAGTTCGGCAGCGTCGGTTTCTTGTACACCGATCACCCAGAGTTATCTGGCCTGTTGAGAGGATGGAGCCCTCTTCCTGAGGGTTGGGGCGTAGGCTGGATTGCGGCGGGACTTGATGGGTGGTTCTTATCCGGCCCGGCGGCGACTCCGCCGGCGATGGGCCTATTTCTGGCGCACGTGCCGTGGTCTATGACCGCGGCGCTGTTGCCTGTACTGGCTCTTAGAGGGCGGGCCCCAGCGCTTGCAACGCTGATCATCGCGCTGGTTATGGGGGCGTTTGTCTATCCGCTTGCCGGCAACTGGGTTCAAGGCGGAGGCTGGCTGGCCGCTTTGGGGAAAAACGTCGGCTTGGGACACGGGTTGGTGGATTTCGGCGGCGGGGGCACAGTTTTTCTTGTATCGGCTTCGGCATCTCTGGCGGCCCTTTTTGTGTGGCCGCCGCGGGCGCATGCCCGGAGCCAGGCAGCCAATTCTGAACTACCTACTGTTCACCTGCCTCTGCTCGCGGTCGTGG
Source organism: Caldilineaceae bacterium (assembly GCA_965204705.1). Classification (GTDB taxonomy): domain Bacteria; phylum Chloroflexota; class Anaerolineae; order Caldilineales; family Caldilineaceae; genus Bin5. The sequence goes on along the minus strand of OZ242006.1, from coordinate 1,930,975 downwards.
GCTCGTTGTTTGTGATGGCCGGCGTTATGGCCTGGGTGTGGGCAAGCCCAGTTCAACAGCCGGGGACGACCTCTTATGCGGCGATGCGAACGGCGGTCAACGGCCTGCTGTATGCTACAGGCGGCGTGACAGTTCCCTTGCTCTACACGTGGTTTGTAACCGGCACGAGCGATCCTGGGATGAGCGCGCGCGGTCTGGTTGCCGGTGTCATAGCCGGACTGGCAGCGGGGCCCTTTCCCGGGCACGCGGGCGCACTGCTGACAGGGGTGCTCGCCGGGGGCAGTGTACCATTTGTGACTTACGCACTGCACAGAGTATTCCGCCTTGAAGATGGCGCCGGCATATTCGCCACTGCGGGGATTCCCGCGGCAATCGGACTGCTGTGCGTAGGTATTTTTGCCGATGGCGCCGCGGGGGCGGGTTGGCAGCAGGTAGGTACCGGCAGCTATTTGGGCGTTAGCGGGCAGGGCGTCACGGGTCTGCTGGCCGCCCCAGGCTTTCGGAGTGACTTTCTGGGCCAGTTCCAGGCGCAGGTAATCGGCATGGTAGCGTTAGGACTATGGGGGCTTGTCAGCGGCAGTATTGTCTGTGTACCGTTAGGCTTGTTCTTCTATGGTTTCGGAAGGGCTATCCAGAGCGACGAGTATGTCAGGCAGCCGAGTCCGGCCCGAAGCAGTCAGCAAGACTGGTCCGAGGAAAGGCGTGCTGGGCGCGGGGATGCATCTTTTTCGCAGGATATGGCGACGCCGACGGCACCAGACATGCCGGTGGAAGAACCTCGTTTCCGGTAGGAAGTTTATTTATCTTCAGTCAACGCGCTGGTCGCCAGGTTGAAGTATTGGGCGCCGCCCGGGCCTAAGACGCTGCGAATGAAGTGCAGTTCGCGGACCCTCCATTCAGTCCAACTTTGATATTCCTCGTCTGCGGCTGCGCGGCGCAGTTGTTCGGACGCCGCGCGCAGGGCGCGGCGCGGCGCGTTGCGTGCGGAGCGTGCCAGGGTAATGTGAGGCGAAAACCGTTTACGTTCCGGCGGGAATCCCACTTGCCGGGCTAAGGATTCTACGTCGTTCTGTATTTCCAGAAGGGCGTCGGATTCGCCTTCGATTCCCACCCAGAGAATGCGCAGATTGGACCATGAGCGGAAGGCGCCGAGCCGGGACGGCGCAAGCGCGAAGTGTGCGCGTCGGTCCGCGATGGCCGCGAGCCCATGTTGCAGTTGATGGCGATTAGCTTTCTCCGTTTCGCCCAGGAACCGCAGGGTGAGGTGCAGTTTTTCGGTGTTAGTCCAGCGAAGTAAGGACGGCTGTGTACGCAGGGCCGGGAGTTCCTTTAAGCGGTCCTGCATCACATTAAGTTGGCGCTTCACACCGTTGGGAATCTCAATCGCGACAAATGTGCGCATGGCTGCTACAGACCTCTTGCATACAGGGCAGGTGAGAGATGGATTAGCGCAACAGCTCCTGTAGATCCGCGGCCAACGCCTCTGCCGTCACGTCTGCACTGAACAGCGCCCGCCAGTTCCCTTCCCTGTCGATGAGAAAGATACGCGAAGTATGGTCGAGCAGATAGTACTCATCGTCGGTGCTATGGCCTTCGGCGGCGCCGGTGTACAGGCCGTAGCCCTGTTTGAGGACATCCAGTTCGGTTTCCGGTACACGAACGCCGAAAAACCGGGGATCAAAGGCGAGAATGTATGGCTCGATTCGGTCGAGGCTGTCGCGTTGGGGGTCGACGGAGACGAATACGACCTTTAGATCGGCCCCTAGGACGGGGGCCTCTTTTTCCAGTGCTCCTTTTGCGGCTGCCAGCTCGATCATGGTCAGAGGACAGACATCCGGACAGAACGTGTAGCCGAAGAAAAGAAGGACCGGGTCGCCGAGCAGCTGGGCGAGGTTGAAGGGGGCGCCGTCATAGTTTTGGCCGCGAATTGGGGCGGCAGGGTTGGCCTCTTCGAAGATGGTGCCGGTGTACTGGTGCTGTCCACAGGCAGCACATAGAAACATCACCAGGCATAGAAGGAAAGATATAGCCAGTCTGCTTCGCCGCTCCCAAGAACTGCCCGTTAGGATAGTGGGCCGCGTCTTTCCCCTCTGCCAAATGGTTGAGTAGGTATGCCCGCTTCTTTTCTGATATTGTCGGAGAGTCCTACTCATATAAGAGTTGAACTTTCGGCAGGGCAAGGCGCGCTGCGGACCTAGAGCCTGATTCGGATACCGGAGTGGGCATCTTCCTCTGCCCAAGTGGATTCCCATTTTTCAGTTTGCCAATTCTATCATACGGAATTTCATCACAGTTAATCTGAGGAACCGGCAGGTGAACGGGACGTAGATTCAGGACACGCGACAACCTTTTCGGCTACTGCCAGCAGGCATATTACCGGTCTCAGTCACTGTTTCAGCAGGCCGCCGATGCTCGCTGTATGGAGCAGAGTATTTCACCGTGTTGCCAGGAAAAGACCTTCAGATTATGCGGCAAAAATTGACGAAAGACCTGCCCCGTGCTAATGTTTACTGCTGGTGCGGCTTTGTCTTCTTATGCGTGCGGAGCGAATGTCTAGACACTGGAGCGGATACGAATGAACGAACGAATTTCAGATTTGCAGGCACCAGCCACTGCCCTTTGCGCCTGGACCGAACAACCTGATCCGCGGCAGTTGCTCCGGGAGAAAGATCCTGAAATTTACGCGGCGATAGAGTCAGAACGCCAGCGGCAGACGTACGGAATCGAACTGATCGCCAGCGAGAATTACGTTTTTCCCGAGGTGTTGGCAGCCGCCGGCAGCGTATTGACGAACAAGTATGCCGAAGGCTATCCGGGACGAAGGTACTACGGCGGCTGTCAGTATGTTGATATCGCCGAAAGGGTCGGCATCGAACGTGCGCTGGCGCTTTTTGGCGCAGAACATGCCAACGTGCAACCCCATTCCGGCGCCCAGGCCAACGCAGCTGTCTACATGGCCTTGTTGAAGCCGGGTGACACAGTGCTGGCGATGAAACTGGACCACGGCGGGCACTTGAGCCACGGATTCCACCTGAACAGCTCCGGACACTATTACAATTTCGTCCACTACGGCCTGGATCCCGAGACCGAGCAGCTTGATTACGACGTTATCCGGCAGACGGCGCTGGAGCAGCGGCCCAAGCTACTGTTGGTGGGGGCAAGCGCTTACCCGCGTCATTTCGACTTTCGGGCTTTGCGCGATATCGCGGACGAGGCCGGTTGTCTGCTGATGATGGATATGGCCCATGTTGCCGGTCTGGTAGCCGCAAAGCTTCATCCCGATCCGGTCCCGTACTGCGATGTTGTCACGACCACGACCCACAAGACGCTGCGCGGGCCTCGCGGGGGATTGATTCTTTGCCGGAAGGAACATGCGAGGGCGATTGACCGGGCAGTGTTTCCTGGGATTCAGGGCGGACCGCTCATGCATATTATCGCGGCGAAGGCGGTGGGGTTCAAGTTGGCGCAAGAGAAAGAGTTCAGAGGATATCAGCAGCAGATTCTGGATAACGCGCAAACCTTGAGCGACACTCTTCAGTCGGAAGGGCTACGCAGCGTTTCCGGGGGCACTGACAATCACCTCTTGCTTGTCGACCTGAACAGTCTGGATGACGAGGAGATCAACGGCAAGGTGGTCGAGACAGCCCTCGATAACGCATCTATCCATTGCAATAAGAACATGATCCCCTTCGATACGCGCAAGGCGATGGTCACAAGCGGGATCCGGCTGGGTACACCTGCTGCAACTACGCGAGGTATGAAGCAGGACCAGTTTGAACAGATCGGCCGCTGGATTGCTTCGGTCGCTCAAGATCCAACAGATACAGTTCTACAGGAATCAGTGCGTGACGAGGTGCTGGACATGGTAAAGACGTTCCCGGCGCCAGCATAGTAAGACAAAGGGTTGGTGTTCGTGGCGACCAAGGTCAGGACTCAGTTCGTTTGCAGTGAGTGCGGCAGTTCGCAAATGAAGTGGATGGGAAGGTGCCCGGACTGCGGCGAGTGGAACACACTTGAGGAGAGCCGGATCCACGATAGTGCTATCGCACAAGGGGGTGGCAGCACGGATCCCCTCCACGCACCATCTCCTGTCGCATTGCCGGACATCCCCAGTGAGCCATCGCGGCGCATCGTTCTCAACAACTCCGAATTGAATCGCGTGCTGGGGGGAGGTATTATGCCTGGCGCCGGTATTCTGGTGGGTGGTGATCCTGGCATTGGTAAGAGTACGCTGCTCATCCAGACGGCGGCGGAGGTTGCGCGCAAAGTCGGCCAAGTATTGTATGTGAGTGCTGAGGAGAGCGCCTATCAGATTGGTAAGCGTGCGTCGCGGTTGGGCTTGGAGGAGGGCGGTCTTCTGATTCTGGCGGACACGATCCTGGAACAGATCCTAGAACAGATCGGGAGGGTGAAGCCCTCCCTGGTGATCGTTGATTCGGTGCAGGCTATCCATAGCAGCGTGAGCGCCAGCGCAGCCGGGTCGGTTTCCCAGGTGCGAGACTGTGCAGCCCATCTGCTGCGACAGGCCAGACGGCTCAATATCCCACTTTTTCTGGTGGGACATGTGACTAAAGAAGGGGCGATTGCGGGACCGCGCGTGCTGGAGCATATGGTGGACGCGGTACTTCAGTTGGAGGGGGAACGTTTTCACGCTTACCGGTTGCTACATTCGGTAAAGAACCGCTTCGGCAGCACGAATGAAGTTGGTGTCTTCGAGATGACTGAGCGAGGCATGGCGCCGGTCGCCAACCCCTCGGCGATGTTTCTGGCGGAACGACTGCCTAACGCAGCAGGCAGTGCCATAGCGGTGCCGCTGGAGGGAAGCCGGCCGCTCCTGGTGGAAGTCCAGGCGCTCGCCAGCCCGACCGCGTTCAGCCAGCCCCGGCGCACGGGGAACGGTGTGGACTTCAACCGGCTGTTGCTGGTGTCGGCTGTGCTGAGTAAACGGTTAGGGCTCTCGATGAGTCAGCAGGACATATTCGTGAATGTCATAGGCGGGTTGCAAATCGGCGAGCCGGCCGCAGATCTGGCGATCGCGGCTGCCATCACGAGTAGTTACCGCAATGTTCCTGTTGCAGCCGAGGCTGCTCTGATCGGAGAAATCGGCTTGAGCGGCGAGCTGCGCAGTGTCAGTCAGCTGGCGCTCCGTTTGCACGAGGCCTCCAAACTCGGCTTCAGGCGAGCAATCGTTCCTCGCCATGCTTTGCGGGGGAGGCGGAAACTGCCCGGCCAGGCTGCAATGGACGACAACGGGGGAGGAGGCACATCCGACCTTCCTTCTGAAATCGAAGTCATCGGCGCACGCACGGTAGCAGAAGCTCTGGACACGGCGCTGTTGAATTAAATTGCCACAGATGGAGAACTCAGATGTCCAAACTGACCGAGGTCGACCCCTATCAGCAGTTTTTGCGCGACCTGTTTCACAGCGACGACAAAGACCTTTCCCAGTTGCAGTCGGAGGCGGAGTCAGAGGGAATTCCGGGCATGAGTATCGGGCCGGAGCAGGGGAAGTTCCTGCAGTTGCTGGTGCAGCTGACCGGAGCCAGAAAGGTGCTGGAGATCGGCGTGCTGGGAGGCTATAGTGGGACGTGGATCGCGCGTGCCCTGCCGGAAGAGGGAAGGCTGATTGGCCTGGAGTTGGAGCAGAAGCATGCCGACTTTGCGCGAAAGCAGTGGCGGCGGATGGGGCTGGCAGACAAGATCGAGGTACGGGTCGGCCCGGCGCTGGAATCGCTCCCGCACCTGGCAGATGAGGCGCCTTTTGACTTGGTCTTCATTGACGCCGACAAGGGAAATTATCCCGCCTACCTGGACTATGCGCTCCAATACAGCCGGCCGGGTACGGTCATTCTAGGCGACAACGTTGAAATGTGGGGGAGTCTGGTGGATCCTGAGAAGCAGGACTGGGACTGGGTGCAGGGGATGCGCAGCTTTGCGCGAGTGCTCAGTAGCCACGAGCGCCTTGCGAGCACGGTTGTCCCGTATCCGGATGGGCTAGCAATGGCTGTTGTAAAGTAAAGTCACGAATACTGCTGCAGGTTGGCATCCGAGACCCAAGAGGTTGTCCAGAACTGTCAGGCTGTTGGGTTCTTTCGAAAAGAGCAAGATTCAGGGGCAAGGCGTTAACCGCCTTGCCCCTATCTGTTTCTGGGCGATTCGAGCTTTTCAGCGCGCCAGGAGCGGACCGAGGGGACGTCCGCCCAGCAGGTGAAAATGGGTGTGGAAGACCTCCTGGCCGCCATGCTTGCCGATATTCGTGACGAGGCGCCAGCCGTCAGAAGCTACTCCTTCCTGCGCAGCCAGTTGTCCGGCGACCTGGGCAATCCGCCCCAGGACCTCTGCCTGGGCGTCACCCATTTCTCCCAGATCATTGAAGTGCTGATTGGGAACGATCAGTACGTGAAGCGGCGCCTGCTCCGAGATGTCCTGAAATGCGGTTACCAGTTCATCCTGATAGAACTGTTTGGAGGGCAGCTCCCCCGCCACGATTTTGCAGAAGATACAGTCTTCGCTCATTGGACACCTCTTCCTAGTTTCCGGTTGACGCTAACAATCTTGTCCTGCATGCTTTGTGGGCGATCGCAGCGCGTGCCGATCTTCAGGCTGGTTGTTATACGCGGCGCTCCCATTTGGTGAACTACTTCGTGGCAGCGTTTAACGGCGGCGAAAACTTCGTCCCACTCTCCTTCGACATTGGTGCCGTAGGCGTGCATCTGATGGTTGAGTCCGGCTTCGTCAAGTATGCGCTCGCATGCGACCACGTATTTCGAGACTGAAACACCTACGCCGATGGGGACGACACAGAGGTCGATAATTACATTCATGGCGCTATCCAATGACTATGTTGACCAGCTTGTCGGCGACGACCACGACCTTTCGCACCTGTTTGCCGTCCATCCAGCGCTGCACATTGTTTGAAGCCAGGGCCATCGCTTCCAGCTCCTCTTCGCCGGTATTGGGCGCCACGCTCAGTTTGTCGCGCACGCGGCCATTGACCTGAACGACCACGGTGATCTCCTCCTCTTTGGCCTTCTGTGGATCGGCCTGCGGCCAATTGTGGAGGTGGATGCTTCCCGCTTCTCCATTATTTGCCAGGCGCTGCCAGATCTCCTCGCTGATATGGGGAAAGACGGGGGCCATCATCAGCAGCAGGTTGCGGACAGATTCCTGCCAAATGCGGTTCTCTGACTCGTCGCTGTTCGGTCCGGTAAAGGTATCTTTGACCCGTATCAGATAGTTGTTGAACTCCATCAACGCGGCGATGGCCGTGTTGAAGCGGAAGCTGCCGAAGTCTTCCGAAACCTTGGAGATTGTCTGGTGCAGTTTGCGCTCCAGGCCGCGGACATCGGCAGCGGTCGCCGCATTCTCGGCGCCGTTTGCTTGCGGCCGGTCCAGGGCGACGGTCCAGACACGGTACAGAAAACGGCTCACGCCTTCGATTGCGCTCGGATCCCAAGGGCCACCGTGCTCCCATGGGCCAATGAACATCAGGTAACCGCGCACGGTATCGGCGCCGTATCTGTCGACGTATTCGTCCGGGTTGACGACATTGCCGCGGCTCTTGGACATTCGCTCGCCGTCGGGCCCCAGAATGATGCCCTGATTGAACAGGCGTATCATGGGTTCGTCAAAGTCGACGACGCCCATGTCCCGCAGCGCCTTGGTGAAGAAGCGGGTGTAGAGCAGGTGCATGGTGGCGTGTTCGATGCCGCCGGTGTACTGGTCGACGGGCAGCCAGTAGCTGCCACGTCCGCTGTCCCAAGGCATGTCGTCTACAGCCAGGGGCTCGCCTGCTTTGTGGTAGGGGTCGACGTAGGCGTACTGATACCAGCTGGAGCACATGAATGTGTCCATGGTATCGGTCTCGCGCTCGGCGCCGCCTGCGCACTGCGGACATTTCACGTAGCGGAAGCCTTCGTGATAGTTGAGGGGGCTTTCGCCGGTGGGTTTGAACTGCGCGTCGTCGGGCAGCCGGACGGGCAGGTCGGCGTAGGGAACGGGCAGTGTGCCACAACTCTCGCAGTGGATCATGGGGATGGGCGTGCCCCACATGCGCTGGCGGCTGATGAGCCAGTCGCGCAGGCGGTAGTTGACGGCGCCAGTTCCCTTGTCATTTTCCTCGAGCCAGGCGATCGCCGCTTTGACGCTTTGCCCTTCCTCTTTGCCGACGGTCGCGCCGTTTATGGGTCCAGAGTTTATCATTACGCCGTCGCCCGGCCAGGCAGCCTCCAGGTCGTCGGCACTGCGGACGTGTCCGGCTTCGCTATCAGGCGGCGGTTGAACAACCAGGACAATCGGCAGGTCGTGCCTTTTGGCGAACTCGAAGTCGCGTTCGTCATGGCCGGGAACGGCCATGATGGCGCCGGTGCCGTATCCCATGAGCACGTAGTCTGCGACCCAGACGGGGATGCGTTCGCCGTTGACCGGATTGATGGCGTAGCCGCCGGTGAAAACCCCGGTTTTCTCCTTGTCCTCGGCGGTGCGCGCAATCTCGTCCAAGCGAATTGCCTGTTCGACACACTCTTCGACGGCTCTGCGCCGGTCGCCGGTCGTAATCTTTTCAACCAGGGGATGCTCCGGAGCCAGCACCATGAAAGTCGCGCCCCAGAGCGTGTCAGGCCGTGTCGTGAAGATCTCAATAGGGTCCCCGGCTTCGGTGAGAAAGGTCACTTGTGCGCCGTCGCTGCGCCCGATCCAGTTGGTCTGCATCACCTTCACCGGTTCCGGCCAGTCGATATTATCCAGGTCGTCCAGCAGTTCCTCGGTGTAGTTTGTGATGCGGAACTTCCACTGGTTCAGGTCTTTCTTAATGACCGGTGTGTCACAGCGCTCGCAGTGGCGATCTTCGCCCCAGACCTGCTCGCGGGCCAAGGTTGTGTTGCATTTCGGGCACCAGTCGACCGGCGCGAACTCCCTGTAAGCCAGCCCCATTTCGTACAGCCTGAGGAAGAACCACTGGGACCACTTGTAGTATTCGGGGTCGCAGCTGATCGCTTCCCGGTCCCAGGCCCACATTGCGCCCATGCGGCGCAGCTGGCCCTGCATACGCTCGACGTTGTTGTAGGTCCATACCTGGGGATGAGCGTTGTTCTGGATGGCTGCGTTCTCGGCAGGCAGACCGAATGCGTCAAAGCCGATAGGGAAGAAGACGTTGTAGCCGTTCATTCGGCGGAAGCGAGCGGCGGCGTCACTGGGCGTCATGGCATACCAGTGACCGGTGTGCAGATCGCCGGATGTGTAGGGCAGCATTGTCAAGGCGTACCACTTCGGTCTGGCGGTGTCTTCGACCGTGTCGTAGAGGCCTTGTTCATCCCAGGCTGCCTGCCACTTGGACTCGATTTCTGAATGTATGTACCTGTCAGACATGATATGAGTCTCCTGTCACGGAGGTTTTTTGAGTTAACTATTTGCTGTATGTGTAGTCCAGTAAGCAAGTAAGACGCGACACATGGCAAACATGCGCGCGTCATTGCGGTTCATGTTCCATATCTCGAGTTATTGCTTGGGCCCGCTCAGGAACAGGGAATGCGGAACTCAGTTCCCTGGCGCGGGCTAAGTAAGAGCGAGGAGGCCGCCGACGGAGATGCCGTCGATGGCGAAAGGATCCGGAATACGGGGGTCACGTGCGTCGGTTCTCATATTGCGGGCAAGTATAACACGTGTTTTTGGGGGCGGGCAAAGTGACGCAGGGCCCACTCAAATTCTCGTGAAGACATATTTTCAGAATTGTTGGGAGGAAGGACACTCCTTGATCGCACTCAGCGGACGATTGGTAAGAGCCTGACTCGACTTCTGCCTTCGTCCACAACTACCAGGGCGCCGGATGCAAGGTCATCGCCATGCTGCATTAGAGCAGCTAGAATCGATTCACCGAGGCTATCGGGCAGTACGTCGGAGGCGCGAATTTGAAGCACAATTGGTCCAGTTGCATGGGAAAGAGCCAGCATGGCGCTGAAGTCGAGGTCGTGCGTGAATACAATATAGCCGTGGGAGGCAGCCCATTCCATGATATCCGCGTCGCTGGCACGCGGGTCTCCGACGGTCGACCAGTGAGTGGCCGTAAGCCCATGGCTTTCCAGCAACGGCACCCAGCCTGGGGACAGGTTCATATCGACCACGAGTTTCAATTTCACGAGAGGGAAAGCGGCAATTCCCGTTCCTCCAGCCTCCATGCGGCGTAGGCTAAGGACTGGTCGATATCTTCGCGTTCAAGATACGGGTAGGCTGCCAGAATCTCTTCGGTGGTTCGCCCGGCTGCCAGGAGTCCGACGACAGTTCCAGCAGTCACGCGCAGCCCCCGAATGCATGCTTTGCCTCCCATTACTGCAGGGTCGAAAGTAATTCTCGGAAACGCTTCCATATTCTACCTTTCATGGTGTACTTCATACGGGCAGGAGTTCTGCAGCAAGTTGCCGCTTGGACGAGGCAAGGGCACCATTTTGTGGCGCATCTCATTCAGAAATCGAATTGTATTTCATAACCCCAAAGGTCGACTTGATTGTAGCTACGATTCAAGAGGGTGGCAACTTAGCCCTTGGGGGAACCTTTGCATGCGGGCGTTTTACATTGAGGCATGACGAGAAGCCGAGAGTCCCGGAAAGTCTCTGGCCTCACATCATTTGACGATTGAGGAGAGGACTGAGACGGCTTTACATTGATGTTAGACTTGTAAGGGCCTGGCACACACGGGCCGAGACTTTCTTGCGTTCGATGTCGACGTGTACGGGTGCAGTCCAATTTTGGGGTGAGAGTGGGCAGGCACAGGGCCGCCCCTACCGTGGTCACGGGGGACGGCTTCGCGGCACGACGTGGGTGGGCGATCGGTGGCTTAGACAGTACGCAGGCGACGCGGCGCCAACGCGGCATTGTGTAGGGGGGCGTTGCGGGGGGAATCCCCCCGCACAAGGGAGGGCCGAAGGCCCGACCGCAGAACTGCAGTGGTCAGTGGAGACGGCAATTGCGCAGCTCGGGGTCGCGAAGTGACTTCAGGTTAGTCGCTATCAGAGGTGAACGAAAGTTCACCCCCAATCTGGACTGCACCCACTGCAGTGGTCAGTGATCAGCGGTCAGCGATCAGTTACTGCGGCAGTTGATTGGGGGTGGTTGTGAAGAGGGGTGCAGACTTGCAGTTCCTACTCTTCAACGATTCCATGGGAGAGGAAAAAATTGATTCGGACTTACTCCGTTCGACTGATTTCAGTGGATCTTGACGGTACGCTATATCGCAGTGATGGCATTCCTGCGCCCGAAGGTGTGCGGGAACTACAAGCTGCACGACGGGCAGGCTTGAAGGTCGTCATCAACACTACACGAAATGCTGGCAGTGTGTACGGCCTGTGCGCTGAGTTGGGGTTGAGCGATCCGCTGATATGCACGAACGGTGCGCAGATTTTTGCTACGCCGGAAGGCCCGACTTGGGCGTCCTACACGATCCCGATGGTTGTTGCCCGTTCCGTCGCCCAGCTCGCAGATCGCAATGGCTGGGAGATCAGCACCAGTGTGGGAAACCGCAGTTTTTTCAGGCAGAGGGCAGGCCAAGCCCTCGGGCCTGTTGAATTCGGGTCGGTAGCCGGTTTGGAAGGCGTGCAGAGCCTGACTCAGTTGGTAATCGTACCGACGAATGAAGAGGCTTTGGTTGCAGAGCCGAAACGGATGCTCCTTCACGAGCCAGAGGCGATTGCCGCCGCGAAGGAAGTGGCCGCGCAGTTTTCGCAGGAGTGCCGAACCGAAACTTACTACATGGCGGATGGACGGTTGCACTCTCTGTGCATCCTTCCCCGCAATGCCGATAAGGGAACAGCACTCAGATTCGTGGCCAGAAAACTGGAGATCCCACTCGAACAGGTCCTTGCCATTGGCGACAATCCGAATGACGTGCCGATGTTTGAGGCGGCAGGCGTCAGCGTAGCGATGGGAAACGCTCCACCTGAGGTAAGGGCCGCAGCCACTGTCGTTGGGCCTACGAATGATAATGAGGGAGTGGCCTGGGCGATCCGGAGGTTCGTCCTGCAGGGCCAGGCATGACAGGTCACCGATGTGTCAAGTCACGGCGTCTTTTGCAGAAGGACTGGCCGGATCAGGAGACTCATGCTTACTGATCTACTACGGAGCCGTCGGCGTGGAGACGCGTCTGGACTGCGCGCGGGGCGTAGGGATGGCGCTCGGCAGCGTCCTCGGCCAGCTCGATGCCGATGCCGGGGGCGTCGGGTATGATGAGGAAGCCTTCTTCCTGGGTCAGAGCAGTCTTGACGATCTCGCTCTTGGGCGGTCTGTCTTCGCCAGTGGGGTACTCTTGCAAGGCGAAGTTGGGGATACAGGCGGCCAGTTGAATGCAGGCGGCGGTGCTGACCGGGCTTAGGGGATTGTGGGGAACTACCTGCACGTGAAAGGCCTCGGCGAGGGCTGCGATCTTTTTGGCGTGGCTCAGCCCGCCGACCATGCAGACATCCGGGCGCACGAATTGGACGGCGCCGCGCTGAAGGAGGGCCTGGAATTCCCAGATACTGTGCAGGCGCTCGCCAGTGGCGATGGGGATGCCGATTTTGGAGGCCACGAGAGCCATTTCGTCGAGGTTGTCGGGCGTGACGGGGTCTTCGTAGAAGAACGGGTGGTAGGGTTCGATGCCGCGGCCCAATACGATGGCTTCGCTGGGGGTGAGTCGGCGATGGATCTCGATGCAGAGGTCAACGTCGCGGCCGACGGCCTGGCGGTAGGCGGCGACGGTTTCGATGGCATCCTCAATCATGTCGACGTGGGTCTTGAAGTAGGGGAGATCGCGGCTGTCGTCGAGGAAGGGTGTCAGGTGCCCGACGGCGGTGAAGCCCTTTTCTTTGGCATCAACGCAACCGGCGATCAGCTCCTCTTTGGTCTCGCCGAAGACGTGGAAGTAGACGCGGGCTTTGTCGCGCACCTTCCCGCCGAGAAGCTGATATGCTGGCACGCCGAAATGCTTGCCGGCGATGTCCCAGAGGGCGATGTCGACGGCGCTGAGCGCGCCCATTACGGCGGCGCCGCGAAAGTGGCTCCAGCGGTAGAGGTACTGCCAGTGGTGTTCGATGCGAAGGGGGTCCTGGCCGATCAGATAGCGTTTGAATGTATCCACGGCGCCGGCTGACGCTTCGAGGAAACCCCAGGCACCGGACTCACCGAGGCCGGTGATGCCGGCATCCGTCTCCACTTCCACGAACATATACCGGTCAACGAAGATGGTACGGACATCGGTGATCTTCATTTTGATCTCCCTCTAACGGTTGTTTATTGCCCAATCCTTGGCGGCCAGGCCGCTGCGAATACGCCATGTCAGAAGAACCTGGAGAAGCTCTTCCTTCCGGGCTGCATGGGCTGTGTCATCCCACAGGTTGTTGACTTCCTCCGGATCATTAGCCAGATCGAACAGCTGGCCGAATGGTTCATCGACAAAGTGGACCAGTTTCCACTCTTTGGTACGCGCCATCGACATGTATTCGGCGGGCAGCGTGCCGTCCCGGCAATGCTCGGCAAAAACTGTTTCCCGCCCTTGCCACTCCTCTCCTTCAAGTGCTGGCAGCAGGGACTCTGCCTCGAAGTCCTCAGACGTTTCAAGCCCAGCCAGTTCGAGAATAGTAGGCCCAAGATCGAAGAGGGAGCAGAGCTGGTCGAGCGAGCGTCCACCGGCGAAACGCCTGGGCGCCCATACGATGGTAGGGACGCGGGTGATGATGTCGTACATCGTCCACTTTTGGCTGTGGCCGTGGTCGCCTAGGCAGTCACCGTGGTCGGAGGTGAAGATAACGACGGCGTTTTCCAGGTAGCCTTGCTCATCCAGCGCGGCCAGCAGTTCCCCCACTTTTTCGTCGATCATCGACACGTTGGCCATGTAGTAGGCGCGCTGGCGATGACGCTGCTCTTGGGTTGGCTCCAAGAGGTGTACGACCGAATCATGGTCCACTTCGGAGTTGTGGACACGCATTTCGTGGAAGGGGGGAGGTTGGCCGGCGAGTTCATCTTCTGTGACTTCCTGGAGGGGCAACTCTTTATCCATGTAGGCCTGGCTGAAGCGCGGGCTTGGGTCGTAAGGGGGATGGGGGCCGGGAAACCCGACCTGCATGAAGAGCGGTCCGTCCGGTTTGGGCTTGTTGCGAAGCCACCAGGTCGCGAAGTCGCCTACGAACATATCGGAATGCAGGTCTTCGGGCAGCTCCCAGTCGAAGGCGCCCAGGGATTCGTTGTAGTCGTCGCGCTGGCGGTAGAGAACACGTTGCTGCTTGACGTGTCCGCGGGCGCGGAGGGCTTTGTCCCATTCATCATAATAGTAGCGGCCTTCGAGGTAGCGATCCTTGTTCTCGACCACAAAGCGCTCGTGAAAGCCGAGGGGCGTCTCGAAGGGTGCGGTGTGCATCTTGCCGACGTTGACACAGTGGTAGCCTCTGCCGTTGAGGTCTTCCACCCAGGACCTGGTCCAGCGGTCGCCGTTCTTGAGGATGCCGGTGGTGTGAGGATAGTAGCCGGTGAAGAGACTGGCGCGGGCGGGCGCGCAAGAGGGCGCGGTGATGTGACAGTTGGTGAAGCTCACCCCTTCGTGCACGAGGCGGTCGAGGTTGGGGGTGTCCATGTAGTCGAATCCCAGCGCGGCGATGGTGTCGAAGCGCTGCTGGTCGGTGATGATCAGGATAATGTTGGGGCGACTGTCGGCCATTCCGTTCGGCTCCTCAACGGTTGTTCGCTACGCGGCGGCGCACAGGACTTCTTTCTTTTCTTCGACGCGGAAACATTCATACTGGTTGTCGAGCATAAAACGACGCGAAAGGTCAATGGCTTGACCCTCGGTGAGGAGGCCTTCGGAGATTTCCGCCTGCATTGTTCTGGTGAACCAAGCACGCGCTTGCTTGGCGTAGGCCAAGGCCGCACCCGGGTAGCCGGTGTCCCCGCCGAAGAGGAAGAGTTTGTTGGCGGGGGCAGCGTGGATGAAGCGTCGGACAAACTCCATTGAGCTAAAGGGGTTGATGCTCCAAGCCCAACAGAGGTCGGCATAGACGTTGGGGTAGTGCTTCGCTAACGCGATCAGCTCCTCTGTATACGGGTAGGCGATGTGCATGAGTACGAATCGGGCCTCGGGATACTTT
This sequence comes from Caldilineaceae bacterium, assembly GCA_965204705.1. Classification (GTDB taxonomy): domain Bacteria; phylum Chloroflexota; class Anaerolineae; order Caldilineales; family Caldilineaceae; genus Bin5. Next base: position 1,915,874 of record OZ242006.1, on the reverse strand, counting down.
GCCAGAAGGGGACAGAGATTGCCGCTACGTATGTAATCCACCGGCATGCGGCTGTGGCCGGCGTAGTAGCCGGTGTGGATTTTCATCGGCAGCTCATGTTCGATACACAGTTCCACGCCCCTGGCCCAGCACCAATCGCCCAGGCAGAGCCTTGCGGCCTCTTCGATCTCCTCCCCGTCTCGCAGATAGATGTCGAGGGCTCTGGCGGCCTCTTCGTCGCTGCGTTCTTGCCATCGCAAGGTGCGATTATAGGCATGCTGTGACTTGACCGCGATCGCATACGAGGAAGAGGAAGAGAAGATCGTCTCCATAATTCGCCGCAGCGAATGCAGGTCTGTAACTTCGAGACCTGTATGTTGGGCTATTTCTTCATGATTGGGCCTTCCGGAACAGAAGTCGACCCAGGAGATATCATAAAAGAAAAAATCTGGCCCGGACTGATCGGCCCGGACGGTCATCGATTTGGCGTCAGTCTGGATGTGGTCCAGATTTGCCTCGTCTCTGAGCAAACGCAGCCTTTGACCGGGCTGATTTAGAGCGGCGTTCTTTTCCTGGGCGGAGGCGATAGACTCGGGCGTCAGTTCTTTGATGCCGTAGAGGTCGCTGGCAATGATACTCACGGCCTCACCGTAACCGGTAAACTGTGCTCTTGCCCATGCTTCCTGTACGGAGGCGAACCGGTCGGCCACATCGGGATCTGAGGAGTCGAACAGTCTGTCGATTGCCTCCTGTGAGGCTCCGGCCACGAAGAGGTCGGCAGGGACATAGTTCTGGAATAGCTGCAAGAGGATGTCCGGGCTCTCATCCAGGTAGTCTTCCTCGCGGCGCATATGCTCATGTGTGTCGACGAGCGGGGTCTGTTGGATAAAGGCGGCGATATTGGATGGTGAAGACATGGGCGCTAACTCGCTTTCAGTTTGGCCTGCCATTGTTTGCGGAACTTGCTGACTTTGGGGCGGATAACAAATAGGCAGTACGGCTGGAAACCATTGTCGCGGTAGTAGTTCTGATGATACGACTCAGCGACGTAGAAGGTGTCGAGCGGGACCAGTTCGGTAACGATGGGTGCATCCCAGATCTGGGGGGCGTAGTCGCGGATCATCTCCTCAGCTACTTTTTTCTGTTCCTCGTCATGGTAGAGAATAACGGAGCGGTACTGGGGGCCTACGTCATTGCCCTGGCGATTGGGTGTGGTGGGGTCGTGGGAAGTGAAGAAGACCTCGAGGATCTCACGAAACGAGACGACGGAGGGGTCGAAAGTGACCTGTATCACCTCGGCGTGGCCGGTGGTCTTCGCGCAGACCTGCTCGTAGGTGGGGTTGGGGACGTGGCCGCCGGCATAGCCAGATACGACCTGGCTGACACCCTGCAACTCTTCATAGAGAGGTTCGAGGCACCAGAAGCAGCCTCCGCCGAGAGTGGCGACTGCATGGGTAGCAGTTTCGTTATCGGACATAGCGTATTCTCCTTATTGAACTGCCTGAAATGGAAATTCATTCCTGTTTCAGGACTACCGCGGCGCCCCGATGCCCTGCGGCCCAATTCGCGGTTTGAATAGCAAAGAGCACATAGACAGGGCGCCGGTGCGTGAAGGCAGGCTGAGGACACGTGTGGGGAAGGGTGGTTATTGGACATATCTTACCGTAGGTGAAACCGGAAACCAACCGGGTGAGCCGGGAAAATCAGTGGTCAGTGGTTAGCGGTCATTGGCGTGAGAGACCACGTGGGGAGGAAAACAGTGTTGGCTTGACACGCTGCTGGGGAAGAAAACGCACGGTGGCGAGCGGGGGGGGGCGTTGCGGGGGCGCAGCCCCTGCACAAGGGAGGGCCGAAGGCCCGACCGCCCCAACGAGCGAGAAGAGAGTGGAGAGGAGTGAGGAGTGAGAGATGGACCCTTCGGAAGCTAGTCAGGATAGCGATGGGAATGTGGCTGTGTAGCAAGACATCGATTAGGTATTGCTGATAGGAGCACTTGGGAATCGGCTGGGGCTTGTATAGAGTTGGGAGTGCTATGTTGACTTGCTTCGTGAGGGTATTGTGATATGTTTCTGACACTGAGCGGGGTATGTCCTGGGCAGACGCCGAGGGACTATTAGTTCCGCCCGCGTTCACAAGACAAAGAGGAACGAGACAATGATTCGAATTGCTGAGATGCTGCCGGCGCAGCCATCGCCGCTGTGGACGCTCGTCAAGCAGTGCGGCGTCAACTACGCCGTGGGCTCGATGGATATGTCCACGATAGACCATCCCGACCCGGACATGAAGCCATGGGGATTCATGAGCCTGGCCAGGGTGAAGAGCGCCTACGAGAATGCAGGTTTTCGCCTGGAGGTGCTGGAGAGCCGTCCGCCACTGGACAAGGCAAAGCTGGGGCTGCCCGGGCGCGACGAAGAGATCGAGACGGTCTGCGAGCTGCTTCGCAACATGGGGCGATTGGGCATTCCGGTGTGGTGCAGCGAGTGGATGCCTATTTTCGGCTGGATGCGGACGGCGACCACAATTCCCGGGCGGGGCGGAGCGCTGGTGACGGGATTTGACTACGACGTGATGCGCAATGCGCCGCTGACCGAGTTCGGCGAGGTCAGCGAGGAGCAGCTATGGGAAAACTTGAAGTACTTCCTGGAGGCTGTGGTGCCGGTGGCGGAGGAGGCCGGGGTGAAGATGGCGATGCACCCCGACGATCCCCCTCTTTCACCGATTCGGGGACTGGGCCGAATCATGCGCAGTGTCGAAAATTTCCAGCGACTGATCGATCTGGTCCCGAGCCCGGCCAACGGCATCTGCCTGTGCCAGGGCAACTTCACGCTGATGACGGAGGATTTGCCGGAGGCGATCCGACATTTTGGGGCCCAGGACAGAATCTATTTCGTCCACTTCCGCGACGTGGAAGGTGTTCCGCAAAAGTTCAACGAGACCTTCCACGACAACGGGAAGACGGATATGCTGGCCTGTATGGAAGCCTATCGCGACATTGGCTTCAGTGGCGTGCTGCGGCCCGACCATGTGCCGACGATGGAGGGCGACAGCAACGAGGACGCCGGCTACTCCTCGATTGGCAGGTTGTACGCTATCGGCTACATACGCGGCCTACGGCAGGCGGTTTACGCGGCGTAGCCATCAGCCCTTACATTTCCAGCATCCACTGGAAAATCATGTCGTCAAAGTCAGGCAGTTTTTCGTGGCCGAAGTCCGGGTAGATGACGGTACGTTTGGGCGCGCTGATCTTGTTGAAAGCAGCGTACTGCGTTGAAGGCGGGCAGACCTGGTCCATGAGACCGACGCCCATCAGCACTTCGGCCTGGATTCGGGAGGCGAGGTGCTGGACATCGATGTAGCCCAAGCGAGTGAAGACCTCTTCTTCGCGTTCGTGGCGCGGGTCGAAGTTGCGGAACCACTCCCGCAGCTCGGCGTAGGCGTTCTGGTCCATGTCGAGGTCCCAGACGCGTCTGTAGTCGCACAGGAAGGGGAAGATGGGGGCGGCTCGTTTGACGCGCGGTTCAAGAGAGACGCAGGCCAGCGTAAGGCCGCCGCCCTGGCTCCCGCCGGTTGCGCCGACGCGTTCGGCGTCGACATCATCCATCTCCATCACAATCTGCGCCAGCCGCGCGGTATCTAGGAAGGTGTGCCTGTAGAGGAGATCTTCCGGTTCGCCCGCGAGGCCGCGCACGATGTGCCCGCGCAGCGTCCAGCCGGGCACGCCGCCGACATCGATTGATTTCCCGCCGCCCTGGCCGCGGCAGTCGAGCGCGGCGACGGTAAACCCGGCGGCGACATAGCCAAGCTTGCTCTGCCAGTCGCCGGCATTGCCGCTGTAGCCGTGGAACATGAGCAGTGCGGGATGGGGCGCCTGAGCGTCGCTGGGGCGCAGCAGTTTGGCATGGACGCGGGCGCCGCGCGTCCCCGTGAAGTAGAGGTGAAAGCAATCAGCGTAGGGGGCCTGAAAGTCGGCCGGAACCAGTTCCACATCAGGGTCGGTCGCAGCCAGTTCAGCGAGACCGGCATCCCAATAGTCGTCGAAGTCAGCGGGTCGTGGGTTGGTGCCCTGATAGGACGTCAGCTTATCCAAGGACATATCAAAGAGAAGTGGCATAGTTTTTTCCTTCGACAGATCGTTGAGTGGTAGTTGTCACGGCAGTTGCCGACTTTTTGAAACGTGCCGCACCTATTGTCGCGTTAGTCGGACTTTGATTGCAAGTAGCGCGCCCCGTCCGAGCGGCCTCCTGCGACGGATGGGAGACCTGCGACGGGAACAGACTGTGAGGTAGGGAGGGGCAGTTGTAAATTGAAATGGCTGCTATTTCGAGGAATCTTTGTACCCTTTGGTCTTGACCTGCGCGTCAGAATCGGTTAGGATATGCGCGCTTTGCGATTTTGTCCGTTTCCCACTTTTGTACCCGTGCCAGAAGTACCAGAACCCATACGTTTCGGACCTCCGTTTGAGGTATGGTCCTGGCGTTTTCTTCCTCGTCGGACGGAGTCGATTGCGCTTAACTGAGTGAAGGTAAGCACTTGAGACTCGGTGAGCGGGCTGTTCGACTCTTACCCGGCACCTATTCATTTCCCCTCCTGAAACAGCACCCCTGCAGATCTCGGGTGTGACTTCGACATTGCATACACTTTCACAGAGAGAGAACAAAAAGATGAAAACTGAACCTTCGGCTTGGGACGCCCTTACGTTTCGTTGCATTGGTCCGCCCCGCGGCGGTCGCGTGGTCGCGGTTGCGGGACACCCGACTCAGAGCCACGTCTTCTATTTTGGCGCGGTAGCGGGCGGTGTGTGGAAGACGGTGGACGGAGGGCACTACTGGGAGAACATTACGGATGGGCAGTTTGACGTTTCTTCGGTGGGTGCAATTGCCGTATCCGAAGCGGATCCCAATGTCATTTACGCGGGGACCGGTGAGTCGACGATTCGACTGGACGTAAGCTGGGGGGACGGCGTTTACAAGTCTACCGATGGCGGCGAGACCTGGAAGAACGTGGGTCTGCGCGACAGCCATCATATCGGGGAGATTCGTATTCACCCTCAGGATCCAGATATCGTTTACGTGGCGGCTTTGGGCCACGCGTTCGGGCCGAACGACGAACGGGGAATCTACCGGTCCACTGACGGCGGCGAAACGTGGGAGCGAGTCCTCCATGTCAGTGATAGAGCAGGTGGGGTGGACCTGACGCTGGATGTTAACAACCCTCGCATCATCTATGCCTCGATCTGGCAGGTGCATCGCCACTTCTGGGAGTTGGTCAGCGGCGGCCCGGACAGCGGGCTGTGGAAATCGACGGACGGCGGCGACAGCTGGACCGATATCAGCCGCAATCCGGGGCTGCCACAGGAAGGGATCCTGGGGAAGATTGGCGTGTCGGTGTCTCCTGCTCAACCCAGCCGGATCTGGGCGATCGTCGAAGCGGAGGGCGAGAAGTCGGGAGTATATCGGTCTGACAACCGGGGGGCTACCTGGGAGCATCTGACCAATAACCAGGACTTGCTGAACCGGCCCTGGTACTATTTGCACATTTTTGCCGACCCGCAGGACCCCGACACCGTTTACGTAAATAACCTTAAGATGTGGAAGAGCATCGACGGCGGCAAGGAATGGGGCGAGATCACGACGCCGCACGGGGACAACCACGACCTGTGGATCGACCCAGCGGACCCACAGAGGATGATCAACGGCAATGACGGCGGAGCGTGTGTCAGCTTCAACGGGGGCGAGACCTGGAGCACGATCTACAACCAGCTCACGGGCCAGTACTATCATCTGGACGTGGACAACCAGCAGCCCTACCACGTTTACGGCACGCAGCAGGACAACTCCAGCATCGCAGTGCCGAGCGCGACGGAGAAAGGGGCGATACCCTGGGGCGACTGCTACCCGGCCGGCACGGGGGAGAGCGGCTACATTGCGGTCAAGCCGGACGACTCAAATATCGTTTACGTGGGCGCGGTCGGCTCTTCGCCAGGCGGTGGGGGGGCGTTGCAGCGCTACGATCACCGAACCAAGCAGATTCGCCTGGTAACGGTGTGGCCGGAACCGTTCAGCGGGTTTGGCCCAAAGGAGATGAAATATCGGTTCCCCTGGACATTCCCGATTCTCTTCAGCCCTCACGACACCAATGTGCTCTATACGTGCGGCAATCATGTTTTCCGGACGACAGACGAGGGCAGCTCCTGGGAGATATTGAGCCCGGACCTGACTCGCAACGACGAGAGCAAGTTGGAGGCATCCGGCGGTCCGCTGACTCTGGACACGAGCGGGGCCGAGCACTATTGCACAATTTCGACGTTTATCGAGTCCGCTCATCAGAAGGGCCTGTTCTGGGCGGGCAGCGACGACGGTCTGATTCATATCAGCGAGGACGGCGGTGGCAGCTGGCGCAACGTCACGCCGCCGGACCTGCCTGAGTGGAGCTTGGTGACAGTTATCGAACCGAGTGCCCACGATCCCTCAACGGTTTATATGGCGGCCACGCGTTACAAGCTGGACGACTATAGCCCGTATCTGTTCAAGACAACCGACCTCGGCCAAAGCTGGCAGCGACTTGATGCCGACTTCCCCCAGAACGAGATCACGCGCATGTTGCGGGCAGATCCGGTGCGGGAAGGCCTGCTCTATGTAGGGACTGAGTCGGGCGTTTTCGTTTCCTTCGACGACGGTGGATCCTGGCAGAGGATACCGGGCAACCTGCCGGTTGCTCCGGTCTACGATATGCTGGTGAAGGAAGGAGATCTTGTGGTGGCAACGCATGGCCGCTCCTTCTGGATCCTGGATGATCTTTCACCTCTGCGGCAGGTCGATGAGATAAAGGACTCTGACGAAGGCGAAGCCCGGCTTTTCACCCCGCGCAAAACGTTGCGCCGCTGGCTGCCGTGGACGGTGAGCGGTGAGCGAGGCGATTCGCGCAATTATGCATTGGCCTTTGGACAGCTGATCACCTTCAGGGACGAAAAGGACGACACAGGCGGTCGTACGCGCCGCGTCCTCGATGGGGGTGAGAATCCACCCAACGGAGTGATAGTCTATTACACGCTTCCGAATGACACAGAGGATGTTGGTCTGACGTTTCTCGACAAGGCGGGCAATGAGATCCGTTCTTACGGTCCCAAACCGGCTGAGGAGGAGATGGAAAAGGAGAAGGAAGCGGCTCCTTCAATTCAGTACATTTCCACAAACGCAGGTCTCAACCGATTTGTGTGGAATATGCGCTATGCGGACGCCGAACAGTTGCCGGGCGACCCGTTTACCGAGAAAAGCGTCACGGGGGCTATGGCGCCACCAGGGACCTACCAGGTGCGCCTAACCGTGGCTGGGGAGAGCCAGACCGAACAGTTCGAACTGTATATCGATCCCAAGTTGGATCGGAGCCAGGCGTCGATGCAGGCCCAGTTCGACATGTGGGAGGATGTGAACGCAAAGCTTTCTGAGACACATCAGGCGGTAAAGCGATTACGCCGGGCGCGTGAACGTGTGACGGCGATGGCCGAGATGGTTGCCGACAGCGGGGCTGACGAGCAGACCAAGTTCGCCGTCAAAGAGAGGGCTGATCAGATTGCTGAACAGCTAGGAGAGGTGGAATCCAATTTGGTTCAACCTGAGGCCAAGGTGGCGTTTGACCGGTTGCGATTGCAGACGATGCTCAACGCCAAGCTACACAATCTCATCAGCGTGATCTCCGCGGCTGACGATGCCCCGACACAGCAGACATATGATGTCTTTGGTGAACTGAGCACGCAGGTCGATACGGAGTTTGACAAACTGGACTCGATTCTGGGTGAGAGCGTAGCCGACTTTAACGCCGCGGTTCAGGCGGCAGATGTGCCTCCCGTTGTTGTGTAGCTTTGTCGATATGCGAGTATCAATGGCAGCCAGCAAGAGCGCAGGGTCTCCTGCGCTCTTGAAGATCACACTTGCGGATTTCATCGTACGCAGTGCCTATCAGATGGGCAAGACGCCACTCTTGCCTATCTTTGCTGCGTCTTTGGGTGCGTCCGACGCGCTGCTGGGACTGATCGTTTCGGTCTCTACGCTCACCGGCATGGCGACGAAGCCGTTGTTTGGCCTGCTCTCTGATCGTATGGGGAGGAGGCTGTGGCTCCTGATCGGCACGCTGATCTTCGCAGGCGTGCCCTTTCTTTATTTCCTGATCGAGACGCCCGGCCAGCTTATCGCGATTCGCCTGTTGCACGGCACGGCAACGGCGATCTACGGGCCGGTGACTGTGGCATATGTGGCGGAGCATGGCGGTAAACGCAAGGCCGAGAGGCTTGGCTGGTTCGGGATGGCGCGCAGTGGGGGATACCTGGTCGGGCCGGCGGTGGCGGGCTGGCTGCTGCTGTCGCTAGAGCCGGTTGCGGTCTTCACGCTCATCGGCTTGCTGAGCATGGCTGCATTTGTTCCGGTGATGTGGATGGGAGGGGACAGGTCACGCAGGGACGAAACGGCTATCGCTGACTCCAAGGCTAGCAATGAAGGGGCGGGAGCAACGGATGTTGGGATCCGCGCTGCCCGAGGGCCGTTGAGGCGGGAGTCCTCGCTGCTAGGTACGCCTGCAGTCTGGCTTTCGGGAGCTCTGGAGGCGGGTGTTTTTGTCGTAACCTATGTCATCAAGACCTTTCTGCCGATTTACGCCTTAACGGCGGGGTATTCCACGGTTGAGATAGGCCTGTTCTTCAGCGCACAAGAGGGTGCGTTGATTCTGCTGAAGCCCTGGGGGGGCAGGCTGGGAGACCGGATCGGCCATCTCAGGACTGTGTCGCTGGGAATGTTCTGCCTGGCGCTCACACTTCCCTTCCTTCTGGTGGCGACGGGTCCTGCGGGCCTGTTGGCCGTGGCGGTAGCGATGGGTGCGGCCCAGGCTCTGGTCTTCCCGGCCACGGTTGCCCTGATCGCGGAGCAGGTGCCAGCGGGAAAGGTTGGGGCCGGGATGGGCCTGGCCGGTTCGCTCAAGAACGGCGGCAAGGTGGCGGGACCGGTGCTAGGGGGGCTGCTAATCGCCGGACTGGGCTATGGGGGTCTGTTCTGGCTGCTCGCCGGAATGTTGCTGGCGGGTGCGCTAGCCCTGCTGATACGGGTACATGGCGCGGAATTCTCCCCTGTGCCGAGGACGCAGAAGGTGAAGAGTTGACGGTCCATTCATTCAATTCTCGCCTGCCTGATCGTTGGGAGCAGAAGCAGGGCCAGTTCCAATGCAAGGGCTGCGGACCCAACCAGCAGAGTTGCTCGCAGCCCGATTGACTCACCGAGGGCTCCGCCGATAAATGCACCGACGGTTGCCACGCCGAAAAGGACGAATCGGCGCGCGGCTGTTACACGGCCCAGCAGTCGAACAGAGGTAATTGCCTGGCGCAAGCTGAGTTGATTGACGAAGTAGAGGGTGCTGCCCAGACCGACCAGCGCCCGTGCAACGCCAGCAGAAACCATTTCGAATCCTATCAGATCGGCGCTCGCCAGCAGTAGAGTGCCCGCGATCCACAACAGTTTACCTAGAACGAGCGTCTTTCCAGCTTGCAACAGCCTCGCCGCTCTTCCGGCAAGCATCGCCCCCGCCAGGGAGCCGATGCCGCCGCAGGCGGCGACGATGCCGATGATAGACGGCGTGAAGTCCAACTGATTCACGAGGAAGAGCATTTGCACTGCCGCTGAGATTGAACCGGCCAGCATGCCCAGGCTGGAGGTGATCGTCAACGTAGTCAGCAGTGGTGTTCGTAGGAGCTCCAACACTCCCTCCCACACCTCGCGACCAATAGATGCGGCGGCCGAACGGAACCCTGTGTCGGGCTCTTCGGAGTCCGCGCGGTTGCGGGGGGCCGGCGACTCCTGTTCGGCTACGCCTGCGAGTGCGAGAGCGGAAAGCAGGTAAGAAACTGCGTCTATGAGGATGATTCTAGGGGCGCTAAAGAGCTGGACAAGTCCGCCGGCGGCGGCCGGTCCGGCGATGGAGATAACCGCTTCGCTGGTGGAAAGTTTGCTGTTGGCCTCAACCAGTTGTCTCTTTTCCACCAAGGCCGGCAGGACGGAAATGGCGGCAATTTGAAAGAATACTGTCAGCGTACCGGTGGCAAAGGTTACGACCCAGATCTGGAGGAAGGAGAGCTGTCCCAGCCAAGCTGCTGCCGGTACGGTTATAAGCAGCAGGGCACGGCCGATATCAGCCCAGACCAGGATCGGTCTGCGTTTGACGCGGTCTACCCAGACGCCGGCGACGAGTCCGAAGAGGAGATTGGGAAGGGAGCCGGCTGCAGCCAGCAGACCCATCTCTGTGGGTGTGGCCCCCAGTACGAGGACGGCTGCAAGCGGCAGAGCAACATTGGTGATGGCGGTTCCGGCGCCGGAGGTGACGTGGGCGACCCACAAGCGCGTGAAGGCGCGGTTACTCCATAGGCTGTCGGAGGGGGTCATCGTTCAATCCAGGCCGAGCGTTGCCGACGCAAGTGCGAGTTCCATCCACTCTCTGACTGCTTTAGCCGAGTCTTCGACTGTGGTGGAGGTCGTATCCAGAAGGGTTAATGTTGGTGTCTGATTGGGGCCCTCAGTCCGGAGCCAGCGATTGTAATCCAGTTGGGCCGCCAACTCCCCGGCTTGGGCACTCTTGCGCCACGCGGGGCGAGCAAGGAGGCGCCGCCGGAGCTCCCCTTCATCACAGACTAAGGCCAGGTAGTGGGTTTGGCTGAAATAGCGCCTTTCCACGCACTGTTCGATGTTCTCCGGAACGGCCAGGCCGGCGCCAAAGAGGGCAGCGGGGCGACCGCTTTGGCCAATATTCTTGGCCAAGCGCAGCCATGTTTCGAAGAACCGAGGATAGCCGTCTGTTGGGTCACTGAACTCTTCCAGCCAGAGCAGGTCGACTTCGAGGAGCACGGCAGCGGTGAACCGGCCCGAGAGCTCGTGAAGGATAGCGCTCTTGCCGGTGGCGCTGGCGCCGCCGACGAGAAGGAGCGGGCGTTGCAGGAATGGGTGTGCGTGGCCGCATTGGGGGCAGGTTGCCCGGGCTGAACGCGCATCAGTTTGCGAATGGAACTGGCCGCCGGGTTCGGACAGTACAGGAGCGCCTGAAGAAACGGTTACCATTTTGTCGACGTGATAGTCTCCGCAGTTGGCACAGACATTGAACATATTTCCGACACCTCTTTGGTGGCCTTTTCACCTGACCTGTGACTGAATTTGATCGTGCCCCGAAATTAGTGAGGCAAGTTGCCAAGTCCCTAAATGCATATTATCATGGCCATGGATGAGGGATGAAGAGAGTTGATCTTCATGCCCTCTTTATTTTTGCGTGCGTTCGGCCGAGGCGGAGTTGTGCAGAGTGGCGCTCCGACACGCGGACCGAGCAACTCGATAGTGCGCGAAGTCTCGCGGCGGGTGCCAGACAGGCTGCGCTAAGAAGTAAAAACGGCAACAATGATCAGAGACAGGCAGGCTCAGACCATCGCGCGCGCTACTTTCAGGCGCGAACTCCTGACGAATACCGTCTTGTTGGTGGCAGGCGGGCACTTTTTGCTGGAGTTATTCCACCAATATCTGCCGGTATTCTTCCCGCTTTATCGCGCAGAGTTCGGGCTGAGCTACGGTCAGATTGGCATGATCACACTGGTCGGAACCACGACTATGTCGCTGGCGCAGCCGTTTTTCGGTTATTTCATCGACCGGCTGGATTCAAGGCGAATTACTGCGTGGAGCGTTCTGTGGGTGGGGCTGATCATGGCTGTGCTTGGCTTCAGCGGCAATTATTGGGTCTTGCTGCTGGGCGTGGCACTGGCAGGATTTGGATCTGCGGCTTTCCACCCTGCCGGCGCGTCGGTAGTCACGAAGGCTACTGACGAGGGGAAGAGGGGGCGTGCTGTCTCGTTTTTTGCGGTCGGCGGGAACCTTGGCTCGGCGGGCAGTCCGCTTCTGTTGGCGATTGGATTGGGACTGCTGGGATTGAAGGGGACGATCGTTCTGCTGCCGGTCGTAGTTTTGGCCGCAGTCTGGCTGGTGAATGGACTGGGGCAGGAGAGCAAAGGGGATCGTGAGGCGCATCGCGAGCGGCAGTCGCGGGCTGGACAGGGCTTTCTGCTGGGTCTGATCCTGATCACTGCCGTTGCAATGACCCGCGCCTGGTTCCAGTTGAGTCTGACGACCTATCTGCCGACATTGCTGGAGGACAAGGGCTTTTCGGTCGTGTATGGCGGAAAGATGCTATTCGTACTCTCGCTCTTGATTGGGGTGGGCAGCTTCTGCGGAGGAATCCTGTCTGACCGGTTTGGACGCTGGCAGGTATTGCTGGCCTGTTTCGCTCTGCTCGGGCCGACTTACTGGTTCTTCATTCAGGCGGGCGGCAGCCTGCAGTTCATTTATGCCGGTGCGATAGGATTTCTGTTAGGATGCACATACCCTACGACGGTTGTCGTCGCCCAGGACGTTTGGCCGCGGGGCATGGCGATGGCGTCGGGACTGGTAATGGGATTGGGCTGGTGGCCGGGTGGAATCGGCGCCACGTTTACGGGTTGGGTAGCGGATCAGCTGTCCCTGGACGTAGCGCTTGAAGGCCTTGTGATGGCGCCGGTGCTGGGCGCACTGCTTATGGCGACATTTGCCCTAGCGTTGCGCAGGCACAGCATTTCTTCGGCACAGCGAATGGACTCGTCGTCCGCAGGATAGGAGATCAGATATGCCGAATCCGCTCCCTGTATTGCTTGACGTGGACACTGGAGGAGACGACGCGCTGGCCTTGCTGCTGGCGATGGCGTCGCCGGCGCTTGATGTACGCGGGATAACCTGTGTGGCAGGGAACTGCGCGTTGGAACAGGTGGTCGCGAATACTCTGACGCTCCTGGACGCTATCGATGCGCCGCCGGTTCGCGTTGTCGCAGGGATGGACAGGCCGATTCTTGATCCCGGTTTGCCAGCCCCGCAGTTGCACGGGAGTGACGGGATGGGGGATCTCGGCTTGCCGTCGCCACAGCGCAGCAGGGCCGACGTTCACGCGGTTGATTTTCTACGGCAGACTCTAAGCGACGCTGGCGAGCCAATGACTTTGATTTGCCTGGCTCCGCTGTCGAATATTGCGATGCTGCTGCGCCTGTATCCGCGCATTGGGGAAAAGATCGAACGGCTGTACGTGATGGGGGGGACTTATGTCGCGCCCGGCAATACGACGCCGGCGGGGGAGTTCAACGTTTGCTACGATCCGGAGGCGGCAGCTATCGTCCTTCAGAGCGGGTTGCCTGTTACGCTTTACCCGTTGGACCCGTTCATGACGGTGTGGTTTACGAAAGAGGAAGCGGAGCGCTTATCGACTTCGGCGAGCGCGGGGGCGCGTATAGCGGGGGGCATCGCCCTGCACTACTGCCGATTCTTTGGACACGACTTTTCTCTTATCGGCGATGCCGGGACGGTGGCGACGGTAATCGACCCAGAGGGCGCAATGGTGGAGCGTCGATCGATGTTGGTCGAGCTTTCAAGGGGCGCGACGCGCGGCGCAACCGTCTTTGACAGGCGTTTCGTGACCGACGGTTTTGAGAGAGAAGGAAAGTGGACCGATGTGGACGTTGTCACCAAAGTGGATGCGGAGCGCTACCGACAGTTGATGGCAGGAGCCTTGGGCGCAGCAGAAACTTTGAACAACCAAGGGTGAACCCTCCCCGCGGGCTCCTCAGTTGATCTTCTCAGTCCCACAACTTCCTTAGCAGGTTTTAACGGAAAAGAATAGTGCTCTCGTGCGGCGAGAGTCTTGACTCTACGCCAGAAGACGTTCGGCGTTGGCGTAGAAGATCTTGCTGCGTACTTCTGCGGGCAGGTCCAGGTTGTTGAGCAGCATTTGCATGCGGTCGTCGAAGAAGTCGCGTCCGAAGAGGAGCCGGTCCTGGAATTCGAGGAGGAACGGCTCGGCCGTTGGACCGCTGCCTGAAGAGAACGGGTAGTTCTCGAGCTGGCTGAAATCCCGTGTGAGCGCGGTGTAGGCGGATCCGGCGGAGAGGTCAGCGTAGAGGTTGGGATAGGTGCGGAAGAGGTGGAACAGCCTACCGCCGGGCAGCACAGGGCCCTTTGGGTAACCGACCTTGTCGTACTGGTCGTCGCCTGATATGTGGGCCCAAAAGCCGGGTGCGTGGCCGATGAAGACGGTTTCGGGGCAGGCTTGCAGGGCGCGCTCGAAGGCGTCGATGGTGCCGCCATACCACCAGTCAGTGCGGGGATAATTGCGGCCGGTTGGGATGGGATAGTCGATGTGGAATGTTATAGGTAACCCCTTTTCGCCGCAGAAACGGAACAGCCGCAACGCGTCGGGGTTATCGTAGAGCATGCGCAGCTTGATTTCGCCGCAGACCTGCACGCCGTGGATCTCGATGGCTGCGTGGAGCTGATCGATGGCTTCGGGGCGACGGGGGTCGGGCGCATAGCCGAGAATGAAGCGATCCGGGGCGGCCTGTTTGTAGCGCAGACAGGACTCAAAGGGGACTGGATAATCGCTGCCATCGCCAAAGTGCATCGCCTTGAAGTAGCTGGCCGGGTTGTACTCATCGGGCAGGCACTCCCAGGTCAGGAGCCAGGTCTTATCGATGCTGAAACGGTCCATGTTGGCGAGGAATTTTGGCAGGTCATGACCGTGCCAGTCAGGGTGGTTGTGGGCGTCGATGATGGTCATGTAAAGTCTCTCAATATGGAGATGATGGCGCCGAAAGCAACAATTGCCAGGCAAGCCACCAGGAAAAGCCCAAGCAGGAGCGGGGCGACAACCACGATTATGGCCCTGCCTTGAGTCAGGCCGTATTCTACCTTGGTGGCATAGTAGGCGAGGACGATCTGATAGACCCCCAGGATAGCGCTAACACAGCCACCGAGTACCGGTATGAATCCGAGAATAGAAGTAATAATCATCAGCGGCGCGGAAAAGGTGGAATAGAGATAGGCATAGCGACCGTACTGACCACCACGCCCTCCCAACAGGGAGGCGAGCACGTGGTAGATACCGGTGCCAATCAGGAAGAGGAGTGGGCCGAAGAAAATGAAACTGATGCTAAAGGCAGGACCCCCGGGCGTGCCGTCTGACACGGAAGACCCGATTTCATCCTGAAATTCAGGCGGCATTAATTCCAAAACCTGATCGAACCCGCCCATGGCCGTCGAGAAGATTCTGGATTGGAGCACACCAAGCAGCGCCGCTATTACCGAGGCAGCGAAGACCCACAGGAGCGCGGTCGAGAGAGTAGCCGAGGACTTTTCGCGTTCGGCGGCGAAGATTTCTTCGCCAGGTTTGGTCAATACCTTCAACCACGTTTGGTAGATCGACTGGATGTCCATAGGTATCTCCTTAGGATATCGTGAACGGGGTTTCCCACACTGGGACTGGGGGACCGCAGGTCTGATCTAGGACAATAGTTCTGAAAAATCCTATGCAAATTATAGGGGTTTACAGTTGAGGAAGCAAGGTGCGCAATCGGCCAGTAGACTCTCCCGGTGATGTGATTTAGTTGGGAGCGCCAAGGAAGTACGAGACACTACTCAGAAGCCCCGTCCCGCCCCCGGCGATCAGCGGACCTGCGAGGATAACGACAATCACTCGACCACGGGAAAGGCCGTATTCGGCCCTGGTGGCAAAGTAGGCAAGCACCAATTGGTAGATGCCGACCATGAAGAACATGAAAGAATAGAGAAGCGGCACAAAACTGAGCAAAGAGGTGAGAATGGAAAGAGGCGCGCTGAAGACTGCATTCAGATAGGCGTAGCGCCCAAACTTCGCCAAACGTTTCTCTCCTGGCGGCTCAAGACGGATTCGGTCCATTCCCAATAGGGACGCGATCAGGTGCTGAACGCCGACAATGACAATGAAACCGACTGGTGTAGTGACTATTCCAGACAGAGTCTGAATCGGCGATCCATGCGGGACCTCTTCCAAGGCGGCGCGGAATTCCGACGACATGAAAACTGAGTACGGCCAAAAGCCCACCGGAAGAAATGGGAAAAGTTGCGCGTGCAGCAGTTGTAGTAGTGCGGTAACTGTCGCTGCCAGAGCAATCCACAAGAGCGCGACGGTGAGGGTCGCAGACGGTTTCAGCCGTTCGGACTTGAATACGTCAATCCCCGGCCTGGTCAACACATGCACCCACGTCTGAAAGATTGTTCGGAAAGCTACAGTCATTTTGTTGTAGAGTGCCCCCTGCTTGAAATTGCTCGCGGGAAAGAATACGATGCGACCACGACAAGCCCACCTATAGCTTCGAGACCCAAGAGATGTTTCCCTTGTTCCCTACGATGTCAATTATCGGCCTGTGAAAGGCCTTTGCACCTTGTAAGGCAAATATAAGCAAATGGAGCACTTTGATCGGTAAGTTTCATTCCAGCAGATTCTGCAAGGCATTGCTTCGGGTGCTGGTGTGCCTGCTTGCAGATGACCTGAAACTGCGTGATGATTCTGATAATGTTGTAAGAAACATCGAATGCATATAGGAGCAATCATGAGCGTTAGTGTGGATCCGTCCGGGCGTAGGTGGGTACGAGTAGAAGTAGAGGTGCCAGGCACAGTTGACGAAGTTTGGCAGGCGATTGGCACAGAGACCGGCCTCTCGTCATGGTTTACGCGATCCGAGTTTCCAGGGGGGGCGGATGGTCAACCCAAGGAGCTGATCTGCATTTTTGGACCGGGCATTTCTTCGACGGCGACGATTACGGAGTGGGACCCGCCGCGAGGCTTTACGGTTAAGAGCGACGAATTCATCCCTGGCGGCCCAGAGGTGGCGACGGACTGGAATATTGAGGAAAGAACCGACGGATCGTGCCTATTGAGCGTAGAGCACAGTCTATACGTCGACACCGACGAGTATGACAACCATATCGAGGCCACGGAGGCGGGCTGGCCGGCCTTCTTTCGCATCTTGCAGATATACATGACGCATCATCGGGGGCAACCCTGCGCCCTGCTGGAGCTGATGGGCGCGGCCTCGGATGGGGCTCAAGCGTGGAATGATTTGTCCACTGCACTTGGGTTTTCAAACGCAAAGCTGGGCGAGCGCTTCGACGCGCCGACTGGCGGACTGAGTTTTTCCGGCAAGGTCGACACAGTTCCCGACGACACGGAGGTTATCCTACACATTGAGCAACCCACAACTGGCGTGGCGCATCTATTTGTGTGGCCCCTCGATGATCAGATCCTATTGTCGTTCAGGTTTTATCTCTACGGCGAGGATGCCGCTGAGATTGTTTCGCGGGAAGAACCTCTGTGGCGATCGTGGGTGGGGGAAAAGTTCTCTCTTTCTCAAAGCTAGAATACCGGGCCGGGCACTGAGTAATTCGGGTTCATTACGAATTGGCTGTTGAGAGTGTGCCGGCGGTGGGGTCGAAGTTCACTTGCTGGCCACCATTCTAAATTTCCTCCATAAGTGCGGGAATGAAGGGACTACTCGGGAATCCCCCAGATGCGCGGTGAGGCGATCTCAAGACTGTTTCGTGACGGGTCGCGGAAGTAAATTGATCGAGCTCCCTTCGTTCCTATCTCCCTTTCGATTTCTACGTCGTTTTCGATTAGATGTTGCCTCCACCGATCGATGTCGCGGTCATTCACGGCGAAAGCCAAGTGGCCTTCGCCTTTGGCGCCATGCACTGGCGCGTCTTTTAGACCGCCCGCGGAGACAGCGGTCGCTTCGGCGTTGAAGAGTAGAACCAGGCGGTCGCCACAGCGGAGAAAGACATGCCGTCCATCCATTTTCGAATAAAGCTCAAGACCCAGGACAGTGGTGTAGAACTCTTCTGCCGCCTGCAGATCCAAGACGTACAGAGCAGACTCCAGGACATCAGAAACGCTCATTCGGGCACTCACTAGTTAACCCTTCCTGTATCAAGTGGCCGGCGAGGCCGCCCCGCGGCGTCGGTTCAGAATCAGGCAGCAGATTGTTGATTGCGCGGACGAACTCTTGCAATCAGGCTCGCGCATATTTGCGTAATCTCTGCTGCAGGAAGCGGACGCAGCCGGAGACTTGCTCCGGCGTCAAGCTGTGGAGAACGACTGCGCCATCGTAACTGTGCCGATGCAGCAAATGCAGGTAGTAATCGTAATCCAGCAGACCGGTGCCGGCTGCTTCGTGGCCGGCTTCGCCGTCACGGCTCAGGTCTTTGGCATGAGCCAAAGCGATGCGATCTCCCAGCAGGTCGAAGGCCTCGTTTAGTATCTCCTGCTGGCGATGGATCGTCCCCTTTGGAAAGACATTGGCCCCGTCCATGACGATGGTGATCCTGTCAGAATCCATCGTATCCATCAGTTGGCGTGCCTTGTGAGGCGAGCTGACCACATTCGAAACTTCCGGTTCGATGCCGAGACGAACGTCGTACTTCTCGGCCAGCGCGACCGCCTGCTCCATGGCGGCCAGAAGATCCTTCCAGGCTTCGGCCGTGCCATTCTGCGGATGATCCTGCCACATATTGTCGGGGTTGCGGGTGCCGGTGCAAAGGGTGAGCAGATCTGTGCCGAGCTCGGCTGCGCGGGAGGCCAGCACTTCGAGGCGGCGCATACCTTCCGCACGCACAGTAGGGTCGGGATGGATCATGTTGTAGGTGGCCGAGAGGGAGACAACCTTGATGTCGCGGGCGTCAATCTCCTGCCGGGCCATTCTGCAGGCGGCCGTGTCGAGGCCGTCCGGCATGTCGGAGAGTCCCATGCTGCTGGTGTTGAGCTGTATGTGACGGATGCCGTGGGCTGCGACTGCGTCGAGGACGCCGGCAAGGGTTGGCGCTTCGAAAGTACGGGCAAAGATTCCGATCTCCATTTAAACCCCTCCTGTTACTGAATCGAGGTCAACCCAGCCGCCGCCGGTGGCCGCGGAACGAGCGATTGCGGCCATCGTCCGCATGGACGCGAGGCCGTCGTGGACGCTAGCGCCCCATTGGGGCTTGCCGTGCAGGATGGTGTCGGCCCAGCCTTCGAGTTGCTGCCGGTAGCCATGGCCATCCTGGCCAAGGGGGCGTGTGTAGAGGTCATTGCGGGTAGAAAAGCACTCGACGCTGCCGGATTTGTGGTACCAGGAGAGGGGTAGTTGGCCGCGTACACTGCCATGCTCTCCCTGGATCCGAAAACCCTCTTCAAAGTCGCCAGCCACGGTGACGGTCAATTCCAAGTTTCCCAGGCTGCCGTCGGCGAAAGCGATATCTACGAACCAACAGTGGCGACCGAAGCGGTCCAAGTAGCGAGATCGCACCTTCATGATTTCGCTTTGCGAGAGGAAGCGGGTGGTGTCTGTCAGATGGCTGCCGTGGCCCAACATAAGGTAGCGGCGGCGATCGGCTTTGGGGTTGCCGGGAGGACGGAGGACGCTCGAACTGGTCTCGATAAGGGGCTGGAGTGCGTCGGTCATGGTATAGCGATGGACGGAGTCGTAGTACCAGAACTGACCCGACATTAGTCCGCCGATCTCCTCCTGAATGAAGCGGCGGGCGTGAATAACGCCGGGATCAAAGCGGCGATTATGCCCTACCTGTAGGGTGAGTCCGGAGGCGGTGACTTCATCGCGGAGCACTATACACTCTTCCACGGTGACGCCCATGGGCTTTTCCACCAGCACGTGCTTGCCGGCTTGCAGGGCTTGAAGGGCCAATTCGACATGATACTGGTCTGCAACAGCCACGATGACGGCCTCTACCTGGGCGTCGGCCAGCATATCTTGGTAGCGGGTGAAGCTGCGGTGGGGGAGATGGATGGCTGCAACGCGCGCCAGGAGATCGGGCGCGGCCTCGCACAGGCCGTAAAGCTGAGTATTGCGACCCTTGCGACAGGCTTCCAAGTGGGCGATTTGGGCGATGGGTCCGGCGCCGACGACGGCGACGCGAAGCAGGCGGGACTCTTTTTGGATAGGCATGTATTGATCCAGCGGGTGATGCGGGTCAGTCGATGAGCGCCTGGTAGGCCGCAACACGGAATTCCCGTGCGACAGGATAGTAACCGGCGGGCATGAACTGAGTCATGAAGATGCCCAGCATCTCCTCTTGGGGGTCGATCCAGAATTGGGTTGAGGCAGCACCCCCCCAACTGTAGTTTCCGACGCTGCCGGGCGCGCTGGTGGCTGGAAGGTCCATGAGCACGCTCACTCCCAGACCAAATCCATAGCCGGCGTGGACATTGTCGCCAATCCCAATGGGAACCAGGTCGGGGGGCAGATGGTTGGCGCGCATCAGCTCGACCGTTTTGGGCCCGAGCAGCCGGTTGCCGTCGAGGACGCCGCCGTTGAGCAGCATCTGGGAGAATCGCAGGTAGTCGCCCAGGGTTGAGACGAGGCCTCCGCCGCCGGACAGGAACACAGGAGGCTGCGTGAAACGGCCGTTGCGGGGTGCCTCATGCAACTCAATTGTCGGTGCGCTGTCCTGATCGTCGTCATCGGAGAGGTCTGAGTCGGTGTCGGCATCGTGGCTATCATCGCTGCCAAAGTTGAAGCCGCCGGGCGGACAGTAGCAGGCGGAAAAGCGGTCGATCCAGTCAGCATGGACATGGAAGTCGGTGACATTCATGGAGAGCGGCTTGAAGATCTCCTGGCAGAAGAAGTCGTCGAGCGGCTTGCCGGATACCACCTCGACCAGGCGACCGAGAACGTCGGTGGCATAGCTGTAGCGCCAGCGGGTACCCGGGTGGAAGAGGAGGGGCAGAGAAGCCAATCTGTGTACAAACTTTTCCAGAGACAACTGTTCACGATTTCCGAAGGTCTCGCGATAGAGGTTTTCGACGGGGGAGTCCTGACCCCAACCATAGCTCAGGCCAGCGGTGTGCATAAAGAGGTCTTTGATGGACGGAGGACGGGCCGGCGGCACGAGGTTTTGGAGGTCGCCGGTACAGACCTGGGCATCGGAGAATTCGGGTAGATAGTCGGCCACCGGGTCATCGAGGAGGAAATGACCATCTTCGAACAGCATGAGGGCGGCGACGGCGGTGATCGGCTTTGTCATCGAGTAGATGCGAAAGATCGTGTCTTCGGTCATGGGCTGGCCGGTCTC
This sequence comes from Caldilineaceae bacterium, assembly GCA_965204705.1. Taxonomy (GTDB): domain Bacteria; phylum Chloroflexota; class Anaerolineae; order Caldilineales; family Caldilineaceae; genus Bin5. The sequence goes on along the minus strand of OZ242006.1, from coordinate 1,894,929 downwards.
GAGCTCACTATGACCAAAAGCGTTGCAGTAGGCAGTTTCGCCTTTGCGGTAGATTAGTCCGCTGACCCCAGCAAGTTGTCCTTTTTCGACGTAACGTTGCAGCAATGTGTCAACACGGGCTAGGCGCTCAACAGAAAATCCGGCACGTTGTGGTTGAGGGGTCGTCATGGGGATTCCTTGTTTGATTGTGAGCTTTAGCTGTAAGTGTACTTTGGTTTCAATTTGCGTGCCGACAAGTTAGTTGGACCTTTTATTCAGTCGACGAGTGCCTGGTAGACCGCGAGGCTAAACTCGCGTTCGATGGTGTAGTAGTCTGAGGGTATGAATTGGGTCATAAGGAGGCCGACCAGGTCCTCCACGGGGTCGATCCAGAATCGAGTCGTGGCCAGGCCACCCCATCCGTTAGTGCCGACGCTGCCTGGCATGCTGTAGGCTGGAGGGTCCACAAGCGCGCTCACTCCCAGGCCAAAGCCATGTCCAGCGCGGGGGCCGTCCCCGATTTCGATTGGAACCAGGTCGGGCGGTAGATGATTGGCGCGCATCAATTCTACCGTTTTGCGGCCGAGCAGCCGCTTACCATCCAGAGTACCTTCGTTGAGCAGCATCAGGGTGAAACGAAGGTAGTCTTCCAGGGTTGAGACCAGACCGCCGCCGCCTGAGAGAAATGACGGTGGCTTGGTGTAGCGGCTCGTGGCTGGTGCGTCATACAGTTCAATCAGGGGTTGGGCTGGCGCACGTTCGCCTTCGCAATGGCTTGGTCTTTTTGCCGCTCTGCTGGCCAGGCCGGCGCCGAATCTGAATCCACCAGGCGGACAATAGCAGGCGGCAAATCTATCCACCGATTCTGCGGGCACATGGAAGCCAGTGTCTTGCATGGCCAGCGGCTCGAAAATCTCCTGTTGGAAAAACTCGTCGAGCGATTTGCCCGAGATCACTTCAACTACACGGCCAAGCACATCCGTGGCGCGGCTGTAGCGCCAGCGGGCGCCGGGATGATACAGCAGGGGCAGTGCGGCCAGTTTGCAGACGAAGGTCTCAAGAGAATGAAGCTCGATGTCGCGGAATGTCTGTCGATAGAGCTTCTCGACGGGGGAGTCGTCGCCCCAGCCATAGCTCAATCCGGCCGTGTGCATCAAGAGATCTTTGACTGTAGGGGGCCGATCGGGAGGGACAAGATTATCGAGATCACCGGTACAGACGCGGACATCGGCAAATTCTGGCAGAATGGACGAGATGGGGTCATCCAGAAGAAAGTGGCCGTCTTCGGAGAGCATCAGGACGGCCACTGAGGTAATCGGCTTCGTCATCGAGTAGATACGAAAGATCGTATCCTCAGTCATTGGAAGACCTGTCTCCAGCTCCCGCAGGCCGATGGCATTGCGGTAGGCAATCTGACCCTTGCGATAGACCAGTCCAGTGGCTCCGGCCAAATGACCGCCTTGCACGTAGCGCTCCAGCAGCCCGTCGACGCGGGAGAGGCGTTGAACAGAGAACCCGGCACGTTGCGGTTGAACGGTAGTCATTAATTTCCCTTGTTGCAGTTTGAGTACTGGATGATCAAGCTCTCAGCTGCCTGTTCGCGTTTTGAGCGCTTGCAATTCAGGTTGGTTCAGTCGGCGGCTGCAGGGACGCTAGACATTTCGGAGCGTTCTGGAATCGGCAGGTGAACAAGAGCTGCGAATACGCCAAGTGCGATACCTGCGATCCACATGGGTGTGTAAGAGCCTATGGCGTCATAGAATCGTCCTCCCAGCCACACGCCAATAAAGGCGCCTATCTGATGGCTGAAGAAGGCAATACCATAGAGCGTGGAGAGAAAGCGGGCTCCAAAAAAGTGGGCGACTATGCCACTAGTTAGCGGTACTGTAGCGAGCCAGAGAAGACCAATCGCCCCTCCGAAGACCAGGGCAGAAGTACGGGTGACGGGCGTGATCAGAAAGAGAAGGATGACCACTGCCCTTCCCAGATAGATAAGGCTCAGCATATATTTGCGCGAGAAGCGGTCGCCCAACCAGCCGAAAGTCATGGACCCCAGTATGTTGAAAGCCCCTACCAGCGCCAGTGCTCCGGCGGCAACGAATTCCGGCAGTCCTTTGTCGCCCAGGTAGGCGGGCAAATGCGCGCCGATGAAGGCGACATGGAATCCGCATACGAAGAAACCGGTTGTCAGGAGAAGAAAACCGCGATGGCGCGCGGCTTTTTCCAGGACATTGCGGAAGGACTCGTCAACGTGCGGCTGTTGCGCCCCATGCAGTTGTGTACCGGGCCTACGTGGAAGCCCGAATGCCATCAATGCGACGATTGCGGGGACTGCCGCAAGGACGTATACAGCGCCTTGCCAGCCAAGACCGGACAGAAGCAGTTGGGCCAAGGGAGGGACCACGAACATCCCTGCGGAACCCATTGCGGTGATCAGGCCGAATACCCGGCTACGTTGGTCTTCTGTGACCAATTGGGCCACGGCCCCCAATACGACGACAAAAGAGGTGGCGCTGAGGCCGATTCCCACCAGCAAACCGAATGAAAAAACCAGCCCTATGGTCGTTGTGATGATTGTTACCAGAACGAGACCACCGGCGTACAGGACCGAACCTAAGATGACCACTTGCCGCGGGCCGAACCTATCCGAAAGAAGGCCAACCAGGGGCAAGCCGAAGACCAGGTTGTTGACGGCGAAAGCGATGCTCAAGTTTTCGCGCCCGGTGCCGAGGGTTTCCGTGATTGGGGTTAAGAAGAGGCCGAAGCTGGACCGGATTCCGGAACTGATCATCACAGCCAGGGAGGCTGAGATTATGGCGACGACGACGAGTTTACGGTTGTTGCTCACGCGACGCACTCGAACTGGAGGAAAACAGCGATATAGGGCGCGGTAGCAGCCTGAACACGTTCCTCCGAATCTCGCCCGGTTTCATACTGCCAGCCGGCCTGTCCTGGTCGTCGCAAGGCATTTTTCATGGTGAGGCAACGCGGACTTCCGACCTGCGGACAATGGAGATGTAGACGACGGCCGCGATTATGGCGAAGCCGAACCATTGGAGAGCGTAGCTGAAGTGGTTGCCTTCGGAAAACGAGATATCGGGTTCAATGCGATGGGGAAGATCTGCTGGATCGCCTGAGGCACGCGTGCGACCTGCGTTGAGAGTTTCGACGTTACCAGGCGTCAGTTGGAGGACAACTGGCAGCAACGGGTAAGGCAAGGTCTGTTCGATGGCTTCTATGTCGAGACGGTACCAGCCGGTAACCGTGTCCTGGGGTCTTGCCGATACCGTGCCATCAGGACGACGACGAGTCGGTTGAAGGATTCCATATAGCGGGCCGCTCTGCTGTTCATCGAGAATGTGCCAAGTGGCGGGGTCGACTTTGTCGACCGGAATCCAGCCGCGATTGACCAGGACGGCCTGATCGGAACCTGCGATGAGAAGGGGGGTCACAAGGTGGTATCCGGGTTGGCCGTTGTAGCTTTGATTGCGGATTGCCACTTGTCGAGCAAAGTCGAATTTGCCTTGCGCCGTGGCTTGGCGGTCGCGCAGATCACCCTGGGGAAGAGGCGCACCGGTGAGCTCAATCGGAGACGCCGCCAGCGCGGCTTGACGTTGCTGATTAAACGCTCGCCTTTGATCCAGACGGTCGAGCTGCCAGAATCCGAGGGAGGCCATTGTGGCCATCGCCAGAAGAAGGATGAGAGTTTTCCACCACCAGCGCCGGCCGAAGAGGAGAGACAGGGTAGTTCCGATCTCACGGGCTGAAGAGCCAGCGTTTCTCACATCGAGCAGCCGCTGCTGAAGATCCCGAATTGGGCGACGGCGCCCCGAACGGGTTTCGGGCAGCCCGACCATTATGGGGGCCCTCCGGCGGGCGCCGGATCGTGTTGCTTGACAGGTGCGGTCTCTTCGAATTCGGCGGGCGGCTTAGTTGCCCAATAGAGGACGACCGCGCCCAACATCAACAGAATGGAAATAAGTCCGCCTATTAGTGCACGCCAAGGAAAGGCTTTGGGGAGAATCTCATCTTGAAAACTCACGATCTGTTCGGGCTCGCAGGGTAGGACGGAGTCGCCGCCTTGTTGGTCCCCGTTGCTGCTTACTCCTTCACAGCCGGGCGGGACGATACTGATCTGCACTGACCAATTTCCCTGTCGAGCCGGTTCAAAGGAGGCTACGTAGAACAGCTTGTTGAGTGCGTCTTCGTGGGTGGCCGATGCGCTGAGGGTTTCGCCGCTGTCCTGGTGCACAAGCTCGACAGTAACCGCTGCATCGAGCACAGGACCGCCGGCCAGGCCGGTAGAGTCTCCTTCAATGTTCTCGGTCAAGGCGATGGTTACGTGGTATTCCCCTACCTCTGGCGGCTCGGGGTCGGACCAGACATAGACCCGGAACGGTCCGGCAGGGACGTTATTCAGGTGCTGTACGCCGATGCCACCGTGAGCCAGCAGAGGCAACGGCGGGAGGATACCAAATAGCATCAAGAACAAGGTAGTTGCTGCGAGAGGCTTGTATCTGGTCAAACACATGAAGGAGTCCAGTAGTCTCAGGAGGCCTGCTGATTGGACGGTGCTGCTCGTCCTCCGGGCGCCGATTGAACGCGGGACAAGGACTAGCCACAGGCCAGGGCTGTCGGGCCGCCGCGGTTGGGGGGCTGTGCCAATCCCATCACCGGCGGATGCGGGTTTCGGATGCGCGCACTTTGTTCTGCGCTCGAGAGCAGGCGGGCCAGCAGAGCCAGCGCCGCGATCACGTACATCATGCTGCCGGGAATCCACATGATGAGTCCACCCCATACCTGATCATCCATGACGCTGAGGCCGTACAGACGGGGCAGGGATTCATAGTAGGGGTAGATGGGCGTTTCGGCGAAAGAAAGGGTTACGCCAAGCAGCATGTTTGGCGGGATCATAGCCAGCACATAGGCGACGCGCAGCCATTGGGCGGGCTTCGGGTGGAAGCGCGGCGCGGCACCGGTGACGTGCCACCAGAAGAGAAGCGCCGCACCGACGAAGGTGAAGTGCTCCAACCCGTGCAAGGCGCCAAAGCGCAGAGCGAGACTGTAAGCCTTACCATCGTGCCAAGCGAAGAAGATGAGGACGTAGAGCATCCAGGCTGTGGCAGGTGCAAGGGCTTTGAGAAGGATTCGGCCTAAGAAGGTGTCCGCGGCCAACCAGACTGACAGGCGGCGAAAGGCGGAGGCGACGGCTATGCGAAGCCGTGTGGGCAAGGCCCACAGAAAGGTCGGAAAAGGGTTTGCCAGCAGAAGAAGCGGTGGAGCAACCATCATCAGCAGAAGATGCTGCACCATGTGGATGGAAAACAGCTGGCCGCTCAGTACGGCGATTGGGGAGAGCAGCGCCAGCGCCAGGATTAAGATGCCACCGATGTATGAAGCAAGGCGCCAACGATTTGCAAAGCGGCCGTGACTGCGCCGCCGCAGTCTCATCCATCCGAAAAAATAGAGCGCTCCAATCACAGTTAACGGAACCAGGATCTCTGGGCGGAGGTCCCAGGAAAGGAGGAGCGCTCTCGTTAGCGGACTCATATGTGTCAGTGCCGGGCCATACTATGCAAACGTCGCGAAGGCGAGGTTGCTATCAGTGAGGCACTTCGATCGTAGATCCAATCAGGTAGATGGCCGGATAGAAGAAGATCCACACCAGATCAACATAGTGCCAGTAGATCGCGCAGGCTTCGACACCCCAGTGCCTCTCGCCAGAGAAATGGCCTTTGCGCCCAAGCCACCAGACATTGAGTATCAGGATTACACCGGAGAGAACATGCAAAGCGTGCATGCCGGTCATACCGAAGACCACGGCGCCGAAGACCCCGTCGGTTGGCTTGAGATGCCCTTTGACGATGCTGGGGAACATTCCCCATTCCCAGACGACAACGCCGATGAGAAAGGCGGTGCCGAGGAAAGCTGTAACGAGAAGGCTGACAAGAAAATCAGTGCGCTTGTCGTTAGCAATCGAGACCTCTGCACGGTTCATGAAGTAACTGCTGAGAAGCAGGACGACGGTGACGACGAGGCCAGCGAACTGGTCCAACTCAGGCCTGATAACTTCTCCGTGGGGGCCGCGCCAGAGGTAAAAGCGCGTGACAAGCAGGCCGAGGAAGAGGAAGGCTTCCGAGGCGAAGAACAGCCACATGCCGAGCCGGTTGCGGCGTGTGTATTCCTGGTAGGTAGGCAGGTCTACTTCACCAGTGTCGTGATGATCATCCAGAGCGTGGTCGTGCTCGTGACCATGTTCAGCTGTGGTAACAGTCATCAGTGATCACCCTCCGACCAGACGCTGCGAATGTGCATGAAATAGTTGACGACAAGGATGCCTTTCAGCAGGGCCAGGATCATCAGAATGGCGAAGGAGTCAAAGGGCGGCGTTATTGCGGCGTAATACTCCACGAGGGTCAGAATTGCCAGAACGACAGCGACGATGATTCCTTCGCGATAGATGGCTGTTTTGCGTTTAGTGTGGCTTTGTTCGCTCATTTGGACTCTCTTCTCGGTGCTTTTCCGCTGAAGTGATGGCAATCCCGTTCTTAACGTGGACAGCTAGTCGTCGCCCGGAGAAGCGGTTGTCACGTAACCGGAATCGGCTAAGCCATAGTCGTAAGGTTCGCCCACGACCTTCAAAGGCGCTGGAAAGCTATGTTCGGGAATCGGAGAGGGGATTTGCCATTCTGGTGAGCGGGAGCGCCACGGATTGTCGCCTGCAGACACGCCCACTTCCGCGTTCTGGAAGAAGTTCCACAGCATCAGCATGACACCGAAAGCGATTGCGAATCCGGCGATGGTGACGGCCATCTGCCAGTTCTCGATCTGACCCTGGCCCAGGGTTGGGTCATAGTCGGCGATGCGGCGGCGCATACCCATTACGCCTACACCCATCTGACCAAGGGTTTGCACCCAGAAGGCCGGCGTCATGATGAAGAAGTGGATTTTGCCGAGCGTTTCGTTGTACATGCGCCCGGTTACTTTGGGGAACCAGTAGTAGAGGGCGGCGAAGAATGGGAAGACGAAGCCGCCAAACATGGTGGCGTGAAAATGGCCGACCACGAAGTAGGAGTCATGCAGTGGGAAATCGGTGGGTACGGTTGCCAATATCGGTCCGGTCAGCCCGCCGATCAGGAATACACTTATTGCACCGAGAACGAAGAGCATCGGCGTATCGAAATGGACCTTGCCGCCCCAAATCGTTCCCAGCCAGCTGAAGAACTTGACACCAGTGGGGATGGCGACGAGAAGCGTTGCGTACATGAAAGGGATACGAAGGATGTCATTGTATCCGGACACGAACATGTGGTGGCCCCAGACGATGAAGCCGACGATGGCGATGGCCATACTGGAAAGGGCGATCCACTTGTATCCGAACAGAGGTTTGCGGGAGAAGACGGGCAGCAGCTCGCTGACAATGCCAAGACCGGGCAGAACAAAGATGTATACGGCCGGGTGACTGTAGAACCAGAACAGGTGCTGGAAGAGAACGGGGTCGCCGCCTCCGACCATTGGGCTGACTTCACCCAGAAGTCCACGAGGGTCGAAGAAGCCCATTCCTATCGCTCGCTGGACAGAGACCATCAGGAAACTTGTACCGATAAGCTGAGTCGCTGTGAGCTGGATCAGGCTGGTAGCAAATACGGCCCAGCAGAAGATGGGCATGCGGAAGAGGCTCATCCCCGCCGGCCTCATTCGCAATAGGGTAACCAACAGGTTCAGGGAACCGACGATGGAGGACAGGCCGATGGCGAAGACGCCCAGGAAGAAGAGCTGATAGCCGATGGGCCCGCGTGCGCTCAGCGGCGGATAGGCGGTCCAGCCGGCATCCCAGCCGCCGATAAAGAGGCTGAGCAAAAGCAGAATGCTGCCGGGCACGTTGAACCAGAAACCGAGGGCGTTCAGGCGGGGAAAGGCCATGTCCTCGGCACCGATCATCAGAGGGACGAGGTAGTTGCCCATGCCGCCAACGCCAAGGAGGATCGCAAAGATCATGATCATCCCGTGCATTCCGATAAAGCTGTTGTAGAGGTCAAGGCCAAGGAACTGGAGGCCGCTGCGAGCCAGCTCTGTGCGGAAGATCATGGCGACGGTGCCGCCAACCATGAGGAGCAGGATTCCCCATACAGTATACTGAACGCCGATGACTTTGTGATTGTAGTCGACGCTAAAATAGCGGGTCCAGGCCGGCTTATCAACAGGAGGCCCGTGGTGCATGGGTGTGGGTATGCCTTTGGTCCATTTCAGCCAGTCATCGAGCGAGCCGACGCCAAGGAGGAAGCCGATTATACTGCAGACGGAGCCGACGGTCCAAGCGGGTTCGGCGGCCCAGGCTTCCCAGCCCAGCAGTATGCGCACGGCGCAGGTCAGCAGCATACCGATGACCATGCCAAGTACCTGGCCGACGAGGCCGCGTGCGATTCCTAGAGTAAAGAGCGACATTTAGGATCTCCTGCCAGGCGTTTCGAGACTAGACTGCGATAGAGAGCGCGAACGGCACTGCCACGCCTCATTGTTGCAGCGAGGCGCATTATTCCTGCAGCTGGGCGACTTGCTCCGACTGCCAGAGCTTAAACTCTTCCTGGCTGACAACCCGCACGGTGGCCAGCATACCGCTGTGGTTCGTACCGCACAGTTCCGCACAGCGCAGCACATATTCTCCTATCAGATTCGGTGTGAAGCGTACGTGCGTAACCATGCCAGGCACAGAGTCCTGCTTAACACGAAACTCCGGCACCCAAAAGTTATGCAGGACATCGTCTGACGTCAGGTCCATGCGAATGGGCGTATCTACGGGCAAGACCAGATCGGGCGTGACAGCGCCGCTCTCCGGATAGGTGAAGAGCCAGCTCCACTGCCGTCCTTCGGCGCTGACAACGTATTCATCAGGGTGCGCCCTGGTCAGGTCGATCAACATGGTTGTACCGATCCAGGCGAAATAGACGACCACGAAGCAGGGGACGACGGTCCAGATGATTTCGAGGAGGCCGTTGCCGTGAATGTGCTCACCGTCTCCTTCGTCGCCGCGAGAGCGGAAGACAATCAAGGCGTAACACATGAACACCGCTACAAGGGCGAAGAGAAAGGCGATCAGCCAGATGTGCAGGTCAAAGAGATAGTCGATAGGACCGGCTTCGACGACCGCGGCCGCCGGTTTGAGGAGTACGGTGTCCAACACCCAGTACACGAGAAGGGTACAGATCACAATCAGTACGGTTGCGATGATAAAGTGTCTACGGTCGCCCGCCATACTTCTATCCTCAGTGGTCCCAGACTGGATCGTTTCGCTGATGTAGGCTGCGGGTGCGCAACCAGAAAGCGCGTTGCAGACGATGTTCGTACGGATGCGCCACCCGAACGACATTGTACAAAAAGGCACAAAACATGTCAAAGAAATGGCGGGCGGGATTGCGAGGGGGTCGGCCGTTCCGTTGCCCAAATGGCACGTGTAGTTGGCGCACTCGGAATAGGGCGCAGTTCATATTTGAGGTGGAGACGGTCAGGTGGGGAGTTCATGACAGCGGTAGCTGAAACAGTTTGCCGCCCATTCATTGGGAGGCACTGGGCAGGCACAAGACCTGCCCCTGCAGTGGGGCGCGGGGGTTCGAATGGCAGTCGTTGTCTAGACCGTGCCAATTGTCCACGACGGTCGGGCATAGGAAGGGGGGCGTTGCGGGGGGAATCCCCCCGCACAAGGGAGGGCCGAAGGCCCGACCGCACAACTGCGAGGAGAGAATGAAGAGTAAATGAGGAGTGAGTGACACCGTCTGTTATGCCGGAAAGTGTAACTGGAACTGACTGTGGCCTGATTGCAACAAGAGGTATAGGTGGATTTACGCCCATTTTGGGATGCGCTCTCGGAATAGACCATGTTGCCATTTCGGTAGGTGGGAGATATATTTGAATGTGGCTATACGCAAGTTTGACTGAGACGCCCGCGTTTTCTCAGTTATCAGACCCAGAGGTTACCTAATGAGCGAGTCGTCGACGCAAGAAGCAACGGGTGTAGAGGTTGATCCAGGCGGAAGTGCTGCGCCTACATTGAGGGCGACCAGCCCGCTCGGGGACGCAATCGTCGAATATGAAGGACAGATGGTTCGAAAGGGCTTCAGCGAGAACACAATCAAGGCATTTGCCAACGACCTCAAGATACTTCGCACATTCATGGACGGTTCGGCTGTCCTGCGTGAGATTCAGACGCAGCATCTCGAGGATTTTCTTGAATGGATGCAAAGTGAACGAGGCAGGCCGTGCAGCTTGAAAACGTTGTCGCGGCGAATCACCACGCTTAAGGTCTTCTTCTCGTGGCTACATAGCGTCGGAGCCATCGGTACCGACCCTGCTGAACCGATCGTCCAGCATTCGGTCAGGACGCCTCTGCCTTTGATTCTGAGCAATAACGAGGCCGGCAAGCTGATGCGGGCGTGTCAGGACTGGCTTTGGGACAGAAAGAAACCGGATGCCCGACCCTATGTCCTTGTAAGCCTATTGTTACAGACCGGAGTCAAGAAAAGCGAAGCGGTAAAGATACTGCTGGATGACATCGAACGCTCCGAATCGCAGGAACCGTCGATATTCGTTCGCTATGAGGAAGAGCGCTACGCTCACAAGAACCGACAGCTTTCCCTGACCACCAATTTCCTAGGGCCACTTGATCAGTATCTGGAGCAGTACCACCCTGAGAACTTTCTCTTTGAGTGTACCCCCCGCAACCTGGAGTATGTTTTGGAGGAGGCGGGTACTCGTGCGGGCATCCTCCGCGTTCAGGTGGGTTTTGAGACTTTGCGATGGACGAGCGCGGTCCGGGACTTCAGGCAGGGAATGAAGGACGAGTCACTGAGACTTAAGATGGGGCTTAGCAAGGTCTCCTGGCGGGAAACCAGCTCCAAGATCCAGCGGTTGGCCGGCCAATCGTAATCGAATGCGGCTCGAAAAGAGAAGGGCCGGGGATCATGTCTACGCAACCTCGTTCCGAACGTCAAGCGCATTGGAAGCCAACTGCCGGCAGTGCTCTTGCAGTTCCAGTCGCTCTTCATACCATGATTGCGAAAGTTCCACGAGCCGTTAGACTCTACCTGAGAGCGCCTCTTGTAAGAACCGCCCCAATCTGAACGTCCACCAAATCAGCATATGCGTTTCATACACTCCGATCCGTGAACTGATCGCAGTGTCGTTGTTGTGGGCGCAGTACAAGTCTAAAAGACGGCGTGTTTGCCGGCGAGGCCACGATATGTGAGCGGCGTGGACGAGAACGTCGGCTTTCTCGAAGGCAGGGTCGCCCCAGCCGCTGTACTCCCAGTCGACGGAGGCCCAGGAATGGGGGCGGCGGATGAAATTGCGGATGTTGAGATCGCCGCGACAGAATTGCAGGGGCGGGCGCGGCCATCGCGGCCAGGATTGTACGATGGCCTGTTGTTGGTAGTGGTCTCGAATGAGGAGGGGGGCTGCAGGGGAAGCGTATCTAAATGTTGAGCCAGTATGGTAAGCGCGGCCCACTCCCGCCCTGCGCGGTCGGGCTGGTCACGGACGACAAACTTTACCGCAACATCGCCTTCCAAGCCGGATGCGCGGAAGACACGACCGTTCATCCCGGCACTAACAGGATTGCATGGCCAGTTTTGCCATTGGCACGAGCCGCTGGTTTGCGCGGACGAATCCTAGGCGGATGGCTCTGATCGTTGCGCTGCAGTACGATTGTGTGTTGCTGGTTGCTCGGATCTGCCGCTTCCCCGCTGGACTTTCTCTTCTTGCAGCACTCGCGACAGATGATGGACCAAGCCGCGAAGTTCTACATTGTCCTCGCTCGTCGCTTTCCGTAAATGGTTTTGGTTAGCAAGCCCCACTCCTGCAGGGAGAGGGTTTCGGCGCGGCGTCGGTGTTCGATGCCGGAGGCTGTGAGCCAGGATTCCGCTTCCTGTTTCGAGGCGGACAGGCCGGCGCTCAGGCTGTTGCGAAGCTGCTTGCGGCGCTGGCCGAATCCGGCGCGCACTGTGCGGAAGAATTGGGATGGTTCCACATCGGGGACGGCGGGCTGGGGGCGGACATCCAGGCGGACAACACGACTATCGACTTTTGGACGAGGCAGGAAGGCTCCGGCGGGGATTCTGTGCAGCGCGCGCGGGCGGGCGAAGAATTGCACGCTTACCGCCAGGAGTGACATTGCGCCGGGTTGGGCAACCATGCGCTGGGCCACCTCCAGCTGCACCAAGAGGACTGCCAGTGTGGGAGGAGCGAGACTCTCCAAAATGTGCTTCAGGACGGCGCTGGTGATGTAGTAGGGAAGGTTGGCGACTACCTTATAGGGCACGGCCGCAGAAGGGGGGTCAGGCGTGTCGGGCAGTTGCAAAGGAATGAGTTCTGCGGGACTAAGCTCCAGGATGTCACCGTGGACAAAGGATACGTGGGGCCGGTCGGCGAACTCCGCGCGGAGGATTGGGATCAGCCTCTGATCCAGTTCGACGGCTATGACGCGGCCGGCCTGTTCGGCAAGGTGATGGGTTAGCGCGCCGAGGCCGGGCCCAATCTCCAGCACGGTATCGGTTTTCTCGAGGTCGGCGGCGCCGGCGATGCGATTCAGATGAGAGGCGTCGACTAGGAGGTTCTGGCCCAGGGATTTCTTCAGGTTAAGGTTGTGGCGGCGGAGCAGATCGAGTGGCGAAGGGGCCTTGTTACTCATCCTCCAGGCTCAGTACAGTCATGAAGGCTTCCTGCGGGATTTCCACGGCGCCGACCATTTTCATGCGTTTCTTGCCGGCCTTCTGGTTTTCGAGCAGTTTGCGCTTTCTTGTCACGTCTCCGCCGTAGCACTTGGAGAGTACGTCCTTGCGGACGGCCTTCACGTTGGCGCGGCTGATCACTTTGTTGCCGACGGCAGCCTGAATGGGGACAACAAATTGCTGGCGAGGGATGATGTCTTTCATCTTGCTCACCATACGCTGACCCTTGTTGTAGGCATTGTCACGATGAATGATGATGCTCAGGGCGTCAACGGGTTGACCGTTGACCAGGACGTCGAGTTTGACCATGTCGGAGGCGTGATAGTCCTCCAGGTTGTAGTCCATTGAGGCGTAGCCGCGCGTGCGGGCCTTGAGCTCATTGTAGAAGTCGACAATGATTTCGGACAGCGGAATCTGAAAACTGAGCTCCACCCGCTTTGTATCCAGCCACAGCTGGTTCTTTACGCGGCCGCGGCGCTTTGTCACCATTTCAAGGATTGGGCCGATGTATTCAGATGGCGCGTAGATTTGCAGGCTGCACCAAGGTTCCTCTATTTGTTCAATCTCGCTGGGGTCGGGCAGGTCGGCGGGACTCTCGAGAAGAAACTCTTCGGCACTGGTTGTCACCACGCGGTAGGCCACCGAAGGCGCGGTAAAGATGATGTCCAGATCGTACTCCCTTTCAAGGCGTTCCTGTACGATCTCCATGTGGAAAAGGCCGAGAAAACCGAGGCGAAAACCGAATCCCAGGGCCTGACTGGTCTCCGGCTCATAGGTGAGCGCACCGTCGTTGAGGTGCAGTTTTTCGAGGGCGTCACGTAGATCATGGTAATCGTCGGAGTCGGTCGGAAAGAGCCCGGCGAAGACCATCGGTTTCATGGGTTCGTAGCCGGGCAGCGGATCTGTGGCAGGATCGGAGGCGAGGGTTATAGTGTCGCCGACATCGAGGTCCTGAACGCTTTTCAATCCGGTAGCAATATAGCCGACTTCGCCGGCGGTCAATCGCGTAGCCTTTACCGGGGCAGGGGTCAGGATTCCGATCTCTATAGGGTCGATGCGTTTGTTTCCGGATATTGCGAAAAGTGGCGCGTGCGCCGTAATGGCGCCGTTCACCACCCGGATGTAGGCCACGACACCCTTGTAGGGGTCGTAGTGGCAGTCGAAGATCAGGGCCTGCAGTTTTCCGGAGGCGTCCCCTCGCGGAGGAGGCACCTCGCGCACGATCTCCTCCAGCACCTCCTCAATGTTGACACTGTCCTTGGCACTGATGCGGAGGATGTCGGAAGCAGGTACGGCCAGAAGATCTTCGATATCGCGGGCAACTTCATCCGGCACGGCTGCCGGCAGGTCAATTTTGTTCAGGACGGGGACGATTGTCAGGTCGAGCTCCATCGCGGCCAGGAGGTGGGCGACTGTTTGGGCCTGGATGCCCTGGGATGCATCCACGACGAGGATGGCACCTTCACATGCCTGCAGGGCGCGCTTGACTTCGTAGGTAAAGTCAACATGGCCGGGCGTATCGATGAGGTTCATCTCATAGTCCGACGGAGGCTCTCCGATGGACTGGCGCCGGTATATCATGCGTACGGCACTGGCTTTGATCGTGACACCCTTTTCGCGCTCCAGGTCCATGGAGTCGAGCAGCTGCTCCTTCATCTCCCGGTCGGTAACGGTCCCGGTGTGCTGGATCAGGCGATCGGCCAGTGTACTCTTGCCGTGGTCGATGTGGGCGATAATGCAGAAGTTGCGTATATGGTCGAGGTTCATGTGAATGGCGGTATCGAATGCCGGATAAGTTTGCCGTCTAAGCGAAAACATTATACTACAAGTAGGTCTGGCGCCAGTTTATTGCGTTAAGTGGCATTGCGCCGGTCCGCATCGGAGGGTTATTTGTGTATCCGTCGCTACCTTTAGGACCGCTATCGCTGCCTACGGCCCAGATCCTGGCAATCGTGGCCGCCTGGTTTGGATTGTCGGTCATGGCGCGGGTGGGCAGGCGTCTGCGGTTGGACCCGGATATGGTCTGGAATCTGGGCACGATCGCCTTTGCGGCGGGAGTCATTGTAGCCCGGCTGTCGCATGCAGTCCAGTTCTGGAGCGTCTATCGCGCGGAGCCGTTGCTGCTGATAAGCATCCGGCCGGGTGGTTTGATGTTGTGGCCGGGGGTGGTGGGCAGCCTGGTAGCGGCCTACCTCTATTTGATTAGAGTGGGCGCCGAGCCGAGGCCGGTCGGGGTCGCAGCTGTGTTTGGGCTGCTCGCGGGCGGCGTAGTGTTGGAGATTTCGAACTTTCTGACCGGCGCTGTGGTAGGAACGACGGGTGTTCCAGCGGGTGCGCTGTCATTTGTTTTGACCTGGATGGGCAGTTCGTATGACTCAGTTCTGTCTCAGGCAGCCGCGGTTCGTCATCCTGTCGCGCTCTACCGCGCTGTCGGAATGATGGTAATTATTGGCAGTTTTTTACTTTGGGGCAACTGGCGCAGACCGAGCAGGCTTGCGGTCCAGGCCGTCCTGGCACTTGCGGTGTTGCGGCTGGTCGCGGACGGGTTTGCTGCGGACAGCCGGCTGTTGGGTACGCTGCGCGCCTCCCAGGTGGCGGCGCTGATTGCGGCGGCAGGGCTGTCGTTCATGCTGGCACAGACGGCAGAAAGAGACAGCCAACTGCGGTCGGCCGAAGATCAGGAAGTGGGCGACACTCCTAAGGAGGGGTAATCGTTGCAAGCGGGTGAGCGGCCCGTTGGACACGGGCTGCGATGGGGAGAACGCCGGAGAATGCCAGGGGGCGCGATTACTCAGAGGTCGTCGGAGACGGAAACTGCTGGGTTACGAGCAGGATGCCTCTTTCGATCGAGATCTGGGCTGGTGAGGAAGCCAGCGTGTTGCTCACGCCGCGCGTGCTGCCAAGGCGCAGGGTTGCATTCACCAGCGGGTATTCGAGCCCGTGATAGGTAACGCCGGTTACTTCCTCACTTAGAGCGAGGGCGCTGACATAGCCGCCAGTCGGGCCGGTCAGCGTCAGTTGTTGGGGGCCCCGAAGCACGCGCGCAAGCTGGTCTCCATCGGCGACGGCAAGCGGCACGTTCCGGTCATGTTGAGCCAGGATCAGGAGATTGGCGAGAGTCTGGTCGAGGCGGCCACCGATAGCACCAATCAGCAGGATTTCTGTGGCTCCTTCGCTGATCGCACGAGCAATGGCCAGCTCCAGATCGGTGGCGTCCTTGGCGGCCGGATGCTTTTCGACCGTAGCGCCTTCCACTTTGAGCCTGGCAAGGAGATCTTCGTCAATGCTGTCCAAGTCACCAACAATTACGTCGGGCGACAGCCCAAGTTCCTCCATGTGGCGCGTACCGCCGTCAGCGGCGACCAGATAGTCATTGCAGTGCAGCCAGCGCGCCGCCGCATCATAGTCGGCTATTTCCCCGTTTACGAAAACTACTGCCCGCACTTCGCTTTCACCCCACTATAGAAATGCCTGCCAGGCAAAGATTGACAACATCATCAGGCTGATGATGAATTCCACGGCCATGGCCATCAGGAAACCGCCTACATAACCCTTTACTGCTCTCGTTGCCTTGGCCTTGTATTCCTGTCCATTCGACGGGCTTGAGGAGTTCGATGCGGTGTTCAGTCCAGTTTCGTCCCTGGAGGCAACCTGTGCGCGGCGGTACTCCATAAGCCATAGGGCAGAGATTGAGCCAATTGCGGCCCCGATGAAGGTGCCGACGACGGGTACGCTGGAGAGCAGGGTGGCGCCAATCAGTCCCCCCAGTATCGATACTCCAATCGACCGCCAGCCGGCGCCTGACCGTTTGCTACCGAGAAAACTCAACCCCAGATCTGCGCCCCAGGCGATGATCGTCAGTACGGCAAGCACGAGAAGTGTCGGCCAGCCGATGCGGGCAAATTCGTCTGCCCAAGCCCAGACAAATGCACCCAGCCAGATGAGCAGCGGTCCAGGCAAAATAGGGACGAGCGCTCCGACGATTCCCAAGAATATGAGCAGGTAGCTCAACACGAAGACGAGGTTAGAGAGGTCAAACACGCCAGGCTACTCCTCAAGGAGAAAAGCGTTGTCCTGAATCCGAAGAGGCAAGACAGTATCAGTGGCAAAGAGCGGCGGCACTTCCATTTCGAGGCATTCGTAGAGTGCCGGCGGGACGCCGATATCGGCGAGGAAGAGCTGTCCGCAGGCCGCCCGCGCTTCCTGATGCAGGAGACCACGTTTAGGAAGGGCGAGCGTCATGGTGGCGGTTGCGGATACGTGAGGGACATACAGGAGCCCGCAGTTCGGGTCGAGGCCGCTGGGCGCGTCCAAGCTAAGTATTGGGGCCACGCTGCTGTTTGCCAGCTGGATCAGGTCAGCGGTGCGGTCAGTGGGGTCTCCCGAGATCCCGTAGCCGATCAGTGCGTCAACAACCAGGTCGGCGGGAGGGAGCTCCCAGCCCTCTTCGGCCCAGGCGAGAGGTGCATCCATCTTTTGGAGAATCGAGAACTGATCTCGCATCGGGCCGGAGGGCAGTTCAGAAGGCGGATGGGTCATTACAATCTGTACCCAGGCGCCCCAGTTGAGGAGGTGTCGGGCGGCGGCAAGGCCACCGCCGCCGTTGTTTCCTCGACCAGCCAGAATCACGATGGGTCGGTCTTGGAGCACATCTTCTTCATCTTCATCGATGGATAGAACCCGCTTGGCCAGAAGGGCGAGGTTGAGACCGGCGTTCTCCATCATCTGGATCAGCTGGATGCCGTACCGTTCGACCATCAATCGGTCTATTTCCCGCATTTGGTCGGTAGATAGTGCAGGAAGGATCACGAAAGTGGCTCCGGCAGCTGCGGAGGAACGAGCAAGAAACTGAGAAGCCAGCACGCCAGAGTCGGAATCACGATTGTGCTGGTCCACATGTGAACGGACCAAGTTGATCCTACGGTTGACAACAGAACAACGTAGTAGCCGCAGTAGAGAAGGAAGGGTATGGCCGGGGCCAGCCAGTGCACCGAGTTCGGGTAATCTACCGGTCTAGCCCGCCAGGCCAGATAGTCCACGGCCGCGGCGGGTAGGGCCATGCCGAGGGCGAGCCAGATCATTATCGGCCGTTCGTAGTCCACGATGGTGGCGCCCAGGATCGAGAGCCAGAGAACGAATGAAATGGCGCCAAGGGGCAGTCGCCAGCGGCGCAGGGCCAGGAGAACAGGCCCGGCCAGCACCGCGGCGGTTACAGTGGCCCCAACCATGCCGGCCACTTTGCCCACGTCATTGCGGAAGTAGTCGCTGTTTGTTCCGGTCGTGCCGAGCAGGACAGTTACAGGGAAGAAGAACATTAAGAAGAAGGTTAGCGCAGCCAGAAATATGCCCAGAGAAGCGACCGCCGGCGCCAACTCGCGCCAACTGCTCGTGTCCTGCCGGCGCCAAGCTGCCCGCAAGGGGCCAGTAATTATCAAGCCGATGCCGACTCCCAAAAGAATGTGGGTAGGACTGAAAAGGGCTTCGACGCCTCTCTCGACGCCGAAGAGCATGTGCCAGACCATGTCGCCGATGCCGCCGGAAGCGAAGATAAAGAGACCGATGCCGGTTAGGCGATACCCATCAGGGACTGAAAGGAACAGCGGATTCCCGCGTGCCAGGTTCATGGCTGTTGCAGCACAGAACGCGATTGCCACGAGCAGGAAGCCACCGTAGAAAAAAGCATGCCAGGGCGTAAAAAATGACTCATCCACGCGCCCGTGGTTGTGGGCCCAGCCGTCCAAATACAGCCCGCCGACGAAAATCGCGCTCAGAATGTTTATCAGCCAATCGAATTGAAGCCCAGAGACGGGCTTGGCCTCAGTGGATTCCTCTTTGCGCCCGGTCGCGGTCGAAGGGATGGAATCTGACAGAATTGTTTCGCTCATAGTCAGCTGTCTACTGTCTAATACGCAGTGCATTTAAGGGTGTTTCAGTGTAACCGAACTGCAGAGCCAATCAAAGCGCACACCTTTGGGCAAGGAGTCTCTGAGGTAGTCAGTACCTGTTTGCCATACGTCGGTTGCAGCGGAGGCTCATTGGCGGCATACAAGATGGCGCAGAAACTTGGACCAGAAGCCAAATGGAGGTAATGAGGCCCGAGCATCGCACCTTAAGATTTGGATCTCCGTTTGGTGGATCGTTCTCGCCGGTGGTATTCTACGCGGTAAATCACCATGCATTTGAGAGTTGCGGCAGGACCTGCCTGCCGCAGAGTTAGCGCGTGTGAACGAATTCCTGAATGAGGCCCTACCGGCCGTTAAATTGGCGCTGAAGGAAGATATCGGCACGGGCGACGTTACTACTCTGGCGACGATCCCGACGGAGAGGCGGGCCAAGGGAAGGTTTTTGGCAAAGTCTTCTGGTACGATAGCAGGGTTGGATGTAGTCGAACTGACCTATGGTCTGCTTGCGAACCTGGATTCCACCTCGTCAAATTGGGGGCCTGTTCAACCGGTTCAGTTCTGTCCCTGTGTGGAAGACGGGGAAAGGGTTGCCGCAGGTACTGTAGTAGCGAGCGCAACCGGCCCCGCCCAGACCCTGCTGACAGCGGAAAGGGTGGCGCTGAACTTTGCGCAACGCATGTCGGGAATCGCGACATTGACTCGGAGCTACGTTGAGGCGGCTCAGGGCACGAAGGCCGTGATCCTGGACACACGCAAGACGGCGCCGGGGTTGCGTGTTTTCGACAAGAGGGCGGTGATGCTGGGTGGGGGCATGAATCACCGTTTTGGTCTTTTTGATATGGCGCTGGTCAAGGACAATCATATCGAGGCGGCCGGGGGTATTTCGCCGGCTGTGCAGAATATACGGGGACGGTACGGGGGTTTGGAAATCGAAGTTGAGGTGGCAAACCTGACGCAACTGGAAGAGGCGCTGGCGCTTGACGTAGACCGAATTCTACTTGACAACATGTCCCCAGTTCAGATCAGAGAGGCAGTTTCGATCACCTCCGGTCATACACCGCTGGAGGCCTCCGGCGGTATTAGCCTGGAGAATGTCGCGGCAGTAGCCGCGACCGGCGTGGATTATATTTCGGTAGGCGCGCTCACCCATTCGGTTCCCGCGCTAGACATCAGTTTCGATTTGGAGATGGCGTTTTGACGCTGTCCAAATGAAGACGGACGCATGAGGCCGACTGTGAATCCGAAAAGCGAGGCAGCACCAATGACGGCAGAAACACTGACAACTCCTCTGGCAGAGATTACCGATGCCAGATCGATGTACGAAGCGCTTGCACGCAGGCTCCACAACGTTGTACTTGACGTAGAGTTGCGCATCAAAGCGGAAATTGCGGCAGACATTAACCGCCTGAAGAAGGAACGCAACGCGGTCATTCTCGGCCATAACTACATGGAGGCGGCGCTTTTCCATTCGATCCCGGACTTTGTCGGCGACTCGCTCTACCTTAGTAGGAAGGCCGCACAGACCGACAAGGACGTGATCGTTTTCTGCGGCGTGGAATTCATGGCGGAGACGGCGAAGATTCTCAGCCCAGAAAAGACGGTTCTGCTTCCAGCTGAAAGGGCCGGCTGCTCGCTGGCCGCTAGTATCACCGCGGAGGATGTGCGCCGCCTGAAGGAGCAGTATCCCGGCGTACCGGTGGTTACGTATGTAAACACGTATGCTGATGTGAAGGCGGAGACGGACATCTGCTGTACCAGCGGCAACGCGGTGGCGGTTGTCAACTCGCTGGACAGCGAACGAGTCATCTTCCTGCCCGATGAGTATCTGGCCAAGAATGTGGCCGAGGAGACGGGCAAGCAGATAATCTTTCCTCAGTCTACCGTGATTGAATCGGAGCGCGGCGGTGGAAACGAGCCGGCGCCGGTTGCGTTCGACCTGGAGGCGCCGGTCAGCCGCGATCAGGAGACAGGGCACCCGATCATCCCCCTGGAAGCAGAGGAGTTTGACCTGATTGGCTGGCACGGCCGCTGCGAGGTCCACGACAAGTTCACGGTGGATGATATCCGTCGGGTGCGGGCCGAGTTTCCGGATGTTGCCGTTCTGTCGCATCCCGAGTGCAGCCCTGAGGTCGTGGGGGCATCGGACTTCACCGGCAGTACGTCAGCGATGATCCGCCACGTAGAAGAGACCGACGCGCCCCGTTACCTGCTGTTGACCGAATGCTCGATGGGGGACAACATCATCGGCGCCAATCCGGATAAGGAGATGCTGCGCTTGTGCTCTGTCCGATGCCCCCATATGAGCCAGATTACGATGGAAGATACTTTGACCGCGCTGGAAAAGATGCAGTATGAGATAACCGTTCCTGAAGAGATTCTGGTAAGGGCCGCGCGGTCGGTACAGCGAATGGTCGAGATCGGCTAGTGGTCGGAAAGTCCCATTTGTAAACCCCTCCGATCGGCGCGGTGCGTCCTTGCAAAGAGGGCGCAAAGATGCCGCTTTTGATCGATGCTCGCGCCTTCTGACTGCATCCATGCCGGATGACATACTGCACTGCGTTGTCCTGCTCTTGGGGTCCGCAGACGTCAGAGCCGCGACAGCGCTGGAAGTGGCCGATGCCGAGGTTTCGGTGACGCTTGTTGCCCGCGTAGAAAAGCCTGAGAACTAAGACATATATATTGCCCAAGGCGGCATTTTCTACTTGGGCGAAGGTGATTCGGCTGCCCAGTTGGCAGAGGACCTTTGGAGGGCCGGCAGAGGTCGCTGCAATCCGGCCGCCGTCCGCGTTCTGGTCGAGGAAGGACCGCGGGCGGTTGTGAGGCTCAAGCCTCGTCTGCAGGCTTCAAGGTTCGAACCTGTCCAGAGGGACAAATCCTGTTCCCCCCGATTGGGGCGTAAACCAGTCGAGCAGGTCATGGAGTTTGACGACGTCGCCAAACACCAGTGCGGCGGGGGCGCGAATCTCGATCGATTCCATCGCCTGAGGCAAGCCGGCCACTGTAGACCGAGCCACCTTTTGGTGGACGGTCGATGCACTCGCGATCGCGGCAGCCGGAGACTCGGGGTCGCGGCCGTGCGCGATTAGGGCCTCACAGATCTTTCCGGTGGAACGAACGGCCATCAATACAACAAGAGTGGGAACTCTCGCTATGAGGGGCCAGTCGATGTATGATTCTTCCTTAGCGGGATCCTCGTAACCGGCTACCACAGTAAAGGCGCTGGACTGACCGCGATGCGTAACCGGGATTCCGGCAAAGGCAGGCGCGGCGATGGCCGAGCTGATGCCGGGCACAACCTCGAAGTCGAGTCCCGCAGCGGCAAGCGCCAGACACTCCTCGCCGCCCCGGCCAAAGACGAAGCCATCGCCCCCTTTCAGGCGTACGACCTGAAGACCAGCCCGCACGCGGTCCACAATAAGTTCGTTGATGCTTTCTTGCGGCATCGTCCGGGGACCATAGCCTTGCTTGCCGACAAAGATTTTCTCGGCCTGGGGGCTAATTTCTTCCAGGAGTTCTTGGGGGATGAGCCTGTCGTAGATAACGGCGTCGGCTGCGCGCAGGAGCCCAAGTCCCCGCACGCTGATCAGGTCTGCGCGGCCGGGACCCGCCCCAACCAGGTAAGCCTTGCCAGTCATGAACTGAGCCCCTTCCCGATGGGGATACACTTAACGACGAATAAGGGTGTGACATGCGGCGAACGGTTCAACATTCTTGTTCCAGCATTGCGGCGATGCGGTCGCGGGCGGAGGTAGCGATGCGGGGCTTGCCGGTATAGGTGCTGACGGAGACGATAAGGTCATCTTTTCGCGTGACTGCAGGCGAGTGAAAGTTCCCCTCAGGAGGTGCGTCGGCAACGTTCACCAGCAGACCCTTTCTGTGGGCGGCCATCGCAACTTCATGGTTGACGGCGCGAACATTGGTTGCGGCAAAGACGAGCGCGGCGCCTTCCAAGTCACCTTCCTGATAGGGGCGCGGGATCCACTCGATTCTTCCGGCCTCGGCCCAGGCAGCTACCTGCTCGGTTGCGGATGGGCTGATCAAGCGTACGGGGACATCTCCGGCCAGGAGGCCTCGCACTTTGCGCTCGCCGACAGTTCCGCCGCCGACGACCACGGCAATGCGTCCGCCAATTGTGGTCACGGTCAGAGGATATCGCATCGTGTTGGCGCTCCTTTCTTCATGAAGTCGAAGGCGCCCGCCTGTTGGAGGAACCTTCAAGAATCGCGTCTACGACTCGCATTGCCTGCAGGATTTCGCGGACATCGTGGACACGCACTATCTGCGCGCCGCGGTCCACCGCCATGGTGTTGGCCGCGATCGTGGCTGGGAGCCTATCGTCCACCGGGGCACCGCCTGCCATTTTCCCCAAGAAGCCCTTGCGAGAACAGCCGAAGAGAAGCGGGTAGCCCAGTTCCTGGAACTCATCGAGGCGGGAGATGATGGAGGCGTGCTCGGCGGGCGTCTTGCCGAATCCGATACCCGGATCAACGATGCGGTGCCAGCGGGGGACACCTTCGAGGCGGGCCAATTCAAGAGCCGCCGACATTTTTTTGCGTACATCCATCACTATGTCGTTCGGCGGTTCAAGAGATGGCGAAGGATTGCCAGGCGCCTCCCCGGTCGGAGGGCCGGTACGGAGAGGCGCACGATTGTCCATGAGAACAAGCGGGACACGGCGGCTAGCCGACAGCGAGGCCATTCCATCAGATTCGACAGTTTTGAGAGGCGAGGATTGAGCAGGGCCCTCTCCGTTACTAGTGCCAGCTTCTTCCGCCAGGTGGGCCGATCGTAAACCTGAAACGTCGTTCAGCCAAGTGGCCCCGGCTTCAAGAGCCGCCTCCGCGACATCGACGCGAAAGGTATCGATTGAAAGGGGAACATCTACGGCATCGCGTAGAGCTCTGATCACCGGAGATATCCGCTGGATCTCCTCCTCGACTGGCAGGTAGTCGTGCCCGGGCCGGGTGGAGTAGCCGCCTACATCCAGGATGTGTGCGCCTGCGTCGACAAATCGGCTCGCTTGGGCAAGTGCTGCGGCAACCGGGTCATGCTCCTGTGCGAGTCCGTCGCCGGAGAACGAGTCAGGCGTGATGTTCAATATGCCCATGACTTTGGTGCCCTGCCCCCAGTGCCACAGTCTATCACCAATCGGCATCACCCGGGGCGGGACTGGCATCTGCAGCCGCTGCCAGAGCTCCCGCACGGTCGTCTGCAAGCGGGGATGGCGCAGTTCGCTGTCCAGGTCCAACAGGGGGGCCAGCACAAAGTCTCGTTCGGGAATGCGCAAGTGGGGAATTTTCAGCTCGGGTGTATCGACGATTGCATCGTCCCAGAACAGGATATCGAGATCGATGACGCGCGGACCATAGCGAATCGTTTTCGTCCTTCCGAGAGCGACTTCGGTTTTCTTGACAGCCCGAAGCAACTCTGACGGCGTAAGAGAGGTGGAGACCTTACAGACTGCGTTCAGGAAGAGAGGTTGATCGGTCACAAGCATCGGATCTGTTTCGTAGAGATGGGAAGTCTCCACGATGGTCAGGTACGACGACATTGCATCCAGTGCTGCGTGGAGATAGCCGGCTCGATTTCCGATGTTGCTTCCCAGAGCAATAAGAGCTGTGTGAGGCATCATTCTACCGACGATTCAAGTTTTGTGGCCCGTTTTTTCGGACGCAGGTCAAGGTCGAGGCAGCGGCGTTCTGCCGCCATCCAAGGCCCAAATACTTATCATATTCAGGCACTTAGCCGGAAAAGCCTCAGGCCGATTATATACTCTTTGGTTCTCGACAGCAGCATTGATTTCGAGCGGATGCCATTTTCTTACCTTTCAGTTATAATTCTCAAGTGTGCCGTTGCCTGTTTGCACGTCGATTCTTCATCTTCGATCTTCCCTATAGCGAGGCTTCGCACAGTTCTCCCCACCCAATTCGGCTCGACCAATCCACGACAATGAAGTCTGCGAAAGAATCTTGACATGGACGAACTGAATGTCGACTATGCGCTTAGAGATGAACAGATTGCCGCTTATCGCCGCGACGGCTTTGTAAAGCTGCCCAAGGTACTATCGCAGGAAGTGCTGAAAGAGTACGGTGCAGAGTTTACGCGCTTGGTGCATGCGTTAGACCGGCAAACCCTCGCCCTGGAGGAACGGAACACTTACGGGAAAGCCTTTCTCCAGATCCCCAATCTCTGGGAACACAGCGATAAAGTGACGCGTTTTGTGCTCTGCCGTCGACTGGGTAAGATTGCCGCCGAGCTGATGGGCGTTGACGGTGTGCGTATGTATCACGATCAGGCTCTATACAAGGAGCCGGGAGGGGGATTTACCCCTTGGCATGTCGACCAGTTTTACTGGCCTCTGTCAAATGACAATTCCGTTACCGCCTGGATTCCCTTGCAGGCGGTCCCGTTGGAGATGGGCCCTCTCTCCTTCTGCATAGGGAGCCACAAGCTTTTGAAGAACCGTGATCTTTCCATTAGCGACGAGAGTGAACGAAAGGTCGGCCGCACACTGCACGACTATCCGAAGTATGTTGAACCCTTTGCCTTGGGGGAGGTTAGTTTTCACTCCGGTTGGACGTTTCACCGCGCGGGGCCGAACCAAAGCGACAGGATGCGGGCAGTGATGACGATAATCTATATGGAGGACGGGATGCGGGTGGCCCCGCCGAAGAACGAGAATCAGCAGAGGGACTGGGATCGCTGGCTGCCCGGCGCCAAGATTGGCGAACCGATCGACACGCCGCTGAATCCCGTGATCTATTCTGCCCGTCAATGAGGTACCCGCCGCGTCACCTGTTCTGGTTGGAGGCGTGGTGTGAATCCGGGCAGCGAGAAAATGGATGCGTCAAGAGCGGGTCGTCGGGCAGTACTCAACAACTCTCAGGGGCAGGCTTAAATGAAAGGCGTAGCCAAATTAAGGCCGGGAGTTCGCCAGGTGGGTCTTTTGGACGCTCCTGAGCCGAGCGTTATTCCTGGCCATGTCGTAATCGAGGTAACGGCAGCCGGACTCTGCGGCACGGACGCACATATCTACCACGACGAATACCCGTGCCGTCCGCCGGTGATTCTGGGCCACGAGGTGGCGGGGAAGATCGTGGACGTGGGAAGCGGAGAAACCCGTTTTCCTATTGGGAGTTCGGTTACAAGCGAACCCTATTTCACGCTGTGCGGTGTGTGTCCCTTTTGCAAGGGGGGGATGCCGAATCATTGCCCGGAGCGTGCTTCGATCGGAAGCGGCGTAAACGGTGCGTTTGCCCGCTACGTGCTTGTGAAGGAACGGTCGTTGCATCTGTTGCCTGAAGGTGTGGACGAATGGGCGGGGGCGTTGACCGAGCCGCTGGCCTGCTGCGTCCATGCGCTGGAAAACTCCAAGGTTGAGCCGGGAGACGTGGCGGTGATAACCGGCCCAGGCGCCATCGGCTTGATGATGCTGCAGGTTGTGAAGGCAACAGGGGCATGGGCGCTGGTGATTGGTACGGCAACGGATGAGGCGCGCCTTGATTTGGCGCAGAAGCTTGGGGCGGACGAGACCCTTGTCGCGGACAAGGATGACTTGCACGCCTTTGTGGCAGAGCGCACCGATGGCCTTGGCGCAGACGTTGCATTCGAGTGTTCCGGGGCAGAGCCTGGTGCGCAGACGGCCCTTGATTTGGTAAGGCACCGGGGGCGTTATGTGCAGGTGGGGCTATTCGGCAAACCGGTAGTTTGGGATCTTGAGCAGGTTTGTGTGAAAGAGTTACAGGTACAGGGCACATTCGCAACGGTAGCCAGCTCCTGGCGCAAAGCTCTGGCTCTTCTGCAGTCGAGACAGCTACGGACGGCACCACTGATCAGCCACCGACTGCCGCTAGAAGCGTGGCAAGAGGCCTTCGACCTATTCGAGGGTCGGGAAGGGGTGAAGGTCGTTTTTTCGCCTGAGTAGCAAATCCCAGGGACGGCAGCGGAGGCATATCAGACTCAGCGAGGGCTGTTTGAGATAAATTGTTCACGCGGGCATAGAACCCGTGCTATACTGCGTTCATCCATCGAATCATTATCCCATTCCAAAACTTTCTGCATGTCTGAGGTCGTACGCTCCACGATTCCGGCGGGCCGACGCTGTCCCAATTGCGGTTCAAGAGTCGCTCAAAACGCTGACACCTGCTACTTTTGCGGTCATGAACTGACCGGAACTCCCAGGACAAGGCCTGCACGCCTGAATATACGAGATGCAGGGCTGGCGCTCACTTTGTTGGCGATCGTGATCGGCTGGTGGCAGTTCGGCAGTTTGGGCGTAAACTTTCAGCGCACTAGCGGTACGCAGGCCGAAGCCAGCCCGTCCTCACTGGAAACTGCGGATTCCCCGCCAACGACCGACACAGCGGATCAGCAACCTGGCGCTACCGTCGGCCGCCACACTGTTCAGTCAGGAGAAACCTTGCTCGGAATCGCCGGCCGATATGGTGTTACGGTGGAAGAGATTCAGGCTGCCAACGATTTGAGCGGTACATTGATCCGTGCTGGTGACGTACTGCTCATTCCCGTTGCTGCTTCGATTTCCGAGAACGGAAGCAACGGCTCACCGACGATTTCCACGGTCTTCAGTTATGTTGTCAGGCCGGGCGATACGGTCATATCGATCGCCATTCGCTTTGGTACGACTGTTGCGGCCATCCAAGAAGCCAATGGAATTGGCCCAGACGATTTGATACGACCTGAGCAGGTGTTACAGCTGCCAATATCTGGCGTACCTTCGACCATTCTGGCACCGGAAGGAACCGTTCCTTCTCAAATGGGCTCGAATGCGAGTCAGACTTACCTGCCATTGCAGCTGCTAGGGCCGGAAGACGGCGAACGGATCCCCCATTCCGAAGATGTGCTGTTTCGTTGGTTGAGCGGCGGCCTCCTGGAAGATAATGAATGGTACGTCCTCTACATTTGGCCGTTAGAAGGGTTGTTCGAGTTGCCGCCCCCCGTTTGGACCAGGGCAACGAGCTATCGCCTGCCGAGCCAGTGGGCGCCTCCTCCGGACCGGGACGTCACCTACAGGTGGCAGACCTCTGTCGTGCGTGTTTTGGCGGGACAGGAGGAAGGACTAAGTCTTGAGGCGGCGAGCGGGCCTGGAGAGGTACGAAGCTTCGAATGGTTTGGCAGCGGGAACTGAGTTTGACCCCTTGACTTCCAAAGTCATTTCGGTCCCTTTTGGTCCCCTACAGACCGAGGTCTGAGCAAAGGCCGGATTGAGACTGAACGGTTCACGAAGCCGCCCCATAGAGAGGGAATGGCTTTGTGTTACCTATGGTAGAGACGCTCCGCCTGGGGCAAGAATATCCAACTCATTTGCGGCTGTAAGCGCACTGGTTCCAATGGGACTCTCCTCGCCCGCCCGGTCTGGCACAAGGGAGAACTTTCAAAAGTCTAAAGGGGGGGGCAGCAGATCGCTTCAATCAGTTCGGGATACAACCCGCTTGGGTCCCGGATTGCCATATGGAATCGATGGTTGTATAGTAGGCGCGTCTCTGAAATCTGACTGCAAACTTAGTCTTTGTCGGTCTGCGACAGCCTCACGTCTGTGACTTCATAGTGCTTGAACTGCGCAAATGATGTTCTTTAGAGGCATTACCGCCCGTCTCATTTCGTGAAGCAAGGTCGCATTCAGAATATCGCGTTATTGTGTAAATTGCTGGATGGAAGGCGCGATCGGTCTACTCGAACATTCCACATTGAGAAACCAATTGTTTCAACGACATTAAGGAGGAATTCATGCCGCGACCAGTTACGCTCTTCACAGGTCAGTGGGCAGACTTGCCCTTCGAAACCATCTGCGAAAAGGCGAAGTCTTTCGGTTATGATGGCTTGGAGCTTGCCTGTTGGGGCGACCATTTCGAGGTGGACAGGGCTCTGGAAGACGACAGCTATGTCCAGGGACGCTGGGACACGCTGAACAAGCATGGTCTGCAATGTTTTGCCATCAGCAACCACCTGGTAGGACAGGCGGTCGCAGACCGCATCGACGAACGCCACGAGAGCATACTGCCGCCGCGCATCTGGGGCGACGGTACAGAAGACGGTGTTCGCGCCCGTGCCGCCGAGGAGATGAAAGACACCGCACGCGCGGCGGCCAAATTTGGTGTAAAGGTCGTGCCCGGGTTTACGGGATCGCCGATCTGGCACCTGGTCTACTCCTTCCCGCCCAACCCGCCCGACTTTCTGGAGAAGGGCCTGGCTCTCTTTGCAGACCTGTGGACTCCCGTTCTGGATGTCTTCAGCGAAAATGGGGTGAAGTTTGGCTTGGAAGTTCACCCAACGGAGATAGCATTCGACATCGTCAGCGCGCAGAATGCAATCGACGCCTTGAATGGCCACGAGGCCTTCGGCTTCAACTACGACCCCAGTCACTTCGGTTACCAGGGTGTTGACTACGTCGGCTTCATCCGCAAGTTCGCCGATCGCATCTTCCATGTGCATATGAAGGATGTGGGCTGGTCGGACAGCGGGAAAGAGGCGGGTGTTTTTGGCGGCCACACAGAATTTGGTGACCATCGCCGCTACTGGGACTTCCGCTCGGTAGGGCGGGGCAATATCGACTTTGAGGCGGTCATCCGTGCGTTGAACGATATCGGCTACGGCGGTCCGCTTTCAATCGAATGGGAAGACGCGGGCATGGACAGAGAGCACGGCGCGACCGAATCGTGCGCATACACCCGCAAGATTGATTTCCCGCCGTCCGAAATCGCCTTTGACGCTGCATTTGCCGAATAGTTGCGGGCGTTGTCAGCGCAGGAGACCTGCCCACGGGCGGGAGACCAATTCATGCCTGAAACCAAGAATATAAAGAGGGACTGACCAATGAGTGAAGGATCCGGATTCACTTCGATGGCTGGGGCGCGGGCCGAAGGCGACGCCCCGGAAATCGGTGTCGGGATGCTGGGCTACGCCTTTATGGGCAAGGCCCACAGCCATGCGATGCTGAATATCGCCCACATGATGTACCCGCCGCCGGCCGTGCCGAAGCTGGTGGGAATTGCGGGACGCGACGAACAGGCTGTAGCAGAGGCTGCCAGGCGCTACGGGTATGACGGTTACTATACGGACTGGCGGGCGATGCTCGACAACGACGACATTCAGCTATTTGATAACGGCGGACCGAACGATACACATGCAGATCCCTGTATTCTTGCCGCCGAACGTGGAAAGCACATCCTGTGTGAAAAGCCGCTGGCACGCACGGCCGATGAGGCGCAAAGTATGGTGGAGGCCGTGCAGAAGGCAGGTGTGAAGAACATGGTCGCCTTCAACTATCGCTTTGTGCCGGCGATCCGGCAGATTCGTAAGCTGGTGGATTCCGGCCTGCTGGGAAAGATCTACCATTTCCGCGCTGTTTATCTGCAGGAGTGGGTAATGGGCCACTACGACCTGCCGATGATCTGGCGGCTGCAGAAGTCGGTAGCAGGCAGCGGGGCTCTGGGAGACCTGGGGGCGCACATAATCGACCTTGGCCGCTATCTGGTAGGAGAAGTGAAGAGCGTATCGGGAATGACTCGTACTTTCATAGAAGAGCGACCCTGGGATGACGGTACGATGGGCAAGGTTGACGTTGACGACGCCTTTACCGCGCTGTTGGAGTTCGACAACGGCGCGATCGGTACGGTTGAGGCCAGCCGATTTGCTGCCGGGCGCAAGAACGGACAGCGCCTCGAAATCAATGCTGAAAAGGCTAGTATTGTCTTCAATCTCGAGCGTCTGAACGAACTGGAGATTTTCTGGGTAGGCGATGAACCGGCTGAGGCCCAGGGGTTCCGCAACGTACTGGTATCGGAGCCGTTCCACCCCTGGTGGGAAAACTGGTGGCCTCAAGGTCACATGATCGGCTGGGAGCATACGTTTGTGCATGAAATTACGCACCTGTTGGACTGCATCGTTAACGATGGTGACGTTGCTCCCATTGGCGCGGATTTTGTTGACGGCTATCGCAACGCCGTGATCTGTGACGCGATCCTGCAGTCGGCGGCAAGCGGGCGCCACGTGGACTGCGTATACGCGGTCTAAGAAGGTGTTGTTCGAGTTGGACAATTGGGGCGGCAGGCCTGTCAGTTACAGAGGTAGTCAGTGTCCGGTTTGCACTGGCGGAGCATTCAGGCCGGGAAAAGTTCAGAACTGACCGGCTTCCGCCCTGGATTTCCGGCCCTCGCCAGCCTTTGCCTGCAGTGGAGGAGGTTGGCATGGCCGTTAAGGTCATCCCCTCTCCCAAGTATTCGCCGATCAGTGGGCGCGAATTGCACCAGCAGCCCCGGCGCAGCTTCGATTTGGCCTGGCAGCTGAATGGTGCACTTCCTTATCGAAATGAATAGCGTATCATCCCAGGCGCCGAACTGTTGCGAGTGATTCGCAGGGCGCCCTCGAACCTACCCATGACTTTGCCGCGGAATGGGGATAGAGGAATCCAGCAATGAGAATCGATCGAATTGAGTTGCGCCGTATCCATATGCCGTATGTACGTCCATTTGAAACCAGCGGATGGCGGCACGAAGGAAGCGATGCTGTCATT
The DNA here is from genome assembly GCA_965204705.1 of Caldilineaceae bacterium. Classification (GTDB taxonomy): domain Bacteria; phylum Chloroflexota; class Anaerolineae; order Caldilineales; family Caldilineaceae; genus Bin5. Next base: position 1,863,799 of record OZ242006.1, on the reverse strand, counting down.
GTACGTGTGGATGCAGATGGAGTAACGGGCTGGGGCGAGTCGCCAGTCAGTGACGGTCCCTGGTATAACGAGGAGACCTTTCACACTGCGCTGATCATGCAACGTGAGTTCCTGGGACCGATGCTGCTGGAGGCGGATATTTCTGCGCCGGAAGATGTGCGCGGAATCTTTAAGAAGTTGCGCGCCAACCGCATGGCCAAAGCAGGGCTGGAGTTTGCCGTTTGGGACCTCTTTGCGCAGGCACAAGAAAAATCCCTGGCCAGCCTGCTTGGTGGCGCGCGGGCAGAGGTGGCGGTCGGCGTGAGTGTGCCGATTCATGCAGACACTGATGCACTCCTGGAAACCGTGGAGGGCTATCTGGCAGACGGTTACCAGAGGGTCAAGCTGAAGATTAAACCAGGCTGGGACGTCGAGCCGACGCGAGCGGTACGCGAAAGGTGGCCGGACCTGCTGCTGCAGGTGGATGGCAACAGCATCTACCATCTGGAGGACGCGGATCATCTGCGGCAGTTGGACGAGTTCGATCTGTTACTCAACGAGCAGCCGCTCGACCACGACGACATTTTCGACCATGCCAAGCTTTCAAAGTTGATCGAAACGCCGGTCTGCCTGGACGAGAGCATTGTTTCCACGGATCACGCCCGCTGGGCGCTGGAGTTGGACGCTTGCGGCGTGATCAACATAAAGCCATCTCGCATTGGCGGGTTGGCTGACTCAGTAGCCGTCCACGATATGTGTCAGGCTGCAGGGATTCCCGTTTGGCACGGGGGTATGCTTGAGACCGGGATTGGGCGGGCCATAAGTGTGGCGCTTGCGAGCCTGCCAAACTTTACGCTGCCGGGGGATATCAGCGCTAATGACCGTTACTTTGAGAGGGATATCGTAACCAATCCCTTTACGCTCAACAGCAACAGTACGCTTTCCGTTCCGGACGGGCCGGGGCATGGCGCACAGGTAGACGAGGCTTACCTGGAGGAAGTGACGGTGGAGAATGTCTGCCTGCGCCGCGAGGGGTAACGGTGTCCTTTTCGGGACTCAGAGAGATGGACGGCTCACCGTTCGGTCCGGTCCGCGGTGCACGCGGGCTAGGAAAGTTCAATGGTATGGAAGGTAGAATAAGCACTCCTTAAGGAGGTCCTCTATGGCAAAGAAGCGAGGAACGCCCTCCTTTATCGGCATCGACCTGGCGTGGAGCGACAAGAACCCGTCCGGGGTTGCGGTGATTCGGAGGGGGCGGTTGGTTGCCTGTTCCGGTGGACTGGGCAAGATGTCGGAGATCATAGACTTCATAGGCGATCATCTTTCGCGTCGCAACGGGTCAGTCGTGGCGGTGGATGCGCCGCTGCGGGTACCAAATGAGACGGGAACCAGGGAGTGTGACCGAGCGTTGTCGGCGGACTGGTATCGTTATCAGGCTGGCGCGTATCCTGCGAACAGGAGGCTGCTGGAGCGGGATGGCGTTGTGCGCGGTGAAGCTTTGACTGCGACGCTTTCCGAGCGGTTCAAGTTCTATGAATCGGACGTGATCCCCCGGCGCACGAAGGCGCGCCTGGTGTGCGAGGTGTACCCCCATCCGGCCCTGGTCAGTCTGTTTGGACTTGAGCGCATCCTCAAGTATAAGCGCGGGCGAGGCCGGTCATTTGAAGAACGCTGGTCGGAGTTTGAGCGCTACCGAAGGCTACTGCGGAAGCTGCGCAAGGCTGATCCGCCGCTGCGGAGGACGAGACGGTTACTCAAAAGTACGGAGGTGTACGGCCTGCGCGGGGCGGCTCTGCAGGCCTACGAGGACGCGCTAGATGCGATCACCTGCGCCTATATCGCCTCGTATCTCTGGAAGCACGGACCGAGAAGAGTCACGCGCTACGGTTCACTTGAAGAAGGGCACACTTTGGTGCCGCAAGAGGCTAGATTCCGGTAATTGCCGAGAAGAATTTCTTAGTGAAAGAGATGCGCAAGCAGTGCTGTTTCGGGCGGAAACGTGCTCGGCGGGTGACGAGACTGCCCGCCAACCACAGAATCTTTCTGTTGTTCAGTTCTATTTCCAGGCCTCTACGAATTACCTCTCTGGCCTTTCCCTCTGCGGCCCGAAGCCTGCATCCTCGCCCATGAATCGCGCAGCGTAATTGTGCGATTGAAGACGAGCCGGCCGTCGTCACTGTCAGGATCCAGGCAGAAGTAGCCTTTACGCTCAAACTGAACGGTTTGTCCGATGTCGAGGTCGACTGCGCTCGGCTCCAGTTGTACGCTGTCCAGCACCGTCAACGAGTCGGGCGACAGGCTGGCCATGTAGTCCTGGCCTTCCGGCACGTCGTAGGGATCCTCGACGTTGAAGAGACGGTCGTAGAGGCGCACTTCGGCAGGAACTGCGTGGTCGGCACTCACCCAGTGAATCGTTCCGCGCACTTTGCGGCCGTCGGGGGCGTAGCCGCCTTTGGTGTCCGGATCGTAGGTGCAATGCAGCGCGACGACTTCTCCCTGGTCGTTCTTGACGACCTCCTCGCAGCGAATGAAATAGCCCCAGCGAAGTCGGACTTCGCGACCGGGCGCCATTCGATAGAAGCGCCGCGGCGGGTCCTCCATGAAATCGTCCCGATCAATGTACAGGTTACGGCTGAAGGGGACTGGCCGACTGCCTGCGCTCTCGTCTTCCGGATTGTTCACGGCGTCGAGCCATTCGGTCTCGCCTTCGGGGTAGTTTGTGATCACGACCGAAAGGGGGTCGAGGACTCCCATCACGCGAGCAGCCGTCTGGTTCAGCTCCTGGCGAATGAAGTGCTCCAGCAACTCGATCTCCACTGTGCTGTTGGTGCGTGCGATTCCTACGTGCTGACAGAGATCGCGCAGCGCCTTGGCCGGCACGCCTCGCCGCCGCTGGCCGGCCAATGTTGGCATACGGGGGTCATCCCAGCCGTTTACATGGCCTTCTTCGACAAGACGCATGAGGCGCCTCTTGCTCGTCACGGTGTAAGTGAATTCCAGCTTGGCAAATTCAATTTGGCGTGGATGGTAGACGCCCAGCGCGTCCAGGTACCAGTCGTACAGCGGACGGTGATTCAGGTACTCAAGCGAACAGAGCGAATGGGTTACACCTTCGATTGAGTCGGACTGGCCGTGGGCCCAATCGTACATGGGGTAGATGCACCATTTATCACCGGTGCGCTGGTGCTCTGCATGGCGGATGCGGTACATGACGGGGTCGCGCAGGTTGATGTTGGGCGCGCTCATGTCGATTTTAGCGCGTAGGACTCTGGCGCCGTCGGGAAACTCGCCTGCCCTCATTCGTTGGAACAGGTCCAGGTTTTCCTCAACGGGTCGATCTCGAAAGGGGCTGTTCTTGCCAGGTTCGGTCAGTGTGCCGCGGTAGGAGCGGATTTCCTCCTGGCTGAGGTCGTCAACGTATGCGTGCCCATCCTTGATGAGTTGGAGGGCCCACTCGTAGAGTTGGTCGAAATAGTCGGATGCATAGAGGACACTTGCCGGCTCGTAGCCGAGCCAACGGATGTCCTTCAATTGGGCCTCCACGAACTCCTGTTCCTCTTTGAGAGGGTTGGTGTCGTCGAAGCGCAAATTGCAGTGGCCACCGAACTCCTTCGCCACCTCAAAGTTCAAGCCGATGGCCTTGGGGTGCCCGATGTGCAGGTATCCATTGGGTTCGGGCGGGAAACGCGTCTGAAATCTCCCGTTGAAGCGCCCCTTGTCAAGATCGTCGGCAATTGCTTCGCGAATGAAGTCCTGGGCCGTCAAAGTAGAATCGCTCATCAGTACACCCTCGGCTAGCAGACGTGTCTCTCGAAATCAGGAGATTCCAATTCCGCAAACATCAGTTTCCTATACTCGTTTGTCACTGAAAGACAATATACATTTCTTCACGGCGCCGGGCAAGAAAATTCACCCCGGAAGTGTAAAACGGTGGGCTGTAACAGGCAGTTTCAAACTTCTCTCTACGAAACGTGCTGCGGCGCATCAGATGCCACTTGAGGCAGAGAAACCGCCGTCGACTGGGACGACGATGCCAGTCACGAAGCGGGACGCGTCGCTGGCGAGCCAAATCGCGGCACCAATCAGTTCGTCCGGTTCTCCGAACCGCCCCATCGGGGTATGATCAACGATCTGCTGACCCCTTTCTGTCAGAACAGGGACATCATGTGACCCGACATGGGCGTCCTCTTTGATCAAGAGCGCCCGGTTCTGCTCGCCGATGAAGAAGCCGGGCGCAATCGCGTTCACCCGAAGCCCGGATCCGTGCTTTTCGGCCAGGTCCACGGCCAGCCATTTGGTCAGGTTGTCGACGGCCGCCTTGGCGGCGGAATAGCCCATCACACGTGTGAGGACCTTCTGCGCGGCCATCGATGAGATGTTGATAATCGAGCCTTTGCCCTTCTCCGCCATCGGCTCGCCGAAGATCTGTATAGGCAGGACCGTGCCGGTAAAGTTGAGACCGACGACGCCTTCGAGAGCGCTGCGCGGCACATTGAAGAAGGTAAGGTCACCGAAGACAGTTGCGTCGGGACGGTTGCCTCCGGCGGAATTGATGAGGATATCGACTCTTCCCCACTTGTCGAGCAGCGTTTGCCGCGCCGTTTGAAGACTTTCTTCATCCAGGACGTCCGCAGGCAGGGGAATCGCCTCATTGCCGGCCGCCACGATTTCTTCGGCCACCTCGCGGGCTTTTTCCTTCCGCCGTCCAAGGATGGCTACGCGTGCTCCGGCCGCGGCCAAACCATGGGCCATCGCCCCTCCCAAAACACCGGTGCCGCCGGTGACAACGGCAACTTTCTCCTCCAATGAGAACTGTTTGTTTACGCACATGGCCAACTCCTTGCTGTGAGAAACGAGGGAGGAGGAGTTCTTACTCTACTGGGCTCCTACCTCGCCCTTAGCGGTTTTTCAGCTATAATCAACGGCATGTGAGAGTCAGGCAGGCAGTCATCATTCAGCCTAACCTCCCATTGAACCTACTGCCAACTCCGTGCAAACGAAAGGAATCTTCTGTGAGTTTGTCTTTACGCAACCATATGCCTGATCGGGCCGATCGATTCTTCAGCGGCAGCAGCGCGCAAAAATCTGTAGCACGTAGCCTATTTGATAGCGTGGCGGACCTTCCTCTTATTTGCCCGCACGGCCACGTGGACCCGTTGCTCTTTGCCGACGCTTCGTACCACTTCGAATCGCCGGCGGAGTTCTTTCTGATTCCGGACCACTATGTTTTTCGGATGCTTTACTCGCAGGGCGTTCCCCTTGAAGCGCAGGGCGTGCCGATGAATGAAGGTAAGGATGCCGGCGCAGTTGAATCGGACCACCGCAAGATCTGGCAGACATTCGCCGAAAACTATCATCTGTTTCAAGGCACGCCCACGGGGCTGTGGCTGCGGGATGAGTTGCACGATCTCTTTGGCGTGACCGAAAAACTGACTCCTACGAACGCCCAGGCGATATATGACAGGATATCAGAACGGTTGGCGGCGCCCGATTTCACGCCTCGGGAGCTGTATGATCATTTCCAGGTGGAGGTGCTGACAACAACCGACGCCGCCACTGATACGCTTGAGCATCACAAGACGATCCGGGAGTCGGACTGGGATGGGCGCATCTATCCTACATTCCGGCCCGACAAGGTTGTGAATGGGATCGATCAGCCGGAATGGAAGGGGCAGATCGACCTGTTGAGCGATGTGTCCGGAATCGATATCGGTGATTACGCATCCTACATTTCGGCGCTTGAAGCCCGGCGTGACTTTTTCAGAGAGATGGGTGCGACCGCGACAGATCATGCGGCGGAGACTCCGTTTACCGAGGTCCTATCGCCCGGCGAAGCGGACGCAATCTTCCAGCTGGGCCTGGCTGGGGGCGCGATGGCCGACGACGCGCGACGTTTCACCGCGCACATGCTGGTGGAGATGGCCCGGATGAGCAGCGAGGACGGGCTTGTCATGCAGCTTCATCCTGGCTCGATCCGCAATCACAACTCCGCGGTGTTCCAGCGCTTCGGCGCGGACAAGGGCGCAGACATCCCTCACGCGCTTGACTTTACTCGCAACCTGAAACCGCTCCTTGACCGCTTCGGTTCGCATCCTTCGCTGCGCCTGATCCTGTTTACGCTGGACGAATCGACCAGCGCGAGAGAGCTTGCCCCGCTGGCGGGCCACTACCCAATCCTGCGTATTGGCCCTCCGTGGTGGTTTTACGACAGCATCAACGGAATGCGCAATTTCTTCGCGCAGGTGATGGAGACGGCGGGCATTTACAACACGGTCGGCTTCAATGACGACACGCGGGCTTTCGCATCTATCCCTACGCGGCATGAACTCTGGCGGCGTATTGCATGCGACTGGCTTGCCGGTCTGCTCGTCGAGGGCCAGATCGACGACGAGGATGCCTTCGCCATGGCGCACGCGCTGGCGTATGGACTTGCGAAGAAGGCCTATGGGCTGTAGTGGCTGCCCGAAGCCGGTTGCGCTGCGGATATCTCAGTACCTGCTGGTTACGCCTCCCGGTGACGTCAGTTGTTGATATTAGCCTGCGTCCAAAGATCATCGACCAGCCGCCACATTTCTCCGGTCGGGTTCTTGTCCTGCAGTTCGGGCGGCAGACGGTGCTGACGCACATTGCCGTAGCTGTATAGTGCGGCGAAACGGCAGATGCTGGCCGGGATGCCGACGGAGGTGAACCCAGGATGTCCGGTGGCTGGGAAAGGGCCACCGTGGTTCATTGCCGCGGTGACGGCAACGCCGGTAGGCATTTTGTCGTTCAAAAGGCGGCCTACCTTGGCGCGCAGGAGGGGGGCGAGGCGGTCGTACAATCCATCATCCGAGCCGGTGTTGTCGGTGTAGAGGCAGCCGGTGAGATTGCCTTCGAAGCAGCCGATGATCTGCTCCATCTGGTCGGCGTCTTTCGCCAATATGACCAGGGAGGATGGACCGAAGGCTTCTGTCTGCATTGCTTCCGGGTTGGAAAGGAACTGGTCACCCGAAACTGTAAGCAGCGTGTTCTGGTAGTAGAAGCCGGGCTTGTCTGCTGCTGCTCCGCCTGCTACCACTGTGGCCCCGCTGCCGGTCAGGATCTGGATTGATTCGTCCATGCCTTCGGAGACGCCGCGGTTAAGAAGGACGCCGGCTGCACCTTCTTCGAAGAGAGCTACCGACTTTTCTACAAACGCCTCCGACTCCTCTCCTGCGATAGTCATCACGAGGCCAGGATTTGTGCAAAACTGGCCCGTCCCCATTGTGCAGGAGGTAAAGAACTCCTCTGCGATTTCCTGCGAACGTTCTGACAGAGCGCCGGGCAACAGAAGAATTGGGTTGATGCTGGACATCTCCAGGTAGATTGGTTTGCCGTGGCTGTCGGCGACCTCCTTCAGTCGCATGCCACCGTCGCGGCTCCCGGTAAATCCAACGGCGGCGACTCGGGAATCGGCGACCAGATCGTAGCCGTATTCGGGCTTGAAGCGATAGATAAGCTGTACCAAGCCCTTAGGCGCGCCCGTATCGCGGATAGCCTCGAGAGCGGCTTCAGCCAGCAGCTGGCTTGTGCGTGAGTGGCTGGAGTGCGCCTTGGCGATGACCGGGCTGCCGGCGGCGATGGCCGCGGCGAAATCTCCTCCGGCGGCGCCGTTGAAGGCGAAGGGGAAGTTGTTCGGCCCGAACACGACGACGGCACCGGGCAGGGGGCCGTAGAAGGAGCGAATGTTGGCGGCGGTGTCTATAGTGGCCTGGGTCCACGAAAGGGCACGTACGGCTGCCGCGGCCTGGCGCAGCTGGTCAGTCGTGCGGGGAAGCTCGATGGCTTTCAGGCGGGTTGGCGCGGGTAGCCCCGTCTCAAGGTGGGCCGATTCTACGAGCGCGTCGGCCCGTTTTTCGATGTGGTCGGCGTATGTGTCCAGAAAGTCAGCCAGGAGTTGGCGCGGCGCCTGACGAAGCTCGGCCACAGCGTCGGCTGCCGCCTGCAGCACGGCCTCGATGTCATCCCATTCAGAGTAAGGGAAAGACCATGGCAGCTTTTCGCCGGTCATGGGATTGGTGGACTGGTAGCTGCCGGTTGGATTGGCGGCAGCGCGAAATTCTCCGTTTATCAGTAGCGGATGCAAGGACATTGGAAGTGGAAGCTCCTGTCGGGTTGGTCGGTTATCAGAAGTTCGGATGAAGGCGTATACCGCCCTCTCATCGAGGCGCTGCGCTTGGGTTCAGTCCACTTCGGCTGAGCGACGATGCCAGTCCTCTGCGAAGAGATTAAAGTGGACCCTGCGCCGGGGATTGGCGGCGACTACGTCCTCGTCGAGGGTGACGCCGAGGCCGGGTCCGGATGGAAGCGCAAAATAGCCGTCTTCGATCTCAGGGTTGCCCGGGGCAGCTTTTTTCACGTAGGCTTCGGCGAAGTCATTGAAGTGCTCCTGAATCTTGAAGTTGGGTGTGCAGGCTGCCAGGTGCAGCGCGGCCGCAGTCGATATGGGGCCGCCCACGTTGTGGGGCGCGATGAGCATGTAATAGGCTTCGGCCCAAGCGGCGAGCTTCTTAGTATTGAGGATGCCGCCGAAATGGGTGATATCGGGCTGGATGATGTCGCAGGCCTGCAGTTCGAACAGTTCGCGATACTCGTACATCGTATGCAGGCGCTCGCCGGTCGCGACGGGAATGCCGAGGGGCGCGATGGCATCTGCAGCCTTCTTCTGGGCGGCGATGTTTTCGGGGGGGACAGGCTCCTCCAGCCATGAAGGCTTGAACTGGGCCAACTCGCGGGCGAATTCCACCGCGGTCACTGGGTTGAAACGGCCGTGCATCTCGATGAGAATCTCCACATCGGGGCCGACTGCATCCCGCACCGCTTCCACGAGACCGATCACATAGTTCTTTTCGGCCCGTTCCATTTCGTAGAAGCCCGCGCCGAACGGATCAAATTTCAGCGCCTTATAGCCTTTTTCGAGCACTTTTTTTGCCGCTGCGTGGAATTCATCAGGCGTGCGTTCCCCTGTATACCAACCGTTGGCGTAGCCCTTGATCTGATGTCTTACGGCACCGCCCAGCAGCTTGTAAACGGGCTGGTCGAGGGCCTTTCCGATGATATCCCAGCAAGCAACTTCGAGAAGTGCGGTAACGGTCTGGGTAATCTCGCCGGCGCGACCGAAATCCTCGCGAAACATGCGGGCTACGAGGGCCTCGACGTTAAAGGGGTCTTCGCCGAGAATGTAGCGCGGCGCGGCTTCGCTCAGGTAGCCGAGAACGCCATCGGTGCGATTGAGCGCTCTGCATTCGCCGACACCGACCAAGCCTTCATCGGTTTCTACTTTGACTATGGTCAGGTTACGCCATTCGGTGCCCAGCACCATTGGCGTTACTTTGGAAATCTTCATTGGAGTCCTCGTAGGGTGGGGCTTTGATTCAGAATTGTGTCGCGCATACTGTATCGCAATTACGGTAAATACGCCACATTTCGGGAGTAAATCGAAGGTCGTAAATGGCTATCTCTTCCGTTATTCCTATGAAGAGATGACGCACCAGAGCGGGGGTGCATCCCAAATTGTTTGTCAGGTCAGGTGAGGCCGAGGATAGCAAGCTGTTTAAGGTTGGGCCGGCTGAGTTGAGTTGAGCGCAGAGCAAGCATGGCCTGAGTGCCTAAACGGGAACAGCGCATACCAGATTGCTTGTGGCGCTGCCGGACGATATGTTTGCAGGTGGATTCGACGGCGCCATTTCACTGTACCCGCGAAGTGTCTACAAATGTCGCGTCATGTCTACATATGTCGCGCCAAGTCTACCTATGTCGCGGGGTAAAAAAAATTCTCCCGGGATTATCGGTCTAAATTCGCGAGCGTTTCGTGGTCGACTTTGATGGACTAAGCGCAGTTCGCAGACATGCGGCGAACCTACTGTGCCTCATGATATTGTCTGAAATGAAGGTATCTGTTTCCGCAGCGCTGACATCCTTTCCTGCCAGGTTTGATGGTCCGGTCCCAGTATTTCCGTTTCTGACCCACTGTCCGGCCCACAAATGACAGCCCATTCCGTTACAGCCATTATATCACGAATTTGAGGTAATTTTCGCCCGGCCGGCGCGAGAGTGCATCCCAGTTTATTGGACAGCTGATGTCTGAATCAGGCATGGTCGGTTGTTTGTCTTTCGTAACTTCACCCGTGCGAGGTACCCAGAACGGGGAATAGACGGGACTGTTGTGGCAGGACTTTCATGCCATCTGCCCTCCCTTTAGGGCGTCATGCCTGACCAACGCTTCACAGCTGGCGCCATTCCGTCTTTCTCCGAAACGTAGCCGGTTGGCGTCTTGCACACTGCCGGACAGGCGCACCGCTGCGAAGAAGGCGCACCGGCCGGTGAGGGATGTTGTTGAAGGGGGGCGTTGCGGGGGGAATCCCCCCGCACAAGGGAGGGCCGAAGGCCCGACCGCACAACTGCAGTGGTCAGTGGTCAGTGGTCAGTCATCAGTGGTCAGTGGTCAGTTACTGCGGCAGTTGATTTGGGATGGTTGTGAAAAGGGCAGAGAGGAACACCTTGGGTCACTTCAGTCGGCGTCGCGGGATGGTAGTGGCTGAGACGTTGTCGGTTTTGCGGCCCGGGAGGGAGGGCGCTACGGTTCGACGCGATAATCTGGGATGCACCCCAGCACTGGTCCAGATTGACTTAGACCCCTCCCCTTGTTACAATGATGCCAACTGTGGTTCGTTTCAGAAGTCTCAAACGGAGCGGCAATTGGGGCCGCGGTGGAGAAACAGATGCCGAATATCAGATCAGCAGCCAAGCGGGCACGCCAAGATTTGCGTCGCCGCGACCGCAATCGAGGATATCGCAGTTCCGCCCGAACTGCTGTAAAGAGGGCGCGCGAGTCAATAGAGGAATCGGATGCCGAAGCGCTTGAGGCAGTGCGCTCAGCATTTGTGGCATTGGACAAGGCTGCCCAAAAGGGCGCCATCCATGGAAACAATGCGGCACGGCGCAAGAGCAGGCTGACGCGTCAGCTAAATAAGTCTCTGGCAGAATAAGTGCCCGGACAGTGCCAGCTGAAGATTCGTCCCGGGGTTCAAACTAAACGGGACAAGGAGCCTTCCCGATCACAAGCCGCTTGAATTCTAGTCAGGCGGTCTCCCCTCCCAGTCGCCAGTTCGCGTATTGTAGTCGCAGTTGTCTTGAAGAAGGCAGTTGGCACAGTCGGGCTTGCGCGCCCTGCACACGGTGCGACCATGGCGGATCATGTTCACATGCAGGGAGAAGTAGGTTTCTGCCGGAAGCATTTCTTCCCAGGCAGCCTTAATCTTTTCTGCGGACGCCCGGCGATCGCTCATCCCCAAGCGCTGGGTCACGCGCTGAACGTGGGTGTCAACGGGAAAGGCTGCCATCCCGTAGCTGAAGAGAAGAACGATGCTGGCCGTTTTGTGGCCTACGCCGGGAAAACGCTGCAAGTACGTTTGGGCGGCTGCCGTGGCCATTTCACGTACGTGCTCCAGACTGTAGCACCCTTCCTCCCTGAACAGTATTTCCAGGGTTTCGACGATGTTGGGCGCCTTCTGGTTGTACATTCCGGCAACACGGATTGCGTCTTTGATCTCCTCCAAGGGCGCGGTGCGCACTGCGTCCCAGTCGCCGTCGAAGCGATCTCTTAGCGTTTCGAACGCTGCGCCCGAATTGCGGTCGTTGGTATTGGCGCTGAGGATGGTTTGGATCAGTTGCTCGAAGCCGGAACGGGAGGGCTTCCAGTCCGGTGCGCCGTACTCCTCCAAGAGTTGCTCGTAAGACCGGCGGGCCTTGGATTCCAACTCTGGTTTCGCTTCAGCCATTGCCATTTCCCACTCTTGTTGGGGCCTTCGATATTCAACTTTATATTGCGATTCGGGGCAGGCGCGCCATCAGCCGGCTGGCGACTTCGTAGTTGTTGGTCTTCAGGCGGGCGGCGGCATCCTCCACGGAGATAGCTGCGCCGAGTTGGGTACCAATTAAGACCACTTCTTCATCTCGGGAAACCGGGCTCCCGGATACCACGAGTTCGGTTACGTCGACGAAGACATGATCCATACAGATTCGGCCAACCACGGGCAGCTCGCGACCGCGGATGAGCACACTCTTCCAGGTACGGGGACTGCGGGGGAAGCCATCGGCGTAACCCACGGGTACTATTGCGACCGTGCGTGGACCCGGCGCCCGCCATGAGTTGCCGTAGGAAACAGGTTCCCCGGCGTTCAAGCTGCGCACCTGAGCGATGCGCGCCTTCCAGCTAAGAATGGGCTTCATTTTCGGCGGAGCGGGCACTTCGTCACTGGGAGACAGGCCATACAGAAGGATGCCGCAGCGTACCGCGTCCAGATGCGCCTCGGGAAGGTGGACAGTGGCGGCCGAGTTGGCGGCATGGGCGATAGGCGGACGGCAGCCGGCGCGCACGAGCTGCTCCAGGAGATCGTTGAAACGCCGAAGCTGCATGCGGCTGTAGGCCTTATCGGTTTCGTCGGCGGTGCTGAAGTGGGTATAGATGCCCTCCAGGCGAAGATTGGGATACTCGGGGAACATCGCGCAGAGACCGGGGGCTTCGGCTGGATCGATGCCAAGGCGGTGCATTCCCGTGTCAACCTTGAGATGCACGGTCAAAGACCGACCGGCGCGCGCAGCGATCTCAGCGAAGGCGAGGGCGGCGCGGGCTTCGTAGACGGACACTGAGAGGTCGTATTCCAGCAACGTTTCCGCCAGTTCCGGCGGCGTGTAGCCCAGCAGGAGAATCGGGACACGCACTCCGGCATCGCGCAAGGAGATTGCCTCGTTAACTGCGGCGACTGCGAGGCGGTCTACGCCGGCCTCGATTGCGGCCGGCGCAATCAGTTCGGCTCCGTGGCCGTAGGCATTTGCTTTGACAACTGCATAGAGCAGCCGGCGCGGTCCGATGCGCGCCCTAAGTTCACCTATATTGACTGCCAAAGCGGAAAGATCTATCTCCAGCCAAGTTGGACGGGGCATTGGCTGTCGCTGCTTGTGTAGAGAGATGGAGGCTACCATCCGTTCAGTTCCCGCAGCCTTTGCCACTGTTCCAATTCGAGACCGGCTTCACCGAGACGGTTTGGCTTGCGTTCACCGTGGTAGTCGCTGCCGCCGGTTTCAAACAGCCCGTACCGGGCGGCCAGCGCGGCAAAGCAGGCGATCGGCCTGTCGGTTGAGTCCCTTCCTTCTGGGGCATAGGGGTACTGAATTTCCAGTCCGTCGAGGCCAACATCAACAAGCCGGGACAGAGACCCTTCGAGGCTGCGAATTCGCCGATATATGCCTGGATGGGCAAGAACCGCTTTTCCGCCTGCAGCGTGGGTTAGTTCGATGGCCTCGATGACGCCGAGTATGAAGGTACGGGGCACGTGGGTGGGGTTCTTGGCATCGGAGGCGAGATATTGCTGGAAGACATCGTTCAGGGAGGTAAATTTGTGCGGGTTGTATTTGAGGGCGATCTGGGCGATGTGAGGGCGGCCTGGAACGCCCCCTGCCAGCGCAAGGACTTCATCGACTGGGACATGCAAGCCGTAACTTTGCAGACGTTCGACCTGCCGTGACTTTTGTTCAATTCGGCTTTCCTTGAGCCGGCTCAATGTATCGAGCAGTGCCGGATAGCTCGGGTCAATCCCGTAGCCCAGGATGTCGAAGTCCCTAAAGTCATTTTCGCGATCGCGAGAAGTACTGAATTCGACAGCGGGAAGTACATGAACGCCTGCTTCTGACCCGCGGGCCTGGGCGCCAGCCACTCCGAGCACGCTGTCGTGGTCGGTCACCGCCAGAACCCGAATGCCCAGCGCCGCGGCTGTGTCGACCAACTCCTCAGGCGTGTCCGTGCCGTCTGAGTAGTTGCTGTGAGCTTGCAAGTCCACAGGGTAAGTGCGGGGGGAAACGTCGCGCTGGACATGCATAGAGTTACTGTCCGATCGTTGTTACGCGGCTGAATTCAAAAACCCTGGCGCTACATGCTGTCGGCAAAGCACAAAGAAAAACGCCCGGGTGGCCCCGGACGCATTTCCAACCCCGCAATGTCGTGTGATCCAGTGGGTACGAACCGAGGTTCGTAGGTGGGCGCCGGCTGGTCGCTTCCGTCTTGCCCTATCCCCCTGAGGGGCGGGCTATCACATCCACGTACCTTCGCCTTGCTCCCGTGAGTCTGGTGTTGGTTCGCCCTCAAACTAGTCAATCACGGGCATTGCAGGGCTGCAAGGAAACTATAGCATAGCTTGCAAACCCATGCCAAACAAGATTTCGGCAATCGCCAGGTTTGTCACCAGGCTGAGTAGAAGCGTGTCGCGAGTCCATTCTTGGTCGTTTGCGACGGTTGGTTGATACCAAGAGCGGGACGCCTTACTTGCCGTCTGAAAGTGGTCAGCGCGGCGCAGGGAGCCGGCCGCCGTCTCACTTCGCCGATTCCTTCTGCGCTCTGACTGCGATGTGAAGCTCGGCGAGCTGATCGTCTTCAACCGGGCTGGGGGCTTCGAGGAGCAGGTCTGTTCCGGTTGCGGTCTTGGGAAAGGCCATGACTTCACGGATGCTCTGGGCATCGGCAAAGAGTGCGACGACGCGCTCGATTCCCATGGCGATGCCGCCGTGAGGAGGCGCTCCGTATTGGAAGGCTTCCAGCATGTGGCCAAACTGTTCGTCCACTTCGCTTTCGCTCAGACCCAGACGCTGGAACATGCGCATCTGTTGATCGCTGCGGTGAATGCGGATGCTGCCGCCGCCGATTTCCCAGCCATTGAGTACAACATCGTAGGCTTTGGCCTTGACGTCTGCTGGCCGCTCTTCGAGGATGCTCCAGTCCTCGTCACGTGCGCTGGTGAATGGATGGTGAATGGCGCCCCAGCGGTCTTCCTCGCTGTCATATTCGAGCAGGGGGAAGTCTACCACCCAGCAAAAAGCCAGGAGATTCGAATCGATCAGGTTGGTGCGCGCACCAATTTCCAGACGAAGGTTGGCAAGGGCAGGATTGGTCACACTCTCTTCGTCTGCAACGAGGAGAATCAGATCTCCCTTTGCCGCGCCGGCGGCCTTTACAATGCCTGCGATCTCCTCATCACTGAGGAACTTGATGATCGGACTACGCAGGCTCTCGGCCGGATAGTTTCCGTGGTCTTCAGGATCACCTGTAATGCCGATCCACGCCAATCCTTTTGCCCCGTAGGGTTTCACGTATTCGATCAGTCCTTCGACATCTTTGCGGCTTAGTGCCGCGCCCTGGGGATAAAGAACGCCTTTGACGGTCCCGCCGGCGGCAACGGCATTCTTGAACACGCCGAAACGGCTATTGCGTACCAGGTCGGTCACGTTGAACAGCTGGAGCCCAAAGCGAATGTCGGGGCGATCGATGCCATATTTGTCCATCGCCTCGTCGTAGGTCATAACGGGGAACGGGGTCTGCTGGACAGTTTTGTCGCTGATTTTCGCCGACAGGGTGATAAGCATCTCTTCGATAAGAGCCATCACGTCGGCAGCCTCTACGAAGCTCATTTCCAGATCCAACTGTGTGAACTCGGGCTGGCGGTCGGCGCGCAGATCTTCATCGCGAAAACAGCGGGCGATCTGAAAGTAGCGGTCGAAACCAGCGATCATCAGCAGCTGCTTCATCTGCTGGGGAGATTGCGGCAAGGCGTAGAAGCGGCCCGGATGGATTCGGCTGGGGACCACGAAGTCACGCGCGCCTTCGGGTGTGCTTTTGAGCAGGATCGGCGTCTCAACTTCGAGAAAGTCCCTATCGTAGAAGAAGTTACGAATAAAGCGGACGATCTCGTGCCGCAGTCGCATATTTCCGGCCAGCTTGGGACGGCGCAGATCGAGGTATCGATATTTCAAGCGCACTGCCTCATCAACCTCGTCGCCCTGACCGCCGCTGATGACAAAGGGAGGCGTTCGTGCCTCGCTCAGGATTTCCAGATCTGAGGCGATGACTTCGATTTCACCTGTATCCAGTTCAGGATTTTCGAAGCCCTGCGGGCGCTTCTGCACTGAGCCGTTCACTTTGACAACAAATTCGCTGCGGACCTGGGAGGCAACTTCCAGCGCTCCCGTGCCGTTCTTCCCGTTGTTGGAGCCATTGGACGGATTGGCCGCATTCGGCAGATTGAGTTCAGGGTCATCGGAAATGGTGACCTGTGTGATGCCGAACCGGTCTCGCAAGTCCAGGAAAATCAGTCCGCCGTGATCGCGGCGGCGGTTGACCCACCCGGAAAGAGTGACCGCTTTTCCGGCATCGCCGGCTCGCAGTTCGCCACAAGTATGGGTCTTAAGCATAGTAGTGCTCCGTAAGGTTTAGACGGTAAAGTCGCGTAGCGATTTCGGCGGACTCCGCACACGAGGGTTTGCGTTCTCGGTGTATTGTGCCGCCAATGTCCTTGCACGCATCACAAGAAGCCCAATTATAGATGGGACGCGGGGGCGATGCAATTTTTGAACCCAGTTTGGGAGTCGTAGCGAGAACATTGAAAGGACTTGACGAGGCGTGGTCTGGCCTATATCGTATTGGACTGACGAAGCAATTTCCGAAGCGCCCGTGTCAGAATCAGACGCCAAAATGCGAGGAGAGATTTCATGCCGGTAAAGATCGCGCAGGTAGAGAAGCGGTTTGCCAGTCCAGGGCCACATCCCAATGGACTTCAAGCCAGCGCCGAAGGGCTGTGGTGTATTGATCAGGGTAACGACCGGCTCTATCGGCAGGACTACGAAACGGGAGAGGTGCTGTTCGATGTCCAGACCGATACGGTCAAATCGAGCGGCATTACGGTTGGAGGCGGGTATGTTTGGATCGCGTCCACGTACGAAAGGAAGATTGCCCAGTTGGATGCGGAGACGGGCAGGACCGTCGCAAAGTACAGTTCGCCCGGGGCTGGGGTAGTGGCGTGGCGGGAGGGCGCGGCCGACGCCCAAGAGACGGGCGCGCATGGGCTAGAATGGCGCGCCGGAAGGTTATATGTCGCCTCTCCGCCTTCGCAGATGGTGCATGTCATGGAACCCGATGGCTGGAGGGAGGTGTACAGCGTAAGGGTTCCAGGGCTGCGGGTGCACGGCATTGCGTGGTCGGAAGATGGGAATCTGTGGGCCGCGGATACATCGGCGGGCACAGTCTGCCTGCTGGATCCTGAGAGTGGGCGTATCTTTGATGTGATACGTGTCGAGGCGCCTGACGAAGTCCACGGCATGACCATTCACAAAGGTGTGCTTTGGTTTTGCAATGCTGAGACCTGCGAGATTGGAAGGCTACTCATCTCTTGACTCGGATCGTTCTCGTGCAATATCGTTTTCCGCAAAAGATACTTCGCGGGGACTGACGACCTAACGGGCTTCCTATGTGAACTACACGGGAAAAGCATCAGTTTCATTCGCAACGCAGAAATTGCGGGTAGAGGTGTTTCCACCTCATTAATATTGACCTCTCCTTAACGTGAGGTTAAAGAAACTGTGTAACAATAGGAGCAAGCTGCAGCAAGCCGCTAACGGTATGTGCCGGCTTGCCGTCGCCGGTTTGATGGAGAGCAGCTTCTGATCCTTGGCACAGGGCTCATTCGTTGACGAGAAGTTCGGCTTGCACTATACTATGGACGAAAAATCCGGTGTAGGCGCATTGGCTGTGTAGAACTGGGAAAGCGGCGACCACGTGGATAGTACAGCTTCACAACCCGCGGCATTCCGCAGCGATCTTCAGCAACAGGTGCGGGCTGCTCCAAGTTGGTTCCGTGGGCGGCAGGGCAGGCGACTGCGCGAGATGCTGCTTGCCTACTCGTTTCTGGCACCGGCCTTCATAATAATTGGCCTCTTCGGCCTATTTCCTCTTGCTTTCGCCGCATATGAGAGCACGTTGCGGGGTCTGAACAAGATCGTCGGCTCATACGACGGTTTGGGCAACTACGTCAAAGCAGTAGACAACCTCATCTACATCATCACATTCTGGATGGCTGTCGGCTTGGCTTATTACGCAGTGAGCACAATCGCGCGCGCTGTTCAGGAGCACCGTCTGGAGAAAACGCATGCAATGCGATGGGTGCTGCCCGCGTTTCTTACAGCGACCGGCGCTGCCTTGTTTACCCGTTTTGTATTCGTTTTGCTCCCGGAGATGCTTTTGATCCCTTCCAAACTGCGAGGGCAAAGTAACACGCAGGAAGCATTTCGCAGTCTGGTGGTAGAGACATGGTGGTTGCCTAAAGTACAGATCGCGCTTTGGATCGCGGTCGCCCTTCTGGCCGCGGGAGCGGTGTGGGGGCTTTTCATCAATCGACAGATGCCCAAAGACCGGCGCGAACGCATCTATTTCATGCCTTTCTTCAGCGCAGGCCTCTGTTTGATCGGTGGCGCGGCTCTGATTTGGTTTACGTGGGCGGAGATCAACGCGGCGTACGCCAAAGCTTTGGAAGAAGGCGTGGGGCTGGAGTTGTGGTCGCAAATAGTGACGATAAGCACCGGGTTTCTGCTGCTATTGCTGGCTTGGCG
Organism: Caldilineaceae bacterium; assembly: GCA_965204705.1. Taxonomy (GTDB): domain Bacteria; phylum Chloroflexota; class Anaerolineae; order Caldilineales; family Caldilineaceae; genus Bin5. The sequence goes on along the minus strand of OZ242006.1, from coordinate 1,845,373 downwards.
TCTGTGGGAAAGTGCGAGCGACCGATCTTCCAATACGGGCATGGCCCTGCGACTGGTGGGCGCAGTGGCGCTTATGGCCGGGGCCTGGGTGTTGATTGCCGAGCTGCCGCGCGTTGTCGCCGCGGGCGACGAAGATTGGTGGAATGGGTTGATGGCAACCATATTCTATGTGTTGGGAACGGTGCCGATTCAACTGGGTCTTGCGCTAATTCTGGCGGCGCTTCTCTTCCAGAAAATTCGAGGGCAGACGTTTTTTCGCGTACTTTACTTTCTACCCTACGTGGCGCCGTTTGTCGGGACGGCCGCGGTCTTCCGAATTATCTTCTCCAACAGGCCGACAGCGCCGCTGAACAGCTTGCTGGACCTTTTCGGCGCGGAACCGCTGCTCTGGTTGAGCGAGCCAGCCGGGATCATCCAAATGATCACCGGTGGGAAGATCGATTTGGGACCAATTCTGTCGGGACCCAGCCTGGCGCTGGTGGCGATAATGATATACGGCATATGGACTTATGTCGGCTTTGATACGGTTATTTTTTTGGCCGGTCTGGGGGCGATACCCAACGAGTTATATGAGGTCGCTGATATTGACGGCGCAGGGGGGTGGGCCCAGTTCCGGCATGTAACTCTGCCGCTGCTCTCGCCGACGATCTACTTCCTTTCTCTCTACGCGGTAATAGGTACATTCAAGGCCTTCAATCACATTTTTGTGCTGCGGCAGGCGGCGGCGTTAGGCACAACCGACACCGCCAGCATCGTCATCTTCCAAGCATTCAAGCGGGACACGAGGTACGGGTATGCGTCGGCGCTGGCAATTCTGCTATTGCTAATCATTATGGTGATTACGCTTGTCAACAATCGGATTGCCAGCAGGAGGGTCTTCTATGGCTAAAGAAGCATTAGCCGGAGGAGCCCTTCGACCACTGGAGGCCGATCCGGCCACGCGGCGGGCCGCGTTGAACAAAGCGATTATTTACAGTGTTCTGACCTTGGGGGCGGCAGCCGCGATCTTGCCATTTCTTTACACGGTCAGCGTTTCATTGATGAATCTGACTGAAGCAACCGGGGGGCGGGCACTGCCTTCCACGCCGCAGTGGAGCAACTATACCGAGGCTTGGCGCGACGCGCAGTTCTCTCTTTACTTCATGAACAGCGTCAAGATTACGCTGATTTCAGTCGGCGGAGCAGTTGTGTTTTGTGCTCTTGCGGCCTACGCTTTCGCACAGATGGAGTTTCCCGGCAAAAGCTTTCTGTTTACGCTTCTGCTGTCAACACTGATGCTGCCCGAGGCGATAACCTGGGTTCCGAACTTCATCACCGTTTCCTGGTTGGGGCGAATCAGTCCGGTGCCGTGGATAAACAACTGGCCGTCATTGACGATTCCCTTCATGGCGAGCGCATTCGGGATATTCCTGCTGCGCCAGTTCTTCCAGCAGATTCCTCGCGAACTTTGGGACTCGGCACAGATCGATGGGTCCGGGCATCTGCGTTATCTGATTACGGTGGTTCTGCCGCTTTCCAGCGCCGCGGTCATGACGCTGGTCCTGTTCGGATTTGTCGGCGCCTGGAATGCGCTGGCTTGGCCGATTCTGGTGACGACGTCGTCAGATTGGCGGCCGATTTCCTACGGTCTGCTTGTTTTCCTGGACGAGGCGGGCGCCTTGCTACATCTGCAGATGGCCGGTGCAATCATCACCATGTTCCCTATCGTAGTCCTTTATTTCTTTACTCAACGCCATTTCATCGAAGGGATCGCCACAACAGGGCTCAAGGGGTAGGCGTTTCTTTCGGCAAGCAATGAAAAAGGAGAGAGGTTTCAGTTTATCGTCTGCAGTTTTCGGAGTCGTGTTTTCCGCTACCGTATTCAACCAAGACAGGAGACCAAACCTTATGAATACAAAACGAATGTGGATGCTGGCAGCGCTTCTGATCGCCGCTCTGGTGTTGGCTGCTTGCCCGGCGCCTGCGGCTGAAGCGCCGGCGGCCATGGAGGAGGAAGCATCTGCCGGTGAAGCGATGGATGAAGGGCCATGCGCTCCGGCGATGGACGGCCCGCTGGCCGGGATCGATCCGCGCGGACAGACGATCGTGTGGTGGCATCAGCACCGAGGCTCTCGAGAGGAGAAGCTGGCGGTCATTCTTGAGGACTTCAACGCGAACAACGAGTGCGGCATCGTCCTCGACGCGCAGAACCAGGGCGGCTACAACGATATCCGCGACAAGGTGAACGCCAGCACGGCTTCGGGAGAGCAGCCTGCAAGTCTGATCGTTGGTTATCAGAACGACCAGGCCTTCTACCAGTTGAACGGCGTCCTCGCCGACTTCGACACGTTTATCGATGATCCGACGTGGGGTTTCACGTCCGAGGAGAGGGCGGACTTCTTCGCCAGTTTCATGGAGCAGGGCGTCCACCCGGTATTCGACAACCAGCGACTGGGCTTCCCGCCAAACCGGTCGATGGAAGTTCTGTATTACAACCAGACCTGGTTGGAGGAGTTGGGTTTCGCCGGCCCGCCTTCGACTCCTGAGGAGTTTGAAGAGATGGCTTGCGCTGCAGCCGAAGCGAACGGTGACGGCACGGGCGGCTACATCCTGCGGGATGACGCATCGGCGATGGCCTCCTGGACATTCGCTCTGGGCGGCAACGTTCTGAACGAAGATAACACCGGTTACATTTACAATGGACAGGCCACGATCGACTCCATGACGATGCTGAAGCGCATGTTCGATAACGGCTGCGCCTACTTCTTCACCGAAGGTTACCCGAATCCTGAATTCGCAGCGCGGCGGGCAAGTTTTACGCAGGGTTCCAGTTCCGGTCTGCCCTTCTACGCCAACGACATGGTGACGATTGCTGAAGAGCAGGGACGCGACATGGACGTGTGGGGCGTGACCGCGATTCCGCACACGACCGAGAACCCGGTGCAAAATATCTACGGCGCCGATGTCATGATCACGGCAGGCCCGCCGGAGCAGGAGCTGGCGGCGTGGTTGTTCATCAAGTGGTTCACGACTCCGGAAGTTCAGGCACGGTGGGTCGAGGCCAGCAATTACTTTCCCACGCGTGCAGGAACGGAAGAGCATCTGAGCGGGTATGTGGAGGAGAACCCGCAGTATGGCGAGGCGCTGGCCCTGTTGGGTCACGGCGCGTATGAACCTCAGCTCATCTCTTACCAGGCTGTGCGCGACGCGGCGGAAACGGCTTTCAATGAGATTTTGCAGGGCGCGGACATCCAGGCAACGCTCGACGCGTTAACTGAGACGGCCAATGAACTGCAGGAAGAGTTGATGGGTGAGGTGGAGTAGAGTTTGGTGTCAGATGCTGAACCAGCATCTATAAGACAGACCTACAGATTTGAATGGAGTGGAGGGGTAACCCCTCCACTCTATCTTTTTTCAGGATTCTGATTCTTTAGAAGTCTTGTTGTTCGCTCTGGGCCCTCGTCGCGGCCGGCTGCGGAAGTCCAGTTGCTGAAATCGCTCGAAGTGTCGCTTGCTGCCATCTTCCTGCTCTTCCCCACCCCACTCGCGCATGCGTTTCTTAGTGGCCTCCAGATCGTCGAACTGGCTTTCGTGACAGAGAATGGCCTTGATCTTCAGTTCAAGATCGTCGGTAATGTCCACTTCTACATCGGCCTCTTCGGCATGGCTAATGTAGAGCTGGCTGATATTGTGGGGAGGATAGCCCTCGTTCGTCAGGTCGGGATAGAACATCGGGTTGTCGGCCGCCGGGAAGATTGCCTCGAGGGCGATGAGCCCGGCGTTACGATGGTCGGGATGGTTGATGTAACCGCGCCCGGAAACATAGCGGTCGGGACTGTTGCAGATGATTATTTGTGGTCGAATGCGGCGGATCTCGCGGCACACGCGCTTGCGGATCTCAGGCGTGGGGCGCAAAAAACCGTCTTCCTCATCCATGAACAGGACGTTCGTGACGCCGCAAAGCGCGGCCGCCTTTCGCTGCTCCTCTTTGCGCATCAGGATAAGTTGGTGACGAGTGACGAGCGGATTATGGTTGCCCTTGTCGCCATTGGTCAAAATCATATATGTGACCTCGATTCCCTGGCGCGCCATTTGGATGGCGGAACCGGCGCAGGAAAAGTCAGGGTCATCCGGGTGAGCCATAATTATCATTACGCGCTCCACCGCTGACCAGTCCGGTGGTTTCATTTCGCGGGAATCGGTCATGTGTTTGCCTCCTGGGACAACGGAAGAGTCAACGGACAGAAAAGCCCCTGCGAGCGCAGGGGCGAAGATTCTTTTCGAACGGACCGGCTCTGAATAGCATTGTCGTGCCACTTACGAACTTTGGGGGACGAAGTCCCCCACGATAGCGCATCAGACAATGCGAGAGCAGGCCTGTGCGAAGAGGTCGATTCGGGTTAGACCATATCGAGCGCTTCGTACCCAGGTCCTTCCTCGAAGTACATGGCGTTCAATTCGGTAGTATATGCGTACTCTTCTGGCAGATCTTCTTCGGGAAGAATCGCGTCCGTTGGACATTCAGGCACGCATGCACCGCAATCGATGCAGGTTTCCGGATCGATATAGTACCAGGGCCACTCCTCTTCCGGCATGCCTGGGATTATGCATTCCACCGGACAGACCTCTACGCAGGCCCCGTCCCGAATGCATAAATCAAAGATAACATGGGTCATTGGATTGACTCCTCTATCAAGCTAAGTGATGCAGTATGTGAATCGGCAACTTTTCAAGACATAGTTACTCACGATTCAAGAGCACCATACAACAGGTTTGATAGCCAGCGCAAATCTTTTTGTGGTTTGTTGAACAAATGAATGAAAGCAACCGGTTGAGCAGGAACCTTCGACGGATGAACCTTCCTGCTCCCTCGTTCTTTTGGAAACGTGAAGCGCGGAAATGCCAGATTAAGAAGCCTGTTAAGGCGGACCAGTTTGCGCAGAGACCTCTGATCATTCTTCCCGTTCAGCAAGAGGAAACCTAGGTACAACTTCCGGGTTAACTAAGTTTTCAGCCGGCGGCCAGTATCCGCTCAGGACGGCCGCCGCGTTGCCAATTCCGCCGTTGGAAACATCCTGCATGGCCTGCACCGAAATTGCGCCGACATGGGGAGTGAGAATCACATTTTCGAATGCCAACAGGGGGTGGTCCGGTGGCCTCTCCTCCTGGACAAATACATCGATATGTTCGAAGGTGTCGATTCCTGCCCCTGCCAACACTCCTTCTCGCAAGAGCTCGACCAGCGCCATCTCATCCACGATTGCCCCGCGCGACGTATTGACCAGGTATGCGCCCGGCTTCATCATGCGTAACCTGGCCTCATCCAGAAGATGATGGGTTTCGTCGGTCAGGGGCAGGTGAAGAGACACATAGTCCGACTGTGAGAGCACTTCCTCCAAGCCCATCATTTCTACGCCCAGTACATCGGCGTCATCTTGGGGCGCGTCCATATTGCGGCGGGTGGCGACGACTTTCATCCCGAAGCCCCTCGCCCGCCGGGCCACAGCGCGTGAAGAGTTGCCGAAGCCGATTAAGCCCAGCACGCGCCCGGCAAGACGCTGATTGGTGGAGGCTTGGGTACGACCCTTGCTCCAGGCGCCCGCGGACATGGCTTGCGACATCTGCGGCAGTTTGCGCGCGAGGGCCAGCAGCAACGCCATCGTGTGGTCGGCCTGCTCCTCGACGCAGAAAGTAGGGACATTTGTCACCAGGATGCCTCTGCGGGTCGCGGCGGCAACGTCAATCTTGTCGGTCCCTGTCCCCAGGCGAGAGATTACACGGCAGCGGCTCAAGCTCTCGATTACCCCTTCGGGCAGTGCTGTTGAGACGACAAAGATGGCGTCATAGTCGGCAACGCGGGGAACAATCGTCGCCGGCGTGTTGGCCTCAACCTCGAAAGGGTGGAGGTGGTGCTCGTGAAATAGATCTCTTTCATACTGAGACATAGGGGAAAGTTCGGAGTTCAGACGCACCACGCGGAAATCTTGCAGATGACTCCAGTCAGACATGGGCTGGCCTCTTCCTGTCAACATGGCCCGGAATGCGATTTGCCGCCGGTTGCAAGTCCAAGCGCGCCCACACTTACTGGCGCCTTCCCTTCATGTGAATCCAATTGCGAGCAATCCGGCGTTGTGCTAAGCTTTCGACATTAAGGAGTATACTTTCTTCGGAATTCAACTGTCAATCGCATTGGGGCGCTCAGCACCAGTTGCCGGTGGACCCCTTTGCACACCCTCAGGCTAAGATTGGGTCATCATCTCGGTTTGACTTCGCCGCACCTCGAGACTCGCTTCGATTTGGATTGCGGTGTCCCACGGTGCGGAGACTTCACGATCAACTCCGATGGTAGGGTCGACGACCCTACCGGCCGCTTTGGCTGTCTCTTGCCATACATTGGTTGAACCTTTCCGACGGCACCACTCCTTCTTACCAGCCCGAGGAAGTGACGCCGGACGGTATTCTTCTCACCGGGGTCAAGCTAGCGGCAGAGTCAAGGCCGCGTTGACCTGATCGAGGCACAGAGCAGAGGCCACTCTTTTTGAACAGATCCATGCCAGGTGGAAGGCAGAGGAGTCAGAGGTGAAGATTCAGAAGCTTGAGACAATTTGGTTTGATGAACAGTTCAATACGCTCTGGCTGCGCATTCACACGGACGAAGGGTTGATAGGGTTGGGCGAAACCTATTACGTGCCCCGCGCTGTTGCCGCGGTGATCCACGATGTTTTCGCCAACCTCTTGATAGGTAGGTCCGTATTCGACATTGAGAACCATTGGAACAATATGTTCGCAACGGTGAATTTTTTTGGGTTTGCCGGAGCCGAGATGCGGGCAATCTCGACAGTGGACGTGGCCCTTTGGGATCTGTTGGGGCAGTACACCGGCCAGCCCATCTACAACCTGCTGGGCGGGCGAAACCGAGATCGCATCCCTATTTACAATACCTGTGTAAGCCACGGTCCTCATATGGATTACCATGCGTGGATGGAAGGGCGGGCAGGCGAGCTGGCGCAGGAGCTGCTGGCATCGGGAATCCGGGCGATGAAGATCTGGCCCTGGGACCAGTTCGGGGTTTCGCTGGGGGGTCCTGTTGGACAACGTGCAGGCGTCGGTGCTGTGGGGCCTGTCGGCCACTATCTGGATCCAGACGACCTCAAAGGCGGTCTCGAGCCGGTTAAGCAGATTCGGGAGGCGGTCGGTGACAGGATGCAGATCGCGATTGAAGGGCACGCGCGCTGGAACCTGCCGATTGCGATAGACATTGGCCGCGCGCTGGAACCCTACGACATAATGTGGCTGGAAGAGATTATTCCACCCGATAATGTCGACTCCTACGCCCGCCTGGCCGCGGCCACTAAGGTGCCCCTTTGTGTAAGCGAGCGTCTCTTCACACGCTTCGGTTTCCGGCAGGTCGTTGAAAAGAACGCGGCCCACATCGTGATGCCAGACATGGCGTGGACCGGCGGCCTGACCGAAACACGCAAAATCGTAGCAATGGCGGATACCTACTACCTGCCGTTCACTACCCACGACACGATCGGCCCGGTGGCGGTATGGTCGGCAGCACATCTTGCGGCGCACGCACCGAATGCCATGATTATGGAGACTGTACGGGCCTACACGGAGGGCTGGTACAACGATGTGATGACTGAGAGGTTGGTGATCCGGGACGGCCACCTGGAGTTTTCGGACCGGCCGGGACTGGGCACGGCGCTACGGCCGGAGGTGCTGGCGCGTAGCGATGTCCATGTTGAGGTAAGCGACGCGTCGAGTCTTAAGGATGTTTCATCGGGATAGCGTGGGGTCATAGTTAAGATGTCAGATAGTAGTGCTTGCCTTCAGAGCATAACAGAGCTCCGGTCACATGTCTGGTTTGGAAAGGAAACGGCAACACTCTCGCGTCAAAAAAATGTATAATTGTACACAATAGTGGTTATATGAGAGTTAAGTGGTCTGAAGCTAAGAGACTGTCCAAGTTTCGTAAACATGACCTGGGTTTTATGGATGCGATTACTGCGTTGGAAGGCGCTGTCATTGCATTCGAGGACGACTGGTTTAACTATAGCGAGGATAGATTCGTCTCAATTGGTCTGTTACAGAGTAATTTGGTTGTAATTGCTCACTCAGAAAGCGATGACGAAGTACGAGTCATATCGATGAGAAAGGCAACATCCAATGAGCGAAGAGTCTATTTCGGAGAATTCGCAGACGAACTGGGAAGTCCTGAATAAAATGGAAGACGGGGATATTGACCTTAGCGATATCCCGGAAGTGACGGCGGAACAGATAGCCCGCGCCTCCTTGCGAGTTGAGGGTAAGCCTGTTGCCAGACGCAAGGTACGGGTCAGCATCTATTTGGATGCTGAGGTGGTTGGCTATTTCATAGCACAAGCCGGAGGCCGGGGCTATCAGACACTGGTCAATGAGGCACTGAAGGAGAGTATCCGGAGAAGGGGAATGGAGACCCTTCTGCGGCGAGTCATTAGAGAGGAAATGAGCCAAGGCGCAAGTCCAGCTTAACGCACCTGGTTTCCAGCTTGGACTATGGTTGGCTGGCTGCAGCCTTGTCTACGAACTGTGTCTCATTTCTGCGAAGTCTTGCCTGTGGGCATTGAATTACCATTGCGTCGACTACGTTAGGGGACTTACAGTCCAACACAGAGCCGAAGAGCTGCACTCTTCATCTGCTCACCCATTCATTCCTTTACTGAAATAGAAGAGAAGGTCACATGAACATGAATGTCGTGATTGCTTACCCCGGATTCGGGGATATCAAGGTCGAAACAGAGATTCTCAAGGCCGCCGGCCTAGCGATAAAGCATGTGGGCACCACGGACACGGAGGAGGCCAGGCAAGCTGCACGGCAGTGCGATGCCATAATGGTGACCATCCAGCCGGTTGAGGCGGACCTCATCCAGAGCTTGGAACGTTGCCGGCTGATCTGCCGGGTTGGTACTGGACTGGATGCCATAGACATTGGGGCGGCCACAGAGCGCGGCATCTGGGTTACGTATGCGCCGGACTATTCGATCGATGAGGTCTCAACGCACGCCATTGCGCTGGTACTGGCCCAGGCGCGAGGGCTGCCCGGGTTGCTGGCCGCTACACGCCAGGGTATCTGGAACAGTGAATCGGGGGGAACTCTCTACCGATTCAGCGACCAGACTCTGGGCATTATCGGTTGCGGAAGGATTGGCCAAGCCACCGCAGCCAAGGGCCGAGGGTTGGGTCTGGAGGTGCTGGCCTATGACCCATATGTGGATAAGGCAGTGATGGAAACACTGGGCGTTCAGGTCGTCGACCTAGAGACGGTGCTGCGAAACTCAGACTTTATCTCGCTGCATTCGCCGCTGACTGATGAGACCCGCCACTTGATAAACGCAGAGACACTTGCGCTGATGAAACCGACCGCTTTCTTGGTGAATGCAGCGCGCGGCCCCCTTATCGACGAGGACGCACTGCTGGCGGCAGTGCAAGGCGGCGAGATCGCCGGCGCTGCACTGGACGTGCTGGAAGTTGAACCGGTCGCGCCGGACCACCCCTTTGTGAAGGAAGAGCGCATATTGCTTACGCCGCATGCCGGGTGGTATTCTGAGGAATCCAAGGTCGACGTGCGTGTGCAGGGGGCGGAGGAGGTGGTGCGCGTTCTGCGCGGCGAGCGCCCTCGTGCCCCGGTGAATGAGGTTGCGAGCGAATGAGGTGCAACAAAGGAGATCGCAGGAATGACCCACCCACTATTTGATCTGACCGGCCGAGTCGCAATCGTATCGGGTGCGGCCAGCGGAATGGGACGTATCACATCGATAGGGTATGCCGAGGTCGGCGCGGATGTTGTGTTGTTGGATATCAACGAGGTCGGCGCCCAAGAGACCGCGCACGAGATCGAGCAGTTAGGCGGTCGCGCACTCCCGATCAAGTGTGATATCTCGGACCCGGATCAGATCCGGGCGATGTTCACGCGAGTTGACAGCGAACTGGGGCGGGTTGACGTACTCAGCAACATCGCAGGAGAAGGCATTCGCACGGACCCACTTGACCTGACCGAGGACCAGATACAACAGGTTATGCAGAATCTTGTTGTCGGCCGCTACATCTGCACGCAGGAAGCGGCCAAACGGATGATGACACGGGGCCGCGGCAGCATTTTCAGCATCGTCTCGATCGCAGGGATTAGTGCGCTTGGCCGCGGCCACATTGCTTACAGCATGGCGATGGGCGCGGTGGGCGCGATGACGCGAGAACTTAGCACGGAGTGGAGCAGCCTTGGCGTACGCGTCAACGCCATCGTTTGTGCGCAGATTATGAATCAGGATCTGGAAGTACGGATCGCTGCGGATCCCGCGCTTGGTGCTTCCTACTTGCGCGGTTTACCTATAGGGCGGATGGGTCATCCCAATGACATTAAGGGCCCAGCGATCTTTCTCGCATCCGATGCATCCGCGTGGATGACAGGTGCGTTGATTCCCCTAGACGGCGGCAACCTAGCCAAGAACGTCAGCGGATCCCATCCTGGCATGCCTGCAGTGGTTCCGAATTCAGACTAAGCCAGTCTACTGCCGGAACTTGCGGGGAACGGTTCAGTCCGCCGGAAACCGGCCAATCCATCACATGGAAGGTGGGAAGTATGCACCAAAACGAGGACCTTCTCTCCCTTTACAGGGAGATGCTTATAATTCGCTACACTGAGGAGCAGTTGGCCCGCTCGCATCAGATGGGGCTGATTCACGGCGCCTGCCATACCTATGTCGGAGAAGAGGCGATCGCCACGGGTGTGTGCGCGCACCTTCGTTCCGACGATGCTGTATTCAGCACGCACCGGGGGCATGGTCACGCGCTGGCAAAAGGAGTAAGTTCTCGCGAAGTGATCGCCGAGCTCTTCGGACGTGCCACGGGCTGCTCGCAAGGAAGGGGAGGAAGTATGCACCTCTTCAAGCCGGAGGTCGGGATGATGGGAACGAGTGGTATCGTCGGCCCTTGTATTCTTCAGGCAACAGGCGCAGGGTATTCGTTCAAGCTGCTAAAGAGCGACCAGGTCGGCGTGGCCTTTTTCGGCGATGGTGCGGTAAACAACGGCGCGTTTCACGAAGGGCTGAACCTGGCCAGCATCTGGAAGTTGCCGACGCTTTTCATCTGTGAGAACAACCTATATGCCACCGAAGTGCCCTTTGCCTATTCCGCAGGTAATCCCCACGTCGGAAACCGGGGACCTGCTTACGGCATGGAGAGCGTCACAGTGGACGGCAATGACGTGTTGGCCGTCTATGAAGCGGCGGGGGAAGCGGTGCAGCGGGCACGCGGGGGCGAAGGTCCCACATTGATCGAGTGCCGTACCTACCGCACGCGCGCCCATGCCGAGGGCATGCGAGACGCCGGTTACCGTACGCCGGAGGAGGTTGAGGAGTGGAAGGAGCGCGACCCGATCACGCGTTACAACGAATGGCTCCTTGAAAATGAGGAGGCGGGAACCGAAACGCTGGCCGCGATAGAGGCCGAAGTGAAGGAAATGGTGGTAGAGGCGGAGGAATTTGCCCGCAACAGTCCATGGCCGGAGCCGGATACGGTCAGCGAACACGTATACAACCAGAGGTAAAGGCCATGCGAGAACTGACCTATGTCGAAGCCACGCTAGAGGCCCTTGACAGCGCCATGGCCCGCGACCCTTCGATTTTTGTCGTTGGCGAAGGGATTGGCGAACGGGGCGGCAACTTCAATACGACAGTCGGCCTCTACGACAAATACGGTCCCGAGCGCCTGTGTGACACGCCTATCAGCGAACGCGGATTTGTCGGCATGTGCGCCGGCGCGGCTATGACCGGTACCCGACCCGTTGTCGATTTCATGTTCCTGGACTTTATCCTCGACGCCTTTGGCGAACTGGTCAATCAGATTGCCAAAATGCAGTACATGAGCAGCGGCCGCCTCAAGATGCCTATCCTTCTGCGGGGTGCGATTGGGATCGGCCACTCGGCTGCAACCCATCACTCGGGCAGCTATTACCCGATCTTCGCTCATATTCCCGGATTCAGAGTGGTTGTCCCAGCTATTCCCAGTGACGCCAAGGGGCTTTTCACTACGGCGCTGCAGAGTGACGACCCTGTACTTTTTCTCGAACACAAGTCGCTTCTGTTCAATCGCGGCGAAGTTCCCGAAGGTGATTACGCAATCCCATTCGGGGAGGCGAGGATCGCGCGCGAGGGAGCGGACTGTACAGTGGTCGCCATTGGTTCGATGGTAGACAAGGCGGTAAGCGTATGCGAAGGGTTGGCGGAGGACAGCATTTCGGCTGAGGTAATTGATCCGCGCACGATCGCTCCGCTCGATATGGATACTATTCTAGAGTCGGTCCATAAGACGGGTCGCCTCTTGATCGTGGACGAGACATTTCAACCTTGCGGCGTGGGGGCTGAAATTGCGGCGCAGGTCATCGACCATGGATTTGACGACTTGGACGCGCCTATCCGGCGCCTAAATGGGGCGCATGTGCCCACGCCTTACAGTCCGCCACTGGAGCTTGCAATTGTGCCGGAGGCGGACGACATTGGGCAGAGTATAAGGGACCTGCTTGCGGAATAGGTCAGATGGATGAAATTCAGGAGGGTAGGCGCCTGTGCCGACGCCTACGAAAAAACAGCGGTTCAATTGGGGAAATCCGATGGCCTACGAAGTGACAATGCCGCGCCTGGGATGGACTATGGAAGAGGGCGTATTCGGTGAGTGGTTGAAACAGGACGGCGACGAGGTCAAGGCGGGAGACCTGCTCTTTACGGTAGAAGGAGACAAGGCTACGCAGGAGGTCGAGGTGTTCGAGGCCGGCATCCTGCGGCTTCCTACCGGTGCCCCCGTACCCGGGGACGTCATTCCCGTGGGCGCGCTTCTGGCCTATATCGTCCAGGCAGGGGAATCGATACCTGCGGAGACCGGCCAGGCCGCGCAGGCGGGACCCAAGAAGGGGCAGGTCGGATCGGCACCTCAAAAGGCTGCGGTCGAGCCGGCCGGGCATAATACTTCGGCTTCGCAGCGGGTCGCCGCCGAGGGACGAGGTACACCTGCCATCAGTCCGCGAGCACGGCGCGTGGCGGGCGAGCTAGGCGTAGACTGGACTCAGCTTTCGGGCAGCGGCCGCACCGGACGAATCGTGGAAAGGGATGTGCGGACCGCTGCAGAGACGATCGTTGAACCTGTGGCCGTGGACATGTCGCCGGTGGCGCGTCGTTTGGCTGCCGAGGCGGGTATTACTCCGGAAGAGCTGGCAGCAGTCAGGCCGGGCGGCCGAATCCAGCGCGAGGACGTCGAGGCTGCCATCGCGGCCCGCCGTCAACCTGCGACGACTGACGAGACGGCGCCGCAGGTAGTCGCTCACAGTCGGATTCGCCAGATCACGGCCCATCGAATGGCTGAGAGTGCGCGCACGACCGCGCCTGTCACGCTGACCACAGAGGCCGATGCCACCGAGCTTGTTGCTTTGCGTGATCAGCTCAAATCAACCTATGCCCGCCGCGGGCTGGCTGTTCCCAGTTACAACGACATCTATCTCAAGCTGACTGCCGCGGCATTACAGGATCATCCTGTGCTCAACGCCAGTTGGAGCGACGAAGGGCTGATCCTTCACAGTGATATCCACATCGGATTCGCCGTTGAGACCGAGCAGGGGCTCCTTGCACCTGTGCTGCGGGACGTGAGGACGAAGTCGCTGCGGCAGATCGCGGTGGAGACTACCGGTTTGATCGAGGGCGCCCACCAGGAACGCCTGGGCATTGAGGCGATGCAGGGAGGCACATTCACGATCACGAATCTGGGTATGTATAACATTGACGCCTTCACGCCTATCATCAACCTGCCGCAGGCCGCCATTCTGGGTATCGGACGAATCGTGTGTAAGCCGGCCGTCCACGAAGGGGAAGTCGTTCCTCGCCAGATGGTTGCACTCAGCCTGACCTTCGATCATCGCGTCGTCGACGGAGCCCCGGCCGCGCGTTTCCTCGATACTGTACGCGAGTATGTCTCCGAGCCCGTTCTGTGGCTCACTGCGTGACCGGCACAGGTCCGCTGGCGCAGGGTCGTCCAGCGGGTTGACGCTCCCCACTCCTCTCCAAACAACATTCCGCTGAACGCGTTCAGGTGGCACAAGGCCGGCTTTGCTAATGGTTTGAAGCAAGCGCCCGAAGATGCCGGTCAGTTTTAGAGTTGTCTGAAAGAGATCGAAGGGGTTCGGCATAAAGCTCCCAGATTAATGCAAGGAGCGCGCCCTTCTCGCATCTTGTGCAGGCCGCTACCCAACGTGGGGAACGGGATTTTAGCATGTGAAAAAATTGACAATATGCCTGAATTCCATAGGATTAGCGGGAGCCCCGTAAAGCGGTTAGCCTAGACACTCACAACTGAATTCACTAAGGAGAATTCCAACAATGACGCAAAGAAAGACCCTGTCCAGACGTACCTTTCTTAAGGTCGGGGGAACAGTTGCCGGCGCGGCTGCTCTGGCGGCGTGCGCGCCAGTTGCTGCGCCTGCAGACGATGGCTCGATGGGCGAAGCAACCATGGCGGAGCGCGTTACGATCCGTTACGGTCGCCATGATCCGGCCGCCGGCGTCGCAACGACCCTCGAATCATTTCATGAAGAGTATCCCAACATAGAGGTCAGTGTCGAACAGATCGGCGAGTTTCACGCCAAGATTCCGGCGCTGGCAGCGGCCGGCACGCTGCCTGACGTAGTCCGCAGTTGGGAGGCAATGGCGCTCGACATGGGACGCAACAACCAGTTCATCGACGTCCAGCCGTATGTCGACGGCGAGCCTGGATTCGATCCCGACGACTTTTACGAGAACTGGTGGAACTATCCGGTCGTGGAAGGAAACCGCTACGGCGTTCCAGATGCGGCGGCGCCCCATGTAACCTTTTACAACGCCGATCTCTTCGACGCCGCAGGTGTTGAGTATCCCGACAAGGACAGCTTCACCTGGACCGACTTTGAGGAAAAGGCGCGGGCAATCAGTGATCCTGACAATAAGATCTGGGGGTCGGAGACGATACCCGTAGGCTGGCACATGTACAGTGTCAAGCAGACCTGGCAGAATGGCGGCAGCTTCTACAGTGAGGATTTTCTCGAGAGCAGGCTTGACCAAGAGGAGACGATCCAGGCGATTCAGTTCTGGGCGGACATGCTGCTTGACGGGAACGTGATGCCTTCACCATCGCAGATTGTTGGCATTGGCGGCTCCGGCGCGGCCGCGGAGCTCCTCGCTGCCGGTAAGATCGGCATGCAACGCATGGGGTCCTGGGTTACAGGAAGTCTTGTTGACGCCGGTTTCCGATTCAACGTTGTCGCCGAGCCCAGCCAGGCACGCCGCGATACCATCACGCATGGTGCGTTCAACAACATCGCCACAACTTCCGAGCATAAGGATTTGGCTTGGACCTGGCTCAACTACAATACCAGCACGCAAGGCATCTACAATTACGCTTCGAATGCGAACTTCCCCGGTACCCGCCGCTCATCCAATGCGATTGAGCCGTTCCCTTGGGTAGCCGAAGTTGATTTCGAGGTGGATTGGGACGTGATTCCGGATGCTCTGAATTACGGACACATTCTGCCTGGACCGGCGAATGAAGGTGAGGCTCTGAAGCTGATTGGCGACGCGCTGGAGAAGGTATATTCCGGCGATGCCAAGGCCGCTGAAATCTTCCCCGACGTTTCGCCCAAGGTCACGGCCGTTATTTCGGACATTTAGATTCAGAGTCTGGATCCCAGAAAATTCAAAGGGTTCGCAAAGGCACCTGTAGCATCAGTTGCCTTTGCGGCCTTCTTTGGCTCGATATATCGCATTTGGGCCACCCAGCCGCGTAGCTGCAAACATCTGGCCGTCCGAATCACGACTGAGGGACAGAGGTAGATATACGTGACCACAACCGGTCTGACACCTCAAAGCAACTTCTGGCAGAGCAGACGTTTTCGCGATGCCATCGTTGCATACGCTTTTATCCTGCCGTGGGTAATCGGCTTTATCCTCTTCGTCGGCGGGCCCATCGTGGCATCTTTCGTCCTGAGTTTCTTTCGGTGGAAGATGATCGCGCCCCCCAAATTCTACGGGCTGACACACTACATTAATATGATCACCACAGATGAACTGTTTCGTACTTCCATCTGGGTGACTTTCAAGTTTGTGATAATTTCCGTTCCCGTTGGCCAAGTACTGGCCCTCGGCCTTGCACTGCTGCTGAACCAGCGGATACGAGGTCTCGGATTCTGGCGCTCGGCATTCTATCTGCCCGCTGTTGTCAGCGGTGTGGCCGGGTCGGTAATCTGGGTTTGGATGTACCATGCTGAGCTGGGCATCGTGAACAATGGCCTGGCATTAATGGGGCTGGAAGGGCGAAATTGGCTTTTTGACAGGGAGTTAGTTCTTGGATCGCTTATCGTGAAGAGCCTCTGGAACATCGGCATCCCCATGGTCATCTATCTGGCTGCCTTGCAGGGGATGCCGCAGCAGCTATATGAAGCGGCGGATATTGACGGCTCCGGGGAAGTTTCGAAGTTCTTCGCCATCACGCTTCCCATGCTGTCTCCGGCGGTCTTCTTTAACGTCGTTATGGGCATTATCGCTGCCGTGCAGACCTTTGCCGAACCGTATGTGATGACCGGCGGCGGTCCGGACAATGCGACGCTTTTTCTTGGCCTCCACCTCTACCAAAACGCATTCCATTACCTCAAGATGGGCTATGCCTCTGCAATGGCCTGGATTATGTTCCTGCTCATCTTTGGACTGACAGTCATTCAGTTTGGCCTAGCGGGCCGCTGGGTCTATTACGAGGGCGGCACGCGTTAACTCGCCGGGAGAACGATAGTGGCAGTTGGCAACGAAACGGTTCAGGTAACTGACCGGCTGCATAGCGGGGCCTACACGCGCCCCAGTAGAGCGCGCACGATTCTGCTGGGCAATCGGTTCCAGACAGGACTGGTTCGGCTGATAGTCATCTACGCGCTGCTCATTTTCTCGGCGTTTCTGTTTCTGTTGCCCTTCTATTGGATGGTGAACACTGCACTGAAGCCGCCCAACCAGGTATTTACATTGCCACCCACCTGGATACCGAAGCCGGTCATGTGGTCGAATTTCCTTACCGCGTTTACGATCCAGTACGAGACGGATCCGCCTGTTTACAGCTATGCGCTGAATACGCTGATCGTAACCGTAAACGGTGTCGTATCGACGATATTTTCCAGCGCGTTGGTGGCCTATGCCTTTGCCCGCCTGGAGTTCCCGGGGAAGAATGTCATCTTTCTGGGAATTCTGAGTACGCTCATGATCCCATTTGCAGTCGTTATGGTGCCCCAGTTCATAATTTGGCGGTATCTGAATTGGCTGGACACGTTGTGGCCGCTGATGATTCCCCATTGGTTCGGGTCGGCATGGAACATTTTTCTGTTGCGCCAGTTTTTCATGACGATTCCCAGGGAGTATGATGAGGCGGCCTATCTAGATGGCGCGTCGCGGTGGCATATCTTCATCCGAATTATATTGCCACTGTCCAAGCCGGCATTGGCGGCTGTCGCCGTGTTCGCCTTTGTGTTCTTTTGGAACGACTTTCTCGGCCCATTGATCATTCTTTCGACGCCAGAAAACTTTACGCTGACGCTGTTCCTGGCGAACTTCAGTGTGGCCTACCGGGGAACGCCGTGGCATCTGTACATGGCCGCGGCGCTGATCATCATTCTTCCCTGCCTAGTCCTGTTTTTCTTCTCTCAGAACGCCTTTTTGAAAGGGATCACGGTAACCGATCTGAAGGGCTAAAGTAGACCGGCCCTTTTCAGGACTTTTCTGCAGGACTTTCCTTAAAAGAAACTGAGTCACTTATGAAAATCAAAGAAATCCGTGCATTTGATATCGCGGCCGAGGCGCGGCCGCAGACGAAGCCGCGTACGCCGAGCCGGGCAGATACCATTCATATGAACCGCCCAATGGCCCGCTATCCCCGCTTTCCCAATGGTGAGGGGCACGTCTCGATGGCCCCATGGAAGCGGTCGGCCGTGCTGGTTACTGCTGAGGATGGCACGCAGGGATTTGGGATTTCCCTATACGGGCCGGTCGTGGCGAATCTGATCAATGAACATTTCGGTCCCAATCTGATCGGCGAGAATGCCATGGCCACAGAGAAGCTGTGGGACATGATGGTGAGGCTCTCGACAGCGTTCAGTCCCACAGGCATGACCAGTTACGCGATCAGCGCGCTGGACGTGGCATTGTGGGATCTCAAGGGGAAATTGCTTGGTCTGCCCGTGTATGAGTTACTGGGAGGGCCACAGAAAGAAAAGATCTTCTGCTACGCATCCGGTTTCGACCAGGCGTGGTACATGGAGTTGGGCTTCAAGGCTACCAAGTTGTTCAGCCCCTGGGGACCTGAACACGGTCTGGTGGGTCTCAACAGGCTAGAAGAACTTGTGGCAAGCACGCGCGAGACCATCGGCGACGAAGTGGAGCTGATGTTGGATGGATGGACTGCATACGATCCCGAATACACTATACGTGTGGCCGAGCGAATGCGGCCCTACAACCTCAAATGGCTAGAGGACTATATCCAACCGGAAGACCTCTTGGGCTACGAGTCGGTCCGTCAGCGTTTGCCCTGGCAGACCCTAGCCACCGGCGAACATTGGTACAATCTGGCACCCTTCGCCCATGCTGCAGGCAAACGGCTGGTGGACATCTTCCAGCCGGATGTGCTCTGGTGCGGCGGAATCACCGCGGCCGCCAAGATTTGCCATTTGGCACAGGCGAATAATATTTCAGTCATTGCTCACGGCGGGATGAACTATCCATTCGGCCAGCATCTTTCTATGGCAATGCCGGCGATCACATGGGGCGAGCGTTCAGAGAGCGTCTCCGCACCCGGTGTGCCACTGGCGGAGATGGTCAAGCTGCCCGGCACGGCTGTGATCGAGGACGGATATGTGCGCCCGAGCGACGCACCGGGATTTGGCCTAGAAATTGACGATGCGTGGCTAGAGCAGGTCACAGTCTGAACCCCGGTGAGAATGAACAGGCCCCGGCGTTCGCAGGTTTTTGCTTGAGAGCACTTGCTCTCTCGTACATTTCACTATACTGGAGGAAAGCCCATGGAACTCGGCTATTTTCTGATGCCCGTTCACCCTCCCGAAAAGGACTTTACGCAGAGTCTTGAAGAGGACATGGAGTTGATCGTGCGGGCCGAGGCGCTTGGGTACTCCGAGGCCTGGATCGGCCAGCATCACTCGGTCAAGTGGGAGCCGATGCCCTCGAACGACGTCTTTATCGCGAATGCGATGGCGCGTACCAGCACGATCAAGTTCGGGACAGGCGTGACGCTTGCCCCCTTCCATCACCCGGTCAATGTGGCGGTCCGTCTGTCCATGCTGGACCATCTCTCACGTGGGCGCCTTATGTGCGGCTTTGGCCAAACCGGCATCCCAACCGACCTCAGCCTTTTCAACCTGCCAGCGGATCCACGGACACTGGGTCTCATGACTGTAGAAAGCATCAACATGGTGCTGAAGTTGTGGACGACGGACGCGCCTTTCGACTTTGAGGGCGACTACTGGCATATCCATATCGATGAGACGCGGCCGGACATCGGACTGGGCGAGATACTGCGGCCTTATCAGAAGCCGCATCCGCCCGTGGCGATGGCTGTTCTGAAGGGCACATCGATGGCCGCGCGCATGGCAGGGCAGCGAGGATTCTTTCCTGTAAGCACGAACCTGGTTCCCATGTCGACACTAGCTGAACATTGGGTAACCTTTTGCGCCGGCGCCGAAGAGGCGGGGCGGGAGACGCCTGATCGGAGCTGCTGGCGGGTGGCGCGTAACATCTTCGTCGGAGATTCGAATGAAGAGGCCTTTGATTTTGCCCTCAACAGCGCCTTCGGACAATCCTTCGAGTATCTGATCAATTTGATCGGGCCTGGCCGCCTCGATGGGTGGAAGGAGGATCCGGAGATGCCGGACGAAGAGGTTACCGCTGAGTACGCGGTGCGGCGGCTTGCGATCGTTGGGGACCCGGAGGAGTGCACGCGCCGGCTGCAAGAGATCTACGATCTGACAGGCGGCTTCGGAACGTTGCTCGCGATCGGCCATGACTGGGACGACAAACCGCGCTGGCTGCGCTCGATGGAACTGTTGAAGAATGAGGTGATTCCGGCCGTAGCAGAAAGTTGACGAATCCTTCGTCAAGAACTCTTTGGCGTCCTGTCTGCGGCTAACTGTCGGTAATCCAGATGACCCGCTGGTCTGGAAACAGGGACTTCACAGGGCCGAAGCAGCTGACTCCTTCTGAATCGGAATTGTTCGTTCCCTGTTCAATTTCGAGCAGGAAGTGACAGACTGGGCCAAGGGCGGTCCGGACTTCGGAGAGATCAGAGTCGAGAATTCTTGACATGAGAGGTCTCTTGCGTTATACGATACTCGGTCAATGAGTGATCGCCGCAGAACTGTCTTGTTCCCCCGGCAAGTAATTTCCAAGCTACAGTATTACAAATAGCCCACTTTCAATCACACAGTAGTGTGATCCTTGTCCATTCCATCCAACACTCCAAAGGAGTAAGAAATGACGGATCTGAAAATCAATCGTAAGGAAACGAACGGATTGGCGATTGGCCAATTCAGTCGTAGGCAGTTCTTGCGCGCAACGGGCGGGCTGACACTAGCCTCTGTGGTAGCGGCTTGCGCCGGCCCGGCCCCGGACAGCGGCGGGGACACTGGAGGCGACGCGGAGGTCAGCGCTGAGGCCCAGGGAATTACAATGCTGATCCGCTCGGATATCCGCAGCGCCTACGCGGCGGACGACGCTGTAGAGCGATGGAACGAAGAATTTGAGGCGCAGGTTGCCATAGAAGAGCCAGCCGGCAGTCCGGATACGAAGATTCAGGCCGCTCAGGCAGCAGGCGATCTCATCTGGGACGCCTATGCGGTGGTCGTCTTTCCGTGGGATGCGCCCAGGTGGCACAGTCGGGGCTTGATTCAGTCCATGGACGAGTTCATTGAAGCTTCGTCGATTTCAGGCTCTGACGAGGTTGTACCGGGGATCATCCCTTCGATTTTCGAGGTCCACAAGATTGAAGGAAGTCAGTATGGAATCCCCGGCAATGTTGGTAGCGTAGCTTTGGGCTGGTTCTGGGAACCGATGGAGAAGGCCGGTTTCGACAGCCAGCCGATGACCTGGGACGCGGTTCGGGAAGCGGCCGGAAAGATTGCAGAGACTAGCCCGGAACTTACTCCTTTCGACGCCTCCTGCACGCCTCTTTGCGATCTGTACGCCATGATCTGGGGGGCAACGGAGACGCCACTTACCGACGACGGTTTGATTGATATCTCCGGCGAGGCGAGCCTTGCTTCGCTGACGTGGATTCGGGAAATGGTCGAAGACGGTCTGATGGCATCGGCTACAGGGGAAAACTTCGGCAACTGGTTGAAGGGCGGTACGGCGCTGCTGACCTCGTTTGATGTTCACGGCACTATGGCCCAGCAGACCTTCGGGCAGGAAACAGCCACGACCGGAATTAACTTTTTCCGAGAGGATCCCGAAGTCGCCGGAACAAAAGCAGGCACGCCATTCTGGATTAACTCCACTGCACTTTTGAACAAGGCTGCCAACCCGCAAGGCGCGGTCGACTTCACCCTTTGGTGGTTCGGACCGGAGAACAAGGCCACGGGCAAACAGATTACGCAGGTCGCTGCCAAGCCTTGCTACCAGTACACTTATGATGAGTTTGTCAAGGACGACCCGGTACAGCAGTGGCAGCTTGAGGGCATCGAGCTGGTACGCAACTCGGTCTGGTTCCCGTCCAACCTCTTCTTCAACCTCCAGAACAGCAATATCGGCCCAGAGATGCAGCGGTTGCGCGACGCGACCCAGAGTGTAACCCCTGAAGAGGTCATTGAAGTCGCAATGGAAGGCATTCAGATCGATTTGGACGAATTGAAGGAGTCCGGTCGGTACGATCGGATGATGATGGCCTAAGGTCAGCCAGGTATCAGCCAGCGGCAGCCGGTAGAACCGGCTGCTGCTGTTTGATTTTTTGCCCGCCTATTCAGGAGTCTTCGATGACAGCACAATCCGAAAACGGGGGTGGCGGCCTGTTCGCCGCCGTTCGCAGATTTCGACAGACAAGCGGTAGTCAGGTTACCTACCGGAAGAACAATCTATTGGGCTACCTGTTTATTGCGCCAGCCATGGCTCTATACCTGACCTTTAACGTTTGGCCAATCTTCCGCGGCATTGCCATGGCGTTCACCGACTATCGATTTGTCTATCCGGATACGCGCTGGGACTTCAATGGCTTCAGCAACTTCATAAAGATGGTTGGAGATCGGCGCGCAATGGATGCCGCGGTAATCTCACTGAAGTATTTGGCATTCGTCGCCCCAGCCATGATCCTAATCGCTTTGTTCCTGGCGGTGCTGATTTCCAAGGTCAAGAGGGGGGCCGCTTTCTACCGCTGGGTTGTCTATCTACCGGCTGTGCTGCCCGTAGCCGTAATCTTTCTGATGTTCGGCGAGATGTACGGCTTTCAGTTCGGATTTATCAGTACTGTTTTGCGGGGCTGGGGATTCGAGAACCCCCCCAACTGGTTGGGCGATCGGACTCTGGCTTTACCCTCGATCGGCGCTGCCCATATCTGGATGATCTTCGGTTTTCCAACACTTCTGTTTCTAATCGGCATCTACAATATCGGCGCCGAAATGTATGAGGCGGCTTCGCTCGACGGCGCGAACGGTTGGCATCAGTTCCGCTATTTGACGGCACCGCTGCTGAAACCGACTTTCGCACTGATAGTCGTGCTGAATCTTCCGCTTTTCGGCGTTGTCGAGCCCATGTTGATTCTCAACGGTGGCGGACCGGCCAACTCCACTCGCACTCTTGGCCTCTATCTTTATCAACAGGCCTTTGAGGTGGGTGATCTGCGGCTAGGGTATGCCGCGGCTATCAGCCTGGTCATAGGTCTGATCAGCGCATTGATAGCTGGGTTGATCTTCCGGTGGTCGCGACAGGACTGAGAGGACCTAACCGCGCAGATTTCATTTGCGAAGTCCAACCACTGCGCAATGGTTGATGTCGAGAACAAAGGACGGACTCATGACGACGGAAGCAGATGCAAGCAGCATTGGTCGGCAAGCGGAGAGTGAGACAGACAGCCTGTTGTTCCGGCTGCGCGCGTGGCTGCGGCAAAAGGACTTCTTTTCGCACGTGCTTTTGATCGTCGTTACTTTCATTATCTTGTTGCCGCTGTTGTGGATAATCTCTACGTCATTTAAGGACCGACTTGAATTCTCGACAAATTCAGCGGCTTTGATCCCAAGCAGCTTCAGCCTTGTGAACTATCTGTACATGTTCGAAGCGATCCAGCTGCTGCCCATTTATATGAGAAACAGCTTTATTCTTGCAGCGGGGGTGACGCTCATCCAGGTGTTTTGCTCGGCATTGGCCGGATATGCATTTGCCCGGATGCGTTTCTGGGGACGGGATCTCATCTTCATTGCGATCATTGTTTCGATGTTTGTGCCCAGGGCCGGAGGGCTGATGGCCCTTTATGAACTAATGACCTTCCTAAAGCTTCGAAATAGTATTCTTGGGTTGATATTGCTTTTCGCGGCCGGCCTGCCGGCCGCCATATTCATCATGCGTCAGGCCTTTCTTGCGATTCCCCAGGAGGTCGAAGAGTCCGCGTTCATCGACGGGGCTAGTTGGTGGCAGACCTTCTGGCGAATCGCCCTGCCCCTGGCAACCAGCGCGATGGTCATTATCGGCACTCTCGCTTTCGTCGGTGTTTGGAGTGATTACATCCTCACGTATACGATGATCGACCGCGACGCCCAACTGACCATTTCAGTGGGTATCAAGAAGGTGCTTGCTACCAGTTACGAGTCGGCGCTCTCACCCCGTTTTCGAAACCAGTTCGCGGGAGAGGCCGCCGACGCGACGATGCTCTTGTTCAGCGCTCTGCCAGTAATGATCATTTACGCATTGATGCAGAAGTGGTTCATGAGAGGGTTGACCGAAGGGGCTATCAAGTTCTAGTCGCCGAATCCCGAACGCGCCCCAGCATTTTGAAGGCGGCCCGCTTTTACAGAATGACGCGGCCTGAGCGACTCCCACGTCTTTTATAGCTCGCCGGAGTCACTTAGATAGGGCGTCGATATCTGCTTCTTTCGCCAATAACAGGCATTCTGCACGATTCAGACTGGTGAAAACCGGGGCTTCTAGTTCGACCAGAGCCAGATTTTCAGTTCCATCCGCATCCTCCTCAATTCTGTCCGCGCCCGGCTTCCGGTCACATCGAGGCAAGTGCCGCTACACTAATCCTAGCTCTTTATCGATCTCCAGTTGGTAGGCGTCAACTTTCTCGCTCAGCACCTCCTCCATCGACAAGGCCCTGCCCGCCTCACTTGATTCCAGCATCGCATAAGATAGGGCAACCGAACGCGTCCCTTGGGTTGCATCGACTTCGATGCTCCCGCCGTCCTCGATCGCGAGCCCAAGTTCGCCGTATTCGGTGGCGAGCAGTTTGCGGTCGGTCTCGGGAAAAGGGAAGTCATATCCCCAGAGGCGGTCGCCACCGAAGAGTGCGGCGGTGATTGGCTCCAGGTGGAAGTCGGGCACCAGTTCAAGCAGGCTTGCATCGCAGATGGATTCGCCGTCTTTGTGTAGTGTGATGAGCTGTCCGGATCTGTCGGAAGGCAACTCGAGGGACCCGGCCGAACCGTGGATTTGCCGTGTAAAAACGCCCTGACCGTGGGCGGCGTGGTCCTCGATGAACTGGCAGACCGCGCCATTCTCGAAGAGCAGTGTCGCATAGGATGCGTCTTCAGCGGTGGGCTCGAACTGGGCCGGCATCTGCCTTTGCCATTTCCCGTATACGCCGGCAGGGTTGCTTGAAGATTGCCCTTCGGGCCCCGCCGCCGGGTTGTACCGGACCGGTTCGTGCAGTCGGGACTGGGCGTAGACAGTTCGGACCGGGCCAAGATAGTACTCGAGTATATCGGCAAAGTGGACGCCCACATCCAGTAACACACCACTCTCATTTTTCATGTGGCGCCAGACCGAGATGGTCATTTGGTTGCCGCCGCCCATCGTGTTGTGAATCATCAGGCGGGGCGAACCGATGACGCCGGCATCCAGAAGGGCTTTGCCGAGCCGATTCATGGGATCGCGGCGGTAGTTTTCGGCGACGCTGACGATAGAACCACTCTTTTCGGCTGCCTGGCGGATGCGATTGCCGGCGCGCACGGTCAAGCCGACCGGTTTTTCGATCATTGCGTGCCAGCCGCGTTCCAGCGCTTCTTCGGCGACTGTATGGTGGTAGCGGGGGGTGGTCGTAATGTCCACGGCCGCAACGCCAAGGGCCTCGAGCTCCTCCAAGGATTCGACGACCTGGGGGCGGACCCCCAGACGTTCCTCGGCATCGTCGGCCAGCGACTCTGCGTTGGCCCGAACTGGGTCACAGGCGCCAACCAACTCGAACGGTGAAAGACCAGAGTTATGCAGTTCGGCCAAGCCATACAGATGGCGATGGCCCATTCCGCCGCAACCAACTATTGCGAGAGGGATCTTGTCCATTTGGTTTCCTTTGTCAGGTGTTGTGGCTCACGACACGCATACTCATGCGAGGACCTGAGCTCGTTTCAGATTACTGAGAACGGTTATTCCTCACTCTTGTCGAGTTGCACACTGGATGCAAAGAATAGTAGGGGCAACGTCAAGTCAATGACAGCCCATAGCCAGGCGTAGGAGTTCGCCGGACTGGCGAATTGAAAGCCGATCCAGTTCCACAGCAGGGCGATGAACAAAGCAGTACCAAAGTAAAGGACACCATTTGCTTCCAAGTACTTTCTGGTAACGCCGTCGTCAGGGCCGGTGTCAACAGCGCGTTTCCTCCGGAAGGCGTAGTAAAGAACGATTATCATCCCCAGCACGAGCAGGGGATCCAGGATCCGGTAGACAGTTGAGGCCATGCCTTCTGCAAGCGGGTCGTAGAACTGTGCACCGATGTACTGGACATAGAGCACCACGGCCAGCACTCTCAAGTATATCGAGAACAGCGGTTTCACGTTTCACCTCCTCGTCAACCGTACCGTCATGGAAAATGCACCTAAACCTCAGAGAGATGCGGATTGTTGCCGCAGCAGGGGGAAAGGTGACGGGCGGGTTTGAAGAAGGTAGAAGACTCACAGACGGCACCCTGTTCGCAGTTGTTCATGAAAATATATCTCAGTCATTCTCCTTTGGGAAGGCGGGTTCGGGCTCGCTCAGAGAATTTCATGGCGGGCGAAGGAGTGAGCAAATTGCCTCATTTGAGTTCACCAACCTGGAGTTTAGCGATGGTTTTCTCTGCCTCCCAAACGCCGAGCTCGACAGTTGGTTTAAGCGTTTCAAAGTCATAGACAACCAAGCGCAGTTGGTATTCGCCCGGCGAAAGATCTGAGGGGAATTCAAGAAAGTGCAATGTATCGACCAGTTCTTCTGCTAGCCATCTGTTGGTGGGGGCAGATGCTAAGTCTTCAAGGACAGCGTCTTGTTGATAGACCACGCTGCCTTCAACATCGTTCAAGTGCAGGGAAATAGAATAGACAGCTTCCAGACCAGGGGAGGTCATCCATTGCAATACTACCCACCATGAGCGATCCCCGTCCAAGTCAAAATGTTGATTTGATGACAGTTGCTCTTTGCCTTGCCCAACTGCATAGCCATAGATAGAAATTCCGCCATCGTAGTGAACTGTAACAGGCTCCAGATGTTCATAAAATGTCCAAGAGCGATCCAGGTCAATATCCGCGTAGCTGTGGATCCGAAAGCTACCATGGCTTTCGCTCTTCAGGTAACGTCCATTCTTTTCTAGAATGGCGGTGACTTGCAGGTCGGAATAGTCATTTCCCCCAACGAGAATGTTGTCCCAGTCCACATAGTGAACTGTGGAGACTTGCTCCAGTGCGGCAAGCGTAGATTCTATCTTCGGCGCCAGATTGTGCGTTCTAGTCGCATGGATGATGCGAGTTGCCGCGGCACCTGTATAGAGGTATTCGAAACTTGGGTGCATGCTGACTTTATTGTGCCATGCATAATCGGAAATCCGTCCGATCAGATAGACGGTACCAGTTTTCGATGCATTTTCGTTCATTTCAATAGCCAGATCGGTCCAGATCTGTTCGTATTCCTCATTTAACTCGGGTGCGGTCGCCCACTCCTGGAAATAGGCCCGATAAGTGTGCACCCCTTGGGCCAGCAGCAGTCCGCTGACCACAACGCCCAGAAGTATGCCGGCCCTGGTTTCGCCGCGCTTTCTGAGGAGTGATGAATTGTCATGTCCCGAAAAGAACCGGTTCCGTAAGAGTCGCGCCGTTTCCCACGCGCCTGCACCGGTCAACAGATAGATGGCTGGCGTCGCGCCCAGCATCCGCAGAAAGTGGGGTACAATACCATCTCTAGACAACATTGCGGGAAGCAGCAGCAGGGCAAGCCAGAGGAGCAGGAAACGACAAGCTGGCTGCCGCCATCGCCAAACAGCTATCGCAACGCCCCACCAGAAAAAAAGCGTTTCCCATATGTTCAGCATGGGCTGCCCTGGGAGATTGTGCCGCCAGTTCGGGTCTCCGCGAATGCCAAAGGCGAACAGATGCTCCCATGCGTTTACCAAAAAGGCTCGCAGAAAATCTTCGAGACTCTTATCGGACTGAAAAACTGAAATCTGGTCGCTGCGTGCGAAAAACTGGTCCGGATTCAGGAAAAAATAGAACAGAATTGGCGCGGACACAACAGCGGCCACGCCAACAAAGACGCCTGCCAACGGTATTTCAGCCCGCAAGCGAGAAGCTAAAGAAGAGAAACGAAGAGAAAAGAGACCCCTCCCTCTCAGTTCCCCTCTGATTTCGCTCGCGGCCCAAAGCAATATAGTACTCATCCCAAAAAGGAGAAACAGTAGTGGCGTAAGACGGGCTGCAATGTAGGTGTACGCCAGCAGACCGGCGCACGCTCCTGCCAGGGCAATCCGCCACCAACTCCGGTGCTGCCATCCTTCCCAGAGCAGTGCGACACAGAGACAGAGAAGCAGGGGCAGAAAGTTGACTCTGAACGCCGTGCGCCCGATGACCGTCTGTCCGAGAGAAACTGACAGCAGACCGGCCGCTAAACCACCGACCAGCAGGCCACGCCACGGTGTCGCAGTCCCACCCCTCTCATCCCGTCCAAACAGCAGCCATCCCAGCCAGAAGACGGCGAAGACCGTGACGGAACTGGCAAGTGCCGCGGGCATACGAATTGCCAGTTCCGTGCGCCCCAGAATTGAGATGGCCAGGGCCATCAAGTAGATTCCCAGCGGCTCTCTGCCGTTATTCCTGGGAAAGTAGATCGCATGCTCCCCTCGAAGCACTTGTAAAGCATCGAGGCCGTTTATCCCTTCGTCGAAAAAAAGTCCGGGAGGAAGTTCGCTCAGACGATGAAATCGAAGAATGACAACGGCCAGAGTAAGAAAGAAGAGGATCCCTACGGTTGCCAGTGTAAGGCGAAAGCGCTTATCTCCTGACATTTGGACAAAACTATTCGATTTGTATCCAGAAGATGGAAACTCAGACATTCTCTCTTTTCGGACTTCCCGTCACTATCTGTCGTCGCTGGGCTGCATACGCGTGCATACCCCACTTGTCAGGGTCTTTCACTTGGGCAGCACTTCAAGCATTCCGATTTCCAGGCGAGCATTGACGCCATTCAAGGGCACGAGCGGCTCGAGTGATTTGTCAGGAAAGTAGAGGCCGGCAATGAGCCGATACGTTCCCGGGGACAGCGTTTTCGGGACAGTAATGATATGTGTCGAATTTAGAACCAGCCCAGGCTCCCATAGCGGGTAGGGTGCGTGTTTTCCTCCTGGGGGGCCATCATGTTGTGAAACTCCCATCCCTGTCTCGTCAACCAGGTGGACGAAAGCGCTCACTGGAACTCCTTCGGTTTTCACGGCCCAGGTAAGTTGAACGTGCGCCACTTCGCCGGCGCGAGTGGAAATGGGGTGCCGCACGCCTTCCAGTCGGATGTTACCGTAGTCGGCGCCAATTGCTGTGACTTCCCTAGTGCGGTCTGCGATTCCTAAAGCCACGGCGACCGTCAGCGCCCCGACTGCAAGCCAACCGACCAAGGGCCAGTGCCGCCGGAAGGAAAGAAGAGTGTTTTTCCATTCCGACCTACTTTTCGCCGACCTTTTTGCATCTACATACAGCATAGCCAATACCGCAATCCAACCTACTGCCGTCAGCAGTCGGCCAATCCATACCGAGAGTGATGGGCTCCATGCAAACACAACTTCGTGCGATCCGGGCGGGACTTCCACACTTACGAGTGTGAGGTGGCCTCCTGGCTCAACTTTCGCCTGAATGCCGTCGAGCCAAACTTTCCAAGGCGGGAAGTAGAACTGAGGCAGGAGCAATCGGAAGCTTTTTTGTGTACTGACCTGGAACTCATGCCGTAGAAGACCTGTTCGTAGCGGTACAATTGCCAGAGACTCGTTAGAATCTGGCTTCGGCGGCTGTTCCCACAAAGCCCCCGCTATGAGACGCAGATCCGCGTCGACCCACACAGGCATATACTCTTGCGTCCAACTCCCAAGGTGATTTCCTTGCTCATCCAGCTCCCACTTTTGGGAGTTCAGTTTCCATAGAGAATGGGCCGAGATTTCCTGATAACTCGAGTCGTCGCCCATCGGATAGTCCAGCCCCATAATCGAATAGAGTGGGATGAACGTTGAAAGAATGGTGATGACAATAGGCACAGCGCTAACCGACATGGCTCGCATTCTCTTTAGTTGTTCCAGGCAAGCTGCCAAGAGCAGAGGAGTGCCAAAGGCGACGAACACCTGCCAGCGCCAAGGGAACTGCAGTTTTTCCAGCAGAAATGCGGTTCTATCCCACAGCCAGAAACTTGAGGACGTTGTCAACCAAGCTACCAAAATAGTGGACGACAATGTTACCAGAGTGAAGTGACGAAGGTCGCGCTCCTTCGCTGCCAAAGCAACATAGATTGCAGCAATGCCGATTGGAATAGAATAGATAGGCAGGAAAAACGTCGGTACCTCAGAATACCTGTAAGAATAAATGAAAGCAGGCTCGAAGAGATCTCTCCATCCTGCCATGTAGTCCATCCATGTGCCTAAAGAATGCCCTTTGCCAACTAGAACCCAGTTCAGTTCGAACAGTACTGGAAGGGTGAACCATGATGTCAGTAGAATCCCGACGACTGCAAACACTGCCACAGTTAATCCAGCAGAGAAAAATGAGAGCACCCCTTCGCGATGACGAACCAGGCCAAACAAGACTAGCACGATTGCGAAGACAATCACCGTCATAAGCGCTGTTAAGGAATGTGTCAGAATGAGACAGGCAAAGGCAACTCCGGCTTTCGCCAAAGCCGTGAAGTATGGACGCCTTTTCCGATCAGAGCAATCTGGCCTATCTCTGCGAGCGACATTCCACTGCGGGCGTGCCGCCACGGCTTGAACGCCGTATTGCGCGACCAAAGGCAGCAAAATGAATGCGGTGAGTTCAGGAAAAGCGCCCCTTTCGAAAAGATCTATCATGCGATAAGGATGAAACTGATAGCAGATGACGCAGACGGCTGCAGGCCATACAGGGAAAAACAATCGCGCCAAGCGAAACATCCACCATGCCGAGAGAGTGAATCCGACCGCTATGGGGAGTCGCACACTCAGCAAGATGTCGAGACCCGCCAGATTGAGGAGCGCGGAGGGATAGTAGAATACGGGAGGGTAATAGTTGAGGACGGGGGATCCGTAACCAAGATTGTAATCCGGGAACCAACGTGGATAGAGAACGCCTGCCCGCAACGCGTCGGCTAACGCACGAATCCTATGCATATGGATCAGACCGTCGTGGGTTGTAGAAGGCCAAGCGTTTGTCAGCGCAATGAGTAGTACAAAGGACAGCGACGCCAGACAAAGAGCGACAATGCGATCGAGGTCGACCTTGTCGGTAGTGTTGCGACTGGCTAGACTGTCGGAGGAACCGGCCATTTGCATTTTCGCTTTGGTAATGGTCGTAAAGTTAGCGTTGAGAACAAGGACTTCAACGCGAAGTTATGACCAATGGAATGACAGTTGGTGACTATATTATGGAACGCATCGTTCTCAAAGAAAGAGAGCGTTATGAGGCCTTAAATGGCTTGGCTTTGTCGCAAAGTACAATACCAACGCCCCATACAGGATAGCTGTCAACTCTCCTTGCAAGACTTGGAGAGCACTCAGCCAGTGCGCCTTACGGTCAAAGATTAGTCCGGGAAGAAGATGGGTCAGACGAAGAAGACACAGAATGCTAACGTCAAGCGCTATCCCAAACAAAGAAACTGCCTCCGCCAATTGAGGGATTGACACCCCGACGTTTACTAGCCTACTGCTCCCAAGGATAAGAGTTCCGAGGGCAATGTTTCAGTCAATTTGGATTGCCCTCTACTGTCATTCGCCATTTGACTCTCGTTGAGGCAGTCTGCCGCCAAATCGGAGCACAACGACGAATCTCGCTATTAGTCCACTTGCGCCAATTCCAAGTGCGCCAGAGTTGTCTCGGGTTCCCAGACACCGAGTTCGACAGTCGGTTTCAGTGTTGCCGTGTCGTAGACAACCATTCTCAGTTCGTAACTTCCTGAGGGAAGATCAGAGGGAAACTCAAGCAAGTGAAGAGAATCAAAGGGTCCAGAGCTTCCTGCGCTTCCAGTGGAGGAGTGATCTGGCCTCCACAGCACATAGTCTTTTTGAAAGACGCCTTTGCCCTCGGCGTCGTTGAGCCGCAAGGAGATGGCGAAATCTATTCCTAATTCGGGAGCGGTCTCCCATTGCAGAGCCAGCCAAAGGGGACTGCCTTCTTTCAGATTGAGTGGATGCTGTGCCGACTGTTGCTCTTTCCGTTGGCCAGCGGCCAGAGCAGTGAGGGCGATGCCTCCGTCGTAACTTACTGCCAGCGGATCCATATGGTCGTATAAAGTCCAGGAGCGGTCCAAGGAGATGTCAGTGTAGTTCTTGATCTGAAAGTCGGTGTATTGCTCTGTGCTCAATGGACGGCCGTATTTGTCAAAAAGAACTGCGAGGCGTTGATCTTCGTCCCCAGCCCAGATCACATCGTTGCTCCAGTCCACAACCTTGACTTCGGTGAGGTTTTCGGAGGTGGTCAGTGCAGATTCAATTTGGTGAGCAAAACCGGGCATAACCGTATGAACAAGATGGACCGGCACGTCGCCTTGATACAAGTATTCGAAGCTGTACTGCCACAGGTAACCTGGAACCAGATATACTATGCTTCCATCTGACGGCTCTGCATTCACCACTTGAATGAGGTCGGTCCACGCTGTCCCGTAGGCCCTGTGAATCTCTTGGGCTGAGGCCCATCTGTGGAAATAGTCGCGATAGGTATACATGCCCTGGACCAATATGGCGAGACCGACCAAAATGGCGAGAGTCGCGCCCGCCCAGGATTCAGTTGCTTGGGAAAGCCGCTTTTTCACGAATGAGAAGGCCTCCCATATGCCCACGGCGACAAGCAGATAGATGGCCGGTATTGCGCCAATCATGCGAATCGTATTGGGAGGGACGGAAGTTATCTCTCTTGCAAGCACGGCAGGCAAGACCAGCAGCGCGAGCCAGAGCAGCAGTAAGCGGTAAACAGGTCGCGTTGGCCAACGCCAAACAGCCGCGCCCACGCCTAGCCAAAAGAAGAATGCCTGCCAGAGATTCAGAACCGGCTTGCCCACCAGGTTGTGCCGCCAGAGCAGATCGCCCCGAAAACCAAATGCCAGCACATATCCCCAAAGATTGCTCAGGAAAGTACCCAGCGGGCTTCCGAGATTTCGCTCAGAATCGAAAACCCAGGTCTGCGCGCTGCGAAGAAAGAAATGATCTGGATTCTGTACAAAGTGAAGGAGAATAGGTGCGGCCACCACACCGGCGAAAACGACAAAGACAGTTGCCTTCTGCCATTCAGTATTAGTGGGTAAGCGGAAGTGATGAAGGCCTGACCACCGCGAGCCCTGGTCCGCCTTCTTGGACCTGTCTCCGGTTCTGCGCCAGGAGATCAGTAAACTCAGGCCGAGGAGGGAAAAGAGAACAGGTGTGAACCGCGCTGTAATGTAGGTGTATGGCAATAGCCCTGCACATGCCCCCGCCAGCGCGATACGCCACCATGTTGCAAGCTTAGCAGCCAGCGTGCCGAGTCCTACTGAACCCTGTCCAGTTGACTCTTCACTTGAGGATAAAGGCTGGTCTTCGTGCGACCACCCCCACCACAATAGTGCCAAGCTCAGGCTGAGAAAGAAAGGGAGGAAGTTGCCTCTGAGAGCGGTGCGTCCGATGACTGTCTGTCCAAGGGATACTGCCAGCAAACCGGCGCTCGTTCCTCCGAAAAACAGAGCGCGCCAAGGCGTGGACCTGCCTCCATATTCGTCCCGCCTGAAAAGTATCCATCCCAGCCAAAACAGAACGAAAACTGTGCCTGCGCCAATAAGTGCTGTCGGGAGACGCACAGCCAAGACAGTGCGGCCCAAGAAGGCAGTTGCCAAAGCGATGGCGTAAACAATCATGCCTTCGCGCCCATTGTTCTCGGGAAAGAACGCGGCATGGTCTCCCTGCAACACCTGTAAGGCATTGACACCATGTGTTCCTTCATCATGGTGCAAGCCGGGCGGAAGTTCTGGCAGGCGATGCAGGCGCATTGTCAGAACTACAATTGCCAGGAAGAGCAGTACTCCGGCCGTCGCCAGTTTCAGGTAGAGACGTTCATCGCCGAGCATTTAGCCAACTCTCTATGTGTAGTGCCCTGTTCATGGCGCCACAGTCGTTGTCTCTACTTGGAATTCTCGTTCTGAAAGATTGTCTTCAAAAGGCGGTCCTTGCGTAGCACGCCAGATGAGGATTACCTTTGCGTCACTTTGTACCGGAAATATTCAATCTGGTCAGCACCGTCTCCGGTTCCCAAACACCGAGTTCGACAGTTGGCTTCTGTGTTTCAAAGTCGTAGACGACCAGCCGCAGTTCATATTCGCCGGGCAAGAGATCAACTGGGAGTTCAAGTAGGTGCAGGGTATCAACGAGCTCATTTGCCGACCAGCGATTGGTCGTAAGCGGCGTCGAATCTTCGAGAACTGAATCGTGCTGGTAAACGGCTCTGCCCTCAGAATCATGTAGGCGCAGCGAAATCGAATACACAGCATCCAGCCCCGGGGCGGTCTGCCATTGCAATGCTACCCACCAAGATGATTCTCTCTTCAGATCAGAGCCGCTCCGAGATGAAAGCTGCTCTGGGCCTTGCCCCAACGCAAAGCCGAATAGAGATATGCCGCGGTCGTAGTTAACCGTCATTGGCTCCAAATAATCATAGATTGTCCACGGGCGATCAAGCGAGAGGTCCGTGTAGGCATGGAGTTGGAAGTCGGTAAACTCTTGTGTATTCACGAAGCGTCCGTACTTGCTGAGATACATGCCAAGTATGTCGTCGCCATCCTGTGACCAGACAACATGGTCTTTCCAGTCAACAATTTTCACTACGGACGTGTTTCCTGCCGCGGCCAGTGCGATTTCCAACTGCTCTCCTACATGTTGTGGCGGTGACGGGCGAATAACATGGGCGGGCGCCGAACCTTGATACAGATAGTCGAAACTGTATTGTTCGCTGAGCCGGTAAGGGAGCAGATAGATCTCTTTGTCAGTGGTCGGCTGTTCGTTCAGAGCATGAGCAAGATTTGCCCACTCTACTTGATGGGCCCTGTACACTTCCGGTGATGTCGCCCATTTCTGAAAATAGGTGTGATAGGTGAACAGGCCTTGTGTCGCGATCAGCGTTCCGACTGCGACGCCTGAAGCGACTTCAACCTTGGGAGAGAACCTCCAGTAGAACCGACTTCGCACGAATGAGAAAGCTTCCCAAAACCCTGTCCCAATGAAAAGGTAAACAGCCGGTCCCGCCCCTATCATTCGCATCGTATTGGGAGCGGCATGGCTCGCCATCAGCGCCGGAACAATCATTAGGCCTAGCCAGAGAAGAATCAGACGATATGCAGGCCGCTGTTGCCAGCACCGTATTGCAATACCGACGCCCAGCCAAAAAAAAATCGTCTCCAAGGGACTCAAGATCGGTCTGCCGGCAAAGTTATTCCGCCAAGTCGGATCACCGCGGAAGCCGAAAGCAAGCAGATGCTCCCACGAATTGACCAGTAGAGCTGTGAAGGGATCTCCCTGACTTCGGCTAGGATGGAAAACTGAAACTTCATTGCCCCGAGCCACGAAGGAGGCGGGATGAGAAATGAAATACAGGAGAATTGGCGTCGCTACCAGCCCAGCTACTGCAGAAAAGAGACACACGCGCGGCAATTCGGTCCGCACTTTTTCCCAGGTGAACGAGCCGAAGGGTATCAAGAAGCTGAGACCAAAAAGCAGAAATAGAAACGGGGCTAAACGAGCCGGAATGTAAGTGTATGGCAACAGCCCGGCGCATACGCCGGCAAGCACGATTAGCAGAGGGCTTCGTTGCCTCCAACCCAACCAGAGCGTAGCGATGCACAAGCACAACAGGAATGGCAGGAGAGTCGTTCTGAATGCCATGCGCCCGAGGATCGTCTGGCTGACTGAAACGGCCATGAGGCCCGCGCTGATCCCTCCAACTGTAAGACCGCGCCATCGAGCGGTCTTATGGTCATCCTCGTCATGCCCGAAAAGGATCGTGCCAAGCCAGAAGACGGCGAAAACTGTGCCTGCACTGGCCAATGCGGCTGGCAGACGGAGCGCCATCTCGGTGCGCCCCAAAAGAGCAAAGGCCGCGGCGATCGCGTAGATAAACAGTCCTTCTCGTCCGGCCAGCTTTTCAGGAAAGAAGACCGCATGCTCTCCGCCCAGCACTCTAAGAGCATCCAGTCCGTTTGCCGCCTCGCCGAGGTCGACCCCGGGCGGCAGTTCGGCCAGTCTGTGGAGTCGAAGCACAGCGACAGTCACGGCCAATGCGGTCAGGATGCCTCCGAATGTCAACGCATAGGTGAGCCCCTTGCAATCAGATGGCCCGGCAGTACTGACCCGTTTCTTCTCGGATGACGATGTTTCAGCCACTTTATCTCTTAATTGAGTCTTACTACGCTGATACACTTAAGCGGAGGTCCATGGCAGGGCATATTCACGCGTGTTCCTTTCCCTCACCCGTCGTCCTCAACCAGCAAACTGGCCAGGACAGACTCCGCCTCCCAAACACCGAGTTCGACAGTCGGTTTCAGAGTTTCAAAGTCGTAGACGATCAGCCGCAATTGGTATTCGCCGGACTTGAGGTACGTCGGAAAGTCAATGTGATGAAGCATCTCGACCGGTCGATCCGGGGCCCAACTGTTGGTCCGCAAGTGGTTCGGGTCTAGTAGGACAATATCCTTCTGAAAAATCCCTCCGCCCTCAGGACTGTGAAGACGCAGAGAAATCGCGTACGCGGTCTCCAATTCGGGTGCAGTCGTCCACTGTGTGACCATCCAGAAGCTGCGCTGCTGCCCCAATTTGACCGGTTTCTGTGTGGAAAATTGCTCCTCTCCCCGTCCCAGGGCGAATCCTTGCAGAGAGATACCGCCATCATAATTGACTGTGGGGGGCCCGAGATAGTCATAATATGTCCAAGCATGTTCCAATGAAATGTCGATGTAGGTGTGTACCTGGAAGAAGGGATACTGTTCGCTGTCGAAATGGGCGCCGTACTTCTCAAGGAGAGCGACCGTGTGTTCTTCTCCGCCACCAATCCAGCCTAGATCGTCGTTCCAGTCAATGACCTTCACGCTGGAGAGTTCTTTCTCGGCCTCCAGTAAGGATTCCAATCTCTGCGGCAAATGTGTCATGCTCGCATGAATTACATGCGCTGGTGCGGCACCTTGGTAGAGATAGTCAAAGCCGAAATGGCCGTTCGATAAGCTGTAAGGAATCAAATTGACCACATCAGCGTCGGACGACTGCAGGTTCAAGACGCGTGCAGCTTCTGCAAGCTCGGCGTCGGCAGCCGCAAAATAGGAAGGCGTACCGAGCCATTGAGTAAAATAGGTACGATATGTGAACGCTCCTTGCACCAGGATGAGTCCAATTACCGGTATTCCCACGATCGCAGCAGCGAATCTTTTGCTGAGTCTGGGGAAAAACTCTTTACAGCGCCGCGCAGTTTCCCACATACCCACGCCAACCAAGAGAAAGGCTGCCGGCGCCGCGCCGATAATTCGCAATGAATTAGGACCCTGGCCACGGTTATAGGACAGCATGGCGGGCAAGAGCATAACCCCCAGCCAGATCAGGGGAAGGCGATAGGCGGGTCGACGTCGCCAGTGCCACAGGGAAACGCCTACACCTATCCAGAAGAAAACACCTTCCCATACATTCAGCAAAGGCTTTCCTGGGAAATTGTACTCTCCGTTCCGATCTCCTCGAACACCGAAATTCAGGAGATAGTCCAATACGTTACCAAGAAGGGCCTCCAGATAGGTCCGTTGACTGTCACGGAATAACGAGATTTCCTGACTGCGGAAGAAAAATTCACCGGGATTGAGAACGAAATAGATGATTACCGGCGCCGCTATCAGACCTGCTGCCGACACGAAGATTCCAGCTTTGGGCCAATTGGCCTTGACCCTTCCAATAGCGGTCGACTCAAATGGAATCAGAAAACTAAGACTCAGGACCATAAAGAGGAATGGCGTGACACGGGCAGGAATGTAAGTATAGGGAAGCAGGCCCGCACACGCGCCAGCCAGGAACAGTCCCCAAACCGTGCTACGTCGGCCTTGCCGTCCCCATGCCCACCATAGCAGCGCTAGACTTAGAGTAAGAGTCAGGGGCAGAAAATTGGCTCTAAATCCACCGCGTGCCAGAAATGTCTGGCCAATGGAAGCTGCCAGCAGTCCCGCCCCAAGTCCTGCCACTGTCAGTCCACGCCATGTGCTGGGTTTTCCACTTTCTTCGTCTTTTCCGTAGAGGAGCAGGCCCAGCCAAAAGACGGCAAATACAGTGCCAGCGCTCGCCACAGCCGGGGGCAAATGAAAGGCCAGTAGCGAAGGCCCCAAGAGTTGCGTAGCGAGGGCGGTCGCGTAGATTGCCATTGCCTCGCGACCGCTGGCCTTTTCGGCAAAGAAGATCCTGTGCTCCCCTTGTAGCACCTGCAGAGCATCAACGCCGTTTGCCCCTTCATCGTTAATTATGCCGGGCGGGACGTCGGAAAGACGATAGAGTCGCGTAAAGGCAACGACAACCGACAGGGCGAGTACAATCGCCGCAACAACCAGTAAGGCAGCGACACGATCACGCTCTGAATTCCCCGTTACACTGTGTGAGGAATGTCCGTTGTGAATCTTACCCGACACTCTCTTCTCTCACTCTCATACATTGCCATCCCTCGCTCTCCGAAATGATTATCACGCCCGCCAGCCTTTCGCTGGGAAACAGGCGTCCTTCCGAAGCATCGGCTTGATTCAGAGTTCGTCTAGGATTTTGAGGGTTTGTCGGCGAGCCGAGACCGAGGTCTCTCGACAGGAGAAGGCACGACCTGTTCCAGCTCAAATGTACCTCAAGAGAGTCCAAGTAAGCAGCATGACCCAGGTTTCAAGCCTGTTGGGGAACTGTCATCCATTACGGCAAACTCTTGTCGTGATGGCTTAAGGGTTCGGCACCGCCTGCGGTGACCAGGAAGGCGTCTTCCAAGCGGATGCCGGTTACGCCGGGGATATAGATTCCCGGTTCCAGCATGATCACGTTGCCTTCCTGAAATCGCTCCTGGTTGTAGGGGACGATGCGGGGCGCTTCGTGGCCGGTGAGGCCGATTCCGTGACCGGTGTGATGGGGATAGACATCGTAGCCACCGGCGGACATAAAACTGCGTACTTTCTCGTCCACATCTTTGGCCACTACGCCGGGCCGAATAAGAGAGACGGCATAGGCGAGGGCCTCCTCAACGAATTTATGCATCTGGACTTGCTGTGCCGTGGGCTGCTCTGCATAGTAGGTGGCGCAGCTGTCGGTCCAGTAGCCGTCGACTACGACGCTCAGGTCGAGAATAAAGGAGTCGTTGGCTACTATTTCAAAGTCCAGAGGCGCGGCGCTCATGTTTGCCGGTCGATGGCCTACGATGCAGTCATTGCCCATCTGCATCCATTTGCCTGCCTCTCGCTCCACTGCGGTCTGCACTTCGGTCCAGACGTCGATTTCGCGCTGGCCCAGCCGCACGGCCTTGCCACCCGCTTCGTGGCCTATGGTAACCAGGCGGAAGCCTTCGCGGATGCGGTCCAGCTCCTCCTCCGTTTTCAGCGCCCGCAGTGGCAACAGACTGCCTTCAAGTGAATGCGGTTCGCAGCCTGGCAGAGCCCCGCGAAGCGTTTGCCACAAGTCCAGCGTCAGGGACTTTTCCTCTACACCAACTTTGCCGGACGGACCGTTGACACTCGCAACCAGCTCCCGCAATGCCTCCGCTAGCCGGGCAGGCGCGTCGATTGGCTGCTGAATCGTATAGCCGACAATCGGAACGTGTCCACAGTTGGATTCATCGCCGAAGGCGGCGGCGCCTGAATCTCCTTCATCGGCCAGCAAGGTGAAGTTGCCGCGCGCGTACAGGAGCAGTGACGGCGCGGACAGGTACCGGCCGGTCAACCAGCGCACACTGTCGATATCGGAGAAGAGCGCTATTTCGACTCCGGCTTCGTCAAGCAGCTGAGCCGCACGCTGTCTTTGTATTCTGTGCATTGTAACCTAACGTCCTTGTCCTCGGTTCCAGGCCGGCGAGGGCGAAAATTGTTGCAAAATTCAGCACCTGAAAGGTACTTTTAATTCTACCACGGCATCTGGCGCTTGGAATACTCCCTCCCGATACGGGCCGCTTCCTCCGTTGCCGAACCGATCATCACGCCTTCATCTATTCGTTCGACAACATCATGGGGCCGCACCCCGTTCAGGAAGAAGACGTTGGCCGCATCACAGGCCCCCTTTACGCGGGCGCGAGCCGCGCCCATCTCCGGGGGATAGGGCGGGTCGTGGGCGTCGGGATGGCCGAGGCTCATACCCATATCCCCAGGTCCCCATTCAGCGAAGGCGATGCCGGGCACTGCGGCGCTGGCTTCTGCGTTGGCCAAGGCGCGGCGGTTTTCGATCTTGAGGCCGAGCATGATTTCGCCTTCGGGATTCAGAGGCCAGACGTCGGCTTTCTCGACATATTCGTGTGGCGTCACGCCCCAGATCGCAGCGGCCATGGACTGGCCCCCGGCGCCTCTTCGTCCTTGGGACAGCCCGTTGGGACCGTCCGAGACGCCGATGCTTTGTGTGGGATAACGAGATGACTCGACGAACACGCGGACGGCGCCGGGCGTTTCGGCATGGCAGAGAAGTATGCCGTGGACGCCGCGCGCCAGGACCTGTTTGACCATCCAGGCGTTGGCTCGCATCACGTGTTCGTCGGTGCCGTCCGTAGGGAGCGTGCAGATTACCGCGGGCGTCCTGTGACCGCTGCGCGTGGCGCCGGCGTCGACCAGCCCGCGCATGAATTCTCCCAGTCCGACGGGGTTGAAGGCGCCGTGTTCGAACTCCACCATCAGATAGTCGGCCCAGGTGTCACTGTGCGCGGTACCGTTTTCGTAGGTCAGACCACCGCGTACACCAGAATAATAGATGGGTTGTCCGGCCTTCAGCAGTTCGATGGCTCTGTTAATGCGCGGCATTCAGTTTCCTCGCTCTGAAATGAAAGTGGCTGTTGTCGGCGACTCGAATCTAGAGCGCCCGCAGCGGCTCCTCGATCATGCCGACCAGGGCATCCAGGAATTGCGCGGCGCGGACGCCGTCTACGGCACGGTGGTCGCAGGACAGAGTCAGGGTCGTCATGGGGCGTACCGCAGGCTGCCCGTCCACTGCCACGACTCGGTCCGCGATTCGTCCC
This sequence comes from Caldilineaceae bacterium, assembly GCA_965204705.1. Taxonomy (GTDB): domain Bacteria; phylum Chloroflexota; class Anaerolineae; order Caldilineales; family Caldilineaceae; genus Bin5. The sequence continues at coordinate 1,804,476 of OZ242006.1, read as the reverse complement.
ACGGCCAGGATCGCGGCCTGGGGCGGGTTGACGATCGCATTGAAGGCATCCACTCCAAACATTCCCAAATTGCTGATGGTAAAGGTACCGCCTGAGAAGTCGTCGGGAGTCAGGCCGCCACTGCCGGCGCGTGCAACCAGGTCCGCCCTGCGTGCGGCGATCTCTTCGACGCGCAGGCGGTCGGCGTTGTGAACTACAGGCACGAGCAGGCCATCTTCGACGGCGACAGCCAGGCCGACGTTTATGTCCGGATTGGTGACGATTTTGCCGTCGTCCCAGAATGAGTTGAGGCGGGGGAAGCGGGCCAGAGAGAGAGCCGCCAGTTTAGTTAGCAGGTCAGTGTAGGTGATCTTGGCACCGTCAGAGGAGCCGGATGATAGAACCGTGCGCCAGTGCATGAGTTGGTCGGCATTTACCTCCCGCACCAGGTAGAAGTGGGGCACGCTGTTCCAACTCGCGGTCAGGCGTTCGGCCATTATCTGCCACATGCGCGAAACTGGCTGCGTTTCCGGTTCGACTGCGGACGGTGCGGGCTCGGCTATTGGCGGCGCGACTGGCACCGGCTGGGCTGACTGAGGAACGTCAGCAGCGAGCACTGCTCCCCCCGGTCCACTGCCGACCAGTGAAGCCAGGTCGATACCCCTTTCCTGCGCAAGCCGCCGCGCCTTGGGCGAGGCGAGAACGCGTTTGCCGGAACCGGCGGAACTTGCAGACCGGATGTGGGCCTCCACGTCTTCTTTGGAAATGCGGCCGCCGCTTGCCTGGACATTGGCGAGATCGATGCCGTGTTCGGCGGCGATGCGGGCGGCAACCGGGCTGGAGGGAAGTGAGGATGCTCCACCTGGTTCCTCTGTGGGAGCGGCCTTGGAGTCGGCCGCTTGAGGCGCAGCCGGCAGCTCCTCCCCTTCGGCTGCGATGAGGCCGATGACCTGGCCCACTGGAATCTCATCGCCTTCCTGTGCGGTCACAGCAGTGAGCAGGCCGGAGGCGGGCGCTTCCACCTGCACGTCGACCTTATCGGTGGCGACCTCCATCAGGGGCTCCCCGGCGGTAACCATCTCGCCTTCTTTTTTGAGCCAACGCAGCAAGACACCCTCGTCCTGGGCCATGCCAAGAGCCGGCATTATCACTTCTTTGGGCATGCAATCCCCCTTTATGGGCGTCCTCAGATCATTTGACCGGGATGGTGGGCTGTCTTAACCGCACAGTGTTTTGGCCGTCTCGACGACGTAGTCAGCGTTTGGGATTGTCAGGTCTTCCATCGCTGGAGAGAACGGAACCGGCACGTTCATGGCGCCAATGCGCTTAACCGGGGCATCCAGATAGTAGAATGCGCCGTCGGCGATGACGGAGGCAATTTCACCTGTAACGCCATACTGCCGGTAGCCCTCGTCCAGCACGAGCGCTCGACTGGTTTTTTGCACCGATCGGATCAAGGTTTCAGAGTCAAGCGGGTTCGTTGTGCGGGGATCGATTAACTCAGCGCTGATGCCGATCGAAGCCAGTTTGTCGACTGCTTCCAGGGCTACATACACCATCGAGCTGGTTGCCACCAGTGTGATGTCTTCGCCGATGCGCTTCACGTCCGCCTCGCCCAATGGGAGAGTGTACTCTTCCTCCGGTACGGGCCCCTTCTCCTGATACAGCATTTTGTCTTCAAATATCACGACGGGATTGTCGTCGCGAATGGCACTCTTCATCAGGCCTTTGGCGTCGTACGGTGTGGCGGGCAGGGCTACCTTGAGGCCGGGGATGTGGCTGAAGAGGGCATGCAGAGACTGGCTATGCTGGGCGGCAGAGCGGCGGCTGGCCCCCAGGGTCGTCCGCAAGACCATGGGCACTGTCAGTTTGCCGCCGGACATGTAGTGGGTCTTGGCGGCCTGGTTGACCAGTTGATCCATCACGAGGGTGGTGAAGTCGCCAAACATGATGTCCACGATGGGCCGCATGCCGGTGATGGCCGCGCCGACGCCGATGCCGGCAATACCCGCCTCGGAAATGGGTGAATCGATCACTCGCTCGGGGCCGAACTCGTCCAGAAGACCGACGAGGACTTTAAAGACGGAGCCGGCTTCGGCCACATCTTCACCGATGAGAAAGACGCTTTCGTCGCGGGCCATCTCCTCGGCGATGGCTTCGCGAATTGCTTGCCCGAAGGTGATTTCGCGTACACCCGGTGCGTGGACGGCCGGGCTGAGGCTGGTTCCGTTCTCAAGCGTAGACATGCCGGTCCACCTCGCTTTCACTGGGGAATGACGCCTCTTCGGCGAAGGCAACCGCGTCGTCGACGGCTGTCTTTACTTCCTGCTGGATTCGCTCGAAAACCTGCTTTTCCGCCTGATTGCTTTTCAACAACCAGTCCTCGAGAAGTGTCAACGGGTCCCGCTTGGCCCATTCCTCTTCCTCTTCGCGAGTGCGGTATGGGCGGTCGATATCGCCGACATGATGCCCGCGGAAACGATAGGTGTTGCAGACGAGGAAGGCCGGTCCACCTCCTTTGCGTGCACGATCGATGACAAGGCGGGCGGTGGCATGCACAGTGCGAATGTCCTGGCCATCGATAGCCTGTGCATGGACGCCGAAACCTGTGGCCCGACCGACCATGGAGCCGGCCGCGGTCTTGGAGTTGTGCGTATACTCACCATACTGGTTGTTTTCGCAGACGTAGATAACCGGCAACTTCCACAGTTGTGCCATATTCATCGACTCGTACAGGAGTCCCTGTCCCAATGCGCCGTCGCCGAAGAAACAGACCGAAACCTGATCGGTGCCGCGAAGTTTAATGGACATGCCTGCTCCGGTGGCGATGCCTGCGCTGCCGCCGACGATGCCATTTGCGCCCAGATTGCCGGTCTCCTGATCGGCGATGTGCATTGAGCCGCCTTTGCCGCGGCAGTAGCCGGCCTCTTTGCCCAAGAGCTCGGCGAACATTCGGTCCAGATCGGCGCCCTTGGCCAGGCAGTGACCGTGGCCGCGGTGCGTGCTGGTGATGTAGTCGTCCTGTCTCAGGGCCTCGCAGATGCCGACGGCAATGGCTTCCTCGCCAATGTAGAGATGGGTAATGCCAGGCATGCGAGCGCTGGTGTAAAGATCGTTGGCGGTCTCCTCGAAAGTGCGTATCTTGACCATCTGCTCATAGGCTTGGAGCCAGTGCTCGGCGTCAAGTTCGGTTTCGTTCGGATTGGTATCGTTCTTTTCGCTCATGGCGTTACCCCGTGGTTGTGTCAGGATTCTTACCAGTGCATGACCCAGCCGCTGTCAACGTTCACGGCCTGGCCGGTGATATTGCGGGCGTGGTCGGAGGCCAGAAAGACGACTGTGGACGCGATCTCCTCCTGGGAAACCAGCCTCCCCAGAACGGCGAGACGCCCGATTTTCTCGGTACACCACTCTTCGTAGGTAGGTCTCTCATTTTCAGGCATGTCGGCGGTCGAGAACTTGTGTATCCGCCTCTGGAGCGGCGTATCGACCATGCCGGGACAGATGGCGTTGGCGCGTATATTGTAGGGGGCGAAGTCCTTGGCGGCAATTTGCATGAAGCTGAGAACGCCCGCCTTGGAAACACTGTAGGGAGGATCGGTCTGTGAGCCGATCTGGCCGGAGACGGAGGAGAAGAAGAGAAAAGTACCTTGTTTTCTGGCAATCATAGGCGCGTAAAAGGCGTGAGCCGTATTCACCGCGCCCAGCACATTCACCGAGTGGACGCGAGGCCAGTCGGAAGGCTCAAGGTTCCAGAAGGGAAAGCCGCCCTTGCCGGAATCGATGCCGACGGTAAACACGACGTGGTGGACCGGTCCCAACTCCTGCTCGACGCGGGCTGCGGCTGCCTCCAAGGCTGGATAATCGGTGACATCCACCTGTTTGGAAAACGTACCCACGCCGTGTGATGCGGCCTCCTGGGCCACTTCTTCCACAACAGGATCGCGATCGAGCAGTGCTACACCGGCACCCTCGGCTGCGAACGTCTTGGCGATCATTCTGCCCATTCCGTTGGCACCGCCGACGACGACGGCGTTTTGGCCTGATAGTCCCAGATTCATTCTTCTCCTCAATTTCCCAGTATAGTGTAAGATGCAGCCACTCTTGGAGGGGCGTGTACCTACTTTGGTGTTCAGGGCGACAAACATGTCGTAGCTTACACGCTCGCGCTCAGAAGTCCGCGAACTTAAGGCGCCGCGCCAGTGCGGTTCGCTTTCACGCGCGGTGTCAGATCGAACTGCGTTTCATGGCCGTGGAAGAACCGCTCAAATTCATCCACCATGAGCGAGAAGAAGCCCTGGTTTCCTGACGGGCCGCCAAAAGCTCCGATGTGGGGGCTCAGGAAAACGTTGGGCAGCTGCAGGATCTCGCTGTCGGGCGGCACCGGCTCCGGGTCGAAGACGTCCAGGCCGGCGACGATGTCACCCTTTTTGAGCCTTTCGATGAGCGCGGCCGAATCGGTCACTTTGCCGCGTGACACGCTGACAAAGACGGCGCCGGGGCGCAGGCGGGCCAGTTCGGCTTCACCCAGCATCCCTTCGGTGGCAGGGGTATGGGGGACCAGGCAGACGACGACATCGCAGGAAAGGACGTTTTCCAGGCTCGTCTGCAGGAATCCAAGTGCCTCGGGCAGTTCCGGCGGCAGGTAGGGGTCGTGGACCCAGATTTCGGTCTCGAAGGCGCGCAGGAACTTCATGAGGCGCCTTCCCATATGGCCGCAGCCGATCAGCCCTACTCTTCGTCCCCACAGGACGCCCTGCATTCCCTCCATAGAGGCGCGTGCGAAAGGGGTCTGGCCGGCGATCATGCGGCGAAAGTGTGCTCCGCCGTTTTTCAAGCAGACGAGAATCATCGCCAGTGCCCATTCAGATACCGGATAGGAGGAGGCGTTGGTCGTATCGACCGTGCGGATGCCGCGCGCCCAGGCGGCGTCGAGGTCAATGCGGCTGGCGAAGCGATCTCCTTCCATTTCGCCGACAATTTTAAGTGTCGGCGCGGCATCCAGTATCTCTGCGGTCAGCGTTGGCGCGCCTAAACAGACGACCAGCGCGTCGTGGCCGGGGAGCTTTTTTGACAGGCCCCGCGCAGCATCGGGATCGGTATTGGTGTCGTAGATGCCGCCGCCCTCGCAGGGAAACCAGTCCCAGTCGGCGAACTCTTCCAGCCGGCGCAGGTCCTGATCGGCCACGTGATTGAAACGGATATCTTCATTGCAAGCCAGTAGCACTTTGGGACGATTCTCGGGCATGGGACAATCTCTCAGATCGAGGCGTTCAGTTCAGCCACAATTGTCTGGCATGTTGTATTGCTCTTCGAAATCCATCCTCACCGGTCTTGCTGGCCTCTTCGATCGAAATCCAGCCATCGAATCCGGCTGACCTGAAGCGCTCAAATATCGTATCCAGTGGCGTAATTCCACTGCCGATCAGAACCGGTTCGAACGTGCCCAGCCTCTTGATGTCGCTGACGTGGAGGGCGGCCACGCGGGGCATGACGGCGTCCAGCACTTCCAAGGGGTCGTCTTCGACGGCCAGCAGATTGGCCGTGTCGAAGAGAAGCTGCAGCCCGCTGCCAGCCGTTGCTTCGCAGATTTCGAGAAACACCGACGCTGTCTGCGAAAAGTCGAAGTATTGCCAGACATAGCCGATGGCATGATTCTCATAGGTGAGGGTAACGCCGGCCGCGTTCGCTTCCTCTACCCAGGCGCTCAAACCGTCGACGGCCCAGGCGACGCCGTCAGCCCTCGCTACCCCCGGATGATTCTGACCCGCGGTCACGCGCAGGAAGTCCACGCCCAGGCGCGCGGCCGCATCGATGTATGCGCGCAACTCCTGCCGGTGGCGAAGGCGCTCTGTCGCGTCGGGGTGGGTGAAATCGGTGTAGGTGACCATGCCGGCGATGACTACGCCGGCGTCCTGCGCCTGCTCCCGCAAGCCGTCCAAGTAGACGCCGTCCAAAGAGTCGAGATGGGCTACGCTGATGTCGGCTCCGTCAAGGCCAAGAGAGGCGGCGAGGCGGAACCAGCCGGCCAGCGTGAACTCCCCGGCGCTGATTGCAGGGTATAGAGATGCGGGCAGACAGGAGAACGGCATCGCCCTATGACTCTCCGATGGCAACAACCGAACCTGACGAGGCGTCGCAATAGATGAAACGGTTGTCCGGATCTGCGCTCAGGCCATGGGGCTCCGGTTCGGTCTCGGGAACGGTGATTCTATCCAGCTCGGAACCGTCGTCCAGGCTCAGCTTCACGATCACGCGGTGGCCCGTGTGGACAACCCAAACGCCGTCCTCTTCGCGCACAACGCCGTGGGCGCGGGTGTAGGGCAGTGGAATTACTTGCTGGACCGACCAGTCGCTGATGCGCATCTTGGTCAGCGTCTGATCTTTGAGAGTCGTCAGCCACAGATGGCCCGGGTCGTAACAGTCATATTCGATTCCGTGGGTTCCGCCGCCATTGGGCAAGGGATGGCGTGAAATCGTTTTGCCGCAATCGGGATCGACGCGAATCACCTCTCCCATCGATTTGTGGGCATCGTGCGCGCGTCGCGGCCGCCACTTGTCGGCGCAGCCGTTGGCGGCCAGCCAAAGGCTGTCCTCGCCCCAGGCCATTCCGCTCGTGTTGGAGGAATCGCTGGGGATCTCGCGTATCATCATTGGGACGCCGTAGTAGTCCAGGTCACCGTTACGTTCGACCAACATGATGCGGTCTGTGATTTGGTCGACGATCCACAGGCCGTCATCGGTAGCCTGCAGACCATTGGGCACCGAGTAAGGCGAACGGAAGAGTTTTTTGTAGGTTGTCATGGCTCACCTTTCGGGAATTCGTAAAAATCCGGTTGCGTTCAGGGCGCCACCTGTTGCTTACATTAAGTCTGTTGGTGGCGGAACGCCCACTGCCTCCCCACTCTCGACAATGCGCGCCCACGTGCTCTCTTCGATGGAAATTCCGTGTTCAAGGCGGTACTGGCGTTTCTCTTCTTCGATTTCTCCGGGGTAGTAAATTCTCTTCACGCCTGGCATCTTGGGCGAGGACCAGACCCATTCAACAAGCTTTTCTACTTCCTGCTTATACTCGTCCGGATCTATGAAGCTCTCGATCTTGATGGCAAGTGCCAACCAACCGGAAGCGCCGCGAGTCGGCGGGTCCGCGCTGCAACCGGCCCATGACAGTCCGCCGGCAATCGCATCTACCATCATGCCAAGACCGTAACCTTTGTGCCCTACCGAACCGCCAACGGGCAGCATCGCGGCTTCACCGGCCATAAAGACGTTCGGGTCCAACACCGCGTTTCCTTCGGCGTCGATGAGCCAGTCGTCGGGCACGGGCAGGCCGCGCGCCCGCTGCACGTCCACTTTGCCGCCGGCCACCATGCTGGTCGTCATATCGAGCATCAGGGGGGCTCCGCCGGCGCGCGGCGCGCTGAATGCAAGCGGGTTGGGGGGCAACCGTCGCCCGGTACCGCCGAAGGGCGCGGTGAACGGTCCGCCGCCGTTCAGCAGCAACAGGCCGATGCAGTCCTGTTCTGCGGCTATCGGGGGGAACGCTCCCAGCCGACCGATGTGGGTGGAGCGGTGGACGGCGACTGCGCCGAAGGTGTGTTGCTTGGCGCGCTCCACCGCCATCTCCATGGCTTTTTTGGCCAGGACGATGCCCTGCATCTGTTGGGCGTCGATGACAACCGATGCCGGTGACTCCCGCACTATTTTGAGCGTGCCGACAGGCTTCATGTTTCCATCGCGCACCGATGTAATGTAGCCGGGAAGGCGAATCACGCCGTGGGAGTCATGTCCTACGAGATTGGAGTCGACCAGGTGGTTGGTGACATCTTGTCCCTGGTCTGCGGGAAAGCCGGCTGCGGCAAAGATGGCGGCGCCGTACTCTCTCATGCTGTCGTGGGAAATCGTTGGCATTGGCGCAGGTTCCTCTGCTGGCTGAATTGGCTAGAGCGAATGGAAGAGTTGTGCGTCGCGGCGTTTTGAGGAGCCCGCGTTGCCTGGAAGATCGTCCTGGGGAAGCCGGTGGGACTCGTCGGTTTGGTAACCAAAAGTATACCCCGCACAGGAAAAAGATTCAAACAGTGTCAGGGTGGTTTTCAGGTCTCTTTTGGTCTCTTTTGGTCCGCTCAGGTCTCTTTTGGTCCGGGTGTTTTCTTTTTTTGGAGGGTGTTTCCGGTGGGCATTTGCGTGTGTTGAGACTCTTTTCCGGATCCGACTTTCGGTATTGGGACCCTTTGCGCGGGACGGGGGGTGGATGCATCGGTGGTGGCGTATGCGCTGCGGACGGTGAAGGAATCCTTACGTCGAATCAGGTTGCAATGGTCCTCCTTTATGCTCGTTAGCAAGCTAATTGTGATCATGTCTTCAACTGTTTTCGGCTTAATGCGAGAGTTGCGGGCTAGCTTGTGCCGACGAAGGTTCCAGATCTTCGATTGCGCCTTTTCAGGTCGCATTATGTCTACAAATGTCGCGTCATGTCTACCAATGTCTACATATGTCGCGCCTAAAAAAAAATTGGGGCCGCTTTTTTGCGACATTCCGTACGGTTTCTCGCCATCTCTGACCGATATCAGGAGGATGTTTTCGGGCATTTCACGGCTTTTCAGGAGGCCGCGGCAGGCTCTCTCCCGGTTTGATGCTATCGGCCTGCTCCTACTTCAGGGCCATCGTATCAGAGTTCAGATACCACGACTGTGCATGGATGGCGTCCACATGGCTCGCTAGTCCATTGCAATGATCCTCTAGCCCGGTTTAACGTGCCTGCAGAGCTTTTGTCCCGGTTGGCCCCCGTCTCTCAGGGTCAGGGGGCAAATGTCGGCTCGAGTCGGGTTAAGTCGGTCTAAGTCGGGTTAAAGCGGGCGGAAAAAGTTTTTTTCGGACCAACATCTGGGACTTCGAAGTCGGTTCCTCGCCCTCCTTTTCGGGTCACGGGAAGTTACTCCTGGACAATTGCATTACAAGAATACCTGAACTGTAGGAGGGGCGCCGCTTTCAGAGGTCTGGAGCCGTCATGCCAGTCCGACCAAACCCCGTTTCTCCACTTCCGCCTCGATATCGGCTTCACAGATGGCAGCACTTTTGGCGGTGCTCATTATACCACGCACTTTTGAGGATTCGGCTGCTTGATCGGGGTACGGATGTAATTTGTTCGTGGGGCGCGGGGTAGGGCGAGACGTGCGCAACGGCGTGGGGTGACACTGTGTAGCAAGTTTTGGGGAGGGAAAGGGCAGGCACAAGGCCTGCCCCTACGGGGGGCGCGGGGCTGGGCAGCGGACAATGGCTCGGATGGGCCGATTGGCCCCGGCGCTTGGGTAGGCGGAGGGAGAGGGCAGGCACACGGCCTGCCCCTACGGGGGGCGCGGGGCTGGGCAGCGGACGATGGCTCGGTCGGTCCTTTTCGCCGCGGCGCTTGGGTAGGCGGAGGGAAAGGGCAGGCACAAGGCCTGTCCCTACGGGGGCGCGGGGCTGGGCAGCGGACGGTGGCTCGGATGGGCCGATTGGCCCCGGCGCTTGGGTAGGCGGAGGGAGAGGGCAGGCACACGGCCTGCCCCTACGGGGGGCGCGGGGCTGGGCAGCGGACGATGGCTCGGTCGGTCCTTTTCGCCGCGGTGCTTGGGTATTGGGGGATACTGGGCAGGCACAAGGCCTGCCCCTGCAGGGGTGACGGGGATGCGAACCCCGGTCGCTGGCTCAACAGTTGGTATTGTCCACAATGGTCGGGCATACGATGGGGGGCGTTGCGGGGGGAATCCCCCCGCACAAGGGAGGGCCGAAGGCCCGACCGCTTAACTGCAGTGGTCAGTGGTCAGTGGTCAGTGGTCAGTGGTCAGAGGGAGGGATTGCGCAGCTGGGGGGGCACATGGCTCTGGCTCAGTCGTTCGCAGAGGTGTACGAGAGTTGACGCCCATTTTGGACTGTGGCCGCTCATGCATGGAGGCAAGCCAGGGCGAGTGGATCTTTTTCTTGCGGAGCGGCAGCGATGTTATTCTTTGGGGTGATGCGACGTTTGAGTCTCTTATTGGGCCGACGGCCAACTCATCCTACGTAAGGAGCTTCCAGATATGGCGGAAAATATTGCCCAGAGCAGCGGGGGGAATGAAAGCGCGTTCACGATGGACACGTCCAGCATCAAGTACGGGCCGGGCGTAACCCGTGAAGTCGGCTTTGATATGAAGAAGCTGGGGGCAGAACGGGTGATGGTGGTTACCGACCCCCGACTGTCTGACAGCGAGCCGGTGGCGATTGCGCTGGCGGCGCTGCGGGCGGAGGGCATTGACGGGGCGCTTTTTGATCAGGTTCGTGTGGAGCCGACGGATGTGTCCTTTTTGGAGGCCATCGAATTCGCGCGTGAAGGCGACTTTGACGGCTACCTGTCGGTCGGGGGTGGGTCGTCCATGGATACGGCAAAGGCGGCCAATCTCTATGCCACGTACCCAGCCGAATTCCTGGACTACGTTAACCCTCCGATTGGCAAAGGGGTACCAGTCCCCGGCGCGCTGCGGCCGCATATTGCCGTGCCTACGACGGCAGGGACCGGCAGCGAGACAACAGGCGTGGCGATCTGCGATCTGACGGAGATGCATGTCAAGACAGGTATCGCCCACAGGGCATTGCGTCCTCAATTGGGTATTCTCGATCCGCACAACACGCGGACGCTGCCGCAGATGGCGGCGGCGAGTACCGGGCTGGACGTCTTGAGCCATGCGCTGGAGTCTTTGACCGCGCTGGCATACGACGGCCGCGTCGCGCCCGAGTCGCCGGAGCTGCGGCCGGCCTATCAAGGCGCGAACCCGATCAGCGACATCTGGTCGACCAAGGCGATTGAAATGGTGTCGGCGAACATTGTGCGCGCGATACAGGACACGGAGGATGACGAGGCGCGCAGTGCCATGTTGCTTGCCGCGGCCTACGCCGGGATTGGATTCGGCAACGCGGGCGTGCACCTGCCTCACGGCATGAGCTATCCGGTCAGCGGGATGGTCCGGGCGTACAGACCGGCGGGGTACCCGCCCGATCATCCGATCATTCCGCATGGGATGGCGGTTATTCTCAACGCGCCGGCCGTTTTTCGCTTCACGGCGCCGACGAATCCGGAGAAGCACCTGTATGCGGCGCGGTTAATGGGCGTGGACACTACAGGCGCGGGCGCCGAGGATGCGGGCGAGTTGCTGGCGGGGGCGGTTATCGCCCTGATGCAGCAGACCGGCGTTCCCAACGGCCTGGGCGCAATCGGCTTTACGGAGGAGGACATTCCGGCCCTGGTAGAAGGAACTCTGCCACAACACCGGGTGACGAAGCTCTCACCGCGACCGGCGGATGCGCAGGATCTGGAGGCGCTGTTCCGGGACGCGATGAAATACTGGTAATGTGACTGGGCGGGCCGGCGAACCGACCGGCACGGCGCTGAATGGGCGGCTTCTATTTCAGCGCTTGCGCCAGAACCTGGGCCATGTGGAGAGGCGCGCGACCGGCGAACTGTTCAATCTGGTCGCGGCAGCTGGTGCCACTGGCGACGAGAAATGCGCCGGCGGGCATCTCGCGTACTGCGGGGAAGAGTCGTTCCTCGCCAATGTCACGACTGACTTCGTAGTGCCCCTTTCCGTAGCCGAAATCACCTGCCATTCCGCAGCAACCGCTGTCGATTACCTGCACAGTGAAGCCGGCAGCGTGCAGAGCGGCCACGCTGGCCTCGTTACCGATTAGCGCTTTCTGGTGACAGTGACCGTGAAGGTAGGCGGTACCAGGGTCGTTGCGCCAGATTGAAGAGAAGGCTGTCTCAGGACTGTACTTGCTTGCTTCACTGCCGTTCGCACTCTCCTCAGGAACGGCTGCTTCGCGGGCAATGAATTCGTCGAAAGTCAGCGCGTTCTCAGCCACGACCTGCGCGGCCTCGGGATCGGAAGCCAGTTCCAGGTATTCGTCGCGAAGAGTGAGAATACAGCTGGGCTCCAGCCCGACTATAGGCAGGCCCTGGCGCGCGTAGGGAGCGAGGAGGGCCACGTTTTTGTCCACCCATCCACGCACTTTGTTGGCCTGTCCGCCGGTGATCAACGGCCGCCCGCAGCAGGCACGCCCCTCAGCCAGACGCACCTCATATCCAGCAGCCTCCAGCACTTCCACCGCGGCCTGGCCGATCTCCGGATGGTTGTATTCGGCCCACGTGTCGTGAAAGAGAATGACCGTTGCCGGAGCCCTTCCGTCTGCGACGCGCACGCCCTCTGCGGGTGAACGACGGGCAAACCAGTCCGACAGCGGCTGCCTTGTGTAGGCGGGCAGGTTGCGGCGCGAATCGACGCCGGCGCGGGCCATAGCTGCTTTCACCGGCGCTGCCTTCAATCCCCAGTTGACAAGAGGTATCAGAGGGCGGCCGAATCGGAACAGCAGGCGGTTCAGTGTGGGCAGGAGTCCCATCAGGCGGTTGAAGAGAGGCAGACCATTGCGCTCGTAATAGTGGACCAGGTATTCGGCCTTGATACGCGCCATGTCGACTGCTGAAGGGCACTCGCTTTTGCAGGCTTTGCAGCCGATGCAGAGGTCCATGACCTCGTACATCTGCGGCGAGAACAGCTCCTCGCGAGGGATGCGTCCCGCCATGGCGTTGCGCAGGGCATTGGCGCGGCCGCGGGTGGTGTCCTTCTCGTCCCTGGTGGCGATGTAGCTGGGACACATTGTGCCGGCGCCCAGTTTTCGGCAGACGCCGGCGCCGTTGCACATCTCGATCGCGCCGGCGTAGCCGTAATCGCTGCTCCAGTCGAAGACGGTTTGCAGTTGAATCGTTTCGTACTCTTTGCCAAAGCGCAGATTCTCTGTAGAGGGCGGCGCGTCGATGATCTTGCCCGGGTTCATGCGGTTGTCGGGATCGAAGGCCTCTTTCACCTGCCGCATAGCGCCGTAGAGTTCCGGCCCGAACAGGCGGGGATGGAGGTAACCGCGGGCCAGGCCGTCGCCGTGTTCGCCACTCATTGCGCCGCCGTAACTCACTGCCAGATCACAGGCATGTTCACCGACGATGCGCAGGGTGTCGATACCGGTCCGGTTCTTGAGATTGAGGAGCGGCCGCACATGCAGGCAGCCGGCAGAGGCGTGGGCGTAGACTGCGATTCCGGGCACATCTTCCTGTTCTGCGCAGAAATCCAGGACCTTCTGCAGGTATTCGGCCAGCTTCTCCTGCGGCACGGCCACGTCTTCGATACCGGGCACAGGCTTGTAGTCGCCGCGGCGTCCCATCAGAATGTTCAGTCCGGCCTTGCGCACGTCCCACACATCCTTTTGGCGGGCAGGATTCAACACCTTCACGACTGCACTTTGCCATCCCCGTGTGCTCAAGTGGCGCTCCAGCCCGTCCAGTTTCGCGGCGAGCTCGCGCTCGTCGGTTCCGTAGAATTCGGTCAGCAGCACAGCCTCGGGGTCTCCGTCGACGAAGTGGAGCCGCTTGGCCCACTCGGGCTGGGCGCGGGCGAGGTCGATCAGGTGCTTGTCGAGCAGTTCGGAAGCGCTGGGGCTGGTTTCCAGGATGTCGGGAATGGCGGCACAGGCGTCGATGAGGCGATCAAAATGGACGACAGCCAGCGCGGTCATCTTTGGCTTGGGGACCAGTTTGAGCGTCGCACTGGTCACTGTTGCGAGGGTGCCTTCGCTGCCGGCGAGGAGCTGGCTGAGGTTGAACTGGTCGATCTGGGAGGCGTCGCAGAATTCGGAGCGGTAAAGGCTATCGAATCCGAGCCGGGCGCGCAGGAGACCGGCGCGTTCACTGCCGCGGCTTTCTCCACCGGTAGCGGCTTCGTCCTGTAGGAGTCCGTGCAGGAGGCGGTCGAGACCGTAGCCGGAGACACGGCGCCAGTGACGCGGCCAGCGCTCCAGTATCTGCTCGAATTGGGCGCGTACGATTCCGGGGACTTCGCGATAGATCTGGGCTTCAAGGGAGTCGCCGCGGCCTCGGCTTTTCAGCTCGGAGGAGGAGACGGGCCCGAAGCGCGCCGGCGAGCCGTCGCTGAGGACTGCGCTGGTTTCCAGCAGATTATCGGCCAACATGCCGTAGAGGATGCTGTGGCTGCCGGTGGCGTTGTTGCCGATCGAGCCGCCAACGGAAGCGCGGTCGGCGCTGGCGGGGTCAGGTCCCAACATCAGGCCGAGCGGGGCCAGCGTCCGGTTGAGAACGCCTATGGGGACGCCGGCTTGAACTGTTACGGTGCTGGCTTCCTCATCGACCGCGAGAATGCGATCCATATATTTGGTGGTGTCGATGACCAGCCCGGGGCCGACGCACTGCCCGGCAAGGGAGCTGCCGCCTCCGCGCGGCAGGAGCGGAACACGATGGCGGGCGGCGACTTCCATGGCTGCCTGCACATCGTCGTCGTTGCGGGGAATTACGACGCCCAGCGGCTGAATCTGGTACTGGCTGGCGTCGGTGCTGTAGAGCATGCGGCTGTAGCCGTCGAAACGCACTTCGCCCTCGACAACCTGCTCCAACTCATGGACGAGCTCCAGTCCCTCTGGTTGGGGAGCGGCAAAAGCAGATGTCGGCAGTGTCGCGGGACTCTGTTCATGTGTCAGGACGGTCATGATGGCATTATCCTATTGTTGCAGGAATTACAGTGGGAGAGTGGTCGATCCCTACAGGCGGCGCGTCCAGTGAGGGCACAGTTGTTGGCCAGGATGGGAGAGGCGCGCACTTTAACAGAATCTGCAATTGCGGTATACTCGCGTATCATTGCCAATGAGAGTGCCTAGCGGATTACAGGTCCAGTGAATCGGCTATAGACTGTGTAGCCGCCAACCCATCCAGTTCGCAGAACAGGAGCATTTAATGTCCACTAGCGTAAACGGTAACAGCACGCAGATCAAAATGTACACGACCGGCTGGTGCCCAGACTGCTGGCGGGCCAAGTCGGTCATGAAGGGAAGCGGGGTCGATTTTGAAGAGATCGACATCGAGAGCGACGAGGAGGCCAGGGAGTTGGTGCAGAAACTCAACAAGGGCAACATGACTGTACCGACGATCATCTTTCCCGACGGCGATGTGTTGGCCGAACCATCGACGACGGTGTTGATGACCAAGCTGGCGACCCTATAGCGGCGTTTCCGCCACGGGTGGTGGGGGCGCCGACTCCGGTAGTTGCGCCGCGACCAAAGTTTTACTCGTGTCGTTTTTCTGTCTGTCACTACAGACTGGGTGAGACGGTTGACGCGCCACTAAGAGAATGGCACCTGTTTAGGGCTCGTTGTCGTTTGCCTTTTTTGAGATATGGCGGAGCAAAACACCTTTCTCCGTCCACGGAGGGCCACGGAGAACACCTTTTTGTCCGCGATGGGCCACGAAGGGCCACGAAGAACACCTTTCTCCGTCCACGGAGGGCCACGGAGAACACCTTTTTGTCCACGAAGGGCCACTAAGGGCCACGAAGAACACCTTTCTCCGTCCACGGAGGGTCGGGGAGAACACCGGGGGCCTATCGAGTTTGCATTTCGCAGCTGCGCAGATCTTCAGGGTTAAGCCGCACTTTGCTGCCGCGGATCGCTATACAGTCAAACGTCAATGTTCCTAGTCAAACGTCAACGAACCCTAGCTTTCGCGTAAGTCCTACACTCAAGTCCGTTTGTTCGGTCAGGAGTCGTAAGTGAGCCACTTCAATTTGGATGATATCAGGGAGCAGGAGCTATACCCTGGCTATTTCGGCAAAGTAATTCAAACCGATAGAATGACGCTGGTCTACTGGCGGGCCGAGGCCGGCGCACCTCTTCCTGCCCATGACCATCCACAAGAGCAGGTCGTCTGCGTGTCCGAGGGCCAGTTGGCGTTGAGCTTTGCCGGCGGCGAAACCAGCATATTGGGTCCGGGCGAGGTTGCGGTGATTCCCGGCGACGTGGAGCATAGCGGGCGCGCGGTCACCGACTGCGAGTTCCTGGACGTCTGTTATCCGGCCCGCAGCGGTTATGCGAAGGACAACTAACGGTCTGTACGGCCTGTTCCTGGAATTGCACGCATCCAGACTTCAGGTTGGGCCAAGTGCAGGCGGGACATCTTTCGAGTTCGACGAGGTTGCAGAGGCCGGCCGTTCAGTGGGTGCCTAATCATTGGCAGCGGCGCTATCCTCCGGGCAACTTAGCTTGTATCCTCTCCAATCTGCATTGATCCGGTAGCGAAAGGTAGAGTACGAAAACATGGAGCATTCACTCCTGAATCATGTTGATCTGAGCCAGCGTTTGAAGAGAAAAGAGTATGAGAGCCTTCTAGCCGAGCGCCAGGAAAAGTTTCTGGCGTTGCGTCTGCGCCTGGGCGGGCAGATCGGCGGCAAACTCGGGCCTCCTCTCCTGATTCTCTTTGAAGGGTGGGATGCCGCGGGCAAGGGGGGATGTATACGGCGGCTGACCGCGCCATTGGACCCCCGCCACTTTTCGGTTTTCCAGTACCAGGCGCCAAACGATCGGGAGAAACGGCACCACTTTCTGTGGCGGTTCTGGCCGGCGGTGCCGGGCAAGGGCGGCATGTGCATCTTCGACCGCACGTGGTACGGTCGCGTGCTGGTGGAGCGGGTGGAGGGCTTTGCCAGTGTCCCGGACTGGCGGCGCGCTTACGAAGAGATCCGGCACTGGGAGTCGCTCCTGGTTTCCGACGGGACGATCCTGATCAAGTTTTTCCTGCACATTTCCTCCAAGGAACAGAAGAAGCGCTTCGAAAGCCGGGCCGAGGATCCACTGCGACAGTGGAAACTCACCGACGAGGACTGGCGAAACCGGAAGAGGCGAAAGGATTACGAAGAGGCGATTGTGGAGATGGTGGAGAAGACCGATACTGTGATGGCGCCGTGGACTATTGTTGCCGCCGAACAGAAGCGGTTTGCCCGAATCAAAGTGCTGGAGACGGTGATTCAGAGCGTTGAGGCCGCCCTGGGCTAAACGGCTACCGTTGCCACTTGGGCTTGGCGCTGAACAGAGGACTTCGAGAATCTGCTGAAATCCAGGTCAATTTGAAACTGATGGCACTCAATGGGAAAGTAGCAATTATCACTGGGGCGGCGTCCGGCATCGGGCGGGCCTGCTCGCAGCGATTTCTGAATGACGGGGCGACAGTGCTGGCCTGCGATATCGACGGGGACGGGTTGGACGAGCTGGCTGCCGAAAGTAGTCAGAGCCGGCTTCACACTGTTCTCTGTGATGTGACGAAAAGGGGCGACGCGGAGTCAAGCGTTGAGAAAGCGCTTTCTATCGGCGGCAGGCTCGACTGCCTCGTTAATTCTGCCGGGATCACGCCGCGCACGCTACCGCCTGAAGCCGATTTTGAGGAGCGTTGGGACGCGGTGATGGAAGTCAATGCCAAGGGCGTTTTCCTCATGTCGTACGCTGCGCTGACGGTGATGAGACCTGCCGGCTACGGGTCAATCGTCAACCTTGTTTCGATCATGAGCATGGTCGGCTACCCAACTTCGTTGCCGTTTTCGGACGGGTTCACACCTTATCCGCACAGCAAGGGGGCTGTGGCGCAGATGACCCGGGAGATGGGCGTGCGTTTCGGGGTTGAGGGTGTGCGCATCAATGCGGTTGCGCCGGGGTTCGTTTACTCGCCTTTAACGGAGAACGTTGTTGGCGACCCGGAGGTCCATGCGGAGATGAAGCGGCTGCATCCGATGGGGCGGATGGGGCAGCCGGAGGAGATTGCGGCGGTGGTGGCGTTTCTGGCCTCGGACGAGGCCTCGTTCGTAACGGCGAGCGTTTGGCCGGTGGATGGGGGGTATACGGCGCAGTAAACCTTCTTTCCAGCTACATGTCGTCCCTGACGCATATGCCAAGCTCAGCGAGGCATTCCCGCCAGGGCCGGGCCGTCCATGGGTCGGATTCCCACTCTTCAAGCGCAAGCTTGGCTTGCCGAGCAGCCCACCGATCTTCCAGGCATTCAATAAATGAAGAGAAGAAGGCCAGGCGCCTCAGAAATCCGCGCGTATTCATCTAAAGTTCCTCCCTCCGCAATGCCCGCCATACTCGCTCTGGTGTGAAGGGAATCTGGCGGATACGTTCGCCGGTGGCGTCGAAGATGGCGCTGGCGATGGCGGGGGCCATGCCGTCCATCGGGATTTCGGCTATGGCCTTTGCGCCGAATGGGCCTGTCGGTTCGTAGGTCTGTACGAGAACAGTGCCCAGCTCCGGCATTTCATTGGCGGTCAGAATTCGGTAGTCGCCGAACCTGCTAATTTCCAGTTTGCCTTTCTCGTCGTAGGGCATCTCCTCGCAGAGGGCGTAACCGAGGGCTTGGGTCATGCCGCCTTCGACTTGCCCGCTGGCGGTAACCGGATTGATGGCGATTCCGCAGTCAACGGCCATCACCGCCTTTTCGACCGTCACCTGGCCCGTTTCAGTGTCTACCTCCAAAGCTACGTACTGCGCGGCAAAGGGAGGGGGACTGACGTAGCTCATGTGGCTGGCCGTGGCCATGATCTGGTGTTGCTCCTCCTGGTGGATGCTGTGGAGAGCAACCTTTTCCAGAGGTACGGCCTGTCCGCCCGGCGCCAGGACTTTCTGATCTTCGAGCCAGAGCTGATCGGCGTCGACGCCCTCAAACAAATGCGCGGCGGCGTGGCGCCGGATCTGGCCGCTGACATCTTCGGCCGCTTTGAGCACGGCGCCGCCGGAGATGTAGGTCGTGCTGCTGGCATATGCGCCGGTGTCGAAGGGCGTAAAGTCGGTATCGCTGCTGTAGATGACGATCTGATCCAAGGGAACGCCCAGGGCCTCGGCTGCGATCTGGGCCAGAACGGTATCGGAGCCCGTTCCAAGGTCGGTCGCGCCGACGAGGAGGTTGAATGAGCCGTCGTCGTTGAGCTTGATGCTGGCCGCGCCCATGTCGAGCCCGGCGATGCCGGTCCCGTGCATGCAGATTGCCAAGCCGATCCCGCGGCGGATGTGCGGGCGGTCAGGCGGGGCCTTCCAATCTGTGTCATCGCGCCGGTCCCAGTCGATGGATGCGGCACCGGCTTCAACACATTCGGCCAAACCGCTACTCTCGACCGTCTGAGGGAAGCCGTCGCGTCCTTCTCCCATCGCCACGGCCATGGGCAGCGATTGGCCCTCTTTGACCCAGTTTATGCGCTTGAATTCTACAGGGTCCATCCCGAAGGCAAGCGCCATCTCCTCCATGTGCTGCTCGAGGCCGAAAAGGGCCTGGGGCGCGCCGTAGCCGCGGAATGCGCCGGGCACAGGTTTGTTGGTGTAGACGACGTCACAGTCGAAGCGGGCCGCGGGCAGCCAGTAGGTGCTGAGAGCGCGGAAGCCGGTGACCATCTGAACGGTGAGGCCGTGCGTGCCGTAGGCGCCGGTGTCAGCGACCACATGCACGTCCATTGCGACGAGCTTGCCGGTGGCGTCCACGCCGCTGCGGAAACGCAGCCGTTGGGGGTGGCGGGTGCGGGCGGAGCTGAACTCCAGCTGGCGGGTGTACTCGAACTTGACCGGGCGGCCGGTTTCAATTGTCAGATGGGCGCAGAGGTCTTCGATCAGCATCTCCTGCTTGCCGCCGAAGCCGCCGCCGATGCGCGGCTTCACCACGCGGATGCGGCGTACGGGCAGGCCGAGCAGGGGGGCAACCATGCGGCGCACATGGAACGGGACCTGTGTGCTGGTGCGGATGACGAGCCGGTCATCTTCGTCCCAGTAGGTGATGACGATGTGTGGCTCGATACTCGCCTGCTGGACTTGATGTACCTGGTATTCGCTCTCGAAAACGAAGTCGGCAGAGGCCAGGGCGGTATCGACGTCGTTATGGACCACGTGTAACTTAACCGCTACATTGCGATTGGCGTCGTGAATCATCTGGGCGTCGGTTTCGTCGTGGATCACGGGCGCGCCGGCCTGCATCGCTTCGTCGGCGGAAAATGTCGCGGGCAGCTCCTCGTATTCGACTCTGATTCTTTCCAACGCTTCCTGGACCAGTTCGGGGGTCTCCGCGGCCACGGTCGCCACTCTGTCGCCGACGTAGCGCACCTTTGAATCAAGGCAGACCTGGTCGTAAGGGGGTGGCTGGGGATAGCTCTGACCGCCGCTGGCGTAGATGACGCGGGGCAGGTCGGCGTAGGTCTGCACGGCATGCACGCCGGGCAAGGCGAGTGCGTCCGAGGTGTCGATTGAGAGTATGCGGGCATGGGCAACCGGGCTGGTGAGCAGGCCGCCGAAGAGCATGCCCGGCAGCTCCACATCGTCGGCAAAGACGGGCCGACCCTTGGCCAATTTGACGGCGTCAACCTTGGGTTCCGGTTTGTTTACGACCTGAGTCCGGGGCTGCGCAACCGTCATGGGCACGCTGCGGGTCTGTGTTTGCGTATCGGGCGCTCCGTTGTGCCAGCCGTTTGCAGGCGGCTGGTCTGTTGTCGGCCATTCGCCGGTAGCGGGCGCGTCGCGCACATCGATTTCCAAGGGCGGCGGGTCATCTCCCTGCAGTTGGGACGCGGCCCGGAGTATCGCCTGTACAGGTTTTACGTAGCCTGTGCAGCGGCAGAGTACGCCGGCAATAGCTTCCCGCACGGCGGCTTCGCTGGGCTGCGGCTCACTGTCCAACAGATGCTGGGCGGCCAGGATCTGCGCGGGTGTGCAATAGCCGCATTGAATTGCGCCGCATTCGATAAACTGCTGCTGCAACGCTGAAAGTCGAGGTGACAGGAGGTCCGAACGGCTGCGCTCACCGCCTCCATCGATTTCTTCATCCAACCCCTCAAGGGTGATAACCGATGCGCCGTCAGCTTGGGACGCCAGCAGGACCCCGCTGTTGACAAGCCGATAGCTTGACGGATCATCCGGTGTGCGGGTGAAGAGAATTGCATCGGCGCCGCTTTCGCCCGTCTCATCGCCGTGTTTGAGACTGAAAAGGCGCAGACGGCGCAACACCGTGCGCAGCAGTTCACCGGGGTAGACGTCGATAGGGTGATGCGTTCCGTTGATAGTGAGAGAGATCGATTCAGGCATGTTGAGGTTGCTATTGCATTGAGTATTGAGGCCTACGCGATTCCACGGCTACAGGTCAACGCCCGTTGCGGCAGACAGCGCCCGCCGGCCCACGACTTCAGCCATGGCCAACCTGAACTCGGCGCTTCCTTTGAAATCGCCCTTGGGGACGAGCGGGCCATTGGCAAGCTGAGGATGCGGCCCTACGCCACAGAGTGCGGTCCTTGCGGAGCCGCCACCGTCTGCGGCAAGCTCGCCCTGAGAGAGTTCACCGTTCACCTCTTTGACAACAATTGCGGCGACGATGCAGCGGTCCATTGGTGTGCGGGCTATGCGGGCGTGGCCGCCGGCGGCCTGGCGAAGGGGCAATCTTATTTCCGTTATGATTGAGGGGCCCTGGGAGCGTTGGCCTTGGGAACCGGCGAATTCGTCCAGCTGCCGGAGAGACCCGACTCCGTCTTTGTCGACCGTTACGACTGAGGCCCTGAGGGCCAGCAGGGCGGCGAATAGCTCGCTGTCCGGCTCAGCAAGTGCGATCAGCCCGCCGACTGTGGCGGCGTTGCGTAGATTCTGCGACCCTTCGAAGCGGGCGGTGTCGGGCAGGATGCCGTTAGCAAGATGTGAGCACAGAGGATGTTCGACCAGATCAGTAAGGGTAGTCATCGCGCCGATGTGCAGGCTGGAATCGGCATGCTGGATATAGGACAGACCCAAGTCAGCCAGGTCGACTACTCCGTCTACGTCGCGCCGCTGTCTTGTTTCCAGTGCCCCAACCAGATGGGTACCTCCTGCGAGGGGCACGCGCCGCGAGGAGCGGTCAGCCAGAAGTTCGAGCGCGTGGGTCAGCGTCTCAGGTCTGTGATATTCTGCGAGAATTGCCATGGATAGTCAGTGAGAAGTGGACCGAGGGGATCTACTGCGAGATCCTGGTGCAGTGTTCAGGCGCCTGGCGGCGGTTCCGGCGCGAGATCCAGTTCCTGCAGCAGACCGACCAAGCTGAAGTTCATCGCCAACACAACCGCTGCCGGAGTGAGCAGAAAGATTGGCAGTACGGTTACAAAGCTGACTACGAGCAAAAGAACCTGGAAGAGGAACATGAGAAAGGTATAGAGGGGATGGCGCAGGGCAAGTATGAAGGCGTTGCGGAGCACCATCTTGATACTCATTTCGTCCTGCTGCCAGAGCAAAGGGAAAAAGAATTGACCGGCCATGAGGACGATGATCAGGATCCAGACCCATACTATACTGATGATCTGGGCCCAACTTGCGGTACTGGCGCCGTAGAAGCGGATATTCACAGCGACGCCGGCGATCATCAGAAGATTAATGCCGAGAAGCAGCCAGCTCTTGCCTATCGTCGTCTTCGCCCCTTCCCAGAAGAACGCGCTCTCTACACGCCGGTAGTTGGCAACGCGATTGGCTGCGTTATGGATGCCTGACGTTACCGGGCCCGCAGGCAGTATCAGGAAGATACCGACCCACCAGAGCACGCTGAGCCAGACCCAAAGAAGCAGATCTTCATAGAGCGCCTTGATCGTGCGCCACATGACAGTGAATGCTTTCATACTAATTCCATTTGCCGCCAAGCTGCTGCGCGGCCCAAGGGATGCTCCGATGTTGTAAATGGACCCGGCTTGTGAGAATCGTCCGCCCCATTATAGCAGTAGCCGCCATGTTTCTATGAATCGAGGGCTGGGGGGGTGCAGTCCATTTTTGGGGTGACAGTGGGTAGGCACAAGGCCTGCCCCTACCGTGGTTACGGCGGACGGCTTCGCGGCACGACGTGGGTGGGCGACCGGTGGCATAGACAGTACGGCGGCGACGCGGCGCCAACGTGGCATGGTGTAGGGGGGGCGTTGCGGGGGGGTCCCCCCGCACAAGGGAGGGCCGAAGGCCCGACCGCACAGAACTGCAGTGATCAGTGGTCAGTGATCAGAGGAGACGGCGCTTGCCCTGCTTGGAGACGCGAATCGGCTTCAGCTTAGTCGTTACCAAAGGTGTACGAAATTTTACCCCCAATCTGAACTGCACCCGTTGAGGGCATCGACCTCAATTTGTCAGCCGGGAGGCGGCTCCACAAGGCTTGCCTGGATTCGAGCGAGATGGCGGAAACTTTTGCCACTAATGAATTGGGGCAGATATAATGAGTTGTGGGGCAAGGGCAGCCTGTTTCGGGGAACCTTCTGAGGCAAGGACCGCGGCCAGGTTTCCGGCGCCGCTGGAGTAGAATGCCCGGGGGGCGCGTTCGCCCCAAACCATTCGGAGGTTGACCGATGACCAGTCACGGTAGAAAGATCCTCGTTTGCGTTGCCTGGCCCTATGCCAACGGCGAAAAGCACATCGGACAGATTGCAGGCGCGTATCTGCCACCGGATATTTTTGCCCGTTACCAGCGCATGGTAGGCAACGATGTACTGATGGTCAGCGGCTCCGACACGCACGGTACGCCCATCACGTTGCAGGCGGAGAGGGAGGGTCTGGACGCGGCGGAAGTGGTGGACAAGTATCACGAGCTCTTTGTTGAGGGCTGCGTGGCGATGGGCCTGACTTTCGACCTGTACACGCACACTGATACGCAGAATCATTGGGACATTACGCAGCAGGTGTTTCGGCGACATCTGGCGAACGAGTATATCTACAAAGAGGTGCAGAAGCAGTGGTACGATCCGGAGGCGGGGCGTTTTCTGGCGGACCGCTACGTGGAGGGGAGTTGCCCTTTCTGCGGCTTTGCTGAAGCACGCGGCGACCAGTGCGACAACTGCGGGCGTCTTTATGATGCGCTGGAGTTGACAGACACGAGGTCGAAGTTAAGCGGCAGCACTGAGTTGGAGGTGCGGGAAACCGAACATTTCTTTCTTGATCTGGGCGTACTCAACGAACCGCTGCTGGCGTGGATCGGAATCGACAAAGATCACTGGCGCAACAACGTGCTGAACTTTACCCAGGGTCAGTTGAACCTGAAAGAGCTGCGGGGGCGGGCGATCACACGCGACATCGATTGGGGCATCGCCATTCCAATTGAGGGTTACGATAGCAAGTGCATTTATGTCTGGTACGACGCTGTGCAAGGTTACCTGAGTGCGGCAATTGAGTGGGCCGCGTTGAGCGGCGGCAAGTGGCAGGACTGGTGGGACCGAGATCGTTCACCGGATGCCCGCCACTACTACTTCATCGGCAAGGACAATATTCCCTTCCACACGCAGATCTGGCCGGGCATGATTATGGCCTACAACGATGAGACAAAGACGGAGGGCGAAGCGGCAAACATCCCCGGACTGTCCGAAACGGCGCAACCGCTCAAGACGGCGCGGCTGCATCTGCCTTATGACGTTCCGGCTAACGAGTACCTTAACTTCGGGGGTGCGCAGTTCAGCACCAGCCGCGGCAACGTCATCGGTTTCAATACGGTTCTGGAGGAGTTCCAGGCTGACGCATGGCGCTATACTTTAACGGCGATGGCGCCGGAGACTGCGGATACGGAGTTCACGTGGCCGGACTTTATCGAACTGGTAAACAACGAGTTGGTAGCCAACTGGGGCAATCTGGTCAATCGGGCGGTAGGATTCGCGTTCAGGCGTTTCGATGGGGCCGTGCCGCAGCCGGGAGAGATGGACGCGACGGACGAAGCCCTGCTGGAAGAGATACGGGGGGGCTTCGACAGTGTGGGAGCGCTATTCGAAGCGGTCAGGTTAAAGGCCGCCTTGCAGGAAGCTCGACGGTTGAGCCAGCGCGTGAATCAGTATCTGAACGAGAAGGAGCCCTGGCGGACATTCGGGACAGATCGACAGGCAACGGCGACCACTGTTTATGTTACGTTGCAGGCCATCGACTGGCTGAAGTTGCTGTGGGCGCCGATTCTGCCCCACAGCAGTGAACAGTTGCACCAATATCTTGGTTTTTCCGAACCGCTTTTTGGACAGCTTGATACGACGGACGTTGAAGACGACCGCGGTTCCCACCTGGTGCTACGCTACGACCATGGGAGAGCCTGCGGGGTCTGGCAGGCGCAGACTCTGGAGGCCGGTCAACCATTGAGAAAGCCTGCGCCACTTTTCGTCAAACTGGATCCTGCGGACGTGCTGGGTGAAGCGGACGGGTAACACGTGACAGGGCCCATGCGAAGAGGCTTCGATGCAACCGCCTATGTCCTATTTGCCATTCTATTCGTCTATGCGGCCCTGGGCACACTCTTCGCCTTAACGACTCCGCCCTGGCAGAACCCGGACGAGCCTGCCCATTACAATTATATTGCCCATATTGCGACCGAGAGGCGGTTACCGGTGCTGCGGATGGGCGATTTTGATGGAGAGTATCTCGAGCGACTGAAGGCGGAAAGGTTCCCGCAGGACCTCTCGATTGAGCCGGTCCGATATGAGTCCCACCAGCCCCCTCTTTACTATCTGCTTGCCGTCCCGGTTTACTGGTTGAGCCAGGGCCTGCCGCTGGCGCTGAGGCTTTTCGGCGTTGCGCTGGGCGGGGGCGTCGTGTTGCTAGTGTTCCTTTGTGCACGCGCAGCTGTACCCAGGTCGCCTCACATCGCCCTTGGGGCGGCCGCTTTTGCAGCTTTTCTTCCCATGCACGTGGCGCTGATGGCGTCGGTCAACAACGACGTTCTCGCTGAGCTTCTTATCGCCGGAACAGTGCTGGCGTTGTTGCGCTGGCAGCGCTTGAAGTCTGAGAGAGAAGGCGGCGAAAGGACGGGCCTTTTGCTGGCAGCGGGCATCCTCATTGGGCTTGGCTTTCTCACGAAGGCGACTGCCTATACTCTCTTCCCCGTCGCAATTGTCGTAGTCGTCATTCATTCGGTCTTTCCGGGGTCCGACGACAGAGCCCTGGTTGGAAAGCTGGCAAGGCGGCTCGCGATGGTGATTGGGCCCGCAGTACTTCTCGGCCTTCCCTGGTGGATCAGAAACAGCCTGCTGTACGGCAATCTGGATTTCCTTGGCCTCAGCTGGCACGATGAGGTAGTGACCGGACAACCGACTGCGGCAGCCTGGATCGCCGAGAATGGCTGGGCCGCTTACTGGGAAAGGGCCTGGACGTTCACTAGCAAGAGCTTCTGGGGCGTGTTTGGCTGGTTGGGCGTGTTTATGGATGCTCGCATCTATACCACTCTATTCATACTGTCGGCCCTGGCGGCGGTGGGCATTCTGTTCCATTTCTGGGGGCGGGCGAACAGCGGTGAATGGCGGTGGGCCAGCCTTTTGACTTCCCCAGGCATGACACTGGTGCTGCTGTGGCTGGCGACCTTGGCCGCTTACGCCTGGTATAACCTGGGGTTTATCCAGCACCAGGGCCGCTATCTCTTTCCGGCGCTGCCGGCGTGGAGTCTGCTTTTCGCGATTGGCTGGTGGGCGGTGTTGGAGAGGAGGGCCAGCCTCACAGCGGGGGGAGTCCTACTCGCGGGGGCGGGCGCGTGTTTTGTGATTGTGACTCTAGCCGGAGCGACAGTGGACAAGTGGACCTTGCTGTTGCACGGCGTTGCCGGTCTCGGCATGATGGTTTACGGGCTTCTCTTTGGCCGCATGTCCCGAATTGTTGCGGCTATCGGCCCAGGAGATCAGGAGCGTGCTCTCCAGAAGCCGTCAGATGGGCTACGCCATGAAGGTGATTTGCGTCCGATCTTGTATATTTGCCTGTTCCTGGCAACGATAGCTCTGGACATAGCCATACCGTTCCTGTATATTGTCCCTCAGCTAAGTTCATAGCTTTGTGCTTCCAGTCGGTGGCGATTTCTGCTCCCAATAGCACTGGTTTTCCGGGGGTGGACACGACGATAGTCTTTACATCTGGTGTCCGTATCGCCCGAGACTCGACTCTTAATGCATTGAAATAGATGAGTTCAATCGCCCCTTTGCCCCCAGCACGACAGATTGTACCCATGCGGGATCTCCCAGGCCCGGCTACAATTCGGGGCAGGCCCCCCAGCGGAAACGAATACCTTCTTATCTGGCTTTGCGTGGCAATCGTGGCCGTTGCCGGCGCGTTTGCCGGCTGGCAGTTCTGGCACACCGACCGCATCTTCAGTGGGGTGCGGGTGGCTGGTGTCCCTGTTGGGGGCGAGACTCGCGCGTCGGCGTTGCTGCGATTGCACAGGGAGTTGACCCCTTATCCGCTGGCCCCCGTCTACCTCGAACTCGGCCCCAATTCGGGGGAAGGGGTCGGGGCCGCAAAAACTGCCGTCAGGCGCTGGGCGTTGGGATCCGAGCTGTTGGCGCCTGAGGCGGATCTGGAAGGCGCGGTCAAACTTGCCTATCATGTCGGGCGGCAGGGGGGACTGTTTGAGCGTATCCTGGGCCAGTGGCAGGCCTTCAGCGGCCAGCAGACGGTGTGGCCAGAGGTCTTGGTCAGCGAAGGGGTGGTTCGCCAGGCTGTCGGCAACGCTGCGGCAGAGGTGCGGCGCCCAAGTCGCCCAGCCGTCAAGATTGGCGAAATCTCTGTCCCTCCGCAGACGGGCCTGGACGTGGATGTCGCGGCGACGGCGCGCCTTATCCTGGCGCAGTTGGCGAGCGGACGTTCGGGAACTGTAGCGCTGCAGACCTACAGCACTGCGCCGCCTCAGAGCGCAGCGGGGGACTCATCGCAGAGAAACGCAGGCGCCAGTACCTCTGGCCCCGATAGCTTTACCGGTGGTCTCACGCCCCCGCAACCGGTCGTATTGCGACACCAGGCATCGGGGACTGCATTTGCGCTGGATGCGGCGTTGTTGCGGAGAATCATGCCCGGGGGAGATCCCAGCTTTCTCAATGAAGAGGCTCTGCGCTTTGTCGTCGAGGGGTGGGCGAACCAGGTTTCCTTTCCTGCCCAGGACGCTCGTTTGCGCTTTGACGACGCGACTTCGGCGTTGACTGTGCTGCAGCCGAGCAGGGCGGGCCAGCGACTGAACGTCGACCTGACGATCGAGGCGGTACGCAATGCGCTGACCACTGATCAGCGAACCGGTTCGCTGCCGATCATTCCCATACCTCCCGCGGTTGATTCCGGCCGGTTGCAAGAACTGGGAATCAGAGAGCTTGTCGCCAGCGGCACTACCTACTTCAAGGGCAGCAGCAGCACGCGCGTTTACAACATAGAAGTTGCGGCAGAGAAACTCGTGGGTGTGGTCGTTCCGCCCGGAGGAGTCTTCAGCTTTAACTCGGCGATTGAGGCGGTGAGCGGCGCCAACGGATTCGAAGACTCGGCCATAATCTGGGGGGACCGCACAGCTGTTGGGGTGGGGGGAGGCGTCTGCCAGGTGAGTACAACCGTTTTCCGGGCAGCGCTTGAGGGAGGTTTTCCGTTTCTGGAGCGACACAATCACGGCTACGTCGTCAGCTGGTACGGCGAACCGGGATTTGACGCGACGATTTATACGCCGTATGTGGATCTCAGATTCCTCAATGACACGGAGGCTCATCTGCTGGTCCAGCCGGTTGTGGACAGCGTGGAAGGTATCCTTACATTCCGCTTTTACGGTACGAAGCCGGACAGAGTGGTGGAAATCAGCGAGGCGGAATACAAGGACAAAAAGGAGCCTGGTGAGCCGGTCTATCAGGAAGACGCCAGTCTGGAAGCCGGACAGATCAAGCAGGTTGAGTGGGCTAAAGACGGGTTGACAGCGACAGTTATTCGCAAGGTTACCGAGAATGGCAGGACTCGGGAGGACCCGATCGTGTCGATCTATCGCCCTTGGAGCGCCATGTTCCTATACGGTCCGGGAACGGACATTCCCGGCGTAACCGATGTTGAGGAGCCGACCGCGACCCCGACAACGGAGGAAAACACCGACGGCGGCGGCTAACGGAAACGGCGTTCCCCGGTATTCAGGCCAATCTCTCCTTGTAATCCCCGCTCTTTCCATTTCTTCCCACATCCA
Organism: Caldilineaceae bacterium; assembly: GCA_965204705.1. Taxonomy (GTDB): domain Bacteria; phylum Chloroflexota; class Anaerolineae; order Caldilineales; family Caldilineaceae; genus Bin5. The sequence continues at coordinate 1,775,720 of OZ242006.1, read as the reverse complement.
ATGCTTCTGACCGTCGACATGGGAAACAGCAGCATCGTGTTGGGCGTCTTTGGTGACGACGTTGCCCCCATTGCCAGCTGGCGACTGCCGACGGACAGGCAGAGCCGGCCGGAGGCGGTCAGGCAGTCTCTATTCCAACTCTGGCGGGAGGAGGGACTCGGCGCACACGACTTTGAAGGTGCTGCCTTGTGCAGCGTGGTCGCGCCGTTAACAGAACAGTGGAATGGTATTCTGGGGGAGATGCTTGATTGCGAGCCCCTGGTGCTTCACCAAGGGATGGAACTGGGATTGACGCTGAATGTCAGGAACCCGGACCAGGTGGGGATGGATCGACTTGCCGATGCCGCGGCGGTGCGGGAGCGTACAACTGGGGCGGCGGTTGCCGTTGATTTCGGCACTGCGACGACGTTTAATGTGGTGGACGAGAAGGGACGATTTCGCGGCGGGGCCATCGCTCCGGGCCTTGTCACTGCGGCGGAATCGCTGAAGGTGAGCGCCCCTGCCCTAGGTAAACTGGCCGGAATTTTTGGTGAGCTGTCTATGGCGTCGGATGAGGCTGGGATGAAATTGCCGCTCTCGGCCATCGGCCGCGATACCGACGAGGCGCTGCGATCGGGGATCATTCTAGGCTATTCGGAAATGGTTGAAGGACTCCTTGCCCGCATCCGCGACGAATTGAACTCGCCGATCACGGTCATCGCCACGGGTGGACTTGGTCATATAGTCACTCCTCTTACAGACTCGATCGACCAGTACGATCCCTGGCTGACGCTGGTAGGAATTCGCAGCGTGTATCGGCTCAACGCAGGAAGGGTCTGAACTCCTCACGCACTTCATCCTCCCACCCCCCTTCCGTTATCCCAGCAGCTGACGATAGCAGTGCAGTGTAGCTGCGGCAGTCGCCTGCCAGCTATAGCGACTGGCACGCGCCTGCCCCTGTTCTGATCTTCTTGTGCGTTGACGAGCGTCCTCGATGAGCTCGACCATCGCATCTCTGATTTCAGCGATGGAGTGCGGATCAAAGAGGAGGGCGGCCTCGCCCGTAACCTCTGTGAGGCTTGCCGTGTTGGAGCAGGCTACCGGCGTTCCGCAGGCCATTGCCTCCAGAACAGGCAGGCCAAACCCTTCATAGAGGCTGGGGAAGACGAAGACTGTTGCGGCGCTGTAGAGCGAGGGCAGGTCGCGCTCTACGATAGGGCCCAAGAATTGGACGGCCTCATCGAGCTGGTGGCGCGCGGCGCGTTCTCGGGCTTGGGGGTAGCGATGGTCCCAGGCGCCGGCGATGACGAGGCGGGGCGCGTGCCTGGAGGATATCTGGGCGTAAGCATCGATGAGGGCGGGGAGATTTTTGTGGGGTTTGTTGATGCCGAGGTAGAGAAGAAACTGATCGGGCAGGCGGTACTTTTGGCGGACGCGACCGACCTCGGAGGCTGGTTGGGGCCGATATTCGGGGCCGGCGGCAAGGGGCGTGACGCTGATTTTGGAGGCAGGAATCGAGAAACTGTTTACTAGGTCGGTGCGAGCGGCCTCTGAGATGGCGGCGACGCGGTCTGCGGCGCGCAGGGCGAGGCTGGCGGCCAGCCGGAAGAAGAGTCTTGCCCTGGTGGGAACGGACTGAGGGTACTTGAGCGGAATGACGTCATAGAAGGTCAGGAGGGTGGGCAGATCTGGGCGGTACGGCATGACGTAGTAAGGGCTGTGATAGAGGGCCGGGCCGTTGGCACGGAGTCGTTTGAGCAGAAGCGGGATCAACCACTGTTGCCGGATGTCGAAAGGGGTGACGGGTGCGGTGACGGTCTTGACTGGTCGTTGAGAAGCTCCTTCCAACTCCCGGCCAGACATTGTTGCATCTTTGGATGGGGGGGCTGCTGGACTGTCGAGAATGGTCAGGCGCTCTCCGGGCGTAAGCAGAGGAATCAGCGCCGGTGCGAGGTTGCGAACGTAGCGGCCGATGCCAGGGAAGTGGGGCACCGCAGTGCGAGCATCGAGTATGAACTGGCTCATATGATGGTTGGAGGAGAGTGGCAGTGAGGTAGTTGAGGAGGGTTAGACATCTGCGCTGACTCTCATCACACGTCCAGCGCTTCATGGTAGAAGGAGATAGTTGTGTCAATCATTTTTTGAAACGAGAACGCCGTTCTTACTCGCATGCGGCCTTTGGCTCCCATCCAGGTGCGCATGGCTGGATTCGCGATCAGTTTGTTGATTGCCGCGGCCAATGCCCGCGGGTTGTTGGGAGGCACGACCAGACCCGTTTGCCCGTCGCGGTTTACATAGGAGGTGCCGGTTCCCAACTCGGTGCATACCACGGGAATCCCGCAGGCCATCGCCTCTAGTTGCACGATTCCAAGGGCCTCGGCTCGATTGGTGGAGGGCAGCACGAAGATTTCGGCGGCGTAGCGTGCGACGAGGCTTTCTTCCTCTGAACTGTCACCCAGAAAGAAGATCTTGTCGGCCAGATTTTCTGTCTGCGCCAGATCCTGCCACGCCTCCTGCATTGGACCGGTCCCTATTATCAGGAGGCGGGCTTTGATGCTGTGCATGGCGCGGATGAGCACGTCGACTCCTTTGTAGTGACGCAGACGGCCGATGAAGAGCAGGAGAGGCAGGTCGCCGTATTGGTTGCGCAGGCGCTGGGCATCGACGCGAACTTGCTCGGTTTGCTCAAAGCGTTCGGTTTCGATGCCGTAGTGGATCACGCGGCATTTCTTGTGCACGTCCTGCAAGAAGGGGGAAGACTCGATGTAAGCGGGGCTGGAAGCGGCGACCAGCGCGGCGCGTTGCAGGACCTTTCGCTGGAAAGGCGCATAGAGCTTTCCGGTCCTCTTCTGGCGAACGATGTCGCTGTGATAGCTGATTACGAACGGTTTGGCGGGCCCGAGCAGGAGTTGGGCAAGTTCGGCGGGCGGATAGGGCGCGTGGAGGTGCACGAGGTCGGCTGTTGCCGACTGCCGGCGCAACTCGGCGAGGTAGGACAGGCTGATGGGAGTGGACAGGATGTGGGCTTGCCGTCCCGTCTTGGTTACCGGCACGCCGTCGATAGTTTGGCGAAGGGTAGCGGTCTCGGTGTTTGTGACAAGGACGCGGGCGTCGACGTTCTGTGCTCGCAGACCCCGGGCCAGCAGGCGAATGTGGTTCTCGATTCCACCGACGACCGGATGGTAGTCCTTGTACAGTAGCAAGACCTTCATTGGGAAATGCGCCGGCAGTTGGTGATCAACGTTCAGCCCTCGCTGTGAACATTCCCGACCAAGTCCTCATAGATCTTTTCAAGTTCGTTCACAGTGCGTTCGATTCGGAAGTGGGCTTCTACTCGATTTCGACCTGCCCGGCCCATGCTGCGGGAGAGTTCGGGATCTCTCAGCAGTCGCGAGACGGCGGCAGTCAGGGCATCTACGTCGCCAGGCGCGACGAGGAGGCCGGTTTCTTCATGCAATACGATTTCCGGAATGCCTCCGTGGGCGAAAGCAACGACGGGTTTGGCCATGGCCATTGCTTCGATGTTGACCAGGCCAAAGGGTTCTGGGGCACCTGGGTGCACAAACAGGTCCATTGCGGCCAAGGCCGGACGCACGTCGGCGAGTTGCCCGGTCCAGTGCACGCGGTCGGCGAGTTCGGGTTGTGATCCCAGGGCCATAAGGCGCGCTTCGTAGTCGTCCTGTACGCCAAAGGGGTCGCCGCCTACGATCAGGAAGCGGCACTCCGGGTGGTGCTCGCAGAGTTGGAGCGCCATCTGCAAAAATGTTTCCTGGCCTTTCCACGGTCTCGTTCTACCTATCATGCCGACGATGGGAGAATTGGGCGGAAATCCCGCCTCTCTACAGATTGCAGCCTTATTGCCTTGATTCCTATGTGCCAAGCCGAAGTGTGAAAGGTCGATTCCGTTGTGGAGGACTGTTGCCCGGTTGGGGCGGGGCAGGTGCTCGGCGACGGCGCGTGAGTTGGTGACGACGCGGCTGGCCGCGCGGCGAAAGATGTGCTTGCCCAGCCGGTCCGGCCATTTGGCGGCCGGCTCGGACTCCGACAGCCAAAAGTCGCGCATGTGCCAGACCAATGGAACGGATGCGAGGCGGGCGGCCAGGGAAGCGTAAGCGGTTGCGCGCACTGTGTTGCTATGGAGGAGGGCGACTTTGATTTCGCGGGCGGTCCTCGAAATGTTGGTAGCCTGTTGCCACAGATCGAGCAGGCTGCGTGAGGAGCCGCGCAGGCGCGGGAGTTCCTGAGAATGCACTGGAACCCCTGCTGCGGCTGCCTCTTCAGCGAGAGGTCCGGGAGGCGCAGTCAGGTGAGGTTGCCATCGATCGGGGTCCAGAAAGGTCATGAGGAGGAGCAGGCTTCGTTCTGCTCCGCCCATGGCATTAGCGTGGTCGACGAAGAGTATGGCGTGTGGTGTCACAGGGCGCGCTCTATGATAGAAATGAATTGCTCTCCCACTCTGTCCCAATTCATTTCACGCTCGACCCATCGGCGGCCGGCGCGGCCCATTCTCTGGCTCATCGCCGCGTCATCCAGGAGGCGGGACAGGGCCTGAGTAAGAGCCGGCGGGTCATCGGGAGGAACGAGGAGGCCGGTCTCGTTGTCGAGTACTGCTTCGGCTGCTCCGCCACTACGTGCTGCGACAACGGGCAGGCCACTGGCGCTGGCTTCGAGGTAGACGATGCCGAAGCCCTCGACTGTGCCGGCATGATAGTCTGCTCGCGCAGGCATGACAAAAACGGTGGCGCGGCGGTAGATCTCCGGGAGCTCGGAATCGGAAACTTCATCCATGAATCGGACAGCGTGCGAGAGTCCAAGTTCCTGAGCTTGTTGAGCTAGCGATGCTCGTGCGGGGCCGCTTCCGACGATCCAGTATTGCAGGTCGGGATACTGGATGAGCAGTGGAGGCAGTGATTGAAGTACTGTGTCGATTCCTTTTCGGGGCACAAGTCGCGCCACGGTGAGGAGTACAGGGAGACCTTCAGCAGGTGTTGCAGGCGGCGTGAAACGATCCGGATGTGTTCCCGGGTACAGGATTTCAGTGGTCGGTAGTCCAAGAGCCTGAAGACGCTTCGCGTTGGCGCGTGAGATTGTTACCAAGGCATAGGCCCCAGCCAAGAGTCGATTGAAAATCGGGGCATGCCATCTCAGTTGTGCCGCTTCAAAGTCATTTCCGTGGGCCAGGGCGATGTACCGCCCTCTATACAGTGATGCGGGTAGAAGCAGGCGAGAGTGCGCGTGGCCGACAACGGTCAGTTGGGGACGCAGCTTCGCTAACTGGCGCGTGAGGCGCAATGTCATTACCAGTCCTCCGACCGGGTTTGAACGGGAGTCGCTGCCGTCAAATGAAGGGCCAGGCACGACATGTGCGAAGGAGATCAGGTTAAATGGTTCGCCGTTGAAATGGGCCGGGTCGCCATTGGGATGCAGTACAGTCAGGTCGAAATCGTGCCCTATGCGCCGACTCAGTTCGAAGAGATACTGCTGCATCCCCCCGATGCGAGGGGGAAATTCAAGGGTTAGCAGAGCAACTCTCGGGCGGGAAGGGTGGGTGGGGACAGACGAACGCGGAGACATCAGGGGGGCCTTCACGCTGCTCGCCCGTTGTTGCGTTTACGCTGGTTTTTGATCGTGCTGGCGAACAGGGCTTCGTAGGCATCAACTACCTTGTCCTGTGCGAAGGCTTCGGCGCGCTGGACGCCAAGTCGGGCCAGGGAGAGCCGTCTCTGCTGGTCATTCAGAAGCGACAGTAAAGTCGATCCCAGTTCGGACGGTTGGGCCAACACGCCCCACTTTCCGTCTTCAAGCAGCTCGCGTGCGCCCGCGTTTGGTGTGGCCACAACGGGCGTTCCGCAGGCCATTGCTTCGACATAGGGAATGCCGAAGCCTTCGTAGGTGCTGGGCAGGCAGAACGCCCAGGCGCGACGATATAGATCGGCCAGATCATTCTCATTTGGATTCTGAATACAGATTACGCCTGGAGCTTGCACGTCACGCTCTGCCACCATCCAAAGCTCCGCCTTGGGCAGGGTCTGTCGAACCTGGTTTTGGAAGAGTTCGAGTAACATCTGCCCTCGCTTGCGTCCTGTCAAGGTACCGACAAAGAGGATTGCGGGGTGAGGATGCTTGATGGAATGGTTCAGATTGGGCTCAGAGAAGAAGACGCGACCATCTACCGAATTGGGAATGACGAGGTCGATGCCCGGAGCGTAATGCCGAGTGCCGGCGCTTACGGCCACGACCCGCGTAGATCTTGCTACTTCCCAGTGTTCCGTGGGTGTGAGAGATAAGTACCAAAGCCGCCTTTTCCAGGTGGTCGCATGAATTGCTTCTGCCCACGACGCGCCGTGCAGCGTTCTCACGAGCGGTCGGCCCTGCAGTCGGAGTAGAGCGTTGTTGCCATGGGCGTGGATGATGTCGAAAGCGCTGAAGTCTTGTGCACCATAGCTTCTGGAAAGCTTCCAAAACCACAGCCAGGCGAGCAGAGGGTTCGCAGGGCGGGAAGAGGAAACTCTTTGCACCTGGTAGCAAGCATCGTGGGGCCGTTCATCGGTAGTGAACACGGTGACGTTGTGTTCACGATGCACCAGAGCATTGGCCAATCTGTGCGCCGCGTAGGCGACGCCGCCTGTCTTCATGCGGTCCGGCGAGGGCAAATGGGCGGAAAGTACGGCGATCTTCACTGTGTGTCAACTAAGTTTTTCTGCGCAGGCCGGCCCAATACCCCTGCCACAGACCGAGAAGCGAGGGGATAGTCCGTTCCGGATGTCTCTGAACAAGGGCCTGCTTTACCAAAATCCAACCCAGCTCCCTTTTCAGGAACCAGGGCAAGTATCGCTGCTGAAAGTTCTTGGCGAAAAGGTAGGCGTTGTTGTGGTGGGATTCGAAGAAGTATCTTCCTTCGTCGATTTGCCTAGTGGCGCGAGAGCCACCAGTAGGGTGACCCAAATGCACGACGGCTGCGGCAGGGTCATAGGCTATTTGGTGTCCTCTACGCAGAATTCGAAGTGAGAAGTCAGTTTCTTCACCGTTGGCGCGGCCTATGAATCCTTCATCGAACAGGCCAATTTCGATAGCCAGGCGCCTACTCACTGACATATTGCCGCCTCGAAGGCTGTCGGTGGACCCCTTCGGGACTTGGTATTGCCAGTAATCTTCCACGCGCCCAGTAGGGGATATGGTACATGGTCTTGGCATTGGGGGCAGTTTCCTACGTTCCACATGGACGCCACCGGTAGCGGCGCCTATGCCGGGACGTTTCAGGTTGGCCTGGTGCAGTTCGATCAGATTCTCGGGGGGAATGATGTCATCGTCGCAATAGAGGAGATAGCTGCCCTTTGCCATCTCTGCGCCTACGTTGCGGGCATGGGGCAGATTGGCTTTGGCGACGAAGTGCCAGCGAAAACGGTCGGGATGCCGTGCCAGGCTGGCGCGCATAAACTGCTCGGTCGATGTTTCGTGGTCCCGAGTCTGGTCTATAACCAACAGCTCGTAATGCGGATAAGAGAGTTTGAGAAGATACTGGATGGTTTCGCACAGGACCTTCTCACGTTTGTAGGTAGGGACAATAACCGACCAGAATGGACTCCCAGACATTACTCAACCACCCACAAGAAACCGAACAAAGCCCTGGTAGGGTGATACCAAACTCTGGGGCAGATGTTGGCTAAGCCGGGTCAACAGTTCTTGATCTGAGGCATCCAAAGCCGCCAAAGCTCTCAGCATTGCCGGATAAATCAGGAGCGCTGCGGCGACCGCAACTACAAGGCCGCCCAGCCAAGTACTGATCAGCCAGGCTGCGGCAGCGGCCGTCAGAGCCGCCAGGAAAACGCGGCTGAGTATTGGGAAGGGCAAGTCGACTTGCAGGTGCCGAGCGGCATGAGCCATGCACACCACACTGGAAATCGTATGGCTGCCGCAGGTGGCCAGGGCCGCACCAACTGCGCCGTATACAGGAACTAAAATCAGGGAAAGCATAATGTTTAAGAGTGCCATAACTGCATTCAGACGAACGATGAAGTGCTGCTCCTCCAAACTGTATAACATGGATACGCTTACTGTAGCAATGGAGCCGGCGATGTTGCCGAAAAAGAAAACAGCAAGTATCGGAGCCATGGACAGGAATTCAGGACCGTACAGAAGCGCCACCGACGAAGCGACCGCTGCTCCGCCTAGCCCGATCGGCATAGCAATTGCCGCGGCGAGTCGATTAGATGAGAGATAGACTCGATTTATCCGTTCCCGGTCGTTCTGCCCTTGCAATGAGGAGAAAGTAGGAAGCAGAGTCGCGGTGAAAATCGCAGGAATAGCCATTGACTTCACTGCCAAGTCAAAGGACTGACTGTAGAAGGCGATATCAACATCGGTGGCGAAACGGCTCAGAAAGAATACTCCGAATCGTTCGTAAGGGATGGTGCTGGTGGCGAAAATGAGTACGATATCTTTACAATAACGAAGAATACGGCGAAGTAACTCAGGGGGGAGGCTAAATTGCAGGGCGCTTCGCACAGTGTAGTGGATTGGCAGTTTCCAACCGATAAGAGCAATTGTAACAATTCGCCGTGCGATATAGACGAGTAGTAGCGTATAGATTCCAAATCCAAACGACACTAGTGTAATGGAGGCAGCGGCAAAGACAAGCCCCCCTATCAGGCTGGCCTGACTGAAGATACGAAAGTCCAAAGAGCCCTTTGCCGCGGCCTGGAAAAAGACCTCCAGAGTAACGAGCAACACTGAGAAGGCGACAAGCGCAAGGGCGACCCCATCAGACGAGGAGACAGCCCAGGCATAGACTAGCACCAGTCCACCGACGATGGCGCCCAGTATCAGTTCTACTCGCAGGAGCCGGGCAAAAATGGCTGAAGCAGTCTGCCGCTCCCCTTGGCCAAGATACTCCGCGCCGAATTTCGTCATCGCCTGGGGAAGGCCAGGAGACGCAACCAATGCGAGCAGACCGATCAGCCACAGCCAGTAGTTGTATTGGCCCAGCAGGGAAGCGCCCAGTATTCGAGCCAGTACGATGTTGGTGACCAAGCCCAGAAGGAGCCCACCGATAGTACCGAGCGCGCTCCAAAAGGTATTCCTGGCGATGGTCTGGTAGACAGTCATGAAGTTGCCTATAGGCGGACACCGCCAAAGGCGCAGCAGCAAGAGTTCCTTGCTTATAAGTCTGCAACTTGGTGTGCCGAGCAAGAAGCCATCAAGACTGATTACACCGCGGCAGTCCTGGGGGCTTTCCCCGACTCTGCAATTGCCTGTCGATAGCAGGCCACTGTTTCTTCTACCATACGCTTGACGGTGAATTTCGTGCGCAAGCGATTGTAGCCTCCAATGCCCATTTTTTGCCGAGTCTCCGCGCTTTCGATTAGACCATTGAGGGCATGCGCCAGTTCGCTTACATTTCCCAATTCGGCCAGAATGCCGGTTTCTTCGTGGACGACAACCTCGGGGACGCCGCCTGTGCGGAAGGCGACGACCGGCTTGGCGCGGGCCATGGCTTCCAGGTAAATCAGGCCAAACGACTCGGACAGAGAAGGCGCCACAAAAATATCGCATTCCGCGTAAAGTTGAGAAAGCATCTCCTCTTCTACGTGACCTCGAAAAACCGTTGCCGTGCGGGCCTCTGGCGAAGCAAAGGTCTCGAAATACTCACGATAGGACTTACCTTGCGGCGCTTCGCCGATGTCGTCGCCGGCAATGACAAATCTGCAGCAAGGAGACTCCTGAACCAATTGCGGAATGGCATGGAGCAACCGGTCAATCCCTTTGCGTTTCTCCAGTCGACCTACAAAGAGAACAGTTACCTGTTCCTCCCTTGTATTCCTTGCCGCTGGCGGCGATACCGGCACAGGGATGCCATGCGGAATTACAACTGGTTCTGCACTCGACATCCGGTATAGCCCACTGCAGTACTGGGCGATGAACTCGCTGTTGGCAATGATACAGGCTGCGCGCCGGGTGGGAATCGATTCCATAAAGCAGGCCAAGCGAAGGCCCAACCTGTTTGACCGTTCTCCTTTGAGGGAACTCACCTGAGCAAGCGGCGTTGAAAGACGAATTACAAGTGGAGCTCGCGGACGAAAACAGTAGCAGAGACCTTCAGCGCCCCAGTTTGGCATTTCGACCACGTCAAAAGGGCCTTGCGTACGTTCCAAGTAGAAAATTTTTCGGTCAAGTGCCCAGCTTCGTTCCAGTTGATTCCAGATTCCACGCGCTTTGTGCCGGATAGGAGACGGCAGGGGAAGTCGGCGGTTTTCCACTCGGTAGACCTCCGGACCGCGTTGCAAGTTGTGAGGGGAGGGGGTGGCACTCCCGCTCATGGACGGACCGGCGATAACTGTGACGTCGTGTCCTTCTTCGACAAGGCCATGGGCCAGGTGATGGACATAGTTGGCGATGCCGCCTCTGCCCTCCGGCGGATATTCTCTGCTCGCCAGGCAGATACGGAGCGGCTTCAAAAAAGCACCCCTGCGGTTGTTTTGTAGACGTCTACCGTTTGCATTGCTGCCTCTCGCCAGCAGAAGCGGGCTGCTTGGCGCAGACCCTCGGTGCGCATTTGCTCAGCCAGTTGTGGATTGGACAACAGTTGGCGGACCGCTTCCGCCAAGCCTTCACCAGTTATCGATTTGATGTAAAGGGCCGCTGGCCCCGCCACTTCGGGCAGGCTGCTGGCGGTGCTGCAGATAACCGGTGTCCCGCAGGCCATCGCTTCCAGCACGGGAATACCGAATCCTTCGTACAGGCTTGGCATCAGGAGGCAGTCAGCCCCGCTGTATAGGGCAGGCAGGTCGGCGTCGGGAACGCGTCCGGTGAAGATGACGTCGTCTGACAGTTGCAGCCGCTCCACATTGCTCTGGACGCTATCAAACAGCCAGCCGCGGCTACCGACGATTACAAGACGGTGGTCCCAACCCGCGGCCTTTAACCGGGCAAGGGCCTCAAAGGCGAGCGCGTGGTTTTTGCGAGGCTCCAGCGTGCCCACCATCAGCAAATACGGTCTGGGGATCGAGTTTTTCTCCATCACCAGCCGGACCTCTTGTTCTTCGACCGGACTGAACCGCTCTTCGATCCCTTCTTCAACCACATGAATTTTGTCGGGAGGCGTGCGGTACAGCTCCAGTAAATCCCGTTTCGTGTGCTTGCTCACGGCAATGATAGCATCGGCGCGGCGCACAAACAAGGGCATGGCTACGCGCAGGAAGGTGCGGTTTGCCAGTGTGTGGTGCTCTGGATAGCGCTCGAAGATCAGGTCGTGGACGGTCATGACCGACGAGCGTGTCGTCCACGGCAGCAGGTGCTCGGTGGCATGGTAGATGCCTCCGGCACCGAGCTTGCGGTCTACAATTGGGGCCCTCAAGAGTTGACATGCAAGGACGCCGAGCCGCCAAGGATGTTGTGGGAGTGGTAGAGCGCGTGCGGGAATCGGTGAAAGCGAGGCGGGTGGAAGATGACCGCTGTGACGGTTGTAGAACAGGTTCAGGTCGATTGCATCGCGGCAGTGCTGCCAAAGTGCCGAGGCGAGGCTCTCGGTATATCGGGCCAGACCGGCGCTCTGGTGAACTGCGGGTCCGGCGTCGAGGACGACTTTGAGGCGTTCGGCGCTTTGCCGGGAACTCTCATGCCAGCCTGCGAAGGGTGTGTGCCGCGCACCTCCGATCTCCTCACTCATCCCAGGCGTCCCAGGCGTCCCAGGCATCATACTCGATCGGCGGCTCGATTACCGGGTGCATTTGCAGCGTATTATTCAACCAGCCGTGTACTGCTTCGCCAAGGTGGGAAAGGGGGCTCTGGCGCCTGGCGCAGTCTGGGAGCGCGTCGAGGAAGAGTTGGCCATAGCTGCGCTGCCACAGGCGGCTGTCGAGCAGTAGGACGACGCCGCGATCGGTGGAACTGCGGATCAGGCGCCCAAATCCCTGGCGCAGGCGGATGACGGCTTCGGGCACGGCGTACTCGTGGAAGGCGTCTTCGTACAGCTGACTGCGCGCGGCGTAGAGCGGGTCGGTCGGCACGGCGAAGGGCAGGCGCACGATGACCAGGCAGACCAACTGATCGCCGGGCAGATCGATGCCTTCCCAGTAGCTGCTGGTTCCCATCAAGACTGAATTCGGATTGGCGCGGAAGTCACGCAGGTTGCGGCTGCGGCTGCCCTCGCCTTGCTGAATCACTGTCAGCCCAGCGGCGGCGAGGGGCGTACGAATGGCATCGGCGCTGGCGCGCAAGTGGCTGTGGCTGGTAAAGAGGACAAGAGTCCTGCCCTCCGCGGCGAGGGCGGCCTGTTGAATAGCGTCTTCCAGCGCCGGCTGGTAGTTGTGGTGGTGCGGCGGCGGCATGTCGCTGGGCAGGTACAGGAGCGCGTTTCGTTTGTAGTCAAAAGGGCTGTCGATTACGGACCCGTTTGCGTCCCAGCACCCCAAACGATCGCGCAGATAGTCGAAGTGATCGCCGGCCTGGAGCGTTGCCCCGGTCAGCACAACCGCACGCTTCTTGCCGAACAGCTCTGAGGACAGTTTGTCGTTGACCTGAATCGGCGCGCTCCGCATTATGACCAGATCGGCTTCGCGGAGCGAACGTGTACGCCTTCCAGCCGAGGACCTTTCGTTCGCGGGCAGTTCCAGCCAGGCAACAGACTCTTCCTGGTGGTTGAGGGGGCGCAGAATGACATCGTCGGCTACCTGCAGAAGGTCGGCGAGGTCGGACTGGCCGTAGTGCAGAGTCTGCAGAGCATGCGCTGTGCTGCCGCCGGCAGAGGGCGTGTTATCGAATTCATCTTCGTATTGCCACCACTGGGATGCGTCCAGCTGGTCTGCCAGCTTCGTCAGACGACCCAGAACCTGGCCGATACTCCGGCTGATTTCATCATACTCGATTTCGATTTCGCTCCAGGCCGGCTGCGCCCGCATGCGGCTGTCCAGGGCCACCTGTTGGGGGTAGCTGGACGCGCCGCGCGCTGTTGCTTTGGTCTCTGAGTGGCGCAGGACGAATTGGTAGAGCGCTTCGGCAAAGGGGGGGAGGCTGGTCCTCAGTTCCTGGCCGTTGGTCGACACCTGAGTGGCCAGCTCCCGCAAATGGTCTTGCTCCAAGCGGGCGGCCAGGTGTCCGACCGCTCTTTCCAGACTGTCCAGGAGGTAGGTCAGACCGCGCAGATCGACCTGTCGCGTGAACTGCTCGGTCGCCGCGCCTTCCAGGTGATGGGCTTCGTCGACGATGAGAGAGTCATATTCAGGCAGGACCTGACCGCCTGCGGCAAGATCGGCGAGAAGGAGGGCGTGGTTGACGACCAGCAGATGGGCTGAAGAGGCCTGCCGGTGCGCTTCCAGGTAGAAGTCGCGGTAGCGGCCGCCGAGAAAGTCATGCCGGCCGGGGGGGCGTCCGAATACGCACCTTTCCAAGCTACATTCGTCGGCATGGGAGGCAACGTGAGTGATCAGGGCCCGCTCTTGCCGGTCATGGATTGGTAGCTCGCTGAGGTCGCCGGACTGGGTATGCGGAAGCCAGACGAGCAGCTTGGCCAGAAAGCGCAACTCGAGGGGGGTCAGGCTCTCGGCAAATAGCCCTGCGCCGCCGCGGGATGCGTCCAACCAGTTGGCCAGCCTACGCGTACAGAGATAGCGGGAGCGACCCTTCAGCGCCATCGCGCGGACGTCCTGGCTGCGGCCTCCGTTCAAGTTCGGGCCAAGATCAGCAAGGACCTGGGCCACCCGGGGCAGCTCCTTTTCCAGCAGTTGGTCCTGCAGGGGAAGCGTATGGGTGGCGATGACGACGCGGCTTGCGTTGCACATCGCCCAGGCTGCGGCGGGCAAAAGGTAGGCCAGGCTCTTTCCCGTACCGGTTCCCGCTTCGATAATTCTGTGATCGTCGCGGTTTAGTGCGTCCAGAGTCTGCAGAGCCATCTGAAGCTGGCCGTCCCGCCTCTCGAAGGCAGTGCCGGACTCGGCATCGAATTCCGTCGCAAGGGTACCCTCTTCAGAAAAGACCGCGGCCAGGAATCCGTCATCGATTTCCCGCGGCGATGGGTCGGGGGTGAGAGGAGAGAGGGGGGCCCCGTTTCGCCGGACCGGCCTGGACAATCCACCATGATCAATGTGGGGCCCGGCATTCTGACGACGGCGCAACTCGTCGTCAACCAGGAGTATTGGGCCCCATTTGCTGCCTTGACCGGCTTCGCTCAGGGTCTCCAAAATAGTGAACGGAAGCTTTTCGATTCGCTCCAGGAGGCGAAGAAATAGCTCGGCGGTCGCCTCGGCGTCGTGGCTCGCCCTGTGGGCCGTTTCGAGGGGAATCGACAAGGCCTTGCACAGTTCCCCCAGGCTGTAGCTATCCTGTCCCGGCAGGAAGATTGTGGCCAACTCGTAGGTGTCAAGAACTGGCGCATTCAGCTTTATGCCGGCTGAGCGCAGGAATGAAACGTCGAATCCGGCACTATGGGCGACGACTGCCTGCGTGCCGTTTCCCAAGAACCTCAGGATTTCGGGAATTACCTGCTCGATGGTGGGCGCGTCGGCAACGTCGGCGGGCCGGATTCCGGTAATCTGTTGAATGCGAACGGGGAGGGGGCGGCCGGGGTTGATGCAGGTCGAGAAGTGTTCGCGCGGGCCGCCATCCTGAATGCGGACGGCTCCGAACTCGATAATGGCATCCCGTTTTGGGTTTAGACCGGTGGTTTCCAGGTCGAAGGCGACGAAAGTACGGGGAGCCATAGTCAGGCGGCCGCGGGTCGGGGGGTTGCTTGCTGTACGATGACGTGGCACCTGTTACTGATCATTGGCGCCGATACCGAATGAAATGGACTCTGCTGTTTTGGTCACACTACCGGTATAGAGCCAGGAGACCTGCCGTAACGTAAGAGCCTGGTCGAACTCGGTCAAGGCTGAGATGCAGTCGGCCGGCACGACGACGGCGTACCAGCGCAGACCGGCCGAGGCAGCCGTGTGGAGCACGCAGATACTGGAGACGGTTCCGACGATCACGAGATTTCGCACCTTCCAGACATTGGCCAGGAAATGCTCCAGCCAGGTTCCGTAAAATCCATCATAGCGGCTCTTCTGACAGACCAGATCTTCCGGTAGGGGTGCCAGCTCCTCTACGATCTCCCATCCCCAGCTGTTGACTTCACAGTGGCGCGGCCAGACCTCCCATTCGGGATCGCCGGGAAAGTGGCTGTCCTGGGTATAGGCAATCTGAACTCCGGCGCGACGGGCGCGCTCAAGGAGCCCTTGCAGGCTGTCAAGGGTGGCGGCGGCGTCGGGGACGACGAGTGCGCCTCCATCCTTGACAAAATCATTCTGCATGTCGACTACAATCACCGCGGTGTTCTGCGCAGGCAGGTCGACGCTGGACTGCCATGGGATCTCAGGGACCTCCACGGTTTCACCTGGAATCGGCATCCGGCCCTGTCCTCCCAATCCAGTGAAAGACGGATTGACTTCCTGTCAGCTGTCTGCTGCTGTTCGCAGACTATTCGCTATGCCAGCTCCCAGCGGCTGGGGTTGATGCCAGGGGCCTCGCTGGCCATGTTGGGCGGCTTGTTGCCGCCGCCGTGGTCCCATTTGCGGACATTGCGGTCGATGAAATGCTGTTTGACTTCTGGCGGCAACTTCGCCAGTTCGTCAGCCGGCCACTGGTCCACTTCCTCTTCGACCGGACCGGCCCAGGCAGGACGGTATGCGATCGCCAGCAGCTCACGGGCATAGTCGCCTACATTGGGGAAGTTTCCATGGAAGACCCGATGGTTGATCAGCACGGCAGAACCGGCCGCGGCGGTCACCATGACCTCTTCGGGGTGGGACTCATAGCGAACGTAGGGATTGCCATGCTGGTGCATGACGAGATGGGAGCGAGGGATCACACGAAAGGGCGAGACCTCTTCGGTCAGCTCCTGGAGGTAGTAGAGCACGCGAACCATGCAAGGGCAACTGCCCTCGTAGCCGAAGATCTTCGACCCATAGGGCTGGCCGTCGGTGTGAAGGCTGATGCCGGGATGGCCCGGTTCGGAACGGGCGTAGGCATAGGACATGAACACAATCTCGTCACCAAACAGCCTTTCCAGGAACTGGATCGTAGGAGGATGTGCTATCAGGTCTGTGACCGCACCGCCGGCGAACTGGACTTTCGGGCGTACCTGTTGCCTTTCGCTGTAGTCCACGCCCCAGGTATCCAGTTGAGCTGTCTGCGTGCGCAGACGGTCCAAGTGTTCGGCGGAGAGTAGGTCGGGAACGACAGTGTAACCCTCGACTTCAAGTTGATAGACATGTTGACCGAAGCTCAGTTTGGACCAGTCACGATCGTCGACTCTCACCTTTGTCATGGTCATTCTCCCTACCTGAGTAGTTTGCGCTTATGCGTGCCAAAGGAATTCAACTTCATCTCTTTACAGTGTTCAGCGGTGGAAGATGTAGAGCGAACGGTTCTCCAGCGGCAAGCTGATTCGTCTTTCCTGCCGGTGGCTCTCGGCCAACGCCAGGCAGACCTCGGTCAAGTGGTGCGCGACCTCTACGTGCCCCAGAGTCTGCCGGCCTTCTTCGTGCGCCAGGACCAGATCCTCCAGACAGTATTGGGTCGCGCTGTGTTCAGCAACCTGCTCGACAGGAACCTCGGCGGCAATGCGGGCCTTTCCCACCTCGTTCTTGCGTAGTTGCAGGCCCATCCCGTTATCAAACACGCGCACGCTGCCGCCGTCGCCCATTACCTCAAATTCCCAATTGCCGGCAGGAACGCTGGTTGCGGCGACGCCGTTGGCGAAAGTAAGTTGAAAAATGCCGTATGGGTCTTCATCCAAGGAGTTGTCGGGGATTCGATGGTTTATTGTGTTGAGCTCTCCCCAAATGCTCTCCACCGGCGGGTCGTCGAGCAGGAAACTGAGCGTGTCTATCGAGTGGATGTGGCCGTGGAGAAGATTGGTGCTGGCGTAGTGAATTGCGGCCTTGGGTTCGCCGATTTCCCCTTGCCTGACGATGTCCCGCGCTTGATGGTAACGCAAATTGAAGCGGCGCAGCACGCCGGAATTGAACAGGGAGCCATTATCCTGGACGGCCTTGAGGATCCCATCGGCCTCCTCCATTGAACAGGCGATTGCTTTTTCGCAGAAGATAAGTCGGACACCCTCTTCGGCAGTCCGGGTCGCCATCTCTGCGTGCAGATGACCGCGTGTACAGACGGCAACCATGTCGGGATCCTCTTTGCGGATCATCTCTACGTAGTCCTCGTAGAGCGCATCGACGCCCCATCGCTCTGAGAAAGCCGCCCGTTTGGATGCATCAATGTCGGCTCCGGCGACAACCTGCAGGCGCTTGCTGGCTTTGCAGGAAGCCGCTACCGAGTAGGGGGGACTTCTGTCGGGAAACTCATCGTCGATAGTGCTGCCCATCCGGCCCAGTCCGATAATGGCGACGCGATAGGTTTTGTCGGTCATGTCAGTTTCTCCAGAAGACGACGTTTGGTGGCTTGAGCGGCATCAAAGTGCGAGTTCTCGTTCACTGCTTACTGAGTCTGCGAACGCGGGCGGGCAAGGCGTCTTCGGCGATCTCGGACGACAGTATTTGCAGAGAGCGATCGGATAGGGGCAGGTCGACGCGACGGCCGCCGCGACGGTGCGACTCGCGCAGCGCGATCGCGATCTCCAGCGCTTTACGCCCGTCTTCATCAGAGCAGCGTGGCGGATTCCCGCTTTCCAAGCAGTGGACAAGATCTTCGATTACGGCAAATCCCATGCTGGGGATGCTCGTCGGCAAAGGGAATGGGGCGCGGGCAGGCAGGTTCCTGCCGCGCGGCCCGCCAGGAACCCAGCGGTAGTACTGTGTTTCCATACCTTGCGCAAGGGAACGGACCCGGCCCTCGGTCCCGATCAGGTCGAATTCCCATTGGGCGGCGCCAGTAGGCGTGCCGCGCAGAAAGCCGCGCACGCCGTTGTCGAAAACCATGTAACCGTTACCCATCAAATCTTCGTCGCCGGCCGCCTTTTCGTCCGACTCCATTTCGCCGAAGACCCAATCGACATCACCACCAGCCAGGTAGCGCATGGTGTCGATGGCATGGCTGCCATTGGCGGAGAGGTTGCACCGAGTGTAGGCGGTGATCTGCAAGAGCTCTCCCAGTTCCCCCTCCTCTACCATACGGCGCGCCTCTGTGAAGAAGACATTGTAGCGGCGGGAGCAGTTTACGGCGATCTTAACGTCCTTGCGAGCGGCGAGCTCGATCACTTCATCGGCCTCGGCAAGGCTGAGGGTGAACGGCTTTTCTGCCCAGATCGCCTTGACCCCGGCATTGATGGCGTCGATCATAATTGCGGCGCGGAGACGAGCGGTCGTGCACATGCTCACAAAATCGGGCCTCTCCGCCTCCAGCATCTCACGGTAGTCGGCATAGATCTGCCCGTGTTCCAGGCCCCAGCGATCGGCGAAGATCGCGCCCTGCTCGGCGTGTGGGTCAGCGCCGGCGACCAGTTCGGTTTGCGGGGAGGCCGCATAGGTTGGGGCATGACAGTAGGGCATAAAGAACTGTCCCCCCTGCCGGATTTCGTCGTCAAACGTGCTGCCCATGCGCCCCAGACCGATGACGGCGGCGCGATAGGTGCTTTTGGACATTACTGTTTCTCCTGAGCAGTGCGGCCGGCTCATCTCTACAGGTTGCCGTCGTAGAATTCAGCCTCTGGCCCAACTCACTATTGAAATGGTCTCGGTCATGTAAGATGGGGCAACTTAGTTGCGTTGCATTCTGCGGACACGGGCGGGTACGGAATCACCGCCAATTTCTACAGACAGGATCCGCAGGGAACGCTCGGCCAGAGGCAGGTCAATGCGCCGGCCGCCCTGGCGGTGAGACTCGCGTAACGCGATCGCTATCTCCAATGCTTTGCGGCCATCCTCACCTGAGCAGCGCGGCTGCCTGCCGGTCTCGATGCAGTCTACGAGGTCTTCGATCACGGAAAGTCCCATGCTGGGAATATGTGTTGGCAGTGGGAAAGGGGCCCTGGCCGGCAGACCCTGGTCGCGCAAGCCGCCGGGTACCCAGCGGTAGTATTGGGTTTCCATGCCTTGTGCCAGGAAACGGACGCGACCCTCGGTGCCGATAAGATCGAATTCCCACGGGGCGGCGCCTGTCTGCGTGCCGCGAAGGAAGCCCCTCGCACCGTTGTCGAATGCAAGGTAGCCGTTGCCCATTAGGTCATCGTCGCCTGCGGCTTTTTCGTCCGACTCCATCTCACCGAAGACCCACTTCACATCTCCGCCGACGAGGTAGCGCATCGCATCAATGGCATGGCTGCCGTTGTGGGAGAGGTTGCACTGTGTGTAGGCGGTAATCTGCAAGATCTCGCCCAACTCTCCTTCATCGACCATGCGGCGGGCTTCGGTGAAGAAGACGTTGTAGCGCCTAGAGCAGTTGACAGCGACAGACACGCCCTTACGATCGCAGAGTTCAAGTACTTCGTCGGCCTCGGCCAGACTGAGCGTGAAAGGCTTCTCTGCCCAGATCGCTTTGACCCCAGCATTAATCGCATCGAGCATGATTTCAGCCCGGTGACGCGCGGTGGTACAGAGGCTCACGAATTCGGGCCGCTCAGCCTCGAACATTTCACGGTAGTCGGCATATATCTGCTTACTTTCAAGGCCCCAACGATCGGCGAAGATTTCTCCCTGCTCGGCGTGGGGGTCGGCGCCGGCGACCAGGTCGGTGTAGGGGGAGGCCGCGTAGGTGGGGGCATGGCAGTAGGGCATGAAGAACTGCCCTCCTTGCTTGATCTCGTCGTCGAATGTACTGCCCATGCGCCCAAGGCCGATAACGGCGGCTCGAAAGATCTTCCCTGGCATGCTTATATCTCCTGAATGATGCGGGGCCGAACCCTTTCGTGTCAGGCCGCCCGTTCTTGTTGCAGCCGTCGTACTCGGGCGGGCACGGCGTCCCCGCCTATTTCGACGGACAGGATGCGAAGAGAACGGTCGGCGATGGGCAGGTCGACGCGGAGGCCGCCTTGACGGTGTGACTCGCGCAGCGCGACCGCAATTTCCAGTGCTTTGCGTCCGTCCTCAGCCGAGCAGCGCGGGTCCGAACCTGTCTCTATCGCGTTGACCAGGTCGGCGATGACCGAGAGACCTGTGCCCTGAATGCTCAAAGGCAGGGGAAAGGGGGCTCGCGCCGGCAAGCCCTCATCGCGCAGGCCGCCGGGGACCCATCGATAGTACTGAGTATCTGTGCCGTTTGCCAGTGATCGGACACGTCCTTCCGTTCCGATAAGGTCGAACTCCCAAGGCGCAATGCCGGTCGGCATAGCACGTATGTAGCCCCGAACTCCGTTAGCGAAAGCCAAGTAGCCGTTGCCCTTCAGGTCTTCCTCACCGGCTGCCTCTTCGTCCGACTCCATTTCGCCGAATACCCATTCCACATCGCCGTCGACCAGATAACGCATCGTGTCGATGGCGTGGCTGCCATTGTGGGAGATATGGCACTCCGCGTAGGCGGTAATCTGCAGGAGGTCGCCCAGTTCACCTTCCTGGGCCATGCGTCGGGCTTCCGTCAAGAACGGGTTGTGGCGTCGCGAGCAGTTCACGGCGATGGCGACGCCCTTACGGGTACTGAGGTCGATGACGGCGTCGGCTTCTTCAAGGCTCAACGTGATCGGTTTTTCGGCCCAGATTGCCTTGACACCGGCCTCGATTGCATCCTGAATCATGGCGGCCCGGTGGCGTGCGGTCGTGCAGATGCTGACTATATCGGGCCGCTCTGCCGCCAGCATCTCTCGGTAGTCGCTGTAGATGCGCTCTTCAGACAGGCCCCAGCGTTCGGCGAAGATGGCGCCCTGCTCGGCATGGAGGTCGGCGCCGGCGACCAACTCGGTGTGCGGCGACGCAACGTAACTGGGGGCGTGGCAGTAGGGTAGAAATATCGAGCCGCCCTGTTGTATTTCGTCGTCGAAAGTGCTGCCCATTCGTCCCAGACCAATTACCGCTGCTCTGTACATGAAGTCCCTCCCGGGGCTTTTCACTACTCAAAATCTGGATGCAGTTTCTGGGATTCGTGGCAGGTTGACACGCGGTTGAATCACCTTTACGATATGCTAACGTATTCTTCCAATTTACGCTACCGCAATATCATTCCACGGGTGCAGTCCATTTTTGGGGTGAGAGTGGGCAGGCACAAGTCCTGCCCCTACCGTGGTCACGGCGGACGGATTCGCGGCACGACGTGGGTGGGCGACAGGTGGCACAGACAGTACGCCGGCGACGCGGCGCCAACGTGGCATGGTGTAAGGGGGGCGTTGCGGGGGGAATCCCCCCGCACAAGGGAGGGCCGAAGGCCCGACCGCACAAATGCAGTGATCAGTAGTAAGTGGTCAGTGGCGACGGCGCTTGCGCTGATCGGCGACGCGAATTGACTTTAGCTTAGTCGTTACCAGAGGTGTACGAAAGTTCACCCTTATTTTGGACTGCACCCTCATTCCGCCGTCCAAATCATTACAGGAATGGAAACACCTCCGTCTTTGGCAGGGGTGGATCACTTACACGCCCAGGCTGAAGGCAGTAGTTGAAGCGGTGGCACCGAGTTCAATCAAGTCAAGAAAAACACAGTGGAGGCCGGTACAGATGCAGGAAGTTCACGCAGCCCTATTAGGGTTATCACATCCCCACTCGCTGGCCCATTTGCGCACGCTACAATCTGTGTCGGAGGTTGCCAGCATCACGCTCTGGGACCCTGACGAAAGCCTGTTGAAGACAACCGTTGAGAGCCAGGGCGAAAAGATCATCGGGACAACCACCGAACTGGCGTCGGTATTAGAACAGCAAGAGATCCTGTTTGTCGTCTGTGCGTTGCGCAACGACCTGGGACCGCCGATCTTTACCCGCGTCCTGGAAGCGGGAAAGCACGTAATCACTGACAAACCCATTGGCAAGACTGCGGTTGAAAGCGCGGAGGTCGCGGCGGTGGCCCGGCGAGAGCAGCGCAAGCTGGGCGTCTTCTACCAGAACCGGTCCTTACCCCCAATACAGGATGCCCGGCGCATCGTCGAGCAGGGGCTGATCGGTGATCTTGTTTCCATCGAAATGCGCATGGTGACGACGCAGGTGCAGGTGCGTAATCCCAGTCACTGGCTCTTCAACCAGGACAAGGCCGGCGGCGGCATCCTATCCTGGTTGGGCTGCCACTACATCGACCAGATCCTAAATATCACGCAGGACGAGATCGTGTCGGTTGCCGCGCAGGTCGCCACGCGCAGCGGCGAGGATATCGACGTAGAGGATGTGGCTGCTGTGTCACTGGGTTTCGCATCCGGTGCGGTCGGCACATTGCACGCCGGCTACATGCTGGCGATGAGCGGCGGCGGCTATCACAACGCCGTCGGCTACGACACCTATGTCAGCGTAAACGGCCGCCTCGGACGCATTACCTGGAGCTCCAATGGCACTCCGAGCAGCATCTATGTCGAGAGCGCCCATCCCGACTGGGCATCGGCCCCCCAACGCACGTTTGACTACACATTCGGCGATTCACCGGCCTATGGCGGCGCCTCCGGAGAGACCTTTCTGCGTGCTTTTATCAGTGCCTGCCAGGGCAGCGGGGAACCCCTGGCAACGGGCGAGGACGCGGTACGGGTCGCGAAAGTGGTGGACGCGGCCTACGAGTCGAGCCGCAGCGGACGGCGAATTGAAATCTGAGATCGGAGCGGGTCTGTCATGAGCAGAACCGGAACTCTTTCAGGACTGAACATTCCGCAGACTGCGGAACATAAACGCCTGGAATGGTATCGCAAGCGCACCAATAACTGGAAGCATTGGGGGCCGTATCTGAGTGAAAGGGCCTGGGCCACCGTGCGCGAGGATTACAGCGCTAACGGTGATTGCTGGGGCTACTTTTCCCACGATCATGCCCGCAGCCGGGCTTACCGGTGGAATGAAGACGGCCTTGCGGGTATTTGCGATCGCAATCAATACTTGTGCCTGGCCGTGGCCATGTGGAACGGCAATGACCCGATCTTGAAAGAGCGGCTGTTCGGCCTTACCGGTCCAGAAGGCAATCACGGCGAAGATGTGAAGGAATACTACTACTATCTGGACAGCACGCCGACGCACAGTTACATGAAGATGCTGTACAAGTATCCTCAGTCTGCCTTTCCGTACGGTCAGCTGGTGGAGGAGAATGGCTGGCGCGGGTACGATGACGACGAGTTTGAGCTTCTGGATACGGGCGCTTTTGATGAGAGTCGTTACTTCGACGTGGTGGTCGAATATGCCAAGGCAGACGAGAACGACATTCTCGCACGCGTCACGGTGACAAATCGAGGGCCGGAAGGGGCGCGTTTTCATCTGCTGCCTACCCTGTGGTACCGGAACACCTGGAGCTGGGGGTATGAGAACGGCCCTTTGGGCGATGTGGACGGGCAGCCGCTACTGTCGCGTCAGCCCGGCCCTAACGGGATCCTGACCCTGAAAGCCGAACATCCAGTACTGGGGCCCTACCATTTTTGGGTTGACGACGCACGCGAAGTCCTGTTTACCGAAAACGACACCAATTCGGCTTTGCTTTTCGGCAGTCCAAATCGGACGCCCTACGTAAAGGATGCTTTTCACCGCTTTGTCATCAACGGGGAACACGAGGCGGTCAATCCTGCGGAACAGGGCACGAAAGCGGCGGCCCACTATTTCGATTTCATTCCGGCAGGCGGAACACGAGTTTACCGCTGGCGCTTGTCCAATCTGAGCCACCGTCAACCGTTTGGCAGAGGGTTCGAGAGAGCCTTTCGCCAACGGATCGCCGAGTCGGATGAGTTCTACGAGGCTGTACAGAAGAAGGGCTTGAGCGAGGATGAACTGCGCGTCCAGCGCCGGGCGCTTGCGGGAATGCTGTGGACGAAACAGCTCTACTACTATGACATTCCCCAATGGTTGCGGGGCGATCCAATCCTGCCGGCGCCAGAATGGCGCAGGAACGGCCGCAACGGAGACTGGGACCATCTCCACAATTTCGATGTGATTTCCATGCCGGACAAGTGGGAATACCCTTGGTACGCCACCTGGGATACGGCCTTTCACTGCATCCCGCTTGCATTGGTGGATGCAGACTACGCCAAACGCCAGTTAACGCTTTCCACCCGCGAATGGTATATGCATCCCAACGGCGCGCTGCCGGCCTACGAGTGGCATTTCGGCGACGTCAATCCGCCGGTGCACGCGTGGGCGGTCTGGCGGGTATACAAGATCGATGCCCGTCAGAACGGCATTCCGGACCGGCCTTTTCTGGAGAGCCTGTTTCACAAGCTGTTACTCAATTTTACATGGTGGGTAAACCGCAAAGACGAGGACGGCAACAATGTCTTCCAAGGTGGATTCCTGGGTCTGGACAATATTAGCGTCTTCGATCGCAGCGCCGGGTTGCCCGAAGGCGGCCACATCGATCAGTCGGACGGGACCGCGTGGATGGGCTTCTATTGTCTGATGATGATGAAAATCGCCCTGGAACTGGGCGAGCAGGATTCTGTCTACCATGGCATTTCAACAAACTTCTCGGTCTATCAGGACATGGCAACGAAGTTCTTCGAGCATTTTCTGCGTATCGCCACGGCCATGAACGAAGAGCGAGGCGGGGGCGCCTCGCTCTGGGATGAGAAGGACCGCTTTTACTACGATCTCCTGCATATGCACGACGGCTCTCTTATCCCGCTGAAAGTTCGGTCCATGGTAGGGCTGATACCACTGTTTGCCGTGGAAACGCTGGAGCCGCGCCTGATGTCCTCGTTGCCGGAATTCAACCGGAGGACTCACTGGTTCATCGAGAACAGACCGCGCTTAGCTTCTACGATAAGCAGCATCGACGCACCAGGGGTGGGGCAGCGATATCTGACCTCTTTGCTCTCTCGAGACAAGTTGGAGAGTATATTGCGATACCTTTTGGACGAGGAAGAGTTTCTGTCGCCTTACGGAATTCGATCGTTATCGAAGATCCATGAAAAGCATCCTTATCACGTTCACGTCGGCGACCGGACCTTTGAAATTCAGTATGAACCGGCGGAATCCCGCTCCGGAATGTACGGCGGAAACTCAAACTGGCGGGGCCCAGTCTGGTTCCCCATCAACTTCCTGATTATCGAGAGTTTGCAGCGCTTTCATCATTACTATGGGGATTCCCTGAAGGTTGAGTGCCCGACGGGGTCGGGTGTATTCATGACGCTGGACGAGGTTGCCGTAGAGTTGTCGCGGCGGCTGATGGGGCTTTTCCTACGCAACGGGACGGGCGGGCGTCCATTCAACGGGGTCAATCCAGTCTTCCAGGAGGACCCCCACTGGCGGGACCACATTCTGTTTCACGAATACTTCCATGGTGAGAATGGTACTGGTTTGGGGGCCAGCCACCAGACAGGATGGACGGGCCTGGTGGCGAAACTACTGCAACAGTCGGGTGGGATGTGATGAGCGATTCGTCCCCAAGTGGGCAACGAACTGAATTCGAAGCATTCATCTTTTTTTGAATCGCAGAAAAGGAATAGGACGATGAAACTGGCGACGTATGTGGGACATGCCGGCGAACGTGTCGGTGTGGTGGACGGAGATCACATTTACGATATGCAGGGGACCATGGAGGCGTGCAGTCTGGGGGACCCGGCCACGGTGGCGGACATGAACACACTGTTGGGGGCCGGCGAGGCGGCGATGGAGGGCGTTCGTGCCTCGTTTGAATGGGCCAAGAACAAGAACGGTCCTGAGTTGAAGATCCCGCTCCACCAGGTGACGCTGCGCGCGCCATTGCCCTGCCCCGGCAAGCTGATGTGCCTGGCTGGAAATTACGCCAGCCACATTGAGGAGGGCGGCGGCTCCTACATTGGCAAGGAAAAGATGATCCCGCGCTTCTTCGTCAAGCCCACCTCTTCGGTCACGGCAACAAAGACGCCAATTCGCATTCCGCCCTCGACCGGTTTCGCGGATTGGGAGTTGGAGCTGGCCGTCGTTGTAGGAAAGACCGGCCGTGATCTGACGCCGGAACAGGCAGAAGAGCACATAATGGGGTACACGATATTCAACGACATTTCGGCGCGTGAGCTGACGTTTCGCAATGAGTTGCCGGAGCAGGAAGGGGACTGGTTCTTCGACTGGCTGGTTGGCAAGTGGCTGGACACGTTTGGCCCGATGGGGCCGTGGATCACGACGCGAGATGAGATCCCTCATCCAGACCGATTGCGCATGCGACTGTGGCACAACGAAACGCTTCAGCAGGATGCGAACTCGGGCCAGATGATCTTTTCACCGGCCGAGGCGCTCTCTTTCGTCTCGCAGTTCGTTACGCTGGAGCCGGGAGACTTGCTGAGCACGGGAACGCCCGCGGGCGTCGGTCACGCTAAGAAAGTGCGCCTGGAACCGGGCGACCGCATCAAGGGGGAGATTGAAGGTTTGGGCGTTCTCGAGAATACGGTCGAAGCTCTCTAATACCGACCTGAGTGACTGAAACGCAATGTAAAGAGGAGCGAGGACGTCAGCCGATTTTGGGGGGCAACCGATGCCTTGCAGTTGCTGTGAAGGGCCGGAGTTCGGCGACTATGAAGGGATGTTCGACACGGACTGGGCGGAAAGAGAGGCCGACGCTTACATCAACCAGGGGTTGGAGACGCGTTCAGAACGCCTGATTGCTTTTCTGATAGAACACGGCGACGGACGGCTACGAGTGTTGGATGTAGGCAGCGGTGCAGGCGGCGTTCACCACGAACTTCTGCGCCGCGGCCTCGCAGCCAGCGTTGTCGCAGTCGAAGCCTCGTCCGCATACATCAGCGCGGCCCGCAAGATAGGTGAGCGGCTGGGGCAGGACAGCAAGGTCGAATACATCCACAATGACTTCACTGCCGCCGCCGCGGGCATCGGTTCCGCGGATGCCGTGATCCTCGACCGCGTCATCTGTTGCTACCCGCATTTGAACCGTTTGCTCGAGGCTTCCGCGAGCAAGGCCGGTAGATTTCTGGCCCTGAGCTATCCCCAAGAAAGGTGGTGGGTACGTCTTGCTTTCGGCCTCTTCAATGTTTATCTCAAGGTTAAGCGGAAGAACTTCCGTACCTATGTTCACGCCCACAGCGAAGTTCAATCGATCGCGGTCCAGGACGGCCTCAGGCCAGTTCACTCAGACACGGAAGGTTTCTGGCAGATAACAGTGTTTGAAAGGGTCGCGTCGCACTGAGGCTTGCCAGACCGCCCCGCTCGACAACTTTCTATCATTACAAATGACTTTGGCCTTGGGCCACGATATCGAGGCCCACGAGGTCGCTCCATGCTTGTAGCAGACGCTTGGTCACAGGGCCGACCGCGCCGTCTCCGACAGGCAGGCCATTGAATTTTGTTGCGGGCATGATGCAGTAGGGCGTGCTGGTAAAGAAGGCCTCGTCGGCAGTGTAGATGTCGTATGGCTGGAATTCTG
The DNA here is from genome assembly GCA_965204705.1 of Caldilineaceae bacterium. GTDB lineage: Bacteria > Chloroflexota > Anaerolineae > Caldilineales > Caldilineaceae > Bin5. Next base: position 1,748,366 of record OZ242006.1, on the reverse strand, counting down.
TGACCTGTGTGGGGATGCCGAGAACGTCGGCCAGTTCGAGGACGGTCTCACGAGAGATGCCGGCGAGGGCGCCGCGGGCATGCGGCGTCTTGAGGATGCCGTCGGCCCAGATGAAGAAATTCCCCCCTTTGTTCTCGGTTACATTGCCGTCGGTATCCAGAATAATGCTCTGGGCCTGGGGGTCGACCAGCTTGACTTCAGCTTCGGCAAGAGTATAAGCGAGTCGGCTGCGGTTCTTAATGCGTGCGTCCAGTGACTGTGTTGGGATCGCCCGGCTGAAGGGCGTCACTGCGTGGCAGCCTGCGGTGTAGAAGCCGGCCCAGTCACGCAGAATCATCGGCGCGGTGTTGATGATGATAGTGGCGGGGGAACGCTGCAGCGTGGGGTCCGCGGCGGCGGCACCCATTCCGCGAGAGATGTTGTGTACGATCCAGACATCCTCCTGGGGAGGCACGTGCGGCAGATTGGTCTCCAGCACCTCCAGCGTGATGGCTGTCATCTCGTTAGGGGACAGTCCGGCGTTGATGCGGCTCACTTTGAGTGATTTGTAGAGCCGTTCGATGTGCCCGTCCAGCTTGAAAGGCCTGTGGCCGAATGTGCGGGTCGACTCGGTCACCGTATCGCCCAGAGTGACGGCCGTGTCGAATACTGAGATCTTGGCCTGATCCGGCGGAAACAGATCGCCGTTAATGTAGACGAGATGTTTGCTGGCGTCGTGTTCCATTCCAGTTGTTCTCCTTTCTGATAGACTCCGGATTCAAGACAGCGGGGCCAGTTGCTGGCCCCGCTGTCATGTTGCGGACTCACTCCTCTCAGGCGGTCAGTTCTCGAACCTTCTACCCGTTCAAGAGAACTGACTTACACGTCAGTGCCCGAGGTTGGCGATCTCTACTCGTTAATGAACCACTGCGCCGGAATGGTCGGCGTCCATTCACCTGAAATCGACCAGGTTACTACATTGCGCAGCCGGTTATGCACGTTTGTCAGCTGTCCGAACTTGGGATCGTCGACCACAAGGCCGATCGACCAGATGTTGTCCATGTGAATCTCGAATACTTCCCGCATCAAGGCGTTACGGGCGTCCTCGTCCGGTTCACCCAGGATCTGATCGCGGATCACGCGCAGCCGCTTCACATCTTCCGGCGGCTCCACGCCTTCTTCGCCGTTGGTGTCCAGCCAAGTGGCCCAGTCGCGTGCCCACTGCCAGCCGCGCATGGCGAATGTGTTGGCGTTCAAAGTCGGGTGGACGGGGCCGCCGCCGAAGTGGCCGCCGCGAGCCGACACGTCGTGCTCGCCTGCGTTGTGGCGTGTGTACCAGAGCTGACCGGCCTCTGGTGTCACAGTCGCATTGATGCCGACTTCAGCCCAGTAGCCCTTGACCAATTCCATCAACTCAGGCGATTCTGCTGGCCACGAGGTCGTGGCGGAGATGTGCAGCACCAACTCTTCGCCGGTCGGCCCTAGCCGGAAGCCTTCGTCGTCGCGCTCTGTCAGGCCAAGGTCGTCCAGAAGCTGGTTAGCCATTTCCGGATCGTGCTGGGTCCAGGACTGGAACAGTTCATCTTCGCCATGATAGGGGGGACCTCGCAGCGGCGCTATCTGGGAAGCGAAGACGCCGCCCTTGTAGACCAGCTTAATGATCTCATCGCGGTTGATGGCCACGGAGAGGGCGTGACGGAAGCTCTTCTCGTTGTAGAGCTGACGCTTTGCCTCGTCCTCGGTCGTGTAGTTGAACATGATGTTGCCGTAGGCGTTGGGCATCCAGTTGGCATAGGCGAAACGGAAGTCGCCACTTTCCCTGTTTTCGGACAGGACCGGGATGTTGGCAGTGCCCAAGCCGCGCACAAAGTCCAGCTCACCGGCAATGGTCTTGAGCAGCGCGGCTTCAGCGTCCGCTACGCGAATCTCATGTACTTCGCCAATGTAAGGCAACTGGTTTCCAGCAGTGTCGACCTTCCAGAAAAAGGGATTGCGGACATATACCTCGACAGGATTCGGCGGCTCTGTGGTTGGAAGCCAAGCGGCCAGGCTCGGCTTGCCTATAGAAATGGACCGGTTGTTTTGTCCGAAAAGGTCCATCCAGGTATCAAAGCCGCCCTCCTCCATCATCGATTCAATTTCGGACATCTCCGTATAGTTTGGGTGGAACTTGGACAGGAAGTGCTTCGGGCTAGTGGTAGGACCACTGCGCGGCCCGCCCCAACTGCCCAGGTAGGTGGGGAAGAGGGCGTAGGGCTGGGCGAATGAGAACTGGATTGTGAAGTCGTCGACCATGGAGAGTTCGGCCATTTCTCCGCCGCGGCTTAGAAGAGTTGAGGGTGAAGGAGTCAGGTCCTCATTGAGGATGATATCCTCCCACCAGAACATTACGTCGTTGGCGGTAAAGGGTTCACCGTCGCTCCATTTGATGCCCTTGCGAAGGTTGACTGTGAGCTGCGTATGGTCGTCGTTCCAAGCCCAACTCTCGGCAACGTTGGGTACGATTACGCCCTTAGGTGAATGAATCGTTAGCGGCTCGACCATCCACCACCATCCCATCTCGCCATGAGGGTATTGACCGGTGACGGTCTTGCGCAGGATGCCGCCGTACTTTCCGACCGCCTCTTCGGGCTTGATGACGATGGGGTTGATCGGCAAACGCTCCTCGACCGGCGGCAGCTCACCACTGGCCACCAACTCGTCCAGCATCGGCGCCTGCTGATATGAGTCGATGCCCCCGGCGTCGGCAGGTGTGTTGTAAACTTCACTCTGTACTTCACGCTCACCCGCGCCGGCGGGAGGGTCGGTCAATACGGGACCTGTAATCGTGGCCGATTCGGCCGCGGGAGCCGATTCGGCCGCGGGCGCGGCTTCTTCTGCCGCGGGCTCGGCCTCGTCGCTCGAGGCCGGCGAGTCGGCGGCACCGCAGGCTGCCAGCAGCAGCGACAGGACTATCAGAAAGGGTAATAACTTCGAGGCGCCCTTCCTCAGCCTTGTGCCGGTTGCCCTGATGCGGCTTCGAGTAGAAAGAATTCGTGATTGCACAGTTTTTCTCCTTCTGCGTTAGAAACTACGTCTTGGATGAAAGTTCGCAATTACGGTCCACGGAATTTTTCGATATAGGCACCTCCTCATCGATGAGTGGTCTCTATCAAGAGACGTCTCGCCGGTCCCGCTTACGTATCTAACGTGACGCCTCGCATGCCGTAAATCGGTTTGATCATTGCACTGCGGTGCGAACCCCTTGCAAATCCAGCTCTTCGGCGAAGTGACAGCGAACGTAATGGGGCTGGCTGCCGTTCGATCCGGCCAGATGGACGAGTTGGGGTTCTTCCACCCTGCAGACGTCCTGCACATAGGGACAGCGAGGATGGAATGTGCAGCCCGGCGGCACATTGGCGGGGTCGGCCACGTCACCCTCCAGGATGATGCGCTCCCGGCGCCGCGCGGACTTACCCGTCTCCACCACCGGTACTGCCGAGAGCAGCGCCTCAGTATATGGATGCCGGGGTTGGCGGAAGATCGAGTCCGTTTGCCCCAGCTCAACGATCTGCCCCACGTACATCACCGAGACTCGGTCACTCAAATACTCGACGACCGACAGGTTATGGGTGATGAAGAGATAGGTAAGATGGAGGTCAGTTTGCAGTTCCTTGAGCAGGCTGAGAATCTGGGCCTGAACCGAGACATCCAGCGCCGACACCGGTTCGTCTGCGACAACGAAGTCCGGGTCCAGGGCCAGGGCCCGCGCAATCGCAATGCGCTGGCGCTGGCCACCGCTGAATGCATGAGGATAGCGACGCATGTAGGTCGGGTCCAGGCGAACGCTACGCAGCAACTCGGCCACCTTTTCCTCCAACTGGCGGCGGCTGGTGATTAGCTTTCGAGTGACGAAGGGCTCGCCAATGATTTCGAGGACTGTAAGACGCGGATTTAGCGACGAAAAGGGATCTTGAAAGATCATCCCCATATTTTGTTGAACATCGCGCAGTTCCTGCCTTGTCAGCGTAGTAATCTCAATCTCTTCCCCATCCCGTTTGCGGAAGAGTACAGACCCGTCTGAAGGCTCGATCGCCCTCATCACACAGCGGCCGGTCGTCGTTTTTCCGCAGCCGCTTTCCCCCACCAGTGCCAACGTCTCGCCGCGGACAACATGAAAGCTGACATCGTCGACAGCCTTTACTTCGCCCACTTGCCGGCGGAAAAAGCCGCGCAAAATGGGAAAGTACTTACGCAGATTGGTTACTTCCAGAACCTTGTCAGCCGCTTCGGAGTGAATGCCTTCTGCTCGTTGCGGCGACTGCAGGTCAGGAGAGGAACCGGTTCCTGCGTTCAATTCATCTGAGACAGCATCTGTCTGTGCCATATTCTCAGTCCTGGACATACAGATGGCAGCGCACACGATGTCCTCCGGCCAATTCGATCTGGGGAGGCAGCTCGACATCGCAAACGTCGGGAATAAACTCGGGACAGCGGGTATGGAAGGGGCAGCCCGGCGGTCGGCGGTAAGGGCTGGGGACCGAGCCGGATATCGGGTCGAGCTCCTGGTTGTGGCCTTCGCCTAACTCCGGAACAGAGCGGAGCAGACCAATCGTATAGGGATGTTTCGGTTCACGGAAAATGACGTCTGCAGGCGCGCTCTCAACGTCCTTGCCCAAATACATGATCATCACTCGATCGCACAGTTCGGAAATCACAGCCAAGTCGTGGGTGATGACGATCAGAGCCATCCCCATGTCCCGCTGCAGATCTTTCATCAGTTCCAATACCTGGGCCTGGATAGTAACATCCACTGCGGTGGTGGGCTCGTCTGCGATCAGCAGTGCAGGATGACAGGAAAGGGCCATAGCGATCATTGCCCTTTGTCGCATGCCGCCGCTGAGGGCGAAAGGGTAGGCATCTATCGTCTGCTCCGGAATGGGCATTCCAACTCTTTGCAGCATCTCAATCGCCCGTTCCCGTGCTTCGTTCTGACTGCACTTCTGGTGCAAGCGAATCACCTCGGTAATCTGGTTGCCTATGGTGTAGACCATGCTGAAGGCCGCCATTGGCTCCTGGAAGACCATCGCAATCTCGCCGCCGCGGATCTCGCGGATTTCCTGCCCGCGGTCATCCAGTTGTACCAGATCGACCGACCCACCGTTCTGAAACAGATTGATAGCGCCTGTGACTATCTTGCCGTTCTTGGGCACAATTCGCAGGATCGATTGGGCAGTAACGCTCTTGCCGCAGCCGCTTTCTCCGGCAATGCCCAGCGCTTCGCCGGCGTGAATGTCAAATGACACGCCGTCGACGGCTTCCAGAATCCCTTCCTGAGAGAAGAAATGGGTGGCCAGATTGTCTACGCTAAGCAGAAGTTGTGACTGTGTCATCGGAAAGGTTTGCAGAATGTCTAAATCGACGAATATGGATCGGCGGCGTCACGCAGGCCGTCGCCGACGAAGTTAAAGCAGAGAATGGCGATAATGACGAACAGTCCCGGCGAAAGCAACCACGGCGAATCTGCCAAAACGATGATCCGCTGTGCGTCGTTGAGAAGAACGCCCCAGCTGATTGCAGGATTCTGAAGGCCCAGGCCGATGAAGCTCAACGCAGTCTCCCCCAGGATCATGCTGGGCACGCTCAAGGTCAGCGAAGCGATTATATGGCTGGTGAAGGAGGGAAGCATGTGTTTGAAAATGACACGCGACTCGTTCGACCCGTTGAGTTGGGCCGCCATCACATACTCTTCCTCGCGTAAAGACATGAACTTTCCGCGCACTACGCGGGCAAGCCCTGTCCATCCCACCAAAGACAGGATGACGACGATACCGAAGTAGATCTGGACGACCGTCCAAGTGGGAGGCAAAGCCACGCTCAACGCCATCCATAGAGGCAGCGTCGGAATCGAGCGCAAAAACTCGATGATGCGCTGGATGATCAGATCGGTGACGCCGCCGAAATAGCCGGAGAAGCCCCCCATAATGACTCCGATCACAAAGCTGATTGCGATGCCCAGCAATCCGACGGACAACGAAATGCGGCCGCCGAAAATGATACGTGAGAGCATGTCGCGGCCCATCTTGTCCGTACCCACCAGGTACATCGTGCCCTCGTCGACACCGAACAGATGGATATTGCTTTCGAACAAACCCCACAGCTCGTAGGTATCGCCGCGCACGAACAGCTTGACCGGATACTTCTGGGTCTTATCCAACTCCCATGTGGTCCTGAAGGTATTCTCGTCCATCTTGGAGGTCATGCCGTAAACAAAGGGCCGCAACTGAAATTTTCCCTCGTCGAAAAAGCGAACCCGCTGCGGGGGCATGAACATGTAATCAGTGTCGTGATTTGTTGGGTCATAGGGCGAAAGAAACTCTGCAAAGATCGCAAAGATATAGAAGATCGCTATCACCGCCAGCGAAATGACCGCAACCTTATGACGCATGAACTTCCAGCGGATCAGCTGCCATTGCGTGGCGACCGACAGGTCCTCCTCGCCAGCATCCAACCCGGCATTGCTCGATTGAAATCTCTCTTCGATTACAGCCATTGCAGTTCTACCATTGATCTGTAGCGCAAAACACGTTCCTGTGCGGAGGCGTTTTTCGCACGAAATTCAGAGTCAAATCGCGCCGCGAATGCGCGGGTCGAGCCACGCAAGCACAATATCGGAAAGCAGCGTTCCCACCAGGGTGAGCGTGCTCAGGACCATCACCACACTTCCTGCCAGAAACATGTCCTGGCTGAGCAACGCGCCTACGAACAGAGGCGCTATGGTGGGCAGGCCCAAAACCAGCGAGGCCAGAAGTTCGCCGTTCACCAGCGTCGGCAGCGTCCATCCGATCGTGCTGGCTACAGGGTTCATGGCGATGCGAAAGGGATACTTGAAGAGCAGCTTGCCTTCTGACAGGCCTTTTGAGCGAGCGACCATCACGTAGGGCCGCTCCAGCTCATCCAAAAGGTTGGCGCGCATCACCCTAATCAGGCCGGCCGTGCCGGCAGTGCCGACAACCAGCGCGGGCAGCCACAGATGCTTCAACAGATCGATGAACTTGGCAAAACTCCAGGGCGCGACAAGGTATTCGTTGGAAAACAGGCCGACCGCCACGTTGCCAGTAGCGACAAAGTAGTACCACAAGATCAGGAGTGCGAGTAGAAAGTTAGGTGTTGCCAGCCCGATGAACCCGATCAGGGTAAAGAGATAGTCTCCGAACGAATACTGGCGGGTCGCGGAGTAAAAGCCAATCGGGATCGCTAGTGCATAGGCAAGAAAGAAGGACGCCACCGAAATCGCCAAGCTCCAGGGCAGACGGTCGGCGATCAGTTTGCTCACTGGCTGGTTCCACTCCAGCGAGCGGCCCAGGTTGCCCTGAAGGATATTTCCAAGCCAGCGGAAGTAACGCACATAGGTGGGAGCATCCAACCCATAACGTTTACGCAGCGATTCGATTTCTGCCGGATCGACAGCTTCCTGTTGCTGTAAGAGCGCATTCACATAGGAGTCCATGTAATCGCCCGGCGGCGCCTCAATAATGACAAAGGAGATGAGAGAGACGACAAGCAGAGTCGGGACCATCAAAAGGATGCGGCGAATGATAAAGGCCCACATGTTCAGAAATTACCAGTTGTCAACGTTTTTCCAGTGTAGCCAGATAGATCGACGAAGGCGCCAGACCGGTCCCGCTGCCCTGGTGGCTGGAGTAGTAGGAAAGCAGTGCCCGCTCAGAATCCAGTTCGACAAAGCCGGGATAGGAGTTGTCGCCCCCGCTTGGGAGAACCGCGATCTCTTTCAGCTCCGTGCCGGCCAGTTCGTAGAGTGCCGTGACAGGCCCATCCTCGGCATGCTTGCGCCCGCCGATCAGAATCCGCTCGCCCCAACGGGTCAAAAGCGGGCCGCCGATGTGTCTGTCCAGGTCGGTGCAATGCCAGTCGGTGTAGGGCGGCCTTGACCGGCACAGTTGAGCCGGCCGCCCGCCGGCGCGCGCTACGGCCAATAGTTCTTCGTCTTCGTCAAAAAGCAAGGCGGTTTCATCGCCGTAAGCCGGTTGAATCAGGCTCAGGGGCGTCCAAGAAAAGCCGTCGGTGCTATGCAGCAGCCAGGATTCCATCCACTGCGGCGGCTCGTCGCGGCGCTCGAGCACCTCAAAGTTTCGAATTCGCCGGCCGTTCAGATAGGCCTTTCCCCCATGGGTGGCCGCGCGCCAGATGTAGTGGCCGTGGGTGCCGTCCAACATGCGCGGGCCTTGCCAGTCGATTCCGTCCTCGCTCCAGGCGCAGAAGCCGAGGTGATCGTTGACGTCCCTGTCATGGGCGTTTCCGGGCGTCACCCACCAGGCCCCGGTATAGACGAACAGCTTGTCATTGAAGACCAAAAAGTGCGGGTCGCGGACATCCCGGTTGGGGACGCAGAAGGAGTGAACGTGATTCCAGTCGCTGCCGTCGGAACTGGACATTACAACGATGCGAGACGAAGTGAAAAGCATGTGGCCTTCAGGGCAGCTGCGGAATGTCAGGTACAGGCGACCTCCGAAGCGGCACATGTCGGTGAAGGCATTATGTTTGCCGTCGTCATATAGTTGACGTACGGAACGCACTCGGATGGAGGGCACGTAGGCGGCTCTTGTGGGAGTGCACAAGTTCGGTTCTGAGGACTGCTGCCGGCTAACCTGGCTGCCGACGGTGCCTGCATTATAGGGATGTTGGGAAGGTTGTCAAACGCGCCGAACATGTGGAAGAGAAATGTGTCTCTAGCTTTGATGTAGGGAAACTGCGCACCCAAGTATAGTTCGCTACCCCAGCACTGTCTCCATGACAGTTTACTTCATAGGGGTCACGCTAGCCGGACTGCTGAGCAAGCCTTCGTACTCCCAGGACTGCCAGCAGGGCACGGGCCGCTCGCGACACCGTTGCGCTTGTCTCTCTTAAAAATGCTCACCGACATTCCCCCAGAGGCTGGTCCTGCTTCAGATCGACTCCCAGCGCAGTGCTTGTAATCAAGTCATGCGCTCGGCCCGTGCAGTCGCAGTGCACGTACACGCAGCCATCTAAGACGATCTTGATATTCTGCGGATACTTTGCCGCCCAGTCGGTGTCGCCCGTGCCCATCCGCCGTCCCCAAAACTCCCGGAACAGTACCACTCGGCCGCCCGGTTCGATGTATGCTTCGGACAGTTCTCTCTCCTCGCTGGGGGGTTGGCCGCCCGTGTCCCAGACTCGCATACAGTGGAACGTCCTGTTGCCGACGGTCACTTCGTACGTTCCGGCGCCGGTCCCAGTCCGGCAGGTAGTGCGGTGGGCGCCGTCGGGTAGGCGCTCATAGCGGCCCTCATCCCGAAATTCTCTTTTTTCGCCCTGGCCCCAGTCGGCCTCGAACCATTCATCCTTGAAGGTTCTCAGCACTTTTCTGCCGTCCATGTCCTGGACGACAGCGAGCCATCTCGTCTCTTTCTCGTCATGCCTGGCATAGAACAGACTCGGCTTGCCGGGAACGTCCCAGTCTTTTCTGATGGCACGCTCCTGTACGGCAATTTCCGCGCAGTCGAGGTTATGGACTCTTGCTGGACCGGTAACGACCATTTCTGTTACAGCGCTCAGCTCCAGGGTGTCCGCTTCGTAGGTGGCCTGCATTGAGCGGCTGCCGGGCGAAGGATCTATCGGCCACCATTGCAACTCACGAAGGGCGATCTTGGTAATCTTTCTGTCACTTTCGACGATGGAAATGGACGGTCTGACAGACGGAAATGGATGGTTAATAAGCATTGGGTTCTCGTCCTTGCGGGCTGCCTTGGTACTTGCGCTTGCCGAACTCTTTGGGCCTGAGGCGACGATCGTCGAGCTTAGCGCAGTTGGTCGGTTCAAGCAAAGACCGTTGCGCAGCCCGATTTGGGTGCATCCCGGATTTTTGGACAGCCGCCGTCTGAATCAGGCGTGGGCGCTTGTTTGTTTTTTGTAACGCCACGCGTGCAAGGTACCCAGATTGGGGCATAAACGGGACTGTTGTAGCGTGACTTTCATGCCATCTGCCTTCTCTCTTGGGCGTCATTCCTGACCAACACTTCACAGCTGGCATCATGCAGTCTTTCTCCGAATCGTAGCTGGTTGGCGGCCGGCACACTGCCGGGCAGGCGCATCGCTGGGACGAAAGCGCACCGGCGGGTGAGGGATGTTGTTGAAGGGGGGCGTTGCGGGGGGAATCCCCCCGCACAAGGGAGGGCCGAAGGCCCGACCGCCCAGAACTGCAGTGGTTAGTGGTCAGTGATCAGTGGTCAGTTACTGCGGCAGTTGATAGGGGATGGTTGTGAAGAGGCGTGAGGGGAGAGGAGAGAGGAACACCTTGGGGCGCTTCATTCGACGTCGCGAGATGGTGGTGGCTGAGGCGTTGCCGGTTTTCTGGTCCGCGAAATAGGGCGTTACGAATCGACACAATAGTTTGGGATGCACCCTCCGATTTCAGGCATTTGGAGAAAAAATAATATTATTTTATAATACACGCGGATTCTCTTGATGGCTCTTTCCCTAAAAGGAGGGTGCCACTCCCATGAAAAACGACAACTCCAAGAATCGCTTCGCCTTATCACCTCGAGGTTGGCTATCGCGCGTTTCGATAGCGAGACATCAGGAGAATCGCCGCGCGGGCGCGTAAGTGCCACTGAGCACTTAACGCCTCCCGGCGTAAACCGATGCCCCGCCCACAACTATCTGGGCAAGAGCGAGAAGGAGCGTACAGAGTTATGAATGCCAGTCGTCGAAAGGAGATCCTGGCCCGCGGGCGGCCGGGGCCGTTCTGGCCCGCGGAGCCACTGCTGGGAGGATGGTATACCGAAGAGGAGGTAGAGGCAGCCACCAAAGCGATCCGGGATTCGATGGATCCGACTACGGTGGGCTTCGGCTTCATCTGCCAGGAGATACTGGAATTTGAAGAAGAATTCGCCAAGTACTGCGGGGCGGCTGAAGCGATCTCCATCAACGGCGCAGGAACCGGACTGGATATGGCGATGATGTGTCTTGACCTGGCGCCGGGCGACGAAGTGATCGTACCAGCCATCAACTTCCGGGCGGCGGCCATGGCGGTGATCGGTCAGCGCGGGCAGGTAGTCTGGTGTGAGGTTGATCCCCGCACGTTCAACATGGACCCGGCAGACGTAGAGAAGCGCATTACGCCGCGCACGCGCGCCATCTTCCCCGTCCATATGAACGGGCTGTCGGCGGACATGGACGCTTTGCAGGAGATTGCCGAGCGCAATCCGCACCCGCGGCACGGTCCGCTACGAGTCGTTGGGGACGCGGCCCGCGCCGGCGCCGGCGGATACAAGGGTTCCAAGATCGGCGCAAAGGGCTGGATGACAGTGTTCAGTTTCCACACGATGAAGCTGATGACTACGCTAGGGGAAGGCGGAGCCGTTACTACAAATGACCCTGAGGCTGCGCTCAAGTTGCGCGGCATCCGACAGTTCGGGTCGGCGCATGACGGTTGGGGTACGAACTACAAAATCACCAAAGTGCAGGCGGCGGTCGGACTAGTGCAGTTGCGGCGACTCGATGAAATGACCGCGCAACGGGTGAAGGTGGCCAAACAGCGGGACGAGCTTCTCCGAGGCATTCCCGAACTGACACTGCCATACGAGCCGCCCGGTTACGAACATACCTATTACCTGTACACGATGCTGGTGCCGCACGCATGGGCCGGGGCGAAGCGCGACCGTCTCATGCACATCATGAATGAAGAACACGGGGTAGGGTGCGGGGTCTACAACCGGGCGGTCTACGCCGACTCTTCGTTCCTTCGAGAGCAGACGGTCGGCCAAGAGCTGCCCGACTCCGACGAACTCAGCGCGCGCTTATTCTGTATGGCGTTGCATCCGCTCATGAAGGAGGAGGAGAACGAGTATGCTGCTGCAGCTTTGTGGGACGCGGTGGAGCGGGTGCGTTGCGAGGATTGATGGGAAGCAGATTTTGGCTTATTAGTGTGAGAGGAGGTGGAACAGGTCACAGGCTGGTCCGTGATTGCCGCGCAGTTCTTTTCTCGTGTCAGTATGTCTTTGCCCCGATTACGAATTGGGACTCGTTGCTGTACAGGAGGTAACAGCATGAATGCGAAGAGACTCACGCGACGCAATTTCCTCAAGGGCGCAGTTGTTGGAACGGCCGGGCTTGCCATGGCAGCGTGTATTCCGGCTGACACGGCGGCTCCAGCTGGCGACATGCCGGGTGCGGAGGGCGTTACACTGCGGTTCATGTCGCGACCACATTCACAACTGGCGCAAGAGGTATTCCCAGACATAATCAACGACAATTTCACGGCGAACACAGATCCCCCAATTCACGTAAACGTAGAAACGGCGGCCAGCGGCTGGGCAGACAAGCTGGTGACCTCGATGATCGCCGGCGATTCGGTTGATATCTTCCAGGCATGGCCGGACATCTTCTACGTATGGGTAGCCAAGGACTTGATCCTGGACATCCAGCCTTACGTGGACCGCGACCTGACCCAGGAGGATCTTGACGACTTCATCGAAGCCCAGTGGACCAGGCTGCGCATTCGGGGCATACGCGTAGGCATGCCCAAGTATATCGACGTGCGTTGCATGGCCTACAACAAGGACATATTCGATGAATATGGCGTCGCCTATCCCACCAATTTTGGCGCCGACTGGGATTGGCAGGAGTACACGAACATGGCCGAGGCGCTTACACACGACAGGGACGGCGACGGCGCAATCGACCTTTGGGGAAGCAGGATTATCGCCACCTCTTCGGCAGAGTTTTTCGGCTGGCTGCGCGCATTTGGCGGAGACTATGTGAATCCCGACGACGACACCGACTGCTGGTTGGATGAGCCGACCTCGCAGCAGGCATTGAACTGGGTATACGAAAACATGTGGGTGAAGGAGCCGAATCCGTTCATCCGTCCGGAAGACGTGAGCGGCACGTACGACGACTTTGTTTCCGGGCGAGTGGCCATTCCCTGGTTCAATGTACGGCCGGCGCAGCAGGCCGAACAGGTTGGCCAGGAGATCAACTGGGACTACGCGCACGTTCCCAGCGGGCCGGTGCAGCGCAACGCCCTGGGTGATGCCGACGCCTGGTCGATCTGGAATGGCAGCAGCCATCCTGAGGAGGCATGGCAGTTCATCAATTTCCTGGCCGGTCCCGTGTTCCAGGAGTTGGGCACGCTGCGCTCAGAGGGCTCTCTCCCGATTCGCAAATCGCTGATGAGCAAGGCGGTAGGTGTTTACCGGGACGAATTCCCTTCGGTAGCGGACAAGCATCTTGAGATCATCCCCGAGATGATGGAGATGGGCTATTTGGAGAACGTGATCTGGTTTAAAGACAACGCCGCTGCCTTTGAACTGATCAGGCCGGCCATGGAAAGGGTCTTCAATTTGGGCGACGAAGATCCCAGCCATCTGATAGAGGTTTGCGCAGAGGTGGAAGCATATCAGGCCAGCCTGGAATAGCAGGAAGTGAGAGGGCAGGAGTGAGGAGAGGGCGCGGATCTTTCTCCTCACTCTCTTTCACCCTCTCCTTACAGAGGGAGGAAATATGGCGCAAGCAGTCTCTGGCGGTTCACCGGCACCCCGCCGGTTTACCCTTTCGCCGCAGGCGCGCATAAACATTGCGGGCTACCTCTTCATCACTCCCTGGATCATCAAGTTTCTGACGCTAAACGCGGGTGCCATGCTGGCCTCGTTTGGGATCAGCCTCTTCAAAACCGACTTTTTCACGACATTTGACTTCATAGGGTTCGACAACTACACGAGGTTGTTTCGCGATCCTCTCTTCTGGAAGAGTTTGTCGGTCACCGCGTATTATGCCTTTGGCATGGTGCCGCTCGCGCTGGTATTTTCGCTGGTCATCGCCTTACTGTTGAATCAGAACGTGAAGTTTCAGGGGGTTTATCGCGTCGTGTATTACCTGCCCTCGATCGTTTCGGGCGTTGCTGTCGCCATCCTGTGGAAGTATCTTCTCCAGCCGCGCTGGGGGTTAATTAACCAGGGCCTTGCGCTACTCGGCATCGAAGGGCCTAAGTGGCTTTTTTCCACGACGTGGGCGATGCCGGCCTTTATCCTGATGGGTGTATGGGCAGCAGGGGGGAATATGCTGCTCTACCTGGCAGGATTGCAAGGGATCCCGACCGATTTGTACCATGCAGCATCAATCGATGGCGCGAATGCCTGGCACCGCTTCTGGCGAATCACTCTGCCGATGCTAACGCCGACGATTTACTTCAATCTGATCATCAGCATCATCGGCGCGTGGCAGATCTTCACGCAGTCGTACATCATCACTGCAGGGGGCCCTGATAACTCCACATTGACGATGGTTCTACTGCTGTACCGCAAGGGTTTCCAGCAGTTTCATTTTGGATATGCTTCGGCCATTGCCTGGGTACTCTTCACCATCGTGATGCTCTTTACCGTACTGGTCGTGCGCAGTTCAGAGGCCTGGGTCTTTTATGCGGGAGAGGTCCGAGGATGATCAGGGGACTGTCGCTACCTTCCATACACAGGGGTGGAGGCCGCCACCGAATTGAGCATGTTTCAGGACGCGCCGTGTTGTACTTGGTCATTACGGTGGGGGCGTTTGTCTTTTCCACGCCCCTGTTGTGGATGATCTCTACCTCGCTGAAATCCCCGGAACTGATCAACCGCATCCCGATTGTCTGGATTCCGCCCGAATTGCGCTGGGCGAACTACATTGACCCATGGGTGGAGATGCCGTTCCTGCTCTTCTATTGGAACACTGTCTTCATTACGGTTACGAATACCGCCATAATATTGGTCACAAATTCACTGGTGGCCTTTGGTTTCGCGCGAATTCCTTTCAAGGGGCGCACGATCATCTTTTTCGTACTTTTGGCTACGATGATGCTGCCGCCGCAGGTGACTATGATTCCTACCTATTTGTTCTGGAGCCGTCTGCGTCTGGTCAACACATTCTGGCCGATCATGGCGCCGGAATGGTTGTCGGCGGCTTACGATGTTTTTCTGATGCGGCAGTTCTACATGACGATTTCGACCGACCTGGATGAAGCGGCGCGAATCGATGGCTGCAGTTGGTTTGGTATCTACCGTCACATCATCCTGCCCTTGTCAAAGCCTGTCATAGGCGTGCTGGCGATATTGAACTTTTCCTTCAACTGGAATAACTTCATCACCCCCTTAATCTATCTGAATGACTCCAGGTTGTTTCCCATCGCCTTAGGCCTGCGTCTGTTCGAAACGCAGATGGGAGGCGGCGATACCTATGTCAGACTCGGGCCGCTGATGGCCATGACTCTGGTGTCGATCATCCCGCTAATGGTCGCCTTTTTCGTCGCACAGCGGTACTTCATTCAGGGCATCGTGATTACCGGCATCAAGGGCTAGGCCGTTGCCCCCGTCACCCCTCTCCCGTCCTGCATGTCAGTTTGCGGCCCGCAATCCGTAAGCCAGGCGTCCTATACTTCCCACTTATCCCGTTTGCTTTTCCCCGTCCACGCTGTATATAATGCCGGTTGCCTCGCGTAGTGCCGGCTCGTCGATCTGACACCTTTGCCGCCGGCTCCAGTTGCCTGAAATGTTGGCAGCGGCCAGACATAGAGTCAGCAGCGTAATGATCGCGTTCATTTTACGCAGAATCCTGCTCCTGATACCGACGCTTTTCTTTATCACCATAGTCACATTTCTGGTGATTGAGTTGCCGCCGGGCGACTACCTCGACGCGTACGCAGCCAACCTGGCGGCCGGTGGGGATCCCGTCGACCAGGAGCGGCTGGAGGCACTACGCAAACAGTTCGGCCTCGATAAACCCGCCCCCTTGCGCTACCTGCAGTGGCTGACCAACATACTAAGGGGCAACTTCGGTTTTTCCTTTGAATGGAACGTTCCGGTTGAGGCGCTGATCTGGGAAAGGCTGGCGCTGACCTTCTTCATCAGCCTTTCTACTATCCTGTTCACATGGGTTGTGGGCTTCCTGATAGGCGTCTATTCAGCGGTCAACCAGTATTCGATCGGGGACTACATTTTCACTACGCTGGGCTTTATCGGCCTGGGGCTGCCCAATTTTCTGATTGCGCTGGTGATCATGTGGTACGCGTTTGACCAGTTCGGCCTGCGGTTGAGCGGGCTATTTTCTCAGGAGTACCGGGGTGCGCCGTGGAGCCTGGCCAAGTTTTGGGACATGCTTACCCATTTGTGGCTCCCGCTGATCATCCTGGGAACGGCTGGGACGGCCGAGATGATCAGGACGATGCGAGCCAATTTACTGGACGAGTTGAACAAGCCTTATGTGGAAACGGCGCGTGCCAAAGGTTTGAAGGAACAGGTGCTCGTTCGAAAGTATCCGGTGCGGGTGGCGCTGAATCCGTTCGTTAGCACGGTTGGCTGGACACTGCCTAATCTCATTTCGGGGGCGACGATAGTCTCCGTCGTGCTGAGTCTGCCCACCACGGGGCCGATGCTGCTGGGGGCCTTAATGACCCAGGACATGTATTTGGCGGCCAGTTTTCTGCTGATGTTGAGCGTGCTGACGGTGGTCGGTACGTTGGTTTCGGACCTTTTGCTGGCCGTTCTCGACCCCCGTATCCGCATGGAAGCGCAGTAAGTTGGTGGTCTAGGCCAGACTTCCAGATTTCGCACTGGCGCAGGGAGAATTTGTGACGCAGGAGATTGCTGAAAGGCTGGACCCCACATTCCCGGACGACCCGGAGTTTGACGAGGTTCCAAGCGAACGCGAAAGAGTCTTTGTCGCCTCGCCGCGGCAGCTAATGTGGTGGCGCTTTCGCCGGCACAAGATGGCGCTCTTGAGCAGTGTTGTCTTGATTCTGCTCTATCTGGCGGCTCTCACATGGGAGTTTCTGGCGCCCTACGATCCGCTGCGCCATGAAGTGCAATCGGCCTATGCACCGCCGCAAAGGCTGCAGTTCTTTGACGAGGAAGGGTTCCACTTTCCGCCCTTTGTGTATGGCCTGAAAGGCGGACGCGATCCCGATACTTTTCGCAAGATCTTTGAGGTGGACGAGTCGGTCAAACATCCGATCAAGTTGATGGTGCACGGAGATCCCTATAAGTTCTGGGGGTTGATCGAGACCGATCTGCATCTGTTCGGCCTCGAGAGCAACGAGGGAACAGTCTTCTTACTGGGCGCGGACCGGTTGGGACGTGACGTGTTGTCCCGCTTACTGGCGGCGACGCGGATCTCGGTCTCGATCGGATTGGTGGGGGTGATCCTCAGCTTCGTACTGGGTGTTTTGATCGGGGGCATTTCCGGCTATTACGGGGGCACGTCGGACATTGTGATCCAGCGCGTTATCGAGTTCATTCGCGCTATGCCCAGCATCCCGCTCTGGCTGGCCCTTAGCGCAGCGATTCCCAAAGACTGGCCGGTGACAAGGGTTTATTTCGCCATCACACTGATTCTCTCCTTGATTGGCTGGACCGGGCTGGCGCGGGTGGTGCGGGGGCGCTTTCTATCGTTGCGGGAAGAGGACTTTGTGCAGGCCGCGCGCTTCGCGGGGGCATCGGAGGGGCGCATAATCGTACGCCACATGACGCCTTCTTTCCTTAGCCACATTATCGCTTCTCTGACTCTGGCCGTGCCATCAATGATCCTCAGTGAGACGAGTCTCAGTTTTTTGGGCCTGGGAATGCGTCCGCCGGCGCTCAGTTGGGGCGTTCTGCTGAGGGAAGCGCAGAACTTGCAGGCGGTTGCTTTGGCGCCGTGGCTGCTGGCGCCGGGGCTACTCGTAGTCATCTCGGTGCTGGCCTTCAATTTTGTCGGCGACGGCCTGCGCGATGCAGCCGACCCCTACGCCCGGTAAGGGCTGGAAATAGGAAGAAATGCCCTCTGGGGGCAATTCTCTGAGGGAAACAGTTCAGTACACCAGGACAGGAGACGATGACCGAGACAGTGGTAGACTCTGCAGACGTAGAATTCTTTCAGAACAACGGCTATATCCAATATCACGACTTCCTTTCAAATGGGGAGGTTGCTTCGCTGTGCCAGGCGCTGGACGATGCTGTAGCCAGAAGCCGCGAGCGAATTGTAGGCGCCGAGAAAGGCGGACGCGAATCCGAGGACTACGAACGAGTCTTCAATCAGATGGTGAACCTGTGGACCGACTATCCGCAAGCGAAAAAGGTTGCTTTTGATCTGCGTCTGGCCGAGTACGCGCGGCAGTTGAGCCGCTGCCAACATGTGCGCATCTACCATGACCACGCGATGATCAAGCCGCCGGGCCAGGAAAGCAAGCAGACCAACTGGCACCAGGACGCCCCCTACTGGCCGATGGACCCGGTTGGCGCCTTGTCAGCCTGGATTGCTTTGGACGATGTCAGTGTCGAGAACGGCTGCCTGCACTTCGTGCCCGGCTCGCACAGGCACGGCCGGCTGGACCCGATCAGCCTCACAGCCGAAGACGATAGCGTGGTCGATCGGTTTAATGAACAGGGCTATAGCGTACCGGAGCCGGTGTCGATGCCGATGCGGGCGGGCGGCGTTACTTTTCACCACGGTTGCACTTTTCACTACGCCGGCCCCAACCGCACGGACAGGCCGCGGCGGGCCTTCGCCATCATTTATATCCCGGACTATACTCGCTTTACCGGGGGAAAGGATGCGGCCGGTGCAGCGGAAGAGATGGAGGTGGGGGGCCCTTGGGAACACGAGATTCATCCGATTATTTCAGGGCGGTGACAATCTATAGCGTTGGAGCTCTCAGGTCCGGACGACAGACATTGTGACAGTTCCACAGGGGGGGTTAAGGACTCCGTGCCTAATTCGGGCCGGTGTAACACGCCATCTAGAGGGGACTGGTCTCGGATGCGCCAACTAAGAGTCATAGTTGAACAGCATGAAGACGGTTACGTTGCCTATCCCTTAGGATTGAGAGGCACTGTCGTAGGGGAGGGTGATTCCTTTGAGGAAGCAGTGGCCGATGTCAACTCTGCGATAAAGTTTCACATTGAGACTTTCCCAGAAGCCGAAGTCGGTACACAGGGGCACGTTGTGGGTGTATACATGCAAACGTGATCGACTACAAGGCATTTCGCCTTTTTCCACACTGGAAGCG
This sequence comes from Caldilineaceae bacterium, assembly GCA_965204705.1. Taxonomy (GTDB): domain Bacteria; phylum Chloroflexota; class Anaerolineae; order Caldilineales; family Caldilineaceae; genus Bin5. Next base: position 1,729,354 of record OZ242006.1, on the reverse strand, counting down.
AAAGAGTGTTGCAATCTGAAGAAGTGTTCTTACCCTCGAACAACGGCGCATGAGACAGAATCCGTATATTCGACTCTAAAGACGTATTTTACGGAGATCCAAGAGCAAGAAGGAAAGACACTATGCAAGAGAAGGGGCTCGTAAACAAGACTCGCTCAACAGGGCGCGGTCCAACAATCTGGCTGGCCGGGCCGCCGGCGGATCTGGAGGAGTTCATGCCGCTGGGCATTGCCGGCATCGTTACCAACACAGTGGTGCTGAATCAGTATGCAAAGCCCTACGGCAGCGTAATTGCCTTGACTGAGGCCTATCTGGACATGACTGATAAGCCGGTCGTCATGGAGATCGACGGCCATTCGGTCGAAGAGTTGCTGGCGGTGGGCAAGGTCTTCACTGATATGTCACCGCATATCATCCTCAAGATTCCGTGTACGCTGACCGGACTCAAGGCTTTCAGCATTCTCAGGCAGGAGGGCGTCGAAACCTTCTGCACGACGGTCTTCTCGCTGAACCAGGCTGCGGCGGTTGCCCAGGCCGGTGTTGACCATATTCTGCCGTTCTGTGACCCGGTGCGCGAGATGGGCGGCGACCCGACCAAGCTGATCCGCGAATGTGCAAGCATGTTCAGCGGCTGGGACGACAGGCCTTACATCATGGCCGCGCTTGTGCGTTCGGTGGAGACGGCCCACGCCGCTTTTCGCGATGGGGCCGACGAACTGGTCACGATGTGGACGGTCTACCGCGACATGCTCGACCACCCGCTCACCGATCACTGGAACAAGGTTTTTCTGGACGAGTGGGTTGACATGCACCAGAGCGGTCTGTTGGCTGGCGTTCCTGTGGAGGATCACCATAGCTGAACATGACTCAAGACGCGAGTTTGGCATTGCGAAAATAGAGTATATCTGTACAATGTGGCATAACGCTTTGGGACAGGAAAGGAATTACACAGCCGCAGAGGACTGCTGAGCTTAGACTCAAGGAGGGAGATCATGGCAGACATTAGCGCTGAACGGGAAGGCTTGGTCGATGGAATGCCGCGCGACAAGCGCGGAAACTGGCAACCGGATGGGATAAAACTGCCCAACCCGATTTTCACCTGGCCACCTGAGCCGAAGGCGGTGGCCAAGTGGCTCTACAACTACCTGTTTCCATGGAATCTGATCTATATGGTCATCGCCGCGTTGACGGTGATGTATCTGCAACCGGAAATGGCCCGCATGCAGACCTTCGCGGCTGACTGGATCCTTTATATTTTCGTACGCAACCAGATCATGCTGATCTTAATTGTCAGCGCCTGGCACGTTTGGCTGTGGGCGCGCAAGTCGCAAGGCTTCCAGTTCAAGTACACGCCGGATTGGATGGCGAAAGGCAAAAAGCAGTTCCTGGGCGGCAACCAGCTGTTTGACAACATCTTCTGGAGCTGCGTCAGCGGTGGCACGATCTGGACGGCCTACGAAGTAGTGACGCTTTGGATGTACGCCAACAAGTACATTCCGTACCTGGATCCGCGCGCGCATCCCGTCTGGTTCGTCCTTATCTTGGCGGCCATCCCGCTGTGGAGACTCTTCCACTTCTACTGGGTCCATCGCTTGCTGCACTGGCCGCCCCTATACAAGGCCGGGCACTATCTGCATCACCGCAACATCAACGTAGGCCCGTGGTCCGGGCTGTCGATGCACCCCATCGAGCACATCTTCTATTTCAGTTGCGCGGCGATTCATTGGATCATTCCGTCGCATCCGATTCACGTGGTGTTGAACCTGCAGCATGCTGGGCTCACTCCGGCGCAGGGTCATGTCGGTTTTGACGCGGTAATCGTTAACGGCAAGTACAACCTGGCGGGGGCATCCTACTTCCACCAGTTGCACCATCGTTATTTCGAGTGCAATTACGGTGAGCCGGACATGCCCTTCGACTACTGGTTCGGGACCAGTCACGATGGCTCAGATGAGGCGCATGAGGAGATGCGTGCGAAGCGCTTTGCCCAGCACAAGATCCGGACCTCGGAGGTGTGACCTGTGCAGTGGGGTCCGAAGACTGCAAGAATTATTTGGCACTGGGGGAGACTCTAGATGAACCAACTTACGCGAATCGGGATCGTCGGCTGTGGAAGCGTAATGCAGCGCCCTTACATGAGGCAGATTCAGCCGATGAGGGCAACGGGCACTGTCGACGTTACGATTGCCTGTGATACCAGGGAGGAGGTGCGGCCGGTAGTCCAGGACACGCTCGGCATCAAGCAGTTCACGACCGACTACGAGGAGGTTATTGACTCGGATGAGGTCGACCTGGTGATGGTGTTGACCTCGATGCGAGAGCACGGGCCCATTACGCGTGCGGCATTAGCGGCAGGCAAACACGTCCTGGTTGAGAAACCGATGGCCGTAACCCTGGATGAAGCGGCAGAGATCGTTGAGATGGCCCGGCACAGTCCGGGCCTTCTTGTCTGCGCCCCGCATGTTGTGCTGAGCTCCACCTATCAGACGATTTGGCGGCACATTCACGGGGGTGATGTCGGACGAGTGCTGATGGCGCGCGCCCGCTACGGCCATTCCGGGCCCGATTGGAGACCGTGGTTCTATCTAAAGGGCGGAGGCGCGTTGTTTGACCTGGGCGTTTACAACATCACCTGTCTGACTGGCTGGCTGGGACCGGCCAAGCGGGTCATGGCAATGACGGGCGTCGCGATTCCGGAACGCGTTGTTGGCAATAGGATGATGCAGGTGGAGGCTGAAGACAACGCTCACGTACTGATCGATTGGGGCGGGTCGGTATTTGGTGTGGTTACCACGGGGTTCACGATGCAGAAGTATCGAAGCCCGGCGCTTGAAATCTACGGCAGCGAGGGCACGATCCAGATGATGGGCGATGACTGGGCTCCCTCCGGATATGAACTGTGGCGCAACGACGTCGGCGCCTGGCAGATTTATGATGGCATGGACCGGCTCTGGAACTGGACCGACGGCATACGCCATCTTGTCGAATGCATTCACAACAACGAGAAGCCGGTCGTCACACCGGAGCACGCCTATCACGCGCTGGAGATCATGATCAGGGCGCAGGAATCGGGAGAAGACGGCCAGTCGAAGGAACTAACAAGCACCTTCACGCCTCCTACGTTTCCTGAAGAGGAAGTGGAAGAGGCGGCGGCGGTGGCCCCCCATTTGGTCCACGACTGGACCCAGCGCTGATGAGCTATTCGGCCTCACCGCGCCCTACTTTCGATGGGCCGGCGCACATTCCCTACGAGACGGTCACGCGCCACCTCTGGGGGGACGACGGGTCAGGTGAGGTCGCTGACTGGATTTACGTGTCGAGCGCTAAGATCCACCAGTTGGTCTTCGGCCTGGCCCCCGGCGGGGCGTTTCGACATTCGGACAGTTATCGAACCATATTCGCCGCCGATGAAGTACTGTACGTCCTCAGCGGTGTGATGGTGCTGAACAATCCTGAAACCGGGGAGGTGCACCGGCTGCAACCGGGGGAAGCGGCTTTTTTTCGCCGCGACACATGGCATCACGCCTTCAACTTCAGTACGGAGCCGCTGCGCGTGATCGAATTCTTCGCGCCGCCGCCTTCGCAGGGCACTTCGGGATCTTATGCACAGACGAAACCGAATCTGACTGCGCCCAAGTACTCGCAGGATCAATGGATGGGAAAGTGGCCGCAGGCGCGTGGCGAGGCTGAGGCCAGAAATACGATCCGTGTTGTACGCGAAGCAGATGTGCTCTGGCGGTTGGAGGGGGCCGATCAACAGCTGTTGGTGGGGGTCCTGGCCGCAACGGAGCATCTTACCGTCGGTAAACTGCAGTTGCTGCCAGGCCAACGCAGTGATGCGGAAGTGCATGCCGGCGATGAGAGTCTCTACCTCCTGGAGGGCACGCTGAACGTGCGCGTTCCCGAAAACGATGGGCCGCGCTGGTTCGAACTCAAGCCTGGGGACGGATTCTTCGTCCCGGAGGGCGCGCCGCACCAGTACTACAATATGTCGGCCGAACCGGCGACTTTTCTGTGCGGGATTGCACCGAGATACTCGCCCGACATTCCTGATCTCTTCTCCAATGGCCGAGAGCCCTGATCCTTCGGCCTGTGCGGTTGGCCTGGATGTGGGCGGAACAAAGGTCGCTGCCGGGCTCGTCGCCCACCCTTCCGGTGCTGTTCTTTGTCGCCGATCCATCCCGACGCTTCCGCGCCGGGGCGGGACGGCAGTCCTGAACGATACGCTTGCCTTGGCCAAAGAGTTTATAGCGAAAGCCGGAGCGCGAAACCTGGATCTGCTGGGTATCGGAGTCGGAGTACCCGAACTGGTTGACCCGGAAGGTAACGTCACCAGCGCGCATTCACTCAGTGACTGGCAGGGCGATAGGGTTCGGTCAGCCTTCTCATCGCTTGCGCCGACCGTCGTCGAATCGGATGTGCGGGCCGGGGCCCTTGCCGAATCGATGTTCGGCGCAGGGCAGGAGTACAGGCTCTTCGTTTACGTAACCGTGGGCACCGGAATTTCAAGTACGCTGGTCCAGGAGGGTCGACCTTTCACCGGCGCACGCGGTAATGCCCTAATCCTGGCCAGTAGCCCGTATACGGCGGAATGTAGCGACTGCGGCGCAATCTTGAATCCCATTCTGGAGGAGTACGCCAGCGGACCCGCATTGGTCGCGAGATATGGTCAGCATTGCCGGGTGAAGGCCGAGCGAGGAGAAGAGGTAACGGCGGCCGCAGAGGAAGGCGACAGGACTGCAATTGACATTGTCACCAGCGCTGGAGAAGCCCTGGGCAACAGTGTCGGTTTTCTGGTCAACGTAATGGACCCTGAGGCGATCATCGTGGGAGGAGGGCTGGGATCGGCAAGAGGTCTTTACTGGGACAGTTTTGTTGCCTCGACACGGGCACACATCTGGGCGGAGAACAGCCGCAGCCTGCCGATTCTGCCGGCAGCTTTGGGGGCAGATTCTGGGCTGATAGGCGCAGCGGCGACCGTTTTTCGGAGCCTGGGCGAGTCTGTGCGTACTATGTAAGGGCCCAATTCGGGCCAGGTGTGACAGGGTTGCCAGTTTTCTGAGCGGACGCCTTCGACAGTCTTTCACACCTTTTGTTTCATCTCAAGAACCACTGAACACATTCAGGAGGAAAAGATGACCAAGCGATTGAATCGACGCAGTTTTCTGAAACTGTCGGCAACCACGGCGGGCACCGGGCTGCTTGCCGCCTGCGTCGCTCCGACGGCCGCCCCGGCTGACTCGGGGGACTCGATGGCTGAAGAGATGATAGAGATCAGACTAGCTGAGGGAAGTTGGGTCGGTCCCGAAGGCATCGCGTTCTGGACCGATGAAATCATCCCCGCCTTTGAAGAAGGCCACCCAGGCATCAGTGTGACATTCGAGAACGCCGAGTCGCCCGACTATGCGGATAAGCTGTATACGCAGTCGGTGGCCGGGGACGCTCCGGATGTGATGTTCGTTTGGGGCGGTGTGAACTACAATCTGATGCAGAAGGGCCAGTTCCTCCAACTGGATGACTATTTCGACCCGGAGGATCTGGAGGATTTCTATCCCGCAAAACTGGATGCCCATCTTCTGGACGGGAAGCTATACGGCATGCCCAAGTATGTGTCGACGGCAGTGATGGCCTATAACAAGGACATTCTAGACGAGGCCGGTGTCGAATATCCTGATGGGACATGGACGTGGGACGACTATCTGATCGCGTACGAGGCAACGACTGAACGTAATGACGACGACGAGATTGTCCAGTGGGGCAGATACGTAGCACAGCAGTACATGGAACATTACGTCTGGATGAATGGCGGCGAGTGGATGAATGCTCCCCTCTTCGGCACGAAATGTTTGCTGGACAGTGAAGAAGCCATTGCTGCTCTCAGACACAACTACGATCTGATTTACGGCAGCAACCAGGTCGCTCCGATCCCCGGTGCGATTCCAGAAGTCGGGTGGCACAATGTTTTTTCTACCGGAAAGGTAGCGTTCGCAGAATCCCACAGTTGGACAGTCACGAACTATATTCGCGAAAACGACTTCAATTGGGACTTTACCGATCTGCCGTTGTCTCCCGATGGCGGTAAAGCCGGAATCACCTTCGCCGACGGCTATGGCGTCGCAAAGTTGACGAAGGAGCCAGACGCGTCGGTAGCGATGGTGAGGTTCCTGACTGGGCCTGAGGCGCAGAAGGCGATGGCGGTAAGTATTGTCGGCCTGCAGCCGACGAGGCGCAGTGTCGCGGGCGACGTCTGGGACGTGGACTCGATGGGGGCCCAAGCCGGTTATGATGTGGCTGCTTTCTCGCGCATTATGGATTATGCCCGGCTCGACCCGGCCTTCCAGGAGAATGATAAGGTAAACTCAGAGGTCTTCAGCCCAATCTGGGACCAGATCTGGATTACGAATGAAATCGGCCTGGAAGAGGGTGTCAATCTGATCGTGCAGCGCATCGACGAGATATTCGCTTAGCTGCAATGTAGATGTTCAGCCCCGAAAGAGTTAGCGGCTGCGCGCATCAAATGCAAGTCGAGGCTCGAACTTTGTTAGCGCCAGGCCAGCGTGTTGCCTACCGCGTGATTGTTGGAAAGAGTCGCTAACGGTGACATGTTGGCTTGGCGTGAAGTACAGAGGCGAGATTCTCCGGGGATCCGGTGAGGAAACTTCCGCAACCCTCCCATCCTTCATTTGGAGTTCGGCAGAAGCCGTACAGGTCTCCGATTCGACCTGTAGCGGAAACCGTGATGGTGGAAACCAAATAAGGATTGCACCGCAATCGCCAAGAAACTTTCCTACAGGTGAATCAGGAGGAAACATGGCTAACAGAATAAACCGACGTGATTTTTTGCGCTTGTCAGTGACGACAGCAGGCGGCGGGCTGTTCGCGGCTTGCGTTGCCCCGGCGGCCGCCCCTGAAGATCCTGGGGCGTCGATTGCCGAGGAGCCCATCGAGATCAGACTGGCGGAGGGAAGTTGGGTTGGGCCGGAGGGAATCGCATTCTGGACGGACGAAATCATTCCCAGTTTTGAAGAGGGACATCCTGGCATCAACGTTACATTCGAAAATGCGGAATCGCCCGACTATGCCGACAAACTCTACACGCAGGCGGTGGCCGGCGATTCGCCTGATGTCATGTTCGTCTGGGACAACATCAACTATAACCTGTTGCAGAAGGGCCAACTGCTGCAGTTGGACGATTATTTCGACAGCGCATACCTGGAGGACTTCTATCCCGCCCTGGTGAAGGCCCATCTCTTGGACGGACAGTTGTTCGGAATCCCCAAGTATGTATCGACGGTGGTGATGGCCTATAACAAGGATATCCTGGATGAGGCCGGGGTCGATCACCCCGATGGAACCTGGACCTGGGACGACTACCAAGCAGCATACGAGGCAACGACCAAGCGCGATGACAGTGGCAACATCGTCCAGTGGGGAAACTATGTGGCCCAGGGGTATATACAACACTACGTCTGGATGAATGGCGGCGAGTGGATGAATGGCGAGATCTTCGGTACGCAATGCTTGCTGGACAGCGAAGAGGCTCTGGAGGGTCTCAAGTTCAACCACGACCAGATTTACGGTGATAATCCGGTGGCACCAGTTGCCGGCTCGATTCCTGAGATGGGCTGGTGGAACGTCTTTTCGAGTGGCAAAGTGGCGTTCACGGAATCTCACAGCTGGACAGTCACCAACTACATTCGGGAGAATGACTTTGCTTGGGACTTTACAGATCTTCCCACGGCGCGCGATGGCGTAAAGGCGGGCCTCACCTTCTGCAATGGCTACGTCATTGCCAAGAGGACGCAGGAGCCCGATGCATCTGTCCAGTTGGTGGAGTTTCTGACCTCGCCAGAGGCTGAGAAGGTGATGGCGTTGAGCATTGTCGGCTTGCAGCCTGCCCGGCGCAGCGTGGCCGGTGACGCGTGGGACGTGGAATCGATGGGTGCGGAGGCCGGCTATGATGTTGCGGCTTTCTCCCGGATCATGGATCATACGCGCCTGAACCCTTCTTTCCAGGAAAACGAGAAGGTCAACTCGGAGGTTTTCACTCCTATTTGGGAGCAGATTTGGGTTACCGGCGAAATAGGCCTGGAGGAAGGCGTGAACCTGATCGTGGAGCGTATCGATGAGATATTTGCCTAACCAAACTGAGTATTAGAAAGTGAGAGCGAGAAGCGGGGAAATCTGAGATATGTGTCTCACGCGACGGAAGATTCATCTGCCTCTTCGTTCTCATGACTTGAGACCAGAAGGTGGATCGTTCAGATGAGCGCGCAGGCACAAGGGGGCCGATCTCCTCTATCCAGGTATTTTTCCTCCAGTGTCTGGTCGCGCCGCACGCTTCGTCAGAAAGAGGAGCTCATTGCTTACCTGCTTGTCTCCCCTTGGGTGATTGGATTCGTGGCGTTCATTCTCGGTCCGATGCTGACCTCTCTTGGTCTGAGTTTCACCGAAACCGACCTGTTCACGTTCGAGTTTGTGGGGTTTGAGAACTACACCAAGCTCCTCTCCTTTGACACGACGCGAACGCTATTCTGGACAACGCTCTACAACACGGCTTACTACGTCTTCCTAAGTATCCCTCTGACGATTAGCGTTGGATTCTTCATCGCCACTCTTCTCAACCAGAATATCTCCGGGCAGCCCACCTACCGAGTCGTTTACTATCTGCCCGCAGTTATTCCCGGCATTGCGACATCGTTGCTGTGGCTGTGGCTTTTTCAGCCGGAGTTCGGACTGATCAACTGGGCGCTCTCGCTGGTCGGAATCGAAGGGCCGCGCTGGTTGTTCGACAGGAGTACGGCAAAGATGGCCCTGGTTCTGATGAGCGTGTGGGGCGCGGGTTCCAATATGCTCATCTTCCTGGCTGGGCTGCAGGGCATCCCTACAGAACTGTACGAAGCCGCGACCATTGACGGGGCAGGCATTTGGCGACGCTTCCGCAGTATTACGATTCCGATGATCAGTCCGACATTGTTTTTTGTGGTGGTCACGCAGATCATTTGGTCATCACAGGTATTCACTAACGTTTACGTGATGACCGAGGGAAAGGGTGGACCTGCCAACGCCACGCTAATGATGGTTTTATATCTGTATCAGGTCGCATTTCGACAATATCGAATGGGATATGCCAGCGCCTATGCCTGGATCTTCTTCCTGATCCTCCTAGTCTTCACGCTCTTGCTCTTCCGATCGTCAAAGGCTTGGGTCTACTATGAAACAGAGATCGGGGGGCAGAGGACATGAGTGGCGCGGCAATTGGAATCGGGTCTTCGCGTGCAAGCGTAAGGCGAAGCCAGAGAATGCAATCAGTTCTGATCCATGTTGTACTCATTGCCGGGGGGATAATTGTGATGGTTCCCTTGGCTTGGATGCTCTCCACCTCGCTCAAGCCTCCTCACCAGATTACCAAGTTCCCGCCGATATGGATTCCGGACCCATTTGTGTGGTCGAATTACGTTCGGGCGGTTACGATTTTCCCAGTATCGTTCCTGGTGTTTGTTCGCAACTCGATGTACATGAGTCTCATGATCACGCTGGGAACAGTACTTTCCAATGCCATTGTTGCATTTGCCTTCGCCCGACTGAGCTTTCGAGGAAGCCGTGTCTTGTTTATCATCGTCCTGAGTACGATGATGCTGCCGCAACAGGTGACGATGATTCCTCTCTTCATTCTCTTTTCCAAGTTCGGTTGGATAAACACTTACAACCCTTTAATCGTTCCGCACTTTTTCGCCAATGCTTATTTTGTCTTTCTGCTTCGCCAGTTCTATTCCACGATCCCGCGCGAGCTGGACGATGCCGCACGAATCGACGGCTGCGGGGTGATTGGGTTGTTCCTACGGATCCTGTTGCCGTTGAGCAAGCCGGCGCTGGGCATTACTGCGATCTTCGCCTTCACCTGGGCGTGGAACGAATTCTTGGGGCCGCTGATTTATTTGAGCCGGATGGAGACCTTTCCGCTTGCGATCGCGCTTTCGTTTCTGCGCGCCGCGCACGGCGTATTGTGGTCCGAGCTGATGGTTGTTTCCTTCATTGCAATGCTGCCGCCGGTGCTCCTGTTTTTTGTAGCGCAGAAACATTACATCCAGGGCATTGTCATTACCGGCGTAAAAGGGTAGCCCCGCGGTACTTCAAGTCTTACGACTCCTACCGGAAAGGAATCAAAGATGATCTACAGGCCCAGCACTGTCGCGCGAATGTGGGATACCTGGCTCTATTACCACGAGGGCAAACATTACCTGTTTTATCTGCACAACACGCGCGCCGACGTACGCTGGGACGGCATGAGTGTGGCCGTTTCCGATGACGGCGTTCATTTTGACGATCACGGGCCCATCATCCATAAGGGGGATGACGCGGTCTGGCTGGGTACTGGCATGGTCTGGCGCGCGGGAGAAAAGTTCATGCTCAACTTCTCCGAGGAACGGGCCGGTATTCAGGAGATATTCTTTGCCGAGTCCGATGACCTGCTGCACTGGACGCGCCTGCCTGATGAGGAGTACATCTGCCGGGCCGATTCGCGCTGGTACGCCGTCGATTCTACCTTCACCCGCCCGCGCTGGGACTGCATCTGGGCCCTGCCGCGCGAGGATGGGGAGGGATATATTGGTTTCCTGACCGCGGTAGCAAAGCACGGTCCCGCCGGTTTGCGGGGCACGGCTGGCTGTGTGGTCTCCGACGACGGCCGGCACTTCCGCGCCGCGCCGCCGGTGATTGAGACCGGTGTATGGGGTGACCGGGTCGAAGTGGGCGCGGTCGAGAAGTTCGGGGACCGGTACTATATGCTCCTGGGGGTCGGCGCAGCGCCTTTGGGGGCCCGGCAGGGTTCGCGGCTTCCGGCCGGCGAGGGCGGGATGTTTGTGCTGAATTCGGATTCTCAGGCCGGTCCCTACGAAGCCGACCCTGACCAGGCCCCGTTCCTAAGCAGCAGCCCCATTCTCTATACCTACTTCGCCCGTTTTTACCGCTGCGGCGACGAGCTACTGCTGAACCACCACACCGTGCCGCGCAGCGGGCACGCAGGCCCCGAGGACATCTATTTCTCGCCCTTGAAGTCGCTGCAGCAGGACGACGCAGGCCTTTTGAGTCTGCACTGGTGGCCGGGCAACGAAGCTCTGAAAGGACGGGAATTGCCTGTCGCTCTCGAAGACTGCCAGCTGTACGGCCTGCAAGAGGACGCCTGTACACTGTCAGCCGGGAAGGCGCAGATTGGGGCGGCATCTGGGGGTCTGGCCATCTTGCCGGCGAAGTACGACACCGCGCAGGGCGTCATCCTCGAAGCAGAGCTGACGCGCCATAGCTCCGAGGCGCTGCTCAAAGGGGCTGGCCTTTTTGTTGAAGGGGAAACGGTTAACGAGGGGACGCTGTTGTTGGCGCAGAGCGACGGTCAGGTGGAGGTCGGCCGCTACGACGGCTATTCGTTCAAGCCACAGGACCGCAAACCTTACCGCCAGCTTGCCGACCAACCGGCGCGCTGGCGGCTCCTGTTGCGCGACGCGCATGTGGAGCTTTACATCAACGACGAGCACATCCAGTGCTACACGATGGACCACCAGCCCGGCGGCCGGCTGGGCTTCGCGGTCGAGGCGGACAGCGCGACTGTCAGCAACGTGAAGGCCTGGGAGATGTCCCTCTAGTGGGCATCAAATCGCCCGGGCCGTTTAGTCGGCGGTCAAAATCACACAGCTGAACGCCCAGCAGCGCCACTCGACGTTGTCGAAGTTGCTCAGCTTCAGTCGCAGTCTGTTTTCACCCTGATTCAGCGTTACGGGCACTTCGCTAACTGCAAAGCCGTCATCGTGCCTCAGAGTTGCGATGAGCTTGTCGTTGACCCACACCCTCATCCAGTCATCGAAGCCAAGTCGCAGCACTGCCAGCCTTTCCGACTGGGCAGTAATGACTGTCTCGGCGTAGGCGGCAGCGTCAACCGGCTGTGTGCCCGCGTTGCCGGTGGCGTCACGGCGAAACCAACGGGAAAAGTCGATCCAGGTCAGTTCCGGCTCTGTTTTGACCGCGGTCAGGTGACGCCCTCCCCACTCCCATTCTTCAGGCCACTGATCTTTGGGCTTCTCCGGGAATTCCGCACGCTCGAAAACGTCGAATGTCTGGCAGTCAAAGGGCCCGGAGAGCGTCCAGCGGCCCGGCGTCTCGACTGCCGGGTCGACGCTACCCTCTTCTTTGTAGTAGTACAGGACGCTTTCCATGTCGTTGGCGCGTGTTCCGAAGCGCAGCGACAGTGATGAGTTGAACGTTACGCTGTCGGCGCCGAAAAAACGATAGGCGACGACCTCCGAACAGTCAGCGTCCAGGCCGACAACATGCGGCGCCCCCGTCCAATCGTTCATTACTGGGTGCATGCCGAAGGAGTGGCCGAATAGGTCCTCGCTGCCTATCCCCCGCAAGACATGGGGACTGGTTTCGCCGTCTATCAGCCAGGTATCTCCGCCCGTATGCCAGATCATGTCGCGGTAGTCATGGCGGATGATAGCGTGAAAGAGGCCGGCTACGAATCCGCTGCCCCGGATAGCGCCGAGCAGCGTCGTGCCGAGCGGCTCCGCCGGTTTCTCCTCCGTGAACTGGGCATGCAAACGGTAGGGTGTGAGCGATACTTGCCTATCGTACCTTTGCCAGTTGACCATCGACCAGACGGAGGTTGATTCTTGTCCACTATTGCGCAGTGTGATGCGGCACGAAGTCTGGAACGGTAGCGGGAAGTAGGCGTTGTAGCCATTTTTGGGCAGGAGCTTGAGCGGCGCCGACTCGATGCGATAGGGGTCTTTTCCCAGGAGGACGCCAAAGAATTGGTGCAACTTCATCCTTACTTGAGGTTGGTCGCCGTCGCATGAGATTTCAAGGTCGAGCACGTCAGGCGATTTGCTGGTAATCCAGAAGTGTCGGACGCAGCCAGGGCCTTGCGCGCTCAGAAGGTCAACCTCCTGGCCCGGGTCCAGATCGATACGTGTCGTAGCGCGATGGGAAGTATAGTCGGCTGGAAGTTGAATCAGAGGAAAAACAGGATCGGTAAGCAAGGCTACCTCCTCGTCCTGCCCATGCAGGATGCTTTTCTGATCTCCTGATTTGTCCTATTATCGGGAATTCGGCGTTGGGGCTACTGCGGCGCCGGCGCTTCTCGAAAGCCCTTCTCCACGAGTAAGGCCTCCATCCATTCTTCCTCTGCTTTGCTCAGCGACACCGGTGGCGGCTTCCTGTAGTCAAGCAGCAGGTCATAGGAACCCAATTCGTAGCAGCGGGAAAAGACGGTAGGCAGATCCAGGACGGCGTCATCGTCAAGCAAGAGCGGTATCTTGCAACGAGGCAACCTGTCCTTCAGAGGAATCGCGTAGACCTCGACGCTGGTGCGACGTTGCGGCCGGCTAATGCTGATGATGTAGCGCCAATCTTGGGGGTCATAAACCTCAAAATGCCGGGCAAAAGTGGCCGTCGGCCGCGACAGAAGATCAAACTCAACCAGGTTCGCCGGCCTGTTAAGATGCTCGTCCTGCTTCTGCAAGTATTGCTCGCGTCCCTTTCCGGCTTTAGTGGCAGGGCTTAAGAACTCTATCAGTGTGACTACAGTACCGGATGCGACTTCGATGACCTCAATATAAGGAACGCGTCGTTCTTCATCCAGTACGCTGATCGTCTGCGGCTCATCGGCTACCAGAGAACCGTTCGTGACTCGGGCCTCCGACAGTTGGCGAGGCCGCTTTACGGGCATGCCAACAGGAGGATCCTCTTCTCCCAACAGTTTCGGTTCAATACGCTCACTTATGCTGGCAACGTACTTCGAACGCAACTGTGGTTGAATAAACTCTGACGTGTAAACAATCAAGCGTCGGTGAATATCCGGCCAACACGTTCTATGTTCCAGAAACGGGTCCATGCCGGGGAATGGGCTGGGCATACGTTCCTCCTTCTAACTCATACAGGGATTACCCCATTTATACCGCGTTAATCGGCCTTGCTCAAAGATACCACTACTCCTCCTCAATCCATGCCCATTTGAGGCTGTTGACACTGACAGACCGAATGGCTAGAATGAGCAAGTAAACGCTGTTTCTTGGTGTTTTTGGCCTATGGCCACTCTCGGTACCTGAAGCAGTAACAGACAACTGGCGACTGTGTGGTCGTCACTACCCTACAGGAGTTCGCCTATCGGCAGACGAAGCTCAAGTGCCGCCGCGGTTAGATAGAGTTTTCTTCGCATCGATTCAAGGCGCCGATGCCCAACTGCCAGGGCATTACGACAGACAATTGCAGACAAGGAGCGCAAGCCATGGACAAGGTAACATTAAGTAGACGACAGTTTCTGACGTTGGCCGGTTCGGCTGGAGGCGCGGCGTTATTGGCGGCCTGCGCGGCGCCTGCCTCTCCGTCGGCCGGGATGGCCGACGGAGAGGCGGATGGCGGAGCGGCCGAGGAGATGATCACGATTTCCTGGTCGTGGTGGGGCAGCGAGGAGCAATTGGAACGCCAAGAGGCTAAGCTCGGCGCGTTCAAAGAGGCGAACCCGAACGTCGATGTAGAGTCGGTCTTTGTGGGATGGGGTGAGTACCCTACCAAGATACTCACCATGTACGCGGGTGGCACCGCGCCCGATGCAATCGAATGTGATGCCTACTGGGCCCCCGACTGGTTTTCGAGGGGAATGGCCGTCCACCTGAACCCATTGCTTGATGCCGATCCGGATGCCAGCAGGGAAGACTATGTAGAGCATTTCCTGCCGGACATGACGGTGGATGGCAAATTGTACGGCCTACCGACCGACGCCGGACCGATGATCTGGCAGTACAACACGGATCTGATCGGCCAGAGCGGCATGCCGTCGCCGCTCGAGTACTATGAGCAAGGAGAGTGGAATTGGGACAACTTTGTCGAGTTGGGCAACGCCGTTACCGACATAGAGAACAACATCTATTTCCATACCTCCTTCTACAGTTGGGCTTACTGGCTGCCCACGGCCTGGACATTCGGCGGGTCCATGTTCAACGAAGATGTGACCCAATGTCTAGTTGATTCCGAACCTTTCATCACCGCCCTCCAATTCACGTTGGACTTGAAGGACGTTCACCAGATCATGCCAGCGCCCGGGACTTCACAGGACCTCGGTCTGAACTATCGCAGCGGAAACGTTGGAATGATGTCGGCCTGGTCGCGGCAGCCGCTGAACCGGGCCGTCTCCCTCGGCGGCAATGATAAAGTGCAGCCATGCTTTGTCGCCGCCGGACCGGAAGGGGCGAAGTGCATCACCAAGTCGAACAACGAATTTGTGTCCTCCCAGTCCGAATACACCGACCTGGCCTATGACCTGATCAAGATGATTACGGGTCCAGAAGGTGAGTGGGTGCAGCACGAGGAGTACAAGTTCATCTATCCTGCGACCAAGAAAAACCACGACAATCCCGAGTATTGGGCCATGAGCGCCTGGGACCAGGTCGGCATTCAGGAAGTTTCGCAGGTAGAACATGGCCACCTGCTACCGATAACGGCCAAGATTCCCTGGACGCAGATGTCATCGATCTGGAGACAATACACGGACCAAGTGTGGCTGGGCGAACTGACGCCAGCGGAAGCGTGCGCCAACATGGCGACCGACATCAACAAGGTGATTCAGGAAGCCTCCTGAGGTTCATCAACGCCAGACGAGAAGAGCGGGAAAGGAGGAGAGGAGTAAGATGTAGCTGCTTACTCCTCTCTCTCTGCACTAAGTCTTAGACGTTTGCATCCGAAGCTTTCTATGTCCAGGCTATCGAGGCGGCCGAGGCCGTTGCTGTTGAGTTGACCTGAACTTAAACTGGAAGCAAGACTCCCTACACGAGTTGCACACCGTCATCGCGGCTGTCTTGCCATTACTCCCCGAACTTCCCATGCTCTTCGTCCCGTTTTAGGATCTACACAAGGAGTAGAGCGTAGTTGAAGCCGTTCTCAAGGACTCTTGTGTAGCCAAACTGCGTAATCTGCCCCTATTCCTGGTTAGCAGCAACGGGCGGAAGATTCTACCTAGCGAGACCAGACGTAATCCCGCACAGGGGCATTAGGCTGAGACAGTTCTCTAGCGCGTGGCGACGTCCTCCGCCAAGGTGAGTGCCCTCGTGCAACGAGACAAGGGCGGGATAGCGGCGCTCCTCCGTTGACAATGAGAGAGGAGGTAGACGTAACCTTCCCTCCCGACTCCTCTTTACTTCACTCGCAGTAAGGCTCAATTCGGTTACCGCCCCATTCGTAAGAGGATTGCTTACAGCCATGAAGCAGATGAGTCGTAGAGCAAGACGCGAGTTCTGGGTGGCCATGCTCTTCATTTCTCCGTGGGTGATTGGCTTTGCCCTGTTTGAATTCGGCCCCCTTGTCGCCTCACTGGGCATCAGCCTCTTCAAGTGGGATCTTATCCAAGCCCCCAGTTGGATCGGCCTGGACAATTATCTGGAACTCTTCACAGACGACCCTCTTTTCTGGCAGTCTCTGAAGGTTACCAGCGTCTACAGCCTCTTTTCGGTACCCTTTGGCTTGCTCTTCGCCCTGCTGCTGGCGCTGCTGTTGAATCAGCCCCTGCCCGGGATCGCCTTCTTCCGCACAGTCTTTTATCTGCCCGCGGTCGTGTCGGGCGTGGCAGTGGCCATGCTCTGGATCTGGGTGTTCAACGGCGAGTTTGGAATCGTCAACTACATGCTTGACGTGGTCGGCATCGAAGGCCCAAACTGGTTCTTCGACAGAACCTGGGTCATGCCTGCCTTCATTCTCATGAGCCTGTGGGGGGTAGGCGGGTCAATGATCATCTTCCTGGCCGGTCTACAGGGGGTACCCCAAGAACTGTATGACGCAGCCGAGGTCGACGGCGCCGGCCGACTTCGTCAGTTCCAACACGTCACCTGGCCCTTGCTCACTCCGGTCATTTTTTTCAATCTGATCATCGGCATCATCGCCTCGTTCCAGACCTTCACCAACTCTTACGTCATTACCGAGGGCGGCCCTGCCAATGCTACCCTCTTCTACGTTCTCTACTTGTACAACAACGGCTTCAAGTTCTTCCGCATGGGAAAGGCAGCAACCATGGCCTGGATCCTGTTTGTGATTATCCTGGCATTGACGATTCTGGTGCTCCGATCTTCGCGAATATGGGTCTTCTACGAAACTGAGTTGCCGGAGGAAGCCTAAAGTGATTGCTCGCCGGACGGTGGGAAAACGGCTGCAACGCCGGATATGGGGATCGTTCAACTTCACGATGCTCTGCGGTCTTGGCCTGCTCATGGCCCTCCCTTTTTTCTGGATGCTTTCCACATCCCTCAAAGTTGAGCAGCAGGTCTACCTTTTCCCGCCGATTTGGGTTCCCAACCCTTGGGCTTGGGAGAACTATCGCATATCACTGTTCGATATATTGCCGTTCACCCGCTTTTTCCTCAACACTGTATATATCACCGTCACCGCAACAGTGGGGGCGGTCCTCTCTTCATCGATGGTCGCTTTCGCTTTCGCCAGGCTACGCTGGCCGGGCCGGGACAAGGTGTTTCTTCTGGTCCTTGCTACGATGATGGTGCCCACTTATTCGACCATCGTTCCTCGCTTCATACTTTTTCGCAACCTTGACTGGGTTGACACCTTCTGGCCACTAATTGTGCCGCTCTGGTTTGGCGGCAGCGCCTTTTTCATTTTTTTGATGCGCCAGTTTTATATGACGATTCCAATCGACCTGGACGAGGCGGCCAGTATCGACGGCTGCTCCGAGCTTAGAATCTGGTGGAGTATCATTCTACCGTTGTCGAAGCCAGCCCTGGCTACCATCACCATTCTCAGTTTTATGGCCCGCTGGAACGACTTCTTCGATCCGCTAATCTTTCTCAACACGATGGAAAACTTTACCGTTGCATTGGGCTTGAATATGTTTCGGTCTGCAATCGAGATTTATGGCGTCAGATACCATTGGCTGATGGCCGCTTCCGTTACCGTGCTCCTTCCCGGCCTGATTATCTTCTTCTTTTTCCAGAAGACTTTTGTTCAGGGAGTTGTCATGAGCGGAATCAAGGGGTAACCTGTTCCCAGTTCGTCCATTCAAGGAACCCGGAAAATGCACAGAAATCGTTATGGACACATGGTCCACGAATACACGGTCGGCCGCGTGCGCGAAATCTTGCGGGAACGAGCCGACAGGCTGGCCGCCGTTCGAACGCGGGCCGATGCCGAGGCTTACGTGGACGACGTACGGGCAAAGGCTGCGCGCTGCTTCCCCGCGCTTCCTGCCAGGACAGACCTGAAGGCCAGGATTACAGGAACAGCCGATCTCGGAGATATCCGGTTGGAAAAGGTCGTTTACGAGAGCCGGCCCGGTTTCCTGGTCAGCGCCAACCTTTACCTGCCCGCGCAGTTCGACTCCGAATTGCCTTGCGTCCTTGGACTGTGCGGGCACTCCGACACGGGTAAGGCTTACGGGCCCTACCAGTTCTTTGCCCGTGGGCTGGCAAGCAAGGGTTTTGCCGTTCTCATAGTGGACCCGGTTTCGCAGGGGGAACGGCGCCAGTTCTACGCAGAGGAGGGTGTGCCAGAAGGGGAGGCCGGACCCAGGTCGACAGTCGCTCATAACATGATTGGCAACCGCATGTTGCTGACTGGGGACTTTATCGGCAGCTGGTTCGCATGGGACGCGATTCGCGGGCTCGATTACCTGCTGGAAAGGCCGGAAACGGACGCAGGCCGCGT
This sequence comes from Caldilineaceae bacterium, assembly GCA_965204705.1. Lineage (GTDB taxonomy): Bacteria > Chloroflexota > Anaerolineae > Caldilineales > Caldilineaceae > Bin5. The sequence goes on along the minus strand of OZ242006.1, from coordinate 1,710,664 downwards.
CGGCGTCACGGGTTGTTCGGGGGGCGGAACGCAGACCACGCAGGTGACTGCGCTTGACCCGCGCGTCACGATGGCCGCGCCTGACTGCTACATCACCAGTTGGCTCTGCAACCTGGAAAACGAGCTGCCCGCAGATGCGGAACAGAATCCGCCGCGGGCGCTGGCGTTTGGCCTGGACGAGGCCGACCTGCTGCTGGCCTATGCGCCGCGGCCGACCATGATCCTGGCCGAGGAGAATTGTTATTTTGATCTGCGCGGCGCGCGCCAGGCACACGCCGAAATGAAGAAAATTCATACGCTGCTGGGCTCGCCCGACTCCACTGAACTCAGCGTCGGCCACATGGATCACGGCTTCCACAAACATGCGCGCGAAACGATGTACGGCTTCTTTATCAAACACGCCGGGCTAGACGTCGGGTGCCAGGAGACTGCGATGGAGGAGATTCCTGAGGCACAGCTACACGCGGCGGAGGGGGAGGTTGTCCCGTTCGGCAGCAAGAAAATCTTTGGCTTCACGCAAGCGCGGGCCAGGGAGTTAGGTACAAAGCGCACCACCCTTGACCGCGCGGCCCTACAGGAGACGGTAAGGAGCCTCCTGAACATTGCCATGCCGGACACGCCGCCCCACTACCGCTACCTGCGCCGCAGCGGAGGCCAGGATGCCGCTACCGGCAAGGGCTACCAGTTTGCAGTTGAGAGCGAAACGGGAATCCAGGTCATATTGACTATGTTTGGTGATCTGGAGGACCAGTGCCGCCGCCCGCGGGGGCCAGTTTCCCTATTTGTCGGCCATCTTTCCAGTGAGGAGGATTGTGCCTCGCTTCCCTGGCTGCAGCGCCGCCTGAACGAGGGGCAGCGCATTCTCGCCGCCGACCTGCGGGGGACCGGGCAGAGCTTTCCCACTTCTTGCGGGTCCAACGACCTGCTCGAACCCTATGGCGCCGACTATCTCTACGCCAGCTTTGGCAGCATGATTGGCGAGAGCTATCTGGGAAGGCGGGTCCATGATCTGCTACGAACGATAGACTTTCTGGAAGATGGCGGCGCCGACGTACATTTGATCGGCCGCGGCGTCGGCTCCGTGCCAGTCGCTCTGGCTGCGCTGTTGCACGCTTCGCGGCCGACTTGCGAGCTTGTGCACTTCCTTCCCAGCTATCAGCTGTTGATCGACAACCCCTTGCACAATTGGCCGTTCTCGTGTTTCATTGAGAACTGTCTCGGGACGGTCGACCTGCCTGACGTCTACGCAGCACTTGGCGACAGGCTGAAGAAATGTGATCCCTGGGGCCCTTGGATCTAGAGTCTCCGCCGATTAGAAGGCCGCACCAATGTATATTCAGACCAGGAGAGATTCTGAAATGTCCTTTCGCGACCCGGATTTCCTGCGCGACCACATTCGCAACATCATCTCCTTCTACCACCCGACCTGCATCGACGAAGAGTACGGCGGCTACATCAACCAGATGCGCGACGAAGGGTCGATCTTCGATCGCATGACCAAGCACCTGGTGGGTACCTGCCGTTTTACTTACTGTTACTCGATGGCGTCGCTGGTGCTAGACGAACCCGCATATCGCGACGCGGCCGCGCACGGATTGCGCTGTCTACAGGATATGCACCGGCAGCCGGACAGGGGATTCGCCTGGGTGCTGCACGGCCGTGAGGTCGAAGACGGCGACCGCCATTGCTATGGGCACGCGTTTGTGCTGCTGGCGGCGGCGGCCGCGGCAAAGGCAGGTGTCGACGGCGGGGTTGAACTTGCCGCCGAAGTCTACGATTTGCTGGAGAAGCGCTTTTGGGAGCCGGAGGCGCAACTCTACGTCGACCTGATTGCAGCCGGCGATTGGAATGCGATCGATTCCTACCGCGGGCAGAACGCCAACATGCACATGTGCGAGGCGATGCTGTGCGCATACGAAGCAACCGGCGAAGCCCTTTACCTGGACCGGGCGCATCTGCTGGCACGGCGCATCTGCGTTGATCTGGCCGTCAAGGCGGACGGGCTTGTCTGGGAACATTACCGCACCGACTGGACGCACGACTGGGACTATAACAAAGACGATCCCCAGAATCTGTTTAAGCCGTATGGCTACTTGCCGGGTCACTTCACCGAGTGGTCCAAGCTGCTGTTGATTCTGGAACGCTACCGACCCGAAGAGTGGATGGCGCCGCGCGCCCGTCATCTCTTCGACGTCGCCCTGGAAAAGAGTTGGGATCATGAGAAGGGCGGCATGCACTACACATTTTCGCCCGAGGGGGAGATTCTCGACCGGGACCGCTATTATTGGGTATTGTCGGAAACTTTCGCGGCTGCGGCCGCGCTGGCGCTGCGAACGGGCGACGACAGCTACTGGGACTGGTACGACAAGGCGTGGGCTTACTCCGACCAGCACATGATTGACCACGATTTCGGGGGCTGGTACCGTATCCTCGACGCCAACAACGGGAAGTACGACGACCTGAAGAGCCCGCCTTCGAAAACCGACTACCACCCGCTAGGGGCTTGCTACGAGACGTTGGAGGCGTTGAGACTGGCAGGAAAGTAAGAACTCGAAACAGGAAAGTGATTGACAGGACGGCGCCGAACGTCCAAAGGGAGAACGGGGATGCGAGTAGAGGAAACGGTAAGTGAACGAAGACTTTACCTGGAGGACGGCTTTGTGGTCTGCCCGAAGCCGCTGATCCCGCGGGATTTGGTGGCGCGGGCAGTCGCCGGCATGGACGCGGTGCGCGCCGGCGAATATGACACTGGTACGCCGCCGCGCCCCTCGCGCTGGAATCCGGGCGACGATCCCAACGTTCTTTGCAAGATCGAAAAGCCGCAGATCGCCAGCCGCGCCATCAAGGAGCTTGTGTCGCATCCGGCTTTAGGCGAAAAGGCCGCAGATATAAGCGGGGCAGACGCGGTGCAGGTATGGTGGGTTCAGTTGCTCTACAAACCGCCATCACTCCCAGGTCAGCAGGCCGGCACAAACATCGGCTGGCACCAGGACTACAACTACTGGGGCGCCTGGGAAGAGGACAGCGAACTGTTCACCGCCTGGGTGGCTCTCAGCGATGTGACGCCGGAAGCGGGGCCAATGAACTTCGTCGTTGGCTCCCACCGCTGGGGACTTTCAACGGAGAGTGACTTTCAGTCCCAAGAGTATGAGACCCTGCGGGAGACAATTCAGAACGCGCACGAACAGGAGTGGCGCGAGGTTCCCGCTATCCTGCCACCTGGCAGTGCCAGCTTTCACCACAAGCTGACCTTCCATGGCAGCGGACCCAATCATTCCGGGCAGCCGCGGCGCAGCTTCGCCGTCCACATGCGCACCGAAAAGTCCCGCCCGAAGGATGGTTTGCGACAGGGGCTGACTGCCTTCATCGACGATCCAAACTTCTGTCCGATCATCTTCGGCGACTCCGGCGCGTTTAGCTAACCAATTTTAGACCCGAATTTTCGCCGGTCCGTCATCCTCACTATTAAAGGGTGCGGTCCAATTTTGGGGTGAGAGTGGGCAGGCACAAGGCCTACCCCTACCGTGGTCACGGCGGACGGCTTCGCGGCACGACGTGAGTGGGCGACAGGTGGCATAGACAGTACGCCGGCGACGCGGCGCCAACGTAGCATGGTGTTGGGGGGGCGTTGCGGGGGGAGTCCCCCCGCACAAGGGAGGGCCGAAGGCCCGACCGCCCAACTGCAGTGGTCGGTGGTCAGTGGTCAGTGGTGACGGCATTTGCGCAGCTCGGGGGCGCGAAGTGGCTTTAGGTTAGTCGTTAACAGAGGCGTAGGGCAAGTTCACCACCATTTTGGACTGCACCCCTCCTAGACCTGATTCCAAGGCTCTCCATGCCCATCAACTTTAAGAACGCAGAGCGCAGTACACTAACGGAGCAACACCTATGCCCGTCAAACCATACAACATTGAACAGTCCAGGGCCCTGCTCGACCGCTCCGACCAGCTGATCGTGCGCGGCTGCCAAGGGCACAAGCGCAGCCACGATATGCTGGAGCGCGGCTGCCAAGGGCACAAGCGCAGCCACGATATGCTGGAGCTCGGCTATCCCGTGTTTACCGAGCGCGCTGCAGGCGCCCGTTTCTGGGACGTGGACGGCAACGAGTATCTCGACTATCTGATGGGATTCGGGCCCATCCTGCTCGGCTACAACGACCCGGTCATCAACGCAGCAGTGCGGGCGCAGATGGAGGAGGGCACGATCTACAGCACCGCGCACCCCAAGGAACTTGAGGTCGCGGAGATGCTGATCGATCTGATTCCCGCTGTAGAAATGCTCGGCTTTCTGATCGGCGGCAGCGCGGCCACTTCGGCGGCGGTGCGGCTGGCGAGAGCCTACACCGGTCGCGACAAGGTCATCCGCAGCGGCTACCACGGCTGGCACGACTGGTCCCGCACGGAGGACGAGGGGGCGCCCTCCGTGATTGCTCCCTTCACGCTCGAAGTCCCCTACGGCGATCTCAATGCTCTGGAGGACCTCTTCAAACAGAATGACAATGAAGTGGCCTGCGTCATTATGGAGACTATTCGCGGCGAGGGACCGCCCGAAGATTATTTGCAGGGTTGCGTAGACATGGCACACGAGTACGGCGCCCTCTGTATCTTTGACGAGGTCAAGGTCGGCTTTCGCGTGGCCTTCGGCGGCGCCGGCGAATATTATAACGTCAAACCAGACCTGACGGCTTTTGCCAAGGCCTGCGCCAACGGTTACCCCGGAAGCTTTGTAGGCGGCCGCAAGGATATTCTTGGCTCACCCCAGTGCCAGTCCAGCTGGATGGCGGCGACCTTCCATTGCGACCTGCCCAGCCTGGTCAGCATCGAGACCGTCATCAACGAGGTCAAGCGCCGCGACGGCATTGCATACCAGTGGAAGATCGGCAACCGCTTGATCGAGGGTATAAACGCGGCCTGCGAAGAGGGCGGCCTGGGCTACAGGCTGACCGGCACGGGCCCAATGCCGACGCCGGTCATGGACGAGGAGGACAAGGACCGCTGCATCGCTATGCTCCAAGGGTGCCTGGCACGCGGCTTCTACCTTCATCCCATGCACCCGATGTTTCTCACCCTCTCCCACTCGGAGCAGGATATCGAGGACACGATCACGGCGGTACAGGAGTCGATCGCGGATCTGAATTGACGTTTTATTGGAGAATACGACTGCGCGAAACAGCTTGAAGTAACTTCAGATACTTTGCAGTCAGGACTGCAGGGAGCCCATCGAGTGACGACTGATACGCCGGCGAGCGAACGAATCGAGGTGCCCGAGATAGTTGACCGGGAGCAGGTTGATTTCTACGTGGACAATGGTTATCTGGCTGTACCGGACCTGTTGAACGCGACAGAACTGGAAGAGCTGAAAAGGGACATCATCTACCTGGCGCGCGGCGGGTATCCCAATCAGACGATTGAGCCGGTTGCGGCCGAGTTGAGCGACGATGAGGTGCTCTCCAAGATTCTTGCCATTCACCAGCCGCACTATGTAAGCCCGGTGATGGAAAACTATACGCGCCACCCCAACATCAGCGGCGTGTTGAGCCAGATCACCGGCGCGCATCTGGCGCACTGGTCGGGGAATGTAAAGTGCATGCAGTCGATGCTTTTCATCAAGCCGCCCGGATACCAGGGGCAGTCCTGGCACCAGGACGAGAATTACATCCCGACGCGCGATCGTACGCTTATTGGCGCCTGGATCGCGATCGACGACGCCTATGTCGAGAACGGCTGCATGTGGGTGATTCCGGGTTCGCAGCGGCCGGGCTATCTCTATCCCACGCGTAGACACGGCAATCCGGACGAGTTCGACACGCACGACGAGATGGCGACGGGATTCGACGAGTCGCCCCAGATTCCGGTCGAAGTCAAGGCCGGCAGCGTCGTCTTCTTCAACGGGTATCTGCTGCATCAGTCCTTGCGCAACCGCACGGAGGACAGCTATCGTCGCGTGCTGGTCAACCACTATCTGAGCAGTGAATCGTTGCTGCCCTGGGTCAAGACGGCCGATGAGCAGCCGGTGGCGCGCGCGGACGTGCGGCGGGTTATTCCCGTGGCCGGTGTCGATCCTTACGCCTGGAAGGGTTACGAAAAGAGTCCTGCGGCGGAAACGGAATTATACATCCGCAAGGCGACGTTTGGGGAAGACTGAAAATCGACAGTTGGCCAGCATCAATTCAAGTCTCGTCGCACTGCGTCTCGTATGGAAGTGCGAGCTAGTCATTTCCGCACAAACGTCCTTAGTCGGAGGTTGAGTTTACATGACCAAGCAGTCCGCGGCAGGTTCAAGTTGCCTCGTTGAAGAGATCAGTTTTGAGGGCTGGAAGGCCGTCAGCCTCAGCAACGGGCTGGTGAGCCTGGTCGCCGTGCCAGAGGTTGGCGGCCGAATTATGGCCTACAACCTGGGGGACTACGCCTACCTGTGGTTCGACCGGGCCCTGGCCGGCAAGCTCTTCTCCGCCGAGGAAAACATGGGGGACGGCAGTATCTCAGCCTGGAAAAACTATGGCGGCGACAAGACGTGGCCCGCGCCCCAGGGCTGGGACAGCCCGGACCAGTGGCATGGCCCGCCCGACCCCGTGCTGGATACGGGTCCCTACAGGCTGGACATTGTGGACTCGTCGGACGCTGTTGCCACAGTTCGCATGACAAGCCAGCCGGACCCGCGCACAGGCGTCCAGATCTCCCGCCAAGTGACGCTCCATGCCGGGGGCGGTCACGTCAGTCTCCGGTTGGAGATGACGAACGTCTCCGATCAGGAGCGCAGCTGGAGTATCTGGGACGTCGTTCAGGTCGACGCCACACGCCGCGACGCGGACGGCGGCGAATCGCACAGTGAACAGGCGTGGCTCTACATTCCGACCAATCCCGACAGCGTATTTAAGCGGGGCTACAACGTCATGTTTGGCGAGGAGGACAACCCTGAGTGGCAGCCGGATGTGCGCCCCGATCTGCTGGGTGCGCAGTATCTGTACCATGTCGGCAAGATCGGCGTCGACTCGACAGCCGGGTGGATCGCTTTCGTTAACCAGGATACCGACTACGCTTTCTGCCAGCGCTTTACACACTGTCCTGACGAAGAGTATCCCGATAGCGGCGCCACGGTCGAGTGCTGGACAACCGGCCACGGCGAGCCAGTGGCCGGTCTCGATTTCGGCAAGCTCAATCTTTTTCACATGGAGGCCGAAATCCTGGGCCCCCTGCGCAGAATGGCGCCTGGCGAAACGCAGAGCCTTGAGATCGACTGGTACGCCGCCCGCTGTCCCGGTCCCATCGTAAGCGTGACCGACGCGGGCTGCGCCCATCAGACTTTGCGAGCCGAGTCAATCGACGGGGGCGTCCGACTCACAGGGGTATATGGCCTCTTCCATCTGGGCAACATGCAGCTTGTTTGGCTGGATGGCGATGGGCTGGCAGTGGCAGACGAAACTCTGGCGCTCGTCAATCCGCTCAACGTGCTGCGCGTCGACTGTGTGCGCAGGCCGCCGCCAGGGGCACAGGCCGCGCAGCTGCTCCTCTGCGACCCGGAGGGCGAGCCCATCGCGCCGCTCGACAGCTGCCCAATTCACTAAACGCGAGAGGAACGAAGAAGTGGAGCTACTCAAGCCTTATGCGCATCTGCGCGGCTTCAACTACGTGCCCAGCACCGCGGTCAACGACATCGCCTTCTGGCGCGACTACGACGAAGCTCTTGTCGAGCGGGAGCTGACGCTTGCCCAGCGGCTCGGGCTGAACAGCGCCCGCCCCTTCCTGGCATACGTTGTCTATGAACACGATCCCAAGAGCTTCCTGGCCCGGCTCACGCATTTCGTGCGGACGGCCCACGACCGGGGAATCAGCGTCATGCCGGTTGTGTGGGATTCCTGTTTCGACGATACGCGTCCCACAATCGGTTCGACTGAGAACAAGTGGATTCCCAATCCGGGCGTTCAGCGGCTGGGGCCGGAGTTCTGGCCGGCCGGCGAAGCATACTGTCACGACATCGTGCAGACCCTGGGCCCTGAACCCGGCCTGGCCATGTGGGACATCATGAACGAGCCGCTGATCACCAGCTGGGTGGGTGAGGATGTACCGAAGCGGGACGAGCGCATCCGCACCATATGGACTTTCGTTCATCATTTTTGCGGTGTAATGAAGGAGCTGGACAGTGCCCATCCGATCACGGTGGGCGTGGCCAACGCCGCCACGCTGGCGCCGGTCGTGGACCACGTAGATGTTCTTTCCTTCCACGACTACAGACCGACGCGGGCGGCAATACGCGCCAACATTGCAGAAGGCATTCAGGTCGCTGAAGCCAGACAGAAGCCACTCTTCATTTCGGAACTGGCCTGTCTGGCGCGGGCCAATCCATACGACGTTACGCTGGAACTTTGCGAGGAGATCGGCATTGGCTGGTATCTTTGGGAACTGATGATCGGGGTGAGCCGCTGGCGGGACATACACGGCGTCGTCTATCCCGACGGCACGGTACGCGACCCGAGCATCGCGGCCGCGATTCGCGGCTTTTACCGGCGCCGGGGGCCGGATATGATCCCCCCAGCCGTGGACAAGGAGGGAGCCGGCACCCGCGTACTGGCCCAGGCGGAGGCGTGGCTTGGTACGCCTGATGCTGGCTACGGGCAGGGCATAGCGTTGCTGGAGACGATCGCCAACCTGCTGGAAGCCGGCGAGCATGTGCCTATGAACGAGCCGCCCAGCGTCAGAGTTCTGGCCCTCGCCGATTCCGAAGAAAGCCCGGCCAGTCGCGCCGAACTGGTTCGCTTGCTTGTACTGTGGAGGGAAACATTGTCTTCGGTAGGGGCCTGAACAGGGCGTTGGTTGACAACGCCAACTGGGCAAATGGTTGTCTTAGAATTCAACATTTGGGAAATCCGTAGATGGCAGAAAGGAATGTGAGAGTGAAAACTTTGGTCTTTTGCGACGACAGCGCCCACCCGGCCTCCCTTACCAGAGACGGACTGGCTGCGCTGGGAGAGTGCGGGTTGGCGTTTGACTGGGTGGAGGACCCTAGCGCCTGGAGACCTGAAAGTCTGGCCCGGTACCCGCTCGTAATCTTTTCCAAAGCCAACAACCGCTCAAAAGTGGAGCATGAACCCTGGGCGACCGAGGAGACCGGAAGAGCATTTCTCGATTACGCAGCGGCAGGCAACGGAATCCTCTTCCTACATTCAGGCACGGCCTTGTACGACAACTCGCCATCTCTTTGCCGCCTGATGGGAGGCATATTCACAGGCCATCCGCCCCAGTGCCCGGTGACCGTTGCGCCAATTACAGATCACCCTCTTGCCGCGGGCAGCAGTTCCTTTACGCTGATGGATGAGCACTACATGATGGAGATGAACGACCCAGACGTGGATCTTTTTCTCCATACCGATTCCGAACACGGCAGGCAACCTGCCGGCTGGACGCGCGCCGAAGGAAAGGGGCGTGTATGCGTCTTGACGCCCGGCCACAATCTAGAGGTCTGGCGCCACCCGTCGTACCAGTCTCTGCTGCGCAACAGCCTGGCGTGGTGCGGCCCAGCATAGGGTAAGGTGAAAATGATGAACCAAGCTGCTCCGCGGTTGCCGCGCAGGCGCCTGGGACGCACCGAACTCGAAATTCCGGTCATTCCCTTTGGCACGCTGGGATTCAGCAACAATTTCGGCTTCGTCAGCGACGAGGATGCTGTCGGCCTGATAAAGCATGCCGTGTCGCTGGGCGCCAACCATTTCGACTGCGCGCGCTGCTACGGAGACTCGATGCGCAAGTTGAGCCTGGCATTGCGCGAGATCCCCCGTCACGAAGTGATTATTACAGGACGCCTTTGTTGTCACTCAGATGCACCTTGGGGGGGATATCGCGGTGCTGGGGAAGCCGATTATTCGGCCGAACGCGCCATTCGCGACGTGGAGGACCAGCTGGAATTGCTCGGGACCGACTATTTCGACGGCATGATGATTCACGACCCCAATCGCATCGAACCGACTCTGGCCAAAGAGGGTACGCTTGCCGGTCTGCTGCGGTTGAAAGCACGCGGATTGGTGCGGAATGTCGGATATGGGATGGAACCGCATGACTTTCACGTAAAGGCCATAGCGACGGGAGACGTTGATCTTATCCTATGCTTCAACGACTACAATCTCATCCGCCAGACTGCCGCCGACACGATATTGCCCGCGGCCCACGCAGCCGATGTCGGCGTTATGAACGGCTGGTCGATTCTGCGGGGACTGCTGACCGGGGCCGACATCGACGAGGTGATGGCGCAACGCCGCTTCCGGAGAGACATTGACGCTGAGCCAGCCCGAGCAATCTGGCAGTGGTGCAGGGAGGAGGAGATCGATCTACTACAACTGGCGATCCAGTTCTGCCTGCGAGAAGAGCGTATCCACGGCAACCCGATTGGCAGCCTGAATGTGGAGCAGCTGGAGGCCAATATCCGGGCCGCGTCAACGCCGCTGGAGGAAAGCGTTTGGATAAGGTTCCAGGAGACGTTCGGTGTCGCTCCGCAACAATGAGAAGTTTGTCACAGAGCGTTCAGTCATTTTGACAGGCCGTTCTGAAGAATATCTTTGCATGGGGTAACACTCAATTCAACCCAGGAGAAGCACTATGACACCAGCTGTCCCACCGGTACCGCGTCGTCGACTCGGCCGCACCGAACTAGATATTCCCGTCATACCGTTCGGCACGCAGGGCTTTGGCAACCACTTTGGCTTCGTCAGCGACGAGGATGCGGTTGCCCTGATCAAACATGCCGTGTCGCTGGGCGTGAATCATTTTGACTGCGCCCGCTGCTACGGGGACTCGCTGCGCAAGTTGGGTCTTGCGCTGCGCGAGATCCCGCGCGAGGATGTCATTATTACGGGCCGTCTCTGCTGCCACTCGAATGCGCCGTGGGGCGGCTACCGGGGTGACGGCGAGGCCGATTTTTCGGCCGAACGGGTAATCCGGGATGTAGAGGACCAGCTAGATATCCTGGGTACTGATTACTTCGACGGCATGCTGATCCACGACCCGACGCGTATCGAACCTACCCTGGCCAAAGATGGCACACTGGCCGGCCTGCTGCAACTGAAGGGAAAGGGGTTAGTGCGAAACGCGGGATACGGGATGCGTGAGCACCATTTCCACCAGGAGGTGATCGCGACCGGCGACGTCGATCTCATCCTATGCTTCAATGACTACAACCTCATCCGGCAGACTGCCGTCGGGACAGTTCTACGTGCGGCGGCTGCGGCCGACGTTGGCGTGATGAACGGCTGGTCGATTCTGCGCGGATTGCTGACCGGCGCCGATATCGACAAGGCAAGAGAGCAGGGGCGTTACAGGAACGACGAGGACGTTGACGCGGCCCGCAGAATCTGGCAGTGGTGCCGCGAAGAACGGATTGACCTCTTACAACTGGCGATCCAGTTTTGTCTTCGCGAAGAGCGAATTCACGGCAACCCGATCGGCAGCTTGAACGTGGAGCAGCTGGAGGCGAATATCCGGGCCGCGGCGACGCCCGTGGAGAAAAGTGTGTGGGCGAAGTTCAATGGGGAATTCGGTGGCGGCGCGCAATTGTAGGGCGGAGGAGCGGCAGGTTTTGCCGCTGAACTTCCTCGAGCCAGGTGCTCGTTTTTTGCCTTATGTGAGGGTGTAAAGCCCTCTGCCGCACCCTCTGTTCGCAGATACCCCGCACCCTGTTGCCCAATTTCACCTCTTCAGAACCGGAGGGATTTCAGATCGCCTCCGGTTCTTCTTGCTGGTCTCAAAAAACTTGCTTGACAGGATCCCAGTTATAGTAATACCACATTTCGTACACTGACTGGAGTAGAACCCTATTCCGCCCGTAAAATTGTGTCCACGCGTTAACCCTACCGCTCTTGCACTATCCGGTTCAGTATTCGATTTCCGCATTCGTACATCCTGGTAGTGGAAACTTTACCCAAGGAGGTAAACGACCATGCAGAAGCGACAGTTAAGCAGGCGCGGATTCCTGACGTTGACGGGCGCGACGGGGGGCGCGGCGGTGCTCGCGGCTTGTGCGCCGGTGGAAGCGCCGGTTGACCAGGCGGCCGCTTCCGACTCGGGAGAGGCGATGGTTGATGTCGAGCCGGTCACGGTGCGGGCGTGGATGGGGGAGCGCTACACGCCAACACCATGGACCAGCCGTTCGGCCGAGAACCCTATCGTGATTAATGCGCCGCGTATTCTTGCGGAGCGCTACACCGAGCTAAACCCTGGTACTGAGATCGTATACGAAGAAGGTGCAGCCGGCGAGGATGAGTTCGCCTGGCTCACTGCCGGGGGCGGCTGCGGGAACCGCGCCGAACCTGGTGCGCAGCGCGCACAATTTCGCCGTCCAGAACGGTTGGGCCGTACCGATGGACGACCATCTCGCACAGCCCAATCGTTACGCGGCGGAGTATGATACGTGGAAAGACATTATCTGGCCCAACTTTATGAACTCGCTAGTTCAGCCGGATGGGAAGATTTACAGTGCACCAATCGACAACATCTGGCCCAACATCCAGGTCGGCCTGGCCTACAACAAAGAGTTGCTCGACGAACTGGGTCTGGATCCGCCTGACACCTGGACTGCCGAAAAGGAGGTGGCCATGGCTTTGAAGGAGGCCGGCGGCGGGTTGGCTCCCTGGCCGAGAGAGGCAGCTTCAGGGAACCTGTGGCCTTTAGCGCTGCAGATCCTGCCATCGATGATGCAGACGATCTGCGAGGAAATGGACCTCAACGGCGACAAGTTCGTCGGTATCGAAGAGGCGTTGCCGGCTTACCGCGCCGGTATCATCGGACCCAACACGCCGACTTATAAGCGCGCCTTTGCCGAAATGTACGAACTGGCCAGCTACTGGGTTGACGGCTTCAACACCGTTGACATCGATCTGCTTTGGCGACAAGGGGAAGCCGGGTTGCGCTATACCGGTACGTGGGAGTTTTCGCAAATGGCCAACGATCCCAATATCACCTTTGAGCGCGGCTTCCTGCCGCCGCCACTACCCAACAGCATGGATATTCCGGCGACGGACACAGCACCAGGAGCCGCCGACCCGCCGAGCACGACGGCCGGTGATGGAACTGTGCCGGGGGAGGTGCTGAAGGCCGAACAGGGATCGGAGTTTGTTGCCATGGCGTCCTCGACTGAAAAGGACGGCAACCTTGACCAGTCGATCGATGTCTGGATGTTCATCACGGAACCGCAGAACAATGCCTTCATGGTCAACGAGAACCAGTCGCGCATCTCTTCGGCCAAGGACGCCCCGCTCGGTTCGATCTGGTCGGAGATCGCGACCTTTAAGTTGCCGCTGTACGATTACACCATCGTCTGGTGGGGACAGGGCTGGTACTGGGACAGGGACAACTTCATGCGGTGGCGGCCGGTCTTTGTCGAATGGATTACCGGCCAGATCGATGAAGAGACCTTCTTCCAACGGCAGGAGGAGGAGTTTGCGGCCGGCGCGCAGCGTTACGAGGAGATTCTGAAGGAGCAGAGCGACGACAGCTAGGAATCAGCATGACCCGGTGGTCAATGCTCAGGTCTGGCATTGGCCACCGTAGTACATTCGTCAGAGAACGCTTGGAACGGTTCCTTCACTTTCGTACCTGGGCGATAATACCTCCCCGGGAAAGTTCCATGACATTGGCAGTCTCCTAAGAACATGGAGGGGTCAAGAGTTGACTTAAGTATACGCGATTTGCGCTCCGCCCTGCGAACCGCCGTGAAGCCCGCTTGTGTACTAATGCGTATCATCTTCTTCGGTTCTTGTTCCCCCATCCTCTGGTCCTTCCGCCGCGAGATTGGTCAAGAATGCGCAGTTTCACTCCCTTCAGGTGAAGCGCCGTGACTTTGCTTGTTCCACTCGGGGCGGACAGGCTGGAATGGGTGCAGTTCATATTTTGGGGTGAGGATGGTCTGCTGGGGGATTCATGAAAGCGGTGGCTGAAATTGTCTGCCGTCCATTGATTGGTAGGCACTGGGCAGGCACAAGGCCTGCCCCTACAGTGGTGGCGCGGGGGTTCGAACACCGGTCGCTGGCTCAACCGTTCCAATTGTCCATGACGGTCGGGCATACGATGGGGGGCGTTGCGGGGGGAGTCCCCCCGCACAAGGGAGGGCCGAAGGCCCGACCGCCCAAAAGCAGGAGAGAGTGATGAGGAGAGAGGAGAGAGGAACACCTTGGGTCACTTCAGTCAGAGTCGCGAGATGATTGTGGCTGAAACGTTGCCGGTTTTCTGGCCCGCGAACCAGGGCGCTACGAATCGACACAATAATTTGGGATGCACCGGCCGGAAGAACTCGTTTGACATGATAGTGAACGTTGGTTTATCATTTCGCGGACTCGGCTAGGGGGAGAGATTTTCTGATACCTCTCACCGATTCCAACGACTGGCCCGACCACTCCCGCAATCGCCAACTTATTTCGTGTTCAGCATTCGTACACACTTGTAGTGAAAGCCTTTACCCAAGGAGACTTATGACCATGCAGAAACGACAGTTAAGCAGGCGAGGATTCCTATCCCTGGCAGGCGCGACAGGCGGGGCAGCGTTGCTGGCAGCCTGTGCACCCGCGGAAGTTGAGGTCGACCAGCCGGCGGCAGCGGACGATTCAGGAGAGGCAATGCCGGACGTCGAACGCGTCCCGGTGCACGTTTGGATTGGCGGGAGTTACACACCTACCGAATGGACCAGCCGCTCGGCCGAACATCCCATCGTCGTCAACGCGCCGCGCATCCTTGCGGAGCGGTACCACGAAGAGAACCCCGGCACAGAGATCGTGTACGAAGAGGGCCCTGGGGGCGAGGACTACTTCGCCTGGCTCACGGCAGGAGCAACTGCGGGCACGGCGCCCCACCTGGTGCGCAGCACACACAATTTTGCCGTCCAGAACGGTTGGGCAGTACCTATGGACGACTATCTGGCCCAGCCCAACCGCTACGCGCCCGATTATGACAAGTGGATAGATATTTTCTACCCCACGTTCATGAACTCGCTGATTCAGCCGGATGGAAAGATCTACTGCGCTCCAATCGACAACATCTGGCCTAACATAGAGGTCGGTCTGGCCTACAATAAGGAAACTTTTGACAGCATGGGCCTGGAACCGCCAGCGACGTGGGGGGCACAGATGGAGGTGTCCAAGGCGCTGAAGGAGGCTGGTGACGGCCTGGCGCCCTGGCAGGTAGAGCAGGCGACCGGCAACCTATGGCCTCTGGCACTGCAGATCCTGCCCTCGATGATGCAACCTATCTGTCCTGATATGGACCTCAACGGGGACAAATTTGTTGGCGTAGATGAGGCGCTCCCCGCCTACCGCGCCGGTATCATCGGACCCAATACACCGATTTACAAGCGCGCTTTTGCGGAAATGTACGAACTGGCAACCTACTGGATCGACGGCTTCAACACTGTCGACATCGACCTGCTCTGGCGTGAGGGCAATGTGGGGCTGCGTTATTCCGGATCGTGGGAGTTTTCCCGTCTGGCAAATGACCCCAACATAACTTTCGAAAGAGGCTTCCTGCCCCCGCCGCTCCCCAACAGCAGTGAAATACCAGCTACGGACAGCACGCCCGGCGCAACCGACCCGCCGCGCACTACTGCTGGAGACGGAACTGTACCGGGCGACCTGCTGACCGCCATTCAGGGCTCAGAGTATGTCACCATGGCATCTTCGACTGAAAAGGACGGCAATCTGGAACAGACGACAGATTTCTGGATGTTCCTGACCGAACCGCAGAACAACGCTTTCCTTGTCAATGAGAACCAGGCGCGCATTTCTTCGGCCGTGGACGCGCCGCTCGGGTCCATTTGGCAGGAGATTGCCACATTCAAGTTGCCCCTGTATGAATACGCCATTGCCTGGTGGGGCCAGGGCTGGTATTGGGACAATGACAACTTCATGCGATGGCGACCGGTATTCATCGAATGGATCACCGGCCAGATCGATGAGGAGACCTTCTTCATCCGCCAGGAGGAGGAGTTCGCCGCCGGCGCGCAGCGTTACGAAGAGATTCTGCAGGAGCAGACTTCCGACAGCTAGGCGTCCGGATGGGCCGGTGGTCGGTACTCTGGTGAGGGACCGGCCACCGGCTGCGAACCGCTAGGTAGTGAATACTGGTTTTTGACGATGTCAGGAAGAGGACGGGTGTTCGCATTCGCCGTAATTGGGCTGTTGCTTGCGGCCATTGCGGTCGACTATGTACAGGCGCAGGCGCGCCTGCCTAACATCTCCATCACCGGAGAGTTTGACCAGCCCAAGGTTATCGCGGATGGAAAGAGCTCGATCATATTGACCGTGAGGGTGACGGAAAATGGTCAGCCGCGCACCAACGCGTTGCTCCAGGCCTGGCTCGAATCCGGAGGCGGTCTCTTCATACCGGAGTGGAACTATACCGACGATGACGGTTATGCCGAGTATACCTACACGCCCAATGCGGCCGGTCCTTATGATTTACAGGAGGACACGATCGCGCATGTGATCGACATAAACATCGGGCGACTGTTCGAAGTTGACAAGCATTACCGCGTTCAGATTCCAGTTGAAGCGCCACTGACCACGGAATAGAGATAAGGACCTGCTGCATGAGCAGTGCGCAGTCAACGCAGAAAGATTCGGCGCCGGGCGGCCGAAGGTTATGGAGAAGAAGGAGTCAGACCACGCCGCTGAGTTGGAGAGCGTTTCGCCGCTCCTGGCAGGCTTACGCGCTCCTCAGCCCGATCTTTGCCTTGCTCATCGTCTTTGTCTACTACCCGCCCATTCTGGGCCTCGTTCGCGCCTTTTTCCGCTGGCGGCCCGGTGTCCCAGCTACGTTCATCGGGCTGGACAATTTTGTCACTTACTTCACCTACGCTGAGACCCCGCATGAGTTAGTCAATATCGTCAAGCTGTTGGTTTTTGGCCTTTTTGCCGGCATTGTCATGCCGTTCATTATGGCCGAGTTGATCTTCTTTGTGCGCTCTCGGGCCTTGAAGGAGCTGTACCGCCTTCTGGTCATCATCCCCATGCTTGTACCCGGCATCGTAACGGTACTTCTGTGGCAGAAACTCTACGATCCGTACCTCGGGCCCATCAACGACCTGCTACGTGCAGTCGGCCTTGAGCAGTTGGCGCTAAACTGGCTGGGAGAGCATCGTATTGCCATATATGCGATCATGTTTGTCGGGTTCCCGTGGGTGTGGGGGGTGGGCACACTGATCTATCTGGGCGGGCTGGGCCAGATATCCGAGTCGGTGTATGAGGCCGCGGCGCTGGACGGGTGCACCGGTGTGGGTCGGGTGATGCGCATCGACATTCCGCTGGTGCTGGGCCAGGTACGCCTGCTGGCGATCCTGGCCATAATCAACGCAATTACCGCGTTTCAAAACATCCTTGTTCTCACCGACGGAGGGCCGGGATTCTCGACGATGGTGCCAGGGCTGACGATGTTCCATTCGGCATTCCGCGCCCAGAAATTCGGTTACTCCTCGGCAATTGGCCTCCTGTTGTTCATCATTGCCATGTCGGGAACGCTCATAATAAACCGTGGCATTCGGCCCGCGAACGAAGAGCTGCGGCAGTAAAGTATCGCCGGCCTGGCGCTGCATGGCGCGCCAGGCTAAGAGGTGACAACTCGCGGAGAATTTGCAGGAAATCGACATGACTACTGAACTACAGAGGAGCCCCAACCGCCGCCCGCTGCAGATGTCCCAATTGGGCCTTCATCTTCTGGTCGCCATCCTGCTGCTCCTTTCTCTCGTTCCGACGGTGATCATGATCAACCTGTCTTTCAAGAATGGGTTGCAGTACCGCTGGGACCGCTGGACCCTGAGTCTGCCATTGCGCGGCTCGAACTATTTATCGGCCTGGGACGTGATCGACGCCTACATGATCAATACGGTGCTTGTGGCCGTGGTCGGTCTGGCGGGTGTGTTGATTCTCTCGTTGATCGGCGGCTACGTCTTCGCGCGGATGCGTTTTCCCTTGCGAGAGCCGCTCTATTACGCCATCATCGCGCTGCTGATGGTTCCGTGGGTACTCTCGTTTATTCCTGCCTACATGCTCTACAACAATCTGGGTTTGCTCAATACGCGCTGGGCTTTGATCATCCCCAACGTGGCCGGCGGCCCGATTTTCGGCATCTTTCTGATGCGGGCATTCATCACCGGCATACCGGAGGAGCTCTATGAGTCGGCCCGCTGCGACGGCGCGGGCGCCTGGTCGCTCATCTGGCGGATCACTTTTCCCCTGAGCTTGCCGGGGCTTGCGACGCTCTCCGTGCTCAATTTCGTGGCCGAGTGGAACTCGTTTCTGTGGCCGCTGGTGACGATCAGCGATATGAGCAAGCAGGTGATATCGGTTGGCCTTTTCCGCCTGTCGCGAACGACCAACGACAGCGTCGACTTTGGTTCGGGCGGTCCTCTTTTCGCCGGCTATGTGCTGGCATCGATACCCCTTGTCATACTTTTTATCGTGCTCGGCAAGTTTTACGTCGAGGGGCTGGTTGAGTCCGGCATCAAGATGTAGGGATACTGTCCGCATGTTCACGCAAGCTGAAATCGACCAGTTTCATCGCGACGGATTCATCGTGGCGAAGGGTGTGATCCAGGGCCGGGAGTTGGCCGCGCTGCGCGAGGCGGCCGACCGCGTTATGGAGGAGGGGATGGCGGGCATTGATGAAGAGGGGCACCGCTACCGGCCGAACCCAGACGGGTCGCGCACGTATTTTCGCAGCGAGTTTATGTGGGACCGGGACCCGGTCTTTGAGGCGGTGACGGCGAATCCGGCGTTGCTGGCGCTTTACGGTCAGCTGGTGGGCCATCCGTTCATGCCTATCGTCGATTCTTTCGTGTGCAAGATTCCCGAAGGCGACGTGCCGGTCCACTGGCACCAGGACCCGCCGTTTGGCGACCCGGAGTGGCCGGATACACACCCGATCCCCAACATTGACGCCGACATCTACCTGGATCACTCAACGATCGAGAACGGCTGCGTGTGGGCGATTCCAGGGCATCATCTGGTGGGCCACGTTGAGGTTGAGAATTATACGGAGGAGATGCTGTTCGATGAACTGGGCGCGGTGCCAATCGAGTTGGGGCCGGGCGATGTCAGTTTCCACTGCCTTTCCGCTCCGCATGGCTCTGCCGGCAACCGCACACCCGATCTTCGCCGCACTTTCTACGTACATTACATGAACCGTGAGGTCCAGGAACAGAGCTACGGCCACCTTGGCTACGTCCAGCAGTTGGAGAAGGAGAGGGGTCTGTTCGACGACCGCGCGTTGGCCGCAGCCCAGAAGATGATCGATGCACGTAAGGAATTGGGCTACGACGGCCTGGACGGAAGCGGTGTGCGCCTGATGGACGAGGGATTTGAGTTCACCGGCGAGCCGAGGACGCCGCCCAGACACTGGGGCACTTTGATCGCGGCCATGTCCGAGGATGAGATCCGACGAAAGAAGAGTCTGACTTTCCTGACCCCGGCGGCATGATCGGCCTATTCCAACCGGTCTTCATCTGCACACCGTCGCGATTCCGGCTTGTGCACTAAGCCACTAACTGTTTCTGCGGACTTTCAGCCAAGAGTTTCCTCTGAAGTCCTTCAGTCCCTTCAATCGAGACCTGCCGCGCCGCGCCTCGGGTCAGAATGAGCATAATGCGGCCGTGAGAACGTGACCTCTTCTTAGAAAAAGGCGGGAACATGTTCACCCAGGCACAGATCAATCAGTTCCACCGTGACGGAATCATCGTAGCCAGGGGCGTCATTCAGGGCGAGGAGTTGGCCGCTCTGCGTAGAGCCGCCGACCGCGTCGTCGAAGAGGGTATGGCGGATACAATCCAGACCGATCACCGTTATCGCGCCAACAACCATGGAGTTCCAGTGTATTTTCGCAGCGAGAGGATGTGGGACCGGGCCCCGATCTTTCAGGCGGTGACGGTCAACCCTACGCTGCTGACCTCTTTTGGACAGCTAATCGGCCATCCCTTTATGCCGGCCGCAGACTCTTTCGTCTGCAAGATTCCGGAAGGCGATCTGCCGATTCACTGGCACCAGGACCCGCCCTACGGCGATCCCGAATGGACGGTAACGCACCCCGTTCCCAACATTGACGCCGACATCTACCTGGATCACGCTACGATCGAGAACGGCTGTGTGTGGGTCATTCCAGGGCACCATCTGGTGGGTCATGTTGAGGTGGAAAACTACTCTGAGGAGACCTTGTTCGACGAACTGGGCGCGGTTCCGGTTGAAATGGAACCTGGCGATGTCAGCTTCCACTGCATTTCCGCGCCGCACGGTTCCGCCGGCAACCGCACCGGGGACCTGCGCCGCACCTTTTACATACATTACTTGAATGCGGAAACGCAGTACCAGTGCTACGGCCAGAAGGACAGAATTCAGAAACTCAAAGATAGAATGGGGCTGTTCGACGCCAGGGCGCTGGCCGCGGTCGAAGAGATGATCGCCACACGCAAGGCGCTGGGCTATGGCGGGCTGGATGGAGCCAGTTTGCGCTTGAACGAGGAAGGTTTCGAGTTCACCGGCGAGCCGAGGACGCCGCCACGGCACTGGGGCACGTTGATCGATGCCATGTCAGAGGAAGAGATAAGGCGAAAGAAGAGCCTAACCTTTCTGACCGAATCCGCATAGTCGATACCGGGCGCAGGACCAGATTCGATCCACAGAATTAAGTGCACAGCCTGACGTTTCTCCCCCTTTCGCGAGCGGAGTCGGCGCATGCCCTCAGAAACGTTTGAAGCCAAGGCGGTTACACAAGGTCCAAAGCACCATTTCTTCGGTTATTATGGCATCTGCCCATGGGACGCTACGGGGCAGTATCTCCTCTGCCTGGAGTCGGAGTTTCATGAACGGCCGCCGGGCGCTGAAGATTCCGCCGTGGTCGGACTGGTCGAACTGGCGACGGGCAGGTTCGAGCCGCTGGCTGAGACGCGGGCTTGGAACCTGCAACAGGGCTGCATGCTGCACTGGCTGCCGACCGCGCCTGACCGTCTCATTACTTACAATGATCGCCAAGGCGACAGGCATGTGGCAGTGGTGCTGGACATCCACACGGGTAAGAAGCGTGTGTTGCCCCGCCCGATCAGCGGGCTGACCCGCGACGGCCGCTGTGCGGTCAGCCTGAACTATGCCAGGCTCAAGTCGCTGCGCCCGGTTGTAGGCTACGCCGGGTTGCCGGATCTCTTCGCCGACCAGAACCATCCTGAAGACGACGGCATTTACCTGATGGACACCGGATCGGGCGAAGCGGAGGTGCTGGTCTCCTACGAAGAGGCGCGCGCGTTGCTGATCGATTACCCGGATGCGCAGAACCACAAACTGTGGTTCAACCACACCGTCATCAACCGCGACGATACTCGCGTCGTCTTTGTCGTTCGTTGGAACGAGCCGGGGGTTGAGATTAAACATACGGTCCTGGTCTCTGCCAGCCTCAAAGGGGGCGACCTGCGCATTCTGACCGATTTGGGCGCGTCGCACTTCGACTGGCAATCGGCGAGAACGCTGATTGGTTGGGTCACGATGAAGGAGGGCGACAACTGGTATCGGATCGATGAACCCAGCGGCGAATATGAGCTGCTGTGTCCCGACGTTCTGACCCGTAACGGCCATAACAGCTTTACCAGGGACGGTACCTGGATGCTTACCGACACGGGGCCGGACGAGAACAGCCTGCAGTCTCTGTTGCTGTGGAATATGGAGGAGGAAAGGCTTGTTAATCTGGGGCAATTTGAGTCGCCTCCTCCTTTCCGCGGTGAAATCCGCTGTGACATGCACCCGCGCTGGAGCCGAGATGAACGGCAGGTCTGTTTCGACTCGGTCCACGGTGGGACGCGCCAGGTTTACGTGATGGACGTCTCCGCGGCCGTCGCCGCATAACCCGCTGAACCGGCGCACACTTTCCTCACACTCTCTCTCATGTCTCCGCATAGCAGCAGCGATCTGACGCAAGATCTGCGGCGTCTTGGCGTTGCAGCGGGCGATATCCTCTTTGTTCACTCCTCTTTCAAATCTTTGGGGCCGGTCGTAGGCGGCGCCGATAGCGTAATCGAGGCCTTGGAAGAGGCGATCGGGCCGGAAGGGCTTTTGTTGATGCCCTCCTTTAACCTGATTAAGTGGGAGTTACGGCCTGAAACTTGGGATCCCCAGAACACACCCTCCACTGTCGGCTGGATTACGGAGAGATTCCGACAGTTGTCGGGCGTCTATCGTTCAGACCACTATTCGCATTCGGTAGCGGCGCGCGGGAGAGGGGCGAAAGCTTTCGTCGCCGGGCATCTTCGTCAGGAGGGGTTGGGTTCACATTGGGACCGCGAGCCGTGGGGCAAGACGTTCGGCCTGCATTCGCCGATGTACAAGGCCTATCAGGCGGGTGGAAAGCTGCTCATGCTGGGGGTGGACTATTACACTTCGACCTACGTCCATCTGGTCGAGGCGATGTACTGGCACACTTTGCGCGCCAGGAGGGGGGACAGCGAGCGCGATCCGGGATTCCCAGCCCTGGATCGGGTCAAGTTGGGCGCGTTCTGGGAACGTTCAGGGGAACCGCAGCACGGGCAAGTTGGGGACGCGGCCTGCCGGTTGTTTGGGATACGAGGGTACGTCGACACGCTACTGGGGGAGGTTGAAAGGAATCCCAAGCCATATTTGCGCTGACCGGTGACCAAACCGTCTCGCAGAATGGACCGGTCAGCAGGCGGGTACACTCCCACACTCAGTCAGGCTTATACTTCGGCAGTCGAGGCGTATGGTCACGGACCATACGGGTCGTGCGCTTGGCGAGCGGCAGGGATACCCGCGCGCCGCCGAGAAGATGTGATTCAATGAAGCCGAAGATCAGTTCGTTGCCGGCGCGGGCCGCGCGCACGCCTCCCCTGGGAGGTTGCCCCGTGTCGAGCGCACGGACAAGGTCTTGGACGGCTCGCAATGTAGAGCTGGTTGAGGGTGTCACGGGCGCGGGCGCGGTCTGGAGTTCGTTGCGTCCGCGCAGGCCAACCGGTTCGGCCTTGCGTACCTGCCATTCACTCCCGTCGTTGAAGGCGGTAATCGTTCCGAGAGAGCAGATCGCTTCAATCTCTGATCTGCGGTCGGTGAGCAGAACGTACGCCTTCACCCCATTGGCAAACTGGATGATGCCCTCGCCCTGCGGGTCGCCTGTCAGGACATCGCCGTCGAGCATGCTGTCGCCGTCAGGCAGATGGCCTTGCACCCACTCGGCCGGCGCGTCGTCATTGAGTCTCAGAATGAGGTCCAGAAAGTGACTGCCGTTATTAAACAGGGGGCCGACGTTGTAGATAATCAGCTGCTGAAGATCTCCCAGCTCGCCGCTGTCGATGATCTCTTTCATGCGGTCGTACTTGGTGTCATAGCGGCGGTTGGTCCCGAGATTGAGGATGGCGCCGTTGCGCTCGACAGCTTCGACCATGGCGTCGGCGTCGGCCATTGACGCGGCCATTGCTTTTTCGGCATAGATTGCCTTGACGCCCTGATTGGCGCAGTCGACGACGATGGCGGCACGCGGCTCCGGCTGGGTGGCCACGCTTACGATGTCGAGGTCCTCTTTGGAGAGCATTTCGCGGTAGTCGGTGTACTGTCCTGCGGCGGGCACACCGTGCAGTTGGCCGAACTCTGCCATGACGTCGGTGCGAAGATCGGCGCAGGCAACCAGGTCTGTGCGATCACAGGTCGTGTAGCCGGCCGCGTGTGAGTAGGGGAGCGCGATTCTTGCGTAGCCGACAACCTCATTGTCAATGAACCCGCCCATACGGCTGCATCCGATAACACCGGCGCGGTAAGTTTTCATTGCTTCCATCCTCCTCGTGCAGTTGTCGTTGGGCTAGGTTTAGTTACGAATTATGTTGGCATGCTTCGGTCAACCCAAAGCATTGATCCTATCGCGTATTTCCTGTGTCAGCCCCATCTTCTCAGCCTGAAAGGCCTGATTAACATGGGACTTTGTGCGGCACCCGATTAGCACGGAAGTGATTCCGGGCCTGCCTATCGCCCAGGCCAGAGAAAGCTGTACCATTGAGATTCCCGTATCGGCAGCCACCTCGCGCAGTCCTTCCATACGGCGCATCGAAACGGCATTCTCGTAGATCTCCCAGTGGTCGGGCATGACGTCGAAGCGCGTCCCCTTGGGCGCCGTCCAGGTCTTGGTGTATTTTCCGGTGAGGAACCCGGCGCCCAACGGGCTGTAGGAGATAACGCCGATGTTCTGGTCGGCGCAGAAAGGGAGCACTTCGGCCTCAATGTCACGGATGGCAACGCTATAGTTGGGTTGAACTGATACCATGGGCGCCCAGCCGTTTACGTCGGCAATCCAGAGCGCCTTGCAAAGCTGCCATGAGGCGAAGTTGCTGCTTCCCACATAGCGCACCTTTCCCTGCTCCACTAGCGTATTGAGAGCATCCAGCGTTTCCTCGAAAGGTGTGCCGTCATCGTAAGCATGGAGTTGGTAGAGATCGATGACGTCGGTTTGCAGGCGGCGCAGACTATCGTCGGCGAACTGCAGGACCCGATCGCGGCCCAATGGCGGTGCGATCTTGGTAGCCAGCACTACTTTTTGCCGGTTACTGCTACGGGAAAGCCATTGCCCAAGCACCTCTTCCGAACCGCCGGCGGAATAGACCTCGGCGGTGTCGATCAGGTTGATTTCCTTGTCCATGGCGTAGTCGATAATCGAAAACGACGTTTCGGCGTCGATTTCGCGGCCGAAGGTTACGCTGCCCAGGCCGATTGAACTTACGTTCAGATCAGAGTTGCCCAATTGGCGGAATTCCATTTGCTATACCTCCTAACAAGCTTTCTAGGTTGTGCCTGGTCTTAAGTTTACTCTAAAGCGGCCCCCGTATGGTTGGCCCGTTGTCCGCACTCGATCCCTAAAATCCAGGACGTCCTGAATTAAGAAAGATTCATCCTCCTGGCTGCCGCCAGCAAGTCGTCCTGCCAGTTGCTTGGATTGAGCAGTGCGGGATCGTCAATGCGTAGCTGACGTAGTTCGTGAATCAGATCGGGCGACAGTGTCGCTGTGGCCGCGGCCAGGTTTTCTTCGAGTTCGGTCTGTGTGCGCATGCCGACGAGCACTGAGCCTATGCGGGGTTCGGCCAGCGCGAAAGCGATAGCTGCCTGCGGCGGAGTCAGGCCGCCGCCTGGCGCGTGCCGGGGATTCCTGGCGGCATCGGCAACCAGTTGGCGGAAGCGCCTGGAGCGCGCCTTCAACGGCTCAAGCCTGTCGGGCAGGTAGTCGGCGCGTTCCGTCAACACACCTTGCAACAGGACCGAGCGCACCAGTATTCCGATGTCCCGCTTCTTTGCCGCGGGAAAGAGCCTGTCCGCCAGGCGCTGGTCAAAGAGCGAATAGGTTACCTGAACGGTGTCGAAGAGATCCAATTCGAGCGCGGCGAGCGGTAGATCAGGCCCGTAAAAGGAACCGCCCCGCCAGAGCATCATTCCGTTGGCGCGCGCCTCCGAGAAGACCTCGGCGACCAGGTCTGCCTGGGCCAGCAGGTCCCCGTCCACGTTGTGGATCTGCCAGATGTCCACATAGTCGGTCTGCAGCGAGCGGAGACTGTTTTCGAGGCCGGCAAGCATGGCTCTGCGCAGAGCTGCGCCGCGCAGCGTTCTGCCGTCAGCCTGGACCGTGGCCTTTGTGGCAACCACCACCCGTTTGCGGCGGCCGCGCAGTGCCCGGCCCAGAATTGCCTCGCTATTGCCGTAGGCTTGGGCGGTGTCGATGAAGTTGATGCCGGCGTCCAGCGCAGCGCCGACCAGCCGTTCGGCCGCGGTTTTGGAGGGTTGGCCGTAGTGGCCGGGAACGGGGATGCCGTAGTCCATCCCCAGTTCAACGGTGCCTAAAGCGATGGGAGAAACGGACAGCCCGGTTCGTCCTAGGGTGCGGTAGTGAGTGCGGTCCATGGGCTAATGCCAGTGGCTTGAAGGAGGTGGTCGGTTTGCGTTCCGGCTGATGGTCAACGTTCTCCGGCGGCTGCGGTTTCGTGAAGGGGAAGCGCCCCGGACATGTACTCCTGTTCCCACAGGGCCACCGTCTCTTTGATGAACTCATCCACCGGTCTGTCTATCCCGTGCTGGGTCATCAGCTCCGGCAGCCACTTATGGCCGAATGCGACATGCTGCCTTTCATCGGCCATATCGTAGCTGACAAACTGGGCCGACAGGCGGTCACCGGTTTCTGCGTAGGCGGCCATTTGCTCGTGGCGGTGCGGGAATGCATGCGTCTCGTTACCCATCGTCAGGAGACAGTATTGGGTGGCGGCGTCATACTGGCTGCGCCAGGTGAAGATGAGCGTATTCTGAGGTACATCTGTGTAGTCGAGACCGTGGTGGGCCAGCCATTCGATCCCCAGCTTGCAGTGCCGGGTCTCGTCGTAGCAGTGGCGGGCGCTGTCGTAAGTGAAAGCCCACGGCATGTCGGGCGAAAGGTGAATTATAAGCGCAACCGTTTCGGCGGCCAGCATCTCCTGGCTGTAACTTTCAAAGTCCCGCAGACGCTGGGTCGCATGATCGGTTGCTGTGACTCGTTTACCGGCGTCGCGATTTACAAGACTGAAGCGGCTGTCGCGAGCTGCGTCGTTCGGGCATTCAAATGGCTTGCGGCAAGCGGCCGGCGCCGGTTTCTCCACCCGCTCTTCCCGTCCGGAAACGCCCCCGGCCGCGGCCAGTAACTCTGCCAAATAGTCTTCCCATTCGCCGGGCGCATGGTCGGCCAGTGCTTCTTCTGCCCAGGTGAGCTGCGCTTCTTCGTCGATCAAAATATGTTTGAACGCATACAGGGTCGGCGCGTCGGGATTGGCGAAGGTCTGTTCGCAGTGCCAGCGATAGGTTTCGACCAGGGCCGGCTTGATCACGCGGAAAAGGCCGGCCAGCAGGTCTGCCTCTGTGGGCGCGTGAACCGCTTCGGCCATCAGGTGTTCGAGCGCGTCGTCGCCAGGCGGACGGAAGGCCGGTGTCTGGATCTCTCGCAGCCGCTGGTAGAGATACTGCACATGCTGTGCGTCCTCCCAAAGCAGACGCCCCATGGCCAGTTTCCAGTCCATGTTGGCGGTTCCCGGCAGCCAGGCGGCCAGAATGCGCAGCGTTTCATATTCGATGAAACGGTAGCGGTTGAGCAGTGCCTTGTTGTGGGCGAAATTGATCTGTTCCGGTGGCGAAATGACCTGCATAATCCTCCTCCTTACTCGATACCAAGGAGTGACGCGGCGTTGCCGTAGAAAATGTCTTCAATCTGGCGTTCACTTAGCTTGAGCCGGTCGCATGCAAGGCGGATGCTGCGCAGCGACTCGAGGCCAACCAGTACCGGCTGCAAAGAGATGTGCTTCTCCTCCAGGTCCATATCATCGGCGTAGAGCCAGTGGAAGGAGTCGCCGATGGCAACACAGCGGCCGCGTGTGTTGCTGACATGGAAGTCGGTCCCGTACATGAGTTTATCGTGGCCCATCGTTTCGACGATCGCCTCGAACGCGCCCGCCTCGGTTACGGCGGAGGTATCGAACCAGACGTTTTCGAGGCCGCGCAGGCTACCGATGCCTTCTATCGTATGCCACGGGTTGAATCCGCGTGCGGCGTGGGCCAGAATAAGCTGCATTCTGGGATAGGACTCGCAGTAGCGCCGGATTGTGGCCTGGTTGACCGGGTCGGCCAGGGCGCGGTCGCGCACCATGTGCAGAGTGATCGTCAGGCCCAGCGTGTTGGCCGCGGCGACGTGCTCCTCGGGCAGATACGCCTCGATGGGCGCGGTCCAGGTTGGGTCGTCGGCTGTGTAGGATCCGGCTTCGGACTCGTCTGTGCCGAGCTTGGGATTGAGAGGCGCCATGGTGTGGTAGCACTTGAGGCCGGTCATGCCCAGGCGGCGGACGTCGTCCAATATGGTCTCGGCGTCCATGTCGGGCGAGATGATCAGCTGCCCGCGCGATTTGGCCGCTAGCGGTGACGGGCCACTGATCTCTGCGCTGATGAACTCATTGTTGGCCTGGCGGTCGCCGAGAAATACCAGTCCGAAGAAAAGGCCGCCTTCGACGCGTCCACCAGGATGCAGCCACTCGTTGTACTGTTCGTATTCTGCAAGGCCCAAGCGGGGCGGCGTCGATGCGAGTCCGGCGGGGGGCCCTCCTTCGGGATAGTGCTCGTGGCAAAAGAGATGCGCATGAGCGTCGATTATGCGATCCGGCAGAAACGGGAGAACTTCTCTTTCAAGAAATGACTGATCGAATTCGGTAAACTCGTGCTCAAACATGGCAAATTTCCGGTGTTCTGCCGCCTGTACAGGGCGTCAATTGAGAAACGCTGATCTATCTGACCTGGCGACGGAAGGGCTCCTTCTTAAGGTTGACGGCAAGCAGGTCGTCAATGCTGCCCTGCTCCAGCCCGGCACGCACTACCTGGAGTGCTTCCGCAGCCGCTTCGCCCGTCAGCCGGATATCCTCGTCAGTATGGGCCAGTGTTGCCTTGAAGCTCATGTATGTATGGACCCCGCGGCGGGCCATCTCCTGGATGAAGAGGGTAGAAACCTTGCGCGGATCGATGTCGTCGGGTGTGTTGAGCGTGACCGTCGGACCGGTATGCAGCCCGGTGCAAGCGCCGTCCAGACCGGACTCATCGATCGCCTGGTTCAGTGCGCTGCGCAGCTTTTCGCCGATCTCTTTGAAGCGACGGGGCGATTCACGTCGTTTAAGTTCGCGAATGGTTGCTAGCGAGGCGGCCAGCCCGATGTTGTCGCTCCAGTATGAACTCGAAATGAACATATGCTTGGCCGGTTCCATGACCTCCCGGGAGCCGACCACCGCCCCCATCGGATATCCATTTGACATCGACTTGGCGACGACCGTCATATCCGGGGTGACGCCAACCGCCTCCTGCACGCCGCCGACGGCGATACGCCAGCCGCAGGAGACCTCGTCGAAAATCAGAATCACACCGTGGTCGGCCGCCAATTGCTTCACCGCTTCGAGGTAGCCCGGCGGCGGCAGTTCTGAACGGGCAGGTTCCATCATGATTGCTGCGACTTCGCCGGCGTGTTCCTCGAGCAGCCCGGCCAACATTTCCAGGTCACCGTATATGAACGGGATTACCGTCCCCGCCAGCACCTTGGGGACGCCGATCGGTTCGATGCCGGCAAAGGGATACTCGCCGCTCTCCGGGTCGACACCGTAGTTGGCGGCCTGATACCAGTCGTGCCAGCCATGGTAGCCGCAGAAGAGGATCTTGTCCTTCCCCGTCGTGCCGCGTGCGATGCGCACCGCCACCGCGCAGGCATCGCCTCCGCCTTTTGAGTAGCGCACCATCTGCGAACTGGGAATCGTGTCGTTGAGTTCTTCGGCCAGCTCCAACTCGAGGGGGCTATTGGCGGAGAAGAGGCTGCTGCGGTCGATCTGCTCCTTGACAGCCGCGTCGACGACGTCATCGGCATGCCCAAGAACAATGGCGCCCACAGCGTTCATCCAGTCGATGTACTCGTTTTCATCGACATCGATAAAGCGGGAACCCTTGGCGCTCTGGGCATAAATGGGGCTAACGCCATGCGCGAACTGGTCGGCGCGGCGGCTGATGAGCTGTGTCCAGCCGGGGATCAACTCCTCTGCCCGATCGTAGAGGTCAAGCGAGCGGGAGACATCGTGTTGTGCGGCATTGGGGAACGAGGTCATGTCGGCCTCCGTTTTTGCCTTGGGCGGGCGTCCGGGCCCGCAATACGAGGTGGGCTCTTATTCCTGCCAGTTGAAGATGACGCCCAGCATGTTCTTCTCTCTATGGTAGGCCATCTCGTAGGCTTCAACCATCTCACTGTAGTGATAGCGATGCGTTATAAGGCGACTTGGTTCCAGCAGCCCGTCGGCCATCAATGAGACGACATGGTCGGCGATATTGTCCCAGGCGTAACGGTCAGCCGTGTTGTAGGGGTCGGAACCGCCATCGGGATAGAGATAGCCGGCCCGCTGCGAGACGGCGATCAACGAGGTACCCTTGTTGTAGAAGAGCTCCATAGCCAGCGGGTTGAAGTCCAGGGGCGGTTCACCGCGGCCGAGCAGGCTGACGACTGAGACGCGGCCGCCCGGACGGACGATCTCCATGGAGGTGCGGAAGGCTGGCCAGGGATTGGCGGTCAGGATGACCAGGTCGATGCCCTGGCCGTTTGTAAATTCGTCGAGCTTGGCATCGAGGTCAGGATCGTTGTAGAGAAAGTTGGCGTGCGCGCCCATCCTGTTCGACATCTCCATGCGGACGGGGCTGTTGGCGATGCCAACGACGCGGCCGCCGAAGAGAGGACCTAGAGCAATGGCGCCAAGGCCGAGGACGCCCACCCCAACAACGGCCACATTTTCGCCCGGTCTGAATTGGGCCTTGTGGTAGCAGTGTGCGCTGAGGGCATAGAGGTGGGCATACACGGCGTCCTCGTCCGGAACACCGTCCGGGATCACGACCAGGCTTTCCGATTCGGCCATAATGTATTCAGACTGGTGCGGCGCGCGGGTCACGATGCGATCGCCGACTTTCACCCGTTTCACCTTGCTACCGGCGGCCTGGACAATCCCCAGGTTGCTGTCGCCGACCCAGCGCGGGTATCCTGGCGCGCCGGGCACCTGGTCTGCCCCCTCGTAGTTACCGCGATCGGTGCCTATTTTTAGTGCGGAGATGCGGGTCTTTACCCAGACTTCGTCGTCGGCGAGCTGGCTGGTATCCAGGTCCTGCTCCTCGATACTCAGATTGCGCGGCCCGTGCAGGATTGCAATTTTCATGCGATTTCGCCTTTCTCTTCTTTAGATTCCACCGCTGGTCGCGCGTTTACGCGCCGGGCACGCTGTCCAGGCCTTCGCTGCATTCCTTCAAAACATTCATCAGGCTGAAGTCTCCGCCCCAGGGAACCATCTGCGCGCCCATCTCGCGGTAGCGCTTGATTTCGTCCACCGAACCGGCGGTGATGCCCCATAGCTTTCCGTGCTTCGCGGTTGCGGCGGCAATTGTTTCGATCGCCTTCTCCATGGTCAGCGAGCCGTCCCCTTGTGTCGCGATGCGCAGCGAAAGGTCAGCGGGCCCGATGAACAGACCGTCGATACCCTCGATTGAGGCGATTTCCTCGGCGTTGGCCACGGCTTGCAGGGTCTCGACCTGGGTGATCAGGAAGGTCTCCTGGTTGGAATCGGCGTTGTAGTTGCTCTCGGGATGCCAGGCACCGATTCCGAAATCAGCGTCGAGACCTGCTCCATCCATGCCGCGGTTGCCCAGAGGGGGATACCTGACGGCCTGGACAACGTCGGAGGCAGTTTGCGGGTCGGAGATCAGAGGCACGAGGAATCCGGAAGCCCCGTCCTCCAAGTAACGGTAAAGCTTTGTACGCTCCAAGGTGGGCGGACGGACCATGCAGTCGATATCGTTGTGATGGCACATCATTATGATTGCCTGGACCTCGCGGGCGTCCATGGCGCGGTGTTCGAGGTCAAACCAGATGCCGTCAAACTTGTAGTGGGCGGCGTAGCGGATGTAGAAGGGAAGAAAATGGCCCAGTCCACAGACGCGGGCAAAGCCGCCGCTGCGGAATTTTTGTAGCATCTTACTCTTGCGCATGGTATTTCCTTTGCATGACAGGTTGAATTAGTGTCCAGATCAGTTAGCGTCGGGATTGATTCTGGCCCAGTAAATGTCCATCTGCTCATCGGTTCCCGCATAGTAGACGATGAGTACCGTGCCATCGGCCAGGGTCTCGCCGTAGGGCAAACCGAAGGTCCAAAGACCCATCTCACTGAGCGTTTCGCTAGTGCTCTGGGTTTGCTCCCCGGCTTCTCTTCCCAGACGGTAGAGAACTACCTCAGTCGCCGGGTCAAATGGGGCATCTACCGTTGCCGAGAGCCGGGCGCGGATTGAACGGCTGCCAAATCGATCGACGTAAGGCAGCACTACCCGGCCGTCGGCCAGCATGGCAGGACGCGCGGCCTGATCGGCGAAGCCCAGGTCTTCGGCCTCCGACCAGCTCTGGCCGCTGTCTGTGCTGATGCGGCGATGGATGTTCAGGTAACGGGCCTCTGCCGTGTCATATGTCCAAGAGAAGGTAGCTATCCGTCCGTCCGGGGCGATTCCGCAGCGCAGATCCCAGTTGAAAATGCGGCCGCTGGGGTCCTCGCCGGCAGTGACCGGTGCAGCCCAACCCTGATCCACGGCCATCCGGCCTCCAGGGTCAAGTTTCGCAGAACCCTTCTGACGTTCGTGCTTGTGAATAAAGACGACCTTTTGCATCCAGGGCGCTGCGTCGTTGTACTGTTTGTTGGTTTCGACGCTCAACGCGAGTGAGCCGTCCGCCAGTTTCAGGACAGGCGCGGTCAGGCTAGGCGGGCCTATCTCTTCCGGCATCGGTACAAGCCGCCACGGGGACCAGGATTCGCCGTTGTCCTCCGAGTCGGCCAGCAGGACCGACATGGGCAGGCACCCCTCTGTCTCTTCATTGAAGAGCCCGCCTCCGGGGTAGGTCGTGCGATCAATCCACATGGTTGAGGCGAGCAGATGGCCGGGCGACATTTCGGTTAGATAGCAGACACGCAAGGACCCGGAAAGTCCGCCAAGAGTCGGATTCTCGAAAGGGCGCCACGGTTCGCCCCACGTTTGACCACCGTCCTCCGAACGAACGAATTCGACAGTCCCGTCGGCCGAATCCTTGGTCGAGCCGGAACGGTAGGTTGCCAGCAGCGCGCCGTCTGCAAGAGCGATCACAGTGGGGAAGGTAAGGAGAGCGCGGTCTGTACCCGGCTGCCCGCGGCTGAGAATACCGCTGTCGGAAATCTGCATTTTGTCGTTCGCTCTGGGTTCGTTTGCGGATGAGTCAGCGGTGTTTGAACGCCGACCATTGTTATGTTTGGAAGGAGTTACGGGTATCCTACACCAGTTTGACGCGCAATGCACAACCCCGATAGCCCGTTCAGAGAAGAAGAGAATCGGGCTCACTGTGCGCGGGGCAGTTCCTACCGCGATGCGTGCACTTCAGATTTGGGTTGGGAACGTTCTGGCGGGGAGATTGTGCCGGAGGTGGCTGACATTGTTTACCAGTTTTCGGGGAGACTCAGGGCAGGCGCGAAGCCCAGGTTCGGAGGGAGGTCTGTTGACAAGGGGATTCAGGGCAGGCACAAGGCCTGCCCCTACGGTGGCGGCGCAGGGGTTGGAGCACCGATCGCTGTCTCAACCGTTCCAATAGTCCACGCCGGTCGGGCATGCGAAGGGGGGCGTTGCGGGGGGAATCCCCCCGCACAAGGGAGGGCCGAAGGCCCGACCGCACAGAACGGCAGTGGTCAGTGCTCAGGGGTCAGTGGTCAGAAGGGACAACACTTGCCCTGCTCGAGGACCCTGATTTGCTTCAGGTTAGTCGTTACCTGAGGAGTAGGAAAGTTCACCCCCAATCTGGGCTGACCCGTCCCAATTGGCGTTTTGACAAGGGCCTTTTGTTATGCTACAGTCCCGCCCAATCACATCGCAGAACATTTCGTCCCAAACAGAATCGCTATTTCCGAACAGAGAACTCGTCCCCTGTTACGCTCTGGGCCTTCGGTCGCCTGTACGCTACCGGCCCAGGCCGATCGAATTCGAATATTAACCATCCCTTTTTCTTATAGACCAGCACATTCAAGGAGGAGATGTAGATGTTGTCGACACGCAAGATTCCAAAGCTATGGATCATTGTGATGGCGCTGATGGCGCTTGTCCTTGTTGTCTCTGCCTGTGCGGCACCGGCCGCGGCGCCGGCGGCCGATTCGGGAGAGATGGCCGCTGATGGCGATGGCGAGATGATGGAGGAGAAGCACCTGCGCGCCACGATTCCGTTCTTTGCGCAGGACTGGTCGCCGCTGCGAGGCGGGGGCTGGAACATGCACTATCTGGCATTCTGGAATGCCGGACCTATGTACATTGATGAGCATGGCGAACTGCATCCCTATGTCTTCAACGAGTGGACGCCCAACGAAGACATGACACAGTGGACATTCAAGATCGACCCGGATGCTGTCTACTCGGATGGCAGCGCGATCACGGCGCAGGATGTTGTGGCGACTTGGAATCTGATCGCCCACCCAGCCACCACGCACCAGCGCGTTACCCTGTTTCTCACGGGCGTAGTTGGCTTTGAGGACGTGTTCAACGGAGAGGCGATGGTTATGCCCGGTGTGGTCGCATTGGACGACAGCACCGTGCAGGTAACGCTTGAGGGTTCCGACCCGCTATTCCACAAGAAGATTGCGACCAACCTGATAGGCCCGGTTAAGGCTTCAGTGGCGATAGGCGAGGACGGATTCGAGGTGGCGGAATGGTGGCACCCGAAGAACAACCCTGTGACGAGCGGACCTCTGATGCCGGATACGATGGACCTGAACAAAGGCGTTGTCTCCTTTGTCAAGAATCCTAACTTCTGGGTCGCGGAGCCGAATCTGGACCGGTTAACGGTTACGTCGATTGAGGATACAACGATTGTTACGACGATGCTGGCCAATGGCGAGCTTGACCAGGGCTGGCCTCCCAACGACGCCACGTCACAGGCGCTGCTGGGAGAGGACTTCTTCGAATGCGGGCTGGCGCCCGGCATCGGGGGATTCTTCTTGAACCCGACGATCGAGCCGACCAGCGACATCAATTTCCGCAAGGCCTTGATTCTGGCGGTGGACAGAGAGCAGATCTTCAATCTGTCCAGCCCTGACGGCCGCGGCTGGGTTCCGACGGGCGAGCCTTTGCGGGCGCTGCCGGGACAGGATCCGGACTTTGTCCCGCATCCCTTCGACCCCGAAGCTGCCAAAGAAGCAATGGCCGCCTCCGCCTATGCTGATGTAGCCGACGTGCCCAAGATGATCATGGCTGGCGTAAGCAGCCCCGGCACAGAGGTACTGGCGCAGTACATGGCCGAGCAGTGGCGGCAGTTGTTTGGCATCGAGGCGATCGAGATGAGCCCGCAGTTTGACAGCTGGGAAGGCCCTGGCGCGCCGGCGCTGTTCCGTGACGGCGCGGGTGTGCGCGTTCCCGATGCTGCGCTGATGCTGCTCGGTTCGCTGCACTCTTCGTCCAACCTGGCGCGCAATATCATGGGTGGCTACGCTGACCCTGAGGTTGATGCGCTGATCGAGGAGGC
The DNA here is from genome assembly GCA_965204705.1 of Caldilineaceae bacterium. Taxonomy (GTDB): domain Bacteria; phylum Chloroflexota; class Anaerolineae; order Caldilineales; family Caldilineaceae; genus Bin5. The sequence goes on along the minus strand of OZ242006.1, from coordinate 1,675,595 downwards.
GGTCACCAAGGGCGCCAATGATCCGGACCGCATTGGTTTGGCGCAGCAGGCCCAGCGCTTATACCACAACCAGTGGATGGTGATTCCGATCGGCACAGGCTGTGGCGGCTCGGCCAAGGGCAATGTGATGCCATGGGTGAAGGGTACGCGGCGCAACGCCGACGCGCAGTTCCTCGAGACGTGGACGATCGACATCGTGCATGATGAATAGCAGAAGATTGCCGTCGCTTACGTTGCGGCGATAGTCCAGCAAAGGCGTCAAAAGGAATTTGGCGCCTTTGCTTGCATTGTTTTTCAGAGGTACGCTTCTTCAGCCCTTGCGCACAGTTGCCCTGAGAAGGGTTTCGAGTTCCGGACCGGGGTTGCCAACCCCGAGGAAGCAGGAAAATCAATGGGTCAATACATCCTGAAGCGCATTGTATACTGGATTCCGGCTCTGATCCTGCTGGCGCTGTCTGTGTATGCGATGGCGTTTTTCGGCGCCGGCGATCCGATCAAGCTGATGTTTCTGCGCGAAGAGGGTGATGTGACCTATGACGCCCAGAGGCTGGACGCCATCCGCCGTGAGAAGGGGTTGGACCGCCCGTTCTTGGTGCAGTTCGGCGAGTACACCTGGCATCTGGTGCAGGGAGACCTGGGAATGTCGGTGATTTCAGGTCGTTCGGTGAATGACATGGTGGGCGCTACCGCGCCCGTCTCGTTCCAGATCGGGATCGCCACGGTGCTTCTGGTGTCGATCCTTGGGATCCCCTTAGGCATATTGGCCGGCCTCAACCACAACAATTGGGTAGACAATTCGATACTTGGCTCCGCGCTATTCATCAGCGGCATTCCCAGCTACGTGGTGGGGCCGATGCTGATAGTCTTTCTGGTATTGGGGCTGGGCGTCATGAAGACGACACCATATGGGTGGGATGGTCTTTTCAGTTCAAAGGCGATCCTGCCTATGTTCGTTATGGTTTTTGGCTCGATCGCAATCGTTATCCGTCAGACGCGATCGGGCGTGTTGGAAGTGTTGTCGGAGGACTATGTACGAACGGCGCGGGCTAAGGGCGTACCGGAGTTCATGGTAATCGTCCGCCACATGTTGAGACCCGTGCTGACGCCGGTTGTCACCGTTTTGGGTCAGATGCTGATCGGAATTGTAAACGGGGCGATTATCGTCGAAAAGATATTTGGCATCCCCGGCCTCGGTCGACTGACGATCGACTTCACCTACGGTGTAGACTACCCCGTCATCGTAGCAATCACTTTGATCGGCGCCTTACTGGTGATGGCGCTGAACCTGGCGGTTGACATTACCTATCCGTTATTGGATCCGCGGGCGGCCCAGGCCATGACTGGCGCAGAGGATTAGACTGCAGTGAGGACAAGGGTGAGCCTTTCCCCTTGCATTGCCAATCGGATAGAACATTGCCGTACAATTCGGTCTGAACTGACCGGCTCTTGACAAAGCATGACGACCAAGGAACTTACAGCAGGCAGCGAAGTCGAAATCGTAGAGGCCAGCCGCACCAACCTGTGGCGGGACGCTCTCGCGCGTCTGGCGGCCAATAGACTTGCGGTCATCGGCATCATTCCGATCGTTCTCCTCTTTTTCATCGCCTTGCTGGGGCCTTACCTGACGCCATACGATTTCCTGGCGCAGGATTTTACGGCGCGGCTGGCGGCGCCTTCGAGTGAACACTGGCTGGGCACTGACGAGCTGGGAAGGGACGTCCTCAGCCGCATTCTTTATGGGGCGCGCACGGCAGTCTCAGTAGGTCTGGTATCGACTGCGATAAGCCTGGTCGTTGGCCTGATAATGGGCTCGCTGGCAGGATACCTGGGGGGGCGGGTCGATTTCATGGTGGTATGGTTGACCGATGTAACGCGCTCGATGCCGGCGCTCCTGCTGGCGATCGTGATCAACCTGACTCTCAAGACGCCGCTTGAAGCGTGGATGGAGCAGATGTATTTGGCGACGAAGAACGGATTCTTTCGCCAAACGATGTGGGTGGACCTGGTGCTGGTCTTCGGGGCTCTGGCACTGATTCAGTGGCCCGGTTACGCCCGCCTGATCCGGGGGCAGATCCTGTCGATTCGCAGCCGCAACTATGTGCTGGCGGCGCGCGCCCTGGGCATGCCGACGGGGCGAATCCTCACCCGATATGTGATCCCCAACGCGATGGGACCGCTGATTGTTGCGGTCAGTGCCGGGCTTGGGGGCGCGATGGTGCTGGAATCGGCCTTCAGCTTTCTGGGCGTCGGTGTACAGCTGCCCATCCCCAGTTGGGGCAAAATGATAAGCGACGGTCTGCGAATGTATCGTACGCATCCCCACCTTTTGGCCGGGCCGGCGGTGATGATGGCAATAATCACGGTTTCGTTTGCCTGGCTTGGCGACGGCCTAAACGATGCCCTCAACCCGCGCCAGTGGGGCGGGTAATCCTCCTGGTTGGAGGCTGGCGTAAATTCCGACCTCTGATTACATTCGTTTAGCTACCATCATTGGATAACGACGACGGCAACTATGTCCGTTCTTCTCGACGTGCAAGAGTTACAGACCCGCTTTCAGGTACGCAAGGGACACGTGTACGCCGTTAACGGCATCTCATTTACCCTGGAAGAGGGCGAGACGCTGGCCGTGGTGGGCGAGAGCGGTTGCGGGAAAAGCGTCACGATGCTGAGTCTTGTAAGGCTGTTGCCGCCTGCGGCCAGTATTGAGAACGGGCAAGTACTCCTGCGCGGCGAAGATCTGCTGCAACTTAACCTGCGCCAGCTGCGCGATGTGCGCGGCGGCGAGATTGGCATGATCTTCCAGGATCCGATGACCTCGCTCAACCCGTTCATCAACATTGGCACGCAGATGGCAGAGCCGCTCGTCTACCATCGAGGTATGAGCAAGAGCGAGGCGCTCGCACGCAGCGCGGAACTTCTGGAGATGGTGGGTATCCCCGACGGCGAAGCGCGACTGCGGGATTACCCGCACCAGTTCTCCGGCGGTATGCGGCAGCGGGTCATGATCGCGATGTCGATGTCCTGCGAACCTGCGGTCCTGATTGCCGATGAGCCGACGACCGCGCTGGACGTCACCATCCAGGCGCAGATCGTCGAGCTGGTCAAGGAGCTGCGCGACCGGTCGGGTGTGGCTGTGATCTGGATCACACACGATCTGAGCGTTGTGGCGGGCATTGCTGACCGGGTGATCGTCATGTATGCGGGCTACATTGTCGAAGAGGCACCGGTAGACTCACTGTTCGAGGACCCTCGCCACCCTTATACGATCGGACTGATGGGAGCGCTGCCCAGCCTGACAGGTGAAACGGGAACGCGCCTGACGACGATCGGTGGTTCGCCGCCTGACCTGGTGGACCTTCCTGAGTTCTGTCCTTTTCATCCGCGCTGCCCCTATGCCATCGACCGCTGCCGCGCCGAAAACCCGATGCTGGAGCCGGTCGCCGAAGCCAGTGACAGAGGGCATCGTGCGGCCTGTTGGGTCGATATTCGCGACGTGAAAGTCCAAGCTGACACTACAGCTGTGGGCGGCTAGCGGGGAGGAACTCACAGTGTACGCTTTACCTGTCCCAGTTTCCCGGATATGAGCCAAACAGTGCGTAGCAACGGCGCCCCCCTTGTGCGGGTGGAAAATCTGACCAAACATTTTAACGTGCGCATAGGCGCTTTCGGCGAGACCAAGGCCACAGTTCATGCGTTGGACGATGTGTCCTTTGACGTACGGCGGGGTGAAACGCTGGGGCTGGTGGGCGAGTCGGGCTGCGGCAAGTCGACCGCCGGGCTGACGCTGCTCCAATTGCACCGACCGACGTCGGGGAAGGTCTTTTTTGACGACAGCGAGGTGACTGGGCTCACAGACAAGGATTTGCGTCCACTGCGCAGGCGGATGCAGATTATTTTTCAGGATCCTTATTCGACGCTCAGTCCGCGCATGACGATCGGCAACGCCATCGGCGAACCGCTATGGCTGCACGAGTTGGCGACCGGGCAGGAGGCACAGGAGCGAATCGCCAAGCTGCTCGACGACGTAGGACTAAACCCGGCCTTCGCGTTTCGCTACCCGCACGAGTTTTCCGGCGGCCAACGCCAGCGGGTGTGCATTGCACGCGCGCTGGCATGTGAACCGGAGTTTATCGTCTGCGACGAACCGATCTCGGCGCTGGACGTGTCGATTCAGGCCCAGATCATCAACCTGCTGCAGGACCTGCAGGAAGAGTACCATCTCACCTATCTTTTCATCGCCCACGATCTGGCCGTCGTAAGGCATATCAGCGACAGAGTCGCGGTGATGTACCTGGGCCGCGTTGTGGAAATGGCGCCCAAGGACCGCCTATTTGACAACCCTCTGCATCCTTATACCAACGCACTTCTGCTGTCCGTGCCCGTGCCCAATCCCCGCCTAGAGCGGCAACGCGAACATACTGTCATCAGCGGCAACGTGCCGAGCGCGATCAGTCCGCCCAGCGGTTGCCGCTTCCATCCCAGATGCCCTCTTGCCTTTGAACCTTGCGATCATGTTGTGCCCGAGTGGCGGGAGGCAGAACCCGGGCACTGGGTCGCATGTCACGCGGTGTGACATGCAGGCCGCCGGCGGTCAGTTGCCGGCCACTCATCCTCACCTTTAAGCCTGATGGCGCCGGCAGGCAAAACAGTTGAAGACAACAGTTCGTCCCTTCCGCACTCCCTCCACCAGACTTGACAAGGCGGCTGATGAATAAGATTCTTGCGGGCGACTTTTCGGTATTGGCGGAGTCTCCCGACAGAGAGACCGTGTATACCGGCTCGCCTTGTTTGGCGCAGCTGCCTTCGGGCCGCCTGATCGCCAGTTATGAGTGGTTCCGCCCGCAGCCGCTCGTTGAGAGGATCCCCGATCAGCTCGAAGTCCTGGTGAGCGAAGACGACGGCATCAGCTGGCGCAAAACCGCGGCGCTGGACATCATCTGGCCTTCATTGTTTGCCGTGGAAGACAGGTTGTACTGCATCGGCAACGCCCGCCTGAGCCGGGAAATCATCATCGCCCGGTCGGAGGACGGAGGGGAAAGCTGGAGCGAACCTTCCCAACTGTTTGGCGGCCGTCATCACAACGCCCCCACAAGCATTCTCTTTCGCAACGGCTACGTTTATCGCGCCTTCGAGACCTGCCCGGTCGGGGACGACGCCGTAGGCAGGAGCCAGTGGGAATCGCTGGTGGTGGCGGGCGACCTGGCCTGTGACTTGCTCGACCCGGCGGCGTGGCGAATGTCCAACAAGGTCCACTTTCCCGGCGTGCCGGACGTGCTCAGTCAGCGGCGTTACGAGGCGAGCGCGGCGGACAAGGTGGTGGAGGACTGTTTCATTGAGGGCAACATCATCGACGTGCGCGGCGAAATGCGAGTCCTGCTGCGCACCATCATTGACGGGCATACTACGGGCGGCATCGCCTCGGTTTGCGGCCTGGAGGATGACGGCGAGACACTGGACTACCGCTTTATCCAGTTCTATCCAATGCCGGGCGCGCAGTGTAAGTTCCATGTCGTATATGACGAGCAGAGCGACCTGTTCTGGACGACGGTGACACTGCCAACCGACACGTGGCAGGACCGGGAACCGCTGCGCGCGGCCGGCTTCGCCAGCCCGCCGGGCAACGAACGCCGCATATTGATGTTGAAGTACAGCCTGGATGCTTTGAACTGGTTCCAGGCGGGCTGCGTGGCGATGAGCCGCAGTATATTTGAAGCTTTCAGCTATGCTTCGCAACTGATCAGGGGGAACGATCTGCTGGTGATTTCGCGCACTTCGCAGGGTGGGTTCAACCAGCATGACACGAATCTTGTCACTTTGCACCGCATCGAGAATTTCAGGGAGTTGGCACTCGATCTGAAGCCGACCTATAGCAGAGGCAAGCCGCCGCGCTAACAGCTCTCACAGAGGAAAGAGGGAGGCATTGAAATGAAACTTGGCACATTCATGATGCCATTGCATCCGCCGGAAAAGGACTTTACGCTCGGATTCGAAGAGGACATCGAATTCGTGGTACGGGCGGACGAGTTGGGGTTCACCGAGGCGTGGGTCGGCCAGCACCATACGCTCGCATGGGAACCGATCCCGTCAAATGATGTCTTCATCGCCAACGTACTCCCGCGCACCAAGAATATCCGGCTCGGGAGCGGCGTCTCCATCTTGCCGCAGCATCACCCGGTCAATGTGGCGGTGCGGCTGGCCTACCTGGACCATCTCTCGCGCGGACGCATCAATTGCGGGTTCGGCCAGGGGGGCGTGCCGACCGACTGGGGCCTCTTCAACCTGCCGGATCCGGGCACGCAGGGCCTGATGACGGTCGAGAGCATCGACATGATTCTGAAGCTGTGGCAGACCGATCCGCCCTTTGATTTCAAAGGCGACTTCTACCATATCAAACTTGAAGGGGGAAACCCTGAGCATGGAATCGGCGAGATGCTGCAACCGTATCAGAAGCCGCATCCGCCGATCGGGATGAGCATCATCCGTGGTCAGTCTCGCGCGGCCAACATGGCGGGAGAGCGGGGATACATCCCCTTGAGCACAAACGTGGTTTCCGGCTCCACTCTCACCGCGCATTGGGAGACCTATTGTAAGGGCGCCGCTTCTACCGGGCTGCCGGAGCCGGACCGGGAAATCTGGCGTGTTTCGCGCAGCATCTTCATCGACGAGACTACCGAAGCAGCCTGGGAACGGGCCAGCACCGGCGCCATGGCAGGATCAATGGCCTATTTGCGCTGGTTGATCGGATCGGCAGGCATGGTCGAGGTATTGAAAGATGACCCGGAGATGCCGGACGAGGATGTCACCGTGGAATACATGCTGAAGAAGCTGTGCATCATCGGCGACAAGGATGAGTGCCTGCGCCGCCTGCACGAGCTGTACGAAGAGACTGGCGGCTGGGGCACGCTGCTCATGATCGCCCATGACTGGGATGACAAGGAACGGTGGCTCGCCTGCATGGAGACGCTGGCCAACGAGATTGTGCCCGCACTGCCGTAGGGTCCTCTTCGGGCGGGGCCAACGCCCCGCGCGACACATTAACAGATTTGAAACAACACAGTCAGGAATTCTGATCTATGGCGAGAATGAATGGAGGGGAGGCGCTGGTCCGGTCGCTGGCCGCGGAAGGGCTGCGAGTCGTATTCGGCGTGCCCGGCGCAGGACAGTACGAAGCGATCGACGCGCTGTATACGACGCCGAGCGTACGCTACATCGCGGTGCGACACGAACAGGCCGCCAGCTACATGGCGGACGGCTATGCCCGCGCAAGCGGCGAGACTGCCGCGGCCCTTGTGGTGGAGGGACCGGGTCTTTTCAACGCTTTGTCGGGCGTTGCCACCGCCTATGCTACGTCTTCGCCGATACTGGTCGTCAGCGGAGGACACCACCACCGCAAAAAGGGATTGGAACTCGACGAGACCGCATGGCTGGGCCCGCTGACGAAGTGGGTTGGCCGGGCGAAGAGTCCTGCAGAGATACCTTCGTTGGTGCAGGAAGCGTTTGTTCAGCTGCGTTCCGGGCGGCCGAGACCCGTTGGGATAGAGGTGCCGCCGGCCGTGTTTGCTGCGAACGAAGAGGTCAGCCTCGCGCAGCCTGTAGCCGATTCACCGGAGTCGAGAGTAGTCGACCCGCAGGCAGTTCAGCAGGCGGCAGACTTGCTGGTGTCGGCGCGGCGGCCGGTGATCTGGGCGGGCGGTGGCGTGATGCGCGCCAAGGCTGCCACGCTGGTGGCCGAGCTGGCCGACTACCTGCAGATTCCGGTCGTAACTACGAGACAAGGCAAAGGGGCCATATCCGAACTCCATCCGCTTTCTCTTGGCATGGCGGAAATGCGCTTTCAGCCGCTGCGCAGCTGGCTCACTGGTCGGGACCTGATTCTCGCAGTCGGCGCGAGCAACTTCAGGCGCGGCGACGGCCAGCATGTTATCCGCATCGATGTCGACGAGTCCGAACTCGGAGGAGAAAACGAGCAGCTGGCCATTCAAGGCGATGCCTATCCGGTAATGATGGCGCTCAACCCGGCTGTCGCCGCTGCAGGACCTTCCCGCGCCGACAAGGCGGAGGCCGTCCGGGCGGAGGTCGCGGCTATCAACGGAGCCCGTTTCGACCCGTCTAGCCAGCTACAGCCGCAGTGGGGCTTCATGGAGGCGATCCACGCGGCGCTGCCCGATGACGGCATTGTTATCCAAGGCATGAACCAGATGGGGTACTACAGCCGCAACTATTTCAGGCCCCGGGCGCCTCACTCCTACTTGACCAGCTCGTCGCACGGTACATTGGGCTGCGCTTACCCCATTGCGCTGGGCGCGAAGGTCGCGTGCCCGGAACGGACCGTCGTTTCGATTTCAGGCGACGGCGGTTTTCTTTATAACGTGCACGAGCTGTCCACGGCGGTGCAATACGGGATCAACGCGGTGGCCATCGTCTTCAACGACAACGCCTACGGCAACGTCCTGCGGGCGCAGATGGAGGAGTTTGACGGGCATGTGCTTGGCACGAGACTACACAACCCCGACTTTGTCGCCCTGGCGCAAAGTTTCGGCGCCCACGGCGTACGAGCCGAGGACGCCGGCGCACTGCAAACGGCTCTGGAAGAGGCCGTTGCAGGCAAGAACGGAAAACCGACTCTGATTGAAGTTCCGGTGGGGATGTTGGACAGAGAGTTCTAAGGGAGAACTATAAGTTGGGATATTCTGTAATCGTCTTTTCGACCACCTCGGATTCATATGCTAGGTATAGTAAGACTCAAAGCCGTCACTAATGTAAGTTCAATTTGATACTAAGAGTTTTTCGTACTCTGGGTCGAGTTCAAATTTAGGCCATAGACGAGTTACGACCTGTTCGGGCTGGGCATTGATACGGTCGATGAAGGCTTTGCAGGCATCGAAGAGGTGGCGCATGGATTGATGGCAGTGGTTGCGTGTGACCTCTTCACGCATCCAGCGCCAGAGATTCTCAATCGGATTGAGGTCGGGACTATAGGCAGGCAGCGGGATGAGAGTGAAGCCGAGTTTGGCGGCGGCAGCCTGAACGGCCTTGGCTCGATGCCAGGTGGCGCCGTCCCAGATGATCACGACTGTGCCCGGTTGATCATCGAGCCATTCAGCCATGCGCTGCAAGAACTGAATCGTATTTTCTTTGTTGCAGCTGCCCTCATTCCAGATGAAACAGTGTCCGGCTGCGAAATCGTAGGCGCCGTACCAGTTGATGCGATCGGAGAGCGGAGCGGAGTCACTCATACGCCAGGCAATCTTGTTCTTTGCGGTCCAGGTGTAGCCCAAGTCCATATCGCGGTGGATGTGGGCTTCATCAATATAGATCAGACGGAGCGTCTGGCGCCAGAGTTGCTCATACAACCTTTGAAAGCGTGCCATAAAGGCCGCACGTTTCTGTGGGTCGGCTTTCTTGAACACTTTCTGGCACTTTTTCCAACGTAACTGTGCTGCGCGCAGTATCCTGTGAAGCGTGCTGCGAGCGAGGGCGCAACCCATGACTTGCTTGAGCCAGCGCTGCAGCTTTTTCAACGTCCAAGTATGACCGGGCAGTCCATGCTCTATAGGTTCTGTCTCGCAGATTACGCGCACGAGTTGCTCGACCTGCTCTGGGCTAAAAAAGGGCGACGACCTCCCGTATGACGATAGAACACAGCCTCGGGTCCCAGTCGATTGTAGGCATGTACCCATCTGAGGACTGTCTCCTTGGTGCGTCCGGTCTCTCGTGCCCAGGCACAGGCACTCGTTCGCTTATCGGCTATCATATACAGTGCCAAAAAACGTTCCCGGCTGCGTGCATCCTTGGCTTCCACCGACAAAACGCGCAGGTCAGCCAAAGTCTGACCCCATTTTTCCATATCTGGACGAACCATCTTGACTTCCTTTCCTTGCTAAGTTCGAGTCTCTCAGATGGTTCTGCCACAACTTTACTGCCCTTGACCAATACTCTTGATCTCATTTGGGATCTACATTAGATAGGCTTTTTGCAGCACTCATTCCCCTGAGGACCAAAATTGGTTTCGTACTGCGCAAGCTGCGGCCTTAAGGTAGAAGAATGGGAAATATCGGAGGAGGAATGGAGAATCATTCGAGCATCGGACGAACCGGTCATTTGCGGACATTGCAATATGCTCGAGGAATTTCTTCTTGACGACTACTCAATATTGGTCCTGTGCGACAAATGTGGCCATCTGTGGTACGAAGGCGATACCATATTGGTGAATGAGTTAGTGATATGTGAGGACTGTATAGACATTAGGGAAGTTTGGTATCGATTTGAAAAAGAACCACCAGCGAGTTATATACCCCAGTATACAAGCCAATCTCAGTCTTATAGGAGGACAGAGCGCCCGGAGGACTTACAATCTGGTAGTTCACCGTTTCCGCCCAGCGAGAGAAAAGACGACGAATCCAAGGATTCGACCATTGCCAGCCACGAGGGCCCCCTTCAGACCTCGACTTCAATAAACCATGAGCCTCCATCGCGAGAACGCAGGAAGGCGAAGGCAGTAGGAAGCACATTTGAACCGAATGATGGGCAGCCACCTCCTCCTCTCGCCACGAATCAGGAGCCCGAACAGAGAGAGGAAAGGAAGGACAGAACCGAGAGCCACACTCCGTCTCCCGTTGCTAAGAAACCAGTGAACACTGAACAGCGGACCGGCCCCAATCAGAAAGGGGAAAAAGGATGTATGAGTGGCGCAGTGCTAATTGCAATATGTGTCCTCACTTTTGTCCTAATGCTTTCCCACAGTTCTGGTGAACCCGGCTTATCCACTCTGGACGTCGCGTCTCAGCAACTAGGGCTGGACGAAGCCTTCGCCGCCCAAGAGAATACTGAGGGCCTTTTAAGCTCCGGTAGCGATATTGGACCACCAATTTTAGGGGAGGGGAGGTAAGGGTATGGCAGACGTTTCAAATCTGAAAGAACGAATACATCGCGGAGAGCTGATCTTTGGGGTTGGCGCCCAGGTCTATTTCAATCAGACCCAGCTCGAGGATCTGCTTGCGCAGGGCGACTACAGCTTCGTCTACGTCGATAGCCAGCACACGGCCTTTTGTGAAATCGACCTGGAAAACTTCTGCGGTCACGCCGAGAAGCTGGGGATCCCGGTGCAGTTCCGCATTCAACATACTCGGCACGCCTACCTGGTTGGCCGCTTCCTCGACCTGGGTCCGACAGGGATCATGGTGCCTGAGGTGCAAACGACGGCAGAGGTAGACGAAGCCATCTCCTACTTCTACTATCCGCAGGTGGGGCGCCGCAGCTCGGGTGGAGTCAACCGCCGCAATCTCAGTGCCTTCGGCGAGCCGACCGACCCGGCCTCCATCGACCGCCTCGCATATGCCGACTGGTGGAACAGCAACGGCATTCTCGCCATTCAGCTGGAGACGGTTGAGGCTGTTATCAACGCCAGCAAGCTGGCAAAGCCGGGCGTCGATCTGCTGGCATTTGGACCGAACGACCTGCGTTTCAGTATGGAGAGCCTGCCTCACAGTCCGTTCAAGACGGTTGACGAGTGCATCGGCCACGTGCTTGAGCAGACGCGGGACAGCACGGTTCAGGTGAGCCTTGGAGCGGCCACGGAAGATCAGCGGGACAAGTATATTGAAATGGGCGTGACCGTGTTGCAGGTGCAGCCGGGAATGTGACAGTTGCTTTGGCGAACATGACCGCGAACCTCCAATTCCCTCCATATATTCTGCTGCAGTAGTCCATCATTACCAGCCCGAATACTTCATCCTGATCCACTGAGGTCAGAATTTCTCCTGAGTGCTGAACCTGCGGTAAAATCCGCTCCGTTCCATCTTCTTTTTTGCAGTAGAAGTGCTCAAACAGGGTGCTCCATCCCGTCCTCCCTTTGGCGCGCCTCGGCCCACGCATTCGTCTAACCAAACACCACATCATCCTCAACAGGAGACAAAACCATGAAACGCTACGCAGTTTACATGGCCATCCTCATCTTCAGCCTTCTCATTGTCGGCTGTGTCGCCGCGGCGCCTGCCGGCGAAATGATGGAAGAGGAAGGCGCCAAGACACTGGTCGTCGGCACCTCGCAGGAGCCCGAAAACGTCTTTGTCATGTGGGGCTCGACGCGTACCGGCTCGGACGTCATGTCCTTCATGTGGCGCAAACCCATTTCCTTCGGCGGCGACAACCAACCCTTCGCCGAAATCCTGGAGTCGCTTCCCAGCCAGGCTGACGGCACCTGGGTCGTTGACGAAGAGGCGGGCACCATGCAGGTGACCTACAACTTCCGGCAGGGGCTCAAGTGGTCCGACGGCGAGGAGATCACCGTCCACGATCTTGCCATGGCCTTCGAGATCACCTCGGATCCCAACTACATTTACTACTCCGAGAGTTTCCCGGTCGAAAGCATTGAGATCGTTGACGACTACACTGCGATCCTCCACTATCGCGGCATCAACCTGTTCCCGGACCAGGAAGTGCGCACGCACGTGATTCCGGAGCATGTCTACCGGCCGCTGTGGGAAGAGGCCAAGGCCAAGAGTGGCAACGTCTGGGAAAACTTCGGCAACATCGAGCAGGTCTCGATCAAACCGGTTGTAAATGGGCCCTACATGATGGAAGAGTGGGTGCCGGGCAGCCATATCCGCCTGGTCCGCAACCCCCACTTCAACATCGGCGAAGAGCCCTCGATCGATGAGGTCCTTTACCGCATCATCCCCGACCTGAACAGTCTTGCGGTCAGCGTCGCCAGCGGCCAGGTACATCTTACCGACGGCTGGCTCTCGCTGGAACAGGCGAACGCCATGGATTCGGCCCCTGATGTCGACCCCATCTTTGTGCCGGCCCTGTGGCTGGAGCATGCCACGATCCAGGTCAACCGTCCTCCTTTGAGCGACAAACTGGTGCGTCAGGCCGTTCTGACCGCAGTAGATCGCGACGCAATCAACGATGCCCTTTTCAAGGGGCAGCAGCCGCCGGCTCACTCCTGGATCAACTCTTCGCATCCGGCTTACAACCCGGACGTGCGCCAGTACAACTACGATCCTGACGAGGCGCTTCGACTGCTGGCCGAAGCCGGCTACACGCCGAACGCCGACGGGCAGCTGGCTGACAGCGACGGCAACCTCCTGGAGGTTCCAATAACCACGATTTCCGGTGACCGCACGCGCGAACAGGTGGCGGCGCTGGTCCAGGCACAGTGGCAGGAGATTGGCATTACGACCGAGGTCAACCCCGTGTCGGCGCGTCTGCTCTTCTCTGAGACGCTCTTTGACCCGCCCAACTTCGAGGGCATCGCGATCTGGCGCTGGGTCTTCAACGCCAGGGTCGAACCGCGCGGCTTCTGGTATCCCGGCGAATCGGCCGCACAGTTGGACCAGCTTTTCGCCGAGGGCAATACCTGGGCTGAGAACGAGCGCAACAAAGAGTTGATCGACATGATCGACGCCGAGCTCGACCAGGACAAGCGCTACGAGCTCCTGCGCGAGCAGCAGGCCATCTGGGCCGAAGAGCTGCCCGTGCTGCCGATCTACTGGCACGTACGCGTGGCCACCGTTAACACATCGTTGCAGGGCTACCAGCCTGCTGACCAGGCCATGCTCGGCTGGAATGTAGAGACCTGGGAACTGGAGTAGAATCTGAAATTTGTATGCAGGGCGGGTGGCTTAACGCCGCCTGCCCTGCCCCTTGGACTCTTGACCGACGGCCGGGAACTCGTGCGGCCGCCGGGTAGCGACGCCACTCCTATTCTCCGCCCATGAGCCAGTACATTCTGCGCCGCCTTTTGCAGATGATCCCCACGGTGTTGCTCATCACGGTGGCGGTCTTCTGGATGCTCAAACTGGCTCCGGGTGATCCTCTCGACCTGCTTCTGGCCGGCAACCCGGACATTTCGCCCGAACACGTCGAACACATAAAGAAACTTTACGGTTACGACCGGCCGATCTATGAGCAGTACGGACGCTGGCTGTGGCAGGTTGTGCAAGGCAATCTGGGCTACTCACGCATCTACCATCGACCTGTCCTCTCCATTATTCCTGACCGGCTGCTGAACACGCTAATTCTTACCGGTTCCAGCCTTGTCCTGAGCCTTCTGATTGCCATCCCTATCGGTGTCTACACTGCGCTGCGGCAGTACTCGATCCTGGACTATTTTTTCTCTTTCGTGTCATTCTTCGGAATAGCTATGCCTGTTTTCTGGTTTGGCTTGATCCTGATTTTGCTACTGTCCGTGCAGTTGAAGTTGCTGCCACCGGGAGGCCACTACTCTTTGGAGCAGGACGCCGGCCTCTTTACGGTCCTGCGCTATTCCATCATGCCGGTCATCGTGCTCAGTTTGTTCAGCATGGCGAGTTGGATGCGTTATATGCGATCCGGCATGCTGGAAGTGATCCACGAGGACTATGTGCGGACCGCCCGGGCCAAGGGCCTGGCAGAGGGCAGGGTGGTCGTTCGGCACGCGTTGAAGAACGCACTCATTCCCATGGTCACCCTGATCGCGTTGAGCATTCCCGGCCTCATCAGCGGCGCGGTGCTGACCGAGACGATCTTTTCCTGGCCGGGCATGGGGCGGTTGATCTACGACTCACTCATCAACAACGATTTCAACATCGCCATGGCGGTCTTCCTGATTTTCGCCTTTCTCGTGGCCCTATTCAATCTCGCCGCCGACATTCTCTATGCCTTCATCGACCCCAGAGTTGTCTACACATGAGTGCAACCGACTGGATTTGGCGAAACTGTTCAAGCCCCCAACGAAGCGGACTTACTGAGTTTCCTGGAAACTGGGGGCTGACATGGCAGGCGAGTTGATCCAGGGACAACAGACCCGTACATACTGGCAGGATGTCTGGCAGCGTCTGCGCCGTCACCGCGTCGCGCTCGTTGCGCTTATCGTCTTCGGGGTGATCATCCTTTATTCGTCGGCTGGGCCTCTATTCTCCACATACTCGATTTCCAAGACGGACCTACGGTCGAGGCTGATCGCGCCCTCTTCCGAACACTATTTCGGCACCGATGAACTGGGCAGAGATATCGCCCTGCGCATCATGGTGGGGGGTCGCGTTTCGCTTTTTGTCGGCTTCAGTGTGGCGCTGGTCAGCCTGCTTATCGGTGTGCTGATTGGCTCGACATCGGGCTATTTCGGCGGGCATCTCGACAGTGTGCTCATGCGCTTTACCGACATCATGCTGTCGATCCCCAGTCTGCCTCTTCTGCTGATTCTGTCTCGGTATGGCGGCGGGTCTGTGTTCAGTATCATCCTGATCCTATCAGCCTTCAGCTGGATGGGACTGGCTCGCATCGTGCGCGGGACCATCCTTTCCATCAAACAGCGCGACTTTGTCGAGGCCGCCCATATGACCGGGGCTCGAAACAGCCGCATCGTGTTTCGCCATATCCTGCCCAGTACGCTTGCGCCGGTAATCGTCAACGCCACGCTTACCCTGGGCTTTGCCATCATTGCAGAATCGAGTCTCAGTTATCTGGGATTGGGCGTTCAACCGCCGACGCCGACCTGGGGCCAGATGCTCATTGGCGCACAGCAGTTTATGGAGACGGCGCCGTGGCTGGCCCTCATTCCCGGCATGTTTCTTTTTACAACCCTTTTGTGCATCAATTTCCTGGGCGACGGTCTGCGCGACGCGCTCGACCCCAAGATGACGCTGCAAAACTGAATCAAGGATATGCCTCAAGACTCCCTTCTGTAACCGCTGACCGGACGCCTGCAAGCGTCTAATCCATCCGAGGAGCTCGCATCAGTGCCATCCGAACGAACCAAACTCACTGCCAATATCGGTATTCTCTGGAGTGAAAACACGCGGCACACCAACTCCGTAGAGGCGCAGCGCGCAGGAGACATCTACACTTTCGAGGACGCTTGGGGACAGGAAAAGAGCTGGCTCAAGGGACAGTACGCCTATCTGGCGCCGAGCACCGTTTCAGCCTCCCTCAACCGCTTCAACCTCAAGCACAGTTTCATCGGAGACGACGGGCTGGCAGACCAACTGGCTGACATCTCGCTCCTCTTCATGCCCAGTGCCCACAGCCTGAGCCAGGAAGCGATAGAGGCCATCGGACGCTGGCTGCAGCGGGATGATGCCTTCCTGTGCGTGAGCGGGCCAACCAACTTGCCGCCTGAACTGCTGGGTCTTGAAAGCCTGGAACTGGCGCGGATTGACGGCTACACAGCATGGCAGTGGAATAGAGTCAGCCCCTTTGGCGACCGCGCCAAGTGGGAAGAGTGGTACATCTCCGGCTTCAACGGCTTCGTCACTTGCATTGCCGAAGCGAATGCCGACGCCACCGTTCTGGCCGATCTGCTGGAGATCAGTGGCGACCTTTCAGGGCCGGATGCCGCCTCGCAGAAACGGATAGGCGCCGGCATTGTGCAGACGAGAAAGAGCCTCTTCATCGCCAACGCGCTCTTTGAGCATATGGGGGGTATCTGGCAGGCCCATCTGAACGCAGAGGAGGTGCGGCGCTGGTTCAACCCGTTCAACTGGGCTGAGACACTGCTTTACCAGCTGCGCGGCGTGCTCTGGTCTTGCGGGCAGAAGCACAGCTGGGATACGCGCCTGCGCACTTTTGGCAGCTACGACGGCGTCATGAATATCCGCCACGACCCGGATAAGTCGGTTGACATGACGATGCTCCGTTACCAGGGCGAGCATCTGATACCGGCCACGCACACGCTGCTCGACGTCAATATCTCTCCCGAGGCAACCACAGCCGAAATGGACCAGGAGTGGGTACGGGAGATCTCCAAGCACGAGTTCATCGAGATCGGTCTGCACAACGACGCCATCCAGGAGTCGCCCCCCAAGTATATGATGGGAGCCAACCTGGCCCGCCACGTCATTGAATCGGAGAAAAACCTGGGGGTGCGTCTTTACACCGGCGGCCGCCACGGCGGCTACAGCGTCTACCCCGAAATGATCGACGCCATGGACTACCTCTACCGGACCGTGCCTCACTTCCTCGGTCTGGGTACTTTCCACTTTCATCTGATGGCGGAATATGGCGACCGCACGCCTAACCCGCAGTTGGGCGACATGGTGGTCACCTACCAGACGCTTACCTCGCCGACGATCGCAAGCACCGGCTTCTGGTTTCCGTTCCACGGCGTCGTCAGCACAACTGAGGAGGGCCGTCAGTTGCGAGGCTGGGACATGACGCACGAGTACGATCCGCCGCCCGATGTGATCGATGCTGTCTACGGGCGGCCCAACAGTAAAGACCAGGATCCCGATTCCGGTCTGCAGGACGGCGTATATCAACTGCAGTATCACCCCCTGTTCACCGTCGATCCCAGCTACAACAACGGCCGCGGCACATTCGACTGGATGTGTTACGGCATTCGTCGCGCAGAGCGTCTCAACTTCTGGCAGGCGACCCAGCGGGAGATCTACCAGCGGATGCAGGACTACGAAGATGTCCTGTTCCGCGTAACCGACGGAGGGAAGACTATCCAGGCGCACAACCCGATGGGCAGGACGATCGAGGAGTTGATGGTGGAAACGGCGGTCCCGGTCGGGGCACCTGAACAGGAGGGGCCGGACGCGCTGGGCGCAGGCGCAGTTTCGGATGAGCTCGAGTCAACACCGGAGCCGGACTACGCATCGCTGCGCCTCGAATCGGAACAGGGAACGGCTGGCGAGAGCCGCTACCTGGCGCACATCGTCGGGAATCGATTCTTTAGCCTGCCCCGGCTCGAACCGGGCGCAACCTGTACAATTCGCCTGGAAGAGGGCGCTTCTCATCCCTTCGTCGCGCAGGCCAACAGCAAGAGCATGCGCTTCGTCGACGTACGGTACTTCTCTGAGTCGGGCGAGCTTACCATCCGCGCCTACGTTATCCGCTACCAGGGGCTGGTCGTGCAAGGATACAGTCCGGGCGATCGCGTCCATGTCGAGGTGGACGGCGTGGAGCGGCAGCCGCTGGAGTCTGAGGACGGCCGCCTGCTGCTCTACCTGCAAGGCCCCGAAAACCGTTTTATAGAAAAGACAATAACATTGAGGAAACTCCGGACGAAATGACAATGCAACTGTCCGACGTCCGCCGCTTAACACCAACTGCGCAGGAGTACGCCTACCTCCAGAGCAGCGGCTACGCTGCCCGCATCTTGGGCGAGGGCAGCGCAGAGCAACGAGACCATTACATCCGGATGCCTGTATTTCGGCTGCGCGCGGCGCCAGCGTTGTGAATCTGGATAGTGCAGCAACTAAGAGCCGTTGAAATTTCTGTGAGGCAGGAAAGATCCGCGCAATCGAATGCGGGAAAGATGGTGAACAAACGGTATTGGGCCGCGAGCCGATGGTCCATTTCGCTTGCCTTCTACCATAAACGATTGTCAAATAATTCTTATATCATTTCTAATAATTGCTGTTATGATTATCGAAATTTTTTTCACGCAAACTCTCGTAGATCTCTCGTGCATCTCTCGTACGAGCGTACGACGTGCGCCCGACGCAACATTCGTTGCAAAAATCAACGAAATCTTATGTAACTTCATTTTGATACCAAGAGTTCTTCGTATTCAGGGTAGAGTTCAAGTCTGGGCTGTACATGAGTTACGACCTGGGAGGTATGGGCACTGATACGGTCGATAATAGCTTTGCAAACATCGAATCTGCGACGGTTGGATTTATGGCAGCAGATGAGAGTGGCTTCTTCTCGCATCCACCCCAAGAGATTCCCGATCGGGTTGAGGTCAGGACTGTAGGCAGGCAGTGGGATGAGAGTGAAACCGAGTCTGGTGCCGGCAGCCAGTACGGACTCTTCTCGATGCCGGATGGCGCCGTCCCAAATGATCGTGAATTCGCCAGGAAACTTTCAGTAATCCAGCCCGCGCACCACAGTGCCGTGCCATTCTTGGATCCAAAAGCGCCAGTCGCGAAGCTTGGCGGCACTGCCCAATCCGCACACCTACATCGAATAATGGCCTGGAACACCCGGAAATCGAACGAAAAACTGCGTTTGAGCGGACATTGCGGACATTTATTATGAGTAATTTCATAAAAATACAACGTCGCCGTAGACGTTCTTCGCGTGCATTCTGAGGTAAGTTCCATTTGAGACCACGAATTTTCGCGCCGTCTACAAAGCGGGAACGCAGAAGCAAAGCCAGCGTCTGCAGCAATTGTAAACTTCTATTCCCATTTGGATTCCACATTAATAGGACTCATTGACGTTTGTAGGAAGGGCGGTGACCTGCGAAGGGATGGAAGGAAACCTTTGAGACGTCCCCGATTATGGCAGTCTAAGCAGAGACTTTCGGGAAAACCGGCCCGCTCTCCGCGCTAATGGTTCCCGTTTTGTCTGGAATTGAACGCAATACGGCGAATGCCGGCGGAACAAAGGGATCCCACGTGTTCGCGGTTGTTTGGATTAAACTGACAAGGGGTCAATGACATTTCTCTATTCTCAATAATGTTGGAATATCGTCATCAAGGGCAGCCACCAGGATTTCCCCTTCCTGGTCTAAGTGGAATTTCGAAGGGACAAGCGAGTAGAGGATAGTCTGATAGATATGAATAGATTACGGTATACGGCTTCAGGTCGTTTGGGCATTTGGGATTCTCTGGACAATCTGGGACAGGAAGAATGGCGCTCC
This sequence comes from Caldilineaceae bacterium, assembly GCA_965204705.1. Lineage (GTDB taxonomy): Bacteria > Chloroflexota > Anaerolineae > Caldilineales > Caldilineaceae > Bin5. Next base: position 1,656,022 of record OZ242006.1, on the reverse strand, counting down.
CAGTTGGACGAGTTGCTTCAATTAAACGCGAACGGAGTTATCGAATCAGATTATCATGATTTTATCGAGACTGACGACCCCGCTTTGGCGGCAATTACTGCCGTCTGCGACAAAATTGTCGCCCGCGGCAATCCTACATATGTGGATCCAGACTGGGAGCGAGTCCTCCTTTCTGGCCTAGGTAGCGAGTTTCTGCGTTGGGAAGAATCAGACAAAAGAGAGATCAGATTCACAATTAAAGAGTGCCTATGGCCTGAAGGAAGCATATTCCAACTGCTGGAGTCGGCAAGAGATTTGCTGGACCTTCCGTGGAAAGATGACTGCTCAGCGCCTAGGCAGATTCTTCCGGCTGACTTGCAGGACATATGTAGTCCAGAAGAAGAGGCCTTGTATGCAGGCCTAATTGCCAAATTAGGGCCTAGTGCAAGTGGGGCCGTTCAACGACAGGCCCTGATTACAGACTTGGTGGGTGGGGGTGCAGCAACCGCGTTATCCGACAATCGGGTGGACTTTGCGGTTCAAATGAGTCGACTTCGATGGGTGATCGAAGTCGACGGCAACCAGCACCTTGAACCATCCCAGCGTAGTAAGGACAGATTTCGCGACAGTACCTTGCAGGCAGGAGGATGGAAGGTATTGAGAGTTGAGGCTGAGAAGGTTCGTTCCCGCCTTGATGATTGGCTTCGTACAGCATGGGCTGATGCCCAGGGGGAAGAACTCCAATCACTCGAAGTAAAGGCACATCTGGGTTCGGCAAAAAACGCACTGGAATCTTCGCTGATTCATCGTGCAGCCTGGCATCTGTTGCTCCGACCTCTTGCGTTGCAGAAATGTATGCGAGGATTGGTAAGGATGTTTCGCCATGGTGCTCTGGACGTTTCTCGACCGCAAAGGATCTTGGCCATTGAGGAAGACATCCCAGTTGTAGCTGACGCCTTCCAGATGCTAAGGGAACTCTGGGAAATCACCATGACAGTCCATCCACATTTGAGTGTTGGTCCTCCAGACATCCGGTTGGAAGTGATAGGAGGGAAGGGGATTGGCAACGCTGACCACCATGTGAGATTCGTTGATCGGCCGGATGGCGAATACGATGCTGTTATTTCAAACAGCCTACTCTTAGGAGAAGGGCACTGCGGTCCTCGACTGGAACAACTGGCGCCTTGCCTGACCTCTAATGCACTACGAATCAGACGTGCCATAGGTAGTCGCACTGATCGGGCCTTACTATGGACTCCCGGGACAAATAATCAGCCAAAGAACGATATCCAGCTCTCAGAAAATGTTCTTACGCGCTTCCTTCAGTTAGTGTTTCGAAAAAGGAAGTTTAAAGATGGCCAGGCGTCATCTATAGCTCGTCTACTGAGAGGCGATCACACGATCGTGCTTCTGCCCACAGGAGGAGGTAAGTCGCTAATCTATCAATTTGCTGGAATGCTGCAGCCTGGAATGACTGTGGTTGTCGATCCTATAATCTCACTCATGGATGACCAAGTCCGCAGTTTGAAAGAGTTGTGCATAGACAAAGCGGAAGGAATCTCGAGTCAGACTGAAGATATTGAACGAACACTGCAGGACATGGCCGACGGGGCATTACATTATGTCTTTGTTTCCCCAGAGCGTCTCCAGTCTGAAAAGTTTCGGGACGAAATTCAGAAGGTCACGGATCGTGTTCCCATACCGCTAGTAGCACTGGACGAAGCCCACTGCTTGTCAGAGTGGGGGCACGACTTTCGACCTGCATATTTGAACCTCCCACTTAACTTGCAGCGATACTGCAGGGACCGCAATACTGGGGCATTGCCCAATTTGGCAGCCCTAACTGGAACAGCTTCTTACGCTGTACTGGAGGATATGCAGGCGGAACTGGGAATTAAATCCGAGGAAGCTATAATCCGTCCAGAAAGCTTTGACCGTCAGGAGTTGGACTTTACGGTTCGAAAGATCTCATTAACGAGCCGCTCACAGGAATTGGACCTGATTCGGGAGGAATTGCCCAAACATTGGAAACTTGAATCGGCAGAGTTCGATGAATTGAATGACGAAGAAACGTACAGTGGTCTTGTGTTTTGCCCTCATATTGACGGCAGAAAGGGCATTGCAGAAGTTGCCAAAGGACTGGGCCACAAAAACTACTACGGCGGTAGGATGCCCAGAAACTTTCCCACGGATTGGGGGCCTATCCAACAGAGTGGGAAGCCTGCTTCTTCCATCAGCGAATTGCGTGAATTTTGGAAAAAGCACAAACGAGAATTGCAGCGCAAGTTTTCCCACAACGAAATTCGAGAAATGGTGACGACCAAGTCTTTTGGAATGGGAATAGATAAGAGAAACATTAGATACACTATTCACTATGTAATGCCGGCTTCAGTGGAACAATTCTACCAGGAGGCGGGTCGCGCAGGCCGAGACGGAGAAAAGTCCTACTGTACTATTTTATATATTGATGCAGGGTCGGAAAAGGCAATAAAGGAAATTCTTGACCAGCCAGACCACTCAGAAGCCAGTAAAACGCTAGAAAAAATGCAGAGACAAGGCAATCAGACGGATGTTCTAGTTCCATTGTATTTTCTGCTGAATTCGTTCAAGAGCCGGGAAGAAGAGAAAGGCAATATATCTGATCTCTGGAAAAAGTATCTGATGAGTGGCAAAGGTAAGGGCGTGAAAACTGTCCAAATTCCCTTTCGAGGCGAAGAAGATTGTGGCCAGAAGGAAAAGTGCATTTATCGTCTTAGAATTCTTGGCGTCATTAAGGACTACACAGTGAAATATGTGGAGTTGGAGCCGAAGCAAGAAGGGTGGTTCTTGGTCGAAACAGGAGACTGGAACGTTGACAAGATTCGCCAGTGCTTATCTTCTTACCTTGCCAAATACAAGTTCCAGAACTACGTGCAGGAACAGTTGAGCCTAGTAAGTGCCGACAGCTCTTTGGAGGCAGGCGAACAGGCGATAGAGGTCTTGGTTGACTTCATATACGACGCAGTTGTAAGAAAGAGGAAAGAAGCTATCCGTAACATGGTACAAATGTGTAGGGAATACGAAAGCAGCGACAGTTTCCGAGCCTCGATTTTGGCTTACCTGGAAGAATCGCCCTTCACTGAAAGACTCAACAGTTGGCGACGAAAGTCATTTGAGCAGGTCGGGTTAACTGGAATCCGCGAGGTGTTAGTGGATTTGGAAAACCGCAAGGAAGGGGATGAGTTGGGGATAATGCGAGGTCTTATTGGCACGGCGCGTCGAATGTTAGAAGCCGACCCAGAAAACGTCGCGTTAAGGTACCTCTCAGTATGCGCCCGCGCGGCGAGCCCATGGGAAACTGAACGGAGCGTGGTAGGAGAGTCGGAGACCCTCTACGTATGGGCAAGTAATGAAGGGTTAGATATGGATTGGATTCGGCTTGAGCTAATTCAGGACATCCTGCGCTGGCGCCCTGGCGCCGTGAGCAGTGTTGCCAGATCCATGTTTGCTGGAGAGGATGGGTTGAACTTTGCGCGCCATCTCCTTCGGGTAGGGCAAAGTCATGGCGATCGCGTGCGGCTTGCTGCCCTCGACGCAATATCTTCCAATGTGGTTGAGTCGGTTAGAGAGATCAGCGGGTTCTACAGTTTGAAGCCGCTAGGAGGACAGGATGACACAAGAATCGAATGACGACATTAGCGACACGATCCTGGAAGCGGAAGAAAGCATCTTGCGGATTGCCGAAGAGTTGGGACATATGAAGACAGCAGCACAACTTTTGGACGAGAATGGCAAACGATCGCAATTGCTTCAAGATTCTGTTGAAAAGCTTGTTGTTGAAATTGGGTCCTTGGTAGACTTAAGCGGTCGCGTCATTGACGCTTTGAGAACATCAGAGATAAGAGAGCTGCTAACAGAGATGCGAACAGCTCTTTCTCAACGAATGGACGGTCTAAGAAAGGATCTGATAGAGAATACCCAGACCACAACAGAACAGGTTGGGAAAGAACTGCAGTCCGCGCTGATACAGCACATAGACAAATTGGGAAGCGAGGTTACTTCCGAAACAGAGTCCGCTACTGGACGCGCCGGTGCTGAACTGCGAGGTGCGCTAATTCAACGTATAGACACTTTGGAGGAGAATATCACCAATGGTACTAAAGCAACCACAGAGCAAGTTGGGGCAGAACTTCGTGGAGCCTTGGTCCAGCGCATGGATAGTTTGGAGAAGGAATTCACTTCTGAGACAAGCTCCGACACTGAAAATATATTGCAGCGTCTGAATGTACTAGAAGCACAGGTGGGTGAAGTGCGAGAACTAGCCGAAAGGGCATCAAGACTCAAGGGGATAATATTTCGGGGTTAGATTTGCTATATCAGAAGTGTGTGATCTGGGAAAGAAGTGCCAGAACTATGAGAGGTCATTCCTTTTCGCACTTCATTTGCCCCCTACCCCTCCACCCACAAACCCCCAAAAACCAGCTCACCGAACAGACAAACACCGTCAAGGAAACGCCAACCCCAATGACAGTCAAACTCTCCGACATCCGCCGCCTGACACCCAACGCCTACAAATACGCCTGCCGCTGCAGCGGCAGGCCTTTCTCTGCCCGAATCTTGGGGGAAGCCTATGCGGAGGAGCGGGACAAGTACATTGAGATGGTGCCAAGCCACCAGGTCTTCGCCTACACTTAATCCACATTAGTGTCAAACCAGAAACAAATTTGCCCGAATTACCTGGGCCCGCTGTCTTTGGTGAAATTAACAGAAATCCATGTTGATCGCATCGTTCCAAAGAAACACGGTCGAGCGGCCAACATCAGGAACTTACAGGCTACTCATTGCAATTGAGGCAGGGAAAAAACTGCGACAACTCCTTTACGCAGTCGTCGAGTAAGGTGGTCTTGAAACGAAAAGAGCATCCTCGATCGTGCCGACACAAAAGTTCTAAGTGAATCAGCCAAATGAGATTCAAAGACTGGACATTGGGCTAACCTGCATCGAGCGGGCGCTAAGGCCGTCATTTGATAATTCACGCCAGGATGAGGAAAACCTATGCTTATGCCAACTAACCGGCGTCAGTTCTTAAAGAACGCCTGCATGACCGGCATCTCTTTGTCTCTAGCATCAGGGCTGCGTCCGGCCACAGTCGTTCAACTCTGCCCCTATGACAATAACTGGCCTTTTCTTGAAAACTCACAGTTGCAGGATCTGGTGCAAGAGGGAACAGCACCGCTGCTTTGGGTTGCGGGACATACGCTTAACTCCTTTGCCTATCACTTACGCTTCGTCAACCTAGAACCGGAATTGGCATCCTACCTGAGCAGGGCAGGCGGTGAATGGAAAGGTCACCTACAGGCCAAAGGGCTCTGGGAGACGATTCCGCCTCAGATACGAGCGGGCGGGCAAAGCGAGATACTCCGCTTCTTGGATGGTAAGGATTGGTCGCATCGTATACCTAGGTCGCAGGGAGGCTCTACCACCGCCGATAACGGGATTTTTGAATTCAGACTCTTGAACCATATGCGAGGGGCAAAGACGATGACGAGCGGAGAGATCGCTGCGGCGAAAGCGGTAATCCGTTCGGACGTTGTTTTTTCCGTTGTCCGTCAAACTCTGGGTGCCATGGTGAAGGGCGCAATGATCGGTGTCATCATTAGCGGTCTCATCACTTGCCTTGAATGCGGACTGCTATATGCTGAAGGAAAAATCAATAGGCAACAGATGATTAGTAAGGTCATCAAGAGGATTCTCTTGGCAGGCGGGCTATCGTTTGTCATCACGGGACTGCTCGTAGGTTTAGGCTTACTCTTCCCTGGCCTCATTCCATTCCTCGTTGTCCCGATGTTTGTAATCCAAATTGTTGGGTTAGTCTTTCTCGCTCAAAGTGCCGTCAGTTTAGGAAAACGCTACTGGGACTTGCTTGAGAAACACAACCTTATCTTGGTAGCATGTCAAATCTTGAGTGAAACGGAAGAAAAAATGAGGGAAACCATACGCGAATTCGAACAAAGTATTTCCGAGAAGATTCTCGAGTGGTTACGTAGCATTGCAAATAGAATCTTCGGGAATGGTTCCGTTCCAGTCAGTCAAGGATTCATAGTTTCATCAGAGGCTGATAGATTTCGCGTATGGTTAGCAACTCAAACTCAGTTGATTACAGGGTACGCGTCTGAAGTAGTTTCGCCTCTGAGAAATGGGGGTTACGTCTATGACCACCACGACTCTTTACGCTTTTTCGATCTTCCTGATCTAAACTTGACTGACATTGCTTTTAGCATGGAGGAATTGAAGGAGTTAATTGTCAATACCATTCGTTGTGAGTTCAAAGAGGCAATAAGGACCGTCTGCATACTCAGAGAGTACCTGAGAATCTGCCTGGATTCGGGGAGTGTGCATCCAACTTTTCCTCCAAGAATCAAGTGCCTCGGTCCCCTGATCCTGAAGTAAGAAACTTTCTTACCCAAAGGGTTACCGAATAGGCAATGAACGGAGATGAGAGTGTTTGGCAAAGTGCTCTTAACAAGAGCCTCAGTAACCTTCTCCCATTTGGCGAAATGCAGGTTGGAAGGACTAATAGACGGTACTTCCATCAGAAACATTCTGGTTCCCCCCGTACTGTTGTCAGACTCATATCCTGAGCGGGGCGGGTAGCGAGTGCCCAATTCTATCGACTCGCGAGTTTTAAAAAGGGGAATCGACGCTAGGCTGTAGTAAAGGGTCATCAGGCTTTGTGAGCTTGGCCCTGCGCCAGGGGTCCAGCGCCCTTTCGTTTCTAATGTAGATCCCAAACGGGTCCACGAGCTTGCGCGTATCAATAGAGCGAGGGAGACGCCTGCGGTGTCAGGGGACAGCCCGTGCGAAAACTCTTGGTTTCAAATTGAACGCACATGAGTTTCCTGTTATCATATAATTATTATATTATTGTGGATAAGCGCTGTTCTGTCTCTTGAAAATTTTTTCTCGCAAACGCTCGTAAACGCTCGTACGAGCGTTTACCTGTTCCCGGACGAGTGCCCGACCTGTGTTCGGGGAGCGTCCGGCCCAGCTTTTCGTGCAGTTACCCAGGGAAGTGGCTCTTCAACCCGTTTTGAAATCCTGCCTTTTCACCGAACGCTGCCGGAAGGGCTTGTCTTCTCGACACACCTTGAAAGTGTCAGCGAGCCCTAATGAATTTCGAACTGATGTGTTTATCGCAGAGTCAGATCGTTGTAATTTGAAGACATCATTTGGAGGAGATGTATGACTCTCCCTAAAGGCCATAAGGAATGCAACAAATGTGGAAAAGTTTTTCCATACGAACACTCTTACATAAAGAACTGCCAATCGTGCCGAAATGCTAATCCCACGGGCCAGCGTCACCACTTGCCGAAGCTACTAGCAGATCAGAACGGCATCTGCCCTCTTTGCAATGAGCCACTGCCCAAGGAGTTAACGGCGAACATCCACATCGATCACATTTACCCCAAATACCTTGGTGGTTCAGACGACATTGACAACTTGCAGGCCATTCACATTCGCTGCCATTATGGGAAGGACCATTCAGAATCAAACTTCATAGCATAGGACGGACGGATTCCACTCGCAGTCGCCAAAGGACTCTTCACAGGTTACTTTCGGGCCTAGAATAGCAAGTTTGATGTAGAAGGCGAGAAACCTCTAGTCCCACTATCGGGTCATTGCGAGAGATTATCTGGTGATTTTGCGCCCCCAATCGGCGAGGCACCCAGTACATCTCCGTGCGCATGTAGGACCGGGAGGGTGTCACATGTCACGTGACGGAAGTAGGGAAGGCGGGATGACAAGCCCAGCACACCATCCTTCGGCAGGGATGTTAGAATTCTTGATTTTGGAGACGGGAATCCCGAACCGGGTACTTGGCAAGTGGGGCCAGCCCCGCCAAGGGCAGCCCATAGTTTCGACTTAGCCGATTCAGATTGGGAGGCGGACTGCACATCGTTCCACCATTTGGTGAACGTCATCTCCTGACAGTCGCTCGCTGCAATACCTGCAAGGCCCCGACAACTTTTTCGCCGAACAGACCATCAAGTTGAGGACACTCTAGAAGAGATGACAATCCAACTATCCGACATTCGCCGCTTCACACCCATCACGCATGAATACGCCTACTTCCAAAGCAGCGGCTTCTCGCCGAAGATGGAGCCGGTGATCGAGGAAACGAACCGCTGGGCGCATTTCCAGAATTCGGGTGGGGCCGCGCCGGGCATCCACGAGAAGATGTTGGACGGATTCGAGGCGACGCGCGACAAGGTCGCGCAGTCGATGAACGCTGACAGCGACGAGATCGTGTTGGGGGAGAACACGACTATCGGCATCAATATCGTAGCCAATGGCATCAACTGGGAGCCGGGCGACAACGTCATTTTGAGCGACAAGGAACATCCAGGCAACCGGATCACCTGGTACAGCCATGTCCACCGCTACGGCATCGAGTTGCGATTTCTGGAGGTCGTCCACGACGAGGAGCAGATGCTGGAGCAGTTTGAGCGGTTGCTGGATGAGCGCACGCGGGTCGTTTCGATCAGCCACGTCTGCCGGCGGACAGGTCAGAGGCTGCCGGCGCGGGCGCTGGTTGATCTGGCACATGATCGAGGTGTGCCGGTCCTCTTGGACGGCGCCCAGGCCTATGGCGCCGTCCCGGTCGACATGCGCGCGCTGGACTGCGATTTCTACGCTTTCAGCGGGCACAAGTACATCATGGCGCCGCAAGGCACCGGCGGCTTCTACGTCCGAAAAGACCGTATCCCCTGGATCCAGCCAAGCTGGATCGGCTCCCACTCTCAGAAGGACTTTGACCTGGTTGGCGGGCTCACGCTGCTGGATGAAGCCAAACGGTTCGAGTTTGGCACGCGCAATCTGGCCGACCAGATCGGCTTCGGCAAGGCACTCGACTGCTGGTCAGAAATCGGTTGGGAGAAGGTGTTCTCGTATATCGCCGGTTACACCGACCGCATGAAGTCCTCGCTCCGGGATGTGCCGGGGCTGACTCTGCACACGCCTCTTCCTTACGAGAAGTCGTCGGGCATCGTTACCTTCAGTCTCGGTGGCTACAGTTCGGCGGAAATCCTGGAACACCTTAAAGAGCGAAAAGTTCTCGTCGCCCCGTTGGAACTGGACGGCTCCATGATCCGCGTATCCACTCACGTCTTCAACAGTGGCGACGACCTGGAGCGGCTGGTCACGGGTCTTCAGGCGATGACGTGATCGGGCAGCCATTTTACTCAGTCTTAGCTTGAGCAGACCTGAAAAGGCCGCGATTGTAATCGATTCAACCGCTCTGGAATCGCCGAGCCGAAGGACAGTCCGCGCGAGGACCTCAGATTTTTGACCGGCCAAGTTATTGGCGGTATACTTTGCGCGATTTTCTGCAACATCCCACAGACAATAACCGAATATCTTCTCTTCCCATCCACCTAACAAGGAGAACGAACGTTATGAAGAGATTCACTCCGATTTTCGCGTTTTTGGCCGTTCTGATACTGGTGACGGGCTGTGTTGCACCCGCCGCGCCGGCATCAGAAATGGCCGAAGAGGAAATGATGGAGGTTGTCAGCACCGGCGGCGTTACTTTGCCGGACGACGCTGCGCCTCTTGACAAGCAGGTGTTCCGCTCTGCGGGCATTGAAGGCAAACACTTCGACACGATGCGCAATGAGTACGAAGGCTTCGCCTATGAGGCGACGATCGAGCAGCTGGCCAAGATGGGTCCGGAGGGCGATTGGCACCCGGCCGCGGCCGACAGCTGGGAGCTTTCTGACGATGGCCGCACGTGGACCTTCCACCTGCGCCAGGACGCCATGTGGAGCGACGGCGTTCCGGTTACCGCCGAGGACTGGGTCTACAGTTTCCGTCGCTATCTCAACCCCGAGATGGCCAACGTGTACGCCTGGTTCCTCTTCGATCTTGAGAACGGCGAAGCCTACAACAAAGGCGAGGTCGACGTCGAAGAGCTGGGTGTCAAGCTGATCGACGACTACACCTTCTCGCTGACCACTAAGGTGCCGATCCCCTACTACATGTTCAAGATCAACTGGCACGCGGCGCCGGTTCCGCGCCACATGGTGGAGGAGCACGGTGACGACTGGGCCAACGATCCCGCGACGGCGCCCAGCAACGGTCCCTACCGCATTGCTGAGTGGAACCGAGGCAAGAACGTGATCTTCACGCCCAATCCGCACTACACGGGCCCCTACCCGGCGACATTTGAACAGCGGGTTCAGGTGATCATCCCCGAAGTCGGCGCGCCGCTGCTGCAAATGTATCAGGCCGGCGATATCGATGGCGGGGTCGGCGTGACCGGCGATGACCTTGTACAGGTGCTTGCTGATCCGCAACTGAGCCAAGAGGCCTACATCAGCGTGATGAATCGCGGTGTCTATATCTACATGAACCAGCGCACACCGCCCTTTGACAACATCCTTGTGCGCCAGGCTTTCGCGCACGCCGTAGACCGCACGTCCCTGTGTGACAACGTTATGCGCGGAACCTGCATCCCCGCGCACGGCTTCCTGCCCAAGGACTTCCCTTGCGAGCGCAATGACGACCCCGAGCTGATTGCATTCCAGAACTACGATCCTGAACTGGCTGCAGACCTGATGGCGCAGGCCGGCTATCCCGGCGGCGAGGGCTTCCCCGAGCTGACGATCTACACCAAGGAAGGTGAGTTCATCCGCGAGGCCGAGGCGATCCAGCGTATGTTGGCCGACAACCTGGGCGTTTCACTCACGCCGCAGAACGTCGAGCGCGCCTACTATGTCGACCAGATGCGCAACGGCGAGTTGAAAGTCGCCCTCAATCGCTGGGGCGCGGACTTCATCGATCCGAGCAACTTCGTAGACTGGTGGGACGACCCCGCGGCCTCCTACTTTACCGGCTGGACCGACGAGGAGTACCGCAACCTGATCGACACGGCCCGCCCAATGGCGATGTCGACCGAGCGCTGCGACCTCTACCACGACGCCCTCAAGATCCTGGCGCGTGACGCGATCGGCGTATTCGTCATGAACCCGGTGCAGGCTGTCCTTTATAAGGACTATGTCTCAGGGCTGACCCTCACAGACGATGGCACACTTGGCGTCTATAACATGATGCTCCTGGATAGCGCCTACATTACAGAATAAGTAAAACGGGCTGGAGGAGTGAGATGGGTTCTTCCATTCTCACTCCTCCAGGTCTGACCCCTTTGTCCGCCGTCAAGTCGTATCCGTGAGCTTTGCATGACCAGCTGCCTTTATCTCTCCTCTCAATAGACGGAGGCCCGGATGGCGCGCTATGTGCTGGGACGCTTCGCTGGCATCATTGGCGTCCTGTTTATCGTATCGATCATGATTTTTCTCATGATCCACTCTATTCCGGGCGGCCCGTTCGACGCCATGCCGACGACATCCGAGTTCAGGGAAATCCCTGAACACATCCGCGAGCAGTTGATGGCCAAGTACGGCCTTGACAAACCGCTGTATGTACAGTATTTCCGCTACATGTGGGCAGCGCTGCGCGGCGACTTTGGCATCTCCTTCAGGTATGGGGAGCCGGTCACGGATTTTATCAGCCGCTCCTGGCCCGCAACTGCGCAACTGGGACTTTCGGCGATGGCGATTGGAATACCGATCGGCATTGGTCTGGGAATTCTGGCCGCGCTGCGCCCCAATACCTGGTTAGACTATCTCACCAACGTTGTGGTAATCACAACCTTTGTCACACCGGTCTTCGTTGTCGCCATTATGAGCATCATCATTTTTGCGGTGGTTTTGCGCTGGCTGCCTTCCGGCGGCTGGGGAGAACCCAATCAGTGGATCCTGCCCACCGCTGTCTATGCGCTCGGCCAGATCGGCGGCATGGCCCGCTTCACGCGTTCCAGCATGGTGGACGCGATGCAGGCGGAGTATGTGCGCACTGCAAGGGCCAAGGGGCTGCGGGAACGGGCGGTGGTGATGCGGCATGCTTTCCGCGCGGCGTCGCTGCCACTGATCACACTACTGGGGCCGATGATAGTCAACCTGTTGCTGGGTTCGTTCTTCATAGAAGCGATTTTCCGCATACCAGGCATTGGCGGCCAAATAACACTGGCGCTTTATAACCGGGACTACCCGGTGATCATGGCGTTGATCCTGCTGTGGACCTTTGCCATTGCCATCGCCTACCTCGTGACCGACCTGCTCTACGGCGTGGTCGATCCGCGCATACGTGTCGGCGGCGGAATGTAAGATGCGTTAACGCTGCCAATTGGCGCGAAGGAGATTTACAATTTCCACCTCCTCCACGAAGCAAAATGATAACCGCCACAGCGCCTCCGCGAAGGCTGCTGCTCTGGCCCTCGACCTTGAATCGCGGCCTCGCAACCTGTGGGGGGACGCGGCACGCCGATTCTCCCGCAACCTGCTGGCCATGATATCCCTGTCTTTCGTCCTGCTCCTGATCTTCCTGGCCCTGTTCGCCAATGTGCTGGCGCCGGAAGGCTACGACTTCCAGCAATACGACAAAACGTGGCTTTTCCCCTCGTTCGAACATCCAATGGGCACAGATCCCTTCGGTCGCGACATTCTGACGCGCGTCATCTACGGCGCACGTATTTCGCTGGCGATCGGCTTTATCAGCAATTTCATCGCCCTTGGCATCGGACTCCCTTATGGGGCGGCCGCGGCTTGGTACGGCGGCGCGGTTGACTTTGTTCTCATTCGTATCATTGAAATCATCAACTCCGTTCCCAATCTGCTGCTGGGCATCCTGATCATCAGTGTGCTGGGACCGGGCTTTCGCAACGTCCTTTTCGTCTTCGCCGTCACGGGCTGGATGGGCATTGCGCGCCTGGTGCGGGGGCAGTTCCTCTCCTTGCGCGAACAGGACTATGTTCTGGCCGCGACCTGTATTGGTGTACCCAATTATCGCATCATCATGCGACATCTGCTGCCGAACACTCTGTCCCCCATCATTGTCAGCGTGACCTTGGGCATCCCCGGGGCGATTCTGGGCGAGTCCGGCCTGAGCTTTCTGGGGATTGGCATAAACCCACCGCTTCCCAGCTGGGGGCGTATGCTCAATGACTATCTCAGCGCGATCCAGTCGCACTGGTATCTGGCCTTTTTCCCAGGGTTAATGATCGCGCTGGCGATGTACGCTTTTACGCTGATGGGGGATGGGCTTCAGGATGCACTGGACCCAACCAAATAGATTTTGCGAGACCAATAGTTTGGCCCCGGAGTACCCCTTCTCACCACCGCCAAGCCCATAAACGTTTGAAATTGCGAGTGATCTAGTGGACAACAACCGTGACGAGCCCGAGATCTCCACACTCGGCCAACTGCGCGCCGATATCCCCCTCGCCAGCAACTACATTTATCTGAATAGCTGCACTTTCGGGCCGGTTCTTCAGTCGGTCCAGCGAGTTGTTGCCGATGCGCTGCGGGAGGAGAATAAGGAGGTCATCGCCATTCGCGGGAAAGAGCCTGGCGTGCGCTTCTATGAGCGCGCTGAGAAGGCCCGCCACCACGTCGCCGCGCTTTTGGGCGTCCCGGCCGCGGACGTCGCCTGGGTCTACAATACGACGACCGCCTCGCGCCTGGCCATCATGAGTCTCGACTGGCAGGCGGGCGACAAGCTGGCGGTGACCGACGTCGAACATCTCAGTACGCACAGTGCGGCGCGCGGTCTGTCCCAGGGTTGCGGTGTGGAGGTCACCACCATTCCGACAACCCAGCCCGGTGCGCAGACTTACGAAGGACCAGGCTACTTTCTCGAGCAGTTGGACCGGATGCTCACGCCGGCACACCGCCTCCTTGTCATCAGCCATGTCTCCAACATTGACGGGCGCCGGCTGCCTGTAGCCGAAGCCGTGGGCCTTGCCCGGAAGCGGGGCGTCAAGACACTTGTTGACGCGGCCCAGTCTCTTGGTATGTTTGATGTCAATGCGCAAGAGATAGGCGCAGAGTTCATCAGCGGATCGGTCCATAAATGGCTGATGGGCCCGCCCGGGATCGGCTTTCTGGTGATCTCCGAAGAGGGGAGGAAAGAATACAACCCGTATCACCTCCCTCTCCCCAGTGGCGCCGACGGCCGCCCAGACGGCAGCCGGATGGCGGCTGCGGCTTTAAACGAGTTGGGAACCGCCAACTATTCCTTGCGCATTGGCGCCGGCGCTTCTGTAGAAACGGTGCAACGTATCGGTCTGGATACGATAGAGGAGCGTTGCCGCTCGTTGACCGAGCAGTTGCACGACGGTCTGCGCCGTGTGCCGGGAATCCGCGTCGCCAGCCCAGGCAAATGGGAACACTCGTCGAGCGTCACAACAATTCAACTACAAGAAGGAACTCCTGATCGCTGCTTGCTGCTTGTCGAACGCCTCCTGGACGATTATGGTATCGTGGTGAAGTACCGCCCAGAGATATGCGGCGTGCGTATTGGGATCGCCGCATTCAACACACTTGAAGAAATTGACCAGTTACTCATCGCCTTGGACCGTCTTGCACCAGAGGTCTGAACACAAAAGAGGAAGATTGAACCGATCATGCCAGAGCCAAGCCAACGTACATCGATAATCTCGATCGACACGCCCACACCCCCTCCGTACTGGGCCTTGCTGGAGTGGGAATTGATCCGCAACCAGACTGCGGCCGTCGAGGAGTTCTACGCCCGCTATTTTGACGAGCGCGGCTATCTTCTTTGTGTTCCCCGCTGGGGAGGCGATGACGGGCCGGATGACGCCGCCGAAAATCTGGCGGGATGGACCATGCTGCACGCACTGGGCGCGCCCGACAATGTTCTGGAGCTCTATAAGAAGGGCTGGGAGGGACATCTGCGCCAGTACACTGAGGCCAAGACGGTAGAGGTGCCGTTTGCCCGCGACGGCATGTACTACAAAGAGTTTCCCGTCATGTTTGACTGGATGCACAACGGTGAGGGCTTCTCGGTTTTTTTCCTACAGCCGTTGTCGGACCCGTATAACCACCTGGCGCGCCAGCGTATGGAACGCTTTGCCGGATTCTATATGGGCACCGATCCTCAAGCACACAACTATGACCCTGAACACCGCGTCATTCGCAGCATGTTCAACGGCAGCCGAGGCCCACTGATGAGGAAGTCGACCGGCCTCGACTGGGCCGGCGATTCGCTTGAAATCGAAGGGCGCTTCAAACCTGGTCATGGTGAACGCAACTACGCCGAAATGTTAGCCCACTTTGAGGACTACAACGACGTGGTCGGCGACCACCCGCTCAATCTGTCGACCACGACGCTGGCCTTCAACGCCTACATGCAGACCGGCGATTCCAAGTACAGTGAATGGCTGGTCGATTACATCGATACGTGGTGCCAGCGCACTGCTGACAACAACGGAATTGTCCCCACCAATATCGGGCTGGACGGCAGTATCGGGGGCGCGTGTGACGGCAAGTGGTACGGCGGTGTCTACGGCTGGGGATTCACTGTAACGGTGCCGCAGACGGGGGAACTGGCGCACCGGCCGTTCTTCCTGAACCGTGTGCACTACGGCTTTGGCAATGGGCTGATGATGACCGGCGACCAGCGTTATGTGGACACGTGGCGCGGCGTCATCGACAACGTCAACGCAAACAGTAAGATCAGTGAGGGGCAGACACTTTACCCTCACATGCACGGAGACGAAGGCTGGTACGACTACACGCCGGAGCCGTTCGACACGGGGGCGCTGGAGGTGTATTACTGGTCAATGGACAGGGCGGACTTGCCGCGCGTGCAGGAGAACGAGTGGGTACGTTTCCTAGAAGGAGACAACCCGGAGTATCCGGTCACTGCGCTGCAGGAAGATCTGGCAGAGGTGCGAGAGAGAATTGGCAAGGTGCGCTCCGACAGCACTTCGCCGGATACGCGCATGTCTGACGACATGAATGGCTTCAATCCAGCGATGGTGAGCCGGCTGACCGAGCTTATGCTGGGCGGCCTGCCCACGGAGCGGCTGGGCTTTCCTCTCCACTGTCGCGTGCGCTACTTCAATCCGACGCGGCAGAGGGCCGGCATACCAGAAGACGTTGGCGCGCTGGTCGAAAACTTGAGTGACGACGCGATGACGTTGACGTTGGTTAATACTGACCAGCTTGCGTCGCGCAATGTTGTCGTCCAAGGGGGCGCCTACGGCGAGCATCGGTTCGAGAGCGTAGTCCACAACGGAGAAACGACCGCCATTGATGGCGACAGCTTTACCGTGCGGCTAGGTCCGGGCTGCGGCAGCAGACTTCAGATCCGGATGACTCGTTATGCCAACAGGCCAACTTGCTTGTTTCCTTGGGACAGATAGACAGTACAGAATTACTGCCAAGTGGGTTTTGTCAGACATCGTTCTCTCAACTGAATCTGCTGGCGCGCGCTATACCCTCTAAGCTAGCAAGGAGAATCGAATGGCCAGCGAGAGTAAGCCCAATGTCCTGGTTTTTTTGTGTGACCAGTTGCGCATCGATCTCCTGTCCTGCTATGCCGAGACGATCGTGCGCACACCGAACATTTCTGCCCTGGCGCAGGATTCCTGTGTTTTCGAGCGGGCCTATACGCCCTGCGCTATCTGCTCACCAGCCCGGGCCAGTCTTCTGACGGGGCTGTATCCCCATAGCCACCACATGTTTAACAATTCGACGCCGCGGTATTCCTATTGCGAGCATTTGCGGCCCGGCGTGGCGATGATACAGGACTGGATCGACGAGGAGAGCGACTATGAGTCGGCCTGGTTTGGGAAGTGGCATGTCGGCCCGGCCCAAGACCTGTTTGACTCCCGTTTCCATCATACGCAGAAGCCATACGAAGGCGGCCCTGAGTTTCTGAACAGTTCCCACTGGCATCCCAATACGGGCATAGCGCCCCTGGTAGAAAGCGTCGGGGGCGGCAGGGCTGGCACGCTGGATGTTGGGCTGGAAGGCTTTCCCGATGTGGTTGCGGCCCGATACTCGCAGGAGTTTCTGCGCAACCGCGACGCGACGAGGCCGTTCTTCCTGACCTGCTCGTTCCCAGGGCCGCACAGCCCCTGGATGGTCCCAGACGAATGGGGTATTCGTTACGACCCGGATGACATCGAAATGTGGCCGAATCGTTATGACACTTTTGAGGGGAAACCGACTAACCAGAGAAAGCTGCGCCTGATGCAGGACGTTCGCGGGGACGATCTCGTAAAGTCCGCCGCGCGGCCGTTGCCTGATGGGGCGGTCCGGCAGACGCAGGAGAGGAAGGATCAGGAGTTGAAGGAGTTGCTGGCCTGTTGTTTCTCCTATCTGGAGCTGATCGACCATATGGTAGGCGAAGTGGTAGCAACACTCAAGGATGCTGGTTTGTACGAGGAGACGGCCATAATTTTCACCGCTGATCACGGCGACATGGCGGGGTCGCATGGCATGATGAACAAGGGCGCGTACATGTATGACGAGATATACCGCATCCCTCTCCTAGTCAAAGCCCCGGGGACGCCTCAACCCAGGCGCAGCGAAGCGTTTGTGCATTTGATGGATGTAACGGCTACCTGTCTGCATTTGATAGCAGGGGACAAACAGGAGAGCATGATGGGGCAAGGCCTGCACGGCGAGTCACTGCTTCCCCTCGTGCAGGGAAACGACGACTGGGGCCGGGCAATGCACTACGCCGAATACCACGGCGACTGGTACGGTCACTACTCGGCGCGGATGGTGACTGACGGCCGTTGGAAACTGGTGTGGAATCTGACCGATCTGTGCGAATTGTATGATATGGAAAACGATCCCCACGAGCTAAGCAATTGCTTCTACGTTCCCGAATACGAGGAAGTGAGCGCCAGCTGCTTCGATTATCTGATGGCGGAGGCGCAACGCACGGACGACGCGCAGCTGCGGCTGCTGCTGCCGCAAGTCGAAATTGCGGCGCAGGGAGCGGCCGCCCTCTGATTCCAACGAAGAGCTGGTTCCAGTAGAGTCGTCACTGCTCAGCAAGTGCACGCCTGTGCTCGCTCGATGGTGAATACGTCAGAGACAACTTGTATGGCCAACGCAAGCAAACCCAACGTTCTGATCTTCCTTTTTGACCAGTTGCGGTTTGATCTGTTGACCTGTTACCGGGAGACGCAGGTTCGTACGCCGAATATCACGGAACTGGCCGGGGATTCCTGTCTGTTCGAACGGGCGTATACGCCCATAGCTCTCTGCTCGCCTGCCCGGGCCAGCCTGCTGACCGGACTCTACCCGCACGCCCACCACATGTTCAACAACTCGACGCCGCACTATTCCTACTGCGAACATATGCGGCCGGACATGACAATGTTGCAGGACTGGATCGACGAGGAAAGCGACTATGAGTCGGCCTGGTTTGGCAAGTGGCACCTCGGCCCGGCGCAGGATCTGTTCGACTCCCGTTTTCACCATACGCAAGACGAGCCACACGAAGGCGGGCCCGTCTTTCTGGACACCACGAACTGGAACAATAAAAGGCAGATCGCCCCTCTTGTTCAGAGCGTGGGGCGCGGGGCCGCGGGCACGCTGGACGTGGGGATGGAGGGGTTTCCCGATGTGGCCGCGGCCCGCTACACTCAGCATTTTTTGCAAACGCGGGACAAGTCAAGGCCCTTTTTTGCAACCTGCTCCTTCCCCGGTCCTCACTTTCCCTGGATGGTTCCGGAGGAGTGGGGCATACGATACGATCCGGCTGACATTGAGATGTGGGGCAATCGCTACGACACTTTTGACGGAAAACCGGTCAACCAGAGAAAGATACGCTTGTTGGACGAGGCAAGTGCCGGTGGTCTTTCCTCTGAGGAACAGGACCAGGAGCTGAAGGCGTTACTGGCGTGCTGCTTTACCTACATTGAGTTGATCGACCGGATGGTAGGCGAGGTCGTTGCTACACTCAAGCAGCAGGGCCTATACGACAGTACCGCCATCATCTTTACGGCGGATCATGGTGACATGGCCGGGTCCCACGGGTTGATGAATAAAGGCGCGTATATGTATGATGAAATCTACCGCATCCCCCTGTTGGTCAAAGCCCCGGGGACGCCTCAGCCCAGACGCAGCGCAGCGTTCGTGCATTTGATGGATGTAACCGCGACATGTCTGCACTTGATGGCGGGGGACAAACAGGAGAGCATGATGGGGCAAGGCCTGCACGGTGAGTCTCTACTTCCCCTCGTGCAAGGAAACGACTACTGGGGCCGGGAAATGCACTACGCCGAGTACCACGGCGACTGGTACGGTCACTATTCGGCGCGTATGGTGACCGACGGGCGCTGGAAGCTGGTGTGGAATCTGACCGATCTGTGTGAGCTGTACGACCTGGAGAACGATCCCCACGAGTTGGATAACCGTTTCTACGATCCCGGCTTGAAAGCAGTACGCGCCACCTACTTCGACTATATGATGGCAGAGGCGCAGCGCACGGGCGACGCACAGCTGCGGCTGCTGAAGCCGGAAGTCGAACTTGCGGTGCTGGGAAGTGCGGGCCTCTGAATACGTTGACAAGCTCGTTTCCACCCAGCAGTCTCTTTTTCAGAATTGCCTGCATTTGTTCGTTCGAAGATGAACTAAGTGAAAGGCTTACTTAATGGCCGACGTTAGCAAACCCAATGTGCTGATTTTCCTCTGCGACCAGCTGCGGATCGATCTGCTGACCTGTTACCAGGAGACGCTGGTTCGAACACCCAACATCACGGCGCTGGCTCAGGATTCCTGTCTCTTCGAACGGGCGTATACACCGCTAGCGCTCTGCTCGCCTGCCCGCGCCAGCCTGCTGACCGGCCTCTACCCGCACAGCCACCACATGTTCAACAACTCGACTCCCCATTACTCCTACTGCGAACATATGCGGCCGGACGTGACTATGCTGCAGGACTGGGTTGACGACGAGGGCGAATATGAGTCGGCCTGGTTTGGCAAGTGGCACATCGGTCCGGCGCAGGACCTATTCGACTCCCGTTTCCACCATACTCACGACGAGCCGCACGAAGGCGGTCCCGTCTTTCTGGACAGCTCGCACTGGCACCCGAACACGCGCATCGCCCCACTGGTTCAAAGCGTGGGGCGGGGCACAGCCGGCACGTTGGACGTGGGGATGGAGGGCTTTCCCGATGTGGTCGCTGGCCGCTACACGCAGGAGTTTCTGCGCACAAGGGACACGACACGGCCCTTCTTCGCTACCTGTTCCTTCCCTGGTCCTCACTTTCCCTGGATGATCCCGGAGGAATGGGGCATCCGCTACGATCCTGCCGACATTGAAATGTGGCCCAATCGATATGACACGTTTGAGGGAAAACCGATCAACCAGCGAAAAATACGCTTGCTGTACGAGTCGAATGCCGGTGGTCTGTCCTCCGAGGAACAGGACGAGGAGTTGAAGGAGCTGCTGGCATGCTGCTTCTCTTACATTGAGCTGATCGACCACATGGTGGGTGAAGTCGTGGCAACGCTCAAAGAGCAGGGTCTGTACGAGGAGACGGCCATCATCTTCACCGCCGACCATGGTGATATGGCCGGTTCCCACGGACTGATGAATAAAGGCGCCTATATGTACGACGAGACATACCGCATCCCCATGCTGCTCAAGCCGCCGGGGGCGCCCCGCGCCAGACGAAACAGCTCTCCGGTGCATCTGATGGACGTAACCGCCACCTGTCTGCATTTGATGACAGGTAAACCTCAGGACAGCCTGTCGGGCCGCCGCCTGCATGGGCAGTCTCTGCTGCCGCTGGCGGCAGGGCAGGAGGAATGGCCGCGCACCATGCACTACGCTGAGTATCACGGCGACCCGTGGGGACACTACTCGGCGCGCATGGTGACTGACGGGCGCTGGAAGCTGGTGTGGAACCTGACCGATCTGTGTGAGCTTTACGATCTGGAGAACGACCCACACGAGTTGCACAACCGCTTCTACGATCCCGCCTGTGACGAGGTGCGCACGGCCTGTTTCGACTACCTTGTCGCCGAGGCGAAGCGCACGGGCGACGCCCAGGTGTTCCTGCTGCGTCCGGAAAGCGAGACGGAGATTCACGGGATACCTGTACCCTGAAGACTCCGAGAAGGAGGCGCCGGCTCGACACTTGCGCGGTTACGGAAATCGATCCACACTGCCAGTGAGATGGCAGCAACCAGTTAGTCACAAGGAGGGACCCAATGAAATTCGGCGTATTTCTACCCAGCCACGGTCCGGCGAAATCACCCCAGGCGGTGAAGCAGGTATCGCAGTCGGCGGAGCAGTTGGGCTACAACTCACTGTGGGCAGCCGACCACGTTCTCGTACACCAGAGATTCGACGACTTCTGTATGATCGAGACCTTTGTCACGCTGGGCTACGTGGCCGCCGTTACAGAGTCCATCACATTGGGCACGACTGTACTGGTGCTGCCGCAGCGCGACCCGATCCTGGCAGCCAAGCAGGCGGCCGCGGTCGACCAGTACTCGGAAGGCCGGCTGATCCTGGGTATCGGCGTTGGATGGATGGATGACGAGTACCGTTACTTGCGGACCGACTTCAGTAAGCGCGGCCGCATGATGGATGAGTGGATGGACGTGATGCAGGTCCTGTGGAGTGAGGATGTACCCTCGTTCCAGGGCGAGTGGATCAACTTCGAGGAAAGTGCCTTCGAGCCGAAACCGGCGCAAAGTGGCGGTCCGCCATTCACGATTGGCGGGCTGAGCGACGCGGCCATCCGACGTGCGGCCACGAAGGCAAGTGGTTGGCATCCGATCCACATCGAGCCAGAGGAGGTCGCCGCCGGTGTTGCCAAGATGCATGCGTGGGCGAACGGCGAGCCGCGCACGGTCATATTCCACGCCCGCACCGAACTGGGTGATCAGGCGGACCCGGAAGTGTCCATTCTCAGGGGATCAACGTCTGAGGTCAGTGATCGAATCGGTCGCTACGCCGAAGCCGGTGTTGAGCACATGTTGTTTGACTTCAACACCGCGCCGACGGCCGATGCGATTCAGGATCAGATGGAGAGAATCGCGTCTGATGTTTTTCCAGTCCATCAGACTGCTTGAACAGTAGGAAACTGCTGAACAGCTATCGCTCACAGGGAGTCTGAATCTTCGATTTCCGCCCAGCCACCGCTGTCCTTTGAGGCTTCCGCAGCCAACCCGAGCAGGGAAAGTTGGGCGACGGCGGGTGCGTCGGCAGGCAGTGGCCCGGTGCCTAGCACTTCTCTGAGTTTGTTGACTTCGGCTGCGGTGGTTTTGGATTCGGTCAGCGGCTCGCCGGCAACAGCGTCGAGGAAAGCGGTGACGCATTCGTTCATGCCGGGCCAACCGGCGCGCGGCTCGGACTCCGCCACGCGCTCCACCTTCCACTCCCTTTGCTGGCGCGTGCGTTGGCGCAGTTCGCCGGAAAATAGGTCGACGATCAGGTCGCCGTCTTCCCCATTAACTTCCACGGTCGTTTCCAGGTCGACAACGCAGCCCAGATTGACCTGTACCGTGCCCCATACGCCGCCGTAATCGTAGAGTCCCTGGCACTGGCGCTGCGCGCGACCGGGCAGGTCGTCTCGTTCAAGGATCAGCACGCGAGAAGGGGTTGCGTCGAGGATACGATTGAGTGTGTCCACGTACCAGGGGGCGATGTGATTGAGCGTGCTCAGGTCGGCCTCCGGGTCGGCGCCCCAGTTTGACTGCAGTCTAACGGATGCGGTATGCACCTGTCCGAGGAGGCCGCTTCGCACACGGTGGGCCGCCTCGACGAAGACGGGAATGAAACCGATTTCGAGGTCAGCGTGGGTCACCTGCGGCGCTTCCAACAGCTTCGAAACCACCGGCCGAATACGGTCCCGCTTGCTGGCAAGGGGCGGTTCATAGAACATCGGCACACCTGCGTCGAGCGCCGCGGTGAGCGCTTCCTCGTGCACGGCGTCGGATACGGCGATGAAGACTGCGTCGACCGGTGGGCCGCTCAGGAGGTCTTCAGCGTTGGAGAATACCGCGGTGCCGGTTCCGAGTTCGTCGCAGATGCGTTGTTGTGTGGCAGCGCTGGGGGCGGCAGCGGAGACGATCTCGACGCGGCCGTCGCGGTGTATTGCGGGCAGATATGCTATGCGCGTCCAGTTGCCGTAGCCTATGAGGCCGATGCGTGCTTTCATTTGGCTCCTCTTATTTGCATTGCAACTTCAATATTATAGAACTCAGTGCTCGAATTTGAGAAACAGAACGACAAAGTCAAGTGCAATATCGTTTCATTGAGCGGAATCGTAGCAACTCCTCATCTTATGCTAACGAATGCTAAAGTCTGAAAAATTGCTTCTACCAAAATCAAGAAGGGCGGGACTCGACGAAACCATGGTGAGCTTGCCCCCGTTTCGATGCTTCTTCAAGCGGGTGAGAGCAGTATAAAACAAGGCCTGATCCTCAGGGGACTCAATTCTGCTAATCTGTATTACCAGATGTCTCGCTTCCCAGCCCTTAAAGCTATGCAATGTTGTCGCTTTGACCATTGCATCCCCCAAGAAAAAAGACAGCTTCCGTCGGCGGGAATCTATATTCTTACGAAAGCTGTCAACTCCATGATCCGTTGAAACGTCCCTCCCAAAGGTATGCAGTACAGCTATGTTATGCTGGTCGCACCTCTCAACGAACTTGAGCCCCAGACTGTTGTCTTGCACCAGAAAAATGATGTCGGGAATGGCTGTATCTTCCTGCAGGAACTTCATGTGCCGCCGCACTTCCTCGAAAGATACCTCGGTTATTGAGTCTCTCGAACGCACCTGCACCCATCGCAAGTCGGGCGGATATTCAATTTCGTCCTCTAGTTGTTTGGCTACAGGTAGGTCGACGTCCACTCCAGAGGGCAAAAGAAATTCTTCCGCACAAACCTTTAAGATTGGTGTAAGTTTATTTGGCAACCGATAACTATTCTTGAGTTCCTTCCAACGGCCGGAAAAACCTGCTCCAACCATTGCTTTCTCAGTCCAGCTTGCTGCGGTTCCATAAACATTCTGCGTTTTGTCGGCGACAAGAAGCATTTCGCCATTAGGCTTTACTGCTCTTCGAAGAGTTTGCCACCACTCCAGTCTATAGTCCTGGCCTTCATCGACCAAGACGGCATCATACTTCGGCAGATCTTCACACATTCTAGAGTCAGAATAGATCTGTGTCACTAGATTTGCCATGTTAGTGTTCAGTACTTCGTCAGTTTGAAATTGAGTCCAGAGACTACTGTATTCCTCTTCGAGCCCGGCATTCATACAGACCCGTTTGCACCATCCGTGAAAGTAGCGGAATTCTATCTGCTTCCGAACCACCTTCCATTGAATATTTCGTTGTCTTGGGAGTGTTCGGACATATCGAGAAACGAGATCACGGAGGTAGTTGATTAAGGTAATGTTATAGGTGCATACAAGTACGTGCTTCCCTTGATTGGCAAGCACTGCTGCGCGTGCAGCGAGGGCTATGCTTTTTCCAGACCCTGCCGGCCCTTTGACACGACGATAGCCGGAAGCTGTTCGCACTCTTGCGATCTCTTGCTGATCCAAATTGAGTCTTATGGGTTTACGCTGCTCCTGGCTAAAACCTGGCTCTTGCAACCATCCTCTGAAGTCTTCAGCTGTATCAGATGACATACTCTCCGAGGGCCTTTTCTTCCCCCATCTTCTGTATTCAGGGAACAAAGCGCCAACATCCCCTGCTGAGACATTTTCCGAACCTGAAATTGGATATATGTCAGGACGTGTCCTCATTCCTTCACTTAGGGCAAAAGAGAGTAGGCATTTAGCTTCTCTTTGTGGGATCTTCGTGAATATCAGACCAGCGGTAATTGCTGCCAATCCATACCTGTCACGGAGGCGCGGACAATAGAGTTCGTAGATTTCTTCCTTGTAGAGTTTTATCTGACGAGTTGGGAGCTTGACTGAGGAATTTCGGACTGCATTCTGTAGAGTCTCCAAGGTCCAATCTTTTATTTCAAACACAGCAATGCCCGCGAATGGATTGAGAAGAACCAAGTCAGGTCTTAAGCCGTTGAGATGCGGTTGCACGTACATCTCCCATTCAGAAGGCAGTTTGGCATCAAATAGTTCTGCCACCTGACGTTCGCCGGCAGTAAGGGGTGTTGGCAGCAAGTCCCACTGGTCTCTGGGCGGGTCAATAGTTCGATGCATGCAGGTCCTCCGAATCAGAGGGCAGTCTTTGCTAAGTGCGTGCCTTCTCAGACGCTAGAAATCCTTTGTTAGGTTCTACATTGAGAGACTCTAAGGGTTGTCGCTGGAACACAGGAAACCTTCCATTACGGAAGTGCCGTTAATTCCAAAAAAGAAGCAAATTGCAGAAGCAGTGCCAAATGCCCGACGCTGGGCAAACACCAATTTAGGGGGTTGAGTCAGGCCGTTGCATCACTTCATATCAGTGGATCCGGCCAGCGAACGAAGGCCAGAGCGCCTGCGAGTCGGCTGAAGTCCGCCTCGGTCAAATCGTCCCGATAGGGAAGCGCCTTTTGGATAACCTCAGGTTGGCCGGCGTAGCGGCTGACGATCTTTTCGGCATTGATCTGGGCGTCGCCGTATTGCAGGACAAGAAGACAGATACATTCAATGTCGTGTACGCGAGCGTACCAGGTGCCAGTGTCTATCAGCCGAATCACCTGGTCGCGGTTGGGATCGTACGTGGTGATCTCACTGACGTTTGACTTGCACTTTGCCTCCACGAATACAACAGCGCTCTGCCCAAATCTGATGACAAGGTCCGGTTCCGAATCTCCTTCCGCGACCGGTCGGGTGGGCGGCGGAGAAAGTTTAGGCCAAAACGCTATTGTCGCAGTATGAATCACCTTAAATACTTGAGGCGGCACTACCTCAATAAACGACTTTCGCAGCAGTTGCGTCAATACCCTTGTCCTTTGCGTCGCGTCGCTTAGCAAGGGACTAAAGTAGTACCAGGTACGGGCATCCTCTGCGTTCTCGCTGAGGATTTTGGGCAATCCCTCTGCTCTAGACGGCGGAAACGTCTCGGCAAGTTTGCTTCTCAGTGCCGGGTGCGAAATATCGGTTTGCTTCAATAGGGGATGATCCTCTGGCCGTTTCCACACTATTACACCAGAATTGCTGACAATATACTCGGTCATTCTTGCACCCCATTCGAACGAAATAAAGAGACCAAAAACATTAATCTGTACCCCGGAATAAGCGGTCCCATCATTCTACGAAAACCAAAGCGTCCTGACAATTTCGGCAGCGTTCATATGTCCTTCACAGTCATTATTCGCAACTCAGTAGGCCCGACCCAGCTCGTCACCTCGTGTCAATCAGCCAACGACGCATCTTCCCCTTCCCATTTAGACTGTTGGCTGCAAGCGGTTTACTTTGTGCGGGCCCTTCTTGCGCCCGCACGCAACATAACGACGCCAGCCCACATTGAAAATCCCAAAGTCCCACTACGTCGCGTTTCAGACTATCTCTCGTAGACGATTGTCCACTTTCAGTCCGAGCGCACCAGTCCCTATGGTCGTCTCAAATCACTGTTCATCATTCAGATCAGACGAGTCACAGTACAGACACTCGCTTGTCTGCTCATATTACCGGACGCGGCACCCATAAATCCAGCGATCCACAGATCATGCTTAAGCTCAGCCCTTGGCCTCAACGTCAGAGCGTGTTACCCTGACCCAGCACTTGCACCAACAAGGAAACCAACTGAAGCGAGTGGCCGTATAGGAGCACAGACCCGTAACATGCCTAGATTTATCGTTATCGGCGGAGGCGCGATTGGCCTAAACACCGCCTACCAGTTGGCGCGCAAGGGGTCCGGCAGAGTCACGTTGTTGGAAAAGGGACAGGTGGGCGACGGTTCGAGCAGCCGTGCGGGTGGGATTATCACCGGACTGCTGTGGTCGGAGACGGGCGTGCTGGCGCGAATGATCAGCCTGCGCCTTTATCAGGAGCTGAGCGCGGACCTGGAACAATATGGCTACCGTTTCCAGAACGTTGGCTGCTTGAATCTTTTCGACCCGGCTTCCTGGCCGGAGCGTGAAGAGTTGTTACCCTTATATGATCGACTCGACTTTGCCTATGAAATCCTGGACGCTGGGCAGATGCGGCGCCGCTGGCCCAATCTAACGCCGGAGGACGACCTGATTGGACTCCACGACGCCCTAGGCGGGTACAGTGAGCCGCATGAGTTCGTTCCCGCGCTGGCCAGGCGCTGCCGCGATCTGGGTGTGGAGATACGTGAGAACGCGCGCGTGAGCGGTCTGCAAATTAAGAATGGCCGCGTTGTTGGCGTGCAGACGGCAATGGGCGTGCTGGAGGCGGATATGGTGGTCTGCACGGTCCACGCCTGGACCACGGCGTTCATGGAACTTTGCGGCGTGAGACTGCCGATCAAGTCCTTTGTACACCAAAGGTATGTGTCGTCGAAACTTCAAGAATACGCAGCGATTCCCGCGATCAACGCCAACCCATACGGAGGCTATATCCGGCCGGCGCGCCTGGGTACGACCGATTACCGGATACTGGCCGGAGGCGAAACCGAAGACAGGGAGGAGGAGCGCGTTGACGAACTCGCATTCCACATGTCGGGGTTGACGGCTCCGAGGAGTCTCCGAGTTGGACTCTCGAAGAATCTGTCGCCTCTGGTTCCCAAGCTGGCCGAGACCCGTTGGGAGACCGAACAGGTCGGGCTGATCTCCTTCTCGCTAGACGGCGAGCCGGTCCTGGGAACGCTGCCCCAACTTCCTGGCCTGGTGGTGGGAGCTGCCTTCCACTCGGGCGGCTTCGCCTACAGTCCGGTGGCCGGTCTGCTGCTGGCCGAGCTTGCCGCAGGTGACGAGCCCAGCGTCGATGTGTCCACTTTTTCACCGGCCCGCTTCTCCTCAGAGGATACCGACGCTTATCTTGCAACAACCGTCGTGCAGGCTGACGCCTTTCGACGCCGCCACTGATCCTGCACAGCGCGACCCCACAGCAAACTTGACAATGGGGCGTCATTTTGGCATAGTTGCGGCGGTCGCGCAGGCCGTCCACTCTGGCTCCAGTACCACCGCGCGAACCATCTTTGGCGAGCAGCCGCTGCCCTTTCAGATCATAGATCGGATACCCATCCCTCGGCGACTCCGGCTATCCAGCGGACAGACGGCTTACGTATTTCAAGCTTGCACAAGTTAAGACGGTTATATCCACCGCCGTCCTCATGGCGGCGCCAACAACCTAAGTTCCACCAACTTCATAAGGAGAACTACACATGAGACAATGGCATCTCCGTTTCGCGATTTCTGCGCTCATCTTGTTGTCCGTCATCCTGGGCGCTTGTGCAGCACCAGCGGCTCCGGCGGCCTCGGACTCGGGCGATAGCGCCATGGCCGATGAGGGCGAAATGATGGGCCGGGCACTGCCCGATGACGCGGCTGAAGAGCAGGTCATCCGCTACGTGGCCCGTGGGTTTGGCAGGCTGAATCCTGCTGCTGAGGGTGGGTTCGGTCGTTTCATCATTTCGCACATGTTCATGCCCTTCTTCATCCGCGATGCGAGTCACAACCTCTCACCCTGGTTGGCTACCGGCATCGACGCCAATGATGACCTATCCGTATACACTATACACATTCATCCGGACGCTGTGTGGAATGACGGTTCCCCGGTAACCGCTCAGGAGGCCAAGGCCTACTGGGAGTACGGTCTGCACCCGGACAAGTGTGTTGGTTGCTACCTCTCGCGCTTCACAGGCTTTGACCTGATCGAGGGCGCGCAGGCCGTGATCGATGGCGAGGCCGACGAGGTTTCCGGCGTCGTCGCCGTTGATGACAAGACGTTGGAGGTCCGGCTGGTCGGGCCCGATCCTCTGTTCCCGCAGCGGGTCGCGCTATTTGACACCGGCTTTGTCAAAGTCGAAGACATCACCGGAGAGGACTTCTCAGCGACATCTGAAACGCGCGTTAACGGCCCCTTCATGCTTCAGGACTGGGACGTCGACGAGCAGAAGTTTGAAATCGTTCAGAATCCCAACTGGTGGGGAGACAAGAAGCCGTTCATCGAGCGCATCATCGCCACCCCTTCGGCCGATGAAAACATCTCCTTCATCATGTGGCAGAACGATGAGGTGGATATCGCCTTCTTCCTGACCAATGTGCGCGAGCAGTTGCAGGAAGGGACGTTCACGGTTATTCCTTACGCTACAAACCTGTTCTATACCTTCTGGGCCGGCGTGGAGCCGATTGACGATCTCAACGTGCGGCGAGCGCTGGTTCACGCTGTAGACTGGCGGCCGGCGATTTCGGCGGCTTGGGAAGGCACACGCGACGACCGTTTCATGTCGACCTTGCTGACCCCTGAGCTGCAGTGCTACAAGGAAGGCAACTGGCCCGATTTTGGATTTGATCCCGAACTCGCCAAGGAGGAACTGGCAGCCTCCAAGTACGGTGGACCGGAGAATCTGCCCACGATTCGCATTAGCACGGGCGGCCAGTCCCCGAACTATATCCGCACTGCTGAGATTATGGTAGAGCAGTGGAAGAACAACCTGGGCGTCACCAATGTGGAAATTCGCCCGGGTTGGTTGGATGTCTGGGGCCAGGACGCCGACCTGGTCAACGTCCGCCGCCAGAGCCTGGGCGCCATTCTGCCTGATCCGCCCAACTTCCTGGCGGGGCACTGGGCCAATTACGGAAATCCCGAAGCAGCGGGGAGCATGGCGGATGACGCCGAGCTTGCCGAGATGATCGAGTCGCTCAAGTCGATGTCTCGCGACGATCCCGGATTCTGTGACTTGGTGCAGGAGACCGAGGCACGCATGTTGGGCCACTATCCCATCATTCCGATGATCTGGGATCCCTACGGCTACAGCGTCAAGCCTCACATCAAGAACTTCGGCACCAACGTAGACAACAACTGGGCGACATTGCTCGACATCTACGTCGCCGAGAAGTAAACCGTGCACTCTGAGGGGTGAAAGATTCTTATATCTTTCACCCCTCTTAAGTTTCTCATCTTTTTCGTCTGACCACCGAACGTTCATTGGAGGAATCACCTTATGAAGAGCAGAACTCGTATGTTCTATCTGGCCTCCCTTATCCTGGTTGTCGCCCTGGCCTTTTCGGCCTGTGCGGCGCCGGCTGCCCCGGCTGATACCGGCGGCGATGCCATGGCGGATGAGGGAGAGGCGATGGAAGGCAGACCGCTTCCTGATGACGCCGCCGAAGAGCAGGTCATCCGTTATGTGACGCGTGACCTCAGCCGTCTGAACCCGGCGTCAGAATCCGGCTTCGGCCGCCCCTGGATTTCCCATATGTGGATGCCGTTCTTCCTGCGAGACCGCAACCACGATCTACACCCCTGGCTGGCAACTGAGTGGGAAGTGAACGAGGACAAAACGGTCTACACGATTCACATTAATCCCGATGCCAGCTGGTCGGACGGGTCCCCGGTTGTGGCGCAGGAAGCAATCGACTTCTGGTCATGGGCACTGAGCCCAAGTTGCATCAGCTGCTGGACGTACTTGCGGCTCGGTGTGGTTGAGGGGGCGCAGGCGGTTATCGACGGAGAGGCAGACACGATTTCAGGGTTGACCGCCATCGATGACAAGACGCTTCAGATCACGTTAGCGGAGCCGAGCCCGACCTTTATTGCGGCCATGGCCCACTACAACACTGGCTTCGTCAAGATGGAGGATGTGAACGCCGACGAGTTTGCTGCCGATGCCAATACGCGCGTCAACGGCCCTTTCCAGATCAAGGTCTGGGACCAGGATGAACGCGAGTATGAAATCGTGCAGAACCCCAATTGGTGGGGGGACAAGAAGCCCTACATCGAACGTATCGTTGCCCAGTGGTCCAACGACGAGAACATAACCTATATTATGTGGCAGGATGGGGAGGCCGACATTGCCCACTGGTTCACAAACATCCGCGAACCGCTGCGTGCCGAAAGCCCCGAACTGTTCGTGCTGATCCCGTATGCCACGAACTTCTACTTTGCGCTACACACGTCCAAGCCACCCTTGGATGACCTCAACGTGCGACGGGCGCTGCTCCACGCGGTAGACTGGGATCTGGCCATCAGCGCCGCCTACGAAGGCTCACGCGACGAGCGCGTGATGAAGACTCACATTACGCCCGAGCTGCCCTGTTTCGTAGCGGATAACTGGCCCGACTTCGGATACGATCCGGAACTGGCCAAGCAGGAGTTGGCAGCATCCAAGTACGGAGGCCCGGAAGACCTGCCCAAGATCCGCATTTCCAGCGGCGGCCAGTCGCCCAACTACCTGCGGACAGCTGAAATCATGGCTGAGCAGTGGAAGAACGTGCTGGGCATCACCGATGTCGAAATTCGACCGGGCTGGAGTGACGCCTGGGGCCAGGAGGCCGACCTCGTGAACGTCCAGCGCAATAGCTGGGGCGCGACGATTCCCGATCCCGCGGCCATGAT
Source organism: Caldilineaceae bacterium (assembly GCA_965204705.1). GTDB lineage: Bacteria > Chloroflexota > Anaerolineae > Caldilineales > Caldilineaceae > Bin5. Next base: position 1,624,743 of record OZ242006.1, on the reverse strand, counting down.
CACCGGTCTGTGGAAATACTACACAGATCCTGATCATGTCGCACTGGTGGATGAGGAGTTGGACGCCATGATGGCCGAACTTCCAACCCTCGACCCCACCAGCGCTGAGTACTGCGACAAGGTCTCGGCAGCTGAAAAACGGCTGCTCGGCCACTACTACTTCCTTCCCATGATCTGGGACCTGTACGAGTATGTTGTGCAGCCTTACGTTAAGAATTTCGATGCCAACGTTGACAACAACTGGTCCACGTTGCTCGATATTTACATTGCGGAACAGTAGGTTGAATTGAAGGTAAGAGGGGTGGGACTGAACTCGGATTCCCATCCCTCTTCCGTCTTGTCCAGGAAGATTGGCTTGGACTCTAGCGATAGGAGGATGAGACCGATGAGAGGCAGACACCACTTACTCAGTTTTGCGTCGCTTTTGCTGGTCATTGTGTTCGCTATTTCTGCCTGTGCTGCTCCGGCGCCGGCTGATTCGGGTTCGACTGCCCCGATGGACGAGAGCGAGGAGATGACCGGCCGGCCGTTACCGGATGACGCGGCCGAGGAGCAGGTGATTCGCTATGTGACACGCAACTTCAGTCGCATGAATCCGGCTTCGGAAGGCGGCTTCGGCAGACCTTTTGTCTCGCACATTTGGATGACGCTCTTCCTGCGGGACTATGAACATCAGGCAAATCCCTGGCTGGCAACCGGCTACGACGTCAGTGACGATGGGCTGACCTACACAATTCACATTCACCCAGACGCAATTTGGTCCGATGGGTCACCAGTGACGGCGAATGATGTGAAAGTGTATTGGGAGTATGCGGTGAGCCCTGAATGCATTGGATGCCGCATGTTCAACTACAGCGCCATCAAGTTGATCGAAGGCATTCAGCCGGTGGTCGACGGCGAGGCTGACGAGATCCCCGGCTTGGTGGTCGTGGATGACAAAACCCTGGATATCAAGCTGGTAGCTCCAAAGCCGATCCTGATTGACACTCTGGCGAACTACAATACCGCGATCGTAAAGCTGGAGGACATACTGGAGGGGGGCGAGTTCTGGGCTGCTGACGGTACCGCGCGTGTGAACGGGCCATTCAAGGTCAAAATCTGGGATCCGGACACGCAGGAGTATGAAGTAGAGCAGAACCCGATGTGGTGGGGCGACAGAAAGCCTTACATCGAACGCATCATAGGTCAGGCGTCTGCGGACGAAAATGTCTCCTTCATCATGTGGCAGAACGACGAGGTAGACATCGCCCACTGGCTCACCAACATTCGGGAGCCTCTGCGGGCAGAAAACCCGGAGAGCTTTACCCTGATCCCCTACGCCACCAACTTCTTCTACACGTTGAATACGGCACTTCCTCCGTTCGATGACATCAATGTGCGCCGGGCGCTGGTGCATGCGGTAGACTGGGACCTGGCAATCGAAGCAGCATGGGAAGGGGCGCGCAGTGACCGGGTCATGAAGACCCACCTCACGCCGGAAATCCAGTGTTTCAAGGCCGACAATTGGCCGGATTTCGGTTACAATCCGGAACTGGCGAAAGAGGAGCTGGCTGCCTCCAAGTATGGGGGGCCTGAAGACCTGCCGAAGATCCGGATCACCACGAACGGTCAGTCGCCCAACTACATCCGCACTGCCGAGATCATGATGGAGATGTGGAAGAATAACCTGGGCATCACCAATGTCGAAATGCGTCCCGGACGTATCGACGCCTGGGGCCAGGAGGGTGAAGAGGTACAGGTATTGCGACGCAGTTCCGGTGCTGTAATTCCGGACTCGGCTGAATGGATGAACGGCTTCTATCAGCGTCTCGGAGATCCGGGCAGGCAGATCAATATCGTGGACGAAGAGCTGGGCGCGCTGGTGGACGAGATGGCGCTTCACTCATCGGCCGACCCCGAATACTGTGACTTCGTACAGGAGGTCGAGTCCCGCATACTGGGGCACTACTACTTCCTACCGATGATCTGGGATCTGTACGAATACAACACAAAGCCCTGGATCATAGGCTTTGATACCAACGTCGACAACAACTGGACTTCGCTGCTCGATATGTATGTTGCGGAGCGGTAGCCGGCGACAGAATTTGAGTTGAGCTGCCGCTGCCTGAGATCGAATCTGGCGCAGCGGTAGCTCTCGCTTCTTGCATCCCTGGGGAGATGCAGCATGTTCTTCTACACTGTAAAGCGTCTGGCAATAGCCGTCCCAACATTTGTCGCGGTGCTCCTCATCACTTTCACACTCACTGTGGTCAGCCCTTTCGATCCGGTGGCAATGATGATGACCCAATTTGAGGGGACGCTCGACACGCTCGCCAAAGAGGAGGTTATCGAGAGAATCCGGGACCAGTACGGTCTCAACGATTCTTACTGGGTCCAATTCACCCGGTGGATAGGGCGGTTGATGCAAGGAGACCTGGGCATCTCAATCAACGGGCAGCGCAATGTGCTGCGCATGATTGTAAAGACTTTCCCGATTTCCTTTCAGTTGGGCCTGGCTGGGGCAGTAGTAACCACGATTCTAGGCATTCCCCTGGGTTGCATTGCCGCGCTCAAACAGAACACCTGGATAGACTATACAATTGTAGGCGGCACACTCGGCTTTCGGACCGTGCCGGTCTTTGTGCTTGCGCCGCTGCTTCTGGTCCTGTTTGTCCTTGTTCTCGATATCATGCGAGTGCCCCGCGGTTGGGACGGGCTCTTCCAAACGAAAGTGATTCTTCCGGTCTTCATCCTTGCCTTGGGACCGCTGCCGGTTGTAGTTCGGCAGACGCGTGCCGCCGTGCTGGAAGTCTTTTCGATGGACTATGTTCGCACTGCCAAGATGAAGGGCCTGCATATGTGGCGCATTATCCTTCGCCACATCCTTCGCAACGCTTTGATTCCGGTAGTGACTACGCTGGGCTTCATCGCCGAAGGGTTGATCGTTGGCAGCATTTTCCTCGACAGCATTTTCGCCATTCCCGGTTTTGGTGGCGTGGCAGAAGCCGGTTTTCGCGGATTCGACTACCCGGTCATTATGGGCGTTACCATGGTCAGCGCCGTCATGATCATTCTCACAAATCTTATCGTGGACCTCGTGTATCCTTTCCTCGACCCCCGCATAAAGATTGAGTAGTCGGACTTATGACTCATTCAACGGAGACGGCCAGATCCACTCATTGCCGTAGCCGCTCGAGTCGGATTTTCAGGAACATCATTAGATGAGCGAAAGCAGCGAAAACGTATCGAACGAGAACTTGGGCGAGCAGCTATCCGGGGAAAGCGCTCTAAGGACACGGTCGCTCTGGAAGGATGCCGTGGGACGGCTGCTGCGCAATCGTCTTTCCATTATCGGACTCATCATCACCTTATTCTTGCTAGTTTCCGCCCTCTTCGGCCCCTACATCGCCCCCTACTCCTATACCGAGCAGGATCTGCTGAATGTAGCCAAGATGCCCAGCCCCGACCACTGGTTGGGTACCGATGAGATCGGCAGAGACCTCTTTAGCCGTGTGCTGTGGGGCGCGCGCACGGCTACGCTCGTCGCCATCTTCACTACCGTTATCAGCGTTATCATCGGCGTCATTATAGGCGCCATTGCTGGCTACGGCGGGGCGCTGGCCGACAACATCACCGGACGGATCATTGACATTGTGATGTCGGTTCCAGGCCTGCTTCTGGCGGCGCTGATCGCCGTTTCGATAAAGGAGCCGGTTGTATCCTGGGCCGAGAACATCTACGATGTGAGCGGGTTCCCACTGTTCGCAGATACGACTTGGCTGGATCTGCTGGTTGTCTTTGGAGGTTTGGCCTTTGTCTCATGGCCCGGTTATGCCCGTCTGATCCGCGGACAGATTTTCTCCTTACGCGAGGAACAGTACATTGAAGCGGCCAAGTCGGTCGGTGTCTCGGAACTGAAGATCGCGCTGAGGCATCTCCTGCCCAACGCCATTGGACCGGTCATCGTCACGCTGACCTTCAGCTTTTCCAGCGCGATGGTCCTCGAGTCTTCGCTCAGCTACCTGGGCATCGGCGTCCAGCCGCCGCAGGCCAGTTGGGGCAACATGATCGCATCCAACATCGGCAGCTGGTCCTATCGGCCCTGGCTGGTAGCCGTGCCTGCACTGACCCTGGCCATCGTCACTCTGGGGATCAATTTCCTTGGCGACGGCCTCAATGACGCCCTCAATCCCAGGTCGAAACGTTCGATCTGAGCAGCGCCCATCTTCCCGGAAACGGAACGTCGAGGGCAGGGCTGCCCACGCCCAACTGGTTACGCTCCGAAAGATGCCATTCTCCAAACATCAAGATCGATAGATTCTCCAGCGACAGAATAAGACAAAGGACGACAAGGAGTTACCATGTCAGAAGAAAAGCTGCGCGCGGCCGTAATTGGAGGTGGACTGGGTGGTTCCCACGGATACGCCTATGCGCGTGCGCCGGAGTACGAACTGGTGGCTATCTGCGACATCAATTCCGATGTATTTCCGCGCTTCTTTGAGAGGGCCGAACTTCCGCCCGGCAGCATCAAGCAGTACACCGACTATCATGAGATGTTCGAGAAGGAACGGCTGGACGTAGTCAGCGTGGCGACGCCGGACCACCTGCACACGGACCCGGTCTGCGACGCCTCGAATGCGGGCATCCGCGGCGTCATCTGCGAAAAACCGCTGACCACGACGATCAAGGACGCCGACCGCATTATCGAGACGATAGAAGCCAATGGTACGAAGATGTCGGTGGACCATACACGCAGCTGGATTCCGTCTTATCAGGGTGTGAAGAAAGCGGTGCTGGACGGCGAGATTGGCGGGCTGACCCGAATCGTGGCCCATATGGGCGGACGCCGATCGATGCTTTTTCGCAACGGCACGCACCTGATCGACGGGGTCTGCTTCTTCGCCAACGCTTCGCCTGTCTGGGTGATCGCCTCCCACGAACAGGGCTTTGAGGACTACGGCCCTGTTTACGATGGCAAGGGAGGGAAGGACCCGCAGTATGATCCTGGCTCGACGATCATCATCGAATTCGCCAATGGCGTACGCGGCATCGTGAACAGCGCCAAGTTGACGCCTCAGATGTTCGAGTATGATCTGCAGGGGCCGAACGGACGCTTCTGGCTTACGGACAAGCACTGTACTGCCTGGAAGACCGAGGAGAAGGAGGGCACGCCAGTTCAGGTGCCGCCGCCGCCAGGGAGGAGCTACATCGATCCCTTTGGCGCCAACCTGATCCCGGCGGTGCAGGAGATGGCCAATATGGTACTTCATGACGCCCCCAGCAGTTCTTCCCCCTACCGGGGTAGGGAGTCCCTAGAGATTATGCTGGCGGCGCTCATCTCCCAGACCAAGGGCAGCGCCAAGGTCGAACTGCCGCTGCCGCGCGGGTGAGGAAGAACGCGATGCCAAACGACAAGAAGCTCGTAGTCGGCGCCATATCTTCGCACGGACATGAACTCGGTCACGTCAGCGTGCTGGAACGGTTGGACGAGGTCGGGGAAATTCATGTCTGTGCGGCGACGGACCTGGTCGACGTGGAGGATCTGGCGGGCGAGTCCTCGCGCGTGGTCGGCACGTATACCAACGTGGACAAACTGCTGGAACGCACCGACCTTGACGCTGTCATCATGTGCGCACGCCCGGACCACGCGCCCCCGATCATGGAAAAGGTCGTCAGTGCCGGATTGCCTGTGCTCTATGATAAGCCGGCATCAACCCGATCGGAAGACTTGCGAAGGGTGGCTGAACTCGCTAAACGGAAGGGCCTGACCGCCGGGGCGATGCTCCAGTGGCGCTATCACCCGATGACGCTCAGCCTCAAGCGAGCCTTAGATGCGGGGGCCCTTGGTGATGTGATGACCATTGAGGGCAAGATGCTGAACGGCCTGCTGCTGTACAGGGACACCTCCATTTACTCGTTCGATCCGAAGAAGGCCGGACATGGCATTCTTTCCTGGCTCGGCTGTCACTGCCTTGATCTGGTCCTCTATCTGATGCAGGAGAGGGTGGTTGAGGTGATGGCCATGGTTGGCAACCTCAACCCGGAAAAAGTCGCGGTCGAGGATACGGGGTTCCTGATTCTCAAGTTTGAGAGCGGCCGCATGGGCACGTTCCAGGCCGGCTACCACCTACGCGGCGGCAAAGCCACCTACGACTTTTACGTTGGCATGCGCGGTACGGAAGGATTCGCGATCCTGCCGTACCTGGAGCCCCAAGAGGAAACGTCTGGGGGCAGCGAAGTCGAGCATACAGCAACCTACTCACTTTTCAGTGAAGCGCGCGGCTGGCATACCGGAGGCGTACGCAAGGAACGCTTTGCGATACCGCATTCTCCGGTGTACGGGGGGGTCATGGCGGAGGCGCTGTTCCGTGATTTCTTTGAGGCTGCACAGAGCGGCGCGCCGGCGCCGGCGCCAATTGAGGATTCGGTTCATATGCTGGAGATCATCGAAGCGGCCAAGGCGTCATCAGCTAGCGGACGCGCCGTGAGCATTGCTGCGTGACCGGCTAAAGGACAGTACATTGAGCAGGTTAAACTACCGCGAGACCTTCGAAGACGGGGCAGGCGGCTGGATCGCCTGGCTGGGGCCGAATCAACCGGCCCCGGCCGTCATCGAGGACGGGGCGCTGGTCTCCCGCAGCCCGTGGGGCATCGACTCCAATCATGCCCCGCCGGGGGGCGGTTACCTCCATCTTCTGTTCATATTGCATACAGCGCACCAGCCCGACCCAGGCGGGAGTTACGCACCTCTTCTGGGAGGCAACCGCTTCATTGAAGAGGGCTATCCGCGTGACTTCCGCAATGCCCGACTTACATTGCGCCTGAAGGGTGAAGTCGACCTGCAGGGAGCCGAGCTGCGGCTGCATTGCCAGTCACGCGTGGGTGACAAAGCGATCAACTTTGTCATGACCTCTCGATCCTTCGCTGTCACGCCTGACTGGTCCGAACAGACGATCATCTTGGCGCCTGATCCCGAGCAATGGCTGTGCCTGGGCGCCCGTCATGATCTGACCGATGTATACGGCTGGGGCGAAATCGAAGACGTTTTGAGAGATGTCGACATCGACATCATCCTCCTGTTGCATCCTCTGCGAATTGTGCCGCTAACTGCGCAACCTGACGGTCCCCACTCTCGTCGCGCCCAAATGGATTATCCGGTTGACAGGAGCCATCTGCCCTCGGGAGAGATCATGCTAAGTGAAGTCAGAATCGACTTCTCAGATGTCGCTGCATAGTGAGAGAGTCAGGAAGAATAAGCCTCCAAGAGGAAATGGCGCCAAATTGACACGACCTCTTGTCCGTGCTACACTGCGGCCACATCAGGCGGTCTCTGGCGCGCGTTCTTGTTTGCCCCTCCGGCAATTCTGTGGCGCATTTTCACTGTACTTCGCATCGCAAACTGGAAGTCCTGTTGGAGGCCGATCGTGAACGGTGTCCGAAGCTAATGCTTTGTAAATGCGCCGTGACGGTGCTTTGACAGATTTACTTGCAACGCCTCTCTCCCCGCTGGAGATTGCACATTCTGAACCGTCCTCTGCCTCTGCTGTGGTAAGAATACTCTATTCATATAATCGACTACTTGGGAAAAGTGGGAAGGGGAAATTTAATCGGGTCAAACATTAGGGGGCTGACACACTCCCAACGAACGGTCCACCAACGACTTCTTAGCCATTTACATCAATCTTATCAATCCTCAATTGCCAAATGGAGTCAAAACAATGACAAAGTCGAGACTTACCCGCCGAGATTTTCTCAGCATCTCCGCTGCCACGACTGCCGGGGTCATGCTTACCGCCTGCGTGCCGGCCGTTGCTCCGAGCGACGAGGGCGATTCGATGGCTGCTGCCGATGAGGCGCCGGCCGACGAAGCTGCCGCTGTGGACGGGGGAACTCTGACGTTTTCGACAGGTTCGCCCTGGGGGACATTCAGCCCCTTCCGTCCGACTTACCAGTATGGCTACAGCAGCAACACGCCGGCCATGCTGACCCACAGCCGCCTGTTTGACCTCGACCGCAACAACGACACGCACCCGGACCTGGCGCTGGAGTGGGAGATTTCCGACGACGCCACCGTTTACACGTTCAAACTACGTCAAGACGCCACCTGGCACGATGGCGAACCGGTCACTGCCAACGATGTTGTCGAGACGGTCCGGTTCATTCTGAACCAGGACACCAACATCAACCCCCGGCGCTGGATTAGTGCCATTAAGGGTGGGCAGGACTTCTATGACGGTGTAACCGATGAGTTGCCGGGCGTCTACGCGCCGGACGACTTCACCGTCGTCTTCGAGCTTGAGGAAACAAACGTCGGCTGGCACCTGTCGGCGACCACTGACCTGCAGATCCTGCCGGCGCACATATTCAATAGCGTGGTACCAGCAGATATCGTAGAGCACCACGCGCCGGCCTGGTACACACCCGAACTGAACATCGGTTCAGGCCCGTTCAAGTTCGTACGCGCAGAGCGCGACCAGTTCGTCGAATTGGTGCGCAATGATGATTACTACAAGGGTGCGCCCAAACTTGAGCGCATTATTTTCAAGAACTTCGGCGCGGCCGACACCCAGTTTATCGCCTTGCAGAAGGGCGAACTAGATGTTTGGAACGTTCCGCAGGACTTCTACGAGCAGTCCCTTGAACTGGAAAACGTAAATGTCCATCTGGTCAACCGCAACTACATTCGCGTCTTCCTCCTGAACTACGAGTCACCGCTCCTTTCGGACAAGCGCGTGCGCCAGGCCCTGGCCTACGCCATCGACCGCGAGGGAATCTGCGAGGGGCTCTACTCCGGCCTGTGCACGCCTTACAACTCCTACATGGAGATGCGCCCGTGGCTGGCTGACGGACTCAACCAGTACGAGTACAATCCCGAAAAGGCTATGGAGTTGCTTGCCGCGGCCGAAGCCGATGGGACCTGGGACCCGAGCAACGTGCTGCGCGTCAACTGGTACTACAGCGACGCCCTGCATCAGGACATTATGGCCGCCATCCAGCAGAACCTGGCCGCTGTCGGCGTAGAAACGCAGCTCCAGTACCTGGAAGGCACTGCGGCCGTTGAGACGCAGAGTGCATGTGACTTTGAGATGTATTACCAGGGTTGGGGCTTCTCGTTCCCTGAACAGTACAACTCATTCTTCACCGATGCGGAACGCTGCAGGACACCATGGGGCGATCCGGACGCACAGGCGTTGTTCAACCAGACGGCGACCACGGTCAACCTGGAAGAGCGCATGGCGATTCACGAAGAGATTCAGAAGCGCCTTAACGACGAGCTGCCGATGATGCCCTTCCTGCAGTTCATCGGACCGGTAGCAGTCAACAAGCGCGTGCAAGGCTTTAACGAGGACGCCCTTTGGAACCGCTACTACCCGTGGAGTAACGGCTTCGCCAACGCGGTGAACTGGGCAGTTTCAGAATAAAACTCCTGTGGAGAGAAAACGGAAAGCAGAGAGGCGGGAAATCGCCTCTCTGCTTCTCCCTTTTTGTCCTCCGGTTGTGAGAGCGTAACCTTGCGTACCTACATTCTACGCCGCCTGGCGATCTCAGCACCTATTCTGCTGGGACTGACAATGGTGACTTTCATATTCACCGAACTGATGCCAGGGGACTTTGTCGACGCATTGATTCCACCGCTGGCTATCGTCAACTACACGCCGGAACAACTGGAGGCGATGCGCGAGAACTACGGCCTCAATAAACCTGCCCCGGTCCGCTACCTGATCTGGTTGCGCGAGCTGGGGAAGGGAAATATGGGCAAATCGCTGATATCGGGAGCCCCTGTCCGCGACGAAATCCTGCAAAGGATGCCGGCTACCCTTCAGCTCACTGCGACTTCGTTATTGTTTGGCATAATATTTGGCGCGGTCCTCGGCATACTTTCTGCGGTCAAGCAGTACACCTGGGTTGACCAGACTCTCACTCTGCTTGGCTTTATCTGGATATCGACACCGGGTTTCGTTTTTGCGATCGGGGCGATCTTCCTGTTTTCTCTGAAGATAAGTCTCTTCCCTACCTCCGGCATCACAGACTATGGCGAAGAGGCGACTATACTGACTCGCATCCACCACATGTTTCTGCCGGCGCTGGTGCTGGGCCTGGGAAGCATGGCCGGATTCATGCGCTATTCGCGCAGTAGCCTCCTCGATGTGATCCGCCAGGATTACATCACGGTCGCACGGGCCAAGGGGCTTGCCGAAAAGGCTGTCCTGTTGGGGCACGCCCTGCGCAACGCGCTCATTCCCCTGATAACGATAATAAGCCTGGACATCCCTTTCTTAATTGGCGGCACTGTCATTATTGAGAGCATATTTGCCTGGCCGGGTATGGGAACATACAGCCTGACGGCCATTTACTCACGTGACTACCCGGTCATCATGGGCGTGAACTTCATGGTTGCGCTTGTTGTCCTGCTGAGCAACCTGTTGGCCGACATCACCTATGCGTTCGCCGATCCGCGAATTCGATACGAGTAATAAGAGGTCCTGCAGCGATGCGCTGCGTTACTGAGAATCCTATGATATCCGCTGTACTCGATCGTCATTGTCCCGGGCAGGTGCGATCAGAATCTGAAAGATCTTGCGATGTCCGCTTCTGAACTTTCTGAAACGCTGGATGCCCCCCAAAGGGACTCGGTACAGCAGCGATTCTGGCGTCGACTGTTCCGGCACAAGCTGGGGATGGTCGGCCTTGTCATGCTGGTGCTCCTGGTGTTCGCAGCGATCTTTGCGCCCCTGCTGGCCGGAATCGACCCGGCGACCATGGACTTGAAGATGAAGAACAAGCCGCCCAGCGCCGAGCACATCCTCGGCACCGACGCCATTGGAAGGGACGTTTGGGCCCGCCTGGTTTTCGGCGCACGCGTCTCTCTCTCGGTCGGGCTTGTGGCCGTGGGCATCTATACGTCAATTGCCCTCATTCTCGGCAGCATTTCCGGTTACGCCGGCGGCCATGTCGACAACATCATCATGCGCTTCACCGATATCATCATGTGTTTCCCCACATTTCTGCTGATCATCACAGTGGCTGCGGTGCTGCCCCCTAACATCTTCAATATCATGGTGATCATCGGCATATTTGGCTGGCCCGGCATGACGCGCCTGATACGCGGGCAGTTCCTCAGCCTGCGCAGCCAGGATTTTGTCATCGCCGCGGTTGCGGTCGGTGTCCCGACCCGGCGGATCATCTTCCGCCACATTCTTCCCAACGTGGTCGGACCGGTAGTTGTGGCTGCCACCCTGGGGCTGGCGGGCGCCATCCTGACAGAGTCGAGCCTGAGTTTTCTCGGCCTGGGCGTACAGCAGCCGACGCCAAGTTGGGGGCAGACCCTGACGACCGCTCTGCAACTCCCGATTTTGGAGAATATGCCCTGGCGCTGGCTCCCATCGGCGACTGCGATTGCTTTTGCGGTCTTGTCGATGAATTTTTTCGGCGACGCGCTGCGCGACGCCTTCGACCCGCGCCAGCATCTGGACTGACCCCTCCCAGTCTTGGTCCACCCACTGTGATGGACTTGCACAACAGACCATTCTTTCGCTTGGAAAGTGTCGTACTCTCGCATGGAACTAAGTAATGACCGGCGATAAAGACAGGCAGTTTCCAGTAGGAGAACGGCAGCTCTTCCTTGATGACGACGATGTTGCGAGCATCGACGGACTTCGCCGCGTCTTCCATCAGCCGCAAAAGCGGGGCTCCGTTATCCGGCGCGAGCCTGCGCTGGGAGGAACTCCTGAGATTCGCTGCGCACCGGCGTGGGACCCGGAAGCACAGCGGTGGAAGCTGTGGACGATCTGTATTACGCCGGAGGAGTTGCACGGCATAGCAGGCCTGTCGGGTTACCACGAAAGCCGCGACGGGCTCCACTGGTATCAGCCCATTGTGCGCCAGGCAGAATACAAGGGCACGCGAGAGAACAATCTCGTATATATCCCCATGGGCGACGGATGCACTGCGGAGATCCTCGGAGCCGTTTACGATAAAGGCGACCCGGACCCGAACCGGCGATACAAGGCGTTGAGTTTCACGATGGCTCCGGAACTGGCCATCCTGTTCGCTACCTCGCCGGACGGGATCCAGTGGACGCGGGTGGACATTCCGCCGATTGCATCGGGAGACGAGCCCAACTTCAGTTTCGATGAACGCCGCCATCTCTTCATCGCCACGGTCAAAGTCCCGGGCCCATACGGCCGATCCCACGCCCTGACAGTCAGCGAGGATTTCGAACATTGGACCGAACCGGAAATGGTTTTCCACGCTGACGAGGAGGACCAGGTGCAGGCCCGCCGGATCATCGCCGAAAGGCTGGCCGACCCTTTGCTGCAGCAGCCTGTATTCAACCACCCGGAGGAGCACGCGGTTGATGTCTACAACTTCGCGATCTCCCGCTACGAGAGCCGGTACATCGGCTTCGCCTCCATGTTCTATCATACCGGACGCGCCTGGAACGACCGCAACCATGACGGCTTCCATCACGTCCAGATGGCGTGCAGCAGGGACATGCGCAGGTGGGAGCGGCTGGGCGAACGGGTGCCTTTTATCGGCCCGTCGCCCCTGGGGAGCGGCGCCTTTGACACGATGCAGATACTGGGTCCGTCCTTCCCGATCATGCGCGGAGACCAGCTCTGGTTCTACTATTCCGGTCTCCGGCATCGCTGGCATCCGCACAAGGTCAGCCCGGACCGGGCTGCCATCTGTCTGGCAACGTTGAGGCGGGATGGATTCATTTCTCTGGACGCTCATACAGAGTTCGGCTCTGTCACGACCGAACCTTTCCGCTGGGAAGGAGAGCGGCTCTATCTGAACGCGGACGCTGACAGCGGCGAGATCAGGTGCGAGCTTCTGGACGAGACTGGTGGGCCGCTGACAGGTTACGGGCGGGACGACTCGATTCCACTGACCGGGGACGGTGTGTCGCTGCCCGTCAGATGGAACGAAAAGGAATGCATGCCAACCGGGACCGCAAGCCCCGTCCAACTGAGAGTCTGGTTGCGCGAGGCGCGTCTTTACAGCTACTGGTTCGAATAGAGGAGGAGTGACATGGCGTCTGACTCGAATCGAAAGTTTGCCCGTATGGAGAGGCAGCTCTTTCTGGACAACGCCGATATCGCGAGCATCAAGGGCCTGACAAAGCGGATGCACCAGCCGAACAAGAAGGGCGCGGTCATTCGTTCGGACCCGCACATGGCGCTGCGAGCCGGCCCGGACGACGGCGCCGCCTACCGGCCGCAGACGCGGACAGCGCCGGTATGGGATCCTGAGGCCAAGCTCTGGAAATTCTGGACGATCGGGGCAAAGATTGACTGGTATACCGGGCGCTCCTCGTACCACGAAAGCCGCGACGGGCTTCACTGGAATCAGCCAACGGTTGGCAAGTGGGAGTACCAGGGTTCGACCGAGAACAATCATGTAGCCATTCCCCTCGGCGACGGGCACAGTTCGGAAGTTTTGGGGGCGGTCTACGATGCCAGCGACCCGGACCCGGCGCGGCGATTCAAGGCGATCAGCTTCATTATGGAGCCCGATCTTTCGATCATCTTCGCCGTATCTCCGGACGGGATTGAATGGAAGCGGGTTGAGGTGCCCGCTATCCTGTCGGGCGATGAACCGAATTTCAGCTTTGACGCGGCCAACCACCGCTTTATCGCTACGGTCAAGGTGCGGGGCACATACGGACGATCGCACGCGGTGACCACGAGCGTGGATTTCCACGAGTGGAGCGAACCGCAGCTGGTCTTCCAGGCGGATGACCATGATCAGGATTTGGCGCGGGAGGTGATCGCGCGGCGGCTCGCCAATTCCGCGTTGCAGCAGACGGTTGTGAACCACCCGGAAGAGCACGGTGTGGATGTCTACAATTTCAGCATTTCCCGGTACGAAAGCCGTTATATCGGGTTCGCCTCCATGTTCCATCACGTGGGACGATCGGTTGACGGGCGCAATCACGACGGCTTCCACCACGTTCAGCTGGCAAGCAGCCAGGATATGTACACGTGGTTGCGGCAGGGGAGCAGGCGGCCATTTATCGACTCGTCGCCGCTGGGCGGCGGCGCGTACGACACGCTGCAGATGCTCGGCCCTTCGCGCCCGGTCATACGCGATGATGAACTCTGGTTCTACTACACGGGCGTGAAGTTCCGGCGTCTCCCACCGAAGTGGGACCCGGATCACGCGGCCATATGTCTGGCCGTGCTCAGGCGGGACGGGTTCGTCTCGCTCAGTGACATAAAGGAGGGCGGAGAGGTGGTCACCGAGCCTTTCCATTGGGAAGGTGAGCAGCTCTATCTCAACGGGGTGGCCGATGACGGCGAGGTCAGAGTTGAACTGCTGGATGTCGACAGCGAGCCGTTGCCCGGCTACGGCGGGGAAGCGGCTGCGGTTGTGCGTGAGGACAGCGTGCGGCAACAGGTTGTCTGGCCCGAACACAGCAGAATGCCGGAAGCTTCCGGCGGACCGATCCGGCTGCGCTTCAGCCTGACCAACGCTGAGCTGTTCAGCTACTGGTTCGAGTAGTCATTGTTGAGATGATAGGCTGGAATTGAGAACCTGTTCTTGAACTCAGCTTAGTCGAAAAATCGAAGTAGGAGCCTAGTAGGAGCGAGGAACGGACAATGGTTCAGACCGCAACGGCGATAGAACAAACCTATGCCTCGGAAACTCCAAGCTCGCGCGAGCAGTTCGAAAGGGACCGCGAGTCGATGCCGGGCGGGGCAAAGGGAGCCTACTATTACGCCCCTTATCCCCTTACCATGCAGAGGGGCGAGGGCTGCTATCTGTATGACATTGATGAACGGCGACGCGTCGATTTTGCCAACCATCACACGGGGCAGATCCTGGGCCACAACAATGCCGCGGTACATGCAGCGGTCGAGGCCCAACTGACCAGAGGCATCGCTCTGGGCGCGCCGACCGGAGCAGAAGGGGCGCTGGCGGAAGAGATGTGCAGCCGAGTGGCCTCCCTGGAAAAGGTCCGCTTCTGCAACTCGGGCACAGAGGCGTCGCTGCACGCGATCCGGTTGGCGCGAGGGTTCAGCGGCCGGCCAAAGATTGCCAAGATGGAGGGCGGTTACCACGGCAGCCACGACCTGGTTGAAGTAAGTGTGGGACCGCCGGTGGACAAAGCAGGATCCGCGGACGAACCCTTTTCGGTTCCGACAGCCGGCGGGATGTCACCGAACGCCCCCTCAGAGGTGATCGTTTTGCCTTTCAACAATGAAGAGGCGTTGGAGCGGCTGGTCCGCCGGCACAGGGACGAACTGGCTTGTGTGATTCTCGACCCCAAGACGGGAATCCTGCCGGTCCGCAAGGATTACATTCAGGCCGTGCGCCGGGTGACCGAGGAGAACGATGTGCTGTTGATCCTCGACGAGGTGGTGGCATTTCGCGTTGCCCGGGGCGGCGCCCAGGCGTACTACGGCATCAGTCCGGATCTGACGACATTTGGCAAGTTGGTCGGGGGCGGGTTCCCGGTGGGCGCATTCGGCGGTCGCGCCGACATCATGAACCTTTTCGACAGCAGCGGCGAGCCGACAGGATTCTTCCAGAGCGGTACGTTCAGTGCCCACGCGGTGGTGATGGCGGCGGGGCTGGCCACTCTGAAGCAGTTGACGCCAAGCGCTTTCGAGCACTTGAACCGTTTGGGGGAACGATTGCGCGCCGGGCTTGAAGATCTCAGCGCACGCATAGACACGCCGTTACAGTCGGTTGTCCTTGGCTCTCTGTTCAGCGTCTACTTCACAGAAGAGCAGCTGGTTGACTACCGCAGCGCGGCCGGCAACGACGGCGCAATGGCTCACCGCGTCTTCCTTTCCCTCCTCAACCAGGGTTACTTTCTGAGCCAGGGCCTATCGATGAACGCGCTCTCGCTGGCGATGGAAGATGAACATATTGACGGACTCCTGCTTGCCTTCGAAAAGGCAATTGAACAGAGCAAACAATAGCATGAAGCATCCCATATTCACCGGGGCAATCGGCCGGTGCAGGCAACTTTTACCGGCAGCAGACCACTAACCAGAGCGTCTGAAAGGACCAACCATGTATGCAATCGACTTTATTTCCGAATTCAGCGTCAATCCGATCCCTGAGCCGGATACGACGTTGGAGGCGTTGCTACGTCAGACAGAGGAGCACGACACTACACTGACGCTGACAACATCGCGGCGCGGCCTGGTCAACCAGGTTAACCCGGAAGCCGTAGCGGAGACCCTCGAAATCGTTGCCCAACATCCCCGGCTTCTGGGCGTGGGCACGCTCGATCCACGCTACTTCCTCAACTGGCGGGATGATCTGAAGTCCTGCGTGGATGGTGGTTGCGTGGCGATCCGGTTCGCGCCCGGGCCGCAAAACTGGAGTCCCGAAACATTGGTTTTTGAGCATATGGTCGAGGCGATCGGTGCGGCCGGACTGCCGATCATCGTTGACTTCAAGGGATCTTCTGAAGCCCTGAGCTGGATCCGCAAAGTGGCGGAGGTCTGCCACCGGCATGACGTCAATGTTGTGATGAACGAGGTCAGTTACGCGCACATGGGCGAGTTGATCACGGTCATGCAGGTGTACCCTAATGTCTATGCCGCGATCCGCTGGCTCTGCCTGGCGGACGGGCTGGAGGTGATGGTCGAGGCTGGGATAGTCGACAGGCTGCTTTACGGCAGCAATTCTCCCAAGTATTCGATTCGGGCGCTGCGCAACCAGATCTTCATGGCGAAGATTACGGATGAACAGAGGCAGGCGATCCTAGGGGGGAACGCATTGCGCCTGCTCGACATGGACATCGAAGAGCTACCCGCGGAGCCGCAGATGATCAAGGCTGAAGCGGACCTGCCTGAGGAGCCGATCATCGACATCCACGCGCATGTGTCGGGCTTCCACTGCGCGGAGCCTTTCAACACGCGCACCGAGTCGAACGTACCGGAGATGACCGAGCGTTGCAATATCCAATACACCTTTGTTTCCTCTTACAATGCCATCAACTATGACATGTGTGAGGGGAACGCCGACACGCAGGCCTTCCTTGACCGCTACCCGAATCTGCGCGGCTATATCGCGATTGACCCGCGCGACCTGGCCGGTTCGGTCGGGCAGATGGAACGTTACTTCCAGGATTCCCGATTCGTGGGGGTGAAGCTCTACTGCCCATTTGGCGGCAATATGGCCACCAAGCGGATGCAGGACCTGCTGGACGAAATTGCTAAATTTGGCCGGCCGGTTAAGATCCACATGGATGAAGGCGGCTCACCCTATCCGGGCGTGCGTTCGGCGGCGGAGCGTAATCCGGACCTGGTTATCATCAAGGCGCACGGGGACGATGTCGAGGGTGCACGCCAGGTCGTGGATCTGCCCAACGTTTACTTCGAGTTCTGCAGCAGCGGCATTAACGCGGGCACTATCCGCCGCTCGATGGACATTCTGGGGCCGGAGCGGATCCTGTTCGGCACCGACCAGCCGCTCTTTGCACCTTGGTTTGAGTACGGCGCCTATATTGACGCGATTCAGTCGCAGCGGGAGGCCGATCTGATTTTCCGCGACAACGCGAGACGAATTTTCAGACTGGACTGATGCTTTGGGGTGGCTGATGCAGGTGTCGTAGAGGTTCACACCGAAACGACTAGCGTGGCACACAGACTGAATGGATAACGCGGCCGAATCATTACAAGGAGATTCCTGATATGGCCATCGCAATTGAACGAAATTCGCCGCCGGTTCGCAGCGGATCGTTTGGGCCCCAGTGGGACATGGGCGACGAGGAGATAAACGAACTGATCGAGGTGATCAGATCCGGGAAGTTGAACCGGCTGAGCGGCAACAAGGTCGACCAGTTTGAGAGGGACTTCGCAGAGATGAACGGCGTCAAGTATGCGCAGGCGGTTACGTCGGGAACGGCCGCGGTGCATACGGCGGTTGGCACGATAGACCCCAACCCGGGCGACGAGATCATCACGACGAGCATCACCGATATGGGCACGATCATCGGCATTCTTTACCAGAATGCTGTGCCTGTTTTCGCGGACATCGATCCCCGGACGGGCAACCTCGACATAGCGGATGTCGAGGCCAAGATTACGGAACGCACAAAGGCGATCATCGTGGTGCACCTCTTTGGCAATCCGGCGCCGATGGAGGCCTATGTCGCGCTGGCGCGTAAGTATAACCTCTTCTTGATCGAGGACTGCGCGCAGGCTCAGCTGGCCGAATACGGCGGGCGACCGGTCGGCACGTGGGGCGACTTTGGCTGCTATAGCTTTGGCGGCAAGCACATGACGACCGGCGACGGCGGCATGGTGATCAGCAACCGCGACGACCTGGCCGAACGGTTGAAGTGGTTCGCCGACAAGGGCAACCCACGCAGTCCGGTCTATGAGCATTACTATCTTGCGCCAAACTATCGCATGACCGATCTTCAGGGCGCGGTAGGGGTTGCCCAGCTCAAAAAGGTGACCGACGCGGTGCGTAGAAAGCAGTGGGTCGCCAACCACCTGAACGAGGTCGTCGACGGTGAAGAGGGTCTCTCGTTGCAGCCGGTCCTGCCGGAAGCGACGCACTCGTACTGGGTCTACGGCTTTCACGTGGATGCGGCAACGATGGGCGCGACGGCAGAACAGTTCGCGGCGGCGTTGCAGGCGGAGGGCGTGCCGGCCAACTCGCCCTACATGGTCTATCCGGTCTATAAGTACCCGGTTATGGCCCAGCAGCGGGCATATGGGACGGCTGATTTCTCCTATGCCGGGGAGAAGGCGGCGGCGATGGACTACGGCTCGATCTCGCTGCCGGGCGGGGAGAGTTTCCTGGAGACGGCGGTTGTGATGCCGATGAGCCCCTCCTATACGGACCAGGACGCGGCCGACTTCAGTACGGCGATCAAGAAGGTCGGCGACTACTACCGGTCGAAACTGTCCAGATAGGGCCAAATTCCATGACAATTCAATTCACGTTCAGCCCGCGCGTGCCGGTGTTTGACGCCAATGTGCGGGTTGGCGATCTGCACTATCAGCCGTCTCCTTGCCGCGATCGAACACAATTGCTGGCGGAGATGGACCGGCACGGGGTCGAGAAGGCGCTCATTTACCACGCTCAGACCGAGGAAGTCAGCCCGATAGATGGCAATGGTTTTCTGGAAGAGTGGTTAGATGACGACCGTCTCTTTCCCCAATGGTCAATCACGTCTACGCCCGATTCCATGGCGCAGATAGAGGCGTTACACGAGCAGGGACGCGTGCATAATGTTCGACTGCACAATGCGCGCCACGTCGGGCTGCCATTCCGGCCGTGGGCGTGGGGACCCATGCTCTCGTGGTTGAGCGAAAACCGGATCCCGCTCTGGATTCCTCTTCCGGATGCCGATGCGGACGAGCTGGCGACGACGTTGAGCGATTTTCCCGAGCTGGTTACGGTCCTGGTAGGAGCCCATTACACGCACGCATTGTGGGTGCGGCCGCTGATGACCACGCTTCCCAATGCGTACCTGGAGTTGAGCCGTATCGAGCCGCTGGGCGAGGTGGAGGCGCTGTGCACTGAATATGGCGCCGAGCGTTTTGTTTATGGATCCTGGTATGACCGCCTGGCGATGGGGACGATGCTCTTTTACCTTCACAATACCGACCTCAGCGAGGCTGAGTTGGAACTGATCTGCGCGGGGAATCTGCTACGCATATTGCAGGGAGAGGGCCGGCATGATTGAAGAACAGAGAGTGATCGACTTTCACGGTCATACGGGCCGTCTTGACCTCTACAACGGGGTCGACGATCCGGAGTTGATACTGCGGGCGATGGACAGGGTGGGGATCGATGTTTCCTGCGTTTTCAACATCTTTCACCCGGACGGCACGACGGGAAACGACATTACGGCCCGTTTTGTTAAGGACCATCCGGACCGGTTTGTCGGGTTTGCCTACGTTTCGCCGATGATGGCGGAAGGCATGGTTGCCGAATTGACGCGGGCGATAGACGAGCTTGGTCTGGTGGCTATCAAACTGTATCCGCCGTATACGCAGTGGGACCTGAACGAACCGATCTGGCATCCGATCTATGAGTTTGCGAATGACCGGGGCCTGGCGATTATTTTCCACACGGGTTCTGACCCACACTCTCATCCCGGTCTGCTGGCGGACTGCGCGGCACAGTTTCCGAATGCGAACTTTGTTTCGGGGCACGCTGGCAATGTCGCGGAGCCGCGGGCGGCCGCGATCAGGGCGGCGCAGGACTATCCCAATATCTATCTGGAGACGTGCTCGACTTTTCGCACGCCGGGCGTGATCGAGCAGCTGGTGAACGAGGCCGGCGCTGACCGGGTCCTGTTTGGCTCGGACATTGCGCTGATGGATTCGCGGCCGCAGCTGGGTAAGATCATTACGGCCGACATCTCGGATGAGGCGAAGCGGCTGGTGTGCGGCGGCAATGCGGCGCGGCTGTTGGGAATCTGAAGCGGTTCGGGGTGGAGCGCTTGACTTAGCTGAAGCACCGAAAACAGATCGAGCAGGGGCAAGCGAGTTGCCTGTGTTTCCATGATGCAGCCGGTGGGAGGTCAGTTCATGGACTACAGTGAATCCGATCGCGAATTCTGGGAAGAGGAGCTGGCGGACTTCGTCCCGCAGAGGGTGTTCGATGCCCACTGCCACCTGTTCGACGGGGCGCATATGCAGCCTGACGCGCCGGCGACGACGCGGTCGTATGCCGACCTGGAGACATTGAGGGCATGGGGCCGTCTCATGTTTCCGGGACGGCGCATGAACTTCCTGCTGCTGGGTATGCCCAAGGTCGGCATTGACGTGGAGACGCATACCGACATGCTTGCCGAGCAGGTGGCCCTGGACCCCTCCTCACGGGCCAATCGCCTGGTCACTCCTTCGTGTAACATCTCTCGAATTGAAGAAGATATTAAGCGGGCCGGGTTCATCGGTCTGAAGCCCTATCGGGTCTTCTCCTCGACCGGGGATACGGACTATTGCCGGATTCACGAGTTCCTGACGCACGAACAGATGGAGCTAGCGAACGACCGCGGCCTCTGGGTGACGATGCATCTGTCGAAGCCGGGGGGTTGCGCGGATGAGGAGAACCTGGCGGATCTCGAAGAGTACACGACGCGCCGCTATCCTCGGATAAAATGGATCCTCGCCCACTGCGCCCGCAGCTTCACTTATTGGCCAATACGGGAGGCGATAGACCGGTTGCGAGACATGCCAAATATTTGGTATGATCTGTCAGCGGTGACGACCATGCCTCCCTTTTTGACGTTGTTCCGAGAGGAAGATCTGAAACGGATCTTCTACGGTTCGGATGGTGTCGACTCAGCTTTCTTTCACGGCAAATATGTTCCATTCGGGCGGTACTGGTATCAGGTTGAACCCAACGAAGAACATTTCAGTTTTGCCCACACGGACGCACGTCCGGTTCTGTGCATTTACGAACAGATAATGGCCATGAAACAGGCCGCCGAGATCGCGGAACTTTCCCAGGATGATATCGAGGGGATCTTCTGGCGCAATGCTCTTGAGGCGTTTCACATTGATCACTCGGACGAGAGTGAAGCTGCATGAAGGTTATACAGACTCCATTGGGTAAAGCCACACGGTTGCAGTTCATATTTGGGGTGGAGATGGTCAGGTGGGGAATGCATGACAGGGGTTGCTGAAATTGTATGCCGACCATCTATTGGGAGACACTGGGCAGGCACAAGGCCTGCCCCTACAGTGGCGGCGCGGGGGGTTCGAACACCGGTCGCTGGCTCAACCGTTCCAATTGTCCACGACGGTCGGGCGTACGATGGGGGGCGTTGCGGGGGGAGTCCCCCCGCACAGAACTGCAGTGGTCAGTGATCAGTAGTCAGTGGTCAGTGGCGAAGGCAGTTGCGCTGATCGGGGACGCGAACTGGCTTTAGCTCAGTCGTTGCCAGAGGTGTGCGAAAGTTTACCCCAATCCGGACTGCACCCAAGCGACACTCATTTGGGACAGCATGGATGCGAAACCGGTCCTAGCATAGAGGAGGAACGAGCGGAGAGTAGCGACAACTTTAACCGATAACCCGAATAGGACTAGCCTATGAGTCACGCGCATCAGCGTCCGGAGTTGGGTCCAACACCTGGCCCAAGTATAGCGGAGATGGAGGAGGGGCTGAGAAGATGGGCGGCTGCCCGGCCTGGAATCATGCAGGTCGAGACCGTAGGGCGAACACCGAAGGGGCTACCTGTGCTTCTTTGTCGCATCAGCGAGGCTGATGTTTCCGACGAAGACAAGCAGGTGGCCCTTTTTACTTCGACGCATAGCGGGGTTGAAAGGGTAACGACGGCCGGCCTGCTGCAGTTGATCAAGTGGCTCATCGGCGACGACCCCCTGGCCGAGGAGATTCGACGGCGTCAGATTGTTCTGATCATGCCGGCCTGCGAACCGGAGAGCTATGACCGAGAGCTGATCGACGTTGCCGAGTTTTTCGCCGGCCGCAGTCGCTGGGTCTATGAGGGTTGGGGATGGGACGGACCCCTGGATCCTGAGAATCAGCCGGAGGCGATGGCCGTCAAGGCTGTCGTGGACCGGTATCAGCCGGAGGTCCATCAGGACGTGCACGGCATCTGGTTTGAGCAGTCGACGATGACCGAAAGCACCGGCATTTCGTGGGCGTCGAATCTGTACCGCGGGTACTGGCGGCGTATCCCTGATCTGATGAACGAGGCGGCGGAGGATGCCGGCTACCTGACAACCCGAGGCGAGGAAAGCGCGGGGCAGATGCTTTCCACCGTTCCGGTCGAGGGTGTCGAGCGATGGTTTTATGGAAGTACTTCTACGCCGAAGGTCGTCTGCGGCCTTTATTCCTACATGCAATACCACAGCATCATTCAGACGATGGAGGTGGGGTGGGAGGAGAGCGCGGTGCTGCGGTTGCGCCGGCTGCTACAGGTCGGCAACGAGGTATGGCGAGAGGAGCCCTACCCCGGCTACCCGGCCAACCAGGTGAGCTGCCGGTCGTCGGTGGCCATTGCAGCCTGGGGCAGGACGGCTGCGCAGCGGCGGGCAAGCCGGGTTGAGTTGTGGCGTAAGTTGCCGCAGATCTCGCATACGTGCGGCTGGCCCGAGGCCCGCGATGGCCTTATCGCATTTGTCTCCACGACGCCGGAGAGCCGCAACCTGTATGCGCCGGGAGAGGAATCGTCGGCGCCGAATTTGAATGAGCCGAATCTGGAGCCGATGTTTTCCAAACTGAAGCAGAACCCTCGCTTCGACGGCGATGCCTTGGACGAGTTTCTGCGGCTGTCGGTTTCGCGTCAGGTAACGTGGCCGCAGGTGGAGTATGACGGTCCGGCAGAGCCGATCCAGAACGGCCTTGCCATCCGTCTGCGTATTCCCCATCCAGAGGTAACTTTCAAACATCTCAGGTTAGATGGCCACATTATGGAACCGTCGGACGTCGACGGCTACTTTGTGTATCACAATCCCGGCACCATCATTCAGGTCAACATTCCGCCTGGCAAAGTGGAGGACTTTCATGTGGTGACCGCTGTATTTGATTCAGCTGCGGAGCGGACTTCGGGCTTCCACCCTGAGGACTGGGAATTGGATGAGTGAAGTGCTGTGAGCAGGAGTCGCCAAGGCGACCGCTCCCCCTTGGGACAGCGTACAGGGAGGTGTCATGCCGGTCAGATGTGCAGTAGTCGAATCGTGTATTGGGCCTGGGCAGCCTTCGGTCTTTGCGAATCATTGTATTGCGGCAAGCAAGTGACAACATCGGGAGATCTTTCGATAGGCAAACATATTCATGGAGGAGAGATCTGAGATGAAACGCTATCCATTGGCAGTACTGATTGTAATCTTGGGGCTGCTGGTTACGGCCTGTGTTGCGCCGATGCCGGCCGGCGACGGGGCGGCGGCCGGGCAGGATGCAGAGATGGAACCTGCCGAAGTGAAGACGATTCGTTACGGCATGATCCAGTCCATGAAGACATTCGACCCTGCGCGGGAAGGCGGGTTTGGCCGATTCATCATGCAGCATGTGTGGCTGCCGCCCTTCGTTGCCGACCCGGACGCGAATCTGACGCCGGGCACATGCACATCTTTTGACGTCAGCGACGACGGGACGACTTATACGCTCCATGTGAATCCTGACGTGAAGTGGTCGGATGGCAGCCAGTTTACCGCTGGCGATATCAAGGCCTGGTTCGAGTATGTGTCGAATCCGGAGAATCCAGCAGGATGGGTGCCACCGAATTATGCCGGAATTGTTGGCTATGATGCGGTGCGAGAGGGCACGGCCACAGAGATGGAAGGTCTGGTGGTCGTAGACGAGTTCACTTTGGAAATCAATCTGAAAGAGGCTGATCCGCTCTTCGTATTCAAGGTGCTTGCCAACTACAACTCTGCCACGGCCAAAGCGGAACAGGCCTGGGCCGACCTGAATGGAGAGTGGTGGACGAATGATCCGCTGGTAACCGGCCCCTACACAATCGAGTCCTGGGACGATGACGTGATGAGCTACGTCTACGTGCCCAACCCGAACTACTGGGGCGAGAACACGGCATCGCTGCGGATCGAGGTTACATCGGTGCTTGCGGAGGAGACGCTGAGCCTGATGTATGAAAACGACCAGTTCGACATCGTCATTTTCACCGGCGCGGCGGGAGATGCCTTGTCGCTGAAGTATCCCGAGGATGTCGTGCCGATGAACTACAGGTACAGCAACATCTGGGGATTCAACCCGAACCTGCCGCCTATGGACGATCCGATGGTGCGGCGGGCGCTGATCCACGCCATTGATCACGAGCGCATCGTGCAGGTCATCTATGGTGACACCAAGGATCCGGCGGCCGGTCCCATTTATCCGGGCCTGTCGGGTCACCGACCCGAGATATTCGAAGAGGCCGGCGCGCTGAAGTATGATCCCGAACTGGCAAAGGAGGAACTGGCCCAGTCCAGTTACGGTTCGGCGGAGAATCTGCCCAAGCTAAATCTTGCGCTGGGGACACCGGATGCCGAGTGGGTACGCGGCATGGAGATGATCCTGGAGATGTGGCGCGACACTCTGGGCATTACGAACGTCGAAACGAAGCCCTGGTGGAATGACTGGGCGCAGGGCGCGGCCAGAGCCGACGTCGTCCACATGGGCGGTTTTGGCTGGGGCACCTTGCCGGATCCGGGACACGCGGTATGGCGGGCCGCTTACACGGGCAACGCCATGAGCAGAATCAAGTACAGCAACCCTGAAGTGGACGCGCTGCTTGACGAGGCCATGTCCCTGAGCCGCGATGATCCTCGCTTCCTTGAATTGGTCCACGAGGCAGAACGGATTTACCTGGAAGACTATGTCTGGAAGCCGTTCTTCGTGGTCTCCTATTCCTGGCATGCGAAGCCTTGGGTCCAGGGCCTGCAGGGTACCTGGTACAACAACTGGTACAACATTGAAGAGGTAACCGTGGCAGACCAGTAGCAGTTGGTCTGACTGTTTTGGCACGAAGGGAGGCTGGCTTGGGTCCCGAGCCAGCCTCCCGGTTGCCCGACATTCGCGTTTGGCGAGTTCCGGTTCCTGCCAGAGACCTCATATGAACTAAGCCTCAGGTTTCGACCAGGAATCTCGCGCTGACCGCCGCGAGATTTTTCTTTGTTCTGGCATTCATAATTCGCCAGACGGAGGGAGGAGATACCTTCGAGAGTTCATGGCGTGCGGGCATTCGTTTATTTTGTTCGACACAGGTGACCAGGAGGACTCAGTTTGCTTAAGTATCTGATCATGCGCGTGCTCGGCATTATCCCTCTGCTGCTGGTGGTTCTTGTGATCATTTTCACTCTGGGCCATCTGGCTCCTGGCGACCCTATCGAGATGATGTATGAAAGTATGGAGACGGTGGTGGCTACGGAGGAGATGGTGGACCGGGCTCGGGCGCGGCTCGGCCTGGACCAGCCGCTTCACGTGCAGTTCATCAGGTATGTGGGCAACGTGCTGCGGGGTGACCTCGGCGACTCAATCGTTCGCAGCCGACCCGTGTTGGGAATGATCCTGAAAGTCTTCCCGATTTCTGCCCAGGTGGGTCTACTGTCATTCGTCGTTCTGGTTGTTACCGGCGTACCGTTGGGCGTTTTGGCGGCAGTCAAGCAGAACACGGCGGTGGACTATTTCATTGTCGGGGGAAGTCTTTTCCTGCGCACAGTTCCCGTGTATGTTCTTGCTCCGCTGCTGTTTATCATACTGGTGCTCAGGCTTGACGTTATGAACGTACCTTACGGATGGAAGGGCATCACGCACCCGAATGTAATTATGCCGACTCTGATGTTGATACTGTTTCCACTGGCCGTCGTGATTCGGCAGATGAGAGTCGGCATCCTGGAGGTGGCTGAGAACGACTATGTTCGCACGGCAAGGGCAAAGGGGTTAAAGGAGCGACAGGTCATTCTGGGGCATGTCATGCGCAACGCGATTACGCCGGTGGTGACATCGTTGGGGTTGATCGTCACAGGTCTGATAACAGGGTCGGTCTTTGTCGAGCAGATTTTCGGCATACCCGGATATGGCAATCTGTTCGTAACCTCGCTCATTCAACGTGACTATCCGCTGATGATGGGCTGTACGCTTTTTGGGGCGTTCCTGATTATGATGAGTAACCTCATTGTGGACTTTGTCTACCCGTTCCTGGATCCCAGGGTGACGTTGTGACGAACCAGGTATCGAGGCGAGAGATTGAGCAGTCCACGTCAGAAGTCAGAAACAGAATCCTCAAAGAAGAGCTCGAAACGCCGGTAACCGGTCAGAGAGGACTGTGGAGTGACGCGTTCAGGCGGTTGCTGCGAAACCGTCTGTCCCTGATCGGCCTTATCGTAGTCGTTTTCACGTATGCAACTGCTCTTGCAGGGCCGTATCTTGCACCGTACGACCACCTGGACCAGAACCTGGAACAGATTGGTATGCCGCCGAATGCGGAGCACTGGCTGGGTACTGACGACGTCGGCCGCGACTATTTCAGCCGGTTGCTGCATGCGATGCGGACGGCGGTATTGATATCGATTCTCGTGCCTCTGCTGACCCTGGTAATCGGTGTGACGCTTGGGACGATCAGCGCTTATTCGGGTCGGGCAGTAGATAACACAATTATGCGGCTGGCCGATGTCGTGATGACAATCCCTACCATACTCTTTGCGGCATTGATCAATGCCTCGATCGCCGAGCCGTTGGAGGCGGTGCTGGCCGTCTTTCAAGACCAGACTGGATGGAAGTTTTTGACCAATACGGTTTACGTGGATTATCTGATCGTTTTCAGCGCGCTGTCGCTCATCTCGTGGCCGGGCGAGGCGCGGCTGATTCGCGGGCAGATTCTTTCGCTGCGAGAGCAGGACTATGTGCTTGCGGCGCGTTCGGTGGGCGCGACCACCAGGCAGATCATGCTCAGGCACCTGGTTCCCAATGCGCTGGGCCCTGTCATTGTCAGTTTTACTTTCAGCATGTCGAGCGCCATGATTCTGGAGGCGTCGCTCAGCTATCTCGGTATCGGCATACAGCCACCAGGGGCGAGCCTGGGTTCGATGATCAACAGGTCGATGCCGTCCTGGCGGACGTGGCCGCATCTGATCGCGATTCCGGCGATTGTGTTGGGCATCGTGACGCTGGCTATCAATTTCCTGGGCGACGGCCTCAACGACGCGCTGAATCCGCGGCAGTCAGGCAAATAAAGAGGACTCTTCGTGAATCTCAGTTGGACCCCTCGGGTTTGGTCTCAAGGATCCGCGGACAGCGGTGACCTGCTTTCCTACCCGTCACTCCCTGAACTGGAATCGTTTTACAGAGAGCTACAGAACGGCTATCCAGGGCAAGTTGCCCTGGAAAAAGCCGGTAGCTCGGTACGAGGGCGGCCGATCTGGCTGCTGACCATTACGAACGAGGAAGTCAGCGACGAAGACAAACAGCGGGTCCTGATGGTTGGGCAGGAGCATGGGCAGGAACGGAGCGGCAGCCTGGCCCTGCTGGAACTGGCGCGCTGGTTGGTTACGCCAGCTGCGGCCGAGATTCGCCGTAGGCAGTGTGTTGGGCTGATGGCGGTGGTCAACCCTGATTCGTGGGAGGACCTGCGGTTCAACAATGTGAATGACGTAAACCTGTATGCGGATTTCTCGCTTGACGGTGAACCTACGCAGCCGGAGTCTCAGGCTGTGGCGGATGTTCTGGAACGTATGCAGCCGGAACTGTTCTGCTCGCTGCACGGGACGGAGTTTGGCTGGAAGTACCGGATGGGCGAGAGCAACGGGTTTTCGTGGACGACGAGTCAGTTCGATCGAACGCACTCGCGTCTCTTTATCGAGGATATCAACCGGGCGGCGGAGTCGGCGGGATTTCCCCAAGACCGCGGCGAAGAGGAGGCAGAGCGTATCCTGCCCTGGCTGCCGGGGAATATTCACCACTCATATTACTCAGGTCAGCGCATAACGTCCTGCGTCCATGCTTATCACCGCTATCATACACTGGCCAATACGATGGAGGTTCACCATCCTCGCAGCGGCCTGATTCGCTGCATGAGGATGCTTGAGCTTGGCAATCAGCCGTGGCGGACCGAAACGGTTGCGGGCTACCCTGTGCGGACGATGTTCCAGCAGGATGAGGCGTTTGTGGCGGCGTATGGGCGGACGGCGACTGAACGCCGAGCCAGCCGGGTGGAACTGTGGGCGCATACGAACCAGTTCCTGGTTGCTCGCGGCGTCAACGAGCCGGTAGGGATGGCGCTGACGGCCTTTTCGCTGGACCCAGGCGATTACGACCGCTGGCGAGCAGTCGAAATCGATCCGTTTTTGCAGAAATACGGGCAGGACCAGGGGATAGACGTTAGCGAGATCCGGGCGGCTTGCGGGCGGTACCCTCGAATGCAAAGTCTGCGCTGCGATCAGATAAAGCCGGATGCGAACGATCGGGCCAAGCCTCTCTTGCGAGCGGCGCGCAACGGACTGGCGTTGCGATTGAGGTTACCGCGTTTGGCTGCCCCGCAGCGCGTTTGGCTCGACGGCCGGCCGGTCGGCCCCTCGCCTGTGGACGGTTACGAGAGCTGGAGTACGCAGAACGGATTCACCATCGTCCAGTTCAATGTTCCTCCGCGCACAGACTCTGACCGGTTTCAGCGTCACTTGATCGCGGTGGCGTACAGGGCGCCGCGAATCGATCGGGGAACCTGACTTGGACAGGTTTGAATTTCATTGAATAGGTTAAGCTGGCATGTCGCTCAGGACGATTGAACCCGGAATGAAGCTGGGCGTCTCCATTTCGGCGGAGGCAGGGGATGACTATCTTGCCTTCCTGAAACAGATGGGAATCGATTGGGTCACGCTGTGGACGACGTCGCCGCGTGCCGGGGCGGAATACTACAGACAGGTGAAGAGACGATTCGCCAGTGCGGGACTGCGCGTTTACGGTTTTGGGAACGGCAACCTGCACAACCAGGATGCAATCGTACTGGGATTGGAGAACCGGGACACCAAGATAGAGGAGTACAAACTGCATCTGGGCGCTTTGGGCGAGGCGGACATTCCCTACACCACCTATGCACACATGGCGAACGGCGTCTGGAGCTCGGAGCCGGCGAGTACGCGAGGCGGGGCCGGCGCGCGAAGCTTCGATGCCCACGGGGCACACATTGGCTACAGAGGCGCCAATCGCTTTCATTCACCGCTCTCCCACGGACGGGTCTACAGCGAGGAAGAGATCTGGGATAACTTCCGCCACTTCGTCGAGGAGATCGTGCCTGTAGCCGAAGAGCAGGGTGTCCGCATCGGCATCCATCCCGACGACCCGCCCCAGCTTAAACTGACCGGCGTGCCGCGGTGCATTTTCAGCAGCTTTGACGGCTACCAGCAGGCGATGGCTATTGCTGACAGCCCTAATATAGGGATCTGCTTCTGCGTCGGATGCTGGCTGGAGGGCGGCCCAATCATGGGAAAAGACACTGGCGAGGCCTTGCGCGAATTCGGCCGCCAGGACAAGGTCTTTAAGGTCCATTTCCGAAACGTCGACCGGCCTCTGCCACGGTTTGTGGAGACTTTCGTCGATGACGGGTATTACGATATGCGAAAGGCAATCGACACGCTGAGGGAGATCAAGTTCGACGGCGTTCTCATCCCCGACCATGTCCCGCAGATGGGAGATGATCCGCGTATCGGCACGGCCTATACAGTTGGCTGGATAAAGGCGATGATGGGCGGGGACGAGGATAAGAACTTATAGCGCCGAGGAGGCCAGTTCTCATGCTCGCTGGTCTGGTGTTTAGAGCGTTTCAAGAAGTCGCGCAGGCGATTTCAGATTCCATTGGAAGCAGGTGCGAGAGGCGAGAGGCGAGAGCAGTAGCCAGAACTGCCACTTATCTACTGAAGAAACCCACTTAGAAAACCTCAATCAGCTCTTCGTCATTCAAGTCCTATTGTGCAGGTGAATCCCTTCGCGGGTCGACTCCCGGGGGTGAGCCTGCGCGTTCGGACAGGGGTTCCTGGACGTCCGGCAAAGGGCGCAAGGGCACTGAGCTATTGCTCGTTCAGCGCGTTATCAACCGCCTCAATCAGTTCATCCTCCTGCCAATTGATAGCGATGGCGAGGTAGTTGTCGTCCTGGTAGAGGGGATTGCCGGCTCGCTGCCAGCCGCTCTTGGCATGCCGCAATGAGGGATTGTAGTAGTAGACCGTGATGCCCTGGCCGCTGCTGTGGACGACGCTAGAGGGGTAGCCCAGATCGGTACGGCGGGACTCTTCCACTGTGTAGCCGTAGAGTTGGCCGGAGAAGGTGAGAAGGCAATCGAGCCAGGAGCGTCCGCCGTCACTGCTGACGCGTCCTTCGATTCGGTAGGGCGGATTGCGGTTGCCGTAGGTGAGCAGGATGTCACCATTTGAGAGGCACACGAGGTCGGCTGGATGTTGACTGGCTTGCGTGATTTGCTCCGGAACTGACCAGGAGCGGCCGCCGTCTTGTGAGTGGGTGCTGTGGAGCGCCTGGTCTTCGTCGGCGCCGCGCAGCACTGCGAGCAGGTCGCCACCGGGCAAGGCGACAAGCGCGGTCTCATTCATATTGGGCGCGATCAGGGAGAGTTCTCCCCACGTCTGCCCATCGTCGCGGGAGCGGACAATAAATGAGCTGTCATTCTTTTCGGGGCTCAGCCTTTCTTCTAATTCCTGGGCGCTGTAAATGGGCGCCAGGAGCGTACCATCGGGGAGGAAGACGATTTTGCCGAACGGCGAACCAGTAGGCAGGGAATCCATCGACAGAGGATAGGGCTCTTCCCAGCTCACGCCACTGTCGAAGGAGCGGGTTGCCATGATGGCGACCGGCTTGCGATGACGTTTGCGTGTGTTCCCGTTGTAGTTGCCGTAGGCGTCGTAGTTGTGCTGGCGGTGGTAGAGAAGAATGAGTGTACCTTCGGCTGAAAGACCGAATGCTGGGTTGCGGTCGTCGTCCTCGCTGTCAGTGACCACGTTGGGCGGGGACCAGGTCCGGCCGTCATCCAGAGAGCGCACGACATCCATTCGTCCTTCGCGTCCGTTATGGCCGGCGCCGCCCCGCAGCGCGGCCACCGCGACGCCATCGTTGGAGAGGGCCAGGACGGGGAAGAGGCCGCCATCATGATAGGCGACGGACTCTCGCGTAGCGGGGAGAGTCCGTACGTCGACAATGCGGTCAGGCGCCAGATTGGTCACTTCAGTGCCTCCTTTGGTTGAGGTAGCGGCAATGATACGGGGGACTGAGCGGGAGCTGCGCTGTACTCTACCGTTCCACCGTGGGCCAGGAGGAGCGAAAGGGGAATGGGGCTGAGTTATTGACCGCTGATAGCGTTTTCGACCGCTGCGATCAACTCTT
Organism: Caldilineaceae bacterium; assembly: GCA_965204705.1. GTDB lineage: Bacteria > Chloroflexota > Anaerolineae > Caldilineales > Caldilineaceae > Bin5. The sequence continues at coordinate 1,592,984 of OZ242006.1, read as the reverse complement.
CTTCCTGCCAGGTTACGGCGACGGCACGGTAGTCATGGTGCTGGTAGAAGGCATTGCCGGCACGCTGATGATCATCACCTCTGAGGCGCATGGATGGATTGTAGTAGTAGATCGTGATGCCCTGACCGTCGCTGAGGATGACGTTGGAGGGGTAGCCTAGGTCTGTGCGGCGGGAATCTTCCGTTGTGTAACCGTAGAGATGGCCTGAGAATGTGAGAAGACAGTCGAGCCAGGAGCGCCCGCGGTCGCGGCTGATGCGGCCTTCGATGCGGTAGGGCGGGTTGCGGTTGCCGTAGGTGAGCAGGATATCGCCGTTGGAGAGGCGCACCATGTCGGCGGGATGTTGACCGGCCTGGGTGATCCGGGTGGGCGGAGACCAGGTGAGGCCACCGTCCTGTGAGCGAGTACTATGGAGCGCCTGGGCGGTGTCGTCGCGCTGCACAGCAAGGAGATCGCCTTCAGGCAGGACGATAAGAGCGGTCTCATTTCTGTGTGTCGCGATCTGCGAGAGACCTCCCCATGTCCGGCCATCGTCGCGGGAACGCAGGAGATAGGAGGTGTCAAACTGCGGGTCGCCTGGCAGGCCTGCGCGGGGCCGACTGTTGTAGACAGGTGCGAGCAGTGTCCCATCGTCGAGCGAGACGACTTTGCCGAAGAATGACGCGGTTGCCAGAGAATCAAATGACAGAGGATATGGCTTTTCCCAGGTGAGGCCGTTGTCGACGGAGCGGGTAGCCATCAGTGCAACCGGTTTGGGGTTGGAGATGGGTAGGCCGACCTGGTAGTTGCCGCCGGCGTCGTATCTGTGTTCGCGTTGGTGGAGGAGGACAAGCGTTCCCTGGGATGAAACACCGAAAGCCGCATCACGGTCGTCGTCTTCACTGTCGGTGAGCAGGTGCGGGGGCGACCAGGTAAGGCCGCTGTCGGAGGAGCGCACAATTTCCAGGCGCGCCTCGCGGCCGAGATGGCCGGCGCCCCCGCGCAGCGCGGCCACCACGTCACCATTGGCGGCCAGGGCCAGAACGGGAAAGAGGCCGCCACCATAGTAGGCGGTGGTTTCGCGTGTGCCGGGGAGAGCACGGACATCGACGGTGTGGTGAGGCGCCAAGTCGGTCACTTCAGTGTCTCCTTTGGCCGGAGTTGCGACAGCAGTTTGCGGGGTTGCTCGGAATCTGCGCTGCACTCTGCAGCTCCAGCGTTGACTATCAGGAGCGATTGGCAGATGGCACTGCGCTATTGCCCCCTGATCGCGCCTTCGACCGCGGCGATCAGCTCTTCTTCCTGCCAGGTTACGGCGACGGCGCAGTAGTCCTGGTGACTGTAGAGGGGATTGCCGGCGCTCTGGCGGGCGTCGATTGCGAGGCGCATAGAGGGATTGTAATAGTACATCGTGATGCCCTGGCCGCTGCCGCCGAGGACAACGCTGGAAGGATAGCCCAGATCGGTACGGCGGGACTCTTCGGTGGAATAGCCGTAAAGATGTCCGGAAAAAATGAGTAGGATGTCCAGCCAGGTGCTTCCGCCGTCGCGGCTGATGCGTCCTTCGATACGGTAGGGCGGGTTGCGATTGCCGTAGGTGAGCAGGATGTCATCGTTTGAGAGGCGCAGAAGGTCGGCGGGATGCTGACGGGCCTGTGTGATCTGGGTGGTCGGGGACCAAGTGAGGCCGCCGTCCTGTGAGCGAGTGCTGTGCAGCCCTTGGGCGGTATCGTCTCGCAGCACAGCGAGGAGACCGTCTTCAGGAAGGACGATTAAGGCGGTCTCGTTCATGTGGGGCGCGATCTGGGAGGAAACCTCCCATGTCCTGCCCTCATCCTGAGAACGAACCAAGTAAGAGGTATCGATCTTGTCGACGCTCTGCTCGTCTGCCCAAGCCTGACTGTTGTAGATGGCTGCGAGCAGCGTGCCATCGTCGAGCGAGACTATTTTGCCGTAGGGCGACCCGGTGGGCAGGGCATCAGTAGACAACGGGTACGGCTCCTCCCAGGTAAGGCCGCTGTCGAAGGAGCGGGTAGCCATGAGGACAACGGGCTTGCGGTCAGAGACGCGCACGCCGCCCTGGTAGTTGCCGTCGGCGTCGTAGTTGTGCTGTCGGTGGTAGAGGAGGATGAGCGTTCCCTGGGATGATAGGCCGAAGGCCGGGTTGCGGTCGTCATCATCGCTATCGGCGAGAAGATCGGGAGGCGTCCAGGTACGGCCGCCATCAAGTGAACGCACAATCTCCATACGCCCCTCGCGGCCGATGTGGCCGGCGCCGCCGCGCAGAACGGCCACTGCGACGCCGTCACTGGAAAGAGCCAAAACGGGAAAGAGGCCGCCGTCCTGGTAGGCGATAGTCTGGCGTGTGCCAGGGAGAGATCGTATGTCGACGATGTGGTGGGGCGCCAAAACGGTCACAGCATCATCTCCTCAGGTTCGGCGGGATTCTTAGGGTGCTCAGGTTTCTTCGGGGTGACTGCGTTTCCTTACCGCTCCACCGTTGCTTTTACCAGCCAGACGCTATTGGTGTCGTCCATATCTTCGGGAATGCGGCGCCAGCCGTTGGGCGCGCGGTCGTACATGTAGAGCAGGTGGTTCTCGTTGACGGCTACTACCTCGGTGTAAGAGGTCGTACGCTGGCGCGAGAGGTCTTCGGAATATTCGATCCGCTCATCTGGGTGACAGGCGTTGTGGTGGGCAAGGATGTCTATCTGCTGCCAGTCCTGACCGGCGCCGTCGGCGTTGAGCCAGAGGTAGAGGCCGGGTCGGCCGCCTGAGAGCGCGATTGCGCCGTCGGCCATGACGGCGAGGCTGGGTTGCACGGAGAAGACGCCGGGCATTGCGACGGCGGGGGTCCAGGTGCGGCCTTCGTCGCTGCTCCAGGTCTGGCCGAAGGGCAGGCGGCTCTCGACGCGGAAGACGCACATGATGCGGCCATCCTGCAGGCGACAGATGGCGGACTCGCTGGGTCCTCCTGTTCCGGGCACGGGGCAGGCGGCGTCGGCGACGACTGAGCGCACCGACCAGTTTGTGCCATCGGTAGACTCCACGGCGACGATGGAGTCGCGCTCGTCGCCTTCGAAGTGCCCGTAGGCGGTTGCGAGGTAGGTACCGTCCTCCAGCCAGAGGGTCTGGCCGTTGAAGGAATACGTCACGACATCGAGGCCGGGCAGGATCAGGGGGACGGGCGCGGGCATGCCGGAGATGACGACGCCGGTCGGTACATAGTCGAAGACGTGCTGGTTGGCGGGGATGATGTTGTGGGGGGCGCCGATGCCTTGCGGGCGGGGGCGAAGATCGTAGGGGAGCATGATGCTGTCGCCGGAGTGGAGGTGGAGGAGGGTCTGGCCGCCGTCACAGGAGACTTGCGGCTCGGTCCAGGTCAGGCCACCGTCCCGGGACCAGAGGACGTAGTAGGGGACGCCGGAGAGGTGAATGTCCGGCACCGGCGAGATGGTAGAGAGGAGGTCGCCGTTGGGCATTGTCCAGAGGTTAGGGAACCAGAAGTAGCCACGGCGCCGGCCCACGAGATGGGGTTCGGAGAGCGTGACGCGCATTCCATCCAACTCCAAAGTCTTGCTATCGGTCCAGGCCGCGGCTGTCTCAGCCATCTTTCTTTCCTTTGTCTTGATTGTGAAACACGAAAGTTCTTACCCTGCAGCGAGGGGTACTTTGAGTTCGTGCTCGCCGCCGAGGTCGGTGGTGATTTGGGCGAATCGATGGCCGTAGCGTTCCACAGTGGGCGCGTCAGTTGCTCTGCCATCGAGCGTGAAGGAAGATGGCGCGGTTCCGTTCTCAGGAAGCAGGTAGAGCATGGTTGCTTCGTTCAGGCTGTCGGGCGACTGAATGTTGTAGGCGGTCTCGGAGCCTGATGCTCCGTTGCCGGCAGTCGTGATGGATACGCGGCGGCGGGCGCGCTCCCAGTTGTTGATCTCTTCGCTGGTCCACCATTCCATGCCGAGACTGCGGGCGTAGGCGACCGTCTCGCGGATGGAGCGCTCGCACTCGGGGTCTTCGACATGGGAGGGGTGGTAGAGGACATGGGCGACGCCGTAGGTGGCATGGCACTGGTCAACGAGGGGGCGCATGAAGCCGTGCGGACAGACGACGGTGAAGTCCTGGGTGAGGAAGGGGAGGGCGAGCACATCGAGGAAGTCGCCCTTGGGACGGTCGTCCTCCATGGGAAACCAGGGGTGGGAGGTACCGAAGGTGAAGCCTCTGTCTCCGCGGGAGTGTTCGAGCTGAATGCCCTTGTTCTGGCACCAGTAGTAGAACTCTAGGCGGCCCTGCCAGGCGATGCCGTGGTTCTTGTTGGAGACGATGTTGGAGAGGCCGGTCTCGTAGGCAAGCGTATCGAACTGCCAGTCGAAGTCCATCTGGCTCCAGCGGGGGGCTTCGCGCACGGGGGCGTTGCCGGTGGCGTAGTGGAGGGCGATCTCTGAGGTGGAGTTGATGAGGGCATCGTAGAAGGCGCGATCATAGCCGGTGACGGGCATGGTACACCAGGTGGAGGGCACGTTGAGCTCCTGCAGGAGGTCGAAGAGAGCCCAGCCCACGAGGGGACGGTTGCCGTCGGAGTCGTGGGACATGTGGGCCATCGAGGTCTGTCCATTGGGCCAATACCAGAGGAGCGGCAGGGTTTCACCGGCGGTGCTGAGAAGGTGGAAGATGGCGCGCAGGAGCAGTTCCTTCAGGGTGTCGGCCATGGGCGCGAGGATGATGCGCTGGTTGTAGTAGGTTCGACCATCCTGGAGGGGGATGCCGCCGGAGTAGTAGAGATCGTCGACGTCGTCGATTTCGACGAGATCGCCGTCGCGGTCCGGGTCGAGGATGGAGCCGGAGGGGGTGCCTGCGGATTCGCGCGGGTGGACCGGCTCGACGGGCTTACCCTGATGGATGTGGAGCACGGATGTGATCAGGTCGAGCGCGAAGAGGATGGTGCGGCCGCGGCCGCTGGCATGGGTTACGACGGCGTCGGAAGCAACTCCGTCGGCATGCGGCGGGGGCTGGATAGGCGCGACCTGGGCGAGTGATGTGCCGGCAACGGCATTGACCAAGGCGCCGCCGAATACGTGCGTTTCTCTGCTCAGGCCACCGGTGACTGGATGCGACGCGGCAGGGGGCTGCAAGTAGCCTTCTTCGAGGAGACGGACGGTCTGTACGCCGAAGAGCTCGTCCATTCCAGAGGCGCCGGCATTGCCGATGAGAAGGCCGCCGGCGTGGACGTATTCAGCTGCACCGGCTTTCTGGTCCGAGGTCAACTCAAGGTCCTGTGCGAAGATCAGGAGACGGGGCAGGGGGGAATCGCCGGCAAGCGCTTCCTGCGGCAGCAGAGTGAAGGGGATGCCGGCATGGCTAAGGATCTCGCTGATATAGGGTGCGGCGTAGGCGGGCAGATCGCCCGTGCCTGTGCGAGGTTGTTCCGGGTTGACGATCACTCCGATCATTTGGACTCTCTCCTTACCCCAGCGGTTTGGCGTTTTCTCTTGCGGTAGTCATCCGGCCAGAATTCATGCGTCGCGTGCGCAGCGGAAGCCGACGTGGCGGCGTTGCATTTGGGGGAAGCGATCATAGCGGGCGGTGCAGCGGGCGCGCTCGGCGATGCTGTACCAGGAGCCGCCGCGCAGTATGTTGTGGGCGTCGTAGTGGACGACCGGCTTGGTGCAGATAGGGTTGGCGCGGGGGCTGAAGGTGTAGAAGTCGTCGGAATAGCGGTCCTGGCACCATTCCCAGACGTTGCCGACCATGTCGCAGACACCGTAAGGGCTGACGTTGCCGGCATCTGTGTAGCGGTCGACGGGGGTGGGATGGCCGACGCCGGATTCGCGGGTGTTGGCGCGATCGGGGTCCCATTCGTTTCCCCAGGGCCAGTACCGCCCGTCGGTACCACGGGCGGCATATTCCCATTCGGCTTCGGTTGGCAGGCGCAGCCCGGCCCAGCCGGCGTAGGCTTGGGCATCGTAGTGGGCGACGCCGACGACGGGCTGGCTGGGTTCTGTGAAGCGAGGGTCGTCCCAGCACTGGGGGGGCCGTGCGCCGGTTTCCTGCAGGTAGCGGTCATACTGGGCGACGGTGATGGGATACTGGCAGATGTAGAAGGCATCGAGGAGAACGGGATGCTGCGGGCTTTCGTCCTGAAAGCGGGTGAGCCGCCAGCCGTATTGGTCGGCGATCTGTTGCGCGTCGGCTGGGTCGGTCCCCATCAGGAAATCGCCCCCGGGAATGGGAATGAGCGTTGAGCCGTCCTGGTTTTCGATAGTATCCACGGCTTTACGTCCTTGGGTTCTATTGGGCCGCTTGCTCGGCGTAGTGGAGGGCCACTTTGCGCATGGCGGCGGCGATATCTTTGGCGTCCTGTTCGGTGTAGGAGTTGCGGAAGAGGATGAAGCCGGTCTTGGGCAGCTCGCGTTCGATGTGGGGCAGGTGGACCTTGCTGTAGTCGATGCGGCGGTTGCCCTGCTCGTCCACGAAGGGGTAGCGGGACTGGCCGTAGGTATCCTCTTCGGCGAAGATCGGGTAGCGGTAGAGTGGGCGGCCCTGGATGTAGGGGCCGTAGCAGTCGGGAATGCCTTCGGCGCGGACGGCTTCGGAGAAGTCATCGGAGGAGATGCCGGCCACGGTTTCGTCTACGGTGTAGGCGTAGGTGTAGTAGGCGCTGCGGTCGTCGGGATGGACCTTTTGGATCTTGAAGCCGGGCAGCTGGGGCACGACTTCGTCGAGAATGGCGGCGGTCATGCGGCGGACGCGGGTGGCCTCCTGCCAGCGGTCGAATTGGGCGAGGCCGACGGCGGCGTGCAGGTCGGTCATGGGATGGAAATCGCCGAGGAAGGCGTAGCCTTTGTTGCCGCCGCGGCGGAAGGAGGTGGGTGCGAGGGAGCTGCGGAGGGCGCTGTCCATCTCGGAGCCTTTGCGGGAGAAGCCCATGGCCCGGCGGGCGAGGGGCTCGTCGTTGGTGATGATCATGCCGCCCTGGTCGGTGGTGAGCGTTTTGCCGCCGAGGGAGAAGCAGCCGATGTCGCCGATGGTGCCTACGAGCTGGCCGCGGTATTCGGCGAGGTGGGCCTGTGAGCAGTCCTCGATGACGGGCAGGTTGTAGGCGCGGCCGATTTCGAGGATGGGGCCCATGTCGCAGGGGTTGCCGTAGAGGTGGACGGCGAGGATGGCGCGGGTACGGGGGGTGATGCGGCGCTCGATGTCGGCCGGGTCGGTGTTGAGGGTCTCGGGGTCCCAGTCGGCGAAGACGGGGATGGCGTTGTGCAGGATGATGCCGAGAACGGAGCCGATGTCGGTGGTTGGGGTTGTGATGATCTCGTCGCCGGGTTCGGGGTTGACGGCGGCGACGGCGGCGTGGATGGCGCCGGTGCCGGTGGTGGTGGCGACGGCGTATTGGGCGCCGTGGAGGGTGGCAAAGGCGTCACCGAAGGCCCTGACTTTGAAGCCGGAGCGCCAGCCGTCGGTGGCGTTGTCCATGACCTCCATGAGGTGGCGGCGTTCCTCGTCGCCGAAGATCCACTTGGGGCCGAAGGGCTGGCTGCGAAACGGCGTGCCGCCGTCAATTGCCAGTTTTGTGCTGGTCATGGGGTTTGTCCTCGTCTGGAGCAGGATTTACAGGATTGTAATCGATTTTCAGGATGGCTTTAGCACGATGCGGCTGGAATCGCGACACTTGTAGGGACGGCAGGGGTACCGGCCCGGCTGGCTTGTAAGGCGCGGTCTTGGGCTGGCTGATGCTTGACGGCATCAATACTTGGGACTTGGTGGCGGCATACGGTCGCAGGCGCACCGGCTGGTTAGAAGGCACCGGGTGGGTAGGTGGTGTTTGACGGGGGGCGTTGCGGGGGGAACACCCCCGCACAAGGGAGGGCCGAAGGCCCGACCGCCCAAAGGCAAGGAGAGAGTAGAGAGGAGTGAGGAGCGAGAGATGCCTCGGTTTGTGTTGCGGGATGGACATGGTTCGGTTGTTGCTCTTGCTGATTGTTGAGAGCGGCGATCAGATGTCGTCGAGGCTCCATTTGGTGTAGGCGGCGTGGCAGATGCCGTCTTCGAGCGTGATCCAGTAGCAGGTGAAGAGGCTGCCGTCGTCGAACTGGACGGTGATGGGGTAGCCGACGTCGGAGCCGCCGCTGTGGTGGGGATAGTCTGGCCACATGGGTGAGGCGGTACCGGCGTCGTCGCGCATGATTATGGTGTTGTCGGTGTCCCAGGTTTTGCCGTTGTCTTCGCTGAGGACGAGGCGGATGCCCATGGGGTCCCAGCGGTAGGTGACGCCGCAGAGGATGCGGCCGTCCTGCAGGCGGAGGAGGTGGGGCGGGTAGCCCTTGATGTCGGTGCGCATGGGCTGGGACCAGGTGAGCCCGGCGTCTTCGGACCAGCTTTCGAGCAGGTAGCCGCTGGTGATGTGGCCGGGCGTTGAGTGGCGGATGTGGGCGAGGACCTTGCCCGGCTCGGATTCGATAAAGCAGGTCTCGTCACCGGTGACGTCGGAGACACTGGAGCAGAGGGGGATCAGGCGCCAGTTGTCGCCGTCGGGATCGGAGCGCCAGAGATAGACCTGGCCCTTGCCGCCGTCAAGATTGCGGGCGTAAACGGGCAGGAGGATGTTGCCGGCCTGGAGGCGGGTCCAGCGGGGGAAGGCGGTCATCCAGCTGAAGCCGGGCATAAGCCAGTCGCGGCGGTCCCAGGTCTGGCCGTGGTCGTGGGAGCGCATGACGAAGAGTTGGGGCATACCAACGAGAAGGTCCTCGCTCTGGTCGGGATGGGGGCGTGCGGTGAGGCCCAGTTCTTCGACTTCGGCGGCACGCTCTTTGGGCCAGACTTCGAAGCCGACGGTTCCCGCTGCGAGGTAACTGCCGTCGGGTTGGACGTCGGCGTAGCGGTCGTATTGTTCACGGGGCAGTGCGCCGGGCCAGGCTAGAGGGATGGACTGGTCGTTGGTTTCGGTGAAGGATTCGCCCTGGTCATCGGAGACGAGCACGATCCAGTCGGCGAGGCCGTAGTGGTCGGCGAAGGGGGAGGAGACGACGCCGATGGTCAGACGCCCGTCGGGCAGGAGCTGGGGAACGGGGCCGAGCGAGTAGCGGCCGGGGCGTTTGTAGAGGATGCCGTGCTGCATGATTTGTCTCCTAGCTGCGGTTTTTGGTGACCTGGAACCGGTGCCGTTGGTGTGGGTAGGGGTGGTCAGCGGCGCCAGCGGGGATCGAGGATGTCCCGCAAGGCGTCACCGATGAGATTGAGGGAGATAACGGTGCCGACAAGGACGCCTCCGGGGGGAATCCACAGCCACCAGAAGCGCTGAATGAGGGAGAGGTTGTTGGCTGAGGTGATCATGTTGCCCCAGCTGGGGGTTGGCGGCTGCACGCCGAGGCCGAGAAAGCTGATGCCGGCTTCGGCGATAATTGCCACACCGATATTCAACGTCATGTTGACCAGGACGAGCGGCATCAGATTAGGCGTGACGTGCTGGCGGACGATTCTCCCGGTCGTGGTGCCGATAGAGCGGGCGGCCAAAATGTAGTCGAGCTCGCGAATCGACAGCACCTGTGAGCGAAAGATACGGGCGTCGAAGGGCCAGCTCAAAAAGCCGAGAGCGATCAGGAGGGTCCAAGGGGTGGGGCCGATGATGGCGATCACGATGAGGAGGAAAAAGATATCGGGGAAGACGATCATGATGTCGACGATGCGCTGGACGCCGAAATCGACGATACCGCCGAAGTAGCCGGAGATCGAACCCAGAATCAGGCCGATGGATGTGCGGATGATGACTGCGGCCAGACCAATCAAAAGCGAAACGCGACCGCCGTAGAGGATACGGGTCAGCATGTCGCGGCCGGTCAGGTCGGTTCCCAGCCAGTGGACGGCGCTAGGGGGTTTACGGATGGCCTGCACATCGATTTCATGCGGTTCGAATGGTGTCAACCAAGGGGCTAGAATCGCTGACATAATTATCACCAACATGAACACAGCGCCTCCGACGGCGCCGGGATTCTGCATAAACAGTCGGAAGTTCTGAGCCGCTAATGACGGCTTTTCGAGGGTGACAGCTTGAGCCGTATCTGAGGAGTTCCCGTTCTGCGCGCTCATACTCGCATTTCGCTCCGATAGGCCTGGTTCACGAATAGGAAACGCGCGGATCGACCCAGCAATAGCAGATGTCCACAATCAGGTTGCTAAGGATGACAAGGACAGCAGTGACGGTGATCGTAGCGATCATGACGGAGAAGTCTTTGGTCTCGGCAGCCTTTGCGGTCCACATACCGACGCCTGGGTAGTTGAAGACTATCTCAAAAAAGGCGGAGCCGCCGATGATAAAGGGGATATTGCGGCCGACGATGGTCAGGATGGGCAAGAGGGCATTGCGGAAGATGTGGCGACTGCGCACGATACGCTCCTTCAGTCCTTTTGCCCGGGCCACGGTGACATAGTCGGCCCGCATGGTTTCGAGCACGCTGGTGCGCGTCCAGCGGATGAGGCCGGCCGAGCCGCTGACCCCCATGGCCAGCACCGGGAGGATCAGATAGTAGACCCGGTCCCAGAACTCCCCGCCTGTACGAGGGTTATACATTCCGCCAGCGGGGAACCAGCCCAACCTGATAGCGAAAATGATGATGACCCAGGTAGCGAAGAGAAAGCCGGGCACACTGATCAGGATGTAGGTAATGAAAGAGACTATGTTGTCGAAGGCCGAGTACTGGTAAAGAGCAGAGAGCGAGCCGGCGACGATGCCGATGCCGACGCTGAGCAGCGTCGCCAGCACTGTCAAGCGCACTGTTACGCGGATGCGCACTACCAACTCCGGGCCTATCAGTTCCGCGGTGCGCATGGTGCGCCCGAAATCTCCTCTCACCACCTTGCCCAGCCAGTGGAAGTACTGCACATGGATCGGATCGTTAAGCCCGAGTCTTTCGTGCAGGTATTCCCGATTGGAGGTTCCTTTATCTTCCCCTCGGCCTTTGTAAGCCTCCTGAATGCCCAATTGATCCCGCACTTGCTGTGGTGTCATGCCCTGCGTTTCAGCCGTCACAAACATAAACAAGGTCGGGTCGCCCGGGGCAAGACGCATCAAGGCGAAGTTTATGTAGGTAATGACAATGAGCATGGGAAAGGCTACTAAGATGCGACGGATAATGTATTGGGACAAAATACGTTTCCTTTCCGTTCACTCAGACAAGACCAGCAGGGATCGTTAGCCTGCTCCGCGAACTGTCCACCCACAAGTGCCCGAACGAAAAGATTGGCGTCTACGCAAACCAAGGATTTCATTGTCTCGTTCGTCGCGCATTTGAGTGATTTTGCGGTCAACGTCGATAGGTTGTCCCTCCCGACGCACCTTAGTCTTCTCGCGTAGCGCCTGCAGACTCCTGAAAAACTCTTCATCCACTCCGGATCTGCCAGGGATGTCTAACCGAAAGCGTTCCAGTTGCTCATCTTCGGCCAACTGCCGCTGGATCGCTGCCAGGCAGTACTCGGCAACAGTTACATCACGCTTAACGGCAACAAGCTCGATTCGCCGCTCTGTTTCGGTATCGGGAAGGAGTTTAATGCAATTCTCCTCCATCGTAATTGCTCCCTAGAGGATGATATTCTCGTGAGACGACATTTGCCCACCGTTCTACATCGCAATCAGCTAGCCGAAAGTCGTCGCCGTTGGTCGCTGACCAGAATGGGATTCTCCTCAGCGAGGGAAGAGAGTGAAGAGGAGAGAGAAACCCCTCTCAGTTCTCACTCCTCTTCATTCTCTCTTTTGAGGAGAAATCCTACTCAATCCAATACCAGCTGGCCACACCTTTCTCCCCTGAGGTGCCAAGCCAGTTGAAGGCTTCCTCGGGCACAAATCCACCGAGGTCGTCGGTCATCACGTAGAACTCGGCGATCTGGGTGACACCCCAGACCGGGCCGTCGTCGAAGTAGATCGACATCAGTTCCGTGCTGGCGCGGGTGAACTCGTCGGGGTCGGTGGTGCTCATGGCGATGTTGCACATGTTCCTGAAGTCTTCGTTGCACCAGTGATAGGTGGTGGGCCCGTGGTCCTGCTCGCAGTTGCCGACCCAGTATTCGCAATTGCGCACGGTGTTGGAGACATAGCCGCCTTCTACTCTGATATCGTAGTCGCCGCTCTTACTGCGCTCGTCGCCAAGCTCTCTACCGGCCAGAATCTCGGTCTGAATTCCGACTGCGGCCAGTTGCTGCTGGAGCAAGACCGGCGCTTCGCCGCCGGAGCGGCCAAGCAGGATCAGGACGCGATCGGGATCCCAATCGCCTTCGGCCTCAGCTTCGGCCAGCAGTTGTTTGGACTTTTCCGGGTCGAACTGGCGGGCCACGACGAGGCTCTCGTCGCAGTCGGCGCAGAACGAGTCCTGAGCGGTCTCTTGGCCGCGCAGCCCGAAGATCGAATCTTCCGGCTCGCCGAAGCCAAAGTAGAGAACTTCAGCCCAGACCTCACGGTCAATGGCATAGGCGATGGCGTCCATGACTTTGCGAGACAGCTTGCGGTCTTCCAGGCGATTGAGACCGTAGCCTGTCATCATGAAGGTGCGGGGATGGATAGCGGTATCCGGGAGGTCACTGACGGTCTCGTAGTCGCTGGCGCCAACCTTGACCATGTCGGATTCGCCGGCGAGGAAGTTGTCCAGAGTCAGGCCGGAGTGTTCGGCGTAGCGCTTGATACCGGGCTTGCCGTAGATGGAATTGCCCCACCAGTCTTCATTGCGTTGCAGCTCGATGACTTTGGCTTCTTCGTCCCAGCTGACGACGCGGTAGGGGCCGCTCGTGACTTCGGGCACCCAGGCATCGGGGAAGTCGCCGGCCCACAGTTGGGCGGCGGTGTACTGGCCCAGGTGATGTTCGGGCAGTACGGAGAGGAAAGCCAGTGGGCGCCATACGAGGCCGATTGGCGCGTCGGCTTCGATGCGCATATTGAAGTCGTCGATGATCTTGATGCCGGAGATGGAGTCGGCATTGCCCTCGAAGTAGTCCTGTCCGCCGGTGATGTTGGGGAAGAGGACTTTGGCGTCGCCGAGCCAGTAGTCGGCATCGGCGTGATAGAGGAGTTCGAAGGTGAAGGCGACGTCGGCGGTTGTTATGCGCTCGCCATCGCTCCAGACGGCGTCTTCGTAGAGCTCGATTTCCATGGCCATGTTGTCATCAACGCGCTCGATGCGGCGGGCGAGCCAGGGCGTGGGCGTGGTATTGCCCATGGGGCCCATGAAGATGAGGGGCATTTCGACCATGTAGAAGGACTCGCTGCCGAAGTTCCAGTTACCAGCGGTCATACCGCCCCACATGCCGACGCCGAAGCGTGTGCGTCCCGGGAGGATGAGGAGGCGGTCGGAGTCGACGGTATCCGGATTCTCGGCATATTGGATGCCGGGCAGTTCGGCCATTTCTTCGCCGGCATCCTCATCCATTGCCATGTCGGACCCGTCTCCGGTCGTTGCCGGTGCGGCGCAGGCGCCGATGAGCAGGGCAAAGACCAACAGGAGGGACAGGAGGGTACAGTTCAACCAGTTCCGTTTGAAGCGCATGTCTCTTTCTCCTTTGGATAATGGGATTACTCGGGTTTATTCCGGATTGCGTCGTTGCAAGGGGGCCGAGGGGAGGATTCTGGTGGCATTTTAGGGAATTGCGGGGGGTCTGTCAAGGAGGGAAAAAGTGGGCGGAGGGCGGTTTTTATTTTCCAGTTTTTGGTTTTTAGTTTTTAGTTTGCGGTGGGGGCGATTGGGCGGGAGATGGACGTGTGCGGTGCGAGAGTTTGCGAGAGATCCGTGAGAGGATAGGGGGATTTTCTGTTCTTGGGTGCGGAGTGACCTGTTGAAGCGTTTGGCTGGTTCATTTGCAAAGGGTTGGCGGTTGCGAAGTGTGTGTATGAGGGGAATTGGGGTTGTTCTTGGCGGGATTGGGGGTGGGAGAGGATTGTTTTGGGTAGACTTGCGGTTTGCTGGGCGGGCAGTGGGTAGGGATGTACAGTTGCTGCCCTGGGGGTAGCGGTAATATATTTTATTTATTTTATATTTGTCCAAACGCTATTGCCAGCTTGGGGCTTGGGGCGGTGGGTTGCTCAGGAGCCCTTTGGCTTTTTGGGCGTCGAGAAAGACGCCAAGCTCTTCCCGCTTTCTTCTGGTATCCTCCTGCTCTGCCAGTTTTCGTTTGTAGCCTTCGTCTTCGGAAAGTTCCTTCGCTGCGCGCCTCAGTTCCTTGGTCTGGCGGAGTTGGTCTTCCAGGACTTCCGGCGGCGGTTCGTCGCAGCGGGTGAACAGGGAGTCCTTAGCTTTGACTTTCACGGCGGCCGGGAGTTTGGTCATGGGCTGGCCGGTCAGGGGGTCGAACGGGGCCGAGGGGCCGTGCGCCAGACCGGACTGCGTCTTCTTTATGGTCTCTACGATGGTGTCCAACAGGTCGTTGGTTTCGGGAAGGTTGGGAAGCTCGGACTTTTCAGGGTCATATCCAGTCAGTTGATTCTCGACTTCATCCAGTAACTGTTGATTGAGGTCGAGGTTGTAGTAGCCGAAGCGGCGTCGACCTTTGTCGTTGAGGACGACTTCGGGTGGGTCGTCGGGGTTGGCGGCATCGATGACTTCGGCGAAGCCCTGGTCGACGAGGGATTCGCTGCGGTAGCGTTCCTGTTTGGCGGTGATGTCGGCGGCGGCTTCGAGGATATCGAGGTCGCCGTGGGCGCCGGCGAATTTGGCGGCGGCGGCGTAGGTTTCTTCGGTGCGGATGAGGTCCATTTCGGCGTCGGCCTGGCGGTAGACGTCGAGTTTGAGTTTGACGCCGCGGCAGAGGGCGTTGTAGCGGGCGGGGCTGAGGGTTCCGTCCTTGAGCTGTTCCATACTGTCGTCGAGGGTATTGAGCAGCTCTTTGTAGCGTTCGGGGATTCGTTTGTCGAGGCGGGCGGCGGTAGCGGAGTTTTTGCCGCCGAGGGAACGCCATTTGTCGACGGTGCCGGCGGGGCCGTGGGCGATGCAGTAGCCGTCGAATTGGTCGAGGCCGTGGCCGTTGCAAGGGCTGCCGTCTTTTTTGGTTGCTTTACAGGGGGTTTTGGACATTGTTTGTTTCTCCTGCGGTACGGGTGTCGCTGGTTGTCCGGCCGGGGGGCCGGGGGTGGTGGTGGATATGTTGATCGGTACCGGGATAGAACACCGGTGCGAATTACGTATTATAACACGGAAATTGGGTGAATTTGGACGAATTTTGTCTGAACGGGGATTTGGGGGGATTTAAGGGATTAACGGTGATTAATGCGTGGACAGTGTTTGAGGCGTGCGTGGGGAACAGCCGGGAAGCAGTCGCCTGGGATTTAAGGGACGGGTTGGGGGTAGAAGAGGGCACCCTACGAGGGGAGTGGGATGGGAGAACGGGCACCCACAAGGGGTGCCCCTACGGGCGTGGTGGATATGTTGATCGGCACTGGGGTAGAACACCGGTGCGAATTGCGTATTATAACACGGAAATTGGGTGAATTTGGACGAATTTTGTCTGGACTGTGATTTGGAATGATTTATGTGATGAACTGTGATTAATGCGTGGACAGTGGTTGAGGCGTGCGTGGGGAACAGCGGGGAAGGAGATATTTGGGATTTAAGGGACGGGTTGGGGTGAAGAAGAGGGCACGCACATTGGGCGCCCCTACGGGTGAGGTGGGGATGATTGTGAGTTGGCTGGGGGAACGGGCGCCCACAAGGGGCGCCCCTACGGGCGGGATGGGGGTTATGGGAAGGGCTGGGGGCAAGGGCACCCACAAGGGGTGCCCCTACGGGTGGGATGGGGGTTATGGGCCTTCGTTGCGCCACCAGCGGACTTCGTTGCTGCCGCGTTCGGCGGCGGCGACGATGTCGAGGCGGCCGTTGGCGTTGATGTCGGCGGCGATGACCATGTTGGCGTTGGTCCAGCCATCTTTGAGGAGCTGCATGTCCCAGGGGCCGCGGGGGTCGCCGCGGTGTTTGAAGTAGGCGACGCGGCCGGTCTCGTTCCAGGCGGTGGCGACGACTTCGACGTCGCCGTCGTTGTCGAAGTCGGCGGCGATGGCTTCGAAGGCGTGGGGGAAGCGTTCGCAGATGATGTGCTTGCGCCATTTGCCGGCGGCGGGGTTGCCGTCGTTTTCGTACCAGACGACCTGGTGATGGTCGAAGGGGACGCCTGTCTCGTGGTCGGGGGGGAGCATGCCGAGGGCCATGACGACGTCAAGGTCGCCGTCGCCGTCCATGTCGACGGGATGGCCGTGGATGGGCTGGGGGGCGTCGTCGATGATGTGTTTTATCCAAGGCTGTTTGGCGGGGTCGCCGGTGTTTTCGTACCAGATGACCTGATTGGCGACGCGGGCGGTGCCGAGGAGGTCGATATTGCCGTCGCCGTTGATGTCGGCGGCGTGGATGGCGCGGGGCTCGGCGATGTTGTCCTCGATGATGTGTTTGATCCAGTGACCGTCGCGGTTTTCGTACCAGACGAACTGGTTGCCTTTACGCCAGGTTGATGCGGCGACATCGAGGTGGCCGTTTCCGTTGAAGTCGGCCACGGCGACGTCGTAGGCGCCCGTGAGGGTGCCTTCGTCGATGTAGCGGGTGCGCCATGAGCTGGGCAGGCGCGGGTCTCCCTCATATTCGAAGTAGAGCAGACAGCCGTTGACGTTGTCGATGAAGACGATTTCGGGGCGTCCGTCGCCGTCGATGTCGGCGACTTGGTGGCGTTCGAGCCATTCAGGGGAGCGCTTGTGGATGATGTGGCGGGTGAAGTTGCCCTGGCCGTCGTTTTCGAGCCAGTAGAGGCCGACGTCGGTGTCGGGGGTGATGAGGTCGGGTACGCCGTTGCCGGTGAGGTCGAAGGCGGAGATGCCGTAGGTGTATTCGAAGCCGTCCTGGGCAAGGTGTTCGGTGAGGTTGATGAGGTTGGGCATGTTGCTTTCCTTGGGCAGGTGGTTGCGGGCGGTGGGGGCAGGTGGTTGCGGGCGGTGGGGGCAGGTTAGCAGGGAAGTGGGGAGATGGCAAGGGGGGACGGCAGTGGTCAGTGGCTAGTGGTCAGTGGTCAGCGAACTGCGGCCGGGTGGCTGAGGCGGTGGCATCGCAAGGGCTGGTTGACGTTTGTGTGGACTGAGGTATTCAAGAGGAGTGCACGGTCTGTCCACGGAGGCTTACGGAGAAGACCTTTTTGATCCGCGAAGGGGCGCGGAGAACATCTTAAACTCTTTTTGTCCACGGAGGACCACGGAGAACACCTTTTTGATCTGCGGAGGACGCGGAGGGGGCTGGGCATGATCGGTGGCTGACGGTTCTGCTGTGGGGAAATGTGATTTGACAATATAGAACAAACGTTCTATATTGGCGGCTGAAATGGATTGCGGCGGTCGCTGGAGGAAGGAATTATGCGAGTGGCTTGTGTTCTTATTACGCATTTGCGGGCGAAGGCGGAGATGAGGAGGTGGGGCGAGGAGAGAGGGGGGAGGAGTGAGGAGAGAGAGAACACCTTGGACTGCTCGTCTTCGGAGTCTCTCGGCTCTGATTTGGGGTCGCAGGAGCTTTCTGCTCAGGCTCTTGCAAGTGCGCGGCAGATGCGGGCGGAGGAGCCGGCTGCGCAGGCTGTTGCAAGTGGGCAGGAGATGCAGTCGCCAAAGCCGGCGACTTTGATTGTTGAGCGTGGGGGGGTTGGGGGCGGGGCGCCGGTGGTGGTGGACTATTTTCCGGGGGCGGTGGGCGTGAAGGTGGGGATGACGCTGGAGCAGGCGGTGTCCTATCTGGCGGAGACGGTTGTGCTGAATGCGGATGAGCCTTACTACCGGCAGGTGTTCGGGGCGGTGATCCGGGCGCTGCAGGGGGTGAGCGACCGGGTTGAAGGGGCGGAGCTGGGGACGGCTTATGTGCGCCTGGACGGGCTGGAGGCGCTGTATGGGGGTGAGGCGCAGGCGGTGCGGGCGCTGCTGGAGGCGGTGCCGGCGGACCTGACGCCGCGGATTGGGGTGGCGGATGCGAAGTTTCCGGCGTTTGTGGCGGCGCGCATGCGGGAGCCGGGGGTGTCGCACGCGCCGGAGGATGTGCGGGGGTTCCTGGCGCCGTATTCGGTGGAGCTGCTGCCGGTGGACGCGGATGTGAAGGACAAGCTGCACCGTTTCGGTCTGTACAGGATGGGGGAGGTGGCGGCGATGGAGGAGCATCTGCTCGCGGCCCAGTTCGGACGAGAAGGAAGCCGGTTGTGGGCGCTGTGCAATGGGATCGATGACAGTCCTGTGGTTCCGACGGCGTTTGAGGAGTCGATCGTTGAGGAGATCGCGCTGCCGTTCAATTCGACTTCGATCGAGCTTCTGCTGGTGGCGGTGGATACGCTGCTGCGGCGGGGGTATGCCCGGCCTGAGCGGGGGGGCAGGGTTGTGGGGGCGGCGGCGCTGCAGGGCCGGGCGCGGGGCTGGCCGCCGTGGACGCTGTCGGTGGCTTTCAAGGAGCCGGTGGGGCGGTGGGAGAACGCGGCCGGGCTTATCAGGAACCGGATGGAGTTGGAGCCGCCGGAGATCCCGGTTGAGGATGTGACGCTGACGCTGTCGGATTTTCGCGGGGGGACGGGGATGCAGATGGGGCTGTTTGAGGATGTGAAGGAGACGGCGGGACGGCGGTTGATGGAGATGGAGAAGCGGCTGCAGGTGCGGATGAACGGGAATCATGTTCTGCACCGGATTGCGGAGGTGGCGCCGTGGCATCCTGCGCCGGAGATGCGGGCGCTGCAGATTCCGATCGATCCGGCGAAGCGGGATGATATCAGGCCGTTGCATGCGCCGGCGGCGGTGGAAGTGCGGGAGGGGGCGGGGGGTGAGCCGGCGGAGGTGCAGCTTGGGAAGGGCTGGCGGCGGGTGGCGCGGGTGGCGGACCGGTGGACGTTTGATCTGTGGTGGCTGGCGGAGCCGATTACGCGTGCGTATTTTCGGATTGGGTTGGCGGGGAATGGGTTTGACGATGGGCAGGTTACGTTGTTTCGGGATGAGCGGGATGGTGTGTGGTATCGGCAGAAAAGCAGTGGTCAGTGATCAGTGGTCAGTGGTCAGTGGTCAGTGGGACGTCTGTCTGAATCAGGATTTGATGGATTGTGTGCTGTTGGATTGATCCACTAAGGGTGACGGAGAACATCCTTTTGTCCACGAAGGGCCACGAAGAACACCTTCTGATCCACGGAGGGCCACAGAGGACCACGGAGAACACCTTAACATCTTTTTTATCCGCGGAGGACGCGGAGGGCGCGGAGAACACCTTTCTTTGGTCCGCGAAGGGCTGCATTTTGCACCGGCAAAGCGCTGTTTTGATGAACGGAAGTGGGCGCTTGTCTGAAGCAGGATTTGATGGATTGTGATGGATTTTTGGGATGGGGGTGACGCTGTGGGGTGGGAGGGTGCAAGGGCACCCACGAGGGGTGCCCCTACGGGGGACATGTGGGTTGATGATGATGCACACGCGAGGTGGCATTACCGCTGGGGGGCGTTGCGGGGGGAGTCCCCCCGCACAAGGGAGGGCCGAAGGCCCGACCGCACAACTGCAGTGGTCAGTGGTTAGTGGTTAGTGGTTAGTGGTTAGTGGTTAGTGGTCAGTTATTGGTGGCGAGAGGGTTGTGGGAAGGGGATTGGGAGGTGGGTTTATGGGGCGGGGATATGTTGAGCTGCGGGTGAAGAGTTTTTATTCGTTTGGGGAGGGGGCGTCGCATGCGCATGAGCTGCTGGCGCAGGCGAAGGAGCTGGGCTATGGGGCTCTGGCGCTGACGGATACGAATCTGTGCGGGGCGCTGGAGTTTGCGCGGCTGGCGAACAGTTTGGGTGTGCGGCCGATTACGGGCGGGACGCTGACGCTGACGGATGGGTCGCGGGTGACGCTGCTGGCGAAGACGCGGCAGGGGTATTCGAACATCGCGCGGTTGTTTACGCTTGCGAATGCGGTGGACCGCAGGGAGCCGCGGCTGGATCCAGGGCATCTGGCGGGGCATGCGGAGGGCACTGTTCTGCTGACGGGAGGGCATGACAGCTGTGTGGCGCGGCTGGCGCTGGCGGGGCGGCGGCAGGAGGCGGCGGCGCTGTTGCGGGATTATGCGGGGTGGTACGGCTCTGACTCGGTCTATGTGACGCTGCAGCAGAATTTTCTGGAGGGGGACACGGTGCGGAACCGCAAGCTGGCGGGGCTTGCGGAGGAGGCGGGGATCCGGCTGGTGGTGAGCAACGACGTGCATTACCACGCGGCGGAGCGGTACCGGCTGCAGAATGCGCTGGTGGCGGTGCGGCTGAACACGACTGTCGACCAGGCGTTGCCGCATATGCGGCCGAACGGGCATCTTTATCTGAAGCCGCCGGAGGAGATGGCGCGTCTGTTTGCGGAATACCCGGAGGCGGTGGCGAACACGGCGGCGATTGCGGAGCGGTGCGCTTTCGATCTGGGCACGGACCTGGGGTATACGCTGCCGAAGCCGGCGCTGCCGGAGGGGTATACGGCGGAGGGCTATCTGCGGGAGCTGTGCTATGGGGCGGCGGTGCGGCGCTACGGGGCGGTGACGAAGCAGATCACGGCGCGGCTGGAGGAGGAGTTCAGTCTGATCGGCCGGCATGATCTGGCGGGTTTCCTGCTGCTGTACCGGGAGATTGTGCTGATCGCGCAGGAGATCATGAAGGAGAGGGGGCGGGTTTCGGATTTCGAGGGGCGCGAGCCGCCGGGGCGGGGGCGGGGGTCGTCGGTGGCGCTGCTGGTGGGCTATCTGATCGGGATCAGTCATATTGACCCGCTGAAGTGGAATCTGACGCTGGAGCGGTTTCTGTCGGTGGAGATGACGGTGCTGCCGGATATCGATCTCGATTTTCCGCGGGCGCTGCGGGACGAGCTGATCGAGCGGGTGCACAGGCAGTTCGGGCCGGAATATGCTGTGCTGGCGGGGGCGATCTTCACGTACAAGATCAAGGGGGTGCTGCAGGATTTGGGCAAGGCGCTGGGGCTGCCGCAGGAGGAGTTGAAGCTGCTTTCGAAGCAGATGCGTTCGCAGGATGCGGCGCGTTTGCGGGAGGAGATGGAGCAGCTGCCGGCGTTCAGCCAGCGGGTGAATGCGTGCGGGTGGAGGGAGCTGATCGAGCTGGGGCCGCAACTGATGGGGGCGCCGAAGCTGCTGAGCCAGCATGTGGGGGGGATGATTTTGAGCAGCTCGCCGATTCCGGAGATGGTGCCGGTGCGGGAGGGGGCGATCGATGGCCGGTTCATCATGGACTGGGACAAGGACAGTGTGGCGGACGCGGGTTTTGCCAAGATCGATATTCTGTCGCTGCCGGTTCTGGACCAGTTGGAGGAGGCGCTGGATTTGGTGGAGGCGCGGGAGGGGAGGCGGCCGGATGTGAGCGAGATCGACCCGGAGGATCCGAAGGTGTACGACATGATCAACGCGGGGCTGTCGAAGGGGATCTTTCTGCTGCAGTCGCCGGCGCAGCTGAAGATGGGGCAGCGTCTGCTGTCGCGCAATCTGCTGGACCTGGCGTACCAGGTGGCGCTGATCCGGCCGGGGGTGGGGGTGCAGGGGAGCGCGGTGTCGCAGTTTGTGGAGCGGTACCGGCACGGGGCGGAGTGGGAGTATGACCATCCGCTGGAGGCGCGGGCGCTGGCGCGGGGGTACGGGATCATTGTATGGCAGGAGCAGGTTGTGCAACTGAGCACGGATGTGTCGGGGCTGACGGCGGCGCAGGCGGACGAGATCCGGCGGTCGTTTGCGAAGCGGAACAACGAGCATCTGATCGCGCTGCACTGGGAGCAGTTTCGCGAGGGGGCGCGGGGCAAGGGTGTGCCGGAGGAGACGGCGCGCACGATCTTTGCGAAGATCAACGGGCATTACATGTTTCCGGAGAGTCATTCGCATGCGTTTGCGATCACGGCTTTCCAGGCGGCGTGGCTGAAGTGCTATTACCCGCTGGAGTTTTTTGTGGCGCTGATGAATAACCAGCCGATGGGCTTTTATCCGCTGGAGACGTTGAAGCAGGATGCGCGGCGGTTCGGGATCCCGTTCCGCAATCCGTGCGTGAACCGGAGCGAGGTGCGGTGCACGCCGGAGGAGAGGGCTGTGCGGATGGGGCTGGTGTTCACGAGGGATGTGGGGGAGGCGTGGGCGAGGCGGGTTGTGGAGGAGAGGACGAGGAATGGGGCGTACGTGGATGCGGGCGACCTGGTGCGGCGGACGGGGATGACGGACCAGGCGGTACTATCGCTGGCGATGGCGGGGGCGTTTGACGGGATCGCGAGCAACAGGAGGGAGGCGCTGTGGGAGGCGGGTCTGACGGTGCGTTCTACGGGGAACGGGCAGGGGGCGCTGTCGTTGGCGCGGACGGAGAGTGCGGCGGCGTTGACGGATTTTGATGCGCGCGAGCAGATGATCGGTGAGTATGAGGTGCTGGAGCTGTATCCGAAGGGGCATTTGATGGAGTTTGTGCGGCCGACGCTGGCGGGGCATGTTCTGGCGTCGGTGGATGTGGAGAGGCTGGATGATGGGGCGGCGGTGACGGTGGCGGGCTGGCCGGTGGCGAGGCAGCATCCGCGCGGGCGGGATGGGACGGTGTTTGTGACGATCGAGGATGAGTTCGGTGATATGCAGATTATTTTGTGGGGGGATGTGTTTGCGCGTTATAGCCGCGAGCTGGACAGCCAGGTGATTGAGGTGAACGGGACGATTTCGAAGTGGGATGGGACAACGAATGTGATTGTGACGTCGCTGCGGGCGATTCGGGTGGGGGTGAGGATGCCTCGAGCCCACGATTGGCATTGAGAAACTGCAGTGGTCAGTGGCCAGTGGATAGTGGATAGTGGATAGTGGTCAGTGATCGGTGGTCAGTTAACTGCGGATTGAGAGGCGAGGTGGGTTGGTTAGGGGGCGGGGGAGTTGCTTTGGTTGTCTGAAGCAGGATTTGCAGGATATCGTTGGATTATGTTGGATTTTCAGGATGGCTGGCGGGAGGGAGAAGGGTTGATGGAATTGCCCACGAAGACCAGGGAGCCCCTATAGGCAGTTGCGGAGGGGGGACGAGGGCACCCACAAGGGGTGCCCCTACTGGCAGGTTGGGCAATGGACCAGGCCGATGATTGGTCAGTCAGGGTGAACTCGAATCTTTTCAGCTCCCATTGGAACTTGGGAAATGTGATAGCAACGCAGTCATGCTATAGTAGCGGGACACAGTAGATGGAGATGTTCATGGCCAGTATTACAGTACGTAATGTCGATGAAGGGCTGATGCGCCGGCTGCGCATTCGGGCAGCTGAGAACGGTCGTACCATGGAGGAGGAAGCCCGCGACATACTGAGAACGGCTCTCAATCACCGGGCTCCAGCCCAAATTGACTTGGCGAGGGCTATTCGTGCCAGATTCGCACCCCTGGGCGGGATGGAATTGGATATTCCTCCGCGTTCTGAGGTGGATCCCAATGTTTGGACCACGAAACGGGCAAAATGAAGTGCGTTCGGACGGATTTAGTCTGCCGCCATCAGACTTCGAACTGCTCTTCAGCTAGCGTGAGACAGTTGAAACTTGGATACGGTCGTTCATAATTGCAGAAGACTCTGGGTACGTCTCCCGGCAGACGGGGCTTGACTGGTGGAAAACGCGCGGCTGCGGATCAGAGAGCAGATCTGGTGAATGACCTGGCAACCCGCCCTCACTCCCCGAGGGCAAACCCGTTCGTACCGCACAGCATACTATCCATTTGCGGCGGATACACCTGCAAAGACGACAAACTATCGTTTTTGACGGCGTGAGGTCCGCGATTACCGAGCCTGAACACGCAAGCGGACCGTCAATCCGGCCTCTCAGGTGTCAGTCGATGCCCTGTGGGATTGGGAGCGGGGCAAGGTAACAGCCCTGCCCGGCCAGCAGGCTGCACACCTTATCATGCCGCCGGCAACACCACCACTAGCGCGGATGTCTAAACAATATAACATTCTTGCACGCCATAACCGGTGGGTTCATCGTTTGACCAGGAACTTTCTCAGGGTTTGTAGTAGGTTCAATTCTTGATAAACTGTCGGCTCGGTACCAGAGGTCTTCGCAAGAGTGGATCATCGGCAACCAAGAGTTTACGCTGATACGTCCGTTTTCGGCGGCGTTTTTGATGCAGATTTTTCTGCACCCTGCAGGAGGTTCATTGAAGAAGTAGATGCCGGGAAGTTTGTCCTGGTGATCTCCCCTATCGTTGAGGAAGAGGTTAGAGCTGCTCCCGACGTTGTCCAGGAACTTTTCGCAGCATACTACCGTTCAGCCCGCGTCGAAGAAATCAGCAATGAGTCCCTGGAAGTTCGGGACTTGAATGTCGACCCTGGTGTCGTTTCAACGAGATCGCTGACAGATGCTCTGCATGTCGCAATTGCCACGGTTGCTGGGTGTGAATTCATCGTGAACTGGAATTTCAGGGACATTGTTCACTTTGACAAGATCCGCAAATATAACGCAGTCAATATTCTAAGAGGCCATGAGCAGATAGCAATTCATTCCCCTCTGGAGGTGGTTCAACATGACGAACCGTGAACCTGAGTTCATGACGTGGAAACGTCGCGGCGCAGAGCGCGTCCGGCGCCTCGTCGAGGGCATGTCAAGGGAGGAAGAACTCGAATTCTGGCACAAACGCACAGAAGAAATGCGCGCCCGACAAAGGGCGAAGCCGGCAGGGCTGCCGCAAATTGATACGTGCGGGGAGCCCCCGGTGTCCCCCCTTGTCACTGACAAGGGCCCCCGCGTCGATTCAGACAACGTAATTCGTGAACCCGGATGTGTCACAATCAAACGTCGCGGCGCAGAACGCATTCGGCGCCTTCTCGTGAAGAGCATGTCAAGGGAAGAAGAACTCGAATTCTGGCACAAACGCGCAGAGGACATGCGCGCCCGACGAAAGGCAAGTCAATCCAAATCCAAGCAGACAGCCGCCGCCAACCTCATGACCTAGACGGTCATCCCTTCTGCGCCTACATCCTCTCCACCTTCCCCATCGTCATCGCCAACTAAGACGTCCTCGCCGTCGCCGACGCCACCACCGGCGTGGCCTTCTGAGGAACGACCTCGCCCTGGACTCGAAGTCCGCTAGGATGCACCTGACTCTTGATTAATCGATTCAGTCAAGGTCATGACAGAACAATCGCTGCGAGGTTTCCCGCAGGTGAGCAATGTCACAATCGACAAGGCCACAATGCAGGCCGTAGCCCAACTGATCGCCCAAAAATTCGGTCCCGAACAGATTGTCCTCTTCGGCAGCCTCGCCCGCGGCAACGCTGGCTCCCACAGCGACATCGACCTCATTGTCGTCCTCCAATCCCATGTCGACTGGCCAAAGCATGGCAACCCCATCCGCCTGGCGATTGGCGAGAAATTCGTGTTGCCTGTTGACGTGATCGTATCCACGCCTGAACACCTTTCCGAGCAGCGCAAAAATCCATATTCCTTTGTTCACACGTCCCTTGAATCGCAAGAATTCCTGTATGAGCGCTTAGCCTCCTGAACGCGACTGGTTCGAGAAAGCGGAACAGGACTTGGAAATGGCTCGTCGAGCCATGCGCGCCCGCCAAAAGGCGAGTCAGTCAAAAAAGAGCTATCTGGCATAAGGCCCTAGTAGGGCCTTATGCCAGATAGCGTTTGAAAAAAGTCCCCTGGTGAGATAACTTTGGAGGTCTCCACCAACCAAAGTGAGTCACCAGGAGGACCTCCCAAATGATAGCCCACTTCGACGACTTCTGTCTATGGGTATATGTGCTCGTTGACGACATGTGCAAGGAACTGGAAGGACATCTGAGACGACCGGGCCCGGAGCCTGAGTGTAGCGACAGTGAATTGATAGCGATCTGTCTCATCGGCGAATGTCTGGGATGGGATGTGGAAACAGAATTACTCCATCATATGCAGGCTCATCGGGATAAGTTTCCCAACTTACCAGAGCAGAGCCGTTTCAATCGGCGGCGACGAGACTTGATGCGGATTATGAACGAGATGCGGCGCATGATGTTGGCCAGGATGGAGCTCTATCGGGACGCGCATTGTGTCGTCGATAGTCTGCCCATTCCAGTGGTTCAATTTCACCTGGCGCCGCAATCGCGCGCCAGATGGTCCGAATGGGGGGCCGATTATGGGCCCGTACCCTCCAAGAAAATGATGATCTTCGGTTTCAAGCTGCATATGCTGATCACGATGGGTGGCCTCATTATCGACTTCGAGTTAGCTCCGGCTAACGAGCGCGACTTGGCTATCGGTCACGAACTCCTCGTAGAACACTGCAATCGCATCGTCATCGGTGACAAGGCCTACGTCAGTGCTCCAGTCGCAGATGAACTCTGGCAATACAATCGCATCCGCCTGCTCACCAAGCCGCGCAGCAACCAGAGAAAACAGATCTCCGCATCGGCCCGTCGCCTCTACGATAGGGTCCGCCAAATCATCGAAACAGTCACCAGTCAATTGAACGCACAATTCTCCATAGAAACCAATCACGCACATACTTTCAGAGGCCTTTGTGCACGCCTATACACGAAGTTGACTGCACATACTCTCTGCATTTACATCAACCACCTAATGGGCGTAAGTGACTATCTTCAAATCAAGCAATTGGCCTTTCCTAACTAGCATAAGGCCCTAGTAGACAGTTTTTAGTTTTTGGTGGACTGCAGTGGGTGGTGGATTGTGGTCAAGCCACGGAGGACATAAAAAGGCGTGGGGGGGAGTTGCTTTCGTTGTCTGAAGCAGGATTTGCAGGATTGTGTTGGATTTTCAGGATGGCTGGCGGGAGGGTCGTGTGTCCTTAGAGGGATGGCTATCTATGGGAAAAAAGGCAATGCGTAAGAGGAGAATCATTCAAGATGCACGATGCCTAATCGGCTTGCTCGGCCAGGAGCGCTCTTACGGAAGGGACTAATTCGGTGGGGATGTCCATCACTGTTTTTGTGGGGTCCTCGAAGGCGGCTTCATCTTCGGCGATGGCCTCTTCGTCGGACTGGGATTCGTAATGGTGAATTAGGCGGCGGACGCGTTCTAAGTCCCAGCCTGGGGGGTAACGGTTTGGATCTATCATTATCCTCTCCTTTTCGTGAGCCTGCGATAGGCGGCGCGTTGCGCGAATCGACTAGATGCGTTCGAAGTAGCGGGTGCGTTCCCAGTCGGTTACGGCGTTGCGGTAGGCTTGGGCTTCGGTGGTGTGGAAGTGGGTGTAGTGTTCGACTACGTCGGCGCCGAATGCGGTGCGGGCGAGGTCGCTGGCTGCGAAGTTGGTGACGGCTTCTTCGAGGGTGGCGGGCAGCGTCTGGAGGTCGGCGGCGGCGTAGACGTCGCCGATGTGGGCGGGCGGGGGCTCGATCTGCTGCTGGATGCCGGCGAGGCCGGAGGCGATGACGGCGGCGTAGGCGAGGTAGGGGTTGATGTCTGCGCCGGCGATGCGGCATTCGATGCGCAGGCTGGGGCCTGAGCCGACGATGCGGAAGCCGGCGGTGCGGTTGTCGGGCGACCAGGCGAGTGCGGTTGGGGCCCAGCTGCCGGCCTCGAAGCGCTTGTATGAGTTGACGGTCGGGGCGAAGCAGACCATGAGCTCGGGCACGTAGTGCATCCAGCCGCCGAGGAACCAGCGGAAGATGTCGGAGCAGGCGATGCCGGAGAGGTCGGCTCTGCCGGGGAAGGCGTTGGTCAGGTCGCCGTCGACGGAG
Source organism: Caldilineaceae bacterium (assembly GCA_965204705.1). Taxonomy (GTDB): domain Bacteria; phylum Chloroflexota; class Anaerolineae; order Caldilineales; family Caldilineaceae; genus Bin5. Next base: position 1,565,367 of record OZ242006.1, on the reverse strand, counting down.
GTCCAGAGGCTGACGTGGAGGTGGGAGCTGGAGCCGGCCTCACCCGCGTAGGGTTTGGCCATGAAGGTTGCGCTGCAGCCGAGCTGGTCCGATATCTCTTTGACGGCTTGCTTGAGGAGGAGATGGCGGTCGGCCATTTCGAGGATAGGCGCGTAGCGGATGTTGAGTTCGTGCTGGCTCTTGCCGAATTCGCCCTTGGTGGACTCGACGGGGACGCCGGATGCGGCGAGGTGGCGGCGGAATGCGCCGTTGAGGTCTTCGGTCCTGGACATCTGCAGCAGGGTGTAGTCTTCGCGGTACCATCCGACTTTTGCAAGGTCACGGTAGTCGTTGCGGGCCGCGTCCATGTACGAAGTGCGAAACAGGAAATATTCGAGCTCGGAGCCGGCCAAGGCTTCAAATTCGTGGGCGCGCAGGCGTTCGAGTTGCTTGCGCAGGATGGAACGGGGGGCCACTGATACGGGTTCATGAGTGGGGTCGAGCTGGGCGTCGCAGAGGACGAGGGCGGTGCGGTCGAGCCAGGAGAGGCGGCGGAGGGTGGCGAGATCGGGGACCAGATGGACGTCACCGTAGCCTGATTCCCAGTTGGAGAACTGGTATCCGGGGACGGGTTCCATTTCCATGTCGATGGTGAAGAGGTAGTCGCAGGCGTGGGTGCCGCGGGCGACGTCGGTGAGGAAGTAGGAGGCGTCGAGGCGTTTGCCCATGAGCTTGCCGTAGGGGTCGGGGAGCGCGAGGATGACGGTGTCAATGGAGCCGTCTTCGACGGCTGTGCTCAGTTCACCGACGGTGAGCATTCCTGGGATTTTGTTTTGATCTGGCTGCATGTGCTTGGCCTCCGGCGTGGCTGGTTTGCGCGGTGCGGCGCGGGGATCTGCTAAAAGGTACCTGCTTCCGTTGCGTTGGGGGAATTATATACGGAAGTGGGGGAACAAACTACCGGGGCTCGTTGGCGGTTGTTAACGTTGCGATTGGCTGGGTTAGAGAGTGGGTCTGTCCGCGTAGGGGCGCGGGGGACACCTTTTTGTCCACGAAGGGCCACGAAGGACAACGAAGAACACCTTTTTGTCCGCGGAGGACGCGGAGGGACGCGGAAAACACATATTTTGCGAAGGGATGCGAAGGGGCGCTGAAAACACCTTTTTGTCCACGGAGGGCCACGGAGGACCACGGAGAACACCTTTCTTGCCTCCGCGCCAAGGAGTGGAGGGCGCCCTTATCTACTGGTCTGGGGCGGCGCCGAGCTTTGGGGCTCGGCGCCGGTTTTTTTGGGTGGATTGGGAGGGGATTGGGGGCTTATTGGTGGCGGAGTTGGAGTGTTTGTCCGGTCTGGATTTGGGTTTCCGTTTGCAAGGTGATGGCGCCGTTTTGTTTCCTGAAGGGGACCGGTTCGCCGTCGAGGGTGAGGGCGGCGACTTGTGTGTCGGCGAGGGAGGGCAGGTTGATGTGCTGAATGTGGAGGTCGCCGTAGAGGACCTTCAGGGAGCAGTGGTCCGGGGAGGATTGGAACTGACCCCAGCCGGAGTCGAGGGACCAGAAGGCGCTGAATTCTCCGTTGGCGGGCTGGACGGGCTGGAAGCCGATGGCGCCGTTGACCATGTCAAACTGGAAGCCGGAGAAGGCGTTGAGGAGGGCGTAGGATGCCATGCTGCGGGCGTAGTTGTTGCCGCACTCGAATTCGTTCCAGGGGTTGCGGCGCTCGCCGTCGTAGCGGTGGCGGATGGCGTCGATGCAGTGCATGCCTTCGTCGACGAGGCCGACCATGATCATGTGGCAGGCGGCGGCGTATTCGAAGCCGTTCATTGTTTCCTGGGAGTAGGGGGCGGGGATGAGCGGCTTTTGCGCTTCTTCGGGCCAGGCGCAGATGACGAGGCCGCCTTCGTCGTTGAGGGCGTAGATGCGGCAGGGGTTGTAGGCCTGGCTCATTTCGGGGACGAAGTTGTACTTGTAGATGGCGGCGCAGGCCTGTTTGACCTGGTCGGGGTCGTGGAGGTCGCCGAGGCCGTAGAGGGAGGCGTGCCACTGGGCGAGAACCTGGTCGATGCTGCTGCCCTCGCCGATCTGATATTTAATCTCGTTGTGTTCGGGATTCCAGTAGGCGTCGAGGGCGGAGCCACCCTTGAGGGCGTCCTCCTGGGGGCCGTAGGATTCGACGAGGGCGCGGTCGGCCAGGTCGACTTTCTGGACGTAGTATTCGCCGTTGAAGAGATTGGCGTCGACCCAGGCTTTGCCGCGTTCGAAGATGGCATGGTAGGCGGAGGCGCTTGACACATCCCCTATGGCTTCGGCCATTTCGGAGGCCGCTCTGAGGGCGCCGAGGTAGAAGCCTGTCAGCCAGGAGTTGGGGCCGAAGAGCTCCATGTCGAGGGTATGGTGCTGGCGGCCGGTGAGGACGCCGGACTTGTCGGGGTCCCAGCGGTCGATATTTTCGGGACTCCAGGCGTATTCGAGGGACTTCTGCACGCCGGGCCAGACGGAGCGCAGCCATGTGTGGTCACCGCTGATCTTCCAGTCGCGGTAGGTCTTCATGACGCCGCCGAACTGGCCGTCGCAGCAGGGGCGGAAGGGCGAGGGATCGGAGCCGAGGGGGAGCTGAATGCGGAAGGGCATGGCGCCGTTTTCGAGGAGGTTGAATTTGTAGTCAGCGGTGCGCATGGTGCGCTCGAGGTGGGGGAAGAGGAAGGGGAGCGCCTGCTGGTAGTTCCAGACGTGGGTGCAGCTGCCTTCGCAGCAGCCTTCGTCGGGGTGCAGGCCTTCCCAGCCGTAGAAGGTCCCGTCCTCCAGGCGCAGGACGGTGGGGGATTTGAGGATGGAGATGTTGGCCGATACGGCGTCGAGGGCTGTGGCGGGTATGGTTGAGGCGAAGAGCGCGTTTTTGAAGCGTTTGGTCTCTGCGTAGAGGCGGGGCCAGTGCTCGATAGCGTACTGTGCGCTGGCGCTGGAATCGTTCCAGAGGGTGGCGTAGTAGTTTTTCCAGGTCCCTGCGTCGGACTGCTCTTGCTTCCAGTAGTTTTCGCAGGTGGGAAAGCTCCAACTGATGAGAAAGCGGACGCGGCGGGTTTCGCCGGCGGCGACGGGCAGGTGGACGGCGAGCAGGCCGGTGTCCTGTTCGGTGAACTGGGCGCCGGCGCCCCTTTGCTCGACAGACTCGTAGAGGCGGTTCTCGAAGGGGCCGGGTGTATTAAGGTCCTTCCAGTAGACTTCGAGGTTGTCGAACCAGGCGCCGCGGAACCAGTTCTGCTGCCAGCTGACGTCGACATCGTCGGCGAGCCCGGCGTCGGTGGCGAGGGTCAGGTCGCCGTAGGCAGTGTCTTCGGGCTGGAGGCTGTCGGAGGAGAGGTGGAGCGCATGGCCCCAGGCGTGCTCCTCAATTGCGTTCAGGTTTACGGCGGGCAGGGGGTTGGTGAGGACGCCGGCGATGGTGTAGGTGTGGTCGGCGGCGGTGGTATTGGTGACACTGAATTCGAAGAAGGCGGCGGGGATTCCGGAGTCGTCTTCGTTGGTGGGGATGAAGGGGTTGAAGGCGGTCAGCTGCACCTGGCCGGGGAAGGTGTCATCGCGGTATGAAAGCTCGGCGATGGGGAATTCGCCGCGGAAGTCTACGCTTTCGAAGTGGGGCAGCCCAGTCAGGAATTCGCGGCGGGGGCCCCAGCCGAAGGTGCTGAACTGGGGCGCGAGGAGGTCGCCCTGGAAGGGGGCGTGCAGGTCGCCGTGGAGGATGCGGGCGTCGGCCACTTCGTCGTTTTCTTCGACGCGGATGGCGAAGTGGGAGAAGCCGTTGACGCCGCCCTTATTGGGGCGGTTGAAGATCTCCCAGTCGATGAGGCGTCCGTTGCCGGCGAGGCCGATGCAACCGGTGCCGATGCCGCCGAGTGGGAAGCTGATCTGGTTGGTCTTTTCGTTCTTGTAGACAAAGTGCTCCATTTGAATCTCCGAAAACATCAGTGGTCAGTGGTTAGTGGTCGGTGAACTGCGTTTTGTGTGACTGATTTATGGTGGGGCCTCTTTTCGGAGGACGAGGAGGTGGTTGGCGGCGATGAAGAGGGCGTAGACGGTTGGCAGGAGCAGGAGCAGGGCTGGGCTGATGTAGGCAACGCAGAAGCTGAAGAGGATGCCTATGGCGAGCAGGCCGAGGCTGTTGCCGGGATGGCGGCTGGCGAGGATCAGTGCGTCGCGTATGGAGGCGCGGACGCCTTTGTGCGGATGCTGGACCAAAGAGGGGAAGGCGTAGAATGAGAGTGTTGCCATGACGGCGCATCCCAAGAGGTCGGCTCCCAGGCCGATCCAGACGATTGGGGCAATTGGGGGCGTTTGAAGGACTGGCATTGTTGTCATGAGTGCGAGCAGCGGAAAGATGGTCAAAAGGCTCAACAGCGTGCTGCGACGCCAGGACTGGCGAAAGTCGTCAAAGAGTGAAAATTGCCGCGGCACTCTTCCCTGTAGGAGGCGCGTTTCGAAGGCCAGAAGTGCGGTCCAGGCTGGTCCGATGGTGATGGAGGCCACAAGGAGTGTGGGGATGAAGAGTCCCAGCGTGAAGAGGAAGGAGGCAGGTATGCAGACGAGACTGAACAGGAGGGCCCCCCACAGCAGTTGGGGCAGGTTTTCCCAAAATGTCTGTCCGACTTGAACGAGGTATGTGGTGGGGGTGATGCCTTGCTGAGTCGTCATCCTTTCAGACCGGTAATGGCCGCGCCCTGCACGATCCATCGCTGTGCCAGCAGGAAAAAGACAAGGAGTGGAAAGATAGAGATCATGATGCCGGCGAGGACTTCGGACTGGTTACCGGAGCCCATGTAGCCGCGGATTGTGGCGATGGCGATGGGGAAGGTGAACTTATCCCAGTCGCGCAGAAATAGCAGGGGGCCGACAAAGTTATTCCAGGAGGCGAGAAAAGTGAAGATGCCGAGGGCGGAGAGCGCCGGTCCCGTGAGCGGGAGCAAGATTTGCCAATAAACGCGGAAGTAGCCGGCGCCGTCGATTTTGGCGGCGTCGAGGAGCTCTTCGGGCAAGGATTTGAAGTGCTGGCGTAGCAGGAAGACGCCGAATGCGCTGGTAACGCTGGGGAGGATGAGCGCCCAGTGCGTGTTCATCAGGTCGAGGGAGCGGATGATGATGAATGATGGTATCAGGGTGACGGTTGCCGGGACCATCAGGGAGGCGAGGAACAGTCCGAAGAGGATGTCGCGACCGAAGAAGCGCAGGCGGCCGAAGGCGTAGCCGGCCATCGAGCAGGTGAGCAGCTGCGCGCCGGTGACGATGATGGCGATTTTGAGGCTGTTCCAGAAGAACAGCATGAACTCGATGTCGGGCGAGTTGATGACGGCAAGATAGTTCTGCCAGTGCAGGGCAGTGGGCCAGAAGTCGGGCGGGAGGTCGAAGGAGTTCTTGGGATCGCGGAGCGAGGTCGAGAACATCCAGCTGATGGGAGCGATCTCAATGATGGCGATGCCGATCAGCAGCAGCCACAACAGGGCCTCACCCAGACGGAGCCAGACAGACTTTCTGTATTCTTTGGGAAGTGTAACAGGCTTGGCCGCAGTACGTGTTGTCGTTGCCATCAGGTTGGTCTGTTGTCGGTAGTCGTTCGGTGGGGCCGCGTAGAGCAGGGCACCCGTTATTCATAGTGCACCCAGCGCCGTGCGCCGAGGAATTGCAGCAGTGTGAGCGCGATCAGGATGACAAATAGCGTAAAGGAAACGGCAGAGGCGTAGCCCATCTCGAAGCCGCGGAATGCCTTTTCGTAGATATACATGGCGATAACGCGGGAGGCGTCCCCCGGGCCGCCTTCGGTGAGTACATAGACGTTGTCGAAGATCTGAAAAGCGCCGATGAGAGAGATTACAATGGCAAAGAATGCTGTGGGCGAGATGAGAGGGAGCGTTACATTACGGAACTGTTGCCAAAATCCGGCGCCGTCGATGCGGGCGGCTTCGTAGTAGACGGCAGGAATGCCCTGGAGGCCGGCCAGGTAGATGACCATCAGATAGCCGCAAGCCTTCCAGACATCGTAGATCATGGCGGAGACGAGAGCCCAGGCTGAGCTGCTGAGCCAGGGTACTGGGTCCAGACCGATCTGGCCGATAAGGAAGTTGACGACGCCCCGGTCCTGGGTCAGGAGGAAGCGCCAGACAACGGCCAGGGAAGCGGTCGTGGTCATAACCGGGAAGAAGATAGAGGTGCGGAGGAGATAGCGAAGGCCCCAGGGCATGGCCCGGTTGAGGCCCACGGCCAAGAGGAGGCCGAGGACGTTGTTGAGGAAGGTGGCGCCTACCGTGAGCCGCAGGGAGTTCCAGTAGATCTTGAACATCCTGGAATCGGACGTGAGGCGGGTGACGTTTTCGAGGCCGGCCCACTTTGGCGGCGTCAAGAGGTCGTAGTGCAGAAAGATGAGGACAAGGGAGGCGACGATAGGCAGCACAGTGAATGCCAGGAGGCCGAGCAGGGCGGGGGTGGCAAAGAGGTAGCCGGCCCATGCTTCACGCTGCGCCAGAGTGGTCCCCTTTTGGGGGTTGGTCTGCCTGTCGATTCTGTCGTCAGGCGGCGCTGTTGAAGTCATGGGGAGTCCTATCTGGATAGGTCAGGATAGCAGGTTGCCGAGCGGAAGGGGGTCCATGAATCCCTTGCCGCCGGCAACCTGACATACCTAAGTGGGGGCAGTTATGCCTGCTCAAGCTTGTCCATTTCGGGCTGCAGCTCTTCATGGGCAGCCTGTAGCGCCTCTTCGACGGTGCGTTCACCATTCCAGATGGTGGCGTAGTTCCGGTTGAGGATTGGTTCGACGATATTGAAGTTGGTGGGCGACGGCACGGTGGCTGCGAAGTCGAGCGATTCGTAGAATAGCGCGGTGTTGGGCGGGCCGTACTCGGCGAAGACGGGCATTGCGGCGACTGAGCGCAGGGCGGGGATGCTACCTCCGACCTTGACCAAGTCGATGGAGGTGTCGGAGTGGGAAAGGTGCTTGACGACCTCCCAGGCCTCTTGCGGATTCTCACTGGAGGTGGAGACGCCCCAGCCTTCGGTGCCGGCCACGGTCTTGAGCGGACCGGCCTGGTGCGGCTGATACTGGATGTCGTAGGTTTCAAACTCTGCTTCAAAGGTACCGGCGATGCACCAGCGGCCGCAGGTGCGCATGACAAGGTTGCCGGCGTGGAACTGTGCCCAATCATCCCAGCCTTCGGGGTTGGGGGCGACTTTGTGCTCCAGGATAAGATCGGCCAAGAACTGAAGTGTCTCGGCGACCTTGGGGTCGAGCAGGTTGGAGTCCAACCAGTCATCCGAAATTGGTGAGACGTCATTGTTGAAGTACCAGGCGGCCATGCCGAACATGCTTTCGCCCCAGAAGGAGTAGGCGAAGCGGTCATCGGCGCCGCCGGTGACGTTGGCGACCTGGAGACAGGTTTGGAGGAAATCGTCCCACGTCCAGTCGGTCGGGGGCGGATCCAGTCCCTCTTCCTCGAAGATGGCGGTGTTGTAGTACATGACCATGTTGTTCCAGGAGAAGGGGAACAAGTATTGCTTGCTATCGACCTGGAGCATTTCGCGCAGGGTGACGTGGATGTCGTTGTGTAGGATGTCATTGGCGGGCTCATCTGCGGCGAAGAAGTCGTCCAGCACCATGAGGACGTTCTTGGCAGTGAGGAGTCTGAGCCCTTCGATGGCGATCATGATGACGTCGATCTGTTCGCCGCCGGCGATGCGAGTCAGCATTGTATCGGAGTAGCCGTCCCATCCGCCTTCGCCCCAGCTGTTGGCGTTTACCTCCATGGCGATGTTGGGGAGCCTTTCAAGGGACCGTTCCAAGGCATTGTCGAAGGTGTTGACGGGCATGCCGGAGGTGGCGATGATGGTGACCGGCTCCATGGCGGGGGCGGAGTCGCCGCCGGCGTCAGGGGCGGCTGCGGGGACTGCACAGGCAGCCAGCGCGGCGCCGGCTGCGCCAACACCTGTAAGCCGCAGCATGTCACGGCGGCTCATGTTCTGACGAAATGGTGAGGGTTGTCTGGACATACTTCGTCTCCTAAGGAAAATTTGGTTGGACGGATTGGGGAGGGGGAGACTGCCCCTGTTCTACCAGATGATGTGGGTCCCGTTCGTTGATTTCAAGGGCGTGATGGGTCCAAGCACCCAGGTATCACGACATGCAGCATTTGCTGCTGCAGACAGATGGACAGCGCCGCTTCGGGTGCTGTCGCTCAAGTACGATTCTCTACGGTTCTCATTCGGCAGAAGAACGGAGCTTGGCGGGTTTAGGGAAAGAGAGTGGGACTCGTTTCTTCGGACTGTGGGAAATAATAGATCAGGCTTGGCGCGTAGCCAAATCTATTGGAGGCGTAGTTGCTTTTGCTTGTGGGTCGTCGTTCAGCAGAATGAAGAAGGTTGAGTCCGAGACAGCCGCGTGCTGAAGGGCCATACCCTAGCCTGGATCGAGGATCTTGCTTCGGGTACAGTGCTCTAATCGCTTTGAAAACCAGATGCATTGCTCTGCGATGGCCAGTAAGCGCTTGTCGAGCCATCCAATGGGACGGCACGGGGCGCGCCAAGTGGGCAGACGCAGCTCGTTTGGTTCAATAGCAGATGCGCTCGAAGCCAGACAGTGCTGCTAACGTCAGAATGGACGCTATCGAAAAGGTCTTGTCATGACCACGATCGAAGAAAAACTGCCGGCGTATGGAGTAGACGTTGACTTTCCTGAGGTCAACGGCTTGGAGCACTTGCCGATGCTACTGGCTCGCGGCGAACTACACAGTTCCGGTCATCTCCTGGAGAATGAACAGAAGGGGGCGGGTTGCCGGGCGGTTTGGGTGCACGCGGCGCCCTGCCGCCGGCAACCTGCCATCCCTGAATTGACCTTACTATGCCTGCTTGAGTTTATCCATTTCGGGCTGCAGTTCATCGTGGGCAGCCTGCAGGGCCTCTTCGACGGTGCGTTCGCCGTTCCAGATCGTGGCGTAGTTCCGGTTGAGGATTGGTTCGACGATATTGAAGTTGGTGGGCGACGGCACGGTTGCTGCGAAGTCGAGCGATTCGTAGAAGAGCGCGGTGTTGGGCGGGCCGTACTCGGCGAAGACTGGCATTTCGGCGACCGAGCGCAGCGCGGGAATATTGCCGCCGAGCAGCACCATGTCGATCGACGTTTCTGTGTCGGAAAGCAGTTTGACGACTTCCCATGCCTCTTGCGGATGCTCGCTGGAGCTGGAGATGCCCCAACCGTCGGTCCCAGCGACTGTCTTGAGGGGACCGGCCTGATGCGGCTGGTATTGCATGTCGTAGGTATCGAATTCGGCTTCAAGGGAGCCGCCGATGCACCAGCGGCCGCAGGTGCGCATGACGAGGTTGCCGGCGTGGAACTGTGCCCATTCATCCCAGCCTTCGGGGTTGGGGGCGACTTTGTGCTCCAGAATCAGGTCGGCCATGAACTGAACGGTCTCGGCGACCTTGGGGTCGAGCAGATTTGAGTCCAGCCAGTCATCCGACAGGGGTGAAACGTCATTGTTGAAGTACCAGGCGGCCATGCCGAACATGCCAGCGCCCCAGAAGGAGTATGCGAAGCGGTCGTCGGCACCGCCGGTGACGTTGGCGACCTGCAGGCAGGTTTGCAGGAAGTCGTCCCAGTTCCAATCCGTCGAGGGCGGATCCAGCCCCTCTTCCTCGAAGATGGCCGTGTTGTAATACATGACCATATTGTTCCAGGAGAAGGGGTATTCGTACTGCTTCCCGTCGACCTGCAGCATTTCGCGCAGCGTGACGTGGACATCGTTCTGCAGGATCTCGTTGGCGGGTTGATCGGCGGCAAGGAAGTCCTCCATCGCTACGAGGATGTTTCTTGCCGTGAGCAGTCTAAGACCTTCGATGGCGATCATGATGACGTCGATCTGTTCGTCGCCTGCGATACGGGTGAGGAGCGTATCTGAGTATCCATCCCAACCACCTGCGCCGAAACTGTTCGCGTTTACCTCCAAGGCAACGCCAGGAAGCAGTTCTTTTGACCGCTCCAAAGCGTTGTCGAAGGTGTTGACTGGCATTTGCGTTGTTGCGATGATGGAGACCGGCTCCATGGCGGGGGCGGAGTCGCCGCCGGAATCGGGGGCAGCGGCGGGGGCGGCACAAGCGGCAAGCGCGGCGCCGGCTGTGCCAATGCCGGCAATGCGCAACATGTCACGACGGCTCATGTTTTGATGGGAAAGTGACTGAAGTTTGGACATACATCTTCTCCTTTGGATTGATGTGAAGTCAGAATTGGGCAGCAGTGGCTGCTGCCGAGTCTATAGATCTTTGGGGCGTTTCTTGGCTGATTGACAGGAGGCTCGTGCGAATTCCAAGTACGGCTTGGAATGGGATGGTTTACGCTAACGCGTTATTGGACTTCAGTGTGGCCAGGACACAAGCCCAACTAAACGTCAGCTGGTCAACGGTGATCACCTGGTGGGTGCGTGCGATATTGTAACAAGGTGGAAGTAGAGTGGAACTCATTTGTATTGGATATAGTGGGATAATAGGGCACTTGTTGGACAGTTCCAAATTTTCAGGTGTCTCGGACACGGTGCCACGGGGCATTAGATTGACATTCGGTAATCGCTTTGCTAGGATGGAGGCAAGTTGCGTCGCGAGTCAGGCGTCACCAATAATATTTCTGGGAAGCGAACCAACGGGTCTGGTGGCCCGGGTGGAGTGTGAGGGTGGCATCATCCGCACTCGTGGCACGGGCTATCTAACCGTAATTGGCGTGCCAACGCGGAAAATCCATGGTACTCCGAGAAGGAACTACCTATACGTTTTCCCAGGTCCTCAAGCTGAACTTAAAGACTGAAGAGATTCTTGCCGATTTAGGCTACCGCTATCGCAGCGCCCCCTTGTCATTACATTCGGTAGAGGTTGCGCGTGTTGCGCCGCAGCTAGAGCAGATGCGCGCGCAGATGCGGGAGCGGTTGCCCTTCGTGCCAATGACCAATGAAGCGACCGCGCGCGCGTTCTATGTGACGCCACTTCTGTTCGCTGCGCTTGACGAGGTGAGATTCAAGATGAACGTCGAGTATGCGGTTACGAGCGGGCGGCTGGACGGAACGTTGGACTATTTGCTGCAGGGCAGGCATGACCTCATTGTGGCAGGAGTGATGAACGAGGAGATGGAACGCGGCTTCAGGAAGTTGGCTGTCCAGATGGTCGCGTTGAGTGAGCTGTTCGCAATGCCAACGGTCGAATCAGTTCATCCGCGGCGGGCTCGAAAGGCCCATCGCACAGGTCCTACCCGGGGCGGCTCGGGAGGAGCTGAGCAGGTCAAGGCGGTCCGGACGCAGATATTCGGCTTGGTCACAGCAGGGCCGATCTGGCAGTTTGGTCTCCTGGAGAGGGGACAGAAGAGGATTACGAAGGACACGGAGGCGTTCCTATTGCCGCGCGATCTGGCGAAGTTGGTGGGAATCATTGCGGGGCTGTTGGGCCAAAGCGATCAGGACAATTTCAAGCGGGAAGGAGAGAAGCTGTCATGGGCGAACAATTAGCAATGCAGGGGGGCACCCCTGTGCGTACTCTGCCCTTTGGACCGAGCCACTATTTTGGCGATGAGGACATTGAGGCGCTTTCTGAGGTGATCCGTTCGGGTGCGCTGGGGAAGGGGCCGAAAGTCAGGCAGTTCGAGGAGGCGTTCGCGGAGAAGCACGGTGTGGCCCACGTGGTCACTGTGACTTCGGGCACGGCGGCGATGCATACGTGCGTGGGCGCGATCAATCCGGATCCGGGGGATGAGATCATCGTTACGCCGTGGACTTCGGGGGGCAGCATCATCGGTACCCTGCTGCATAACTGCGTGCCGGTATTTGCCGACGTTGACGACACGTTTACGCTGGATCCGGCGGACGTGGAGGCGAAGATTACGCCGAGGACGCGGGCGATAATTGCGGTGCATCTTTTCGGCAACCCCTGTGATATGGCGGCACTGCGAGAGATCGCGGACCGTCATCAGATCTTTTTGTTGGAGGACTGCTGCCAGGCGCATTTTGCCGAGTATCAGGGCAAGGTGGTGGGCTCGATGGGGGATATCAATGGGTTCAGCTTTGGCGGAAAGCATCTTTCGGCCGGGGGCGGCGGGGCGATAATGTCGGATAACGAGACGCTGTGGGAACGGGCGTTGATCTTCTCCGACTGTGCGTTGCCGCGCAATGGCGGGCCGTTTGAAGGGCGGCCTTACGCGAACTATTTCCTGGCGCCGAACTATAAGCTGAACGACTTGATGGCGTCGGTCCTGCTGACGCAGCTGAAGAAGGTGGACGGGTATATCGAGAAGAAGATCGAGGCGGCGGAGGGAATCATCGACCAAGTGTCGGATATCGAGGAGATTACGCCGCAGCGGGTGCGAGAGGGGGACCGAAACTCGTACTGGGTGCTGGGGATGACGCTGGACACGGACAAGATGGATTGTGATGCGTGGGAGTTTGCAGAGGCGCTCAGCAAAGAGGGTATCCCTGCGGGCGGCCCGTACATTGGGTCGGGCAAGGAGGGACCGCTTTACCGCAACGAGTTTCTGGCGGGGCCGAACTGCTACGGCAACAGCCGCTTTCCTTTCGATTACGGGCGGGAGAAGCCGGTGGACTATAGGATGTCTGACTGCCCGAATGGAGAGAAGCTGATGCGGCGCGGGTTCAGTTTTTCGATGCAGCCGAGTATGGATGATGAGGACGTGGCGGATATTTCGGCCGCGGTGCATAAGGTGTTTGCGCATTACCGCAAGAAGGTAACTGCAGTGGTCAGTGGTCAGTAACTGCAGTGGCCAGTGATCAGTGATCAGTGGTTAGTGGTCAGTAACGGCAGGGATTGGCGGCTGGAGACTGCGAGTTGGGGGATGACAAAGTTGGCTAGACAGGTTGCTGGGGAAGAGTGAACACGGTGGCTAGCCATTGGGGGGCGTTGCGGGGGGAATCCCCCCGCACAAGGGAGGGCCGAAGGCCCGACCGCACAACTGCAGTGATCAGTGGTCAGTAGTCAGTGGTCAGTAACTGCGGCGGTTCGTTGGTTGGGACAGCATGGGGGGAGCAGGAAATGTTGCCTAGACCCTTTGCTAGGGACGAGTGAATTCGGTGGCTAGCCAGAGTGGTACCCCCGACCGCCCAAAATAGATGTGATGGAGAGCAGCGATGACGCGGGAGACGAGTGACCAGACGCCGATCTGGTCGGGGATTCACTATTTGCTGTATTTGCGGGAGGCGGGGGCGGAGGAGGATTGCACGCGGTTCAGTTTGTTTGAGACGGAGTACAGCCCGGCTGGGGGCGGTCATGCGGGCTTTTTGTATATTGACCCGGAGTGCATGCCGTCGGCGCCGGCGAGCGCGGTGTATACGGACAACCCGGAGATGGCGGGGTGGCTTTACGACAGGATGTACCGGGACAGCGATAATTCGCTGGCGGCGTGCGGGGACCGGGTTATCACGGCGCGATTTGGCCGCGGCGGCGATTGGCGGCAGCGGCTGGGTTATTCGATCGACAGTGTGGACGGGACCGTGGGGGCGGCGTGGACCGATCTGGAGACGCCGTTTGTTCATCATGGGCTCGCGGGGAAATCGGGCTTGTACACATACTGCCTCTTTGTTGTGGCAAACGGCGCCGGACTTGAGGTGAATGGGGAGATGGCGCCAGGCGATTTATACGCGCGCCAGGACTGGATTGCGCTGGTGGGACGGCCGCTTAGCTCCTGTCTGATCGCCGACGAGATTTGGGCTACGACCTGAGAGGGCAACGGACTGCGATGGCGTGTGGTTCAAAAAACAGGCAGGTTAATTTCTTCAGTTGGAGAGACCGTCGAAAATGAAAAAGCTGAGATTTGCGCAGGCCGGTGTTTCGTTGATGCATGCGAACATGTACCGGGACACATTGATGCTGTTGCCCGATGAGATTGAGTTGATCGGCTTTTATGATCCCGACCCGGAAGGGGTGAAGCCCAACCTGAAGCCGGATGTTCAGGAGGTGCCCTTTTACGACAGCCTGGGAGAGCTGCTGACGGAGGGCAGGCCTGATGCGGTAATGGTATCCACTTATTTGAAGGATATGCCTGCGTGGATGTTGCAGGTGGCCGAGGCCGGGGTGCACGTGTGGGGAGAGAAGCCTTTTGCTGTGCATTCGAGCGATCTGGCGCCTGTGGCTGAGGCTGTGCGGCGCAACAATCTCCATTTTTCGTGCGGCTACACTTGGCGTTTCCATCCAATTGCGAATTTGATCAAGAGGACATGGGCATCGGGACTGCTGGGTAAGCCCTATTCGATCGATTTCCGTTTTCTGACTTCGAGCGTGGCGCGGCGCGGCCCAGAGACGTGGTATTTCAGCCGCGAACAGGCGGGTGGTGGGATCCTCAACTTTCTTGGCTGCCACTGGATTGACCTGATGCGGTATTTGACGGGCGCGGATGTGGCGCGGGTTGCGGCGATTGAGGCCAATGTTGGCGGGCATGACATTGACGTGGAGGATGCAGCGGCGGTCTCGATGGGTTTTGACAACGGGATGATTGGCAGCCTGCATGCGGGTTATTTCACGTCCGGATACGGCGAGATCTCGATCGGGCTGCGCGGGTCGCTGGGGTTGATCAAGTGGGACGTGGATGAAGGCAGGTGCACGATCAAGAGCGACCATCAGGAGTGGTCGGGCGCGCCGACGCGGGAGTATGACATTCCGTCGGCTCAGGTTCCGGGCTATGGAGCGGAGGGCAGAGCGTCGATCCGGGCGTTTGCGGCGGCGATTCGGGGTGAAGGGAGCAGCGGGTACAAGGTTGAGGAGATCATCAGGTCGCTGCAGATCATTGAGGCTGCGCATGCGTCGGCGGCGGAGGGGAAGACGGTTACACTATGAGCGGAAAAGAACCGTTGCGGGTGGCGGTGGTGGGCTTGCGGATACACGCGGGCGGGTTGGAGCCTGAGGGGAATCACGGCCTGATCAAGTCATTCCATGGACAGGAAGATGCCGAGGTGGTGGCGTATTGCGAATGGGATGCAGATGAGGAGGAGGCGCTGGCGAGTCTGGCGCGGCACGATCCGGGGGCTCGCATTTTCACCAATCTCTGTGACCTGTTCGAGTGGGACGAGTTTGATGCGGCGGTAGTTATGCTGTCGCCGGATGAGGCGACGCGGGCCACAGAACGCCTGGCAGAGGCCGGCAAGCATATGTTTATCGAGAAGCAGGCGGCGCGCACGGCGCCTGAGTTTCTGCCGGTTGTTGCGCTGGCGAAGGAGCGGGACCTGGTCGTACAGGTCGGGTATCCGTGGCCGCGCCATCCGGTGGCGCAGGAGATCCGGCGTTGTCTGGACGAGGGCGCGCTGGGGAAGTTGCTGGCGATGGAGGCGCGGCTGGTGACGATTCAGGTTGGGCCTGGGTTGAGGGAGCCCGACCACTGGATGTACCGACGCGAGACTGAAGGCGGCGGCATTTTGCACATGGAGGGCGGGCACTGGCTGACGCTCTTCCAGATGTTTGCGCAGGCGCGGGTGCGGTCGGTGACGGCGTTGTGCAGCCGGCGTACGGATGAGATTCAGGAGGGCGTGGAGGACGCGGCCACGGTGGCGTTGGAGTATGAGAACGGCGTCCATGCGTGTTTACACATGGGTTATTTGCTGAGCGGAATTGGGCCGCGTAACGATACGTTTATGGCGGTGCGGGGTCAGATGGGGGCGGCGACGTGGTCACCGGTGGGCGACGGGGTGCTCAATGTGAGCAGCGCGGCGCCGGAATGGGCAGGGGCGCCGGAGCGTCGCTTTAACATGCCGCCAGCGCCGCGGCCGGTTTATGCGGAGCAGTGGGGCTTCGAGTATGTGGCTGATTTTGTGCGGGCGGTGCGTGAAGGGGGGAAGGCTGTGGTGAGCATCGAGGACGCTCACCACATTTTGCAGATTTTCGATGCCGCGTATGAGTCTTCGCGGACGGGCCGGAGGATAGAGATTTAGCTGGCAGCGGCCGCGAAATCTTCAGGCGCGGGCATTGCTGGTTGACTAGACTCTGCCGGGGTATTCTTTGCCGCGAATCAGCATGAAGCGGAACTCGCCGGGCGGTTTTTCACATTCGGTGAGGAGACGGGCCTCTTCGTCTTCGATGCCGAAGTACATTGTCTCCGAACTGATGTAATGGAGGGCGAGCCCGCGGCGGCGGTGCGGCGTGGAGTTGGCGCCGGTGCGGTGGAAGTTGAGGCCGTGATGGAACATGCAGCTTCCGGCGGGCAGCTCGACAGGAACGGGCTTGTTAATGATCGGGCTGGTGAGGAATTTGTTCTTGTGCTCGCTATCGATGGGGCCCCATTTATGGCTGCCGGGGATGACGGTCATGCAGCCGTTGTCGATGGTGGCGTCGTCGAGGGCGACCCAGCAACTGACGTGCCCCTGGGGCGCGAACATGAGCCAAGACAGGGAGTCCTGATGCCAGTCGGTCACGGTGCCGTGGTAACGGGGTTTCATCATCAGCTGATCGGTGTAGAGCTTGATGTTGGGGCCGAGGAGGTCTTCGATGACGTCGACGATCGCGGGTTTGCGGGCGGTGCGCTCGAATACGTCGTCGAAATAGCAGAGCTGGGTCATTTTGCGCACGGCGTCGAGCGGCTCGACGTCGGCGGGGAGGCCATCGCGAAATTTGGCTTCAAACTGAATGTAGCGAGGCGGAACGTGGTTGACTTCACCGCTGATGATGGCTTCGCTGCGTTTGCGCAGGGCAGTGAGATCTTCGTCTGAGAGGATACGGTGGTAGGGCAGGTAGCCGTTTTCCCAGAAGAATTCCTTTTGTTCGTCTGACAGGGTCATGGAGAGAACTCCTTTGCGAGATGCAGGGAAATGACCGGGCGAAAGTCATCTCTTTGGTCAACAGAGCAAGTATACCTAACCGGCTAAATCGCTGTCAATCAAGTGGGTACGAATTCACGGCCAGAGCGCCGCGAGGCGGCCCGAAACAGGAAAAACCGACCGAGGGAAGAGAAGATGATACGAATTGGCATGATCGGAGCGGACAGTACGCATACGGAGGCTTGGACGCAGCTGGTGAATCCGCCGGGCAGCCCGTTGCACGGGCAGGCGCAGGTGGTGAAGCTGTGGGGTGAGGACGCGGAGCAGGCGCGGGCGAAAGCGAGCGAGTGGCAGATCCCGGAGGTCGTCGGCTCGCCTGAGGAGGCGCTGGGCGACGTGGACCTGGCCATGGTTGTCAACCGGTATGGTGACGACCATCCGCCGCATGCACGACTGGCGATTGAGGCGGGCCTGCCTACTTTCGTTGACAAGCCATTTGCGAACAACATGGACGATGTTCACAGTTTGGTGGGGCTGGCCGCGGAACGGGGCGTACCGCTGATGTCGTGCTCGGCGTTGCGCTATGCGGGGGAGGTGATGGAACTGCAGGAGAGTATGGCGGGCTTTGGCGCGCTGAACTGTGCGGTTGTAAGCGGCGCGGCGGCCGGTGATTTTCCTGATCCACGGGCATTGCATCCCTTCTTTTACGGTATTCACGCTACTGAGTTGTTGCATACGCTTTTGGGAGGCGGCGCGGAGGCGGTCACGACAAGGCGAACGGATCGCTGTGATATTGGGCTTGTCGACTATGCGGATGGGCGGCAGGGGGTGGTCAATCTGCTGCATGAGACGCCCGGCCTGTATCATGGCGCGGTGTACGGCGCGGAGGGTTGGGGCGAGGCGGATATCGTAGACGGCGGCCGGTTTTATGCTGAGACGCTGGCGCGTGTGATCAAAATGGCAGAAAGCGGCGAACCGCCCTTCCCTATCAGTTGGACTGTTGAGGTGATGGCGATCATGGCGGCGCTTGTGCGCTCGGCTGAGGAGGGCGGACGTACGGTACATATCGGTAAATTCGGGCAGTAGAGTGCGAACGACGACCAGTGTATTGAACAGACCAAGAAGGAAAGCAATCATTTTATGACTAGTTCACCTTTGCAGATAGGCGTAGTCGGCCCGGGCCGGATGGGGCGTGTGTACGCGCGGCTGGCGAGCGAATTGAGCGAGACCAACCTGGTGGCGGTGTCGGGCCGCAGTGAAGGGTCCACGAACGAAGTTGCAGGGCAGTACGGGGTGCCGGGCTATCCGAATGTGGGGCACGAGGCGATGCTGGCCAAGCACCCGGAGATCGAGGCGGTGGTGGTGTCGGTGTCGGAGTGGATGCACACGGCGCCGGTGCTGGCTGCGCTGGAGGCTGGCAAGCATGTGCTGGTGGAGAAGCCGATGGCGGTGTCGGCGGCGGACGCGCAGAGCTTTGTCGATACGGCCGACCGGGTCGGGGTGCAGCTGATGGTGTGCCAGAGCTTGCGATTCGACCATCCTTACGCAGCGATGCGGCAGGCGGTGGCGGCGGGTGAGATTGGGGAGGTAATGCATCTTTACTCGCGGCGCAATACGATTCAGTTTGCGGCGGAGCGGGTGCTGGGGAAGTTTTCGCTGGCGTACTGGTTGACGCCGCACGACATCGACATGATGTTGTGGACGGTTGGGCGGCCGATCGCGAGTGTGAAGGCGTACTCCCGGGAAAAGGCGAAGGGCAAGCATGACTTTATCATTGCGGTGTTTACTTTCGATAATGGCGTCGTAGGCGTGCTGGAGACGTCCTGGAGTACGCCGGCTTTCAGCGGACGTTCGCAAGCTGAGCACTTCAGCATTCACGGCACAGAGGGGGCGGCCGAAGTATTGGGGCATGAGAACTCGGTTGCTATCTATCACGTAGGCGGTGATCCGGACTTTCCTGATGTGGGCTATACGCCGGTGTTGCACGGGCGGCAGGAGGGGATGTTCCGTTCACTGTTCAGCCATTTCGTTGGGGTTGTGCAGGGGAAGTGGGAGCCGATTGTCACGGGCAGGGACGGGCTGGCGGCGATTCAGGTGGCGGCGGCGCTTGAGCGGGCGCTGGAGAGCGGCTGCGAGGAAGAAGTGGAGAGATGACAGTCCAGTGGGGAATCCTGGGGGCAGGCAAGATTGCAGAGAGCCAGATGGCGCCTGCGATTGCGGCGGCGGCCGGTCATGAGCTGATAGCCGTGACACGGCGGGAACTCGATGCTGCGCAGCAGTTTGCGGAGAGACATGGAGCACCGTGCGCCTACGACACTACTGAAGCTCTACTGAAAAATGATCAGATCGACGCCGTTTACGTTGCCACGCCGCCCCACCTCCACGCGCGGCAGACAGTTCAGGCGGCGGAGGCGGGTAAGCATGTGCTGTGCGAGAAGCCGATGGCGATGACCACTGCGGAGGCGCGTGAGATGATCGAGGCCTGCCGCGCCAACGGGGTCGTGCTGACAATCTGCCATTACCAGCGATTCAATGCCCGACATCAGCGCATCAGGCGCCTATTGGAGGCGGGTGCGATCGGGCAGGTGACGGCAGCGCGGGTCAACTTTTCAGACCGGTTTCCGCCGCAGCCGGGTGTCTGGCATCACGATCCGGAGATCAGCGGGGGCGGGCCTGTTATGGACCTGGGCATTCACTGCATCGACCTGATGCGGTACCTGTGCGGGCCTGCCGAATCGGTTGCAGCGCTGGTGGAGACTCTGGTCGACAGTTCGCCGGTTGCGGACACGGCCACGTTGCTGTTGCGGTTAGCCGGCGGCGCACAAGGCGTAATCACCAGCCATTGGACGACGGCCAACCATCAGCCGGAGCGGACAAACGGCCTGGAAATATGCGGCACTGAGGGGTCGATCGCAGCGGCTCCGATCTCGGCGAAAGATTCGGCAGGATCGTTGCAGGTGTTGACAGCGGACGGGACCCGGGACTATTCGATCGAACCGGGTGGACCGCGGCCACATGTTGCACTACTGGAGGCGTTTGGCGCCGCGGTTGCCGGAAAGGGACCGAACCCCATCTCCGGGGAGGAGGGCCTGGCCGGGTTGGCAGTCGTGGAGGCCGCCAGCGAATCGACGCGCAGTGGGCGAAGAGTAGCGTTGCAGAATCCCCCCAACTGATTGTTCAGCAGCGTGCCAGTGCACGAATTCGAATACGCATTCATCAACTTTCATGCCAGGGTAGGACAGGACCATGCGTGGTGTTTTTTTCTGGGAAGCGGCGGGATTATCGTTGGATCGGGCCAATCCATATGGGGGGTTGCTGGCGCGGGCGATGCGGGAGGTTGGTGTCGACCTGGAGGCCGGGCATCCTGAGACGTTGACGAAGGCTTGGCTACACGAAAATCAAGGGGAGATCGAGGTACTGCATCTCAACTGGCCCAACTACATGTACAGCGGAGAAAAGTTGGAGGGGCAGTTGGGGCTCCTAGCCGAGCTTATCGACAACCTGGCGTTGGCGAAACTGCTGGGTTACAGGATCGTGTGGACGGTGCACAATCTCTATCCACATGAGAGCAACAGTCACGATTTGGACCGACTGGCGCAGACGGCGATCACTCATTTGGCGAATGCGGTGATCGTGCATTGCGAGCATGCGCGAGAGCTTGTGCGGACGCATTTTCATCGAACAGAGGGTGTTTACGTCATCAATCACGGAAATTTCATGTACCCTTACCCCAACGAGGTAGGGCGCGACGAGGCGCGGCGGCGGATGGGGCTGAACGATGACAACTTTGTTTTCTTCTATTTTGGGAATGTGCGCCGGTACAAGGGGATTGAGCGTCTGCTTGAGGTGTTTCAGTCATTGCCTGGCGAGCATTTACGGCTGATATTGGGCGCCAAGTTCTACACGGAGTACGGCCAGGAACTGGTTGCGTCGGTGCCAGAGGATGACTCGCGGGTGATGTTGAGACCGTCACGCCACTTTGCCAACGATGAGTTTCAATATCTGTTTAATGCGGGCGATGTTGGCGTCTTTCCCTTTTTGGAGGTATTGACTTCGGGTTCGGTGATCACAGCCTTCTCCTTTGGCATGCCGGTGATCGCACCGGGGGTCGGATGTCTGACCGAACTGGTGCCTCCTGAGGCGGGCATCGTATATGGTGCGGAGGATGAGGAGGGGTTGCGCAGGTCGATGCTGGAGATTCAGGAGCGGGAGATGGGCCCAATGCGGGAGGCAGCGTGGGCGCGTGCGCATTCGCTGGACTGGGGGCAGATTGCTGAGCAGACGCGGCAGGTATACGGGTTTGCATAGGGTGATTGGGGTTGGCTTACCCTACGGATCATTGCGAGGGAGTTGGAAACGACTGACACTGTAGGAGAACTCCGTGAGGATTACCGAGGTCAAGGCCTTTGAGGCCGATCCAGATTCTTTGAATCCCGGCCGGACCCGCAGGGAACAGGAAGGCACCCCCAGGCCGTCTTATGTGTGGGATGGGCTGGAGCCGTCAAGCCCGATGGGGCGCTATCCGAAGTACAAGGCGCAAAGGTCCTCGTGGTCGGCCAAGTGGAAGACCACGGTGTGCGTGGTTACAGCCGAGGATGGGAGCTTTGGACTGGGCATCTCTTCCTTTGCGGGGCCTGTCTGCAGGATTATCAACGATCATTTCGCCCCGCATTTGGAGGGCGAGAACTGCATGGCGACGGAGAAGCTGTTTGACATGATGTCGCGTCTGGCTACGCCGTACGGGGGTCAGGGGCTGGCCAGCTACGCGATCAGCGCGGTTGACCTGGCGTTGTGGGACCTGAAGGGGAAGGTGCTTGAGCGGCCGGTGTATGAGCTGCTGGGCGGACCGCAGAAGGAGAGGATTTTCTGTTACGCGACCGGTTTCGAGGCGGCGTGGTACATGGAGCTGGGGTTTCAGGCGATGAAGCTGCCGTTTCCTTACGGACCGGCTGACGGCGAGGCGGGTCTGAGGAAGGCGGAGGAGCTGGTGGCGGGCGCCCGCGAGGTGATTGGGCCGGACGCGGCGTTGATGCTGGACTGCTGGATGGCACTGGACGTGGATTACACGGTGCGTCTGGCGGAAAGGCTGCGGCCCTACCGCCTCAGATGGATAGAGGACTATTTGCTGCCGGACGACAGGGAGGGGTTCATGCAGGTGCGCCAGCGGCTGCCGTGGCAGACGCTGGCGACGGGCGAGCATTGGTATTTGCCGCAGCGCTTTTCGCAGGCGGCCAACGAGCGTCCGGTGGATGTGTGGCAGCCGGACCCGTTGTGGGTAGGCGGGGTATCGGCGTGTCTGCGGATCTGTCATGTGGCGGAGGGGGCAGGGGTCGAAGTGATTCCTCACGGGGGAATGAACTCACCTTACGGGCAGCATCTGGCTTTCGCGATGCCGGCGGTAACCTGGGGTGAACGTTCCGGGGGCGTCTCACCGCCGGGCGTGCCGCTTGCGGAGATGGTTACGTTGCCCGGAACGGCGGTGATCGAGGACGGTTATCTGGTTCCCAGCGACGCGCCGGGATTCGGGATTGAGGTGGATGTTGGGGTGCTTGCGAGTCTTTGAGCAGGTCAAGGCGATGCTTTGAAGGACTTGAAACGTTGAATGCAGCATGTAAGTGTTGGCGGTTGAAAAGGGGCAGTTCAACGCGATTTCATGGTTGTGTTGTAGAGCGCAGGAAGCGTGATTGTCTCGAATTGACTACATGGCAGGCGAGAAAATGGAACAAGGGACGTATCAGATAGAGGTGAACGGGCTCTGGAAGGTGTTTGGCAGCCGGCCGGAGCGTGCGCTGCAGCCGGAAAATGCAAGCAAGAGCCGAGACGAGATTCAGGAGGCGTACGGGCTGGTTGTGGGTCTGCGGGACCTGTCTTTCAGGGTCCCGAGAGGCCAGACTTTCGTCGTGATGGGGCTATCGGGCAGCGGAAAGTCGACACTGGCGCGCTGTCTGATCAGGCTGATAGAAGCGACGCAGGGACAGATCCAGTTCGACGGCGAGGACATTCTCAAGTACTCGCAGGAGGACTTGAGGCAGTTTCGGCGGGACAAGATCGCGATGGTTTTTCAGAATTACGCGCTTTTGCCTCATCGCCGTGTGCTGGACAACGTGGCCTACGGTCTTGAAGTACAGGGCATGGACAAAGACAGCCGATATAAAGCGGCGTCTGAAGCGATTGAGACCGTGGGACTGAAGGGATGGGAATATTACTATCCGAGGGAGATGAGCGGGGGCATGCAGCAGCGGGTGGGGCTTGCCAGGGCGCTGGCGGTGGACCCGGAGGTGCTGATCATGGACGAGCCGTTCAGCGGGTTGGACCCGCTTATACGCCGGGAGATGCAGGATGAGCTGGTCATGCTGCAGTCGGAGCTTCAGAAGACGATTATTTTTATCACGCATGACCTGGATGAAGCGCTCAAGCTGGGCGACCGCATCGCGATCATGCGCGACGGCGTGATTGTGCAGGAGGGAACGCCGGAGGAGATCGTGACGCGTCCGGCCAACGACTATGTGTCGGAGTTCGTGCAAGACGTGTCGCGCGCCAAAGTGATCCGGGCGGGGTCGATAATGCAGCAGCCTGCGGTAATTATTCATGAAGGTCAAGATTCCAGCGCTGCACTGGAGGCCATGCGGGACAATCAGGCCGAGGCTGCCTATGTAGTAGGGGATGACAACATCCTCAAGGGAATCCTGACTCAAGACCAGATTACGGATCTGGCGAGCAAGCGAGTTGAGGCCCTGGAGGCGGCGCAGACCGAAGGACTGGCGACGACCAGCCCGGCTACTTTCATTGAGAATATTATTCCTCTGGCTGCGGAGACGGAACATTTCATTGCGGTGGTGGACGATGAGGGACGTTTGTTGGGCGAGATTCATCGGCGCGCACTCTTGGCCGGCATGGTAGATTAGCTTGCCGGCAGAGAGTTTGCAGGTTAGAGAGGAGGCTTTGAGATGAGCCAGATTGGAAGCTCACAGGCGGGCACTGAGCCGCCACGCAAGCCAGTTGGGATGGACGCAATACTCAGGATCGAAGGACTGGATTCTTCGCTGCCGGCACGTGGGGCGGGCAGGAGAGATATGCCGCCAGAGGAGTCTCATGCGCCGCCCAGCAAGGAGGCGCTTCCCCGTTATTTTTGGCTGGTCTCATGGGGGTTGGTAATCGTTGTGCTATTAGCCTCTTTCGGCATCTGGGGCGCGGACATGGAGTTTCCCACCACGATATCGCGGACGGAAGTCGAGACTGATAATGGGGGAACTTTGGTCCTGGAGAAGACGGTGCGCGAGTTGATCGGAGGCGCGATCGACGATGCAGTCGACTGGATAACGCGCGAGATAAGCTGGCTGTTCGACGGACTGAGCAGCGCGGTTGCGTACTCGCTGGTCGCGATCGAGGACGTATTGAAGTGGGTTCCGTGGCCGGCGGTTGTGGTGGCTCTTGCGCTTCTTGCTTATGCGGTGGGGCGCTGGAGGATGCTTGGGTTTACTTTGTTCGCTCTGCTGTTCGTCGGGTTCATGGGCCTGTGGGAGAACACGATTGACACGATTGCGCTGATGGTGGTGGCGGTTGTGATTGCAGTCGGGATCGGTCTGCCACTGGGTGTACTGGCGGCGCGCAATCAGGTGGCGGATAATCTGTTGCGCCCGATACTGGATGGGATGCAGACGATGCCCAGTTTTGTTTACCTGCTGCCGGGGATTCTCTTTTTTGGCCTTGGCAAGCCGGCGGGCATTTTTGCGACGATCATCTATGCGGTGCCGCCGGTGATACGGCTGACGAATCTGGGTATCCGGCAGGTGTCGGCGGAGGCGGTGGAGGCGGCGCATGCGTTTGGGACGACGCCGTTTCAGTTGCTGACCAAGGTGCAGATTCCGATGGCGCTGCCGACGATCATGGCGGGGATAAACCAGACGACGATGATGGCGCTGGCGATGGTGACGATCGCGAGTATGGTGGCCGCGGGCGGGCTGGGCGACAATGTGCTGCGGGCGCTGCAGAAGAACCAGCCGGGTAACGGGGCGATCGCGGGGTTGGCGATCGTGTTTCTGGCGATCATCATTGACAGGTTGACGCAGTCGGTGGCGCAGGAGCAGGAGGACAGGCGGAGTGCGGGGTAGGTGAACCCACGAATGAGAGCGTGAAAACTCGGAATTGGTCATTTCCCGCGACCATTTTCTATCGCCCGCTGACTTTAAACTTCGATCCAGATTGCTGGGCCTCACGCAAAAACGTTAGAGTATGGAACCATGATTAGAGTTGTAAGCTGGAACATCAATACTAGACTGGCTGCATGGGATCGGCTCTTGCAGATGGACGCGGACGTCGCTCTGCTTCAGGAAGTTGGAAATGGCCTGGCAAAGAGAATCACGGACATCTTTACTGGCCCCCGAGAACATTGGGACTCACACGTATGGAACTCCTGTTGGTACAAAGGGCGCTTTCCCCACCTGCTCAACCGCTGGCCGATGGTTGTGAAGCTGTCAGATAGGGTAGAGATCGAATGGTTCAAACAGGTCTCTCCAATCAGCTTGACAGAGAAGGACGAAATCGCAGTCAGTGGCATTGGAACCATTGCAGCCGCCAGGGTCATCCCAAAGGACGCAGAGCCTTTCATTGCGGTTTCCATGTATGCACGTTGGAAAGAAACCCACACGTCCGTTAAAGGCAATTTGACCTACCCCGACGGCTCGGCGCATTGCATCATTTCTGACTTGTCAACCTTTATTGGAAATACTGATCCCAGCGCACACCGCATTCTTGCGGCGGGCGATCTCAATATGACCTATGGAACTCTCGACAACTTTCCCAAGTCGCTTGCTCTTCGCGAGCAGACCGTTTGGGACAGGATGCAAGCACTTGGATTGGAGTTTCTTGGTCCACAGCTACCGCATGGTCGGAAGGCGAAGCATTCGTCGGAATGGCTTCCTTCAGACACAAAGAATGTTCCGACTTACTACTCGGCTAAACAGACACCTGAGACGGCCAAGAATCAGCTTGATTACGTATTCGCTTCGCGGGGTTTCCACGAAGGAATCAAGGTGCGGGCGCTCAACGAAGTTGAATGTTGGGGGCCAAGCGACCACTGTCGACTGTTGATCGAAGTGGATGCCTGAATCAGAGGTAGAGTCTTGCGCGATCAGGGGTTTTGTCAGCGTGCCCGATCTTTAACCATGGTTCAAGGAGCCATAGTCGGTTTCGAACGTAAGGATTCCAAGTAAGGGAGGTAACCATTACATCAAGATTCTTTTTCCTCTTCCATCTTCTCTTCGTTTTTGTCTTCATCGGTTGTGCGCCGGTGGAGCAGGGGTCCTCAGGCGAGGCGGCTGGACCTTCCAGGCCGATTGAAACTATCGTCTTCGCCGACTACAACTGGCCCAGCGCCCAGATTCAGAATCGTATCGCCCAATACATAGTTGAGATGGGGTATGGCTATTCCACCGATGTGGTGTTCGGTGCGACGTTGCCGCTGTTCCAGGGCTTGCGCAGGGGAGATATCCATGTGAGCCTGGAGATCTGGCTGCCGAACCAGATTGAGGCGTGGTATGAGGCGGAGGCGAATGGGGAGGTGGTTGAGGTCGGTAAGAGCCTGGGACATGACTGGCAGTCGGCCTTTGTGATACCCGCTTACCTGC
This sequence comes from Caldilineaceae bacterium, assembly GCA_965204705.1. Lineage (GTDB taxonomy): Bacteria > Chloroflexota > Anaerolineae > Caldilineales > Caldilineaceae > Bin5. Next base: position 1,539,002 of record OZ242006.1, on the reverse strand, counting down.
AGGAGCAGTATCCTGACCTGGATAGCGTCGAGGATTTGAAGGATGAACGGTTCAAGGCGTTGTTTGCGACGCCTGAGACGGGCGGCAAGGCGCGCCTGGTGTCCTGTGTGATTGGATGGGCTTGTGAGGAGGTAAACGCGGCCCAGATTGAGGGCTATGATCTGGAAGAACATGTGCATATTATCAACCCGGGGGACGGCGCGGCGCTTAATGCTGACCTTTACGGTGCCTATGCGAAGGGCGAACCGTGGCTTGGGTACCAGTGGGGCACGAATGACCCGGCGCTGCTTCTGGACCTGGTGCGGCTAGAGGAACCGGCCTACAGCGAAGAGTGTTGGTCCACGACTAAAGCGTGCGCCTACGAAGACGCCACGATTGTCATTGCAGTCCATCCAAGCCTGTTGGAGGCTGCGCCTGAGGTTATTGAGATGCTGGGTAAGTGGGGCTTCCGCATCGGCATTTATCGTGAAGTCGCGGCCTGGCTGGATGAGAACAGCGATGCAAGCACGAACGACGCGGCGCTGTGGTGGCTGAACGGACATGCCGATATCTGGCGCGGCTGGGTCTCGGATGACGCGGCGGCGGCTATCGAGGCTGCCCTTGCAGCGAATGAGATCCCCGACGGTTGGCCCGTTGAGTAGGGGGATCCCCAGATTCGCAGGCTGCCATTACCAGACTTAGAATCAGTTTCATGGTAGGAAGTAGCGAATTCTCGCCGGTCAACGCAAAGAGTCGTGCTGTCATCTCTTCCCTGCCGAATCACTTTCTGCCGCCCCTTGCTCCTCCCGCGCCAACTTCATTTTGCGTTCGGGCCAGACCCTGCCGGGTTGGGTGCAGTTCATACTTGGGGTGGGATTGGTCAGGTGGGGAATTTATGACAGCGGTGGCTGGAATTTTTTTGCCGTCCATTTGTTGGGAGGCATTGGGCAGGCACAAGGCCTGCCCCTACCGTGGACACGGCGAACGGCTTCGCGGCACGACGTGGGTGGGCGACAGGTGGCATAGACAGTACGCCGGCGACGCGGCGCCAACGTGGCATGGTGTTAGGGGGGGCGTTGCGGGGGGAGTCCCCCCGCACAAGGGAGGGCCGAAGGCCCGACCGCCCAAATGCGAGGAGAGAGTGAAGAGGAGAGAGGAGTGAGTGACACCCTCTGATTTGCTGGAAAGTGCAACTGGAACTGACCGTGGCCTGGTTGCAACAAGAGGTAAATGAGAGTTCATCCCCATTATGGACTGCACCCGTCTGAATATTTCGATTGCCCAGAACAAGGCAAGTCTGCTATTATAAGAGGGTAGGGTACTGGTGCCAGTCCTTTCCAGCGGAGGCGTAGTGACGAAGCCTCTGTGTGGAATTCAACAGGCGACATTTGAGACAGGTTGACGTCGGAGCCGCCATATTGGGCAGGGACGCAGCCAATGGCGCCTCCAGGAAAGTAGGTCAACAGCCAGGATTAGGAACTGATACCCTCCATAAAGTCAGTTTGTGGTTACGCTCAAGCAGGAGGGCGGAGCGAGGCGGCTCAGATTCCTACTTTGACTTCATCCCTTTGACACTGCTTGTCCGCAGATACTGGCCTCGGTTAACACATTCAACAGGAGGAAAGAATCATGCGTGCACCATATCGAATGCTTGTACTGTTGCTTATCATCATCGTGGCTGTCGCCTGTGCGCCGGCTGGGGGGAGCGCGCCGAGCGAAGAGGCTGCTGCTCCGGCGGCCGAGGAAGCGCCGGCCGCCTCCATGGACACGATCATATTCAGCGATCTCAACTGGACCAGCGCCCAGATTCAGAACCGGATCGCTCAGTACATCGTTGAGAAGGGCTACGGCTATTCGACCGACGTCGTATTTGGCTCGACCCTGCCCTTGTTCCAGGGATTGCGCAATGGCGACACACACGTAACCCTGGAAATCTGGCTGCCCAACCAGGATGAAGCCTGGTATGAAGCCCTGGGCAATGAAGAGGTGGTCGAGATTGGGGCGAGCCTGGGCAAGGACTGGCAGTCTGCCTTTGTGATACCCAAGTATCTGCAGGAAGAGTATCCTGATTTGGTCAGTGTTGAAGACCTGAAGGACGACAAGTTTAAAGAGTTGTTCGCCACCGCCGAAACGGGGGGCAAGGCGCGTCTCGTTTCGTGCGTAATCGGCTGGGCCTGTGAAGAGGTCAATGCCGCTCAGGTCATCGGGTACGAACTGGAAGATCACGTGCACATTGTGAATCCGGGTGACGGTGCGGCGCTGAATGCCGATCTTTACGGCGCCTACGAGAAGGGGGAGCCGTGGGTAGGTTACCAGTGGGGCACCAATGATCCGGCGCTCATTCTGGACCTGGTCAAGCTCGAAGAGCCGCCGTATAGCGACGAGTGCTGGTCGGCGGACAAAGCTTGCGCGTACGAAGACGCTGACATTCTGATTGCCGTCCATCCTGATCTTGTGGACGGTGCGCCGGACGTAGTCGCGATGCTGGAGGCTTGGGATTTCAACATCGAGGTGTACAAGGAAGTGGCTCGCTGGCAGAATGAGAACAGTGACGCCAGCAGCAATGACGCGGCGCTGTGGTGGTTGAACAGCAGGTCCGACATTTGGAGCGCGTGGGTAACTGACGATGCTGCGGCGGCCATAGAGGAAGCGCTGGCGGCCAATGAGATCCCTGATGGCTGGCCTACAGAGTAACAAGAGCTACGCCTGGTAGCACAGTCGAAAGTCAAGACGATTCAGGGCGGTCCCTTTTACGGGACCGCCTTTATTTTGAAAGTAAGAGTTACGCTATAATGGCCGGAACGGTTGACCGATTTCCCCTATCAGGGGACACTCAAATCCAGGCAGAAGGAGAGAAGTGTAGAAATGCGCGAGAACCGAGCGAAACATAAGCTGGAACGGGGCGAGACGGTTGTCTGCCTTTCGGGGAACAATTCAACAGACATGATCGATCAGCTGGGCCCGCTGGGGTTCGACGCGATCTGGTTGGAAGGGGAGCACGGGCCGGTGGACTATGGAGACATTCCGGATCTGACGCGGGCGTGCGATCTGTGGGGGATGACGTCGGTGGTGCGGGTCAACCGGAATAACGAGGGGATTATCTACCGTACGTTCGACCTGGGCGCGCAGGGGATCGTGGTGCCGCATGTCAATACGGCTGATGAGGCGAGGGCGGTGGTCGATGCGGCCAAGTTCCATCCGGCAGGCAGGCGGGGCATGTACACGAGCCGCCAGGGATACGGCGTGCCGGACTATGTTCACCGGGCCAATGACGAGACGCTGGTGATTGTGCTGATCGAGGATATCATTGCGATCAACAACCTGGCGGAGATCCTCACTGTGGATCACATTGACGTTTTCTTTGTTGCGCCGAGCGATCTGGCGCAATCGATGGGGCATCTGGGCGGCATGGACCATCCAGAGGTTGTGGAGACGATAGAAGGTGCGTTTGCTCAGATTATCGCGGCCGGCAGGAATGCGGGCGGGCTGGCGAGTGATGCAAACGCTGCGCATTACGTCAACCTGGGCGTTCGTTTTCTGTTGACGGGCTGGGCGGCCTGGGTGGCTTCGGGCGGTCAGGCTTTCAAGGCGCAGGTGGAGAAGGCGGCGGGTTCGTGAGTGGCAGTGCTATGTGAAAATATTTGGCCTTGCGACGGCTTTGCATCTGGGAGAGGATAGGAGAGGGAGATGGATCTTTCTCTCCTTTTCTTTTGGTCGGCAATAGAGAAGGAACCTTACTACGAATCCTTATTTTCCTCGCTGGCAATTACTGGAGATAGGAAGGCGGCCATCAACTCTATATTGATTTCGACACCCTCATAGCTTCTTCTGATCAGATCCATTTTCTCAAGCACATTAACATCTCTCCGAATGGTGTTGTCCGTCTTGCCAGCGTAGGCCTCTGCAGTTCTTGGGGAGATGTAACGTAACTGTACGATGGGTACAGGTTCTGTTTTCTCGGAAAGATCGACCACGAGTTGTCTTCTACGCAAATCTGTGGCGCTTACCTTCTGGCGGAACGAATTGTGAACATGATTCATCCAGAAAACGTGGAACTGCTGTGCCCGTATCGTCTGAAGCTGTTCATCCAGACCGTCATTCAGGCCTTGCAGGGCGTATTGGATGAATGGGAGGACATCGCCGCCCGACTTGCTCGCCCGATCGAGTTGCCTGTAGTATTCCGTGCGGGTCTGATTGTAGTGGATACTAAGGAGATGGGCTGCCGTCGTCGGCACCCCGCTCAACAGCAGCAGTTGAAACTCGACTAAGCGGCCCGTTCTTCCATTACCATCGCCAAACGGATGGATCCAGGCCAAATAGAGATGGGCAACAATTGCTTTCAGAACTCCCGACGCGATTCTGAGTTCCTCGATCCATAGGAAACTCTCAACACTTAGCCAGTTGCAAAGCCTCTGCAGTAGATACTCACAGTCTTGATGGAGTGCTCCACGGTATCGCCCTACGCCAACATCGTGCTCCCGAATAATGCCGGGCGAAACGTCATCCTTTATAGGCAAGTCATGCAGGACCAGGGCATTGAGTTCGATGATCCTGTCAACGGTCAGTTCTGCAAGCTCACCGGAAAGAATGCCTTCTGGGATATTGTTGCAGGCTTTGACGATATTTCTTATTTCTTTCCCCAGATACTCTTTGGAAGGCGGTAGATCCAGTTCTCCTCTTACCAACCCGAGGGCGTCCTCCTCCGACAGGGTATTTCCTTCAATTGCTGTCGTTGCCAGCGCACCCTTGGCCAGGTAGACCTGATGCAAGTACTCTTCAACGTCAGGCAGGAGGGGCACGCCAGCGAGGTGTTCGCATTTTGCCTGCACTTCTCCCAGCTTAAACCATAGCGTATAATCGATCCTGCGCAGATCCAGCTGGAAAGTTATCCAAGGATGGGTCTCTTGGTATGTTCTTTGCTCAGTCATAGGATTCTGTCCAGCCCGAGCCGCTCCCAAATGTAGCGGACAGAGAAAGTCTTGAAAATGGCATCAGAGAGTAGAAATGGTTTGATGAGACTCTAATGCGTTCAAACACTAAATTAAAGTGGGATGCTTTACAATCTTTGCGGCCGAAAAGCATTGAGCCTTGTGAAACTGATCAACGGTAGTACTGACTGATGTCCTCAAATCGTATTCTGGTCAAGGTGGGTAAGTCTCTATAGTGCGCTTGCTGACTTCACGTACAGGTCAAGGTATGACGAACACAACACTTATTTCTGACGATCAGTGGTCCGATATCCGGCACAAAGTGGGTTTGCCGCAGTTCGCTTCGGCGGTTGGGCTGTTGCGAGATGAAGTAGACGACTTTCTTGCCCGTCCTGTGGATGTTCCCGAGTTGCCTGGGGGTTATTATCACGACTATTTCTGTCCGCAGCATGCAGTGCAGCTGGTCTTTGAGACGGACTCGCCCACTCTGCATCGGTGCCCGGTGGACGGGGCGACGTTCAGTGGGGAGCCGTTTGACTCGGCGTGGCGCTGGTCGGTGAACAACAGGCTGGCGGAGTCGGCGCTGCGGCTGGCGGTACTGTGGAAGCTGGAGGGCGAGGAGCGAAACAGGCAGAGCGTGCAGGAGGTGCTGTTGGGCTATGCAGCGGCGTACGATGGGTACAAGGCGTACTCGGGATGGCGGCCGGAAAACCATGGGGTGGCGCAGTTCAGTACGCTGGACGAGGCGGTGTGGTCGATTCCATTGGCGTGGTCGTTTGACTTGATAAAAGCTACACTGAGCGATGGACAGCAGGAGGAGATCGTCGGGAAACTGCTGCTGCCGGCAGCCGAGTTTCTGATGGAGCGGCATTTTGGCGGGATCCACAACTTTGCCTGCTGGCACAACGCGGCGATAGGGACGATCGGTGCGGTGACCGGCAGCGAAGAGCTGCTCGCCTTCGCGATAGACGGGGAGAATGGATTCCATAGCCAGGCGCGGGAGGGGATTCTGGCGGACGGGCTGTGGTTTGAAGGCTCGTTCAGCTATCACTTCTATACGATGGCGGCGCTGCTGCTGCTGGCGAAGGCGACGGCCAATCTGCCGAAGTGGGATTTGAGGCAGGATCCTTCGCTGGCGGCAGTATTGCGGGCGCCTGTGTTGTGCGCGTATCCCGATGGGAGCTTGCCGGCGACGAATGACTGTTGGTACTTCACGAGTCTGAACGATGACTGCTGCCACGGCGTGCCCAAGGCGCCGGCGTTCTACGAGATTGGGAATGCGTGGTTCGACGAACCGCTTTTTGGTAAAGTCCTGGCGCGGGCCTATCAGCATGGGCGGCGGGAAAGCCTGGACGCGCTTCTGTACGGGGCAACGGATTTAGAGTCGGGAGCGGACGGGGGACTGACGCTTCCCAGTGTCGAGATGCCAGCATCTGGGTACGCGATTCTGCGTTCGCAGCCGGAGGAGGAGTCCGAGCCGTCGGCCGCGACCGAACAGTACTTGCTACTCAAGTACGGGGTCCACGGCGGCGGTCACGGGCACCCGGACAAGCTGGGGCTGACGGTGTTTGCATGCGGCGAACGGCAGGCTCCGGACCTGGGGACGCCCGGGTACGGGATTGACCTGTTTCAGGGCTGGTATCGGCAGACGATAAGTCATAACACCGTTGTGTTGGATGGCAAGTCGCAGCCGGCGGGCGCGGGTCGGAGCATTGCCTTTCGGGCTGACGGGCCGTTTCAGGTGGCTGACGCGGCGTTAGATTGGGGCGAAGATTCCGTTTCCGGGATCGACGTCCCCACATACGGCGTCGACGAAGAGGCTCCCAAGGTTTACGATGGAGCAAAGATGCGGAGGGCAGTCCTGTCGCGCGGCGACTATTTTGTGGACCTATTTCTGGTCGATGCCGGGCGAGAGCGCCGAATCGACTGGATCTTTCGCAATCGCGGCGTGTTGGCGCCGCTTGGCGATGGCGTTCCTATCGTGCCTGCCGTGCTAGAAGGAGACGGATACGAGTACATTGAGGATCTCAGCACGCGACCTGCGTACGAAAGTATCGCTTTGAACTGGAAGTTTGGAGTAACGGGCATGAAACTCTTCATGGCGGAGATGAACGGGACGAATCTTTATGCAGGGCCGGCGCCGGGATACCCGGCGGAGGACATGCAGGACCTGATGATCCGCCAACGAGTTACGACGAGCACGGCCTTTCTCAGTGTATTTCATCCTTACCGGGACAGGCCCCATATTGGTTCGGTCACTTGGCATGGCTGTGACCTGGTTGGGGCGGGCTGGGCGGCGTGTACGGTGGAAGGGTCGGATGGGAAGGATTTATGGATTGTCCGGACGGGGCCGGAAACGGAGGTCCCCTCCTGGCTAGGCGACCTGCCGGCCAGCAGCCGCTTCGAATACAGTCTGGAGGATTGAGGCATGGGTGACGGTGTGAGCAAACTAGCTCTGCATGGCGGAAGTCCTGTGCGGGAGGCGCCGTTGCCGGCGCGCGGTCACATTGGGGCCGAGGAGGTGGAGGCGGTCAGCGCGTACCTGGACAAGGTAGTTGCCACGGGGACGATGGGCGCGTACCAGGGCGAGGAGGAGGAGGCGTACTGCGCGGCGTTTGCCGAGTACCTTGGGGGCGGTTACGCGGATGCGGTCAGCTCGGGGTCGGCGGCCATTTACGTGGCGCTGTTGGCTCTGGAGCTGGAGGCGTTCAGCGAAGTCATCATCGGCCCCTTTACGGACCCGGGCGGGATTATGCCTATCCCCTTGCAGAGCATGATCCCGATGATTGCGGACTCGGCGCCGGGTAGCTTCAACACGGGGCCAGAGCAGATCGAGGCACTGATTTCGCCGCGCACGAGCGCGATTATCGTGCCGCATATTGCGGGCGAGCCGGCCGATATTGGCGGCATCATGGAGGTGGCGGGGCGGCATGGCATTCCGGTGATCGAAGACTGTGCGCAGGCGCACGGGGCGCGGTTCAAAGGGCAACTGGCCGGGAGCTTCGGCGACCTGTCGGCGTTTTCGACGAATTCGGGAAAGAACCACAGCTCGGGCGGGCAGGGCGGGATGGTCTTCACCCGGGACGAGGCACTCTACCAGTCGGTGCGGCGGATGGCCGACCGCGGCAAGCCCCACTTTCTGCTGGAAGGCGCGACGAACATGCAGGCGACGCTAAACTTCAACCAGACGGATTTGGCAGCCGTGTTTGGCCTGATTCAACTGCGCAAACTGCCGGAGATGATCGAACGCAGGCAGGCAATTGTCGGCCAGCTGATCGAAGGTACGGCAGACGCGGCGATGATCTCCATACAGCGGCCGGGGCGGGATGTCGAGTCCAGCAACTGGTTCTTGCCGGTGGCGTTTTACCCGGATCGGGCTGCGTGCGACAAGGAGACGTTTTGCGAGAGTGTGCGCGCTGAGGGCCTGCCGGTTACGGACGATTACCGGTACGGGATGCCGCACCGGCAGGCGTGGTATACGGAGAGAAGGGTCTTTGGCAGCAGCGGTTACCCGTGGGCCAGCCCCCTATATGAGGGCGACCCGAACCGCGAATTCGCTTGCCCCAACGCGCAGGCGATGCTTAAGAGCCACTTCACGATGACGCTGCATGAGAACTGGAGCACGCGGGAGATAGACGACGTAATCGCCATCTTCCAGAAGGTGGCGGCAGCCTATCGGGCCGGCTGACGAAGCCTCATACGCGGCGCCCCCTATTCATTTCCCCACGGGAACGAAGGAATACGCAGTTCGCGATCGGCGGCGGGCAGGTCGACGCGGGCGCCTTGGCGCGCGTGCGACAGGTGAACGGCGAAGCCGATTTCGGTGGCGCGGCGGGCTTCTTCGACGTCGCAGGCGGTCCTGCCGCGGCTGGCGACGGCGTCGACCAGGTCCTGTACGATGGCGGGGCCGGAGGGGAAGTCGCCGACAGGTTGGGGGATGGCCAGGGGTTGCGGCGGGGCGTCAACGTCCTGCCAGTGCCAGGCGTTACGGCCATCGTCCAGTATGGTAAGGCGGCCCTGGTCGCCGACGACGTCGAAGGACGGCCGCTGGCTGCCGCCGGGGGTGAAATAGAGGTGGACGCCACTCTCCAGGCCGACAGTACAGCGGCCGGTCGGATCGAGGTGACGACGGGAATCGGGTGGTTCGCCCGATAGATCGTCGACGAATCCGCTTACCCATTGGGGTTCGAGATCGCCGGCGAGGTGGAGGGCGACGTCGTACCAGTGACAGCCGTGGTTGATCAGGTTGGGGATGCCGTAGATGATGATTGACTGCAGCTGGCCGACGATGCCGTCGCGCAGGAGTTCGGCGAGGCGGCGGTAGGAGACGAGCCAGCGGCGGTCCAGCCCGAAGGCCAGGGGGACATTGGCCGAGCGGCAGGCGTCGAGAAGGCTGTCGGCCTCGGTGAGGCTGGTGACGAGGGGCTTGTCGCAGAGGATTGCGCGCACACCGGCGGCGACAGCCCGCCGGACCTGGTCGGCGTGCATCTTCTGGCTGGTGGCGAGGCAGAGGATGTCGGGTTGTTCCTGCTGCAGCATGCTGCCAAAGTCGTCGTAGGCGGCAACGCTGTCTCCCCAGCAGTCCACAAATTCCTGACGCGTTTCAGGGCCGAGGTCGAATACGGCTACGATTTCGGTACCGGGTACGGAATCGAAGGCGGTGGCAAAGTTGTGATTGGCCGGTTTTCTGTCGAGCATGCGATGGCAGCCGGCGATAGCGACGCGCCAAGACTGGGCCATATTCGGATCTCCTGTGTGGGTGTTTACGCGGAACGAAGAGTTGGGTAGTTTTGGTCTAATTCGAGCTGCCGTTGGCAGTGTGATTGGCTATCTGGCCATCCTGAAGCTCGTATACTACTGTGGCAAAGTCATCGCTGGTCGGATCATGGCTGGCCATCAGAACGGTGATGCCTTCCTCCGCCACCAAGCGGGCGAACAGCTGTAGTATCTGGCGGCCGGTCTCGCTGTCCAGGTCGCTGGTGGGCTCGTCGGCGATCAGCATTGCCGGGCCGTGCGCGAGGGCACGGGCGATAGAGAGACGCTGCTGCTGGCCGCCAGACATTTCAAAGGGTCGGTGATCGGCCCAGCGGCCGAGACCCACCAGAGAGAGGCAGTAGGCGGCCCTGCGGCGGCGCTCCGCGGCGGACTGGCCGAGGATTCGCAGAGTCATCTCGACATTTTCCTGGGCCGACAGGGTTGGGATGAGGGAGAAGGCCTGGAAAACAAAGCCGATATGGTGCTGGCGGATCTGGGCGCATTGATCGGCGGTAAGCTTGTCGATGTCCTGGCCGAAGAGTGAGACGCGGCCGGCGGTTGGGGTGTCGAGGCTGCCGATCAGGTTGAGCAGTGTTGTCTTGCCGGAGCCGGAACGGCCGCGGAAGAGTGCGAAGCAGCGACGGGGGACGGCCAGATCGATTCCCCGCAGGGCATAGACGGACTGGTCGCCGACCGAGTATACGCGCTGAAGATCGCTGACTTCGACCAAGGGCCCTCTGTAGAATTCCGAGATCACCAAGGGTTCCGAGGCGGCAGCGGCTGTGCTGGGCTCGGGGGTCGGGTCGGGTGGAGCGAAGGTAGCGCGGGCGGCGGTGGGGTCATTGTCCCACTGAAGCGTATCGCGTGAACTGTCTGCGGGCGCGTCGGCGTAGTTCTGCGCAGATGAGGTTACATCGCTGGCCCAGGGGTTGTCAGCCTGCTCCCCGTCCGGCGTTTCGTCGACTTCCCGGGGCGCTCCCAGCAGGAGCCGACGCCACCACGGGTTCTTGCGGCGAGGCGTAGGGTCCTGTTCCCAGGCGGACAGGTCGTCCTCCTCGCCGAGGTAGGCACTTGAGGCGCCGGCAAAGGGGAGTTGCTCCTGCGCCTGACGGACGAGGATACCGTCTTCGACCAGTTGAATGACCGCTCTGCGCCCGATACCGCGCTGTTCCAGGTATTCGTGCGGCATCTGCAATCGACCGACGGCATCGAGGACGACGCGCTCTTCGAGTTGGAGGGTTGGGCTGCCGGCAGCTTCAACGGGCTCGGCGGCGGCGAGCGGGTCGCTCTCTGATTGGTCGAGGCTTGCGGACAGCTCGTCGTCGAGCAGACCTGTGTGTGATTGGCGCACGATTTCGGTGCTGATTTTGCCGTCGCGGATACCGATGACGCGGTCAACGACGCGAGCTATGTCGCGGTCGTGGCTGACGATGATGCTGGTGAGGTTGTAGCGGCGGTTCAGCTCGCGAAGGAGTTGCCAGATCTGGTTGGCAGTGACTGAATCAACTTCACCGGTCGGTTCATCGGCGAGGAGGATCTGGGGCTGGTTGGCCAGGGCGACGGCAATGGCGACGCGCTGCTGCTGGCCGCCGGAGAGCTGTGCCAGACGGTGGTGGCTATGGCTGAGAAGTCCGACTGCGTCGAGCAGCTCGCGGGCGCGTTCTGCCGGCGGCGCGGCGCGTTCACGGGCTGCGATCATGGGGAGCTCGACATTTTCCTGTGCGGTGAGATAGGGGATGAGGTTGCGGGATGACTGCTGCCACACAAAGCCAACGTCGTTCAGACGATAATTCTCCAACTCCTTGTCAGGCGCTTTGAGCAGGTTGCGTCCGTTGACGGTAATCTGGCCGGCCGAGGGGCGGTCGAGGCCGCCTATGATGTTGAGGAGAGAGGATTTGCCACTGCCGCTGGCGCCGATGATCGCCATCATCTCGCCGCGGCGAATCTCAAGATCGAGGCCCTGAAGGGCCACAACCTCGATTTCGTCTATCTGATAGATTTTTACCAGGTTGTCGCAGACGACCAAGGATGTTCCGTTTGCGACGGCATTTTGAGCCATAGCGTTACTCCCTCTGCCCCATGCGCAGTACCTGGAAGAGATCGCGACGCGTACTCCAATAGAGGATTACCGATTGGGAACCCAAGAGCGCGGCGCCGAAAACGAGCGCGAGGATGCCGATCTGGCCCCAGGCGATGTGGCGGACAAAGGGCGGCAGGGCAAAGATCGGATCGCCGCTGACGCGGAAGAAGGGCACGAAGAGCCAGGCGGTGGCGATGCCGATCACAACGCCCCAAAGAACGCCAAAGAAGATTACGCCGAGGTATTCGACGCCGACCATAGCAAGGACGAGCTTCGTCTTGAGGCCTACGGCGCGCATTACGCTGATTTGCTGCAGACGGCCTTGCAGAGAGGCGTAGGTATAGACGAGAAGACCGAGGCTGGCAAGGAGGGTGGAGGCAAGAAAGCCGACCGACAAAATACCGTAGAGGCCGATGCGTTCAACCCTTTCCTCGTCGAGGGTGAGAAGGGCGCGGGCGTCACGGATTTGAATTGGATGGATCCCAAGCCCCACCAGGTTTTCGATAATTGCTTCGGGGACGGCGTCGTCGCGGGTCTTCATCCAGATCTGGTGCAGACTTTCATCGCCGACCTGTTCGAAGACGTAGTCGAGGTTGCCTACAAAGACTTCCGTGTCCTCGGGATAGGCAGTAGGAAAGTAGTCGTAAGAGCCGACGATAAGGAATTCGTGTTCGAAGGAGCCGAAGTTAATGGACATGGTCAGCTTGGTCGTCTGCCCTTCGAGGAGGCGGCTGCGTTTGAGGAAGTTGCGCGATACGAGGACCCCGTTGGGATACATACCAAGTCGATTCATCAACTCGCCCAGGGAGGCGTAGTTGAAGTCGGAACGGTGAAAGGCGATGCGAGGGAAGTCGAAACGATCGATACCGAGGAAGACGGCGTCGATCTGCCGTGAGACGCTTGTCTTGGTTTTGAAGACGGCGACGCGGGTTGCGTCATCGACGCCGGGAATTTCAAGGTAGTCACTAATTGGCAGCAGCCAGGCGCTAACCACTTCGGGGTCCGCCTCCTCACCCGGCATGCTGGGTCCGCCCATTTCCGGGGGTGGAATGCCCTGTTGGAAGCGGTAGTCGGCGCCGACCTGATAGTGGATGCGGTCGGCCAGCCACTGGTCGAGGCTGAGGGCCATCGAGGCGTAAAAGGCGCCGAGGCTGAGACAGACCATGGTCAGGAAGAGGCTGCCAGAGTAGTGGCGGCCCTGGCGGTGCAGCTGGGTAAGACCCATGTAGGCGACGAAGGAGCGGAGACGGTTTCCGAGGCGATCGACGGGCCCCATGAGCAGAGGGAAGAGATGTGTCAGCACGAGGGCTGAGGTAAAGACGAACAGGGAAGGGGTCAGGAGAAGGAGCGGGTCGCGGAAGGGATCGCCGCTCGGCTCCCAGCCGATGATGCCGAGGGTGCCCCGCTGACTGAGCTGGCGGTAGGCATACCAAGAAAGGACGATGAGAGCGCCGTCGCCGGCAAGCAGAAGGGTCGTAATGGCGGCGTGCGGGCGGGAGCGGGCGCGCAGGTGCTGGACGATGCCGCCGCGGGCGGCGCGCAGGGCAGGGATTGCTCGCGCCAGGACAAGAAGCAACAGGGCGATACCGATAAGGCGCCAGTCGACTTCAAAGAGAGTTGCCGGGATGCCGGCGCGGGGGGTAAAGGCGAGAAAGCCGGAGGCGAGCCCCATGGCGCGGGCCATGATATAACCGGCGCCGAGGCCAAGGGGGATGCCGACGAGAAGCAGGAGCAGAGTCTCGAGCAGAATGAGGAAGGCGACAAATCGCCGGCCGGCGCCGCGCGAAGCGAGGATAGCGACCTCTTCCTGCTGAAACTGGGCGGTGACATGTGAGAGGATCCAAAGGAAGAAGAGGAGCAGTCCGAGGGCGGGCAGGCTGAAGCCGACGAGGAGCGCGGACAGACTGGCTCTTCGCTGCAGATAGCGATTCAGAGGCAACTCAGGCGAGACATCCATTTTCGTACCGGTGAAGCGCAGGTCTGCGCGGTTCGGCACAGTTCGGAGGCCGCGGGCGACTTTATCGGCCTGATGGAGTTTCAAGGTCTCTTCGTCGGGACTGAGGTACCAGACAGCGATGCCGGTGCGGCGGCTGACAGCGGGCTCGATTGAACGACGATAGGCGTTATCGGAGACGAGCAGGAGTTTGCGCCATGAGATGGTGGTGGCGGACCAGTAGAAGTCCGAGAGGTCAGTCGGCCTCCAGATACCGGCGACGGTGATGGGGATGGCGTTTCCGGAGGCTCCTTCGATCATATGGTAGGTCTCACCTACCTGGAAGCCCAGCTCGGTGGCCTTTTCTTCAAACAGCCAGACGTTTACCGTGCCGTCGGTGGTCTCGGTCCCGTAAGGAAGGCCTTCAACGACGTCGATGCGTTCGCGGATGTTGGTGACGACAGCGAACTGGATATTTTCGACAATGACATTTTCTTTGAGTTCGGTGTAGGAGGTGTCTTCGTCGGCGGGCTGGATGGTCATTCCGGGGCTGGCGACGTAGGTGAGGGTATCTGCGACGGCGAGGCCGGTCTCTCTTTCGACGATGCGGCGGAAGTCGTTTTCGAGGCGCAGAGCGTCATTGAGCGCGAGGGCATTGCGCTTGGGTACGATGAAGTAAAAGCGCATGGTGAGGGGGGGACGGTGGAAGATGCTACCGATGGAGGCGAGCTCGTCCTGGAGCAGGAGATAGCTGACCCCTTGAGAAAAGACGGGGATACTGGCGACCATGCCGATTGCCAGGACGATGCTGAGAAGGGACAGCAGGGTCAGGCTGGGCCGGCTGAATAGGCGGCGGAGTGCGAGCCCGAGAATGGGGAGACGGTTGGGCATTTATCGACCTAGAATGACGTCGCCCTCTTCGAGACCTTCCAGCACCTCGACCATACCCTGGCTTTCGAGACCGGTACGGATGTCGATACGGCGCTGGCGGTCGCCATCCTGGACGACGACAAAGGTGCGGCCACCGAAACGGCGCACGGCGGCGTCGGGCAGCAGAAGCGTGTCGTCGCGCACGGCGGCGACGACTTGGATGTTGATGAATTCGCCGGCGACGAGCGGGGGCGTTTCTCCTTCCACGGCGAGGTGGATGGAACCAGGAAAGCCGGGGATGAACCGATCGCCGGAGGAGATGGTGGGCAACTGGGCGACGTGCACGGGAAACGGCTCGTCCTGAGCCCAGCGATGAATTGCGGTGAGCTCCTGGCCGATCACGAGGTCGGAGACGCGGGCGCTCTGGCTGGAGACGATCAGTTCGACGGGTTCGGGTTCGACGATGACGATGAAGGGGGAGAAGGCGGGCACTTCGGCGCGGCGCTGCGGGGGTTCCAGGGGGCCGCGCATGCTGTTGAGGTTGATGCCGACGGCGACGACCTGGCCGGTAAAGGGCGCGCGGATGCGGCGTTCCTCGACCTGGCGTTCGAGGGCGGCGACGGCCAGTTTGGCGCGGGCGACCGCCTGTTCCAGGGATGGGTCCACCCGACTTTCGATCTCGCGCAGGTTCACTTGCGCGAGTTGAAGGGCGACCTCCTGAAGGGCGACCTCGTTTGTGTCGCCGGCATCGCGGGCCTGCTGAAGGAGCAGCTCGGCGCGGCGGGCCTCCAGCTGCGTTCTTTCGAGATCAAAGGTCAGTTCATTTTCATAGACCCAGAGGACGCTTTCGGCGCGGGAGAGGTCGAGGCGGGCCTGCTCCAACTGTTCGAGCAGATCGGGCATTATGAGCTCGGCGAGAATCTGGCCTTCTTCGGCCTGTTCGCCTTCGTTGACGAGGACGGCGCCCAGTTGCCCGTCGACGGCGAAGGCGAGCGGCTCCCAATGTAATGGAGCGACTTCGGCGATGACCTGGAAGCGGTCTTCGATGGTGCCGCGGGTTACTGTGTACCTTTTCTGTTCCGAGGGCACCGGCGTGGGCCAGGGCGTTGGCGTGGGCACGGCGCGTACGGGCGTGAGGCAGCCAGAAATGGCAAACGCCAGCAAGGGCAGGAGCAGCAGTATGCTGTAGGTCGAGAAGAGTGGGGCACAGGTGCTCTTTGAAGTTGAGTCAGCCATCTCTTTTATCTTGATAGAGTTAAGAAAAGAATAGATAGCGGTGCGTGCCGGGCGAGTGGGAGCAGTTGGCCGCGATTAGGCTAAACGCAAACGGTTTCATTGTCAACTCGATAAGGGGAACTGCAGTGGTCGGAACTGCGTTGGTCAATGGATGGTGTTCAGTGGTCAGTGGCTGGAAGAAGCAAGTTGGGGTGGAGACACAGTTGGCTAAACAAGCTGCCAGGGAAGAATGAACGAGGTGGCTAGCCACGGGGGGCGTTGCGGGGGGCGTCCCCCCGCACATAACCGCAGTGATCAGTAGTCAGTGGCCAGTGGTCAGAAATGCGGTGGATAGTTGCTGGAGACGGTGAAGGCTGTTGGGAAGCGTGAGGCGGGCAGAGTGAAGAGTCTATGGATGCCTGAGGCTGGCTTTGGTTGGCGTCTGGCTGGGTTTGTGATACGGTACGGGTTACGTCCGGCGCTGCCACGGAGGCGGGCCGGGTTGTTGAGTTTTGGGACGAGTTCGACCTTTGCATTATGTTGGAGGCTCCGGCCCAGAAGTAGACTAGCCAGAACAGGTCGCATGTAAGACTCCGGGCATCGGCGATGCCTGAGGCTGGAGCAAAGATGATAACAAAAGAATTACTGGGCCGGGCCGTTATGTGGATCGAGACGGCGCTGGCCGGGTCTCTATCGCCCTCTGTGCGCCGAGTCATGCATATCGAGCTATCGATGTCGCTGGCCTACGGCGTTTTTTATGCCACGATTTTCCCCTTCACGCAGGTTGTGCTGCGTCGTTTGGGCGCCTCGGTTGATATGCTGGCGCTGTATACGGCGCTGCTCTTTGTCGGGTCGGTCTTCACTTCGTTCAGCATCGTCTTGATGCGCCGCCGGCGTACGATCAACATCATCGTTTTCTGCTGGCTGCTGGGGCGGTCGCTCTTTTTGCTGACAGCGTTCGTGACGGGCGCGGTGCAGCTGATGGCGATCGGCATCGTGTTCGGGCTGCTGGAAGCGTTTGTGATCCCGGCGTACACGCGCGTTATTCAGAAGATTTATCCTGAAAGCGGGCGGGGGAAGGTGATGTCGACGGTGCGGATGGGGCGGGTGTCAGTGATCCTTCTGGTTACGCCGATCGCCGGGTGGGCATTGGACAAGGTAGGGTACCAGGTACTTTTTCCTATTGGCGCGCTCTTTGGCATTCTGGCCACGTTCCTCTTCACGCGCATAGACCTTGACGAAGGGGAGTTGCCACCGCGCAAGACAAAAGCTTTCTCCGATCTGTGGCAGATCGTTCGCAGCGACAAGAACTTCGCGGTTTATCTGCTCAGCTACTCTTTGTTTGGGCTGGGGGGACTCCTGAGTTGGCCGCTATACCCGGTCGTGCAGGTGGACCGCTTGCAACTCTCCTATTCGGATATTGGATTACTGGGTTTAGTGGAGTCATTGACCTGGTTTTTCAGTTATCTTGTGTGGGGGCGGACGATCGACAAGCGGGGCGGCCTTTTTGTGGTGCGGGCCATCTCGGCGATCTCGATCGTGACGCCGCTGACCTACATGTCAGCGCAGAGCCTATGGATGTTGATGCCGTCGGCGATTGCGCGGGGATTGGGGATGGCAGGGTTCGAGTTGGGGCGGATCAGCGCGGGTATCCAGCTGGCGGACCCGGACCGGGTGACGGAGTACGCTGCGATCCAGTCGACGGTGGTGGGGCTGCGAGGACTTGTGGCTCCGGCTATCACGGTAGGGCTTTTGCGACTTGGGGCGCCGCCCAGTGCGATCTTCCTGCTCAGCGTGCTGTTTTCGCTGCTGGGATGGTATATGTTTGGCCGGGTGGAGGCGCCGACGCCGGGAGACGAGGGTTACAGCGAGCGGCAGAGGTTGCGGTACCGGTGGCCGTTCCGGCGGCGGATTTCGCGGGTGTGATGTGAGATTCCAGACAGATGACTTGTCCACCTGCTGGGGGTATTGGTAGTATGGCAGCTACCACATGGACGTTGCAAGCGTACGACAAATTGTTGGAACGGTTCATACTGCAGGTGGCGACAAGGATTCCATCTCTAGGTGACAGAGTCAAGAATGCTTCACCTCATATCCTATTGCCCCTGTATCCATTTGCAGGGTTAAGCAGCCCGATCTTGATGTAGGTGATCCCGACATTTTAGACTCTCTCTGAGGTCAATTGAGGTCAAGGAGACGCTAGGGTCTCATGATGCGAGAACGCAAGAAAACTGAAGTCCCAGGTGCTCAATGGGGAGGACAGTTCGGGTTCCAAATTTCGGTAAGAGATTTCGGGCCAATTGAGAAGGCGGTGATTGGCTTACGCCCGTTGACAGTTTTTGTTGGTCCAAGCAACACGGGAAAGACTTACCTAGCCGTGTTGATTTACGCACTGCGGAGAATAATGGGAGGGTTTCGGCGGCTTCCAGTTGTAAGTCACGTGAGCAAACCTTATTTTGCCCTAGATACAAGCCTTCCATCTGAGTATGCCTTCACTGAAGGGAGCGATATCGACGACTTCATAGCAAAACTCGACTCAGAGGGAAGACCGTTCAGGTTTTCGGACTTTCCCGACAGTCTGCGAGCCACCGCTTTGACAACGATAAGCGATCCGTATTCATTGGGTGAGGTCATTGGAATTGAATTGGATCGTTGCTTCGATCTCGAATCACTTTCCGATTTGGTCCGATTTCCCGAGTGCGCCAACATGGAGATTGTGCTTAGAGCCAGTGAAGCAACTCACAATCTCTGGAAGTTCGAATTGTCCATTTCAGAATCAGAGTTAACTACGAGTGGCCAGATCGAAGACATTGTTCTTCTTCCCGAGGGTTGGTCCGCTGAAAGGCTGGGGATAAGTCGTGAATTGCACGAATTTCGAAAGTTACTTAAGAACTCTCGTAGGCCCGACGCTTTCATAAGTAGCCCCTTTCTTCTTGATTTTTTCGAAGAGAACATAGCAGGTGTTGCGGGTTGGGGGGGTGAAACACACTACTTGCCTGCAGCCCGCAGCGGGATCATGCAGAGCCACCGCGTTATCGCCAGTTCTCTGGTGGCGGGGTCCACTCGAGGAGGATTTGAACGGTTCCCAGAACTACCAACGTTTTCGGGCGTTATGGCAGATTTCATGCAGAGACTTATTCTCTATGACGAAGGCCGCGAAAGCCACGACTCGATTAGATTTATTGCCGACGATCTTGAAAGAGAAACACTTGCCGGGGAGATCGCTACGAGGATGTCTCAAGGGAGTGGATATCCTGAGTTCATTTACCATCCGCAGGACACCGGGAGAGAAATTCGACTGGCTCGGGCATCGTCTATGGTGTCCGAACTTGCGCCAGTCGTGTTGTTCTTGCGCGGCGCAGTTTCTCCGGGCGATATGCTCATCATTGAAGAACCCGAGGCACATCTCCATCCTGCTGCACAAACACAGATAGCAAAAACCTTGGCGCGCTTAGTGCGCGCCGGAGTAAAAGTGGTTGTAACCACTCACAGCGAGTGGCTACTGTCGGAAATCGCAAACCTGATGAGGGAAGGGGAGCTAGCGGATCGCGATAAGAACGGAGATAGCGATACATTGGGCTCGAGTTTGCTCCTTCCCGATGAAGTGGGCGTCTGGCTGTTCCGCGAGGGTGGCGACACTCCTGGTTCGACAGTTGAGGAGATTCCGTTTGACCGCAGTGAAGGGATTGAGCCTGAGGAGTATGAAAACGTGGCTGAGGCACTCTATAACCGGTCAGCGACTCTGCAGAACCGATTCCAGGAACTAGCAGAGGCTACTGAACGTGGGCAGGGGTGAGATTCTTGAAACGATCAGGGCCAGAGTAGGAGAAGAGAATCTTACTCGATCGCACTCACGGGAGGGCTGCAGGGTATACCTAGATGGAGTGCCCTTTTCGCGCATTTCGGTGGACGCAGACCTTGCATTTCCATCCCACAGAATTGAGGGAAGTCGCTGTGACTTAATCCTCTTTCTGCTCGACTCAGGCGGGACGCTCGTTACTTCGCCAGTGGAGTTAAAGGGCGGGACTGTCGATGCGTCGGACGTACATGAACAGTTGCAGAAGGGCGTAGACTTCGCTTTACGCGTTGCTCTGCAAGGATTTAAATCCGATTGCCAGCCGATCCTGTTCCACGGCAAGAGAATCCACCCGAAGCGAAGGCGTACGCTAAACCGACTCAAAGTAAACTTTCGGGGGCGACAGTTGACTGTCAAGACTGCACGTTGCAGTAGCCGAGGAAATCTGGCTCTTGCTCTGAAGGGGTGAAACGTGCACCTTCGCTTTCCCAATCTTCTTGAGCGCAAAAGTATATCTTCAGGATTGCGTCATTAACCCACAGAAAGGAACCAAATGAATACTTATCGCGCCGGTCTTGTTGGATGCGGTCGGATTGGCACTCTTTGGGAGACGGACCCGCCGACGCCGCTCACGCATGCGGGTGGGGTGGCGGTGTGCGCGCAGACGGAGCTTGTGGCGGGCGCGAGCCGGGGGAACGAGCATCTGCAGGTATTCGGGCGCATGTGGGATGTGGACGCGCTGTATCTGGACTTCCGGCAGATGTTGGAGAAGGAGAAGCTGGATATTGTGTGCGTGGCGACGCACCCGGGGCTGCACCGGGATATCGTCGAGGCGGCGGTCGAAAACGGCGCCAAGGGCATTCTGTGTGAGAAGCCGCTGGCGTTGAGCCTGGAGGACGGGGACGCGATTGTGGCGGCCTGCCGGAGCACGGGGTGTGTGCTGTCGGTGAATCATTCGCGGCGCTGGAACCCGGCATTCATCAAGGCGAAGGAGATGCTCGACGAGGGCGCGATCGGCGACCTGATTTCGATGCTGGGCATATGCCAGGGGGTGAAGCCGTTTCCGGCGTGGACGGCTGATGAGGAGGGCCCGCTGATCCATGATGCGGTGCACACATTTGACCTTTTCCGCATTTATGCGGGCGATGTGAAGTCGGTCGTCGGCACGGCGCACCGGCGCCACCGCCATGAGTTTCAGGTGGAGGATATCAGCGATGCGATCTTCAGTTTCCATTCCGGGGTGAGTGCGGTCAGTATGGCAAATGAATTGACTCGCTACGCCCGATTCGGGATCGAGCTGCAAGGGACCGACGGCGTCATCAGCCTGGAGTATGCGGGCAATCAGTGGCTGCTGGGCGTGGACACCACCGACCATCTGAATGAGCCGGACTCCCGTATCGAGTGGTATACGCTGGAGCCGCAGCCTTTTCCGGCGATCGAGGAGGCGAGCTCGATCCAGCTGGCGGTTGAGGAGCTGGTGCGCTGCATCGAGGACGGGGGCGAACCGAGTTCGAACGGAGAGGACGGGGTGGCCTCGCTGGAGATGGTGATGGGCATATACGAGTCGCAGCGGCAGGGGAACCGGCCGGTGGAGCTGCCGCTGGCCGACCGGTCATCGCAGTTGTACATGTTAAGAGACGAAGGGCACTTCTGAGTCGGGCGCGGGCAACAAGGGGGTAAGCAATGAAACATCTCTTTATCGACGATCACGAGGTCGAGGAAATCGACAATTTGGCGCGCAAGCTGCACCAGCCGCAGAAGGCGCGTGACAATGTCGTGATCCGGCCGGAATTCCGCTGGGAGAACAACTCGATCCAGATACGGACGACGCCGGTCTGGCTGCCGGATGAGGGGATTTTCAAGATAATCTACCTGACCGGCGCTGAGGGGTTGGATCCCGAAGTCCGACTGGATGTGACGGGCGCGCCGGCCGGCTGGGAGAGGTACGCGTGTTATGCCACTTCGGAGGACGGCGTAAACTGGGAGAAGCCGTTCCTGGGCCTGTACGACTATCAGGCTCCGACCTGGCGGGGGACGCCGGTCGGCGGTGAGAACAACATTCTCCCCAGCGCACAGGGAATGCTGCAGGGGCCGGTTTACGATCCTCACGATCCGGATCCACGGCGGCGCTTCAAGGGATTGCGTTATGGCGGGAGCGAGCTGCGCTCGATGGTCTCGGCTGACTTTTTGGAGTGGGAGGAGCTCGACATTCAGTCGCTCCACAGCCATGATGAATCGCACCTGACGTACGACGAGGCTCGAAAGCTGTTCATCGCCGCGGCGAAACGAAACGGACCTTACGGGCGATCCTGGCAGCTGTATACGAGCGAGGATTTCGCCAACTGGGAGGAGCACGGGCTGATCTTTCACGCGGACCAGACCGACCAGGAGAACGGATTTGTTCGTCTGCAGCGGTTCTTTGATGACCCGGACTATCGTGCGCCGATCTATAACCGGCCGGAAGAGTGGCGGACGGATGTCTACAACTTTCCCATATTCCCCTACGAGGGACTTTACCTGGCGATGCCGGTGATGCACCACTGGGCCGGCAAACATCCTCCTCTGTACGAAAACGTAGACAGCCGCAAGTCGGTGGAGCTGGCCTCCAGCCGCAACATGGTGGACTGGGAGCGGGTGGCGGGGCGGGCGCCTTTCATGGAGCTATCTCCCGTCAGCGACGGCGAGACGTACGATACGGGCCAGATCGTGATCATGAACCAGCCCGTGCAGCGCAACAACGAGCTTTGGTTCTATTACATGGGCGTCCGCTATCGCAATCTCTCGATTGTTGACGTGCAGAACAGGGGCTACCTGGATGGCAGCGCGCTCTGTCTGGCGCGGCTGCGGATGGACGGTTTCGTTTCGCTGAAGGGGGGCATTGAGTGGGGATCGGTGCTGACGCGGCCGGTGCTGGTCGACGGCGAGACTCTGCACGTTAATGCGGATTCGTGGCGGGGGCGGGTGTTGGTCGAGGTGATTGACGCGGGGAGCGGTGAGGCTATTGAAGGCTATGCGAAGGATGATTGCGTGCCGGGGATGGTCGACAGTATCGACGAATGTGTGCGATGGCGCGGTGGGCGGGAGTTGAAGGAGCTGGCGGGGCGGACTGTTCGCTTGCGGTTTCATCTGTGGCAGGCGGAGTTGTATTCCTATTGGTTTGAATGAGGTGGTTCGGGGAGGAACACCTTTCCTTGATCCGCGAAGGGGGGCGAAGAGGCGCTGTCGGCCAGGGTGAAAACCTTTTTGTCCACGAAGGGCCACTAAGGACCACGAAGAACACCTTTTTTGATCCGCGGAGGGGCGCGAAGAACACTTTTCTTTGAACTGGCTCTATGACTGAGGGCAATGAGATCTGGTTGAAATTGGTCGAGGACTTTCTGCTTGGGGGACAGTTGGCAGGATAATGCGTGTTCCCTGATTGACTTACACTGCACCTAGAATGGAGTGTTGAGATGAAACGTTTTGAAGGAAAGACGGCTCTGGTTACCGGGGCGTCGCTGGGGATTGGGCGCGGTATTGCGCTGTGCCTGGCGGAGGAGGGCGCGAATGTGGTGGTGAATTACCGCACTTCGGAGGCGGAGGCCAAGAGCGCTGCGGAGCAGATCCGGCAGATGGGAAGCGAGGCGCTGGTGTGGCAGGCGGACGTTTCCGACCGCGAGGCGATAGCCGGGATGATCCGAGGCGCGGTCGAACGCTTTGGGCGGCTGGATGTGGCGGTGGCCAACGCTGCTGTTTCGATTCGCGAGCCGGTGGTGGAGGCGAAGTGGGAGAACGTGATGAGGACGTTTGAGGTCACGCAGTTCGGCGTTTTTCACACGTGCCAGCTGGCGGCGCAGCAGATGCTGAAGCAGCCGTTGACGGGGCGCAGCCGCGGCAAAATTGTTATCATCAGCTCGGTGCACGAGGAGATCGCTTTCCCCAGCAGCGGGGCCTACAATATGTCGAAGGCGGCTATTAATCACCTTGGCCGGACGATGGCTGCGGAACTGGCGGGGGATCGCATCAATGTCAACGTGATCAATCCCGGCTGGATCGACACGCCCGGGGAACGGAGCTTTTACAGCGAGGAGGACATCGCGGAGGGCGGGAAGCGTATCCCTTGGGGGCGGATAGGTGTGCCGGAGGATATTGGCAAGGCGGCGGCCTATCTTGCGAGCGATGATGCGGATTACGCGACCGGCTCGATCTTGCGGGTTGACGGTGGGTTTGTGCACGGCCTGGTGCTTCCTGAGCCTGAGGACAGCAGTGGTCAGTGATCAGTGGTCAGTGGTCAGTAACTGCAGTGGTTAGTGGTTAGTGGTCAGCGTTAAGGAATAGCTGTTCAGATAGAGGAGTTGGTTTCGGGACGGGGGCGTGAGATGAGGGTTGCTACGGGCGGGCTGAGTCATGAGAGCAGTACGTTTACGCCGGTGCCGACGACGATAGAGAGCTATCGGGAGAGGTTCCTGTTTGAAGGCGACGACATTCTGCACACTTTCGCGGGGACGAATACGCCGATTGGCGGGTTTATTGAAGGTGCGCAGGCGCACGGTTTTGAGCTAGTTCCGACGTTGTTTGGGGAACCTCAACCGAGTTTGCCGACGCCGCGGCCGCTGTATGACGAACTGCTGGGCCGCATATTGGACGGGCTCGAGAAAGCGATGCCCTTGGACGGCGTGCTGCTGGAGCTGCACGGCTCGATGGCGGTAGGGGATCTTGACGCGCCCGATGGGCTGGGGGATGCGGAGGGCCATCTGCTTGCGGCAGTGCGGAAGACGGTCGGGCCGGACGTGCCGGTGCTGGCGCAGCTGGATATTCACTCGAATGTCTCACATCAGATGGTGGAAGAGGCCGATGTGTTGATCGGGCGGGAGACTTTTCCGGAGGTGGACATGGCGGCGCGGGGACGCGAGTGCGCTGATGTGCTGGCGCGCATTTTCCGCGAGGGCCTTCGGCCGACGATGGCTTTGCACCAGATCCCAATGGTCTGGGGGCTGAATCAGGTGACGGCGCACCCACCGATGCGGGATGCGATTGCGGAATTGCACCGGATCGAGTCGCAGCCGGGCGTGGTGTGCGGCTCGATTGCGACCTGCTTTTTCCTGGCCGATGTACCCGATATGGGCGCATCGGTCTACGTTGTGACGGAGGATGATCAGGCTCTGGCCCAGGAGTACGCCGACCAGTTGGGGGCGTGGATCTATGCGCGGCGGGAGGACTGGCAGTTGGAGCTGTTGTCGGCGCGGGCGGCGTTGGAGAAGGCGCAGACTGCCGGGCGCTACCCCATAATTCTGGCCGACATGCAGGACAACACGGGAGGCGGGTCGCCGGGCGACAGTACGGGCGTGCTGCGGACGTTTATCGACATGCAGTTGGAGGACGCTTGCGTGCTTTACATTGTCGACCCTGAGGCGGTGGCACGCTGTCAGGCGGCAGGCGTCGGCTCGCGCCTGACTCTGGACATCGGCGGCAAGTCGTCCCCATTGCAGGGCACGCCGGTACAGATGGACGTGGAAGTTGCGGCGCTGGCTGATGGGGACTTCCAGTATGACGGGCCGATGTATGCGGGGTTGAGCGGCGACATGGGTCCGTCGGCGCGCATCGTACAGGACGGGATTCACGTGCTGCTGGTGAGCAAGCGGGAACAGCCATTCGATACGGCGTTTGCTCGCAAGCTAGGGCTGGACCCGAGACAGATGCGTTACATCTGCGTAAAATCGAGCGCGCATTTTCGCGCCGGATTTGAACCGTGGGCCGGCGCGATCCATGTGGTTGCAGAGCCGAGCGTCCACAGTCTGCGCGGTCTGCCGTTTCGGCGTCTTGGCCGCGACCTCTATCCCCTCACGACGGGGACGTAACTATTCTCATTTGATGACAGGGGGGAATAGGGGACGAGGTGGGAGACGCAGCTACGTCTCCCACATTTTTTTCAGCCGTCTGCTTAGGGTAAAAGTGAAGGAGAGCGCCCCCGGTAGGAGTCGAACCTACGGCCAAAGGTTTAGGAAACCTCTGCTCTATCCTCTGAGCTACGGGGGCAGAAAAGGCTGCATACGCCAGAAGACGATAGCACAAAGCTCCTGTCAGGTCAAAGAAATCAGCCGATTCAGCGGCTGACCCTCTCTCTGTTTCCTTAACACGGACCGACGCTCGCGGCAGTACAGGCTTGGTCTGGTTGAGGGGCAGCTAGTTCGCCGTTTTTCGGGGAGTGATGTACAATCGGCGGAAATTGTATGCCCTTCAATTGTCACACGGCTTGCCGGTTGTGCGCGCGCTTGCGCCTGATCTCCGGTCGTGAGGCAGTGCAAGACGCGGCTGACCGAAGCGTTGGTGAGACCCGCCCCGTACACCAGATAAAGAGATAGAGGCGTTGCATGGAGACTGCACAGGATTTTTCGCGTGGCGTAACGAACAATGTCAGCGACGTGATCGTTGGTAAGGGGGAGGTGATCGAACACCTGCTGATTGCGTTGCTGTGTGAAGGCCACGTTCTGCTTGAGGATGTTCCCGGTGTCGGCAAGACGATGATGGCGCGGGCGCTTTCGGTGAGCCTGGGCGTGGAGTTCCGCCGGCTGCAGTGCACGCCTGACCTGCTTCCGAGCGACATTACGGGCACGAGCATTTTCAACCAGGAGACGCGTCAATTTCAGTTTATTGCGGGCCCGGCGTTTACCCATATTCTTCTGGCGGACGAGATAAACCGGGCGACGCCGCGAACGCAGGCGGCGCTGCTGGAGTGTATGGGTGAACGGCAGATCACGGCTGATGGCTTAACTCGTCCGCTGCCGCGGCCGTTCATGGTCATTGCCACGCAGAACCCGGTGGAATATGAAGGCACTTTCCCGCTGCCGGAGGCGCAGCTGGACCGATTTCTGTTTAAGCTGAACCTGGGCTATCTGTCGGATGAGGAGGAGGGGGAGATGCTGATCAGTTTGGGACACCGGCATCCGATCGAAACGCTGGAGGCGGTGGTCGACGGTCATAAGCTGCCAGACCTGGCGGAACAGATTTGGAATGTGACGGTGGCGGACAGCATTCGCGACTATATTGTGGGGCTGGTTCAGGCGACGCGCAGCCATTCGGACCTGGCGTTGGGCGCCAGCCCGCGCGGTTCGCTGGCGCTGTACCGCGGCGCGCAGGCGCGGGCTGCATTGCGGGGCCGCGATTACACGCTGCCGGACGACGTGCAAGCGCTGGCGCCGCTGGCCTTGCCGCATCGCTGCATCGTGCGCTCGGACGCAGCGCTGCGGGGACGCACGGCCGACCAGATCATTACCGAGCTGCTGGAACAGACTACGCTCAATTTGGGCGACGAGACAGAGGATTGGGCGGCGGCCCCCGCTACCGGGGGACAGGACTAGACAGTTGTTCGACCTTTTTTTCCTTCTTCTTTTTCTGTTCGCATTCGCGGTCTTTCTGCGAATGGACTGGATCTACTACGTATTCTACGTGGTGGGTGGCGTCTGGCTGATCAGTCATTGGTGGACGCGGCGCAGTCTGCGCAACTTGGACGTATCGCGGCGGGTGCCGGCCAAGGCGTTTGCGGGCGAGAGAATCCACAGCGATATCGACTTTCTGAACCGAAGCCGCCTGCCGATCCCGTGGTTGCGGCTGCAGGAGAACGTCCCGATTGATTTGCGGGCGATCGAACAGTACAGCACCGTGATCAGTGTGGGGGGCCGTTCGCTGACGCGGCGCCAGTTCGAATTGCACTGCCACCGTCGCGGCTATTATGAGGTCGGCCCGCTCAATCTCCAGACAGGCGATCTGTTTGGATTCGCCGAATCCTCCTGGCAAGAGACTACCGCACAGCTGATTACAGTCTACCCCAAAGTCTACTCTCTGGCGGACCTGGGTCTGCCCAGCCTGTTGCCCTTCGGCGATATGCGCAGCCCCCATCGCTTATATCAGGACCCGACGCGAATGGCGGGCGTGCGGCCGTACGAGAGCGGTGACAGCATGCGGAACATTCACTGGCGGGCGAGCGCGCACGAGGACACGCTGCTGGTGAAGAAGTTTCAGCCTTCGATGGCCCTGAGTACGACGGTGGTTCTGGATTTGGACCGCAGCGCTTTCCCCTACCGGGAAGAGTACAGCGGGAGTGAATGGGCGGTGGTGCTGGCGGCGTCTGTGGCCAGTCACGTGGCGGAGCAGAGGCAGGAGGTTGGGTTTATCAGCAACGGCGAGGACCCGCGTTCCGGTGCGGAAGTATTGGCCGTTCCCTCCCGGAACGGGCGCGGACATTTGATGGGTATACTTGAGATCCTGGCCCGCATTCAGATGCGGGACATGCGCAAGTCGGAAGAAGAGTCACCGAACCGGAATGGCAGAAAACCGGCGGGGGCGTTGGCGGAGGAATCCGATGAGGGCGAGTGGAGGTCACCGATAGCGCTGCCGACGTGGCTGCCGGGGCGGGTGGCCCATCTGAGCTGGGGTTCTACGCTGGTGGTGGTGACGCCGCGGCTGACTGAGGAGCTGGTCTGGGTATTGCACGGCATGTACCGGCGGGGCCTGAATGTGTACGCCCTGGTGTGCACGTTGCAGCCGCAGTTCAAGCGCATGCAGGAGCAGGCGGGGGCCCTGGGTATCACGTCGCATCAGACGATCTGGGAGTCGGATTTACTGAAGTTGCAAAACTAGTTGTCGGAACTGCAGTGGTCAGTGGTCAGTGGCCGGTGGTCAGTGGTCAGAACTGTAGTGGTTAGTGGGGGGGGGGCGGGGCCAGGTTATGGCTTCCCGGTAGTGATGTGAATTCAGACTGGTTTGGGGACAGATGACAGAGGCAGGGAGCGTCCAACAGAATCCTGGTTACGACCATGCGTGGCAGGACTCATTGTTGCGTCCGACGGTCATTGCAGCGTTGGTCGGCTGCCTGCTGGTGGCGTTGACGTCGTTCGTCCGGCATATTGGACCGGGGCTTCCGGAGACCTATTTGAATGTGCTGCGGATCACGTCGGTCGGGGCCGCGCTGGTGGGTGGTTATACGACGACGATACTGGTGCGGCCTGAGCATCGACAGCGGCGAACATTCAGCTTTCGTCTGGCGGAGCTGGGTTTGATCCTGTTTGCGGCCCGCGTGGTGCTGTGGGCGACTGTCGAAGGATGGCCTGCGCCGGCGGCGATGGTGCTGCAGCCGTTTGCCGTTTTGCTCACGCTCATGTTTATCGTCAACGGATTGTTCATTCTGATTGGCTGGGGCATGGCCGTCCTGGTGAGCAACGATTTTCTGGCGATGGGCTTACAGGCAGACGAACTTGCCGATCTGGAGGCGGCGTCGAGACCGATCAGCGGCGACGATCATCGTATACAGAGTGACCGCGGCGCGTTGGTGCGTCGGTTCAGCGAGCGCTGGGCGATAGGGGGGATATTGCTGATAGTGCTGACCGCGGCCAGCCAGGTGGGGATGGGCTCGAACGGATTTTTTGCGTTGGTGCGACAGGACATTGCCGGGGGCGTCATCGGCGCCGCGATCGTTTATTTCGTGCTGGGTCTGCTGCTGCTGACGTTCGGGCATTTGGCGGCATTGCGGGCCCGATGGCAGTTGGCCAAGCTGCCCAGTGATTCCACGATCGTGCGTAACTGGCCGTTCTATGCGTTCGGACTGCTGCTGGTAGTGGCGGCGGTGGCCTTTCTGATGCCGCTAGGGGGAACGTTCCGGCTGGCGCAGCTGATGGGGCTGGCTATGCGAGCCATATCGGGGGCGATCTACCTACTCATGGGTCTGATCCTGGGACTGATCGCACTTCTATTCGGAGGGGACGAAGAGGCTGTCGAAGAGCCGCCGCGCGAGCAGCCGGACATCTCTGCGCCGCAGATCGAGCAGGTCCAGCCGGCGGAGGCGCCGCCGTGGCTCGGGGGCACGGTGTTCTGGATTATCATTGCGCTACTGCTCGGCTATGCGACCTATATCTATCTTCAGGGGCGGGGCGTTAATTTCCAACTGATATTGGCCTGGCTGCGGCAGTTCCTGCTGGGCTGGAAGCAGATAGGGGACGCGTTCAACGAATGGCGCACAAGGCGACTGGCGCCGGAGGAGGAAGAGGCATCAAAGTCGGGCCGCTCTCGGGTGCGCCGCTGGCTGGATGAACTGATGCTGGGCCGATTGCCGCCGGATGAGCAGGTCCGTTACTTTTATCTTTCGACGCTGGAGAGCGCCGCGGAACAGGGCATGGGGCGGCGGCCGGGGGAGACGCCGTACAGCTTTCAGGAGCGATTGGGGACTCGGGTCGAGAGCGAGGACGGGGAGGCAGCTGCGCGGTTAACGGCCAGCTTTGTGAGGATTGAATTTGCCCGTCAGAGCACGGAGGCAGCTGCGGTCCCATTGTTGAAGCGGGCGTGGACACAGATACGGGACGCGATCGCCGGGCTGAATGAAGAGAAGCCGGGTTCGGGCGAGGAGGAGGCGGGCGACCTTGAGGACAAGGCGTGATCAAGGTTTCGTCGCGGGAGTTGGCGGGTCGAGTCGATCTTGCAGGCGGGTTTCTCGGGGGAGGGCGCCGGAGGCAGTTCGAGTGGGGCCCTGCCATTTAGCACTGCACAGCTGGCGGAGCGGGCATTTGGGGCGGGCCAATTGATTCATCACAGACCTGTTTAAGGAGTGGGACAGACTGCTGCTCTACGCTGGATTTCTCCCTTCAAATTGATCAGTTGCTGCTTCACGCCCGGCTCTATTGGGTGTTTTTTGCTGCTTGACGGCAATGATGCAGGTTGCTATAATGAAGGGCTATAGCAGACAGGACAGGGCGGAGATCGTGTCCTGCGGTTTTCGGCTGCAATGTCGGCAGACCGGCCGTCTTGCGGAAAACTACGCATTTCACAGGTGGGCAATTCGATGATGTCAGAGTCTGAGATGATTGGCGACGAGGCCGAGAACTCCGAAGTTGAAAATGCCAGTGAAGAGCAGCAGGTTGGTGAGCTGCAGGCCGATGCGTTGCAGGCTGATGGGCAACAGGCCGATGAGCAGCAGGGCGGTGAGTTGCAGGCCGATGAGCTGCAGGCCGATGAGCAGCAGGGCGGTGAGTTGCAGGTCGATGAGCAACAGACCGATGAGATGCTTTTTGAACAGTACCTCGCGGAAGAGGAAGACCTTAGTTTGCCAGAGCGAGGCGACCTTCGCGAAGGTATCGTGGTAGAGGTACGGTCGAATGAGTTGCTGGTCAACATTGGCGCCAAGCGTGATGGGATAGTGCCCCAGTCGGACCTGAACCGACTCGAGGAAGAATATGTAGACACGCTGCGTGAAGGCGAGACGGTACCGGTCGTGGTGAGCAAGCTGACAACCAATGAAGGCATGTTGGTTTTAAGTATTGCAGACGCCTTGCAGAAGAAGGACTGGCTCGTTGCAGAGAAGATGCTAGAGAGCGGTGAGATCACGGTGCGGAAGGTTGTAGGCTTCAACAAGGGCGGTTTGCTGGCCGATTTCGACCATTTGCGGGGGTTTATCCCAGCTTCTCATGTCGTGGGACTGCCCCGCAATATGAACGAAGAGCAGCGCAATGAGCGGCTGCAGCAGATTGTGGGCCAGGAGCTTCCGGTAAAGGTGATCGAAGTTGAGCGGCAGCGGAGGCGTCTGGTTCTCTCATACCGCCTGGCGGAACGCGAGTACCGCGCTGGGCGCAAAGCGCAATTATTTGAGGAGTTAGAGGTCGGCATGGTCGTAGATGGCGAGGTACGGAGTCTACGGCCGTTTGGCGCGTTCGTCGACATCGGAGGCGCGGACGGGCTTCTGCACGTCAGTGAGATTGGGTGGACGCCTGTGAGCCACCCGCGCGATGTATTGAAAGTAGGCGAGCGCATTCAGGTCGAAGTTCTGCGCCTGGACCCAGAGCGCAGCCGCATCGCGCTGAGCCGCAAACGTTTGCTCTCCAATCCCTGGGAAAGTATTGAAGAGCGCTACAAGGTAAATGAAACGATTCTGGTCACGGTAACAAGGGTGATCGATTTTGGCGCGTTCGCTCAGCTTGAACCTGGGATCGAAGGTTTGATCCACATAAGCGAACTGGCCGACATCACGGTTGCGGAGCCACTCAAGATGGTGAGTAGCGGTGATCGTATTCCTGTGAAAATTTTGCGCATTCACCCGGACCGGCAGCGCATCGGCTTAAGCCGACGGCAGGCCGATGAGACTGTGGGCCAGGCCCTGCTGGAAACGGAGGCGGAGAGTTTTGAGAGCGCGGCGGCCGAAGAGCCTGAGGCGGCCGTTGCCGAGGCGGAGACAGCTACAGAGGCGCCCCAAGCGGCTGTTGCTGACGTGGCGGCTCCGGATACCGAACCTGAAGCCGCTGCAGTCGGGGTGGAATCGGAGGCGGTTGTAGCCGAGTCGAATGCGGCGTATGACGAGTCAGGCGGGGCCGATGCTGAAGCGGCGGTCGACGAGCCTGAGGTGGCGGCGCCGGCAGAGGAGATGGCTGAGGCTGGGGCGAATGAAGCGTCGGACGCTGAGTCAGGTTCGGAGGACAAAGACGAGGCTTCAGGAGACGAGGCAGCCGAGGATGACGAACCGGGTGGATCGGAGGAGAGCCTCTAGCGTGGTATTTGCCGTCTTTATGTTCGGTCGTTTATAATTGCGCTGCCTGCCAGTCTACGAAAGCAAAATGGGCTGGCAGGCTTATTTTGTCCGATTTGCACACATGAACTGAAGGGGGTGAGTTCGATTAGCGTTGAGTTGAGGCAAGGAGAATCCCAGGAAAGTCTGATGCGGCGGTTCCGGAAGTCGGTAGCTGAGGCGCGTATTCTACCGATTGTGCGCCAGAAGCGCTGGTTTACGTCCAAGAGTGAAGTGCGACGCATCAACAAACAGAAGGCAATTCGGAAAGCAAGGCGGAATGCGGCCCGGTCTTTCCGTTAGGGAAATCTACAGAGACCAGGCTGCGAATCTGCCGACCACGCGTAAACTGATGGAGAGACATGGCTGAGGAAATACTCACACTGGAAGGCAAAGTCATCGAAGCCCTGCCAAACGCCCAGTTTCGGGTGGAATTGGAAAATGGGCACGTGGTTCTGGCGTATTTGTCGGGCAAGATGCGGAGGAACTACATACGGGTGTTTCTCGGTGACAAGGTGAGGGTCGATATGAGTCCATATGATTTGACACGCGGGCGCATTACATATCGGCGCAAGTAGCAAGTTAACTGCATCTGTGTAGACGGGCAGCGAGCGCGGCCTAGGCGCAAGGGTGGCGCTATTGGAGGCAAGGGCGCAGTCGCTGGCTGGTTAGATCTGAAGATAGTGGACGTTGCAATGAGCCGGGAATGGGTTTCTTCCCGGTTTTTGTATTGGGGTATTCAGAAGCGGGGCAGCTCCTGGAGAGCTTTTTCGGCGTCGGCCACGAAGAGGCGTTCGGCTTCAAAGGTCAACCTTTCGCCGGCGCAGCCAAGCGGTTCCCAGACGACGTGAAACTGCTTAGCGTCTTTGGGGGGCCGCGCTACCAGACGCGGCGACAGCAGTGTCATCAGGAAGTAGCGTTCCTTCCGAATGTAGTGCGCGCCTTTGTAGTCGTATTCAACGGTGCGGCGGCCGAGATCTGCGAGGATACGCAGATCACCGTAGCCTGTTTCTTCGCTGGTCTCGCGCAGAGCCGCCTCCTCGGCGCTCTCGCCGGGGTCGATGTGCCCTTTGGGGAGGCGCACTTCAGCACGACTCGGGCGGTCGAGCAGGAGTAGAAATGTTTCGGCCGGGGGGAGGAGGTCGAGAATGTCCTTCTGCACCACGATGCCGCCGGCTGACTTGTATCGAATCGTCTTCACAGTTCAACTCCTGTGCTAGAATACGGACATGCAGACATTGATTTCGGGGGCAACGGCAGCAGGGATTCCGCTAACACGCGAGCAGATCGAACAGTTTCGCGTATTTGCCGCGCTGCTGGCTGAGTGGAATCAGAAGATGAATCTGACATCGATTACTGAGAGCGTCGATGTTCAGAAAAAGCATTTTCTGGACTGTCTGGTCGGCCTGCCGCTGGTCGGGGAAGAGATTGGCGCTTCTTTGCCGCCGAAGCGGGGGCTGGCCTGTGTTGACATCGGCACGGGCGCGGGATTCCCGGGCGTACCACTCAAGATCGCATGGCCCAGTCTGAAACTGACGCTGGTGGATGGAACGGCCAAGAAGATACGATTTCTCGACGAGGTTGTGAATGCGCTGGCGCTCGAGAATGTCACTCTGGTTCAGGGCAGGGCGGAAGAGTTGGGCCGGGATCGTCGTTTTCGCGGTCAGTTCGATTTGGCAGCTGCCAGAGCTGTGGCCCGGCTGAATACGCTGACGGAGTATGTACTGCCGTTTGTGCGCCAAGGCGGATTGGCGGTCATCTATAAGGGACCGAACGCGGCCGAGGAGTTCATGGAGGCGCGCAATGCGATCGAACTGCTGGGCGGCGAGACGGTACGGTTTGCGCCTGTCGCGGTGCCGACGTTGGATGAAGAGCGGCGTGTTATTTTGATAAAGAAGCTGCGGAAGACCCCCCGGATTTACCCCAGGCAGCAGGGGTTGCCTCGCAAAGAACCTCTCTGACGGCGGGCCGTAGATCGGAAGCGGTTTCAGGCCGTCGGGCGCATGCCAAGTCAGCCAGGGCTGGCATATCCTCAACGCAGATAGTAGGTCATATGTTGGAAGTGGACGACCGGGTCGATGTATTCGACGCGAACGTGCGGGGGGACGGACAGCGTGATGGGTGCATAGCAGAGGATGCTGTTCAGCCCTGCCTCGATGAGCTGTGCGGCGACGCGCTGGGCGGCGTGTGCAGGAACGGCCATCACGGCAATCTGCACTCCTGACTCTTTGACCTGCTGGTTGAGGTCTGCGAAATCTTCGATACGCAGTCCGTGCCCAATCGGCTGCCCTATCTTCTGCGGGTCCTCATCGAAGACGGAAACGATACGAAAGCCACTGGATTCGAACTCCTGATAGTTGGCGATAGCTGTGCCGAGTGAGCCGGCACCGACCAGAATTACCGGCCAGATCCTGTCGACGTTGAGGATTATCTGAAGCTGCCGGCAGAGGAATTCGATGTTGTATCCGGTTCCCTGCTTGCCGAATTCGCCGAAGTGGCTCAGATCCTTGCGAATCTGCGCGGAGCTGATACCCAGATGCTCGCCAAGCTCCTGGCTGGAGGTTACGTCGCGCCCTTCATCAGCCAGGAGGCGAAGGGTGCGCAGGTAGACTGGCAGTCGACCGATCACAATATCAGGGATGGGGGGCTTCCCTTGCGCTCTTTCGTCCTTCACCTTTTCGCTGTCGCTTTCTGGATTGCTGGGGGGTCGAACCGGTGGTCCTTGCAGGGTTATGTCGGGGCCGACGGGAGTGGGCACTCGGGTGGCAGCTGGCCGAATCGGCCTGCGGGCCCACAATTGACTGCGAAATAATTCACTAAAGATAGCACAGTCCTGCCTGGAGAGCAATTGAAAAGCAGTTTTTGGGTGCAGTCCATTTTTTGGGGTGAGAGTGGGCAGGCACAAGGCCTGCCCCTACCGTGGTCACGGCGGACGGTTTCGCGGCACGACGTGGGTGGGCGACCGGCGGCACAGACAGCACGCCGGCGACGCGGCGCCAACGTGGCATGGTGTAGGGGGGGCGTTGCGGGGGGAGTCCCCCCGCACAAGGGAGGGCCGAAGGCCCGACCGCCCAGAACTGCAGTGGTCAGTGATCAGTGATCAGAGGGAACGGCGCTTGCCCTGGCTGGGGACGCGAACTGGCTTTGGGTTGGTCGTTACCAGAGGTGTACGAAAGTTCACCCCTATTTTGGACTGCACTTGCAGTTTTTGGTTTCGAGTTTCTAGTTTTTGGTTTTCAGTCGCGGGGTAGTGCTTGCATGAGGGTCAGCGAAGTGCCAGGCGAGTAACTGGCTGGGATGGGGAATTCGAAGAGGGTCTGAAGTGAATGATTGCCGGCAAGGGAGGCACGGGGTGGGATGGCGGCTCTTTCACATGCGCATGGTCTCGGTGTGGCCGTCGACGGCGAGAGTCTGGCCTGAGATGCGGGCACCGCTGTCGGAACAGAGGAAGAGTATGGTTTCGGCGACATCATCCGGGGAAATCAGCGTGCGCAGGGAGTTCTTACGGCGAAATGCTGCGCGGATCTCCTCGACGGTGACGCCGCGAGCGGCGGCCTTGGCGGCGTAGACGCTTTCGATGCGCGGTCCTTCGACGGAGCCTGGGCAGACGGCGTTGACGCGGATCCCGTGGGGGCCCAGCTCCATGGCGAGGGTCTTGGTGAGGCCGATCAGGGCCCATTTGGAGGCGGCGTAAGGGGCGCGGAGGGGGTAGCCATGCAGGCCGGCGGTGGAGGCGATATTGATGATCGAGCCGCCGCGGCTGGCTTTGAGGAGGGGAATGGCAAGGCGGGAGCAGTAGAAGGCGCCGTTCAGGTTCACGTCGATCGTGCGCTGCCAGTCTGCCGGCGAAATGTTCTCGGTGTTAGCGGTCGGACCGGAGATGCCGGCGTTGTTCACCAGCACATCCAGCCCGCCGAGTTCCTGTTCTACAGTTTGGAAAGCGACTTCGATCTGCTGCGGGTCGGCCACGTCGGCGCGGATCCCGGAGAGCCGCTCCTGCTTGCCCTCCAGCAGGGCCAGGGCGGCATCGTCTACGTCACAGAGGCAGACGTATGCTCCGGCCTGGAGGAAGTGATCGGCAATGGCGCGGCCGATTCCTGCGGCGGCAGCGGAGATGAAGACCCGCTTTCCGGCGATTCCTTTCATTTTCGCTTCCTTGCGAGTTCAGTTGGCGTGGTCGGAGGTGGACCGGGGCCGCACCCCTGGCTGGTCACTATCCATAGGCGCCGTGGGGAAGGAATCCGAGTAGCCGCCTCAGGCGGTCATCGGCGCCGGCATAGACGTGCTCGGGCATGGTGTAGTTCATGAACGGGTAGTATTTGTGGCCGACGATGCGACGTGCGTAGGTGACTTGGGTGATGTAGCGTGTGCGCTGGCTGCGGTTGGGGCCGCCGCGGTGCCAGACCTGGTTGTTGAAGAGGGTCACGCTGCCCGCCGGTCCCAGATTGTACTGGATGCGGTCTTCCCACTCGGTGCCGTCGAGCTGTCGGGAGGGGGGACTGGCGCCGAAGAGATGGGAGCCCGGGATGGTTTCGGTGCCGCCGTGCTCGATTTCGATGACGTCGGTGAGGTAGTAGTTGGCGGTGAAGAAGAGGACGGGCAGATGGACGTTGGCCGGTGGGCTGCCATCGGTGACGATGTAATGGGGCCGATCATCCTGATGCCAGCCGTCGAGCCCTCCACCTGGCGGGGAGATGAATGAGTTGTTGTGGATGACGTGGCAGTCGGCGCCGATAATGGCTTCGGCCAGCGAGACCATAGGCTCCATGTCGAACAGGCGCAGGTTGGCGGCACTGGTCTCGAACATGCGGTGGGCGAGGTGGGCGCGTTGGCTCTTGTTGTTGAGCCCATTGGGATTGTCGCGCAGAGACACTTCCAGGTCGGCGCGCAGTTGGTCGGTCCAATCCGGCGGCAGCATGTTGCGCAGGAAGAGGCAGCCTTCGCGGTTGAACTGGTCTACCCAGGCCTCCATCTGCTCGTCGCTTACTTTTTTGCCTGCGAGATATTCGGTACCCATTGCTATTTCCTCCCCTAGTTTCTCAGTTTCCTGTTCATGGCCTTGGGCGGCCAGTGAAAGTGGTTCGCATCGGGCGGTGACATCCTGATTTGCGCGACCAGGACATACAGTTCAGACGATCAGAAGCCTTGCAGGCGGCTCAGGTCGGCGACTGGCGCGGGAAGCCGGGCGATTCGCTGGATCAGGGCCTGGCGGGCCTGGCGCAGCTGCTCGTCCTCGGCATTCACCAGCACGGCGTCAAAGTAGGTGTTGATGGGCGCGGCCAACCCGGCGAGGACTTGCCCGAGCGACGCGGCGACGTCCTCGGCACCGTCCAGCTGCGCGGCCGCGCGCTTATAGGCGTCATGCAGATCGCGTTCCACCTGCTCCTGGTAGGCGGCGGATTGGATGGGCAGTTCGCGGTTGATGCCGCGCACGATGCGGGCGCAGCGGGCGTAGGCGGTCAGGGTCTCTTCCCAGTCGGGCGAGGCGACGGCCGCGGCGAGATGGTTGACAGCGCCAGCTGCTGCGAAGGGGTCATCGCCGCGGGCGGCGAGCACGGCGTCGACGACATCGGGCGGTTGGCCGGTGTCACGGAGCTTCCTTTCCAGACGGCGAACGACGAAATCACGGGCGTTTGGAACGGCGTCGTCGGACAGGAGAGCGCCGTATTGTGAGGCGGCCTGCTCGAGAGCGGTTGTCAGGTCGAACGGGAGATTGCCCAATGTCAGTGCGTTTACGATACCCAGGGCGGCGCGGCGCAGGCCGAAGGGATCGGCGCTGCCGCTGGGGGTGACGCCGACGCCGAAGAGGCCGACGAGGCTGTCCAGTTTATCGGCGAGGCTGAGGGCAAGGCCGGCTGTGCTCAATGGGATAGCGTCGCCGTCGTAGCGTGGCAGGTAGTGCTCGCGGATCGCTTGGGCGACGGCGGGCGGTTCGCCGCTCCTGAGGGCGTAGATTTCGCCCATAATCCCCTGCAGGCTTGTCATTTCGACAACCATGGAGGTAACCAGATCGGTCTTGCACAGCGCGGCGGCCTGGTGGGAGGTCTCAATATCGTCCTTGCCTGCGCCGAGCATCTGTGCGATCAGGGGGGCGAGGGATTGGAGGCGACCGACCTTTTCGAGCATTGAGCCGAGTTTGGCGTGGAAGGTGAGGGTTTCAAGTCGCTGGGTGAAGGTGTCGAATGGCTTGGCGGTATCCTGCCGGTAGAAGAACTCGGCATCGGCGTAGCGGGCGCGGATGACGCCTTCATTGCCCTGACGGACGACATCGGGATGCTGCAACGCGTCGGCGTTTGCAACTGTGACGAAGCGCGGCGCCAGTGATGGCGGGGCGCCGGGATCGGAGGTACTGGCAAGGACGGGGAAGTAGCGCTGGTGCTTCTTCATCACGGCGGTCAGGATGGGCTGGGGGAGGTCCAGGTAGCGTGTTTCAAAGGCGCCCAGGACGGCCTGAGGCGCTTCCACCAGGTCGGTGACTTCATCCAGGAGCTCCTCGTCCGGCTCCCATTCGTATTCGCCCGGCGGCAGAGATTCGCCGGCGCGGGCGGCTGCTTTCTGCACGGCGGCGGCGATGGTATGGCGGCGGTGCGGGCGACTGAGCTGGATGCCCTGGGCAGCGGCGGCGTCGAAGTAGCTGTCGGCCCCGCTGATACTGAAGGTGGTAAACCCGCCTGCGGGCAGGCGGGCCTGGGCGTCACGAAAGCGGGGTCCGCGGCTGTCGCGTCCACTGCAGACGTTGGCCCAGGTAACAGGAACGATCTCCGACCCGTAGAGGGCGACGATCCAGCGCAGGGGGCGGGGGTAACTCTTGTTGCTGCCGTTCCAGCGCATGGTCCTGCCCCATTGCATGGCGTCGAGGAGTTCTTCGATCAGGTGCGGCAGGACGGCGGCGGCCGGTTCGCCTTCCAGTCTGGTCACGGCGTAGACGTAGTTGTCGCGCACTTCAAGGTCTGCGGGTTGGACGCCCTGGCCGCGAGCGAAGCCTGCGGCGGCCTTTGTGGGCTGTCCGTCTGCGTCGAAGGCGCGGTCTGCGGGCGGCCCTCTGCGTTCGACGATCTCGTCCTGCTGGCGGGGGCTCAGATCCTTTACGTGGGCCACGAGGCGGCGGGTTGTGCCGGAGACGGTCAGGTCTCCATACGTCAGGCGGGCTTCGTCCAGGCGTTCGCGCAGGCGCAGCTCCAACTGCTGGATGCCGACGGGTACATCGGCGGCGGGCAGCTCCTCGCTGCCCAGTTCGATGAGCAGCGACTGGGGCTCGGATGCCTGTGCGGCCGAGGCGTCCGCAGTTCTGTGGATTTTCCCTTCGCCTGCCTGCGCCCCCTCGCCGTTCTCCAACCAGGGGTATTCTTCTCGCAGGCGTTGCTCCACGTACAGTTCTGAGATGCGGCGGGCCTGGTTGCGCATGGCGGCGAAGAATTTGGCGCGTTCGGTGACGCCGATGGCGCCGCGGGTGTCGAGGATGTTGAAGGCCTGGCTCTGGCGCAGCACATAGTCGTGGGCGGGGGCGACGAGGCCGCGCTCGATGCAGGCATCGGCTTCGGCGTGGAAGAGATCGCACATGGCGCGCTGGCGCTCGACATCGGCCAGCTCGAAGTTATAGATACAGTGTTCGATTTCTTGCTGGCGGTAGATTTCGCCGTAAGTGTGGACGCCGTCGAAGTCGATCGACCAGACTTCGGTCCGTTGCTGGAGGTACATGACGATGCGCTCCAGCCCGTAGGTTATTTCGACGCTGACGGGGTCCAGGCTGACGCCGCCGGCCTGCTGGAAGTAGGTGAACTGGGTTATCTCCTGGCCGTCGAGCCAGACTTCCCAGCCGAGGCCCCATGCGCCGAGGGCGGGCGACTCCCAGTTGTCCTCGACGAAGCGGATGTCGTGGCGGTCGCGCTGCAGACCGATGGCTTCGAGGCTGCTCAGGTAGAGCTCCTGGGGGTTACCCGGATCCGGTTTGAGGATCACCTGGTACTGGGTGTGCATCTGCATTCGGTTGGGGTTTTCGGCGTAGCGGCCGTCATCGGCGCGGAAGGAGGGCTCGACGTAGGCGACGTTCCAGGGTTCGGGGCCGAGCACGCGCAGCACGGTGGCCGGGTTCATGGTTCCGGCGCCGAGTTTTTCGCTGTGGGGCTGCCAGATCTGGCAGCCGTGCGCGGCCCAGTATTCGTGCAGCCGGCGGATTGTTTCCTGCATTGAAGGGGAATCAGGCATTTCTCGACTCTACTGTAGCTGCTCGCAAGAGGTGGTCATCGAAAACTGAGAGACGGTTTATTCTAATCGCATTTGACGACAAAGCCATTTTCTTTCAACGCTTGCTGGAAGAGGTTTTCGTCCAGATTCAGGCCGAAGCCGGGCGCGTCCGGCAGTGTGACAAGCCCTTCTTCCAAGGTGTAGGCGGAGCTGTCCAGTCCCGGCGTGGAGAGCTCATCCCATTCGACGAAGGCGAAGTTTTCGATCGCGGGGGCGAGATGGCCGGAGACAAAGTTGCCCAGGTGTCGACCGTAGTGGTGGGGGGCGGTGCGCACGTTCCACGCGTCCAGTTTGGGCGCAGTCTGCAGCCATTTTGTCATGCCGTAGCTAAAGATGTCGTATTGAATGACGTCAACGATCCCTCTACGGGCGTAGTCCAGCAGGTGAGGCGAGGCGGACCCTTCGCCGTCGGCGATGAGGACGGACAGGCCCTCCCTCCCGATCCAGGCGTGCAGATCCTCGTAGAGCTCGTCATCTTCGTGGAAGGCCTCCTCCAGCCAGAAGACGTTGCAGTCGGCGGTCTCGCTCAGGATATGTTTGGCGATGTTGAGGGTATAGCCGTTGTTGGCGTCGATGAGGATGGCGGCATCGGGGCCGACCGCGGCGCGCACGGCGCGGACCACAGCTACGTCGCGGCGATTGCCTTCTTCAACAGGCATGTGACGGGCGCCGCGGCCCACCTTGATCTTGAAAGCGCGGTGCCCTTGCTCGTAGCCGAAGCGGGCCTCCGAGGCGAGGAGGGCGGCGCCTTCTTCGTCGGTGGGAAGGTGCAGGTCATCGATCAGGAGGGTGGTGTCGTAACAGGGCACGCGCGGGGTTTCTACCACGTCCTTGGAAGCGCTGCCGGCCAGGATCTGGTAGACGGGACGGCCGGAGAGATGACCGAGAAGGTCCCAGAGGGGATTCTCGAGGATGAAGGCCCTGTCGGTGACGCCGTTTTCGGCGGTGATCAGTTCGTCCAGGGCCGTTCCTATAAACAGCTCGGCCTGCTCCTGGGAGAGACTGCTGAGGCCGAAGCCGGTTGCTCCGTCGGCGGTTGTGAGGCGGGCCAGGGATATGGGCGTTTCCCAGCCGTGATCGTCCTTTTTGCGGGCGTTGTAACCGGCCAGACGGGGACGGCGGCCTACAAGGGTTCCCCATTCTATTGAAGCCAGACGCGCGGCGCGCATTTGCTCATCTCCTGAACTTTGCGTCGAGTTAACCGGATTGTAGAAAAGAATGTCCGCCAGCGCCAATATACCGCGACGCCTGCGATACTGGATAGACGTGAATGGCCGAGAGGTCGGCGGTATCTGCGGTCGTCAAGGACGGTCCGGTTAGCTGCGCACGGCAAAGCCGTTGGCGGCGACAGCCTGGTGGAATCGTTCTTCATCCAGGACCAGGCCGAAACCGGGGACGTCCGGCATGGGTACGTATCCGTCGTTCACTTTGTAGGCGGAGCCGTCGAGGCCGGGCGTGTCGCATTCGTCCCACTCGATGAAGAGAAAGCCGTCGACGGCGGCGGCGAGGTGGCCAGAGACGTAGTTGCCGATGTGACGCCCGTAGTGATGGGGCGCGGCGCCCACGTTCCAGCCGTCCAGCTGGGCGCCGGTTTCCAGCCAGTTGGTCATGCCGTGGCTGAAGATGTCGTACTGGATAATGTCGACGAAGCCGTCGCGGGCGTAGTCCAGGAGCATGGGGGAGGCCAGGCCCTCGCCGTCGGCGATGTTGGTTGACAGGCCTTCGCTCTCTATCCAGTCATGCAGGTCCTCGTAGAGCAGGCCGTCCTCGTGGAAGGCTTCTTCGAGCCAGAAGATGTTACAGTCGGCGGTTTCGGCGAGAATGTGTTTGGCGATGTTGAGATTGTAACCGTTGTTGGCGTCGATGAGGATTGCGGCGTCGGGGCCGACCTCTGCGCGTACCGCCCGGATCACGGCCACGTCGCGGCTGTTGCCCTCGAGGAGGGGCATATGCCGTGCGCCGCGGCCGACCTTGATTTTGAAGGAACGGTGGCCGTTCTCGTAGCCGAAGCGGGCTTCGGAGGCGATGAGGGCGGCACCCTCTTCGTCGGTGGCGAGGTGCAGGTCGTCGATATAGAGAGAGGTGTCGTAGCAGCGAACGTTCGGAGACTGAGAAACGGTCTTGCCGGCCGATTCTGCCAGCAGGCTGTAGACGGGACGGCCGGTGATCTGGCCCAACAGGTCCCAGAGGGGGAATTCCAGGGAGGCGGCGCGCGGCGCGACGCCGGTTGCGATGGCGATGAGGTCGTCGACAGGTTTGCCGAGAAAGGCTTTGGCTTCATCCTGGGTAAGAGGGCGGCAGGCGCCGAATCCCGACGATCCGTCTGTCGTGGTGATTCGGGCCAGGGGCACCTGGACCTCGTTGCCGTGAACGGGCCCGCGGGAGTTGCAGCCTGCTTGTCGGGGGCGCTGGCCCACAAGGGCGCCCCACTCGATGGCGGAGATCGTAGCGCTGTTCATCGAAAGTCTTCCTCCTTGATTCAGGTAGGGAACGCCTTTTTCAGGGCGCGAGGCAAGGGCTGCGTTCAGCTTTCTCCGTAGCGTACGCCGGTGGGGACGACATCGGTCTTCTCGCCGCGGCGGATGGCTTCGGCGGTCTCGACGATATTTACGAGATCATGCTTGGATTTGTAGCCGAGGCGTGTCTGGATTTTGGTCAGATCCAGGGTAAAGTAGTTCGCCTCGGGAAGGCGCGCATCGGCGAAACTGAGGCCGTAGCGTTCGGCCAGCCACGGGACGGCCTCTCCCCAGTCGATGATTGCGTCGCCCCCAAGCGTAAATTCTTCGCCTACAGCTTCATCCTTTTCTATGCCCAATGCGAGACCGCGAGCGATGTCGCGCACATCACAGAAGTGCTGCTTGTGTGGGACACCGTTGGGATTGCGGTTAAGAAGGAGCTGGTCTTCGCCCGTCCACTGGGCTTTGAGGTCGTCGAGCATCGCCTGCGTGTCGGGATCACTGCTTTTCATCGATTTGTAGCGCTCGTATGTGGAACTGAAGGCGAGACGCGCCGGCACGCCGGCCTCGTTGAAGAATTCACTCGGTTCGATGATCGTGGAGAAGCGGAAGGAGGTGGCGGGCACATCGTACTGGTAGTAGTAGGCCATGGCCAGCTCCTCACCGATCCATTTGGTGAGAAAGTAAGGCATATGGTGGTAGCGGGCGACCATGTCTTCGGTGATCGGATCTTCGAAGTAGCGGCCGTAATCCTCCAGACGCCAGTATACGGCCTCGGTACAGGCGTATACGAAGCGGTGAAGATTGGGACACTCGGCGCGAACGCTTTCGAGAAGATTGAGGGTTCCCATGGCGTTGATGTCAAGGTATTGACGGTTGTCGAAGGGACCGCCGAAGGCTGCGGCCAGGTGGATGATTGCATCAACGCCTTTCACAGCGCTGCGGACATCGTCCAGGTTGCGGAGGTCGCCTGTCACGGTTTCCACGCTGGCGAAGGCGTCCAGCTTATGTGCGCGACTGGCATCGCCCGGATAGACGAAGGAACGGATTTCGTGTCCTTTGCCCAGCAGGCGGGTGACCAGGTTGGCGCCGACGCGGCCGGTGCCGCCGGTTACCAGTATTTTCATTGCGGGACCTTTCAGTTTCGTTGGTTGAGGAACCCAGTTTTTACGGCATGTATGAAAGGAAAGAATCCAGGCGAAAACTCGAATATTGTTTCCTGTCAGGGTTAAAGTGCAGCCAATTGCTAATTATCCGGCACCTGAATCTTCCTGCCAAACGGAGGGGACTGCTTGGCGGCCTGGTTCGATGTCTGAAGCAGGATTTGCGAAGCAGGATTTGCGGGATTTACGAAGATTTTCAGGATAGGAGAAGATGGTGTGCTGATTGTGGGACGATACAATTGCTGAGGCAGAAGGATGGATAAGTGGGCCGGAGAATGGGACTCAGCCCTCTCCGTAGCGGATGCCGGTGGGGAGGACGTCGGTTTTTTCGCCGCGGCGGATGGCTTCTGCGGTCTCGATGACGCTGGTCAGATCGTGCTGCGGTTCGAAGCCGAGGCGGGTCCGGATTTTGGTCAGATCGAGGGTGTAGTGGACTCGCGTTGGCAGGCGGGCGTCGGCGTAGGGGACGCCGAAGTATTCGGCGAGGCGGGGGACAGCGTCTCCCCAGTCGATGATCACGTTGCCGGCCAGGTTGAACTCCTGGCCGACGGCTTCCTCGTTTTCGATGGCCAGGAGGAGGCCGCGGGCGATGTCTCGCACATCGCTGAAGTGCTCTTTGTAGGGGCGACCGTTGGGGTTGCGGCTAAGAAGGAGCTGGTCCCGGCCGGTCCACTGGGCGTTGAGGTTGTCGATCATGGCTCGGGTGTCCGGGTCAGCGCTCTTCATGGACCTGTGTTGCTCGTAGGCGGAGCTTAAGGCGAGAACTTTGGGCAGGCCGGCGTCGTTAAGGAACTCGCTTGGCTCGAAGATCGTGGAG
Organism: Caldilineaceae bacterium; assembly: GCA_965204705.1. Lineage (GTDB taxonomy): Bacteria > Chloroflexota > Anaerolineae > Caldilineales > Caldilineaceae > Bin5. The sequence continues at coordinate 1,494,246 of OZ242006.1, read as the reverse complement.
AAGCGGAAGGAGGCTGTGGGCAGACCGTACTGGTGGTGGTAGGCCATGGTCAGCTCTTCGCCGATCCATTTAGTCAGGAAGTAGGGCATCTGGTGGTAACGGGCGGCCATGTCCTCCCGAATCGGCTCCTCAAAGTAGCGGCCGTTTTCCTCCAGCCGCAGGTAGACGGCGACGGTGCTGGCATAGACGAAGCGATGGAGATTGGGGCAGTTGGCGCGCACGCTCTCCAGGAGGTTGAGCGTTCCCGTGGCGTTGATGTCCAGGTACTGGCGATTGTCGAAGGGGGCCATGAAGGCGGCTGCCAAGTGGTAGACGGCATCGACGCCCCGGACGGCCCGGTCTACATCGTCGGGGTTGCGCAGGTCGCCGGTCAGCGTTTCCACGTGGGTGAAGGCGTCGAGCTTGTGGGCGCGGCTGGCGTCGCCGGGGTAGAGGAGGGCGCGGATTTCGTGCCCTGCATCCAAGAGACGGGTGACCAGATTGCCGCCGACGCGGCCGGTGCCGCCGGTTACGAGGATTTTCACTGCGGGGCCTTTCTGTGAGCTATTTTTTGGCGGCGTGGGGATGTGATTCAGTGTATCAGAGCGATAGAGGCATGTAAACTGCAGTGGATAGTGGTCAGTGGTCAGTGGTCAGTGGCTGGAGACAGCGCGTGGGGGAGCAGACGCTACTGGCTAGACAGGATGGTAAGAAAGAACAGGCAGGGTCGCTAGCGAGGGGGGGGCGTTGCGGGGGGAATCCCCCCGCACAAGGGAGGGCCGAAGGCCCGACCGCACAAATGCAGTGGTCGGTGGTCAGTGGTCAGATTGGGCGTTTTGTGGGGGTGAAGTTTGTGGTGGGCTGGAAATGGGCGTATAACGGAGGCTGTATTGTCGATTTTCGTCCATTGCGGACTGCCACGCCACGAAAGGGAAGATACGATGAAGATTACGGATATTACGGTTGAGAGGTACGCTTGGCCGCGGCCCAAGCCGATCAGCAACGGGAAGTACACGTACGTGGATGTGAGCCTGAATTTGGTGCACATTTATACGGACGAAGGGGTTACGGGTGTGGGCTGGGGAGGCGGCACGGCGTCCGGCCAGGGGAGCGATCTGACGACGACGCTCATCGACTACTTCAAGCCGGTTGTGGTCGGGGAGGATCCGTTCAACTACCGGCGCATCTGGGAAGATATGTGGCTGCCCAAACTGGTGGGACGAAGAGGGCTGTCGACGCGGGTGATCAGCGCCATTGATATTGCGCTTTGGGATTTGATTGGCAAGGCGGTGCAGAGGCCGGTCTATCAGCTGCTGGGGGGCTACCGGGACAGCATTCCGGCCTACATTGCGGGTGGATACTATGAGGAGGGCAAGGGCCTGCGGGAACTGGCGGAGGAGATGGAGGAGAACCTGACGCTGGGGGCGAAGGCGATCAAGATGAAGGTCGGCGGCGTGCCGATCAATGAGGACGTGGAACGGGTGCGGGTGGTGCGGGAGACGATCGGGCCGGATATCAAGCTGCTTGTTGACGCCAACAATGCGTACACAGCGCACGAGGCGATCGAGATGGCGCGCAAGATGGAGAAGTACGAGCCGTTCTGGTTTGAGGAGCCGGTGGCGCCTGACGACTACCGAGGGCACGCGCGTGTTGCGCGGTCGACTTCAGTTCCGATTGCGAGCGGCGAGAACGAGTATACCCGCTATGGATTCCGGGACCTGATCGAGCGTGAGGGGGCGGCGATTATCAATGCCGATGCACAGATTTTGGGGGGCATCACGGAGTTCATGCAGGTGGCGGCGCTGACGGCGGCCGAGGATCTGGTGATCGCTCCTCACGGGGCGCAGGAGGTGCATATTCACCTCGTTTGCGCAGTTGCGAACGGCCTGATACTGGAGTTTTACCGCGAGACGGTGGACCCCTTGCGCATGCAGATTTTCGAAGAGACGATGAAGTTGGACGGGGATGGCAATGTGGACGCGCCGGATCGCCCGGGGCTGGGGATTACGCCGAATTACGAGTTGTTGAAGCAGTACCGGGTCGGGTGAGCGTTGTAGGAGAGCCGGCGGTCGTCCTGGCGATGGACGACGACTCTGAGTGGTTGGGAGGAGGCATACCATCTTTTTCCGCGGAGGGCCACGGAGGATGCCGTTAACAGACTTCACTGCGCGGGATTGCTGAGTTGGCACTTAGGGGTTAGGGCTGATCGTGGTAGATGAGCAGTCTAACATCGTTTTGGGCGGTCCTATCCGGTAAGGAACCTGCCTAGTGAGACCCACTGTGAAGTGAGTTTCGAAGAGGTTGGCGATTGCGTGATTTGTCCGGTATTCAGCTGGGAAATCGGGACCAGAAAGGAGTTCGCGGGTGCGGCCATTTTCGGGTTATGTTTGCCAATGACCGGCGGTGTACGCTAGAGTAGAGCATGCTTCCCGGTCTTAACAAGAGTAGAGGATTGCACATGTGAACGGTTCCCATAGGACAGTCCAGGTAATTGAAGAGGGCGGGGTAGTGCCGGTTGTGCGTCTGCCGGATCTGGCGGGGGCGGCCAATCTGGCCCAGGCCCTTCTGGACGGCGGGGTGACGGCCTTGGAGTTGACGATGACCAGCCCTGGGGCCCTGGACGCTCTGTCGCTGCTGCGCGAGCGCGTAGCGGCTTTCTCAGAAGGTGCGGCCGCCCTGGGCATGGGGTCGGTATTGAACGCGGACATGGCCGAAGCTGCGATCGAGAACGGCGCGCAGTTTGTGGTGGCGCCGACGCTGGACCTGCCCACGGTGAATTATTGCGTTGAACACAAGGTTCCTGTGATGCCGGGGGCGTTTACGCCGACGGAGATTCAGACCGCGTGGCTGGCCGGCGCGGCGGTGGTGAAGGTCTTTCCGGCAACCAAGCTGGGGCCGAGCTATTTTCAGGACGTTTTGGCGCCGCTGCCCCATCTGAGACTGATGCCGACGGGTGGGGTTGGCCTGGAGAACGCCGGCGAGTTTGTGCGGGCGGGCGCGGTTGCGGTGGGGGTTGGCAGTGCGCTGGTACGCAAGGATTGGGTAGCGGAGGGAGACTGGGAGGCCTTAACGGAGCAGGCTCGCAGGTTTGTGGCAGCTGTAGGGGAGGCGCGTGCGGGGTCATGAGCGGATTCGACGTAGTAACCATGGGCGAGACGCTGCTACGTATGGCGCCGCCCGGGCAGTTGCGCATTGAGCAGGCGGCCTACTTTGAGCTGGAGGCGGGGGGAACGGAGTCGAACACGGCGGTGGCCCTGACGCGGCTGGGCGTGCGGACAACGTGGATTTCGCGCATGCCGGAGAATGCTCTGGGTCGGCGGATCGCGCGCACGTTGATGGGACACGGCGTGGACACTTCGCACATCGTCTGGGCTGAGGGCGAGCGGTTGGGGACATTTTTCGTCGAATTTGGCGACGGCGCGCGGGCTACTTCGATCATTTACGACCGGGCCGATTCGGCGGCGAGCCGAATGACACCGGATGAATTGCCGGAAGAGCTTTTCAGCGAGACGGGCGGTCGGCATCTGCATCTGACGGGAATAACGCTTGCGATAAGCGAGAGCTCGGCGGCGACGGCCAGGCGTGCCTTGGCGCTGGCGCGGGCGGCTGGCTGGAGCGTGAGTTTCGATTTCAACTACCGCTCCAAGCTGTGGACTCCCGAGGCGTCACGCAAGGGTTGTCACCCTTTTGCCGAGGCGGCGGACATCGTGTTTGCGCCGATGCGGGATGCGCAGACGCATTATGGTCTGCCTGAAGAGATCAGCGCGGAGGAGGCTCTGGCTGCGCTAAGGAAGGCGTTTCCGCGGGCGACGGTCATTCTGACATTGGGCGGTGACGGATCGATTGCGGCGGTACCGGGGCAGGCGCCTATCCGCCAGCCGATTTTTCCGGGGGGCGGAACGATCGGACGCATTGGCGCGGGCGATGCTTTCACTGCGGGCGTTCTCTACCGTTACCTGCACCACGGAGGAGAGGCATGGCTGGCCGACGCTTTGAGGTGGGGGGCGGCGGCGGCGGCGATGAAGTATACGATTCCCGGTGACATGGGGCTGTTCGAGAGGGAGGAGGTGGCCGCGCTGGTGGAAGGCGGCGACTTTTCGGACGACGTCAGGCGGTAGAGTCTTCAAGCGCGAAGAGCAGGAGGCTGGCTGGCAACAGGAGTGCATCCTGATTTCGCTTTCTTCTCCCCGGACCGCAGCCGGCTGCCAACGGATGGAATCGGTGGTTGCGGCGGCCTCCTCAACGCTTGTACGGGCCAGGAATGGTGGAAAACAGTTCCCTGGACAGCTACTATCAGATACTGGGTGTTCAGCCCAACGCCTCGCAGGAGGTGCTTGACGCGGCCTACAGGCGCCAGGTGCGCATGCACACTGGAGAATATCTGGACGATGCTGCCCTGGTCGCGGGGCCGAAACCGTCGGACCCGATCCTGGCAAGAATTGATGAGGCGTACCGGCTCCTCTCCAATCCCCTGAAGCGCTGGACACACGACGAAGAACTGAAGAACGCGCGGCAAGTTCCCCTGACTGAGGAGGAGCTGGAGGTTGCCCGTAAACGAATCGAACCTCCCGATGCGTGGCTGTCCTACCAGCGCCTTGAAAACGGTTCGATCTATATTCGCGTGGGCTGGGCGCAGGATTTCACCTCTATACACGAGGAGGTCAACTCGGCCATTCCCGAAACGGGACGCACATATAATGCCAGGCTGAATGAGTGGCGCGTTGACCCCCAATACGAGGCCGAGCTGGCGGCAATTTTCACGAATTTTGAACGGGCAGATGTGCAGCGACCGCCACGGCTGGCAGGTCCGACCTACCAGGGTCCGGCCTTTAGACCGGCCGCGCGGCATATTCCTCAGGGGTGGAAGGGTTGGCCATTCCTCATCATCGGCGGCCTCATCGTTGCGATCATCGGCGCGGTCCTGTTTCCGGCCACCCGCGGGGAACCGGTCTCGGCGCGGGCGACGGCGACTGCTCTGGCTCTGCTCAGTTCGTATGAGCCTCTCGAGAGCGACTTTGACACCGGGGCCACGGGAACGCATACCGGGCTTACCGGCACACTTCTGCATCCGTCGGTAAATCTGCGTGAGCAGCCAGATGTTGCCGGGCCTGTACTGAGGCTCCTCAGCGATGACCAGACGTATCGGGTGATCGGCAGGTTGGAGGATGGCAGTTGGTATGTTGCTACGACCGGCGAAATTACGGGCTGGGTTGCCGCGTGGATCATTGCGGTAGATGGGGAACCTGAAAGCCTGCCCATTCTCAGTGATAGCGAAATCTTGCCGGGAGGGGCAGTCGAAGGATCCTCAGACGGCGTTTCTGAATGAAAGGCAGCTTCAGCACCCTGCAAAGACAGTTCCTTTTGGTCCACTTTTGCCGACTCGGAGGAAGATCGCTTCTTTTGTTTTCGCGTTTAAGTGGATAGAATAGATAGAGAGTTGCAGGATTGAAGAGAGAGGAGTTGATAGAGAGAACTTATCTCTAATTCCTCTCTTATTTTTGTCTCTTCGAAACGTAAGCAAAAGCTGAGAGATGAGAAGATCGGACGGTAATCCCGGATGGTATGGCCGACTTCGCGGCGCAGGCAGGCGGGTCAGTCTGCTGTCGCGCGGCGCGCTGCTGGGTGCGTTGATCGTAGCGGGCTTCACTGTGTACCACTTTTCCCGCGATAGTTCGACGGCAGAACAGGCAGTAGCGCTAGCACAGCAAGAGGCGGAAGAGAGTGCTGCTACAGCGACACCCGAGCCGACGCCGGACAGCGCGCGACAGGCTGTGACGGGTTCGACCCAGGCGAGTGTACAGGGGCGGAGCGACGCGGCAGCACCGGTTGCGGATGCGGGATCCGTGCGGCCGTACACGGTCGAAAGCGCTTTGGCCTACGTTTACACGGCGAGAATTGGCGAGCAGTGGACTGTGATAGCCGGTAGATTTGGTTTGGCAGAGGACCTATTGAAAGAGGCCAATTCGGAACTGTGGCAGCTACGGGGGGAGAAGATTCGTACGGGCGACCAGCTAGCCATACCCGGACTCGGCGCGGATGCCGCAGTGCAGCCTATGTTGTATGAAGTGCGGGCGGGAGATACCTGGGAAAGGATAGCCGGGAGGTACTCGGTCACCTATCTTGATCTGCTGCTGGACAATTTCAGTTTATGGGCATTGCGGGGTGACGGGTTACAGGACGGCGACGAGATAACGATCCGACGGTTGCCGGGCGCGGTGCGCAACGTGGGGGCATCCCGCGGATGGGTGGGCGGCCCGCCTGCTCTTGCCTCTGCACATGTCGCGGTGAGAGAAGAGGGGGGCGGGGCAAAGAGCGCCGCCGACCAGGCGGGAACATATACTGTTCAGGCTGGAGATACATGGGAAAGCGTTGCCGAGGAAACGGGTATAAGGGTTGAGGCTCTGAAAGAGGTTAACGGCGAGTACAGCGAGCGGGCGCTGCAATCCGGAGATATTTTGCGAATCTCGTGGATATTGCACGTGGCGTTGATGTTACGCCAGGTTGAGGGAAACGGCGTTCGAAGCGCGTCGGACCTGAGCAACCTCCCCGAGGAGGAGTTGGCCGCGCTGGCGGCGCGGGGACTGACGGTGTATAAGGAGCAGTACTGCGGCGTCTGTCATCAGCTGGAAAGCGCAGGGACGAGAGGCATTTTTGGACCCACGCACGGCGAAATGGTCGAAATGGCCGCTACCCGACTTGACGATCCCGCTTACAGCGGCGAAGCGACCGATGTGTACACCTACCTATACGAGAGCATCACCGAACCGGACAAGTATTTTGTTGAGGGATATGCGATGAGCCCGCACAAGATGCCGTCCTATCGTCATATTCCCGAGGAAGACCTGGAAGCGCTGATTGTTTTCCTGGCGGGCCAGTAGGAGCTTGGCAGGGCTTCTGTCAAGCCTGCGCTGTTCCGCGTTAAGCCTAAACCTTTTCGAATTGCGTTCGCGCGCCCCGTAGCTGTCTGCGCCATCAAGGCGCGGCACGGGGGAGGAGGAGTCAATTGAAAGCTATCCGAACGGTTGTTAACAGCGTTCTGGCGCTGGCGGTCGTGTCAGCGCTATGGATCGCGTCAGACAGCGCGATGGCGCAGGAACGGGAGAGCGGCGGCACGGTGATCGTGGACGGCCTGAACGGACCCCAGGGTGTGCTGACAATCGATGACGGCAGTGTCTGGGTCATTGACGTTGGACTGGGCGGGGACCAGGAAGTTGAAGTGGGGGGCCTCGATCCCAATACGAATGAGATCATCAGGGCGACCTATGGAAATACGGCGCGCGTACTGCGCGTGACACCTGGCGGCCAGCCTCAACTGGTGGCGACGCTGCCTTCGATTTTTCTGGGCAGCGACATTGTTGGGGGCGCTCGACTGGCTCTTCTCAACAACGAGATGTACGCCACGGCCGGTGTTTGGCAAGGGGTGGCCAGCGAAGAGGCGTTGCCGGATACGGCGGCGGTATTGCGAGTGTTGCAGGGCTCCGTACTGGAGGTCGTGCCTCTGTGGAAGCTGGAAAAGGAATTAAACCCGGACGGCTATGTTCTGGAGTCTCATCCTTACGGTTTGACCGCCGGCCCGGACGGTCTACTCTACGTGGCGGAGGCGGGGGCCAATACACTTGTGCAGGTGGATGTTGTCAGCCAGACTGCCAAGGTAGTTACTGTATTTGAGGGTATCCCGGGCCCGCTGCCGAACCCGTATCGGGGGGGCGCACTGGAGTCGGACCCGGTGCCGACCGGCGTCACTTTTGGGGGGGACGGCCGGATTTACGTTTCGCTGCTCCCCGGATTTCCCTTCCTGCCCGGTTCGGCGAAGGTTGTTGTGGTTGATCCGGTCACGGGCGGCGTAGAGGACTACGCCACCGATCTGACGATGTTGACGGATCTGCGCACCGGCCCGGACGGAGAGCTGTACGCGGTGCGCTTTGGCATCTTCACGGACGAAGGGCCAATCCCCAACAGCGGCGCCGTGATTCGCGTTGGCGAGGGGGAAACGTCGCAGGATGTAATCACCGGGCTGCCTTTTCCCACGTCGGTTGACTTTGATATCAACGGAAATGCATTTGTAACCATCAACGGGGCCAGCGTAGGAGAACCGGGCCGCGGTAAGGTGATCCGTTTTGAAGGTGTGGCTGTGGCGGAGGCGCCCACGATCCGCTTTGTGGAGAGCGCGACTGTGAGCCAGCAGGAGCCGGAATTCGTGACCGGCTGTGATAGCCTGCCCAGCCACGACGCGGTGAAGGCGGCGTTGGAGAGAGTTGTGGCAGGCGGCAACAACGGCGGGCTGGGAAACCATACGTGGGCGACCGTGGTGGACCGCGATGGGGTAGTTTGCATTGTTACTTTTTCCGGCGCCAACAGGGGTTCGCAGTGGCCTGGCGGCCGGGTACTTTCCGTTCAGAAGGCAAATGCGGCCAACGCTTTCAGTCTGACCAGCCTTGCCTTTTCCACGAGCAATCTTTATGCGGCGACGCAACCAGGCGGGAATTTGCACGGGTTGCACGGCAGCAATCCGCTGGACACGGCGACCGCCTACGCGGGTCCTGCGAGCGACTATGGTCAAGCGGGTGACCCGCTGGTGGGGGAGAGGCCGGGCGGCTGGAGCCGCTCAGGCGGCGGGCTCGCCCTGTATAGCGCGGGCGGCAGCCTGGTGGGGGCGATCGGTATCAGTGGAGACACGCCGTGCGCCGACCATATCGTTGCCTGGAAGGTACGCGATGTTCTTCAGTTGAATTTCATTCCGGCAGGGGTGAGCTCCAGCGCCGACGACAACATCATCTTCGACCTGCAGCCGGATGGAAGGAGTCTCAGCGGATTTGGGCACCCACGTTGCGGCTTTGACGAAGAGCGCTTGACAGAGACGCTGCCTGCTGATTTCCCGATTGGGTCGGCGGAGGAGGCTGGACAGTAGCGCGCAGAGCATGTTATGGGGGGCCATAGAGGGCGCGACAGCACCGATGAAGTCGGCTCGCGTCGTACCGATTCAGTACGCTCTTTTGTCTTTAGCTCTATGACAGGTCGGCGATAAGGTCTTTCAAACTGGCAAATGTTTGGCGCGTGCTGGCGGCCTTGTCCTGGCCGTTGGCCTGCCAGTGCGTTTCAACTGTATAGGTATCGACCGGCTCGTTTTGCAGCAGAGTGAGATGGGCATGCCAGTCGGTCCCGCCGGCGCCGATGCGCGCCCAAGCGGTCAGGCCGGCGCCCTCGTCGAGCACAACCGCATCCTTGCAGTGAATATCGACAATGTGGCCTTTCACCTGCTGATAGCCGACTGCCGGGTCTTCGCCGGCGACGAAGGCGTTGGCCGGATCCCAGATAATTTTGAGATTCGACATCTGCACGGCGTCGAGCACAAGCCGCATGTTGCCACCGGTATTGGCGTAAAGAGAGCGGGCATTTTCCAGGGCCAACACCAGCCCTTCGTCCTGTAACCGCTGGCAGGCGCACCGGATGCCTTTGGCGATCTTAGCCAGAGTTTCCTCATCGATACCGCCACCGTCCGGGGAGCGGGGCGAAGGGTTATCGCCGCCTACATCCCGGGTAAAGCCGAACGTGCGAATGTTGGGCGCTTTGAATTTATGCGCAATGGTGATGAAGCGCTCCAGGCGTGCCATGTGCTCTTGAAAGCGAGGATGGCTCTCCATCTCATCCAGGGAGAGATCGGCCAGAGAGAATGGCCGGAAAAACATCCCACAGACCAGATGGGTGCGCAGGCCGTTCTCCTCGGTGAGCCGCAGTGCCCGATCCAACTCTGAGTCGGTCAGCTCGTGGACCGGCTTGCCCCACAGGTTGTGCAACTCCACGTAGGACATTCCCTCCTCGCGGGCGATCGAACAGGCGCGGGCAAAGTCCTGATCGATCTCATCGGTAACGACTCCGAATTCGTACCGTTTCATAGCGGACATTTCACTCTCTCAATCGGGGATCTCATATGGATGGTTCGTCAACCCAAAGACGGTTGACGCGGTCTTGCCGCAGATCTGCTCTTTCTCATCATCCGACAGATGGGGATTGGCCAGCACCTCAGAGACAGGGCCGCCGATGGGCCCCATATCGAAGGGATAATCGCTGCCGATCAACACATGATCGGCGCCGACCATATCCACCAGATAGCGCAAGGCCAAAGGGTGAAAAGACATGCAGTCGAAGTAGACCTGTCTCAAATAGTGACTAGGTGGATGGGGAATGGCGGCGGCACACTCCTGGGAGCGCACCTTGTAGCCGTGATCCATACGCCCTACAACATATGGAAAGACGCCGCCAGCATGGGCAAAAATGATTTTCAGATTTGGCCATCGTTCCAGGATGCCGCCGTAGATTACCGATGCAATGGCCAGGCCAGTCTCGACCACCATGCCCAGCAGATTGTGCAAGTAGTAGTCCTGCATTCGCTCCTCCCCCGCGGGGATATACGGGTGGACGAATATGGGAGCGTTTAGTTCGGCAAACGTCTCGAAGAGAGGGAAATAGTCAGGATGGTTCAGATTTTTTCCACCTACATTGGAGCCGATCTGAAAGCCATGCAACCCGAATTCATTGACCGCTCGTTTTGCTTCGGCAACGGACGCGGCAATGTCCTGCAGTGGAACCGTCGCCAGGCCCAGGAACCGCTCGGGATATTCGGCCACCCGTTCGGCGATGCTCTCATTCAAGCGCGATGCCAGTTCTCTGGCCGCGTCGGCCTCTGCCCAGTAAGAGAGCGTGGGGGGCGCGGAGGAGATGGCGGCCATGGAGATTTGCGCGCTGTCCATATCAGCCAACATCTGCTCTGCCGCGTAGAAATCAGGCGTCAGCGGGTGATCGAAGTTACCCGGGCAGACCAGATGCTCCCGGCCATCGGCTCGCTGTTCGATTTTGGATTGGAGCGTGTTCGGACGGCGGGCCGCGTCTAAGAAGGCTTTGGGAAAGAAGTGGCAATGGACATCGAGGGAGAACATTTTATAAGATCTCAGCACTAAAACTGTTGACCATGAAACGTGAGATGCGCTTGTTGCACTTTACGTTTCAGGCAATATTTTTGCCGTTGAGGAAAGACAGGCTTTCATTCGCCAGCGCGTAAGGGCTTTCGGCCAAGGGACGCCAGATACATGTCGCGCCGGCCAGCTCCGGAATGATCGCGTTGAAGGACTCCACCACCAGCCAACCGCTGTATTGGACATCTGCCAACGCCTGAAATGCCCCGGTCCAATCGACCTGTCCGCTTCCGACAGCACCGCGATCGTTTTCGCTGCAATGGAAATGTTTAATATGGATACCGGCCCGGCGGATGGCGTCCGGCGTGGACTTTTCCTCAATGTGCATGTGGAAGGTATCCAGCAGCAAACCCACGGACGGCTGATCCACCGCATTCATCAGGCGGACGCCATCCTGAACCGTATTGAGCATGAAGGTCTCGAAGCGGTTAAGCGGCTCGAGCGCCAGAGTCACGCCCTCAGCAGAGGCAACAGCGCCGACCTCCTGAAAAGATCGGACACAGTTGTCAAATTCCTGACCGGTAAATCCCCGTCCCCGCAGTTCCCCGACAGGCACGGCCATCGGTCCGCACAGGAGATCCGCGCCCAGGGCTGACGCGGTCCGCACGACGTTCTGCAACCAGGCGACCCCTTGTGCCCGGCGCTCGTCATCGATAAGACTGAGTCCCGGGGGCATGGCTGTGGACGCGGTGCAGGCCAAGCCACTGTGCAGGCAAGCCTGGCGGATAGCGGTGATGTCAAGGGCTGCTGGATCGAAGATGGGAAGTTCAACGCCGTTGTAGCCCATTTCGCTGATGAGCGGGAAAAGGGCCATCTCGTCGGTGCTGATACTACCACTCCACACCATCAGATGAACACCGAGCTGGTGGCTGTTCACAGATTGTCCTTATCCTTTCAGCCCGGTAAGGACGATCCCTTCGACGAAGGCCCGTTGCGCGAGAAAATAGATAACAATGACCGGCAGCACCATCAGAGTGGCCAGCACCATCACGTAGTGGGTCCAATCGAGGCCGCTCTCGAAGTGTTGGAGTGCGTTCAGTCCCAAGGCCAGTGTAAACATATCTCGTTTATGCAGATAGATGAGCGGCGCCAGAAAGTCGTTCCAATTGTAGAGCAGGGACAACACGAGAACGACCGTCAACGCAGGCCGGGCCAGAGGAAGAATGATCTGGGCAAAAATACGAGGACGACTGGCCCCGTCGATGCGGGCCGCGTCTTCCAACTCCAAGGGAATTGTGCGGAAAAACTGGCGCAACAGAAAGATCGTAATCGGCCCACCAAACCAGTCCGGCACAATCAGGGGTAGATAAGTCCCGATCCAGCCCAGACGCGTGAACAGAATGTAGACGGGGATCATCGTCACGACGTAGGGCAGCATCACTGTCGAGAGGATCAAGGCGAACATTATATCCCGCCCTTTGAAGCGCAGGCGAGCAAAACCATAGGCAGCCATAGAGGAGCTGAGTATAACGCCCAACGTAGAAAAGATCGTGACAATCATTGTATTGGCTGTATAGCGCAGGACGGCCACAACCTCGAACACTTCGCGATAGTTTAGCCAGCGGACCGGATCGGGTATCCACTTAGGCGGAAAGACATAGATTTCGTGGGGCGCTTTCAATGAAGAAGAAAGCAGCCAGAAGAACGGGACCAGCATAAGTGCGCTGCCACCGGCCAACGTCAGATGAATCAGAAAGCGACTGGCAGTGTGCCTGATACGGAAAGCGGTCACGAGCCGCCCCCTTCCGTTTCGTAATAGACCCAACGCCGCTGACTGTAGAAAAGGATAATCGTCAGCAGCATGACCACGAGGAAGAGAATCCAGGCCATTGCTGATGCGTAGCCGTTGCGAAAGTATCCGAAGGCGTTGCGGAACATGTACAGCACATAGAAGAGCGCGGCGTTGTTCGGTCCGGCAGAGGAGGCAGAGGGATTCGATACAAAGAGGACGTAGGCCACACCGAAGACCTGAAAGCTATTGATGACCGTTACAATCAGCTGGTAGAAGATGATCGAAGAGGTGAGGGGCAAGGTCACATGGCGGAACCTGGCCCAGCTGTTGGCCCCATCCACTTCGGCGGCTTCGTAGAAGGTGCGGGGCACACTGGTAATCGAAGCCAGGAAGATGAGCACAGAGTTGCCCAGCCCCCACAGACCGATAAAGACAATGGATGGCACGATCCAATCCGGGTCGGTCAGCCAACGAGGGGCGGGCAGGCCCAGCACCTTGAGTGGAAAGTTGATCGGTCCAAACTCCGGATTGAGGCCCCAACGCCAGATGGTCGCGCTGGCGACCACCGGCACCACTGACGGCAGATACCAGAGAGTGCGATAGGTTGTGATCCCGCGCACATCGCGGCTCATCAGCAGAGCAACGGTGTAGGCAAAAGTGAGGGACAGAGGCACAAAAAGAATCACATACCACAAGGTCACCTCGATGGATCGCAGCCATAGGGCATCGGTGACCAGTTTGGTGTAGTTGGCGAAACCGATCCACCGGGGCGCGGTGATGATTTCGTACTTGGTGAAGCTCAGATAGAAGCTGGCGAAGACTGGGCCGAGGCGGAAAAACAGCAGCCCCAACACAGCTGGAATGATAAACAGCCAGCCATAAAAGGTCTCCTCGAAGCTGAGGCGATGGAAAAAGCGCAGACCTCGTTCGGTCTGCGCTGCGGGTGTAGACTGAGCAGGTGAAGATTGCATTTAGGAAATTTCGCCAGTTTGCAGAATATGTTCAGAGCCTTGGCGCACCTCTGTGGCGACATCTTCCCAGCGTACATCACCGATCCAATGTTGGTCCAAATACGGTCCCCAGTAATCCAGCATCGTCTGATACCAGCCACCGTAGTAGGAGCCGATCGTGTCGCCGGGCCAGCGGAACGTTGCCTGGTCCTCGAACGCGTCATAGAAGGCCTGGCGGTACTCCTTGGCGGGGGGCGCCGTATTGTTCAGGAACTGTTCGCGCAGATCTTTACGGGTTGGCTGCTGCATACCCAGATCGACAAGAATCTGCTGCCCTGCGTTGCTGAGGCAGGCCCAGGAGATGAAATCGTAGGATTCCTGGGGATAGTCTGTCTGGGAGAATACGCACAGGGGCGAATAGTGGCCGTAGGATGTCTTCGTCTTATTATAGGGTACCGGGAATGTGCCCCAGTTGACCTCAGCCTGGTTGATGCGGCCCAATGACCAGACGCCGATGTGCTGCATGGCTACGGTGCCGGCTTGCAGGCTGATTTCGCCAGCGGCTTCGTATGCCGGCGATGGACTGACATAGTGTTGCAGACCCAAATCCGCCAACCAGTTCATCGCCTCAATGAATTCATCCGAATCCATAGGCATGGTGCCGTCGTCAGCGATAATCTCAGCGTCGTTGGCCCAAATATAGGTCGGGCGACCGTGACCTTTGCCAGCCCTAAGTCCGTACTGACGTACGCGGGCGGGATCGAAATCAGAATCGTTGGCTGAATTGTCGTCCAAGTCGAAGGTAAGAACCTTGGCGAGCTCGACAATTTCGTCCCAAGTCATCCATTCATTCGACCCTGGATAGGGAACGCCAACCTCGTCGAACAGGTCAATATTGAAGGCCATGAGCATCGCGCCACTGTCCCAGGGGATGCCCCAGCGAGCGCCGTCGTAGGTTTGGGCGATCCAGACGTTTTCGACATAATCGTCTTCACTAAAATCAGGATCCGCTTCAAAGTAGGGTTCAAGATTGGTGGTCACGCCCTTGCGTGTGAGGGGGCCGGTGGTGCGGTTGGCGTCAAACCACATGTCCGGTCCAGTGCCGGCGGAGATCATGATCAGGAGGGCTTCCTGATGGGAGGCGCCGGCCACGGCGTTAATTTCGAACTCGATATTGGGGTTGCTCTCCCTGTACAGGGACATCTGCTGGTCCATAACGTTCTCAATGAACTGACCGCCCCGGTTAAAGAAGTTCAGGGTAATTGGCTCGGCGGATGCGCCTGTACCGCCGGTGGCCGGCACCGGCGGCGCGCATGCGGCTAACGCGGCGACTGCCGAGCTGCCCGCGGCCAGCTGTAAAAAGCTTCTTCGACTCATTCTTTTTTGTTGCACTGTTTTCCTCCAAGGAAAGTGATGGGTTGAACGTGTAGGGATGAATCGCGTTCACTTAGTAGATAGACAAATGAACACGAAAGAGTTGGTCTTGGAAAACATGTCTGCCGTGATATGCTGAACGACAGGGATTTGCGGCGAATCAGTAGCTCATGTCACGCAGATGCGGCGAAAATACGCACTGGGTCCAACTGGCACAAGGCAACGACTGCGTAACATCAGTTATTAAATGGAATTGCTGGCAGAATGAAACAGGGGTATTAATCAGGTTTCTGGAAACGTTTTCAGAACAGAATCGGATTATAGCAGACCGATCGATCCATGCCAAAATTTATTGGTCAGTAGGGGTGCAACCCAGCTTTGGGGTGGGAACAGTCTGGCGGGGAGATCATGCCGGCGATGGCTGGAATTGTTTACCGGCTCTAGGAGAGACGCAGGGCAGGCGCCAAGCCTGGCTGCAGCGGGAGGTCAGTCAGTTAGGGGGCACAGGGCAGGCACAAGGCCTGCCCCTACCGAAGCGATTGGGGGTTCGAACACCGGTCGGTGTCTCAACCGTTCCGATTGTCCATGGCGGTCGGGCAGACGAAGGGGGGCGGTGCGGGGGGAATCCCCCCGCGCAACTGCAGTGGTCAGTGATCAGTGGTCAGTAGTCAGTGGTCAGTTACTGCGGCAGTTGATTGGGGCTGATTGTGAAGAGGAGAGAAGAGTGAGAAACACCTGGGCTCACTGCAGTCAGCGTCGCGAATCAGTTGTGGCTGAAACATTGCCGGTATTCTGGCCCGCAAAACAGGGCGCTACGAATCGACACAATAATTTGGGATGCGCGCGAACCTCTGCGCGCCTTGTAATCTTCGCGCGTTTTCATTAACATATAGGTGATGAGAGGGTGAAACATGACGAATGGGATGAGCTCCGAAGAGCATCGGCGGCAGGCGGAAGAAGAAAAGGGCAGCATCGTCTTTGCGATCGTGACCGTCTCCGATACACGCACGCCGGAAACGGACCGCAGCGGCCAGACTATCCGCGAGATGGTAGAGGCGGGCGGCCATCAGGTGGCCGCTTACCGAATCGTGCGTGATGAGCCGGAAGAGGTTGCGGCGGCGCTGGAGGATTTCAGCGGCAGTGGGGCGCAGGTCATTGTATTCAATGGCGGCACGGGCGTTAGCAAGCGGGACCGCACCTATGACGTGCTATCGCGGGCGCTGGAAAAGGAGTTGCCGGGATTTGGTGAGATTTTCCGCATGCTCAGTTACGACGAGGTGGGGGCAGCGGCGATGCTCAGTCGCGCCACAGCCGGCACATACCGGGGCTGCGCGATAATCAGCCTGCCGGGATCGACGAATGCGGTCAGGTTGGCGATGGAGAAGCTGATAATGCCTGAAATCCAGCATTTGGCGTGGGAGATCACCCGGTGAGTGGAGGATCTGACACGAGGCGGGGCAGGCGTCTGAACAGGATTCGGCTATGCGCCCCGCCTGGCACGCCATTATTGCCAGGGAAGCCGAACAGCGCCAGGTATAATTCGGTTTCGAAGAATATTTTTTCATAATCTTCATTCTCACTTACAATAAGACTGCCTCCTCCGGCACAGATCGTAGTCACTGCAACGGGCTTGAGGGCTTGGAGCAGTTCGTTTTGCAATGGCGCGCGTTCCTTGAGTGTGACGGCTCCCTGGCGGGAGATTCCATCCTTGAGGGCCCCCTTTGGCGCGGACGTACGGTAAATCTCGAATATATTTCAGCCACATCCTTTCCAAGGGCTTTTCAATGACCCTGCAACCCCGTTTGCTCATCGGAATACTTCTGCTCTCTCTGGTTTCCCTGGCCGCCTGCAATCGGTCTGACAGCGGGCCGACGACAACGCCGACAAAGACGTCAACGCCGGCCGGCGAGACGAGCCAGGCGCCGACGGATACACCGGTCCCCCCCACTGCGACGGTGACCAGCGAACCGCCGACACCTACGCCTGAGCCGGAGGAAACGGCCACGCCGACGGCGACGGAAGAGCAGGCAGAGACGGAGTCGCCGCAAGCGGGAGAGGGTGGCGAAGGCGTATTCCTGCCGGCGACGATGGAGAGCCCTGATTTCGGTACGCAGGCCTTCCTCTGGTGGAGACCGGAGGTGGCGGAGCGGGACCTGGACCTACTGCGCGAGGGCGGTTTTCACTGGGTCAAGCAGACTTTTGCCTGGGAGAACATCGAGGGGGCCGGAAAAGGGCATCTGGACTGGTCGTTTTCGGACAGGCTTGTCCAGCAGGTTAACAGCGGCAAAATGAAGCTCCTGGCGCGGATCTCGATCGATCCACAGAAGAGGGATTTCTGGGCAGGTCTTCCTCCTGCGAGCGCGGATCACTTCGCCGACTATGTTTTTGCGCTGGCCAGCCGGTACAGTTGCAAACCGGGGGCGGTTGGTTGTATTCAGGCCTATCAGATTTGGAATGAACCGAATCTGAGCCGTGAGTGGGGGCACAAGCGCCCGAACCCTGCTGAATACGTTTATTTTCTGGGCCGGGCGTATGCGGCGATAAAGCAGGCGAATCCCAATGCCATCGTGATCAGCGCGGGGATGGCGCCGACGGGCGATGATAATGAATACGCGATGCCGGACCATGTGTTTTACGAGCAGATGTATGAGGCGATGGGGGGAAGCAGCGAGGGTTACTTCGATGCGCTGGGGGTCCATGGGGTAGGGTTTGCAGCGCCACCGGAACTGGACCCCGAGGTCGCGGTAACGGACGAGAGGTACGGGGGGCACCGGTTTTTCAGTTTCCGTCACGTAGAGGATATCCGGGCGATCATGGAGCGGTATGGGGACACCGACAAGCAAATCGTCTTACTGGAGTTCGGTTGGACCTCAGATCCTGTGAATCCAAACTACAAATGGCATGGCAGGGACGCGGGTATCGATTTCGACGTGCAGGCCGAGTATCTGCGGCGCGCGTACGAATGGGCGGAGGCCAACTGGCGCCCGTGGATAGGCTTGATGAGCTTGATCACGATGCCGAACCTGGCGTGGCTGAGCGACGGCGATCCTGAGGATGAGGAGCAGTTCTGGTGGGGAATTATGGAGCCCAGCCCGTGTTGCGGACCGCCTACATTCCGTCCCGCCTATATCGAACTGTGCCGGTACTTGAATGCACGGGACGGCCAGATGTGCATACACGCCCCGGAAGGCGAGGGCTAGAAGGGGTAAGGATCGCGGCGGCTAACCGGTGATGTCCTGGAATACCTGGATGGCGTCCTCGATGAAGCCGGCGATTAGATCGATCAGGTCTGCGTCGCCGGTCAGTGTAGCGACTTCAAACGTGGACGGGTCGGGCTGCCAGTTGCCGGAGGCGTAGAACCAGCCGAAGAGGCCGGCGGCGATTACCAGGGTGAAGAAGATACGATAGAGTAGCCGGCTGTGGCGATTGAAGCGGGGCATGAGGTTGGTTTAAAGCTCGTTTAGGGCGCGACCAGGGACGCGGCATTGGTTCAGAAAACGGTGACAGTTTTTTGTCGTTTTGATTTTGCTATGTTGGCCCAGATTTGCCAAATTCGGGGTCGGTGCTATACTCTGGTCTGCTCCTGAAGAGGCCATTTCCTGGCGAATGAAGTCCTTTTTTGGGCGAGTAGCTCAGCTGGTTAGAGCGCACGGTTCACATCCGTGAGGTCGGGGGTTCGAGTCCCTCCTCGCCCACCTGAAAATGTAGTGGATTTTGTGTAAGCTGACCATTTGAGACGCCTCTTTTTCCGGACGGTAAGGCAGGCGTCTTTTTTTCGTCTTGTTTCTGTCCTCAGGGGACGCCACCCCCATTCTCAAGGTCTGAAGCCCTCTCCAATTCCCGCAGAGAATGTTTCCTTTCCGTCCAGTCATGTGAACCTCCTATGGGAGTTGCCTAGTCCCTTCCGGTCTAATCGTCAGATGACATCCCTAAAGAAAACCATCTACGAAATTATCGAGGAGGCGGCGCCCGGCCACCGCGCCAGCGAGATTTTCGACATCTTTCTGATCACGCTGATCACTCTGAATGTCGTCGCCCTTATCGTGGGGACAGTGGAGGGGATCCATCTCATTTCTCCGCGGGCGTTTCACCTTTTTGAAGTCACCTCGGTCGGCATCTTTTCGGTAGAGTATGTGCTGCGGGTCTGGACCTGCACAGAGGATCCGAGGTACGCCCATCCAGTGAAGGGTCGACTACGGTACATGGTCTCTCCGCTGGCGCTGATTGACCTGATGGCGGTTCTGCCGGTGTACCTTGTCTCCTTTGTGAATCTGCAAGGACTCGACCTGCGGTTCCTGCGGCTGGTGCGGCTGCTGGCGCGCATCGTACGGCTGGGCCGGTACTTTTCCAGCTTGCGCACACTGGGCAAGGTGTTGCACACGAAACGGGGCGACCTGACGGCAGTGGTGTCGGTTCTCTTCCTGCTGCTGGTGATCACTTCATCATTGATGTTTTTTGCGGAACACGGGGCGCAGCCGGAGGAGTTCGCCAGCATTCCGAAGGCGATGTGGTGGAGCATAATCACGTTGACAACGGTGGGCTATGGGGATGTGTTCCCGGTTACGTCGGCGGGGCGTCTGCTGGCGGGGGTCATTGCGATCGTGGGAATTGGGCTGTTTGCGCTGCCGGCGGGCATTTTGGGGTCGGGTTTTATGGAGGCGTTGGAGGAGGAGGCGAAGGCACCGGTGAGGTGCCCCTATTGCGGTGAGGTAGTTGACCTGGATTGACGTAGATAGTGCCCTTTTTTCGCCAGGGATTGGGTTTATTGACCTCACTCAACGCCCGCTGAACTTGGGTTGGCGGCGCTGGCGAAAGGCGGAGACGCCTTCCTGGGCGTCGGCGGTGTAGGAGGCAAGGCTGCCGGCGAGCGTTTCGAGGATGACACCGTTATCTGCGCTGGCAGGATTGGCGGCGTCGATAAGCTGTTTGGTCATTTGGACGGCGACCGGGCCGTTGGCGGCAATGGATCCGGCCAGTTCGAGGGCGCGATCGGCCAGCTGGTCCGCAGGCACTACCTCGTTCACAAGTCCCCACTCTTCAGCCTGTTCGGCTGACACACGTTCTCCTGTGAAGATCATCTGCTTAGCCCGGCTTGGCCCGACGAGCTGTGCCAGACGCTGCGTGCCGCCCCAGCCGGGAATGATGCCCAATTTGACTTCCGGGAAAGAGAGCTGCACCCCCTCTGCGGCCAGACGCAGGTCCGCGGCGAGGGCCAGCTCGAGGCCGCCGCCGAAGGTGTAGCCGTTGAGCACGGCGATGACGGGCTGCGGTAGCTGGGCGTAGCGGGCGAAGATGCGGTGCCCGTCGCGGATCCAGCGCCGGCCCATCTCGAGGGGAGACAGGTCGCTCCATTCGAAGATGTCGGCGCCGACACAGAAGGCTCTGCCGGCGCCGGTAAGGAGGACGACGCGTACGTCCTGGTTGCGGTCCAACTCGTCGGCGTAGGATTCGAGGGCGGCCAGCATCTCTGCGTTGAGGGCGTTGAGCTTGTCGGCGCGGTTGAGGAGGATGGTGGCGATAGTGCCTTTGTATGTGAGTTGGACGAGGTCGGTGGTCATGGAGTTACCTTTCGGCTTGCTGACGTAGTCGCTTACATATCCGCTTCATACCGTCTGCGACTGTGAATCGGCACTATTCCCATTTGTTGTTCGGCTCTGCCCTCCACTATTGCAGTTGCCTGGGACGGGGAGTAACAGGCTAGCGGCTTTAGTGTCTGTGCGTCATCCAAGCATTTCCACATCAGGTTCGGCCCGGTCGCTGCCTGCCAGCGCTCCGACAAAGACAGCATCGGGCAGCGCGCTCCGGGCGGAACTCGCCTGTCCTGGGGCGATGACAACCACCATACCGATACCCATGTTGAATACACGGTAGGCTTCGGCGCGTTCCATACCGCTCCAGATCAGCAGGCGGCGAAAGAGTGGCGGCACGTCCCAGCTGTTGCGGTCAATACGAGCACGCAGTCCAGACGGTAGTATGCGGGGCAGATTATCGGCGAAGCCGCCGCCGGTGATGTGGGCTAGCCCTTTGATGATGACGCCGGCCTCCTCAAGGGCGTGCACGGCAGGCAGATAGGAGCGATGGGGGGCGAGTACGGCGTCGAGCAGCGTTTGGCCGTCTTCCAGCTGCTGGCTCAGGTCGCGGTCGGTGAGGATACGGCGAATGAGAGAGTAGCCGTTGGTGTGGGGGCCGCTGCTGGGGAGACCGAACAGGAGGTCGCCCGGTTGCAATTCTTGTGTGCGGGGAAGGAGGGCGTGCCGGTCTACCAGTCCGACGATGGTTCCGGCGACGTCGCAGGAGCCGGGTGTGTAGACGCCGGGCATTTCGGCGGTTTCGCCGCCGAGGAGGGCGCAGCCGGCGGCCTGACAGGCGTCGGCCATACCGGTAACGATGGCGGCGACGTTTTCGGGCACGAGCTTGTCGGCGGCTATGTAGTCGAGGAAGAAGAGCGGGCGCGCGCCTTGGACGAGGATGTCGTTGAGACAGTGGTTGACGATGTCGCGGCCGATACCTTGCCAGCGGTTGTGCTGTGCGGCGAGCTTGACTTTGGTGCCGACGCCGTCGGTGGAGGCGACGAGCAGGGGCTGGGAGGGCAGGTCGGTGAGGGCGAAGAGACCGCCGAAGCTGCCGACGTCGGCGAGTACGTTGGGCGTGAAGGTCGAGCGCACGGCGGCCTTCATCAGATCGACGGCGCGGTTGCCGGCTTCTATGTCTACGCCGGCGGCGGCGTATGCGCTGGACGGTTGGCCGGCGAAGTCCCTTGTGTTTGGCAGTGAACTTGTGCCTTGTTCGGACTCTGACATGATAGTTTGTTTGGGAAAGGAGGAAAGGCGGACCGAGTTGAGCAGCTATTTCGCACGGAGGAAAGCGTTGCTCTGGGGATAGTCAGGAGTTTCCTATGCGGCCTCGTTTTCCGCTATCCGTTGTTCAATCTCAATTCGATTCAAACGGTAGGAAGCCCAAGCATTTGTCAGATCCTCGGCGCTTAGGGTCGGATGGGCCTTGAGCAGATCCTCGTCGCTACTTCCAATTCGCCTGGCCACTACCAGGAGCCAGACTGGAATACGCGTGCCGGCGATACATGGATCTCCGCCCATCACGCCTGCCCTGCATTCGATTTCAGGGGATGCTGCATACTTGTCCTGAGAATTCATAGGTGTAAACCGGTCGGTTCTACGACTGGCATAGAGAAATTCAGTACTTGAAATTTCACATTTCGACAGTGACTTTCTTTGCGGCCGGTGCAAATGCTGCAGAGGGCATTCAATCCAATCATAGCAGAGAAGCCGGAATTCGTCGCACTCTATCAAGCAGGGATGATCAGCGAGATTTGTCAGTAAGAGCTCTTGTGCGTCGCGGGCAGCAGACCGGGTCGCGCGGTCTGTCTGCACGAGCATCCAATATTTGGAATGTAAGTTGGGCAAGGGCACCCACAAGGGGTGCCCCTACGGGGATTTGGGGAGGCGCGGGCTTTGTGAAATCGCTCGTGCATAAGAAGGGCACCCACAAGGGGTGCCCTTACGGGGATTTGGGGAGGCACGCGGGCAGTGGGAGATCGCTCGTGCAAAAAGGGCACCCACAAGGGGTGCCCCTACGGGGATTTGTTGGGGGCGCGGGAGGCTTCTGGCGATTACTCGTATTTGAAGCTGCGGATGCCGATGGTGAACAGGACGGCGGCGGCGGCGAGAAGGACTCCTATTTCGGGGAGGACGTCGGTGAAGGCGCCGTTGTACCAGATTAGGTCCTGGAATGCGTCCATGGCCCAGGCGACGGGGGAGAGGTGGCCGATGGTCTGCATGAATTGGGGGACGATTTCGAGCGGCCACCAGGCACCGCCCAAGGGAGCGAGCGACAGCGACAGTAGGAGGACAAGGCCTCTGGCCTGGCCTTCGCTCGTAATCCAGGGGGCGAGGGCGAAGGTTAGGGCGGTGATGCAGAGGACGAAGGCGGCCATGACCGCGAGAATTGCGGCAGGATTGGCGCCGAAGTCCATACCGAGGGCGGCGCCGACTGCAAAAACGATGAAGTACTGAATCATACCGAGGGAAAAGTAGACGCCGATCTTGGCGCCGAGGATCTGTGCACGGGAAAGAGGGAGGGCCAACAGGCGCTGGAGTGTCCACTGACGGCGCTCGCGCAGGAGGACGGCCATGCCTCCCAAGACGGTGAACATGACGTACAGGGATCCCATTCCGGGCGCGGACTGGTTGAAGCCGTTCATGGAGCCGTCTTCGCCGTCGCCGGCTGTGTCGGCGACTCGGAAACGGACGGGGGCCGGCTGCTCTGTCAGCAACTGTTGCGAGCGCAGATAGAGCGTGCGCAGGAAGCCTGCGCGCGTTTCGGCGGCGAGAGGCGGCAGATCTATAGCTGATGTCAAGTTGTCCAGCAGGGCGCCGGCCACGCCGGTGGTCATGGAGGCGCTGCTGGCGCGCTGGAGGACGGCGTCCAAGCTTTGCCGAACGGGGTCTGGCTGCAGTGGGTCAGACAGCGAATAGTATTCGATGTCAGCTCTCTCGAATTCTTCCAGGGCGGCAGCATAACCGGCGGGGATGACGATGAGGGCACCTGAAGTACCTGAACGGGCGCGTTCGACGGCGCGGTCCAGTTGCAGAGGTTCCTCGTCAAGCCTGCAATAGTCGTCAGCATCATTGTCCTGCGGACACAGCACGAGGGCGTCGTTGGCGGCGCGGAGGTGCTCAATCAGTTCGGCGGAAAGTGGAGACTGGTCAAGATCGATCAGATCGACACGCAGCCGGGTCGGACCGCTGTCGCCGCCGATTTGGCCGAGACTCCAACCGATTACAAGAGTGAGGAGGACAGGTATGACGAGCAGGCCGGGAAGATTGCCCCGTTGCGAGAAGAATATTTTCAGATCGTTGAAGATAATGGTCAGGATTGATCGCATTGCCGAAGGCTGTCTGGAGTGCTGTTTTGCGCAGTTGGCGTCAGTCGTATGTCGTGCGGGAGGTTACAGATCTATGCGACGCTTGAAGAGCCATGCTCCCACCAGAAAGAGAAGGGTTCCCTGACCAAAAAGGACAAGCAGGTTGACTGCGAAATCGGTCTGGGCATTGGCCAGTTGCATGAATGCATCGACGCCCCAGTAGATGAGCGAGAATCTGGCGGCCTGATCGGGCAGTGCGAAGCCGAAGGCGCCGCCCACGACGGCCAGAGCAATGTTTATCATCGGACCGAAGAGAGTAACCTGTTCCGGCGTTTTTGCCAGACCGACGACAAATACGCCCAGGCCGGATACGCAGAGGGCAAGCGCCAGTGTCACAGCGATGATCGCGGTAAAATTGGCTCCCCAGATCAAAGTTGGCTGGCCGATGACGAATGAGGCGATCAGGGTCAGGGCGGCCAGGAGTATCAGTATCTGCAGGAAGACGGTGACCAGGTTTCCGAGCAGCTTGCCTGCCAGCAGGAAGATGCGAGGGGTGGGTGATACGATCAGGCGCTGGAGGGTCCAGTACTTGCGCTCTTCGTAGATGGAATGGATGCCGAAGACGCCGGTGAAGAGGGCGAAGAAGACCGCCTGCGATGCGCCGATCGGGACGATGGCGCGGGCAAAGCGGGGCGCTTCCTGAATGGGTTCCAACGGCGGCTGGGCGACGGTGATGTTGTTGGCGCCGGGGGTGATCAGGCAGCCAAGGGGTTCGAGTACGGTTGCATCCAAGGCTTGCAGAGCGGCCACGGACGCGGGCAGGTCAACTGTGCTCAAGTCGATATCGCCGCGGCCGATACTTTCCGCTAGGGTGTTGACGGATGTCTCAAGGGTTGCACCGATTGCAACGCTGACGCGCACAAACTGATTCACGATCCCAGCGACCAGGCTGTGGAGAATGCGCGCCGAGATTGGCCGACCATTATTGGCGTACACTTCGACGGCCCCGTCTTCGCCGGGGGGCTGGGTGCGGAGTCTGAGGTCTTCGTCGAAGGCAAAGTGGGGCATAATTCGGCGGCTGAAGCCTGGCGGGATGATGACCGCGGCGGCGAAGTCGCCGTTGTCTACGGCGGCGCGGGCCTGGTCGGCATTGTCAAGCGAGGTGGCATCCAGCAGATCGTCCAGGGTCCCTGCTGCCGCAAGAGAAGAAGGGCCGGTTGGCTCGGATTCGTCCAGCAGACTGCATCCCAACTCGGTCAGATCGAATCCTGCCACAGGGGAGGCGCCGGCGCCTTCGACCGGTTGGGACAGAAGAATGGCGGCAAGTTGATCGCCGAAGTTGAGTGAAGTGCCGTCCTGGGAGAGCTGGTCCGGACCGATGCCGGCCTGGTTGAAGGCGTTGGCGAGATCGTCGGGACCGAAGGGCAGCGCATCCAGGTTGCCAAACTGGTCCGGCAAAGTGATGACCTCTTGCGTGTCGACACCTTCGTCGAGATTGACTACGGCGACTGGAATGTCGGCGAAATCAGGAAGTTCGGAGTCTTCGTTGCCGCCGATGCCGCCGAAGGCCAGCCCGATGATGGTGGACAGTACCAGCGGCGTCGCGAACATGAGGAGCATCAGATTGCGATCGCGAAAGGCTGTGTATAGTTCTTTGGAGGCGAAGGCGAGAATCTTGCGCATCTTACAAGGCGGTCTGCAGTGAATGGGAGGGGCGGTGGTCTCAGGCGGCCCTTCAGGGGAGGTCACGCAGGCGGTCAGCCCTGAGGGGACGTGTCCGGGCGTTAGTCCCTCAGTGCGCGGCCGGTCAGTGCCAGGAAGACCGCTTCAAGGTCTGGCTCGCGTACAGCTACCGATTGGATTTCTACGCCAGCAGCGTCGAGGGCTTGGATTATCTGGGGGAGCGCGGTGCGGCCCCGTTTGGCGAAGATTGTCAGTCGGCCGGGTGTAGACTCACTGCTTTCGTCGCTGAGCTGCTCCGGCGGGTTGTGGAGAATACGGGTGACGCCTACGGTCTCCTGTTGGATGCGTTCCAAGAGCGCTTCGGCAACTTCCTGTGCGCCAATCGTGAATTCCAGCCGGTCCTCTTCGCCAACCTCCTGGGTCAGTTCGGCCTGGGTCCCCAAGGCGATGATCTCGCCGTGATCCATGATGCCGACACGGTCGCTCAGCTCCTGGGCCTCTTCCATCAGGTGGGTGGTGTAAAGGACGGTCATGCTCTCTTCGTCACGCAGCAGTTTGACGGTGTCAAGGATGCGACGTCGGCTCTGGGGATCGATGCCGACGGTGGGCTCGTCCATGTAGATGAGCGGAGGGCTGTTGAGGAGACCGGCTGCGAGGTTGATGCGACGCTTCATGCCGCCGGAGAATGTGTCGATGCGATCGTTCTGGCGGTCGGACAGGTCTACGAATTCGACCAGTTCATCGACGCGGCGACTGAGCGCTTTTCCGCCCAGACCGTACATTTTGCCGAAGAAGGTGAGGTTCTGGCGGGCACTGAGATCGGGATAGAGGGCGATTTCCTGGGGAACGAAGCCCATCAGGCCCTTGGCATCCATCGGCTGTTTCGTGATGGAGAAGCCGCCGATTGTTGCATCCCCCTCGGTTGGCTCGACCAGGCCGCTGATCATGGAGATGGTGGTGGTCTTGCCGGCGCCGTTGGGGCCGAGCAGGCTGAAGATTTCGCCCTGGCGGATTTCAAGGTCCACGCCTTTGACGGCTTCTATGGTGGAGCCGTCGGGGCGTTTATAGGTTTTTCGCAGGTTGCGCGCCTCTACCATTAATTGCATAGCGTCTCCTCAACTGTACATACGGCTGCGGACGGAGAAAGTTTCGGCTAGAGAGAACGGTCAATATCTGGAGGCGCCAAGGGAGAATACCACTGGCTGTGAACTTGATGCCAAGTTTGGACGTCTAACTTCAGTGGTCAGTGGTCAGTGGTCAGTGGTCAGTGGTCAGTGGTCAGTGGTCAGTGGTCAGTGGTCAGTGGTCAGTGGTCAGTGGTCAGTGGTCAGTGGTCAGTGGTCAGTGGTCAGTGGTCAGTGGTCAGTGGTCAGTGGTCAGTGGTCAGTGGTCAGTGGTCAGTGGTCAGTGGTCAGTGGTCAGTGGTCAGTGGTCAGTGGTCAGTGGTCAGTGGTCAGTGGTCAGTGGTCAGTGGTCAGTGGTCAGTGGTCAGTGGTCAGTGGCTTGAGACGGCGAGGGCGGGAGAAGAAACCGTTGGGTAGAGAAGACGGTGGAGGAGAGTGAGCACGGTGGGTTAGCCAAAGGGGGGGCGTTGCGGGGGGAATCCCCCCGCACAAGGGAGGGCCGAAGGCCCGACCGCACGAACTGCAGTGGTCGGTGGTCAGTAGTCAGTGGTCAGTGGCTGGCGACAGGAAATGGGGGCAGGCGGTGTTGGGCGACCGCGACGTATCCGATTTACCAGAGTGGTAGGGAAGAGTTGTTGGGGGAAAATGGCCTTGGCGAAATCTGTACGGCATTTTTTGCTTACTTGTGGGAAGAGAAGTACAATTGTGCAGGCAGTCGGCGCCCCTGTGCCGCTGCTCCTTTTCATATGTCGATAGAAGACAGCGCACGATGTTCTCCTTGCTTACGTCGGACGGCATCCACCTACCGGACATGAAGAATGGCAGCAACCTGCTCTACTCTCACACATCTTGCGTGCAGCCGGTGTGGTGAGGCGTACGACTCGGAACAGTTGATTAATCTGTGCCCGGCCTGCGAGAAGCCGCTGCTGGCTCGCTACGATCTTGGGCAAGCGGCTAAGACGCTAACGCGGGATTCCTTGCGGGAGCGAGAAGCATCGTTGTGGCGGTACGGTGAGGTGCTTCCGGTGCGGACGCGTGCGGCTCAGCTCAAGCTGGGTGAGGGGTGGACGCCCCTGGTCTGCGCGCGGACGCTGGGCAGTGAGATCGGATGCTCTGAAACGTTAATCAAGGATGAGTCGCTCAACCCGACCGGCAGCTTTAAGGCGAGAGGGCTGGTAATGGCGGTGGGCCGCGCTTACGAGTTGGGGGCGGCGGATCTGGCGATTCCAAGCGCGGGCAACGCGGCAGGCGCGATGAGCGCGTATGCCGCCAAAGCGGGCCTGCCGGCCCATGTTTATATGCCTGAGGACGTGCCGGCAGCGTTTCGCGTGGAGTGCAGCAATTTAGGGGCGCAGGTAACGCTAGTAGACGGCCTGATCACCGATTGTGGGGCGAAGGTGCGGGAGAAGGTCGAGGCGTTAGGCTGGTTTGATGTCAGCACGCTGAAGGAGCCCTACCGGATAGAGGGCAAGAAGACGATGGGCTACGAGGTGGTTGAGCAACTTGGCTGGCGCATGCCGGATGTAGTTATCTATCCGACGGGCGGCGGCACCGGGCTGGTGGGCATGTGGAAGGCGTTTGACGAGATGGAGGAGTTGGGCCTGATTGGAAGCGAACGGCCGCGAATGGTGAGTGTGCAGAGCAGCGGCTGCGCGCCGATGGTGCGCGCGTTTGAGCAGGGGGATGAGTTTGCCGAGGCGTGGGAGGGCGCAAAGACGGTTGCGGACGGACTGCGCGTTCCGGCGGCGGTGGGAGACTTCCTGATTCTCGAGGCGGTGCGGGAAAGCGGCGGGGTTGCCCTTGCGGTCACCGACGAAGAGATGCTGAGCAGCGCCAAGCAGATGGGACGGCATACGGGCGTTTTTCCGGCTCCGGAGGGGGCGGCGACGCTGGCCGGTCAGAAGCGGCTGTTGGAATCAGGTTGGCTTCAGGGAGACGAAACGGTGGTTTTGTTCAACACCGGCAGCGGCTTGAAATATGCCCATTTGTGGTCATAATCCTTATTGCGACGGACTTGTAGAAGAGACGATCAGGAAGGGAAGCCAAGGCACACGGAAAGTAATCGAGGTGTAAAGTTGGAACGCATAAAAAACTACAGGGCCGCGGTCGCCGGTCCGGAAGAGACGCACGAGAATCTGAGCAGCGGCATCAACAGCATCGCCGATCTGCTGGCGCCGACCCTCGGCCCGGTCGGCGGGCACGTAGTGCATGAGCGGGACGGCACGCGGGGCCCGGAGCTGCTGGACGACGCGGCAACTGCGGTCCGCCGGATACTCAGCCTGGGAGACCCGCGCGTGGACGTGGGCGCGATGTTGATGCGTCATATCGTTTGGCGGATTGCGGGCCAGGTGGGGGACGGCGGCACGGCCACGGCTTTGTTGACGCGGGAGATCTACCTCCAGGCCTTGAAGATGATTACGGCCGGCATCGGATACCGAGAGCTGGAAATCGGTCTGCAAGCGGCCACGGCGGCCATACGCCAGGAGCTGGCTGAAATGGCGTCACCGGTAGAAACTGAAGACGACCTTTCGGTGGTGGCTCTGACGGTTGTCAAGGATCGGGACCTGGCGGCAACGATTGGGGAGCTGAGCTATCTGCTCGGCCCGGACGCACGCGTTTCGGTCGAGAAGTTTGTGGCTCCTTATCTGGCGCGCGAGTACCATGCCGGGGCCAATTACAAGGCCGAGATCGCCAGTTTCCATCTTTACACAGACCCGATCCGCAAATGGGCCATCTACGGCGATTCGGCGATTGCCCTTGTCGATGACACGCTCTCTGAGGCGGGTGAGACGGTTGCGCTGATCGAGCTGGCGATGAAGATGGGTAAGAAGTCTCTTGTCATTATTGCCTCCCATATCAAGGAGGAGGCGCTGCATGTGATGGTGCGCAACCAGACCGAGGAGAAGAAGAAGCTATCTATTCTCGGCATCCAGCTGAAGGAGATAGGCGACCCGAGGCGCATGGCTTTCCAGGATCTGACGACGCTTACGGGGGCCAATATTCTGGGCCGCAACTACTATGCGTACGCGGCGAATGCCAAAGAGGCCGACCTGGGCGAAGCGATGCGGATCCAGGTTGACCGCAAGATGATGCAGCTGCAGCCGTATCAGAGCCGCATTGCCGAGATGCGGGAGACGGTCGATCAGCTGCGCATACGACTTGAGGGCCTGCGTGTGGATGATGATGAGCGCGATGACATCATCAACCGCCTGGCTGCGCTCACCGGCGGCATGGGTGTGCTGAAGGTCGGGACCAATCTTAAGCATGAGCGCGATATCGTTTCGGCTCTGTCTGAGCGGGCGCTGACTGCCACCTCGCAGGCACACAGGACCGGCGTCGTGCCGGGCGGCGGCGCGGCGTTTGTGCACGCACGCAGAGCGCTGGATACACTTGAGATGGACGGCGAAGAAAACGTCGGCGTCAAAGTGTTGAAGGATTCGCTGGGCGCGCCTTTCCTGCAGATAGTCCAGAACGCGGGCATCGAATCTCCTTCGGTGGCGGCCCTTCGCCTGGAAGAGGCCGGGCCGGACTATGCGTATGATGTTGTCAAGAAGAAGCTTGTCAAGGCCCAGGAAACGGGCCTGGTGGATGTCACGGGCGTGCAAACCGCGGTGCTGGAGACGGCCGTCAGTGGCGCTCTGATGGCATTGGGCACCAATACGATCGTATTTCACAAAGATCCAACAGAAAGTATGGAACCGTAAACGATGTCGATTATTCTCTCTCTTTCTGAACATGAAGGAAGTATCTGGGCGGCCGGTCCCTATGGCCTGTTTGCCGTCGGCGAGGAGGAGTTGACACCCACGCCGCAGCCGCAGGAAAGGTTGACCGCGGCCTGTAGTCTCGGGGACCGCATCTTTACCGGCGGCGCGCCCTTCGGCGTGGCCTATCTCCTGGACAGTGCGGAGCAGTGGCAGGCGGCGTGGCAGGAGGGCGCGGATTCGGCTGTGCTCACATTTGCCTCGGCGCCGGACTACGACGATTCGGGTGTAATCCTGGCTGGCAGCGAGGGTGACGGTGTGCTTCGCAGCCGGGATCGGGGCCTGCGCTGGATGCCGAGCAATTTCGGATTACGAAACCTGACGGTTCTGACGCTGGCGTGGGCGCCGCCGATGGACGAGGCCGCGTGGCCGCGCTGGCAAGTGGTGTTTGCGGGGACGGAGGAGGGCATCTACCGTTCGCCGAATGCGGGGCTGGGGTGGAAGCGCAGCGAATCGGCTGACGCGGCCTACCAGACTGTGGCGGTTGCGCATGACGTGCATTGCAGCGGGCTGGTGCTAGCCGGTACCGAGGCAGGCGGACTGTGGCGGTCGAAGGACGGGGGCCGTTCGTTTGATGCGGTACACGAGGCACCGGAGCAGGTGAACGCGCTGATTGCCCTGGCAAACGGGACGGAGAGTGCCTCCGCGGGTAATGGCGGCGGTTCGGCCAGCTGGTTGCTGAGCGATGACACGCAGCTGTGGAGCTCGCAGGACGGCTCGGCCTGGTCACAGGTTGAGGGCAGTACGCCGGCCCTTTGTATGCTGGAGAAGGGCGGGAGCATATATGTTGGCGGCGAGAACGGTGTCACCGTGCTGAACAGCGCCAGTATGCAGGTCGAAAGGCGGCTGCAGATTCCGGCAATGTAACAGAACGGTGGCGCAGATTGCAGGTCCCGCCGACCTGAAATGGCGGCCCTCCAGGAAGCGGTGGGGCGTGAAAGGCGGCGGGATTCTCACGCCCCAGGGATTTCGTGCGCGCTTTCGCCGGTCAAAGACTGCGGCGCGGGAGACCGAGACGCTTTTGCAGGCAACACTGGTAACCGTGCATTAGTTTGGCCCCCCATTTCTGAAGCAACCTCAACAGTTCAGTAATACGCACTCCCCGGAGAACGCAATGCTTGTCATCGACGCCCACCTCGACCTGGCCATGAATGCGCTGCAGGGCAACAGGGACCTGACGCGTTCGGTCTACACGATTCGCACGACAGAGCAGAAGGTCAGCGGCAAGGGAAAGGGCTACGGCACGGTCGCCTTTCCGGAGATGCGGAAAGGCCGTGTGGCGCTCAGTTTCGCGACCGCGATCGCGCGGTCGACGGGACGTCCTGCGCCAAATATCGACTACGATCATCCCACACAGGCCAGCGCGATGGCGCAAGGTCACCTGGCGTATTACCGGGGGCTGGAGGAGCTGGGGATCGTGCGCGTCATCACGACTGGGGCTGAGTTGGAGGCGCACTGGAGCAGCTGGACGGCATGGGAGGAGACAGGAGGTGATGAGCCGCCGCTCGGATTTGTTCTGTCGATGGAGGGGGCGGATCCTATCCTGACTCCGGAGCATGTTCAGTTCTGGTTTGATGCGGGGCTGCGGGCGATCGGTCCGTCTCACTACGGGCCCAACCGCTATGCGGGCGGCACGGGGACGGAGCTGGGACTGGGAGAGATGGGGCCAGAGTTGCTGCAGGAAATGGAGCGGCTGGGCATCATGCTGGACCTGACGCACCTGTCGGATGAGTCGTTCTGGCAGGCGCTGGAGATCTACAGTGGGCCAGTGCTGGCCAGCCACAACAACTGCCGGGCGATCGTGCCGCATCAACGACAGTTCAGCGACGAGCAGCTGCGGGCGATTATTGAACGGGGCGGGGTGGTCGGCATGGCGATGGACGTTTGGATGATGTCGACGAAGTGGCGGGCCGGACAAGAGTGGAACTACGATATTATGCTGGAAGATATGGTTCCGCACATCGATCACATTTGCGAGCTTGCGGGCAACGCCAACAACATCGCCATCGGGACCGATCTTGACGGCGGCTTTGGCCGCGAGCAGTCGCCGGCCGATCTGGACACGATTGCGGACTTGCAGCGGATCCCGGAGCTGTTGCGCGGCAACGGCTACGCGGAGGACGATATCGCGGCGATCTGTCATGGGAACTGGTTGCGGCTCCTGCGGGAGGCGTTAGGGGACTAACGAATGAAGCGGTGGGGGTTGGGGCTTTTTGCAATCCTGGCGGCAGCTCATGTGCTTCTGGCCTGCGCGCCGTCTGGCGGTGAGGGGAGCGGACAGACGCCTCAAAGCGTTGCCCCGGCGGAGGAAGTCACGGTTGCTCCGACTGAGGCGCCGGTTCCCGAGATTGAAGGGACTGTGGAGGGGGCGGACGCTTCCGATGCTCAACTGGTGGCGGTGGGAGAAGTCCTTTACCAACAGCATTGCGCGTCCTGTCACGGTGCAGAGCTTGAGGGGCAGCCGAACTGGAAGCAACGAGATGAGAACGGATATCTACCGGCCCCTCCGCACGATGAGACCGGCCACACATGGCATCATCCCGACGAGCAGTTGTTTGAGATTACCAAGATCGGGACGGAAGCATTTGTGGGCATGGGATACAAGAGCAATATGATTGGGTTTGAAGAACAGCTCAGCGATTCAGAGATTTGGGCGGTGCTGGCGTTCATAAAGAGTCAGTGGTCGGCAAGGATTCAGAGGGCACAGCCCAAATAGAATCGTTTGTGGCCGGAGTAGAAGAAGTGCTTCCCCGCAAGAGTATGTATCGGGCTCTTAATAGAGTGGTACGCCAGTAAATTTTAAGAGGACGGAAAGACGATCACTTGTACAGTTCAGGAACTTCAGACAGCCGTTTCTCAACTCTCAGCGCAGGACCTCGATCGATTCAGGGAATGGTTTGAGGAATTTGAGGCAAAAAAGGTGGGACGAGCAGTTTGAAGAGGACGCCAAAAGTGGGAAATCAGACCATCTTGCCGAACAAGCCATTGCCGATTTGCGAGCTGGGAATTGCAGAGTACTGTAAGGCATTTCGCAAATCCTATTTTGAAGGACTTTATAGCAAGATTGGTAGACAATGATAATGCATCCATTCACTCTCTTATTTTGTAAGAGATAACGGGAGACATCAGTAATGCGTAAGGAAGTGTACACCGAGAAGGGAGCGCCACCCGCGGGAATCTACTCGCAGGGAATCGTGGCAGACGGACCGGTCGCGTATATCGCGGGGCAGGGGCCGCTGGATCCGGCTACCGGACAGCGGGTCGAGGGCGGTTTTCGGGAGCAGGCGACGCGTGTTTTCGACAATCTGACGATCCTGCTTGAGGCGGCGGGCACTTCGTGGGAGCATGTGACGAAGGTTGGTGTTTTTCTGGCCGACCTGAACGATTTCGCGGAGATGAACGAGGTCTACCAGCAGTATGTCACCAAGCCATATCCGGCGCGTACGACGGTCGGCTGCCAGTTGCCGAACATCATGCTCGAAGTTGATTGCATCGCGGTCGTCCCGGAATAAGGGCGGCCCTTGCAGGAACTGGCGAACAGCGAATTGAAACAGGAGCGAACGATGACATTTGACGAATTCAAGGCCAGTCTTTCGAATGAGGCGCCGCCGGACGATGTGAGCGCTCCCCTGCGTGCGCTTTGGATGGTAGAAGGCGACGACTGGGAAGGCGCCCACGTTCTTTTGCAGGATCTACCTGACGGCAACGGCGCGGCGTGGGTGCATGCGTATCTGCATCGCGTTGAAGGCGATCTCCCGAACGCCGATCATTGGTACGGCCGCGCCCAGAAACCGGCCAGCAGGGCACCTTTGCCGCAGGAGTGGGAAGAGATCGCCCGGGCCCTGCTGCAAGACTGAGCAGTTCAAACAGAGCTGCAGCTGATCGTCCGGGTTACGCAAGTTCGTTCGTTGCGGAAAGGACCTACCCTCCCCTGATGCCATCCCCATCTTTCGCGCCCTCGGCCGAGCGCGTCCCGGAGTCCCGTATTCGGGCGCTGGCGGACGTAGCCTTTGGCATGGAGGACGTGCTGTTTCTGCAGTTCGGCGAGTCGACCATCCCGACGCCGCCCTATGTGATCGACGCTGTGAACCGGGCAGCGCAGGAAGGGTGGACTTACTACTCACCCAATCAGGGGCTGCCGTCGCTGCGAGAGGCGATCGTCGGCCTGATCGCGAGATTGCATGGCGTAGAGATTGGGGCGTCGGAGATCCAGGTCACTTCGGGGGGTGTGCAGGCGCTCAACCTGGCGATCAAGTGTGTCGTCGATCCGGGTGATGAGGTGCTGGTGCTGAGCCCGAACTGGCCCAACGGGTCGGCGATGGTGGAGATGTTCGGCGGGCGGGCGGTAGAGGTGCCGATGGCTCGCGTGGGGCAGCGGTTTACGCCGGACGTGGAGGCCATGGAGGATGCACTGACGCCGCGTACGCGCATGCTGTTGTACGCTTCGCCCTCCAACCCGCTTGGCTGGACGGCGACGGTGGCTGAACAGCAGATGTTGCTGAATTTTGCGCGCCAGCACGGGCTGTGGCTGCTGACAGACGAGGTCTACGAGCGGATCTACTACGGCGGCCAGGGGGCGGCAGGTGGCGAAGGGGGCCCGATGGTCACCGGACAAATTGCGCCCTCGATTCTGAAACTGTGCAGGCGTGAAGACGCGGTCATTGTCGTGAACTCCTTTTCGAAGACCTACTGCATGACCGGCTGGCGGCTTGGCTGGATGGTGGGGCGGGCGGATTTCGTTAGGAAAGCGGCGCAGTTGAACGAGTTCATCGTCTCGCACGCGCCGACGATGATTCAGCGGGGCGGCGAGGCGGCTATCGCGCACGGTGAGGACGATGTCGCGGCGATGGTGGAGGAGTTTCAGGAGCGGCGGGACTTCTGCGCCGGGATGTTGAGAACTGTACCCGGCGTCAACCTGCCGGAGCCGGAGGGGGCCTTCTATCTGTTCCCGCAACTTGAAGGCGTTGAAGACTCGTTCCAATTCTCTCTTGAGCTATTGCAAGAGAGGCATGTAGCCGTTGCCCCGGGCAGTGCTTTTGGCAATGGAGGCGAAGGATCGATTCGCATCTGTTATGCGCCGGGTATGGACGTCTTGAGGCCGGCGATGGAACGGATCTGCGAGTTCATACAGAGTCACAACACGTAGCAGCAGCCCTATTGAACCAAGTCCAGACCTACCACACAAGGAAGGCAGAATGAATTCCCAAGCTATTCTGGAAGAGCTCAAAACGATCGATACGCCTTCGATCACAAACGTAGTCGCCACCTATCCGGAAGATCCTCTCTGCCTGGGCCTTTATAACCCCTGGACGGAAAACTGGTATACGGATGAGACGATTCGCTGTATGTATCCTGAAATGGGGGCACTGGCCGGTTACGCGGTGACGTGCGTATACGGGCTGCCCGACCCGAACTTTTCGCGGGTAACGTTCATGGACGTGCTGGAGGCGCTGGACGCGTCGCCGAAGCCGACGATTCTGGTGCTGGAGCAGAAGTTTCCGCCCGAGATTGCGGGGAAAGTGGGTCTGGCAGGCGGCAATATGACGGCGGCGATGCAGGCGGTGGGCTGCGTGGGCTGCATTTCGAACGGGCCGTCGCGGGACATTGACGAGATCCGGCCGATGGGCTTTCAGTATCTGCTGAGCGGTGTCACCCCTGGTCATGGAGCGATGGCGGTGCAGGCGGTAAATGTGCCGGTGCACGTAAAGGGCATGGACGTGGCGCCGGGCGAGATCGTGCATATGGATGAGAACGGCGCGTGCAAGTTCCCTGCTGACAAGATGGCGGATGTGCTGAGCAACGTCAAGCAGCTATTGGCGCATGAGGCCGACCGCATCGGCCAGATGCAGAATGCTTCGAGCGCGGCGGAGGTGCGAGCGATCCTGGCCGGGCACAGCTATGGAGATGATGAGGAGTGAAAGGCGAGAAGTGAGAAGTGAGGAGTGTGGAAGCGTGATAGGAGGAGTGAGAGAGATTCTCACTCCTCTTTTGCTTCCTAGGGAATGCCCGTTCTCAGGGAAGGGAGTCTTCGGTTTCGGTTATGTCGATGTGGACGGCTACCCAGCCGTCATTGTCGCTGAGGACGTCGTCATTGATGCGCAGGTAAAGGATGCCGTGCTGGCTTGCCTGCATATTCAGGCGTTTGCCGACGATGAAGCGGGCCCCGGTTTCGCCGATGCGGCCTATGAGCGCGCCGCCGGTTCCTTTCCCAACGGGGTAGAAGGTGGGCGCAGGATAGATTGGGTGACCCGCGGGCCCGTGAAACTCATCTGGCGTGTAGAGCCATTCGCCTTCAGCTTGAATCTCGATCCGGTCTCCTTGATCGATACGCACACCGGTACTTTGCCAGTCACGATAGGCGTAGATCCTTTTAGCGAGAAGGTCGCTATGGTTACGGGATACGGCCAGGTTAGGCGGCGCGGTTTGCGTCAGCGTCACCAGGACGGCGACGGCTCCGGCCAGGAGCAGTATTTTTCGCATGGGCTACTCCTCCGCTGAGGGCCGCAGCTCGAGGATCGGCTCGGCGCCAGTCCCCAGGATCCACTTGCTGTTCTCCTTCAGTTCGACAGCGATGAGATAGTCGATGTACTTTTCGGCGAGCGCGCCTTTGCCTTCCAGTTCGCTGAGGATGGCGCGTACGGCGAGTTGCTGCGCTTCGGTTGTGAGCAGGATCTGTTCGGCTTCGGCGGCGGCGGTGGTTGAGATGCGGTAGGCTTGGGCTTCGGCGTCCTTTTGGGCGGCGTAGAACTGAGCGTCGGCGACGGTACGCTGCTGGGCGGCTTCGGCTTCGGCCTGTTCCTGGCGCTGGGCGGCGACCATGCGGTCCTTGATGGCGGAGAGGACTTCGGCGGGCGGCGACGCGCTTTGGATCTGCACGGTCATGAATTCGACACCGTACTGATCTTCTTTCTCCTTCAGTTCCTGCATCATCTCAAGGTTCATTTCTGTGCGCTGGTTCATGACGCCGGTCATCGTCTTTGTGTTGATGACATCGCGCAGCCTTCCCTGCACGAACTCGAAAACAATGCGCTCGGGGTCGTCGACGGCCAGGGCAAAGCGCTCGGGATTGGTCACTCGGTAGGTGAATTGGAGGGAGACGTCCATCGTCACATTGTCGGAGGTCATCGCTGGGATGCGCTCGACGTAGCCCAGCCGCTCTATTACTTTGACAATTATGACCGTGTCAACGAGGGGAACCTGGACGTGCCATCCGGGGGTTTGTACGCCCAGGAAACGGCCGCCGCGGAGGTGCAGGCCGCGTTCGTATTCGTGGATTTTGTAGACGGCGGCGCGGCCGACGTAGAGCGCGACCAGAAGGACTGCCAGCGCGGCCAGGACCACGATTGAGAGTTTGTAGAGGCGCTCCAGGTCCGCTCCTACGGGTCGCCGTGACTCGGGCACGGTGGTCACTACTGTTTCTTCGGTCATGTTTGCTTCTCCTTTGGGGGAATCGTGTTCTGCCTTTTCAGTTTGAGGCAGGACAGACGGGTCGTGGATCTTGGCTGTGGCACCTGTCGATGTGGGCGGTACCCGTGCGACCTTATTTTTCGACGCGTCTAAAGTCTTTTCGATTCCAAGTACACGGATCGACCACTGGACGAGCGGTGGAAGCAGCAGGGGTCCGCTGAGAATTAGCCAGCCCAGTCCGACGAGCGGGATCAGAATCACGAACGAGTCCAAGATTCCTCTCAAGCTCTCTGCGAAACCGTAGCTGAGGATAAAGAGCATATTTGTGACTACCACTCCACCAAAAAGCAGCGCCCCCCGCTGCCAGCTCTTTTCGTTGTGAAGAAATCTTGAATGAGGAAGCCAGAACAGCGAAGCGGTAGCAGCCGCCCCCGCCGCTGACAGGAGTACAAATCGCAAGTCGCCTCCAACTGAATCTGTTTGAACAAGCAGCGCGAGCGGGATGATGAGTGCTGCATGGGGAAATACCGTGTATGCGGCAAGCAGTCGCTTGGAACTGTGCCGGCCGGCCCAAAGCGCGGTCACGAAGTAGGGCGAGAATGCGGAGAGAAAGAGGAGGACGCCCAGGAATACCGGGAAGTTTCCGCTGCCCCACTCCATCAAGAGAAGGGCGAATTGGAGGAGAATCGCGACCGCCGCG
This sequence comes from Caldilineaceae bacterium, assembly GCA_965204705.1. Classification (GTDB taxonomy): domain Bacteria; phylum Chloroflexota; class Anaerolineae; order Caldilineales; family Caldilineaceae; genus Bin5. The sequence goes on along the minus strand of OZ242006.1, from coordinate 1,455,685 downwards.
TAGACGGCGAATCCCAGCCAGGTGTGGAACCAGTGTGGATTTCCAGCTTGCCAACCTAAGAGTGCCCCGCCAATGTATATTGCGCGCAGTGACCAGATCACGCCTTGTCTCCATCCGCCGGCGGGCACTTGTTCCGGTGCGTTAGCAGCCAGCCAGAATGCAGCGGGCAGCAGCATGAAGGGTAAGGCGATGAGTGCTGAAGAGCGAAAGGTATCTGTCCGGATCATGGTCAGGTCTGGGGAAGGCGTTGATTCACGGATTCAGTCTAACATCTGCGATACCGTTCCTTTGGATGCGTGTCGGTCCATTGCATGACGGTTATTGTACGATTAGGAAGAGATTTAGGGGTTTCATTTGAGGCGGGCATATGCATTACCGAACAGTATGTTTCCTTTCCGGCTGTCCAAACTGACCCAGAATCCTTTTAATATTGTTACATTTTTTTCGTTTGCGCGCCCATCAGATGTAGTTAAAATAGTATTTAACTTCCTCCTGAATGCTGAAGACCGTTTTCCGATTTGTTCCGACAGCCGAGATTTCACACCTAGCATGGAGGGTAAAATGGGAACACAGCAAAGTCTAAGTCGACGCGGATTCTTGCAGACGGCAGGTATGGGCGCAGTGGGGCTTACGCTTGCGGCCTGTACGGCGCCGGCAGCATCGCCCGATGAAGGCGCGGCGGACGCGCCTGCTGCTGAAACGCCTGAGGTTGTGTTTTGGTTTCCGTGGGAGGATCCAGCTCAGAACATCCAGGACAAGTTCAATGAAGCGGGGCTGGGTGTAACAGCGGTCTGGCAACTTGGCGAGTATGACTCGAACACGAAGACGATGGCCGCCCTGGCTGCCGGCACGCCGCCTCCAGTTTCCTTCCTAGGCCGCTGGCAGAGCGGCGACCTGGCCGTGCGGGATGCACTGGTGGTTCTGGACGACTACATTGAAGGCGCCGAGAATTTCACATGGGACAACATCTGGGAGCGGCTGCAGAAGGATTCAATTCTGTGGGGTAAGAAGTGGATCGTTCCGTATACGACGGACACGCGCGCCCTTCTATACAACAGGACCGTCATGGGCGAGAAGGGGCTGGATCCGGATTCGCCGCCGCTAACATGGGCCGACCTGCACCAGATGGCGATCGATATAACAGAAGTGGATGACGCGGGTCGACTGGATGTGGTCGGTTTTACACCCACATTTGGTAATCCGCCTGTCCACCTAATGTTTCTGACCTTGATCTGGTGCCTGGACAGCGACATGGTCAATGAGGACTTGACCGAGGTTACGATTACCGATAAGGGTGAAGAGGCCATGGTCTTCCTCAAGCAGCTGATGGACGACCAAGGGGGGTATGAAGCGGCCGGGGCCTTTACGAGAGGACTCAGCCTGGCCGAAGGCATTGATGCGTTCTCGGCAGGAAAAGTGGGTCTGGCGATGCACGGGCAGTGGGTGCTCCGCAACTATGACAAGTATTCACCGGATCTCGACTTTGGCATGATACCGGGCCCGGTTTTTGAGGGCTACGATATTCACGCCAATTATGATGGAGGCGGCGGCTGGTTCCTGTTCAAAGAGGGAGGACAGCCGGATGATGCCTGGGCGCTGGTTGATTTCTGTATGAACGAAGAGTTCTACCTAGACCATGCCAATAGATTTCACTGGCTGCCGGCGCGCTCAGATGTGGGTGGGCAGTGGGCCGCCTTTGACGAGCGGCGTGAGGTCTTTGCCGCGACGGCGAATACGGTGCGGTGGATTCCGATATTTGTCGGCATCCTGGAGACGTTGGGAGACATTGCCACCATGTTCGACAACATCCTGATTGGCGGGAAGGACATTGTCAGCGAACTGGAGATCGCGGAGGAGAAGATTCAGGCTGTTCTGGACCGGCACAACGAATTCCCCGTGCCTTCTTGATCCGATCCATGAGACATCGTCAATTGTAAGGGGTTGGGGCCTGGTGCGAACCGGGTCCTGAGTCCTCACTATCCTACATGTAGCACACATTCACTCGTCCGAAATTTTTCCATTCAGGTAGTTGCCGCCTGCACAGTGAGCTATGCTTAACATCGCCTTGGGACGGTTTGAAGGAAGGAGTCGGAAAGTTGCCCATGCCTCGTTCGTCTACTTCCTGTTATTTGGTCTGGGTTTCCTGTTTGCGATGCCACTGGTGTGGCTCGTCTCCACCTCGCTGAAGAGCAATGAGCAGGTAGGAATGTGGCCACCGGTGTGGATTCCGTATCCCTTTGTATGGCAGAACTACTTCGTCGCCTGGACGAGCGGCCGTTTTGGTCTATATTTTTTTAATACCGCACTGATCACTGTGCTGGCTACATTCGGCCAGGTGCTCACGGCCTCGATGGCTGCGTTTGGCTTTGCCCGCCTGCGCTTTCCTGGCCGCGATGTATTGTTTGCGGTTCTTTTGGCAACGATGATGTTGCCTTTCGTTGTGACGATGATACCGACTTTCATTCTGTTCAAGAACCTGGGCTGGCTTGATTCCTTCAAACCGCTTATCGTTCCATACTATTTTGGGGGCGGCGCGTTCTTCATATTTTTGCTGAGGCAGTTTTTTAAGACGTTGCCGACGGAGTTATTTGAGCAGGCCACAATTGACGGCGCTTCGAACTACCGTATTTACTTTCAGATATTACTCCCTCTTTCCAAGCCTGCTCTTTCGACAGTGGCCATATTTGGATTCTTGCATCACTGGAACGACTTTCTTGCGCCGCTCATCTACCTGAACAGCCCGGAGAAGTTCACTCTTGCTCTTGGATTGCAACAGTTTATCCAGCGAACGGAAGTCCGCTATCAGGAGATGATGGCGATGGCGTTGTTGATGACGATACCGGTCCTTATGGTTTTCTTCTTCTTCCAACAGTACTTCATCCGCGGTGTCGTGATGTCGGGGATCAAGGGGTAGGTTGACTGGATGGGGGGGAGCGTCGCAGTGCGGATGCCCTCTCAAAGAGCTAGCGAGCCACAACCGAACTGATTTGGCACTTACATTTCTAATTCAGGTATTTCGCGATGAGTCAGGAAGCCATTCCAGCAGTGGAGAGTGAAGTAACAGCACCGACTTCAGCAAGAACGCGCAGCGTGTGGGCGAGCCCGATTCGCCGGCGCGAAGCCCGCGACGGAATCATCTTTATATTGCCGTGGTTTCTCGGCCTTCTCATCTTTATCCTTGGCCCTTTCATTGCCGGCTTCTACTATAGTTTGACGGAGTACGACAGCCTGCTGCCGGCACAGTGGCTGGGCGCGGAAAACTACCGCCGCATTTTGTTCGGCGATGACAAGTTCTGGCTCGCCGTTTTCAATACGGTCTGGTATGTGTCTGCAGCCGTGATCCCGCAAGTGATTCTTGGGCTATTGCTTGCAGTCCTGCTTAATCAGAAGGCCAGGGGGATCACCGTATTCCGCACCGTCTTCTTCATGCCATCCATCGTTCCAATCGTTGCCTCCGTTTCCCTTTTTATCTTTATCCTTCATGATCGTTTTGGTCTTCTGAACGAGACGCTCTACGGGGTATTTGGCATTGTCGGACCGAACTGGCTCACCAGCCCCGATTGGTCGAAGCCTTCGCTTGTGCTCTGGAGCCTGTGGGGAATCGGCGGGGGCATGATCATCTATTTGGCCGGCTTGCAGGGGATCCCGCAGACGCTCTATGAAGCGGCGGCCATTGACGGCGCCGGCGCCATTCGCTGCTTCTGGAAGATTACGATTCCCTTGATCTCTCCGACGATTCTCTTCGTGGTCATTATGGGCATTATCGGCAGCTTTCAAATCTTCACTCCCGTCTTCCTTCTGGGAAGCGCGAACTACGGTCTGGCGGCTGCAGGGCCTATGGACTCTCTGCTCTTCTGGGTCGTCTACATCTACAATCAAGGGTTCTTTTACTTCCGGATGGGGTACGCCAGTGCTATCGCCTGGCTGTTGTTCATACTCCTGGTGATCCTCACACTGGTCCAGTTTCGTTTGGCCGGTCGTTGGGTTTACTATGAAGACGAGGCTGCCATTCGTTAGCGCGCCAGCAGAAAATCGGCATCACATCCCCACATTTGGACCCTGAGGAGTTTCTATTGTGTCAAACAGCCAACTTCGGGTCGGCTTTGGCGAATCGGACATCACGCCGCCGAACGGTCTCTTCATGTGTGGGAGCCTCGACCCGCGCAAGAATGAGGGCACTACGGATCCATTGCAGTCCCACGCGCTCGTCGTGGAAAGCGGAGACAGGCGGATTGCCATTGTGGGTGTCGACCTGATCGGACTGCCCAAGGCGCTGTCCGACGAGATTATTGCCGATGCCGCGGGCCGTACCGGCATCGCGTCCGACGACATTATTGTCGCCGCCAGTCACACGCACAGCGGTCCGTATACGGCTGAAGGACTTTACTCGGAACAGGTGACGGACACCGAGTATCTGTCGGCGCTGCCTGGTCGCATCGGCGATAGCATTGAGCTGGCGGCGGGTCGGGTGGAACCGGCTTCGATGTACATTGGGAGGTCATTGGTCCACCACGGGATCCATAACCGCCGGGTAATCTGCCCGGACGGTAAGGTGATGAACACGTGGATGCCCCAGGCGCTAAACGACCTGGCCCTCATCCCTCAGGTGTTGGGGACGGCGGGACCGGTCGACCCGGAGCTTTGGGTTGTCCGCTTTGACCGGCCGGACGGTTCAACGATCGGTATTTTCTATAACTTTTCGCTGCATACCAACTCCAAGAGCGGCACGACCTGGTCGGCTGACTATCCGTGTGTGGTGGCGGAACAGATGAGGGAGGCGTACGGCGCCGACGTGATCTCGGTTTACACGCCGGGCGCGTGCGCGGACATCAACGTAACGATGGGGGGCGCTCGGTGGCGCGAGAGTGCGGCCTACTTTGCGGAGCAGGCTGTGGACGCGGCGCGACGGGCCATTCCGGTGGAGGGCCCCATCCCGGTTGGCGCTGTCCGCCGCGAGATCTCGGTTCCGCGGAGGGACCCGACTGATCAACCGCCGGAAGCAATTGGCCGGCTCAACTGGGGTGGTGCAGGCGGCCGCGCTGATGTATTCGACCGGCAGGCCAAGCTGGTGGCCTCCATGCCGGAGCAGCAGACAGTCGTGGTCGGCGCCGCCCGCATCGGTCCATTTGCGATTGCAACCAATCCGGGGGAACTGTTCGTCGAGCATGGGCTCACGATCAAACGGCGTTCCCCGTTCCCGCACACGGTTGTATCGGAATTGACCAACGACCTGATCATGTATCAGCCGACCCGACAAGCGTTTGCGCAGCAGGGATATGAAACGCTGGTCGGGCCGAACAGGGTGGCGATGGAAGGCATTGAGAAGATAGTGGACACAGCGGTGGAACTGGTTGAGGCGCTGTGGAATGGGCGGCCGGCTCCATAGCCGCGGCACTCTTGGATTGACGGACCAGATCAGCGACAGGATGAAGGAGCAGCGGACAGGATGAGTAAGCTACAGACGGGATTTGTGGGATTGCACAGAGGGGGCGGGCTGATGCGCAGCCTGGCCGGGCATCCGCGGGTGGAGGTTGCGGCTCTTTGTGATATTGACGAGGAGACGCTGGCCGATACGGGAGCGGCGTTCTCGTTGCCGGACGATAAGATGTTTACGCAGTTCGAGGATTTCGTGAATGCGCCGCTGGATATTGTGGTGGTGGCGACGCCGATCGAGTATCACGCCGAGCATTCGATTGCGGCGATGGAGAGCGGGAAGCATGTGCTGTGTGAGCAGACGGCGGCGTATACGGTGGAGGATTGCGCGCGGCTGGTGGAGACGGTGCGGAAGACGGGTCTCGTTTACATGATGGGTGAGAACTACTGCTATTTTCACTACATTCGGGAGTGGCAGGGGTGGATCAAGCAGGGCAAGCTGGGCAAAATTTTCCATGCTGAAGGTGAGTATATTCACGAGATTGTGCCTCTGTTGAGGAATCCTGAGACAGGCGAACGTAGATGGAGATATACGCGGGCTCCGATCTGGTATTGTGCGCACTGTCTCGGGCCGATTCTTACGCTGATGGAGGACCGCATCGTAAAGGCGACCGGAGTTCATTCAGGGAAGAATATCTACCCGGACGAAGGACTTGGCTATCTGGACATGGAGGTGGGGTTGTTCCAGACGGAGAAGGGGGCCACGGTCAAGATCTTGCGAAGCCAGGTGGCGCCGCGGCATCCGGATATGATTTTCTACACGTTGTACGGCGAGAAGGGTTTTGTGGAGAACGGCCGTCAGGGAGGATGGGGCGGCACGACGGGTCTGTTCTACAGTGAGGAAGAGGCTTCAGCGGATGAAGGCGCGCGGCAGATTGAGTGTCCGACTGTGGACCCGAATGCGCCGGAGGAGGCGCGGCGGGGCGGACATGGCACGTCTGAGTACTATATGGTGCGGGACTTCATCGACGCGATTGAAAATAACACGAAGCCGCCGGTCGATGTTGTGCGGGCGCTGGACTTCACGATACCTGGTATCATCGCGCATGAGTCGGCGATGCAGGGCGGGAAGTGGTTGGATGTACCGCTCTTCTGAAATTGCTAACCGCGCAGTAGCTCTACCCTGAGATTTCCCTAATATCGTTCAGTCGAACTCGTCGGCGGCTTTTTCGGCGAAGGGCTGGTTGTTCTGCTTTTCGGCGCGGGGCTGGGCACCGGCGCGGCGGCGGCGCTTGCGGCCTTTGCGACGGGGCTTGGGTCTCTCTGGTGAGATTTCGTCCTGGGAGATGACGGGGTAGGGTGCGAAGACGGCCTGATCTTCCTCGCTGTCGGCGAAGTAGATGCGTTCGCGGCGGAGGGTGCGGGCGTAGTCGTCGAAGCCGAGGGCGTCGACGAGCTCGTCGGGCCGGCCGGTTGCGCCTGGGCGCATTTGTACGCGCATAGTGATGCGGTGCTCGGCTTCGACTGCGTCGTAGCCGGAATAGCGGAGTTCGAGGACGAGTGGGCGGAGGTTGTAGCGATAGCGCTGGCCGTGGCGCTCGCGTTCGCGCCAAACTTCGTTACGCTGCAGGAACGACAATAACTTCGCTTGCAATTCCTCTTCGGAAACCTCCCCTGCGTCGGCGTAGATGAGAACTGTGTAGTCGGCGCCGATTGTCAGGGACTGGGGCGAGACCGTTTTGAAAGGCACCTCGGATGCAGCGAGCAGACGCACGCCGGGGGGCAGTTTTTCCCTAATTCGCATTGACAGTTCATCAAGCGGGACGGGCGGGCTAAATGCCACGTCGAGCAGTTCGCGCACGCCGGTCATGCCGAGGCCGAGGGGCGCGGCGAACTGGATGTGGGGCTGCGGGTTGAAGCCGCGCTTGTAGAGGAGGGGCAGGTTGGCGCGGCGCAGGGTGCGCTCCCAAAGGCGGGACTCGTCCTGGTGGCTGATGAACTTTATGGCTTCGCCCTTTTCGTAGGTGAAGCGGACGCGCTGGCGTTCAGGCTCTTCGGTCAAGTTTGCTTGCTGGGGCGGGCGGATGGTCGACGCCATCAGACGGTCTCCGCTTCGGCGATGCGCTGGCTGACGGTGCCGTGGCGGCGCTGGGGCACGCGTTCCTCGAACTGACCGGTTGCATTTTCCAACTGAAGGAGCTGAACTGGCTCAGCGTTTGTTCCGGCAGGGAGGGAAATCCCCTCTTCCTTCATTTCGTCGTTGAAGTAGAGTGGGACTGGCACGACGTCGACGGGCTGGCGGGTCTTTTCTTTGCCCAGGGGCGGACAGCACCAGGCATCATCCGGTGATTCGCGGCGCTGCTCTTTGAAGAAGCCCAGTATGCCGCAGGAGAAGCAGTGTTCGCGGCAGTCGTCGACGACGCCGCCGGCGTAGGTGTGCAGGTACTCCTGCGCCAGGAACTCCTTGTTCAGGCCGGCTGAGATGTGCTCCCAGGGCAGGACCTCGTCGAGGGGGCGCTGGCGGCGGGCGAACCAGTCCATTTCCAGGTTGCAGTCGGCGAAGGCCTGCTGCCAGAGATCGAAGCGGAAATACTCGCCCCAGGCGTCCAGTTTGGCGCCGAGCTCCCAGGCGCGCTGGATGACGTCGCAGAGTTTGCGGTCGCCGCGGGTGAGGAAGGCCTCCATCAGGGTTTCGGGGGGATCGTTCCAGGTGAAGTGAATGCCGGGATCTCTCAGCTCCTGCTGCAACAGACGGATCTGCTGGCGGATGGTCGATTCTTCTTCCATGGGTACCCATTGGAAGGGCGTGTGGGGTTTGGGCACGAGTGTGCTGACGCCGATGCGGACGTTGGCCTTGTTGCCGAGTACGCGGCGGCCGACGGCCAGCACCTTCTTGGAGAGGTCGGCGATGGCCTGGACGTCTTCGAGGGTCTGGGTGGGATGGCCGATCATGAAGTACATCTTGATCGTCTTCCAGCCGCGGCTGTAGACCTCTTCGGCGGTGCGCAGGAGGTCATCGTCGGGAATTGGCTTGTTGATGATGTCGCGCAGGCGGTCGGTGGCGGCTTCGGGCGCGAAGGTGAAGCCGGAGCGGCGGCGGCCCTTTTCGAGCAGGTCCATGAGGTCGACGCTGAAACTCTCGATGCGCAGGCTGGGCAGGCCGACGGATAGCTTGCGGTCGCCGTGCCGCTCCATGGTGTGCCGGACGAGATCCTCGACATAGGTGTAGTCACTGCTGCTGAGGCTGAGGAAGCTGACCTCTTCGAAGCCGCAGTTGGCGATCATGTCGTCGACTGCCTGCAGGACCTCTTCGAGGGGCCGCTCGCGCACGGGCCGGAAGATCATGCCGGCCTGGCAGAAGCGGCAGCCGCGGGTGCAGCCGCGCATGATCTCGATGGCGGCGCGGTTGTGGACGACGTTGATGAAGGGGACGATGAACTTGGTAACCGGAGGCGGCATGACGGTCACGACGCGCTTCATTACGGTTTCGGGAGCGTCGGGGTGGGTTGGGCGGATTGCGGCGATGGTGCCGTCGGCGGCGTAGCTGGCCTGGTAGAGCGAGGGCACGTAGACGCCGGGGATCTGGGCGAGCATGGTCCAAAGCTTGCTGCGGGCCTGCGACGGCTGATCTATGCTTTCTTCGAGTTCCTTTTTCCACTGCTCGTGTACATCGATGATTTCGAATATCACCTCTTCGCCCTCGCCGATGACCATGGCGTCGAAAAAAGCGCTCATGGGCTCGGGGTTGTAGCAGCCTGAGCCGCCGGCGATGACCAGGGGGTGGGAGGCGTCGCGGTCGGCGGCGCGCAGGGGGAGCCCTGCCAGGTCGAGCATGGTGAGGACGTTGGTATAGAGCTGCTCGTAGGGGAGCGAGAAGGCGAGAATATCGAACTGGGTGACGGGGTGGCGCGTTTCCAGGCCGAAGAGGGGGATGCCGTCGCGGCGCATCACCGTTTCGAAGTCGGTCCACGGGCAGTAGACGCGTTCGGCAAGGAGGTCGTCACGCTTGTTGATGAGGTCGTAGAGGACCATCAGACCGAGGTTTGACCCGCCTAGTTCGTAGATGTCGGGGAAGGCGAGGGCGACCTTGCTGCGGATGGCGGGATCGTCCCAGTTTTTGGGGATGCTGTTGAGCTCGCCGCCGGTGTAGCGGGCGGGCTGGGTCACTTTGTGCAGGACGCGGTCAAGGGCGCGTGAAATTTGCCTGGGGGTGGTAAACATATTCAGTTCCTTCTCATCTGCCGACCGGCGGCGCCTTCCTGGTTGGACGGACACGTTTGCGGCCGGGCGGGATTTGAACCCGCTGATTGTCAGGGGCGCTGGGTGGCGCTACTCCCTGGCGATTAGTATCCCGGGCTGTCCGGGTGGACGTCCGGAGATGTCGTCATTATAGAAGGAGCAGCCGAGACTATCAAATCTGTTGTGGAGGGTGCAGGCCAGTCTTGGGGTGAGAGTGGGCAGGCACAAGGCCTGCCCCTACCTTGGTCACGGCGGACGGCTTCGCGGCACGACGTGGGTGGGCGACCGGCGGCATAGACAGTACGCCGGCGACGCGGCGCCAACGTGGCATGGTGTTGAGGGGGGGCGTTGCGGGGGGAACCCCCCGCACAAGGGAGGGCCGAAGGCCTGACCGCAGAACTGCAGTGGTCAGTAGTCAGTGGTCAGTGGTCAGTGGTCAGAGGTCAGAGGGAACGGCACTTGCCCTGATCGGGGACGGGAATTGGCTTTGGGTTGGTCGTTACCAGGGGTGTGCGAGAGTTCACCCCCAATCTGGACTGCACCCGTCATGGATGTGGTTTTGACTTTCGAGGGCTCCTTTCGTATACTGACCGTTGCCAGCTTACTGGAGAAGTTCGGCCCCGTTCGTCTAGAGGCCCAGGACACCACCCTCTCAAGGTGGAGACAGGGGTTCGACTCCCCTACGGGGTACAGGAACGGGAAATCCCGCTGAATTCAGCGGGATTTTCTTTTTGCCTATAGCCAGTTGAAAACGAAACGCAACCTCAGTCAACAGCGATGATGGCTTCGATTTCGACGGCCCAGTTGGCGGGCACGGTGAGGCCGATGGCGCTGCGGGCATGGCGGCCGGCGTCGCCGAAGAGCTCGATGAAGAGCTCGCTGCAGCCGTGGATGACGGAGGGCGTGTCGTTGAAGTCGGGGCCGACGTTGACCATGCCGAAGACTTTGACGACCTGGCGGACGTTGTCGAGGCCGGCGATGGTGTGGACGGCCTGGAGGATGCCGAGCGCGCAGAGCTGGGCGGCGCGGTAGCCCTCTTCGGTGGTCAGGTCCTGCCCGACCTTGCCCATGATCTCCTCGTCGCCGAAGCGGGAGACCTGCCCGGAGACGTAGACATGGTCGCCGGAACGGACTGCGGCCATAAGGCGGCCGCCGTCGAGGTCGATCTTTTCGAGTTCGTAGCCCATTTCTTTCAGTTTTGCCAGATAAGACACTTTTTGCTCCTGTTGATTTTTCCCGCGCCGCGGAATGCGGCGCGGTTTGGTTTTGGATGTTCGGGTACTGCGTTGCAGGTATGCGTCAGGTTGCCTGCGAAAGTACCGGTTCCTCGAGGGTGCGCCGGTAGAGGTCGTCGAAGTCGGAGGTGCCGTCGTCGTCGAGGTAGGCGGTCGCGACACCGCGTTCGTAGATGGGCTGGTTGGCGGTGCGCCAGTAGTCCCACATGTCGGAGCGCTGGCTCCAGCTGGAGTCGGCGAAGTAGACGCGTACGCCGTTGGCGCGGCTGTAGCGGACGAGGCGGCGCGGCAGGCTGAAGTCGGCCTCCTCGACGCCATAGGTATCGAGAGCGTTTTCGTCGATAGTGATGCCGAGCCCGGGCGTTTCGGGGACCCGGGCGTAGCCGCCGTGGACGGGAATACGCTGGTCGAGCAGGTTGTGCCCGTAGAGCTCGTGGCAGTTGATGGCGGGCCACTGGGCATGGGTGAGCACGGCGCCGAGGTGGAGGGCCATGGTTGTGGTGATGCCGGTGCCGACCATTTGGAGGAAGAAGGGCATATTGGCAGTGGCGGCGGATATGCCGGACTGCAGGACGTTGTTGACGCCGCCGGCGACGACGAAGCCGTCGCAGTAGCCTTGTTGGATGGCGACGGCGCCAGGTACGCCGCCGTAGTGGTGGGCGATGGGTGTGCGCACTTTTTCGCGCAGGAGGCGATTACCGGCTACGTCCTGGGCATTGATGGGCCCTTCCCAGATGGCGATCTTGGGGAAGTCGGTTTCGAGTTCGCGCATAACGGGTACGGCGGTAGAAACGTCGAGCAGGAAGTCGTTCCAGTCGCAGTCGATGTGGAACCAGTCGGGTGTGACGTCGCTGATGCGCTGGACGGTTGCATAGACATCGTGCCAGGGGCGGGTCTTGATTTTGATGGAGGTGAATCCCAGTTCGACGGCGACGCGGGCCTCTTCTTCGTAAGCGCCGGGCCCCATGTCGTGGTCCCAGAAGGAGACGGGGCACCAGCTTCGCACCTTCTGTCCCAGGAGGCGGTAGACGGGTACGCCGACGAGTTTGCCGGCGGCATCGAAGAGGGCCATTTGCAGACCGGCGCCGAGTGAGTCATCCCACATCAGGTCGAAGGGTGAGCGGCCGATTACGCGGTCGGTGTCTTCGACGCGTCCCCAGGTGTAGTTCTGGATGGTTTCACCGTAACCGATGGTGCCGTCGTCAAGGGTGAGGCGGATGACTTCGGATTCGGACCAGCGGTGGATGTTGGCGCGTTCCATTTCGCGGCGTACGCGGTCGACCATGGGGATAACGAGGAGGATGCGTTCGACGTCGGTGATTTTGGCGGTGGCGGTCATCGGGTGCTCCTGTGGGGTGGTCGGATTGGGGCGCGTGGGATGGGTTTAGTTTCGGGAATTCTATCATGGTTCCTGGCGATCGCATTGCGGGGATGCCGACAGATTTGGCAAGAAAAACTGATTACGTATGTTGGACAGAACGGTAGATTCGGTCAGGCAGCGCGGATCAATTCACTCGTAGAATTTGCGAAAATGGTCAGTCAACGAGTGGCGGCGGCGGAAAGTTACCCTTTACTCGATGGGTCGTTCTCTTACAGCGGCGATTGCTTCCTCGATGTCTTTTTGGCATTCCTCAAGGGGCACTTCAGGCATTTGCGCATGCACTTCGTCCAGGAACGCGGTTAGGCGAGTGCGGGTCTGAGCCTGAGCGCGGGCAGTTGGAATATCAGATCCTCCCCTCTTCTTTGCGTCGCATGGCTCTTGTGTCATGAGATACACCTGGTCACTGATGAACGCGCTACCTAAAGCAAGTCTTCTTCCCTGATAAAGGGTCTAGTGTCCATGGTCTCGGTAGGTTTGACGGACTAAGCCGCCGTATCGATTTTTGGCTGCAGCTACGCAGTAGGATGTCAACTACAATCTGCAGCTTCTTTGGGCTTCTCTAAGCAAGCATCTGCAAGTTGTAGAAGTGGCCATGGAAGCGTCAGGGTGAGCTAAAGGGAGAGATGCTGACGGGTTGACTCAATTGAAGACTTCCAAACCGCTGGGAAAAGGTGGAAAGTTTCTGGAACGCAGTGGAACTGGACGCGATTTCGGAAGTAAAGGGGCACCCCTCGCCAAGAGTTGTTGTCCATTCATCCCAATTCAGGGAGATCCAACCGCTCTTCCACCCATTCACGCATCAATGCAGAGACGGACTTGTCGGCCGCGATGGCCTCGGCATGGAGCACTCCCTTGACATATTCATCCAGATAGATCGTGAGTGAACTCCGATGCTGTTCTTCATTAGGAAGAAAAGGTTCAAAGTAGTCGGCGGGATAGAGGTAACCGTTTTCGCTTCCCGCCTCTCCGAAGCTTTCGTCAATGACCCGAATCATTCCGTGCTCTTCGGCGACGGGATCGGAAATGACTTTGTAAACCTTCCCTTTGGTCAGACCGAATAGCGGCTCGTCCTGTACAGGCTGCTTTGGTGGTTGCAAGTAAGGCCGATTTGAGATGCACTTAGCGTAACTCATATTATTCTCTCAATGTGATATGCGACTTTGTGTTCTTTCTGTCCGATACCGTGCGCCTCGAACCAATGTATCTCTGCCAACCACACTGAGCCGTCGTCATACTGTACCGTTGCCCGACCTTTTAACTTGCGCCAACGTCCTCGCCCGTATCGGCGATTCAGGTAGTGTCGAGCACGGACTCCATTCCCTCGTGCTATTGTGTCAATGTCATATATTTCGCTCAAAAACTCAAATCTGTGTCGGTCCAATGTCTTAAGTCAACTCTTGTGCCATGGCAAAGCTCTAAGTGCACACGTATTCAAACGCTCAGCCCTGGATCTCCTCCACGAGGCGGGCCAGGACGATTTCTTCTTCGCCGTCTTCGAGAGTCATTGGATTAAGCATAATCGTCTCGTCGGCGGGGCTGTATGCGACTGAAACCGCTGGGCTCCCGTCTTGCAGGCCCTGATTTATCTCTTGACGGGTTCTCCCTACAACAGAGGGGTCAATTTGGACCTGGGCGCGCGGGGCCGGCTGGTTCGCTTCGCTTGGAAATGAACGCGTGGCGGTGATACCGTCCAGCCGGTTCAGCTCGGTGCACCATCCCTCGACTATCTCTTCCATCTGCGAGGCGCGCGCTTCGTGGTCCATCGCCAGGTAACGCTCGACGGCTGCGAGCAGGCCCAGCATTTCTTCCTTGCCAACCTTCATGGGGCGGCCGATGCCGTGGTTAGGATTGCCGTTGAGAGCGCAGGCGTCGACGATCCACTGCTTGCCCAGCACAAGGCCGGAGGACTGGGGGCCGCGCAGGTCTTTGCCGCCGCTGAAGATGGCGGCGTCGGCGCCCATCTGGGTGAACTTCCACAGATTTTCGACGGGTGGGAGCTGGGCGGCGGCGTCCACAATGACGGGTACACCGTGTGCGTGGGCGACATCGATCACCTTTTCCAGGGGAATGTCGCCAGGCGTCCTCATGGCACCCTCGAACCAGAACACCGCTGCGGTCTTTTCGTTAATCGCCCTCTCCAGGTGCCAGACTTCGGCTTGGCCGGGCCAGCCGATCTCAATCATCTTGGCGCCGACCTGGCGGACGGCGTGATCGTAGCCGTTGCGGTGCGCCTTCTGGACGACAACCTCGTTCTTGAGACCGGTCAGGTCGGGCAGCTGTTCAATCGCCCACTTTTCGGTGCCAGTGATGCAAGCGGCTGTGACGACTGCGATGCCGCCGGCCGCGCCGGAGCTTACGTAGCAGGCTTCGTTCTGCGTGAGGAGGGCGATACGGTTGCCGACGCGGCGCTGTAGTTCAGGTAGTTCCACAAATGATTTAGCCGCTTCCATCATCGCTTCCAAAACTTCGGGCGGCATGAGCGAGCCGCCGAGCCTAGTGAGGGTGGCGTTGGCGTTGATCATGGGTTTTATGTCGAGCTCTGCGTAGGAAGGCATGCGTTCACCACCTCTATTTTGTGAAGGGAGGAGCTTTGTGGGGCCAGATGCGGCGCGTGCCGTCAAAACGGCACGCGCCGCGGGCAGGGGACTTTCGTACGAGTCTATGCCGGCTGCGGCAGGACGAGATCGCAGGCGTCGGCGGGCATCCAGTGGGCATCTTCGCCGGCCCACTTGACATTGCAGCCGATCGGGTTTGTCAAAGTGTTGCTGATCGACTGGCCGGAGGTGTGCTCCTCCAGGGCTTGGTCGAGGTCGAAGACGGTGGCCTGGGTGGCGTCGCGCGGGCTGTCGACGCCGCGGCCGGTGTAGACCAGCTCACGGTCCTTGTTGAAGACGTAGAAATGGGGCGTGCGCAGGGCGCCGTAGGCCTTGGCGATCTCCTGGGTTTCGTCGCGCAGGTAGACCCAGGGGAACTTGTGCTCTCCCATGCGTTCGACCATATGGCGGAAGTCGTCTTCGGCGTTGACGTGGACGCTGTTGGAGTTGATGCCGACGAACTTGACGCCTTTTGAGGCGAATTTGTCGGCGGTTGCGCGTGTCGCTTCGTCGGAGCCGATGACGTAGGGGCAGTGGTTGCAGGTGAAGAAGACGACGAGCGTCTCGGCGTCGTCAAAGCAACCGAGTGTGTAGACCTCGCCGTCTGTAGCGATCAGCTTGAAGTCTAGTGCCTTGTCGCCGATTTCGAGGGTGAATGCCATGCTATCCTCCTGTAAGGGTTCTGTGTCCAGGGCTCTAAGATTCAGCGTGCCCTGATGGATTACTGTGAATGGTACTGCCTGAACACAACCGGCGGGAAACGAACCTTTTTCAAGACGGAGGCGGCAACGCAGAGGCGTTTTTGGCCGGGTTGCAGATCAGGCTTTACAGGCAGATAATTACCGCCACCTAGGAGTTTCGTATCCTGGCTTGATTATACTGATGATCTCTAACCGGGCAAAGTTGAACTGGAAAAAGGAGTCAAACCATGCGCATTGGCATCGCATCACTGAGTCACGAGTCAAACACATTTGCGTCTTTCCCGACGACGTATTCGGACTTTCGCTTCGTGCGGGGGCGGGAGATTATCGAACAGTACCGGCCGACGTTTCACGAGTTGGGCGGATTCATCGCGGGCGCGGAGGAGTACGGTTACGAATTGGTTCCACTTATGGGCGCGGTGGCCACGCCGGCGGGGGAGGTGGAGGCGGATGCGTATGAGGCGCTCACGGGGGAGTTGCTGGGGTTGATTCGCGACGCGATGCCGCTGGACGGCCTCCTGTTGGGGCTGCACGGAGCGTTCGTGGCGGAGGAGTATCCGCAAGGGGACGGGGAGACTACGCGGCGGGTGCGGGAGCTTGTTGGGCCGGACTTTCCCGTGATTGTGACGCATGATTATCACGGTAATGTGCCACCGCAGCTGGTGGAGGATGCGACGGCGCTGATCATCTACAAGACGTGCCCGCACATCGACCAGCGCGAGCGTGGGTTGCAGGCGGCCGAGCTGCTGACGCGCACGGTGCGCGGGGAGGTGCGACCGGTGTCGAGCATCGCCAAACCGGAGCTCGTCTATAACATTGCGTTTCACAATACGAACATGCGCCCGATGAAGCCGGTGATGGAGGCGGCGATCGAGTTGGAGAAGCAGCCGGGGATTTTGGCGACGAGCATTGCAGCCGGCTACCAGTATGCGGATGTGCCCTGGATGGGGCCTTGCATCGTGGTGGTGGCGGATGGTGATCAGGACCTTGCCGACCGGGAAGCGCAGAAACTGGCCGACCTGATGTGGTCGTTGCGAGACGAGCTGCTGCCGGATATTCCGAGCCCGGCCAAAGCCGTGGCGACGGCGATCGCGAGCGAAAAGAAGCCGGTCTCGATGATGGAGATGGGCGACAATATCGGCGGCGGCAGCGCGGGGGACTCGACGTTTGTTTTGGAGGAGCTGTTGCGACAAGGTGCGAGCGGCTGGGTGGTGGCGCTGTACGATCCGGAGGCGGTGGCGGCCTGCGCAGAGGCTGGCATCGGCGCGCGGTTGACGCTGCCGGTGGGGGGCAAGGTGGACGACGAGCACGGGCCGACGCTAACGGTAGAGGGAACAGTGCGAACCCTGCATGACGGCAAATTTGTAGAGACAGAGGTCCGCCACGGTGGCGGGCGCGATTGGGACCAGGGTCTGACTGCGGTGCTGGCGACGAGCGGCGGCTTGCTGGTGCTGGACAGCAAGCGCACGCCGCCGATGAGCTTCAATCAGCTGCGGTCGGTCGGGATCATGCCGGAGCAGCAGGAAATATTTGTGGCGAAGGGGTCGGTTGCGCCGCGTGCGGCGTATGAGCCGGTCTCGGCGCGGATTATTGAGGTCGACTCGGGCGGGGCAACGTCGATCAGCCGCCCGCCGGAGGCGTTTCAGCTGGCGCGGAAGGAACTGTATGAGTGGACACAGGGCGGCTAGATCGTGAAGGCGCACGTGCGGCGGCGGGATCGCCGATGAGGCTGTCGACGATCTTTGCCGAAGCGACGACGCCGGGGACACCGGCACCCGGGTGGGTTCCGGCGCCGACGAAGTAGAGATTGTCGACGTCTTCCGAGCGGTTGTGGGGGCGGAACCAGGCGCTTTGCGTAAGGGTGGGCTGGACGGAGAAGGCGGAGCCGAGATAGCTGTTGAGCGTGCCGGCAAAGTGGCGCGGGTCGATGCGGTGCTCGGCAACGATGTTGGCCTGCAGATCGGGCAGGTAGTTACGTTCGAGGAAGTCCATAATCGCGTTTCGATAGGGTTGGCCTTGCGCTTCCCAGTCGATGTCGGCGCCGAGATGGGGGACGGGGGAGAGGACATAGAAGGCCTCCCCGCCGGGCGGCGCAAGGGAAGGGTCGGTCAGCGTCGGCATGTGCAGGTATAGAGAGAAGTCCCGGGGCAGGTCTCTGTTGCGGAAGATGCCGCGCAGCAGGCCGGTGTAGTCCGGGTGCATCATGATGTTGTGGTGGGCCAGGCCGACATCGCGGTACTGGCGTTTGGTCCCGAAGTAGATGACGAAGAGGGACATGGAGTAGTTCTTGCTCTTGATGCGGCGGTCGCTGTTGCGGGGCCGCTTTTCTTTTGGGATGAGGTTGAGGTAGGTCCAGGCGGCGTCGGCGTTGGAGACTACTGTGTCAGCCCTGTGGACGGAGCCGTCCTGGAGGCGAACGGCCTGTGCACGGCGCTGCTCGATGAGGATGTGATCGACCTCAGCGTTGAGGTGGACAGTAACGCCCAGTTCCTGTAGGAGGCGAGCGAAGGCGTCAATGATGGCGCCGGTGCCGCCAAGGGCGTAGTGGATGCCCCACTCCCTTTCCAGGTAGTGGATAAGAACGTAGATGCTTGCGGCGGTGAGGGGGTTGCCGCCGATGAGGAGGGGCTGGAAGGAGAAGCAGCAGCGGAGAAAGTCGTCCTGGAAGAATTTTGAGACGTAGCCGTAGACGCTGCGGTAGCTTTGGAGGCGAATCAGGTCGGGGACGACGCTGATCATATCGGTGAGATTGAGGAAGGGCTGGTCTATCAGCGCCATTCCTATGTCGAAGATCTCTTTGGAGCTGGCTAGAAATCTCTCGTATCCCCCTGCATCGGCGGGGCTGCGCTGCCAAATCTGGCGGATCATGGCATCGTGATCGTCACTGACATCGAAGGGCTGCCGCTTGTGATCGAAGATACGGTAGAAGGGGTCACAGGGGACAAGCTGGAAGTAGTCCTGGCGGCGGCGGCCGGCCGCCTGCCAGATTTCGTCGAAGATCCAAGGGGCGGTGATGACAGTGGGGCCGCCGTCGAAGCGGTAGCCGTTGATGTCGTAGACGTAGGCGCGACCGCCGAGTTTGTCGCGCTTTTCGAAGAGATCGACCTGGTGGCCGCGGGCGGCGAGGCGGGCGGCGGCGCACAGTCCCCCGAAGCCGGAGCCGATGACTATAATCTTTGACACTGCTTTCCTCCATTGATCGCGGTCGGGGCTGCCTTAGCGCCGACAGCGTTTGCTCGCAAAGACGCGTAGGAAAGTATGACACAGTTCGTTCCAGAACCACGAACCCGGTATCGGGACACAAAGTATGTGCAAAATATGGACGAAATTCAACTATTTGGCATTTGTTTAGCTATTATACATGGGCGAGTTTTTGAGTCATATTCTGTGCCCCGTAACAGGTCCATTTTATCTGAATCAGGAATTGAAGGATTTTTGAGGACTTTTCAGAATGGGAGTTTGCGCGAGTCGAAAGTGTGGATGGGATCAGGAGGTAGCAAGTGGTGAGCGGTCGGTGGCGTGGGGAATCTTCGCATTAGCAGAGTACAGGGCTGGGGGTAAGTTGGCGGGCCAGAGGCCGTTGAAATTGCGTTCATTTCAAAGCGGGCCGGATTTGGCTGATGATGGGTCTTGTCATATACTTTTTGTTTGTGTGGGTGGCCTGCCGGAGCGTCCGCTGGCTTGGTATAGCGGGTAGCAGTTCGCTGAGGATGGCAACCCATTATTCGTCCGAATTGCGGCGCCAGATGCGCCTCGCAGGTGGGGCGCGTGCAGTTGAATGCCCGCAAGCCGCTATCCGAAGTCCCGGTGAGACAGAGTAGATGGTCACCGGGCGCGGTTAAAGGAGAGGAAGATGTACGCAGTGGTACGAACGGGGGGTAAGCAGTACAAAGTTGCTCCAGGCGATAATCTGGAAGTAGAGAAGCTTTCCGGCGATGTTGGCGACAGCATCGTGCTGGAAGATGTGTTGATGGTGGCGGGCGATGAAGGGTATCAGATCGGCCAGCCGAATGTGGATGGCGCGTCGGTTACGGCCAGGATAACGGGCCAGCACCGCGGCGAAAAGATTCTGGTTTTTCGCTATCGTCCGAAGAAGCGTGTGCGCGTTCGACGCGGGCACCGTCAGTATCTGACCCGCCTGCAGATTCTCAAGATCAGCGGAGACGGTTTCGAGTATTTGAAAGATGAGGTGGAAGAGGCTCCTCCTCAAGAGATCGTCGAGGAGACTGCGGCCGAGGATGCTGTCGCGGCGGTGGCCGTGACTGACACGGCGGTCGCGGCAGCAGAGACTGTCGAGGCGGAAGAAGAGGCTGACCTCGTTGACAAGGCGGTTGATGTAGTCGAGGAGACGGTTGCCAAGGCAGGAGACGCGGTGGAGGCCGTGAGTGATGCGGCCAGCGAGGCTGTAGATGCCGTCGGCGATGTTGCCAGCGACGCCGCTGAGGCGGTAGGCGACAAAGCGGGCGATGCGGTCGAGGCAGTCGGCGATTTGGCCAGCGACGCGGTGGACGCTGTCAGCGACCTGGCTGACGACGCCGTAGATGCTGTTGCGAAGAACCTGAAGGGGTTGGTTGGCAGAGGCAGGAGGGACGATGATGAAGCCGATGCTGACGACGCCGCAGATAACGACAAGAAAGAGGAGTAAGGAAAATGGCTCACAAAAAAGGCGGCGGCTCCAGTCGTAACAACCGGGATTCGAACGGCCAAAGGCTTGGCGTCAAGCGGTATGGCGGCGAGTATGTATCGTGCGGCAGCATCATCATTCGCCAGCGGGGCACGCCGATCTTCCCCGGCGCGAATGTGGGCAAGGGCAAGGATGACACGATTTTCGCCATGCAGGACGGTTATGTGACCTTTGAATGGGCCAAGAAGAACCGTAAGAAGGTCAGCGTTTACACGGCGGAAGAGAAGCAGGCGTTGGGGAAGGTGTAGAGACATGAAGCCAGAGATTCATCCCGAATATTTCCCTGCGGCGCAGGTCAACTGCTCTTGCGGGAACAGCTGGGTGACGGGCAGCACGACGGCGGAGATCAACGTCAACATCTGCAGCCAGTGCCATCCGTTTTATACCGGTGAACAGCGAATCGTCGATTCGGTCGGCCGGGTTGAGCGGTTTGTGAGGCGGCTGGAATCGAGGCAGAGTGCGGCAGCCCGCCAGCAGATTGAAGTGGAGGCGCGGCAGGAGGCCGAGGCGGCGGCGCGGCGGGCGCGAGCGCGCGGCGACGACCCCGAGGAGGCCGCGGCCGAGGTTATGTCCAGGTACGAGGTGGAAGTCGAAGCCGGAGAAGAGGTGGAGGCGGAAGCGTAGCCTGTGGCGCGAGCAGAACACAAGATGAATTCACAGTCCGGCGGTGGATGGATCGAGTTGATCTGCGGTTCGATGTTCAGCGGCAAGACGGAAGAGTTGCTGCGCCGAGTACGCCGGTCCGAAATTGCCCGCCGCCGTATCCAGCTTTTCAAACCCCAGATCGACAATCGCTACGGCCGTGAACTGCTGGCGTCGCACAACGGCATGTCCCGAGGCGATGTCACGATACTGGAGGATACGGCCTCCCTGCTGAACCGCGTTAAGCGGGGCACGGAGGTCGTTGCGATCGACGAGGTGCAGTTTTTCAATCCGGCGGTGGCGGGTATCTGCCAGGAGCTGGCCGACCAGGGGAAACAGGTGATCGCGGCGGGCCTGGACCAGGATTTCCGCGGCGAGCCGTTCGGGCCGATGCCGGTGCTGATGGCGCTGGCTGAACAGGTCGATAAGCTGCACGCGATCTGCGTACGCTGCGGTGCGCCGGCCACACGCACACAGCGGCTAATCGACGGTAAGCCGGCACGCTACGACGAACCGGTTATTCTTGTGGGCGGCAGTGAGAGCTATGAGGCCCGTTGCCGCGGCTGCCACGAGGTGCCGGCCAGGCCGAGTACAAAGGCGCTGCTGAAAGAGCTGGGATTTGTTTGAACCGCAGTTGTCAGAACTGCAGTGATCAGTGATCAGTGGTCAGTAGCGAATTCTTAGACTGAGTTTCTATACGAACGGTAGCTAGTTATTCCACGAAGGAGATGGAGCCAACTCTTTGTGGTCGTTGCGCGTTCTGGTTGTGTTCCACGAAGGACACCGACGAACCGGTCCAATTCTTCAAGTAGTTTCCTCCCCCTGTCGCCCTTTCGGGCTCGAAATTCCTACAAGTACTGAATCTAAGTTCAGGTTGAGAGGTCGCCTCCTTGGTGTTCCTTGACGCGATGTCCGCGCAAAGGATAGTGGCATCGGCGGTAGGGCAATTCGCGGCGTGCCCTCCTTCGCGGCGATGCCGATGGCGTGTTTTGCGCCTGTAAGGTTGCGAAACGCGGGTAAGATTCTATAATAGCGGGGCAGAGCAGACCGCATTCACCAGGCAGGGCACTATGAACCTTTTGACTCTCTTTGCGATCGGCCGCGAACGCCAGCCGGACAAGACGGCGATTGAATTCAAGGATGCGCGCGGGCCGCTGGCGGCACAGGAACTGACCTTTGCAGAACTGCAACGGCAGGTGCGACGGTGGGCGGCTGCCTTTGCGCGGATGGGCGTGCAAAAAGGGGACCGGGTGGCGCTCTATCTGTGCAACCGGCCGGAGTTCGTGATCGCCTACCTGGCGACGCTGGAGGTGGGCGCAGTTATGGTGCCGATCAATCTGCGTTACCGGCGCCGGGAACTCAGCCACATTTTGAACGATTCCGAGCCGGCGCTGTTGATGATCGAGGATGAACAGCAGCCGGTGCTGGATGAGATTGTGGGCATAGAGGTCGGGCCCGAATTGACAGTGCTGTCGGTGGACCAGGCAGATAGCTGGCTAGACGAGGCTGACGACATGGCGTGGAGCGATGCGTCGCGTCCGCTGACGCGCGGTGATGATACGGCGCTGATCATGTATACGAGCGGTACGACGGGCACGAGCAAGGGGGCTGTGCTGAGCCATAACCATGTGCTGGCGACGGTGACGGGGCTGCTGAGCGCGTGGGCGTGGCAGGCGGACGATGTGCTGCTGCTGCCGCTGCCGCTGTTTCATACGCACGGGCTGGTGGTCGGGCTGCACTGCGCGCTGGCGATGGGGGCGACGGTACGGCTGCGCACGGCATTCGACGCCAATGAGACGATAGAGACGCTTTCCCAGGGCGATGCGACGCTGTTTTTTGCGGTGCCGACGATCTATACGCGGCTTGTCGATCTACTGACGGAAGCGAAGGACCCGCCGGCGTTTGCGACGGTGCGGTTGTTCTGTTCGGGGAGCGCCCCGCTGCCGGCGGAGGTGCACAATGCGTTTGAGCGGCTGACGGGTAAACGGATCCTCGAACGCTACGGGATGACGGAGACGGGCATGAATTTCAGCAATCCCTACGCGGGGCCGCGCGTTGCGGGCACGGTGGGCACGCCGCTGCCGGGTGTGTTCGCCCGAATTGTGGACGCGGCGGGGGAGGACCTGCCGGCGGGCGAGGAGGGCGAGCTGCTGTTACGCGGGAGCAATGTGTTCGATGAGTACTGGCGGGCGCCGCATAAGACGTCCGAAAGCTTTGTGCACGACGAGCTGGGGAATCGCTGGTTTCTGACGGGGGACCTGGCGCGCATGGACCCGATGACGGGCTATGTGACGCTGCTGGGACGGCGGCATGAGCTGATCATTTCGGGCGGGCTGAACATCTATCCGCGCGAGGTGGAGGAGATGCTGACGACTTTTCCCGGCATTGAGGAGGCGGCGGTGGTGGGTGAGCCGGACGCGGAGTGGGGCGAGGCGCCGGTGGCGTACCTGGTTTGTAGTAGCGAGGTCGATGAGTTGGACTTGGAGCGGTATTGTCGGGGGCAGTTGGCTTCGTATAAGTTGCCGCGGCGGTTGCGGTTTGTGAGTGAACTGCCGCGGAATGCGATGGGGAAGGTGCAGAAGCATATGTTGCCGGGAGCAGGATTTTCAGGATGAATCTCGGAGGATGGTAATTGCTGGGGGGAGCAGGATTTTCAGGATGAGGCTCGGAGGATGGTAATTGCTTGGGGGAGCAGGATTTTCGGGATGGGGTTTGGGGGATGGTGATGGTTGGGGGGAGCAGGATTTGCAGGATGAGCCTTGGGGGATGGTGATGGCTGGGGGAGCAGGATTTTCGGGATGAGGTTTGGGGGATGGTGATGGCTTGGGGGGAGCAGCATTTGCAGGATGGGGTTTGTGGGATGGTGATGGCTTGGGGGGAGCAGGATTTTCAGGATGAGGCTTGGAGGATGGTGATGGTTGGGGGGAGCAGGATTTTCGGGATGGGGTTTGGGGGATGGTGATGGTTGGGGGGAGCAGGATTTTCGGGATGAGGCTTGGGGGATGGTGATGGCTTGGGGGGAGCAGGATTTGCAGGATGGGGTTTGGGGGATGGTGATGGCTTGGGGGGAGCAGGATTTTCAGGATGGGGTTTGGGGGATGGTGATGGTTGGGGGGAGCAGCATTTTCAGGATGGGGTTTGGGGGATGGTGATGGCTTGGGGGGAGCAGGATTTTCAGGATGAGTCTTGGGGGATGGTGATGGTTGGGGGGAGCAGGATTTTCGGGATGTGAATGTGTTTGAGAAAGGGGAGCGGACAGTATGGAAGGGTTGATGGGATGATCAAGGATGATTTGACTTACAAGATCATTGGTTGCGCCATGAAGGTACACAGTACGCTGGGAGCAGGGTTTCAGGAAGCCATTTACCAGAAGAGTCTTGAAATTGAGATGAATCGTGCTGGGCTGTCTTTTGGTCGGGAAGTGAACGTCTCGATTTTCTACGAGGGTTTTCCCGTGGGAACAAGAAGGGCCGACTTTGTTGTAGCAGATCGAGTTGTCGTTGAGTTGAAGGCCTTGTCTGCGCTGGAAAACATTCATTCTGTACAGGCGAAAAACTATGTAGAAGCCTTCGGTTATGAAGTTGGTCTTCTGATCAACTTTGGGGCGGAAAGATTGGAATACAAGAGGATCTACAAGAGGGAAGGGAATCGGGCAAATAGCCAGGTTTCGTGAAAGGCGGCCCAGGAAGATAGAGGCAAGACTTGGGCGTCTGTTCCAGACTTGAACTGCTCGACTGATCTCGTGGAAAGTCTTGAATTTCATTTGCTCGGGGATGGTATGGCGAGAAATAGAGTTTAGGGTCAGCTGTGACTCAGAAGGATTCAAGTGACTTCAGTGTGATTCCTGGGAATTGTATACGGGCCGTGAATGGCTTTCGGTAATTTGTCTCGATTTGGGCCATGCTAATGAAGGTACTCTTGACTTGGATTACATAGGTTAATTGCGCATGAAAGAAGCGACTGCACGCATCAAGATTAACAAGCTGCTTGAGTCGGCGGGCTGGCGATTTTTCGACGACGGGGATAAACCTGCCAATATTCGGCTTGAGGCGAGCGTCACGATTAAGAAGCCGGATTTGGATGGCCTTGGCGACGACTTCGAGAAGACTGGCAAGGGCTTCGTCGATTTTCTTCTGCTTGACAGTAAGGGTTTTCCGTTCATTGTGCTGGAGGCGAAGTCGGAGGATAAGGACCCGCTGGTGGGGAAGGAGCAGGCGCGCAAGTATGCTAAGTCGCAGAATTGTCGATTTGTCATTCTTTCGAACGGCAATCTGCACTATTTTTGGGATCTGGAGCGGGGCAATCCTTACATTATTACGACTTTTCCGTCGCCGGAGTCGGTCACGGGCTATCAGAAGGTCACGCCGAACCCGCAGCGGCTGATCGATGAGCGGGTCGAGGCGGATTACATTGTCCTAAGCCAGCGACCCAGTTACAGGTCGGCAGCGGCATGGAAGAACGAGGATGAGCGGGATAACTACATCCGGGTCAACAACCTGCGTTTTTTGCGCGATTATCAGTTGCGGGCGGTGCATGCGTTACAGCGGGCGGTGGATGAGGGGAACGACCGCTTTTTGTTTGAAATGGCGACGGGGACGGGGAAGACGCTGACGGCGGCGGCCATTATCAAGCTGTTTCTACGAACAGGGAATGCGAGCCGCGTGCTGTTCCTGGTGGACCGGCTGGAACTTGAGGAGCAGGCGAGAAAGGTCTTTGACAGGCTGCTGGCGGCGGATTTCCAGACGGTAGTTTACAAGGAGAAGCGGGAGGAATGGCGCAGCGCGGAGATCGTGGTGAGCACGGTACAGTCGCTGCAGTTCAACAACAAGTATCAGGGACTTTTTTCGCCGACTGACTTCGACCTGGTGATCTCGGACGAGGCGCACCGTTCGATCAGCGGCAACGCCCGGGCGGTGTTTGATTATTTTGTGGGGTACAAACTAGGGTTGACGGCGACGCCGCGGGACTATTTGAAGAATACTGACGGCGCGGGCAGGAGCGCCCATGACCCGCGCGAGATGGAGCGCCGGCTGCTGTTGGACACGTACCGGACATTTGGCTGTGAGAGCGGGCAGCCTACGTTCAGGTATACGTTGCTGGACGGCGTGAGAGAACGTTTTCTGATCAATCCCACCGTGGTCGACGCGCGAACCAATGTGACCACCAAACTGCTGTCTGAGAAAGGATTCATCGTCTCCATTACCGATGACACGGGGGAGGATCAGGAACAGACTTTTAAGCAACGCCAGTTCGAGAAGCGGTTCTTTTCCGACGCGACGAACACGGTCTTTTGCCATACATTTATGGAACACGGGCTCAGGGACCCGGTCAGCAACGAGTTTGGCAAGTCGATCGTTTTTGCTGTCAGCCAGAACCATGCGGCAAGGCTGACGCAGACTTTCAACGAGATGGCGGAGAGGATGTATCCGGGCCGGTATCAGTCAGACTTTGCGGTGCAGGTCACGTCGCAGATCGCTGACGCGCAGCAGTTCACGATCAACTTTGCCAACAACAATCTGATGGGATCCGGCAATGTGCTGCCTGATTACAGGACAAGCAAGGCTCGAGTCTGTGTGACGGTTGGTATGATGACGACAGGATATGACTGCACGGATATCTTGAATTTGGGGCTATTCCGGCCGATCTTTTCGCCGACTGACTTTGTCCAGATCAAGGGGCGGGGCACGCGGCGGCACAGTTTCCTGGAGCAGCTGCGCGACGAGGCGCTTAAGGAAGAGTTGGGGCAGACGGAGAAGACGGAGTTCAAGCTATTCGACTTTTTCGGGAACTGTGAGTATTTCGAAACTGAGTTCAACTATGACGAGGAACTCAAGTTGCCGGTTGGGTCTGGGGAACGCGGAGAAACCAATGGGAACGGACCGGTCGATCCAGATGGTGCATTTGAGTACTTAGGCCGCGACCTTCTTTCGATACTTCGCGAAGAGGAGATTGGCCCCAAGGGGATGAAGATCGACAGGATGTTGTTTGAGCAGTTTGCTGACACAGTGCGGGCGGATGGGGTTGTTGCGGAGGCGGTGGAGGCGGGCCAGTGGGACCGGGTCATTGACTATGTGAACCGGGAAGTGATGGATAAGCCGGAGGAGTATTACACGTTGGAAAAGCTGCGGAAGGCTGCGGCTGTGGACCGCCGCTTGACTTTGCGGGAGATTCTTGAGCGGGTTTTCGACCTGATTCCGGGCTTCAAGTCCAAGGACGAGTTGCTGGAGGAGGAGTTCGATAAGTTTGTCACCGACCACAAGCCGGAAGAGGCGCAGTCGATTCCGGCGATAAAGGCATACTTCAAGGCGTACGTCACCAGTGACCTCACCCGCCACATTGTTGACGCCAAGCTGTTCCAAGACCTGGCCACGAACGCGGTTTTCTCTTCTCGGGACTTCAGGGACGTGCCAGACAAATACAGGACGCTCGTTCCTGAGTATGTGAAGGACTACGTATCCTTGAACCAGTTTGCGGCTTAGAAAACAGTTTATCTGCGAAGCTGCGCGAAGGATCGCAATCTCGTCGTTCAAGCATCGAATTGAGAGGGTAGCGGAATGCTGGATTCTGAAACCAAACGCCGAATCGACACCGCTCGGGACATTCTGGTGGGCAAGGTGCCTGATCCCAAGAGCCAGGTGGAGCAGATCACGATCGCGTTGATTTACAAGTTCATGGACGACATTGACGCCGAGAGCGAGGAGTTCGGGGGCAAGCGGAAATTCTTCGCGGGGGATTTCGGTCGATACGGATGGGCCAAGTTGATGCAGCCGGGGTTGGGGGGCCATGAGATGCTCGGCCTTTACGCCGAGGCGATTGAGCGGATGGACGAGAACGCGGGTATCCCGCAGCTGTTTCGGGATATTTTTCGCAATGCCTTTTTGCCCTACCGGGACCCGGAGACGCTGCGGGCTTTTTTGAAGGTGATCGACGGCTTCACATACGACCACTCGGAGCGGTTGGGGGTCGCGTTCGAGTATCTGCTGTCGGTGATGGATTCGCAGGGGGACGCGGGGCAGTTTCGCACGCCGCGGCATATCATCGACTTCATCGTGTCGATCGTGGACCCGAAGAAGGAGGATGTGATACTGGACCCGGCCTGCGGGACGGCGGGCTTCCTCATCTCTTCCTATAAGCATATCTGCGCGGCCAATACCGACGCTGGCGGAACCAGCACGTTGACGCCGGACGACCGGGAGCGGCTGGCGAGGAACCTGATGGGGTACGACATCTCTCCGGACATGGTGGGGCTGTCGCTGGTCAATATGTATCTGCACGGGCTTGTCGATCCGCACATATACGAGTATGACACGCTGACGAGCGAGGAGCGCTGGAACGAGTTTGCTGATGTGATCCTGGCGAACCCTCCCTTCATGTCGCCGAAAGGGGGGATTCGACCGCACAAGCTATTTTCGGTGAATTCGAAACGCAGCGAGGTTCTGTTCGTGGATTACATGGCAGAGCATTTGAACGCGGGCGGCAGGGCGGGGATTATCGTACCGGAGGGGATCATATTCCAGAGCCAGAATGCGCACAAGCAGTTGCGCAAGAAGCTGGTAGAGGAAAGTTTGGTGGCGGTTGTTTCGCTGCCGGCGGGGGTCTTCAACCCTTACTCGGTTGTCAAGACGTCGATCCTGTTGCTGGACAAAGGGCTGGCGAGGAGGACGGACAGGATCGCGTTTTCAAGGTAGAGAATGACGGGTTCGACTTGGGCGCGCAGCGGCGTCCGATCGATGAGGATGATCTGCCGAGGGTGCGGGAGGAGATTGTTGTATATCTGCGGGGGTTGCGGGGGGGCGAAGAGGGAGGTGACTCCTGGCAAGAGAAGACAGCAATGGCGGCTGAGAGTAGAGCGGAGTATGTGGTGGAGAAGACGGAGTTTGGCGACGGCCCGGTTGTTTTGAAGGAGAGGGTTGCCGCGGACGGTGAATACAATCTGAGTGGTGAGAGATACATTCAATCGTTGCCTAGCAATAGTGCATATTCAATGGTCGAATTGGGCGATATTGCGGAATTGATCAGGGGGATCACGTTTCGGAAGTCTGATCAACTGGGTAGGGCAAGCGAAGATGCACTCTGCGTGGTTACTACAAAGGCGGCACAGGAGTCCGGCATTGTTGAGGATGCCCTATACCACATTCCGAGCTCACTTCTTAAGGATTCTGACAAGCTGCTGCAACCTGGAGACATTCTCATCTCAACGGCCAACAGCCTCCGAATGCTCGGCAGGACAACACACGTCCAAGAACTTGACTATCCAATTTCGTTTGGCGCTTTCATGTCAGTTATACGCCGGAATTCACGAGTCAACGATACATTTCTGCTGCATTGCCTTAGAACAGAATATGCCCGCGATTTCTTTTTGAGAAACGCAAACACCACAACGAATATATCTAATCTTAATCACAGGACGCTGGCAAAGTTCAGAATCCCCTTGCCCCCGCTGAACGTACAGGAGGAGGTCGTTGCGGAGATCGAGGGCTACCAGAAGGTGATTGACGGGGCGCGGGCTGTTGTTGAGAATTACCGGCCGCATATTCATGTTGATCCGGAGTGGCCGATGGTGAAGTTAGAGGAGGTCTGCCAGATCAACCCAGCAAAAGCGGATCCCTCTGAACTTTTCCCAGATTCGTATTTCAATTACATCGACATTTCTTGCATTGAGAATGGGACAGGTCGTTTTTTGGGTGCCAACCGAATAAAATCCCTTGATGCTCCCAGCAGAGCAAGACGGCTAGTCCAATCTGATGATGTACTGATTTCCACTGTTCGGCCGAATCTGAAGGCAATTGCGATGATGTCTCATGTGCCAGACCGTTCAATTGCTTCGACAGGTTTCGCCGTCTTGCGAACAGCCGGAAAATCGCTGCTTCCCAAATTCCTGGTAAACGTGATGAGGAGCGACTCCGTAGTTAGTCAAATGGTCGGAATGATGGGAAAGGGGGCCTATCCAAGTATTAACCAAACTGACATTTCCTCACTTGAGATTCCCCTTCCACCATTGAAGGTTCAGGACGACATCGTGGCGGGGATAGATGCCGAGCAAGCAATAGTTGACGCCAACCGCGACCTAATTTCTCGATTGGATGGCAAAATCCAAGTTATGATTAAACGAATGTGGATTCAAAAGGGAGATGAACATGACCAATAGGAAAGTAGAAAGTGTGACTACGAAGCAGTTGGAATGTATCCCGTCTGGCCTCAAACATGTAATGATGATAGACAACCGCGGAGAACAGAATCGTATCGCCAGCGTATCTTTGCTAGGTGAACACAAGGGCAGATTCATAGTATTAGGAATATCTCTCTCCATAATATATCAGATTGCTACTTGCCATAGACAGTGCTTTGGGGGTGACCACGTTGTAGAAAGTCTATGTGGTCGAGCATATAATCTGGCTTGTAGTGCCTACGTTCTTATGTGTAGGGGTCTATACGACGAAGCCCTTGGTCTCATACGCAATATGGGGGAAATAGCCAATTTAATGGGTTTACTATTCAATGACAAGAAAGCACGGCAACTTTGGTTAACGTCGGAGAAGAAAACTCGCTTAAGGAAGTTCAATTTTGCTAGAGTTTCAGAATATTTGAAAGAAATTGAAGACGGGAAATTCTTGTTTGCGGATCGTGCCTGGTACTCGAGGTTGAGTGAGAATTATACTCTTGTCCATCCTGGCACTAGGCCAAATGTACATAATCCTGATTCAATTGCGAACGCAGGAGGTTGCATTCAAGAGGACGGATTTCGAGTTGTGATTTGTGACCTTACGAATGTCTGCTCCTATGTTGCCCTGTTTGCCAGCCAATATGGACGTCTGCATGACCTCTTCTATGAACTGCGTGAAGGGCTTGAAGAAATAGGGGATGATTAACCGTTTCGTCTGTACCCTACGAAAGTCCGGTCGGCCATGGAGAACGTTAGCGACAGAGAGCTAGCTGTCACGACTATTTCTTCGGGCTCCCTCACCTGATGGTATTCGCGTAACTTGTATCTTCTTCTCTTATGATGTTGAACCCAACTGAGACTTAGAGATTGCAGACAGGGACGAAGTGGGGGGAACACACGAGAATTCGGGAGGCAAGTCGCGCAATAGCCTGGATTTCAATTTGATCAAACTTTATTCCTGGATTCTGACTAAGAATTACCTAACTCGACATATTTATTGATGTCACCATCCATGATTGAAATCGATACGAGTAGGAGGTATTCTGCGCTTCGGCGGGGTGTGCAAGGACTTTGTGCGCGGTTTGGGGGGGAGTACTGGCGGCGGCTGGATGGGGAGCGGGGGTATCCGGTTGAGTTTGTGGAGGCGATGACGGCGGCGGGATTTTTGGGGGCGCTGATCCCGGAGGCGTATGGGGGCGGGGGCGCGACTGTTGCGGAGGCTTCGGTGATTCTGGAAGAGGTGAACCGGAGCGGCGGGAATGCTGGCGTGTGCCACGCGCAGATGTATGTTATGGGCGCGCTGGTGCGACATGGGTCGGCGGAGCAGAAGGAGAAGTGGCTGCCGGCGTTGGCGGAGGGGAAGTTGCGGCTGCAGGCGTTTGGCGTGACGGAGCCGACGGCAGGGTCGGATACGACGCGGATTCAGACGCGTGCGGAGCGGGACGGCGACTGGTATGTGATCACGGGGCAGAAGATCTGGACGAGCCGGGCGGAGCATTCGGATCTGATGCTGCTGCTGGCGCGCACGACTCCGCTGGAGGCGGTGAAGAGACGGACGGAGGGGCTGTCGCTGTTTGTGGTGGATTTGCGCGGAGCGGACGAGAGGGCGTTGACTATCCGGCCACTGGAGACGATGATAAACCATCATACGACGGAAATCTTTTTTGACGGGCTACGGGTGTCGGCGGCGAACCTGATCGGCGAGGAGGGGATGGGCTTCCGGTACATCCTGGACGGGATGAACGCGGAGCGGATTCTGATTGCGGCTGAGTCGATCGGGGATGGGGGTTGGTTTATCGAGCGTTCGGTGGCGTATGCGAACGAGCGGGTAGTGTTTGACCGGCCGATCGGGCAGAACCAAGGTGTGCAGTTTCCGATTGCGCAGGCGTATGCCAATTTGCGGGCGGCTGACTTGATGCGCTGGCAGGCTGCGGAGCTGTTTGACAGTGGCAGGCCTTGCGGTGCGGAGGCGAATATGGCGAAGATGCTGGCGGCGGACGCGGCGTGGGAGGCGGCGAATGTTTGCTTGCAGACCCATGGCGGATTTGGTTTTGCGCGGGAACATGATGTGGAGCGGAAGTTCCGCGAGGCGAAACTGTACCAGATCGCGCCGGTGTCGAATAATTTAGTTCTGTCTTATTTGGCGCAGCACGTGTTGGGATTGCCAAGGTCTTACTAGGCTTTGTTGACGACTGTGCGAACGGCGTTGATCCGCGAAGGAACGCGAAGAGGCGCGAAGAAAACCGATTGTACTTGTCGCCGATAATGACTACTTATCTCCAGTCGCGAGAAGAATTGTCCCCTAGACACGGGATTGGATCCTGTACAGACTAAGCTATCACAGGTTTTCTGAAGTTCAACGAATTCTAATGGGTGCGAACTACGCTGTGCATAGGTCGTTTCGACAGGTGGAGGTTAATCTCTGATGGCGTTGCCATTGTCGCACATTACCGTGGTCTCGTTGGAGCAGGCGATTGCGGCGCCGCTGGCGACGCGGCATCTGGCTGACCTGGGGGCGCGGGTGATCAAGGTGGAGCGGCCGGGCGGCGGGGATTTTGCGCGCCATTATGATACGGCGGCGGGGGGTCTGTGCAGCCATTTTGCGTGGGCGAACCGCTCCAAGGAGTCGATTACGCTGGATCTGAAGTCGGCGGGCGGCAAGGAGGTGCTGGCCAAGCTGCTGGAACGGGCGGATGTTTTTGTGCAGAATCTGGCGCCGGGCGCAGTGGAGCGGCTTGGGTTTGACGACGACCGGCTGCGGACCTGCTATCCCGACCTGGTGGTGTGCCATGTGAGCGGGTATGGCGCTGCCGGGCCTTTTCGCGACAAGAAGGCTTACGATCTGCTGATCCAGGGGGAGACGGGCGTGGTCTCGGTGACGGGCACTGAGGCGGCGGCGGCCAAGACCGGTATTCCGGTGGCGGATTTGGCGGGAGGGATGTACGCGTACAGCAGCATCCTGGCGGCGCTGCTGCAGCGGGAGCGGAACGGCGGAGGAAGCGTGCTGCAGGTCTCGCTGTTTGACGGCCTGTGCGACTGGATGGGATTTCCGGCCTATTTCGCGTTGGGCGGAGAGCGCTTGACCCGTAACGGCGCCAACCACGCTTCGATTGCTCCCTATGGGCCGTATGCGACCGGTGACGGACGCACGGTGCTGTTCTCGATACAGAGTCAGCGGGAGTGGGAGCAGTTCTGCACGTCGGTGCTGGAGAGGCCGGAAGTGGCGACAGACGCCCGTTTTGTGGACAATACGCGGCGAATTCAGAACAGAGAGGCGCTGCGAAAAGAGATAGAGTCGATCTTTGCGGACTTTACGGCGGCGGAGGTGGAGTCGAGGATGGAGCAGGCCCAGATCGCGCATGCCCGGTTGCGAAATATGAAGGAGTTTTGGGAGCATCCGCAGCTGCAGGCACGGGGCCGGATCGGGGAGGTGGAGTCACCTGTCGGGCCGCTGCCGGCGCTGCTGCCGGCGACGACGAGCGAGGAATGGCCGCCGCGCTTTGATCCGATACCGGCAATAGGAGAGCATACACGGGCGCTGCTAACTGAGTTGGGCTACAGGCCGGATGAGGTCGAGCAGTTGGAGCAGGACGGCGTCGTATGAGGCAGATCGGCGGGTCCGGGTTGTCTACCTTGGCGAAGAAAGGGAACTGAGATGTCCACACAGGCTGATGGCCAAGGGCGCTATTTTGAGGATTTCAGCGTTGGGGACGTTTTTGAGCACAGGCTGGGACGCACGGTGCTGGCGGCGGACAATGTCTGGTTTACGCTGCTGACGGTGAACCCGAACCCGATTCATTTTGACGCCCACTTTGCGAGCCAGACGGAGTGGGGGAAGCCGCTGGTGGACTCGACGTTTACGCTAGCGCTGGTGACCGGGCTGTCGGTGGCGGACATATCGCAGAATGCGGTTAATTTGGGCTGGGACGAGGTGCGGCTGCCGACGCCCGTCTTTGAAGGCGACACGATATACGCTCAGAGCGAGGTGCTGCATCTGCGGCCGTCGCGGAGCCGCCCGCACCAGGGGATTGTCACGGTGCGGACAGTTGGGTTCAATCAGGACGGAGTGGTGGTGATCGAGTTCAAACGTACACTTCTTGTCTACAGGCGCGGTCATGGTCCGAAATCTAGTCGACCGGTTGTTCAGGATTCTCAATGAGGGTAAGGGAAGGCGGGCGCCGGGGCGTCCAGGCAGCAGCAGTTTAACCACTATCGGGACTGAGTTCAGGCCCAGTTCACACGAGCCTAAGATGATTCGCCTGGAGACGCCGCGACTGACGCTGATGGCGCTGACTGTGCAGCATATGCGCTGGCAGCGGGACAGTTTTGCGCGATTGGAGCAGGCGCTGGGCCTGGTCGCGAGCGGGCAGCAGCTGGAAGACGAGCTGCGGCCAATTGTTTCGCGGGCGATCAGCGACATACGGCGCAGGCCGCACCATGCACGCTGGCATTGCCAGTGGGCGGCGGTGCTGAAGGAGGAGCGGCGCATCATTGGCAGTCTGGCGTTCAAGGGGCCGCCCAATCGCGAAAACGAGGTGGAGATTGGTTACGGCTTCGATTCGTTCTATCACAATCGAGGGCTGGCGACGGAGGCGGTCCGGGAGATGGTGCGGTGGGCGCTATGTGAGGATGGTGTCGAGGCGGTGATTGCGGAGACGGCGAACATGAATGTGGCGTCGATGCGGGTGTTGCAGAAGGTGGGGTTTGTGATTACGTCGGCGACGAGTCGGTATTTGTATTGGAAGGTGAGTGGATGCAAAAAAGGGGGTTAGCAGGAGCACCCGCCCTCTCCAACTCAGGCGCTCATTCACTTATTGTGGATAGGGTTTTGCCTGCGAAGTGCAAAGTATGGATTTTCCTCCTCGCAGTTGGAGACCTTCTCATTGCTCCTTTCTTTTGGTTGGCAAGTCTCTTTCTCAGTAAACCAGCGCCGAGTCGCAAGTCCTATAGCAATACTACACACTCAACTCGTTCCAGGTAGTCTCAAGCCTCCGTAAACAGGCGTCCAATTTCGCCCCTGCCGACGAACTGCGACAACAGACGATAGTTGTTGTGCACGTAGCGGACCCGGCCTGCGACTACGGCCATGTGCACTTCAGCTCTTTGGGAGAGTTCGTAGACCGCCATCGGTGTTGGGTTCGCCTTCGCCGCACTCGACTTCCACACTCGCGGCGGGATCAGGGCTTCTTCCGCCAGATCGTCGGCCTCATTCTCCATCTGGCTCGATTCCTTCAGATCCAGATCATCAAAGAACAGTCTGTTCTCATTTTCCTCAAAGTGGAGACTCACGTGCGCCAGCTCGTGCAAAAGTGTGAACCAGAAGTTGTCGATGCGGTCGTAGCGCAGGGTCAGTCCGATGACAGGCCGCCCATCGCCTAGACGCAGTACCGCCCCATCCAGATAGGTGCTTTTGAGGTGTCTCTCTACTACGAGCGCGATTCCACTGTTTGCCAGCAGTTCTCGTGCCTCCAGGGGGCCGACGGAGGTAGTACTGAGTTTGGCAACATCGCGCATGAATTCTTTGTCCACGCTCCCTGGTTCATAGTCATTCTGTGGTGCGTTCTCGTTGGCACTGCCCAGCACCTGCAGGCACCATGCCCAGAGCGCGTAATGGTTGGTCTTGGCGTTCATGCGGCGGTGGCCGTTCTCGCGTAGGAGTGCCGGTGTCATGACGCCTATGCCGCCTGCTCGGTCAACCAGTTTCCTATACATCTCCTCTGCGTAGTCTCGAAGGTTTGGCGGTTCGTCAATCCACTCGCGATTAACAATCTCTCTCCATGGGAAACGCCGCAGTTCATCCTGCGAGGGTGCTGGGCCGAATGTCGCACCCGGCTTCTTTAGTAAGGCATCGGCTGGGACGCCTAGATGCTCATGTAGCGCCCGCGCCATCGACAGGGTCAACTCTCTCTTTCCTGACAAGACCTCGGAGACCTTCGCTCTGCTGCCGATTATGGGGACAAGGTCGCGCTGTGTCAGCCCGGCCTGCTCCATGCGAAACTTGATCGCCGAAATCGGGTCGGGGAAATCGCTCTCTACCGTGTCGGCTTCATACGCCTTTACAACCTCGACAAGAGCGTCGAGCTCGCGGTCCTCGGCCGTACCCTCTTCCGCATCAAGAATCTCGATAATTCGAGCTACAGCCTTCTTGTGCTGCTCCTCTGTTCGAATTGGCTCGAAGAAACGTCTTTCGTCTTTTTTGGTCATCTGATTGCTCCAATTCCCAGCCGACCTACGGCTTGGTTTACCCCTCCTTCGCATCGAATTCATCGTACTCTGCGTGCGTGCCGAAGAATAGTACGACGACAATGCCTTTCCGATAGTTGATCTGAACGACCAGCCGATAGCGATTCCCTCTGATTCTGAACACGACGCGATTGTTTGGCAGAATGCTGGACCTGGCGAATCGATCCCTAACCGTGTCTGGATCCTTCCAAGTTTCGCTCTTCACTTCGTGGCACCAGTTCGTGAGCCAGGCGCGGGCGTCGGCGTGTCGTCTCTTCGCCCTATCAATGATTGGTTCGTTTATGAGAACCATATCAGGGACCTGAATTGGAACGGTAGAGCAGGCCCAACATTGCCATAGGCTACAATTCTTTCAAAGTAATATTCCTAAAACGATAAAGAATAAGACATTTTACTTTGTTCCCATTTTAATATCTTACTACTTAAATTTCAAACTGAGAACAGTATTGAGGACCTCTCAGAGCGGAAGTGAGATTGCGGCGACTTCCAGTCAACGACGCGAGCCGCGGCCGAAAACTTCCGCGTTCCATGTGGGTTGGCCCCTGTTCTGGTGTCAACCAAGGCATTAGGCATTCCTCTAGTCAGCGAACCTCGTGACTCGGACTTTTGACCCCCTTCAAGTCGGCATCGCCTGTACAGTTAGCCGTTTCTTGGCGCCAGCTCCGGATAGAAAGCCATAGGTCGCTCGTGACCAGGGGAAAATGTAACGGCAGTGGCTGCGAGCAAAGAGAGAAGTGCCTTATTCTTTTCGGACTATGTAGACGAGTTCGGAGGGATATGTAAGAGAGTCGGCTTGCCAGCCGGCTTCCTTGATTTGGGAAAGGAAATTGGCGGCGTAGTGCTGGGCCATGCCTTGTTTGCGGCCGGCGAGCGTGTGGTTGGGGAAGGAGACGATGAGGATTGGGG
Organism: Caldilineaceae bacterium; assembly: GCA_965204705.1. Taxonomy (GTDB): domain Bacteria; phylum Chloroflexota; class Anaerolineae; order Caldilineales; family Caldilineaceae; genus Bin5. Next base: position 1,418,524 of record OZ242006.1, on the reverse strand, counting down.
CGTCGATCTGTTGGAGGAGGCGTTCGCCGGCGCCGCTTTCGATCTGTTCGAGGCAGGGCAGTGTTTTGAGGAGGAAGGCGATGTCGGCGGCGGGTGTGCTCATGTCGTCGAGGGCGTTGCGTTGGGCGGCAGTGCCGGCATAGCCCATGAGGTGGAAGAAGCGGTTGAGGAAGTCGATCTGGTCGGAGAAGATGTCGAAAGCGAAGTAGGGCACTTCAGGAGGAATTGGCATCCAGGGGCGAGACAAGGGATGAAGTCCGCAGGCGATGTCGAGCACGGAGTTGACGGGCGGGAGTTGCTGGAACAGCTGGGGATATAGGGTGTCGAGAAGAGGCAGCCTTTCGTGGGTTGAGGCGTGGGCGGCCATGAGACGGCGCAAGAGCGTGCGCAGGGTTGGGTCGGCGGACGGGTCGCTGGCAGACACGCGTTTGGCAGCGTCGACGGCAGTACTCAATTGGCGGAGGGCGTCGTCGTAGTCGAGGTTGCGGCGAATGTAGGCAGAGGCGCTTTGGTGGAGCTGGCTTTTGGCGGCTTTTACGGCTTCTTTGAGGGAGCGGCCCTTGGCCAGCTCGGCGGCGGCGATGTCGCGGGCCAGGCCGGGATGGATGGCGCGGTATTTGCGTGCGGCCAGAATCGAGGCCAGTGCCTGATCAAGCTGGTCCGCGGGCTGCTGCGAAGCGGAGTTCATCGTCGTAGCGGCTAGTGGAGCGCTGACAGAGGGACGGGAGGGGTAGGAGGCCACTGGGCATTCGTCATTTGACCGGCTAGCCGCGATCGTTTCATTCGCGGTACTGCTGTTTGAGGGCGCGGCTGACGTCGCGTTCGGCGTCACGCCGGGCAATGGACTGGCGTTTGTCGTACTGCCGTTTGCCGCGTACGAGTGCGATCTGGACTTTGGCGAGGCCGGCGTTGTTGATATACATGCGCAACGGGACGATGGTCCAGTTGCGCTGGGTGGCGCGAGCGTGCAGGTGATCGATCTGGCGTCTGTGCAGGAGGAGCTTGCGGGAGCGGGTCTCCTCGTGGTTGGCGCGGTTGCCGTGGCGGTACTGGGCGATATGGACGCCCATGAGCCAGGCCTCGCCGTCGCGGACGAGGACGAAACCTTCACGCAGATTCACTGAGCCGACGCGCACGGACTTGATCTCGGTGCCGGTCAGGGCGATGCCTGCTTCGAAGGTCTCTTCGATAAAGTAGTCGTGGCGCGCCTTGCGATTTGTGGCGACGGTGCGGGGCCCGGTCGGCGCGGTCTGTTGCTTCTTCTTCTTAGCCAATGTCTATGCTCGCTGCGTCTTACTCGTCCTGTGGGGCAAGGCGGCGCGTTCGGTTTGCGGGACCGTCTCTCACTCCCCGGTCCTGAGCAGATCGAGTGCGCGATCGAGTTGCGGGTCTTCCTCGTTTTCGCGCTGCTCGATGGTCCGTTCGACGACGATGTCGGGTTCCAACCCTGTGTCGTCGATAGACCGGTCGGACGGCGTGTACCAGAGGGCGATGGTGACGCGCAAAAGGCTGTCATCGCTGAGGGTATGGGGCAGCTGGACACTGCCCTTGCCAAAGGTAGTTTCACCGAGCAGACGGGCGCGCTCGACGTCCTGGAGGGCGCCGGCGACGATTTCACTGGCGCTGGCGCTGCCGCCGTTGACCAGCACAATCATGGGCAGATCGACGGGAACGAGGGCGTTGCCCTCGGTGTTATAGATTTCTTCTGTGCCGTCGCTGAAGCGTTCGATAAGCACGCGCTCGTCTTCGAGGAAGACGCTGGCCACTCTGATGGCCTCGCGCAGAAGGCCGCCGGGATTCCCTCGCAGGTCGAAGATCAGGCCCTGCGTGTCGTCGGTCAGTAGACCCTCTATTTCGTCGCGCAGCTTCTGGCTGGCATCGACGGAAAACCGTTTGAGGGCGACATAGGCGAATTCGTCATCGTCCCCGTACAGTTCGCTTTCGACAACGGGGACATCGATCAGAGCGCGGGTTACGGGAAACTCCAGGGGGTCATCCAGCCCTTCGCGGCGGACCGTCAGGTGAACTTCGGTACCCTTAGGCCCTTTGATGCGGTTGATCGCTTCGTTGAGGCCGGACAGTTCAGCCACATCCTGGCCGTTGATGGCGACGATCAGATCGCCGGGGCGGATGCCGGCATTCCAGGCGGGTTGGTCCTCAAACGGTTCGATGATGCGTACGGCGCTTTCGTCTTCGGCCCATTCAACGAGAGCGCCGATGCCTTCGAAGCTGCCCTCGATGCTCTCCATAAAACTGGTGGCTTCTTCGGGCGCCAGGAAGCCGGTGTTCTTATCTTCGAGCGTTTCCAGAACGCCGCGGATGGCGCCGTAACTACGTTGATTGGGCGAGGGCAGTTCTCCGTAGAAGTCCTCTTCGACCAGGTCCATCGCTTCCCAGAAGATGTCCAGGTCTTCGGGGGCAAGGGCGCGGTCGGTCTCGGCTGCGACAACGGTGGAGCCGGCGGTCTCATCGGCGTTGCTCATTCGGCCCAACATGAAGCCCAGGCCGGAGCCCACTGAAAATATTGCCGCGGCGAACAAGATGACGGCGCAGCCGGTGAGATGCAGCTTCTGACGGGAGGAGATCTTTTTTCCCAGACTGAGTTTGGTCAGTGCTGTCTGTTCGACGCTATTACCCATTGAGAGATTCCTGAGCCGATTCAATTCGGACCAACTGCCGCGTTCGTGCTGCCCCTTGGGACGGAACGAGTCTGACAGGGCGTCGCATTCGAACGGATGAACTTCCAGAGATTCTACCATACGGGTAGTTCGCGGGAAAGGAATCGAGCATCCAAAGGGGACAGATTTCAGTTTCCGGTTGATCTTAGGTTACAGGCAACGACTGAGCCACATAGAGTGCTTGTGGGGACCAAACCTTCGATCTCGCCGCTATGCGTGCTATCTCATCGTGTATTGGTTGGCCACCGCCACCTTGGACGGGACGCACAGTTGGAATAACGGCGTACAGTGGGCGAGGGATGTTTTTGAAGGGGGGCGTTGCGGGGGGAGTCCCCCCGCACAAGGGAGGGCCGAAGGCCCGACCGCAAAACGGCAGTGGTCAGTGACTGCGGCGATCGGTTGAGGATAGGTGTGGAGAGGAGTGGGAGCTGGGTTGGACGAATGGGTGAGCTGGGATTGTTGGGCGGGTGTGGAAGGGGGCTATAATTGGGTCGGCGGGCGGCCTTGGATGGGCAGATGGCCGCGATTTCCGGGTCAAACCTTGGCAACTGCATTTGTCGGAGGAGGAGAAATGACGATCAGGACGGAGGATATTCAGCGACCGCGGAGGGCGTTAGTTGAGGGGCTAGCGGAGATTGGGTCGGCGACTGCCAGCGGGGAGTTGAGCAGGTTGGGCATCAGCGACGCGCAGATAAGGGGGCCGCGGCCGTGGACGCCCGGAAAGGTTGCGGCGGGGCCGGCGTTAACGCTTCAGTTCATGCCCAAGCGGGAGGACCAGTACAGCGTAGACGAGTACAACGACCCGGAGAAGCAGCTTCACCGCCATGTCCTGTACCATACGCAGCCGGGGGATATGGTGGTTGTTGATGCGAGGGCGAACATGGCGAGCGGCGTTTTCGGTGAGATGATGCTGACCTATTTCCAGGGCCGGGGCGGCGCCGGGGTGGTCATCGACGGCTGCATCCGCGACTATCCCAAGGCGCAGGAGCTGGAGCTGGGGTTGTGGCTGCGCGGGGTGACGCCGAACTTCCACACGCAGACGACGATTTTCCCTTTTGCGGTCAATGTACCGGTGGCATGCGGCGATACGCTGGTGATGCCGGGCGACATCGTGATCGCGGATGATGACGGCGTTGTAGTCGTGCCGATTGCGCTGGCGGAGGAGTTGCTGGACAAGGCCGGCGAGCACGCGGAGTGGGAGGAATTTTCACGGATGAGGCTGGCCGAGGGCGGAGATTTGCGGAAGTACTATCCGCTGCGCGAGGACGCGCAGGCCGAATATGAGGCCTGGCGGGCAGAACAGGAGGGATGAACTGGGGGGGGAACTGCGGGAGTCGATAAGGGCAATAGCTTGGCGGAAGGGGGGCTGAAGTGAACTGCTGGTCATGTGGTATTATCGGTGTGTCGCCAAACGTTTCTGAAAGGGATAGGTAGCTTTCCGGTGTCTTCCTTTGCTGAATCCAAGAGAATGCCCGGCAGTGAGTGGTTTAAGGACCGGCCGCGCCTTTTGGAGGGCGTTTACGCGGGGTCCAAGGCGGCTTTGCAACTCCTAAATCCGGTGCTGAAGCGGATACTGCCGGCGGGTATGAGGGAGCGTGTTTTCGTTTGGAGTGAGAAGGTATCGAAGGGATACCTGTTCAACTGTCAGATGTGCGGGCAGTGTATTTTGCACAGCACGGGCATGACCTGCCCGATGAACTGCCCAAAGAATTTGCGCAACGGGCCCTGCGGCGGTGTGCGCCAGAACGGGCACTGCGAGGTGATCCCGGAGATGCCGTGCGTGTGGGTGCAGGCGTGGCAGCGAGACGAGCAGATGGGGCGCTACGGCGGCGAGATTCGGCTCCTTCAGCCGCCTGTCAATCGAGCCTTGCAGAACAGCAGCGCGTGGCTGAATATGCTGGATGGCGTTGACGCGCAGCGGCCTTCGGGCTGGTCTGCGATTGAGCTGGAGTAGCACGGTTCGATGCCGGGCTGTACCTTGCCCTGTTTTTGAGTCGAGTGGCGCCATACATTCCTCACGGTTAACGAAAGCCCACCTTTTTTTTCCTGCTCATGACAAATCCAGAGCAAACTCCTTCGGCCGGTGAATGGGATTCGCACGGCGGCGAGTCCCGACTGAGGCAGGTATTGGAGGCCGGCCACTTTGCGGTGACGGCGGAATTGAACGCGCCGGATTCGGCTGACCCGAAGGATGTTTACGCCAACGTTACCGAATTGGGGGACGTTTGCGACGCAATCAATGCGACGGACGGCTCCGGCGCGAACTGCCATATGAGCAGCGTGGCGTGTTGTGCGTTGATGGCGCGGGCGGGCTATGAGCCGGTGCTGCAGATGGGTTGCCGGGACCGCAATCGAATCGCGATTCAGGGCGACCTGCTGGGTGCGGCGGCGCTGGGCGTGCGCAACGTGCTCTGCCTGACGGGCGACGATGTGAGCGCGGGCGACCAGCCGGAGGCGCGGCGGGTATTCGATTTTGACGCGCTGCAACTGTTGCAAACTGCGAAAATTTTGCGTGACCAGGGGGTCTTGCTAAGCGGGCGCAAGTTGACAACGCCTCCGGACTTTTTCCTCGGCGCGGCGGCGAACCCGTTTGTGCCGCCGCAGGACCTGCGGCACCTTCGGCTGGCAAAGAAGATCGAGGCGGGCGCCCAGTTCATCCAGACACAGTATTGCTACGACGTGCCTATTTTCGAGGCGTTCATGCGCCGGGCGCGGGATATGGGGCTGCATGAGAAGGTGTACATGCTGGTGGGCGTGGGACCGTTGCGCTCGGAGCGAGCGGCGGAGTTCATGCGCAGCAGGGTGCCGGGAGTGCATATACCGGATGCGATCGTGGACAGGCTGGCGAAGACGCCGAGGAAGTCGAAGCGGGCAGAGGGGATCCGGATCTGCGTGGAGATCATTGAGGAAGTGAAGCAGATCGAAGGGGTGCACGGCGTCCATATTATGGCGTACCGGCAGGAGGAGGCGGTGCCGGAGATTGTGGAGCGGGCGGGGATTTTGCGGGAGAAGCCGACTGTTTAGATTGCCTTGGCAAATTCAGATACGGGGAGCTACCGGAGCCGGTAGCTCTCTTTTTTTTGCGCTAGTTAGAGCCAACAGCATACAGTTGGAGTTGGCAGGATTCGTTCCTTGAATTGAACCTGAGGACGGGCCAATCCTCGGAACTCCATTTCGTTCGGCGATATGCGGCGCGCAGGAAGGGAAAAAATATCTTGTTTGCCTGACCTTGTTTTGCCGAGTATACTCCATTTAGATTTGGATGCTTTTTCTCCAATCCGGTTCTCCGTTGATTCCTTTTGCCAAGCGTAACGCGCAACCAAAGCCAACCTCATCATAAAGGAGCGACCCATGAAGAAGCATGTTATTTCTCGACGCCAGTTTATCCGCGTCTCCAGCATGACCGCTCTCGGCAGCGTGCTGGTGGCCTGTGGAACGGCTGCCGCGCCCGCCGAGGAAGTAGCGGAAGCACCGGCAGACACCGGGGCAGAAGCGGAACTTCCGGCCGCTACTTCAGGCCAGTACTCGGAGAGCCCCGCCAGTGCCGAGCTTGTCAGTGCCGGTGAGCTGCCTCCCGTTGAGGAACGGTTGCCCGCGAATCCGCTTGTCTGGGCGGACTACGATGTTGTCGCGATGGAGAAGGAGCAGGGCAAGTACGGCGGCACTGTGCGCATCGGCAATGCAGGCGGCATCAACGGCCTTGCCACCTTTGGCCTGGCACGCTACACGGCCGATGACACTCGCACTTTCGTTGCCGACATGGCGGAGAGCTGGGAAGTCTCCGACGACGCCACCAGCTTCACCTTCCATCTGCGCGAAGGCCACAAGTGGTCCGACGGCACGCCATTAACCGCCCATGACATGCAGTGGTACTACGACAACGTCATCCACTCCGAATATCTGGATGCGCCGATGGGCTGGGCAGGCATGGAGACAACGACCGACAGGATCGTGGCTGTCGACGACTTCACTGTCCGTTTTGAGTTTGCCAGTCCAAACTCGCTCTTCCTCGAACTGAGCCGCGGCGTTGCGGGCGGCGAAGCCGGTCTGTGGAGCCAATCAGCGCCCCACTACGTGCAGAAGTACCATCCCGACTACAACCGGATGGACAAGTACGACGATCCCAAGGAGCAGTTTCAGAAGGAAGTGCAGGACCGACTGCCCTTCCAGATGACGATTCAGGATCCCGAGCGCCCCGTTCTCTGGGGCTGGAAGCCGTTCGAATACGCGGAGGGGCAAATCGCGCGCCTGGACCGCAACCACTATTTCCACTGCGTAGATCGTTGGGGTCAGCAGATGCCGTACATCGAAGTCATGGAGAATCTCCTGCTTGGCTCGCGTGACAAGGATGTCATCTTGCTGAAGCTGGTTGCGGGAGAGACCCACTGGGAGCGCCGTCTCGGTTCCGTTACGGACGTACCGTTCCTCAACGAGCAGGCCGGCGACACGCTCGACTTCATTTACACGATCAAGCCCGAGGGCGCGCAGCAGGGCATCTATTTCAGCGCACATGCGGACGATGCCAACATGGATGCCCTCCTCAAGCAGGCCGACTTCCGGCGGGCGCTTTCGATCGCTGTCGACCGCGCCACTATCAACGAGACCGCCTACTTCGGCCTTGGCAAGGTCGGGCACGGCTTCAGCCTACCGGGCGTCTTTGACCCGGAAATCGACGGCAAGTGGGTCGAGTACAATCCCGAGGCCGCCTCTCAGATGCTCGACGACCTGGGCATTACGGAGAGAGACGACGAAGGCTTCCGCACCTACGAGAACGGCGAAACCATGACCTTCATTCTCGGGTCCGCGCCCGGCTGGCATCCCGGCGCGCAGGAATCGGCGGAGATCGCGGCGGAGGGCTGGAATGCAATTGGACTGCGCACCGTAGTCACCGTCGCGTCGCCCGGCGACATGATCGCCGAATGGAGAGAGGGTATTTCCCACGCCTATGTTCGCTCCAGCATCGGCGGCGACGTCATGTTCGACCTCAAGCACAGCACCGGCTTGCGCTGGGGGGCGCCCTCATACCGCTGGTGGGTGACAAGGGATTTGCCTGCGGACGAGGTCCAGGGCGTTGAGCCGCCCGACGACTTGAAGTACTTCCTCGAGCTGGGCGACAAGATTCTCAGTGTCATCAGCGAGGAAGAACGCGAAGAGTTGATCCACGAACGCCGCGTGTGGATGGCCGACACCTGCTGGTTCATCGGCATGGTGCAGACGGTGCCCCACGTCCTCGTCGCCAATAAGAATCTCCGCGGCATCTGGGGCAGGGAAGAGGAGATTCCCTGGAAACTGGGCGCGGGGGACGAGGAGTTCTGGCCGCGTTCATGGTTCTGGGCCGAATAACGGCTGACGCTTGTTGGATTGCAGTTGGTTGGCCGCTATACGATTACTTTGCGTCATGTAGAATGCGGAGCCTTTCACAGATCTTCACTTGTTGGAGAAGCCGGGCGATCTGTGGAAGGCTCTTTCTTTCTTGGAGGTGTTGTTGGGCTGTCCTGGCAGCGCGGGTACTGGCTGGTAGGCGTCGGGCCCAGAAAATCGGGCCGCAAAACGCGTTTTGACGGCCATCAAGCGTAGGTTATCTTGAATCACGTTACCGCCTGCCACAAGCGTTTCTCCTATGACATTCCATGAGAACCTACATTTTGCAGCGTTTCATCCAGATGATCATCGTCATGGTGGTGGTCATGCTGGTCAGCTTCATTATCGTCGAGCTCCCGCCGGGCGATTTTCTCACCACGCTGCGCGAGCAACTGACTGAGCAAAACGTAGACCCCAAAGTCATCGATTCGACAGTAGAAATGTATCGGTCGCGCTACGGTCTTGGCGAAAACTGGTTCATCCGATTTGGCAAGTGGGCGTGGTCGCTGATGAAGGGCGACATGGGCTACTCGATGCAGCACAACCGGCCAGCCAGCGAGCTCATGGGCGAGCGACTCAGCCTGACCATCTGGATCAGCATTGCTACGCTTATCTTCATGTTCGTTGTCGCGGTCCCGATTGGCATGCTCTCCGCGATCAAACAGTACTCCGCCTGGGACCATTCCTTCACTTTTCTCGCGCTATTGGGCGTTTCCGTGCCCAGTTTCATCACCGCGCTTGTCTTTCTTCTGCTGTCAGTCACACTGCTTGGCGCGACGACCGTTGCCGGCCTCTTCTCCCCCGAATATGTCACGGCCGAATGGTCATGGGCCAAGTTCGTCGACATGCTCAAGCATGTATGGATCATCCTTTTCATCGTCGGGCTTGGCGACACGGCCAGCACCATACGCGTTATGCGCGCCCGCATGCTGGACACGCTGGGCGAGCCGTATATTGACACCGCCCGCATGAAGGGGCTATCCGGGGCCAAGATCTATTTTCGCCACGCACTGCGGGTCGCGATCAATCCGATCATTTCCAGCATCGGACTGCGGTTTCCGCAGATCATCAGCGGGTCAACGATCGTCGCGATTGTCCTGACACTGCCCCTGATCGGCCCCCTGTTGCTTGATGCCCTGCTGGGGGAAGATGTCTATCTTGCTTGTAGCATTCTCGTCGTCCTGACGCTGGCCCTCGTCATAGGCAATTTCCTCGCGGACCTCGCCCTGGCCTGGCTTGACCCGCGTATACGATTCGAAAGCTAGAAGGAGCCTCAGGTGGAGCAGAACGCGGCGGGAAACGGCCCGCATCTACTGAACGAAACAGAGGCAGAGGAGCGCTTCGACGTAACCAAACAGGTCTCCTATGGCCGCCTTATCTACCTGCGTTTTCTGAGGAACCATGCTGCCGTCGTCGCGGCCTTCGCTCTCGTTATGATCTATCTCATCACCCTGGTCTGCCCTTTCTTCGCACCCTACGATCCCAACACTCGCTTTCTTGAGAAGGTCGCGCATCCTCCGCTTTTACCCACATTCATCGACGCCGATGGACGGTTCCACTTACGGCCATTCGTTTTCGGCACGGTGCAGTCACGCGACCCCAAGACGATGGAGCGCGTGTACACGAAAGATACAGCCCAGCGCTTTCCTCTGCGGCTATTCGTGCGCGGAGACGAGTACACTTTCCTCTTTTGGGACAGCGACCTGCATCTCTTCGGGGCACAGGATTCGCCAGTCTTCATTTTGGGCACGGACACGCAGGGCCGCGATCTCTTCTCGCGAATCCTGTTCGGCGGCCGCATCTCAACCACGGTCGGCCTGATTGGCGTCGCCATCAGCCTCATTCTCGGCATTGTCATTGGCATGGCGTCCGGCTACCTCGGCGGCGCGGTCGACTCTGTCATCCAGCGCGGTATTGAAGTGCTGCTTTCCTTTCCCAGCCTGCCCCTGTGGATGGCGCTTTCGCTCTCTTTGCCGCGGCACTGGAGTTCGATTCGCATCTTCCTGCTCATTACCATCTTGCTTTCGATCGTTGGCTGGGGCGGCCTGGCGCGCGTCGTACGCGGCATGACGCTTGCCGTCAAATCGGAGGAGTTCGTGCTCGCGTCCCGCATGGGCGGCGGCGGCACGTGGTGGATTCTGATTCGCCACATCCTGCCCACCAACCTGAGCTATGTAATCGTGGCGGCCACGCTGGCGGTGCCCGGCATTATTCTCGGCGAAACCGCGTTGAGTTTTCTCGGGCTCGGCATCCAGCCGCCGATGATCAGTTGGGGCGTGCTGCTGCAGGACGCGCAGAAGGTCTCGTTTCTCTCGCAGATGCCATGGCTGATCGCGCCGGCGTTCTTTATCATGGCGACCGTCCTCGCCTTTAATTTCATCGGCGACGGGCTGCGGGACGCCCTGGACCCATATTCCAACTTCTGATCCATTGCTATTTCCGATTGCACATTCCGGACGCTCACAGACTGATGAACTCCGCTTCAGACTCCGATAAAGTTCTGGATATCCGTAATCTCCAGGTCAGCTTCAGTTCCATTGCCGGCACCACGCGGGCGGTCAACGGAGTAAGCCTCGACGTGCGCAGCGGAGAGATCGTGGGGTTGGTTGGTGAAAGCGGCTGCGGCAAGAGCGTCACGATTCGCAGCATCGTCGGACTGGTTCCGTCGCCGCCGGCTTTGTTCGAAGACGGCGAAATCTGGCTCCGCACACGCAAGGGGATGACTGAGACGCTTGCGCTGCACAAGAACATGAAGGCGCTGCGTCAGATCCGCGGGCGCGATGTCTCGATGATCTTCCAGGAACCAATGCGCTCCGTTCACCCGATGATGACGATAGGACAGCAGATCACCGAGGGGATTCTCGAACACGAGGTCGTTGACCCTGCCGAAGCCTATGACCGCACCGTCGAAATGCTTGACCTTGTCGGCCTGCCCAATCCCCCTGCCCAGATGAACCGCTACGCCCACGAGCTTTCGGGCGGCATGCGCCAGCGCGCCCTGATCGCCCTCGCCCTGGTCTGCCACCCGCAACTCCTGCTCGCCGACGAGCCAACCACGGCGCTTGACGTAACCATTCAGGCCCAGATACTTGAGTTGATCCGAGACCTGCGCGAGCGCATGAGTATGTCGGTGCTCCTCATTACGCACAACATGGGCGTGGTCGCCAACCTCGCCGACCGCATCTCGGTTATGTATCTGGGCAGGATCATGGAGACCGGCACAGTTGAGGAGATTTTCAAGGAGCCGGCTCATCCCTACACGCAGGGCCTTCTCGCCTCGATGCCAAGTCTTTTCAGCCAGCCCAAGACGCACTTGCAGTCCTTGCGCGGCGTCGTCCCCGAACTTGCCATGGCGCCCAAAGGCTGCGTCTTCGCCGACCGCTGCCCGCATGTCATGCCTATATGCGACGAAACGCCGCCCGTGGTGGAACTTCGCGCCGACCACAGCGCCGCCTGCTGGCTCTATGCCGATGACGAAGCGCCGCAGGTCACCGACGCCTCGATAACCCAGCAGTCGCATACCGGCGACGGTACGTTAGGGGATTCATCGAAAACGGTGGAAGTGATCCCCCTAACCAAGACTGAACCGGCGGCGGACGCTGATCAAAAGAAGCTCGGTGACATCGACACTGACCAGTTGCAGATTGAGAACGTCGCGCTCCACTATCCAATACTCAGGGGTCTACTGCGTCGCCAGGTCGGCACGGTCCGCGCAGTAGACGGGGTCGATCTGACGATCCGCCGGGGTGAGACGCTTGGCCTTGTCGGCGAGTCCGGCTGCGGCAAGACTTCGGTGGGCCGCCTGGTTACCCGCCTGGTGGAGCCGTCAGCCGGTCGAATACGCTTTGGCGCGGACGGCGGCCTCGAAGAGATTACACACATTTCGCAGAAGGAGATGAAAGGCGTCCGCCGTTCGATGGGCATGGTCTTTCAGGATCCCCTCTCCTCTCTTAACGCGCGCATGAATATACGCAACATCGTCGGTGAGCCGCTCATGCTTCATGGGATAGCCAGAGGGAGCGCTGTCGATGAGCGCGTCGGGGAACTGTTGGAGATGGTCGGGCTGAGAGCTGCACACCAGAGCCGCTTCCCCCATGCTTTCAGCGGGGGGCAACGTCAACGCATCGCCATCGCGCGCGCCCTGGCCACCGAGCCAAGCTTCCTGGTCGCGGACGAGCCGGTCTCCGCGCTCGATGTTTCGGTTCAGGCCCAGATACTCAATCTGTTGCTTACCCTCCAGAAGCAGCTCAATCTCTCGATGCTCTTCATAGCCCACGACATCGCGGTCGTCCGCCACGTAAGCGACCGTATCGCCGTGATGTACCTTGGTAAAATCGTCGAGCTGGGCAACGCCCGCGAAATCTGCGTCCGGCCCGTTCATCCTTACACGGAAGCGCTCCTGGCCTCGATCCCGCTGCCGATGCCCGGACTGGCAACGCTGCACGAAATGCCCAAGGGCGATCTTCCCGATCCCGCCAACCCGCCCACCGGCTGCCGCTTCCACACCCGCTGTCCCTACAGCCAGCCAATCTGCGAGCAGGAGGAGCCGCCTCTGGTACCCTTTGCCGACCACGCGGACCACTTCGGCGCCTGCCATTTCCAGGATGAACTACACCTTCAGGGCGTTGAAGAAATCGGCGAGATGCACGGACCTGCGGGGGCAGAAAAAGGGGGAAAGTGAGAAACAAGGAGGCCATGCCGGAGCGATTCCCCAACCTGTTCCTTTGCGCCATTCAGCATTTCGCAGTGTCTTAGTCCCCATTGCCAAGGAGTTGCCATGGCTGTCCAGATGGCCCAGTACGGCACAAAACACTCACACGCTGCAGGCAAAGTAATCGCCATGCAGAACAACCCTGACGTTGACCTGGTCGGCGTGTATGAACCTGATGCGGAGTACCGCGCGCAACTCGCAGATTCCGATTCCGCCTTTGCGGCCGTTCACTGGTTCGAGTCGGCGCAGGAGATGCTCGGCGACCCTGCGATCGTCGCGGTAGCGTCCGAAGGGCTGAACATCGAGAGCCTCGACCAGACCGAGGAAATCGTGGCTGCGGGCAAGCACGTCTGGCAGGACAAGGCTCCCGGAGACAACTGGACGCAGTGGCAGCGCGTGGTTGCCGACGCGCGCGAGAAGAACGTGCTCATTCAGATGGGTTATATGCTGCGCTACCACGAAGGTTTCCACCGAATCGCGGAGTGGGCCAGGAGCGGCAGCCTCGGCCACGTTTACGCAATCCGCGCCCAGATGTCGACCAACATTCCCTCAGCCCGACGCAGGCAGATAAACGCTCATCGCGGAGGCGTCTTCTTCGAGCTTGCCGGGCACATGCTCGATCAGATCATTTGGATCCTTGGCAAACCCACCAGGTCCACTTGTTATCTGCGCACAGATGATTACGGTACGAGCGAGCGTGTTGAAGGGTTCGCCGACAACACATTGGGCGTTTTCGAGTTTGACGGGGCCATGGCAATGGTGGACATCGCGGCGATGGAAACGCAGCCGATGGCCCGCCGCTACGAGGTATACGGCACGGCTGGCAGCGCCGTCATCGTCGAGCCGTTCGAACCGGGTTCGATGATCCGCCTGTGTCTGGAGAGGGCTTCGGAAGAGTACTCCGCCGGTGTGCAGATGGTCCCGTTTCAAAGCCGCTCAAGACAGGAACTCTACGATCAGGAACTTGCGGCCTTCCTCCGCACCATCGGCGGCCAACAGGAGCCCGACCGGTTGCCTGAACACGACCTTCTCGTACAGGAGACGCTGCTGCGCGCGGTTGGAAGCATGGTCGACTGACAGCAGATCACTGAATCAGATTGAGAGGAACCATGAAGAGTATCGGAATCGAATTCCCGAAGCTGGGCGTAGCCAGAAAATTCGATCTGCCCGATCCCCCCAAACCCGGCCCCACTGAAATCGTGACGCGGACCCTTTTTTCCGGTGTTACCAACGGCACCGAACGCCACTCCTTGATGGCCGATTTCGGCAGCCGTTTCCCGGCGCGATCGGGCTATCAGCATGTCAGCGTTATCGAAGAAGTGGGGCATCGCGTCGACCAATACACAGGGGGAGAGACGGTGTTTCTGGGCAATCACGGCGGCCACCGGGGCTGGCACCTTGTCGACCTTGCGGCTTCGAATGAACGGGAACGCCTTTGCATCCAACTGCCACCCGGAATTGAGCATGAGTTCTGCGCACTATTCGGAATCGCAGGCGTAGGTTTCAGGCACTCGCGGCGTATCCGGGTCGCCGCGCCGATGCGCGTGTGGGTTGCCGGCCTGGGGCTGATCGGCCAGTCGGTGGCGCAGGCGTCGCGTGCGCTCGGCGCTCACGTCACGGTCACAGACTTTGACCCGCGCCGTCTTGAAGTTGCAGGCAGTCTCGACGCTCATCGAGTCATCGACTTCAACGATGATACCGCTATCGAGTCGCTCATTGAGGGCGGGCCCTATGACCGTATCGTCGATGCCTGTGGGGCGCCGGATCTGTTCGACTTCATTTACGAGCACAAGCTGCTGGAACTTTACGGAGCGATCGGTGCGCTCGCCGGCCGCCAACCGACCGTTTTTCACCAGACGATGCTGCACGCTCTGCGCGCGTCGATAGAGTCGTCGTCCCATTTTACGTTGGAAGATCTGGGGATTCTGCGCCACTTCTACCAGCTGGGGACAGTACGCATCGAGCCGATGGTGACACATCGCGTCCCGGTAGACGAAGCCCCCGCCATCTACGCTACCATGCGCGATGATCCGGCTGAGCTTCTCGGGGTTATCTTCGACTGGCGAACTTGAGTGGAAATAGCCCGGAACGGGCGTGTATTTTGCGGGAGAAGACGACGAAATGACCATCTGGCGCTCTCTCTAGAGCGCGAGTGACCCGGCTAATTTCCTTCTCGTTACGAGTTGGGGATCCAAAATGGCAAGCGGAAGTCAGGCGGGGTAGTCGATTCTTATCGAGCTGAATTCGATAACACCTCTAGGCAGATAGGTATAGTCCGGCTCGTAGTCGCGGTGCGTGCGAAGGCGGTCTTTCTCTTCAATGGGTATGTCGATCGGAACTACTTTCAAGGGGAAAAGTACCAGAATCAGATCGCAGTTTACGTCCTTCAGCGCCTCGCGTATATCACCATAGCCGTAGAGTTCCTGCTTATCATGACGGCCCCCCACGCATGTCCATTGGGCAGGATCGTCGGACAGCAATAGGGTTTGCTCGCTCCAGTCGCGGGTAACGGTCAGGGACTGGCCGGTAAGGGCGAAGTTGGGGCGCGTACCGCCCACATCCGCCTGTACCCACAGTGTCAGATTCGCCCCTTTCAGGTCAACATTGCCGCGCAGACGAACGGTCATACGCGCGTTGGTCAGATTGCGATCTTTACCCTCCGCCAGGAAGCGATTTACGCCGACTTCGGCTGCGATCGCGTCGGTATAGTAGTCGGCGTGGGTGTAGAGGTAGGCGAGCAGATGCAGATAGCCCGCGCCGGGGGCGCTGTGATTGGGGTCGACGCGCCAGGGGCTGCGAGTGACAAAGGCGCCGTTTTTCAGTTCTGGCTGATGCGAACCGGTCCCCCATGCGCACCAACCGCCGGGGCCGTTGTCGAACGTTTCGATGTAGGGTGTGCGGTCCACTGGGTAGCTCCTATGGGAGATTCTGTTGGGTGCGGCCTTGCCGAAAATTGAAGATCTTTTGAGAGTGTGACCTTGGAAAACGCAGTTTAGAACGATTCCACAGGAGCAAGACTGCCTGAGATAGAGCAGTGAACTGACGGAGCAGGTCAGATCGAAAGTTCAGGCAATGGCTTCCTACCAAATGCGAAAAGCCACCTCATTCAGGTAGCTCTCAGAAAAACGCGTCTCGGATAGTCACGATTAAGCCGTTACTGCTGGTGCCCCTTCTGCAAACGCTCAATTACCCACATTCTGGCTAGCGCAGTTGCTTCGATCCCTCTTTCTTCTGCTTGATTTCGGAGTTCTTCGAACAATCTGTCACTGAGACGGATAGAAAGCGTCTGCGAGAGAACCGGTGACACGCTCACTTGGTCCGCGGAAACTTCCCTGAATTCCTCAGGATAGTCCAGAAAGTCATGCTTTTCAAACCACTCCGCCATTACCTGACGGTTCTGGAACGCCGGAATCCTCCGCTCTTCGGAATTGTCAGTCATTGGAGTCACTTCTCCGGCAATAGCTTCTTCTCTGCTTTCGCGACGATGGGTGAGCAGTTACAGGGTAGTATTGTCCTCCCTCAATCTGATCCAAAATGACGGTTAGAAATCTACGATTCCGAGTACGTCCGATGATTCCCAGCCTTCCCTTCTTGCCCGCGAAAGTCTGAAAAAACCCGACGAATACTTCCTCTACTTCCTCCTTGGTTACATTGTGCCTTGCTATCGGGTTTACATTCCATTTGTCCTACTCCAGACTCTCTAATTCAACCATTTATGCGCGAAAGGTCTATCCTGTTGTGCTCGAGTTACTTGCAAACCACTATACTTCGCTACTTGCCAGACCAAGCCTCTATCCGGCAGTATCCTTGAATGAATGTCAACCAACTGCTTTCCCGGGCCTCAAAGCTCTCGCGAGAGCATTATAGCACAGCAGAGCTATGAGGATTTTTCGATGGATTAAACGGGTGCAGTTCAGGAGTGGGGTGGGAATGGTCCGGTGGGGAATTGATGACAGCGGTGGCTGTAGTTGTTTGCCGTCCATCTATTGGGAGGCATTGGGCAGGCACAAGGCCTGCCCCTACAGTGGTGGCGCGGGGGTTGGAACACCGGTCGCTGTCTCAATCGTTCCAATTGTCCACGACGGTCGGGCATACGAAGGGGGGCGTTGCGGGGGGAGTCCCCCCGCACGGAACTGCAGTGGTCAGTAGTCAGTGGTCAGTAGTCAGTGGTCAGTGGCGACGGCATTTGACCTGCTCGGGGGGGAAATTGGCTTTGGCTTAGTCGTTAGAAGAGGCGTGCGAAAGTTCACCACCATCTGGACTACACCCCGCCATTTGTGTGCAGTCCATTTTTGGGGTGAGAGTGGGCAGGCACAAGGCCTGCCCCTACCGTGGTCACGGCGGACAGTTACGCGGCACGACGTGGGTGGGCGACAGGTGGCATTGACAGTACGCCGGCGACGCGGCGCCAACGTGGCAGGGTGTAAGGGGGGCGTTGCGGGGGGAGTCCCCCCGCACAAGGGAGGGCCGAAGGCCCGACCGCACAGAATTGCAGTGGTCAGTGGTCAGTGATCAGTGGTCAATGGTCAGAGGGCAGGGCGAAGGCACTTGCGCTGCTCGGGGAAGCGATTTGGCTTTAGCTTAGTCGTTACCAGACCTGTACCAAAGTTCACCCCATTTTGGACTGTCCCCGATACAACTTCACACTCTACATCCAAAGCTTGTACGAACAGGAGATTTCTTGCCCAGCAACGCTTCAGGATTTCTTGTCGTCAAGTTCGCAAAACCCGAGACAGCTTCCAGCGTAAGCCTTATTCCGGTGATACCGCTAACTATTCGGTAAAACAAAATAGAAGCGGGCGCCGCCTTCGGCGCGGTTTTCTGCGCCGATGACACCGTTGTGGGCTTCGACGACTGCTTTGGCGATAGTGAGTCCGAGGCCGGAGCCGCCGCCGCTGGCACGGCTGCGGGATGGCTCGAGGCGGTAGAACTGTTCGAAGACTTTGGTGAGGCTTTCTTCGGGGATGCCCGGTCCGGAGTCAAAAACGTCGACGCGTGCGCCGCCCATGACACCTTGGGCACTGACGGCGACGGAGCCTCCGGGGGGCGTGTGGCGCACTGCGTTGCCGATCAGATTGGTAAGTACGCGGCCGATGAGGCCGGCGTCAAGCATAACCGGGTCGACACGGGGGTCGGCGCTGCCGGAAAGCCCGATGCCCAGCTCTTCGGCCTGGACGGCGAAGCTCTCCAGCGTGTCGGAGATCAGATCGGAAAGAGAGATTGGCTGCCTGTCGAGATTCAGGCCGCCGGCTTCGATTTCGGCCATTTCGAAGAGCTCGTCAATGAGAACTGAGAGGGCGGCGGCGTCGAACTGAATTGTGCGCAAGTAGCGCTGTGTTTCATTCGGGTCGGTGATGTAGCCGTCGGTGAGGGCCTCAACCAGAGCTTGGATGGAGGCGAGAGGCGTGCGGAGGTCGTGCCCAATCCAGGCCAGCAGATTGCGGCGCAGTTGCTCGGTTTCGCGATGCCGGCTTTCGGCGGCCTCCAGACGGGCGGCCATCTGATTGAAGGTTACTCCGAGGCGCGCCAACTCGTCTTTGCCGACAACCTCGACGCGCACATCCAGCCTGCCTTCGGCGATTGCAGCGGCGGCACGGCCCACCCACTGGATCTTCTCTGAGAGGGCGGCTGAGAGGAAGTAACCCAGCGCGGTCGCGATGCCGCCGGCAAAGATGAGAAGCACAGCCGCCAGACGCAGATCATGATCGCTGGCGAACATGAGGCGCGCCGTAACAAAGACATTGAGGAAGGTCAGCAGGCTGGCAAAGCCGTATCCGCCGACCATGGTCCATCTGAGTCGGGGGGAATAGTGCAGCCATCCCAGGCGATAGACCAAATATACGGCGGCGACGGACAGGAGCGCGGTGGCGGTCAGGAACTGGGCCATCGCCCAAAGTTCCTCGGTAGGCGGACTGAGGACCGCCAAGAACAGGATGAGGCCACCCAGGACAGCGATGATCACTCCGAGAAGAAAGCGAACTGAAGGCGAAGCTGCCGATGGAGCGATGGTTGTTGTGTTCATGGTCTCTCGAATTGGGCGCCAGCCAGGGATCCCAAGCTGTTCACCACTATCTACTCTCCCGATTCAAAGCGATAGCCAACGCCCCAGACGGTGATGATGTGGCGCGGGTTTGAGGGGTCCTGCTCGATTTTCTCGCGCAGGCGGCGGACGTGGACGGTGACGGTGCTGGCATCGATAAACTCTGAGACCCCCCAGACCTGATCCAGCAACTGGTCCCGGTTGAAGACCTGATTTGGATTGCTGGTAAACATCCACAGCAGGTCGAACTCCTTAACTGTCAGAGGGATTTCCTTGCCGTCAACGGTGACCTGGCGGGTGCGAGGGTCGATGTGAATATTGCCGCAGGTTACGGGGTGCTCACCGCCGGGAAGTGCGGGGGCCTGCTGAGTACGCCGCAGGACGGCCTTGACGCGGCTGACGAGCTCACGCGGGCTGAATGGTTTGACGACGTAATCGTCGGCGCCCAGTTCCAGACCGAGGATGCGGTCGATTTCGTCCTTGCGAGCGGTGAGCAGAATGATCGGGATTGAGCTTGTCGCCCGGACCTGGCGAGTAATTTCGTATCCGTCGACGCCTGGCAACATTACGTCCAGGACTAGCAGGTCGGGAGGGTCGGACTTAAGCAGGTCCAGAGCGGATTGTCCGTCGCCGACCACGGTTGCGTCGTATCCCATCTGTTCGAGATAAAGGCTGACAACTTCTCGAATGCTGGGTTCATCATCGACGACGAGGATTTTTACGCTGGCCATGTTTGGTGGACATCCTTGAAGGGATGCCGCGGAGAAGTGCTGACATCGCCAGCGGTTAAGAATCCGGTAATCTTTGACCACTGGCAGAGCAACTTCAATCTGGTATACTATAGGTTGCGGTCTTTTGCCGACACCATTGTTGCATAATATGTTCAATTGACCAATCTCAAGGAGGAGAATGAACCATGCAACTACGAAAACCGGTCTGTTTGATTCTCATAGTGATGCTGATGTTCTCAAGCGTGATCGTCTTGCTTCCGGCTGAAACTGCCCTGGCGCATGAAGGGGACGACAAGATGGACGAAGGCGTTGCCTTCCTGGTACGCATTGAGAACGTCTCCGGTGACAGTGATCTGGCTACGCCATTTGCGCCGGGCGTATGGGTGCTTCACAGTGAACCCGGTCCTCTCTTCACGGAAGGTGAAGGGGATAAGGGTTACGGTCTGGAGGCTCTGGCCGAGGACGGCGATCCGTCCGCACTGGCTGAAGCGCTGAACAGCATGGGCTTGAAAGCGGGCGTCTTCAATACGCCGGCTGGCGCCGATGGGCCCGGCGTGATAGGCCACGGCGGAGTTTACGAGTTTGAAGTTAAGGCCACGCCCGATACACCGTATCTTTCCTTTGCCACGATGTTTGTACAGTCCAATGACCTTTTTATTGGTCCGGGCGAGGCTGGCATTGCCCTGATCGATATGGACGGTATGGCGATGGAGGGGATGCAGGACGTAACGGCTGAACTGGAGTTGTGGGACGCGGGCACGGAGGCGAATGAGGAGCCGGGTGTAGGCGGCGATCAGGCTCCCCGGCAGTCCGGCCCCAACACGGGTCTCCCTGAAATCGAAGGAACCGTACGTGTCGTGGATGACGGCTACACCTATCCTGCCGTCTCCGCGCTTGTGAAGGTAACCATCGATCAGGCGATGATGATGGAAGCGGGCATGGAGAAGGACGACGAGATGATGTCGGACAAGGATGACGAGATGATGTCCGACAAAGATGACAAAATGATGGCCGACAAAGACGGTATGATGGGCGAGATCATGTTGATGGAAGAAGGGGACACGCCGTATACCGTTGTGGCCGGTGACACGCTCGGTTCCATTTCCAGGCGCGCCTACGGCGCCAGCAAATACTGGTCGGTCATCTGCAGCGCCAATGGGCTGGCGAACTGCAACCTCATCCACATCGGTGACGAGCTGATGCTGCCATCGCATGCCGACGCGATGGCCAAGATGGACATGATGATGATGGATGAGAAGGACAGCATGATGTCCGAGAAGGACGACGAGATGATGTCGGACAAGGACGACAAGATGATGTCCGACAAAGATGACAAGATGATGTCGGACAAAGACGGTATGATGAAGGACGACGGCATGATGATGGGCGACATCATGTTGATGGAGGATGGGGACACGCCGTACGCGGTGGTGGGCGGCGACACTCTAGGCTCCATCGCCTATCGAGCCTACGGCAACATCAATTACTGGAAGGCCATCTGCAGTGCGAATGAGCTTGATGACTGCGATCGCATCGATATCGGCGACGACCTGCTGCTGCCCACACAGGCTGAGGTCGAAGAGATGATGGACAGCATGATGATGGACGACGGTATGGATGCAATGGACAAGAAGGACGATATGTAGGAATTGGGGGCCACCAGGCCCAGAGTCGCAAATGGAGGCGCGCTGTGCGCGCCTCCATTTGCACATATAAGACACTGAGATGATCGTGATAACTCTAACGAAGGCATTGACCGACAATGAAGTCGGACGGCGCGATCGTCCTGACCTCGGTCACAAATGCGCCGTTCGATCGAGTTGCAGGCGAACTCAGGGGGGAAGGCGTTTTCGATACGCTCTGCTGACGTTGATCTGTGGGTTGCTATTGGCCGGCTGTGTCGTGCCGCAAGCCATACAGTCCCAGAGTGACCAAGGGATTCAGAGCGATCAAGACGCAAAGGTTGAGGCGATTCAGACTCGAGTCGCGGAAGAGCGGACCCAGCAAGCTTCGGATCAGGAAGAAGCAATGGCCGACACAAGCGATGGGGCGCAAGATCAGACCGCCACTGTCGAAGAGTCCGCTGGAGCGCTGGTCCCCGGACCGACGGCGGAGCAGCTTGAGCTTCTGGCCAAGTTACGGCCGCAGGGAGAGGCGCCAGAGCTGTTAAACGAGGTATGGCTTAACTCGGAGCCGCTGAAGTTGGCGGACCTTCGGGGCCAGGTCGTGCTCGTTGAATTCTGGACCTATGGGTGATACAACTGCGTAAACGTAATTCCCTCGTTGAGGGAATGGCACCAGAAGTACGCGGATGACGGCTTTGTAATCATTGGCGTTCACACTCCTGAGTTCAGGCACGAACGGGATGTGAAAAACGTCGAGAATTCTCTTCTGCGCCTATCGATCCCATTTGCAGTGGCGATCGACAATGATTGGAAGACCTGGCGCTCGTATAACAACCGCTACTGGCCGGCGATGTACTTTATCGACAAGTCCGGACAGATTCGTTACCTGAAGATTGGCGAGGGCCAGTACGCATATTCGGAGTCGGTGATTCAGGCGCTGCTGGCCGAACCATACACAGCCAACTAGACTGAGACAGTCGCTTCGCGCCGATGCGGGGGCTCTGATTTGCCTCCGTGCATGCGCGCTTAGCATCGGACACGTTCATCGATGCCGCGCGGGCATCGCGTTCGTGACCGCTAGATAAGCCGGACGCCTGTTCAGGCTCTCCACGGCGACAGCATAATCCAACCAGAATGGAAAAACCCGCAGCTTCTGCGCTCGGGACCGGTTCCGACATGGACCGGTCAGTTCTCCAATCCAATACCCTGTATATGAGCGGGCCTTTCGGCGCCGGTAAGACGACTGCAGCGATCGGGCGCGTCCTATGGCTGCTGCGCCAGGAGCGGGTACGGGGCGACCAGATCCTGATATTGGCGCCCCAACGCAGTCTTGGACAGCCCTATCAGGAGGCGCTTCGCAGTTCAGACGTGCCAGCGGGAGCGCTGGTGCAGGTTACGACTGCGGCGTCTCTGGCCCGTTCGAGTGTGGCGCTATACTGGCCGCTGGCTGTCCGCGCCGCCGGTTTTGCCGACCCGCGCCGGGAACCGACCTTCCTTAATCTGGAGACGACACAGTACCATATGGCAGGCCTTGTGGAGAGGGCGGCACAGCAGGGAGAGTTCGATGCGATTCGACTGCAGAGGAGTCGCATTGTAAGCCAAGTTCTGGACAACCTCAACAAAGTGGCGCTTCACGGCTTCACGTTGGAGGAGGCTTACGGCCGTCTGGAGAGTACGGTACCTCCGGGCGAGAAGATGGTGGCAAGGTTGAATGTCCTACGAACGGCGCGCCGCATCAGCCAGGAGTTTCGGCAGTTGTGCCTGGAGGAGTCGCTGGTTGATTACAGCCTGAAGATGCAGATGTTTTTGCGGGTGATACTCGAGAACGAATGGTGCAGGACGCATCTGTTCCGGAGTTTTCAACATCTGATTTTCGACAATGCCGAGGAGGAAACTTACGCGGCGCAGGCGTTGGTGCGGCGCTGGCTTCCCCACTTGGAAAGCGCGCTGATCGTGGTCGATGAGGATGGTGGCTACCGTGCCTTCCTGGGGGCGGACGCTGAGAATGCTGGGCGGTTGGCTGACCAAACGGAGAAACGCATTCGGCTGCAGCGTTCACTCGTCGCGGCGCCCGGGTCCTCGGGTGTGATTGGCCGAATCAACCGTGCCGTAAACCGGCTGGTAGTCGACGGCTCTGGGGAGGGAAGCGCGGACGGAGAATCCGAAATGCCGGCCGACAGCCCTTTGGTGTTTCCCGACCAATCATTCCGGTTCTATCCCCAGATGATCGAGTGGGCCGTTGACGGGATTGAGAAGCTAGTCAAGGATGACGGGGTGGCGCCGAACGAGATCGTTGTTCTGGCGCCGTTTGTGAGCGATGCCCTTCGTTTCAGTCTGCTGTCCAGGTTGGAGGAAAGACGGATTCCAGCCACCAGTCACCGACCAAGCCGGGCTCTGAATTCGGAGCCGGCGGTGCGGACGCTGCTAACCCTGGCCGCGCTCGCGCATCCAATCTGGCAGCGGCGGCCGCCGCGGGAAGACGTGGCGCTGGCCCTGGAGAATGCTATTGCCCCGCTGGATCCTGTGCGGGCCAGCGTGCTGGCGCAGGCAGCATACGATGTACGCGACGCCTCGGGCGCGGCCCTGCGGGACTTTGCCGATCTGAGAGGAGATGTGCAAAGGCGGGTCACGTTTGCCGGTGGGGAGCTATACGAGCGGCTGCGCGAGTGGTTGGCCGACTACCGGGCGGAGAGCAGATTCTCGCCGCTAGACCGTTTCTTCGCCCGTCTTTTTGGCGAACTGCTTAGCCAGCCCGGTTTTGGATTTCATGGACAGCCTGATGCAGCACGGTTGACCGATCGGCTGGCGCGTTCGGCGCAGGATTTTCGATGGGCGATAGGGGGGCAGGGCGGGAAACTCGGAATGGAAGAGGCGTCTCCGGTTGGCGCAGGTTCATCCGACGGGGGGACCTCGCCGAAGATCGAGATTGGCCGCGCTTACATTGAACT
The DNA here is from genome assembly GCA_965204705.1 of Caldilineaceae bacterium. Classification (GTDB taxonomy): domain Bacteria; phylum Chloroflexota; class Anaerolineae; order Caldilineales; family Caldilineaceae; genus Bin5. The sequence goes on along the minus strand of OZ242006.1, from coordinate 1,394,430 downwards.
GGTGGAGAGCGGAGCGCTGGGAGCGCTCTATGTGCCGGCATGGACTGTCGAGGATGATGCCGTATTAATAGCACCGGCATACACCTTTCTGATGCGGAACCGTGCGGTGGATGTTCAGTTCTGGCTCGACATCGGGGCGGAAGGCTGGTGGCAACGCATTCACCAGCCGTTGACCCATCCTTATGTACTCTCAAGGAATTGGCCGCGAGACAAGACTTGGGGTGATCCGGAGGAGTTTCGGACCCGCCAGGAAAGTCTGCGGCGCCTGTCGATTGGGCTCTTGCGGCGCGCGCGGCGCAGAGTATACCTGGGTTTGAGCGAATACGGCGAGAGCGGAATGGAACAGCGTGGACCTCTTCTGAGGCTGCTCAATCGTGTCCAATTACAGGCATGAGACCGATTCCTCCGCGGCTCGGAAGGCACTACTTCAGGCGCGCGAACAGGACGCTGCTGCGACCAAGCCAGGCATGATGCGGAGCACAGAAGAATCCCGCCAATAAGAACCCATCCTGGGCGCCGCCGGGAGCGGCCAGGGGGTAGGCGGCCCCGGCCTGGTTTCGGGCACTGTGCTGCAAGGAGGGTTCGACGGCGGATGCTACAGATACCTTCGGCGAGGTAGTTCAAACGGGCTTTTTTTGCGGTTGTTTGCTGATATTTTTCCCCTGTATTACAATGTTTTGGCCTTCGAAACTGTGCCACCCTTCCCCGTTTGCACGAGGCGTCAGTTGGTCTACCAGAACACTGACTGAGATTGATGGAACGGTAGCAGGTGCATTACCCGCAGCGATTGGCGCCGCGAGCAGCGACTGTATCCACGAGAGAATTGGGCCAGCGGCCCCCACCCATTTGGAAACTGACAACCTCTGCGAACCGTGAGTAGCGAATTCATCTTTGGCATCCACGATTTTGGCGGCGAAGATCATATGCGCGCGGCCAGGAAACAGGGCTGGATTGTCTTCAGCGAAGTTGTGGGCCATGATCCGAACGATCTCACGGGCAAGGACTACAGTTCGCTCAGTCGTCAGGGATTGGGCGTCATTGTTTGCTTGAACAATGGCTACTTTCCCCAGGGAACGCTGCCGTTGAGCAGCGAATACGCCGACTTCGCGCGTCGCTGCGCAAATTTCGTGGCCGCCAGCAAAGGTTGCACACGCTGGGTGATCGGCAACGAGATGAACTACGCGATCGGACGTCCGAGTACAGCGTCAGCGCTCGAAACGCGCAAGCACTTTGGCAACGCGCCTGCAGGTGATCCGACATTGCGCAGTTTGCCTGAACGGTTCAGCGCGCTGCTCAGCGCAACCGACAGGGAGGAGGCAAAGGAAGTAAGGGAAGACGAGGAGTTGATCACGCCCCAACTCTACGCCAACTGCTACAGAATGTGCCGGCAGGCGATTCACGGCCTGGAAGGCCATGAAGAGGACCAGGTGTTGGTAGGCGCGGTTGCGCCATGGAATACCCAAACTGTCTATCCAGGCAATCCAAACGGCGACTGGGTAAAGTATTTTCAGGACATTTTGCTACAGTGCGGCGCAAACGGCTGCGACGGAATCACGCTACATACCTTTACGAACGGGGCGAATCCCACCCTGATACTGGACAACAGTAAACTGCCGGACTTTCCCCAGCATCACTGTCACTTTCAGGCATACCGGGACTTCATGCACGCGATTCCGGTTAACATGCGTCAAATGCCCGTGTATATAACGGAAACCGACCAGGCCGGGCCCTGGGAAAACGTAAACAGGGGGTGGATTCAGGCAGCCTATGCCGAGATCGATCGTTGGAACCGGCAGAACGCTCAGAAGATACAGGCGATGGCTTTGTACCGCTGGCCGCAGCTGGACCGCTGGCACATTAAGGGGAAAGAGGGCGTCATCGAGGATTTCCGCGCTGCTCTACGGCACGACTATCGTTGGGACGTAGAGGCTGAGAAAAGCCAGCCAGAACGGCGGGATTGGCAGCAGTTTGAACGGCAGCCTGATCCTCAGCCGGATCCAGAGCCGGCGTTGCGGCCGGGGCGCAGGCCTTTCGTGCCTGTTGAGGAGCGGCAAGAGTTCGAAGTTACCGAAGAGATGAGGCTGGGCCGCGGGATGGTGTACAGGGTGCAGTGGCTGAAGGGGAAGCCGCCCAGCCCACTTTACCCAGGCCAACGCATCAGCTTCCCGGTGACGGTCCGAAACATCGGCACAATCGCATGGCCCGCACAGGGTCCGCAACCGGTTGCTCTCGGCTATCACTTTTTCCAGAACCGGCAAGAGCTTCCATTCCCTGACGGCCACCCCATATTGACGGAACTGCCCGGCGACGTGGCGCCTGGCGAGACTGTCACCATTGATGCACAGATGGTTATCCCCGACCGTCCAGGCAACTACACGCTAGTGCTGGACCTGATCAGCGGCGGGGAAAACTGGTTCCAGACAATGCAGTCGGACATTCTTACCCGCTGGCTGAGCGTGAGCGCGGCGCCCGAGACGGCTGACGCCGAACAGGTTACTGTACCCGCCTCTGACACTGTAGAGCAGGAGAGTGCAACGGTCGAAAGGGCGCCGCCGCCTGAACCGGCACCCCAACCGGAACCGATACCCGAGTTGCCTGTCCGGGCGGAAGCGCGGTCTTCGGCTGCGCCTCACGGGCCGCCGGTCGTCGACATCGCATCCACGTTACCGCGCGGTGAGAATCCGTTCGCACTACGTACGCTCGACCAGATTCGGAGGTTGGTGATTTGTCACACAGCGGCGCCAACAGGTGTGCCGATTCAGACGGTTGCGCAGGCCCATATTTCGCAGGGTTATCCTGGAATCGCCTATCACTACTTTGTGCTGGAATCCGGAGAGATCTTGCAGGTGGCCGCGGTCGAGGCAGTGGTAAACGACGAGGCGGAGTGGAGCCTGACCGGCGTGAACATCTGCCTGGAGGGCAATTTTGACGAAGCAGTGCCGCCTCCGGCGCAACTGACTGCGGCGGCGCAGTTGTGCGCCCGGATGCTGCCCCGATTCCAGTTGACAGCGCAGAGCGTAGTCGGCATGTGCGAGCTGCTGGACACGTCCAGCCCTGGAAGCACGTTTGAAAGCGGCCCTGCATGGAAGGGTACATTGAACGAGAAGATCGTGCAGTTTCTCACCGACGCGCCGCTATCGCCGCCGACGGAAGGCGTGGATGAAGGGACGTCCGGAACGCCGGACGACAGCCCAGCCGTGACTGGACCGGAGAGGACACCGGCTCCGAGACCGGTCATCGAAGATGTGGTCGAACGCCTGCCACGAGATCCGCAGCGCTTTGTCCGGCGTGAAGCCGACGACGTCGAGTTTATCGTCATCAACCACACGGCTGCGCCGCCGATCACTCCGCTACAGACGATTGCCGCGGCGTTCCATCGCCGACTGCCTGGGATTCTCTATCAATTTTTCATTGCCTCCAACGGCGCGATCTACCAGACTCAACCTCTGCTGGAGGCGGTCGACGGCAAAGTTCCATATATTGCGGGAGCGATCAACATCGGCTTTGCCGGGGAGTTCAATGATGATATTCCGACGGCAGCGCAAATCAATTCAGGTCGGCAGTTGATCGCCTGGTTGATGGAGGAGTTTCCGCAGTTGACGCTGGCCAGTATCCGCGGTGTGAATGAATTCATCAACCACACCTCTCCTGGAGAGCAGTGGCTGCAAGGACGGCGTTGGAAGGACGTTCTGATCAATGCGGTGCGGGCCGGAGAGGATGCGACTGCGACCAAGGACACAGTAGTCGAAGGAGAGGCAGGTCCCGGCGAGGATGGTCATCAGTCGGCGAAAAGCCAGATGGAAGCCTTGGGCGACGAAGGTGGAGGGTTACGACAGGAGATCCGGGACGCACGAGAGCACGCGATTCAGCGGGAGCGGGTAGCCCGGCCTCAAATTCGGGACATCAGCCATGCCTTGCCCAGACATCCTACGCTGCAATACCGGCGGCGTCAGCTGGCCGCCATCACCCACGTAGCAGTCCATCATACAGCCTTGGCACCCCATGTCGGGCCCGAGCACATTGCTCAGACGCACGTTGACGAAGATCTCGACCGGGGGAAGAGTGCCTGGTCTGGTATCGGTTATCATTATTTCATCCCTGCAGATGGTGAGATCCTGCAGACTCAGCCGGTGGAGTTGCGTACGCACCACGTGGACAGGCACAACTCATACGCGATTGGCGTTGCTTTCGCGGGCAGCTTTATGAACGGTTCCACGCCGACGACTCGACAGATACACGCAGGCGCCAGATTGATCGCCTGGTTGTTGCAGGAGTTTGAGCTGCAGCTTACCGATGTCCTGGGCCATAGTGAGTTCTCGTATAATTCCACACCATGTCCGGGTAGTGAATGGTTGGAGGGCAAGAGATGGCGCGACACTCTCATTGAAGAGATTGAACGCGTCCAGAGCGGGATCCCTCCGTATCACTATGTCCTGTTTCCGTCTGAGGAGTCGTTGGCCAAGACAGTGGCGGAGGCGAGCTACTATTTTGACGAGTTCAAACCGGATGCGGGCACGATCCTGGAAGATGCTCTGCGGGCGCGGTATGTGACTCTGGTCGGGGCCGGGACGATCTCGGCTGCGGAATCCGAACGACGCTTAACGGATGCAGGCGTTGAAATCGACCACCTGGAAGACTCCGATGCCATATCGGCAACGCAGAGACTGCTGCAGCTGGCCCACGACGGACGACGATTCCGAACCCTGCTCGAGCTGTAGCCGGCATGGAAACCGACCTCAATCCTCTCGGCGCCGGCTACCCGGTCAGTCTCCCCATCTTTGACGGCCCGATCGGGCTATTGCTCCATCTGATCGAACGTGAAGAACTGGATATTACGGAAGTTTCGCTGGTAGCGATAACGGACCAGTACCTGCGCGCGATCGAAACGATGCAGGAGATCGGGCCGGATGCGCTGGCCGACTTTCTGGTGGTGGCGGCCCGGCTTCTTTACATCAAGAGCCGGGGCCTTTTGCCCCACCCGGAAGATGAGGAGGATGAGGAGGAGAGCCAGAGTGAGGGGTTGATCCAGCAGTTGCTGGACTATCGCCGCTTCAGAGCCGCGGCCGGCGAACTGCGGCTGCGCGCTTCGATCGGGTTGCGGACCAGTGCGCGTTTGACGCCGCCGCAGCTGGACCGCAGCTTCGACCTGTCGGCATTGACTATCGAGAAGCTGGCGGATGCGGCGCAGAGGGCCTTGAACAACCTTCCCAGCGATCCGGAGCTACCGTCTGTTCGGTCCTACCCGATCACCGTTGCCGAGAAGATCGAAGCAGTTCGCGAAAGGATCATAGGCCGGTGGAGCGAGAACGGCGCTGCGGGCACGGCTGTAGCCTTTTCCGCGCTTCTGTCCCAGAGCAGGAGCCGCATGGAAGTAATCGTTACGTTTCTGGCGGTACTGGAGCTGATAAAGCAGAAGGAGATCGCGGCGGAACAGGAGGAGACCTTCGGAGAGATTATGCTACGCGGCTTGCAGTAATAGAAATTCAGAGATGAAATGTTGCAGTGCAGCGGGGGCCGGCGTCGTCTTTATGCGATGCCGGCCCCCGTTTCGGTTCAGTCGGCGAGGGTACTAACGTCGCCGATTGGCAAGCCCTGGACCTGGGCCTTAAGCAGCCGGCGCATGATCTTGCCGGAGCGTGTCTTCGGCAGGCCATCGACGATGCTCAACTCGGAGGGCACGGCAATCGGGCCGACTTCATGACGCACGTGAAGTTTGAGCGCGTCGACCAGATCGGAGCTGCCGCTGACGCCGTCGTTGAGGATACAGAATGCGTGGATCACATTGCCGCGCAACTCGTGGGGAATGCCGACACAGGCGGCCTCGGCCACGTCCGGATGGCTGACGAGCGCGCTCTCGATTTCGGCGGTACCGAGGCGGTAGCCGCTGACTTTGATTACATCATCCATACGTCCGATGATCCAGAAGTAGCCGTCGTCGTCGCGGCGTGCGCTGTCGCCGGTGAAGTACCAGCCTTGCTGGGCGAATTCGGACCAGTACTGTTCAACGTAGCGATCGGGGTCTCCCCAGACGGTGCGGGCCATGCCCGGCCAGGGCCGTTTGATGACGAGATAGCCGTCCTCATTCGGCTCGCAGGTGGAGCCGTCTTCGCGTACGACTTCGGCTTCGATTCCGGTGAACGGCAGAGTGGCGCTGCCCGGTTTGAGGGCGACAACTGGTGTGGGTGTGATCATGAAGCCGCCGGTTTCCGTCTGCCACCAGGTGTCCATAATCGGGCAGTTTTCGCGACCGATGACACGGTGGTACCAGCGCCATGCTTCCGGGTTTATCGGTTCTCCTACGCTTCCAAGGAGGCGCAGGCTGGACAGGTCGTGCTGTTCGGCCCAGGCATCGCCGAAGCGCATCAGGCCGCGAATGGCGGTTGGCGCCGTGTACAGGATAGTAATGCCGTAGTCCTCGACGAGTTTCCAGTAACGATTGGGGTGGGGATAGTCGGGGGCGCCTTCATACATGAAGCCGGTGGAGCCGAGGATGAGAGGCGCGTAGACGATGTAACTATGTCCGGTAATCCAGCCGGGGTCGGCGGCGCACCACCAGAGGTCGTCCTCTTTGAGGTCGAAGACATACTTCAGGGTGGTGGCGGTATAGACCTGATAGCCGCCACAGGTATGGAGGACGCCTTTGGGCCGGCCGGTTGTGCCGGATGTGTAGAGAATGAATAGGGGATCTTCGGCGTCCATCGGCTCCGACTCGCATAGAGGGCTGGCGATGGGGAGGGCCATCTCCTCGTGCCACCAGTGATCGCGGCCGGGGGTCATCGGCACATCCTGCATGGTACGCTGGTAGACGATGACCGTATCTACGATGGAGCTGCGTTTGACGGCCTCGTCGGAGATGTCCTTGAGATTTACGGTTTTGCCGCGTAACCAGGCGCCGTCAGAGGTGATAAGCACCCTGGACTGGGCGTCGTCGATGCGGCTGGCGAGGGCCTGCTCGCTGAACCCGCCGTAGACGACGGAGTGGACGGCGCCGATCTTGGTGACGGCCAGCATCGCGATCATCAGTTCGGGGGTCCGTCCCATGTAGATGGTCACGGTGTCGCCCTTGCCGACACCTTTGCCCTTGAGCACGTTGGCAAACTTGTTGACTTCCTGCCAGAGCTGGTAGTAGCTGTAGTTCTGTTTGTCGCCGTCTTCGCCTTCAAAGATCAGGGCCAGCTTGTGCCTGCGCCAGGAATTTACGTGCCGGTCCAATGCGTTGTAAGCGATGTTGGTTTTGCCGCCGACAAACCATTTGAAGAACGGCGCGCCGCTGTCGTCAAGCACCTTTTCGTAGGGCTCGAACCAGTCGATCAACTCGCGGGCGCGAGCATCCCAGTAGGCCTCGCTATCTGCGAGCGCTTCGCCGCGCAGATCGAGATAGTTGGGCACATTTGCTTTGGCGACAGCCTCTGGCGATGGCTGATACAGTTCGCTGTCGGCGGCCGGAACCTCGATAGCCTGGCCGTTTGATCTCTGTTCCGACATAGTTCCCTCCTTCATTCGGTATCTATGCATTTACTGCTGGAGTCGCAACTATGATAGCACAGTTGCGACCGATGGTTCAGATATTCTGTGCGGCCAGTTCTGCGATCTCCTCGGGGTGACGGGCGATAGCGACGCCGGCTTCCTGGAGTGCTTCGATCTTTTCGGCGGCGGTGCCTTCACCGCCGGAAATGATGGCGCCGGCGTGGCCCATGCGCTTTCCGGGCGGAGCGGTCTGGCCTGCTATGAAGGCGGTCACCGGTTTACTCATTTCGGTTCTGATATAGTCGGCGGCGACCTGTTCGTCTGTCCCGCCTATCTCACCGATCAGGACGACCTGCTCGGTGCCGGAGTCCTGTTCCAACATCTGCAGAACGTCCAGAAAGTTGAGTCCTTTGATGGGATCCCCGCCGATGCCGACCGCTGTACTCTGGCCGATGCCGCGTTCGGTCAGAGCATAGATGACCTCGTAGGTGAGTGTACCGGAGCGGCTGACGATACCGACGTTGCCGGGCGTATGGATGTGGCCGGCCATGATGCCGACTTTGGAAATGCCAGGCGAGATAAGGCCGGGGCAGTTGGGCCCGATCAGCAGGGAATCGGTTGAATCCAGGTAGGCGCGGGCGCGGGCCATGTCGAGGGCGGGGATGTTCTCGGTGATGCAGACGATGAGTGCGACGCCAGCGTCGGCGGCTTCGAGGAGGGCGTCAACGGCGAAGGCGGCGGGAACGAAGATGATGCTGGTATTGGCGTCGGTTGTGGCGACGGCTTCGTGGACGGTATCGAAAACGGGCGTGTTGCCTACGGACCACTGACCGCCGCGACCGGGCACCGCGCCGGCCACGACATTGGTGCCGTATTGAATCATCTGCTCGGCGTGGAAGGCGCCCTGGCTTCCGGTAATTCCCTGCACAAGCAGGCGGGTATCGTTGTCGACGAGGATGCTCATGCACGTTCTCCTTTGGCGGCGGCGACGGCCATCTGGACGGCTTCCGACAGCTGGTTGGCGGAGGGGAGGTTGGAGTCGGCCAAAATCTGGCGGCCTTCGTCCTCGTTTACACCCACCATGCGGACGACGATTGGCACCTTTACGTTAAGGCTGTTAATGGCCTCGACGATTCCGTTGGCCACTTCATCGCAACGGGTGATGCCGCCGAAGATGTTGATGAGAACTGCCTTCACGCGCGCGTCGCGGAGAATGATCCTGAGTGCAGCCAGTACCTTGTCGGCGCCGGCGCCGCCGCCGATGTCAAGAAAATTGGCCGGGCTGCCGCCATAAAGCTTGATGATGTCCATGGTAGCCATAGCGAGGCCGGCGCCGTTCACCATGCAGCCGATTTCGCCATCGAGATCGATGTAGCTGATTCCGACCTCGCGGGCTTCGGTCTCGGTGGCGCTGTCTTCGTCGGGGTCACGCATGGCGGCAAGCTGCTTTTGCCGGGGCAGGGCGCTGTCGTCAATGAGGATCTTGCCGTCGACGGCCTGCAACTGGTTTTCGCCATTGATGACGAGCGGATTGATCTCGGCGAGGCTGGCGTCGCTCTCGACAAAGGCCTGGTAGAGGCTCTGGGCGATCCTGGTGAAGGCGGCGACGTGCTCCTTGGGCAGTCCGATGCCGTATGCCAGCTGGCGGGCCTGGTAGCCCTGCATGCCGAGGAGGGGGTGGACATGCACGGTGATGATCTTTTCGGGCGTTTGGGCGGCGACCTCCTCGATTTCGACTCCACCCTCGCTACTGGCCATGATGGCAACTTTGCGAGCGCTGCGGTCGAGTACGGCGCCGAGGTAGATTTCTGAGCGGATATCGGCGGCTTCGTCCACCAGGACCTTTTTGACCGTCAGGCCTTTGATGTCCATGCCGAGGATCTGTGCAGCCACCTCCTCGGCCTCATCCGGGGATCCTGCCAGCTTGATGCCGCCGGCCTTTCCGCGGCCGCCGACCAGCACCTGGCTCTTGATAACGACCGGTTTGCCGACCTGTTCAGCAATGGCGCGCGCTTCGGCCGGTGTAGTTGCGACTTCCCCGTTGGGGATGGGCACCCCGTATTGGGCTAAGACTCGCTTCGACTGGTATTCGTGTAACTTCAAGAGAGGACTCCTCTTCGGTAAATGCTGTGATTCGTGCAATTAAGCGATGCACTATGATTTCAACTCCCAACCAGGGGTGGACAGGCGCACCTGATGTGTCGTGAGTAATGCGGCGTTAGCCTTTCAGTCCTGTGAGAGCGATGCCCCTGATGATCTGGCGTTGGAAGACAAGGAAGACGATGAGCAGTGGGATGCTGGCAAGGCTGGCCGCGGTCATAATTTTCTCCCAGTGGGTGGTGGATTCGCCGCGGAAGAAACTGAGGCCGACGGGCAAGGTATAGAATTCGCGACTGTTGGCCAGAATCAGCGGCCACAGGTAGGCGTTCCAGTTGCCGATAAAGTTGAAGATTGCCAGAGCGGCGATGGCCGGTTTGACCAGCGGCGCGGCGATGCGCCACCAGATTCCGAACTCGTTCATGCCGTCCATGCGGGCGGCGTCAAGGAGTTCGCTGGGGACCCCGTCGAAAAACTGGCGCATTAGAAAGATGCCGGCGGCGGTGATGACGCCGGGAAAGGCGATCCCCCAGTATTGGGTGTAGCCTATGTGCCAGTTCCAGTTCACGCTCATCGTGAACCAGGGTATGATGAGCATTTCGGTCGGGATCATGAGCGTGCCGAGCATACCGATGAAGATGATATTCTTGCCCGGGAAATCGAATTTGTTGAGTGTGTAGCCGACCAGGGTGTCGAAGAAGACGACGCTTGTGGTGCTGATTACGGCTACAATAATGCTGTTCAGGTACCAACGTTCGAAACTGCTGGTATTGAGTACATTCAGGTAGTTTTGCAGGGTTGGATTTTCGGGAAAGAAGGAGAAGTTTACCAGTTCGGGGGCAGGCTTTACGCTGGTCAGAATCATCCAGAAAAAGGGCGTGACCATGCAAACGCCGCCGATAGCCAGAAGGAGATAGGCGATCAGCAGCCCCCAGCCGAAGCGACGCTTGCCCCCTTTTTGAGCAGGGACGAAATGTTCCGCTATCTGCAGTGTGCCCTCGGTGCCGATCTCTGCAGAAGTAGTCATGGTAAACGGTTCCCGGACGCCCCCGCCTAGTACTCAACCCGCCGCGAAAAGAAGCGCAGCTGGATGATTGTTATCAACAGAATCAGGAAGAAGAGAAGCACGGTGAGCGCGCCGGCGTAGCCCATCTTGTAGCTGGAAAACCCCTCGCGATAAACCTCCAGTACGACGGTGGTCGTACTTTTCAGCGGACCGCCCGTACCCTGGGGGCTCATGTTCTGGACGAGAGCAAACAGCCGCAGGTAGGAGATGGTTCCGAGGACGGTCAGGTAGACGATGATGGGATTGAGTAAGGGCAGAGTTATGCGCCAGAACAGTTGCCAGGCATTGGCCCCGTCAATGCGTGCAGCTTCGTAATAGTGACTGGGAATCTGCTGGATGCCGGCCAGAAAGATGATGACCGCAAAACCGAGGTTTTGCCACACGGCAACGGCGGTGATCGATGGCAGCGCCTGCGCGGGGCTCTTGGTGAAGGGCTGTTGAGGCAGGCCAACAAGGTCCAGCGCCTGGTTGATCAGGCCGGTCTCAGGCTGATAGAGCCAGTTCCAGACGAATGCGACTGCGACAGCCGACGTCACATAGGGTGCGAAGTAGGCGACGCGAAAGACGGCGGAAAGGCTCCGGATTTGGGCGAGGAGCAGGGCAATGGCGAGCGCGATAACCAGCTGCGAGGGCACACCGAACAGAACATAGCGAACGGTATTGGAAAAGGCGGCTGTCACTGAACTGCGCGGCTTGCCAGCATCCTGCCAAATTTCCTGGTAGTTTTCCAGTCCCACCCAGGGGCCGGTGCCTTCGAAGACATTCCAGTCGCGAAAGCTGACGTTGAAGGCGAGGATCGTCGGGTACCAGCGGATAACCACAAAGAAGACAAGGGCCACACTCATAAAGATGTAGGCCCAGATGATTTGCCGCTGGCGCAGGGTCAAGCGCATGGAGTTATTCCATCTTGTCATCACTATAATTCAGGTAACCAAGGCACGGACTGCCCAATGCATCTAACATTGGGCGGGCCGTGCTTGACTGGATAGAGAAAGACGGAGGCGAGAGGACATCCTGCCGGGCAGGCGGCCTCTCGCTCCGCGATTGTCACAGTTCGTTTAGCGGTCGGACCAGAAGTCGTCGAGGACTTCCTGGTCGGTGTCGGCCGCGATCTGCAATGCAGTTGCAGGGTCTTCGTCGGTCAGGACCACCATGTCGAAGGCATCGATGATGGCCTGGCGCTGCTGGCTTTCATCAGCGAAGAAGGTGGCGTGGGAGTATTCGAGCCCTGCGGCGAAGGCGCCGAGCTTTTCATCGGCGAGCAGTTCAGGATTGCTGCCTGCTTCGAGCTGGGCGGGCAGTTCGCCGACGATGTCGACCCACAAGGAGCCGGCATCTGCGCTGGTGATGAACTGAAGGAACTTGACGGCGGCGTCGAAGCGGGCCTGATCGGCGGCGGCCTTCTTGGTCAGGCCGTGCGTCCAGTAGGAGCCGAAGGTGCTCTTGACGCCGTTATGCGAGGGCAGCTCGGTGACACCGAAGTTCATGTCGGGATTGTTGTTTCTGATGGTGCCAAGGCGGAAGGAGCCGTCGACGTGGAAGCAGACATGGCCGCCGACGAAGGCGTTGGTGCTGCCGTCAAACAGGTCCCGATCGCCGGTGGCGAGGTCTGTATGGAAGGCAAGCAGGTAGTTCCAGGCCTGCATGCCGGCCTCGTCATTGTAGAGGACCTCGCTGTAGTCGTCGGTATAGGGTACACCGCCGAACTGACGCACGAGGACCTCGCGGAACCAGTGATGGTCCTGAGCAGCGGGATCGGCGACAAAGCCCTGTACGACGAGCGTGCCTTCGTCATCACGCTGGGTGCAGGCGGCAGCCTGATCGGCCAGCTCGTCCAGCGTCGCGGGCGGGCTTTCGGGATCGAGGCCGGCGTCCGCCATCAGGTCCTTGTTGTAGAAGAGGGCCAGGGCGCGCACGGCCGTGGGAAGCGTGTAAAGCGTACCTTCAACAAAGCTGGCCTGGACCATGGGGCTGAACTTCTCAGCGACCATTGCGGGCGGGAAGGCGTCCTCGGGGAGGGGCACAAGGTAGCCAGAATCGATCCAGACTGACTGCCAGCCATAGAAGAGGGTGGCGACATCGGGGCCGACACCGGCAGGCACGCTGGCGGCGATCTTGTCACGGAATTCGGCGTAGGGGATGTCGGCGTTGTGGACGACCTTGATATTCGGGTTCGCCTCTTCGAACTGGGCGATCAGCTGGTCCATCGCATCGACTCTGGCGGCAAAGTTGTACTGCCAGTACTCGATCTCGACGACTTCGTCAGCCATGGCCTCTTCTGCGGCGGCGGAGTCGGCAGCCGGAGCTTCGGCTGGCACAGCAGGCGCGGGGCAGGCGGCCAAGAGCATTGCGGCCACCAGGAGAGCGCCGATCAGGGTGAACAGTTTGGAGCGTCTCATCGTTGGATACCTCCTGAGAGTAAAGTAAGGTGAGTCCTCCGTTCGGACTCATATTCAACTGTCGTCGATCGCAGATTGGTGTTATCCGGCGAACGAGTCAAGTAACTTGAAAGGTCGCAGATCGTCATGCCGGGACACCGGGCTTCATGGGTGTCGGCCTGTGCCTTTTTCTCAAATTCGAAATCCCGGCTCCCTTCTTTACAGATCGATTTTCAGCAAACGTGCGGCGTTGCCGGCGAATATCTGCTGGATGTCCTGTTCGGGAAAGTTCAGGTCGAGACAGCTTCGCATCTGGTCTTGCAGGTATTCGATCGTGAAGCCGCGCGGGAACCAGCTGCTGTCGGTGCCGAAGATGATGCGGCCGGGCCCGATGGTCTCGTAGTATTTTCGGAACAGGTATTTGACGGTAACGTCGCCGGGTACCCAACGAATCCACTGGAGGCTGCCGCTGGTGTCAACGCAAACATTGGGGCAGGCCCAGCAGAGTTGGAGCGTCTCGCGTTCCCAGGCACAGCCAAAGTGGGGGATCACGAATGTCACGTCGGGAAAGGCTTTGGCGATGTTGTGCAGCTTGAATGGGTTGATGTTCTCGTGCCAGGCGATGCCGCCGGCACTGCCCTGAATGCCGAAGTGGATGAGAACGGGGATATCCAGTTCGGCACACTTTTCCCAGACGGGCCAGATCGACTCATCCTCGATCGGCTGTTCGATCATAGGGGCGAGCAGTTTGTAGCCGCGCAGCCCAAGCTCGTTTACAGCGTGGTCCAACTTGGCGACGGCATCGGGCTCGAAGGGGTTATGGTGGGCGAAACCGATAAATTTGTCAGGATACCAGCTGACGACTTCGGCCAGGTGCTCGTTGCCGCCGCCGGTTACGAAAACGACGGCGCGAACGCCGTGCTCGTCGAGTTCTGCGGCCCAGCGGCGGGCCTGCTCCCTGTCGCCCGGGTGGTCGTCGGGCGACTCGGCTTTGGGGAATCCCCACATTTTGCGCCAGTGTTCTCCGTAGGGGCGGCTCATCTCCTGAACTTTGCGCGCCCGTTTCTCCCCAACCTGGTCGATGTAGTTCTGGATTGTGTTCCCCATGTTCGGAAACCACGGTTTGCGAGTGGGGAAGTGCAGATGGAAGTCAATGATTTCAAAGCCCTGATACATTTACATTCCTCAAGCTAGATTCCTCGAATTCTTCCGCCCGAATGGCTTAGTGAAGGCCCAATTTCGGACAGAACCAAGGGGACAAGATAACTGGTTACCCACATACCTGCAGTGCGTCTTGCGGCACCAAGTCAGAATCGCCGGCAAGCAGTGCGGCCCCGAAAGCCGGGCCAGCGCGAGCGGGAACGATTTGGCAGCCGGGCAGAATTGCGTTTAGTTCGAAGCTAAAAGCCTGGCGAAGACATGAAGGCTGTTCTAAGAGGGAGCCAGCGGTGGCGACCTGGGGGTCGGTCAGCAGTCCTACCTTGCGCAGGACGGAGGCGGCGGTACCGGCAAGCGCTGCGCCGGCTTCATTCAGGATGGAGCGTGCGACGGCATCACCGGAGGCGGCTGCAGCAAAGACAGGCGGGGCGAAGGATCGTAGCTGCTCATGAGCATGGGAGATACTGGAATCGAGTTCGGCGATCCAGCTGATCCACTCCTGCTGGGAGCTGCCGGCGATGGCGCGAAAATGCTGCGAAAGACGGGTAGCTGGGCCGCGTTCGTCGAGTGCCGCAAGGGCGGCGCGGAGGCCGCGACGGCCGATATCGTAGCCGCTGCCGGTGTCGCCGAGCCAGTGTCCGAGGCCGTCGGCGCGGGCTGAACGGCCGCTGTTGCCGACGGCGAAGGCGACAGCCCCGCTGCCGGAAGCGATGAGGGCGCCAGGCTTACCAAGAAAGGCGCCTGCCCAGGCCACGACGGAGTCGTTGAGCGACCGCCACGGGCACTGCATCCCGCTGGCCTTGAGCGCAGAGGTCAGGATCTGATGCATCTGTTTACGGTCGGATGCGCCATCGAGACCGGCCATGCCGGCGCAGGCGGCTTTCACATCTGAAGGGGAAACGGCGGATTGGGCCAATGCCTGTGAAATCGCAGCAGACAGGTTGGAGGCGGCCTGTTCAATACCGACGATATGATAGTTGGAAGGGCCGCTCTGCCCTTCGCCGACCAAGCGGCCTGTACCGTTGGACAGAACGATATGGGATTTGGTTGCACCGCCGTCAATTCCAAGATAATAGGCCACAGAGAGATTGTAGCCCGAATGGTGCAAAAGTCAAACAGAGAGGGTGTAGTCCGGACAGTGATTTTTTGGAATCGGGTCGACAGGACATTGCAGGACAAGGAGTGGAATGGGGGAGAAGTTTGCTCGGCGGCAGAAAGGATGGGACAATTGGCTCGTCACGGCTTGACCTTGTACTGGCTCAGGCGCGAGGGACGACCGGAAGGTGAAATGGGTGGAGCCCGGGTGAGTGGTCCTGGGACATAATCGAGTAACGTGCAGATATAGATAGGCCGAGATGCTTATGCGACGAGCGAAAATAGAACGGGCGACGAAAGAGACGCAGGTCGTGCTGGAGCTGGCGCTGGATGGGAGCGGCGCGGCTGAGGTGGCGACGGGCATTGGGTTTCTGGACCACATGCTGACGCTTTTTGCCGGACACGGGCTGTTTGATCTGACGGTGCAGGCTGGAGGCGACCTTGAGATCGACGAGCACCACACAGCTGAGGACGTGTGCATCTGCCTGGGCCGGGCAATCGACCAGGCCTTAGGCGACCGCAGCGGAATCGTACGTACGGGGCATGCTTATGTGCCGATGGATGAGACGCTGGCGCGGGTCGTGGTGGACCTGAGCGGGCGGCCGTACTGCGTCTTTGACTCTGAGTTTGCGACACCCAAGTTGGGGGAGCTGAGTACGGACCTGATTTTTCATCTGTTTGAGAGCATTGCCATCCACGGGCGAATGAACCTGCACGCAGCCGTGTTGTACGGGCGCAACGATCACCACAAGGCGGAAGGGCTGTTCAAGGCGCTGGCGCGGGCGCTGGACGGGGCTACGCGGCCGGATGAGCGGCGGTCCGGCGTTCCCAGTACAAAGGGGACGCTGAACGCATGATCGCAGGCGCAGTAAATCCTCGCACGGCGGCCTGGTGCGCCTCCTCGATTTTGCCCGGCCCCTCCTGTTTCTCTTTCCCATTTCAAGGCACAGAAAATGACCACTGACATGACAACTGACCTCGAGATCCCAACGCTCGAAGAGATTCGGGCGACGCGCGCTCGCATCGATCCCTATATTTTGCGCACTCCGATGTGGCGCTGGCAGACCAAGGAGATGGAGGACGCCCTCGGCGCAGAGACGGAGGTGTGGCTGAAGCTGGAGCTGTTTCAGAAGACGGGTACGTTCAAGCCGCGCGGCGCGGTGAATGACATACTGCAGCTTGACGAGGCGGCGCGGGAACGGGGTGTGACGGCTGTGAGCGCGGGCAATCATGCGATCGCAGTGGCCTACGCGGCCCAGATTTTCGGTATCAGCGCCAAGGTCGTGATGCCTTCTTCCGCGCCCCGATTTCGGGTGGACAAGGCACGCGGCTTCGGGGCTGAGGTTGTGCTGGTTGCCGACGTATACGCGGCGTTTGACGAGGTAGAGCGCATCCGGCAGGAAGAAGGGCGGGCCTTTGTTCATCCTTTTGATGGCCGCTCGATTGTCACCGGGCAGGCGACGGTGGGACTGGAAGTGTGTGAGGATGCGCCACTGCTGGATATGCTGATCGTGCCGGTGGGGGGAGGCGGTCTGGCGGCGGGCATCGGCGCGGCGGTCAAACAGCTGCAGCCGGAGTGCGCGGTCTTCGGTGTGGAGCCGGAGGGTGCGGACACGATGCACCGCAGTTTCGCCAGCGGGGCGTCGGAGTCTATTGAGCGGGTAGAGACGATCGCCACCAGCCTTGGCGCACCGGCGACGCAGTCGTTCAGTTTCGGCCTTTGCCGCCACTTTCTGGAGGAAGTGGCGTTAGTCAGCGACGAAGAGATGCTAGAGGCGATGCGGTTTCTTTTTCACGAGATGAAACTGGCGGTCGAGCCGGCGTGTGCGGCCTCGACCGCGGCCTTGTTCGGTCCGCTGCGCGAGCGGGCGGTGGGGAAACGGGTGGGGTTAATCCTGTGCGGCTCGAACATCGGAGTGGAGACGTTTGTCGAGTTGCTGGGTTAGGGCAGTGGCGAATGGCTGAAAGCGCTGTCGAACTGGCGCCGGGCCATAAGATCGGTCTGCAGCTGGCAGGCCCGGTGATGCTGGCGGCAGGTAGTATCGGCTATGGCGAGGCGCGACACCGGGAGCTGGAGACGGGCCGGTTCGGCGGGATAGTAGTGGGTCCGTTCACGCGGCGCAGCCGGGGCGGCAGCGAGCCGCCGCGCTTGGCGGAGACAGTAGGCGGATTTGTGCGCCGCGTGGGGTTGCAGAACCGGGGCGTGTCCGCGGCGGTGAGGCGGTACGGTCAGTTGTGGCCGCGGATGGGTTGTCCGGTAATTGCCCAGGTGGCGGATAGCGAGCAGGGAGAGGCGGCGGAGACGGTCGGGCGGCTTTCTACTGCGGATGGTATCGAGGGATTCGAGCTTCTGTGCCAGCCGCAGGCCAGCGAAAGGGAGCTTCACCGGCTGCTGGAGGCTGTCCTGCTGGAGACTGATCTGCCAGTGTTGGTAAAGCTGCCTTTATCGCGAGCAGCAGCGTTTGCGTCGGCGGCTGTGGCGGCTGGCGCGGCCGGTGTGGTGGTGGGCAGCCCGCCGCTGGGCGCGGGTATACGGCCCGACGGGCAGGCGGTGAACGGGGAGATGTTCGGGCCGGGGGCTTTCCCGACTATGCTGGCGGCGCTGTTGGAGGTGAAGGCGCTGGAGTTGCCCGGTTCGCTGGTCGCCTGTGGAGGCGTTCATACTCAGAAGCAGGCGCGCGATTGCCAGCAGGCGGGCGCGGATGCCCTGCAGCTGGACAGCCTGGTGTGGGTGGAGCCGGTGGCGGCAATGGCGCTGGCGGTCGGGTTGGCCGGCGATTGATGGGTAGGTGGACAGTTCACCCCGCGTTTATTCCTTTCTTTTTTCTCTTTCGTTTAATCTATATTCCCGCCAGCGTGCTAAGCCACACGGGGCACGGGTCGCCGTGGCTGAACGCGGCGCTGGGGTGTGTTGTCACGCTGGTGGCAGAGTTGCTGACGCGGCGCATGGGGAGCGTCCCCGCCCCCGGCGAGCGGCGGCGGGCGGTCATGGTTGTCATTCTGGCGCTCGTGACGCTTGGATTTTTTCCTGAGGAGGCGCCGATCGGATTGATCTTGTGGGCGGGCAGCGGGGCGGCCTGGGGGGCGGCGACGCGGGGGCTGGGGATGTGGGCTGCGTCGACTACGGTGGCTATTGGGGCTGGGGCGGTCGGTGTGCTGCTGGGCGCGGCGGGGTTGTTCGGGCCAGGGAGCTGGTTGGCGGCGGCGGTGTTGGGGGTTGGGTTGTGGGTAGGGGAGATAGGCTGGGTGCGAGACCGTAGCGAAGAGATGTGAGTAGTGAGAACAGTGGCAGGTAGGGCTTGAAGGCGAGGGAAAAGAAGGGGAGTAGTGAAGCTCTGGAGGCGCATACCTGCCTCCCTCGAGAACGCTTTATGTTAAGGCCAGAATGTGCTAGAGTATGAAAGGTACAATATGATGAAAATCAGCATATTACAATTTTGAAGAGAGGAGGTGCACGAAAATGAGCGTAGAGGTGAAGATAGCCATCGGGCAAGTAAGACGGGACATATCTGGACTGGTCAATCGCGTCGCCTACGGGGGAGAGAGAGTTATCCTTACTTCCAGGGGTAGGCCCAAGGCCGCCCTCGTCAGTCTGGACGATTTAGCACACCTGCGAAACATGGCGAAAAGTCAGAGACAGACTGCCTGGCAGGAATGGAAGAAGGAAAGTGAACGCCTCAATCAGATCATATTGGCAGAAAATCATGGCGCCCCTCCAGACATTGACCGGTCACTGGGGGCGGCGCGAGCAGATCTGGAGGAGCGAAGTGCCATCATCGGTAATAGTTGACGCGAGCTACACTCTGAGAATGCTTCTGCCCGGCAGCATACGGCCAAGGCTCTTTGAACAGATGGACATTTGGCAAGAAAATGACATACCACTCTATGCTCCCACCTTGTGGCACTACGAAGTTACGTCAACTTTGGCCAAATTGGTCCACTTTCGCGAGATTACACAGGAGACTTCCAACAAGGTGCTTGAAATGGCCTTCGCCTTAGACATTTCCATAATCGCACCAGACGAATCTCTTTGCAGACATGCGCTTCGTTGGACTTTTCGGTTGAAACGGGCAAGCGCCTATGATTGCTTCTACGTTGCCTTGGCTGAGCTTCTTCAAGGAGAACTGTGGACGGCGGATCGAAAGCTGTCTCGTGCCGTTGGGCAAGATTGGATACGCTATGCAGGCACACCGGCCTGATGCCCGGGGCGGGTCTGATCGGTAGGAACACTCGATAAGGAATGTCGGCCCGATCATACAGTTGCTATGGATGCTCGGAAACTGGTCCAACAGATGGGATGGAAAGTAGCAGGATACTCCACAGACGTTTCAGGTTGAGGCCTCTTTGGACCGGCATATCCAGGAGAAGCCCGAGCAATTGGCTCAAGCCAATGACTTTCCTGCAGAGACCGGGCTTATACATGCCCCTAATATGCCACAGCGCCGCGGGCTTTTGAGAGCCCTGCGCCAGTGCCGTTCCTCTCTATTCCCACTCCTCGACACTTTTCTCTCGCCCTTCTCTGCATAGTTCACGGCTTGCACGTCTCGGGAACGGTTGCGGATTCCCCGAATGTCTCATTAATCAGGTCGGCGGCATCTGGGTCGTAGTCTTCCAGCTTCGAATAGGACGCGTTCAGAGGTGAAGGCATGGCGCCTTGGAACCAGAAACTGACCAACTCGGCCCAGTACTCTCTGTAATTGGATGAAGCATATTGGCCCGGCCACCGGCCTGCGTTGAGGGCGGCCTGGTATAGGCTGCGAAGGCGCGTGTTGAATGTCTGATCTTCGGCCGTCTCGTCAATTGCGTAGTGTACGAGGTGGGCAAATTCATGGATAAACGTACTGCAGTATGGGTCATTGCTCCCCATGTATACTGTCCAACTGCCGGGACTTGGATTGGCAATTGCTCCTCGGCGATCGCTTTCTATGAAGATGCGGGTATTGTTGGCTGCTATGATTGAAAGCAGATCGGACCGGTTGGAAACCATCCCGGTGATGATCTCCCTCGATTGAACCATGTGCGCGTCGGATACTTCACCTGGGGCGACTACGACGACCCCGGCAACGTTCAGGTATTTCTGGAAGTAGAAATCAAAGCCGAGGGAAACATGAGGAGGCGGAAAGTCTGTCGGGACGACTGCGGCGTAGACGCGTTCTGACCATGCGCTGTGTAGGTCGTTAGCGTCGCGAGCGCGGACCTGGTAGTAGTAGTTGCGGCCGTCGGTCTGCACTGTGTGGGTATAGGTCGCGGTGGTCAGCGCGCCGCCGATGGCATTCCACGTGCGGTCGAAGCTGTCCCAGGCACGGAGCTCGTAGCCGGCGGCGTTCGAGACCGCGCTCCATGAGAGTACGACTTGGCCGGTACCGACGGTTGCCTCCAGGTTTTGCGGAACGGCTGGCGTCAGCATGGTCTCGGCGTTTGTGCAGGTGGGTAGATTGAGGCTGTTGAGTTGCCGGACCACAACGGTGTTTGAGCCGGCAAGGCTGAATCCTTGAGGCAGGCAGAGCTGATTGCCTGTGAGAGAAAGCGACCTCAAGTTGGGGAGAAGACTCAGATCGGGGAACGGTCCCTGCAGCTGGTTATCTCTGAGAATTACCGTCCTCAGGCTAGTGAGGTGGTTCAGATTGAGAATCGGCCCGGTCAGCTGGTTGTCGCCGAGGTTCAGCCAGTCCAACTGAGTGAGGGGGCTGAGATCGGGGATGGCCCCGCTCAAGTCATTGGAGTGGAGTTCGAGACCCGTCAGATTAGTAAGTGCGCTCAGGTCCGGGATCTGGCCGGTCAGCTGGTTGGAGGCCAGGTTCACGTTCGTCAGGTTCGTGAGTGCGCTCAGGTCCGGGATTGGTCCGGTCAACTGGTTGGCGTCGAGGTAAAGGTCTTCCAGATACGTTAGGGCGCTAAGGTCGGGGACTGTCCCGGTCAGCTGGTTAGAGCCAAGGTGCGCTGTCCTCAGCTCGGTGAGAGAGCTCAGATCGGGAATGTTGCCGCTATAGTTGTTGGAACTGAGACTCAGGTGTGCCAGGTTGGTGAGAGCACTCAGGTCTGGGAATGGGCCGCTAAACTCGTTGTCACTCAAGGACAACCATCTCAGAGCCGTAGGGTCGCTCAGGTTGGGAAATGGGCCGCTCAGCTTGTTGCCGCTTAGAAGCAGCCACCAGAGGCTGGAGAGGTTGCTCAGGTCCGGAATCTGTCCGCTCAACTCGTTGTTACCGAGGTTCAACCGCCACAATTCGGTGAGGTCATTCAAGTCCGGGATTTGCCCGCTCAATTCGTTATATTCTAAT
The DNA here is from genome assembly GCA_965204705.1 of Caldilineaceae bacterium. Classification (GTDB taxonomy): domain Bacteria; phylum Chloroflexota; class Anaerolineae; order Caldilineales; family Caldilineaceae; genus Bin5. The sequence goes on along the minus strand of OZ242006.1, from coordinate 1,372,888 downwards.
TCCAGCCTCCTCAGGTTCTTGAGGTTGCTCAGGTCCGGAATCTGCCCGGTCAACTCGTTGAACGCGAGATCCAGGGTCGTCAGTTTGGCGAGTGCGCTAAGGTCCGGAATGGATCCGCTCAGATCGTTGTAAGAGAGATCCAGTCGAGTCAGGTTGTTTAGGGCGCCCAGGTCAGGGATCGACCCCGTAAGCTTGTTGCTCTTAAGAATCAGTTCCGAAACGTGACTGCCGCTGTCGGTAAAGACACCATACCAAGTAGAGATCGGTTCCTGGCTCAGCCAGTTGTCGTTGTGCGTCCAGTTGGGGCCGTTGGTCGCGTTATAGAGCGCGACCAAGGCGGCCCTTTCTGTGCCGGGAGCAGGCGGCCGCGCAGTGGCGGTGGCAGTCGGCGTGAGTGTCATGTCCGAAGTTTCGGTTGACGTTGCCGTCGCGGTTGGAGTAAGTGTTGTCGCCGAAGTTTCGGTCGGGGTCGCCGTCGTGGTTGGCGTCTCGGTTGGCGTCGCGGTTGGACCGATTTCTGCAGAATTGGGTACGGTTGCGCTGGGGTAGTCTGACCAAGGGCTCGCGGCGCCGTTGGCATTGATGGCGCGGATCGCGTAGTGGTAAGTTGTGCCGGGTGTAAGATCGATGTGAGTGTAGGCTGTGCCCGTCAGATTCCCCTGGTCCAGGTGTTGCCAACCCAATGCCTCAGTCCAGGTCCACAGAATGTATCGGACGGCGCCAGGGACGGGTGCCCAGCTGAGCTCAATCGCGTTGGTCTGGGTCGCCTCCGCGGTCAGCCTCGGCGCAGCAAGAGCGGAACCGCCCGCGGTTGGCGTAACTGTGACGGTGGCGGTAGAAGTTGGCGTGGAGGTTGAAGTCAGGCTCCCGGTCGGCGAATCCTGAACGAGGTTGGACCAGTCACTCACTTTGCCGTCGGCGGCTATTGAGCGGGCAATGTAATAGTAGGTCGTCCCGAAGTCAAGACCGAGAAAGCCGTGCGCGGTGGTCGTCTGAGGGGTACCGGAAGGCCGCTCCCAAGTTCCGTTTTCGCCTTTGCGCCTCCGGATGTCGTACATGCTGGCACCTGTCACTGCTTCCCAATACAGAGTTATCCAGTTGACACCTGCAGTGGTCGTCAGCACGGGGGCGGCCGGTCCGCCCGGATCTCCACCAGTTCCGGGAACGGGCTGCGGAATTGGGGTTGGGGTTGGTGTCTGTGTTGGCCCGGCCGTCGGCGTGTGCGTTGTGGTTGGCGACTGCGTCGGTGTCGGCGATGGTCCCGGGGTTTGCGTTGCGGTTGGCGTTGGCGTATGTGAGGGTGTTGGCGAGGATCCTGGCGTTGGCGTTGCGGTTGGCGTTGGCGTTGATGGAGTAGTCGAGGAAGCGGTCGCGTCGGCATACTCGGACCACGAACTGACTGCGCCACCTGCTGCCACGGCGCGGATCGTGTAGTAGTAGGTCGTGCCGTTGGTAAGGCCGTGGTGCGTGTGCGATGTGCCGGTCAGGTTGCCGTCGTCCAGCTGCTGCCAGCCTGACGCGTTGGTCCACGCCCACAGCTCGTACCGTACCGCGCCTAAGACTGCGTTCCAACTCAGGTCGATCGTGTTCGTTCCGCTCGCGGCTGCGCTCAAGGTGGGCGCGGCCGGGGCCTGTGACGTTCCGGGCACGGTTACGGTCTTGCGTTGCGACCAATCGCCGGCGGTTCCGTTGGCGGCAACTGCGCGGACTGTGTAGTAGTAGGTCGTGCCAGGGCTGAGACTGCCGTGCGTGTGCGACGTGCCGGTCACGGTGCCATCGTCCAGCTGCTGCCAGTCCGTTGCACTTGTCCACGCCCAAAGTTCGTAGCGCACTGCGCCGGGCACCACTGTCCAACTGAGTGCGACTGCGTTCGTTCCCGAGAGGGCGGCGGAAAGGGTTGGCGCTGCCAGACTGCCTGTTGCAGTCTGTGCGTTCGTTAACTTGCCTGTGTGGAAGGAGAGAAGAGTAAGCCCTGCAATCAGAGCGCCCAGAAGAAGGATGCGCACGAGCCTCACGCCGGGCACAAGTTTACCGAATTTCATGAAGGGGATCATCGTGTCTCTGGCATCTTAGAACTCCGAATTCAGGCCGTCTACCAGTATATTATACTAGTAATCTGACAGCGTCGAACAGCTTCATTTTTTCGAAATACTGGAAAAGGACTCGGCCCTGGGGGAGCCCAAGCTCTGGTTAGTTTCCGAAAAGAGTTGCCTGTGTGCAACTTTGTGGTGTTGAAGGTTCAACTTGCTCTTTCGATCGACGGAAGAAATAAAGGGCGCCGAAGCGACAGTTACGTCAAGTGACTACCCGGCGACAGGGAAGAGCGACATCTGATGCGAGGGTTGGCGGCCGTCTACGAGGACATAGGGGGCCGCCTTCTGGGGTGAAGGGACACCTAGAGCGCGCAGATGTTGCAGATCGGTGAGGGTGCCCTGGCGGCGGGCGCGGAGGATGCGGTCGGCGCTCTTGGGGCCGATGCCGGGTACGCGTAACAGGGTGGACCTGTCGGCGCGGTTGAGTTCGACGGGCGCGGCGCGCAGATGGATGTCGGCCCAGGCCTGTTTGGGGTCGACGTCGAGACGGAGGTTCTGGTCGGCGCCGAGGCCGGCGGCGTTCGGCTCGTGCGCGCGGCTGAACCGCGCACGCCGAAATTACACAGTCAACGTGTAATTTTGAAGTGGTGGGCGGATGGATCCGGCGTCTGAAAATTACACAGTCAGTGTGTAATTTTGAAGTGGTGGCGGGGAGGTTGGGGTCCGCCGATTGGGAATTACACAGTCACTGTGTAATTTTGGAGTGGTAGAGGGGTGATTGGGGGGCCGCTGACTCCGAATTCAGGTTAACAGGTCAAACATTGGTCGTTGTGCGTGCGGCGGGCATCTCCGGATGCGAGACGGCGGCTCTCCCGCGCTTCGCGACCGAGTTCTAGGCGTCAGTGCAGGCGGACAGGTTGAGGCTGCGCAGATGATCGGCGACAACTGTGACGTATGCAGACAGATCCGTGCCAACCGGGAGACACAAGTCATTGCCGCTCAGGTCCAGCGAAGCCAGGTTGGTGAGGGCGCTCAGATCGGGTACGGGCCCTTCCAGCTTGTTGTGACTGAGATCCAGGGTCGTTAGACCGGTCAGGGAATCGAGCGCCGGGATTTCTCCTGTGAGGTCGTTTGACTTGAGGTTCAAGCTCGTCAGGCTGGTGAGGGCGCTCAGGTCGGGGATCGGACCGTTCAGCAGGCCGAGGCTGAGGTCAAGGGTCGTCAGGTTGGTGAGGGCGCTCAGATCCGGGATTTGCCCGCTCAGCGGGTTGGTATTCAGGTCGAGCGCCGTTAAATGTGTGAGGGCGCTCAGGTCGGGAATCGTGCCGTTCAGCTCGTTGCTCGGGAGGCGCAGTTCGGTCACGCGCCCGTTGCTGTCGGTGGTGACGCCGTGCCAGTTGGAGAGCGGTTCATCTGTCGCCCAGTTGGCGCTCGTTGTCCAGTTGGCGCCGTCGGTTGCGTTATAGAGGGCGACCAGGGCGGCTTTCTCCAGGGCCGGGTCGGTCTGCGGGTTGACGGGTACGGTCGCGGACGGGTAGTTGGACCACGCGCCCCCTGAGCCGTTCATGTCAATTGCGCTCACCGCGTAATAGTAGGTCCTGCCAGGTGTGAGTCCATGGTCCGAGTAGGACGTCCCTCGCAGGCTGTTATCCACGGGCTGCCAACCGACGCTGATGTCCCACCAGACCCAGAGTTCGTATCTGTCGGCGCCGGTGACTTCCGTCCAACTGATCTCGATCGTGGTCGTCGCCGTCTCGCTTACAGAGAGTGTCGGCGCGGGCAGACGTACGGTCGAGGGAGCGTAAGGGGTCGGCGACGGAGTCGGCGTTAGCGTCGGCGTCCGTGTTGACGTCGGCGTTAGCGTCGGCGCGTCGGCTGGAACGGTGGCGGACGGTTGGTTCGACCAGGCTCCCCATACGCCTTTGGCATCGATTGCGCGCATTGCGTAATGGTAGGTCCTGCCGGGCGTAAGTCCGTGACGCGAGAATGACGTGCCTGGCAGTTTGTCTGTTATGGGCCGCCAACCGGGGGTAAAATCCCACCACTCCCAGAGCTCGTATCTGACGGCGCCGTCTACTTCAGTCCAGCTGATCTCGATTGTAGTCGTTTCGGTTTCTCGCACTGTGATGGTCGGTGCGGGCAGTCTTCGGTCGGGGGTGGAAGTCGGCGTTGGCGTTGGCGTGGGCGTTGACGTTGGTCCGTCTGTCGGCGTTTGCGTTGGCGTGGGCGTTTGTGTCGGCGTTGGTGTCGGCGTTGGCGTAGACGTTTGTGTCGGTGTCGGCGTTGGTCCGTCTGTCGGCGTTGGCGTCGGCGTGGGCGTGTGTGTTGGCGTCGGCGTTGGTCCGTCTGTCGGCGTTGGCGTTTGTGTCGGCGTGTGTGTTTGCGTGGGCGTGGGCGTTTGTGTCGGCGTTTGCGTTGGCGTTGATGTTGCAGTTGACGTTGCAGTTGACGTTGGCAACGGCGCATCGGGCACGGTCGCGGACGGGTGGTTTGACCACACGCCCTCCACGCCTTTGGCGTCTATGGCGCGGACGGCGTAATGGTAGGTTCTGCCGGGCGTTAGTCCATGGCGCGAGTAGGACGTGCCCTGCAAATTGTCTTCTATGCGCTGCCAACCGGGGTCGAAATCCCACCACTCCCAGAGCTCATATTTGTCAGCGCCGGGGATCTCGGTCCAACTGATCTCGATGGTGGTGGAAATCGTTGCCGCGACGGTGATCGCGGGCGCGGGAAGCCTGTCAGGGGTCGGCGTGGGGGTAGGCGTATTTCCGCCTGCGATCGCGGACGCAACGCCCGAATACTTGCTTGCTGCGCCGTTTGCATCTATTGATCTGACTGTATATTGGTAAGTCCTGCCGGACGCAAGGTCGCGGTGCGTGTACGAAGTGCCTGTCAGAGAGTCTTCTATCACCTGCCAACCACCTGAACCGGACCAGTGAGCCGAGAGCTCGTATTTGGCGGCGCCGGCGACCTCCGTCCAACTCAGCTCGATTTCGTTCGTCTGCGTCTGCGTCGCCGTCAACGTCGGCGCCGGCAGTCTGTCTGCGCTTCTGAGGGCTTGCGTCCGTGACTTCGTTAAGGCGGCGAATGCGGTTGGCTCAGTCAGTTTGGACCTGGGGCCGGCATTGCCGTCGCCGTTTGCCGAGTTGACGGGAAGCGGCATGGTCTCGTCGCGAAACTTGCCGGAATCGAACATGGCGCCCGCGATTGGGCTTATCTCTGCGATTGCCCGGGCGCTGCCGGCTCCTCTTCGCCCCGGGCCGTCATGGATTGCGGCGTCTGAAGGCGGCTCCCGGTTCAGGGTGTTCCTGCCGGGATCGGTCGCGGCGGGCAGCTCCGGCAAAGCCTGCCCGCCCGAGGCGCTGCCCATGGGCAGCGCAGCTTCGGTTGCGGACGGCGCGTTTGCCACGCCTACGCCGTAGAGTGAAAGAGGGAACAGCGAGGCCAGCAGGGCGATAATCAGCAGGCTGCGCGGGATGGTCGTCGTCAGGCGGGTTCGTCGATTCTTCATTGCGGCGCGGTAGTTCCTCGGCCGATGCAGGCTCTCGAAATTGGGTCGGCTTCTGATATTCTACCAAGAGAAAATATTGCTCATAGATTAATATGTTGTGCCGCGAAACATATTCTGGCATAACGCCTCGATTTTCCAAAGTCTGCTACAGCTCAGACGGACCCTCAAAAATCCCTGAAGTTGAATTGAGCAGGTGTCAGGACAAGGTGTGTTGTGTCTTCCCTGCCTGGCGACTGTGAGCTCTGCAACCAACTCTGTCGATTCGGAAGTGGGAGAACGTTTTCAGAGGGAAGGTTTGCCATCACCCACTGGCGGGGAACAGCGACATCTGGTGTGAGGGCTGGCGGCCGTCCAGGAGCACGTAGGGGGCAGCCTTCTGTGGGGAGGGGACGCCGAGGGCGCGTAGATGTTGCAGGTCGGTGAGGTTGCCCTGGCGACGGGCGCGGAGGATGCGGTCGGCGCTCTTGGGGCCGATGCCGGGCACGCGCAGGAGCGTGTGCCTGTCGGCGTAGTTCAGCTCGATAGGGGCTGCCCGCAGATGAATGTCGGCCCAGGCCTGTTTAGGGTCGACATCGAGGCGAAGGTTCTGGTCGGCGCCGAAGCCGATGTCCTCGGTGTCCCAGTTGTAGTCGCGCAGGAGGAAGCTGGCCTGGTAGAGGCGGTGCTGGCGCTTCAGGGAGGCGGATGGCAGGTTGTCGAAGGGCGTGTCGGGCACGGGGTAGAAGGAGGAGTAGTAGACGCGTTGCAGGCGGACCTGCCGGTAAAGCTTTTCGCTGAGCGAGACCAGTTCGAGGTCGGTGTCGCCGACGGCACCGACGACAAATTGGGTGATGGATGAGGCGCGCACGCGTTCGCGGCTGCGGATCTGTTCTGTCCAGAGGAGGCGCTGCATCAGGTCGTCCCAGAACTCCTTTTGGGGCGCCAGGTGGGCCAGGCGTCCCGGGGTCGCGCCTTCGAGGTTGATGGAGACGCGGTCGGCCAGCTGCATGGACCTGCGCACCTGCTCATATTCGCTGCCAGGCATGACCTTGAGGTGAATGTAACCGGGATAGTTCCGTTTCTTGCGCAGAATCTCGGCAGTGTCGATAATTTTGTCCTGGGCTCTTACGCCGCCGCCGATTATGCCGGAGGAGAGAAAGAGGCCGTCGACAAGGCCGGCCTTCTGCATGCGCATAAACCCGTCAGCCATTTCATCGGGCTGGAGGGTAAGTCGTTCAGCGCTGCTGCGCCCGGCGCGGAAGGGGCAATAGAAGCAGTTACGCTCGCAGGCAGTGGTCATCATGGTGCGCAGCACGGGCTTCGGGCCGCGAGGCGTCGCCACTTTCATAATGGAGCGGCGCAGGGCGGCGGCATTGCGTTCGCGGCGTGTGGGCTTGGCCGTTGCAGGGGTGAAGCAGCCGGGGCGGGTGGACTCTGCGTGGGGCGCGTCGCCGGCCGCTTCATAGCCGTTGATCTCGCCGATGCGGGCGAGCTTTGCCATCGGTTCGAGCGCTATTGTGAAGTTCATAGAGATATTATAAGAACAAATGTTCGATTTGTCAAGGGGCAAAACAGATGCGAGCGCTCATTCAGCGGGTTAGTCGGGCAAGCGTACACGTTGACGGCGAGAAGGTTGCAGGCATCGGACAAGGGTTTCTGGTGCTGCTGGGGGTCGCTGACGAGGATGGGGAGGCCGAAGCTGCATGGCTGGCGCGCAAGATTGCCGGGTTGCGGCTGTTTGAGGACGATGCGGGCAAGATGAACCTGGGGCTCGCGGACGTGGGAGGCGCGGTGCTGGCGGTGAGCCAGTTCACGCTCTACGGTGATGCGCGCAAGGGGCGGAGACCGAGTTTCACACGAGCTGCCCGGCCGGACCAGGCGCAAGCGTTATACGACCGTTTTTGCACACTGCTGGCGGAGGAGGGGGTTCCGGTTGAGAAGGGCGTTTTCCAAGCGCATATGGAGATTGAACTTGTAAATGACGGCCCGGTGACCCTGTGGTTGGAGCAGGACAATGGCTAGGGGTTAGCAGCTAGGGACTGGGGCCAGGGAGGTAAGAAAATGGCGAGCAGGCTGAGTACGGTTGTTGCCGCGGCGCCGGAGACCGATTTGGCGGTGGTGGCGGCGATGGCTGCGCAGTTCGAGAGCTACATCATGCGGGGTGAGGTGTACCGGACGGTGGTCGTGCCGGTCCCGGTGGATGGCGGAGGTACGGGAGAGCGCCCGGTCCAGAGCAGCGGTGGGGATGTGCTGGCGCGGCTGCACAAGCTGGCGGCGCAGTCGGACTCGTTGACGCCGGAACATAAGCAGGCGCTAGGGGAGGCCAAAGCCCAGATTGAGAAGGCCACCGCCCGGCTCCCTTCCAATTACCAGGCTTTGCTGTTGCGGGAAGCGAGGGCGCGGCTGAACAGTCTGAACTGGTTTCTCGACGACTGCAGCGAAAACCGGCGTGAATGCCGCGTCCAGTACCCGTTTGAGATACGCAACCGGCAGCGGATTGCCGAGATTGGCAAGGCGTTGGACGCGGAGAGCGCAGATGCTCTGGCGATCCAGCTGGCTGGAGTAGACCAACGGATCGAAGGGATGTTGGGGCGCGGGGATTTCGTCTGGGACGGATCTGTGGCGCACGTCTACCCGCGTGAGGCGTACTGGTATCTGTACGGGTTGCCGGTCGGGCCGGACCCCTAAGATTTCGCAAAGATTTCGTGGGTTCGGGGCAGGAATCTCAGAGGTCGTTCAGTTTGAGGTGAATGGTAACCTCGTTGCGGTTATGGAACAGCTGGCGCATGTGGAGGATGGTGTAGCACTCTCGCAGAATGGCGCAGGCAGGTTCGAGGGCCGCTGCGGTTTTCCCCAGTTTTAGCGTCATTACGGCTTCGGCGTGGGGATAGAGGAAGTCGGCGAAGGCGTTCATCATTTGCGCCGAAGCGCGCGCGTCCATGCGCATATCGTTGACGAGAAAGTCGAAGGCGTCTGGTCCTTCCTTCAAATACGCTTCTGCGGTCATGCGCTTGTGGCGCACGCCGCGGTCGGCGGCGAGGCGGGGATGCAGCTCGGCGGGGTCGACGGCGGTAACGTACTGCTCCTTTTGGCGCAGGACGCGGGTCCATCCTCCCGGGGCTGCGCCGAGGTCGAGAGCGACGCCGCCGGCGGGCAGATCGATGTGAAATGCCTCGAACGCCTCGAGCATTTTGAACTCGGCGCGGCTGATCTGCTCCTTTTCGCGGCGGAAGCGACGCACGCCTCCGGCCCAGTCCGAGATGTTGTGGGAGGCAAGTGAAAGTCCAATAAAGGCCAGTTGCCGTTGGTTTGGGGCAGCTGGCTTTTCTGATCCTGGCGTCCGGTCAGCGGCTGCACAGACGACCGAGAGGATCTGAAACGGCTCACGAACGTCCAGAGGGGAGCTTGCGGCGCGGGCGAGGGCGGCGGCAACGGCGCGGTTGACGTCGAAGGGCTTGTAGGGACTGTCGAGAAGAATGCGGCTCTGGACCGAGAAACTTACTTCGGGGTCGAGCAGTTCGGCAAATTCGGCTACGACGGCATCGCTGAGGCGGGAGAGGTCTCTGGGCGTCGCTACGAGGGGAAGGGTGAGGTCGACGGGACAAATGTGGCGGGCGAAGACGGGTGGATCGTCGATCCAGGTCTCGGCCAGGCCCCAGAAGCCTTCGTCGCAATCGAGAAGAAAGACGCCTGAAGCGAGCTCGTCCAGGGGCTGACCATTGCGGCTGTCGCGACGGAACTCCTCAAGAGCGAGGTGTATGAAGCCGGGGTCGGCGGAGAGGATCAGCTGCGGCATGTCAGCCTACGGCGGCGAGGATCGCGGAGGCGATGTTTCTGGCGCGGTTGGGTGCGTCGCCCACATAGGCCGATGCTTGTAACAGGCTGTGGGCGCGCTCCGGTTCTATCAGGCCGGTGATGCGGGGGTCGGTGATCAGGTTGTCAACCAGGGGATTGGGTTGCCCTTCCTGCAGGGCCTTCCAGGCCACCAGGCTCTGTTCGCGAATCAGCTCGTGCAGATCCTGGCGGTCGCCGCCGGCTTTGACCGCCTCCATGAGCAGGCGCTCAGTGGCGGCAAAAACGCCGTAGTCGCGCAGGTTGCGGGCGGTGGGGCCGGGCCAGACGGTCACACCTTCAAAGAGACGCTGGCAGCGAATCAGGACCTCGTCAGTCAGGAGGAAGGCCTCAGGCAGGTAGAGGCGCCGATTGGCGGAGTCGTCGAGGGTGCGTTCGAGCAGATTGAGTGCGCTGTTGTCCCAGGCGATGCGGGGCAGAGCAGCCACCTGCCGCGTCAGGCTGTCGATGTTTTCGGCGGCGATGGGATTGCGCTTGAAGGGCATGGCGCTGGAACCGACCTGTTTGGCGCCAAATGGTTCGCTCCATTCGCCGAAAGGGGGCGACTGGAGGATGCGCAGGTCGAAGGCGAACTTGTGGAGGCTGGCGCACAGTCCGGCGAGGGCATTGACGACGAGCCAGTCCTGCTTGCGGGGATAGGTCTGGGTTGCGGCCTCGAACGCGAGCAGGTCCAGCTTCGACATTACGCGTTCTTCGAGCTGGCGGGGGGTGAACTCGCTGTCGGAAAGAAGCTGGTCGTAGCTGGCGCTGGTCCCGACCGCGCCTTTGACCCCCTTGCCGCGGATATTGTTGCGGACGCGCTGCAGTTCTTCGAGGTCGGCGAGCAGGTCCTGGCCGTGTTGGGCAAAGCGGTAGCCGACCGTGGTGGGTTCGGCGGGCTGGATGTGGGTGAAGGCGATGGCGGGCGTGTCGGCTTCGTCAGCGATCCTTGCGGCCAATGTAACCAGCGAGCGCCTGAGTCTTTCGATGATCTGGCCGAGGGCGGTGCGCAGGCGCAGGGCGTCTACGTTGTCGAGTATATCCATTGACGTGGCGCCGAGATGGATGATGGGGCCGCCGAGCGGGCACTGTTCGGCGTACGTGCGGATCTCCGCCATGAGATCGTGACGGATTTCCTCCTCAATCTGCTGGGCGCGTTGAATGTTGATGTGATCCTGGCGGGCGCGCAGGTCGGCTACCTGCATGGCCGTTACCAGCCCGGCCTCGTACTGGGCTTCTGCCAGCGCTACCCAGACGCGGCGCATGAGTTTACGCTTTTCAACCTCGCTCCAAATCCGGCGCATGATCTCGCTGCCATAGCGCCAGGTCAGAGGGGAGAGGTAGGATTCGTGGGTGAAGGTGGTCATTGGGAGAAACGCCAGTAGAGAGTGAAGAGGAGGGAGTGGTTGGCTCTGCAAAGAGCCTCTTAATCTCCAACTCCTCTTTTTGCCCTCAGTCAGTCCCAGCAGGCCTTAGATGGTCCAGGAAATCGGATATGTCGCGATGCAGTAGCTTGTGTGCTTGCCGCGCCGTCCGGAGATTGGACTGAAGCAGGCCAGGGTCGACGGACGTTACATATGCATGACGAAAGAAGTGGCGAAAGCCGCGTAATGCGTCGAGAAGGTGATAGGTCTCTCGAGTCAATGGGGCCGGACGCACACCAGGAACGGTCTGAGTCATACGCTGGAGCAAAGCGGCATACCAGCGGGCTACATCGCTAATCTGATTCTCGAAGTGGGCGGCGATAAGGCGCAGTAATTCTTCTATACCATTGTAAGCGTTATGAATCTGAAAAGCGACGCTCTCTGACTGCATCTCAAGCGCCTCATCAGCATTGAAATCCTTTGCTCGGTCTTCCATCTTGGCAAAGACATCGTCTATGAGGGCAAGCTGTGCAGCAAGGTCTGACTCGAGAATTAGGAACTCTTTGGCGTCCAAGGCACTCCCTCACGACGGATACGGTCGGCAAATGGAACGGCGGAAAGGTCGACCAAGTCGACGTCCCTTTCCAGCAATGACGAAAATCGCCCGATCGCTTCGGCCAGCCGTTCGGGGCGGCTGGTCTCAATGGCGATGTCGACGTCGGAGTGCTCGTGGAATCGGCGAGGCCGGGCGACGGAGCCAAAGATGTAGGCGGAGCGTATGCCGAAATGACAACTATGCGTTTCGAGAAGAGCGGCGGTCTGCGCGAGAAGGCGCCGCCTCTCTGTTTCCAAGTGGCGGGAACGCTGGCCGATTGCTTCGTCTAGCAGTCTGGTATCAAAAGGCATTTGTAAAATCCTGGATCGGGCCAGGGCAATATTCAATCGGCATCGGCAAGTTCAGGCAACGAGACAGCACTCTCGACACAGAAAAGCTCGCCGACACTCTAAAAGGAATACATGACCGCCTGCACATACTGACATTATCTCCTTTTGAGAGGCTCTTTCCAAATGTCTGCGGAAACAGGTCAGTGGAACCAGAATCGAGGACAACTGGCTTCCATTGACTTACGCCGAGGCATGAAGCACGTCAACGTCTGATAACTCTTGAATGCCAATATTCGCAGGGAGGCAATGAAATCATGCTCGAAAATTCGACCCACGGCGATATACACTTCTCACCTGTAGCGTCCGGCCTGCATCTCGAACAGCTCGGCGTAGCGACCGCCCAGTGCGATCAGTTCGTCATGGCTGCCTGCCTCGGTGATGCGGCCGTCTTCGAGCACGAGGATATGGTCGGCCATGCGCACGGTGGAGAAGCGGTGGCTGATGATCAAGGCGGTCTTGCCGGCGACTAGCTGACGGAAGCGCTCGAACAGGCGGTACTCTGCCTCGGCGTCCAGGGCTGCGGTCGGTTCATCGAGGATAACCAGAGCCGCGTCGCGCACGAAGGCTCGCGCCAGGGCGACCTTCTGCCATTCCCCGCCGGACAGGTCCACGCCGCCTTGAAAGCGCCGGGTCAGTTGCGTTTCATATCCATCTGGGAGCGCGGCGGCCACTTCGTCAGCGCCTGCCCAGCGCGCGGCCTGTTCCACATTCACGCCGGACCCATTTTGCTCCAAGGCCCCCATCTCGATATTTTCCCGCAAGGTCAGGGAAAAACGGGCAAAGTCCTGATAGAGAACGGCTATCCGTCGGCGCAGCGATTCCAGCTCATAGTCTGCAAGGGGGACGCCGTCGAAAAGGATCTCGCCGTCGTCAGGGTCGTACATGCGGGTCAGCAGCTTGACGAACGTACTTTTGCCAGCACCGTTTGCCCCTACCAGAGCCGTCACCACGCCGGGGGGCAGCCAAGCATTTGTGTCTTCAAACACAGGCAGTTCGCCTTCGGGGTAGCTGAAATGGATGCCGCGCAGTTCGATCCCCTGTACCAAGTCGGTACGCGCCTGCCTGCCCTGGCCGGGCGGGGGGAGCGCGACGGCCGGTTTTGCCTGGTCCAGAAAGGAAAATAGCCCGCGCAGATGCAGAAGAATCTCATATTGAAAACCAGACCAGAACACCACATTTTGGAGGCGACTTTGCGTCTGAATCACAACACCGAAGTAGAGTGCGATATCGCCCAACGTGAGTTGACCGGCGCCGGCCTGGACGGCCACGTACCAGAAGCCGCCAGCCAGCGCCAGCGCATGCAGGGCAGTGAACGCCGCGGACACGCGCAGATGGGACATGCGGATCCGTCTCATTTCCGCGTAAGCTGTGACGAACCGCGAGCGGAAGCGACGCAGAAAGAAATCGCCCAGACCGAAGACGCGAATTTCTTTGGCAGCGGCCGGCTCAGTCGTGACGCGGGCGCAGTAGTTCATTTCCCGCGCTGCGCGAGAGCGGTCTATCATCGCCTGGTACCTGGATTCCTGCAGGCGCCTCTCTGCGATGAGGTGCGGCACGCTCAGCACCGCCAATGTCACGGGCAGGAGGGGGTGCAGAGAAGCGAGCAGGAGGAGCATGCCTCCCAAGGTGAGCGCCGTGCCAAGACCAAGCTGAAGATAGTCAATGAGCCGGGGCAGAAAAAAGATGGCATCCTGAACCAGTCGCAGCTGATCCTGGAACGCGGGGCGTTCTATCCTCACAAGGTCTGTCAGCCGGATGCCGGCATCCATGAGGCGCCGATCTATTTCGGCCACCGCGCGATCTTCCAGCCATACATTCAGCGTCCGCTGGACAGGCTCGAGGCCAGCAGGTATGACATAGGTCAGGGCGTAGAGGACGGCAAGCGCCAACACAGTGAAGGCGCTTGCGGCCGCGCCGCCCACGGTGACGGCCAGACCGTCAACCACCAGCCGCAGTAGCCATACCTGCAATACTGGCACGAGGCTGATGACAGTTACGAGCGCAAGGTAGACGACGACCATACGCGGCGAGGCCCTCGTTATCAGGGCCAGTCCGCGCCTCCATGTGCGCAGGAAGGATGACATGCCGCGCGCAGCGCCAACGACGGGTTGCCACAGGTTATTCGCAGCTTCGCCGGACTTTGTGAACAGATTCATGGGCTCGGACCCGCTGAATTCCGGCCCAGAAACTGGGCGGCCTGGAGGCGGTAGAGGCGGGCGTACTCGCCGCTGAGGTCTATCAGTTCGGCATGGTTGCCGGCTTCCTGAATGCGCCCGTCCGCCAGGTAGAGGATGCGGTCGGCCATGCGCACGGTGGAGAAACGGTGGCTGATCAGGAGCGTAATGCGGTCGCGGGTGAGTTCGTGAAAGCGTGTGTAGATCTCGTACTCGGTCTGCACGTCCAGCGAGGCTGTGGGTTCGTCGAGGACCAGGAGTTGGGCGTCACGCAGGTACGCTCTGGAGAGGGCCAGCTTTTGCCACTCACCGTCAGAGAGTTCGCGACCGCCAAAGGCGCGGCCCAGCTGCGTGTCCAGCCCGTCCGGAAGTCGGTGCAACAGTTCAGCGGCGCCGCCGCGCTCAGCTGCGGTGGAGAGTCGCGAGGCATCAGGCAGGAGATCGATCTGGCCCACGCCGATGTTTTCGGCGGCGGTCAGTTCGTAGCGAACGAAGTCCTGAAAGATGACACCCATCTGGCGGCGCAACTCATTCAAGTCGTAATCTCGCAGGTCTACGCCGTTCAGAAGGATGCGGCCGGAGGTCGGGTCGTACAAGCGCAGAAGCAGTTTGACAATCGTAGTCTTGCCGGCGCCGTTGCGGCCGACGAGGGCCACACACTCATCAGGAGCCATAGTAAACGAAAGGTCGCGCAGAACCTGGTCGGCGCTACCCGGATAGGTGAAGGAGACATTTTCGAATTCGATGCTCTGGAACTGGAGGGGGAGGGCCGCCATTTCGGTCTGGGCAGGCGGTGGCATGTCAGGCGAAATGCCTGTTGTGTCGAAAGAAATGCCGCCCTGTGGCAGATCGGGGGGCGCCTCGAGTATCCGAAACAGACTGGGCAGAAAGCCAAGCACAAGCGGCAGGAGTCCGATCTCAGTGCCCAAGGCAATCAGGTTTATCTGCAGAACGGTGGCTGCGCCTCCGTAGAGCGCCAGGTCGCCGACAGTGCGATCGCCTTGCAAAATCAGCCAGGCGACATAGACGTAGACCGCAGATGAGGCAACGGTGGCCAGGATGGCGGCCAGCGAGACTTTGACGGCCAGGGGCCTGCGCATCTGGTTGAGCGACTCTGTCGTGCTGGCAAAAATGGAATCGTAACGCCGGCGGAAGAATGGCCCGACCGCGTACAGATGTATGTCTTTGGCTGCCTCCGGCGCCAGTAAGACCTCACGACTGTATTCGAGCCGGCGCGATTCCGCAGTCTGGATATAGAGATGGCTAATGGTCCGTTCGCTGTACTCCCATTGCCTCTTCATCTGCGGCAACGCGGCCAGGATGAGGAGGAAGGGGACAAGGGGATGCAATGCAAACAGCACGAGTGCCAGACCGCCGGCAGTGAAGAGCGCTATGGCCGCACGCCCAACATAGATTATCAGATCCAATGCTCCACGCGGGGCACGTTTGCGGGCCCGCTGGAGGTCGTCAGCAAAGACAGGATCTTCAAAGGGGGCCAGGCCTTGCAAACGGTTGGCGGCGCGAATGATCTGCTCTGTCACGTAGCCGGTGAGCCGATCAGCGGCCAGGCTCTGGAAGGTCGAGGAGAAGGGCTGGATCAGTTGACTCAGAGCCAGTACTGCCGCAGTCAGCCCAATCCAGAGCAGCAGAGGAAGCAGGGCGGCCGCGGCATCCAGGTTTTCTAGCAGACCCAAGTCAAACGCGGCGCGGTCAATTACCACCCGTGTCAGCGCGAGCTGCAGTGGAACAAGCAGCGCCTGCAGCACCAGCAACAGGATGAATCCAACCAGGAGGCGGGAACTGGAGCGCCACACAAGAAGCAGAGCCAGCCAGAGGATTCGCGCGGTCTGCCGGATATGCAGCAAGAATGGCTTGGACTCAGAAGGGCCCGACATCGAGACCGCTTCCAAAGCAGGACATAGGCTTCAGCGTGCCTGGTGAGAACAAGGGGAACACAGTTTCAATTGTTACGCCGTGGGTCCGGGTCCTGGCTGACTTTGGCCAGATTTTGAAAGGAGTAGTTCGGCTGCCGGCGTCGCGGCGGCCCCAGGATGGCTAAGCGCCGCGGCCGAACATATTGTCGCGTTCGGGGCCGACGGAGACGTAGGAGACAGGAACGCCGGCCAGTTCGGAGATGCGACTCACGTAGTCCCGTGCCTGTGTGGGAAGTGCGGCCCAGCTGCCGCAGCCTGTTGTGGGTCCAGCCCAGCCGGGCATCTCTTCCCAGAGCGGTTGGGCGTGCATGAGCAGAGAGGTGTCGGGGACGGTGTCTGTGAGAACCGTACCGTCCTCAAGACGATAGCCTGTGCAGATCTTGAGCGTTTCGATGCCGTCGAGAACGTCCAGTTTGGTGATGGCGAGGCCGGTCATGCCGTTGAGCCAGGCGGCGTAGCGAATGGCGACGCCATCAAACCAGCCACAGCGCCGCGGGCGGCCGGTGGTTGCGCCGAACTCCTGGCCAATGTCCTGCATGCGCTTGCCGATGTCGTCGTGCAGCTCCACGGGGAAGGGGCCGTCGCCCACACAGGTGCTGTAGGCTTTGCAGACGCCGTAGACCTCGTCAAGAGAGCCGGCCGGCAGCCCGGCGCCGGAGGGGGCGAAGGCGGCGGTTGGATGGCTGCTGGTGACGTAGGGGTAGATCCCCCAGTCGAGGTCGCGCATGACGCCGAGCTGCCCTTCGAGCAGGATATCGTTGTTGGCTTCCAGGGCCATGCGCAGGATGGGCGCGGTGTCGACGATGCGAGGCGCCAGCTGCAGACGGAACTCCATCAGAAGATCGTACATTTCGCGACCGTCAACCGCCTGGCCGCCGAGAATCGTGAGCTTGCGGTTGATGGTGCGCAGGGCGTTATCGAGGCGCGATTCCAGCCAGTCGGGTTGGAGCAGGTCGCCGATGCGCAGGCCGGAGCGGGTGGCCTTGTCGCTGTATGCCGGGCCGACGCCGCGCATGGTGGTGCCGATGGTGTCGGCGCCGCGGGCCCGCTCCTCCAACTCATCCAGTGTGCGATGGTAGGGCATGAGCATCTGGGCGCGGCTGCTGATCCAGAGGCGGTCGCAGCTGACACCGATGGACTTCAGGTTGGCTATCTCTTCCAGGAGCGATTGGGGATTGACGACGCAGCCGGTGCCGATGATGTTATGGACGTTCGGGTAAAAGATGCCGCAGGGTATGATATGGAGTACTGTCTTGCCGAAGTCGTTCACAACGGTATGGCCGGCGTTGTCGCCCCCTTGGAAGCGTATAACGTAGTTGGCCTGCTTGGCCAGGTAATCGACGATGCGACCCTTTCCCTCATCACCCCACTGGGCACCGACAACGGCAGTTACAGTCATTCTAGTTCCCTGGATTCACTTGGTAGTTTGGCGCCTCTTTGGTAATGACGACGCTGTGCGGATGGCTTTCCTGGTAGCCTGCCGGGCTGATTCGTACGAAGCGGGCCTTGTCCCACAGGTCCTGAACACTCTGCGCGCCGACGTAGCCCATCCCGGAGCGTAGGCCGCCCAGGAGTTGGAATACAAATTCGTTTAGGAAACCTTTGTAGGGCACCTGCCCTTCGATGCCTTCAGGTACGGTCTTGCCGCCAATATCGGGTGAAGCGCCGTTGAGCGCCTGTGCGCTGGCGTAGCGGTCTGCGGCACGGCCTCTCATGGCGCCGATGCTGCCCATGCCCCTGTACTCCTTGAAGGAACGACCCTCGCGCATGACGATTTCGCCGGGGGATTCGTGCAGGCCGGCGAGCAGACTGCCGAGCATCACAGCCGAGGCGCCGCAGGCGAGGGCTTTGGTGACATCACCGCTGTAGCGGATACCGCCGTCGGCGATCAAGGAAACGCCGCAAGATTGGGCGGCTTCGGAGCAGGTGGCGATAGCGGTGAGCTGGGGCATGCCGGCGCCGGAGACAATGCGTGTGGTGCAGATCGACCCTGCACCGACGCCGACTTTGACAACGTCCGCGCCGGCCTCAGTCAGCACCTGCACGCCCTCTGCGGTGACGACATTGCCAGCGAGGATGGGAAGTTCAGGGTATCGCGCGCGGACTTCTCTCACGGTGTCGATGACGCCCTGTGTATGTCCATGGGCGGTGTCGACGGCGATGGCATCCGCGCCGGCGTTGACGAGGCTTTCGGCGCGTAGCAGACCCTGAGGGCCGACACCGATGGCGCCGGCCACCAACAGGCGGCCGCGGTCGTCTTTGGCGGAGTGGGGGAAGTCCTGCCGCTTAAGAATATCCTTATAGGTGATCAACCCTTTGAGGTAGCCCTCGGCATCGACCAAAGGCAGTTTTTCGATGCGGTAGCGATGCAGGGTCTCCTGCGCCTCGTCCAGAGTCGTGCCGAGTTGGGCGGTGATCAGATTCTCCGAAACCATGAATTCGGAGATTGGGCGCTGGTGGTCGGTTGCGAAGCGGACATCGCGGTTGGTGAGAATGCCCAGCAGCAGGTTGTCGTCATCTGTAATTGGTACGCCGCTGATATGGTAGCGGCTCATGACGGCTTCGGCGTCGGCCAGGGTGTTATCGGCACGCAGCGTTATGGGATCAACGATCATGCCGCTCTCGCTGCGTTTTACCTTATCGACTTCTTCAGCCTGCTGCGTCACCGAGAGATTGCGGTGGATGACGCCCAGTCCGCCTTGTCGGGCGAGAGCGATTGCCAGGTCCGCTTCGGTTACGGTATCCATGGCGGCGCTGATGAGGGGGATATTGAGGGCGAGCTTGGGATGGAGTTGCGTGCTGACGTCGACGTCGGAGGGCAGAACTTCGGCGAAACCGGGAACGAGAAGAACATCGTCGAAGGTCATAGCATTCCGGGTGAACATGTCTTCATTCAGAGAGAGGCTTGCCGCGGATAGCGTGTCTCCGTTTTGGGGCGTATCTTCCGAATCGGACCTGGGGGCGTAGGGAGAACCGTTGCGAGTACTTTTCATTACAGGAACAGTCATCAGATTTCCTCCCGGAGCTTTGTGGATTTTGCTAGCGTTTCGTCTGATGCCGCGATAGTGGTGTCCGCTCCTGCCGAGAGTAAAAACAGCTTGAAACACTGGGGCCCATTTTACCACCGGCGGGGAAAGAGGAGCGAATTGGACGGTGTGTAACAGCGAGGGGCAGGGAGTTCAGAGACGTGAGGTGAAAGACAGCCTCACTTGGCCCATGCCGGAGCACTAATGCCGGTTATGGAAGAGACCCCAGCGATCCAAAAATGTAAGTCTTCCGATAGGTCGCGTACCAGTTGTGGCGAAGTGGTTTCGGAAAGTATTCATTTGAAGCGGCGGCCCAGTTCGGCTTCAACGTCCGACCAGGAAAGATCCTTGTGCTCGAGGAGGACGAGACTGTGGTAGACCAGATCGGCAATTTCCGAGACCAGCCGCTCTCTGTCTTCGTCGAGGGCGGCGACGACGACTTCGACCGCCTCTTCACCGACCTTTTGGGCGATTTTTCCGGTTCCGGCGGCAAAGAGACGGGCGGTATATGATTCTGGCGTCGGGTTGGCTTTGCGATCAGCGATGGTAGCTGAGAGGGCGTTGATCAGTTCGGACATGTAACGATCCATTCTGTCTGTCAGGGAATCAATTGGCCTGAGCAAGGTGAGGAACTGGCGACTACGGGCCGCAGTTAGTGAGCAGGGATCGGACCTGTACGTACCCGTCCTCGCATATCTCTAAGCACGATCTCCTCGCCCAGGGTTCGCCAGATTTCTTCACAGGGCTCTTCGTCGGCGATCAGGATCAGGAGCTCCCTGGCGCGTGTCATAGCAACATAGAGACGGTCCAGTTCCAACAGACGCGATTCCAGGTTTTGATCCGGGTCGGAATCCTGCCGTTCGCCGGCTATGTCTCCGCTGTCGTCCGGAAACTGAGTCGAGCCCAGGCGGGGAAGGAATACAGCCCGAAATTCCAGCCCTCGGGCGCGGTCGTAGGTACCTACTCTAACGCCGCTACCCGAAATGCCGTCACGAGTAAGTTTGGCGCAAGCGATGCCATGACTCTGCAGAAATCTGATGGCAGCATCGACCTGGCGGTTGTGTTTCAGAAAGACTCCAATCTCGTTTGCGCTGAACTTTTCGCCTTCACTGATTTCGCGTATCTTCGCGCGCAAATAGGGAATTTCGCCGTCACTGTCTACAAGGACAAAATTCGGTTTCTCTTCTTCGCGATCGAGAAATCCGAGTTCGGCATCAAGAATGGATCTGTCGTCTTCATGTTCCAAGGCAACCAGTTCGTTACCCCGGACACGCTTGGCGGCGCGGTAGACTGCGGGCATATTGCGGTAGTTCTTTTTTAGCACCTGCGCCCGGCCGGCGATATCAAGACCGGCCCAACCGAGCCGGTATCCGCCGGCGTAGATTCGTTGGGCGGGGTCATCCAATACGAGAACACCGTCTTCGGGCACGGGGTTTTCGGGGGCCCCGGCGACGAGAGCGCGAACAAGCTGCATTTCGACCAATGTCATGTCCTGCGCTTCATCCACGACGACGCAGCGGTATGGGGCATGTGCGGCTCTTTGGGCGGCGTCCCTGGCCCGAATCTTTTTGTCGTCGAATGGGACTGCGTTGCGCTCTCTCAGCTTCCCGGCCCAGAGTTCCGACAGTTCCCATACCAGTCTGCGCAGGTTTTGAGTAAGAGATCGTTTGCGTCCAAGACGTTCGACGGACAGATAGTCCTCGAGACTCTGCAGCCCGTTTCCCTTGATCACCCTTTCTATTTCCTCTCTCAGGTAATCCTGGCTGATTCTCTCCAAGGGCGAACCGATGACGAGCTCCTTGCAAGCAGAATCGAATGTCTGGTCAACCAGTGAGAAATGTGCCGGCGGCCAGCTGTCGTATCTGTAAGCAATTCTGTCGATGTTGGCAAAATCGACATTCGAGGGGGCCATCGGGAGGATTTGAAAGCGTTTTTCAAGCAGCTCGACAAGCGATCTGCTATATGTCGTGAAGAGTACTTTGGCATCGGGATATCGACGAGCCAGCTCTGCTAGGCGATGCAACCCGATCACCGTTTTGCCTGTGCCGGCCGCGCCGCGAATACGGGCAGCTCCTGACCAGTGGCGGCGGACAAGAGGTTTTTGGTCTGGATGGAGGAAGAGTTGCCATTCCTCGAAGTCGCCGCGGAAGACGCGTCGTATCAGATCCTCAATGAGGAGGGGGTCGGTCGGAGTGGATTCTGATGTCGGGGGCGAGTGGGAAGCACTGTCGGATTCTTCACCAGGCAGATCAGGCAGCGTAGGTTGATGCGGCGCTCCTGTGGATTCGCGCTTCAAGGACAGCGGAATGTCAGGAACTGTTACCTGTAGATCTGCAAGGTCTTCAGAAGCCAGATCGACATAGTGATCTCGTCTGTCGGCCCAGTCATACATGGCATCGTGGTGGCCTGCATTGACGAAGACGAATTGGCCATCATCTACTGCCAGGAGGATGCGAAGCTCCTGTGAAGCCCTTATTGACCAGAGGTTGCTCTTGGTACTGCCGCCGAGTTTCTCAAAATTGAGTCCAGGGGTTGCCGGGTCCTTGGCGAATTGGGACACTGCGGTGACGAAACGCGCCTGATCCTGCGGTGTCAGCCGCCGGGTGTGGCCAATTTGCCGGTTAAAGGAGCGGGTCATGGCCAGCTCTACTCTGTCCATCTCGACACCCAAGTCACTAAGACGCCCCTGGTTTCCGCTCCTGACAGATGTCCATGGTGGAGGGCCCATCTTCCCCAAGTGCGGCGGCGAGCGTTGCCCTATTGGATAGCGGCCCTGTCAGGTTATGGCGTCTTCGGGCAGGCGAATGGGTACGCCGCGTTCGATCAGGTGCCGCTTTACGTCCATCACCTGGAGCTGGCGGAAGTGGAAGAGGCTGGCTGCCAGGGCCGCTTCGGCCCCGCCTTCGGTGAGCGCGGCGGCGAAATCCTCCGGTCGACCGGCGCCGCCGCTGGCGATGACCGGGATGTTGACGGCGTCTGATATGGCTCGAGTGAGGGCTACGTCGTAACCTTCCTGCGTGCCGTCGCCGTCCATTGAGGTCAGCAGGATTTCGCCGGCGCCGAGCGCTTCCACCTTTTTGGCCCATTCGACGGCATCGATGCCGGTGTTTATGCGTCCTCCACTTATGAATACGTCCCACCCTTCAGCGGCGTCGCGGCGGCGGGCGTCGATGGCGACCACGATACACTGGCTGCCGAAGCGGCGGGCGCCCTCGCTGACGATCTCCGGGTTGCGAACGGCGGCGCTGTTCACGCTGACCTTGTCGGCGCCGGCCAGCAGGATGGCGCGCATGTCGTCGACGTTACGGATACCGCCGCCGACGGTAAACGGGATGAAGACGGTGTCGGCGACTCGGCGTACCATTTCGGCGACGATATCGCGCGCCTCGTGGGTGGCAGTGATATCCAGGAAGACCAGTTCATCGGCGCCTTCCCGATCGTAGACGTGGGCCTGCTCTACCGGGTCACCGGCGTCGACCAGATCGATGAAGTTAATTCCTTTGACGACGCGTCCGTCCTTGACGTCGAGACAGGGAATGATTCGTTTTGCCAGCAAGGTTTCCTCCAGGAGCGGCCGGTGCGGTGTGTAATCGACGGCTCATAGCAGGTCCGTTCGTTATGCATTTCACTCGACTTATTCGATCCCTCATTAACCGGCTTCAAGCAGGCGGGCGGCGGCGCGCCAAGCGGGAATCTGCTCGGGCGAAGTCTCGAGCAGGAGTGCCCACGCCTCCTCCAGGCTGCACCAGCGGCATTCGCTGTGGTTATGATGGCCGAGACGTACTTCCCCGTCCCCGATCTCCGCCAGGAAATAGGTGATCGATCGCTGGACATCGTAGCCGCGAATGTGGACGGTAAAGTCGAGGGAGGTGGGACAGTTGTCGTAGACCTTCAGTATCGGCAGTCCTGTCTCTTCGGCGAATTCACGGCGAGCGCAGTCGAGGTCGCTTTCCCCCGGATTGACGCCCCCGCGCGGGAACTGCCATTCCTCAAAGAAGTGATTATAAAGAAGGAGTAACTGGGCTTCTCCCTCGGCAGCGGTTTTGTCGCCGGTGCAGCGACGCAGTGGAATAACTCCTGCGCTGCGGCGCAGACGCGGGGCGTTGCCGATTTCGATGGCGTCCGGCAGTTCGAGGGCGTTGGTGTAGAGGGCCTGGCCGATGATCACGCCGTCAATCCCATAGTGTTCATACCGCTTGAGGGCGTGGATGTCGTCAAGCCCGGCGACACCGCCGCTGGCGATGACCTGCATACCGGTAAGGTCGGCCAGTGTCGCGGTAGACTGCACGTTCACCCCGCTGAGCAAGCCGTCTCGGCTGATGTCGGTGAACAACGCCAGTTCCACGCCCAGGGCGGCCATGCGGTGCCCCAGTTCGACCGCGCTCACCTGGCTTACCTTCTGCCAGCCGTGGGTTGCGACCATTCCGTCCTTTGCATCGAGCCCAACGACGACCCTGGACACGCCCCAGCGCTCGAGTGCGACGCGTACCAGGTCCGGGTCGCGCACTGCCGCTGTCCCCAAAATGATTCTGTCAGCTCCCAGAGAGAAGGCCAGTTCGATGTCCTCGACACTGCGCAGCCCACCGGTGAACTGAATCGGGATGTCGACCGCCTGCCTGATCTGTATGAGGCGCTGCAGGTTTATGGGTAGATTCTTTTCTGGACCTGAATCGTCAAGAGTTTCACTAGAATCAGGACCCGAATCGATCGAGCCGGTGGCTTCTCCGGCTTCGAGCGCGTCGGGGGAAAGCCGCCGGACTTTGGGATGGAAGTCGGATGCGCCGCCAAAGGCGCCGTCCAGGTTGACTACGTGCAGCCATTCGGCGCCCAGGCTCTCCCAGTGGCGGGCCATCTGGGCCGGATTTTCGCTGAAGACGGTCTCGGCGTTAGGATCGCCACGGCGCAAGCGCACGCAGCGTCCTTTTCTCAAGTCAATAGCGGGATAGATACGCATGGTTCTGTCTGTATGGTTTCAATGTTGAACGGCGGCAAACTGCCAGTTTCGCGTTTACGGGTAGGGCCAGTGGTGTCTCCTGGGGCCGTCATCTTCAGGCATGATTCTCATGGGTTGCAGCCTCGTAGAGCGCCTCATCGAGTTCAGCCTGCAGTTCGATCAGCGACTCCTCGCCCAGGATTCCCTCGCGTGACAGCTCGTCGAGAGCTGTACGCTCGGCGCGCAGGGCCTCTATTCGTGCAAGCGAGACGATCTGATCGCGCAGGTCCGGCTGATCTGCCAGGAGCTCATCGATCTGGCCGCTCACGTGCTCCTCGCGTGCGGTCAGCTCTGCTTTGACGGTCGTATAGGCTGTGGGTATGAGCGCGCCCTCGCGGTAGAGCCGGTCGATATAGCTGATGGCGGCGCGGATGGCGAGCAGTTGGCCCTGGATGCGTTCATACTCTGTGGGCTGCTTGGCGCCTTGCGTCAGCCCGAGCCGGGAAAGCAGCCCTGAAATAGAGATCGCCTGCACCAGGATAGTAAAGAGAACGACAGCGAAGGTCATCGCCAGCAGTTGCGGCCGGTTGTCGATCGCGGCGGGCAGGCTCAGGGCCAGCGCCACGCTGATTGCGCCGCGCAGACCTCCCCATGACATTACCAGGAGAAAGGGGGCCGGAACTTCATGACGGAATAGGCGGACAAGACCGGCCAGCAGATAGACGACGATGAAGCGGCCACCCAGAACAGCAGCGACTGCGATTAACGAGGGTACGAGAAAGGCAAGCAGCTGTTCCCATTCCACGCTGATGCCGAGCAGTATAAAGATAAAGGAGTTGGCGAGGAATGCTATGTATTCCCAGACGGTGAAGAGCACCATCTTGGTGGAAGGGGTCATACCGCGGGGGCCTATATTGCCGTTGACCAGGCCCGCTACCACTACGGCCAGAACACCACTGAAGTGGAAGTGTTCTGCCAGGATAAAGCTGCCGTAAGCGAGTATGGTCGTCAGCGTTACCTCGATCAGATAGTCGTCTACCTGTTCGATCAACTTGGCGACGGCATAACCGAGAACGCCGCCGATGAGGATGCCGCCAACTGATACCCGGAAGAAATCGACGATGCCTTCGAGCGGATTGAGCGTGCCCTCCAAAGCCAGTGCCAGCATGATGTGGAAAATGACAACAGCGGTGCCGTCATTGAACAGACTCTCGCCTTCAACGAGTGTCATCAGCCGTTTGGGGGCGCCCACTGAGCGGAAGGTGGCGACGACGGCCACAGGGTCGGTGGCTGAGATCAAGGCGCCGAAGATGAGGGCAGCAGGCAGGGGCAGCACGCCGGCGATAACCAGGACGGCTGCGATGATGCCTGTGCTGAGAAGGACGCCCGGCACGGCCATGGCCACGATCGGCGTCAAGTCAGCTTTCAGGTCCTTCAGCTGCAGGTGGAACGCGGCTTCAAAGATGAGGGGCGGGACGAAGAGGCCGAGCACCAGTCCCGGCGTAAGCTCCAGGTGCATGCCGCCGCGGACCGCCAGGACCAGTCCGGCGACGACCAGCGCCACAGTGTAGGGCAGACGAATGCGACGTACTGCCAGAGCCACAAGCAGAACGACTGCCAGAACCTGGACGATTTCAAATTCCAGCTCAAAGAAGGTTTCCACGACTTACTCCACTACAGTAGAGGAGCGGCCCAGTATCATTCGCTCGCTGTCACTCTGATCGTCCGCTGGGTTTACAGCAGATGTCGGGGCGCTTCTGGGAACGTTCGGCACGCCGGGAGGGACGACGAAATCTTCCACGAACTGCCCGTTCTGCACACAGGCGACGGCGGCAAAGGAAAGTTGCTGCCAGTCTTTCAGTGCCACGGTGGGAAGGCCCAGCAGATACGCCCGGTAGAGGCTGAAGGTAAGGCCGTGGCCGACGAGCGCCAAGGTCTCATGCGGATAGCGCGAAGTCCAATTGTCGATCCCCGAACAGAAGCGAGTGAGCGCCCTTGCAGCCGGTTCCCAACCGGCGACCGAATCGAGTGGGCGATGAAACACCTCGGCGACGCGGGCGGTATAGTCGCAGGTCCATTCGGGGGAGCGGAGCAGCTCATTGAAGCGGTCGTCCTCCGCCACCGGCAGGTCTCTTCTTTGCAGAAGCGGTGCAACTGTCAGGCGGGTCTTGTGTTCACGGCTCAACAACAGCCGATCGACTTCGTCCCAGAAGGGCTGGCGGGCGAGCGCCGCGGCCTGCATAGTGCCAAGCTCATTCAACTCCCAGAATGCGGCGTCGGTGTCCGGAACCTGACGAGTGCAGGCGTGGGCGATGAGATAGAGTTTCCGCGGCCTGCTGATTTCAGTCGCAGTCAAAGTAGCTCCTGAAGATTCCAGCACAGATTTTGCCGTGGAAACCCGTGGTTTTTTCCAGGGCCCAAAATGCATCTAAGCAGCGTATGGAATCCAGATTCCAGCCGCTGTCTAACTGTTTGCGACATCCGGCTGGCCCTCCACTGTCTTGATGAAATTGCTAAGGATATGCAGGCCGACCGTGTGGCTTTTCTCCGGATGGCACTGGATACCCCAGGCATTGCGGTGGCGGACGATGGACGGGTAGTCGACTCCGTAATCGGTCAAAGTGAGAACGGCATCCTGCTCAGCGGCGTCGCAGAAAAAGCTGTGGGCAAAGTAGCCGTAGGCGCCGTCGGGCACACCGGCCAGCAGCGGATCGGGGCGCTGCTGGTGTAACTGGTTCCAGCCAATTTGAGGAATACGCAGGCTGCGGCCGCTGCGGTGTGGGTCCGGCATCTTGTCGGGGAAGCGGCGTACGCGACCGGGGATCAGGTGGAGGCCCTCGTGAACCCCCATCTCTTCACTCTCGTCGAAGAGCATCTGCATGCCGACGCAGATGCCCAGCAGAGGCAGGCCTGCGGCCACGCTGTCCAGAAGAGGGGCTTCGAATCCCTGGCGGCGCAGATTGTTGACGCTATCGCCGAAGGCGCCTTGCCCGGGAAGAACAAGTGCCCGCCAGCGGCTGAAATCGACCGGGTGATCGACAATATCGACCTGGATCCCAAGGGGGCCGGCTACGGTTTCGAAGGATTTGTAGACACTGCGCAGGTTGCCAACGCCATAGTCAACAATAGCGATCATTGCGAACGAGACAGACTCTTTTCCATAGCGATGGCGAAGTTGCGCACCAGGGGCGGCGGAAACTCCTCGCGAAAGATGGCGGCAGTCAGTTCACGAATCCGGGTCTCGGCTCGTTCAGCCTCCTGGCTACTGAGCCGCTGGTCGCGCACCACTTCCTCAAACTCCTCCTCGCGCAATACAAAGACCCGTTTGTCGGCATTATACCAAATCGCAAGAATCAGATCGGAAGTGCGGTAGGCTTTGTCTTCGCGCTGCAGCGGCCTGCAGACAGGCAGGTAGAGGCCAATGGCTGTGCCTTCGGCGTCAAAGTACTTTTCGACCATTTGATCCAGATCGGGGAGCCAGAAACGGAACCAGACATAGCCCGGCGCGCTGATAACGGTATCGAGCAGTTCGAGGGTGGGCGCTTGCGAAGTCCAGGCGGCGCGCTCGACCAGCAAGGAGTTGAACCACTCGGCGCGATAGTCGGTCATTAAGGCCTGGTGGTTCCAGTCTCCGCTGGTAAACGATTTGAACAATCGTTGGGACGACTGCGCTGTCTCGGTCATCATTTCACTTGGAGCGGCAGTCGGGTTGACAGACGGCCGGTATAGTTGCGTCAGTATTTCCTGACGATAGTACGGTAAGCGTTGGGTTCGCGAAACTGGATCAGCTGGCGCTCTTCGCGGATGGCCCGCACGCTGTCCAGGTCGATAGTCGCGACCGCATAGCCTTCCATAGGCTCATCCAGGACCGTGTAAAGCTCTCCATCCGGTCCCGCGAGGATGGAGTCGCCCGCAAACTGCATCGTGGGCTCCTCGCCGACGCGGTTGGCGGCGGCGACAAACAGGGCGTTTTCGGTGGCGCGGCTGACGATATGAGCCCGCCACTGTTCGTGGTGACCGATTTCCCAGTTGGCGGGCAAGACGATCAGTTCAGCGCCGTCCAGGGTCAGACTGCGGGCCGCTTCGGGAAAGATCAGGTCGGACCCAACCATGAGGCCGAAGCGGCCCCAGTCGGCATCGACGTTGATGAATCGGAAGCCGGAGCGGTAGACTTGGCGCTCTTCACCCAGAAGGTGCACCTTGTGATAGGAGGACATGATTTCGCCGTCCGGGCCAAGACAGGCCAGGCCGTTGTAGAGTATGCTCTCTACTTTCTCTTTGATTACCAGGCCGAAGACGATATGCGTGCTGAAGTCATCGGCACGTTTGGCCAGGTAGTTTGTGGCGTGGCCCGGCACTCGTTCCGCCAGCGTAGTGGCACGCAGACCCAGTTCGGTCCCGGTATAGCTCAGTTCCGGGAAGACGATCAGGTCTGTCTGCTGTGTCGTGCAGATGCGCTCGACAAACTCCCCCATTTTGCGGAGGTTTTCCTCCGCGCTGGTGAGCCCGGGGGCCATCTGAACGAGTGCAACTGTGATTTCACGGGCCATGCAGCAACTCCGGTGGGCCTGAAACAGGTCTCAGGGAACGAAACCAGACCAGTATAGCACGGTTGACTTCTTTCCCCATCTTTCGCGTGCTGTGTTAGAATTTCACCGCAAGGCAGAAAGGAGAAAATTGATGACAGAAAACAGTTCGATGCTCAGACGGATCGCAGGGCGAACATGGATCATTTTGCTGGTGGCGGCTATTGTGATTCCGCTTGACCAGTGGACAAAGGAGCTGGTCCGTCAGAATATCGCTAAGTTCGACTATATCATTCCGATACCGGCGCTGGGTGAGTATTTTGTCTTCGAGCACGTGGACAATCACGGCGCGGCGTTTGGCATATTGCAGGGCGCGGGCAGCGTTTTCATCGTCATTGCGGCGGTTGTGACTGTTGGTATTTTCTACTATGCGATCGGTCATCTGCCGGACAATCAGACGCTGATTAGGGTACTGCTCGGTTTCCAGGTTGGGGGCGCGCTGGGCAACGTAATCGACCGCATCATGCAGGGTTATGTAACCGACTTTGTCAAGGTCGGTGTGCCCGGCGTTTACTACTGGCCGAACTTCAATATCGCAGATTCCTCCATCGTATGCAGCGTGATCGCATTGGCGGTCGTCATACTCTATCAGGACGCCCAGGTCGCCAGGCAGGCTAAGGAGGAGGGCATCGAAATCGGCGCGGCCGGATCATCGGAGGCGTAGCCTAAGGGAGCGGGTGGACAACGAGAGCCAAGATGTGCGCCATTTTACCGTTCCCCCGTCCGCAGCCGGTCAGCGCTTGGATCGCTGGCTGACCGACCAGTTCGAGGAGGAAAGCCGCAGCGCGATCCAGCGCTGGATTGCCGAAGGGCTGGTTACCGTTGATGGAAAATGCGCCGGCAAGGCCGGTGTGTCGCTGGAAGCCGGAGCAGAGATCGAGGTCGCGGCGCCACCGGCAGCGGTGGTAACTTCACTGCGGCCCGAAGAAATTCCTCTTGACATCATTTTTGAAGATGACAACCTGCTTGTCATAGACAAACCGGCCGGACTGGTCGTCCATCCGGGGCCGGGCCACACAGCAGGCACCCTCGCAAACGCAGTTCTTCACCATTGCCCGGAGTTGGAAGGGATCGGCGGGGAGAAGCGGCCGGGCATCGTTCACAGGCTTGACAAAGGCACGTCCGGTGTAATCGTCGTGGCCAAGAATGACACGGCGATGCGCTTTCTGCAGGAACAGTTCGCCGGCCGGACCGTGTATAAGGCGTACCTGGCGCTGCTGGAGGGCAGGGTCGAGCCGCCGCGGGGCCGTATCGACGCGCCGATCGGCCGTCATCCGACGCGGCGGCAGCGCATGGCGGTGTTGCCGGCTCCTTCAGACTCAAGAGGTGAGGACGGTGGTGGGAGATCGGCGACTGGTGCACGGGAGGCCGTGACGGAGTACGATTGCCTGCGAGTCTACGAGGACCTTTCGAGCGGGCAAACGGTACGTTTTTCACTTGTGCGCGCTCTTTTGCATACGGGGCGCACGCACCAGATACGGGTCCATTTTGCCTGGCGGCAAAATCCAGTGGCGGGAGACTCTGAGTACGGGTACAAGCGGCCGCGTTTATCGCTGAAGCGGCCTTTTTTGCATGCGCACCGGCTGGGCATCCAATTGCCCGGGACGGCAGAGCAGCGTGTGTTCGAGTCGCCGCTGCCCGCCGAGCTGCAGCGCATTCTCGATCGGTTGGGGGAGTGACCACATATGATCGACAAGCTTTACAAAATCGCCGAGGGGTTGAATAACCGCTTCCAGGACGGGGACGATCCCTTTTATATCGTTACGCGGCTGGCGGAAGAGTGCGGCGAGGTGGCTAGCCAGGTGAACCATTTCGAGCGAAAGGGCGTAAAGGCAATGAAACTGGGTTCGCCTGACAGGGCCGCGTTCGCAAAGGAGTTGCAGGACGTGATGCGGGCCGTGGCGCAGTTGGCGATCCATTACGAGCTGGAGGCGGAATTGGAAGCGTCGGTCAATCGGTCCTATCAGGAGATTGTAATTGATGGTTTGGTCGATCCGCTGCCAGAGGAGTTGGAAGGCCGAGGAGGATAAGGCTTAGAATCTGTTGTAGCCAGTATTAAAGTGTAGAGACTCGCGTGAATCATGAAGTGTGGGAATAGGGGACAAGTACAAACTGCAGCCTCGAAGCAGCTTGCAAGTATCGGGAGCGAGAACTTCGCTCGTCGCCGTTACACAATTGGACAGGCTAATCCGTGTGTAAGAGGTCCTCAAGACATTCGGTCTCTGTAGTCAGGATGGCGATTTCCTACTCTTTATTCGCCCTAAGCGATTCCAGGTCATGTAAGGGCAACACAGACATCCGAGTTGTAGTCACCAGCCACAATCAAACTGAACGGGGCCACTGTCCTCCATAGCAACCTGTCTTCACGGGCGGGTGCGACAGGCCATGGGCGCCGCTAACTCCGACAGTACCGGCCGCGCCTGCGCCGGCGCCTGGGACCGCTTCCATCAGGCCGTCGGCCCCAGCCGTTTACTGCCGGCCACGTCCGAAGTGATTGCCAACTACCCGGCGCTGCTGTCGATGCCGCCGTGCAACTGGCAATCGAGCCCTTTGGACGAAGAGATTTTCAGGTAGACTCTGCGGTGGCCTGCGGTGACGGCGACTCTCTGCAGGGACCTGACGTCTTCATCACCAAGCCAAGCGCCGGTCGCGCCAGATTGACCAGACCTGCCTCAAGAGAGGCCCCGTATCGGGAGCGCCGGTTCTCATGTGCCGCGGGTCATTCGTCGTCTGTTTCGATATAGATGCCGGAACCGATGACCATCCTCTGTTCCGAGTTGGGCAACCGGAAGCTTACGGCGTAGCCGAGCTTGGGGGAACCGGTCTCCTCGTCTCCTTCGATGGCCGGGTTGTCGTAGTGATACTGCAGAAACTTCCGGCCTTCGCGCCGGGCGCCTCCGATCAGTTCCTCGGCGAATCTCACCCCCTTGGAGTCGGTCCTCGTCATGTCGGTGGGTCTGCCTTCACGAAACGGCTCGGACCCGTGAAACAGAGTGACGCCCCCGCCGCTCACGACATACAGGAAAATGGAGCCTGACTTCCAGTCCCCTCCTTCCTGCCGAAAGGCGTTTCTGACCCCGGTGAGGGAGCTATAGCCTTCGGACATGATGGCCTCGCTGTAGGTTTTGGCCGCCGCTTCGACAAATGTGATGAGTGTCTCGCGGTCTTTCACTTCCGACGCCGTGACCTCTGGCTTTGGGAGATCCGCCATCAGGACTGGGACATGGGATACGTCCTGCGAAAAGCCGCCGACCAACACGAATGTTCTTCCAGTGAGTCCGGAGGCGTATTCGACTGCGTATGCTGTCTTCACTCCATCGTCGAAGTATTCGACGAAACCGCCGCCTTGGGCAGCGGCCGCGAAGAGGGCCTCGACGACCCTGGTTCCGCGCTCGTCCTCGACGCCCAGCAGGTTTTTGCCTTCAGCGCTATGATCGTTCCCGTGAATGGCCGCGTTTCCGTTCGTGAAGAACATGATGAGGAACGTCGAGCCGGATTTCCAGTCACCCTCTATTCTCAACTGCTCTCTGAGCGTCGCTGCTTCGTCCATGTCTGTGACTGACTCGATGTGCGCCTTCGCTTCGAGGACGAATGCTTTGAGGCTCTCGGTGTCGGTCACCTGGGCAGCGGTCACCTTGCCCATCGCGGCTTCACCGTCGCTGATCGGGGCTATCGGCTGGCAGGCAGCCAAACCTACCCCTAGGATTGCGACACCGGCCCCTTTGAGAAATGCGCGTCGAGATACGGTATGATCTGTCATCGTTCCTTGCCTTTCTTTAGAGTTATGAAGTGGGCGTTCAGGGTTGAGCCGGCATGAATTCGGTCGACAGATGGGCTGTCAAAGGGGAGGCCTGCAGCCAAAACTGATATCTGACCGTGGTGAATTGGGGGAACTGTCGGGATACTGCTGGATTCGATCCTTCTTTTGCGAGCAATAGGATGGATGTGGGCCCGCTGGGTACCCTCCACTCTGCATTGGCACACGCTGTCAGGCCAACGCGACTTCTACTTGCCAGGCGATTCTGCCTCTGGTCGCGCCGGACATATCCAGCGAGCCCCAAGGGAGTCTGCAAGCGGGAAAGACAAGCATTGGCATGCAATGTCGATCTTGTGGGCCTGATCGGTTTCGTCATTGATACTCTCATCAAGATTTATTATCTTCACATTATAAATAGTTTGCAAAATACAACCATCTCTGAAAGTGAAATAGTTGGGCCCTTTACCGGTTTCTTCAGGTTCAGTTACAAGAGTTTGAGGCGTAAGAAGCTTGCGTCAACATGCACTTTTTGGGCAGGTTTGCTGCGGACTAACCAATTCTCTCCAGACGCCCACAGTTTCAAGCGAAGTCCAGACTGCTGGCAAGTGGAGATTTCCTCTCGACGAAGACCGTCAGGGCAGCCAGTCCGCTACAGCTTCTCACGGAGCGAGAAGCTCCTGACCGCCGGTAGTAATGACGGCGCGAAAAGTAGGTCAAAGGTAGCCCTTTGACCATCTGGGGGACGCCATCCTCAATTGTTACGGGGTAACTGAGAATGGCGCCTGCATACGAAGTAGGCGCGGGTGCTGGGGATGCCTAAGCTGACCCATTCTTCCCAGGGTTCGCCTGGGAACCAAGGTGTGCACGCGACAGTTGCAGGCACTGGCGGCGACTCGCTGCAGGAAACTGACGTCTCCAGCACAATGCCAAGCACCGGTCGTGCCAAATTACCAAGCCTGCCGCCGATGGGCCCCGGCATCGGGGGCGCCGGGGCTCATGCGCCGAGGGTCACTCCTCGTCTGTTTCGAGATAGATGCCGGAGCCGATGACACCCCTCTGTTCCGAGTTGGGCGCCTGGAAGCTCACGGCGTAGCCGAACTTCGGGGAGCCGGTCTCCTCGTCTCCTTCGATGGCCGGATTGTCGTAATGATAATTCAGAAACTTCCGACCTTCGCGGCGGGCGCCGCCGATCAGCTCCTCGGCGAACCTCACCCCCTTGGAGTCGGTTCTCGTCATGTCCGTGGGTTTTCCTTCGCGGAACGGCTCGGTCGCGTGAAACAGGGTGACGCCCCCGCCACTCACGACATACAGGTAGACGGAACCTGATTTCCAGTCCCCTCCTTCCACCCGAAAGGCGTTTCGGACACCGGTGAGGGCGCTATAACCTTCGGACATGACGGCCTCGGTGTAGGTCTTGGCCGCCGCTTCGACGAAGGCGATGAGTGTCTCACGGTCCACCACTTCCGACGCGGTGACCTCGGGCTTCGGGAGATCCGCCATCAGGACTGGAACATGCGAGACGTCCTGCGAGTAGCCGCCGACCAGCACGAACCGTCTTCCGGTAATACCGGAGGTGTATTCGACAGCGTATGCCGCTTTTAGCCCGTCGTCGTAGTATTCTACTAAGCCGCCGCCCTGGGCAGCGGCCGCGAAGAGATCCTCGACGACCCTGGTTCCGCGCTCGTCCTCGACGCCTAGCAGGTTCTTGCTTTCCGCTTCTCGATCGTTCCCGTGAATGAACGCGTCCCCGTTCATGAGGAAGATAATGAGGAACGTCGAGCCGGATTTCCAACGGCCCTCCGTTTTCAGCCCCTCCCTGAGCTTTGCTCCTTCGTTCATATCTGTGATCGCCTCGATATCCGCCTTCGCACCGAGCACGAAGGCCTTGAGGCTTTCGGCGTCCGTCACCTGGTCAGCGGTGACCTTGCCCATCGCGGCTTCGCCGTCGCCGAGCGGGGGTATTGGCTGGCAGGCCGCCAAGCCTACCCCTATCATCGCGACACTTGCCGTCTTAAGAAATGCGCGTCGAGAAACAGTTCTGTCTGTCATCGTTTATTTCCTTTCAGTAAAGTGGTGAATTAGCGATTCAGGTCTGAACCGGCATGAATCCGGTCAACAGCTTGGCTGTCAGAAGGGAGGCCCGCAGCCAAAACTGGTATCTGACCGTCGTAAATCGGGGGGATCTGTCGGGGTTCTGCTTGAATCGTTCCTTTTTTTACAAGTAACAGGATGGATATGGTTCCTGTGTGTACCCTTCACGCTGTACTGGCACGCGCCGTTCGGCCAACGTGACTTCGCCTCGCAAGAAGATTCTGCACCTGCTCGCGCCGGACATATCGATCCAGAGAGTCCCAGAGGAGACAGCAGGCAAGTATGACTAGCAACGGCATGTAATGTCAATCCAGTAGTTCTGATCAGTATCATCCTTGATACTCTCACCAGGATCGATTGTCTACCTCTTATGGGCCACTTTCAAAGTACGACCAACTCCGACAGCGGATTCGCTGAAACGCTTCAAGGTTTCTGACGATAGCCGTCAGGGCAACCAGTCCGCAACAGCCTCTCGCTCCTGAAGAAGCTCCTGACCGCTGGCGGTAATAGCAGCGCGGTCGAAGTCGGTCAACGGCAGCCCTTCCACTACCTGGTAGACGCCGTCCTCTATCGTCACGGGATAGCTGAAAATCACGTCGGTGGGAAAGTCGTACGCGCCCGTGCCGGGGATGCCCATGCTGACCCAGTCGTCCTCAGATGCGCCTGTATACCAGCTCTGCACGTGGTTGATGCAGGCATTGGCCGCGCTGGCCGCGCTGCTGGCGCCCCGGGCCGCGATCACGGCGACGCCGCGCTGCTGTACGGCGGGGATAAACGTCTTTCTGATCCAAGAGAAGTCGGCGACGACAGCTGCAGCCGGCTGCCCGTCAATTCGGGCATGGAACAGGTCCGGATACTGGGTCGCGCTGTGATTGCCCCAGATGGCTACATTCTTGACGGTTTGGAGCGGCCTTCCGGTCTTCTTGGCAAGCATGCTCTGGGCGCGATTGTGATCGAGACGGGTCATGGCTGTGAAGCGTTCGGAGGGCACGTCGGGCGCGTTGTGCATGGCGATCAGGCAGTTGGTATTGGCCGGGTTGCCGACGACCACGACGCGGACATCGGAGGAGGCGTTGTCGTTGATCGCTTTGCCTTGCGTGACGAAGATGGGACCGTTGGCACTGAGCAGGTCTTTGCGCTCCATGCCGGCGGTGCGGGGGCGGGCGCCGACCAGAAGGGACCAGTTGGCCCCGGCAAAGGCTACGTCCGCCTCGTCGGTCAGTACCGTATCGGAGAGGAGGGGGAAGGCGCAGTCGTCCAACTCCATTGCAACGCCTTCGAGCGCGCCCATTGCGGGCGGAATCTCCAGCAGCTGGAGGATCACGGGCTGGTCAGGGCCGAACAGGTCGCCATTGGCGATACGAAATATGAGGGCATAGCCGATATTGCCGGCGGCGCCGGTAACTGCTACACGAATTGGGTCGTTCATTACTCTGATGTCTCCTGGTGCGGCGGAGGGATAGTTTCTCGCCTTCAGTGAACTGGATCCGGGGGACTCTCTACAAGATCCACCGCCAGTTCATGCTGGCGATCGTAAACGCGAAAGCCGAGCGAGGCAAAGACCGGGCTGAGCCGGCTATCGGCCGGCTCGTCTCCCAGCGTCAACACGGCATCTACATAACGAAGCTGGAGTGCTTGCACGAGTGGTCGGGCGGCGTCCAGCAGGTCGGCAGCAGGGTCAACAGCGATGTCGAGTATGCGCAATCGGGGCGCTGGCTGGTCCCGCGGCGGCGTGCGGGCCGGCGGCGACTGAGCGCACACCACATAGGCTACCGGGGCCCCGTCCCGGGCCGGGATAGTAAAAGCGACGCAGTCGTTCTGCTCCACATTGGAGAGCAGGCTGCGGGCGCGCCGCTGCCAGGTCAACGTCAGCTCGTGCCAGTGGTAGAAGTCGCGCAGAACCTGCCCGGGATCGGCCTGTTCCAGCCGTTCGTATGGAAGTGGAAGTGGTCCCTGGCGGGGGTCTCGCTCCCAGAGTAAGAGTTCACGCAAGGTCTTGAAACCGACCTGGCGGTACACCGAACGGGCGTGGTCGTTGGAGACAAGCACTTCGAGCAGGATGCGTCGAACACCCCGCTGCACCGCACTATGCTTGATCTGCTCCATGAGCCTCCGGCCCCAGCCATCGCCGCGGTACGGAGGCGCGACACTGAGGCCGCCGCACCAGCCTTCTTCGCCGCGCACGGCCAGCAACGCGGCTCCCACTCCCTGAAGCCGGCCTTGTTCCTCTGCCACCAGGACTGCACAGTCTTCAGGGGCGATGTTGGACCGGCTCAGATAAGCGTGAATGGCAGCCGGCTCCATGTGCATATTGTAGCGGTAGTCGGCGAAACCGCGGTTGAAGCCTTGGCGCAGGGCCTCGACTTCAACCGAGGCGCCGGTCACGATAGAAGGCTGTTGCGGGTCAGACAAGTCGGAAGGGCCCCCGGATTTGTTTCGTCAGTGGTCGGAAAAAGAGCGTGCCTCAGCGGCCGCAGGTGTTGAGAACTACTGCGCTCGGGCCACAAAGTCGAATTCGACAATGAACTCTTCGCCGACGTTGGCGACATTCGGCACCTGCGGGATCGTGAGCTCAAAATCTTCTCTGAGAACGATGGTGGCGGCGGTTCCCCGCAGCTCAGACTCTGAAACGACCTGCAGGGTAACTATGAAGAGCACAGGATTCGTCACCTCGCGGACGGTCAGTTCTCCGGTAATTTCAAACTCGATTTCATCACCAACGGCAACGGAATCCGGCATACCTGAAAACTCTGTCGGGCTGAAGGTGATGTATTGGTACTGGTTGGATTGCAGGATGAAGCGGCGGATTGCGCCGTTGCGGCGATCGTAATCGGTGACGAAGGTGCCGGCATCGACCTGAATTTGTCCAATGACGCTGGCGGCTGGGTTGGCCGCGTCAACGGTCAGTTCACCTGAAATCGCGTTGGTTACGCCGATAACTGTTTTGGGCTGGCCAAACAGGAGTTCATCGATTGAGAAGCGCGCCTCCGATTCTTCCGGCACAATTGTAAAGGTATTGCCGACGGAGGGCATCTCGGCACTCTCCGACTTCGATTCCTCCTGTGGCGGATCAGTGGCTGCGGGTTCGGGTTCAGGTTCAGGCGTGTCGGTCGGCTCCGGTTCCGGGACGGGGGTAGCCGTGGGCTCCGGAACCGGTGTATCGGTGGGAACCGGCACGGGCGTGTCCGTTGGAACGGGCTCCGGAGTCGCCGTATCAGCCGCAGCCGGGGCCTCCTCAGCTTCCGAGGCAGGGGCGTCTGAGCCGCCGCAGGCCGCCAATAGGAGCGCAGCGAGCAGTACAAAGATGATCAGTTTCAGTTGAGAAGCGCCCAGTTTGGGCGAGGCCGGGCGCGGATGAGCAGCGGCCGGATTCAGTTCCCTTCTTGAGGTGTGCGGCTTCATCGGTCTGACTCCCCCATCCCAAATGGATGAAAATTTAAGCGGTCGAACAGTTCGGCCGCGCCTTTTGAGGTATCTCTTCAATCCATTTTGGACCTATTTGGGGAGTTTGGCAAAACTGTTTGTTTACCTGCGGCTATCGCGGGGAACCGCCTTCCGCGTAGCCGGTCAGCTCCACGTAGCCGCGCCCGTTGACGGGTTCGCCGTTTATCGTGCCGCTCACGAAAGTGGCGCCTTCATAGTAGACAAAGGCAACGTCCATTTCCTGATCATCGATCAGCGGCTCAATCGTCAGTTCAATTTCGTGGTGCGGAAAAGAGACTCGCCAACCGCTGGGATAGACGGCGCCGCTGTCCGGGCTGGTCCACTGCCTTGTTGGGGTCAAAGTAAAGTCGTCCGGAAGGATGGGGATCTGACGGCCGTCGGGGAAACTGAGGGTGCCTGCAAAGATCTCCTGGGCCGCGCCGGATAGCGTGCGGATTTCAGCGAACATCAGGACGACGTCGTTGTCCAGGGTGACGGCGAACCAGTCCCAGCCTACGGCGTCTCCGCTGAGGGCGGAGGTCCCGAACTCGTGGTCCATCCAGCTGAGACCTGTAACGGCTACCTGGGTGCCCTCGAAAACGATGGTTCCGGTAGTCTCCACGTGCACGAGACTGTAATAGTGGTTAGCGTTGCCGGGCTCCGGCCCTTTGCGGCTGTAGCCGGCCTCCCCGTGGAGGAGGGGCGGGCGTGTTTCGGTGAGTGTTAAATCGATTGAGATGGGGCCTCTTTCGTCTTCGGCTGCGGCCTGCAGGCGGAACTGGCCTGGCCCTGTTTCCCGTGCGCGCCAGTCGTCGAGCCAGACTTCGTAGCGGGGCGTACCGGTCGCGCCGGCAACGCCGCCGGCGCCGCGGCTGAAGCGGTCGAAACTGACATGACGGCCGGCGGGGGCGCTGGTGACGGCGAAATGGGCCATGTAGATCTGCTGCGCGGCGAAGTCGGACGGCCGGCTGGATTCGCCCGGCGCCAGAGCGCTGCGGAAGAAGGTGAGCTGGAAGCCGTATTCGCCGCCGTCCTCACCTGTCAGGTTCCCGGTGTAGTACCACCACTCGGTGGCGAAGTCATTGTGGGGACCGTGGTCGCGTGGAAACTGAAAGTCCAGCGGCCCGAGGGCGCGGGCGAAGCCTTCGTCGACGGGTCGGCTGAGGACATCCACGACGTCGGCCGATGCCAAAGTTGGCTGGGAGGATGCGCACGCACTGATAAGAATCAGCGTGATGAATAGCGACAGCGCGGGCGCTATTGCTTCGGGAAGGTACAGTCTGTTCGAGCGCTTTCGATACAGCGGCGGCAAGAGTTTGGCCACCGGAATGATTGCCATGGTCGCAGGGCCTGTTCTGGCCAGAAACGGTACAGTTTTGCGTCTGCCCGTTGCCTCGATCGGAGCCTTCAGCGTGCCCGGGTTGTCCTCGGTGTTTCCGAGGCCTTACATCCGGGCCAACGCCTGATCGAAGTCTGCGATCAGATCGTCTGTTTCTTCGATGCCTACGCTCAGACGCACAAGCTCGTCAGTGATACCCAGCGCCTCCCGGACTTCGGGAGCCGTGTCGAAATAGCTGACGATCGCCGGCTGTTCAATGAGGCTCTCGACCCCGCCGAGGCTTGGGCCGATGCGCGCGATGGCGCAGGCGTCGATGAAGCGGCTCGTCGTCGGTCCATTCGCTTCGACCTCGAAGCTGATGACCCCGCCATAGCCGGACATGGTACGCGCCGCGACCTCGTGATCGGGGTGGCTGGCGAGGCCGGGATACCAGACGCGGCGAATCCTTGGATGGTCTTCCAGGTAGCGGGCGATTTGCAGCGCGCTCTCGTTATGCTGACGCATCCGCAGCCCGAGCGTTTTGAGGCCGCGCAGGATCAGATAGGCGCAGTGTGGGTCTACCACGGCGCCCAAAATGCCCTGGGACTGGCGCAGGGCGGTGGTGATGTCGAAACTTCCGGTGATGCAGCCCGCGAGCAGGTCGTTGTGTCCGGCCAGGTACTTGGTCACGCTGTGGATCGCAAGATCGACACCGTACTCGAGTGGGCGGACGTTACAGGGCGTGGCAAAAGTGGTGTCGATGACGGTGCGCAGACCGTGGCGCTTGGCGATGTCGACGAGTCGGGCATAGTCCACGCAGCGCAGAAAAGGATTGGTGGGGGACTCGGAGAAGATCAGCTTGGTCTCGGGCCGGACAGAACCTTCAATAGCATCATAATCGCCGGGGGCGACGGTGGTACATGTGATGCCGAAGCGGGTGAGAAAAGTGTTGCAGAAGCCGCGCGTACGCCGGTAGCAGTCTTCGGTCATGACGAAATGGTCGCCCTGACTAAGCAGAATGAAAAGCGTGGTGGTGATGGCGGCCATGCCGCTGGAGAGCAGGAGGGCGTCTTCGGCGCCGTCGAGCGCGGCCAGCTTTGCCTCAGCCGCGCGTACGGTCGGGTTACCATAGCGACCGTACTCCTCCCTTTCCGGCACATCCCAGAACATGTGCTCTTCCATGTAGTTGATCAGGCTGGCAGTGTCCTCGAAGGTATAGGTGCTTGTCTGAACGATGGGCACGGTCACGCTGTCGTGGGAAATGTAGCGCTTTTCCCCGGCGTGGACGGCCTGCGTCTGGCTGGACAGGCTGGGCGTCTCCGTCTCGGGGCCCTGCCCGTTGGATGCAGCTGGCCCTGAAACGCCGTCGGAGCGACGTTCCGTGCTTGAGTTCTGGGATACGGTCGTACCGGATGTAGCCATGTTCTCTCCTTCGCGACGCATTTCGTCATCTCGAAAGCGCCGCTGCCGCCCATCGGGCTGGTCTGGAAATAAAAAACCTCTTCCTGTCGATACACGGAAGAGGGCTGCAATGAATTCCAGAGAATCTCATCTGCCGGTGTATCCACACCGCCGGAATTGGCACCTGCCACGCTGCGGGTTTATACCCCTACAGCGCCGGTTGCCGAGGCTTCGCAGGGCCGGCCCCTCCACCTCTCTAGATAAGAATTTTGGCAGGATTTGAATCGATTGCCCCACATTGGACCGAAAGCGGGAAACCCTGCCAAATGGCTTGATTCAGTTGTTGGCGCCCATGGTAATCCAGGATTCGACCCGGTGTCAAATAGGATGACCATCCGGATCCCGTGGGAGAGTTGGAAAGGGGGCTTGAAATGGCACGGGCAAGGATTTGGAGCCTGGCTGACAGATTATTTTGCCGCTTTATCTGAAGATTGTCCGGTCGATGTCAGTTAGGGCAGGGGGATTGGAAGATATAATATGATATGGTATAGCCAATAACGGCATGCCCGTTAAGAGCGGCCGCTGGAATAGCGCGCCGAGAGAGCCCTCGAAAGGAGCGGCAAATGAATAGTTTAGGTAATGTACCCAGAGTTCCCAGAAGGATACCGAGCGGGTCGCCAGCCATTTTGGTGATCGTGATCATCGTAGTGGCACTCTTTCTGATGCTCTTTGCCCGCAACTTCTTTTATGCCTTCGAGCGCGTAAATGAGCAAGAGGTGGGTGTTCAGTTCCAGGGGGGAAAGATCAAAGACGTAGTTGGCCCGGGAGTCTATACGGACGTGGGGCTCTTTGTCCAGATTGTCCGCGTCTCCAGTCAGGCTATCCCCTTTAACGTGCAGGACGAAGAGATCATCACTAAGGACAAGCAGCGGATCGGCCTGATGGTCAGCGGTGACATATTCCGCCCGAACATCAGCCAGGCGGACACGATCCAGGCCTTGTGGGCACAGTACCGGGGCATCTATCTGCAGGATGAACTGGCCCGCAGCCGCATGCAGGACCAAGCGCGGCAGGCGATGAAGGTATGTGTCGGTGATCGCACCTTTGACGACAACGTGGTCGGCACGGCCAGGGATGTCCTGCGCCAGTGCATCGACGATGAGCTGAATGAACGGGCTGCGAATTTCGGTCTCCGGGTTGAGAATCTGGTTGTGCCGGATGTGATCCTGTCGGGAGCGGTGCAGTCTGCGCTGGACGCGATCGTGCAGAGCCGGCTAGAGACGGAGAAGGCAGCGCAGGACAAGCTGCGGGCGGACGCCCAAGCTGATGCTGAACAGGCGCTACAAGAAGGCGAGATCCGCATTGCGCAGAGCCGGATCCAGGAGGAGGCCCGCCAGCAGACCGCCCTGGCTGAGTTGGAGGAGCAGAAAGTAGCGGCGCAAAAAGCGGTGATCGAGGCGGAGCGCGCCAATGAGCTTGCCCGCGTCGAAGCGGAGAGAGCGGTGATCGAAGCGCAGAAACGGAATGAGTTGCTGGCCGCGCAGCGGGACATTGAGATCGCGCAGGCACTGGCTATAGCTGCGGAAGAACAGGCCAAGGCGCAGATCGCGGTTGAGACCGCTCTGGCAACGCTGTACGCCGGTCAGCCTGTCTATATGCAGCTGCTGATTGCCCAGGCCAACGCGAGCGCGCTCAGGAGCACCGACAAGGTGATCTTCACCCCTGAAGGCATGACGCCGACCCTGGTCCTGCCCGGCCCCGGCATCGTGCCGACGGTGGACACGACGCCCCAGTAGGCTGCTGTAAAGGAGCCAGGCTGCGTGCAGGATGGACGTCGATCTCTGGGCAAAAGGGGTGAACTGATTGCGGTACGCGCCCTGGAGGAGGCCGGCCTGCGCATCGTTGAGCGTAACTGGCGGTGCCGGGCCGGTGAACTGGATATCATCGCCGAGGAAAGCGCCCCGGACTTCAGCCGGGGCGCGCCCGATTCTCGATGGTTGGTCGTGGTCGAGGTGCGCACCCGGCGAGGCCATACCTACGGTACGGCTCTACAGGCATTTACGCACCAGAAGCAGGAGAAGCTGCGGGAACTGGCATCGATCTACGTGCAGGAAGCGAAGTGGCCGGGCCCCTGGCGCATCGACGCAGTGGCAGTGCAGATGGACAGGTCCGGAAAGTTGATGAGCGTGGAGCATATCCGCCATGCCGTCACCGGTTGAGCGGAAGCAGGAGAAAGCCCAGCCCCCGCTGATCGTAATTCTTGGCCCGACGGCTGTCGGCAAGACCTCTCTCAGCATCGGCCTTGCGGCACGCTTTGGCGGTGAGATCGTCGGCGCCGACAGCCGCCAGATCTACCGCGGCATGGACATTGGCACCGCCAAGCCGACCCCAGAAGAACAAGCACGGATTCCTCATCATCTTGTCGACATCCAGCCGCCTGACAGGCAGATGGCGCTGGCGACCTATCAGAAGAAGGCATTCAGCGCTATCGACGCCATCCACCGTAGGGGCCGTGTGCCCTTTCTCGTGGGCGGTTCGGCCCTGTATCTGCGGGCGGTGACGGCAGGGTTGCAGATACCGGAGGTCGCGCCCAATCCGGCGCTGCGGGCCGAACTGGAGGAGTACGCGCAGGAAAACGGCCGCGCTGCACTGCATACGCGTCTGCAGGCGTTGGACCCCGACGCGGCCGCGCAGATTCACCCCAACAACCTGCGCCGGGTCGTCCGCGCGTTGGAGATTGTGCAGACAACGGGCCGCAGAAAAAGCGAACTGGAATCGGCGACACCACCACCGTATCGAATGCTCAAGATCGGCCTGGACCTGCCGCGGCCGCTCCTGCACGAGCGGATAGACCGCCGTGTTCACGAAATGGTCGACAGCGGGCTGGTGGAGGAGATGGCCGCGCTGCTGGCTGCCGGCTACTCTCCTGATCTGCCGGCCTTCTCCAGCCTGGGATATCGGGAGATCGCCGCACACCTGCGCGGCGAGGTCGCCCTGACGGCAGCCGTCGAGCGCATTCAGATTGAAACCCACCGCTTCGTACGCCACCAGTACACCTGGTTCCGTCGGCTTCCTGACATCCACTGGTTTGACCTCACCGAAGCGCCGCAGCCGACCATTCGGAATCTTGTGGCGTGTTTCCTGCGCCGAAACGGCGACCAGCTTGATGGACCGACGCCTGGCGCCGAGACCAGGGAGATTGCGCCGCGATAGCAGATCCTGCGCACCCCATCGACCGGCCGTTGCCAATCTGCGGGTGCGCGTCGGTTCATTGACGGGTCGTAGGAGGTTTGAACAGATTTCGTCTCATAACGTTTTCCTTGCTACTGTAAGGCTCAGAAACCCCCGAATCGTAGCCGGGATCCCCGTTTTTCCAGTGTAAACTCGCGAAATCGGTCAGAAATAGCCCGCTGGTATAGGGCAACAGCCCCTATTTAAGGGGCATTGCGGCCCCGGCCCAATCCCTGCTATAATTCGGGCCGAGTTAAGGAAGAAGGCAGAGGATCGACCTGACCCGCCATGACTACTGTGAAAGGAATTAGAGAAAGAAGCTAGCTATGGCTGGCACCGAACTGGCGCCGGACCTCACCGCTGCGGATTCCAGCGACCAGCCAGACCTGATAAACTCAGAGCAGAACGGGCTGCCTACGGATAGTCCGCTTCTACGAAGCATTCCTCTTGAGGCCATACCCCCCGTCAGCGGCGGCAAGCTTTTTCTTCAGCCGCTCCTGAACCTGCACGAAATCAAATCGCTTGAAGAGCTCTACAAGAAGCTGCCCGACTACTTCAGCGCCGACGATAGGTTGACGATCCTGCGCGCCTATCTCGTCGCCA
Organism: Caldilineaceae bacterium; assembly: GCA_965204705.1. Classification (GTDB taxonomy): domain Bacteria; phylum Chloroflexota; class Anaerolineae; order Caldilineales; family Caldilineaceae; genus Bin5. The sequence goes on along the minus strand of OZ242006.1, from coordinate 1,328,748 downwards.
GCGACGCCCACCGTGAACAGACGCGCATGACGGGCGAGCCCTACATCCTGCACCCTATCGACGTTACGCATATCCTGGCGGAGTTGCAGCTGGACGCGGACACGCTGGCGGCAGCCTTGCTGCACGACGTAGTGGAGGACTCGGTCTACACGATCGACTACCTGGAAAAGAACTTTAACCGGGAAATAGCCGAACTGGTGGACGGCGTGACAAAGCTCAACCGCATCAAAGAGTTGAGCAATATGCGCCACAGTGTCGCCGATGAGAAGGCCGAAAGCCTGCGCAAGATGTTCCTTGCCATGGTCGAGGATATCCGCGTCGTGCTGATAAAGCTGGCCGATCGCGTCCACAATATGCGCACTTTGGAGGGTCACCAGGAACACAAGCGCCGACGCATTGCCCGCGAGACGCTGGAGATATTTGCCCCGCTGGCGAATCGACTGGGGATCTGGCAGATAAAGTGGGAGTTGGAGGACCTCAGTTTCCGCTATCTTGAGCCGGTGACCTATCGCAACCTTTCGCGTGCGATGGTCCAGAAACGGGCCGAGCGGGTCAACTGGATGGACGAGACACGCGAGACGCTGGCGAAGGCGTTGAACGAAGCCGGCATCAAGGCGGAGATTAACGGGCGCCCCAAACATATTTACGGCATCTATCGAAAGATGCGGCGCAAGGAGGTGCCGTTCGACCAGATTTACGATTTGCACGGCTTCCGAATCATCGTCGATTCAGTTGCGAACTGCTACGCGACATTGGGCGTTGTCCACAGCCACTGGCGTCCAATCCCTGGCGAATTTGACGACTACATCGCCAGCCCCAAGGACAATATGTACCGCAGCCTGCACACTGCCGTGGTCGGCTCAAACGGCAAGCCGATGGAGGTGCAGATCCGTACGAATGAGATGCACCAGATAGCTGAGTTCGGAATCGCGGCGCACTGGCGCTACAAGGAGGGCAGGCAAGCCAATCAATACCTGGACAACAAGATCGCGTGGATTCGCCAGTTGATGGAATGGCGCCAAGACGTGACCGATGCCCAGGAGTTCGTCAGCGGGATGAAGACGGACGTGTTTCAGGACCGGGTCTACGTCTTTACCCCGCGCGGGGACGTTATCGACCTACCCCACAGCTCGACGCCGATCGACTTCGCCTACCGCGTTCACACGGAGCTGGGCCACCGCTGCCGGGGCGCGAAGGTGAATGGGCGGCTCGTGCCACTGGACTTTCAGTTGCATAACGGCGACCAGGTGGAGGTGATTTCGGCCAAGCGGGGAGGACCCAGCCGGGACTGGATCAACCCCAATATGGGCTATGTCGCGACCACGCGTGCACGCGGCAAGATCCGCACCTGGTTCCGCAAGCAGGCCAGGGAAGAGAACGTTGCGCAGGGCCGCCAAATCCTGGAAAAGGATCTGAAGCGGCTGAGCGTTGACCAGCCCTACGAGCTTGTCGCCCGCATTTGCGGCTTTGAGGAACTGGATGACTTTCTGGCTGCCATCGGCTACGGCGATGTGACGAGCCAGACGATCGCCCAGCGGGTGATCGAATACGAGCGTAGTCAGCAGAGCGAGGAAGAAGAGCCCGAGCAGCTTCTCAGGCAGACGCCCCAACGAACCGTCTCGATCGACGGCGTACAGGTGGCAGGACTGGACGGCGTACTTGCGCATCCGGCGCGTTGCTGCAATCCGGTGCCCGGCGACCCCATTGTTGGCTACGTGACCAAGGGACGCGGCGTTTCAATCCACAAGACCAACTGCCCCAATATGGTCTCTCTGATTCAGCGGGCGGACCACGCACGACTTGTTGAGGTGCAGTGGGGGGCCAAGAGCGAGGAGATGTACCCGGTCAGCATCCAGGTCAAAGCCTATGACCGCGCCGGCCTGCTGCGGGACGTGACCGGGCTTGTAGCCGATGAGAAGATCAACATGCGGTCGGCAGAGGCTGTGACGGGCATGAAGAACAACATGGCTCTGATCAACGCCACTTTGGAGCTATCGAATATCTCGCAGTTGACCCGCATCATGACGCGGATTGAGCGTTTGCCCAATGTGCTGGAGGTTCGGCGTTTGGTCGGGTAGTAAAGAGCTAAAGAGTAAAGAGCGATAAGACTTTCTTCGACTTTGAGCCAGAAGTCCCGCCCCACACAGTCTCCAGTTCGCACTGTTCTCCGGAATCCAGACCCAAATCAAGTTCAGGAAACGAACTCTTCTCTTGGCGGGTGTTTGGCCGCGGCAAGGCCAGGATTGATTGCGGGCGCGCTGTCCCTTAGTTCCTTACGAAAGTGGATACGTAAAATGGGGCGCTCTCCCTATTGGAGGGCGCCCCATTTTTGTATCCTCTGCCTATCTCTTATGGTCAAGAGAAGGGAGCGCGTCAGGAAACCGTCATCGCCTCCAGCTCGTCGATCATATCCCGAATCACATCGAAGCCCGCCTGCCAGAAGTCGGGGTCGGTCATATCGATGCCGGCCTCTTCGAGAATCTCCTGCGGCCGCGCGGAACCGCCGCGCGCCAGCATCTTCAGGTAACCCGGCTTGAAGGCGTCGCCTTCCTGCTGGTAGCGCCGGTACAGTGAGAGCACAAGCAGCTGTCCGAAACTGTAGGCATAGCAGTAGAAGGGCGTGTGGTAGATGTGGGGAATGCTGACCCATTCATACTGGAATTCGTCGGTGAGCTCCACACTGTCGCCGAACTGCTCTTGCAGGTTTTCGAGGTAAAGACGGTCCAATTCCTGGGGCGAGGCGTTGTCGAGGATTGCCTGGTGGGCCGTATTCTCGAAGATGACGAAAAATGCCTGGCGCAAGACGGTAGCGTAGATGTCATCAACACTGGCTGCCAGGATTTCGCGCCGCACCAGCGGATCCTTCTCCTCGGCGAGCAGTTGCTCGTTCATCACCATTTCGGCGAAGACGGACGCGGTTTCGGCCAGGGGCAGCGTCGAGTGCTGGGTCAGAATTGAATGATCCTCGGCCATCATGCTGTGGACAGCATGGCCCAGTTCATGGGCGATGGTGGCAACGTCGCGCACTTTGTTGGTGTAGTTCAGGAGAACATAGGGGGTGATGCTGGGCATCACGGTGGCGCAGAAAGCACCGGCCCGTTTCCCTTTGCGCACTTCGCTGTCGACGTGGTCATCTTTGAAGACGCGCTGGGCTTTGCCGGCGAAATCAAGGTCAAAAGTCTTGAAAGTATCCAGCACAAGCTCGACGGCGTCATCGTAGGGTACTTCACGCGACGACGCGGCCAGCGGTGCATAGATGTCGTAGCGGCGCAGCTTTTCCACGCCGAGCCAATTAGCCTTGAGCGAAAAGTAGCGTTGAAAGAGCGGGGCGTTGCGCCGCGAGACTTCCAGCAGCGCCTCGACGGCTTCGTAAGGAATGTCGTTGCTGAGGTTGCGCACGGCAATGGGTGAATCGTAGCTGCGCAGGGTGACGTTCTCGTTGTGCCAGTCGCGCACCCGGTTGATATAGATCTGTGCCAGAACAGGGGCCTCTTCCTTGTAAACCTTGTAGATGGACTGGTAAGCGGCCGCGCGCATGTCGGGGTCTGGCGAGTAGACGTGTGCCATCACTTCTTCACGAGTCATCTTCTGCAGCTCGCCGTCCACCTCCAATTCGAACTCGAGCCGGTTGGTGAGCATCGAATAGATGGTGATAAGCGCGTCGACCCCGTTCGTGTCTTTCAGGTTGATGATGCTTTCGGAGGTCTCTTCCAACATGTAGGGCTTGGAGAGGCGCATATCCTGCAGGAAGTGACGGTAGTCGGCGTGGGAGGCAGCGTCAGGCAGCAGGGCTTCGGCGTGTTCATCGTCGAGTCCTTTCCACCACAGGCTGAAGAAGAGCATCCGGTTCTGTATTTCGGCCATCACCTGTTGCATGCGGTTGTTATAGGTCAGCGCATCGGGCGACTGCGTGTCAGAGGAGAACCAAAGGCTGCCGTAAGCGCCAAGCCGGTAGACCTGTTCGGTGATAACTTCGTACTGTTGCAGAGCGTCGATCAGTTTGGCCGGTTCGATTTTCTCAGAGAGTTGCTCCCGCAACCCTTCGAAAGCGGCCACATTTTTCTCGGCTTCGGCCAGCAAATCTTCGACTTCGGCGCCGGAAGGGACTAAGTTTCCGTCGCCGTTCGCGTCAGGGTCGGCCGGTACAAGCTCGGAGAGATCCCAGCCGGATAGTTGATAGCGTTCTTGCATTGTTTCTGTGCGTACAGCCATTGAGCGGATTTCCTTTTCAATCTTCCTTGACGAGACGGCGTAAAACGGTGTGCAGAATCCCGCCGTTCTGGTAATAGTTCACTTCAACAGGCGTATCGAGCCGGCTGGTGACCTGGAATTCACCGACAGTGCCGCGGTCGCGGGTCACGCGCACGGTATACGTCTGGTTAGGCTTCATCTCTTCGGTCAGTCCCAGAATGTCATATGTTTCAAAGCCGCTGAGGTCGAGAGACTGCATGTTCTGACCTTCCATGAACTGGAGGGGCAGGATCCCCATTCCGACCAGATTGGAGCGGTGGATGCGTTCGTAGCTCTCGGCAATCACGGCCCTGACGCCCTGCAGCCAGGGCCCTTTTGCGGCCCAGTCGCGGCTGGAGCCGGTGCCGTACTCCTTGCCGGCGAGGATGATCAGCGGCGTGCCGTCCTGCTCGTACTTGGCAGCCGCGTCCCAGATTGCCATCTCTTCAAGAGCTGCGGACGACTCGGCTACCTGTCCGACGGCAGCGGGGATGTAGGCGGTATAGCCGCCTTCGACGCCGTCCAGCATCTGATTCTTGATGCGGATGTTGGCGAAGGTGCCCCGCATCATGACTTCGTGATTGCCCCGGCGGCTGCCGTAGCTGTTCCATTCGGAGCGGGGGACGCCCTTTTCGGTGAGAAAGCGGCCGGCGGGGCTGTCCGGTGCGATGGCGCCGGCCGGGCTGATATGATCGGTCGTGGTGCTGTCCGGCATGACGGCCAGCACGCGCGCGCCGACGATCGGTTGGACCGGAGGCAGCTCGGTACCCATGTCCTGGAAGAAGGTCGGCTCCTGAATATAGGTGCTGTCGGGACTCCAGGCGTAGAGTTCGCCGCCGGAGATCGGCACCTCGTTCCACTGTTCGTTGCCGGTGAAGACATTGGCGTACTGCTGGTGGAACAGGTCCGGTTTGAGACTGCGATGAATTTCGGTCTGGATCTCCTCTTGGGTCGGCCAGACGTCGCGCAGGAAGACGGGCTCGCCGGTGGGGTCGTAGCCCAGTGGATCGTTATCCAGATCGATGTTCATGGTACCGGCGATGGCGTAGGCCACCACCAGCGGGGGCGAGGCCAGGAAGTTGGCGCGCACATCGGGGCCGATTCGCCCTTCGAAGTTGCGGTTGCCGCTCAGGACCGAGGCCGCCACCAGGTCGGCATCGTGGATGGCGTCGCGGATCGGTTGCGGCAGGGGGCCGCTGTTGCCGATGCAGGTGGTGCAGCCATAGCCGACTGTATGGAAGTTGAGGGCTTGCAGATAGGGGATCAGCCCGCTCGCCTCCAGATAGCTTGTGACTACCTTTGACCCAGGCGCCAGGCTGGTCTTCACCCACGGTTTGACGTCCAGACCCCGTTCAACCGCCTTCTTGGCGAGCAGGCCGGCGCCAATCATGACCGAGGGATTGCTGGTGTTGGTGCAGGAAGTTATGGCAGCGATGACGACGTCGCCGTGCTCCAGCGAGAAGTCAGTGCCCTTGAAACTGACTTCGGCGCTGTTGTCCAGTTCGGCGTTCTCCAGGCCAAATCCCTGCGGACCCACAGGTGCAGAAAGCATCCCGCTCCAACGGGTCTTCATGTCGGACAGGGCGATGCGGTCCTGGGGGCGCTTGGGTCCGGCCAGACTGGGCCGCACGGTATCCATATCCAGCTCGATGGTTTCGCTGAACACCGGGTCGGGCGAGTCCTCAGTGTGGAAGAGGCCCTGCTCTTTGCAGTAGCGCTCGACAAGATCGATGGTCTCCGGGTCGCGACCGGTGTTGGCGAGGTAGCGCAGCGTTTCCTGATCGACCGGGAAGAAGCCCATCGTCGCGCCGTATTCGGGCGACATATTGGCGAGGGTCGCCCGGTCGGGCAGACTGAGCTGGCCCAGACCCGGTCCGAAATACTCGACGAACTTGCCGACGACCCCTTGCTCGCGCAGCATTTCGGTCGCCCGCAGCACGAGGTCGGTGGCGGTTGCGCCTTCGGACAGGGCGCCGGTCAGCTTGAAGCCGACGACGTCGGGCATGAGCATATAGATGGGCTGGCCCAACATGACGGCCTCGGCTTCGATGCCGCCCACGCCCCAGCCGAGAACGCCGAGACCGTTGATCATCGTGGTATGGCTGTCGGTACCGACGAGGGAGTCGGGGTAGGCCTCAAGCGAGTCGGAGTCTTCCGCGGCGGAGGTCTGCACAACGCTGGCCAGAAACTCCAGGTTCACCTGATGGACGATGCCGGTTGCGGGCGGGACGACGCGGAAGTTGTCGAAGGCGCGCTGCCCCCACTTGAGAAACTCGTAGCGCTCGCGGTTGCGCTCGAATTCGCGCTCGGCGTTGAAGAAGAGCGCGGCCGCCGAACCGAACCGGTCCACCTGGACCGAGTGGTCGATAACCAGGTCGACAGGTACGACCGGGTTGATCTTGTTGGCATCGCCGCCCATGCGCGCCATGGCGCTGCGCAGCGCGGCCAGGTCCACAACGCTGGGCACGCCTGTAAAGTCCTGGAGAATGACCCGCGCCGGCTTGAATGGGATTTCAATTTTGCCGGCGGTATCCGGTCCCCAACTTGCGATGGTCTCGATCGCCTCGCGGGTGATCTCGAAGCCCTCAGCCTGTCGCAGAGCCGCCTCCAGCAGCACCTTGATGGAGAAGGGCAGCCGGTTCACGTTGGCCGAAGAGAGTTTTTCGAGCGCGTCCAGCCGGTAGATCGTAACTGGCCCGCGGCGCGTGTTGAGGGAATCGCGTGCGTTGAAATAGTCCTGTCGAGCCATTTCACCCCCTTGTAAATTGGTCTGACGGTGTCGCTTGGCGCCGGGCGGGAGGAAGATCCCGCGTTGCGCCAGTCTGGTCTGCTTCCTGACGAGTAGCCATATGATAACTGTATCAGTTACATAAAGCATAATTTCGGGGCCTATTCACAGCATAAGCTTGCGCCCCTTGTGGGTGCCTGTGCGCCTCCCGACCTTCGCTCCGGCATTGCCTGTAGAGGCGCCCCTCGTGGGTGCCCTTGCTCACTTCTATTCTGACCTGCGCCCCGTTCAACGGCAGGACTTGACATTTCCGCGGCAGTTATTCATACTCGGCTGGTATTTGCTCGCTGTCTGCCGACGGCTGTTCGCTTTCTATACCGGAGGGCAGTAGGCGCCCGATGGAGAATCCCACCGTGACAAAATCGAAGAACACAATGCAATCGTTCGGGACCAGCGCCAGGGTCGGTTATGACTCAAGCGCCTTCTATGAACGAAAGATGTATGGAGAGTCCCAAACCTTCCAAGGCAGTCCGACACCGGAGAACCCTGTTCCGGAGCTGGACCGCCTCTATGCACATAGCAGCAGCTCGATGCACGAGTTGCCGGACAGCAGCGTGCATCTGATGGTGACCTCACCGCCCTACAACGTGGGGAAAGATTACGACGAGGATATGAACCTGGAGGAATACCGCCAGTTTCTCAGGGAAGTATGGGAAGAGACCTACCGGGTGCTGGTGCACGGCGGCAGGGCCTGCATCAACGTCGCCAACGTCGGCCGCAGACCGTATCTGCCGCTGAGCGCATTCATCACCGCGGACATGATCGAGGTTGGCTTTCTGATGCGGGGCCAGATCATCTGGAACAAATCGGCAAGCGCCGGATCCTCCTGTGCCTGGGGCAGCTGGCGCTCGCCTTCAAATCCCGTGCTCAGGGATGTGCACGAGTACATCCTGGTGTTTAGCAAAGGGGATTTTGCACGCATGAAACCGGATTGCGGGCAGAAAGAAGCGACGATCGGCAGAGACAGTTTTCTTGAGTGGACGAAGAGCGTGTGGGAGTTCCCCGCCGAGTCGGCTAAGAGAGTGAAGCACCCGGCGCCCTTTCCGGTTGAGCTGCCGGCTCGCTGCATCCAACTGTACACCTACTCCAATGACGTCGTGCTGGACCCGTTCATGGGCAGCGGTACAACCGCCGTGGCCGCGCAGGAAGCAGGCCGCAGCTGGGTCGGCTTCGAAATCTCCCCGGAGTATATCGCTTTGTCTTGTGAGAGGCTTGGCTTGCAGGCAGGGCAGTAGGAATCAGATCCGCCGTCGGCAACTCAGCCCTACCCGATTCGCGACCTTGAATGGGGTGAGCAAAGGCGTTTCTCCCCCAAAGTCCTTTGGGCGGTCGGCCCCAAGCGGCCTCCCTTGTGCGGGGGGATTCCCCCCGCAACGCCCCCCAACGTGTGCCTGACCGGTGTAATCGATCGCAACGGCCAAGGTCACCAACCTGCGCCTGCGTCCTGCCGTTTCTGACCGCTGACCACCGGTCACCGACCACTGCAGTTCAGCGCGGGCTCAGATGGGCCTGGCCGTCGGCGTGGTAGCTGCTGCGCACGAGGGGGCCGCATTCCATCCAGCGGAAGCCCCTGCTCTCACCTTCTTCGCGCAAGCGGTCAAACTGTTCGGGCGTATAGTAACCGACGATCGGTAGGTGGAACCGGCTGGGCTGAAGGTACTGACCGATGGTCATGATGTCGACGTCGTGCGCCCGCAGATCGTCCATTACGACCAGGATCTCCTCCCAAGTCTCACCCAGCCCGATCATAATGCCTGATTTGGTTAAGGCTTGCGTATCCATCTGTTTGGCCCGCTGCAGGAGTTCCAGCGATCGGTGGTAGCGGGCCTGGGGACGCACCGTACTGTAGAGGCGGTCGACGGTCTCCGTATTGTGATTGAGAATTTCCGGCTTGGCGTCCATGACGGTCTGCAGTGCGGCCCAGTCTCCCTTGAAGTCGGGGATCAGAACCTCCACGGTGCAGCCCGGCTGCAGGCGCCGGATCCAATGTATGCTCTCGGCGAAGACCCAGGCGCCGCCGTCCGGCTGTTCATCGCGGTTGACGCTCGTCAACACCGCATGCTGCAGGTTCATACTCTGCACGCTCTCGCCGATGCGGCGGGGCTCGTCCGGGTCGAGAGTATCGGGGCGGCCGGTCTTGATCTTGCAAAAACCGCAGGAGCGCGTACAGGTATCCCCCATCAAAAGGAAGGTAGCAGTGCCCCTGCCCCAGCATTCGCCGATGTTGGGACACATCGCCTCTTCGCAGACTGTGTTGAGACTCTTGCCGCGAAACAGCTGTTTAAGCTCTCGGAACTTGGGCGTATCAGCCGAACGCACGCGCAACCAAGACGGCCGTCGTCCGCGCGTAAGCTGGCCGGGGCCGTTGCCATCGACCGCGGCCGGAAGCGGTATAAGGTCCACCGCAAAGCCCGCAGATACGGCGTTCGAATCGGATCCCGCATCCGGAACCGGATCGACGCGGACCTTGCCCATCTCATTCACTTCACTTTGCAGACCTGTATTCGCTCTTTTCATACGCTCTTGCTCTAATCGTTCCGGTTCCGGTAACAGAGATTCTTTGCGCCAGGAAGGCTCTCAGGAATCAAGAACCACCGCAGCGCTCTCTTTCTCGACAAGGATGGTTGCAACGGCCAGACCGACAAACATCCAGAACAGAACTGTCATATGGGGATAGGTGAGGTTGAACCAGTAGTGGTCGGCGAACCCGCTGACGAGGGCTCCCAGGATGGCGCCGCCAAAACCGAGGAGCAGTGGTTCCCGCTCGGGCGTCACGCCGGCCCGCCAGGCCGCGATGAACATGCCGAAAAAGCCAATCATCACCGCGAGGAAGATTAAGAGGCCGATTATCCCCATGTTTTCAGCGACCGTCAGGTAGAACATACTGACGCCGAGATAGATGTCGATGTCGGGCACGCCGGAAAAGCCGACACCGAAGAGTGGGTAGCGGCGAATCAGAATGAGGGCGTCCTTATACTCGCCGAAACGCATCTGTGTCGCCACATCCTCGCCGGCGAGCCCTTCCAGCAGTCGGGCTACGTAGTCCTGCGTTTGCGGCAGGAGAAACAGCATCAGGCCCAGCACGATTCCAACGGGCAGCAGACGCCGGTACTTGAGCACGGCGGGCACAGCGAGCGCCGCCACCATGCCAAACAGGGCGGAGCGGCTGAATGTCAAGTAGAGCGCCAGCAGGATTGTTCCGAAGAGCAAAATGCACAGCCATCTGGGAAAGAGCGGCTGCGGCGAAATGAGCTGCGGCCCGACCATCGCCGCGGCCAGAATCATCATGCCCCCCAGTACATTGGGGTCGACCGCCGTTCCGATCGCCCGCATCGTGCCGTCCGGGTCGTCTTCGATCCAGCGCAGCGCGCCAAAGCCGCCGGGATAGTCGAATCGCGCCAGCGCGTTCAGGATCCGGACGGTCCAGGCTTCGGGAATTACGTAGAACAGCACCGCAATCGAGGCACACACCCAAGCCGCCAGGAACAGCCATCGGGTCACCCACGCCAATTCTCTGTGCGTACGCACAGTGTTGATGACGACAAAATAGAGGCCGATACCCAGCAGAATCTCACCGAAGCGGCGGATAATGGTGGTGGTAGGCCGGCTGTGGGCCATACCGTAGATGAAGCTGAACACCGCCATGAGCATGAAGAGCCCAATCAGAAGCCCGATCGGCGAAATCAGAAACTCCCTGGCCTGCGAAAGTCTTGCTCTATGCGCTGAGGCGGAGAAGGAGAATCCCGGCCCTCCTGCAACCAGCTTCAGGGCCCAGACGAATACCAGAGCGCCAAGCGCAGCGTCCAGGAAGGTCGGCTTAAAGCCGAGTCGAAAGGGCAAGCTGGCGAAGGGCAGGACGAAGACAACGCCTACCAGAGCTACGTACCCCCAGTGGGTATCCATCAAGATGAGCGTGCCGCCGACGAGCGCCGCAGCCAGAACGAGCGCGATCAGGGGACCGGCGACGCCGATCAGGAGGGCGATAACAAGCGCGCCGGAAGCCAGCATCAGGCCGATCGCGCCTCGGCGCACGAGCGGCCTGGTTGACAATACAGTCTCGGCGAAGTGCGAATATGCGGTCTGAATCATCCTCGCAAGTATAACACAGTGACCCCTCACCATTACTCTGCAACTGGCCGGTAGGAGCGCCCCTTGTGGGCGCCCTTGTCTTCCCCACAGCCCGTCACCCAGTTGCCCGTTGGGGCCACCTTGTCGCTGCCCTTGCACTTCATCTCAATTCTCCGTAAACGACACTCTCTGAAGCTGCCCTCGCAGGGGTACAGTCCATTTTTGGGGTGAGAGTGGGCAGGCACAAGGCCTGCCCCTACCGTGGTCACGGCGGACGGTTTCGCGGCACGACGTGGGTGGGCGACAGGTGGCACAGACAGCACGCCGGCGACGCGGCGCCAACGTGGCATGGTGTAGGGGGGGCGTTGCGGGGGGAATCCCCCCGCACAAGGGAGGGCCGAAGGCCCGACCGCACAGAACTGCAGTGGTCAGTGATCAGTGGTCAGTGATCAGAGGGAACGGCGCTTGCCCTGGTCGGGGACGCGAACTGGCTTTGGGTTGGTCGTTACCAGAGGTGTACGAAAGTTCACCCCTATTTTGGACTGCACCCCCTCACCGCGATCGAGCGAAAAAAGTCTCATATTCGTGATATAATGGCGGCAGCGGTATGGGCTGTATTTTGTGGGTCGGACAGCGGGACCGAAACGGAAATACGGGGACCGGCCCATCAAACGTGGCAGGAAAGGATGTCAGGACCTCGGAAACAGATACCTTCATTTCAGAAAACATCATGAGGCACAGTAGGGTCGCCGCATGTCTGCGAATTACACAAAGTCCATCAAAATCGCCCGCGAAACGCTTGCGATTTTAGACCGATAATCCCGGGGAAAAAATTTTAACCCCGCGACATTGGTAGACTTGGCGCGACATTTGTAGACATGACGCGACATTTGTAGACATTTCGCGGATGCAGTCCGGATTGGAGGCGGAGATGGTCAGATGGGTATTCCATGCCAGCTGTTGCTGAGTAGGCGTGCGCGGAGAGCCAGCATGGCCTGAGCACAGTCTCAGGGCCAGCGCATGCCAGCTTGTTTCATACGCTGTCGGACAAGAGTTTTGGCTGCGGATTCGACGGTACCGCTGCTGAAGAGAAGGCCTGCTTTTCGACTGGCGCCGTAATTCATACGCTGCCAGCGGCTGGCCCGTATTGGATGAAACCGCTTAGAAAATTCTCAACGTCTATTTTTGGGGATGAAGAGTTAGCAGGTGATGCGTAAACTTGCCGGCCTCGAAAGAGCCGTGCAGAGTCCTCGCTCCGCAGCGACTTCGCCAACCTCTCGCAAAACAGTAGCATCGAAGTGGGCACAGCCTCGTGATTCTGTCTGAATCGGATTGGCGCTCTCCGCTGTGGCCCCCCCCACGGGCCATCACGGTGTTCCAATTCGGATGCGTTTGCCCACTGGTGACTACGGATAGCAGTTGGGATAAAGGCGATGTACTGGTAGAATCTAACGCACTTTACAAGTGATCGAAGATGTGATTCAGCGAAACAGGCCATGACGCGACAAGAACAGAGAACCGGTGGGTTTACGGAAAATATCGTCGTCCCGGAAACCGATCTGGCCCTCATCGAGCGCTATCGGGACGAACCCGCGCCGCTGCTGCCGACTCTCCATGCTTTTCACAATCGCGACGGGTTCATCGGAGCAGCGGCGGTCGAAGCGGTCGGCAAGGAGCTGCGCATCCCCCTGGCAGAACTGTACGGGACCGTCACGTTCTATCACCATTTTTCACGCGCGGAGGGCGGTTTACAGAGGCCGCGCGTCTGCACTGGCCCCGTCTGCCGCCTGCGTGGCGCGCCGGAGATAGTGGAGAGCCTTGACGGAGCGGAGGAGATGCCCTGCTCCGGCCGTTGCGACGACCCGGTCCCCCTTTTGATCGGCCATGAGACCTTTGTAGTCAGCGCGCCGCTGCATACGCTCCAACGGCGCATCTCTTCGCCCATACCGGTGCCGAACCCTGGCGGGCGTGAAGAGTGCGTCTTTGCCGAGATCCGCGAACCGGGGCGGGAAGACCTTGATGGCTACCGGCGCAGCGGAGGCTACGACGCCTTAGTTCAAGCTGTGCAGGAGCAGAGCCCGACCGATGTGATCGACGTGCTCAAAGAGTCGAAGCTGGCGGGCCGCGGCGGCGCCGGGTTCCCAACAGGCATGAAGTGGCAGTTCGTACGCGAGGCGCCACGCGAGCCGAAGAGCATTGTCTGCAACGCCGATGAAGGCGAACCGGGCTGCTTCAAAGATCGGGCGTTGATGGACCATGACCCCTTCGCTGTGATCGAGGGGATGACGCTGGCAGGCTACGCCACCGGCGCCGAACGCGGATTCCTTTATCTGCGCTACGAATACCCGGAAACGAACGCCCGGCTGGAAAGCGCCATCGAGGCCGCCGAAGCGGCCGGGCTGCTGGGGGAGGATATACTCGGGAGCGGCTTCACTTTCCGCCTCTATCTCAGGCGCGGCGCGGGGGCTTACATCTGCGGCGAGGAGGGCTCGTTGCTCAACAGCCTGGAGGGCAAGCACCCTTTCCCCCGCAACCGCCCGCCTTTCCCAACAACGCACGGCTTCGAAAACCTGCCAACAGCCGTCAATAATGTGGAGACACTGTGCGCGGTGCCGCAGATCCTGCGGCGGGGCGCTGAATGGTACCAGGGCCTGGGGCTGGGCGACCACGCCGGCACCAAGGTGATCAGCCTCTCCGGGGATGTGCAGCGTCCCGGCAACTATGAAGTGCCGTTTGGACTGCCGCTGCGGACGTTGCTCTACGATTGGGCCGGCGGCCCGCTGCCGGGGCGGTCGTTTCAGGCCGCGACAATGGCCGGGCTGTCGGGCGGATTCCTGGCTAGCGAAGCGCTGGAGTCGGTCACGCTCGACGAACCAAGTATTCGGGGCGCGGGCGCGATGCTGGGCGCGGGCGGCGTGATCGTATATGACGACAGCCGCGATATCGTGGATGCGGCCCGGCAGGCGATGGAGTTTTTTGCACATGAGAGCTGCGGCAAATGTTTCCCCTGCCGCATCGGTACGCAGCGCCTGCTGGAACGGCTTTCCGGCGGCGGTCCCGACGAGCTTGATGCCTGGCGGCGCGAGATCAGCGACATCGGCGAAGTCCTGGAGCTGAGCGCCTGCGGGCTGGGCATAGCCGCCGGATTTGTCAGCGACAGTCTGCTGCGGAACTTCCCCGAGCAGGTGGAGGCGTTCCGGAGTTGAACCATGGCCGGCGGTGCCCCGAATGAATAGAAGCGTCCGCGAACTGCTAGGGAATGTAGAACTGGTAGTCGGTAAAGAGGGCCGGAGAAAGGCCGTGTTAATCGATTACTCAATTTGGGAAGACATTCTGGACTGGATCGAGGTGATGGAAGACAGCGCAGAAATCGAAGCTTCCCGAACAATTGGAGAGGAAGCTATCCCTTGGGAGGAAGCCAAAGCGGAATTACGCTCCAAGGGTATCAATGTCTGAAGCACTGTTTCTACAGTAACATTTTTTGCGCCTATCTGATGGCTTAAGTGAAGTGAACATCGAATTACGGACAAGAGATGATGCAGTCGGTGAATGAGTCGCAGGAACTGCCAACCCTGACGCTTGACGGTGAGGAGATCGTCTTCACACCGGGCGAAACGGTCTATGAAGTCGCGACGCGCGCCGGCAAGGCCGTGCCGACGCTCTGCTATGACCCGCGGCTGGAGGCGTTCGGCAGCTGCCGGCTGTGTGTGGTGGAAGTGGCCGGGCAGCGCGTGCCTGTCGCCTCTTGTACAACGCAAGCGGAGGACGGCATGGAGGTCACGACTGCGTCTGCAAAGGTGGAAGGGCTGCGGCGAACGCTGCTGGAGCTCGTGGCCTCCGAGAACCGCGAGGTGGCGGTGGACGCGCTGCGGGGCGTGGCTTCGCAGGAGCTGGGAACGCTCGTCGAGAACTATGACGCCGGCCGCGGCCGCTTTGCCGGCGCACAGTCGGGCCACAGCCGCCCGGACGACCCGAACCCATTTATTTTTCGGGACTACGACCTCTGTATCTCCTGCTACCGCTGTGTGCGCGTCTGCGCGGAGCAGGAGGGTGACTACGCGATCAGCATCGCCAACCGCGGCTTTGCCACCCAGATTACGGTGGAGTTCGGCGGCCATCTGCAGGACTCGGCCTGTACCTTCTGCGGCCAGTGTGTGCAGACCTGCCCGACAGGCGCGCTGGCCGATAAGAAGGCCCTTCGCTTCGCCGGGGACGGCGCACAGCCCGGCGGGAGCTAATCCTGAAGAGGCTTCGCGCCTCTACGCATTCTCCTCGTCGAAAGGATTTTTCGATGAACGCTACAGTCTCTGACACCCAGACAACCCGGACCATCTGCGGCTACTGCGGGGTCGGCTGCTCGCTGGACCTGGTGACCCGCGACAACCGCATCATCGCGGTGCATCCGGCTTTCGACGGGCCGGCCAACCAGGGCGCGCTCTGTGTCAAGGGCCAGTTCGCCTACGACTACGTCCATCACCCGGACCGGCTGACCCATCCGCTCGTACGCGACGAAGCGGGCCAGCTACAGCGGGCGAGCTGGGACGAAGCGCTGCAACGGGCGGCGCAGGGCTTCATGGATGTGCAGCAAAAGCATGGACGACACGCGGTCTACGGTGTCGCCTCCGGACGCACGCCCAGCGAAGCCAACTACATGATGCAGAAGTTCATCCGGGTGGGGTTCGGCACAAACTATATCGACAACTGCAGCCGGGCTTGACACGCTCCCACAGTCGCCGGTCTGGCGGCAACAATCGGACGCGGGGCGATGTCCAATCCGCTGGCGGATATGGAAAAGCCGGACGTAATCTTCTGCATCGGCACCAATATGACGGAAGCGCACCCGGTCGCGGCCACGCGGCTGAAGAAGGCGCTGGCGCGTGGGGCCAAGATGATCGTGGCCGATCCACGGCGCATCCGCCTCGCGGAGATGGCCGATCTCTATCTGCCGATCCGGGTGGGCAGCGATACCGCGCTGCTGCTGGGGATGGCGCATGTGATCGTGCGCGAGGGGCTGGCCGACAGCGAGTTCATCGCCACCCGAACCGAGGGCTATGATGAGCTGGTCGACCATCTGCAGGAAAAGACGCCGCAGTGGGCGGAGAGCATCACCGGCGTGCCGGCCGCGATGATCGAAGAGGCGGCTATCCTCTACGGCTCGAGCGACAAAGCCGCCATCTACTATACGCTGGGCATAACTGAGCACATCTGCGGCGTTGAGAACGTGCAGAGCCTTTGCAACCTGGCGCTGCTGACAGGCAACTTCGGCCGCGAGGGCACCGGGGTCAACCCGATGCGGGGGCAGAACAATATTCAGGGGGCCGGCGACAGCGGCGCCCTTCCCAACAACTACGCCGGCTTCCAACCGGTCGATGATCCGGCCAACCAGGCCAAGTTCGCAAAGGCCTACGGGCGCGAGGTCGATCTGGACAAGGGCATCACCAAGGTGACGGCCCTGGACCAGTGCGGCGACAGGATTTTCGCCATGCTCATCGACGGCGAGAATACGGTCGTCTCCGACCCGGACCAGGAGCACTGCATCCATGCGCTGAAGAGCCTGGAACACCTCGTCGTGATCGATATCTTTATGACCGAGACGGCGGAGCTGGCGGATGTTGTGCTGCCGGCGACGTCCTGGGCTGAAACCGACGGCCACTTCGTGAACACGGAGCGGCGCATCCAGCGCGTGCGCAAGGCCGTAGACCCGCCGGGTGAGGCCAGACCGGACTGGTGGATTATCGGTCAGATCGCCGAGCGGATTGGCATGAGCGGGTTAGACTACGATTCACCGGTTCCCATTTTCAATGAGATATGCGAACTGTCGCCCATCTACAACGGCATCGACTGGGACCTGGCCGACGACGGCCAGTATCAGTGGCCGATCCCCTACCGGGGGCATCCCGGCACGCCCCGCCTGCATGAAGAAGAGTTCATCAACGGCCGCGGCAAGTTCAGTTTCACCGACTACCGCGATCCGGCGGAGACGATCGATGAAGCGTTTCCGCTCTGGCTGACCACGGGGCGGCGGCTGGAGAGCTACCATACGCGCACGCAGACGGGGAGATCGGAGGGCATTAACGAGCTCCTGCCGGAGGAGACGCTGGAGGTGCATCCGAGCGACGCGGCCCGCTACGGTCTGCACGACGGCGGCTGGGCCCGAATGAGCAGCCGCCGCGGCGCGGTTGATGTACGCGTGCAGACGACGCGGCGTTCTCCGCAGGGGACGGTGTTCGCCAGTTTTTCCTTTGCCGACGTGCCGATCAACGTTCTGACCGGTTCGGGCTACGATCCGATAACACATACGGCGGAGTTGAAGGTCTGCCCCGTTCATGTGGAATCGATTGCGGAGAAGGCGCAGTTGGCGGCCGACTGATTCGGATGGAGGCTGCAGAACGAAAGGGGTGAACTTAAGCCGTCGTCATAGGCTACTTTTTTTGCCTGCTACGCGATCGCTTCAATAATGACCAAGCCGGAGACTCAATAATGCACGAAATCGGCGTTAGAGACCTAAAGACTCACGCTTCAGAAATCATACGCAAGGTGCGAGAGGAACAGGCGACCTATACGATTACGTATCGGGGCAAGCCGGTGGGCGTTCTGCTTCCGTTCGAGGAGAATGGCGGTGTTGTTCCAGACGAGAGAGAAGATCCCTGGTCTGATTTAGAAAAATTGCGCAAAAAGATGTCGCAGATGCCTCGGCCAGAGAAGTCCTTGATAGATGCACTGTCCGAGATGCGCAGATAGTGTCTGGTTTCTGAATTGTATACAGTCGATGCGAGCGTTTTTGTTAGCGCTTTCAATGATCGCGAGATAGGACACGAGCAGAGCCACGTATTGCTGGAACGGTTCCGAACACGGCAGCTTCCACTCATGGAGCCAACTTTGCTCCTGCCAGAACTGGCAGCCTCAGTAGCCCGAATCTATCAGGATGAAGAGATGGCCAGGGAATTCGCTTACGGAATTCGGAAGCTGCCAAACCTGATACTGTTTCCATTGGATGAAACGATCACAGAACTCGCGGTCGATATTGCAGTAAAGCACAGGTTACGGGGTAGTGATTCAGTGTATGTAGCTGTGGCCCGTCAACCAGGTACGACTCTGGTCACGCTAGATCAGGAGCAGTACATGAGAGGTTCTGAGGCGGTTCCATCTCAAACACCGTCTGAAGTGTTAGATGGAATGACAACATAGTTTCTTGAAATACTGTCCCATTCGGTATGTCTTTCACGATCGGAAATACTCCTGTTTCTTTCGACGCAAAGAAGCAATACTCGCATTTCCCGCGCTGTGGCGCCGAAGCGCATAAGTATCGCAAGTCTTTTCCCTCAGCAGTTCTATTCGGCGAGCCAAAATGATACCTCGCGTTGGTAGCAAGGTGCGCACCCGAGTTACGGTTGTGGAGGGTGGGCGGCACAGAGTCCGGGATGACCAGCTGGCGGCGGAAGAGCCGCTGGAGATTCGCTTGCAGGCTGGCGGCGAAACGCAGACGGTGGCGGTGACGATGCGCACGCCCGGCAATGACTTCGAGCTGGCTGCCGGTTTTCTGCATAACGAAGGCATCGTCGCCGAGCCGTCACATGTCAGCGGGATCACCTACTGTGTGGACGCCGACATCGACGCGGACCAGCGCTACAATATCGTTAATGTGGGGTTGCGCCTTGCGAGCTTGCCGGAGTTGGCGACTCTCGAACGTCACTTCTACACGACAAGCGCGTGCGGAGTGTGCGGAAAAGCAAGTCTCGACGCCATCGAAATGCGTGACTGCCCAGCCCTGCCTGCGGGTCCGAAGGTCAGTCCGGCCGTCCTGACTTCCCTGCCTGAGAAGCTGCGGGCGGCCCAGGGCCTGTTTGAGGTAACCGGCGGCCTGCACGCGGCCGGCCTATTCGACGCCGCAGGCAACCTCGTGTGCCTGCGCGAGGATGTGGGCCGCCACAACGCTGTCGACAAGCTGATCGGCTGGGCGTTTATGCAGCGCAAGCTGCCCCTGCACGACGGCATCCTGCTGGTCAGCGGTCGCGCCTCCTACGAGATTCTGCAGAAGTCGACGGTGGCGGGCTTGCCGGTGGTCTGCGCCGTGTCTGCGCCAAGTCATCTGGCGGTGGACGTGGCCCGCCGCTTTGGCGTCACCCTGATTGGGTTTCTGCGCGGGGAGCGGTTGAACGTCTACGCTGGCGAAAGCAGGATCCTGTGGAACGGGCAGGGACCGCGGCAAGAGCTCGAAATTACGTGAAGTTCCCTCTCAGTTTGTCCCCTTCTTTGTACTGTTCGCCAACCCTTAGAACTGCCAGAAACGTATAGCCGGACGCGACCAGAACAAGTATTTGTTACCCGGCTAAAGGCATGGCATTTGATAAATCGCTGCATGTGTGTCAACATAAACGGACCTGTTGTAACCGAAACTGATACTTTTTCACGACGATCCTGTTACGAACGCTCAGGATCGATGAGTTTACGGAGATAGACCAGAAATGAAAAGGTTGTCGCTCATTGCGCTGTTCCTCGTCCTCTGTCTGGCCGGCGGCCTCCTCCTTTCCGGCGACCGGCTTGGGACGATTCTCGATACGAGCCTACGCTCCGGGGAATTGGATCTCTCCAGCATCGGGGAGGAGCGGATCGAGAGGGCGTTGCTCCAGGAAGAGGAAGCCGCGGAGTACGTGCCGGGGCAGGTGCTTATCCGCTTCAAGAAGACAGTTACCCGCGACCAGATTTCCGACTTCTACGCCGAGTACGGACTCTCCGAAAAGGACAATTTGGATAACGACCCCACCGACGCGGACCAGGGCCTGCGACTGGCAGGCGTGCCGGTCGACGTCGACGAAAACCTGATCGAGGTGCTGGCGAGTGACGAGAGAGTTGCCTACGCAGAACCGAACTACCTGCTTCAGATCAGTGAGACTCCGCCTTCGGATCCAATGTTTGAGAATCTGTGGGGTCTGCACAATACCGGTCAGACTGGCGGTACAGCCGACGCCGACATCGACGCGCTCGAGGCGTGGGAGATAAGTACAGGCTCGGACGATATTATTATTGCTGTGATTGATACCGGCATCCATGTTGAACACGAAGATCTCCAGGCGAACCTGTGGACGAACCCGAAGGAGTGTCCCAGAGGCGTGGGCCGGTGCGTAGAGAACGGAATCGATGACGACGACAACGGATACGTTGATGACTTCCATGGCATAAATGCGATCAACAACAGCGGCAAGCTGCTTGACGACTACGGTCACGGGACCCATGTGGCCGGCATCGCGGCGGCGGCGGGCGACAACAGGAAGGGCGTCGTTGGCGTCAGCTGGAATGCCAAAATCCTTGGCTGCAAGTTCATCACAGCCTTCGGTTCGGGCACGACGTCCAACGCAGTCAAATGTTTCAACTACATTTACGACCTGCGCACGAAGCAGAAGCAGAACATTCTGGTTACGAACAGCAGTTGGGGCGGTGGTGGGGCTTCAAGGGCACTGAGAGAAGCGATGGGGCGAGTCGATTCGCCTCTGCATGTCTGCTCTGCGGGTAATTCCAATTCCAATCGCAAGCTCTATCCTGCCGCCTACGATCTGGACAATATCATTGCTGTGGCGGCGACCGACCACGACGATCTTTATGCCGGCTTCTCAAGTTGGGGCGAGGACTGGGTCGATCTGGCTGCTCCGGGTGTAAACATTCTTTCTACCATTCCAGACGGGCGTTGTCCCATGTGTCTGCCGTCCGGATATGGTGCAACGAGCGGCACATCGATGTCGGCCCCCTATGTAACCGGAGCGGCCGCTCTGATCTGGTCGGAATTCGAAGGGCTTAACAATGATCAGGTAAAGCAGCGCATATTGTCAGGCGTGGATCCCTTGCCTGAACAGTCCAAGAAGACGTTGACAAACGGGCGCCTGAACCTGTTCAACTCGATGGAAAAGGATACGACGCCGCCTGCGACCGTTTCGGATCTGTCGCCCTCTGGCGTACTCCTGACCAAGATCCTTCTTTCCTGGACTGCGACTGGCGATGATGGTTTCACCGGGCAGTCCACAGCTTACGATGTAAGATACGACACCGCGCCGATCTCGAACGCCACCTGGGACTCTGCGCAACAGGTGGCAAACGTTCCCATTCCCGGCGCTTCCGGATCAAGGGAGGCGCTCGAAGTACCAGGGCTGGAACCGGACACAACCTACTACTTCGCGCTGCGGGTGGCGGACAATGTAGGCAACGTATCCGACCTCTCCAATATCGTAATCGCCCGCACCAGCGCCGGCACGATCGTCTTTGAAGACGACATGGAAAGCGGGGCGGGCAAGTGGACGATCGAAGACGCCGACGATAGCCTCTGGCATCTTTCGAGTCTGCGCTTCAACAGCCCGGAGACTTCCTGGTACTACGGGCGGGAGAGGCAGCGGGACTACGACACGGGCAAGGAACATGAGGGCACGATCACGTCCGGTATCATCGACGTCGCGGGCGCTGACGACGCGCTGCTCACCTTCTACGAGTGGAGTGAGCTGCAGAGAAACACACGCTTCGACCGCACACGAGTCCAGATTTCCACGGACGGTACGACTTGGAAGACCGTCTTCGAGTCTCACGGTACAGAAGGGAACTGGGCGAGACGGGATGTGGACCTGAGTCAGGCGGTGAGCGAAAGCGGCTCGATACAGGTTCGATTCTGGTTCGATACGGTAGACGACTCCTTTAACGATAACGAAGGCTGGTATATCGACGACGTCCAGGTGTTGACGGCGAAACTGCAGCTGCCTGGTGAGAAGCAGCTTCTGCCCAATCTGGTTGCCCAGTCGGTAAACATCGGCTTCAACCCGGCCGACCCACATGCCGGAGAAGAGACAACCATACACGGGACGGTTCTCAACAACGGAAACGCGGACGCCCGTGCGGTTACGGTGCAGTTCGTTGATGTCACTGATGAGGATGCTGCGGTTCCGATCGGCCTGCCTCAGACGATTGCTGAAATCCCTGTTGGCGGCAGCGGCGTGGTTCAGGTTCAGTATGACACTGAGGAGAAGGACGGCGAACGAACTGTCCGCATGGTGATCGATCCCAACAACTTTGTTTCCGAGCGGAACGAAGCGGACAATGCCGCCGACCGGATTCTCAACGTTTCCGAGGCGCCGGCGCCCAACCTGTACGTTGACGCAGGCAACATAGGATTCGACCCGGCGTCGCCGCAGCCCGGTGAGCAGGTTACGATCCTGGCAACGATTATTAACAACGGAACGGCCGACGCAGAAGGCGTTATCGTCCAGTTCAGAGAGGGCAGAACGACGCCGGTCGCCTTGAACCAGGTGATCGACAGCATCCCTGCGGGCAGCAGCGCGGTGGCGCGAGTCACTTACGATTCCAGCACGAGTTCTGGCGATCCGAGTATTACCGTCACTGCTGATCCGGATAACTTCATCACAGAGTTGGACGAAACTGACAACAGCGCAAGCAAGACTCTGACGATGCAGTCGGACACCGAACCGAACCTGGAGCTTTCCTCCGGCAATATCGGCATCGCGCCTTCCAATCCGGTGGAAGGCGATGAAGTTACCATATATGCGACGATACGGAACGCGGGCGACACTGAAGTCCAGGATGTGCAGGTACAGTTCCTTGACGCGAACAGAAGCCCTGCGGCGCCAATTGCAGCGCTTCAGGTCATTCCGTCGATTGCGCCCGGCAGCAGTGGGGTGGCGTCGATCCGATTTGACACGACCAACCGCAGCGGCGATCAGAAGATCCAGGTGCAGGTCGATCCCCACAATCTGGTGGCAGAGTCCAGTGAGGGGGACAACAGCGCCACGGCCACGCTGAGTGTGGCACACGGGCCGGCCCCCAACCTGGTCGTTGTAGACGATAACATTGGCTTTAGCGCTACGGAAGTGGCTGCAGGCACGCCGGTGACCATCTACGCAACGATCCTGAATACAGGCAGTTCGCGAGCTGAAGGTGTGATCGTGCAGTTTGTGGATGTAACCAGGGCCAGCGTAAGGCCGATAGGCGAGCAGCAGACAATTGAGGCCATAGAGCCGGGCGCCTCGGCAGTTGCGGTTGCGCAATACAAGGCATCGGGCGGACAAGGCACCCGCACAGTTCAGGTGGTTGCCGATCCCGGCAACTTTGTCCGAGAGATCAGTGAAGACGACAACGAAGGAAGCGCTTCGTTAACGGTCGGCAGCGCCCCATTGCCGAATCTGTTCATCCATAGCAATAACATTGCCATCTACCCGGCCCAGCCGGTCAGCGGCGAGGAAGTAACCTTACGGGCCGTTGTCGGCAACAACGGATCGGCGCCGGCTGAGCATGTCTCTGTCCAGTTCTTCGATGTGACCAGCGGCGAAGCCCGCCTGCTGGGCAGCGAGCAGACAATTGAGGTGATCGGGGTTGGCAGCAGCGGCACCGCCGCGGTAACCATCACAGAGTCCATTTCGGTCGACAGACCGATAGGCAACCGAAAGATCCAGGTGCTGGTTGATGCCAACAATCGCATCAGGGAATCGAGCGAAGAGGACAATACGGCCACAAGGCTGTTGACCCTCGAGCCTGAACCGATGCCAAACCTGGTGGTGCTGGCCGAGAATATCGGTTTCAGCCCGGCCAATCCGCGTGTTGGCGAGACGGTGACGATACTGGCGGTCGTTCGCAACGATGGCGACGTTATTGCCAGAAATGTGGTTGTGCAGTTTGAGGACGTGAGCGCGGGGCGCCCGGTTCCCATCGGAGAGGCACAGGAACTGGACAGGATCGCGGTTGGCGGCAGCGGCGTAGTGACGGTGAAGTTCGCGATTCCAGCGGCCGCTGGCACCTACAAGGTGCGGGTAGTCGCCGACCCCGGCAACTTCATTGCCGAAACGAATGAGATCGACAACAAGGGCACGCGCAGTCTGGAGGTGGAGGCTGCGCCGACGCCGAACCTGGTGGCGCTCTCAGATAACATCGGATTCAATCCGCCGACGACTTCGGCCGGCAGCGAAGTGATCATCTCGCTGACCGTCGTAAACAACGGCGCGGCCGCCGCCGAGAACGTTCAGATACACTTCACCGACGTAACCGGCGGACGGCTGAGTCCGATCGGCGACATACAGACTTTGGCCACGATTGCTGCCGGCGACAGTGCCATCGCAAGCGTGACATTCAATACCGCGGGGCGCTCGGGAGAGCGGCGCATCAGGGCCAGTGTTGACAGCTTGTCGATCATTACAGAGAGCGATGAGACGGACAACACCGCCAGCAAGACCCTGCTCATAGCGCGGGGGACCTCGCCCAATCTGTCCGTGCAGGCGGCCAATATCAGTTTCACCCCGACAAATCCGAACTCGGGCGATGAGATTCGAGTGCAGGCCGTCATCCTCAACCAGGGTGGCCAGAACGTTGGCGAGGTCGACGTCCAATTCCTGGATGTGACACAGGACGAGGCCGTTCCGATCGGATCAGGGAAGTTGATTGCCTCGATTCCCGCGGGGAGCAGCGGAATAGCGGAGACTGTCCTGAACAGCCGCGGCCTGTCAGGCGAGCGCAAGATCCGGGTTGTGGCCGACCGAAGAAATCTGATCTCAGAGTCCGACGAAACAGACAATCAGGCCGAAGCCGCGATCTCGATCAACCCGCCTGCGATTCCCAATCTGGTTATCTCATCAAACAACGTAGGCTTCCATCCCACCAGACCGGTGGATGGCGATCAGGTCACGATCAATGCCACCGTTCTGAATGAAGGCGGCGGGGACGCCGTTGAGGTGATCGTGCAGTTTGTGGAAGGAAGCGGGCAGGGCGTACCGATCGGCGAACCGCAGATAATCGACAGGATACCGGCCGGCAGCAGTGGGGTTGCGCAGGTTGTCTTTGATACGACCGGCAAGGACGATCCGAGAGTTCAGGTGATCGTCGATCCCAATAACTACATTGCGGAGACGAAAGAGACGGATAACAGAGCGTCCGCTGCATTGAGGATGGCGTCGCAGCCGTTGCCGAACCTGTCTGTCAAGAGCAGCAACGTAGCGATCACGCCGAAGTCGCCGCGCGAAGGACAGAGGATTATCCTCACCGCCGTAGTCGTCAACCACGGCAGCGCGCCGGCTCGCGACGTGGATGTGCAGTTCATGGATGCAACTGAGCGGCCCGGCGTTCCGATTGGGGCGGCACAAACGATATCGTTGATCCCGTCCGGCGGCAGCGCGGCCGTGGGCGTGGTCTACGACACGACTGAACGGGAAGGCCAACGTCGAATCACGGTGACGGCCGACCCTGGAAACTTCATAGAGGAAGGCTCTGAAAGCGACAATGCGGCGAGTAAGTCGGTAGAAGTGCTCGAGCGGGCCGCCCCGAACCTGATCGTACAGCCCCGCAATGTGGGGTTCAATCCTGCCGCTCCGACCGAAGGGGACCGGGTCCTGATTCGGGCGATCGTTCTGAATGACGGAGTCGAGGATGCTACCGACGTGGTGGTCCAGTTCCTGGACGTTACCGAGGCAGGCGCCGTACCAATCGGCCAGCCTTACGTCGTGGGCTACCTGGCGGCAGGGTCCAGCGCTACGGTTCCCATTATATATGACACGCTCGACAGGCCGGGCGACCGACGCATCCGAGTCGTTGTCGATCCGAACAACTTCATACGCGAGAGCAGCAAAGAGGACAATCAGACGGTAGTTACCTTACCGGTTCAGTCTGCGATGGCTCCGAACCTGGCGATGCTGTCAGGCAACATCAAGTTTGTCCCGCAGTCTCCAGAGATCCACGACGTTGTCACGGTCTCGGCCACCGTGCTGAACAATGGTACCGAAACGGCGCACGACGTCATCGTACAGGTTCTGGACGTGACAGGCGGCGGGTCGGCGCCGATAGGTACGGAACAGCTATTGGATGCGGTTCCTGCCGGAGGTGGCGGCACCGTCGAGGTCTCCTTCACCGACACCGGTGAGACTGGAAGCCGTCAGATCCGGGTAGTCGTCGACCCCAACAATGTCATCGCCGAGATGAATGAGCGGGACAACCAGGCGACGCGAGGGCTCTTCATCTCGCCGCCGCAGCTGGCCGACATTGTCGTAAGCGAAGAGGATGTTGAGTTCGATCCCGAAGAACCTGTGGAAGGCACGGATACGACCATCTCAGCGACGGTCTCTAACACGGGCAACGCCAACGCCCGCGGCTTCGTCGTTCGCTTCCTGGATGTGACGGAACGGGTGCCCAGGCCCATCGGCGGTCCGCAGCGGATCGACCAGCTGGGCGCAAATGACAGTACGACGGTATCGGTAACCTACGATACCGAGGGCAAAGCCGGTGAGCGCAAGATCCGTGTGGTCGCTGATTCGGAAGATGCAGTGAACGAGCTGGACGAGGAGAATAACAGGGTAGAGCTGGTCCTGAATGTCCGCACAGTTTCGGAGGCGTCTGATGATGCACCGAATCTGACGGTCCTGTCTTCAAACATCCGCTTCTTCCCGGCCGTACCCGAACCTGGAGACCCGGTCACGATTACCGCGGTAGTACGCAACCAGGGTAAGACGGTGGCGGAAAACGTGGTCGTCCTGTTTGAGGACGCCACTGAAGAGGAAGCGGTTGAAATCGGCGAGTTCACGATATCAGAGCCAATTCAGCCCGGTGCGCGCGAGCTGGCAGTATTGTCCTTCGACACGAGCGACCTGGATGGCAATCGCACCATTCGAGTGACCGCCGACCCCGAGGACACGATAGGTGAGACGGACGAGGACGACAATTCCGCCGAGCGCACATTGCGATTCAGCACGTCAGCGCAAGGGAACAGTCAAGGATCAGACTCGGGCAGTGTAGCATCGTCCGACGGTAGCGAAGAGAATGCGACGGCGACTAATCTTGCTCTAAATGCCCAAGAAGTCGAGGTAAACGTGACACGGGCCAGTGAAGGGGACCTGGTAGTGGTTGCGACAACGGTTCGCAATGAGGGCAGCCTGGACGTGGGCGGATTTTCGGTCCATGTCCTGGATGAGACCGACAATCTGAACCTGCTTGGCTCGCCTCAGACGGTTGAGAGTCTTGCCGCGGGTGACGAGGTCACGGTTCGCACGATATTCCGGGCGGCGGGCGGTTTGGGCGAACGTACCCTGCAGGTCGTCGTTGATCCGTCGAATGTGGTATTGGAGAGTTCTGAGCTGGACAACCGTGTCAGCGTGCTCGTATCTGCACTGACTCCGGCTGACGGATAGTTCAGTTCTAAAGACTTAGTCTGACAGCGCCCCTCCGCACTGCGCAAGTAGCCGCGGAGGGGCGTTGCGCGCCCAAAGCAGTAACGAGGCCGCAGCGGGCAGCGAAACGGTATTTTCTCAGAACAGGCTCAGCTGACCCTGGGCCTGCACGCGCAGGTTCGTGAACGCTCTGCCCACTTCCTGCAGGGGGATTTCAAAAGGAAGTTCGGCGCCGGGCGTGATTGTTTCTCCGAACATGGACAGTTCCACAACGTCCACGACTTCGCCGGCGTCGTCAAAGAAGGTGGCGGCCACGACAACCGAAGTCAGAGCAGTTTCATGAGGGTTGTGCAGCCTTCCGACGATGGCGGTGCGTCCCTCCCTCTCAACGATGGTAACAGCCGAAACTTCCAGATCGCGAAACTCAACGATGCTGAAATCATCGTAGGAAAGACTCAATTCGTAGCGCTCTACGGCGGAAGGATCGACGTTTACATACACGAGGAACGGAGCCGGCCGTTCAACTTCCAGCTTGCCAAAGACCGCCATCGTTTCGGAGGCGGCGATCGATTCGCGGCTGCTGCTAAAGAATTCGGCGTGCACGCGGACGCCGAACACCTCGTAAGCTGCACCATTCACCACTTCGCCAACCAGCACCAATTGCGATCCTGACGGGTAGGTGGTGTGGCTGCGGATGAAGACGGCCGCTGGAACCGGCGTACTGGTAGGCGTGGAGGTGGCTGTCGGCGCAGGTGTGGGAGTTTCCGTCGGTTGAGGCGGCGAAATTGTGGCGGTTGCAGTCGGCGTGGGCTGGGGCGGATCAGCGGTTACGGTCAGGGCAGCGGTAGGTGTATTCGTTGACGTCGCCGTTTCAGTTGGCGTGGAGGTCGGAAAAGGGGTATGTGTTTCAGTGGGTGCGGGTAAAGGTGTGGCAGTCGACGGGACAGTTGCTGTAGCATCTGCGGCAGACTCGGCCGGGGCAGGCTTTTGCTGCTCAGCACTGGAGATACCGGCCTCCGGAGACAAGTCGCCTCCGTTGGGGGCGTCCTGGCAGGCTGAAAGTAGGAGAAGCGCGGCCATCACGAATGGAAGCGAGAGTCGTAGCATCATCACTGAATACACCGTCCTTTCGCTATAGGTGCGCGGGTTGCCAGCCCGAACACGACAGATAGGCAAACAAGCTATCCTTTTAGGCCGGAAGTTACAACGCCGCTCACGAAATGGCGCTGAAGAACGAGATAGATAAACAGAACGGGCAACATGGTCATGGTGCCGAGGGAAAGGAACCAGTGAATCTGGTACTGCCTCAGTCCGCCGCCGTGGCGGAATTCGGCCAGTGTCCGTTTAAAGGTCAACATGCCGCGCGCAAGCGTCCAGGTGTTATCGTCTGTCAGGTAGATCAGCGGCCCCCACAGATCGTTCCAGGAATGGAGGAAGAGGAAAATCGAGGCCGCCGCGAGCGCCGGGCCGATGTTTGGCAGGATGACGTGACGGTAGATTCCGATGGGGGAGCAGCCATCGATTTTGGCGGCATCGTCGAGCTCGGTGGGGATGGTCATTATGTACTGCCGCAGCAGAAAGATGTAGAAGGCGCCGCCGCCCATCCACATAGGCACGATAAGCGGCAGGTAAGTATTTAGCCAACCCAGGCGGTGGAAGAGCAGAAAAGTGGGAATCGCCGTAACCTGCATTGGGACCATCATCGTGCCCAGCACGATGAAGAACAGGAAGTTTCGTCCAACAAAGCGCAGGCGGGCAAAGCCGTATGCCACCATGGAGGCGGAAAGCAGCCCGCCGAACATGGAGGCCACGGTGATGATGAGCGTGTTTATTAGGAAGCGGGTGAAGGCCAAGGCGGTCCAGGCATCGATGAAGTTATGCCACTGCCATGGCAGCGGCGGGATCAGATTGATGACGGTCTCTTCGAGCAGCAATTCCTTTGTCTTGAGGGCGCCCGAGAACATCCACAGCAGCGGAAAGACCATGATGATACCGATCGCGATGGCGATCAGATAGTTCAGGGCCAGCCGCAAGGCACGGCGGTATGTCCAAGAACTATCGGCTTGTCTGATATCCGTTGCCATTTATGCCTCCTCCGACTCGTAGTGAACCCAACGCCGGGCCAGCCAGAACTGAAGTAAGGTCAAGCCCATTATTATCAGGAAGAGCAGCCAAGCCAGCACGCTGGCGTAACCGAAACGCCTTTCGGTGAATGCGACGATGTAGAGATAGAGCACATAGAAGAGCGTGGAACGCGCCGGCCCCCCCTGGGTCAACATGAAGCCCTCGGTAAATACCTGCAGCGAGCCGATCATACCGACGATCATGAGGAAGAAGATGGTCGGCGACAGAAGGGGTAAGGTGATATGGCGGAAGAGGGCCAGGCCGTTGGCGCCGTCGACTTTGGCGGCTTCGTGAAGATCGTCCGGTATGCTCTGCAGGCCGGCGAGCATTATCACCATATAATGCCCGACGCCGTACAGGCGCATGATCATATAGGAGGGCAGGGCCCACTCAATCGATGTCAGCCATGCGACGCGATCGAAGTCGAAGATACGCAGAATCTGGTTGAACATCCCGTAGTCCTTCTCGAACATCGCGGCCCAGACGAAGGTCATGGCGACACCGCTGACCGCGGCCGGCAGGTAGAACAGGCCGCGGAAAAAGGTGTGTCCTTTGAAGCGCTGATTGAGAAGAAGCGCCATGGCCAGCGAGATGATGATTGCCAGAGAGACCGTCCAGAAGGCAAAGACAGCGCTGACGCGCAGTGAGCCGATGAAGCGGATGTCAAATTTTATCAGTTCCTCGAAGTTCGCCAGACCTACATAGGTTATTTTCTTAAAGCCGGCGTACTCGGTAAACATCAGCCCGAGTGAGACCAGGAGAGGTCCTGCCAAGAAGAGGACGAAGCCCAGAATCCAGGGCGAGATGAAGAGATATCCGTAGAGGTTTTCCCTCCACGCCTCCCCGGGCGGCAGACGAAACCGGCTGGGACGCATCTGCGGAGTCTCAGTGCTAGCTTGAGAAATATTTGCCATAAGTGAGATTCACCTTCCTGCGCAAGGTCCAGGCAACTCTTGCCGTCGTGCCCAGATGCTTAGAGAGAACAGCCCATTTCAGAACTTCAGGGCACCCTCGGTCAGGCCGCGTTGGATGCGGCGGTGGAACAGTACATAGATGAAGATAGGAGGCCAGGCCGCCAACGAGAGGGCCGCCACCTGTAGACTCCAGAGACTTACGTATTTGCCCTCGAAGTGCATGATACCCAGAGGAATTGTGCGCAGCGTATGCTTGTGCAGGTAGATTAGGGGCCAGAGAAAGTCGTTCCAGAAGAAGACAAAATAGAAGATGGTCATGGTTGCAATCGCCGGCATGGCCAGAGGGACCATGACATGGCGCAGGATCTGCAACTCTCTGGCCCCGTCGACGCGGGCGGCGTCCTCCAGTTCGGGGGGAATCGAAATGAAGTAGGCGCGAATGAAGATGATTGCAAGGGAGGACCAGCTCATGTAGGTAAGGATGACGGCGAGGGGGCTGTTGAGCAGGGGGATAGGCAGATGCAGGGCGTCGGTCCAGGAGTCGAGGATGGCCATCAACTTGAAGCTGGGCACCATGAGCGCCTGGGTGGGCACGGCCATGCCGACCAGGAAATAGAGGAAGAGAGGTCGATTGGCGGTGAAGTGATAGCGGGCCAGCCCGTAAGCAGCGGTGGTCGAAATGGTAATGATGCCGATGACGGAGACGACTGCGATCAGGATACTGTTGGCATAGAGGCGGGTGAAGTTCCCGGTCTGCCAGGCCTCGGCGATGTTTTCGAAAGAGATGCGGGTCGGCAGGCCGAAGGGGGAGAGCATGACCTCTTCATTGGTCTTGAGCGAGGTGTAGGACATCCATGTCAAGGGATAGAGGATGCTGACGGCAGCGACGACCAGGAACAGGTAGAAGAGAAGCCTGACCGGCAGACTGAGTTCACGAAATACCATTACAGATACCTCAGTTGGAGACGGCTCCCCTGCCGGCGCGGGCAAGGGTGAACTGAAGAATGGACATACCGATGATTACCAGGACGAGCACAAGCGCGATGGCCGTAGCGTAACCATGTTGTGTGCGAGCGCCGCCGAGGCCGAGCTGGTAGATGTAGGTTACGACCGTCTCGGAGCTGTGGAAGGGGCCGCCCCCAGTCAGTGTGTAGACGAGATCAAAGACGCGCATGGCGTCGATCGAGGTGATGACTGAGGCAACGACGAGCACTTCGCGCAGCAGGGGGACTGTAATCCGCGTGGTCAGCTGCCACGCGGTGGCGCCGTCGAGGCGGGCGCTCTCCTGAAGCTCACGGGGGATGGCCTGCAGGCCGGCGATGAGCAGGAACATGGTGAAGCCGAAATTGCGCCAGATATGGACTGCTATCACGACAAAGACGTTGAGCGTAGTGGTGCCGAGCCAGCCGAATTTGGGCCCATCGAGACCGACTGAACGCAGCAGGACGTCGACAATTCCGATGGTCGGATCGAGCAGAAAGTTGAAGAGGATCCCAATAACGACGAGCGAGATCACGAAGGGAACGAAGAAGATACTACGGAACCACTTGGCAAACCTGGGTCCGGACTCCAAAATGATGGCGAAGAGGAGAGCGACGCCGACCTGGACGAGGAGGCAACAGACAACGAAGAGAAAACTGTTGCGGAATGCGCCCCAGAAGAACTCGTCACCGGCCATTTGAATGAAGTTTTCAAGACCGGTGAATCTGAGAGTGGAAAAGCTGATGCCTGTCCAGTCGGTAAAGCCAATCACCACCGTGCCGAAAAGCGGCAGGATGAGGAAGATCGTGTAGAAGAAGAAGGCGGGCGCTATGAGGATCAGCGCGAAGCGTCCGTCATAGCGACCCGTACGCGGGCCCTTTTCTGACCCGCCCGTCAGCGTAGAGCGCCGCATTCCTACTCCTTGTCGGAAAGAACTGCGAACATTCTTCCTGTAGCAAGAGCTACATGCGCGCCTCGCGCCATTCGAGCACCAGGTTCTCGGCGCGTTCGGCGGCCTCCTCGGGGGAGAGCGCGCCGCTCAGCACACCGCTGGAGCCGTGCCACAGGATCTCCTGGCCGATGTTGTAGTCCATGGCGCGCTCTATCATGATGGTCAGGGCCGGTGCGCTGTCCAGCAGGTCGATGAGCCGGGATGATTCCGGCCGCAGATTTTCCATCGGCGACGTTAGCGGCATAGGAGGCGCCTCGCCGGGCAGATGTTTGTACCAGATCCTGTGCGGATCCTCGGATTGCAGGTACCACTTGACGAAGACCTGGGCCTCTTCGGGATGCGCCGATTCCTTGGGCACGATCAGCGTGCGGGCGTTGAAGGAAACTTCGTCAGCGTTGCTCTCGGCGATATCGTCGATGGCCGGCATGAGCATGAACTGGAGGTCGATCTGGGGATTTTCCTGGGCAAACCATTCGCCCAGCAGCCAGCCGCCGGTCTGGAAAAAGGCGCCGTCGCCGCGGAAGAGCTTGCCAAAGGCGGCGGGATAGTCGTCGGAGAGCACGCCTCTGGAGTAGTATTCGCTGTCCAGGAGCTCCTTGATCAGCTCCCATACTCGTACGCCGGCCGGATCGGTGAATCGCAGAGGGGACTCGTGGTTGACATCGAGGCCGCGGAGGAAGAGGTCGACCGAGCCTTTGACGCCGAAAGTCCTGATGTAGAGATGCTGGGCCCAGTGGCCGCCGGGCCATGCGTTTTTGGCGCCGATCAGGACGGGTGTGACACCGGCATCCTGGAAGGTCTGGCAGGCGTCGGTGAAGGCGCTCCAGGTCGTCAGGGTAGCGGGGTCGACGCCGTGTTCAGCGAGGATGTCGGCATTGTAGTACATCAGGTTGGCCACCGTCATGGCCCAGGGCGCGCCCCAGTAACGGTCTTTGTAAAGGACCGAGTCGAGGGCGTCGGGGTAGATGGCCCCCTTGCTTTCCTCGACGACGTCGGTGAGGTCCAAGAGCTGGTCGGCCTCGATAAAGGCGGACAGCGCGCCCGGTCCGGCATCGGTCTGAAGGAAATCGGGCACAGCGCCACCGGCAAAGGCGGTCTTGGTAGCCTGCTCGTAGGCCAGGCCGGAGAAACCGCTGTGAGTGACGTGGATGCCTGGGTTGGCGTTGTTGAAGCTTTCGACGATTTCGTCCATCGCGCCTAACCAGGGAACGGTCGCCATCTCGGTCCACATTTCAAGTTCGGCGACCATCTCTTGGGGTTCGTCCGCCCCCATGTCGCCGGAGTCGGCAGGCGCGGCTACGGGGGCGCAAGCGGCCAGCAGGCCGATACCTGCCGCGCCTGATGCGGCTTTCAGAAAGCTTCGTCTGCTCAGTGCATTCATCTCTGTCTCCTCAGCTGTTGTGTGAAACTGACTTCGCGTACCGATCGCTCAACCGGAACTCGGTTCAGCGAAGTTGGGGCTGTAGTGGCGCTGTGCACTCCGGTCGGCCAAATTCGTATGAGACTTGCAGAGCAAGACCGAGGGAGCGTCCAGAGTACTGCCTGCGTGCAGAATTTGAGCCAGAGTTGGAGCGGGCCCAGACCATCGATTGCTTGTGAGTATCGTTGAGAACGAAGGAAGCTGTGATCGTACCGCGGCCATTTGCGAGACGGGCAACCCTGGGGAGAGGGGGCCAGGTCGCCCCCGTCCCCAGGTTCAGTTCGAATACGCGGCCCGCTGCTAGTTGTACTTGTCGATAATTCTTTGCACCTCGGCTTCGGCGGCGGCCATCAGTACTTCCAGATCCTCATCGGTATGCACGGCGAGATCCCACAGCTCGTACATGGACTGCTGGGCCTCCTGCGCGCCCTTGAAGAGGGCCCAGAAGCGGGTATTGGTGGCGTAGGCGGGCATCTCGCCAGCGACCTGCATGAATTCTTTGCCTTCAATTGCATCAAGCCATCGCTGGTCGGCGAAGTGACTCTTGGTGAAGGGGAAGTAGCCGGTCTCGAGGCAGAATTCGAGATAGGGATCGCCAAGCGCCCACCACTCGGAGAACTCATAAGCGGCAGCTTCACGATTTTTGTCGTCCTGGACGGGCATCCACAGCTCTTTGTCGTACCAAGGGGTTGCGGTGATCTGGTGCACGGGATGGCTGGGCGTGTAAAGGGCGCCGAGTCCTCCTTCTCCGATCTGCTTTTCGAAGTCGAGCAGGCCCCAGTTTCCGACTTCCTGGAATACGACTTTGCCCGAAACAAGGCCTTTTTCGGGCGGTTTCTCGGTGGCGGCTCCACTGGCATAGGCATCGCGCAAGTACTGGAGGGAATCGCGGACACCGTCGTTGTTGATTGTTGCTTTTGTGCGAGTTTCGTCAACGTAGAGTTGGCCAGCGGTCCAGGGCAGATATTCCTGGATGGCGAAGTGCTGCCAGTAGGCGACGCCCCAGATGTCGACCTCATTGGCGTCAAAGCCATCTTCATTGGGGCGATTGCCGTTAACGTCGCGGGTCACTGCCACACCCCATTCGATGAGTTCGTCCCAGGTCCAGTCCTTGGGCGGCGGTTCCATGCCGGATTCTTCGAGGGCGGCGACGTTGTAGGCGAAGAGGACAACGACCTGTTCGTAGGGCATGCCCCAGAAGTGTCCGCCGACGGTCGGCGGGGCGTAGATGGCTTCGATGCCATCGACAAAGTCATCGAAGTCGACGCCGGAGGCTTCCATGTAGTCCTGCTGATTGACGATCAGACCCTCGTCAATGGCCTGGATGACAGAGGTGTAACCGGCCCAGAAGAGGTCGGGCGCCGTGCCGGCGGCGAGGTCGGCTTGAACGCGGGACATCTCGTAGCCGGTCTTGAGCTCCACCTGTACGTCTGTGTCCGGCACCATAGAGTCGTAGCGTTCGAGAATCAGCCTTTGATTGCCGCCGAGCATGTTGGTATCCGGGTGGGGGTAGGTATAGACGACCGTATAGCCTTCGGCGGCGGGCATTTCATCGTCGTCAGACGCGGTTCCCCCTGCGGGCCCCGGTGCGCAGGCGGCGAGGACTGCTCCGGCGGCAGTGACGCCTGACAAGGTCAAAAAGTCTCGACGACTTACTCGGCTCTTGATCATGATGATCTCCTTTGGGTGACAAGCGATAAGGGTTCATCCGGTCAGAGATCGAAGTAAGTTCACTCAGATTCTGGCCGAGGTGAAACTGACAACAATATAGAATAGGGGATTGGGCGTGTCAAGTGCGCGAAATCTGTCGGAAGTGCCACATACCCGGGTTTCGCTGTTCGAACCGTGAACGTCGGGAAACTAATGTGTGCAGATTAGGAGCCGAAGGAAAGTGTCCTCTTCAGGGAATATGGATTGCTAACGTAGGGACTGGATTCGGGTGCTTGTCATCTACTGAACTGATGTTACAATCAGCCGATACTCACCTGATTTTCCCTCCGCCGGTTGTCTGCTTGCCCTGAGGCGAAAAAAGAAGGGTCCACACAGGAACAGAACTCCCCATGGCAGCTACAGTAGACCAGCCTGTAGATCCAGAAACTGACAGCATTGAGCCATCGGAAAGCAAGGAGTTTCAGACCCGAGAGGTGCTGACAATTGTATCGGGCCATTTTGTCCACGACATTTTCACAGCGTTTATCCCTCCTTTGCTCCCGTTAATTCGGGAAAAGCTGGCGGCCGATTACGCTGCGATCGGGGGCCTGGCGGTCTTCATGCAGATTCCCAGTCTGCTGCAACCTTTTATAGGCCATGCAGCCGACAGGGTCAGTCTACGATATTTCATCATTCTGGCTCCGGCGGCGACCGCCAGCGTGTGTAGTTTGCTGGGGCTGGCGAACAGCTATGTTCTGCTGGCACTACTACTCTTAGTTGGAGGCCTGAGCTCGGCTGTCTTTCATGCGCCGGCGCCGGCGATGATCGGGCGAATATCGGGTGACCGAGTGGGAACCGGCATGAGTTTTTTTATGGCCGCCGGAGAACTGGGGCGCACGGTGGGGCCAGTGGTCGTGATTGCAGCCATCAGCTGGTTTGGCCTTGAGGGGATATGGCGGGTGGCAGTGTTTGGCTGGCTGGCTTCGATTTTCCTCTTTTGGCGACTGCGCGGGGTCTCCGCCAAGCCTGCACAGGGTGGTGTGCTTTCCCTGCAACGGTTGTTGCCAGCTGCGCGAAAAGTTTACCCTCCCCTACTCTGGATCACGGCAGCGCGCGTCTTTATGTCGATTTCAATGACGACCTATTTGCCAATATTCATGCAGGATGTGAAGGGGTATGAGTTCGAGATTGCGGGGCTGTCGTTAACGCTTTTGGAAGGGGCGGGTGTAGCGGGCGCCCTGACTATGGGCACGGCCAGCGACTGGGTAGGGCGAAGACGGATCCTGTTTGTTCTCTTTCTGGTGTCGCCGATCCTCTTCCTAGGTTTCCTTAACAGTTCAGGCTGGTTGCTATTCGCATTTCTGTTGCCACTTGGGTTTACGATGCTTTCGCCATCTGCCGTGTTGTTGGCGGTTGTGCAGGACAGTTTTCGACAGAATCGGGCGCTGGCAAACGGCCTCTTTCTGATGGCAAACTTTGTAATCCGGTCGCCCGCATTGTGGTTGCTTGGCAGTTTAGCGGACAAGTTTGGGCTTGAGACTGCATTCTTGATCAGCGGACTGATCGCTTTTGCTGGCGTGCCTGCGATTCTGAAGCTGCCGGAGCGCATAAGGGAAAACGTGGAGTAATATATCTTCGACTGGGCCGGCGGTCCTGTAAGTGGGAACCGGTCTCAAGCTATGAGCTGCCAGAGGCGGGGCAAGAAGATAACGAGACCGGCGGCGACGCTGCCCAACGCTGCCACCAGGACGGCGCCGGCGGCGGTGTCCTTTGCCACTTTGGCGAGGGGATGCGGTTCAGGGGAGGCCAGGTCCACAAGGGCTTCGATAGCCGAATTGAGAAGCTCCAAGCCGATGACCAGCGCGATCAGGGTGACGACTATGGCCCACTCTGACCGGCTGATACGGAGGACAGTACCGGCGATGACGACCGCGGCAGCTATGGAGACGTGAATGCGAAGATTGCGCTGGCTTTGTAGAGCGTGTCGCACTCCGGCACAGGCGAAGGCGATACTCTGGCGAAAGCTCCCAGCGCGGTCAGGGCGCTTCATCTACCAGTCCGGCGTGGTCAGCCGGGGCGTAAGATCCTCGGCTGTTAGTGAACTGAGGATTTCAGACTGTTTGCGCCACATTTCGTCCTGCCGGGATTCGGTGTCATGATCGTAACCAAGCAGGTGCAGTGTACCGTGGACAACCAGCAGCTGCAGTTCAGCGGAGAGCGAATGGCCGTGCCTCTCGGCCTGGCGAGAGGCGTAGGGGAAGGCCAGCAGCAGATCGCCCAGTTCGGCATCCAGTTGGGCTGCCAAGGCGTCGGGCATCTCCGCAGAGAGTTGAGATCCTTCCTGGACAGCGAAGCTCAATACGTCGGTCGGCGCATCCTGCTGGCGGTAGAGGCGATTGTAGCGCCGCAGTTCCTCATCTTCCACGACCAGAATTGAAAGGGATAACGCGTCCCGCCCGCAGGCGCGCAGTGTTGCCCGCGCTGCGGCCTCCAGCCAAGCCTCCTCGACAGGCTCCTGGTATTTTTCGTCAATTTCAACGATAATCTGCGCGTTCGACATTGATGGCACCCAGCCGGAAGAATTGTACCGGCTACACACTGGTGGTGAAGGCGGCAGGTTGTGGACCGCGGAAAGGCGGTCTTCAGCCTATGCGTTACGCGGTACAATTATACCGCCGGACTCGACCGGGGCAATTTCTTGTGGAAGGGAGATCGCCTCCGTTAGAATTGAGGAAACTGAACGAAAGCAGTGAGCTCCGCCGGTTGCTGACCAAGTGCCGCGAACCATCAAGTAAGAGCAGCTACAGTCATGTTTTTTGATCGAGCAAAGATCCATGTGCAGGCCGGTGCTGGCGGCAACGGCATTGTCGCTTTCCGCCGCGAGAAGTTTGTGCCTATGGGAGGGCCTGCGGGCGGGAATGGCGGCCGGGGCGGGAATGTTTATATCGTCGCCGACCCCAGCATGAACACGCTGCAGCCGTTTCGGAGACAGGTCCATTTCCGTGCTGAACGCGGTAAGCACGGCGGCGGCACCAAGAAGGCGGGCGCGACCGGAGAGGATCTGTTGATCTCGGTACCGGTGGGAACAATCGCGCGCATTGCCGAAACTGACTCGGTCGTTGCTGATCTGGTACGGGACGGGCAGCAGGCTCTGGTCGCCAGGGGAGGCCGTGGGGGTCGAGGAAATGCTGCGTTCAAGAGCGGGCGCAACCGGGCGCCGCGACTATCTGAGAATGGCGAAGTTGGCGAGGCACGCTGGCTGGAGCTGGAACTGAAGATCGTAGCGGATGCAGGAATCGTGGGTGTGCCCAATGCGGGCAAATCGACATTGTTGAGCGTCATCAGCCAGGCCACCCCCAAGATAGCCGACTATCCTTTCACTACAGTTGTACCCAACTTGGGCGTGGCGGAGGTGAATCACGTCCAGATTGTTTTTGCGGACATTCCGGGACTGCTGGAGGGCGCGCACGATGGGGTCGGCCTGGGCTTGGAGTTTCTGCGGCATGTTGAACGCAGCCGTGTGCTGGTCCACCTTCTTGACGGAGCAAGCCCTGATCCGGCTGGTGACTTCGAGGTCATCAACCAGGAAATGAGGCTTTTCAACCCAACCCTGGCGACGCGCCCCCAATTGATTGTTCTGAACAAGATCGATCTGCCTCAGGCGCGTGAGGTCCTGCCGCGCCTGCAATCGGCGCTGGCCGCTACAGGAAGCCCATTTCTTGCCATAAGCGCGGTGACCGGGGAGAACGTTCAGCAACTCCTATACGAAGTAAAGGCGCAACTGGATAGGCTGCCATCGTCGGTTGCGACGAAAGAAGTGGAAGAGTTGCCGACGCTTTCGCCTGTGGAAGACGAACACTCATTTCAAGTTACTCGTTTGGAGGAGGATCTTTGGCGGGTGGAGGGCGTTGCGATCGAGCGGGTGGCACAGATGACGAACTGGGACTACTACGAGTCCGGATTGCGGTTCCAGCGCATCCTGGCGGCGATGGGGATATCGGATGTTTTGCGAAAGCAGGGCGTTAGCGACGGAGATACGGTGCAGTTCGGCGGAATCGAGTTGGTGTGGGGATTCGAGAACGCGCTTGGAGAGTGATGGCGTCGGTGAAAAGCGCCCGGTCGCAGGTTTTCGGTCGCCAAGAGAAAAAAAGAAATCGGTTAGGAGAGCGCGGCGTGCGCCCGATTTCGGTGGGGCGTGGTCATTCGAGGGATGAATTCTGAAGTCAGTCTGGACGGCAATCGGATCGGTGTCTTTGGAGGCACATTCGACCCGATTCATATAGGCCATCTGATTCTGGCGGCGGAGGCCCGGTTTCAGTTGCAGTTGGACCAGATCGTTCTGGCGCCGGCCGGGGATCCCCCGCATAAGCCGGACAACCCCATATCTTCTCTACATCACCGGTTGGCGATGTGCCGCCTGGCGATTGCTGACGACAACGAGATCAGCATCAGTCTGATTGACGCTGAACGTCCCGGACCCCACTACACCTCGGATATGCTGCGACTCTTTCGCAAGCGGGTCGGTGTGGAGGCGCAGCTTTATTTTCTGATGGGATTAGACAGTCTGCGGGACCTACCGACCTGGCATGAGCCGGAATGGCTCGTGCACAACTGCCGGCTGGTTGCGCTGCGTCGCCACGACGTAGAGATTGATTGGGAAGTCCTGGAAGAGGAGTTGCCGGGTGTACGAGAGCGGGTTATCGTGCTCGATATGCCTGAATTGGACGTTGCCAGCAGCAGTTTAAGGGAGCGAGTAAGGACGGGCCGACCGATCTGCTATCAGGTCCCTCGGGCGGTTGAAGGCTATATTCTTGAACAGGGGCTGTACCGATCAAAGGACGAGAATTCAGGGACTACCCCAAGCGCCCAACCTCTCTGAGACGCAATTTCCCCAATTGTCAGTCGTGGGTCACGAAGTCGTACGGCGCTGCGTTGAGCAGCGGCGCCGCGTGGAATTTGACGCCCAATTGCTCCATCGCCTTGAGAAACTGATCGTCTTCGATCGTGCTGAACTGATCCATTGGGAGTTCTCTGAGCAGTTCAGCATTCACATGCTTAGAGCTGGCCGGCTGCGTGACCTCCAAATCGGGGGTCACTCCGTGACCCTTAATCAGATTGCCATTTGGTGTGAGCCAGTTGGTCACGCCCAGGAGGATAGCGGAGCCGTCGCTGAGGCCAAACTGGTTCAAGACGGTTCCGGTACCGAAGGTTGTCTCGCCGATCAACAGGGCGCGTTTGTTTTCTTTTAGGGCGCCGGCGGTAATTTCACCAGCACTGGCAGTGCCTTCATTGATCAGGACGACCAACGGCATTTCCCTGGCATATCCGAGGCCGCGTGAGCGGTGGACGGTCTGATTCTGATTCGCGTCTGATTCGATCAGAATCAGATCGCCTTTGGGCAGGAACTGACTGTTGGCCCGAATTGCTTGCTGCAAGAATCCGCCCGGATTATTGCGCAGGTCCAGAATAATTCCCTGGTTGGCTCCGGCTCCGGTAATTTCGCGCAGGGCAATCTCCAACTCCCTGTCCACGCCTGCGGTAAACTGCGAAATCTTGATGTAAGAGACATCTGAGTTGGGGATGGGGCTCCAGCTCACGCTTGGAACCTCTATGCGGTCGCGAGTGATAGATACCTTGAGCGGTTCCTGGAATTCAGGGCGGCGGACAGTCAGGACGACCTCGGAATCTGCCGGACCGCGGACGAGAAAGATGACCTGGTCCAACGATTTTCCTTCGACGGATTCACCGTCCACTTCCAAGATAATGTCACCGGCCAAA
Organism: Caldilineaceae bacterium; assembly: GCA_965204705.1. Classification (GTDB taxonomy): domain Bacteria; phylum Chloroflexota; class Anaerolineae; order Caldilineales; family Caldilineaceae; genus Bin5. Next base: position 1,287,710 of record OZ242006.1, on the reverse strand, counting down.
ATCCCTGCCTGTTCGGCAGGCGAGCCATTGATTGGCGCTACGATCAGGACATCGCCGTCTTCCATGGAGACATAGGCGCCGATTCCTTCGAAAGAGCCTTCAAGGCTTGTTTGGTGCAACATAACGGCATCCGGGGCGAGGAAAGTTGTGTGGCCTTCATCACCTAGGGAGGCGAGCATTCCTTCGATGGCGCCGTAAGTCATGGCGGCGAAGTCGACCTGCTGGCGGTCAACAAAGTGGGCGACAACATAATCCCAAGCCTCCCAGAAGATGATGAACTGGGAGGGGCGCTCCTCGGCGGCCACTGCTGAGCGGATAGAGAAGCCGGAAATATTGCCGCCGATAAAGGCCAGCGCCATAAGCCAAAAGGTTACTGCAGACAGGGCAACCCGCCTAGCCAATTTGTTTCGGGTTGGTCGTATCATTCCATTGGTTCCGTAGATGCGCTCGGCGAGACTTGCCCCTGAAGTAGGTCTTATTGACAGTCGCGCATAGTTAGCATTTTTTTTGAAAGCAACATTAAAAAGTATCAGTTATGCACGCGGTTTTTGCAAGTATTGGGAGGGGTTTCCAGCCTACGTTGGGTCTACGGTCTGCCTATGACTTTTGTCCAACCCCTGGCCAACGGTTTTCACCTTGCGGTGGACGGAGGAAGTGGGGGAGAAGGGAGGAGGTCTTGCGGGTGGCCCATTGTCTGGGGGCGTGATCACAATGCATGTCCAGGGCCGGGCGAACACCCGGGAAATGCTTATTCCAAGCCGCTACAGACAGAAACTGTCCCTCAATCAAGGCAGTGAACCCGGCATGCCTGATTAAGGGACAGTTCTTATTGCGTATTCAGCAGTGCAGAGCCCCGTTGTTCCAAGCCTGGCAGCCAATTTGGAACCGTTGTGCCACATTGCGGCACAATCGCGGCTGGAGACAGGGCATAGCGCTGGGCTACACTCCACACGCGAGAGAATTGGGGGAAACCCGCCGGTGTCCGCACACTCTAACGGCGAACGAGGCAACGCCGACGGTTGCAATCCCCCTGATCTGCTTAGTTCATGCTGATCGAAATCGAGCCAGAATCCTGCGCAACACTGACGCTGGCCGGGAGCATGATATTCTGGGCCAAAACAGCGTTAATCTGCGCGTTGACGGGAGCGAGCAGGGCTCCACCCACGGCCATGCCGCCGGCGCCGGCCGACTGGAGATCGACCATCAGGTGCCCATCGCTAACCATCAGGTTGCCGACGAGGTCCAGCGTATTGCCCATCATGCTTACGCCATCTTTCAGGGTGACGCGGAAGTGCATGGAATCGGGCTCAATCCAGACCATTACGGAGTCGACGGGCTGGTTGGGTCCACTGTTGGCTTCGAGAGCCTTGGTCACGTAGCTGCTGAACTCAGATTCGCTCAGCATGACCTCGCCCATTACAATTCCGCCCATCAGGGCATCCTGGGCTGACAGGGCCGCCTCGTGGGAGATCTCAACGTCTCGGTCGGGCGGAGCGGCCGGGGCGGTGCACGCACTAAGGACTACCAGCAGCAGAGACAGTACAACGAGTGAAATGAGTGGGGTTCGTTTGTTCATGGTTCTGTTGCTCCTTGAGAGAATTGGGTTAAGGGAACTTTACTCTTGATCTCATCATAAATTGATAGAGAAACAATTAAATGATGCCCATGCGCTATATGGTCTCACAAGAACAGAGCAAGTGCAAATCGGAAAAAAGCGGAACGACGGCCTCTGGATCTGCTTCGTCTCATGCTTGTCGGGGAGGCTAGTTTAAGGGTAAGCGACTCTATTTTCTCACAAGAACAAATCTTGTACAAGTCGGAGAAAACAGGGGGCGCTCACTCGCCCGGGCCACTTTTGCGTCGAGCCTACTGGCTCTTGAAGTCGCGGTCTTGCTTCTGCCTACTCTTTGATGACTGTGTGATCTCCGCAGGAGTCTGGCGCCGGGTTGCGCCCAGGGAGAGTGCATCTGGCACAATAATACACTTGACGGGCGAGGCTGTCAAGCCTGAAAATCGCAAGATTGAGTACAGAGCCCAGGCAGATGTTGGCATTCATCGTATTTTGAAGCCTGAAGCCGACCAGATCCCCACTTTCTCCGTGTCTCAGTGTAAAGGCCCGGGAGGAACACTGTCCAGTAGAAGGGTCCAGGCACAAGTGCAGTGCGTTACGAATTCGAGGCCTTGGGTCGGCGGAAACGCACCAGACCGTCCCGTACTCAACCGAAGACAACCGATCACAAAGGGCCGTGAGCTGGCAGATCCTCACAAAGTAGCTGGCCTCACTCTTCAGTGTCCTCCTGCATGTCGGATCCGGCCAGTTCCCGGTCCAGCAGATACAGTCCCGGTTTGAAGTCTCCAATCAGTCGGAGCTTTTGCACCAAGTCATCCACAAGCTCCTCTTCTTCAACCTGTTCGTCAACGAACCACTGCAGAAAACTGTCGGTGGCGTAGTCTCCTTCCAGGCGGGCAAGTTTGACGATCTGGTCTATCGAGGCAGTCACTTTCTGTTCCTGCCGGAGAGCGCCTTCCATAACCTCCTGTGGCGAACCAAAGCCTCCTTCCGGAATGGGAAGGGGAAACAGTTCAACGCGGCCCCGACGGCTATGAATGAAGTGGTAGATCTTCATGGCATGGGCCATTTCTTCTTCTGCATGGTTGAAGATCCATTGAGAGAACCCTTTCAGGCCCAAACCTTCAAAGTAGTCGGCGGCGGCCAGGTAGGTATAGTACGCCTGCATTTCCATATTGATCTGTTGATTCAGGGCACTCTGCACCTTGTCGACAAACATGAGTTGCTTCCTCTCTGAAGAAGTGTTGAGTGTGGCCAGTAAATGGAGGTCTCAAGTGCCGGAGATACAAGTGTCCTTCCGGCCGTGCGACTTTATAGGCGTTCTCCAGGGTGAGCCCTGCGCTTTGATGCAAACTAAGTTCCTACGTGTAGGCGGACAACTCGAGAGTCAGGCCCCGGCGGAAAATTCTGGAAACGGGCAGACTGGCAGTCACTGGATGCCGGACGTTTGCATTTGTCATACCTGTGATTCCACCATGCTGCAGTCGCCAGGATATTCGATTTCGATGGTGATGTGGGTAAGGTGCAGACCGTCGAGCTCTTCGCGTGCCCGCTGTTTGATCTCTCGAATCTGGCCCTGGTCAGCAGACTGGTTGACGACAAGATGGGTGGAGAGGACGTGATGGTCGCCGTCCAGCGACCAGAGATGGGTATGATGGCAGTCTTCGACGTCGTTAATGTTGCGCAGGCGCTGCGCCAGATGCGACATATCCACCCCTTCCGGGGCGGCCTGCAAAAACAGTTCAGCCGTCTTTTTCAGATGCCCAATCACATTGTAGAGAATGTAGAGGGTAATGAGGAGGGACAGGATAGAGTCCAGAATGTACAGATCGATGAAGAGCAGAGTAATGCCGACGATGAGGACGGCGACCCATCCAAGCACGTCCTCCAGCAAGTGCCACATGGCGACCTTGGCATTCAAGGTGCCGCCGCCTTGCAAGCGCCATGCGGCTACGCCGTTTACTGCAATGCCGCCCAGCGCAAGCAGAATCATGCCCGGAGCGTTGGTAGCTTCCGGGTTGAGGAGGCGCGGGACCACTTCTGCCATAACGAACAGCCCACCGGCAATGAGAACTGCAGCATTGATAAAGGCAGCGAGCAAAGAGAGGCGGCCGTAGCCGTAAGAGTAGCGCGCGGGCGCTTCCTTAGCGGCGTGCTTTTCCAGGCCCCAAGCCATGCCCAACGCGATCGAGTCGCCCAGGTCATGCAGCGCGTCGGAAAGGATGGCAACGCTGTTGGTCAGGTATGCCCCGATGACCTCAATAATGGCAAAGCCCAGGTTGAGGAAAAAGGCTGTACGCAGATTGGTTGAATCGCCGTGATGATGGTGATGCAGGTGGTGGCCGTGTTCATTACCGTCGTCGTGGTTGTGATAGTGATTGTGCCCGTAAGCCATCTGAGGCTCCTAACTTTTGCAGCATAGTGCGTCTAGCAGTCAAAGCGCCTTCCATTTGCAGGACAATGTTGCAACAATCAGGCAGCATTACCAAATGCAGGCGTCGCTTTCGGCCAGTCTTTGGGCATATTTTGATGTATCACTCTTGGCATGCGCCTAGTGCGCTCAGAGCAAGGAGAAAGGAGAAAGGCCGGTACGGGGTGGAATCGGGCCCGATTCGGGAGGCCTTGGCAATGTTGGCGTCATACTTTTCAAGTAGCAGGTGAGCCGGCGTTCTTTTATCCACCAGCCAGTCGCCTGGCCGGTTGCCGATCCGGGGCAATGCTCAGGCGCAGCACAGAGGGATCGGGGCCTAAAGGCAAGTGGCTTTCTTTGGATTTTTCATTCTAATTGCGCTTGTCGTTAAGACGACGTACGGAGCGCAGGCTAAAGAGCAGAATTGCGACCGGCGCGAGCAGACCCGGCAGGAAGATTAGTTGCAGAAGGTCAACAATCTCCATTTCAATCTCCTGAGTCGTTGTTTTTGCAGATGGTGGGCGATTGACAGTGAGCAACAGTATATCACCGCATAACAGGGTTTTGGGGCTTGTTTTGGGGGAAATTGGTCGCTGCATGGGTGAAGAGAAAAGCGAAGCGGGGGTTAACTGTTGAATTAACCCCGGTTAACAGTTGTGGGGATCTCAGAAGAGCGACAACTGGCCGCTTTCCTCTTCTCCAGCAGTATTTGAAGTTGTGGGATTCCAGTCGGGTAGGGGCAAGTATTGGCCGATCCGGGCTTGCAAGCGGCGGACTGTTTCGGGGGCGTGGCCTTCGAAGGGGTTGTGGACGTAGCAGAATACGTCCCTGCCTCCTTTGAGCAGGTCAGCGATGCGTTTGGCCCATATGTCCAGCAGTTCCTCCTGGGGGCGGCGAACCGTCTTGTCGTCGGGGAGCGGGTCGCGGTCGTTGCCTATGAGGCGGATGTGGAATGGAAGGCTTGTTCCAGTACTCTCGGCGGCCGCCTGCCAGTTAGGAAAGGTATCCGGTTGGCCGGTACGTTCGACGACAACGAAGCCGATTTCTCGTTCCAGCAGGAAGCGGACAAAGGCGGACGTCATGAGATCGAGAGCCCGGACCTCGATGGACAGGGAGCTTTCGGGGGAGCCTGATGCGAGGCTGTCCACGAAGCTGGCCAAGCGGCGGCCGTCGCTGTTGCGGGTAAAGGTGGCTGGGAACTGGATGAGGCCTGGGGCGGCGGCGGGGCCGAGGGCGCGCAGGACTTCCAGGTAGGCGGAAGTTGTACGCTCCACATTCACCAGTCGCTTTTCGTGGGTGATCTCGCGGGGGGCTTTGAGGGAAAGGGTGAAGCCTTCAGGGACGCTGTCCAGCCAGCGCAGAAGGGTTTTGGGCGGGGGCAGGGCGTAGAAGCTGGTGTTGGCTTCGACGCTGTTGAACGTTGCGGCGTAATAGGTGAGTTGCTGTTCTGCCGGCGTACGGAGGGGATAGAAGACGCCGCGCCAGTCGGGAAAGCTCCAGGAGGAGGTGCCGATGTGAAGGGATCCCTCGGATTTGGTCTTCATAGTCTCTTCTTGTGGGGCAGAAATGGTCTGCGACTCACTAGAAAGGAGTACCATTTCACAGATACCCAGATGTTATGTGCAATGTGCACAAAAACACGATTTCAATTTCATGCAGGATTGGCAGTGGATTCTGTTTTGCGATCAGGTATCCTTTCTCGTAATCGCCGGCTTGTGAACTGCCTGATGCGCCGGTCGGGCGCACAGACAGGGTAATGCTGTGTGGTACAGCGTTAGAAGCACAGGTCCTTTTGGTTTGTTTGGCTCATTTGCGCCACGGCGTGTACGGGCTGCGGTCAGACCCAGGAAATCGGTCGCGGCACGGCATGCGGGGAGAAGATGGGCAGTATTATTTCAGGTCTCACTTGAGGAAGGAGAACTTTTCGATGTCAATGCTTGTACGTGCAGTTACTCACGGCTCGAAGTGGCGGGCGGTACCCCTCGCCGTTCTTGGGTTGCTGGTGTTAGCCCCTTCTGCATTCGCCCAGGATGCGGCGCCGTTCACGACGGATGAAGTCGCTTATTCGATTGACAACTTGATTTTGTTCGTTTCAGCGGTGCTGGTTCTGTTCATGCAGGCCGGCTTCGCGATGGTCGAATCGGGTTTCAATTCGGCCAAGAACACTGTCAACATTATGTTCAAGAACATCATCGACCTGGCGAGTGGTGTTTTCTTCTATTTCCTGATTGGCTACAGCATCATGTATGGTGCGCCGCTGCTCGGGGGATTCCTGGGATTTGGCGGTTTTGGCATCTCTTCGACGCCGCCGGAGGCGATGGCGGGCAATTTGAACCCTCAGGTCGATTTCCTGTTCCAAGTTGTCTTTGCGGCGACGGCGGCAACGATCGTTTCTGGTGCGGTAGCCGGCCGCATGAAGATTTCGGGCTACTTGATCTACAGCATCATCCTCACGGCTATTATCTACCCAGTGAGCGGCTACTGGAAATGGGGCGGCGGCTGGTTGGACCAGATGGGCTTCTATGACTTTGCAGGTTCGCTGGTTGTCCATGCAGTGGGCGGGTTTGCGGCCCTGGCCGCGGTCATTGTTCTGGGTCCGCGAATTGGGCGCTTCGGCGGTGGTTCGACCAATCCGCTGCCGCCCAGCAATATGGCGATGGCCGCACTGGGTGTATTCATCCTGTGGGTCGGTTGGTACGGATTCAATCCGGGCAGCCAGCTTGCCTTCACGGGAGCGGTCAATACGGATGCTGTTATGTTGATCGCCACCAATACGACGCTGGCGGCGGCGACGGGTACGCTCTTGGCGATGGTTTACGGTTGGGTCAAGACGGGCAAGCCGAACTTGAGCTATACCTTGAACGGTGCGCTGGGCGGCCTGGTCGGCATCACGGCAAACTGTGATTCGGTCAACAACGTCGAGAGTCTAATCATCGGCGCGGTTGCCGGCGTGCTGGTTTGCGTTGGCATGGAGGCGCTGGAAAACTTCAAGATCGACGACGCGGTAGGCGCATGGCCGGTTCACGGTCTGTGCGGAATCTGGGGCGGTGTTGCCACGGGCATTTTTGGCGGCCACCCGATCGTTGCTCAGATCGTAGGTTCGATTGCGATTCCTGTGTGGGCGTTTGTTTCCGCGTACATTCTCTTCACGGTCATCAAGGCGCTGGGCGTGCTGCGCGTCTCTCCTGAAGAGGAGCAGGCAGGTCTGGATCTTTCCGAGCATGGTGTGGGCGCCTATCATCTGGCAGGCGAAGAATCTGCTTGAGCCTCTCGCCGTCACGGGGGATGCAATTGCCACTAGAAGATCTGCAGCATGTAGGCTTATAGCGTTTATCGGTTCCGCGTAAGTAAATCGAATAGGAATTTGAAGGGAAGCGTCCCTCTCGCGGCGTAAGGATGGCGAGAGGGACGCTTTTTTGTATTTGGCCTTCTCTGTTTGTTATTGCGCTAACTGCAGACCCTACTTACCGACGACTTATCTGACAGTCGAATCGGGGCGTTGACACAGGTTCTTCACCTTGTATAATCACAGTCCAGCCGAGTTTATCCGATAGCGCACCTGTGCCGAGGCGGCAAGGGACAGAGTACTGCTCTTGCTGGAAGAGACGGAAAGGTCGTCGTCCTGCCATTGTGGCTGCGCCAAACGGCTCCAAGCCCCTCTACAATACTCCCAACATCTGCTCCTTGGCTGACTCGCAGTAGTCCCGGACATGACAATCGATTTGGAAGAATACTTTGGAGAATCAGACAGTGATACACAACAGCTTTGGTGTAGGTCCGGAAGGGTGGCATTCATACGATTACCACGGCGAGATTGTGACGGGCGCGGGCATATTCGTGCTGACGACGTGGCAGAAGGAGGGGGGCGTTAACGGCGGTGGGTGCGTCTGGGCGGACCAGTCGCGTTGGAGTACGGATGTGCCGGAGAGACCGATTTCAATTCTGGCGCTGATTCACTACAGAAGCTGGGTCGGCCTGGACCCCGTCGATCTGAGAGAGTGCGAGGTGTCGGTATATCTGAGGGGTGATAACCTGCGACTTTATGGAGCCGAGTGCTACTTCTGGGTTCATGCTCCCGGCGTCCGCTGGCATTTTTCGGAAAACCCGATCCAGATCGCGGACGAAGAGTGGTCGGCGGAGCCGAGCAGGTTTCGTCTGGAGAACGACGAGTCGCTGTGGCATCGCAGCTACAGCAGCGAGGAGTTCTGGCACCGCAGCTATCCGGAGGGCGGGCCGCGACTCGACAGCGTGCTGGGAAGTGTGCACAGCTACGGCTTCTCCTTTATCGGTTTCGACCGGGAGGTCCAGGGAAGACTGTCGATGGCGGAGTTCGAGATCCTTCCTGCGAGATAGATAAACCTGGGCTGGGTGAGGCGGGGCAGGAGGAAATGAGAGCGCTGGCAAACCGGTTGGAAGGAGGCACAAGATGACCGAGACAGAAAGCCACAGCGGTGTCCCGATTGACATCGGCTCGCGCCTTGAGCTGATGGTAGACGATTTCCTGATTGCGCGGTTGGGCGGGGGCGCGAGGTTGTGCTTAAACCAACCTGTGCCCCGCGAAGTGGCTCTGGTTACGGACAGACCATGGGAGGGGAACTCAAGCACATCGTTTGCGGTATTCCAGGATGGAAACATCTACCGCATGTATTATCTAGGCCGCCAGTTCGTCACGACGGGGGAGGGGCTTGACGAGGCGCCCCACCCGGACTTTGTCTGCTATGCCGAGAGCAGCGATGGAGTCCGATGGGAAAGGCCGGAATTGGGATTGGTTGAGTTCGAAGGTTCGAGCAAGAACAATATCATTCTGAGCAGCGAGGAGCGCGCTTGTCCAATGCGGGCGTTTGCACCGTTCAAGGATGGGAACCCGGCTGCGGAGGACGATTCGCGGTACAAGGCGTGGGCGGTACGAATACCACGTCTGGATGGTTCTGCGCCGCGTCCGGGGCACAGTGCAGAGGTGCCTGACGGGCTGCACGCTCTGAAGTCGGCTGACGGGATTCGATGGACGCGGATGAGCGAGGGACCGGTGATAGCCGATGGCCTACTTGACTCTCAGAACATAGCCTTCTGGGATACGGTCCGCGAGGAGTACCGAGACTACCACCGCAACGAGTTTCGCATTGACAGGACGGGGGAGGAGCCGTACGGAGGCCAAGTGCGCGGAGGAAGGGTGATCGGGTCAGGCGTACGGGGTTCCCGCCATGGTCGGGACCTGCGAACAGCGACATCGAGTGACTTTATCAACTGGAGTGAGCCAGGGTACGTGGACTATACGCAGGGCCGTGTGGACGAGATATACAATAATGCAATCTTACCCTATTTCCGCGCGCCTCATATTTTCGTGGGGTTTCCGAGCCGGTATATTGACCGCGGCTGGTCGGAGGCCGTGGAAGATCTGCCGGAATTGGGGGAACGCCGCCTGCGTGCGGGGGCGAGCGAACGTTACGGCAGCGCCCTGACGGACGCGATGTTCATGAGCAGCCGAGACGGCCAAACCTTCGATTTGTGGCCGGAGTCGTTCATCCGACCAGGACTGCGGCCTGAGGACAGCTGGGTTTATGGGGACGCTTTTCCCGGTTGGGGTATTGTGACGACTCCTTCGTCCTTTGACGGGGCGCCGGACGAACTGTCAATCTACGTGTCGGAGGGGTACTGGCGGGGCGATAGCATGAATTTGCGGCGGTATACGCTGCGGGTCGATGGATTCGCTTCGGTGCGGGCGCCGTTGAGCGGGGGTGAGCTGGTGACGAAGCCGCTGATATTTACGGGCGATCAGTTGCGCGTCAATTTTTCGGCTTCGGCAGCCGGCAGCGTCCAGGTGGAGGTATTGCGGGACCAGATGAATGAACCGATTGCAGGATTTAGCTTGGATTACTGCGTGGAGCTGCTGGGGGATGACCTTGAACGAGTTGTGCGCTGGTCGGGCGGACCTGATCTGAGCCGCTTGGAGGGCGTTCCTATTCGGCTGCGCTTTGTATTGCGCGACGCGGATGTGTATGCATTTCAGTTCGTCACAATCTGACCAGGCATAAAGGACAAGGATTGACTATGGCTAGTCTGAATGGAGGCTCGTTTCCGATAGACATCGGTTCCCGCCTGGAACTGATGGTCGATGACTATCTGGTAGCCCGGCTTGGCGGAGGGGCACGGCGAAAACTGAACAGGCCGGTTCCCCGAGAAACTGCGTTACATTTGGACGCGCCTTGGGAGGGCAATGCATGCGGGGGCTTTACTGTCTTTGAGGACGGCGGCCTCTTTCGCATGTATTACAGGGGGCAGAATTTCGAGTATAGCGGCGGCGAGTTGAGCAGTCCGCGGGGCAAGTATGTTTGCTATGCCGAGAGTTCCGATGGCATCCACTGGGAGAAGCCGGAACTGGGCCTGGTTGAGTTTGACGGGTCTAACAAGAACAACATCGTCATGGATGCAGCGCAGATTCTGAATGGCATGTTTTCTCCTTTCAAAGACGGTAATCCCGCGTGCGAGCCGGACGCCTGCTACAAGTCTCTTGTTCTGATGGAACGCGGCGAGGAGAGAGGGTTGTGGGCGTACAAGTCGCCGGACGGCATCCACTAGACGGCGATGAGCGATGGACCTGTGATTACCAAGGGGCTGCTGGACACGCAGAATCTGGCCTTTTGGGACGGGGCGCGCGGCGAGTACCGGGCCTATCATCGTAACGAATTCCGGCAGGCGCAGACGGGCGAAGAGCCTTACGGGTCGCACGCGGTTGGTGAAGGTGGTGGCGGCTCGCGCGGTTCTCGCTACGGCCGCGACATTCTCACTGCCACATCTTCCGATTTCGTCAATTGGACTGATTCAGTTCTTGTCAACTACAGCGAGGGCCGCCCAAGCGAGCTGTACACGAATCAGGTTACGCCTTATTTCCGGGCGCCGCATCTTTTTCTGGGGTTCCCGACGCGGTATGTCGAAAGGGCGTGGTCGGAGTCGCTGGAGGATTTGCCGGAGCTGGCGCATCGCCGCATGCGCGCCGGAATCAGCGAGCGCTATGGCGCGGCGTTGACCGACGGCATGTTCATGAGCAGCCGAGATGGGTACAACTTCGACTTGTGGGCGGAGTCGTTCATCCGGCCTGGTCTGCGGCCGCGCGAAAACTGGACTTATGGAGACAACTTTCAGAACTGGGGGATCGTGACGACGCCTTCTGCAGTTGCCGGCGCGCCGGATGAGCTGTCATCTTATGTGCGTGAAGGCTACTGGCGGGACGGGGCGAGCAGTTTGCGGCGGTACACAATGCGCGTGGACGGATTCGTTTCGGTGCAGGCGCCTCTGAGCGGCGGGGCGTTGGTCACGAAGCCGCTCATCTTTGCGGGCCGGGAGCTGGTCCTCAATTTCTCGGCCTCTGCGGCCGGCAGCGTCCGAGTAGAGTTGTTGCGCGATCAGATGAACACGCCGGTCGAGGGGTTCAGCCTCGGGGATTGTGTCGAGTTGCTGGGCGACGACCTGGAGCGCGTCGTGCGGTGGAAGGACGGCCGGGAGTTGGGCGGTCTTGCCGGGACACCGGTTCGCCTGCGATTTGTGCTGAGAGACGCGGACCTCTATTCCTTCCGCTTTCGCGAGTAACCTGAAAACAGGACCAATAGACGATAGGGAGATCGGTACCGTGAAAATCACAGGCATCGAAACGATCGCGCTGGTGGACCCGGGCAAGGCGTGGGAGACGGTGGTGCGCGTTCATACAGACGAGGGAATCAGTGGCATCGGGCAGGCGGAGTCGCCGTCGCTTGTGATCGAGGCGATTATCCGCTGCGACGGCGGGCTGGAGGAACTCCTGCGGGGGGAGGACCCGCTGCAGGTGGAACGGCTGTGGCAAAAGATGTATGCGGCTACGGGGCTGTTCGGCCGGCGCGGTGTCACGATTGCCGCGATCGGCGCGGTTGAGACTGCGCTGTGGGACATTGCTGGCCAGGCGCTGGGCAGGCCGGTCTGTGAACTGATCTGGCAGGCATGCTGCACGGTGACGGAGTCGAGCGAGATCAAGGAAAGGGTGCGGCCCTACGCAACGGTCTACCCACCGGGAGAGGACTTGGATGAGATCAGGGAACGGTTCACGCTGGCCAGAGAACGGAAATTTCGGGCAATGAAACTGGAAGAGTGGCCGGGCGGATTTTCGCACGTGAGCATACAGCGGGACATGGAGGTCGTGCGGGCGGCGCGCGAGACGATCGGCGAGGACCGTGACCTGTTAATCGACGTGCAGAACCGCTGGACTGAGGTCGGGCAGGCCCTCGAATCGATCCGGGCAATTGCGGAGTTCAGGCCGTTTTTTGTCGAAGCGCCGCTACCTGCAGACAACCTGGCAGGCCTGGCCCGGCTGGCGGATGCGGTGGACACACGAATTGCGGTGGGCGACTGGGGGTTTACGACCCGGTTCGAGTTTGAGGAGATCATGGAGAAGGGACGGGTGGACGTGGTTCAGCCCAGTTCGGTGCGGTCCGGGGGCATACGGGAAATTACGCGCATCGCCGAGGCCGCGTATCGTCGCGGGTTGATCTGCGTGCCGCACGCCTGGTGTCATATGGTCGGGGTGGCGGCGGAGATCCATCTGGCGGCGGTGCTGCCGAATATGCCCTACTTCGAGATGCCGATCGCTTTCCCTGATTCGCCGATTATTTCCGAGTTGCTCGCGCCGGAGGTGGAGTTGGACACCGACGGGATGATCGAGGTGCCGAAGAGGCCAGGGTTGGGCTTTGCGCTGAATGAAGATGTGGTGGAGCGGTTTCGGGTGGACCCGCATTAGATGCATGAACTGTAATTTGTGTGCTTTTCGATATGGGATGCAGTTCTCCTTCGGAGGGTCAAGTACAGAAGGTAGGAGAGAAGGAGTCGAGGCATCTCGCTACTGGCTTGTGGAGGCGTTCGGATGGCCAGGATGACGGCAGCGCGTGCCCTGATCGAGTCGCTGCGTGCGCAGGGCGTGGACACGATATTCGGGATTATCTCCAGTCACACGATGGAGATTTTCGACGCGCTGTACGACCACCAGGACGCCATCCGATTCATCAGCACGCGGCATGAGCAGGCGGCGGCGATGATGGCGGACGGGTACGCCAGGGTGACGGGCAAGCCGGGCGTCTGTTTGACCAGTACGGGGCCGGGCGCGGCCAACTCGATGGGCGGTCTCGGCGAGGCATACGACGCGTCGTCGCCGGTTCTGACGATCACCAGTTCGGCGGAAGAGCAGTTGTACGAGCGCGGCCTGGGCACTATGCATGAGACAAAGAACCAGTTGGACATGCTCGCGACGGTAACCCAGCACAGCGTCCATATCAGCAACCCGGTAAGCGTTCCGGAGGAAGTGAGGGAAGCGTTTGAGCGCTTTCAAGTCCAGTGCCAGCGCCCGATAGCGATTGAGATACCGTCAGACGTTCAAGGTCAAGAAGCGGAAATGGCCATTCCAGGACCGGTCCGGCCAGCGGCTCCGGCGGCAGAGCCGGCCGCGGTGGAGGCGGCTGCGGAGATTTTGCTGGCGGGCAGACGAGTGGGGGTGATGGCGGGGGCGGGCATACACCGATCCGGGGCGAGCCAAGAGCTAACACGCCTGGTGGGGCGTCTCGGCGCGCCGGTATTCACGACGGCGAATGGTAAGGGTGCGATCGCCGAAGATCATCCGCTGAGCCTGGGCATGTACGGCGGCGAGTACAACTTTCCGCCGGGGGGCCTGGAAGACCCGCGCCAGAAATTCGCCAACAGTCTGGACGTTTTGTTGGTCGTCGGCTCCAGCCTTTCCTACTTCAGGGCGAAGTCGCAGGGTCTCCGTCAGCCGCCGCAGCTGATTCACCTGGATATTGACGCCGCGCCGATGGACAGATGGTATGCAACGACGGCGCGTTTGGTGGGCGACGCGAGGACAGTGTTGGAGCAGCTCAATTCTGCTCTGGCGGAAAAAGCAGGTGCTGGGGCGGGCACTTACGGGAAGGGGACGGGCTTCACGGAAGAAGTAAGTGAAGTGCGGGAGAGGATTCGGGATTACAAACGGAAGACGATGCCGAATGAGACGAAGATCATGGAGGCTATTCGTGGAGTAGCAGCCCGGGACTCGGTCTTTGTCGGCGACGTGGGCATCTGCAACCACCGCGGGGCAAACTACTGTCTGGACATTTACAAGGAGCGGAGTTATCTCATCCCTGCCTGGGGCGGCCTTGGGTTTGGCCTGCCGGCTGCGGCCGGCGCGAAGGCGGGCGTTCCTGACAGACAGGTGATCTGTATCACCGGCGACGGCGGATTCCAGTTCAATATTCAGGAGCTGGGAACCTGCGTGCAGTATGGGCTACGGCCTGTGGTGCTTATCTTCAACGACGATGCGTGGGGGCTGCTGCGACACTACCAGAAGAATCGAGGGGGTGGGCGCTACATTGCCAGCGACTTGCGAAACCCGGACTTCAGGAGACTAGCTGAGGCCTACGGGGCCCGCGGTGCAGAAGCCCGATCGTTGCCAGAGCTAGCCCAGGCGTTGGAACGGGCGCTTGAGGCTGAGACAGTAACAGTGATCGACGTGAAGACGCCGGACGGTTTTGCCAATTTCAAGTAGGCTGGTGGTGTAGCAGAAGTTGTAGGTGTACGAGCTGCAGGAGCCGGCGACCTGCTGTTGACCAGAGAGAGGGGGACAGGCGCAAATGCAAGGAAATCTGACCTGTGGGCTGATCGGTTTGTCACAGGGTTGGTATGCCGATCTGTTTGCGACGGAACTGCTGGCGATGAAGGATGTTGAGTTGGCTGGCATTTGCGATCTAGGCAAGGGCCGGGAGTATGTTGTGGAGTGTATCGGCATGGACGCGGAGGCGTTTGCGGCCAAGTTCGAGGCTACTCTTTACCACAGTGCCGCTGATTTGCTCGGCCAAGGACTCGACTTCGTTGTGGTGGCGAGTGAGATTGGGGAGCACTGCGAAAACAGCTGCCAGGCGTTGGAAGCGGGGGCGCACGTCTTTGCCTGTAAGCCGTTCAGCTTCATTTCAGAGGAGGTGCGCAGGGCGATGGAGGCGGCCCAGAGCCTTCAAAGGCTGGTGTTGCCGGGCGTCCCTTCGCGCTTCGAGGACGGGTTGATCGAGGCGGTGCGCCGCGTGCGGGCGGGCGATGTGGGCAGGCCGCTCACGGCGCGGGTCTTTGTCAACCATGTGGCGATGACGAGCCCTCCGTGGCAGCGGGACCCAGCGAAGAGCGGCGGCCCGCTGGGCGAATTCGGCACATATGGGTTCGATATTGTGCGCTGGGCTCTGGGTGCGGAACCGGAGGAGGTCTTCGCTTACGGCGAAAACTTTGTTCACCAAGGTGTGATAGAGGGCTGGGACAATGTGAAGGCGCTGGTCCGGTTCGACAACGGCTCGCTGGGCAGCGTGCATGTCTGCACTTCAATCAGTTGGGAGTACCCGTTCTTCGATCTGGAAGTGGTGGGGGAGGAGGGTTGCCTACGCACCGACTATCACAACTATCCGGTCGTGACGCAGGGAAAGTCGTCTGCGCAGCTGGCTCCGATCCGCTACGCGCCGATGAACCAGCGGGAGATCGAGCACTTCGTGAAGGCGATACGGGGAGAGGAGGAACTGCGGGTCACCCTGGAGGACGCGTACGTCGTGGCGAGGACGATTGAGGCGGTCCAGGAAAGTCTAACGGCGGCCAAGCCGGTTCGGGTTGAATTATGAGGATGTGGGGAAGGGTGTAGTTCACATTTGGGGTGGGGATGGTCAGGTGGGGAATGCATGCCAGCGGTGGCTGAAATTTTTTGCCGTCCATTTATTGGGAGGCAGTGGGCAGGCACAAGGCCTGCCCCTACGGTGGTGGCGCGGGGGTTGGAACACAGGTGGCTATCTCAACAGTTCCAATTGTCCACGCCGGTCGGGCATACGATGGGGGGCGTTGCGGGGGGCGTCCCCCCGCACAAGGGAGGGCCGAAGGCCCGACCGCACAACTGCAGTGGTTGGTGGTCAGTGGTCAGTGATCAGTGGTCATTGGCGACGGCACTTGGACTGCTCGGGGACGCGAGTTGGCTGTGGCTTAGTCGTTTCCAGAGGTGTACGAAGGTTCACCCCCATATGGGACTGCGCCCATGGGGAAAAGCGGGTTGCTCACACCTTTCTATTTTGATAAAATAAATGTTGTTACATGGCCGGACGCCCACCCCGGACCCATGTAGCCGGACAGTTGAATAGTGGGCACTTCAGTCATCGTAGATGGCTGATTTGCATAGCGGGGCAGAGAGAGTTCACAGGCCTGCAGGCTGAACTTGAGCAGTACAGTGGGGGGTGATCGATAGAAAGAAGACCGCTTTTGTATCTGGGGCGCTTTGCCCTGCCACCAGTTCATATGCGACGTATTTCTGTGGAAAGGCCAAAGAATGGGAGGAATTACCCATGAAACGCACTGCCGTGTTCTACTCGTCGCTACTGCTCGTTGTTGTTCTCCTCATTAGCGCCTGCGCCCCAGCGGCGGTGGAGGCGCCATCGCAACCCGCTGCTGCTGCAGAAGAAGAATCAGCCCCAATGGAAGAGAAGGAAGGTGGGGGCACACTTCAGGTGTGCTTCATCCAGGCCACGAGCTATGCTCATCTGGCGGGGTTTGTGGGCCGTGCGGGCAGCCAGCATTTCTACCAGGGCCGCACAATCTTCAGCGGACTGGTGCAGCTGAACCACGACGTCACGGAGTATATCCCGGAGCTTGCCGAGAGCTGGGAATTTGACGGCAACAAAGTCATTTTCCATCTGCGAAACGATGTGACATGGCATGATGGCACGCCCTTCACTTCCAAGGACGTGCTGTTCAACTACGGCCGGCTGATACCGCATCCGCTGATGGTCAATACGGCCTATAACAGTTTGAAGGACTACATCGTCGGCTACACAGAGTTTCACGAAGGCAACGCGGATTCGGTCAGCGGCATCACCGCACTGGATGACTACACGGTTGTCTTCGAGATGACGGACGATTACGGCATGGTCGGCATCCACAAGATCGCCGGCGCCGTCAGGCTGGTGCCCGAACACGTTCTGAGCGAAGTGCCTGAGGATCAGTGGGGCCCGGACGAAAGCGGCGTTCTGGGACTTGAGAAAACCGACTTTGCGACGACGAAGGCGATCGGGACCGGGCCGTTCATGGTCGAGGAATACGTTCCCGACCAGTATATTGTTTACAGCCCGAACCCGGACTATTTCCGGGGCGCGCCTAAGTTGGACAGGCTGATCTACCGCTCATTCAACGGCGATCCAACCGCGATGATGGTGGCCACTGAGGCCGGCGAGTGCGATTGGGTTATCGGCGAAGGCGGCGGCCGACCGGTCGAGTTGCAGCGCCTGGCAGCGATAGAGGAATTAGACCTTGAGATTTTCAACCCGCCGGCAAACGTTTCGGTGGCCTACTGGTGGAATCTGGGTCGGGAGCACATTCAGAACCCGCTCATTCGCCAGGGAATCCAGCATGCCATCAATGGCGAGCAGTTCAATGCGGTTATGGCCAGCGGGGTGAGCCGCGGGGCGCGCGTCTACCTTGATGGCAAGTGGGGGATCAATCCCGAGGGCGCCAAGTACATCACCTACGATCCGGAACTTGCCAAGCAGAAGCTGACCGAGGGCGGATGGGACTTTGAAAACGACAAGATCATCCTGGTGCTTGGGTCGCTTCACCCGGCCTGGGAACCGCTCCACCTCACCTTCCAGCAAAACCTGGCGGCGGTCGGGGTAACGGTTGAGTTCAAGGTTGTTGGCGCCGACTACGGAAACGTGGTCAACAATGAGCCATTCGAATGGGATGTGCTACAGGCCGGCGATTGGGCGCCCTGGTTTGGTCTGCTTGGATACGACACGACGCACCTCAGTACACAGCCTTGGTATGACAGGGCTGCTCACTACGCAGAAGAGGTAGCACTGTTGAAGAGTCTGGAGCTGGAGACGGACGATGTTGTACTCAAGGAAGCCGTCTGGCAGATCCAGGAAAGTATAGGGGCGGATCCTTTTGGCGTGCTGCTCTACGCCCACATCAACCCCAGTCTGCGCAGTACAAGGACGCGCGGCTGCGACACCATCCCAAGCTACTACTACCATCGCAACAACTGGAATCTGGAACAGTGCTGGATAGCGTCGGAATAGCATACTGACGCTTACAGCGCCTATAACTGAACATCTGAGGCTTTCCGGTCGCCGCCGAGTTGCGGTCGGCGACCGGAAAGCGCACGCACACTGATCTGTCGACAGGGCAGCCAGGAGAAAGCAGATGCTACTGATCACGGTGGATAGCGGGAACCTTCTCGCCTGCTCCGAGCAGGAGCAGGTGGCCCGCTTAGCGGAATTGACCGTCACGTCGCGTGCCGACATCTACACAATGGATGTCGCCGACAACGATATCTGCTTCTACCCGTCTAGCGCCGGCACGACCGCTACAGGTGAGCCGATGGACGCGCTTCTGGCTGAGGGCCATGACCCCTATGGAGATTTCATCGGGCACCTCAAAGAAGCCGGCATTGCCGTCGTGCCGAATTTCCGGGTGAATGACCATCACGGTTCGCCGAGACAGTGGACGGAATGGGAGCGGGAAAACAAAGAATGGTCATTGGGACAGGATACGGGCGCCTGGAGGTCCTACAAGAAGGTGGGCGATGTTGGCTGGCGGGAGGTTGGGGACCTGCGACAGATGGACTTTGCGGTCGCGGAGGTGAGGGAGCGGCGCCTGGGTATTTTGCGGGAGATTGCCGCCCGATACCCCTTGGATGGACTCATGCTCGACTTCGGGCGATCAGCGCCGTTCTTCAGGGAGCCGAAGAGGGAGAAGGCCGACTACATGACCCAGTTCGTGCGCTCGGTGCGGACAATGCTCGACGAAACGGGAGAGAAGCGCGGGCAGCATCTTATGCTCGCGGCTGCAGTGCCTTGGGACATCGACTACTGCACAGAGGAGGGGCTCGATATCAAAGCATGGATTGATGAAGGACTCTTGTCCTACCTGTGTCCGGGTGAATGGTTTTTCGTGGACTACAACCTCCCTTATTCCGACTGGGTGGCCATGGCGGAGGGAAGCAGCTGCAGAGTGTACCCCATGCTTATGTCCTGCGTCTCCTCGTCGGATGCAGTCACGCCGGGGAAGCGTGTCTGGCTCGGCGATGGTTTTGAGGAGTTCGACCCGCCCAAGATAAGCGCCCTTGTGGAGAGTGCCTACAGTCAGGGCGTTGATGGGATCATGTTCTACAATCTGCATGCCAATTCCTTCGGCAGCAGGTTGTATGAACATCTTCGTGACTTGATCGACCCGGCCAGAATCTCTTCAACGACGAGGCACTATTTCTACGCCCGCCGGCATAAGTATATGCCTACGGAGTACTTCTCGTTCGGCTTGCCTGATGGATATGCGCCCGGCGAGGTGGAGGCGTTTACGCCCTTTGAGTTGAATGAAGCTGAGGATGAATTCAGCTACGAAATACTGTTTGGCAGCCAGTTGAGCAGCGGTACCGCGGCCTTCCAGTTCAAGCTGAGAGATCTGGGAGACGATGACGAAGTGGACGTGAATTTGAATGGCGGCAGGCTCAGCGCGGACAGCCTCGACTTTCACCAGTGCCGGCCGCCAAATGCGCCGGAATTTCGATATGCCGTATGGCGGTCTGCATTGGGGTCCTCTGAATTGAAAGTAGGAGGGAATGTCCTGACCGTTCGGTTGTCGGGACGCGATCCAGGGAGGACTGTTCCGGTTCAGATTGGTGAATTCGAGATAACTGTCGGTCCTAGTGATGGGTAGCCGGCTGTAGTTCATCCGATTTCCGGCAGACGGATATCATTGAAGTGCTGACACTTTCGTTGCTTTTCCGGCGTGCCGGTTGGCATCCGAAGTCAATCTTTGTCTGAATCGCGGAAGCCGACCTGGTTTTTTTGAAACGTCCAACGGTTATGACAGATGACTGCTCGTCGCAGTTGCGGCAGCGGTTCACGGCTCTCACGGCAGGCTCACAGATTCCTATTGGAGCTCGACAGGCATGTCCCAGTATGTTCTGCGCCGGATCGCGTTGATTTTCCCCTTGATGTTTGCAATAACGGTCGTAAACTACGCTATCTACGTCCTGTCACCCGGCGACCCGGTTTCTGCCTTGCTCAATCCCGAGTCGATGCGTTATCTGGAGGAGGAGGATCTGGAGGCTCTACGTGAGGCTATGGGTTTGAACAAGCCGGTCTATGTGCGCTATTTGATCTGGCTGCGTGAAGCCCTGCGAGGCAACCTCGGCTATTCGACACAGATGCGTCTGCCTGTGCAACACATTATCATGCGCGACATTGGTAACACGCTTGGCCTCATGGGATTTGCGCTCTTGTTCTCAACGGCGGCTGGCATCGTGCTAGGTGTCGTTTCCGCCCTCAAACAGTACTCGATGCTCGATTACATTCTTACGGGAGTTGCCTTTGGAGGCATCGCTGTTCCCGGGTTCTTTTTCGCGCTCTTGCTGATCTATGTTGCCGGTCTGCGCCTGGAGTGGTTCCCCGTGGGGGGAATCGTCACGGTGGGGGCGCCCCCCTCAGTAGGAGACCGGCTATGGCACATGGTGTTGCCGGTCGTTGCCCTCTCCTATGAGGGCCTTAGCACGCTGCTCCGGTACACACGTTCCAGTATGTTGGAGGTTGTGCGGCAAGACTACATCACGACGGCGCGGGCGAAAGGTCTGGCAGAACGAACGGTGATAATGTGGCACGCTTTCAAGAATGCGCTATTGCCTGTGATTACCATTACGGGATTGCGGCTGCCGACCCTGGTCGGCGGGGCGGTGCTTATCGAGAGCGTTTTCAACTATCGGGGGATCGGACATACTCTGGTGGCTGCTGCGGGCAGCCGTGATTACCCGCTACTAATGGGCGGCCTTTTGGTGACGGCAATAATGGTATTGTTGAGCAATCTGATCGCGGACCTGGCATACGCCTGGGCCGACCCGCGCATCAGATACGCATAGCGGAAATGGGTTCCGCTGCTGCGCCAAAATGAAGGGGATGGGAGAGAGGAAGCCGTGACAGCACAGGCGCCAGCCGCGACCGGGCTATTCCGCACGATTCGCGGTTCGCCGGACTCCTGGAGCAGGAGGGTCTGGCGCCGCTTTGCGCGGCACCGCGTGGCGTTCGCCAGCCTGGTTCTGCTGGCATTCATTACGGTGGCTGTGGCGGCCGCGCCCCTTCTGACACAGCACAGCCCAATCGAATTTGTCGGGGCAACCGAGGCGGGGCCGACCTGGGAGCATCCACTGGGCACCGACAGGTTGGGGCGAGATGTTTGGGCGCGCCTGGTGTACGGAGGACGGGTTTCGATCTCGGTGGGCATTGTTGCGGTGGCGATTTCAATTGCCATCACGATCGTTCTGGGAAGCATATCCGGCTACTATGGGGGGTGGCTGGACATGCTGATCATGCGTTTTACCGATGTGATGATGGTCTTCCCCGGTCTTATTCTGATCATGGTGGTTGTTTCAGTGATTGGCCCGAGTATCTACAATGTCATGGTCGTTATCGGCATCCTGGGCTGGACAGGCACGACGCGTCTGCTACGAGGCCAGATTCTGTCGGTGCGTGAGTGGGATTTTGTAACAGCGGCGCGCTGTGTAGGGGCCTCCAATCGTCAGATCATGTTCCGGCACATTTTGCCGAACGCGCTGGCACCGCTGCTGGTGGCGGCAACGTTTGGCGTTGCCGGCGCGATTCTGACCGAAGCCGGGCTTTCCTACCTCGGTCTAGGTGTGCTCCCGCCGGCTCCCTCATGG
Organism: Caldilineaceae bacterium; assembly: GCA_965204705.1. Classification (GTDB taxonomy): domain Bacteria; phylum Chloroflexota; class Anaerolineae; order Caldilineales; family Caldilineaceae; genus Bin5. The sequence goes on along the minus strand of OZ242006.1, from coordinate 1,266,002 downwards.
GGCAGTATGCTCAACGGCGCTCAGTCAATCTATATTCTGGAAAACTTCTGGTGGCTCTGGCTGCCGCCGGGCGTCGCGATTTTTGTAACGGTGCTGGCGATAAACTTTCTTGGTGACGGTTTGCGTGATGCCCTCGACCCACGAATGAGCCTGCAATGATAGAAGGGGGGCCCTAGGGGTGCAGTCCACTCTTGGGGTGAGAGTGGGCAGGCACAAGGCCTGCCCCTACCGTGGTCACGGCGGACGGTTTCGCGGCACGACGTGGGTGGGCGACAGGTGGCATAGACAGTACGCCGGCGACGCGGCGCCAACGTGGCATGGTGTAAGGGGGGCGTTGCGGGGGGAATCCCCCCGCACAAGGGAGGGCCGAAGGCCCGACCGCACAACTGCAGTGGTCAGTGATCAGTAGTCAGTGGTCAGAAACGAAGGCGCTTATCCTGCTTGGGGACGCGAATTGGCTTTAGCCTAGTCGTTTACGGAGATGTACGAGAGTTCACCCCTATTTTGGACTGCACCCGGCCCTAGAGTGCTGTGATCATACCTGGGCACTGACCTACGATAGGTAGAGATTCATCTTCTCAGAATCGTTCTTCCCCATACGGTCAAGAGATCAAAACAGATCCGCGCATTAGTTTGTCCTTGGCAAGGATCGCCGAGCAGGATTCTCCAGAGACAACCATCTGTCACAGTCTTCTGGTCGCCAGCGAGGCGTAGAAATCGGGTTGCTGGCAGCACAGTGCTGTGTCGAGCCGTGACCCTTTGGCGCAGGCGCTGCCCCATTGACGGAAACGCTCGAGCACTGAAAGCACGCGTCCCCTTTCTGAAATCCAGGGAAGAATGTTTTCTGCCCAATGCAGGTGCTCAACTTGTGCATGGGCGGCGCAGAGGCAGGTTCTGCGAGTCTTCAGGAACCGATGATCTCTCTTTGATCGGCGGTGGCCGAGATGTTACGATGAGGGGCAATCGTTGTTTGATTGAAAACCGTGAGGATTCTGGAGTTTCCCGGCGATACGGTAGTTGAGTTTGAAGTGACTCATCCGACTTGGTATCGGCAGGGCCGGACAGTTAATTGTGACGCTGACTAAGCACGTGGAGTGGAAGCTATGAACGAAATCGAAAAGTACGAGTTTGATCGCGTGGGATATATCACGGTTCCCGGTTTGCTAACTGGCGAGCAGGTTGAGAGCTTGGCGGGAGCTATTGATGCGCTGGAAGAGGAGGCGGTTGCGCGTGCGGCGGCAGCTCCGCGCCGGAGTAGTCCGACGGGCCTACTCGAGTATCACCACAACGCCGAGAGGGGCTACTACGTTACCGGGGTGAGGGAAAAGGGGAATACCATAATCATCGAGGACTTTTTCAACGCGGACCCCGTTTTTGACGTGTTGGTCAATCACGCGCCGACGATGTCCTACATTCACGCTATTGTTCAGGAGCGGCCGACGATCAATAACTCTGAAATCCGTATACGCTATCCCGGCAACCAGACCGGCACGCACATGGGAGGCCCGATCGGGGTAAAGCACAGGTACGGGTATAACCATAAAGGGTTCAACTGTATGATGGTGCGGATGGTCTATTTCGTGCATGATGTCGGGCCGGACGACGGCCCGTTCTGTGTTGTGCCAGCGACGCACAAGAGCAATATGGTGTCGCCTTATGAAGGCAGGAATCCGGACGAAGAGCCGGGGATGATTGGACTGCCGGTGGAGGCGGGCGACGCCATTCTGTTCACCGAGAATCTGCGTCACGGCGGCCTTACGAACCGCTCCGACCGGACAAGAAAAACAGTACATATCGGGTACGGGCCGTTCTGGATGAAGTCGCAGAACATCGCCACGATGGACGAAGACCAGTACCTTCTGCCCCAGACGTATGCGCGGTATTCACCTGAGCAGCGCCAACTTTTCCGGGCGTGGCCGATAACGCTGGAACGGGAGTTTGGGAAAAACAGCGGAGGATAGGTTCGCCATGCTTGCGATAGACAGAGAGGTGATTGCCGGCATCCCCTCATTCATTTTGCGAGATACACGGGTAGATGAAGCCCCGGTCGTGGTTCACTACCACGGTTGGACTGGGGACAAGGGAAGTATCGAGAACCCAGAACAGTCGCTTGTGCAGCTGGCGTCAGCCGGCTTGTGCGTGGTAGCGCCCGACTGTTACGAACACGGTGAACGCCGGACCGATGCCTGGTTTCGCGCCCAGTTCAACGGCTGGGCATTTGTCTGCACAGCGATGGACAGGACGCGCGCGGAGGCACCGGGGCTGTTCGAGGCAGTCATGGCGCTACCATTCATTTCAACCCGCAATCCACAGGTTTGCGGCTCCTCGATGGGCGGACTGATCGCGCAGATGGTGTTCGCCGAGAACAAGGCGTATGTCTCGATGGTCTCGATAGTGGGGCGGTCGAGCTTTTACCAGGCAGATGAATGGTGCCGGCAGGCGCAGCAGGGGACGTGGTGCGACGACTGGTGCGCGAAGTACGCCACGCAGTCCCATCCTGACAGGTTTACGGACCGGCCGGTCCTCTTCATTGACGGCGGGCTTGATACGGACTGTCCGGCGACGACCAATGCGGAGACTGTGCGATTGATCAACGAACGGGGAGGGCATGCAGAACATTTTGTAGACCCGGAAGTGGGTCATGCCCGCTCGCCGTCGATGCGTGCCCGGTTCGTTGACTGGATCCTAGAGCACGGCCAGCCGCCGCTGCACTCCTAGTAACCGATAGAAACGGGACGACAGTTGGCCAGTCTCGCATATTGCTACGACACTGCGGAGGGGGGTTGATTTCATTATGAGCACAGTATCAGATTCAGGAGCGACTCTCGTGGACAAAGGATCGAACGTACAGCACGATGTTGCCGAGATAATCGCCGAGTTGGATGAACGGGGCTACTGTGTAATCCAAAATGTGATTACACCGGAGAAGGCAGATGAGGCCCGAACGGTGCTGGAAGGTCTGCTGGCCGAGGAGGCGACTGAGGGCACTTGGCGGGCGAGGACGCAGCGCGTGGCCCGCATCGCCGTCAAAGATCCGATCTTTGTGGAGTTGATGGCCCATCCCCTGATTGTCTCGATCTGGAAGGCGTATCTGGACGAGGATATGATCTGCTCGACGTGGACGTCGAATACTGCCTATCCTGGCTATGACCGGTACGGCTGGCATCCGGATTTTCCGTTCCAACGAGTGAACCAGCCATGGCCGACCGATAACGTCAGTGGGCAGACGATGTGGCTGCTGGATGACTTGACGGAGGAGAACGGGGGCACGGGCATTTTGCCTTACAGCCATCTCAAAGGACACCGGCCGCCGCCGGAGATCGCGAACCAGTGGATTGAGGAGGCGGAGATCCTGACCGGGCAGCGCGGCAGCGTTATGGTGATGAACGGCAGGACGTGGCATTCGGCGCGGCCCAATGTGACTGACAGGGCGCGTTCGGTGCTGTTGGGGATGTATACGCGGCCCTTCTACGTTACGCAGGAGGATATGCGTGCGCAGTTGGCGGATCTTGAGAACCCGTCGGATTTGGTGCAGCAGTTGATGGGCGCTAACCAGTGGCAGCCGGGTGTTGTGACCAACCGGTACTAACGCGGGCGGCCCAGTAGACATGATGGGAACAACATCCACGGTCGGCGGTCCCGCCATGTTTTCTTCTGTGTTGTTGGGTGCAGAGAACGAGTTTCATTTCAGCTGAGGAGAAAGGCGATGCCGTTGATCAACCTGAAACATGCAGAGATGTTTGTAGAGGGCCTTGACCATCCTGAAGGGGTGGCGCTGGGACCTGATGGCAACATATATGCCGGGGGCGAGGCGGGGCAGGTCTACCGAATCGACTACGGAGAGCGCCAGATAGAGGAATATGCGAATACGGGGGGCCTCAATCTGGGCATGGCGCTGGACGCCGCGGCCAACCTATATATCTGTACGGCCGACCGCGGCGCCGTCTACAAGGTTACGCCGGCGGGCGAGGTAAGCCAGTACAGCGCCGGTACTGAGGAGCGCGCGATGACCACCCCGAACTATCCGTCATTCGACGCGCAGGGGAATCTCTATGTGACCAATTCAGGATCATGGTATGGCAACGACGGCTGCACATTCTGCGTCGCGCCAGACGGGACCACCGAAGTAATCGATGCAGAGAACAGTCAGTTTCCCAACGGTTGTGCGGTCAGCCCTGACGGGAACTATCTCTATGTCGCGATGTCACTCAGCCCTCCTGAGATCATACGCATTCCCATTGAGAGTGGACGCAAAACTGGACCCACCGAGACCGTGGTGGAGCTGCCGCATGTCGTGCCTGACGGACTGGCCTTTTGCTCGGACGGCAGTTTTCTGGTCTCCTGCTACCGGCCAGACACAATCTTTCGGGTATTGCCGAGCGGCGAGCTGACCGTCCTGATGGACGATTATGAAGGGACGATCCTTGGCGCGCCGACCAATGTCTGTTTCGGCGGTCCAGATTTGTCGGTGCTTTTCTGGGCCAATTTGGGGCGGTGGCATCTGGGGATGAATGCCCACACAGGGCTGAAGGGGGCCGAGATGTTTTACCCTGACATCAGTGCGGCTTGAATGAATGGGCAGAGGGCGGTGAATGAGGTGACAGACACGCTTTCATTGGCAACCTTTGCCCCGTAGGCTATAATTCTGGACAGCGAATCGTGGATAGTGGAGTCGCCAGCCCCATTCCGCTGAACACGGAAAGCGCCACCCCCTGCCACCAAAGAAGCTGACATGTCCTACGGCGCGAGCGCAGGACCCAATCTACTCCCCATATCAACACAACTGGGTCGTTACCGAATACTGGAACCATTGGGTCAGGGTGCGACGGCGGTTGTGTACCGCGCACAGGACCTGACCGGCCGTCAAGTAGCATTCAAGGTGCTCAATCCGGTGGCGGCCAGCCAGCCCCATATGCGCTCATGCTTTCAGATAGAGTATCAAACGCTTGCCCGATTGCGCCATCCGGGGATCCTTCGGGTTTACGAGTCCGGCGAGGCAAATGGCCGCCTTTTCATCGCCATGGAGTTGGTCGAGGGCGGGACTCTGGAGGAGTTCCTGATACGTGCGAAGTCGATTGGGGAGGTTGCGGCTATCGACATTGCGCGCCAAGTAGCTGAAGCGCTTGACTATCTGCATGAGTCGGGCAAGATTCATCGGGACGTAAAGACGTCCAATGTATTGCTCGGGCCAAGCGGCCGGGCAGTACTATTTGATTTCGGAACTGTTTACGACATTTACGATCCGAAAGACAATGCACAGGGCATATATGGTACGCCGGCCTTTTTGGCGCCTGAGCAGATTCGCGCCAAGAAAGAGCCTGACAAACGTTCGGACCTGTATAGCCTGGGAATCGTGCTTTATCTGATGGTTACTGGGCGCAGACCCTTCTACGGTTCAAGGGAAGAGGTCTTGGAGGCCCATCTTTCGGAACAGCCGACGCCGCCGTCGGCATGGGGTTGGGTATCGCCCGAACTTGAGCAGATCATCCTCAAAGCACTGGCGAAAAGACCGGGAGATCGGTTCGAAAGCGGGATCGAGTTTGCTTTGGCGCTGCGAGAAGTGGAAGTGGAGACGGAGCAACCCAAGCCGCGTTTGGCGACGCGTTTGCGGGCCTGGTTGGAGGAGACGGTGCGGCCGGAGTGAGTGCTGCCCTTGCTTGGGTCAGTTTTTACAGGGTGCTTTGTTCAGTCTTCGAGGCCGTTCATCAGGGCCAGCTTGACTTCACCTATGGCTCGCGTTACGTCAATCTCGCGCGGGCAGGCCTGGACACAGTTAAATACAGTTCGGCAGCGCCAGACGCCGTCGGCGTCGTTGAGCACGCGTAGGCGCAGGTCGGCGGCATCGTCGCGGTCGTCGAAGATAAAGCGGTGGGCCTGGACGATGGCTGCGGGGCCGATATAGTCCTCATTGGCCCAGAAGCTGGGGCAGGAGGTTGTGCAGGCCGCGCAGAGAATGCACTTGGTTGTATCATCGTAGCGTGCGCGGGCTTCCTGGCTCTGGTAGCGCTCACCAGATGTGGGCAGGTCGTCGTTGATCAGGTAGGGCAGGACGGCCCGGTATTTGGCGAAAAAGGGCTCCATGTCCACAACCAGGTCCTTGATCAACGGCATCGAGCGCAGGGGTTCGACCTGGCATTCGTCGCCGACATCCTGCATCAGCACCTTACAGGCCAGGGCGTTACGCCCGTTTATCACCATTGCGTCGCTGCCGCAGATGCCATGGGCGCAGGAGCGGCGCAGGGTGAGGGTGCCGTCCTGGTACCATTTCACCTGGTGCAGAGCGTCCAGGACGCGGTCGCTTTCTTCCACATCCACCCAATACTCTCCCCACCAGGGCTGGGAATCGGCCTCAGGATTGAATCTGCGAATTCGCATTTTGATGCGCATATTAGTAGGTTCGCTCCTCGGGATCGTGGATAGTGATATTCACCGGCGCGTAATCCAAGTTGATCTTCCCATCCATTTTTGACGCGTAGGTATGGGTAAGCCAGTTCTCATCGTCGCGGGCCTTGTGATCTTCGCGGCTGTGGGCACCGCGGCTTTCGGTGCGGGCTAGGGCGCTGGCCGCGGTCACCTCGGCAAGGTCCAGCAGGTTTTGCAGTTCGATGGCTTCAAGGATGTCGGTATTGAAGCGCTTGCCCTTATCCATAATGGTGATATCCTGGGCAGATTCCTGCAGCTCCCGAATGCGACTCAGGGCCGACTGTATACCATCTTCCGTGCGGAAGACGCCTACTTTGTCCATCATGAGCGCCTGCATCTCGGTGCGCAGATCAGCGACATTGTGTTTGCCGTCGTTGCCCAGCATGTTTTGGAGCATGGCCTGGGTCGGCTCCCAGGTTTCTGCAGGTAACTCGGCCCAGTCGTTTTCCTGACAGTAGGCTGCAGCCGCTTTTCCGGCCCGTTTGCCGAAGACGACCAGATCTACGAGGCTGTTGGTGCCGAGTCGGTTAGCACCGTGGACACTGACACAGGCGACCTCGCCGGCGGCGTAGAAGCCGGGCACAACATCGCCCTGGGCGTTGCGTTGCACTTCGCCGTCGACATTGGTGGGGATGCCCCCCATGGCGTAGTGGGCGGTAGGCTGTACGGGCATTGGCTCCACGGCGGGGTCGATGCCGAGATAGGTTCTGCAGAATTCGGCACTGTCTTCCAGTTTTGTCTCCACGACCTGGCGGCCGAGATGGGTGGCGTCGAGGTGGACATAGCGCCCGCCGTCGATGCCTTTGTTGTCGCGGACCTCAAGGTAGATAGCGCGGCTGACCACGTCGCGGCTGGCCAGATCTTTCAGGTTGGGCGCGTAACGTTCCATGAAGCGTTCGCCGTCACGGTTACGCAGGATGCCGCCCTCGCCGCGCACACCTTCAGTGATGAGGATGCCCATCTTGTAGATGCCGGTAGGGTGAAACTGGAAGAACTCCATATCCTCCAGGGGGATTCCTTTGTGCAGTGCGATGGCGGGGCCGTCGCCAGTGAGGCTGTGGGCGTTACTGGTGATTTCCCACATGCGGCCAAAGCCGCCGGTGGCGAAAATCAGGGCCTTGCCATGGAAGACGTGGAGGTCGCCGCTATCGATCTCATAGGCGACGACGCCTGTTGCCTGCCCGTCGGCGGAGAGCAGCAGATCGAGCACGTGGAATTCATCGAAGAAGCGCACGTTGCGGGCAATGCACTGCTGATAGAGCGTTTGCAGGATCATGTGGCCGGTGCGGTCGGCGGCGTGACAGGCACGGCGCACGGGTTTTTCGCCGAAGTTGCTGGTATGGCCACCGAACGGACGCTGGGCAATCTTGCCTTCGGGCGTGCGGTCGAAGGGCAGACCCATGTGTTCCAACTCGTAGATTACGTTCACCGCCTCCTGGCACATAATATCGACTGCGTCCTGGTCGGCGAGGTAGTCGCTGCCCTTAATTGTGTCGAAGGTGTGCCATTCGGCGCGGTCTTCTTCGAGATTGCCGAGGGCGGCGCCGATTCCTCCCTGCGCGGTGCCGGTATGGCTGCGGGTGGGATAGAGTTTGGTCAGGACGGCTGTGTCGCTGCCCTGGCTGGCATAGAGGGCTGCCATCAGACCGGCGCCGCCGGCGCCAACAACGACCGTTTCAAATTTATGAGTGTGGATCATCTTGCCCTCATGTTGCGAAGCGACGAGATATTTGGCGCTAATTCTGCATTTTGCGAAGTATTAGGTCGTTTTCCATCAGCCCATCAGGCGCTGAAACAGATTCCCCAGGCCGCCGGCGCCGAGAACAATCGCAATAGTACCGAGCAGAATCAGAAGAAGACCGAGACCGTATACAGCTGCAGTGAGCAGAAAATTCATAATCTTGTTATGGACATAGTCGTTAATTGAGAATCGAACGCCGTTCATGCCGTGGGCCATGCCGATAAACAGAAGGGAGGCATCGAAGAGGCGCCAGAATACGCCTGCCGGGCCCGACCAGCGTGCGTCAATATTGTCAAAGGTGATATTCTCTACGCCCACGGCCATGTGCATATAGAGCAGGTGAAAGACAACCGTGATGAACATCACCAGCCCAGTCAGACGCATGAACAGCCAGATTCTGCCTTCGTGATTGGGTGCGCCGTAGCGGATTTTCCCCTGATAGGGCCGGCTCGAAGATGTCGCCATTTTTTGGCTCCTCAGAAGATGCCCCGCAGGGTGATGATGGCCGCTGGCACGAGCACGATGACGACGAGCGCCAGTTCTAAGCGCACAATCGTCCGTTGGTACTTGCCCAGCGCCGGGAAGAAGTCGATGATAATTATTCTCATGCCGTTGAATGCGTGGTAGAGCACTCCGAAAAGGAGAAAGACTTCCAGAACTTTGGCCGGAGGCGACGTGTATAAGGTCGCATGGACCCATGCATAGGGACCCGGCCCGATTGCGGCAATGAAGATACTGACGATGTGCATGTACAGAAAGAGCACGATTCCGAGCCCGCTGGCCCGGTGCAATATCCAGGCCCACTGGCCCTCCGCTCCTCTATAGGATATGCCTCTGTAGATCGATGCTACGAGGGCGGCCATTGGTAGGGAACTCCTTTTTGCGGCTAGCGAGTTTGAGATGGGTGGCGCATTCCTTGCGCCTTGTTCCAAAAAGAACGAATAGATAGACAAATCATAATCATCACCGGTGATCCTGTCAATTCAGGCCGGAGAAAGATGGATATTGGCACGACATGGCACTGTCTGCGATCAGGGTTGAAGTGTCTCGGAACTATGGTGTGGGACGGGAAGGAGGAAGATGAGAGCTTGCAGAGAATTCGTTGAAAAACTCCTGTTCTTGCTGTTCTCCGTTGTTGACTCTTTCCGACAACGATCTCCGAAGGAACATGACCTGCTAACTTCCCTATTGGCCCAATCAGTGCCAATTGCAGTTTCCTACTGTCCTTCGCCCCAGCGCAAGTGCGCCATGAAAACATCGGGCTCCCAGGCCTCGATCACAACGGTCGGTGTCAGGGTCTCAATGTTGTAGACGACCAAGCGCAGCTCATACACTCCAGGTGGCAAGTCGGCCGGGAATCCCAGTTCAAACCAGGTGTCGACAGGCTCTTGCTCCTGCCACTGGCTCGTTGCTCTGGCCTCGGAGTCTGTCAGGTGTTCATCCTGTTGAAAAACACTTTTCCCTGACTCATCATATATACGGAGGGAAATCGCGAAATCGATTTGCTGGTTGGAGCCTGTCCTCCATCGCATGCCCACCCAGAGCGGTTTTTCCCGCCTGACATTTATCGTCTCTTGGGTGGGAAGGAATTCCTCCCCTTGTTCCAGGGCATAACCGAGCAGGTCGATACCGCCGTCGTAGTTGACCGCTGCCCGCCGCCTGCGATCTCCCTGGACTGGATCACCGCCACCGGCTATGAGTTGCCTGATACGGGGGAGAAGGTCGGCTGATGAAGCCACGAGGGCGAACTGTCCGTCGGCAATACTCGAGTCGCTGATGCCGATTACTGCACCTGTGTCGGAGACAAGCGCACCGCCGCTCTGACCACCAGCAATCGAAGCGTCGGTCTGGAAGTAGGTGATCCGGCCCGATTCATTTTGGCGGAGACGAGACAGAATACCCTTAACGATCGTCGGCTGCGGGAATGATTCCGATTCGGCCGGGTAGCCGATCAGGTACATATCGGCGCCGATGGGCGTGGACTCTCCGTCGATCAAGGGTAGAGGCTCGGTGCCGATATCGATTGGGCCGAGAACGGCGAGGTCGGCCTCCAAATCCCAACCTTTTACTGGTACGCCGTCGAACTCAGCTCCGTTGGGAAAAACGACGCGCACTGTATCGAATGGATAGACAACATGGCGATTGGTGACTACGTACCGCCCCTCGAACAGGACGCCGCTGCCGCTAGCCTCTCCGGTCTGTACGTAAGCGATAGCTGGAGAAACTTTCTGAAAAATCTGTGCCGACGTGAGCTTAGGAGGGATGAAGACTGCGATCGTGGTGTCTTCGGTATTTGCCGTTGTCACTAAAGGAGCATAGATCCACGCCAGCGTCCCATAGTACCAGATTCGCCACCAGTCGCTTGTCTCGTTGCGGCCAATGATGGGGAACTGATCTCCGTGTTTGGCTGCGCCGACTATGGGATAGAAAGTGCCGGGGCCCCCGCGAACATTCATGTTCCTTTCAACAAGAACGAACGGTTCGGGTATAGGCGTCTGGGTGGGTTTTGAGGCTACGTCGGGAAGAACCTCTCGATTTGCGGTCTCGCTGGAAGGGGTAGGCGTCAGGGGAGGGTTTGCCACTGCCGTCGCAAGGGAATCGATGAATTGGGGGCGGCCCTCAAAGAAAAGAGACAGCGCCAACAGAATTAGCAGGACGCCAACGATCGCAGACTGTATCTTCCATCTGTTCGCAGTGCCTTTTGAAGGCGGCGAGTCGAAGGCATGTCCGCAGTGACTGCAGAACTCCTCTGAATCGGGGGTGAATTGGTCGCAGCCGGGGCAGCGCCTATAGAGTGTTTCTGCCATTGAAATGGTTTAATTGGATATAGAAAACTCCTCCGTCGCTTGCTGGAGGCACACCAGGAAACAGGCAGGCCCGCGCAAAGTGCGCGGGCCACTGTGATCCGGGCAACTGGTGGCGGGAAAGCAGTGTTACATATTTTCGATCAACGCCTGGCCGAATTCGCTGCATTTCAGTAGGGTGGCGCTGTCCATCAATCGTTCGAAGTCGTAAGTGACCCTCTTTTGACCTATGGTTTCTTCCATCGCCTGGATGATCAGGTCGGCGGCCTGATGCCAACCTAGATGGCGGAGCATCATCTCGCCGGACAGGATCACAGACGAGGGGTTTACTTTATCCTGGCCCGTGTACTTGGGGGCAGTGCCGTGTGTGGCCTCGAAGATTGCACGGCCTGTCTCATAGTTGATATTTGCGCCTGGCGCGATGCCGATGCCGCCCACCTGTGCGGCCAGGGCGTCGCTGATATAGTCGCCGTTCAGGTTAAGGGTTGCGATCACATCGTACTCGGCGGGGCGGGTGAGGATCTGCTGCAGCATAGCATCGGCGATGACATCCTTGATAATGATGTCTCCGCCGTCTGGGGCCGGCAGATGGCGCCAGGGGCCGCCATCGAGCAGTTGTGCGCCGAAGCGCTCGTCGGCGGTCTGGTAGCCCCAGTTGCGGAAGGCTCCCTCGGTGAACTTCATGATGTTGCCTTTGTGCACCAAGGTCACGCTATCGCGACCGTTTTCGAGAGAGTATTGAATTGCGGCGCGCACAAGGCGGTCGGTGCCTTCTTGGCTAACCGGCTTGATACCGAAGCCGGCGGTGTCGGGGAAACGTACTTTGGCGTAACTGTCGGCGAAGGCTTCACTGAATACCTTCTTGAAGCGGTCGGCCTCCTCGGTGCCTTCCTCGAACTCTATTCCGGCGTAAATGTCCTCAGTATTCTCACGAAAGATCACCATGTCCACCAGTTCCGGGTGCCTTACCGGGCTGGGGACGCCATTGAAGTAACGAACGGGGCGCACACAGGCATAGAGATCCAGCCGCTGGCGCAGGGCGACGTTGATGCTGCGGATGCCGCCGCCGACCGGGGTGGTCAGGGGGCCCTTGAGCGCGACAATGTAATCATCGATGGCGTCCAAAGTTTCTTGCGGTAACCAAACGATTTCATTGTAGACGTCGTTGGCTTTGTCGCCGGCGTAGACCTCCATCCAAACTATTTTCTTGTGTCCGCCGTAGGCCTTGGCCACGGCCTCATCCAGTACGGGCTGGCTGGCCGCCCAGATGTCCGGGCCGGTGCCATCGCCTTCGATAAAGCAAACGATGGGATTGTCCGGCACCTGTAGATTTCCATTCTGATCGATGTCGATCCTTTTGCCTTCGCTGGGAACGACGATCTGCTCATATGCCATCAGTGTAAAACCTCCAAATGGGATGAAAAGAAATATGTTACAGCAGGTCCTGCTCTACTTTTTCAAGCCAGCGCGTGTCTGCGCGGGTAAAGAACTCACCCGATCTCTGCCGGCTCCATGGCCCGACTAGCCAAAAGATCAGGCGTGCGGCGGATTCCGGGCTGAGCAAGGCGCCTTGGCGGTGGGCTTCATGGAATCGGGAGAAGTCCATGCTGGAGCCGTGCGTGTCGATGCTGCGAATGTCGGCCTGCATTTCGGTATCCACCATTCCAGGCGCGAGTGCGTTAACCGTCACACCGGTCACGCCGTCGGCAAGTAGCTCCGCGGCCAAGCAGCGGGTCAGCATATTGAGTCCGGCTTTAGCTGCGCAATAAGCGCTCCAACCGGGCACTGCGTTCTCGGCCGCGCCGCTGGAGACGTTTAGGATGCGGCCGTAACGCTGGTCGATCATTACAGGCAGCACATTGCGGGCCATTTGGAACGGGCCGACAAGATTGCAGTGAATGTTGTAGGCCCATTCTTCGGGATCAGCCTCATAGATCTGTTCGACCGGCCATACGATGCCGGCGTTATTCACCAGAATGTCGATTCGATCGAACTGGGTGAGGGCGGCTTCCACCACTTCTTCGATCTGTTCGGAATCAGCGACATCGCAGGGGACAGCGATGGCCTGCCCGCCATCGCTTCGTATCTGCCTGGCGACTGCTTCGATCTGCTCTTCGCTGCGGGCGGTGAGGACCACGGCTGCACCGGCAGAGGCCATCAGGTTGCCAGCCGCGGCACCGATACCGCGTCCGCCACCGGTGATGATGGCCACTTGCCCTTGAAGTTCTTTGGAATGCTTACGATCCGCCATGTTTGTCAAAATGCTGCCGCCCATTGACAGCACCGGGAATCGAGTTCGGTCGTGCAATTCAACGGGTATTCCGCTGCGCCAAAAGTTGACGCTCATTTTTCGTGAAGTCTACCAGAAGCACGCTGAAACAACTATTTCATGGGATGATCGCATACGGTAATGAAGTGGCGTGTGTCATAATATCGCGTATGGGGCCGTGTGTGCCCCGCTTAAGCAAATGTAGAATACCTTAAAGGGGAACCTCCATAACATGTACAATTTTTTCACAGAAGCCCATGACGGCTGGCACTACCTGGCGTCGTTGGCAATGGTTATTGCGGTAGCGGCTTTTCTGGTCAATTGGCTGCGCGGGCAGGAGTGGAGTCCGTTGGAGCAACGTATCGGGACGTACGCCATAATTGTGGTGGACATTCAGTTGCTGCTGGGGCTGATCCTGTGGGGCGTGGGTGCGAGTTTGGGAATCGTTGGAGCAAACGCGGCCCGTACGATCGAACATCCCTTCACGATGTTGCTCGCAATCGTATTGCTTCACATTGGCTGGGTATGGACGAAGAGGTCGGACGAGTCCGTACGTTTGCGAAATGGGGCCCTGACTTTTGTTGTCGCGGGTCTGTTGGTCCTGGGGGGCCTGACGCGCATTTGGGGAATACTGTAGAGAATGACCGGATGGGGCGGCCAATTGGGTGATCCTGGCGGCTTAATCCGTCCTCTTTCAGCCGGGCGGTGAAGCAAAAAAATTCAGCCGTCATACTCTCCAAAAGCGGCTACGACGTTCTGACCGCCGAAGCCAAAGGCGTTGACGATAGCGCGGCGGACCGGGAATTCGAGCAGACTGTTGCCAACTACGTCGACGCCTAATTCCGGGTCTTCGGTATAGTTGATCGTCGGGGGGATGACGTTTTCGCGGATGGCCATTACTGCGGCCAGCGCTGACTCCGCTCCGGCGGCCCCCAGAGCGTGGCCGACCATGCTCTTGATGCTGGTGGTCTTTGGCGTCGGCTGGCCGAAGACCTGCCGGATGGCGAGGGCCTCGACCTCATCGTTAAGCTCGGTGCCGGTACCGTGGGCGAGGATCAGATCTACATCTTCGGGGGAAAGACCGGAAAAGCGCAGGGCTTTCTGGATGGCGCGGCTGGCGCCATCGGCGCTGGGGTCGGGGGCGGTAAGATGGTAGGCGTCTCCGGTCAGCGCGCCGCCGAGGACTTCGGCGTAAATCTCGGCCCCGCGTGCCTGGGCATGTTCCTCGGTTTCCATGATCATCGAAACCGCCCCTTCGCCGCTGACAAATCCGTTGCGATCGATAGAGAAAGGGCGGCAGGCCTGCTGCGGCCTGTCCGTATCTTTGGAGAGCGGCCCCATGTTGCCGAAGGCGGCAAAGGTCAGCATTGAAATGGCCGATTCGGTGCCGCCGGCGATCATTACATCGGCTTCGCCTCGTTGCAGGAAGTGAAACGCCTCCAAAATCGAGTAATGGCCGCTGGCGCAGGCGGCAGCGCTTGTCATGACCGGACCGCGCGCGCCGACCGCCATCGACACGACACAGCTGGCTGCGTTGGCCATGGCACTGGGCACCACAAATGGGCCCACGGTTTTCCAGGACTTTTCGACCAGTTTTTCGGTAGCGTACTCGATTTCGATGATACCGCCGCCACCAGTGGCCATCATCACGCCAATTTCATCACGATTGGCGTCGGTGATCTCGAGACAGGAGTCGGACAACGCCTGCTTGGTGGCGGCAACGGCAAACTGGGTGGCGCGTGCCGTGCGTCGAATGAACTTGCGATCCATGTATTGCCGCGCGTCGAACTCCTTTACCTCGCAAGCTATGTTGTAAGGCATATCCCCGGCATCAAATAGTGTCAACGCGCCAGCGCCGGATTTACCGATTAGCAAGTTTTTCCAGAATGCACCTGGGTCGTTGCCAATGGGTGTGATCGCGCCCATGCCTGTGATCACAATCCGTTTCATACTTACCTTCCTTCTTCATCCAAGTCGCGCCCTTTGGGAATTGGGGCGCGTCTGACTCAGTCGGGCGGAAGGGGTTTTCCGCGCTATACAACTGGTGTATTTTTTGCTGACTCCAAGAGCCGGAGCATTCGAAGTTGGACTGCTACTTATGCTTGCAAGCAAAGGGCAGCGCTTTTCGTCATACATGAGACGGGCTAGAGGAGATTATAGAGGAGAGCAGTCATGACGTCAAAATCATAGTGAATTTTTGGAAAGTAATCGAAGCCGGTGGTAGGCAGATAGAGAATTGGTACTTTGAACTCAGGAGGGGCGTAGAGCGGCATCGCGGGAGAATTCAGGTCTGGCATACACGGTTAAGCCTTGCCCAGAAGTGCGGCCAGCAGCGCCATCCGGATGTACATGCCGTTGCGCATCTGGCGGAAGTATGCGGCTCTGGGGTCGTCGTCAAGGGCGTAGCTGATCTCGCCGACACGGGGCAGGGGGTGCATCACGATCATACTCTTCCCCGCCTTGGCCATCAGGTCCTGGTCGACCACGTAAAAATCCTTGACCCTATCGTATTCGGCCAAGTCGGTAAACCGCTCTCTTTGTACACGGGTCATATATAGCACATCTGCTTCACCGATGACCGAGTGCAGGTCGTCGACCTGCCTGAAGGAATGGCCGGAAGCCTGCACGGCTTCCAGGACGTCGGCGGGCAGGCGCAAATTGTCCGGGCTGACGAAGATGAATGAGACGTTGTATTTCAGGAGCAGTTTGGTCAAGCTGTGGACGGTGCGCCCGTAGCGCAGGTCACCCACCATCGCGACGGTGAGTCCGTCTATCTGCTGCAACTCTTCCTGCACTGTGAAGAGATCGAGCAAGGCCTGGGTGGGGTGTTCTCCGACGCCGTCGCCGGCGTTGATCACCGGCTTTTCGGCATAGTAGGCAGCGGTTGCCGCGGCACCTACTTCCGGATGGCGAATCACGATCACGTCGGCATAACACTCAAGGGTGCGGATGGTGTCGGGCAGACTTTCACCCTTGCTGACGGAACTGTACTGGACGTTGTTGATAGGAATTACCTGACCGCCGAGACGCTGCATTGCGGCGGTAAAGCTGGAGCTGGTGCGTGTGGACGGTTCATAGAAAAGATTGGCCAGAATTTTGCCCTGCAACAACTCGGCGCCGCCGAACCGCTCGACCAATACGCGCATTTCGTGGGCAATGCCGAAGACAGCATTGAGCGAAGCGCGATCGAACTGATTGACGCTGAGAATATCTTCGCCCGCAAAACTCTCAATAGTGGTTGTCATTTGCTCCGTTCCTTTGCTTCCTGCAATCGAATCACACCATGCGTGCATTCTACGCGTCAGAACAGATACCGGCGGCGGAATTCATGTTGCTTTCCAGGTCTGGACCTGAGGAATTCGAGTTGGGCCCGGTTCTCAACTGACACTACGCAAGCTCTTGGAAAAGTACACGCCCGCTTCCTGGAGTAGCCAGGATCCGTTCACCATCAAAGACGGTCTCACCCCTCAACACGACTTTGTTGACGCGACCTTTCACCGACCGCCCAGCAAAAGGTGTCCATCCGCAACGGGTACGCATACCGGCGTCGTCCAGTTCATACACTTTGTCGATGTCCACTTCAATCCAAGTCTGAGGCTGCTCTTCAAGACTGTAGATGCGGCGGGGATTCTCGACGCAGCGCAGGAGCAGGTCGTCCAGCTCCAGTTGGCCTGCGTCGACAGCTGTAAGCAAGAGGGGGAGCATGGTTTCCACACCGGGAACACCCGGAAGCGGTGAATCCGAGACCACAATAGGATCTCTGACGTCTCCCTCTTCAACTGACTCTCTACGGCGCGGCATGCCTTTTTCCGAAAAGGTGTGCGGTGCATGGTCGGTGGCGAAAATGTCGATGACATCGAGGTTTTCCCACAGTGCCACCACATCATCCGGAGAGGCCAATTTCGGCCGCATGTCGAAACGGTTGCCTCCGCGTTTGAAGTCGTCTTCGGTCAGAAAGAGGTGGTGGGGAGTGGCCTCACAGGTGACAGGGATGCCCTTCTCTTTGGCCGCGCGGATGAGTTCGATCTCACTGCGGCGACTGACGTGTACGATATGGAGTGGCAGACGGTAGAGATGGCTGAGATTCAGGCAGACGGGTACCATTAGCTCCTCTGCGTGAACGGCGACGGGGCCAAGCGTGGTCGCAGCCGCCTGCGCCGCGTGGTTGCGCCCGTTCCCGGCGTTTGACGCGTCCTGCCGCCAGCCGCTTAGTTCGTTGGCGCGCTGGGCCCACGTCCGGAAGAGGCGATGGAGAAGACCCAGTTCTTCAATGCGCAGGCTGCCAAACGTTTCGTTGACGTAGATTTTTAGACCGCAGGCCTGGGAGGCAATAGGGAGGTAGGCATCGACATCGGCTACGGTCGCGCCGACAAACAGTCCCACATCACAGACTGCCTTTTCTTCCGCCAGACGGACCTTTTCCTGGAAGTTTTCCGGCGTTGAGGTGGGGGGAACGGTGTTGGGCATATCCAACAAGGTCGTCACGCCGCCGGCGAGGGCAGCACATGTGCCGGAATGGAAATTCTCTTTCTGGGTGTACCCCGGTTCACGGAGATGAACGTGCGCATCTACGAGGCCGGGGAGGCGTAGTGTCGTCATTGGTCCTTAACCAAGTTCAGATAAAACTGCCCCATTTTACTTGAATGTTGTGGAAGCGGCAACAGACAGAATGTCCTGCGATCGAGGTCAGATCTTGAAGCATGATTTGCAGATTTGGGATGGGTTTTAGGGATTGCTTGGGTGGGTCTTCAATGGCGCGGATGTCGGAGGGGAGGAGTGCGAAACGACTTAAGTCAGAATCCCCGCGTTCTGCCCTCTTGGTTATCGTACTGATTGATTCAGGATCTTGCCTAAGAACGGCTGCATTTGCCCAGTGGATAGGCTACTGCTATGCTTACAGCGTCTCTGGGAAAGAGATCTTGGGATAGGTTTTTGCAAGCAATTCTCTTCGCGTTTGGGCTGAGCCGACTTACCGTACCACGACCAAAGCAAGCGTTGGCGGAATGCCGCCCGTATCCTATCTGGAATGTCCACCCCTCGTCATATTCGTCTAGGCAGCCGAGGATCGGCACTAGCTCTTTGGCAAACAGAGCATGTGGCTACGCTGCTGCGCGGGCTGTATCCTGGCTTGTCAGTGGAAACGGTCGTTATTCAGACCAAGGGAGACAGGTTTAAGGACAGACCTTTACCGAGCATTGGTGGGAAAGGACTGTTCACGCTGGAATTAGAGGAGAGGCTGCGGCACGGCAGTATTGACGGAGCCGTACACAGCTTGAAGGACCTGCCTGTCGTTGATCCGGAAGGGTTGGTTCTGGGTGCGATTCCGACCAGGGGCGATGTTGCGGATGCACTCGTAGTGCGAGACGGGGGGGAGGCATTAGAGGCAGTGTGGTACGGCCTCCCGGAACTTCGAGAAGGGGCTGTGATCGGTACAGGCAGCCGGCGCCGGGCGGCCCAGTTGCTGGCGCGGCGCCCGGACCTACAGATCGTGGATATACGAGGCAATGTAGACACGCGTGTGCGCAAGACGCTTGATCCGCTGGGAAAGTATGATGCCGCGGTTCTGGCCGTTGCGGGGCTGAAACGGCTGGGGCTTGAGGCTCACATTTCGGTCACTCTGCGGTTTGAGACGATGTTGCCAGCCCCCGGCCAGGGCGCGCTGGCGGTTCAGTGCCGGAAGGAGCCTGAATGGCTGGCTTTTTTCGGGGGCATTGATGACCAGGAGACACGGGCTGCCGTGACGGCCGAGCGGGCCTTTCTGGCCGAGCTCGGGGGAGGCTGTCGTGCGTCCGTTGGCGCGCTGGGAGAGTGTAGCGGACATGGTGTGGATGCCGGCAGCTCCACAGGCGGGAGGTCGGAGCAAAGCCTGCGACTCTGGGGCCGGGTCAGTTCCCCGGACGGCAGCCGACAGATCGATGAGCGGATTGTCGGTCCACGCGAAGAGCCAGGCCAGTTGGGCCGGGCCCTAGGGCGACGAGTGTTACTGCAGGGGGCCCGGGAGATCATCGAGCAGATTGCTGAGATCGAAGAGATGCCGGACGAGAACCGGCAGCCATAGTAGACATATTAACGTTTCCATCCAGATAAGGAAGAACCGCTAAAGATGACTACGCAGACGCTCACAGGCCTTCGAATCGCCAACACACGCGCCTTGCGGCAAGCGCCAACCCTGACCCGATTGTTAGAAGCAGAGGGCGCCCAAGTGCTGCACTATCCTACGGTCGAAATCGAGCCATGCTCCGATTCGGCCGAATTTGACGCAGCGCTGGGTGAATTGGGACGTGGAGAGTTCGACTGGCTGATTGTGACCAGCACAAACACTGTATATATACTGGCTGACCGGCTGCGGGAACTGGGCATCGATCCAGAAAGTGTGGCCCGATCCAAAACGAAGGTGGCGGCCGTCGGTTCGGCGACCGCATCCGCAATCGCGCAGGAATTGAACCTTGTCATAGACCTTTTGCCGGAGGAGTATGTGGCTGAATCACTAGCGGCCAGCCTGCAGGTTGGCAGGGGAAGCCGTGTGTTTCTGCCGCAGTCGGCGATCGCGCGTCCGGTGCTGGTGAGGGCTTTGCAGCGGGCCGGTGCAGAGGTCAGGGCGGTGGCAGCCTATGAGACGGTTGTAGGACATGGCGGGGATGATCTGCCGCGGCATTTCTGGCAGGGGGATGTGGATGTCGTCCTGTTTACGAGCGCCTCGACGGTCCACAATTTTGTGAGCCGGCTCAAGGCGGAAAGCGGTGATGCCGGCATGCTCTGTGACGTGACTGTTGCCTGCATCGGGCCAATGACGGCGGAGGCAGCTCGACGGCATGAGTTGCCAGTGCAAGTGGTGGCCGAAAGTCGGACGGTTGAAGGGCTGGTACAGAGCCTGAAGTCCCATTTTGCCCGTCGCCGTCGATGACGACGCCGGATTCCAACGCCCGCTTCAGTGGCCGGGTCGAGAACTATCTCAGATACCGGCCGCATTACCCCCGGGAAATCATACCATTCCTGCAGAGGGAGATTAGTCTCGAAAGCAGCTGGCGGGTGGCCGATATCGGCTCCGGAACGGGATTCCTGGCTGAGCAGTTCGTCGAACTTGGCTGCGAAGTAGTTGGTGTGGAGCCGAACAGAGCCATGCGCGAGGCGGGAGACAGGTGTCTTTGCGGCAAGGGGAATTTTCGCGGCGTCGACGGGACGGCGGAGAGCACCGGTCTGCCCAGGGCGTCGTTTGATCTGGTGACAGCGGGTCAGGCATTTCACTGGTTTGAGCCGGTGCGTGCGCGGAATGAATTCATACGAATTCTGCAGGCTCCTGGCTGGATTGTTCTCGTCTGGAATTCGCGGTCGGCTGCGCTTTCCGTTGTGACGGAGGAGTACGAGGCGATTCTGGAGAAACTTGATCAGGATTACATTAGAGTGGCGGAGAAAAACAAGCGGCCCGAGACGGTGAACGGTTTCCTTGGCAAAGGGGTTTCCCTGGCGCAGGCTCGCTTTGCGAATCTTCAGTCATATAGCTAGGACCAGTTTCGAGGACGAGCGTTCTCATCTTCCTATGCGCCGCTGCCGTCTGACAAGCGACACGAGTGGTTTGTCCAGGCGCTGCATGGGCTATTGTACGTCACCAGGTGGAAGGCGCGCTTGCATTTCCGTATGAGACGAATCTGTATTGGGGCCAACTGGCGCGATTAGATTGAAACTTGACTGCCTCAGGGACGGGGCGGATGGTGAACGCGAGAGATTATCTAGCATGAATGAAGTGAAAATGGCGGAAAACCATGAACACCTTACAGCCTGTGCAGACCACCATCAACGGTCTC
The DNA here is from genome assembly GCA_965204705.1 of Caldilineaceae bacterium. Classification (GTDB taxonomy): domain Bacteria; phylum Chloroflexota; class Anaerolineae; order Caldilineales; family Caldilineaceae; genus Bin5. The sequence continues at coordinate 1,244,963 of OZ242006.1, read as the reverse complement.
ACGAACCCTGCGGAGCCGGTAGTGCGCCCGCGACGGACGCGGATCAGCGCGGCGCTGCGGCGGTTGGTGCGTGAGACAACGCTTTCGCCGGCAGACTTCATCTATCCTCTGTTCGTGCGCCACGGCAGGGGCGAGCGCCGTCCGATCTCCTCGATGCCGGGGCAGTACCAGCTCTCGGTAGATGAATTGGTCCGGGAGGCCGATTCGATTCTGGAGTTGGGAATTCCGGCCGTGCTCCTGTTTGGCATTCCGGCGGAGAAGGACTGGTGCGGAAGCGATAATTTCAGTCCACACGGGGTAGTGCCCGAGGCGATCCGGGCGTTGAAAGAGGCTGCACCGGAACTGATCGTCATCTCCGACATGTGTTTCTGTGAATATACGGATCACGGGCACTGCGGAATTATCAATTCGTCGACTGTGGACAGCTACAACTCGGCACTGCCGGAGGGCTATCTGCTCAATGACCCGACCCTGGAGCTACTGGGAAGGGCATCGGTTGTCCATGCCGAGGCGGGTGCGGACATCATTGCACCGTCGGCAATGTTGGACGGCATGGTGGCGGCGATCCGCGGTGCGCTGGACGAGGCCGAGTTGGAGCATGTGCCGATTCTGAGCTACGCGGCTAAGTACGCCAGCAGTTTCTACGGGCCTTTCCGCGAGGCAGCCGAGAGCCCTCCCTCGTTCGGCGACCGCAGCCAGTATCAAATGGACCCGGCCAACCGCCGCGAGGCGCTTAAGGAGGTTGCGCTCGACGTGGCAGAGGGGGCCGACATGATCATGGTCAAGCCGGCGTTGCCCTATCTGGATGTTTTGGCGGCGGTTCGGCAAGAGTTCAATCTGCCTACGGCCGCGTATCAGGTGAGTGGGGAGTATGCGATGCTCCACGCGGCCGCGGCCAATGGCTGGCTCGACCTGGAGAAGTGTGCCTTGGAGAGTCTGACAAGCATCAAGCGGGCCGGCGCGGACATGATACTGACCTATTTTGCCAAGGGCGCGGCACGCTGGCTGGCCGAGAATCAGTAGATTCCGCTACCGGACCTTGGGAAATGTATTCGGCTGTTCTTGGTGTTGCGTTGGAGGCGTTTCAATTGTGGGGCGGCCAAACTGCATGGCATCCTCTTTGCCCCAGATTTGCTTGTCCTCCGTCGTTTGGCTATACTGATTCGGCTTTTTGGAAAGGGTTGGCATCGGGTCGTAGTGCGGGCCGTCCTTTCCGATTCGGAGAGGTCGCATAGTCTGGCCGAGTGCGCGGGCCTGGAAAGCTCGTAGGGTGCAAGCCCTCGAGGGTTCAAATCCCTCCCTCTCCGCCTCGCGTGTTTGCATCGCTTCGTCAGTCGCTGGGTCCTGTGCGGCAGGGCACCGTGAACCCCGTCAGGGCCGGAAGGCAGCAGCGGTAAGCGAATCGTTCTGGGTGCCACAGGGGTGCCTGGTCGCTGGCGAAGCGGTGCAAACACGCGGCTTCTTTTTGGACCCAAACACCGTCATTTCACCCTCACTCGCAGGCGGACCACTGCAAGCTCAGGCGCCGGGGCGCATACATTGTTGCCCGGGATGGACGCCGCGTGTTAACGAAGCTGAAACCAGTTGCACAGGCAGAATCCGACCCAAATTTATCTTTTCATAGGTGGCGGGCGGGCGCTCTTCAACGCGCTGGTCTTTACGATCAACCTGATTTATCAGGTTGAGACGGTGGGCCTGAATCCATTTCAGATGGTGTTAGTGGGCACGCTGCTTGAGGTAACGGTCCTGTTGTTTGAAGTGCCTACCGGCGCGGTGGCCGACGTCTATTCGCGGCGGCTCTCGGTGATCATCGGGCTGGCGCTGGTCGGCTGCGGCTTTCTGCTGGAAGGATCGATCCCGATGTTCTGGGCTGTGCTGGGCGCGCAGGTGTTGTGGGGAATCGGCTATACCTTTCTCAGCGGCGCGCTGCAGGCCTGGCTGGCCGACGAGATCGGCGCAGAAGCGGCGGGGCCGGTTTATTTGCGTTCGGCGCAGGTTGAATTGATCGCGGGGTTTGTGGGTATCGGGGTCAGCGTGTGGCTGGCGAGCCGCTGGCTGCAGTTGCCGATTCTGGCCGGTGGTGTGCTGTATATCGCGCTTGCCGCTTGCATGGCACTAATCATGCCGGAGAAGGGATTTCGCCCCACGCCGTCGGATGAAAGGGAGACGTGGAAGGAGATGGCGGATACTGCGCGCGCAGGGCTGCGCGCGGTGCGGGGGCAGCCGGCACTGCGCATTGTCGTTGGCCTCAGCCTTGTGACCGGGCTATACAGTGAGGGTTATGACCGTCTGTGGACCCCCCACCTGCTGAACAGTTTCGACATTCCCTCTTTCTTTGGTCTGGACAGTGCGGTGTTTTGGTTTGGCGTCATCGGCGCGGGGGCGACGCTGACCGGGATCGCGGCCAACGAGCTGGCGCGGCGGGGGCGGGCGGCAGAGGAACGGGCGCGATCCATAAACTGGCTGACGATGCTCTACGGGCTTCTGCCGGCCAGCCTTCTCCTCCTCTCTTGGACTCGTATGTTCTGGACGGCGATTGTGGCTCTGTGGGGGATCAACCTGTGCCGCAGCACGATTGAGCCGCTGGAAAACGCGTGGATCGTTCGTAATACGCGCAGCGCGCAACGGGCGACGGTCATCTCGCTATGGGGGCAGGCGAACTCTCTGGGACAGGCGGCGGGCGGGCCGGTCCTAGGCTGGATCGGGACGGCCGTGCGAATCCCTGTGGCGTTGACGGTTTCTTCGGCGGTGCTGTTGCCGGCGCAGTGGCTGCTGGCGCTGGCGAGGAGGGATGATTCGCCACTGGGTGAAACAGGGCAGGAACGGGCTGAAGTCTGACGGAACGCAAACACGGGTGCAGTCCATTTTTGGGGTGAGAGTGGGCAGGCACAAGGCCTGCCCCTACCGTGGTCACGGCGGACGGTTTCGCGGCACGACGTGGGTGGGCGACAGGTGGAATAGACAGTACGCCGGCGACGCGGCGCCAACGTGGCATGGTGTAAGGGGGGGGGCGTTGCGGGGGGAATCCCCCCGCACAAGGGAGGGCCGAAGGCCCGACCGCACAACTGCAGTGGTCAGTGGTCAGTAGTCAGTGGTCAGTGGCGACGGCGCTTGCGCTGATCGGCGACGCGAATTGGCTTTGGGTTGGTCGTTTCCAGAGGTGTCCGAAAGTTCACCCTAATTTGGACTGCACCCCGCAAACACGCCGGCATTGACTTTGGCTGTTTCATGCGCTATATTGAGGGTGGTCTGGGGATGAACGGCTTCGACGGGGCATTGTCAGGCCTGAGACTGCAAGCCGTAGAGCGTCGACTACGTTAAAAAGGCGCAAACACATACAAATGCCAAAAACACAGGCATGGCTTTCAACTTTGGTTTCACCCCGGCCGCTTCTGCGGCTGCGGCGGCCTAAGTAAGCCACCGGCTCTTTAACAAGGGCCACGGCCCGTCCCGGTGGGGCCAGCAGGCTGGGCGGTTGCTGTCATACACTGTGAGCTGCGGCATCGGTACGCCGATAACGTTGCCTAAGAGAATCGGCTAGTCAGCGATGCGCCTCGTGTTGATCCGAGGCCCGCCGACAAAACACATAGAGATCAACTAAGCTTGTAGACGTTTCAGGGCGAATGTTGCGGACGCGGGTTCGATTCCCGCCATCTCCACCAAGAAGGCGACCCGGGTGACAGGCCGGGTCGCTTTTTAATTTCCAGCGATGGGACAAGCGGACCCGCCCCGAAATGGCAAAGTTCAGGGGTGGATCACGGTGCTGGCAAATCACCCGACATCGCTTAAAATATACGCGTGGTCTTCTGCTTCAAGACGTTGGCCAGGCAAGGAGAGAGAGTCATGAACAGGGAGCAAGTCTTGGGGCTGCTCAAGGAACACAAGCCCGATCTAGCGCAACGCTTTGGCGTCGTTGAACTCGCTCTCTTCGGGTCGGTTGCACGCGATGAGGCTGCCAGCGACAGCGATGTGGACGTTCTGGTGCGGTTCGATAAGCCTCCCCATTGGAGGCAGTACTTTGGCGCCCAGTGCTTCCTGGAAGAGTTGCTTGGCTGCCCAGTGGACATGGCAACGCATCAGGAATTGAGAGAGGAGATCAAGCCCTTCGTTGAGCAGGAGGCTGTCGATGTCTGATGTCGACCGTAAAGGGCGCCCCTGGCGCTTTTATATTCAGGACATGATTGATTTCGGCGAAAAGGTTCTTGCTTATACTGAGGGAATGGACCATGAAGCCTTCATCGCCGAATGACTCACTTATGACGCAACGCTGCGTAAGCTGCGACTAATCGGCGAGGCTGCTACGAACATACCCGAAGAAGTACGCCAGGCCCACTCAGAGATTCCCTGGCACGCTATCATAGGGATCCGCAATCGTCTGGCCCATTCCTATCTGGCGATCAGTGACAGCATAATTTGGGGCGTTATCCAGGAGGCTGTCCCCGAACTCTTGCCCGCGCTGCGAAATGTGTTGGAAACGGGAGAAGAGGGAACGAAGAGGGCCCAGGGGACATGCACAAGGGAAAAGCAGTAATGTCGCCAATCGAGGGGACGTTGGCCTAGAGATCGATTTGTTGTAGTTGCAATTGAGTATCCCTCTAGCCTAAGGAATTAGGCGGTTCCAACACTTTGGACATTACAGTGTCTAATTCACTCGCGATTGCATCTACAATGTTACGAGCCAGATTATTGTCTTCGCAACGAAAGATTCGGGGAAACCGCCGCTCGTGGTAAGAAATCTCATGAGGCTGATTCTCCGAAACCTCACTTTGCCTACTCAACTCTTCAACTCCAGATAGGCGATCTCCTCTTCGTTCAATTTGATCTCAGATGCCTCGACGTTCACGCTAAGCTCTTCAGTGTTTCGAGCTCCTGACAACGCGTGGATGCCATCGGGCTGGTTGTAGACGTAGGCCAGTGCGATTTGGGGCACGGAGACGCCCTTGCTGGCGGCCAGTTCCTGCACGCGGTCGTGGCGCTGGAAGTTTTCCTCTTTGCAGTAGACTTTGACGGCAAGCTGATCATACCATTCTGTGAAGGTGTCGAGGTTGTCGCGGCGGAAACGGCCGCTGAAGAAGCCGCCGGCCAAGCTGGACCAGACGAAAAGGGTGACGCCGTTGGCGCGGCACCAAGCGCGGTCGGCCTCTCCGGCCGGCCCGCTGACGCTGATGCAGTCTCGCCAAGGTGGCTCTATCTGGACGGCGAGGCTGAACTGGGGGCTGCTGGCGACGAAGGGGGTCAGGCCGTTCGCGGCGGCGTATTCGTTAGCCTCTCGCAGGCGTGCGGCGCTCCAGTTGGAACCGCCGTAGGCGTCGATTTGGCCGGCCTCTTTGGCTGCGTGGAGAGTCTCAACGATTGGGCCGACCGGTTTGTCGGGGTCGTCGCGGTGTAGCACGTAGAGGTCGATACTGTCGACTTTGAAGCGGGCGAGGCTGTCGTGGAGGTCGGACTTGATGTCGTAGGGCGTGACCCGTTTGCGGTCCTGGCTGTGGTGAGCGCCTTTGCCGAGGATGACGATCTCATCGCGCAGGCCGCGTTCGTTGATCCACTGGCCGATGGCGCGCTCGTTGTCGCCGCCGCCGTAGCCATGAGCGGTGTCGAGACAGTTGCCGCCGGCCGCGAAGAAGGCGTCGAGCACGGGGAATGCGGTGTCGGGATTCTTGGTGTTTATCCACATCGTTCCCAGGACGAGCCGGGAGACGGGTTTGTCGATGCCGGGGATTTTGGAATAGAGCATGTAGGGTGATCCTCAGTGTTGGGGGCATAGGACTTGACGCCCCGGTGGCATTGGTTATTGCCAGTGTATTTTACCCCACTTTTTGGACAGGGCAGGTAAGTTCGACGGCGCCATCGGCTGAAGTGACGACTGCGCAACATTGGCCTGTTGGCGTGCCGCTCAAGTTGACTCTGGAAGTATCTCCTGTCAAGCCCTTCACTCGCTCCCAGGCGCCAGACGATCGCGTCGAGACCTCACATTTGTGAATGCCTGAGCCGCTGCGTTCCCAGTTTCCGCGGTCATCAGGATGAGTACGAAGACGGCGACTGACCGGATGCGCTTACACTGCGTCATGTCTGCGTCTCGACGTTTTGCGGCTGTGCATTGCTTTTTCCATACGCGGCTATATCGTTTTCAGGAGAACAGGAGCTAGTTGGCTGGTCTCAGTCTCGCATCTTGTCGTTAATCTGCTTGCAGGAGACCAATCAGAACGGTAGCGCTTTGGGCCTCTGATTGGCCTTCCAAGGGAACGTTGGCGCTGTCTTCCCGCCCGATAGTGCTTGTGCCGCATTTGTGAGGGAATTTCCTGCGCGATAGATTTTAAGCCTCGACATCGAAGGAATGTTTTTGACCGCTCTGTGGAAGGTCTCAAATGTCTCACCGTAGGCGGAAGGAAATTGAGGCTGCTGTCTTTCCAAAACGGCCCACCACCCTTTGGCTAACTTGAAACCCTTAGCTCCCATGAAGGCGAGAGAAGCGGCCTGAAGCACAAACAGCACAGGCGTCAAAATAGGTATCAAGAATGGAAACAGTAGGGAGATGCCGACAATTATGCCGGTCGTGATGAAGGCCCCACCCCCAGCTTGGACGCCCGTTCCGGCGACCTTTTGCACCATCTCGCGCCATGTGATCTTGCCTTCCGCGTAATCCAAGCCGCACTCTATGCAGGCCAGTGCGCCACTGACGACCACGGCCACAATCGCGCCATGGACCATACTGCTTGCAGTTTGGGCAATAGAGGCTCGTACGGCATTTGAGCGCATGACCGCTCTGGCGTCGGCGATGTCCGCCAGACTCATTGGATTCGACCCAAGGGCGTGGTTCTTCTCGAAATTCCACCAAATTGCGTTGTCCGCGGTCGATGATCCTCCCTTTGATTTGGCGATGATGTGGGACCAATTCTTACCTTGGTGAAACTTCCAGAGCGCATCCGGACCGCCTACACGTACTTGAGCAGGGATGCTCTCCCAGACAGCTTGGGCTTGAGCAAGGTTCTTTAGCTCGTTCCCAGCCATCTGATACTTCTCCATCAAAACCGCTGGCAAATTGCCGAAATCGAGGTTGCGCGTAAATGTATTGAGAAAATAACCTGCCACCCACATTGTCCCAACACCGGTTGATAACAGTTCCTTGTCGGACGCCCTGATCCACCTTTTATCCCAGTTGCTGCTGCCGCCCCTTCTGCGTTGGACGACTCTTTGGGTGACGCGTGGCCTATCTCGACCCAACGCGCTTGTGCGCGTATACCTGTCGCCGTAGCTGAAGAAGCGCCGCTCACCATAGCTGTAAACGCGTCGGGTACCATAGCTGCGGACATTACGGCGGCCGCTGCGGTTGGCGCGTCGGGTACCATAGCTGCGTACGCCCCAGTCGCCTTGTTGCCTTTTTGGACCATAAGATGAACCAGAAGGGCTCCCACGTCGATTCGTTCCGACGTAGCTGTTGTCTATTCTGTTTTGAATTTCCATTCCATTAGACGGTACAGGAGAAATCACAGATTGCGAATCTGCGGATGCTCGGGAAAAGAGATGCTCAGCCTCGACGACCGAGTTTGGAATTTGCCGGGCCGCAGAAGCAAACTTGGTAGCTCCTCTCTGTTGTACATGACGAAGGATAGAGGCAGCTTTGGCAAGTGCGTTTTGGCGATGTCCGGGTGAGGAACTGGTACTGGTAGCCCCACGCCTGAATCCACGATGGAACGCTGATGTGCCTTCGGTCATCGTCCACTCATTTCGCTACGGATATGTGCCAACTTTGGGTTCCTCAGGCTGAGAGCATTTCGCATTCTGACAGGATTATCCTCCCAACGTCATACCCTTAAACGCCTCGACCTGGCCGCGGATGGCGCGTTCGGTGGGGAGGCGCTCGATGCTGGAGGCGCCGAAGAAGCCGGCGATGCCGGGCATCATCCGGAGGGCGGCGCCGACGTTTTCGGGTTCGTCGAAGGGGCCGCCGTGGCAGATGACGATCTGTTCGGGGTTGACCCTGCGGCCGGCGGCGGCCATTTCCAGCACTTTGTCGACCGCTTCCTCCAGCGTAAAGGCGACTGCGGCGCCGATGCTACCTGCGGTGGTGAGGCCGACATGGGCGACCAGGAGATCGGCGCCGGCCTCGGCCATGGCGGTGGCCTCCTCTGGCGTAAAGACGTAAGGCGCGGTGAACATGTCCAGCTGGTGGGCGATGGCGATAGCTTCGACTTCCTTGTCATAGCCCATGCCTGTGCCTTCGAGATTCTGGCGGAAAGTGCCGTCGAGGAGGCCTACGGTTGGGAAATTCTGCACGCCGCTAAAGCCAATCTCTTTGAGTTGCTTGAGAAATACGTGTTTGAGGCGGAAGGGGTCGGTGCCGCAGACGCCGGCGAGGACGGGGGTGTCCTGGACGACCGGGAGCACCTCGGCCGCCATCTCGACGACGATGCCATTGGCGTCGCCATAGGGCATCATTCCGGAGAGCGAGCCGCGGCCGGCCATGCGGAAGCGGCCGGAATTGTAGATTATGATCAGGTCGGCGCCGCCGGCCTCGGCGAACTTGGCCGAGATGCCGGTGCCGGCGCCGCAGCCGACAACTGGCCTGCCCGCGGCCTGTTGAGCCTGGAGCCGGGCGAGGATCTCCTGTCTTGGAATCGACATAAAGTATGCTCCTCAGAGTTTTCGTAGAGCTTATCAAGTAGAGAGTGCAGTCAAGCGAAGGGGGACGCGCTAGGAGTCGTCCCGCAGCATCTCCAGCAACAGGTCGACAGCTTTCGCGGCAAATTCAGGGTCGTTGATATTGGCGTCCATCTCGGTCAGCGGGATGTCGGCGCGCAGGTCGTTTTTGAGGGCGTCAAAGCAGGCGGTGTCGGCGCCTGGATCCCAAAAGCGGTCCCCTTCGCTGTCAAGCATAGAGACGCCACCGAGAGGGATGAGGACGGAGACTCTGCCAGCCTGGCCGGCGTTGGCAGCTGCGGCCAACATTGCCCCCATTTGCCCGTTCTCCTCTTCGTTTGTTCGCAGAAGCGTGACCTCCGGGTTCCACTGGTAGAGGTTTCGCTCGCGGTAGTGATCGGGCACGGTTTCAATGCCGCCGAAGTTTGCCATATCCACGCAGCCGGGCACGATGACGGTGGGGATGCCCTGCCGGGGAGCGGCCTGGACCCGGTCCGGCCCGGCGTTGAAGACGCCGTCGCAGATTTCGTCGGCCAGTTCGGTGGTCGTCATGTCGAGACAGCCAGCGATGTAGCCGTCGCTGATCAGGTCTTCCATGGTGCGGCCACCGCTGCCGGTGGCGTGAAAGACGAGGACTTCGTAGCCTTCGGCTTCCAGCAGTCCGCGGGCGTGATCAACGGCGGCGGTGGTGTTGCCGAACATGGAGGCGGCAATGAGGGGCCGCTCGTGGGCGGTAGCCTCGGCTTCGGTTTTCACCATGCCGGCGATGGCTCCGGCCGCGTTGGCGTAGATGGCGCGACTGAGGCGGTTGATGCCGGCCACATCGACGACGGAGGGCATAAAGGTTATGTCCTTGCTGCCAGCATAAGGGCTTACATCGCCGCCTCCAACGGTTGAGACCATCACTTTGGGCACGCCGACCGGCAGTGTGCGCATAGCAGAGGTGGCGATGGAGGTGCCGCCGCTGCCGCCCATCCCAAGAATGCCGTCGAAACGGCCCTCGCCATAGAGGCGTTCTACGACGGAGGCCAGCCCCTGGGCCATGGTCCGCATGGCTTCATCTTTGTGCGTGCCCGAGGCCAGATAGGCCAGATTGCCACCAGCGGCGGAGGCAACCTCTGCGCGGCTGACATCGGGTTCGAAGGCCGGTTGGCCCATCACACCAAAATCGACTACGAGAGTCTGCAGACCGGCAGATTCAATCAGATCCTTGACAAACGCGTATTCGGCGCCCTTCGTGTCCAGCGCGCCGACGAGAAGAACTGTCCCGGACATGGCATTCCTCCTGTGATGTTAGGAAACTGGGCCTCTGGCGGTGTGGAAACCGGTACGATTGGCGGGTCACGACATGCTCAGGGCGAATAAAGAGATTCCCGGCGTTCTACCCCAGGGATGAAAGCCAATCCCTAAGTGGAAAGTAAGGCACAAAGGCGAATGAACGTGAAGAGAGTCGGAAGGGGCAACCGTCCCCACTCCTTAACACTGCAACGGGCTCCAATGTCTTAGGCGGCGTGTGCTCTCTCTTCCTCTTCTTGAGCTTGCCGCAGAAATTCCTGCACCCTCACCGGCTGGCCGGTGTGACTACTCTCAATAGCGGCGAAGATCAGTGCGACCGACTGAAGATTGGCCTCGACGTTGGTCTCCATCGGCAGGCCGCCATCAAGCCAGTCGAGGAACTGGGCGATCAGCCACTCGTTTCTCCATTTGGCCTGCTCCATGAGCTGGACTTCCTCGCCCTGGCCTTCGCGGTTGTACTGCTTCGGCTTGTAGGGGTAGCGCTCGATGCGGCGGTTGTCCATGATCAGGGTCTCGTGTTCACATTCGGCGCGGAAGTACTCGTGCGCCCAGCCGTTGAAGCCACTGGCGTTGGTCTTGGCTCCCTCGTAGAAGGCGCGCGTACCGTTCTCGAAGGTCATCATGACGTGGCCCTGCGACCCGGTGTTGTACTCGCCCCAGGTTGGGTTCCAGGTCTGGGCGTAGATCGTGTCACATTTTGAGTCAGCCAGGTCGGCGATGATGTCCAGGTGATGGACCGACCCTTCGATCATCAGGGTCTCTTCCATGGTGTGGCGGAAGTGAGCGCCCCAGTCTCCGAAGTTGCGCAGTCCACAGGTAAAGCGGCAGATGAGGTAGTCGATTGTGCCTGTCCGGCCGGAACGCAGCTCACGTCGCAGGGTAGTCTTGTCCTGGTCGTAGCGATGGCTCATAGTCACGCCCATCTTCTTGCCTGCTCGCTTCACTTTGGCGGCGATGCGCACGGAGCCTTCAAGTGTGTCTGCGATCGGCTTTTCCGAGATGATGTGCATGTCGTGAGCGAGGGCGACGTCGACGACGGATTCGTGGAAGGCGGGCGGGACGACTACAGTACAGAAATCGGCCGGGTTTTCGTCGAAGGCGCGCTCGATGTCGGTGTAGCACTTTTCCGGCGGCAAGCCCAGATGCTGCTGGGCGTTGACAAGCACGTCGGGGTTCACGTCGACGGCGGCAACCGGTTCGATGCGGCCGTCAGCGATATTGGGGGGCAGAAAGCGGGAACACCAGCCATTGCCTTGTCCACCGGTGCCGACCTGGATCATACGGTACTTGTTGGTCATGACGAGATTCCTATCTGCGTGAGAAATCAGTGTAGATCATTCAAGGAGGGTTTCAGCGCAGCGAACGCCATGGCTCCTCTTCGAACACGTCGACGAGGGCGTAGCCTTCCGCGCCGATGCAGGGGCCGAGGATGGCCAGCAGCTTGGCGGGGCTGCCCGAGTCGTTGTAGGAGGCGTGGACGACATCGGCGCCGATGAAGGCGGAGTCACCGGCGGAGAGCAGTTGCTTCTCCTGTTCGATCCACTGCTCAATTGTGCCGTCGATGACGTAGATTACTTCCTCCTGGTCAGGGTGTTTGTGAAAGGCATGTCCCTGTCCGGTTTCCAGCGTCACTTCGATGACGACCAGATCGCGGGCGGCGGTTGTGGCTGGGCGACTCGCCCAGCCCATGACGCCTCAATCCATTTGATCTCGCTCCATTGTCGAGGCAGTGATAAACTTACCTTTCATTCTCAATGCTCCTGTGAGAAGGGCTCTTCGGGCGACGGAGGCAGGAAGAGTCCAACAGATGAGGTCTTTCCGTTCGCAGGTTTGGGTACTGAGGTGGTTTTTGCCATGCAAGTATACCATAGGGACGACGTGGAGACACCAAATATTGTCCTACTCATACTATTGGAGAAGGAGAAATGTCCGCAGAACAGAGTGCTCACTGGAAGGCGAAGTTGAGGGAGTCCCGTGAGGCGTTGTTTGAGGTTCTCAGGGGCCTCTCACCTGAGCAGTGGCAAGAGACGGTGTTCGCCGAGGGTGAGACGTGGACGGTGGCCACCGTTCTCGCGCATCTTGTCGAGAGCGAACGGGGCATGAGCATCCACGTGCACAAGATTCGCAAGGGAGAGCCCACAATTCCGGAGGACTTCGACCTGGAGCGTTGGAACGCGGGCCTCGTCCGGCGAACGGGGGAGGTCGGGCCGGAAGAGCTGATGGCAAATGCCGCCACCACCCGCGCCAGAACGCTTGAAGTAATGGATACTCTTGATGACAGCGAGTGGAACCTGATCGGGCGACACCCGTCGCGGGGAGAAATCACAGTTGCCCAATACTACGAAACGATCCACGCCCATGAGGTCGGACATCTGGGGGATATCCGAGCGGCGCTGGGATTGTAAGGACGGGAATCGCCACAATCGTCCCAGTTTTGTTCTTTCGAAGGTCGCCTCAAAATGAATCGAGTTGGTTCGGAAGGAACGCGGATTGACTTTGCTTTCGGCTCTGGTGCAAAATGCTGTGCATCTTGGCAGAGGGATACGCTCAGTGTACTGCGATGAAATAGTGCCTCTCGGAGCACAAGGGAGTTTTCGCGTTTCCATGGGAGTAAGGTTAAGGAGGAAGATCGAATGATGACAAAGAGTGTTAGAGCTGTATTTTCCGGAGGCGTGCTTATACCGCGGGAGAGGCTTAATCTCGAAGAAGGCGAAGACGTTTTGTTAACTATCGCAGAGCCGTCAGCGGAGCGCTCCCTGGAAGCATTGAATTCTACTGCGGGTGCGTGGAAGGGGACACACGATCCGGAGGCGTTGAAGCAAAGCATTTACGCAAGTCGGCGAACAACATCTCGACCTCAGCCTAAGCTGTGATGTATGCGCTACATCGTGGACACGGACTGGGTCATAGACCACCTCCATGGAAGGGAACCGGTGGTCAGTCGTCTTGCGTCGCTGGCTCCACAGGGCATAGGACTGAGCATCGTTTCGCTTGCAGAGTTGTACGAGGGAGTCATCTATTCTTTAGCCCCCCGAGAAAATGAGAGAGCGTTACATAGTTTTCTAACTGGAATCGAAATTCTGTACTTAGACGACGGTATCTGCCAGGTATTCGCTCGAGAAAGGGGTAAGTTAAGGGCTGCTGGAAGGATCATCGGAGACTTCGACACACTGATTGGATCCACTGCCCTTTACTATGGGCTAACGTTGCTCACAAATAATCGAAGGCACTTTGAACGGATAGATGGATTGTCTATCATCTCCACATAGCGCTGGCACTCCAGTTCCCGCAGCCAATTGGGCGGGTGATCACGCACGAATCTCCTACTCTATATTTGCACTCTTCTCCGTGAAATCCAGAACACCGGCGATGTGTCAATCAGTCCCCAAAACGGGCTACTGCGTCCTCGTCGATTTCGACGCCCAGGCCGGGTTCCTGCGGCGCGGCGAAACGTCCGTCCTGAGGCGTGGGGTAGGAATTGGCGATGCTCCCCTTCCAGGATTGGGCTTCGTGGCTGTGCTCCATGATCTGGAAGTTGGGGATCGCAAGCGAGTAGTGGATGGTCGCGGCCACGGACAGGATGCCGCCGCCGCCGACGTGGGGGGCAATGGGCAGGTTGAAGCTGTCGCAGAGCGCGGCGATGCGTTTGCCTTCGGAGAGACCTGTGCGGGCGATGTCAGGCATGGCGACGTCGAAGCCGCGCAGCGCGATCCAGTCACGCCACTCCCAGACGGTGCGCAACCACTCGCCGGTGGCCACCTGCATTGAGAGGGCGCGAGCGATTTCGGCCTGGCCGCGGATGTCCTCGGGCTGGCAAGGCGCTTCCAGCCAGCGCACGTTCAGCGCTTCCAACCCCTTTCCCAGTTCAATGGCACCCGACACATCGCGGGTGCCGTGCACATCTACGAGTAACTCGATTTCAGGTCCAACCGCTTGACGCACTGCTTCTACGACTGCAAGAATCTGCGGATTGGGCATGCGCAGGTGCAGCTTGAGGGCGCGGTAGCCAGCGGCGAGAAGTGCGTTGGCACTGGCGACGGCGGCATCAGGCCGGGTCCCGCCCATGCCGGCGTAGACCTGCACGTCGCGACGAAAGCTGCCGCCGAGTAGCTTGTAAACCGGCTTGTTTAGCGCTTTGCCCAGAAGGTCGTAGAGGGCCAGATCGACGGCCGCCAGAGCGTCTACGTAGAAGCCTGTTATATGGCCTCGCTCGCGCATGGCGCTGTAGAGGCGATACCAGAGATATTCCACATCGAAGGGGTCTTTGTCCAAGACAAGGGGCGCGCACAGCTCTTCCACAATGGCGGCGGTGGCGCGCGGTGCGACAGGCGCCTGCCCTTCTCCCCAACCAACCAGGCCGTCGTCGGTTTCCAGGCGTACGAGGCAGGTCTCATGGTTGCGGGAGTAGATTGAAGTCCAGGCATTGGCAGCAATTGTATAGTCGCCGTAGGTCTCAATTTGGTCGCCCCCCGCCCCTGACCTGGCGCTGGCGGGGGGTATTTTGATAGCAAAGGCTTTGATCGAGGAAATGCGCATTGATTTCTCCACTGGTAGATTGGCTCAGACGTTCCGATTTGCCGTTGGAGTAAGAGTCAGTCATATAAGGTCGGCCCCACTTTCAGATGGGCATCTGCTCAGGACTATACGCGTTTCTGCATTTGCAGACAAGGAGGGTTCTTGTAACGACCGCCACTCAGCGCCGTTACGCGTTAATTGGGAGAAGGGAATTCAGCTACGGCGCAGAGGTCTTCCTCCTGTTTGCGGGCTTGCTGGCGCTGCAGGGCTTCCTCATTGTGCTGAGACTGAATCCGTTCGTGCAAAGTGTGTTGAACGGGTCCGGTATATCCAAGGGCGTTTATCACCTGTGGTTGCTGGGGACGGTCGACTTGCCTCTTATCCTTATCATAATGGCACACTGGGATCCTCGACGCAGGCGACGCTGATGATGCGCTGGCTGGGATTGCGCTTGGAGGGCTTGCGGGGTCGTCCGGTTGGCTTCGGGCGGGCGCTGCTACGCACGCTGTTAATGCTGATCCCGGTTGAAGTGAACCACTTCTCTAAGGTTTGGACCAACTCGCCCGAAGGCATACCAAATCGGCTGCCTCTCCAATACGCAGTAGTTGGCATCTTGATTTTAGCTTACTGGGTGACTGCGGCGTTATCTCCGAAGGGGCAGCGCATCCAGGACCGGGTAGCAGGTACCGTTGTAGTAAGCACTCGGGAGGCGTAGAATCACCAAATCCGGCGCACAAGTGGGTTTGGGCATTGTTTGCCCTTATGCAGACGGTAGGCTATAATCTCGCGCATTATATCCTGCACGGAATCTCCTAATCCTCATTACCGTGCCGGGACGCGGGTCGGCGAACATTTCGGCAACGGTTCATCACCGACTTTAGCCACAGTTTGACGGACGGGTTCCTCGTTCCTTTCGCATTTCAAACCCCCTGACAATGCAATTGTTTATTTAAGGGAAACTGACAACAAGAAAGAGCACTGACTAATATGGTCAAATTGGCGGGCACACACAGTTTTGACGCTCCCAAAAACGATGTATTTGAAGCGTTGCTGGATCCCGACGTGCTTTCGCGGATTCTGCCTGGTTGTCGACGCTTGGAGAAGACTTCCGAGAATGAGTTCAGCGGCGAGATCAGCATTCGCGTGGGGCCGGTACAGGGCAGTTTCAACGGGAAGGTCACACTGGATGAGATCGATCCTCCCAATGGCTACCGTATGGAGATTGCCGGACAGGGGCGGCCCGGCTATGTAAAGGGAGTGGGGACGCTGCGCCTGGAAGGCGACGAACCGACAACGCTGCACTATGACGGCGACGCGCAGTTGAGCGGGCGCATCGCCAGTGTGGGACAGCGATTGGTTGACAGCACGGCGCGTTCGTTGACCCGGCAGGGTCTTCAGTCGCTCGAGAGTATCATTGCCGCGCGGCTTCAGCCTGCAGCGCCGGAGGCCGAGAAGGGGGATGCGGCTGCGCCTTCGAATGGCACGGCAGCGGCCTCTGAGACAGGCGCTGGGGGCGGCGAGCGCGGTCCGGCTTCACAGGGAAGCCCTGCCATTGCACCTGCACAACCTGAAGTGGCTACACCCTCGACGATGGAAGTAGGTATCAATGTGGCCAGAGACGTAGTCACCGACCTCGCCAAAGAATTTCAGATCAACAGCAGCGGGCGCAAGGTTCTCTACATCCTGGCTGGTTTCGCCGCCCTGGTGTGGATGTGGCGGCAACTTTTCGGCAAAGCCAAATAGTTTGTAATTCTTCAAGACTCCAAAACAGGAGGAAGCTCTATGGGTATATCCATCGAACTGGAGGTCAATGGCGCAAGCGTCAGTGAGGAGGTTGAGCCAAGGCTGCTTCTTGCACATCTTTTGCGCGAGGAACTGGGCCTGACCGGCACGAAGATCGGCTGCGATACGAGCCAGTGCGGCTCATGCACGATCCTGCTCGATGGGCAGGCGGTCAAGTCATGCACTGTGCTGGCAGTTCAGGCAGACGGCAGCGAGATTACTACGATCGAGGGCTTGGCCAACGGGGAATATCATCCAGTGCAGCAGGCCTTCTGGGACAACCATGGGCTGCAATGCGGATTCTGCACGCCGGGTATGATTATTTCCTGCGTCGACCTGCTGAGCACGAACCCGCAGCCGAGCGAAGACGAGATTCGCCACGGGCTGGAGGGGAATCTGTGCCGCTGTACCGGTTACCATAATATCGTGCGTGCGGTGCAGGATGCCGCCGAGACGATGAACGGCTAAAGGAGGAACCAGAATATGGCAGGTGAAAGCAACGGTGCGGGTGTATTCGGTTCATCCATCCGCCGACGAGAGGACCCTGAGCTGATTACTGGCCGGGCGAAATACACAGATGATCTGCAGCTGCCGGGCACAGCACATTGCACGATCTTGCGGAGCGACTATGCTCACGCCAAGATCAACAGCATCGACACCAGCGCTGCCGAGGCGTTGGACGGTGTGATTGCGGTTTACACGGCCAAGGATATTGAAGAGAGCGGCGTCCCGGGCGGCATTCCTGTCGGCTGGCTGCTGCCTGACATGAAAATCCCCGAACATTTCATGCTGGCGAAGGATACAACGCGCTATGTCGGTGACGGCGTGGCGATCGTCGTGGCAGAAGACCAGTATACGGCACACGACGCGCTCGATCTGATTTACGTAGATTATGATCCACGCGACGGGATTGCCGACCCCAAGGCGGCGACCGAGGACGGCGCGCCACTTGTGCATGACGAGGCGCCCAATAACATTGCTTTCGACTGGGAAATCGGCGACAAGGAGAGTACGGACGCCGCATTTGCCAATGCTGCGCATGTCGCCAGCTTAGACATCGTCAACAACCGCCTGATTCCCAATGCGATGGAGCCGCGTGCTGCGCTGGCGGACTACAACAGCATTACTGGCGAGCTGGTTCTCTACATGACGACCCAGAATCCCCATATCCACCGGCTGCTGATGAGTCTGGCATCGCTGGGCTTGCCGGAGCACAAGATCCGGGTTATTGCACCGGAGGTTGGCGGTGGATTCGGCAGCAAGATCCATCACTACGCGGATGAGGCGATCGCGGCATGGGCCTCGATGCAACTCGGCCGCCCGGTCAAGTGGACGGCGACGCGCACGGAGACCTATCTGACCGATGCGCACGGCCGCGACCACGTGACGCAAGGCGAGCTGGCGATAGACGCGAACGGCAAGTTCATCGGCCTACGGGTCGACACGTACGCGGCTATGGGCGCATATCTGTCTACATTTGCGCCGGCAGTGCCTACCTACCTTTACGGCACGCTTATGTCCGGCGAATATGACCTGCCGGCAATCCACTGCCATGTTTACGGCGTGTTCACGCATACTGTTCCCGTTGACGCCTACCGCGGCGCCGGCCGGCCCGAGGCCACGTTCGTCGTCGAGCGTCTGGTGGATGAGGCGGCCCGTGTAACGGGTATCGATCCGGCCGAGATCCGCCGACGGAATTTCGTTGCGCCGGACGACTTCCCCTACCAGACACAGGTTGCGCTTGCGTATGACAGCGGCAACTACGAAGGTGCCCTGGACAAGGCGCTGGAGGCGATCGGATACGATGATTTTCGCAAGGAGCAGGCAGCGGCCAGAGAACAGGGCAGGTACCTGGGCATCGGCCTTTCAACCTACATCGAGGCCTGCGGGCTGGCGCCGTCGGCAGTGGTTGGTTCTCTTGGCGCCCAAGCCGGTCAGTGGGAAAGCGCTGTCGTGCGGGTTCACGCCACCGGCAAGGTGACGGTGTACAGCGGTTGTTCCGGCCACGGACAGGGCCACGAGACCACCTACGCGCAGATCGTTGCCAGCGCACTGGGTGTTCCCTACGAAGATATCGACGTGATCGAGGGCGACTCCGGCGTCATGCCTCACGGTTGGGGCACGTACGGCAGCCGCAGCGCGGCGACGGGTGGCAGCGCGATCGCCTCCGCGGCCGAGAAGGTTGTTGACAAGGCGCGGACGATTGCGGCCCACCTGCTGGAGGCCGCTGAGGAGGATCTGGAGTTTGACGATGGGAATTTCTTCGTCAAGGGTTCCCCGGACCAGGCGCAGTCACTGCCTGATGTTGCTTTGCAGGCGTATCTCGCCCACAACTTGCCGAAGGGAATCGAGCCGGCGCTGGAGGCGACCAGCTTCTACGATCCTGAGAATTTCGTCTTCCCGTTTGGCACGCACATCGCGGTCGTCGAGGTTTGCGCCAATACCGGCCAAGTGGACCTGACGCGCTATCTGGCGGTCGACGACGTGGGCAACGTCATCAACCCGATGATTGTGGACGGACAGGTACACGGCGGCATAGCGCAAGGCGTGGGACAGTCACTTTATGAGACGGCCGTGTATGACGAGGGCGCCAATCTGCTCAGCGGTACGATGCTCGACTATGCGGTGCCCAAGGCCCATTTCCTGCCCTCCTTCGAAACCGACCGTACGGTGACACCGTGCCCGCATAACCCGCTGGGCGTCAAGGGTGTCGGTGAGGCGGGCACAATCGCGTCTCCGGCGGCAGTGGTGAACGCGGTTGTCGATGCGCTGTCTCCGTTTGGCGTGAATCACATCGACATGCCGGTGACATCGGAGAAGGTCTGGAACGCAATGAACTAGCTTCTGGTCATTCGTCTTCGGTCGATGCGAAATACGCATTGGATTACTGAAAGCGAAAAGCTGAAAGCGCACAACGGGAGTAAAACGAATGTACCCATCTAAATTCGATTACCATCGCCCGTCATCCGTTCAGGAGGCGGTTCAGATCCTCTCCAACAATCCGGATGCGAAGGTCCTGGCGGGCGGTCACAGCTTGATCCCGGTAATGAAGCTTAGGCTGGCAGCGCCAGCCGCGCTGGTCGATATCGGACGCATCGATGCATTGCAGGGTATCAGCCGTTCCAACGGCAGTCTGAGCATCGGCGCATGTGTCACTTATAATGAGATCGCCAACTCGGCTGATGTGCAGGCCGCGGCACCGTTGCTGGCGGAGGCTGCCGGTCAGATTGGCGACCGCCAGGTACGATACCGCGGCACGATCGGCGGCAACCTCTCGCATGCCGATCCGGCTTCGGATCTGCCGGCGGCGGCGCTGGCATTGGGAGCGACCTTGCACGTGACGGGAACCAGCGGCAGCCGTTCGGTCAGCGCATCCGATTTCTTTGTCGATCTAATGATGACCGCGTTGCAGCCGGACGAGATCCTCACTTCGGTCGAGGTCGCGGCGGCTGCGGCGGTAACCGGTTCGGCATACGTGAAATTCGAGCATCCGGCGTCCGGCTACGCGCTGTGCGGGGCGGCGGCGGTTGTGACGCGCGGCGCCGACGGCAGCTGCACGGGCGCCAGTCTCTGCTTCAACGGTGTTTCCGCCACTGCAGTTTCGGCGAGCGGGGTTGCGTCGAGCCTGGTCGGATCGGATCTCAGCGACGACGCGATCGTTAGCGCGGTCAGCGGGCTGTCGATTCCCGACGCGGCGGGCGACATGTTCGCCTCGGCCGGCTACCGCCAGGAATTGGCCAAATCGATAGGCACGCAGGCATTGCTCGCAGCGAGAGACAGGGCATAGAGCCAAACAGTGAGAAAAGAGGAGTGAGAGGAAAGATAATCTCTCACTCCTCTTCAATTTCTCTTCGACTTGTGGTGATCGGGGTCAGCGGCTCTGGCAAGACGACGCTGGCGCGTAAATTAGCACGGAAACTGTATCTGCCTCACGTTGAGTTGGACGCGCTATACTGGGAAGCGGACTGGCAGGCCGTGTCCAGGCCGGTCTTTCGAGAGCGCGTGCGAGCGGCTACGGAAGGCGATGCCTGGGTGGTTGACGGCAACTACAGCCAGAGCCGGGATATCGTCTGGCCTCGTGCTACACACCTTGTTTGGCTAGATTACGGCATGGTCCGGGTGATGGGACGCGTAATCTGGCGGACTATTTCTCGGCTCTTGTTTCAACAGGAGTTGTGGAGCGGCAATCGCGAAACCTTGCGGAACACATTTGGCCGCAACAGTATCATATGGTATGCGTTTACCAGCCATCGCCGCCATCATAAGAGGTATCTGCCGCTTCTGGCCGACGAAGAGTTCAAACACCTGAACGTGTACCGGTTCGACAGGCCGCAAGAGGCCTCGCTCTGGCTGCAGTCATTCGTTCATCACAATACAGCAGCACCCCAATGACCAACCCGAACCAGTTGCCCTCGGTTGAATCCGTCGCCGAAGCCCTGCGCAGCGAAGCGTATATTGCGGACCACAGTCTGGCGACGGCTATTTTTCTTGCTCTCAGACTGAACCGCCCCTTGTTTCTGGAGGGGGAGGCCGGGGTCGGCAAGACTGAAGTGGCGAAGATTCTGTCACAGATGCTCGACACACGGTTGATCCGGCTGCAGTGTTACGAGGGCTTGGATGTGAGCACGGCGGTGTATGAATGGAACTACGCGCGCCAGATGCTCCAGATTCGGCTGATGGAGGCGACGAGGCAGGGAACAGATGCGCCGGCACGCGCAGATGGGGCCTCGGGCAGAGAGTTGCGGGAGTCGGCGATCCAAGATCTCTTCAGCGATACGTTTCTTTTGCGGCGGCCACTTTTGCAGGCGATAGACAGTCGCGGACAGCATAACGGGAAGGCGCCGATTCTGTTGATCGATGAACTGGACCGGGCCGACGAGGAGTTCGAGGCTTTCCTGCTGGAGGTGTTGAGCGACTTTCAGATCACCATACCTGAGATCGGCACGATCCATGCGGCCACACCGCCGGTGGTGGTTATAACTTCCAACCGCACGCGCGAGATTCACGACGCGCTGAAACGCCGCTGCCTCTACCATTGGATCGATTATCCCAGCTTTGAGAAAGAGTATGCGATCCTGCATGCCAAGGCGCCGGACGCTTCAGAAAAGCTGTCGCGAGAGGTCGTGGGCTTTGTGCAGGAACTGCGGCGAGGCGAACTTTACAAATTCCCGGGTGTCGCTGAGACTCTGGACTGGATGAATGCCCTCATCGCGCTCGATCAGGAGGAACTTACCGAGAACGTGGTGGAGGAAACGCTGGGTGTGCTTCTCAAATACCGGGACGACATCGAAAAGGTGCAGGGCCAGACCGTTCGCGAGATCGTTCAAGTGATACGGAGCCAGGACGGCGCACTGGCAGCGCACGATGAATGAATCCGGCAGTGGCACGGTGGTCGAGGAGGCAGTCACGAGCGGAAAGAGTGAAGAGAACGGCGAGTACGAACCTCACTCTCCGCGCCTCTCGCCGCCTTCCTTCGGACCGGATTCGGATCCCACGCCCTCCCACGGCAATTTTCTTCAAAATATGCTGCTCTTCGCCCGCCTGTTGCGTGGGCTGAACATTCCTGTCACGCCAACACAGATTCTTGATTTGGTGGAAGCGCTCACGCAGATTGATCTGCGGGTCAAAGCGCAGGCTCGGGACGCGGCCAGAGCAGTTCTGGTCAGCCGGCAGGATCATTTGGAGATGTTCGACGAGGCGTTTGACCTGTTTTGGCGGGCACGGGAAAGGCAGGAGCTTGCGCGCATCAATCTTGGTGAACTGCTGCAACAGACGCCGCAGGGAGAGATTCAATACCGCCTGATTCGGGCCGACCGCGAGAAGAAGGACGAACAAGATCAGGTCGACCAAGAGCCCCTTGTCGACAAGATATACACTTACAGCAGCGTCGAAGCCCTGCGCAGCAGAGACTTCGCGACGATGACCGAGTACGAGCTGCAGCAGGTGAATTTTTTCATGCAACAGCTGCAGTGGACACCGACAGAACGGCGCACGCGGCGCAGGGTCCCTGCCACTAACGGTGACCAGGTCGATCTGCGGCGGTCGCTACGTCAGAATGTACGCTACGGCGGCGAACCGCTGGTCATTGCCCGACGCCAGCGGAAAACCCGACGCCGCCCGATTGTCGCGCTGGCCGACATCAGCGGTTCGATGGATCGGTACAGTCGGGTGCTGCTACAGTTTCTGTACTCGATCACGCACGCGCTGGACAGGGTGGAGGCGTTCGTATTCAGCACACGTCTGACCCGGATCACGCGGCATCTGAGGCGACGTGACATCGACCAGGCCCTGGACCAGACCGCACACGCGGTGCATGATTGGGCCGGGGGCACCCGCATCGGTGAAGCGGTCCGCGCATTCAATTTTGACTGGGCGCGACGCGTCTGCGGGCAGGGCGCAATCGTCCTGATAATCAGCGACGGCTGGGACCGGGGTGATCCCGAGATGCTGGGACAGGAAATGGGCCGACTGCAACGCAGTTGTCACCGGCTGATCTGGCTGAACCCGTTACTGGGTTCGCCGAGCTACGAACCGCTGACGCGCGGGATTAAGGCAGCGCTGCCGCATACCGACGAGTTCCTGCCAGTCCATAATCTGATCAGTCTGGAGCAGCTGGCGCAGGTGATGGCGGACGCGCAGGCATGAGTGAGCCTTCATTGTACTCAAGAGGGTATGAGGTACCGATTTGAGCGGCGCGCCCGGTATGGCAAACGGACTCGTACCGAATAACTCTAGTGCACACCAGGGGATACTGACCCTATCATGAAAGAGATCCTGGCTGATATCGACCACTGGCGGCAGGCGGGCAAACAGGTCGCCCTGGCGACGGTAGTGCAGGTTTACGGTTCGGCGCCGCGTCCACTGGGGGCGAAGCTGGCCGTGTCCGAAGACGGCGCCATGGTGGGTTCCGTCAGCGGGGGCTGTGTCGAAAGCGCCACGGTGCAGGAGGCGCTGGAGGTTTTGTCTACGGGCAAGCCGCGTCTGGTGTCCTACGGCATCGCCGACGAAACGGCCTGGGAGGTGGGACTTGCCTGCGGCGGCACAATCGAAGTGTTTATAGAGCCGTTAGATTTTTAGCCTGGAGAAGGCAAACGTGGCTGAACTCTTCGATGCGGTTGCGGAGGCAATCCGACAGGATGAACTGTGCGCGGTCGTCACAGTACTGAACGGAGATGAAATCGGGCGAAAGCTGCTGGTGCGCCGTGAGCGCGAGGGGGACGGAAGCGCGTCCCCGGTTGCGGCTACAGGGTCATTGGGGGACACAGGGCTGGAGCGGGCTGCTATTGCCCGTGCGGCGGAAGCGATGGAGGCGCGGCGGACGACACGCACTTCGCTCTCGGTGCACGAGAAGGAATGGGAACTGCTGATCGACGTGCATGTACCGCAAGAGAGGCTAGTCATCGTCGGTGCTGTCCATATGGCCATTCCACTTGTCACCTTTGCCCGCGAGCTCGGTCTGTACACAATCGTCGTTGATGCCCGTCCCATCTTCGCTACCCAAGACCGCTTCGACCATGCGGACGAGTTGATGCGGAGTTGGCCTGAGGATGCTCTGCGGGAATTGAAGTTGAACGAGTCAACGTACGTCGTCACTCTGACGCACGACGAGAAGCTGGACACGCCCGCCCTGGTCTACGCGCTGGACCATCCAGTCGGCTACATTGGCGCGCTCGGCTCAAAACGCACGCATGCCAAACGAGTCGCGGTCTTGCGCGAGGCCGGCGTCAGCGACGAGCAGATTACCCGCATTCACGCGCCGATCGGGCTTGACCTGGGAGGGCGAAGTCCCGGTGAGATCGCGCTGGCGATTATGGCAGAGATTGTGCAGGTGAGGAATCGCGTTGTGGAGAGGGGCAGATGAACGTTCATCCACTGATCGGGACATTGTCGCGTCTGTATGATGCTGATCGCCTCCTGACCCGTCCGGCCCAGTTGATGGCATACGAATCGGATGCGCTGACGGCATTTCAGCAGAGACCGGCGGCGGTGGTAATTCCACAGAATCGCGAGGAGGTCATCGAGACGATCCGTCTTTGCCATGAGCACAACGTCCCGTTCGTGGCGCGGGGGAGCGGCACCAGCTTGTCGGGCGGTTCCTTGCCGATTGCTGATGGCATCGTCATCGCTCTGAATCGCCTCGATCGGATCCTGCGGCTGGACGCTGAAGAGCGCATTGCCGTGGTCGAGCCAGGCGTGATCAATCTGAAGGTTTCCGAGGCGGCAAAGCCGTATGGTCTCTACTATGCGCCCGATCCTTCCAGCCAGTCGATCTGTACGATTGGCGGCAACGTAGCCTTCAACTCGGGCGGGGCGCACTGTCTGAAGTACGGGATGACCAGCAACCACGTTTTGGGGATGACGGTTGCGCTGCCCGATGGCGAGGTCGTCGAACTGGGCGGCGAAAGCCTGGAAGGTGTAGGCCCTGACTTGCCGGGCTTTTTTGTGGGAAGTGAGGGCTTATTCGGCGTCGCGCTGGAGATTACGCTGCGGTTGCTGCCGATCCCGCAGACGTATCGCACCGTGCTGGCGGCGTACGACTCGTTACATGCGGCGGGGGATGCAGTGACGGCGGTGGTGGCTTCCGGGCTGCTGCCGGGTGCAATCGAAATCATGGACGCGCTGGCTATCAAGGCGGCTGAGGTAGGCGCCAAGGCCGGTTATCCGAAGGCGCCGGCGCTGTTGATCGTCGAATTGGAGGGAGAAGAAAGCGCGGTTGAGGCGGAATTCGCACAGTTGATGCAGCTGATCGAGGAGACCACGCCGGTCGAGGTGCGCATGGCGCAGTCAGCCGACGAACGCGCCCGCATCTGGAAGGGGCGCAAGGCTGCTTTTTCGGCAGTAGGAAGGTTGGCCCCGGACTATATCGTGCAGGATGGAGTTGTACCCCGCAGCCGGCTGGGCGATGCCTTGGCGGAGATCGACCGGCTCAGCGCCAGCTACGGCATCGACGTGGCCAATGTATTCCACGCCGGGGACGGCAACCTGCACCCGCTGATCCTATTCGACGGCCGAAAAGAGGGCGCGCTGGAACATGCGGAGGCGCTGGCAGGTGAAATTCTCGAACTGTGCGTCGAACTGGGCGGCTCCATAACAGGGGAGCACGGGGTCGGAATGGAAAAACGCGCTTTCCTGCCCAAAATGTACGGGCCTTTGGAGATGCAGGCGATGGAGGACGTGCGAAGCAGCGTGGACAGCAAGTCTCTCGCCAATCGCGGCAAGATGCTGCCATCGGGCGAGGCTGAATCGCTGACGCACGTAGGCCCCCATCCACTGGAAAAGGCTGGCGTCATTTTCAGGGAGTAGGAGAAGGCCGGGACCCAGGGAATTTAATCGCGTAACTCACGGCCGACATGACACGAAGATACTCAATAAGTCAGGTCTGGCTTAGTAGTGTGAGGAAATCGGACCGCGAGAATGACGCTTTGAAGGAAACACAGATTCAAGGGATGGGTCAGAGGTGAACAGAAGTATAATCTTTGCAATTGCCCTGCTCATCCTCTCCGCTGTTGGGGCCTGTACGCCGAGCGAAGATCCTCTTCAAGCGGGCCCTACGTCCTCTGCTGAACCACAGCTCTTACCGACTGTAACGCCGGCGCCTCTCAGTGAAAATATCGCGATGCTGGGAACTGCCGATGCCTTTGAACGAAGCGGCTTCGCCCAGTTGGCGATCGATGGGGATGTGGAATCGATCTGGAATTCGCAGCAGTTGGCGCCGCAATGGTTCTCGATAGTATTCGACAATTTTTACCTGGTCGACAGGATAGAGCTGGTTGTCACGCAACTGCCCGCTGGCTCAACTACGCATGAGATCTGGCTGGGGAGCGGGTCCGACACGCGCGTCCTCCAGGAAAGGCTCATTGACGTTCATACGGAGGATGGCCAGACAGTTGAGATCGCTGTCGACCCTCCACGCAGATTGAATGAGGTCCTGATTCTCACTCTCGATAGTCCCAGTTGGGTCGGGTGGCGAGAGGTAAGGGTGTTCGGGTCGCCGGCTGCCGACCCTTTGGCGGGGGCAGAGGGTGAAACGAAAGCCAGCGGGTCCGAAGTCAAGGAGGCTGAACCGACTGCGCCGCTGGGAGAGAATGTTGCGACGGTTGGTTCGGGTTTTGCCTCGGCAGGGGAGGAGCTGGCCGCCCTCGCGATTGACGGCATTCCGGACACAATTTGGGCCGCGCAACACCCGGCGCCACAGTGGTACTCAGTCTCTTTTGACGAACTATATGTTGTTGGCAAACTGGAACTGGAGGTCGCACAGTCCTCGGCCGGCCCGTCCACGCACGAGATCTGGTTGGGGAACGGCTCCGGCACGCGGACATTGTACAGAAGGTTCGACAACCTACACACGGAAGACGGTCAGACGCTTGAGGTACCCGTCGTTCCACCCCGCAGCATCAGCGAGGTGCAGGTCCTGACGCTCGATAGTCCGGGCCTGGTGGGCTGGCGCGAGGTCAGGGTGTTTGGTACACGTTCCGAAGACCCTGTCGGAGATGCCGAGTTGCCCCGTTTCAGATTGGATAAGATAGTCGATGGGCTTGCGTTGCCTGTACAGGTCACACATGCCGGTGACGGGACAGGGCGCTTGTTCGTAGTCGAGCAGGAGGGACGGATCCGCGTCGTCAGGAACGGCGAAGTCGAAGAGACCCCTTTCCTTGACGTTTCAAGCCGGGTTCGTTGCTGCGGCGAGCGGGGATTGCTCAACGTGGCCTTTCCGCCAGGCTACGCCGACAAGCAGTATTTCTATGTGAGCTATACGGACAGAGCCGGGGACACGGTCATCAGCCGTTTTACGACTACCGCGGATCCTGATCTCGCCGACGCTGAGAGCGAAGAGGTCGTACTCCTGATCGCCCAGCCGGACCAGGTCCACAATGGCGGCCGCATCGTTTTCGGTCCGGCAGACGGTTACCTCTACGTTGGCAGCGGAGACGGCGGCCACCCCACACTTAAGGATGTTGAGAATCGCGCCCAGAACCCAAGCACGCTGTTGGGCAAGATTCTGCGCATCGACGTGGAGTCGGATGCCCAGCCTTACGGCATCCCGGCGGACAACCCATTTGTCGGGATCGACGGTCATCGCGACGAGATATGGGCGCTGGGTCTACGCAATCCGTGGGGGTTTGCCTTTGATCAGTTGACCGGCAATCTTTACATTCCTGATCCGGGCCACATTAAGCACGAGGAAGTTAACTTTCAGCCAGCGGGAAGCGGGGGCGGCGAAAACTACGGTTGGGACATAAAGGAAGGCAGCAGGTGTTTCGAATCTCTGCCGTGTAGCGCGCAGGGATTGATTTCGCCTGTGGTCGAGTACGATCACGTGTACTCCTGTGCGATCGTGGGGGGCGCAGTCTATCGCGGCAGCGACTATCACGAATTGCAGGGGATTTTCTTTTACGGCGACTTTTGCAGTGGCAGAGTCTGGGGTTTGAAACGGTCGGAGGCCGACTTGACCCAGAGTATCTATGACGGCTGGCTGAGCACTCTGCCGGTAAACGCCAAGGTCCCCGTCAGCGGCGTGGGCGAGGATGAAGAGGGCAACGTATACGTAACCGGCTATCAGGATGGCGCGCTCTATTTGATCGTTGCGGAATAGACGAGGGAACTGTAGGTCTTTGGGCACCGATTTTGGTCGCTCCGAAGCGCACTTGTAGACTGTAGCTGACTACTCAATCAGACGCTAATGGAATCGCCGCCGTCAAGGTGAAGGGTTGTTTGGCAAGAAACCAGGAATATGGCCAAAGTAGCTGAGATTCAGGACGCAGTGCGGGGGGCAAATCGGGTGCGCGTCCGAGGAGGGGGCTCCAAACCAGCTTTGTCGCAGCGCAACTGCGAAGATGACGCGCATCTGCTCGACCTGTCCACTTTGGAAGGCGTTGTCGACTATCAGCCAGACGAATACACTTTTACAGCCCGTGCCGGCACGCCTGTTATCGACGTAGCAGAAATGCTTGCGGAGCAGGGACAGTACCTGCCCTTTGATCCGCCCTTGGGAGAACGCGGGGCGACTCTAGGCGGCACTGTCGCGGCCGGCTTGAGCGGAGCGGGCCGCTATCGCTACGGCGGCATCCGGGATTTCCTGATTGGCATTCGCTTCGTCGATGGGCAGGGACAGGAGATCCGGGGCGGTGGCACTGTAGTAAAAAACGCGGCCGGATTCGACTTCCCCAAGCTTTTTGTCGGCAGTTTGGGTAGGTTGGGGATTCTGACTGAACTGACATTCAAAGTTTTTCCCCAGCCTCCGGCCTATGTAACCGTGGCGGCCGAATTCAACTCGCTTACCGACCTGCTGTCGGCGCTGGACGCGGTGACGCGTAGCGCCATCGACCTGCACGCGGTTGATTTTGCGCCAGACGAGAAGGGCTGGACGCTCTGGGTGCGCATTGGCGGGCTGCAAGCCGCGTTGCAGGAACGGGCGCAGGCGTTGCAAGCGATAGTTTCCGAGGAAGACGGCAGACCCACCGCCGTTACTTTGTTACTCGAAAAAGAGGAGGACAGCCAGTGGAGGAAGGCGCGGGCGATGGCCTGGCTTTCGGACGGTATGGGGCTGGTGAGAGTCCCAATAACGCCGCAACGGATCCCGGCGGTGGAGAACGCGGTCAGTTGTTTCGGCGCCGCGCCGCGCCGCTATAGCGTCGGCGGAAACCTGCTTTGGCTCGGTTGGCCCGACGTTGGGGCGCCGGCGGTGGAAGGGGGAGGTCACGATTCCCTTCGCGACCTTCACTGCCTTTTGCTGGAACTGGACTTGCAAGGTATACAGTTGATTGGTAGCACGCGGCGCCTGCAGGCGCAAGCCGATGGAAACCAGGCAGAAAATAGGGAGAGCCCTCTGTTGGGGCGGCCGCTGCAAAACGCATTCCTGCGTCGGATCGCGGCTGCCCTGGATCCGGAAGGAAAGTTCGACCCATGGTAACAACAGCAAACAGATAGAGGAGAAAACTGATGAGAGCGATACGTGTACAAGAGGTAGGCGACCCCGATGTGCTGCAGTGCGTTGACATGCCAACGCCTGAACCGGGCGCGGGGGAGGCTCGCGTAAGAATCGAGGTGGCCGGGGTGAACTTTATCGACACCTACCACCGCAGAGGTTGGTATCCGCTGCCACTGCCGTTCACACCGGGCGTCGAGGGAGCGGGAATTGTCGATGCCGTCGGCGAGGGCGTAACCGAAGTAGCGGTCGGCGATGCGGTGGCTTACGGGATGTCGACCGGCTCCTATGCCGAATACGCCATCGTTCCCTCCAAAAACCTGGTCCATCGCCCTGCGGGGGTGAACCCGCAACACGGCGCGGCAGCGATGATCCAGGGGATGACCGCCCACTATCTCGCGTGCAGCACGTATCCGCTAAAGCCTGGCGACACCTGCTTGGTCCATGCCGCGGCGGGCGGCACGGGTGCCCTGCTGGTGCAGATCGCAAAACTGCGAGGCGCGCGTGTGCTGGGGACGGTTTCGACAGAGGAAAAGGCACGCATCGCAGAAGCGGCCGGCGCAGACGCCACAATCCGCTATACAGATGTGGACTTTGCGGAAGCGGTACGGGACCTGACCGGCGGCGAAGGCGTTGAAGTCGTGTATGATTCGGTCGGCATCGCAACTTTCGACAAGAGCCTGGACTGCCTGAAGCCGCGCGGCTATATGGTACTGTTCGGCCAAGCAAGCGGTGTAGTACCGACGCTCGATCCGCAGATTCTCAACCAGAAAGGCTCGCTGTTCCTGACCCGGCCAACGCTGGCATCACACATGCTGACGCGGTCGGAGTTGGAGGGACGCGCCAATGACGTATTCAACTGGATCGCGGAGGGCAAACTGGAGTTCCGTATCGACCGAACATTCCCGCTCGACGACGCCGAGGGGGCCCATACCTACCTGGAAGCGCGTCAGACCAAGGGCAAGGTACTGTTGACCACATAACGCCAGAGATTGTTATCCCATGCGCCACTCAATACCGGTAGACTCACTCGGTCCCCAAGCGCCGTCGATGGCGGAAGCCGTCGCCAGTTGCGTGCATTGCGGCTTCTGCCTGCCGGCGTGCCCGACATACCTGGCGCTGGGGGAGGAGATGGACTCGCCGCGCGGGCGCATCCTGCTGATGAAAGGCGCGCTCGAAGGGGAGCTGTCGCAGGAGGACGTGTTGCCTCACGTGGACCGTTGTCTGGGCTGCCTGGCCTGTGTCACCGCGTGCCCTTCCGGGGTTGAGTACGGCGAATTGCTCACGCCTTTTCGGGAGATGGCGGAAAGGCAGCGCAGCCGTTCCCCGATGGAAGAGCTGACGCGCACGCTGACTAATCAGACGCTCCCCTACCCTGGACGTTTCCGCGCCGCAGCGGCATTGGGACGCTATACGAAAGTATTCAAACCGTTTCTGCCCGCGGCGCTGCGAACGATGCTAGACCTGCTGCCCGAACAGCTGCCGCCGCGCGTCGCTCTGCCGCGGCAGGCGGCTGCCCGGGGAGAGCGGCGGGCGAGGGTCGCGTTGCTGAGCGGCTGTGTCCAACAGGTGCTGACCCCCGGGATCAACCGGGCCACAGTCGACGTGCTGACCAACAACGGCGTTGAAGTGGTCATTCCGCCGCGCCAAGGGTGCTGCGGCGCGCTGGCGATGCATACCGGCGCCGCGGACCAGGCACGCGGGCTGGCCAGACGCAACTTTGACGCCTTTGACCTAGACGAGGTGGACGCCGTGGTGACCAACGCGGCCGGGTGCGGGTCGGGCATGCACGAGTACCCGTTGCTGTTCGCGGGCGAGGCAGAAGAGCAGGCGGCGAGAGACTTTGCGGACAAGGTGCAGGATGTGACCGTCTTTCTGGATGATCTCGGCATCGAGCCCCCGCCAGCGCTGCCTGCGCCGATGACGATTGCGTATCACGACGCTTGCCATCTGGCGCACGCTCAGGGCGTGACGGACGCGCCCCGTCGTCTGCTAGCGAAGGTCCCGAATCTTTCTCTTGTACCAATTCCGGAGGGTGAGATCTGCTGTGGGTCAGCGGGTAGCTATAACATCGAACAGCCGGAGATTGCCGCCCAATTGGGCCAACGCAAGGCGGAAGCCATCCTTGGTACCGGCGCGCAGGCTGTGGTCACCGGCAACATCGGCTGTATGACTCAGATCGAAAGCCATTTGCGGCAGCTCGGAACGCCTTTGCCCATATTTCACACGGTTGAGCTTCTCAGCGGAAGCGAAGAGTAATCCAGAAACTGTGGGAGGTCTCCTGCATTTCGCGCCTGGATGTTCCTCCGTCCAGAACAAACAGGTCACCGGCTTTTAGCCAAACGATTACTGCCTCTTGCAGCCCGTTTAACTCATCCAGTCTATCCTGATAGTCGAAGCGGCCAATTTTTAACTTCAGAGTAAGGATGGCAGTTCGGCACTGACTCAGGAAAACCTCGCAGGACCCTCCCTCCGGGTTGTCGGGCTCGGTCAAGGGCACTTCGATGCGGTTGGGCGGCGGCCCAAAGGTGTGGTTCGTTCGGGACTGACGGGCTACCGTTTCCCTTTTTCAGTCGACCAGAATAGGGAAGCCTGATCCGCCGGTCAGTTGGGCGCACAGTTGACTCAGTCGATGGGTGAGCGGCCTGCCACCCCTTGTACCTGTTGTGCGACCGTCCTACTCGATCACCGTGGCCAGTTCGCGTATCGTTCCAGTGCAGAATAGTTCAACCGCACGGTTTAGCTCGGGCAGCGAAATGTCGCGCACGTCGGCGAGAATACGAAGCAACTAGCAGAGGTCAAGCACCGTAGCGCGGGGGTGCAGTTCACAATTGGGGTGAAGATGATCAGGTGGGGAATTCATGACAGCGGTGGCTGAAAATATCTGCCGTACATTTATTGGGGAGGCACTGGGCAGGCACAAGGCCTGCCCCTACAGTGGGGCGCGGGGGTTTGGACAAAGGTCGCCGTCTCAACCGTTCCAATTGTCCACGACGGTTAGGCTTACGAAGGGGGGCGTTGCGGGGGGAGTCCCCCCGCACAAGGGAGGGCCGAAGGCCCGACCGCCCAAATGCGAGGAGAGAGTGAAGAGTAGAGAGGATTGATTGACACCTTCCGTTCTGCTGGAAAGTGTAACTGGAACTGGCCTTGGCCTGGTTGCAACAAGAGGTGTACGAGAGTTCATCCCCAATCGGGACTACGCCCTAGCGCGGGTGAATCCTTCAGGGCAGGCGTGAGGGTGGGGCGAGGCGGAATCTCGGCAATTGGAGCGACTGGCGGCACTCAAACAGGCGGTACCTCGGGTTGGTAGGTCTTCCGCTCTACCGGCTGATAGCTGATGCAACCCTTCGCCGTTTGGAATAGAGGGGCAACTTCAAACCATCGAAATAGCTGTCCATTTCCGGTAACTGGCCTTCGCCGAAGTCTTGGCCGCCACTCAGAACCGTGACCGAAAAGTGCGTGGTTGGCCCCCGGCTCAGTCATTGGTTGCCTGAACAGACATCACAAGAATCCCGCGTTGCCTCCGATGGTTGAATTTCGAGCCGAACCAAGAGCTAGCCATCTTCGAACTGAGCATCCTCTAATTCACGCGGTTGAAGAGGCAGTCGTTCTCCCGTCACAAAGTTATAGAGTCCAATGCGAAAGTGATAGTTTCCGTGGGCAAGACCTCCAGGCAAAGTGATTTCTCGGCGATCGACGTATAGCGCGTCACTGTGCCATTTGCTGGTCGGCAGCAGACCGACCAAAGGAGGGCCATCAAATTGAGATACCAGCTCACCTTTGTCGTCCACCATATGGATGAATGTTATCCAGTCGTTTGAGACACCATCTCCAGTCTCCCAGAAAAGTCGAAGCGTTAGATTATCACTTTGAGCCGACAGGTCGTATCCCTGCAAACGAAGGTCGTCTGTGGTTTCAGCCGGTGACACTGTAGTTGGTCTCACGCGCTGAAACCATCCTGGCCGGATAGGCGCCACTTCAATATCGCGCAGGTGCAGGAGACCGTCCTCTGAACCGGTTACAGCCAATCTCCCTTCGGTGGAGGAAGTCATTCCCGCTGCTAGCGAAAATGTCAACGGCGGAACATCAAGAGGAATGGGAAGGAACATAGTCTCGATGTAGTACTTCTCAGATTCCCAAATACTGGTGGGAAGGCGAATGGTACCCTGAGCGTCGGAAGCCCAAGAGTGCTGCAAAGCGGGAGAATACAGGTGGAGTATTGAGTGCAGATTCTCGTCGGGAACCTGGTTTGCCCGCCAGTAGAAACGTACAATGATCGAATCTCCAGGTTTGGGGGAGGGGCTGCTTAGCAACTTCCAGCCAAGCAGGGTCATTTGACCCGTTGATGTGTCTCCAAAGACAGTGGGCTCGCCCTGAATCGGAAAGGGCACGCGGCCCGGCGGGGAGTGCCAGATGAACGGGCCTTCCGTATACTGGTCAACGGCATAGCGCGCCAGGAGTACTACCAGAACGCCTATAGCCATTGAAACCACGACTTTCTGGAAGGTCCTTCCCTCTTCGCTTGGTGTCTCCCTCTTGAGGACTGCGAAAAAGGGTTGCCGCTGACGCGCTAGAAATGTAACCCCGGCAGCGGTTGCGAGTAGTCCAAACAAGCTAAGAAGCTGCCCCCTGCGCTGCGATGTCGTGCCAGCCCAACGAATTTCCAGTTGCTCCCCGCTTTCAGGTCTTTTCGAAACCTTGACCCAACCTGCAGTTCCTTGTTCAAGCACTGCTCCTTCACCGGCGGCCCAACCTGGATGAAAATGTAGCCGGAGCAAAAAGGGATCGGACTGGGAGGGCAAGTCTGCCACACCCTTGTGAGGGGACTGCCAAGACAGCGTTGTCGCTTCAGGTTCCTGCCTGACCCCCTTGGCCAGATCCATTTCGGCGCCCCGAACCAGGAATTCACCGGTGCCTACAATAAAGTCCCAGTCGGTAGTATGCTCTTGACTTGCGCTCTCGTGGGGAAAGCCTTCCACCGACAAGAAGGAGGAAAACGAGGCCAGAGTCGGGAAGAGATATGGGAAGGGAGGCAAAATGGAGCCAAGGAGGAGGACAAATGCTGGTATCCAACGATGCCTATTTGGCCAGACGTCCACAGCTAACGCGGCGGCGGAAAGCGAACCCAGTGTTGCAAACGGCAGCAGACGAAAACGAAACTGGAGAAAATTCAGCCACGGAAGTGAATTCCAGACCGGCTCAGAAAAGGGCATTGTTAGAGCCAGAAAAAACAGTGCCAAGAGGCAACCGGCGAGGCCCCAAAGCATTCTTGCGCGGGACCGCGCAAATGCAAGACTGACCAAACAAAGTACCAGGGCAAGCCACTGGACTACGCCAAAGGTGAAGGCAGGGGGCATCAAGGGATTACCCGCGCTGCTGTCCAGAAAGGCCGGCTGGAAAGATGTGAGCTCACCCAGGCTGAAAAAGCCTGCCTTGTAATTGATCTTAACTTTGAGCGCGTTTTCGAACTGTATGAAGGGTAGGTCGACTAGGGCGGGAAGCCAGAAAGAAGCCGTTACAAGAACCGCAGTCATTGCAGCCAAAGCACAAAGCACCAGTCCCCCGGCGTGCCTGTAAACAAGAGCCAAAAACAGCCAGAATAGCAGCAATACGACCGCCCCCATTACCGCTGTCAAGTTATGGCTTAATACCAGGGCTGACAGTGCAAATACGGCGGAAAGCCAGTGCCAGGAATTCGGTCGAAAGTGGAGGGCTGCAATTGCCCACAGGCAGACTGGCAACAGCAGCAGGGCAAACATCTGCGGGTAGTCGCCAAGGTAGTAATATTCTGCAAAAATGAAGTGAGGCTGTGCCAGGAACAGGGACGCGCCCACCAGGGCAGCGGGCCGGCTGAAAGTCGTTTTGAGCCAAGCGTAAAGCCCCAATCCTGACAGGAGAAAAGCGCCAGAGATGACGAGCTTAAATGCCGTGTCCAGTCGAATGCCTGCCCAATGAAAGGCGGCGACGAGCCAGTACAGACCGGGACTATAGTGGTGAAAGACGGGAGCGCCAAGGCCCTGGTATACGTTGGGAACCCAACGCGGCCAATATACGCCTTGTTCGAAAGAATGCTGTACGGCCGCCGCGCGATGAATGTGAATCCTCAGATCAGAATTGCCACCCGGAATACCCTCTGGTTGCCAGAGAGGGCCGACGAAGAGGACGGTCAGCAAGAGAATGAATATCAGGACTGGCAAGTACTGAAACCTGCCTTCTGAAGATAACGCTCGTAGCATTGTTTCCTTTGAGTTCACGTTCGATTTTGCGCGGAGGAAGAATAGCCTTTTACGGGTTGAGTGAAAGGCGGCGAAGTTGCCAGGAGGATCCTCATGGAGGTCTTGGCCTCTACCGAGAGTTCAGTGACGAACTGATGCGGCAGGATCAGGGCGCGGATGTTCGGGGGGACGAACCAAACCTTTTCCTCTCAATCAGTCGACCAGTATCGGGAAGCCGGAGCTGCGGGTCAGCTCTGCGTACAGTTGACTCAGTTGTAGGGTGAATGGCCCGCCGTCTCCTGTACCTATTGTGCGACCGTCCAATTCGACCACCGGCGTCAGCTCGCCCATTGTGCCAGTGCAGAACAGCTCATCGGCCCGGTATAACTCGGGCAGCGAAATGTCGCGCACTTCGACGCGAATACGATGAAACTGGCAGAGTTCCAGCACGGTGGCACGGGTGATCCCTTCGGGGCAGGCGTGGGTGTGAGGCGTGGCGACTACGCCACGTTTGACGAGGAACAGGTGGGTTGCGTTCGTTTCGGCGACGAATCCGTTCAGATCCAGCATCACTGCATCGTCGACGTCGGCCGCATTGGCCTGGATTTTGGCCAGGATCGAGTTGAGCATATTGCATGAGTGAATGTTCTGGTCTAGACAGTCCGGGGGAATGCGGCGAATGCCGGAAGTGATCAGGCGGATACCTTCGCGGTCATAGACAGGCGGTTTGTGTTCGGCCAAAACGATGAGCGTTGTGCCGCTCGTATTGATGCGGGGATCCATGCCGCTTGTGTACTTGACGCCGCGGGTGAGGGTCAGGCGGACATGAACGTTGTCCTTCATTGCATTGGCCTTCAGCGTACGCCGGACCTGATTCACTATCTCCTCGTTCGGGGGAACGCCTTCGTAGGCAAGGGCCCTTGCGCCGTCTTGAAGCCGTTCCAGATGCTCCTCCAGTTTGAAGATACGCCCGTCGTAGAGACGCAGACCCTCCCAGACTGCGTCGCCATTTTGCACGGAGGAGTCGAAAGGGCTGACTCCGGCCTCGTCTCTGTGGACGAGCTGCCCGTTGATGTTGACCAACAGATGGCGATTGGCTTCGTAGAATTTCTGCAACATTGTTCAGTACTCCGAGGCTCGACAGCGGGCGCTACCAGCCCGGCACTGGTCACTGACCACGATCTTTAGTTGTAAGGCGGAAGCGGTATAGTTCCTGGTAGGCTTCCTGCGCCTGGGCAAGGAGGTCATGCAGTTGCGGGGGTGGAATTTCGTTCTTGGGTCGGTACGGGGCGAAGCCGGTTGACTTTTCTACAGCTGCGTACCAATAGGGCGCCCAAACGCCGTCACTGTCGCGGCGGCCGGGCGGCCAAGAGAGCATTCGCTCGGAGAAGGGTGCCGACACCGCCTCACAAAGGAGCTTGAGCGTGCCGCAAGGGTCCTCCAACACGTCCTGACTGTCTATGACGGGAGGAATTGAGCCTGAGATTCGGCGGACGGTTTCGAACAGTCGCAGGAGTTGCGGGAAGCCAAGATCCAACAGCGTGGGCTGGGCCCGCACCTTAATGTAGGAGGTGATAACCTCGGCCGGCGACCGAATCAGAAAGCAGTTGGTCAGCTTATCCAGCCAGTCCAACTCGATATGGTCCAACATGTGATGGGCCATATGCTTTTGATACCAGATCGCGGCGCCATCAGGCAGAGGGTATTCGGTTAGGGTGCGAGCGACGATGCGCCAGTCGGTCTCGTAGCTGGCGATGATTTCGTCACTCGCTGGGTGATCGACGCCGGTGAACTGCAGGTAGTGAGCATAGAACGGCTCATCGACCACGGTCGAGTCCGGACGATTTTCCCACGCTCGCATCAACGCCGTTGAGATGGTGCGCGGCGCACACCACATGGCAATTCGAGTCATGTTGGTTCTCAAACTGCAGTGGATCCGGGTTGGTAGTTTAGGTTTTTCTGCCCTGACTAGCTACTGATTACTACCGCCGTTGCCCTCATCCATCCCGCCAGCGTATCTGTCAGCATGCGGTAACGCCCGAGGACATCGAGGCTGTAGGTTTCGGTACTCAGGATGGTATGCGGCTTTTCGGACTTACCATCGAGCAGTTCAAGGCGGACATATCCACGCCTTGTATGGTCTCCTGCGCCGTTACCTTCGGTCTCCTCAGGGACGATGTCGGCGACGGCGCCATTACTGCCATTCTGAGTGTGCAGGTGGGCGGGGCCGCCGTTGTGAACTACAGGGTACGAATCGAGTTCACCTTCAAGTACAGGTGAGGCCATGGTGCTCTGGCTAAGACTGTGCTCCTCTTGTCCTTCTCCTAATCCAGATTCCGAAGTCTCCATTTGGCGGCTTTTTGCTGGTGAAACAGAGTCCCACGCTGCAAGACTGACAGCCTGCTCGGACGGAGTAAGTTCCCGGTGGGGTTGCTGAGCACTCTGGCGGTAGCTGATCTGAAGTTGGCAAGGATCGTTAACCTGCCAGCCAACGACACCGTCGCGGGTTTGGACACAAGCGACCCTGCTTCGCAAATGGAAGCGAACGGTCACCAGATCCTCCCCATCTACATCAAAGCTTGGCATCTCGCGCCGCAGAGTCTGCGGCAGAGTTTTCGACAACTGCGGCAAGGGAGAATCCGCTGGGAAAGCGAAGGAGCGGATTCGCACGAACTCCCTATCGATCAACCTAATCATCGTCCACTGCTCCCGTCACTTAAAGAGATAGAATCAGTGGTGTCCAGAATAAACGAGTACTCCAAGGCAACCTCCTCCAGGTAGTCGTAGCGGCCGGACTTGCTGAAATGACCGGCCCCCATCTCGGTTTTTAGTAGAAGCGGGTTGTCGTCGGTCTTGCACGCCCGCAGCTTGGCCACCCACTTGGCTGGCTCCCAGTATTGCACTCTCGGATCGTTGAGGCCGGCGGTGACCAGAATGGCCGGGTAATCCTTGGCCTCGACGTTGTCGTAGGGTGAATAGCTCTTCATATAGCGGTAGTATTCCGGTTCGGCCGGGTTGCCCCATTCCTCCCATTCGATGACTGTCAAGGGGATGGTGGCGTCAAGCATGGTGTTGACAACGTCGACAAAGGGAACACCGGCGACGACGCCTGCGAACAGGTCCGGCCTCAGATTGGTTACCGCGCCCATCAGCAGGCCGCCGGCGCTGCGACCGCTTATCACCAAGCGGCCTGGTGATGTGTAGCCGCTGTCGATAATTGCTTCCGCGCAGGCGATGAAATCGGTGAATGTGTTCTTCTTATTGAGATATTTGCCGTCTTCTTTCCATCGTCTTCCCATCTCACCGCCGCCACGAATATGGGCGTAGGCGACTACGAAGCCCCGTTGCAGCAGACTAACAAGGTTGCTGCTGAAAAAGGGATCGTAGCTCATGCCATAGGAGCCGTAGCCGATGAGTAAGCAGGGATTGTGGCCATCCCTTTCCAGTTCAGCCGGATAGACGAGTGAAATCGGCACTCGTACCCCGTCGGCCGCGGAGGCCCAGATGCGCTCGGTCGAGTAGGCCGCGGGATCGTAACCGTTGACTTCGTCCTGTTTGCGCAGAGTTCGGACACGATCTTTCATCTCGTAGTCGAATACCGTTGGCGGAGAGACAAGAGATGTGTAGCGATAGCGCAGAACCTGACTGTTGAATTCGGGATTCTGGCCGCGGGAGACTGTATAGACCGGCTCCAACTGTTCGACACGGTGGGGGGAAGATTCTTCGCCCCTGAAAAAGGCCCCGGTGTGCAGGTCCTGAATCCGGATGTGAGTAAGGCCGCTCTCGCGCTCCCAAACAACCAGGAAGTCCTGAAACGGTTCGATGTGGTCCAACATGACCTCGGCAGAATGTGGGATCAACTCTTGCCAGTTTTCCATAGCAGGCGCGTCAACCGGCGCGGCCATCACCCGAAAATTCTCCGCATCCCAGTTTGTAAGAATGAGGAAGCGTTCTTTCCCGGCCCGACTGCGATGATGGGTGACAAAGTACTCCATATCCTGCACGCGCGGCTGCACCAAGACAGGCTGCCCTTCGCCGAGGTCGGCGTCAATGGCATAGACCTCGGAAGTTACAGCGCTCCCCAGGGCACAAAAGATGTAGCGCTGGCTCTTGGCCTTATATAGCCGCAGAAAGAAGCGCTCATCCTCTTCGTGATAGACTACCTCGTCATCTGAAGCGACAGCGCCCAAGCGGTGGCGGTGCAGTTTGTATGGCCTAAGGGCGGGGTCAAGCGTAGTGTAGTAGAGTGTGCGATTGTCGTTGCCCCATTCGAGCCCGTAGTAGGTGTTTTCTATCCGGTCCGGCAGTAAGTCACCGGTTGCCAGGTCTTTGACCTGCAGCGTATAGGTTTCCGACCCATCGGTATCAAGGGCAAAGGCCAGGAGGGAGTGATCGGGACTGACCGCGAAATTTCCCATGCGCAAGTAGTCGCATCCTTCTGCCTCGAGGTTTAGGTCAATCAATACCTGCTCTTCGGCATCCAGACTCTTCTTCTTGCGGCAATAGATGCGATACTGCTTGCCCTTCTCTTCGCGGTAGTAGTAGAAGTAATCGCCGTGGGCAACTGGCGCCGATTCATCAGTTTCGTTGATGCGGCTCTTCATTTCGTCGTAGAGGGTATCCTGGAGGGACTCCGTGTGGGCCAGCATCGCTTCTGTATAACTGTTTTCGGCATATAGATAGGCCAAAACGGCTGGGTTGTCGCGCTCCCGCAACCAGTAGTAATGATCGATTCGTTCGTCGCCGTGGTTGCTATGGGTGACGGGCTTGACAGTCGCCACTGGAGGCTTCAGGTCCGTTCGTGATCCTGGCACAGCAGAGCACTCGCCAGTCTGTACTGACATCGAAAATCCTCGCCTACAATTTTCAGGTACTGCGTCAAGGGGGTGCCGCCGGACCATTATAATGTATCAATGTTAGATGCCCTATTTTTGAGAGTGGTGAAAAATTTGACAAAGGAATTGGCGTCGTGTAGCCTATCACCGGTTCCTCCGGTCAGGTGCCCCATCAGTGCTGAAAGAGTGGGGCCGCGGACCCATTGACAAGCTCAGGCAGCAATTTAGAATCTGTTCTTGGTACGGCCATTGAAGATGGCCGTCCAGAACGTATTCCCTTGTGTAACCAGGAATTACTCAATTGATCGACGAGAAGCAGTTGAACAGTCAGGCCTCGCCGTCGCCCAGCCCGCATGGGTCAAATCAGCCGACATTAGTACCTGAGCCCTTCTTGCACCGACTTTTCGGCAACCAGCGCGAGTTCAAAACGAATCTTTCGTTGCTCTCGATGTCGCTTCCAGGTATCGTCCTTCTCTTCATTTTCGCCTACCTGCCGATGATAGGCATTGTCATTGCCTTCAAGGATTATCGTTTCAACTTGGGAATCCTGGGCAGCGAATGGGTTGGCTTTCAGAATTTTCGTTTTCTCTTCGGCACCGACGCTGCGTTCCGGATCACTCGCAACACATTGTTGATGAATCTCCTATTTATCAGCACAACCACGGTATGTGCGTTGACCGTTGCCATTTTGATGAATGAAGCCTATCGCAGTCGTATGAGTAAGTATTATCAGACGATGCTGTTTTTCCCGTACTTCATTTCCTGGGTGATCGTCAGCTATTTCGTCTTTGCCTTTCTCAACGGCCAGACCGGCCTGATCAACCAGTGGATAGATGCTCTGGACCTGGAAAGGATTGCCTGGTACCGTTCGCCGGAATACTGGCCTGTTATCCTGGTACTTGCCAATTTGTGGAACGGGATCGGATTCAGCAGCATAATCTACCTGGCCGGGATCCTTGGCATTTCGCCGGAGCTGTTCGAAGCGGCCAAAATCGATGGCGCGGGCAAGCTGCAACAGATCCGCTTTATCACGTTGCCAATGCTGTACCCGATGATCATCATTCTCACGCTGCTGGCGATTGGACGCATCTTTCATGCGGACTTTGGCTTGTTCTTCTTTTTGCCGCGGGACAATCCGCTGCTTTACTCAACCACCGATGTAATCGACACCTTCGTCTATCGCTCCCTGGTAGAGTTGGGCGAGATCAGTATGGCAGCCGCAGCCGGCTTTTATCAGTCGTTTGTCGGATTCCTGCTGGTCGTGGGTGCAAATTGGGTTGTCCGCAGGGTGAATGAGGACTACGCGTTGTACTAGGACGCTGCCGCTATGACAGCTATGACCAACCGCCAGCCAGCACCGCTCAACCGCTACCGTGTCCAGGCGTACTTGGGAAGGTTTGCCGTCCACACAGGGCTGACGCTGGTCGGCTTGACGTGTCTGATTCCGCTCATTCTTGTCGTCAGCATTTCGCTGTCAGACGAATTGCGGCTTGCGAAAGAGGGCTACCAACTTTTGCCGGTTGGCTTCACCACCTTCGCGTACGAATACATACTGCAAGAACCGGGGCAGATTCTGCGGTCGTACGGGGTGACAGCATTTGTAACGGCAGTCGGTACCGTAGCCGGACTGCTAGTCTGCTCCCTGCTGGCGTGGCCGCTGGCGCACAAAGATTTTCGTTTGCGCGGACCGTTATCGTTCTATGTCTTTTTTACGCTGCTTTTCAACGGCGGTATGGTTCCTTTCTATATTCTTGTTACCCGTTACCTGGGCCTGAAGGACAATATTTTCGTCTT
Organism: Caldilineaceae bacterium; assembly: GCA_965204705.1. Classification (GTDB taxonomy): domain Bacteria; phylum Chloroflexota; class Anaerolineae; order Caldilineales; family Caldilineaceae; genus Bin5. The sequence continues at coordinate 1,202,964 of OZ242006.1, read as the reverse complement.
GATTTTGCCTTATATGGTAACAGCCTGGTATGTGCTGATTATACGGACCTCCTTTGCCCAACTGCCGACGGAGTTGTTGGACGCCGCCCGAATAGACGGCGCCGGCGAGTGGCGGATTTTCTTCCAGATCGTCGTGCCTCTCTCCAAGCCGGTGTTGGCGACGATCGGTCTCTTTTTTGTGCTACGCTACTGGAACGATTGGTTTCTGGCTCTTCTATTCATTGACGACAGCTCGATGTATCCGCTCCAATATCTGCTGTACGTGCTGATGGCCAACATTAATATCATGGCGGCCAATCCGCAGACGACCGGGATGCCGATCCCGACGCTTTCGGCGCGCATGGCGATGGCGGTTTTGGCTTTCGGGCCAGCGCTTTTTACGTTCCTGCTTTTGCAGAAATATTTTGTACGGGGCATCACCATCGGCGGACTGAAGGGATAGCGTCGATCGCGGCGGCGACGAGCCAGAAGATTGATCGGATGAACGATTAACTTTGGGTTGTTATGACGGAGGGAGTTTCGCTCCGTCGATAATAGATCACTGACGTGCGTAGATCATTCAACAGACTGTTCACTTACAAGGAGAAAAACGGATGACCCGACAACGTGTTTTGGCCGTTCTCAGCGTTCTGCTGGTCGCCTCACTCGTGCTCACGGCCTGCCCGGCCCCCGCTGCGGAGGAATCGGCTGCGGCCGAAGGCCAACAGGAAGCGGCCGCGCTTTCGCCGGCTGACGGACTGGTGAATATCACCTACTCCTATGGCAGCCGCGGCATCCCGGCAGACCTGCAGATGGTGGAGGATGCGATGAACGAAATCCTTCACGAAAAGATCGGCGTACACCTTACTCTGGAACCAATCGACTTCGGCGCGTTCAACGACAAGATGCAGTTACGTCTGTCCGCGGGCGAAGAGTGTGACATCATTTTCACAGCGCCTTGGATCAACAGTTACGCCAACAATGTTGCCAACGGTGTGCTTGCACCGTTGGACGATCTGCTGCTCAATCATGCGCCGGGCCTGTGGGGCAGCATGCCACCCACGACCTGGGATGCGGCGCGCGTCAACGGCGTGATCTATGGCGTCATCAACCAACAGATTTTCCCTAAGCCCTGGGGTGTCCATCCGCGCAAGGACCTGGCCGAGAAGTACGGCCTGAATCTGGATTCGGTCACGAAGTGGGAAGACATGGAACCCTGGCTGGCTGATGTACGCGATGGCGAGGGCATCACGCCTGTGTTCGTTGCCGCGCCGGGACGGGGACTCTTCCTATCCCAGTACTACGGCTTCGACCCCTTGGATGACGGCATTCAGTTCTTGGGCATGAAGGCTGATGACGAGACGCTGACCGCCGTAAATATGGTGGAATCGGTGGAGTTCCAGATGGCAGCCGATACGACCAAACGCTGGGTGGATGAAGGCTACATGCCGCTGGAGCCACTGCCCAATGACGAAGCTCAGTCCGCTTTCCGCGCAGGCCAATATGCCATGGGCTATCATGTGGAAAAGCCGGGCAACGACGTTGAGGCGCAAAACGCCTACGGTTTCGAGTTTCTGCTCAAGAACCTGACAGTGCCCCTGATTCTGGATACGGCCGGCGCCACCGCAACGATGAACGCAATCTGCTCCACCTCCAAGAATCCAGGCAAAGCGATGGAGGTGCTGGAGGAATTCAACACGAACGTCCACATCTATAACTTGCTCTCGCGGGGCATCGAAGGCGAGCACTGGGTGTGGGATGATGAGGCCAATCAGGTGATGCGATACCCCGAAGGTGTAGACGGCAGCACCAGCACCTACAATCCGAATACGGACTGGATGTTCGGTAACCAGTTCAATGCCTACTACCGGGACGCCAAGCAGGTAGGGGCGTGGGAAGCGACCAAAGAGATGAACGACACGGCCTTCCCATCTGAAGCGCTGGGTTTCGTGGTGGACCGCGAGCCGATTAAGACGGAGATTGCTCAGACATCGGCCGTTTACAACGAATATGTTCTGCCGATCCAGTACGGTTGGGTCGCCTATGAGGATGGTGCGGCCGAGGCGATTGAGAAGCTGAACGAGGCCGGTGCACAGACCATCATCAATGAGGTCAACCGCCAGCTGCAAGAGTGGCGGGCGAAGAATCCACGATAGAGGCGAGCGTATCGCAGTAAGAGATACTGAAGATGTGTCTGATCCGTTCAGCGCTGCGCCGGCTTTCTGTCTCGTGCCGACGCAGCGCTGAACGCGGACCTGCCGTCGGCGGAAAGTGTTTCGGCGGCATTCTATAGCAAAAAATCCCACCCACCCACAAGAGAGGTGAGCTTCATGCTTACACTCACTGCCAGCGTCCCTCTTGAGGCCCCGCCTGAATGGGCCATATTGGAGCGGGCGCTTTTTGATCTGATGGACAAGTCCGTACATCCCTTTTTGGAGAAGTACGCACGGGCTGACGGGACGCTGATCTGGGCCGACAGGTGGAGTGATTCACGTGACGGCGCCGATGATTTCTACGAGAGTTCTTACAACTGGCCCCTCTACTACCTGCTCGGGGGCGGCGACCACCTGCTCGCGCTGGGTCAGCGGCAGTGGGACGCTATTACTAAACAGCTGACGGAACTCGGCCCGGTGCTGGACGAATATGAACGGGGCTATGACCAGTTCCACCAGAGCGAAAGCTACATCTATTTCTACTTTTTGTGTCTGGCCGATCCGACTAACGAACGAAACCGTGAGCGAGCCGCGCGGTTTGCCGGCCTGTACCTGAACGAGAACCCGGATGCGCTCAACTACGATCCGGAGCGCAAACTGATCCGTGCCCCGCACAATGGCAGCGGCGGCCCTCGCTGGGGATTCAGCGACAGCCCGGAGCCAAGTTACGGGTGGAGCGCAAGTATGCGCACCTACGGCCCACCATACACTGACATCCCTGGTGTCCGTGAATACGACGACCTGAAGGACCCGGCCCTTGCTCGTCGGATGGGCGAGGCGATGCAGGAGCGCATGGGCAAAGGGGACGTTGTCGGCAACCTGATGGTGACGAGTCTAATTGCCAACGCATTTCTGTTCACTGGCGAGGAGAAATACAGGCATTGGATTGTCGAGTACGTGAACGCCTGGCGGGATCGGGCCGCGAGCAACGGTGGCCTGCTGCCGGACAATGTGGGGCTTTCCGGCGAGGTGGGCGAGTATCTGGACGGACGCTGGTATGGCGGACTTTACGGCTGGAGCTGGCCTCACGGGTACTACAATGTTGGCATGGCCGCGGTCGTCAGCGGCGGCAACGCTTTCTTGCTCACGGGCGAGAAGGCGTATTTGCAACTGGCCAATGACCAATATGACGTCATCTGGGATTTGGGAGTGATGCGCAATCCCCGCGGCGAAGCCATGAGCCTGAAGAGCCACTGGGTAGATCAGCTGGACGAGGGGGAGGAGGCGATCTTTGTCGTTCCTTACCGCCACAATGACGAGGGCTGGTTCGATTATCAGCCGATGTCGTCAGTCTACCCAGCGGCGATGTGGAACATGACCATGGATCCGGCCGACTGGGAGCGGATCGAGGCCCTGCGAAAGGTGGAGAAGTACGACTGGCGCCGCGTCCAAGGTTTCCGGAACAAGGAGGACAACGGCCACGAACAGCCCTGGCTGCGTTTTCTGGCGGGTGACAATCCCGACTATCCTGAGAAGATTCTGGCCTCCACCTACGGGCAGGTCTGTCGCAGGCTGGAGCTGATCCGGGAGGACGAAGAAGAGCTGACGCAGGTCTATATCCATCACTGGCAACAACTCAACCCCGTGATTACTGAGGCGCTGGTGCAGCTCACGCTGGGCGCGCCGCAGATCATCTACAATGGGGGTCTGCTCCACTGCCGGCTGCGGTATTACGACGCGGTCCGCAAGCGGCCGGGCCTGCCGCCGGACGTGGCCGCGCTGGTATCACGGATTGAGGCGAATCGCACTGTTGTGGAGCTTGTAAATCTGAGTGCCTACGAGTCGCGCAGCGTGTTGGTGCAGGCTGGAGGCTTCGGCGAGCACCGATTTGAGACCGTTGAATACACGAAACGAACGAGCGTCTATCCAGGCCCTCAGCAGGCATACCAGTCGCCAGAAGTCGAACAGATGACCGAGGAGACAACGGTTGAAGACGTCTACTTGCAGGTTAAACTCCCGCCGGCGACGCGAATTGAACTAGATATCAAGACGGCCCGCTATGTCAACGAGCCTTCTTACAAGCTGCCCTGGTGAAAGGGATTCATATGAGAATTACCGCTCTGGATACAGTGTGTTTGTCGCGCATGCACGAGCCGGCAAGGCAGTGGATCACTGCCCGCTACCGCACGGTGAAGGCGGATTGCGCGGTTGTGCGGGTTCAGACCGATGAGGGCTTAGTGGGAATCGGTGAAGCAAGCGCTTACGGCGTGCCGCCGCTTATCGCTGAATGGGTCAACTGGCTTGCGCCGACGCTTATCGGCAAAGACGCTACAGATCCGGCCACGTCGCCACACCCCAACGGCAGGGACCGGGCCCATGACGCAGCCGTTGCCGGGATCGACTGCGCCCTGTGGGACCTGCGCGGGAAGGCGGAGGGCAAACAGGTCAGCGAGCTACTCGGTGACAGCCCAGACGTCTCTGTGCCCATGTACGCGTCCAGCGGGTGCCGATACGACTGGCGCGAACGCCCTGAGCAGTTGATCGAAGAGGCGCTGGGGTATGTTGAGCAGGGCTTCCCGGTGATGAAGTTTCGCATCGGCACAGATTGGGCGTGGGACGGTGTGACCGTTGACCGCTTTCTCGGCCTGGTGCGAGAGCTGCATCAGGCGGTGGCGGGGCGTATGAATCTGGCCCTGGACGGCAATTGCCGGTTGACGATGGCGGAGGCGATGCCCATTGCCAAGGAGCTGGACCGATTGGAGTTCGCCTGGTTGGAAGAGCCGATCCCTTGGAGCGATATTGACGGCTATGCCCAGCTTGCCGCGGCGGTGGATATGCCTGTTACCGGCGGGGAGAGTTTCACAACGTTGGAGCAGTTTCGCCCGTATATTGAGAAGCGGGCATACGATATCGTGCAGCCCGACGCAGGCGTCTGCGGCCTGACCGAGCTGGTACGCATCGCAGAGTTGGCTGCGCATCACGGCCTCAAACTTTACCCTCACTCATGGCATAATGGATTGATGGCGATGGCGCACGCGCACGCAGTTGCGGCCTTGCCCAACCTGGAGATTCTCGAAGTTTGCCAGATTCAGGGGCCGCTGCAATGGGATATTGCCGCGGAGCCGCCCGCCCTGCGTGACGGGCACCTGCATCTGCCGGATCGTCCCGGACTGGGAATCGAGTTGGCAGAGGGGATCGCAGAGCGTTATCCTTATATCGAAGGGCACTACGCTCTGACGATCGACCGGTAGGGGGTACGCCGATGGCAGGCCCGCTCACTCCAGACACTTGGGCTGCTGTCACCAATAGTTCTCCACTTCAATCCGGGAAACATATATGAAAAAACTACGCGTAGCTGTCGTCGGCATGGGTATAGGAAGGCCCAATGGGTTAGCACTGGCAGGCAATCCGCGCACGGAGGTTGTGGCTCTGTGTGATTTGGTTGAAGAGCGCATGAAGGAATTCGCCCTGCTTCTGCCGCAGCCTGACGAGATTCGGCTATTCACAAACTTCGACGAGCTTTGCCGTAGCCGGGATATTGACGCCGTATTTATCGGCACGCCCAATCAGCTCCACGCGCCGATGGGACTGAAGGCAGTGGCACACGACAAGCATGTTCTTGTGACGAAGCCGCTGGCCGATTCAGTGGAGGCGGCGGAAGGGCTAGTGGAAGCGGCGGAGGCGTCCGGCGTCGTCAACATGATGTCACTCTCCACGCGATTCTCTGCGGAAGTGCAGTACATGGGCGGGCTGGCGCGACAGGGGACATTCGGCGACATTTACTACGCCCGCGCCCGTAGTATCAGGCGCAACGGGATTCCTTCGTGGAACACTGGCTTCATCCGTAAGGGCGGAGGCGCATTCCGCGATATGGGCGTGCATGTTCTGGATTCGGCGTGGTGGTTGCTGGGGATGCCGCGGCCGCTGAGCGTGACCGGCGTGGCGGGTGCGAAATTCGGACCGCGGGGGTTAGGTTTCTTCGGACGAAAGACGCTGGGCGAGACAGATGCGGCTCCGAAGAGCTACTACAGCCAGTTTGCCGCGGACGACTATGCGGGCGGCTTCATCCGTTTTGAGGATGGCAGCGCACTACAGGTTGAGAGTTTTTGGGCCTCTCACCAGCCCGGTGATTTGCAGATCGAGCTTTTTGGCGACGAAGCGGGGGCACAGTTGCGGCCGCCCAGGATCTACACAAACGGACATGTGCCGCCCGAAGCGGTGGAAACGGCAAAGAGATTTGACGCCATGCCTGGGGCATGGCGCAGCCTGACCGAAGAAGACCGTCCTCTGGATATAACGTTTGAGGGTTTAACCAGGGAAAACAGCAAGGCGTGGGACGCTATCGCCGAACATTTTGTCGCATGTATACTGGATGGCGTCCCTTGCGAAGCGCCCTTGCGACATGGGTTGATCGTACAGGAGATGATGGAGGGCCTATTGCACAGTGCCGAAACAGGGCGTGAAGTGCGGCTCGACAGTGAGAATGTTGAATAGGCCTCCGCTAGAAGGAGGCAAAGTGAACAAGGAGTAGAGCGATGCCGATTCTGAATAAAGAGGACTGGGCGTTCTGGGAAGAGAACGGTTATGTCGTAATCCCAAACGCAGTGCCGCAGGAGAACCTGGACGCAGTTGTCGAACAGATCTGGACTTTCCTGGAGATGGAGGAGATGGAACAGGACTCCTGGTACAAGTACAAGCCCTATACGCGTGAGGACCTCTGCTCGCCAATCTCGCAGGCGGGAATGGTGGAGATGTACCAGCACCAGTCCCTGTGGGACAACCGCCAATACCCACGTATTCATCAGGCATTCAAAGAGATCCTGGGCACGGAGAAACTGTGGGTTTCACTGGATCGGGCCAATATGAAACCACCTGACAGGGCCGACAAGCCGGAATGGGGCCATCAGGGAATGATTCATTGGGACATAGACACGAGTACCTTGCCCCTGCTGGAGGACGATGAAATCGCGGCGACCTGGGCGCCGGATCCGAACACACATATTGGCGTGCAAGGGGTTCTCTATCTGACGGACACCGATCTCGATCAGGGCGGATTTCAATGCATTCCGGGATTTCACAGGACGTTCTACGAGTGGGTGAAATCGCAGCCTTCCGATCGCAATCCACGTTTTCCTGACACACCCGATCTGGACATTAAGATCGTGGAGGGAAAGGCGGGTGATTTTGTTATCTGGCACCGGCTGCTGGCGCACGGAAACGGTCACAATCGTTCGACGCGGCCGCGACTGGCCCAGTACATTACCATGTCGCCAGCGCCAGAGAAGGACGAAGAGCAGCGCGAGGCGCGTGTCCGCTCCTGGCAGGAGTGCCGGCCCATGTCAAACTGGCCTGGTGATCTGCGCGACTGGGAGCAGCGTCATCAGACGCCGGCCAAGCTGACGCCGCTGGGGCGCAGATTACTAGGCGTTGACTCCTGGAATTGAGTTCGGGGTTTTGCCTTCAAGAGGAAATTGTAGCAGGTGGGTCCTGTCCCCTGGCCGGTGCAAATTGATGGCCAACAGAGCGAACCTGCAGTAATGAAAGGAGAAAGATGCGAAAGTGGACCGAGGTTCGCTTTCGCATCTTTCAAGCTTAGCCGTTGGTAGTCTAAAGGCTCAGACTGTGGCCGCGAATCCAAGCTGACGGCCACTCAATTCCTCCCGTTCACCCCATTTGTACCTGCATTGCTCTTTGATTGACTCCGCTCGCAATGCAAAGTCATCGGCAGTAAGAATCCTCTCAGAAGTCAAGTCGCTGTTCAGTTCAATAGAATCTCTTACGCGTAGGCGTTGCATGGAAGACTAGGATTCGGCCAAGGCGTCAGGGCCAGGGGACGATTGCTTCTGTCCGCCAAGTTCTGGAAGACGGCGCCCGTGTCGCGATTCTGGGGTACAAAGGTGGCAAGGTAGAGATCGCCGCAGGCGCTCAGGCTGATGTTAGTGAAGACGGTATAGGCGACCGGCCCATAGATGCCGTGTGTGTAGAAGTGGCTGCGCAGGCGGCTATTGTCATCTTCGACGCGTCTGCGGCTGGCTGCCCACAACATCTGGAAGTCGGGATAGGCCGACAATGTGGTGAATAGATTGCGGAAGCGATTGGTATGCCGATATCTCAGCGTCATGACCCGCCACTGCCGCATGTTGGCCAGCGCGATGGCGTGCCAACCGCTGCCCAGAACGAGACGTATCGGCGCGTCAGGCGCAAGTAATAGTGAGAGGATGTTAACGTTGCCGGCGGAACACCTTGCCGCATTGAACTGAGACCAGTTGAGCTTGTGAAAGTCGAGGACGGCGCGATTGGCGCCAACCAGATCTCCGAACGAATCCATGAGGAAGGCGGGTGTGCAGAGCGTACCAAGCGTTGCCCAGACTTGGGCGAAGACTTCTCGGTGGTTGAGGTCGTCGCGCACGATCGCCTCGACTGTGATTTCGCTGGCCATTGCGAAGAATTCGCGACGTTCCAGCGATGTAAGTTTGAAGGCTCGCGCCAGTTCTTGAAGCGTCCCTCTGTCCAGCCGTACTTGGCTGCCTCGCTCGATCTTGCCCACGATCCTTGTCGTCAGCCCTGTTTCGTCTGCCAGTCTTTCCTGGCTCCAACTGTTGCCGCTTTTGAAATCCATCTGCTCCTTTCGCAGTGCGGCAACGACTTTGCCGAACATTTTTCGTTCCACAGCATCCTCCGCTGTCTACTGCCAGACACAACGCTGTGATCTGGCATTACCTTCCAATAAAAATTGTATCAGCTTGCACCGTTTCTTCAAGTGAGCAATCTCCCGAAATAGCACTAACGATCTCCCAATATTGGGACATTTGAATAAGACAGACAAAGTGAACGAGGGTTACACTGTTTCGTGGAAGCCTTGGACCATTCCCGTCTCCGATCGCGAAGACTGGCATGCACGAGTGGCCAGACTACGAGGCGGAAAGAGAGTGCACACATCTTCGGGGTTATCGGTGCTGACCTGAGCTTTCACGGCCCAGCGGCAGTGAACCTTGGTCCAGGCGTTCACACGATAACTCGTTGTCATTGCATCGCTCGGAAGTACAGGAGCAGGAGCGAAGGAATTCAGAAGAGAGGCGGGCTCTGTACACAGCGCGACGGCACAGTTATCGGGGTGTGCTGCAGTTCAGGCTAATCTCCCCGTTCCAGGACAATCAAGGAGAAAAGACATAAGACCATGTTCAGGAGAGCAATCTTTACCGGAACTGTTTTTCTCGCAACGGCGTGCGCTCCGATAACGCCGGCGCCGAAGGGGCCATGTATCTCGAATGAACGAGCCCTGTTGATAGGAGAGACGATGGAAAGCGAGCCGTCATTCGATCTGCCCGGCTACATTGATCTGGTCAAAGTGGAATCAAGTCTACACGAACATGTGCTTACAGTCGTCCTTCACTTAAGAGAGATCCCGGAAGAACTGACCTTCTATCGAGAGGGTACCGGAAGCACCCATGCAGAGTATTCCTGGAGCGTATTGGTATCCGAGAGCGGGAATGTAGCCAACTGGACGGATCAAGGTGAGAGAACGATGAGGTTCAGACATCGGATCATGACTACCCACTTCGCTAGGAGAGAGGAATCCAAAATGCCAAGAACCGGCGCAATCGCAGACATTGCAGAGACCGAGGTGTGGGTGCTCAAGAGAAGTGACGAGAACCAAGAGGCCAACCCTTGGTCGGTTCAACCACTATGGGAGGCGAAAATTGATGTCTCCCATGAACAGAACAGTTTAACGATGTCTGGGTATATCCCTCACATTTCTCGAGAATCACTGCTTGTCTTTGAAACGTATGACCATTTGAACGGGCACGACCGCATTCGTTGCGATTCTGACCATGGTTCAGTTCAGAAGAGTTCTCTTTCAGAAGAATACAGCGCTGACCTGCAACCGTTTTCCGCCAAAGCCGACCTGAACGATCTCGCGAGAATACTGGCGAGGATGGACGGTGCTGAGAGTTCGACAGAGTACACTGGCCTCCTAAAAGAGTTTTCGGACTGTTTTTTGAGCAACCTTTCCGCAAGGGAAAGGGCAAAGGGCCTAAGCGATGAGAGTGGGTATTCGATCACACCTGCCCAGATTACAGCGGTGACACTCTTCCAAGCGGGCGTTTTCGCGTTTGTGGGTCAGTTCGAAAGAGCGCAGGAAGTTGACAGGTCGGAAACCTCACCCGATGCGGTGAATATGTTCGAACTGCTGGAAGGAGGGCTGGCAGTCTGCGAGAAGAATCGTTGAGGTCCGGGTTGCTTCTTGTGGATGGCCCTTTCGCATGGACTGCGATTTGAAGAGGAACCGCACCCAGCTGGCTCCCCCACCTTAAACGGCGAAATTTGTCCCGGTTTTTTGAACCCCCATTTGCTTTGAAGTAGAATATTCAGTGCTCAGAGGGTGCTCTGGACATCTCTAAGCATCGATTCGTTTTCCCTTCCTGCAAGAGATAGAACGTTAGCGACGGAATTGTGCATATTACGTTGCACTCCACTGCCGCAAAGAAGCGGGTTGCCGCCAACCCCCTCTCAGGTGTTTCTCTGCCCAAAGTCCTTGGAGCCGGGTCAGGCTATCAGCGCTATTTGTGCCTCCTGATTCTGGTGGGATTCGGTTTGCGGCTGGTCATGCTGGACCGCTTTCGATTTCACCAGGATGAAGCGTTATACAGCTATTGGGCGCTGCATTTTCTCCATGAAGATCCCCTTTTCTTGGAGCAGTGGGTCGATAAGCCGCCTCTGTACATCTGGCTTCTTGCCTACTGCTTCCAGGCTTTAGGCGCATCGGAGGCCAGCGCACGGCTACTGAATGTCGGTATCAGTATACTCACAATCCCAATCGTCGCAGCGATTGCCAGACGGGCGTGGACGGCGACCGCGGGCGTGATAGCGGCGACAGCTTTTGCCCTGAATCCCTTCGCGATCAGCTATAGCGCGACAGCATTCACTGATCCCCTGTTGGTGCTGATGGGTGTATGTTCCGTCTACGCCGTGCAGAGGTTTCACCCTTTTGCGGCCGGCCTGTGCCTCGGGGCTGCGATCGTGACAAAGCAGCAGGGCGTGTTTTTTGTGCCGTTGGCGCTGGCCGTCCTGATATCGGCGAATCCCAAGGCGAAGGCGGTCGGGGCAGCGATCTTGCGTGCAGGGGGAGGGCTGGCCCTGGCAGTTCTGCCCATCCTTTATTGGGACAGCCTTCGTTGGGCGGTCGCGCCGTCGCCCTGGGACCTGGGCGTGCGCAACTATAGCTCTTTGGCGTTGCTCTCAGTCGACCAGTGGGGGCTCCGCTTTGCGCGCATTGCCGATCTGCTCTGGTATCTGACAGCCAGCCACATGGTGTGGGTGTTCCTGATCGCCGCGTCTGCGCTGGCGGTAGTGAATCTGCGACGGCAAGGACATTTTCAGTCGCGGCGGAATATAGTTTTCGCGGTCCTGCTGTTTGGATGGATGTGTGCGTATTGTGGCATCCATGCTGTTTCCGGGCTGCTGGCATGGGACCGGTATTTCCTGCCGCTGGCACCCGCATTTGCTATTCTCTGCGGATGGCTCGGTGCCTGGCTTTTTGCGGCCAGTTCTAACGTATGGAGACTGGCTGTTCTGGGACTGTGGATTGTTTTCCTCCTTCCCAGCTCTGTACAGGCGGCCAAGGGGGAATTGCCGATAGGCGGTGATCACGGTGCATATGACGGCCTACGTGAGGTATCCGCATGGCTCGACAGCCACAGTCCTGCGGGAGCCGTCCTGTATCATCAGTCGCTGACATGGCATTTTCAGTTCTATCTGTTTGAAAATCCCCGAGATTATGCTGTGCGCTGGGTTGCAAGCCCGGTCGCGCTGGCGGACGATGCCGCGAAGAGAACGGGAAGCGCCAGGTTCGTCATTGCTCCGGCTTGGCAGCCGCTCAGGAACTTTCATCCACATCTGGCGGCGAGGGAGTTGGAGCTGGTGGAAAGAAACAGAGAAGGGCAGTTCACTATCTACGAACTCATACCGCGCCGACACTGATTTGGTCGTCGTTGACACCAACCAGACAGTTGGCGGCCACTGGAGGTAAAGGCAAAATGGTACAATCATGCATAAAGGGCAACAGTAATGACCGTTGAGAATAACACATCCAATTCTGGCGTCCTTTCCAGGGCGCTGGGCTGTTTGCTCGGCCAATTGATCGGGGACTCCCTCGGCAGTCTCGTGGAGTTTCAGTCACCGGAGCGGATACGGCGCCGCTATCCCGACGGTGTGAGGGATATGGCTGACGGAGGCACTTGGAACACAATAGCTGGACAGCCTACTGATGATTCGGAGATGGCGCTGCTCCTGGCGCGGTCGCTGGTATCCTTAGGAAGGTTCGACCAGGAAGAGGTAAGAAAGGCCTACGTATTCTGGCTGAATTCCAAGCCATTCGACGTGGGCAACACTATACAAAGCGGCCTGACCGGTTGGCCCATTCCAGATAGCCAAGCCAATGGGGCGATGATGCGTATCAGCCCGCTAGGGATATTCGGCGCCAACTATACATTGGAGGATGTGGCAGAATGGGCGCGGCAGGACGCCGAACTCACCCACATTCACCCGGTGTGCAAGCAAGCCAATGCGCTCTTTGCGATGGCGATAGCGCACGCGGTGCGCACTGGATGCAGCACATATGACCTCTATGAAATGATTGAGGGCTGGGCGGAGGAGATGGGCGCGCGGAGCAGCCTGAAGGAGGCGATCGCTGGTGCTGCCGATTCTCCGCCGGAAGAATTCGTTTATCAGCAAGGGTGGGTGCTGATCGCGTTTCGCAACGCCCTCTGGCAGTTGCTCAACGCGGAGAACGTGGAGGAAGGGATCGTAGATTCTGTCATGCGCGGGGGCGACACCGACACAAACGCGGCGATTAGCGGGGCGCTGCTGGGCGCGGTCCACGGACGGGAGGCGATCCCAGAGCGGTGGATTGAGACGATTCAGGACTGCCGACCGCAGGCGGGGAAACCGGGTGTGTATAAGCCCAGACCTGAATGCTTCTGGCCGGCGGATGTGTTGGAACTGGCAGAACAGCTGATCGCTGTGGCTGACTGAAAGTTGTCTGAACCGAGATTGAGAAAATTAGAGGGCGGTTTACACTGATGGAAGCGATGAAACGAGCTGCGTTGTGGTCGCCGCCGTTAGAGGATCTGGCACCGGTCTTGCGGGAAGGACTGCAGGCCAACTACGCCTGCGTCGATGTTGAAGTGACCGAGTGTCCCGACCTGCGGACGCTGGGCTGCGCCAGCCGCGGCATCTGTGGTTCGCCTGTCCTGCTTGAGGTGGGCGGGGAGCCGTACGCCCACAATCCGAGATACCGGCACATCACTTTCGACATGGCGGAGATGGCCAGCGACTGCGGCCAGGCAGAAGGCAGCGTCTTCGGCGCGGGCATGGCCTTCACCGGCGCGTTGGACGGACATTGCGGGGAGGTCATTGCCACTTTGCAGGCGAGTGGAGTCAACCGATCCAAGGTCGCCCGCGTTGGGCCTCAGCTGGAGTGCATTGTTGAGCCCTATGGGTCCACGCGCCACAGCGGCCTTTCCAATCTCTTTCTGTCGGAAGGCCGGCCGGGACCTGTTCTCAAGGTCAGTGTGGAAAGGCGGACCGGCAGCGAACGCTCTCTTACACAGGCATTGCGCAAGAGTTTGCAGGCTCATCCAGAAATTGGCGGAGAAGACGGACTTCGTGGCGCCCGACAAGTGGGATTGGGCGGTGTATTTGTGATCGAGGCTGGTCAGATCCGATCACACATCATGCCAAATTACGAATGCATCGCCCACCAATACTATGACACAGAAGCAGAAGAGGTCGTCGCCGATTTTCTCCAGTTTTATGAAGACATGGGGCCTGATCTGCTCTGCCTGGCGGTGTTGTGGACAGGGGACCCTACCGGCGGGGCGCTTCACTTGCGGGAATCAGGCGAACATACCCACTTTTTCCATATGGGCGAACTGAACCAGGCCGGCCATTATCACTATGATGTGAGTCCAGACACCATCCGTTATACCGGTTATTTCAACGTTGCAGCCGAACTGGTGCGCATCGGCGACATCTATGCGGAACTTGAACGGAAGTCAAAACACACCGATGAGGAGCGGAAATGAATATCACCAAGGTAAGCGCGGTTGGTCTGCGGGGCGCGACGCCGGAGGGAGGCTGGAGCGAGGAGCTGAAAGAGGAAGACTGCGTCCATACGCTGGTCTTCGTCGAGACGGATGAAGGGGTTACCGGTATCGGCTCGGTCTTTACCAACGATGGGCTGGTACTTGCAGCGCTCGAGGTGCTGCGTCCACTGTTGATCGGCCAGTCGGCGATAGAGCCGGAGCGGGTAAGCGAGTGGCTGCACCAGAATACATTCTGGATGGGACGGGGCGGCAGCATCACGCACACGATCAGCGGCATCGACATTGCGATGTGGGACATCCTGGGCAAGGTGACGGGTCAGCCGGTGGGCCGATTGCTGGGCGGGCGCTACCGGGAGAAGGTCCGGCCTTATGCCTCCTTGCTGATGGACCAGCCGGCCCCGCTGCGCGATGAACTGCAGATGTGGAAAGAGAAGGGATTCCGCGCCTTCAAGATGGGGTGGGGTCCTTTTGGCCGGGTCAGTGACGAGCTGGATGAAGAGATCGTGGCTACTGCGCGCGAGGTGGTGGGCGATGAAAACCAGCTGATGGTGGACGCGGGCGGCAGCGATGCCCACTGGCAGGGCCGCTACACGTGGGCGCTGCGCTGCGCCGGGATGCTGGCCGATTACGGTGTGGACTGGTTTGAGGAGCCGCTGCGCCCCGACGACCTGGAAGACTTCATCCATCTGCGCCGCAACACGACGATACCCATCACCGGGGGCGAGGTGCTGACGCGACGCCAGTCATTTCTTCCCTTTCTCCAGCAGGGTGCATTCGATATTGTACAGCCGGATGTCGCTAAAGTCGGAGGCATCAGTGAGGAGCGCAAGATCGGCTGGATGGCACAAGAAAACGGAGTGCGTCTGATCCCTCATGGCTGGAACACCGCCCTTGGGCTGGCGGCAGACCTGCAGCTCGCCTCGGCCCTCGCCGATACTGATCTGGTGGAGTATAAGACCGGTTCGCCCTACATCGATGAGATCGTTGTCGGGGGCTGGCAGTTGGACGAGGATGGCATGCTGTCGATTCCCGACGGGCCGGGCCTGGGGATCGAGTTGGACATGGACGCGGTGGCGCGCTACTCCTGACGGCAGCGCTCGAGAGCCAATCAGCGGCTCAAACCGCCGGGCGAGTGCGCCAGACGCGTAGCTGCCTTCTGCCGAGGATTAGCCACCAGAGTGTGACAGTCTCGGAGGTGAAACCGGCCAGTAGTGCTGCCACCCCGAGTACCGCACCTTGTACGCCGAACAGAGGAAGGGACAGCAGGGCCACTAGAATGGCGCCAGTTCGCATCGGCGCGCCAACGGCCATAGGCAGGGTGTCACGTTCCATAAAGGCGATGCTGTGGAAATGGGCGCGGTGCACAACAACGAACGGGAAGAACGTGTAAATCTGGAGGGGCACGCGACTTAGCTCGGCCAAGGCAGGCGTTATACCGATGACCTGCTCCAGAAGTACAGTTCTCAGCGGCGTCCAGAATAGCAGCAGGCAAATGGCGAAGGCGACGATTCCGCACCAGTAGCCGTAGAGCAAAAATGGACGATAGGACCGCAGTTCCGAATGAAAGGGAGGCACAAGGGCGCGCAGTTCATTCAACCAGCGATAGGTCCACTGACCGAGCGTATAGGCGACTGTCAGCGCGGCCATTGCTTCTGCGCCATGGGCGCCCCGCACGACGAACAGGTTGATTAGAGGCCGGCTGGACTCCTGCATGAAGTTCATGAGAGCAAGCGGCCAGGTAAAGCGGAAGAAAGCCGCAAAGGAGATCGGGGGACGATCGAGCTCGTCCGACAGACCGCTGTGGAAGAAGCGCCAGAGATAGCAGATAATGGTGATGAATTCGGTCAGCGTTGCCGCATAGAGAACAAGGATCGGCAGCCAGATCGGACGCGTACGAATCGCGTCGACCTGGAGAAGAACGACTACGGTAACGAGTCCTGCGGCGACGCTTAAGGCGGTAGCAATGCTGACGGAGCCGGTGCGTTTGCCGCGGGTCAGCACACCAGTGCCGAGTTGTGTTATGCCTCGCAACAGAGGCATCGGCAGCAGCCAGATCATCATAACGCGAACACGATCGCTGGTTTCGAGGTCAATCCCGTGCAGGCCTTCGAGCAGATGGCGACTGAGGGACGTTCCTCCGAGCAACCACTGCACCGCCACCATTATTAGAGCCAGCGCGCTTACATAGGTCAGAAGCCGCCAGAAGTCCCGTTTGTCCTCCACCAGCACCAACCCGGCATAGCGAATCTGTGCCAACGGGCTGGACAGTGCAGTGACCAGTCCCCATGCCAGACCAAAGGCAGCCAGCACGCGGGTCGCGTCGGGCATTCGTGCCATGCCCGCGTTGATGCTCTGCGCGCCAAACTCAAAGATAAGGATGGTCAGGACCAGAGGCAGGAGGAAGCGAGTAAAGCGCAGATACATGAAGAATTGGCCGAACAGAGCGCTAAGCGTAGAGGCTGACGAAAGGGTCGTACTGTCGCGACTCGTCCCAATGGTGTGAATTGGAAAGGGCAAGGGCAGCCACAGAGATTATCACACAGGGCCAGAGTGCGTGCAATGGAATATGTTACGAATAGAATGTACGGTCAAGCGCTGGCAAATTTGCCTTCCACATTGAATGCACCGAATTCAATGAGCCGGAGTGAAGGAAGAGGAGAGAGACCCTACGCACGGCTTGCTCAGGAAAGTAAATTGACCGTAGGGGAGGCGAAGTGAAGAAGACACCGCTCGTGCGACCAGATGCATTGACAACCGCCTGTGCCTATGCAACAATCAGATTGAAATTCCAGGCGTCGGAATCTTTCATGGCCTCAGACTCCTCACTTCTCACATTGGGACGAAGATGGGCGTCAAGACACCAGAGTGGGTAAAGCACGCAGTTTTCTATCAGATCTTCCCGGATCGGTTCAGTCGTAGCGCTCGTTTGAAGCACCCTCCCGGAATTCAGTTCAAGCCCTGGGGCGCGCCGCCTGCGGAACAGGGCTTCCAGGGCGGCGATCTTCTGGGAATTGTTGATCGCCTCGACTACCTGGAGGATTTGGGGGTCAATGCTCTCTACCTGAACCCTATATTCAGTTCGGCCTCGAATCACCGTTACCATACCTTTGACTACATGACGATAGACCCGCTATTGGGCGGGGATGCCGTGTTTCGGGAGTTGCTGGACCGGGCGCATGAACGGGGAATGCGGGTCGTCATTGACGGCGTCTTCAATCATTGCGGGCGCGGATTCTGGCCCTTCCATCACATTCTGGAAGCCGGCAAGAGATCTCCTTATTTTGATTGGTTCCGCGTGAAGGGCTGGCCGCTGCGCCCCTATCACAGTAACGAGCAACAGCCCCACAACTACGCGGCCTGGTGGAATCTGCCCGCTCTCCCCAAGCTGAACACCGGCAATCCCGGCATGAGGCGCTATCTGCTTGAGGTCGCACGCCACTGGATCGCGTTCGGCGCAGATGGTTGGCGGCTGGATGTGCCGGAGGAGATCGACGATCCGCCTTTCTGGCAGGAGTTCCGCCGCGTGGTGAAGGAGACCAATGGCGACGCCTACATTGTAGGCGAGATCTGGCATGAGGCCGAGGAATGGCTGCAGGGAGACCGCTTTGACGGGGTGATGAATTACGTCCTGAGCCGAGCTGCCTACGGTTATTTCGGCGCGGAAACAGTGCCCCGAGACTTCAGGCCCGGGGGCTATACGATTGAAAAGCTGGATACAATGGGGTTCGCAGCCGCGATCGAACGGATGCAAGAGCTTTACGACTGGCAGGTCGTAACTGCCCAGTTCAACCTCCTGAACAGCCATGATACGGCGCGCAACCTGTGGGCACTGGATGGAGATGTCAGCGGCGTGCGGCTTTGCTTGCTGCTGCAGATGACGCTGCCGGGTGCGCCATGTATCTACTACGGGGAAGAGATCGGCATGAACGGGGGCCCAGACCCAGGCTGCCGAGGGGCATTCCCATGGGATGAGAAACAAAGTTGGAACGGCGAAATGCTCAACTTCTACCGCCGGGCGATCGCTCTGCGGCACAGGCACTCTGCGCTGCGAACTGGCGCGTACAGGACTTTGGTTGCTGCCGGCGACATCTTCGGATTCAGCCGAACTATGTGCGACGACAGTCTTACTGCGGACAAGGCATCCGAGGACAGTTGCCAAGTTAAAGACCAGCTAATCGTTCTGTTTAACCGCGCAAAATCAGAGGCGCGGTTGGCAGTACCTCTAGCCGGCGCAGCCCAGGAAGGGGAACCCGACGCTGCCTTGTCTGAGCAGTCTTACAGGGTGGTGTGGCCGCCGGGAGCCTCCGGCCAGATGCACAATGCCCGCAACGGTACTCTTTGGGACCTGACGATACCTCCCAGAGATGCACTTATCCTCGCGGGTGCACCCTCAGCTCACACCGCTTCATCGGAAAAGGGATGCAATGGAAACGGTTAAGGTCATTCTCAATCCGTATGCAGGGCGGGGACGCGGAGGGCGCGTAGCCGGTGAGATTGAAGGTGCGTTCCGCCGCGGCAACGTCCCTTTCGAAATTGCACAAACATCGGAACCAGGAGAGGCCATCTCTCTGGCCCGGCGCGCGAGGATGGACGGTTTCTCGATCGTGGCAGCCGTCGGCGGCGACGGAACCGTACATGAAGTCGTGAATGGGCTGGCGGAGGCTACGCCTGAGGATGAGACAGTGCGGGGGTTTGCCGTTCTGCAGGCGGGCAGCGGCAACGATTTTGCCGATATGGCAGGGACTGCTCGAGAATTCGACGCAGTCGTACATGCCATTCGCGAGGGAAATTCACGCGACGTCGACTTGGGGCTGGTCGAAGCCTTTGACGGACACAACACGTTGCGGCGCTACTTCGACAACAATCTTGGCGTGGGTTTTGAGGCGCAAGTAACGGTCGAAAGCCTCAAGGTAAAGCGGCTTCGCGGGTTCGTTATCTATCTGTGGGCGGCGCTACGAGCGCTACGAGCCTACGACCAGCCTCACTTTGATGTCAGTTGGACCGACGGAACCGGGATTGAACACAGGGTTGCCAAGGAGATGTTACTGGTCAGCATAGGAAACTCGCGACGGACAGGCGGGGCCTTCTATCTGACCCCGGATGCCGAAATGGACGACGGTTTGCTCGACCTGGCTTTTGCTGACGCGCTTTCGCAGCTGGGAATTCTAAACCTTCTTCCCCGAGCAATGACCAGGACAGGACTGCATGGGCAGAAGTCCGTGTCTTTCGGTCGATTGCGTTCCGCCACTATCGCGGTCCGGCAGCCCGTTCCCGTACATACGGACGGAGAGATCTTGTCGAAAACTATCGAAAGACTGAGCGTCGAGGTGCAGCCTGGCCGCCTGCAAGTAATCGTGTAATATTCTCTGCGGGCACTCCTTCTGGTATAATTCCCTATTCAGATCAGTTTAATACCCCACCTCCTTGTGGATACTTCCCGAAAGTCGATCGGCTTGCGATAATCTTGGGGCGAGTTGATCTTGCCAGTAGCGCAAAGGAATACAGGTAGACTTTGACAACATCAGAGGAGTTCGGCGCGGCTGCAGCAGAGTTGAGAACCAAGCGCACGCCAGATGATGTGACAGGCGCGAACGCCGAACTGGAGTCGGGTCCGCCGCCCATTTCAGCGACTTCCAGCAGCGCGTTGCTGGATTCCCGATTCTGGCCGGGACTCTCTCCGTGGCGCGTCTCTGCCGCTTGGTCACTGGCAGCGGCGGCACTGGCCGCTGGCATCGGCGACGTAGGCCGAACAGTCTCCCTACAGACGCTGATACTTCTCTTCCTGCTGGTCGATCCTATGTGGGGTAACATATGGGGCTGTCTTGCTACGCCGGAGGCATTGCCCCGAATAAGGTCTACTATGGCGCAGAGGCACCCGGGGCTGCCTTATTTGGCCTTAGGGTCGCCCGCTGCGCGCGTTTTGGGAATGCACGGTCCAGGCATTCTCTCGGTTTTGGCGCGCGTTTGGCTGCCGGGTGTTGCAGTAGCCTTCGCGGCCGCATTTGCAATCGACATGTCAGCGGTCTGGGCGACGCTGATTGTGGTCGGTCTCGCGGTGAGCGCCTGGCTTCAGCGACACACTGCGCTGATTCCTGCGTCCGTGCTTCACAGTCTCGCGGTCGTGGCGGCACCCTGGTTCATGGGCCTGACGCTGTTCGGCCTCGATCCTTGGAGCGGACGCCACTGGACACTGATTTTGCTGTGGGCCTTGCATGTTTGGGGCGGGAACAGCAGTATAGACAACCCTGGCACGACTGGCGGACTCGCGGGGATGGCAGTGGCTCAAGCCGGTATCGCCCTGTTGCTGATATTCGGTCGGGCTCCCCTGCCTTTGGCTGTGCTGAGCATTTTGTGGTTGGCCACATGGGTGGCGGTCTACCGCGGCCAGTCGCTTGACAAGGTCCAAGCCTCCTGGACGGCGGCTTTGCTGGTGAGCGCGGCAGCGATGTCGCAGACGGTTTATTGACAGAGGAACGGGTCTGGCAGACCCTGTTCAGGACAGATTCGCCAAGTTTGGAACTTTGTGAATGAACAGTTCGTCATAATACTCGGATACATTTGCCCTTTTTCTTCAGGAGACCTGTCTCCAAAACGATACGCAGGAGAAGATTGTGAGCCTTACTCCTCTTAACCATTTTACTGGTATTGATACTCTGACGAGTGAGCAGTTCTGGGGCCTGCTGAAGCTGGCAAGACAGTTGAAAGATGAGTGGACGGAGCGGGGGTGTAATAGCCCAATCCTGGCGGGAAAGTCTCTGGCGATGCTCTTTGAGAAGCCGTCGCTGCGCACTCGTGTCAGCTTTGAAATGGGCATGCAACATCTGGGAGGCTATGCGTTCTATCTCAGTCCGGCGGAGGTCGGGCTGGGTACGCGTGAAAGCCCTGCGGATGTGATTCGAGTATTGGGTGGCTACGTGGACGGCGTGATGGCGCGCGTCTTCGCGCACCGTCATATCGAGGAGATGGTGCAGTGGGGGACGGTGCCTGTCATCAACGGTTTGAGCGACTTCAGCCATCCATGCCAAGCCCTGGCTGATGTGTTTACTATCTGGGAGCAGTTCGGTTCGGTAGAGGACAGGACACTGGTGTATGTGGGCGACGGCGCCAATAATGTTGCTACCAGCCTTCTTATGGCCGCGGGCAAGGTTGGCCTCAACGTGCGCGTGGTGGCGCCGCGAGGGTACGTTCCATCTGGGGACGTGCTGACGGCGGCGGAGGCGGAGGTTGAAGTTACAGACGACTTGGACGGCGTGAAGGGAGCGGATGTCCTGTATACGGATGTCTGGGTCAGTATGGGAGATGAGGAGGAGCGGGAAGAGAGGATGGCTGTCCTTCCGCCATATCAGATAAACTCGGAGTTGGTACAGCGGGCGGAGAACGAGAAAGTGGTGGTCATGCACTGCCTGCCTGCCCACCGCGGCGAAGAGATATCCGATGCAGTGGCTGACGGAGACCGCAGCCGCGTCTTTCCACAGGCCCACAACAGGCTTCACGCGCAGAAAGCAGTACTCGCGCATCTGCTGGGAGGAATCGAGTTGCCCTCATAAGGGGGCGCGATCTAACAGACAACGAGGGCAGGAAGCTGTTCAATTAACAGTAGTGCCCTTGAAGACCATTCAGCTAGTGGCTTTGACTTATATTCATGACTTTGGACAGAAGCGACCGGACCGTACGGGCGGCGGAGACGAATCCGATAAGGATTCCTCCCGAGTAGAGAGGTTAACATGACTGACTTTGTGGCAATTCTCAGTCGCCTGACCGACTGGCAGAACATTGTAGATCTATTCCTGCTCATGCTGATTTTCTATGCATTGTTGCATTTGCTGCGAGGAACGCAGGCCGCGCAACTTGTACTTGGCATTCTGATGATCGGCATTCTGGTCTTTGTTCTTGTCCGTACCGTGGAGTTGACTGCTTTCAGCTGGCTATTGCGAAATAGCTCCCTGGTTGTTTTTGTGTCGATCCCCGTAATCTTTCAACCGGAGATCCGCCGCGTTCTTGAACAGGTGGGGCGGAGGACGCCGTTTTTCTTACGTCGCACCAGTGGGGGCGCCGAACCACTGGTCAATGAGATCGTCCGCGCCTGCGAGCAGTTGTCGGCGCGGCGCCATGGTACCTTGCTTGTGCTGGAAGGAAGCGGCGGGTTGATGGAGTATATTGACCGCGGGGTCAAAATTGAAGGCGAAGTGACTGATGAGCTGCTGCTGACGATATTTTTCCCCGGTACACCACTCCACGACGGGGCGGTGATTGTCCAAGACGGCAAAGTTGCAGCAGCATCATGTATTTTGCCCCTCACAAACCGCAATATTGCCGACCACCAATTGGGCACACGCCACCGGGCCGCGATTGGGATCACGGAATTGACTGATGCCATGAGTGTGGTCGTATCCGAAGAGACGGGAGCTATCTCGATCGCAACGGGGGGCCGCATGGTTCGTCGTTTGGATGCGAACGAGTTGCGGGGAAAGCTTACCGAGTTCTATGATCCAAGGCCGATAGTGGGCAATGCAGAGACCGGAGAGTTTCTTGCTGAAGTTTAATGAAATTCGGCGATACGGTCGCTCCATGAAACCGACAACGACACTGCTTTTGTCGGTTCTGTTGGCATTTGTTGTCTGGTTTATCGCGATCGACCAAGAAAACCCGATGAATCGGCAGGAGTTTGAAGAGCCGATATTGATAGAACTGCGAAACATGGGGCCAGGATTGCAGAGCGTGCAAGACTTGACGAATCGCACGGCTATGCTGACGCTCCGAGCACCTCAGCGCACGCTGGAATCACTACATGTGGACGATTTCAGCGCGGTCATAGACTTGGCGAATCTCTCAGCGGGCAGCCACGAGGTGGAGGTAGTGGTCACCGCTCTGAATCCCGACGTCGAAGTAATCGCTCTTGAACCGCGGCAGTTGCGCATTCAGCTGGAGCCGGTGATATCCCGGTTTGTTCCGGTTGAGGTGGAAGTAATGGACAGCCCGGCTTTTGGGTACGAATGGCAGGAGCCGTTAGCGGAGCCGGCGGAGGTAGAGATTTCGGGCCCGCGGACGCTTGTCTCGCAGGTACGGTCGGTCATTGCAACAGTCTTTCTGCGCAATGCCAAGAGCCAGGTGGAGCAGGTTCGGCCGCTGATCGCCCGCAGTGCTCAGAACCTGGAGGTGGAGAGGGTCGAAATAGAACCTGGAAGTGCCCGAATCGTTGTGCCTGTGGTGCAGCCGCCGGGGCGTAAGGAGGTGGTCGTACGCGCCGATGTGAAGGGCCTGCCTTCGCCCAATTACCGCTTGACGGGGGTGAGTGTCGAGCCGCAGACGGTAGTTCTGTCGGGCAGCCCTAACGCACTGCGGGAAGTACCCGGATTTGTGGAGACTACACCGCTTCTTATTGAAGGCGCTATAGATGACGTACGGGAACGTCTCGCACTGATACTGCCAGAGAATGTATCCACACTTCAGGACAGCGTGCTGGTGACTGTTGGCGTTGCGCCGCTGGAAAGCAGCCTGACCGTCACTCGACATCCAGTCATCCAGGGTGCGGGCGATGACATGCGTATCACCGTATCACTGGAGGAGGTCGAGGTGATCGTGAGTGGCCCGCTGCCGCGACTGGAACTGCTGGGCCCTGAAGAGGTGCGCGTGCTCCTGGACCTGACGGGGCTGTTGCCCGGCAGCCACCTGGTCGAACCGACGGTTGTGGTGCCCGAAGGAATCGTTGAACAGGGCGTGATTCCTGAAGCGATCGAAGTTTTGATTGAATCTTTGATCACACCGACGCCCACGGGGACTCCCGAGCCAGTTGAGACCCCGAGCACTCCAGTCCCTGAGCCGGCGGGCCCGACTACCGAGCCGGAGGCTGAGCCGACTGAGCCAGCGCCGCCAGCAGCAGAGACCGTACAGCCTTCGCCAGTTCCGGCGCCGGAGCAAACTGAACCGCCGCCTACGGAAACGCCCGAATCGTCCAATTGAACTGAAATGACGCAACGAAAAGCAGTGGTCGCGCTTGTGGGTCGGCCCAATGTGGGCAAGTCGACACTTTTCAACCGACTCATTGGGGCCAGAACAGCAATAGTCGAGGACCTTCCTGGGACTACCCGAGACCGGATTTACGGGGAGGCGGAATGGAGCGGGGTTTCCTTCGTTGTTATAGACACAGGGGGCCTTGAAGCGCAGAAGACAGCTGAGTACAGGGCTACGCGGCCGGGCGTGGCACCCCTGGCGCGGGATTCCTCCCGGTATGTGACCGAGATCACGAACCAGGCCCGGATCGCGGTGGACGAGGCCGATGTAATCGTTTTGGTGGTGGACGGAAAAGATGGTCTTACAGCAGCTGACGAGGACCTTGCCGAATACTTGCAGCAGACGACCAAACCTGTTTTCCTTGCGGTAAACAAGGCGGAAAGTGAACAGAGGCAACTGGACGCGGCTGAGTTCTGGGCGCTGGGTGTCGGTGAACCGATCGCGATCAGCGCTTTCCACGGTATAGGCGTTGGCGACCTGTTAGACGTGATCGCGACCGAACTTTCCGACAGTCTGGTAGGGGACGAGAGGGAGGAGGATGTCACTGCCATCGCACTTGTGGGGAGACCGAATGTAGGTAAGAGCAGTCTGCTCAACACATTGATCGGGCGTGAAAGGGCAATCGTAAGTGATATCGCCGGCACGACGCGCGATCCCATCGACACTGAAATCGTTTACCATGGCCAAAAGATTTCTCTGATTGACACCGCGGGCATTCGACGACGAGGGCGGGTGGAGCCGGGGATAGAGAAATACAGTGTCCTTCGCAGCATGCGCAGTATCGATCGAGCCGATGTGGCAATGCTTCTTGTCGACGGTGTGGAAGGCGTCACTGCGCAAGATGCGCACATCGCCGGCCATGTATTGGAGGCGCACAAGAGCGTCGTGGTTCTGGTGAACAAGTGGGACATCGTCGAGAAAAACACACAGACGATGGTAGAATACACGCGGAAGGTCCGCTCGGACCTGCAGTTTCTTGATTACGTACCGGTGCTTTTCATCAGCGCGTTAACGAAGCAGCGTGTGCAGAAGGTGCTGCCGACGGCGCTGACAGTGGCAGCAGAACGGAAGCACCGGATCTCAACAGCGGAGCTTAACGGCGTAATTCAGGATGCCTATCACCGTTCACCACCGGCAACGAAGCAGCAGCGGCCTCTGCGCATCTATTACGCAACCCAGGCCAGCGTCGAGCCGCCTACCTTTATTCTGTTCGTCAATGATCCGGAGTTGGCCCACTTCAGTTATCTTCGTTATCTGGAAAACCAGCTGCGGCGGCACTACCCATTTGTGGGCACGCCCATCCGAATTCGCCTGCGGGCCCGCTCCTGATTCCCGTCCTTTGTTGGTCCATTATCGTGAGCTGGATTCGGCAGCCGGGGCCAAGCGGAGACTTTCCTCGGCGTAAGGGCTGGCGGCATAAACCACACTCACATATGGCGATGACGACTTGCTTGACTGTGAGTAAGACTGAATCCAGACCTATCTTCATTGGACTTACTCTTGCCGAAGCACCGGGCCTAAAACCCAAACCATGTTTCTAGCAAACTGGCGGCGTCTAATGACTAAGACAAAGACCTTTCGCACTGAAATCACGCTGCTGGTTGCTCTGGCGGCATCTGCGGGGTTTTTCGGATATCTGGGCTATGGATTGCTGGACTTGCCGACCTCAGAGGCGTCCTTTTCGGCGGAACAGGCGATGATCTATGTAGAGGAGCAGATGGCTTTTGGGTCACGAATAACCGGCACGTCGGCCCATCGCGAGATGGGCGACTGGATGGTACAGGAATTGAATGCGAATGGATGGGATGTATTGATTCAGCCGTTCCGCCCGCTTCCCGAAGTGGAAGCGCGTAATTTCATCGCCTACAGGGGATCGGGGCCGGTGATCATTTTGGGTGCGCATTACGATACGCGAATCCTTTCTGACGAGGATCCGGACCCCGCCAACCGTGATACACCCGTACCCGGGGCCAATGACGGCGCGTCCGGCGTGGCGGTGCTGCTGGAGCTGGCTCGTACGTTGGATGTGGATAGCACCGAACACACGATTTGTCTGGCGTTTTTTGACGCTGAGGACAATGGACGCATTCCCGGATGGGACTGGATATTGGGCAGTCGCTATTTTGTCGAGAATCTGGAGGCGCTGGGCGAGTGCCAGTCGCCGAAATACACGATCATCGTAGATATGATCGGCGACGCCGATCAGGAACTTCTGTGGGAACCGAATTCCGACCGTCTTCTGACCGAAGTGATTTGGGCGGTTGCTGCGGAGTTGGGGTACGGTGAGTGGTTCAGTCTTGACCCAGGCACCCCCCTGATCGACGACCACACGCCCTTTATCGAGGCCGGGTACACTGCCATTGACATCATCGATTTTACCTATCCATACTGGCATACGGTTGAGGACACGATCGATAAACTAGGAGAAGGAAGCTTTGAGAGGGTAGGCACCACGCTGGAGGTGTGGCTGGAAAGCGGTGCTCCGGGACCGTAAGGGGAAACCCGGCGCAGGGTGTAGTTGAAACGCCCAAACGATAATTTTTTCGTAAAAGCGCCAGGATCTTCTATACTTTGGAACAAAAGTAACGGCGCGTTCTCACTGACAAGGCTACGATAACTGTATGGGTCCGACCATTTTTGAACTTGAAATCTTCGGTAGGGTTTTTGCTCCGGGGTGGTACGGTGTATTCATTGTCGGTGGAGCAGTTGTGGCCGCCTGGCTATCCGCTAGGCTTTCCCGGCGAGCTGGCGAAAACCCTGACCACATTTGGAACCTTCTGGCCTGGACGCTGCTCTTGGGCATCGTCGGCGCCCGCTTATATCACGTATTCAGCACACCGGCCGACGGTCCTGGTTGGGCTTTTTATCGCGAAAACCCGTTTGAAATCATCAGACTGTGGGGCGGGGGTAAGGGAGGATTTGGGTTCACTGGCTTGGGTATTTACGGCGGGCTGATTGGCGGCGTCATTGCCATCGTCCTGTATACCAAGCGCAATGGGCTCAGCTTTCTGAGCTATTTGGACTACATTGGCCCAAACGTGTTGGTCGCCCAAGCGATTGGGCGGTTGGGAAACTTTGCCAATCAGGAGTTGTACGGGCAGGCTACAGACTTGCCGTGGGCATTCCACATCAACCCCATACATCCCTGTCAGCGGCCTGATGGTGCGCCGCCGTGCGGCGTCGCCGATATCCCGCAAGCCACATTTGATTGGTACGCCAGCAATGGCTTTCACCCGACATTTTTCTATGAGGCCGGTTGGAGCATCTTGCTGTTCGCGATACTCTATCTCATTTACTGGCAGTTCGGGCACAAGCTGCGTAGAGGGGACGGAGCGCTATTGTACTTCATCGCCTACCCGTTGGGCCGCTTCTGGGTGGAGTATTTCCGTCCAGACGCGTGGGTCATGGGCGAACTGGCGACCGCCCAGTGGATTGCAATCATCAGCGTTGCCATCAGCATCGCGCTGCTCGTATGGCGCCATTACGGCTGGTCCGCCGGGGACAATCGAGAAGACTCCCTATTGGCGCTGAGCAGACAGAACACCTCGCCAGGCGTTCCGCTCGCTGCGCAGGCCAACTAATTTGCGTTTGCAGTTGAATAGCAGTCAGGGCTGTTAAGGAGCGCAGTTCGCGTCAGAGTTGGCGAATCCGTTGGGACGGGTTCTGCCGACAGGAAAGCGTCCTACAAGAAGCAAGTCTGCGCACAAACTTCCTCTTTCAAGCAACCATTTCAATAAAGTAATCTACGACCTCGGCGTCGAGACGCCAGTTCTCGACGCGGGTGGCGATCTTTTCCAGTTGCCTGTATGCGAGCGCGCCGTTCTGGCTGACACAAGCCACTTCCAGCACGGCCCGGCTTAGCGTATCCTGCCCCTCGGCCTCGCAGACCGAAACATTGTAGTCACGGCGCAAGCGGGCGATGAGGGGTCTGACGATGCTCCGCTTCTCTTTCAGCGAAGTCGTAAGGGGCAGGTATAGTTCAAGGGTCAGATGCCCGATTGCCATGTGAGGTCACCGCTGCAGAGTCCAGGCCGGATCCGCGTAGCGGGTGCGGATTAGTTCGGCGCTGCGGCGAAGTTCGTTTGGGGAGAGTGTTCCTGGTTCGAGGTCCTGGCCAAGCGATGACGCGAACCCGTCTGCCATTGCCGCGGCTAGTCGGGGAAAATCCAGTTGATCCGAATCCGGCGGCAGCTCGAGAGCCTCGGCAAGGGTGACGGCCTGCCTGCGCAGTTGTTGCCGCAGATATTCCTTAGTGGCGCAGGGAAGCGCGAGCACCTCTACCAGCCGTGCGACATCACCCCAGAGCGGTAAGCTGCCATGCTGCAGAACATAGCCTTGACGCCGGCTCTGAGCGCTGCCCATCAGTTTGCGGCCACCGGCGGTGATCTCGTAAGCGCTGGGCATTTCGAAACAAGCGGCCGACAGTTCGCGCCCGGCGCGAGCACGTGCGCTAGCCTTTTCGGCCTTAAGTCCCAGAACTGTCAAACCGGATAGCAGGGCATTGCTGAATCGCAGATAGGCGTCCATCACGCCTCCGGCCATGTGCTGATCTGCGATTGGACCGGCGACGGAGTAGGTTAGTTCGTCGACGTGCAGGATCGCCCTGCCGCCGGTCGCACGGCGCACCAAGTCGTAACCTTGTTCGGCAATCCGGGCCTCGTCGACGTCGGCCATCTTTTGAAAGCGTCCCAGGCTGACGGTGGGCCGTTGCCAGCGGTAGAAGCGTAGCGTGGGTGGGGCATCGCCGGCGGCCGCAGCCTCTGCAATTGACTCGTCCACGGCCATGTTGGCTGCGCCGGAGCGGGGCGAATCCTCAATAATCAGACGCCAAGACGGGGTTGACATAGAGAGACTTCGGATAGAAATGGGCTGGCAACAAGCGGCCGGCTACTCAACCTTTGCCCAAAAAGGCCTGAAAGGGTTGGTGCTCAAGGCCAACCGCAGACGCCTAACACCCGGGCAGAGCAATCTGTTCGACGTGTGCGGCAGTGCCCTCTACCTCGGCCTCGATGCCTTCAACATTGTGGGGGCGTTTGAGCACTGCCAGCGCCACCGGCCCGGCAGAGGGACTGTAGGCGCTGCTGGTGACTGTACCGACGGTGCGACCATTGACGCTGACGGACGCGCCCTCCGAAAAAGGCAGATCGCCTCGAAGACGAACAAGTGAACGCGTTACCTTGTCGTATGTGAGTTGGCGAGCGATGATCTCCTGTCCGGTGTAGCAGCCCTTGTTCTCGGCGCACACCCATGCCATACCGGTCTCCAGCGGTGTAAAGGCGTCGGTCAGTTCCTTTCCGGGACGGGGGCGGCCCAGTTCGACGCGGCGGGCTTCATAGCTGTCGTTGCCGGTGAGCAGGACGGCGCCGGCATCAGCAAGGCTCTCTTGAAGGGCGCCTACTTCGTCGACAGGTCCGATGATCTCAAAACCGGGGAGGTCGTAGCGCTCTTGCCTCAGAACGGTAACGCCAGCTTCTTCAAGGAAATGATCATCGGATTCCGGCTCGGGCAGATCGGCGGCCTGAAGCATTTCCCCTGCCGCCGGACCAAGCAGGCGCAGGCGGCCCAAGTCGGCGCCCTCGTCTGAAACAGTCACTTTGTCCATAAAGAAGATCTGGATCTGCAGCTGCTGACGCAGGGCATCTGCCTGACCTTCAGACGCCAGAAGGAGAAGGTCATCCTGTTGGCAGAGGACACAAAAGACGGCGTCGATGCGAGCCATGGGGCTGGTGAGAATGGTCACCGCGGCCTGGCCCGGCTGGAGACGGGCGATGTCGTTGGTTGTCATCCTTTGAAGAAAGTCGACGCGGTCCCGTTCTTTCAGGCGCAGGACGCCGAAATTGGGACGCGGCTGAAAGGCTGCGCCGGAGGTCAGCGCCTGGTAGTCGCGGTCACTCACTGTAACAGCTGGCGAATTGCTCATTGGATCCTCCAATTCGATCCAGTCTCAGGTGCCAGACTCGCCTTTGGGCGGGTTATCAACGAGGATTGCAGGTGGAGAATCCTCTTCGGGCGGGAAACGGAATTGCCCCTGCCTGCGCCAAAGACGGGCGTTCGATCATTGAAACGAATTCAGTCAGCCACTCTGGCTCTTCGAGAGTAACTATAGTTCATTTGCGGGATTTCCCACAGATGGAAGCGCGGCTGACGACGAGTTGGCGGTAAAATCCCCTTTCACTTTACTCCTCTCTTTTGCCGGTCTGGGCCTCCAGGAATTTCAGAACCTGCCAGAACATCTCTTCGCCGGACTCGGTCATGTCTTCTCCAATCCGGAGGTAGTGGCTCACATCGTCGTAGTATAAGACCTCCACGTATACGTCCGCGGCGCGCAGCGCCTCTTCCAGTTCGTAGGCCTGGCTGATGGGAATGATGCGGTCTATATGGGTATGAATGATCATTGTCGGCGGCAGATGCGAGGCGGTGTAAACCGGCGAGTAGTACAGAAAGGGCAAGGGGTAGATGTTTGCGGGGCCCAAAGCAGGGATCAGGTAGCGAAAGCGTTCGGGCAAGGTCAGGCGATGGGCGTAGAAGTCGGCGCTGCCGGTGAAGGCGTTACTGATGCCGCCCAGGGTCAGCCAGGCGGCAAACTGGTCCCCCTCGTCGCGCAGGAGCCGGTTGACAATGGCGCTGCTGAAGCTGCCGCCCAGAGCCACCGCCGGCGCGTCGGCCAGGTCCACGCCCAGGTGGCCGCCGCGTGCAAGCGCCAGCGCGAGACGGGCGTCCTCGGCATGTGCGGATACGTCCAGTCCCCACGCGCCGGAGGGGGACAGCGCCAGAACGGTGTAACCGGCATCGGCCAGGGCCACGTTTACCGGCGCCCAGTCGTCGACCCAACCGGGGAAGAGACCGAACAGTAGAGGCAGCTTTTCTCCTGTGTCAGGGAACGGTCGGTATAGCCGCAGGGAGATGATACGGACTCCTTCGCGTGTGTAGGCGTATGCACGTTCCCAGGCTTCAGCGCCGGCGGGGAAGGGAGCCGTCTTTGTAACCGGTTCGCCAACCCAGAGATCGACCGCCTCCGGCAAGGGGGCAGGCAGAGGGCGCGGATGGTGGCGGCGAAGGGTAAGGGTGGGCGCCTGTGCAATTTCGCCGGCCCGCACAGTAACGGGATAGGGGAGATCGAAGGCGCCGCTGAGGGCGGTCTCAGCAAAATCCGGGGCAACCGACGCCGGAACGTACTGGCCGGGAGGGATGTTGTCGATGCGATAGTGCCCGGAACTGTCGGTGCGGGCTGTGTAGGGCGTGCCCGTGCGCGTGGCGACGAGAACTGCGGCGCCTTCCACCGGCTGACCCGCGTGCAACACCTGGCCGGACAGGCTGCCCCTGACGACGGCCGGGTCGGGTTCGACCGGGCCGCCCAGACGCTGCTCGATCATGTAACCGATCACGTGCATTGTCGGGGCGGGTTCGCAGGCCGCGAGCAGTGCGGCGCCAAGCAGGAGAAGGGCCAGCCGCAGACAGATCCATTGAATACGACAGAAGGAATGGTTGGCGGTGTTCACGTCGTGTTCTTAGGGTAGGAACTGGGCGCTCTGAACGACTCTACCTTTGGAGTATAACACGCTCGAAATTCCGAAAACAATGAGCATGGTTTGCGGTCCTGTCGTGTTGAAAACGGCATTGGGGGCATTGGCAGGAGAGTTGCGACGGGTGTCGGGGACAGCTATACTTGCATCCACAGATTCCTCCATACTTTCCGGAACAGCGGCACCCAAACGCTGGCACAGCCACAGAGTTGACAGTGGACTGCTTCGAATCGTTCATTGCCTTCAGATTGAGCGTCCCCAACCCTGGGGACGGCTGACGGGGTGCTGACTCGACAAAAGGAGCCAACGATATGCCCTCAGTAGATTTCGGCTGGCACGCGCCATCCTACCCAACGGACGGCAGCAGCGCCGGCACTTTTCTGGAACAGATGCATACACATCTTCAGTTGATGGACGGACATCTGACATCGGTTTGGGTGGATGATCATGTTCATCCGTGGGGTACTTTTGTGCCGAGAGAAACGCCGGCCACCGAGGTGTTGACGACAGTGGCCTATCTCGCTGCCCGCTATCCCAGCTACGACTGGGGCAGTCTTGTCCTCTGCCAGTCGTATCGCAACCCGGCACTGACGGCGAAAATGGCCGCTTCGCTCCAATGGCTGACGGGCGGGCGCTTCATTTTTGGCATTGGGGCCGGCTGGCTAGAGGAGGAGTATGAAGCCTACAACTGGCCCTTCCCGCGGCCGGCGGCGCGGATTCGCCAGCTGGAAGAGACGATTGAGATTGTTAAGCTTCTGTGGACGGAGTCACCTGCCAGTTACGAGGGGCGCTACTATCGCATCGAGAATGCGTATTGCCAGCCGCAGCCGAACCCACTGCCGCCGGTGATGGTTGGCGGGGGAGGAGAGCAGTTGACGTTGCGGGTGGTGGCCAAGCACGCCGACTGGTGGAACATGCCGGGCGGGACACCAGAGATTTATGCGCACAAGCTGCGTGTGTTGCGAGAACACTGCGAGGCGGTGGGCCGGGATTTTGACGAGATTCGCAAGACGAGTGCCCTGCCCCCGATCGCGGTCCATCATTCGGAGGCCGTAGCCCGCCAGCAGGGGGAGGCGTCACCCTACGCGCAGGGGGGTAGAGGCTATCTTGCAGGCACGCCGGACCAGGTGGAGGCGCTACTGCAGGAGTTTATCGATGTGGGCGTCACCCTGTTCCAGATTCGAATTGCCGATTTCCCGGAAACGGCAGGCACGGAGTTGTTCATCCAGGAGGTGTTGCCGCGTTTCATGGACTGAACTAAGTCATTTCCGTTCTGTGTGCTTGTCAGCTCAGAGTGGAATTGTCCCTGAGGGGTACGGTTTGTGGTTGACAGAGTTTACGTCGGAATTGTGGGGCTGGGGCTGGCAGCGACTGCCCACATCAGGGGATACCTGAGCCACCCTGCGGCACAGGTGCTGGCGGTCTGTGACACGGACGGAAGGCGGGCCGCCGAATTTGGGGAGCGGTACGACGTCAAACGCGTCTATACCTCTTTCGCAGATCTGCTGGCCGATCGAGACGTTCAGATCGTCGACATCGCCACCCCTACATTTCTGCACGCGGAGATGACGCGGCAGGCCGCGCGGGCGGGCAAGCATATCCATTGCGAAAAGCCGTTTTGCCGCAGTGTGGCCGAGGGGATGGAAGCGGTGCGGGCGGTGGAAGGCGCTGGCGTCAAGCTGCTTGTTGGCGAGACGTATGTATTTCTCACTTCCCACATTAAGGCGCGTGCGCTTGTCGAGGACGGCGCGATTGGCAGGCCCCTGCAGATACGCCAGCGGCATGGCGCCTGGCGCCGACGGGCGAATCACGAACTGCATATTGACGCGGCAGCGCGGGGGTGGCGTCTGGACAGCGAGAAGTCAGGAGGAGGACGCTATCCGTGGATGTTCGATCACGCGGTGCATTTCTTTGCCACGGCCGAGTATCTGATGGAGGACGCGACGATCGACGAGGTCTATGCAGTGGTTGCGACGGGAAGCGGCGAAGGGCGCCGCGCGGGGGCCTCTCACGACCCGTACAGAACTGAAGAGCTGGACATACCGATCATCACATGGCGCTACGCGGACGCGGAGAGGCAGGGCGTGTGGATGCGGGCGGACCCGCTTAACGGCAAATACGATACGATGCATGGGTTAAGCACAACGGTCGTCGGCGAGACGGGCATGATCGAGGTACTGGGCGAGGGCGGACACAATCTGCTGTGGGAGGGTAGACAGCAGCATCTGATACTGCACCGGGCGGGGCGGGAGACTGTCTGCTTTCGGTTCGATGAAGAGGCGGACCAGGTGTGGGATTCCGAGATCAGCTACTATGGGCAGGGCCATGTGAATCAGGTCCATCACCTGTTGGAAGCGATACTTGATGATCGACCGCTGAGGTACGGGGGCGAAGACGGTGTTCGGGCTGTTCGGTGCACGCTGGCGACCATCCGCTCTGCCGAGGAGCGCAAGCCGGTCCGGATTGCCGAGGTGGAAGAGGATTTCACCGCCTTTGGAGATAGCGATGTCGAAAAGGTTTCCAAACAGACATGACCTGCCCCTCTAAGTCATAGGCAGCCAAGTTGACAGACTTCGATTCAACAGAGTTCCAATAGTAGAAAACACAAAGTTCCCGTAGGAGGAATCGCATGTCCATTAGTGTTGATCTTCTCATCGACTCCCATTCGCTCGTCGGCGAAGGCCCGATTTGGGACGCTGATGCCAATGTGCTGTGGTGGGTGGATATCATGTCCAGCAAGCTGTACGCCTACGACCCGGCGAGTGGCGATAACCAGGAATGGGACGTGGGGCAGCACGTGGGTACGGTCGTACAGCGGGCGTCGGGCGGGTTGATGCTGGCGTTGAAGGACGGATTCACGGGCTTTGACCCGGCCAGCGGGGCGGTGGAGATGCTTGTCGATCCGGAGGCGCACCTGCCGGATAACCGCTTCAACGACGGCAAGTGCGATCCCGCCGGCCGTTTCTGGGCGGGCACGATGGCCTATGACGACCAGTCGGACCAGGGTAGCGTGTATCGGATGGACACCGATCACAGTGTACACAAGATGATTGAGGATATCGGGATCTCGAACGGCATCATCTGGAGCCTGGACGCAAAGACGATGTATTACACCGATTCGCTCGACTTCGCCATTCGCGCCTACGACTACGATGTCGGGACGGGCGGCATAAGCAATGAGCGAATCGCCATCAAGATTCCGGAAGAGATGGGATTTGCTGACGGCTTCACGATCGACGAAGAAGGGATGCTGTGGGTGGCGCACTATGGGGCCAGCCGCGTTCGGCGCTGGAATCCGGATACGGCTGAAGTGTTGGCGGAGGTCGTGCTGCCGACAGCCAGCATCACGGCGTGCGCATTTGGCGGACCCAACCTGGACCAGCTTTACATTACGAGCGCCTCTTTCCGATTGAGCGACGCGGAGAAGGCGGAACAGCCGCATGCAGGCGGGCTGTTCGTGGCGGATCCTGGTGTGCGAGGGGTTGCCTCCGACAAGTTTGGCGGTTGAAAAACCGCCGAGAGGGCAACAGGACCATCTTACGGGGAACAATTCGACCGGACATTTCGTCCCATGTTCAAGGCTCATTGCGCAATTTTGAGATGGCAGGAGTGTGAACAGTGGGACGAATACGACGAACCATTCCGATATTGCTAATCCTCTTGGGGATTACGTGCGCGGCTTGCGGGGCCGGTGTCTCGGACATGGCCTTTTCTGAATCAGCTGCGATGAGCGCGCCCGTGATGGCGGATGAAGAGGCGTCTGCGGAGCAGCGAGCAGCTGATGGCGCAGAGGATACACGCCAAGTCATCGCCAACGCCAACATCTCCCTGGTGGTGGCGGATACGGCGGCGGCGCTGGCGGGTGTCGAGCAGGTCGTGTCGGATCTGGGCGGGTACGTGGCCGACATGGATCTGTCCAAGGGGAGGTATGACGAGACGGCAGTATTGCGCGGCTCGATAACGCTGCGAGTGCCTGCGGCAAGTTTGGAAGAGGCGCTGGACCTGCTGCAGGCGCTGGCCACGGATGTGAATTATCTGAATGTAAACAGACAGGATGTAACGGACCAGTACAGTGATTTGGATGCGCGGCTGCGAAACCTGCGGGCGACCGAGGCGGAGCTGCTGGCGCTGTTGACGGAGGTGCGTGAGAGGCCGAATGCCAAGGTAGAGGACATTCTGGCGGTCCACCGCAGCTTGACGCAGATCCGGGAAGAGATCGAGATGCTGCAGGGCCGCAAGAACCTGCTGGACAATCAGATCGACTTTTCGACGATCTGGGTTGAGCTGATCCCTGACAGCGTGTTCCGGCCGATCGTGGAGGAGCCTTGGAGTGCCAGCGGGCCGGTGCGAAATGCGTTGCGGGCCCTGGTGGCGACGCTACAGGGGTTGTTGACGGCGCTGATCTGGGCCGTGCTGTACTTGACGCCGCTGCTGCTTGTCTTTCTGATTCCGCTGGCTGTGCTGATCTGGCTGGTGCGTTTGTGGGTGGGTCGACGTCGCAAAGGCGAGGAATCGACGTAATCTGACTGGCAGGCGTTGAGACGCGGCCGGGTCAGCCTTTGAGCGCGCCGAAGGTCAAGCCGCCGGTGATGTATTTCTCCAGGGCCATGCCGGCTGCGACGACGGGGATAACGCTTACGAGCGAGATGGCGCTCATGTTCCACCATTCGGTGTAGCCGGTCTGACTGACCTGCATGGTCATGAAGAGGGGGATGGTGATCGCCTCACGGAAGGTCAAGGTGAGGGCGACGAGGTATTCGTTCCAGGCGCCTATGAGCGAGAGGACGAATACTGCCACCAGGCCGGGTGCGGCGAGGGGCATGGCGATGCGGAAGAGGACGCCGAGGCGGTTGGCGCCGTCGATCATGGCGCTCTCCTCGATTTCTACGGGCAGCCCTTCGAAGAAGTCGCGCATTACCCAGACGATGAAGGGGATGGCGCCGCTGCTGTAGACGATTATCAGGGCGAGGCGGGTATCGAGGAGACCCAGCTCGCGGAACATAACCAGGAAGGCGAGAATGAAGAGGGCGCCGGGGAACATGCGCTGGGACATGAAGCCCAGGACGATGGAGTTGTTGCGGCCGCCGTAGTCGAAACGGGCGAGGGCATAGCCGGCGGTGGAGCCGATAACCAGAGCGATCGTCGACGAAATGAAGGCGACGAGAACGCTGTTCATGAAGGGATCGAGGAACCAGGTAAGGCGGTCGACGAAGAGGTACTGCCAGGCGTGCAACCCGGGTTCAAAGTCGATAAAGGGCAGGTAGGTCGCCTTGATCGACATGTCAATGGCGTTCTTGAAAGAGGTGATCACCACCCAGTACATTGGAAACAGGAGGATAAAGGACCAGAAGCCCAGTATGCAGTAGGATATGATTGTGCGTACCCGCTTTTGTGCGGCCAGTCCCATCAGTCTTTCCCCATCGCCCTTCTTGTCAGGACCAGGTAGGCCCCTCCGAAGATCATGAGAACGAGAAGCAGGAAGTAGGCCTGGCTGCTGCCGAAGGCCAGATCGCCGCCTTTGACCCCTGTGCGGTAGATGGCGAGCGTCACCGATTCGGTGGCCTGCCCCGGCCCTCCGCCGGTCAGCACCATGATAATTTCCACGACTTTGAAAGCATCGATAATCCGAATCAGCAGCGCGGTCATGGTGATGGGCATGATCAGGGGCACGGTGATGCGCCAGAAGGCCTGCAGCTGATTGGCGCCATCGACGCGGGCGGCCTCGTGCAGGTCGGGCGGCACGCCCTGCAGGGCGGCCAGCAGCATCAGGATCATGAAGGAGCTCCACTGCCAGACGTCGATCGCCATCAGCGCGACCATCGCCCAGGTGGGGCTCGTCAGCCAGGGGACGCCTTCGAAGCCGAAGCTGCGCAGGATGTCGTTGATGGGACCGATGTCTTCCTGGAACAGCATGCGGCCAACGATAAAGGAGACGACGACCGGGCTGACCATGAGAGGCATCAGGAACCAGGTGCGGAACAGTTTTTGGCCGCGGGTAATGTTGTTCAGCGCCAGCGCGACCATGAGGCCGATAATCAGTTGCGTTGGCACAACCCCGAGCATGAAGACGACCGTATTCTGGGCGGTGCGCCAGAAGGATTTGTTGCCCAGCAGCTTTTTGAAATTAGCCAGGCCGACGAATTCGGTTTCGAAGTCGCCGATGCGGTAGAGGTGCAGGTCGGTAAAGGCGGCGTAGAGGGTCCAGAGGACGGGGATGGCCAGCAGGATGAGGATGATGCCGACAGCGGGCAACAGGAAGATCCACTTCCAGAGATCGTCGCGGATTTCCAAGCGGAATCGTCTCGAGGGATAGGTACGGGGTTCAGTTGCCATGGGTTCGCTGCGCGCTCCGGCGGCTGGCCCGACTGCTACGCCGAGAAGAGAGAGTAGTTTAGTTCGCGGTAAGAGGCCGGCAACCGGAAGAGAATCTGCATCACCGGCTGCCGGCCTCTGACATTACTTCAGTTGGTTACTTGCCCAAGGTGCGGGCGTACAGTTCGGCCTGATGCTGGAGGCCGCCCATGCGTTCGCTGATTTCGTTGAAGGCGGCGGCGACCTCGTCCAGGGCATCCTGGGGCGAAGCTTCGTTGGCCAGCGCCTTGGAGACGCCCAGTTCGAGCGCGTCACGATACTGTACCCAACCGCCGAAAGCCTGGTCGGTGACGGCGTTGGCATGGTCGAGAGTCTCGCGGGCGGCGTTCAGATAGTCCATCGCCACTTCTTCGCCCAGCTGCAGCGGGCCGGTTGCGAACTCTTCGACGGCTTCCATCTGGCTGAAGCGGTAGGGGCTGGCGCCTGTGAGGTCGGTGACGAATGCCAGGCCGCTCTCCGGCTTGGTCAGATGGGTAACGAAGCCCCAAACGGCGTCGTAGGCCAGTTCGTCTACCTGTGCGGATACGGCGATGACCCAGCCGCCAAAGGCGTGGAAGGGCGCATGGCTGGGAATGTCGAAGTAGTCCCATTCGCCCGACTTGGAGTTGAAGACTTCGTGTGAGCCGGGCAGGATGTTGTAGCCCTGCAGGCCCTGGATGACGGAGGTCTCAGGTGAGGTTGCGCTGGTGACGGCGTCCCAGTTGTAGGTCTGGGCGACGCGACCGCCGTTCATGGCGTTGAGCGAATCACCGTAGGTGAAGTTGGTGCCGCCGGGAGGCGCCCAGTTCTGCATCTCTTCGACCCATTCGGTCAGGGCGCGGACGAAGCCGGGATTGTTGAGGCGGGCTTCGCCGGTGTCGAGGTCGATGAAGTAGGCATCGTCGTCGGGATGCTTGGCGTAGGCGGTGGCGCGGGAGTTGAAGCCCCACCAAAGGGTATCGCCGCGCTTGGTCATGCAGGCGGCGCCGAAGTCGTCGTCCTCGCCGTTCTCGTTCCAGTCCCAGCCGGTGAAGAACTCACAGATATTTCGCCACTGATCCCAGGTCACGGCGCCGGTATCAGGCGAGAGATCGTAGCCGTAGGCGTCCTTGAAGCGGCTGTTATTGTCCTCGTTGGCGAACAGGTCCTTGCGGAAGGAGTAGTAGTGAATATCGCCGTCGTAGGGCAGGGCGTAGATCTTGCCTTCCCATGAGAGAGTATTGACGATACCGGGCAGGACGTCGTCAAAGTCGATGGCCTCCAGGACCTCGGTCGGGATCTCCTGCAGGGCGCCGGCGTTGATGACATCGGCGCGTGCGTTGCTGGGGAACTGGAAGATGTCGGCCAGGTAGGTGTCGGTGGCGACGGACTGCATGATCTTGTCGGTCAGCTCCTGCTGGCCGAAAGCGCCGCGCTCGAGTTCGTAGCCATTTTCCTCGACCCACGGAAGCATGAATGCTTCGACGCGGGCGCCCATGCCGTCAAGACCGGCGTAGCGGATGACGATCTTCTCCTGGGACATGGCGTCTCCGCCACTGCCAGCGGGCGCGGCGGCCGGGGCACAGGCGGCAAGGGCGACGGCGCCGGCTGCACCACCGACCAGTCGGAGAAATTGACGTCGGCTTACTGTGTTTTCCATTCTTCTCGTCTCCTTGAGAATACAATATGGATTATATAGATGCCTTTGGGGGGAGAGGCTTCCAGGACAGTTCAGACAGGTTGTATTTTGTGCCGGGGGCACGGCGTCGCAGTCCTACGGCCAGGTGAAGAGGCGGTCGCGGAATGGACAACAAGCGGAAATTTTAGCGGAAAACGGGGGCGCTGTCAAAAATTCAGGGTGTCTTATGTGCGGTGAGGTCGGAGAGGAATCATTGCTGACCGTCGCCCAGGTGACCATGCCGTTCACCAGCGTTTTCAGGACCAGGTTTTGAAGTGGAACATGTGAAGATAGTTGAATCATCCGCAGCGAACCTTTATACTGCGGAAAAGGGCGGGAGGGAGTCGTGCGGATGTACAGAGCACGCGGAGACCGTCCAGAACTCGCTGGCTAACACGAGGAGAGAGGGATGCAATACGTGAATTTCGGCAGCGCGGGCGTTAAGGTTTCGCGTGTGGCGTTGGGGCTGGGACTGCGGGGACAGACAGACGAGAAGGAGGCGCGTAACCTGGTGGCGGCTACGTTGGATTTGGGAGTGAATCTGTTCGACTGCGCCAACATCTATGGGTTGGGGGACGACAGGGCGTTCAGGGGTACATCTGAAGTGCTACTGGGGAAAGCACTACAAGGGCGGCGGGACGAGGTTGTCATCACGTCCAAGGTAAGGGGGGAGATTGGCGACGGCCCCAACGACAGCGGCCTTTCCCGTTACCACATTCTACGCGAGGCGGAGCGGTCGCTGCGGCGGCTGAATACCGACCGGATCGATGTCTATTTGATCCATGGATTGGACGAAACGACGCCAGTGGAGGAGACATTCCATGCACTGGACAGCCTGGTGCAACAGGGCAAGGTTCGTTATGTGGGCATCTGCAACCACCAGGCGTGGCAGATTGTGAAGGCGCTGAGAGTGCAGGAGCGTCTGAATGCTGCGCCGGCGATCACGGTGCAGAATCCCTACAATCTACTCAACCGGGAGCTGGAGCGGGAGATGTTGCCGATGGCTGCTGAGATGGGGCTTGGCGTTATGGTGTACAGCCCGCTGGCTGTTGGTCTGCTGAGTGGAACGTATACGCCGGACAATATGCCGGAGGAGAACAGTCTGTGGGGCGGGCGACGACGGCACGCGTTCCAAGACACATTACGGGACCGGGCTGTGGACGTGGTGGCGGAAGTAATCGCGGTGGCGAAGCGGGTCGGGGCGACGCCCGGCCAGGTTTCACAGGCGTGGATACTGTCGCGGCCGGAGGTGACTTGCATTATCTCTGGAGCGGATGTGCCGGCGCACATCGAGGACACTGTGGGCGCGGTCGGCCTTGAGCTGCCCAAGGAAGAGATCAGGCGGTTGGACCTGGTGTCGGCGGGCTTGCAGACTGTGTTGGACGGGTCGGTGTTTGAGCCGGACCGGTGAGGTGTCCTGAACTAGCCCCCAGGAATCGGTAGATCTCCCTGCCGGGCGGGGGGGTTTCGACGAATCAGGCGGGGTCCTGTGGTTGGAGATGCTCGATCTCGATATTGATCCCGTTCCACTTTTGGCGGAGGTATTCGGCAACGAGGCGGCGGTGGCAGTGGTGAGGTTTGTGCTCGCTACAAAGGAGACAGGCGTTTTCGAAGAGTTCCGGTTGGAACTCTTCTTCGATCCTGCGGGAAATCATGAGGTTGCGAAATGAACGTTCGTAGGCTTCCCAAGTCCCCTTCTTCTTCTTGAAGGCGTCGTAAATGTCCTGGGTGGGCGCGAGTTGGGGCAGGTGCAAGTAGTCGATCCTGCCGATTTCGCGCAGGAAAAACTTGAGGTCGTTCTGCTTGGCAAAGCCGGAGAGCTGCGAACGGCTGTTGAGGCGGGTATCGATTAGCGTGCGGACCCTTGATTTCTTGAGTTGCGAAAAGAAGGTTTCGGCGCTCTTCTTGGTAAAGCCGATGGTGAAAAGCTTCATGTCAGGTTTCCTGCCCCGGAACTTCGAGCAATTCTCCGCTCCCTACCGTTAATCGCTCTCAATTGCACTCGAAGAGCAGTCCACACTGTTCGACGTGGTAGTCATTCAGAGGATTGCGTTAAAGGCATTCTTCATTATTGAAGGGGCGCAATTGTAACATCACCGCCGTCCATAACAGTTACTGTCACTCGATTACCATAGAGAAGTGACAGATCCGCCTTCTGGTTTCGACCAAAAACCTCCAAACCAATGACGGCTTCTCGCCTATCTGGAACTTTCCCGTACATCATTGCTGATCCACTACGAATCGGCCTCCGATACGATAGGCAGTTGGAGAGCCGATGCGGAGACCGTAGACGACAGCATCGGGATTGCCAGCAAGCAAACGCTTTGTTGCCAAGACATAGTCAGCGTCAATTTCATCGGCGCCGGTTTCGATGTCAATGACCAGAAAGTTGCCATTGTACTTTGGCTCAACTTTGCACTGCATCCGCTGGCGATAGATAGTATCCCCTATTGAAGCATTTTCCTCGTGCGTGCACTTGGTAGCCGGCACAGGGTCCTTCTCCTTTCGCCTCGCCAGGGCTGCAGCCAGCGTTCAGATCATACGACCACGGCCATGCCTTCGGCGCCGGTGTCGGCGGCGCCGCTGAGCGCGCCGGTTGTGGGGTCGATGTGGAGGGCGTGGACGAGGGCAAGGCCGCCATGGCTGTAGGGGATGTGGACGGCGGGATGGCGCTTGTTGATTTCGTCGAGCACCCAGGTGGGGATGCGGCGCTGGCAGCTGATGGCGTCGAGCTGGCAGTCGAAGCGGGGGGCGTGGACGGCTTTCTCGAAGTCCATGCCGAAGTCGACGACGTTGAGGATCACCTGCAGGACCGAGGTGATGATACGGGTGGCGCCGGGGGCTCCCAGGACGAGGAGGGGCTGGGATGCGCCGCCGGAAGATTCTTTGCCGTAGACGATGGTCGGTGTCATGCCGGTGGTGCGGCCTTTGCCGGGCGCGATCGAGTTTGGATGGCCGGGCAGAGGGTGGAAGTTGACCATCGAGTTGTTGTACATGAAGCCGAGGCCGGGGGTAATGACGCCGGATGATGAGCCGAGCGAGTGGGTAAGTGAGACGCAGTTGCCTTGGGCGTCGATGACTGAGAGGTGGGTGGTGTGGGGGGTCTCCGGCTGGGGCGGCGCGGGTTCGATGGGCTGGCCGCCGTCGATGCGGTCGCGCCAGTAGGCGGCGCGTTCGCCAGACATCATCCAGTCGAGGGGGACGTCTTCGAATTCGGTGTCGGCCATGTGCGGGTTGCGGTCGGCGAAGGCGGCCTTCATGGCGAGGCCGACGGTGTAGATGTAATCGGCCGAGTTGTGGCCCATGGCGGCCAGGTCGTAGCCCTCGAGGATGTTGAGAATGGCGATGAGGGTTGCGCCGCCGTGGGGTGGGGTGGAGCTGGTGACGGCGTGGCCGCGGTAGCTGCCGGAGAGGGAGGCGTCCTCGCGCAAGCCGTATTGTTCGAAGTCCTGGCGGGTGACGAAGCTGCCGTTGGCGGCCAAGTCCGATGCCATGCGCTCCATGAACTGGCCGTGGTAGAAGTCTTCGGCGCCGTGTTCGACGACGTGACTGAGGGAGGCGGCGTAGTCAGGGTTACGCAACGTTTCGCCGGTGTCGTAGGGTTCGCCATCGTCGCGGAGGTAGATACGGCGGGCTTCGGGGTTGCTGTTGATGTAGTCGCGTAGGCTCATCCCTTCCCAGTACTGGTTGGAGCGTTTCCAGCCAACGGCCAGGGAATCGGTGACAGTGAAGCCGTCGTGGGCGGTGCGGATGGCCGGTTCGGCTGCCTGACCCAAGTCGATGGAGCCCCAACGATCGAGCAGTGCGGCGAACATTTTGACGGCGCCCGGCGTGCAGACGGAGGTGTAACCGGCCTCATTGACATTTCCTTCAAGAAAGAATCCCCAGCCGCCGGGATTGGGGCGGATCAGCTTGTCAACCCACATGTCGTCCTTCACGAGGGCGCCGGCCAGCGCGGGCGCGTCAACCCCGATTGAGCCTGGCTGTCCGGCCAGGTGGAGATTGATGACGGCATAGCCGCCGATGCCGCACATCTGCGGGCTGACGACGGCCTGCACGAGGGCAGCGGTTACGGCGGCGTCAATGGCATTGCCACCTGACATGAGTACCTGGGCGCCGGCTTCTACGGCGAGGGGTTGCTGGGCAGAGATTGCGGCGGGCATAGGATTCGGGCTCCTGTTGAGAAAGGGCGAGATGATATAGACGCGCCGGCAGCCGGCTATTCAAGGTGAGCGGATAAGGGCGGGCGCGGTTAGAGAGAGCAGACCATGCGAATGTTGGTCGCGGTGAGTTCGCTCTGGTCGCGTTCCGAGGGGATGAGCCTGAATTCAAAGATATGTTCGCGGCTTGGCAGATAGTCCTTTACGGATTCGTCCTGCATCATCGAGAAGTGGAAAAAGGCGCTCTCATAGGGGGAGTCGGGGCTTTTGCGTTTATCCACCAGCCAGAGGTGGGGGGATACTTTGGTCAGGAAACGCATGTAGCCGAAGCCCTTATCCTCGTTGTAGTAGTAGCACCAGCCGCGCACGGTAGAATCGGCTTCGCCCCAGCCGGCGGAGCCGTCGGGCACGGGCAGCAGGTTGGGGATCAGATAGCCGGACATGAACAGATCCACTTCCTGCCGCAAATTGCCTGAGACGTTATCGAAGGCGACGACTTCGACGCGGCAGCCCTTGTTCTGGAGGGCGCGTACCACCTGAACGAAGTCACCGTCCCCGGTTGCGATCAGCACCCTGTCGAGATTTGCGGACTGGAGCAGGGCGTCCACTGCCAGATCCAGATCGGAGTTGGCTTTGGCATAGCGGTTGC
Source organism: Caldilineaceae bacterium (assembly GCA_965204705.1). Taxonomy (GTDB): domain Bacteria; phylum Chloroflexota; class Anaerolineae; order Caldilineales; family Caldilineaceae; genus Bin5. The sequence goes on along the minus strand of OZ242006.1, from coordinate 1,158,374 downwards.
CGGTCTCGTCATCGTACCAGCGAACACGTTTGATTATCACTTTATAGCCGAGATCGCGCAACGCGGAATGGAAGCGAAACGCGCCGACGCGGTAGTCGACATCCCACTGGGCGCGTTCGGCGTCGTGGGTGACGTAAGCGTTGAGACGCACCGGCTCACCCATATCGCGGCAGGCGAATTCGCGCAGAACATCGTACTGCATGCGGGAGCCGCCGTTGCGATAGATGTTGGCGGCGTCCACGTAGACACCGACCTTAACTAGAGATTGTTGCCAAACCATGGAATATCCTTTTGAACGAGTTTTCTGTAGCGTTCGAATGCCCGTTTAGCCTGAGTATAGATTCTGTACAACCCAATTATACTGCACAGGTTAATACTTCGCCATATCCAATATAAGTTCCCATTATTGGACACTTTTCTCCTTCATGTTCCTTAGTTTCGTGTTTCGAGCGAGGTGTGAGAGAACTCTGCACTTGCCGCACTTTGGGGGGAGGAGGTGAGACTGATGTAGAGGAGGCGAAGCGCATTGGGTTGGCGGCTGGCTTGCGATTGCGGCCACTTGGACGACGGGGCGTGTTGTCAAGGAGGGGGCGTTGCGCTGTATCCAAAATTGTTTGACGGGTCAGGTGAGGCCAAGGATAGCGGGCGGGTTATGGTTGGGTTGGCCAAGTAGAGTCGGACACAGAGTGAGCATGGGTTGGGCGCCTAAACGGGACCAGCGCATACCTGATTGGTTGAGGCGATACCGGAAGAAATGTTTGCCGGTGGATTCGACGGCGCCAGTTCACTGCACCCGCGAAAAGTCTACAAATGTCGCGTCATGTCTACAAATGTCGCGCCAAGTCTACCTATGTCGCGGGGTTAAAAAAAATGTTTGCGGGATTATCGGCCAAGAATCGCGAGCTTTTCGCGGGCGATCTTGATGGATTAAGGGTAGTTCGCAGACATGCAGCGTCCCAGCTGTGCCGCATGATGTTTTGTGAAATGAAGGAATTTATTTCGGCGTCGCTGACATCCTTTGCTGCCAGGTTTGATGGGTCGGTCCCCGTATTTCCGTATCGGACCCACTGCCGGGCCCACAAGTAACAGCTCATTCCGTTACAGACAGTATATCACAGATTTGAGGTGTTTTTCGCCCGGCGATGCAGATTCAGGGCAGTCGCATCTAAGTCTAGTCGCCAAAGTGTGCCACAAAGGGCACCCACAAGGGGTGCCCCTACCGTGGTCACGGGGGACGGTTTCGCGGCACGACGTGGGTGGGCGACAGGTGGCATAGACAGCACGCCGGCGACGCGGCGCCAACGTGGCATGGTGTATGGGGGGCGTTGCGGGGGGAGTCCCCCCGCACAAGGGAGGGCCGAAGGCCCGACCGCACAACTGCAGTGGTCAGTGGTCAGTGACCAGTGGTCAGTTTCTTCGGCAGTTGATGGGGGATGGTTGTGAAGAGGAAAGAGGAGTGAGAGTAAGTGCACTGCTCGTCCTGGCCTTGGTTTCGAACGGGAAGTGGCGGCGTCGGTGCGTGTATAGTTGCGGGAATGTTAGGATTGAGGCGGTGTTGGGCTGGGCGGAGTAGCTTCATTTGGGCCCGTTGCGAGCAGGTTCAGCTGGTTATTGTGTATTGGACCGTTTCGGGTAAGATAGGGCAGTCCTGAGGATGGCATTTGGGTCTGAAGATGGATGACGAGTCGTGCTTGTCGGGCGTACCGCACAGGTAGAGGAACAGCAACGATGTTAAGGGCACTTCTGCGAGTTTCCGGTCTCATTGACAACTTATCAGAACGAGTTGGGGACTTGGCGGTATATCTCGTGATCGTCACGGTCGCAGTCGGGTTCTACAATGTGCTTGTGCGCTACATCGCGAGGTGGATAGGCATCCAGTTGTCCTCCAATCTCTTTATTGAGATGCAGTGGTATCTGTACTCGCTGGTCTTCTTTCTGGGATTCGCCTATATCCTCAAGAACGGCATCAATGTACGCGTGGATTTCATCTATGCGAATTGGAGCAGGAAGCGCCAGGCGATGCTTGACTTCTGGGGCCATCTGGCTCTACTCGTACCCTACTGCGTCATTGGCATCTGGGTAACCGTGCATCCGGTGATGACCTCGTGGCGGCAGTGGGAAATGTCGCCTGATCCGGATGGGTTGCCGCGCGCGCCTCTGAAGACCATGATCATCGTCGCCTTTGTACTCCTGCTTTTGCAGGCGATCTCGGAGCTGATCAAACTGTTTGCAGTAATACAAGGGGCGGAGGATGAGATTGAAGAGCTGGCGGAACACCAGGAGGCATTGCGGATCGAGTAGAGACACGCGGTGGATTCGCTGAGATGCGCGGCCCGTTATTGGTCGCAGGCAAAGGTAGTTGGTTCGCGTCACGCAGGTCACACTGAAGGGAGTGACTATGGGGTTGGAATGGCTGGCGATAGTGATGTTCGTACTGTTCTTTGTATTGATCCTGTACGGATATCCAGTGGCGTTTTCATTCGCCGGGACCGCCTTAGTCTTCATGCTAATCGGCTGGGCGTTGGGCATATTCAACATGAATTGGATCAAGCTGTTGCCCAACCGCTGGTTCGGCACGATGTCAGACTTTACGCTGCTGGCAATTATATTTTTCGTCTTTATGGGGGCGATATTTGAGAAATCGGGGCTGGCCGAACGGCTGTTGACGACGGTCGGCATTTTGCTGGGATCGATGCGGGGCGGGTTGGCGCTGGCGGTGGTGCTGGTAGGGACGCTGCTGGCGGCAGCGACGGGCGTGGTGGCGGCGACCGTGATTGTGATGGGGCTGTTGTCGCTGCCGATCATGGTGCGCTATGGATATAATCATAAGCTTGCGACCGGCATTATTACGGCGTCGGGGACGATGGCGCAGCTTTTGCCACCCAGCCTGGTTCTGGTGGTGCTGAGCGATCAGATTGGGGTGGGGGTGGGCGATCTGTTTGTAGGCGCTTTAATTCCAGGGCTGATCCTTTCCGGCCTCTACGCCTTGTACGTGATTGGGATCGCGATTGTGCGTCCGCAGGACGCGCCGGCTCTGCCGCCCGAGGCCCGCACTGTGCAGGGCGCGGCGCTGATGCGCCAGACATTGATTGCCGTGGTTCCGCCGGTCCTGCTGATTTTTTCTGTGCTGGGCAGCATTTTTCAAGGTATCGCCACGCCGACGGAAGCGGGCGCGGTCGGCGCGATCGGCGCCTGTATTCTGACCGCGTTCAACCGCAACTTGAATTGGAAGCTGATTAAGGATGCGGCTCGCTCCACTGCCAATATCACCGCACTGGTGATCATGATTCTGTTCTGCTCGACCTATTTCGGGCTGGTCTTTGACCGATTGGGAGGCCAGGACTATGTGCAGGGGCTGCTGACGAGTCTGCCGGGCGGGTTCTGGGGGTTCGTGATTGTGGCCAACATCGCGATTTTCCTGTTGGGCATCAACCTGGAGTTCATCGAGATCAGCTTTATCGCGATGCCGCTGTTTGTGCCTGCGGCCCTGGAGCTGGGATTCACCAATGCGCAGATGGTCTGGTTCGGGGTGATGATGGCGATCAATCTGAACATGGCGTTCATCTCGCCGCCGGTTGGATTCTCGCTGTTCTATTTGCAGAGCGTGGCGCCACCTGAGGTGAAGACTGCGGATATACATAAGGGGGCCTTGCCGTTTATGGTGTTGCAAGGCATCGCCCTCGTTGTCGTGATCCTTGTCCCGGAGACGGTGACCTGGCTGGTAGATGCGGCGTCATAACGAACGAAGGCGAAAAAGAGGCGAGCGTTGCGGACGCTCGCCTCTTTTCTTTTTGGGAACAATATACCTAAGTTCACACGATTGTTGCCTGTCCAGAGGCATCACAAGAGTTCGGGATGCCGTGTCCCGAAGTTGGCGCGTTAAGTTTCGGGCTGCTAGGCGGAGTGTACAACTATAGTTCTTCGTCTGCCCTTGCTAAGAGCAGAATATTCGAGGCTGTCAGATGTAGAATGTGAGCAGCCAAATAGTCAGGGACGGCGGCCTGCTCTGATCCCTGCCCATGACCCCCCATTTTGTTTCTCAAGGTAGGGACGCCAGATTCTAACGTGCTTTTTAACGACGTGAAGTGGGTTTGCATGAAACTAGGGATTAGCTCCTCTCTAAGCATTATCGAAATCAGTTGACTAGCATTAGCCCTTGCGTCGAAGCTCCACCCCCTCTTGTTACAAATCACCTTCATACAACTTTCGAAAGCTTTAAGGCTTTCAACCATGCATTCTTTGCATCTTCTCTTGTGGTAGTGTCCTAACGCTGTTAGAAATTCCTCATTTGCACCAACATAAATTGGGTCGGAAAGAAACTTCAGAGCTGGTTGCGTAACTTCCGAATGCACCAATTGTGAATCTACTCTGACAACCTGACCTGATTCGAGTTGGAAGCCTACCCCATGTTCTCGGAGCCTATTATAATAACCGGGTGAATTGAGCCAGCATTTCAGCAGGAGAACAGGTATGATGACAAAAGACGGAATAACAACCTTCGCCACCAGACCCGGCCTGGAGATCGACCCGGAGTTACGCTTATCGCTCACCTGGGTTATTGCCGTGCTGGTCTGCATGGGGTCAGCTGTGACGTTCATGGGTGAACTGCTGGTTGAGCCGGTACAACGGTTGTCCCAAATACCCTTGGTATGTTTTGGCCTGGCTATGCTTATCTGGTGGCTGGATCGGTTGGGTGGGACTAGGCTCAGCCGCTGGTTTACCCTCATCGGTCTGAGCATCCTCATCAACCTGGCATTCATCCGATTTGGGATATCCGACCTCTACCTATTGATGATCTTGTTGCCCCTTTTGGCGCTGGCGCTCATGACCTGGACTGCGGCGCTGCTCACGGCTTTACTGGAAACTATAGGGCTGCTATTGCTGTGGCCAACCATTGGGATAGACCCCATTTCCCTTGTTCTGACAATCGGGCTGATCTGGACGGTACTCGGCCTGCTGTTGGCCATCATCGGCCCCCAGGTTCGGCGCAGCCAATGGTTATACGATCAGTTTCACCGAGCGCAGCAGCGATTAGATGAAACGCGGGATCAAAAAGTCCAGTTGGCCCAAATGCAGGAGGATTTGAAATCGGCCTACCAGACCCAGGAACTGCTCAATCAGCGGTTGGTCGTCCTACGTCAGATTGCTGAGGAAGCTCATCAAGCCAAGGTCGCCTTTGTGGCCAAGATCAGCCACGAATTTCGGACGCCGTTGAATATAATTCTGGGTCTGATTGACACGATGCTGGAGGTACCTGAAGCCTATGGGAAATCGCTGCCACCCTTGCTCATGCAAGTTCTGGAGATCATACAGCGCAACAGCAATCATTTGGCCAGCATGATCAGCGATGTCCTGGATCTCAGCCAGGCCGATGCAGGCCGGCTGAGCCTGCATCGGGAATGGGCCGATTTGGCTGACGATATAAGAAATGCGGTGGTGATGGTGGTGCGTCCGCTGATTGAAAGGAAAGCACTCACTTTGCAGGTCAGCATTGATGACGATTTCCCCCAAGTTTACTGCGACAGAACCCGTATCCGCCAGGTGGTTCTCAACCTGGTGAGCAATGCGGCCCGCTATACGGAAACTGGCGGCATTATCGTCAAGGCAACGCGCCAGGGCAGTGACATTCTTATCAGCGTAACGGATACGGGTCCCGGTATTACCCCGCAAGATCTGGACAGAATCTTTGAACCGTTTGCGCAGGCGGACCAAACGCGACCTGCTCAAGGCGGCAGTGGACTCGGCCTCAGCGTCAGCCAACAATTCATCGAACGTCATCAAGGTCGGATATGGGCCGAAAGTAAATTAGGCTTCGGCAGCACCTTCTCATTCACCCTGCCCATCGCCCCGCCGCTGCCGGCCGGGGGCACGTCGGCCCCTGGCCTTGCCGAAGACTGGGTTTGGCATAAACGCACCACCTGGCCTCAATTGCCCGAAATGCCGCGCAAACAACGGATAATGGTTTGTGATGAAAGTGGCGATTTGGCCCCCCTGCTCAGCCGCCATACCGATGAGATTCAGTTTACCGAGAGCCGTGATCTACCTGGGGCTCTCGAAGCGTTGCAATCCCATCCGACCCATATGCTGATCCTCAATGCAGCCGCTCCCCAACATTTGATCTCATTAATGGAAGAGGCCCGGCAAGCCATACCTGATATGCCCATTCTTGGGTGTGCCTTTCCGCCGAAAATCAATTATGCCTTAGAGGCCGGGGCTGTCGACTATTTGATCAAGCCGATCAGACAGCCGGATTTAGCCAAGGCCTTGAATTCGCTTGACAAGCCGGTGAAGCGCATTTTGCTGGTGGACGACAATCCGGATATACGCCAACTCTATACCCAGATGCTCTCTATCATTGACCCTACGTTGGAGATTACCCCCACCGCCAGCGGGGCGGAAGCGTTGGCCGAGCTACACCATCGCGTCCGGGGCAGTGAGGCTCCAGATTTGGTCCTACTGGACATTCTTCTGCCCGATTTGCTCGGTTGGCAGGTTTTGGCGGAAAAGAATCAAGACGCGGCGATTCGTGACATTCCGGTGATCGCAATCTCCGGCGAAGAGCTTGTGGCCTGGCCAACACGCAGTAGCGTACTGTTGGCAACGATGGGAGCGGGGGTACCGATTAACAAGCTGCTGCCCTGTTCGCACCGGCTTGCGGCGCTGTTAATGAAGGCAGATGGGGAACTTGAGGCCGGTTAGGGCCATTCCCAGAAATTAAATAGGATATTTCCTACCCGGAGTGGGTTCTCGTGCCGAATCTCAGTTTCGGCACGTTATTGGATATCCAAACTCAGTTTGGACACCTCCCACGATAAGTGGGATATCCTTATTAAAGATATCCAATAGGCTACAGGTACTCAATCTTACCTTTCATCTCCTCGGCATCGAGAACTTGAACGATCAACATCAATCCTTGAATAATGTCGCCCACGGATGTTCCTTGTCTTGCATACGCAATTCCTGCATGCTCATGCCCTGCGGCTGCTAAACGTAGAAAATCGGCATCTTGAGTAAATATCACTCTACCCTCTGCCAAAGCGAACGCTAAATGCCCCTCATCCGATGCCCCGAGCATATTTGCCTCAGGTACGCTGTGAACGTCTATCCCTCGTTCACGAAGTCCCCGGATAGCGGCTTTTGACTCATGTTCATCCGTATATCATCGAATTCTACTCACGGCCGTGTTTCTTCAGCTTCTCTTGTAATGGTGATGAAGATTGATGTTGCAACGCCTTTATAAGTACTTCATCTTCTGCAATGTTTTGATCCACTTCTTCACGATGATCAAAGTAATAAGCAAGTGCCGCATGGACAGCCGCTAAGGACAAATCGTGTTCGGTACAAATCACATCGAGGCCCTGACCCAGATGTTCATGCCACACGACAATGTTTTGTACGGTGATGCGATGTCCGGCGATTCGAGGTTTTCCCCCAACGACGCCAGGTGTGATTTCTATGTGTTTATCCAGAATTTTCGCGAACATATTAATCTCTTTTCAGTCTATGCTTCTGTTAAGCAAAGTCACTACTATACCCTTATTCCACCAGTTTTCCGCAGAATTTTATAACCCTCACTCACCCCGCAACCCGACTATATGCTTCATCCAGCGCCTCGATAAACTCCCGCCGCCGCACCGGCTTTGGCAAATAAAGCGACGCGCCCAGCGCCAAAGCCAGCTCTTCCCGGCGGATGACAGAGCAGACAATGATGGGAATGGCCCGGGTATCAGGATGCTCATGCAGATAGGCCAGCAGCTCCCAGCCATCCATACCGGGCAGGAGCACGTCCAGGATGATTAGGTTTGGTTTTGTGACGTCAATGGTTTCAAAGAGGCGTTCGCCATCGGCCAGATGGATGATCTGATAGGGGGTATTGGTGACAGAGATCCGGAAGAAGGTTACCAGATCAGCGTTATCATCCACCACAAGTACGGAAATGGGGTCACCGTCAGATGGCAGCCTGAACCGAAAGACAATGGTTTCAGCGGCCCGCCGGATATTGAGCGTATCACCTTGATCGCCCAGAAGCTCTTGGATGAGGTCGCTGCTGGGCAGCGGGGCGCTGTCGGGTAGCGTATCGGTGACGATGGGGCCACCTGTCACGGTGAAGGTGATGATATCCCCTGCCATTTCAGCCAGCAGGACAATCTCGCCCGACGCCATGAGTTGCACCAACTTCTCGATGGCGGTTAGTAATATTTGCCGCAGCGCCGAAGGCTGAATCACCGCGGTCAGATTTTTTGGGATGGGGTCAACCTTCAATTGAATATTGTGTTTGGCCGTTAGCACCTGGCCGACCTGCACCACCCTGGCGATGACGGCGGCCACCTCGCTCGTGGTCTCCGGCACGTTCTGCTGCAAGATGGCTAACTCTTGCTGCACCTGAGAACGCCACGGGTCGGTTTCAATGTTGCCGCCATCTGTTGATGGTGTGCCAGCGACTGCTGGCGTATCTGTCCTCCTTTGGCCCCACAGCCATTGCGCCAAATTATGGATGGCTCGCTTCTGTTCGCGTCGAATTTGGCGAATCGACAATTTCATGCGATCACTCGTTTCTTCTTGCGTCAGGCCTTGCCGATAGCGCAAATATAAGAGTTCGTATATTCGCTGACTGTGGGCATAGGGTGCAACATCGGGGGCTGGTTTCAAAGCCTCAATGGCTTTGATGAGCGCAGACTGCATCTCCTTGACGCCCTGCTGCTGTGGCACCCCTAACACCTGCCACAATAGCACCGGTGGCTGGTAAACGGGGTCGTTGAGATGGGGTAATGCTTCGTATAAGGCCTGTTCGAGGACTTCTATCGTTTCCAAATCTTGGTTTTTTGGTTCTGTCATTGTCTTCGCCACACCCTTGCGATATCCATACGCTAGCCGACATTCCCAAAAACTTTTCGAGCCGTAACGCTGTACTTGGGGTCATCCCTCTCTTCCCATTCACATCCTCATTGATCCTTTGATAGGGAACCTGAATGGCTTCTGCCAATTCTCGTTGTGTTAAACCCATTGGCTTTAGAAACTCTTCCACCAGCATCTCGCCAAGAGACGAGTTTTTCTATTTTAGCAGGGTCGAACTTGAAGGTATAAACGTTGCGGACAACGTGACGAAAACCTCGATTCTCATCAAGTTGGTTAAAGGTTAACTCTGAAATTACAGCCGGCCGCACACCAGGGATTTCCGTTGTCATTTGAACAAGCAGGGCCTGATGCCAATGTTCACTGGTTGGTTTGGTTTTATCAACACGAGTAGCGACTAGTTCGAAGATACGTTCCAGGCCCGAGCAAAAACCGTGCAGATTCAAGGCCTCACCATCCAAATAATGGTCATCGTTGGCGTGTTGGACCCGTTGCCAGCCTGATTGGATGCGCCGCTGCACATGCTCAATCTCCGCCAGTGCGTCACGAATACGAACAGCCAATTGGTGAAGTTGACTATTCACAAAACCACTCCATCACGTTCAATAATGGCCCTCAGACCAGGACGACACGTATCAGGATCTATCAAATCAACCTTAATGTCAGCACTTAGTCCTGTCACTGCAGCCACAGCAGCGTAAAAACGTTCGGGGGGAATACCCCAAGCTGCCAGATCAATGTCAGACCAGACAGAATACCCAATCTCCGAAGCCAACGAGCCAAAAAGAACAACGTGTCGAGCCATAATTTTTTCACGTAAAAGTTTGCTGGCCTGCCGGGCCAGTTGCCATGCCTGTTGTTTTCGATTTATAACGAGCGCATTTGTTACTTCCGAAGTGGCTTGCGTTCTCGTCGGCTGATATGTTTGCCACTCTTTTGGGGTTAGGTCCAATGCGGTTTTGCTCATAACTAAAATTGTATCTCAAAGTATCAGCCGAGGCTAGTGTTCCGGCAAGAATTTTTTGCCGGATAGAGCATCTGCGCGGAACAGTTAAAACGGGTTAAAAAATCCACCAAATCCTGCCAACCCGTGTTCAAAATGCGCCCATTTCGATTTTTTGGCCGGTGATTGGCCGGTTCATGGCCTTGTATATCGATTTTTAGAGGAGTATCCTACGACGTCAGGATTGTGGAAACCATTTGACATAGGAGCAAATGGTGATTGGGGCAAATTACCAGTAACTTCGCAAGGCAATGCTGAACAATTACTAACGAATGAAAGGAGCCGCCCATAAAGCAATAAATTTGTGCAGAAGAAAAATGGACATTGTAGTCATAACATTTTCAGAGGAGTCGAACTGTCTCCATCGAGACGACACCGGAGAATGAAAATGAATGAAAAACGTTTGAACCGTCGTGACTTTCTGAGAGTTGGCAGTATGTCGGCAGCCGGCCTTACGTTGGCCGCCTGTGCAGTTCAGCCAGCTCCGGACAACTCGGCCGAAGGCGCAATGGCCCAAGCAGATGCGCCAGCCCCAGAAGTCATTGAGATATCCGCTGCCAGACATGGCTTTGATGATGATGCGGTGCTTGAAGGGGAGATTATTTCTGTGTTTCGAGAAAGTCATCCGCACATTAATGTCGAGCCCATAGCATTGCCCTGGGAAGATTACAACACCAAGATCCCGGTCATGATCGCCGGGGGAACGGCGCCGGACACGTTTGCCTGCCATCCCGCGTTGATGTTCCAGGTTGTAGACGCAGGGGCCGCGATTCCCATTAACGATTATATCGATGCGGACTCCGACTTGAACTACGATGACATTCTGTTCCCCGGCGATGCCAGATTCGGGGACGACATTATGGGGCTGCCGCTCTGGACCTCGAGCCATTGCCTGAGATTCAACAAGGATCTCTTCGAGAAGGCAGGATTGCCCACCCCGGCCGACCTTTATTGGGAGGACGGAGAGGACGGATGGAATACTGACAGCTTCGTGGAGATGCTGAAAGAACTCAGCATCGATACGGATGGAGATGGACAGATCGATCAATGGGGATGCGAGGGTTATTGGGGAACCCACACCCTGGCCATCGTCCGCGCCTTCGGAGGCGAATACCTGGACGATCTGTTCGACCCAAGCAAGTGTACTGTGGAAAGCGCAGAGGTCAAGGCAGCGGTCCAATGGATGGCCGATTGTGTCCTAAAACATGAGGTCCAGCCTTCGCCGGCCCTGAATCTGGCTGAGTTGGGTATCGAATTTAGATCCGGCGTGATCGGTATGGGCATGGCCGCCGGGGGCGCAGTAGAGGATATTCGACCAGGACGGGAGTTTCCCTTTGGCTGGGACTTGGTCCCGCTACCCGCCGGGCCTGAAGGCTTCATTGTCTGGGGCGACACGGACCAGTCTGTGACTTCGAGCACCACACCAAACCCCGACGCTGTCTACGAATGGATGAGCTGGCGAAGCAGCGCGGAGGCTGTACAGCAGACGTATGATGCGGGCGTCCTGCTGGCCACCTATTATATGCCAACTCGCAAGTCTATTTTCGACATGGAGGCATACAACAAGCCGCTGAGGGATGGTGGTCTTGATCCCAAGATGATCCCACGACTCCTTGGCCACGTGAAGCCAGATCCCTTCGTATACAGAACGCCGGCTGCCCTCAAAATTATCTTCACGATAGTGTTCGAAGAGATAAAGAATGTGCTGCGGGGCACCAAGGATATCGATGAGGCCATGGCGGAAGCCTGTGTGCTAACTGAAGAGGCTCTGGCCGAAGTCTCCTAGGGCAAAAGAATCGCCGGTTAGACATATTTACGCCGCGAAATAGTAGGAACAGAGAGCAGGGAGGCACATTCACATCTTATGCAGCCAGCGAACTTTGATCTCTGTTCCTATTGGTTTCTGCCGCTACGCGTCGCTGCGCTTACCGGAGAAGCCGGCGGGTGTGTCCTGAATCTTAGGAAGTAGCATCCCTTCGACAAGCTCAGGACAGGCCCGAGTAGGGTGGAGCGGAGCGGAAACCGTATCCAGGGGTGCGGCTCACGCAACGATTCGAGGCTAACCCGCACCTTTCGATACGCCTCCGCTCTGCTTCGGCTACTCAAGATGCTACATTCTGAAAATTCGCCTAAATTCTGGGACACACCCGAAGCCGGCTTGAGCATTGACGGGCAAGAGATTCCAGCCTATCATACCCCGAGTTTACGCGTGAACCGGGGGCTTTCCCGCGTTCTCCCATAAAAGAAAAGACGTCAACATGCTGGGTAAAAATAGAATGTTCTGGCGACGCAACATTGAGGGTTATCTTTTCATCTCACCCTGGATTATTGGTTTTGTCGTGTTCACCGCCGGGGCCTTGCTCGGCTCATTTTCAATCAGCCTGACCAAATGGAATATCGTCGGTACGCCTGAGATTGTGGGGTTGGCGAACTACCAGAAGATGGTGGAGGATCGGTTCTTTTGGCAGTCGATCAAGGTCACCCTCTACTATCTGCTCAACGTGCCCCTCAACGTCGTCTTGGGGCTGCTCCTCGCCCTGCTTCTCAATCAGAAAGTGAAGGGGCTTTCTGTCTTTCGCACCATCTTCTTTTTGCCAAGCGTAGCCTCAGGCGTCGCGGTTTCGTTGTTGTGGATGTGGATCTTTAACCCGCGCTTCGGTATCATCAACGTCCTGCTGAAAAAGATTGGCATCATTGGCCCCTTGTGGTTGGGGAGCGAAGCATGGGCGATACCTGCGCTGATCATCATGAGTATCTGGGGAGTCGGCGGCGGTATGCTCATCTACCTGGGCGCATTGCAGGGCATTCCTACCGCCTTTTATGAGGCGGCCACCTTAGATGGCGCCGGCGCTTGGAAGAAGCTTCTCCACATAACGGTTCCCATGATCACGCCGGTCTTGTTGCTCAATCTGGTCATGGGCGTGATTGTCTCATTCCAGGTTTTTACCCAGGCCTACGTCATGACCGATGGTGGCCCTAACTACGCTACGCTCTTCTATGTGATGTACTTGTACCAGCAGGCTTTCGTGTGGTTCAACATGGGCTATGCATCGGCGTTGAGCTGGGTCTTGTTCCTGATCATTTTGGTCTTCACCGTCATCATCCTCAAAACGTCCTCCAGTTGGGTCTACTATGAGAGTGACTGAGGCCTGCCACATTCGTCGTCGGAGGTGATACTCGTGTCCAGTCAAATCGCTGCTGACAGCGTCCCTGGCCGGCAGAAACGCGATCTCTCTTCTGTCAGATACTTCCAGAGCCGACGATTCCAAAATCGCGTTGCTACTATCCTCATCTTTCTTGTGTTAATTGCTGGTACCATTTTTGTCATGCTGCCTTTTTTCTGGATGATCAGCACTTCGCTGAAAAGACCGGGAACAGAATTTGCCTTTCCCATCGAATGGATTCCGAATCCGCCCTACTGGCCGAACTATCCAGATGCATGGACGCTTTTGCCCTTCAGCACATGGTTTTTAAATACAGTGAACATCACCTCCGTCAGCATCATCGGCCACGTGGTGTCCTGTGCAATCGTCGGCTTTGGGTTTGCCCGCATCCGCTTTGTGGGACGTGATGTGCTCTTTGTACTGGTCCTGGCCACCCTGATGTTGCCCTATCCTTCCATCGTGGCCCCCCTATTTTTGCTCTTCAAGAACCTGGGCTGGATCGATACGTTTTTACCCCTGATCGTGCCAACCTTCTTTGCCAGCAATGCCTTCTACATTTTTCTACTGCGGCAATTTTTCAGGACCATACCCATGGATCTGGATGACGCGGCAAGAGTTGATGGCTGTAACACCTTTGGGGTCTTCTGGCACATAGCGCTGCCTCTGACGAGACCCGCTATGGGGGTTATTGCTGTTTTTTCCTTCATGCTTCATTGGAACGATTTTCTGGGACCGCTTATCTTCCTGTCCACAACGGAAAACTTCACGCTGGCCCTCGGCTTGCGCTTCTTTCAGGGCCAATACCAGGTCCAATGGTCACTGCTTATGGCCACCTCCCTCGTGATCCTTATGCCCACCATTGTCGTCTTCTTCGTTGCTCAAAAATATTATATTCAGGGCATCGTGGTGACCGGTATCAAGGGCTAAGAGGTGTGTAACATCGTGCAGAAGCAATCCACTCGCGCGTTTCTTATGGTACTAGCGATTTTTCCGCTGATAATCGCCGCCTGCGTGCCGTTGACGCTGCAATCTGATTTATCAAGGATGAGACTGAGGGGTGAAAAACCCCGCACTAAAGTATCGGGGCTTCCAGTAGCTCAACCGGGGTTTTTCTTAAAGAAAAGCCGGATTGAGCTTGCGATGGCCTGCCACATTCGTCGTCGGAGGTGATACTCGTGTCCAATAGGATAAGAATCAAGCCTCTCATCCCCCTGTTGAAACAAGGGGGCTTTCCCGGCTTTTCTCGTAAGATCATGGTGGGCCTATTTTGGGCCTTACTAGCCATCGCCTTAACCAGCTGCCAGCAAATTGAAACGTCATCTGAAACAGACGTTGTCTTTGTCACGATCACCCCGGGTTCGCCGATCACCCCGGTTTCGCCAAATGGTGCACCGACCTCAACACCAGCCGTGTCGCCGGCGGTATCGCTAGCGATATCGGAGCAACCACACCGGGCCTCACCCTACCCCTGTGAAGATCGCTTCATCCCCCATTCTCTTGAACATATCACCGCCATTTCAGGTGAGATTGTCAAGAAGTTCGGTAGTAACGGTGCCGGTCTGGCCATAAACGATCTTGACCGTGATGGCGATCTGGATCTGGTGCTGGCGAATTTGGCTGGTTCTAATGCCATCTTTTGGAACGAAGGCGATTTCGCCTTTCAGAAGCAGGAATTCCCTTTCGGTCAGTCGCGCGCCGTCAGCATCGTCGATATTGATGGCGACGGCTGGCAGGACATTGTCTTTGCCCGGCGCGAAACGGCTCCCAGCGTGTGGATGAACGATGGCACGTTTCAAAAGGGTGAAAACAATCAGAAAACTCACAGACAAACATCAGCCGAGCCTGGTCAACAGCAATTCAAACAGATAGACGGTTTCACGCGTTTAGATCGGTTCAGCCCTTCCCAACGGGCCTACACCTTCGCCTGGGCCGATCTGGATGGTGATGTTGATCTGGATCTTGTCCTGGCGACCTATCAAACCGAGTACAGGCGCTTTAATAACTATGACTTGAGCGGGGGCGGCGTGGTCTACTATGAGAACAGGGGAGACGACTTTATAGCGACCCATCTGGCGACCTATTCGCAAGCCTTGGCCCTGCTGCTGGTCGACCTGAATGAGGATGAACATCTGGATATCTGGGTAGGCCATGACTTTCTGATGCCTGACCAGGTCTGGTTGCGCACAGACGATGGCTGGCAGGAAGCAACCCGCTTCGATGAAATTGCCCAAAATACCATGAGCTTTGCGGCAGGTGATATCAACAACGACGGTGGCGTTGATCTATTTGCCGCTGACATGATGCCCTATGAGCCTACCCAAGCGGCCCTGCTGGCCTGGGCTCCTTTAATGGAGACGATGGAAGACGTCGACGTCGCCCATGACCAGCAGATCATCCAAAACGTCCTTCAGATTGCGACCGGCGATGGGGGATTTGAAAATCAGGCGGTTGCGCGAGGTGTAGAGGCGACGGGTTGGAGCTGGTCGGCCCAATTTGGGGATCTGGACCAAGATGGTTTTCTGGATCTCTATGTGGTGAACGGCATGGCAGCAGAAGAAATGTTTGGTCATCTGCCGAATAGCGAATTGATCGAAGAAAATCTGGTCTTCCAGAACGATGGCACGGGTCATTTTAAGCCAAGACCCGATTGGGGTCTCAACGCGACGGCTGGTGGTCGCGGTATGAACATGGCTGACTTGGACGGCGACGGTGATCTGGATATTGTGGTCAATAACCTGCTGTCGCCGGCCGTCGTCTACGAGAACCGGCTCTGTGGGGGCCATAGCCTGACCGTTGATCTCCAGTGGCCCAAAAGCAAGAATACCTATGCGATTGGCGCGCGGCTTGCGCTACAGACAACGACGGGTCGATATATGCGTGAGATTCGCTCCAATAGTGGATATTTGTCAGGCGATCCGTCACAGGTTCACTTTGGTTTCCCCGCAGATAGCCGCCCCATCTCGCTGGATATCCAGTGGCCCGATGGTCGAAAGTCAACGCTTCCTGTGCCGCCATCAAGCACAAGGCTCATTGTAGAGCGCATTAATTGATTCCGAAGCGAAAATGAATGAAAAGCATTTCATTTGATTTTTTGGCTGGTGATTGGCCGGTTCATGGCCTTGTATATCGCTTTTTAGAGGAGTATCCTACGAGGCGCAAACCAGCATTTCAGCGTGTCATCCCTTCATCTTGTCCGTATTTTCATAGGAGCCGCCGGTGGCGCGGGGGTGTGGGGGGTGTCCCTCCACATCTTTTTCCGCACCAGACGCCCGGTATGAAACCCCCGGAACAGGGTTTCATAGGAGAACATCATGAACGATAAGCAAAAAAATGGTATGTCACCAATCATCGATTGTGACGTACACCACGGTGACTTGGCGGACCTATCTGCGCTCTATCCTTATCTGCCCCGTCACTATGTCGAATATATTGAAGATTTTGGCCCCCTGCTGCCAGATCTCGGTTATACAAACGTACCTCCCGCGGCAAACGCAACTCGCCACGACCTGTGGGAGAGCACAAGTATCAACCCGGCTACCGAGCCGGAGGGATACAATGGTCGGCCACATAAGAATTGGCAACAACGACGAAGGACAGCGGGTAACCCAGCTAACCAGCCGGAGGTTTACATAAAACGCCATCTGGACGCCTATAATATTGGCCTGGCGGTCCTCACCGGTTCCGCTGTACCGTCTGCGGCCGCAATTCATCCCGACGCAGACTACGGACATGCCCTTTGCCGCGCCCACAACGACTGGACGCTCGACCATTGGCTAAGCCAAGATTCTCGCTTTCGGTCCTCGATTCACATTGCGCCGCAGGACCCTGCCTTGGCCGTGCAAGAGATCGAGCGGCTTGGCCCACGCCCGGAGTTCATCCAGGTTTTGATGCCGGCCGCGGCGCGGCTGCCCTTTGGCAATCGTTTCTATCATCCCATCTATGCCGCCTGCCAGGAATTGGGTCTGCCGGTGTGCGTCCACTTTGGTAGCGAAGGCGCGGGCATCTCCGCGCCACCCACGGGCGCGGGATATCCTTCATACTACCTTGAGATGCGGATGGCTCGGCCGCAGACTGCAATGGCCCACCTGGCTAGCCTGATTTGTGAAGGCGTCTTCGAGAAATTCCCTGACTTCCGCTTTTTGTTTATAGAACACGATTTTTTCTGGGTGCCGGGCATGCTATGGCACATGGACTCAGACTGGAAGGCTCTGCGCGATTATACGCCCTGGGTCAAGAAGCTGCCCAGTGAATAT
Source organism: Caldilineaceae bacterium (assembly GCA_965204705.1). Taxonomy (GTDB): domain Bacteria; phylum Chloroflexota; class Anaerolineae; order Caldilineales; family Caldilineaceae; genus Bin5. Next base: position 1,141,101 of record OZ242006.1, on the reverse strand, counting down.
GTCCGCAACCATGTCCGCTTTGGCTCACAACCCATGCCTGATGTGCCCAGCCGTAAGGACCTGGCCCGTTTTCTAGAGTGGCTACGGGCGGACGAAGTCCTGGTCTATACGTCTGACTTTCCCCATTGGGATATGGATGAACCCAGCACATTCTTGAGGGGTCACGACCCAGACCTACGCCGGCGGGTTATGGTTGAGACAGCCCGCGAGCTCTACCAGCTAGACAGTCAACTCACCAGTGCCCCACGAGAGAATGCTGCTCGCGCCATCTAGGCCTAATGAAATCCGAATATTACCGGAATTGAAAAGAAAATATGGCTCAATTGGAATACATGTGGTTGACAAGATAGGCGTCGGTTGCTGAAAGAAAAGAAAGAAAATTGTAAAAGGCGGACATTTGAAGCAGCCAACCCTCGACCCCCTCTAACTCCCCTGCTAGGGGGAGGATGGTCATGGTCGAAAAACGGCCTTTTTTGGCCAGCATCGGTAAAAGTCCTTCCTGCCAGGAGGGATTTAGGGAGGTCGATGTCGTGCTTGCATCGACACTCGTTTACTAAGGTAATTCGCTGATCCCATCAGCAGGTTTGCTTTGCTAGTCTCGATGTCACTCAGACTGTCTACCACATAAGATCCCGTTGAGCCGAAAATCTTATTGGGCCGCAACTGCATCGGCCATAGGAGAAAGCTCTATCGCTAAACGCCAAGCTAAGCAGCGTTATGTGGTTGCTCGGACGGAGGAGTTACCACCGGGTCAGCGACGTATCGTCACTGTACGAGGTCGCGAAATCGGCGTCTTTAATGTCGGCGGCGAATATTTCGCATTGCTGAACTACTGTCCTCATCGGTTCGCGCCGTTATGCCTGGGCCGGCTGCGACCGCTCGTTACCTCAGCCGATGTTCCTCAAGTGGGTCACGAACGCGAAAATGAAATCCTCAAATGCCCCTGGCACCAATGGGAATTTGATATTCGGACTGGCAAAGCGCTCTTCGATCCAAAACTAGCCGTCCGCACCTATGAGGCGAAACAAGAGCAAGATCAGGTCGTCATATATTTATAATGAACACAATTTGTATGTTTTCAGCATCTCGCCCACCATCACAGAATGAATTCTGCGACTAAGATAAAAACAGGCTTCAAGCCTGTTTCATCGCCTAGCTGTAGATTTCAAACTACACAACACGGACTTCATCGCCATCGTTGAAACAAAAGCTTTGTCGTACAAAGCCTTCTTCCCGGCTTCTCCCATAAGCTAAGAAAGGGTGTCACCATGAAATTTGGCGCACAGGTCAATTGTTATCTGACAACTTGGGATAACATTCGTACTGTGATCGAGGCCATGGAAGCGGGCCGGTGGGACAGTCTGTGGTTTGCCGACCACTACCTGCCATCGTCGCCAAAGCGGGAAGAAGAGCCGCTGCCGGCCTACGAAGGATATACGCTTATTGCCGCCGCCGCAAGCATCACCGAACGGATGCGGCTGGGAAATTTGGTTTTGGGCAATACCTACCGCAACCCGGCCCTGGTGGCCAAAATGGCCGGAACGGTCGATCAGATATCCCACGGCCGCTTCACCTTAAGCATTGGGGCCGCCTGGTTCCAGCGGGAGCATGAGGCCTATGGCTGGGATTTCCCGCCGATGAAGGAGCGCTCGGATCGGCTGGAGGAAGCCTGTGCCCTGCTGCGAGCTCTCTTTACAGCCGATGGACCGGTCGATTTCGAGGGCCGCTACTACCGGCTCGATCAGGCTCCGCTGTCACCCGGAGGTTACAACAACCGGCAGATTCCGATTATGGTCGGCGGCACCGGTGAGCGGCGCACACTGCGCACCCTGGCCAGATATGGTGACTTCATGAACCTGGATGGCTGGGCTGGCGGGCCAATGACCCAAGAATATTACTTTCACAAAGTTGGGGTTCTGGAGCAGCACTGCGAAAACGTTGGCCGAGACCCATCCGAAATCAAGCGTACTATCCTGATGCCGGTCAAGGTCACCGACGATCCGGCTGAAGCTGAAGCTTTCATCGCCAGTCGCAGCCTGGGTGAAGGCACGGCAGCCGGACCCAAGGACTACGTTATTGAACGCATCGGTCAGTTTATGGATGTGGGGGTTGATGAGATCATGTTTGCGGGCTTGCTCACTTCGGACGTTGAGCAGTACCACTACTTTGAAGAAGAGATTTTGTCTGCGTTTGATTGAAGAATCAATTATACGACTTTAATAAAGCCTTTGAAACGGTGGTAATTAACGTCAGTCTAGCATCCTGAGTAGGCGGATTAGGCCCATAAGGCTACAAAAACCTTAATGGAGCCGTATCGAAGGGTGCGGGTTGGCCTCGAATCGTCGTTTGAGCCGCACCCTTCGATACGCCCTCGTAACTCGGGCTACTCAGGATGCTTTCACTTAAAAGTTTCGGTTTCAAACTAATTTGAATATAGAAAGGAGTTATCTATGAAAGTGAAAGCCGCTGTCTTGTACGAAGTGAACCAGCCACTTGTGGTTGAAGAGGTTGATGTGGACGGTCCCAAAGCGGGCGAAGTCCTGGTCAAGATCGCCGCGACGGGCGTCTGCCATAGCTGCTACTCCGTTATTACGGGGAAGGAAAAGTGGCCGCTTCCCGCCGTGTTGGGCGATGAAGGGGCCGGGGTTGTCGAGGCGGTTGGATCGGGTGTCAGCCTGGTCAAACCGGGTGATCACGTAGTGCTTTCGATCTCGCCTGCCTGTGGTCACTGTATCTACTGTGTGCGAGGCTATGCCAGCCTTTGCCTCAAGGCAGCCCAGATGAGAGAGCGCCCCCCGCGATATGGCAAAAATGGAAAGGGCATCTACCAATTCACCGTCGCTTCCTTTGCCGAATATACGGTCGTCCCCCAAGAAGCCGCGGTCCCGATTGACCAGGATCTCCCGCTCGATAAGGCAGCCCTATGTGGTTGTAGCGTCATCGCCGGCGTGGGTAGCGTGGCCAACACAGCGGAGGTGAAGCTAGGGAGCAGCGTCGTCGTTTTTGGGGCCGGCGGCATCGGGTTGAACGCGATTCAAGGGGCCGCTCTGTCCGGGGCGGCCCAGATCATCGCGGTTGACTTGGTGGAGGCGAAGCTTGAAATGGCTCGACAGTTTGGGGCTACACACACCATCAACGCCAGCAACGGTGACCCGATCTCCGAAATCCACGCCTTGACCGAGGGTTTGGGGGCCGATTATGCGATTGAAGCCATTGGCACAAATGTGACGTATGAACAGGCCATACGGGCCATTCGACCGCGGGGCAAAGCGATCTTGATTGGTTTACCGCAGTCCGAACCGATTTGTCTGGAGCCTCAGCTGCTGATGAATGGGGAGAGGATAATAATGGGCAGTGCCCTCGGCACGACGCGGATGCGCTATGATGTACCTCGCCTCATCTCACTCTATCGGGCCGGAAAACTGAAACTGGATGAACTTATCACCCAAACCTATCCGTTGGAAGCGGTGAATGAGGCGTTTGAAGATATGCTCAATGGCAAGGTTGCCCGTGGGGTAATTCGATTTTGAAATCACAGCGCATCGTCGCCACAGCTCAGAGCAAAATTGCAGTTGAGGACTTTGAGCTACCATCATTAGAACCAGATCAGGTGCTTATCGAAACGCAGTTCTCTGCAATTTCGCCGGGTACGGAGCTGGCCTTTCTACATCACCTGCCAAATACGACCGGTGTTTATCCCTACTATCCGGGCTACTCATCCAGTGGTCACGTGGCTGACAAGGGAAGTGCTGTGACTGATTTGGAAGTCGGCCAGCGGGTGGCCTGTTAAATTAGACACGCGGCCCACGCTATCGTTGAGGCTGGTCGCTGTATCCCTATTCCTGATGGAGTCAGCAATCAGGATGCGTCCATCTATCGGCTGATATCAATTGTCATGCAGGGCATTCACAAGGCCCAAGTTCAATTGGGTTGGGAGGTGGCCGTGCTGGGATTAGGCTCGATTGGTAATCTGGCCGGACAGGTTGCTCGGGCTGCAGGCTCAACCCACGTCCACGGTCTTGATCCGGTTGGCTGGCGACGAGACCTGGCTTTGCAGTCTGGCTTCGATGCGGTTTCTGACTCAACCGAAATCGGAACCCTGACGGATCGCTTCCAGGCTGTCATCGAAGCGACTGGCGTGGCTGAAGTCGTGCCGTCCTCATTTCACCTGGCCGCGCGATTGGGCCATGTGGTTCTGCTTGCCTCAACACGGTGCGAGACGGAGAGCGTCAATTTTTATCGCGATGTCCACAAAAAGGGACTAACCATCTTTGGCGCGCACGATGCGATTCGGCCCCAGACTGAAGACCATCTGGGCTTTTTGATTACCTGCTCCGGCGTATGTCTCCTCTTAGCCATGTTTCCCCCTTTCTATGGCCCAATTCTAACATATTAACTGGAGGCTGTCTCAGAAGTCGGGCTGAGAGCGTACGGCAATTGCGTCTGAGGGTAAGGCGGGTTTAGGATGAGGCTTACCCAAGATGCAGGCGGAGCGCACATGCCTTTTCGGGAGATGAGTAGAGAGCAGATGTGGATGCTGCCACCGACGCTTGATGAGCTGTTGCCCCCGGATCATCGAGCAAGGTTTGTGGCCGAGTTCGTCGATGCCCTGGACAGGGAAGGCTGGGCCGAGCTTGGTGTGGAGATGGGAGGGGAGCCTCTGGGTGCGCCTGCCTACCATCCCAGAGCGCTCCTGTGCGTGTGGCTTTACGGATTCATGACGGGCGTGCGTTCATGCCGCAAACTGGAGACGGCCTGTCGTGACCAGATACCGTACCTGTGGTTGACCGGATGGCAGTACCCCGACCACAACACGCTGTGGCAGTTCTACAGGAAGCACCGTTCAGCTATGAGGAAGCTGTTCGAGCGCACGGTGCGCACGGCGGTGACGATGGGATTGTTGGACCTGGCCGTGCAGGCGGTCGATGGTACAAAGATGGTCGCCAACGCCTCCAAGGACAGGGTCTATGACGCCGAAGAGTTGCGTGCCTTGCTGGGTCGGTTGGACAAGACGATATCCGAGCTTGAGGCCCAGAACGAAGCGGGAGAAGATGAGCCTGCCGTCAATCTGCCAGAAGAGTTGGCCGACAAGAAAGTCCTCAGAGAGCAGGTCAGGCAGGCGATGGACGACCTTGCGGGTCGCGGCCGCCAGAAGTGCATCAACCTGACTGACAGAGACGCCCGATTAATGAAGAGCAGCCAGGGTATCGTGACTGGCTACAACGCTCAGGCCATGGTGTCGCCGTTGCAACCGAGTGTCGGTGCGAGCGGGATGTTCGTCACGGCGGCTGATGTGGTGGATGAACCGAATGACTCTGCCCAGCTGGTCCCGATGCTGGAGCAGTCCGAGGAGACTACCGGGGCAAGGGCCCAGGTGACGTTGGCGGACGCCGGCTATCACTCCGGGTCTGCGCTGGACGAATGCGCCCGCAGGGACCGCAAGCTCGTGATGCCTGAGTCGTCGCGGCGACGTGCCCAGCATCACCCCTATCACAAGGACCGCTTCATCTACGACCAGTGCAACGACAGCTACCTCTGCCCACACGGTCAGACGCTGACTCCCGTCGGCAGCATACGCAGTCCCAACGGGACACCGAGGCGCGTGTACCGGGCCTCCGCTGCCACTTGCCAGGCCTGCCCAGCCTTCGGGGTATGCACCAACGACCTGTTGAATGGACGAGCGCTGACGATAGGACCTCACGACGCAGTGTTGCGCCGCCATCGCACCTGGATGTCCACCCGCGAGGCACAGGAGATATCCAAACGCAGAAAGCAGCTGATCGAACCGGTCTTCGGCATCATCAAGGAGCAACAGGGGGCGCGTCGATTCTTGCTGCGCGGCCTCGTCAATGTAGCAGCCGAGTGGACTCTGTTGGCGACCGCGTTCAACCTGAGGACCCTTTGGCGCATATGGCGCTCAGGCGCTGTTGGCTTCCTGCCCTGCAGCCCGGCATCTCAACCCATTCCCTGAGTGTAGCGCCGGGCAGCGTCAATACTGCCTCTTCAACGTTGGCATGGCTCAGCTTATGCAACCAGCCGTCTTCGGAAGCTGGCGTGCCGAAACTTACCAACGCTTACCCAACTTGTCCTTCTGAGACAGCCTAACTGGACCAGTTTTTGGGGGGCAGGTCACACAACTCTGGATAATTGAAGGTGGATTTGATCACATTGCCAGTACGTCCTGCCCCATCATTTCTTTCATGGGCCACGGTGTAATAAGTGTGATCGAAAAGTGTTTGCTTTACCTTCACGAAGTACGATTTTACGAAATCACTAGGGATATGCCCCGACGACGCATCAACTCCGTCGAAGAACCGCTTGAAGAACCTGCGATGCCCGTCATCGAAGGATTCAAAGTCGATACGGATTTCGCCTCCGTCATATACGAGGTCTCCTAGATCAAGTTTCCCCTCCTTACTTACGGGTATTTCCACCCCCCCATTATTCACCTTAGCAAAGTGATCTTCAACCGATCTGGATTCTTTTTCTTTGGTCATGGTAGACCTCCTTGTAAAGGTCCCCATCCCCAAATTTTTCTTCAACTATAAGTGCAGCCAGTTCGATCTTGTGAACTCAAGTATATAGTTGCCTTTCTTTTTGGTGCTGCAACCAAGAGTTTCCCACCTCTGCTGCGTACTTCAGCGGCTTCGGCCCACGTATTGGAGGTAGGCGCGCTCAGCCAGGCTGTGCCAGGACTGGATCGCTTCGCGGAAGGCGGACCATTCTTTGTAGATGGAAGCAAAATCGGCGTCTGCGGCCGCGGTCTCGTCGAACAGCTCGAAGGCGGCCTCTTCCGCCGATTCCAATAGATCATCGGGAAACGGTCGGAGTTTGACGCCGCCATCGTCGATCAGGCGACGGAGAGCGGCCGGATTTCTGGCATCGTAGCGCGCCATAACCCTTACATTGGCCTCGTAAGAGGCTGTCTTGAGGGCTTCCTGATACTGCTGCGGCAGATCGTTCCATCTGTCCAGGTTGACCTGGATTTCCACGGATGAACCGGGATCCCACCAGCCGGGGTAGTAGTAGTAGCTGGCGACGGTGTGGAAGTTCATTCTTTCGTCCTCGTAGGGTCCGATCCACTCGGCGGCGTCGATGGCGCCACTCGCCAAAGCCTGGTAGATCTCGTTGCCGGGCAACATCTGCACGGTAACGCCCAGCCGTTCCATTACCTGGCCGGCCATGCCGGGGATGCGCATTTTCAGCCCTGCCAAATCGGAGACGGCGTTAATCTCCTTTTTGAACCAGCCGCCCATCTGCGCGCCGGAGTTGCCGGCCGGGAACTGTATGATATTGAAGCGGGAAGCATAGGCTTCATGAAGAATTTCCAGACCGCCGCCTTCATAGAGCCATGCGTTCTGCTGGCGGGCCGTCAGACCGAACGGGAGGCCTGTGCTAAAGGCGATGACCGGACCTCTATCGGCATAGTAGTGGGAGACAGTGTGACCGATGGGGACGGCGCCCTCTTCGACGACGTTCAGTACTTCCAAGCCGGGAGCCAGTTCACCGGCAGCGCGAGGCCGGATCACGAATTTGCCGTTGGTCAAGGCTGCGACGCGCTCGGCAATGAGATGCGCACTCCAGAAGATTGAGTCCAGATCGGGCGGCCAGCTGGTTGCCATCTCCCACTCGACAGCGGGCAGGCTGGCGTCTGCCGCGACCGCGCTTTCGACCTGAACCGGGGGCATGAAGCCGGCCTGCTTGCAGCCAGCTGCGCCCAGTACGGCGGCGCCTGTCGCTGCCATGCCCAGGAATCGTCTGCGCTCCATTGCGGTGTTCTCCTTTCCCTGCAGCTCAGCACGAAAAAGTCAGACAATCTACGGCCAAGGGTCAACGGGGTGAACAAAACGGGGGAACGTTGGGCAACGCTCCCCCGCCTCTTGTCTCTTCACTTTAAGTCAGGACCTATGCGCCTCAGATGCGCAGATCAGCGGCTGCGGCCCACGTATTGCAGGTAGCCGCGTTCGGCCAGACCGTGCCAGGACTGGATTGCACTGCGAAAGACGGACCATTCCTTGAAGATGGATGCAAAGTCGGCGTCATCGGCGGCGATCTCGTCGAACAGCCCGAAGGCGGACTCTTCGGCAGCCTGCATTACATCATCCGGGAAGGGCAGCATTGTGATGTCGGCGTCGTTGATGAGGCGGCCGAGGGCGGCAGGGTTCTTGGCGTCGTAGCGCGCCATCATGGTTGCGTTGGCGGCGTAGGCTGCGGTCTTGAGGACCTCCTGATACTGTTCGGGCAGCTTGTTCCACTCGTCCAGGTTGATCTGGATTTCGAGCGATGGGCCCGGCTCCCACCAGCCTGGGAAGTAGTAGAAGCTGGCGGCTTTGTGGAAGCTCAGTTTTTCGTCATCGTAGGGGCCGACCCACTCGGCTGCGTCGATTGCGCCGGTCTGCAGGGCCTGGAAGATCTCGCCGCCGGGGAGGACCTGTACGGTTACGCCGAGGCGATCCATGACGCGGCCGCCGAGGCCGGGAATGCGCATCTTGAGGCCTTCCATGTCGGCGACTGAGTTGATCTCCTTGTTAAACCAACCGCCCATCTGCACGCCGGTGTTGCCGGCCGGGAACTGAATGGTGTTGAACTTTTCGGCGTAGACGGTTTGCAGCATTTCGAGGCCGCCGCCTTCATAGAGCCAGGCGTCCTGCTGGCGGGAGGTGAGGCCAAAGGGCAGTGCTGTTCCGAAGGCTGTGATGGGGCTCTTGCCTACGTAGTAGTAGGAGGCTGTGTGGCCGATGGGCACGGCGCCCTCTTCGACGACGTTCAGCACTTCCAAGCCTGGAGCAAGCTCACCGGCGGCGCGGGCTTCGATATTGAATTTGCCTTGGGTCATGGCAGCTACACGTGCGGCAACCGTTTCTGCGCCACCGAAAATGGTGTCCAAGGCGGGGGGCCAGCTGGTGGCCATCTGCCACTCGATTTCGGGCAGGCTTGAATCCTCTGCCACGGCGCCTTCGACCTGGCCCGGCGTCATGACACCGGCCTGTTCACAGCCGGCGACGGTGAGGGCGGCTGCGCCTACGGCACCTGTTGCGGCCACTTTCAGGAATCTTCTTCGATCCATTTCAGTTTTCTCCTTCCTCTTGGAATCATTCGAAAATGTGCAATTGTGAAAGGCACCGTCATTGTACTCAGGCGGGGGAATTCTGACAAGAGTCAGTCAGCAATAGACCGTGCCCTGAGCGGGAGAAGAGCGGGGCACAGCGCGAGTCGAATGCGGGGCTCATTCATCGGAACTCCAGTCCTGGCCGTCGAGGTGGGCGCCGAAGGACATGTAGGCGACGGTTCCGCCGTCGACGTAGATAGTCTGACCGGTGACGAAGTCGGCACCGTCTGAGGCGAGAAAGGCGGCCACATGGCCGATGTCGGCGGGTTCGCCCAGGCGGCCCCAGGGGACGGTGGCTTCGAAGACGGCGGGGTTGTAATCGGGAATGTCTTCGAAGTAGCGGGGCACTTCGATGAGGCCGGGGGCAATGGCGTTTACGCGCACCTTCTGGGGGGCGAGCTCAACGGCCAGGTGGCGGGTGAGGGCGGCGACTGCGCCCTTGGTGGCGGCGTAGACGGCGTAGTCGGGGACGCCGGCGTGGGCGTGGACGGAGGCCAGGTTGATCACGGAGCCGCCGCCGGCTTCCTGCATATAGGGCAGGGCGCGTTGGATGCAGAAGACCTGGCTGCGAAGATTGATAGCGAACAGTTTGTCGAAGTGGTCGGGCGTGATGTCGGCGAGCGGGCGGGTTTCGGTCAGGCCGGCGTTGTTGACGAGCACATTGAGGCCGCCGAGGCGGTCGGCGGCGGCCTCTACGGTTTGGGCGCATATTTCGGCGGACTGCGTGAAGTCTCCCTGCACGGATGCGGCGGTCCCGCCGCCGGCTTCGATTTGGGCGACGGCTGCGGCTGCGCCTTCGTCGTCGTAGGGGTAGTGGCAGACGACGGCTGCGCCGCGGCGGGCCAGCTCGAGGGCGATTCCCTGGCCGATGCCGCCTTGATCGACGCCGGTAACGAGTGCCTTCTTGCCGGCAAGCGAATTCGTGTCGCTCATTTTACTACTCCAGCCTGTGTTGTGCGCTCCGGGGGGAGAGGCTCGGAGAAGGCCTCTGCGCCGACCCGAACACTCAGATTCATTATTCAGGATTACTCGCGCGTTGCCTGAGATAGGCGAGGCTATGGTCGATGCCGCCCACGGGGTCGCCGGCGCCGCGGAATTCGAAGATGTAGTAGACAGGCTGGGGCAGCCGATCGAGCGCGTCGAGAATCTCGGCAAGGGGCAGGACGCCTGTGCCGAGGGGGGCAGGTGGATCGGCGGGATTGGCGGTCTTGTCCTTCAGGTGGGCGGCGATGATCTTGTCTGACAAGGCATGGATAGCCTGGACGACGTCCTGGCCGTGGTTGGGATAGTTGCCCATGTCGAGGTTGGTGCGGAGGGCGGGAGAGGCGAGCCGGGTCAGTGCGCCCTGCACCTCTGCCAGGGTGCCGCCGGGTGTGCGGGCATAGTTTTCGAGGGCGATGACGGTGTTGTGTGCGGCGGCGTAGTCGACGACCTGCCGGGCGCGATCCCAGGCAGCCTGGTCGTCGGGGGGCGGCGTGGGGCCGGGGAAGAAGCGGACGATGGGCGCGCCGAGGGTTGCGGCGGTGTCGATGTCCTGGCGCAGCTGTTGGGTGGATTCGGTGTGGTCGAAGAGCGTGGCCTGGGTTGCGTAGGTGACGAGCAGGCGGGCGTCGGCGATGCGGCGGGCGGCTTCGGTCACTTCGGCGTCGAGGCGGGGCCACGTTTCGCGGCGCAGTTCCACGCCGTCGGCGCCGGTCCGGCTGGCGATGTCGATGAGATCCCAGACGGAACGCTCGCCGCTCTTGAGCTCATTTTCCAGCTGCATGGCGGAGATCAGAATTGGCCGGTGGGCGGGTCGTGCTGCGCCCGCTCCGGGTGTGGGACTTGCTGATTGGCTGGTCAATTTGGCCTCGCTCGAGATGCTGAAGTCAAGAGGGGTAAGCAGGACGGCGACCGCTGTGGCGGTGGGCGGAAAGATCTGCTAGGCGCCTGCTCAAAAAAGGGAGCCCTGGGCGGGGATTTACCCCGCCAGGTTTTCCCTTGGCGGCAAGCCGGCGCGGAAGCCTGCTCTTTTTGCTCAGCCTGCGGTTGTCCACTCCGGATCCGGCTGAATTGTCGTTTCGGGCGGCGGGCCGGGGTCGGGGCGGCCGCTGCCTTCGAGGCGGCTGATGAGCTGAACGGTCATGTCGCCTTCGACGAGGCACTGGCAGGAGAGGCGTACGCCGGACAGTTCCTTTTCGGCCAGTTTTTCTTTTTCGGCGACGGTCATCTGCGTGGGTTCGCCGTCGGTGAAGGCGACGCGGCAGGTGGTGCATTTGCAGTTGCCGCCGCAGGCGTGCAGCTGATCGACGGATGCGTCCTCGACCAGTGCGAGAACGAGACGTTTGCCTGCCTGCACATCGAAAGTGCCAACATTTTCAACTGTCAATTTAGGCATGAAAGAAAGCTCCTGTGCTGGTAATGTGTGGGACTGAAAGCTCGACTGCATTTTGCTGCCGGTGGCCTTGCACCGCCCTCGCTGCGAGCAGGTTGGCGGGCAGTGCAGTGCAGACCGCTGACCAAGCCTTTACGGATGCGTCGTGCCTATGGTTTCGCCATTTTCTCATACTTTGTGCGCAAAGACGAAGAGGAGATCATTGACGTTCGTCTGGGTGGGGCCGGTGAGGAGCAGGTCGGCGGCGGCGCGCAGGTAAGGATAGGCATCGTGGCGGCGGAGATGGTCGGCGGCGGAGAGGCCGGCGTCGTTGCCGCGTGCTACGGTTCCGCTGTCGGCGATCCCGCCGGCGCTGTCGGTGGGGCCGTCGGTGCCGTCGGTTGCGAGTGATACGATGGTCAGCCCCGGCAGGTTCTGCAGAGCGAGGGCGGCGGCGAGGGCGAGCTCCTGGTTGCGGCCGCCCTGACCGGGATTGTCGCCGAGGTTGACGGTGGTTTCGCCGCCGAGGATGATGCAGGCGGGCGCGGGTGCGGGCAGTCCGCTGTCCTGCACCTCGCGGCCGAGGCCGACGAGCACTTTGGCGACTTCGGCGGCCTCGCCTTCGACGTATGTGGAGAGCAGGATCGTGTTGTAGCCCAGCTCGGTGGCCTTGGCGAGGGCGGCGTTGGCGGCGGTGCGGTTGTCGGCGACGACGAGGGTGTTGCTGGTGGCGAAGACGGGGTCGTCTGGCTTGGGCGTGTCGGGGATTGCGCCGGCGAGCCCGGCCTGCAGGCGGTCGGATATGACTGCGGGCAGGGCGTCGTTCAGGTCGTACTTTTCGACGATGGCGCGGACATCGGCCCAGGTGCTTGCGTCAGGGACGGTAGGGCCGCTGGCGATGACGTCGAGGGGGCTGCCGATGACGTCGCTGAGGGCGAGAGTCAGGAGGGTGGCGGGCGCGGCGGCGCGGGCGAGCTGGCCGCCTTTGACGGCGCTGGTGTGTTTGCGCAGGCAGTTCATCTCGTTGATGGTTGCGCCGCAGGCCAGGAGGGCGTCGGTCATGGCCTGCATGTCGGACAGGGTGAGGGCAGGGTGCGACTTGCCGGTGCTGTCGGTGGTTTCGCCTGCGGGCGCGACGAGGAGGGCGGAGCCGCCGCCGGATAGAAGGGCGATTACCAGGTCGTCGGCGGTGGCCTGCTCGACAAGGGCGAGCATCTCTTTGCCGGCGAGGACGCCGGCTTGGTCGGGAATGGGATGACCGGCCTCGACGACGCGGATGCGGGAGGGCGTTGCGGAGGAGGGGTCGGCGGGCTGGGCGTGGTCGTATTTGGTTACAGCGAGGCCGCCGCTGATGCGGTCGCCGAGAGCGGCTTCGACGGCGCCGGACATGGGCACGGCGGCCTTGCCGGCGGCGACTATGAAGATGCGGCGGTAGCGGCGCAGGTCGTAGGTGTGCGCGGCCGCGGGCTCGCGGGCGGAGGGGTCGGCGACGGTCAGGGTTTCGTCGCGGCGCCGGAGGACGTTTTGCACGGCGGCGAAGGGGTCGACGGCATCGAGGGCGGCGTCGAGGACGGCGAGGATGGGGCGGCGGACGGCCGGATTGGGGGTGAGGATGGATTGGTCGAAGCGGGTCATTCTAATCTTGTCTTTGGCCTGGTGTGAAGCGGTTCAACAGAGTCGAAACAGTTTGTTCGACGAACACGACTCTTCTCGGTTGGGCAATGAACGCTAATCCCGTTTCTCCAGCAGTATCCTATACCGGTCCTTCCATTTGCGGGCTCTGCAAACCAGAAGGACCGGAATGTTGTCAGTTCCAGTAACTTATCTCTACAGGCGGCGGAATTTTTGGAGGCCGTCGTCGACCTGGACCTGGCCTACGTAGAGGTCGCCGTGGGAGTCGGCCCAGATGCCGTGGGGGCAGGCTTTGAATTCGCCCGGCTTGTCGCTGGGTTGGGCGCCGCCCCAGTGGCTGAGGAGGTCGCCGTCGAGGGTCCAGACGCTGACGCGCTGCTCGAGTTCGGCGACGTAGACGACTTCGCCATTGGGGTCGAAGTAGATGGTGTCGGGTTTGAGGAGGCCGGTGCGCTCCTCGATGAAGTTGCCGTCGGTGTCGAAGAGCTGGATGCGGTCGTTGGTGCGGTCGCAGACCCAGACGCGGTCGTCCTTGTCGAGGCGGACGCAGTGGGAGAGGGTGAACTGGCTGGGGCCTTCTCCCCAGTCGCCCCAGGAGAGGATGTGCTCGCCGGCGGCGGAGTATTTGTGGACGCGGGCGTTGTCGTAGCCGTCGGAGATGAAGAGGTCGCCGTTGGAGGCGACGGCGAGATCGGTGGGCAGGCGGAAGGGGTCGCCGGGGGCGCCTTCCTGGCCGGGGACGCCGATGGTCATGACGAGCTCACCGTCGGAGTTGAACTTGAAGATGCAGTGGGTCTCGCGTTCGGTGCACCAGACGTTGTCTTCGTTGTCGATGAAGATGCCGTGGGCGTCTTCGATGACGTCTTCGCCCCAGGAGGCGAGGAAATTGCCGTCGCGATCGAAGACGACGAGGGGATGTTCGCTGCGGGAGTAGACGAAGACGCGGTCCTGGGAGTCGCAGGCGACTGCGGCTACCCAGCCGAACTGCCAACCTGCGGGTAGTTTGGCCCAGTTTTCGACTAGTTCGTACTGATAGGCGCCGGTTCCGAACGGCATGGCAATCTCCTTTGCCTGGTTGCGTCCCGCCGCGGGTGCGGTGGGAGATGTGGTTTTTCAGATTTGCGTACGAGGGCAACCACGAGGGTTGCCCCTACGGGGGGATGGCTGCACTGTTCTTAATCGTCCCATGCTTTGACGGCTATTTTGATTACTTGCTCGTCGCCGAGGCGGTAGGTGCCGTCGAGGGCGTGGAAGCCGTCGCCTACGCGGTCGAGGGGCAGTTTGTGGCTGACCATGTCGCCGTAGGGGAATTCGTTTTTCTCGAGGATGGGCAGGCCGCGTACGAAGTGCTCGTAGGTGCTGCCCCAGACGGCCTCGAAGGTGAGGTTCTTGCGCATGAGGAGCTGGTTGATGTTGAAGTCGATGGAGCCCATGTCGACGAAGTGGCCGACCTCGACGTAGGTGCCGCTGTGGCGCAGGTAGCCGAGTCCTTCGGGGGTGGCGGCGAGGAAGCCGGAGCATTCGAAGACGATGTCGGCGCCGCGCTTGAGGGGCGTGTGCCAGTAGACCTGCTCGGTGCGCTCTTCGACGCTGGTGACTTCCTCGATGTTGATGGTGACGTCGGCGCCGAATTCCTTGGCGAGTTCGAGGCGCAGGGCGGGACCGCCGACGACGATGATGTTGGCGGCGCCCATCTGTTTGGCGCAGAGGAGGGTTACGAGGCCGATGGCGCCGCTGCCCTGGACGACGACGGTATCGCCGAGCTGCACTTTGCCGCGCATGGCGGCGTGGACGCCGATTGTGTAGGGTTCGGTGAGCACGGCGACTTCGGGCGAGCAGTCGGTTTTGAGGAGGCAGGTGTTTTCGAAGCCGAGATAGATGTAGTCGGCGAACCCGCCGTAGAAGTGGGGGGCGACGTCGGGTGTGTCGTAGAAGCCGTATGCGCCGTAGCCGCCGGTGCCAGGGGAGAAGATGACGCGGTCGCCTTCTTCGAGGGGGCGGCCGATGTAGTCTTTGGCTCCGCCGGCGCCGATGGCCTCGATTACGCCGACGTTTTCGTGGCCGAGGACCACTTCGCCCTGGATGCCGTTCTGCCAGTTGTGGAGGTCGGTGCCGCAGATGCCGGCGAGCTCCTGGCGCAGGAGCACTTTACCGGGTTCGGGGTCGAGTACGGGGTATTCGCGGATCTCAAAGTCCTGTCCTTGGGCGATGACCGCCCGACCAGTTTTTGCCATGGTATTTTCTCCTGCTGCTGGTTGCGTGCGCTTGGTAGCCCTGTTTGTTCCCTCCGCTGTTGTGGGGCGGTGGGGCCCAGGGGGGTCATAGAGGTATCGGGGTGTGCAAGTTGGACTGATTTTTTTCGGTGTACTGACCGGGTGGGTCGGTACCCTGAGAATGGGGCTAAGTATACTACAGGCATTGGGGGAGCGATAGTCCTTTGATGGGATTGGGCGGGGCGGTGGCAGTTGGAATTGGGCGTTGGGATCGTTTGCGGAGGGGCGCGAAGAACATCTCTTTTTGTCCGCGGAGGACGCGGAGAACACCTTTTTTGTCCACGGAGGGCCACGGAGAACCACGGAGAACACCTTTTTGTCCACGAAGGGCCACTAAGGGCCACGAAGAACACCTTTTCTTGATCCGCGAAGGCTCGCGAAGGGGCGCGGAGAACACCTTTTTTGTCCACGGAGGGCCACGGAGAACCACGGAGAACACCTCTTTGTCCACGGAGGGCCACGGAGAACACTTTTCAACGGTTATCTTGTTCGGGGCGAGGTTGGGGCTCAGAGGGCTACGTCGGTTTCGGTGTCGCCGGCGGCGAGGGCGTTGTAGTAGGCGAGGACCATTTCTTTGGTGCGGTAGGCGCCGAAGGCGGCTTTGTCGTGGCGGCGGACGATTGGGAAGGTGTCGAGGATGTAGGCGGCGTCGTTTTTGGAGAGGCCGTAGAGGTGGAAGTAGAGGGCGTCGAGGCGGGCGCGCAGGTGGCGGCGTTTTTCTTCGTTCCAGATGAAGGGCGGGCCGTCGTAGCCGAGGTCGCGGGCGAAGGGGGCCATGTCGTGGGCGGTGTAGGTGAGGCGGAGGACGTGGTCGCGGACGAGGTCGCGGGCGACCTGTTCTTCGTAGCGGCGGCCTTCGGCGATGGCGTCTTCGAGGAAGCTGGTCTGGGCGCCGTGTTGGGGGCTGAAGGCGGGTCGACCGAAGAGGAGGCGGAAGGTGCGGATGGCGTGGAAGTCGTCGGCGGCCTGGAGGGCGGCGTTGAGGTCGACTTCGTAGTAGCCGCTGGCGCGGGGGAGGGCGCGGCGGTCGTAGAGGCGCCAGATGCGGCCGTTGGTGAGGATGCCCCAGCGGATGCGTCCGTCGGAGGCGATGTCGGCGGTGGCCAGGTAGCGGAGGATCTGGCCGTGGGGCGAGCCGGTCTTGCCGCGGACGTCGAGAGGCCGGTTCAGGCGTTTGCTTTCGGCGACGGCGAGGGCGTCGGGGTAGCGCTGCGGGGCGGGTTTGGCGGCGGCGCGGTCTTTGGATTCGGCGTCGCCGAAGAGGAGGTGGTCGGGGATGTCTTCGTTGTGGTCGCTGCCCTGCTGGGGGAGGTATTCGGCCCAGCCGAGCAGTTCGAAGAGGGGGCGGATAAGCTCCTGCTCGGTGGCGGCTTCGTTGAAGTTGTGGAAGCTGGCGGCGTTGTCGATGAGGGTTTGGGCGTGGGTGCGGAAGGTGTCGAAGTCGGTGGGTTGGGAGAGGGATTCCTGCCAGGCGTGGGTGTGGAGGATGCCTTCTTCGAGAAAGTAGTTGGTGAAGAGTTGTCCGGGCATTGGTTTTGCGTTTGTGGGGGTGGGTTGGGATTAGGTTGGGAGGAATTTTCGCACATGGGGTGTGATTTGGCTAGTGGGGGGAGGGGGTGGCGGGTGATGGGGGGTGTGGGAATTACACAGTGGATGTGTAATTTTTAGTCTGGTGGGGGGGCGTTGTCTGAACGGGGATTTGGGGGGATTTTTGGGGATGGGCTGGGATTTTGGGATCGCTCGTAGTTTGGGTAGGGTGGCGGTCGTTGTCTGAACGGGGATTTGGGGGGATTTTTGGGATGGGCTGGGATTTTGGGATCGCTTGCGGTTTGGGGGTGGGTTGGCGGTCGTTGTCTGAACGGGGATTTGGGGGGATTTTTGGGATGGGCTGGGATTTTGGGATCGCTTGCGGTTCGGCGGTGGGTTGGCGGTCGTTGTCTGAACGGGGATTTGGGGGGATTTTTGGGATGGGCTGGGATTTTGGGATCGCTCGCTGTTCGGGGGTGGGGGCGGGGCGGGCGTGCTACAATGGAGTCCGGTTTCTTGGGGAATTGACGAGATCGGGGAGAGGTCAGGTGTTGCGATCAGGTGGGTCGAGGCGGCAGGCGGAGTTTCGGGCGGTGCGGGCGCGGTTGGTGGGGGACGCGATTGGGGCCGCGGCGCTGGCGGCGGAGTTGGGGGCGTAGACGACGCAGCCGGGGGATGGGCGGTGCGGCCGGCTGTGTGCGGGGGCAGATTTAGCGCTTGAACTTGCTTGCCCCTGTTGGGGGACGGTTGACGTTATTCCAGCTGACGGATTACGGAGACCACTTTGCCCTTGACGCTTACGTCTGCGGCGGGCAGGAACATTTCGGGATAGCTGGGGTTGGCGGGGCGCAGTCTGACCTGGTCGCCTTCCAGGAAGAAATGTTTGAGTGTGGTCTCGTTCTGGGTGTCGATCCAGGCGGCGACCATTTCGCCATTTTCGGCCTGTTCCTGGTGGCGGAGGATGACGATGTCGCCGTCGAGAACGCTGGCGTCGATCATGGAGTCGCCCTGGACGCGGAGGGCGTAGAGCTCGGCAGGGTTGCGGTAGAGGGTCTCGTTGAGTTCGAGCCATTCGTCGGCGGTGTAGTGGTCAACGGTCTCGACCTGGATGGGTTCGCCGGCGGCGATGTAGCCGAGGACGGGCACCTGGAAGAAGTTGAAGGCGGAGCCGTCGCCGCTCTGGTGGGTGGAGGGCGCGCCGGCGAGGTCGTCGGCTAGGCCGGCTTTCCGGAGGCGGTCCCAGTCGAGGCTGAGGCCGCGGCTGACTTCTTTGTCGCGTCTGATCAGCTTGTCTTTTTCCAGTTTGGTGAGGTTGTATTTGACGACGGAGGTGCTGGAGATGCTGCAGGCGGTGCCGATGTCGCGGATTGAGGGTGGGTAGTTGTTTTCCTCGACGAATTCGGCGATGAAGGCGAGCATGCTCTTCTGGCGATCGGAGAGTTTCATTTGCTTGCTCCTTTGAGGTTGATTAGGGCCGGTTGATGTTTGTTTGTGATTTGAATTGCGTGATTATGGGTTGGTGTATCCACGTATTGTTGTAGGGAACAAGGAACACCTTTTTTTGTCCACGGAGGGCCACGGAGGACCACGGAGAACACCTTTTTTGTCCACGAAGGGCCACGAAGGGCCACGAAGGGCCACGAAGGGCCACGAAGGGCCACGAAGGGCCATTGAGTGCAACTTTGTTGGGCTATTCAGGGCCGCTATCGCATTTGGGAGTCTGTATGGGTTGGCGGTTATCCCAAATTTTGCGGTTATTTCCCAATTCATATCCCAATTATACAAGAACATCTGTGCGGTGTCAAGTCCTTGCGCGCACGAATGTTCCAGAAACTGCAGTGGTCGGTGGTCAGTGGTCAGTGGCGGGAGACGGCAAGTGGGGGGAGGGGACAGTGTTGGCTAGGGATAGTGTTGGGGAAGAATGGACAGGGTCGCTAGAGTGATGGGGGGCGTTGCGGGGGGAGTCCCCCCGCACAAGGGAGGGCCGAAGGCGGAACTGCAGTGGTCAGTGGTCAGTGGTTAGTGGGTTGAGACAGTAAGTGGGGGAGGGGACAGTGTTGGCTAGGAATAGTGTTGGGGAAGAGTGAACAGGGTCGCTAGAGTGATGGGGGGCGTTGCGGGGGGAGTCCCCCCGCACAAGGGAGGGCCGAAGGCGGAACTGCAGTGGTCAGTGGTTAGTGGTTAGTGGGTTGAGACAGTAAGTGGGGGAGGGGAAAGTGTTGGCTAGGGATAGTGTTGGGGAAGAATGGACAGGGTCGCTAGAGTGATGGGGGGCGTTGCGGGGGGAATCCCCCCGCACAAGGGAGGGCCGAAGGCGGAACTGCAGTGGTCAGTGGTCAGTGGTTAGTGGTCAGTGGGTTGAGACAGTAAGTGGGGGAGGGGAAAGTGTTGGCTAGGGATAGTGTTGGGGAAGAATGGACAGGGTCGCTAGAGTGATGGGGGGCGTTGCGGGGGGAATCCCCCCGCACAAGGGAGGGCCGAAGGCCCGACCGCACGAAGGGCAGTGGTCAGGGGTTAGGGACAAGGGGTTAGTGAGGAGAGGGGGTAGGGGGTTATGAGGCTTACTTTTCATGGGGCGGCGCAGGAGGTGACGGGGTCGATGCACCTGCTGGAGGTGAATGGGGAGCGCATTTTGCTGGACTGCGGGCTGTTTCAGGGGCGGCGGGGCGATACGTATGCGCGGAATCTGAGTTTTCCGTGGGAGGCGGCGTCGATCAGCTGTGTGGTGCTGAGCCATGCGCATATCGACCATACGGGGAAGCTGCCGAATCTGGTGAAGCAGGGGTTTGGCGGGAATGTGTGGTGCACGGCGGCGACGCGCAATCTGTCGGCGTATATGCTGATGGACAGCGGCTATATCCAGGAGAAGGATGTGGAGTATTTGAACCGGAGGCGTTCACGCAGGGGCGAGCCGCCGGTGGAGCCGATTTATACGCAGGATGATGCGAGGGAGACGCTGCCTCTGTTTGTGAGTGTGGGGGAGGGACGGCCTGTGCTGATCGCGAACGGCGTGACGCTGACTTTTCGGAATGCGGGGCATATTCTGGGGTCGTCGTTTGTGGAGCTGGATATTGAGGAGTTTGCGAGCGGGAAGAGCTGGCGGCTGGTGTTCAGCGGGGATCTGGGCCGGGATGAGATCGCGCTGCTGCGGAGTCCGGCGACGGCGAGGGAGGCGGACCTGTTGATCATGGAGAGCACGTACGGGGCGCGGCTGCACGGACGGTATGAAAAGGCGCTGAGGCGGTTGCGGGAGGTGGTGTGCGATACGGCGCGGCGGGGAGGGAAGGTGATTATTCCCTCGTTTGCGGTGGGACGGACACAGGAGATCGTGTTCGCTCTGAATCAGCTGGATGCGAGGGGGGATATCCCGGAGATCCCGGTGTTTGTGGACAGTCCGCTGGCGGTGAATGCGACGGATGTTTTTCGGATGCATCCTGAGTCGTGGGATACGGGTGTACAGGCTTTTCTGGAGGATGGGCGGCGGCGGAGCCCGTTTGATTATCCGCGCATTGAGTATGTGCGGGAGGTGCGGCGGAGTAAACAGCTGAATCATATGAGGGAGCCGGCGGTTATTATCAGCGCGAGCGGGATGGCTGAGAGCGGGCGGATTCTGCATCATCTGAAGAATAACATTACGCGAGCGGAGAACAGTGTGCTGTTTGTGAGTTTTCAGGCGCAGCATACGCTGGGGCGGCGGATTTTGGAGGGGAACGAGAGGGTGCGGATTTTCGGGGAAGAGTATGACGTGCGGGCGGAGGTTGCGCGGATTAACGGGTATAGCGCGCATGCGGACCAGGCGGAGCTGGCGGCGTGGGCGTCGCACTTTACACGGGAGCGGCTGCAGAGGGTGTTTTTGGTTCATGGGGAGCCGGAGGGGGCGGGGGCGCTGGCGGGGAGGTTGCGGGAGGATGGGTTTGGTGATGTGGTTGTGCCGGTGTTGCATGAGGCGTTTGAGTTTTGAGGGGTTGGGGGGGGTGATCCTGGGAGGGGGTGGGGAACGGGAACGGCAACTTCTTTTGTCCGCGGAGGACGCGGAGGGCGCGGAGAACACCTTTTTGTCCACGGAAAGCCACGGAGGAACACGGAGGACACCTTTTGTCCACGGAGGGCCACGGAGGCGCACGGAGAACACCTTTTTGTCCGCGGAGGACTCGGAGGGCCACGAAGAACACCACTTTGTCCACGGAGGGGCGTGGAGAATATTTTGTTGGGAGGGAGTACTTGGGCACCCACAAGGGGTGCCCCTACCGGGGGGTGGCGTGTCCTGGTTGGGCGGGTCGAACTGGGCACCCACGAGGGGTGGGCCTACGGGGGCGGTGTTTTGGTTAGCAGCCGGCGAGGAAGTGGGCGCCGTGGAGGATGCCCCATTTTTCGGAGGCTTCGGCGCCGTTGAAGTTGGAATCTTCGAGCTCTATGGAGATGGCGCCGGTGTAGCCGTTTTCGGCGAGGATGCGGAGGCCTTCGCCCCAGCGGAAGATGCCCTGGCCGGGGATTGTGTAGCGCCAGCTGTGGGCGCCGAAGGCGATGCGGTCGGCGAAGGTGGCGGGCTGCTCGTGGCCGTATTCGTAGAGGTTTTCGGCGAGGATCTCGGTGTCTTTGCCGTGGACGTGGTGGACGCGATCTACGAATTCGGTGAGGAAGCGCAGGGGGTCGATGCCCATGCGGATGAGGTGGGAGGGGTCGTAGTTGACGCTCATGGCGGGTGAGGGGACGTCGCGGAAGAAGGCGCGGTAGGATTCGGGCGTGCAGCAGAGGGCGCCGGGGCCGGGCCAGCCTTCGATGACGTAGTGGGAGCCGGTTTCTTCGAAGACAGGGGCGAGCGCGGCGAAGCTTTCGACCATGTAGCCGTAGTTTTCGAGACGCGGTAGGGTAGGGTCTTCGGGCAGCATGACGGCGAAGAAGTTCTGGGGGCCGTCGGCGGTGCAGGCGCGAATGCCTTCGGTGTTGCGGGCGAGGGCATCGGCGCGGCGGGCGGGGTCGGCGGCGATCATGCCTTTGTTGTCGGGCAGGTCGATGGAGCCGATGCGCAGGCCGGCGTCGGTGACAGCTTTGACGGCGGCGGGGGCGTCGGTGGTCAGGTCAATGGCTTCGAGGTTATTGGAGACGGTCCATTCGATAAGGGCGGGGATGTCCCGCTGCCATTGGGCGTTGACCTGGCGGAAGCCGATGGGGAAGTTGCCTGTTCGGGTTTTCATTTGGAAGTCCTAGATTGGATGCTGGTACGAGGGCAACCACAAGGGTTGCCCCTACGATTTTTCAGCCTTGGGCGGTGGGGCGGGTGGGATCGGTGATCCAGTCGCTCCAAGAGCCGGGGTAGAGGCGGGCTTCGCCGATGCCGGCGTGTTGGAGGGCGAGGGCGTTGTGGCAGGCGGAGACGCCGGAGCCGCAATAGAAGATGACTTCGGACGGGGGGCGGTTGCCCATGAGCTCGCTGAAGCGGGCGGCCAGCTGTTCGGGTTGGAGGAAGAGGCCGTCGCGCAGGTTGCCGGATTGGGGCAGGTTGGAGGCGCCGGGGATGTGGCCGCCGATGGGGTCGTGGGTTTCGTTTTCGCCGCGGAAGCGGTCTGCGGCGCGGGCGTCGATGACGAGTGCGCCGCCGCTGGCGGTTTTTGATAGCATTTCGGCGGCGTCGACGACGAGCTCGGGGCGGGGGCTGGCGGTGAAGCTGCCGGGCTGGACGGTTTCGTGGCCGCTGCGGGTGGGCAGACCGGCGGCGGTCCAGGCGTCCCAGCCGCCGTCGAGGACGGCGACGGATTGGTGGCCGACCCAGCGCAGCATCCACCACATGCGGGAGGCCATGCTGCCGCCGCTGGCGTCGTAGAGGGCGACGTTGGCGTTGTTGCTGATGCCTAGGCGGGCTAGGGTGTCGGCGAAGGTGTGTGGATCGGGCAGGGGGTGACGGCCGGTACGGCCGGGTATGATGGGGCCGGACATGTCTTCGTCGAGGTGGGCGTAGGTTGCGCCGGGGATGTGGTTTTGGGTGTAGGCGCGGCGGCCGGCTTCGGTGTCGGTGAGGTCGAAGCGGCAGTCGAGGATGCGCAGGTTGGTTGTGTCGGCGTCGGCTAGTTGGGTGCAGGTTATGAGGGTTTGGAAGTGTGGGTGAGGATTGGTGGTCATTTGGGTAGCTCCTTGTTGTAGCTGCGAAGGGCGGTTATGGGGGGTATTGTAACCGCGGAGGGGCATTAGGGGCTATTGGGAACACCTTTTTGTCCGCGGAGGGCGCGGAGAACGGCAGCTTCTTTTGTCCGCGAAGGGGCGCGAAGGAGCGCGGAGAACACCTTTTTGTCCACGGAGGGCCACAGAGGACCACGGAGAACACCTTTTGTCTGCGGAGGGCGCGGAGGGGCGCGAAGAACACCTTTTTAACCTGAATTCGGAGTAAGTGAGCACATGCGCAGTGAATTCCCTGCTCTGGTCAGTTACACGCGCTTTGTGGAGTAAGTTCCATCAGCCCTGCCAGCCTTATGTCTCTATCTGCGTGTGCGCTTTGGTCAGGGGACAGGGGTGGCATTCATCAGTTCGACCCCGTTGGCTGTCTGGCATTACCGTGGCATCGGCCGCCACCGAGTCTTTACCGAGATGGCCACAATCTCATCGCCGGTCTGATTGCTTACACTTGGCAACCCAATAAGCCATCGCTCCATCTCTCTGCAAAAGATATGGACCTATTGCCAGCCACCTTTTGACTCCGAATTCAGGTAAGATTAGTAGCTACTATGCATGATATAATCGTGAGAATTCAGACGGCGATTAGAAATAGAGAGGGCAAAAGGTGGGAATTACTGACAAAATGGCGAAGGTGAAACAGGACAAGACAGGGAAGTCGAAGATCAAGCGGCGGAGAAAGAGCAACATGTTACGACAGCGGAACGCCCTCACATCTGTGGTCGGTCTAGGTGTATGGCTGACGGTGGTCCTATTGGCCGCTACCGCCAGCCTTTCGTTCACGGACTCAGTCTCGGCGCAACAGAGCTCGACCGAATCCACACTTTCTACGCCAGCGCTCTCCGCAGAGGCGACTGAGAACGGGATAGATTTGAGCTGGACAGCGGTGTCGGCCGCTGTGCGCTACGAGTTGTGGACGTGGACCAGCACAGACGGCTGGCAGCAGATCGGCGGGAACAACCTGACCGGTACTTCCTATACGCACGAGAGCGTTACTGCTGGGACAACCTACTACTACACCGTCCGTGCAGTGAACGCCGCCGCCGAAACAAGCGCCTGGTCGGACTATGCATCCGCGGTAGCAGGTTCATCCACTCTGTCTGCGCCGACGCTGACCGCAGAGGCGACCGAGAACGGGATAGATCTGAGCTGGACAGCGGTGTCGGCCGCTGTGCGCTACGAGTTGTGGACGTGGACCAGCACAGACGGCTGGCAGCAGATCGGCGGGAACAACCTGACCGGCACGTCCTATACGCACGAGAACGTTGTTGCTGGGACAACCTACTACTACACCGTCCGCGCAGTGAACGCCGTCGCCGAAACGAGCGCCTGGTCGGGCTATGCATCGGCAATGGCGGCATCAGCGAACACTGACAGGGAAGTATTGGTTGCGCTATATAATGCGACAGACGGCGCCAGCTGGACGAACAACACCAACTGGCTAAGCGACCAACCGATAGGCTCTTGGCATGGTGTTACCACCGATAGTAACGGGCGCGTGACAAGGCTCGAACTCCTCGACAATCGGTTGAGCGGTTCGATCCCGATCGAACTGGGCAACCTCGCAAACCTGACAGAACTGAATTTCCGGGGCAATGAATTGATCGGGGCAATCCCGTCAGAGTTGGGCAACCTCGCCAACCTGACAGCACTGCGGCTCTACTCGAACCGGTTGAGTGGTTCGATCCCGACCGAACTGGGCAACCTCGCCAACCTGACAGATCTGAATCTCGGAATCAATCAGCTGAGCGGTTCGATCCCGACCGAACTGGGCAACCTCGCCAACCTGGGCGGGCTGTATCTCTCTTTCAACCAGTTGAGTGGTTCAATCCCGACCGAACTGGGCAACCTCGCCAACCTGCGCGGGCTGCACCTCGCCAGCAACCAGTTGAGTGGTTCGATCCCGACCGAACTGGGCAACCTCGCAAACCTGGGCGGGCTGTATCTCTCTTTCAACCGGTTGAGTGGTTCGATCCCGACCGAACTGGGCAACCTCGCAAACCTGGACGAACTGTGGCTCGTAGACAACCAGTTGAGCGGCTCGATCCCGACCCAACTGGGCAAACTTTCCAACCTGGGCGAACTGCGGCTCGCATCCAACCGGCTGAGCGGCTCGATTCCGTCCGAACTGGGCAACCTCACCAACCTGACATGGCTGAATCTTTCATCCAACGATTTGAGCGGCTCGATTCCGTCCGAACTGGGCAACCTCGCCAACCTGAGCCTACTGTGGCTCTCATCCAACGATTTGAGCGGCTCGATTCCGTCCGAACTAGGCAACCTTGCCAACCTGGGAAGTCTGAAGCTCACATCCAACGATTTGAGCGGCTCGATTCCGTCCGAACTAGGCAACCTCGCCAACCTGGGAGGTCTGAATCTCTCAGGCAACGATTTGAGCGGTTCGATTCCGTCCGAACTGGGCAACCTCGCCAACCTGAACGAACTGCGTCTCGCATCCAACCGGCTGAGCGGTTCGATTCCGACCGAACTGGGCAACCTCGCAAAACTGACATGGCTGAATCTCTCAGGCAACGATTTGAGCGGTTCGATTCCGACCGAACTGGGCAACCTTGCCAACCTGAACGAACTGCGGCTCGCATCCAACCGGCTGAGCGGCTCGATTCCGACCGGACTGGGCAACCTCGCCAACCTGAGATGGCTGAATCTCTCAGGCAATAATTTGAGCGGTTCGATTCCGTCCGAACTGGGCAACCTCGCCAACCTGGAAGAACTGCTGCTCAGCGACAATCAGTTTACCGGATGTGTACCTGCGACATTGCAAAGTGTCTCGAACAATGACTTGGCTCAAATAAGTCTGCCTATCTGCGCCGCATAAAGGGCGGCGGCGCGATAGAAGGGAAGACAAGATGCGAACCAGACTCGCTTCCGTACTCATAACGTAGGCTAATGTCTTAACTGAGGTTAAGTTCCGATGCTTTGGGGCGTCAAGGCCTTAGTCCTCGGTGTTTCTGGGCCATCAGGTTTACAGAATCTGGTGTTTTGGGCCGTCAAGTATATAAATCCCTAAAAAGGTTGGTATTGGGTTCTACCACTTTTGCGAACCGACCAGCAAGTCGAACGAATAATTCAGCAGCCAGTATGGTAGTTGCAATGGCCTATTCGATACCATATTCATCCCAGTACAACCTCTTTTGTTGCACCTAGCGTGCAATTTCCTGTGAGGTTGCCGTGTACCACTCATATTGACATTGGGAATAATGGGAGAAACAGTCGGTTTTTGTGTGCAGTCGTTCTGATTTCCTTGCTTCGAGCGATACTCTTCAGGTATCAAGGCGACCTAGCAGCCTCTAACTTTGGAACGCCTGTTGTTACCAAGTGCGTAGTTTTCGAACGATATCCCGTTAGTAATGTTGCTATACCACGCCTCTGTTGGCTCTTGCGCCTCCTGCCGCGCTTTTCCTGGCCAAACCTAGTGGTCTTGGCTCCTCTTTGTAACAGGCCTTGATTCGGTGCTTGGCGGTTGGCATATGATCGCTGGCGCACTCGCTGGTTTGGAGGCACACTGGCGGCGGGACGTATTTCAAGTGGAGGCGTTGCGAGCGTCCCCCTGCACAAGGGGAGGTTGCTTGCGGCCGACTGCCCAACTAAAGTGGCCAGTGAATTGGTTGGGCCGGATGGTCGCCGTTAGGTTATTGTTGGAGGTCGTCGAAGAGGATGGCGTGGACTACTTTGGGGCCGTGGACGCCCATGGTGAGGTTGCCTTCGAGGTCGGCGGATTTGCTGGGGCCGGTGATGATGGAGAGGTTGCGGCTCTGGCGGAGGTAGGCGTCGAGGCGGCCGGAGTGGCGCATCTGGGCGAGCCAGTCTTCGCCGGTGGCGAAGAGTTTGCTGAAGGGGATGACTACGAGGTGGCGGAAGGGGGTGAGGCTGGCGGCGCGGGTGTTGGGGCCGCGGCCGCCGACGACGAAGGAGCCGGTGCTGGCGAAGGCGGCTTCGGCGGTGGTGATGCCGGCGCGGATGCGGCGGATGCTGTCGCGCTGCTGGGGGTCGTGGAGGTCGGTGGGTTGGATGAGCTTGAAGCCGAGTTCTTCGAGGATGAGGGGCAAGCCTTCGATCTGAATCTGGTCGAGGGGCCAGCAGAGGACCTCCCAGTCTTCGGGGCGTTCGGCGTCTTCGGTCTTGCGGGCGGCCTGCTCTTCTTCGAGCCAGAGCTGCAGGCGTGAGACGACGGCCAGGCGGGCTTCGGTGACGGTTTCGAGGAGCTCGCAGCTACCCTTGACGGCGTGCAGCTCCTGCCGGAAGCGCTGGGCCTGGGCCCAGACATCGCCGGGGGCGTCGGTTACGGTCATGCGTTCGGCGTGGGTGAGCCCTTCGCTGTGCGGGGGCGGGAAGGGCAGGTGGGGCTGGCGCAGTGCCTCGCGCAGGCGGGTCAGGATTGTATCGCGAACGGTCATTTGTACTGAGTCCGGTGTTGGGCGCGCTGCGGGTGGTTGGGAAGCGAATTCACGTTTGCCCCCGCAGTTTTTCGCGTTGGCGCCACCATTGGCGGAAGCTCTTGGGCGCGAAGGGCGCGAAGTCGCGGTAGGCGGTCCAGCCGTTCAAGGGGGGAGGCATGAACTTGATGTTGCCCCCGCTCATGCCGGCGTAGAGATTTGAGCCGATGCTGGCCATTTTGCCGAGATTCTCGTAGGTGCGGCGGCTGTTCATGAGGCTGGCGTAGCTCTTGATGCCCAAGGCTTCGGACTTGGGCGAGGCGCCCTCCTGCACCAGGTCGGCGCGCAGGTCGAGGAGAAGACGGGGCAGGTCAATCTTGACGGGGCAGGCCTCGCGGCAGGCGCCGCAGAGGGAGGTGGCGTGGGGCAGCTCTTTGAACTGGGCGATTTCGGGGGCGAGGGCGGGTGAGATGACGGCGCCGATGGGGCCGTTGTAGGTGCCGCCATAGGCGTGGCCGCCGATCTCCTGGTAGACGGGGCAGGCGTTGAGGCAGGCGCCGCAGCGGATGCAGAGCAGGGCCTCGCCGTAGCCGCGCGCCAGCATGCGTGAGCGACCGTTATCGAGGAGGACGACGTGCACCTGCTCGGGGCCGTCAACGTCGCCCGCCTGGCGCGGTCCGCTGGTCATTGAGCAGTAGACGGTGAGCTGCTGGCCGGTGGCGCTTCGGCAGAGGGCCTGGAGCTGGAGGAAGGCGTCTTCGACGGTGGGGACGAGTTTTTCGATGCCCATGACGGCGACGTAGACGGGGGGCATGCTGGAGACCATGCGCCCGTTGCCTTCGTTGGTGACGATGCAGATGGTGCCGGTCTCGGCGATGGCGAAGTTGCAGCCGCTGACGCCCATGCCGGCGGAGAAGAACTCCTCGCGCAGGCGTGCGCGGGCCAGGGAGGTCATCTTGGTGGGTTCGCGCGTGGGCGGCATGTCCAGTTTTTCCTGGAAGACCTCGGCGATCTCTTCGAGCCGCTTGTGGATGACGGGGGCGACGATGTGGCTGGGGGGCTCGTCGGCGAGCTGGATGATGTATTCGCCCAGGTCGGTTTCGACTACGCGCAGGCCGACGTCTTCGAGGGCGTGGTTGAGGTGGATTTCCTCGGTTGCCATGGACTTTGATTTGACGACCAGATTGGCGCTGTTCTGGAGGGCGATGTCCTTGACGATCGCCTGGGCGTCTTCTATGCCCTCGGCCCAGTGGACGGTGCAGCCGTTGCGGGTGAGGTTGGCTTCGAGCTGCTCCAGGTAGTCGGGCCAGTTGCTGAGAACGTGCTCTTTCATCTTGCGCACTTGCGTGCGCAGCTGCTGTCCTTCGACTGCGCCCATGGAGGCTAGACGCGCATTGGTCATGCGGTCGGTGGCCTTGCTGACGGCGATGCGGAGATTGGGGTCGCCCAGGGCCTGTTGGACGCGGTCTTTGTAGGGTGCGTGGATGTTTACTTGCATCGTAGCGGCTTCCTGTTGGCCGATCTTGACATGATAGGGGCCGGCACTGTCAATCGCCCCAACGCCGGGGATGATCGGCTTGCGCGGGCGCGGGCTGCGAGGGCGGACGCAGCGTGCTGCCGAGATGGTTGTTGAGAATTTCGGCGATATGGTGGGCGCGGCAGGCGATGCCTTCGCGGCTGAGAATGCCGTTGATGTGGGTCATGCAGCTGACGTCGCAGAGGACGATGGCGTCGGCGCCGGCTTGTTCGGCGTTGCTGGCCTTGGCGCGGCCCATGGCGGCGCTGATGCCGCTGTTTTTGATGGCGAAGAGCCCGCCGAAGCCGCAGCAGTCGTCGCCGTGGGGGAGATCGACGACTTCGAGGTCTTCGACGCCGTCGAGCAGCAGGCGGGGTTGCCTGTCGACGCCGAGCTCGCGGTAGAGATGGCAGCAGGGATGGTAGGTGGCTTTGCCCTGCAGCTGGGCGCCGGTGCTGGCGAGGCCGAGGACGTCGACGAGGAATTCGGTGAGCTCGAAGGTGACTGAAGCGAGGCGCTCGGCCTGGTGGGCGAGGTCGGTTTCCTGGGATTCCTGGAAGATGAGCTCGAAGAAGTGGCTTGTCATGGTGGCGCAGCTGCCGGAGGGTGCGACGACGGCGTCGACTTCGCCGCTTTCGACGAGGGGCCCGAAGATGGAGAGGAAGCGGCGGGCCAGTTTGCGGGCCTCGTCGCGATAGCCGGCGTTGAAGGCGGGCTGACCGCAGCAGGTCTGCTCTTCGGGGAAGATGACTTCGATGTCGTTTTTCTCAAGCAGTTCGCAGGAGGCGATGCCGACGCCGGGGTAGAGCATGTCTACCATGCAGGTGACGAAGAGGGCGACGCGTTTGGGTCTTTGTTCAAAAGTGGCTTTTTGCATGGAACGGCAGTGGTTAGTGGTCAGTGGTTAGTGGTCAGAACTTCAGCGATTGGTGGATGGTGTTGGTTAGGTGGTCAGGGTTATTAGCTGGTTTTGGTAGGGCAGGGTGGTGACTTCCAGGCGGTCTTGGTGGACGATGCAGTTGACTTCGGTGCGGATGCCGAGTCCTTTGGGCTGGCCGCTGTTGTCGAAGTCGAGATCGGGCAGGTAGATGCCGGGTTCGATGGTGAACATGACGCCGGGGACGAGTGAGCGTCGGTCCTGGGTTTCGACGTTGTCGATGTTGACGCCGTTCCAGTGGATGTTGGGGCCCAGGCTGTGGCCGGTGCGGTGGAGGATGCCTTCGGCGTAGCCGGCGTCTCTGATGACTGTGCTGACGGCGTCGTCGACTTCGTAGCCGGGGAGCGTTTTGCCGGCTTCAAGGGCCTGGCTGATGAGTGAGACGCCGGTGTCGCGGGCCTGGGCGACGACTTCGAAGATGCGGTTGGCGGTCGGGGGCGGTTCGGCGCCGCAGTAGGCCATCCAGGTGATGTCGGCGAAGCAGTCGTCGGGCGTGGCGGTTTCTTTGGCCCAGAGGTCGATCAGCACGAGGTCGCCGGGGCGGATGGGGCTGTGTTCCTGTGCGCTGGGTGCGTAGTGGGGGACAGCGGCGTTGGCGTTGACGGCGACGATGGGATCGTGGCCCCAGGTCAGGTCGGCGGCGCGGAAGCGTTCGACGATAAGGTTTTGGACGTCGTATTCGGTGATTTCCTGTTGTTGGGCTAAGGCCTGCCCTATGTAGGCGAAGGCGGCGTCCTTGGCGGCCAGCATGTGTGCGGCGGCGCGGCGGTGGCTGTCCATTTGGCCGGGGGTGAGCACGGCCTGCATCTGTTGCACGAGGTCGGCGCTGCTGACGATGGCGGCGCTTGTGGCGGCGCGCACGGTTTCCATGGCGCCGGCGTCGACTTTGCTGACGTAGGGGATGGCGCCGTTGGGGCTGTACTCCATGGCGATACGGTTGTTTGAACCCTGCGGCAGCATTGCGCTCAGCTCTTGCTCCAACTCCTGCCAAGTGACATAGAGGTGGACCGGGCCGGCCAGTTCAGGGTCTGCTTTGCCGAGCGTGGCCTGTTCGATGGCGTGCATGAGCCATTGGGGTTCGCCTTCGGCCGGGATCCAGAGAAACCAGCGGCGGGTGCCGGTGAAATCGAGTTCGGCGAGGGAGGCGGCGATGGGGTTCTGGCCGCGAAAGTCGTAGAGCAGCCAGCCGGCCAGGTCTTGCTGGCGCAGGTGGTTGCGGATGGTTTGGAGCTTCACGTATTTTCCCTTTCTGGCGCGCCGTCGGGGGGGTGCGCGCGGACGGGTGGTATCGAGATGGCGGATCCGAGTATGCGGCCATTATTCCATGAAGTGGCGATTAGGTCTAGTTGGCAGGGGAACGGCGGGGAACAGCGGGAACACCTTCCCCTGTGCGGGGGAGGGGGGGTGCGGATGGCGGCTCGGAGGCGAGGAGAGGGGGACTGGCTCGTCTTGTACTGGTTTGGGTACAGTTTTGGTTGGGTCGTCGGAATTGGTCACTTTGGGACTTGACAAAGTTTTGGAACATATGTACTATATGGGATAGGTAGGTCTGGCGGGCTTTTTGGAATGCCGGATCTGAATGACTTTCCGATTGTGATAACATTAAGGGGACTGTAGAATGTATCAGCAGCTCACATTGGTTGGGAATCTTGGCAATGATCCTGAGATGCAGCAAGCGCCGAGCGGGGATCCTGTAACGAGGTTTAGCGTTGCCACGAGCCGGCGATGGACGGGCCAAGACGGGCAGCGGCAGGAGAAGACGGTCTGGTTTCGGGTGTCTGCGTGGCAGCGTCTGGCCGAGACTTGCAACCAGTATCTTGCGAAAGGCCGGCGTGTGCTGATTGTCGGCGAGTTGGAAGAGCCTTACGTGTGGACCGACGACAATGGTAATGCGCGAGCGTCATTGCAGGTTCGGGCGCGTAACGTACGGTTCCTCAGCCCACGGGACGAAGGTAACGTTTTGTCCGAGGGGCAGGCTGCGTATGCGAATGGCCAGCATGCTCCCAGTCCGGCAGCCAATGGCGGAGAGGGGATTCCGTTTTAGGTACCCATTTTGTAATGACGTTTACCGGGAAGACTGATTTCCGGCACTGCCAGCGATGGTAGTGTTTTGGAACGATTGACGGGAATCGTGCCACTTTGAAACATTCATCACAGATCGAGGGAAGGAAACGCGTTAAATGTATCAGCAGATAACTTTGGTTGGGAATTTGGGCCAGGATCCGGAGATGAGGTATACGGCAAGCGGCGTACCTGTAACAAATTTCAGTGTGGCGACCAGCCGGACATGGACGGGGACAGACGGGCAGCGTCAAGAGAAGACGGTGTGGTTCAGGGTGACGGCTTGGCGACGACTTGCAGAGACTTGCAACGAGTACTTGTCGAAGGGGAGGCGTGTTCTCGTTGTCGGCGAAATGGAGGAGCCCAATATCTGGACCGATCAAGGCGGCAATACAAGGGCAGATTTGCAGTTGACGGCGCGGGACGTACATTTCCTCAGTACGAGATCCGAGGCTATGGATGGTGGCGGAGGCCAGTATAGCGGTCAGTACAGCGGCCAGTCCACACCGACTGGAGATGGGTCTGGACCGACACAAGAACACAGTGGCGAGGAGGATATACCGTTCTAACGGGAAGGTCTTGCTCGGCTGAGGCCATTTAGAGGCAGTTCGAGAGCTTCATGGCAGAGCCGACTTTAGTGTGACTGCAGGCAAGATGCCTTGACCCGAACGGTATGTTCGTTGGGAGTGAAGCAAGGGAGGGAGCTATGTATCAGCAGATCACACTGGTTGGGAATTTGGGACGCGATCCGGAAATGAGGTACACGCCGAGCGGGGTCGCGGTGACGTCGTTCAGTGTTGCGGTCAACCGGTCGTGGACGGGGCAGGACGGTCAGCGGCAGGACAAGACGACCTGGTTCCGTATAACGGCGTGGCGGGGCTTGGCTGAGAGGTGCAACCAGTTTCTGACGAAAGGTCAAAAGGTGCTGGTTGTGGGCGAGGTAGAGGAGCCCAACACGTGGACGGACCGAGAGGGTAATACGCGCGCTTCATTGGACGTAACGGCGCGGAATGTTCAGTTTCTGAGCACGCGGGCGGAGAGTGAAGCGCTTGCGGGCGGATGGGGTCAGGCCGGTGGGCAGGGCGCGCCTGTGGGGGGCGGGGCTGATGGGGATGCGATAGCTGGCGGTGAGGAGGATATTCCTTTCTAGGTAATCTTGATTTCGGACCGCCCGCGGTTGTGCTGGACAACGGGTATAGAGTTCATTGTGTCGGTCGGTTTGCCGGGACCCTTGTGCTGGCAGGCTGGCCGACTTTGCGTTTTGGAGCGGGGAGCCGTTTCGTCTTTGCCGGTCATTCTAGGACGGATTGGCCAGTGCGGGCGGGGAGCTAAGGGGCGGCTCTTCTGCCGTTGACAGTGGATTGGCGGCGTGATCGGTTTGATATCATGCGTCAGTCGGTATTTTTGGAGGCATCTTAGATGAAAATTGCGGAGATTGAGACGTTTAGCGTCCGGGTACCGCTGCATCCGGTCAGCTGGCACAGCGCCAATATTGAAGGTTGGAGCGGCTCTTGGTGGGCGTTGCCTATCGTGCTGCTGCGGATGACCACGGAGTGTGGTCTCAGCGGGCTGGGCGAGGCGCCCAAAGGGGTGGCTGAGAGAACGGTTCGCCAGTTGGCGCCGTTGTTTACGGGGTGGGATCTGTTTGAGCTGAACTGGCAGCAGATGCCTGACGGCGACGTATGGAGCCAGACGGGCGGGGTTTATCAGGCGTATGAGATGGCAGTGTACGACCTGGTGGGCAAGGCGCTGGAGTTGCCGGTCTACCAGTTGCTGGGGGGCGCTTATCGCGACCGCGTGCGGGGGTCTCTTTGCAGCGGGCAGATGTGGCCTGAGGATGCGGCGAGGCGAGCGCGGCTGGCGGTAGAGCTGGGAATTGATGTGCTCAAGATGAAAGCCAATTTGGGTGACCCGGTGGTGGAACGCTTTGCAGCCATCAACAAGGCGGTCGGGACTGATATAAAGGTTACCGTTGACGCGGGGCAGCACCTGCGACATCCGACGCATGTTTTGGAGATCGCGCGCGGCCTGGAGCCCTATGTCGATAACATAGAGTGCTTTGAGGATCCGGTTTCGCGAAGTAATTTGGATTGGTACGTTCTGCTCAGGGAGAAGCTGGAATTTCCCCTGGCATTGCACCTGGGCAGTCAACAGGATGTGATCAACGCGGTCAAGCGCGAGGCGTGCGACTACCTGAATCTGGGCAGGAGCTTGAACGGTTTCAAGAAGGGCACGGCGATAGCCGAGGCAGCGGGCATGCCGGTCTGGCATGGGTCGGGAGTAGGTCTGGGCATTTCGGAGGCCGCTTACGTGCATTCTTGCGCGGCGTCAGAGGCGGCAACGCTGTCCAGCGATATTATGGGGGAGTTGCTGCGCGTGGATGATCTTATTCTCAGCCCTCTTGAGTTCGTGGACGGTTGCTTTAAGGTCCCGCAGGAGCCGGGTTTGGGTGTTGAACTGGATGAGGGGGCACTGGAGCAGTTCGGCGTTCGCCGATCTTGAGTCGTTGTCGGGTGCATGCCGGATTTCCTGTTCGACGGGCAGGGGATGTCCTCCAGGGCAGAGCAGGCTGATGCCGGGCAGGGCATTGCGGAGATTAGCTCCTTGCAATTGTTGGCGCCTGGCGGAGATGCACTCGGCCCTTTGAAGACACTCTTCACACCAGTTCCACATCTTCCAAATCATCTCTTCTGCGCCACACTCAGGTTTCGCCATTCCCTCATTTCGACTCACTTTGCTCCCCTCTGCTCTGTTTTGCATCCAACTACAAAGCTAACCACCCTTTCCCCTGGAGATCCTCGGTCTGACACCGCTCCACGGACACGTGGCGCTGGATTCTGTTGGCCCACGGTATAGTTTGCGGGGAGTCAGACGCGGACTGATTGGCCGGTGCGGGCGGACTGATGGGCGGCGAGGAGGGAGCGCAGGATGGTGCGGCCTTCGGGACCGGTGAGGCGGGGCTGGGCGCCGGTGTGGAGTGCGTCGATGAGGTGGCGGGTGGCGTGGATGAAGCTTTGTTCCCAGCCGGTGGGGATGTTGTGGAAGGTGCGGGTCTTGCCGTCGCGGGCGAGGGTCACGGGGGCTGTGTGGGTGAGGCGGCCGTGGCCGCCGTTGATCCAGATGACGCCTCTGGCGCCGGTGATTTCGACGCGGTCGTCCTGGGCGTAGTAGCGGGTGTCGATGTGGAGCTGGGGCGAGTAGACGACTTCGAGCGAGCCGAGGCGGTTGCCGGGGAATTTCCAGGAGACGAGGGCGGGCGTGTCGAGAACACGGCCGGGCATGAGCTCCATTTCGCCGATCCAGGCGTGCACTTCTTCGGGCTGTCCCATGAAGTGGTTGGCGAGGGCGAATTTGTGGTGGCCGTCGTCGAAGAGCATGGGGCCGCCGCCGCAGGTTTCGGGGTTGAAGCGCCAGGCCCAGGCGGAGAGGGGGACGTGCCAGGCGGTGGGGCTGAAGCCGGCGTTGCTTTTGATGCGGATAGTGAGGGGGTCGCCGATTTCGCCGGCGTCGATCAGGTCCCTGGCGTGCTCGATGGGCGGGTAGAAGATGAAGTTTTCGTAGACGCGCAGAACTCTTTCAGCGGCGGTTGCGGCGGCGATCATTTCGTCGGCCTGGGCGAGGGTGAGGGCCATGGGCTTCTGGACGGAGACGTGTTTGCCGGCGGCGAGGGCGTCCAGGGTGACGGGGTGGTGGAGGTGGTGGGGCAGGAGGATTTCGACGAGGTCGAGGTCGGGCAGGGCGAGCAGGGCGTGGTGGTGGGTGAAAATGCGAGTGGGGGGTACGCCCCATTCGGCAGCGCGGTGCTGGGCGGCATCTGCGTCGACGTCGCAGACGGCAGTGATGCCGGCGCGTTCGTTTTGGCAGTATTCGAGGGCGTGGAGGTCGCTGATGCGGCCGGCGCCGATGAAGCCTACGCGCAGCATGGGATGGCGGGTGCTCCTCGGTTCAGTTTTCGTCCATTTCCAGACGGCCCAGATAGATCAGGGATTCCAGGTCCTCGGCGGCGTCGGGCATATAGCGGGTGACTACATCGCGGACCTGCTGCAGGTCAACCTCTGCGGCGAGGCCGAGCATCCTTGACAGATCGCCCAGATCCTGGGGGCGCGACGTTTCCACTTTCATCAGGACTAGATAGGGAAGAGCGAGGACCGGAAACCCGGCCGGGTCGCGTTGTTCCTGTTGGAAGGCTTCGTCTATCCAGGCGAAGGGGATGGGCCGCAGGTTGATTTTTGTGCCGTCGGGGGCGATCAGCGTATGGCCGGGCATTGGCAGGTCTGAAGCTACTGGATAGCCTGCCTCTTCCAGGCGCGCGAGCGCGGCGTCTCCGTCGTGATGGTGGACGAGGATGTCGAGGTCGCGGGTCATGCGTTCGGGCATGTAGGCGCGGGTTGCGACGGCACCGACGACCGCCCAGCGGATCCCCTCAAGGATGGCTCGCAGGTCGGGCCACGCGTAGACGGCGGAGCGTTCGCGCAGGAAATGGGGCGCGCTGCCGGTTCCCGGCTGCTGGCGGCGCAGAGAGATGGAGATGAGGAAGCGGCGTCTCTGGGCCGGTGTGAGCTGGCCATCGGGGGCGATGGCGGCGATGGCCAGCGGTACTTTCGTGAGCTTTTTGGCGATGTCAGCCGACCTCCGTGTTGGTGGGGTAGAGGTCGATGCGTTCGGCGTTGGCGCGCAGGGGGAGGCCGGCGGCGTAGAGGACGGTGTCGGCGATGTCCTCGGACTGCATCATGAGCTTGCGGGCTTCCTGGGGGGGCGGGCTGGGCCGGCGGTCGAGGAGGGGGGTGGCGGTGACGCCGGGGTTGATGATACAGGCGCGCACGCCGTGCGGGTTGCCTTCCTCGTTGGTGACGCGGTTGAGGGCATGCATGCCCAGTTTGGCGCTGCTGTAGGCGACGCCGGAGAGCAGGCTGGGGAAGTTGGCGGCGCGGGAGCCGATGTTGATGATGGTGCCGGCGCCGCGGGCCTTCATCTGCGGCATGAGCAGGTTGGTGAAGAGGTAGGCGCTGACCAGGTTGACGTCGGCGACGACGCGCCAGTCGTCGATGGTGGTGGCGTCGATGCTGCGGTTGACGACGTTGGTGCCGGCGTTGTTGACGAGTATGTGGATGGGACCGAGCTCGGCGTCGATCTTTGCGACGGTGGCGCGGATCTGGGCCTCGTCGCCGACGTCGCAAGGGAAGACGAGGGCCTGGCCGCCGTCGTTTTCGATACGCTGGGCGAGGGCCTGGAGGACTTCTTCGCGGCGGGCGATCATGGCGACATGCGCGCCGGCGGCTGCGAATTTCAGCGCGATCGCTTCGCCGAAGCCGCTGCTGGCGCCGGTTACGATTACGTTCTGACCGGAAAAATCAGTCAATGTATGTTCTCCTTTTGCGGGCCTTTGCGTTTACCGTGGATACGGGAATCGCTCAGGCTTGATCGTTGCTCAATTTCAGTAGTTCGTCGACGGTGATGGGCTGGCCGGTGGCGATGGAGTGGTTGGCGGCGATGCCCAGCAGGATGGAGGCGGCGCCGTCGACGTGGGTGGCGGCGCGGGCATAGGGATCTTCGGGCGGGTCGGGGTGGAAGATCTGTTCCAGCATGACGCGGTCGCCGCCGCCGTGGCCGCCGACACCTTCGGGGATATCGACTTCGTAGGGCGCGCCGTGCATGGGGAAGACATAGATGTGTTTGCCGCCAAAGTCGTTCAGCTGGTTGGCGGCTCCGGGGAGGGTTTCCTCCTGGCCGGCTACGAAAGTGCGACCAACGGCTTCGATGGCCTCGACTTCGATGCGGCCGCGGTCGCCAGTGACGGCGGCGCGGTAGCCTTCCCAAGGGCAGTAGGCGAGCAGTGAGTAACTGAGGATGATGCCGTTGCGGTAGCGGGCGGTGACGCTCATGGTATCTTCGGCGGTGATGTTGTCACCAAAGACGTTGCGATCGCGCAGATAGCCGCTGTCGGCTTCGGCGTTGAGGTAGAGGCTTTTGAGGGTCTCGTCGGAATCGAGGCTCATGGCGAAGGGATCGCCGGCTGCGGCCTCCTCGCCGGTGTAGCGGTCGTAGCTGTAGGATTCGCCGCGGGCGGCGGCGTTTTCGCGTCCGTAGAAGAGGAGATCACCCTGGGCGTAGACGGTGTGGGGGATGGAGTCGATCCACCAGTTGATGAGGTCGAAATGGTGGGTGGACTTGTGAACGAGCAGGCCGCCGGACTTGTCCTTTTCGCGGTGCCAGCGGCGGAAGTAGTCGGCGCCGTGGCGAGTGTCGAGCACCCAGGAGAAGTCGACGTGGCGGGGGCGGCCGATGGCGCCCTGCATGATGAGGTCGCGCACGGTGGTGGCGAGGGGCGCGTAGCGGTAGTTGAAGGTGACGCGCAGGGAGCGTCCGGTCTTCCGGATGGTGTCGAAAATCTGGCGGGCTTTGGCGTCGTCGGTGGTCATCGGTTTTTCGGTAATGGCGTCGCAGCCCAGCTGCATGGCGCGGCAGATGTAGTGGTGGTGGGTGGCGTCCATGGTGGTGACGATGACGACGTCGGGTTTGGTTTCGGCGACCATGCGGTCGAAGTCTTCGGCGTGGTAGGTGGGCAGGGGGTCACTGCCGGAGCGCTCCTGGATCTGCTGGTTGTAGTAGTCCATGCGCGTCTGGCTGAGGTCGCAGAGCGCGACCAGCTCATTCCACTGGGCGTAATCGCCGAGGATGGCGTGGATGTACATGCGGGCGCGGCCGCCGGTTCCGACGAGTGCGTAGCGGCGTTTTGGTGATGGCACTGGATTGGTCCCTCTCTGGACTGGACTGTGATTTTGTTTGATTCAATTGATGACTGTGATTTGGATTCGTTGACAGAGTGTTGTGGTGGACCGAACCGATTGATCCGCGAAGGGACGCGAAGGGGCGCTAAGAACACCGATGGCTTGTCGGATTTTTTCTTGACGGCCGCGGCACTTGCGGTTAAGCTCTTTGCTTCTGTAAGTCGCTGTTCAGATAATTGTCAACGGGACTTGGAAGCGTTGGTTGAATTTCGATAGCGCAGCGCGTTCGTCAGACTGCCAAGGAAAAGGGCAATGCACTACAAGGGATTCTCAGCTGCCATACAGTACGATGAGCGAGACTGCGTTTTTCACGGCCAGTTGACGGACAGCTTCGACAACGTCTACTTTGAGGGCGCCACGGTTGAAGAGCTTGAGATCGCGTTTCGAGAGGCGATCGACGACTACCTGGCGTACTGCGCCGAGACGGGCCGCGAACCGTCATAGCGGCCCGGAACTTCTTGCAAAGTCACCCCTTTTTGCATTCCCCGGCAGTCACCCGGGCATACCCACTTGTCTGCCGGACAGGTCCAGCGGCGGTGGGGGCCAGTGCAGGCCGCGCTGGCCTGAGAGTTCGCGGTTTTTGACCGGCTGCCATTGCTGGTGGGGCAGGCCGACCAGCCGGCCGTCCTGCAGCCAGTCCTCGTCGTTGCCGTAGAGTTCGTTTACCAGGAGAGCGGTGAGTCGCTGGCGCAGGTCGGCGTGGTCCTCTGATGCGCTGAGGTCGTTCATTTCCTGCGGGTCGGATTCCAGATCGAAAAGTTGGAAGCGGTTGCCGGAAGGATAGTAGATCAGCTTGTACTGTTCCTGCCGGATCATGCGCGTGGCCATGGGGCCTTCGCCGACTTCGCCGAAGAGGTAGGGGCGCTGCGCTTCACCGACCATGGACATGCCTTCGACGGTTTCGGGGATGGGGATTCCGGCGAGGTCGAGCAGGGTGGGCATAACGTCTTGCCAGCCGACCAGGCGGTCGTCCTGGGCGCCGGCGGGCGTGCGCTCGTCGCCGGCGGGGCCGAGGAGGAGCATGGGTATGTTGGCGGACTGCTCGTAGTAGAGGCGCTTGGCCCAGAGGCCGTGCTGGCCGAGCATGTCGCCGTGGTCGCTGGTGAAGCAGATGATGGTATTGTCGAGCAGTCTTTCCTCGCGCAGAGTGCCGATGACGCGGCGCAGCTGGTGGTCGATATGGGTGCAGAGCGCGTAGAAGGCGCGGTGGATGCCCTGCAACTCCTCATCGCTGAACGAGAGGCCGTAGCGCGTCTGGATCGTCTGCAGCGCGTAGGGCAGGTTTTCGAAGTCCCGGGACCACCTGGATTGGTGGGGGAGTGGAATGTCTATGTCACGGTAGAGGTTGTAGTACCACTCCAGCGGGACAAGCGGCGGGTGGGGATGGCAGTAGGACAGGAACCAGAAGCCGGGCCTGGTGGGGTCGCGGCGGCGGATCATGCGGCACATCTGGTCGGTTGCCCAGTTGGTGACGTGGGTCTCCTCGGAGAGGTGCCAGGGACGGTAGCTGTATTCGTTGTTGCTCATGCCGTGGGCGAAGGAGCGGCCGGGATGGCCTTCTTCGCCGAGCCAGAGCTCGTAGTCGTCGATGGCGCCGAGGATGGGTCGGCCTTCCTCGGCGAGGATGACATCGTCAAAGCCGATGCGGTCGCGCTGGGGGAAGACGTGCAGCTTGCCGACGGCGTAGGCCTGGTAGCCGGCGTCGCGGAAGGTCTGGGCGACGGTGGGCAGCTGCGGCATTGGCTCCTGCACTTTGAAGACGCGATCGCCGTGGGTGCGGGTGGTGGCGCCGGTCATGAGGGTGCGGCGGGCGGGGATGCAGACGGGGCACTCGGCGTAGGCGTTGGTGTAGCGTATGCCGGCGCCGGCGAGGCTGTCGAGGGTGGGCGTGCGAACGGCGGGGTGGCCGGCACCGCCCATGAGGTGGGCGGGCCAGTGGTCGGTGGAGATTAGCAGGACAGACGGCGCGTCGGGACCGCGTTGGGTTTGGGAAGCCATAGAGAGACTCCAGACTTTAGTGGTACTGGGCCAGGTCGGCGATGGCGGCCTTCACTTCGCGGCTGATGTCGGCGGGGACCGGGGGGTTGAAGGGCGCGCCTTCGCCGCCGTCGATGTCGTCGAAGCCACTCTGTTCCATGGCGGAAATGACAGCCGAATAGTTGTAGCGGCGGCCGTCGCGGAAGCGGAGCTCCTCGAGGGCAGAGATGGCGTCCTCGACGCGCTGGGACTCGGCGTGGTCGCCGGCGCGCTGGGCGTTGTTGATGGCGTCGGAGGCCTTGGAGTAGGCGACGGCGATGCCGGAAGTGTGGCCCTTGGCGCCGAGCTGGGAGGCGCGGGTGCAGCGGTCACCGATGCCCCAGATGACGAGGCCGTTGTCGCCGATTGCCTGCACGAGCGGCTCGACGTCGTCTTCGCCTGTGCCGACTTTCACGCCGACAAAGGCTTCGGAGTCGCGGAAGAGCCTACCCATCTGCGAGAGGTCGCGGCTGTCTTTGAAATAGTAGATGAGGCGGGCGCCGAAGCGGTCGTCCATCTCTTCGCCGAAGGCCATGAACTCGTTGTACATGCCGTCCGGGTCGTAGACGCCGGCGAGGGGCATGATCAGGTAGGCGTCGGGCGGGCGCTGGAGGGTGTTGAGCTCGCCGATGAGGTCCTTGGCGTCGGCGAGGGGACTGGGCAGGATGCCGGCTACGTAGACGCCTTCGTCGCCCATTGCGCGGGTGGTGATGTCAACGAGGCGGACCTGTTCGGCGCGAGTCATCTGGTGGATGGGGCTGGTGCCGGCGATGGAGAGCACGCGGGGGCGGCCATCGCTCAGGTTGTTGGTCTGCATCAGGTAGCGGATATTTTTCAGATGGGCGTCGTAGTCGATGCTGCCGGCGCGGTAGGGGGCGCAGGGGATGGCGGTCACACCTTCGAGGGCGGACAGCAGCTCATTGGTGGAGAGTTGGGGGGCGGTGGCGACAGTCATGGAGGCTCCTCCTGGGAACGCGGGCAATAGGGTCGGGGATTCACCTGTTGCACGGTTGTGAGTTTGACGTTGTGTTGTGCGCTGTCAGTTGCCGTATTCTACCACTGACACGCGATTTCGCTCTACCCAATCCCAGTTGATGTCGACGCCGAGTCCGGGTCCTTGGGGGATGGAGACATGGCCGTTGGCGTCGATGGCTTCGAGGTCGTCGACGTAATCGACGTAGAGTTCGGGCACGTGGCTGGCGGGCGCCTTGGGATGGAGCAGACCCATTTCGTAGTAGTTGGTGTTGCGGATGGCAGC
This sequence comes from Caldilineaceae bacterium, assembly GCA_965204705.1. GTDB lineage: Bacteria > Chloroflexota > Anaerolineae > Caldilineales > Caldilineaceae > Bin5. Next base: position 1,099,072 of record OZ242006.1, on the reverse strand, counting down.
CATGCACTGGCGCTGGGCGGGGCCGGGGCCGTGGAACTCGAGGTCGATGCCGAGGGCTTCGCAGGCGTGGGCGAGCTTCATGACGCCGGTGATGCCGTCGTAGCCGACGTCGCCGCGCACGTAGTCGGTGGCGTCGGCGAGGGCGAAGTCGATGTGGGGCTCTAGCGAGCGGACGTGCTCGGTCTGGAGGATGGGCGTGTTGATCAGCTGGCGCAGTTTGCGGTGGGCGAACTGGGAGATTCCGCCGTCGCGGTAGGGGTCTTCGTACCAGAAGAAGCGGTTTTCGTCGCAGGCCCAGCCGACCTTGACGGCGTCGCCGAAGGTCATCAGCTCGCAGGCGGGATCGAGCATGAGGTCCATTTTGTCGCCGACGCGTTTGCCGACGGCGTGGACGTTGGCGACCTCCTGGCTGACGGGTGCGCGGCCCCAGCCGTGGATTTTGAAGGCGGGGTAGCCGAGATCGAGGCAGTGCTCGGCGAAGTCGGCGAAGGCTTCGGGGGAGGAGAGGCCGTCGGGCTGGTGGTCGCCGTGGTAGGTGCTGGCGTAGCAGGGGATGCTTTCCTTGTAGCCGCCGAGCAGTTTGTAGATGGGCTGATCGTAGAGTTTGCCGGCGATGTCCCAGAGGGCGATGTCGACGGGGGCGAAGCCGATACGGGCGACCTGGCGGAGGGCGCGTCTGACTTCGGTGTAGATCAGTTCGCGCTGGAGGGCGCTGCGGCCGATGAGGAAGTGGGTGAAGGTGGAGAGGGTAGAGTACTCGGCCCCGCCGCCGCCGGCGTACTCGCCGACGATGCCCTGGTCGGTTTCGATGCGGAGGATGCTGCCCTGGGACTTGACGCGGTTGCCCGGTTCGTAGACGAGGTTGAAGCCGTTGTAGTCTTTGCCGAGGTTTTCGCGTTCGCATTCGTAGGTGTGGATTTCGATTTTGGTGATGATTGGGTCGGCCATGGTTGTTCCTTGTGTGAGGTGAAGGGTTGGGATGGGATGGAGTTGCTGTTTCGGAAGTTTATGTGATTGTGCTGGGTTGCATGCGGATATGCTTGGGGCGCGTGTTCATTTGATGGCGTGCAGGCGGTTGGGGGGAGGGCGTTTGGTCTATTTTACACTGACTTGCGCGGCTTGGCATTTTGGCAAGGGGATGAGGTGCAGAGGGGTAGGGATCGATTGGGAAATGAGGAAAGGGCACCCACAAGGGGTGCCCCTACGGGCAGATGTGACAAGGTTGGGACTTCAGTTTCGCTCGAATCTCAGGAGAGACTGTAATACAGAAATGGGAGGCAAATTCTACTTTTTTTCCGGGGAAGGTGAGGAGACTGGTGGACCATCAGAAGGTTGCGTCTGTGTTTGGGTCTGTACTGGTCTGAATCCGCTGCTCAACTGGTTTGGTGTGTTGGTGGGCGGGCTCTTGGGGGAGTCCTTGGTGCCTTTTGGCTGATATCCCTTTCCAAACGAGTTTCTGCGGTCACGTCTTTGCATGTAGATTCTCCTCAGGGGAATAGTCCCAGAACTCTATTGTACTGACTTCTTCAGCAGTGATCAGGACACCTTTATTGCCTGGTAAAGACCAGGTTCCATCTTCGTTGATATCATAAATCCACTGGATATGCGAGTTCAACCCCTTAGAAGGAGCAAGGGCACCCACAAGGGGTGCCCCTACGGGGTGTTGCGGCTGGGGAGTTATGGCTGGCGTTGTCTTCTGCGGACCCAGAGGTCTATGCCGAATGAGAGGAACAGGCCGACGAGGAGGGGGAGGAAGTTGAAGGGGGCGTCGGCGGTGAACAGGGCGAAGGAAAGCCATACGGACAGGGCGATGACCGGGGTGAAGATGGTGAGCGAGACGAGGACTTCGGTCGGGGTCTTGTGTTTGTAGATCAGTACATGGATGAAGTAGACGGCGGAGGCGGCGATACACATGAAGGCGTAGCGGAGGCGGAAGTCGGACTGGAAAAGGGAGCCGCCGAGCCAGTCGCCAGAGAGAAGGATTGCGAGCATCCAGATTAGGCTAGAGTGCAGGTAGGGGATTTTGCGCCATCTCGTCAGAATCTTATCCATCATATGAAGTGGTTCCCTTTCTTAGTCGTATGAACCTTTGCGTCTGTTGTGACAAGGGAGAAGTATGGGCTCTCTCCCCTTCTGTCCGGATCCCTGTCCTAATCTTGGGGCATACCAAGGGCAGGGAGAACGCGCTACGTCTTGCGATACCACTTGCGGTACAGGGCATATACTCCATCGCCGACGAATGGCCCTATCATCATTGGGAAAGCGCTCGAAAGGGAGTCGGAGTCGAAAAAGGAAATGGATAACCACCACCCAACAGCCAAGCCCGCATATCTGAGACCTATCTCTAAGAGGTAGTCGCCTAGTCCTTCTCGTTTGCAGATCAAGAATAGCGCGATCTGTCCTGTAATCCCTCCGAAGATGATGAAGTAGACAAAAACCGGGGTGAGGTATAAGTAGTAGGCAATGACTGCAGCAATCAGGACAGCAAAGAATAGCACAGTCCCGGCCTTGATCCCACCTATCTTCTCCTCGCTAAGATACTCTGCAGTGCTACAGAAGGCTGAACCGAGGATTTCTGCCAGCCCTTTTCTTTGTTGGGGAAAGTTATGCATTGGCCAGGGTGCCTTCCAGTCCATGGCGCTACGCGTGCAGCACCACCCAACCGTCCTCGACCGTTACTTCGAAACTTTCGACCGAAGGGTCTTCTTCATCTTGTGCATGCTGCTCAACGGTGACGTCGTAGGTGCGGACGCGGATACGGTGGGGGTTGAAGACGGAGCGGCCGGTGGCGATGTCGAATTCCCAGCCGTGCCAGGGGCAGCGCAGGATCTGGCCGTGGCGTTCCCAGACTATTTCGCCGGGTACGGAGGAGCGGGCGGTGCCGGTGATGGTACCGAGGCAGAGGGGCGCGCCCTGGTGGGGGCAGAGGCTGCGGAGGGCGTAGTATTCGCCGTGGACGTTGAAGACGCCGATTGAGCGGCTGCGCACTTCGACGATTTTGCGTTCGCCTGGGGGCAGGTCGTTGACGCGGCAGATAGCGTGGGGTTGTGTGCCGGCGCGACGAGGAGGCGTATTGGAGGTTGGCTGACGGTCCTGGCTTGGCGTGGGCATTGACATAGTGTTTCCGGTTACTGCCTGCTCAGTAGGGCCAGGCGCGCGGCTGGGGCCTTTCGGCGGCGAGCAGCTTGCGGCCAAGTTCGTGACGGGCGGAGGCCAGGTCTGCGGCGTAGGCGGGATCGGCGGCTACGTCGCGGTAGTCGCCCCATTCGGCTGAGAGGTCGTAAAGGTTCTCGGCGCCGTCGGCGTGGAGGACGTAGCGGGCGCGCTCGGTGCGCAGGGATTTCCAGCCGGTGTGTTCGGTGAGGGCTGAGGTTGCGCCGGGCGCGTCGTCGTGCAGGCGGGGCAGAAGGGAGGTGCCCTGCAGGTGGGGCGGGACCTGGATGCCGGCAAGGTCGAGGATGGTGGGCAGGACGTCGAGCGCTTCGGTGAGGCCTGAATCCCGGTGGGCGGAGATGCCAGCGTCGGCGGACCTAATGAGCAGGGGGACGCGGCTGCACTGGTCGTGGGCGGGGTAGCCTTTGCCGTAGCGAAGGTGCTCGCCGAGCCATTCGCCGTGGTCGGAGGTGAAGATGACGACGGTGTCGTCCGCGATGCCCAGGTCGTCGAGGGCGGCGAGGAGGCGGCCGACGTGGTGGTCGACTTCGCTGATCTGGCCGTAGTAGCCGTGGTGGGCGCGTCGCAGTTCTTCGTCGGGAAAGTTGTTCGGTCCGCGTTGGGCTTCAACTTCCGGCGGGAAGGTCGGGAGGGTGAGGGCGGCGGGATCGTAGAGGTCGAAGTATTGATGGGGGGCTACCCAGGGGGAGTGGGGGGAGTAGATGCCGGCGATGCAGAGGAAGGGCTGGCCGGTCTGGGTTTGGCGGCGCATGAACTCGATGGACTGCTCGGCGACGAAGGCGGTGTGGGTCATGTCGTCGCGGCATCGGGAGGCCAAAGGCTTTATGGGGAAGCGTTCGGCCGGGTGTTCGATGCCGTCCTCGATGCCCATGGTCTCCTGCCAGACTTCGGCCATGGGGGCCTGGCCGAGGCTGACGTGGGCGAGCTGGTCGGGGGCGAGGCGGCGTACCCAGGCGCGGTAGGCGTCTTCGTAGGAGCCGGGTTCGTCGGAGATCTCCAGATGATCGAAGCCGTAGGGCGGGTGGTGGGTTCGGTGATCGCGGTTGGCGTGGGGCTGGAAATGGAGCTTGCCGATGTTGGCGGAACGGTAGCCGAAGGGGGCGAGGAGGCGGGGCAGGGTGACGGTGTCCTCGGGGACGGGCACGCCCATGTGGGTGACGCCGAGGGTGGAGGGGTACTGGCCGGTGAGAAAGCTGAGGCGGCTGGGCATGCAGACGGGATTCTGGACGAAACAGTGGTCGAAGTTGACGCTCTGGCTGGTCAGTCTGTCGAGGTGGGGCGTGTGGATGTCCGGGTTGCCGTTTGCGCCAAGGCCGTCCCAGCGTTGCTGGTCGGTGTAGATGATGAGGAAGTTGGGACGGCGCATGGGGTTGGTCTCCTGCCGGTTTTAGTCGTGTTTGGGTAGGGAGTACTCTACTATACGTGTTGTTCAGTTCGCAATCTGTGGCGGAGGGAGGGGGCGAGGGCACCCACAAGGGGTGCCCCTACGGGGGTTGGCGGGAAGTGTGAAATAGGGGCGTTTACGCGATTGTTCCTTTGGTGCTAGTATGACTTTTGCTTTGGAAAACTGGTGTGCACTCCTGTGTAGGCGCCTTTCAGACTGTGTCGATTTCGGGGAAAGCGAGGAGCAGAGTATGTTACGCGTTACCAAGCCGGAGGGATTTGGAAATATCGTATTGGAAGAGGTCCCGATACCGCCAGTGGGGCCGAATGAGGTGCGGGTGCGGAGCAAGGTGAGTTTGATCAGCCGGGGGTCGGAGATCCTGCGGCGGTATATGCACGAAGAGGCGATCAATCCGGCCATCATGGGTTACTCGCTGGCGGGGGTGGTTGATGCGGTGGGGAGTGAGGCGGCGCAGAAGTTCAAGCCTGGTGATCGGGTGCTGGCGGTGGCGCCGCATGCGCAGTATGTGGTGCAGCCGGTGGACTCGAATATCGGGCCGCGCGTGTGGCCTCTGCCTGACGATATTTCGTTTGAGGAGGCGACCTTTTTGCCGCTGGCCAAGAGCGGCGTCACTTGGGCGCGGTCGCCGGGGATACGGGCCGGTCATACAGTTGTTGTCATGGGGCAGGGGTTGGTGGGCAATCTGGTGCTGCAGGGTGTCAAGCAGCACCTGTGTGAGCAGATTGTTGTGGTGGATGCGATCGCCAAGCGTTGCCAGATGGGCCTAACTTACGGCGCCGACCACGCGATTGACGTTACGGAGGCGGACCCGGTGGAGCGGGTGATGGCGCTGACTGACGGCCGGGGCGCGGATATCGTGTTCGAGTGTGTGGGCGGCGAGCCGGGGCTGAAGTCGTTTGCGCAGGCGCAGGAGATGGTGTGCGATGGGGGCACGCTGCATTTGATCGGTCTTTATCACGGGCAGCCGTTGCCGCTGGACGCCGGCAAGATCCAGCGGAGGCGTCTGATAGGCGGCTATTACGGTGAGGAACCGCCTGAGGTTTTGATGGCCCGAACCGTTGAACTGATGCAGGCCGGGGACATCCGCGTCGAGCCGCTGGTGAGCCACCGGTTCCCGTATCAGGAGGCCAAAGAGGCCTTTGATCTGTTGTATGGACGATTGGCCGAGGCGATGGGCGTGTTGCTGATATGGGAGGAGTAAGGCGCAGGAACCTGGTTACACGAGATGTGTTGAATCACACTTCATCAGAAACATACAGCCAAAAATAGAGAACACGAACTACATTTGCAAGGAGAGAACCGATGTCCTTTTCTGCCAAGGGAATCGTTCATCGCTCGACGGTGACGGGGCGGCGAGGCATGATCGCTTCGGCGCATCCGCTGGCTTCGCTGGCGGGCGTGCGCATTTTGATGGAGGGCGGCAACGCGATCGACGCGGTGGTGGCGGTGGCGGCGGCGCTGAATGTCGTCGAGCCTTTCATGTCGGGACTGGGGGGCGACGGGTATATGCATATCTACTCGGCGCGCGAGCAGGAGCATACGATACTGGACTATATGGGGCGCTCGCCGCACGCGGCGACGTATGAAGAGGTAGGCAGTGCGGAAAGCCGGGCACGGGGGCCGCAATCGCCGCTGGTGCCGGGGTCGTGCGGGGGCTGGCTGGCTGCGCTGGAGCGGTACGGTTCGATGGACGCGGCTACGGTGTTCGGGCCGGCGATTGAATATGCGGAACATGGCTTTCCACTTACGGTAAAGAACGCGGAGTTCATCGATTTCAATGTGCCGGAGATGCTGAAGTACCCGGCGACGGCGGAGGCGTATCTGCCGCATGGCCGGGCGCCGGTTGCCGGTGAGCTGATGATACAGCCTGACCTGGCGAAGAGCATGCGCGCCATTGCGGAGGGCGGCGCGGATGTCTTTTACCGGGGCGAGATTGCCGACAAGCTGGTGCGATATATGGAGGAGAACGGGGGGCTGATCACACACCGGGACCTGGAGGAGTTTGAGGTGGAGTGGCAGGAGCCGATTTCGGTGTCATATCGGGGTATGCGTGTGTATGCGCCGCCGATGCCGTGCCAGGCGGTGCAGTATCTTGAGACGCTGAATATCATGGAGGGGTTTGACGTGGCGGAGATGGGCCACAACAGCGCGGCGACAATTCATCGCTTTATCGAGGCGGCCAAGCTGGCGCAGGCGGACAGGGCGGAATTTGCGGGACTTGACGACCCGCCCACGTCCGGTCTGCTGTCGAAGGAGTACGCGGCCAAACGCCGCGCTGAGATCGGGATGCGCGCCCGGCCATCGGGCGGGGAGCGGTATACGTCGGAGAAGATGGAGGATGAGGTTCTGGCCGGGGACCCGCGGCGGTGGATGCGGACGGAGTGCACGACGCATTTCAGTGCGATCGACGCGGACGGCAACGCGGTGGCGATTACGCAGAGCCTGGGGGCAGGTTTTGGCTCGGCTGTGGTGATCCCCGGAACGGGCATTGCGCTGAACAATTTCCTCAACTGGTTTGACAGCGACCCGCAGAGCCCGAATGTGATTGGTCCGGGCCGGAAGATCGAGATGTGCATGTCGCCGGCGCAGGTCTGGGATGAGCAGGGGCTGCGTTTCCTGATCGGGACGCCGGGCAGTTACGGTATTTTGCAGACGACGCCGCAGATGATCATGAACGTTATCGATCATGATATGAACATTCAGGCCGCGATTGAGGCGGCGCGGGTGAAGTCGACTTCGCCGGGGACGGTGATCGATGTCGAGACGCGGGTTGGGGAGGATGTGCTGCAGGAACTGACGCAGATGGGGCACCAGATAAACCGGTTGGGGCCGTGGAACGCCGAGGTAGGGGGCGGCCAGGGAATAATGGTTGACCCTGAGAATGGCGGGTTTATGGGAGGCGCGGACCCGCGGCGCGATGGGTATGCGCTGGGGTGGTGAACTGCATTGGTCAGTGGTCGGTGGTCAGTGGCCGGAAAGGCTGCTGACCACTTTTTTGTACGCTATTCTTCGGCGCGGTTGGTTAGGTGGATGAGGCCGTCGCCGCTATGGACGCGGCGGACGCCGCGGCGCATTATTACGATGCCGTCCTTTTCGGCGTGTAGTTCGGCGAGGAGGGTGCCGAGGGGGTCGTGGATTGTGCCGACTAGCTGGCCGGTTTGGACTGCCTGGAGCAGTTCGACATGGGGGCGGAAGAAGCCGGCTACTGGGGCGGACATTATCTCGTCCATGTTGCCGTCGCCGACGAGGTGCTGCGGGGGTGGGACCGCGGCGGGTTCGCCGGCGAGCATGTTGAGGTGGTGCATGACGTTGAGGACGCCGTGGATGAAGCAGTCTACGTCTTCGGGGAGGGCGCGGCCGGCGCCGGCGGCTTCGGTGTAGAGGCAGGGCACGCCGTGGTCGATGGCGGCGGAGATGGTGCGGCCGGGCGGCACAGGCGGTGGATGGCCCCATAGGACGGGCGCGCCGAAGACACGTGCTGCGGCGAGGGAGCGCCGGCCTACGTCTTCATCGCTGTGGAGGTAACCGGCCAGGGTTGGGATGTCGCCGACGACGCCGGCGCTGTGGAGGTCGATGAAGAAGTCGGCTGCGCTGATGAATTTGCGGGTGAGCCAGTAGGCGATCTGTTGGGTGAGGGTTCCGGTTTCGGAGCCGGGGAAGACGCGTGCGAGGTTGAGCCCGTCGATAGGACTGTTGCGGGTGGCGGTGGCGTAGGCGGCCATGTTGCAGACGGGGACCATGAGGAGTGTTCCGCGCAGTTGGGGCGGGTTGACCTGTTCGGCGATGCGGGGGATGGCTTCGACGCCTTCGTATTCGTCGCCGTGGACACCGGCGAAGACGACGAGGGTTGGTCCTGGCTGGGTTCCGGTAACGGACAGGAAGGGAATTTGCCACGAGCCGCCTTCTACGCGCGGCGAGATGTCCAGCCAGCAGGAATCTTTTGTTCCCCGCTCCAGGTTGGTTACGTTCAGTTCTGAAATGTGCATAATGGTTCTCCTGCTGACGCGTCTGCCACAGAATTCGTGAAAATGGTCTTCCAGCAAAGGGACGGCTCGGCAGATTCGATGTGAACAGTTTGTTGACGTCCCAACAAACTCTCTGGTTATATGGTCATCTGCCAGAGCCGCACGCTATACGAAGGTCAGTTATGTCGGAAACCGCTGCCTCTTCACAAATCAGATTGCGTACCAATTCATTTTCTGTAGTTCTTGCTTTACGCACAGCATCACTGAATTCCAGTATCCATTGCAGCTCAATTTCAGCATCGCCCCGATATAGCATTAGGCCCAGAGCGTTTGTCTGCCACGAATTTGAATGCGTGGCAGACAAATGTAGGCTCTCCCAATTCACGGCAAGAGCGCGTGACCGGAAAGGAGGCCCTAACCCAGAAAGACATCCCCTTTGTGAGTACGTGATTTGACCGTGCCCACGATAAGTTCTACGAGTCGCTTCGGAGTCTTCCACCGAAGGGCCAGTACGTGCCTAGGCATTCTATAACCCGCCACAATGTCTTTTAGCTGCTCTATTGTCAACTCAGCCAAGGCATGCCGGAGGTCGTCCTCCCCTTGTTCGTACAAGATAAAAGGGTCCAGAGGCGGGGAGTCCCGTCGTCCTCCCCGTGCCTTCCGCTTGCTCGCCATTTCCTCATCGGCTCCTTCGCTGAGGGCTTGTTCTAGACGTCGCGCTAAACCTGGATTGGTCCGGGCTTCCTCTATTATGACGTCCGTGAGCGCCTGTAGGCGCCGTCCCAATTCGACACTGTCCTTGCTCATTACGCCGCTCCATTTTGTGACATCCTCACAAATTCGCAAGTCAGCGCCCTGTAGCTGTCGAACTCTCCTGTCTGATAGCCGTATTTTTGGCGAAGTGTGGACCACTGGGCGAATTCGGCAGAGGCAGCAATCGCTTGGCGCTCCGGAATTATCGTTTGGAAGACGTGAACGGGGCGCCTTCGCAGCATGTTAACTGTGTCGCCATGCAAACCGGATTGTGCTCGGAACTTAGTTATGACAATCCCCATCGGCTCTATATTCTCGTTTAGCTCGGCGGAAAAGTCTGAAACGCGCTTGGTGATCTGGGGAATACCATAGGTGGACAAGAGGTCCGGGATTGTTGGGATGATGTATCCAGTGGAAATTCTAAGTCCATTGAGAGTGATGATGCCGAGATTAGGTGGGCAATCGATCAGAACATAATCATAGTCGTCAAGGACTGACCGAATCGTTCGGTAAAGGACCTCCGTCGGGACGGCAGAATAGAAGCGGCCCGACGGCATTGAAGCGAGGCGATCCTGAACGTCGATCAGGTCGATGCTTGAAGGCAAGAGGTCAACTGTCTGTACAGCGCTCACACTAGAAACTCCTCTTATCAGTGACTCCGATAGGTTGAACTGACGATCACTAGGGTCTTCAAGTGCATCACTAAAAAGTTGGGCAAGCGTGTGCCCTTCTCTGTTGCGCCTCGCCCATTCGCTTTCCCCTATCAGCATGACAGTTGCGTTGGTCTGAGGATCGAGGTCGATGACCAGAACCCTCTTCCTAAATTCAGCTGAAAGCATTTCTGCAAGGGCTACCGTTGTCGTTGTCTTTGCGACCCCGCCCTTCAAGTTAATGGTTGAAATAACTGTTGACATTCGCCCTCTCCTTAATCTTAGCCACCTTCTAACATGGCTACGGCTGAAAACCGGTCCAGATCTGAGCGTCACAAGGGGGGCTGGAAAGTCATCGAATCTGGTCCGCCAATTCGCTACGGCAGCGGACTTGACTCCGGCCATTTCAGCGATCTCGTAAATCCCTACCAAGTCTTCCTGATCTATCATGGGCTCACCCTTTGTGAACGTTATTCACAGTGTAAACGGTATTCACAATATTGTCAATAGGCAATTGGGCCGTAAATTCCAATTGAGAAACTCACTTTATTACACTTTTCTATAAAGCTACGCTAGATTCGTCATCTTGCAGGCTTGAATACGCCCAAGAAAAATAGCACTCGTGAAAAGAAACCTTGTTAAGTGTAACGATGAGATTCTGTTACAAAAGAATTAGGGGAGGTGCAAAATACGTAACGTGATGCGATCAAAGAGACCCAGTGAAAGTACAACCCGTACGCAGGCGACGTAGTTGACTTGCTCGAGAAGATGTTGTCACTAAAGATTAACACTGCACTCCGAGGGCATTAGCGACCGCACACTATTCTCCAATCCCTAACTGGCGGAATTGGATGGCGTAGAGGTCGGCGTCTTTGAGGACGAAGCGGAGGCGGATGGGACGCCCGGCGAGGGCGCTGAGATCGCTGCCGCCGGTCCAGTGGGCGACGCGGTCGATGGCGTCGCCGAAGATTTCGTCGCTGTCGTCGAGGGAGAAGCCGGGGACGGGGTTGCCCTCTTGATCCTGGATCTCTACGCGCAGGCTGCCGGCGGCGGAGGTGGCGAAGTTGAGGACGAGGTTGCTGCCGGAGAAAATCAGGGGTTTGGTGAGGCAGGCGCCGCCGGACAGGGGTGCGTGGAGGGAGACGAAGCCGTCGAGGCGGGTGGTGTAGCGGCGCAGGTTCGTGCTGGGGCCGGTCCAGTAGCCTTCGGTGACGTAGAGCGAGAGCTCTGGCGGGGCGCCCGGTGAGTCGGGTTCGGTTTCGATCAGGCCCCAGGCGACGCAGTTGTCGCCGTAGACCCAGCTGTCGACGACGTTAGGGCCGGGGCGGATGTAAGCCTCCGGCCAGCGCTTGAAGTTTTCGCCGTCGCGGCTGGACATGAAGACGCCGTCGGTTACAACGGATCCGTAGCGGGGGCGGGCGGCGCTGCGGGCGCGGCGGTACTCAAGGCCGGGGAGGTTGTCGGTCTGGGCGACCCAGCCGCGGTCAATATAGCGCATGGGGAAGCCGAATAGGATGTGGGGGGCACGGGCGTAGGGGCGGATCTGGTTGGTGTAGAGCGGCTGTTCCGGGGTGTCGCCGTAGTCGAGCCATTTTGGCTGGGACCAGTTGAGAAAGTCGGGCGAGGTGGACGTCTTGATGCCGCGCACGCCTTGGGGCGCGCCGCCGCGGAAGTCACGGAAGTAGGCGCGGTACTCGCCGCGGTGGTCGTCATAAAAGGCCAGATTCAGGGAATCGAAGTAGCCCTCGGTGATGACAGGATCCGGGATGTCTTCGTTTTCTCGCCGCATGAAAGAGAAATTGAAGCCGTCTGGGGATTGGAGGGCGTAGAGGGCGCGCGGTGTTTTGCCGGGGACGAGGGCCTTGTACTCGGCTCCACCCTGGCTGGCCGGGTTGGTATCGGGGAAGACGGCGGTATCGCCGGCGCTGAGTTCGATGCCGGGGAGGCTGTCGGACGCGAGAACAATGTTGTTCTGAACGTTGCCCTCGAACTCGACCAGGCCGAGGGCGGGCTTGTGCCAGCTCTTGCCGTCGCGGCTTTCGGCATAGCAGACGAAGTAGGGGTGGGGGTAGTTCATCTTGCCGCCGGTCATGTCGTAGTGCCAGGCGCCGTAGTACATGCGGATGCGCCCGTCCGCGTCCTGGAAGACGGTGCGGTAGAGGCAGGCGTTGCCTTCGCAGGGCGCGTCTGTCTGCAGGACGACTTCGCGTTTGACGGGAGGATGGAGGCGCAGGTCGAGCCCGTCGTCCAGTTCGGCGATGAGGAATTCATCGATCAGGGGTTCGAGGCGCGTGCCGATGTCGATCGGCTCAGAGTGTGCGGTGGTGGATCTGCTCATGAGAGTCACCTGTTTAACGGCAGTGGTCAGTGGTCAGTAACGGCAGCGGCCGCCGGTTGTTGGGTCAGAGATTTGGGGCGCGGAGGACTGTGTTGGTGGATGGGAGGGCCCAGACTTCGTGATAGACGGTGGGCGATGGCCGGGGTGGAGGATAGCCGGGCGGTCTGTTGTTGGGGTCGTGGAGTTCAAGGCGATCGCGGCCTTCTATGTGGTGGAGCCAGGCGTGTTCTTCGGGGGCGGCGGCGACTTCACGCCGGAGGATAAACTCTATGTAGTCGAAGGCGGTGAAGGCGACGTGGGCGAGGAAGACGCGGTCGACGACGCGGCCGTTCCAGGTGGCGAGGTCGGGCAGGACCAGGGGGCCGGTGCAGACCTGAAAGGTGGCAGCTTCGCGGTTGACGTTGATGAGATTGACGGGAAATTCGACGGTGACTCGCAGGCCGCTTTGGGGGTCGCGGTAGGTGGAGCGGGCGTTGAGCAGGGCATTGGCGAGAGTGGCTTCGATCAGGGGCTCGCTGGCATTGAGCTCGATGGGGTGGGGAATCTCCTTCAGGCCGATGTTGTGATCCTGGAAGGCGTCGCTCAGTGCCTGCGCGGACGCGGGCTCTGTTTCGCTGCTGGGGCGTTTCGCGATCGGGATCCGATGCGAGCGGCTGAAGGCCATGCGGAACTCGCTGCTGGGGATCTGGAAGAAGCCCTGTCGGGGGATGGTGTATTCGGAGCGGCAGGGGGCGCCGACGAAGAGCTCGGCCAGGGCGCCGCCGCTGTCGTCGGAGATGACACAGCTGGATTCGATGTTGAAGCGGACGTGGCGCACGTCGCCCTCTTTGCCGATGAAACCACCGGCGTACTTGTAGTAGGGATCATTCTGCACAGGGAAGGTTTTCCAGGTGAAGAAGGAGCGGGGAAAGTCGATCATGTCGGCCTCCGCGGCGGTTGGCTGTATTCAGACTGAGGTTACGGTTTCTGGCGGTCTTGGGTATCAGTCCCAGGTAAAGAAGACACTCAGCCAGCCTTCGTGGCCGGTCATCATGCGATCAAAGAGTTGGGGCGCCTCGGTGTAGGGCGCGACGTGGCTGACGAGCGGTTCGGTCTGCAGCTGGCCGCGGCGGATGAGGTCGAGGATTACGTGCTGGTTGCGGATGCGCGTCCACGGCCAGTAGGGATGGGTGTCGCTCATGCCGGTCTGGTAGGAGCCGGTCATAATGATTTCGCGGCGGAAGAGCTCGTCGGATTCGATGGGGATGGAGCCGCTGGTGGCGCCGACGAGGATGATGCGGCCGCGGTCGGCTGCGGCCTTGATCATGGTGGGGTAGTTGCCGATGTAGGAGGTGCAGTGGAGCTGCACTTCGGCGCCGCTGCCCTGCGGCATGCTGGGAAGAGCGCCGCGCCAGCGCCAAGGCAACTGTGTGATGGCATGAATTTCGGCAATTACGTCCTGGTTGCCGGCGTTGACGAGGTGGGAAGCGCCGAGCCGTTGGGCGAGTTCCAGTCGCTCCTCCACCATGTCGACTCCGATAAGGGGGTGTGCGCCGACGAGACGGCAAAGCTGCAGGGCCATCAGACCGACGACGCCGAGGCCATGGACGGCGGCGGATTCGCCGATTTGGATCTGGGCGCGGCGGACTCCGTGGAGGGCGACGTCACCAAGAACGCAGAAGGCGATTTCGACGTCGGTGAGATCATCGGGGAGCTTTTGGACCCTGTACTGTTGCGGGATGGCGACTTCGCCGGCCTCGAGCTCAGGCGTCACCAGCCAGTGTGTGGAGTGGTTGCCGCTGCAGAGCACGCGGTCGCCGACAGCTACTTTGTCGACGTCGCTGCCTGCGGCTTCGACGACGCCGATGGCTGTGTAGCCGAGCCCCTGGGGCTTGAATGCGGCCTGCTCGGCGGGGCTGGCGTTGCGGCGGGCGCGGATGCCGTTCATTTCGGAGCCGGCGCTGACCTGGGTGAGACGGGTGCGTACAAGGAGCTGATTGGATGCGGGGGCCGGCACCTCGAACTCTTCGATTTCGATTTGGCCCGTAGGGGCGAGGACCAACCGTTGTCCCTTTGTCACGTGAGTTTCCTTTGGATGTTGGGGCTACGCCGATAGACAGAAGTACTGGGTCAAGTGTACAATCTTTTGCAATCTGAATCCAACAGTGGGAACTGCAGTGGTCAGTGGTCAGAAGACAGAGGGGGAGAGAAATGACAGGTCAGCGTACTGTTTATGTGAGCGGGGAGTTTGTGGCGGAGAGCGAGGCGGGCTTTTCCATTTTTGATTCGGCGTTGATGTACGGTGATGTGATATTTGAGACGACGCGTACGTTTAACGGGCAGCCGTTTCGGCTGCGGGAGCATATTGCGCGGTTGTATGTGGGGCTGCGGACGCTGGAGATCGACTGCGGGTTGACGCCGGACGGGATGGAGGCGGCAACGCTGGAAAAGATTGAGAGGAACAGGCATTGTTTCGCGGACGGCAGGGACTTTCAGATCGTGCACAATGTGTCGCGGGGGCCGATGGGGCTATACGAAACGGTCTTCGAGGGCGGGGTGAAGCCGACGGTGACGATCAACTGCTGGCCGCTGACGTGGCATTTGGCCGCGTTCGCGGAGACGTACGGGAAGGGGGTTCATGCGGTCATTCCGGCGCAGCGCTCGGTGCCCTCGCGTTTGATCGACCCCAAGATCAAGAACCGGAGCCGGATCTACTATCAGATTGCCAACTTGCAGGTGCAGAAGGTGGACCCGGCGGCGTGGGCCTTGTTGACGGACGAGGACGGTTTTCTGACGGAGGGAACGGGGTCGAACTTTTTCGTGGTCAAGGACGGGGGTCTGTTGACGGCGGAGCCGCGCAATATTCTGCGGGGCGTGACGCGGCAGGCGGTGCTGGAACTGGCGGAGAGTCTGGGGCTGGCGTGCCGGGAGTGCAATCTGGAGCCGTATGACGTGATGACGGCGGACGAGGCGTTTTTCACGTCGACGCCGTTTACAATCATGCCGGCGACGCGTTTCAACGGGCATGACGTGGGCAGTGGGGAACCGGGGCCGGTTACGCGGCGGTTGATGTCGGCGTGGAACCAGATGGTTGAGGTGGATATGGTGGCGCAGGCGCGGGCGTTTGCGGAGGAATTGGGAAACGGCAGTTGTCAGTGATCAGTGGTCGGTGGTTAGTGGAGAGAAGCCTCGTGGGTGGGGGGAGACGGTGTTGGGGAGGCTTGTCGCTGGGGAAGAATAAGCACGGTGGGTTAGCCTGATGGGGGGCGTTGCGGGGGGAATCCCCCCGCACAAGGGAGGGCCGAAGGCCCGACCGCCCAGAACTGCAGTGGTCAGTGGTGGCGGGCGAGTCAGTCACGGGTGAGAGGCCAGTGGATTTTTTCGACGCCTTTGGCCTGGGAGCGCATGATGGCGATCATGATTTCGAGGCTGTGGAGGGCGCGCTGGCCGCTGGAGATGCTCTCGCCGCCGTTTTCGATGAGGTGGATCAGTTCGTCGACAGCGTGCACCATGCCGCTGCCGTAGTCTACGGTTCCGCCGAGCTGGCGGCTGGTGACTTCGTGGGAGTGCTCAGGTGATGTCAGGTAGACGACGGCTTCGGTGTTGCTGATGCGGATGCGGCCCTTGGTGCAGAGGAGGTCGAGCTCGAAGTTGACGAGTGTTCGCTGCGACATTTCGATGTGGGCGCGCACGCCGTTGGTGAAGTATACGAAGGCGGAGGCGCCGGGATCGGTTTTGGGGTCGTGGCCGCCGTCGCCGAGGTATTCGGTGCGATCCTCGTAGCCTTCCTCCATGCCGCCGATGAGCCAGTCGGGGGCGGCATCGGCGTACATGCAGACGGTGTCGATGAGGTGGGTGCCGTTGCGGAACATCATGGCCCGTTCGCCTCCCATGTGGGCGCCGATGCGGGTGAGGGAGCCGATGCGTCCCTCCTCGATGATGGCCAGGGCCTGGCGCCAGAAGGGATCCCAGCGGCGGCCGTGGTTGACGCATATTTTGGTGCCGTTCTTTTCGACGGCGGCCAGCATGCGGTCGGCGTCGGCGAGGGTGGTGGCGAGGGGCTTTTCGCAGTAGATGGCGGGGACGCCGGCCTCGGCGGCGTCAACGACCATCTGGGCGTGGAGATGGTCTGAGGTGACGACGCTGAGGATGTCGAGATTCTCCTTTTCGAGCATGGCGCGGTAGTCGTTGTAGTGTGCGGCCGGGCCCCAGTTTTGCTCGTAGGTGGTGAGCAGTTCGGGCACGAGCTCGCAGACGGCGACGACTTCGGCGCGGGGATGGGCGGCGTAGGCTGAGGCGTGGGAGTGGGGCTGCGGGTGGCGCGTGGACCAGAGGTCGTAGCGCGGCGGCGATTGGCCGATGCCGGTGAGGCCGATGATGCCGGCCCGGTATGTCTTATTGCTCGATTGGTTGGTTGTGGACATGTTACCCTCTTAGTTGCCTATGCCGGTTGGCGGTGGTGTAGTGCTGGCGACGGATTGATTGCCCTTCTTATGATTTGCCATTGCAGATCGGCCTACGCTTCCTCCAACCAAACGGCGTAGGGGTTCTCCCTGTTTTCGAGCGGAAAGTAGACGCGGCCGCGAGTTCGTTGGGATTCGTGGATCGCCATGATCATCTCGAGGACGGCGCGGGCGTCGCGGCCGTTGGTTACGGCAGTCACTTCGCGGTCTTCCTCGATGGCCCGGATCAGCTCTTCGACAAAGACCTTGTTGTTCAGCTGAAATTTTTCGGCAACGGAGCGCGGCTGGCCGTCCTCGTTCATGTCCCAGTCGGGCAGGGTGATGCGTTCCCAGGCGCCGTCTCTGTCGCCGGGGAGCCAGAGGCGGTAGGGGTAGTGGTAGAGCTCGCCAAGGGGTGCAGTGCGGAGTGAGAGGATGCCGGCGGAGCCGTGGATTTCGAGGCCGAGCCAGTTGACCTGCTCGCGCGTGTCGGTGTCGTCGCTGCGGCTGGAATCGAGGTGGGCGGTTACGCCGTTCTGGAAGACGAAGTAGGCGGCGAGGCCGTTGCCGGCGATCAAGCCGACGCCTTCGTCGCCTTCATAGATGTCGGCGGGGGTGAGCTCGCGGCCGTCCTGGGTGACGTGGGCGTGGGCCCAGGCGACTTCGGAACCGGCGAGGAAACGGATGTCGTCGAGGAGATGGGGGCCGAGGACGATGAGGTCCATAGCGCCGGCACGGTGGTCGGCCTTGCCGTGGCGGCGGATCATCTGGACATCGCCGATGAGGCCGTCGTCGATGAGCTTTTTGGCGTGGAGCTCGTAGGGGTTGGCGCGGCGGTGGGCGACGGCGACCCTGGTGTTGTGTTTTTCGCAGGCGGCGAGCATGGCGTCGGCTTCGGCCAGGGTGCGGGAGAAGGGCTTTTCGCTAAAGATGCCCTTGACGCCGGCTTGGGCGCAGGCGATAACCATGTCGGCGTGTTGATCGACCCAGCGGGGGCAGACGCTGACGAGATCCAGGGACATTTGGGACAGCATTTCATGGTAGCCGGCGAAGCTGTGGGCGGCGCCGGTACGCTGGACGGCGGCGGCGCGGCCTTCTTCGTCCGGGTCGGCGAGGGCGACGACTTCGACATTGGGCAGCCCCTGGAAGGCGGTGTCGAGATGGTGGCCGTAGTTGCCGCGTCCGGTGTGGCCGATGATTCCGGCCCGGTAAGTTGCTGACATGTGAACCCCAAAATGCAGTGGTCAGTGATCAGTGGTCAGTGGTCAGTGGCGGATTGCTGTTATTCGCCTGTTGAACGGATTTCGATGTCGTCGAGTCCTTCGGCGAGAGGCAAGCTTACCTGTGTGCCGGTCTTGTGGGAGATGTGGATGGCGGTGATTACTTCGAGCGCTTTGAGGCCGTCGCGGCCGGTTGAGACGCTTTCGCGGTCTTCGAGCAGGCAGTCGATGCTTTCGCGGGTGGCGGAGTAGAAGTAGTCGTCTAGCTTGAACTCGGCCGGCATGTCGGGGATGGGCTGGAATTCGTAGCGGGTGCCGTAGCCTTCGTCGGCTTCGACGAGGGGGCCGTATTCCCAGTGGCCGCGGCGCTCGCTGAAGTGGATGCGGCCTTCGGTACCGGCTATTTTGGTGTAGCCGAGATGCTCTTGCCGTTCGGCGATGCAGTCGATGAAGATGACGACGCCGTCGGAGCAGGCGACCATGCCGGCGCCGCCGGGATCGGCGACGGTTTCCTGGTTGAGGTAGCCGGATACGAGCTGGGGCTGGGCGTCGGTGAAGAAGAAGGCGTAGTCGACGGTGTGGGTGCCGTTGGTGAGGAGGGGGCGGCAGCCCTCGTAGGTGATGGTTTTGATGCGACCGACGGCGCCGTCGTCGATCATGCGCTTGAGGCGCTGATAGTGGGGGAGGAAGCGGCGCGTATGCTCGGTGATGAGGCGGGAGCCGCTGCGGTCGCAGGCCTCCACCATCTTGCGGCCCCAGGCGACGCTGGTGGCGAGCGGCTTTTCGACCATGATCACTTTGGTGCCGGCTTCGGCGGCTTCGATGACGGGATGGTGATGGTAGAGCGTGTTGGTGGTGACGTCGACGATGTCGAGACGGGCTTTTTCGTACATGTCGACGGCGGTGGGATAGCGATGCTCGGGCTCGATCTCCCATTCATCGCCGAACTGTTGGAGCCGCTCCGGGTCGATGTCGGCGATTGCGACCAGCTCGGCGTCATCACAGCGGCGGTAGCCGGCTGCGTGGGAAAAGGGTCTGTGCCCGAGTCCGCCGATTGGGCCGGCGCCGACGATGCCGACTCTGACTTTAGCTTTAGACATGTGTGTGCTCCTGGGACTGGGTTGCGAATTGGGTTGGGCGGCGACTATGGGTCGTCTGCGGTGATGGGCATGATGTAGTGGATCTGGCGGGCTACTTCGCGGAAGCCGAAGTCGGGGTAGAAGTGGGCGCCGATGTCGTTCTGGTCGAGGGTTTCGATGCGGGCGTAGGACAGGCCTTCGGCGGCGAAATAGGCGACGGCCTCTTCGAGCAGGCGGCGGCCGATGCCCTGTTGCTGGAATTCGGGCAGGACGGCGAAGTTGGGGATTCCGCCGACGCCGGCGGCCTTATCGACGCGGGTGGAGACGTAGCCGACGATCCGGCCGTCGACTTCGGCGACGAGGATGCCGTGTGCGTTGGCCTGTACGTCGTCGTCGATGTGGCGGACTTTGCGCCAGCGCCAGTCTTTGCCGTGGATAATCCCGTAGAGCTGCTCGATATTCTGGTCGACGCAGACGCCGTCGAAGCAGATGGCGGTAATTGTCTTCAGCGTTTCCAGGTCGGACGGTCGGTAGCGTCTGATTTCCATCCATTGCTCCTGCGTGACGCTGCTATGGGGCCGGCAAGGCAAGCGTCGGTTCGTTTTTGCCCTACTCTACAAACTGGAAGGCGTAGACGTCGGCGTCCTGCAGTGAAAAGCGCAGCCGCACGAGCTCGCCGCTGAACTGGCTGACGTCGGCGCCGTTTGTCCAGCGCACGGTGCGGTCGAGGTCATCGCCCAGGAGCTCGACGCAGTCGTCCAGGCTATAGCCCTCGATGGCCAGGTCGACCTGTCCGTGGAGCATTTCTACGCGCACACTGCCGGCGGCTGAGGCGGAGAAGTTCAGCTCCAGGTTGCGGCCTGTGAACCTGATCGGCTTGGTAATCATCTCGCCGCCGCCGGGGGGCGCGTGGAGGGAGACGAAGCCGTCCGTGCGGAGGGTGTAGCGGCGCTGGCTCACCGAATTCCCGCGCCAGTAGCCTTCGCTGACATACATTGAGAGTTCATCGGGCGCGCCGGCGAACTGGGAGCGGGTGGTGACGAGGCCCCAGTGCTGGTAGTTGTCGCCGTAGGTCCAGTTGTCCTGCGGGCGCAGGCCGGGGCGGATGAATGCTTCGGGCCAGATATTGAATTCCATGCCGTCGCGGCTGCTCATGAAGAGGCCGTCGGTGAGGGCGGCGCCGTAACGCTCCCGGGCGGCGGAGCGCATGCGGCGGTGCTCCGGTTCGGGCAGGTCTTCGATGGCAGGCGACCAGGGGCGCTCCACGTAGCGGGCGGGGAAGCCGACGAAAATGTGGGGGGCGCGGAAGTAGGGGGTGACCTGGTTGGTGTAGAGCTCGGCGATGCGGGTGGGGTTGTAGTCGATGAAGACGGGCTCGGTCCAGTTGAGGAAGTCGTGCGAGACACAGGTCATGATGTCGCGGCCGTGGCGGAAGTCGCGGTGGTAGTCGCGGTATTCGCCGCGTTCTGCGTCCCAAAAGGCCAGGTTCTGGGAGTCGAAGTAGCCCTTTGTGATGACAGGCTCGTCGCGCATCTGCGTCCAGTGGATGCCGTCGGGTGAGGAGAGGGCGATGAGGCCTTTGTATCCTCTGTTGTTGGCGAGCGCTTTGTATCTTTCGGCGGCGGGCGCGTCGGGATTGGGGTCTTTGAAGGGAACGAAGTTGATGGCCGGACTGCTGTCGTCGCGGGCATCGAGGATGATGTTGTTGTTGCGCGAGCCGTCGAATTCGACGAGGCCGAGGTTTGGCTTGCTCCAGTTGATGCCGTCGCTGCTTTCGGCAAGGCAGACGACCTCGGGGTGGGCGAATTCAAGGGAGCCGGCGTCATGGGTGAAGTGCCAGCCGCGGTAGTACATGAGGTAGCGGTCATCGTCCTGGAAGACGGTGACGTATCCGGAGGCGTTGCCCTCCCAGGGCGCGTCGGTTTCGAGGGCGACCTCCTGGGGGACGGGGCGGTGGAGGCGCAGCTCGGCGTCGCGGGAGAGGGCGGCGATGAGATGGTCGTCGACGAGCAGCTCGCGGCGGGAGCCGATGTGGATTCCCGCACCGGGCTCAATGTTGCTGAGTTGACTGGTCATGGTGAACTCCCTTTGCGGCCGATGCCCGCGGGCCGGTTTGACGGCTGCTTAAGATGGGGGCAGTGCCCCCGGATATTACTCTCAGGCTGGTGTCACGCCGCTGCGGTCGAGACGTTGCTTGGCTTCGGCGTAGACGTCTGCGGAAAGCGGGCCGGCCTGGATGGCCTGCGCGTTTTCGGCGAGGTGGGCGGGATTGGTTGTGCCGACGATGATGGTGTGGACGTCAGGGTGTGTCAGCGTGTAGCGCAGTACGAAGGATGTGTCGCTTTCGCCGGCCTGCTTCAAGTCGGTCAGGCCGGCACCGGTAAAGGCCTGCCATCTGTCGGGACTGCCTATGCCCTCGCCAGGCTTGCCGAGGGCGACGCCGCCGCGGATGATGGTGCCGGCGCCGGCCTGGGCGGTTGCGGTCAGCCAGTCTTCGTGGTCGCGCTCGAGGGCGGAGTAAGGGATCTGGTAGACGTCAAAGACGTCCCAGCCGAGATAGGTGGGCAGGTGGGGCAGGGTGGTGGACATGCCGATCCAGCGCACTTTGCCCTGGGCGCGCATGTCCTGCAGCGCCTGCACCAGTTCTCCCTGTTCGCAGTCGGCCACGGTGGGGTTGTGCAGCTGCATAATGTCGATGCAGTCGACGCGCAGGCGTTCGAGGCTTTGGTGCAGACCGCGGAACAGGTTTTCTCTGGTCCAGATATGGCCGTCGGGATGGCAGCCGCACTTGGTAGCGAGGACGAATTCATCGCGGCGGTGATTAAGGAAGCGGCCGATCATTTCCTCGCTGTTACCGTAGTCGTTGGCGGTGTCGATGAAGTTGATGCCGGCATCGAGGACGGCGTTGAGCTGGGCATCCATCTCTGCGTCGTTCATGGCGCGGCGATGGCCGGCGCCGAAGCCGAGCCTGGTGACCTCCAAGCCGGTACGACCAAGGGTTGCTGTGGGGAGGATATTGGACATCGGGAGCCTTTCCTAGGTGTGGAATCGGGTCGGATATAACTCGATGTCGGGCCGCTTAGAACTGACCGCCAAAGTTATACGCGCCCTGGGAACTCCTTGCCACGAATGTGCATGAAAGGTGTGTCGCCGCTGCGGGGCGTGCCTTCGACCTGGCTGCGGTGGGATTCGTCAACGATGCCGAGGTAGCTGGTTTCGGCGTCGAGATAGTGGAGCGCCAAGCCGCGGCGGCGGTTGGGGGTGGTGTTGGCTTCGGTGCGATGGAAGTTGAGGCCATGGTGGAACATGCATTGGCCGGCTTTCAGTTCGACGGGGACGGGGTCGGCCAGAAACTCCTGGGCCAGGAACAGGTCCTTGTACTCACGGGAGATCGGGCCCCACTTGTGGCTGCCGGGGATGACGGTCATGCAGCCGTTGTCGACGGTAGCATCGTCGAGGGCGACCCAGCAGCTGACATGGTTTTGCGGCGCGAACATGGGCCAGGCGACGGAGTCCTGATGCCAGTCGGTCACGGTGCCATTGAAGCGGGGCTTCATCATGAGCTGGTCGGTGTAGAGCTTGATATTGGGGCTCAGGAGAACCTCGATCACGTCTACGATCTCGGACTTTTTGGCGACGGCTTCGAAGAGGTCGTCGTGGTAGCAGAGGTAGACCATCTTGCGGATCATGTCGATACGTGGATCGGCCTTCTTTTTGCCATCTCGGAACTGCTCTTCCAACTGAATATATTTCGACGGCACGTGGGTGAGGCGTCCGGCGGCGATTTCTTCAGTGCGCTCGCGGAGGGCCTGGATGTCGTCGTCGGACAGGACACGGCCGTAGGGCAGGTAGCCGTTCTCGTTAAAAAACTGAATCTGTTCGGCAGTCAGGCTCATGGTTGGTCTCCTCAGAGTTAGAGGGCGCCGCGCCTCAATGTGTTATGTTCCGTTAGATCAACGGCGCAGTAGTTTGGGTAAGAATAACTGTACGCCGAGTACGCCCAACAGTCCAAACACCAAACTGGGTGCGACCAGCAGGAAGCTGCGTTGAAAGGTATAGGTAAAGACGACATCGGAAAGAAGGAGGTCGAGCGCTGTGATTTGGTCACCTAACAGTGCCCAGGAGGCGTAGGCCCAGAAGCCGCCAAAGAGCGGAACGCTTGCGAAGGAGGCCACGATAAACAGGACGAGCGCCTTGGGTTCTGCCATGGCCAGCAGAGTCCCGGACAGGGCGGCGGCTAGACTGAGCGCGAGCATATCGGCCGGCCAGGCGACATAGTCTTTCAAGTGAGTAAGGGAAATCAAGCCGGTATAGGCCAGGATCGCGGCGACGGCGAAGACGGCCAGGCTCTGTCGAAGTCTGGCGTTCATGGAAGGGCGTCCTGCAGGCGCAAGAGACGCTCATCGCGCCCGTGGGGATGGACCAGACGGAATCCGGCCTCAACGGACCAGGCATGCTCCTGCTGCGCGGCCATAATCTGATCGAGGTCGAATATTTGCAGTGGGAACTCCATGTCCAGGCTTTCGCGGGGGGCGAGGGTCCGCTCGATGGTGGAGGCGCGGCTGTAGAGCGAACGGTCGATATCGGGATCGTTACGCCAAGTGCTGTAGCTGCCGCCGATGCGGGTGCCGTTCAAGAGCAGATCAAAGAAGTAGCTATTGAGCCGGACCGGCAGATCGGACCGATTGTGCAGGATGAACTGCACGGTGAGTTGGGAATCGTCAGTTTCGGCCCGGCGCACACCGGTTAACTCCAGTTCGAATCTGCGCACACTTTCCAGAGAGCCGACGTAGTTCGAGACGGCCTGCCAACTGGCCGCCAAGGCGATGAGACCCAGAGAAACGAGGAAGGTATAGGCGACGCGGGGCACGGTTGGCCGACTAATCAGACATGTCCTGCGTAGGATCTACCCCGCACTGAGATATAGTCAACATGGACTTCTTCGGATGTGCTCAGGTCCTTTGTCTTGGCCATCATGTAGTGCAAGGCCCAGGCGCGGCGGCGTTGGGTCGAGGTGTTGGGACTGGAATGGTGCAGGTTGAGGCTGTGGAAGAGGAGGCAGCCGCCGGCGGGTATGGGTACAGGAACCTCGTTGGCTTTCATTTCCTCGGTCAGCAGCTGGGGCAGGTGTTTGAGTTGGAGCAGACCGTAGTTTTGGCTGCCTGGGAGGCAGCGGATGCAGCCGTTTTCGAGGGTGGCGTCATCGAGCGCGATCCAGCAGGTGATCTGGTTCTGGGGGATGAGGAAGGGCCAGGAGGCTGAGTCCTGATGGTATTCCTTGACCGAGCCGTGTCCGGGCGGTTTCATGAAGATCTGGTCGCCGAGAAGCTTAATGTCGGGCTCGTCGAAGAGTTCGGCGATGAGGTCGACGAGTTTGGGTTTTTTGGCGACAGCGAGAAAGGCGTCATGGATGAAGGAGGGGAAGTTGATTTTGCGCAGTTCATCGAGAGGGCTGGCGGTCTGCACTTCGCCGCGTGCAACGACCATCTCTTTTTCGAGGACAGGAATCCCTTTGATGTCGGTGGCTATTTTGACGCGACCGTAAGCGATATCTTCAGTCAGCTGTTGGAGTTGCGCCAGCTCCTGCGCATCGAGAAGGGTGGGGTAGGGCAGGAAGCCCTCTCGCCAGAAGGTTGCCTTTTGCTCGGGCGTCAGAATCATCTTTTCCTCCGAACTGCGGCGGCCGGTTGTTCGCTGTGTGAGGCCGGTTGAGTACTTTTAACAGATTTCTGTGGCGGCGGCTAATCAGTCCAGGCTCATGCGGGGGTCAAGGGCGTCGCGCAGGCCGTCGCCGATGAAGTTGATGGCCAGCACGCAGATAGTGATCATGAGGCCGGGCGGGAGCCAGAACCAGGGCATGCTCTCGATAATCTGGATATTCTGGGCTTCGTTGAGCATGTTGCCCCAACTGGGGGTGGGCACCTGGACGCCGAGGCCGAGAAAACTGAGGCCTGCCTCGGTGAGGATGGCGCCGGCGATGCCGAAGCTGGCGGCAACGGTGATCGGCGCGATCACATTAGGCAGGATGTGACGGATGATGATCCATTTCTCCTCGACGCCAACAGCTTGCGCGGCCATGATGTAGTCGGTTTCACGAATGGAGAGAATCAGGCTGCGCACCAGGCGGGCTACGCCCGTCCAGCCGATGAGGCCGATCGCCAGCATGGAGTTGAATATGCCGGGGCCAATGAAGGATACGATCGTGATCAGGATGATGAGGGTAGGGAAGGCCATGACCGTGTCGGTCGCGCGCATGACCAGGGAGTCGATGCGGCCACCGTAGTAGCCAGAAATGCTGCCCAGGATGGTGCCGATGGTGATAGAGAGAGAGACGGCGACGATGCCCACTGACATGGAGACGCGGCCACCGTAGATGACGCGGCTCCAGATGTCGCGACCGGTGAGGTCGGTTCCCAGCAGGTGTCCTTCTTCGCCGGGGGCAAGGCCGATCTCACGGATCTCGATCCTATGGGGATGGATGGGGGCGACGACGGGGGCGAGGGGGAAGGCGACGACGATCAGCAGGATCATCAGGACGGCGCTGGCCAGGGCCAGTTTGTGGCGACGGAAGCGACGCCAGGCGCGGCGTCGCTGGGCGGCGGCTCCGCCTTCGTCGGGATCGATGGTGTCAGCCAAAGGAGAGGAGCGGGAAGGCAGGGGTGAGGAGTCAGATGCATTCTCTCCCTCCTCCGTCTTCGCCTCTCTATCCTGCGGTTCTTCTATCGTCACTTTTTTGCACTCTCTCTTCTATTCGTAACGGATACGGGGGTCGATACCCCCGTATGTCAGGTCGGTAATGAGGTTGCTGAGGACGATGGTGAGGGCGGAGACGAGGACCATACCCATTATAAGAGGGTAGTCGCGTGTTGCCACGCCGTCCAGGTACAGGATCCCCATACCGGGCCAGTTGAAGATAGTTTCGATAATCAGCGCGCCGCCGAAGAGGCTTGGCAGACGCAGGCCGATGATGGTGATCACCGGGAGCAAGGCGTTGCGCAGGGTATGGCGGAAGATGACGACTTTTTCGCTCAGCCCCTTGCTGCGGGCGACGGTGATATAGTCGAGACGCACGATCTCCAAAACGCTGGAGCGTGTGTAGCGCATGATGCCGGCTGTCGTCTCCAGGCCCAACACGGTGGCAGGCAGCGCGAGGTAGCGACCACTATCCAGCATGCTGCCCCACAAGCCGAAATCCTTACCGATAGAGGAGTAGCCGCTGGTGGGCAGCCAGCCCAGTTTTAGCGAAAAGAGATAGATGGCGCCAATGGCGGCAAAGAAACCGGGCACGGAGATGCCAATGAAGGTCAGAAAGGTGAGCACATAGTCGGGCGTTGTGTACTGGTTCAAGGCCGAGAAAATGCCCAGAGGGATGCCAAGGATAATGGAAATCGTCATGGCTGCGGCCATCAGGCGCAACGTGGCAGGGAGACGTATTGAAATCTCTTCAGCGACGGGGATTTTGCTACGGATGCGCACGCCCAGGTTGCCCCTGAGCAGGCCGCCCATCCAGCTGACATAACGAACGTGAGGCGGCCTGTCCAGCCCATATTTTTTGCGCAGCGCGTCTGCGTGGGAGCCTTCATCTCCTCCGACACCCGATTCCGGGTCCATGAGGATCATGGCTGCCACAGCGTCGCCCGGGGCCAATTCGGTAAATGAAAAAGTAATGACAGTGATGCCGAATAGCACGGGCAACATCTGGACGATGCGGCGGAGAATGTAGCGGTTCATGGGCAGTCCCAGGGGTCAGAGGAGAGGAGTGGGGAACGGGAGGGGTTCTCTCGAGCCCCACTTCTCTTTACTCTTGCTTCGCGGTTAGTTACTCTCCAGCCAAGTACCAGTTCACCGGGTAGCGCTCGGCAAACGGTTCGTCGAGCTGACGATAGATGTTGTTGCAGACGTCGGCGCTGAAAGCGGAATACCGCCTCGGCCAGAAGATGGGAATTTCGCCCGCTTCTTCGGTGATAATCTCTGTGGCCCGGTGCAGCATCTCCTTCCGTTTTTGCGGGTCGGGTTCGGACATGGCGCCTTCGGACAACTGGTCGAACTCTTCGTTACAGTAGTGGCCTGCGTTGCGGCCAGCCGGCCAGCCGCGATCACAGCCCAGTGAGAGCCGCAACTGATCGGGGTTGAACCAGCCACAGCAAGCATAGGCCAGGTGAAAATCGTCATTTTCCAAGACGCGATCGACCCAGGCAGGACCATCCAGGTAGATGAGGTCGACCTTGATGCCGACATCGTTCCAATACTGCTGCATGGCGGCGTGGATGCGCTTGCTCTGATCATCCTGGTAGTAGGTGATGAAGTCCACCTCCAACTCGGGATCCCAGCCGGCTTCTTCCAAAAGGGCGCGGGCCTTATCGGGGTCGAAGGGGTAGGTGGCGATATTGGGGCTGACGAAGTCTGGGTTGGTGAGCCTCAGGTGTAGCACTTCCGCCAGGTCGCCGTAATAGGCTTCGGCCATTGCTTCGCGGTCGAGCGAATAGAGGAGCGCCTGCCGTATACGCACGTCCTGCCATAGCGGTCTGTTCTGGTTAGGAAAGACTGTCAGACCGCCGGCGATTTTATCGCCAAGCAGGACGATACTGGGGTCGTCCTTGTAGCGTTCATATTCGGTTGCGGTCACGCGTCCGGCCATGTGGATTTCACCGTTCTCGAGGGCGGCGTAGGCGGTTGTGCCGGTCAGACCGATGCGGAAAATGATCTGGTCCAGATAGGGTCGGCCGGCATAGTAATCCTCATTGGCTTCGAGAATGTAGAACTGATCCGGCTCGAAATCTCCCATCGTGAAAGGGCCGGAACCAACCGGATTGCGAACGGCGTATTCGGTATCGCCCAGATCGATGTAGGCAATCCCGTCGAGGAGATGCTTCGGCCAGATATTGAAGGAGGCCATATTGAGAAGGACGCTGCCGCGCGGCGCGACAAGGTTCAACTCAACGGTATAGTCGTCAAGCACCTTGATGCCGGAAATGTTATCGGCCTCGCCGCTCTCAAATTCGGCGGCGCCGACCAGCTGATCCAGACCGGAGGTACGGCCGTGGGAGGCGCCGGTATCGGGATGGAAGAACATCTCCAACGAGAACTTTACGTCTTCAGCGGTCAGCGGCTCACCGTCATGGAAGCGCACGTCATCGCGCAGGTTAAAGGTATAGGTGAGTCCGTCTGTGGAAACGTCCCAGCTTGTGGCCAGGTCAGGATGGACGGAGACCGCATCGGTGTCGCGGTCGATCAACTGGCTGAAGAGATAGTCATCACGGGCGGTGAAGACGAACCAGTTGCTGCCGGTCATGGCGCCGGCGCCGCCGGCCACCACCACCTGGCCGCCGTACTTGGGCGGTGAGTCGGTGCAGATATTCATATGGTCGCTATCCAGGTCTGCCTCATCGTACCAAGGCTCGACAGGCTCCGCGGCTGTCTCCTCCTGCATATCTGCCTCTTCCATCTCGGCCGATTCAGGCGCGGCCGGCGCGACACAGGCTGCGATCATCCCGACCAGCAATGTCAGGAAAACGGCGAATCCGAGGTACTTCCTTGTAATCGACATGTTTCAACCCCCTAGTTGTTGCTGCGTTGCGCGCCGACGGGTGGGCACGAGCCGAGTACATGAATCCAAACAGGTCGCAAGCGAGCGCTTTGGCGAGGGTAGCCATCGGTGCAGACAAGACTGGGCCATCGACGTCGGGAGAGAACTCCTGGACGTAGGGAACCAACAGCGGCCACGGCCCGAAGCGGCGTCATAGGGCGCATCACGGTGGAATGGATTTCGGACCGCTAACTTTGCCTCAGAGGCAAGAACAGAATAGTTCGGGCGGAATCGGTGTCTAAGATACACAGTCTCTAAGGTCTGACTGAATTATCTACGCCACACGTATGGGTTGCCCAATTTTATTCAAAGCGGCGGTCGGATACCTTCTGGACGATAGGGCGGCGACGAATAGATTCATCGTCGCGTTTGACGCCAATTACAGGTGGTCAGTGGCCGTGCCGGCCACTGACCACTGGGGTTCATGGATTCTTACTCTCCGGCGAGATACCAGGTGGCCGGGTAGCGCTCGGCGAAGGGCTCGTCCAACTGGCGGTAGACGTTGTTGCAGACGTCGGCGCTGAAGGCCGAGAATCGTGTCGGCCAGAAGACGGGAATCTCGCCCGCTTCTGCGGTGATGATCTCGGTGGCCCGATAGAGCATCTCCTTGCGCTTGGCCGCATCCGGTTCGGACATAGCGCCTTCGGCGAGCTGGTCGAACTCTTCGTTGCAGTAGTGGCCTACGTTGCGTCCAGCGGGCCAATTGCGATCACAGCCGAGGGAGAGCCGAAGTTGGTCCGGGTTGAACCAGCCGCAGCAGCCGTAGGAGAGGTCGAAGTCATCGTTATCATAGACGCGGGCAACCCAGGAGGGGCCGTCCAGGTAAACAAGATCGACTTTGACACCAACATCGGCCCAGAACTGCTGCATGGCAGCGTGGATGCGTTTGTTCTGGTCATCTTGATAGTAGGTGACGAAGCTGATCTCTTTGTCGGCATCCCAGCCGGCCTCTGCCAGGAGTTCGCGGGCCCTGTCGGGGTTGTAGTCGTACTTGGTGATATCGGGGCTAACGAACTCGGGATTGGTCAACCGGAGATGGAGGACGTCGGCCAGCTCACCGTAGTAGGCCTCGGCCATGGCCTCACGGTCGAGGGCGTGGAGCAGGGCCTGGCGTACGCGTGCGTCCTGAAACTCGGGTCGGTTGTGGTTGGGCCAGACGGTCATGCCACCGCCGAGACGACCGCCAAGGAGGACGATACTCGGATCATCCTTATAGCGCTCGTATTCGACTGCGGTGACGCGGCCGGCCATGTGAATTTCGCCGTTTTCGAGTGCGGCGAAGGCGGTAGCGCCGCCCAGGCCGAGGCGGAATATGATGCGGTCAAGGTAGGGGCGGCCGGCGTAGTAGTCCTCATTGGCTTCAAGGATGTAGAACTGATCCGGCTCGTACTCGCCCATCGTGAAGGGACCGGATCCGATCGGATTGCGGACGGAGTACTCGGTTTCTTCGAGTTCGGCGAAAGGTATGCCCTCGACCAGATGGCTGGGCCAGATATTGAAGGCAGCAATATTGCTGAGCACACTGCTGCGGGGTCTGACCAGATTCAGCTCAACGGTGAAGTCGTCGAGCACCTTGATGCCGGCGATGTGGTCGGCTTCGCCGCTTTCAAATTCCGCGGCGCCGACGAGCTGATCGATGCCGGAGGTGCGGCCGTGGGAGGCGCCGACATCGGGATGGAAGAACATCTGCAGCGAGAATTTGACATCGTCGGCAGTCAACTGTTCTCCATCGTGGAAGCGGACATCGTCGCGCAGGTGGAAGGTATAGGTGAGGCCGTCTTCGGAGATCTCCCAGCTTGTGGCCACGTCGGGATGGATGGTGACGGCATCCGTGTCGCGGTCGACCAGCTGGCTAAAGAGGTAGTCCTCGTGCGCGGCCTGGAACCAACTGCTGCCCCGCATGGCGCCTGCGCCTCCGGCCACGACAATCTCGCCGCCGTACTTGGGCGGTGAGTCGGTGCAGATGTTAATAGTGGTGCTATCCACGTCTGCCTCATCGTACCACGGCTCGGTGGGTTCGGCCGCCATTTCTTCTTCTGCTGCTGCTTCTTCCTCTGCCATCGTGCCCGATTCGGTCGCGGCCGGGGCAGCGCAGGCTGCGAGCAGCCCGAGAAGCAAAATGAGGAAGACGGTGAGTCCAAGGGACTTCCTTGTAAGCGTCATGGTTTCAACTCTCCTTGGTGGTGGATGAATTCAAACAGATCGTCAACGGCCGCGTTGGCGGGGAATGCCAAGTGGGCGAATTGGGATGGCTAATAGACTTCAGGACTTGAGAAACTAGGACAAAGTTGCGTGGAACGTGTTCGACAACTTCCTCATTGGGGCAGCGGATTCGTGGTTGATTATCCCTGTCGCGAGCTACTCGGTGAAATAACCGTCAGGAACAGTCCAACGTTTCGGATACGCGGCCTCAACGATTTGACTACGGATTGTATACCACAGACAGGCGCGGGGCGTCAAGTGCTTGTTTTCGGTTAGGGCGCGAACTGCAGTGGTCAGTGGTCAGTGGTCAGTGGGTGGTGGGGAGATGGCATGTGGGGGGAAGATACCGTTCGATAAACAGGATGCTGGGGAAGAATGAGCAGGGTCGCTAGCGAGGGGGGGCGTTGCGGGGGGAATCCCCCCGCACAAGGGAGGGCCGAAGGCCCGACCGCACAGAACTGCAGTGGTTAGTGGTTAGTGATCAGTGAATGCGGAAGTTGATCGGGGATGGGCGGGGAGAGAGGCGCGGGCGCTCTCCTTATTTTATGGACGCGGATTGGCTGGGACTGCTTTGTCTTGGGGAGGGTGGGGCGGGTTTGGTTTACATTGTCAGGCGGGGTCGGTATTGCAGGGCTTCGGCGAGGTGCGGGGTGTCGATTTCTTCTTCGCCGGCGAGGTCGGCGATGGTGCGGGCCAGTTTGAGGATGCGGTGGTAGGCGCGGGCGCTGAGGTCCATCTGGCGGACGGCGGCCTGCATCAGGTTTTTGCCGTTCTCTTTCAGTTGACAATAGCGCTGGACCTCAGCCGGACCCATGTCGCCGTTGACGACGATTTGGGTTTTGTCCTGCTGGGCGAAGCGTTCCTGTTGACGGGCGCGTGCGCGTTCGACGCGGCGACGGACGTGGGTGGAGGGTTCGCCGGTATCGAGGCCGGACAGCTTTTGGAAGGGCACCCGGGCTACATCAACGTGCAGGTCGATGCGGTCGAGGAGAGGGCCGCTGATGCGGCCCTGGTAGCGCTGGACGGTGGACATCGAGCAGCTGCAGGGTTTGCGGTCGTCACCATAGAAACCGCACGGGCAGGGGTTCATGGCGGCGACGAACATGAAGTTGGCGGGGAAGGAGAGGGTGCCGGAGGCGCGGCTGATGGTGACGATCTTGTCTTCGAGGGGCTGGCGCAGGCCTTCGAGGTTTTTGGCGCCGAACTCGGGAAGCTCGTCGAGGAAGAGGACGCCGCGGTGGGCGAGGCTGATTTCGCCGGGGCGGGGCATGGTTCCGCCGCCGACGAGGCCGGCGTGGCTGATGGTGTGGTGTGGTGCGCGGAAGGGGCGGGCGCGGATGAGGGGGCCGGCGCCGTTCAGTTCGCCGGCGACCGAGTAGATACGGGTGATCTCGAGTGACTCGGACAAAGTGGCTGCGGGCAGGATGGAGGGCAGGGCGCGGGCCATGAGGGTTTTGCCGCTGCCGGGCGGGCCTACCATGCGCACGTTGTGGCTGCCGGCGCAGGCGATTTCCAAAGCGCGTTTGGCGTGCTCCTGGCCGCGAATGTCCTGAAAGTCGACGGCGTGAACGATTTCCTGCGCGAGGTCGAAGGCGGTCGCGTTCTGGGGAGGAATCTCCTTTTGGCCGGAGAGATGGGCCACGATGTCGTTGAGATGACCGACGGGGAAGACTTCGATGCCCTCGACGAGCGCGGCCTCGGAGGCGTTGGGTTGGGGAACGAAGAGGCGCCGGTAACCCTCTTTTTGGGCCATGGCGGCCATGGACAGGGCGCCGTTTACGGGGCGGACGGAGCCGTCCAGGCCCAGTTCGCCGACGATCAGGGCGTCGTCCAGTTCGGCGAGGACCTGGCGGGTGGCGGCCATGATGCCGAGGGCGATGGGAAGATCGTAGGCCGGGCCTTCTTTGCGCAGGTCGGCGGGGGCAAGATTGACGGTGAGACGATGTTGGGGAAAGAAGAAACCGCTGTTGGCGATTGCGGAGCGAACACGTTCGCCGCTTTCGCGCACTGCGGCACTGGGTAGGCCGACGACGGTCAGCCGTTCGAGCCCGTTGGTGATATCGACTTCGACTTCGATCTGTTCGGCATCCAGACCTACAATGGCACAGCTGCGCACTTTGGCGAGCATTGGTTCCTCCGTTGGGGGATAACGAAGCGGGTGTACATTTGCATTTGACCGGGGCTGGCAGGCAGTTCCTGGGGCCCGGTGTTTTTTTATTGTAGCGAGATGCGGCTAGAGGGGCAACAACAAGGGTTGCTCATACGGTGGGTTGACGTTTTTTCGGCTGGCAGAGTGTAGTTACGGGTGGGCAGCCACAAGGGCTGCCCCTTCGGTGGGCTTATCTGTTGAGGCCGGCTAGTTGCCAGGACTTTTCCAGGGATTCGGCCGTGGCCTGGGCGGCGTCGGCGGGGGCGAGGTCGCGGATACGCTGGCTGAAGGGTTCGACAGTCACGGGGCCGTCGTAGCCGATGGCGTCGAGCGCTTGCAGGAAACCGGCAATGTCGGTGAGGCCGGTCTCGGCGGGAAGGGTACGTTCGAAGTCGATCTGCTCGTCTGCGCTGCGGCCGGCGACGGCATCGTTTACGTGGACATTTACGACCTGTGCGTTGGTGAGGTTGCGGACGGCCGAGACATCGGTGTGGCTGGTGAAGAGGTGAAAGATGTCTACGAGCAGGCCGACTTCTGATTCGAGGTCTGCGCCCAGTTGTTGGGCGCCTTCCATGGTGTGGATGAACGAATATTTCTTTTCGTCGCGCAGAGTTTTGGGGCCGACCCATTCCAGGCCGAAACGGATTCCGTGTTGGGCCAGGATTTCGGCGATCGGACGCAGACGCACGAGGTGAAATTCGTAGTTCTCGTCCCAGGAGCGATCGTCATGGGCGGGCGCGATGTAGGTGGATGTACGGTCGGCGCCGAGCGTTTTGGCGAGCGCGGCCTGGGCGGGGAGTTCGGCGAGTCCCTGTCGCCAGTTGTCTTCGTCGTCGCGGTAGGCGACGGGCATACTCCAGACACCGTATTGGAGGCCGGCGTCCTCCATCAGTTCGTTGATGGCGCCGGCGCCCTGTTCGGCTGCAATTCGCTGGAGTTCGGCGATTGAGACGTCCAGACCGCCATATCGGAAACGGCGAGCAAGTTGGACGGCTTCGCTGAAGGGGACGTTAATGCCGATGGCTCCGGGGCTGAGGTTGGGAAACATGGTTTTCTCCTGATGGGAGGCTGGCATGCGTTGACGATTGTCCTAACTGAGAATAGAGGGGGTGAAACCTAGACTGTCCACGGAGAACACCTTTTTTTCCGCGAAGGGCCGCTAAGAACACCTCTCAGTCCACGGAGGGCCACGAAGAACACCTTTTTGTCCATGGATGGCCACGGAGAGAACGCTTAGTATGGACGCAGCATGGTCGCCGGTGGCGGAATTCGTGTGAGAAGTGGCCTTATTCTGCCCGCAGGCGTCGTGATTTTTTTCATTGCGAGCTGTCTTGTCGAGATGTCGGGGGAGTTTTGTGTGCTTGTCCCCGAGTTGTCATTTGGCGCTTTCCTGCGTCCTGCCGAGGGCAAGCCGTCTGGCGTCTGCGTTTGAGCGGATTATGGATTCGCCTCTGCCGATTTGCGGGTGCGCAGCCCCAGGCTGGTGGTGATACCGACAAGGCCGGCCAGGCCAATGATCAGGAATACCTGCTGGTAGGCTTCGATGTCGGACAGGCCGCGCTGCAGGGCGGTGTGCAGGAGAACACCGGCCAGCGCAGTGCCGATGGCGACGCCGACGAAGCGAATCATACTATAGACACCGGCGGCCGTGCCCATCTCTTCCTCGTCGGTCTCGGACATGGCGGCCTGATGCAGTGCGGCGAGCATGGTGCCGACGCTGAGGCCTTGGAGTGCCAGCAGGAGGAGGACCATGCCGATATGGGCGGAGGCGGGTAGTTGGGAGAAGAGAAAGACGGCAAGCGCCTGCCCACTGAGGCCGGCGAGAACGGGCCAGCGGCTGCCCCAACGGTCGGCGGCGAGCCCGCCGAAGCGCACCATCAGGGTCATCGCGCCGGGGTTGATCGTCAGGATCAGGCCCAGGTAGCCTGGGCTGAGATCGTGGATATCGACGAGATAGAGCGGAATCAGGAAGCTGGACCCGCCCATTACCAACATGCGCATGGAGGCGCAGAGGGAGGCGAAACTGAAGTTGCGGTATCTGAAGATATTCAGTGAGACGAAGGGATCGGGGCGGCGCTTCTCCCAGACGAGGAAGGCGACGAAACAGAGCAGTAACGCGCCCAACAGGCGCCAGTCCCGCAGCGGGGCTACGCCGGTGATGGGGCGGCTGGAGAGATAGAAGAGCCCCATGGTAAGGGCGCCGGCGAGCAGAAGGACGCCGGGCCAGTCGAAGGTGCGCCAGAAGCGGGGCCGTACATTGCTAAGGCCGGCGGGAACCCATTGCCTCACGGCGAACAGGCCCAGGAGGCCGAGCAGGAGAGCGGGTCCGAAGGCGGCCCGCCAGCCCCAGGCGTCGACGAGGAAGCCGGCGAAAAACGGGCCGATTGCGGCGGTCAGAGGGCCGATTGAACCCCAGGTGCCAAGGGCTTTGCCCCTTTCGCCTTCGCGGAAGATGGTGGCGATGTAGGCCATGCCGAGGGGCATGATGCCGGCGATGCCGAATCCCTGGACGGCGCGGCCTATCATGAGCCATGTGAGGTTGGTTGCGAAGAAGGCCATGGCCGATCCGGCGGAGAAGATGGCGATGCCGGCCAGGATGAGGCGGCGGCGGCCGACGCCGTCGCTCAGGCGGCCGTAGACGGGCATCAGAATCATGTAGGGCAGGGTAAATGCGCTGGAGGTCCAGGCGACGACCTCGGCGTTCATGGTGAAGGCGTCGCGCAGGACGGGGAGGGCGACGCGGCTCATGGATGAGCTGAGCGGCATGATGGTTGAGGGTATCATCAACGCGTAGAGGATGAGCCAGGCCTGCTGCGAAGACAGGTCCTGCCCTGCGGCGGGAACCGGTTCGGATTCGGATTCGTTTTTTCTGCGTATGCCAATCCGGCGGAGGATTGGGACAGGGGTGCTTTCCACGCGAGTTGCCTTTTGGGCGGGGCAGGAGATTTTGGTCAGGCGGTCCGGCTCTTTAGCGGTTCAGACGGATTTATTTATCATACCTGTTGGGGGCGCAATGGGTAAATATGCTTTTGCATTGATGCTCGTGTGCGGGAAGAGGGTTTGGGGGATCGCCGGAGTTGGGGGGGTGAAGGGCACCCACAAGGGGCGCCCCTACGGGGGGTTGTTGTTGGGGTAAGGAAGCTGGCTGGGCGATTTATCGGCGGGAGCGACCACAGATCGGGGCGGCTCCATATCAGATGGGTGCAGTCCAATTTTGGGGAGAGAGTGGGCAGGCACAAGGCCTGCCCCTACCGTGGTCACGGCAGACGGCTTGGCGGCACGACGTGGGTGGGTGACCGGTGGCAAAGACAGTGCGCCGGCGACGCGGCGCCAACGTGGCATGGTGTTGAGGGGGGCGTTGCGGGGGGTTTCCCCCCGCACAAGGGAGGGCCGAAGGCCCGACCGCCCAAATGCGAGGAGAGAGTGAAGAGAAGTGAGGAGTGAGAGGTGCTGTTTCCTCTGCGGCAGACCGGATTGCGGACTGACCCTGGTTTGGTCACTGCCAGAGAATTGCGAGAGCTCGCCCCCATTTTGGGATGCATTCTATCAGATGTTGGCATTGACAAAATGGGGATGGCGTGACAAGATGCAAGGATCAAGAGGGAACTTATCGACACCGCTTTTAGGTGAGAGACAGTCTTGGCAATTCAGTCACCCTGAAAATCAAAGTGGCCTGGTTTGGGTCGGTCTGAGGTGGGTTGCGCGGCGATGGCACACTGTGCGTTTACCCATGCGTTTCTTTGCCTTGTTTCCGGACAGGTGGGCGGGCGCAGGACAGTCTGATCGTCAACGGTTTCCGGGGTTCAGGCCATTGACAGCGGGCCAGCAGCAGGGGACGCGTTGACAGGTCGGCCTCTCGGCAAAGGATTCGTTCAGATGAAAGCATTGATGTTCCGGGGTCCGTGGGAGATGCCGGTGGAGGAGATTGAGGAGCCTGCGGCGGCGGCGGGGCAGGTGGTTGTGGAGGTCGAGGCGGTGGGTATCTGCGGCTCGGACGTGCACGGGTTCACCGGTAAGAGCGGGCGGCGCACGCCGGGCATTGTGATGGGCCATGAGTTTGCAGGCACGATCGGCGAACTGGGGCCGGGTGTGGAAGGCTACGCTGTCGGCGACGGCGTCGTGGTCATGCCTCTTTTCACAGTTGCCCCAGGTGTGGACCCGTATCCGATCAACCTTTCTCCGAACAGGCGGCTGACAGGCATGAACGAGCACGGCGCGTATGCACAACGCGTTGCGGTGCGGACGTCGCAGTTATTTCGCAAGCCGGCCGGACTGAGCTGGCAACGTGCGGCACTGTGCGAACCGATGGCGGTGACGCTGCACGCGGCCCGCATTACACCTATCAACCCGATGCAGAAGGTGGCAGTCGTTGGCGTTGGGCCGATCGGCCTGCTGGCGATGCTGGCGGCACGCTTGAAGGGGGCGGGGACGGTAGTTGCGGTTGACCGTTCGGCTCACAGGCTGGAGCTGGCAGAGGAGTTGGGCGCAGACGCGGTCATCAACGTAGACGAGACGGACGCGGCCGCGGCGATCCGGGAGATGACGGACGGGGGCGTGGACGTGGCGTTCGAGGCGGTAGGCATCAGTTCGACGGCGCAACTTTCGGTTGAGGCCACGCGCAACGGGGGCAACGTAACCTGGATCGGAAACAATGCGCCGATGATCGAGCTGGACATGCAGAGCATTGTGACGCGGGAGATGAGCGTGCGCGGCTCCTACGGCTTTGACGAGACCGATTTTGCGGCGGCCATTGAAGCCCTATCGTCGGGACGGCTGAATGTGGATCCGCTGGTGGAGATGACTGCACCGCTGGAAGACGGTCCGGATCTGTTTCGCAGCTTGGCCGCGGGCGAGAATGACCTCGTCAAAATCATTTTGAAACCGTAGATGAATCGGATAGATGTGATAGACGCAAAATCGACTAGTGCGCTTGTCCGATCTTTGAACCGTGTGATTGACTGAATACATAGAAAAGACCACGCGAACGACCCGATGAAAATCGCAGCGTTTCCCAAGTGCTATCTGGACGATATTTCACTGCACCGCACGATGTCGGTCTTCGACTGGATCGAACAGGCAGGCGAGCTTGGAGCCGAGGGGTTGGAGATGTACGAAGGGTTTTTCTGGAGCCTGGACGACGCCTATATCGATTCGATCGGGGAAGCGATCGAGGGGGCCGGTTTTGCGATGCCGATGCTGTGCTGTTCGCCGGATTTCACCGACCCCGACCCGGGGGCGCGGCAGCGGGCTGTGGAGCGGGAAGCCCTGATGATTGGGATCACCCGACGGCTGGGGGGTCCTGGCGCGGTGTGCCGCGTGCTCTCCGGACAGAGACGACCGGGCGTGTCGGTCGAGCAGGGCTTGGAGTGGGTGGTGGAGTGCATTCTGGAATGCATTGATATTGCAAGAGAGAACGATGTTGTGCTTGGGCTAGAGAACCACTATAAGGATGGATACTGGCAATACCCTGAATTTGCACAGAGGGCGGATATCTTTGTAGAGTTGCTGAAGGCCATTCCGGAACGGGAGTACTTCGGCGTACAGTATGACCCTTCGAATGCGCTGGTTGCCGGGGACGACCCGGTCGAGTTGCTGAGGCTGGTGGCGGATCGGGTCATCACGATGCACGCCAGCGACCGTTTTCTGGTAGAGGGGACGACACTGGAGGAGGTGCTGTTGCCGGACGGCCTGATCGGGTATCCCGATAAACTCCAGCACGGCATTACAGGGCAGGGAAGCAACGACTATGACACCATCTTTTCGATCCTGCGGGACAGGGGATTCGGGGGCTGGGTCAGCATAGAGGACGGCATCAACGGCATGGAAGAGATGCGAGAGAGCATCGAGTTTTTGAAGCGGAAGCGTGCCCAGTATTTCGAAAATTAGGAACGTAAGAGTAAGAAGCGAGAGAGCGTTCTCGCTCGAATAGCAGTGCCGCGGAGGATGAGAGTTGTCGATCAAGTTTGGGACGGATGGCTGGCGAGCCGTCATTAGCGAAGATTTCACATTTGAGAATGTGCGCAAGGTCGCGCAGGCGATTGCGGATGTTACGAACGACCAGTTCCGGGGTCTGCCGCGGTTGCAGCCTTCGCTGGTCGTGGGGTTTGACACAC
This sequence comes from Caldilineaceae bacterium, assembly GCA_965204705.1. Classification (GTDB taxonomy): domain Bacteria; phylum Chloroflexota; class Anaerolineae; order Caldilineales; family Caldilineaceae; genus Bin5. Next base: position 1,060,017 of record OZ242006.1, on the reverse strand, counting down.
GGTTTTTGAGTGATCGGTACGCGGTGGCGGTGGCGGAGGTACTGGCCGGAAACGGCATCCGGGTCTGGTTGAGCCAGGCCGATGCGCCGACGCCGATGATCTCGTATGCGATCGTTGACAAGTGGGCTGACGGCGGCGTGATGATCACGGCGAGCCATAACCCGCCGCGCTATAACGGAATCAAGTTGAAGGCGTCGTACGGCGGCTCGGCGAGCGGGGCCACGCATAGGGAGGTGGAGCGGCGCATTCATCTGCGCGAGGGGCGGGGAGAGCAGCCGAGGCGGCTGGACTATGATCAGGCGATCAAAGCCGGCATCATCGAACGCTTCAACCCGCTGCCGGCCTTCCGGTCCCAGATGCGGAACCTGGTGGACTTTGATGCGATCGAACGGGCCGGGCTCTCGGTCGCCGTCGATGCGATGTATGGGGCGGGACGGATTTATCTGCGGCGGCTGCTGGAGGGGGCCGAGTGCCAGGTAACAGAGCTGCGGAACGAGATGAATCCGGGTTTCAACGGCATTCACCCAGAGCCAATCGCGCAGCATTTGCAGCCACTGGTGGCGGAGATGGCTACCGGCAAGTATCATCTGGGGCTGGCTACTGACGGCGACGCCGACCGCATTGGGGCGATCGACCCGGACGGACGTTTTATTGATCCGCATCAGATTATGGCTCTGCTGGTGGACTATCTGATTCAGGACCGGTCGCTGCGGGGGAGCATCGCCAAGACGGTCAGCACTACGCAGATGTTGAACCGTCTGGGGGCGCACTACGGGCTGCACGTGCACGAGACGCCGGTGGGCTTTCATTACATCAGCGATCTGATGCTGCAGGAGCCGGTGCTGCTGGGCGGAGAGGAGAGCGGGGGCATCAGCATACTCGGTCACATTCCCGAGGGGGACGGGTTGCTGATGGGACTGCTTCTGACCGAGTTGGTGGCGAAGCGTCGCAAGCCGCTGGGCATGCTGATCGACGAGCTGATGGGAAGGCCGTATATGGGGCAGTTCTGCTACGGCCGCGACGACCGGGCGGTGAAGCCGTTCCCGAAGGCGGACCTGGTGGAGGGATTGATCGCGAACCGACCGAGCGCGCTGACAGGGACGAGCGTTGCGCAGGTGAACAACCAGGACGGCGTGAAGTTCATCCTGACGAACAACAGCTGGCTGTTGATCCGGCCCAGCGGAACGGAACCGCTGCTGCGTATTTATGCGGAAGCCTCGTCGCACGAAGCTGTGGCGACGTTGCTGGCCGAAGGGACGGTGCTGGCGCAACAGGTATTGAAGATGATTTGAGAGGTAGCCGGGCGAGCAGGTAGAAACTCGGTCTCCTACCGGTCCAGTGATGGCCGGCGGGGGCGACTGACAGTAGTAGACAGGTTACAGGAGAAGGTGAGGAAGGGCGTGAGCTGTGCGGCTCGCGCCTTTGCAGTTTTTTGGGTAGATGCGTTACGCGCTGCACAGTGGGGGGGCGTGACAGCTCGCCTTCTTTTTCGTGTTGCGCTTGTCAGCTGGGGTTGGGGACCAGCCGCTGTCTGATTTCGTGGCGCGTCTGCTCGAAGGTCTGGCGAAGTTTGAGGTCGGAGCCATTCTGGGCACAGACGACGCGTTGTGCACAGGTGACACAGCCCAGGGAGGCCTTATAGCTGCTCTGGTCGCAGTTGAGGCAGCCGCAGAGACGGATCATCATGAGAGAGAAGGCAAGCGTGTCCTCATTCCCATCGCGCTGGCTTGCTACTTGATTGACCAGTTCCTGCCATTCGGCGCCGCGTTCCCGGCCCAGCGGTTTGATGGCCCGATGTGGAAAGAGAATTTCACTCTGGGGATACATTTCGACTCCTCTCGTGAGTTTTCGGCTTTTGGGGCCGCCCCTGTGGAGGGCAGTTTCTGGCGACGGAGAACAGGGCTTGCTATGCCTCCAAAGACGCGGCGTTCAGATTCCGGCGACGAACAGATAGGTGAGCAGGGCGATAGAGACTAGTGCAATCAGGCTGACAATCAGAATTAACAGGAGGGGAAGAAGGACGGCGGCCAAGGACCGTTGACGGGGCAGACAAGTAACTTCCTCATTGGCTCTGGCGTAGACGAAGAAGGCCCAGATGACACCGACCAGGCTGCAGAAGCGGCCCAGACAGGGGATGGGCGAGAGGCCGATGAGGAGCAGAGGCGCGGCGGCAAAGCCGGTGGCAGCGAAGAAGGGTTGCAAGCGGTTGGTTGCACCCAGAGCCTTGTTGCAGGCCATCACCAGGGCGCCGTAAACGATCCAGGCGGCGAGCCAGCGCAGGGGCCAGTTGATCCATTCGCCGAAGGCGCTGAGAAAGGCGGCCAGCCAGCCGGGCAGAGGCTGGGGCAGGCCGGCGATCACTTGAACAAAGTCGCCCTGGTAGTCGGGATCGAATAGAGCGGAGACATAGTTGAGCGGTATTTCCCTGAGGACTGCCGCCTGCGCACTTGCACGTGCGAGGGGTAGGGCGCTACCGGCCGATGCGGCTTGCTCCCAGTTGACCAGAAAGGGCAGAAAGCCGGCCAAAAGGCCAAGAATGAAGACCATGCCCAAGGATTGGCGCATGGAGATGTCTGTAAAACCGGTGGCGCGCAACTGGACAGCGTCACTCATTTTCTGGGGGGAAGGCAACCAGTGGCGCAGGTTCACAGACTGGCCCCCGCAAGAACGAACAGCGCTCCAAAGGCAATGGCGGCAACGGTGCTGGCGAGAATGAGCAGAAGCCAGGCGCCGACGGCCACCAGGGCAGCCGGACCGGTGGGCAGTTCGTGGGCCACTTCCAGCCCGCGATAGGCGATCAGAACGCCCCAAACGTGAATGAGGACCGGGTTGACGGAGACGAAGGGTATAGCGGTAAACAGATAGAGAAGGCGGGGGGCGTTGCTGAGAGCGACGGCGCCCAAGGTCTGGTGAAGAGAGCCCTGCCCCCCGGCTGCGCGGGCAAGCAGGTGGCTGATGAAGCCAAAGAGGAGCCACTGGCCAATGATACCGAGCGGGGTCGTTGCCAGCATCATGACGCGGAATCCGGCGCTGTCGTAGCCGCTGAAGGCAAGCATGAGAGGCCAGGCGCTGAGCAGGGAGCGTTCCAACTCGAACTGGGTTTCGCCACTGAAGGCGCCCTGCCTGAGGATCTGCAATACTGTGTTCAGGAGGGCATCCGAGGGCGGCAGTGAGGCGGTCAGGAGAAGACTGCCGATGAGTTGGGCGACGGCGACGAGAACACCGATGCAGGCGCACAGGAAGAGTCCCTCGATCCAGGGATTGTCGTCGTCGACCATTTCTACGAAAGGGTCGGGTTCCAGGAGGAGGGCCTTCCCGATGAACTGCGGGTAGTTTTGTGGTTGTAACATTTGGTTGCGACGTCTGCCCGGACCATAGGCCCAAGCGCGCCCCATATGAGGGATGGGCTTTGCCAGAAATGCCGTTGCCTCTTGCAGGCCCTTTGTTCGCTTCGGGGAATGATAGCACAGGATTGAGTTGGCCTCGAAAATCGGGACCGTGCGGCGAGCGGCGAACAGCATCTGAGTTGCCGGCGGCGGCCAGCATTGAGCGGGACAAGCAGGAGATCGACATGTCAACGAACTCTTCATCTCTTCCAACCGGGAAGCTACCGGCAGAACTGCTGGCGGAGCTGATCTCTACTCTTCCGATCGATGACCCCGACCTCTTTCTGGGGCCGGGCGTGGGCGAGGACGCGGCTATTATTGAGATTGGCAGAGTTTCGGCGGAGGGAGCTTCTTCCACACGCGGGCAGGCGGGGCGGGCGCAGCGGGACGGCGGGGACAGGTTGCTCGCGGCCAAGAGCGATCCGATTACTTTTGCCACGGACGAGATCGGGTATTACGCGGTCAATGTCTGCGCGAATGATTTGGCGGTGTGCGGGGCGCGGCCGCGCTTCTATCTGCCCACGGTGCTGCTGCCTGAAGGGACGACGGAGGAAGAAGTCCGGGGGATCTGTGACCAGTTAGGTGCTGCCTGCCGCGCGCTGGGCGTTGTGGTGGCGGGCGGGCATACGGAGGTGACGGCTGCGGTGAATCAGCCGGTTGTGGCGGGGACGCTGTTGGGAGAGGTGGCACGGGGCAAGGTGGTGCGGACGGGCGGCTGCCGGCCCGGGGACGCGGTGCTGCTGGCGGGGAGCGCGGGGGTTGAGGGGACGTCGATCATTGCACGGGAGATGCGGGAGACGTTGCTGGAGCAGGGTTGGTCGGAGGCGGAGCTGGATGAGGCGGCGAACTATCTGTACGAGCCGGGAATCAGTGTGCTGGGGCCGGCGCTGGCAGCGGCGGAAGCGGAGCTGGTGACGGCGATGCACGATCCGACGGAGGGCGGTGTGGCGACGGGATTGTGGGAGCTGGCTGATGCTTCGGGGTGCGGGTTGGAGGTGGAGCTGTCGGCGGTGCCGGTGACGCGGTTGACGGCGGCGGCGTGCGCGGCGTTCGGGCTGGATCCGCTGGGTACGATCGCGTCGGGCGGGTTGCTGGCAGCGGCTGCGCCGGAGAATGTGGACGCGGTGCAGGGTTTGTGGCGGAGGATTGGGTGGCAGGGGCGGGTTATTGGGCGCGTTTTGCCGACGGGGGAGGGGGTTTACGGGTTACGGGAGGGAAGACGGGTGGCTCTGCCGCGGTTTGATGCGGATGAGATTGTGAAGTTGTGGGTGGAGTGAAGGGGGCGTGAGGAGGCCGCTTGCGGCCGGTCGCGCCGAACTGCAGTGGTCAGGGCCTGAATCGTAACGGCAGTTTTGAGTTATTTGTCGTGAGAGGGCAATTTCTCGGGCCGCTGAGGGTTGCAGATGGAATGCGGTATTGCAGTTGCGAAAAGGTTCAAGAGGACCGTTCGCGGAGTCTGGCCAATTCAGCCTCCAATTCCAGCAGTCGTTCTTCAGCCTTTGCAGCCCTTGTTACAGCGGCTTGGAATCCCGGAATCACGTATTCAGAATACACATCGTCCAGGGCCAACTCCTCCAGCCTAGGTCTGCGCTGAAGATCCTCCAGCCGGAATTGAAGACCGGGCAATACATCTGAACGAATTACATTATTCACGTCGGGCGGGATCTCTACATACTGTTCGCTCGACTCGAGACTGTAGAATCGCATACGTTCACCCTTTGGGTCCAGGATGTAATACTCCTTTACACCGCCCAGGGCATAGTCCTCTCTCTTTTCCACCGTATCACGTAGAACTTCAGCAAGCGTCGAATCGGACACTGACTCGACAACTATGTCGCAGACTCCGTCAAAGTGTCGTTGATCGATCGCTCCCCACGACACGGGGTTGGCGTTAAGAATCACGCCTATGTCCGGTTTGCGCACCTGGACGCGCTCACCTTTGGGGTCGGATTCGTCTTGGATCTTCAGAACAAAACCGGTTTCCAGGTTGATCAGAGACGCGTGACCATAAGTCTCCACGTTTCGGAGCAGGAGGGTGAGGAACCAGTTGCAAAGGCGGATTTCGGGGCCATTATGTAAGGGTTTGGCCTCCAGTATGCCGTTATTCCACTCGTAACTGACGTCGAGATCCGGGTAGGGATTTTCATACCACTTATCCCAGTACTCTTCGAGCGTGACTCGACGTCCGTTATCCGGCGCCCAGGAACTGTCCGGCGTGCGGTTCGGCGAGACGACTTCGGTTTGGGTGGCTCTGTTTGACAGGGGTTGATCTGTCTGTGGTTGAGGCGTGCCCGGCGCCTGCTCAGAGGATTCCATGCGCTTTCCTTCGGTATAGAGGCTGCGGCGGTGCGATTGGCACATATATTCTAACACGGTGGTGGGGGTTGATGCCAGCAATTCATGAATGGCGGCAGATCATGCAGGCGGGCACTCAGGAGGAGGCGTGCCCTAATGGGCCGAGGAAGCCAACCGGTGGGGTCGAGGGATTGGTCTGCAGCTGCATAAGATTGAAAGCGGCTGCAGATGGTAAACTCGGACGAGTTTTACGGAGGGAGATGGGTGCAATCCGATTTTGGGGAAAGAGTGGGCAGGCACAAGGCCTGCCCCTACCGTGGTCACGTCGGACGGCTTCGCGGCACGACGTGGGTGGTCGACCGGCGGCATAGACAGTTCGCCGGCGACGCGGCGCCAACGTGGCATGGTGTTGGGGGGGCGTTGCGGGGGGAGTCCCCCCGCACAAGGGAGGGCCGAAGGCCCGACCGCCAAACTGCAGTGGTTAGTGGTCAGTGGTCAGAGGGAACGGCGCTTGCTCTGCTTGGGGACGCGAATTGCCTTTAGCTCAGTCTTTGCCAGAGGTGTACGAAAGTTCACGCCCATTTTGGACTGCGCCCGAGGGGGATGATGCGGCGGGGCCTGCAGCTGTGCAGGTCTACAGGCCCTCTATGGTTTCGGCGGCGAGGTGGTCTACGACGGCTTTGACGTCGCCGGCTGATTCGTTGTAGACGCGCAGCTGGCGGTCGGCGCTGGTGCCGTTGGCGAGGATCTGTTCGATGGGGGCGATCTCTTTTTCGCTGCCCAGTTCGACGATCTCTTCGCCGACCAGTTCGACCAGTTCGCGCAGCAGGGAGCGGGCGGGCAGCTCCTCCTGCTTGCCGAAGTCGATCATCTTGCCGTCCAGCCCGTAGCGGGCGGCACGCCATTTGTTCTCGTCGATCAGCTCCTTGGTGTAGACATTGAAGGTGACGTTTCGCTGGCGCAGCTTCCAGTGCCAGAGCACGAGGGCCTGGCATAGGGCGACGATGGCGATTGCCTCGTCGACGCGCGGGCAGATGTCACAGATGCGGAATTCGAGGGTGGGGTAGAGACTGTGGGGGCGCACGTCCCACCAGATTTTGCTGGAGTCGGGGATGCAGCCGGTGTTTGAGAGGGTGCTGATGAGGCTCTCATAGGCGGCGCGGTTGGGGAAGACGTCGGGAATGCCGCTGCGGGGGAAGTCCTCGAAGACGACGGCGCGGTAGCTTTTGAGGCCGGTTGGCTGGCCCTGCCAGAAAGGGCTGCTCGCGCTCAGGGCCAGAAGGTGGGGCAGCATGTAGCGGAGGACATTCATCGTGTCGATGGCAAAGTCCGTGTCCTCGAGGCCGACATGAATGTGCATGCCGTAAATGAGCAGCCGCTGGGCCAGCAGTTGCATCTCCTCCAGGACGCCTTGATAACGGGGAAAGGGGGTGACTTCCTGCTCGGACCAGCGGCTCGAGGGGTGCGTGGACGCGGCTACGATTGCCAGTCCTCTTTCCTGGGCGAGGCGGCTGATGAAAGCCCTTTGGCGGAGGAGTTCCTCTTTGGCTTCAGCGGGTGATGCGCAAACCGGTGTGCCCAATTCCACCATTGACTGGTGCAGCTCCGCTTTAATCTCCCGCTCCACCATCACCATCTTGCCATCTTCGATGAACTGGGTGATGAAGGAGCGCAGCTCGCGGCTTTCGGGATCGATGACCTGATATTCTTCTTCGATGCCGAGCGTCAGTTGCGGTCGTTCAATCATAGGCTCTGCTCCGTCTGCGAAACGAGAAAATCGACGACTGCTTTGCCGTCTTCGCCGTTTTGCCGCCAGACAGTGCGTTGCTGTTCCGAACTGGCCCCGCGCTGCATGATGGTGTGGATGTGGGAGACCTCTTCGCGGCAGTTGAGGCGGTCCAGCACGGGTTCGACCCGCTCGAGTAGCTCGTGCAGGAGGTCGTGAATGGGCACTTCCTGTTCAATACCAAAGTCGAGCAGTTTTCCCTGAAGCCCGTAGCGCACGGCGCGCCATTTGTTCTCGGCGATTAGCGTGCGGTCGTAGAGGCGGAAGGACATGTTGCGATGGCGCAGGCCCACCATCCAGGCGACGGTCGCCTGGATCAGGGCGGCGACGGCGAGTACGTCGTCGATGTCGGGCAGGGCGTCGCAGACCCGAATTTCAAGTGCGGCCTGTTCGGTTGCGGGCGTTTTGGATTGGGCGTTTCCTACGTCGTCCGTGCGAGGGCGCGACGGGTCCTGCTGTTGGGAGTGGGGGCGGATGTCCCACCAGATGGCTTCAGGATCGGGAATGCTGTTGGTGCGCAGGAGGGTATCGACGTAGCCGAGATAGTCGCTGAGGCTGCGGAAGGCGTTGGGGATGCCGGTGCGGGGCAGGGCGTCCAAGAGGACGGAGCGGTAGCTGGCCAACCCGGTATCGAGGCCCTGCCAGAAGGGTGAGGCGTTGGCAAGGCAGAGGATATGGGGCAGCAGGTAGCGCATCGCGTTCATGACGTCGATCGCCAGATCTCTGTCGTCGATGCCGACGTGGACGTACATGCCGAAGGCGAGCAGACGGCGGGCGATGAACTGAGTGTCCTCGATCAGGGCGCGATAGCGGGGCGACTCCTCCTGTTCCCGTTCCCAGTAACTGAAGGGGTGGGCGCCGGCCGCCATCATTTTGAGGTCGTGGGTCGCGGCCAGGTCCCGCATCTCGCGGCGGATGCGCAACAGCTCCTGACGGGCCTGCTTGACGTCCTTGCAGATCGGTGTGCCGGCGCGGGGCGCGACCAGTTCACTACTTCCATTGCTCCCCTTTTGCTCACCTCGGCCCTGGGAGTCCAAGAGCGTGAGGCCCTGGGCGGTAGCGAACCCGCGCAGTTCCCGGGTTTCCGGGTGGACAAACTGATACTCCTCTTCGATGCTGATATTAAAGGATGGCTGGCTGTACTCGGCCATAGTACGCTCTTTTCTGCCGCGTCCTCGCGGCGCTTCGGGCTGGCTAGGCGTTCTTTTCTTCGACCACGAATACCGGAACGATTGAGCCGCCGCCGGCGGTCACGTTGAGGAGTGTTTCGCTGCTCAGGCGGCAGAGGCAGCCGTGGACGCGTTCGCCGCGGAAGAGAAAGGGATCCGAATCCACGAGACGAAGGTCGATGGCGACGCCGCCGTCGTCCGTCATTGCCGGGAACTCCTCGTAGGCGATCTGTACGCGCTCCTGGACGACAGTCGGTTCGGAGGCGGCAGCAGCCAGGGCGGCGTCCCATTCAGGCTGTTCGGTCTCCCAGCCGATGAGCACGCCTTTGCCGCCGTATTCGTCGTTCGGTTTGAGCACCAGCCCTTCGCGGTTGGCGCTGGCCCATGGCAGGAGGTCAACTGGATTACCGGCCGGGTCGAGAGTGGACCGCTCCTCGACGGTGCGGGTCCAAGGGATGTGCGCTTTCACGGCTTGCCGCTCGTCCGGGGTGAGAAGATGGGCATTGCGCTCGTCGCTGGCGACGGCGAGGCTGGCCTTTTTGTGGAGCAGCTTGCAACTGAAAGGGTTAACCAGGCAGATTGCACGTTCTTGCAGCGCATCGACGATCGGATGATCCAGGCCGTAGCGGAGCAGTAGCTCGCTGATCAGAACGCGCTTGTAGACGAAATCGACAGGTGTGCCGGCAGCGTACAACTGCCCATTGCGAAACTCCATCTCCTCAGGGTCGCATATGACGGCGGTGATACCGTTTTCGGCGAAAAACTCGACGAAGAGGTCGAATTCGCTGGCGGTGGGTACGTCGTGCCAGTCGACGATGGCGATTTCGGGCAGTTTGCTGCGATCGCCGCGCCATCTGTAGTAGACGCGCAGGAATTCGTCGAGAGCCGGTCTCTTGCTGGGCAGCGATTGCACTGCATAGAGCTGGCCGAACTCTTGCATGACCGGCATTTCCAGAAACAGCTCGCCGAGAACGTCGGAATAGGCCATGGAGGCGGGGCTTTCGCCGTTGAACTCGACAAAACCGAGGCTGCGGCTGCCGTCCTGGTTGCGGGCGAAAAAGCTGTCCAACCGGGCGGTGGGGATGGTGGAGCGGTAGCCATGATCGATGCGAAGAAGATGCTCTTCTTCCGGTGTTGCGTGAATCTGGGCGCGCAGCTCGGCGTCGTCCAGCATGAGGCTGGCGAGGCGGTCGAAGAGGCGGAGGATCAGTTCTGTGCGGTTGACTAGGTAGCTCCACTCTTCAGGCGAATAGAACAGGGGGCGCAGTACGGTGCAGAGTGGGCGCTCGCCGAAGACCATGTTGCGCTGTGCCATGCGCGCGGTGAGGAGATCCCAGCTGTCATTGGCGAGGCCGGGTCGGGAGAGGAGGTCATGGTAACGGGAGATGGCGGTCAGCGAGTTCATTTGGCCATTAGCCGTGCTGCTTTTATGGGCGGCAGTGAGAGTCCTTCAGTATACGACGAGATTGCAGGCGTGTACTAAGGGCTGAAATTGGGCGGTTATGGGCTGCAGTTGATACCGTAACCCGCTTCGCCGGCTTCGGGGTCGCGGAAGGTCAACGTGAGGTCGAAGGTCTGGTGGTCGACCAGCTGTGCGTCCTTGCTCAGCCCGACAGACAGCATTGCTTCGACCCGGTAGGTTTCGTCGGGGGTGACAGGGTCTTTGAGGTGCAGGGTGTTGTTGAGGCGGGTATCGGTTTGCGCCAGGAGGAAGAGGCTGTTGTTTTCGGTTCCATCGGGGTTGTAGACGATCAGTTCGACGTTGGGGGCGTCATCTTCGAGGCGGGCGGGCAACCAGATGCGCACCCACAGGCGTCGCAGGTCGGGGTATGGATAGATCACGATCCGCTCAAATCGCAGCGGCGCGTCCTGCTCGAAGAGATTGATTTGCGTCATATTGTGGTGGTCGGGGGTTGCTTGCGCGACGTTGCAAGCGAGTTTATGCTTGATAGCGCGGGCGCTACTTTACTGTGTGAATGTTGTTTCATATTAAGTATAGCAGGATCTTTTTTGATGAGATACCTGAAAATTCTTGCGGACGACCTGACCGGCGCGGCGGATACTGCGGCGCGCTGCCGGCGGTTCGGGCTGCCGGCAACGATCTTCCTGGATGTTCCAGGACTGCCCTTACCGGCGGGGGCGCTGGCCTTTACTTCAGACTCCCGGCACCTGGGGGAGGCGGCGGCGGCGAAAAGGACGTGCAATACAGCCGCGTCTCTGCCTGCTCTGGACGGACGGTGGTACAAGAAGATTGACTCGACCCTGCGGGGCAACGTGGGCAGTGAACTGGATGCGTTGCTGGAGCTCGTTGACGCGCCGGCGGCGGTTGTCTGCCCGGCCTTTCCGGCTCAAGGACGCCGCGTACGCAACGGGATACTCTCGGCTCCGGGTCTGGGGCCCCCGGACGTTCATCTGCCCTCTCTTCTGCGCGAGCAGAGTCGATTCTCTGTAAGGGCGCTGAATCTGGAACAGGTTCGCGGCGGTGAGCTGGCGGCGAGTATGAAACGGCTCGCGCACGATGTGGAGAGAAGCGCAGGGGCGGAACGAACCGTCATCGCGGTCGATGCGCTGACGGACGACGACCTGGACAGGGTGGTGAAGGCGCAGCGGGAGGGTGTTCCGAGTGCGTTGCTGTGCGGGAGTGCCGGACTGGCAGGTGCACTCGTTCGACGAGAGGGTGAACGCGGGGCTTTCCGAGCTCTACCTGAGGGAGGGCGGCGGTATGCGGTGCGGTCGGTCCTTGCGGTAGTGGGCAGCGGCAGCGAAGCGGCCCACCGGCAGATAGAGTTTCTGCTGCGCGCCCAAGACGAGGCTTCTCATCTGGCAGTCAGCCGGATGAACGTGCTGCCGGAGACCAAAGAGGCGGCTGCGGCCACACTGGATGCGGTTGATCCGATCTGGCTATTGCAGCAGCCCCGACCCCTGCCCGGCACTGTCCTGGAAGGCGCAGAGGCGCGACAACGGGCCGACCACCTGGGCCGTATCAGTGTTGCGGCGCTGGCGCGACGGCCGGTCGATCTACTGTTGCTTGTGGGTGGCGATACGGCCATGCCTATTCTCAAGCGACTGGACGTAGCACGGCTCACGGTAGAGCAGGAGTTGCTGCCGGGGATGCCGCTATGCAGCGCTGTCATCGGGGGGCACCGAACGCTTGTTGTGTTGAAGCCGGGTCATTTCGGCGACGATGGGACGTTGGTGGAATTGTTGGACCGTGTTGGACCTTCTGGTCGGGGCGCTTAGCCAGTGGAACGGCAGTGGACGGTGGTTGGTGGTCAGTGGTCAGTGATTGCGGCTATGTTCTCGCGTATTTTGAGGATGGCGTGGAGGATGTCGTCCATTTCGTGGGGGTCGGCGAGGAGGACGTTTTGGCTGATGGAGATGGTCTGCTGGCAGAGGCGCTCGCTGTTGGGGCAGGATGTGATGCGGCTGAAGGGCTCGACGAGCGGGGGCTGGTGGTAGAGGGGGTAGGGATAGAGCGGGCCGACGGGGATGTTTTCGGCGCGCAGGGCGGAGATGAGCTCCTGACGGGGGAGCCCGCCGAAACGCTCGGCGTCGTAGCGCATTAGAAAGATATGATGGGAGTGGGCGTCGGCGCGTGGATCCCAGCGCTGGGGCGTCAGACCTTCGATCTCTTCGAGGAAGCCGCGCAGGCGGCGGGCGTTGCTCATGCGGCGCTCAAGCTGGTCGTCCAGTCTGGTGAGGCCCGCTGACAGTACGGCGGCCTGCCAGCCGCTCAGGCGCAGGTTGGTGCCGAGGTTGGGATGTTCGTAGCCCTGGCCATCAGGGCTGCGTCCGCAGTTGGCGATACTCCACATGCGCTCGGCCAACTGGGGATCGTTGGTGAGGAGCGCGCCGCCTTCGCCGGCGGTCAGGTTTTTGCTCGCTTGAAAGCTGAATGAACCAACAGTTCCCAAGGCGCCGACGGGGTGGCCGTTCCAGCTGCTGCCGTGGGCGTGGGCCGCGTCTTCGATGACGTGGAGACCGTGCTGCTGAGCGAGCGGCAGCAGGCTGTCGAAATCGACGGGCAGGCCGCCGAAGTGGACTGGGATTACTGCCTTGGTGCGTTTGCTGACGGCATCTTCGACCGCAGGGGTTGAGAGATTCCAGGTGTCCAGGTCGACGTCGGCGAAGACGGGGGTGGCGCCGACAGTGCGGACTGCGGCGGCGGTGGCGATGAAGGTATAGGGAGGTACTATGACCTCGTCGCCGGGACCGATTTCCAGGGCGCGCAGGGCGGTCTCGAGGGTGGTCGTGCCGTTGACGGTCGTGACGCAGTGTTGGGCGGCGTGTCGGGCGGCAAAGGCAGACTCGAATTCTTCTACGGCGGTGTCGTAGCCGCCCCATTCTCCCCTTTCTAGTACAGCCAGCAGACCGGCGCGCTCGGTATCGTCCCACTGGGGCCAACTGGGCCATGGTTGGGAGCGGACCGGTTGGCCGCCCTGGATGGCAAGCGCCGAATTTGTCATATTGACCTCTGGGCTGGCGGGTTGGAGGCGCCTGGGGTGAGCATTTGCGTGCACAGCTTCAGGGCCTGTTCGAGGGCCTGCGGGCTGGCTACGCCTTTGCCGACGATGTCGAAGGCGGTGCCGTGAGCGGGAGTCGTAATCGGCGTGGGCAGGCCGCCGTGGACGGTTACGCCGCGTTCGAAGCCGAGGAGCTTCATGGCGATCTGGCCCTGGTCGTGGTACATGGTTACGACGCCGTCGAACTCGCCGCGGCTGGCGCGGAGGAAGACGGTGTCGGGCGGGTAGGGGCCGGAGGCGGCGATGTCTTCTTCCTGTGCGGCTTCGATTGCCGGAGTGATGACATCGTTTTCTTCGTTGCCGAAGAGGCCGCCTTCGCCGGCATGGGGATTGAGACCGGCCACGGCGAGACGGGGACTGGGCTGCCCGCTCTGGCGAATGGTGTTGTGAATGAGGCGAATGGCGGGCAGGATTTCGTCGACCGATATGTGCTGATAGACGGCGCGCAGGGGGATATGGGAGGTTACGCGGGAGGTCCAGAGGCCGTCGAGAGTGTTGACTTCGCCGACGTGGCTGTCGACGTCGAGGCGTTCGGCGAAGTAGCGCAGCTCGTCCTCGTGGCGGCTGCCGGCGGCGTGCATGGCCTGTTTGTTGAGTGAGGCGTATGTTATGCCGTCAATGACACCGGCGCGGGCGAGTTCTGCGGCGTAGTCGAGCGATTGGAGGACGTAGCGGCCGGCGGCCGGGCTCATGCGGCCGGGCGTGTGAGCGTCGGGCGGGAAGGATGGACCGGTGAGGAGCACGGGTCCGGGGGCCGAGAGGGGCAGGTCCTCGGGTGAACTGTAATGCGGCAGGTCCAGCGAGAGATCGGCGCAGCTCGCGCCCCATTCCAGGATCCAGGGTTCGCCGATGACGACGATGTTTGCGGCGCTGGAGTTGGCGGTCTGTTTGTCGGGGCCCGCTGACTCTGCGAGTACGCGGGCGACTATTTCGGGCCCGATGCCACTGGGGTCGCCGAGGAGAAGGGCCAGACGGGGCGAGCGCGTCGGTTTAGCTGAACTGGGAGTCATTTGACGGTTGGAAGTTGATGTTCAGGTCCAGCGCTGTGCGGAAGGACGAGAACTGCGGCGGCAGGAGAACTGTTTTGGCCCAACGCCCAACGCTGACAGTGTCAGGGTCAGCATTGGGCGAATTCATTTTCCAGCGGATCAGGCGTATTCCAGGACCGGCTCCATCTGCCACGGGGCCTGCATAACGCCGTCTGTGAAGGTGAGCGGCGTTTCGCCGGTGATGGTGAGACGTGGATGGCTCTCGACTTCTGCGCGCAGGCTGGGGCTGACGTAGAAATCCTCCAGGGTCAGGGTGTCGCGGATGAAGACCATTTTGGCGGCTTCCTGGGGCTCTGCGCAGATGCGGAGGGCGACTTCGAGGGCGCGTTCATCGTCGGCGAAGGTAAGGGGCAGGTGGGAGCGGGTGGCGCTGAAGATGCCGGATGTTACGGCGTTCATGTAGGTGGCCTGCCAGTCGATCTTGCGGAAGACGCGCTCGGTGGTCACGTTGGCGAGACCGAGGCCGGAGACGTTGCCGTGGGTCTCTTCGGTGAGATCGAGGACGGTGATGATGGCGACGTCGACTTTGCCGAAGTTTTCGGGCTGGCGGGGGATGCTGAGGCGGCTGATGACGTTGGTGTCCATGCCGGTGCCGGAGATGTTTTTGCCGAGGTCGCGTACGACCAGGATGTCCACGGCATCGAAGGGGATCTGGGCGAGGTAGTCCTTGGCCTTGACCAGCAGGTCGGCCTCGGTCTTGGTACCGACTTCGGCCGCGGTGAGTCCGGCGATGAGGGCGGTGTCCTCGTAGGCGTTTTCGACGGGGCAGATGGCGCCGCGGAAGTTGGTGTTGGCCTCGTAGACGCGGGCGGCGGGCTCGAGATAGATCTGGAAATTCCTGCCGCCGCCGCTGTGCATCATGGAGGCGCCGTGCTGTTTGCCCCAGCCGATGACACACATTTTGGAAGGGCCGCTCTCAAGGTGGCTGCGGAAGTCGGTGTGCGGCTTGATGCGGCTGACGAGAATGGCGTGGTCGGCGGCCATGGAGTCTTTGCCCTGGCAGACGGCCGGGCCGTTTGGGATATTGCCAATTTCGGCCACCTCCATGGTCGCTCTGATTTCAGCGCCTATGGCATCTTCGGTGACGCCCATGCCGGCGAGGATTTCCTTTTGTCCCTCGACGGTCGCGCCGCCGTGGCTGCCCATGGCGGGGACGACGTAGGGTTTCATGCCGGCGGCTCGCAGGTGATCGACGGCCGCGCGCACGATTTTGGCGAGATTGGCGATGCCGCGGCTGCCGGCGCCGACGGCGACGGAATCGCCCGGCTGCATGGGCGCCATGATGCCGCTCTCGGTCAGGGCTTTGCCGACGGCGGCGTGGATGTCATCGACCTGGGGTGTGTGGAAGGTCTGGTGGACGGCCAGGAGCGTGTCGGGCAGATTGGCGGGGAAACGGATGTCCTGGATATCTTGAAGCAGGTTCATATCTCTTCTCCCTTCTAATGAGCTATGCAGGTCTCCAAAGCTTGTTCTGATTGAAGATGGTTTTGGGCAGAGCTGGCCAGTACTGAAACTTCATCCTTTGACTTTGGTCACTATCTCTCGAAGGAGGCCTTCGAAGTCGTCGGTGGCGGCGGTGAAGGCGTCGGAGGCGATCACGAGCGGCGCGCCGAAGACGACGATCTCGGCGCCCCGTTCGAGTGTTTCGATGGCCTGTTCGACGGTCAGTCCGCCGACGGCCTGCACCGGGATGTCGACGGCGTCGAGGATGGCAGGCAGGTCATCGAGGGGGCTGAGGCCGGGAATCATGGCGCGTTCATCGAAGCCGGTGTGGACGATGATGACATCGACGCCCATGTCCTGGGCCTGTTTGGCGCGGCCGGGTTTGTCGGGGCAGAGCATGACGTCGCACATGACCTTGCCGCCGCAGCGCTGTGCCATTTTGACCTGCTCGATGATGCTGGCGTCGTGGGCGACACCCATGACGACGACGTAGTCGGCTCCGGCGTTGAACATCATCTCGGCTTCGAGGCCGGCGCCGTCCATGGTCTTCAGGTCGGCCACGATGGGATGGTCGGGGAAGGCTTCGCGCATGGCGCGGACGCTGTGGAGCCCTTCGGCGAGGATCAGGGGTGTGCCGGCTTCAAGCCAGTCGACGCCGGCGCGCACGGCTGCGCCCGCCATGTCGAGGGCCTCGTTGATGGAGGTTACGTCGAGAGAAACCTGGATGATGGGGTCTTTTTTCGACAAGGTTGCGCTCCGCGGGAGATGGGAAATGGTAGGTTCTGGGGTGTTGCAAGTCGCGTACTGTTATCTTGCCTCGCCAAAAACGGTAGCCACGTCCACTGCAAATCCATCCAGCAGTACGGAGGTCGCGGGTTCGCCTGCGACGAACTCTCCATGAAGAGCATAGTCCGGGCCGCGTAAGGCGAGGACGGTGATTGACGCACTGATAGGATCGACGATCCAGTATTCGGGGATGCCGGATTGTGCGTACTCGCGGCGTTTCGTGATTGTGTCCCTTTCGGGATCATCGGGGCAGACGACTTCCATGACGAGATCGGCGCCGCGCCAGAACTGTTCGCCCAATCTATCGGCGTGTTCGGCGGCCAAAAAAAGATATCCGGTTGTCTGAATTTACCTGGCCAGAGTTGGACCCGCATGGGGGCGAAGAGGACCACGCCCAAATCTTTGTCACGGACAGAGCTGCACAAGAGTTCAAAGAGGGCTGCCAGCAGAAGCTGATGAGAATGGGTTGGCGTTGGCAGGATCTCCAGAAGGCCGTGCGAGAATTCTACGAGGCGATTGGTGCCCAACGAAAAATACTCCGCCTCGCTCCAGTGGCCCTGGGCGGGAAAGAGTTGGGCGATCTCCCAGGTCAGTTCGGGGGCGTCCTGGCAGTTCGTCGTCGGGTAGGCCATTCTCTGACTCGTTTCCATTCCGATCATATTGAAACGATCTCGAATCAGGCGTCCAAGCGCAGGACCGATTTGACGTTGTCGCCGTGCTCCATGCTTTCGAAGGCCTCTTCCCAGTCTTCCAGGGGATAGATGCCGCCGATAACGGGCGCCAAATTCACCTGCCCTGTGGAGAGCAGGGTGAGTACGCGCTCCCAGGTGGGGTAGAGGTGGCTGAAGGTGCCCTGGAGGGTTACGGCTTTGGCGACGAGCGGGTCGAGGCTGAAATCGAGCGGCTGCGGGCCCCAGCCGATTTTGGTGATGCGTCCGTTGGGGCGCACAAGCTCCATTGACTGTTGCAGGGCTTTGCTGACGCCGGTGGCGTCGATGACCAGGTCGGCGCCGAAGCCGTCGCCGAGAGATTCGATCAGCGCGACCGGGTCGTCGCGCTGGATGTTGAGCGTGTAGTCGGCGCCGAGCTCGGCGGCTACTTCCATGCGTTTGGCGTCGGCGTCGGTGCCGAGAACGACGAGGGCGCCGGCGCCGCGAATGCGGGCGATCTGGAGGGCCATGATGCCGATGGGGCCTGGGCCCTGGATCACGACGAGGTCGCCGGGTTTCATGGCAGTCTTTTCGACGAGGGCGTTGTAGGCGACGCAGATCGGTTCGGTGAGCGCGGCGTGCTCGTCGGGTACGTTCTCCGGTACGCGATGGAGGATTTGAGGACGGGCGGCGACGTAGCTGGTCATGGAGCCGTCGGCGAGGGCGCCGTAGCCGAGGCGGCTGGGACAGAGGTTGTAGTCGCCGCTGAGGCAGTAGACACAGGCGTCGCACACTTCGGCGGCGGTTTCGACGGCCACCCTGTCGCCGATTTCCCAGCCGGTTACGTCGTCGCCGACATCGACGATTACACCGGCGAATTCGTGGCCGAGTACAAGCGGCAGCGTGATCTCCCATGATTGCATGTTGCGCCACATGTGCACATCGGAGCCGCAAACGCCGGTGGCCTTGACCTCGACCATGACCTGGCCGGAGCCCATTTGCGGCTCGGGTACGTCGCGTATTTCTACTTCTTTATCGCCGAATCCGAACTTGGCAACTGCTTTCATTGGGGTGGCTCGCTTAGCGTTGTGCTGAGTGTCGGTGGGTTGCGGTCCTGCTGCCCAACTGTTACCAGTGGGTCTTATTACGATAGCTGATTATACCCGAAATCTGTACGGGCAGGCGAACGCGCCAGACAGAAAGGTGTTTCATGGATGGGGAGGAAAGAAACTGAAGAGTGGTTGCGCAGAGGCGCGCCGGTCCAAAAAGGGAGGTTGACATGAATTCTTGTATATAGTATTTTGCTTGCGTCTCCACGGGTCGTTACGATCGTATGCACCTTTGAACAACCTTTTGTCGTTCTGGACGAAGAACCTTAAATCACTTCAGAGAGCTAACAGCGGTCGAGGTTAACGCTCTGTCGGGCTCTCAAAACGCAGTTCCAGTTCTATACGGGAGTGGCAGCGGCATCATCGGTACTGAGGGCGGAAGGAATAGACCCCCATGCAGGACGTCGAGGGAGCCAAAAAATGGTAGAGAGATTGACTGATGCGACAGCTGCGAGGCTCCGGCCCAGTGCGGGGCATGTCGAAGAAACGCTGGGCGCGTTACCCACCATGTTTCCGCGTACCGTCGGTCCGAATTGCCTTAAGTACGTTCAGGAAGTCATCTCCGGGGGACTGAAGGTCAATATGGCTGAGCGCTTTGAGAAGGCGTTTGCAGAGTCACTGGGGTTGAAACATTGTGTGACGACACCTGGATGCACGTCAGCTCTGGCCACGCTCGCCGCTGCACTTGAATTCGAACCAGGCGATGAGGTAATTGTCAGTCCCGTAACGGATTTTGGCACCATTCAGGGTCTGTGCCTGGAGAATTATATTCCCGTGTTTGCCGATACGGAGGTCGGCACGGTGAATGTGAGCGCTGAGACGATTGAGCCGTGCATTACGGATCGTACGCGCGCGGTCCTGGTCGTACACAAGACGGGACTGGTCTGCGATATGGACCCGATAAACGAGCTGGCGCGAAGGCACAATCTCTTTGTTTGTGAGGACGCATGTCAGGCGGCGTTCAGCGAGTATAAGGGTCGAGTGGTGGGGACACTGGCTGACGCGGCGGCATTTTCGTTTGATCCTGAAAAGACGATGAGTTCTGACATAGGTGGCTGCGTCGTCACGAACGATGATGAGCTGGCGTCGCGCATGCGCTTTATTGCACACGATCGCGGCGCGGAGTGGATTCCCGGCTTCGGACGTTATCATCATGAATTGGGCTACTCGTATCGTATGCCGGAATGCACTGCGGCGATATGTCTGGGGCAGCTCGAGGTCATCCATGAGCACGCGGCCCATCGGGACAGAATCGCGCGTCTGCTATGGCCTTTACTTTCTGAGATCCCGGGTGTCACACCGTTGCCGATTCCAGACAACGTAAATCTGTTTTCGTGTTGGATGGTCGGTCTCTGGATGGACCCGTCGCAGTTCGATTGCACGGCGGAGGCGTTTTCTCAACAGTTGGCCGACGCGGGCATCCCGGGCGCAGGTACTGCAAAGTACTACCTGATGCCTGAGGCCCTTGCCTTTTTGCAAAAGCGGGCTGAAAGCAGGTCGCATCAGTTTTCCACGCCGCCGGCGTCGCGAACATATACCTACGGAGCTGATACTTGCCCCAATGCAAAAGCATATCTTGAGAACTTCGTCCGCTGGGCGTCTGTCAGCGAAAAATATCAGCCAGAACATTGCGAGATGGTCGCTGACATTGTGCGGGCGGTTGCGGACCGCAATCGCCATTAGGTTTGTGTTGAGAAGAGAAGGAGGTGACGCATAGGAAAATGTCTTCGTCGACGTGCGTGAGGAGGTCGTACAGCTCTACGTTTGCTTCCAGTCCGAGACTGTAAAGGAGGAATCATGCGTCCGACAGGAAAGATCAACCGACGAGATTTCTTGCGTCTTTCTGCGGTAACGGTCGCAGGGGCGTCTGCAGTGGCCTGTGTGCCGGCCGCTCCGGCGACGGAAATGACGGACGAGGGTGAAGCCGCGCCGTCCGCTGAAATGGTGGAACTGATATATTGGTACGACAACTCGTATCCTGAAGCGACGATGAGTCTGGCTGGGGAGGAGTTCAACGAGTCGCAAACGAATATCTCGATAGAGATGGTGCCATTGCCGTATGGTGAAGCGATTCAGAAGGTCTATGTTGCCCTGGCCGGCGGCGAGGCGCCTTTTGACCTGACCTTTAACCATCCAATGCAGCGGGCAACGTATGCTGTCCGCGGCGTTTTGATTCCCTTGAATGACTATATCGAAGCGGACGACCGGGTTAATGTGGATAACTTCTACCCCGGCTTGGTGGAGAATCTGTCCTGGCAGGGGCAGATATACGCCATCGCCGACGGCGCACACCCAATGTTCGTCCTGTACAATCCCAGTTTGATTGAAGCAGCGGGTCTGGAAGATCCGTGGGATGTCTATCAGGCAGGGGGATGGACGCTGGAGAAGTGGGAGCGCGAATATGCGGGGGCGCTTTCCACTGGTGAGGGAGTCGAAAGGCAGTGGGGCCGCACACCAATGTCCCGAACTATCAGACTCGAAAATCTCTGGATCTGGGGCTTTGGGGGCGATGTCTGGAACGAGGATAACACGGCGACCGTCATCAACGAGCCCGAAGCGATAGAGGCCTGGAATTGGATGGCGGACACGACGAAGATGGGTTACACGCCGACGCCGGCGGAGGCGGAGGAGTTTCGCGGCGGCGCGGAGATGATGAACACCGAACGTGTGGCGATGGGATTCTTCCATCGAGAGATTCTCCCGTATTTGCGAGAGGATCTGGTTCTGGGCCAAGTTCCACTGCCGGAGATGCCCAATGGACCGACGATCACGCGCAATCCGCCTGAGGGGCCGGGCATTTACACTGGGAGCCCGCATCCGGATGAGGCGTGGGAGTATGTATCCTTCAACACCAACCGGACGCACGAACTGCTTATTCTGGCCCATTACGGAGACCCCACTTCACCAGAGGTGGCGGAGTCGGATCTTTGGCTGAAACAGGGTCTGCTACCCTGGGAGAGACCTGAGGTTGTTGATATTGCGGCCGCGCAGGTCACGAGGGTCATCCTTCACATTCCGGGCATTCGCGAGATGGACGCGCTCATCCAAGGGGCTTGGGATGAAATCGTTCTGGACCGGAAGACAGCGCAGGCTGCCATGGATGAAGTGAAGCCGGAAGTCGACCAGCTCATTGCCGAGTATCGAGAAGAGTACGGAGATTTCTAGCGTCTGCGGCGATGCCAGCGACACGAAGTCCGGCAACATTGCAGCTTTGAGAAGGACAGGTTCAGGAAGTGGAGGCGGAGTGGCGTTTACCGTTGGGCACAGTGCTCCACGGGCGCCACTTCGCCAAGAACTCGGCTCCCCGCAGGTTTGAAGCTACCAAAATAAGGAACATCCTGTTGAGAATGGCATCGATACAGTCCATGTTGGGTTCGCGTACGCAGTTGCGCCGAGACCTTCTCGGATATATGTTCATTGCGCCGTGGCTGGTCGGCTTTATCGTGTTTACGGCGGGTCCGATGATTGGCCTGGTGTACCTCGCCTTCACCCGCTACCCCGTCCTGTCACCGCCCACATTCAACGGGCTGGACAACCTGGAGAGGATGGTCGGAGACAGGTTCTTTACCATCTCACTATGGAACACAGCCTATTTCACTTTTTTGGGCGTACCGGCACAGGTAGTTTGGGCACTGATGCTCGCGCTGTTACTCAACATGCGAGTGCATGGCGTAAACGTATTCCGCACGCTGTATTATCTGCCCACCATCATTCCCGGCGTGGCCAGTGTGTTCCTCTGGATGTACATTTTCAATCCCGATTACGGACTTGCCAACTATATCTTGTCTTTGTTTGGGATACCGGGCCAGGCCTGGTTGTGGGATCCTGAACTGTCCAAGCCATCGCTGATCATCATGGAACTCTGGCGTGTGGGCACGATGATGGTGGTGTTCCTGGCTGGGTTGCAGGGTGTGCCTTCGTCGCTTTACGATGCGGCCGCGATCGACGGTGCAGGCATGTTTGCTCAGTTCAGACATGTCACGGTGCCGATGATTACACCGCTTATTTTCTTCAATCTGGTGGTCGGGATCATCAGTTCTTTCCAGATATTCACCGCAGCTTACATCGCTACTCAGGGCGGCCCGGTTCACACCACGCTTTTCTACGTGCTTTTTGTCTATCGGCATGCGTTCGAGAATCTGCGGATGGGCTATGCCTCTCTTTTGGCGTGGGTGTTGTTTTTCATCATTTTGGTCTTTACTATCGTTCAGTTCAGGATGGCGCGCTTATGGGTGTTCTACGAAGTGGAATGAAACCTATCTCATTCCCTTTTGTGTCCAATACGATACGCTATGTCCTGTTGATCTTTGGTGGCGTGATCTGCTTCATCCCTCTTGGGTGGATGGTGTCAACTTCTCTGAAGATGCCTGGCACAGAGTTTATCTTTCCTCCGGAGTTGATTCCGCGGCCAGTGGTTTGGAGCAACTACATCGACGCCGTTACACGTCCGGGACATCCTTTCTTTCTCTATACTCGCAATAGTGTTGTTATCACATTAGCGGCCACCTTGGGCACTGTCCTGACAAGCTCATTTGTAGCGTTTGGTTTTGCCCGAATACGCTTCCGGGGCCGTGATTTCTGGTTCATCGTTCTTCTCTCCACGTTGATGCTTCCCGATGTGGTCCGCTTGATTCCTTCATTCATTTTGTTCAAACTGTTGGGTTGGATCGATACACTGTTGCCTCTAATCGTACCGTTCTGGTTTGGCGTCAATGCTTTCTATGTTTTTCTGATTCGCCAGTACTTCAGGACGATTCCGTTGGAGCTGGATGAGGCGGCACTGATGGATGGGGCCGCTTACGTGCGCATTTACTGGCAGGTCATTTTGCCAATTTCAGGGCCGGTGCTGGGAGCGGTGACGATTTTTTCGGTCCTCAGTCACTGGAATGATTTTTTGGGGCCTCTGATATACACGAATTCAGTAGACCTGCGCACACTTGCGCTCGGACTGCGCTTCTTCATGAGTCGAACAGGCACGGACTGGAACCAGCTGATGGCTGCGTCTATCCTGATGCTAGCCCCGATACTGGCGCTGTTTTTCTCAATGCAGAGATATTTTATCCGCGGCATTCATATGACAGGCTTTGGAGGTCGGTAGTTGAATCCAGGCTTTCGGAGCGGGAACCAAGGGGGCAGACAGGATGAAAGGGACAACAGAGCAACTGGCAGTTGACGGTGGGACTCCTGTTTTTGCGGAACCGATCGGCCAGAATCTAGCCGTACGCAAAGTTGGCGCAGAAGAGGCGGAAAGTGTGGCTGCATTGATTCGCGGTGGAATAAGCGGCGATCCAATTGATAGGTTCTGCGAGGCATTCACACAAGCACATGAAGTGCGCTATGGTGTTGCTGTGGATTCGGGAACGGCGGCCGTTCACGTTGGCGTTGTGGCTGCCGGCGTCGAACCCGGTGATGAGGTGATTCTCCCTGCGATCAGCGACGTTGGTTCGGTGAAGGGGATCCTCGCCCATAATGCTATCCCGATATTCGCCGATGTAGATCTGCACACCTACAATATCGATCCCGTCGATGTCGAGTCTAAGATTTCAGACAGGACTAAGGCGATTATAGCCGTCCATCTTTACGGTCAGCCAGCACCAATGGACGAATTGATGGATATTGGCAGGCGCCATAATGTCCCGGTCATCGAGGACTGCGCGCAGGCGCACTTCGCTGAGTACAAAGGGCGGAGAGTGGGAACTATCGGAGATGTTGGGGTATTCAGCTTCATTACCGGTAAACATATGACAACGATCACCGGCGGTATGGTGATGACGAACAATGATGAGTATGCGAAGCGGGCGGAGCTGTTCAGCATCGGACGCGGTGAGGAAGAAGGAACGAGGGAGGGTGTGTTCTTCCGAACGCACGTTGGCCTCGGACTCAATTATAGAATGAATCCACTGGGTGCGGCAGTGGGCCTTGTTCAGCTAAACAAGCTGGACGACATCGTGGCACGGCGCAGAGAGACCGGTCAGATGCTCGACGAACTGATTCACGGTATTCCCGGACTCAGTCCGCCGCACATCGTTGACGAAGCGATGCACGCTTACTGGCTTTACGCCGTCCGCATGGACGAAGGCGCTTTCACGGCGGACACCTACGCCTTTGCCCGAGCCCTGCAGGCAGAGGGCGTGTCCTGCATGCCAAAGGACTACTATCTACTGTATGACCATCCTGCCTTTCTGGACCCGTCCCCGCCGAGAAACCCGGAGTACGCGTTTCCGCGAGCCGTGTATGACGACCGTGAGCGCTATTACAAGGGAATGTGTCCGAACGCCGAACGAGGACTGGCTGCGCATATCGTCATCACGTGGAGCGAATTCTATACGCGGGAAGATGTGCTTGGTGTTGAAAAGGCTTTGCGCAAGGTAGCGGATGCCTATAGAGCATAGATGTCGGGACCGAACATGAAGGTCAAGCGTCCGTCATCTCAATCTACTCATCGGCAATGGCGTCTTTTGCCCGTTAACGTCCCCACACTTACGCGTCCACTGCGCGTGAGTCGTGCCACTTCAGAGTTGACACGCCCAATTTTTTAGCCATTTGGGGCCGTCAGAGCCAATTTGCGCTGGACGGCCTTCTCGCTATACCTGCTATTCCTGGCGCACGTGGATGTCAGCGAAGTCCATGTAGCGTTCCCAGTCGTAGGTGGTGACGTCGTGCTTGCCGGTGCGGATGTGGTAGCCGATGGTGCTTCTGACGGGCTGGTTGACGGGGGGCAACTCGTTGACGGCGATGCCATCGGCGCCGAGGAGGCGGTAGACGGGGTCGGCGTTTTTGGCGCCGAGGAACTCGCCGTGGGGGTCGGCCCAGAGGTCTTCGTCGGCGCTGACGACGTATACGGGGCGGGGGGCGACGAGGGCGATGAGCATGTGCTGGTCGACGGGCAGCTCGTCCTCTTTGTCGTTGTAGCGCTTGAAGTTATCGCAGAACCAGTGGGGATAGGTGACGTTGGCGTGGCGGGCGGTCTCGCCGAAGCGGCGGCGGAAGAGCGCGGTGCCGCCGCAACCGGAGTTGTTGGGGATTACGAGGGCGAAGCGCTCATCCTGCGCGCCGGCCCAAAGCGCGGTTTTCCCGAGGCGGGACTGGCCCATCACGGCGACGCGTTCGTGGTCGACGTCGTCGTCGGTCTCCAGGTAGTCGAGCGCGCGGCGCAGGCCCCAAGCCCAGGCGCCGATGGCCCCCCATTCATTGGCGGCGGGTTTTGTCTGCCCGGCAGTGTAGTAGAGGGGATGGACACCGTTCTGGTAGCCGTCGTCGTAGTCGGGGTCGAGGTCGCCGTAGTAGATGGTGGCGAGGGCGTAGCCGCGCTCGAGGATGCGTTCGACGGGCCAGCGGGAGAGGGCGGAGCCGCGGCTGGCCTCGGTGGCGCGATGGTTGCGGATGCCGCGGTCGAAGCGGTTGCGCATCCACTGTTGCGAGATGGTTATGCCGGGATCGCTATGGACTGACTGGTTGCCCTGGAAGTTGGGGACGAGGAAGGAGGGCACGGGCTTGGGTTTGTCGTTGGGCAGGTAGACGAGAATGTCCATCCTGGGATCGTCGCGGCGGCCGGTGAAGTAGACGGCGATCTCTTTGCGCGTGGCCTGGCCGTCGAGGGCGCTTTCGTCGACTGAGGTGACCTCGAAGGTCATGCTCTCGGGACGGTCAGGCGCTACGCCGTAGACGTGCTCTTCGAACAGGCGCAGGAGTTCGGGACGGCGCTCCTCCCTCCACATGGCGGCGTCGGTGACTGCGCGGCCGTCGGCCATGCGCAGCGCGTCGGGCAGCTCATAGGTGGGTACGCGCGCTTCGTCATAGTTGACATCCTCGCACTGACGTACCTGGTTGTACCAGTCGCTGGCCTGCTGGCGGGTCGGGTCCAGTTTGAGGGCCATTTCGAAGATTTCGGCGGCGAGCGGCTTGTTGTCCTGCAGGCCGTAGGCGCGGCCGAGCACTTCGTAGGTGAAGGAGTGTGTCAGGAGTTCGGGATGTATGTCTACCAGGTGGGTCAGGTTGGAGATGATGTAATCAGGTTTGTCCCAGGTTGTCATCTCTTCGAGCAGAAGGTCCAGTTGTTCAGATACCTTGGCCATTTGGAATTCCTTGACTGTATAGCGTGTGGCGTTCCAGCCGTTGCGGGGCCGAAGATTCCGGGATCGGTTGGCGTCAGGTTCAGACCCGGATAACGTCTCGGAGATAGTCCCGGCTCATCTTGGCGCTTTCGACCGGCGACCAGCTTGGGTCGCGTTGTGAGCGCCCTACGGAGTCCTGCTCGACAATCATCCAGCCCTGGTAGTTTTGCGTGCGCAATACGTCAAAGAAGGCGGGAAAGTCGATAGCGCCTCGACCCAACTCGGCGAAGATGTCCATGGCCCAGGCCTGACGCATGTGTATCCGTTCCCTTCTCACCTTTTGAAGTTTTTCTGGCCAGACGTCTTTGATGTGGAGATATCCGATACGGTCGGCGTATTGCTTCGTCGCGGCGACGACGTCGCCACCGCCGTAGTGGTAGTGGCCGGTATCGAAGCACAGTCCGACCAGTTCCGGGTCGGTCATCTCCATGATCCGTTCAACCTCGGCGGGGGTCTCGACATAGGTGCCAGTGTGATGGTGGAAGACGGTATTCAGGTTGAAGCGTTCCTTGCAGTGGGCGCCGATGGCCTCCAGCGCATCAGCGGCGCGCTTCCATTCCGCGTCGGTCCAGCCGTCGCTGCCATCGGCGGCAACATATCCTGCGACTTGCAGACGCCTTGGCGTGGTATTGCCGGCTATGATGATTTCGGAAACATTGAAGTGGGCCAGCAGTGCACCGACACTCTGCACCTGCTCAAGCATTGAGTCGAGCGCTCCCTCCTCTCCCAGCGGCAGGGCCACATAGGAGGAGGCCGCCTTCAGATTCCTTTTCTCCAATTCGATGCGCAGCGACTCTGCTTCGGCGGGGAAGAAGCCGTTCGTGCTGATTTCCGTACCTTCGTATCCGGCTGCTGCGATGCCGTCCAGCATCTGGGCAAAGGTGAGGCCGCTGGTCTTGCTATCGCCAAAGGAAAGGACGTCCCAACTGATGGGAGCGCTTCCAATCTTTACTTCAAGCATTGTTCCTCATTTCGTGGATTTTTCGCGGGTGCTCGGAAACCTGTATACAGATCGACCGGGGATGAGGCAAGTGTGAAACGCTTCGCAGCCTTGCCTGGTGCGCAGTTTTTTCGTTGGCTGGCTCAGCGGATGGCTGCGCCGGTTTCGTCGTCGAAGAGATGGAAACGATTGAAGGAGAGGCTGAGGATGTCCCCCTCGCGCACCTGGGTTGAGGCTACATCTTTGACTTTGAGAAGGAGGCCCTCTTTCTCGATATCGAGAATCGTCTCCGAACCGAGCGGTTCCAGCAGAAAGACCCTGGCCTGGTTTTCGCCTTCGCCGTTCGTGGTGAAGCGAATCTCCTCGGGGCGGACTCCCAAGGTGCATTTGCCGCTGGGACAGAGCTCGGCGGCGCGGTCGGCCATTTCGGCGCTGACCGGGATGACGAACTGATCGCTCTTGTGGACCGTCTTGCCGTTGTCGCTTTGGAGGGCGCCGGGGATGAAGTTCATCGGTGTGGAGCCGACGAAGCGGGCGACGAAGTTGTTAGACGGCATATCGTAGATTTCGCTGGGTGTGCCAAGTTGCTGCAGGGTGCCCTGGTTCATGACCGCGATCTGGTCGGCCATGGTCATGCCCTCGACCTGATCATGGGTCACGTAGATCATGGTCGTGCCCAACTCGTGTTGCAGCCGTTTGATTTCGGCGCGCATGTAGACGCGCAGCAGGGCGTCGATGTTGGAGAGGGGCTCGTCCATGAGGAAGACGACGGGCTCGCGCACGATGGCTCTGCCGAGGGCGATGCGTTGCTGCTCGCCGCCGGAGCAGAGGCCCGGGGGGCGCTCCAGGGTATGGCTGATGCCCAGCATTTCGGCTACGTCGCGGACGCGGCGCTCGATCTCGTCTTTGGGTGTTTTGCGCAGGCGCAGGGGATAGGCGATGTTGTCGAAGGCGGTGAAATGGGGGTAGAGGGCATAGCTCTGGAAGACGAGGGCGACATCGCGTTCGCGCGGTTCGAGGTCGTTGACGCGCGTGTCGCCGATGTAGATATCGCCGTAGGTGGGGCGTTCGAGGCCGGCGACGCAGCGCATGGTGGTGGTTTTGCCGCAGCCGGAGGGGCCGAGGAGGACGACCAGATCGCCATCATTGACGACGAGATTAAGTTGATTGACGGCGCAGGTATCGCCGAAGTACTTTGTCAGGCCTTCTATTCTTACTTCCGCCAAAGTGTACTCTCCTTGCTCACTGGCCGCTGGCGACGCCAAAGGTCAGCCCGCGCACCAGGAATCTCTGTAAGGTAAATGCCGCCACAAGAACCGGGAATACCGCGATGGTGCCGGCGGCGCTGACCACGCCCCAATCCAGTTCATGCTGTGGAATCTGCGCCTGGATCGCAATCGGAAGCGTCATGGTCTTCATGGAATTCACGAAATAGAGAGCGATGATGTACTCGTTCCAGTTGAAGATAAAGAGCAGGATGGCGATCGAAAAAAGGCTGGGGAAGATCAGCGGCAGAAGGATGCGGCGTACGGCGCCGAAACGTGTATCTCCGTCCATCAGGGCAGCTTCCTCTACGTCCATGGGGACATCCATGAAGGTGCCGCGCAGAACCCAGACGGCGAAAGCGGTGTTGAGAACGGTATAAAGAATGATAAGGGTGTATTTTTCGTCGATGATTCCGAGATCGCTGCCGAGGAGGAAGAGGGGGATGGCGGAGGCGATGGGGGGCAGGAGCGCGACAAGGCCCATCAGGCCGACGACGATGGCGACGAACTTGAAGGGCAGGCGCATTCTGGTGGCGGCGTAGGCGGCGGGCACGGCGATGATGAGGCAGATGACGGTCGCCAAGGTGGAAACGACGAGACTGTTGTAGACGTTTTCGAGGATGCGACGTTCAAAGATGGTCACCCAGGCGTCGATCCGGGGGTCTGTTGGGAAGAAACGGGGCGGGATGTGGGCGAGATCGCGCAAGGACTTGATGGAAGAGATGGCGACCCAGTACATGGGGACGAGGGTCCAGAAGGCGGCGAGGTAGAGTACGATGACAACGAGCAGTCTTCGCGGGTTGAGACGGCGCCCCTGCGCGGCAATCACTACATCCTGGGGCACGGGTTCGTTGGTTTTCGTCTCACTGACTTCTGTTTGTGCCATCAGCTTACACTCCTAAGTAAACGGCCTTAACGCTCAACGGCTTCGGCGCTCCACCCACAGATATCTGACGAAGATCGTGCCGGCGATGTAGGTCATCAGCAGCATGACGAGCACTGCGGCTGAGGCATAGTGGGGTTTGAGCCGCTGGAATGACATGCCGTATATGTACCAGGACAGGTTCCAGGTAGCGCGGCCCGGGCCGCCCTGGGTGGTGGCGGCGATGGTGCCGATGGTGCGGGTGGACCAGACAAAGACGAGGATTGTGGCGATGGCGAACATCGGCCGGATATAGGGGAGGGTCATGTCCCAGAAGGCGCGCCAGCGGGTTGCGCCATCGACGGCGGCGGCCTCGTAGATGTCGCGGGGGACCTGGTTGAGGCCGGCGTAGAGAAGCAGGAACGCCAGGGGGCTGATGCGCCAGATCTCCACAACACAGAGGGCGATAAAGGCGGTATCGGCCTTCACAAGCCAGATGATCGGTTCGAGGCCGAGTGCGGATAGGGGCACGTTTACCAGCCCCAAGGTGGGGTGGTACATGATCTTCCACATCATACCGGCGACGATTTCGGAGACCATCAGCGGAATGATAAGGATGGAGATCCAGATAGCCTTGCGGCCGGCATAGTCGCTGTGCACAAGAAGGGCCAGTCCCAGCCCGACGAGCAGGCACATGGGAACGACAACGACGCCCATCTTGAGGCTGAAAATCAGCGCGCCGTGGAAGATCGTGTCCCGGGTAAGGCGGGAGAGGTTGGCCATGCCGATCCACTCACCTTTTTCGCTGGTGAGAATCAGCCAGAAGTTGTAAACGATGGGATAGAACTGGACCAGGATCAGGGTCAGGAGGCTGGGGATGATGAGCATGACCCCGAGGCGGTTGTCGCGATAGCTAAAAAGCTCGGACCACATGCCCTGGGGCGGGGGCGGCTGCGCGGCGGGGCTGTTCATGCCCTGTCCGGGCAAGGGGCTGGCGGGCTGCTGTACGGTCAAAGAAACCCTCCTGGGGCCGGTAGGTCAAGAAGACGTTCTGTACGCCGGTGACTGAAGCGTGGGCAATGGGAAAGAGGAGCGAGGGGGATTCCCGCTCCACTTTTTTGAACTCAGACTAGTTGGTTACACCTTCCATCTCGAGACGGATTTCGGCGCCAGCCTGCTCGCAGGCTTCCTGGCCGGTTATGTCACCGGCGCCGACGGCGCTGAAGGCCGGTCCGAGGATGGCGAGGCTGATGCCCGTGGCCTGGGTGCTGCGGGGCCGCCACTTCGGCGGCACCATCAGGGCCTCAAACTGGGCCGGGAACCAGGGCTTCTCCAGGATTAGCTCGGGGTCGTTGAAGACGGACTTGCGGAAGGGGATGCCGCCGGCGTGGGCGTAGGACAACGCGTGCTCCTGGTTGTAGTGCATCCATTCCATGTAGGCCCAGGCGGCGTCCTTGTTTTCGGAGTGGGCGTTGAGCACGAGGCCCCAGTGGCCCATCATGGAGACATGGGGCGCGCCGACCTCGGAGGCGGGCAGAGGCAGATAGAGCATCTTGCCGGCCACGTCGGAGTCGGTCTCGTCCTCGAAAGCGGCGTAGGCGTCGCCGGGCCAGCCGATGCCCATCATGGCGCGGCCGGAGACGACTTCGGCGACCATTTCGGTGGTGCCGTAGGTATTGCCGCCAGGCGGCAGGTACTTGCTCAACTGCTCATAGAGCGTGAGCGCATCGCAGCCGGCCTCGTCGTCGAGGATGACGTTGAACTCGTCGTCGAAGATGCCGCCGCCCATTGACCAGAGCAGGGCGAGAGCGTCACTGCCGGCGGCGCCGCGCACGTTGTAGCCGTAGAAGGGCGGGTCGCAGTCGGGACAGTGGACTTGCTCAGCGATCGCCAGTACGTCATCCCAGGTTACGGGGGGATCGAGACCTTGTTCGTCGAGAATATCCTGGCGGATGTAGAACATGATGACGTTACCCTGGATGGGCAGGGCGTGCAGGTCGGGGCGTTCACCGGTCTGGAAGTCCAAGGGGATGGGGCCATAGGGTGGGGGCCAGGAGAAGACGTCGTAGGAGACCTGGGGCACGTCGTCGTCGCGGGTAGCGTCGTAGGCTTGGGTCAGGTTGACGGACAGCCCGCCGTCGACGATGTTGGGCATCCAGGGATCGTCGGCGAAGATGACGTCGAATTCACCGGACTCGGTACGGGCCAGCGAGATCACCTTTTCGAAGAATGTCGTCCAGGGGAAGGGCGCAACTTCGACCTTGATGCCCGGATTTTCTTCTTCGAACTGGGGGATCAGAGCTACGAGGCCATCAGCCAGTGGGCCCTGGGCGGTGATGATACTGATGGTGACTTCCTCGGGCATCTCCTCTTCCATGGCCCCGGTCTCTGCCGGCGCCGCGGGCGCCGCGCAAGCCGACACCATAATTGCCATCACGAGGGTGAAGACGGCAAAAAGATAGAGTTTCTTCATGACTTTACTTCCTCCTTACTGAAATAGGTTGGGAGAGTACTGCACTGGAGTTTCACGGAAATGGGATTCTGACAGGCGCTTGGCAAGGTCAAATGGTGGGGGACGATCTGTTCTGTTGGAAAGGTTTGGCTGTTTGGCTGGTATTCTGGAGGCAACGGCGGTTCTTGTCAAGTGCCTATTTTCGGGGACATCAGTGGACCAGACTGTAGCTGTTGGGTGTCCCGTTTCAGGTTTATCCGTGGGACTCTTCCGATGGCAGGGCCGGGCGGCGCGCTGGGTTGGCGCGGGCAGGTGGAAGGCAGGGATTGTGAGGAAGGGGAGTTAACGTTCGCTACGCAAGTTCCCAGCGGACGGCGACTACATACTGGACTATTGGGCTTTCTTGGGTCCACTCGTGGAAGACGGTGAAGAGCGTTCCATCGTTGAGCTGGATGGTGGTGGGATAGCCGATGTGCCAGTAGAGATTGGGGACTGCTTCAGGGGATGCGATGCCGCCTGAGCTGATGACAAACTCGTTGGCGACGTCCCAGTTCAGCCCATCTTCGGAGATGCAGCCGCGGATTCCCCAGGGCTCGCGGCGATGGCCGTAGGTGGAGAGCATGCGGCCGTCCTGGAGCAGGGTGAGGTCGGCAGGGTAGCCCCAGAGGTTGGTGGGTTCAGGCCGGCTCCAGGATTCGCCATCGTTGTGAGAGTGGGCGGTCCACATATGTTGGTGACGGTTGCGGACGCCGTGCATGGTACGCATCATTGTGACCAACGTGCCGTCGGCTGTGCGGGCGAGCGAGGTCTCATCAAAGGAGATGATATTGGCGGGGTCGTAGGCGATGGTAGAGTAGTATTCCCAGTCGTGACCCTTGTTGTCCGAACGCATGAGGTAGGAGCGGACGCGTTCGTGGAGGTTGTCGGTTTCCATCCAGGCGCGGGCGAACTGGTGTCCATGGCAGGCCATGAGCAGTGAGCCGTTCGGTAGTTCCACCACGCCGTCTATGGGCTGGCCCCAACGCATTGGCGCCACGTTGGCCTTATAGGCGGCACCCCACGTATAACCGTTGTCGGATGAGGCAGTGATGCCGACGCCGTCGACATCGCGGGTACCGCGGGGCCTGTCCTGCGGTCCGAAGTCGTCCAGCATGCCTTTCTGGTCGACAAAGGCCCATTGAAAGTAGTTGACGAGGAGGGTACCGTCTGAGAGTTGGGTGATGGAGGGTGTGTCGCTGCCAAAATGATGGGTGGCGGGCCAGACAGTTGCTACTGGCGTCTGATCCCACGTCAGTCCATTATCTGAGGAGCGGATCAGAAGTATGCTGTCGAAGTCGGGATGGATATAGCCGCTGGTTTCGTTGAAGACCACGACGACATCGCCGTTCTGGAGTTGGGCGGCGCCTACCTGGCAGGTGTAGCGCGAGGGGTCGTGATAGAGGGTGATCTTCTGCGCATTTTTCATTATTTGACCCATTTTGGCGTCCTCTGCCTTTCACCTTGCCGGCTCAATTGACGGGCTCACGAAGGGGCGTTGCGAATTTGAAGTCAGCCCTTGATGCCTACCTGGGTGACCCCTTCTATGAAGTAACGTTGGAGGATGAGAAAGAATATCAGTGTAGGCAGGGCGACGATGGCGACAGCTGCCATGGCTTCGCCGTAGCCGCTCTGTGTGGAGGTCCCTTGAATGTCCAGACGGGTGTAGAAGGCCATGCCCACGGGCAGCGTTTTCCACTCCGTTTTGAAGGCGACCAGCAGCGGCCAGAGAAAGGAGTTCCAGTTGCTGGTGAAGATGAGGATGGCGCCGGCCAGGGTAGCGGGTCTTGCCAGTGGCAGCGCCACGCGGAGAAAGGTGCCAAGACGGCTGCATCCGTCGATGGCGGCCGCGTCCTCCAGCTCACGCGGAAAGGAGAGAAAGAACTGACGATACAGATAGACCGGGAAGACACTGGCCAGGGGCGGAATGATCAGGGAAATGAAACTGTCCTGGACTTCCAGTCGCAAGACACCGATAAAGAGTGGAACGATACTCATCTCGGGCGGGATCATCAAGGAACTGATCAGCAGCCAGAAGATAACGGAACGTCCCGGGAAGTGCATCCTCGCCAGAGCAAAGCCTGTCAGTGACCCCAACACGAGGCTGCCGGCGACAACACAGACCGAGGTCACTATACTGTTTATGAACCAGCGAATTACGGGTGTGTCGGCGACCACAGTCCGGTAATGCTCAAAGGTTATTTCGGTGGGAATCAGGTCTATGCCGGCCATGATCAGTCGATCGGGCTTGACTGAGGTGTTGAGCATCCAGTAGAGCGGGAACAGCCAGAGGAGAGCCACAACCGCACCTGGCAACCAGATTATGAAGGTGCGGATGAAACGCAGCGACGTTTGGTTATAGAGAGTGCTGAGGCTCAGGTTGGACATGATCGGAATGGGCTTTGGGATTTAATTGCTATGTTCCCTCACCAGACGCGCCCGCAGGAGGGTAAACAAGAGAATTGTTAAGAATAGGAGGAGAGAAAGAGCGGCGGCAAAGCCGAGACGGAAGCGGACGAATCCCTCATGGTAGATATAGGAAACGATGGTGGCTGAATGCCCGCCCGGACCGCCGCCCGTCATAAGGTAGACCTGGCCGAAGATACGGAAGGCGCTGATGATTTCGAGTGTAATGACCAGCCCCAGCGCCGGAGTCAGGAGCGGAAGGGTTATGCGCCAGAACGCCTGCCAGGCTGAGGCACCGTCGATGACGGCCGCTTCTCCCAATTCGGCAGGAATCTCTTTGAGTCCGGCCAGAAGGATTACCATGTGGAATCCCACTGCCTGCCAGATGGTGACAAGGGAGATCGACTGGATCACCCACTTGCTTGTTGTCAACCAACCCTGTTTGGGGATTCCGATGCCATAGATCGCCAGGTTAAGAAGACCGGTCTCTTTCTCGAAAATCCAGATCCAGATGATGGCGGTGACGGTGATGGCGACGACATGGGGCGCGAAAAAGGCTGTCCGGATCGGGCCCGACAGCCACTGTTCGCGGTTGATCCAGAGCGCCATCAACAGGGCAACGATTACGGTTCCCGGCACAACGAGAGCGGCCATCTGAAAGGTATTGCCCCAGACCTTGGGGATCCAGTCATCCTTCATTGCTTCGCGGAAGTTGTCGAGCCCGACCCATTCCGGGTCGCCGACAATACCCCATTCGTTGAAGCTGATGTAGATTCCGAAGAATATGGGGAGGAGGGTAATAACTATGAAGATGAGAGCGAACGGCAGAATGAAGAGGTACGCCTGCCAATCAACGCGGCGTCCACGGTATCTGATTCTGGAGAGTCGGGAAAGCCAACTGTCTGACGCGGCTCTGTCTGCAAGGTGGGTCATGCACAGAGTTCTCGGTTACAGGGAGTCCGGGCAGAATGTTACCCGTCGCTAACCATTCTGCCCGGACTGTTGGCATTTATCAGCTGCGATCATCCAGTATCTTCTGCCAGGCCGCTTCCAGATCGGCCAAGCCTTCTTCGATGCTCTTCTCGCGTGACCATACCGGATCCATGGCCTTGGGCACGGTTGAACTGCTGCCGGCATAGAAGGCAAACTCGCCGCCGTCGACCATGTTCAGATAGTCGAAGAAGCTGTATTCGACGGCTTCGGCAAAGGGTTTGCGCAGTTCCCAGTCGAGGCCAAGGGTCATGTAATCGGGATCGTCGAGAATGGAGCGCCGGGGCGGGGCGCCGCGTCCTTCGGTCACCCACAGCATGCAGTTGTCCGAGAACCATTTGATTACCTTGGCTCCCGCGACCAGATGATCTTCGGTGCGGCCGTCGGCGGTGAAGAGCGCGAGGCCGTACTCGCGGGCCTCGGTTGTCAGCGTGTCGCCAATGAGCGAAACCGGCGCAGTGATGAAGTCAAGGCCCTCAGTATTCACGTAGCCGAAGAGCGTCCACGGGCCGGTCCAGAAGATGGACCCCACCTGCTGGCCGAATGCACCGTAGCGATCGGCGACGTCGCGGGATGACATCTCGTGCTCGTCGAAGGTATCCAGCACCCATTGCGCGGCAGCAATCGGAGCGTCGGTGTCGTTGAAGGTGACGGACGAGCGGTCTGCGTTGAGGGGTTGGGCGCCGAGCTGCTGGGCGATGATGCCGAAGACCACGTTGGGCTGCACGCTGGAGCCGGTCATGAGGAACCCTGAGCGGGTGATCTGGTCCCCTTCCTTTACGGTCATCGCCTTGGACCACTCGATCAGGGAGGGGCCGTCGGCAGGTGGATTGCTGATGTCCAAGCCGGCTTCTTCGGCGTGGCCGGCATTGATCAGGGCGGCGAGTGGGAGAATATCCATCGTAATGGAATAGAGTTCCCCGTCGATAGAAGACCACTCGATATACTGGGGCAGGAAGTCGTCCAGATCGAGGCCCACCGTCTCCATCAGGTCGTCCAGAGGGGTAAGCCCGCCGGCCTGATGCCAGACGGCGACATCGTTCATGGTGCGGAAAGAGATATCAGGCGGGTCACCGGTGGCGATGGAGGCCATGATCTTCGTCCCCATTTCACCGCCGCCGACCTGCTCATACTCGAGGGTGATGTCCGGATGTTCATTGACCTCGTTGTAGTTTGCGCAGAAGCGTTCCCAGACTTGGGCGTCGGACGCACCCAGGTCATACCACATGACG
This sequence comes from Caldilineaceae bacterium, assembly GCA_965204705.1. Taxonomy (GTDB): domain Bacteria; phylum Chloroflexota; class Anaerolineae; order Caldilineales; family Caldilineaceae; genus Bin5. The sequence continues at coordinate 1,023,524 of OZ242006.1, read as the reverse complement.
ATTGTTTCCTGCATGGGGGCGGGGGCTGCCTCTTCATCCATGCCTTCTTCGGCGGCCGGTTCTGCGGCCGGAGCGCAGGCTGCCAGCGAGGTCATGGCCAGGCCGCCGAGGCCTACGGCCATCCCGCGCATCAGGGCGCGCCGGCTGAGCTTTGGTGAACCTGCAGTGTCGTAGCGGACGCTGTCGTTGGGTTGTACCTCTTTCATGGCTGCTCGCCTCCTCTTTGGTGACTGCACTGATACTTGATTTCAAATTGTTCAGGCACGGGCGACGGGTTGAAGCATACCAAGCTGATACTGAGCTATTATAGCCACTCCAGTTTGCAGTTCAAAATAACATTATTTAACCAGGAATTGCCATATCGTTTCCTGGCCGAGGCGATTTATCCTAGCTGCGGGAGGCAGCGACAACCTGACCGGTTGACTCTTTCAAGACTGGTAGGCGCGCCGGGCAAGCATCCTTGGCGGGGGCGTTTTGCGCTGTCTGGAGCAGGATTTGCAGGATGGCTGGCGGGGGGCGGGGGGCGTCTGCGCTGTCTGGAGCAGGATTTGCAGGATGGCTGGCGGGGGGCGGGGGGTCTGCGCTGTCTGGAGCAGGATTTGCAGGATTCTTGGGGATTCGCAGGATGGCTGGCGACCGGCGGGGGGCTGATGGAGGAATTCATTGTGGGGGAGAACTGCGGAGGAGAGGGGGAGAAGGGCCGGGGAACAGTACGACTTGGGTGGGACGGGTTTTGAAGGGGGGCGTTGCGGGGGGAGTCCCCCCGCACAAGGGAGGGCCGAAGGCCCGACCGCACAACTGCAGTGGTCAGTGATCAGTGATCAGTGGTCAGAGATGGCGCGGGCTGTTCACGACCGGTCGCGAACAGACGAAGACTTAGTATGTTTTTGATTTCTGTGGAACACCACGGGACTGACAGAAGGTGGTAGGAAGCGCGCGGGTTGTCTTGCACCGGTCGTAGGCCTCAACCTTACCTATTGTCCACATCGGTCGGTTGCCAGCAGGGGGCGTTGGTGAGCAGTTGAACGTTGGTGGATGGAGCGATTACTTTTTTGGGGAGGAGGGGGGCGTTGGGTCCGTGCGCTGTAACAGCTGTTTGAGAGTAGCCTGGGATCTCTCGGCTTTGCTTTGGCCTTGGATTACGGCTGAAGTTACCTGCGCGGCGGTCTGTTCGGTTTTGGCGCGGGCTTTGCTGCTGGCGTCCTGAAGGTTTTCGAGACCGGACTGCGCTCCGCCCAGCACCCATCTCATGCCTTGCACGGCCAGAAATGCGATGGCCAGTGGAATCAGGCAGAGAAGGAAGATGTGGATCGAGATCCAGACGACGGACAGATTGCGCCAGAATTCTAGTGACATGGAACTGAGGGACAACGGCTCGACAGGACCAGTTGTCGAAGCCTGAATTGTGCCTTGCATCAGGCAAATTGACGGGTTACACAGCAGCGAAATTGTAACAGAGCCGGACCCGCGCGTCCAGACTCGGCCGCCCTCTCGCTGCAGGCCAATTGTTAGCGCTGGCTTTCGCTTTCTGCTACACTGCCAACTGCAGTGGCCGGGTGCCGGAGACTGGCGGCCGGCGATATTACTTTTTCTACCGGACACGGGGCACTGGCCACCGGTCTTTTTCTACATTTTCGGAGTCTTGACATGACTGCACGCAGCGACTATCGACACGTATCCAACTTGTGGGACGATGAGACGGCGGCCGGGCTCGATCCGGTGGGCCGGCTCGTCTACCGTTCCAATTTGCTTGGCCAGGACCTGCGGATTACCAACACCGGGGGCGGCAACACGTCATCCAAGTATATGGAAACCGACCCGCTTACGGGCGAGTCGGTCGAGGTGTTGTGGGTTAAGGGATCGGGCGGCGATCTGCGCACTTCGAAGCGGGAGAACTTCTCGTCGCTGTACATGGACAAGATCCGGCAGCTGCGGGCGATATACGATGCGGCTGACGAGAAGGGGGTCAAGACGCCGATCGAGGATGAAATGGTTGGGAAGTATCTTCACTGCGTCTACGACCTGAACCCGAGGGCCTCTTCGATCGACACGCCGTTGCACGCGTTTATCCCGGCCGCTATCGTGGACCACACGCATCCCAACGCGGTGATCGCGATCGCGGCTGCCGAGGACGGCGAGGCGCTGACGGCTGAGATATTCGGCGATCAGCTGGGCTGGGTGGAGTGGCAGCGGCCGGGCTTCGAGCTGGGGCTGGTGATGGGGGATATTGCGGCGGCGGATCCGGATATGGAAGGCATCATGATGGGCGGGCACGGGCTGATCAACTGGGCCGGGGACGACAAGGCCTGCTACGAGTTGAGCCTGGATATAATCGAGAAAGCGGCCCAATACATCGAGAGCCGGGACAAGGGCGCAGAGACATTTGGCGGCCAGAAATATGCGGCGCTTGGCGAAGACGAGCGGGAGGCGCTGCTGGCGACATTGCTGCCGGCGCTGCGGGGCATGGTCAGCCAGGAGAACGTGTTTGTGGGCACGGTGCAGGCGGACGAGGCGATTCTGCGGTTCGTCAACAGCCATGACGCGGCGCGGCTCGCCGAACTGGGGACTTCGTGTCCCGACCATTTCCTGCGCACCAAGATCAAGCCGCTTTACGTGGACTGGGATCCGCGGACGAGGGATGTGGAGGCGCTGTTGGGGGCGTTGGAAAGCGGGCTGGCCACGTACCGGCAGGATTATGCCGACTATTACAGTGCCCACAGGCATGCCGATTCGCCGGCGATGCGGGACCCGAACCCGACGGTGATTCTCGTTCCGGGGGTGGGCATGATCGCGTGGGGCAAGAACAAGAGCGAGAGCCGAGTGACGGCGGAGTTCTACAACTGCGCGGTGGAGGTGATGCGGGGCGCGGAGACGGTCAGCAGGTACGTGGCGCTGCCTAAGCAGGAGGCCTTTGACATCGAGTACTGGCTGCTGGAGGAGGCGAAGCTGCGGCGGATGCCGCCGGAACAGGAGCTGGCGCGCAACGTGGTGGTTGTGGTCGGTGCGGGCAGCGGCATCGGCAAGGCGATCGCGCACAGGGTGGCGGAGGAGGGCGCGCATGTGGTGTGCGCGGACCTGAACGCGGAGGCAGCGCAGGCGACTGCGGACGAGCTGACCGGAATCTACGGGGTCGGCATCGGCGTGGCAGGGACGGGCATCTCGGCGTGCGGGCCGGCGATCGGGCTGGGCGTGGATGCGGGCGACCGGGCCAGTGTGCAGGCGCTGTTCAAGCAGACGGTGCTGGCCTATGGCGGGATCGACCATTTGGTGATCACGGCAGGTTACTACTACCCGCCGGATGCGAGCGGCCAGATTCCGGATGAGAAGTGGGACACGACTTTCGACGTGAACGTGAAGGGCGCGTACATTGTTGCGGACGAGGCGCGCAAGATTTGGGAGGCGCAGGGGCTGCCCGGCTCGCTGGTGATTGCGACCAGTGTCAACGGCGCGGTGGCCAAGAAGGGCTCGCTGGCCTACGACACGAGCAAGGCGGCGGCGAACCATTTGGTGCGCGAGCTGGCGATCGAACTGGCGCCGAACGTGCGGGTTAACGGGCTGGCCCCGGCAACGGTTGTGACGGGCAGCTCGATGTTCCCGAGGGAGCGTGTGATTTCGGGTCTGCAGAAGTATGACCTTCCCTTTAGCGAGACAGAGGATACGGATGCTCTGCGAGACCGGCTGGCAGAGTTTTATGCCCAGCGCACGTTGACGAAGCAGGCGATTCTGCCGGAGGACCAGGCCGAGGCGGCCTATCTGCTGATGAGCGGGGCGCTTGCCAAGACGACGGGCCAGATTCTGAACGTGGATGGCGGGCTGGTGGAGGCGTTCCTGCGTTAGCTTCGTGGACGGAGCGGGGCGAACGCAGCCTTGAGAGACTGGCGAAAATTGTGCGACACCGGAGAAATTTCGATGCCCGAGAGAGGATTTCCAAGCCCGGCCGCGCTGCGTAGCGGCGAGGTTGACCTGATTGCGCACGTCGAGGCGATCTGCGACCGGGTCGACGCTGAGGACCCACAGATCCAGGCGCTCTTGCCGGAGCCGGCGCGGCGGGAGAGGCTGCTGAGTGAGGCGGAAGCGCTGCTGGCACGCTTCCCCGACAAGGAGGGGCGGCCGCCTCTGTTCGGGCTGCTGGTGGGGGTGAAGGATTTCTTCCGTGTGGATGGATTTCCCACGAAGGCGGGTTCGAAGCTGCCGGCGTCGTTGTTTGCCGGCCCGGAATCGGCGGTCGTCAAGCTTCTGAGGCGGAACGGCGCGCTGATTGCGGGCAAGGCGGTCACCACCGAGTTCGCCTACTTCCAGCCGGGCCCGACGCGCAACCCGCACAATCTGGAACATACGCCGGGGGGATCGAGCAGCGGTTCGGCCGCGGGCGTGGCGGCAGGATTCTATCCGTTGGCGCTGGGTACGCAGACGATTGGCTCGGTCATTCGCCCGGCGGCCTTCTGCGGGACCATCGGCTTCAAGCCCAGCTATGACCGTATTCCCACGGCTGACATGCTCTTTTTCTCGCCGTCTGTGGACCATATTGGGCTCTTTACACAGGATGTGGCGACGATGAGGCTGGCGTGCTCGGCGTTGTGCCAGGATTGGGAAGGCGGAGTGGGCGCGCCTTCCGACAGTCTGCCGGTCCTGGCCGTTCCGGACGGGCCTTATCTGGATGAGGCGGAGGAGATCGGCCGGCAGCATTTCGAGGAGACGTTGGAGCGGTTGGCCGGGGAAGGGTTCGGTATTAGACGGATCCCGTTCTTCCCGAACTATGCGGAGCTCAACAAGCGGCACCGCCGCCTGACTGCGGTGGAAGTCGCGGAGATTCACAAGGACTGGTACGAGGAGCATTCGGACCGGTACAGTGTGCATATGCACGAGATCATGCGGACGGGGGCGACGATCTCTGACGAGGAACGGGACGACATACGGGCGGACCAGTTGCGTCTGCGACATTCGATGGAGGAGGCGCTGCTTGCGGCGGGGGCGGATCTGTGGATTGCGCCTTCGGCGACGGGACCCGCGCCGCACGGGATCCACGCTACGGGCAACCCGATCATGAATTTGCCGTGGACGAATGCGGGGGTGCCTGCGCTGTCGATTCCGGCGGGCGAAGCGGAGAACGGGCTGCCGCTGGCGGTGCAGTTCTGCGCGCCGTTTGGCGCAGATGAGCGGCTGCTGGCCTGGGGTGAGGCGATCGAAGGGTTGGTGCGGGTATAGGATGATGAGCAGACGCCTGCGCGCTTTGAAAATTTTCTTGCCGATAGTGGCAGTGCTGTTGCTGGCCGCGTGTGCGCCGGGGCAACTTCCCGTTCCGGCAGCGGAGGAAGACGGAACGGCACCTCCCCAGTCGGACGAAGCTGCAGCCATTTGGCAGGCGGGCGCGGTGATGCCCACGGCCCGGTCGGAGATGCGGGTGGGCGTCGTCGATGGGATCTTCTACGTGCCGGGCGGATTTGGCGGGTTGACCAGCTTCGAGGCGTACGATCCGGCGGAGGACAGCTGGAGGGAGCTGGCGCCGATGCCGGAGCCGGCCCACCATATGATGGTGACCGGGCACGGTGGCAAGGTCTTCGTGTTTGGCGGAGGGCCGGACTTGAGCTGGCAGGCTACGGCGTCGATATTGGTCTATGATCCGGCGACAGAGGCGTGGACGGAAGCCGGGGCGATGCCGGAGCGGCGCATGAGCGGGGAAGCTGTTTCGCTCGGGGACTTCATCTATCTTGTGGGCGGCACGGGCGGTACTACGGCGCTGCTTCGTTTTGACCCGGCGGAGGACGCCTGGTCAGTGCTTCCCGGCCCGTCACAGGCGCGCGAGCATGTGGCGGCGGTGGCTTTCAATGACGAGCTATGGGTGATTGGCGGGCGTTGGGGTGGGACGGGCGCGCTGGCGACGGTGGAGATATTTGATCCGGCCAGCGGTGTGTGGCGGGATGGTCCGGAGATGAATGAGGCGCGCAGCGGGTTTGGCGCGGCGGTGGTGGGCGACCGGATCGTGGTTGCCGGGGGCGAGATTCTGGGTGCGCGGCCGTGGAAGGCGCTGGCCAGCGCGGAGGTGTATGACCCGGATACAGACGCGTGGACGCTTCTGCCTGAGTTGCCGGCGGGCATTCATGGGATGCCTGTGGTTGGTTATGAGGGGACTGCGTTTGTGCTGGGTGGGTCGGACCGGGCTGGTGGGATCGACAACCGGGGGCGGGTGTTGAGGTTGAGCCCGTAAGGAAGCGGCCTGAAGTTCGCAGGTCGACGCTTGCCGTACAGAGGTCACCTGTGCCTTTTGCGGCGCCAGCCCCACTTCTTCGGCGGAACCTTTTTCTGAACGCCAGGAGGACCGCACAACCACCGCCGGCGCTGTTCCGGCGAATGTTAGTGTCTCCTCACCCGGAGGGCACACACCATTTCTCACCTCATTCATCGGCCTTTTCTGTGTACACACAGTTATGGCAGAGTGCAGCACCCTCGATTAGGTCCCAGAATAGAGCGCGAGATACAAAAACCCCCTTTTGGTTTACGTTACGCATTCTGTCGGTGCGACAGAGCAAATCGGCAGAGTAGGACAGTCTTCTTCTCCAGCTTCTTGTGAGGATAACCACAGCCATGTTTCTGGACTTACAACCGGCTGACTATCAGCCCGTCCTGCCCTCTGACCTGCGTTATGGCATTGGCTTCGTCGGGTGCGGCAATATCGTGCTCAGATCGCAGATGCCTGCTTACAAGAGGGCGGGCTACCGCGTCGTTGCTTGTTGCGACATAACGGTGGAAAAGGCACGCAACATAGCAGCCAATTTCGACAACCCATTGGTTACAGCCAGTGTGGAAGAACTGCTTGCGCATCCGGAGGTGGATATTGTTGACCTGGCGGTGCACGCTCATCAGCGCCTGCCGCTGGTCGAGCAGATCGCCGCGGCGGGCAAGCATATCTTCTCGCAGAAGCCACTAGCTCCCAGCTTGCGCGAGGCTGAGCGTATTGTCGGGATATGCCGCGAGGCCGGGGTAAGGCTGATGGTCAATCACCAGGCGCGGTGGGCGCCCCCGCACCGGGCGCTCAGACTCCTGGTGGAACGCGGTGTGTTGGGGCATGTCTACGCCGTTACCCACATCTATCGGGCCTATCAGGACTATGGCTGGTACGCTGAACATGAGGATTTCAATATCGTGGATCATGGTATCCACTATATTGATTTGAGCCGCTACTTTACCGGCCACACTCCGCTGCGGGTGAAGGCGACAACTACGATGACGCCCGGCCAGAATGCGGTCTCGCCGATGATCTATACGATCCTCCTTGAATACGAGCCCTCGTACAAGGTCATGTCGACATTACATTTTAACAACATCGTTTCAGCACCCGCTCTCTATGATCACCATTGGTACCTGGATGGGACGCACGGGAGCGCGCTGCTCAGCAATCCCATGGGGGAGGCCAAGTTGAGCGTGTCTTTCAAGGATTCCCCGGAGCAGGTGCAGACTTTCGAGATCGCGGGCACGTGGGGATATGAGGGCTTCGCCGGTTCGATGGGAGAGATGTTGCGCGCCATGGAGGAAGGGCGGGAGCCGGAGAGTTCAGGCCGCGACAACCTGGATAGCATACGGATGGCAGTCGCGGCAGTGGAAAGTTCCAACACGGGTGAGAGTGTCGAATTGAGTCGGTAGGTTCCGTTGGGTTTTCGGGAAGGCCGATCCAGATTCAACGAGAATGGAATGACTGCAGGCCTGTTCGGGATGTTTCTCGCTTGAATCCTTGTGACAAAGAAAACCGATCGATCCGCGAAGGGGCGCAAAGAACACCAGAGGCGTTTCAGATTTTCATGGGTGACAGCGCGGACCTTCACTTATCAGCCACACTTTACTCCAGCATTTTGCTGTTCTGACACAGATCAACAATCCCTAAGTTGCCCGGTACTGCCCCCAGAAAGCTGTCGCAAGGAGCGTTAGGCCATGCGGATATGCAGCGGTTTCTATCGCTGGTCTCAACACTATGGTTGGGACCATCTGACGGAGCGCATTGACGAGGTTGCGGCCGGCCTGGCCCAGGCGGGATTCGCCTACTTTGAGGGCCTTCTCGATCCGTTGGAGGGAGAAGGGAATTGGGCAGGCCGCTGGCAGGCTGCGCTGGAGAGGCATGGGGTGCAGCTGGCGGGGGCTTACGTGCATGCGCTGCTGCATGATACAAGCGTGCAGGCACAGTCGATCGAAACAGTTCTCACAAGAGCGCGGCAGTTGCTACCGATGGGAGCCGAGTTTATCAATGCCAATCCTCAACCCATTGGCGCGCGCAAGACCGACGAGATGCTGGCAACACAGGCCGAAGGGTACGCTCTGCTGGGCGCTGCGCTGAGGAGAGAGGGCCTACGTCTCACGGTTCATCATCATTTGCCTGAACTGGCCGAAGACTGTCGAGAACTGCGCCACCTCATGGACCACACTGACCCGGAAGAGGTGGAATTGACAGTGGATGCCGATTGGATGAGTCGAGGCGGCCAGGATGCAAATGCGTGGATTAGGAAACACGCGTCCAGGATTGGCATTGTGGAACTGCGAAGTTCGCACGAGGGTATTTGGGACGAAACTTTGGGTGATGGTGAACCCGACTGCCGGACGCTGGCGCATACGCTGGCCGAGGTGGGCTATGACGGATGGCTTATGGTCGAGCTGGCTCGCGAGGAAGGCAGTCCCCACACTATGAATCCGGTCCAGGCGCATGCACGCAGCCTGGAATACGTGCGAGAGATATTCGGCGTGCACGGCAAGGTTCTTTCCTGACCATATAAACCTCAGAAGAGATGCAGAACATGATACCTTCTGCGAACCCTGTAAGTCCTCTCAGGTGTCCTAAAGAAATAGGGGATTGTATACTTTAGGGTTCGTTGACGTTTGCCTCTTTTGAGATATGCCTTAGCAAAACACCTTTATTGTCCACGAAGGGCCACAGAGGACCACGGAGAACACCTTTTTGTCCACGAAGGGCCAGGGAGGGCCGCGGAGAACACCGGGGGCCTATCAAGTTTTCATTTCGCAGCTGCGCAATTCTTCAGGGATCAGCCGCACTCTGCTACCGCGGATCGCTATACCTTCAAAAGTCAACGATTCTTAAACTAATCGAGCCGCTACGTCTCGTAGCGACTCGATTAGGCTCTCGTAATATTGCAAGTGCCAGCGGCACTTTTTGTTACTTTTTGCTCTGGAAAGGGGTGGGCTCAATGTGCTTCTTGAGCCAGCTGTGGATGGTTTTCAATCGATCTTGTCTTACCTGAGTCAGGCTCCTGATAAATTGGTTGGCCTCAGTGGGGTCGCAGTCCACATAGTACCCGTTCAATTCCAAGAAGGTAGAGGTTGCTACAAAAGCCGTTCGTTTGTTTCCATCAATGAACGCATGATTAATGGCCAGACTCTCCAGTAACGCCGACGCTTCTTCGGTGAGACCGTCGTAATATCCTATTTGTGGACGTGCTACAGCCGACTCCAGCGCGCCTTTGTCCCTTACACCGTGCAACCCACCAGTATCCTCGATCTGATCATAGTGAATCGTCAACAATTGATCAACGGTGAGGTATACATGGGTCATCGCGCCAACATTTTCAGTAAGCGACGATGTCGCTTCATGATTCTATGCGAGACTCGCCTAACCTCGTCATCCGAGGCCGTTTTGACGCGCGGGGGAACCTGTCCATTCGGGCTTGCCTTCGGACTGGCGCTGTTGTGAGAATTCGAGTCTTCCACATTTTTTCCGGGTGTCTTGAACATGGTTTCCCCCAACCATCAGATCGCCTTGCACTTCAGTTCATCGCGCCATTTGTAAGGATCAAGAACTCAAATCTGTTCCTCGGTCTGTGTTGCCCACGCGTCGTCATACGGTAGTTTTGTTATGATCATACTCTAGCAGTATGGCAGTAGCTTGTCAAGGTATTCATCTTGCCCATCTTTCGTGTGCAGTCCAATTTTTGGGGTGAGAGTGGGCAGGCACAAGGCCTGCCCCTACCGTGGTCACGGCGGACGGCTTCGCGGCAGGACGTGGGTAGGCGACCGGCGGCACAGACAGTACGCTGGCGACGAGGCGCCAACGCGGCATGGTGTCTGGGGGGCGTTGCGGGGGGAATCCCCCCGCACAAGGGAGGGCCGAAGGCCCGACCGCACAGAACTGCAGTGGTCAGTGATCAGTGGTCAGAGGGAACGGGACTTGCCCTGCTCTGGGACACGAATTGATTTTGGCTTAGTCTTTACGAGAGGTGTGCGAAAGTTCACCCCATTTGGGACTGTTCCCACCAGAAAAAATAGGGTTGCCAACCTCCTGGCTTTCCTTTATCATAATGGTATATTTCTTTTCCCTGCGTTTGACCAGAGACAGGTAAATGCAAAACGGCGCACTGCGTCGACCGGGAATTGCGCCAGCAGGTTGCGGTAAAGTGAGTGCGCAGCCGGTTGGACTTCCGCTACCACCTCAGCTGCTTCCGGGCTGTCCCGGTTGAGCATAAGCGCTTCCAAGAATAGCCAGCCAAAATTTCGTTGCCGGAAAGGGTCAAATCCCATAACAGATCTTAGACGCGCAATCGGGCCGTTAGGGCAATAGCATTGTTGGGAAACCATATTCTTAACTCCGCCTGGCGCGTATGATTGACTGCCGAGGAGAAAGAACGTGAACAGGTAGACGAGGGGCCACCTATGATGGACACGATCCTGGAAGCGGCTGTCACAGCCACGCCGCCCCCTCGACCTGAGAAACGTAAAGGAAAAGCAAGTTGACTGACGGGCTGTGGAGGTTTCCCTGGGGAACGTTTACAGATGAACAGGTGTGGGAATCCACGAACTTCAAGGAGCAGATCGAAATCACTATCTTTCCCATCATCTTTGTTCTGGTTCAATCAGTAGGAACACTGCTCAATATCTGGTATAGCATCGGAATGTGGCTATTGGGCGGACAATAGAAGGTCGTGCTCAATGTACAATTCCCCACTATTGCACTTCAGTGCCCGACAGTATCCAGCAGAACCAGACAAAGCAGATTTTTTCTTTCCGACATGAACAGATATGGAAGCAGGTCTGGTGTCTCTATATCGTGCGAGTCTGTCGGGAGGTTGATATACAAAAGGAGGTGACACCCAGTCAAGACCAAGGAGTACTCGGTACCAAACGTTTGCCGGGCCTATCACTCTCTATCTGTTTACAGTAAGGAGACCAGGAAATGAACCCGTTTCGTGTACGAATTGGCTACCGTCGTTCTCTGATTTTTGTGGCTGCATTGAGCATTGCAGCCCTGATGGTCGCAGCCTGCGTACCTGTGGCTGCGCCAGCCGCCGACGCCCCGGCGGAAGCAGCTGCCGAAGCCGATGAGGGCGGCACCCTCACGATTGGCTCCGTGCAGGGCAGCGCCTCCATCCCCACCTTCCTTCCCTGGAAAGCGCATAGCAGTGCCCAGTCGTTCCACTGGAACCTGTTCATGAACTCACTGGTCATGCAGGAGCACAGTACGCTCAAGTGGGTTCCGGATCTGGCCGAGAGCTATGAGATCAGCCCAGACGGGCTGACTTACACGTTCCACCTGCGCGAAGGTGTGACGTGGCATGACGGCATGCCATTTACCGCCAACGACGTCTCTTTCTCCTTCCACGCGGCTCTACTGCCGGAAGGCGGATCGACAGCGTCGGGCGGCCTGAAGGATGCGATCGTAGGGGCAATTGACTATCAGGAAGGCAACACCGAGACTGCGGAGGGGATCCAGGTCCTCGACGATTACACCATCCAGTTTCAGCTGACCCAACCGCAGGTGACGATCATCGAGCGGTTTGCTATGCGAATTGCCCCGGCCCACGTGTTCGAGGGGCTTGAGCCGGAGGACTGGCTGCAGACCGAGTTCGCCACAGAGCTGCCATTTGGGACAGGGCCCTTTGTGTTCAAGGAGTATATCCCCGATCAGCACACGATCTTCGAGCGCAACGAGAATTACTTCAAGGGTGCGCCGCTGCTCAAGAACGTCGTGATTCGATTCTACGGTGACAACAGCGTAATGATCATCGCCCTGGAGAAGGGTGAGATAAACATGGTCGGATTCCTGAACCCGAGCGCGGACGAGTTCGATAAGGTCACGAACCTTCCCGGCATCGCCTGGGAATACCAGGACAAGTTCCCGGCATACTTCTTCTCCATCACGTTCCAGGACGAAGCATTAGCGGACAAGCGGTTCCGCCAGGCGTTCCTGTACTCGATCGACCGTGAGGAGATTGCCACCCAGCTGTGGGGCAACGCGGACTTGACGAAAGTGCAGCCGGTGTCACAGTGGGCACCTCCTCCGGGTGTCACGCTGGACATTGAGGAGTACGCCTACAACCCCGACAAGTCCACGGCCTTGCTGGAGGACATGGGCTGGGACTTTGACCGCGTCGTCGAAATCGTCTGGTTTGGCACGGACATGCCGGATCAGCTGCCGATTCTGCAGCAGTTCATTGAGGGCGTGGGCATCAAGACTAAGCTGGTTCAGACTGACGGGGCCAGGGGTCTGGAGGTCTTCTACGAGACCGGCGACTATGAGATCAGCTGGGTCGGAGGCTGGGGGCGGTCCTACTATCCTGACACTACGGTAGTCGGGTGTGACCGCGTCTACCCCGACGGTTACAACTCGAGCCGCTACTGTAACGAGGAGCTGGATGCGCTGTACAACCAGGCCCTGGCTACGGTTGACGACGACGAGCGCAATGAGCTGTACACGCGTGCCACCGCCATCTGGAATGATGAGCTTCCGTGGATACCGCTCTATGCGCCCCAGTCCCTGTTGCTGATACACGAGAATGTCAAGGGGTGGCGGGACAGCCTGATCGGGCCTGAAGGATCTGCTACTATCGGCGCTGTTACCGACCTTGAGAAGTGGTACATCGAGGAGTAGTTACGTTGTAGTGCAGGTCTGAAGCGCATCGGATCCCCCTGGCGTCGCTGGGTAAGGATTCCGAATTCGGGCCAACTCTCCTTTGGGGAGCATGAGTAGTGGGGTCGGTTTGCGCCGACCCCACCCTCTTCCTACCGTCCTTCGAACCCTGATTGAACCGAGGGAGCTACACCTTGGGACGCTACATTCTACGGCGTATTCTGATCTCGTTCCCGGTATTGTTGGGCATCACAGTCGTTACGTTCACCTTCGCCAACCTGGCCCCGGGCGATCCGGTTACGGCCATGATCGACCCGATGAGCGGGATAGAGCCAGGTGAGGTTGAAAAGCTTAAAGAGGCGCTGGGCATCAACAGGCCGATTCCGGTGCGGTATTTCATCTGGCTGAAGGAGGTACTGAGCGGCAACCTGGGCTACTCCTACGTCACGCACAGGCCGGTGGCGACCATGATTGCGGAGCGGTTGCCGCAGACCTTGCAACTGATGTTTACTGCTCTGGCTATCAGTATGGTTCTGGGCGTTTCGCTGGGCATCTACGCGGCCTTCAACCAGTATTCAGTCCTGGACAATGTATTCACGCTATTGGTGTTCATTGGCATATCGGTGCCGGCATTCTTCTTTGCCTTGCTGGCGATATACATGTTCTCATTCAGGATACCTCTCTTTCCGACCTCAGGCATTAAGGAACCACTGAGCACTCTCCCGCCGATCATCGACCGTCTTCATCACCTGGTGCTGCCGGCCACAGTGTTGGGGATCGAGGGGGTGGCAGGTTATCTGCGCTACACACGCTCGAGCGTCCTGGAGGTGATGCGTCAGGATTATGTAACGACTGCGCGGGCTAAAGGGCTGCGCGAGCGGGCTGTCCGCATTGGTCATGTGCTGCGCAATGCGCTGCTGCCGCTGGTGACGATAGTCGGTTTGAGTCTGCCCAGCTTGATTGGCGGGGCGCTGTTCATCGAAGTCCTCTTTTCCTGGCCCGGCATGGCGCGCATGGCGATTGAGCACACGCTGGGCCGGGACTACCCTGTGATCATGGGAATCGGTCTCGTTTCTGCGACCATGGTTCTGCTCAGCAACCTGGTCGCCGACATAGTGTATACAGTCGTGGACCCCAGAATCCGCTATGAGTAGTGTGGTTCAGGCTGTACCTGGGGCAGAGCATCCGGCGATGAACCTCGTTCCCGCATAGAGGAAGAAATGGAAGGCGAAGAGAAAGGCAGAGCACAGCAGGCGTCACTTGTCAGCGAAGACCTGCAACATATGGTGCGCGGGCAGGCGGTTGTCGGTCTGCGCGAGCTGATCTGGCGCCGCTTCAGCCGACACAAACTGGCGCTGGTATCGATTGCCATCATGATTGTGCTGGCATTTGCCGCTATTTTCGCCCCCATTCTCAGCAGCCCCAATGATCCTTACACGGCCGACCTGCAGAACCTGCGGGCGCCACCCAGCTCAGAGCATATCCTGGGGACCGACCGTTCCGGTCGAGACATGCTGGCCCGCATTCTGCACGGGGGCCGCGTTTCGCTTTCGGTGGGACTGATAGCGACGTCTATCTATATTTCGATTGGCACTATCCTAGGGGGAGTGAGCGGCTACCGCGGCGGGGTGACGGATTTCGTCATCATGCGCATTACCGACATTGTGATGTGCTTCCCCAGTTTACTCATCATCCTGACGCTGGTAGCGGTCATCGGCCCCAGCATCTTCAATATCATGGTTATTCTCGGCTTCCTTGGGTGGCCGAGTATCGCGCGTCTGGTGCGCGGCGAGTTTTTGTCGCTCAGCGAGCGTGATTTCGTTATGGCGGCGCGCTGTTTGGGGGCGACGGAGCCCGGTATCATTTTTCGGCACATTTTGCCGAACGTGGTTGGCCCGCTTGTGGTGGCCGCCACCTTCGGTATCGCCGGGGCTATCATGGCTGAGGCGGGGTTGAGCTTCCTGGGACTGGGTGTACAGGCGCCGCGGCCGAGCTGGGGCCAGATGTTGAGTGCGGCTACGTCGCTTACGACGCTAGAGAGAAGGCCGTGGATATGGATGCCGCCGGGCGCGATGATCGCCATCACCGTGCTGAGTATCAATTTCATCGGCGACGGACTGCGCGACGCTCTCGACCCGCGCACAATGCTGGATTGAGAGAGTGTGAGTTGGGCGCGACCACCCATAGAGTCGGATAGCTGCACCGCTGAGGGGTAACGCGACGCGGGCTCTCATTCACAACAGCATTCTTGTTGCCACATCGATTTGACGTGAGACGGGCGTTCCTTACGGAGGGGACAACATGGCAGAGGCCATTTACCTGACCGACATGTCGGAATGTCTGCCACAGGACGCACTGTCATCCGGGCCGGAGAGGCACAAGTGGCAGGTGGTGGAATACACGGCGGAGGAAGGCCTGGCCGGCAAGATGGCATTTGCGCACGCGCTCTACGAGACGCCGGCCATTACCTTGCCGTTGAACGTAGAGGGCTGGCATGCGATCAGCATCGGCTTCTGGCCCGGGGTGGAGCAGGAACACACAAGCCTGGTCAAGTACAGGCTTTCCGGTGAGGATGTGTACACCGTAGTGGAGCACTATGTACAGAGCCCATCGCTTCCCGGGTGTTTCTGGGATAAGACGGATCTGGTCGAGACGTTTCCCCGCTTTGCCGACCTGACAGGTCAGGACATAGTTTTCAGCAAGCAGAATACCGCTCACCCTCCGACCCTGGCGTGTGTCGCTTACGTCAAGCTGGCGCCGCTGTCGCAGACGGAGGTGGAGGCCATCCAGCGCGACAGGGAGCAGAGAGAGACGCGCAAGGTCGTTGGCATGATTGATGGGGAAGGGCTGTTTCACCAGATGTGTCCAGTGACGAGAGAGGAGCTCCTGGAGCAGATAGAGCCGTTTCGGTACGCGGATGTGGGTAAGGTGCTTTGGGGCGTAAACTTGAGCGATTTGACCTATTATCACTCCAAAGTTGGACGATTCTATGGGAGTGAGGATGGGGTTTGTCCCGTATTGCGGCACGAACACGCGCTTAAGAGTCACAAGGCGCTGGCGGATCAGGGCATTGTCCCGTTCGCGGCGGCGTTGGAGTACGCGCATGAGCTGGGACTGGAGTTTCACACGTATTACCGGCTGAGCATTGTAGACAAGGCCCAGCCCTACTTCTTCTTCTCGACAGAGACCAGTTTTCTGCGGGACAATCCGGATTGCCGAATTGTGGCCAAGGACGGTTCGCCGCTGATGAAGGCCAGCTATGCATTCCCGAAGGTGCGGGATTTCATGGTCTCGCTGATGGAGGAGGGTATGGCGTACGACATTGACGGGGTACACCTTTGCTTCACTCGCGGGCCGGAGTATATCGGGTACGAGCAGCCGGTGCTGGACGAGTTCAAACGACTGTATGGGGAGGACGCGCGAGAGGTTGCCGATGACGATGAACGGCTGTATAGAGTCAAAGCGAGCTTTTTGACGGAGTTCGTGCGGACTGTACGGAGGACGGCGGACCGGCACGGGGAAAAGAGAGGGCGCAAGATGCAGGTGTCGGCGATATTTGAAGGCGGCAGGGAGGACATGCGCTATTTCGCCTACGATGCCTACACCTGGGTAGAGGAAAAACTGGTCAACTTCATTATCACGAATCCTCCCTCGGACCTGGTCAGGCTGGCCAAGGAGAACGGATGCCAGGTGTACATGGTGTCTACAAAAGAAGACAAAGTACTGACGATGAAGCATGCTTATGCTGGGGGCATGGACGGGATGGCGATTTGGGACATCAACACAACGCGTCCTGAAACGTGGGCCATAGAGAGCCGGTTGGGTCACCGCGACGAAGTGATCGATCTGCCGAAAGCGGAACGGTATCCGAAGATGGACCGGGTTAAGTTGATCACGATACGGGGTCGGGATTTCTCGCAGACTGTTGACAAAAACGTTCCCTCAGGGTGGCCGCCAGAGCTGCTTGTCATCTACACCGGGGGATAGGAGAGCGAGGAGGAGGGTTCGCATGTGTGCAGAACGTAAGGCTATCTACATCTCCGATATGGGCCGTTGTCAGCCTGGTAGTGCCATAACGGAGGCGGCCCGGCATGGTCACTGGCGGGCGATCCCATACGAGGCGGAGGGCGTTTCGGGCAGGATGGTTGTGGCCGGTATCGAGTGCAACGCGCCCACGATTACGCTTCCCCTGGACATGGAGGGATGGTATGCCATCCACCTGGGTCTCTGGACCAACTGGGTGGACAGGGTGGTGCGGGTCAAGTTGACGGATGATCCCTGTTTCACCACGTCTACCAATCTGTACCCGGACATAAGGAAGACGAATTTTTTCGCAAGCATGGGCGAAGTGTTTTGGAAATGCGCCGATCTGACGGGCCAGGACTTGCAGATCGGCCAGCAGAGCACGGGTACACCTTGGGCGGCCGGCATCGCCTATGTGAAGCTGGAGCCGTTGACTCCAGAAGAGGTTGCAGCCATCCAGCAGGATCGGTCCAGAAGCGATACGAAACGGCTGGTCGCCTACAACGATGCCTGGAGCGTTTTCGGCGAACGAGCGTTGTACACAGAAGAAGATATCATCGAGGAGGTAGAACCTTTTCGCGATACCGACTTCCAGAAGCTACTGTGGGGTATGGGTGCGGGCAGCATGGTACAGCACTTTTCCGACGTCGGGGAATATGCTGAGAAGAAGGAAATGACCGATTTCTCGCGGTATTGTGATCGCCAGGCTGCAGAAAGTTTCCGTATTTTGAAGGAGAGGGGGATTGACCCCCTCAAGACAGTGATTGACCATGCCCACGACCTGGGTATCGAGTTGCATGGCACATACCGCGTGGGGGGCTGGGTCTTTCCGCCACCGGATGATATGGAAGATGAACTCTTTCACCAACATCCTGAGTGGCGCTGTCTTGACCGGACTGGTCGCCCGGTCGCGCGGCTGAGCTATGCCTATCCAGGTGTCCGGGATTTTGTCATTTCACTGTTTCGCGAGGTGGCAGAGCGGGGCGCTGACGGCGTGAACATGGCCTTTATCCGCGGACTGCCCTGTGTCCTCTACGATCAGCCTGTCGTGGATGGATTTCAAGAACAGTACGGGCAGGACCCGCGAGAGCTGCCGGAGGATGACCCTGACTGGTTGTCTTACAGAGCGAGTTGGATGACGTCATTCATGCGTGCGCTGCGCGAGGAGATGGACAGGGTGGGTGAGCGGCAGGGGAGACATATTCAGGTATCGGCTTACGTTATCAACACGCTGCCGTACAATCTCCAGTATGGACTGGATGTGGCGGCGTGGGCCGAGGAAGGGTTGGTGGATTTCATCATTCCCAATCCCTGGCATGGCGATATGGACGTTGATGTTGCCTCGTTCGTCGAGGTGACGCGCGGCACCGACTGTCAGGTTTACGCCGACATTTTGCCGCGACGGATGTCGGCGCAGGAGTACCGGCAGCGGGCGTTGGAATGCTACGCATCAGGTGTCGACGGACTGGCTTTCTGGGACACGAACAGCCGTTATCCCTACCTGGACGAATGGAGCATGATACGGCGTCTAGGGCATGCGGCGGAGCTGGGAGAGTGGGCGGCTGACGAGTGGCCTGCGTACCGGCAGATCCCGTTGCACAGTTTGGGCGGGCACCATATGGATAGTCATTCGCCTTACTGGTCGGCGTGAGTGACGCAGGCGAGCGTAGTCACTTTTTGCAGGCTTATAGAGGGCAATGCGGTGCTCCCTCATTCAATGACCCTCTACATAAATGCAGTGACAGAGCAGGCGCGTAGTACCCTCGAGTAGGTCTCGCATTTGGCCGAGAGCTGTAGGACTTCCCAACTTTCTGCCTTACATTTTCCTTCCACTCGTCGGTGTGAGGCGGTAATTAGGACTCGTTGACGTTTGCCTTTTTTGTGAGACAAGCCAGAGCAAAACACCTTTTTTGTCCACGGAGGGCCACAGAGGACCACGGAGAACACCTTTCTCTGTCCACGAAGGGCCACTAAGGGCCACGAAGAACACCTTTCTCTGTCCACGAAGGGCCAGGGAGGGCCGCGGAGAACACCTGGGGCATATCAAGTTTTCATTTCGCAGCTGCGCAGTTCTTCAGGGATAAGCCGCACTTTGCTACCGCGGATCGCTATACCGTCAAACGTCAACGAACCCTAGTCACATTCTTCGCCTTGAGCTACCTCGAAGGAGAAGCATTGGCATGTTCGTGGACATGCAACCTTCTGACTATCAGCCGGTCCTGCCTTCGGACCCAGGCTACGGGATTGGCTTCGTTGGGTGCGGCATCCTCGTCAGCGGTTTGGAGATGCCGGCTTACAAGAAGGCCGGTTACCGCGTCGTTGCATGTTGCGACAAAGTAGAGGAGAGAGCGCACAGCGCGGCGGCCAATTTCGGCAGCCCACTGGTTACAACCGATTTGGGAAAACTGTTAGCGCATCCGGAGGTGGATATTGTTGACCTGGCGGTGCACGCTCACCAGCGCCTGCCTTTGGTCGAGCAGATCGCGGCGGCGGGCAAGCACATCTTTTCGCAGAAGCCACTGGCTCCCAGCTTGCACGAGGCCGAACGCATCGTTGACATTTGCCGCGACGCCGGGGTAACGCTGATGGTCAATCACCAGGCGCGGTGGGCACCCCCTCATAGGGCGCTAAAGCTCTTGGTCGACAGAGATGTGTTGGGGCATGTATACGCGGTTACGCACTTGCATCGGGCGTATCAGGACTTTGGCTGGTACGCTGAGCGAGAGGATTTCAACATCGTTGATCATGGTATCCACTATATTGATTTGAGCCGGTACATTACCGGTTACACACCGGTGCGGGTGAAGGCGACGACTGCGATGATGCCCGGTCAGAACGCGGTCTCGCCGATGATCTATACGATCCTCTTCGAGTACGAGCCTTCGTCGCGGGTCATGACGACCCTGCACTTTAACAACATCGTTTCTGCGCCCGCTCTCCATGACCAGATGTGGTTTTTGGATGGAACGCGGGGGAGCGCACTGCTTAGTGGTTTTCCGGGACCGGCCAAGTTAAGTTTGTCGTTCAAGGATTCACCTGAGAAGGTACAGACTTTTGAGATCGCCGGCACGTGGGAATATGAGGGATTCGCCGGTTCGATGGGAGAGATGATGCTGGCGTTGGAAGAGGGCCGCGAGCCGGAGAGTTCGGGGCGCGATCACCTGGTGAGTTTGCGCTTGGCGTTCGCGGCGGTGGAGAGTGCAGAGTCGGGTGAGAGTGTTGAGTTGAGGGGGTAGGGAGTATCTAGGGCTCGTTGACATTTTGTTCGAGCCAGAACAACGTAGAAGCAAAATGTAAGAAGGCCATGAAACGTCGTGCGAGTTTTTCATAGCGAGTGAAAATGCGTCGGTACCACTTGATTTTGTTGATGAAACGTTCGACGATGTTGCGTTCTCGGTAGCGGATGCGGTCATAGTCCCGTGGTTGCTTGCGATAGCGGCGGGAAGGGATGACCGCCTCTACCTGTTGAGCTGCGAGCAGCTCTCGCAACGGGTCAGAATCGTAGCCTTTATCGGCAATAACGGCGTCAAAATGGAAAGGGGCGAGCAACGATTCAGCTTGGGTCATATCATGGCGTTCACCACCGGTCAAGATGAACTTTAGGGGCAAGCCAAGGGCATCGACGAGGAGATGGATCTTGCTGCTGAATCCGCCCCGACTCCGACCTAGGCACTGTTCTTGCTGACCGCCCCCTTTTTGGACCCGCCCGCTGCGCACATATGGGCGCGTACAGCAGTACTGTCGGGCATCACCGCTGCCATGTCTGGGTCCTGGGCGAACTGTCTGAACATATCAGCCCAAACACCGTTCTCTTCCCAGCGTGCGAAGCGCTTGAATACACTGTTCCACTTTCCATATCTGTCAGGCAGTTCACGCCACTGGGCGCCAGTGCGCAGAATCCAGTGAACTGCCTCAACAAAACGGCGACACTTTTCCTCTTGCCCTGCGTAGGCACGAGGGTGTCTTTGCAAAAATGCGTACAGTTTCTGCCACTGATGGTCGGCAATTCTCTTTGTAGACATCCTCCTATTGTCGCCAATGTGACAAAACTAATCAAACGTCAACGAAACCTAGCCACAAAGTCGAACTAAGCGGGTCTGGGCGGTTGGGGCCTAGGAGACGTTGATGGCCAGATGGCTCATTTGGAAGCGCCGTCCGCGAGTTCGGCGCACAGTCGATCGAGCCCAGAAAGCAGAACCTGGAAACTTTTCGAACTGTTTCTTTCTCGGGTAAGTAGACCAGCAATCGCTTTCGCGCCGCTAACTTTCCGGAAGCCAGGGACGAGCCTCCTCAAGGCCTCGGATGGCTGCTGCACAGCATCCGGATCGCGAAACCGCGCCTGGCGACCGATTCCTCGCAGTCTCTCGTTTTCGAAGGCTTCGGCGAGAGCGTCCGGTTCACCCAGATACCAAGCTTCTAATTCTTGACACACGATTCTTACAATAGTGTCCGGTCGATCCGCTGCCTTACACAACTGCATAAGTCGCTGCTTTAGAAGTAAACAATCCCCGCCGTCGTTGTCTCTCAGAACAACAAAACGCACACCTGGCTCTCTCCAACCCTTGAGTTTGCGCGGGATGCTCCTCTCGAGATCATTCTTTCCTTCGTGGACAAGACACTGAAAGTCCAACTTGGGATACAAACGGGGCAGCAGTCCATCGAGCAGATCCCGCATGGACGGCTCTTCCAGCAAGAAGAAGACTCGGTTCACTAGGTTCGTGGTCCTTCTGGTTCGTCTTGCCTCCAGAGGATTCCGGGTGAGTCGAATACTCCTTGCCGCCAGAGCGCGCCGGGCAGGTCGCCTTCATGGACCAAGGCCTGCAACAGTCCGCTCTCCGAAGCCCGGCGAACCTTCGTGAAACCATCTTCCTTGACCAGCCAGCGTATTTCGTCCAGTTCCGCGCCGTTCAAAAAATCGGGAGAATGGGTAGACACAAAAACCTGGCCTCCGCGCTGAGCGTAGTCGTGAAACTCCTCAACGAGCTCCCGCATCAAAGCAGGATAGAGTTGATTCTCAGGCTCCTCGACCGCCAGCAGGGGGTGTGGACTGGGGTCGTAAAGAAGGACGAGAAAGGCAAACAACTTGATCGTCCCGTCCGATACATGGGGAGCGATGAACGGGTCCTGGAAGATGCCATCTTGGAACCGAAGAACCAGCCTTCCGTCCTCGGTAGGCTTTGCTTCCACGTCACTCACGCCGGGGACACGTTGGCGCATGGCCTGGAGTACTTTATTGAACTGCTGGGGATGGTTTTCATAGAGGTATTTTGCCACCAGCGCGACGTTATCGCCGCGCGTGGACAGATGCTCGGCGTAGCCGACCTCTGCGCTGGGCCGCGCATCGGCAATTTGGAAGTCGGAGATGTGCCAATTCTCGATGAATTTGCGGAATTCCGATACAATCGGGAACTCTTGGAGTTGGCCAAAGCTCTTGATAGCCAATGTGCTGGGGTCATCAAGTTTGAACTTCCTTTTTTTCTGGTCTGCGCCTTTCGTAGCGGACACACCGTACTCGGACTCGTTCGTGATTACTTCGCCCTCTCCTCGGCGATTGTCAACGAAGCGCCACCCCCAACGGCCACCCTGCCCTTTACGATAACTCAGCGCCTCGTGCTCCACGACTGCACGATTTCGGACCTGATCTATTTTCAACTGGTATGTCGCCAGCCGTCCGCCACTCTCGCGAAACTGCAAGGTGATCTCTAGAGGCCCCACCTCTCCCCGGGTGATCAGTTCACGATATCCGCCGCGTTGCGCCACCGCTGCGGCCACGTTCTGCGTCAAGGCATCTCTCAGAAAAGTGAACACATCGACCAGCGACGACTTCCCGGAGCCGTTTGCGCCTACAACTACTGTCATGCGCGTCAAATCATGTAGCGCGATGTCGCGAAGGCAGCGGAAGTTCCTGACGGCAATGCTTTCGATATGCATGGGGCTTGGCATTTGAAATAGTCCTCCGCGTCTCCAGTTCAGGGCCGGGAGAGAAATATCTCGTCTAGATGGGGAGCGAATCCTTCCAGCATGGGAGAAGTCAGTGTCTGTCCCTCGGTATGCGTAGCTGTTTCCGCATCACCATCCTCTCCCAACAACAATACGGTGATGATCCTGGTCTCTGGATCGACCAGCCAGTACTCCTGTACCTCACATTCTGCGTAGAGGTGGCGCTTGAGCGTTTCGTCGCGTTCTGCGGTGGAGTCGGAGCTGATTTCGACGATCAGGTCAGGCGCGCCCCGGATATTGGCAGTCGTAACTATGTGGGCCTGTTCTGACGAGATGAACATCAGGTCGGGTTGGACTACGTCGGTTTGGGTAAGAACTACATCGGTGGGGGCGGAGAATACGACTCCAAGATTTGCCTCTTCAACAAATGAGTCAAGCCGCGTGCCCAGTTTCATGGCAACGTGCTGATGGGCTATGCTCGGGGCCGGCATAGTAATCAGTGCTCCGTCTAAGAGTTCGTAGCGTTCATCGTCGGAGGTCTGCAGGTAGTCCTCAACTGTGAGCCTGGTCGTCTCAGGACTGCCGCGTGATACCGCTTTCGTTCTAATCATAGTTGCCCTCTCGCCGAGACTGCATTGACCTGAACAGACGGCCAGTTGAACACATGTTCTCGCACTTGTCAGGCTTTGTCAAATGGGCCTCGCGCGCGTGTAAATTCATGGAATGCCGGTAGCCGCGTGCCCAGTTTCATGGCAACGTGCTGATGGGCTATGCTCGGGGCCGGCATAGTAATCAGTGCTCCGTCTAAGAGTTCGTAGCGTTCATCGTCGGAGGTCTGCAGGTAGTCCTCAACTGTGAGCCTGGTCGTCTCAGGACTGCCGCGTGATACCGCTTTCGTTCTAATCATAGTTGCCCTCTCGCCGAGACTGCATTGACCTGAACAGACGGCCAGTTGAACACATGTTCTCGCACTTGTCAGGCTTTGTCAAATGGGCCTCGCGCGCGTGTAAATTCATGGAATGCCGGTAGCCGCTTGCCTCGTTAACAGGAGGGTGTAGGCCTATCGCACAGTGCTGGCAGTCGCGCTTTAAGGCTGCCGGCCGCTCTAGACCCAGTACTTGGCCAGGCCCTCGTCGATGAGCATCTGAATCCCGGTTTCGCCGTATTCGAGGGCCTCGGCCACGGTTTGTCCCTCATTGACAATCAGATGCAGTACCTCGTGCAGGACGGCGGAGGCGCGATAGGACACGGCGCCGTAGCTGCGTTCCCAGGGATTGACCTCAGCGGCCACGCTGAAACCGGGCAGTTCCATCAGCCGGGGATCGGACATGAGGTCGGCGCGTTCCGGCGCGAGCGCGCTCAGCAGGCACAAACCCCAGTAGGCCTCCTTGCCGCCGTCGTTATACAGGTACTCCATGAACTGCCAGGTTTCGCCTTCGTTTTCGGGGCGGCCGCTTAAGGCTGAGATTGAGGGGACGATGTTCTTGAATCCGAGGAGTGGATCGGGGCCACCGGTTGGGGTCGGCGGGTGCGAGTAGCCGATGTTGGGGTACATATCGGGATAGGTTTTGGAGAACTCGTTTATCGCCCAAGTCTGTTCCTCTGTCATGGCGGCGCGGCCTTTGCCGACGGCTTCGTGGTCGGGAAGGCTGGGATGCCAGACTTCGTGAGTGCGGGCGAGGTCGGCGATGTAGGTAAAGGCCTCATGGACTTCGGGGCTGGTCATCAGGGAGATCTGTTCATCGCCGCTGTTCCGGATTACGTTGCCGCCCAGTTGATAGATCTGATTGAGGACGGGCCAGTCAAGGGTGAGAGCGAACCCGGCGCGAGAGATGGCGCCGCTGCCGTTTTTGCGGGTAAGTGCTTTTGCCGCCGTGGTGAAGTCGCTCCAGGTAGTGGGGGGAGACTCAGGATCGAGGCCGACTTCCTCGAACATGCTCTTGTTGTACATGAGGAGTGTGCAGTTGGATCCGGTGGGTAGTACGTAGCGCCCGTTGGTCTCAATGTCGAAAAGGGGGTAGGCTTCTTCGAACCAGCTGAGCGGGAAGATGTCCTCCGGAAACTCGAGCAGGAGGTTCTCCTCACGCATCTGTTGCATGGTCAAGAGGTCAGGCATTTTGAGCATGTTCGGCCCGGCGCCAGCTGCCAGGGCGGAGAGGACTTTTTCCGGATCGCCACCGGCCATGGAGTCGACGTCAACGGTAATTCGCCCATTTTGATCGGCGAATTGGTCTGCTACGCTGCGGTAATGCGCCATTCGTGTGTCCCACCAGCCCCAGAGCGTTAGCTCTACCGGTTCTTGGCTGGCTGCGGCGATTTCGGTACTGGCTTCCGGCACGGGAACGCAGGCGGCCGCGGCCAGCCCGAAGCCGGCGAAGGCGGCTGCTCTCAGAAACTGACGCCGACTAGAGTTCTGCATTTTCACGCTATACCCCTCCTTGATTTGAGTTACACAGAAATGTCTACCTTCGAGGACTGCCGAGTACACCTTTTGGGTCGGTAACGACTGTGCCGAGGCAATTCGACACAGAAAACAGTGTTATTCTTCCTGATTATATTACGCGCGCCGATGGTTTCTGCGAATTAACTTCCATTTTAGCTGCAATCCATATTCTGTGTGTTTGTGGTGTGCGGTCTGCCTGGATTCGGAATGGAAAATCAGGATTTCTGTAGCGGACTCTTGATGGCTATGGCGGTGAGCGTGGGGCCTGTTTGGGCGTTGCCTCGCCTGCGCTGGCCCACGCTCGGAACCGGCAAAGACGCGGGATGGGGGAAACGGGGGCCGCCGCGGGGCGCCAACTTCATATTGCCCTCACACTGGCTGCGGCGCGAGTTTGATGGGGGGCGTTGCGGGGGGAATCCCCCCGCACAAGGGAGGGCCGAAGGCCCGACCGCATAACTGCAGTGGTCGGTGGTCAGTGGTTAGTGGTCAGAAAGTAGGGGGTTCAGCCTTTGAGGCCGGTGAGGACTACGCCTTCGATGATGAAGCGCTGGACGGCGATGAAGAGGGCGAGGATGGGGATGATGGCGAGGCTGGCGCCGGCCATGATGACGCCGTACTGGTTCCAGAATTCGCCGACGAAGGTTGCGAGGCCGACGGTGATGACGTATTTGTCGTGGGAGGAGATGACGACGAGGGGCCAAAGGAAGTCGTTCCAGTTCCACATGAAGTAGAAGGCGATGAGGGTGAAGAGGGCCGCCCTGGAGAGCGGGATGATGATGCGGTGGAAGATGTACCACTCGCCGGCGCCGTCGATGCGGGCGGCGTCGATCAGTTCAGTGGGGATGGTGTACATGAACTGGCGGAACATGAACATGGCGTAGATGGTGAAGATTTCGGGGACGATCAGGGCGGTATAGGTATCGGCCCAGCCGACCTGGACGATCATGAGGTAGAGGGGGATCAGGTAGACCTCGAAGGGGATGATCCAGGTGCTGAGCAGGATGTAGAAGATGATGTCGCGGCCGCGGAAGACGAATTTGCCGAAGATGTAGCCGAGAAGCGCACTGGTGTAGATGTTGAAGACGGTTTTTATGACGCTGATGAAGATGGTATTCCAATAGAGCCGGCCCATGTTGGCGCGGTCGAAGACATCTATGTAGTTCGAAATTGTGGGGTTGATGGGGAAGAGGCGGGGCGGAAAGGAGACGGTTTCGGCCTGCGGTTTGAAGGAGGTGCTGATCATCCAGATGAAGGGCACGACCATCAGGATGGCGCCGGCGCCGAGGATGAGATAGTTGAACAACAGGCTCCGGCGCAGGCGCTGGAAATCGGATGCGCCGCGGTTCAGAGCCCGCGTATCGACCTGGCTAGGTATACCAACAAAGTCTTGGTTAGCCATGCATTACTCCAAAAAACCAGGAAAAGAAAGATGCCCGGTTGTGTTGGGCGTGAAAAAAGTCATAGTTCCCAGTCGACCCGTTGCAGTTTGAACTGGACGAGAGTAAGGATGAGAACGATAGCGAAAAGGACGAAGGACATGCTGGAGGCCTGGCCCATGAACATGCGATCGAAGGCGTAGTCGTAGATGTGAAGCGCCAGCACCCTGGTGGAGTCGAGGGGGCCGCCGCGGGTCGTCATGTAGATGGCCTGGAAGCCGCCGCTGAAGCCGCCGATGACGCCGGTAATGAGAACGAAGGAGACGACCGGTTTGAGCAGGGGCAGCGTGATCTTGAGGGCCAGTTGGATGCTGCTGGCGCCGTCGATTTCGGCGGCTTCGTAGTAGTCTCTGGGGATACCTTTCAGTCCGGCGAGATAGATGATGACGGTGAAGCCGATCCCACCCCAGATACCCATGACGATGATGCTGGGCATGGCCCAGGTGGTGGACTGCAGCCAGGCGACCGGTTGGATGCCCACGAAACTGAGGAGTTGATTGAGGAGGCCGAAACGGGTCTGCAGCATCCATTTCCAGATGGTGGCGCTGGCGATGACGGAGGTCATTACGGGCAGGAAGTAGATCAGACGCAGGAGGATGCTGCCGCGCTTGATGGGATTGAGGATGAGGGCGACGATGAGGGAAAAGAATGCGCCGAGAAAGGTGCCGGCGAAGGTGCGGTACATGGTGTTCCACATGACTTTGTAGAAGAGCGAATCCTTGGCCAGGAGGGCGTAGTTGTCGAAACCGACAAAGGGGGAGACGTTTCCGAAGAGGCTCCATTCGTGCATGCTGATGAAGAAGGAGAAGAAGATGGGGTAGAACTTGACGATCGCGTAGAAGATGATGGTGGGCACGAGGGCGATGATGATGAAACGGTGCTCGGCGGCGCGCAGCGTGGACCGTCGGCCTGTGAATTTCTGTGCGATAGTTTGAATCATCACATCGCCTCCCACGGGGCGTTTGCGGCAGAGCAGGTTTGAAAGCGGGCACCTGTCGGCAGACCCGATGGCGATCCAGTCAACTGGCATATAGACCGACGCGGATCGCTGGTCTATTTGTGGTCGTCTGGCCGACCCTCACCGTGAGGCAGTACAGGTTAGCGAACCAGATGTGTATCGGATATGGAGACTCCCACGCCTGATGCAGGCGTGGGAGTTTCACATTCGATGGTTAGCTGGCGCTGCATGCCAACTTTCCGGTCTAGACCCAGTACTTGGCCAAGCCCTCGTCGATGATCTTCTGGATCTCGGCGTCGCCGTACTCCAGGGCCTCGGCCACGGGGCGTCCCTCTCTGACGATCAGGTGCAGGACGTCGTTTTGGACGGCGCCGGCGCGCTCGGGCACGGCGGCGTAGTTGCGTTCAAAGGGATTGACTTCAGAGGCCTCTCTAAGACCGGGCGTTTCCAGCAGCCTGGGGTCGGTCATGAGGTCTGCGCGCTCGGGCACGAGCGAGATCAGTTCGCACAGGGCCCAGTAGGCATCTTTGCCGCCGTCCTTGTAGAGATATTCCATGAACTCCCACGTATCGCCATCGTTTTCGGGGTGGCCGGTCACGGCAGAGATTGAGGTTACTGTGTCTTTGTAGCCATAGAGCGGGTCGGCTTCGCCGGTTGGCGTTGGCGGGTGCGTGTAGCCGATGTGGGGGTACATATCGGGATAGGTATTGGTGTACTCACCGATCACCCAGGTCTGTTCCTCGGTCATGGCGGCGAGGCCGTTGCCGATGGAGTCGAAGTTGGGGAAACCGGGGTCCCAGACTTCGTGGACCAGGGCGAGGTTGGCGATGTGGGTGAATGCCTCATGGACTTCGGGGCTGGTCATGAGGGAGATCTGTTCATCGCCATTGTTCTGGATGACGTTGCCGCCCAGCTGATAGATCTGGCTCAGGACGGGCCATTCGTCGGTGACGGCGAAGCCGGCGCGGGAAATGGCGCCGGTACCGTCCTTCTGGGTGACCGCCTTGGCTGCGGTGATCAGGTCGTCCCAAGTCTTGGGGGGCGACTCAGGATCGAGACCGGCTTCTTCAAACATCTGCTTGTTGTACATCATGAGTGTACAGGTGGTGCCGGTGGGAAGGACGTAGCGCCCATTGGTCTTGATGTCAAAGAGAGGGTAGGCCTCTTCGAACCAGCTGGGCGGGAAGATGTCCTCGGGGAACTCCAGCACGAGATTTTCTTCGCGCATCTGGTGCATGAAGGCAAGGGAGCGCATTTTTATCATGTTCGGCCCTGTGCCGGCTGCGAGGGCGGAGTAAAGCTTCTCGACATAGCCGCCGGCGATGGACTGGACATCAACAGTGATGCGGTCGTTTTGTTCTGCGAATTGGTCGGCTACGCTGCGGTAGAGATCCATGCGGATGTCCCACCAGCCCCAGAGTGAGAGCTCGACCGGTTCTTCGGCGGCGGCTTCGCCTTCCATGCCGGGCTGTGCGGGAACGCAGGCGGCCATTGCCATTCCGAGGCCGGTGAGACCGGTAATCTTAAGGAACTCACGTCGACTCGAGTTGTGCGACTTCATTTCTTTTCCTCCCCTTTTTGAGATTAGAAAATGGGCTGCTTTGTGGAACTTCGTTCGTTATATGGTCGGCACGGGGGACAGGTAGAGATGATGAGGACGATTGAGAGATTGGTTGTTAAACGATGATAGATGGACGAGTGGTCGGCGGGAGGATTCTAGCACAGCGGGATGGTGTGGTCAACAGGTGTGGAATTAC
The DNA here is from genome assembly GCA_965204705.1 of Caldilineaceae bacterium. Taxonomy (GTDB): domain Bacteria; phylum Chloroflexota; class Anaerolineae; order Caldilineales; family Caldilineaceae; genus Bin5. Next base: position 994,129 of record OZ242006.1, on the reverse strand, counting down.
TGGGGTTGACGTTGTCGGAAGCAGGACTTGCAGGATTGTGGAGGATTTTCAGGATCGCAGGCGGTCGGTTTATGCCTGTTCGGACTATCCTGATTACGCGGGATGAAAGAGCGGATTGCCTAGGTAAGACAAATAGGGATGCGTGCCGAGAATCCAGAGTCTGTCCCGCGTTGTTTGGCAAGATTTTGACCAGAAACGGGCTTCAAGAACTTCCATGGGATCGGACAAACTGACTGCAACCTTATATTGGAAAACGACCGATTCCGGCACTGGTCGTCAGTCGATCCAACTCAGTTTGGGAACGGTACCACAATTGCTTGACACCTGTGCACTCAGCTTTCGAGGAGCCCGACATCTGAACGCTCCTGGATAACACATGCTTAGAGGCTGGCCCGAAATATCTCATTCAAGTTGACAGTGAACCCTGGCAGCGTTGGCGAAGTCAGGTCCTGACCTTGGCGGTAGAAGCCAACTTGCTGGTAGCTGTCCTTCTCCAGTAGCAGGACTGTTGTGGTCGCTGCTTCGGGAACCACAAGCCAGTATTCCTTCACACCGCATTCCGCATACAACCGGCGCTTAACCTTTTCGTCGCGTTCGGCGGTGGAGTCGGAGCGAATTTCGATGATCAGGTCTGGCGCGCCTTGGATGTTGGCGGGGGTGATAATGCCGGACCGCTCTCTGGAAATGAAAAGCAGGTCGGGTTGGACGACATCGGTATCGGAAAGTACAACGTCGGTAGGCGCGAAGAAGACATGCCCCAAAAGTCCCTCCCTTACGAATTGAGCTAACCGCCATCCCAACTCAGTCTGAACTGATTGATGAGCGGTGTTCGGGGCAGGGGGCATAGTAAGCACTCCGTCCAGGAGTTCAAGGCGTTCATCGTCCGGGGTTTTCAGGTAATCCTCGTAAGTAAGTTTGGTTGTCACTGGATCGCTTTTGCGACCCAAGGTCGTTCTGATCATATTTGTCCTCCAGTCATACTAGCATTGACCGGCACATACTTTAGACTGAACACATGTTCTCGTACTTGGCGATCTTTGTCAAATGAATCTTCTTTGTGATCACGCCTTATATTTCTGCAGAAGAGCGTGCAGGCCAAGAGGGAGGTTGGAAATAGACGGCATCATACTGGCCGACCCCTCGGCAAAATAGATGATTCACGATGCAGATAATTTCGCCAGGAATCCTGGCTAGTGCCATCTTCCTACTGTTCTTGTTTCAGACGAAACGTCGCGCTTCTGCGATGCGCCGATAGCCGATATCGAGCGTTCTCGTTCCACTGAAAGTTCGCCGCTCCTCTCTATACTAGGACGACCTACGGTCCGGGCCCCGTATTGATCCCTAGACGTCGAGCCCGGCCGGCGACCGACGCGGTGACGGCATGGCTGATCTCCAGTTCATCGACGCGGGTGGAGCGGCCGTTGCGCAGGACGGCCTCGCCATTGACCAGGACGGTGTCCACACTGCCGGCCCCTAACGTCAGCGCCAGCAGATGGACGGGGTTGTTGGCGGGGTAGGAACCGGCGGCGCGTGGGGAACGCATGACGATGTCGGCGCGCTTGCCCGGTTCGAGGCTGCCAAGTTCGGACTGGAGGCCGGCCGCGGCGGCGCCGTTGACGGTCTGCATTTCGAGCAGGGCGCTGGGGTGCAGGGGATCGTCGCCGGCGCGTGCGGCGAGATGGGCGGCAAGCATGAGTTCGGCCGGCGTACAGTCGAAGGCGCCGTCTACGCCCAGCGAGACGCGGACGCCGCGGCGGTAGCGCTGCGCCATTTTGAAGCTGGCGCTGCGCACGATTCCGAGCGAAAAGAAGGTGATGGGGCACCAGACTAACTGGCAGCCGGATTGTTCAACGGCGGCCTCCTCGTCATCGTCCAGGAGGTTGGCATGGACGACGACGGTATTCTCGTCGAGGACGCCCAATTCGTGAAGGTGGACATACTGGCTGATGCCATTGATGGCGCGGTAGATTTCGCCCTCGCCGGGCGCGTAGCTGGCGTGCAGTTGGAGGCGCACGTTGTTGTCGCGAGCGCAGGCGTGGGCGGCTTGCAGGAGTTCGGGCGAGGCGGTGCCTACGCCGTAGATGGCGACGTAGCCGCGCACGAGGGCTTCGGGGTCCTGATTGCGGTACAGCTCGGCGTCCAGCTGGCTCAGGGCGCGGTCGCGGTCGATGGGAACGCGGGCCATGAGGCTGTCGCTCTCGAGCGCGGGCATGGCGTCGAAGGTCTCGCGACGGTCCCAGAGATAGGGGGCGGCGAAGAGCGCTCGCATACCCACCCGTTCGACCGCCTTGGCGGCGGCGTCGGTGGCGAAGAGGGAGCCCGGCTCGATGAACATGGTGAAACCGCTGTGAAGCATCTCGACGGCGGCCATGGCAGTGGCTACCGATTCATCGTCGTCGGTTACCCCGGCTTTGAGATCGGCGAACTTGACGGGCAGCGCGTCGATATCAAAGATGTTGTCGAAGACGCCGCGGCTGGTTGTATGCACGATGTGATTGTGGGCGTCGATGAAGCCGGGATGGACGATGGCGCCTTCTGCGTCCAGCGTCTCCACAGCGTCGTAGCGCTGCCGCAGTTCGGCGTCGGGACCAACATCCAGGATGCGCGATCCTTTGACGGCCACGGCGCCGGGGCTGTGGATGGTGCGCGCCGCGTCCATGGTGACTACCTGGCCGTTGTGGATAAGAATATCGCAAGGGCTCTTGCTCATTGGATCAGCCCGCCTTTCCCCGTTGGAGGGCCTGCCTCACCAGGTCGGCGGCGGTCAAATAGGGCTGAATTTTGACGGCAAACTGCGCCACTGACTCGGCTACCGTTGCCGTTGATGTGTCGAGAGTAAATTTCTGCCGGATGAGCGAGTTATCGAATTCTTCCTGGAAGCGCTGGTTGATATGCTCGACATCTTCTGCGGGCACGACAGGGTAAGGGTGCGGGCTTTCGGCCATGCGCTGGCGGATCACATCGGGCGCGGCTTCGACGAGAATCAGGACTGCGTCGGGCCTGAACTGTAGGATCCGCTGTTCGAGCATGCGGGAGATCACCCCGCGGTCGCCGTCCTGGCCGCGGCCGCCGTAGCCGTAGTACTTGGGCGCGTAGACCAACTCGTCAAAGTAGAGGCCAATCCCCATGAAGTTTTCTTCGGAGCCCGACGCCCAGGGTGTGTGATAGTAGAGGTTGTGGCGCTGGATCACCTCGGTGAGGCGGGGGCTGAGCTGTTGGAATGCGGCGATATCTTCGGGCGTGAGCTGCGGGCCGTGGGGCTTGGTATCGGGCAGTTTGTTATGGTCGTGAATCAGCTTGAACTCGGTGCCCAGGGACTGGTTGGTCCACTCGTTGACGGCGTTGGCCAGCGTTGTGGTGCCTGCATATTCGCAACCGATCAGGATCAGATACATTTGTCCTTTTCTCCCTCTATGCTGTTGTCCGGGTTTTCTGCGGATCCGGTATTGCTACGATTTGTCTGCGTCGAGTGACCGGAGAAGCCCTTTGACGTAACCGGCCGAGTAAAGCAGCCCTTGATGCGGGCTCTGGTCGTCATAGATCGTATGGGGGAAGTGGCCGGGGATAAGGGCGCCATCAAAGCCAACTTCCCTGAAAGTCTTGAAAACCTCCAGAAAGTCGCAGTCGGCCTCTTCGAGGAAACACTCGCGGAAATCGGGGGCGGTGCCCTGTACGCCCTGTACATGACCGTAGACGATCTGCCCGCGGCCGCCAAAGCGGCGGATGGCGGCGTGGATGTCGACGTTCATGGCGGTCCAGTTGCCGAGGCAGAAGTTGAGGCCGCTAGCCGGGCTGTCTGCGATGTCCATGGCGCGCTGAAAGCCTTCCGGATTGCAGAAGAGACGGGGCATGCCGCCCAGTTTTTCGACGGGCGGGTCGTCGGGATGGAGGGCCAGTCTGACGCCGGCTTCCTCAGCCACAGGGACGATTGCCTTGATGAAATATTCGTAGTTGCTCCACATCTCCTCGTGACTGTACTCGCGTTCGCGGAAGAGGGGGCCGCGGTTGGCCAGCTCCAGCTCAAAACGGCTGACCTGGGCGTTGCCGCGGCCGGGCGTGGTGAGCGAGGTGCGCCAGGAGTTGCGGGTGACGCCCGGCTGATTGACCATCCAGTGGTAGCCGTAGACAGGTATGCCGGCCCGGCCCATGTTGCGGATGGTCTCGGCAACGTTTTCGATCTGCTGGTCGCGGCCTTCCTGGCCCATGACTATCTTTTCATAGCACCAGTTCGGGAGGGGATTCTCGATTGAAACGAGGTTGAGACCGGCTTCTTCGCACTGGGTGCGCGCCCACAGCAGCGTTTGGAAGTCCCAGAAGGCGCCTGGTTTGACGGCCGCGTCGGGTGAGAAGCGTGTCCGGTGTTGGGGATGGGAGGTCGAACTGAGGGCGACGTCAAGGATGTCGTACTGTTTGAGAAAGCCGAGGAAGTTGTCCTGGTCGGGCAGGGTTGCGTAAATGCAGATTCTCATGTTCGGCTCCGGTTTCATTTAGTGTGAACGATGTGAAAGCGGGCATTCGAGGGATGCTACACAGTGGACTGGCGCATGGCTGTTGGCTGAGCAGGCAGTTCGTTTTGGCTGCTATGGCAGACGGTAGACAATTTCAGGTTGCGCGGTCTGCATCCTGGTCGGCGGCAGGCCGGCCAGCATTGTTTCCAGGTCGTCGACGACCATACGCCCGATGTTGTGCATGTCCTGCCAGACGGAGCCGGCGCGATGGGCGGAGAGAATGGTGTTGGGGGCGGTGCGAATGGGATGATCGGCGGCGAGGGGCTCCTGCGGGAAGACGTCGATGGCGGCACGGAAGCGGCCCTGGTGCAGAAGGTCGGTGAGGGCGTCGAAGTCGACGAGGTGGGAGCGGCTGATGAGGGCGAAGACGGCGTCGGGCCTGATCAGCGAGAGCAGCTCGCGGTCGAGCATGGCTTTGTTCTCGTTGGAGGGGATAGCCAACACGAAGATGACGCGCGCACTTGAAAGCAGCTCCTGGAGGCTGACCGGGGTGCAGCCGCGCTCCTCTATGAAGCTGGCGGGCAGCCAAGGATCGTAGACCTGAATCGGGCAGCGGAAGGGGGCAAGCAGCGGCTTGAGTGATAGTGCCAGACCGCCGAAGCCGATAAAGCCGACGGGCTGGTCGTAGAGTGTAAAGGCGGCGCGGTTGCTGGGGTAGAGGTAGAGTTCCTCGCCGGCGGCGAAGTCGCGGTGTGCGCTGACGATGCCGCGGGCGGCGGCGATGGCCATGCCGAGCGCCATTTCGGCAACCATGGGGCCGTAGGCGGGGGCGCAACTGAGGACGCGGATGCCGCGTGCAAAGCAGGTCTTGTAGTCCAACAGATCGGGGCTGGGATGGCGGCCGCCGGTTTCCATGATTACGCGCAGGTTGGGCATGTCGTCCAGTGATCTACGCTGCCAGGAGGAGGTTATGATGGCGTAGGCGTCATTGCAGACGCGGGCGAACTCGGACTCGGGAATGTTTTCGTCCTTGCCCCAGATTACGTCGACCAGGTCATGGAGCCGTTCTGCATCCTGGGTGGACATTACCATATCGAGCGGACGGGGGTACGGATTCAGGATCACTTTCTGTTTGGCCATCGGGCGAGATTCTCCGAGGTGGGATTGTGGTGTGGCGCCAGTGCCGTAAGTTGCGCCGGGTGAAGGCCTTTGCGCGGGAACTGGAAACTGCCGTAGACTAGCTAGAACCCCGGGGCCGGTTCAGAGTCCCCGCCGGCAATCGTTCGGAAAACCGCGGATAGAAGGACCTAAGATAATGTCTGAGCAGCGGAGGTATGCAGAGTTTCCCTGTCACACGGTCTCCTATGAGATTATGACCAATGCGGACGATGAAGACAAAGAGCGCAACTTTACAGTGCTGGCAACGCCGCAGGAGATCGAGCAACTGGCCGAGCAGGGTTACTTGATCCGGGAGGCGCTCTTTCAGGGCGAGCAGTTGGAGCGGCTGCGCGGCGCCCTCGACGAGGTCGAAACTGCCGAGGTGGCTGCCGACCCTCGCTTAGACGGCGAAGAGACAGGACAGTCTTCGGCTGTCAGCCGTTCGAAGCGGTTCGGCGGCTGGTTTCCACGCTATCTGATGGATAAGCACCCGGCCTTTCTGGAACTGATCAGTTTTGAGCCGACTCTTTCGGTCGCGCGTGCGGTGTTGGGGCCGTTTGTACGCATCCGGCAGTTGGGCGGGCGGGTCAGTTACCCGGGCGAGCCGAACCAGGAGACGCAGTGGCACCTGCACCGGCGCACGGTTCCCAAGCCTCTGCCGGCATTCTTCTCCTTTCCGCACACTTTGGACTGCCTGATCTATCTGGATGAACTGAATGACGCCAATGGTACGCTGGCGATTGTACCGGGATCGCATCTACGGATCCATGACCCCCTGCCGGCTGACTGCTACGACGATCTTCCGGGACAGAAGGTGGTGCGGGGGCCGGCAGGGACATGTATAATCATGCACAGCAATCTGTGGCACCGGGCTTTGCCCACGCGGCCTGACGGTGAGAAGCGGCGTCTGCTTATCCTCTGCTACGGGCCGACGTGGATGCGCTATTCTCCTTTTGGCGTCAAACCGGAGGACAGCCTCGTTGATGCATATCTGGACGAGGCTGATTCCGAAACGAAAGAGCTGCTGGGGATCGGAGGCTATCAGTAGGCGCGATCAGCCGCGGCCTACGTATGGCATCTGATTGGCCATGACGGTCAGGGTGAGTACATTGGTATCCAGGGGCAGGCTGTCCATGTAGAGGATGGTTTGGGCGACCCCGTCGGAGTCCATGTTCGGCTCGACCATGGAGGTGCCGTTGGCCTGCACGATGCCGGTACGCATGCGTTCGGTCATTTCGGTGGCGGCGTTGCCGATGTCGATCTGGCCGCAGCAGATATTGTAAGCGCGGCCGTCGAGTGACGTGGATTTGGTCAGGCCGGTGATGGCGTGTTTGGTGGAGGTGTAGGGGGCGGAGTTGGGGCGGGGGGTATGCGCCGAAATTGAGCCGTTGTTGATGATGCGGCCGCCTTGGGGCGTCTGATTTTTCATGATGCGGAAGGCCCGCTGCGAACAGAGGAAGACGCCGGTCAGATTTACGTCGACGACGGATTTCCAATCTTCGTAGGCGATCTCGTCAAAGTCGGCGCGGGGGGCGCCGCGGCCGGCGTTGTTGAAGAGGAGGTCGAGGCGGCCGAAGGCTTCGATAGTGCGGTCGAACAGGACGTCTACGGCGGCGGGATCGGTCACGTCGGATTGCACGACCAGGGCCCGGTCACCAGCGCCGGATTCTGCGGCAGTTTCTTCGAGACGGTCGAGGCGGCGCCCTGCCAAAGCCACAGAGTAGCCTTCTACGAGAAGGAGCAGGGCAGTGCGTTTGCCTATACCGGAGCCGGCGCCGGTGATGATAGCGACTCTGCCGGAGGTGGTCATATTTGTGTGCTCCTTTGTTATCGTGGATAGTGGTTCGCAGCTAGTGGATTGTGGAAGTAGCGGCAACTGAATTCTGGTTGCCAGCCACTGGTGTTAAGCATGCGAACAGTCTATCATGGCTGCAATCCTTTTCCTACTTTTCGGAAAAGGGCTGGCGCCGGGTTACGGGCGGGGAAGTCAGGAAGAAGTTGAGTGAGACCGCAGCGAATTCAGTGTTTACAACACATCATACACAGTGAGGAGTATCAACGATGAAGATTCTGCGCTACAGTGCCGATGGATCGACAAGCTACGGTATTTTGGAGGAGGACGGGGCTATTCGGCAGATGGCCTCCTGTCCATGGGACAGTTTCGAGGAGAGCGGCGAAACGACGCACCTGGACAACGTGCGGGTGCTGGCGCCGGTGGGGAAGCCGCGGCTGATTGGGGTGGGGCTGAATTATCTGGCCCATGCTGAGGAGGGCGGGCAGACGCCGCCGGACCAGCCGATGCTCTTCATGCTGCCTTGGACGGCTATTCAGGACCCGGAGGAGCCGATCGTCTACCCGCGGCAGGGGCAGAACGTGCATTATGAGGGTGAACTTTCGGTAATCATCGGCAAGGAGGCGCGCCGGGTGTCGGAAGCGGATGCGCTGGACTATGTGTTGGGATACAGCTGCGGGAACGACGTCAGCGAGCGGGTGATCCAGGCCAATGAGATGGCGAACGGCTGCATGCTGATTGGCAAGGGATTCGATACTTTCAAGCCGTTGGGTCCCTACATTGCCACCGGTCTGGACTCCACGAATCTTGAGTTGACAACGCGAGTGAACGGCGAGGTCAAGCAGCACACGAACACGGACGACCTGATCTTTTCGGTGGCGCAGTTGATCGCTTACATCAGCGAGGCGATAACGCTGCTGCCGGGTGATGTGATTATGACGGGCACGCCGTCGGGCGTGGGTCCTGTGCAGCCGGGTGATGTGGTGGAGATTGAAATTTCAGGTGTAGGCGTGCTGCGCAATCCGGTGGTGGCGGAGGCGTAGGACGGGACAGCGGTGTTGTGACGTCACGCGGCTTCCCAGTCTTCTGGCAGGAGGGTGGGAAGCTTACGTGGCGTCACAGAGTGCTCCCTGCCTTTTCTGCAACAAACAAGAAACTTATCTACTCTGTCGGGCTACGTACTCTCTGAGGATACTCCGAACTAACGTCTGATAAGAGGCTCCTAACTCCTCTGCTTTGCTCTTGAAGTAAGCAACTGTCTCTTTGTCAAGTGGCACCGTGACATTTTCTGTCTCGGTGTCATAGAAGACCAGTCGCTCCGGGCGAGGCAAGAACCCCTTGTCCATAATTTGCAAGTCTTCAACTTCTGGAAGTTCAGGATTATCCGAGTATTCTACTGTCTCCCAAGTTTGACTTGGCGGGTCAAGATTCTGGCTCTTGGGCTCCCCTGGTCCAAGTACAGCTTCCGGTATTTTCTCCAGTATCCGGCCCCGAAAATCCTAATTCTATTCGCTCTGTAGGTAAAGCGAACAGTAAAAATGCCACTCGCAATTTTATCGACGCAAAACATCCTGTTTCGCCTTGAGTTCTGTGAATTGCATCTTCCAAGACGGTGACGTCACGCGGCTTCCCAGTTTCCGTGGAGGACGGGAAGTCTCCACTGAGACGGTGGACGCCAGGCGGTCCATGCTTGGAGTTGCCGGCGGCGCGACGTTATACACTCGCTGGCGACACGCTGCGTCTCCCGGCGGATCTGTTCTCCCTGGGCAGCAGTGAACAGGCCAAGATCGATGGCGACGGCGAGATCGTCTTCGTCTTTAAGCTGCCATGAACTGAGGTCGTGGCTGATGACCGCGTCCAGGACATGGTCGGTTGTGTCGAAGCCGATGGGAGTACGTTTGAGGGGCAGTTCGGGATTGACCTTCCAGCCGACGTGGGTCCAGTCGGGGGCGGACCAGATTGTCCAGATGGAGGCGGCTTCGCCGGGCAGGGATGACCAGAGGTGGTGTTGTCCGGTCCACTCGTAGAGCTTCCGTTGCCAGGTACCGCTTGCGGCGACATGCAAGTGCTCTTCGCGCGTGCAGATTGGTCCAGAAAACTTGGTGCCGGGAGCGATATAAAGTGACACCAGATCGCTGCTGTCTTCGACTACGGTTGCAGGAATGGCGGCCCAGACATTTCCCGACCAGACCTGTCGAAACTGGACGTGATCACCCGAGGACCAACGGAATGCGCATGTGTTCGGGAACGTCAAGGGGTGCCGTCTTCCATCATTTCAAGGTCATTCGTGCGCGCGTGTCGAGCAACTCAGACTGGAGAAAGAGGCCAAGACTGACTGCGGAGAGGAAGCGAACTTTTCCATGGCCTCCTTCATTCGCTCCATATGGGCTTTCTGACCTCTGACCTGATTTGCTTCAAAAAGGGGCGAACTCCCGAAGCAGAAGGAGCGTGCAACTGGAAATTCGGATAAGGATGCCAGGTAGTCTTTGCAATTGAATTCGCCTGCAAAGGAGTCGTAATTCAGCGCTAAGCGGGCCGCCAAGTCGTGTATGACCGTCAAGTATGGAAACTGGATGTTTTGCAGGCCCTCTGCTTCGGCAGCGTACGCCTCGACAAATTCTGTTACTTGGGCTCTATTCTCGATACACAGGCGTTCAGAGGTGGCAAAGGCGTTCATGTATATTGCAGCTATTATGTGGTCATCCAAAGCTACATCCGGGATTTCTCCTTTTTTAAGAGTCTTCCCTAAACCTAATGACCCGTCATTTTCCATTGCAGTCATCGCCCAGAGTTGCAGCCATCGATCGTTTTTCATCTGCTCTGTGCCCAGGGAAGCGACAGGTTCGCCCCACGCGTTGAAAAAGAGAGCGGGCACTCCATCAAGATGTTGTAACGAGTTGAGGTGCTGGGCAAAACGGGGTGGAATTTCAACTGGCTCAGTTGCAGGAATGAGCGCAAGGGAACCTGGGTCCATGGCACAACCCGATAGCAGAATAATCAGACCGCACAGGAGCAGGACTCGTTTCATCGTTACTCTCCTTTCTGTCTTCATATCGTCAACTTCCCACCTTTGAAACCGCTGGCTTCACTGCGCTGAAGATAGAGCGACCGAAAAGATGCAGTCATTGAGTGAAAGGGTAGAGCAGGCAATGCCGGTTGGGAATGAATGTGCGTAAATTGTAACATGGATTGGGGCATAAGTTGAGAGGATAAAGAATGCAAGGAGAGCTGTCACGGCTTACCATGCCCTTTGGTATGATTTGGTTTTGCGTGATGCGGGATGCGAGATGCGGCGGTCAGTATAAATGCTCTGTAGTCAGGCGTTGCGGAGGTATAGAGGATGCCCTTTACGATTGATGGCATCATACCCTGGGGAAGGACGATGGCGGAGTACTGCGGGATGTTCAACCTGGGGGAGAGGGATCTGCGCGGGCGGATTCTCGGGTGCGGGGACGGACCGGCCAGTTTCAATGCTGAGATGACGGCGCAGGGGTATTTGGTGGTTTCGGTCGATCCGTTGTATGCGTTTGCGGCGGAGGCCATCGAGAAGCGCGTCGAAGAGACTTACGACATTGTCATAGAGCAACTGGCGCGCAACCGCGACGATTTTGTCTGGACGTATGTGCCATCTCTACCGGCATTGGGGGAGCGACGGATGTGGGCCATGCGCCAGTTTCTGGCTGACTTCGCGCGGGGTTTACGTGAGGAACGCTATCTGGATGCCTCATTGCCCGACCTTCCGTTTGACGACAACAGCTTCGACCTCGCGCTTTCCTCACATTTCTTGTTCCTGTACAGCAAGGAGTTTGACCTGGACTTCCATGTACGGGCGCTGGAGGAGATGCTGCGAGTGGCTCCTGAGGCGCGGGCATTTCCCCTGTTGCAGGTAGGAGGGGCGCCGTCGCCCCACGTCGAGGGGGTGATTGACGCTTTCACAGCACAAGACATTCAGGCTAGAATAGAAGAGGTACCCTACGAGTTTCAGCGGGGCGGCAGCCGAATGTTACGGTTGCGGAGGCGATCCGGACCGCAAAGGGATGGTTAGCAGTGGGAGTCCAATAGAGGAATTACAAGCCGATGGCCGTTCTTCCACACACTCACGACAAATACGACCCCATCAACACGCGCAGTAAGATCCCAGGCGCACGCATCATCACCGGGCGCACTTGCGGTGCAGAACAGATGGAACTGTGGGAACAGTACATGCCTCCCGGCGGCGTGATACCGCTGCATTACCATGATTGTGAGGAGAGCCTGACTTTTCTCAGCGGCGAAGTTGAGGTCATTTTGGGCGAGGAGCGCCACCTGATTGGAGCCGATACAACTGTATTTGTTCCGGAGGGCGTTCTTCACGAAGTCCGCAATGTGGGGGAGGCGCCAGTGCGCCTCATTGCTGTTTTTGCACGCGCCGCGCCGGCGATCCTTTACCCAGACCCTTGAGTGCCCGACACAGGTCTGAATTAGGGTGCAGTGCAACATGGGGTGTGTACAAGGGTACCCCTTAAAGGACGCCCCGACCGATACTGGCGGCGGGGCAAGAAACCAGACTGGGCAGTCTGTCAGGCCAGGTGGCTCCGATTAAACTCTACACGTTTCAGAATTAGAGCACTATTTGAATTGCACGAATAGTGCTATAATCGTTGGAATCTGCCATTACGATGGCATTTGTACGCGACGTGGCGGCAGAGCGTATGGCAGACAGTTTTCGGAGCGCACTGGCAACGCGCTGTTGAGTAAAGGATGAATACCCGACTATATCTGGCCAAACTGATAGATGTATTGCTGCCGGTGCTGGCTATGCTGATCGCACTGGTGGTAGGCGTCTTGCTGCTATTGCTGTTAGGCACGGACCCTTTTGAAGCCTATAGCGCTCTGATACGGGGTGCGCTGGGCAACGTGAGCGGCATCACGCAGACGTTGACCAAGGCCACACCACTGTTGCTGGTGGGTCTGGGCATTTGCATCGCTTTTCGGGGCGGCGTGATCAATATCGGGGGCGAAGGGCAGATTGTTGTCGGCGCGCTGGCCGCCACTGCATTTGGGGTGGGGTTCAGCAATCTGCCCGCCTTGATTCTGTTGCCGCTGACACTGGTCAGCGGGGCGGCGGCAGGGCTCATTTGGGGCGGCATTCCCGGTCTGCTGAAGGCGCGTCTGGGCGTCAACGAGATTCTCACCACGGTGATGATGAACCAGATCGCGTTGCGCCTGATGAATTTTCTGCTGCGCGGGCCGATGCTTGATCCGGAACATGTTGCGGCCGGCACGAGCATACCTCAGAGCGCGGCGCTTCCGGAGTCGATCTGGTTGCCGCGCTTGGTGCCGCGAACACTTTTCCACAGCGGCGCAATTCTGGCAGTACTCCTGGCGCTCGCCGTTTATTTCCTCCTTTGGCGTACGACGATCGGCTACCGTATCCGAGCGGTAGGATTAAACCCCAATGCCTCCAAGTATGCGGGCATTCCTGTGAGTAAATATGTCACCTTGTCGCTAGCTCTGAGCGGCATGCTGTGCGGGTTGGCCGGGGCGGTGGAGGTGTTGGGCGTCCATCATCGAATGCTCGAGGGGTTGAGCGGCGGCTACGGTTTCAGCGGGATCGTGGCAGCGCTCTTTGGAAAACTGCACCCGTTGGGGGCGATTCCTGCTTCGGCATTGTTTGGTGCGTTGCTGGTTGGCGCGGACAAGATGCAGCGGGCCGTGCAGGTTCCCAGTGCGCTGGCGATCGCCCTACAGGGGCTCGTCGTACTCTTCGTCGTTTCAAGCGATCTGTATGTTAGACGGCGATCGCGGCGAAGAGTTGGAGATGACGGGTCTGACGAGCCGCTCGTATCGGGAGGTGAGGGGCGAGAAGAGGGTATTGAGAAGTGAGGAGAGAGTCTTCCACTCGAGTAGGGTGTGAAGCAATCTAAGAGACCGTCCAGCACCGTGCCACATTGCTGATGTGGGAAAGGTATGGGCCGAAGCATTGACCAGACGAATCCGACATGTTTGACGAACTGTTTACAATTTCCACACTAATTGGAATCCTGCATAGTTGTGTACGGCTGGCAACGCCCTATCTCTACGCCTCATTGGGGGAGACATTCGGCCAGAGATCGGGGGTCTTGAATCTGGGCGTAGACGGCATCATGCTGATGGGGGCCTTTTTCGCCTTTTACGTCGTGTTTGAGGGGCACAATCTGTGGGTTGGTGTTCTGGTTGCGATTGCGGTAGGCGTATTGATGGGGTTGCTAAAGGCGTTCGTCAGCGTGACGATGCAGTCGCTGCAAGGCATCAGCGGCATCGGTCTTTATCTTTTCGGCCTTGGTTTGAGCAGCCTGCTCTTCAAGACGCTGATCGGCTCGGTGGAAGGTGTAAGCGGCTTTCGGCAGTGGGCCATTCCGCTGCTATCCGATATTCCGGGAATCGGGCACATTCTGTTCAATCACAACATATTGGTGTATCTCGCCTATCTGATGGTGCCGGTATCGTGGTTTGTGATCAACCGCACGACACTGGGATTGAAGATTCGGGCTGTCGGGCACAACCCAGAGGCGGCCGACACACTGGGTGTCAGTGTGAATGGTGTGCGCTACGCGACAATGATGATCGGGGGGGCACTGGCGGCGGTGGCGGGGGCATCGCTCAGCATTGGTCTGCAGAATGTCTTTCAGGAGAACATGACGAACGGGCTTGGTTTTATTGCGGTTGCACTTGTTTACTTTGGCAGCTGGCGCACGGTGGGCGTGCTGGGGGGCTCGTTGCTGTTCAGCCTGGTCAACGCTTTGCAGCTATGGGTCCAGGCGCTGGCCATTCCGGTCCCATCAGAAATAGCGGTAATGATGCCATACATAATGACAATCGTAGTGCTTGCCTTCACTGCACGGCAGATTCAGAAGCCGGCAGCACTGGCCAGATCGTATGAGCGCGGTGAGTAACGCAGACGACTGCAATATTGAAGGTCATCAACCCTAAAGAGAGAATCATGCTAAGACGAATCATAACTTTAAAGTTGATCTTCTTGCTGCTTCTCGCTGGCTGCGGTAGATCGAACGATGATAGGGACGGTGAGGCGGACGGCGCAGAAGGAGCCCCTTTTCGCGTTGCGATCGTAATGCCCAGCAGTACGACGGACATCGCGTGGAGCCAATCGATGTTCGACTCGCTTACGGCAGTTCAAACTGAGATGGGCGGAGAGGATGCGCTGAAGATCGCGTACTCGGAAGGGATGTTCCGCGTGACCGACGCGTCAGCGGCCATTCGAGATTATGCGGCGGAGGGATTCGACCTGGTGATCGCACACGGCGCCCAATACGGCAATTCGGTGTTTGAGGTGGCCAGCGACTTCACGGAGACTAGTTTCGCCTGGGGTACCTCGTCGGATACGGGGGCAGACCGGGGAATCGAGAACGTGTTTGCGTACGGGGCGGTCGCCAACGAAGGGGGATATGTGAATGGCGTTGTCGCTGCGATGCTTTCGGAGAATGATGTTATTGGCGTGATCGGTCCAGTGGCTGGCGACGCAAAGCTATACATTGACGGTTTCGTAAGGGGCGTTACAGATGTAAAGCCGGAGGCGCAGGTAAACATTAGCTATACAGGATCTTTCAGTGACACGACCTTGGCCGCAGAGGCTGCGCATGTTCATATTCAGGCCGGCGCGGATGTGTTGACCGGGTCGGCTCAGCAGGTAGTCGGAGCGATCGGCGTAGCGAATGAGAACGGTGTTGCCTGGCTGGGTACGCAGAGCGATCAGATTTCCCTGGGTCCGGACGTTGTCGTCACTAATCAGATTTATAATTGGGCCAACGTCATTGCTGATATGATCGCCAAGATTGAAGCGGGGGAACTGGGCGGCACCGCTTACAGGCTAACGTTTGAGAACGACGGGTTACGTTTGGAATTTAACGAAAGCATTGAGATTCCCGATGAAGTAAAAGAGGCTGCCCGCGCCGCGATCGAAGACATCAAGAGTGGCGATGTCGATCCGGTGCTGCTGGAAGACGACGAGTGAGGGAAAGGCAGACTGCTGCTAAAGGTGCCGTGGTTTAAGGACAGTTTTTCATGCTGACCGGTCAACGGAGAATTGAAGATCAGTTCGTCTACGGGATCTCCAGACCCACCGGCGGGCATCGAGCAGTAAATTTCCGCCTGAACGCGCCTTATGTGCAGATGTACGGAATCGTCAAGCGGTTTCCAGGAGTCCTGGCCTGCGATCATGTGGATTTTGATGTTCGCAGAGGGGAACTGCATGCGCTGCTGGGGGAGAACGGCGCGGGCAAGTCCACACTGATGAGAATTTTGTACGGACTGTATCAGCCTGAGGAGGGCCGGATCCTGCGCGACGGCGCCGAGGTGACGATCCATTCCCCAACTGACGCGATTCGCCAGGGCATTGGAATGATCCATCAACATTTCATGCTGGTGGATACGCTCACTGTCACCGAGAATGTAGCGCTGGGTCTCAAGTCCAGCAGGGAGCCGCTCCTCGATCTGGACAGGGTAGAGGCGGGCATTCGCGAGTTGAGCGAGGCGTACGGCCTGCAGATCGACCCACGGGCACCCGTGTGGACGCTTTCGGTGGGCGAACGGCAGCGGGTCGAGATCATGAAAGCCCTATACCGTGGGGCGGCGATGTTGATTCTGGACGAGCCGACCGCGGTTCTGACGCCACAGGAGGCCGATGAGCTATTCGTCACTCTGGGTTACATGAAGGACAACGGTTATAGCCTCGTTTTGATCAGCCACAAGCTGCAAGAGGTTCTGGCGGTCAGCGATCGCATCACAGTTCTGCGGAGCGGCCGCCTGGTGGGGACGGTTCCCACCGAGGAGATGACCCGTCAGGAGTTGGCGCGCATGATGGTCGGGCGCGACGTCATGCTTGAAAGGGATCGCGAGGATGAAATCGATGTAGGTGAAGTACGGTTGCGATTGGAGGATGTCAAGGCGCACGACGTTACGGGACAACCGGCGCTGCGGGGTGTATCGCTTTCGGTCCAGGCTGGCGAAATTTTGGGCGTGGCCGGCATCAGCGGCAATGGGCAGAGAGAACTCGCCGAAGTCGTAGCGGGATTGCGCCCTATTACCGGTGGAAGTGTGGAGATGGAAGGCACGCCGATTACAGACTGGACGACGGCGCGCCGTACAGAGAGCGGGCTGGCATACATCCCCGAGGAGCGGATGCATGACGGGATCGTGCGTGACTTCGCCGTGTCAGAGAATCTTGTGTTGCAAGAACATACCAGTGATAAGTTCAGCAACGGCATCTTTCTTGCTTTTGATTATATCGCCCGATACAGCCGGCAGCTGGTACAGGATTTCTATATCAAGACGCCTGATATACGCACGATGACCGGAAACCTGTCGGGCGGCAATATCCAGCGATTAATTCTGGCGCGTGAACTTTCCCGAAGGCCCAAGGTGTTGGTTGCCGCCCAACCGACTCGCGGCATCGACATCGGCGCGATCGAATACATTTATCAGCAGCTGCTGGAGCAGCGGGACACGGGAATGGCCACGCTGCTCATTTCGGAAGATCTGGATGAGCTGCTGGCGCTGTGCGACCGAATCGCCGTGATCTTTGAGGGGCAGATTATGGATGTGCTGGACCGAGACAAGGCGAGCGCTGAGGATTTGGGACTGCTGATGGCCGGTGTGCGCCGGGAAAAGCAGTAGGGAAACGGGGAGAAAAGTAAAGCCCCGCCTTCAGGCGGGGCTTTTTGTTTGAGCCGTTGGTCGGACTCGAACCGACGACCTACGCTTTACGAGAGCGTCGCTCTACCGACTGAGCTACAACGGCAAACCGTCTCCACACTATAGCGTATCGTCCGTCAGTGGGGCAAATCTGACGGCCAGCGCATTTGGGTCATTATTGCACGCGAGTAACGTAGCGGCCGTCGCGTGTGTCGATGCGGACTGTGTCGCCTTCTTTAACGAACATCGGCACGTTCAGCCGAAAGCCGGTTTCCAACTCGACCTCTTTGGTCGGCGTGTTGGCAGTATCTCCGGCGACAGCCATTTCTGCCCAGACGACCTCAAGATCGATCGTGGTCGGCAGGTTGACACTGATCGGCTCACCTTCGAAAGATTCCAATTCGACGACGGTATTGTCCTTGAGGAATTGGACGATCCCTTCCAATGCTTCTTTGGCCAGAGCGACCTGTTCGAAGGTCTCGGTATCCATGAAGTGGAATAGGTCGCCGTCGGTATACAGGTATTCGACGTCGCGTGAATCGAGACGGATGTCATCGACGCGTGCGCCGCTGTTATATGTTTTTTCGATGGTCGCGCCAGATCGGAGATTGCGTACCTTGAGCCGGATGGTGGCGCCGCCGCGGGCCATTTTAATGTGCTGGTAATCGAGTACACGCCACAGTTGACTGCTTTCTTCGTAGATGTTGCCTCTGCGTAACTGCTGAACTTCTGCCATCTCTTTTGCTTTCCCATTTCAATGAATTCGGTACAGAATCGCAACGGATTATAGAAGAGAACATCGCGGGTGTCAAAAAAGCGGGGGTTGTGCGGCGGTTGGGATTGTTGCGGGAGGCATCGGCACAGTGTAGACAGGGAAGGGGGAGGAAGCTACTCGCCGAACTGAACCAGGGCCATCCTCAGCCGCTCCTCGACACCGGTTACGTCGGCAGGGATCTGCTGGAGGGCACGCTGGGCTTCGACAACGCTGTACCCCAGCCCGGTAAGCGCTTCCATTACCTCTGCGTCGGCATCGAGCGCAGTGGCGAGCCCGGCCAGTTCGCCATTGGCGGGTTCCAGCTTGTCCTTGAGTTCGATGACGACTTTCTCGGCTGTACGCTTGCCGATGCCGGGTACGCGCGCGACGACGGCGGGCTCCTCATTGGCGATGGCGAGGCGCAACGCGTCGGGCGTCAAGGTGCTCAGTGCGGCAAGAGCGACCTTGGGACCGACGCCGCTAACGCCCAGGAGCGACTCAAAGATGGCCAGCTCGTCAAGTTCTTCGAAGCCATACAGGCTCAGGTCGTTCTCCCGCACTTGCAGATAGGTATGCAGCAGAAGACTGTCTCCGGCGCGGAAGCGGGCGGAGGTCGGTTCAGGGGTGAATACGCGGAGGCCGATGCCGGCGTGGGCATGGCCTACTTCGATGATTAGAAAGTTGGCGCCTGCGGCCGTAACGGTACCGCGTACCTGGCGAATCATGTCGTATCCTCTTTCGGAACGGGTGGTGAGCGGCGAGCGGTTATACGTCAGCGACGAGGGCCTGGAATCGTCCCGTTTGCAGATGACAGAGGGCGATGGCTACGCCGTCGGCGGCGTCGTCGGGATGGGGGGCTTCATCCAGGTCCAGGAGCTGGCGAACCATGGCTTGCATCTGGAATTTGTCGGCGTTGCCGTACCCTGTGAGCGCCTGCTTGATGGTTGCGGGCGTATATTCGGTCAAAGGCAGGTCGGCGAGAGCAGCCGCAAGCAGGGCTGCACCGCGTGCCTGGCCGACGGTGATGGCGGTTGTTACATTTCGCCCGAAGAAAAGCTCTTCGACAGCAACCTCATGCGGCTGAAACTCTCGGATCAGTTTCTGTATGTCGAGGAAGATCTCGCGCAGGCGAAGGTGCATAGGTTGTTCGGGTCCTGTTCGGATCACGCCGCAGGCGAGCAGTTCATAATCACCGGAGCCGGTCTCGATGACGACGCCGTAACCGGTTGAGGCGGTACCCGGGTCGATTCCGAGGACGCACCATTCACTATCGGGTTCGTCTATATGGGAGCTAACGCTGCGCGCTGTCATTTCCGGGCTGCCATACCAGTTTACGACGGTCGATCCTCATAGTACAGGGGAGGCGTATGTCGGGCCCTTCGGAGCTAAGCGACCTGGGCAACCAGTTCGTCTGTCAGTTCCAGATTGTGGTGGACCTTATTGACATCGTCAAGGTCTTCGAGCGATTCGAGCAGCTGCAGGACGGTGAGGCCGGCGCGCGTATCCAGGGAAAGCGTCTGGTTGGGTTGCATGATCAGCTCTGAGGCATCGGGTTGCAGGCCGGCTGCACGCAGAGTTTTGTCTACCTGGGCCAGGTCGGTCCTTTCGGTGTAGATTTCGACGGCATCATCGCTCACTTCGACGTCTTCGGCCCCCGCATCCAGGGCTTCCATAAAGATTTCCTCGGCGTCCAGCTGGGTTGGGTTACCGTCGCCGTCGAGGAGGTGTATTGCGACGTAGCCTTTGGTCGTGAACTGCCAGGCGACGGAGCCCGGCTCGCTGAGGTTGCCATTTGCACGCGTGAAACAGCGCCGCACCTGGGCGATGGTTCTGTTGCGATTGTCGGTCAGGCATTCGAGCAGGACGGCGACGCCGTGCGGGGCGTAGCCTTCGTAAAGGATTTCCTCGATTACTGCGGCGTCTTTGTCGAGGCCGGCACCGCGTCGGATGGCCGATTCGATGCGGTCTTTGGGCATATTCTCGGCGCGGGCTTTTTCGATAGCCAGCCGCAGGCGCACATTGGCGTCGCTGTCCGGTCCGCCTTCGCGGGCAGCAACCTGGAGTTCGCGGGCCAGCTTGGTAAAGAGCTTGCCGCGGGCGCTATCATTGGCGCCTTTCTTTCGCTTGATAGTAGACCATTTGGAATGACCGGACATTCTTGCTCCTATTCTGATCTATTTTGCTTTTGCATCGAGAACGGACACTCTCTGTAGTGAGTTTGGAAGGGCGGTGGAACCGATTCCCTCACGAGCAGGCCGTGCGCTGAGTCCCTGGTTTCAGGTAGCCCTATTGTTCACTACAGGTGATGGCCGCTGCATGCCGTTGGAGCTCTGCAGGGATTGCTCGGCTTCTTCATCGTTGGGGCTGCTGCGCTGGATGGCTGCGCGGATGAAAGCGCTGAAGAGCGGGTGCGGGCTGGTGGGACGGCTTTTGAATTCCGGGTGGAACTGCGTGCCCAACATGAAAGGGTGGTCGGCCAGTTCAACGATTTCGACGAGGCGGCCATCGGGTGAGCAGCCGCTGAGGACAAGGCCGTGGGACTCCAGCTGGTCGCGATAGGCATTGTTGAACTCGAAGCGATGACGATGGCGCTCGTTGATCTGTTCGGGATGGCCGGCACGGGCATAGGCGGCACCGGCTTTCGATTCGGGCAACAGCTGACAGGGATAGATACCGAGCCGCATGGTGCCGCCCATATCGGCGATGTCGCGCTGCTCGGGCATCAGGTCGATTACGGGCATCTCGGTGCTGATATCGAACTCGGTACTGTTCGGTTCTTCGCTCTGTAAGGCGGCGCGGGCGAACTCGATGCAAAGCACCTGCATGCCCAAACAGAGGCCGAGGTAGGGTACGTTGCGTGTGCGTGCGAAGCGTGCGGCAACGATTTTGCCTTCAATGCCGCGGTAGCCGAACCCGCCTGGCACGACAATACCGTCGAGCCGGTCGAGCCGGTCCAATTCGCGACCCTTTTCGAGAGATTCAGAACTGATCCATTCGACACCCAGTTCATAGCCTTCGGCCAGTGCAGCATGGATCAGCGCCTCCTTGACACTTAAGTAGGCGTCCTCCAACTCAACATATTTGCCAACGATGCCGACATTGATTCGTTCTTTGGGGCGTGCCAGTTCGGTAACGATACGCCGCCACGCGCTCAGGCCGTTTCTGGATCCGTCGGCGGCGTTGAGGGCCAACCGATCGACGAGAAGCTCGTCGAGACCGGCTTCCTGTAGGCTGAGGGGAACCTGATAGATGGTATCCACTGTGACCATTGGGATGACGGCGTCCTGCTCCACGTCGCAAAAGAGGGCGATTTTCTCCTGGGCGTCATCATCGACCGGGTAGTCGGAGCGTACGATGATGACGTCCGGCTGAATACCGATGTCACGGAGCTCGCGTACGCTGTGTTGCGTTGGCTTGGTTTTGAGCTCTTTGCTGGCGGCGAGAAATGGCAACCAGGTGAGGTGGATATAGAGCGCATTATCAGAGCCGACGTCTTTGCGCATCTGGCGAATTGCTTCGAGGAAGGGAAGCCCCTCGATATCGCCGACGGTACCGCCGATCTCCACAAGGACGACATCTGCTTCACTCAGGCGGGCCATCTGACCG
The DNA here is from genome assembly GCA_965204705.1 of Caldilineaceae bacterium. Classification (GTDB taxonomy): domain Bacteria; phylum Chloroflexota; class Anaerolineae; order Caldilineales; family Caldilineaceae; genus Bin5. The sequence continues at coordinate 972,702 of OZ242006.1, read as the reverse complement.
ATATGGCGTTTAATTTCGTTGGTGACGTGGGGGATAACCTGAATGGTGCCGCCGAGATAGTCGCCCCGCCTCTCCTTGGTGATCACATCGTTATAGATCTGGCCGCTGGTCACGTTACTGAGTTTGTTGAGATTTTCGTCGATGAAACGTTCATAGTGACCCAGGTCCAGATCTGTCTCGGCGCCGTCTTCGGTTACGAAGACTTCTCCGTGCTGGTAGGGTGACATGGTGCCTGGATCTACATTGAGGTAGGGGTCAAGCTTCATTGCGGCTACGCGGATACCCCAGGTCTTGAGCAGGAGGCCGATGGAGGCGACGGTTACGCCTTTTCCCAGGCCTGATACCACTCCGCCAGTAACAAAGATGTATTTTGTCATCTTCGGATTCCCCTCATTGGGACACTTTGTTCTCTACGTGTTCGGTAGAAATACCGACCCATCAGGCTTGTCAGGAAATAATGACGCTGGCAAGCGAGTCATGGTTCCGACATTGAGTAAGAGACGGAAACCGTCGCACAAGGGCTGAAGGCGCCGCCGTCGTTCCGCGGCGCAGCGGGCCTCCATGTATACGTCACACTCTAACAGCGGAACTGTAGTAGATTCAACAACAAAAAGGGTACGGGGCCATTCACCCGTACCCATCCGCATGCGATCCGCTCTCGACAGTTGTCCCAGAGCGGAGGCGTGAATCTTTTGGGATGACGGCGTCGGGAACTTTCATCACTGGCTCTCTGGCTCTGCGCCAACTCGGGGCAAAGCCTGTTTACCAGCCCGCGATTATCTTATCACGGCGATATCGCGGTGTCAAAGGAATTCAGAAGAAGGCGGCGCTCATTACATGACCGAGAACGGGAATTGACGCGAGAATTTCAGGGTGATTCAGGGGCTTGTGGCTGCTCGCCGAGAGCAACGACAAGAGCGATGGCACGCTCGTCGTCATGGCTAAGGCTGACGGACCACTGGCTCAGCCCCAGAGCCATGGCGCGGCGTGCGGCTGCGCCATGGAGTTGGACTGAGGGCGCGCCGCGTGCGTCGGAAACGACTTCCAGATCGATCCAGCGGATACCGTCCCTCCAGGCTCCCGTTCCCAGGGCCTTGGCGATCGCCTCTTTGGCAGCGAAACGGGCGGCGAGGGATTCGACGCGATCACGGCAGTGGCCCAACTCGGCCTCTGTGTAGAGGCGTTCGAGGAACCTTTTGCGCGCGGGTGCGGCGCCTTCGTATCGCGAGATGGCCCGGCGAATGCGTTCGATTTCGATTATGTCGACTCCTGTACGCAGGATCATTCTCTAGTCGGTGTGGTTGCTGTCGAATTCAGATTGCATCACGGTGTCCTTCTTTCAGGCCTTTGACTTGTGGCGTTCGCTCGGAGCGGCTGGTGACTATGACGGGTCGCGGGGATCGTCGGGATCGGTAAAGCCATACACTCTGGAGACTACGTAGAGCGGGCGGGCTTTGACGTCATCGTAGATACGAGCAAGATACTCGCCGATGACTCCCAGAAATATCAGTTGGATTCCCCCCAGGAACAGCACGGCAACCAGGGTGGAGGCCTGACCGAAGAAGGCGTTGTTGCCCGAGAGACGCAGGACGGTGGTCACGATGATGCCGAGCAGGCTTGCGAAGGCCAAGAAGAAGCCAAAATAGGTGCTGAGGCGGAGAGGAATGTAGCTGAAACTCGTGATTGCGTCCATTGTCAGGCGGAGCATTTTGCTAAGGGGATACTTGGTGTCACCGGCGAAGCGCTCGGCCCGGTGGTATTCGATGCCGGTCTGGCGGAAGCCGACCCAACTGCTGAGGCCGCGCATAAAGCGATGCTTCTCGCGCAGACGGCGCATCGTCAGGAGGACCTGGCGGTCGATCAGGCGGAAGTCGCCGGTGTTCACAGGAATCTCTACATCGGTGATGCGGCGAAGGAGCCGGTAGAAGGCGCTTGCCGTCCAGAGTTTGAAGCGGGACTCGCCGCGCCTGTGGGCGCGCACGGCGTAGATGACTTCATAGCCTTCGCGCCATTTTTGGAACATCTCACCGATCAGCTCGGGTGGATCCTGGAGGTCAGCGTCTATGATGGCGATCGCATTCCCCTGTGCGTAGTCCATGCCGGCGGTGATGGCGATCTGGTGGCCGAAGTTGCGAGAGAAGTTGATGATTTTTACACGAGCGTCCTGTTCGCGGAGAGAGAGCAGCAGAGAAAGAGAATCGTCGCGACTGCCGTCATTGACGCAAACCAGTTCCCACGGTTGGCCTATGTCGCCCAGGACGGTAACCATGCGACGGTAGAGTTCGGGGATCACCTCTTCCTCGTTGAAGATGGGCACGATTATGGAGATGACCGGGTACTGGCTGGGGTCCGGGGAACCGGCGCCGTCCTCTTCTGACGCCGGCTTTGGTGTTGAGTCGTCGGACGGGTTGGGCGCGTTGGGAGACCGTTGAACTGTTTGGGGCGGCACGGTCTCAGGTTGAGGGTTCATGAAGATTCCTTCTTGGCTCAGCTTTCCACCTTCGCGTTTCGCATTTCGAAAATGCGCTTGGGGACGAAAGTCATAGAGGCATTTTCGCCACAGCCCGGCACTGTACTGAATCAGGTCTCAGACGACGTCGACTGCATCAATCGTACTGAAATCCAAAGGGTTGGTCAAACGAATGACTAGAGGGGGTGCAGTTCACATTTGGGGTGGGGATGGTCAGGTGGAGAATTCATGCCAGCGGTGGCTGAAATTGTTTGCCGGTCATTTATTGGGAAGCACTGGGCAGGCGCAAGGCCTGCCCCTACGGTGGTGGCGCGGGTGTTCGAACAGCAGTCGCTGTCTCAACCGTTCCAATTGTCCACCACGGTGGGGCATAGGAAGGGGGGCGTTGCGGGGGGAGTCCCCCCGCACAAGGGAGGGCCGAAGGCCCGACCGCAGAACTGCAGTGGTGAGTGATCAGGGGTCAGTGGTCAGTGGCGACGGCACTTGGACTGCTCGGGGACGCGAGTTGGCTGTGGCTTAGTCGTTTCCAGAGGTGTACGAGAGTTCACCCCCAAACTGGCCTGCACCCACCGGGGGCAGGCAGGGACTGGGAAAGGGGTGATAGCGAATTGTTGCGGGACTGGCGAGCATTTGGTGGAGCTACCTTTTGCGTGAACTGCTTAACCGGCGCCGGTTGCGTGTTCGCTGAAAATCGGCTACGCTTTCGACGGCAGGCCGGTTCACGACCCGGCGTTAAACCAACTGCGGGAGGGGCAGAGCAGGAGGCGTGGGAGGCCGACGGCGGCCCCATTGTCATGCTTCTCCATCCTCTCCCCTACGAGAAACGGAGTACGCTTCATGCCTGTATTGCAGCCACTTCCCCTGGCGGATTACGCCAGCCGCATCTTTCAAGCCGCGGACACGCCCAAGTTAACAGCGGATCTTGTAGGGCAATCGCTGGTCTCGGCCAATCTGGCCGGGCACGACTCGCACGGTGTAATTCGAATCCCGCAGTATCTTCGACAGATCGATGAGGACGAACTGCGTCCCCGGTCGAGGCCTGAGATCGAGCGCGAGACTCCGGTCATGGTGCTGTACAACGGCCATCGGTGCTTCGGGCAGTTGGGGGCCAAAGTTGCAATCGAGGACGGGATTGGCAAGGCGAGAGGGAATGCGGTATCGGTGGTCGGGTTGAAGCATTCCGGGCACGTAGGGCGTCTGGGCGAGTGGGTGGGACTTGCAGCCGAGGAGGGGTTCATAGCGCTGGCGTATGCCAACGGCGGTCGTTCGGGCGGCCTCGTCGCGCCGTTTGGGGGCGCGGAAAGGCGGATGGGCACGAACCCGATCGCTGTTGCAATACCACTGGAGGGCCGTCCTCCAATGCTGCTGGATTTTGCCACGAGCGCGGTGGCCGAAGGGAAGGTGCGGGTAGCCTTTAACAGCGGCAAACCGATCCCGGAAGGATGGGCCCTGGACAAGGACGGTTCGCCCACCAAGAATCCGGCCGACGTGTACGATGGCGGGATGCTGCTGCCGGCGGCTGGCCACAAGGGTTTCGGTTTGGCACTCTTGACCGACTATTTGGGCGGAATCCTGACGGGCGCCGGAGGGCCGGGCATACCGGGCTCGATTCTGGGCAACGGCGTCCTGTTCATCCTGTTGAATATCGGTTATTTCCGTCCGGTGGAGGAGTTTTTCGCCGACGGGGAACAGATCGCCTCCCGGATCAAAGCGACGAAGCCGGCGCCGGGTTTTGAAGAGGTGCTGATGCCCGGCGAACCGGAGGCGCGTTCCGCTGAGAGCCGTCAGAGGAATGGGATCCCGATGGACGACAACACCTGGTCTCAGATCGTCGAAGCCGCGGAGAAGTTGGATGTTGATCCAATGGTCTAAGGAAGTGTGAGCGGCGGTTCTCTGAGTGCCAAGCTATTGGGTTGCCGGCCAGTGGTCCGAACCGCCTCCGAAAGATGCAGCTAAATCTGGGTTGGGCCGATAGCCGGTATTCGACTTCACCGCCTGTGATGAAGGTTTGATTGTCGGTTTGGCGATCGGTTGTTTCTCTGCAAGCAAACTGGAGCATACGCATGTCACGAGTTTCCACATCATCCTGGAGTCTGCACAGGGCGTTGGGGTCCCCACCACTCTATGGGCCGGGCGACCCCGGACCGCGGCAGCCGTCGAACGGCGCAATCAGCTTGTTGGAATTGCCATCTGCGCTGGCGCAGGCCAGCATCAACACGTTGGAGATCGTTCACTTCCACTTTCCTACGATGGATAGTGCCTACGTAGACGAGCTGGAGGCGGCAGTCGAGGAGGCTGGAATCGAGTTGTTCAGCGTTCTGATCGATGCCGGCGACATCACGCACCCTGATGAAACGGTGCGGGCCGGTGAGATGGATTGGATCCGTTTGTGGCTGGATTTGACCGCCCGTTGTGGGGCCAGCCATGCGCGCGTTGTCGGGGGATATCAGGCGGTGGAGCGAAACCACGCGTCGCTGTTGGACCATCCGGTTTTGCAGCGCAGCGCACAAGGCCTGCGTGAACTGGCCGACTACGGTTCCTCTATCGGTGTGCAGGTGATCACCGAGAATTTTCGCGAGACGACGGATCGGGCGGACCAGGTGCTGGCGATACTTGAACTGTGTGAGGGGCGGGTCGGACTGTGCGCCGATTTTGGGAACTACAGAGGCGAGGACCGCTACGACGAGCTGGCGGCAATCTTTCCCAAGGCCGATTCAGCGCACGTTAAGGCGATATACGACGACAGAGGTCAGCCGGATGCGGAAGAGTTTCGCCATTCGCTGGGCATGTTGTCGGAGGCGGGGTTTGATGGTCCGATGTCTCTGATCTTCGATACCGCGCTGCACGGGAACAGCACTGAATGGGACAATCTGGCGCAACTGAGGACGGTTGCCGCATCATTTTGCGCCTGACAAGAGCGCTGAGGCGGGGACTCGCGGCAGGATGGTTGTTCAGGGGGATGGTTGCGAAGAAGCGACCGATCCCGCATTGAGAGATGTGTCCGGGGTCGTCTGTCAATTGAGAGAGTTGCGAAGGAAAACAGTCCATCGAAATCGATGGACTGTTCGTTTACTGTTATTTTGCCTCGTCAGACTGTCGACGCGCTGTACGCTTACAAAACCGGGGCATCACCCTACCAGAGCGGCGTCAAGGACGATTTCGTCAACCGAGGCCAGGGCCTTGGAGACGGGGCAGCCATCCTTGGCCTGGGCGGCGTAGTCGGCGAACTTATCGGCAGACAGCCCGGGAACTTCGGCCCGGCAGGTCAACTCAATCTTGCTGATGGCAGGGCCGTCGGTCAGATGGACAGCGGCCGTGGTGTTGACACTTGTGGGTGTGAAGCCGTCGCCGCTGAGCAGAGCGGAGAGAAACATGGAGTAGCAGCCGGCATGCGCTGCGCCTATCAGTTCTTCCGGGTTGGTACCGGATCCGGATTCGAAGCGGGAGGCGAAGGAGAAAGGGCCTTCGTAGAGGCCGCTGCCTAGTTTCATCGTGCCGGAGCCGTCATTCAGTGTGCCATTCCAGGTGGCAGAGGCATTGCGCACGGACATGGAGATTCCTCCTGATTGTGATGTGCTGATGGGCGAACGGGAAGCAACCGAAATTGATAGTGAGCCGGTTGGCAATTTGAGAATTGGGTAACAACGGGCAGAATTTTAGCATAGTCTATCTGACAGATCAAACTTTCGGCAGGAAAAAGAGGGTGAATTCCTGACCATAACTGGATGGTTGCAACGATATAAGGCGAGACAGGCTCGCAACGCCGGGAGCGGTTGACTGAAATCCGGGATGCATGCGCTAAGAGCCAATGGCATGGCTATCGTTTCGCCAGCTGATGGTGGTTCGCATTCATTCGTAACGTCGAGCCGGAGAGCAGAACATGGAGATAACGAAAGCGGTCATCACCGCGGCCAGGCGCACGCAGAGAAGCCTCCCCCTGCAGACGATAATCGACAGTGACGGTGCGGAGAAGTCGGTACTGCGCATTCTGGTAGAAGAGGTAATCGACGCCGGTGTCGACGAGATCTGCGTCATTGTCTATCCGGGCGACGAGTCGGCCTATGCGGCGACGGTCGGAGAGCATGCAGGGCGACTTCAGTTCGTCCAACAGAAGGAGCAGCTGGGCTACGCGCACGCGGTGTACTGCGCGCGGGAGTTTGTTGGCAGCGACGCTTTTCTACACCTGGTGGGGGACCACTTGTACGTCCGGCCAAACGGAGGGCGGTGCGCGGCGCGCGTTGTCGAGGCGGCGCGTTCGCATGACTGTTCGGTCTCGGCGGTACAGGCGACGCGGGAGACGCTCCTGCCCTATTTCGGGGCAGTGGGGGGACACCGGCTGGCCGGGCAGACGGAACTGTACCAGGTGGAGACGGTGGTTGAGAAGCCTACACCCACTGAAGCGGAGCAGAGGTTGGTGGCATCAGGACTGCGGGCGGGCCACTATCTTTGCTTCTTCGGAATTCACGTTTTGACTGCAACCGTCATGGAGATTCTGGGCGGCCTGTTTTCCACTACGAATGCAGAAGGCGCGGTCGGACGTCCAGGAGCCGGCCTCTCGCTTTCGGCGGCGCTGGATCTGCTGGCGCGGCGGGAGCAGTATCTGGCCCTGGAGCAAAAGGGAATGCGTCTCGATATCGGTGTGAAGTACGGTCTGCTCACAGCCCAGATCGCGCTGGCTTTGAACGGGCAGGACCGAGATGAAATGCTTACCCGGCTGCTTGAACTGCTGATGCTCCGTTCGATGCAGGAGGGGGAGGAGCCGATTTAGTTTTGCGCGGCCAACGCCCGGCTTCGTGCGGAGCGCAGTCGCCCGGTAACCGTACGTGAAGAGATCTCAGATGAGTACACTGGTCAGGATAATCACCGCAGCGGATGAGGAAACCCGCAATCGCTCACTGGAGCGGTTCGCCCGTTCGGCTTCTGCAGAGACATTGCTGCGGGAGTGTGCGGCGTTGGACCGACTGCGGCGGGAGAACGAGAACCTGTATGAGCAGGTTCGGGCGCTCTTTTTCCTGTACTCAGTTCACCGGTTTCATCTACCCGGCAAGGCTGGTATTGCCGCCAGAGGCGTAGTTCCATTTCGAGGCTACGAAGAGCTGCTACACCGCCGTTTCGAGGAGGCAGTTGAGACGTTTTTGCGCCAGCAGTCGCAGGCGGGGCCGAGCGGGGCTCTTTCGAGCGGGCTGGCGGCGGCGTACCGGCAGCTTGGTTTCCAGACGCTGGCGGACCAGGTGCGGCGCAGCGTGCGGTCAGTTCCAGGCAACCAGTGGATGTTTCGGGTAGGCCATCCGAGCGACCATCCTCTGCGGGTCCGCAAGGAACTGCTTCGTCCTCTCGAGAGCGGGCTCTTCCCTTTGCTGCGCGAAACAACACCGGTGCGGATGGACCTGACGCACAGCGGCTGGAGCGACATCTTCTTTCTGGGCATGGATTTCCCTGAGGGCGCGCGGGTGCTGAACGTCTCGATCGACTTGAGCGTGGATGGCGCAGGTGAAACACAGAGCCAGGCGCCGCGGCCGCCGGTGGAGGGCTATTTCCGGGTCATCGACCGGCCCGTTTTGCGGCTGGTCAGCGTTGACCTGCAGGCGAGGACAGAGATTACAACCTTCGCCGAGGTCTTTGATTTTGCCCGCGACTATCTCGGTCTTTTGAAGGCTGCACTGATTGCGGCCGGCATTGTTCCGCCGGGCATGGAGGGGGCGCATCAGCCGCTATCCGATCTGCTGGCACAGCTGGTTGGCCCCGGTCACGGGATTGAACTGGTGAGCAAGGTGAACGACATCCCGAAGGGATCGCGTTTAGCCGTTTCCACCAGTCTGCTGGCGTGCCTCATCACCGTCTGTATGCGAGCGACGGGCCAAGCCGGTTCGCTAACGGGCGGCTTGAGCGAGGAGGAATGCCGGCTGGTGGCGGCGCGGGCCATTCTGGGGGAATGGCTCGGGGGATCGGGTGGAGGTTGGCAGGATTCGGGCGGCATCTGGCCGGGGATCAAGCTGATCGAGGGAAGGTTAAGTTCCGAGGGGGATCCCGAGTTCGGCGTCAGCCGGGGCAGGCTGTTGCCCAGTCATCATCTCTTTGGGAAGGAGGAGATAAGCGAAGAGACGCGGCAGGCGCTGCAGGCGAGTCTGGTCCTGGTGCACGGAGGCATGGCGCAGGACGTTGGGCCGATTCTGGAGATGGTGACGGAGAAGTATCTGCTGCGCTCTGAAGAGGAGTGGGTTGGGCGACAGCGGGCGATCGGCACGTTGGACGAGATTTTGGGGCATCTGAAGGCGGGCAGTGTAAGGGCCATCGGCGAGGCAACGGAGCGCAACTTCAGAGGGCCGATACAGACTATCATACCGTGGGCGGGCAATCTCTACACGGACAGGTTGATCGAGCAGGCGCGCGCAGAGTTTGGCGAGCATTTCTGGGGCTTCTGGATGTTGGGCGGTATGTCCGGGGGCGGCATGGGATTTCTCTTTGATCCCCGCCGCAAGGCCGACGCGAAGGTCCGAATGCAGGAGATCATGGATGAAACGAAGGCGCTTATGGATCATGCTGTTCCCTTCGCGATGCAGCCGGTGGTCTATGATTTTGCGATCAATGAGCGGGGGACATGGGCCGAACTGCACAGTGCGCCGGGTGTGACACCGCAGCCTTTGGACGAGGCCTCCGCACTGATGCCGGCGGATTACTACCGGCTGACGGTTCCAGACACGTTGCGCCAGGATCCGTGGCTGCTTACTCCTGCGCAGCGAGCGGAACTGGAGATTTTCGGGGCAGCGAGCGGCGAGGATCCGGCTCTCATCGACGTTCTGCCTTCTCTTTTGCAGCGCATGATGCCACAGAGGCAGGAGGAGGATTCGCAGGATTCACTGTCGGCGATGCTGGCGGAAAACGCCTTTGACCGCGAACAACATGAACAGATTCGCGGCGACCTGCGAAGCGGACGGATCGGCCTGGCCCAGAACCGTCTGCCAGCGCGCAGCCTGATCGAAGACGTAGCGCCCGAGGAGACGGTCGACGCAACGGCGGGGTTGCCGGATAGTCTTGAAGAGATCGGCGCGGCCGCGCTCAGGGCGGGAGAGGTGGCGGTCGTGTCTTTGGCAGGCGGAGCGGGGAGCCGGTGGAGCCAGGGCGCGGGGGTTGTCAAGGCGCTGAATCCTTTTGCAAGGCTGGGAGGCAAACACCGCAACTTCATCGAGATTCACCTGGCCAAGAGCCGCCGGAGCGGCCGACTATGCGGCAGGCCCTTGCCGCACATTATCACGACCAGCTATCTAACGCACCGGGCGATTGCCGGGGTTGTCGGGGACGGGAGCGACTGCGGCTATGGCGGACCGCTTCTGCTGTCGCCGGGGCGAAGCATTGGCTTGCGTATGGTGCCGATGGTGCGCGATCTGCGATATGCCTGGGAAGAGACGCCGAGACAGGTCCTTGACGTACAGGCGGAAAAGGTGCAGGAGAGTTTGCACAGTGCACTGGTCAACTGGGCGCGCACGCAAGGAGAGGGCAGTGATTACGTCGACAACCTGCCCGACCAGTGCATCCACCCGGTTGGCCACTGGTATGAGGCGCCGAACTTGCTGCGCAACGGGGTTCTGCGAGGACTGCTTGAGGTGCGGCCGCAACTTCAGTATCTGATGATGCACAACATCGACACGGTCGGCGCGCATGTCGATCCGGCGTTACTGGGCCTGCATATCAGTTCGGGGGCGGCGATGTCCACGGAGGTGATCCACCGCAGATTGGAGGACCGGGGTGGCGGGCTAGCGCGTATCGACGGCATGGTGCGGCTGGTGGAAGGCCTGGCGCTGCCGCGCGAGGAGATCGAATTTCGTCTGACGTATTACAACACCAACACTTTCTGGATTGACATTGACCGGCTGCTGGCGACGCTGGGATTGGAACGGACGGACCTGGAGGATGAGGGGGTGGTGACGGAGGCGTTGGGACGCGCGGCGGCGCGCATGCCGACTTATGTGACGTTGAAGGAGGTAAAGAAGCGTTGGGGGCGGGGTCAGGAGGACATTTTCCCCGTCACGCAGTTCGAGAAGCTGTGGGGCGATATGACGGCGTTACCGGAGATGGATTGCGGCTACGTCGTTGTGCCGCGGGAGCGAGGCCAGCAACTCAAGGAAGTGGCCCAGTTGGACGGCTGGCTGCGGGACGGCTCCGCGGCCTACGTGGAAGGGCTGTGCGATTGGCCGGATTAGGCGGAAGGATACGGGCTACGCCAAAACCGGGTTGGGGGCTTCGGGCAGGTGCTGGTAGGCGGGATCCTGCCTCTGCTTTTCGAGGATGGCGGCAATCTCCCGCCAGGTGGCGACGATGCCGACCGGGATGGGCGGCAGGTCCTCCTCTATCGCTCTATGCAGTTTGCCCAATTTGTAGCATGGCACAGCGGCATACATGTGATGCTCTATATGGTAGTTCATGTGCCAGTAGAGGAACTGCACGAACGGGTTTACCCTGAATGTACGGGTGCAGAGGCGGAAGTCGGGAATGTTGTCCATCAGGCCGACGTGCTGGGTATTGTTGCAGAGGAAGAGCAGCCAGCCACCGTAGAACGGGGCCAGCGTGACCAGTACCGGTAGCAGCCAGAGGCCGGGCAGCACGGTGAAGTGCAGGACCAGCGAGACGACGGTCAAGAGAAGATGGCCGACCAGGAGAATGCGCGCCCAGTTGAAGAGGCGGCGGCGCTTCTCTGTCGCATCCGGTGGGAAGAGTATGTGTTCCCAGTCGCCTTCCTCACCTTCCAGGCGCCCAAAGCTGAGCCGGACCACACCTTTTATGCGCTGGAACAGGCCCAATGGGTTGATAAGCGCTGTCTGGTAGAAGCCCTTGCGCGTGAACTCCACAGGCAGAACGACTTCGAGATCGTCGGGAGGATGCAGTGTGTACTTGTGGTGTTCCTGATGACTGGTCCAGAAATAGACGTGGTTAAACCAGCCCAGGAAGCTGAATACGCGCAAGAAGAGCTCGTTGAGAAACTTGGTGCGAAAGACGGTTCGGTGACAGAGCTCGTGGAAGCCGTTGAGGAGGAACGCGTAGAAGGTGCCGTGCAGGAAGAGGGCGATGGCGACGCCCCACCACAGCCCCGCTTGCAGGGAAAACCAGGCGGCGGCGCCTGTCAGCGCGAGGAGGCCCAGGTGTCCGAGGGATTGCAAAAGGCCGAACAGATCGCTGCGCTGATTTAGCTCGGCGAGGACGGTTCGATCCACGGGAGTTCTGTACCAGGATATCTTGGATTGTGCTGGTCCGTACGTCATGGCCGGCGGTCCTTTCCATTTCGTGCGACAGGCAGTTCCGGCTGCCCCGGCTGGCTAGCGGTTTGGGGGGTGTAAGATATTGGAGGATTGTACCTGAATCTCGACTTACACGCAACCAAAAAAGGACAAACGCCCTCTGCGCTGTGCAGAGGGCGTTTGCTACGAAATACTGCTTTACTAAACCCGTGGGATAGGTGTCGATATCGCTCAAGGGCTGCACTAGTTGCTGACAGTGATGGATGGCACCAATTCGGAAGCGGCAGCTACGGAAAAAGCGATCTGTCCGTTCTGTTCAGAGGCGATAACATGATCGCCGTTCGCCACACGTCCGTCGAGGATTTCCATTGCCAGCGGGTCAGCCACAGTGCGTTGGAGCGCTCGTTTGAGCGGACGGGCGCCGTAGGCAGGGTCGTTGCCGTCCTGCAGGATCAATGCCTTGGCCTCGTCGGTCAGATCGAGAGTAATATCGCGGTCGGCCAGCAGTGCACGGAGCCGTTCCAGCTGTATTTCGGCGATGCCCTCAAGGTGGTCGGCCGAAAGGCTGTGGAAGATGACGATCTCATCGACCCGGTTGAGGAACTCCGGCCGGAACTGCTGGCGCATGGCTGTCATTACGCGGCGCTCGACCTCTTCATCGATTCCGGCGACGTCCAAGATGTACTGGCTGCCGACGTTGCTGGTCATGATGATCACCGTGTTGCGGAAGTCGACGGTGCGGCCCTGTCCATCGGTCAGGCGGCCGTCGTCCAGAACCTGCAAAAGCACATTGAAAACCTCGAGGTGGGCCTTCTCGATTTCGTCGAATAGGACGACCGAGTAGGGGCGGCGGCGCACGGATTCGGTCAGCTGTCCGCCCTCGTCGTAGCCGACGTAGCCGGGCGGGGCGCCGAGCAGGCGGGCGACGGTGTGCCGCTCCTGGTATTCGCTCATGTCGATGCGAACCAGGTTGTGTTCATCATCGAAAAGGTATTCGGCCAGGGCGCGAGCCAGCTCTGTCTTGCCGACGCCGGTGGGGCCGAGGAAGATGAAGCTGCCGATGGGACGGTCTGGATCCTGGAGACCGGCGCGGCTACGGCGAATGGCGGCGGCGACAGCGGCAACGGCCTGCTCCTGGCCGACCACTCGGTTGTGCAACTCTACGTCCATGCGCACGAGCCGCTCGCGCTCGCCTTCCATCAGCTTGTTGACGGGGATGCCGGTCCATTCGCTGACAACGGCGGCGATTTCATCGTCGTCAACCTCCTCTTTCAGGAGTGCGCCGCCGGCCTGGATGGCAGCCACATTTTGGGCAGCTTCGTCGAGTTGCAGCTGGAGCTCGTTCATGCGCCCGTAGCGCAGCTCGGCGGCCCGCTGCAGGTCGTAGTCACGTTCGGCCTGCTCGATATCGGTGCGCAGCTGCTCGCTTTCCTCCTTGAGGGTGCGCAGGGCCTGGATGGCGGACCGTTCGGCCTGCCAGCGGATGGAGAGTTCGGAGCTGGTCTCCTGCAGGTCGGCCAGCTCCTTTTCGAGCGCATCGAGGCGCTGTTTGCTGGCCTCGTCAGACTCCTTGCGGAGGGCTTCGCGTTCGATCTCGAGCTGCATCACCTGGCGTTCGAGTTCGTCGAGTTTCTTGGGTTTGGAGTCGATCTGCATGCGCAGGCGGCTGGCGGCCTCATCGACCAGATCGATGGCCTTGTCGGGCAGCTGGCGGTCGCTGATGTAGCGGTGGCTGAGCTGCGCGGCGGCGATTACGGCGCCGTCGGTCACGCGGACGCCGTGATGGACCTCGTAACGCTCCTTGAGCCCGCGCAGGATGGAGACGGTATCCTCGACGGAGGGTTCGCCGACGAAGACCGGCTGGAAGCGGCGTTCGAGGGCGGCATCCTTCTCGATATGTTTGCGGTACTCGTCGAGGGTGGTTGCGCCGATGGCGTGGAGTTCGCCGCGGGCCAGCATCGGTTTGAGCATGTTGGAGGCGTCCATCGAGCCTTCGGCCGCGCCGGCGCCGACGAGGGTGTGCATCTCGTCGATGAATAGAAGAACCTCGCCTTCGGCATCGCGGATTTCGTTGAGAACGGCCTTGAGACGCTCTTCGAATTCGCCGCGATACTTGGCCCCGGCCACAAGCGCGCCCAAGTCGAGCGCGACGAGGCGCTTGTTCTTCAGGGTTGTAGGCACGTCGCCGTTTACGATGCGCTGCGCGAGGCCTTCGGCGATGGCGGTCTTGCCGACGCCGGGCTCGCCGATCAGCACCGGGTTGTTCTTGGTACGCCGACTGAGGATCTGCACGACGCGGCGGATCTCCTGATCGCGGCCGATGATGGGGTCGAGGTTGCCTTTGCTGGCGTCGGCGGTCAGGTCGCGGCCGTACTTTGCCAGGGCCTCATACTGGGCTTCAGGGGTCTGGCTGGTGACGCGCTGGCTGCCGCGCACGGCGGCCAGACCCTGCATGATGCCGTTGTAGTCGACGCCGTGTTGTTCCAACAGTTGACGGACGCCGCCGTTGCGGGCCGAGGCCATCGCCATGAGGAGATGCTCGGTGGAGGTGTATTCGTCCTTCATGTTGGCGGCGATGGTCTCAGCCTCTTCGAGAAGCTGTGCCAACTCGCGCCCCATACGCATATCCATTGCGCCGCCGCTGACGCGGGACTTTGCGGCCAGAAGTTGCTCCACTCCGGCCTGAAGGCTCTGCCTGTCGCCTCCCATGCGATCGATTACGGCAGGTACGACCCCTCCCTGCTGGCGCAGCAGCGCGAGCAGGAGATGCTCGGGCTCGATGCTGGCATGTTGGTATTCCCTGGCCTCGTTCTGGGCCTCGACAATTGCTTCACTTGCCTTCTCGGTCAAGCGATCGAATCTCATTTATCTCTCCCTTTCCGTCCATAATTCCTATCCGGCACAGAGGAACTCTCACCGGACCGACGCTGGCCGTGTGTTTTAGAGACTCAGTGTAGTCTGCGTCCATCACAGGCGCATTTGCGGAGTGTAAGAGAAAGATTTGAGGTCGGGCGCCAACCCAGAGATTGCGCTGTAACGAGCAGAGCGTTGGTCTAGGCGGGTTGATTTGCGATTGTCGATTGGGGCCTGGTCGCGCTCTGAAGCCGAGGGTCGGCGGGGCCGGGTGATCGGGCTACAGGAGGGCAGTCAGGGCAAGGAGCCCACCGGCAAGGAGGAAGAAGAGGGCGCCCATCGTCAAGACGATGTAGAGCGGACGGCTGGCACGCAGCAGCTGACGCCGCCACAGCAGTGGGACAGTCGACAAAACGATCAGCAGCGCGCCGACCAAAGTTTCCGCGGGCAGACGCGGAACCGGGTTACGCCAGGGCGAGCGGGATACCTGCCGCACAGACTCGGCAGACGGGACGGGGACGGTGATTTCGGCTAAGGCGTCATCCATGCCTCTGCGGCGTACGTAGACGGAAAGGTTCCATTCGCCATCGCGGTTGAGGAAGGCGCCTTCTGCGGCGAAGGCATCCTCGCCCAAGTCGGCCAGGTCGAGACGCGCCTGCCCCATTTCGCCTGTTTCGTGGGAGAGGAAAAGACGCACCAGTTGGACCTCACCGATGTCGGAGGAATCGGGATGGGAGAGATGAACCCAGTAACGGTTGTGGCCGATCCGGTTGGGAGAAACCTGGAGGTGGATGGCCAAGTCGCCGTCGTAGGCCATTTCGTTGAAGGGCAGCGAGGGCACTGCGGGCGCTGACTGTGGCGGAAGGTTGGGCGTGGGCGTCTGCACAAGAACCGCTACGGATATGAACAGCAGGGCGGCCATGCCGGCCTCCACAGCCACCCGGCGCGTGAAGTGGCTCAGATTGGACTGGCGTGCGACTGTATCCTTCGCATGCTGAACTGCACGATTGTTAAAGTAAGCGAGCGCGAGGATGGCGGCGACGATCATCAGTTTGATGAGGAGGACGCGCCCATAGGTAGTAGCGAAGAGGCTGCCGGGGGTAGGCAGTTGCACGAAGCTGCTGAAGAGGCCGGTCACGCCCAGAACGAATACGGCTATCTGTGCGCTCAGTGAGTAACGTTGCAACAGGAGGATCAGCCGATCGGGGTCGGCCACTGTTTGCCGCCGATGCAGCTGCAGCAGCAGGAGCGCCAGAAAGATGAGACCACCCGCCCAGACAGCGGCGGCGATGAGATGGGCGAAGTCGGCGGCGATGGCCCAGCCGCTTCCGGAGGCGGCAGCGGCGTGGCTGCTGGCAGCAAAGGTAAAGAGTGCTGCGGCGGTCAGCCCGGTCGCCCAAGTGCGCTGGGGGAAGGGCTTGTGCCACGTTGGTTCGCCGCCGAAAAGCAGCTCGGACCAAGCGCTGCTCACGAACATGATGGCGGCCACGAAGACCCACAGGTTCGGGCCGTAGATCAGCGTGCCGCCCAGCGCAAACAGGATGAGCACTGCATGGAGCAAAAAGAGGACAGACCCCAGACGGGGGGGCCAGTCGGGTGGGATGGCCCGGCGGAAGAGAATTCTGGCCCAGCCATTGGGGTACAGGAGGGGGACGGCGGCGGCCAGCAGCGTTTGCCGAATCAGCAGGAGGCGGCCTGGACGGGTGGCGAGCAGGAGTTCCGGAAAGTCGCCGACTCCGCCGAGGCGCAGCGACTGGGAGAGGAATTGCAGCCAACCGGAGGCGATCAGGAGGATTACACCTATGCATGCGATTGAGTTGATCAGCGGCTCAACGAGACTTTCGGCGCTGTCATCTGCCCCCGATCGCGCCAACAGCCAACGCATAGACAACGGCCCGACCAATAGCGCTGCGCCGAGAAGAGAGAGCCAACGGAGAAGTGAATCGGCGAGGGGCGGAAGTCCTTCTTCACGATGAACGGAGACCTCGACGGCGGTACCTGCGGGACGGGTGCCGTCGGGATTCAGGATAGTGAGGGGGAAGGAGCCGACCCACTCATGGCCGTCGACACTGGAGAGTGTCTGCCAGACGACGGTGTAGACGCCCGGCTCGATGCTCTCCAGCGGCAGGGTCAGGTGGGTGGGGTCGGCGGGGTCGACTTGGGGGGCGCCGGTTGGGATTTCGGTTCCGGCGGCGTCGAGGATGCGGGCGCCGGTGAAGGTCTCTTCGAGCGGTTCGCTGAACCAGAACTGGAGGGAGTCGGGAGGTTGCGTGAGTTCTGAATTCGGCTGGGGGTCGGCGCGTACGAGCAGCGCGTGGGCCAGGGCGCCCTGGGACGACAGCAGCAGGGCCGTTGCCGCGGCGAACCACGCCAACGGCAGGCCCACTGCTTTGATTCTCTGTGCGGCCGCCCATATCGACTTGGCTGCACCATGCCAAAGAGCATTCGACATCGCGCGGCTGTCAGTTCTTTGCTCTCAAGTTGCGCGAGGTAGTTCGGGACTGGCGTTCGCCATGCCTTAGGCGTCTTCTGGTGAGCAGAAACGTGCCGAGCAGTAGGAGAAGCGGCGCGGAACTACCCATGCAAGGGATCCCCGGTCCCTGGTCTGCCTGACCGGCAGGTGTTTCGGCGTCTTCTGAAGCCGTACCTTCGGCGGGGGCCGTCGATTGAGGCTCCGTGCTTTCCACTGGTGTTGTGCTCGTGGGGGATGGTTGGGCGCTCTCCGCCTCTTCTGATGACTCTTCTGTAGGCGCGGGTGTAGGCGCGGCTGTTGGTGTAGCCTCTTCCCCTGGCTCTTGAGCCTGGATGGTGAACTGGAATTCGCCATTGGCATCATCGCCATCGTCTGCGGACAGGGTGCGCCAGCGAACGGTGTAAAGGCCGTCGGCCAGGTCCGATTGGAGCGAGACGGTCATCAGCTTGCGGTTGTCATCGTCGATGGCGGCGTCGTCCTGATCGACCCTCTGGTCATCGGGGCCGTAGACCTCGAGGCTGTTTTGGCCTTCACGGCGAAAGAGATCCTGGGTGAACCAGACCTGCACCTGCCGGGGCGCCCGGGAAAGGACTTCGTCGGCGGCGGGCACGGAACTGTCGTAGTCGGCATGGGCCAGGACGGCAGTGGCCAGAGGGTAGTGGATAGTGGCCAGTAAGACCACTACGCATAGCAGTTTGGCGATAACTCTGGGCAGATTGGTCACGAACACTGGTTAGCCTCCGTGGCTGTGACTATGTCCGTCGTCTTGTGTTTCGTTTGATTCGTCGTTATCGCAGTTGTTGGTCGCGCTGTCGTGGCTGTCGTTATCGTCACTCGTTTCGTCGTGGTCATGGCTATGGCTGTGGCCGTCATCTGTGCTCTCAGAGTGGTCGTCGTGTTCTTTTTCTTCCGCTTCCATCTCTTCCTCGGGGAGGAGCAGGCAGGCAAACCAGTCGGCGACGCTGCCGGAGAAGTGGTGTTGCTCTTCGTGAGCGGCGGAGGCAAGGGGTACGGCGGTTTCCAGATCGTCGTCGGCAAGCGCTTCGGCGAGCTGTGTGAGCGTTTCCACCAATTTCGTCCCTTCTTCCGCCAGTTCGGGCGGCCAGTTGACTGAAGCGAGCAGGGGAATGAGGCGCTTTATCTGTCCGGAATCGCCCGGCATGATCCCGTCACCGTCATGCAGCCGATCATAGAGCGCATGGATGTCGATCTGGTCGAGCAGATATACGGCGGCGATGGCGTCGAAAACGGGGTAGGCCAGGATCTGCTCGGTAGTTTCCTTTTTGAAGAGCTCCAGTTCGGCTACCTGGCTCTCGAGACCGGCGATGCGCTCGGCGAGAGATTCAAGGGTGGGGGCTTCATCCTCGTGGCTGTGGTCGTCTCCTTCGCTGGCAAAGGTAGGCGTGACCGTGGAGGCGGCATAGAAAAGGGCAAAGGCGACTGCTGCACACAACAACAGTACAGGTAGACGGACGGACATTGGCACCTTCATGGAAATCTCCTTTCGCATGGACGAACTGTGAGCTTCTGACTGCCAGGGGGTTGAAGCGATGAAATTTCTTTCATTATATCATTTTGGGGAAGCAAGAAACACCGTAATTACCCAGGGCAATCGCATCTAAATCCGGGCGCCAAGATATCCCACGCAGGGCACCCACAAGGGGCGCCCCTACCGATAGTCAATTGTTTTCGGCCAAAAAAGCCGATCTCCAGTCGCCGAAAACCTTAAGAATTTGCGTTCGCGCACGATGATTTGCACTGTTCTCGGCGTCTTATTCAGGCGTTTGGCTCGAATCAGGTCGTGTCGCGGGGTCTTGACCCGATTAGATGCAATCGCCCTGTTTCTCGCCCCAATTCAGATGCGATTGCCCTGGCGCGGCCAAAGGCCAGGCTGCATTCGGCGGCCCGGGCTGGGTGCAGGCGACGCAGCGTACGATATTTCGAACGCCGCGCGCATTGCGAACGCTACGTGAGGTGCGACATGCGCCGGTGGTGATGGCGACAAGACAGAGAAGAAGGCTCGCCCGTAGCGTTCCGGCGCGCATGGTCGTTTCCTTTCCGCGTGTGGCGTCGCGCTCTGCCGGCTTGCCGGCGCAGCCGTGGAATACGCCGCGGGTGCAGCAGGGATGGCAAACGGTATGCGGCGCCGGGTCTTATATGGCATCAGTACTATGCTTTCTCCAGGTGAAGATAGACGGGCAGGGACGGCCTTCACAAGGGTGCGGTGGGCCGGTTCCGTCTTTCCCGGATTTTGCCAAAAAGCGGAAATAGCGGAAATTGGGCAGCGCTGGCGGCGCGCTCATAAATGCGGGTAGCGGCGCCTTGCCCTTTCCGCGTCTGCTTCCTCCTCCTGCCTGTCCTGCCTGTCGAGTCTTTGCAGCAGGTGGGTTGCCGCGCGGATATCGCCGTCGAGCGCCGCCGTCCGCAACACATTGACCAGTTCGGCCCGGCGCCGGCCGCGTTCGATCGTCCTCATCACGACGCGTATCCCCTCCGACGTCTTCCGACCCACGTCCATCGCCTCCCGATCCTTGTTAGTCAGGTTTGACGCGTCGATGTCATTGGCGATGTTGCGCGTCATCGTGCGCCAGTACCTCAGCGTTCGGTCGGTGCAGCCTATCAGTTCGGCCAGGTCGCGCCAGCTTGCGCCGCAGGCGGCCGCGTACTCCAATTCGGCTTGCGTGCAGCGCACCTGAGTGCGATTTATGCGGCCCCCCCTCTTCACGATTTCATCTTCCCACTCGCGCGCCGTGTCGGCGTCAATCGGCGGCTGCAGTTGCGTTTGGCCTATCGTAGTCCGACTGTCATCAACCGCCGCCTCATTGTGTCCTGACTTCTTCTTCATACTCTGTTTTCCTGGTCTCCAAGTCAGCGCAGGCCAGCCCTGCGAGCGATCTGGTCAGTGCTTTGCTTGCCAGAGGCGGCGCCGTTGCGGGCGCGAATTGGGTAATCTTGCGCTTGCGGGCTTCGCGGGCAAGTCCGCACAGGGCTTGTTCGTGTGTGGAGAAGCGGATATAGCCAAAGGTCTTGCGTTGTGCGCCGGCTACAGTTGCCGCCTCTTGCTCATTCGTGAAATCGTATTTTACAAACACCTGTTCTATAGCCAAAACAAGCAAGCTGCCCCGGGGCGCATCCCAGATTTTGTGCAAGACCTGTCTGACCGGTGACGGCTTCGGCCTGGTCAATGCATCAACTCCACTTGACGGACAATCGTTTGGGAGACACCCTCCCTGGAATATGCCAGGCCTCGTTGACATTTCCTTTAAGCGAGATCAGTGCAGAAGCGAAATGCAAGAAAGCCATGTAACGTCGTGCGAGTTTGTCATAGCGAGTGAAAATGCGTTGATACCACTTGATATCGAAGGGGGCGGGCAACGATAGCCCCTGTCTTCAAAAAACTGACACAACATTGGTACAAAACAGCCCTTCTGACACTGAAATGGCATAAAAAAACCTGCTATACTGTCTACTATGCAGATACATCTTCCAAAGGCCTTGGCCCTGAAGTCGGCGCCAGGAGCTATCTCCGACCCTGGAGACGGACAATCGCATCTAAATCCGGGCGCCAAAATATCCCACGAAGGGCACCCACAAGGGGTGCCCTACCAATAGTCAACCGTTTTCGGCCAAAAAAGCCGATCTCCAGTCGCCGAAAACCTTAAGAATTTGCGATCGCGCACGATGATTTGCACTGTTCTCGGCGTCTTATTCAGGCGTTTGGCTCGAATCAGGCAGTGTCGCGGGGTCTTGACCCAATTAGATGCAATCGCCCTGGCAGACCGGGTGTTTCCCGTTCTTTTTCTAGATCATCAAGCCCTACATTCAGCGTTCTCAGCGGAGATATTGACAGATGTTTCGAAGACGGAATAGATTGCCACTTCTGGCCGGTCCGGGTGTTTTGTCGGCCATTGCCGCCATCGTGTTGTACGCGAATCTGGTCTCGGCGCAGCAGACTCAGACGCCTTCTACTCTCTCTGCGCCGTCGCTGACCGCGCAAGTCAGTGGCAGTTCGGTAGACTTGACCTGGAATGCGGTGTCCGGCGCAACGACCTACGATTTGTGGGTGTGGGACAGCGGTGGCGGATGGCGGCAGATCGGTGGCGACAACCTGACAGGAACGACGTTCACTCACGAGGCCGTTACGGCCGGGGGCACTTACTATTACGCGGTACGCGCAGTAAACGCAACTGGCGACACAAGCAGATGGTCGGAGTACGCGACTGCGACCATACCTTCGGAAGCGAATTCCGCGCCTGCGCTGCCTGTCCCAGTCCTGACAGCGCAGATAGCAGGCAGTGACGTGGAACTGAGATGGACAACTGTGACGGGCGCAGCAGGTTACCAATTGTGGGTGTGGTGGGACAACTCAATTGGTTGGCAACAACTTGGAGGGAACACTCTGACCGGCACAACGTTTGCACACACGGACGTCGTTGCCGGAACGACCTACTATTACACTGTCCGCGCAGTCAATAGTCAGGGAGAGACAAGCGACTGGTCTCAGTATGTGACCCCGAATTCGGCCACGCCAGCCGCTACACTCACGCCGACCATTACACTCACGCCAACCGTCACAGTGACGCCAACCGTTACAGCGACGCCAACCGTAACACTCACACCAACCGTTACAGCGACGCCAACCGTTACACGCACTCCTGACAATACCGACGCCAATTCAGACAGGGCCGCTTTAATTGCGCTCTACAACAGTACAGACGGCAAAAGTTGGGACGACAGTTACAGATGGAATACCAATCACGCGTTAGACGATTGGAGAGGGATAGACACCGACCCTAACATTAACGGTCGAGTGACCAGCCTCAAACTGAAGAACAATGGTTTGCGGGGTACGCTCCCTTCCGCACTGGGCAATCTCTCCAAACTGGAATTTCTGAACCTCTGGGGCAACCAGTTGACCGGGTCGATACCATCGAGTTTGGGCAATCTCTCCGAACTGGAGCGCCTGTCTCTTCATACGAACAACCTGAGCGGGCAGATCCCATCATCGCTTGGCAACCTCTCCAGTTTGAGGATTCTTGACCTCTACGGGAATAAATTAGATGGACAGATCCCATCATCGCTCGGCAAACTCGCCAACTTGAGGTACATGCGTCTTTATGACAACCAGTTGACGGGGGAGATACCGGCCCAGTTTGGCAACCTCAAAGAACTCTATTCCTTGGACCTTCGCAACAACAAGCTGAAAGGCTCCATTCCACCGGAGCTTGGCAACCTGTCTCTGACTTCCCTCTATCTCTCAGGCAACAATTTCACCGGGTGTATCCCCCCCACCTTGCGAAACGTGGCAAACAATGACTTGGCAAGCCTGAATTTGCCCTATTGCGCCACCCCTACACCGACAGTAACGCCTACACCGTCAGTAACGCCTACACCGACAGCCACCCCTACACCGACAGCCACCCCTTCACCGTCAGTAACGCCTACATCGACCACAACGCTCACTCCTACGACAACGCTTACATCTACACCGACGCCGACGAACGCGCCATTATCTGCACCATCGCTTTCAGCTGAGATGATAGAAAACGGTGTGGAACTGAGTTGGACAACTGTGACGGGCGCAGCAGGTTACCAATTGTGGGTGTGGTGGGACAGCTCAATTGGTTGGCAACAACTTGGAGGGAACACTCTGACCGGCACAACGTTTGCACACACGGACGTCGTTGTCGGAACGACCTACTATTACACTGTCCGCGCAGTGAACGCAGACAACGAATTGGGTTCTCTGGCCACGAATCTGTCAGTGACTGTAAGCTCACTTGGGCCAGAGGCAGCTCATACGCCCACTGTAACCCATACGCCCACTGTAACCCATACGTCTACTGTAACCCATACGCCTACGGCAACAGCCACTCATACGCCGACGGCAACCGCTGCGCCTACTCTGACGGCGACTCCCGGCAGTCCGGAATACGAAACAGACAGGGCCGCTTTAATTGCGCTCTACAACAGTACAGACGGCAAAAGTTGGGACGACAGTTACAGATGGAATACCAATCACGCGTTAGACGATTGGAGAGGGATAGACACCGACCCTAACATTAACGGTCGAGTGACCAGCCTCAAACTGAAGAACAATGGTTTGCGGGGTACGCTCCCTTCCGCACTGGGCAATCTCTCCAAACTGGAATTTCTGAACCTCTGGGGCAACCAGTTGACCGGGTCGATACCATCGAGTTTGGGCAATCTCTCCGAACTGGAGCGCCTGTCTCTTCATACGAACAGCCTGAGCGGGCGCATCCCATCATCGCTTGGCAACCTCTCCAGTTTGAGGATTCTTGACCTCTACGGGAATAAATTAGACGGACAGATCCCATCATCGCTCGGCAAACTCGCCAACTTGAGGTACATGCGTCTTTATGACAACCAGTTGACGGGGGAGATACCGGCCCAGTTTGGCAACCTCAAAGAACTCTATTCCTTGGACCTTAGCAACAACAAGCTGAAAGGCTCCATTCCACCGGAGCTTGGCAACCTGTCTCTGACTTCCCTCTATCTCTCAGGCAACAATTTCACCGGGTGTATCCCCCCCACCTTGCGAAACGTGGCAAACAATGACTTGGCAAGCCTGAATTTGCCCTATTGCGCCCCCTCTACACCGACAGCCACGCCTACACCGACAGCTACCCCTACACCGACAGCTACGCCTTCACCGTCAGTAACGCCTACACCGACAGCCACTCCTACATCGACAGCTACGCTTATTCCTACAACCACACCTACGCCTACACCCAACACCTGAGATGACTCTCCGTCTTGCCCGGCACAGGTGTAAAACCGCCATGCTACTGAGGGATTGGTTGCTACCTTCACTCCGTCGCGATCATGATCGCACCGTATGGGTCAGGGCGGGCGAGACGGGAAGGGTGGCGAGGAGCGTGAGGAGATGCAACAAGACGTTTCATGGGTGTTTCTCCTTACAGAAGATGCGACAACATCAGCTGACAGCGCTGAGAATTCTGCTTCTGGCGGTGATCCTGGCCGCCGGCGCAGCCCTTCCCACCGGCACCGTCCGCGTCGACGCGCAGACGCCCGCAGCCGCGCAACTTGCTACGCCGGGGCTGACCGCGGAAGCGGCGCCGGACGGCATCATTCTCAGGTGGGATGCGGCAGCGGACGCAGTGGGCTATCAGCTGGCGACCTGGTGGGACGCTGAGACCGGATGGCAGACGGTCGGCGGCGGCAGCCTGACCGGGACCAGCTACACGCATACCGAGGTTTCCGCCGGCACGACCTACTACTACTCCATCCGCGCCGTGGGCGCAAACGGCGAAACCGGCCCGTGGTCGCAGTGGGCGCAAGCGGCCGTGCCCGCGGATAGCGGGTAGTGGTTCGAAGGGCGAGAAAGGAGCGGAGAGAACGGCAGAAGGGAGAGAAGAGTGGGAACGGCAACTGCAGTTTACTCACTCTTCTCTCCTCCTTCCCTCACTCCTCTCTCTTTGCAGACATCCTCCTGTTGTCGCTCATGTGACAAAACGATTCAAACGTCAACTCCCCCTAGTATTGGGCCGTAGAAAGGGGGAAAGATGGCGAAGAGGAGACATACGCCGGAGCAGGTGATCAACAAGCTGTGAGAGGCTGAGGAGGCGATAGCCGGGGGCAGCACAGTGGCTGAGGCCGCCCGCCGGGTCGGCGTGACCGAGGAGATTGTGGTGCTGGCCAATTGATGGTGTTCAGAGGCGTGCCCGACCATATTCGCTCGGACAACGGGCCGGCGTTTACGGCCCGGGCTGTGCGTGAGTGGCTTGGACGGGTGGGAGCCAGGACGCTCTATATCGAGCCTGGGTCGCCGTGGGAGTACGGCTTGCGAGTTTCGACGGAAAGTTGAGGGACGAACTGCTGGACAGGGAGGTCTTCTACGTTTCTGGAGGTAAGTGTGCTGACGGAGCGGTACAGGCGGACTTACAACCGGACCAAGGCGCACAGCTCTCTGGGCTACCGGCCGCCGGCGCCTGAGGCCTTCTTGCCTGCCGAACCTGTCCCCGTGCTTGCCGGACTAACATGACGGGTGGTACAAACATCGGGGGCAGGTCAAAAGGGTCGTAGAGATGTTCCGCGTTTCTGGCGATGACGAATCCAGGAAGGGTAGGCCGATCTATGGCTATTGCACTTTTTGGGTTATTGGCATTCTCTTCTTTCTGTGGTCGGTACTGTTTATACTACCTCCAGAAATTGGTGTGTGGTATATTTTGAATATCATTGAAAGGTTTGTGGAACCGTTCATTGAACGCGGGGGCCTAGTTGTTGTAACGGTCATTGGGTTAATTGTTGACTTCGTCTTCGTAGTGCACGACTGGATAAGGCGAAGACAACTAAAGAAAAAGTGATCGGAAACCCCGGTCTGGCCTGCTTTCCCGTTTGTCAAGAAATTCAGGGGGTAGGCCAAGTGCTATGGAAGGGGAGTCGGCAGGGGACCCTCATCCCTGCCGACTCTGTCCCCGTGCTTGCCGGACTAACATAACGGGTGGTACAAACATCGGGGGCAGGTCAGGGCGGCTCTACTTCTCTCGGCCACTGAGAAACAGGATCCTGTCGTTTCTCGAACTGTTCTGTTTTACTATCTCTAGTCTGTGGGGACAGTCGTTCATGTTTAGGTTGTGCTGGCCTCTTGTTTTCCGAATTGGTGTTGGAGGGTGTATTTCGTATCCTTTGCACATTGAAGGTCCAGTGCTCAATCGAGTCGTCTTCGTTGTTCATCTTGTTCGTGTACTCTTGTAAGATATCGTCTGTATTCAAGTCCGCACAGTTCGCAAATAAACTGGTCGGCATCACGTAGGTGGGTAGGTCGAAGCCTTCTCTCCCTTTCTGAGGTTTCTCTATAGTTCTTCCACCCACATGCAGGACAACGATAAATAATGTCTTCAACCGAGGAGTGTCCCCGTTGAAACAAGCCGCGTAACTCCTGCAACAAGCTGAGAACTTCAAAGGTGTTCTGGAATCTATTTTCGGGCCTTTTGCGGATAGACCTCTCGAAGATTAGGGTTAGGGGCCATGTTTCCGGCTTAGTTGGAAACAAATCTCTCATTGAAAAGTGTCGAAAGACAGGTTCTTCGCGTGCGAACGCTTCTCTTGAAGTGATTGCAGACCAGAGGACTTTGGCGGCTGAATAGATGTCGGAACGAATGTTGACATTTGAATCGTTCCCAGATTCACACTCTGGCGCAGCATAGTTACGAGTGCCAAAACTTTCTCCGGTCAGAGAGATGGTTTCTCCGTCTTCGATGTGGCAGATTCCAAAATCTATCAATCGGATACTGCCGTCGGTCAGGAATAGAATGTTTTTGGGGCTGATGTCTCGATGAACGATAGGGGTTGAATGCTGTTCACATGCCTGAAGCGCTGAAACGATTCTTTCAAACAGGTCAAGGCTAAGTTGGACATTTCCGTGTAAGGGATTGGCTTGGGAATGAATGACTTCGTTCAGAGTCCGAGCGCCTTCAAAGTACTCCATTACATAGAATTGGAAGTCATCACATGCGAAGGAATGGTCCATTATGCGAATGATGGCAGGATGTTCGACTTCCTTAATCGCCGCAATCTCTCGATTGAACCTTGACTTGGCTTTCTCGGAGTCAACATTGTTCAACACCTTCATTGCATATTTCTTGCCAGGGGACTCGTGCTTGTTAATGACGAGATGGACCTGCCCTTGACCGCCTTTCCCTAATAGCTTTCTGGTTGAATGCCACTTGAGTTTCTTGGGGATCATCATTTCTTTTCCTCCTATTCAGTGATGCTTTGTTTCCGCTAATCTGCAATGAGTTCTGGCTGGCGCCGCTTCCCTTTGAGACTGTAGTAAATTGCGCATAGAAATTGAAGGTTGTCTGATTGATCCATGCCCCCGCGAGAGCTGCGCATAAGAGGTTGCGGTGCCGACCTGCTTTAGTCTTGTTGCAAGACAGGTTGGCATAGTGGCTTGTGCTTTTGAGGCTTTTCCATTTTTCCCCCCTTGCCAGTTACTCTACTTCCAATTTGTAATACACTTTTGTCCCAATACCGAAATGTAATACATTTCTGGACGAAAAAGGCCCATATTTGCTTGAGAAATGTTGTAAACCGCTTTACAATGATTCAGATCAAATAGAAAAGGAGTTACTTCATGGCAGCAACATTTCAGCATCTGGATTTGGATCTGTGCCGAGAGATTCTACTTCGCACTGAGGAAACAATGGGCAGCAACGGGCCCAAAAAGTCCAGACAACTTCCAATTCGAGGGATTCGGCTCCATTATACACCTTAGCTTGTGGTCCAGATTTTGGGGCCCACTTCACTCCTGCTCGTCCTCTCCCATCTGCCCATGAAAACACCTCGTCTTTATTGCGCGTCCCGTAATCTCCCACTAAGACGATTTGACGATCTTTTGTAAGCGGTCGGCCCGGGCTGCCATCCAGGCGTGCTCTTGAGCTACTTCGTTTGCTGTGAAGTCGTTGCCGGATTGGTTATGGTAGCCGGCCGTGTTGAGGACTAAGGCAATGTGTTCGAAGTCGTTGCCATCTTTGCGGAGCTTTTCGATGAGTTCTTGCCTATCTTGTGTCCTGCTTCTGTATCTGTTTCTGTATCTGCCCTGGGCGAGTCTGTATCTGTCCTGGGCGATGTCGCGGTTGTGTTTGGCTAATCCCACCATGAATCCGAATACTATAAGTACGCCTATTGGGATGATGCAGAAGTATAGGGTCAGCGGGTCGATGGAATCCATGGTGGTTCGTGGTGTCTCCATAGGTCGAGCGTGATGTACGGATTCGCGCCCTTGAGTACGTGACCAAGGCTCTCACTTGTCAGCAACTCATCGACCAGCCGCCGCCGGTCCATTCTGGTATGCTGCCTTGCCATGATCCCCCTATCAGCGATTTCGGGGACGCTTGAGTGATCTGAAAATGAAAACGCCAGCGCACCAGGCCACACCTACCCTCCAATCGAATTCAACGTGATATGGGGGTGGAAGAATATGAGCTATCCCCGCACTAATTACGCCAAATAGTGCTATCATAAAACTAGACCCTGTGCGGCCTTGCGTCCACAAGATGACCGCAATCCATCTTTCCGAATACCGCTGTTCTTCGTTATTATCCTGTTCCATCCCACCTCCCCCGCAAACCAAAATGTAGCAGAATTTTCTCGATTGGTATGAATCATCCTATACGGAATGAAACGGCCGTTTTTGCCCCAATTGGGGCATACCATAGGACCTTGAAAACAGTACAGGGCCTCTCAGTGGGTCAATTTTCGCCGCATTCCCGTCGGTCGCCGTAAGAGCAGGCTATTCCCCGCGGATTTTCCGCCCTGGTGGGGCAGCGGCCCTAGTGTTTCACAGCGCATTTTTGCATACAGAGGCTTTCAGAGCCTTGCGCCGCCCCGATTTAGCCCAGCTTCTAGGCAATATAACAGCCCTTCGAATGTTGACCTGCCCCAAGCACCTGCACCGCTATGTGGATGAGTTCTCGGGCCGCCACAATGTGCGCCCGCTGGACACAATCGACCAGATGGCCGCCATTGTCAGACGCGCTGCTGGCAAGCGACTGACCTACGAACAGTTGATCAGCTAAGGGAATTGGAGTAGAATTGAAGCTACAAGAGAGAAGTACCCGCCGACGGGCAGTCATAACGGGTGCCACCCCCAGAAATCGAGGATTGCTTTCGCAATCGTCATGCTCCTAGCATCCTAGGTTGTGAATGTCAACCTGGCTTCGGAACAGGTGCTTCTCTTTTTCCGATACGATTTTACCCCCGGAAATCGAGAAGCCTTCTTGTATAAAGTCCATGTGCGTTGTTTTGCAATTCGTATTGACCGTAATACAGTCATAGCAATTTGGCTCATTTGTCGATTGCTGACTGAGTTATTCGGTCAGTAAGTCAATGCAATTCGCGGATTTCAGGTCTGGCGGCTACGTCAGGCCAATTTGATGTTCACTTCAGCCTTCTAATTTCAGGGGGCTGAAGTGTGGAGATCGTCGTTCTAGAGCAAAGAGGCGTGCTGTTGTGGTGCTGCCATTCTAACAATCCTGTGATAAAATCACAACAGAGGTAGGTACTGCCGACTGCGAAGAAAACTAGGAGAATGACCACTTTGCTGAGGGAGAATCATAAGGAGAAATGAGCCGTGAATACACGAATACCGAGAGACAAGATTTGGTATTTCATGCACAAGACGGAACGTCTGTCTCGATATTTCTCCAAGCGGACCCGTCAACTGGACAAGCGATTCAAGCTCATTACCTACGTGCTTACAGCGATCCCAGCTTTAGCCTTAGCACTGCCTCAATTTGATTGGACGTATCCAGACTGGCTTATCCCTGCGATTCTAGTTGCTGTTGGACTTTGCGAAATCGCGGTAATCAACTTTGGGCTTGGTGGGGATACTAAAGCGGCAAGGATCATGGCAAATCAAACCACAGCACTTGCACGTCAATGGCGATGGTTATGGACTAACCAAGATCGTGCTGACGTTGCACAGTGGAGTGAAATGCTGGAAAGCCAGTTGGATGCAGCTGTCGCTGAGTCAATCCCGCTACAAAAGAGTGTGAACGATGAATCATATGAGGAGACAGAACGTGCACTCGCAATCCAATTCGGAGGATAAGAGGCAAGAAACTGGAGGAGTTGCAGGAGTAGGTGACAGCCATGAACAAGCGAATAAACACAGGGACCCGGCATATGATGAGCCGGAAGGGAAAGTTCCATCACCTCCTCCCCCAGAAAATCCTCCCCAACAACCGCCATCTGACGAAAACAGTCAGGAGTAACACTATCACCAGAGATAAAAGGAAATCCGCCGACTACCAGCCAGACGAATTTGACGCCCGCACGCCGCAAGAGAGAGAAGCTACCGGGGAGAGATTTACAGACAACCCCTTCTCCTACCTGTGGCACGCAGACGGCACGCCCTACACCGATGAGGAATACCTCACAAGGGGGATCGAACCGCCAACTCCTGGCGAACAAAATGCCTTGATCATTCTGGACTAGGGGATCACAGGTGTGGCATTATTCCATCTAATCCCTTTTTCGGATTCTGTTCAAATCCAATATGGTGCAGGAGTCAAACTGACCTGCCCCCGATGTTTGTACCACCCGTTATGTTAGTCCGGCAAGCACGGGGACAGGATCGGCAGGCAAGAGGGCCTCAGGCGCCGGCGGCCGATAGCCCAGAGAGCTGTGCGGTCTGACCTGGTTGTAAGTCCGTCTGTAGCGCTCCGTCAGCACACGCACCTCCAGCAACGTATAGAAGACCTCTCTGTCCAGCGGCTCGTCCCTCAACTTCCTGTTGAAACTCTCGATGAAGCCGTTCTCCCGCGGCGACCCAGGCTCGATATAGAGTGTCCTGGCTCCCGCCCGTACAAGCCACTCGCGCACAGCCCGGCAACTCAACCCATTCCCTGAGTATAGTGCCTGGCAGCGTCAATACTGCCTCTTCAACAGGTGGCATGGCTCAGCTTATGCAACCAGCCGTCTTCGGAAGCTGACGTGCCGGAACTTACCAACGCCTACCCATCTTGCCCTTCTGAGACAGCCTCCCTGGACCAGTTTTGGGGGGGCAGGTCAACCCAGGACAGAAGGGCCTCTCTGTCCTCCCCAGACGTTGGGTCGTTGAGCGCGCTTTCGCCTGGCTGGAACGCTACCGCCTTCTGAGCAAAGACTACGAACACTGTACCAAGAGTAGTGAAGGCGTCATCCACATCGTTTCCATTCACACGATGCTGCGACGTATCTCTCCCGCTACCTAATTCCCAACCAGACTCTTAGACATTCATACCCTTTCGCGTGGCAAACGAGAATGTCATACAGTTTCTTGGATGATCACAAGTCACTTCGGCAGTTTGATGGCTTCTGAAATTGACACGTGGTCATCGCAATGTACACTGAGACAGTGGTGATTGCAGTAGAAATTGGAGTCGGCTGGAAGGGGCTAGCCGCCGTGAGAAACGAAAGGTGTGTCCAATGGCAAAGCAAATTGCACTCTTTAATCACAAGGGCGGAGTCAGCAAAACGACGACCGCTTTTAACCTTGGTTGGATGCTCGCGAGCAAAGGGAAAAAGGTAATCCTTGTTGACTGTGACCCTCAGTGCAATCTCACAGGGATGGTCCTCGGATTTACCGGAACCGAGGATTTTGCGCCCGTTTACGATAGAGAAGGTGTGACCAACATCCGCGATGGCCTTGCCCCTGCATTTGAATCCCGCCCAGTCGCCATGGCTCCCGTCATCTGTGAGCCAGTCGAAAGCCAACCGAATGCCTACCTACTTCCAGGCCACATTGGCCTGGCCGAATATGAAGTAACCTTAGGTATTGCTCAAGAACTGTCCGGCTCGCTCGTCACCCTCCAGAATCTTCCGGGGTCCCTTCACCATCTTTTCTCTCTGACTGCTTGTAAGTACTATGCGGACTTCATTCTGGTTGATATGAGTCCTAGCCTTGGTCCTATCAATCAGAATCTAATGATGACCAGCGATTACTTTGTCGTCCCAATGGCGCCAGATTACTTCTCAGTCATGGCAACCGACAGTCTGGCTTCTGTCTTGCCTAAGTGGTCGGCATGGGCTGAGCAAGCAAAGTCTCTTTCAGTCCTGAAAGACGCGGTGTACCCCTTTCCCAACAAGACCCCTAAGTTTTTGGGTACGATAATTCAAAAATATCGCCTTCGAGAGGGGAAGCCTTCCGCAGCCTTTCAAAAATGGATTGACGACATCCAAGAGAGTGTCAAAGCAAAGCTAATGCCTGCTCTCAAGGAAAAGGGTATGCTTCTTCCTGAAGAGTCATACGAGCAGGTTGGCCTTACAATGGGTAAGCCCATTATTCAGATGTCAGACTTCAACGGGCTGATCGCTCTTTCGCAGAAGCATAAGGCACCAGTCTTTGATCTCACAGACGAGCAGCTTGAACAAACGGGCATCGTTCTTGAGATAACCAAGAGATCTATGCAACAGTTTAGAGAACTCTACTCTGAGGGCGCGGATCGAATTCTGAAGCTTGTTGAATATGCTTAGAGCAATCCAGCAATTTCGGGCAAACATAGAACGAGTGCGGGTCCTTGGAGGGCTATATGGTGCGCTTGAACAATTGACGACACCTGCTGTTGATTCTTCAGACCTCTTACGTGCCCAATTCGTCATGGTTGTCAGCGCCCTTGATCACTACATTCATGAGATCACTCGTATCGGTATGTTGGAGGTATATAACGGAAAACGGCCCCCTACCAACGCCTTCCTACGGTTTCAGGTGTCATTGGGAGCTGCTATAACAGGGTTTGCAGGGGCTAGCGGAAGCAGTTGGCTTGACTCGGAAATTCGGGAAAGGCATGGCTATCAGGCCTTCCAACATCCAGACAAGATCGCGGATGCAGTGCGGCTTTTCTCATCTTGCGAGTTGTGGCCGTCTGTTTCTTCACAGTTGGGGATTTCAGTAACAGGCACCAAGGACCAGCTTCGCCTTATAGTAGATCGACGAAACAAGATCGCCCATGAAGCCGACTTAGCACCAAGTTACACTGGGGCAATAGTTCACTGGCCAATAGCTCCAACGGACTCGGAAGGTGCTGTGAACTTCATTCAGGACCTCTGCGAAGCGATACACGCCGTCATCTGATATGATACCGGGGCAAGCGAAATCCAAGCCATCAAAATGGCGAAGACTTTCGCTCTGAAATGATCTATCTTCTATTTCCCGTGATGTCTTTGCTTCTCTCAGGGAAAAGTAGAATCAAATCTAGAGTGGAAAGAAGGCGGGGCGGAAGCAACAATAGGCAGTGGACAAAATAATACTTTGGTTGGCCCCAATCGCTAGACCACAAGACGGGAAAAATAAGGTGCACCCAAGCCGATTCAGCCAGCACTGAGCAGAGCCGATGGTGCTCCTCTTTTTGCGTTCGTCAACTGAGAATTATTAGGAGGATTCCCATGGCTGTCGAAGCCGAAATAGCCGATCAATCCATTTTGTATTTGGCGCCCGGAACCATATTGTTCGACAAGGATACTGGGTGGTCTACAGGTGGCTGAAAGACTTCCCAAGTCATTCTAGTATGCGCAGGGCAGATCCTACTGACCTGCCCCCGACGCTTGTACCACCCGTTATGTTAGTCCGGCAAGCACGGGGACAGGGTCGGTAGGCAAAAGGGCCTCAGGCACCGGCGGCCGGTAGCCCAGTGAGTTGTGCGGTCTGATCCGGTTGTAAGTCCGCCTGTAGCGCTCCGTCAGCACACGCACCTCCGGCAACGTATAGAAGACCTCTCTGTCCAGCAGCTCGTCCCTCAACTTCCCGTTGAAACTCTCGATGTAGCCGTTCTCCCACGGCGACCCAGGCTCGATATAGAGTGTCCTGGCTCCCTACCCGTACAAGCCACTCGCGCACAGCCCGGCAACTCAACCCATTCCCTGAGTGTAGAGCCTGGCTGCGTCAATACTGCCTCTTCAACAGTTGGCATGGCTCAGCTTACGCAACCAGCCGTCTTCGGAAGCTGGCGTGCCGGAACTTACCAACGCCTACCCATCTTGCCCTTCTGAGACAGCCTCCTTGGACCAGTTCTTGGGGGGCAGGTCATCATCACGCCGCCCAAAACGCATCAGGGTGCCCCATGACGCCTCAAACCACCTGCTTCAAGTACTCCTCGCCCCTCGAAACATCTTTTGTTGACGGGAAAGGAAGAGGTGGATAAATTTAAGTTGTGTTTTGCGGAACAGAGATGGATCGAGGGGGTGAGATCTTGTGGACAATCGCATCTATTTCGACCGTTATGTCATTGCCGTTATGGTCACGTTGGTCATCTGGTACTTCATGAAGAGGTCGAAGGCAACGCCTTGGGAGGATGACAACAAGATTTGGACAATCGCTATTGTGGTTATGCTCGTATCTTATACAGCATGGCTTCTATGGAAGTTGATTTCTTAGAGGCTGTTTGAACAAATGGCTGTCGGCCCGAAACTGCGTCTGGTCTGGATTGACAGCGCTTAGCGCGGCTCGTTGTCGAAAGTATCTTCGCTTGGCTCGGCCTCAATTGTCGCCTAGACCTAATTGACCCTTTTCAAACTGCTTCTTAAAACAACAAGCCGCCACCTAATTCCTAGGTGGCGGCTTGTCATCACATAGGCATCTAGCAATAGCCTGCCCATCCACAAACATCATTGCAAACCCAGTCGATCTCCCAAGTTCACATAGCTATGAAAATGAGCAGGCAGATACCTGCACATATTGGAGCGGCAGGCCTGCAGAAAAAGCCGCACAGCAGGGGTTGTGCGCCAGCGCATTGGGCACTTATGATAAAACTGCAAACCCCAAGACATATTCTGCAATTGTCTTGAGGCACAACGTCGGGCGGCGCATTCAAGACAAAGGCAGCCTGTTGGCCGGAGCGCGGGCTGACGGGGTTCTTGATGATGGAGCCGTTGTCGTCCTTTCGATATATGACAGATAGCCGGCCGCATCGACAGTCCAACTGGCCATGTACCCCGCAAAAGTCGGATGGCTAGCTGTAGCCCCAGACGGCGCGTGGATCTGCAGGCCGTGGCCAGCGTCGGCGATGGGTTCGAGTGCGGCCGCAGTGCGTTCGAGGAGGGAGATCAGTCTCTCATCCATCGCTTCGGAATTCCAGCGCTTAGTTGTGTGTTGGACACCAACACAAAAACGCCCGCTGGCACTGTAGCACAGACGGATCGCGGGGACAGAGGCGGCCCCAGTAGGCCTACCGGGGCCCGGCCGCAAATTTGCACAGGGGGCCGTTGAGCGCGTTGCCGACGCCGGAGTCGTTGGCTATCCCCGGCTATGGTAGCAATCTACACGCGCGACGCGGCCGACGAGGCGGGAAAGTATCTTGACTGAAAAAAAGAAGGGCCTGCGCTTCTAGAATCGGGACGAAATTGGAAAGAAAAATGCGGTAACCCATCCTCGGCGGCTCACAAAAAAGTGAGCAAGATTGGAGGATGGGTTGTTAGTGCAAAAAGTTTTCCAAAATTTGTTGTCTCCTTTCGGACGGGTCCCGTCCGTTGATTTCGTAATCAGGAGGCATTGTGTCCTTAATTATAAATCAAATCGGAAAGTCTGTCAAATTGGGTGCATCAGGGACTTACTAACTTGACTGCACACGAATTTTTGAGCAAAAAACTGCGCCCATTTCGGGCGCAGTTTAAGCTTTGAAGATGAGTTGACAAATAAAGCTATTCAAACGGTCATCAACATTATTGTCTATCTACCTCTTCACCCTTCTTTTTCGATTGTTGTTCAGCAGAATAAGCCAATAACCCCCCACCTGCTAAGAGTAAAACCATTGCTACCAAAATAGAAAAGACACCATCCCACCATCCTGAAGACCACCAAACCAGAAACCCCGAGATAATGAGATAGCTCACCGCAGAAAGGAAGTTCTTCTTTGCTTGGCTGGTTGGCCCCCCATAGTATTGAAACAAAGTAATGACTAGGACGCCTGAGATTATTCCGCAAACCGTACAGATGAGAAATGCGTCAGTTAGAGTTATCGTCATTTTGTGAGATACATGCTAGTGGTTTTCTTTGGATCACTATCTGTAAGTTTTACCACGTTTCTTTTTCCCATTTCTTGCCACTTCCGATAAACAATGCTATAATATTTTTGTTGTGGTAAAGTGAGGGCGGGGCAGCCCGCACCCATGGCGCTGGGAACGCCATGAGCTATTAAGGCGGAAACTGCCCCTGAACGCATAAAAATCCATTTAAGGATTTTCATAGCAGACTACCTTTCCACGCTCCATACAAAAGCAACGCGTCCAGGCGTTACCGTCCCTATGCGCTCCTAACCTCACTCTACCGCGTTCTCCTCACCTTGTCCATTTTCGCAGCACCTAGGCACCGGGTACGGTTCGCTCCCAGGTAGGGGGTGGTCACATATTCTTCTCTTCAATTTACCCCTTCATTTCTTCTTCTATATCAATCTTGGCAAATTCCGCAATAACATCTTTGTCGGTAAAGGGTTTCCCGTCTTTACTTTTGTAGCCTTTTTGGTTCAAATATTCAGCGATGTATGTCGGGCTTTCCCCCTTCTTGCGTAGTCGTTCCAAATGCTCTCGACTCTCTGATTCTCTCCATCCTTCATGGGCCTTCATAAGAAGCACGATGCCAATAATCACCACAATAACAAAAACAGGACCTATCGCATCCATAGTGGTGCCCCCTTGTGGCGTGAACAGACGAATGGAAGCCACCACAGCGTTTCATTCTCTGAACTACACGACCGACAAGGGGGCGCAATGCGCCCGCTCATCTGCACACGGTATAGTTCAGTTTGTGCCCCCTAAGGGGCGTGAAACGCTGTGGTGGCTACAATGTAGCACTCTTCTTCAGCGAAATCAAAAAGCCACCGTTATTTCGACGGTGGCTTTTTGTCCTCCTCCTGCTGTGCCTTCTCCTTCTGTTTACTCGGTCTATACTTGAACACTCGTTTCGTTATACGGTCCAGCGCTTCCTTGTCCACTTTCGACGATTGAGACCGCTTCTTCTTCGCCATCGGTGAATCTCCTCTCTGCACAAAACCTGTATCATATGATATATTATTTCGCAGAATTTGGCAATTCTTAATCCGCCACCAATTGTTCCCAAGTGAGACGCTTACCGAAAGAGTTACGTATCAATTGCTCCAGGCGTCGGAGCGTATGGTGGCGAACGTTACCCTCGTTCAATCGAAAGACGAATTCGTTGATGTAGCGTTCCATATGTTTTTCGCTCCACCAATGATATACCCCTTTGTACCCTCTCTTGATGACAGCCCAAACGCTTTCGATCCCGTTTGTGTATGCGTCGCCATCTCTCCAGTTGCTGCGAGAATGAACAACCGATTCATGCTTGTACCATTTGTTTAGGGCATGATAGTCGTTGTTGGTATCGGTATACACCGACGACCCTCTCTCCACGTTGCGCAATACCTCGCCCGACAAATTGACTGACTCTTCATCCACAGGGTAAGCAACAACCCTGCCATTGTCGCGCTGCCTCATACCTACCACCGTCGTCTTGTTATCTTTCCAATGCGTGATGCCCTTCTCTACTTTCTTGCCATACTGCATCCTCTGCAAACTACCCCCAACAAACGTCTCGTCTACTTCGATCTCTCCTTGCAGACGAATCGCTTCCACTTCACACGCCTCCCGTAAGCGGTGCAGCATGAACCAGCAGGACTTTTGCGAGATGCCCAACTCTTTCGCTAACTGTAAACTGCTGATCCCCTTGCGGGCAGTCTCTAGCATGTACATGGCGTAGAGCCACTTGTTCAGTGGTATATGCGACCTTTCAAAGATAGAGTCCGTGCGTACCGTGAACTTGCGCCTACATAATCGACACAGGTGATAAGGTTTCGCCTTCAATCGCGTCGTGTACTTGGATTCGCAACGCGGGCAGCACACGCCATCTTCCCATCGAATATTTTCCAGGTATTCAATGGCTGCCTCCTCGTCAGGAATCATCTCGAAAAACTCGAATACGCTTATCGTCCCCTCATAGCCCTTAGTCATGGTAAGCCTCCTCTAAGTTACCATAAAAAGAAAAAGCCCGCCTGCACTATTGCAGGAAGGCTTTGGACGCAAATACGCTCTAAGTTATTTTATTGTCTGCGCTGGTCGGTTCTGTTGCAAAGAACTCGGTTCGTCAGCGTGGCAGGCATGATAGCACAGATGCTCGAACTTGTCAAACCGATGCGCTTTCGCTTTTTTCGTCGCCAGAAGCGTTGGCTACCCCATTAAGAGAGTCATGTACTCATTTATTATACAGCTTCCATAATTTGACTTTTTCGATTACAATGGGGAAGGCGCAGTGTGTATCGGGTTTACATATGTGGCAGTGGCTAAATTGGTAAAGGCGGTCCGTTGGGAGCGGATGTCATCTGAGGGTTCGAATCCCTCCTGCCACATCGAACCCGATTCACACTGCGTTGTTCAGATCATAGCATAGGTATGATATATCGTCAACACTTACATTGATACCCTACATCAATGAATTCATTACGAATGATACGAGAAAGAAACCCACAAGCTAAACCGCTACGTTTCGCCTGAACACAACCTCGCATCGCTGTGCAGTTAAGTTAGTAGCTCCCTGCATCAGGGCAATCGCATCTAAATCTGGTCGCCATAATGTGCCACAAAGGGCACCCACAAGGGGTGCCCCTACGAGAGCGGTACGGGGGTTCGAGCACCGGTCGCTGTCTCATCCGTTCCAATTGTCCACGACGGTCGGGCATACGATGGGGGGCGTTGCGGGGGGAGTTCCTCCGCACAGAACTGCGGTGGTCAGTGGCTGGAGAAAGCAATTGGTGGGGTGGGGACACAGTTGGCTAGACATGTTGCCGGGGAAGAATGAACAAGGTGGCGAGCCAAGGGGGCGTTACGGGGGGAATCCCCCCGCACAAGGGAGGGCCGAAGGCCCGACCGCACAGAACTGCAGTGGTCGGTGGTCAGTGATGAGTGGCGGGAGAGTTGGATGAGGTCGCCCCAGGGGGATGGGGAATTGAAAGGGGTTGAGTTGTGACGGAATGTTGGGGGGCTTATCGGCAGAAATCCAGGCCAAGGCTATCCATGTCATTGTTCTCGATTAGTCGAAGGTTGGCAGGAATGCATCCCGTGAACCTATTACGCCCGAGATACAGGGTCGACAGGTTAGCCAGATTTCCCATTTCGGGTGGAATCGACCCGACAAGCTCATTGCCGGAGAGATCAAGTGTTTCGAGATGGGTGAGGGTGCCTATGCGTGCCGGGAGGGCGCCTACAAGACCATTGCCGGAAAGGTCGATTGCCGTAACCCGTCCGGCGTCGTCGGTCGTGACGCCGAACCATTGGGCGAGGGAGGTGTCGGCGTCCCGCCAGTTGTCGTTGCGCTGCCAGTGGGAGCCACCGGTGGCAAAGTAGAATGTGGTCAGCGCCTCTCTGCAGGTGGGCAGACGGGTGTTGCTGAGGTCCTCGATCATTATGTTGAGCAGGTCTGCCGGCATACAGCCGGTGAAGTGGTTGCCGGAAAGGTGAAGAATCAGCAGGTCATCAAGTTCGCGCAACCACCATGGGAAGGCGCCGGTCAGGCCGTTGTCTGACAGAGCGACCACAGTCAGAGCGGTGAGCTTGCTGAGCTCGGTGGGGAGCGGGCCGATGAGGTCGTTGTCTGACAGATCGAGCCATGTCAGATTCCGGAGCTTGCTCAGTTCAGAGGGGATCGGTCCAACGAGGTTGTTGTCGTCCAATTCCAGATTAGTGAGGGCGGCGAGATTGCTCATGCCAAGTGGAATCGGTCCCTCCAGACTGTTGCCAGACATGCGCAGGATTTTCAGGTTTTGGAGGGTTCCCATTCCGGCCGGAATCGTCCCGCTCAGCGCGTTCCTGTTGAGATCGAGTTCGATCACGCGGCCGTTTACGTCGGTGGTCACGCCACTCCAGGATCCAAGCGGCTCATCGGTCAACCAGTTGGTGTTCCGGGCCCAGCCGGGTCCGCCGGTGGCATGGTAGACGGCGATCAGCGCATCTCTTTCCGAAATGAGGCTCGGCATTGCGTTGCTCTGCGACGGCGCCTGAGTGGCTGAGAGTGCGGTTGTGGCGGTGGGCGCCGGTGACGGGGTTGGCGCGGCGTCGGAGGAAGGTATTGACGTGGGCGCCGCCGAAGATGCTGCCGGTACGCCAGGTGTGTTGGCTTCAACCTCAGCGTACTCCGGGCCCAGGTGGTTTTCGTTCAGTGCGCTGACACGATAGGTGTAGCGCCTGTTGGGCAGGACAGCGCTGTCGACATAGCTGGTCGCCGAACTGCCGGAGGTCTCTTCAATGAGCTGAAACCGGTTCTCTGAATCCAGTTCCTGATCACGCCGCAGGATCTGATAGCCGCTGATACCTGCGACACTCTGCGGCGCCGACCAGCTCAGCGTCACGCTATCGTGGGTCACTTCTGCGTTCAGGTCCAAGGGGGGACCCGGCTGAGTGATCGCAGTCGCCGTGGGAGCAGTGGTAGAGGAAGCGACCACCGCTTCAACGGGGGCACTCCAGTCGCTTTTGGAACTTTCGTAGCGGGCGCGCACTCGCACCCGGTATCGCTCGCCGTGGTCCAGACCGGTGATTACGTGGGACGGGCAGGTTGGATAGGCGTTTCCGGGTTCGTCGTTCTGTGTGGGAAAGTTCTCGCCGACGCGAGCCCAGGTCAGACGATAGTCGAGAGGCGCGTCGGCAGGCGCATCCCACGAGATTTCCAGTTCGCCGGGGAGAATGCTACTGACGCGCAGTCCGTTGATCGCCGGAGGGTTCTCTTGTAGAGTTTCGGAGCCCGAGGGAGAAGAAAGATGGGGGCGGACAGCCATTACGGCTGCCAGTATCAGCCAAGCGCCTAGCACGGTCAGGGCTAACCTAACCTGATTCCTCTTCAACATTGGTCTAAAGAGTTAATTCAATTGAGCGCTAGCGAGCAAGAAAGTCAATTGCGCCATTCGTGCCTGAACCAAAGGAAAGGCAGGCGTTAAGTGGAACGGTCTCGATTCCACTGCGGCGTGCAGTTCGGTCGGTCATACGGGGGGACGACCAGAGATGGAGAATCGTGTTTGTTCACCTGTCCGATTTTCTACCCGAGGGTGACCAACCTCCGGTTGGCGTGCTATCTTCCGACTCTCTGTTGCGGCTGAACGTCTGTATCTTGTCCGGGATGCCAGGTTCAGGAAGGGCACAGAGACCAGGTAAGGATACGCGGGCCGGACCGACAATGTCAATGCGGCGTGAGTGGTGGCAGTTCCGGCGTGGCGGCAGTTTTGGTCCGATGCCACTCAAACCAGGTTGAGGGGTTGGAGCGAAAAAAGGGAGGCGACATCGCTCGTAGTCCTGAATCGACGTCGCCTCCCCTTGGATTCAGGTCGGGGCGAGAGGATTTGAACCTCCGACCTCTTCAACCCCATTGAAGCGCGCTACCGAGCTGCGCTACGCCCCGACACAGACAGGAGTATACCATGCTGTGTCAGAGCCGCCAAATCGAACAGCAGGATACCCGATGCCATTTGGTGCGGCGTTGGGCGGGTTAACTGCCCAGACGGGAACCGATGAAGTCGGGGGCGCCGTTGAGAAATTGGGCAGCAGCCATACGCCTTTTTGCGGCGGGCTGGACTTCGTGCAACGCCAGCAGACCGTCGCCGGTCCCGACGGTGACGAGACTATTGACTTCGCTCACAAGGCCGGGAGCGGCCTGCCCGCGGATGACGCTGCCCTGCCACAGTTTGAAGTTCTGCCCTTTCCAGGTGGTAAAGGCGGCTGGCCAAGGGGTATAGGCGCGGATCAAGCGTTCGACGTGCGCCGCCGGCATTGTCCAGTCGATCCGGCCGTCCTGTTTTTTGACCAGCGGGCAGACGGATGGCTCGCCGGGCAGGTCGGCCTGTGCGACAGGGGCGACATTTCCGGTGAGCCAGCTGGGAATCGTCTTGGCGAGCAGCTCTGCGCCGAGAGCGGCCAGCCGATGACTGAGGGAGTCGGTGGTATCGTCTGCAAGGACTGGCAGGCGAGCCTGGGTGAGTACAGGCCCGGTATCCATGCCGGCGTCCATCAGCATTATGGTTACGCCTGTCTCGGTCAGCCCGTCCAGAAGCGCTGCGGTGATAGGGGATGCGCCACGGTAGGCGGGGAGGAGACTTGCGTGCACGTTCAGGCAGCCA
Source organism: Caldilineaceae bacterium (assembly GCA_965204705.1). GTDB lineage: Bacteria > Chloroflexota > Anaerolineae > Caldilineales > Caldilineaceae > Bin5. The sequence continues at coordinate 931,047 of OZ242006.1, read as the reverse complement.
TAGGTCGGGATCGCCAACACACTCGGCGGCAGAATCTGTCCAAATGCGGCGACAACGATCAGGTCCGGCGCGAGGATGCGCAGCCATGTGAGGGGGTCAGGCTGTTCTGCTGTGGGCGGTGCGACGGTCTGCCGGAAGTTCTGTGGCTGCAACACGGGCAGCGACTGTTCCAGGGCGAACTGTTTGACAGGGCCGGCGACCAGTATTTTGCCGCGGCCGGCGCGTCTATCGGGCTGTGTGACAACTCCGACAACCTGCCATCCATTTCGATCAGACAGATCGTGTAAGGTGGAGAGAGAGGGCAAGGCGAAATCGGGCGTACCCATGAAAACAGTACGGACCGTTTCCGGGCTTGAGGTCTGTGGCGCTACCGGCTGAGCGATCATAGCGGCCATTGTAGCACAATATCGGGGGTCGCTTGGAAACTTTCGATGGTAACCTGCGTAGAGTAGTTATGACGGCATGCAGACAGTGAAGAGATTACTTGATGGATAGGGGTTAAGGTGCAGCGTCTGTAAGAGAAATCGTCGATTCCCTCGATGTCTGGATGTCGCAGATGGTTGAGAGGGTTCAGCGGGACCGGCGGCAGAGAAGAGCAGACTGATTGGACATTTGCTGTCACACGTAGTTGACGGAGAAGAGCAGTGGAGAACCAGAGAGACGAGCAGGAGTACCCGGTGGATTCATCGGGGTCGGATGAAGTTGAGGAGAGGAATTCGGAGTCGACTCATTCGGCATCCGTCACGGAATCGAGCGGCGAAGAAGAGACGCCCTCACCCGTCGCTGACGGGCCCGCCGAAGCCGGCTATGACGAGAGCCCTGAGCCATCCCCTGCGGAACAGTTTGCGGACTCGGCACGCACGCAGGCCGGCGAGGCGGCCAGCGCTCTGCGACGGGGGGAGTTCATGCACAGTGCGGCCGTCGATATAGCGGCTGACAGCGACGACCGGTTGATCGCGATGCTGTGTTATGTGACGCAGGTGCTGATACCGCTGGTGATGCCGGCGATCGTGCTGTTGAGCGCGAGCAGCAAGAAGCGCCCGTTCCAGCGTTTCCATGCGATCCAGAGTCTGGCGCTTTCGTCAACTTTTATCGTGTTCGTGTTGCTCGTGTTTGTGAGTGTGGCGATTGTGGCGGTGGTACCGTTCCTAGGGTTGTTGGTCTCATTTCTTGTTCTTACCTGTTTCATGCCGCTGCTGGTGTTGATGGGCTTTCTGGCCCTGGCTTACTATGGTTATCAGGCTTATCAGGGCAAACGGTTCTCGATCCCCGGATTGACGAGCTTTCTGCAGGACCAGAACTGGATCTAGCAGCGGGGCGAGAAGGCATAAGGGGGATTTCTCTCTTCTGTCCCCTCTACAATCCAGCCCCTTTCGGTTTCGAGAGGCCGGGCAAGCAATGACGCTTGTCCGGCTTTTTTTGTGCTCTTTGGGGGCGTCAGGTTCGCGTCTGTTGGATGTCAGCTTGTTGTTAGGAAACGGCATATAGTTCGCGTATACTGATGGCGAGGTTTGAAATCAGAATGCGCGACCCGAATGGACGCGGCAGTGCCCCGTAAGAGTCAGGAACCGTAGTATGCGGGGCGGCAGTTGTGATTTCGCTCCCTCAGAACTATCGGAGGATATCGTGTTGGGCGCAAACGTTGATGAGCTACTGCGTTGGGGATGGATAGTCTTAGCCGTATTTTTCCTTTTACTCGAGATATTTACGGCCGGGTTCGTGCTGCTCTGTTTTGGCATTGGGGCGCTGGGCGCGGCGCTGATGGCCTTTCTGGGCGCAGGCCTGGCATGGCAGATCGTCGTTTTCATTGTGGTTACGATCGCTGCCGTCGTGCTGGCGCGACCCTTCGCTGATCGCATTTCGCGGCCCGGTGTACAGCCGATCGCGGGCAACCGGATGATCGGCAAGTGGGGGGTCGTCTTACAGACAGTTGACCCGATAGAGGGTACAGGTATGGTACGGGTAGAGAGCGAGAGATGGCGCGCGGAGTCGAAGGACAGCGTAAAGTTGGAGGTTGGAGAGGTCGTGAAGGTAATAAGCGTTGACGGTGTACGTCTGCAGGTTCAGGCAGCTGATGAAGAGAGCGGGGATTCAGACGAGCAGATCGAGTCTGCCGCATAACAGAGGCGCATATCAAAGGAGAAACGAAATGTTTGCAACACTGGGGCCGATTTTACTTCTGGCGATTATCGCCGTGGCTGTGGTGGTGGTTGCTTTCGCAACCATTCGCATCGTGCAGCCCTATCAGAAAGGCGTCGTAGAGCGGTTGGGGCGCTACCAGCGCACCGTCCAGCCGGGTCTTACCTTGATTGTCCCCTTTGTCGACGCCATCCAGAAGGTGGACATGCGGGAGCAGGTAGTGGACGTGCCGCCGCAGGAGGTGATCACGAAGGACAATGTGGTGGTTACGGTTGATGCGATCGTCTACTTTGAGGCCACGGACCCGGTCAAGCTTGTCTATAATGTGGCGGATTTCTATAACGCGGCCACCAAACTGGCCCAGACAAATCTGCGTAATGTGGTTGGCGAGATGGAGTTGGACGCGGCGCTGACCAGCCGCGATCATATCAACGCCAAATTGCGCGAGGTGTTGGACGACGCCACCGACAAGTGGGGCGTACGGGTGGTGCGCGTTGAGATCAAGCGTATCGATCCGCCGGCGGACGTCACCGAAGCGATGCACAGGCAGATGAAGGCTGAGCGGGAGAAGCGGGCCGCCATTCTGGACGCCGACGGCGACCGTCAGGCTCAGATCCTGAAGGCGGAAGGTGAAGCCGAGGCTGTCAAACGGGTGGCCGATGCCGAGCGGTACAAGCTGGAGGTGGAGGCCACGGGCGAGGGCAATGCGATTACGACCGTGTTCAACGCCATAAAAGATGCAGAACCGGACGACAGGCTGATTGCAATCCAGTATTTGGAGGCATTGAAGGTGATGTCAGACGGCGACGCGTCAAAAATCTTTCTGCCCTACGAGGCGACCGGTGTGCTGGGCGCGCTCGGCGGTGTGAAGGAGTTGTTCAACGAGCAGAATGGGAGCAGTAGCAGCAACGGCAGAGCCTAGTGGACAGGGGTTAGTAGACAGGAGCCAGTGGCCGGCAGCACAACCGGCCACTGGCTCTTTTTGCATTAGGCCTGGCCGACGCGCATGACCTCGAAGATGCGGCGTTGGGTTGCCTGTGCGGTGGCGGCAACGATGACGAACACCATCACGGCGATGAAGATAAGGGTGAGTTGGGTGATCTCGGTCTCGGCGATGACGGGCAGCATAGGTGGCAGGATGGCCTTAGAGTCTGCGGCGCTGCGGAAGAAGGGCGTGAAGAGGACGGAGACCCAGACACCGATCAGTGCGCCGGCAGCGGTCCCGTAGGCGACGAGGACAGCGTACTCGACGGCGAGCTGGATGATCAGTTGGCGGCGCAGCGCGCCGATTGCCCTCAGCACTCCAAACTGGTAGAACCGCTCACGCAGCGATGCGTAACTGTGCATCAGAAATGCCATCACAGCCATCAGCGCCGCGGCCAGAAAGCCGACCGTAAGCGCGCCAAAGACCCCGACCCGCTCCAGATGCGACTTTTCCTCGATCAGTGAACCTACCACGTCGTGCCAGCGCAGCGTTTCTATTCCGCCGATGCGCAGCTTACGGCGCACCTCCTCGCCGGTGTGGTTGTCCGGTGACCGCAGCCAAACTTCATACGGGTAGATTGCGCCGCCGATCAGGTGCAGATAGTCCAGATTGGCGATGAAAACGATCTGGTCCTGCCCCGCGGTGGGAAAGTAGTCGTAGACCCCGCCTATTGTGAAGTCGGTGCGGATACTGACCCCAGGTTCCAGAATCACCCACAGGTCCAAACGATCCCCGACGCGCAGGAGGTGCTCTGCGAGGAATTCGCGTGAGACCAACACTGCTTCGGGCGCGGCGGCCAGTCGATTCATGAGTCCGCCGAGCGAATCATCGGCGAAGTCCGAACGGAACCAGGAGACAGAGGCGAATTCAGCCCGGTCCACACCCATCATTCGTTTCGTCTTCCTGCGATCTGTGGAGAGCCCCTCAATACGCATGCCATAGTTGCCTACGCGAATGGCGCGGTCGGCATCGAACCTCTCGGTAAACCAGGATAGTTCAGGGGTAAAGTCGGCAACAGTCTCGTCGGCGCCAACGGTAACGGGGAGGAAACGGAAGTCTCCGCCGGCCTGGTATTTTATGCGATCGACCAGCCACTTATCCATGCTTGCGGCCAGAGAGTGGGTATAGATGCCCAAGCCCAAGCAAATGATCACAAGCAGGAGAGGGTTCAGATAACTGTGCCCCTGGCGGCCCAGCTGGCGCAGCGCGAGATGGAAGACGGTGCCCGGCAACAGGCTTGCCAGCTTGTCGAGCAGATTCATCATCGGTGAGAAGAACCGCATAATCATTAGTGAGGCCGTCAGGATCACCAGAGCCGGCGCCAGGATCAGTATCGGGTCGCTGTACAGTTCGGACGCGTCTTCCTGCGCGAGGAGCGCGAACGCCTCCTGTTGACCCAGTTGCTGGTAAGCGTAAACAGTTGGCACCAACAGCAAGAAGTCGAGATAGGCGCGGCGCCAGAGGGGGCCTTTGTCCGGGCGGGCGTAGGCGGTTTCATATTCGACAATGCTGGCGCGCGCGGCCGTAATCGCCGGAAGCAGACGGGCGACAAAGGCCAATCCCAGCGCGGCCACGATCAGATAGACGTCTACACCCTGCAGAGAGACAGGCATTGGATCACGCAGGGTGAAGTCGAGGAAACTGTCGGTGTACCCCATGCCGCGGGCGATCAGCATGCCGAGGCCGAGGCCCAGGGGAACGCCGAGCACAAATAACAGCCATTCCTCGACCAAGACGAGCCACAGCACGCGTACCGTTCCGGCGCCCCGGCTAACCAGTACCGATGTCTCCCGCTGTTGCGACCGGGCAATGATGCCGGAAATCAGAATAAGGAAGTAGAGGAGAAAGCCGACCGCCGGCACGTTCATGCTCAGGAGCTGGACGGTCAGCGTCGTCTGACGCTGTACGAAATCTTTGAGGGGGTCCAGAGGCGATACATCCAACTCAGCGCCCGGCAAGTATTTGCCGATAATGGTCATGCCTTTTTCAAAGCCGCGGGCATAGTCGGCGGCGAAGGCGGGATTGAGTGTGCTGTCGTCGAGAGAGATGCGCCAGCTGGCAAAGCGGGAGCTGCCGGCCACCATGGGCTGCACGCGCTGAAGGTAGTCGGCCCGCCGCACGAAGAGCGCCTCCTTCATCGAGATGTCGGGGGGACGGAACCAGAACGTGTCGTCGGGGTCGCGGGCGCGCCACAGGCCGACGATCTCAATTTCGATACCGGGCAGGGCGGCGGTGGGTGCGACGCGGAACTTTTCGCCGGGGCGGACGCCCATGTCGGCGGCGAGATTGTCGTGCATGATTACTGGCAGAGTGCCGGAGGAGGCACCTTCGCCGGTTGGGTCTTCCCAGACCGCGCCAGCGGTAATTTCCAGTTCGGGCGCGACACCGGCCAAGTAAACCAGGTCAACCTGAGTGAGAAATTTGCTTTCTTCTCCGTAGCGCTCGTCACCCTCCGGGGACAGCAACATCATGCTGCCGCTCTCGAGGTGAACGCCGACATCGTCGATGGGGAGGCCGATTTCGGCGGAGAGGGTTGTAGCGACGCTGCGGCCGGCACGTTCGGCTGCGGGCACATCCATGGGTTTGCGGGAGGAGGGGAAGAAGTAGACGCGCGTCGTAAAGGGCGGGCGCCCGGTGCGGGAACTAAGTGCGTCCAGTTCTTCGTTCAGGATTACCCTATCGACGGCCTGCGCGAAGAAGCCGGCGCTGCTGAGGAGGCCGACCGTCAGCACGATCTGGAATAGCGCCAGCAGGGTCAGACCAAAGTTGCCGGCGAGGCGCTTGTAGGTGAGGCGTGTCAGGCCACCGACCAGGCGTGGGAAGGTGAAGAGTATGCGCACGGAATTATGTTAGAGAAGGTGCATGGGACGCGGCAGTCGGAGGCGGCGTCCCATGCACTGCAGTACTGTGCGGCACGACCGGGTCAGGCCGGTTCCTTGGTGCGTACGGGCTGGCGCAGCATTTCCTGGCCGGGTCCCCACATGAAATGTTCGTTGAGTCTTTCGTTGCCATCCATCTCCATGAGTTCCTCAAAGACGGACAGCGCCTGATTGTAGGAATCTGTCTGTTCGCATTCGAGCGCGTCCAGGAAGAGGAGAGAGCGGTCGCCGGTTTCGAAGGCGAGCAGCTCCCGTTCCATTTCGAGGACTTCGGGCAGGATCTGGGTGTATAGGATTTTCTCAGGAAGCGGATCTACTCGGATGGGGTGGATGCCGCTTCTGTTGACGATGGCGGGAACTTCGACGACGACGTCGTCGGGGATGCCGGCCAAGGCGCCGTAGTTGGGCACGTTCACCTGGAACTGGCCTTCATTGTCGTTGACGAGGCCGTCAATGATCGGCACCTGCTGCTCATGGGTCTTTTCCGAGCCGAAGGCTTCGATCAAGCTGGTGGAGGGATCGCTGGTCAGTTTAGTCATCTGGGCGACGCGTTTTTCCAGATTTTCGACAAAATAGGGCCGGGCGAGATGGGTGTCAGGCCCGCCCCAAGGCTGTGGGAACCACCACATTTTGGTATCGATATCGGTATGGTACCACCAGGCGCCGCGGCGGGGGGTGTCACCGATGGGCATGAGTCCGTACATGCGGTACATGTGGATTGTGCCGCGGCTCATCTGGATGTCGTGGGTACGCTCGGCGACATGGGTTTGCCAGAAGTTTTCGCCCTCCTCGGCGATCCATTTTTCCAGGATCGGATAGGCTTCTTCGCCCTTGTAATAGAAGTGGGTGAGCCAGATGTTGTGATTGAGGCCCGGCGCCTGCCAGGTGAGGTCGTCAAGGTCGGTGAAGCCGAGTGTTCTGGCGATTTCATGTACGCCATAATGGCCATGGCAGAGGCCGCACACTTTGATGTTTGAGGTGCGGGTCATCAGGGTACAGCCCTGGTAGACGGGATTGCCAGACTGGATCAGCCAGGCATCGGGGCAGATGTCTTCCATATCGCCGGTCACGCCGAGCATGAGGTCGAGATTGACGAAGTTGCTCTGACGCATGCGCCCGCCATGATAGTAGCCGTGCTTCTCCATCAGTTCGCGGCCGTCGCGCTGTTTCTGATGGCTGCTGGCGGAGGCGGTGTTGATGACGAAATCGGCGTCCTGCAGGGCGTCCTGCCGGTCGGTGGTGCTCTCGAAGCGCAGGTCGGCGCCGAGTTCGCTGGCGTATCGTGCGCCGAGGTTATGGATCATGTCGAGCCTGTCGGCGTCGATATCCATGAAGGAGATGAGACTGCCACTGAGGGATTCCGTCAGGCAGATGTCCTTGACAAGACCGAGTGAGAATTGGGCACTGCCGGCGCCGATGACGGTAAGTTTGATTGGGGTGGACATAGGGACTCCTTGTGAATTGCTATTGCGCACCGTTGATGGAGCGCCAGCAGGTTGGATTGAGCGAAAGCTTTCGGTGATGGAACGCCCAACAGTTGCAATTCAGGCGCGAGGAAGCCGGGCGGAAGATAAGTGAATGCTGTCACGGCCGGATAGTGGCTCAGAATTTCTTCGCCGCCGCAATCTCGGCGTGCTCCGGCAGGTAGGGCACGTCCTTACGGTCCCAGACGGCGCGACCTTCGACCGCATGGATGCCCATCAGCTGGCGGCGGTGGGGGGTATCGGCCCAGTCGACGATGTGCTGGGGCGGAGGTGTGCTGCCCCACTTTTTTACCCAGAAGGGCATGTATCCGTAGATGAGAATACGGCGGTCGCGGGGGCTGGTGTTGGCCAGGCCGGAATGCCAGCAGAGAACGTTCCAAATGATGGCTGAGCCGGCCTTGCCGACGATCTTTTTGAGGCCCGGCATCGTCTCCAATGTCTCGCCGACGTATTTTGTCTTGGATGGGTCAGCGTCGCGTTTGTGGCTGCCAGGGACGAGACTGAAGCAGCCCATGTCGGGCGTCTGATCATCGAGGAAATAGAAGACTTTTGCCTTGAGCATGAATAGGGCATGCCGCCAGGCCGGCCAGTCGCGATGCCAGCGGGTATGTGCATTGGTGCCGGAGTGATGGCAGTGGGCGACCATCTCCATTGTCTGCACGTCCGGCCCGACTACCTCTTTCAAGATAGGCAGCACGAGGGGGTTTTCGGCGATGTCGAGGAAGAGGGAGTCGTACTTGTGAATCTCGCCCATGGTGTGGGCGTCGGGACCGTTGCCGTAGCCGCCCTTGTATGTGCCGTTGCGCACGGACTCGGCCCACGCCGGCTCGGTCTGACGTTGGATGGCTTCGTAAGCGGCCTGTACGCGTTCCAAACCGAACGGTTCGAGCGCGTTTTCGACGATCAAGTAGCCCTGTTCGTCGATCTGTTCCCGCAGTTCTGATGTGAGCACTAGTTTCTCCTTAGTACAGTGGCGGGTGGTCTGCGTTAAAACGAAGGCCTGCAGGGATGCCGTTGGCCAGCGCGGGAGGCGGCCGCGGGCATGTGGCGGCGGGTCGCTTCGGTCAGACAGTTCTCAGGTAGTCGCGGATCAGGAGGGCCGCGGTTGCGCCCTCGCCGGCGGCTGAAGCGACCTGCTTGGTGCTTTCGGCGCGGGCGTCACCGGCGGCAAAGAGGCCGGGGACACTCGACTCCAGCGCGGCCGGATCCCGGTCCACAAAGAGAGGTGGGCGCTCGTGCGATTCGTGGGTAAGGTTATGCCCGGTTTCGATGAAGCCCCACCTGTTGAGGCGCACGCCGGTCCCCTCCAGGAATCCAGTATTCGGCTGAAGGCCGATGAAGACGAAGGCGCCATCGACAGTCATGTGGGACTCGGCTTCGGCCTGATTATTCCACAGGCGCAACGAGTTGAGCTGCGCCCTTGCGCCAAGAAACTCATGGACTTCGGTATTCCAGCGCACGTCGATCTTCGAATTGCCTGACACCGACTCCTGTATGACCTGACTTGCGTGAAGGACGGAGCCGCGCACTAAGAGTGTAACCCGATCGGCGAATTTCGTCAGCAGCAGACTTTCTTCTGCAGCGCTGTTGCCGCCGCCAATCACGGCCACCTCTTTGTCTCTGTAGAAGGGGCCATCACAGGTGGCGCAGAAGTGAACGCCGGCGCCGAGATAATCATTCTCGCCGGGCACGTTGAGGCGGCGGTAGCGGCTGCCGGTGGCGATCAGGACGGCCTGGGCACTGTACACATCGCCGGCGGCGGTTTCGATGCGGTGGTAGTTGTCCTGGCGCTGAATTGTCGCGACGTCCTGGGCCTGGAGCAGTTCAACGCCGAAGCGTTCGGCCTGGGCCCGCAGTCTCTGGGCAAAGTCATAGCCATCGACGCCGTCAGGGAAACCGGGCAGGTTATCCAGTTTTTCGGTGGTCGCGGCCTGGCCGCCAAAGGCGGAGCGCTCGATGATGAGGATGTCGATACCTTCACGGGCCAGGTAGAGGGCCGCGGTCAGGCCGGCAGGGCCGCCGCCAATAACGATCACCGGGTAGTGCTGGCGACTGGCGGTGGTTTTGAGACCCAGTTTCGAGGCCAGCTCGGCGTTGCTCGGCTCGACGAGACGGGAATCGTCTGCGAAGACGATGGTGGGAATGATGCGTTTGCCATCGTTCATCTCGATGACGCGCTGTTCGGCGTCGGCGTCCTCTTCGATGTTCACCCACTGGTATGGGATCTGATGCTCGCCGAGGAACTGTTTGCTGCGGCGGCAGTCGGGGCACCAGAAGGCGCCGTAGACGACGATATCGGGTGAAGAATCGGGCATAGGGATTGCCTCTTTACTGTTTGCAAAATCGCCCGCAGTTGACTCCATTCTTGAGAACTGAGCAGTGTGCCGACCGCATATTGGCAACTATGGTGTCGGCTGTTGCGACGGTCGGAGCCGGGGCGATGCGTATTGCTGTCCGCATTGTAGCAGTAGGGCCGCGTATGGGTCAATCGAAAAGCTGTTTGCCGTTGAACCCAGTAGCCCGGACACCTTGCGGTAGGCTGACCATTGCAGAAAATTTTGACAGGATTTTTCTCCACCTTGTGCATGCCTGCAGCAGGAGCAAATAAAGCGAAAAGCTTGGCCACTAATAAAGCTTTATGCTATAGTGGTTGTCGTGCGGAGAAATCTGTGTACAGACTGACGATAAAGAAGCAGGCCATAAAGGCCCTTCAGAAGATGCCTCGCCAGAGTGCCCAGCGTATTCGTCGTGCATTGGACAGATTGGCGGAGGACCCCGACCGCCGAGATGTTGACGTTGCGCCGCTGGAGGGGCGGCCGGGTTATCGTCTACGTGTTGGCGGATTTCGGGTCATTTTTGAGAGGGACGATAGAGCGTGCGTGATTGTTGTATTGCGCATCGCACCACGTGGTCAGGCTTACAGGCAGTAGGAGAACAGTTGTGATGGGCAATCTGCAGATCATTCACGATGATGCCGGACAGCCGATGTTCGCTGTGATTCCCTGGCGCGAGTATGTACGCTTGTCGAAGGATGGGGCCTCCGAAGCAAATCTGAGTAATGAAGAGATCTATGATCTCGCAAAAGATGAGGGGGGCGAATCTTTTCCGATTGAAGTGGTCGACCGTCTCTTGTCCGGTGTAAGCCCGATAAAGGTTTATCGCGAGTACCGCGGCATGAGTCAGAAAGCACTGGCAGCGACAGTCAGTATCAGCCCGGTTTACCTCTCCCAGATCGAGACGGGTAGGCGCGTGGGCTCTGCCAGAACACTGGCTTCGATTGCACAGGCACTTGAAGTCAACCTAGACGATCTCGTGTGAACTGTCTGGAACTTTGAGGCAGACAAACGTCTGGGAGGAGCGGTGCTGCAATTGGGTCAACTGATCCGGAGCTCTGCCAATGCGATGCCGCTCTCGCCGGCAGTTGAGTAGAGCAGATAGATTCGGTCGCCTTCCTGGTAGATGCCGGGATCGCGCAGTTGGCGGGCAGAGTCGTGGATCGCCCCGCGCTGCGATGACTCCAGGGGCAGGTTGACGCCCTCGTAGTCGGTCTCCGGCTCCAGGATCGAAAATGGAAGGGAGGCTTTCCACTCCTTCCAGTCCGGGCGCAGGTCAACGGTGGCGCAGAGAATGTGCTCCGGGCAGTCGCCGGCGCGGGAGTAGAAGACGTAGAGGATGTCGTCGCGCAGGAGGAGGGCGGCGTGCCGCTGGTCGCGGTCGAAGAGGACAGGGCCCGGTTCGAAATTGGAGCGTCCGTCGCGGCTGCGGAAGAGAATGCCGGGCATGGCCAGGGCGTAGTGCCAGCCTGCGGCGGTGTCGGGGTAACGGAAGACGCGAAAATAACTGGGGCCGAGGATCTCGCTGTCGGAAGTGAAATTGAGGCCGTCCTCAGAGACGGCAAGCAGCGAACGCTGTCCTTCAAGAAAGGGATACATTCGCTTCAGCGGATCGGTATCGAGCTCTTCCCTCCGAACGAAGGGTCCGTGATAGTACATCAAAATGCGCCGGTTTTCATGGTCGATATGCAGGTCGGGGCTGGCGATGTGGTTGTAGCAGGGGGTCTGCTCCAGGCGCAGGGTGCCCGGCGAGTATACGGTCCAGGGCCCTGCAAGGTCGTCGGCGTAGGCCAGGCGGACAGATTTGCCCTGATGATGGGCAAAGTAGAGGTAGTATTGCCCTAGCGGATTGGGCAGCCATTCCGGTGCGCGCAAGAGTGACGGCCCGTTGATGTTTGCGCCGATGGATGCGTCCAGGTCAGGTGTGATAATCGGATTGGCAGGAAAGCGTTTTACCTGCATGGGGCATCTCCCGGTGACGAGTCTACCCGCTGCCTACTCCAGTATTTCGGAGAGCAGGCAGCGGGCGAACTGCGGCGTCAGCCATGAATGTGACGGGAAGACGAACGTCCCGGCTTCGGTCAGGCTGCGCCGGGAAAGGGATACTCGTACCAGTCCAGCAGGCCGAGGGGGGCTGCGGCGCCGGCGTAGAGGATCAGGGACGTGTATTTGTCGGCGAAGATGCGGCCGCCGCCGACTCCGTCGATGACGGCGCCGGAGGGATCGGCGAACTTGGGGCCGCTTTCCTTGCCTTCCAGATTGGCCACCAGCGCGGCAAAGGTGTTAGCTCCGATTTTCAGATAGCGCTCGTTGCCGGTGACGCGCCAAGCGTAGGTGAGCGCTTCAAACGCATGGGGCGTGGGCGCGGTCCGCTGAAGGGACGGGAGCTCTTTGTAATAGAAGACCCCGTCGGGCCCGAGACAGTGCTCGATGAGATCATCCATCACCGACACAATCAGCTGCTTCACCCTCTCGTCGTCTTCGATCAACAGATAGCGGGCAAAAGAGTTGACGGTAAGGGAGATCATAAAGGGCACGCGGGGCATGGTGTGGCTGGTATAAGGGGCCAGGAGCGCGCCATATTCGTCGTGCCAGTCGAGGAACATATTGATCAGGCGTCGGGCTTCGTCGCGCCAGCGCTGTTCACCGGTGCCGAGCCAGAGGCCGACATAGGCGCGCAGGGCCCATCCCCCTTCGCGTACGGATGCTTCACCCAACTGACGCATGGATGGCAACGCCATGTGACGGAGTATGTTTTCGCCGATTGAGTTGGCCGCGTCCAGGCCTTCCTTGCGACCGGTAAGGAAGTAGTAGTCCAGAAAGCCTTCGGACCACTCGTGGGACGGTGTGCATCGTCCGGTAGCGTGGTAGCGGGTGTGGATGCGCAGGCCGCCATCGATCAGGGGGTCCGGGTGATGGTGGCAGAAGTCGACGTCGAGCCAGTGTTGGGCGCTCACCAGGGCAGAATCGAGGGCGCGGCGCTGGCCGGTGAGGGCATAGTAAAGGGTGCAGGCGTGGGGACGATCGTACTCGTTGTTGACCCAGACGTTTTCGCCTTCACCGCGGCCCTGGTTGGTGTAGCCTGAATCGGGCGCGTCGCCGAAGTGCATCATGCCGAGCGCCTTGGGGCGTCCATCGTGCAGATTATTGAGGTCGGTGAAGAGGCGGCGGGGCAGATTCTCGGGGAAGTAGGTCTCGATCCATGGGTTGTTGTCCCGGTACCATTCGACCGGCAGCGAGGGTCGGTCCGGCAGTTGGAACTGGAGACTGCGCTGGCTCAAGTCATCCTGAGAAGTATTCGGTCCGTGGAAGTGGAGCTGGATACGGTGGGTCTTGGCCATGCCCTGCAGGATGGGCGCCGGCGTTTCTCCGGCGGGATAGAGCCAGCAGGCGATGCCCTGTGTGTGGCCGTGCAGTCTTTTGGGGAAGTTCTGGTGGGCCTGGTGGATGGAGAGGCAGAGACCGCCCTGGTTGTCGCGCCAGTTGCACCAGAAGTCTCCATAATAGGAGTCGATAAAATGCTCGTTGGACTGATAGAGCATCGTTTCGGTGTCCAGGGTCTGTGAGACTTCGCTGTCGCTCTCAGTTATGGAGGTTCTATACCAGCCTTCGCCGAGAGCGAGTTGGGGCGACTTCCCGTTTTGCGGGGCGGCAAAGTCCAGACGAAGGCTTTCCAGCGTCACCTGCTGCAGATCCAGTGTGTGCAGGAACTGGTGCTCTACTTCGATGTATGGCTTGCCGGCGTAGGCGGTGATGCGGCCGCGCAGGGCCAGGAATTCGGTTCCGTCGGGTTGACGGTGGCGGCCGCGCACGAGGATGACGGCGCGCAGCGGGCCGGCCTCATCGACCTCCAGCTCGACCGCGCCGCTGCTGCTACCGGCCGCGGCGGCATCGGTTTCCATTGAAAATCCAGCGAAGGGCGCGGGCCACGTTGGACCCTCTGCGAGGACAACATCTTGCACGGGAAGAAAGCCCTCGCGCGGCACGCGAAAACGCAGCGGCCCGGTGTCCACTAGAATGCCGTCTGCGTCCTCTGTAACCTGAACTTGCCGCTGGGACTGCGGTGCGGGTTCAGAGGCGATGCGGAAGTTGAGCGTCTTGGAGAGGTTGCCAGGGAGATCCGGTTGGAGGTGGACCAGCAGCCATTTGACGCTGCCGTCGGACCAGTGGGCGAGGGCGCGCTTCTGGGAGGGCAGCGCTGCGCCGTCGTCTTCGATGACTAGAGTGGCTGCGTCGGTCAATTTTCCCTGTGCAAAGGGTATGCTGACTGTGGCCGGCTCGGCGACGCGATCGAATTGGGAGAGCTTCTCGAAGTAGAGGGTGCTCACTTTGTGTCTTCTCCTTGGCACTATCTGGTAAGCAAGTATGTGGGCAAAGTGCAGGGGGCGTGCGCGGATCCGGACAGCCATTTTGACGAATGGTGGGTTGAAGTGTCTGACAATTACAACGTCATTGCGCAGAATCGTCAAGTGGAGTCGATGCAGGTACAAGTGATAGGGGCCAAGGGGTGCAGTCCATTTTTGGGGTGAGAGTGGGCAGGCACAAGGGGAATCATATAGATAGTGCAACAAACTAGAGTAAGGTTAATTTGGACGAGTGTCTTCCAGGGTAATACTTTGTTAGAGTAATACTTTTGCTTGCAGCAAGTCTAGTGCATGTGGTATGTTCTGAGAAATCCGAGAGTTCTTACCCAAGCTCAAATCGCCGACCGCCCGTACGCACGGCGATTTTTTCGGGGAACACCACACCATGCCCAAAGACTCCTCCTATGAGACCGAATCGAAGGTCAACATGTCGGAACTGCGCGAAGCAGTCCGGAAGGTCTTTGATTACAAGCCTTCGGAGCGGTCTGTAACTCCAAGACCCAAACACCGAAAACTCAAACATAAGCCAGGGCCGTCAAAGGCAAGCCGGAGTGATCCCTCGGCCTCCTAATCTGTACGGCAGGAAGGTTAGTACTTGGCAAGAAATACAGCGCGGCTGTTGATTGGCAGTTGGAGCAACTGCTTTTCTGCCACGCATAACCAGAGGATTCTAGACTAAGGAGATTGGGAGATGCATGAGGAAAGCTGGCCGTGGGAGGAGGAAGACCCTCAAGAGTATGGACTTCACCATATAGAGCAAATGAAAGCCCTTAGAGATGGAATCAGTGAATTGTTACGAGAACAAATGGATTCTACTCCAAAGGCGGCATGGCCTGATGAAGAAGCGCCAGTACTCGGAGAGCATCCCGGATTGTCCGCTTCATTTTTGAATCGTAGAACAATGGCATTTAGGAAATTGAAGGAAGCTTTGGATCTGGTAGAAGACGCACTGAGTCATCTTTGACTTGGCATTGTGTGAAGTTTGCCGGCGCAACACCGGTGGCCTACTCATATTGCGATCCAAGTTTGGATGATTCTTTTCAAATCCTCTTCGCCATTAGGCAATTCAATTTTATCACCCTCCTCTCCTTGCGTTATCCATTGACACTTAACGGGCTGGCCATCGCGACCTCGCCAGACTATGAGTGTCGATTGCCCTTCTTTCTCTGTAAGATGTCGATGCAACCACAGTTGAACACCTTTTAGCTGGTAATTCTCTGACTTAAATTCCAAAAATAGAATCTTGCCAGCTACGTCGAGCACGCCATCAATATCGGTAAACCGATTGTAGCCTGGCGCCAGTTCGTTAAGAGAACTGAAATCGTATAAGTGCCTCTTTAGATAACAATTCTTTCCAGATTGGCAGTCATAGTTTGATACTAGTCCGCTCGGATCGCCTTCGGCTGTTGGGCTCGGCATGGTGGTGCCCCCTTGGTGGAAACGGAAAGGTGGTTGCCACCACAGCGTCCACGAATCAAGAGACCAACAAGGGGGCGCAAAGCGCCCACTTTTCCATTTTCACGATCTCTTGATTACAAACGCTGTGGTGAGGTTAGCCTACCCGATGCGGGGCAGTACTACAAAGGAGGAAAATCCAGAGGATCCAACTTCAATCTGCCAAGCCAAAATTCCAGAAGTCTAACAGTGATTAGGTGGGATTTACGAGAGAATCAAGCTGCTCTCTTAGCTTGTCACGTTCTTTCTTTAAGACAGCGATTCTTGCTGCAATCCTCTCTACTTCGAAAGGACGCTTTATAGTGTGCCACCCTCCAGCCTTCCAAATAGTTAGCTCCTCATTGTTCACTTCTGAAATCACGACGTTTTTCTCGTCAGGCTCAAAGCACTTCGCTAGCCAATGAAGATCATCGATAAGTGCTTTGCCTTCTTCTTCGAGTGTGCGAAGCTCGTGTTTCGTCGCTACTAAACTTCTGTAGGTGCTTCCAATTTCAGCGTCGCTCATGTTGGGGTCTTCCGTCAAATGGATCTTTCCAAATCGGGTAACTGTGGTTGGTCAAAACCGACCTTTCGCCTGCGGCTCCTTCAAGTATGTAGACGGCGGACTCAATCCTCACGAGGTCCTCTTCGTCTTTCGTTAAGACCTGAAAATTGTCGTCGCTCCAGTCGAGAAGATGAGCAATTGCCTCGATTTCCTGAAGCACCTCTCTGTTTTTTGCCAGGGCTTTCACCTTTTCTTCGTTCCAAGTCGGAAAGAACTTTTGCACTACTTTTTGATCGCGAGTATACTCAAAAGTAAGCATAATCGACCTCCTGGTCCGAGAAAGGCGATTGTGTCCAAAAGTCACTGTTGTAAGCACAACCACCGACGCCGCCTTTCCACGGGATCACTCGTCGGTGGTTTTGCTATTCTATTTGGAGCCTATTGTAACTCAAATTCCAAATAAAACCAATTCTTTTACCGGGTTAGCTCCTTGTAGGTCAGCTGCACTTCAAAGGACTTCTGGGCTAGCTTTTTTATGCGGATCATGACGGGAATCTTAACACTTCCTTTGGTCAATCGATAAGCGACCTCGTTATAGTACCGGTGGCCGTGTTTCTTCGACCACTGGTGGTAGGTACCTTTGTGGGCCCGTTTAACGATTGCCCAGACACTCTCGATGCTGTTGGTGGTGATTTGTTCGTTGACGTATTCTCCGCGCTGATGGTTGATCACGATGTGGTCGTACCACTCGTCCAGGTTGTTGTACCCCACAAATTCATCGGTATAAATGATTGAGCCTTCTTCGACGCTGAGCAAGATGTCGTCGAGGAGGACGTCCTGCGTGTTCGTGGGTATAGGGCGGAGAATGATGGGTCCGCCGTCTCGCTCACGCATCCCGAGGACAATCTGCTTTCCTTCGGCCCATTTCTTGTACAGTTTTTTCTTGCTGTGTTTGTTTTTTTCGAGGCCCCCGACCCAGGCTTCGTCGATTTCGACCTCGCCTTTGAGCTTTTCAAAATCGGGGTCCATAGCCTCTCTGAGCCTGTGCATCATGAACCAGGCCGAGGCGGGCGTGATGCCTAGTTCTCTGGCTATCTGGGCGGCGCTGATGCCTTTGCGGGCAGTTTGAAACAGATACATGGCGTAGAGCCATTTGCGGAGCGAGATTTTGGAATTTTCAAAAATTGATCCCGTCCGGATGGAGAACTGTCTGCGACAGCTATTGCAGCTGTGTCGGTTGCGGCTCTTGATGGGACTGGTGTAGTCGGACTGGCAGCGCGGGCAGATTACGCGGTTTGGCCAGCGTTCGGCCTCGAGGAAGTCAATCGCGGACTGTTCATTGGGGAACTTTTCGAAGAATTCAAAGGCGCTGAGGAAGCCTTTATTGTCGCCATTGACGGGGGATGACTTGTTGGGCACGCGGTGTAGATTTGCTTGAATTTACTTTGGTAGCACCCCCTTATTTTAGCACAAATGGGTCAGATGTGCACCTATTGTGAAGTCCGAAGAGCCTGCCTAAAGGTCAATTTGTGGCGGCTCTTTTCTTATGCCAGCAAATGAATTACATATTCCGCAGCAAAAGAATTCTGCATCGGGTATAATAGAAAAGAGCGCCACAACACTCGAAAATCGGGCGCTCTTCCTAGTTCGCCCCGTTTGGCGGGGAAAGGAGTCTCCTATGGAGATTATATCATTGCTAGCTGGTATTGCAACCATAATTTCGACAATTGTGTTAGTCGTGGGAATCGTGGTGAAGTTTAAACCTCGTATTGCGTACTGGCTGCGTAAACTCAGGGCGCTAAAAAGGTCGAAGAAATGGCTTGACAGAGATTTCGAGGGTATGACGCCTCTTAACCTGTCTTCTCTTCGGCCGCGAAGGCACCAGAATTGGTTTAACCAAGTGGTGGACAAATCACCACCAATGAGGCGGCCAAAGGCTGCTTGGCCACCGTCGTACGAGAAAGCAGTTGTAAATACCGACTTTATGGAGCGGCGTGAATATCCGACGACTGATACAAGCAAACCATTTGTCAGAGAAGGAGGCGCTGTAGGCAGTCACTTTGAGAGGAGGCCCAATCCACAACGGTTCGACTGACGGAGTTAGTTACCCTAAAGAGGCTGGCACCAAAACGCCAGTCTCTTTTCACGTCTTATTCAGCTTGCCTTGTTGCACTATCTATACGATTCCCGGCACAAGGCCTGCCCCTACCGTGGTCACGGCGGACGGCTTCTCGGCACGACGTGGGTGGGCGACTGGTGGCATAGACTGTATGCCAGCGACGCGGCGCCAACGTGGCATGGTGTAGGGGGGGCGTTGCGGGGGGAATCCCCCCGCACAAGGGAGGGCCGAAGGCCCGACCGCACAGTACTGCAGTGGTCAGTGATCAGTGGGCAGTGGTCAGAGGCGACGGCGCTTGCCCTGCTTGGAGACGCGAATTGGCTTTAGCTTAGTCGTTACCAGAGGTGTACGAAAGTTCACCCCCGATCCGGACTGCGCCCGGGCCAAGTGCAGGTCATTGGGATCGGTTATGGACGCGTGATAGAATCCCGACATAACAGGTGCGCTATCGCAGCCGGAGGCTTGAAGTGCGGGTGCTTTAGTTCTCTGCTTCTCTTACCCCTTTTCTCCCTGGAGAGTTCGACATGCCACCCAATATTCTTTTTCTGATGAGCGACGAGCACCGCGCCGATATCACCGGCTACGAGGGCGATCAGGTCGTGCGTACGCCCACGCTGGACAGTCTGGCGGAGACGGGCGTCGTTTTCAGAAACGCGTACGCAGCTTCGCCGATCTGCATTCCGGGCCGACAGGCGATGATGTCAGGACAGTTCCCGCGCACGTGCGGCTGCGAAATCTTTGCCCAGGACCTGCCCGTGGGCCACATGACTTTTGCCCGCCGTTTCAGCCAGTACGCTTATCACACGGCTGCGGCCGGCAAGCTGCATCACACGGGGACGGACCAGATGCAGGGTTGGAGCCAGCGCATCGGGTCGGCGATGCAGGTGGGCCCGCATTTCGTCGCTGACCGGGACGAGGACTCTTTTGCCCGTCAAACGAGAGGGTTGTCCTCGGTGAAGTGGAGCGACACGAAGGAGGTGCTGCGGGCGGGCGTCGGTCATTCGCCCCATATCGTCCAGGACGAGTACGCGCTGACCGGTGCGCTTGACCTAATCGAGCAGTATTTCACCGACCCATACTACGACCGGCAGCAGCCAGAACGCCCGCTGCTGTTGAAGGTGAGCTTGAATCAGCCTCACTACCCGTATTTCACGAGTGAAGAGAAGTTCACTTACTATCTGAACCGGGTGGACCCATTTCTGGACGAGCCGGTGTTCGATCATCCTTTTCTGGGGCAGAAGCAGGTGCGGCCGGGGGTCGATGCCTCGCCGCGGGAGCTGCGGCGCGCGGTGGCCAGTTACTACGGCATGATCGAGAGGATCGACGAGATGTACGGCTCGCTGTTGAGGGCGTTGGAGCATGTGGGCCAGGACCTTGACGACTGGATCATCGTCTACACGAGCGACCACGGGGAGATGCTGGGCGAGCACGGTATCTGGGAGAAGCAGAAGTTTTTCGAGGCGAGCGCGCGTGTGCCGCTTATTATTCGCTGGCCCAAGTCATTTGCCGGCGGCAGGGTCATCGAGGAAAACGTCAACCATTGTGACCTGTTCGCTACGCTATGCGAGCTGTGCGAGATCCCAGTTCCGGAGGGACTGGACAGCCGCAGTTTGGCGCCGCTGCTGCAGGGCAGTGGGGGCGATTGGCGCAACGAAAGCGTAAGCCAGTTTGGGGCGCGCAATTTGATGATCAAGTGGGATGACTTGAAGTATCAGTACTACGGTGAAGAGATGCCGGAGGTGTTGTTCGATCTGGAACGGGACCCGTCTGAGCGGCAGAATTTCATCTGCGATGACCAGTATGCCGGCGTGCTGGAGGAGTTTCAACAGAGGCGGTTCGAGTTGGGGTTCGGGCCCGGCGCGCAGGAGGGGTATGTGAATGCGGGGTATTGAGGAAAACTGATGTCTGAGGATGAGATTGCCCGAGTGGTTCAGGGCGGTGAAACAATGTACGCCGAATTCAAGTCGGCCGCGGCGCGCCCGGAGAGTCTGGCGACGGCGTTTATCTCCTTTCTGAACGCGGAGGGCGGTGTACTGTGGCTGGGCATTGAAGACGACGGCACAGTTTCAGGCGTGACCGACGTCGATGCGGCCCGGCAGCGGGTAGACCAGATACTGGCAAACAACGTTACGCCGCGCGCCACTGCTTTTGTTGAACAGGTTGAAGTTGAAAGAAAGCGGCTTCTGAAGATCACGCTGCCTCGCGGGCTTGACCGGCCATACTACACACAGCGAGGCCAGTGTTATGTTCGTCAGAACTCTGGGAAGCGCTTGGCTTCACGGGAAGAGATTCGGCGCATGTATATGGCCGTTCGATCGTTTTACTTCGACGAGTCAGTTCTCACGGAGACCGGGCTGGCCGATGTGGAAATGCGCGTATTTGACGCTTTCCTGGCTGCAGCCTACGGACTGACCGGAGACATGGACCGACCAAAAGAGGAGTTGGCGCGCTTGTTGAGCAACTTGAAGTGCATGACTGACGATGGACTCACGGTCGCAGGGGCGCTGTTGTTCGGCCGGCAACCGCAGCGCATGCTGCCGACGGCACGGATGGAATTCGCCTGCTTCGAGGGCACGGTAGCGGGGGAGGTCATACTTGACCGCAAAACAGTTGACGGGAGGCTGCCACAACAGTTGGACCAGATGGAGAGATTGTTACGGCTACACCTGCGCGACGCGGGCGTAATCCGAGGATTCGAGCCAGAAGTGCAATCAGAGTTGCCGCCGGAAATGCTGCGTGAGTCGCTGACCAACGCTCTCGTCCATCGGGATTACTCTCTGTCCGCCCCAGTACGCGTCATCCTCTTCGAGGACCGATTGGAGGTACACAGTCCCGGCCAATTGCCAAATGGTGTAACGGTGGAAAATGTACGTGCCGGCATTCATGTGGAGCGCAACCCCATCATACTCTCACTGATGTCAAAATTGGGATTGATGACACGGTTGGGAACGGGTATAGTGCGCATATTTCGCTTGGCGGCTGAGAGGGGGTTGCCAGAGCCGGAGCTGGAAGAGCGCGACACTGAATTCGTTGTCACCCTGTACCGGATGCCGGCGACGGTTTGAGGTCTGGAGCATTGGCAATGCAGAAGAGGCGGACCCAAGACGAGTTCATTCTCGAATCCCCGGCCGTGGAGGGGGAGCGGTTTACTGACAGTGACCCCTGGCGCGTGTTTCGCATTATGGGGGAGTTCGTGGAGGGATTCGATACGCTTGCGGGGTTGGGCGCTGCGATCTCGATTTTCGGGTCGGCGCGCACACAGGCGGAGGACCATAACTATCTGGCGGCTGTCGAGACGGCGCGGCTGCTGGCGGAGTCCGGGCTGACGGTTATCACCGGAGGCGGGCCGGGCATTATGGAGGCGGGTAATCGGGGGGCGCAGCCGGAGGAAGGCGGCTCGGTCGGTCTGGGAATCGAATTGCCCTTTGAGCAAGGGGGGAACGAATACGTTGACATAGGGATCGAGTTCCGCTACTTTTTTGTGCGGAAGTTGAACTTTGTCAAGTACTCGCAGGGATTTGTCATTTTTCCCGGCGGGTATGGGACGCTGGATGAGTTGTTTGAGGCTTTGACGTTGATTCAGACAGGAAAGATCAGGCAGTTCCCAGTGGTCCTCTTTAACTCGGACTATTGGGGAGGTCTGCTGGACTGGTTGCGCAGCACGATGCTGGCGGCAGGGAATATCTCCGCCCCTGATCTGGAACTGATTCGGCTGGCGGATTCGCCGCAAGAGGTTCACGAACTGATCCTGCAGGGTCTTTCGGAGCAGACCAGCTGGTGCGAGAAGTCGGCCGAGGCGGCGCGTGCGGCGACGCGGCTAGCCCTAGAGGTGAGCAGATAGATGGCACGCAGACGCAAGGGGCTTAACCGCCATCAGAAGGCGGCTCTCAAGGGCGGGGAACACCGGGTGCGGGGAGAGGCGATCCAGCGCCTTATCGAGATGGCTTACAGTGAGGACCCTGCCGAACGGCTGCATGCGGCCGAAAACCTCTGCCCCTGCCATGTGCGCAGGCGGATTGAGGACGCATGGGAAGCGCTCTACAGACTGATGCAGGACGAGGAGGTACGAGTGAGGCGGGCGGCCTGGCATACCTTGGAGGACGGCGGCTGCCCTGACGACCCGGCGCTTCTGCCGATATTTGAGCGAGCGGTCGCCAATGAGACGGACAGCCAGGTGCGGCGCTTTGTGGAGCGGTTTGCGGTCCCGGAGCTGTCGGAGCGCAGCCGGCAGGAGGCGCTGCGTACGGCCTATTCACCGTTTCAGGAGTACGGTCGATGTGACTTTTGCGGTGAGAGTGGACGGCGTGTGCGCAGGGAATACGAAACGGAAGTTAGTGGCGGGGACGGCGTTGGGCGTCTTGCCCAGATCTGTCAAGAGTGTGACGGACAGGCGTCTTAACTTTATCTCCTGATTCCCATCCTCGGCGACACAGCTCTCAGTTTTCTTCCTTCGCCAAGAGTGTTCCAACACTATCCAAAACTGCATCAATAACGTACGCGGGCAGAGCCGACAGAAATGTTGCGTCTCTGGCTCGCCAGTCCACGCTCTTGACTTGATCTGCGAGGATCACGCCGGTCAGCCTTAACCCTGAAGGAATTGCCACTTCGAAGGGGTATCCTTTTACTTGGCTGGTGATCGGACAAAGAGTCGCCAGTCCTGTTGTCCCGTTATAGGATCCTGGCGACAGTACGATAGCGGGGCGTCGGCCAGCCTGTTCGTGTATGTTCTGCGGGGTGAAATTGAGCCGCCAGGCATCGCCACTTTAGGGGATGTATTGGGGCGGGTTACCACTCTTCGCGGCCTGCCGCTGACCCGGTGTTCACTTCGCCGTGCAAGTTGCTCTGCGTAATCTGGGCCAGTAGGTCGTCCAATTTCAAACGGGGAGGCGGAATGGGCGCGATGACTAACTCTTCTGCGCGCACAGACATTCTGACCGGCGAATTGACTTCGAGTCCAGCCTGATTTGCCAGGTGTTTGGGGATGCGCAGGGCCAAACTGTTGCCCCACTTCTGCACGCGAGTTTCCATGTCTTCGGTTTTCCTTAGTTGCCCACACATCGAATAGATCTGTTGCTGCTTGGTTTTTCGATATGCACTGAGTATACAGAGAGGAAGGTTTCTGCCAAGATTCGGGATCCGCCGCACAAGGCTTGAATGCATCGTATCGTACCCAACGCGACCGGAGATACACGATTTGCCTGATTCAATTATGTGAGGCAAGGCCGAGTAGACCATTTGGTCCTGTAGACAGGCGCTTACTTTGAGTCGGTTAGCTATGGGAGATGAAGTGGCAGGTCCCCGATTTGGATTCTATATTCTTCATATATATAATTGCGCTTGTGGCAGAATGTGAATTGGAAATTCGCCATACTTTCGTTTCGTCCCCCGCAAACGTACGAAGTATTCTGCACAAAGTCGAGCATCTCCTCTAACCTAGAAGTTGCCAACTTAGAACATTGATTTTAGAGATCGAAGCCGATCAGAGTTGCGCGCTATTGACACGCGGGCAAATCAGGGAGCTCAGGCATGGGGCGCAGAGTCATTGACTTGAGTATGCCCGTACATAACGACATGGTGGTCTTCCCGCGGGTGACTCGCCCGTCGTTGTTGATGTATGAGGATTGGGAGGGTTTTGCGAGCGGTATCGGGGCGGCGGAGCATGGCGTAACGTCGCTGACGGCCCACTATTTGACGATTCTGGGGGACCATGTCGGGACGCACATCGATGCGCTGAAGCACCTGGTTCCCGGCAAGCCGGGGCCGGAAGGGATCCCGCTGGAGTACTGTTACGGTGACGGCGTGCTTCTGGATTTCCGGCACAAGGAAAACGGGGCCGGCATCACCGCAGCTGATGTGGAAGATGCGGTGCGCAAGATAGATTATGAGATCAAGCCGCTTGACCTGGTGATCATCTGGACGGGGGCGGGCAGTTACAACGATGAGGACAGGTACCTGAGCGAGCACAGCGGCATGACCCGCGAGGCGACGCTGTGGCTGATCGAACGCGGGGTGAAGGTGATGGGCATTGACGCGGTGACGTTTGACCCGCCGGTTTGGGCGATGTTTGAGCGTAAGCAGTTCTGGGAAGCCCATCGCGTCATGAATGAGCATGAGTACTATCATGTAGAGAACCTCTGCAACCTGGAGCAGATTCCGCGGCCGCACGGCTTCACGCTCTCGATGCTGCCGGTTAAGTGGGTGGGGTCGACCGGCGCCCCTGTGAGGGCGGTCGTAATAGTGGAAGACTAAACAGTTTGCATTTTGCCGGATTCGAGGTCGATACCTGAAGGAGGGTTCGTTCCGCCTTAGATGGCGACGTGATTCCAGTCCAAGCCGGACTCATATGGAAGGCAAGTTCAAGTCGTAGCATAGTTGCGTACCACGCTGAAGACTGTATTTCACTTTAACCTTCATTTCAAGGAGAAAAGCATGAACAAGCTCAGCAGACGATCATTCCTTCGGTCGATGGGGATGGCCAGCGCAGGCGTCGCGCTGGCGGCCTGCGCCGCTCCCGCCGCGCCCGCGGCTCAGGAGTCGGACGGCGGCGACATGGCCGCGGACGGCATGACCGGCAACCTGCAGATCTGGGTCCAGCATTATACGCCGACGGAGAGCATGGAGCAGGGTCCCAACAATCCTCTGCCTCACAACATGATTCAGGTGATCTCCGACGAGTACATGGCGGATCATCCCGGGGCCACGGTCGAGATTATCAGGAAGCCGGACAACCTGGCCTCGCACGAGTGGATCGTAACGCAGCAGGCCGGCGGCACGATTCCTCACATTGTCTGGACGCACTCGTTCTGGACGCAGGATGAGATTGACAAGAACTGGTGGATTCCGCTGGACCCGTTCTTCGAGCAGCCCAACCCTTACGTCGCCGCGGGAGATCCGGGCAGCGAGCGCTGGTTGGACCAGTTCTATGAGATTCCTACCGAGGCGAAGCGCGGTCCGGACGGCAAGCACTATGTCGTGCCGATCGACCTGGTGACGACGTTCTTCTTCTTCAACCAGAACGTTTTCGACGAGCATGGCCTTTCGGCTCCGAGCACGTACGGTGAGTGGATTGAGGTGCAGGAGGCGCTACTGGGGACAGATACAATTCCCAACGCCAGGCTGGCCTGGTACCAGTCCCAGGTTGGCGCGATGCTCTACGCCAAGAAGGATGATATTATCAACGCTGACGGCGGCGTCGCTTCCCTGGAAGAGGTCGGCTGCGCCATGAAGAACGGGCTTTACAGTGCCACAGACCCCGAATATGGCGAATGGTTCCGGCTGGTCAAGCAGTTGATTCCCTATCTGGCGCCGGACTGGGCGGCCGAGGGCGCGGACTTCAACCGCAAGTTCCTCCAAAAAGATGTGGCTGTATTTGAAGACGGCAGTTGGCGCTTCGGCTATCTCAAGGCCGATCCACTGGTTGATTTCGAGTGGAGCACATTCTACGCTCCCACCATCACGGAGGCGGATTCGCCGTATGCAATTGGCGAAGCGGCCCCACCGATCGGGGGCGCCACTGCGGCCCAGTGGGCGCTGGCGACCAAGACGGAGCGGGATGGCATTGTGCCGCTGGCGGTGGACTTCCTGCGATACGTGACTGCGCCGCAGAATGCCGG
Organism: Caldilineaceae bacterium; assembly: GCA_965204705.1. Lineage (GTDB taxonomy): Bacteria > Chloroflexota > Anaerolineae > Caldilineales > Caldilineaceae > Bin5. The sequence continues at coordinate 905,192 of OZ242006.1, read as the reverse complement.
CCGGATGATTTCGGAGACGGGCACGTTCCTGCCCAATATCAAGGGCGTTGACGTCAATCCCGATCTGAAGGAGCCGTTGCGCGCCATCACCGAAGGGTTGGGCGAGGCCGGTATGGTCACCTATCCCGACAAGATCGGCACCGAGCAGCGCGAGAAAATCTCAGCCATCTGGACCGACTTCAAGCTGGACGTCGTAACGCAGGATGAGGCGGCAGAGAAGATCAATGAGCTGCTTCTTGAGTATGCCGATGAGGCGATTGAGAAGAACGGCTGGGACTGCGGATAAGAGAGTTCTTTAGTCGTCAGTTTCTAGTTTTTAGTGAGCTTCAACTTACCGAGGATGTTTACTAAGGGCTAGAAACACAAGGCCGATTAGGGCAGGTGGGTTCCACGGTGAAAGGGTTGTGGAGCCCGCCTGCGCTGTAGAAACGGGAATAGCGCAATGACAACAGAAGAGATTCGCGCGCCTGCGTCAAGCGCCACGATGGCAGACTTACGGGCGCCGCAGGAGAGGCAGGCCACGCTTGGGCAGCGTATCTATCGGTACCGTTTCGTTTACCTGATGCTGGTCCCCACTTTTGCGCTGCTGTTGACCTTCAACTATTACCCGGCCTTTATGGGGCTGTACAGGGCCTTTTTCAAGTGGGACATTGGTCTGCAGCCGGAGTTTTTGGGGCTGGGCAACTTTGAGAAGCTCTTCATCAAGGATGACATTTTCATCAAGTCGTTGCGCCATGTGAGCCTGCTTACTTCATGGCGGGTGATCAGCGCGGTGACGTTTCCCTTCATTGTCGCTGAACTGATCTTCAACTTGCGCAGCAATGTCCACAAGTACACGTATCGCGTCCTGACCATCCTGCCAGCTGTGGTGCCGGGCATCGTCATCTTACTGCTATGGCAGTTCATCTATGACGGCACGCACGGCCTTTTGAACGCCTTCCTGGAGGGGGTCGGGCTGGAGGACTGGCAGCAGCCGTGGCTGGGCAGCCCGAAAACGGCGCTTTATGCGGTTACGTTCATGGGGTTCCCGTGGGTGGGCGGTGTCACCGTGCTTATCTATTTGGCGGGCCTGCAGGGCATCTCAGATGAGGTGATAGACAGTTCGCTGGTAGACGGATGCTCCGGTCTGCGGCGAATCTTCGCGATCGACATTCCTCTTATTCTCGGTCAGTTCAAGCTGATCATCGTGTTGGCGGTCATCGGCGGCCTGCAGGGCTGGGTAGCGGTCTTTGTGATGACGGCCGGCGGGCCGGGGACGGCGAGCATTGTGCCCGGGCTGTGGATGTATAACAACGCCTTTTTGTGGAACAAGATGGGATATGCGTCCGCGATCGGTATGTTCTTGTTTGTGCTGATTATGGGTCTGACGATCATCAATGTGAAGTTCGTCAAAACGGGTGACTATTAGGCGGCCAGCGGTTCGTGAACAAAGGGCGCCGAGGCGCCGGTCAGGGAGTGGGGCAGGGTCACCCTGACGACAGGAGAGTTGAGCGATGACAGTACTGGAAGGACAACCGCAACCGGTGCAACGCATGTCGTTGGGCGCCGGCTGGCGCCGCGCCTGGCGCACGGGGGATTGGTGGCGCCATCTGGGACTGGGTGGCTTCCTGTTTTTCATGTTTCTGCCATTCATCATCACGATAATCATTTCGTTCAAGGATATCCCGCAGTTCGACCATTACCCGTTCACTGTCACGTTTCCGCTCCACCCCGACAACTATCTTGAAGCCTGGCGCATCGTCTCCCGCTACATTTTAAACAGCATAATCACCAGCGGCACCTCGGTGGTTGGCATGGTCATTCTGGCGGCGATTGCAGCGTGGGCGTTTGCGCGTTATCCCTTCCCTGGAAGGGAGCTGTTCTTTTTCGGCGTGCTGGCCCTGTTGATGGTGCCAGGGGAACTTACCCTGATTCCGGCCTTCCTGCTGGTCAAGGACCTCGGCCTCCTGAATACGCGCTGGGTTTTGATCGCCCCATACATTGCGGGCGGGCAGGTATTTGCCATCTTCATCCTGCGGCAGTTTTTCGAGGCTCTGCCGGGCGAGATGTTTGAAGCGGCGCGGATCGACGGCGCCAATGAGTTGCAGGTATTCCGTCACATTGGCATCCCGCTGTCGCAGTCGATTCTTGGCGTCGTCGCGATTATGCACGTTCTCAGCACATGGAACGACGTTATCTGGCCCCTGGTTACACTCCGCAGTAACGAACTGATGACCCTGACCATCGGACTTTACGCGTTTCGAACGGCCTGGTACACAATCTGGGGTCCACTGATGGCGGGTTATGTGATCGCTTCGATTCCTCTCATTATCCTGTTCGCATTTACGAGCCGCCTGTTTGTCGAAGGGCTTAGCTCCGGCGCCATCAAGATGTAAGCTGCTTGGGAGCGCTGCGGTCTCTCCTGCACATTTCAATGCGTTCCATTTACAGCTATCTTGGCCTATGGAGAATCGCTCTCCGGCGTTTCAGTTCCGAACCGGTGCTGACGTTATGTCTTCTGCTCGGCTGGAGTGTCGTGGTGGCGCTGGCATCGGCGCCGCCGATGTACACTGACGCGGCCAACCGCTCCTTGCTGCAGCACGAGTTGCAGACCGTACCAAACCGCTCCGCTTTCTCCTTCTTCTATCACTATGTAAAGGGCTCCAGCGTCGAAGGCGCCGATTGGGAGGCGTATCAGCTTCTGAATCAGTACATGGAGACCCGTTACAACCAGGATCTGGGTCTACCACACCGGTCGGACATGCACTATGTGAAGAGCGATCTCTTCCAGGTGTTTCCCAAACGTGACGGACAGTATGAACTGCGGGACAAGCCTCTATTGCGAGGCTACCTTGGCTTTATCGACCGCCTTGAGGAGTACGTTTCCGTTGCCGAGGGCGAATTCCCCGCGCAGGGAAGCGTTGAGGGGAGCAATGACGAGGTCGTAGACGTCCTCGTCAGCGAGAATTTCGCGGTGGAGGCCGGATTGCAGGTGGGGGAGGCGTATACTCTCTTCGACCCAAGCGCACGCACTTCGACAGGCAATACAGTGCGGTTGGAGATACCGATACGTATTGCAGGGATCTGGATTCCCCGCCCAGAAGGCAGCGCCACCTGGCACCTGCCGCCGTTGTCCTTCGCGAACGTTTTCCTGATCCCCGAAAACACCTACATCAGCGAGATTGGGGCGAGAGTTCCGCACGCCTTGACCGATGTCGGCTGGTACAGGGTGGTAGACGGCGACTCGGTTCGCGCGGAGGATGTGGACCGGTTCCTGGGCAGAGTCAGTCGCGTCGACCGGCAGATCAAGAGCCGGATATCGACGACGTATCTGGAACTGTCGCCGGTTTCCGCGCTGAGGCGATACCGGCTGGTTGCTTCGACCCAGGCGATTTTGCTGCTTCTTTTCAGCATTCCCATTTTGGGGCTTGTACTCTACTTCATCGTTCTCATTGCCGACAGCATGGTAAAACGACAGCAGATTGAGATTTCGATCCTCAAGAGCCGGGGGGCAACGACCGGTCAGATCTTCTCAATCTATCTGCTGCAAGGCGCTACGCTGGGGATCGTTGCGCTGGCAGTTGGCCCGCTGTTGGGGCAAGTGGTGGCGCAGTTCATAGGCGGGACGCGCTACTTCATGACATTTGAGGCGCAGACGCCGCTGCAGATTGAGACGACGACGACCAGTATGACGTATACGGTTATCGCGGTGGGCGGCGCCCTCTTTGCTACGGTGCTGCCGGCCATGGGGGCGGCGCGGCTGGCGATTGTCGAAGCCAAGCAGGAGATAAGCCGACGTCAGCGCCGCTCTTTCTGGGAGCGTTCGTACCTCGACTTTCTGCTGCTGGGCGTAGCGAGTTACGGTTATTACTTGCTCAGGACCCAGGGACGGATCGCCTTCCTGCAGGCGGATGTGCCCACGGACCCGCTGGACAACCCGCTGCTTTTTCTGGCCCCGGCGCTCTTTATTCTGGCGGTCGCGCTGGTGGCCGTGCGTCTCTTCCCCATCATCGCGCTAGTTCTGAGTATGCTGTGGGCGCGTTTGGGCGGGATCTCGATGCTGCTGGCGTTCTATAATCTTGCGCGCACGGGCAGGATATACACCAGCCTGTTGCTGCTCCTGATCCTGACCACAAGCCTTGGAACCTTCACGGCATCGATGGCGCGCACGCTGGATGCCAACCTGGTGGCGCGCATTTTCTACGAGGTGGGCGCGGATATCACGCTGACCGAGGGGGCGGCGCTGCGGATACTGCCCTCTGAAGACGGGGTTCCGGTAGAGGAGGGGGAAGAGGAGTTTGTCTGGATCAATCTGCCGGTTGACGAGCACCGGCAGGCGCCTGGGGTGAGGGCGGCGACCCGGATTGGCGAGTTTCCCGTATCGACGCGCGTTGGCAGCAGGTTGGTGAGCGGCAGGCTTTTCGGCATTGACCGCAGCCAGTTTCCGGAGGTCGCCTATTTCCGACCGGACTTTGCGGACGACTCCTTGGGGTCGCTCATGAATGCGCTGGCGCTGGAGTATGGCGGGGTCATCGTCAGCCAGTCGATGTTGGAGGCGCTTGGGCTACAGGTGGGCGATACGATCGCGCTGAGCGGGCTCGTTTCCGCAAGCAATGCGACGTTTGACTTTCAGATTGTGGGGGCCATGGAGCTGTTTCCGACGGTCTATCCGGAGGATGGAGAGTTCTTTGTGGCCAACCTCAATTACATCTTTTCCCTCCTTGGCCACGAGGTCCCTTACAGGGTCTGGCTGGCCACGGAGGAGGCCATTGATCCGGAAATCCTGGTGAGTTCATTGGACGATCTTGGCTACAGGATACTGTCGATGGAGGATGCGCATTCGGAGCTGGCGGAGGCGCAGGCCAGGCCGGCCCGGGTCGGGCTGTTCGGATTTCTGTCGGTGGGCTTTATCGCTGTGGCCGTCCTGAGTATGCTGGCACTGGTGATCTATTCAGCGCTGTCGTTTCGGCAGCGATTCATTCAGCTGGGCATATTGCGGGCGATGGGTCTTTCGACGAGTCAGCTTGTCCTTTCGCTTGGCGGCGAACAGGTGACGGTTACAACGGTGGGCATCGCCGCGGGCAGCTACCTGGGGCTGCTAAGCAGTTATCTATTCATTCCCTTCTACCAGATTGGGTACGATCAGGCAGACCTGGTGCCGCCATTTGTGGTGCAGATCGCGTGGGACGATGTAACGCAGCTGGTGCTGGCCATGCTGATCATGGTGCTGGCGGCCGCGGTGGGCACTCTCTGGCTGCTGGTGCGGATGAAGACATTCCAGGCGGTTAAGATGGGCGAAGCCCTGGCCTAGTTTTGAGGGGCGGCTCGTGAATTTGGGGTCCTGTTGGCGAATACCTAGAGGGGAGCACCTATGAAAGTTGGTCTTGACGCCCTTACGCTTAAGGCTGTAAGCCTTGATCCCCTGGAGCTCCTTGAATTGACGAGGGCCCATGGACTGGAGGGCCTGCATTTTTCGGCGAGGCTTCTGCAGGGCCGCGACGATACTTACGTGGAAAAACTGGCCGCGGAAGCACAGGTCCACGGGCTGTATCTTGAACTGGCGGGCGCCGGTGTCAATCCAGGGCAGAGCGGGCGGACGGTTCCCGCAATGGTGGAGGAGTGGAAGCCTCTCTTTCCGCTGGCCAGGAAGTTGAACGCGCCGTTCCTGAATACCTGTTTTGGCCTGCTCAAGGAGCGCACGTTTTCTGCGCCGACACTGGCAGAACAGATCGAGCTGACGATCGAGGTATTGCGCGAGTTGAGCCTGATAGCTGCGGACTTCGACGTGATGATCACGATGGAGCTGCATGTCGATCTGACTTCGCTGGAACTTGTGCGGATCATTGAGGAAGTTGGTTCGGCGCACGTACGGGTCAACCTGGATACTGCCAATGCGCTGGGGCTGCTCGAGGATCCGGTTGACGCGGCGCGGGCGCTGGCTCCTTACGTACATACGACCCATTTCAAAGACACGTGCATCTATCCAACTCAAGAGGGGTATAACTGGCTGGGGGGCGCACCCTTGGGGCGCGGCCTAGTCGATCTGCCGGCGGTCGTGGAGATCCTATACCGGGCCAATCCGAACGTTAATCTGAACATTGAGGACAGCGGAGGGTTTATCCCGATTCCGTTGTATGACGAGGCGTTTCTGGAGAGTTTCACCGATCTGACGCCGACCCGCATGGCCCGCTTTGTGCGGCATCTGTGGCGGGGCGAGCGGCAGGTGAAGGCCGGTCTCCATCCGCGTCCGGAGGAGAGCAGGGATATCGATTGGGCCGCGGTCATTCCGGCCCGGCTTCAGTATAATGTCGACTATGCGCGACGTCTGCGCGACGAGACGGTGGCGCGCGTCGGGGATGCCTAACTCAGTGACCCGTTGCCGGCACCAGCAATTGGGCACTGACTTCCACCAGGGGGAATTACAATGACAGATTACAGAGCCGCGGTGATCGGCTGTGGTCGGATGGCCCGGGGGCACATGCATGCGTACAAGGAGCTGGGCATTCCGATCGTGGCGGGGGCGGATATCTCTGAGGATGCACTGCAGGCTTTTGCCGCGGAGACGGGCGCTGAGGGGTTGTTCACTGACTACAAGCAGATGCTGGCTGAGGTCCAGCCGGATCTGGTGTCGGTGGTGACACACGATGCGTTGCATTGCTCCATGGTGGTGGCGGCGGCGCAGGCGGGGACGAAAGGGATCGTGTGCGAAAAGCCGATGGCGATGGATCTGGCGGAGGCGGACGAGATGCTGGGGGCTTGCCGGGCGTCCGGGTCGCGGCTGACCATCAGCCACCAGCGCTACTATATGCCGCAGTATGCACGCGCCCGTGAACTGATTGCCGACGGCGCGATCGGAAACGTAGTCTCGGCGGAGGCCTCGCTCAAGGCCGGCTGCCTGATGACGGACGGGACGCACACGATCCATATGTTACTGGCGCTGCTGGGAGAGCCGGAGGTCGACCACCTGCTCGGGCAGGTAGACGGGCATGAAGGCTATGAGTATTACGGTCACCGCTGCGAAAACGCGGGTCTTGCCTTTTTGGCGTTCACGAACGGGACAAGAGCCAGCATGGTGTGGGGCTGGATAGCACGTGAGGCGGCGCGAGAGGGCGGAATCAGGCGGCAGCGTTCGTTGGACCCCAGCTGGAGCGACGAGCGCCATCGTTACCACCATTTCATCATTCATGGCAGTGAGGGCAGGCTGGAACTCTACGGCGACGTGTTCAAAATCGCTGATCTCGAGTCTACGCCTGCGGTGCGCATCTTCCGGGGCAGCGAATTCGAGGACATAAAGATTGAATGGCCAGCTCCTGTGAGCGCAATTGGGCTTGAGGTCAAGGATTTGATCGAGACGATCGAGACGGGGGCGCCTCATCCATTGGATGGCGAAAACGGCCGCAAGGTGACTGAGGTGATGATCGGCATCTATGAGTCGGCGCGGCGGCGTTCCGTTATCAGATTCCCGGTCGAGGTGCGGGACAATCCTTTCCTGGCGATGTGCGAAACAGGGGATTTTCCTCCGCAGGGAGATGAAACGGGGAGGCATGTTTCTCCGAACGAGCGTGAGAGATGGCGCGTCAGGTCTGAAACTGATAAGGGGAAAGGAGAGTAGAGATGGGAATTCTGCAAGGGAAGGTTGCGCTGGTAACCGGTGGGCGCCGAGGGATAGGGCGAGGCATCTGCCTGGCGCTGGCGGCGGAGGGGGCCGACGTGGCCGTCAACGACGTAGAGGGCGCGGAACAGGCCGAGGCGGTGGCGCAGGAGGTTCGCGATTCGGGTGGTCGCGCGATGGTGGCTATGGCCGATGTTGCCGAGCCGGACCAGGTTCAGGCGATGGTGGACCGGGTGGTTGCGGAGTTGGGCGGCCTGGATATTCTGGTGAACAATGCCGGCGTAGAGTCGATCGTTCCCTTTCTGGAGATCACGCCGGAGGAGTGGGAGCGCGTGACCAACATCAACCTGCGGGGCGAGTTTCTGTGCGCGCAGGCGGCGGTCCGGCAGATGATCGCCGGTGGGAAGGGCGGCGCGATCGTCAATATCGGGTCGGTACAGGCGGGGATGGTGTTGCCGGGCCGGGCGCACTATGCGCCGAGTAAGCGGGGCGTGGAGGCGTTGACTGCGAATCTTGCGGTTGAACTGGCGGAGCACAATATTCGCGTCAACTGCATCAATCCGGGTCTGATCGACACGGACATGACCAGCTGGGTGATGAAGGACCCTGAGATCCTGCCGATTGTGCTGGAAAAAATCGCGCTTCAGCGTGCAGGCGAGCCTGACGAAATTGGGCAGGTGGCGGCTTTTCTTGCTTCGGACAAGGCCAGCTACGTGACGGGGCAGTCTCTGTACGTGGACGGTGGATTCCGCATTATGTAGAACGTCGGTAGTCTGTGGGCAACAAAACAACCTGGCATTTTTTGAGGAGAGTACTATGAAGATTGGCCATACTGGGATCACCTGGGGAATTCCGGGGGATGTTGAACAGGCGTACCGCGATACTGCCGAGCTGGGCTATCAGGGCTTTGAGACTTTTGCTTTCATAATTCTCGAGCTTGATGGGAGCAGGCCGGGCGGATATCGCGGCCTGGTCGACAGTATTGGCATCCCAACCGGCGCGGCATACTGCTATAAGGAGTGGATCAATCCGGATACGGCGGCGGCCGATCTGGAGGCGGCCCGGCGAGAGGCGGATGGGCTACGTGCGCTGCCCGGGGGAGAGACGCTTGTGCTGCAGGGCGGTCCGCGCCCCGCAGACGGTTATACTCCGGACCAGTTCCGGCGGCTGGCCGACGCGCTGAATCAGATCGGAGAGTATTGCCATCAGAACGGCCTTGCGGCCGGGCTGCATCCGCACACGGGGACGGCAATCGAAACCCGGGAAGATATCGACACCATTATGGGCCTTGTCGATGCATCGCTGATCGGTTTCGCGCCGGATACGGGGCAGATCGCAAAAGGCGGCAGCGATATTCTGGAGGTGATGCGCACGTACCGCGACCGCATCGTCCACGTGCATCTGAAGGACTGGAACGGGAATTACGAGCGCGACGCCGATGGAAAGGAGGTTGACCGCAGCGGCTATGTGAACTACGAGCCGATAGGAAACGGTGCCCTGCCCATGCCTGAGATATTCGCCATTCTCGCGGAGAACGGGGGCTTTGACGGTTGGGTCAACGTGGAGCTGGATGGAACGCCGCGTGCGCCGCGACCGGCGCGAGAGGCGGCAAGGATGAGTCGAATCTATCTTGAAGCGCTGCTCGGGGACAGTGCCGGCTGGATTTCGTGAGAACCGGTGAGGAAGGCATGCCTGTATGGATCAGACGTAACTTTCAGGCCATATAGGGTGTGTGCATCCCAGATTTGGGTTGGAGATGGTCAGGTGGGGGATTCATGCCAGCGGTGTCTGGAGTTGTCTGCCGCCCATCTATTGGGAGGCACTGGGCAGGCACAAGGCCTGCCCCTACAGTGGTGGCGCGGGGTGCGAACACTGGTCGCTGTCTCAACCGTTCCAATTGTCCACGACGGTCGGGCATACGATGGGGGGCGTTGCGGGGGGAATCCCCCCGCACAAGGGAGGGCCGAAGGCCCGACCGCACAACTGCAGTGATCAGTGGTCAGTGATCAGTGGTCAGAAACTGCGGCAAATAATGGGGATGATTGTGAAAAGGAGAGAGAAAAGCCTTGGGTCACTTCAATCAGAGTCGCGAGATGATTGTGTTCTTGTGGTTACAATTGGACTGTGAAACGGGACCGGAGTGAATTAGACCTCGAAATGAAGACCAATTTCGTAGACGCCCTCAAAGAGGATGATCAGGTGGGATTGCGGGCTGCCCCCAAAGTCGACCTGCACTGCCATGCTTATTTCAGCACACGCCGCCAAAACCTGGAGAGACGCCTGGATTGCAGGCTGGAGCCTCCGCCAGCCAAGATGAATAAGCTGGGGGGAATGATAGTATATGCCATGGACGTTCTGGACCCCCACTTGCGAAACCGCGAGACCATTGAGTTCGTGGTGGAGTCTGCGATTCGTGACGCGATAGGGGACGGTGTGGTTGTGCTGGAGATGAGCATTGATATCCGGCGGGCGGCGTATTATGCAGATGGTATGGCCGGGGTCGAAAGGCATATCGGCGCTTTGGCCGCGCGGTATCGACCGCAGATCGAATTTCGCCCGGAACTGGGTATTCCCCGGCAGGCCGCGGCCGACCCGGAACTGATGGCGAGGGCGCATGAGGCAGTTGAGTCAGGCTTTTTTCAGTCGATTGACCTGTACGACCACCAGGAGGCGTGTGAGCCTGAAGAGGTTGAGTCGCTGTATGCGAAGGCAAGCGCCGCGGGCATGAAGCTGAAGGCGCACGTGGGGGAGTTCGGGGGCGCGGAGGAGGTCCGGCGGACGGTCGAGCTGCTTGGGTTGGCCGAAGTTCAGCACGGGATCGGCGCGGCCGAATCGGTGGAGGTTATGCGCTGGCTGGCAGAGAACCGGATTCGGTTGAATGTGTGCCCGACGAGCAACGTGATGCTGGATGCGGCGGCTGACCTGGCGAGCCACCCCATCCGCCTCCTATTTGACAACGGTGTCCCGGTTACGATCAATTCGGATGATCCGATGATCTTTGATCAGAGTGTGTCGGACGAGTACCGCAATCTGTTCCGAGCAGGCGTTTTCAGTGCCGGCGAACTGGATGAAATCCGGCGCGCGTCGCTGGCGAACGTCGCGGTTTGAATCGCAATCTGTTGCAGATTGTGATAGGCTACCAGATTGTAGGGCATTCCCACTTCCCCAGGCAGTCAACCAACAGTCGTGTCAGTCCCCAAATCGCATAGAGGAGAAAGACAAGCATGTATGTCATCATCGCCCCCCTCATAATCAAAGAGGCGTTCACCGATCGGTTCATTGAAGAGATAAAGGCAGACGCCATAGGTTCGATGAAGAATGAGCCCGGATGTCTGCGATTTGATGTGATCCGGGATGGCGACGATCCGAACAAGATCTGGCTGTATGAGGTCTATGTCGACGAGGCCGCGTTCCAGGCGCACATGGAGACGCCGCACTTTATCAGGTGGCGGGATACCACTCAGGATTGGGTTGCTGAGCGACCAGAAGGCAAGGCTATTGGCGCCTCGATCATCTGGCCGCCCCGCGAAGACTGGGGCAAGTAACGCTGCGCCAGCACCTCCAGAAGATGGGCATGGGCCCGAGCATAGGGAGAAAACCGATGTCATTCACAACACGCCCGGTCTTCATGGGCCGCCACGGTGTCGTCACGGCGGGACACTATCTTGCGGCGGAGGCCGGCGCACGCATGCTCGATAAAGGGGGCAATGCGATCGATGCCGGTGTGGCGGCAGGTCTTGCGCTCAACGTGCTTGAGCCGCAGTCGAACGGCATCGGCGGCGAGGTACCGATCCTGATCTATAGCGCGCGGCAGAAGCGAGCGTACGCCATCAACGGGCAGGGCTACGCGCCGAAGGCCGCCACCATCGCATGGTTCCGTTCACGGGGAATCGAAATCATACCGGGCGACGGCTTTTTGCCGGCGACGGTGCCGGGCGCGTTCGGCTCGTGGACGACGGCGCTGGAGCAGTTTGGGCGCTTGCGGCTCAAGGATGTTCTGGAGCCGACGATCGAGTTGACGGAAGAAGGGTTTCCGGTCTACCCGGGGCTGCAAGGTTCCTTGACCAATCTCATGGAGAAATTCGAGAACGAATGGCCGAGCTCGGCGCGGGCTTATTTGCCGAACGGGCGGGCGCCGGAGGTGGGCGAGATCCTGGCCAATCCGGACTGGGCGGAGACGTTCAAGGGAACGGTTGACGCCGAGTTACGCAACAGTCACCTTGGTCGCGAGGCTGGGATTGCGGCGGCTCGCGACTATTTCTACAAAGGGCCCGTTGCCGAAAAGATCGTCGCCTTTCAGCGCGATACGAAGGTGCGCGACGCCAGCGGCCAGTGCAACACCGGCCTCCTGGCAGAAGCCGACTTTCATGAATACACGACCAAGGTAGAGTCGCCGGTCACGTTCAATTATCGCGGTTACGATGTGCACAAGTGCAATACGTGGTGCCAGGGCCCTGTCTTCCTGCAGCAGTTGGCGTTGCTCGAAGGCTATGACCTCGGCGCGTTGGAACACAATTCAGCCGACTACGTCCACACCGTGGTCGAAGCGTCCAAGCTGGCATTCGCCGACCGTGAGCAGTACTACGGTGATCCGGACTTCGTGGACGTGCCGCTGGACCGCCTCCTTTCAAAGGAGTATGCGGCCGCGCGTCGAGAACTGATCGATGCCAGCAGCGCATCCTTGGCGTTGCGGCCCGGTGATGCTCCGGCCAGCAGGCCCACGCATGCGGAAGCGGATCCGAAGGTCTACACAGGCGATACGACGCACGCCGATGCGGTTGACCACGAGGGCAATCTGTTCGCAGCAACGCCGAGCGGCGGCTGGATCCCGTCTTCGCCGGTCGTAGAAGGGCTGGGTTTCCCGTTGGGGACGCGCGGGCAGATGTTCTACCTGGATCCGAGTCATGCCAACGCGCTGGCGCCGCGCAAACGGCCGCGTACAACCCTTACGCCCTCGCTGGCGACAAAGGACGGCGAGCCTTTTATGGCATTCGGGACGCCCGGCGGCGACAGCCAGGACCAGTGGACGCTGCAGTTCTTCCTGAACGTCATCGATTTCGGGATGAACCTGCAGGAGGCGATCGACGCGCCAACTTTCCACACAAATCATTTCCCCAACTCCTTTTATCCGCACAACGCAAAGCCGGGCAGCCTCACATTGGAGGCGCGTATCCCCGAATCGGTGCGGGATACGCTCACTGAGCGAGGCCACAAAATAACGGTGGGCGGGGCGTGGAACCACGGCAAGGTGCTTGCCATCACATTCGACCCGAAGAGCGGACTTATCTCTGCCGGCGCCTCGCCGCGTGGGCAGATCGCGTATGCGATGGGGCGGTGAAGGGCAGTGGTTAGTGGTTAGTGGTCAGTTGTTAGGAGATAGTGGTCTGTCGTTGCAATCACTAAGCTAGAGCGTATCAGATAGTAGGAGGTGCGGAATGGAATCGCCACACGGTATGACGGCTTCGGCGTTTCGGCCGTCGGTGATGGGCAGTAACGGGATGGTTGCGTCAGGACATGCCCTGGCTTCGCAGGCGGGGATCCAGACTCTGACGGCTGGCGGCAATGCGGTGGACGCGGCGATTGCCACGGCAGCCGCGTTGGGCGTGGTAGAGCCGGCCGGTTCCGGGGTCGGTGGGGACGGATTCATACTGATCTACTGGGCGGAGACCGGGCAGGTTTCCGCGGTGAACGCGACCGGTCCTGCTCCCGGTGCGGCCACGCGCGAACGCTATCTGAAGGATGGCGGGATTCCGATGAAGGGGATCCGCAGTGTGTCGGTACCCGGCCTTGTGGACGGATGGCTGCTGGCGCATGAGCGGTACGGGGCGCTGCCGCTGGGAGAGGTTTTTGGGCCTGCGATCTCGCACTGTGAAGACGGCTTCCCGGTCAGCCATCAACTGGCGAATGGCCTGAAGGGGGAACACGAGCGGTTTGCGTCGGACCCGCTCACGCGGGCCATCTACACCAACGACGGAAAACCGATCGCGGCCGGCTCGTTGCTCTGCAACCGCAATCTCGGTACCACCCTGCGCAAGATCGCGCAGGATGGGCGCAACACTCTCTATGAGGGCGAAATCGCCAAAGCGATTATAGAATTCAGCCGTTCCCGCGACGGCCTCTTCACCGAAGAGGACCTTGGCGACTATCATGCGCATTGGGCAGAGCCTATCCACGTCAATTATCGCGGCTACGAGGTTTACGAGATGCCGCCTAATTCGAGCGGTCATATCCTGTTGCAGGAACTGAATATGGTTGAGCTGTTCGATCTGCAGAGCTTGGGGTGCAATACGGCGGAGAGCATCCATCTGATGGTGGAGGCCAAGAAGCTGGCTTTTGCCGACCGTGAAAAGTATATGGCGGATCCTGAGTGGGTCGATATCCCTATAGAGGGCATGCTGTCGAAATCGTATGCGGCTGAGCAGGCCGAGCGTATCGACATGAACCGGGCGGCGGTCGATGTCGCGGCCGGCGGACCGGAAGCGCATGAGGATACGACCTGTTTCTGTACGGCGGACCGGGCGGGGAACCTAGTGTGTATCCTGCAGAGCATCCAGTCGGGTTTCGGTTCCAGCCTGGTCGCGGGCGACACGGGTATCTTGCTGAACAACCGTATGACCTACTGGCATCTGGAGGAGGGTCATCCGAACTGCCTGATGCCGGGCAAGCGTGTGCGCCATACGATGAATCCCGTGATTGTCACGAAGGATGGCAAGCCGGTCCTGACGTGTGGGACGCCGGGCGCGGATACGCAGGTGCAGACGAATCTGCAGCTTGTTACGCATATGCTCGATTTCGGCATGACGCCGCAGGAGGCGGTTGCGGCGCCGCGCTGGCGCAGTCTGCAGAATCCGATGGAATCGACGATACCGCATGTCTGCTCCAACAACCTGCAGGTGGAAGACCGTTTCCCGGAATCTGTTCGGGAGGAGCTGGCGCAGAGGGGGCACGAGCTCGAGCTGGTGGGTGACTGGGGCGGCCCGGGCAGCGCGCAGGCGATAGCGGTGCATCCTGAGTCGGGCGCGCTGATCGGCGGCTCCGACCCGCGGCGGGACGGGTATGCGGTCGGCTATTGATGGGGCGGCTTGTTTCGAAACCGCGCGGCAGACAGTTCTCCGACAAAAGGAAAAGTTTGATGTCCTCTCCCAACATTCTCATTCTGATGACAGACCAGATGCAGGGCCGGGTGCTGGAGCCGGATAACCCGTGCCAGACGCCGCATCTGGACAGGCTGGCGGCCAGAGGTGTGCGATTCCGCAGGGCGTATACGCCCAACGCGGTCTGCTCGCCGGCGCGAGCCAGCCTGATGACCGGGTTGCTGCCCCACAATCACGGGGTGCTCTATGTTGTGCATACGGTTGACGACGATCAGGCGGTGCTGAGGACGCATCATCCGCACTGGGCGGAGCGGCTGACCGAGGCGGGCTACCGCACCGGATACTTTGGCAAGTGGCATGTGGAGCGTTCGAACGAACTGACCCAATTTGGCTGGCAGCAGCAGGGAGAACTGGGCGGCTTCCGCGACTGGCACGACGTAAACTTTTCGTTGGAGCGCTACCTGGACAGCCCGCCCGGTTATGAGCCGAACCGCTTCTACGGAGTCTGTGATCTGCCGGCCAGCGAACGCGGTATGGGTAAAAAGTCGGACGCGGCGCTGGCTTTCCTTGACACAGCTGTGGACGGCGATCAGCCCTGGTGCTGTTTTGTCAGTTTCACGGAACCACATGACCCCTTTTATTGCCACGAGGAGGCGTTCGCGCAGTACGATGTAGACTCGATTCCGCTACAGCCGAATGTTCACAACGGCTTGAACGGGCAGCCGAATCTCTACAAGCGGTCTGCGCAGATGTGGAGCGACTGGACGGACCGGGAACACCGCGAGGCCGCGGCCTGCTACTATGCCTCTATCAGCGAGATCGACGAGCAGTTTGGGCGGCTGTTGGAGCGGGTGGAAAGGGCAGGGCAGCTGGACAACACAGTTGTGGTGATGACCTCGGATCATGGGGATTTTCTGGGCGCGCACGGGCTGTACTGCAAGAATATCGGCGCGTTTGAAGAAGCGTACAACATCCCCATGGTGGTGGCTGGGCCGGGCGTTGCCGAGTCGGCGGTGAGCGACGCCCGGGTTGGGCTGCAGGATGTGGGGGAGACATTGCTGGAACTGGTGGGGGCGCAGCCGCTGGGCGAGATCGACGGCCGCTCTTTTGCGCCGGTGCTGGCCAGCCCGCATGACACCTCGGCCTACCAGCAGGGCTTTGCCGAGTACTACGGCGGGCGATATATTATCAGCCAGCGGCTGCTGTGGGACGGGGACTGGAAACTCGTCCACAACGGCTTCGATTACGATGAGCTCTACAACCTGGCCGACGATCCCTTTGAGATGAACAATCTGGCACAGGATCCGGCGTATGCCGAGAGATGGGAAGCGATGACGCGGAGCATGTGGCAGATCGTCGTTGAAACGGGGGATCACAGTCTCTTCAACACGCAATATGCGTCAATGCGGATGGCAGTCGTCGGGCCAGGATAGTTTTCAGTTTCGAGTTTTCAGTTTGGAGTAACTTCGGCAATGGCATGGTCTTGCTGAAAGCTACAGAGCAAAGTTCAGACATAGTGGAGAGAGTAAGGGTTACCATGAGTCAAGCATTGACGTCCGAGCAGGTGGATTTTTTTCGCGACAACGGTTACTTGATCCTGCGAAAGGTTCTGGATCCGGAGTTGATGGCCCAGACGCGGGACGCGTGGTGGGATGTGGCACCCAAGGAGTTGAAACGGGACGACCCGGATTCGTGGGTGGGCGCGTTTGCGGACTCACGCTTTACGTGGAAATACCGCGACCGCAGCTTTGAGCCGTGGATGATCGAGCTCCTTTACGGGAATCCAGAGCTGCAGGCGGTCGCAAAGCAGCTGCTCGGTCCTGAGTTGAAAGTGCCGGAGCGAATTCGCGGCATCTACTGTGTTTTTCCGGATACGGACAAGGCGCCGCGGCGGGCTCATTTTCACGTAGACGCGCACGCATTTCACTTGGGTGTGGTGGGCTATGTTGGCGATGTGCCGCCCGACGGCGGCGGGTTCACGGTTTGGCCCGGCAGCCACAAGCACTTTTATCGTACGTTCAAGACGGCCTACACGTTCAACCCGCTGGTCAGTAAAGAGGAGCTGAATGACACGGAGGCGTGGCGGACAGTTCAGCAGATCGACCCAGTGCACACATACGGTTCCGCCGGCGATGTTGTTCTGTGGCATCACCGTATGGGGCATGGGGCAGGCCACAACCGGTCGAGCAAGGTGCGACAGGCGGTGCTGTACGATTTTTGCCGGGCCGATCTGGATGCTGTTCAGGACGAGCCTCCGCCGGACGATATGTGGCGGGACTGGCCCGGGATAAACGGAGGACAGGGCTGACGCACGATGAAGATCATTGACATCAAGACATATCTGATGCAGGCCGGCGTGCCCGGGGGCGGCTGGACGAAGCGCAACTGGCTGTTTGTCAAAGTTTTCACCGATGAGGGCATCTATGGCGTGGGCGAAGCGTCGGGCTGGCCGCGGGTCGTGGAGACAGCGATCCAGGATTTGCGGGAGATTCTGATCGGCGAGGACCCATTTCTGATTGAGCGCATCTGGCAGAAGATCTACCTGGCGATGATGGGGCATGGGATGACGGGCATCGTAGGTGGGGGCGCGCTCACTGGCATCGAGATGGCTCTGTGGGATATTAAAGGGAAGGCGCTGGGCGTGCCGGTCTGGAATCTGCTGGGAGGCAAAATCCGGGATCGGATCCGGCTCTACGCGCACGCCCACGACCCGGAAAGGGCGCAGGAGTTGGTTGCACGGGGCTTCAGCGGGCTCAAGACGGGAGGTGTGGTGAACCCGATTGCCAAGATTCGCACCTTGCGCGAGTCGGTGGGGTCGGAGATCGACCTGATGGCCGACGTGCACGGTCCGCCCTGGTTCAGTGTACGGGATGCGATCCGGGTGGGTCAGGCGCTGGAGGAGTTTGATCTGCTTTTTTACGAGGACCCAGTGCCGCCTGAGCATGTTGAGAATCTGGCCAAGGTTGCGCGTCATGTCAATCTGCCGATCGCGGCGGGAGAACGGCACACGCAGATCTACGGTGTGCGGGAGCTGATCGAACGGGAGATCGTGGATGTGATCCAGCCGGATACGGGCCGGGCCGGCGGTCTGATGCAGATGAAGAAGATGGCGGCGATGGCGGAAGCCCACGGGATTGGTTTTGCTCCGCATGACGGTTCACTGGGGCCGGTAGCGGAGATGGCCGCGGTTCACTTGCTGGCGACTCTGCCCAACTTTCTGATCCTGGAACACCTGGAGGACGACGCGCCGCAGCGGTACGAGGTGATGCAGCCTCAGCCGGAGATCGTCGACGGGTCGATTGTGGTGCCGGATGCGCCGGGCCTGGGCGTGGATATCTTGGAAGATGCGATCGCCCGCTATCCGTCTACGGGCAATGTCGCCACGCCGCGGCAGGATGAGTATGTTTACTTTCAGGCCAAGTACGGCCGGGCCAAATGGCTGGAGCAGTAAGGACGGGCGACAAGCAGATCTTGCTTGAGCGATGTGTTCAGCGGGGCGGCTTCGCAATATTGAACAGCGAAAAGACAGGCGAATTGGGAGGAGGATGACTACGAAATCAGTCCGAACAATTGAGATTTCAGCGGACGCCAAGAAGAAGCTGGGTTCGGTTTCGACGGCCACGCTTACGAGCCAACTGCAGAATCATGGCTTTCGCAATACATTTTTGGCCGGTCTGTACCCGCTGCGGCCCGACCTGCCCATGGTGGGCTACGCCTTCACAATGCGCTATATTCCAGCGCGTGAAGATCTGGCCGATGAACGCTATGACAACACGAAGAACGTGCAGCGTTTGGCGGTGGAGGCTGTGGGGCCGGAAGATGTGTTGATTATTGACGCCCGCGGTGAAGTCAGCGCGGCCTCCTTCGGCCACATTCTGGGGACGCGCATCACCCAACGCGGCGCGGCCGGTTTCGTCACCGACGGCGCGCTGCGGGATACGCCCTTCTTTCGAAGCCTGGAGTTGCCAACGTATATCCGGGCACCCCACGCCACCACCTCATTTGTGGCCCATCATCCGGTCGAAATGCAGGTCCCTATTGGCTGCGCAGGCGTGGCGGTGATACCGGGGGATGTGGTCGTAGGCGATGCCGAGGGCGTTGTAATCATCCCGGCCCATTTGGCGGAGGAAGTTGCCCACGGCGCATACGAGCAGGAGATCAGGGAAGAGTTCTTTCAGGAGAAAGTGGCCGGCGGGGCCAGCATTGTGGGCGTGTATCCACCCAATGACGAGACTCTGGCGGAGTTCGAGAAGTGGCGGAGTGCGAAGGGCGTTTAGGGAATCGCAAACAATACCAGAGGCGCTATTCCCCTCGCAGTCCTCTCAGCTCCGCCTCCAACTCGCGAATCCGGGCAGTATTGGCGTGATGCCTTCCCCGGCCAAGATAGTTGGCGACGACGTTGGCAACAATTGCGATAACCATTACCACGATAATTTCGTTGAATAGCCCCCTACGTTGATCCTGGTCGGCTTCAAAAGTCGCGATCAGGTTTTCATCCACCAGTTCACTCTCTTGCAAGAGTCGCTCAAGCGCCAAGGTGATCCCGGTCGAACTGGCCAGGAGCCTTGGCCCCTCAATGACCATCTGGCTCAGGGCATACAACATCGCCACAATCGTAATTGCGTTGAAGACCACGGGTTGCAGCAGTTTGCCATTCATTTTCGATCCTCTCTATCCAAACACTCCGAATTGAGATCAGGTTACAAGGTAACGCACTTACGTGCCAAGTGACAATATGCAGGTGTTGCATTGCAGATAAGTGTACTACCAGGGTTGAGAGAGCCCGGATAGAAGGACAGTGTTGCAGGTCGCCGTCTGCCTGAGAAGTGCAGGCGCTAGCCCTCACGCAATGTTCGCAGTTCTGCTTCCAGTTCACGAATCCTGGCCGTGTTTGCAAAATGCCTTCCCCGGCCAAGATAGTTGGCGACCACATTGGCGAGAATTGCGATGACCATCGTCACAATCAGGTAGTTGGCAAGCCGAGTTCGCATGTCGCGGTCGGCAGAGAGGCTCGAAACAATGGCATCGTCTTCGAGGACGCCGTCTTCGGCGAGCTCCTCAAGCAGTACGATGGCTTCAGCCGATCTTGTCAGACGCACCGATTCTCCTGTCACAATCTGAAAGAGGGAAAACAACATCGCCACAATTGTAATGACATTGAATACGACGGGTTGAATCAATGTGTCATTCACTCCTGTTCCTCCTTGTCCGGGTGTTCTTGCCTGTCTTTACCTTACTACAGATTCGGGGCAATTCATTGATATGACTTGACCAGAACATTGGGGGTGTCCAGTGGCGACTCTTTAAGGATTGGCCGGCGTCCGATCCGGAATCGTCTCCAGACGGTTTGAGCGCAGTTTCCTCTTCGTTACGTATTCTCTTGTCTTCGGAGGAAAGGGGGACGCGGCATCGATACAGTAGCTGCCCGCTGGGCACGGTTCTATCCGTTCAGTAGTTTTGTCAGCAGGGCTTTGGCTTGCAGTGATGCCCGCCCTCGATGGCTGATACTATTCTTGACAGAGGTTGGCAGCTCCGCCAGGGTTCGTCCCTGGTTGGGCGCGAAGAAGATGGGATCGTAGCCAAAGCCGTTTGATCCTCGCGGCGCGCTGGTGATCAGTCCCGCCAGGGTCCCTGTGCAGGTTTCGGTTTCGGCCACAGGGCGCGTTATGGCAACAACGCATTGGAAGCGGGCGGTCCATGGTCGGGGGTGCTGTTGCAGCGCCTGCAACAGCTTCTCGTTCTTGTCCTGATCGGTTGCACCGGGGCCGGCGTAGCGGGCGGAATGAACACCCGGGGCTCCTTGCAGGACATCCACTTCCAGGCCGCTGTCATCGGCCCAGGTCCAGAGGCCGGTCAGGTTGGCGTAATACTGCGCCTTCAGCACGGCATTGGCGGAGAAGGTCTTCCCGGTCTCGGCGACCTCCTCGAGGACCCCGATTTCATCCAGATAGGTAAGCGTCAGCGGCAGGTCTTGCAACAGCTTGCTGTACTCCAGAAGTTTGCCCTGATTGTGTGTCGCAACCAACAGTTTTTGGTCCATTTGCAAGCCCTCCAGGGATCGCGGTTCTCCCACCTGCCGGCTGTCTGTCAACGATGCCGCGCTTCGTACAAACACATATAACACACCGGAGCCATTTTGGTTAAAGGAGCCCTCGTCTCTTGCCATATCGCCGGTAAGGGACTATCATAGTCGCGGTCGGAAGAGGTACCCTCAAGCGACCCCTTGGCGCCCCAAGACAGGAGAGAGCGGCTGTGTCGTATCACCCGTTACGCATCTTCAGCGGTTCTGCTCACAAGGAGCTGGCTCTGGAGATTGCTGATACTCTTGGGGTGGAGCTCGGTCAGTCCACAACTCGCCGTCTGCCAGACAGCGAGATACACGTAATGATCGATGAGGTCGTACGTGACCAGGATATCTTTCTGGTCCAGTCCTGTTGCGGGCCGGTGAATGACCATGTGATGGAGTTGATGCTGTATCTGGACGCGTTTCGGCGAGCCAGCGCCCACAGTGTCAGCGTGGTTGTGCCATATTTCCCCTATGCGCGTCAGGAGCGCATGGCCCATGGCAGGGAGTCGGTCAGCGCGCGGGTCATCGCCAATATGCTGGAGATGATGGGGGCGGACCGCGTTATTTTTGTGGACATCCATGCCAGGGCGATCCAGGGCTTTTTCAATATCCCTGTGGATCCGCTTTCCGCCTTGCCGATATTGGCGGACTATTTTCGGCGGCCGGAGTGGGAAAACGCGGCTATTGTGAGCCCGGATGTCGGCCGAGCCAGTTTGGCGGGCCGCTATGCACAACTTCTGAATCTGCCGCTGGTGGTGATGCACAAGAGGCGCACGAGCGTCAGTGTAACTGAAACGACCCATGTTGTCGGTGAGATCGCCGGTATTCGCCCGATCATCATCGACGACATAATGGCCGGCGGGAGCGTTTTGAAGCAGATAGACGCGTTGTACGAGGCGGGAGCGGAGGGGACTGCTGCGTTCGCGGTTACGCACCCGGTACTGCTGCCCTCGGCTCTGGAGCATCTTCAGTCCGATGATCGTATTGCCAAGCTGGTCGTTTCCAACACGCTTCCCGTCCCCGCGGAAAAGCGCTCTGACAAGGTGGTCGTACTTTCGATTGCGCCGATGCTGGCCGATATTATCAATCGCATTCACCAGGGGCGAAGTATTTCAAAGAAGCTCATACTCATGTAAGAGGGCCTGTCCAGGGATGCCAGCAAGCCCGACCCATCGGTAACTGAAAGGGCGGGATAGGTCTAGACCGGTTGGCCAGAGTTGGTCACGGGCTGGAGAATCGCTGGAGAGGCAGTTTAGGTCAAACGTACATCACAGAATGACGGTACCGTTCACTTCAAGGGGATTGGAGTATCGGATACCCGGAGGACCGTAAATGGAGACACTGCAACGTTCCTGGATCGACAGGTCTGATGAAGAAGAAGGCCAAACCTATGAGGACGACGCGGCTTTCGATCCCGACCTAGTCGAAGATGAAGACATATATGTAGCTTCATATTCGCAGTTGATGTGGTGGCGTTTTCGCAAGCACCGGATGGCAGTAGTCTCTGGTTTTCTGGTTGTCATTCTCTACTTTATCGCGGCCTTTGCCGAGTTCGTGGCGCCGTACGACCCTGAGCAGTCTTTTGTAAAGTATAAGTTTGTGCCGCCTATGAAGATTCGGATCATAGATGCGGAGGGAAATCTACGCAGGCCGT
Organism: Caldilineaceae bacterium; assembly: GCA_965204705.1. Taxonomy (GTDB): domain Bacteria; phylum Chloroflexota; class Anaerolineae; order Caldilineales; family Caldilineaceae; genus Bin5. The sequence continues at coordinate 882,786 of OZ242006.1, read as the reverse complement.
TTGTCTACAAGATTATCCGTGAGCGGGATCCTGAAACTCTGCGCAACATTTACAATGAGGATGATTCAACCGTTCATCCGATTCGCTTTTTCGTGCGCGGAACTGAATACGAGCTTTGGGGCCAGTTTCCCTTGACCTGGCATCTCTACGGGTTGGACGTTCCCCATGAGGAGCAGGGAATCTTTCTGATGGGTGCTGACCGGCTGGGGCGGGATCTGTTCTCGCGGCTGTGTTACGGCGCGCGTATTTCGCTGACCATCGGTCTGGTTAGTGTCGTCTTGAGTCTGGTAATCGGCATTCTTCTCGGCGGCATTTCCGGCTTCTACGGCGGCGCGATAGACAATGCCATTCAACGGCTGATCGAGTTCATCCGCTCGATTCCTGAGATCCCGCTGATCATGGCGCTGGCTGCAGCACTGCCGGCCGACTGGCCGGTGGTTCGCTTGTACTTCGGGGTAACGATTCTTCTTTCGTTCGTGGGGTGGACCGGTCTGGCCCGGGTGGTACGCGGGCGCTTTCTGAGTATGAGAGAAGAGGATTTTGTGATGGCGGCGCGCTTCTGCGGCTCGAGCGAGATGCGAATAATACTGCGTCACATGGTACCCTCGTTCCTGAGCCACATTATTGCGTCCTTGACATTGGCGATTCCGGGCATTATTCTGTCGGAAACGGGTCTGAGTTTCATTGGACTGGGTTTGCGGGCGCCGGCTATCAGTTGGGGCGTGCTGTTGCAGGAGGCTCAGAATCTACGTTCCGTCGCCCTCGCGCCATGGGTATTGACACCTGGCCTGGCTGTAGTTCTGGCTGTGCTGGCTTTCAATTTTCTCGGGGACGGCATCCGCGATGCCGCCGATCCCTATGCCAAGTAGGTCTGTGAGCAGATCCAGTTCCGTTTGGAGTTAGTAAGCTCTAGCACACATTCAAGCGTCCAGGAAGTTCGGAACAGAATGACGACTGCCCATACATGAAGAGAACGGATTTCACTCATGACAATTTCATCTTCGCAGATCGACAAAGTGGCCGACGGCGGCGGTTCTGGAGAGACCCAGGAGATGCTGCTGGAAGTCAACGGACTGAAGACACACTTTTTCCTGGCGCAGGGAATTGTGCGGGCTCTGGAGGGCGTTGATTTCACGGTACGACGCGGCCAGACCGTCGGCCTGGTGGGAGAAAGCGGTTGTGGCAAGTCGATCACGGCCCGCTCAATCATGGCGATTGTGCCCTCACCTGGACGGGTTGTAGAGGGCGAAGTCCTCTTCCACCTGCAGAATCAGGAGAACGGCAGCGTCACCGATCAGGTCGTTGATATGACCAAGATCGACGCGATGGGCGCGCAGGCCCGTTCCATCCGCGGCGGTGAGATCTCGATGGTATTTCAGGAGCCGATGACTTCGCTCAGCCCTGTTCACACGATCGGGAATCAGATCATCGAGGCCATCCTCCTGCACCAGGATGTCGACAAGGAGGAGGCGCGTGCCCAGGCGATCGACGTTCTGAACAAAGTGGGCATGCCTCAACCGGAACGCACGATAGACCGCTATCCGCATCAGCTAAGCGGCGGTATGCGGCAGCGCGCCATGATTGCAATGGCGCTTTCCTGCCGCCCCAGCCTGCTCATTGCAGACGAGCCGACTACGGCTCTGGATGTGACCACCCAGGCGCAGATTCTGACGCTGATGCGGGAGCTGCAGGATGAGTTGGGGATGGCGATCATTTTCATCACCCACGATCTTGGTGTGATTGCACAGATGGTCGATTATGTGGTGGTTATGTATCTGGGTGAAGTGGTGGAGATGGCTGACGTCGATACCATTTTCTATGATCCCAAGCATCCGTATACGCAGGCGCTCCTGCGTTCAATCCCATTGCTGGGCCGCAAGTCGGCTCAGGGCATCACCAGTCAGTTGACTGCGATTCGGGGCTCGGTTCCGGATCCGTACTCTATCCCTGAAGGTTGTCCGTTCCACCCGCGTTGCCGCAAGGCAATTGCCGGCGTGTGCGATACACGCAATCCGCCTTTGCTGGAGTTGGAAGGCGGCCACATGGTTCGCTGCGTGTTGTACGAATAGCGGGCTAAACTCGTATCCAGGCTTGAATCCTTATCGGAGGTCGCGATGCGCGACCTCTTTGTATTGCGCCTAAACCAAGAAAAGACAGCAACCGGAGTAATCGTTTTATGAGCACAGAGCTGGAAGCTCAGCCGGCCGAAGAACCGAAAGAGTCGGAGGTTGAGGGGCAAATCGCACTGACGCCGGTCTGGCAGGAGTCCGCCCTGCAGGCCGGCTTTGTACATGACTGGCTGGTGGCGGGGCCAGTGGCAACGCCGATTGAGGATTTCGACGGGTACCCAGGTCCGGAATATAAGAGTCGGATCGTCGCAGATATCAGGGCTGCGGCCGCTGAAGATGGAAGGGAGCCAGGGGGTGCGATTCCCGCGGCCCCGGATGTTTTCGCGGGCGCCCTGGAGCGGCACTCGTTTGATCCCGACCGCGACGAGACCAATTGGCGTGTCGTGCACTGCCTTGACGACCATTTCGTGGATCTGTCCACGTTTCACCATACGCCCCACTTTCTGCAGGCGTGGGCTTACTGTGTGCTGGACGTTCCCGGCGAGAGTGAAGTGACCTTTGGTGTCACGACAAACGGCCCGGCGGACATCTGGGTCAACGGGGAACAGTGTCACCGGGTGGAGCATTTTCATCACCAGCTGCCGGAAACGGTCTCCTTCCCGGCGAAGTTGAAGGCGGGGCGCAACGAGATTGGCGTCTGTTTCGAGGCGGTAGCGTTGCGAGAGTGCCCGTATGTCATGGCCCTGCAGTTGACAGAACGCGGAGACGAGAGCGGCAAATCACTCGACGAGTTCCGTGTGTTGCTGCCGACGTCGGTGCGGCCGGCCAGCAGGCGACAGACGCTGGAGTCGATCTTCGACCAGGCTTACCTAGACCGGGACGTATACAGCCGCCATGCGAAGGTAACTGTAAGCTGGCCGGACGGGCAGCCGGTGACTGACGACTTTGCTATGCGGCTCATGCGCAAGGGGGGACGCATCTACAGCGAGCACCACACCAAGGGTGAAAGCCGCGAGGAAGTGGTACTGGGGACGGCGTTCCAGTTTCCGCAGGACGATTATGAGGTCTTTCTTTTCCCAAATCCTGAGCACTACTATGTCAACGACCTGCGGGTTGAACGGCGCCTGGATATTCACATTGTCGGCAACAGTGAGTATTCCACGGAGCGCTACGGCACCTACCCGCAGCGGCGGCGGGAGGCCTTGCTCAATGCGGCGCGGCGCGGCGCCGAGGGCAGCGTCTTTTCCGAGATCGCGGCGATGGAACTGGGGATGTGGGACAATCTTAACGAACAGGTTATCCTGGACAGTATCGCTTCAATCAACGAGCGGGCCGATTGCAGCGACTTTGACCTGGTCGGTCTGCTGGGCATGGCGGGTCGCTATATAGAAGAGCCGGGGTTTCCGCAGGCGCTGGTCGAGCCGCTGCAGAACTGTTTTCTAAATTTCCGATACTGGATGGACCAGCCGGGCGCGGATGCGATGTGCTTCTGGTCGGAAAACCATCAGATCCTCTTCCACACTTGTGAGATTCTGGCCGGCCAGCTATTGCCGGAGGAGCTCTTTGCGAATGCCGGCCTGACCGGCAGTGAACACCGCGCCAAGGGCGAGGAACGTGCGCTTTCGTGGCTGCGAAAGCGGGCCGCGGGCGGCTTCCGGGAGTGGGACTCGAATACTTACTTTGAAGAGGACGTGCTGGCTCTCAGCCACCTGGTCGATCTGGCAGAGAACGAAGATGTGCGCGAGCTGGCGGCGGTGGTGCTGGACAAGATGTTCTTCGGGCTGGCGGTCAACTCTTTCAGAGGGGTGTTCGGCTCCAGCCACGGGCGCACCTACGCGCCTTATATCAAGGACGCTTATCGGGAGCCAACGTCGGGCGTCACGCGGCTGCTGTGGGGCAAGGGGATCTTCAATCGGAGCATCAGGGGGACGGTGAGCCTGGCCTGCGCGGTCAACTATCAGCTGCCGCCGGTTATTGAGGCGATCGCTATCGACCCGGCTGATGAGATCTGGAGCCGGGAGGGGCACGCAGGCCAGCTGGAGGCGTGGTGCGATCGGGAAGAGGGCGACTGGGAGGTGAACAAGGTCACGTATAAGACGCCAGACTACATGCTGTGTTCGGCGCAGGATTACCGGCCGGGAGAATCCGGTTACCAACAGCATATCTGGCAGGCTACCTTTTCGCCGGAGGCTGTCGTTTTCGTTACCCACCCGCCGTGTCTCAGCGAGGACGGCTCTCACCGGCCCAACTTCTGGCACGGAAACGTCGTGCTGCCGCGAGCGGCCCAGTGGAGGGACCTGCTGGTATCGGTCCACCGGCTGCAGGAAGATGACTGGCTGGGCTTTACCCACGCTTATTTCCCGATCTATGCCTTTGACGAGCACGAGATCCGGGACGGCTGGGCGTGTGCCCGCGTGGGGGAAGGTTATCTGGCGATTACGGCCTTAGCGGGACTGACGCTCACCGAATCGGGCAAAAGCGCGTTTCGGGAGTTGCGTTCCTATGGGCAGAACAACATCTGGGTGGTGCAGATGGGGCGAGCTGAGACGGACGGCAGCTTCGCCGAATTTGTGGAGAAGGTAACGTCGCTCGATGTCACGTACGGGGAGGACAGCGTGCATCTGACCAGCTTGCGGGGCGAGAGCATCGACTTTGGCTGGCAGGGACCGTTGCTGGTAAACGAAGAGGAGCAGCCGATCAGCGGGTTCCTCCATTTCGACAATCCCTACTCCAGTACGGAACTGGGCTCGGAGAAGATGAGTATCCAGTTCATGGACCTGCTGATGCAGCTTGATTTCTCTTAGAACGAAAAAGGCGCAATGGAAAGTTCCATTGCGCCTTACAATTTGTATACGCAGAATCTATGTCGCAAATAGCCTCGCCCTGGCAGATTACTCGGCCATCGCGCGTCAAGATGGGAACAGAAGTTTCTAGTCCTGACTCAGTTCATCCAGAGTGTAACTTGGCGGGGCGTCGCGCCGACGCACCTCATCCATGACATCGTAAACCGACATGCCTGCCAGTTCAGCGGCGCGTGCTTTGGTGATTTCGCCACGTTGGCAGGCAGCGATTGCGTCGTCCATCTTCCACCGCTGGATCGCCTCAGAAAGCATTTTCCTCGCAAGTGCGGTCCGGTCAATTTGCTCTTTGCTTGCGATTTCGTCCAAGCCTTGAACAATCGTTTCCGGGACGCGCAAGTTCAGTTGCTTTGGCTTCTGGCTCATATCGCTTGGTTTCCGTTACGGCAGGCGCCTCGACGCTGTAAGAAGGACGGCATTATTCATTGTCTTCTTCTGGGCGGATTATGACCATGTAGCGCATGGGCGCCTGGCTGGTGTTGAGCAGGCCATGCAGTTTGTGCGGGTCGAAAACGACGGCTTCGTTGGCGCGCAGCGGATGGCTTTCTCCGTCGATCTCCAGCGTCCCCTCTCCTTCAATCATATAGAAGGCCTCAAAGCCCCCGTGCCGGTGAGGCGGATGGGAGCGCTCGCCGGCAGCGACCTCCGAGATGTGAACACGCAGCGGCTCGCCTTCCACGTCTGCGTCGAGCAGATAGCGAGAGATTCCCTTCTTTTCTATATCCAAGAACTGCACAGTTGGCTTCCTTTCCACGAATACGGTTGCGTACTGATGCTTATCGTTGGCGCCCATATGCCTGGCAGCGCTTAGCGGCGAGGGTAGAAAACGTCGAGCAGGGGTTCGATGTCGGTATAGTCGTAGCCGTAGGTCTCTTTGAAGCGTTCCTGGATCTGTTCCTCAGCTTTTGAGGGCGAGACGAGGGGGAAGTCCAGCGGCTGCTTGTTCATGAGGGCCGATTCTGAGGCCGCGAGGGACATTTCCTGGTCGAGCCGGGCTTCCTGCACGCCGTAGGTCGGGTCGGTGTCGTTGAGAACTGCATTGGCGATGCTCATGAGCTGGTCCGCCATGTCGACGCCGCGGCCGTTGTTTTCGCCGACGCCGAGATGGGCGTAGGGGTTCTCCCAGACGATCTCCTGGTCGGGCAGCTCCAGGCTGATGCGCTCGAGGACCTGGCGCCCGTCGACATCGATAATTGAGCGCTGCGGCTCGTAGGCGGCGGCGATGGCACCGTCCTGGTAGGTTGCGGGGTCGGTGAAGTAGACGGTGTCCTCGACGATGGCGCCGCGGGTGCCGTCGATCTGGGAGATGCCGACGGTTTTGCGGCCGAGGGAACGGGCGTGGATCACGTTGGAGTAGATCATGGTGGCGCCGGCGCCGTTTTCGAACTCGAGAAAGCTGGTGGTGCAGTTTTCCCGGGCGTGGTGGCGCTTCATGCGGTCGATAATGGGCACGACGTCGGTTACGTGGGTGATGCCAAGGATTGACTTTGGGGGGCTGCCGGCGAGCAGGCGCAGCATGCTCATGCCGTGGTAGCCGCCCTCGTGGAAGATGCGGTAGATGCGCCCTACTTCGCCGATGACACCGGAATCGATTACCTTGGCCTGGAAGCGGGCCATGGGCACGCGGTGGTAGTTCTCCGCCACCTCCAGCTTGACGTTGTTGCGCTCGGCGGCCTCGATCATCATGTCGGTCATGGGACGGGTGACGGAGACAGGCGTCTCGACGATGATGTTAATACCGTTTTCGGCGAGGTAGCAGCAGATGGGATGGTGGGCATCGCCGGGGACGACAACGTCGACGACGTCGAGGTCTTCTGCGGCGACCAGGTCGCGAACACTGGTGTAGGCGTTGACACCGTACTCAGCTGCAACCTCTTGCAGGACCTCTTCCTCCTTATCGCAGACGGCGACAAATTCGAATACGTCTTTCAATTTTGGGTAGATAGGCAAGTGGGAACTGCGGCCCCGGCGGCCGAGACCGATTAAGGCCAGCTTCAATTTGCGCGGCATGGTTTGATGTTCCTTGTGGGGTTGTTTATCCGAAGCAGATCCAGCGCACCCATTTGTCGGCGCGCAGGCTGTGGTCGGTCCAGGGTGCAAGCAGGATCAGGTCGGTCGGCACGACGGTCTTGCTCTGGCCGTCGATGGTTACGGTGGCCTCACCCTCCAAAATATACCAGAAGCGTTGCTCGCCGTGTTTCTCCGGTTCGAAGGGATTGGCGGGGGTCGTGATGCGCTCGGCGAAGTGGTCGATCTGTTCCTGGACGTCGCGAATCTCGTAGCCTTTGCGATTGTTGACTTCAGGGATGGCGCTGCCCTTGATGATCATTGTTGCGGTTCCTCGGCAGAGGCCGGTGCAGTAACCGATGTATGCTTGATTAGAGTGAGGCGTAGGGGTCGGCGGCGTCGCGCATGCCGTCGCCCATGAAGTTAAAGGCGGTCACGGCGATGACCACCATGAGGGCGGGCGCCACCATTGTCCAGGGGGCGATGGCGACGGCGCTGATGTTCTGCGCTTCCTGCAAGAGCACGCCCCAGCTGATGGCGGGCGGGCGCAGGCCGAGACCGAGAAAGCTAAGTGCGGTCTCGCTGAGAATCATGGTGGGGATGGCCAGTGTCATGGTGGCGATGATGTGGCTGAGGAAGGAGGGCAGCATATGACGGAGAATGATGCGCAACTCGCTGCTGCCGGAGAAGCGCGCCGCCATGACGAACTCTTCTTCGCGCAGCTGCAGGAACTTGCCGCGCACGACGCGGGCCATGCCGGTCCAGCCGATAAAGGAGAGAATGACGGTAATGCTGAAGTAGACATAGAGAATCGGCCAGCCTGGAGGCAGGGCGGCGCTCAGTCCCATCCAGAGCGGGATGGAGGGGATTGAGCGGAGAAACTCGATGATGCGCTGGATGATGTTGTCGATGGTACCGCCGTAGTAGCCGGACAGGCCGCCCAGCAGGATGCCGAGGACCAAGCTGATGACTACGCCAATGAGGCCGATGGATAGGGACAGGCGCGCGCCATAGGAGACGCGGGAGAACATATCACGGCCAAGCCGGTCGGTGCCCAACACGAAGAAGCCCTGTTCTTCGTGGGGCACGTCGAGGCCGAACAATTTCGTTGAGACTACAACTTCACCCCATAACTTATACTCTTCGCTCTTGGGGAGGAAGCGGATGGGATGGATGATGTCTGTATCTTCGTGGTAGGTATTGCGGAAGGTTTCAGGGTCCCGCTCGCGTATAGTCTGGTAGATGAAGGGCATGCGCAAGTTGCCTTCGGCATCAACGATGTGAATTGGCGTCGGGGGGTGCAGCTTATACTTTACGAATTTGGCTTCCGGGTCGTACGGCGCCACGAACTCACTGAACGCGGCGATCAGATAGAAGATGATTACAACAAAGGTGCTGAAGACGGCGACGCGATGGCGGCGATAACGCCACCAGATCAGCTGCCAGAAGGAGGCGACTGCAAAGTTGGCTTCGTCTTCCCGTGTCTCCAGGAACTGCTCTTCCTCTTCCGGATCGTCTTCAAAAGGGGTTGGTCGTTGTTCCTCGGTCGTCATCGTCAGTTCCGGTCCATGAAATAGCGCTCAGATTGCGAGAGTTTCTTATAATTGACACGCGCGCTCAGGTATTGTGGCGGCAGCCTATGGAACATTTATCCCGTCTCTTCAAGGCGGATGCGGGGGTCAACCCATGCCAGCAGCAGGTCGGAAAGCAATGTGCCGATAACTGTGAGCACGCTAAGCATCATGATGAAGCTACCGGCCAAGAACATGTCCTGGTTGATCAGCGCGGTGAATAGCATCGGTCCGGTCGTCTGCAAACTCAGGACAATCGCTACGATGGTTGTGCCTGAAATCAAGTCCGCCAGGGACCAGCCAACCGTGCTGAAGAAGGGGTTCAGGGCGACGCGCGTCGGGTATTTCCAGATTAGCCTTGTTTCTCTGACACCTTTGGCGCGCGCGGTTTCGACATAGGGTTTATTCAACTCGTCGAGCAGGTTGGCGCGGGTAATACGGATGCCGTTGGCGGTGCTACCCACCGCCAGGATTACGATCGGGATCCAGACATGGGCAAGAAGATCGAGCAGCCGTGCGATAGTCCAGGGCGCGTCCATGAATTCGGGGCTGAAAAGGCCACCGACGCTCATGTCGGAATAGCTCGTGACCAGCCACATGATAACGAGGGCGAGCATGAATTCCGGCAGTCCTTTGCCAATAAAATTGAGCGCGGTGACGACGTAGTCGATAACCGAGTACTGATGGGTCGCCGAATAGACCCCTAATGGTATCGACACGAGCCAGCCGAAGAGCAGGGTTGTAAATGAGAGAATGAAAGTAAGGCCGAGCCGGTCCCATATCAGGTCCTCGACCGGTTTCTGGAACAACATCGACTCACCCCAGTCGCCGCGCAGAAGGATGCCCGAAATCCACTTTAGATACTGGATGTGTTGGGGTTGGCCGAGGCCGTAGCGTCTCTCCAGCCGGGCCATCAGTACCTCGTCAACTTCATCGCCCTGTTCGCGAAGTTGCGCGGCGTAGGTGGTCAGATAGTCGCCCGGTGGGAGTTGGATGATGATGAAGGTGACAACCGAGATCACGAAGAGCGTCGGTATCATCACGGCAAACCGGCCCAGGATGTATGAGAACATGGAAACCTCAAGGGGTGAGTAAAGAGGAGTGAGGAGAGAGTAAACCGTCCCTCCTCACCCTTATTTCTTCACATCTTTGCTTTACATATGCATAGACGGGTCATCCCAATACCAGGTGGCATTGTCGATGATGTGTTCGTAGACGCCGCGGCAGCAGTCCCACGGGTTGCCGGCATGGATGCCTTTAAACCCGTTCTTGACCATAACCAGGCGGGGCAGCTCGCCGAAGAAGCCGACGGAGGGCAACTCTTCGGACCAGATTTCGAGAATCTGCTTGAAGAGGTCGGCCTGCGCTTCCTCGCCGGGGGTGGCGCGGATCTGATCCCACAGGTCCCAGATCGTCCAGATCCAGTGGCCGGCAGGCGGCTCCTGGGCGATGGGATTGGAGGGATCGAGCTTCCAGGCGGTCCAGGCATTGCACCAGGGGCGGTCGTTAATATTGCGGTGTTTGACCCAGACTTGGGGATCAGCCAGTGGCACAAGGTTACGATCCATGAATGAGGTAGTACATTCGACGTCGTTGGACTGGTGGAGCTCGATGCTGAGCGAGCGGTCGACGCCACGGTAGTTGACTTCGAAGCCGAGGTCGGCGAGGTAGTCGATGAAGGTCTGACTGAGGTCAGAGATCTCGGCGCCGCCCAACATGGTCCAGTCGATGCGCTCGCCGCTGCCATCTTTCCAGAGGCGGTAGCCGTCGCCGTCCTTTTCGGTGTAGCCAAGGCCGTCGAGCAGAGCATTGGCCTGGTCGGGGTCGTAGTCGAGGTAGGCGTTGCTGAGCTTTGCGTGGTGCACGGGAGACTCGACGGGGGGTCCGTACTGCATATTGGTTCCGAACCCATCGTAGATCAGTTCTCTGACATTGTCGCGGTCGAAGCCCAGGGAGACGGCGATGCGGAAGTCACGTTCCTGGAATAGCTCGCGGCGGCGGTCGTCGTTGGTGGTCATGTTGAAATGGACACCGTAGACGGCGGTCCATCGCCAGAACTGGATCTTGTAATCGCCACTGTCCTCGTTTTCCTTGAGGACGGTGAGGTCGGTGTTGCGGATGTGGCGGGACTGGCAGTCGATCTCACCGTTCACGAGTCGCAGGGCATGCACGTCGGAGTCTTGGAAGAGGCGGAAGGAGAGGTCGTCAATGTAGGGAAGCTGGTTGCCAGCGGTGTCCACTGCCCAGAAGTAGGGGTTGCGTGTGCAGTTGACGATCTCTTCAGTGTAGTCACTTTGCAGAATCCACGGATACAGCATGGGGCATTCGGGGTTTTCGTGGCGTCCGCTGCGCATGTCGGTGTAGAGTTCGGTCCAGTTGTCGAGGCCGGCGTCGGCGATTTTCTGGTCGAGTGCGGCCTGGTCGTCGGTATGGTCCGGGTGGAACTGACTCATGTAGGCGGCAGAGCGCACTGGACTACTGAGGACAACACCGCCTTCCAGGTGGAAGAGGGCGTTGGGCCCGGCGAACTTGAAGACGACGGTCGTGTCGTCGGGGGCTGTCATTTCCACGGGAACATTTTCGCCTTCCACTGGGCTGGTGAGCCAGCCGGGGAAGACGGGGGTGAGCGTCTCGTTCTTCATCTCTTCTTCGAACCAGAAGACGAAGTCGGCGCTGGTGAAAGGCTCGCCGCTGGACCACTTCATACCTTCGCGCAGGTTGAAAACGTATTCGGTGGCGTCGTCGCTGACTGACCAGGAGGCGGCGATCATCGGGTTGATGGTGAGTTCCTGGTTAATCGACAGGATGCCGCGGATGATCACCTGGTTGAGCGCAAAATGGTCGGCCTGACCGCGGAAGCCGGCGCGCCAAAGGCCGCCATAGTTTCCGATACCGTCCAGCCCTTCCAGCACGAGCGGGTTGACGGGCACACGCTCGTCGACGGGCGGCAGTTCGCCGTTGGCGACCATTTCGGCCAGCCGCGGCGCTTCGTTGTACATGGACCCCGAATCGGGTGCGGCTTCGGCAGCAGATTCGGCGGGCGCCTCTTCCATCGGCTCCTCAGCTGCGGGTTCTCCACCTGCGCCGCAGGCCACGAGGACGGTGCCTGCGGCCGCCGTCGCAGAGACGCGCATAAACTCACGTCGCGTCACGTCGGTCTTTGGACTCTTAAGGCTCCTCATACAGTTGTCTCCTTGTTAACTGCGATGGTGAGTGAGCTACGGTCCGCGGCCAGTGGCGTGTACTGACCACCAGCCACTGACCACGGTCGACTCAGATTACATATGGTTTTCCGGATCTTCCCAGTACCAGGTGGCGTTGTCGATGATGTGCTCGTAGACACCGCGGCAGCAGTCCCAGGGGTAGCCGGCGTGGATGCCTTTGAAGCCGTTGCGGACGACGACCGGCCGCGGCAGTTCGCCGAAGTAGCCGACGGTAGGCAGCTCTCTGCCCCAGATGCGGAGGATTTCCTTGAACAGCTCGTTCTGCTTGTCGCCATCGGCGGTGACGCGGATCTCGTCCCAGATGCGCCAGAGGTCCCACTGCCAGTGGCCGTCGGGGGGCGGTTCGCCGATGGGATTGTCGGGATTGACCGACCACATCTGCCAGGCATTGCCCCAGGGGCGCTCAGTGTTGGCGCGGTTGATCCAGATGACCGGGTCGGCGAGGGGGATGAGGTTGCGGTCCATGAAGGTGGTGCGGGCCTCGATGTCGTTGTTGCGGTCGAGCTCCTGGGCGAGGGCGCGTTCGGCGCCGCGGTAGTTGATCTCGAAGCCCATGTTGGTGAGGAAGTCTATAAGCATCTGGTCGTTGTCGGTGACCGTGGGACCGCCCAACATGGTCCAGCGGATGCGCTCGCCGCTGCCATCCTTCCAGAGGCGGTAGTCTTCGTCGTCGCGTTCAGTGTAGCCGAGGCCGTCGATGAGAGCGTTTGCCCGATCGGGGTCATACTCAAGGTGGGCATTGTTCAACTCTTCGACGTACAGGGGTGATTCGACGGGCGGGCCGTACTGCATGCTGGTGGCGGTGCCGTCGAAGACGAGCTCGTTGATGGCGTCGCGGTCCACGCCGATGGAGCAGGCGATGCGGAAGTCGCGTTCCTGGAAGAGCTCACGCAGGCGGGGTTCCCTGGCGGTCATGTTGAGGTGCAGACCGTAGACGGCGGTGCGGCGCCAGATCTGGAGTTTGTAGTCGCCGGCCTCTTCGTTCTCTTTTAGGACGGTGATATCGGTGTTGCGCACATGGCGGGACTGGCAGTCGATTTCGCCGTTGATGCACCAGAGTGCGTAGACGTCCGGGTCGGTGAACTGGCGGAAGGTGAGGTCGTCGATGTAGGGGAGCTGGTTGCCGTCGGTGTCCACGGCCCAGAAGTAGGGGTTGCGTGTTGCGGTAACAAGCGGTTCGGTGAAATCTGTTCCGACTGTCCATGGCCAGAGCATCGGCGATTCGGGGTTTTCGTGGCGGCCGCTGCGCTTGTCCACATACAGATCGGTCCACAGTTCCAGGTCGGCGTCGGCGATCATCTGGTCCAGCGCGGCCGGGTCGTCGGTATGGTCGGGGTGGAACTGTTTCATGTACTCGGCGGAGCGGACAGGGAAGGAAAGAAGGATGCCGCCGCTGTAGTGGAAGAGCGCGTTGGGGCTGGCGAATTTGAAGATGACGGTTGTGTCATCGGGCGTATTGAGCTCGGCGGGCACGTTTTCGCCGTCCACGACGCTGGTGAGCCAAGCCGGGAAGACGGGGGTCAGCTCCTCGTTGTGCACTTCTTCGTCGTACCAGAACCTGACATCGGCGGAGGTGAAGGGCGCCCCGTCGGACCACTTCATGCCTGCGCGCAGATTAAAGGTGAACTCGGTGGCATCGTCGCTGACCGACCAGGACTCGGCAACCATCGGATTGATGGTCAGTTCCTGGTTGACGGACAAGGCACCGCGAATGATGACCTGATTGATTGCAAAGTGATCGGCCTGGCCGCGGCGGCCGGCGCGCCAGAGGCCGCCGTAGTTGCCGACGCCGTCAAGGCCTTCCAGTACGAGCGGGGTGGCGGGCAGGCGTTCGTCCACGGGGGGCAACTCGCCGTTGGCGACCATCTCTGCCAGCCGCGGGGCCTCATTGTACATTGAGCCTGAATCGGGAGCGGCTTCGGCGGCAGATTCGGCCGGCGCCTCTTCCATCGGGGCTTCTGCTGCGGGTTCTCCGCCTGCGCCGCAGGCGACAAGGACAGTGCCGGCGCCAGCCATCGCTGACAGGCGAACGAAGTCGCGCCGCGTAACTTCAGACTTGATAGGCTTCAGACCTTTCATGGAATTGTCTCCTTGAGTGGGAATGGCTAAGCAAGTTTGCAACTCGTTGCCTGTATGCTTGGATTCGTGGCGATGATTCAGACGTGCCACTTCATGAACCGACTGCCGGGAAGATTCTCCAGCGTGCAGAAGTATACCCGCTGGTATTGCAAACTACAAACGTTTCTCCTGCTTCACTTATGGATGAAACTTCCGGTGTTACTTCCGGCGTATACAGTTGGCCGGGTGCAGGAAATTCATGTCGTCAACAGATAAAACAGAACACGATAAAGGGCAAGCGAAGCCGCCAAGAGAATGAGTGTGGAACCGAGAGCAATTGTGGTGCGGCGCAGAAGGAGGTTCTTCGTTACAGCTGTTCGAAGATAGTTTTCGACAATGATAACCATGCTTAGTCCAACAAGGCCCAATATAACAAAGCTGAAGTTGTGCACTGCCGACCTTGCCCAGCGATTGACATCGAAAACTTCAATCAGAAGGAGCATGTTCAAGCGCAATCTGGTCAGCAGATAGAAGGTGAGGCCAACAAAGGCGACCCAACTGACGAAATAGACTACATACTTCCCCCGGAGCAGCCAAGAGGACTGGGCATCGAACTGTTCGTGCATCGAGGTCATCCCAGTTCTCCACTTGCGGTGACGCCGGCGAGAGTCAGCTCTTCGGAGAAGTGGCAGGCGGCGAAGTGACCGGGCGCGATTTCGCGCAGCTCCGGCGTTTCCTGGCTGCATTCCTCCTGCACGTAGCGGCAGCGGGGATGGAAGTAACAGCCGCTAGGTGGGTTGGCCGGGTCGGCGACATCACCTTCGAGCACGATGCGGGCTTTCTGCTGGCGCATACGGGGGTCGGGATTAGGCACAGCGGAGAGCAGTGCCTCGGTATAGGGGTGCAGCGGCTGGGCAAAGATCTCCTCGGTTTCGGCGACCTCGACGATTTTGCCGACGTACATGACGACGACCCGGTCACAGATGTACTCGATCACGCTGAGGTCGTGGGAAACGAAGAGATAGGTCAGGTTGAATTCTTCCTGTAGATCCTTGATCAGATTGAGGATCTGAGCGCGGACCGAGACATCGAGGGCGGAGACGGCTTCGTCGGCGACGACGAGGCGGGGGTCAAGGGCGAGGGCGCGGGCGATGCCGATGCGCTGTCTTTCGCCGCCGCTGAAGGCGTGGGGGTAGCGTCGCATGTATTCGGGCCGCAGGCCGACCCTGGCGAGCAGCGATGCGACGCGGTCCTCCAGATCCTTGCCTGCGGCGACCTTGTTGATTTTGAGGGGGTCGCCAACGATGTCGCTGACAGGCATGCGGGGATTCAGGGAGTTGAAGGGGTCCTGAAAGATCATGCGCACCTGCTGGCGATAGGGCTTCATCTCGTTGTTGGTCAGGGGGCCGAGGTCGACCATCGTTCCGTCATGGTCCTGGAAGAGGACCTGGCCGCCGGTGAGGTCGTAGGCGCGCAGGATGCAGCGGCCGGCGGTTGTCTTGCCGCAGCCGCTTTCTCCCACCAGGCCGAGCGTCTCGCCCTGCAAGACGTGGAAGGAGATATCATCGACGGCTTTGACATGTCCGACTGTACGCCGGAAGAAACCGGCTGTGATGGGAAACCACTTCTGCAGGTTCCTGACGTCCAGCAGGACATTGTCCGGGGCTGCGCTGCCGTTCGCCGGGGTTGAATGCTCTGAACCGTTGGTGGTGTATGCGCTCATTGGTTTATGTGGAATATCATAGCGTTCATTTGGCGAGGCGAGCTAGTATCCATCCGCCTATTCATCTTCGTACAACAGACAGTGGACCTCCCGCCCCGGTCCCAGTGGGATGGCAGGCGGGTTGACGGCGTCGCAGCGGCCCGGCATGAAGTGATCACAGCGGGGCCCGAACATGCAGCCGGTTGGCCGGTTGTATGGATCTGGGACCATGCCCCGAATTGAGTCCAACCGTTGCATATTGCGGCTCAGACCAAGGCGGGGAATCGATTTGAGAAGGGACTGTGTGTAAGGATGTTTGGGGTCGTGGAAGATCGAGTCCACGTCGCCGCGTTCGGCAACCTGCCCCAAATACATTACGACGACATCGTCGGCCATTTCGGCGACGACGCCGAGGTCGTGGGTGATGAGCATGATGGCCATACCGAATTCATCCTGCAGCTCCTCGAGCAGCTCGAGAATCTGGGCCTGGGTGGTGACGTCAACGGCGGTGGTGGGTTCGTCGGCGATCAGCAGGGCGGGGTTGCAGGAGAGGGCCATTGCGATCATGACGCGCTGGCGCATGCCGCCGCTGAGCTCGAAAGGATAGGTGTCCAAGCGTTCTTCGGGTCTGGGGATGCCGACGCGGCGCAGCAGGTCGATGGCATGCTCGTCGGCCTCATCGTCGAGCATATCGGTATGCAGCTTGATTGCTTCGGTGATCTGGTTGCCGACGGTATGGATGGGGCTGAGCGAGGTCATCGGCTCCTGGAAAATCATCGAGATATCCTGGCCGCGGATCTCTCGAATCTGTCTGCCGCGGGGGTCGAGAGCGGCAAGGTCGATAATCTGTGTGGTCTCACTGCCGCTAGCGCCATTGCCGCTGTGGACCGCTCCACTGCTACTCGTCCCGGCCAAACGGTCCGGACGATGGTAGAGGATCTCGCCCTCGACGATGCGGCCGGGCTGGTCGACGATCTGCAGAATCGAGCGGGCGGTGACACTCTTGCCGCAGCCGCTCTCTCCGACCACGCAGAGGGTCTTGTGCTGGTGGATGGTAAAGTCGACCCCGTTGACGGCTTGAACTGTGCCTTCGTCAAGGAAGAAATGGGTCTTGAGGTTCTTAATTTCTATCAGTACGGGAGTTTCCATTTAACTTCAGTGGTCAGTGATCAGTGGTCAATTTCGGAACTGTTAGCGGTTGTAGGGGTCGGCGGCGTCGCGGAGGCCGTCGCCGAGGAAGTTGAGTGCGAGTACGGCGACGAGTACGGCCAACCCTGGGATCAGCAGCCAGGGTGCGGTGGCGACTGAGCGGATGTTTTGGGCTTCCTGCAAGAGTACGCCCCAGCTGACGACCGGGCGGCGCAGGCCGAGGCCGAGGAAGCTGAGTGACGTTTCGGCGAGAATCATGCCCGGAATCGAAAGTGTGAGAGAAGCGATAATGTGACTAAAGAAGGAGGGGACCATGTGGCGCCAGATGGTCGTCAGTTCGCTGGCGCCATCGAGGCGTGCGGCCATGACGAAGTCCTCGGTGCGCAGGGAGAGGAAGCGGCCGCGCACGACGCGGGCCAGGCCTGTCCAGCCGATGAAGGAAAGGATAATGGTGATGCCGAAGTAGATGCGCAGGGGAGGCCAGTCGGTGGGCAGCGCTGCGGCCAGCCCCATCCAGAGCGGAATGGTGGGAATCGAGCGGATGAATTCGATGATGCGTTGGATCAGATTGTCAGTCGTTCCTCCGAAAAAGCCGGAGATGCCTCCCAGCAAGATGCCGAGGAAGAAGCTAAGGAAGACACCCAGGAGGCCGATCGACATTGAGATGCGGGTGCCGTAGACCATGCTGCTCAACAGGTCGCGGCCCATGCGATCGGCGCCGAGGAAGTAGACCGGGATCTCGACATCGGTGGAGCCCACGAGGTGGAGGTCGGTCTCCCAGAGCCCCCACATCTTGTAGGGTTCGCCGCGCACGAAGAAGCCGATGTCGACGACCTGTTCCTCGTCAATGACAAATGTTCGCTTGAGCGCTTCGGGATCGATCTCGACCTTATAGCCGTTTACGTAGGGATCCCAACGCATCCCGTCATCGGTCTGCCGCAGGAAATGCAGCCGCTGGGGAGGCGCCCATGTGTAGTCTGCGCGGATGACGCCGGGACTTGAGGGTGAGAGAAACTCTACAAAGAGGGCAATGGCATAGATGATCAGCGTCACGATCCCGCCCGCCATCGCCAGACGATGTTTGCGGAACTTCCACCACATCAGTTGCCATTGCGAGGCAACGGAGACACTGCTCTCCAATTCTGCCTCGGCTGCTCCCGGTGAGACGGTCTCTGGGGGCAGTGTCTTTGCATCAGTTACGGCCATAAAGCCTTCCCTCTTCTCATACTCCCGGGACTACTCCTCATACTCCCGGGACTACTCCTCATACTCCCGGGACTACTCCATGCGTATGCGGGGATCCAGCCAGGCGAGCAGCAGATCGGACACCAAAGTACCGATCACGGTGAGGATGCTCAGCAACATGATAAAGCTAGCCGCCAGGTACATATCCTGC
Source organism: Caldilineaceae bacterium (assembly GCA_965204705.1). GTDB lineage: Bacteria > Chloroflexota > Anaerolineae > Caldilineales > Caldilineaceae > Bin5. The sequence continues at coordinate 864,752 of OZ242006.1, read as the reverse complement.
TGCTGGAGTGCGCGAATCAGCAGGGGGCCTGTGGTGGGCAAGCTCAGGACGATGGAGACGATCGCAGCGCCCGATACAAGTGTCGGCAGGACCCAGCCAACGGTACTGACGAATGGATTGAGGGCGACGCGGACAGGGTATTTGAACAGCAGCCTCCATTCCGGCAGGCCCTTGGCGCGGGCAGTCACCACGTAGGGTTTACGCAGCTCGTCGAGCAGATTGGCGCGCATGATGCGAATCAGGCTGGCAGTGCCCGCGGTTCCGATGATGACCACCGGCACCCACAGGTGGGCGAAGAGGTCGGCCACTTTGCCCCAACTCCAGGCCGCTTCCTGGTATTCGGGTGAAAAGAGCCCGCCGACGCTCTGATTGAAGAACTTGAAGGCGATGTACATCAGAATGAGCGCCAACAGGAAGTTGGGTATGGCCAGGCCAAGAAATCCCAAAAATGTAGCGACATAGTCGCCGACAGAATATTGCTTGACGGCAGAATAGATACCGATAGGGAATGCCACGACCCAGACGAAGAGCAGGCTGGCCAGAGACAGGACAAAGGTCAATGCCAGGCGGCTCCACACCAGGTCCGAGACGGCTTTGTTCCAGCCGAAGGAGTCACCAAAATCGCCCCTGAGAAGGATCCCCTGCATCCATTTCAGATATTGGACATGGACAGGTTGTCCTAGCCCGTATTGATCTTTCAGCGCCTGCAGCGCGGTCGAATCCACGTCTTCGCCTTGCGCGGCCATCGAGGCCACCATGGTGGTGAGGAAGTCGCCCGGCGGCAGTTGAATGATGACGAAGGCGACGATCGAGATCGCGATCAGTGTCGGGATCATGTAGAGCAGGCGGCGAAGAAGAAACTGAAACATTGTGAGGCCCTATCGAACTTAGATGTACAAAAGAGGAGTGGGGAGCGTAGACTCGCTCCCCACTCCAGCATGCTTATTTCTCGTTACTCACCACTGATCCAGTACTGCTCAGGCTGGGTCGGTGCGGGTGTCGGATACTGCCACGAACCCGGCATCGAAGTGGGCACGTTGTGGAAGTTGTTCTTCACGATACCGTAGCCCGGAGGACTGGAGGAGGTACCGATGACGTAGAACTGATCCTTGGCAATCGCGAGGATTTCCTTCATCAGCTCGATCTGTTTGGCCTGGTCACCAGAGGCCAGAATCTGTGCATAGAGATCCATCTGGTGCCTGACGATTTCCGGCGGTTCTTCCGGCTGCGTCATGGCGCCGGCGCCGCTGGGATTGGTGCGCCACGTCACCCAAGCCTGGGCAAAGGTGGACTCGCGGCTGAAGGGGAAGAAGTGGCGGGGATCGAGGAAGATCTGCGGGCCGGTGGCGGCGCCCCAGACGTGCACGTCGTGCTCATTGGCGTCTTTGCGCTGGTAGAGCAGCGTGCGGTCGACGACGCTCAACTGGGCGTTGACGCCGCAGTCCTGCCACTGGTTGACGGCCATCTCGGCGCGGTCGGAGAAGCCGAAGGCCTCGGTCGTCTGCACGACGAAGGAGAACGGCTCGCCGTCGGGCCCAAGGAAGTAGCCATCGGAGTCCCGTTCGGTCATGCCGGCCTTGGCCAGGTACTCATGCGCCAGATCCTGGTCGAATTCGGTGTAAAGGGTATACCACTCTTCGTCGTAGAACTCGGCCATGTCCTTTGGAATAGCGCTCTGCATGGGCTCGCCCTGACCGATGTAGAGGACATCGATGATTTCCTGGCGATTCATGCAGTGGGACATCGCGATGCGGAAATCCTTATTGTTGAAGATTTCGCGCATGCGCTCGTCTTTGTGGTTCAGATTGAAGTGGTAGCCGGTGGTATTGCCGATGCTGCGGGTCTCGAAGAACTCGTACTCGCCGGGTTCGCGATTTTCGGCGATGACGGCCTTGTTGTCATTGGTGTTGAAGTGGCGGCTCATCATGTCGATTTCGCCATTGAGCACTTTCAACAGCAGGACTTCGCGGTCTTCGAGAATGTCATAGACGACGCGGTCGATGTAGGGCAGCTGGTTGCCTTCGGTATCGACCTTCCAGAAATAAGGGTTGCGCTCCAGGATCAGCTGGGAGCCTTCGCCGTACGCCACTGCGACTGTCCACGGCATCAGCGTGGGCAGGTCGGCATTAAACCAGCGGGAGTCGGAGGGTGTGCCGGGGACGCTGGAGCACTTCATCTGGTAGAGATGGACCCAGTCGTTGGCGCCGTTATCGGCGATCAGCTGATCCAGGTTCTCGGTGTTGTGATCGACGTGGAACTGGGAGCAGTAGTGCTTGGGAACGCGAGTGAAGATGCTGCCGCTCGGCGTCGCCAGGTTCTGCAGGAAGAGACCGTTGGGCGCGTCAAAGGTGACCTTCAGCGTATGGTCGTCGACGGCCTCGAAGGTCGCATCGGCTTCACCGGCGCGCATCCAGCCGGGGGTCCCGCCCGGGCTCAGGTCCGCATTCAGAATCTGGTCGTTCCACCAGAATTCCAGGTCGTGTGCAGTGAAGGGCTCGCCATCGGACCACTTCTGCCCTTCTCTGAAGATGAAGGTGTATTCGCTGGCGTCTTCACTGGCGACGACATCTTCAACGGCATTGGGCACGACGCCGTCCCACTGGGGCGTCCAGGTCATCAGGTGGATGTAGCTTACGGTGCGGACCAGCCAGGCTGTATCGGAGCCGCCGACCAGGGCGGTATTCCAGGTGCCGCCGTACTGTCCGATGCCTTCGACAGGTTCGACGATGGCGGGATTGACGGGCAGGCGCTCAGAAAGGGGCGGCAAGTCGCCGCTGCGGACCATCTCCTGCAGTGCGGGCGCCTGGTGCATGCTGACGCCGTCATCGGCCGCTGCCATTTCTTCCCCGGAGTCCTCCGCGGCTGCGGCAGCTTCTTCAGCGGGGGCTGCCGGTTCTGCACCGCCGCAGGCGGCGAGGACGCCTACTGCCAAGAGCGCGATGAGCAGCATCGCGACTAAGCGGATTGGTTTCTGATTCTGCATTGAGTTTCTCCTTTGATAGTTTATGCCATTGGCAATCAGGAATAGGACAGTGTTGGTTGCGCTTTGGTTAGAGCGCAACTGCCGTGTTGCTTGAACGCTGTGTTGAGTGCGCTTGGGCTGCGCTGGATGAGCACAATATTGGAGGCTTTCCGGCGCCGCCTAATGAGTGCGCACAGAGGTGAGGGCGCGCACATTATAGCTTTAGTTTAGTTGGAGGCCAAAACGTAAGCCTTGGCGATCGTGTGCGTTTGTCTGGACTGTGATTTGGGTGATTTGGGTGATGGGCTGTGATGAAGGCTTGCTCGTACGAGTGTTGTACGAGAGATCACGAGAGTTTGCGTGTGATTATGTGCGATGGGCGGTTGTCTGGACTGTGATTTGTATGATTTGGGTGATGGGCTGTGATGAAGGCTTCCTCGTACGAGTGTTGTACGAGAGATCACGAGAGTTTGCGTGTGATTATGTGTGATGGGCGTTTGTCTGGACTGTGATTTGTATGATTTGGGTGATGGGCTGTGATGAGGGCTTGCTCGTACGAGTGTTGTACGAGAGATCACGAGAGTTTGCGTGTGATTATGTGTGATGGGCGTGTTGTCTGGACTGTGATTTGTATGATTTGGGTGATGGGCTGTGATGAGGGCTTGCTCGTACGAGTGTTGTACGAGAGATCACGAGAGTTTGCGTGTGATTATGTGCGATGGGCGGTTGTCTGAACTGTGATTTGGGTAATTTGGGTGATGGGCTGTGATGGGTGGCCGCTCACACGAGTGTTTACGAGCGTTATACGAGAGTCTGCAAATGTAGACGCGTTTGTGAGTGTTTAGGCGATTCAGGTCGGATTAAGTCGGGTTTGGTCGGATAATTTTCTTTTTTTCTAGCCTAGGTTTTCGGTGGGCATGTGCATCTGTTGGGCAGTCCATTTCATGCTTATTATAACCCACATCAGCTGACTTCTGGACGCCAATTTCTTCGTTGACTTTGCAAATTCTTCCTTGCTTCGCTTCTGACTCAGCTTCCAGCCCATTGTCTTCATTTTCGTTCTCCATCCCATTTTCTCCCTCGCGCTCATCAGTACAGGTTACGCTTAATTTTGGACACACTTTTCGCGTGCACACAGGGCTACGACGGAGGGCGTATTCGGCGGCGTGCGGCCCGGAACTGCAGTTGGCGGTGGTCAGTGGCTAGTTGACAGCGGATGAGGAGGGAGAGAAATCAGTTCGTACGCTGCGCTCGGGGGATGGAATTGACTGGGGCGGCGTTGTCATGAGAACAGTTTCACAACCTTCAGGTAGTAATTGGCAGATTGGCAGTTTTTCAAGTACAATCTCCTGCACCGCTCCCGGTACATGTGAACCGTTGAACCAGTTGCTCACACTCTCTCTATGGATAGACTGCCCTCCGAAACTGAATCGGTCCTAGATATCTTTAGGCAAGCGGGAAGACAGATATCGCATTACCTCATCTGGTTTCTAAGTTTCGCTTTGGGGCTTGGGCTTATCTTTCTGCTGCATGAACTGCTGGAGGTTCTGCTCTTTCTGCGGGTCAATCCGTGGCACCTGCGCGCCTACCGGGTGTGGTCGATCTTTGTTTTGGGAATGGTCTTGATCGTGGGCATGTTTTTAGTCGAAGGCTTCCTGAGACGCTCACGGAGCAAAGGTCGTTTGCTCAGCGCCTACCTGACTGTTCTGTCGATTGAGTTGGGGTTGATTGGCATATCAGCAGGGGCGCTTTACTTCAGAACGATAAGAGATTTCCTTCTATTTTGAACGGCTCTGCAGGCGGCGCCTGTATTTGAGGTTTCCCTCTACCGGCCGAAAACCTAGTTCGCAGGAGGTAGCGCTTTGTCTCAGAACGACAGCGAGTCTGTGGTCGAAATTGAACAGACCGAAACTGAACAGACAGAGAACGGCACGCGACGCCATGATGCGCTTCTCGAGGTCTCCGATCTGAGGAAATGGTTCCCGATTCAGAAGGGCTTCTTCTCGCGCACGGTAGGGCAGGTGAAGGCGGTGGACGGCGTGAACTTTTACGTGCGTCCAGGCGAGACTTTGGGACTGGTGGGGGAGAGCGGCTGCGGGAAGACCACGACAGGCCGTTTAATCATGCATGCCTTTCCGCCTACGGCAGGCGATATCTGGTTCGACGACCAGGAATTGGGGCCGGTCAACATCGCCCAAGTGGACAACCAGCAACTGAAACGGCTACGGCGCAATATGCAGATGGTCTTTCAGGATCCGTATTCCTCGCTCAACCCGCGTATGAATCTGCTGCAGAACGTGGGCGAGCCTTTGCTGGTAAACGAGATCGCCAAGGGGCAGGAGCTGGAGGACCGGGTGTCGGATCTGCTGCGGGTGGTGGGACTGCGGCCCGAGTATCTGAACCGATACCCGCACGCGTTCAGCGGCGGTCAGCGGCAGCGCATCGGCGTGGCGCGTGCGCTGGCTTTGAATCCACAGCTTATCGTACTTGACGAGCCGGTGTCGGCGCTGGACGTTTCGGTACAGGCGCAGATCCTCAATCTGCTGCAGGACCTGCAGGAGGAGTTCGACCTCACGTACCTGTTCATCGCCCACGATCTGAGCGTGGTTGAACATATCAGCGACCGGGTGGCGGTCATGTACGTGGGCATGCTTGTGGAGAGCGCGCGCACCGAGGTGCTGTATCGCAACCCGCTGCATCCCTATACAGAGGCACTACTTTCCTCGGTGCCGAAGCCGGACCCGCGCGACCGGGCGGAGCCGATTGTGCTGGAGGGCGACGTGGCGGACCCGGCGAACCCTCCGAGCGGGTGCTACTTCCACCCCCGCTGCCTCTATAATGACAACGACCGCTGTATGGCAGAGACACCGGAGTTGCGGGAGGTTGAACAGGGCCACTTCGTGCGCTGCCATTACGCGGGCGAGCTGGAGCTGGCAGGGGTGGGCTAGGCGGCGCTTTGAGGCCCGCGGGTAGCGTAGAGACTGACCGACCAAACAGGTAAGATCGGTAATGGAAAACAACGGCGGATCAGGCGCGCAATTTAATATTGATTTGGAAGAGCTTGGCCTGTTGGGAGAAGGGGCGGCGCAGCAGGACGCGGGCAAGACCCGGCCCAAAGTGATGCTGCTTTTTCCGCCCAACTGGACGCCGACGATGCCGCATTTGGCGTTACCGACGCTGACAGCATTTCTGCGACAGCAGGGCGTCGAGGTGATCCAGCGGGATCTGAACGTCGAGGTATTTGACGAGATCCTGAGCCGGCGCTATCTGACGAGCGCGCTGGCGCGGTTGAAGCGCATGCAGCGTGGGGCGCAGGGTTCCGCAAGGCAGAGGCAGATGGCGGGGCCTGATGGGCGTGGGGCCGGGAAGATCGACTGGGCATTGAAAGAGGGCCCGCGCCTGGCCAAGCAGGTGGAGCGCGCCAAGGCGGGGATTCGTTCTTCGGCATTTTATGACGGCCCGATCGGTCTGGGGATGTTGAGCACGCTGCTCGACTGTCTGGAGATTGCGAACCTGCCGTACGATCCGGCGAGCCTCCATTTTCAAGGGTATGATTCGGCCGGCCCGCCGGACAGCAGCCACTTTCTGCTGCACGGCGTGCGCGACGACCGGCACAATATGTTCCTGGACATTTACCGGCGGCTGCTGCTGCCGGATATCTTGCGGGAGCGGCCGGACGTGGTCGGGATTTCGATCCCGTCGATGGCGCAGATGGTGCCGGGGCTGACGGCGGCGTACCTGGTGAAGGAGGCCGGGCTGGATTGTCATGTAACTGTTGGCGGGCCGCACGTGAGCATGCTGCGAGCACAGTTTCCGGACGCGGCGGGGCTGTGGGAGTTGATCGACAGCGCTATTGTCTTTGACGGTGAGGTCCCGCTACTGCAGCTGGCGAGAGCGGTTGCGGACGGCGAGAGCCTGGCGGCGATTCCAAACCTGATCTACAAGGATGGCAGCCGGATCCGTGTCAACGAGCGCAAGGAGCCGGAGAAGATCCAGAATCTGCCGATGCCGGACTTTGACGGGTTGCCGTTGGACCGGTACCTGGCGCCGGAGCTGGCGCTGCCTTTGCTGACGGCGCGGGGCTGCTATTTTGGCAAGTGCGCGTTCTGCAACGTGGGCTACGGCGAACCGGAGTCGTTCAGCCAGCTGCGGGCGCAACAGCTGGCTGAGCAGATGCTGGCCCTGCACGAGAAGTACGGGGTGAAGCATATCTTTTTCTCGGACGAGGCGGTTACGCCGCGTAATCTGCGTGATCTTTCGAAGATCATGCGCGAGCGGCCGGAGACGCTGCACTGGGGCGGCTGCGTGCGATTTGAGAAGGTGATTTCAGGGCAGCTACTGGAGGATATGGGGGCGGGCGGGTGCAGGATGATTCTGTTCGGCCTGGAGAGCGCGTCGGCGGCGATCATCGACCATATGATCAAGGGGACACAGCTGCCGCATATGAGCCGGATATTGAAGGAGAGCGCGGCGGCCGGCATCTGGAATCATACATTTTTCTTTTTCGGATTTCCCGGCGAGACGATCGAGGACGCGCAGGAGACGGTCAACTTTTTGTACGGGCACAAGGAGTTCATCCATTCGGCGGCGATGGGCACGTTTCTGATGGAGCGGGACTCGCCGGCGCACAAGTATCCGGAGTCGTTCGGGGTAAAGCGGGTGATCGAGGACCCGTCCAAAGACCTGGAGATCTATTTCGACTTCGAAGTCAGCGCGGGGATGAGCGAGCAGATGGCGGAGATGGTGCACGACAAATTCCTGGAATCGTTGCCGCCCAAGCGATATCCCCAGTTTTATATCAGTGATGTCTACCGTTTTCTCTACGCCAGCCATCTTAGCGAGCAGCATCTTCCGCATCCGCCGTGGCTGGTGCCGGAGGATGGGGTCGTACAGCAGTGATCAGTGGTTAGTGGTCAGTGGTCAGTGTCCAGTGCAATCGGTTCCGGACACTGACTACTGCTCATTAGCAGTACCATAACCCTTTATCACGTAGGAGAGAATCAATGCGAAGGATTGCACCACAATCGATTTCCCGGCGCGAGTTTATGCGCGTTTCGGGCGTGGCAGCCGCGGGTGCGGTGGCTGTGGCCTGCGGCGCGGGCGGTGAACCGGCGCCGATGGAAGAGGCGCCTGCGGACACCGCGGCCGAGTCTTCCGAGGCTGCGCCGGCGACACCGGCGTCGCAGTACAGTGAAGCGCCGATGCTGGCGGAGATGGTGGCCGCCGGCGACCTGCCCCCCGTGGACGAGCGACTGCCGGTCAACCCGATGGTGATGCCGGTTGCCGAGACGAATGGCAACTACGGCGGCACGTTCCGCCGCGGCTTCAAGGGCGTCTCCGACCGCTGGGGACCGACCAAGATGCAGGATCGAGGGCTGTCCTGGTATGACCAGAACCTGAACATGCAGCCGCGCATGGCCGAATCGTGGGAGATCAACGATGACGCCTCCGAGTGGACCTTCCACCTGCGCGAGGGCATGAGCTGGTCGGACGGCACACCTTTCACCACCGAGGCGATTCGCTGGTGGTGGGAGGAGGACGAGACCAACACTACGATCTCGCCCAGCATTGGCGGCACGTGGGTTTCCGGCCCCGAGCGTACGCCGATGGATCTCGAAATCGTCGACGACACGACCGTCACGTTCAAGTTCCCCTTGCCCAACCCTCTGTACGTTTACAGGCTTGGCCGCCAGACCAGAAATCTCTATCTTCCCGGCCATTACCTGAAGCAGTTCCACATGGAGCTGACCGACGATCAGGACAAGCTGCAGGCACAGGTGGACGAGGCTGGCTTCAACAGCTGGGAAGAGTACTATACCGACCGGCGTTGGTGGTATCTCAATCCGGATCTGCCGAGCATCGGCCCGTGGATTTCCAAGAATGAGCTGTCGAACGAGCTCTTCCTGATGGAGCGCAACCCCTACTTCTTCGGCATCGATTCCGACGGCAATCAACTTCCCTACGTCGACAAAGTCACGCACCGCCTGTTTGAGACGAACGACGTTTTCGACCTGCGCATCATTAACGGCGAGATCGACTTCCAGGCGCGACACGTCAATATCGGCAACTTCACGCTCTACAAGGAAAGCGAAGAGTCAGGCGACTACAAAGTGTTCCTTGGCTCGGCCTCCGGCCACTCGGCCATCCAGCTCAACCAGGCGACCAAGAACGAGCGCCTGAACGAGTTCTTCAACATTCGCGACGTGCGCATCGCGCTCTCCGTCGCGGTTGACCGCGTGGCGATCAACGAGTTGGTGTGGGATGGGCTGATGACGCCGCGGCAGTACAGTCCGCTGGAAAGCTCGGCGCAGGCATACCCCAAGCAGGCCAACGCGTGGATTCAGTACGATCCCGACCTGGCCAACCAGTTGCTGGACGACGCCGGTTATGCGGAAAAGGACAGCGACGGGTTCCGTCTTTTCAACGACGGCAGCGGCGATACCCTGAGCTTCATCATTGAAGGGACGGCGCAGCCGGGTACGACGAGTGAAGATACGGTGCAGGAAGTGATCAAGTACTACGCGGCGGTGGGCGTCAAGGCCGCCTACAAGGGCTTTGAGCGCTCGCTGTACGAAGAGCACCACGGCGCCAACGAGATTGAGGCTGCGTGGTGGGGCGGCGACCGCACGGTCGTACCGCTGGTCAACCCCACGATCTGGACGTGCGAGCAGCCGGACCGCCCGTGGGCAGCCGGCTGGGCGCACTGGCGCAACAGCGGCGGCACGAGCCCGGCAGGCGTTGAGCCGCCGGCCGGCCACTGGGTCTGGACGATCTGGGAGATCTGGGACGCGATCAAGATCGAGCCGGATCCGGACAAGCAGACGGCGATGTTCCACCAGATTCTGGATATCTGGGCCGAAGAGTTGCCGATGATCGGTTACCTGGGCGAGCGCCCGGCGCCGATTATTGTCAAGAACGGTGTGCGCAACTACCTGTCCGGCTTCCCGCTGGACGATACGACCGGTGACGAGCACCTGCTCCACACCGAGACGTATTTCTGGGAAGACGCGGCATCGATGAGTAAGTAGAACGGCGAGGAGAGAGTGAAGAGGAGAGAGGAGAGAGTAAGACCGGCTGGCTAGTCCGCTGGGCTGCAGTTTTCTCACTTCTCTCTCTCCTCACTCTTCACTCCTATTGACTCGCTTCTGTTTTTTCGGGGGATTTGATGCTGGCCTATATTGTTCAACGTATTCTGTTGATCATTCCGATGTTGATAGCGATTTCGATTCTTTCGTTCGCCGTCATCCAACTGCCGCCGGGCGATTTTCTGACTTCTTACGTTGCCCAGCTGCGGCAGGAGGGGGATGAGGTCGACGAGGCCGAGTTGGAGTCGCTGCGCCAGCGTTACGGGCTGGGCCAGCCTGCGTATGTGCAGTATTTCAAGTGGATCTACGGCGTGTTGGTGAAGGGCGATTGGGGACAGTCGTTTGAATGGCAGAAGCCGGTCAGTGAGCTGATCTGGGAACGCCTGGGGCTGACAATGGCGCTTTCAATGGGGGCGCTGCTGGTGGGGTGGTTTATCGCAATACCGGTGGGGGTCTATTCGGCGACCCATCAATACTCGTGGCTCGACTATGTGATGACGACATTCAGCTTTATCGGCCTGGGGACACCGGGCTTTCTGCTGGCGTTGATCATCCTGTTTCTGGCCCAGTCGATGCTGGGCGTGAATGTGGGCGGCCTGTTTTCGGATGAGTATGTGCTGGAGCCGTGGAGCTGGCCCAAGGTGATGGATATGCTGAGCCACATTTGGGTGCCGATGTTGATCGTGGCGGTTAACGGCACGGCGGGCAATATTCGCATCACGCGGGCGAACCTGCTGGATGAGCTTAACAAGCCGTATGTGGAGACGGCGCGGGCGAAAGGGGTCAGAGAAAGATCGCTGATCTGGAAGTATCCGGTGCGGGTTGCGCTCAACCCGTTTTTCAGCACGGTGGGCTGGTCGCTGGCCAGTCTTGTTTCGGGTACAACGCTGGTGGCGATGGTGTTGAGCTTACAGACGACGGGGCCGCTGCTGCTGCGTTCGCTGACTTCGCAGGACATGTATCTGGCGGGCAGTTTCCTGTTTCTGTTGAGCACGCTGACGGTGATCGGCACGCTGCTGTCGGATATTCTGCTGGCGGTGGTGGATCCGCGTATACGGTTGGAGTAGAACTGCGGAACTGCAGTTTTTGGTTTTCAGTTTATAGTTTTTGGTGAACTGCCGAGTACGTACGTGGTTGGTGGAACAGCAGTGGATAGTGGATAGTAATGGCCTCGCCTGGCGGCGGGGTTTTTTGTTTTGGCGGCGCTGCCAGCGGGCGAATATACGGCGGTTCTGAGTTAAGCCGGCTACCAGGGCACCCACAAGGGATGCCCCTACGGAAGCTGGTCGCGGTTTCGTGTGCCACCTGCAGGGCACTCACAAGGGGCGCCTGTACGGGGGGATTGGTCGAAGTGAATTGCTGACGACCTTTAGTCCTTATCAGTTCGGAAATAGGCGACTTTGTCTTCGTCGAGTTCGATGCCGAGGCCGGGGCCGGTTGGCGGGCGGGCTTCGCCGGCGCGGATTGGGAGGGGCTCCTGGAGGAGGTCGGTCTCGTAGAAGAAGGGGCTGAGGATGTCGCAGGGGAAGGTCTCGGCGTCGATGGCAGGGGTGGCGATGGCGAGATGAATCATGGCGGCGTTGCCGATGCCGAGCTCGAGGTTGCTGCCGACGGTGCAGACGAGGCCGGCGGCTGCGGCGACGTTGCGGGCCGGGGAGATGCCGCCTTTGCCAACGTAGAGGGAGAGGACGTCGGCGGCCTGGGCGCGGGCGACGGCCATGGCGTCCTGGGGCGAGTAGACGATTTCGTCGGCCATGACGGGCAGGTGGGTGCGGCGGCGGACGTCGGCGAGCCAGGACACGTCCTGATCGGGCGTCGGCTGCTCGACGAAGTAGATGTCGTAGGGGTAGAGCTGCGGTATGGTCTGGACGGCGGTGCGCACGGACCAGCCGCCGTTGGCGTCGACGCCGAGGCGAACGTCGGGGCCGATGGCTTCGCGGACGGCGGCGACGCGGGCTACGTCTTCGGCGGGGACCAACCCGACCTTCACCTTCATGGTGTCGAAGCCTCGGTCGACGGCCCAGGCGGCGATGGCGGCGGCCTGATCAGGGGCCAGGCCGGAGACTGAGAACTTGGTTTTGACGCTATCGCGTACCGGGCCTCCGAGGAGCCGGTAGAGGGGCAGGCCGGCGACCTTGCCGAGGATGTCCCAGAGGGCCATCTCCAGGCCGGCCTTGGTGAAGGGGTTGTTGGCGACGGCGGCGTTGACGGCGGACATGAGACGCTCGATTTCGGTTGGATCCTGACCGATGAGCTGCGGCGCGAACATGCGCTGGATGAAATGGGCGGCGGTGACCTGGTCCTCGCCGCTCCAGATTGGGGTACAGGAGACCTCGCCGAGGCCTTCGAGGCCCTCGTCGGTGTGGATTCTGACGAGGAGGAAGGGCGACTCGGTATGGCCGCCGCGGCCGCTACGAATGGCGCGCTCGGGGTTGAGCGGCACATTGACGGGAATAGTCTCGATTTGCGTTATCTTCACTGTACTCTTACCCCTTCAAATCGATGAAAGCTGTGCAATCGGTTGACCGGCAGGAAAGAAACTGCCTGTTTCTCCTAGCCTCTCCTGACGCTGGCGGGCTCTAACTGAAGTCGGGAATGGCAACCGGGCCGCCTCCTTGTTGGGCGGACTGGAGGGCGCAGATACCGGCGGCAGTCGAGCGGGCGGCCTCGCGTGGGCCGATGGCCGACACCTCGTCGGCGACGATTGCCTTAAGAAACTGTTGGGCCTGTTCGATCTCCATGGTGCCGTGTCCGAGCGTGTGCTGGCTTCGGATGGCGGGGTTACTCCAGTTGGGCACGGTTACGGGCGCCATGCGCCGCGCGCCTGCCATCCTATCGTGAAAGGAGAAGTTGATCGTATCCTCGATTGCGCCGCCCTGGTCGCGGGTGCGTTCGAAGGAGCCGGCGCTGCCGTAGACGGAGTAGTAGAGGCAGTAGGGACGCACCATGCCGTAGGAAACGGTCACTTTGGCGGCGGCGCCGTTATTGGCTTTGAAGATCGCGACTGTGGTGTGGGTGGTGTGCCAGCGGGAAGGTTGTTGGGCGTGATAGGCTTGCGCCTCGACGAAGTCGACGCCCATCAGCCAGCGAAGGGTGTCAATGGCGTGGGGGCCGCCGCCGAGGAGGGTGGTCTGGGGCGTCTGGGGGTGGATGCGCCAGTGGTCGGGTGGGCGGTGGCTGACGATATCGTCCATGGTGTGGAGATATTCGCCCTCACCGTAGAAGATTTCGCCCAGGTCGCCAGTGTGGATCATTTTCTGGACGTCGCGCAAGCAGAAGGCGTAGCGGACCTGGTTGCCCATGTGGTATTTGAGGCCATGGCGGTCTGTGAGCTCGATGATGCGCTCACATTCGGCCAGTGTTGTCGCCATGGGGATCTCGGAGAGGACATGCTTACCGGCTTCGAGCGCCATAATGGCGTGCTGGCCGTGCAGGTGGTCTGGTGTGGCGACGACGATGAGATCGACGGCGGAGTCTTCGAGCATGGCTTCGTAGGTGGGGTGGCGCGTTTTGACTTCGAATTCTTTTGCCACACGCTCGGCCAGAGGTCCATCCTGGTCGCAGACGGCCGATACGGTTGCTCCTTCCAACAACTGAAAGGCGCGCAGGTGGGAGCGGCCCTGGCCGAGGCCGAGCACGCCGACGCGAATGGTCGCTTGACCTGCAGGTTCGCGGCATGAACCAGGACTGTTCATCTTCGCCTCACTGCTACAGAAAGTCCTGCTGTTAGGCGCCGGTACAGGCGAAACCCTGGATGAGTTAACACGGTGCCAAAACTGCAATAGAGATGGATGCCGGCGTGCTCAAGAAGTTGAGCAGGTTCAGGAAGTTGCTCCAAAGGTTCAGGAACGCAAGAAATGCCGCCTCGCCCAGATCCAGGGCAGTCGCAGACAAGCCTCATGGTTCAGCATAACGAAATTGCATAAGGCGCCAAGCCCAAGTCTGTCACGGGTGCATCCCAGATTTTTGGTCAGCCGCTGTCTGAATCAGGAATGGTCGGTTATTCGTTTTTCGTGACCTCACCCGTACAAGGAACTTAGATTGAGGAGTGGAGGGGACTGTTGCAGCAGGGTTTTCATGCCATCAGTCCTCTTTTTTTTGGCGCCAAGCTTGACCAACCCTTCACCGCTGGCGCCATTCAGCCTTTCATCGAAACGTAGTTGGTTGGCGGCAGGCACACTGCCGGACAGGGGCACCGCTGCGAAGAAGGCGCACCGGTCGGTGAGGCATGTTTTTAAGGGGGGCGTTGCGGGGGGAATCCCCCCGCACAAGGGAGGGCCGAAGGCCCGACCGCACAACTGCAGTGGTCAGTGGTCGGTGGTCAGAGGGGACGGTTCTTACCCTGCTGGGGGACGCGAATTGGCTTTGGCTTAGTCGTTACCAGAGGTGGCCGTGGTGGCGATGGATTGCTTCGACGCCGACCTGACGTTTTTCGATCCAATCGACTGAATAAAGCCCGTTGCATGGCTGCCGGGCACAGCAAGGGGCGCCGGTGCGATGACTGAAGAGGCATGGCCATTGCGTCGCGTTCGTGGTGGTACAGTTCGTCGAACTGCACACTGTCTTCAACTCCGCTGAAACTCTTCCCGATTCCTCCCCGGTTCTGTTCCGACCTCCGGGCTGTGTATTCAGGTCAATCGAAATTCTACTCGACTGGCTTGCATCCAAAACGCGACTCGCGCCTTCTTGAAGTTGCCTTATCTGTTGCTTGCAATACGCAATGGGGCACGAAGAAGGCCCTTCGTGTCTCCTCGCAGTTGAACGGGACCGACAACGCAAATTCAACCCAAGCTTTCCCAATCGCAGATTCACAACTTTGCCTGCTTTGAACGCCGGGCAAGGGATCCGCAGCCATATGGATACTCTGGAAATCAGGGAGATATTGAAGATTTTATCTGGATTATTAAGAAAATTAAAGTTACTATTGACAAATTGGAATAGATGAGTTATTATCTTGATTATATACTTGAATATATTCAGAAAATGGAAATGAGGGCATAGAATGTTTATGGAGCGGATGGCGTTGGAAGCGACGCTGCGGCGGGAGAAACTGACGTCTGAGGCGAGGATATATCAGGGGCTTCGACCTTACCGGCATCCACCTCGCTGGAAGGCGCGGCTGTATACACGCTTGGGAGAGTGGTTGGTGGCGAGGGGCGTTGCACTGCAACGGCGTTACCGGCGGGCGGAGGCGAAGCTGGCTCTTGCCGATTATTCAGGCCAGAAGAGGATGGAGCAGACATCATGAACCCACTACCGACAGCGTGCCCGATCTGCCAGACAAAAGATCTGACCGTTACCGGCTTTTTCTGCCGGGAGTGTGACAGCCGGGTGGAGGGGCGTTTTCTGGTCGAGACGCCTTTTGCCGGGCTGACTTCGGAGCAGTTGGCGTTCGCAGCCACGTTTGTCCGCTGTGAGGGGAAGTTCAACCGGATGGAGGAGGAGTTGGGGCTCTCGTATCCGACGCTGCGGGGGCGGCTGCACGAGATGATCCGGGCGATGGGCTTTGAGCCGGGCCGGGATGAGCCGGCGCCGCTGCCGGAGAAGGCGCGGCGGCAGATCCTGGAACGGCTGGAGGCGGGGGAAATCAGCTATGAGGCGGCGATGGAGCAGTTGCAGAGCGGATAGGATATTCTTGCCATTTCGGTTGGCAGGATGAGCAGATATACATTAGCTGACATAGGTAGGTACAGTTGCAGGGGGAGCGACATGAGTGAGCAGATACAGGTGGAGCCGGGATCTCCGAACCAGAGGGTGCGGATCCGTTGCGGAGGTGATCTGCGGGTCGAGGGCTGGGAGCAGGCGTTGATTGAGGTGGATGGCCAGGGCAGTCAGCCGGTGGTGGAGGTCAAGCCGGAGCAGGTCGAGGTCGAGGCTGAATCTTCTCTGGTGGTGCGGCTGCCGTTTGCGAGCGAAGTGGTGGTGAGCGAGGCGGGGGGACAGGTAAAGATCAGCAACGTGCGCGAGGGAGTTGTAATTGAACAGTCCGGCGGCGATGTGCTGGTGGAGGAAGTGGGCAGTGTGCGAATCGGGAGCGCGGCGGGACGGGTGAACGTGACGAACATTGCCGGCGGGGTGGAGGTGACAAAGCGGGCGTACGGCGACCTTATTGCTGAGCAGATTGGGGGCGGGGTCTCAATCGCCGAAGTAGCGGGGCGATTAACTCTGCAAAATGTAGCCGGCGTGCGCGTTAAGCGGGCGCGGGCGGACATGGACGTGCTGAACGCAGGGGGAAACGTCGTCGTCGAGAGTGCGAGCGGCGCTGTCGAATTCATCAACGTTGACGGCGCGGCGGCGGTCGGCAAGGCGATGGGCCGGGTTAGCTTGCGCGGTGTGCGGGGCAAAGTCGCCTGCGATCGGGTTAACGGGGAGTTGTATCTCGCGGAGGTGGGGGAGGTTGCGGTGAGCCGGGTGATGGGCAATCTCAAGGCCGAAAGTGTGCGGGGCGCGCTTGCCTGCCGGAAGGCGAACGGGCGGGCGACGCTGCGCGAGGTGGGCGGCTCGGTCTCGTTTGGCGGCGTTGGCGGAGATTTGGGTGTAGAGGGATGCGGCGGCTCGCTGTCGGCCAAGTGCGGCGGCAGTGTTGAGCTATCGAAAGTCCGGGGCGATGTGAGTGTGACTGCTGGGGGCGATGTTCGCTGCCGGTTGGCCGAGGAGGAGGGCGGCTCGTTCAAGGCGGTCTGCGGCGGCGGGCTAACAGTCGAAGGCGGCGCGACGATGGTCTCGCGCGGTCCGGGCGTGCATTCGTTCCGCGCGGGCGCGGGGAAGAGCCGTTATTCTCTGATTGCCGGCGGTGGGGTGCATCTTGAATCCGCCGGCATGCTGAAGGGTCTTGGCGAAGAAGAGGGCGTGAGAGGGGCACGTCACGCCGCGCGGGCGCAACGCCGCGCCTCCCGAGCGCTGGGCAAAACGCTGCGGAGGACGCTGCGGGCGGCGGGCAAGAGGGCGGCTGAAGGGGATTGGGAGGATGCTCGGAGCTTCAGCTTCAGCTTCGACACGGATGCGCCGTCGTCCGGGGCTGCTGTCCGAGAAGACGAGGAGCCGCTGACAGACTTTGAGGATATCGACGTGGACGTAAAAGTGGAGGTGGACGTTGAAAGCGCGGCGGACGTTGAGCCGGTCTCAGAGGCGGAGCGGTTGACGGTTCTGCGCATGTTGTCCGAGGGCAAGATAACGGCTGACGAGGCGGAACGGTTGTTAGGTGCATTGGGCGGCCAGGAATCAGAACTGTGAGCCTGGTCGTTGCACGATCACACATTTGAGTTTGGAGGAGCGAGATGGACAGAGACAGTCGGGATGGAGGAAGCCAATTGCCGGATCGCTCGCGGTCGGCCATCGCTGTCCGCAGCGACGGCGCGGTTGCGGAGACGTGGGAAGGGGGGCAGGCGGCGCTGCCGCAGATCGTAGGGCAAGTTCGGGATGGCAGCCGCCAGCCGTACGGCACGTTCTTGCGCCGTGTTCTCTTTTTCTGGCTGCGCGTTTACGTATTTGAAGTTTATACGGACGGCAAATCGAAAGCGGTGAATGTGCGCATCCCGATCCCGTTGCCTTTGATCGGCGCATTTTTTCAGTCCAAGTTGAGCTGGTCGCAGGCGTTTCAGTTTATCGAACGGAGCAGCCGTGCGCAGGGGATTCCGGCGGAACGTTTTCTGGAATCGTGTATGGCGCTGGAGTTCGTGCGCGTGTACGAGGACAAAGAAGAGAAAGAAGAGCTGGTAGTGGTCGGACTGGATTGAATTGGATACCGGTGATGAAAGCAGCTATTGAAATTGAATCTCTGAGCAAGACGTTTCGCAGCCGCGGCGGCAATGAAATCGAGGCAGTCAGCCGGCTAGACCTGACGGTGGAGCCTGGTCAGGTCTTCGGTTTTCTGGGGTCGAATGGGGCGGGCAAGACGACGACGCTAAAGATGGCGTGCGGGCTGGTGATGCCGACGACGGGCACTGTACGGCTCAACGGATACGACGTGGGCAGACAGCGGGGTCAGGCGATGCGGCAGATCGGCGCGGTGTTGGAGGGGACGCGTAACGTCTACTGGCGCATGAACGCGTGGCAGAACCTACTGTACTTTGGCCGGATAAAGGGGATCTCGTCGAGCAGGTTGCTGAAGGCGAGGGCGGAACAGCTGTTGCGGGAGCTGGACCTGTGGGAGAGGCGCAAAGATCCGGTGGGCGAGTTCAGCCGGGGTATGCAGCAGAAGGTGGCGATCGCGGCGGCGCTGATCGCGGACCCGCCAATTGTGCTTTTGGACGAGCCAGTATTGGGGTTGGATGTGCAGGCTTCGCGAACGGTACAGGATTGGATAGTCGAGCTGGCAAAGGAACGCGGAAAGACGGTTGTGCTGACTACGCATCAGCTGGACATGGCCGAGAATCTTTGCGACCGGGTGGCGATCATGAGCCATGGGCGGCTGCTGGCCCACCGCCCTACCGGGGAGCTACTGGACCTGTTCCGGCGGGAGTTCTATCAGCTGCGGTTAAGGGGCGTGGTCGAGGCGGAGAAAAGCGGGGCTTTCCCCGGATTCACGTCCAGCCAGGAGAACGGGCACACGGTCCTTTCCGGAGAGGTCGGCGACGACCTGTCCGTTTTCGACCTGGTAGAACGGGCGCGGGTGGCGGGTATGGACGTGATCAGCGTCTCCCCGGCTGAGCCGAATCTGGAGGAGATATTCGTCGAACTGATCGAGCGGGCGGAGGAGACGGTTGGGCAGGACGGGGATCCAGTACGGGACGCTGACGGCAGGCTTGGCGGCGTTGAAATCAGAGGGTAAGGCAATGGTGTTGACGGGAACGGTTTTGTTGAATGAATGCCAGAAGCGACTGATCATTCTGTGGTCGTACAGATTCAATTTCATGCTCGAGACGTTGATGATCGGGTTCCTTTTCGTCGGCATCAGCTTTTTCGTGTCGGGCGGCAGGCCTGCGCCCGATGAGATGGCGCCAGCGCTGTTAGGATATTTGACCTGGTTTTACGCGGTATTTGCGATCTCGGATATGAGTCAGGGGATCAGAGAAGAGACACAGACGGGAACACTTGAGCAGATGTACATGAGCCCGTTGCCATCGGGTCTGCTGCTGGCGGGGCGCTCGGTGGCGTCATTGTTCATCAGCACCGCCATGGTTGTTGTGATTGGCGGGATCCTGATGGTGGCGCTGGGGATCCGGATTCCGGTGCGACTGGCGGGTGTGCCGGTTTTTGCGTTGACGCTTGCGGGGCTGTATGGGTTCGCCTTTTTCATGGGCGGGGCGACGTTGGTGTTCAAGCAGGTGAATGCGCTGAGCAATTTGCTTACGAATTTGTTGTTGTTCCTGAACGGCTCCTTTCTGACGGTAGAACGCATGCCGGGCTGGCTGGAAGGGTTTGCACGGAGCTTGCCCTCTACGCAGGGGATCGACGTATTGCGCCGGGTTGTGTTGGACAATCTGTCTTTGGCGAGCGTATGGCAGGACGGGAGTCTGGTCTGGTTGACGGTGCATACCGCGGTCTTTCTTTTTGCTGGGTGGGGCGTTTTTCTGTGGGGAGAGCGGGTTGCCCGCAGGCGGGGAATGCTGGGGCAGTATTAGGGGGAACTTCTGGGGAACCGCGGGGAAGGGCAGTGGACTTTGGGTGTGCGATGGGCTGTTTATTTCGTGGACCTGGTGGGTTGGCGGGAGGGGGGGCGTTGCGGGGGGAGTCCCCCCGCACAAGGGAGGGCCGAAGGCCCGACCGCCCAAAGTAGCATAAGGCACCTTTCTGCAGGGAGAGGATGGAGGCGTGGAGAGAGAAACAGATTTGCCCGTCCAGTTAAGGGCTGAGAACTGACCAAGGTTGGGACGTTGCGATTTGAGGAAGAGGGTGATATGGCGACAGCGGAAGAGCGAATGCGGGTCTTGAAGATGATCGAGGAAGGAAAGATTTCGGCGCAGGAGGGTGCGCGTCTGCTGGGGGCACTGGGCCAAAGCGACGAACGTGCCCGCCGACCGCGGGGTAAAGCAAAGGCGGACGGCGAGGGAGGGGGACGCTGGCTGCGTCTGCGCGTCTCTGATACAAGGAGCGGCAAGACGCGGGTCAATCTGACGATCCCGATTGGGCTGGTCAACATGGGGTTGGCGGTGGGGGCGCGGTTTGTGCCGGACGTGGCTGAACTGGACGTTGAGGAGATTCGCGACGCGCTGCGGTCGGGGCTGCAGGGGAAGATACTGGAGGTTCGGGATGAAGAGGAGCTGGTTGAGATTTACGTGGAGTAGGCATCTTGCGGGGAGAGATGCAGTTTTTTGGCAGATCGTAGCTAAGTCGTAGGCAAATTGTCCACTACGCTGGCTGCGCCGAAATCGGTAATTTTTGCAGTTGGCGCAAGTAGGTCCACCAGAGTAATTGTCCACAGGTCTGGGGAAGTGTGCGGGCTGTTTGGGAACCTGAAAGCCGTAATTGCTGTTGACAGGAGGAGGGTTAGAGCTTATACTTGGTGCAGCCGTGCCCCCCAAAACGAACGGCTCAGGAAATGTTCAACGAAATTCTATACAACACAGTCGGTGCAGTGGATTTTCATTGTGCCGGGCACAAAACAGTTGACACTCAAGGATGAGCGTGAACGCCGAACGTTTTGCGAGTTGTAGCCGGATTCCACATCGAGTTGGACTGACTGCAAATGCTGTTAACACCTGGGTACGCGCCGTGCCCGGGTGTTGTTGTTTTTGGGGCACGCGCATCTAAAGGGAACCTGTCTCTGTACCGTTTCGTATCTTCGGTGCCACTCTACTCAGAGAAAGGAAAACAGAATGGACGCGATTGCCAGCCGTATCCTCAAAGCCCGCCAGTACGCAGCCGAACGCGACGAGCGCCTCTGGGTCAACAACCTGCAGGTGAAGATTCACGGCGAGAATTCTGATCACCGCGTTTCGTATGATCAGGGTTCCTGGGATTGTGATTGCGAGGAGTTTCAGCGCAGAAGCGTATGTGCCCACGTAATGGCGATGGAAGAGATTCTCGGTGAGGCGGTTGAGCCTGCGATGCTCCCTATTCCGGGATAGTGCAGGCAAGAAGGTCCAGAAAGTTTATTGCTTAAGTGCCAGGCCGTGTGGCCTGGCACTTTTTCTTAGTGATCAGTGATCAGTGGGCAGTGGTCAGTCGAACTGCAGTGGTCGGTGGTGAGAGATTCGCGGTTAGCGGCTGCGGGGGCAGTTTGGGTAGGGATTGGGGCGGATTTCAGCGGGGGTGGGACCATGTGGAATAATAGCGGGATGGGTAGCGACAAGAGGGATGGATGAAACGTGCCGCGCAACTGCTGATCGGGCTTCTGATCAGCGTCTTCTTTCTTTATCTGATTTTGCCGGGGCTGCATCTGCCGGAGGTGTGGCGGGCGATGGGGAAGGCCAACTACTGGTGGATTGTGCCCGGTGTGGCGGTCTACATGGTGGGGCTGTGGGCGCGCACGTGGCGCTGGCATTATATGCTGCGGCACCTGAAGCCGGTCTCGATGGGCAGGCTGTTTCCGGTGGTGTGCATCGGTTATTTCGGCAATAACGTGTACCCGTTCCGGGCCGGGGAGGTGATGCGGGCGTACGTGCTGTGGCAGCGGGAGCAGATCCCTATCAGCTCCAGCCTGGCGACGGTGATCATTGAGCGCGTTTTTGACGGGCTGGTGATGCTGCTGTTCGTGTTTCTGGCGCTGCCGTTTGCGCCGATTCCGGCGGCCTTTCAGCGGTTTGTCGTCTTTGTGACTTTCCTGTTGCTGATCGTCACGGCGCTTTTCATCTGGGTGACGGTGCGGCCGCGGCGGATCGAGGCGCTGTACGGCTGGCTGGCAGAGCATCTGCTGCCGGCCCGGATACGCGAACGGACGGACGGCCTTTTTGAACGGTTCATGGCCGGGCTGGGGAGTCTGCGCAGCGGGCGGGACCTGCTGCTGATCTTTGCGACGAGCATCGTGGTGTGGCTGATGGAGACGGTCAAGTACTGGTTTGTGATGCACGCGTTCGCGTTCAGCGTCAGCTTTCTGGCGCTGATGCTGATCAACGGGATCGTGAATCTGGCGACGACGCTGCCGTCGGCGCCGGGGTATATCGGCACGTTCGACACGCCGGCGATCGAGACGCTTACGGCGTTTGGGATCGACACGCAGCTGGCGGCCAGCTATACGCTGACGCTGCACGCGGCGTTGTGGGTGCCGGTGACGCTGCTGGGGGCCTATTATTTCTGGCGGGAGCAGCTGCGCTGGAGTGACTTCAACAAGGCCCAGAAGCGGGCGGACCGGGCGGCCCAGAGTGAAGCGGTCGTGTTAGAATGAGGGCTCCGGCAGTGTCGCCGGCGAGGTTCAGCATAGACTCTAAGTAAACCACTTTATGTAAACCAACGTTTCAGTTCATACAGGAAGAGGAGCCGGGCGTGATGGGAGAAGAGAGCGCGGGACAGGCGCGGGAGAATGGCAGTATGCAGAAGGTACGGCTTGACAACGGCCTGCAGATCCTTCTGAAGGAGAGCCACCTGGCGCCGGTCGCCAGTTTCTGGATCTACTACCGGGTGGGGAGCCGTAACGAGGCGCCGGGTACGACGGGCATCAGCCACTGGGTGGAGCATATGCTGTTCAAGGGTACGGAGAGGTATCCGCAGGGCGCATTTGACAAGGCGGTTGCCCGCGCCGGCGGCGCGTTCAACGGCATGACCTGGCAGGACTGGACGACCTATTTCGAGACTTTTCCGGCGGAGCGCATCGAGCTGGCGCTGGACGTGGAGAGCGACCGCATGGCGAATGCTGTTTTCGACGCGGAGGAGACCGAATCTGAGCGTACGGTGATCATCAGCGAGCGGGAGGGCAGCGAAAACAGCTACCGCTGGCTGTTGAACACGGAGATGCAGGCGGCGGCGTTCCAGACGCACCCGTACCGGCACCCGGTTATCGGCTGGAGGCATGACCTGTTGACGATGTGCCGCGACGATCTGTACGAGCATTACAGGACATTTTATACGCCGAGCAACGCGGTGGCGGTGGCGGTAGGGGATTTTGACAGCGCGCAGATGGTCGACCGCATCGAGCAGTATTTCGGCGGGCTGGAGGCGGGCCCTGTCGTGCCGCAAATGCGCCTGGAGGAGCCGGAGCAGCGGGCGGAGCGGCGCATCGTGCTGCGGGGCACTGATCAGACTTCCTACTTCGGCCTGGCGTTTCATGCGCCGGACGCGCAGCATGCGGACTTCTTTGCGCTGACGGTGTTGGACAGCATTTTCAGCGGCGCGAAAGGGATGGGGTTATTCGGAGGCAGCTCTTCCAACCGCAGCAACCGGCTTTACCGGGCGCTGGTGGACAAGGAGCTGGCGGTCGGGGTCTCTTCATCGTTCATGCCGACGATTGATCCCTATGTTTTCGGCTTCAGCGCCACGCTTGCCCAGGATATCAGCCATCAGGAGATTGAGGACGCTATCTGGGGGGAGATCGAACGGGTGCAGGGGGAGCCGGTGACGGCGGAGGAGCTGGACAAGGCGATCAAGCAGACAAAGGCACAGTTCGCGTACAGCAGTGAGAGCGTAACGAACCAGGCGTACTGGCTGGGCTTCAGCGAGATGATCGCGGACAGTGCGTGGTTTGACGGCTGGCTGGAAAACCTGGAGGCCGTGACGGCTGAGGACATTCAGCGGGTGGCGCAGAGCTGGTTCAGCCGGAGCAAACAGACGGTTGGCTGGTATCTGCCCGAGGCGTAACGAACGCGGTGTGTTGATGGCCGATTGCTGAGCAATGTATCTTTCGCGTCTGCACCTGGAACATTTCCGCAACTACAGAGAGTTGGACCTGTGCTTCAGCGCGCCGGTGACCCTTGTGCAGGGCCGCAACGGGCAGGGCAAGACGAACCTGCTTGAGGCGGTCTATTACCTGGCGACGAGCAAGTCGCGCCATGCGCGGATGGAGCGGGAGGCGGTTGACAGGGCGGCGGCGGACGAGCCGATCCCCTACGCCCGCATACGGGGTGAAGTGGAGCGGAAGGGGACGTCGACGACGCTTGAAATCCTCTTCACGCTGCGCGGGGACGGTTTGAACTACACGAAGCAGGTTCGGGTGAACGGGGCGCCGCGGCGGAGCATGGACCTGATCGGACATCTGCGGGCGGTGCTGTTTCTGCCGGAGGACCTCACGCTTGTGGCCGGCAGCCCCAGCGAACGGCGGCGTTATATCGACGTCGCACTTTGCCAGATCGACCGGGGCTACTGTCAGACGCTTTCCCGCTATCAGAAGGTGGTTACACAACGGAACAGCCTGCTGAAGCAGCTGCAGGAGCAGGAGCAGACGGACGGGCCTTCGGCGGCGGCGCAACTTGCTTTTTGGAATGAGCAGCTGGTCGAGCTGGGAACGCAGGTGCTGGCCAAGCGGCATACCTACCTGGCCGAACTGGCGCCGATCGCACGCCGCGTTCATGGGGAGCTGTCTCAGCAGCAGGAATCGTTGGCGCTTCTGTATCTGCCGAGCTTCAACACAGGGCTTTACTCCGAAGAGGGGTACCAACGATTGCGAGAAGGCGAGGAGGTGGAGGCTAACGGGCTGGGGCGCATGGAGGTTGACGCGGCGACGATCGGTCAGCGCTTCCGTGAACGGCTGGAGGTCCGGCGGGGTGTGGAGTTGAGAGCGGGCAGTTCGCTCTACGGGCCGCACCGGGATGAGCTGGTCTTTACGGTCAACGGCTGGAATCTACGCACGTACGGGAGCCGGGGGCAGCAGCGCACGGGCGCCCTGGCGTTGAAACTGGCGGAACTCAGGGCGATGGCGGAGGCGACAGGCGAGAAGCCGATCCTGCTGCTGGACGACGTGATGAGCGAATTGGATGCGCAGAGGCGCACCGCCCTGCTCGGCGCCCTGGCGAATGTTCGCCAGGGTATTGTGACGACGACCGACTGGGCACAGTTTTCGGCTGAGTTTCAGCAGGGGGCGCAGCGGCTTCAGATCGAGGCCGGCGTCGCGACACCGGCGGACGGCGGCGTTTGATCTGATACGAACGCGGGCGCCGACCGTGAACAACATCCTACTCCTTTCCCACATATACCAACTTTATGAACGAGAGACTCTATTACGAAGAGGCCTACCGCACCAGATTCACGGCGCAGGTGACCGAGAGATTGACGCATCAGGGTCGACCGGCGGTTCGGCTGGACAGCTCGGCGTTCTACCCGACATCGGGCGGCCAGCCGCATGACACCGGCAGCCTGAACGGCACGGCGGTGGTCAACGTTCAGGTGGGGGAGGACGGCGCTGTGCTGCATGTGCTGGCGGATGCGCTGCCTGAGGAGACTGTGAACGTAGACGGGGAGATCAGTTGGCCGCGGCGTTATGATCATATGCAGCAGCACTCCGGTCAGCATCTGCTCTCCCAGGTATTTTACCGGCGTATGGGACTGGAGACGGTGAGTGTTCACTTCGGTGATGTACTGAACACGGTTGACCTGGACGGTCCGCCGCTTTCTGCGTCACAGATGGTGGCTGTTGAGACGGCGGCCAATGAGATCGTGTGGCAGAACCGGCCGATCCGCGCCTATTGGGTAAACGAAGACGAGCGGGAACGCGTACCGTTGCGCCGCGCCCCTACGGTGCAGGGCATGACGCGCATTGTGGAGATCGACAAGTTCGACTGGTCGGCATGCGGGGGTACGCATGTGCGGCGGGCGGGGGAGATCGGGTTGATTTCGCTGGTGCGGATTGAGAAGCATCGGGGCAGGAGCCGCGTTCATTTTGTGTGCGGACGGCGGGCGCTGGCGGATGCGGCGGCCCGGCGCGGGTTGCTGGCGGAGACGGCCGGTCTGCTGGATAGCGGCGTGCATGATGTGCCAGAGCTGGTGGCGAAACAGCAGGAGGCGCTGCGTGGTGCGGAGAGGGAGGTGAAGGCGCTGCGGGAAGGGCTTGTCGAGTACCAGGCGCGTGAACTGCTGGCGGAGGCAGAGGCCGCAGGCGGGGTGCGGCTGGTGGTGCGGGAGGCGGCGGATAGTGAGCCGGCGGCGATGCAGAGGCTGGCGCATGCGCTCGTCGATGGGCCTGGTGTTGTGGCGCTGCTTGGGTGTGCGCGAGGGGGTAAGGGGACGGTAGTATTTGCCCGTTCAAAGGACTGTTCGGTGCACGTTGGCAATCTGTTGCGGGACACGTTGAGGGAGTTCGGCGGCGGGGGCGGGGGGCGGCCAGATTTTGCCCAGGGCGGTGGTGTGGCGGAGGAGAAGCTGGCGGATGTGCTGGACGCGGCGGCTGAGATTGTGCGGCGCGAGGTGGGCGGATGACATGTGATCCTTCATCACTCTCCTGGTCTACAGATCCGAGTCTTCACTATTGCGCGGAACCACCAGTATAGGCTTCTGTTCATCGACATCGAGCGGAACTTCCATTCCGGCTCGAATATAGTCTTCTTCGGAATATGGTGTCCCGTCTGCGTGCCAGACATGTGTTCCGATAGGCCCACTTAGACGTCGAGCGGCGTGTCGCTTTCTCAATATTTCCTCATCCGTTGCTCCCTCTAAACGCATCTCGTCTGCAATCCTCTCAAAGTTTCTCTCGAACGCAGCTTCATCTTCTGCTCTCAATCTTTCGTTTCTTGCCTCCCGCCTTTTCCGCTTACTTTCGGCATCTTCATCCTGCGGAATTTCGCTCAATTCAGTTTCTACAGACATGACTTTCTCCCTTCAGGACCCAGCGATTCCAAGATATGCGCACATTATAGGTTCCTTTTGAACGAATCAGCACGTCCCTACTATGACACATTCAGTGCGCGGTCTCAAAGAAGGGGCCCATAGCCTTCCATGTGCAGAGGACTTTTTGGGTATCATAGAGAGGATTTTGTCAGTGGGAAGAGGAAACTGGCTATTACTGAGGAGATTTCCTGGTTTGAAACGCCCTATACTTCATTTCGTATTACGTAAGTGCGGACGAGAGGTCCGACTATAGGCTTAAGGTCACCTGTGTTAACCTCGAAACGACTAAGCCGGTGTTGCAGGCAGAACGAGAGGGACACGATGGGTCATCCAAGGGAAAGGAAGCATCTCGAATGAAAAGCAACAGGACCATGCCGGTCTTGCCGATCGAAGCATATACATCCCAGGAGTGGTTCAATCGCGAGCAGGAGAGGATATTTTCGCGAACGTGGGCTTTTGCGGGCCTGGTCGGGGACATCAGCGAACCGGGGCAGTATGTAGCGGTGCAGGCGGGGTTGAACAACATTTTTATCGTGATGGGTGAGGACGGGCAGCTGCGGGCCTTTCACAATATCTGCCGTCACCGGGGGACGCAGCTGCTGCGTGCCGTCGGCAACACGAAGAAGGTCATCACCTGTCCCTACCACGACTGGACATACAGTCTGGAGGGTTGTCTGCTGTCCGTTCCGGACAGGAAAAACCAGTTTCCTGATTTGGATATGGGGAGTCTCGGGCTGAAGAAGGCGTCGGTGGCCAGCTGGAGGGGCATGCTGTGGGTCCATCCTGACGAGAACGCCGAACCTGTGGAGGAATGGTTTGGCGGCGTGGAACCCCGCCTTGGCCCTCACAAGATCGAAGAGTTGGTGGAGTACAAGAAGGGACGCACCGAATACGAAATTGCCGCCAACTGGAAGATAGTGGTTGAGAACTATATTGACGGTTATCACCTGGCGCATCTGCACTCCGGTACGTTGTCGATGTACGATCACAAGCGCATCGAATCCGGTTTCGTCGGGCCGCATTTCTTCTTTTGGGAGCCGCTCAGTCCGGAATACGCGGCGGACGTGGAGAGGAACGCGCCGTCGCCGCTGGTTGTACCGGCCGAGCAGGCGGGCGCGTGGGTGCCGATGCTGTTTCCGGGCATTGGACTGGCAGAGAATGAGGACTCCTGGTCGGTGTTTCATGTGACGCCGCTGGCGCCCGACCGCACGCGGGTCGTCACCCGCACGAAAGTGGCTGACGCTTCGGTGCTGGCGTTCGCTTCGCAGTCGATCCGTTCTTACAACTTTTGGGCGAAGCGGGTGCGGGGCAAGTATGACAGCGGTGACGCCGGCGATCCAATGGCCTCCGGCGACTTCATGCAGGAGGACATTTACGCGTGCGAACAGCAGCAGCGGTCGCTTGCGAGCCCTTACTTCGAGCATGGTCCTTCTGCCTCAAAGGGGGAAGCTGGTGTGCGGCAACATCAGGAGCTGGTGATGGACTGGATGGAGGGCGAAAGGCAGTGATCAGTGGTCGGTGGTCAGTGGGTTGTAGGTAATGGTTTGTAGGGGCAAACTTCATAGGGAACGGGAAAGCGACCGCCGGGGGGATAACCTCTTGGCGGTCGCTCTTTTATTGACCTATGCTTCGGGCGTGTCGCCGGGTTACATGTAGAGAGAGGACTGGAAACGGCGCAGGAGAACGAACACGATTGCGCAGGTGTAGAGGAAGCCGAAGGCCGCGACCCAGAGGTATGGCTCTCCGGCGAAGGCGAGCCAGTATCCTTTTGCCGCCCAGTAGGTGGGAAAGACGCCCAGGACCCACTGCCAGGGTTCGGGAACGAACCAGGCCGCGATTGGAACAAGAAGAAAGATGCCCAGACCTTTCATCACTGCGAGTCCTTCGACTTTATTTTTGGCCAGGGCGGCGATGAGAAGGGCCATCATCGGGCCGAGGGGCGCGGCGGAGATGGCCAGCGGGAGCAGCTTGTCGAAGGGAAGCACGAGAATGTTGATGAAGGGAACGACCACGAGGATGCCCAGTACCGTGACAAGGGCGGGGGTCAAGGCACGATAGAGGGCGTAGGCGCGGATTGGCATGGGCGTCACCATGAGGGCGGTCAGTGTGTCCTGGTCCTTTTCGTCGAGGAGGAATGTGCCGACCAGGAAGCCCACGAGCTGGGGGATGATCAGCAGGCCGAAGAAGCTGACCAGCAGGAGAAGATATTCGCCGAGATCGAAGCCGATGCTTTCCTTGAGGCCGGACTGTACCCAGGGCAGGAGCAAACGCAGAATGCCGCCCAGGATGAGGGGATATATGAGCAAGAACTGCAGCATTGAATCCCGCCGAAAGTTGAGGAGATCACTGCGTCCGATTGTGGCGAAAACGCCCATTGGTCGCTCCTGACGTAGTACTTGGTCGTTACTTGCGGCGGTTATTGGATTCCGTACTTAGCCGCCAACCTGACGGGCGATGACCTGCTGCAGTGTCCGCTGAGCCAGGCGGGTTCCGGCGACGAAGAGAAGGCAGGTATAGAGCAGTGCGAAGATGAGTAGCCAGAGAGGGACGCTGGCGAAGGCTGCGTTCAGAAAGATCATGCCCGGGCCGCTGGGGAGGATGTAGAGCAGCGGGGGCGGAACGATATCAAAGTAGGTGAGTAACGGGATTTGAAGAATGGCAAGGATCAGGGCGCCAGGCACGAGATATTCGCTGATGCCGTTGAAGCGGGCGGCGATGACAAATCCAAGCAGGGATATGGGGTAGGACATGGCCAGGATGCCGATGGTGAACCACAGCCAGTTGAGTGCAGTACCGTAAACGATGAGCGTAACCGCGGCGCCGACGGCGAAGGCTGCCAAGGAGAGAACGGCGACTTTGACCGACAGGTACTCCCAGGTGCGCAGCGGCGTTACGACCAGGCCTTCCAGGACCCGATCGCCCTTTTCCAGATAGTAGATGCCGGGCATGAAGAAGAAGCCGAAGACGCCCAGATCGATGAAATGGATTGAGACGAGCACGGGTTCGATACCGGCATCGGGAAGCCAGATGAGAATGAGCGCCCACATGGCGGCGACTGCGGCGGCGGCGTAGAAAATGCCCAAGCGAAACTGAATGGTGGTTTCCCAGCGCAGGAGCGTGAGCAGGCGGCTCACGTGAGGCTCCTTCCTGTCGTCTCGATGAAGATGTCCTCGAGGGTTGCTTCCTGTGTATGGATTGTTTCGATGGGGTTGTTGCGCAGGAGATTGAGGAATTCGCTGTTATCGCCCAGGCCGTCCAGTGAGAATTCGGCCTGCTGCGCGGGGGAGGAGAGCCCGTCCTGGTGATATTCGACCCTTACGCGACGCTCGCCATGTTGGAGGCGGAGGTTGCGGGGGGAGTCGATGAGGGTGATTTTGCCGTCGATGATGAAGGCGACGCGGTCGCAGATCTGGTCGGCGACGGTCATGTCGTGGGTGGTCAGGAAGACGGTGCGGCCGGCCTCCTTCTGGGCGCGGATGATCTCTTTGATCTTCTGGCCGTTGACGGGATCGAGGCCGGTGGTGGGCTCGTCGAGGAAGAGCAGGTCCGGCTTATGTAGCAGGGCGCGCACGAAGTTGAGGCGCATCTGCATGCCCTTGGAGAACTGGCTGAGGCGGGTATCGGCGTCGTCTTCGAGTCCGACCATCTCAAGCAGGTTAGCCGGGTCATGGGTCTCACCGCTGTAAAGGGAGCGGAAGAGGGAGAGGTTTTCGGTGGCGGTCAGCTTCTGATAGTGATTGGGGAGCTCGAAGGCTACGCCGACCTGCTCGTAGTAGCTGTCGTCCCATTCGTCCAGGGGTTTGTCCAGGACGGTGATGCTGCCCTGGAAGCCGCGCAGGAGGCGGATCAACACTTTTTGGGTGGTGCTTTTGCCGGCGCCGCTGGGGCCCAGAAAACCGAAGATTTCGCCTTTCTCAATGGTGAAGTCGATCCCGCGCACGGCTTGTGTTCCGCCGGGATAGGTATAGGAGAGGTTTTCGACAGAGAGCATTATTGTGCTCCCTGACCGTCGCTTTTGGATGGTGTCTTCAAAGTGGTGGCACCCGCTACAGTGCTATTCTGATCTGGCTGAATCTGGGCTGATCTGTGCGCCCGCCAGTGGTCCAATATCAGTGGGAATTCGCGTTCCATGAAGACGTAGTAATCGCGCATTTCTTCGAGACGTTGACGGCGGGCGGGGGAGGCTCCGTCTAGCAGATCGAGACCCCTTTCGGACAGACGGCGCAGCTCGGTAAACTGTTTTTTCGCCTTCTCCTCCATGATGTGTGACCAAGAGTCGGGCACGACGCGGTAGTAGTCGCGGCGCTGGCCGGGCATGCTCAGGCGCTCGATGATGCCCATGCGGATGAGCATACGGGTGCCGGTGCTGATGGAGGACTTGCTGGATTGCAGGGCTTCGGTCAGCTCGTGCATCGTCTGATGCGGGGGCTCACAGATGAGAAGCCAGCTCAGGATGCGGCCGGCCATGCGGGGCAGGCCGGCCTCTTCCCAGTATAGCCCGAAACTCTCGACATATTCGTGCATTTTTTTCATCGGCAGAGTAACTTCATTGGCTGGTGGTGCGGGGCATTCAGGATTCCATGGCCAGTTGTTGTTGCTGGCGGCCGATGACGCTGCTGAGAATGACCAGGAGCGCGGCGATGATGACGGCCATCACGGCGACGTCGAGCAGGACTTCGGTGAAGCCGGCCCCGTTCTGGCTGATTTCAAGCAGGGGATTCATCAGGTAGTAGGTGGGAAAGATGCGACCGATCCATTCCGGCACCTGCGGGAAGATCTTGAGGAGGCCGGGTGCGTAAAGGAGAATGCCCACTGCCTTGATGATGCCCATGAAGGTATCCATGTCCTTGGAGACGGAACCAAGGATGACACCGAAGACGGAGGACATCAGACCGCCAAGAGCGATGACGAGCAGGAGGAGGGCGAGCTCACCGGCGAAGGCGCGGTTTAGCAGGAGAATGATCACGGCCATGATGCCACTGAGGATGAGGCCCATGAGCGTTTTGGAGAGATAGACATCCATCAGCGAGGTCGGGGTCGTGGTCAGGGCGACGAGCGTGTGTTTCTCACGTTCTTCGATCAGGGAGGCTGCCGGGAGCCACATCCCGCCCAGCACGATAGACATGATCAGAAAAAGGGGCAACAGGCGCTGCGACCAGGTAAGTGTATTGGCGCTGCCAATCTGGTTGGCCAAGACGCTGACGGGCAGTTGATCGAAGCCTTGACCGCCGCCCTCCACCAGAGTACGCCCAATCGTCGATTCCAAGAGGAGCAGGTTGCGAACGCCCGCTTCTCCCCAGCGATAGACGGTATAGCGGACCTCTTCGGTACCGCTTTCCAGGGCCTCGATGAAGCCGGCGGGCAGGCTTATGCCGGCCTCTTCGGTACCGCGTTCGACCGCGCTTTGGAGCGCGGCGTCGGAGCTGTACGGGGTGGTGTTGATGCTGGGATGATCGAGCAGGGCCTGGATAAACCGTTCGCTGCCGCCGGCGTCGTAGATTCCGAGGCGCGGGGTCTGCGCGAGCAGGTCGCCGAACACGAGCGCGACCAGCAGACTGATTATGACCGGCATCACAAGCACATAGATGGTCATAAAGTTGGTTGCGCCGAGGCGCACTTCCTTGCCCATCAAGATCCAGATGCGTTGAATGTCCATTAGAAGCGACTCCTTATTACGGCCGTTCCGATCGCGAGCGTGCCCGCGCCCACCGCAAGCAGCAAGGCAAGGTTACGACCCAAGTCTGTCCAACCCGCGCCGAAGTTGAGGATGCGGTGCAGAGAATCCACATAATAGTAGGAAGGGATGACCTTCATCCAGCCGGTTGCGAGGCCGGGCAGCAGGACCGACAGGCCCGGAATCATCATGAGGATGAGAGCGATAACGGCCCAAGCAAGTACGGAAGCATTGTTCCTGGAAATCGCGGCGACGAAGAAGCCCATGCCGACCATGAGGAAGCTGCCGAGCAGCATGGTTGTCAGGAGCAGCAGCGGGGCTTTGCCCAGGATGCCTGTGATGATACCCAGGATGAGCAGCTGGCCGAAAGCGAGAATCATGCCCATGAGCGCCTTGCCGGCGAAGAATTCATGGAGACGCAATGGGCCGGTAATGAGGGCGCGCGCGGTACCGTTCTCGATATCCCGAGTCAGAAGCGTCGCCAGGCCGAAAATCTCCATCAGCACGGTCGCCATCAGAATCAGAGGCAGGATTCGATCGCGGAAGGAAAGGGGCGCGCCGGTCATATCGTTGCCCAGCACTACTTCAGTGTCGTTGAAGCGCTGAAAGTTGGCAAGCACTTCGGGATTTGCGGCGTTGGCGATGAGGACCAGCACATCATGGAAGATCTGCTTGGCTTCGGCGGGAACGCCGGGCGCATAGTAGGCGTTCAGTTCCAGTTCCTCGCCGCGGGCGATCGCGGCCGTCACACCTGAAGGGAAGGCGAGGCCGACGAAGTAGTCACCGGTTTCTTCAATGGCGGTCAGCATTTCGGCCTCGGTATCGAAGAGAGTATAGTCGCCGGGCTCTTCGGCAAGGCTTTGAAAGAGGGGCGATGCTTCCCCATCTTCGATGTAAAAGGCAACGCCAAGGCTCTCGTTCACCTGGTTGGGGATGAGGAAGTAGATAGCGAGATAGAATACAACGCCTATCGCGGTGACGATGGCGAAGAAGCGGTTACGGAAGAAGAGTTTGATATCGTTGACAACAAGCGTGCCGATCATCCCTGTAACCCCCTTCCGGTGATGTCAAAGAAGATATCTTCGAGCGTTGCCTCTTCGCTGTGGACGGTGAGGATGCGCTCGTTTTTGAACAGATCGAAGACATCCTGCGCGGTCTGGTCCTGGTCGAGCGACAGTTCGCGCACCTCGGCGCCGCCGTCAGGCAGCTCGATTTCCACTTTGAGCGCGCGCATGCCGAAGCTCATTTTGAGGCGGGCCGGCGTGTCGAGCGCGACGATTTTGCCCTGGTTGAGGAAGGCGACGCGGTCTGAGAGCTTGTCGGCCTCGACCATATCGTGCGTGGTCAGGAAGACGGTCGTTCCATTTTGGGTGGCGGCGCGGATGAGGGCGTGGATCGTCTCGGTGGAGACGGGATCGAGGCCGTCGGTCGGTTCGTCGAGGAAGAGCATTCTGGGGTCGCTGACGAGGGCGCGCGCCATCATGAGGCGCTGTTTCATGCCCTTGGAGTAGCTGGCGACGTGCTCCTTTTCGCGGCCGCCGAGGCCGACCTTTTCGAGCAGACTCATGGCGTCGAAATTGGACACCTTATAGAGTTTGGCGAAGAGGTCAAGGTTCTCGACCGCGCTCATCTGCTCGTAGAGGTTGGTGGTTTCGAAGGCGATGCCGACCTCCTGTTGCACCTGTTTTCGCTCCTTGACGATATCCATGCCCAGGAGCGAGGCCGAGCCCTGTTGGGGTGTCAGCTGCCCGGTGAGCATTTTGACGACGGTGGACTTGCCGGCACCGTTAGGGCCAAGGAATCCGACCACCTCGCCTTCGTCCACATCAAAGGAGATGCCGTCGACGGCCAGGGTGTCGCCGTAGCTGTAGTGGAGATCCTTCACAGAAATTGCGGGCTGTGCCATGCTGTTGCTCCTTACGTCCGGGCGCTTATGCCGACCGTTTGCGAGTCGCTACGTTTGCAGAAGACGCTATGAAATGTAGCAATTTCGGTTTGTTCTGTCAATGCCGAACAAGCAGAACTTGCTGACGGTTAGCT
Organism: Caldilineaceae bacterium; assembly: GCA_965204705.1. Classification (GTDB taxonomy): domain Bacteria; phylum Chloroflexota; class Anaerolineae; order Caldilineales; family Caldilineaceae; genus Bin5. The sequence continues at coordinate 830,362 of OZ242006.1, read as the reverse complement.
GACACTGACGGGACGCTTGGGACAGGTATTTCGTAACGCGTGGTGCGTGTTTCGGCGCTGTCGAGGGAGGCTTGGATTTGAGGAAGTGGGTACAGACGCCTTGTGTGTAAACCCAGGTGGTAAATTCTAGAATCATGCTGTGTGGCGTATACTTTGCGTTAGAGCCACAGAAGCCAATCAGGTACGGCTGTTCGGGAGCGCGCTGCTCTTTGGGAGAACGGCTGCACGTGAGGCGCAAGGAGAAAGACGGGAAATGGAAACTCTGACACTTAACGACGGCGGTCGTCTTCCGTTATTGGGATTGGGTACATGGCAGATGGGGGGCGGCCGCAGCCGCGACTATTCGCGGGATGACGAGATGGTCGCCATAATCCGGGATGCGATCGCGATGGGATATACGCATATCGACACGGCGGAGATGTACGGGGTCGGTCATTGCGAGGAGCTGGTGGGGCGGGCGATGCAGGAGTTTGCGCGTGAGGAGATTTTCCTGACGACCAAGGTACTGGCGGACAATTTACGCTACGATGATCTGTTGCGGGCGGTGGACGGCAGCCTGGAGCGGTTGCAGACGGATTATGCCGACATGTACCTCATTCACTGGCCCAATCCGAACGTGCCGCTGGAGGAGACTTTCAGGGCGCTGAATCGGGTAGCGGCGGAGGGCCGGGTGAGGCGGGTTGGCGTGAGCAACTTTGACGTTGCGCTGTTGCGGGAGGCACAGGAGCTGTGCGATACACCGGTTGTAACGAATCAGGTGCGATACAATCTTTACACGCGCGAGCCGGAGGAGAACGGGCTGCTGCGCTACTGCCAGGAGAACAATGTTGTTCTGACCGCGTACTGTCCGCTGAAGGATGGCGTGATGCAGGACGGAACGGTGCAGGCGGTGGCGCGCAAGCACGGCGCTTCGGCGGCGCATGTTGCCATCCGCTGGCTGACGCGGCAACCGCAGGTGGTGACGATACCGATGTCGACGAACCGCGACCATCTACGGCAGAATATCGAGGCGCTGACGCTGGCGTTGGATGATGAGGATGTGCAGCGGTTGAACGAGGTTTCGTTGTAGAGAGAGTTACAGGCTACTTTTTTTGTCGTGACAGGAGAACCTATGCTTCCCATTGAATCGATGCGCCGGGTGTTGGACGCCGGGCTGGCGAACGGCGCCGATCTGGCAGAAATTTATCTGGAAAACAAGGAGAGTCTTTCCCTGACACTGGACGAGGGCCGCCTGGAAAAGGCAACGCAGGGCAACGACGTTGGCGGCGGCGTGCGGGTCTTCTATGGAAACAACGCGGCCTACGCCTACACCGATGATCTGACGGAGGCGTCGCTGATGGAGGCGGCGGGGGTTGCGGCGGCCGCGGGCCAGAACGCGAACAATGCGCAGGTGTGCGCGGATCTGACCAAGGGGGAGAGCCCGGTCGTATCCCGGATCGAGCGTCCTTTCGAGGAGATGTCGACGCAGGAGAAGGCGGGAATTTTGCGGGAGATGGACGAGGTCACACGGCAGCACAGCCCGCATATTGTCAGCGTGCAGTGTGGGTATACGGAAACGCGGCGCCGGGTCTGTGTCTACAATTCGGATGGTGTTTGGGCGGAGGATGACCGCTCCTTTCTCGAATTTCAGGGGCAAGTGGCGGCGCAGAAGGGGGACGTGCGCCAGTCGAGCGCGATTGGGATGGGCGGGCAGATCGGGCTGGAGTTTTTTGACGACCGCGACCCGGTGTCGATGATGCCGGAGGCGGCCGACACGGCGCTGCTGATGTTGGACGCGAGGCCGGCGCCTGCCGGAGAGATGCCGGTTGTCATCAATAATGGTTGGGGAGGCGTCCTCTTCCATGAGGCCTGCGGCCACTGCATGGAGGCCGACTTTATCACGAAGGGCGCGTCGGCCTACACGGGGCTGGTGGGCGAGAAGGTGGGGCCGGATTTTCTGACCGCCTACGACGACGGCACTATTCCTGGCCGGCGGGGGACGATGCGCTTCGATGACGAGGGCGCGCCGACCAACCGCACTGTGCTGATCGAGAACGGCATTCTGAAAGAGTATATGTGGGACCTGACTGAAGCGCGACGGGCGGGCCGTGAGTCGACGGGCAATGGACGACGCCAGTCGTTTCGGGACATGCCGATGCCGCGCATGACAAATACGTATATTGACGCGGGCCCGCACGACCCGGAGGAGATCATCGGCTCTGTGCAAAAAGGGCTGTATGCCAAGAGGCTGGGCGGCGGCCAGGTAGAGATCGGCCGCGGCGACTACGTCTTTACGGTTACCGAAGGATGGCTGATCGAGGACGGCAAGCTGACGGCGCCGGTGCGGGGCGCGACGCTGGTGGGAAACGGGCCGGAGACGCTGCGCCTGATCGACATGATCGGGACGGACATGGCGCTGGACCCGGGGCGAGGCATGTGCGGCAAGGGGCAGTGGGCGCGGGTGAGCGTCGGCCAGCCGACGGTGCGCGTGCCGAAGCTGACGGTTGGCGGCACGGAATGAAAGGGCAGTGGTCGGTGGTCGGTGGTCAGTGGATAGTACTTTGCAACAACAGATAAGCCTGGATTTTTGGGGGCGGGATGAGGAGTGTAGACGTGGATTATCTTGAATTTGCCAGGGACGTCGTTTCCAAAGCGGTTGAGCGGGGTGTGGAGGCGGAAGCGTATATCAGTGTGGGACAGAATACGTCGGTCAATGTAGACCGGGGCGAGGTGGAGAAGCTTTCGCAGGCGGGCTCGAAGGGGCTGGGCTTGCGGGTGGTCCGGGACGGGAAGACGGGCTATGCCTATACGTCCGATTTCGGGGCGGCCAGCATCGAGAAGACGATCGAGGCGGCGGTCAGCCTGGCTGACGTCGCGGATGGCGATGAGTACCGATCTCTGCCGGCGCCGCAGCCGCTCGGGGAGGATGATCTGGAGGTTTACGATCAGGCGATCGTAGAGTTGCCGATCGGGCGCAAGGTTGAGATGGCACGACGGATTGAGAAGGCCGCTTTGCGTTATGATGAACGCGTGGTCCTGACGAACCGGTGCACGCTGATGAGCCAGTACGGGACTGTGGCGGTTGCGAACTCCAAGGGTGTCGCGGGCAGCTACGATAAGAGCTTTATCGGCGGTTTCGTGATGGCGATGGCCGCGGACGAGAATGACCGGTCGGTGGCGTTTGGGTTCGATTTTGGCTCGCGGCTGGCTGACTTCAAGCCGACGGCGGTCGGGAAGGATGCGGCGCGCAAGGCAGTGGGCATGTTGGGGGGCAAGCCGGTGCCGACGCAGCGGGCGTCGGTGGTCTACTCGCCGATGGCGGCGACGAGCGTGCTGGGGGCGCTTTCGCGTGCGCTGGGCGCGGACGCGATGCAGAGGAATCGGTCGTTCCTGGAGGGCAAAATCGGTGAGACGGTGGCTGCGGATATGGTCACCGTACTGGACAACGGGCGGTTGCCGGGCGGGATCGCGACGCGGCCGTTTGACGATGAAGGGGTGCCGACGGCGGCGACGCGGCTGATCGACGAGGGCGTGTTGCAGACGGCGCTGCACGATCATTACACGGCCACGCGCGACGGGACGGCCAGCTCGACGGGCAACGCAAACCGGCGCTCCCACTCGGCGATACCGACGCTGGACGCGAGCAACTTCTACTTCCAGCCGGGCCAGGAGACGCCGGAGGAGGTGATCGGCGGGGTGGAGCAGGGGTTGTACGTGGAGAGCGTGATGAACACGGCGAGCATCAACCCGATCAGCGGCGACTATTCGATTTCGGCGAAGGGTTACTGGATCGAGAATGGCGAACTGAGCCATCCTGTTAACGAGGTGACAATTGCGCTGCCGATGCAGGAGCTGCTGCACAATGTCAAGGCGATCGGTAACGATCTGACCTTTGTGCCGATGGGGGGCGCGCTGGGGTCGCCGACGATACGTGTGGACGGGGTGATGATTGGGGGTGTGACTGCGGGGGATGGTGGATAGTGCAGAGCTTATCCAGTGTGTTTTTTCCCCTGTTGACAATGGTGCGGCTGGCCGTGGACTTGGTTCACCAATACTTTTGGGGGCGAACCACGATCTGATCCGGGCGCAGGGCGACGGTCTCAAGTATGCGTCCGTCGGGATCGCTGAATTCAACTTCTAAGGCGTAGCCGTTTGCGAGGATTTCAACAACGGTGCCGACTTGTCCGCGGCTGAGATTGTATTCAGGCAAATCCTCAGTGAGGGCGACTTCATTTAGCAGTTTGATGTTCACGCGCTCTCATCTCCTGTATCTCGAAAGGATCTCACAAAAGGCAGGTTACACCGCCAACCGGTTAATTCCAAGACCTGGCAGCCGGCAGGGCAGTCGCTTCTACATTTGGACGTTAGAATAGTTCACGAAGGGCGCCCACAAGGGGCGCCCCTACCCGATTCATTCAGCCTCACGAGCTTTTGTCCCCAATTGAGCAATTGCCCCCAGTAGCCTGTGCCCGGTTGGACAAGCCCGGCGTTATGGCGTTCAATTGGGGCCTGCCCACCCGTCCACTGGAGTTTTTCTTTTGTCCCGCTCGCACGACCCCTATGCCGCATTCCGCATACACGATTACCGGCTGTACGTTATCGGCTGGCTTGTGGCGCGGATGGGAACCTATATCCAGAGCATTGCGATCGCGTGGGAGATGTACCAGCGCACGGGGGAGGCGCTCTCGCTGGGGTTGGTGGGGCTGGCGCAGGCGCTGCCGCTGATGGTGCTGGCGCTGCCGGCGGGGCTGATGGCGGACCGCTATGAACGGCGGCGGTTGTCGATATTCAGCCTGCTGGGAATGACGGCCACTTCGCTAGCGCTGGCCTTCTTCTCGGTTACGGAGGGGCCGATCGCGTGGATGTACGGGCTGCTATTCCTGGATGCGTGCGCGATGACGGTGGGCCGACCGGCGCGGACGGCGCTGCTGCCGCAGCTGGTGCCGGCGGAGGTGTTCCCGAACGCGGTTACGTGGAACATGAGCCTGATGCATATCGCGTCGGTGGTTGGTCCGGCGCTTGGCGGCCTGGTGGTTGCGGTCAACGTGCAGAGCGCGTATTTTGTGGCCGCGGCGGGTTCGCTGTGGCTGGCATTTATCCTGACCCGCATCCGGTTCAGGCCGGTGGATGAGAAGCCGGAACCGGCCAGTTGGGATACGCTGCTGGGCGGGATCCGGTTTGTGTGGGACAAGCGGATTCTGTTCACGATCATGGCGCTGGACCTGTTTGCGGTGCTGCTGGGCGGAGCGGTGTATCTGCTGCCGATTTTTGCCGAGGATATTTTGCAGGTGGGCGCGACGGGGTTCGGCTATCTGCGGGCGGCGCCGGCGGTGGGGGCGTTCTGCATGGCGCTGTCGATGGTCTATCTGCCGCCGATGAAGCGGGCGGGACGCGGACTGCTGCTGGCGGTGGCGGGATTTGGCGTGGCGACGATCGTTTTCGGCTTCTCGCAGAATTTCGCGCTCTCGTGGGCGATGCTCTTTCTGACCGGCGCGCTGGACAATATCAGCATGGTGGTGCGGCAGACGCTGACGCAGCTGCTGACGCCGGACCGGATGCGGGGGCGGGTTTCGGCGGTGAGCGGGATTTTCATTGGGGCGTCGAATGAGCTGGGCGGCTTTGAGTCGGGGTTGGTGGCACAGTATTTCGGGCCGGTGATTTCGGTGGTGAGCGGGGGGATTGGGACGATTCTGGTGGTGGCGGGGGCGGCGGCGCTGTCGCCGCAGTTGTTGCGGTTGGGTGCGCTGCATGATGCGCAGCCGGAGGAGGAGAGAGCGTGATTGAATGCGTCTCTCTATCTGCATGAGGGGGAGGATAGCATGACGACACCGCAAAGAGAGATTACCGTTACTTGCCCTGATTGCGGAAAGGTATTTGAGGACTGGTACCGTCAGTCGATTAAGCTGGCATCAATGTCAGGGTGTAGAGAGGCGTGAATGCATAGGTGCCTCCAGAAATTCCGGGCTTTTGCAATCTGCCCTATCACCCCGCGGAATGACCCTCTGCTCAGCAGTAGACCTACCGTCCGAAACCCTGAGTATAGCCAGACCTCATAAGTCCTTAATCAGGCGGCGGATGCCCAAAAGTATGGGTGATGCGCACGGCTACATGGGGTCTATCCCAGATCAATCTCCGTCAAATGGGTCCTATTTAATGACCAGTCTGAAGTCACCTCTGGTCAGACGAAACCCGCTAGAAATCTGGGATCCAACCGCTTTTCTCGCGATTGACACCGTCAAACTGTTCTTATATAGTTGAAGCCCCGCACAGCGGCGCTGGCAAGCGTTGATTTTCCCACGATTTACGGTGCAATCGCAGCACTGTGCCTTGCCTTTCCGCACGCTACCTTCCCGTACGACTTGCACTCAAAAGGAGGACGGACGAAATGACGAAAGGTACAGCTCTATCGAGACGCCATTTTCTGAAGTTGAGCGGAACAGTCGGCACAACCGCATTGCTGGCGGCCTGCGCCCCCGAAGCGGCACCGAGTTCTGGTGGAGAGTCCGCCGACATGTCGCAGACGGCAACTCAGTCGATCCCGGAGCTACTTGGCGCGGACATGCCGGGAAGTCCGGACCATCCCAATGGCTGGACGACGGTTCTGCCCGACTTGCCGGAGGGCCTGCCACCTGAACCAGGACGAGAGCCAATCGAGATTTCGACCACACGCCGGGTGGACTCCCAAACCGCTTTTGGCGAAGGGGATTCGCTGGATAACAATCCCTGGTCGCGCATGATCGAGAAACTCTTCGGCGTCAAGCTCACGTTGGCCTGGAGCTGGTCTGCGGGTGACGAAGCCACAACCAAGTACAACCTTGCCATGGCAAGCGGTGACATGCCCGACTACCTGGAGACTGTGCCGTCCAGCATCTTCCTCAAGATGATAGACGCCAATCTGCTGGAGGACATCACCGACGCATTTACCATGTACGCCAGCCAGAGCTGGCAGGACATTTGGGCACAGCACGGCGACCTTCCCTGGATCTACTCCACCGTTAATGGCCGCAAATATGGGTTACCCTTCGTAGCGCAGCAGGCCCAGAATGACCACATCCTCTGGTACAGGAAGGACTGGTTCGACAAACTCGGACTGTCCGTCCCGACAACGCTTGACGAGCTGCGCGATACCGCACTGGCAGTGGTCGAAGCCGACATTGGCAAGGGTGCGTCGGGCACGACGATCGGCCTGCTGGCCAACAGGGCTTATGGCGCCAACTGGTTCGGCAGCGTTGATCCGATCTTTGGGCCCTACGGAGTCATTCCGCACCAGTGGAGCGACGTTGGCGGTGAGCTGGTCTTCGACAGCATTCGCGAAGAAATGAAAGAGCCGCTGGAGCTCCTGAGCCAGTGGTACAAGGACGGAGTTTTCCGCAAGGATTTCTTTACGTTCAGCACCTCGGACTCGATCCAGGACGTGGCATCCAGCCAGTGCGGCATCCACTACACGCCGTCGTGGGGCGCATGGTTGGATACAGTGCGCAACGATCCCGAAACGGTGTGGGCCTTCGCTGACAACCCGGCCGGCCCTAATGGCGTCCGCGCGCGTAGCACCGCGAGCAGCTTCTATCCTTCGCCATTCTGCTTCCGCAAGGGAATGGAACACGTGGAAGAGATCTTTAAGATCACCAACTTCATGCGTGAGTTGTCCGAAGAACACGAACGGCGCTTTCACGGCTGGGAGGGCCACGACTACGAGTTCCAGGAGGACGGTTCGGTTGCCACGACGAATATCTTCTGGAAATTCTCTGCCATCGGACCGATCGGCACCCGCGGCAGCGGTAATATCGACCCCAAAAACCGCGCCAACGAGATCCGCTATCAGTTGGAGTGGGACGACATCCCTGTTGAGGAGCGGGACGCTTACCAGACATTGGCGCTTGAGGACCCGACCGGAGTGAGCATAACCTCAAAAGAGGCGCTTCTTTTCATTCTGGATACCGCGGAACAAGGGAAACTCACCGAATTCCAGAGCCTGCCTACGCCAACAATGCTTGAGCGAGGCGCCGACCTCGGTAAGCTGCAAGACGAGACGGTTCTTGGCATCATCATCGGCGACAAACCGTTGAGCGCCTTCGACGAGTTTGTCGATCAGTGGAAGAGCCTGGGCGGCGATCAAATAACGCATGAAGTGAATGAATGGCGAGCAGCTAAATCTTGAGCGTGGAATCGCATTTTGTGTAGAGAGAGGGTACCCTCAAGCAATTGTGGGCACCCTCTCCACTTTTGCGAAGCTGTAGGACGACCCTTGTCTTGAAATTGCATTTGCTGATTTTTTCCAGGGTCATCCCCAATCCATTCCTACAGAGGGAACCTGCAGGCGTGGTCGAAGCCGCCTCACGGCGCATATATTTTGCCTTCGCCTCTTCCCGGTTCATCTCGCTCTCCTTTCGTTCTTCTCTTGCCCTTCCTTTAGTTTGCTTCTTTTCTCCCTCTCCAAAAATTGGGATGCTACCGTTACATTTGTCCTCTTGACAGTTCTTCATTAATCGTGTACTATGTAGTACACATGACATTCGGTAAGTATATCCGTATAGCCCGCGAAAAGAGATTCAAGGAAGACCGAACTTACTCGGTGCGGCAGGTTGCTCAGCGCATCGGGGTGGAACCGTCCTACTTGAGCAAGATCGAGCGAGACCAGGTTGCGCCTCCTTCGGAGGCCACGATTCGACGTTTGGCCGGGGAGTTGGGCGAGGACGCGGACGTTTTGCTTGCGATGGCAGGCAAAGTCTCCAGCGACTTACGGAACATCATCCTGCAGCGGCCGCAGCTGTTTGCAGAGCTGTTGCGGCAGTTGAGGGATGCGCCGGACCACGCGATTGAGAGTGTCGCGCGGGAGATACGGGACGGTGATTGGTAATAGCCGGTGTCACATTGAGAAAGGATTTCAGGGGAAACCGAGATGATTGAACTGAAGAACGACCAATTGATTTTTCGATTCCCGGAAGTGCACAGGGAGGCAGAGTGCCGGATCTCGTTTCAGCGTACGTTGCGCATTCCGGATGACAACAGGGCTTATTCGCTGCCGCCGGGGCTGGGAAAGTTTCCGCTCAGTCTCGTCGACGATTATACGGAGAGTGTGCCAGCGGGTTGGAACGCGCACGGGGGCGTCTTTCTGCCGATGTACCAGGCGGAGGCGATGTGGCTCAATTTCAGCGGGTCGTATCCGATGGCTGTGAAGGTGGCCGCGGGCAAGATCAATGCGGTAACGGGTGAGGGTTGGGAGAATGAGCTTTCGAGGGAGCCGCAGGATTATGTTGTCGTTCCTGACCAGCCTTGGTTGGACGGCTTCAGCGTGATGAAGGGGATGATCCGGCAGTTTGTGGCGATGCCGCTGGGAGAAGGATATACGGCCGAGGAGCAGTTGACGGGGGAGGCGGAGCACGGCGGGCTGCAGATTGTTGTTTATCCGATCAAGGCATCGTACTACAAGAGGAGTTTAGAGGAGGTCAGATTCATAGCGTATAGCCCCCAGATCCAACAGGCCCCGCCGCGGGAGATGGGACTGGCGCCGGGGGGTCTGATGCGGCAGGAGATATACGAGGACGAGTACGGGTTTGGGGCATGGGAGACTTCGGTTCGTTCGCGTTGTTACGTGCATATTGTGAATAGTGTTCAGTTCTTCAGTGTGACGGGCGCTCAGCCGCCGAGCAAGCCGCCGACGGCATTGGCATATACGAAAGCGGGGCTGCCTTGGTTTGACTATTACGGCGGTGATTTGAAGGCGTTGGAGGGTGCGGAGAAGCTGGCGGGGTTGGATAGTGTTGCGGTGAAGAAGCTGAAAAAGGGCAAGGGCGTGCTGGCGGATAATGAGGCGGTGGAGCCGAAGGTGGTGAAGAGGTTGGGGAAGGGGGAGGTGAGAGAGGGGGAGTTCTAGGGAATTGGTAAAGTAACGGCACTCGAAAGCACCATATCTCTTTGCCCCCGCTTGCTTGCCACTGCAAAAAAATGGGCACCGAGGTTGACGCAGGTCTTATTTGCGAGAGTGCTTCGGGGGCGGGCTACTAATGCCCGCCCTGTGGGTCATGAGTCTTGTCGAACGTCGGATGTGCCTCTGTCCTGAGACCTTCGAGGTAGAGCCCCAATTTTTCGTACGTTGAAACCGACGATGAACTTATTTTTCATCATCGCTGAGAGGTTGTCGGTTGCCGCCGTTCCTTGCGAAATAGCCGCCGGCTGCCCCGTTGCTGGTGGGATATTTTTCGCCTTGCTTCGGTTGCTATGCGTCTTGGGCATCATAGAACCTCCATCCTTCAAACCGGCGCTGATCACCAATTGCGTCACTGACAATTCCCGGTTGAACCTCGACTCTCTGACGCGCCATCACACCTTCGCTGACAAACTTGTGGGATCCCCCTGACACGCTTTCTATCAAAGCACGCCGAAATGAATAACTAGCCTGATCTCTATCCCCTAAGACAGAATTCACATCAAACGGAGTAGAAAGTTCTAACTCTTGGGCAATATTATCATACAGTTTCTTTATCACGTAATAGAAATCCCATGATGGCGTTTCTATTGGAAGTCCGAGGAGTTCCCGTGCCTCTCGCCTATAGACCGTATAGTCGTGGCTACCTGAATCGCTGCACAGAAAGTCGAGAATCTTGTCTATGTCTTCTTGACTATCCATATGATTGGACAGGAGGCGGCGTCCGAGCATGCGGATCTGGGTACGTATTCGATATGCATGTCCAAGTACGAGAGGATGAACTTCTTGGGCAAGACTCTCAAAAATATGAGCAATAGGCTCATGACCCAACGCCTCTCGCACCTGTTCGAGGAAGGCAGTGACATCCTCCACGCTTACAGGTACTCGCGCCGCTGGTTCCCCGCCAGGTAGCTGAGGATTTAGAGGAGTAGTCACACTGGGATCGATGGGGCCCAACGTGGCTTGTTTGGTCATTACCAGGTTGTCGGCTCCAAGGCAGAGAAGTGTTCCTGCGCTATGGCACTTGGCAGGAATAATTATTTCAAGTTCGTCACAGAATGTGCGAAGCAGGTTGGCAAGGCTCCACGCAGAAAGGGTCTCACCACCTCTTGTATAGAGGACAAGGGATATTTTTTCGACGACTTTGATGATGTCGAGGTGATGAACGAATAAGTCGAGAACTTCAGAAGCCATTTTGGTTTCAAGGTCACGACTATCTCCTGTGAAGTACACAAGCACCTTTGAGTTGCGCGCCTGCTCAATGTCTCTATAGAGAGCGATTCTCTCGGCGTCCATGGAAGGCTCCAATTTGGGGGATAGAGAAAACGATTCGAAAGTTTTGCAAGAGCATAGGCAGTTTCCCTAGACCTAGTATCTAGGAAACTGCCAAGACCTCTCTAGAACTTACTAAGTTAGAAGGTGGGAAAGGGCGGTGGAACTCAAACTAAGGTACTGCCGTCCCATCGTATCAGGAAGGCGGAACTCTGCCAATTTCACGCATACAACACGACCTGTTCGTTCTCCACTTCGACGCGGTAGGTGCGGACGCGGAGTTTGGGGTCGTAGAGGGCCTGGCCGGTTCTGATGTCGAATTCCCACTGGTGCCAGGGGCATTTGAGGATTTCGCCTTCGCGGGTGTAGGTCATGCCGGTGAGGCCGTCGGGGAGGACGAGGGGGCGGATGCGGCCGCGGCAGAGGGGCCCGGTCTTGTGGGGGCAGAGGTTGCGGAGGGCGTAATAGTCGCCGCCGAGATTGAAGACGCCGATTTCCCGCCCGTTGACGGTCACGATTTTGCGGCCTCCGGGCGGGATTTCATCGGCGGTTGCGATGATGTGCGCCGGCATCAGTTGAGTCCGTAGAGCTCGGCGGCGGTGTCGTACATGACGCTGGGGCGCAGCTTCTTATCGAGCGAGCGCATGAAGAAGGCAGGTTCCTCCCAGTCCCAGTGGGGGTAGTCGCTGGCGAATACGAGGATTTCGTCGGCGTGGAGCCAGTCGAGGAAGGTTTCGAGTGACTTGCGGTCGGGCGTGTTCGGGAAGGGCTGCGTGCCGAAGCGGATATGCTCGCGCAGGTATTCGCTGGGGAGGCGCTTGACCCAGGGCGTGTAGTCGCGCAGGCTCTTCCAGTCGGCGTCCATGTGCCACATGAGGCCGGGTACCCAGAAGGTGTCGAGCTCGATGAAAAGGAACTTGAAGTTGGGGAACTTTTCGAAGACACCTTCGCAGATAAGGCTGGCGGTATGGGCCATGGCGATCTGGGGGCGTGCCATGCGCATTTCGAGGTAGTAGGTTGGGAAGCCGGCCGCGGTGGGGGGTGCGGAGAAGCCGGCGCCCTCGCCGCCGAAATGGACGCACATAGGCAGGCCGTTGCGCTCACAGGCCTCATAGATGGGGTCATAGATGCGGTTGCCGAAGGGGTGCAGGCTGCCGGCAGGCATGAGGACCTGGGCGACGCCGGGGTGGCCGCCGAGGCGGTCGATCTCGGCTGCGGCCTGCTGGGGGTCGGCGGGCGCAATGTGAATCGAGGCCTTCATGCGGTCGTCCTTGCCGACCCATTCCTCCAAGGTATAGTCGTTGTGGGCGCGGCAGTAGGCAGTGGCATAGTCGACCGTGGGATGCACAGCCATGCCGTAGGGGCCGCCGGCGCCGGTGAGGACGGCGATGTCGATGCCGTAGTGATCCAGATGCCTTGTGCTGCAAACTTCGGGGCGGGTTGAGGGGTCTACCTCGTCCTCGGTGCCCTCCCACAGGTCGGGGAGGGCATGGCCTCTCGGCATGTTGGTATAGCCCACGTTCGGCATCATCGAGCCGAAATCTTTGATCTGCTCGACGTACTGGCGCGGCAGGTAGGGGAAGAGGGCCTCGTTGTTGGGCGGACTGTGATGCACGTCGCAGTCAATAATCCGCTGCCGCGCGGGTGTGTTCAGCGCGGGGCTATCCACCTGTTCCGGTTTGGCTCCGTTCGCAGGCGAAACGGTGGCGTTGCCGGTACGCTCTTTCACCTCTGTGGCCATGTTTCGGCTCCTTTCGTTTGCTTCTCCCGCATCGATTGCAGTGCAGGCGGTGTTCGTCGCCGGCTATTGTACGAGGGGGCGGGGCCAATCGGCACTCCGCGGCTATGACAGTCTGTTCACGCGCTATTATTTGGCCTGCTTGAGCAGAGCACGCGCCTGATCCAGTATTTCCGAGCTTGGCGGATAGTGCCTGCCGGGCACGACCTTTTCGGCCAGGATGCGCTCTTTGGCCAGCCCCTCGGCGGTCTCATAGACTTCGGTGAGCTCGACGCATTCCTCGGCGAACCATGAGGGCACGACAACGACGCCGTCATCGTCGCCGACAAGCACGTCGCCGGGCCGGACGAGCGCGCCACCGCATTGGATGTCCACATTCTCTTCGGCAGGGAAGACCCAAGGTCCGCCGCCGTAGGGCGTTCGATCGCGAGCATAGATGATCAGCCCGTACTTCTCCTCCACCATGATATCGAGGTCGCGGATGCCGCCGTCGCAGACGACGCCGTCGGCATTGTTCATCCTGAGCTGAAGGCCCTTCACATCACCAAAGACTGCGGCGGAGGGGTTGCCCATGATATCGACGACGAGCACGTCGCCGGGGCCGCAGCGGGACATGGCGCGGTAGTCGATGGCGTCTTCGCCGCCGGGCGTCTGCGCGGCCAGGTCGGGGCGGGGCGGCAGGTAACGCATGGTGCGAGCACGGGCGGCGAGGCGTTTACCGGGGGTGAATGGGCGTACGTTATCCATGAAGGGCAGCGGTACGCCGGCATAGCTATGCACGATATGCCACACGGTGGCAACGGGCAGCTTTTTGAAACGGTCGAGGATTGACTGCGGAACTTCGACCGGAGTAAAGGAGCGTTCGGTCATCTGGCGTCTCCTGGGACGATGGAATCGCGGATGGCATGGAATGCAGCTAGAGCAGTGCCATGATGATACGCGAAAACGGGCGAATCGTCTACCAGGAATGACGGTGTAGGTGAAACGAACGGCGGCCGGGGGGAAGGACCGATCGGGACACCTATTCTTGCAGCTACCCTTACGACTGTTTTCGGGAGGCGCGCACTTGCTCGTAAGTCTCCTCTTTTGGGGGGTAGTACTTTCCGGGCACGACCCCTTCGGCCAGGATCCGTTTCTTGATCATCTCCTCGGCTTCTTCATGGACCTCGGTCAGCTCGACACACTCTTCGGCGAACCAGGAGGGGACGACGACAACGCCGTCGGCATCGCCGACGAGGACATCGCCCGGGCGGACGAGGGCGCCGCCGCATTGGACGTCGACATTTTCCTGGGCGGGGATGGCGTAGGGGACGCCGCCGAGGGGCGTACGGTCGCGGGCGTAGATGATGAGGCCGTACTCCTCCTGCACCATGATGTCGAGGTCGCGGATGCCGCCGTCGGTTACGACACCGTCGGCGTTTGTCATTTTTAGCTGGAGGGCTTTGACGTCGCCGAATATGCAGGGCCGGGCGTCGCCCATCACATCGCAGACGAGGACGTCACCGGGGCCGCAGCGGCCCATGGCGATATATTCGGGCGAGTTTTCGCCGATTTGCACCTCGGCCTGCAGGTCGGGGCGGGGCGGGAGGTAGCGCAGGGTGCGGGCGCGGGCGGCAAGCTGCTGGCCCGGCGTGCAGAGGCGGACGTCATTCATGTAGGGTAAGGGCACGCCGGCGTAGCGATGGACAGAGTTCCATACGGTGGCGACCGGAAGCTTTTTGAAACGGTCCAGAATATGCTGCGGGACTTCGACCGGTGTAAAGGAGCGATCGGTCATCGGGTGTCTCCTGGTGGGGTGGGTACTCGGATATTCTGTGCAAGCCGGGCGTGCCGGGATTGAGAAACGGTCAGGCAGTGAGCGCGATAGTCGCGTGCGGCGGGGTCAAAATCTGCTTATGTCGGGGCTCAGAAGCAGGTGTTCAGGGGAGGACCCAACCACGCCGTGATCATACCTGAAGACGGTGGAAATGCCTATCAGAGAGAGGGTTGGATTCGGTCAGAAACGGAGACCGTTTGGGGTGTTCCTGAGCCCTGTGCCTGGGGAGCGTGCCTGGTTGCGGAAGAGAGATTTGTGCAAAACAGTTTCGTTTGGGGGTCGCATTCAGTGTAAGATAGACAGATTGTGCCCACTACGGAAAAGCCTCTTCATGAAATCGAGTGAAACCACGGCAGCCGCCGCGACGCGTTCGCAGTGGGGGTTGTTGATCGCCCTGATGATACCGGTCGGCATGGCGACGATGAATATGTCGATGTTCGGCGTGGCCCTGCCGACGGTTCGGGATGCGTTTGCGGTGGAGGCGGACATGGCGGCCTGGCTGCTGGCGGCTTACAGTCTGCCGTTCGTTATATTCATGCCGCTGTACGGCAAACTGGGGGACAGCCTGGGCAAGGCGCGTCTGTTCCAGAGCGGAATCGTCTTCTTTTTCGCGGGCTCCGTCATCTGTGTGCTGGCGGGAAACTTGACGCAACTCCTGATCGGCCGCGTTCTGCAGGGGATGGGCACGGCCGGCTACTACCCTCTTTGCATCGCCATCATCGCGGAGCGCTTTCCGGCGGAGCAGCGGGGCAGGGCGATGGGGACGTGGAGCTCGGTGGCGCCGGGCGCTTCGACGTTGGGGCCGTTGCTGGGCGGGTTTGCGGTCGATAATTTCGGCTGGAACTACGTTTTCGTTCCGAGCCTTCTGGTTGCGCTGGTCGCGCTGTGGGCGGCGTACCTGAGGGTGCCGTCGCAGCGCCCGATTCGCGGGGAGGGACTGCAGGCGTTCGACTGGCTGGGCGCGTTCCTACTGGCCGGCGCACTCGTTTGTGCGATTTTTTTCCTCTCGAGCCGCACGGTAACCGGTGTCGAACCGCTGCGCGATTGGCGGTTGCTGGCGGCCGCGGTCGGGTTCGGGCTGTTGTTCTGGCGGCGGGAGGGCCGGATACCTCGACCCCTTGTCAATTTCTCTCTCTACCGGCGCAAGAATTTCGGGGTTGCCTCGCTGGCGGCCGGCTGCCGCATGGTGATCATGCACACAGCCATGTTTCTGAACGTACTCTTTCTGACCGATGTCTACGGGTTGGATGCGATAGAACTTGGCATTTTCACGACGATCTTCTCCGGCGCGATCTTTGCCACCACCCAATTGGGAGGTCAGTTGTCGGACCGGGTGCACTGCCGCTGGCTTGTGGGAGGCAGCTTTGCGGTCATGATTAGTGCGCTGGCGGGCCTGGCCCTGTTCCCCTTGCCGCTGCTGGGCGCAGCGGCGCTGATGCTGATGCAGTCGTTGGGCGGCGGGGTGGCGATGGCTGCGCTACATCGCGCGGCGATGGAGGAGATCCCAATGGAAGAAAGCGGATCCGCGGCCGGGCTATATAGCACGGCGCGATTTGGCGGCGGGGTCGTCGGCGCGACGATCGCCGGGGTGGCGCTGCAGCAGGCGCTACTGTTTACTCCGGGGCCGGGGGAGGCCTACCGGTTGGTCTTCGGCGGGATTGCGGCGATCAGCCTGGGGAGTCTGGCGGTGGCGTGGCGGTTGGAGCGATAAAAAGGCGCGCCGCTCAGGTCAAAGCTGCTCCCCAGCCGCCGCCGCCGGGGGTTTCGATGCGCAGGCGCTGGCCGGGCTGCATGCGGCGGGTGACTTTGGAGGAGAGCTCTTCTTCGGAGCCGTCGGTGTCGATGAGGAGATTGCGACCGGGCGCGGCCGGCGCGCCACCGGCCAGACCCCAAGGGGCGATGGCGCGGCGTTCGCTGAGGATGGTGGCGGTCGTGGGCCGCAGGATTTCGTATTCGCGCACGATGCCGTCGCCGCCGCGATGCGCGCCGTCGCCGCCGCTGCCGCGGCGCAGGTGATAGCGGGTCAGGCGCAGCGGGTAGGCCATTTCGAGGGCCTCGACCGGTGTGTTTAGCGTGTTGCTCATGTGGACGTGTGCGCCGCTGAAGCCGTCCCCCTGCGGGTGCGCGCCCATGCCTCCGCCGAGCGTCTCGTAGTAGGTCCAGGGCGAGCCGTCGGCATTTTCACCCCCCATTGTACAGTTGTTCATGGTGCCCTGGCCGGCCGCGGCGACGCGGTCGGGCAGGGCCTGGGCCAGCGCGCCGAATACGGCGTCGGTGATACGCTGGGAGGTCTCGACATTGCCGCCGGCGACGGCAGCGGGCGGGCGGGCGTTCACCAGGCATCCGGGCGGCGCGTCTACCCGGACGGGGGCAAAGCAGCCGGCGTTGACCGGGACATCCTCGCCCACGAGGCAGCGGACGACGTAGTAGCAGGCCGACCTGGTAACGCTGAGAGGGGCGTTGAGGGAACCGTAGATGCTGGGGCAGGTGCCGCTGAAGTCAAAGGTGACCGTCTCGCCATCGATGGCGGCGGTCACGCGGATGGGCGCGGGCGTTGTGTGCCCATCCACAACCGACTCGATCGGATCCTCGAAGGTGTAGCTGCCTTGCGGCCAGTCGCGAATGGCTGCGCGGGTGAGGCGCTCGCTGTATTCCTGCAGATGGCCGGCATAGGCCAGCAGTTCTTCGTTGCCGTGACGGGCGGCCAGCTCGTGGAGGCGGCGGTCGCCGACGGCGTGGGCGGCGCGTTGCGCGGCCAGATCGCCGCGGCGTTCGTCGGGCGTGCGGACGTTGCGCAGAATCAGCTCAAGCAGGGATTCCACCAGCACGCCGCCTTCGTAGAGTTTCAGGGGCGGGATGATGATGCCTTCCTGGTACAGCTCGGTGGAGAGGGGCAGGGAACCGGGCGACATGCCGCCGACGTCGGCGTGGTGGGCGCGGCTGGCGGCGAAGAAGTGGGGCGTGGACGGCGAGGTGCGGGAGAGTGCAATTTCCGCTCTGGTGGCGTCACTTGCTCCTGAGTATTTGTCGTCGACCTGATTCAGGAAGACGGGTGAGACCAGGGTTATGTCGGGCAGGTGGGAGCCGCCGAAGTAGGGGTCGTTGAGGACGACGACGTCGCCGGGCTGCCAGTGGTCGAAGACGGCGAGGGCGGCGGCGACGCTGTCGGGCATTGCACCGAGATGGGCCGGGATGTGCGCGGCCTGGGCAACAAGCCGCCCGGAACCGTCAAAGAACGCGCAGGAGAAGTCGAGGCGTTCCTTGATATTGGGAGAATAACTTGTGCGCTGGAGGGTGATCCCCGTCTCCTCGGCGATGCCGCTGAAACGATGGCGGTAGAGCTCAAGAGTGATGGGATCGGGAACCATGGACTGCAGTGGTCAGTGGTCAGTGGCTAGTGGTCAGTGACTGTACGCTGGAAATCAGGCGTGAGTCTCTTGGGATTGGGCCCAGGAGAGGACGCGGAGGCCGAAGAGGATGAGGAGAGCGGCGATGCCGGTCCAGACCCAGAAGCGGAAGAAGGCGCCGCGGAGGGCCCACTGCGCGGAGAGAGCGTCGTTGATCGTCTTTGGGTAGGATAGTTCGTGCCGTTCGCCGATCGCCACGTTGGTGAAGTTCTGCCGGCGGCCGTCGGGCCAGAGGACTGTCAGCTCATGCACTTCTTCTACGTCTTCCAGGTCGAAGAGGACAGTGCGGTTGGCTGCGTCGACCTTGCCTTCAAGTGTCTCGAATTCGAGGACGAGAGAAAGCATCGCCCCATTGGTGGCGTGTACGTCATCTTCGTGGACGGTGAAGGCGACCCAGTGGTGGCCTTCGGGCACGTCGGCTGCGTAGATTTCGGCGTCGGGCAGGCCGACTTCCAGTGCATCGCGAACCGGGATCCAGAGGAGAAGGGCGGCCACAATCAGCGGCAGCAGAAAGAGCAGAAGACGTTGCTGGGAAGTCAGTGTCACCATCGTACAACTCCGCAAGGAAGATTTCGTTGGTATTCCAGAATCCAGTTTTCAGTTGCCTGACAGAACCCCTTAGGGCATCCGAAATGTATCATAACACAGCGGGAGCGCAAGACCAGCTTCAGGCCGCGGCGCGCGCCAGCAAGAGGTTGTGACTTTCGTCGACGCTGGCCGACCAGCCGGGGGCGACGACGGTGGTGGTGTCGAACTGGTAGACGATGGCAGGGCCATCGAGACGGTGGCCGGGGCGCAGGCGGACGCGATCATAGCAGGGGGTTTCGGCGGGGCCGTCCGGGCCGAACCAGACCGGTTTGGAGGCTACGCGTGCTGTGTCCGAGTCGGGGGGGCTGAGGGGTTCCTGCGGCATGGTCAACTTGGCGCCGGACCCGGTACCGCGCAGACGCAGTGCGACCGATTCGACCGTTTCGGAGTGCATGGCGTAACCGTAGCGGGCTTCGTGGGCGGCGTGGAAGGCGTCAATGGAACGCTGCACGGCCTGAGAGGCCTGGGCCGAGGTCGACGCAGCCAGGTCGAGGGGGACGGAGAGCTCGTAGCTTTGTCCACGATAGCGCAGGTCCATAGAGGCTTCCAACACGGGGGCGTCGACTCCCTCGGCGGCCAGCACGGCTCTCACGCGTTTTGCGAGAGCGGCGATGCTATCCAGTATAGTTGCAGGCTCCTGCGCCAGGCTGTCCGCTTCGACCAGGAGGGCCTGGGAGGACTCGTGGACGACGTCGGCGATCAGGAGGCCGAGGGCGCTGAGAACACCGGGGCTGGGGGGCAGGAGGATGCGGGGAATGCCGAGGGCGTCGGCCAGGTCGCAGGCGTGAAGGGGGCCGGCGCCGCCGAAGGGCACGAGGGTGAAGGTGCGCGGGTCGAAGCCGCGTTCGACTGAGACGCGGCGCAGGGCGCGCTCCATGCGGGCATTGGCGACCTGGATGACGCCGAGGGCGGCCTCGTGGACGGAAAGCCCGCCCAGGTGGGCGCCCATGTCGGCCAAGGCTGATTCTGCGGCGGCGACGTCGAGTTGCATGGCGCCGCTGCCGCCGAGAAACTGGCCGGCATCAAGGCGTCCGAGGACGAGATTGGCATCGGTGACGGTGGGTTGATCGCCGCCGCGTGCGTAGCAGACTGGACCGGGCACTGCGCCGGCGCTTTCGGGTCCGACGCGCAGGCCGCCGCCGGCGTCCACGCGCGCCAGGCTGCCGCCGCCGGCGCCGACGGTATGGATGTCGATTACGGGCAGACGCAGGGGAAGGCCGGCCACTTCGCTTTCGGCGGTGCGGGGGACTACGCCGGGACAGAGGGCAACGTCGGTGCTGGTGCCGCCCATGTCGAAGGTGATGATACGCGGGCTATCCTCTTCGCCGGCAAGCTGTGCCAGTCGAAAGGCGCCGACCACACCGCCTGCCGGTCCGCTGAGGACGAGGCGGGCGGGTTCGCGCGCGGCCTGGGTGGTGCCGATGGCGCCGCCGTTGGACTGCATGACGCGGACGGGAAGGTCGACCAGCTTGCCGGTGAGGCGTTGCAGGTAGCGTCCCACGAGAGGAAGGAGGTAGGCGTTGATGACGGTGGTGGCGGTGCGCTCATACTCCCTGTACTCGGGAAGAATGTCGCTGCTGAGAGAAATAGGGAGGTCGGGCAAAGAACGGCGCAAGATGTCGGCGGCCCGCTGTTCGTGGCGGGGATTGCGGAAGCTGTAGAGGAAGCAGACGGCGAGGCTCTCCGGCGCGGACGCGACCAACTGCTCGGCGGTGCGTGAAAGCGCGTCCTCGTCCAGAGGTGTCAGCACATTGCCCTCGGTATCCAGCCGTTCGTCGGCTTCATAGCGCAGGTCAGGGGGTGTCAGGGGATCGGGGCGGATCTGGTGGAGATCGTAGAGATGCGGCCGGTTCTGGCGGCCGATCTCGATGACGTCGACGAAACCGGCGGTGGTGAGCAGGGCGGTGCGTGCGCCGCGCCGCTCCAGCAGGGCGTTGGTGGCGATGGTCGTCCCGTGCACAAGCTCGGCGTCGGGGGCCGCGTCACCTGTTGAGGGGGCAGTAATGCCAAGATGGGTAAGCCCTGTGAGGATCGCCTGGCTCTGGTCGGCAGGCGTGGTCGCCTCTTTGTGGACCTGCAGGCGGCCGTCTTGCAGCAGGACGAAATCGGTGAATGTACCGCCTACATCGATTCCAACCAGGGTCGTGGACATTGTGGGAGTTCCTGAAAGTGGGAGCCAGAGCTATGGGGCGAGCGAATTGGAGCCGCTAACGTTCTGAAATTATGCGCACGTGCGCCACCCACTTGACCTGCCGCAGGGCGTCGTCGGTTTCGCTGGGAACGATGAGGCGGACGAGGCCGTCGGCCCGGGAGAGAGGCAGGCCGTCGAGCGTGTGGGCGAGAATGACCGGCCGCTGTGTGGGTTCGGACAGCTCGGTTCGCAGTGCGCGGGTACCGAAGCCGTCGGCGCTGACCACTTCCACCTGCGTCCAGCAGCCGGTCCAAAGCAGGTCGACGAGGTCGAGCAGGCGCAGGCCGGTGAAGGAAAAGGGCCCGGAGACGCCGTGGCCGGTGGAGACGATGTAGCAGTTGGGCACGGTTACCTGTTTTGGGCTGTGTGTGTGCTTAGCCAAGCGGTTGGCTGGGACAAAGTCGATACTGCGCAGCAGTGCCGGGGTGATGCGGTGCGCGGAGCCGTCCGGTAGGTGAACGGACAGTTCGGCGTCGGGTGACGGGGGCAGGGGATTGGGCTCGTGTGAATGGGGCGCGAGCGGGTCGTGGACTGTCACGGTTTCGGTTCCATCGAGAATGTGAGGGGATAGCCGGCTGAGCGGGCCAGGGTGTGGGCGTCGCTGATCAGCCGTTTGGCCTCGGACTTCGGGCGGGAGCAGACGGGGGCGACGCCTTTTGAGTGTGCCTCCCAGGTGACGGTTTCGGCGATTTCAGAGGACAGGCTGAAAACGCTGCCGAGGGTGTCGATGACAAATTGGTAGGGGGTCACGTCGTCATTATGGACGAGGATGGTCCACGGCTCTTCGCGGGCGGTGTCGACTGCAATGTCGACATCGGGGTCGGCGTCGGTCTGGGCGCCGTCCGCGGGGTTCGGGCGGATGGTTTTGTCAATTACCTGGCCGTTGTCGCGGGCTTGGGGCGAAGAACCTGCGGCGAGGCCGAGCAGGATCGTAGAGAATGTCTGGGTTAGTGTGGATCGGTGTCGGGCGACCATAGAGCAGAAAGTACCACAGCGGGCGTGTAATGGGCAAGATTTTTGGCTAGTTTTTAGTAGTCAGTCGAATTGCAGTGGTCAGTTGGTGGTTGGTGGTTGGAGTTCGATTGGGTTCGGGGGAGCGGTGACTTCGTGGGGTCCCATTGTGAAGATGTGGGTGGCCATGAATTCATTCTGGGTGTGTAACTACCTGATTTTCGAGTGCAGTCCAATTTGGGGGTGAGAGTGGGCAGGCACAAGGCCTGCCCCTACCGTGGTCACGGCGGACGGCTTCGCGGCACGGCGTGGGTGGGCGACCGGCGGCATAGACAGTACGCCGGCGACGCGGCGCCAACGTGGCATGGTGTAGGGGGGGCGTTGCGGAGGGAATCCCCCCGCACAAGGGAGGGCCGAAGGCCCGACCGCACAACTGCAGTGGCCAGTGATCAGTGGTCAGTTCTCAGTGGCTGGGGGTCAATTGGGTTCGGGGGCGTGGCTACCGCGTGGGGTTTCATGGTGAAGTTGCGGGTGGTCATGAGTTGATTCTGGCTGGGTAACTACCTCATTTTTTGTGATTTGCCTGCGCGTGTCGAGCGTGCTATACTGCGCCGGTCCGCTACGTTCTTATTTTTGGTTGCGGCTGCTGACCGCCGGTGCGGTGAACTGGCAGCCGTTGACTCTTATCCGGCTATTTGAAGTTCGTGTCGCGTGCCGCGGTGCGCAGCTTCCGTCAACCTGTGGTTGCTTCGCGCCTGAATAGCACTTTGGCTTGCGCTGAATCTGGGCGCCTTAGATCATTGTCACGCTTTCCTCTTTGTGGACGGTTTTGGCAACGAGTCCCGCCAGGCGGAAAGGAAGCTGTGCTCGCCTCCGTTTGCGCGACCGAACAGTTCTGCCGCAGAGTAGAGAGTGTATCCGGCTCGCCGGCCTCCGATTCCGGTGACGCAGGTGGGCCTAATCTTCACCAAAGGAGCAAAGAAACAAAATGGCAAGTGTAACCTACGAACATGTCTACAAGCGCTTCGGCGACGTCGTGGCCGTCAACGACTTGACTATCCACGTCGAGGACAAGGAGTTCCTGGTCTTTGTCGGCCCCTCGGGCTGCGGCAAGACGACCAGCCTGCGCCTTCTGGCCGGGCTGGAGGAGATCACAGAGGGGCAGATTCTGATCGGCGACCGCATCGTCAACGACGTGCCGCCGAAGGACCGGGACATCGCGATGGTGTTCCAGAGCTACGCTCTCTACCCGCACATGAGCGTCTATGACAACATGGCGTTTGGCCTGAAGCTGCGCAAGACGCCCAAGGACGAGATTCAGAGGCGTGTAGAAGAGGCCGGCGGGATTCTGGGCATTGAGCATTTGCTCGACCGCAAGCCGAAGCAGCTTTCCGGTGGCCAGCGACAGCGCGTGGCTGTCGGCCGCGCGATCGTGCGTGAGCCGGCGGTGTTCCTCTTTGACGAGCCGCTGTCGAACCTGGACGCCAAGCTGCGCGTGCAGACGCGTGCAGAGATTTCGAAGCTGCACCAGCGCCTAGCGACGACCTTTATCTACGTGACCCACGACCAGGTGGAGGCGATGACGATGGCCTCCCGCATCGCGGTGATGAAGGACGGGGTCCTGCAGCAGGTCGACTCGCCGCAGAACCTGTACGACCACCCTGCGAACATTTTCGTGGCCGGCTTCATCGGCAGCCCGAGCATGAACTTCTTCGACGCCACGCTGGTCGAGAGCGACGGCAAGATGGAGGTCAACGCGGGCGGTTTCCGGCTGGATGTGCCGGAAGAAAAGGTGACGGAGTGGCGAGAGCATCTAGGCAATGAGGTGATCTTTGGCATCCGACCCGAGGATATCCACTCGAAAGAGTTTGCGCCTCCGCAGATTCTCGAGTCCGATATGATGGCAACGGTCGACGTAACCGAGCTGATGGGCAATGAGATCTTCCTCTACTGCCTGACACCGGACGACAAGCAGTTCATCTCCCGTGTCGACCCCCGCGTGCGGGTTTCGACGGGCGACGAGATTGAGCTGGCGATCAATATGGCCAATGCGCACATCTTCGATCCGAAGACGGAACTGTCGCTGGCCGGCTAAGTTTGAGCAGCGAGGGGAGAGGAGCGGGGAGTGAGGACCCTTTCCTCCTCCTCTCCTCCGGTTTTCTCCTCCCACTCCTCAACGCGCCCTCTCCTTCAACAGTTGTACCCAGCGAGACTTCCTTGTTGCAAGCAGGGCGTCTTGTACCGCAGTTCCAAGCCACCAAAATTCGGTGACCAGAAGTAACGACTGTCCACTTTTGACGTATCACCGCCTGTCTTCTCTGAAGGCGGACTGTCAGATTCCAAAGCCAGTTCCTCCAACTTAATATCACAGTTCAACCAAGGAGCGTAGCATGAAACTGCTTTATCGAGTGACGGTACTCCTGCTATTGTTTGCTGTCTTGCTGGCGGCGTGCGGGGCCCCGGAAGAGCCTGCGGCCGCGGAGGCCCCGGCTGCAGAGAGCGAGAGCCAGACGGAGGAGATGGGCACGACGGAAGACTATCTCAATGCCTCGCGTGAGGAGACGGTGATCCTGGACCGGACGAGCCCGCTGCAGGGGGGTGACAACTGGAATCCCTACGTGCGCGGCAGTGCTGTCGGGTGGGGCTATACGGAGTTTTCTGATGTGCTGACGCTGTTAAACTACGGCAGCGGCGAAATCGAGAACTGGCTGGCCGAGTCCCTGACGCCCAACGAAGATCATTCGGTTTGGACGCTCAAACTGCGCGCCGGCATCACATGGCAAGACGGAACGCCGTTCACGGCCGACGATATCATCTTTTCGACCGAGCTGCAGATGAACAACGATGCACTCGGCCAGCATTTCGCTTACCAGGAATGGATCGAGTCGGTCGAGAAGGTGGATGATCTGACGGTCATTTACAATCTAAAGAAACCGAATGTGCGTTTCAAGCTGGAGCGTTTCTCCGATAACATTTGCGGCGTCGACTATTTTGTCCCCAAGCATATCTGGGAGAACGTGGAAGACCCGGCCACTTTCAAAAATTTCGATCTTGAGGCAGGGCTGCCGATGGGTACCGGCCCCTACAAGCTGGCCAAGGTCACTGAGAACGAGACGATTTGGGTGCGCAATGACAACTGGTGGGCTGCCGAAGTTGGTCTAAAGAAGCTGCCGGAGCCGAAGAAGCTGGTCATGTCCTACACCGGCACCGAGGAGATCCGGTTGGCGACGGCGATTGAGGACGACTATGACGGCCTGCACGACATCACGTTTGGCTCATTCCAGGCGTTGGTGGCGCAGAATCCCAACTGGATCGCTTTCCAGGATGAGATGCCGTTTGTCTGGCCCGATCCGTGCGCGCGCAGCCTCACGGTCAACAACTCAATCGAGCCATGGAACGACAAGGATATGCGTTGGGTCCTGAACTACGTGATGGACCGTCAGCAGATCATCGATATCGCCTATGAGGGCACCTCGATCATGGGCCCCTATCCGTTCCCGCTCTACCCCTCAATGCAGAAGTTTGCCGACCTGGTGCCGGCCGAGACGATCGCCAAGTTTACCCAGCCCAACGTGGCCGCAGCGGAGGAGATCCTGCTTGCCAAAGGCTATGAAAAGTCGGGTGACTATTGGGAGAAGGACGGCGTAGAGTTGAGCCTTGAGATCCAGGTATACGAAGGCATCAGCGAACTGGAACGCGTCGCCGACGTCTTCGCCGAGCAACTGCAGCGCTTCGGCATCAATGCAGTCAAAGTGAACCTAATCGGCGGCACCTGGGTCGAATACCTGGACACCGGCAACTACGAGACACAGAGCGGCTGGCAGACCTGCGGCTCGATCGTGGAGCCGTGGAATACGCTGCGCACACTTCGCGCGGATGAGGTGCCTCCCCAGGGCGAACGCCACCAGCTGCCTCACTCCAACCGCTTCCGCTGGCACAATGCCGAGTTCACTGAACTGGTAGACCAGATCAGCGAGTTGGGTTGGGAGGATCCGCTGTTGTTCGAGCTTACGGCGCGGGCTCTGGAGATCTACTACGACGAGATCCCAGCCATTCCGACAGCTCAGTCCAAGAAACTGGTGCCGTTCAACACCACCTATTGGACCAACTGGCCGACGATCGACAACTACTATCAACGTCCGGTGATCTGGTGCCCGAGCTTCGTGGGCATCCTGCCGGAGATTGAATCGACGAGCAAGTAACTGCGGTGGTCAGTGGTTAGTGGTCAGTGGTCAGTAACGTCACTGGCCACTAACCGACACAATTCTGCTTATGCGCGGTTTGACTAGAGAGTACGTTCTGCAGCGTTTTCTTATGTATCTCCTGACCATCTGGTTGGGGTCTACGCTGATCTTCGTGATCCCGCGATTGGCGCCGGGCGACCCCATAAGTGAGATGGTGGGCCGCCTTTCGCTGGATGCAGGCTACATAGAGAACGCCGACAAGTTGATCGCCAGCTGGAAGGCCCGTTTCGGGCTGGATGCCCCGATTCATGTGCAGTATTTCCGGTATTGGGGCAACGTATTTCGGCTCAATTTCGGGTATTCGCTGTCGCACTTCCCAACGGAAGCGTGGACGATGGTCAGCGATGCTTTGCCGTGGTCGCTGGGTCTCCTGACCGTGGCGACCGTGCTTTCCTTTTCGATTGGCGTGACAATCGGCTCGCTGATGGGCTGGCGGCGCACGCCGCGATGGTTGCAGTTGATCCTGCCCAGCAGTTTGACCTTCACTGCGATCCCCTACTTCATGTTCGGCATTATGCTGATCTATCTGGTGGCATTTGAACTGGACTGGCTGCCGGCAACGGGAGCTTATTCGCGCAGGGTCGACCCTGGATGGAACCTGCCGTTCATCAAGAATGTGCTCACCCACGCCATACTGCCGGTGGTGTCGATTGTGCTGACCTCAATGGGGGGCTGGGCGTTGGGCATGCGGGGGCTGATGATCAGCGTCAACAACGAGGACTACTTTTTGCTGGCGCAGGTCAAGGGGCTGTCGCCGTCGCGCATTTTCTTCCGTTACGGTGTGCGCAACGCGATCCTGCCGGCGCTGACTGCGCTGGCGTTGGGCCTGGGCGGGCTAATCAGCGGGTCCATTCTGGTTGAATTCATCTTTGCCTATCCGGGAACCGGTTACACCCTTTACCAAGCAATCATCTCGCAGGACTATACGGTGACACAGGCGATCGCCAATCTGATTATCATGGTGACTGCAACGAGTGTTTTTCTGCTCGACCTGCTCTACCCTTTCATCGACCCGCGCATTACCTACAAGAGGAACATGCGCTGAGGCAAGAGTCGGAAAAAACAATTGGCTGTCGGACAACGAACCGTTGATGAAGAAACTACCTCGGCGCGCGGCTGGGGGTTGAATACATGGGACTCCCCGTGGCTGAACTTCAAGTTCCTGCTGGGCGTTGCCATCGTCGGGCTGATCCTTTTGTTCGGCCTGTTGGGGCCTCTATTCTGGGACACCGATCTGGCATACACGGGCGCGGGGCCGCTGAACAAGCCGCCGGTGTGGCAGGAGGGCGGCCTGCCGGAACATCCTCTTGGCACCGAGAGTAACGGGCGAGATATGCTGGCGCAGTTGATCCTGGCTACGCCCTCTTCGCTCAAGGTGGGGTTTCTGGCGGCGATCATCGGCATGGGCATCGGCATGGTGCTCGGCTCGGTGGCGGGTTATGTGGGGGGATGGTGGGACCATGTGATCCGCACGCTCAGCGA
Organism: Caldilineaceae bacterium; assembly: GCA_965204705.1. Taxonomy (GTDB): domain Bacteria; phylum Chloroflexota; class Anaerolineae; order Caldilineales; family Caldilineaceae; genus Bin5. The sequence continues at coordinate 802,769 of OZ242006.1, read as the reverse complement.
CTCGGCGATCACGATTCCGGCGCTGGTTGTGCTGGTCGTGATCGCGTCCTACGTGCAGATGACTGACACGACGGCGATGGCGCTGATCCTGGCGGCATTTGCCTGGCCAGGGCCGACTCGCCTGGTGCGCTCGCAGATACTTACTTTGCGCGAGCGCAGCTACGTGCGGATGGCGCATCTCTCGGGCTCGTCGGCGCTGGAGATCATGTTCGTGGAGATGCTGCCCAACATGCTGCCGTGGCTGGCGGCCAGCCTCACCGGGGGCATTTCGGTGGCGATATTGGGTGCGACCGGGCTGGAGGTGCTGGGCCTGGGTCCGACGCGCGTGCCTTCGCTGGGGCTGATCATCAACCAGGCGACGACGAACGCGGCACTGGTGCGCGGGCTCGTGTGGTGGTGGCTGCCGCCGATCATCATCCTGATGGTTATCTTCGTGGGCTTCTTTTTGATGACTATCGGGTTGGATGAGATCGCCAACCCGCGCATCCGTCAGTTCAGCTCGTCGCGACGTGAGCGGACTGCGGAGGGGGAGGCACCGGCTGTCGAGCATGAGGGTGGGGGTGTTGACGGCGAAGAGGATGCTGCCCTTGAAGTGGACGATCTGCACGTCCACTACTTCACGCCGCGCGGGGAGGTCATTGCCGCGAACGGTGTCAACTTCAATGTGCGCAAGGGCGAGATCCTGGGGCTGGTTGGTGAGTCGGGCTGCGGCAAGACGACGGTGGCGATGGCTGTTTTGCAGGTCGTGCAGCCGCCCGGCCGGATCGTGCAAGGGGAGGTACGAATCGAAGACCGGGACCTGGTCAGCCTTTCCGGGAGGGAGTTGCGCGAGGTGCGCTGGCAAGATCTGGCGCTGGTGCCGCAGGGCGCCATGAACTCGCTGAATCCGGTCACGCCGATCCGCGAGCAGATGGCGGACGCGATCCTGGCGCATGAGAACGTAGGCCGCGTGGAACTTGAGGCGCGTATTCTCGGGCTGCTGAACGACGTCGGGCTGCCGGAACGGGTCATTGACATGTACCCGCATGAGTTGAGCGGCGGCATGAAGCAGCGGGTCTGTATTGCGATGGCGATTGCGCTCAACCCGCAGGTGATCATCGCGGACGAGCCGACGAGCGCGCTGGACGTGGTGGTGCAGCGGGTGGTGGCGCAGACACTGCTGGAGGTGAAGGAGCGGCTGGGCGTCTCGATGGTTATGATCGGCCATGACATGGGCTTGCAGGCGCAATTGGTGGACCGGATTGCGGTGATGTATGCCGGTAACCTGGTCGAGGTGGCGCCGGTGGAATCGGCCTTTGCGGAGCCGCTGCACCCGTACACGCAACTGCTGATCGAATCGATTCCATCGATCAAAGAGCGCAAGCCGCTAAACGTGACAGAAGGACTGACGCACGACCTGCGCAACCCGCCGCCCGGCTGTATATTCCAGTTTCGCTGCGAGCATGTCGAGCAGATCTGCCGCGAGCGGCGGCCGGAGCTGGTGGAGAGAGAGGATGATCACCTGGTGGCCTGCTGGCTGTATGAGCCGGAGCGCCAATCCTTGATCGAGTTGGAAGAGGCATGACCCAGACCGCCAGAGTTGAACCGCTTCTCCAGATCCGGGACGCCTCGATGGAGTTTGGCGGCGGATTTCTGAGTTCGCAGCCGCCGCTGGTGGCGCTGGACTCCTTCAGCCTCGACCTGCATGAGTCTCCCGCGCAGATCACGACGATTGCGGGTGAAAGCGGCAGCGGAAAGACCACTCTCGCCAATCTCGTGCTCGGTTTTGTCACACCGACGCAGGGGCAGATCCTCTACAAGGGCGTTGATATCTCGCAGATGGACCGGCGGCAGCGCATGACCTACCGCCAGGAGGTCCAGGCCATCTTCCAGGACCCGTATGAGGTCTTCAACCCCTTCTTTCGCATCCAGCACACGTTCAACCTGGTCATGCGCCATTTTGCCCTGGCGCGCGACAAGGCAGAGAGACGAGATCTGATCGAGGACGCGCTCAACGTAGTCGGATTACGCGGCGATGAGATATTGGAGAAGTACCCTCACCAGCTGAGCGGCGGACAGCGGCAGCGGGTGATGGTGGCGCGGGCCTATCTGTTGCGCCCGCGGCTGATTGTAGCGGACGAACCGGTTTCGGCGGTAGACGCTTCGCTGCGGGCCATGATTCTGGATATCATGCTGCGGCTGCGCGACGAGCACGGCATCTCCTTTCTTTACATCACGCACGACCTGTCGACCGCCTACCAGATCGGCGACAATATGATCGTCCTGTTCCAGGGGATCACGGCGGAGACGGGGGACACAGGCCGGATCATCGAGAACCCGCAGCACCCCTACGTACAGGAGCTGATCAACTCGATCCCTGTGCCGGACCCGAAGGTCAAGTGGGACACGGGCATCAGATTGCCGGCCGAGGAGACGATGCGAATGCAGGGCGCGGAGGGGACACCTCGCGGCTGCCGCTTTTACCCCCGCTGCCCGCACGGGATGGACGTTTGCCTCGAAGAGCAGCCGCCGCTGATCGCGGTTGAAGGCGACCATGCCGTAGCCTGTTATCTGTATGAGGACGGAGATGAGGAGTGAGTGAATGGAAGTGAGAAGTGATAAGAAAACTGCCGCCTCCGCAGCGCTTCCTCTCGGACCGCCCTCCTGCTCTTGCACGCCGCTATACACGCCTACAACAGAAGGAGTCAGACGATGACGTCTCCATTCACCGACTTTGATCTAATGCGGGATTTGCATCAGGACGGGGGTAAGATCGTGCTGCTGGTGATGGATGGTTTGGGGGGGCTCCCAGCAGCGCCCGGGGGAAAGACAGAATTGGAGGCGGCCGATACGCCTAATCTGGACCGACTGGCCGCGGCCGGCTCGGTAGGGTTGAGCATTCCAATCCGGCCGGGCATCGAACCGGGGAGCGGGCCGGCGCATCTGAGCCTGTTCGGTTACGATCCGGTGCGTTACATGATTGGGCGGGGCGTGCTGGAGGCGCTGGGGATCGGTTTTCCTCTGCGGGCGAACGACGTGGCGGCGCGCGGCAACTTCGCGTCAGTCGACGGCGACGGGCTGATCACGGACCGCCGCGCTGGGCGCATTCCTACGGAGGAGTGCGTCCGGTTGACGGCCAAGCTGCGCGAGGCGAGCGCGGGGTTATTCGAGGACTGTGAGGTGTTTGTCGAGCCGGTGCAGGAGTATCGCTTCGTTTTCGTGTTGCGGGGCGAGGGGCTGGGAGGCAACTTGACGGACACGGATCCGCTGGCGGTGGGGAAGAGGCCGCTGCCGGTCAGGGATGAGAGCGGGAGCAACGAGGGCGCGCGTACGGCTGAACTGGTGAATCGGTGGGCGGCACATGCACGCGAGGTGCTGTCCGAGGAGGCGCGGGCAAACAGCTTGAATTTGCGCGGTTTGGCCCAGGACCCCGGGCTGCCGCTTTTCCCGGAGATCTTCGGGATGCGGGCGGGAGCGATCGCGGTCTATCCGATGTACCGGGGGGTGTCCAGCCTGGTGGGGATGGAACCGATCGCGTTTGAGGGGGACCGCCCGCAGCATGAGATTGACGCGCTCGAGGACGCGTGGGAAGAGTTTGATTTTTTCTTTGTGCACGTCAAAAAGACGGACAGTTACGGCGAGGACGGGGATTTCGACGCGAAGGTCCACGAGATCGAGGCGGTGGATGCGGAGATTGCGCGCATTGTGGAGCTGGGGCCGGGCGCGCTGATCGTGACCGGAGATCACAGTACGCCGGCGGTGCTGGGCAGCCATAGCTGGCATCCGGTGCCGACGCTGCTGTGGAGTCCGCAGGCGATGCCGGGCACGGCCAAGAGCTTTGGGGAACGGGCCTGTGCGGCCGGTCAGCTTGGGCTCTGCCATGCGACGACTTTAGTTCCGCAGGCGATGGCGCACGCGGGCCGGCTAAAGCGCTTTGGGGCGTGAGACTTCAGTGGTTAGTGGTCAGTGAAACTGCAGAGGCCTGGGATTGAGAGAGATTGTGAGGGGTATGAGAGAGGGTATTGTTAGGGCCGCGCAGTGTCTAGGGGCGGCTGGTGGGGTTGTCTGTTTGACGGGGGCGGGGGTGAGCGCGGAGTCGGGTGTGCCGACTTTTCGCGACGCGCAGACTGGATTGTGGAGCCGGTTTAATGCGGAGGAGCTGGCGTCTCCGCAGGGGTTTGAACGGGACCCGGGCCTCGTGTGGCGCTGGTATATGTGGCGGTTGGAGCAGTTGGAGGTGGCTTCACCTAATCCCGGTCATCGGGCGCTGGCGGAGCTTGCAGGACTATGCGAACAGTTCTTGCTGGTGACGCAGAATGTGGACGACCTGCACGAGCAGGCCGGCAGCAAGGATGTCCTTCACCTGCATGGCAGCTTGTTCGATTTTCGGTGCGCGGCGTGTGCGGCGCCGCACCATTTGACTCCAGAAGAGCGCCGGGCGGATTCGCCGCCCGCGTGTGGCCTTTGCGGCGACATGGTGCGGCCGGATGTGGTTTGGTTCGGCGAGAGTCTTCCGTGGGATGCGGTGGAAGAGGCGGCGGCGGCGTCCCATCGGTGTGATGTTATGCTGGTGGTGGGCACGAGCGGGTTGGTTTATCCCGCGTCGCAGTTGCCGCTAATCGCGAGGCAAGCGGGGGCTACGGTCATTGATGTGAATCCGGAGCCGAGTGCTATTTCCTCAATTGCCGACCTGGTTTTGCAGGGTAGGAGCGGGGAGGTGCTGCCGGCGTTGGCGGGCGCTGTGGCTAATTTGCGGGCAGGTGGCTGAGCTTACACTCTTCGAGAAGGGCAGGTGACCTCTGACACTGCCGCCTTTTCGATTCGGGATCACGCACAGGTGAGGAGTGAGAGATGGATATAGTCGTTGCAGTCGTTGCAGGCGTTCTTATCGGGTGTCTGTTAGGGGGCGTAGCCATCTGGTTGGTACAGGGATCCCGCGCGAAGAGCCGTTTGTCAAGGATGGAGGCGGATTTCCGGGAGGAGAAGGCTGCGCTGGAAGGTCGCTTGGCGCAGTCAGTCAGTGCGGAGGAGATCCTGGAGACGGCCAAAGAGCAGTTGAAGGAGAGTTTTCAGGCGACGGCCAGCCAGGCGTTGCAGGCGAACAATTCGCAGTTCATGGATTTGGCGCAGGAGAATCTGGGCAAGACGTTGGAGGTAGCCAAGGGCGAATTCAAACAAAGCCACGCGAAGTTTGAAGAGCTGGTCAAGCCCCTTACTCAGAATTATGAGAAGCTCAACCCGCAGATCAGTTTGCTGGCGCAGCGGAGCGATAACCTCGCGGCCGAGACCGGCAAGCTGTCCAGCGCGCTGACCGACAACAGGCAGATAGGCAGTTGGGGAGAGGTCCAGCTGAAGAGGGTCGTCGAACTGGCGGGAATGGAGGAGTACTGTGACTTCGCGGAACAGGTCGCGGTGAGCGGGACTCAGATCAGGCCTGACCTGACGGTGCGGCTGCCGGAAGAGCGGACGGTAGTAATTGATGCCAAGACGTCGACGGCAGCATATATGGAGGCGCAAGACGCAGATGACAAGGAGAAGAGGGACGCTTCCCTGAAAAGGCACGCCAACGCCCTGAAATCACAGGTTGACGACTTGGCGAAAAAGGACTATGGCACGAAAGTGGAAGGCTCGTTGGGTTTCGTCGTTATGTTCGTCCCTGGAGACCAGTTTCTGGCGGCGGCGCTGAACGCCAACCCTGAGTTGATCGAGTACGCCATGAGCAAGAAGGTGGCAATAGCCACGCCCGCGTCGCTAATCTCACTGTTGTGGTCTGTCGCCAATGGCTGGCAACGCCATCGCGTTGCCGAAGAAGCTGAGATCATTCTGGACGAAGGTCGGGAGCTACACAACCGGATGATGACCTTCATGAATCATTTCCAGAATACCGGCGCCCGGCTGCAGGGGGCCGTTGACAACTTCAACAAGTCTGTCAGGTCCTTCGAAAGCCGAGTCTTGCCACAGGGTCGTAGGTTTGCCGAGTTGGTCGCCGACAAGAAAGAGGAATTTCCACAGCCCCAGCAGATTGAGAGTAGTGCCTTGATCTCAGATCACTCCGTGGAACGGGAATAACGAGTGCAAGGTGTGTCGGCGCCAGGAGGAAGAGATGAATGAAACCAGGTCAGAGTTGGAGAGGGCGATCGCCAGTGCCCTTGAAGAGCTGGATGAGGCTCGACGGAGGCTGGTGAAGCTGCGGCGCCAACTGCCGCCGGAGCCTGTGAGAGATTACGAACTGAAGGACGCGGACGGCCCCGTGAGACTCTCGGAAATGTTCGGCAGTAAGGATGACCTGATCCTGGTTCACAACATGGGGACCGGCTGCTCGAACTGTACGATGTGGGCTGACGAGTTCAATGGCGTGTGTCACCATTTACAGAGCCGGGCCGCTTTTGTGGTGGTGTCGCCTGACTGTCCTGAAGTGCAGGACACATTTGCGAGGAAGCGGGGCTGGCGGTTTCCGATGTTCTCGGCAGAGGGCACGACGTTCATTGAGGATATGGGCTTTCGATGGGAAGAGGAAGAGTTCCTGTCCGGATACCAGCCGGGGGTGTCGGTCTTTCGCAAGAACGGGGACGGTACGATTGTGCGGGTAGCGAAGGACTCGTTTGGCCCGGGCGACCTGTACTGCAGCGTTTGGCATTTGTTCGATCTGCTGCCGGACGGTGCGGCCGGGTGGGACCCGTTGTTTGATTACCCCTCTAACGGTGGTTAAGGAAGACAGTTGCCGGGCAGGCAAGCAAGTCTGCTCCGTTCATTCGTGACTACCTGCTGCGCCAGATAAGGTAGCCTCCCTCCCCAGGGGGCTTTGTGAGCGCTCGTCGTAGAGCCGGTTTCCCGGACCGGGCGGGCGAGACAGCACAGCGTCAGTTGAACCCAGTTTCAGACGTAGTTGCCAGGTTCAGGAAACCTATTGTTGTCCTGGGCCGTACAGTTGGCAGACGGGCCTGATGGGACACTGCTATCGGGCCGGCAAAAAACCCATCTGACAACTGCACAACACCAGTGCACGTCTCCTTCGACGTGACGTAATCGGCCGAAAGACGGAGGGGACGATAGCGACAAGGAGGGCAGCTGTGGTACGCAGAGCCGACAGAGCAACCAGAATCAAAGGAACGAACCGCGCATGCGGTTGGAGAAGTCTATTACGCAACTGGCACGTCCCGATCCTGGGGCTGCTGGCGCTTCTTTTGGCCGGCTGCGCGGCGGCGATGGCGCCGGCGCAAGGTGAACAGCAGGCGGTTGCAAGTTCGAACAAGCGGGCTTCGAGCGGCCAGGTGGCGATGCAGTCTGCTTCATCGGCTTCCAGCCCGGGGCGGCCCTCTCCGCATTCGGGACGCGGAGACCGGCGCGGACACAGACCGGAGGCGCAGCTGCCGCCGGTGGTTCCCACCAGCCTGGAAACGACATCGACATTTGGATTGGACGCGGATGACGCGTCGTGGCGGCGGTCGCTGGCCCTTGCGCGCCAGGGCTATATTCTCGAACCGGATGACGTGCGCGTGGAGGAGTGGCTCAACGCGTTGCGCTGGGACTACACGCAGCCGGAGGGTGACAAGACCTTCCATTTGGACCTGATTATCACAATGGATCCTCTCGACCCCGATTCCTGGCTGGCATTGATGGGACTGAGCGCGGCGGCGCCGGCGGAGATGCCAGCCAGACGCCATGTTTCGGTTGTGTTGGATGCTTCGGGATCGATGGGAGAGGACAATAAGCTGGATACGGCGCGTACGCTCGTCGAGGCGTTGATTGGGCGGCTGTCGGCGGAGGATCGGATTTCGCTTGTCCAGTTCTCGGAGGTTGTATTGGGCGAGTACACGGTGCGGCACGCGGCGCCGGACGATCCGGCGCTGACCCGGTCGCTGCAGGACTTCCGCCCCAACCAGAGCACGAATGCCGAGGCAGGGCTGCGCAAGGGCTATGAACTGGCTCTGGAGGGGCGACGGCGGGACCCTGACGCGCTGCATTACGTCTTCTTCATCAGCGACGGCGTGGCCAACGTGGGCGACACGCGGGCCGAGTCGATCATCGAGTCGCTGGGCGGTCAGCGGGCCGAGGCGAACCCGATCCGGCTGGTCGCGGTGGGTGTGGGCATCGCCAACTACAATGACGACCTGCTGGAGCAGGTGAGCAACGACGGCGACGGCTGGTACCGGTATGTGTATTCGCCGGAAGAGGCGCAGGGTCTGCTGTCGGCGGACTCGTTCTCTCAGCTTTTCAGCCCGGCGGCGGACGAAGCGCGTGCGCAGGTCACCTGGGACGCAGAGACGGTGGAGGAGTGGCGATTGGTCGGCTACCTCAACCGGGCGGCCGCGAATGAGTCATTTGAGGATGACGAGGAGGATTTCGCGGAGTTGCACGTGGGCCAGGAGAACACGGTCGTGTACCGGCTGAAGGCGCGGCCGGGGGCGGCAGGGCCTCTGGGTACGCTGGCGCTGCGCTGGCATCATCCGGGCAGCGGCGAGGCGCAGACGCAGGCGTGGACGCTGGCTTCGGAAAGCCCGATGCGCTGGGAGGATGTTGCACCGATCCGGCGCCTTGCGCTGCTTGTGGCGCTGGCGGGGGAGAATTCGGCTGAGCGTCTGGATGACGCGCAGGGGCGGCGCAGGGCTATTGAACAGGAGTTTGCGCTGCTGGGCGCTTTGACCGAGACGCGGCAGGGGCAGGAGTTCGGTGAGATTCTGGCGGCGTCGCTGCCGGAGCCGCCGGCGTGGTTTGAGCAGGGCAGCTCGACGCGGGGTGAGTGAAGGTTGGCGTGACCGCGACTGAGTGGTAAGCTCAGGGTAGGAAGTTGGAGAAACAAGACACACGGAGTTTCGGTGAATCGTCCGATTCGTATTCCACGGGTTGGACGATCATGTTTCGCTACCTGCCCTGATTATTCGTTCCTTGTCAACGACGGCCTAACTTGGGCATCCGACTGATAGGCAACCTACTATCGCGGGAGAAAGCCAAAATGGGCACACAGGTTGTACTGGATGTTCCGGTGGACATCTATAAGCAGGTGGAAAAGGTAGCCGTGACCACGGAACGCGACATCACGGATGTACTATTGGAAACAATAACCCGCACTTTTTCGTCCTTTCCGGTCAATCCAAACCGATCCATTATGAATCAGAATGTAGAGGCATACAGAGATTTGCACGCGGAACTGGTTGAGACCCATTTGGGTCAGTTCGTGGCAATTTGTGAAGGCAAGCTAGTCGATCATGATCCTGACCCTGTCTTCCTCCTGCAACGAGTACGTACACAGTATCTTGACAAGGTTGTACTGCGTAGAAAGGTTGAAACAGTTCCTGAACATTCATTCCGGATACGACATCCACGAATAGAGACTCAGAAATGAGTGACGTCTTTTCCTTTGTTTACGACTATTCTTATGTTCCTTCCGCACCTTTTATTTCGGTAACAGTCGATGGATATGCTTCCAGCAGGTCACCAGTCACCGTATATGCTTTCGCTGATTCTGGTGCGGATGGTACGATGCTTCCTCAAGACATATTGATGGAAGTTGGCGCAGAATACGAGGACACAGTCCTATTGCGCGGCACAGCAGGTGGTATGCAAACGCTCGATCGATATACAGTAAGAGTCCGCATAGGTGGAAAGACGGTTGATTCAGTCTCGGCCGTAGCTGCGGCTGCTGGCAGTGAACCACTTCTTGGCAGGGACGTTCTCAATCATTTGGTCATGACTTTGAATGGACTCGACGGATTTACAGAAATTAGAGTTGGATAGAGACTGTCCTTGCGGAGTCACGCGGCGGTAGGGCATGAGGCGAACATAAGACGGCCAAGACATAGACAATCGTATCTGGATCTTTTTGCCAGTCCCAACAATCTTCTACGACCGGGCAGTCCGGTAATCTCTCCCCGTTAACAGCAAGCATCCAAAGAGCCTCCAAGGAGATTTGCAGGCGCGGCAAATCGCTTTGTTGTCTGTGTAGGACTCTCGTAGCCAACCCGAGGATACCATATGAAAGATGTACAGATCTTTCGATGGATGGACACAATCTTTCCTGCAAATTTCGGTTATTCTTTGTGCCGTCAGTGTGCTATGATCGCTCTATTTCCCATAAACTGTCCGCTCGCTTTTGGCGAAGTGATAGCGTAACTCACTTGTCTATAAGGATTGCGAATGTTGTCTCCTCGGTTGTTTGCTCTGGTGGTCGGAATCAATCATTACCGAAGCACCGTGATATCCGATCTGGGCGGTTGCGCCAACGATGCCAGGGCGATTTACGGATTCCTGACGCAACGTCTGGGTGTGCCGACTGAGAACATCCGGCTGCTAACCTCAACAGGCGCTGAACCGGACGAGAAGCTCCCCTCTCGACAAAACATTATCGATGGCTGGCGGTGGCTGATCGAGCAGGCCAGGGTCGGTGATCAACTGTTTTTTCATTACAGCGGGCACGGCTCTCAGGCCATCTCTGCCGACCCCAATGAGCCGGACGGCTACGATGAGACGCTGGTGCCAAGCGACAGCCGTACTACGGATGAAGGCGGGAAGCCCGTTTACGACATCCTGGACAAGGAACTGGCCGCGCTGATCGCCGCGGCCGAGGCGCGCGGCGCGCGGGTAACGGTGGTGCTGGACTGCTGCCACGCGGGTTCGGGCACGCGGGCGTTTGTACCGGTGCGGCGGACCGCGGCGGACCGCCGTGCGCGGCCTGCGGGCACGGTCCTGCCGGAAGCGGCGGGGGCCAGGACGGTCGCCAGCCGCCACTGGTCCGGGAAGCTGGGTAGCGACCACGTGCTGCTGGCCGGTTGCCGGGATGAGGAGATGAGCCACGAGTACCGCTCGCCGACCGACGGCGCCTGGTACGGGGCGATGACCTATTACCTGCTGCAGAAGCTGCAGGAGCTGCATCCGAAGATGAACTGGCGGGAGGTGCATGACGCGGTGCAGACCCAGGTCCACAGCGTCTATGCGAGGCAGCTGCCCCAGTTGGAAGGCCCGGGCAACCGTGCGGTCTTCGGCGAGCTGACGCCGCATGCCGGTTCCTACCTGAATGTGATCAGTGCCAGAGAGGCGGGCGATACGGGCAACGACGTGATTATTCGTATCGGCGGCGGCGCGGCGGTCGGTCTGACGCCAGGCAGCCAGGTGGAGCTGTACCCGGCCGGCAGCGATGCGCTGGAGGGCCGGGGGCTTGGCCGCGGCGAGGTGACCGACGCCAGAGTCGATTCATCGTACGCTCTGATCAAGGGTGTGCGCCACACCGAGTTCAGTCTGCCTGCCAGGGCGAAGGTGACTGCCTACGGATACCAGAGGTTGATGTACGAGGTGACCAGCGCGGACCCGTTTCTGCTTGCGGAGCTGACGACCGCGCCCTCTTCCCCGTTTCTGCATGCGGTGGGAAGAAGCACGCAGGATGGATTCACCCATTTCCACGTGGCGGTAGAGAACGACGCGTACGTCATCCAGGACGGCAGCGGCGTGCAGATCGTGGAGGACAGGCCGCCGCGCACGCAGGCGGGCGCGGCCAAGACGGCTGAGTATCTGCATCATCTGGCGACCTATCACAATGTGCGCACGCTGCGGAATCCGTCGCCGATGGCGCTGATGGAAGAGGCGCTGAGTGTTGACGTCCAGACTTACACGCGGGCCAGCTTGACTTCGCCTACGGACGGGGAGCCGCTGGGGCAGGACGGCGTGCTGCCGCCGGGGCGCAAGCTCTGGATCACGGTTCGGAACAACAGCTCTGAGAATCTCTATGTGACCGCGTTCTCTCTGTCGGCGCAGTTCGGCATCCGCCGCATCTACCCGGAGCGGGCGCCCTATCAGTTAGTGGCGCCGGGCAAGGCTTTTTTCGTCAACAATATCGAGCCGACGGTGAAAGAGCCGGGCGCCGAATCTGAGACGGAGATTTTCAAAGTGTTCGCCACGCGGGTTCCCACCTCCTTTGACGTGCTGGAGATGCCGGAGCTGAACGAGCCGAGCGAGGCCGAACAGACACGGGCCTTCGGCCCGCTGGCCGAACTGATGAACGGCATCCGCTACGACGGTCCGCGCGTGCGTAATCTGATGGTGCAGCGGGACGATACGCATGACCGCTGGATCACGAAGCAGGTGGCGGTTACGGCCCTTCGAAAGCAGGAGGAGTGCGCTCTGCCGCAGGGGCAAAACAGGATCAATGTGGGGACGGACCTAGACATTACGGTGGAGAAACCGGCGGGGTTGGGTGGTCTGCTGGTTGTGAGCAGTCTGAAGCAGTTCTCCTGGGATGCAGAGGATCCGATATCGTTGCCGCCGGGGCTGAACAGTCCGGAAGCCGCGCCGTTTTTCCAGCCGCTCTCATTCTCGCACAGCGCCGGGGGCGGCGGTTCGCCCGGGGTACTGGTCCTGGACACGTCTGCGGAGCAGTTGTCGACGATCAGCGCCGAGTCTCCGCTGCGGATTGCACTGAGCGTGGAGAATGATCCGGAGATAGCAGGGATTGCGGCGGTCGCGTTTGACGGCGAGTACTACTACATGGTGGGCCACCCCACCGACGCGCAGAACCTGTCGGAAGACGGCGACAGGCGACGTATGGCGGTGGAGATTACGCATCTGCCGATCCCGGATTCGGCGGCGGCAAAGCGCGGTTTTGCGGATACTTGGCGAAGGTCATGGGGGAACGCCAGGGGCGGGAATCGTGCTGAAGGCGGGCATGGCAGGGGCGTGAGAGGGGCGTTTGGGCGGCTATTCAGCTATCTGCAGGAGGAGTGGCGGATGGCAGAGGCTGCGGCGCGCAAAGACCCTGCGCCGGGCGAGGAGGGTGCGGATGTAGCGGTCCGCGACACGAAACATGCCGTGCGGGTGCTCTTCTACAAGCTGTTCTATCAGAAGCTCCCACCTGACCTGGGTGTGCGCCAGGTCCGCATGGAGTCGGGCGGGACACCGGTCTATTCGAAGGTAACGTCGCAGGATGTGTCGAAGGCGCGGCGGGCGCTGCTGATCACGCACGGTTTCGGCAGCAGCACTGAGAAGCTGGTCCAGAGGGCGCTGCCCCATCTGAAGGAGCTGGATGAATACGATCTAGCGCTGACGTTCGACTACGAGACGATCAACACCGGCATCCGAGAGAGCGGGCTGCTAATGACGGCGGAGCTGCGACGTCTTGGGTTTGGCACTGACACGGGTCCACCGCTTGATATTTTCTCTCACAGCATGGGAACACAGGTGGCCCGCGTCTGCGTGGAGATGGAGAGCGGGCACCAGTTTGTGGAGCGGGTAGTCATGGTCGGGGCGCACAACACAGGCACTGCGCTGGCGGAATCGCACCGGCTCATTCCCTGGCTGGCAACGATCATCCTCAATCAGGCGGGGCTGATGGATTATGAACTGCTGGCCCAACTCCTGGTGATTGGGATTTCACGGCTGACCACCGGTATCCAGGACCTGGCGCCGAGCGCGGAGTTGTATGAGAAGCTGAACGACCCGCGCAATGAGGTGAACGTGAAGTATTACATCCAGATCGGCGTAAATTCGGAGATGGACGGCCCGATAAACTGGCGTAAGCTGTTCTCCAAGACTGAGATGACGCGCATACTGGATAAAGCGTTGGACCAGGTTCTGGGGCCGAACGATTTGCTGGTCGGGGTGGCGTCGGCGCGGGGCGTGCGGGGCGGCAACTGGCCGGGCCTGCAGGTGGATGTGCTCAGCTGCCATCACTTCGAGTATTTCTACGCTAAAGAGTCGCTGGAGGCGCTGCGACGGCAGTTTCAGTAGCGCGCGGCAGCCGGCGGCGGGCATCAGACCTCCTGGCGCTCTGAGAGCTCCGCCCAACGCTCGAAGGCCGATTCCAGCGACGACTCGACGTCTGTGAGTTTTGCTGATAGGCGTTGCAGCGCCTGATAGTCGCTGCCGCTGTCGTTGATCTGTTGCTGCAGGAACGTCTGTTCCTCTTCCCAACCGGCGATCTCCGATTCAAGACGCGCCAACTCCTGATTTTCCTTCCAAGAGAGTTTCTTGTCCGCTGTGGGTGGACGCGACCGCGAGGCCGCCTGTCCATTGGCGGCGTGCCGAGTGGGCGCGGGTGCATTGCGGGTCTGGTCGGGGCGGCGGGTTTGCTGGTCCTTGGTGTACAGGCGCCGGTAGGTTGCGTAGGGGGCTGGGTAGCGCTTGCCCAGGCGTCCTTCCTCGAAGGGAATGATGAAGTCGACGGTGCGGTCGAGGAAGTAGCGGTCGTGGCTGGCAACGACCAGGCAGCCGCTGAAGGCGTCCAGAAACTCCTCGAGTACGGTCAGGGTCTGCACATCCAGATCGTTGGTTGGCTCGTCCAGCAGAAGCACGTTGGGCTGGTGGACGAGAGTGCGCAGGAGGTAGAGGCGGCGGCGTTCGCCCCCGCTGAGGCTGCCGATGCGCCCCCACTGCATTTTGCGCGGAAACAGAAACCACTCCATCATCTGAGCGGCCTCGACGCGGCTGCCGTCGCGTGCCTGGATCAGGGGGGCTTCTTCCTCGATGAACTCGATCAGACGCTGGGCGTCATTGAGGTCGCGCGTCTGCTGGTCGTAGTAACCGAGCCGCACGGTCTCGCCCCATATGATCTGCCCCGCGTCGACTTTGACTGTACCGGCCAGCATATCGAGAAAGGTGCTCTTGCCGGCGCCGTTCGGGCCCAAAAGGCCGATACGATCGCCCGGTTCGAGGGCAAAATCAACCTTATTTACGGTGGCCGCGCCGTCGTAGAACTTGGTCATACCCTTGGCTGTGAGAACGGACTTGCCCAGGCGGCGGGTCGCGAGGGCCATGACCACGCGATCGGTGTCGGAGTCGTACTGGATGCGCTGGAGTTCGGCGACGCGTTGCCGGCGGGCCTTCTGCTTGGTGCCGCGGGCCATCGGGGTTCGCCGGATCCATTCGAGCTCTCTTTTGAGGAGCTTCTGGCGTTGGCGCTCCTCAAGGGCGAGGCGTTCGTGGCGCAGCTGTCGAAGCTCCAGGTAACGGCTGTAGTTGCCGGTGTAGGAGACGAGCTGGCGCCGGTCCAACTCGACGATACGGTGGACGACACGGTCGAGGAAGTGGCGGTCATGGGTGACCATCAGAAGGGCGCCGGGCGCGGAGGTCAAATAGTCCTCCAGCCATTCGATGGTGTCAATGTCGATATGGTTGGTGGGTTCATCGAGGACGAGGAGGTCGGCACGGTCGATCAGGGCGCGTGCCAGGGCGACGCGTTTGCGCTGCCCGCCGCTGAGGGTTTCGACGCGGGCGTCGAAGTGGCTGATTCCCAACTTGGTGAGGATTGATTTCGCGTTGGCGGCTGCGGCCCAGCCGTCTGTGCGCCCCATTTCTTCGGAGAGTTCCAGGAGGCGCTGTTGCAGGGCTGGGTTAGCCGGTTCGTGTTCGAGGCGCTGGCTGGCGCTTTCGTAGTCGCGCAGGAGGCGCATTTGGGGCGAGCTGCTGCGGAAGAGCTGTTCGAGAACGGTCGCGCCTTCGTCCAACTGGGGTTCCTGTTGGACCATTTCTATGCGCACACCGCCCCAGACGGTGACGTTTCCGCTGTCCGGCGCTTCGAGGCCGGCGATCATGCGCAGGAGGGTCGTCTTCCCGCTGCCGTTGACACCGATCAGGCCGATGCGTTCGCCGGCGTTGATGGAGAGGGAGACATCATCGAGCAGCAGCCGTTCGGAGAACTGCTTGGAGACGTTTTCGAGAGAGAGGAGGTTCATGCCGACTGCTGGATCGCCTGCAAGGTTGTGGGGTCTTCGAGGGCGCTGATGTCGCCAGGGTCTTGGCCCAGGTAGGAGGCCCGGATAAGGCGGTGCATCACCTTGGCGTTGCGCGTTTTGGGCAGTGCGGCGCAGAACCTGACCTCTTTGGGTCTGAGCGGGCGGCCCAATTCGGTGGTGATGCGCTCTTGCAGGGCGGTGCGGAGGGGTTCGTTGGCGTCGATGCCAGGTTTGAGGACGGCAAACACGACAACGTCGTTGTCCTTGAGGGGGTGGGGCACGGCCACAGCCGCGGATTCGGTGACGTCGGGGTGGGCATTGACCAGTGTTTCGACTTCGGCCGGCCCGAGCCGCTTGCCGGCGATGTTAATGGTGTCGTCGCTGCGCCCCAAAATGTACCACATGTCGTCCTCATCGATGGCGCAGAAATCGCCGTGTACCCATATCCCGTCGAAGCGATGCCAGTAGGTATCCAGATAGCGTTCGTTGGCGCCCCAGAAGCCGCGCGTCATCCCGATCCAGGGTTGACGGACAATGAGGTCGCCCACTTCTCCGCGCACCGGATTGCCGGAGGCGTCGACGACATCGGCGTCCATACCGGGAATCGGCCCTCCGAATGCGGCAGGTTTGAGCGGTTTGAACAGGCTGCCGGACAGGATGCCGCCGCTGATTTCGGTGCCGCCGGTATAGTTGAAGATGGGCTTGCGGCTTTCGAGCACATTCTCGAAAATCCAGCGCCAACTGGATGGTCCCCACGGGCTTCCGGTGGCTCCGACAGCCCGCAGACGCGAGAGATCATGGCGGGCTACGTAATCGGCGCCGTGGGGCATCAGTGTCCGGACGAGCATCGGCGAGAGGCCCAGAAGTGTGATCTGGTGGCGGGCGCAGAGTTCCCATACGCGGTCGACCGATGGATAGTCGGGGGCGCCGTCGAAGAAGAACATCGTGGCGCGGTTGAGCAGGGTGGCGAGTACTAGCCACGGTCCCATCATCCAGCCCATATCGGTCATCCAATAGACGCGATCGCCCGGCTTGACGTCCATGGCGTGGCGCATATCCTGGGCACCCTTAATGGGAAATCCGCAGTGGGTATGGACGGCACCCTTGGGGGGACCGGTGGTACCGCTGGTGTAGATGATCATCAGCGGATCCTCGGCACCGGTCATAGTGGTCTCGGCCTCGGCTGGTTGCGAGGGAATCAGCTCATGCCACCAGCAGTCGCGTTGCTGGCGCCAGGGGACCTGGGCGGCGGGCGACGAGGCGGGGAGCCGCTTGCAGACGATCACATGCTGGACGCTTGGGACGTCAGCCAGCGCTTTGTCGAGCGTCGATTTCATAGCCACAGCCTGCCCGCGACGGAGGAATCCGTCGGCAGCAAAGACGGCTTTGGCGCCACCATCGGTGAGGCGGTTTCGGATGGCAGACGGGCCGTACCCGCTGAACAGGGGCAGGATAATGCCGCCGATTTTGATCACCGCCAAAAAGGCGACAGCCAGCTCCGGGATCATCGGCATGTACAGGCCTACAGCGTCGCCGCTGCCGATACCGAGAGTGCGCAGGGCATTGGCGCAGCGGCAGACTTCCTGGTGGAGCTGGGCGTAGGTGAGGGTGACGCTTTCGCCTTCCTCGCCTTCCCAGATGAGAGCGAGCTGGGAGGCGGTGGCGGTAGTCTGGTATTTGTCGAGGCAGTTGTGGATGATGTTCATGTTTCCGTCGACACACCAGCGGGCGAAAGGCGCGCCGTCGGACAGGTCTACGATCTGCGAGTATGGTTGGGCGAAGCGAATATCGAGGTCCTCCATCACCGCATCCCAGAACCAGCTGATATCTTCGACTGAGCGCGTGAGCAGGTCGTCATAGGAAGCTATGCCGTGCCGGTCCATAAATTGTTGCAGATTGCTTTGCGCGATCCAGTCAGGATTCGGCTGCCATGCGATGTCCTGGCCGAAGGGGAAATGGTTGGTGGACATGACCTGTCTCGAATTGGGGATGGCTTGAGCTTGGCCTGCCTTAGTAGCGTCCTATTATAGCGAAAAATGGAGAAGATGGAAATGGGGGGCGACGAGAGGGTGGAGTCCAAATTTGGGGAGAGAGTGGGCAGGCACAAGGCCTGCCCCTACCGTGGTCACGGCGGACGGCTTCGCGGCACGACATGGGTGGGCGACCGGCGGTATAGACAGTACGGCGGCGACGCGGCGCCAACGTGGCATGGTGTTGGGGGGGCGTTGCGGGGGGAGTCCCCCCGCACAAGGGAGGGCCGAAGGCCCGACCGCACAGAACTGCAGTGGTCAGTGATCAGTAGTCAGTGGTCAGTGGCGACGGCGCTTGCGCTGATCGGCGACGCGAATTGACTTTGGCTTAGTCGTCACCAGAGGTGAACGAAATTTCACCCCCATTCCGGACTGCACCCCGTCGAGTGTCACCGCTGCCTTTTGCCGGTTGGTGCGCTGACAGCGGCGGCGCGGCTGGGCGTCAGGCGCCGATAACCGGAAACTGCGAACTGATGGGATTCTGAAGCGCGGACCAGATCGAGACGACGATAAGGGCCTGGGCGGGTGGGCGGATCAGGCGGGCTGCGCTGCTGAGCAGTGGGAAAAGCCGGCTCCCGGATCCTGCCACGGATGGCCTGAGGTGCGGGAAGAGGGACGGGCTGGCAGCCAGTTCAGTGAGCAGGATCAGGTCGCTGAAGACGAGGAGAAGCAGGCCTGCTGGCAGAACTCCGAAGCGCGGAGCGGTAAGCGCCAGCCCGATAGCAAGGCCGGCTGCGGCGAAGAGCAGAAGAAGCGTGTAGACTGCGGCCGCGGCCGTCTGGACAGGATGGCGATGGCGCGTCCACAGCAGAATTATGAGGCCGGCGAGCGCGCCGATGAGGAGACAGAGGCTCAGGGCAAGCAGGCGAACGTCTTCGAGGGACGGGCCATATTGGGCGATCGCGGCGACGATCAGAAGGTAGCCGACAGCAGTGGCGGAGATGCTGAACCAGAGCCGTCTGGACAAGTGCGCGCTGGCCGCAAAAAGGCCGCCCACAAGGTTGAGAGCGGTTGCGGCGGCGATGCCGAAGGCGTAGCGGGCGGTTTCGGTACCGGGAAGGGCGAGTAAGAAGCCGTACCAGGCGAGAAGGAGTAGAGTCAGCGCGGAGGCTGCTCGCGTCCAGGCGGGGAGGCGCCGTTTCTGCGGGCTGGATTTGCGGATGAGAAGCCCGGCGGCCAGAAAAGAGGCCCAGAGGAAGAGTAGAAACCAAGCGATGAGGTCGAGGACCGGCATGGGGGAACTCCGTCATCCACGGGGCAGAGCGGGGAGGGAAGAGTGAAGGCGCGGGCTTCCCCTGTGCCCGTCGCTACCTGCTGGCGTCGTCCTGCAGATTGGCGGCGTACCCGAGGAGTTGGGGTTCGGCCCAGACGGCCCAGTTCCAGCGGCTGTTGCCCAGGCCATCGGTCATGAGTTGGAGGACGGCATGTTGACCGGCCTGATTGGGCAGGTCGGTGACGAAGCGTTCCCACTCGCAGCTCTGCTTGGTGCTGCTCCAGATGCGCACGCCGTTGAGGAGGACGCGGAAGGCGCAGAAGTTGTCGTCTTCCATCTGGGCGCCGTCGCGAATGCCGATTGCGAACTGCATGCGCAGACGGTCGACATCCGGAGGGACTTGCAGGTCGTATTCGACAACGGCGCTGCCTTCGACAGGCGGATGCTGCCACAGAGCCGGCTGCTGCACCATGCCGCAGCTGGCGGTGTCGATTCGCACCTCCATCAGGTCCGGCGTGCGGGTAGCGCTTTGGCGGGAATTGGGGAAGAGCTCCAACAGGTCGCATTTCCAAACGAGGGCAAAACCGGTGTCGTCTGTACCTTCATCTTCCAACAGACTTTGCCAGAGCTCCTCCTGCCACTTGAGGTAACCCAGATATTGTGAAAGCTGCAGAAGAGACTGCTCGTTCAGATCGTGAATGCGCCGGATTACGGCGTCCAATGTTTCCTGATGGGGCCTGTTCATGTAGGTCTCTGGTGGGTGGTTTCCGGTTGTCAGGACACGCTGGCGCGGCAGCTGAAGGCAGCTAGAATGCGGCACCCATCAGCGTCTCCCAGCGGGAAGCGGCGGTCGGATTGCTCAAGAGGACGAGGGCGACGTAGGTGGGTTCAAACGGACGCCGGATCAGCTTCATGCCGGCTTCGCGGGGGCTCACGCCGCCCTTTTTGCAGTTGCAGCGTTTGCAGGCGGTAGCCAGATTGGTCCAGCTATGGTCGCCGCCGCGACAGCGGGGGATGACGTGGTCGACGGTGAGCGAGTGCTTGCCCGGCGTGTCGCCGCAGTACTGGCAGGTGTAAGCATCTCGCAGGATCACGGCGCTGCGGGTGGGCGGGACAGAGCGATGGGGCAGCCGAACGTAGCGGGTAAGACGAATCACCAGAGGCTCGGGCAGGGCCTCGCTGGCGCTGTGCAGCATGCGTTCTGTCGCTTCGACCAGCTCGGCCTTTTCCCGTAACAACAGTACGACCGCCCGTCGCACAGAGACGAGGCTCAAAGGTTCGAACGTTGCATTCAGTACCAGCACGGAACGGGACATGGTCTTGGCGATGGTGCTAGATGTCTTTACTGAAGATTGCGCACGGCGTTGAGGCAGGCCAGAGGCCGACTTTGCCATGCTGCTGAATGTAGCCTGGGCCGAGGTGTCGGACAGGACTGGCTCTGGGAGCAGATTATACCAGCGCTACCACACGGGCGCGAATGACGACCTCCATCAGAAAGAAGCAGACGATTGCGAACAGTATTGTTTTTACGTTTTCATCCTGCAGGCGGCTGAGGTAGAGATAGGCTGCGGGCAGGGTGATAACGGCGACGGAAGCGTATAGTATGTGCACAAAGGCGCGAGACAGGTTCCCGCCCAGCCCCTGGCCGTAGAGCACCCACCCCAGCAGAAACTCCACGATCATCAGCAGTTCACCGATTACTGCGGCGCCGTACCAGCTGCCGTCAAGCGGGCGGGAGCGAATGCGGAGCCAGATGGCCCACACGCCTAAGGCAATAAAGAACAGGATGCCGGTTTGGGCCAGACCGCGATGAATGTCGCTCAGAGAGTTCACCGTAACGAAAGATGGTTGTTGGACCGCGAGACTCAGCCGTCGGCTATCTGGCGTCAGCCCGCCGGATCTGAACAGAGCTGAAGCGCTTACCGCTGCGGATGGACGCTCAGGTACTGTTGCAGCACCGACTCCACGTGCCCGCCGATCTCATATGATTCCCAGCCGGGGCTGGCTGCCAGGGCGAAGATGCAGCCGCCTATCACATAGGAATCCTGTTGCATTGCCTGATCATACCAGACAAGCTGTTCCACGTATGCACCTGGGCCCCAGGAACCGAAGCCGTGCTGCGCCCAATACTGCTGAAAGTGCTGCCAGCCTTTGGCGTCCTGCGGGCCTGGACGATTGGTCACAAGGCCGTCTACGCCCAATTCCGTCATCACCAGCGGTATTGCGCGGCCGGCGGGCTTCAGGATCTGATTGTAGAGCTGGCGGTAGCGCAATGTCAGCCAGCCGGTGTCATGCGGTGCGATTCCCGGGTAGCGGCCTTGGCCGTCACGTGTGCTGGCGAAGTAGATTGTGGGGGCGGAGTACTCGTGCAAGCCCAGCCAGCCATCGTGGGCCTGTGCTTCGGCAACGGCTGGCAGGAAATGCTCCCACATTTCGGGGGACGGCTGACCCGTGCCGAAGTTGCCGATTACGCTGCGCAGACCACCTTGGGCGAGGAGCCTGGTTCGCTCGACTTCGAACTCAGTAAGGCGTTTGAATTCGTCCAGGTTTCCGGCCACCGGTTCGTTGTAGGCTTCCCAGCCGTCGTAGAAAAGGCGGCGCTCAGGATGGTCGGCGATGGGCCAGAGACGATCGACGAATTCCCTTGCGGCGGCTTTCGCGTTGAGATTTTGCAGTTGCAACTGGGGCAGGTCGATGCGCCCGATCAGACGGGTAGTCGGGGCAGTTTCTTTGATCTGGCGGGCGAAACGAAAATCCAGTTCCAGGGTCTTGACGACGGAGACGCCGCCGCTGCGCAGAACGTTGAAGACGCTGGGATGGTTGCGTGTGATGAAGAGACCGAGCTTGCTGGGCGGGCCGGGCGGGAACGGGGTAACGGTCGGTGTCGGGGTGTAGGTTGGCGTCGGCGGGACCGTTGTGTTGGTCGGGACTGGCGTGTCGGATGGAAATGGGGTTAAGGTCGCTTTGGGCGGTGTCGGCGTGAATACGGGCGCGGCGGGGCGCAGGCCGCGCATCTCGACCCAAGGTAGGTACCCTTTATACGTGCCGGGCGTTGAGGGGGTTGCCGACAAGGAGGAGGCATCCAAGGATGGTTCTCCGTTGCAGGCCCCGACAAGCACACCAAGTCCGGCGGCCGCGGCTGCCAGGAAGCGGCGCCGCGACCAGACGGGTCTGCCTTCCGGCGAGGCGGGCCGGGCCGGTGGGGGCGGGGTGGGCCCCGGAGATGACTCGGAATTCGGATTGGAACTGTCGTTTCCGTTCTTGCTTGATGGATCAGGCACTTTCTCAGTCTGCATGAAATCACTATAGCATCGAGTTGGCAGCGGTTCAAAGTGGAAAGCGTTCTTGTTAAAGGGACACGGACTTGGGTGAGGAGTCGAGGGGCCCGATAAGGATAGAGACTGAGACACTGTGCCGATAGTGGGAAATTCCTCCACTTTTGGGAGACAGGCCTTAAAAAGCAACGGTTTGCGGGCGAGGAGAAAAGCTGCTAGAATGCATGCAGCAGTATATTTCATTTGCTGCGCCGAAAGGCCGTCCAACGACAGGAGATAACCATGGAGAAGCACAAGGTCAGTATCGAATACTGCGTACAGTGAAACTACACACCCCGTGCCGTCCGTGCGGCGGCCGACCTACTGGAGAATTTTACGCCGGCGATTGAAACTCTCAAGATGATCCCCTCGGGTGGTGGGTTGTTTGAGGTGAAGATGGGCGATACGCTTGTTTTCAGCAAAAAGGCTGAAGGGCGCCATGCGGAGGAGGGCGAAGTTCTGGGTCTCTTCTCGGAGGCGGTAGGCCTGGAGCCGGCCCCGCGTGCGTAGTCACGTTTCGGTGAATTGATTTGAGGCGCTCATCTGACGGTTAGCGCGATACCCGCTGCAAGGTACATTGCAGCGGGTTTTTCTTTCGGGATACTGAATAAAGAGGATACACCAGGAGGAGCGGACGCCCTGACCGCGCCTGCCAAATCGGGTTCGCTCAGAGGCCGGTTGGCAGGTCAACGAACTCAAAGGCGATGCCGAATCGCTGGGCCAGATGTTCGCCCAGGGCCTGTACGCCAACGGTTTCGGAGGTGTAGTGGCCGCCATAGAGAAGATTGATACCTGTGTTGGCGGCTTCGTAGTATTGTGCGTGGCTGGTCTCGCCGGTGACGTAGGCGTCGCAGCCGAGGCTGGCGGCGGTCGCGATTTTGTCGGCGCCGAACCCACTTAGAATCCCCACCGTCCGCACTTGGGTCGGCCCCTCAGCCTGAACAAGTTGGGGGCGGCCTACCTGTTTCTCGAAGCGGGCAACCAGCTCTTGAAAATCGAGCGGATGATCGTATCTGGCCAGGACGGCGAGGGGCGTGCCTTTGACGTCGGCCCACCAGTCGATGACCGAGAGGCCGAGGCGCCGGGCGAGTTCAGCGTTATTTCCCCACTGTGGGTGGGCGTCGAGGGGCAGGTGGGCGGCGTAGAGATTGAGGTCATGCTCGATGAAGGTGCGGACGAGCTGCCCGTAGCTGGCGGTCAGAGGCCTGGCGTCGCCCCAGAGAACGCCATGATGCACCAGGAGAAGATCGGCGTTGCGTTCGAGGGCGGCGTGGACACAGGGTTGGTGGGCGTCCACGGTTCCGACGATTTTGTCGATCTGCGCCCTTCCTTCTATTTGCAGCCCTTGGGGGCCGTAGTCGGCGATCTCTTTGATGCGCAGGGTTTCGTCAAGATAGGTGACCAGCGCCTCCCTTTGCATTGTACGCTCCTTCCGAGAAGAGAAGAATGAGAAAGTCAGTATGGCAACCGGGTCGCAGCCTCGGCAGGGTGGTCGCTGCTAGCTGGGACCTTCCTGATCTTTCATGGCTTGCGGACTGCGGCGCAGGAATTTTCTGACGCCGCGGGCGAATTTGCGGCGGGGTAGAAGCACGCGGCGTCCACACGTTTCGCACAGCAGACCGATGTCGGCGCCAACGCGAACAATTTCCCAGCTGTCGCCGCCGCAGGGATGGCGTTTGCGCATTTGGACCTGGTCGCCGGGATAGAGTTTTTCGTTAATGGCGAGCATAGGTCGTGAATTTCGAAAACTATATTACCGCCAATACCGGGGGAATCGCGATAGGCCGTCTCAAAGGTCGAGAATCAGGTAACGACAGGCGCCTCTGCCGGACGGTCGGCGACCGCGGCAGTCCCGCTGCGCAGGAGTCCGCCGAGGGCCAGTAGGAAGCTAAGCAGGTAGACGAGCCATCCAAGGAATGGAATCCGGCCGAGGACGACTATGAGGAGCGCGCCCATCAGGAGGAGGAGGAGCGGGCTGTGGTCGCCGTCAAGCCGCTCACTGATTTTCTCCCCCAGCCAGTAACCTGTGAGCAGGGGGCTGAGGAACCAGACCAGGGCTGACGATGCGAACAGAAAGATGAACATGGCGATTCCAGGAAAGATGCCCCAGAAGGCCCAGGTGAAGACGACAAGAATGATCGAAGCGATGGGGATGAAGATGAGCAGCACTGCGCCAAGGAGACCGTAAAGTCCGGTTTCTACCGGATTGGACTGAATCGCGGCGGCAGGTCGGACCAGAATGCTGGGTCTGAAGCGCATCAACAGCCAGCCGAGAATGGCGACGCCGATGGCGACGGCGATGGTCCGGAAAATCCAGCCGAAAATGGCGCCGACGATGGTGCCTTCGGCGGTCTCTGACTCGGGCGGCGCCTCATATTGGATGTCGCGGGCAACGCCGGCGGGAAACTGGCGTTGCTCTGGGGCGGAATATGTGAGTACGCCGTCGAAGCGGGCGGTATCATAGACAGTGAATTCTCCGACTTGAATGTCGGTATCGCCTGCGACGGCGCCTGAAAACTCGAGTATCCCCATTGCGCCCAAGAGGTCTCCGCCGATTCTACCTGAGATATCGGCGCCGCCAGCGCCGACGTAGGTGTCACCGCCGATCTCTCCTGTGACGCTCAGCCCCGCGGCAACTGCTTGCGTTCCCATGCCGGTTGGAATGTCGGCAGGCCCGCCCCCGGCGCCGAGAAAGGCGTCGTCGGCGACGGTACCCGAGAGTTCGAGGCCGCCTCCGGCAGCACGCAGGTCGTCCAGGATCGTACCGTGAATCTCAACTCCGCCGGCCATCGTCCACAGGTCACCTTCAATGACACCGGTCGGGCCGATCTCGATATAGGAGGCGACTGCGATCAGGTCTCCTTGAACAGTTCCTTCGATATAGATCTCTGTAGCGGCAATATAAAGGTCATCGTCCACAATTTCGCCCTCAGCCAAGCGGTAAATCTCATCGCCGACGAATTCGGCGGACAGGGCGGCACTGGATGCGGTCAGGGCCAGAAGGGCCATGACCGCCACTACGAGCCAACGAAGATGCTTCTTTGGCAGATACATATCTTTTCTCCTGGAGATAACTCGCGCCCGATTGTTTTCCCGACGACTCCACTGCATCAAACGGAGGACAGGCAGAGTCTAACTTGCGGACGGGCGAGTACCGGCCTGATCGTACACTACCACTTTGACAGGTACAAAGTTTCTCATGCCGACGGAATCCCCAATTGGAGGAAGATCGCAGGCGCAAAGAGCCGGAATCGGCGCGGCGCGAGCCGCCGCGGCCCGGGGACAGTAGTCCGGTAATCTTCAGTCGCGCCACTCAATTCTGCCAGACCACGTTGTGGAACAGATCCGGTTCCTGGTAGGCGTTGGGGGCGGGGAAGGCGCGGGTGTAGTTTTCGTAACGAGACAGGCGGCGGCGGACTGGTCCCGGGAGCGCCCGCAGCATGGACGGGCCGCCACTGTACTGGCTGGCATGGGCGCGGCTGGCCCGTTCCTTGAGGTCTAAAAAGGCGCGCACATCTATGCGGGCGTTGATAGGAGTCTCCCAGGAGGCGATTTCGACCAGATCGACGTCCTGGTTGCGGCCGACCTGGCGGGGATTGCGGCCTGTCAGCTGCATGAACTTGACGATCCAGCGGAGCATGCGTTTGTCGAAGCTGGAGTAGTAAAGTTTCTGGGCGGCGTGGGGAGGCAGGAGGCCGCTACCGTTGCGGGCTGTGCCGGACCCCTCTGCCTGTCCTGCGGCATAGAAGGCTGCGGTTACGATTTCGCAGCAGCGAATGTGGTCGGGATGGCCATAGCCGCCGTAAGGGTCATGGGTGATGACAACCTGCGGCTTCAAACGGCGGAAGTAGCCGATCAGTTCAGACAGCAGCCGGTCGATCGGCTGTTGCACCAACGCCCTGGGGTGCTCATTGTCGGGCGAGCCGCGCATACCGCTGTCGCGGTAGGGCAGATTCCAGATCGTGGTGATGCCCAGTTCTACGGCGGCGCGGGCAAGCTCCTCGCTGCGCACCTGGGCCAGAGTGCGTTCGGTCTGGTTGCGGTGGCTCTCGTTTACCGAGCCGGCGTCGCCGTCGGTGGCGATGATGACATGCACCTGCACGCCTTCAGCTGCGTAGCGGGCCAGTGTGCCTCCGGGCCCAAAGCTTTCGTCGTCGGGATGGGCGAAGACGCCCAGCAGTGTGCGTGAATTGGTCATGGTGAGTTGCTCTCTCGTTACGGCCGATAGCCGGTAAGCGTTGGTCTGTGAACTGCTACGGTTCAGCTCTGCTGCGGAGAAAACTCCAGATTACGCCATGCACCAGGCGTTCGACCGGCGCATGGTCGTCGGTGAGAATGGGTGTGTCCTCGGGTGGATCCGGCGCGCGCACACGCGACAGGTTGGGATCGCAAGAGGAGTGGCTGTCGCAGCCGGCCACCTCAAGCGCGAACTGACGGAACTGGCGCGGCAGTGACGGGGAAAGGGCCGCGGCATTTGCGGCGAACGTTTCCTGGGTCGCGGGCTGGTTTGCGGCGACGACAAGGGAGTTTCCGAGGTCGTCGGGCGGTCCCGGCTCGTCGACGATCAGCACGGTAGGAAATACTGCGACAAGGGTGGCGGCGAGGGCATCTACGAGCGAAAAATCGGTTGGAGAGCGGCCGACGTTTATCATCAGGATCCCCCGCTCACTCATATGCTGGCGCGCCAATTGGAAGAACTCGACGGTTGTGAGGTGGAACGGTATGTAGGGCGGGCGGTAGGCATCGACGAGGACGATGTCGAAGAGTTCGTCATCGGGCTGGTCGAGGAGCCAGCGGCGTCCATCTGCCGCCACGGCCGTCAGATTGGGTTGGGTCATTTCAAAGTAGCGCCGTCCCACATCGATAATCTGCGGATCCAGCTCGACGCCGACGATTTCGAGCGGGCCGTAGATTTCGGTGTACAGGTTGGGCGCGGTGCCGGCGGCGAGCCCGATCACCAGCACGCGCTCGTGGGGGTCGAGGGTGCCTTGGGGTCGAAAGAGCGGCGCCAGCAGGAAATAGTCCCAGATGCCTCTGCTGAGAAGGCTGTCAGGGTGGTAGACGCTATGGAGGCCGATGCCTTCGTTGAGTTGGAGATGCCGCTCGCTGCCCCATGACCGGACGAGGATGTAGTTGTAGAGAGATTCGTCTTCGTATAGAATTGGGCTATCTTCGCGGCTGTCCCAGTGGGCGCGCACGCTGCCAGGGTCGATTAGAGCAAGGGCCAGCGTTGCGCCGAGCGCAAGCAGCGTCATGCCGTGGATGCGCCGGCTGCGGCCGTGGAGGAGGGCCGCCAGCAGTGTGACGGTCAGAAGCCAGAGGGCCAGCAGGTAGAAGCTCCAGCGGGTTCCGTAGGAGGGGATCAGCCAGAGAACGGGTAGAAATGTACCTAGGATGCTGCCGCAGGCGCCGATGGCATAGAGGCGTCCGGCCACGCGCCCGGTCTGCTGCAGATCGGTTACCGCCAAGCGCACGGCCCACGGGCTGACCGCCCCCAACAGGATCACTGGCAGGCTGAAGAGCAGCAGGACGACAAGCAGCGCGCCGGCGAGGAGACCTGGAAGATAGTCGTTAAGCCCCACAGTGGCCAGGCGCAAAATGGGCGGGCTGATGGCCGGCGTGACCGCGACGCCCAGACCGGCAATGGTCACGAGCGTCAACAGCGCGCCGAGGCTGGGGAAGCGGTCGGCCAGTTTCCCACCCAGCCAGGCTCCCATTGCCAGGTAAGAGAGAATCAGTCCGATCAGAGCGGCCCAAACGATCTGGCTGTTTCCGAACCAGGGTTCCAGCAGACGGGCGGCGCTGAACTCAACGCCGAGGGTGACTGCGCCCGCCGTGAAGACGAGCATCCGGAAGACAAAGGTTTTCATACAGGAACGACACGGTCCCGGTAGCTGCGGTTACGCCCACAGAACTGCCGCAACAGTATAGCACATCAGACACGCGCCCGGAGAGATACCAATGGGGGTAGCACGGCGAAAGTCTTTGAAACTGTGCGGAGTTTGCGTGCCGTTGTTATTGCTCCCTGCCTGTTGCCAGACTTATAAGAACGGGTTCGGAAGCGGGCAGGGAGGCTGGGTGAAAAGGGGGATGCGATGAGTGAAATTGGCCCGATAGCTCTCTTTGGGTCGGGAGAGACAGCACCGGGGGCCTACCGGATTCATGAGCGGGTGATGCGTGAACTGCCGGCGCCGGTCCAGGTTGCCATACTGGAGACGCCGGCCGGTTTTGAGTTGAATTCGCCCGCGGTGGCCGGAAAGGTCGGCGCGTACCTGGAACGTCATCTGCGCAATTATTCACCTCAGGTCTCGATTGTGCCGGCGCGCAAGCGGGGCACGGCGTTCGATCCCGACGACCCTGAACTGGCAGATCCGTTATTCGAAAGCAGTTATCTTTTCATGGGGCCGGGCAGTCCTTCGTACACGGTGCGCCAGCTGCGGGACAGCTACGCCTGGCACGCGTTGCGGGCAAGGCACCGGCTGGGCGGGGCGATCTGCTTTTCGAGCGCGACAACGGTGGCGTCCGGCCGTTACACTCTGCCGGTCTATGAGATTTACAAGGTGGGCCAGGACCTCCACTGGATCGAGGGGCTGGCCTTTTTCAGCGATTTTGGCCTGCGGATGAGCGTCATTCCCCACTGGAATAACAACGACGGCGGCGACGAGCTGGATACCAGCCACTGCTACATGGGGCAGCCGCGTTTTGACGAGTTGATGGCTTTGTTGCCGCGGGGGATAACGGTGTTGGGCATTGACGAGAACACCGGCGTGGTGATCGAGCCTGCGACGGGAGAGTGCGAGTTGGTGGGCCAGGGCGGCGCGACTGTGCTGTCTTCAGGGGGAGAGCAGGTGTTCGGGAGCGGGGCGCGCTTCCCGGCGTCGGCGCTGGGGGACTGGCGTCTGCCGCCGACGCTGGAAGACGGCATACCGGGGGAGATATGGGAGCGAGCCTGCGCAGCGCGAGATGCGGCTGCGCAGCCGGTGGAGGAGCCGGCGCCGCAGGCGGTATTGGACCTGGCTGAACGGCGCACTGCCGCGCGCGCGGAACGCAACTGGCCTGAAGCAGACGCGTTGCGGGATGCGATCTCCTCGCTGGGATGGCAGGTGCACGACACGCCGGAAGGGCCGCGTCTGGAGAGGGTGAATTCGCAGTGAGCGATGGAAGATGAGGAAAAGTCCGGTGGGCTTCAACCACAGTACGATATAACAGGTAAGGAGGAAATACTATGACAGCAGGCGCTGTGACCAGCCTCCGGGACCAGATCCAGGATAAGTACGACTCCTACCAACATCACACCATCTCCTATCGTATCCTGGTCAACAATGAGGGACAGGAGCGGGAACGGATTTTCGACGTCTGGGCTTCGCAGGCTGAGATTGAGGCGTTTGC
The DNA here is from genome assembly GCA_965204705.1 of Caldilineaceae bacterium. Classification (GTDB taxonomy): domain Bacteria; phylum Chloroflexota; class Anaerolineae; order Caldilineales; family Caldilineaceae; genus Bin5. The sequence goes on along the minus strand of OZ242006.1, from coordinate 773,188 downwards.
GAGAGACGGCTATCTGATGCGGGAGGCTTTGATCGAGGGCAAGCCGTTAGAGATGCTGCGCCGCGCGCTGGACGAAGTGGAGGCGGCGGAGTTTGAGGAAGCCGACGGGAGCCGTTTGCGCGGCAGGGATTGGATTCCACGGCATCTGTTTGACAAACATGGCGCCTTCCACGATTTGATAGATTTTGAGCCACTGCTCTCGGTAGCGCGAGCGGTGCTGGGCCCCTTCGTGCGCGTTCGCCAGCTGGCAGCCCGCATCAGCTATCCGGGCCAGGAGATCCAGTTCACCCGCTGGCATCACCATCAGCCGGGCATGACGGAGCCGGTGCCGCCCTTTTTCGCGTATCCGCACAAGCTGGACTGTCTAATCTATCTGGACGAATTGGACGACGCCAATGGGCTGCTGGCGGTGGTTCCGGGTACGCATCTGCATACGGGTAGGGACCTGCCCTTGGAGGAGCAGGGTGACCTGGGGGGCCAGCGGGAGATTCGCGCCGCGGCCGGCACCTGTGTGATGCTGCACGGCAATCTATGGCATCGGGCTATGCCGACGAGCGCAGAGGGCAATAAGCGCCGTGTGCTGATTCTGAGCTACGGCCCGACGTGGATGCGCAGTTCGCCGTTTGGCGGCAGACCGGAGGACGGGCTCTTGGATAAGGTGATCGAAGAGGCCGGTCCGGCGACGCGGGAGTTGTTGGGAATTGGCGGGTATCAGTAATTGACTAACCTGTCGACAGGTTATCATTCGAGTCCCGATATTGCCACGAACATTCTGGCCACAATGGACTCATGATTCGAAGCTTTCGGGACAGGCACACTCGGGGGATAGCCGAACGGCGGCGTGTCAGGAGATTCTCCGAGGACATCCAGATTCGGGCGCAAATGAAACTGATGATTCTGAACAACGCCAAGAGCCTCGATGATTTGAGGGTACCCCCAGGGAATCGGCTGGAGGCCCTTACAGGAGATCGGGGCGGCCAGCACAGTATTCGCATCAACGACCAGTGGCGTATTTGCTTTGTCTGGAGCGACGAAGACGCTTACGACGTCGAAATCGTGGACTACCACTGAAACGATCAGCTGTGGATATGAACAGAAGCTGTGCAGCTACACGCGGGTTGCTCTTCACTTACAAGGAGAGATTACAACTACAAAAGGATGAACCATCAATGAGCAGGCTCCCACCCATTCACCCAGGAGAAATCCTCAATCAGGAGTTCCTCCTGCCGCTTGAGATCACACCTTACAGGCTAGCCAAGTCGATTGGTGTCGATGCGCGACGGATTCATGGAATCGTCCGTGCGGAGCGTTCGATCACAGCCGAGACGGCCCTCTTGTTTTCACGTTTTTTTGGAAACTCTGCAGAGTTCTGGATGGGGCTACAGAATCAGTACGACCTGGAACGTGCTGAGGACAATCTGTCCCATAAGCTGGACATGGTGGTGGCCTACTCGTCTGGCGAGTGACCCCGGGATTTAATCCAAGAGAATACGGGTTCGCGTTGACCGCGACTCCGGTCATCTGTCGGTCCAGCCGGACATCGGGTCAGCGGGGCGGGTGCATGGGCATGACGACGTGCAGGAACTCTTCGTCGCCGAGGCCGAGGGGCCGGATGGTGCCGGGGCGGTTGGACTGGGTGGTTTCCAGGACGACCTGTTCCTCGTCGATCTGGCTCAGCACGGCGATCAGATAGCGGACGTCGAAGTCAATCTCCAGATCGTCTCCTTCCACCATTGCATCCAACTCATTCTTGCTGTTGCCCATCTCTGCGCTGCTGGCGGTGAGATGAAGGTTGCCGACGCCGCTGTCGCCGTTGGGCTCAATCTTGAGGCGGACGATATTGGCGTTGTCGCGGGCGAAGAGCTGGGCCACGCGTACGGCCTGGAGGAAGGCATCGGTGCCGACCACTGTGCGGGTGTTGTGGCTCTTTGGAATGATGGCCCGGTAGTCGGGGAAGCGGTCGGCGATAAGCTGGCTGACGAGGTCGACCTGGTGGAAGGCGCCGCGGGTCTCACCCCCCTTGCCCCAGACGCGGAAGAGAATCTGATTGCGGGCCTGGGTGACGGTAACCTGGACAGGCCGTTCGTCTTCGGCGTCGCCGATAATGCGGCCCAACTCTCCCAGATGGCGGGCCGGCACGACGACCGCCAAGTCGTCGGTGAAGGCCTCGTCGACTTCTATGCTGCGCACGCTGAGCCGGTAGCCGTCGGTTGCGGCCAGCGAAAGGCGATCTTTGGCAAAGGTAACTTCGACACCGGTGAGGGTGGGGCGGCTCTCGTCGGTGGCGGCGGCGAAGACGACCTGATCGATCATCTTGGTCAGCCCGGCGGTTTCGAGGGCAATGGTGCGCCCTTCGAGTGCTTCGGCGGTCTCCTCGGGCCCGTCGCCGTTGTCGACGGTGGGAATCACGGGAAATTCCTGTGAGTCGATGCCTTTGATGTTGACATCGAAGTTGCCGCAGCGAAGATGGAGTGTCTGCGTGCGTACGGACAGCTCCATCTCGATCTTTTCGGGCGGCAAGCTGTTGACGAATTCAGTCAGCAGGCGGGCCGGCACGGTGATGGCGCCTTCATCCTCAATGCGGGCGCCGACCCAGCAGTTGACGCCGATCTCCAGATTGGTAGCGGCCAGCCGCAGCTTGTCATCCTTTGCCTCGAGCAGGATGTTGCCGAGCACCGGCAATGTGCTGCGGGACGATACCGCGCGACCGACGATTGACAGGCCCTTCGACAGATTCTCCTGAAAGCAGCTTACGCGCACTTTTACCTCCCGTCCTCCAGGAAATTGTTCCGAATTTGATGTGTTTTCCGTTGCTTCGTGTTCAAATCGCGAAGCTCTGGGACGTTGATCAAGCATAGCATAGCGGAAATTGCAGGCCAAACTATCGGACCATGGATCAGGAGGTTGCGGCGGCCGCCGCGATCGGTTTGCGGAGGCGGACTATCAGCCAGAGGGGCAGCAGCGCGGCAAGCGTAATTGCCACTTCGGTCAAGAGAATACCGGCAAATTGCAGCATCACGACAGCTATCGCATTGAAGCCGATATGGAGTAGCATTGCGGCCAGTAGGAGCCGCTTGTTCCGGCTAATCAGGCCCAACAGGACGAGCAGCGATGCGCCGACATGGAAGACCATTGCGGGGACCCGTTCCCACGCGCCCAGAAGGGGCTCCCACCAGCGCAAGGCAGTAAGGGCGTCGAGCTGGGTTTGGACGGCTGCGGCTTGTTCAGGAGGGAGCTGCTCCAACTGGGCCAGCACGGTGGGTGCGGACAGGGACAGGACCAGCGCGGCGATAACGCTGCCTCCGACGAAGAGAAAGGCCTCGATGCCGCCGTGGCCGATGCCGAACATTACGCCTTCACGCCAGGTGCGCACGTTCTTCGCGAAACGGCCGATTATCATCCAGCGGGCACCCTCTTCAAACAGGCCGGAGGTGATGACCAGTAGGGTTGTGTTGATCCACAGCAGCAGGGCGGGGTCCCAGGAACGGGCGACGGGGTTCAGAAGCAGAGAGAGGCCTTGGAGCAGGGAGAGCCGAACCAGCTGTGCGATGAGAAATGTAACGGCCCCGAAGATCAGGCTACTCCAGAGCGCGCGGCTGCGCTGCTTCCAGAGAGTTGCGGCGACGACGGGCAGCGCGATCACCAGTGCAAGTTCCACGAAAAGCATGATGAGGACGGTTGGATTGTCGATCAAGAGGGCGCCTCCTGGAAAAACCACTTTCCTTTTGTCGTATTGTGTTCCACAGCAGAGCACAGTCCGGCCCCATTCCGCGGGAAAGTTTGGGGCCTTCAGAGGGCGTTCATCTTTCGCCGAGTCTCTTTGAAGAGAGTACGCATCAGCCCGTTATAGGGTATCAGCGATGAGGCCGACAGAGGACACGGAGGTCGGATCCAGGCTTGTTCTTCTGATTGGCTTGTGTGTAGTTCCGGTGGGTGATATTGGGTGCAGTTCATATTTGGGGTGAAGATGGTCGGGTGGGGAATTCATGACTACGATGGCTGAAATTGTCTGCCATCCATTTATCGGGAGGCACTGGGCAGGCACAAGGCCTGCCCCTACAGTGGTGGCGCGGGGGTTCGTACACCAGTCGCTTTAACAGCCGTTCCAATTGTCCACGACGGTCGGGCATACGATGGGGGGCGTTGCGGGGGGAGTCCCCCCGCACAAGGGAGGGCCGAAGGCCCTACCGCACAATTGCAGTGGTCAGTGGTCAGTGGTCAGAGGGGACGGCACTTGACCTGCTCGGGGACGCGAATTGGCTTTAGCTTAGCCGTTTCCAGAGGTGTACAAAAGTTCACCCCCATACTGGACTGCACCCGGTGATATTCGCTCGGTTTGGCGCCGGGCTGACTGATTCTTTATAATGGTGACGTGCGTTACCTCGTAGCCTTTTGCGCGCGAGGGGGGCGAGCGTGGAGGGAGGCCCTCTACGGCTTCCACTCCGCAACGATTCCAGAGACAGCGTGTTATAGATTATGAACGGGAACGCTCTGAGCGAAACTGAAAAGAGCGCCAACGGAAGCCGCCCCGGCGGGACTGAGACTCAGCCCGAGGACGAACGGGCGATCGAATCGGCGCTGGTGGCGCGGGCGAAGAAGGATACGCAGGCGTTTGGCGAACTTTACGAGCGCTATGTCGATCGCATTTACTCGTATGTGTACAGCCGGGTCCAGAATGTCGAGGACGCGGAGGACCTGACGGCGCGAATCTTTTACCGGGCGTTGGACCGGCTGGACCGTTACGAGGATAGGGGACTGCCCTTTGGTGCGTGGCTTTTCCGCATCGCGCACAATCTGGTGGTCAATTGGCACCGCGATCAAGGGCGGAGGACCTTCATCCCGATCGATGGGATGGTCTTCCGGGCAGAACGGCGGGAGGAGCCGGAGACGACGGTAGAGCGGCGGGAAGGGGAGGAGGCGTTGTGGGCGGCGATAGAAAGGTTGCCTGAGGAGCGCCGCCGGTTGCTCTTCCACAAGTTCGGCGATCAACTCACAAACATAGAGATCGGCGAATTGATGCAAAAGAGCGAGGGTGCGATCAAGTCACTCTATTTCCGCACACTGGCGGCGCTGCGCACAGATTTGAGCCAACAGTTCGAGGACGGTGAGGCAGAAGGAACGCCATCCGTGGCCGAACATAAGGGAAAGAAGGCATCCGATGGGAAGCGCGAAAATGCTGAATAGGTGGGAGCAGTTCAGAACTGAAGTTGTGCGGGTCTTGCCCTTTTGGCAGGCGGAGCGCAGCGATTCGGAATCTGAGGCGATGGAAGACGAGTGGATCGAAGAGGAAGAGGCGCAGTTCGCGCATATGGTGAGTTTTCTGGGCAGGATCTTCCCCTTTGTACGGCCGTCTCCTGAGTTCCGGGCGCGGTTGAAGGAGGCCCTGCTGGCGGAGCACCGGCGGCGGTTGGCTAACGAGGCGGTACTGCCGGCGCGACAGGAGGGCGGCATTTCTTGGCGCTGGTCTCTGGCGGCGACTGTTCCGCTGCTGATCGGTGTGCTGGCGACGATCCTGTGGCGTCGCAGCCATCGTTCGAATGAACAGCTGATCTCGCCGGTGGGGGGGCGTTAGGGTCGTATCTCGAAGGACACAGTTTGCGCCGCGGCCGTCTCGGCTGCGGCGCTTCTTTTTTCGGACCATCCGCTGGTCCGCAAGCTGACAGCAGATGTGCGTTCCCGATGGAGACCCGTTTTTTGGCGTTTCTTATGCTGCGCAAAGGCGGACATAACGAACAAGATTCTCCTTCGTAACCCGACTATCCTGGCGTCAGACGGGTTTTTTGTAAGGCTGCTTCCAAATGCATGTAGCAATTATTGGCAAAATTCGCTTTCCCTATTGACAAGAGCAGTTCCTGGGCGTATATTGCTTATAGGAACGCCGGCTTGTTTGCGGTCCTGCAAGACCTGAGCATAGGTCTGGTCGTTGCAGAAAGAGGCCAATCAGCCTCAGGACTTTGCACCGATTTCAGGAGGAAATTGACGGGCAGTTTGCCGCCAACATTCACAACAATTTAATCGTGGGCAATCAACGACGATTTGCCTTTCAGGCGTCTGACCCTCCCCAAACAGCAGGCAATCACGGGAGGAAGGGGAACAGCCCCAAACCGTTCTCTTTCCATCCGACGAGGGCAGGCGCGAAGTTTTTTCCTCGCTTTGTCTTCCCAATTGTAGGCTTCGTTACGCTGTTTGACGGCGTACCAGCTTGTAGTCTTCATTCTAGATTCAGACCTTCAGCTTTTGACAATCTGCGCCCTGATCCAAGCGCGGCGCGGCCCTTCTTTCCGGCTTGGGCCCTCGGGGGCTGCCCGCGTGCGTATTCCCCGCCGGGGCGCGGTCGCCCGTGCGACCCCTTTTTCGACACCCACTTAGAGCAGAGCCGCAGTCCCAGACCTTATACGGCGACGCCGACGAAGGCGCGTGCTGCCCGCCCTGTCTCAGGCTTTCCTCCGGCCAGGGGCAGCCAGCGGGCAGGCAAGGCATCCGGGACAAGCCTAATTTCTTCCGGCATCGCGTCCGCGTCTTATAAGTGCGTTCGCGGTCGGACCCTACCAACAATCGTTTTACCAACCGTCCACACAAAGGAGGAAAGGACAGATGTTGCGCAAAGAACAGGTCAATGGCGCCCTGTTCAGCAACGGACGGTCTGCCGGCATGTGGAGGAATATCAGGCTGGCAGTTATGTTGCTGACAGTGTGTATCACCACCCCCGTGCTCGTTCGCACCGCATACGCCGAGGACAATGTCTGGGCGATCGGGGCCTTGCACGTGGAAAACAGTCAGCCAGGGATTCTTGAACTTTCTTGGAATCCTCCGACAGAAGCGCCGCTTGATTACCGTGTCAATTGGGCGCCAGTAGGCGAGGAATTTCCGTCGGAGGATAGTGGACACGGGAATGCTTATCCGACAAGCCCTGCTTTTACGATCGCCGGTCTTAGCGAGGGCGTAAGTTACAAAGTGAGGGTACGCGCGCGATTCAGTGAGTGCTCAGGCGATTGGTCGCCACAGGTTGAATCTGTTGTACAGGTATCAGCGCCGACTCATACGCCGACGCCCACGGAGACGGCGACCAACACGCCGACACTGGTGCCGACGGAGGCGCCGACCAACACACCTACGCTTGTGCCAACAGAAGCGCCGACCAACACACCGGCGTCCATGTCTACGAGTGCGCCGGTCAACACGCCGGCAACTGTATCTACAGAAGCACCGACCGACGCGCCTACGCTTGTGCCGACTGAGGCACCAACTGACACGGCGGCGTCCATGTCTACGAGTGCCCAGACCGATGCCCCGAAGGGGGAGACGGTCGATACAGTGGCGTCAGTATCTACTGAAGCGCAGACGGACACGCCGACGCCCGCGCCCACGGAGGCACCGACCGACACGGCGGCGTCCACACCGGCAGCAGTGCCGGTCGACACGCCTACACTCGCGCCTACGGAAGCGCAGACTGCCACGGCTCTGCCAGTGCCTACGGCGACGCCTACCAGTGAGCCCACAGCAGCCGTCAGCGAGAGTGTGTCTCAGGAAGTTTCAGGAGGTATCTGTGACCGCACGCCCCGAGTGCGCCAGCTTATCATTAACCTCCTAAACAGCCAGAACCTGGGCAGCCTCAACATCCAGAATTGCAGTGAGGTGACCGACGAATACTTGACGAGAATCTTCCAGATGGACCTAACCGGCGGTCCTCTCAGTTCACTGCAGGTTGGCGATTTCGAGGGCCTCACGGGTCTGCGGGAGCTGAACCTGCAACAGAACAATCTGGGCGGAATACCGGACGGTGTTTTTGACGGCCTCACGAAACTACTCATTCTCTGGATGGAGAATAGCGGCCTCACCTCACTTCCGGACGGTGTATTCGACGACCTCACCGACTTGGTTACGCTGGGACTGCATGACAATGCTCTCAGCTCATTGCCCAATGGAGTCTTCGACAGGATGTCCGGTCTGAGGCAGTTGACGGTTGCAGAGAATAACCTGTCCTCGCTGCCTGCCGGCCTCTTTGCCGGGGTCAGCGGTGTGACACATCTCATTGTGTCAGACAATGAACTGACTTCACTGCCTGACGGCATCTTCAGTGGACTGTCCCACCTGGAGGTGGCGAACTTCTCGGGCAACCGGACGGATCCCTTCATCTTGAGAACGGCATTGGAGCGGTCCGGGGAGGGGATCGTCGCAACGGTCGCCGAGGGTGCGCCATTCGACATGCTGATCACATTGTCGGCGCAGAACGGGGAACCGGCCCGGACCACGGTGACTATCAGGGCCGGCCAGAGCCGTAGCGACGCGGCCACTATCGCGGCCGTCGACATTCACACCGAGGTCAGGGTAAGTATTGAAGAGGCGGTCTTCCAGAACGCACGCTACGTTGGGAGCCTCGCCATCGGCAGGGGCGCTTCAGTCGTAGTGGATCCGCAACCCACACCTACTTCGACGCCCACGCCCTCACCAACGGCGACACCATCGCCCAGTCCATCGGCTACACTTGCGCCGGCGCCTTCCCCCATGCCAACTGCGACACCCACGCTTACTCCGCACCAGCTTGCGATTGCCTCCGAAAGGGCCGTGCTGGTTACTCTCTACTATTGTACTGGCGGCGACAGGTGGAACAACGGAAGGAACTGGCTCAGCGACGCGCCGGTCGGCGACTGGTACGGAGTCACCACCGACGACAACGGTCGTGTGGTTAGAGTGGATTTGAGAGATAACGGGTTGCGAGGTTACATTCCTCCACAGGTGGGAAACCTGCGCAAGTTGGTTTTGTTGGACCTGGCGTGGAACAGTCTGAGTGGAACCATTCCGTCTGAACTCGAACGCCTCTCGGAACTAAGAAATCTGTTTCTGCAGAACAACGAATTGAGCGGCACGATCCCGCCGGAGTTGGGTGGTCTGACCAATCTGAGATTGCTAGGGCTGAAGAACAACGAGTTGAGCGGCACGATCCCGCCAGAATTTGGCAACTTGGCCGAACTGAGGGAACTGTGGCTCTTTAACACCGAACTGAGCGGACCGATCCCGCCGGAGTTGAGCCGCCTATCCCTGTTGGAGAGACTATACCTCTTTGGCAACCGGTTGAGTGGAACGATCCCGCCTCAGTTGGGAGAGTTGAACAACCTCGATGCCCTTTCTCTGGCCAACAACAGGCTGAATGGCGGCATTCCACCTGAGCTGGGAGACATAGACAGGCTGGATTACCTAGATCTGTCAGATAACGAATTGAGCGGTACGGTACCGTCTAGGTTAGGCGACCTGGAACACCTGAGGATCCTGGACATCGGGAAGAACGAGTTGAGCGGGGCGATCCCGACGCAGTTGGGCAACCTGGCCAACCTGGAGTCTTTGCGACTTGGCGAGAACGAGTTGAGCGGGGCGATCCCGACGCAGTTGGCGAGCCTCTCCAACCTGGAAATTCTGAGCCTTTACGACAACAATCTCAGCGGGCCGATCCCGGCGCAGCTGGGGAACCTGACCAACCTGGAGACTCTGCATCTCCATTACAACGAGTTGAGCGGGACGATCCCGGCACAGTTGGGCCGCCTCATTCATCTGCGCGATCTATACCTGTCGCATAATCAGCTGAGTGGTTGCATACCGGCCGTATTGGCAAATGTCCCTCAGAATGATTTGGACGCACTGCGCCTGGAATATTGCCAGTAGCTGCAGTCTGGCTTTCAGAGATGGCCGCGCAGTTGGGCCCCTTCCCTCGAGGGGTCGCATTTAAGCAGCAGATGCGCGTCCGAACTGGGCGGCAATCACTCCGGAGTCAAACTATAGGGGCCGCTGCGTGCAGCGGCCCCAACTTTTTGTAGCGTTTTGAGAAAACCGTCTCAGGCAACTGTGAAGCGGCCGATCATGCGGAAGCGGAGGCCATTGGTCGGATTACGAACGGGTGAAAGAGTGTAGAAGAACAAACTCGCTGCTGGTCATGGCTTTCGTCTCTTCTGGGTGCGCGTGACGCTGCTTACCCGGCCCAACTTGTCGGCACGTTTTGTTTTTGCACCAGCGTCGGAGTTTTCCTCGGCCGGTCGTTGAGCCACTTCCGAGTCTGCAATCAGTCGCTTCTGCACTGACGGTTCCACCGTTTTGTCTTTGCGATTGGAGCGTCCGGGTTTGTCTGCCTGTTTGGGCTGAGACGACTTGGCGGCAGCGCGGTCCGTTGCGGCGCGCTTCGGCTTGGGGTCCGGTTTGCTGTCCTGGCCGGCACGGGAGGGCTCTGTCCGCCGGTTGGTCTTCGAAGCGGACTTTCCCGGCGGAGATGTCTTCGGTGCGGATGTCTTATTGGAGGCAGTGGCCTGCTTTTTGTTCCGGGTTGAATTCGACTTGCGGGCGGTCTCGCTGTCCAGCGGACGCTTCTTATCTTGCTCTGATCGCGCCTTGTTGTCCGGGGCACCTGCCTCAGTTTTGGCCGCCCGCCTCTTTCGTTTGGACGCTCCGTTCTGCTCTTTCCGACCGTTGCTCTCCGGCGCAGGGATAACTTTGGCGGCCGAACCGTCTATGGCGGCCGGTTGCGCGCCATTTCTGCTGCCGTTCACTGGCGGCTCTGGGGACGGCGGCGGGCTGTCCATAGCCGGCGTGACCGGAGAGACCGCCTGAACTGCGGCGACGGTGTCGCTTTGCGCCAGGTCGACTGCCCGCCCTCCCTGTGTGTTGCGACCACTGGAGGGGATCTCTTCCAACTCTAAGGGCTTCGCCACTCCCTTTTTCGTCACGAATGCGGCAAAGTTGTGCTCTGACGTTAGCATGGCCGCGCCTACCAGTTCGCCGTTACGCTCGCTGAGTTTGTGGGCGATGACGCCGCCTCCGCCGCGACCCTGTGGGCTGAACTCGTTCATGGGGGTGCGCTTGGCATAGCCGGCAGAGGTAACTGTGAGCAGCTCCCCTTCGGGCGCTACTGGCAGTGCGGCGATCACTTCATCACCGAGTTGAAGGTTGATGCCGGCCACGCCGCGTGCTGCCATCCCCATCGCCCGCACCATTTCCTCGGAGAAGCGAATCGAGCGGCCATTGCGGGTGACGAGAATGACCTCGCCGTCGCCGGGCGTCACCAGCGCGCAGGCCAGCCGGTCTTTGCCGTTCACCGTGATCACTTCCATGGAGGCCATTGCGGCCTGCGCGAGGTCGGAGAGGGCGATGCGCTTGACGTTTCCCTGGCGGGTAGCCAGAAAGAGAAAGCCTTCGGTCGCGGATTGCGGCAGTGCCACCATGGAGGCGACCGTATCCCGGCGACTGAAATCGGTCAGGTCGGCCAGATGCCTGCGGCCTTCCTGTGGGAGCTCGTGGACTCCGAGGCGGTGACAGCGTCCATTGGCGGCGAAGATGGAGAGCTGGTCACGGGTGTTGGCTGTGAGAAGGGCCGCGGCCGCGTTTTGGGCGGCCTGGCGCAGGCCGACGCGGTTGATCCCGCTGAAATCCAGACGCCGCAAGGAACTGTTGGCGCCGAGAGCCACCCAGACGCGGCGGTCCGGCAGCAGATCGGTGGCGGTGAGTGTGCCTTGCGCGCGCTCGACGATCTGCGTGCGGCGGCGGTCGGCGTGCTGCTCGCGCAGAGCGAGCAGTTCTGCGCGGATAACGTCGAGGATCTTGCCGTCGTCGGAGAGCAGGTCTTCGAGGTAAGCGATCAGCTGCTGCAGCTCCTTATGTTCATCCTGGAGTTGTTTGCGCTCGAGCGCGGTCAGCCGTCTCAGCGGCATATCCAGTATGGCCTGGGCCTGGACCTCAGTGAAGCCGAAGGCGCGTATCAGATTGGTACGGGCGGTGTCTACGCGCTGGCTGCGGCGAATCGTCTGGATGACTTCGTCAAGGATATCGAGCGCTTTGAGCAGACCTTCGACGATGTGTGACCTGGCCCTTGCTTTGGCAAGGTCGAACTGCGAGCGGCGGCGGATAATCTCCTGACGGTGCTCGATAAAGAGGCGCAGGATTCGCTTGAGGGTGAGGGTGACGGGTTCGCCGTTTACGAGCGCCAGCAGGGACATGCCGAATGTCTGCTGCATTGGCGTCAGCTTGAGCAGTCGGGCCAGCACGGTTTTGGGGTCTACGTTGCGGGTCAGCTCGATGACGATGCGCATGCCGGTCCGGTCGCTCTCGTCGCGCAGGTCGGTGATGCCGTGGATTTTGCCGTCGCGCACGAGCAGGGCGATACGCTCCAGCAGATTGGTCTTATTGGTCTGATAGGGCAGGTCGGTCACGACGATACGGCTGCGGCTGCGGCTCATCTCTTCGAAATGGGCCTTGGCCTGCATGATCAGCCGGGCGCGGCCGGTTGCATATCCCTGGGAGATGGCATCGATTTCCTCGTCGCCCTTGGCGGCCTGGCGGTAGCGAAAGAGGATGCCGCCGGTGGGGAAGTCCGGTCCTTTGATGAACTGCAGGAGATCATTGACCCCGACTTCGTCGATCCTGTTGAAGTTATCGATCAGATAGACGGTGGCGTCGACGACTTCGGCCAGATTGTGAGGGGGAATGTTGGTCGCCATGCCGACGGCGATGCCGTTGGCGCCGTTGATCAGGAGGTTGGGCAGCGCGGCCGGCAGGATACCCGGTTCTTTGAGCGTCGTGTCAAAGTTGTCGTTCCAGTCGATGGTGTCCTTTTCGATGTCGGCCAGCATCAGGTCGCTGATGGTTGCCAGACGCGCTTCAGTGTAGCGCATGGCGGCGGCGTTGTCGCCGTCGATTGAACCGAAGTTGCCCTGGCCGTCGACGAGAGGGTAGCGCAGGCTGAACTCCTGGGCCATGCGCACCATGGCGTCGTAGACGGAGGTATCGTTGTGGGGGTGGTACTTGCCCAGCACTTCGCCGACGATACGGGCGCTCTTCTTGTAAGGCTTGTTGCTGGTTACGCCCATGTCGTGCATGGCGTAGAGGATGCGTCGATGCACCGGTTTTAGTCCGTCGCGCACGTCGGGCAGGGCGCGGGCGACGATGACGCTCATGGCGTAATCGAGATACGAGGCGTGCATCTCGGTGGTGATTTCGATCTCGCGGACGGTTCCTATCATTTTGCTGGTTTATTCGCTAGTCAGAGTGTCAATAGTCGTGTTGAGCGCGGCGGCGATGCGGGCCAAGGCGGATACAGAGCCGGGAATATTTCTCTGCTCGACTCTAGTTTGATCGCCTCCAACTAAAAATATTCGCACACGGCGAAAATCCCGTCAAGGGGAGTGGTTAGGGGCACCTGCCATCGTGAAAGACGTTGCCAAACTGCGGGTCCTTGCGTGGTATGTGCTTGGCGGCGTTCTCCGAAACGTCATACTCTCTCCAGCTTCAACGCGTTCCGCAGCTCGATGACCTGGTCGCGGAGAGAGGCGGCGCGCTCGAACTCGAGGTTTTGGGCGGCTTCGTGCATTTCCTCTTCCAGATTGGCGATCCGCTTGACCAGCTCATCCGGGGAGAGCCTTGACAGATCGCGTGTGGCGACTGCTTCGTCTTCGTCGACACTGTAGTCAGCCGGCTCCTCGGCCATGACCTTCATACGGTCGGTCAGATCGCGGATTCCCTTGACGATGCTGGTGGGCTCGATACCATGGGCCAGGTTGTGGGCCTCCTGAATCCGGCGGCGGCGATTGGTCTCACCGATGGCGCTCTCCATGGCTTCGGTCATCCTGTCGGCGTAGAGAATGGCGCGGCCTTCCACATGGCGGGCGGCGCGACCGATTGTCTGGATCAGCGATGACTCGCTGCGCAGGAAGCCTTGCTTGTCGGCGTCCAGGATGGCGACGAGGGTAACCTCGGGCAGGTCCAGACCCTCGCGCAGCAGGTTGATGCCGACGACCACGTCGTAGACACCGAGGCGCAGATCGCGCAGGATCTCGACCCGTTCCAGGGTGTCGATTTCGCTGTGGAGGTACTGGACCTTCACGCCGAGGTCGGCGAGATATTCGGCCAGGTCTTCGGCCATGCGCTTGGTGAGGGTCGTGATGAGGGCCCGCTGGCCGATGGCGACGCGTTGATGCACTTCGTGGAGCAGGTCTTCGATCTGCCCCTCGGTTGGCCGTACTTCGACGATCGGGTCCAGGAGGCCGGTCGGGCGAATGAGCTGTTCCACTACTTGCGTGGCGTGCGTCATCTCGTAGTCGCTCGGGGTGGCGCTGACGTAGATGACTTGGTTGACGACCTCGGAAAACTCATCGAAGGTGAGGGGGCGGTTGTCCAAGGCGCTGGGCAGCCGAAAGCCGTGCGCGACCAGCACCTCTTTGCGCGAGCGGTCGCCGGCGAACATGCCGCGAATCTGGGGGATGGTCATGTGGCTTTCGTCGATGATCACCATCCAGTCGGCCGGAAAGTAGTCGAGCAGGGTCCATGGACGGCTGCCAGGGGGACGGCGCGCCAGGTGTCGGCTATAGTTTTCGACGCCGTTGCAGTAGCCGATCTCTTGCAGCATCTCGATGTCGTAGCGGGTACGCTGGCCAATGCGCTGGGCCTCCAGGAGTTTGCCCTGGCTCTCCAACGTTGCGACCTGCTGCTTGAGCTCTTCTTCGATATCGACGATCGCCTCCCGGACCTGGTCCTGATGCGTGATGAAGTGCTTGGCCGGGAAGATCTCCACCTCGGGGTAGTCGTCCAGAATTTCGCCGGTGAGCGTGTCGATTTCGCTGATGCGTTCGATCTCATCGCCCCAGAAGCTGACGCGCAGGGCGTCGTCGCTGTAGGCCGGCTGCACCTCCAAGACGTCCCCGCGCACGCGGAATTTGGCGCGCTGGAGGGCGGTGTCGTTGCGCTCGTAGAAGATGTCGACCAGATGGCGCAGGACCTGATTGCGGCGTACCATTTCGCCTACGGTGAGCTTCAGGGCAACCTGACCGTAGTCCTGGGGGCTGCCCAGACCGTAGATACAGGAGACCGAGGCGACGATCACGACATCTTGCCGGCTGAACAGGGCGCTGGTGGCGGCGAGGCGGAGGCGCTCGATCTCTTCGTTGACCTGGGCATCCTTTTCGATATAGGTATCGCTGCGGGGGATATAGGCCTCCGGCTGGTAGTAGTCGTAGTAGGAGACGAAGTACTCCACCATGTTATTGGGGAGAAACTCACGGAATTCGCTGTAGAGCTGTGCGGCCAGGGTCTTGTTGTGGGCGATGACCAGGGTCGGCTTCTGGATCTGTTCGACGACTTTGGCCATGGTATAGGTCTTGCCGCTGCCGGTGACCCCGAGCAGGACCTGGTGGGGCATCCCTTCTTCTATGCCGACGGCGAGTTTGGCGAGGGCCTGGGGCTGATCGCCCATCGGCTGAAAATCGCTGACTACCTGAAATTGAGGCATATCCGGCTCCGTAGATCTGAGACGCGCGCAGTTCGCAGATCAAGCTTACCACATTGCATAAAGGGATTGTGACATTCGGCGCTGCTACTCAGTTTCCCAGGGGCAGGCCGCCTGCGGCGTTCCGGCATCGTACGGAATTCACATTTGAAGTGTAGGACGGGCGGCGGACCAAATGTGTCCAGAGACCAGTTAGGTTGCATGAGGAAGACCTCCCATTTATCGAACTTTTGTTCTGGTCTTGAGGATATTTTACATACTCCGGCGGAATCTGTCCAGTGGGCGAATGCTACGGGTGCATCCCAAATTGTTTGTCAGGTCAGGTGAGGCCAAGGATAGCAGGCGGTTTAAGGTTGGGCCGGCTGAGTTGAGTTGAGCGCAGAGCGAGCATGGCTTGAGCGCCTAAACGGGACCGGCGCATACCAGATTGCTTGAGGCGCTGCCGGACGATATGTTTGCATGTGGATTCGACGGCGCCATTTCACTGCACCCGCGAAGTGTCTACAAATGTCGCGCCAAGTCTACCTATGTCGCGGGGTAAAAAAAATTCTCACGGGATTATCGGTCTAAATTCGCGAGCGTTTCGTGGTCAACATTGATGGACGAAGCGCAATTCGCAGACATGCGGCGACCCTACTGTGCCTCATGATATTTTCTGAAATGAAGGTATCTATTGCCGCGGCCCTGACATCCTTTCCTGCCACCTCTGATGGGCCGGTCCCAGTATTTCCGTTTCGGACCCACTGTCCGGCCCACGGATAACAGCCCATTCCGTTACAGCCATTATATCACGAATTTGAGGTAATTTTCGCCCGGACGGCGCGAGGGTTCAGTCCAGTTTTGGGGTGAGAGTGGGCAGGCACAAGGCCTGCCCCTACCGTGGTCACGGCGGACGTCTTCGCGGCACGACGCGGGTGGGAGACCGGCGGCATAGACAGTACGCCGGCGACGCGGCGCCAACGTGGCATGGTGTAGGGGGGCGTTGCGGGGGGAATCCCCCCGCACAAGGGAGGGCCGAAGGCCCGACCGCCCAAATATGAGGAGAAAGTGAAGAGGAGTGAGGAGTGAGAAACACCTTGGGTCGCTTCAGTCAGCGTCGCGAGTCAGATGTGCTTGAGACGTTGTCGGTTTTGCGGCCCGCGAGATAGGGCGCTGCGGTTCGACACAATAATCTGGAATGCACCTAATGCTACAAGATGCAGTCCAGATTGGGCGCCAGGACGAGGGCACCCACAAGGGGCGCCCCTACGGGGACTGGCGCGCGGCAAGAAGAACACCTTTCCTGGTCTACGAAGAAACTCTTGGGGGAGGCGTCCTGATTGGGCGCGTGTGCGAGGGCACCCACACGGGGGCCCCTACGGGTATTGGGGCGGGGGAAGGAGACCAGGTTGCGCCGTCTGTCGGTGACCTCGTTTTCGGTCTGTGCACGATGCTACGCGAAGGTTAGGAAATGGTCATTCCGACAGATGGGCTGATCGTGTATAATCGGATTTGATGAGAGTAATCCATTGCCAGCAGCGAAGCCATCGAAAGGGTGCCAGGCGTAGCAGCGGCGCCCGTCGGCGCGTCTTTGCGCTGGCTGCCGCGCTGCTGGCCGCTGCGTTGCTGGCGTTCGATTTCGGAGGCGGAATTTCACAAGAAAGGTTCGCCTCTGCCCAGGGGGAGAGTACGCCTGACCCCGGTTCGCAAGGTACAAATTCGACTGCAGCGGTGGATCTGCAGGCGGCAACAGCCACGGCGACCCGTTCGGCCCAGGAGTTGCTTGAGTCGATTCGCGCTACGGCCACCGTGGGCGCGCAGCTGACTGCGACGGCGGCGGCTGAAGCCACAAGTTTGGCGCTCACGCCGTCGGTCACGCCAACGCCCTCGCCCTCGCATACGCCGACACCGTCCTCTACGCCCACACCTTCACCAACGCCTACGCCCGGCCCGGATGAAATACTCGAAGCGCGCCTTGACGACTTGATCGCCGGAATGAGCGTCGCCGACCGGGTTGGCCAGCTGTTTGTGGTCACCTTTCAGGGCAACGACATCGGACCGAGAAGCGACGTCGCCGAGTTGATTGAGGAGTACCGGGTGGGCGGCGTAGTGATCAGCCCCAGGAACCGCAATTTCAGCAACTACAGTGATACAACACCGGAGGACATCGCGCGGCTTACGAATCAGCTGCAGGCATTGGCGTACGGCATCTACCTGGCACCGACGGAGGCATTGAGCGTCAAAGAGGGCGGTCCGGCAATTCCGGGTATTTTACAGTCCGGATTGGAACAGAGATTGCCGTTGGAGATTCCGCTGTTAATCGGGGTGGAACAGGGAGGCGACGGCATGCCGGGCACGGCACTGCGGTCCGGATTCACCGCGATCCCGCCGCAGATGGCGCTGGGGGCCACCTGGAATCCTAATTTGGTGGAGGAGGTCGGTGCGGTCCACGGTCGGGAGATGCGCAGCGTGGGTGTGAATCTACTGTTGGGGCCGGCGCTGGATGTGATAGAACAGCCGCGTCCTGATCTGGTGACGGGATTGGGGCTGCACTCGTTTGGCGGGGACCCGTTTTGGGTCGGACGAATGGGTCAGGCCTATGTAACAGGAATCCACCGCGGCAGCGCCGGTCGCGTGGCTACCGTGGCTGGGCATTTCCCTGGCCTGGGCGGTACAGATCGCCGGCCGGATGAGGAGATCGCGACGATACAGAAGAGCTTACAAGAGCTGCAGCGAATCGAATTGCCGCCATTTGCCGCGGTCACGGAGCGGCCATCTGCGATTCTGCGAGTGGACGGGGCGATGGCGTCGACCGAGGCGCTGATGTCCGGGCATATTCGTTTCAGCAGCTTCCAGGGCAGTCGCGAGCGCACGCCGCCCATCAGTCTGGCACAGGAGTTGGGCATTCTCCTGGATTTGGACGAGTTTGCGCCCTGGCGTGCGGAGGGCGGCATCCTGATGAGCGACGCGCTGGGTGTGATGGCCGTGCGCCGCTACTACGACCCACCTTTGCAGGAGTTCCCGCGGCGGCGTATCGCACTTGACGCGTTTACGGCCGGAAACGACCTGCTCTATCTGGCAGATTTCTCTCTGACCGACAGGTGGCTAGATGAGAGAGCCAATATCAAAGAGACGATCATTTTCTTCCGCGAGCGATATACGAACGATGCCGAGTTTGCTGCGCGGGTGGATGCCTCGTTACGGCGAATTATACGTTTGAAGGTGCGGCTGTATGCCCCTGCCAATGCGACCGATCCGGCGACAACCGGTCTTGTTTCCGAAGATGTACCGGTTGAAATCGACTTAGCAGATGTGGCGGTGGGGCCGGCCGACCTAGAGGAGGGTTTCAGTTCCGAGAATCAGAGAGGGGCGCAGTTGCTGTTGGACCAGGTCGCCAGTGAGGCGTTGACTATATTCTTCCCCGATTCTCCGGGGTTGACCGACCCGCTGCCTGCGCCGCCGGGCGAAGATGAGGATATTCTGATCTTCACCGATAGCCGCATTTTGCATGAATGTGACGGCTGCCTGGCGGATGCCGTTGTGGAGCCGACCGCATTGGAAGAGATTATGTTACGCCTTTACGGGCCGGAAGCGACCAACCAGTTGCAAAGAGAGCGGATCCGAAGTCGTACGTTTTCCGTATTGAACTCTCTCCTCAACGGCACGGCCGACTCCTCGGTTGCGGAGGCGTTGGAGGAGGAGATCCTGAGCGCCGACTGGCTGATCTTTGCCATGCTGGACGTTGATGTGGCGAATCACGACAGCAGCGACGCAGTTAAACGGTTTCTGCGACAGCGAAGCGACCGGCTGCCAGGGAGCAAGCTGGTGGTACTGGCGCTCAACGAACCATACTTCTTCGATTCGACCGAGATCGGGAAGATGACCGCCTTTCTCGGCGTTTACTCCAAGACCCAGCCGTTCCTGGAGGCGGCCGTGCGTGCATTGTTCCGCGCGCAGACGGTCACCGGCGCGCCTCCAGTCAGCGTGCCAGGCACACGCTTCAGCAATCTGGTCGAGCGGCTGGAGCCGGACCCGAACCAGCGTATTGGTTTGACCGTCCTGAATGAGGGCATTGTAATAGAACAGGCGGAGGATAACGAGCAGGAGCTTATTCAGACCGACCTGAAACTCGGTGACAGCCTGGAACTGCAGGCCGGCCCAATTCTGGATCACAACGGGAACACTGTCCCTGATGGGACACCTGTGAACTTCCGGCTGATCTATGAGGGCGAGGAGCTTGCCATCCAGTCTAATCCCGTCCCGACGCGGGGCGGGCTTGCGCGTAAATCGGTGCTCTTGGAGAGAACTGGCACACTCTTGATCGCGGTCAACAGCGTGGAGGCAGACGCCAGCACGGAGATCCGGGCGCGCATCCCTGACCCGGACGTTGCATCGGATCGGACGCAGATTGAGGTCACGAACCCGGAGCGGGCGGTCACGCCGGCGCCAACTCCGGCGACTGCTGCTTCAGCTGTGCCAACGCTGGAAGCAGCCCCGACACGGGTTTCGGTGGTCAGGCCTGAGGCGGTTGAGCTCGATGTCTCTTCGTTGACGATTGCTATGGTCACGCAACTGGTGGTGCTGGCGCTGCTGCTCGTGGTGCTGGTGCAATTAATGCCGCGCCAGATGCTTGTTCAGCGTTTGCTGTGGGCGATGCTCGTGGGCTGGGGTGTTTATATTCTGTACGGCGTAGACGTTATTCCCGGCGGCCTGTGGATCCAGGTTAATCTCGCCCCTTGGGATAGCGTACCGATTGTGGTGATCGGCATGCTGATTCCGCTGATCTGGCTGCAATTTCGGTCGGAGTAGGTGACCTGGCTTTCAGTCTCTGTTTTCCATTTTCCCCGCTCGTTTTGAGCCCAACTGACAGCTTGAACCCAATAGACGACGCAGACAGGAAGAGTGGCGTTTTGCCGGCACTGCGGCGGTGCGGACATTATCGGCCCGTGTCGTGAACCCGACGCGATCGAACTCGCCTGCAGTTTGACCGGCGTCGAGGGACAGGGTTGGAGAGGTCGTAGAGGCAGGGGTTACTGGCTAGAGGTCGAAGAAATCCGGTTCCTAGAGAACGCGCCTGGACCGGATTGGCTAGCAACAGTGGGGTCTGAAAGCTCAGGGTATCGGAATCAGTTTTCGTGGCTTGTCGCGCCTCAGGTGGCCGGTCTTGCACCTACACGTACTGCACTGGGAGGCGGTCCGCTTCCGTTCGGCTGCACCGGCAGATCTTCCTGTCGGCGGAACTGGTTCATGTAGAGTTCGTAGTAGAAGCCCCGCTGGGCAAGCAGCCCTTCGTGTGTGCCCCGCTCGATTATCTCTCCGTCTTTCAGTACCAGCACCTGGTCGGCGCTGCGGATGGTGCTGAGGCGGTGCGCGATCACGAAGCTGGTGCGTCCAATCAGCAGGTCGTTGAGGGCGGCCTGGATCCTCTGCTCGGTGCGGGTGTCGACGCTGCTGGTGGCCTCGTCAAGGATGAGGATACGGGGGTCGGCCAGAGCGGCGCGGGCGATGGCCAGGAGTTGACGCTGTCCCTGGCTGAGGCCTGCGCCGCGTTCGCCGAGTACGGTTTCGTAGCCTTCGGGCAGCCGCTCGATAAAGTCGTGGGCCTGGGCCAGCTTTGCGGCGGCGATTACTTCCTCATCGGTCGCGTTGGCACGGCTGAAGCGGATATTGTCCATCACCGAACTGCTGAAAAGGTAGGTATCCTGGAGGACGATACCGATCTGCTCGCGCAGGCTGTGCATCTGAACGTCGCGCACATCGATACCGTCGATGCGCACGGACCCGCCGGTGACATCCCAGAAGCGGGGGATCAGATTGATAATGGTCGTCTTACCGGCTCCGGTCGGTCCGACGATGGCCACCGTCTCGCCGGGATTTGCGCTCAGGTTGATTCCCTTGAGGACCGGTTCCCCAGGCACGTATTCGGCTTCCACGTTGTGGAGGGAAACGGCGCCCTTGATTGCGGGCATCGGCGGGGCGCCGAATTTCTCCTGTACCTCGGGGACCTCGTCCATAAGTTCAAAGATACGCTCCACGCCGGCGATGGCGCTCTGGATGTTGGTCCACATGACGCTGATTTGGGAGATGGGCATGTTGAAGCGCTGCGCAAAGCCCAGAAAAGTGACGATCAGGCCAAGAGAGATGGCCGAACCTGCCAGAGCCTGACCCTGCAGGAGCAACACGCCGCCGACGCCAACGACGATAGCGATGCCGAGGAATCCGAGCGCTTCAAGCGTCGGCGCCAGGGCAGATGTGTAGGCAACGGCCTTGATATTGGCGTCGCGGTTAACGGCATTGCTTTGCCGGAACTGCTCAATGTTGGTTTCCTCGCGGCTGAAGGCCTGAACCTCGCGCACGCCGGAGATACCCTCCTCCAACTCGGCGTTGACGTCGCCGATGCTTTGGCGGGTGATGCGAAAGGCTTTGCGCGCCTGCGTGCTGAACCACAGCGTGGCCAGGCCCATAAGCGGCACAATGCTGAGGCTGATGAGGGCGTAGGCCCAGTTCATAACGACCATCTGCCAGACGATCCAAATGAGCAGCAGCACGCTGCTCAGCACCTGCACCAGGGCAAAACTGACGACCTGCTGGATCGTGTCTGAGTCGTTGGTGATGCGGCTCATCAGGTCACCGGTCTCGTTGCGGGTGTAAAAGCCGAGAGAGAGGCGATGGAGGTGGTTAAACAGGCGGACACGCAGACGGCGCAGAACGTGATGGCCGGTCCGACTCATGCTGAAGAACATCAGCCCTCCGGTGACCGAACCGGCGAGATAGTAGGCGGTGATAACCAAGGTAATATTGAGCAGTCCGCGCAGCAGGTCATTGCGGCTGAGGTCGCTCTGGGCGACCTCGGGAGCCCACCAGCAGTTGGCCTGGCTGTCGGTTTCAGTCTGCAGTTCGCTTCCCGCCGGCAGTTGAAGCCCTCCGCCTTCTTCGCCGAAGGCGGCAGGCGCCAGATAGCAGTCCACGGCCTGGCCGATCAGAACCGGTCCGATCACCTGGGAATAGGCGTTGACGGCCATCAGGACAGCGACGAGGGTCAGGCCAAACCAGTATGGGCGAAAATATCTACTGAAACGAGACAGTGTGGCGCCGACGCTCTTAGGCTTCAGCGTCTCCTGCCGTAACATGCGGTCACCGAACATCGGGCACGCTCCTGGGAGAAATAGTGCGTAACATAGTCTGCTGCTGCTGGCGGGTTGCTATGCTTGCGCGACCAGCGGCGCTTCCTCCTCGACTGCTGCGTCTTCGACCAACTGGCTGTGATAGATGTCGGTGTAGATCGCGCTGGTCCGCATCAGTTCTTCGTGGTTGCCGCGGTCGACGATGCGGCCTCGATCGAGGACAAGGATCTGGTCGGCGTTGACGACGGTGCTGATACGCTGGGCAATGACAAAACTTGTGCGTCCCACCATGAGCCGGTCCAGCGCATTCTGAATGAGCACCTCGGTGGCGACATCGACGCTGCTGGTGGAGTCGTCGAGGATGAGGATGCGCGGGTCGGTCAGGAGTGCGCGGGCAATGGCGACGCGCTGCTTTTGGCCGCCGGAAAGGGTTGTACCGCGCTCGCCTACGGGCGTCTGATAGCCGTCGGGGAAGCTGACGATGAAGTCGTGCGCGGCGGCGGCTGTGGCGGCGGCCTCGACTTCGGCGTCGGTGGCGTCGGGGCGGCCAAAGGCGATGTTGTCGCGAATGGTGCCGGTAAAGAGATTGGTCTCCTGCAGCACGATGCCGATCTGGCGCCTCATGCTGTCCAGCGTGACATCGCGCACATCCCAATCATCGATGAGGACGCGACCCTCGCTCACATCGTAGAAACGGGGGATAAGGTTGATTATGGTCGACTTGCCGCTACCGGTTCCTCCCAGGAGGGCGACGGTCTCGCCAGGCAGGGCTTCGAAGGAGACGTCCTGGAGGACAGGTTCACTGCTGTTGAAATAGCGGAATGTTACGTCGGAAAAGCTTACGCGGCCCTGCACCTGCGACATAGGCTGCGCGCCGGGTTTGTCGGTCACCTCGTTCTCGGCGTCGAGGATTTCGAAGATGCGCTTGGCGCTGGCACTGGCCTGACTCATCTGGGCGACGATAAAGCCGAGCTGGCCAACCGGGAAGAAGACATAGATCAGATAAAGGGAAAACTTTTGCCACTCACCCAGCGTGAGCGTATCGAAGAGGATCTGGCGCCCGCCCCAGTAGACGACAGCGGCCTGACCCAAATTCGAAATCAGAAAGATGAAGGGGAAAAGGAAGCTGAAGATCTTGGCAACGCGAATGTGCTGATCCATGAGGCGCTCGGCCGCGTTGTCAAACCTGTCCTGCTCCTCTCTTTCGCGCACAAAGGCCTTGACGACGCGGATGCCGGCCAGGTTTTCCTGAAGGATTTCATTTAGTGTCGAGAGCCGGCGCTGGATCTCGCCGAACAGTGACTGGGCTACTCGGCCGAAGACCATGAAGAGGATGAGCGCCACGGGCAGCACAGGAAGGATTATCAGGGTCAGCGACAGGTTGGTGAAGGCCAGCACCGCCAGCGAGCCGACGAGCAGGACGATGGACTGCACGGCCAGCAACATACCCTGGCCGATAAACATTCTCAGTTTTTCGACATCGTCTGTGGCGCGGATCATCAGCTGGCCGGTGCGATTGCGGTCATGGTAGCTGAAAGAGAGCCGCTGAATCTTTTCGAACAGTTCGTTGCGAAAATCGAAAGCCAGGTCCTGGCTCACCTTCTGGGCGAGGAAGGCCTGGGCGAAGGCGAAGAGCCCGCGCGCCAGCGAAAAGACAACGATGAAAACCATGGCCCAGTAGATTGGCCCTTCGGCGCTGACAGCCCGTTCTGTCAGCTGTTCGACTGAGAGAGGAAGCTGCTCAAGCGCGGTGGCCTGCTCCGAAGCCGGCAGGGCCAGGATCTGACGGGCGAATACACTTTCGGTTACTGCCTCGAGGACGTTTTGCACCAGCTGGGGGACGATAAGCTGTGCCACGATGCTGATAAACAGCGAGGCATAGGCCAGTGTTGTGGTGATCCTGTAACGGCTCAGATAGTGGAATGAGCGGCCCAAGTCTTTCATGCTGCCGTCGCCGCCGGGCCGGCCGCCCGGACCACCGGGCCCGCCGCCACCAGATCTGTCAAATGGTCTTCGTTGGTTCACATGCCGCTCCTTGGGGGGTCAGGGCATAACAGGTCGATGACAGGCGACCTTGCCGTTGCCGCTCGGCTGGCCGCGTTCCTTTGCCGGCGAAGGGCTAAGGGTCGGGCGGCGACTACAAATCAACACTGTCTTCACGTTCCCGCTGCAACGATTCTACCAGCTTTGCCAGTAACCCCTGCAACGTCTGGCACTCCTCGAGCGAGAGTTGCGCGATCAGATCGTTGAGGAATTCAAGATGCAGAGGGGTAGACGAACGAATCAGGCTCCTGCTGTCGGTTGTCAGCCGGATGCGGAACGCCCGCAGGTCGTTCGGGTCCAGTTGGCGTTCGATGAGGCGCAGTTCCTCCAAGGCACGCAGGTGTGCGCTGATCGTGTTCTTACTCAGACACTGGCTGTGGGCCAGGTCGGTAGGTGTGAGCGCGGACTGACTGTTGCGTTCTGCCAGGTAGAGGCGGATCAGTATGCGCCATTGGGGCAGGGAGATTTCTTCGTCCCGCATGCGTTCGCCCAGAATGCGATCATACGCTCCGGCGCACATTTTGATGAGCCGCAAGACCTCCATCCCGTGGACATGGTCCACGCCGGACTCAGCCAAGAGTTGACGGAAGCCATCCTGCTCATCTGACGCCTGGCGCGAGTCGGTGTCACCAGGTGCGTTCGGCAGCCCGGTTGCCGCGCCCGACCACTGTGGATTGGGAAGAACTGAAGGGCTCACTTTTGTCATATGCAGAATTATACGGTATCGAACTAAAAATTGCAAGGGCAAAAGCTTGTCGAAACGCGGGGGCCCCGGTTCCGCCAGAGTCGGCTCTTAATCATCGAAAGAGGGAAACGCAACGATTGACCGGTCTTTGTGTTATAGTAGAGTATACAGACAGATACGATTTTTTTTACAGAAGGTGACCTGACGACAAGGGCGAATAGACGTTTTTGCCTAGTCGGCAAGGGCATATGGAATAGACGCGCATGTACAGTAGCAATGGCCAGCCGAGGCGGGTGGTGATCACCGGTATCGGTGCGGTGACCCCCCTGGGCCTGACGGTTGATGATACGTGGGATGCCCTGCTGGCAGGCAGGTCAGGCATCGATACTGTCACCAAATTTGACACCAGCGAGCTGAATACCCGTTTTGCAGGCGAGTTGAAGGGCTTCGAAGCCAAGAACTACATGGATCGCAAAGAGGCCCGCCGGCTTGATCCATATATTCACTATGCTCTTGTGGCAACGGAGCAGGCGCTCACCGACAGTGGGATCGATTTCAGCAAGGAGACGCCAACCGATACAGGTGTGCTGATCGCCAGCGGGACCGGCGGCCTCACCTCCCTTCTCGACAATTTCAGGCTGACGGAGAAGCGCGGCCTGCGCAAAGTAAGCCCGTTTCTGATTCCAAACATGCTGGTGGACAGTGCGGCCGGGAAGATCGCAATACTCTATGATCTGCGCGGGCCCAACTTTTCGGTGGTGAACGCCTGCGCCAGCGGTACTGCGGCAACGGGTGAGGCATTTGAGTTGATCCGGCGCGGTGACGCGAAGGTGATGGTCACGGGGGGCGCGGAGGCCGCGCTGCTGCCCATCATCATGGCCGGCTTCGACATCATGGGCGCCATGAGCCAGCGCAACGACGACCCGTCAGCGGCCTGCCGTCCTTTCGACAGCGACCGGGATGGGTTTGTGATGAGCGAGGGGAGCGCGATTCTGATATTGGAGTCGCTTGAGCATGCACTGGCCCGCGATGCTCAAATCTATGCGGAGGTAATCGGCTACGGCAACAGCGCCGACGCTTATCATATGGCCGCACCCCATTTCAACGGCCAGGGCGCCGAAGATGCGATGAACATGGCCCTGCGCAAGGCCGAGAGCTACGGGGTGAAGCGCACCGATGTGAATTATGTCAACGCACATGGAACGAGTACGGAACTCAACGACCCTGGCGAAACAAAGGCGATCAAGCGGGCGTTAGGCGAGCACGCATACAACTTGAACGTCAGCAGCACAAAATCGATGCTTGGGCACCTGCTGGGCGCGGCCGGCGCGATTGAAGCGATTGTCTGCCTCAAGACGATCGAAAAGGGCGTAATTCCGCCGACTATCAATCTGGACAACCCCGATCCATCTTGTGATCTGAACTACACGCCCTTGCGGTCTGTGCAGGCAGACGTCGCAGTGACAATGAGCAATAGTTTTGGCTTCGGCGGACACAACTCATGTCTGATGCTGCGTCGGTTCGAGGAGAATGGGGTATGACAGCGCAAGCGCACGAGGAAAACGGGACCGGGAGCGATTACCCAGCCGCGCATTTGAACGGACACTATCCGGCAAACGAAGCGGAACAGCAGATGCTGGACAGAGTGCAACCGCCCTGCTATGCCCAGATCATCGGCTGGGGCTATCAGGTTCCCGATCGGGTCGTCACAAACCATGATCTGGAACAGGTTGTCGATACTCAGGACGAGTGGATTCGCACGCGCACAGGCATTCAGGAGCGACGGGTCGCGGCGGCGTCCGAAGAGACTACTGCCTCTCTGGGAACGCAGGCGGCGCGCAAAGCCCTTGAAGTGGCCGACCTCCATCCGGCCAAGGTGGACCTGGTTATCTGTGCGACCAGTTCGCCGGAACATTTCTTTCCCGCCACGGCGAGCATCATCCAGGACAATTTGGGACTCATCAATGCCGGCGCTTTTGATCTGAGCGCTGCCTGTTCCGGCTTTGTGTACGCTCTCAGCGTTGCGCGCGCGCAGATTCTGGCTGGGGACGCCGAGTATGTGCTGGTGGTCGGCTCCGAAACGTTGAGTCGGTGGGTGGATTGGACCGACCGTACGACCTGCGTTCTCTTTGGCGACGGCGCGGGGGCAGTGCTGCTGGCCGCCAGTGACGTGCCGGGGGGAGTCACCGCTTCGGTGCTTGGCAGCGACGGGTCGGGCGCGGAGTTGTTGACGATTCCGGCGGGCGGGAGCGCGGCTCCTGCCAGCCTGGAGACGGTGAGCAGCGGTTCGCATTACATCCAGATGGACGGTCGGGCCGTTTTCCGCTTCGCGACCCGAATCATGGCCGACACCACGCGACGGGTGTTGGACAAGGCCGGTGTTCCGGTCAGCGAAGTCGATCTGGTGGTACCCCACCAGGCGAACAAGCGCATCATCCAGCACAGTGTGCTGCGGCAGTTGAAGATCCCTGAAGACAAGGTCTATGTTAACGTCCACAAGTACGGCAACACGAGCACAGCCAGCATTCCCATTGCGCTATGCGAAGCGATTGAGGAAGGGAAAGTGGCGCCGGGAGATAATCTTGTGTTCGTCGGATTTGGCGCCGGTCTGACCTGGGGCGCATGTGCGGTCAAGTGGAGTGTGCCGATAGAAAAGCCGGAGTCGACCTGGTGGAAGAATACGCAGCGTCAGGCAACTTATCAGGCAGCGGCGGCGCGCTCGATGTGGAAGCGAGCCATCCGGCGCATCTACAGCCAGGTAGAGCCGCGGGCGATGGCACGGCGCCCGGTACGCAGGCCGGAAGAGGAGCAGCCGACGCCTTAGCCCTCCGCCACGGCACCCCCGCAAACGCAGATCTGTACTCCCTGTTCCCGATAAAATTTTTAGCCGACATCCGCAATCGGAAAGTATGGAGGTTCAGCCATGCCGATAACCGCAGTTGAGAAGCGAGACCAGCTCATACGCGACGGCTTCTGTATCTTCGAGAATGTATTGGAACCGGAGATGGTGGCCAAGCTGAATGCCATGAGCGAATGGACGATCGCGCAGGAGGATGAGGAGCATTTTGAACGGCACCGGTCGCAGGGCTGCATCATTCCGTATTGGAAGTATCCCCACCCTGCATTTCCCGAACTCATCGCCTATCCGGGTGCGTTGGGAGCCCTGGCGCAGCTGGGTTTTGATGAGCCCAAGGTCTGGAGCGGATTTGTCATCAGCAAGCCGCCGCACAGTCCTCCTCTCTACTGGCATCAGGACGGCGTACTGTGGGAACATCCAATCAGCTACACCGACCAGCCGCAGCAGTACTTTCTGATGTACTACCTGGTTGACACCAGCCCGGACAACGGGTGTCTGCGCTTGATCCCGGGGTCGCACCTGAAGCGTCACGCGCTGCACGACATGGATCGCCGAGCGCACGACGGGGACGAAGTGGGCCGCGCCAAGGACATGAGTCACCCGGCATTTCAGAAGGCTGAAGGCGAGGTCGATGTACCTGTGCGGGCGGGGGACGTGGTCATTGGCGATGCGCGGCTGTTGCACTCAGCGCATGGGAATCAGAGCGACCAGTGGCGTACGGTACTGACTATCTGGTACTGGGCCACCCTTGCCGCTTTGCCGGAGACTGTCCAGGCGCTTGTCGCAGGGCATGTCACGGAGAACGGCGAATGGGCTGCATGGTCCGAACAGGCTGCTCCGGAGGTCCAGGCCTTGATTCCCCGCTATTCGGGTGATGTGGAGGCGATTCCGTGGGGCCGGGGGCCGAAAGAGGGGATGTTCTGAGACCGGCGCGGCGCACAGCACTTCATTCCTCATCTCTACCATATTGACCGAACTCTCTTCCGCCAAGGCGACAGGTGCGGTCAACCCCGGTGGAGGGTGACCACACGCAATCGGACGGTTGGACCAAAAAGGGGGCGTTTTGTGATCCAGGCAGCTATCACCGGTGAGCGGCAGGTCGCGTTTAACGAGTTGCCCGATCCGCAGGCGAAAGCGGACTGGGCGGTCGTCAAGGTCCGTGCCTCGGCGCTGTGCACTGAATACAAGCTATGGATGGCCGGCCAGAGTCAGGCTGTGATTGGCCATGAGGGCGTGGGGGAAGTGGTGGAGGTGGCTGAGCGGGGGCCGGTCAGCGTAGGGGATCGGGTGGTCGTACTGCCGCAGTTTTCGTGCGGACGCTGTCACCTCTGTATGAGCGGGGACTATATCTACTGTGAAGACAGCCACGATTTCGGCGCGGTGCATGGCTCGACGGCCGGCTCGGGCACGTTTGCCCACTACACGCTCAAGCCGGCGTGGCTGCTGCCCAGGCTCCCCGACGACGTGAGTTATGCGCAGGCGACGATGGCGATTGACGGCATCGGCGCCTCATTTGGCGGGTTCGAGGCGATCGGCGTCAACTCGCAGGACACGGTGCTGGTCACCGGCCTGGGGCCGGTCGGGCTTGGCGCGGTTGTCAACGCGCGCTTTCGCAATGCGCGGGTAATCGGCGTTGAACCGGCGCCGTGGCGGGCGAACCGGGCGCTGGAGATGGGAGCCGAAACGGTACTCGACCCCAGCGATCCGGACATTCTGCAGAGAATCCGCAGCCTGACGGAAGGCAGGGGCGTGGACTGCGCGGTGGACTGTTCCGGTCGCGTCGCGGCAGAGCGGCTTTGCATTGACGCCACACGTCGCCGCGGTCGCGTGGCTTTTGTCGGCGAATGCCGTGATGAGCTTACGATTACCATAAGTAACGACATGATTCGCAAAGGATTGACCGTCGTCGGATCCTGGCTCTACAATATGGGCGATTACGCCAAAGTAATGAAGGTTATCCGGCAGTCACCCCTCATCGATCTGCTGATCAGCCATGAGTTGCCGATGAGCCAGCTCCAGACGGGATTCGGACTGCTGGCACAGGGTGAAGCCGCCAAGATCGTGGTCGATCCCTGGGCATAGCGACGACAGGATGCGCCTTTGACCAATCCACCGAGACTCACACAGCAATTGGAGTACAGGAACGATGGATCTTTCGATTTCGCCCAGCTTTCAAGGTAGTCTACTCGATACGTCACCGGGGGCGTTTGGGCCGCTGCGCTCGTCGAGCGATGCTGTTTCCGACATGAAGGAGCTGCGCTGGCGGTTCGAGCAGGACGGCTATCTGTTCCTGCCCGGTCTGCTGGATCGAAACCAGGTTCTGGAGGCGCGGCTGGAAATGCTGAGGAAGCTTGACGCTGCCGGCTGCCTGGATCCGGACCATCCCCTGGAGGAGGGTGTTGCCCATGCCGAGTTTGAGAACGCGTTCATGGTGGAGCTGACAAAGGACAATGCCCCTCTTCTCGAACTGCTCTATGACGGGCCGATGATGCATTTCTACAGACAGTTTCTGGGTGGGGAGGTGCGCCATTTCGATTATACGTGGTGCCGCTCGAAACCGCCGGGCGAGACGACGGCCACGCCGCCCCATTATGACATCGTCTTTATGGGACGCGGTACGCAGCGGCTGCATACGAGCTGGACGCCGCTAGGGGACATCCCCCTCGATATGGGCGGATTGATGGTCCTGGAGAACTCCCACCGCTTCGAAGAGATCAAAGCCGACTACGGAACTTTGGACGTCGATGCCTACTGCACCAACTATCCCGATGCCGAGGAGATCGAATCGGGGGAGAAGCTGTGGCAGCATCCCAATGGCGGCGCTTATTCCCTGGATGCCGTTTCCGCACGGGCCGAATTGGGGAATCGCTGGCTGACTACCGATTACGCGATGGGCGATCTGCTAGTATTCAGCATGTACACGATGCACGCCAGCATGGACAACCAGACCAACCGGATTCGGCTGTCGACCGACACGCGCTACCAGCTGGCATCCGAACCGGTGGACGAGCGCTGGATCGGGGACAATCCGATTGCGCACGGGATAGAATCCAAGCGGGGCATGATCTGTTGAACCCCGGACCGCAACTGAACGCACCTTAACGAAGAGGAAGGCGGCCAGATGGAATCACTGCAGCAGGCGTTTTGGGAGATGGATGTTTACGGCTTCACCGTGCTGGAGGGTGTGCTGAGTGGAGCGGAGGTGGAGGCTTTGCGCGCTTCGCTGGCAGAGTGGGCCGCAAGGCTTAAGGGCGAACAGCGGTTTCTGGGCCAGGCCGGCCACGTGAGCAACCTTCCCGTGCTCGACCCGCTCTATCACCCGTTGATCGATCATCCGCGCACGCTGCCGGTCATCGAGTATGTGCTGGGGAAACAGATCATTCTAGGCAGTCTGAACGCGCGCATCGTCCGACCGGGAGACCCGGTGCAGGGTCTGCACAGCGATATCCGCTTCGATCTGTTGAATATGGGATCGCCGGTTATGGTCAATACGGTGTGGCTGCTAGATGACTTCACGACGGAAAACGGCGGCACGCGCATCGTGCCCGGCTCTCACAGGAGCGGAATGGCGGGGCCGCCGGAGGGTATGGATGTGAAGCATGTTCACCAGCTGGCTGCGCCAGCCGGCAGTGTACTCGTTTTCAACGGCCAGTGCTGGCACGGTGGGGGGGCCAATCATACGGTGACGGATCGCCATGCGCTGTTCGGTCACTACCGCAAGAGCGCGCTGATCTTCCAGGTCGATCCCCACGACGGCTTCCAGGAGGGCTGGCTGGAGGATCTGTCGCCACGCCAGCGCGAGTTGCTGCGCATGGACAACGGCCTTGCCGCGCCCCACGCGGCGGACAGCCACCTGCGGGTCTCGTTTTCGCGCGGCAAGAAGAAGGATTAGCGCGTCCGGTTTCGCGGATGGGCTGCGACGCAGCGGGGCAGGCCCAGGCTGGAAGTGCGTCAATTTCGTTGGGCCGCTTTGCTCCAATTTATTGTATTGTGTAGTCCGGGAAGAATCCCCGTCCGGGGACGTGTGGGGAGTGATGCCCTGCTGCCGCGTCCCAGTCCTCTCTGCTCATTCCTGCAAAGAAGACATCCTCAATCGATTGCGGGCGTCTTGACGTCCTGCCAGGAGTCCTGATCTTTGGGATCGAACAGCTCCAGGGCGCCGATTTCGGCTACCAATTGACGGCCCTCATCGAGGTTGGCCAACTCGCCCAGGCTGATGAGCTGTATGAGCGCGTTGCCGATTACGGTCGCTTCACCCGGACCGGCCAGCACAGGGATGCCGGAGGCGTCGGCGGTGAGCTGGTTCAGGAGCCGGTTGCGGGATCCGCCGCCCACCACATGAATGACTTCGATGGGGCTTCCGGTCAGGGACTGCAGTTCCCGGAGCACATCGCGATAGGCCAGGGCCAGACTGTCGAATACACAGCGAGCGATGTCGGCATCGCTCTCCGGGAGCGGTTGGCCGCTCTGCCGGCAGAAGGACTGGATGTGCGCGGGATGGTCGCCAGGGGGCAGGAAGTGGTCGTGGTTGGGATCGACGAAGGAGCGCAGAGGATCGGCCGACTCTGCCAGCGAAACCAGCTCGGGGTAGGAGTAGGGCCTCCCACACTGTTCCCAGGTAGACCGACACTGCTGCAACAGCCAGAGGCCCATCACGTTTTTGAGCAGACGGAAAGTGCCGTAGACGCCGCCTTCGTTGGTGGCGTTGACGGCGAGGGCCGCTTCGTTGACGACTGGCTGTGGCGATTCAAGGCCAACGAGGCTCCAGGTGCCGCTGCTGATATAGGCGAAGTTTTCGGTCTGGGCTGGGACGCCGGCGACTGCGCTGCCGGTGTCGTGACAGGCCGGTGCGATGACAGGGATGTCATTGAAGGTCCCCAGGCGCGTTCCCGGTTGCACGACTTCCGGGAAGAGTTCGAGAGGGATTCCGAGCGCGTCGAGCATGTCACCGGCCCAGGAACGGGTGAAGGGGTTGAGCATCTGGGTGGTGGTGGCGTTGCTGAATTCGCACACCTGGGCACCGCTCAACCAGTAGTTGAGCAGATCGGGAACTGTGAGGAAGCGCGCGGCAATCTGCAGATGGGGTGAATTGCTCTCTACGAGGCTCACCATCTGGTAGAGCGTATTGATCGCCATGAACTGGATGCCGGTCTGCGCGAACACCTCTGCCTTGGGGACGCGGGCGAAGACCGCGTCCATCATCCCTTCGGTGCGGCTGTCCCGGTAGCAGACCGGGTTGCCGATGAGATTTCCGTCGCGGTCGAGGAGGCCGAAGTCTACGCCCCAGGTGTCGACGGCGAGGCTGGCGGGGGGTTCGGCTGCATGGGCTCTGCTGCGGTCGATGCCGGCCTGTACTTCTCGCCAGAGGTGGAGAATGTCCCATTGCAGTACGCCGTTGACGGTCAGCGCGTAGTTGGGAAAGCGATGTACCTCTTCCAGCTGCAGGCCGGAACCATCGAAGTGGACCGCCATGACGCGGCCGGACTCAGCGCCGATATCGATGGCGAGAACGGTAGCGCGTTTGCTTGTCATGGGTCGTCCTGTTGGGTGCTATCCTAGCGGGAAGGGGCTCTTGTCCACTGCCAAGGCGGTAATAGTCAGTCTCGAAGCGACTGCACATCCTTCTCGTACTGTCGAATCTCCTCGAGAAAGGCCATGCCCACCGGCACATCCTGCTGCAGACAGTGGTAATCCCAGACGGCCGCGTGCGGCATCGCCTTCAACTCTTCCATCAGCGCCAGGCGGGTGGTGAAATCGGCTTTGCGTTCGATCTCCTGCATCTCTTCTCTCGGCTCAAGCAGCGCCAGCAGCAGGGCGCGCAGTGAATTGCGTGTGCCAATTGCCCAAGCTGCCACACGGTTGATGCTGGCGTCGAAGAAATCCAGGCCGATGTGCACGCGGTCCAGATGGTCCCCGCGTACGATCTCCTGCATGATTGCCTGCAGCTCGTCGCTGAATGTGACGACATGGTCGCTGTCCCAGCGTACGCCGCGGCTCACGTGGAGGACCAGCTCCGATACGAAGAGCAGGCAGGCCGATATCTTGTCGGAGATCACCTCGGTCGGATGAAAGTGGCCGGCGTCGAGGCAGAGGGCCTGGCCGTTCTGCGCCGCGTAGCCCAGATAGAATTCGTGCGAGCCGACTACGTAACTCTCTGAACCGAGGCCGAAGAGCTTACATTCGATGGCGTCGCGGTTGTGGCTGGGATCGATATCCTTCTCAAAAATCTGGTCCAAGGCGTCTTTCAGCAGCCGGCGGGGCGTTGTCCGGTCGCCTGGCGTGTCTTTGAGGCCATCAGGGATCCAGATATTTGTCATTGCCGGTGTGCCCAGCTCTTTGCCGAAGAAGCTCCCGATCTCGCGGCAGGCGATGCAGTGTTGGATCCAGAACTGGCGGATGTCGTTATCGTAAGAGGCCAAGGTGAAGCCATCTTCGGCCAGGGGGTGCGAGAACAGTGTCGGGTTGAAGTCGATGCCGCGGCCATTTTCTTTGGCCCAGTCTGCCCAGCCCTGGAAGTGGCGCGGCTCGATCTCGTTGCGGGCCGGCCTTTCATCGGTATCCGGGTACATCGCGTGAAGATTGAGGCGGTGATTGCCGGGGATGATGCTGTATGCTATATCGAGATCGCTGCGCAGTTCGTCCACAGTGCGGGCGCGGCCGGGATAGTTGCCGGTCGCCATGAGGCCGCCGCCCAGGCCCCGGCCCGGTTCTTCAAAGCCAAGCACGTCGTCGCCCTGCCAGCAGTGGAGGCTGATGGGGACGCCTCGCAACGATGCCAGAGCCTGCTCTGTGTCCACGCCGATGGCCGCGTATCGTTCCTGGGCCAGGGAGTAAGCGTCTTCGATCTGTTTGGATGTCGTAGCAAAGTTCATCAGGTCACTCCATATTGACGGGAACGTTATTGCTATTCGTATCGCCGTGGGTCAGCCAACTGATCCGGCGAGACGTGTTGTGTCCCAGGGCGCTTTTCTTGCAATTCTTTGTGCAGATTTCTGTGCAATCCACCTCACGACCTGGCATCAGTTGAGTGTCTGAAATGACGACAGGACCGGTTCAACGTGTATCAACGTGCACTTCTTACAGGATGCCATGCCGGGAAACGGCTTATGTGAATGTTTTTGCCAGGTATTGTTGGGGCAGAAGGACACATTACGGAGCTATAGGCAGTATTACTTTTCGGTCTACACAAACTCCATCACAGACCTGTATTCTCGCTACTTACCCTAAGCAGCAGTGAAGGCATAGGGCATGATACCGTTCAGCGGCAAGGCGCCGGTTCGGAACATGCAAGGTGAAGTCTATCTGGACTGTATTGTGGTGAAGCTGTTGCGGTAGGGACTCCGAAATACGCCGACGGGTCATTCTCCTCAAGGCTGATTCTCCACCGCCACCTCTACTTTGAAGTGATTGCGCAGGTCTTTGAGAAGGCGGGCGCTGACGTTGCAGTATTCGTTGGGGAAGGTAAGCTGATGGCGGGAGCCATTTGTCTCCAAGACGACAACAAACTGGTCGCGCCCTCTTGGATCGCGCACTGCGTCGAAAATCTCCCGCAGCCGGTATTTGTCACGGCTGAACTGACCGGAGCGGCTGAAGGTGATGCGCAGGAGCTGGCGGCCGTTCTCGCCATGCGGGGCCTTATTCGCCGGTTCAGAGCCGGTACCATGGGTGGCACCGGCGGGCCCTCCATTGAACATTTGGGACTGCAATTCGGGTGCAGGCTGCTCGGAATCCGAGCCATTTCTGGCCTGATCCGCGCCTGTCTCCGGCTCTTCGGCCAGACTGTCTGCGCGCTCCGGCCCTGCGGATTCGGCGAACGAGTGCGAGGCAGCGTCCTCCCTCCCGTTCTCTGCCAGCATACCGGGGGCGGGACTAGCTGGTTCTGGATAGCTTTCAGCGCTCGCGGCGCCATCCGCCATGTCGGTTGCCATTTCCTCTCCGGGTTCCGGCGCCGGTCCGGCCGGCTTTTCGGCATCGAAAGGGGGTGCCATCATGTTCAAGGGCGGCTCGTTTTGTAGAGAGTCATCGGGCGGCGGCATGTGGTCCAAGTCGCTTCCGTTTGACCAGGCGCCCGGCTCAGCATTCCAACCGTTGCCGACTTCGGTCTGGCTCTCATCGAGCTTTGCCTGCCCGAACTCAATGGAGGTCTTCAATGTATCCACGAGGACGCTTGTGCGCCCGCCGCGTGTCTGGGCCTTCCCCTTGACGTGCACGACGCGCTCTTCCTGCAAGTCTTCCTTGCATTTGTCGTAGACTTCGGGGAAGAGGACTGCTTCACACTGGCCTTGCATGTCCTCCAGCTGGACGAAGGCCATCTTATCGCCCTTCTTGGTTACCGTGGTGCGGATCGAGGCCAACATCCCAACCAGTGACACGTTCTTGCCGTCGTATCTCTCGTTCAGTTCGGGGCAAGGGCAGGTAGTGAATCGGGTCAGGTCCACGTTCAGTTGTTGCACGGGGTGGCTGCTGACATAGACGCCGAGGAGATCTTTTTCCCACTCGAACCGTTCCCGGTCGCTTGTTTTTTCTTGCGCCGCCGCGTTGTACTCAGGCAGCCGAATCGGAAACTGATCCGGTTGCGCTTCGCCGTCGGCGCCGGCAAACAGATCGAACATCGACAACTGGCCGCTCTCTCTGGCGCTGTGCGTGGCGGCCGAGCGGGCGATGCACTGATCGATTACGTCGAGAAGCTGGCGGCGGAGTTGTCCCTTCCTCCGTTCTAACTGCTGGCCGTAGCGGTCGAAAGCGCCCACTTTGATCAGGCATTCGAGCGAGCGTTTATTCACTTGGCGAAGATCGACGCGATCGCAGAGGTCCTCCAGGTTGGGGAAGGGGCCGCCCTCGGCGCGGGCGTCCAGAATTGCCTGCACCGGGCCGACGCCCACATTCTTTACGGCGGCCATGCCAAAGCGGATGGCCGACCCTGCGTTTACGGGAAATTCATATGCCAGGGTGGGGTCCTTCGGCAGGGTCTCCTGCTCCGCATCTTCGGGCATCTCCTGGATCGCGAAATCGAGGTCGCTATAGTTCACGTCGGGCGGGAGCACGTGGATGCCCATCCGCCGGCATTCCTGGATGAAGTTGATCACCTTCTCGGTCTTGTCGCGCTCGACCAACAGGAGTGCTGCCATATACTCAACCGGATACTTGGCCTTCAGGTAGGCGGTCTGCACGGTGATGACGGCGTAGTCGGCTGCGTGGGCCTTGTTGAAGCCGTAGCGGGCGAAGAATTCGATGTCCGCATAGATGGCCTGCGCTTCGCTTGCGGAGATTCCGTTTTTGCCGCAGCCGCCGATGAACAGCGCCTTGTGATACTCGATTTTCGCGGCGTCCTTTTTGCTGATGGCTTGCCGCACCAGATCGGCATCGGTAAGGGTATAGTCGGCCAGCTGGTTCAGGATCTGGAAGATCTGTTCCTGGTAGACGATAATCCCGTATGTTTCCGCCAGAATCGGCTCGAGCGCGGGATGTTTGACCTCCATCTCCTCTTCGTCGTGCATGCGCCGGATGTAATTGGGGATATACTCCATGGGGCCAGGCCGATAGAGAGAGATAGTGGCCACGATGTGCTCGAAGGCGGTGGGCTTCATATCGGTCAACACACGCCGCATTCCCGGGGATTCCACCTGGAAGACGCCGCTCACTTCGCCGCTGGACAGCAGGCGGAAGGCGGGCTCGGCCTCCGGGCCTTCGATGGGGATGGAGTCCAGGCCGTATTCGATGCCATGATGCTCTTTGATCAGGCGACAGGCCTCCCGCATTACGGTTAGCGTGCTGAGGCCAAGGAAATCGATTTTCAGCAGGCCAAGCGATTCCAGGATGGGGAATTCAAACTGCGTAATTGATTCGGTGATCGACCCTTTCGATCCTCGCATCAGGGGCGTATAGTTCGTCAGCTCCTTATCGGCCACGATGACGGCAGCCGCGTGGATGCCGGCATGCCGGGCGACGCCCTCAAGCTGCATCGACGTATCGAGCAGTGAGCGCTCCCAGCCATCTTTACTATAGAGCTCATTCAGCTCGGCATCGTAGTACTCATTGCCTTCGGTCAGCACATCCTGAATCGTCGCCGGATTGCCAGGCACTGCCGGGATCATTTTGGCGATACGGTCGACATCATCGAGAGAGATATCCTGGGCGCGCCCCACATCACGGATGGCGGCGCGCGCCTTCATACGGCCAAAGGTGGCAATCTGGGCGACCTGGTCGGCGCCATATTTTTCGACGGTGTAACGGATCATCTCTTCCCGCTGATCATCCGGATAGTCGAGGTCGAAGTCGGGCATGGTCACGCGGCCGGGATTCAGGAAGCGTTCAAAGATCAGATTATTTTGAATCGGATCCAGACTGGTGATGCCGATACAGTAGGCGACCAGCGAAGCTGCCCCGGAGCCGCGCACGTTCCACCAGATGTTGCGGCTGCGGGAAAAGTCGCACAGATCGGCCACAATCAGATAATAGACGTCGAATCCCATTTCGTGGATTATGCGCAGTTCCCGCTCTTTGCGTTCCTGTACTTCATCATCGCCGGCTCTGTCACCGTAGAGACGCTGCAGGCCCTGGTCGGTCAGGTGCCGCAGATAGGTCTCGTAGGTTAAGCCCTCGGGGATGTCCATATCGGGAAGGTGATATTCGTCGTTTTCAAGATCGACGTCACACTTTTCGGCGACGAGGAGGGTGTTGTCGAAGGCGGAGGCGGGGAGATCGAGCAGGGGGCGGAAGGTATCTTCCATCTGTTGGCGGCTCTTGAGGAAATAGCTCTGATCACTGAGCCGCATCCGTTTTTGATCGTTCAGCTTGGCATTGGTCTGCACGCACAGAAGCACTTCATGGGGGGAGGCATCATCTTCACTCACATAGTGAACATCGTTTGTCACCAGCAGGTCCAAGCCGAACTTATCGGCCCAAGGAATGAGAGTGCGGTTCACCTCCTGCAGTTCGGGAATATCGTGTTCCTGAACCTCGATGAAAAAGTTTTCCCTGCCGAAGACATCCGCATACCATCCCAGGCGCTCATAAGCTTCTCTCTCTTTGCCCTGGGACAAGAGAGCAGGAACCTCTGCTCCTAGACAGCCGGTTGTGCAGAGGATTCCCTCGGCGTGTGCGGCCAGGAAGTCATGGTCAACGCGGGGCTTGTAATAGAATCCTTCGGTATTGCTGTGGCTGACGATCTTCAGGATATTACGGTATCCGGTCATATTCCTGGCGAGGAGCAGGAGGTGATAGTTTTCCCTATCCAGCTGTGGATCGCGGCCGCCCATGGGCCGCTGCCAGAGGGTCTGGTAGGCTTCAACGCCGATAATCGGTTTGATTTCGGCATTTCGGCAGGCCCGGTAGAACTCGATGACACCGTGCATGGCGCCGTGATCGGTCAGGGCAAGCGCTGAATGTCCGAGACGGGCGGCCTCGTTGACGAGATCGTCGATGCGGCCTAGTCCGTCGAGGAGGGAATACTCGGAATGGGTGTGGAGATGGACAAATTCGTTGGACATTGGAGGGTCTGGAAGTTAGGAAGATGAGGACCAGCACCAGCACTGGCGCGCCACAGATATTCTTGTCACAATCATACATCAGTTACGCTGACGCAAACAACGCGAGGGACAGGCGAAGCGGAGGCGCATGCAACGATTATTCGGCATTCAGTTCTTCGGCGGTCAACTGGTGCCAGAACACTTCACCGGACTCGAAGCTTTCCTGAATTCGATCGTCGCGATGAAGGCCGGAAACGACGGCGAAAGAGCGCTTGCCAGTGAATCGAGTCATATACTCGGCGTTACGGATAGCCCTTGATGTGTCCCTCCCATTGGCGGTGTAGGAGATTTCCACGGCTACATAGCAGATCTCTCCGTCCTCTGCCGCGGCTTCCATGATCAGATCGGCCACGCGGAAACTCCGCAGATCGTCAGTGGAAATATCAGCGGTGTCGGCCGAATCGATCAGATCCAGGAGTTCCTCCCGCGAAAGACTCTTGGTCCGCCGTAGACCCAGGTCCCTGGCGATAATGGCGGCGCTTTCGAGCGCCGCATTTCTGGCGTGGGCACCCTTTAGCTGCCCCAGATCGTCAGTTATTCTCTTAAGCGCGACATCGTGCCCATCCAATCTGGCGTCGACCCCATCAAAACGGGAGTCGACCGTTTCCAATTTGGCATCGACTGATTCCAATCTTGAATCGACCCCGTCCAATCGGGCGTCGACCCTATCAAAGCGGGCGTCGACTCCATCAAAGCGGGCGTCGACCCCATCAAAACGGGAATCGACCGTTTCCAATTTGGCGTCGACCCCGTCGAACCGATTATTTGTGGCAGCCACAAACCGGTCCATCTGAGCCTTGAAGTCCCGCATCTCGGCCGCAAACATGGCAAGGCTATGGGGAAGATCCAGCACTTCACGGGACAAGAGCCGCGCGCGCAGGGCTTCGAGCCATTCGGGGTGGTCGTCGAGGACCTGGATCAGATCCTCCATTGTGTCAATGGTACTCACAACTGCATCTCCGCTCCATGGATACCCCGGCCAGGGGTCTGACTTCATGCCTGGCAAGATCAATACTATAAAACGGGGCTCCGCCTATTGGTTCGCACACGTGTTCTTCCTTTCATGATACCCCAATTGCTTACCGCAGACAAAGAGATTCTGACGCCGATAGCGATGCTGTAAGCGCTTTCATTCCTCATACGTGGCACTTATGTTCCTCTAACTTTGCGTTGACTTCAGTCTAATGTTGGGCCGCTATCATAATAGTTGCATGTGGCGGTCAGGCGGCCACATCGAAACTCAAACAAGACGGTCATATTTCATAGCGCTCTTGAGCCGAAGCTCCGGCGCTAAATGGAAAGTTCAGGAGGCACAAAATGAGTAGAATCGTACGTTGGGACCCGTTTCGCGAGATGATTTCGGTACGCAATCAGATGGACCAGCTCGTGGGTGATCTCTTCCAGGAGCCGGCTGGATGGCAGAGAAACGGCAATGGCGGCCACATTCGCCTGCCGTTGGATGTCAGCGAGGATGACAACAGTTATAGTGTGAGGGCGTCGTTGCCCGGCATCGACCCGGCCGACCTTGAGATCAGTTTTTCGGAGAATTCGCTTACCATCCAGGGCGAGACCCAGGCGGAAAGCGTGGAGGAAAGCGCCAAATGGCATCTGCGGGAACGCAGTTTCGGCAAGTTCATGCGCAGCATCACGTTGCCGGCAGCCGTAAACGCCGACGACATCAGCGCTGACTACGAGGACGGGGTTCTCACTTTGACCCTGCCGAAGGCCGACGAGGTCAAGCCCCGCATCATTGCGGTGCGCGGCCCGGGTGAAGAGACGGTTGCAGCCTAGACTGGCTCCCGTCTGTAGTCCAAGAAGAAGGAAAGGAAGAGGCACTGGCTGAAGGGCCGGTGTCTCTTCTTTTATTATGTTTTAAGTCCGAAATGGAGGGGGAGGAGCCCCAACAACAACCTCTGTCGGGGCTCCAAAAGGAGGAAGGAAGGAGAATGGTCGCGGTGGAAGCCTTGGCGATGCCGACCCCACTCGGCACCAGCTTCAACCGCTTGAGACAACTATACCCCAGGTTCAGACGCCAATCACTAGGCAAGTTGCATAATGAATCCCCTGTTTCGCTGGATGGTTTGACCGCATGAGGCGCCTGCAGCGCGGGCAGTCTTATTCTAGACGTATAGTTTGTACAATCGCCGCTCTACGCCGCGGTCGTGAGCGGTTCAGCATCGGCCTGTGTTAAAATTGTGCGGCAGGCTTGGATCTACTCAGGACTTGGAGATATGACAGAGACAATTGTACCCCTGACGGCCCGCGTCGCCTGCGCGGGTTGAGCCTCAAAGCTCCCTCCCGGGGCGTTGTCGCAGGTCGTGCGACAGATGGCTGCGGTCTTTCCGCAAACTGAATATCCGGATGTTCTGATCGGTTTAGGCAAACCTGACGACGCGGCCGTCTATCGCCTGGATGACGAACGGGTTCTCATTCAGACGACCGACTTCTTCACGCCAATCGTCGATGATCCCTGGCTGTACGGAGCGATTGCCGCCGCCAACTCGATGAGCGACGTGTATGCAATGGGCGGAGAGGTACGCGTCTGTCTCAATATTGCCGGGTTTCCCGAAGATCTGCCGGCCGAGGTGGTAGCCGAAATTCTGGCGGGCGGCGCGGCCAAAGTGCAGGAGGCCGATGCTGCGATCGCCGGAGGACATACGGTGACCAATCCTGAGCCGTTCTATGGCTTGAGCGTCACAGGCGTCGCCGCGCCCGGCTCGCTGTTTCGCAAGGGAAGTGCAGAGGCAGGTGATCATCTGGTTCTGACCAAACCGCTCGGCACCGGCATCATCACCACAGCCGCCAAGCTCACGGGCCAAGCCGAGAGTTCGGCATCGCGCGAAGCGCGGCAAGCACTGGGAAAGCCGGA
This sequence comes from Caldilineaceae bacterium, assembly GCA_965204705.1. Taxonomy (GTDB): domain Bacteria; phylum Chloroflexota; class Anaerolineae; order Caldilineales; family Caldilineaceae; genus Bin5. The sequence goes on along the minus strand of OZ242006.1, from coordinate 730,847 downwards.
CCTCCAGCCAGCTCATCTGGAACATGCCATTCGGTCCATGACCCGCTTGAACCGCGCCGCGGCCAATGCAGGCCGTGAGGCGGGCGTACGAAGCGGCACAGATATCACGGGTTACGGCCTGTTGGGGCACGCGGTCGAACTGGCGTCGGCGTCTGCGGCTGAATCGCCGGTTCAACTCCAGATCGAGGCAGAGAGCGTGCCGGCCCTACCCGGTGTTTTTGGTTATATCGAGGCCGGTTATCTGACGCGAGGAAGCGCCCGAAATCCTGAGCACTTTGGGGGACATGTCGCTGCGGCCCCCGGCGTGACCGCGGCGCACAAAACGCTGTTATGGGAGGCCGAAACAAGCGGAGGTCTTCTGCTGGCGGTTCCGTCTTCGGGTCTCGGTCGATTTCGAGAGGTATGTGAGGGGAAAGAACAACCCTTCTGGGAAATCGGTACCGTCGAGCCGGCGGGGGGGGAACAGGCGGTCATTATGCTTCTCTAGGCGACAACAGTGCCGCGTCTGCCCAAGACGCAAGTGTATATACGAAGCAACCACATCCACGCTCGGACGTCCAAGTACCCTTTACCCGATTCTATATCCCTGATGTGCAGTGACTACACTGTACTTTCTCTACGCGACATTGGATGAACCGAAGGTGTCATCGTCATCATCCGGCCCCTTCTGGTCCTCTTCGCCCTCACCTTCTCCCTCATCGGTTGTGGGGGGGATGGCCTGGGGGCGAGCCCACTGTTCACTACTCCAGTCGGATCGCTCGTCGCCGCTGTTCACATCTGGTTCCTGGCTCGCCTGGGTGGAGAATTCGGCGAAGTCATAGTATTCGTCCTCGCCTTCCTCTTGCGGTAAAGGCAGCGGCCGGCCAGGCGTATCGACCACATAATCGCTTTCCGCGCTAGGGGGCGGTTCAGCTTCTTCGTAAATCGATTCGCTCTCTTCGGGAACGCTGTCGGCAAAGTCCGAAACGAGTGGAGGCGCGCCGGCCAGCGCGCTGACCGGCGTTGACATCGCCGGCATCGGCGAACGCGAACGCACTGGCGCCGGCAGAAGAGTGCGGTTCACTTCCCAGCCGCGAAAGCGGACTATGGCCATGCCCAGCAGAGCCAGACCCAGCAGAGCGTAGATGCCGAGGGCAACGACGAGCAACAGAAGATTTACCAACTCCATGAAGGGAAGGCCGGCGCCTATGTTTTCGAGTTGCGCGGCCAATGGGCCGTTGTCCAAAACCTGGAGGCGCAAGAAGTAGCCCAGCGCGGCATATAGTCCTACCGCGACAACCGTCATCAACCAGTTGCTCAATACGGCGAGGAAGTAGTCCCCTGGAGTGGTTGTGAACTGCATCGGCTGGTCGCTCAACGACACATGGTTCAGAATCTGGCTGCGCAGCCGGTTGCGTCCCCAATAATAGTAGAGCCCCAATGTCAGCGGGGTAAATATGACGAGCAGAAACCATTCCCAGAAGATATCGATCGTCTTGCCCTCATAGTCCAAGCGCAGACCGTTGGGTGTGAGCGTGTGGGCGTATTGCCAGCGCAGCATCCTGGTTGCGGAGAAACCGAGAATCAGGTACAGCCCAAGCGTGATCAGCGTGAAGAATCCAATGATAATGAACTGGACAAACACTTCGGCACCGGAGCCGTCAAACTCCAGCTGCTGGTCCTCAAAATACGTGTTTTCGGTGACTATCCGTTGCCAGCGAGCATATCCCCAGGGCACATAAATGCCCAGAGTAATCCCTGAGAGGATCGCGATCAGAATCAGATTTCCGTATACATTCAGCCAGCGGCCGCGAAACTCCAGGTTGGTAGGCATGGCGGAACCTTTCCGAGTAAAAGGAGGTCATTTGAAAGCCACGGGGGATCGTTCAAAGCTGTCAAAACAGTATAGCCCACGGGCAATTGCTTGACAAAGTGGGTCTGTAAAGTCGGGCAATTGATCCTGTTCAAGCCTGTCAGACAACGCCATTGTCATGCAACGCCTGGATCTCCGCTTCTGTTAAAGCCAGCCTTTCTCGCAGCAGTTCATCGGTGTGTTCGCCCAGCAGCGGCGGCGGCCGAAATATATGCGCCGGTGTGCGGTCCAGCTTGGGTACCGGCCCGACCAGCCTGATCTTGTCTCCGTTGCCGTCGGTCACTGTTTGCACCATCTGCCGGTGCTCGGCCTGGGGCGTCTCCAACGCGGTCGGAATGTCATTGACCGGGCCGCACGGTACGCCCGCCGCGCGCAGCCGTCGGATCCACTGATCGGTGCCGCGCTGTCGGAAATGGCCGGCCAGCGCGGGAATGAGTTGCTCGCGAAACCGCACGCGGGCCGGATTAGTGGCGAACCGTTCATCGTCTGCCCAGGCGGGCTCACCAACAACCCCCGCCAGTGAAGCGAACTGCCCGTCGTTGCCCACCGCCAGCATGAGATGGCCGTCGGCGGTAGCAAAGGTCTGATAGGGTACGACGGTGCCGTGGGCGTTACCGTAGCGGCGAGGCGGGTCGCCAGAAAGGAGGTAGCCGCTGGCGACGTTTGCCAGCCAGCTTAACTGCGTATCATAGAGCGCGATGTCGATTTGCTGGCCTTCGCCCGTCCGATCACGGTGCTGCAGGGCCGTCAGAATCGCCACCGCAGCCTGCAGACCGGCAGTGATGTCGACGATCGCCACCCCCACTTTCATTGGCTCGCCATCGGTTCCCTCGCTCGTTGGACCGGTGATGCTCATGATACCGCCCTGGGCCTGGATTACGGTGTCATAGCCGGGAAGGGCCCGATCGGGGCCGGTCTGGCCATAGCCGGTGATGGCGCAGTAGATCAGACCGGTATTTTCGGTGCGGAGACTTTCATAGCCCAGGCCTAACCGCTCCATCCCACCCGCCTTGAAATTCTCCACAACGACATCGGCCTGCGCGGCCAGCCGTCGGAAGATCTTCTGACCGGCCTCAGTCTTCAGATTCAGGGTCAGGCTGCGCTTGTTGCGATTTGTGCAGAGAAAGTATGCGCTCTGCCCACCGTCGGTGAATGGGGGACCCCAGTGGCGGGAGTCGTCGCCGCGGCCCGGCTGCTCGATCTTTATGACCTCGGCGCCGTAGTCGCCCAGCGTCATGGTGGCATAGGGCCCGGCGAGAACGCGCGAAAGGTCGAGAACGGTGATATGGGACAGAGCGTGGAGCATTGGATGATGCGCGGGGCTGTTGGCGTGATGCAGTTGTCGGGAAAGCAAGAGATCACAAGGCGAAGAGCTCGGAAACGGGAAGGGTGAAACCGGTCAACGGGCCCGGGCCGGTCAGCGTGTCACCACTTCGTAGAGCGGTGCAGGACGAGGGGGAACGGTAAACGAAGACGGTCTCCTCATCAGGATCGACGATCCAGAGTGTACCGACACCGATCGAGAGGTAGTCTTCGATCTTCTGGCGCATGTCCACCCAGCGGTCGGTGGAGGACAGGATCTCTACGACCAAATCCGGTGCAACTTCGACAAAACCTGGGGGAGGGCCATCCGGCAACTTCGCATTCGACCAGAAGGCTAGATCGGCGCCGCGAACCCGATCCGGATTGCGGCGGATATATACGCCTGTCTCTCCGACAAGACACCAACCGGCCTTCGTGTCTTCGACAGACACGCCCAAACGACGGTTCAGCCTTGATTCGAGGAAACCGTGTACGCCACCGGTTGGGCTCTTTCTTACAATCACTTCGTCAATGAGCTCACAGGGGCCGATATCACCCATAGCCAGAAGTTCGGCGCCGGTTACGAGTCTAGTGGTTGTTTCTGTCGGTTGTGTTGTCATCAGCCTGGTCCGTGTTTCCCATTGTGCGCGTGTTTCCCAGCCTGCGTCCCAAGTCCAGCGGAAATGAACCGTCAGTCTTCGACACGCAGTATAGCACACGTCGTGACGGGTGCGACACAGTTGTCTTGAATCTGTACGGGAGAATGGAAGGCCCGACTAACCGAGCGCGCTGTTGCCATCGATTGTGGTTCAACGATGAAAGAGCACTATAATGCAGACAGAGTCCGGCCCGAATCCCCCGCGTCGCTTTCGTGGCACTAGCTCCGTCCGCTCCCGGCGAAATCTTCGCTGAACGAGGCGGAAGGGCCAATTTACTCGTTCCAACACCGAAAGGAATCGCTTGTGAAGCAGTATTCATCTTCCCCGGCCATGCAACTCGATGAAACAAAGAGCTACACGGCCACCATCAAGACCAACCGTGGGGATATCGTCATTGACCTCCACGCCGACAAGGTACCGAACACGGTCAACAACTTTGTTGCACTGGCCCGTGACGGCTTTTACGACGGCGTCAGCTTTCACCGCGTCATCGCCGATTTCATGGTACAGGGCGGCGATCCCACCGGCAGCGGGCGGGGCGGCCCCGGCTACCGGTTCAGCGACGAATTTCATCCCGAACTGGTGCATGACGGACCCGGTGTCCTCAGCATGGCCAATGCCGGACCCAACACCAACGGCAGCCAGTTCTTTATCACGCACGTGGCGACCAATTGGCTCGACAACAAACACGCCGTGTTTGGAAAGGTACGCAGCGGCCAGGATGTCGTCGATGCGATTCAGCAGGGAGATACGATGGAGCAGGTCGAGATCGAGGAAAGTTAGAGGAAAGGAGACAGGAGTGAGGAACCAGATTGTTCCTCACTCTTTGCAACAGAATCGTCAGTTCAAAACGTAGTTCTTGGCTCGAGGGTCGCTCTCCACCGCCCATTGCATCGTGTACAGCTGGTGGTAGCGGCCCTGTCGTGCCAGCAGTTCTTCATGGCTGCCCTCTTCCAACACCTGCCCCTGATCCAGCACAACGATCTTGTCCGAATTGATAATTGTATTGAGCCGGTGGGCGATGACAAAGCTGGTACGTCCCTTGAGCAGCCGTTCCAAGCCGGCTTGAATCTGCCGTTCCGTGGTCGTGTCGATGGAACTGGTGGCCTCGTCCAGGATGAGAATGCGGGGGTCGGCCAGCAAGGCGCGTGCGAAGGAGACTATCTGGCGCTGTCCAACGCTCAGATTCACGCCGTTTTCTCCTACCTGGGTGTCGTAGCCGTCCGGCAGCTTGCGGATGAATTCATCGGCGCCAACTGCAACGGTGGCCGTCTCTACATCGGCGTTGGTGGCGTCCAACCGGCCATAGCGGATATTTTCGCGGATCGTGCCATCGAAGAGGAAGCTGTCCTGCAGCACAATGCCCAACTGCGCCCGCAGACTGGCCTGCGTGACGTCGCGAACATCGTGGCCATCGATCAGGACGGCTCCGCCGGTCACGTCGAAGAAGCGGGCGATAAGACGAATGACTGTGCTCTTGCCGGCGCCGGTCTCGCCGACCAGGGCCACCCGTTCGCCGGGTTCGGCAGTGATGGTCACGCCTCGCAGAACGGGTTCATCTTCCTTGTAGTTGAATTGAACGTTTTCCAAGTCCACCCGGCCCGCGATTGGCGGCAGCGCGAAGGCATGGGGTGCGTCTTTCAGATCCGGCTCGGTGTCGAGCAGGGCGAAGAGGCGCTCACTCGCGGCCATCGCTGCCTGGAAGGTGTAGTATCGCCGCGACAGTTCACGGATCGGGTCGAAAAAGCGCTCAACCCAGATTACGAATGCCGCCAGTACGCCTGCAGTCAGTTGATCGCCCAGGATCAGCCAACCGCCGACACCCACCACCAACGCGGTCGCCAGCGAGCCGATAAAGTCGACCCCGGGGAAGAAGAAGGCGGCCAGCTGGGTTGTGCGCACATTGGCGTCAAAATAGGAGCGGTTGAGATCTTCGAAATGGCGCGAGTTGGCCTGCTCGCGCGAGAAGCTCTTCGTCACACGAATGCCGGTGATTGACTCGTTGAGAAAGCCATTGATCAACGACAGGCGTTGCCGCGCGGCGCGATATGCCTGCCGCACATAGCGGCGAAAATAGTTGGTGAGCACGACCATCGCCGGCATGACGGCGAAGGTCACCAACGCCAACTGCCAGTTCAGAAACAACATCGCCACAATAATCCCGATCAGGATGAATACCGAACGGGCCAGCCCGGTGATCGACCAGGTGACGAAATCCTGCAGCACGCTCACATCACTGATCAGCCGGCTCATCAGGCGGCCCACGCTGTAGTCATTGAAGAAGCCCATCGACAGCGTATGCAGATGGCGGAACAGCTGACTGCGAATGTCGGTCACGATGCGGGTGCCGGCATAGGCCATCACTGTGAGGCGGGCGCGGCTTGTAACCCACTCCAGCGCAATCGCGGCCAGGAAGAGAAAGGTCCAGAAGCGCAGCGTGCCCACGTTGCCGGCGCGGATGCCTTCGTCAATTGCCCGCTGGATGATCCAAGGCGTGCCTACACTCATGACAGAAGTTACGACGATCAGGAGGAGAGAAATGACGAACTCCCGCTTGTAGACGGCTACATATACCATCAACCGCTTTACCAACCTGCTGTCGTAGGTCTTCTCCTGGGCCTCCTCTTCGTCCGGCAACAGATCCTGGATTTTACGCTCGCGGCGCAGCCTTTCCTTCTCAACGGCCGACAGGCTGCTGTCCGATGTGGTTTGGACTTCCTGTTCGCGGCCGAACGCATCCCGCTGGCGCGGGAGTTTCTCGGTTATCATACCTGTCTCACTTCGTGGGGAGGAAGCGTGTCCATTCCCTCGATATGAGTGAGCAACAGTTCCACTGCCATTCGAATTGCTCATCTCAGTTTCTCCCTTCTTCCACGGCGCCGGCGAGTACTGGGGTCCGAACCTGGGTCCCGTTCGAGCCCGCTACTTCTGTGTCAGCTTGTTCACGCAGTTGCGCTTCCAGCGCTGCGAACTCCTCCTGATCGCGCAGTTGCAGATCGTAGATGCTGCGGTAGAGCCCACCGGCTGCCAGTAGTTCATCGTGGCGGCCCCTTTCGACGATGCGGCCGCCATCCAGAACGAAGATCTGGTCGGCGTTCTTCAAGGTAAGAAGCCGCTGGGCGATGATAAAGGTCGTGCGCCCTTCCATAAGCACGTTGAGCGCCTGCTGGATCAGGTGTTCGGTCTCCGTGTCGACGCTGCTGGTGGAGTCGTCAAGGATCAGGATGCGAGGTTCATAGAGCAACGCACGCGCGATCGCAACCCGCTGCTTTTGTCCGCCGCTCAGGGTCACGCCGCGCTCGCCAACCACTGTTTCGTAGCCGGCAGGGAACTCCATTATGAAATCGTGCGCCCGCGCCGCTTTGGCCGCGGCGACAATCTTGTCCGGCGTAGCCGCGGGCATGCCGTAGGCGATATTCTCGGCGATTGTCACTCCGAACAGGAACGGGTCCTGGAGGACAGTGCCGATATGTTGGCGCAAACTGACCAGCGTCAGGCTGCGCACGTCATGCCCATCGATGCTGATAACGCCGCTGGCCGGGTCATAGAAGCGAGGTATAAGATTGGTGATTGTCGATTTTCCGCTGCCGGTCGGTCCGATCAGTGCGACAGTCTGCCCCGGCTCCACCTTGAAGTTAATGTTATCAAGCGCCCGCGGCCCACCCTCGTAGCCAAAACTGACTTGCTCAAAGGTCACCGCGCCTTGCGCCTCCTGCAGCACGACGGGGTTATCTTCTTCCTCCACCTCGGTGGGCGTGTCGATAACCTCGAACACACGCGTCGCGCTGGCCCCCGATGTGGCAGCCATGTTGACCAGAAAGCCGAGCCGTTGCACGGGGCCGTTGAGCATCATGACATAGGCCAGCATCGCGAAGAGAGACCCGACTGTGACCGAGCCTTCGATCGCGCGTGGACCGCCGACCAATAGAAGCAAAAAGACACTACTCAAAAGGATGAAAGTGAACGTGGGCCAGTTATTCGCCCAGATTTTGATGATACCAAAACGCTTGGCGAACCAGTCCTCGTTGGCAGCGTTGAACTTTCGCAGTTCATCCGTTTCGCGGGCAAACGCTTTCACCACCTGGATGCCGGTCATACTCTCCTGCATCGTGGAGGAGAGCTGGCCCATCTGCTCTTGGACGCGCTTGAAGCGGGGCCGTATCACCATGCCGAAACGCAGCGTCAGCGCCAGCAGCAGCGTAAGCGGTACCAACGCGTACAGCGCGAGGCTGGAACTGACCAGCACCATGGCGATGATCACGCCCCCTAGCAGGAGGAGCGACGAAGTCAAATCCATCAGCCCCTGGCCGACAAAGCGTTCCGTTTCGGTGATATCGCTGGTAGCCCTGCTCATCAGATCGCCGGTCTGCGAGCGGTCGTGGAAGGCAAATGGTAGCCGCTGCGCCGCGTTATAGAACTGGTTGCGCAGGTCATAGGCGACGCGATGGGTCAACCATTCACCGTAATAGCGCTGACCGTAAGCTGCGACGCCGCGCACGACCGCGATGCCGAAGATCCAGCCAGCCGCGGAAAAAAGCGCGCCGGCGCGCTGTCCCTCGATGCCGAGGTCGATGGCGTCCCTCAGAATCTGCGGAATGTACAGATTGAGGAGCGAAGCGAAGAGTACCGAGACGTATGCAAAGGCAGCCTGCTTCCAGTAGGGTCGCAGAAAGCCAATAAGGCGCCGGTAGACGTCCGCGTGGGCTTTGGGTTGTTGAGGAGATTCCATTTTCAATTCTCTGTCCACTTAACCGCGTGAGCGTTTGTATTTTCTAAACCGCTACAGCGAACCAATAGTACAGTTTATCAGATCGCGGCTCTGTTGTAAACCCATTTGGGTACCATTGCTAGTGTAGAAAACCATTTTCGTTCCTGTAGCGTATGGGCTGCGTATGGTATTCGCACAATAGGCGTGTTTCACCTCAGATATAGCGTCTGTCATAAGTCTGGACGAGGGATGCTGAGACAGCATGAATGTGCGGTATAATGGGGGGCGCGTACAGGCTGTGCAAGTCGGTTTGCAGTTGCTGTAATAGAGTCTTATCTGAGTCTGTTGTGTTCTGGGGATGATGACATATGCAGGTGGGCAGTTGGCGGCATACGGATGCACGTGGATGCGCTGGAGGAACCTTTGAGAAGGAGCACATTGAGACGGTTGTATTACCAAAGAAAGGCTGCTGTAAATCGGTACAGTGGTTTCAGGGTTTGAGAGAGGATTTGGGACTGGGTTTGCAATCCGTATCAGATCTTCGGAGGTGAGCTAGAGAGCGGGAGAATTGTCAGAGAGCGGGAAATCCTGAGAAAGGATCTCGCCTGCACGGCAGAATGGGCGGTTAATTCTTGACCGCAAGGAACATTCCCGAAGGCCGATTGGTCCATTTTCTGGAGTTGCTCCGTGAGCAGTCAGGACGTCCGCTGGATCCGGAGATCCAGTCAGTTTAACAAGGTGTTTTCCCAATTGAAGGAAGCTGTCGAGCTGGCGGAGCGACGGCGACTCTCGCGGTTGGAGGCCCAGGGGCTGATACAGGGCTTTGAATATACGCATGAACTGGCGTGGAAGACGCTCAAGGACTTTCTTGAAGCGCGCGGCGTGATTAACCTGTACGGTTCGAGAGACTCGACCCGAGCAGCCTTTGGAGCCAACTTGATTGAGAACGGCGAAACATGGATGGAGATGATCCAGAGCCGGAACCTGACGACGCATACCTATAATGAAGCCACTGCTGCCCAGATCGTTGCCGCGATTCTCGACAGATACTTTGTGGAATTTAGGGATTTGCATGCAAGACTCGAGCTCCTCAAGCAGGAGGAATCGTCATGAATCCCTCGTCTCAGACTCGCCATGGAAGCGGTCTGTCAGACTCGGTTATCCAGAAGATTTGTACCGTCCTGACCCGCTACCCGCAGGTTGAAAAGGCGGTTCTGTACGGCTCCCGCGCCAAAGGCTCCCACAAGGATGGCTCCGACATCGATCTGACTCTCTGCGGCGGCGCTGAGTTGACGCTGAGCGTGCGCCACAGAATCGCTGTTGAACTGGATGACCTGCTTCTGCCCTTATATGATCGATCTGTCCATCTTCAGCGACATCGGTGACCCTGACTTGATCGAGCACATTCAGAGCGTAGGGACGGTCTTCTTTGAAAGGCAACAGCAACTGATAGACGGGAGGGGGCCCGGCAGATCAGACGAGATCTGAGGGAGCCCATAACCTGGAGGCGCCCCATTGTTTTCCAGGCTGAACTCTGTCGTAGACTGAGACACAGTTCAGGAAATCTTTTTCACCAATGCAAACTTCTCTCGCCCGCGGCGCTTCCTTGCAACGTCAATGCCTCTTGCTCAGGCGGAGGCGCGTAAACTCACTCCAACGGAGGAACAATGACCTACAGAGTCGCCGTTATCGGACACACAGGACGGGGGAATTTCGGCCATTATGTCGATGAGGCCTTTGTCGGCGTAGAGGGCGCCGATATCGTTGCCCTCGCTGACCCCGACGATGCGGGCCGCCAGCAGGCGATCGAACGCACGGGGGCGACCAAGGGCTATGCCGACTACCGGGAGATGCTGGCAGAGGAGCGCCCCGACGTCACCGTTATCGCCACGCGCGAGATCGGCGATCACTATGAACTGGCCATGGCAGCCGCGGCAGCCGATACGCACATCTACATCGAGAAGCCTGTTGCGGCCTCGCCGGCCCAGGTCGATGAGATGGTCGCGGCTTGCGAGAAGAACGGCAAACTGTTAATTGTCGCCTGCCCCTGGCGCGGCCATCCTCCCATCCAGCATGTCGCCATTCCTCTCATCAAGGGCGGCAAAATCGGGGAACCCCGCCTTGCCCGCATCCACGGTATGAACGGCCATGAAGGGGGCAACCAGCTGTTCCTCGACCTTTACCCGCACTTCTTTGATTTTTTGTGGCAGGTCTGGGGTCAGCCTCTCTGGTGTCATGCGCACATCACGCGTGACGGCCGAGACGCTACGCCGGACGATCTCATGCAGGGTGCCGAGGGGATGGGCCTTGTCGCGGGCAACGGTATACGCGCCTATTACGTCTTCAACGGCGGTTTCGCCGCCGACTTCGAATCTTATGAAGGCGACCACAAGGAGCGCCCCTACCGCATCGACATCCACGGCACGACGGGCACGCTCTCGCTGCCGGGCCCGATGAGCAATCAGCCGGATATTTACTATCACCCGCTGGTCAGTCCGGGACTTTTCAACGATGACCGCTGGGAGGTGATCCCATCTGAACCACCTCCTGACGATTACAAGTGGGTCAAGGCGCACCACCGCATGGCCCGCTCGATGCTCGACATGCTCGATGGCCGCGAGCCGGCGTTTCCACTGCTCGACGGGCGAACCGCCCGCCGTCATCTCGAATGGGCGATGGCGGCGCATGCTTCGCATATCGCCGGCGCGCGTGTGACCCTGCCATTGACCGATTCGCACAACCCTTTTGACTCCTGGCGCTGACGCAACGGTTCAGCCGTCCAGGCGGGAAAAAACAGTTCAGTGCGCCCTGTAGGAACCGGGCGCCAGAGGAGAAATCAAATGCAATCTTTTCTTGATTCGACCGAATTTCTGCACGATGGCGATGAACTGCGTCGGCGGATGGACCGGAACGGCTATCTGTTCATCCGCGGTCTGCTCCCTGCTGCGGTGATTGAGGCGCTGCGCATGCAGATCCTCGAGATCGCGCGCGCTGCCGGTTGGGTCCAGACCGGTAGGCCGCTAGCGGACGCGGTCGCCGACCTAAACAGTTTTTGTGTCGAACCAGAGCCGGAGTACATGCAGAAGTACCATGCCATGTACAAGATGCCGGAGTTCCACGCCATCCAACATCACCCAAATTTGATGGGGCTCTTTGAACGCATGTTGGACGAGACAGTACTGCCCCACCCCCGTATCATCGGACGCACGATCTTTCCCCAGCGAGAAGCCTTCACCACGCCGCCACACCAGGACTTTATCCCGATTCAAGGCACGGCCGACACGTATACGGCCTGGATCCCTCTGAGCGAACTGCCCACCGAACTGGGCGGCTTGCAGATAGCGGCCGGGTCGCATCGGCGCGGTGTCTACGACTTTCAGCCGGCGATGGGGGCTGGAGGTACTCGACCCGCTCGAAGGCACGTGGTCCTACAGCCCGTTCGAGCAAGGGGACGTGCTGATCTTCCACAGCATGACGGTCCACAAGGGGCTGCCAAACAGTTCGGACCGGTTGCGGATGTCGATGGACGCCCGCTACCAGAAGGCCAGCGAACCGATCGCGCCCGGCAGTCTGCAACCGCACAGCCAACCCAGCACGTGGGAGGAGGTCTACGCGGACTGGCCCGACCTGGACCTGAAATACTACTGGCGAAAATGGGATCTCGAAGTGCGCGAATATGACAACAGCTACCACGACAAGCGCGACGAGATGGCGATAGAGATGGCCAAAGAAGGGGATACGCGGGCCATCTCGACACTGCAGCGTATCATCGCCCGCAACGAGGACCCGGACAAGCGCCAGGAGGCTGAGGCGTTGCTGGCGACGTTACAAGAGCCCGCGGACGCGTAGGGCTGCGGAGTCTTGGGGAACAGGGAAAGGCCTCCCACAGTGGATGCAGTCCAATTTTGGGGAGAGAGTGGGCAGGCACAAGGCCTGCCCTACCGTGGTCACGGCGGACGGCTTCGCGGCACGACGTGGTGGGCGACCGGCGGCATAGACAGTACGCCGGCGACGCGGCGCCAACGTGGCATGGTGTAGGGGGGGCGTTGCGGGGGGAGTCCCCCCGCACAAGGGAGGGCCGAAGGCCCGACCGTATAACTGCAGTGGTCAGAGGCGGCGGCACTTGCCCTGCTCGGGGACGCGAATTGGCTTTAGCTTAGTCGTTACCAGAGGTGTACGAATTTCCACCCCAAATCTGGACTGCACGCCCCACAGTCGCCGACCTGACAATCGGCAGATGTGTGAGAGATTGCCCAGGATATTACCCTGAGAACGATCGCCGAACTGCCGAAAGGCCCCAAAGAGAGATCGGAATTGCGCCCGAAAGTCGGTGATTAAGTTCAACGTTGGCTTGCTTGTATAGAATTCGGATCAAGACGACTCCAGTAGAGGATGCAGCCGGGAAGTTTGGGATGATTCTGTATTGAGTGGCTAGGCGCGCAGAAGTCGATGCGGTCCCGCCCAACTGTCGTCAGCCCGATTTGCCCTTTGATTTCAATATGCGTTATACTTTTGTACACTTTCGGGGAGTAGCGCAGCTCGGTAGCGCGCTTCGTTCGGGACGAAGAGGTCGGAGGTTCAAATCCTCTCTCCCCGACTAGTACGCAGCATGGTCGAGCCGTCACTTTATTGTCTGGCCCCGGTGGTCCGACTACTCTGCCAATAGATTTACGTCTTGAAACTTGCCGTCGGGAACAGGTTAATTCTACGACGGCATTTTTTATACAACTACGATTCCCGAGGACGGAAACGGCAGTGACGCCGTTTTGAAGGGCACAGCGAAGCCCACGTAAAGAGATGGATAGCCGGGTCAACTCTTGTTCCTCATTGACCGAGCGCGATATCGCGCTGCTGTATCGGATCGAGGCCGGTCTGGCCATCACGGCCGACGTCAGCCGTTCGGACGTAATGCTCTGTTGTCTGATGGATCCCCAGGAAGACATGTCCTCACCGATTGAGGTGATAGAATCGCGTGCGAGGCAACGCGACTCAGTTGGTCAGATCCTGGTTGCCCGGCACGCTGCACCCCATTCGCTTTCCTCCATCTATCGGGACGACATGACCGGGCGGACTTACACGCTGGCAGCCCAGCCAACCGTCCTTCAAGCCCTGATGGAAGACCGCAGAAACAGAATGGCAGAGAAGAAGATTCTCCCCGAACGTACCAACAGCGGCGCCCCGGTTATCCAACAGGTATATACCGTCCACAACGCGATCAACAAGGCGATCGCTGCCCTGCTCATCGAAACGAATTTGATTGAGCACGAACGGCACCGGCGTCGGGAGCGGCCGTTCCGCCATGCAGTACGCTGGCTGCAAAGTATGGCGTTGCAGGGTGAGATCGAGACGGCCGATATATCGGGCGGGTTCGGCAGTTTGGACGGTATCTACCTGGTAGATGAGCATTTCTGCATCAGCTACATGAGCGGCATCGCCATGAACTTGTTTCGCTCTATCGGTCTTGTAGCGGACATGCGCGGTGCGCCGGTCTCCGATCTTGAGGAGCAGGACGAGGAGATTGTGAGCCAGGCGATGCAGGCCAATTGCTGTGTGCAGACACGCCACGAGTGCGAAGACGGTCGCGTCTGGATACGCACTGCGCTCCCTCTGCGTGCGCCACGCGGCGCCATGTACCTGATGCAGCGACGTGTGCGCCGCCAACTGCCGTGGACAAACCCGAAGCCAACAGATGACGCGCCGCAGGTCGATGGCGTATTGGTGCTGGTGCATAATGCCACGGAGACGGTGCAACGCGAGCGCGAACTAAAGGTCAAGTCGGCGATGATCCAGGAAGTGCATCATCGAGTTAAGAACAATTTACAGACCCTTGCCGCCATCCTGCGCATTCAAAGCCGGCGATTCCAGGGAGGGGAAGGCAAACAACAGCTGACCGACGCAGTCAACCGCATCCTGAGCATGTCGGTGATACACGAATACCTGAGCCAGGATGAACACCGCCCGATCAATATCCGCGACGTCTGCCAGCGCATTCTGGGACAGGCCCAACAGGTAACGGTCAACCCGGGACAACAGGTAGAGATTGCGATGGAGGGGCCGAATATCCGCCTTCCAGCCAGCCAGGCCACGGCCTCCGCGCTGGTCGTCAACGAACTGCTGATGAACGCGATGGAACATGGTCTTCGGGACCAACATAGGGGCGAAATTCGCATTGCGCTCGAAGACTTGGGAGATGAGGTGCGCATAACGCTGCTGGATAACGGGTTGGGATTGCCTTCCGACTTCAACCCGGATGAGAGCCTCAGTTTAGGATTGCAGATAGTCTATACGCTTGTAACCGATGACTTGAAAGGCAAACTACATTTTGAACAGGTGGCCGAAGACGACACCGACTCTGCCGAAGGCACGCGCAGTGGAACTCGCGCAATTGTCATTTTTCCAAAACGTTCTATCAACTTAGAATCTGTCCTAGCGTAACAGAAGTGGCAGATGATCAGCGATCAGAGGCCAGCAGTACCGCCAGCCATTTGAGACAGACCTTTGGCCGCCAGCATCGCAGCCAGCCCCCGATTCCAGATTCTTGGTGTTTGGCGACCGGGATAAGGTAAACCTCCAGAGGAAAGGGTTAGACTGTGGAGCGTACGCGCATAATCATTGCCGATGATGAATCGCTCATACGAATGGACCTGCGAGAGATGCTCACCAACTTGGGATACCTGGTTGTAGGCGAAGCGGGTGACGGCCAGAGCGCTATCAATCTCAGTTGGGAACTTCGTCCAGACATCGTGATCATGGATATTAAGATGCCGGACGTGGATGGTATTGAGGCTGCCCGGGTCTTGACGGAGAAGCGCCTGGCCCCAGTGCTTCTGTTGAGTGCATACAGCCAGCAGGAATTGGTGCAACGCGCCAAGGAGGCCGGTGTTGTCAGTTATCTGGTTAAACCGTTCCGAGAAAGCGATTTGACACCTGCGGTCGAGGTGGCACTGGCGCGTTTCGGCGAGTTTCGAACATTGGAAAATGAGATCGATGATCTGAAGGAGACGCTCGAAACACGAAAAGCGGTTGAGCGCGCGAAGGGCATTCTGATGCAACTACAGAATATGAATGAAGCCGAAGCTTTTCGGCGCATTCAGAAGATGAGTATGAACAACCGCAAGCCTATGAAGGCTGTAGCGGAGGCGATCATTCTTGCCCATCAGGCCGGTGAATAGCCGGACAACTGTGACCGGCTCTGAGCATTGGTGTGACAGGTCACGAACGACTGCTGTATTATGAAATCTTCAGATGGCGACCAGCCTGAGACAAAACTCTCGATCATCATGCCGGTCTATAATGAAATCGGCACCCTGGAGGAGATAATCCGCCGCGTGCGCGCGGTCCATTTGACGGTCAATGCAGATGGCGCGACGGATCTGAATGGCAGCTCCATTCAACTGGACAAGGAGATCATCATCGTTGATGACGGGTCTACGGACGGCACGCGGGACATTCTGGCCCGGTTACAGGCGGAAGAGCCGAAAGATCTGCGCATCATCTATCATGAACGCAACGGGGGCAAGGGCGCGGCCCTGCGCACGGGTTTCGAGGCGGCGACCGGTGCAATCTTCGTCGTGCAAGACGCCGACCTTGAATATAATCCTGGGGACTATGTCAAACTTCTCGCCCCTATTTTGGAGGGGCGTACCGACGTCGTTTATGGCAGCCGCTTTCTCGGCGGCCCGCGTGCGGCTATGAGCCTTACACACATGATCGGCAATAAAGGCGTCACCTGGTTTACCAATCTGCTTTACGGTACGGTTTTGACCGATATGGAGACCTGCTATAAGTGCTTTCGGCGGGGGGTAATTGAAGGGATGACCCTCCACAGCCAACGGTTCGAAATCGAAGCCGAGCTGACGGCCAAAATCCTCAAACGCGACTACCCGATTTTTGAAACGCCAATCAGCTACAACGGGCGCCAGTTCCACGAAGGCAAGAAACTTACCTGGCGGGACGGGTTTACGGCCATTGCTGCGCTGATCAAGTACCGTTTCAGGGACTAAACACCGGTGGACATTTGTTTGCGGTGTTTCTGAGCAGTAGCCGCTTCAGCAGGATACGCCGCTTCTTACCCCTTCTGTCAGCCTCATCGATTCTGGCTCTCTTCGTCCTGCTGCTCTTCTTCCGCCTCCTGTTTACGGACCGAGTACTGGCCAGCGGCGACATCCTCCACTACTTCTATCCCTACCGCGACTATGCAGCCGCCTCGCTGCGTGCGGGCCGAGTTCCTTTCTGGAACCCGTACGTCTTTATGGGTGCCCCATTCCTTGCCAATCCGCAGGCCGCGGCGCTTTATCCTTTACATTGGCCTTTGAGCTGGCTGCCCGTGACGCGGCAGCTTTACTGGAGCGGCGCCATCCATGCCTGGATTCTGGCGCTGGGCGGCTTCGCGTTGATGCGGCGATGGGGAATCGGTTGGCTGGCCTCGGTCGGGACCGGACTGGTGCTGGCGGGGAGCGGATTCTACGGCGGCTTGCTGGGGCATATCAATCAGATGAACGGGGCAGCCTGGCTACCCTGGCTCATGTGGGCGTTGGAAGGGCGGTGGTCGTGGGAGAAAAGAGTGAATAGGAGTGAAGAGAGAGAGGCGCTTTCCGGTTCTTCGCGTCTCGCTTCTCACACCTGGAAGCACGCATCGTTACTCCTGTCTTTCTCCTTGTTTGTGGCGCTCACTCTGCTGGCCGGTCACACGCAGACGACCTACATCAATCTTCTCGGTGTGGGTGCATGGCTGATGGTTACGAGTCTGCGTTCGTATTCCTTCGGTATTCGTCACCTCGCCGCCTCCTTCCTAACCTATTTCCTGGGGGTCCTGCTGGGGGTCCTGCTCGCCGCCGCCCAACTGTTGCCTACGCTGGAATTGAGCCAATTGGGGTTACGGAGCGGCGGCCTCAGCTACGTGGATGTGACCAGCTTCAGTTTGCGGCCGCTACTGCTCCATTGGACGCTGCTGCCCTCTTACGGCTTACGCGATCTGAGCGTTGTCTTTTCCACGCTCGGTTACACGGAGTTTGTCGCTTATGTGGGCGCGGTGGCGTTGCTGCTGGTCCTGGTCGCGGTGGTCAGTAGTTTGCGGGGGACGGCCGTGAGAAAGCCATGGAGAGTTGGGCACTGGCCAGTGGCCACACTGTGCGGGATATTTTTTGCCGGTCTGGGCCTGTTCCTGGCATTAGGCCGGTGGAACCCCTTCTCGTTTCTCTTCTATCATGTGATTCCCGGCTATGACCTGTTTCGCACGCCGGCCCGCTGGATGATGCTCTATACGCTGGGGATGGCTGTACTGGCAGGCGTTGGGACAGAGTGGCTTTGGCGCAAGTTGAGAGGAGCCAGCGGCAGTAAGGCGGTCCCGCTGCGCTTGTCTCACGGCGCCGGCGCGGCGCTGACTTTGGTCTTAGCGCTCGATCTGCTCCTGGCCGCGCGTGCGCTGCCGCACACAGAGCCGACTGCGCCCCAGGCCGTCTACGACGTGCGGTCCGCGACTGCTCATCTGCTTACGGAGCCGCAGCGGGCGCTTCACCCTGCGGCCGCGGGGCGATTGCTTAGCATCAGCGAAATCACGTTCGATCCGGGAGACATGTCCGACTGGCGGCGTATCCTGCGCGGCGGCGCGCGTCCACAACTCAGCGAGGCCGCCTTCACGGAGTTCATCATAGCGCTCAAGTCCCAGGAGATCCTGGCGCCTAACCTGTCTCTGCTGTGGCGCATCCCCACTGTGGACGGATTCGACGGCGGCGTGCTTCCTCTGCAGCGCTACAATACTTTTCTTTCGCTGCTGATTCCGCCGGAGGAGTTGGTGCCAGACGGACGTGTACGGGAACAGTTGCAGACAGTTCCACGCGGCGACTTTCTCGACCTGATGGACGTCCGCTTTGTGATTACCGACAAGGTGCGTGACGTGTGGTTCGACGATGTTTATTACGACCGTCAGATCGGCGCAACTCTCACAGCCAATGGCGCGAGTGATCGCGTCGGTGAAGGGTCTGGCGGCGGGGACCGACTGACTGTTGACGTGCCGCACAGTTTTGAGGCGACCGCGGTGGCTGTCGTTGGTTTCACGACCGCAGACGAGGACGTCCCCCAAGCGGTCTCCCCCGACCTACCCCTGGCGGAAGTAACCGCCTTGAGTCGTGGTGAACTTCACGTTATCGGCAGGTTGCTCACGGGCCGACAGGCGGGCGCCTTCAAAGTGGACGTTGACCCAGCGACGGGGTTAACTGAAACGGACGCACCCGTCATTTATCAGGAGGGAGTAACCGGTCAACAGGAGTATCTGGCCCTTTTTGCGCTAGCGGAAGCCTCCCGCGTGGACGAGGTGGAGATCGTATTGACAGAAAACAGCGCAACCGTTGGGCTGGCGGTGCAGGCGGTGACGTTGGTAGACGAACGCACGGCGACGTTCGTGCCGCTGCTTCCCAGCGATCGCGGTCGCTTTCAGCGCGTTCACAGCGGCGACGTCAAGATCTACGAGCGGCTCGGGGGCAGCGGGCGAGCGCAGCTGGTGGAGACGGTGCGGCAGGTGTCATCGCCGGACGACGCGGTAGCAGTGCTGCGCGAGCTCTCTACGGTGGGCGCCTCTCAAACGGCGGTCGTCGAGGCCAGCGCCGAGGCGGTTGTGGATTGGGGGCTTGCGGACCAGGCCGACTCAATGGCAGCCGGAGGAGAAGCGTCGATAATCTCTTACGCGCCCGAGCGGATCGTCATCCATGTTAACTCCGAACGGCCAGGCTTTCTTATATTGAAGGATGCCTACTATCCCGGCTGGCACGCCACGGTCAACGGCGAGCCGGTGGATGTCGTTCCGGCCAATGTGCTGTTTCGAGGGGTACCGGTGCCGGCCGGCGGGAGCGAGGTCGTTTTGTCGTACATGCCGACTACTTGGCAGACTGGATTGAGGCTGAGCCTGGCTGGCGGGCTCATCTGGCTGGTGCTGGCCTCGTTGACTTATGGCCCTGCATGGAGGAGGAAACGCTAAATCCTTAGCTTCGCGGGGTATAAAGCTGTAATGTATAATCGAAGAACGGAGTTTCCTATTGCAGCGCTGAAAGTCGACGATATGTTTCCGGTGGTACCTTCTCCTTAGCCTGACGAATGGACAACCGGAAACCAGCAGATGTCCTAAAGGCCCGAAACCGGACGTGATCAACGCATTTAATCGAATCGTCGTCGTTGTGCTTTGGCTAGTTCTGCTGGCTGGCATTGTCTATACGACGATTTTTCCAGACAGTACCTTTAGTGCGCTCGTGGGCGGTCTGGTGGCGGCGCAGGAGTTTCTGCGCGTGCAGCAGCAGTTGAACAGCATGAATTTCCTGATCGGCCAGGTAGCGGTGGGCTTCGTCGTGGTTCTCATTTTCGGCAGCCTGCTGTGGTTGGAGCTATGGCCCCACCGCCAGCGCGGGGTCCGCATGAAGACGGTGAAAGGCAGCTCGGTGGAGCTGGACACAGAGAGCATCGCGCGCCGCCTGACCTGGCATCTGGACCAGCTTGCCGATGTGATTACGGTGTTTCCGGATGTTAAGTCGCGCGGCAATGCGGTTGACATTCAACTGGAGGTCGAGACCGCGCCCAATATTGATGTGCCGATGAAAACTGACGAGGTGGTAGAGTCGACGCGGGATATCATTGAAGAGGACATGGGACTGCGGCTCGGCAAGTTGGACGTGCGTATGCGCCATCTGCCTTTTGAGGATGAGTGGGAAACGTGAAGTTGAGTGCCCTTCTGGAGAGCCTGCTGTTCGTGGCGGGGGACCCGGTTACGCCTGCGCAGCTTGCCCAAGCCTCGAGCTGCCCTGAAGTAGAGGTGACCAAGGCGTTGACCGCTTTGCAGCAGGAGTATGAGGAGGAGAATCGGGGGCTGCGCTTGCAGCGCCGCGACGGGCGCGTTCTGCTTGTGACAAACCCTGCCGCTTCCCAAGTGGTGGAGGACTTTCTCAATCTGGACTTGAGTGTGCAGTTCAGCGCGCCGGCCCTCGAGACTTTGGCCATTGTCGCCTATCTGCATCCGGTGACGCGGGCACAGGTGGAGGCGGTGCGAGGTGTAGACTGTTCCGGCGTTCTGCGCAAGCTGCTACAGCAGGGCCTGGTAGAGGAGTTCGACCGTCTCGAAGGACCTGGCCGGCCAATCCGCTACGCCATTACTGACCAGTTCATGCAACATTTTGGCCTGACCAGCCTGGAGGAACTGCCGCCCCTGGAGGCCGATGGGGAGGCGGTTTCTGCGGAGTTTGTGCAGGGATAGAGACGTTTCCTACCAAGCCAGCAGACGTAAACTCTATGGGTCTGCACGGCGCCTTTGCAGAAGTGTCAGGCGTTTTCCCCGCTCGCTTCACCTCCCACATTTCCCGTCAGTCGTTGCGCAATCCACTCAGGCAGGCGCGACATGCGGCCATCGTCGTCTACGCAGGTGTGCCGCGTATGGCCGTCGGCGTAGACGGCGCCGGTGTGCGGGTTCCAGATTTCGTAGACGAACTCGACCTGGCGGCTGCGCAGCAGTTCCAAGCGCGTGATGACCTGGACGGCGTCGCCGAAGCGAATGGCGTTGCGGTAGCGGCACTGCAGTTCGGTTACGGCGAAGTTGTAGCCGGCGCCGGCGATCTCGGTATAGGGCATCCCGGCCGCTGCCATCCAGGCGACGCGCCCGGCCTCGAACCAGACTACATATTCGCTGTGGTGGACGACGCCCATCTGATCGGTTTCGGCGAAACGGACGGTGATGTCGAGAGGAAGGGCGGCGTATTCAGGCTTGTCCATCGGCATCGGTCAGGGGATTATCGATTCTGTGTGGATTGTCTCGGATCCAGCGTTGAAAGGCCGAGCGGATGGTCGCCAAGTCTTCCAAATCCTCGACGCATACCCGATAGAGTTCTGCCGAGCTGACTTCGTGGTAGACGTGGGTCAACCGGTTTCGATAGCCTGCCATCTGTACAAAGAGCTTTTCTTCACCTTCATCGAGGACTTCTCGCTCCGCCAGATGCGTAGCTATGTCTCTGTAGGATGCTGCAGGAAGCCCAAAGCCCTTAGACAGAATGTGACGTCCTAGATCAAACAACGCTTCCAAGGCTCGGCGAAGACATGACTCGGCTGTGTGGACGTTGCGGCTGTCGGCAAAGAAGATTTCCTCATTGTGTAGGGGTAACTGCTGGATCTGCCTGATCATATGATTCAGCAGGGAAAAGCGGTCGACAACGACGCGCCGGGAGAGATAGCTCGGTGTCATTTGGATATACCGAGGAGCAGGCGCGCTCTCTCTTCCTCCAAATACGCGAGGTCGCCCTCTTGCCGCAGGATATAGAGGTCGTAGTTATCGGCCGCGTATTCGCTCTCGGCGTAGAGCCGTTCGCCATGAATGACTTCGGCCGCAAGAAAGGGGTTGGCGTTGTCCAGGTTGATTAGATCGATGCGCTCTACACCCAGTAGATCCTCCAGTGCCTGCTCGAGCGCGACCTCTGTTTTCCAACTGAATTCGGTAGCTGGGAGCGGTTTCACGCCCAGGTCCACGTCGGAGGGGCCGGCGGCGAGAACAGCATCCGGATCGTCCAGCCATGCCAGCGTCTCCCTGGCGCGGCTGCCGAAACTATAGAGGATAGCGACGCCGTGCTGCCGGCAGAGTGCCTCTAGCGCACTGCGTTTTCGATTCGCGGCTGTCCCAGACGGCCTGTGCTGGTCGGATTCGATACGCATGGGCCTCTACATATGAATCGGCATGCCCTCAACGCCGTGGGCCGCTTCCATTACCACTTCGGCCAGAGTCGGGTGGGCATGCACGTTGTGCGCGATTTCGGCAGGTGTGAGCTCCATCATCTGCGCCAGGGAGAGCTCCGGCAGAAGCTCGGTTGCATTGGGGCCGACGATGTGGGCGCCGAGAATTTCGCCGTATCGCTGATCGGCGACGATCTTGACGAAGCCGTTGCGCACGCCCTGGGCCTGGGCGGCGCCGTTGGGCATGAAGGGGAATTTACCCACATTGACAGGGTAGCCGGCCTCCTGCGCCTCGGCTTCGGTCATACCGAGACTGGCGACCTGGGGAACACAGAATGTGCAGCGGGGCATGTAGATGTAGCGCTCGGCCGGGATCGGCGTCGTCGCCTGGCCGGCGATGCTTTCGGCGGCGACGATCGCCTGTGCGCTGGCCACATGCGCCAGCGGCATTTTGCCGGTGCAGTCGCCAATCGCGTAGATGTTGTCACGGCTGGTGCGCATGTACTCGTCGATTTCGATGAAGCCGTCCTGGTTGAGGGCTACACCGGCGGCGTTGAGACCGACTTCCTCAGTATTGGGTGAAATCCCTATCGCCACCAGCACCTTCTCGACTTCCAAAGTCTGGGCGCTACCGTCGTTCACATTCTTGACCGTTACGGTGACCGACCTCTCGCCGACTTCAAAGTCCTCGGTGCGGTTCGAGGTCAGCACTTTGATGCCCCTTCTTTGGAAGGCCTTCACCACTTCCTGCGCCGCGTCGGCATCTTCCAGCGGCAGGGCCTGGTCCAGCATTTCGACGATCGTTACCTTTGCGCCGTAGGTGGCGTAGATGTGGCTCAACTCCATACCGATCGGTCCCGCGCCCACCACCAGCAGTGAGTCGGGGATTTCGTTCAGTCGTATGGCGTGGCGATACTGCAGAATGCGTTCGCCGTCGGCTTCGACGCCGGGCAGGTCTCGGGCACGGGCGCCGGTGGCGACCACGAAACTGGCGGCAGTGACGGTACGCGTCTCGCCATCAGGGTTAAGCGGGCCGGCGCTGACCTGCAGGGTGTTGGCATCGGTGAAACGTGCATGCCCTTCGATTACGTCGATGTTGTTCTTCCTCATCAGGAAGCCAACGCCCTTGGTCTGGCGGCCCACGATCTGCAGAGAGCGATCGACGGCAGCGCCGTAGTCCACCTGCAAGTTGTCAAAGGTGAGGCCGAACTCCTGCGCATGTTGCAGCGTATCCAGTACTTCGGCACTCTTGATGAGAGACTTCTTGGGGATGCAGCCCCAGTTCAGGCAGACGCCCCCCAGATGCTCGCGTTCGATGAGGGCAGTCTTCAGATTCAGCTGCGAGGCGCGAATCGCGGCCACATAGCCGCCCGGCCCGGAGCCGATGACGATCAGATCGTAGTCATAGTTGCTTGCCACAAATGCCTCCGCTAACTCCAGTTGCCGCTGGCCGGTAATCACCGGTCACTGCAGTGTACTGAATGGTTAACCGCTGTCGTTACGTGCCCCAGTTTTGCAGCCGTCCTACCACATCTGCCAGGAAGCTGTCTGCGCCAAAGCCGTCCAGGATCCGATGATCAAAGGCAAGACTCAGGTAGCACATTGGACGGATGGAGATGGTATCGTCGGCGCTGGGCAGAAGGGGGTCGGCGGGGGCGCTGCCGCCGCTGTTCACGACTGCTCGCTTGCTGATCTTGCCGACTCCCAGAATGGCAGCCTGGGGTTGATTGATGATGGGCGTGCCAAGTAGGCTGCCACTCGTGCCGTGGTTGGTGACGGTGAAGGTACCGCCGCGCACTTCGTTCGGCGACAGTTCGCCGCGGCGGGCACGGTCGGCCAGATCGTTGACCGTACGCGCCAGACCCTGCAGATTCAATTCATCGGCGTCCCGGATGACGGGCACAACCAACCCGTCTGTCACGGCTGCGGCGATACCCACGTGGATGCGCTGGCTCAGTACAAGGCCTTCTTCGGTCCAACGGCTGTTCACCATCGGGTTTTCGCGCAACGCGGCCGCGACGGCAGCCACAATGTAGGGGGTGAAGGACAGATTGACTCCCTTTTGCGCGAATGCCTCTTTATGGGCGGCTCTGTGGCGCACGACGGCCGTCATATCGGCCTCAAAGATCGTTACGACGTGGGGGCTGGTGCGTACGCTGCGGCTCATGTGTTCGGCAATCGCCTGCCGCATGTTCGAGAGGGGCTGCAGCAGCTCGTCTTCGCCGGGCGCGGCTCCGGCAGCGGGCTGCGTTGCCGGCAACCGTTGCTTACGCGCTTCAATAAAGGCCAACAGATCTTTCTTGGTGACGCGCCCCTGGCGCCCGCTGCCCCGCACTTCGTCCAGGTCGATATTGTTTTCAGCGCTGATACGGGCGACGACAGGGCTGACGAAGGCGTGGCCTTCCGGTTTCGTAGCAGGAGCAGCCTCACCGGCGCGCCGGGATACGGAGAGAGAGGAAGTGGGGGCCGGTCGGTCGGTCTGATTGCCCGACGCTTCCGTTTCCCCCTGCCCCTCTACCTCTTCAATAATCTCTTCTTCTCTGTCACCGATGTAGGCAATAACGGAGCCAACCTGAACCGTTGTTCCCTCGTCGGCCAGGATCTTGAGCAGGATTCCGGCTGCGGGCGCGGGCACTTCAGTGTCGATTTTGTCGGTAGTGATGTCGAGCAGCGGTTCCTGCCGCTGCACCGGTTCCCCAGGCTGTTTGAGCCAGCGGGCGACAGTCCCTTCGAAGACGGTCTCGCCCAGTTGGGGCATCTTCACTGGAGTTGGCATGGTTGGCGCTCCAACGGCAATTGCCAGTGACCGACGGCTCGCGGCCGGTTGAGGTCGCTGATCACTGATCGCTGCTTAGACCATGGGTTTCTTGCGTTGGACAAGCTGCACGGTTACCTGCCAGGGATCGCGCAGGAAGCAGAGCTTGTCTCCTGAGGGTGTGTTGTTGATCTCGCCGTCGGGCGTAGCGCCGGCCTTAATCAGACGTTCGCGTTCGCTTTCCATATCGTCTACGCTGAAGGCAAAGTGCAGGTTGAAAGGATCGATCTGGGCAAAGTCCAGGTGCTCCATTTCTTCATTGCTATACAACTCTACCATGCTGCCGTTGTTGTCGTAGACGAAATTCATGTATGGGGGAATATCGCCGGCGGAAACGATTTGCAGCCCCAGATGCTCCTTCCACCACTGTGCCTGCTCGCGGACGTTAGGTACGTTGATTGCGACATGTTCAAGGTTCATTGTTGTGCTCCGTAAATGGATGTTTGATGGGAGTGAAACTGGCTGAATTGTGATGTCGGTATCTGGTCAATTGTAGCGGTCTGAAATGCAGGGGTTAGTTAGACCTTCATTGCATTCGGTTTGGGCGCGCCTTGCAGGGTGCATTGCCGATTCGCCTTCCAAGTAGGGTTCAAGAGCAGGCTTCTATTTCGCAATTGCGCGCGAAGTTCCTGATGTGAAACGGATTATAGTTTCAGTTGTAGTTTACCACAGCCGACGCATTCGGCAGGCAGTTCTGCGACACCTGTGAACAGTCGCTGGGCCGCCATGACGAGATACCACAGGCGGGTCGAGTTGCTTGGAGGCGCTGCGGGGGGTATCCCACGACCAAGGAAGGCCGCTTGCAGCCGACCGGCCAAATGGGCGCCCGGCCTTGGCGGAGCATACTCTGCCGGGTAGGCAGAGGATTCATTGGGGCTTCACTGCAATCATGCGCCGGCGATGCGTTCGAAGCGGGTTGGTTCCCGTTCCATTTCAGCCTGCACAAAGCGCTGCAGCAGGTCTGATTTGACTTGGGCGAAGGCTGGATCATCCCAGCGGTTGCGGCGCTCCTCCGGATCTCCCTGCAGATCGAACAGTTCACCATATGAGTGGCCTCGGTAGACCGTTAGCTTGTAGCGCTGGTCCACGAGCGTGCGCAGGTGCAGCGCGGTGGGCTGGTGACGATTTTCGACGAGTACGTGGTCGCGTGCTTCGGCGGCTGCGCCGGCCCAAACGTCCAACTGATCGGCGCCTTGCATCTCCCCAGGGATATCGATACCGGCCGCGTGCAGGAAAGTGGGCGCCAGGTCGACAAGCGACTGGAGCGAGTTGCTCACCATACCATTGGGAACGCGCCCCGGCCAGCGCACCAGAAAGGGCAGACGGATCAGGTCTTCGTAATGGAAGGCGCCCTTGGCGATCAGCCCGTGCTGGCCGAGAAAGTGGCCGTGGTCGGTGCTGAAAACGACGAGTGTATTGTCGGCAATGCCCAGATGATCCAACCTGTCCAGAATGCGGCCTATCTCGCGATCCATCAGGCTGACCATGCCGTAGTAGACGGCCATATTTTTGCACAGGGCGTCCGGTTCAAACAGATGGCTGTTGAATCCGTGATTGCCGAACGCAGTCTCCTGCCAGGCTGAGAAGTCCGGATAACGCTGCTGCGTTTTGGCAAAGTGGGTCGGCATCGCATCGAGTTCGCCCGGCTCCAGCGTGCCCGGTTGCATGTCTTCAAAATCGTACATCGACGCCCACGGTTCGGATACGAGGTAGGGCGGATGGGGATCGTGGAAGCTGCTCCAAAGGAAGAAGGGTTTGCCGTCGGCGGCGCTGCGCTCGATAGCCGCGATCGTGCGGTCGGCGGTCCAAACTGAGTAGTGGTACTCCTCCGGCAGATCCCAGGCATGCTCCCGTTTGGCCGCATTGGGGTCGGGCGGCCAGGACTGGAAGTAGTCCTTCCAGTTGGCCAGGCCATTTTCCTCCATCCAGATGCCGTAGTGCTGACCTGCGTGGGCTTCGTCGGCGTGATTGCGCGCAACCTCTACGTGTTGAAAGCCATACCACGGGCCATGGAAGTCGCGCCAGAAGTCGAGATCGCGCAGGGTGGGCTGGCACTCGAGAGAGGTCTGTTCCGGACGCGAGGCCAGCGGCTGAAAGTGGGCTTTGCCGATCAGGGTGGTGTCGTAGCCGTGCTGGTGCAACAGGTCGCCGACGGTAGGAACGTCTTCGCCCAGCTTGACTCCTATGGTCCAGCAGCCGTGCCAGGCGGGGTACTGGCCGGTGATGATCGATGAGCGCGAGGGGGAGCAGACGGGATTGTTGCAGTAGGCGCGGTCGAAGCGGGCGCCTTCGCGGGCGAGCCGGTCGAGTGCGGGGGTCTGGATGCGGGGATTAGTGACGCCTAGGGTTGAAAGATGCTGCTGGTCACTGGTGATCAGCAGGATATTCGGGTATGCCTTTTCTTGGCTATTTGAACTCGATTGGAGTGGAGTGGACACGTGCAGCCGCCTCGGGTTCGACCATTGTCTGTTGCTTTGGATCGTATCATAGGCTGCCTACGCGCGCTAGTCAGTTGTGGGTATACAAGCATCATAAAGTGGGGATTGACCGCTGTAGATCTTAGGGGCGCGGTAGCAGAACAAGAATCTCCGAAAATCGCAGCGCACCAGTCTGGACAACGGTCCCGGGAAGTACCACTGTGCTATACTGATTCAGACCGATACCAGTGATAGGCAGCCGGTGCAACCAGCAGTTACGAGTCATAAATCACTGTTCACACCTTTTTCCCTACCTGTCTTTGACGACATAACAGAATCGCAAGAAACGAGGAGAAGATGTCACAGTCCATTTTGGAGAGTGTACAGATCCACTGGCAGGACCTGCGCGGACGCACTTATGATTTTATGGATGTTCTGGTCGATGCCGATCTGAACGCTCGCCTACCCTTCACCGAATCCCAGAATATCCTTTATCAGTTTTACTGTATGTTGGGCACGCAGGAGAGTTGGCCGCCCGTGTTGCTTGAAGGGGGAATGCAAGGCTGGGATTGCAGCCTTAAACCGGCGCCGGCCGGGGAAGTGCTGCCAGTTGAACGGGTGCGACAGGGGATGGAGGCGGCAGACGCGGCCTTGCTGGCGGCTTTCGAGAAGGTGGACTGGCTGAAAGTCTTTGAGAATGGCTCGACGCCGCTGGCCGGTTACTACCGATTGGTTGAACATGAGGCCCATCACCACGGCCAGTTGATCAACCTGATTTACGCCAACAACCTCCCCATTCCGGAGAGTTGGGCGGATTCGTGGGCGCTTACGCGCGACGAATAGCGTTTTTCGGCGCGGCGCTTCTGCGCGGGTTGCAGGTTCCACGCGCTGGCGCTAGTAGCCAGGTCAGGTGGAAATAATGTACACAAGAAGAGCGGCTGTCTTTGTGTGAGACTGCCGCTCTTTGTGTTGTTTCAGACCTATTGGAAGGGGACTCGCCGGCCCTTGACTACGGCCGGCAGTAGAAATCCGCTACTGAAAAATCAGAAACGAGATTGAGGCCCAGGTGGCGCCCTCCCCCCCTGTTCCGACCAGCAGTGCCCATTCGCCATCCTCGCTGTAACCGAGTGTATCGTAGGTTTCACCGTCGGGAACGAAGCCGACGATCGGCGCCTCAAGAGAGGGCCCGCCGCGCAGACGCAAGCGGCCGCCCTGGCCGGTTTCGATGGTGGCGCGACCCATCTGCACTCTCAACTCTATGTCCCGCAACTCCACCAGCGAGGCTGCAATCCAGACCGGGTCCTCGATGCCGGGGAAGAAGATTGCAACCCAATGCTCATCGGAGCTGAACCCGGCCACAGGATAGGCTTCACCGACGGCGACGCCTGCCAGGACTTCGGCGATGGTTTCCGGCTTGCTGCGCACGCGCAGTGCACGGGTCGTGACGATTGCCAGGTGTCTGGTGACATCGCCAACCTTGAGAAGGGGCTCGTCGGTCGGTGTCGTGACGGGTACAGCCTCCTCGGCGTCCGCCTGTTCGTCAGAGACGGACATTTCGGAGAACGTTACAGCAAAAGCCGGGCTAATCGGCGCACCATTTTTGAGTACCGGCATATCGGTGCCAGGAAACTCGAAGACATCGAAGACCCCGCCATCTGTGTGGAGCATGGCATAGAGTGTCTCGGTGGCGGCATCGACGTCTATGTCTACAGCCAAGTCGGTCGTGACACCGGGCTCCAGATGCGCCTGACCGATGATCGGCCCGAAAGAGCCGGCATCGTCGGCATGAATGACGACCCAACCTTCCACTGGAACTACTGCTTCTGCAACGGTGACTTGACCCTTGATCACTTCCTGAGCGTGGACTGTGACGCTTGGTTCCAGATCGGCGACCGCCATCGCCTCTTCGTCGGTCTTCTCCTCGTCGGCGGCCATCTCGGTTTCGCCGGTTTCCTCTTCTGCCACAGCATCTTCCGTCGCATCTTCCGGTTCAGCGGCCACCTGCCCGTCTTCAGGAACAGACAAGGCGGCGGTGTCCCCGTCTAAGGATACGTCTTCGCCCCAGATCCAGCCGATAGTCCCTACGTCCGGCACCTCCACTTTTAGCCAACTGCCGTCTTCGGTCCGCCCGATCACGGTGATGACGTCACCTTTGAGCAGGCCGGCGATAATTGGCATCTCTGCACTGGCAGCCTGGCGCACGCGAAGCGCGTTGACATGCACGGTTGCGGTCAAGGTCACCACTTCCGGCTCGGGCGGCTCTGTGGCTTCGGCCACGGGAAGGGGCGCCGCAGGTGTCAGGATCTGGGTAATGTCTCTTTGGAAGGGATAGCAGCTGCCTAGCAAGAGGGGCAGAGTTGCCATTGCCCAGAACGACAGGACGCGAAAGCGAATCGGCATGGTTCCTCCCAAGCTGGCGATTGCCCCCCGCCCGCTGCAGTGGGCGGGGAATCGGGGGCGGAGTCGGGAACAGGCGCAGAGGCTACTTTAGAGGCCTTGCGCGAGCGTCTAAAACTTTAACCGCACCCTTCAAAGCGGCGGCGGATTAAATAATTATGGCACGGTGAAATTATGGCTGTCAAATGATTTTGGGGTATCTGCTTATCCGGTTTCGTACCGAAATGGGGGCGAATGCAAGGCGGGATCTCTACGATTGGGGGAAAAGATCGTGCCGCGGTCCTAAGAAGATGTGTAGGCTAGTCTGTTTAAGCAGGTATTGATCTAAGAGACCTCCTCAAATGTTAGCAGATGTGGGGGCCGTTCCCTCCGCGAGGGGCCCGGGGACGGATTTCGAGAGATCCAAATCCTATACTTGGGAAGAAGTGCTCTACCCGATCCTGAGGAACAGTTCAGAGGTATCCCTTGAGCAGTTATCAGTATTCCATAGCTTCATCTTGGCCCCTATGTCAAAAATATATTGTTTGACAGACATAGCGCACTTCACTATACTGAATTTGTTCGCATCACCTGACATATCGACACCTTTCAGTTCAGTTTTATCGCTTTGGAGAGCAATACCGAGCAGCTATCGAGGCTCGACGACCGCACTCTTCGCGCCCAAATGAAAATTGGTGCTTGATGCCTAGCGTGTGACTCCTCCCGGAAAGAAGCCTAATAGTCAGCGGACGCCGTTTCAGATTCCGGGAGGGCTGTTACAGCTAATGAACCGCCTGTATCTCTGTAGAAATGTGCATCTCCTTCATCCCAGTGCGACACCTGAACGCTGTCACGGGGATTGAGCCGGAAACCCTATATTTCGCGTTTGTCTTCGGTCTGAGAAAGGAGGAATCGATTCCAGGGCCGTGGTCCCTGACAGACCAAGGGTTCAGCAACCACCGAAACCGCCAGTTGTAGAGGATTAGGCACGCGTGATGGACAAGAAAGACTGAGCCCGTCATCGTATAACGTCGGGCCAGTAGTGCCCAGAGCACCGTGAAGGGCTCAAATCAGCGATATCCTATAGAGAAAGGAGCGGAGCCATCATGTTAGTGAAACGATTTCCGATCATTGGCATTTTTCTGGCGCTAGCGCTATTCGCTTCGGCGTGCGCTGCCGTCCCGGCCTCGGAAACAGGCCAGGATATGGCGGCTGACGAGGCGATGGATAGTGGCGAATCAGGAGCCTTGACAGGCAAGCTCACCGTGAATCCTGGATCCTACTACCCTTCTGAAAGCATGGAGTGGAGCGAAACGAACCCCAATCCTCACGACATGATCCTTACGCTGATCGAAGAGTACCAGGCGTTGCATCCCGGCGTAGAGATCGAGTTGATCCAACCGCCCCCTGGCGATGTCAGCAGTCGCGAGTACATTGTCACAAACATGACTGCCGGCACAATACCCCATGTTGTCTATACGTTGACTCGGGACCAAGTAGAGGAGATCGGGAAGGATTGGTGGGTCAACCTGGATTCCTACCTGGACACGCCAAATCATTACGTCGAGGCGGGCGAGCCTGGCAGCGACCGATGGTTGGATCTCTTCTACGAAGTGCCGTTCCAGGCGAACCGTATATTGGGTTCGCACTACACGCTCAACTACTCGATTGTGACCTCGATGATGTTTTACAACAAGGATATTTTTGAGGAAGTCGGGGTCGAGGTCCCAACGACGTTAGCGGAGTTACTCGATGTCTTTCAGGCGTTGGAAGACGCCGGATACATTCCCTATGGAGGCATCGGTTCCTGGTTCATGTATGAGACGCTGGGGCAGCTGGGGGGCAGCATTATGGCGGAGTTAACGCCCCAGGTGAATCCTGACGGCGGTCCGGCCAACTTTGAGGAGGTAGCTTGCGCTATCGACAGGGGCATATTCAGAGCGGAAACACCTGAGTATCGAGAATGGATGCGCCTGATGAAGGAGGTTGCCGCCTATCGCACGCCGGCGTGGACGGACAAGAACGCCAATGCGATCACGCGGTGGCTTCAGGGCGATATCGTTGTGGTAGAGGATGGGAGTTGGCGGGTGAAGCAGAACAAACTGAACCCAAACATCGAATTTGAATGGGGGATGTTTTATGCGCCCAAGTGCACGGCGGAGAGTTCACCGGTTTGCACAGGGACACCTGCGCCCCCTATAGGTGGAGCGCCGGGCGGTTTTGCGATCACGAAGACCGCTGTTGAGGACGGGGTTGTCGATATTGCTGCCGATTTCCTGATGTATCTGAGCGCGCCACAGAACGCGGAGCGTCTGATCAACGATTTGGGCAACGTACTGCCGCTGCAGAAGGGCGCGACACCAGCCGATCCGGATCTGATTTCGATTCTGGAAAATCTCCAGGACCACGAGGGCGAAGCGGCCATGTGGACCTACTATGACAAGACCAACCTGGAGTCTCGTCTGGAGATCTGGGATCTCAAGAACGCATATATTCTTGACCAGGTGACGCTCGACGACGCAGTCGTGCAGATTGATGAGATCATGACGTTGTACGCGTCAGATTTCATCAGCGACAACGAAGTGGACTGTGCCGCGCTTGGTTTTGAGTAGGTAGTCCCCACTCCGTATGGGTCTATTGAAATCCTGGCTTGCTGGCCGGTTGGGAGGCGTTGGGACCGGCCAGCAGGCCGCTTGGCAAAGCGTTGGGGCAAGGCGCGGCCTAAGACAGCGCGTCCGTCATGCTTTGCCCTACTATGCCGTGCTGCTGCCCACGCTGCTCGGTCTATTTGTATTTGACTACTACCCCGCGTTTTTGGCCATCTACCATTCCTTCTTCGAATGGGACATCGGGCTGCCTGCCACATGGGTTGGCGTGGACAACTTTGTGCGCATGTTTACGCAGGACAGGACCTTTCTGCGGTCGCTGCGAAACGTGGGCATCATTACGGTCTGGATCATGTTTCAGGCCACCGTGATCCCGCTGGTCGTGGCGGAACTGATCTTTGCAATCAAGAGCATACGGTGGAAGTACTGGTTTCGCATCGGCATGATTTTGCCGGCCATCATTCCGGGCATTGTTGTCTTTCTGCTCTGGCGATTTATCTATGACGGCTCTGTCGGATTGCTCAATGCCCTATTGACCGGCATTGGCTTGGAAAGCTGGACACGTGTGTGGCTGGGTGACCCAAAGGTCGCGATTTGGGCGCTCACTTTTTCCGGTTTCCCATGGGTAAACGGAGTGAACACGCTGATCACGTTGGCCGGGCTGCAGAATATCAATGCTGAGATACTGGAGTCGTCGGAGTTGGACGGCGCCAGCAGGCTACAGAGGATCTGGCGCTTGGACATTCCCCTGGTTTTTGGCCAGATCAAGCTCAATCTCGTGCGTGCGATCATCGCCAGCATCCAGATTTTCGAGGTCGTATTCGTGATGACCGAAGGCGGGCCGATCAAGTCGACGATGGTGCCAGGGCTTTGGCTCTACTACAACGCCTTCAACTATCATCGAATGGGATATGCTTCCGCGATCGGTGTATTCATTTTTGTCACGATATTGCTTTTGACCCTAATCAGTATGCGAATCTTTCGGGAGGAACGCGCCTGACAAGCCACCTGAAAAGATCTGGGTATCCGTTTCTACCTACCCCAGATATAACGGCGAATTTTTTACGGGGGCACGCGGCACCAATGGAGGCCGGGAGGAAATCTTGGTGAGCACTGCTCAAGCAGGCAGGCCTGAAAAGGAACAAGCCAGTAGCTGGCGTCGTCTTGCGAGTTACTGGGGGCGGCGCTGGCCGATCCCGGTGATTCTGATATTAATCGTATTGATGATGGTGCCGATGCTCTTGGCGTTGTTTATCGCCGGCAAGTCGCGGGCGCAGTTTGACTTCAACCCGTGGGGGCTCACCTTCCCGATTTACTATCATCAGACATTTCCGGCCGCTTGGCGAGTTGTCTCGCAGTCGATCCTGAACAGTGTGATTGTGAGCGCGGTTTCCTGTATAGGCGTGCTCCTTTTCGGCTCGTTGTCAGCGTATGTGTTCGCTCGTTTCGACTTTCTGGGCAAGGACACGGTGTTTGTAATTATCCTGTCCTTGTTGATGATTCCAGCCATCCTGACGCTGGTGCCGCGTTTTGTGGTGGTGCACAAGCTGGGCCTGTTTCAGACGATGTGGGCGCTGCTGTTGCCATACATCGCCGCGGGTCAGGTGATGGCGGTTTTTCTGATGCGCACATTTTTCGCTTCGATCCCTTCAGAGTATTTCGAGTCGGCACGTATCGATGGTGCCAGCGAATTCAGGTGTTTCTGGAATATCGCGCTCCCGCTATCCAAGCACATCGCCGGCGTGGTCGCGATCTTGCAGGTACTGGGCACCTGGAACGATATCTTCTGGCCCTACCTGACAATCGGGACCAAAAGGGAATTGTTTACAATTCCGGTTGCGCTGCTGATTTTCGATGATCAACTCGGGCAGCAAATTGGAACACAGATGGCGGGCTATATTATTGCGTCGTTGCCGCTAGTGCTCCTGTTTGCCTTTACCAGCCGTCTGTTCGTGGAAGGTCTAACCGCAGGCGGTCTAAAACTATAGCATTTCCCTTAACTCATTTACGAGGAACGATACCATGGAAACAGTACGCGATCGGATGTGGCTTTGGGGTCATGAGGCAGGCAGTCACGACACAGGATGGGATATTACTCGCTCCTCGCGGATTACGCCGGTGGAGGCTGCTTTTTATATGGACGTGCCCAATATGATCATGGTGCGCTACCATGACAAGCCGGAGATGCCCTTTGACCAGTATGCGATCCCTTTCCGGCGGCTGAAGAAGGTCTTCTGGTCGGTGGTTGGCGGCGCGGGGCGTTCTTCGGAAGAGGAGCGCAGGCACGTGTTGGAGTTGGCGGCGAGTAATCCGAACATCGTTGGCGTCTTTATGGATGATTTCTTCAGACGAGCGCAGGACGAAGGCGCTATGGGTGTCTTGTCCGTAGAGGAACTTCAGTCGCTGCGCAGCCAGTTCGAGGTTGCCGGGCGCAGGCTGGGGCTCGGTGTTACTCTCTACACCCATCAGCTCGGGATGCCTCTGGCGGCCCATCTTGAACTGTGCGATTGGGTCTCTCTGTGGACGTGGGAAGCGCCCGACCTTGAGGATCTGGAGGAGAACCTCGCCCGGTGCGAAAAGCTTGCGCCCCGTAGCCGCAAGCTGCTAGGGCTGTACATGTATGATTATGGCCTACACATCCCCATGCCCTTAGAGGCAATGCAGATGCAGTGCGAAACGGCTTTGCGCTGGCTTCACGAGGGACGCATCGAGGGCATGATCTTCCTGGCAAGCTGTATCTGTGATCTCGAATTTGAGGCTGTGGAATGGAGTCGGGATTGGATTGCCAGGGTGGGAGACGAGGAGCTCGGGGGGAGTGGGTAGTGATTATTAGGGCCTTATGCTAGTTAGGAAAGGCCAATTGCTTGATTTGAAGATAGTCACTTACGCCCATTAGGTGGTTGATGTAAATGCAGAGAGTATGTGCAGTCAACTTCGTGTATAGGCGTGCACAAAGGCCTCTGAAAGTATGTGCGTGATTGGTTTCTATGGAGAATTGTGCGTTCAATTGACTGGTGACTGTTTCGATGATTTGGCGGACCCTATCGTAGAGGCGACGGGCCGATGCGGAGATCTGTTTTCTCTGGTTGCTGCGCGGCTTGGTGAGCAGGCGGATGCGATTGTATTGCCAGAGTTCATCTGCGACTGGAGCACTGACGTAGGCCTTGTCGCCGATGACGATGCGATTGCAGTGTTCTACGAGGAGTTCGTGACCGATAGCCAAGTCGCGCTCGCTAGCCGGAGCTAACTCGAAGTCGATAATGAGGCCACCCATCGTGATCAGCATATGCAGCTTGAAACCGAAGATCATCATTTTCTTGGAGGGTACGGGCCCATAATCGGCCCCCCATTCGGACCATCTGGCGCGCGATTGCGGCGCCAGGTGAAATTGAACCACTGGAATGGGCAGACTATCGACGACACAATGCGCGTCCCGATAGAGCTCCATCCTGGCCAACATCATGCGCCGCATCTCGTTCATAATCCGCATCAAGTCTCGTCGCCGCCGATTGAAACGGCTCTGCTCCGGTATGATCGGAAACTTATCCCGATGAGCCTGCATATGATGGAGTAATTCTGTTTCCACATCCCATCCCAGACATTCGCCGATGAGACAGATCGCTATCAATTCACTGTCGCTACACTCAGGCTCCGGGCCCGGTCGTCTCAGATGTCCTTCCAGTTCCTTACACATGTCGTCAACGAGCACATATACCCATAGACAGAAGTCGTCAAAGTGGGCTATCATTTGGGAGGTCCTCCTGGTGACTCACTTTGGTTGGTGGAGACCTCCAAAGTTATCTCACCAGGGGACTTTTTTCAAACGCTATCTAGCATAAGGCCCTATTAGCCCGCCACAGGGACGGCCTGGGAACACATTCGCGTGTAGCTGTTCTCAGGACATTGACATTCGGCAAAGCGTGAATCGTCTCATCTCCGCACGGGCGTGATATAGTTACACCGTCTGGAAAACTAACGAGCAGTTTCTCTCCGGGATGACGCCCGGAGGACTGCGTCATGCCCAAGAACGCCCGCCCGACTTCAGATGCGCAACGGCTTCACCATCTGCGCACGGTCTGGGACCGAAAGTCAATAATGGAGGCAGATGATGACTACAGCGGTTGAGTTTCAGGAACATAATGCATTACTCGGCGATCCGCAGGCGATGCGCCGGCAGATGGAAACGGACGGCTTTCTGTTCTTTCGCGGGCTGTTGCCCGCGGATGAAATCATGGCTTTACGGCGCAAGATCTTGCAGGTCTGCGACAACTATGGCTGGATTGCGCCGGGTACAGAGCTGATGGACGGCATCGCCGACCCTTCGGCGGACGGGATGGAGCCTTTCTGCGGCGTGGGCGTGCCGCCGGCAGCCTACGGCGACGTGCAGTGCCTGGAATCCTTCCATCGCCTTGCGCATAATGCGGCAATTGTCGACATGCTGGGGAATCTTTTCGATGAAACGGTGCTGGTACATGCCCTCAAGATCGCCCGCCTGATGATCCCGGCGAAGGGCAACGCGCCGACACCGGCACACCAGGACCACATATTCATCCAGGGTTCGAAGACGGTCTATACCTGCTGGATTCCGCTGGGGGACTGCCCGCGTGAGTTGGGCGGGCTGAGCGTGCTGCGCGGTTCGCACAAACTGGGCATCCTGCCGGTGCGGGAGGCTGAAGGTGCAGGAGGCCGCCATGTCATCTTCGATGAGGGGATGGAGCAGGCGTGGTTCGAGACCGACTTCCAGTCGGGGGACGTATTGGTATTCCACAGCCTGACGGTTCACAAGTCGATCCCGAATCGGACGGAGAACCAGATCCGGCTGTCGACAGATTTTCGCTATCAGCCGCCCTCACTGCCGATCGAAGTGAAGTCGATCACACCCCACTGCAACGTGCTCCCCTGGGAAGAGATCTATGCCGGCTGGGAGTCGGAGGATTTGAAGTACTACTGGGAGCAGTATGACCTGGACTTCCAGGAGCACGATCCCTCGCTGGTGGCGGTCCAGGAAGGATGAAGGTTTGTAGGCGAGAAGTGAGGAGCGGGAGGTAGAGCATGTCAGCACCGATTGGATTGCATCCTGACAACTCCCGCTATTTTCTATACAAGGATAGGCCGCTAGTGCTGATCACGGCGACCGAACATTACGGTGCGGTGATCAACCGCAACTTCGACTACATCGCCTATCTGGATGACGCGGCCGAGAAGCGGCAGACGTTGAGCCGCTGCTTTCTGCTCTTCCGCGAGCTGCAGGTGTTCGACCCGGCTACACAGGTTAAGCCGATCAATCCACATTCACCGTGCAAGCCACTGCCGGGCGAGTATGTAAGTCCGTGGCTGCGCAGCGGGCCGGGCTTTGCCACCGACGGTTATCCCAAGTTTGATCTGGACCGATGGAACCCGGAATATTTCGAACGCTTGCACGGCTTTCTGACGGCGGCGCAGGAGCGGGATGTGATCATCGAGCTTACGCTGTTCAGCAGTACGTACAGCGACGCGGTGTGGGGGCTGAACCCGCTGAACATCCAGAACAACATCAACGGGGTGGGCGACATCCCGTGGCAGGACTATATTTCCGGCCGCGATGCTGGGCTGACGGAACGGCAGATGGCTTTCGTGAGAAAAGTTGTGGAGGAGGTAAACGGGTACGACTGCTTCTATTTCGAGGTCTGCAACGAGCCGTTTACGGCCCGGGCGGGCATGCTGCCTGAGACCGAGTTTGCCACGCAGGCGGAGGTGGATGGCTGGCAGGAGGCAGTGCGCGACCGGATACGGGCGGCGGAGGCGGGTCTGCCGAAGAAGCATCTCATTTTCCAGGTGCCGGTGGAAAACTGGCGCACCGATACGGCGTTGGAGCAGATCCTGGGGGAGGAGTCGGTTGACGCGGTCAACCTGCACGACTACCAGCAGCTGACCTACAAGGGCGCGATCCTGGCGCCGCTGTCGCGATTCATGCAGCGCGACCTGCGGTTGGCACGCATTCAGCAGGTGTGGACAACGGTCCACGAAACGGGAAAGCCGTTCGTTTTCGACGAGGACAACGCGGCGACGAGCTCGCTGGACGAGGAGTCTTGGATCGTGCATCGCAAACGGGCCTGGGCGACGATCTGCAGCGGAGGCCATTACAACATGATCGACTTTTCGATCCAGGCCGGGGGGCAGGAGGCGGGTACGCCGGCCTCGCAGACGATGATCCGCAGCTGGATGAAGAATCTGTCGGCCTTCATTCATGGGGTCGATTTCGTGCAGATGGCGCCGCTGCCGGACTTCGCCGGCGTGACGCCGGACAACACGATCGCGATCACGCTGGCGCAGCTGGGCAGGGCCTACGTCGTGTACGTGGCCGATCAGCGGGAGGTGGATGACCCCACGTTGGGGCAGCCATGTGAGGGCCGCCTGACGTTTACGTTGCCGGCGGGCAGTTATTCGGCGCGGCTCTATTCCCCGGCGGAGGGAAAGTACCCGGGAGAGTCGCAGGACCTCTCCGGCGGTGAGACGGGAATCGATCTGGGTCCGTTTACGCACGATATCGTCGTTCACATTGAGGCCGCCGACTAAGGCTTGGCATCCGATTCAGAGTTCTCCAGGCGAAGAAGGAGTTGCGAGATGGATCTGAAGCTTTCGTGCGCGGATTTCACCTTTCCGCTGCTGCCGCATGACGACGTACTGACGCTGATCGCGATGATGGGATTTCAGGGGGTGGATATCGGACTGTTCGAGGACCGCTCCCACATCTATCCCAGCCACGTGATGGGCGATCTGGCGGCCGGGGCACGGGACCTGTCCTTGCGCGTACAGGAAAAGGGGTTGGAGATCGCGGATGTCTATTTTCAGGCTTCGGGCCCAGGGTTGCCGGATCTGGCGATAAACCATCCCGACGCGGAGGAACGCAGGCAGGCGCGCGACCTGTTCGCGCGCGTGGTCGAATTTACGCTGCGGTGCAACGCGACCCACATCACGATCGAGCCGGGTCTGCCGTGGGAAGGCGAATCGTACGAGACTTCGTTTGAGCGGGCGTGCGAGGAGCTGGCCTGGCGGGTGGAGCTGGCGGATGCGGCGGGATGTGTGTGCGCGGTGGAGCCGAACGTTGAGTCTTTGACGCGCACACCGGAGCAGACGCGGCGCATGCTGGAGATGACGCCCGGTCTGACGCTGACGTTGGACTACTCGCATTTCGCGTACCGGGAGATCAGCGACGACGAGAGCGAGACGCTGATCCCGTACACCTCCCATTTTCATGCTCGTGGGGGCCACAAGAACCGCTTGCAGTCGCTGATCCAGCACAATGTGGTCGATTACCCGCGGGTGGTGCGGGCGCTGCGGGATTCCGGGTACGAGGGCTACGTCTGCGTTGAGTATGTGTGGGTCGACTGGGAGGGCTGCAACGAGGTCGACACGCTGTCGGAGACGATCCAGATGCGCGATCTGCTACTGTCGGTGGATCTGGACAGTTAAGCCGTTGTCCGAGCGATAGGAAAGGCCCCCTGAGCGACACGTGAGCACGCCGGAGATTCACCTGCGGACGCTGTATCTGCTCGACGGCGCGGGTCGAATTCGCGGGACACTTGAGCCAGACCCGGAGCCTGGGCCGAAGTTCGCGCTGGTTCGCGGCAGGTCGAGTTGCGCTTGGGCTGTGCGGGCGGACGTGCCGCCGGAGGTCGCCGCGGAGTTGGGCGCTCTTGCCGCCGAGGAGCCGCCGGTTGCGGAGTTTCGCGAGGCGCCTGTGCATGCGGAGCGGTACAGGGCGCTGGTAGGCGGAGAGGCGTACTTCGGGCCGGCGTTCACTTTTCCCAAGACAATCGATAAACCCGATGACACGGTGTTCGTGACTGCGTTGCCTCTGTTAGCGCGCCATTTTTCGGGGTGGACGGCAGAGGAGATAGCGGGGCGTTTGCCGATCACAGGGGTAGTGGTGGACGGCGCTGCGGTGAGTGTGTGCTTCTGCGCACGGCGCTCGGACACGGCGGCGGAGGCCGGGCTGGAGACGGCGGCGGTGTTCCGGGGGCGGGGGCTGGGTACACAGGTTACGGCGGCGTGGGCGCTGGCGGTGCGAGCGTCGGGGCGGGCGCCGCTTTACAGTACGTCTTGGAAGAACGGGGCTTCCTTGGCGGTGGCACGCAAGTTGGGGTTGGTGGTGTATGCTAGTGGGTGGAGTTTGGGGTGAGGGGGGAGTGCGTGAGGACTGCTGGCCTGTCTGTCCCAGGATCTACGAAATCACAAGTCAGACGTACCGGAGCATTGACTTTCGCCTGCTTTGATCCCGATCTGCTCCGGACAGTTCGACCACATTCCCCATTGCCATTTGAGATCACGGAAGGCATAATGTGTACAGGCCAGACTGGAGTGTTCCTGCAGGCAATTGCTCCAAGTCAGGCCGAATTCTTCGTTCACAATCCTTTCCAACTTGGTCTCTTCCTCGAGGGCGATTGGGGCTTAAGGATCCGGTTCATCTCTCCCGACCGGTATGTGATTTACGAAGCGTGCCCTGCCCCCTTCTATAGGCAGGAGAATCAAAATGCTACTAGACGATTTGACCGAAGTCATCGAAACGCTGAAAGGGCGAATCGCCGACCATGGCCCGACTTTGAGTGTTAGTGAGACGCGCACGCGCGTGGCGTTGATCGATCCGCTTCTGCAGGTCCTCGGGTGGGACACGACAGACCCTTCGATTGTGGTGCCAGAGTATGATGTCAACGGTCGAAAGGCTGATTATGCATTGTTGGCCCAGAACGGACTTCCAGCCGCTATCGTTGAAGCCAAGAGGCTTGGCCAACCGCTGCAACCGTTCCTGGCGCAGTTGATCAGGAACGCCAAAATTGTTGGTGTGAAATTCGCTTGGATTACAGATGGAGACCAATGGGAACTATACGAGGTTCCCCCGGGCGATACGATAGATGAAGGTCAGAAATTGGATCTGAAGATTTCCGCCTTTCCTACTTGCCTTAGCGCTCTCAGCCTCTTGTCTCTCTGGCGGCCCAGTCTTTCATTGGGCCAGGTGGTACTAGCAACAAAACCGATAGCTATTCCCTCTTCAGAAGTCGATCTGGTCCCTCTAGAGTCAGATTCAACTGATTGGGTACCATTGTCAAAGTTCGTTGTTCTAAAGGCAACGAAACGTCCGGAAGCTATTCGATATCCAGATGGCAGCGAACATCGGTTGCAAGCTTGGTATGAATTAGTTTTGCAGACAATTGAGTGGCTCTGGTCCAAAGGTGTCTTGACCTTAGATAGTATCTCGGATTTCTCGACCTCGGACCGCCATTTGTTCCACGCCAATGCAATCCACCCATCTGGAAAGCCTTTCTTTAGTCCTAAACGGATCACGGGAACACCTCTCATCGTTGAATCCAATATGAGCAGTTCTAGTTCTGCGAAAAAGACGAAGGCTCTGCTGAGCCACTTCGGTCAGGATCTGTCGCGTGTGCATCTAGGGGTCAAACGTAAGTAACTCTCTTCGGCTCCGTTCATCGCCCCGTCATCCTAAACCTCTAGAACCATGACGGTGACCCCGCAATTGCCCCAAATCCGGGAACAATAGTCCACTCTGGCCCCTTGAGCGGCTCGCGCGGCTCCGCTATAATCAGGGGTGGAATGTAGAGCGCTTTTACTGCCCATTGGACTCCAAGCACAAGGAGTGGTTGTTGCGCGTTGTACTTATCAGCAAGGCGCTCGTTGTGGGCGCGTATCAGAGGAAGGCGGAGGAGATTGCACGCCTGGGGGTGGAGCTGACAGTGCTGACGCCACCGAGCTGGCGGGACCGGCGCGGGATTCAGAAGGCGGAACGGCTACATACGCTCGGCTACGAACTGCGTACGATTCCCATCCTTTTTAACGGCGCTTATCATATGCACTTTTTTCCTACTCTGGTAAAGGAGCTGCGGGAGCTAAAACCGCAGGTTGTACATGTGGATGAGGAGCCATACAATTTGGCTACGCTTCTTGCTGTGCGGGCGGCGGGGTCGGTGGGTGCGAAGCCGCTTTTCTTTACCTGGCAGAACTTGCTGCGCCGCTATCCGCCGCCGTTCAACTGGTTCGAGCGCACTGTATACCGCGGCTGTTCAGTGGCGATCGCCGGGAATAACGAGGCCCGCGACGTTCTTGTGCGCAAGGGGTACCAGGGCGAAACCGTGGTGCTGCCGCAGTTCGGCGTTGACCCGTCCATATTCCGGCCGCAGGAAGAGGAGGAAGGAGCGAAGCAAGGGGAGAAGGAAGAGGCGTTTCACATCGGCTACGCCGGGGGCCTGTTGCCCGAGAAGGGGCTGGACCTGCTGTTGCGGGCGTGCGCTGGGCTGGAGGGCAGCTGGCGGTTGACGCTGGTTGGCAGCGGGGAAGAGCTCGAAGCGCTGCGAAAACTGGCTTCCGAAAGCGGCATCGTTGACCGTGTAACGCTGGGCGTGAGACTGCCCAGCGGGGAGATGCCCGAGTTTTATCGCTCACTGGACACGCTGGTGCTGCCTAGCCGTACACGGCCCAACTGGAAGGAACAGTTTGGGCGGGTCCTGATCGAGGCGATGGCCTGCGGGGTACCGGTGCTAGGCAGCAGCAGCGGCGAGATCCCCAACGTCATCGGAGATGCCGGGGTGGTCTTCCCGGAGGGAGATATCGAAGCGCTGCGATCGCAATTGCAGCGGCTGATGAAGGATAGGGCGGCACGCAACAGACTGGCTGAAGCGGGTAGGAAGCGTGTGCTGGCCCATTACACAATGGAAGAGATTGCCCGACAGACGGTCGCGGCGTACACGGCCGTAATTCATGGCCACTAAAGACTAATTGCATGCAACTGACTATGAAAGTCGTCGTCAACGCCCAGCTACTACATACAAGAGGCGGTTACCGGGGCGCCGGAGTCAGCAACTACTGCCGCAACCTGCTGACAGCGCTTGCGGACGAGACGGACGGAAACCAGGTGACGGCCTTTGTCAATGACCGCGAATTTCGCTTCCCGCAGAGGCGCCCGGGGATGGAGCTGCGTTATACGCGCTGGCCGGCGGGCGACCCGGTGCCCCGCATCATCTGGGAGCAGACGGCACTACCGCTGGCCGCGATGACGGCGCAGGGGAATCTTGTGCACGGCCTGGTGAATACTTTGCCGCTGGCGACGAGAGTGCCCGGTGTTGTGACGGTCCATGACCTCAGCTTTGTACGGATGCCGGAGCGTTTTCCCCGTCTTAAGCGATTCTATCTTGGGCAGCTGTGTCGTGCCAGCGCCCGGCGGGCCCGGCGGGTAATTGCAGTCAGCAAGCAGACGGCGGCGGACGTCCGGGCGGAGTTTGGGGTCGACAGCCGGCGCGTGGAGGTCGTGTATAATGGGGTCGGCGAGCAGTTCCGGCCGCTGCCGGCTGCGGAGGTTTCCGATTTTCGCGATCTCATGGGGCTGCCTGAGAGATTCCTGCTTTATGTTGGCACGTTGGAGCCGCGCAAGAATCTTCCCCATCTGCTGCGGACGTTTGCGAAGTGGCGGGCGGAGAGTGCAATCGGACGCGACGTAGGGCTGGTGGTGGCGGGCGGCAAAGGCTGGCACTATCAGGAGATTTTCAGTCTGGCGGACGAGTTGGGCTTGACAGACAGACTGTCCGAGGGAGGACCAATGGTGCAGTTCCCCGGTTTCCTGCCGGAGCGGGACCTGTGCTTGTGGTACAACGCGGCCAGTGGATTCGTTTACCCCAGTCTGTTCGAGGGATTTGGTCTGCCGGTGTTGGAGGCGATGGCATCGGGGACGCCGGTCATCTGCAGCAACACGCCGAGCCTGAAGGAGGTGGCCGGCGACGCGGCGATGATCGTGCCGGCGCGGGACCAGGCGGCTCTTCAAAACGCGTTCGAGTGTCTGTTCACAGAGCAGCAGACCGCCACTGCGTTGCGAATGCTAGGACTTCGGCAGGCGAGGAATTTCTCCTGGGAACGGACCGCGAAAGAAACGATGGATGTATATGAAAGTGCATTAAATGGAGGTTAAAGAAAGGTACAAAGCAGGAGCAACATTTCGCACACCGCGGCCACTGGCCAATGAATGAATGCCGATGACAACCGTACAGATGAAAGAGCGCCAAGGCCGCCGAACATCCCAACAGACCCTCGCCGGGCGGCGGACGAGCGGTGAGGCAACAGGATCACCTGATAGAAGCTGGCTGGTTGCCTTGCTCATTAGGATCCCGTCGCGGTGGTGGCCGGCGCTGCTGCGCATCAGCGATCTGATACTAATCGTTGCTGCGTTTGTGATGGCCTACTGGGTGCGCTACCGGCTGCAGTGGTTCCTCACCGTCGATCCGGCAAACCAGACCGGACTGATCACCTACATGCCGTTCGGACTAGCGCTTGTTTTTCTCCTTTTCTGTTCGTTTCAGTTCTCCAGAGTTTACGTATACCGGCGAGATCGCCTCTGGATTGAGGAGGTTTACGCGATCGCGAGCGCGACCACGATCGGCGTTGTTGTCCTGATCATTCTGAACCTGGCTTTCGGGCAGCTGTCCTTCAGCCGTCTGATCTTTCTGTACTCGGCGGTGCTGGTCACGCTGTTGCTGGGAATCAGCAGGGCAGT
The DNA here is from genome assembly GCA_965204705.1 of Caldilineaceae bacterium. Lineage (GTDB taxonomy): Bacteria > Chloroflexota > Anaerolineae > Caldilineales > Caldilineaceae > Bin5. The sequence goes on along the minus strand of OZ242006.1, from coordinate 685,885 downwards.
GATCTACACAGTGCGGGGCTATCTGCGCAATCAGAGGATTGGCCTGGAGCGTGTGGTGTTGGTGGGAGCCGGCGACGTGGGGTTGATGGTCATGCGCACGATTGCAGCGCGTCCGAGCCTCGGATACGAATTGGTCGGATTTCTGGACGACGATCCAGATATCAATCAGACTGACATAGGCCGCTTTCAGGCGCTGGGCCCGCTGACAAATTTTTACGACATCCTGCAGACCAGTGACATCGACACGGCCATCATCTGCCTGCCCTGGCGGAGCCACCGCATCGTGGCGCGTTTGCTTCATCTGTGTGAGCAGAACGGCGTCACGGCACAGATCGTGCCGGACTTTTTCCAGCTGACGAAGAACCAGATGCAGGTGGAGCGGCTGGACGGGATTCCGCTGATTACGACGCGGGCGGTATCGATTGCGGGCTGGAATCTATTCGTGAAGCGAGGGCTGGATGTGACGCTTGCCACGGTCATGTTGGTTCTGGGATTGCCGCTGGCCGCGTTGATCGCGCTGTGTGTCCGCATCAGTTCGCCGGGGTCGGTAATATACTCCCAGACGCGCGTAGGGCGTAATGGAAGGCAGTTCAAGATCTTTAAGTTCCGCTCGATGATCGCGGATGCCGATGCGCAGTTGGACGAGATTGCCGATCTCAATGAGGCGTCGGGACCGCTTTTCAAAGTGCGCGACGACCCCCGCCGCACCTCTGTTGGACGAATTCTGCGTCGTTTGAGCCTGGACGAGCTGCCGAATCTTCTCAATGTACTGCGCGGCGAAATGAGCCTTGTCGGGCCCCGCCCTAATGTACCAGAGGAGGTTGCGCAGTATAAGGACTGGCACCGTAAACGGTTGTCGGTCAGTCCGGGGATGACCGGACTCTGGCAGGTCAGCGGCCGCAGCGATCTGACTTTCGATGAGATGGTCCTGCTCGACATCTACTACGCCGAGAACTGGAGCCTGACATTGGATTTGAGCATTCTGCTGCGCACGATCCCGAAGGTTTTGGGCGGGGAGGGGGCTTACTAGGAGTTTCTTGTTTTCAGTTTTCAGTTTTTTGGCAACACCTCGTACGCCGTCGTTCACACAGGCTTCTACTTCCTCATTCACTCCCTTGTAATTGCAGACCCATACGCTCCGGCTGGAAGAGCCGGGGCTCCATTTCGCGCAGGTCGGGCGCGACGGCGAGGGGGAACTCGCACTGGGCCAATACGTCCTGGTCGAGGTTTGTGCCTGGCGCGATTTCGATGACGGTCCAGCCGTGGGTGTCGAGGCGAAGCACGCAGCGTTCGGTGATAACGAGCACGTTTTGGCCGGTCTGGCGGGCGCGGCGGCCGCTGAAGGTGACGTGCTCGACCTCGTTGACGAACTTACGCACTCTGCCCTCGCGCTCGATTTGGAGGCGGCCGTCGGCGACGTCGAGGCGGGCGCCGGCTGTGTAAGTTCCGCTGATGACGATATTGCGGGCGTTGGCGGTGATGTCGACGAAGCCGCCGACACCGGCGGTCACATGGGGGCGGGCGGCCAGCCGGGAGACGTTGATGTTGCCCTCACGGTCGATCTGCATGAAGGAGAGGAAGCAGCGGTCGAAGCCACCGCCCTGGAAATAACTGAACTGGTCCGGTGAAGGGATGATGGCCTGCGTGTTGGCGGCACAACCGAACTGGAAGCCCTGCAGCGGCATGCCGCCTACGGCGCCCTGTTCGATTACCCAGGTGACGGCGCCGTCCAGACCCTCTTCCAGGAGAACCAGAGGCACGAGCGAGGAGATGCCGAACCCTAGATTGACCGCTTCACCGTCGCGGAGCTCAAGCGCGGCGCGGCGGGCGATGACCTTTTGCAGGCCCCACTCGGCCAGCTCGAAGGTCTCCGAGGGAACGCGCACCTCGCCGCTGATGGCGGGGTCGTATTCGGTCTGGGTGGTCTGCATGGATTCGGGCACGACCACGACTGCGTCCACGAGTACGCTGGGCACGCGCACGTTCTGGGGGAGTAGCGTATTGGCGGCAACGCGGCGTTCAACCTGGGCGATGACGGTGCCGCCGTTGTTGTGCGCAGCCACCGCGACATCGTACGCGCCCAGAAAGGCGCCTTCGCGCTCGAAGGTGAGATTGCCCAGTTCGTCGGCAGTCGTGGCGCGGATCAGGGCTGCGTCCGGGTGCAGGGCGCGCAGATAGAGCCACTCCTGGCCGTCAAACTCCACCAATTGCACAATGTCTTCGCGGGTGCGCTCGTTCATGCGGCCGCCCTGGCGCCGGGGATCGAGGAAGGTGTCCATACCCAGTTGCGTGAGAACGCCGGGGCGTTTGGCCGCGGCTTCGCGCAACTGGTGGAAGATGAGCCCGCTGGGAATGTTGTAGGCTTCGATTTCGTTCTCGTAGACCATGCGCCAGATGGCCGGCGACTCCATTGAGGACGGACCCGATGGGAGTGAGCCGGCGATCACGCGCGCCAGCAGGCCGGGGCGGGCGATGTGGTCGATGCCGTCGATGCCGTACATATCACCGGCGGCGATGGGGTGAATGGTGGTCAGGTTCTGCGGATGGCCGTGCTGGGCAAAGCGCTCGCCGACGGCGCGCAGCAGCGCGTCGGGGCAGAGCAGGCCGCTGGATGAGTTGACGGCTACGGTCGCGCCGTCGGGGATGAGTTCGGCGGCTTCGGCGAGGTTGAGAAAGCGGGTGCGCGGCATGGGTAAGTCTCACCTTTGCGGAAGAGGCGGGCAGGCGCGTTCGTGCGGAGGTGGTGCGCGCCCGCGGCGTAGAGATGGGTTCATTATAGCGGCAGGGGCGATGTGCGCAAGGCTTTGCGGGCGTGTCCCTGCCCTAGAAAAAGGCGCTGTAGAAGAGGACAGTCGGACGGGAGCGGTCTATGCGTGCAGGCGGCGGTATGCCTGATCGCCGACTGCGGCGGTAGCGGCACGGCCGAGCTCGTCGGCCTGCAGAAGGGCGGCCCAGGTGTTCTCCGGGGTGACTTCGAAGGGTTCGTTGTCCATCAGCGGTGTAGCGGCGCTATGGGCCATTGCCTCTTGGAGAGCGGGGCCGTCGGCTGCGGCGTCCATGGAGAGTTGGGCAAGGTGGGTAGGCAGGCCGACTTCGGCGCAGAAGCGGGCGACCTGATCACATTCGTCCAAGGTCTGCTCCAGCGCAAGCTGGGTGAGCAGGCCCATCGCAACCATTTCACCGTGCAGGTAGTTTTCGCGGGCGACGGGCAGGCGGGTGAAGCCCATGGCAACGGCGTGGGAGGCGGTGACACCCCCGCTCTCGAAGCCGATACCGCTCAGAAGCGTATTGGCTTCGATGACACGCTCCAGGGCGGGGTCCACCTCGGCGCGATAGTTGGCCTGGGCGGCGGCAACGCCATCGTCGAAGACGGTCTGGGCACACAGTTCGGCGATGGCCTGGGCAGCGATGGTAGGGCGGCCGCCGATGACGGCGCGGCCGGCGGGGTTGCGGTAACAGGTGCGGGCTTCGTAACGGGTGGCGAGCGCGTCGCCCATGCCGGCCACCAGGTAGCGCACGGGCGCGGCTGCGATCAGTTGTGAATCGACAAGTACAAAGGCGGGGCTGTCGGGGAAAGACTCGCCGCCGTGGGCGATGCCTTCGTCGGTATAGATGACAGACAGGGCGGAGCAGGGCGCGTCGGTGGAGGCGATGGTGGGGCAGATGACGACGGGGATTTCAAGCCGGGCGGCTACACATTTGCCCGCGTCTAGGCATTTGCCGCCGCCGACCGCGATCAGGCTGTCGAAAGGCGTGTCTTTCGCTTGCAGGCTTGCGGCGGCCCGCTCGATTTCGGTGTAGGAGCATTCACCCTCGAAGGTTTCGACCGCGGCCTCGATCTGCATGGCGCGCAGGCCGGCGAGAAGTTGCTCGCCGTGGCGGCGCAGTCCACCGGCGCTGATGTAGACAGCGGGCCGTGTGCTGGGAACCATAGACAGGAAGCGGCCGAGATGGTCGAGCAGATCGGGCCCTTGCACGTAACGTGCCGGCGCGATCAGCCCGGTGGGAGGCGACTCCCGTCCGGTATCGTCGAGGGAAAAGATCGGCTTGGGGGAGAAATCGATATTGGTAGCCATGGTGATGTGGTCAGTGCTCAGTGGTCAGAGTGGCCTCTTGGATCGTCCTGAAGTCGGGCTTGAGATATTGTCGTCCGGTTTCCTTTTTCGTGCAAGGGGAGATGCCACTGTCAGAGGGCCAACTCGCTGATGCGGTCGGTGATGACGTCGGCGAGGCGCAGGTCGTAGTCAAGGTGGGGCGCTTCGAGAAGGGTGAGGACAGGGTGGCGGCGGCGGGCGGCGGCCAGGAGTTGCGGCAGGTCCTGGCGGAGGTGACGGCCGCGGTGGAGGAAGTAGGGCAAGGCGACGATTTTGCGAGCGCCCTGGGCGGCGAGGATGTCGATGGCGTCGCCGATGCGGGGGGCGTTGCAGTCGAGATAGGCGGTTGCGGCGAGGGAGTAGCCGGTTCTGTCGTGCAGCCAGGCGGTCATCTGTCTGACGGGCTGGTTGGCGTGCTCGAGGGGGGTGCCGTGGGCCATGACGAGGAGGGCGGCCTGCGTGCCGTTGGTGGCGCCCGGCTCCGGGTCGACGATGTGTATGCGCTCGAGGGCGATGGCGGCAAGTTTTTCGTGGAAGCCGAGGCAGGGGGCGACGCGGATGGTGAGGTCGGCGAACTGTGCGGCGACCTTGGCGACATCGCCGGGCAGGTCTTCCTGGACGTAGACGCCGTCGATGAGGAAGTAGGGCTGGACGGTGACTGAGGTTGCGCCGGCGCCGACGCATTTGGCTACGGCTTGGGCGATGGTGGGGCGGCTGAAGTTGAGGAAGCCGGCCTCGGCTATGGGTGCGACGCCGCGTTCACGCAGGCGCGCGGCCAGACGGATCATGGAGGCGCCGCTGTCGCTGTGCAGGCTGCCGTGGCCGATGAGGACGATGCTGTTCATTGGTTCGCGGTCGGCCGGCGCTGGCCGCCGGAACCCGACCAACGAAAGCTGACTCTAGGTAAGATGGAGGCCGCACTCGAGCTTGTCGAGCCCGACCCAACGGCCGGCGCGCAGGTCGCCGCCGGGTTGGACGGCTTGGGTGCAGGGCCAGCAGCCGATGCTGGGGTAGTTACGCTCGTGCAACTCGTTGTAAGGGACGTCATGGGTATGGATGTAGGCCCAGACGTCGGCTTCAGACCATTTTACCAGAGGAGAGATCTTCACGACACCGTACTTGTCGTTCCAGCGCAGGACCGGCGTGCCGGCGCGCGTGGGGGACTGGTCGCGGCGTAGGGCGGACACCCAGGCGGTGCTGCCGAGCAGGGCCTTGCCCATGGGCACGACCTTGCGGATGTTGCAGCATGTGTCCGGGTTGCTGCGGTAGAGGTCCGGGCCGTGGGTGCGTTCCTGTTCGGCTATGCTCATATCGGACGTTACGCGGCGGAAGGGGCGGTTGTAGCGGCGCTGGGCGCGGTCGATCAGGGTCAGAGTTTCGGGGAAGAAGTAGTCGGTGTCGATGTAGAAGATGTCGACATCGGGGTTGATGCGCATGGCCATGTCGATGAGGGCCATGCCGCTGGCGCCGAAGGCTGAGCCGATGGAGAAGCCGTCACCGAACTGTTCAATCGCCCACTCCAGAATCTCTTCTGCGGATTTATCTTCAAGGCGGCGGTTGAACTGACTGATAGAGTCCAGCTGCCAAGCATCAGAGGAGAAAGTTTCCTGCGCGAGTGCAATCACAGATTGTTCCTCTATATTTTTCCTATCCACAGCCACGATGACGGTCTGTTTGCGGTGCCTGCGCAGCGGTAGAAGGCTAGCGCTTTGAGAAGGCACGCCACGACGACGGGGCTACGGATATGGGAGTGTTGCAGTTGTGAAAAATATTAGCGGGCGCTCATCGCGGTGAGGTGCGTCTAGAATTTGGTAGCCCTGTCCACGCAGGGTTGACGCACTTTTCTGTTGGATGAGCCTGTCAGGGAATTAGCTACAACAACAGGAGCGACAACAGGAGGAGGTGGTACACAAGCAGCTGGAGGAGGAGGAGACGACAATCTTACCGGAGTTGGTAGAGTGGGATTGTCTGCCGGGCAAGGTCGCCCGACTTGGTTGGTCATACGTTTGGATACGCATTTCCTTGTGCTCCTTCTCGGCCTGGCATGTCGGTGCATGGATCAGGCCTTGACGACTGCTTACAATGGATGAAGCGACAGCAAGGCTTTTGGGGAAGCTCTGCTGGGCCACATCCCCTCACTTTTGTGAAGTTAGAGCAAAGTATACACAAGGTTGGGGGCTGTGTCAACATTGAAAAAAGCTGGATCTGGGGCGAAGTTGTCTGAATCAGGATTTTCAGGATTTGAGTAGATTTTCGGGATGACAGGACGCCGAGAACTCGTGGGGGGTTGCGTGAGAGCCGTACGAGAGTTGTCGAGCATTGGGCGGTTGACTGCGGTGGTGTTCGCTCGTTGCTGAATGTTCGAACTGCTGGAATCAGCAACGGGCGAATCGGGGGATTTCGGATGAAGGCGATTGTGGCCCTTGCGTGATGTTCAGGTGCTGGGCTCGGTCTGACATACGTCCTGGGTAGGCCCTCTGCGAGCGCCCCGATTCTGGGAACCTTCTGACGATGGATATTGTTCGCCCCCCACCTTGTGCGGGGACGGGTCGGCGTCGGGTCCGACCTTTGCCCCCGCACAAGGCGGGTTCGGTCACAGCCAACTACACGGAATTCGGTAAGAAACCGAGTAGATATGTGAATATCACCCGATTACGCCATAGTTACTGCTGGATGGAGCTTGTTTCCCCGTCATCCCGTGCGTGGTGCGGACAAGAATAAAGTTTAGCAGAATTTAGCGGCGGCTGCTCGCAAAAGTGGACCGATTTGGGGAACTTAAGTTGCCAATATTGGAAGATCGGGTGTGGCGGGGGTTGTCAGAATTGGGACTTTGGGGGTTTTAGAGGATTCGCATTTCAGGCTGTGACGAGTTCCAGGGTGGAGAGGTTCAGATCAGGGGAGCGTTTGGAGAGGTAGAGCATTTCAATGCCGACGACCTGGTTGGCTTCGTTGTAGTCGAGGACAACGCCGGGCGCGACCTCTTCGGATTCGACGGCGGCGGAGTCGTCGAGACGGAGGTAAAGGGCGTCGGCTTCTTTGTCGATGTGGAGTTTCATAGTTTTCCTCGCATGTTCCGGTCAGAGAATACACTCACTACCCGCCAGGGTGCAATATTGGTGTTTACAGCTCCGCGCAAGACGCGATTATCTTGTTCAGGTATAGATCGAAAAAATCGTTCTACCATCGGGTCAAGTGGATCGGGCAAGCGCAGCATCGGTTCAGCTACCACGCGCTGCACCCATTCCGCGGGAATACTTCGTTCCGCCATTACATCGACTGCGTGTCTCGTGAATCTCAGTGGCGGCAAATTAATTTCCATTGCGTGCTGACGTATCCATTCCATTGGATTTCTTGGACAGACAGGAATGGCGCCAAATGTCGTAGCTGATGCGCTCAGGAATCAGATTCGTCGCATGCGCTGTCGCTGCGGAGAGTTTGCTTCAACATCGCTGGGTTGGCTACGCGCTGGGCGACATCGAGGATTTCGATACCGGCGAGATGGTTGGCGGCGTCGTAGTCGAGGGTGATGCCGTCTTCGAGGTGTTCTGTGGTTACGGTTGTGTCTGTGAAGCGGATGTATAGGGCATCAACCTCGCTATCGTAGGTTATTCTCATTGTTGCCGCGGCGTCTATGTCAATCTCGCACATTGGGGCCCGTTGACATTTTCCAGGTGTGTCGAGAAGGCAAGCTCTTCCGGCTGCGTTCGGTGAAAAGGCAGGGTTTCAAAGCGGGCTGAAGAGACACCGTTTCAGGGTAACTGCACGAAAAGCCGGGCTGGACGCTGCCTGAACACAGGTCGGACGCTCGTAGGGAACTCGTATGGGAACTCGTAAACGCTCGTATGAGCGTTTACGAGAGATCCACGAGCGTTCACGAGCGTTTGCGAGAAAAAACTTTCAAGAGAGAGAACATCGCTTACTCACAACAATATAATAATTATATGATAGATGGGGACTCATGTGCGTTCAAGTTGAAACCAAGAGTTTTCGCACGGGCTGTGGCCTGACATCGCAGGCGTCTCACTCGCTCCATTGACACTCGCAAGCTCGTGGACTCATTTGGGATCTACATGAGAAACGATAGGACGCTGGGCCCCCGGCGCACGGCCAGAAATCGTCTGCTCCCCCACTTCCCCACTATCGATTGCGCCGATCTTGCCTGCTTCATTGAAATGTCAACGACTCCTAATCGTAAAGACGGGGTGGCTTTCAGTTCTCACTGTAGCTACAACGGCTCGGCAGGGTTGCCTGCTACGTGTTCTCGTATAGGCCACAATCAGACTGGTCAGTAGGTGGACGACACCGCGTCGGCCATCACTCTCTACCACTACGTGCTTGGCGAATTGCTTCATTATACACCATAGCGCCTAGCCCAGTTTTTGGGGCCAAGCTCACTTGACGTCAGTAAAGACTCACATCAGTTGAGTTGTCCAAAGTTCCTACCAAACAGCTTTTGCCACTTTGCAATGCTCTCGTCCAGATCAGTAGCGTCGAATGCCTCATTTATCTTGCCGTTGTAGATGTTGAACATTTTTCTGAACTGGCTGTACTTCTTTTGATCCCAGCGTCTTGTGAATTTCTCGCTTCGCAATGCTGGATTTCGGATTGTTGGCATTCGCTCATTACGCTGCAAGAAGGAATTTATACGATTTGAGATCGTCCTCAAAGCAGTTGGGGTGTCCGTGTACCTTTTGCTGTCCACCTCATTGTCATGCACGTGAAGGCCAATAAGAGTGGTCAAAAGAATTGATTTGACAGTGAAATTGTTCTTGTGATCTCTGAGATATTTGAGCAGTTTCGTGACTTTCTTAAGCTGTCCGTTTGTGACTTCGTTCTTCTGGTTGAGCCAGTCTCTATATCTGGTACCGTCCGTTACTTCGATCTTGTTTTCCTTACCATTGAAAATAAGTACCTGTTTCCTTTTCGTGATACAAGGCACAATATCCATATGGAAACTTCCTACATACTCTATGTATGCGCACCTGGTTGCTAAGTGCACTTTATCATTATGGTCCTTGTCCCTTTTGAGACGCTTGTAGACGTCTCTTATGTAATCCTTTGGCTCTTTGCCTGGACATTCGCGCATATGAACCAAAATGTCAGCGTCATATTCACGGCCTTTGACTGGCTTGATGATTGTGCCTAGTGCATACGAACCCTGCTTCTCAACTCCTTTGAACGCGTCCAAGTCCTTGAGGAGAGAGGTAATATAAGTAACCCTTCTGTTCAAGTCCTTGAGTCGGGATGCGTTGAGGTTTACTTCCTTGGAGAGGAATCTGGCGAATTCATGTTCATGCTTCACTGGTTTGTCCTTGAACTGTGTCGATGACCGCCTTGATCTCTTGCATCAACAATTTGTCCGTCAGCGGGCGAAACGCCCGCGACCCCAAGGGGCGTTCCCCAGATCTGGGATGCGCGCCTTTCATTTGGCTTCGCGTCTACCAGTGTAACTCGGAGCTTGTAGGTTGCTCTACGTCGTCGTCGTTTCTTGACCCTTGTACTGTCCCTCCACAGGCTTGGTGATTCGCTCCATTATACACCTTAGCTTGTGGTCCAGTTTTTGGGGCCAAGCTCAGGATGTACTCCAAGACACGCTAAACCCTTTTGCCGCTGGCTTGGATTTCCAATTCATATATCTCGCCATCCAGCAAGGTCGGCCCTCGACAAGCAAACCCTTCCGTACTTAAGGTTTCGCCATTCTCTCGTAACACTCGGAATGCCTTATTGCCCCCTTGACTGAGGCGATCGAATGCCTCAATGAAATTCCCTTTTATTTTAAACTTCCACATTCCAGGCTCTATCATTCTGCCAGGTTCACTTCGTATTCTAGGGATGTACTCCCACTTAATTTCTCCCAAAACAACAAATTTCGAATCATCTTCATCACAAATGGATGATGTGCAATCACTTACCAAAATGTTGCCCAAAGACATTCTCTTCTCTTCCTATTAGCCTAGCTGACATAGTGATAAAACGCGTCGTCCTTGAAGCTAAACAACACCTGAGTATCGCTGCATGCGTCTCTCAAAGGCCTCGACCCCGCCTTCAAGGCTCTGAACTTCCTCGGTGACCTGAGGTAGCTCAAGCCCCCCTGAATTCTGTATTTGGCAAACATCGCGGCCTGTTCGTCGGGCGACTCGAAATACCATTTCAGCATCGCCAAGGACTGGGATATTTGGATTGTGTGTAGCGGCGATAATCTGGCGGCCCGACTTGACTTTGCGTATACCCTCGACTATTGAATTGACAATAAACGCGTGATCAAGATCGTCTTCTGGTTGGTCTATAACCAAAGGCTTACCTTTGCTCAACAGAGCAATTGACAGAATTGCCGAACACTTCTCACCGACCGATAGCGCCGAGAGGTCTGTATACGAGGTCTCACCTTCCCTCATGATGCGAATGCTAGGCAGAGGCGGCACATCAACCCGTTCTATCTGATACAAGGCTTCCTCGGTGAGGTTCTGTATCATGCGGTTCGCGCTATTATGCGTGATACTGACCGCCTTCAATTGGTCGATTGAGGACGCACGGACTATTTCAACAAATCGCTCAGGAGCAAGTGAGTCACACACCAGCGCGATCTGGTCCTCACGATTGTGCATCCCAGATCCCTGCAGAGGACCGTCAACCGCTTCGAAATACCGCGAAATATCTCTGTCAGACAAGCTGACCATCACGCTGCCACCTAGTCTCGAATTCAACTCTTCTACAAAATCAGCCCGCGCACAGTCTCTTCTTGACCTTGCGGTCCTCAACTGTTCGAGAAGATTGGTGCGTCGATTCTCCAGAACCCTTATCTCTTTTTTGATACGTTCTATCTCTGGTTCTATGACGGTCGCTATGTGTGTCAGATCCTTCTCTACGCTTCGTTGCTCGGCGGCGGCCTGTTCTAAGTTAGCTGCACCGATTTCGGCAAGGCGAGCACGGTATCGATTGTCCGCCTTCTGGAACGATTTATCCCAATCGGTTCGGTAAGATTGTAATTCAGACATCACTCCCGATACCGTTTCGTGAAACCGACTGAGATCGACGCGCCCATTTTCAAGAATACGATCTGAGGCATCTCGTATTTTCTCAAGCACACTTTTCGCAGGAGATCTCTCAATGTCGATGGGTACGTCTGTGGGTGACGGTATTGACTCTGGCAACATATTGAGAACAGCCTGAATCCAGTCTTGCCGCCCCTGCACCCAGGTCCTTTCGTAATCCCATCTATTGCGCTCGGCAAAGATCGGATCTGCGAGGGACTTCGCAAGGTGGTCACGGCGTGCCTCAAGCTGAGGACGGGCAGCTGCTTCATCCCGCAGCTTCTCTACGCGCCGCTTCTGCTCGATCACTTGGGTTTCGTCCTTGATGAGCTCCCGTTCGGCTTTAGCGATCGTAGCAGTAGAAATGGAATGGTCGAGGTTTTCATCAATGAGACGCATTTGCTCACCGACGCGATCCGCCAGCCGTACGGCCTCTCCCTGACCGTAGAATTCGATCCCCAATACATCCGGCGGCCTTAAATCCCGAGGAATCAGATTGTCGTCAACGACCTGAAAAATTTGGGCAGAATCTGTAAAGGTTGGGGCTGCTCGCCTGCTGGGATTGTACGCCCCGGATCGGGTAATGACATAGGTTTCACCACCGGTACCCACTACCACCACCAGGACCTCGCCAACTGATTGCAAAAAGGCCATCACCCGATTGGCAAATACCATATAGTTATCTTCGTCAGGCCGGGGTTCTGCTTCGAAAGCGAATCGCAGAAGGTCGATGGCGGCCGACTTCCCGGCACCTCGCCCTCCTAGAAGTACATTTAGGTTAGGTGAGAAACGGAATCTCTCATTCGCATAGATGCCTTGTGTGATTGTGAACCCGACTATCCTGCCATGTGTGGGAGCGTTGGGTTCATTGCGGCTGACCCGTAATTCCGGCTCAAAGGTTAGTTGACGAAGGGATGTGATTGACGGATTTGCCATTTTGACCCACATCCCTGCATTGTAGGACTCTGCGTCGTGTGAGTCCGAGCCGAATGTGAAGGGAATCGTAACGCCGAGATCATTGGTAACGTAATTTATGGTCTTGGAGACTTTCGTCTCATCTTGTCCAGAGTTTATATCGAGGGCGTCTAGGACCCTAAGCCAGTCCAGCCGCGTCTGACCGTCCAATTTATCAACTACTCCGTGCGTCGAGTTACAGTGAGCCCCAATCAGTAGCCCTTTTCGTTCATGGACAGCCTGGGCGATTTCCTCAATTTGTGACTTGATGGGCTTGGTAGTATCTCCGTGTCGGTCGACAGATAACTTGAGGCTAGAGAGTAGATCCGTGACCCCTGCTGACCCACCACCACCAAGGATCGCTAGCAGGTGGACACCGGGGGCGACGTTGAGTTCGACTCCAGGAAGGATCGTGATATTCTTACCCTTTTCTTTGGCGATTTGATTGCGTGCCTCGATTGCTTTGTCGATATAGGCGCCCGTGTGGTGATCGGTAATTGCGATCAGATCAAATCCGCGTTCGACATATGCTGAGACGAATTGGTAAGGAGAGATGTCAGTATCCCCGCGGTAATCAGAAGACGCCGGTGAATGGACGTGCAGGTCCACCTGATAGTAGGTACAAGAACGGCGTGTTCTAGAAAGTGACTTGATATAAGTAAGGATTATGTTAGTTTCCAATCCAACTTTCCTCCTACCACGCCCATTGAACGCGGTTCGTACGGTGCAAATCTGTCCAAAAACTTCGATGGATTCAAGATTATAAGCCTAGCCTCCAAGACTGGATCTCAAGCTAAGGAATATGATGGAGCAACTCACCAATTCTGCCGAATCTCCTAACCTTATCGTAGTACGAATGATCTGAGCTAGTCAATTCTGACTGCCTGTGATGCAGAAGACTGCTGTAACCCGTCTCATGGCAGGACGATGGTGACAGCCAATCAACCAAACAACCCCTTCTTGACCGCCGACGGAGGCTTGCGCATCTCCGGCGGCACCGCTGGCAACTCATCCACTAGGAAACAGTCTCCCTTGATGACCGCTTCAAGCAGTTGCTCCTGTAGGGGATACGTTGCCAGGGTAGCCTCCAGGACCCAGAGGAGTTCGAGCAGTTCGGTGGTGAACTGGCTGGTCCAGCGGGTGGGGCGGATGTCGTCCAGTGGAGAGGATTTGCGGCCAGCGCCCTTCTTCATGCGGTACTTGAGCCAAGACTGCACGACCTTGAGGCCGGACACGTCGAAGGCGTACAGTTCAGGCGCGACCGGCGTGAATTCGCCGGCGCCGACGTGGAGCGTGGCGGTCTCGTCGTTGTATGCGAAGGTTTCGGGGTAACCGTCGGCATCGCCGGAGACGGCGACGGTGCAGTTTGCCGCGCCGGGCGGGACCTGGCCGCGGGGCTTGCCTTCGGGGACGAAACACTCGCCGTAGGTGTGTAGCCAGAGAAGATGTGCGCCGGCAGCGCGCACTTGCTCAAACAATGCAGCATCGCGGGTGATGGGCACGCGCAGGTCGCGCGTCTTCAGTTCCTTGGCGAAACGCGTCGTGAATGCAGGTTGCGCCAGCACGCCGTAGACATACGCCAGAAAGTCCTCCGGCGTGACCGCCCGTTGGTAGGCAGAGCCGAGAGTTTCGAGCAAGGCGGGCAGGATGTTCGGTTGCGAGGCGTCGGCCGTACGATACAGGGGGATTGCCGCCTTTGCGCCGTAGGAGCCTCGAAAGTGATCAAGATCGGGAATCAGAGCAGAGGAGGTCAATGCGGGCCCTTCTCCCAACGCTTGAGAGAATAAGCTGGTCAGATAGACCTGTTTGTCGCTGTGGGCGCGCCATAGCGCCGGCCCCGGTCTGTCCAGCACACGGGCGTCACCGATGAGGAATTGCCGGTCGAACGATCTGTAGGCCGAACGAGTGAGACTTGGAACAGGATGCCCCGTCTCAAGATCAGTAATGGGTTTCAACCTTTTGTCCGATGGCGGCAACTGGGTTGCGGGCTCGTGCACTTTTTTCCCAGTGGGAGAATTCTTGAAAAGACTTGAGCGGTCGGCTCTCTCAGCCTGCAGAAGGTGACTCCAGCGATTGGTGAGCGTCTCTATTTCGGGGGCGATAACCCAAGTACGTCCGGCTTTGACACCGGATTGCTGCCATGGCATCAGATCTTTCAGAAAAGGATAAGTGAAGTAAATGCCTTCGCCTAGCGGACGAAAAGGGGTCAGCCAAGCATTCGGGGATTCCCGCCATTCCAAAGTCGAGAAACTGGAAACGCCGTCAAGCGCGGCCAGCTTTTCCTCTCGTGTTCCTTCTACGCGGGCGTAGCGGACGCGAGCGGGTGTGTCCGCCTTCGCCTCTCGAGCGCGAAATGCCACGCAGATGGCTACAGGCGTTTGGATGTCAAATACGTTATCACTTTGATGCGTGCCCCGCCCTTCGCCCCCGAGGTCGAGAATCCAGATTTCGTCGCACTGGCGGCGCATTTGCTCGCGCATTCCGCAAAAGGCGTCGCCGTCTAGGAAGCTTGATGCGCTAATGAAACTGACCACGCCCGGCCCGTCGTTGTTCCCTTGCTCAAAGACCTTCCATAATGCCCAACGCCAGAAGTAGACGTAAAGATTATAGAGGTTCTTTAGATGCACGCCATACCCTGCGCTGCGGGCAGGATCAAGAAAATCCTCCAGGATCGGACGTTCTTCACCTTCGCCATGGCGCACCCAGCCGCCGGTCTGTGCCTGGTTGGAATCAGTGGCGGCCTCATGCCGGTCATAGGGCGGATTGCCCAGGCATACGATGACAGGCACGCTGTTCTTGACAGCCAGCGCGCGGGCATGTTGTTCCGCCATCGGTTGGTGGAAAAGCGGTGGTTGCAGCGGCTGCGCGTTTGGACTCTCGAGCGTATCTGTCAGGAAAACGTGCGTGCCGTCGGCTGGCAATTCCCCACCGCGGTCGCGCAGAGCGCGGCTGACGCGCAGTTCGCTGACCGCGTAGGGGCCGACCATCAGTTCAAAGCCGTAAAGGTGTTCGGCCAGCGTCGTGGCTTGCCCGGGCACTGCCCCCGCGCCCTGCTCCGCTTGGATTCGGCCGAGCGCGTGCTCGATGACGCCAAGCAGGTAGGTTCCCGTTCCAACTGCAGGGTCAAGTGTGACCACGCCGTCGTCGGCAAAGCCCAGCGGTTTGCCCAGACGTTCGACTAGGAGATTGTCGATCAGACGCACCTAGGCGCGCACGACCTCCACGGGCGTGTAGTAGGCGCCGGCATCTTTGCGGAGACGGGAATCGTAGACTGCGAGAAAGTCTTCGTAAAAGTAGAGCCAGGGGTCCTCGCGGCTGGAAAGCGTGGCGG
Organism: Caldilineaceae bacterium; assembly: GCA_965204705.1. Taxonomy (GTDB): domain Bacteria; phylum Chloroflexota; class Anaerolineae; order Caldilineales; family Caldilineaceae; genus Bin5. The sequence goes on along the minus strand of OZ242006.1, from coordinate 670,475 downwards.
ACGGCACGACCGCGACCACGCGCAGCAGCAAGTTAAGCGAAGAGGCGATATCTGCTTGGGCTTGGGAGTCGGTCAAAACTTCAAGCGCTCGCGATAGTAAATTGTGCTGCGCGGCGAGGGCGTTAACGGCACTACCGAGGGTAAGCGGTTCGGCTCCCTCGCTGCGACCCAAGAGCAACGCAAATAGGACGGTCTGGGCATAGGCGTCGGCGAAGCGTTCGTCCGGCGCATCTGGAAAGAGCAGTTGGCGCCAGTCCTGCGCAAGTTGTACGAGAGGCGAATCTTTGCGCTTGAGCGCCTCGGCCACGTCATCGCGCAACATGCGGCAAAGCGGCGCCAGCATCTCAGCGAAGCGCCGGAGATCGATGCGACCTGCGCGGTCAGTGGGAATGAATGGCTTCCACAACAGGAATTCGCGCAACAGAGCCTCGATCGCGTACGCGTTCTCCTTCGCGACCGCCTTGCTGCCGTGGGTAGCGACATCTCCATGAAGTCGAACGACTTCGCCTTCCAGTTCACCGCTACGATAAAGGGCCCACTCGTTGCCGTCGGTGTAAAGGAGATTGGGGATAGCGGAAAAGCGTTTGAACTGTTCACGGTTACGACCTACGAATCGAGTCGCGTTTGCGCCAACACCTACGTGCTTGAGTTCCACGTAGCCCGCGAGCAAGCCGTTGAGATGCACTGCATAATCCGGGCGACCGAGACGATCCGGAAGGGGCGTTTCGCCGGTGCAGACGACATTCCATCCAAACGCATCGGCTGCGGCGCCCATGAAGTTCTCGAAGGGCGCGCGCAGCTGCTCTTCCGGCTCGCCGGGCGTGACCTGTTTCAATTTTTCCGTTACTGCAGCGGCGAATTCTTGAAGCGCTACGTGAATCTGGGAGGTCGCATTCATAGTTTGAGTAGGTGTCCTGAGTACATGATGTCCTGTCAATCTACCACTTTGCAGAGGCCGGACAAAACTTTCTGAATATGGGAGTGCTTTGCTTGTGGTTGCGCGGTATGCTATCGTTGACCGCAAAAGTTCAAGCACAGAAAGGATGGGATAATGACGACCTTATTTGGACGCGAATATAGCCGGCGGGAGCTGTTGGACAAGGTTGGGGATATGTCGCAGCTGGCGGGGGCGCGGAAGGCTGAGCTGGTGGAGGGGATTGAGCGGGGCTCGGATTTGATTGAGGTGTTTAACGCTTCGGGGCTGTGCTTTTCGGTGTTGCCGGGGCGGTCGCTGGATATTGCGTCGGCGCATTATAAGGGGATGTCGTTGTGTTTTCGCAGCAGTACGGGCGATGTGGGGCCGGCGTTCTATGAGCCGGAGGGCGATGGCTGGCTGCGGGGATTTTTCGGCGGGCTCACTGTGAGCTGCGGGATGACGTTTACGGGGCATCCGGAGGTGGATCCGGAGGAGGAGAACGAGGAGCTGGGACTGCACGGACGGCTGGCGTTTTTGCCGGCGAAGAATGTGGTGGCGAACGCGGGCTGGGAGGGCGAGGAGTATGTGGTGCGCGTTCATGGGAAGATGCGGGAGGCTGTGTTCTTCGGCACGAACCTGGAGCTGACGCGGGAGATCTCGACGGTGCTGGGGGAGAAGTCGATTCGCATTTATGACCGCATCGAGAATCTGAGCGTGGACCCGTCGCCGCTGATGTTTGTTTATCACTGCAATCCGGGTTTTCCCGTGCTGGACAGCGGGACGCGGTTGCTGATCAACAGCGAGAAGACGACGGAATGGCTGGAGGACAAGGAGGTCGGGCCGGAGGTTTACCAGGTGGCGAAGCCTCCGCAGGAGGAGGCGCACGACGATGTCTTTGTGCACCGGCCGGTCGCGGATGGGGACGGGAATGTGCAGGTCGGGTTGGTGAATGATGGGTTGGGGCTGGGGCTGTACTGGAAGTTCCCGATCGCGGAGATTCCGCTGGTGAACCAGTGGCAGCATTTCCATCGCGGGACGTATGTGACGGGTGTGGAGCCGGGCAATGTGAGTATGCTGGGGCGGGCGTGGAACCGCAGGGAGGGGTATCTGACGCATATTCAGCCGGGTGAAGTGCGAGAGTTTCATTTGGAGATTGGTGTGTTGGATGGTGCGCAGGAGATTCAGGAATTTGAAGGGAGTTTTTAGAAGTATAGCAAATTTTGGAGCTGCGGACACTGAAATCAAACGAAAGGGTTGCGTATTTCATGAGGTCTGGCATAACTTCTGCACTCCAATCAAGATCTCGTGGCAAAAGGTCAAGGTTTCGGACTGGGCCCACAATGGAGTCCTTACGTATGGTTCATTCATGGTATAACCTAAGATGAATGAACAGACGACACCAAATAACTCTGAACAACATTTTCCAGCAACCAGTCCCAACGACACTGGAATGGAGGCGTATTGAAGCGTTATTCACGGCGCTTGGGGCGAGATCGATTGAGGGGAGAGGTTCTCGCGTACGGTTTGAACTGAACAAAATTGTCGCCACTTTCCACCGTCCGCATCCTCAGAAAGAAGCAAAGCCATACCAAGTGCGTGATGCCCGACGCTTTCTAGAACAGGCAGGAATAACGCCATGAGCACAATGAACTTTAGGGGATATGCTGCTCGCATTGTTTATAGTGAGGACGATGGCTGCTTTGTCGGACATATTGCAGGTATCAGTGATATCGTCGGTTTTCATGGTGAGTCCGTTGCAGAACTTCGTGCCGCCTTTGAAGAAGCGGTCGATGATTACGTCGAAGCTTGCAAAGAATTGGAGCGTCCTGCCCAAGAACCATTGTCCGACAATCTTTTAGCAGGTGTTCAAACAGACGAACAAACCGCGACCGGGATAGCGGCAAAAAACAATGGCAACATTGTACCTCAATTGCGGCCGGATAGATGGGCCGATCTTGAAATCCCGATGCCGGGACTCCTTGGAGAGTCACTATAGCGGTCATATTGAAACTATGGGCGACGAACTGACTCGTTGGTGCCCAGAGGACATTCAATCAAGAGGGAAGGTCAGGAGTCCAAGCTTATGAAATACCTTTTGCGTCTACCCAATCAATGCGCAACATCAGAGGTAGAGATCGACGAGGCAGAGTTCTCGGCTCTTAGAGAGGCAAGAAATGTGCTCTCGAATTGCCTCGCGATTGAGGAGAAATACGAAATCTTGCTCTCCAACTATTTTGAACTTGAACAGCAGATTCTCCAAGCAACAGCCTCGCATATGATTCGGGGATTTCCAAAATCGTATGTGGATTTTCGGCTTGTGACGGATCTCGACTTCCAACTGATGATAGATCTGCGTTTGGTAAATCTGCTCACCTCGGTTCGATTGTACCTCGATCAACTTCCTGGTCATGTGAGAGACTGTTTGCCGCATCAATCCGACATTGTATCTACGGTAAAGTCGACCTGCGCGGCTGAATATGATAGCAGATTGGAATTTAGATTCATGGAAGCGTTACGAAACCATGTCCAACATCGTGGCCTAGCAGTGCATGAACTCTCCATATTCAAGGGTTGGACAGAGGTGGGAGGAGAGAGACTCATCGAATACTCTCTGGGATTCCGATCTCTCAAAACAAGGCTTGCGTCGGAAGGAAAGTTCAAGAAGCAGGTTCTTGATGAGATTCCAGACAAAGTAGATCTGAAATTGGCTACAAGATGCTACATTGAGTCATTGTGCGACATCCATAATGAAATCCGAAAAATGATAGCTGAATCGGTAGATTGTTCGCGTGAGAAAGTTGAAGATGCGTTCTGCCAATACAATGAGATACATGGGGAAGACGTGGAATGGCTGGAAGTGTGTAAGACTGATGGCGGGTATATTGTCGAAAATGAACCGTTGTTTTTGGTCGAGGATGACATTCGAAAACAGCTTCAAGATAGAAATGGTAGCCTTACCAACTTGCATAAACGCTTCGCTACCAACAAGTGAATGGGTGGAGCGCTCCTAACATCCTAGTGAAACCAAGAGCTTTCCATATTGGTGAAAGCGGCAAAGACTCCAGCGGTCCCAAGGCAAGACCATTTAGAAAGGCCTCAGTTTCATATTCAACCTACCTAGTCACCGGCCACTGTCTACCGTTGTAACTGCCGAGCTTGCCGTTCGAGGCGGGCGAGGTAGAGGCAGACGGCGAGGAGGAGGAGGGCCATTGCGTAGTTGATGCCGAGGGCGGTTTGGAAGCTCCAGAGGTCGGAGAAGAAGGCGGTCCAGAGGGGCGGGAGCATGGTGCCGATGGTCATGGCGACGTTGAGGACGCCGGTGACGGAGCCGCTGTGCTGGGGGTAGAGGCGGGAGCCGTAGGCGAGGGCGGTGGGGAATAGGCCGGAGAGGGTGAGGCCGGTGAGGAATATGCCGATGACGAGAGGGGCGGCGGTTGTGCTGAAGACGACGAGCGGGTAGGTGAGGACGAGGCCGGCGGCGAGGATGAGGAGGGTGAGGCCGTAGCCGAGGCGTTCGGCGTAGGCGGCGCAGATGAAGCGGCCGGCGGTGAGGGCGACGTAGAAGACGGAGATCATGGAGATGGAGGAGAAGGTGGAGAGGCCGGCGGACTCCTGCATGAAGAGGGCGACCCAGCCGAGGAGGCTGAAGGCAACGCCGTTGTAGATGAAGGCGATGAGGAAGAGGGAAAGAAAGCCGGCGTTGCGCAACATGCCCCAGTTTGAAGCCAGGATGTCGCGCAGCGTGTCCCAAAGTGAAGAGAGAATTGAAGTATCGGCCTCGCTTTGCGGGGTCTTTTCTTGTTGCGGGTCGCGGCCCGGTTCATCCTCGTCAGGCGCGGCGGCGGGTTGCGGCGGCGGTGTGTTCGAACGGTAGAGCAGTAGTGAGCCGGCGCCGTAGGCGAGCCAGATGAGGCCGGTGGCGGCGATAGTCCAGCGCCAGGGGACGCCCTGCTGGAGGACGACACCGAAGACGAGGGGGGAGATGGTGGCGCCGACGGCGTAGACGCCGTGGAGGACGTTGAGGGCGCGGGCGCGGCTGTCGCGGTTGGCGTCGGCGACCATGGCGTTGATGCCGGTGGTGAGGGAGGCCTGGACGATGCTGATCAGGGCAAAGCCGGCGAGGAACAGGAGCCAGAGGCCGGCGCCGGCGACCAGCACCATGGAGGCGGCGAGCGCGAGCGCGGCTATCCAGACGAGCTTGCTGTAGCCGAGGCGGTCGGAGGCGACGCCGGCGAGGAGGTTGCCGAGGATGCCGCCGACGGCGCGGGCGGGGAAGATGAGGCCGATTGCGGTCAGGGTCAGGCCGGTGGCCATGTACTCGTCGGTGATGAAGGGCATCACGGACGGGATGAGGACGGCGGCGGTGCCGATAAAGAAATAGCCGGTCAGGCCGAGCGCGGTGACGGGCAGGGCGGCTGCGGCCGGCGCGGTGGGCGCAGCGCGATTCAGTTTTGCCATGTGGGAAGATCTCCGACGCTCTCGTTGGTTAGCTGCGTGTGTCGAAAACGGTGGGCATGGGTCTCGCCGCGGCCGGTGAGGGAGACGAGATCGGCCTCGATCTGCACCAGATCGCGGGCGTGAAGCTGGCGCAGAATGCGGTCCATCTTGGCCGGCGACCAGCGGAAATGGCGGTAGAGCGTTGAGGCAATCAGTTCATCGCTCTCGGCGGCGCGGCCCTGGTGACGATGAATATGCCCGAGGACGACCTGGTCGTCAAAACTGCGGCGCTGGTTGCGGCGGCGGAGCATGGTTGAGACGAGGCCGTACTTGGGGGAAAAGACCCAGGCGGCGAGGAAAAAGAGGAAGGTCATCAGCACCATTGAGGCGGAGATGGATGAGTCCCACTGTTCGCTGAGGCCGAGGCCGAAGAGGTCGTTGAGCATGGCGAGGATGTCGCTGAGGTTTACCACGCCGAGGAGGTTGCCGCGGGCGAGGTCGTAGCCGGTGTAGGCGCCGACTGCGCCGATGAGCGAGCTGTAGAGCAGCATGCGGGGCAGGCGGTCGGTGAGCAGGTAGGCGGCGGCGGGCGGGATGATGAAGAAGGCGACGACCAGGATCGAGCCGACGGCATCAAAGGCGCCGACGGCCACGAGGCTGACCAGGACCATCAGACCGTAGTGGAGGAGGGTGGGACGGAAGCCGAGCGCGGCGGCCAGGGTGGGGTCGAAGGTGGAGAGTTTGAGCTCTTTGTAGAAGAGGACGATGGCGAGAAGGGTGAGCAGCGTCATCACTGCCATGACGGTGATCGATTTGGGCCAGAAGACGAGGACGGGCTCCTGTTGGGTGAAGCCGGCCTGCCAGGCCTGGGCCGGGCTGTAGTCTCCGCAGTTGGTGCAGATTTCGGTGAACTCGGCCTTGTCGTCGCGGGGGCTGATGCCGAGGTTGCGGCAGTTGGTGCACTGGCGCGTGGTTTCGGCGCGGGGGTCGTCGGGCGTGATGGTGACGGATTCGCAGCCGCTGAGGCAGTGGCTGTTGGTGTTGGCCCAGGCGACGCCGATTTCGCCGACCATGACGGCGTCTTCGTCGAGATGGACGTCGCTGACGACGCGGGAGACGAGGATGACGGCGATGGCGAAGAGGAGGGGGAAGGCGAGGCCGAGGGCGGCGTCCTGTTTGACGAGGCCGGAGCGGTAGATGAGTTCGGTGAGGAGGACGGTGGCGACGCCGGCGGCGGCGGCGCCGACGATGAGCCAACCGGACGCGAGATCGGGATGCTGGCCGAAGACGGAGCCCATGAGGATGAAGGCGACGACGATGCCGAGGAGGACAGTGTGGCTGATGGCGTCGCTGGTGAGGGACATGCCGCGCAGGAGCAGGAATGTGCCGAGCAGGGCGCCGGATACGGCGATGAGGCTGCCGACGATTGTGGCGGTGTGCTGAGGGTTGCGCAGGAAGGCGTTGAGGTCTTCGCGGGCGACGAAGTTGAGTAGGAATTGAATGATGAGTTCTTCGAGCTGAAACATTTAACTTCAGTGGTCAGTGGTTAGGGGTCAGTGGTCAGTAACTGCGGTGGGCGGCGATTGTTCTTGTGTTGGTGGGGCGGCGGCGTTGCGGATTGTGTCCAGTTTGTATTCGAGTTTGGCGATTGATTCGGGGGGGAGGAGGTCGGCTATGTTTCGCTGGTGGTCTTCGGCGATGACGGGCAGGGCGAGGTCGTCGCTGTACTGGCGGTAGACGGACCAGAGCTGGTGGTTGCGGTCGTCGTGGGCGGCGGCTTCGATGCCGGCGGGCGTGAGCATCCAGGCGCCGTTGCTGCGCTGGGCCTGGCCGCGGGCTTGGAGCTGGCGCAGGCCTTCTCGGGCGGAGGCGCCGCGGACGCCGAACAAGAAGGATTCGGGCGCGGGCAGGTCGGCGCGGCCGTGGTCGATTGCGTAGTGGTAGAGGTCCTGCAGCATGGTCTGGGCGGCGAAGCGGCGGCTGTCGCTGCGCTGGCGCAGGAGCGTCCAGACGAGTCCGCGGCCGGGCGCGAAGCCGAGGGATAGGGCCACGAGGAGGAAGGCGACGACGACGATCAGGGGGCCAGTCGGGATATCGGCGTCGACGGCGCTGATGATGGCGCCGGCGCCACCGGCGAAAGCGCCGAATACGGCGGAGAGAATGACCATCTGGCCGAGCTGATTGGTCCACTGGCGGGCGGCGATGCCGGAGGCGATGAGCATGCCGACCATGAGGATGACGCCGGCCAGTTGCAGGCCGAGCACGATGGCGACGACGATAAGGGTGGAGAGCGTCATGCTGATGAGGTTGACGCGGAAACCGTTGGCGCCGGCGAATTCGGCGTCGAAGGTGATGAGTTTGAACTCTTTCCAGAAGAGGGCGAGAACAGTGAAGGAGACGGCGCCGACGATGGCGACGAGGCGCACATCGCGCTCGACGATGGCGGCGGCCTGGCCGAAGATGAAGGTGTCGAGGCCGGCCTGGCTGGCGTCGGGACGGGCCTGGATGTAGACGAGAAGGGCGATGCCGGCGGCGAACCAGGCGGCGAGCACGATGCCCATGGCGGCGTCCTGCTTGATGCGGGTGGTGCCGGTGACGAGGCGGATGAACCAGACGCCGAGCCAGCTGGTTACGCCGGCGCCGATCAGGAGCAGGCCGAGATCGCGGCCGGCGAGGAGGAAGGCGATGGCGACGCCGGGCAGGGCTGCGTGGGAGAGGGCGTCGCCGAGCAGGCTCTGGCGGCGCAGGACGGCGAAACAGCCGAGTACGCCGCTGACGATGCCGAGCAGGGCGCCGCCGAGGGCGACGGTGCGTAGGGTGTAGTCGTACTCGACGTGGAGGAATAGCTGGCTGAAGGGGACGAAGAGGGCGGCGACGAAGCCGGTGGCGCCGATGAGGAGCCAGATGCGCTGGTCGGAACTGCGGTTGTTTGTGGTGAGTGTGTCGGTTTTGGGCATGTTGTTTGTAGTTTTTAGTAGTCAGTTTTTAGTTTTTAGTGAACTACTGAGTACGCGGGGGATACCTTTCTTGATCCACGGAGGCCTCTGAGGTGTGCGTTCCGACATTGGCTTGTGTACGAGGGCACCCACAAGGGGTGCCCCTACCGGTGTTGGCGGTGGGCCACGAAAAATACCTTTCCTTATCCGCGAAGGGACGCGAAGAGGCGCGAAGAAAACCTTTTTGTCCACGGAGGGCCACAGAGGACCACGGAGAACACCTTTCTTGATCCATTAGGGGTCACTGTGAATGCCTTTTGTTGTTATTCCTCTTCTAGGCCGGCGATTCGCTGGCCTTCCTGGAGGTAGGCGACGCGGCCGCCGTAGGTTTGGCGCAGGTTTTCGGGGGTGAAGGTTGTGTCGATGGGGCCGCTGGCGACGATTTCGACGTTGAGCAGGGTGACCCAGTCGAAGTATTCGGGGGCGGTCTGCAGGTCGTGGTGGACGACGACGACGGTCTTGCCGCGGGCGCGCAGCTCGCGCATGATGGTGATGATGGCGCGCTCGGTGACGGCGTCGACGGCGGCGAAGGGTTCGTCCATTAGATAGATGCGGGCGTCCTGGACGAGGGCGCGGGCGAGGAAGGTGCGCTGCTGCTGGCCGCCGGAGAGCTGGCTGATCTGGCGGTCGGCGAAGTCCTGCATTCCGACCTGTTCGAGGGCGTGCCTGGCGGCATTGCGGTCGGCTTGGCCGGGGCGGCGGATCCAGCCGATGCGGCCGTAGAGGCCCATGGACACGACATCGAGCACGGTGGTGGGGAAGTCCCAGTCGACGCTGCCGCGCTGGGGGACGTAGCCGACGAGGCCGCGGACCTGCTCGTAGGGCTGGCCGTAGAACTGGACGGTGCCGGCGGCGCGGGGAATGAGCTTGAGTGCGGCTTTGATGAGCGTACTCTTGCCGGCGCCGTTGGGGCCGATTATGGCCATGAGGACGCCCTCCGGGACGTGCAGATCGATATCCCAGATAGCGGGTTTGCTGTTGTAGGCCACGGTCAGATCGTCGATTTCGAGGGCGGTATTCGAGTCGTCATGCGGACCGTTTCCGCTGAGGACACTCACTTCAGTTTACTCCTTGCCGGCGCGCGCGTTTACCGAGCTTCTTCGGCTGCGCAGATTCAAGGCGCGCGGCGGTACGACGAACGGGCTTCGGCGCGCTGGCGGCGGATAGGGTACGGTCGCGCTCCCGGGGGAATGAGCGCGACCCTGACGAACATGGGAATCACCGCGGAACGGCGGTTAGTTTTCTTCAGCTTCACAGTCGACCGAGAGCAACTCCTCCGGCGGCGCAGTGTCGATGGTGTCCGGCCAGTCGGGGATGGTGGCCGGGGCGCCGGCGCAGTTGTAGGACTGCAGGATGGTATAGACGTTTGTAGCGATCATGCCGATGTAGGCGCCGGGGAAGGTGCCGGGCATGCCCATGGCGTCGGAATAGAGCTCGCGCACGCCGACGCGGACGGCGCCGCCTTCGGCTTCGATCGCTGCCTGGACGGCTTCGATGGTGTCGGGCGAGATGCTGCTCTCGACGAAAAGGACGGGGATACCCTGTTCGACGACGAACTGGGCGGTGCGCTGGATGTCGCCGACGCCGGTCTCGTCCTCGGTGCTGATGCCCTGGATGCCGGCCATGCGCCAGCCAAATGCGGCGCCAAAGTACTGGAAGGCGTCGTGGGAGGTGACGAGGTAGCGCTGTGCTTCGGGCACGGAGTGCATGCCCTCGTCGGCCCAGGCATAGAGTGTGCGCAACTGCTCGTTGTAGGCGTCGGCGTGGGCGGTGAAGGTATCGGCGTTGTCGGGGTCGAGTTCGGCGAGCGTCTGGGCCAGGTCGGCGACGGTGACCTCCCAGTTGCGGGGGTCGAACCAGAAGTGGGGGTCGTCGGCGCCGGGCTGGGTCTGGTCTGCGCCGAAGCCGCCGATGACGAAGCCGCCGTCCTTGACCGGTTTGGATAGGCTGTAGATGAGGGTGCCCTGTTCGCGCAGGGCTTCGAAGACGGCGTCGAACTGGCCTTCGAGGTGGAGGCCGCTGTAGATGACCATGTCGGCGGCATTCATGGCGCGGATGTCGGACTCGGTGGGCTGGTAGAGATGGGGGTCGACGCCGGCGCCCATGAGGGGCGTGATCTCGATGCCGGCGACGCCGTCGGTCAGGATTCTGGAGAGGTCGCTGGCCTGGGTTGTGGTGGCGACGATGCGGAAGGCGCCGTCGGTGCGGACGCCTGCGGGGGCGGGGGCGTCCGGTTGGGCCTGTTGCTCGGCGGCTGCGGGCTCTTCGGCGGCGGATTCGACGACGGCGGGTTCCCGGTCACGGCCGCAGGCTGTGACAAGGAGTACGGCGAGTAGGAGCAGGGGGAGGATGTGTGTCTGTCGGACGTGTGATCCGGGTGGCCGTAAAGACGGCCAAGAGGTAAGTTGGTTCAGCATGTTTCGGTCTCAGGCAGGTACAGATTCATACGTTCTTAAATAAATTTTTATCCATGACTAATTCTTTAGTAAGGATAGCCTAATATTCCCTTGTTGTCAAGGGGGTTAAGGGCAGTTTCTAGTTGCTAGTTTCTTGTTTTTAGTGGGGGCTCGACCGAGGGTTTGTCTGAACTGTGATTTGGGGGGAATTGAGGGATGGGCTTCAGTTTTGGTGGCGGTGGCGGGTCGATACGGGCGTTGTGCGAGAGTCCATGGGTGCTAACGTGCTTGGGTGTGTTTTGGTCGCGTTATGTCTACAAATGTCGCGCCATGTCTACCTAAGTCTACATATGTCGCGCCTTAAAAAAAAAACTTTTGGCGGTTGTTGTCAGGATTTTCTTGCGTTTGTTGACCCGTTTTGGGGGTCGATATCCGGGTTTGGCGACCTCGCTGCGAACTTAGTCGGACTTTGTTTCGGCCTCCACTTCGGCGACGCGCATGCGCAGGGCTTTTTCCAGCAGCGGCACCGGCAGGTCGACGCCCGGTTTGAGATGGAGGGTAGCGCCTGACGTCCGGATGCCAGCTGCCTTGAGCTGGTCTTTCAGGGCGTCCGGTATGGCATAGCTTATGGTATGCAGGGCGCAGTGGCGCTTGGCGGCCGACATGGCGACGAACTCCGTCTTGAGGCGAAAGATCGGGATCTTGTAGTTGACGCGTTCGGTGCAGTCGGGCGCGACGGCTTTAATGATGGCGCGCAGCTGCTTGAGCGTTGCCCGGAATTCGGGGGCTTGCTCTGCCAGGTATTGGTCTATTTCGTGGGGCGCGTGGCGGTTTGGGTTGGGTTTACTCATTGTGACGTGCTTCTCCAACTGGTCGTCGGACCGAAGTGTGGTGAGTTGCTGTGCGACCGCTTATTCTTCGCGGTTCAGTCTGTCCTTGCACTATGAAATTCAGCCTCACGTACGTCAGGGCCGGCCCCCGATGACGTTCTTCTCCCACAGTTCGGAGAGGGAATCCTCTCTAAGCCACTCTCGCAGCTCCTCGGTATCCTCCAGTCGCCGGAAGGTAGATTCGCGGCCTTCGCGTTCGACCACGACGATGTCTTCGGGCTCGAAGCAGTCGACGAAAGCGGTGGACTGGGTGGCGACAATGACCTGAGTCTTTGCGGATACGGATCGAATCAGTCCGCCGATCACGTTGTTGGCGTAGGGGTGGAGGCCTAGTTCGGGCTCGTCGAGGATTAGCAGGTCGGGCAGTGTTTTGTCCGGTTGCAGGAGCAGAGTGACGAGAGCGATGGTCCGCAGCATCCCGTCGGCGGCTTGCGACGCGGTGAAAATCTGGTCGCTTCCGGTCTCGCGCCAGGCGAGTAACAGGTGACCGCTGTCGGGTTGGAGGTAAAAGTCGAAGAAGAAGGGGAGAATCAGACGCAGCGTTTCGACGATGCGTTGATAGGACTTGCCTTCTATTCTCTGTAGGCGGTAAAGAAATGGCGCGAGATTGGAGCCACTATAGTCAAATTGTCCGTCACTCGTGACTGCGGCCTTTCTACGAAGTTGGGATGTCACTGAAGTGTCGTGAAAGTGAAAGGTGAACATATTACGCAGGGCGTCGGCGATGACGGCTGTCGTATCGTTGTACGTGTCGTAGTCGGCGAGCATCGATGAGCGATGGCCCGCCCCCACTATTTGCCAGGAAGCTTCTCCGGTCTGGTCTCCATTTGCCAGTCGATAGCGCTCATCGGCGTAGATGAGCGTATCGTCGGCGGCATATCCGAGTCGAAAATGGTAATCGGTCTCGCCGGCATCGGAATGAAGACTGAGCCGGGCATCGATCTCGGGCGTGATCGCCGGGCCGTCGTGCAGGAGTTTGCTGGCTCCGCCGCAGGCGCCCACATAGGTTTGCAAAGCAGCGGCGCCGTAGGACACAGGATAGAGCATGTGAAAAAAGGAAAGGAAGTTGGACTTGCCGGCGCCGTTGGGGCCGATGAGAACGGTCAGGGGGCCGGGTTGGAAGTCGACCAACTCACGGATGGTCTTGAACCCTTTGATGGTGATGGCGTCAAGCCTGGTTCGCATGTCGGTCTGGCCTTTGGTCGGTCTTGCTCTGGGACGCCTTCTGCTGCGCTCCGTTGGTGCGTTGCCTATATTATACCTTACATTTGAACTGTTTTCGGGCCGACTTCGAATCAGTGGGTGATGATGGAATGGATGATTAGCTCGGTGGAGACTGTGACTTTCATGGCTTCGAGGGCGGTGCGGACGGCTTCTTTGCCGCGGAGGTTGGCTTCGCGGATGATCTGCCGGCGGATGTCGTCGGTGAAATGGCCGCGGCTGTTTTTGCCTGAACTGGGTGTGGTCCTGATTTTGGGGCGGGACACAAGGGCAGGCACAAGGCCTGCCCCTACGATGGCGTTCGTTCTGAGCGGCTCGTGAATAGTTTCGGACGGTATTGGCAGCAGGATCTTTCATTCCCCAAGATTGGAGGCGCGCTTGGGGCCGAACCAGATGAGGGCGGCGCCGATGAAGGGGAGGCTGAGGGCAAGGAGGTTGATTCCTGGCCAGGTTTCGGTGGGGATGCCGCGGAGGGTGAGGACGGAGAGGCCGGTGCAGACGAGGGCGCAGCCGAGCAGGAGGCGCCAGGCGGGGGGGGCGGCGCGATTTTGGGGCTGGCCGATGCGTTCGAAGCGGGTGAAGGCGGCGACGAATGGGATCAGAGCGACGGCGAGGGCTGCTATCCAGAGGGGGCGGGTGAGCCACCAGGCGGCGGCGCCGGGGATGAGAGAGAGCCAGTAGTTTTCGTCAAAGCCGCCTATCAGGAGTATAAGCCCGCTCACGGTTTCCAGGGCGGTGACGTGCCAGAGGAAGATGGTCATGATTATGCCGTTGATCAGGACGGTGGTGGTCCAGAGGGCGCCGCGTTCGAGGAGGCGCCGGACCGGCTTTTCGAGGGCCAGCAGCAGGCCGGTCTGGAAGACGCCCAGTGCCAGCAAGGTTATTTTGGGCGGCAGGCTGTTGCTGACCCCCTCGGTGCCCACCGATACCATGCTGACCGGGTAGGGTCCGAAGGTTACGAGCGCGATCAGTGCGGCCAGCCCGCCGGCGGCCCACAGTAGACAGCGGCGCGGCCCGCTGAGGCGGCCGGCCTGCCAGGCGAAACCGAGCTGATGGACGGCGAGCCAGACGAACAGGTAGTTGAGCCAGCCGAGAATCTCCCAGCCTGCGCCAAGTGCGAGCAGGTCGACGAGCGCGGCGGCGGCGGCCGGCGCACAGAAGGAGGCGAGACCGTAGCGCTGCCAGGCACGGTAGGAGAGGGGGACGAGCAGGACCATGAGGATGTAGACGACGAGGAACCAGGCGGGCAGGAAGGCGAACTGGGAGGCCATCTTGATCATCCAGGGGTCGACGTTGGAGCCGGAGAGCCCGAAGCTGGCAACGCCGGGTAAGGCGGCCCCAAGCAGAAGGGCGAAGAGGTGAAACCCGGGGAGCCCGTCGCTGTCCATGCCGGTAAGAGCGGCGCCGAGCAGCGTCCAGACGGCCAGAAAGGGCAGGAGCGGAACAACCAGCCGCTGCAGCCGGCGGGCGAGCCAGGGGGCGTATCCTTCCTGGCGGCGCTGGGCCGATTGCCAGCCGAGGGCGTTGACGAAGCCGCCGACGAGGAAGAAGATTGGCATGACCTGGAAGAGCCAGGTGAGCCAGCGGGCCCAGCGGATGAGGGAGAGCGCGTCGCTGGCGACTATGTTCCCGTCCTCGGTAAAGAGGGCGACGACGAGCCAGTGGCCGATGATGACGATACAGATGGAGGCGGCGCGCAGGAAGTCGACGTAGCGGTTGCGGTCGGGTGGGGTTTGGGCGGCCTGGTGGGCGGCTTGGGTCCAGATGGGGAGGGGCATTTTTTTTGTAGTTTTTAGTTGGTAGTTTTTAGTTTTTAGTGGACTGCTGCGGTTGGGGGGGACGCGTTTCTTTGTCCACGAAGGGCTTCTGAGAACATCTTTTTTATCCGCGAAGGGTCGCTAAGGGACGCGAAGAACACCTTTCTTTGTCTACGGAGGGCATTTTGATTCATCCAGAATAGGCGCGTGTTCGTGGGCACCCACAAGGGGTGCCCCTACTGGTATAGGCGAAGGCCGCCCAGGTATTCCGTATACCAGTCGACGGCCGGGGTGCCCCTACGGGTATAGGGGGAGGGCCATAGAGAGCACATGCAGCGTAGACGGGCCGGGGCGCCGCTACGGGTGGTGGCGGTGGGGCTTGTCTTGCTATTACTTAGCCACAGGCGGGGTGTGAGTGCAAGTGGGGGGAAGGGGGTGGGGTCAGTTTTGGCGGCCGCGGAGGCGGGGGTCGAAGATGTCGCGGAGCCAGTCGCCGAGGAGGTTGGCGCCGAGGACGACGAGCATGATGGCGAGGGCGGGGAAAACGCTGGGATACCAGGCGGTGGTGATGAAGTCGCGGGCGTCGGCGACCATTTTGCCCCAGGTGGGGATGAGGGTGGATACGCCGAAGCCGAGGAAGCTGAGGGCGGACTCGGTGAGGATCATTCCGCCGAAGGAAAGGGTGCAGGCGACGATGACGGGGGCGACGGCGTTGGGGAGGATGTGGCGGAACATGATGCGGGCATCACCGGCGCCGATGGCGCGGGCGGCTTCGACGAAGTCGCGCTCGCGGATGCTGAGGACTTCGCCGCGGATGAGGCGGGCGTAGCCGACCCAGGCGCCGATGCCGAGGAAGAGGATGATGTTGAGAAGCCCGCCGCCGATGAAGGCGACTGCGGCGATGAGGAGGACGAGAAAGGGGATGGCGGTCTGGGTGTCGGCGACGCGCATGATGATGTCGCCGGCAAGGCCGCCGCGGTAGCCTGCGATGAGGCCCATGACGATGCCGATGGCGAGTCCGACGACTGTGGCGGATGTGCCGACGAGGAGAGAGATGCGCGAGCCGACGAGGACGCGGCTGAAGACGTCGCGGCCGAGGTTGTCGGTGCCCATTATGCCTTTACCGTTTTCTAGGTCGAGCCAGACCGGGTCGGCGAAGGGGTTGCCGAGGTCGATGGCGATAGGGTCATGGGGGGCCAACATGGGGCCGAAGATCGCCATGAATGCGAATAGGATGAGGAGGAAGCCGCCGATGATGCCTTGTCGGTGCGTCCAGGCTTCGCCCCATGCGCTGCGGTGGGGGTTGCGGGCGAGTATGCTTCTTTGTTCGATAATGGTGGACATGCAAGTTTTTAGTTTCTGGTTTTTAGTTTTTAGTTGACCCCTCAGCCAGCGTCGATTCGCGAACTAGAGTGGACGGCCAAATGAACCTGGACAGTGCTCTATGTTCACATATTCGTTTAGAGTTTTCGGTGGCTTTGGCATGGTGGCGGTTCGTCTAACCGGCGAGCGACCTTTTTAGTCCGGCCAAGAGTCGGCCGATTTCTTCACACTTTTGCAGTAGTTCTTCTTTGTTTTGCGGATTCAGATAGAGCAAATTGCCAGAGATGATCAGCAAGGTTTCCAGTTCCGCCAAGGAACCTTGCGCGATTCCGAGGAACTGTCGAAACTCGCCGCGGCTGTTTCTGCCTTGTCCCTCGGCAATGTTCGCGGGTATCGACACGCCGGCGCGCCTGATCTGGGAGGTCAACCCATAGAGCTCTTCTTTGGGGAAGGCGCGTGTAGATGAGTAAAGCTTGCTGACCAGGTCAATGGACTTCTTCCAGACGATCAGATCCTGGTAGTTTCGTGAACGAATCATATCGCAATAGGTCGTTACTGGCGTTACGTGGGCACGTAACGAGGATTCGGGATTCGATGGCTCGGTCTCGCTCGTTGGTGCGATTCGGGGCCTGGCGGGCGCACTTGTTGGGTCGGCGGCACTCGGCTGGGTGGGCGTGTACAGAAGGGGGGCGTTGCGGGGGGAATCCCCCCGCACAAGGGAGGGCCGAAGGCCCGACCGCCCAGAAAGGCAGGGGCAAGGGATTAGGGGACAGGGGATAGTGGGAAACCCGTGCTTTTGTGTTGCTTGGGATTGGGGGATTGGTGGCGGCGGAGATGCTGATGCTCCTGGGTTGAGTGTGGACGGGCGGCGGTTAGTGGTGGCGGACGCGGGGGTCAACCATTACGTAGACGATGTCCATGACCAGGAATGTGACGACGGTCAGGACTGAGAACAGGATGACGTCTAGGAAGACGACGGGATAGTCGCGGGCCATGACGGATTGGGCCATGAGGTTGCCGACGCCGGGCCAGGAGAAGACGACTTCGACGACGACGACGGTGCCGATGAGATGGGGCAGGGATGAGAGCGTGACGGTGATGACGGACAGGCTGCCGTTGCGGAGGGCGTGGCCGAAGATGACGGCGCGTTCGGCGAGGCCTTTGGCGCGGGCGGTGCGTATGTAGTCCTGGCCGAGGGCTTCGAGCAGGCCGGAACGGGCGATGCGGGCGACGGTGGCGATGAGGCCGGTGGATAGGGTGACGGCGGGCAGGATCAGATGTTTCCAGGTGCCGACGCCGGAGGTTGGCAGGAGCCTGAGCTGTACGGCAAAGATGATGATGAGGACGATGGCGAGAAAGAACTGGGGCGTGACGATGCCGAGGACGGCGCCCATGGTGGCGGCGGTGTCGACGATGGTGCCGCGGCGCAGTGCGGCGATGATGCCGAGGGGCAGGCCGAGGGCGATGCCGAGGACGACGGCCGCACCTCCGAGGCGGAGACTGTTGGGCAGGCGTTCGAAGATGACGGTGGTGGTGGGCACGCCGTAGCGGAAGGAGTAGCCGAAGTCGAGCTGCAGGGTGCGTTGCCAGAAGACGGCGTATTGGATGATGGGGTGCTTGTCCAGCCCCATCTTGCGGCGGATCTCTTCGTATTCTTCCTTGATTTCCTCGGCAGTGCGGTTGGGATCGAGGTTGACGCCGAGGCTGGCGGGATCGCCGGAGACGCGGATCAGGAAGAAGACCAGCGTTACGACCAGGAATATGACGAGGACCGCCTGGAGCAGGCGGCGGATGACGAAAGCGCGCATGGGGAGGGCGAGAAGAGAGTAGAGAGGAGTGAGGAGAGAGTGTTCTCCTCACTCCAGTTTTTATATCGGTCGGTATTCCTTATTCGGTCGGGATGAAGATCTCGAACGATTTGCTGAAGGACAGTTCCGGCAGGCCCGGGCTGAGGGCGTAGAGGGCCGGAATGGTGTAGGCGTGCAGGGCCTGTGCGTTGTCGCAGATGTAGGCGGCGATGTCTTGGACGACAGCTTCGCGCTCGACGGGGTCGGCGATGGTGCGCTTGGCGGCCGTCATTTCAAGGAAGCCTGGATCGGGCGCCGAGTCGCCAACGGGGCCCCACATGGAGGTCGTGTTGTCGGCGAGGTACCAGTTGAGGCCGATGTTCATGATGGGCGGCAGGGTCTGGTCGATCAGTTCCTGCAGCCAGACGGAGGACTCGGGGTACTCCATCTCGACGATGATGCCGACCTGGGCCCACTGGGCTGCCAGGGCCTCCATGAAGGTGCGGTCGCGGAAGTAGCGGCCGGTGGTGGCGGAGCCTGTGATGGTGAAGCCGTCGGGGTAGCCGGCCTCTGTGAGGAGCTCTTTGGCCTTGGCGGGATCGTAGGGATAGGTCTGGACGTCGGAGTTGTAGCCGAAGCCGCCGGGGGCGACGATCTGGCAGTCGAGTTTGGTGCCGAAGCCGCCGGCGATGGTGTTCCACATGCCGTCGAGGTCGACGGAGTAGAGCATGGCCTGGCGGACGCGCACGTCATTGAGGATTTCGTTGCGGCCGTAGATGTTGATGCCGACGTACATGCTCTGCATGCTGTCACCGGCGTATAGCTCGAACCCTTCAGCGGTTAGGCTTTCGATCTGGTCCGGGGGCACGTGGGCCGCGATGTGGATTTCACCGCTCTGGAGGGCGGCGACGCGCACGGCTGCTTCCGGCATGTGGCGGAAGGTCACTTTTTCGATGACGGCCGGGCCGTCGGGGTGGGCTTCCCAGCGTTCGAGGGTGATGTAGCTGTCGCGCTGCCAGGAGGAGAACTTGTAGGGGCCGGTGCCGACGGGTTCTTCGATGTAACCGTCAAGGCCGACCGCTTCGAGGTGGTCGGGGGCGAGCGGCATGTGGTTGGCGAAGAGGTTGGCCCAGCGATCGATGGGTTCGATCAGGGTGAACTCCATGGTGTAGTCGTCGATGACTTCGTAGGACTCGAAGTCGTTGAGCTGGCGGAAGGACCAGGTGAATTTCTGCGGGTCGGCGTCCAGGAGCAGCTCGAAGGTTTTGGCAAGGCCGGGCGCGGTGAGGATTTCGCCGTTGTGGAACTCGATGCCTTCTTTGATGACGATACGGACGGTGACGTCGTCGACCAGCTCCATGGATTCGAGCAGGACGGGGTCGATTGCGCCGGTTTCTTCATTGAGCTCGGCGAGGGTCTCGTACAGCAGTTTGGAGAAGATGCGTGACTGCAGGGATGGGACGGTGTTGCCCACGAGGGTTACGGGCAGGGCGCCCATGCCGATGATCATTTCTTCCGGGTAGCCTTCTTCGGCCATTTCGTCGGCAGCCATGTCGCCGGAATCGGCGGCGCCGGTGTCGGCGGGGACACAGGCTGTCATGACGAAGAGGGCGAGGAGCGCGGCTAGGATAGAGAGTGTGCGGATACGTCGTGCGAGCATTCTTTACTCCTGTGCGGTTGTGAAGATTGAAGGATTTATTTGGCACAGTTCTGGTGAACTGTTTGACGCTGCTTTGCGGAATCGTGGCTAGTTTACACGATAGGTGCGGATAATGCATAAATGCGGGGTGGGTTGGGCGTGGCGGGCGGGTTTGGTCGGGGGGCGGCGGGCTGTCGGTGAGGGGAGATCAGGCGGACAGACGGGGGTATTTTTCTGAATTTTTTCATAGAAAATGTCCGCTTTGTCCGCTCGAAGGCGTGTTTTGGGGGCTATAGGGGTTAGGGGTTAGTTACTCCTCCTTTACGCGGTGGATGGCTGAACTGTTCAGGCAGAGGCGCGCGGGTGCAACCGACGTCCCACCTGTTGATGCCGGGCCAGGAATTCGGAACGACTTTGAAAGGACTGAGTGTCGGTTAGCCATTGGCGGACTCTTGCTTACGCTCGTACGAGAGATGTACGAGAGATGTACGAGAGATTACGAGAGATTGGGAGAAGAAAAACTCTGGTGCGGCACGGCAGGCGGGCGGACGCCGGCGACTGTTGACCGGGACGGGTGCGGTGTTCGTGGAAGGTATTGATTGGCGCGGCCGAGCCCAATAGGTCCAATCGTTCGAAGGGGGTCTGGCTCTGTACTTTGGGCCGCGACGGCAACCAGGTGGTGTAGGCGGGCAGCTTCTTGCGGAGCGTTGACACGTTCGCCGTGGGCGGCTGGCTGTGTTTCGCATTTTTGCCTGGGGGCGGTATGCTCTCCGGTCGCCGGCCGTTGCTATCGAACCGGAAAAGCGTGAAGAAGGGAAGACGAGACCGGCAATTCAAGAATGTTGAGAGTGAGGGGTTGCGGCGGCATGTTGTGAAGAAAGGGCGGGCAATGATTTGAGGGCAAAAGGGCCAGAGATTGATGAGGCCAAGTTCCAAGCGCTGAGGGTTACAGCTTGATAATTATATTTTATTTATTGGATAAATGTCATCTTCCTTGAGCAGGTTCCTTTCGGCTTCGACGGCACGAAGTGAAGAAACGAGGTCAGCCACTGAGTGAGGCTCTGGCGGCCCGAAGAGTCTTTCTTCTTGTATCTCGCCGGCGTAGTCTTCTTCGACTTGCCGAGTCAGCTCCATTACCTTTCTGAGCTGGTCTTGCAGGATCTCTGCTGCGTTTTCGGCTTCGCCGGGGTCGGAGGCAGGCAGGTTTCCCACATTGACGCCGGGCGGCAGTTCGTCGAAGGCCTGGCCGGTCAGAGGATCAAGCACGGGTCCGGGATCGTTTTCAAGGTCGCGCCCGGCTTCTTCCATGGCGACGCGCATCTGGGCCAGCATGGCGCGTACGGTGGGCAGTTGCTCCGTGCCAAAACCGGTGACGACAATTGCTTCTTTCAGATCGTCAAGATCCTGCTGGGTGTAGCCGGTGAGACGCTGGTAGCCAAAGCGTCGTCTGCCGGCGTCGGTCAGGACCGGTTGGGCGGGCCGGTTTTCGCCCTCGGCCTGCAGGCTTTCAAGCGTTACAAGCCCTTGGCCGATCAGGAAGTCTATCCTGTACTGGTTCTGCCGGGCGGCGATGGCTTCGGCCTTGTCGAGGAGGTCCTGGTCGCCGAAGCCGCCGGCGACCAGGGCGGCGGCGACCGCGTCTTCCTCTGCGCGAATCTGGTCCATTTCAGAGTTGGCGAGGCGGTAGAGAATGGCCAGGACATTGGCGGCGCGGCTAAGTGCAGTGAGGACGGCGGACGTAGACTCCCCTGCAGCCAGGTCTTCCATGCCCTGGTGCAGCTTTTCTATGGGGCCGCGCAGGCGGTCGGGCAGGCGTTTGTCGGCCCTGGCGGCGGCCGACGACGCCTGGCCGCCTTTAGAGCGCCACTCCCATACTATGTCGGCAGGGGCGTGGGCGATGCAGTAGCCGCCGAACTTCTCCTGTCCGAGACCTTGACAGGGTTGTCCGTCCTTTCTGAAGGCTTTGCAGGGGGTCTTGGGCATTGTCTCCTCCATTTGTATGGGCGAAAGGTTTGTGCGACCATGGCGCCGAGTTTCGGGGCTGTGGCGGCATGTTTCAGCTAGACCTGCCATGCTCTGAACGAACTGCCGCTTCGGTCACCGAGCGAGCGGTCTTGCAGTTGCCGTCTTCGTGCTCTGCCTGTGCCTGTGGGGCTTCGCGGGCTCGACTGCGTAAATGCCGAAGGGCCTTGGGAAGGACTGCGAATGGACAGAGGATGCATTAGAACTATTGTGCTTCAGTCTGCCCAAACGGTCAAATCTCATCAGAGAAATTACGCCAGAATTGTGCTTCAAACTTCCTGATTGCGGCACCTTGGCAACTTCGCCAGCTTTCCGTAGGGATTGGGGAGATTGGCCGTATGCTTATCGTATAGAAACCGAGGCCGAGGTCGGCCCCAATGACAGAACCAAGAAGCGGGGAAAACGGGGTGCATTCGGGTGGATGCGAAGTGTTCTGCCCGGCAACGGGCGGCCTGCCGCGATCAGGCGCATCAACTGCAGACTCGGAGTGAAGTCGGACGCCGCTTGATGGTAGAAGGAGGGTCGATCCAGTCCCAGCAACTCACACTTCCGCCTGGCGCTGAGCGTTTCATGCCGGATGTTGACTGTCTCGCTTCTTCTTGACTGGAGCCGGCAACTCTACCTGTGAACCGTTCGACTTCCATCTTGAGCCGCTTGACCTGTTCTTTGAGATCTGCTGGATGGTTCCCTTGTTCCAGTTGTTGGCGGTGGCCTTTGCGGGGGAATACGTTGGGGCCGCCGTCCAGCAGTTGCTGTTTCCAAGCCCGAATCAAGTTGGCATGAACCTCGTGTTCGCTCGATTTCTGGGTAATCGTCTTACTGCCTTAGAGCGCTTCCAGTGCAACCCGGAACTTGAAGGCCGCCGTGTGCCGCCGCCGTTTCCTGACCATCGTGATGCCCCTCCGCAGGCTTGGTGAATTGCTCCATTATACACCTTAGCTTGTGGTCCAGATTTTGGGGCCCACTTTACTCGATAGCGAGAATAGCCTCCGGCTGGACGATGCGGCCAGCAGTGCGTTCGGTTTGGCGCAGCAGATTCTCGACCTCTTTACTCTTGCTCGAATTCCTGAATCTTTCCTTCGATGCGGGCAGTGAAGTCGCTGTCGTCAGCCCGGCGCGCAAATATCAGTGCGACTTTCAGGTCGGCGAGGGCTTCCCGGTATAGACCCATATCGGCCTTGGCAAGGCTTCGTTTGAAGTAGACCTGAGGAATCTCGGGCATCAGACGGGCGGCCTGATCATAGTCGGCCAATGCCTTCTGGAACTGACTCAGTTCGATCCTGGCCTGGGCGCGGTTGACATAGACGCCAACAAAGTAAGGCCGCAGACGCAAGGTCTGATCATAGTCGAAGATCGCCTCCTTGTGTTGGCCAAGTTCGGCCCTGGCATTGGCTCTCGGGAAGTAGACATAACCGTTGTCCGGCTCCAGTCGCACAGCCTGGTCATAGTCGGCGAAGGCCTCCTCAATCTGGCCAAGGGCGAACCTGACATTGCCCCGGCTGGTGTAGATACGGGCGCTGCGGGGCTCCAGCCGCAAGGCCTGATCGAAGTCGGCGAAGGCTTCCTCATATTCACCAAGTTTGGATTTGGCTTCTCCCCGGGAAACATAGGCGCTGACATTGTCGGGCTCCAGTTGCAGGGCCTGGTCGCAGTCGGCGATCGCTTCCCGGTATTGACCAAGGTCGGATTTGGTTCCGGCCCGGTTGACGTAGAAGTAGGCGGTTTCAGGCTTCAGTCGCAGGGCCTGGTCGTAATCGGCGATCGCTTCCCGGTATTGACCAAAGCCGGATTTGGTTCCGGCCCGGTTGTTGTAGATGTATGCGGTGTCGGGCTCCAGTCGTATAGCTTGATCATAGTCAGCGATCGCTTCCCTGTACTGGCCAAGGCCGGACTTGGCACCGGCCCGGTTGACGTAAAGATACGCGATGTCGGGCTCCAGTAACAGGGCTCGATCATAGTCGGCTACCGCTTCCCGATATCGACCAAGAAGGCGCTTGGCATCGGCCCGCCCGGCGTAAATGTAGGCGGCGTCGGGTTCCAGTCGCAGAGCGTGATCAAAATCGGCGATCGCCGCCCGGTATCGACCACGCTCAAAGTTGGCCCAGCCCCGGTTGTAGTGGGCGCCGCTGTCACCAATCCACTCCCAAGCGGCGGCCGCGACAATCGCCGCGAAAAATGCCGCGGCAATCGCTACTTCCCAGATCCGGTTCCTGGGCGCGCGCGTCATTGTCATCGCTGTCTTCCCGCTGGAAGGAGAGTCGTCTGTTCGGAAACGGTCGGTCTACCGACACTGGTCGCCAAACGCCTTTGTGCGTTCATTTGGGACCTTGACTATCCCACTTTGTAGTACAGCACGTTTACAGAGAACGAACTACCATCGTTCTTTCCCACCCGATAGCGAGAATGGCTTTGTGGTCGACGGTCCTGCCAACATTGATCTTGTTTTGGGCCGCAAATGGGCGCCCACCTTTACTTCCGCTCGAATTCCTGGATCCTCTGTTCACTGCTGGCTATAAGGTCACTGTTCTTCGTCTCTTCCGCCAGTTCCAGGGATGCTTGCCAGTCGGCAGTCGCATCCTTATACCTGCCAATGCTGGCCTTGGCCTGGCCGCGACTGTAGTAGGCATAGGCGTCGTCGGGATCCAGCCGCAGGGTCTGGTCAAAGTCGACTATGGCCCCCCGGTATCGACCAAGCATTACCTTAGCAACGCCCCGACTGTAATAGACGTCGGGGTCATCGGGGTGCAGTTGGAGAGCCTGATCAAAGTCGGTTATCGCCTCCTGGTACAGACCAAGTCCGATCCTGGCATTGCCCCGACCGATGTAGGCGACAATGTATTTGGGCCGTATGCTGATGGCCTTGGTAAAATCGGCAACGGCACCCTTGTATTTGTCGTCATTGAATCTGGCCACGCCCCTGTCGTAGTAGTCGTTTGACGTTTGCGGACCGAAGCAAGCGGCGACCGCGGCAAGCGCTACGGCCATTGCGACTACCCAGACCCATGTCCTGGAAGGATGCATCGCAGACATCACGGTCCACCGCGATGGATCGGATGAATTCCTGTCGGTGTTGGTCGTTAATTTTGATCGTGGTAGGCTGTTCATGGCCACCGGCTGTGGGGGACAGGTTTTCCTGTTCCCCTATCCTTCAAACGGTCGACTCGCGGTGCGGCAAGGCATGGTGAACATAACCTGTAATGCGGCCAATTGTGCCACACCGATTTTAACTCCGTTCCAGCCGATTGGAAAGCGCTCATGCCCTCCACACCTCTTACAGTCGGCAAGTTGATAGGTCGCACGTTTGGAATGTACCGTACCCACTTCGGTGTCTTTCTGCGTACAACCGCCATCTTCTATATCCCACTCGCAGCAGTTGCTTTTTTCCTCGGGAGGGGTGCGTTCGGTGGCACAGTTTTCTCCATCGTCTTTTATCCCGTACAAGCAGTTGCATCCCTTGCTATCATTATCCACTGCGTCGACTCGTTGCATGGGCGGCCGCTTGCGATCAGATCAGCCATAAGGAACAGCCTGCGCCGTTTGTTGGTCTACATCGGCATGGTGGCGGCGTCGACAGCTGTACTTGCCGGCATGTTTATCGTGCTGGCAATTCCGGTTTCGATTACATTCCTCGCGACTGACTTTCCATTTACTGTATTTCGCGACGTCGTCACTACCCCAGTTCCACCCGAAGATATAGATGCGCAGGCACGCCAAATTGAATCGATTATGAACGTGCTAGACAGCGCTGTACCAGGACTACTGGCGTTTTGTCTTGCCGGCGTCCTGTATTTTATCGTTTTCATCTATATGGCTGCCCGCTGGTTGATGTCCGACGTCGCGATAATGGCGGAGGGAACAGGGCCGATAGAGTCCCTAAGCCGAAGTTGGGATCTAAGCAGAAACTTTGTCTTACGGACTGCTGGCTATCTCTTGTTCTTGTCTGTAATCTCAGGCGTGATTGCGGGGCTTATCAATGTATTCCTGGGTTTTGGCTTACCTATCTTGTTTTCAGATCTAGATCGAGAACTGCAGGATGGCCTTTACATTTCTATCGCGATTCTGGCGCCGATCTTCATTATGCCGTTCTATACCACTGCGTATGTTTTGTACTATTTCGACCTACGTGTAAGAAAAGAGAAGTATGACTTTGGTGGAAGCAAGCCGTGATCAAGAAAACAGTGATTGTATTCTCTATTTTGCTTCAGCCGGCTTGCGCGCCAGTTCCTGCAGATTGCTGAATGACAAGAGGGTTCAACTGGCTCTAGTTATAGGTCTAGGTCTAGGTCTAAGTCTAATAGTTGCCACTGTAATCGCGGGCTTTCTTGGGCTGTGACCTGCCCCCGATGGTTGTACCACCGGTTATGTTAGTCCGGCAGGCACGGGGACAGGTTCGGCAGGCAAGAGGCTTTCCCTCTCTCAGACTGTTTTAGAGACTCCGTTGCCCAATGCTTGACGAAACTTAAGCAATCACGGATTCCGTGACAGACCCCTGGATAGTATCCCTCAGAGCCAACCCGATTGTCCCCTTACCCGCGCTCTCTGCAAGTCGTTCCCCTTTCGGCGGGTCATACTGACAGTGAATAGATGTCAGTACCTTTGGGGCATGGGTTAAAAGCCACTTTCCCAAGGGCAGACAGTTTTCGCCAACCGGCGGCCGGGATTCCAGCAAGTCTGGTCTTTGTCTCAGGATACAGGTTTTGACGGTCTGACCTTCATTGCGGCTATCCAATCCTCCGTCTTTTCCTCGATGCTATTTGTCGTCATCTTTTCGGAAACCGGTCCGTTGGTTGGCCTTCGGGGTGGCCCGTTCCACGCGTCCACTGTGCGGGCAGGGGACTCGCTCGTCCACCGTCAAGCATACTTCCTGGCCTGTGGCCCAGTTTTGGGGGCCAAGCTCATTCAACCGAGTTCAGATCTCCGCTCAATTGGCACTCCCTAATCATTGTCTGAATTCTTCATAGATCCAAGAGATATGCCCCTGTTACATATCCCACATTGAAAGTGAGAATGGTACTTATTGCGTTTCCTTCAGAAAAGTATGCGAGCAAGCCAGGTACAACAAGAGCTGTTGCAATATCGACTGGTAACTTCAACTTGAGAAGTGATGGAGCGATCATTCCTAGAATTCTCAAGATGAATTTTCTAGAAATAAACGCAACAATAATTCCAAATGTGGCTATGCCGACGAGCTGCGGCGCAATTTCGGCCAAATGACTTGGTAGCATGTTATGGTTGGACCCGATGGCTTAACTACGAAACGGGAAGTATGCGGCGCATCCAGACGGACGCGTAGTGTTCCGACCGGCGAGGCGCGGTCCGTTGCGCTCAGGCGCAATTGCAGCGGGTTCAGTTCTGACTCGGACGCCGCCTGAGCGTAGAAGGAGGCCCGGTCCAGTCCCAGCAATTCACGGTTCCGTCAAACGCTGAGCGTTTCGTGCCGGCTGTTGGCTATCGTGATTCTTCCCGACCGGAGCCGGCAACTTTACTTTTCAACCACTCGACTTCCCTGTTGAGCTGCTCGATCCGTTGGTTGAGCTCTGCTTCCCGGCTACCCTGTTCCAGCTGATTGCGCTCGCCTTCGCCGGCGAAGACGCCGGGCCCGTTCTCCAACAGTTGCCGCTTCCAGGCCCGTATCAGGTTGGCATGAATCAGGTGTTCACTTGATAACCGGCTAATCGTCTTGCTGCCTTCAACCGCTTCCAGCGCTACCCGAAACTTGGAGGCCGCTGTATGTCGACGTCGTTTCTTGGCCATTGAACTGCCCCTCCACTTGCTTGGTGTTCGGCTCCATTATACACCTTAGCTTGTGGTCCAGACTTTGGGGCCCACTTCAAAGGGTTTTGGTCAGCGGTCGTTGAATTCCGGTCGAACCTTGTGACGGACTCACAAACAGATAAGGAAAGGGAGCAAAGCGGGCTTGGCCCATAAGACAGAACTACAGGCGAAGGCGGGCGCGACGGTGGTCACCAGGTCTGTGGAGAGGCGTTGCAGCCAAGCTGCGGGAGAGCTGTCGACATTCAGTCTGAATCTTCTTTGGCCAACTCTTCCTGAATGTCGAACGGACACCCAAATTGCTTCTCGTAAAGGTCTTCGGCTTCAGGGGTCAATTCCTGCGCCTGCCGGAGCAGGGCCTGCAGGTTTTGCGCGGCCTGTTCGGATTCTTCGGGGCCGGCGACGGGGACGGTTGCGGGTTTCACGCCGTCCGGCAGCCGGCTGAGGGGCTGGCCGGACAGGGGATCGAGCGCGGGCGGGGCATCCGGCGCGTGGTCGGTCAGGAGCTCCTTCAGGGTTACGCGCACTTCGTGCAGTTCGATGAGCACGGAGGACAGCTGTTCTCCTCCAATTTCGGTGTCTCGCGCCAAGTCCTTGAACCTGTCGATATCGCTCTGTGCGTAGGTACTGAGACGCTGGTAGCGGAAACGCTGTCTACCGGCGGGCGTGAGGACCGGCACGAGGGGTTCTGCGGCATCCTGATTTTCGTCACGCTGCAGAGTTACAATGCCCTGCAGGACCAGAGAGTCGATCCTGTACTGGTTCTGCCGGGCGGCGATGGCTTCGGCCTTGTCGAGGAGGTCCTGGTCGCCGAAGCCGCCGGCGACCAGGGCAGCGGCGACCGCGTCTTCCTCTGCGCGAATCAGGTCCATTTCAGAGTTGGCGAGGCGGTAGAGAATGGCCAGGACATTGGCGGCGCGGCTGAGTGCAGTGAGGACGGCGGGCTTAGACTCCCCTGCAGCCAGGTCATCCATGCCCTGGTTCAGCATTTCTATGGGACCGCGCAGGCGGTCGGGCAGGCGTTTGTCGGCCCTGGCGGCGGCAGACGATGCCTGGCCGCCTTTCGAGCGCCACCCCCATACTATGTCTGGAGGGCCGTGGGCGATACAGTAGCCGCCGAGCTTCTCCTGTCCGTGACCCTGACAGGGTTGTCCGTCCTTTCTGAAGGCTTTGCAGGGGGTCTTGGGCATAGTCTCCTCCATTTGTTTGGGCGACAGGCTTGTGCGGCCGTAGTGCAGAATTCCGACGCATTGGCGGCGTGTTGCAGCCAGACCTGCCATACACTGCACGAACTGCCTGTTCCGTCACCGGCTAACCGGTCTTGCAGTTGCCGTCTTCGCGCTCTGTCTGTGCATGCGAGGCTTTGGGGCTTAACTACGTGAATGCAACAGGGGAATCAGGGCAAGCCTGCGAATGGACAGAAAAGGTGATAGAACTATTGTGCTGCACATAACCCGAACTGTCAATTGCGACCGTCAGAATTTCGGCCAGATCCTGCATGATCTGTCGCGGTATTGCCTCCTGAACAGATTCGTAGGCTCTTCGTAGGCAATGCGAGGGTGGCGGCGTGGGGTTTTCGTATTGATATCGCAGGCAGGCAATGCGGTGTGAAGAAGGCGAGGTTGCGTCGATATCCGTATGAGGGCAGTCGTGGAAAGAGGTAGTGGGTTTTGTCTGCTGCCGGCTAATTTGACGGCATAGGGGCATTGGGGCTGAGCTCCAAGGACTGGCGCAAGGGGGCTGGGCGCGTAAACGGAAGGATCATCAGGCGGGTGTTTCGGTGGGATAACATTCAAGGCGTGGCATTGAAATCGGGCATGTTGCTACGAGTTTGGACTCAACTTCTGTTCCCCGTTTCGCGTCCCAGACAGTGGGCCCAGCCATTATTTCCCCTTTATCCTTTCGGAATCTGGTAGGGTGGTTGACCTAAGGGGTGTTCCGCTCCCCGTGGCTACATTGTGGGCATGTGACTCACTCGTTAACCGTCGCACATTCACCTTAGCTTGTGGTCCAGTTTTTGGAGCCACGCTCAGTCGAAGCACACAGGTCAATTTCACGTGCGCCCATTCCCAGACAGGGGGGTTTCCTACTCTCCCCGATGCGTAAGATTGCCTTGGCTGCGTGTGCCTTCCCCGCCAACCCCATACCCTCGCCCTGCCGGCCCGAAACGCAGTCCGACCCTGACGTGAAACACTCCAAGGGAGCGTGCGTACTGGAGTATAACCTGGACGTTGCAGAGGGAGGCTACAAGCGAGCCGTTCTTGTTTCGGTGGTCGAGGAGGCGAAGCCATGAAAGCGATCAGTTGTTGGAAGAAGAAGCTCACAGTGCAGTCGCTTGCCACTGCACACAAAGCGACAACCATGACTTCAGAGCAACGGCCTTCGCCGCGAAAGCTTGGGATTGCGCCGCTCTTTCTGTTGTTTACTTTTGCGCTCTTGCTTGCCGGCTGCGACGCCCAGTGGGATAGGGAGGACGGCTCTGGGGCGGTTGGCGAGCCGGTGACAATCAGATATGTGGCGCCGGGCGCACCACAATGGTCTGAACCTGACAGGGTGGTGATTGAGCGGTTCCACGAGCAGGCGCCGGGGATCGTAGTTGAACGTCAATCGCTGGAGCACGGCTTAAGTCATTATTTGTCGGAATCCCCGCCTCCGGAGGCAATTCTGTGGATAGAGGGCCATGAATTGTACAACGTTGCCCAACAGAACCTGTTGTTCGATGTCTCCGATATTTGGGCGGAGAACGACCTTGCTGAATCATATCGAAGACAGTTCAGGGAAGCCGATCGTATCGATGGTAGTTCGCGATTCATTCCTATCGGATTTTCCTGGGCAGGCATCTACTACAACAAAGAGGTCTTCGAGCGCTATGGTCTGATTCCACCCACGACTTGGGAGGAGTTCGGACACATTTGCGACACGCTATTGGCGAACGGAGAGACGCCTCTCTCCGTGTCCGGGCAGGACCACCGAGTCAACTATTTGTGGTTCAGCTACCTCAATATGCGCTTGAACGGACCTTCGTTTCACAGGCAGTTGATACTGGGGGAGGAGAGCTACACAGATGAACGGTTAGCCACCGTCTGGGAAACCTGGATCTCTCTTTTTCGACGGGGCTACTTTATTGAATCGCCGAGCCTGACTTCTGCGACAGGGAGTATGAACGCGCTGATCCGCGGGGATGTAGATGAACCCCTGACGGAAAAGAAGGCTGTAATGGCGCTGGCTCACCATTTCATCGCGGGCGAGTTGCCGGCTGAATTTGCCTCTGAACTCGACTTCTTCCAGTTTCCACAGATGAACCCTAATTCACCGACAGGAGAGGTCACTTCAGTTTTCGGCTACGTAATCCCGGCGGGGACGGCGTATCATACCGAAGCAAGCGCGTTTGTCGGTTACATGGCGTCAGCCGAAGCTCAGGCAATGAGAATGGCCCGAATCAGCGAGGACCCCACAAACGTGGGATGGGTTCCATTGCATCGCGAGGTAGATCGGACATTGTTGCCAGAGGCCGCGCGTAAGGGGGAGAAAATAGTGCGTAGAGCCGACGAGGTACTGCCACCTCTCTCTTTTGCTCTGCCCGCAAGTATGCAGGCGGGTTTCGGATCGGTCTTTGACTGGATGTTCGCAAAATTGGAGACCCCCGAAACCGAAATTGACGTTGCCGAATTCCAGGCCACCTTAGAAGAGGCGCGACGGCAAGCGATTCAGGGCGGGGATTACCGGCAGTAGTACAGTGATCCCTTATCCCGCCACCATCGCGATCTGGCAGTGAATCCGCACTTAACGTTTGTCATGCAATTTCGGAGACGAGACCCTGCCGTCTATTGTGCCTAAGCTCAGTCGAGCGGCATTCCAGGAGCAGTCCTCCAGAGCGGAACAGTTCTGTGGAATTACATTTCAGTTCTCGAAAATTCAATCTATTCTCCACCTAGCTGCCCGGCGACAACTCTTGATCCGTCAAACCCACATCGACCACTTGATTGACACTCCCGCCAACCACAAGAGGGCCGCCACGTCCCGTGACGGCCCTTTGGAAACCCTACCAACCCTGCTCCTCAAATAATCCCCCAACTATCTCTCCTCATATGGTGAATCCCTATCTTTGGACCACGAAATGGGAAAAACAGGGTGCATCCATGCAGAATCGGTCGGCTCTAAACGAAACTGGTTGTGTTGTTCGACTTGGGAAGTTATCGTCGGAACATCGGGACTGCCTCCCAGGCTTGTGGTCGACCAGTGCCCGTCTTAAGGCAGGGACTGTTTCCAGGCCCGCATCAGGACAGCATGAATCTCGCGTTCACAGGGCAACTGGCTAACCGTCTTGCTGCCTTCGAGCGCTTCCAGCGTAATCCGAAACTTGAAGGCTGTCGTGTGTCGCCGCCGTCTCTTGACCATTTTGCTGTCTCGCCTCAGGCTTGGCTGTTGGCTACAATATACACAGTGAATCTCGGTCCAGGTTTTTGGGCCGGCTTCGTGTTGTACTGAGTCCGGACGGGGTTGCGGCGGCGGAGGTAGTGAGGGGAGACGAAGGGGCGTGAGCATTAAGGGGCGGCGTATTGATTCCGGACCAGTGCGGTGTAGACTGTGAGCAATTGGGCGCGGCACCGAGGGGTCAGACCGTGAAAAGATGTTGCATGGTTTTTGCTGTAGTCTGGGTGGTTGTGGGGGTCGTGGGCGTGTACTTTGGCGACGGCCTACTGGACATTAATTCGACTCCCACCGCAACCAAATCTGCTGTCCGAGCAGAGGCGGAGGAGCTGGCGACCGCGGACGAGGTGGGTTTGGGATTGGACTATCTGGGTCATTTGATTGGCAGTGCGGAAGTGTGCGGGTACAGTACAGTCGAGATGGCGAGATTGGTCATGAGGGTGGGAGACGAGATCCAGAATGCCAAGCCCAACACAGAAGTTCCTCGTTTCAAGGCTATGTACTTGGTCGTGAACGAGAAACCGGCGGAGGGTGATTGCGCCATTTGGTTGACGGATGCGGTGAAGCTGGTGGAGGAGATGGAGTAGCCTGGCGAGTTGGGGGAGGTGTTGGGCCGACCCCTTGGGCGGGGCAAGTTCAGATTCGACTCGATTGTTGAGCTTGGCCCCAAAAACTGGACCACAAGTTAAGGTGTATAATGGTGCAAGTCACGCAGCCTGTGGAACGGCAAGCGAACCGGTCACGTGGGAGGGCGGGGGAGCCTTACCTCCCCCGCCCTTGTAAGGATTATTAAGATGCGGTCTCACAGTATTTGGCGAAGTATGGGCTTTGCTTTCGATGGGTTGCGCTATGCCTTCAGAAGTCAACGCAGCCTTCGAATCGAGAGCATTATTGCAGGATTTATTGTCGTGATTGGATTTGCTTTGAACATCAGCAGGCTAGAGTGGGTTATTGTGATTATTTCGATATTCTTTATCATCGGGCTGGAACTGGTCAACACCGCTCTAGAAGCAGTCGTTGACCTGGTGTCTCCCGAATTTCATCCAGTCGCGAAAGTCGCCAAAGATGTAGCCTCAGCCGCCGTTCTGACAAGTGGGGTCGGCGGGCTCGTTGCCGGTCTTGTTATCTTTGGCGCTTACATACTCGGGGATAGCTCATTCTGAAAGAGTTGCTGCTGATCCGGAGACTTCCAACCTAAGCTGCCGGATTGACACTGACACTTATAATTGTCAGTTGCTGGCATGGTCCGCCGGACTGGTTCGAGGGCCCCAGGCCTGAAGGCCAGCCAATGCCGCCTCCCATTGTTCAGGCGACACAGACTCCAAGCCCACCGCCGACTCCAACCCGTTGTTTGCGTTCTCCGTTCGCAGCGAAAACTAAGGGATTTCGAAATAGGCACACATGGCAGGAACGAGAACAAACAGCCCAATAGCCGCTAGAATCATAAGCGCACCTTTCCAATCCGGGCCTTCAGTTCTACTACCCATAGCTAAAGACCTCCTTGCCGGACTGCAACGCCTCTCCCGGTTCGTCACATTATGGCCTAGTAACCCGTCTGCCCACTGGTACATGACAAATGAGCACGAACGGTTTAGCCCCGATGCGCTCAACCGGGCCAGGCCAATGGCATGGGAACACATTATGCAATTGCAGGCGAACTGCAACTGCTTCGAGCGTGACCCCGGTCTTAGGACGAGGCTGTGAAGTTTACGGTTGGCCCCAGTGACTGGACAACGAAACGGGAAACACAAGGTGCACTCCGACGGATGTGTGGCGTTCTGCACGGGAACGGGCGGTCTGTCCCTCCCCGGGCTGGGTTACTTGCTCCATTGTAGGGCAGGCAGCAAGCGAGTTGCCCTAAGGCACTCTTCCTACCGCCCCCCTCCGAATCGTGCTTGCGACTTTCACCGCACGCGGCTCTCCAGTGTGTCGTTCCCCTCATCGTCGTTTCAGGATGACGGCAAGTACAGGTTCGACGCGTTTGCATTACGCATGTCTCTCTGACTTGGCGTCTGACACCCTTGTCTCCCTTCGCCATGTAAGAGGCTTTCCGTCTCCCAGACTACTATGGAGACTCCGTTGCCCTATGCCTCTCGGCACTCAGGCAAGTGCGGTTTCCGTAACGAATCCCTGCAAAGTATCGCTTAGACTCCCTGTTTGTACCCTTACCCTTGCTCTCTGCAAGTCGTTCCCTTTCGGCGGGTTGTACTGGCAATGTATAGGTATCAGCACATTTAGGGTTTGGGTTTCAGTCACTTCCCCCAGGGGCGGCCAGGTTTCGCCAACCGGAGAGTCAAATTCAGGAAGTCCAGCCTTGGTCTCAGGATACAGGTCCTGGCGGTCTGAAGCGCATTGCGGCTATCCTCCGTCTTTTGCCACCATGCTGTTTTTCCTGCCTCCTTTCGGACTCCGGTCCGGTGGCTGACCCAGGGAGTAGTCCGCTCCCCATGTCCATCTTGAGGGCAGGGGACTCGCACGTAAACCGTCGCACACAACCTTAATTCGTGGCCCTGGTATTGGGGCCCAGTTCACAAACTCCTTGCCCGGTGGGGAGGACAGAGATGTACACTATGCGCCCACTGCGGAAATGGATTTAGGCTACCGCGGTCCGTGCTCTCGATTGGACTGATTACACCGGCAGTTACTACGAGGGCGGTAATGTCAATTTCATGCGTGGTCGATACTGGGGACGATCGCCACAAGCTCCTTCTCTTGTGTCACCTCTCCAGCAACCCCAGATCGCTGGACCCCCTTGGCTACAAACGCGGCCGAATCCGCCTCAGGGAATACATTGACGCAATACTGGCACAAATGCATTTTCATTAGACACACTGGAGACAGATGGAGAGTGTATAATTGAACTTGCAGCAAAGACTATGATCAGGCTTTGTGACTGGAGCCCGTCGACGGTTACATCTACTTTGTGCAGGGCAAAGCCAAGACCAGACTTGGCCAGTTTAAGGAAGCTATCTTCGATTATGGTCAGACATTGCGTCTACAGCCCTACTTTGTTGGCGTCTATACCGGTCGGGCTCAGGCCAGGATCGAACCCTGTCAATAGTGCAGGGCGCTCGCCCACTTGCGAGCCGCTTTGGAACTGGCGAATGACGGTGGCCTCTTAGGCGACATTGAACAGAAGATTCAGGAACTTGAGCAAGAGTAAAGGTGGACGAGCATCCGTGCTCTCAAACCGAACGCGGTATAGGTCTGACCGTTGAGCTCGCGGCCATTCTCGCCAACGGGTTGGAATCGTACTGCATCGTGCGAAGACCGGCGCCGGCAGGCCGACCCTTTCCAAGCAGATGCTTCTCTTCTATCGGGGGAGGAAAATGACGCAAGGTTTCCATAATAGGGCCTTATGCTAGATAGCGTTTGAAAAAAGTCCCCTGGTGAGATAACTTTGGAGGTCTCCACCAACCAAAGTGAGTCACCAGGAGGACCTCCGGAATGATAGCCCACTTTGACGACTTCTGTCTATGGGTATATGTGCTCGTTGACGACATGTGCAAGGAACTGGAAGGACATCTGAGACGACCGGGCCCGGAGCCTGAGTGTAGCGACAGTGAATTGATAGCGATCTGTCTCATCGGCGAGTGTCTGGGATGGGATGTGGAAACAGAGTTACTCCATCATATGCAGGCTCATCGGGATAAGTTTCCGATCATACCGGAGCAGAGCCGTTTCAATCGGCGGCGACGAGACTTGATGCGGATTATGAACGAGATGCGGCGCATGATGTTGGCCAGGATGGAGCTCTATCGGGACGCGCATTGTGTCGTCGATAGTCTGCCCATTCCAGTGGTTCAATTTCACCTGGCGCCGCAATCGCGCGCCAGATGGTCCGAATGGGGGGCCGATTATGGGCCCGTACCCTCCAAGAAAATGATGATCTTCGGTTTCAAGCTGCATATGCTGATCACGATGGGTGGCCTCATTATCGACTTCGAGTTAGCTCCGGCTAACGAGCGCGACTTGGCTATCGGTCACGAACTCCTCGTAGAACACTGCAATCGCATCGTCATCGGTGACAAGGCCTACGTCAGTGCTCCAGTCGCAGATGAACTCTGGCAATACAATCGCATCCGCCTGCTCACCAAGCCGCGCAGCAACCAGAGAAAACAGATCTCCGCATCGGCCCGTCGCCTCTACGATAGGGTCCGCCAAATCATCGAAACAGTCACCAGTCAATTGAACGCACAATTCTCCATAGAAACCAATCACGCACATACTTTCAGAGGCCTTTGTGCACGCCTATACACGAAGTTGACTGCACATACTCTCTGCATTTACATCAACCACCTAATGGGCGTAAGTGACTATCTTCAAATCAAGCAATTGGCCTTTCCTAACTAGCATAAGGCCCTAATAGTGTTTGGGTTGTAGCGGTTGCCGTAGCACTGGTCGCGGTCGCCGCCTGCTTCGGGCCGCAAACTGCAGACGACTACTACGACCGGGGCGTTGCCAGGTTGAAGGACTTCAAATACAAGGGCGCCCTTGCCGACTTTGATCAGGCCATCAGTATCCGGCCCAAATACAGCGACGCCTACATCAAACGGGCCGATGCCAAGATCGGACTTGATCAATACGAGGCGGCCATCGCCGACCTGGATCAGGCCATCCAACTGCAGCCTGATGACGGCTACTCCTACTCCAGCCGGGGCCTTGCCAAGTCGATGCTTGGTCAATACAAGGAGGCCATTGCCGACTTTGATCAGGCCATCCGACTGCGGTATCGCTACGCCCTCGATTACTATTACCGGGGCGTTGCCAAACTCAACCTTGACCAGTACGATGAGGCGATCGCCGACTTCGATGAGGCAGTACAACTACGGCCCCGCGACGCCTCCTTCTACCTCAGTCGTGGCCTTGCCAAGGCTGAACATGGTCAGAATGATGAGGCGATCGCCGACTTCGATCAGGCAATACTACTGCGGCCCCGCGACGCCTACTCCTACCTCAGCCGGGGCCACGTCAAGGTGGCCCTCGGCCAATACAAGGAGGCGGTCGTCGACTTGCAGACCGCTCTGGAACTGGCGAGCGAGACAAACGACGGTGGCTTAGTCCCCTACCTTGAACAAGAGATTCGGGAACTTGAGCAAGTGGAGTGATGGAGGAGCATCTGCGCTCTCCAACCGAACACACCACTGGCCGGATCGTTGAGACAAGCGCTATTTTCCCCGTCAAGTGCGAATGGCCCAGAGTCGTGCGGCGACCGGTGTCGAGCAGACCCCTTTCGACCAATTTGCTGGGGGGACCTCGCATTGTGAAACGATAGAGTGCCGTACTGTCAGATGAGAGGGGATGGGATGGGGCAGTCTACGAATACGCCCCTCATGTAGGGAACAGTTTTGGCGACGGTTTCGATAATAAAGGATGTAGTTGCAGGCGAAGCAGTTTCGGATTGGTGGATTACTGCCCTGATCGCTTATACGGGG
Organism: Caldilineaceae bacterium; assembly: GCA_965204705.1. Classification (GTDB taxonomy): domain Bacteria; phylum Chloroflexota; class Anaerolineae; order Caldilineales; family Caldilineaceae; genus Bin5. Next base: position 633,453 of record OZ242006.1, on the reverse strand, counting down.
GCGGGTATCGGAGCAGCGATCAGGGCACAGACTTTTTAAGGAAAACTGCTCTTGCGCGTTAGAGCGGCGTTAAATGGCTATTGTGGGGAAAGGACACGGGAACGCAGTCCAAGCCGGGAGCCCTAACGGTACCTTGGCATACAGGCCCCTTCAGAAGGCGACTACATCAAATAGTGCCACGCCGTACAGAGGACAGGCTGCGAGCGGCAGGTTGAGCTTGCGTTCAGCGAGGTAGTCACCCCGCTGTGTAAATCCGGAAAACGGGCCACTCCTGGAAGCGACCGGCCTCTACGGCAGCATTCTGCAGCGCGTGCGCCACCCTACCTTCGGGAGAGAAACAGATGGAAAGGAATAAGAGTTCGGTGCCGGCCGAAGAGCACCCGTTGCGGACGGAAGGCGAGGCGGCACTGGAGGAGAAAATGGAGACAGTCAGGCGGGGCCAGCCTGTCAGACAGCCTTCAAAGGAAAGGGAAATGCCAGGCTACGAACCAAGTCGAGAGGAGCCTGACGACGAGAACCGACCGAACAAGAGCGGTACTGTCTACTGATGGCGGCCGGACTCGCACTACTCCATAACATGCGCACCCGCATCACCGCGATGCTTCAGACGTGGGTAAATGTCTTGACCAGGCCAGGCGAAGAGGTCTTTGCCGCCGAACGAGGCAAGTCCTCAGCCACCTTGTCAACTGCACTCACATGGATTTTTCTGGCCTCCGTGATGGCAGCACTGCTTGGCTTATTGTGGACGAAGCTGGAAGCAATGTGGGAAATGCCGCCGGTAGAACTGGATTGGTCCCAAGCTGATGTATTCAGAGATGATGTATTCAGACTCACCAGCATGATCGGTGAGGCCCATGCCCAGTTTGTAAGTACGCGCTCAATGGCGGTGAGGGAGGTCACGGGGTGGTTCAGCTACCTGTGGCTGCACTCTGGCGGCTTCGATGACTTCATTGGTACGCTAGTCTGGCACCTCAATCGTTTTCTGGTGGCCAGATCGATGTGGGAATGGAGCCTCCGCATAAGCGGAGTCCTGCTGAGCCCTTTATTTTTCCTAGTCAGTGTGGGCATTTACCACTACATCGCCACCCTTTTGGGCGGGCGAGGGCAGGTGGGCCGTTACGCTTACCTTGTGGCCACATTTGGCGCCCCGATAACCATTCTTAAGTCGCTTCCCGGTTTCTTACCCCTGGTCGGGGCCAGCGCCGCAGCCTTCTTGCCGGGCGCTACTGTACTGATTGTTACAATCTGGCACAAGGCATTTGAGCTCTTTGTGTCTGCCGGCATCCCTGTCATTCTATCCGTATACTGGCTTGCGCTGACCTATGCGGCAACGAAAGTTGAGCATGGGCTGACACGTGGACGAGCAGTAGTCAGCGTCGCGGCTTCGAGCCTGCTGGTTTTTGTGATAAGAAACAGCATCATATATGGGTTCTGGGGGCTGTTTGCGGGCTAGAATTCAGTTCGCAAGCGACCACGCGGCACTATTTTCGCTATGAAGCCCTTTCAAGAGCAGCGTGTGCTCTGGGGCCGGTCATAGCATCAGTAGCAGTCTGTGACAAAACCAAGCATCAGCAGACCCTGGGCAATCGCATCAAAATCTGGACCCCAAAAAATCCTACGAAGGTCACCTACAAGGGGTGCCCCTACAATGAGCTGATGTTTTCGGCAGAATCTTGGAGTTGGGGTCGAATCAGGTAGTGTCGCGGGTCTTGGCGCCAATAGATGCAATCGCCCTGTCAGCAGACCGGCGTCGATGGGGACTGGTTTTGGAGTAAATAGAGGGTGTGTACGACCGTGCCTTGCGGTGATTAAGGAGAGGTGGGGATGAAGGAAGAACGTGTACGGAAGATTCAGACAGCGACCCTCATCGTCATATTTGCGGCACTCGCCGTTACTCAGTTTACATCGGAGCCGGTGACCGCACTGCTCAACCTACAGGAAGGCCATGTGAAAGAATAGATGAACGCCCTGTACGTTGCGCCGTTCATCACTGAGTGATTCTGGATTGCCGACCGGCTCATCCGCGAACGCTGACGTCCTCTTGCCTGCCGACCCTGTCCCTGTGCTTGTCGGACAAACATAGCTGAAGGTACAAACATCGGGGACAGGTCAGATTCATGGCTCTTTGGAAGTCCGGCTTGAGCCGCAAGAAACATTAACTCTACGGAGTCAAAACCTACTAATGCAGATCCCACACGAGACCAAGAGTATTGGCACTTCGAGACAACTGTGCAGATGAGGGTGTTTCAATCACGATGCCATCGCGAAAAGTCGTAGTTTCGAATGGGACCTACATTAGGTCTTAACCCCAGAAGGTTTGTGCGTTATTACACGAGACGTGCCAGGATAGGTGGGTGAGCGCGGAAGAATGAGGCTTACGGATCGTCACAGAACGGTAAACCAAGTCCCTCCAAGTCGCTCTCTTCTACATTCCGCCAAACTTCGGGTACGCAGCCTTTCAACTGGTTGCCGGAGAGGAACAACTCTCTCAGTTTGGTGAGCTTGCCCAACTCCGCCGGAATTGGCCCGCTCAACTCATTGTCCCAAAGGTCCAGCGTGGTCAGGTTGGTTAGCTTGCCCAACTCCGCAGGAATTGGCCCACGCAACTGGTTGCTATAGAGGTTCAACGATTCCAATTTGATAAGATCGCCCAACTCCGGCGGAACTGTCCCTGTCAGCCTGTTATCGGAGAGACCCAACCATTCCAATCTGGTGAGCATGCCCAACTCTGGCGGAATCGACCCTGTCAATCCGTTATAGGAGAGACCCAACCACTCTAACCGGGTGAGCATACCCAACTCCGGCGGAACTGTCCCTGTCAACCGGTTAGCGGAGAGACCCAACCACTCTAACCGGGTGAGCATGCCCAACTCCGGCGGAACTGTCCCTGTCAACCCGTTATCGGAGAGACCCAACCACTCTAACCGGGTGAGCATGCCCAACTCCGGCGGAACTGTCCCTGTCAACCCGTTATCGGAGAGACCCAGCCATTCCAACTCAGTGAGCATGCCCAACTCCGACGGAACTGTCCCTGTCAATCTGTTATAGGAGAGTTCCAACCATTCCAATTCAGTGAGCATGCCCAGTTCTGGCGGAATCGACCCACTCAACCGGTTGTCTGAAAGATCCAGCCACTCCATTTCGGCGAGTCCACCTAACTCTGGCGGAATAGTCCCACGCAACAGGTTGCTATAGAGATTGAGCGATTCCAGGTTGATGAGTTTGCCTAGCTCTGGCGGAATCGACCCGTTCAACCCGTTCTCAGGCAGATCCAGTCCCGTGACATGATCGCCGTTGTCCGCAACAACACCGTACCAATTTCCGACCGGCGCGTCGGTCAGCCATTTGTCGCTCCTCAGCCAGTTGTCGCCGTCAGTAGCGTGATAAAGCGCGACCAACACATCCCGGTCCGTGAGGGGGGCGGTTGGTGTCACTCGGTCCGTGGTAGCGTCTGCCGGCATCGTTTGGACCGGAGTGGGGTCCGTCGGTATCGGTACACATGCGGCAGCCAGTGTGGAAAGTATCCATGTTGCCAAGACGGTTACAACCGCTCTTGCAAGAAAGAAAGGGCTAAATCTATCAAGAATACTTTTTCGCAGCACCTGTACCTCCTCTCCTCGTAGTAAGGTAAAGTCACAGCAGCAGTCCTGCGTCTGGCCGCTCCGGTTGTCATGCTTCACAGCGAGGGCGGGGTTAAGTCACAGCCCATCCCCTTATCCCTCAAATCACGGTTCATACACCTCCTCCCGGCCAAACGGCTCCCCCAAGTCCACAGTCGCGCCGCTCGCGATCGCCCACTTGATCTCCGCCTCGAAGTGCAGCTCCCGCCACCCCGCTACGCTCAGTATCGGCGGCGGCGCCCCATCCCGCACGCCGTCCAAGTTGGCCCCGACCCACATCGTGCGGCTCGTCAGTTTGGAGGTGTCATTGCGTTTTGAAATATACATCCTGGCCGTTTTCCTACAATTTGCTGCCTAGAATTGCTAAAATATGTCGGCCTGAGCGCAAATGCAGCAAGAATCATTGTAAGAGGATAGGTTCACGTTCCTCGGCCAAAAGGCAGCAGTCCGACTCCGCTGATGGAGGAAGTCCTACAGCACGCCGAGATTAACGTCAGACCTTGACGCACGGGACCCCGCCCCAATCGTAGCGCGGACAAAAGCGCGCGTCAATTCACGAAAGAAACTCTTGTAGTTCCCAAAGAAAATGGAGGGAATTCATGGCGGACACAACTAGAGGGTTCGAATTCGAACTGTGCCGAAAGATACTGTTTCGCTCAGAAGAACTGCTGGCCATACCCGGCGCAAACAGGCAAACCAGATATGTGTTCGAGGAACCTGCCCCCAAGAACTGGTCCAAGTAAGATGTCAGTATTGGGCCGTGGGGGGAAGATAGCCAGCAGGAGACATACGCGGGAGCAGGTGATCAACAAGCTGAGAGAAGCTGAGGTAGCGATAGCCGAGGGCTGCACAGTGGCTGAGGCGGCCAGCAGGACAGGCGTGACCGAGCAGACCTTCTCTCGGTGGCGCAGCGAGTTCGGGGTTCTCAGGATCGACCAGGGCAGGCGCCTCAAGCGTCTGGCGTCGGAGAACAGCCGTCTGAAGAGAGCGGCGGCGGACCCGACACCGGACAACCAGATATTGAGGGAGGTGACTGAGGGAAACATCTGAGTCCTTCACGTCGTCGCGAGCGTGTCGACCACGTGAAGGCCTTCTGTAGGGTCTCTGAGCGATGCGCCTGCAGGGTGCTGGGTCATCCTCGCTCTACACAGCGATACAAGCCGTGCCCGGTGGAGGATGAGAAGGCGATGGCCAGGGAGATAGTGGCGCTGGCCGGTCAGTTCGGCAGGTACGGTTATCGCAGGATCACCGCCCTTCTGAGGCATCGCGGCTGGCGAGTGAACCACAAGCGTGTGGAGAGGATATGGCGACGTGAAGGTCTGAAGGTGCCTGTGAAGCAGCCGAAGAGAGGGCGTCTGTGGTTCAATGACGGCTCGTATGTGCGTTTGCGGCCTGCGTGGAAGGACCATGTGTGGGCCTACGACTTCATGTACCTGAGGCTCAATGACGGCACAGGAGTGCGGTTGCCGACCGTCATCGACGAATACAGCAGGGCGTGTCTGGCGATCCGGGCTGCGCGCAGCATACGGTCTGCCGATGTGATTGAGGCGCTGGCCGAGTTGATGGTGCTCAAAGGCGCGCCCGATCATATTCGCTCGGAGAACGGGCCGGCGTTTACGGCCCGGGCTGTGCGCGAGCGGCTTGGACGGGTGGGAGCCAGGACGCTCTACATCGAGCCTGGGTCGCCGCGGGAGAACGGCTTGCGAGTTTCAACGGGAAGTTGAGGGACGAACTGCTGGACAGAGAGGTCTTCTATACGTTGCTGGAGGTGCGTGTGCTGCCGTAGCGGTACAGGCGGGCTTAAACCGGGTCAGACCGCACAACTCTCCGGGCTACCGGCCGCCGGCGGCTGAGGCCCTCTTGCCTGCCGACCCTTTTCCCGTGCTTGTCGGACTAACACAACGGGTAGTACAAACGTCGAGGGCAGGTCACTGTGATACATTTAGCAATAGTCAACAGTGCAACCAGAATGACGGACCCTAGAGTGTCAGGCCCTTGCCGAGTAGTCTCGCATAGGTTGGGTATAGACAGAACCCATCTTTAAGGGTGGATACTGAGTTTTGACTATGTGGTTTTGTCTTTTTCGTGGCTAGATGTTCGTATGACCTTCTAGCTTGGATACTCTCTCTTCTGTGGTCATTCTTTCATTCCGTTCTTGTTTCACTTCGCACGTATCACCCAAGTAGAATAATGAAAACTATATGGCAATATCGAGCATGAGAATGGTAAGAAGTAGGATGAATCCTGCCGCAAGCACCATCACAAGTAGACCAAATCCTATCTGAAATCCCAAAATGACAGGTTGGCTAAACTTAATCTCAACCTCTTTAGGAATATGCACGTGAACTATAGGCTGACTTTCAACCCGTGTTTGTTTCGCTTGCGTCAGCTCTTGTTCTTCTTCGTCTGGTGAGTCGAATCTTTCCATTGCCCAATCCTCTGACGAGTTCATGAATAACTACGCAGTAGTGGACTGACACGCCAGTGTGCTTGTCGTGGCACCGACAACCGTACAAACTGCTTTTTCTGCTTTAGCCCAAACTGTCAATCTAGAGTGCATGCACTTCATCCTTTCACTCTTGGACAGGTATGCAAAGGCGTGATGCACGAGGTTTACAAGCAACAGCACAACCAGCGTGAAAGCCCCGAGAGCCACTTCGGCGTAAGACTTCAGCTGGGAAAAGTAGTCATTCCCGTCGTAGTGCTTGTTTCGCCTATATCTCGTTTCAGTCATAGCCGAGCCCATCGCAATGAATGGCGCAAACGCTATGATATAGAGGGTCAGGTTATTTCCCGGCCTGAACACGACTTTAACAAGCAGAGCCGTGAACACCAGTATGAGCATGTACTTCAGGAATCGAACCATGGTTCTAATTCCTTATCCTCTCAGATCGCATTGTTTTGCCTGTAGATTCCTGAGGCGGCTCCCAATGATTTGACCACGAAACGGGGAAAACAAGGTGCAGCGAGACAGGGGCGATGCGTTCTGATCGACAATGGGCACTCTGCCGCGAAAAGAGTACAAAACGCTCCTCCGTGTTGGCACCATCGCCGCGACCTGAAGGCCGCCAAGTGCCGCCGCCGTTTTCTGGCCATCGTGCCGCGCCTTCACAGGGTCGGTGAATTGCTCCATTATACACTATAGCTTATGGTCCAGTCTTAGGGGCCCACTTCAAGATCTAGGTCCTCAACTTCTCTTCCCTGTCGAACGCCGCTTGGCTCCCGGTCCCGTCTGCGCAATTGTCCCCTTAATGCCTAACAGTCTCAACCAGGCCAACAGGAACCGTCACAAACTGTGACGGCCTATAGCCACCCCTCCGAAAGCCAAACAAAACCGTTTGACTGCATGCCACACCCGCGCTACAGTTACGCAGGTCCCCTGTGCGGCATGTTCAGGCGAAAGCCGGTTACGCTGTCGATTTGTCCTCCTTGCGGCTTTGTCGGACCGCTGTATCTGGACCGTTGAACGGGGGTCACGCTTGGACACAACCGTCACAAAAATACCGATATGTACAACGAATTAGCCCAGAGCCCGTTTATTCAGGACGGAATACTTTTTCCCATCCTAGCTCTCATCGTGATCTGGTTCCTAGCAAAGAAACCAGTACGACGACTGTGGGAATGGATCAAGCGTCTCGAGGCTCCGCCAGACTAATAACGTGTCTTATTCGACCCACAACCCCCCATCGAAACAGTGCCAATCTGCTCGAAACCGAACTGGTCCGCTGCCCCAAGATGAGAAATAAGCATAGGCTAAGGCACAGCATAATGCTCGCCTTCTTCCTGATCATTGCGACCGCAATTGACCATTTCACCACGGAACGAGTATTCGCTCTTCTCGGGCTGGCGGATGGCTCAATCAAGAACTGGCTGGCGACATTGTACAGAGCGTCTACGCTGGTTGGCGCCATTCTGCTGGCAAACGCGCTAGATCGGAGGAAGTCCTTGACTTAGCGGGGCAATCAAGTCTTCCCGTCTTCCATCACTATTGAGGGGCGTGTTCAGAAGAAAGTGGACGCGTAATCCTAAGGCCAGAATGGTTGCAGAATTGACGGCAGGCGCCGCGTCTGGTCCAGTTCTTGGCGTGGTTGTCCTGGAACCTCTATATGCGTACTTGAATATGTCGTTTGCTGGCGAATCAGGATGGGCCGAATACGCTTTCTACGGTGCTTGCGGCGCGCTTGGCGCACAGATTTTTGGCAGGATTCGAAGGGCGACGACGTAGACACAGTACAATCAGGCCACCGCCTACTGATGATCTGATTGACCGCAGTCGTCGAAGTAAAATCCAGGTCAAGACGTGACGCGCCTACCCCTCCACCCAACTGCACGCGCACACCTACGCGCCAATAGCAGGACCATTCACCGAGGTGACGGGATTTTGGTGGGGTGACCCGATCTTTGGACCACGAAACGGGAAAGACCATTGGGCACGCAGACGAATCCATTGTGTTCAGACTGTTGCATGTCGTGAACTTCTGCGGGCGTGCGGTTGTCGGGAGTCTCATTATTGCTGAAGACAGCGGGCCCATCGCTGGGCAGTTACCTTTTCCGGATTCGAATCAGGTTGGCATGAAACTCGCGTTTCCTCGAATGCCGGTTGATCTTCCCGGCGCCTTCAAGCGCTTGCAGCGCAGCCCGGAACTTGAAACTCAGCTATGTGCCGCCGCCGTTTCTTGGCCATTGCATCGCCTTCCCAAGATTGGTGATAGGCTCCAATATTCAATTTGGGAATGAGTAACTTAGGGCTTGTACCTCTGGTCTGACCCAAAAGATGAGACAGCCTGAATTTTCATCTGGCCGACGCTCTTATTTCTTCTTCCGCTCCGTATAAATGATCCAAATTGTCCAGGCAACTGCGAACAGTATCAAGGCGGTGAAAGCAAACATGTTGGACTCCTACTGACTCACCATGCAGCCGGGTATCTTGATTTCCCTGCGCAGACCAGACAGGATGAAAGTGTTGCTCTTGAGACGGTTACAGGGTCCGCACAAAAGGATACAGTTGGAGATGTCGTTTATGCCACCGTCATCTGACCGTTGCAATTGGATTGGTATGGTTGGCCCCAATGTCTGGACCACGAATTGGGGAAAATAAGGTGCATCCGTCCTGATTCGGTAGGCTCTGAAAAAGGCGCGAACTTTGTCCAACTTGGAGGGGTGGCCGTCGGGAGTTTGACGCGTTTCCTCGTGTTTGTAGAAGGCCTGGGTCCGTCTTACAGCAGCTGCCGTTTCCAGGCCCGTTCCAGGTTGGCATGAATCTCGCGTTCACTGGCCAGCTGGCTAATCGACTTGCTGACTTCAAGCGCTTCCAGTGCAACCCGGAACTTGAAGGCCGCCGTGTGTCGCAGCCATTTCCTGACCATCGTTCTGCCCCCCCACAGGCTCGGTTGACTGCTCCACTATACATCTCAGCTTGTGGTCCAGTTTTTGGGCCAAGCTCACTCTCCACTGGAAGTATAACGGAGTGTTGGTTTTGCCGCGACGATGGTCGCCGTCCATGCAAAACTCGGCCCAAACTTTCAGAAATCACACAGTGAATGGAGAGTCGTCATTTCGCTGCCAGTGCACAAAGGTGAACGGGCCATTTATGCGGTCGGTGTCGTTACAGAAACGACACTGAACGTACCTCCATGCCGGAAAGGTTTTGACCATGCTGATCTTCGCGATCAGAATGACTTTGGCAACACTCTGCTTGTACTGCCTGTCAGGTTGCTTTCCGTTTGACGGTCCCAGACCTAAAGGGGGCCACGCTCTTCCAACTATGGAACCTGTGGGAAGTAGCGCGGCAGCAAGTGCGCCCCCGCCGGCTCCTGGTGAAACAGGGGAATGTGTTGATCCGTCCCTTACTAATCCCGAAGTCGATTGCACGGCGTGGAGTTATCTTCATTCTCTGATGGTCATCACGTCTGGCATGGGCGATGAATTGGCGGACTCGACTGAAATCGAACTCGATAGACTTGAGAAAGAGATTTACCCGCTTTTTGTGAAAGCCCAGTTGAATTGTGGTCAATGGGTTGAGCCACTCAATGACTATGAGCCAATTTCAGACGTGTTGGCTATGTTGGCTTTCTGGGGCGTGGAGAGTTATGACTATAATCCCTCCAATCTGATCGAATTTCTTTTGCGCGGCGCCGCTCAAGAAGAATTCGTTTCGAGTGCTGAGGAGATAGGGTGTGTCAAAAGCCTGTTCGTTCTATTCGTCTCCTACGAAGAGAATGACTGACTACTTGAAGAAAGGGGGGGCTTATTTCCGAATTTATTTGGCGGGCGTGTCTTCGTTTTTGTGACTTGACAAGATCAGTATTCGGGAACGCCAAACATTTCGTCCGTGTGTGTACAATCGTCGCGACTTGAAGGCCGCCGTGCGCCGACGCCCTCTCTTCGCTATCGTTTTGCCCCTCCCCAGGCTGGGTGAATCGCTCCATTATGCGTCTAGCTTGTGGTCCAGTTTTTGGGGCCAAGCTCAACCGCGTCTGTGCCGTTCCACTAGCAGGGGTCGGTCCTCACGGTTCGTGACTGTCAGCCGGACTTATTGTGCAATATATTTGGTGTTGGACGAAAGTAGGGAGTGAGGGTCGGGCAGGAGGGTTGTGGAGGGTCTTACATAAAATCTTCTCTGTTCAATCCAGACTGCTTGATGATGCTTCTTATTGTTCCGACAGGAATCTCTCTACTATTTGGTACCACCACACGAATTGGTTCATTGTCCACCCACTTTTCAAATACCATATGGCTTCCCTTGCCTCTAAGTGTTTCGACAAAACCTTGTTTCTCCAAGATTCTACGAATCCTCCGAGTCGGTCTAGGGGTTAACCGGTTGGACATTTAACTGAACAAATCCTTCCTCGATGAAAGTATTATACGATACTGTCGGTTTATGCTTTTCGGCTTCTTCCAGCTTGTTGAATCTGATCAAGCGTCTCCATATTTCTTCTTCTGATCCAACTTCTATCAACAACTCTATGGCTTCAATCAGGTTGGCAATAGCCTCTTCTCTTGTCTCACCCTGGCTTGAAACTTCTATTTCAGGGCATCGAGATAGATGCCATTCGCCTTCCTGCCATAACTCAACGCTGAAGAGTCGTTTCATTTTGCAACCTCAAGTCATTGAAAATCACATGTTCAAACAAGCACTGAACTACATCTTGGCATGAAGAGTACCAAGTTTGCAACAGATAGTCCAGCCGTGAACTATTGCCGATATTCGCCAGTTATTGAATTGAATCCGGGCTTTCCCGCCGGCCAGGGATTTGGACACAATGAAGTGGGCCCCAAAGACTGGACCACAAGTTATGGTGTATAATGGTGGAAGTCATGCAGCCTGTGGAACGGCAGGCGAACCGGTCACGTGGGAGGGCGGGGGAGCCTTACCTCCCCCGCCCTTGTAAGGATTATTAAGATGCGGTCTCACAGTATTTGGCGAAGTATGGGCTTTGCTTTCGATGGGTTGCGCTATGCCTTCAGAAGTCAACGCAGCCTTCGAATCGAGAGCATTATTGCAGGATTTATTGTCGTGATTGGATTTGCTTTGAACATCAGCAGGCTAGAGTGGGTTATTGTGATTATTTCGATATTCTTTATCATCGGGCTGGAACTGGTCAACACCGCTCTAGAAGCAGTCGTTGACCTGGTGTCTCCCGAATTTCATCCAGTCGCGAAAGTCGCCAAAGATGTAGCCTCAGCCGCCGTTCTGACAAGTGGGGTCGGCGGGCTCGTTGCCGGTCTTGTTATCTTTGGCGCTTACATACTCGGGGATAGCTCATTCTGAAAGAGTTGCTGCTGATCCGGAGACTTCCAACCTAAGCTGCCGGATTGACACTGACACTTATAATTGTCAGTTGCTGGCATGGTCCGCCGGACTGGTTCGAGGGCCCCAGGCCTGAAGGCCAGCCAATGCCGCCTCCCATTGTTCAGGCGACACAGACTCCAAGCCCACCGCCGACTCCAACCCGTTGTTTGCGTTCTCCGTTCGCAGCGAAAACTAAGGGATTTCGAAATAGGCACACATGGCAGGAACGAGAACAAACAGCCCAATAGCCGCTAGAATCATAAGCGCACCTTTCCAATCCGGGCCTTCAGTTCTACTACCCATAGCTAAAGACCTCCTTGCCGGACTGCAACGCCTCTCCCGGTTCGTCACATTATGGCCTAGTAACCCGTCTGCCCACTGGTACATGACAAATGAGCACGAACGGTTTAGCCCCGATGCGCTCAACCGGGCCAGGCCAATGGCATGGGAACACATTATGCAATTGCAGGCGAACTGCAACTGCTTCGAGCGTGACCCCGGTCTTAGGACGAGGCTGTGAAGTTTACGGTTGGCCCCAGTGACCAGACCACGAAACGGGAAACACAAGGTGCACTCCGACGGATGTGTGGCGTTCTGCACGGGAACGGGCGGTCTGTCCCTCCCCGGGCTGGGTTACTTGCTCCATTGTAGGGCAGGCAGCAAGCGAGTTGCCCTAAGGCACTCTTCCTACCGCCCCCCTCCGAATCGTGCTTGCGACTTTCACCGCACGCGGCTCTCCAGTGTGTCGTTCCCCTCATCGTCGTTTCAGGATGACGGCAAGTACAGGTTCGACGCGTTTGCATTACGCATGTCTCTCTGACTTGGCGTCTGACACCCTTGTCTCCCTTCGCCATGTAAGAGGCTTTCCGTCTCCCAGACTACTATGGAGACTCCGTTGCCCTATGCCTCTCGGCACTCAGGCAAGTGCGGTTTCCGTAACGAATCCCTGCAAAGTATCGCTTAGACTCCCTGTTTGTACCCTTACCCTTGCTCTCTGCAAGTCGTTCCCTTTCGGCGGGTTGTACTGGCAATGTATAGGTATCAGCACATTTAGGATTTGGGTTTCAGTCACTTCCCCCAAGGGCGGCTAATCTTCGCCAACCGGAGACTGGGATTCAAGCGGAATAGCCTTGGTCATAGGATACAGGTCGTGGCGGTCCGATGTTCATTGCGGCTATCCCATCCTCCGCTTTTACCACCATGCGATTTTTCCTTCATCCATTCGGAGTCCGGTAGGGTGGCTGACCTGCGGGGTGTCCCACTCCCCATGTCCACCTTGTGGGCAGGGGGACTCGCTCGTAAACCGTCGCACATACACCCTAGCTCGTGGTCCAAGTTTTGGGGCCAAGCTGAGTGATCGGGACAATTATCGGATTCAGTTAGCCGTCACTCAGGAAGAAAGTGCCGGGCTTGATACAGACCCAGGTATCCGTGAACGATGCCGATTCTAATCGCCAAGACCAGTAAGCTCGAAGTCACGACGCCGATGATTACCCGCCAGCCTGGCAGACCATGCTCTACTTTCGTTGCCACATACATCAGGAAAATCCAGTACGCCGGCAGAATGAACAGGCTGCCAAGTGTGGCGATAAAGAAATGGAGCTCGTAATACCAGTGTTGACCAGTCATATGCGGTGTGCCCGGCAAGACGGCTGCAAGGCCGACACCGCCCAAAGACAGGAAGCTCAGGAGAGATTTCAGAATGGTTATCGGCGCACCAAATGCAGCGACAAGGTACGCGTAACGACCGAACTGCCCCCGCCCGCCCAATAGGGTGGCGATGTAGTGGTAAATGCCCACACTGACCAGGAAGAATACAGGGCTCAGCAGGATCCTTCCCCAGTCAATGATATTGAGATTGGACTGCAAGAACCTATCGAAGCGAAATATATCTATACCAAATATGTCTATGTATATGAGGCCGGAGTGTGCCCACAATTTGCCAAAGAACTTCCAGATTTTTGACAGTATAAGGCTTCTCTCAACTACATAAAGACCCCAAATTTCTGCAATCTCCAACCTGAATTTGGAGGGCGCAGGCCACTCCATTTCCGGAGGTGGAATCACCCACATTCCTGTCAACTTTGCCTTCATCAACCCAATCAGTGCCGCCACTATGGTCGCGAGTAAGATCCACGCGAGTGCGGCTGCCAGGGTCGCAGAGGGCTTGTCCCGTGTGGCGGCAAAGACCTTTTCACCGGGCCTGGTCAAGGTTTTCGTCCATGTCTTAAACATTGCAGTTGCTCAGTCAGTTGTTCTTGAAGGTTATTGGCAGTAGCGCCACGAATCCGCTGGCAAGCACCCCATTGAACAATGCGGCCATTCCGTCTCCAGGCAGGTCGACAAACAGGATTGCCCCGCCATAGATCGCCATGACTATGCAGAAGTCGGTGACGAACCGGCCAAAAGTCGTTGTCACTTCTGTAGACCTTTTCGGAGGCCAGGGATCACCCCCCACTTTTCCCATAGCCGAACAGGGAAGGAGCCAGCGTAAAGGTCAAGAGAAGCAACGCTGGCAGCGCAGCAATCATAGTTCAAACAAGATGGTTGGCCCCGATTTCCAGATCACGATACGGGGAAATGAGGCGCATCCAGACGGGTGCGGTCGGCTCTGAACAGGGCGCGCAGTGTTGTTCAACTTTGGGGATGATCGTCGGGACTTTGACGCGGTATTTCATGCTTGCAGGAGACCCGGGCCCATCTTCAGGCAGGCGCCGTCTCCAGGCCCTTATCAGGTTGGCATGAGTACCGTGTTCTTTCGATAGCGGCAATCGTGCTGCCGCCTTTACGCGCGTCCAGCGCAACCTGGAACTTGAAGGCCGCCGTGTGCCGCCGTTTCTCGGCCATTGTTCTGCCCTTCCGCATGCACGGACACTGTCCTGCGTTGCCTGCAGCGCCGCTCCAGTTCCTGGCATTCATTGAAGAGCAGGCCGGCCTCGCTCAGCCGCGTCTAGAGGCGGCGCTGCCGTCTCCCCCGCCAATTCCCACGCGCCGGCGCGCTTCACATCCCCTGCCCGGTCAGTGGAATCGACATGGCCTCTCCCGATTATACGGGACACTGCCATTTTGACACAACATTATCATAAGAAGAGAGTCTAATTTCACTGAAATGCCACGCAAGATCTGCTATACTTGTAGTGAATTGTGGAGACAGTTATGCAGGTTAGGGCGTACGCCCGTCAATCGCCGGGATAGAGGAGTCGCCACCGGGCGTTCCTGTGCAACCTGGGATACCTGCCCGTGGACGGCGCAACAATCACTGCAATGGTTTTGCTTGGGTGAAGGGAGTCACAGGGAGGTAAACGCGTATGTCAACCACAGCGATCTTCTAAAGAGGAATGTACAAAGACCAGCTGAAACGAATGCGCCATGTTCAAGAACGGGACAGGAGCATACGGCTTTTCATGCAGCCATATTCGACATTTCCGATAGCCGAATTAAGAGATGACCCCCCGACATCGATAAAGTCTCGTTGACATTTTGTTCGAGCCAGAACAACGTAGAAGCAAAATGCAAGAAAGCCATGAAACGTCGTGCGAGTTTTTCATCGCGAGTGAAAATGCGTCGATACCACTTGATTTTGTTGATGAAACGTTCGACGATGTTGCGTTCTCGGTAGCGGATTCGGTCATAGTGCCGCGGTTGCTTGCGATTGCTGCGGGAAGGGATGACCGTCTCCACCTGTTGAGCTGCGAGCAGCTCTCGCAACGGGTCAGAATCGTAGCCTTTATCGGCAATAACGGCGTCAAAATGGAAAGGGGCGAGCAACGATTCAGCTTGGGTCATATCATGGCGTTCACCACCGGTCAAGATGAACTTTAGGGGAAGGCCAAGGGCATCAACGAGGAGATGGATCTTGCTGCTGAATCCGCCCCGGCTCCGACCCAGGCACTGTTCTTGCTGACCGCCCCCTTTTTTGAGCCGCCTGCTGCGCACATATGGGCGCGTACAGCCGTGCTGTCGGGCATCACCGCTGCCATGTCTGGGTCCTGGGCGAACTTTTCGAACATATCAGCCCAAACACCGTTCTCTTCCCAGCGTGCGAAGCGCTTGAATACACTGTTCCACTTTCCATATCTGTCAGGCAGTTCACGCCACTGGGCGCCAGTGCGCAGAATCCAGTGAACTGCCTCAACAAAACGGCGACACTTTTCCTCTTGCCCTGCGTAGGCACGAGGGTGTCTTTGCAAAAATGCGTACAGTTTCTGCCACTGATGGTCGGCAATTCTCTTTGTAGACATCCTCCTATTGTCGCCAATGTGACAAAACTAATCAAACGTCAACGAAACCTAGTAAATGGCAGGGAGAAAGGCAATGAACAGCCGTTTGTGGACCCTGTTTGCTGCGTTGGCGGCTCTGCTGCTTGCGATGTCCGCCGTCGCCCAGGAGAACTCTCTGGAAAGGCCGGTTATAACGGTCAAGGCTGGGGAGAGGGCTATCGAAATCAGTTGGGAGCCCATTCCCGGCGCTGACCAATATGAGCTGTGGGTCTGGCCGGATAATGTTACAGGTTGGGTACTGATAGACAAGGACCTGACCGCGACTCGGTTCAGCGATGAGGGGCGGACTGGCGGGGCGCGATACTGGTATGCGGTAAGGGCTTTGAGTTCTGCCGGCGAGACTAGTTCATGGTCAGAATACGGGTCTGCCGTCGCCCCTGTGTTGCCTACCCAGACGGCGACTCCAACGGCGACTCCAACGTGGGACAACTCCGTCCCTGGAATCCCAGGCGGTGATTCGCAATTTCCTCAAACAGACACGCCTACACCTACCGCCACGCCTACATCGGTCCATGCTCTTACGGCAGTTCCAACTGTAACGTTGACTCCAACGCATGACAATTCCTTCCCTGTAACACCTGACCGTAATGCGCCACGTCCTAGCCCTACCCATACGCCAATTCCAACCCTCACGCCCGTGCCGGATGATTGCATACTGACGTACAGAGTCGACAAGGTAAAAATGGCCTTGCGGCCGGTCACGTGGGACTGGTTTTACTTCATCTTTGGGGAACTCCCGACAAGTGTTGTCCTCGATCAAGTATGGTATTACTCACATGAGGATTACATGCAAATCAACTACATAGTAACCGACTCATCCGGTCAGGAGATATATGTGCGGGAATTTTGGGATGGCTGCCTCTTTCTCGGTTTCGACAATGAGGGCTGACTGATCACAAAGCCCGCCAGCGCAATGCTGGCGGGCTTTTTTGAACGTCCGTCTTTACTTCTTCAAGCTGCGGTAGATACGAGTTGTATGAAATGAAGCGAAGGGGAAACCTAGCTCGACGCCGGGCATCGCCAATTGGCCGGCCTGTACCCTCGCATTGATCAGCGTCCCCGAGAGAGTGCTCGCCATCTTAGCGGCTTCAATGAAGTCATCTTCTTGTTCTTCAAGACTCCGTATCCTCCAATTCTCGAAGATCGCTCCACAGCTGCGACATTTCTTGGCGTAAGAATGGCCTGGGTATCCATCAGAAACAGACTCCGCAACGACCTCACAGCTGCTGCACATAAGATCTGGTAACGAACTGACTAGCATGACGCGCGTCCTTTCCCTGCCTAAGCAGGATGGAAGCGCCTTACGCTAGATTGCCTTCCTCTTTTGACAACTGGATTGGGGTTTGTTACTCTAAATGAGACAAACACCCTCTGGAAGGGTTGTCAGGAGAAGAGCGCCTTTCTTGGTCGTGAGGCGCTTTTTCTATTTTAGGCTTCTACTCTACTCCAATTTCCATTGCAGGCCAATCAGCCTTTCGTCAAATCCTTGTAGTCAAGCCGTTTTCCAACGGTTGCGCGGATGAAGGATTTGAGTCGAACGGCCGCTGGGATTTTCACGTTCAGTTCGCACAGTCTGAACGTGAACTCGTCGACGTAGCGGTGGGTGTTTTTGGGATTCCAGTGGTGGTAGACGCCACGGTAGCCGCGCTTGACCACAGCCCACACGCTCTCAATGGCGTTCGTCGAAGCCCCGGCGGTTTCATACTCGCCTCTGTACTGGCGCACAACCGTCCACTCGAACGCTTTGTCCGAGCCTATGTAGGAGCCGTGGTCGTCCGTGTAGATCTTGGCGCCCTTCTCGATTGCTTCGAGCATTTCGCCGAATATCGTTTCATGCTTAGTGTCCTTGATAGGCTTGGCGACAATAGGCCCGTCGCGCTGTCGCATACCGAGAACAGGTTGCTTGCCGGCGATGCCGCGGCCTGCTCTCCTACGTTTCCTTTTGTGCTTGTACTTCTCCAGCCCACCGATGTAGGTCTCGTCCAACTCCACCTCGCCCGACAGCTTCTCGCGCTCGACCGCCATTGCAGCACGCAGACGATGAAGCATGAACCAGGCTGACTTCTGCGTGATGCCCAGCTACACGGCCAGCTGGACGCTGCTGATTCCCTTGCGTGCGGTCTGCAGCAGGTACATGGCGAAGTACCACTTTCTCAGGGAAATCTTGGAATTCTCGAACACGGTTCCAGTGCGCGGCGAGAACTGCTTGCCACAGCCGTTGCAATGGAACCTGTTTTGGGTGGAGATGCGCTTGGCGCGTGTGCTGTCGCAACGAGGACAGATGACGCCGTCGGGCCAGCGTTCGTTGATAAGGAACTCGATGGCAGCCTGCTCGTCAGGGAAGAGAGCGAAGACGTCGTAGGTACTGATTGTGCTGCCTTTATTGGCGCACATGAAGCCCGTCCGATTGGACAAATGAGAACAGAATTTCTACTCTAATTTGAGCAGAATAGCACCCCATTGTCCAATTGGAATTGCTCTAAAAACAGGGCTGTTTTTGCACTAGGTATATAACTCCCTTTTTTTGAGGGAATATTGAAGGGCTCAGACCTTATCCATAACCCCGATGACCTGCCCCCGAGTTCGGTAGGCAAAGGGGCGAGTTATCTTTCGACACTTTTCCCCTAAGCCCCCGGTCAAAGCGGACGTGACAGTTCCCCATCATCCGGCTTTCTCAGATCAGCTACGCTGAGTGAGTCGTTCCTTTCACTCAGGACATAGATTACAGTTTCAGTTGTTCGCATCACGCGCCCCCTCATAGTATTCGCAGTGATAGCTATGGTGAGCCCCAATCGTTGGACCACGAAACGGGAAAAAATGGATAGGGAAACGGTTATCCGAAAGTTTGAGGATGTAAAGGTATGGAAGAGGGGCGGCGAGCGAGCACCGCATAAGCCTTTACTGGTTCTCTATGCGATCGGCAGGCTTCTGCAAAGTGAGGAGCGGCTGCTTTCCTATGCTGAAGTGGACAAGGAACTCGGGGAATTACTGCGGGAATTCGGGCCGAAACGGCAGAACTACCAGACGCAACAACCATTTTGGCGGCTGCAGAACGACGGGGTTTGGGAAGTTCCCGAGGCGTACCTGGTGAGTCAGACTCCTAGCGGGGATGCCAGAAAGAGCGATCTGGATGTGTACGAGATTTCCGGGGGATTTACCGAAGATATCGCTCGTCTATTGCGGGACGATCCCGAACTGGCGCTAAGGATCGCTCAAGGGATGCTGGACGCGCACTTTCCGTCGTCGATCCACGAGGACATTTTGCAGGCGGTCGACATAGAATTGCCGTCCGCAGTGCCTGGCAACGGCAGGCGCTACTCGAAGTTCCTGGCGAATGTTTTGAAGGCATATGAGTACAAATGCGCCGTTTGCGGATTCGATGTGCGGCTGCGCCATCAGCCTGTTGCGCTGGAGGCCGCCCATATCAAATGGCAACAGGCCGGAGGGCCCGACGTGGAAACGAACGGCCTAGCGCTATGTGTACTGCACCAGAGGCTTTTCGACCGCGGCGCTTTTTCTTTGTCAGATGGTTTGCAGATCATGGTGTCGGATGAGGCCAACGGTTCGGCCGGTTTCCAGGAGTGGCTGATGCGCTTCCACGGTCAGCATCTCAAATTCCCTCAGAGACAGTCCTATTACCCAGACAAGAGGTTCGTGTCCTGGCATGTAAAGGAGGTTTTCCAAGGAGAGTATCGCGACCTGTGATCTGAACGGGCCTCTATGCAGCATTCCTATCGGGGTCCGTTCGAGCCAGTGTCACAGCGCGCTTTAGATTGAAGCCGGCCAGCTGTGTCGAAAGGTGAAAACGGCTCACTTCCATCCCAAATCTGCGCAGGCACCTTTCCCCGCTATTGCGCCCGCGACCAAGGAACAATCCAAAAGCTAAATCGCATTATTGGGCCCTTTCGATTGACATCGGGGGTGGGACAACTATAATGGGCTCCAATCCCACCGGCATGACAAATAGACAGGAGAAGCATACGTGAACAGCTTGGAACAGGCGTTCAGCGATACTGAAAGAGCCGCGGAGTCGGCGCTCAAGGCGGCAAGAGGGCTGACCACGCAGGCCAGGGCGCTTGAGCGGGCGGCCAAGACAGGAAACATTGCGGCGATAGAGAGAGAACAGAAAAGGCTTGCCGAGGCCCTGAGCGTTCTGCAGCAGGAGGTACAGAACGCGGCATCGTCCTGGTCTTTTTCGGACGAGGAGGTGGAGCGGTACCTTGACGAACAGTATACGGAAGAGCTCAGGGGCGCGGCTGCCGACGCCGGTCTCAAGGTGTACGAACGTGATGGAAACGTGTTTTCCTATCCTTCGGTGCTGCGCGTCCTCCCACGTGAGAAGGCGGTACGGGTTGACCGGAAGAAGAATTCTGCCATTCGACCGACTCATCTGGCGGAAGCGCTTCTGAAGAATCAGACAAAGAGCAGCGGCTATTCGTCAGACCGGTTCCTTGAGTCACTCTACCTTGTCTACTCAGGCATTTTGAGCAGAGAGGATTCGGGCCGTCTGATGAAGAGCACGGGGATCGTTGTTCCTCTGATAAAGATATACGGGCTCATGACTGCCTTGCCCGGCGCCAACCGCGAGTACGACCGCAGCGACTTTGCGAGGGACATATATATGCTTGACTCCCAGGGACCCCGCCGGACGCGGCGGGGGGCCACAGTTTCGTTCCCTTCGTCGACCGGGACCCGCCGACGATCCAGCGATCTGTTTACCTTCGTAGGGCCGGAGGGCGAAAGCGTTGAGTACTACGGTCTACGGTTCAGCGAGGATGTCTAATGTCGAACAGTATCCCGATTCAGGAGTGGCTGGGATTCATTGACAGCGAATATCTGTCAACGTTCGTCAAGGACGGCGGGGCATCGGTCAAATTCGCGGTCACGCCCGAGGAGAGTAAGCCTGAACTCTACCGTTCGCTTAAGGCGCGGTGCGAAGAGCTGGATTATGTTTTCGTGGAGTTGGACGCGGTCACCAGCCGCGTCCATATGCCCCAGGACCTCTTCTTTGCACTGGCCAAACAGATAGATTGGCAACTTCTGGCGCAGCGGATGGTGCGACGACTGGCTGAAGAAAAGGGTTTCCGCGTTGACGGCGTAGCCGTTGCGGACGCTAACGACAATATCTACAGTTCCCTGGCGCGTGCCAACGGAAGTGAAGCGACACTCGTACTCCAGGAGATCAGACCGGAAATAGTCAGCCGAGTCATGAGAAATCAGAGGATGGCAAGAGACTTCAAGGTTGCGATGTACCACTATTGCACAAGCCTGGACGGCGGAGAGTCGAGACAACCGCTGTTGGACTGGCTTACGGGAGTCAATACGCGGATCAGCAATGTTCGCCCTTTTTCCATCCGCACCAGTATTAACCGCACCACGGCGCGACACTATATCGAGTCGGCGCTGTACTGGGTGCGGCACGCGGGTCATGCCGGGACGGCACTCTTGATAGAAAACTCACGCGTGACCCTGGCAAGACGACCCAAAGACGGATCGCGGTATTACACGCGGGCCATGACCATTGATCACTATGAGCTGTTACGCGAGTTCATTGACGACGTGGACAGGCTGGCGGCGACGTTGATGGTTGTCGTGACCAACAATGAGTTCATCGACGAACAGTCGGCAAGAGGCTGGAGAATCTACTCGGCGCTGCAGACCAGGATCATGGACGACGTGCGCGACAGAAACCTCGTCAATCCGGTCGCAGCCTTAGTGCGGTTGATGTAAGGAGGCCTGACATGTCGTTTAGCAGCGGCACCAGTTCAACGGTGGCTAACCGGCTGGCGCTGGAGGCTCTGCGGAGCGGTGTTCCCAACCGGGCCGCGGTGCGGCTACTGGGTTGCAACCAGCCGCAGGTGGAAGAGCGCTTCACAGCCATGCTGGACGGCGCCACGGATAGCGACAGTCCGGCCGGCAATGGCCAGGGGATGTTGATCTCGGGCGACTTCGGATCGGGCAAGTCACACCTGCTGGCGCACCTGGAGCACCTTGCGCTTGAACAGGGATTTGTCTGCAGCAAGGTGGCGATCAGCAAAGAGACACCCCTCTATGATCTCGGAAAGGTGTTCGTCTCGGCGATGGAAAACGGGCGTTTACCCGACCGCAGCGGCCGGCTGATCGAGGAGTTGGGGCTATCTCTGAAGCCCGACTCGAGTGAGTTCGCATCGTTCTTCAGATGGGCGAACCAGGCCGCGACTGAGGGCGACATCAGTCCTATCTTTCCGGCCAGCCTGCTTATCTATGAGAGATCAGGGGATCTCGAACTCAACGGCGAAATCGAGACATTCTGGGCAGGGGACAAGATTCTCAAGGGCAGAATAACGGCCGGGCTGCGCCAGATCGATCAGCTACAGAACTACAAGTTCAACATGCCCAAGGTAGCTGAGCTGCCGCCTCAGCGTCTGCGGTTCGCTCTGGAGTTGATCAAGGGGGCTCGGTACAGGGGGTGGGTCGTATTGCTGGATGAGATCGAGCTGGTCGGTTCCTACTCACTGCTACAGAGGGGACGATCGTATGCCGAGGTGGCGCGTTGGATGGGAGAGGCGGCCGGGGAGACCTATCCGGGCCTGGTCATGGTGGGCTCGGTGACCGAGGACTTCGCCTCGGCAATCATCAGTCCTGACGGATCGAGAAAGGACCACGACTACATCAGGCCGAAGATGGAGGCTAATGCCAAGTACAACGTTATCGCCGGCCGCGCGGAGACCGGTATGCACATGTTGGAAAGGCAGTGTGTGCCTCTTCGACCGCCTGAAAGCGAGGACGTGACGGCTAGCGTAGAGAAGCTCCGAAGGTTATACAGCGACGCGTATAGTTGGGAGGCGCCCCCGATCGACGCGAGGGCAGGGGGCGCCGGGATATACGGACGGATGCGGTACCAGGTCCGGCGCGCCATCAACGAGTGGGACCTGTTGCGTCTCAGGCCGGACTCCAGGCCGGAGACAGAGGTCCAGGAGTTTACGACTTCGTATGAGGAGAACAGAGACCTGGAGTCGCCGGCCCAGGAAGGCGATGCCGAATAGGGCCGGCGATGCCTATCCCCTTTGACGATCTGGCCGAACCGGACAGCGGCGACACGGTAGCCTGGCTGCGATTTGTTGCCGAAGAGGAAGGTGACGGCGTTCGGGGCGCGCTGTTTGAGACCTCCAGCCTGGGCGAACCGCTGCGTTTCTCCTTTGCCCGCGCTGACCGGAACTCCCAGCCCTCTTCCCATACAGACAAGGTAGACTGGCGCGAGGCCGCGGCGCTTGCGCTCACGCGATCGCTTTTGAGGTCGGCGGCGGGCTCGCCGGCACTGCTTCTCGGCCTGGCGGACGAGATTCCCCTGTGGGTCGTTACCGAGGCCCTACGGGTGAGGGCGCCCTTCTGCCGCATCGGCTTGGAAGGAACGAGCGCGCCACAGCTGCTGTGGGCGACCGAGCAGCCACACGAAGGCTCGCAAGCGCACCGCACTCTTGACAGGATCATGCTGAGGGAGGATCCCTTCGAGGCGTTTGTCCGCGCCGCGAACTGCCTGAGCAAGGCGTTCGAGTACAAACGCATTCGGGGCATTTCCACTTTCGACGGTTTAGATACCGTTGTGAACCTTAGCCGGCCCGGGGTCGAGACCGGGAGGCGCTACTCCGGTGCGGCGGAGAACCTTTGGGCGTTGTTGGAGGTTCGGCCGATCAGTAGAAGGCATGAGCAGGAGCCTCAGCCCTCAGCCTGGGTCTCGCAGATGGAATGGCCAGGGGAGCTGATGCCGTTTCAGATCAGCGGCGTGCAGGCGTTGCTGGAGATGAACCGGCTGCTGCTGGCGGACGACATGGGGCTAGGCAAAACGGTACAGACGGTTGCGGCGGTGCGGATTCTGCGGGCGCGGGGAGAGATAGAGTCGTGCCTTGTGATCGCGCCGGCCAGCGTATTGAACCAGTGGCGCGGTGAGCTTTCAAGGTGGGCTCCTGAGCTTTCCGCTATCATTGTGCGCGGGCCGGCGCCCGAACGCAGGTGGCAGTGGCTGGCTCAGACTGACGTCAAGCTGGTCAGCTACGGCGTACTGCGCCAGGACGCTGACAGGCTCGCTGCAATGCGTCCTGCCCGGCCTATGTGGGACGTCGTGGTGGCTGACGAAGCGCAGCGGATCAAGAATCACAACGACACGAGCGACGCGGTCAAGCGTTTGCGGAGGGTACGTTCATGGGCTTTGACCGGCACGCCGATCGAGAACAGGGAAGAGGAGCTGGCTTCGATCATGGAGTTTGTCGATCACGACGGGACGAGCCCGCTTAAGCGCTATTTCCCGGGCCTGGCGTTGATGAACCGCCACAAGGAGATCCAACTGCGGCGCAAAAAGAATGATGTACTGCGTGACCTGCCGCCGAAACTGGAGACCAAACTGGCTATTGAGCTGGGCCCCAGACAGAGGGTAAGCTATACGAAGGCAGAAGAGGAAGGTATTGTCTATCTAAAGTCCCTGGGCGCTGAAGTCAGGGTACAGCATGTGCTCGAACTGATCACGCGGTTGAAGCAGATCTGCAATTTCGACCCCGTGACCGGCGAATCCAGCAAGCTCGACGACATCAGGGAGCGACTTGTGCAGTTAACCGGGCAGGGGCACAAGGCGCTTGTCTTCTCGCAGTACGCAAGCGAGACGTTCGGGGTGAAGGCAGCGGCGGAATTTCTGCGAGCGTTCAGCCCGGTCATGTTGACGGGAGACATGCCGTTGGAGGAACGGTCGGTTGCGATCGAGCGGTTCAGGCGTCGCGACGAGCACAAGGCGATGGTCATCTCGCTGCGGGCAGGGGGCTTAGGATTAAATTTGCAGGAGGCGTCCTACGTGTTCCATCTTGATCGCTGGTGGAACCCGGCGGTTGAGAGGCAGGCGGAGGATCGCGCCCACCGGATGGGGCAGACGGTCAAGGTCCACGTGATCAAGTACTCGTGCGCGGGCACTATCGAGGAACGGATTGACCGGATTCTGGAACGCAAACAGAGGTTGTTCGATCAGCTTATTGATGACGTGTCGCTCAACCTTTCGGCGGGGTTGAGCGGAGAGGAACTGTTTTCGTTGTTTGGGCTTGATCCGCCTAGTGTCGATGGCGCTTAACTCTGTTCCCGTCGCTATCGTAAAATGCTGCGAAACTTTGACCTTTTCCGCTTATGGCTGGCCCCAATGTCTAGACCGTGAAGTGGAAATAATTAAGTGCAGCTAGACGAATATGTGGCAAGCAGGCCGGCTAATTGACTCTTGCCAGGTAATTCCCAAGTTTTCTCAAGGAAGCATTGCGTCCAAGTGTTTGCTGATTCATGACGAGATGATCAGCGATTTCCGGCGCCATAGCTTCGCGATACCGTTCCCTCTTGATGTTTCTTCGCTGCATGTTTGGATTCAGACCGAGCAGAATCTGTACCGAAAAGTCGATCAAGTATTCTTTAGAGCCTCTGCCGCCCGCTACCGCTTCGACGATGTTTTCGGTGTCACCCGGCTGTTTATTCCTGATCAGACGTGAAAGAGAAGGGTGGGAGGAGAGCTTTTGGCGGCAGTTTTCTCTATACTGGCTGCGCTTGCCGGCGAAGCAACAGGATATTCCCAGACAGTCGATCAGAAGCCATGATTCGAGCTCGTGCACTGCGGGGGCAAAATACACCCTTCCATCAAGACTACTATCATTGACGATCTGCTTGATCTGATTGAACAATGAATTCGGCTCTTGGCGCCGTTGGTTCTTTGACATCGGTCCATCGCTGTCGATGACGAATATCACACAGTCGTCTTGCTTGAGGTAATTTTGAACCGCCCTTCTGAGTATTTCATGCGGAGGAGGGCCTCCTTTTCTCGGCTTAGGGAGCCTCCCCTTACCGGATACTTGGATCGAAAGCTGGTCGAGATGAAGATGAATCGCCAGTTTCTCTGCCAGGCTTCCGACCGCTCTGGCATCATAGTCAGATTCCAGGGTCCAGATTCTCACGCTGGGCATGCGGGCTCCTCCACATGTTCCTGGAGCAGCCCGCTATCGAAGATTCCGCTGCCGATACCAAAATCAGCAATCCAGCCATCCAGGGCCTGCCTGTCGCGACGCACATCCTCAAGGTTTATGACTTCAGTACCTTGTCCTGGACGGTTGCGCAAGAGCAGTATGCAGAGCGAATCGGACGGGGTCTCGGTACTGAATGCATCCAACAGCTGGGAACTGTGAGTGGTGATGATTACTTGAGACTGTTCGGCGATTAACTCAAGCACTTCGGCAATGTCGTGCAAGGCACCGGGATGCAAGTTCCTTTCCGGTTCTTCGATTGCGATCAGCGGCGGGAGTTCCGGCTGGTTCAACAATGTGTAGTAGGCAACGAGACGCAGCGTACCGTCGGATGCGCCTTGCAATGGAATTGGATTCTTGTACCCTTCTGAAAGACACAATTGGGGTTCACCGTCTATTATGCCGTGGTCTATACTGATGTTTGTACTGTTTGCGAGAGATCGACTGATCGTCTCAAAGCGCTCTTTGTCAGTTTCAAACCAATACGATAGCAGTTCCGTCAGGGTTGAACCTTCATGATCAAGCTGAGGCGAACCGCGCGTCTCCATGGGTTCACCAAGGATGAGTTGATCTATGCTCGTGACTCTTCCTCGCATGACTTTTGGCTGAAAGTCATAGAACTTCCAATCTCTGACAAACTCTGTCAGGAGACTCGTAATGGGTTTGTCGCCATAATCGCCAGCGGACTTCAGGGCAAGTTTCCTGGACTTATAGGTTGTTTTGTTCCGGCCGTCTTCGTCTTTCACATAGCCCTGCCCGTCCTCAACAGATATAACGTCAATGTTTTTAACCAAGAGTCTTTCGCAAGCAAGGCGGTTCTCTGAATCTGCGCTGAGGTCAAGCTCATATTCGGCGGGAATCTCCTTCACTTCGGCCTGTAATTGAAAAGTGATGTATTTAGCTTCACCGGCCCACAGCAACCGTTGGATCAGGTCCACCGGAGGAAGCGCCTCGGCCCGGATCATCCTGTTGAGTAGCCTCAAGGCGCTTAAGACATTGGACTTTCCACTTGCATTGGGCCCTACCAGGACCGTCAGAGGCTTAAGCGGCAGCACAACATCGCGCAAGCTGAGAAAGTTGCTTATATGAACTTCCTTCAGGAATGGGATTGTTTCAGACATTCTTATTTACCTTGGTGTTCTCAAGCAATGGCTTTCAGGTTGAACTAGCCACTATGTCAGGCAGAGGTTAAGAAGTGCCGACTTCCCCTAGCAAATGATACAATTCTAAACCCGCTGGGCACTTTGAGCAAGGAATGTGGGAAGGTGGGTCCCTTAAGCCTAAGACCGCTGAAACTTTGTCGTGCTTGTTTTTCTCTCTTAGCGATAAGGTTGTCCGGGACCATAGGTGAGGGATTAGGAATGTGGTTTATGGTTGGCCCCAATGACTAGACCACGAAATAGAACAAAGTGCATCCAGATAGATTCGAGTGGCTCCAATCGGCGAGGAGCGGTCTGATGCGATTAGGCGCATCGACAGGAGCTTTAGCACTGACGCTGACAGGCTCGTTGCAATGCGTCCTTCCCGGCCTATGTGGGACGTCGTGGTGGCTGACGAAGCGCAGCGGATCAAGAATCATAACGACACGAGCGACGCGGTCAAGCGTTTGCGGAGGGTGCGTTCATGGGCTCTGACCGGCACGCCGATCGAGAACAGGGAGGAGGAGCCGGCTTCGATCATGGAGTTTGTCGATCATGACGGGACGAGCCCGCTCAAGCGCTATTTTCCGGGCCTGGAGTTGATGCACCGCCACAAGGAGGTCCAGCTGCGGCGCAAAAAGAATGATGTCTTGCGTGACCTGCCGCCGAAACTGGAGACCAAACTGGCTATTGAGCTGGGCCCCAGACAGGGGGCGAGCTATACGAAGGCCGAAGAGGAAGGTGTTTTCTATCTAAAGTCCCTGGGCGCTGAAGTCAGGGTACAGCATGTGCTCGAACTGATCACGCGGTTGAAGCAGATTTGCAATTTCGATCCCGTGACCGGCGAATCCAGCAAGCTCGACGACATCAGGGAGCGGCTGGTGCAGTTAACCGGGCAAGGACACAAGGCGCTTGTTTTCTCCCAGTACGCAAGCGAGACGTTCGGGGTGAAGGCAGCGGCGGAATTTCTGCGAGAGTTCAGCCCAGTCATGTTGACGGGCGACATGCCGTTGGAGGAACGGTCGGTTGGGATCGAGCGGTTCAGGCGTCGTGCCGAGCACAAGGCGATGGTCATTTCGCTGCGGGCGGGGGGACTAGGTTTGAATCTGCAGGAGGCGTCCTATGTTTTCCATCTTGACCGCTGGTGGAACCCGGCGGTTGAGAGACAGGCGGAAGATCGCGCCCACCGCATGGGGCAGACAGTCAAGGTCAACGTGATCAAGTACTCGTGCACGGGCACAATCGAGGAACGGATCGACCGGATTCTGGAACGTAAACAGAGATTGTTCGATCAGCTGATTGACGACGTGTCACTCAACCTTTCGGCGAGGTTGAGCGGAGAGGAGCTTTTCTCGTTGTTTGGGCTTGATCCGCCTAGTGTGAGTCGTGTCTAATCTTGCTCTCCCCGCCAAGGAAATGGTTGCGAGACAACGACCAGTCTTGCTGTTTGGAGTGCCACAAGTGGGAAAGGGCCGCACGACGTTTCGCGGCACAGTTGCAATCTAATCCTATCCTTTTTCGTCTTCCGGCGCCTCCAGTGCAACAGGGAAATTGGAGGCCTCCGTGTGTTGCCGCCGTTTCTCGACCATCTTCTTACCCATCCACAGGCTAGGCAGTTCGCTCCAGTTTACACCTTAACAGGTAGTCCAATTTTGGGGGCCCGATTCACACGACACACTAAGAGAGAGTGGCAATGTCAGAAAAAATCGAAGCTAAAGAACGGGACTTGGGAGTAATATTCTCAAACGCTTTTCGTTTCGAAATACCTGACTTTCAGCGTCCGTATACTTGGACTACTGAACAGGTAAATGATCTGCTTGATGATCTGGAATTCGCAATGGGCGATGGAGTAAACATTCAACAAAAACCGCCTTATTTCCTCGGAAGCATTGTAATAATCCAAGGACCTGAGGAAGCAACTCAAAAAAAAAGATCGCAGATCGTTGACGGCCAGCAGCGGATTACGACACTGACAATTCTTATTAGCGTGTTACGAAGTCTTTCCGAGAACAGTGATTTTCAGTCCGCATTGACCGATAAAATTCGCGCCCGCAGCGACATAACTACGGGAATAGTTGGGGAGAACCGTCTTACTGTCCAGAAGTCGGATGAAACGTTTTTTCGAAAATACATACAGGAAGAAGACGGCCTGTCCCGCCTTCTCAAAGATCCGCCTGCAACCATGACAGACAGCCAGAAGAGAATGTTTGAAAACGCAGGATACATGGAGAAGAGGCTTTCGAGCTCACAGTATTGTGATGATCGCCGCAACTCACTCATACAGTTTCTTGTCCAACGCTGCTTTCTCGTTGTCGTCTCGGCTTCCGATCAGAGTTCGGCCTACCGAATCTTTTCGGTGTTGAATGACAGGGGGCTCGATCTGTCGCCAACGGACATTTTGAAGGCGAACATCATTGGTGACATCGCAGAGGAATACCGTCCTCAATATGCTGAAAAGTGGGTAAAGATGGAAGAGGATCTTGGCCGGGACAGATTTCGAGACCTCTTCGCCCATATACGTATGACCTACATGAAAAACAAAATGCGCGGGACCCTCCAGCAGGAGTTTCAGGCAAATATCTTGAGTAAAGTCAATGGAGAGTGCTTCATTGACGAAGTG
Organism: Caldilineaceae bacterium; assembly: GCA_965204705.1. GTDB lineage: Bacteria > Chloroflexota > Anaerolineae > Caldilineales > Caldilineaceae > Bin5. The sequence goes on along the minus strand of OZ242006.1, from coordinate 603,986 downwards.
CTTGAACCTTTTGCGGACGCCTATGAAGCAGTTGTCGGTTCCTCGTTCGACGGGACAAACGCCGAAAGTGTGAACAGACGAATGCGTTACCTAAACAGACTTGACAATTTCGATTGGATTCCACCTTCATTAGTGATGCTCAAACGCAATCGGACAAATTCTGCAGTTCTCAGCCGGTTCTTCCAATACCTAGAGCGGCTAGCATACGGTATGTTTATCCTGAGGAAGAACATCAATCAACGCATTGCAAGGTATGCCGAAGTCCTTGATTTGATCGAAAAAGACAAAGACCTTTATGAAGCAAACTCACCGCTTCAGCTTACTGAAGACGAGAAGTCTGAAATTATGGAGGTGTTGGAGGGCCCGATATACACGCAGCTGAGAGTTCGGAGACCTTTACTATTGCGGCTGGACTGCCTTATGGCCGATCCTGAAGTTCATTTTTATCCCAGTATCGTGACTGTTGAACACGTATTGCCCCAAACCCCAAGTTCGACATGGTGCAAGAGCTTTTCGCAAAAACAACGAGACTCATGGACCGATAGGCTGGCAAATTTAGTCCTTTTATCTCGCAGAAAGAATTCCAGCGCTCAGAATTACAGCTTTTACAGAAAGAAGATAAAGTACTTCCAAGAAGGGGGCGTGGCGACTTTCGCCCTTACCACCCAGGTTATCAGTGAGACGGAGTGGACGCCTAAGGTCCTTGAACGGCGTCAGAAGAATTTAATCGACGCTCTGAGAAAAGAATGGTGGCTTGATTGAGGTCAGTATATGCTTTCGGAAGCCATTAGGGTGGTTGACCTACGGGGTGTCTTGCTCCCCGCGTCCGCTCTGTGGGCAGGGGACTCGCTCGTAAACCGTCATTCATACATGTTGGTCGTGGTCCAAATTTGGGGCCCACTTCATAGTTGTGGACAGGGCAATTGTCAATTGTCGGAGAGGTTGACAAACGAATATCAGTAGGATACTTTGGGCGAGCCAACACCTATGGGGAGGACAAAATGAGAGCTAGAAAAGTAGGTAGAAGCTGTGAGAACGCGTGTGTTTCATACTCACATATTGGAGACAATGAATATGAACTATATCGGGACAGTAACGGCGTAACCATTGGGACAGTGAGAAAGACGAATAGAGGAAGGAGCTTTCAGGCAGTTGTGGCAGACAAAAGTGGTACGTTTCCCACTATGGAAGATGTGAGGGCTTGGGCCTCAAATCTAATTTACGATGGTGAAATCTGAGTTGGCGAATACGACCGCTGTTTTTGCGGTTAGCCCCAGTCGCTAGACCACCTGCCTGGAAGAATTAGGTGCATACCAAGCTCGATGTGTGAAGAAATACCGATCCCAAATTTCCACTTACTAAGTCTTGGAGCCGGAGGCACCATAGGTATCGCAATTGCCTAATTCCTTATACCGTCCTTCTTCAATTCGCCTGAAGAAATGCAACCGACAGAGTGGCTTCTGATGTGGTGGCTGTTGTGTGCCTTTTGGACAGTCGTTTTGGGTGTCTTCAAGCCTTTTATACCGAAGCACGACAAGGAACGGTGAAAAGTGGGCTATAACAGTGTCGAACTGATGGAGGGCTTCAAGTTACTGGCATCCGAAGGGCAGAATTACGTGGCCGACCTAAATGATTATGCCAGCGTCATCTTTGCGCGTTGGCACCGGCGGCAGGAAGAGTCTCGCGCCCTTGCTGCGCAACGGGATGCGCTGGCACCAGGATTGGTATCGGATGCATTGCAGGTGGGGAATCCCAGCGTCAAACTCCAGGAAGTAGTCGGATGACCTCGCTGAGGCAAGGCCCACACGCCGAAGGGCTAAAGCTGGCTCGATTCATTATGGTCTTGAGCAGTATGTCTCCTTTGTTCTTCCTATGGAGTATCCGAGGAACGAACTTGATCCCTGACAAGTACTTCGTTACAGGCTGTCTGGTGACGGCTATCTTGCCAACGGGATTCTTGCTGCTTCGGGAGTTTATCGCAAGAAGGCAGAATGACACACGTTCGCTTGTAGTTGAAAAGACAGAGGACCACCGGGGTCATGTCCTCGTTTATCTATTCGCAGTCCTCCTTCCATTCTATAGGCAGGACGTTGATACTTGGAGGGACTTCTACGCACTCCTTGCCGCGTTAGTGTTTATAGTCTTCCTATTCTGGCATCTAAACTACCACTACATGAACATAGTCTTTGCCCTACGCGGGTATCGCGTCTTGAATGTGCTGTCTCCTGAAGGGAGCAGTGAGCATCCAAGCATGGTGAACTTCGCCCTAATCACTCGCCGTTCGAACGTGCGGCCAAATGAAAGGTTCGTGGCATACCGCTTAAGCAACACGGTCTACTTGGAGACTAGCCAATGAATCTGAATTTCGACATTGAGAACGTTAAGACAACAGAATTTGGTGTCGGTAGCTACAGCGGGTCGGACAGAATATACGCTATGATACCTGTTGACCTGGGCGTGCAAACGACACTTCAAGGGATGGTTGCAGACACCTGTCAGAAGATGGAAGCCAGCGCGGATTCACCATCTACATTCGATCCCGCTGAAAAGTACGCGAGTGTAGAGTATTTGACCTTACCCATCGATGATGACCTCGCGCTCCACCCTAAAACGCTTCATGAATCACAGAATTTGAACAATGCTTCCGACGACTATCTGGATTGGATAACCAGGTGCTTTTGTTACTTCGCTCGTCTATTGGATGAAGATGACAAGCAGTTGACCGCTTTAAGGAGGGCAACTCAGTTTAAGGGTGCCCTTAACAAACAGAGTCGCATACTGTCCCTGGGAAACGATGCGCTTCGAATCGTTGATGGACCTATCTTTCAACTTAATGTTGACTTTGATGTCATTGTGGATTCCGACACTGTTCACATCATCCACCCCAATAGCTTCAAGCTCTTGGGCCAAATCGAGGCAGCAATCGCGGAAGCTGTTCCACGTAATATTCAGGCAATCCGGTCTCAAATGGGGTATGTGGATTGGTCCACTATCGAGGAGTACGCTAACACTCATTCACGTGCAGCTGGCCTATTGGCTTCGATTCGCACTAATGGTTTCGGGGATAATCTAGATAGGTTAGCGCTCGAAACAGACTGTGAAGCAGGAGGTGTCTCGTTCACGGAGGTAGCAGGGCAGATGGTTGTGACCGATGGACAGATAATAGATTTCCTTGAAGTAGTCGACCGGCGCAGATATGTGAGCCGACTGGTACCGGGCGTAACGGAACGATACAAGGCATCGAGCCGCACTAGGGTTGGAGGAGGCGGGACTTAATGTAGATCACACACGAGACCAAGAGTATTTGCATTTCGAAACAGCGGCGCGGAATGGTGTGTTCCAGTCACGACGCCATCGCGAAAAGTCGTGGTTTCAAATGGGATCCACATTAGCGGAAAAGTCTAAATGCACTCCGAACGCGCCGTCACCTAGGAATGCATCCATTCGATGCTATTCCTCTTGGGACAGCTTTGTACGACAGAACTCGCTGAATTTGAAATGGGTCTGTGCCCGGTGGGCGACCAGACGTCGAGAGACTGAAAAGTAGCAATGTCATATGTCTACTTGGATCTGTCCCACTGTTGCTGCCAAGAAAGCTGATAATAAGCAGGGCAGCTTCCTCAATTTCGGCGTCGGTGGTCAAGCGGCCGAAACTGAAGCGGATAGAGGTGTCGCTTTGGTGGAGGGTGAGCCCAATGGCGTGGAGAACGCGTGAGGGTTCGAGGATGCCGGACTGGCAAGCGCAGCCGGTGGATGCAACGAATCTGCACGAATCGAACGACGTACGCTTCCTAACAAAATTTTCAAATGCATTGTTTCTGAAGACGGGGACAGTGGAGGTCACAAGACCGTCTAGAGCGAGTACCGGCTGATCAAATGACGCTTATCAAAAGACATAAAGTCAAGAGGAATGAAATCTGGTGGCTGGCCGAAGGACATGGCGCACATGGGGATATACCGCGTAACGCCGGCGATGTCGCGAGTTCGCTCAAAGGGCGCTTCGTATTCGTTGAAGAGACAGATGAGCAGCCAGGACTTCGTAGACCACAACTCGGAGCGCTGCATGCTATCCTTGCTCAACGATCCTTGGAAGTGAATGAACCGATCACCATAGTCATGCCTACGGGAACCGGGAAAACCGAAACGATGCTTGCGACTTTCGCGCATGCGCCCGTACAAACCCTTGTAGTCGTGCCTAGCGACGCTCTGCGCACCCAGATCGGAAGGAAGTTTGCTACTTTTGGGATTCTTCCTTCGGCAGAGGTGCTGCAGGGGGAGTTTCTATGCCCCGTGGTCGGCCTGATCACGTCGGGAATAAGGGAAGCCGACGAGTGCGACGAATTGCTCGACGCCTGCAACGTTCTTGTGTCAACAGCGGCTGCAATTACCGCAAGTTCCGATGAGGCACTTGTTCGGCTGGCTGACCGGTGCGAACGCTTGTTTGTCGACGAGGCACACCATGTTGCTGCGAGGACCTGGAGAACCATCGCAGATAAATTTAGCGAGAGGTTCATCGTTCAATTCACGGCAACACCGTTTCGTGAAGATGGGAAGCACCTAGGGGGTCGTATTCCGTATGCGTACCCGCTTCGCTTGGCACAGAAGCATGGCTATTTTGCGAAGATCAATTACCGATCCATCTTGAGTATTGGCAGGTCCGACCAGGCCATCGCCGCTGCGGCACTGGAACAGCTGCGTCTGGACTTAGCCGACGATCTTGATCACGTTCTTATGGCGCGGGTCCGAAGTATCCCCAGAGCGAAGGAATTACTCCCAGTTTACGAGGAGTTGGCCTCAGATCTTTGTCCGGTTCGGCTGGATAGTAAGGTATCTGAGCAGGCTCAACGTTCGGCACTTCAAGCCCTTCAGAGCCGAAGCAGCCGGGTAATTGTCTGCGTCGACATGCTCGGGGAGGGCTTTGATCTTCCATCCCTAAAAGTCGCCGCCATTCATGATCCTCACAAGAGCCTTGCGGTAACACTCCAGTTCGTGGGACGGTTCGCTCGCGTCGGTGAGGAAAACCTCGGTGATGCAAGTGTCTTTGTGCCGCGTAGAGGTGAAGATTTCGACGATCGGCTTCGCCGACTATACGGCGAGGACTCCGACTGGAATGCTTTGATTCGCGATTTGACTCAGGCCGAGGTCGCTCGGGAAATCGAGCGAAGTGAATTCGAGGAGGCCTTCGGGGCAGTTCCTCATGAGGTCGCCATGCGGAGCCTGCAACCAAAAATGAGCACGGTAGTATATCAAGCAGAGGACCTACAATGGAATCCTTATGCCATATACGACCTTTTTGGCGAAGAAGGACTGCTAACGAAGCAAATCGCTATCAATGAACAGAATCACGTTGTCTGGTTTGTAACGGAAGAAGAAATGCCTGTTAGATGGACCCAGTTCGGCAATTTCGGCGAAGTCGTGCATCACCTTTTTGTGATTCATGCCCAGCCAGACAAAGGTCTACTTTACGTAAACAGTTCAGATAACGAGAGTCTGCATCAAAATGTTGCCGAGGCGATCGGCGGGCCCGATGTATCCATCATCAGTGGCGATGTGGTGTATCGAGTATTGCACCCGATCATGAGACGAGTTCCCACAAATGTGGGCCTCTTGGACGCCATAAACCGCAGTCGTCGATTCTCGATGCACGTTGGGGCGGATGTGCATGAAGGATTCGGGTCACGTGCCGCTCAGAAGGCGAGGACTAACATTTTCGCTCACGGCTATGCAGGGGGCGGCCGAGTCTCGTTCGGCGCCTCCCGCAAGGGTCGGATCTGGAGCCACCGCGTTGCTTACAACGTCCTTGACTGGGTGAAATGGGCAGAGTCAGTTGGTGCCCTACTGACGGACGAATCGATCACCGTGGATTCAGTAATGGACGGTTTCCTTATCCCGCAAGCCGTCACAGAAAGACCATCGTTAGTACCACTCGGAGTCGAGTGGCCATCTACGTTGTCGGCCAGCATGAGCGAAGCGCGCCAGGTCGAGTATCATGGCGAATTGGTCCCTCTTTTCGAATTGGACCTCCGCATTGTTGAGCCGCGGCTTGAAGGACCCATTGAGTTCGAAGTGAGATCAGCGACGTGGGCCATATGCTACAAGATGACATTTGGCGAAGAAGGTCCTATCTTCTCGGCTCGCGGTGCTGACGCTGAAATCTGCCTACCAAAGGGGAGGAAGGGACTCGCCGAGTTCATGTCCGAGAATGGCATGCAAGTAATCTTCGAAAAGGGAGCTCTTCTGGAACCCGACGGTGACCTCCTTCAACCTGAGCAATTCCTGATGCGCTTTGAGCCGGCGTCTCTAGAAGTCATCGATTGGATTGGCGTCAACATCAAGAAGGAGTCTCAGGGCCCTGACCATGACGCAGATTCAGTTCAGCACCGTGTTCTTCAGCACTTAGCTGGAGAAGCAGACTGGGAAGTCATCATAGACGACCACGGCACGGGAGAAATTGCTGACATCGTGATGTTGCGACGGGACAACGGCCTGCTGAATGTCTTGCTTGCACACTGCAAGTCGTCTGGCACAGACAGCCCGGGGGCCCGCCTCCGTGACCTTTATGAAGTCTGCGGTCAGGCGATGAAGTCACATAAGTCTAGATCGGAAATCGAATATGCACTTCAAAAGCTGCGTCGCCGAGAAGAAAAACGGTTCCTGAGAGGGCTTACTGGATTCGTCCAGGGAGGGGAAGAAGAGTTTATATCAATACTGGAGAATGTAAGGTTCCTGGATGTTCAGGTAACAGTTGCAATTGCACAACCTGGACTCTCTGCCGACCAGTTCAATATCCCCTTATCGGAGCTTCTTGGCAGTACGCAACTCTACCTGCATGAAACTTCCAGCTGCGACTTCCGGGTACTCTGCAGCGCATGATGTAGGGCTCGACCACGAGGCCGTGTACACCGTGGCATTTTCCAAGAGTTCAAAGTGAAAACTAGAGCTGGTGTAATGTGTTTCCAAATTGCTAAGTCACGATCCGTAGGTTCCGTCCGTGAGTATGAAATGGACTACGCGAGGTGGGATCTAATGTCAAGATCACACAAGGAGGAAAACAAAGCTTATCCTCCCAGACTCAATTGGCTCTGAACGGAGGCCGTAGTGTTATTCAACTTTGGGGGGTGATCGTCGGGACTTGGACGCAGTTTCTTCTGCTTGTAGATGGCCTGATTATGGTTGGCCCCAATCGCTAGACTACGAAATGGGGACAACAAGGTGCATGGAGACGGATGCGGAAGATTTCGATCAGAGCACGAAGTTCTCTTCAGCCGTCGTACAGTCTTCGAGACGTTGATACGGGTCTTTTGGGGCTGGAAAACTCGAAGTAGGCGGGCAAACCTTGAACACCTGCAGCCAAGCCCGGAACTTGAATACCCGCCGTGTGTCGCCGCCGTTTCTTGACCATCGTGCTGCTCCTCCACTGGCTGGGTGTATTGGTCCAATATACACCTTAACTTGTAGTCCAGTTTTTGGGGCCAAGCTTAATACGGGTCCGTCTCACCGCTTGTTTCCAAGCACTTGATAACAAGGTGTGCAGCTTCTTCTATTTCCGCGTCAGTGGTGAAGCGTCCGAAGCTGAAGCGGATGGAGGCGTCGGCTTGGGTGGGCGTGAGGCCGAGGGCGCGGAGGACGTGCGAGGGTTCGGGGATGCCGGAGGTGCAGGCGGAGCCGGTGGAGGCGGCGAGGTGGGGCTGGAGGGAGGCGAGCAGATCGTGGGCGGCATAGCCTTCAAATTGCAGGTTGGCGTTGCCGGGGTGTCGCCGGTCGTTGGTCGGCCCGTTCATCGTTATTGGATAGGGACTGGCCTGTAAGAGATCAACGAATTTGTCTCTCTGACCGGCCACTCGCTTGCGTTCAGTCACCCCTTCATCCGTCTGCAATATCTCCGCCGCGGCGGCCATCCCGACACTTAAGGGGACGGGAACGGTACCGGAGCGCAGGTCACTTTGCTGCCCTCCGCCATAGATGATGGGCTCAACCTTAGACTGGATGTCCCGCCGGATATAGAGCGCGCCGATGCCTTGCGGCCCATACATCTTATGCCCGGACAAGCTTATTAGGTCCGCATGGTCGGCCAGACGGCTTATGTCCATGGCGCTTGCGCCCTGTGCTGCATCACAATGAAGAAGGACGCCACGCTCGGCAACCAACTCAGCGATTCGGGGTATATCCTGGATTGTGCCTATTTCGTTGTTGACCGCCATGATCGACACAATCAGGGTTTTTTCGTCGAGATGGTCGGCAAGCGCGTCGATGTCTGTGAAGCCCTCTCCGTCAACAGGGATGTGCTCCACTGTGAAGTCTTCTCGCGCCTCCAATGCCCGCGCAGTCGCCAGCACGCATTTGTGCTCAGTCGAACCCACAAGAATTCGCCTTTGGCCTGGTAACGCTCTTCTTGCCAACCCAAAAAGGGCGAGATTATTGGCTTCGGTTGCTCCAGAGGCAAAAATGATTTCGTCGGGGTCTGCGCCAATAAGGCATGCGACAGTTGTCTTGGACTGATCGACTAACTTGGCGGCCTGCCACCCTACGATGTGGTCGGACGAATGAGGGTTGCCAAACGAATCACGCCAGAAGGGTTCCATCCTCTCAACGACCCGTGGATCGACGGGAGTGGTAGCTTGGTAATCGGCGTAGATCGTCTTCATGCCGTGCACAGTTGACTAGATGCTTTGCGACTAACTCTTTCAGATCAGACGTAACTTTACAATACATCAGAAATGCGTTATCGTCTATCAAGCCTCACTTGTAAGGTGGTCTTAAGATGCGGCGGACCCCCCTTCACCAAGACAACTATCGCCCCCTGTTTTCGGGCCATGAGACCTTCCCCCTGCGCTATGGGTGGCTCAAAAAAGCATTCGACGCCGTGCAGGAAACCGAACACATAGAAGACAACAGATATGTATTCACCAGTTCCGATGCCATCGCCCGATTCGGTGTCGGAAAGAATATGGTCGCGTCGATACGACATTGGGCCGGCGTTACAGGAATTGTCAGCGACTCTCCAGGCCGACAACACATTGACACGACTCCACTGGGTCAGTTCATTTTTGGTGAGCAGGAATCTGACCCATATATGGAAGATCCGGCCACACTATGGCTGATCCACTGGCATCTGTGTGGTCGAGATACCAAGACTACATGGTTTTGGGCATTTCACCACCTCCCTTCTGTCTCCTTTGAACGTGAGACGTTGATCACAGGTCTCAAGAGGTTTGCCGAGGACGGCGGATGGCCGAGGGCATCTGAAAACACCATCCGGAGGGACGTCGCTTGCTTCATTCGCACATACGTTGCACAGTCCGCTACCGGAAACGCCAGGCAGGAAGACGGATTAGATTCTCCGCTGACTGAACTAGGCCTGATTAGGCCGAGCGGACGACGTGACGAATTCAGATTCGTGCGAGGGCCGAAGCCGTCTCTTGGACGCGGTGTATTCGGTTACGCAGTGACCGATTTCTGGAATCGCTCTTTCGGCAACGCCAAAACTCTATCCTTTGAGTCGCTGATGCACGAGCCCGGTTCGCCCGCCCGTGCCTTCTTGTTAGAAGAAAACGATATGGTCGACATGCTGATCTCCTTAGAGGAGGCGACCGACGGCACCTACAGCTGGTCGGAGACCGCAGGGCTCAAGCAACTGATCCGAAAAGGAAACTTGAGCACTGACGCGGCTTTGAAGTTTGTGAAGCGAGACTATTTCGGTGTCTGCCACAAGGACTCGACCAATGCAGCTGGCTGACCGCGTAAGAGTTTCCCGTCGCTTTCAGCGGGCCATACGAATTGACACAGACTTAGACGACTCTTCCGCACTGGATGGCTTTGTCTGTCCAAGTTCTTTTGGTGTTCTACTAGAAGAAATGGCGCGTCACGTGTCTGAGAGCGGTCAAGGCGCCTTTACATGGACTGGGCCCTACGGAAGCGGCAAGTCTAGCCTAGCTATTGCACTTTCTGCCCTGCTCAACCGCAACAAGGGAATGAGAAGGCGGGCAGCTAAACTTCTCGGTAAAGACACTACGTCGATCATTCGGAAGGCCCTGCCCCCGCGCACTTCAGGCTGGAATATTCTACCAATCGTTGGGCGCCGCGAGCGACCAGAACAGGTCGCGGGCGAAGCGCTTACATCATGCGGTTTCATTGAAGGATACACGTCTTTGCTCTGGCAAGAGCAGCAGGTTCTTGAGGCGCTAAGCGAGATCGCATGTCGCGAACCAGATTCCTCCGGCGGCCTGATGGTATTCATAGACGAAATGGGCAAGTTTCTAGAAGGCGCGGCGCGTGATATCGCCGATGTTTACTTCTTTCAACAGCTTGCCGAACTTGCCTCTCGCAGCGACGGACGTCTTATCGTTGTAGGAATTCTCCATCAGGCATTCGATGAATACTCCCACCGCCTGTCGCGCGAGATACGTGCGGAATGGGCAAAGATTCAGGGTCGTTTTATCGATCTGCCTGTGATCACCGGTGTTGATGAGCAGATTGCCCTTCTCAGCAAGGCCATTGAAAGTGATCACGAATCACTGACACCTTGCCACCTGTCTGAGACAATCGCATCCTTGACGAACCGACCAACGTCTAAGGATCTGCCACATCTCTTGGAGAATTGCTGGCCCTTGCATCCACTCGTGGCTTGTTTACTGGGACCCATATCACGTCGTAGATTTGGCCAGAACCAACGTAGTATCTTTGGCTTTCTAAACTCGACGGAACCCCGTGGATTCCAGGACTTTATACGCAGTTCGCAAAACAATACATTCTATTCCCCCGACCTACTGTGGGACTATCTGCGCTTTAATTTGGAGCCTTCTATTGTGGCTTCACCCGATGGACACCGTTGGACATTGGCCGTGGACACTCTGGAGCGTTGCGAGGCGATCGGTGGTGAGGAGATACATTTGCGCCTCTTGAAAATCATTGCGCTCATCGATATGTTTAAAGAGCGGTCAGGACTAGTGGCAAATGCCACTGTTCTCCAGACATCGCTTCCCGAATACTGTAGCGGTGAAATCGAGGATGCGCTAGAAGAGTTGCAAGAGTGGTCATTGATCATTTTCCGCAAGTTCAATAACTCCTATTGCGTCTTTGAGGGAAGCGACTTCGACGTTGATGACGAAGTACGGCGCGCGCTGGCAATGATGCCGGCCTTAGATTTCGCTAGGCTTAACGAGATTGCCGATCTTCAACCCATTGTCGCCAAGCGGCACTACCATGAAACCGGTGCACTGCGCTGGTTCGAAGTGGCGATCGCACCACTTGCAGAGATTCAAGCAAATGTGACCCGCTATCGTCCCCAACGTGGAGCGGTCGGGACTTTTCTCCTGGCAGTACCCACTCAAGGTGAGCCTGAGAAACTAGCCCTCTCTATTACGCAGAGCGCCAGTCACGATATCAAAGGTTGGGACCTGATCATCGGCCTGCCGCAAGGGACTTGGAATTTCGGCTCCTTGGTTGAGGAGTTGCTGGCTGTCGAGCAGATAAGAGTTGAGTCGCCACAGCTTCAGGGGGATAGGATAGCTCGGAGGGAGGTCGAGATTCGTCTCTCAGGATTGCGGGGCAGGATGGTAAGCGAAATGAGTCGAGCCTTGGATTCGGCCAAGTGGTATGGCAATAACCTGAAAGGCGCGCAGTACAATCAGGCCCAGCGCAACGCACTGGCGTCAGACATCGCGGAGAGTCGCTTCCGCTCATCTCCCCATCTGCGCAACGAGCTTCTCAACAGGGTCAAGCCGTCAAGCAGCGCCGTGGCGGCCCGCAACGCGTTGCTCCGACGTATGGTCCAAAATGAAGGTGAGGAGCGGCTGGGAATCGAGGGTTATCCGGCCGAGGGTGGAATGTTCGTATCCATCTTGGAGGATAGTTACCTGTACAGAAACATTGAACAGGAATGGCATTTTGTCTGCCCTACCACCGGCAATGACCCTCGCAATCTGAGCCCAGCTTGGCAGAATGCTGAGGAATTTCTGAAATCCAAACGACAACGGACGGTCTCGCTTTCCGAGATATATGACATCTGGCGGAAACCGCCTTTCGGTATAAAGGATGGCCTGTTGCCGATATTGGCGGCGGCATTCATTCTTTCTAATCGCAGAGAACTAGCCTTCTACCGTCAAAGCGTTTTCCAAAGTCAGATCACCGATCTGGATATGGAATACCTTGCCCGTGATCCGAGCTCAGTTCAGTTACGCTGGATGGATCTTTCTAAAGAGGCCCGCTGGCTTCTCTCCGAGATGGCGGGCATTGTTCGCGAGCTCGATCCGGCCAATACCTTGCCTGACCTGGAACCCATTGATGTGGCTAGAGGGTTAGTTTCCATTTACGACAGCTTGCCGGCCTGGGTAAGTCGCACACAAGGACTTTCGGCCAACGCTAAGCAGGTGCGCCAGCTGTTCAAACAGGCCAATGACCCCAACAGCCTAATCTTTGATGACATTCCCCTGCGACTTTCAGATGGACCCGAATCAGACATAAGCGGTATTATAGGGCAAATATCCAGTAATGTGCGCTTAGGTCTGATTGAGTTGCAGGGTGCCTATCCTGCTATGCTGCACCGCTTGCGCGAGACACTGCTGGCGGAGTTACAGGTACCGAACGCCTCTGAGTCTTTGCTAGGGGAATTGCGAACTCGTGCCGAAAATGTCCGCCAACTGAGCGGGGATCACCGACTGGAGGCGTTTATCGTCCGACTTGCTCACTTTTATGGCAGTGATCAAGACATGGAAAGTCTCACTAGCATGGCGACTAACAGACCACCGCCCACTTGGGTGGATGCTGATATCGACAGCGCAGCCGTTGCGTTAGCGGAGATGGCACAAAGATTCAATCATTTGGAATCATTTGCCCATGTCAAGGGTCGGTCAGACAAGCGCCACGCCATGGCGGTTACGGTCGGCATGAATGGCCAGCGGGCAACGATTCAGGACGTTTTTGACGTGACTGACTTAGATCGTGAAGTGATCGAAGGGCTGATCGAACGGTTGGAAAATGTGTTGCAGAAATGCGGGGAGCAAAGGCGAAACATCATCTTAGCGGCTTTGGCAAAACTGAGCGCCCGCTTTCTCAACTCCACTGACGAGAAATCTGCAGACGAGGCAAACGAGCTTAGGGTCCCGTAGAAATGGCAGACAAAGAGCGACACGTACTCGGACTGTCCGGTGGGCGCGATAGCGCGGCGCTCGCGGTCTACATGAGACAGATCCATCCCCAATTGGAGATCGACTATTTCTTTACCGACACTGGAAAGGAGTTGCCGGAGGTCTACGAGTTCCTAATCAAACTAGAGGGATTCTTGGGCAGACCAATCTTCCGCCTGAATCCAGACCGCGACTTTGACTTCTGGCTTAAGCAGTACAACAACTTCCTGCCATCTCCACAGGCGCGTTGGTGCACGCGGCAGCTAAAGCTGCGTCCCTTTGAGCGGTGGATCCGACCGATGCTTGACGAAGGCGAAACCGTATACAGCTACGTCGCGATACGTGCCGACGAAGAGTACCGTGAAGGCTATGCCTCCAAGCATGACAATCTGATCGTGCGACTGCCCCTTAAGAAGGCCGGCATCGATAAAGCAGGCGTCTTAGAGATACTGGAGGGCGCCGGTCTGGGGTTGCCGCAATACTACGAGTGGCGAACTCGCAGCGGCTGCACTTTTTGTTTCTTTCAGCAAAAGATCGAATGGGTGCGGCTAATGGAGCGTCATCCCGACTTTTTCGAGGAAGCAAAAAGCTACGAGAAGAACGCCATTGACCACGGGTCGCCGTTCACTTGGAGTGAGGGCGAGTCACTGGATGAGTTAACTCAGCCGGAGCGCGTGGAGCAGATCCGTAAGGAGCATCTGAGGCGGTTAGAGCGAATGCGCTCCAAACTGCAAGTGAATCCCTTGCGTCCTGACGCCGAGCCGATTGATATTGACGATCTGTACGGAAAGGCGAAGGTATGCTTGGCGTGCCATAAGTGATGGACCGACATTGTCTTTCATTTGACAGGAATGTCGGGACACTATCTTTGAGTCAGCACGATATCATATCAAGACACGAGGGAGTTTCTCAAATGGAGTATGTGAATCTTCTCGATCCTAAGAATCTACATGAGCATTACATACATCAACTTCGGCAGACAATCAGTGCCTATAGTCCAGCAATGATTGTATTAGGAGAGGCTCTTCAGAACGCTATTGACGCTATAGTACAGGCCGATGACGGGTCTTCCCACGAAGTAAATATTGATTTCGATCTAGACCAAAGATCCGTAACAGTGACTGATACCGGTGTAGGTTTCAAAAACGATCCTAACTTACTGTTTCTTGGAGGAGGGACTAAACGCCATGGAGACCGCCGACTCTTTGGGCTCGTAGGAGTAGGGTTGAAGGTTGTCTTATTCTCATCTATGAAATTTCGTCTCCGGGCGAACTCCAATGGCGAAACATTTCGATATGAAATCAATGACGCCTATAGATTTGGGAGTGATCCTCCGCCAGACTTGCGAGTACCAAGTCAATTTCCTGATGACCAGTCACCGCTGACAAAAGGTACGGAGGTCTCTTATCGTTTTCCCAGCAAAATTGCGCATGACCCTGTCCAAGGCTTCATGCAGGACATGTACGACCATTGCTTACCTCAAGGTAACAATAGTGGATTTGGTAAGACCTTGATATCCGCCGTAGAACGCGGCGTATTCGAGAATCGGTTTGCTGCCTTGATGGCTTCTTTTCTTCGGCGATACACTTACGCTGGAGATGTTTGGAATAGCCTCGGTGGAAAGAACGGGTTATCGGATACTACGATTCGTATACGGGTCATCTGCTCCAACCCAGTGGGCGATTTCGGGGAGGCTATTGGGGAACTTTTCGACGGCGAAACCGAGTTCTCCTTCAGTATTTCTCCAGAATACCTTCTTGTCACAGATACTCGCGACTGGGTCTTTTCTCAGCACCGCCCTGGTCTATTTGGTGTCGCATTGGGGCGTGGCGGTACCAATCTCACACGAACCGTGAAAGGGTTAAATGTCCTTAGTTATACTGATGAAGAGGATTATGAGAAGCTTCTAACGGACAAGAGTGGAAAGATTGCCAAATTGGCAGATGAGTCAATTGAGGAATATAGGGAGAGATTGTTTCCAAGAATCAACGGGATTTACCTCTCTATTGGTCGGATACCCCTACTGGAAGGTTTTCTGCCCGGTGGAAGTCAGCGCGTGATTTCGGCAAACGGAGTAGTTACCACACACGAATTAAGTCCTACTCGGGGACGTAATCAAGAGTACGTCCGCTGCTTTGACTTAGCAGTAGATGTGAACGGAACTCTAAATTACGGCAAATCACAATTGACTGATAATCACTTGGTCAGTCGTATTCGGCGGTTCGTGAATGATGCTTATGCGATTACGATCCAGACAGCAGCAAGCAACTGGGTCGGGAAAATTAGCCTTCCAGATGATGATGAAGAATACGATTTTTTCCTGAATAGAGAGAGTCTAAGTATTCCTGAACTAGCGAGCAAAAAAGTTCCTAAAGATGAGAATGATGTGATTGCGTTATTCTTCGAGTTACTCGGTAGAGGTTACATAGAGGGGTACCAAAGCTTCGGATTGTCACAGGTGGAATCCTATGATGGAAGATTTGTCCTAACTCGGAGTGGAGACGAATCGGATCCAGTCCCTCCGGTGGATGATAGGCAACTATCGGCAGTAGAGTTTAAAATAAAGGCATCTTCGTTGATCCGAGACTTTGAACGGGAAACCAAAGATCCTCGCGGGCTCAGGTTAGTAATTGCATGGGAAGAAGGTACTTCAACGTCAGACCAGTTTGAATTCGCAGATATAGAACATAGCAGGTATTTTCCAGACAAAATCTACTCAAATGTGACTCGCTACCTGGAGAATACGAAGTCGGGCTCACAGATTCAGGTACTATTACTAAAGTCTACAGTGGAGAGCCTCAGAGACAGTTAAGATTTTCGAGAGAATATCAGCACGGCCCCCCAAGTGAAGCCATTATTGGAAGCAGAGGAGAATGATAGGCCCTCGAAAGATGATGTGTCAGCCAAAACCGAAGGAGGCATTCCTGAAAGTCGGTGAGGATCTGGAGTCCTAAAACACTTTGGCTCATCAAGAGAAACTATTCCGCAAAAGCACTGACCCACTATTGGGTGCCGAAGTTTAGCAGAAACTGAGCGAAGAAATCCTAGAACAACTCGGCCAAACTCAGAGATTAGTTGCTGAGCATCTTTTCTAAGGCGTCGGACAAGCTCCAAATGGGTGGGTGGGCCCCCTCGGCCAACATGTCGACCACGAGGGGAACACCTGCTGCTGCTAAACCATTGGCAATAGCCATTACTCTTCTGGCGTCACCAACTACCTCCAATTGCCCTTCAATTGCAATGGCAATTAGCATCACAACCTGAACCCTCCAACTATCCTCCCTGTCAAAAATCGATCCGGGTGTAAAATTGGATGTCTCTTGTTTAGTCAAATCAATTGGCATTAATTTTTTGCGTGCCGCAACCGCCAAACCTGCAAACCATAGATCGACCATACGAGGAAATGGCACGCGATCGACGTCAGGACGCGAAGTGCTGGTCTGACAAAACCGCTCGTAGAAGTCGCGCTGATCGAGAGGATATACCAAATCGATACTTGTAAATGGATTATAGTATCGTTGCGTCACTTGTCTTGCTCCGCTATATTAGACTGGTATTAGACTGGTACAAGGGCGTCAATCTTCCGTCGACACAATTCGCACTCTTCACGATGGTTACAGTCACAACGGAATACCTTACGCTCAGATATTCCCGGATCATTTTCGAGAATGCGGGGATAATGAGCAGGGTTAGTCAGTGTTATCACTCGTCCTGCATTTTCGTCTAAGATCTCCTCACAGTCTGCTATTTCAGCACGAGTCAAGAACAGAATTAGTTGAGAGCTTTCCCGAATAGCAGTTCTTAGTACAGATCTCTTGACATAGCCGCTCATCATTCCCAGAGGTGTATCGATTGCGTTGGGTGCTTCTACCTCGCTCACCTTAGTCAACGCAAGAATGAAGGCCAGAGTTAAAGCTCGCCGAGAGGCTCCATTGAGATCCCTATCTGGATTGAGAGTGCGATCATTTGGACCGTATACAATAATATCGAAAGAGTCGCTTATCCATGCCTTTTGAATTATCGCGCCCTGCTCCGGATCAGCACCAATCATCTCAAGGAACAAGGCGTTCATTGCAGTACTGACCTTGTCAAGTTCTTCGGATGTGATCCTCCTATAAGAGGTCTGAAGTACATTCATTACATCCTGCGCAACGTTAAGTTGCGCAAGAATCTGAGCTCCCTTATCTTGGTCTCGAAGCAGTTTATCACGGTGTTTAGAGAGTCTCTTTTCTTGCAGCGAGAGAGTCGCCAGATGTGTTTCGTACCGCACGCGGGCGTCATTGAATTTGTCGCGCTGGGCTCTGTAGCCACGTTGTGTATCTCTAAGTCCTTGTACATCTGTGTCGGGGATCTGATCAATCTGCAACTCAAGAGATTTCAGTTTATCAGCTTGTTCATCATGCAACGACTGAAGGTTTTCGCGACGGCCTGATATCTTGCGGTAATTGAAAACCCAGCTATTCTCGTTTGATAATTGATCAGGCTGAAATGAACTGGAACCAAAATGAAGATCGGTCAGTGTGCTCTGCAACTCAGTGGCTTTTCTGCTCTCTTCAATAATACTTTGTATATGCCTAATCCGATGGTGCGCCCCGGCGTCATGTTCTTCTAGAGATTCGCCACATATGCAGACAGTATTCTGCAGACATTCCTCTAGAACTGGTATCGTGGAATTCGGTATTTTCCCTTGTTCACGCAATTCGGTTAACTTGATGAAACTTTGTTCGAGTACGGGAGCTAAGAGATCCCGGGCAAGTGGCAATCCTCTGAGCAAGAGCGAATGTTCCCGACTTGCCCCGGTTAGCTGTTCTTTGATCCGTTGTAGTTGACGTTGAGTGAGTTCCCTTTCAGCCACTAATTGTTCTTTGTTCCCCTTCATGAGCGCTTCATCAATCTTCTTCTGGATGTCAACAGATCTTTGTTCAAAGGCTCCACTCTGTTCCCTAGCATCTGTTATTTTTGATTCGAGTTCAGTAGATTGAACTGATATTTCTTCCAGACGAGACGCTATCTGCGTGATTGTGTCGCTTTCTGTGAAACTCTTAGCCTGTTTATTCACGTCAGAAGCGGCTCGCCTGACGTGTCTGATCGCGTCTTCGATGATATCGAGTCCAAGTAACGATCTAATAGCCCGTTCTACACGATCCCTCTTTGTTCTAGTGGCGGCTTCTATGAAACTGAGGGCCCTGTCACCGTCTGTAAAAAACACCTCTCGAAGTTCGGGAGGCAGTTCCTCGTTAATCTGGGATTCCGGGTGATCGATTACTTTGCTGCCTTCATCACTCAGATGGAAAAGTCGGACCGATGATGCCTCGCGATTCCATTCTTTGCCCTGCAAGATTTCGTGTGCTGATCGAATGATTCGGTAAGTTTCAGTAGTTTCAACTAGGCTCCGGTTGGGGCCTCGACGTGCAACGACCGTTTCGAAGTCGATTTCTACCGATATGCGAACAGATTTTCCATTTGTAATATCCCAGTCTATCGGATGGAGTCGGTAATTCCGGCCTCTGTCGGGCAACCCTTCATCACCATAAAACCCCCACTGAAGTCCGTTCAAGATTGTTGTTTTCCCACTGTCATTTTCTGCACGAATGACCGTGAGTTTCTCATTTCCCGAGGAGGAGAAATCCAACTCGAGGTCGCGCAGGAGACGAAAATTGTCAAATCGAGCTCGAATGATTCTCATGAAACGTACTCCACTTTCATTAGGACTTTCGCCTCTGGCGGGCAAGCCACTCGCCAGCGGCGCTACATTTGTCGCTGACTTGCTGTTGGATATTCGTGCTTCTAACTCGATGCTGGCGTTCGGCCGTAATGATGTCCACAACAGTTTCCTGTAGGACTTCAAGATAGCCTTCGTAGCGTTCCTGGCTATCATTGACAGCATCCAAAATGATGCCGACAACCTTTCTATCACTTATAGGCATAGTCAACTCCAATCAGAAGAACGCGGCCTCAACTAACTCATCAATGACAGCTAGAGGGCCATTAGGTCTGCCTGCATTCCGTGCTAGACTTGCGAATTCCTGTACTCGACGGAGTTCTGAACGAACGAGAGCACGAATGTCAGGATCGCCACTGACCAAATTAGGGGGAATGGCGATGAAGTCGTGGAGTATGCTGTGCGTTTTCCCAATCTCAGCACATCTTCGCAGTAGCCTTCCCCGGCGCTGGACCCACTGCCGTTCTACTGTGGTACTAGCAAGAATAAAAGCCTTTTGAATCTGTGGTATGTTAACCCCTTCGTCTAGTACACGCTTGGCAGTGAGAACGCTTAATGCGCCCTCCTGAAACGACTCGATTATGCGTTTAGTCTGGTCCTGATTGGAAGTTTCTCGATACGTCAACTGATGAAACAGAACTCCATTTTCTTTCAAGAGTCGATTGATGGCTTCCAACTGTCCTGGGTCCTTATCGGAGCCGTATATGAGGGTATGACGAAGAGATGGAAGATGCTCAGCTGCAAGAGCGTCCCGTAGAGAATCGATCTTCCTCTCAGCAGTTTCCAGGATTAATCGCCGATCCCGAAAGAGCTTTGCCAAGTAATCATCCGGCTTCCCGTCTTCTGCACGCCAGGAATTGGCTTTGATTCTTGCTGTGAGTTCGGACCATCGATCAATTTCGTCTGGAGTTAATTCGACCGGATGGACATGGTATTCGTATTCCACTAGGCAATTACCGATGGCTTCCTCGAGCCCATATCTGTAAACAACTGGACCGAAAAAGTTAAACAGAGCCTCCGTCCCTTCTTGGTCATACTGTCGAATTGGTGTAGCAGATAGTCCCAAACGGTAGTCAAAGAAATCCGGTGGATCTGAAACAAATCCTTCGCTGCCCAGATTATGCACCTCATCTCCAATCAGTAGAGTAGTGCAGTTGAATTCTGCGATTTTGGCATTGAATTCATGATTTGTAAGAGCGTGATACGAAACAACTATTGCTTCCACTGAAGAACGGCCATGTCTGAAACGCCGATCAATCCTTGCTAACTCGTTTGCACGGCCTTCAGGTCCCGAAGATTCGGTAAGGTTAGTCGGGGAAATGCCGAATGGTACAATCTCGTCACACCACTGCTGTATGAGCGGAACATACGGTGCTGCTATAACTATGAGGAGTGGTTTACACATACTGTACAGCTTATTTGCAGCAATCATCGCTGCTATTGTCTTTCCTGACCCTGTCGCCATTTCCAAGACACCCCGAAATGCTGCCCCGCACCAGGCATTTACTGCTTTGCCTTGATGTTCGAATGGGCCATCCTCGAATTGAAGTCCCGAAGGGATCTCGAAGAGATTCTTCTTCGACTCTAGGATTACATAAGATTCCGGTGTTTCGTGCATGTGTCGATTGGCCCGGTCATATAACTCCCGGAGATCACTTTCATTCGGAGGGGCTTGTGACTTATAAGTCTGTAAGAGGCAACTCTCGATTGCTTGAGGCAATCTGACAATTATGCAGTTCCCAAACTTGCCGTTCCAAAGACCCTCAAACTGTTCGCCAAGCCGCACTGTAGCGAATCTCTGGTCGTAGTCCACCCAAGATTTGGAAACTGCAATCTGTTCGATGTTCTTTCTGATCCCAGAATACGTAAAGTTACTAGAACCATGAACTGCCATTGCTTCATTTGGACCATGGAACAACCATGCCTTGGGATGAAAAAGGGCATCTTCCATTAGTGCTATCTTGATGTCGATTCGTCCGGCACGTATTAACCAAGAAAGGCACTGTAAGGTATGCGACTGTATAAGATCCTCTGTGACAATAATTGGTTGCAAAGCTTCGATCGCGACGGATTCTGGTGAGGACAAACCACTTTCAATCGCCTCTCTATCTTCGGGACGAAGAAAGGGGCTGATTATAAGCCGAAAGGTGCCTTCCGAACAGTTTATGAAAGTGGCAAGACCAGGCGCTAAGGCTGCGAGGGCTTCACTGGAGAAGAAACCCACCATACAATCGACACTTGATGCAGCTTTGAAGCTCGGGATGAGGACTTCTTCAGCCAAATGGTCTTCAGGGAGGATGTACAGAGGCTTCAAACCATCTATGGCTCGAAGTCCAAGACTTGCGGCTTTATCTCCCGGAATTCGTTGTCCTTCTTTCATTCTTGGACAAGCAGTCGAGACTGTTTTGTGACCTATTTGGGTGTTCAAATAGCTGTGTGCCCTATACTATACTTCTATACCAAATTGATGTCCAATAGATAAAGTGCTATTGGTTATCAGGAGTCTTCCAGCCTTGCCACTTTGGTAACGACTCCACACGTGACCCATTCGCCCAAAGCCCTACCAACTACCCGATCAGACCTTTGTCTTCCTCAATTATGAAGAGCCAGTTCATCCAACAGTATCTGCTGAAAAACTGAGACGGGAACTGGAAACATGGTTTGTGAGTTGCGCCATGAACCGATTTTCCCAGAACTGGGACGCGGTGTTCAACTAGCCAACGACCCGCGCTACACCCCCGGAAGTCACATGTTTGACACCTCGGTGCACTCGTGCCAAAGTCGCGCGGTAGTTGCCCTACTGTTTTGTCCACTGGATTCGACCAGCGCGTTGTATCAGTACAGTACGGTTCTAAAACAGAAGACATAGCGGCTTTGCGCCGAGGGGGGAATGCACTATGGCGAAATCTTCAGTTTCACGTCGCAGTTTTATGAAGGGGGCGGCTGTAGCTAGCGGCGGGGTGCTGCTGGCCGGCTGTGCAACTGAACCGGCTGCGCCGGAGGCGGTGGCTGAGTCGGCGCCGATGGTGGCGATGACGGCGGAGGAGATCCTGACGCCGCTGGGGCTGATGCCGGGCTCGCCGGACCATCCGAAGGGCTGGACGACGATGCTGCCGGACCCGCCAGAGGGGATGCCGCTGTCGCCGCCGGTGACGGTTACTTCGTTTACACGCACGGACGCGGATACACGCTTCCAGGGCGACGATGACATTTATGACAATATCAGTCTGCGCTATCACAAGGCGCTCTTCGGGATCGATTTTGAGATTCCCTGGACCTACGTGCGAGGCGAAGAGCTCGACCAGAAGATGAACCTGGCGCTGGCGGCCGGGGATATTCCAGAATTTATGCCGGGGATCGGGCTGTCGATGTTCCAGGACATGGTAGCGGGCGACCTGGTGGCGGATATTACGGACGTCTATGAGGCGACCGCGCACCCGAAGTGGGTCAAAGAGTCGCTGGCATGGGGCGATAACCAGCTGTGGGCCTTTGCCGAGGTGGACGGCCGCAAGATGGCGTTCCCGAGGGTTGCCCAGGCGGGCCAAAATGAGCAGATCCTCTTCATCCGCGAAGACTGGCTGGAGAAGGTGGGCATGGAGCCGCCGACGACGCTGGAGGAGATGGAAGCGGTGGCGGAGGCTTTCGTCACCAGCGATCTGGGCGCGGGCCCGCCCGGCACGACGGTCGGTGTGATGGCGTCGCGCGACCTGCAGAGCTGGTACGGCGGGCTGGGACCGGTCTTCGGCGGATTTGGCGTGCTGCCCTCCTGGTACACCGAGGTAAGTACTTTCACCAAGGATGGGCAGGGCGGTCTGAAATTCGACGGCATCGATCCGGCGATGAAGGATGCGCTGGCGTTAATCCGCGGCTGGTACGAGAAGAAGATTCTGAGTCCCGACTTTTTCACGAAGGGCTACCAGGAGAACCGCACCGAGATCGAGGGCAATCGCGTGGGCATGAACTACACGCATCCCTGGGGCGGTGTGGTCGGCGGGGGCATGGGCAGCATGGCCAATGACCCTGAAGCACGCTGGATCTGGATCGATGTGCCGGCAGGCCCGGTGCGCAAGGGCAAGAATTTCTACAGGCCGCTGCTGCAATCGGTCTTCCCCTTCCGTAAAGGCTTTGAGCACGTGGACAAGGTGTTGAAGCAGGCGAATCACGAGGCTGAGCTCGTGCTCAGTCCGGAACTGCGCTATCACGGATTTGAAGGGCACAATTACGAGTGGGTCGAGGGCGAGGACAGGGTTGAGATGCTGGCGGGCGGCACGCACGGATACGGGCTTATCAGGACCCGCGGCGGCACCAATATCAGCCCGACCTCGAATATGAGGCGAATCCTGTGGGAGCTCAACTACAAGGAGACGGTGCCGCGCGAGGATTGGGATGCGATGATGGAGCTTAAGCTGGACGACCCGACGGGTCTGCAGACGATGCAGAACGAGGGCTGGCTGTTTCTGGCGGAGCATTCGCTGGCGGACACGATCCCCAACGAGTGGACGGAGGCGCCAACCGAACTGCAGAAGGAGAAGTGGAGCGGGCTGCAAAAGCTGACGGACGAGACCTATTTCGGGATCATCACGGGCCAGTTGCCTGTGGATGCGTTTGACGAGTATGTGACGAGGTGGAAGGCACAGGGTGGAGATGAGATTTTGGCTGAGATAAACGGGTGGTGGGAGGCGAAGAGCTAGGAAGTTTTTAGTTTCGAGTTTCTAGTTTTTAGTGGATAGCGGGGATGGGCCCGCTATCCACTTTTTTGTGCGCGCAGGTTTTCGGGCGCTGGGGGAGATTGTATTTTGGGTGGGGGCAAAGGGCAGGCACAAGGCCTGCCCCTACGGGCGTGTGTGTTGATTGGGTTGCTCTGGGCAGGGACGGGGCCTGAACCTGCCGTGGTCGCGGGTGGGGGCTTCGCGGTATGACGGGGGTGAGCGAGCGGGGGAATAGAAACCCGCCGGCGCCACGGCGCCACGGCGCCAACGTGGCATGGTGTCTGGGGGGCGTTGCGGGGGGAATCCCCCCGCACAAGGGAGGGCCGAAGGCCTGACCGCACAGAACTGCAGTGATCAGTGGTCAGTGGTTAGTGGTTAGTGGTCAGCACTGCAGTGGCCGGTGGGACGGGATAGACCCTTTGGGCGAAACGTGTTTGACAGTGGTGGGGAGGCCGTGCTATAGTCACGGGGAGTTGCCTCACTGTTTTGTCCACCGGATTCGACCCGCGCGTTCTATTGATAAAGTACAGTTACATACAGAAGACATAGCGGCTTTGCGCCGAGGGGGGAGTGCACTATGGCGAAATCTTCAGTTTCACGTCGCAGTTTTATGAAGGGGGCGGCTGTCGCTGGCGGCGGGGTGCTGCTGGCCGGCTGTGCGGCTGAACCGGCTGCGCCGGAGGCGGTGGCAGAGTCGGCGCCGATGGTGGCGATGACGGCGGAGGAGATCCTGACGCCGCTGGGGATGATGCCGGGCTCGCCGGACCATCCGAAGGGGTGGACGACGGAGCTGCCGGACGTGCCGGAGGGGATGCCGCTGAATCCGCCGGTGACGATCACTTCGTTCACGCGCACGGACGCGGATACGCGGTTCCAGGGCGACGACGACATTTACGACAATATCAGCCTGCGTTACATCAAGGCGCTGTTCGGTATCGAGTACGATATCCCCTGGACGTATGTGCAGGGCGATGAGCGGGACCAGAAGATGAACCTGGCGATGGCGGCCGGCGATATTCCGGACCTGATGCCGGGCATCCCGCTGGGGATGTTCCAGGACATGGTCGCGGGCGACCTGGTGGCGGACATTACCGATGTCTATGAGGCGACGGCGCACCCGAAGTGGGTCAAGGAGTCGCAGGCATGGGGCGACAACCAGCTGTGGGCCTACGCGGAGGTGGACGGCCGCAAAATGGCATTCCCGAGCATTGCCCAGGCGGGCCAGGATGAGCAGATCCTCTTCATCCGCACGGACTGGCTGGACAAGGTGGGAATGGATGCGCCGACGACGCTGGAGGAGATGGAGGCGGTTGCCGAGGCTTTCGTCACGAACGACTTGGGCGCGGGTCCGCCCGGCACGACGGTCGGTGTGATGGCGTCGCGTGATTTGCAGAGCTGGTACGGCGGCCTGGGGCCGGTCTTCGGGGGGTTTGGCGTGCTGCCGTCGTGGTATACGAGCGTGAGCACGTTCACGAAGGACGGGCAGGGCGGCCTGAAGTTCGACGGCATCGACCCGGCGATGAAGGATGCGCTGGCGTTTGTCCGCCGCTGGTACGAGAAGAAGATCCTGAGCCCCGACTTTTTCACGAAGGGCTACCAGGAGAACCGCACCGAGATCGAGGGCAACCGCGTGGGCATGAACTACACGCATCCCTGGGGCGGTGTGGTAGCCGGGGCGATCGGCAGCATGGCGAACGATCCTGAGGCGCGCTGGACCTGGATCGACGTGCCGGCAGGCCCGGTGCGCAAGGGCAAGAACTACTTCAGCCCGCTGCGCACAGGCGTCTTCCCGTTCCGCAAGGGTTCTGAACATATCGACAAGATCCTGCTGCAGGCGAACTTTGAGTCGGAGATCGTGCTGAGCCCGCAGCGGCGCTATCACGGCTTTGAAGGGCACAATTATGAGTGGGTCGAGGGTGAGGACAGGGTAGTGCCGCTGTCGGGCGGCACGCATGGGTACGGCGTCATCGTCACGCGCGGCGGCTACAACATCAGCCCGACCTCGAACATGAACAACATTCAGTGGAAGCTGAACTATAAGGAGACTGTGCCGCGCGACGAGTGGGACGCGATGATGGAGCTGCTGCTGGATGACCCGACCGGTCTGCAGACGATGCAGGACGAGGGCTGGCTGTTCCTGGCGGAGCATTCGCTGGCGGACACGATCCGCAACGAGTGGAACGCGGCGCCGACGGAGCTGCAGAAGGAGAAGTGGACGCAGCTGCAGACGCTGACGGACGAGACCTACTTTGCGATCATCACGGGCCAGGTGCCCGTGGACGCGTTTGACGAGTATGTGACGACGTGGCTGGCGCAGGGCGGCGAGGCGGTCCTGGCTGAGATCAATGAGTGGTGGGCGGCGAAATAGTGGATAGTGGATAGTGGATAGTGGAAAGTGGATAGTAGGGGCGCCTGCTATCCACTTTTTTTATTATGCAAGCGTTGTCTCCGATTGTAGACGATCTGAAGGAACAGGCCTCGAGGTTTGTTCGCTATCTGCCGCGGTTGTGGCCGCTGTACGTGATGGTGATCCCGGCGCTGATTCATTTGGCGCTGCTGAGCTATTATCCGATGTACGGGATCCGGATCGCGTTCCAGGAGTATAAGCCGGCGCTGGGCTTTGCCAAGTCTCAGTGGGTAGGGCTGAAGCAGTTCCAGCTGATGCTGGACAACCCCTCCTTCTGGCAGATTTTTCGCAATACGATCGTTATCGCGACCTCGAAGATTGTCACGCTGCAGTTCTGCGCGGTGATTCTGGCGCTGCTGCTGAACGAGGTGCGGAAGCTGTTCTACAAGCGGAGCGTGCAGAGCCTGGTCTACCTGCCCTATTTTCTGTCGTGGATTGTGCTGGGCGGGATCATGCTGGAGATGCTGGGCTCGGCGGGTGTGGTCAACCAGCTGTTGCAGCGGTGGGGGGCGGAGCAGCCGATCATCTTTTTGGGCAACAACCGTACTTTTGTGCCGACGCTGGTCGCCAGCCATCTGTGGCAGCAGGTGGGCTGGGCGACGATCCTGTATCTGGCGGCGCTGACGAGTATTGATCCGCAGCTGCTGGAGGCGGCGGCGATCGACGGGGCGGGCCGCTTTCAGCGCGTGCTGTATATCATTCTGCCGGGCGTGCTGCCGACGCTGCTGCTGGTGCTGTGCCTGGACTTCGGGTTGCTTTTCAATGCGGCCGGTTTCGATCAGGTGCTGAACCTGTACAATCCGGCGGTCTATTCGACGGGCGATATTCTGGACACGTGGATTTACCGCGAGGGTCTGCTGGGGGCGCGATTCAGTCTGGCGACGGCGGTGGGGCTGGTGCGTTCGGTGCTGGGGCTGATTTTGATTGTGTTGAGTTTGCGGTTGATTTCGCGGTTTACGGATTATCAGGTTTACTAGTTTTTAGTAGGCAGTTTTTAGTTTTTAGTGAACGGCGAAGGGCGGAGGGCAGTTTTTAGTGGGCAGTTTTTGGTTTTTAGTGAACGGCGAAGGGCGGAGGGCCGTTCTTAGTGGGGCCTTATGCTGGTTGGGAAAGGCCTTTTGCTTGAATGAGGGTAGTAAGGACACGTTGCAGGCGGTTGCTGTAAATGCAGTGGGTATGTGCTTTTAGCTTGATGCAGGTGCGTGCACGAAGGCCAGTGGGCGTGTGAACGAAACTGGTTTCAAACGCAAAGAAGCGTAAGGCCCTACTCGTAAAGGGCGGTGGATTCCAGCAGAACACCGACAGCTCCTCTGAATTGTCATGGTCAGATAACGGTTTTGGCTGCGGGCCTCGCCGTTGACAGCGGAGTTGCTGACGGAATTCACGCCGACGCACACCGGAACACCTGCTTCACCACTTTGCAGAAAGGAAAGGAACAGTGACAGACCGTATAGTTTCCCGACGATCATTTGTCAAGACCGCAACTGTGGCGTCGTTAGGGATAGCCCTGGCGGCCTGCCGGCCAATACCCCCCATGGACGAGGCTGAACCCGCCATGGGCCGGGTAACCGCGGCCCAGGTCACCGACCCCGAAAGCCTCAAGGCCTTCGTCCTGGCAGCCAAGGCCGAAATCGAAGCGATCGCCGTAGACCTGGACAGTGCGGCGAAGCTCAAACAGTGGGTCAAAACGGAGGGCGACTGGAAATCCGGCTCGACCTTCCTGATCATCTTCGCCATTAACGGAAACGTCTTCGCGCACGGGAACGACCGAGCCGCCGAAGACAGAAGCCTGATCGACATCGAGGACGAACGCGGAACCAAGGTCGTCCAGGAACTCCTGGCGGCCGCTGCCCAAGGCGGCGGTTTCGTCGAATACTACGACGACGGGCCGAAGACGGCATATACCGTCCCATTCAGACGACAGTTCGTGCTCGTCGGCGGCTACTCGCAGGACGTCTCCCATGTCGATGTCCGCATCGCCGATCTCCCCACGCCCGCGGTCACCGCGTCGGAAGTCGTGGACCGCGAGACACTGATCACCTTTGTCGAAGAGGCGGCCAGGATCTACCAGGAGGCCCTCAAGTTCGAAGACGGTATCCCTCTCGTCGAGATCAAGAACGCCTTCCGGGTCGAAGGAGGGGACTGGAAGTCAGGATCCATTTACCTCTATGTCGTGAGCGGCGGGGGCGTCACCCTCTTTCACGGGACCGAGCCGTTTCGCGAAGGCAATCCCACCGACATGACCAGGACCGACTCCAACGGCGTGCCGTTCGCCGAGTTGCTGATAGGAGGCGCACGGCGCGAGGGCAAGAGTTTTCTGCGGTATCACTACGACGACCCGGCCATCGAAGGTGACGAGGATACCGGTTCCCCCAAGCTCGGCTACGCCGTCAGCCTTCAGTTGGGCGAATCCGACGAGAAGATGGTCATCGGCTCCGGCATCTATATCCACACAGACGACGAGTGACCGCCAAGAACAGAACGTCTGCAGGTCGGTTCGGGACGTCTTTCGCTGGAATCTTGTTGTAGACACAACCTTTCGATCCGCGAAGTCACGCGAAGGGGCGCGAAGAACACCTTTCTTGGTTCCAGGGAGGGACACGGAAAGGCCCACGAGGGAGCAAAAACCGGGGCACCCACAAGGGGTGCCCCTACAGTGGGGATGGCTAGTTGAAATGTCAACGAGCCCTAGTGGTTAGTTAGGGTAACGCGATGAACAGGGCGGAGCGGCGGGGGTTTGGGTCGCGGGTTTTTGATATATTCAATCATACGTTCCTGCTGGTGCTGGGGCTGTCTTGTGTTATTCCCCTGATCCATTTGCTGGCGCTCTCTTTCAGCGACCGGGCGGCGGCGACGGGCGGGTTGGTGACGCTGTGGCCGGTGCGTCCCACGTCGATCACGTATGAGAAGGTGCTGGAGGCGGGCGTCTTTCTGAACGCCTTCTGGATTTCGGTAGTTCGGACGGTGGTTGGAACAGCGCTGCAGATGCTGCTGATCGTCCTGATCTCGTTCCCGCTGTCGAAGAGCAAGGAGGAGATGCCGTTCCGCAACATCATCATGGGGTCGGTGGTGTTCGCGTATCTTTTCAACGGCGGGTTGATCCCATGGTTTCTGGTGATTCGCAAGCTGGGTATGCTGAACACGATTTGGGCGCTGATCATTCCGCAGGCGCTGCCGCTGTGGAACGTGATTCTGATGATGAATTTCTTCCGGCGCGTGCCGAAGGAGCTGGAGGAGGCCTCGATCATTGACGGCGCCACGTACTGGCAGATCCTGCTGCACGTTTACCTGCCGATCTCGGTGCCGGCGCTGGCGACTCTGACGCTGTTCGGTGCGGTCGGCCATTGGAACGCGTGGTTCGACGGCATGATTCTGATCGCGGACCGGGATTTGATCCCTTTGCAGACCTTTTTGCGCACGGTGGTCGTGAAGATGGACATGAACGAGTTCATGCGCAACCCCGAGGATTTCGACATGTTCTCGGACCGTTCGCTGCGGGCGGCGCAGACGCTGGTGACGGTCGTCCCCATTCTGGTCGTATACCCCTTTTTGCAACGCTATTTTGTCAGCGGCATCACGCTCGGCGCCCTGAAAGGTTGAGCCATGCCGACACGTTCGCGGTCCTCTGCGGGCGGCTCTGCCGCGCAAGCGGTTAGCGTGCCGTCGGTTGTGTTCGGGGCTGAGTGCCGCGAGCCGATGCGGCGCGGGTTCGACACGCTGGCGCGGCTGCTGTCGTTGACGCTGGGTCCGCGGGGCGGGAATATCGTGAGCCAGCGGGTGAATGCGACCGGTTTCGAGCCGCTGGAGGACGGCGCGACGATCGCGCGGCGCTTTACGGATCTGCCGGATCGCGTGGAGAACGCGGGCGCGATGATGATGCGGCACATTGTGTGGCATATGCGCGAGCGGTTCGGCGACGGCAGCGTGACG
The DNA here is from genome assembly GCA_965204705.1 of Caldilineaceae bacterium. Lineage (GTDB taxonomy): Bacteria > Chloroflexota > Anaerolineae > Caldilineales > Caldilineaceae > Bin5. Next base: position 574,094 of record OZ242006.1, on the reverse strand, counting down.
GCGGCCGTGCTGGCGCGAGGTATCGCGCGTGAGCTGCACCGGCTGATCGCGGGCGGGGCGGATGCGGTGCTGTTGCAGCGGGGGCTTGAGAAGGGGGTGCAGGCGGCGGTCGGCGCGTTGGAAACACTGTCGGTCCCGTTGACGGAGCCGGCGCATGTGGCGGGGGTGGCGAGGGCGGTCGTTGATGACCCGCGGTTGGCGCAGCTGCTGGCGGAGATGATGGATGTGCTGGGGCCGTACGGGAACATACTGATTCAGCCGGGGTACGGGCTTGGGCACACATACGGGTTCCGCGAGGGGTCGCGCTTTGCGGGCGAGTATATTTCGCGCTATCTGGTGAGCGACAAGTTCAGGTATGTGGCGGCGCTGGACGAGCCGCATGTGGTGGTGGCGGATTTCCATTTTGAGGAGCCGGGTCATGTGCTGCATCTGCTGGACCTGGTGAGGCAAGCGGGCGGGGACAAGCTGTTTATCATCTGCAAGAATATGTGGGAGAGGGCGATAGATACGCTGGTGGCGGCGAACGGGCGCGGGCCGGTGACGACGTATGCGGCGCGGATCAAGCCGGTGGAGGATTTGCGGCGGGATATGATGCGCGATTTTGCGCTGCTGACGGGCGCCAGTTTTATCACGGACGTGGCCGGTATGGGGCCGCATGATCTGACGGTCGACGATCTGGGGCGGGCGGAACGGCTGGTGGCGACGGGGGAGTATGTGTCGGTGGTGGGCGGCGGCGGGGATGAGCAGGCGGTGGATGCGCATATCGACATGCTGCAGGGCCGGCTGGAGTTGGTAGAAGAGCGTGAGGAGAGGGAGCAGCTGCGCGAGCGGATCGGGCGTGTGCAGGGCGGGATCGGTGAGCTGCGCGTGGGCGCGTATACGGAGAGCGAGCGCAATGCGCTGGTAGAGCGGGCGGCGCATGCGGTGAAGGTTGTGCAGGTGGGTCTGGAGGGCGGCGTGGTGCCGGGCGGGGGCGCGGCCTATCTGGACGCGGCGCCGGCGGTGGAGGCGGCGGCAACGGGACACGGTGAGGAGGCGATGGCGATGCGGGCGCTGGCGCGGGCGTTGGAGGAGCCGGCGCGCACGATTGCGGCGAATTCGGATGCGTACGGTCCGCTGGTTGTCAATGCGTGTCGCGAGCGGGGGCCGGGGTTCGCGTATGAGGTCGGGCAGGGGAGTGTGCGCGATATGATGGCGGCGGGGATCGTTGATCCGACGCTGGTGGTGAAGGCGGCGTTGGAGCAGGCGGCGAGCGGCGCGGCGATGTTGATTTCGGCGGAGGCGTTGGTGTTGCCGCGGGAGCCGGAGGAGAGTTATAAGCCTTAGGGGCAGTTTTTAGTAGTCAGTTTCTAGTTTTTAGTTGTGTCTGTCGGGCGGGGTGTGTGTTGATTCCGGTCAGGCGGTTGCGGGAACGGTTCGGGCGTGGGTGAGGTCGGAGCCGGTTACTGGGCGGGCTTGTGATGGAAGGACGGTGGCGATGGCGATAGTTTCGCCGTGCAGGGAGAGGAACTCCGCTACGAAGGCTACTTGATTGGGGTGGATGTGGATGATTGCGCCTACGTCGCCTGGTTTTAGTTCTTCCTGGTCGTCGCCGATGACGGGGGCGGTGAGGACGATTTGATGATGTTCTTTGAAGTGCATGGTAGGTAGTGGTTCGTGGATGGCGGCGGGAAATTGAGCTTTAGTAGCTGAAGAGTTCGGGCCAGTAGGCGCCTTGGAATTTGTCGCCGTAGGATTTGCCGAGGCGGTGCATTTCCTGGGCGCACTGGTGGTTGTCGGCGTGGTCGCCGGTTTTGCGAAAGAGGCATTCGTCGGCCTGGATGTGGATGGCGATGGCGCGGCGATGCTGGCGGTGGGCGAGGTTGGGTCCGGAGCCGTGCAGGGTGAGGCAGTGGTGGAAGTTGACGCGGCCGGCCTGCATGTTGAGCGGGGCGGTCTCGTATTCGGCGCCGTCGGGCATGTACTGGCGGATCACTCGCTCCTGTTCGGCCATGTCGTAGCGGCCGAAGTGGCTGTACTCGGCGTGCCAGCCCCATTTGTGGCTTCCCTTGACAAAGTACATCGTGCCAATCTCGGGGTTGACCTCCTGCAGCGGGATCCAGGCGGTGAGCATCTGGGGTCTGTCGCTGCTGCGCCAGTAGTTGTAGTCCTGGTGCCAGGCGACGTTGGCGGTCTCGTGGCCGCCGGCGGGTTTCGTGAGGATCTGCTCGTGCCAGAGGCGCACGGCGGGTGTGTCGAGGAGCTGGGCGGCGAGCTGGCCGATCCGCGGGTTGATGACGGCTTCGGCGAGGACGGGGTTGCACCAGTGGGCGTTGTCGACCTTATGGAGGGCGTAGGGGTCGTCGCCGGGGCTCCAGAAACGGGCGAGGGGTTCGCGTCCGGTCTCGTAGCGGCCGGCGTTGACTTCGTCGACGGCGTAGGCTAGTTCTTCTGTTTGGGCGGCGTCGAATATTTGGGGGCCGAGCCAGTAGCCGTCTTCTGCGAAGCGGGTTCGGGCCTGTTCGTCAACTGTCATTTCCGCCAGAGTCATACTTCCTTCCTCTCGTAGACGTTTCGCTGCAACGTAGGTCAGCCACAAGCTGCTGCTATTTTAGCGTAGATCTTATCCTTTGTCGCCGGCGCCAGGAGTGAGGGTTGTGCCGTCGGCTGTTTCGGCGCGGAAGGCGAAGGCCCAGCCGCCGTGGTTGGAGCCGATGTCGTTGCTGAGCTTGAGGAGGACAGTGTTGGCGCCGGCACGGAGGTGGACTGGGAGGCTGCGGGCGCGGAATGCGTAGTTGTGGCCGAGGTCGATAAGATCGTCGTTTACGCGCAGCGCGAGGGCGTCGTCCCAGGCGAGGTGGAGGGTTGCGGTGGTGTCGGCGGGTGTGTGGAGGGTGCAGCGGGCGAGGGCGGCGCCGACGTCGGTTTTGCCGACGCCGCGGCCCCATGGGCGGAAGAGGTGGTTGAAGTCGATGAAGGCGTGGTGGGCGGCGCGGCGATGCCAGCGGGCTCTGTCCCTGCCCTGCCGGCGCGAGCCTTCGGTCAGCCAAGCGGACTCCTCTCCGTGGAGGCCGTCGTAGGTTGCGTGGGGTTCGAATGTGGTCTCAGGCGGAAGGGTGGTTGCCATGGCCTGGCCGTCGTGGTTGGCGAAGGGGCCGCAGAGCCACCATTCGCCGCTCGCGGGCAGGTCGAGGTCGTGGGTGTTGCGGGGGAGCTCGACGCCGGGGAGGAGCTGGGGCCAGTCGGGCATGGTGAAGAAGGGGCGCACGGGGTCATGCTGGTACCAGTAGGTGGTGGAGCAGATGTCGTTGGCCATGCAGCCGAAGCGCATGTGGATGGAGTGTTGGAAGGGGAGGGTGTCCTTTTCGAAGAAGCGGTAGCCGACGAGGCGCTGGGCGGGGCGGGCTTCGCCGACGTCGTCGTGCACGTAATAGGGCATGGCGGCGTAGTGGTGGGTTTCGGGCGGGTGGAGGGCGCCACCATAGCCGGCGCCGAAGGTGTCCTCGCCGCCGATGCCGCGCAGGAAGGCGGGGTGCTCGCCTTCGCCGTCGATGTAGATGTTCTCGGCGCCGCCGTGGCTCCAGCGGTCGGTGTCGTCGAGGAGGCGCACGCCGTAGACGAAGCCGAGGAGCTGGCCGGGTCCGTCGGCGTCGAGCATGAGGAATTCTTCGCCGTAGCTCTGGGTGGGCATTTCGCGGCGCCAGCGGGCGCAGAAGCGGCGGGGTTCTTGGAGGGTCTGGCCGGGATAGCGGTGCCAGTCGACCTGGAGGTAGGCGCGATTGTCTTCGGGGCCGGCTTCGAACTCGATGCGGGCGGAGCGGGCGAAGGGCATGGGGAAGTAGCAGTTGTAGCCGATCCAGGCTTTGGCGGAGAGGAAGTGGGTGTCGATGGGGTACCAGCCGAGGCCGTGCATGACACCGAAGAAGTCGCCGACGGGCGCTTCGACGTAGGGGACGGGTTCGTCGTCGAAGTAGATGCGGATGATGGCCTTGCGGCTGGCGTGGGGCAGGTTTTCGGGGCGGGAAAGGACGACCCAGATGTGCTGGATGCAGCCGGGGCCGTCGAGCTGGGCGTAGGTGGTGCGCTGGTTGGCGGGCAGTGGGCCGGTGATGGAGACGCGGTCGGGAATAGGGGTGGGCGGGAGGTTGAGGTTCATGGGGTTGCCTCCAGGTGTGGGTGGGGGGTGTTGGGTTTTGTGAGGTTATTTTACTACAGGTTGGGGGGGAACTGCTGGGGGAACTGCTGGGGGAACTGCGGGGGAACTGCGGGGAACTGCTGTGATCCGCGAAGGGGCGCGAAGAACATCTTGGTTTGGGAGGATTGGGTTTGGGGGTTGGTAAGGGAGGGGTCGGCCGTGCTGGCAGTGTGGGATGGGCCATCGATGTGATACTGGCGAGAAGGGGGCTTTGGGGGAGCTCTTTGGGTTGGCGGTATTCTGCGGCAGTGGCCGCACATTGTGGGCGTGGCATGTTGTTGTCGGGGGGCGTTGCGGGGGGTGTCCCCCCGCACAAGGGAGGCCGCTTGCGGCCGGCCGCACAAAACTGCAGTGGTCAGTAGCCAGTGGTCAGTGGTCAGTCGTTAGTCGTTAGTGGCGGCGAGGCTGTGTGGGGGGTGGTGGGAACTTTCGGTCGGTTGTGCTAGTGGCTGTCGAGGTTGTCATGTGTGTCCTGCCAGCTGTACTTCTCTTTGCGGGCGCGGAGGTCGAAGTAGTAGAGGACGACGGCGCAGATGTAGAAGGGTGTGGTGAGGATGGATAGCAGGTTGGTGATGGCGCTGCTGAGACCGAGCCGAGATGATTGGTCGATGGCTGGGATCAGCCGGGCCAGGGCGAACTCGATGAACTGCCCGGCCAGACCTCCGACCAGGCCCATTAATATGGTTAGGAGAATCACGTACCCCATAGTACGCATGACGAAGCCGTGGCTGAGATGCCAGCTACGGCCGAGGGAATCGAGTGGTCCTGTGTCTTCGACCATGAACGCGGCCTGGGCGACGAGCCAGCGAGATGAGAGATAGAAGAAGAGAATCAGAACCACGATACCGAGAGAACAGTAGGCTAGACCGACCGGTACAGCTTCGGCCAGGAGGGTGAAGAGGCTGTTTGCCTCACCTTGGTCAAGCATTTCGGTGAATCTGTGTCTCAACTCGTTGAAATCCAGCGCGGTCGAGTCGAGGCCATACAAGACCGGAAACGCCAGGAGCAAGAGAAGGACGAGGTACACAGAGGACTCTGCGATGGCCAGTCCCAGGTAAGCGAGAAGTCGGCGCAGGCCCTGCCCGACTGCCGCTCTGACGGCAAGGGGGCGGCCGTGCAAGAGTTCGTTGCAGAGCGAGATGAGGGAAAGGTTGGCGATTGCAGTGATGGGCCAGAAGATGAAGGAGAGGAGGATTGAGGTGAGCGTGTCATCAACAAAGAAGAAGGAAAGGACTGCGAGGGGGAAGAGAAAGATGGCGGCTGTGCGCAGGAGGGGGCCGGCGTGGGTGCGATAGATGGTAAGAGTGAGGCCGAGCCATTTGCCGACGGTCAGGCGCCTGGAGGTGGAGGAGGCGAGCATTAGGAAGATGTCCGGTTTTGGTACAGTTGAGAGTCACTCTTTCTTCAGGATTCGAGAAAGTCGCTTGAGAGCCCGATATTCACTTACGCGGCCAAAATCGTCCAACTTTGTAATGGGAACTTCTATTCTTGATTTTCTCCCAATTTTGGGATGGTGTCCAAGCAGAATTTCCTAAATTGGCGTTCCCGGTCAGCATCGGAAATCCCGTCTCCCCAAACTCCATCTAATCCAGCTTGACGAATCATCACTGCGGGACTTCATAATCATACTTCTCTTTTCGCACGCGCAGGTCGTAGTAGTACAGGACAATTGCGGTGACGTAGAACGGCATGGCGAAGATGAACATGAGCTTCGAGAAAGTGAAACTGAAGCCGAACATCCTGGACTGATCAACAGAGGGAACCAAAACATTCACAGCAGAGTTCACTGCCATTCCTATTACTCCGCCGACCAAGCCCATTGCGATGGCTATGAGCAAGAGATAGCCAAAGGTGCGCAGAACAAAGCCCCGGCTCAGATTCCAGCTGCGGCGCAGGGATTGCAGCGGTCCCGTCCCCTCCGCCACTAACGCGATTTCGGCAACCCGCCAGCGAACCAACAGGTAGAACAAAACTAGTGGAATCAGGGCTCCAGATAGACAGAGGCCGGCGCCGCCCCAAAGGGCACTGCTCAGCACTCTGACGACCAACTCCAGTTGTTCAGGATTAGCCGGAACGGAAAACGCGCCAATGATCTCACCTAGAGAAATGTCAGAAGTAAGGAGTCCAACCCAAAGAGGCGCCGCCAGCACAAGAACGACGGCGCTGGACACAACCGTCATTGCCAGCGTTAAGCCGAGGTAAGCCGGCAGACGGCGCAGGACACGCATGACGGCTGTCCGGACTGCAAGGGGACGCCCGTGCAGCGCATCGATGCAGTGGGTAATGAGGGACAGGCTGACGACCGCGTCGACGGGCCAGACTACCAGGGAGAAGAGGAGGTTGGTTGTGAGGTTTTCTACGAAAAAGAAGGAGAGCGCGGCGGCCGGGAGGTAGAAGATGGCGGCGGTACGCAGGAGGATTCCGCTGTGGGTGGGGTAGAGGGCTATTGCCCGGCCCAGCAGTTTTCCGAGAGTTAGGGGGGTGGGAGTTGAGGGAGTGTGCACTGGGGTGATGTCCAGGTCGCGGGTGGTGGGGAATTACTCCTTTTGCTTCTGATATTGGGAAAGTTTTTTCAGCCGTAGGTTCACTTTCCCGGCGTTTATCAACCAACATTGTAATTGGAATTGCGTGAATTGCTTATCTTCCTTCTTTGGAAGGGAGATTGGGCAGGGTATTCCCAGAGCGGTTGATTGCGGCTGCTGGATGCGCAGAGGCGCAGCTAATATCAGGAGCGCTGCCGGTCAGACTTCCATCGCCGATCTTGTGCCAGGGGCAGGCGCTTTGACTTAGGTGGGGGGAAGGAGGATTATGTGTATCGCTGGACTGAGCATACCGTATAGAGTATACTGGCTGACAGTTACGGGATGGTGGAATGGCAATCAAAGTACGGGATGCTAAGAAGATGATAGAAGAGGACGGATGGGAACTGGTCAGGACTAGAGGGAACAGATGATGGGGCTTGAGTATGCGGTCGTGATTGAAAAAGCAACTGACAACTTCTGTGCCTATGTGCCCGACCTGCCTGGCTGTGTTGCAACGGGTAAGACCCGCGAGGAAACCTTTCAACAGATTTCAGAGGCCATTGTCTTCCATCTGGAGGGGTTGAAGGAGGACGGACTTCCGATTCCCGAACCGGAGTCATCTGCGGCTGTGGTGAGGGTATAAAGGTGGAATCCGAGCAGCGCCGTTTGTTTCCAGTATCTGCAGAGTATAGTGGGGTCCCATCTCTCTGGCCATGGCGTGAAAAGACATGGAACATTCGTCGGAATGCCGGCGGCCCTGAACTGAGCACGAAGGGCGCTTCAACTGGTGGGCGATGGTCCAAACTCTGACACGGTGGCTTCAGAAAATAGAATTTGACGAAGGTTGCCATTCGACGAACTATGACATCCAGTCAGTATCATTGATCGTCCCGGCGCGCGATACTCATGAATTCGGGGCGTGGGTCGAGGATATTTGTCAGTGACTTCGTGGAGTTCCAGCTTCTTTGAAAAATGTCCGCTTTGGGCATAATGGATTTTGAAGATGCCTGACGACGTTGTCTGGAACGAGCCGCTGGTCGAACAGAACGTAACTTACTTGCTCGAGATTGGCGGGCAACCGTTGCTAGTCGAGAACGTGCCGGCGAGGGTCAACGTTGAAACAGGCGAGCGGTACTTTGCGCCGGAGACGGTTGAACGTTTGCAGCAGGCGGTGTGGGGGCAGTGCCGGCCGGTTCGTACGGTTCAGACTCCGGTATATGAGTTTGCCGCCCTGTCTTGAAGGATGAGGGCGCTTAGCTACCGTCTTGCGAGACGGTGAGTGAGAACAATGCAATGACCACGAACCAACATACGCTTACCAAAGACGAGGTCCGGCTTTACCATGAGCAGGGGTGGCTGGGGCCGTATACGCTGCTCTCGGAGGAGGAGATGGCGGGGGTGCGGGGACGGATTGATGAGGAGATTCTGGAGGCGGGGAAGGCGCAGGGGCTGGCGGAGAGGGATTATTTTCATAACCGGCATCTGGATAACCGGTGCGTTTATGAGCTGCTGAGCCATCCGAATCTGGTGGAGAGGGCGGCGAGTCTGCTGGGGCCGGATTTGGTGCTGTGGCGGACGAATTTTCAGATTAAGGCGCCGCTGAGCGAGCAGGAGGAGTGGGATACGGAGGTGCCGTGGCACCAGGATTGCGCGTATTATCAGCCGTCGCCGAATGTGATTCTGTCGGCTTGGATCGCGGTGGATGAGACGACGAAGGCGAACGGGTGTATGCAGGTGCTGCCGGGGAGCCATAAGCGGCTGTATCCCCACATCGAAGACCCGGACGCGGAGATGTTCAGCCGAGAGGTGGACCCGACGACGTTCGATGCGAGCGATGCGGTGCATTTGGAACTGAAGCCAGGGGAGTTCATCTTCTTCAATGAGAGTACGCTTCACTATTCGCCGCCGAACAAGTCGGAGACGCGGCGGTTTGGGATTACGCCGCGGTTGACTGTGCCGTTTGTGGATGTTGGTCGGCGCGAGGAGATCGATGTGCTGATGGTGAAGGGTGAGGATTATATGGGGTTCTATAATGTGGTAGAACCTCCGGGGAGTTTCTAGTTTTTAGTAGTTAGTTTTTAGTAACTGCGGCGGCTGGTAGGGTAGGGATGTTGTGGGGCGCGAGAGTTCTTCTCGCGTCTTTTCGCGTTTGGGGATTGGAGTGGGGCGGTGGGGGAGGGAACGGTGGTTGATCCGCGAAGGGGCGCGGAGTTGCGCGAAGAAAATCTCTTGTTGGGTGGCTTGGGTGGTGTGAATCTGGCGTGAGTTTGAGCCTGAGAGGGCACCCACAAGGGGCGCCCCTACGGGGGTGGACGTCATCTGGCTCAGATTTGAGACCGCGAGGGCACCCACAAGGGGCGCCCCTACGAGGGTGGAGGGGTGTGCAGGCACGGGTGGGTGGGCGCAATGTTTGCTATTGTCCACGACGGTGGTATTGCGATGGGGGGCGTTGCGGGGGGTGTCCCCCCGCACAAGGGAGGGCCGAAAGCCCGACCGCCCAACTGCAGGAGAGAGGGGAGAGGAGTGAGGAAAGAGTGAACACCTTCGTTCGCTTTGATATGGGCCGCGAACTGACTGTGGCTGCTCGGCTACCCGAAAGCTAGATGTTCAGGGCCGGCGCGCGGCGCGGTGGGGCGAATTGGAGCTCGTTGAGCTCGATGGCTTCCTTTCTGTAGACCTGGACGCGGTAGGAGCCGGTGTCGGGCACGTACATGAGGCCGTCCTCGCTGACGATGACGGACTGGGGCCAGCGCAGGAGCTTCTGGATTTCAAGCTTGGCCATGTCACGCAGGCGGTTGGGGTAGGCGTTGGTCATCATGTAGGAGATGGCCACCTTGGAGAGAGTGGCGTCGCCGACGAACTGCTGCACGTAGCGGCCCTCTTCGTTGAAGAGCTGGACGCGGTTGTTGCCGCGGTCGACGACGTAGATGTCGCCGTGCTTGTCGACGTCGACGCCGCTGGGGCGGTCAAACTGGCCGTCGCCGCAGCCGGAGGTCCCAAAGGCCATGAGGAACTCGCCTTCGGCGTTGAATTTCTGGACGCGGTCGTTGCGCCAGTCGGCCACATAGACGTCGCCCACTTCGTCAACGGCGATGCCCCAGGGCATGTTGAACTCGCCTTCGCCGCAGCCGTAGCTGCCCCAGCCGCCGAGGAAGCCGCCCTCGCGGGTGAACTTCTGGACGCGGTGGTTGTGGGTATCGACGACGTAGAGATTGCCCTCGGCGTCAAAGTCCATGCCGGACGGGCCGTTGAGCTGGCCGGGCTCGCTGCCCTCTTCGCCCCAGCTGTCGATGAGCTCGCCCTCGTTGTCGATGATGGTGACGCGGTGCAGCGTTTCATCGGTGAGGTAGAGGTTCTCTTCGCTGTCGGCGAGGATGGTGACCGGCCAGGTGACTTTGCCCGGCTCGTCGCCGTAGATGCCGAAGGAGCCGAGATCACTGTCCTCGGTGCTGTATTTGCGGATGAGCGCGGTGCCCTCGCTGCGGCAGAGGATGTAGAGGCGATCCTCCTGGCCGATCGCCAGGTCGATGGGATAGTTTGTCAGCCGCCGCATTCCCAGCGTCTTGTGGAAGGGAAATCCGGCGCGCAAGAGACCGTATGGTCTGCCCACGGTGGAACTCCTTTGTTAGTTTTAAGTTTTGAGTTTCCAGTTTTTAGTTAACCCCTGAGCGTGCTGTTGTTGCTGGGAACGCAGGGCTATTGGCTGTACGGATTTATCTGTTCAAAGTGGCCGCCGACGATTTCGGTGGGATCGAGGCCCATCCACTGTTCGAGGACCGTGCCGTAGATGCCGCGGAAGTCGATGGTGTGTTCCATGTCCTCGCCGTGGACCCAGCGTGCGGGGTCGAGCGAGGGGTATTGGGCGTAGAGGCCGCCCTGGACGTGATCGCCGATGATGAAGGCGCCGCCGCCGGAGCCGTGGTCGGTGCCGCTGGCGTTGTCGCGGATGCGGCGGCCGAACTCGGTGAAGACGAGCATTGTGACCTCGGATGAGGCGTTGTTGGCGCGCAGGTCCGCGAAGAAGGCGGTGATGGCGCTGCTGAGGTCGGCGAGCAGCTTGGGATGATCGGGCACCTCGTTGGCGTGGTTGTCGTAGCCGCCTTGCGCGGTGTAGAAGACGCGGGTGCCGAGGCCGGCCAGATGGACGCGGGCCACATCGCGCAGGCTGTTGGCGATGGCGCTGTCGCCGTACTCCACGGTCGAACTGTAACCTTCTTTCGCCTTCTTCAGCTCGTCGGTGCCCTGGATGACGTTGAGGCCGGTCTGTGAGAGGTAGTCCATCACGTAGCCGGCGCCGACCTCGTGGCCGTACATGCCTTTGAAGACTTCCAGCGCCTGCGTGCGGCGACGGGGTTCGTCGATGCCGGTGAGCAGGCCGTAGGTGTCGAGGTCGGCGAAGGAGGTGACGGGCACGCCGGGCACGGCCATTGCCCTGGGGAGACCCTGGCCGACGTTGACGCCGGTGAGGACGTTGTGGCCGCCGGGGTCCAGCTCGCGGATCATGCGCCCGACCCAGCCTTCGGTACCGATTTCGATCGGTTCGCAGGTGTGCCAGATGTCCATGGCGCGGAAGTGGGAGCGGTTCGAGTTGGGGTAGCCGATGCCCTGGATTACGGCCACGTCGCCAGCCTCGTACATCGATTGCAAGGGCGCGCAGTTCGGGTTCCAGGCCAGGGTATCGTGGATGGGCAGGACTTCGTCCTCCTTGAGACCGACCACCGGCCTGGAGTCGTAGTAGATGCCGGCGGTGTAGGGGACGACGGTGTTCATGAAGTCGTTGCCGCCGCTGAGCTGCACGACAACGAGTACGGGATCTTTCTTGTGGTCAACCATCTTCTCTTCCTTTCTTAACCGCAGTTATTAGTTTTCGGTTTTCGGTTTTTTGGTGAACACCATCTTGCGGGTGAGGCTAGATGGCGTTGCTAAAAGCTGCAGGTCAGGCGAACTGGTATTCGCGGGAGGCTACGATTAGTTGGAGCATGAGCACGATGCGGCCGGTGATTTCGTCGGTCTGGCCGTTGGTGCTGCCATTGGCGGAGAAAACGAGGTCGCCGCCGCTTTGGGCGAAGCCAATCAGGTCGGCGCGGGTCTTTTCCTCGAGGGTCAGGGGGCCGACGAGGTCGAGACAGGTGTCGACGAACTGCTCGGGAGAGAGGCTGTCGCCGGCGGCGCGCAGCCGTTTGATTACCGCCTGGATGCCCGGTTTGCTGGCGTCGCCCACTTCGTCGACGGCGAAGTTGATGCGTTCGGTGAGCATGCCGCCGTCGATCCACTCCTGACCGGTGTGCCAGCCCTCCACGGTGGGCGGGTTGAAGAGCTCCTGACCCATCACTTTGGCGGCCCTGTGGTAGCTCGGCATGCCGGGCGCGGGCGTGCGATTGGTGCCGACCAGCTTGAGAATTCCGGTGATCAGCTCGGTGGGGCTTTTCACCTTCTTGAAGCGGGCCGCCTTGAAAAAGTCGCTCTTGAAGAGCGTGCGCAGGACGTGGCGCATCTCCCCTTTTGACTGCATGAAGGCGTCCGAGAGGATTTCGATGGCGTCCGGGTCCTGGGGCGGCGTCACGTTCCAGGAGGGGACCTGCGGCTCGTCGGCGACGAAGAAGTTGTAGAGATGGCGGGAGATGAAACGGGCCGTGGCCGGCTGTTCGACGATGATATCGATGATGTCTTCGCCGTTGAAGTTGCCGGTGTGGCCCAGGAAGGTCTTCTCGGAGTAGTCGTGGTCCTCCTCACGGAAGAGGAATTCGGGAGAGTAGAAGCCGTGGGGGTAGAGGGGGACCGGTTGCGCGAAGGTCCAGCCGGTGAAGGCGAGCGCGCAGTTCTTGATGTCCTCTTCGGTGTAGTTGCCCACGCCCATCGAGAAGAGCTCCAGAAGCTCACGGCCATAGTTCTCGTTGGGTTCACCCTTGATGTTCTCGTTGTTGTCGAGCCAGTTGATCATGGCCGGGTTCATGGAGAGCTCGAGCAGGATCTCGCGTATGTTGCCCATGCCAATGCGGCGGAAGAGATCGATCTGGTCGCTCATGGCGAGGGCGTGCTCACCCTTGGCGTAGCCGGTGGCGAAAACGTGATGCCAGAAGAGAGCCATCTTCTCTTCGAGCTGGCGCGGGTTGTTGAGCATGCGGTAGATCCAGGTGCCGGAGCGGATTTCCGGCCCCTCACCGCCGAAGTAGCGCTTCACAATATCCTCGTCGATCGGCGGGCAGCGCTCAATGTCCACCAGATCATCGACGACTTCGTCGTACCCCTTTGCGACAAGGGCCTCAAGCTCTTCACGGCTGGCGCCGAACCCCGCCCGGCGCAGCAGATGGGCCATCAGGCCCAGATCCTCATCTGCCATTTCTACCTCCTCTTTACTGCAGTGGTCGGTGGTCAGTGATCAGTGTTCGGTGGTCGGTGCGACCTGTGACAGTCGAGTCAGCTCTCCCGTAGTAGGGGACGACGGTGTTCATGAAGTCGTTGCCGCCGCTGAGCTGCACGACAACGAGTACGGGATCTTTCTTGTGGTCAACTATCTTTTCTTCCTTTCTTAACTGCAGTTCTTAGTTTTTGGTTTTTAGTTTTTAGTGAACACCTTTCTGCTGCCTAAGCGAGATGGTGTTGCTAAGAGCTGCGGTTTAGGCGAACTGGTATTCGCGGGAGGCGACGATGAGTTGCAACATGAGCACGATGCGGCCGGTGATTTCGTCGGTCTGGCCGTTGGTGCCGCCATTGGCGGAGAAAACGAGGTCGCCGCCGCTTTGGGCGAAGCCAATCAGGTCGGCGCGGGTCTTTTCCTCGAGGGTCAGGGGGCCGACGAGGTCGAGACAGGTGTCGACGAACTGCTCGGGAGAGAGGCTGTCGCCGGCGGCGCGCAGCCGTCTGATGACCGCCTGGATGCCCGGTTTGCTGGCGTCGCCCACTTCGTCGACGGCGAAGTTGATGCGTTCGGTGAGCATGCCGCCGTCAATCCACTCCTGGCCGGTGTGCCAGCCCTCCACGGTGGGCGGGTTGAAGAGCTCCTGACCCATCACTTTGGCGGCCCAGTGGTATTTCAGCATGCCGGGCGCGGGCGTGCGATTGGTGCCGACCAACTTGAGAACGCCGGTGATCAGCTCGGTGGGGCTTTTCACCTTCTTGAAGCGGGCCGCCTTGAAAAAGTCGCTCTTGAAGAGCGTGCGCAGGACGTGGCGCATCTCCCCTTTTGACTGCATGAAGGCGTCCGAGAGGATTTCGATGGCGTCCGGGTCCTGGGGCGGCGTCACGTTCCAGGAGGGGACCTGCGGCTCGTCGGCGACGAAGAAGTTGTAGAGATGGCGGGAGATGAAACGGGCCGTGGCCGGCTGTTCGACGATGATATCGATGATGTCTTCGCCGTTGAAGTTGCCGGTGTGGCCGAGGAAGGTCTTCTCGGAGTAGTCGTGGTCCTCCTCACGGAAGAGGAATTCGGGAGAGTAGTAGCCGTGGGGGTAGAGGGGGACCGGCTGCGCGAAGGTCCAGCCGGTGAAGGCGAGCGCGCAGTTCTTGATGTCCTCTTCGGTGTAGTTGCCCACGCCCATCGAGAAGAGCTCCAGAAGCTCACGGCCAAAGTTCTCGTTGGGTTCACCCTTGATGTTCTCGTTATTGTCGAGCCATCTGATCATGGCCGGGTTCATGGAGAGCTCGAGCAGGATCTCGCGTATGTTGCTCATGCCGATACGGCGGAAGAGATCGATCTGGTCGCTCATGGCGAGGGCGTGCTCGACCTTGGCGAAGCCGGTGGCGAAAACGTGATGCCAGAAGAGAGCCATCTTTTCTTCGAGCTGGCGCGGGTTGTTGAGCATGCGGTAGATCCAGGTGCCGGAGAGGATATTCGGCATAAACTCACCGCCGAAGTAGCGCTTCACAATATCCTCGTCGATCGGCGGGCAGCGCTCAAAGTCCACCAGGTCGTCGACGACTTCGTCGTACCCTTTTTCGACAAGGGCCTCAAGCTCTTCACGGCTGGCGCCGAACCCCGCCCGGCGCAGCAGATGAGCCATCAGGCCCAGATCCTCATCTGCCATTTCTACCTCCTCTTTACTGCAGTGATCAGTGGTCAGTGGGAGTTCTGACCACGATTTCAATTCTCGCGGAGAAAGCTTTCCATTTCAGTGACGAACCAGATCGATAGGGCGCCGCCGCGCTCGTCGGGGCCGAATATGGCGGGCCGGTCGAGGTAGTCGCGGCGATTTTGCTGGACGCCGGTGCCGGTGCAGACGTCGACGAGGCCGCCGTGGTCGTCGATGCGGGCGGCCACGCCTTGCCAGGCGCGCATGAGCATTTCTCGGTAGCCGGCGTCGAGCCAGCCGCGGCGGAGTCCGCGGGCGAGTGCGTAGCCGACCATGCAGGTGACGGTCATTTCGGGGTATGAGCCGGGGCCGTTGACGACCTGGCGCCACATGCCGCTGCGGTGCTGGTAGCCGCGCAGGGCTTGCAGGTGGCGGCGGTGGATGGCGAGCACGGCGTCCCGGTCGGGATGGTTGTCGGGCAGGTAGGTCAGAGTTTCGGCGTAGCTGAGGGCGGCGAAACCGTTGCCGCGGCCCCAGTAGAAGGGGGTCTCGCGGTCGTGCCAGAAGAGGCCGTCCTCCTGTTGCACGTTGGCGTCGAGGAGGAAGCTGGTAAGGATGTCAAGGTAGGCGTCGTCGCCGGTGAGCTTGAAGGCGCGGCCGAGGACGGCGGCGGTGAAGAACATGTCCTCGACCTGGTAGCTGGGGTTGGACGGGATGGGCACGCCGTTGTCGTGGGCGGTGCGGTAGCGGTCGGCGGTTTGGACGAGCAGGTCGGCGTAGCGGCTGTCGCCGGTGGTAGCGGCGAGTTCATCGGCCCAGACGAGGCCGGCCAGATTGGCGCCGCCGTCGCCGCCGGCGGGGAACCACTCTTTGTCGCCGGACATGTAGGGCGCGACCATGGCTGCGATGTCGGCGGAGGGATCGGGCGTTTCGGGGTCCAATTGGGCGAGCCGGAGGCGTCCGCTGACGGCGACGCCCTGGGTATAGATGACCGGATCGAGTTCATGGCCGTAGACGCCGGCGAGGATGCGGGCGGCGTCCAGGGGCGAACGGTCGACGCGGCCTTGCAGGGCGCTGCGGGTGGGGGAGCGGGCCTGGTCGGGAACCTGCGCGTAAACGGTCCACAGTTTGGCCAGTTCGTCCTCCAGGTCGGCGGTGGCGCAGGTGAGGCGCAGGCTGTAGATGGGCGGCAGCAGGCTGGGCTCGCCGGTGGACATCGCGCCGAGGAGCGAGCTATCGGCCGGCAGCGTGGTCGCGTTGAGCACGGAACGGAACTGCGACAGCAACTCGAGGCAGAGGGCAGAGCCCTCCCAGGTCGTGCCTTCGCCGAGGCGGATTTCGAGCACGAGGTCGGGCGCCTGGAAGCTGATCCAGCGCCAGAGGTAGTGTGCTTCCGGATTTTCGTCGTAGTAGCTGTCGCCCGGCGGGGGGTAGCCGGTGCTGGGGTTGCCGCCGGCGCCGTTTTCGGGCGCGGCGCCGAGAGCGAGGCCGTCCGGGTTGGCGCAGGGGACGGCGCTGAGGGCGACGCGCTCAGAGAGGCCGGGCGCGGCGCTATAGGAGTGCAGCGCGGCGATGGCGGCATCGGCGTCTTCCTGCGTGCCGGAGAGGCCGCCGACGAGGACCAAGCGGAGGCGGTCTCCGGCGGGGGGCTGGTCGACGCCGTGCAGCAGGGCGGGGATCTCGCGTTCGGTGCGGGTGACGCCGCAGGCGTCGAGATGCCAGAATCCGGGCGCTTGAGAAAGGAGGGAGTCGATCTGTTGGTCGAGTGTCATGGAACACCAGTGGTTGGTGGTCAGTGGTCAGTGGTCAGTATTGTTGCTGGCGGGCTCGCATTTTCTCCAGGGAAAATGTTTCGGATTCGTAAAAATCGAAGAGGCCGGCTTCGCGGGTGCGTACTTCTTCGGCGAGGCGCAGGACGTCATCTACGTGTTCGGTTGGGATGCGTACGACGCCGTCGGAGTCGGCGAGGAGCAGGTCGCCGGAATGGATGCGCAGGCGGCCGGCGGTGACGGGTGCGCCGAAGCGGTTCATGTTGAAGACGCCGTGGCCGGGGACGGTGCCCCAGGCCCATACAGGCAGGCCGACGTGGCGGATTCCGACGAGGTCGCGTACGGTGCCTTCGGCGATAAAGCCTATGACGCCGAGCCGCTTGTGGACACGGGCCATGCCGTCACCGATGCAGGCGCCGCGGCCGGGGTTGGTGTCCAAGTCCTGGAAGACGGCGATGAGGGGGCCCTGCTGGCTGCCAAGGTAGTCGTAGTAGTCGATCCACTCAAGGGCGGTGGAGTCTTCGTCGTTGGTCGTGACTTCGGCGGTAACGGCGAAGCCGGCTACGAGGCCCATGTCGGGCATAAGGCAGCGGATGGTGTGGTCGGTGTAGTCGAGATTGGGCAGGCCGAGCTTGAGGGCGACGGCGTTGAAAATGGTGGCGGAGTCGTAGCGCTTCAGTGCAGCGATCTGCTCGGACAGCATACAGGGGTCTCCTGATTCGGTGTATCGTTGACGGGCGGGGGAGGCCTGTCTCTTTTTTGTCATTTTTTCGGGTTGGTAAGACGGGTTTCGTTCGCATCTGTAATGATATAGACAATCGTTTGAGACTGCAACCCGTTTTTTTCCTGTTTTGGGGAACTGTTTTGATCCGCGAAGGGACGCGAAGAACACCAGTCGTAACACAACTTGAAGGTGAAATGGTATACTTTGCTCCGAGCCGAAATCTGTTGCTCAAGAATTCTGGAAATTGACCAGATCGACTGCGTTATCCCTTGTGGTGAAGAGATATGAAAGTGCGGACGGAGATCACTTTGAGCCGTTCTCTTTTTGAGAAGGTGGACGGCCTCGCGAGAAAGTTGGGCATATCAAGAAGCCAATTGATTTCTACGGCAGTCCAGGATTATGTTGAGCGGGACGAAACGAGACGTATGATTGCAGCGATCAACGAGGTGTATGCTGACTTCCCTGACGAAGAAGAGCAGGCGACTCTAAGACAAATGCTAGAACTCCATCGCAAGTCGATGAGGGATGATCCTTGGTGATCGGGCCATGATATATTGCAGTAGATCCAGAGAGCCAGCCAAGCGGATGGCTGGTGAGGTTGAGGCGTATCCACCTAGTCTTCCAGATTAACATGCTCAATCCGTGCGTCGGGCCAACCCAATACTTCCTCGCGCAGGGCGACTCCGAGGCCGGGCTTGTCGGGCAGTGAGAGTGTGCCTTCGTTGATGGGGATGGGCTCGGTGACTATGTCGTTGTACCAGCCGTTGTAGTAGGCGCGCACGGTTTCAAGAATCATGGCGTTGGGGACGTGGAGCATGAGGTGGGCGGCGGCCCAGAGGGCGACGGGGCCGGTGGCGTCGTGGCCGGTGACGGGCAGGTAGTAGGTGTCGGCCTGGGCGCAGATCTTGCGGGTTTCGCTGATGCCGCCGGTCCAGGATATGTCGGGCATGATGATGTCGGCGGCGCTGGCCTCGACGACGCGGCGGAAGCCGAAGCGGGTGAAGAGGCGCTCGCTGACGCAGAGTGGGATGCGGCTCTCGGCCTTGAGGCGGGCATAGGATTCGACGTTGTCGGGCGGGATCATCTCCTCCAGCCACATAATGTTGTAGGGCTCCAGGGCGCGGGCGATTTTGATGGCCGCGGGCAGGTTCCAGCGGGCGTTGCCCTCGATGGCGATGGCCATACTGTCGCCGACGGCGGCGCGAATCTCTTCTACGCAGGCGACACCCCTTTGCAGCGTATCTTTGTCGAGGTAGTGGCGCACCGGGCCGGGTGCGCCTGTTTCCGCGTCCGCAGGACCGGACGGCAGGTCGAAGGGCCAGATCTTCATGGCCTTGATGCCCTGTTGGCGCAGGTCTGCGGCCAGTTGACCGGCGCGGCCGTTCGTCCAGGTGCGGTAGTCCTGGTGGGGTCCGTGGCCGAGGCAGGTATTGTAGATGGGGATGCGGTCGCGGCTGCGGCCGCCGAGGAGGTTGTAGATGGGTTGGCCCGTGTACTGGCCGGCGATGTCCCAGAGGGCGATGTCGACGGCGCTGATGGCGCGGGTTTCGGCGCCGCCGAAGCCGTAGCCGTTGACGTGGGCGAACATGGTGTGCCAGTGGCGTTCGATGTCGAGGGGGCTGCGGCGGCGGAGCAGAGGTGCGAGCTCGTCGTGGATGAGGGCGCTGACGGCGCGGGGCGCGTAGGAGGTCTCGCCCAGGCCGATGAGGCCGTCGTCGGTGTGGATGCGCAGCCAGAGGGAGTGGGGGTGGCGACCCAGCCGGATCGTCTCCAGGCGGGTGATCCTCATGGTGAACAGTGATCAGTGGTTAGTGGTCAGTTCGGCGGGACGATTGACGCCAGTTCGCTGCGCATGAAATCGATGTAGCGGCGGTACCTGGCGGGGGAGGTTTTCCAGGTGGTGGGCGTGCCGTGCCCGATGCCGAAGCGTTTTTGTTTGCCGATGGCCTTGGCCTGGTGGTGGGCGTCTTCGCGCCAGAGATCCTCGTCGCCTTGCTCGATGACGGTGATGGCGTGGGAGTTGGAGTAGATACAGACCTCTTCGCCGAGGGCCTGGCGGACGTTGACGATATCGTTTGAGTAGTTTTTCAGTCCACATTCGACCTGAATGCAGTGGAAGTCGAGCTTGGCCAGATGCGGCAGGCGGGGTTCGATCCAGCCCATGAGAGCCATGCTACTGATGAGGCCTTCGTCGTGGATGTACTGGAAGGACTTGATCTCACCGGGCAGGGCGAATTCGACGTAGTGATCATCGGAGATCATATCGGCGGACGCGAACCACTGCATGAGCTGGTAGCCGTGCACGCCGAGCATTCTGGCCAGCCGGCACTGCTGGCGGATGACCTCTTCGTGGCGGTCCATGAGCGCGAAGACGAGGTCCTTCTGGAAGAACATGGCGTCGAAAAGCTTGTCGTAGCTGAGCATGTAGAAGGAGGTGGGGAAGGGGGCCATGTCTCCCATATAGAGGAAGACGGTGTCGTCGAAATGCTCCATCAACTTCCTGGTGAAGTCGTAGGCGCCGGTCGCCAGCATCTCCTCGGCGGTGGGCGGCGGATCGAGGCGCTCGACGTCGGCGGCGGTCTCGAAGAGCGGCTCTTCGGGCGGGAGGTCGGGCGGGAATTCATGGTAGCGGGTCTTGGTACGCGAGCCGGTGTCGACGAGCACGGGCACGCCGTCCTCCTCGGTGACATACTGTTTACCGCGCTGGCCGTAGGGTTTGCCGGTGCCGCAGGGGATATAGTCGAGACCGAGATCATCATGGAGAACG
The DNA here is from genome assembly GCA_965204705.1 of Caldilineaceae bacterium. Taxonomy (GTDB): domain Bacteria; phylum Chloroflexota; class Anaerolineae; order Caldilineales; family Caldilineaceae; genus Bin5. Next base: position 554,129 of record OZ242006.1, on the reverse strand, counting down.
TCGTAGAACTTCAGTCGCTGCTCATCGGTGCCATGTGACAGATGGAGGAAGTTCAGTCCCAGGACCTCCGGCCAGTGCGGCATCATCGACCAATTGGGGGACACGTTGAGGGCAGGGTACTTGTCCATGGGGTCGCCGTTGATGGCGGCCATAAATCGTTCGAGCGATGTCATTTCCTGCAAGATCCTGCTCCTTTTTAACTGCAGTGGTCGGTGGTCAGTGATCAGTGGTCAGTGGCAGCTTAAGAGCCTGTGAGTTCGAAATGATAGGTGCCGGAGCCGACGTTGACGTCGATGAAGCCGGCGCGGGCAACGGCGGATGTGATGCCGTCGCGGCCTGAGAGGTAGGCGTTGTTTTGCCAGATGGCGTTGCCGCTTTCGCTGATGGACACGTTGGTCAGGTCCAGTGTGGGTAGGCTGACGCGGGCGGTGCTGTTGACCGGGATGGTGACTTCGAGTGTGAATGAGCGGTCGGTGCGGCGCCAGTGGGAGGAGATCCGGCCGCGCACGGTGGTGAGGTCGGCGCCGGCGTGTTCGAGGTCACCGAGGGGGTGTGGCTCGATTTGGATTTCACGGAAGCCGGGCGTCATGAATGCGGGTCCGTGGTAGTCGGGGCCTTTGATGCCGGCAAGGTCGTTGTAGAAGAACTCGTCGATGGAGGCCCACATGATCATACTTTCGGCGGCGCCGACGGTGCTCTGCAGGCTCCAGGACTCCCAGATGGTGGTAGCGCCCTGTTCGACCATGTAGCCCCAGCCGGGATAGGTGGGGGTGGCGACGAGGTCGTGGAGGACTTCGCCCTGGCCGTGCTGGGTCAGAGTGTCGACGAGGCAGGTGACGCCGGTGTTGCCGGTGTGGTGGTGGCCGCCCCACGTGTCGACGATGTTGTGGACGATGTCCTGGACGACGCCGGCTTCGCTGGCCGGGGGCACGATGCCGAGGGCGAGCGGGTAGAGGTTGGCGGTCTGTGAACCGGTCGCGTAGCGGTGGGCGGCGGGGTCGAGCCATTCGTGGTTGAGGGCGTCCTTGATCTGTGTCGCCAGGCTACTGTAGTGCGCGGCTTCTTCTTCCTTTCCGAGCAGGGCGGCGACTTTGGAGACGATGGCAGCGTTGAGGTAGTAATAGCCGGTCCAGAGCAGGGGCGGCGGCGTCTCGGAGGAGACGAACTCCTCTTCGCCGGGAGCGGCGCCGGGCAGCATGTGGTCGCCGTAGTGGCCTTCACTGACGATGTGATTCTCGGCGACGGAGGTGAGATAGTCGGTCCAGAGGCGGATGGGTTCGTAGTGCTCTGCGAGGAGGCGGCTGTCGTCGAAGTACTGGTAGAGATACCAGACGAGGATGGGGTAGTTGCCGCCCCAGGCCGGGTCGGGATCGGGCCGCTGGACGTAGTTGGGGCAGATGTCGGGGACGCGGCCGTCGTCGTACTGGGCGTCCTTGATGTCGTCGAGCCACTTGGTCCAGAAGCGGGGCATGTGCTTGCGGGGGTAGAGCGATGAGGCGATGGTGGCCGGGTCGGTCCAGGCCCAGTGCTCGCGGTGCAGGCAGTCGAGCGGAATGCCGAAAAGCCCGTTGGTAACGGTCCAATGCACCAGTTCGTGGATACGGTTGAAGGTCGGATTGGAGCATTCGAAGCCGCCGGAGAGGTCCACGTCCGAATAGACAACATGGCCCTGGAGATCTTCGATGGTGATGGGGCCGTCGCTTTCGACCTGGACGTAGCGCACGGGGTGATAGGTGAAGCGCGGTTCATAGGTCTCGCCGTCCGGGTCGCCCTTGAGGATGTAGACGTCGACCTCGTCGCCTTCTTCGTGGGCGCTCGCGCGGGAACGATGGCGAAAGTAGAATTCTCCGGATTCCTGATCGACGAGTCCGCTCTCTTCGAGGAGCTGGCAGGCATACTTGATGGTTACTGTGGCGCCGCGTTCGCCACTGAGCCGCAGGTTGGCCCAGCCGCCGAAGAGCTGGCCAAGGTCGTAGACGTGGACGTCTTCCTTGGGCCGGCTTATGTGTACCGGCTTCAGATTCATGTTGACGCGGATGGGCGGCATCACCTGAGCCACCATACGGCCCCCGGGGGCATCTTTGTCGACAGCCGCGTCCCAGTGGGCGTCGTCAAAGGAGGGCGATGCCCAGCCGGATTGCTCGCGGCGGGCGTCGTAGGTCTCACCGCCATAGAGGTCGTTGCGGGTGATGGGACCGGGGGCGGTTTTCCAGCCGGGGCCGGATACGACGGAAGTTGTGCTGCCGTCGGCGAACTCGACGTTCAGCTGCAGGCGCAGGCGGGGGGAGTCGCCGTAGCGGTGCTCCCAGCCGGGTTCGCAGAACCAGCCGTTGCCGAGCATGACGCCGACGGCATTGGCGCCGGTTTGCAGCTGCTCGGTCACGTCGTAGGTCACGTAAAGGACGCGCTCTGTGTATTCGCTTGTGGCGGGGTCGAGGACGTGGTCGCCGACGCGCTGGCCGTTTAGGTAGAGCTCGTACCAGCCGAGGCCTGAGATGTGGAGGCGGGCGCGGCTGACCGACTGGGCCAGGTCGAACTCGTTGCGCAGGAGGGGAGAGGCGACTTCGGTGGGCGCGCCGATCCAGTGGCCGGTCCAGTCGCTTTCGTGGAGCAGGCCCATGGAGAAGGCGGTGGGTTCGCTGTAGGTGCTGGGGTGGTCGTCCTGGTCCCATGCGCGGACCTGCCAGTAGCAGGTTTCGTCGCTGGCGAGGCTGTCGCCGGCGTAGGGGACGTTGACGGAGCGGTCGGATGACACCTTGCCGCTGTCCCATTTGTCGGCGCGGTTGGCGCGGAGGTCTTCGGGGCTGGTGGCGACGAGGATCTGGTAGGCGGATTGGGACTGGTTGCGGCGGTCGGATTGGAGGAGCCAGCCGAAACGGGGCTGGGGGGTGTCGATGTTGATGGGGTTGGGCGCGTATTCGGTGGTGAGGTCGGTTGGGGTGATCATTGTTTTCGGTGAGTTCTTGAATTTGAGCGGCCAGGAGGGCAACCACAAGGGTTGCCCCTACGGGGTTTTAGCAGACTACTTTGAGTTCGAGATTGGCGATGCTGGCGAATTTTTCTATTTTGGGCAGGATGTTGCCGACGCCGAGGGCGAAATGGTGTGTGGGGCCCTCTTTGCACCAAGCGTTGATGAAGTCAGCCGGGCCGAGTGAGAATTTGAGGCGGCTGTCGGTGTTGCCGATCTGGAGGACGGGGCCGGGTATGCTCTCGGCCTCGGCTGCCAGGAGCTTGAGATTGCCTTGGCGGGTCTGGGTCATGGAGAGCACGGTGACGGGCCCGTGTTTGACTTGCGTTTCGACGCCGACGCCTTCGCCTTGCTTGCCGTGGTAGAGGGCGAGTCCGCGCAGCAGGGGGCGCCCTTCGGCGATGTCGATGTGGAAGGGGCCGTCGTGGCCGGCGAGGATAAACTCTTCGCGGAAGTCCATGGCCGTGACCTCGGAGTAGCTGCCGCCGGCGCCGAAGGTGTCGACGACTTTCATCACCTGGCAGTTCTTCAGGTCGCCTTCGCCGCTGCAGGGTACGCCGCGTGCGGTTAGCAGTGAACAACCGAGCGCGAATCCGGCCGCAATTTGTGTATATTCATTGCCGTCGAGCCCGCGATAGTAGTAGGTGAGGCCGTCGAGATCGAAGTCGGCGACGAGGCCGTCGAGGCCGACGGCGACGCGGTAGGCCCAGTCGAGCGCCTCTGCTGAAGGCCGCGTCGCAAGAGGATCGGAGGGTGAGTCTTCGGCGAGATCAAATATGGCGAGCGCCTCCTCCTCCTTGGCTTTGAGCGCGGCCGGGGTTGCGCTGTTGACCAACTGCGCCAGGTCGCACATCTCCAGGATCTCGACGTGGGTGCCGAGTTGACCGTGGTGCTGGGTGAAGTCGCTGTACATGTCGAGCATGCCGGGGTAGGTGTGGCCGAGGAAACCCATGCGGCTGCGGCGCAGGGTACGGAGGGCGCCGGCGGCTTGGGTCCAGTCCTGGATTTCGGCCCAGGCGCGGCGGGCGGGCTCTTCGCAGCCCTCTTCCTCGTCCAACATGCCGGAGACGACGTGGAAATCGATATCGCAACGGTGGAAAACCGAACTGAGCTCGGGAACGCAGCAGGCACAGCAGTTTGCCAGCCACTCTTTGGTGTCGGTGTTGGCGTAGTCGAGCGCGGCGGAGGGTTGGAGATTGAGGACGAGGACGGGGACTTGGGGGATCTGAACGGCGGGCAGGACGGTTGAACTGGTGGCATAGGTGCCGACGTAGCAGTAGACCATGTCGACCTGCTCACGCTGGAAGAGGTCTCCGGCTGCCCGCCCCTTGGGCGCGGAATCGACCAGGCCGGCGCTGACGACATCGGCCCACTGGCCGACGCGGCTTTCGACGCGGGCCTGGTAGCCTTCGAGTTGCTCTTTCAGGCCGGGAAATTGGGGCCAGTACTCCCCGAGGCCGATACCAAAGATCCCGATGCGGGGACGGACGGTTTTTCGCTGGCTGCTCATGCTCACTTTCCTTGTTCTCTGCGGCAACTATCCGCTGACGTGCTCCTCTTCGGCCTTGCGCATCAGGCCTTCGACGGCGTCGACGGCGGCGCGCATGGCGGATTCCCCTTGGGATGTTCCGCTATCTTCATCCTGGTCGATCTCATAGCCCATGTCGACCATCAGCCGTTTGGCCAGCTTGACGGACTGGCTGGCGTCCGGTCCGAAGCCGTCGGCGCCGACGCTCATGGCATATTCCAGGGTGATTGGCGCGCCTCCGACCATTACCCTGACCTTGTCGCGGAGGCCGGCCGCCTCCAGCGCTTCGATGTTGGTCTTGAAGAAGGGCATGGTGGTGGTGAGGAAGGCGGAGAAGCCGACCAGTTGGGGCTGGTGTTCGTTGACGGCGTCGATCAGGCGCTCCGGGCTGACGTTGACGCCCATGTCGATCACGTCAAAGCCGGCGCCTTCGAGCATGATGATGCAGAGGTTCTTGCCGATATCGTGGACATCGCCCTTGACGGTCAGCATGAGGACTTTGCCGACGGGTTCGACACCGGTGTCGCCGAGGATCGGTTGCAGGATGGCCATGGCGCGTTGCATCGCTTTGGCGGAGATCATCATCTCGGGCACAAAGTACTCGCCGATCTCGAAGAGACGACCAACTTCCTGAAGCGCCGGGATCAGTGCCTGGAAAAGGATCTCCAAGGGGTCCATCCCCAGATCGATGCCTTCCTGGGTGAGCTTTTCGGTGATCGGCGCCCGTCCTGTAAGCGTGTATTCGTACAGTTCTTTTTTAATCTCTTCTTGACGGCTCATGTGGTGTGCCTCCGGTTCCGACGGCGGTTCTTCTCTCTGTAGTCGATAGTGCGTATTGCGTTCAAAATGCGAAGCGGCAGCGAGTTCAACTTTTCAGGCGGCGAAACATGCCTCCAAGTCCTCCAGGAAATCGTTCACGCTCACCTGCCGATATGACTCAAGGGCTGGAGAGTTGGGCGGATCCGTGTCCTGGTCCAGCGTTTGCCGCACCGGGGCCGGAAGTTTGTCGATGCTAAACTGAACGATATCCACGGCGGGTTGATCGGCGCAGATCTCTATGGTTGGTGCAGATGTCTTGTAGTAGTAGACGGATTTGAGGCGCGATTTCAGGATCCTGAGCGCGTAATCGGGCAACTGACCGTTCGAAGTCTGTCCATTTGTCGATTCCGGCTCTTGCTTGTGTGGGGGTGTGAAGTCCTGCGGCCAGAAGAGGCGGTTGATGTGGAGGTCGAAGACCTTCTTGAGCATGGCTGTGGAGGTCATGGCGGCGGTGTGCCAGTTGCCGCCCGGCCAGACGTCGAGCCAGGCCCAGGCGCCGCCGATGCCGGCCTCGTCGAGGGTCAGGTCAAGGCGGCCGGCGCCGGTGGCGATGCCTATCTTTTCGGCGCGGTCGGCGTCGTCGCGTGTGGAGGACAACGGGGACGGATCCTGGCCGATGATGGCGAAATGCTGCGGGTAGATGAAGAAGTCGCCGCCGGCGGCCCTTTGCACATCGTAGAAGGCTGTGGTCAGGGCGAGCAGGGCATAGGCTGTGTGGAGGACACCGTCTTCGAGGCGGGGTGAGACGACGCCGACGCGGTCCTGGTCGTGGTAGTCAGCGCAGAAGGCGCTGAAGGCGACGCGTCCGCCAGGGTCTGGGCGCCTGTATTCAAAGTGTGATGAGCGGAGTGCCTGGCTCGTGTGCATGGGAACACCAGTGGTCAGTGGCTAGTGGTCAGTAGTCAGTTGATTTGCTGACGATTGCAGTTGAACTCTTTTTGCATGGCGGAGCGGATGTTATCGATGTAGCGCACGCCATCATTGTCGGGGCAGAGGTTGTGCGTCAGGCCGATGTGCTCGAGGTGTTTCTTGGCGAGTGCGCCAACGAGATAGACGCCGGGCCGCTCGCAGGACTCAAAGGTTTCTTCAACGAATTCCAGATTGCCGTTGAGGAGCCGCGAGCACAGGTCCTGGTCGGGTCTGTGGCCGATGAGCATGTAGCAGAGATCGTAGTTCCAGGTTTTGCCGCCGCCGGGTGTGCGCACGACGGCAGTGTTGTTCTCCAGCGAGACGACCTCGCTTTCTGTCATGATTTCGGTGTTGACCACACGGGCATCGGGCTGGCCCCAGACGGTCTTCTGGTCGTTGAGCATCTTCTCGACCGCGTCAGGTGATTTGCGCACGACCCAGAGGATCTGGTTGCGGGGGCAGAGGGCGATGATGCCATCGGCGGAGGAGAAGCCGCCGCCGATGAAGAGGACTCTTTTTTCTCTAATGTGTTCCCATTCGTGGAAATAGTGTTGGACGGAGCCGTTCAGCTCGCCGGGTATGCCGGCAAGGTTGGGCTCGTCGTAGGAACCGGTTGCCAGCACGACGCGTTTCGCGTTCAGGCAGGAAGTACGGCCCTCAGAATCGCGTACGGCCAATTCGAAGTCCCCTTTCGCGCCTTCAATGTCGATGAGTTCGTGGTGGGTCTTGATGGGGAGATCGAATTTGACGGCAAAATCGCTGTAGCTCTGAATAAGCTCGTCGATGAGCGGGTGATGGTCGTTGCCTTTGCGGGCCACAATGGCGTCTTCCGGATCCAGAATCATGTAGGAGAGAACTGAGTGCATGACCATATGCTTCATGTAGCGGCGGAGGTTTTGACAGATCTCCTGGCGCTCGATGCCGAGGACGCGGAGGCCCATGTCGGAGAGCACTTTTAGGACCGCCAGCCCCCACCCTCCGCAGCCGACCACGATCACATCGTACTGCGTACTATTGTCTATTGTGGCTTGGTTTTCGGTCATGCTGTTCTTTCTAGCTGCGGCCACGCTATAGAGGCGTTTCAGGTTTTGATGGCGCCGGAGGTAAGCCCTTCGACGAAGAGGCGACTGGTGAAGATGAACAGGATCACGAGGGGAATGGAGCCGAGCAGAAGTCCGGCCATCACCCGCCCGTAGCTGGTGTAGTACTGCTCCATGTAGGAGTAAAGGCCGGGAGTGAGCGGCCACATTTTGCGTTCCGGGAGGGTCAGAGTGGGCCAGATCAGGTTGTTCCAGGTGCCAAGGATGTTGAGCACGGCGACGACGCCGAGCATGGAGCGGGTCAGCGGCAGGGCGACGTACCAGTAGATCTGCCAGTCCGAGGCGCCGTCGATGCGGCAGGCGTCGAACATTTCGCCGGGCAGGCTCTCGAAGAAGGCGCGCAGGATGAGGATGCCGATGATCTGGCCGCCGGCGATCCAAGGGAGGATCAGCGACCAGTAGGTATTAATCAGGCGCAGATCTCTGATTAGCACGAAGGAGGGCACGAGGGTCAGCGAGGCCGGCACCATCATCAGGGCGAGCACGGCGTAGAAGACGAATGTGCGGCCCGGGAATCTGATTTGGGCGAAGGAGTAGGCTGCGAGCGAGCTGAGCAGGAGGACGCCGATGACAGTGGCGCCGCTAGTGATGATGCTGTTGAGCAGGAACTGGCTGATGATCTGGACGGCGAATTCGTAATTTTCCCAGCGCAGCGGCCAGGTGGGCAGGAAGGGGACGCGTGTGAACTGGGAGGGGCTTTTGAGGGAGATGATGACCGCCATGATGAGCGGCGCGATCATGAGCGCGCAGAGAATTCCCAGGGCAGATGCGCGCCAGGCGTCGCCGCGGTGCAGGCGACTTGCCTGGCTTTGCGCCGGTCCGCCCGATATGGCCGCTGCTGAGTCACCACGCCTTTCCATACAGAAGTCCTTACTTCAGTGCGTACTGCACTCTGCTTGATGCGAAATAGACGGTACCGCCAATTGCTAATACTCCTGTGATCTTATGTAACGCATGTTGAGAATCGTCGCCACCAGGGTGATCAGGAACATGACGACGCCGATCGCGGAGGCGTAGCCCATGCGGCTGATGCGGAAGGCGTTGAAGTACATCCACATACCCGGGACCTGGGTTGAGTCGATCGGGCCGCCCTGCGTCATGGCCCAGACGGCAGAGTATTCCTGCACGCCCCACATTATGGTCAGTACGATGAGCAGTTTGATCTGACCGGTGATGAGGGGGAGCTCGATATAGCGCAGGCGCCTCCAGCCGCTGGCGCCGTCGAGGAGGCCGCTCTCCACGATTTCGACGGGGATCGCCTGCAGGCCGGCAAGTAGAATGAGGACGGAGACGCCATCGATCCAGGGGAAGTTGCGGAACATCACGGCGTAGATAGCGATTTTGGGTTCTGCGAGCCAGGCGTGGGTCCAGTCCTGGAGGCCGACGCCGATCAGGATGGTATTGAGGGGGCCGATGGTGGAATCGTAGATGAATTTCCAGAGCAGGATGAGGACGACCGCCGGGATAATGACGGGCAGGATCATGAAGAGGCGGAAAAAGTACTTGGAGCGTTCGTGGCGGATGCGGTGGATGAGGACTGCCACACCGGTTGAAAGCCCGACGAAGGCGATCAGGTACCAGATCGTCAACAGGGCCATGTTTTTGAGGGAACGGATGAAGACATCGTCGTCGGTGAAGAGCTCGACGAAGTTGGACAAACCGATAAAGTTTCCCGCCAGCCCGGCGTTCCAGTCGAACATCGAGCGATAGAGACCGGAGACGGCGGGATAGTATTGGAAGATGAGGAGAAAGGCCAGGGTAGGCACGACCATCAGGTACCCTGCCCTTGTCTCCCATATCCGTTGCCAGAGTGTCTTATTCATCGTGGTTAGAGGCCAGTGGCTAACGGGTAGTCGCCAGCCACTGGCCGTCTGATGTCAAGGGCAGGCGTTGCCTTGCTCATCAATGTAGCGGGTTGCGTAGCCCTCGAAGGCGGCCTGGTTCTGTTCGATGCACTCGTCGATGCTGATCTCGTCGAGCAGATAGGACCACCAGGACTTGCCGCAGGACTCGGCGGCTTCGAGATCCATGGTGACGATCTCGTACTGGAACATGGTGACGTAGCCGATCGACTCGACCAGCCCTTTGTGGGCGTCGGCGAAGCGCTGGGGCACCCTGGTTCCCTTTACATTGGGCATGTTCTGGCCGATTTCGCCCTGCACCAGTTCAATGTTTTCGGGGTGCGAGAAGAAGCGCAGCAGGTCGATGGCGGTGCCCAGCACGCCGTCTCTTTCGGCTCGGGTGGAGATGGCAAAGTTGTCGGTCACGGTGCCGACGTTAGGGGCGACGGTGGGCGGGTCGGTCACAAACTCGCTGCTTTCTTTGGTCAGCGGGGGCGCCCAGAAGGTGGCCCACTCGAAGTCGAGCAGCGGATCGATCTCCAGTTGGGGGATGATCCAGGAGCCGTTTTCGGTGATTGGCGTCTCTTTAGTGAGGAAAAGACGGGTGGAGTCGGGCGCGGACACGGTCCAGTCGGCGCGGCGGTAGGGCACGTTGAGCTTCCACAGCTCCAGCCACTGGCGGAACTGGGGCAGGTGGGCGTGGTAGACGCCGTCGCGGATGGCGCAGGCGACCTCGGAGAGTTCGGCGAAACGCCCGTCCGGGTTGACGAGGGGGGCGAGGTCGCGCTCCATGATCATCGAGCCGATCTGCTGGCGGTACCAGGCATCGGTGTCGGCTGGGGAGAAGGTGATGAAATCGTAGCCGATCAGGCCGGCGTCGTGGGCCACCTGGCAGTTTTCGAGGAATTCGGCATAGCTGTTGGGGACGGAGATGCCCAGTTCTTCGAACATGTCGACGTTGTAGAAGAACCATGTCGTGTTGATGCCGAAGGCGACGTTGTAGAAGTTGCCTTCGATGTTGAGCATGGAGTTAGGCGTTGGGTAAAACTGGTCGATCCAGCGTTCGCTGCCCGGTTCGCCGGCGGCGATATAGGGGTTCGGTTGCTGGAGGAAGCTGGTAAGGACGACCCACCAGTCTTTGTCCACGTCCTCTTTGATGATCCACTGGGCCGCGGGCATGATGTGGGGAACGGTGCCGGCGGTCTGTTGGGCCACCATCCACTCGCGGCTGCTAACGCCGGAGGGCAGCCTGATCCATTCGATCGAAACGTCGGGATGCTCGGCCGTGTATTCATCGAGCACTTCCAGGATCTTGTTGTGCGGGTTGGGGTTGTCTTCGCTGAGCTCCATGCTTTCGGTCGGTGTCCAGCCACCCAGCCAAGCGATCAGGTTCTGTGCGGCGGCGGCCGGTTCGCCGTCCTGCTGTTGCGATGTTTCGCCCGCCGGAACACAAGCGGCCAGAAGGGCGCCGGCGGATACAATGCCAGCAGACTTCAGGAAATTGCGCCTAGAGAGGTTGAGATTCTCCATCTTGTCATTTCTCCTTTTACGGACAGTGTGCGCACATGGAAAAAACAGATAGCAGGCGGGGGGCCTGCGTTCCCGGGTCGATGGTGGGCGGGATGAAGTGGGAGTACAACTGTTTCGCTACCGCCTCGTTATTTGAGAGCGAGAACTATGGGGTGTAGCGGGCGCAACTCTGGCAGATTATAGCCGATAGGAGGCTGGAAAGCAATCGCCGTGCACAAGGTCTAGCGGGCGCCGTTTCCCATGCGACTGTCCTTCGACAGGCGCCCGAACCGGGACAGAATGCCGTTGCAAGTTTCATCGTAGCAGTGGTAGTGTCAATATACAAACAGGAGCAGAATTTCAGTGTCCTGACGGCTCGCAACGGTCCGATGCTGACGGCACAGCAGCGCGCCGCCAGAGAGGAGAAACAGGAGGGCAGAGATGACGTTTCGGTTCGAAGATTGGATGGTGCACGAGTACCATCAGCAGGGATTTCTGATCTTTCGGGGGATTGTACCGCCCTCGCTCCTCACGGATTTGCGGCGTGAGGCGGACAGGGCGCGCGAGCTGGCGCATGAGCTCAACGGGCCGCAGACACAGCGAATTCAGCCGCTTGATCAATATGAGGAGTACATCGATCTGCAGCCATTCAGGGATTATGCCGAACTCGACGAGTTGCGGGTGACGGTTGAGCAGCTGCTGGGGCCTGGGTATACACACGCGCATCTGGATATCATGGGGTTGCTGGTCGAGCCGCAGAATCGCCCGTGGCATTGCGGGTGGCACCGCGACGGCGTGGTGGAGGTGCCAGTGGAGGCTCGCGATGAAGAGATGGAAACGTTCATGGCGACGGTATGGAACGATCTGCGCTATTTCAACCAGGTAAACTGCGCGATTTACGCGGATGCCTGTACCTGGTATGTGCCCGGCAGCCATCTGCGGCAACAGAATCTTCCTGACGAGGTCGAATCGACTGGGGACCCGATGATGAAAGAGGCGCCGGAGGATTGGAGCGACGCTGAGGCGGAGCAGTTTTATTTCGAGCACTGCCGGGCGATGCCGGGGGCGGTGCAGGTCTATCTGGGGCCGGGCGACTTCATGGTTTACCGCAACCTGGCGTGGCATTGCGGCATGTATCTGCCGTATCAGCCGCGGGCGACGATCCATGACATTATTCGCCATACGGGTCGGAATGTGTGGATGGAAAAGTGGGCCAAGGCCAAGAAGGCGGCCAGTCGGCGGGTGACGGCACGAACGTCGCAGGGGAGTCGATAGTTTCGTGATTTGGGGATTGTTGACGTGTGGTGGAGAGGGGTTGATCCGCGAAGGGACGCGAAGTTTCGCGAAGAAAACCCTTCGTGGATTGGTAGCACGCTTGGGCGCCCGAGAGCGCTCATAAGGGTACCCACAAGGGGTGCCCCTACGGGTAGTTCGGGCTATATTGGAAAGGGGGCAACTACGAGGGTTGCCCCCTTCATAGTTCATGCCATGGCGAAACGCGTTTGGCTAAACACGTTTTGCCAATGTCCACGCATGGTGGGCGGGGCATGTTGTTGTCGGGGGGCGTTGCGGGGGGGTGTCCCCCCGCACAAGGGAGGGCCGAAGGCCCGACCGCACAACTGCAGTGGTCAGTGGTTAGTGGTTAGTAGCGGAGAGGAAAAAGGCGTGAGAAGAGAGTTAGGTCATCTTACTTGGGGTCGGGATTGGACGCTGTTCCTGCTGGTGTTCCTGTCGATGTTGCTGACCGGGTACGGGGATGGTGCGCCGGCCCGGCAGGTTCCTACACCCACGCCTGAGGCGAACGCCACGGAAGTCCCGCCTCTTCAGGGCAGCTTGCCCATTGCCGATGCCTGGCAGAGTTTTGAAGTCGAGGCCCACGGGCTGATGATTTCTTACCCTCCCGGCTGGCTGTTCGTCGAACCAACTGCAGAGGATCCAGCGCCACTTCTGGCCGGCAAGGATTTGCCTTTCCTGGCAGAAGCATTGCGTGAGATTCTACCGGTACCGGCGATGAGGGTTGATGCCGGACTTGTTGGTCTGGGCTTTCAACTGCAGTCAAGGGAGTCGGCTGAGCTGGCGGCGGTCAACATTTTTTCGGTGGATGTCGTTCCGGCGGAAGGCGATAGTTTGCACAGGCGTTTGCAGGGTATCGCATCCCAATTGAGGTGGGTCGAACGTGTTGAGTTGGACCACGTCGTGGCGGTGACGGGCTTGCGCCCGCAGGGGGAGGCCGCGGGCTCGATTCGTTTTCGCGAAGGCGGGGGCGACGGTCCGGCCAGGACGGAGACAGATGTCTGGATTGTCATTGTGGAGTCGGCGGACGCGGAGGCACATCTTGTGCTCAGATTCGAGGCACTCGCAGAGGAATTTGACAACCTGGAGCCTCTTCTGACAGAGATCGTCCACCGGGTGCGCTGGGAAGGTCAGATTTCCGATGCACAGCCCACTCGTCATGCGGCTGTAATTGAACGTACGACAGGAATGCGGAGTGGCCCGGGCGAGGGATTTCCCGTCAATGGTTGGGTCACAGGCGGGCTGCAGATTGCGCTTATCCGTCCGGACCCGACCGGCGAATGGTGGCTGGCGGCATACATGCCTGCCGACACGACTCCGGATACGGGCTCTGCCGTGGACTTGGCCGGTCGGTTGGGATGGGTGTTGGCGCAGGCGGTGACCGTTGTTTCTGTGCAGGGTGCGACGGAAGGAGGGGGTTCACCAGCTCCACAACCGGCGAACCCGGTACCGGTGGTGAAGTTGATCAATCCTTTCGCGCCTCCGGTAGACGAGATGGAGGAAGAAGCGCCTGAGGCTGACACGGAGTGGACGGTCTTCGAGGAGAGAAACCGTCGGCTGTCCATTTTCTATCCACAGGGCTGGATCTTTTTCGAAGCTGATCAGCCCTCGCCTGCTGATTTGGCAGAACTGTCGGCCGCGTTGGGTAAACAGGTCACGGCGGCAGATATTCACGGACTGGTTCCTGTGCAGGTCGAACTAAGCCCTGCACGGACAGAAGGAAAGGCCTCGGGGCGGGAATCTACCGTCTGGGCTGGATTTCAACGCGCCGGCCTGCCTGATAACATTTTCCTGGCCGCCTACACGTCCGCCGACGGTCTGACACTGGAAGAGATTGCGCAGCGAAACATCATCAGCCTATACACCGATCCTAATAATGCCGCTTTCGAAATTGAGAGCGCGGGGATCGTGTCCGGTCTGCGGCCGGGAGACGGGAAAGTGATTTCCCTGCGCTACCGCACGGATGGACTTTCCGACGAGCAGGCAGCGTACGCAGTCTGGCAGGTCCTCATGCTGTCGCCGGACTCGGCATCGATTATTGCGCTCGATTTCTTCGTTCGCAGTAAAGAGTTCGCGGAGTTGGAACCGCTGCTGCGTGAGATCGTGTGGCGGGTGCGGTGGGAGGAGCAGTTGCGGCCGGATTCGCTGGCGGGTCCTGCAGTCTCGTTGAGCCGCACCATGAACGTGCGGGGCGGGCCTGGTACCGACAATCCAGTGATTGGCACGGCGTTTGCCGGACAGCGTTTTCCGATCATTGGTCAGAATGCCGCCAGTGACTGGTGGCAGATCTATTTTGGCGAGGGCCTGGGGTGGATTTACGGCGGCCTGGTGACGGCCATTGGCGACACGCAGGAGGTGCGGCGCGCCGACCCTTCCGGCTGGCTGGAGTATGACGGCAGCGGTGCCGGGCTGGCCCTTTCATATCCGGCCGGATGGTTTTTCTTCGACCCCAAGCAGCCTGCGCCGGCCGATCTGGCGGCACTTTCCACTGAAGCCGGCGCGCGCGTTGATGCCATAGGGATGGCTGCGCTGGTCTCACAGATGACTGGCGGGCAGGGGGAGGCGGTGGTCGGTCTGGGCCTTCAGGTTGGGCAGAGTTCCAGCAATTTCATTTTGGCGCTGGCATATGAGGCCGGCGGTATGGCGTTGCTGCAGTATGCACAGCAGGCTGCCGCTGAGTTGGGTGCAGAGAACGGCCTCGAAGCGGGGGACTCAGGCGCATTGGGTGAAGCAGGCGCTGCGGTGGAACTGGTGGCTGGTCTGCGGGAAGACGAAGAGGTATTGGCCATCCGCTTGCGCGAAGACGAAAGCCCGTATGCGGGTTTGCAGTACTGGCTGCTCTCGCCTGATGGCGAGACTCTTCTGGTACTGGCAGCCAGTATTCATGGGCAAGAAGTGGATGAACTGGAGTCGGTGCTCGAGGAGGTGGTGGGCCGTCTCCTCTGGACAGAACCAGTTGCCGAGGAGCCGCCAGTCGTGTCGCTGTTGACGGTTGACCGGGAGCTGAAAGTACGCCGCGGTCCGGGGAGAATTTACGCCGTGGCGGGCGCGCCTGAGGACGGTCAGCAGCTTTCCGTCGTCGGAAGGAACTTCGACGGCAGCTGGTGGCAGGTCAAGTTTCAGGGCCAGACCGGGTGGGTCTTCGGCCAGGACCTGGCTATTTCCGAAATCGAAAGTGTACCTTTAGCGGCAGGCGTTGCTACGCCGACACCGACGCCCACGGCAACGCCTGCACCTGATCTGGCCAGGCTGATCGAGATGCCGCAATCGATGGCATTCCTGTGGTGGGATTGGGGGCGGGACAGAGATTTTGCGGGTGACGGACGTGAGGGAATCCGAGAGTTGACGTTCGATTTCACAGTTCATAACGATCCAGGCGACTTTTCGGACGAGTACGGGTTGTTTTTGATCCTGTGCAGTGGCTTTATCGGCGATGTCACTTTCTATTTCGGTCTTCAGACCCACGTTGATAATCACCCGGAGCACGCGGGCGGAAAGGCCTTCATTTTTTCGAGATGGGGGACGAGAGACCTGGCCCATGCACGGGTGGCTGATGCGGAGGAGGCGTGGGATGAATCGGCGGGGCATGAGGGTGACTTTATTGGTGTCAGGCGTAGTTACAACTGGGGCGCGGGTGAATACCGCGTCGTGTTTGCGCCGGATGGCGCCGACTCGGACGGGGAATGGTACGGTGTCTGGCTTACGGACAAGGCCACTTATGAGACGACCTGGATCGGGTCACTGAAGTTTCCCTATGAGAAAGGCAGGTCAGCGATTGGGCCGTCGGTAAGTACGGCTATTGAAATCTACGGTGGAGCGCCGATCCAGGCTAACAGGATACCAGAGTGGCATGTAAGCCTCAGGAGGCCCCAGGGTGACGGACTGGAGAGCAAATGGTTTGAGAGCGGGTATGCGGATTTGTGGGTTGGGATGGTGAATTCGGATCTCAGATATGACCGCGCGGATGGGGAGGTTCACATAATGGCGGGTGGCGCTGTTGAACGGACGACGCCGGCACAGAGAGTGGAATTTGAATGAGAGGTTTCGCAGGAAGGGGAACTGCTGGGGGAACAGCAGGGGAACTTCTGGGGTGTTCGTACGGTTGGTTGGGGAATATTCGGACAAGGGGGGCAACCATTGTGGTTGCCCCTACGTAATTCAGGGTTTGGTGAAACCCGTTTGGCCAATATTCACACACTGTCGGCGGGGCAAGTTGTTGTCGGGGGGCGTTGCGGGGGGTGTCCCCCCGCACAAGGGAGGGCCGAAGGCCCGACCGCACAACTGCAGTGGTTAGTGGTTAGTGATGGCGCTGAGGTCAGTTGTTGCTGTTGGCGGGGGCGGAGCCTTTGTTGAGCCAGCGTTCGCGTTGGACGGGGTCGGAGATGGCGCGGAAAGAGGCGGCGAGGAGGTTGAGGCTGAGTGTGGTGAGGAAGATGGCCAAGCCGGGGAAGGCTACGATCCACCAGGCGGTGGCGATGTACTGGCGGCCGCCGGCGATCATGAGTCCCCAGGAGGGCTCGGGGGGCTGGATGCCGAAGCCGAGGAAGCTCAGGCCTGCTTCGCTGAGGATGAGGACCGCCACTTCGAGTGTGCCGAGGATGACGAGGGGGGAGGAGACGTTGGGGATGATGTGGCGGAATATGATGCGGGTGTTGGTGTTGCCGATGGCGACGGCGGCGTCGATGAATGGTGAGTTGCGGTAGCCCAGGGTTTGGCCGCGTGCGAGGCGCGCGTAGGCCATCCACCTGACGATCGCGAGGACGACGACCAGATTCCAGAAGCCTGGTCCGAGCGAAAAGAGTACGAGAAGGGCGAGCATTATCACGGGGATGCTCATCATGACATCGACCAGGCGCATGATAATGTCGTCAGCCGGGCCGCGGAAGTATCCGGCAATGATGCCGAGGAGGCTGCCGATGATTCCGGAGACGAGTGCGCTGCTCAGACCGACGGTGAGGGAGACACGGGCGCCGAAGATGATGCGGCTGAAGATGTCACGGCCGAGGGGGTCGGTACCGAGGAGGTGGCGCGGGGCGCCTTCCTCTGCTGCCGGTGAGAGGGGCGGCATATTGCGCATGCGCAGGTCCTGCTCAAGCGGGTCGTGGGGGGCGAGCAGTTCAGCGGCCACGGCTCCGAGCAGGATGAGTACGAAGATGGTCAATGCAATAAAGGTTACGGGGTCGCGCAGAAGGGCGCGAGGGATGAGCCATGAGGAGGCGCGGCGCGTCCGTTTTGCCTCTTCCTGCAATAGCAACTTTGTCTCTGCGGTCATAGCGGAACTGCGGCGGCCACGATTCTATCGGAGGTCGCCGGGGCTACTGGAAGCGGATCCTTGGATTCAGGTAGACATAGCTTAAGTCGACGAGCAGGTTGACCACAATCACCATGCAGGCCACGACGAAGACGGTCGCTTCGACGAGTGGAAGGTCGCGGCGCTGGAGCGCCTGCAGGGTGAGGAGGCCGATGCCGGGCCAAGCGAAGACGGTTTCGACCAGGATGGCGCCGTTGAGCATGGAAGAGAGCATGTCACCGCTGATGGTGACAACGGGAATGGCGGCGTTTTTGAGCGCATGGACGAAGACGATGCGCTTTTCGGCGAGCCCCTTGGCGCGGGCGACGGTGATATGGGGCTGGTTCATCTCGTCGAGCATGGCGCTGCGGGTGATTTGGGAGATGCGTCCCAGGGGTGAATAGCAGAGCGTCAGTACAGGCAGGGCCATGTAGGAGAAGCCGCCGTAGCCGGATGTTTTCAAGAATTCGAATGGGACGGCGAAGAGGATGATCAGCATCAGCGCCATCCAGAAGTCGACCATGGAGACACCGCCGAGAGAGAGGACGTTGATAATCCTGTCGAGGAAGGTATGAGGGCGCAATGCGGCGGCGGCGCCGAGGAGGATGCCCAGTGGGGCGGCGAGCAGGAAAGCGGCGGCGGTAAGGCGGAAGGTGGCGGGTAGGCGTTCAATGACGAGAGGGAGAGTGGGCGTTTTCTGCCAGAAGGAGTCGCCGAAATCCAGGCGCACGGCGCGTACTGCGAATCTGGCGTACTGGATCGGAAGTGGATCGTTAAGACCCAGCTGGTCGCGTACTTGCTGGACACGTTCTTCTGAGGCTTCGACGCCCACCATGATGCGGACCGGGTCTCCAAGAATGCGACCCGCTATGAAGACGATAGTGAGAACGGCGAAGGCGACGCCAATCGAGTGGAAGAAGCGTCTGCGCAGATAAAATAGAATCGGAGCGCCCTTTACTGCGGGGAGCGAGAAGCGGGAAAGAGGGAACGGGAAGCGTCCTCTCTTCTCTCCTCGCCGCGGCAGTCGTGATGCCTGAACAGTGCGTACCACGTATTGCGTCGTCACCGGCTTCCCGGGGCATGGCGCAATACGCGGTACGCATTTTATTAGTGAGCTTCGGCGGTCTGAATGATCTCAACCCTGATAACTGGCCGTTATCAGGCCATTACTGGACCATTATTTGGGTGACATCTCCTTGGCCTGCAGGCGGTGATCCAGTTTGGCGTTCCAATTCAGATCTTCGCTGATCAGGTAGGCCAGGTCCAGGTGGGCGATGAGGCCGTAGGCGTAGTCGTCGTAGGCGACCTGAGCGGCCTCCTGCAACTTCATGTCACGGGCCTCGCCCGACATATCCGGGCCTCTTCCCAGAGTGCATCTACCTCGGCGTTGCAGTAGAGTGAAACGACGCCACCGCAGGTGAAGTAGTTGACGTAGGAGAACCAGAGGTCCAGGATCTCGTTGCCGTGAAGATGGACGGCGACCCAGTTGGGCTGGCCTTCCAGATCGGCCCAGTTATGGCTGAACTGAGGGTTGAAGGTGTCCGGGGGCATGACGCTGACGTTGGCGTTGAAACCGACTTCGTTGAGCATGCCGCCGATGGCCTCGATGACCTCAACGTGGCCGGCGTGCAGACCCTGACGGGAGGCGAGGGTGAACTCCTGGCCCACGTCTACACCGTCGGCCGCGGCGTCCTCAAGGAGGGCGCGGGCCATGTCGGGATCGTAGGGATAGGGCTGGAGGTCAGCGTTGTGCCCGGTGGCGGTCTCATTGACGATCTGACCGGTGATGGTTGCGGCGCCGCCCAGCAGCGTCTCGACGATCAGCTCTTTGTCGATGGCGAGGTTGAGGGCTTTGCGAACGCGGACGTCCTCAAACAGCTTCTGGTTGCCCATGCGTGCGAACATTGTCTCGACGCTGGCCACAGAGGCGCAGCGCAGACTTTCGTCGCCCATGGCAGCGTTGCACTGGTCGGGCGTCACGAACTGGGCGATGTCGACCTCGCCGGCCTGGGCGGCTGCGGCGCGGACGGTGTCCTCGGGCAGGAAGCGCCAGACGAGACGATCAAAGGTTACCTTGCCGCCAGCCGCGTCGGGGTTATCGTGGCCCCACCAGTCAGGGTTGGCGACGTAGATGATCGATTCGCCGCGGTTCCACTCATCAAGCATGTAAGGACCGGTGCCGACAAGTTTGGTCGCGTAGGTATCCGGCTCTTCATTGATCTGCTGGGCTGAGGTAATGGCGACGAAGTACATCTTTTCCAGCAGGATCGGGTCGGGCTTCTCAAATGTGACATTTACAGAGTATTCGTCTACTGCTTCGGCGCTGAGCTCTCCGCCGATGAAGCCGCGGAGGTCGCTGACCAGCTCGGCCTCAAACATGTAGTTGATGCTTGTGGCCACTGCTTCGGCGTTCAGGGCCGAACCGTCGTGGAATGTGACGCCCTCGCGTAGCTGAAACTGGATGGTGCTGTCGTCGATCCGCTCCCACTCAGTTGCCAGCAGGGGAATGATCTCACCGGTGGCAAAGTTGCGCGTGACCAGGGTTTCGACAACGTTCAGACAGCCGTTACAGTTGGTTTCAGCGGCGGCCAGCGGCGCTTCCAGGGAGGTCATTTCCTGGGCGACGGCGACGACGAGCTCGCTTTTTTCTTCCATCATATCCCCGTCGCCCGAATCGGCCGGCGCGGCCGGCGCGACACAACCGGCGGCGAGCAGCAGGAGCAACAGGGCTGCGAGGGGTACGGAGGTACGAATCACTACCTTACGGAGTGCCATCTTTCTGAATCTCCTTTCCTACGTCTGATGATTTATGAAACGCGGATGAGGGATTGGCGAGGTTGCTTGTGCTCTTGATTGGATGGGCGGCAAGACCCCCTGCCAATGACGATTATGTCCCCGGCCCCCTTTGGGAAAGGCGGCGCAACGGGAACGATTGTATTCTACAGAGAAATCTGGTTGTGTCAAACGAGGTTTAATGAGAACAGAGCAAATTCATGGCGGCAGCCACAAGAGGTGCCCAGACGGGTTGAAATCATATGTTAGCGGCCTTTAGCCGTTTGGGATGGCTTGCAGATAGGCGAGGCTGTCGCGTGCGGTCTTTTTGGGGCCAGGGGTGAAGTCGAAGACTTCGACTGAGAGCCAGCGGTCGTAGTTGAGGTCGTCGAGCGTCTGCAGGATGGGGCGGAAGTCGAGATCGCCCATGCCGGGGCCGCGCAGGTTGGGATCGTTGAGGTGGACGTGGTGGAAGAGGGGGTGGACGGCGCGGATTTGTTCGGGGATGGGGCGGGGGTCGTTGCTCATGGCCTTGGTATCGACCATCATCTGCAGGCCAGGGTGGTCGACCTGGCGCACCAGATCGGCGGCTTCGTCGACGTTGACGATGAAGTTGGTCTCGTTGGTGCTGAGCGGTTCGACGCAGAAGAGGACGCCCTGCTCTTTGGCGCGCACGCCGCAAGCGTGCATGACTTCGGCGGTGGATTTCCAGGCCTCGGCGGGGGAACGGCCGGGCGGAATGTCACGCTGTTGCGGCGAGCCAAAGATGAGCACCTCGCCGCCGAGGTCGGCGCAGCAGTCGATGAGATCGACTAGGTACTGGGCGGTGCGGGCGCGGACCTCGGGGTCGGCGTCGTTGAGCTGGAAGCCTTTGGTCTGCGCCAGCAGCCAGTGGAGGCCGACGACGGAGAGGCCGGCTCCCTCGACGGTGCGCCGGATGCGGAGACGGTCGGCGGTGGATAGGTCGGTGACAAGGTTGCAGAGGGTGAAGGGCGCCAGTTCGAGGCCCTGGTAGCCAAGGTCGGCGACGAAGGCGGCGGTTTTGTCCAGGGGCCAGTCTTCGAAGAGCTCGTTGCAGATGGCGTAGGGCATGGCGGTGTCATCCTCGCTGAGTGTCGTATTGCGAATTGCTGGTAGACGGGGGCGGTCCCGCGTGCGGTGTGTGCTAGTTTCGATCGATCAGCTTGCGCAGGAAAGCCCCTTCGGTCTCTACGATCTCGTCATCGTTTCCGGGCTCGAAGTTATCGGGGATGAAGAGTTCGAGGGATAGCGCGCCCTGGTAGCCGACAATTTTGAGGTCTTCGATCAGTTGGGGGATATCGGCGACGCCTTCGGCGAGACGGGCGCCGCGCCAGCGCCAGGTAGTGTTGCCTTCGGGGCCCTGGCCGGCGGGTTCGGGCAGGCGGTTGCCGATGTGGCAGTGGGCTACGTAGGGGCCGAGGAGGTCGAGGCCCATGCGGGTATCTTCGATGCCGACTTCGACCATGTTTTGCACGTCGTAGATGGCGCCGATGTGGTTGGGGTCGAGGTCGCGCAGGAGTTCGAGCGTGCGCGAGGCGGTGACGGCGAGCGTGCCGGTGTGGATCTCATAGGTGGCCTTGACGCCATATTCGCTTGCCAGTTCGGCCAGTTTGGCGTAGCCGGCGCGTGCTTCCAGGAACTGCGGCCAGTAGGGTCTGGTGCGGTCGTGCTTGGGGGCGTCGATGCGGATCAGAGGGGGGCGGTCGGGATCGATGGCGAGGGCGCCTTTGAAGAGCTTGAGGACATGCTCGGTATCGTCGTAGCTGGCGTTTGGAGCCAGAGCGGCGACGCGTATCCCGGTGCGCTTGACGGCGGCGCGAATCTGCTCGGCCTTGTCGAGAATATTGTCCGGGCTTACGTCGGAGAGATGGCGGCCCCAGAAGAAGGGCTGGGCGTTGGAATCGTCGGGGTTGTAGCGGCAGCGCAGCTCGACGGCGTCGTAGCCGTACTGCTGCAGCTTATCGAAGGTCTCGTCCAGTTCCCAGCGGGGAAGCATCACGGACGTGCAACTCAGTTCCATACGAAACTCCTTTGCGGCGGAGAGAGAAGGTAGGCAAGAAGCGGGAGGATCCCGCCTCTCGCTGTTTTCAGATTACACCGGGATTGAGTTCGCGGCACTTTTCGAGGACCGCGATCTGGGCGCGTACGCTATCGGGGGTGATATCCAGTTCTTTGCCCTGGCGGATGGAGGCGTGGAGGGCACGATACAGTTCCTGTACACTGCCCGCGCCGTCGTAGACGAAGGAGAGTTGCTCCTCCTTCCAGGGAAGTTGCTCGCGATTGTAGACGCGGTCGCGGGCGATGGGCGCTTCGTCCAGAATCAGGGGCGGCGCTTCGGCGGGATCGAAGTATTTCAAGTGCGCTTCTTCGCGGTAACAGGCCATTGAGCCTCGCGTTCCCAGAACGAGGAAGTTGGGCTGGGGGACGGCGCAGGCGGTGGTGATGTTGATCTCGATGAGCGGCCCTTGGCCAGGCCTGGGTTTGAGAATGACTTTGACGTGGCTGTCGGCGTCGCCGGCGTAGAGCGGCGTGGCTTCCATGTGGCAGAAGACGTCCGGTTCGGGTCGTCGATGAGGAGCATGCCCATGTCGACGAAGTGGGGGCCGCTGTTGTTGAGCATGCCGCCCCCGTAGCGTTTCATCGTCTGCCAGTCCCATCTGCGGTCGAAGCCGCCGTTGTGGATGCGGACCTCGATGATGCGGCCCAATACGCCGGAGGCGATCACCTCGCGCACTTTGACGAAGTCGGCAGCGTAGCGGAGGTTCTGGTGGACGGTGAGGATCTGGCCGGTCTCTTTGGCGGCGGCGAGCATGGCGTCGGCGCCGGCGAGGTCGCTGGCCATCGGCTTTTCGACGATGACGTGCTGGCGGGCGCGCATGGCTGCGATGGTCTGCTCGGCGTGCAGGTTGCTGGGCGTGGCCACGACCATGAGCTCTACGGCTTTGTCGGCGACAATTTCCTCGTATGAGCTGTAGGCGAGGCAGTCGAAGCGTTCGATGGCTTCGGCCTGGCGGGCGGGGTCGGGGTCGCAGACGGCGACGACGCGGAACTGTTCGGGGAGATGGGCACAGGCGTTGGCGTGGTTATTCCAACCGGTGCGGCCGAGGCCGGCGATGCCTACGTTGATGAGTGATTGGTTGGTCATGGTTAGTCTTGATTTCTTGGTTTTTTGGTCACTAATTTTGGGACTTGTGTACTTGATTGTGGAAAGGACCGTCGTAAGGTGGTACTCACGAAAACGCATGAAAAGCGCACGAAAAAACCCACGGTTGCGCCAACCTAAGTAATCGGATATAATATTCGCTATAGCCAGTGGATGAAATTCGGCTTCAGGCCGTGTGATTGTCGAACTGCGGTTCGCTCAATCCTATATCCCTGGCTTTTTTTCATTCTCATCGCCACTCAAGTGCTGCCGCGGTGAGTGGTTTTCTTTGTGTATAGTACATGCCATAGCCGGCTTTGCGTGTATCGTGAACATCCTGCACCAGCCGAAAAGCACGCCACAGATATGTTACATATCGTTCTTCGTGGCGTTCATAAAGTCTCTGTAAGGCCCAGACAAAATAGTCCACAGCTTGCAGGCTTGCCTGCCCCTGCGGACGTGCCTCGGATACTTGCAGGGAGGCTGGGCTTGTCAAGTTATGTTGTTCGGCAAAGCGGCTCCTGGTTGTTTCGAGTGCCTGACGCAAGGCGGCGGTGCGGTCGGATTTACCCCGTTTTGAAAAGAACACTTGAAATACGCTACTCTTGTGTAATTTTCCTCTGAACAAACGCCGTATCAGAAAGTCATATAATTCATTGGGATGATAGCGATAATCAGGATCACTTTCGTTTCGTTGGCGGACATATTGCAGCACCTGCCATTTGTCAGCAACTACAGCAAAGAATCGCAACTCTTCCATAGCATTTAGCTTTTGGAAAACTTCCCTCCGCACTTCTGGCAAGTCATCTTTGGCATGAAAGACTAGAGCTGTTTTTCGCGCCCTTTCTTGCATTGATGGAACGTTGCTGAAATACGGGTCATCAATTAGCCGTTCCCGCAGATCACTTAATGAAGCCTGAATGGCCATAGGATCAGGCACTTCCAGTAAACCGAGCATGAAGAAGCGGGAACAGCCCTCTGAACCGATCAGCACCTTCCCTTTGCGGGAAAATAATGTGCTGTCGCCACCTTCATCTATGAAATAATGACGCGTTTGGGATTGCACTTCCGCCATAGAGCTCTCTGTTCTATCCCATCTCCACGTCGTTGACGGCGAAGCTTGTGTCGTCGAACTCCGAAAAATGGATACTGCCTAAGATTCATAGTCAACAGGCCCACGAGACACTTTTTTGTGGCATTTGTGCCGAATCATCTTGGGGATACCGCTACAACTAGGACAAGTGCTCACGGTTCAGGCAAGCTCGGGATGCTGGAGGATGTGCTGATAGAGTTCTTTGCAGGATATCATCTCCATTTTCTGGCTGGCGTGGTCGAGGAGGAGCCCGATCTGGGCTGCCTGTTTGTCGATGCGGTAGATGGACCAGGGGTGGAAGATGGGCATGTAGTAGAGAAGCCCTTGTTGCGTGCAGTAGTCGACGCCGGGCGCGTAAGCTTCGTAGACGCCTTGCGCGTCGCGGGGCATTTCGGTGGGGTAGGGCCAGGGGAGCAGCGGCGGCCAGTGCACCTCGGCCGGCTGCCCGGTGAGGATGTTGTCGTGCCAGGCATGGGACGGCGTTTCCAGGAGTTGGGGGAAGCCTTCTTCGGCGTACCAGAATGGCTGATCGAGGAGGGCGGGCAATGTGCCGTTGGGGCCCTTGCCGACGCTGCGCGCGTAGCGATAACCGGCTTCCCACATGACTTCGAGAATTGCATGTTGGCCGCGGAAGCCGTCGGTGTATCCTCCGGGTGCGGTCAGGCCGTTTACTTCGCGGCCGAAGGTGTCTTCGATCAGCTTCTTGGCATCGCCCAGCTCATAGTAAAGTGCGGCTCTGTCGCCCTCCAACGTTTTGAGGTTGGGATGGGTGAAGGTGTGGCACTGGATGTCGAAGAGGGGGTGGTCGAGAATAACGCGTAGTTCGGCGCCGCAAAGCTCCAGCATTTTGGCGACGAGGAAGAAGGATGCGGGCGCGTCGCGCTGGAGGTGGGCGTCGGCGACGGCGCGTACGCCGTCGAGGAATTCGGCGATGTGTTCGGGCGTGTAGCTGAAACCCCTTTGGCGCCTTTCCTTATCCCACCATGGGTATACGCCTTCTGTGTCATACGCGGCTACATAGTAGGACATATCTCATCTCCCTCCCATGTGATCAGTTGGACGTATGCGGACCGTCACAAACGCTGAAATCCAAATTCAGTCGTAGTCCCTTGCTACAGCTTATTCATCTTCTCCAGCACCGGCCAGAAGTCCAGTTGCTCGACGGCGTGGCTGCGGTAGATGCCGACGCCGTCGGCGCCGCAGTCCAATGCCAGCTCGGCGGCGCGCAGCATCTGGTCGGGCTGTTGGAAGCTGCCGGGATGGTAGCAGGAGAGCTCGGCGATGACGGGTGTACTCCCTCCGGCGACTTCGACGGCGTAGCTCAGCTGCCGCTTGAGCGCGTCGAGGTCGGAGTTGGTGCGGAACCAGATATAGAACTCGTCGACGAGGCCCTGTTCGAGCCAGGTGGGCCAGTCGTGCAGGAGCTTGAGGTAGTCGTCCTTTTCGCCGGCGATCAGGGTGGTTGAGAAGACGGCGTCGGGCTTGGCCTGCTTGACAGCGGCGCGCATCTCGGTGAGGGCAAGGGTGACATAGTCGGCGCGGAACTGCAGCCATTCGGGGTCGTCGTTGGGCAGGTCGAACGGGTTCTTGCCGTGTTTGGCCTGGAACTCGTTGACGGTGCGGTCTTCGTAGCCGTAGGGGACGGCACCGTTTTCGTCCTCGTTTCCGAGCACGAACTCGACTTGGATGCCGTCGCCGTGGGTCTTGGCGAGCGTGTCGAGGAACTGCTGGTTCTGTTCGGCGCGCACTTCGGGGAAGGCAGGGCTGAGGTAGAGATCGTCACCCGGCTGCAGCGTGTAGGAACGGCTGCGCGTGAGGCTGCGGAACTGCGGGTTCTTGCTGGCGAAATCGGTCGCGGTGGTGGTTACTTTGGGCGCGTCGTAGATGGGCCGGTGGCTGTCCAGGATGGCGCGGGCCTCGGCTGCGGTCACCGGAGGGCGCAGAAAGTCGAGGGACCAGCCGTAGGTGACGCGTGCCCAGCCGTGGCGGGGGAATGAATTGTAGTTGATGTAAGGATCGACCTTGATGCCGACGTCATGGGCGGCTTCGGTGAGCGCGCGGGTCTGGTCTCCGCCGACGATTTTGGTGATGCCGACGTCGGCGCATTTTTGCACCCAGCCGGGCAGGTAGTCGGCGTAGTCGGAATCGGTGGGAATCCTCTCCACAACGGGCGGTCCCCAAAGTACGAGGCGTTCAGGCATCTTTTCTTTTCCTCATGGTGATGGAAAGTTACTCATTGCCGGCGGTTTCACCGGCCACTGTGGTTAGAGTTCTTCGTCCAGCCCCTCAAGCAGACGATCAACTTCGCTTTCGTCGTTGAAGGCGCCCACGGAGATGCGCATGGCGACTTTGACCGGGTCGGGCGGGGCGGTGAGCCATTGGGATTTGACCACTGTCTGATGACGCTGTTGCATCTTCTCAACGAGGCCGTCCATGTCGGTCTTGGTGAAGCCTTCGAACTTGACGGAGGTGATTCCGGCGGATTTTCCGGGCAGCGTGGGCGTGATGATGCGGGCGCGATCGATGTGTGCGATGCCCCGGCGCAGACGGGTGGTCAAATCAGTGATCTTCGCCTGCATGTTTTCCAGCCCGATGCTCTGCATGATCTCGACGGCGCGGCCGAGGCCGACAACCAGGGCGTGGTTGTATGTGCCAATCTCGGTGCGGGAGCGGGCGGTTGGCGCAGGCGTAGGGTCGTCGGGCAGGGCCCAGGGGCTGCGGTCGGGAATGAAGTTGGGGCGAAAGCCGGGTAGCTGTCTTTCAGCGATGTACATGTAGCCGGTACCCATGGGGCCGAGCAGCCATTTGTGGCCGGAACCGACGGCAAAGTCGCAGTCAAGGTCGCGGAGGTCTACCGGCATTTGCCCGACGGATTGGGCCAGGTCGAGCATGATAGGCACGCCGGCCTTGTGGGCGACGGCGGCTGCCTCTTTGACGGGGAGAAGGCGGCCATTGGGAGAGCCGATGTGGCTGAGGCAGATCAGGCGGGTGCGGTCGTTGAGTACGTATGCGAGGTCACCGAGAAAGTGTTCGTCGTAGACTTCGCCCAGCACGATCGTCTTGACGCCGTACTTCTGCTCCAGGCAGTAGGAGAGGCCGAAGGTGCTGACGTGTTCGAGGGAGGTAATGACGAATTCGTCGCCCTCCTGCCAGTCGATGCCGCGCACGATCTGTTGCATGGCGCGGGAGGTGTTGGTCTCGATGCCGAGCTCCTCTTCCTTCACGTTGAGCATGCGCGCCAGTCCGCTGCGGGCGGCGGCCTCGCGTTCGGTATGTGACTGCCGGCCGGCGGGGGTGGCGGGTCCGTGGCGGGCCTCGGCTTCCATGGTTTCGCGCACGGCCTGGAGCACGGATTCGCTGGCAGGGCCGTAGGTCCCGGTCTGAAAATATCCGACTTCCCGGGTCATGGGAAGGTCCTGCCGAAGCTGTTCAACCGTCATGCGTGACATTGCGTGGGCCTTGTGCTGGTTGGCGTTTGAAGGAAGACCCCGGTGAGATGTTTTCG
This sequence comes from Caldilineaceae bacterium, assembly GCA_965204705.1. Taxonomy (GTDB): domain Bacteria; phylum Chloroflexota; class Anaerolineae; order Caldilineales; family Caldilineaceae; genus Bin5. Next base: position 526,339 of record OZ242006.1, on the reverse strand, counting down.
GGCTCAGGAAGGGCCAGAAGAGATTACCGGGAGGGTATTGCGAATGATAAACGACATTGACCGTTTCTGTCTAAGGAGAGGGGTACTGGTTGACAGAAGTGGGCACCGGATTGGCAGAACGTAGCGCGTCAAGTAAGATTGAAGATTGCCGGGAGAGTTGATGAGATCGTTCCCAGTGATTAAGGGGGCGAGAACGCGGTTGGCAAGCCGAACCGGTCCAATTGTCCACGACCGTGGGCTAGCAAGAGGGGGGCGTTGCGGGGGGAATCCCCCCGCACAAGGGAGGGCCGAAGGCCCGACCGCCCAGATGCTCGTGCAAGGAGGAAGAGAGAGCGAATAGCCGTGAAAGACACCATTGCTCTTTCAGTTCGGGGTCACGAATTGACTGTGGCCGGGAAGTGATGGGTTCATTTGAGAGGCTTGGTGACGAGCGAAACAGAGTCGCCGGCGCCAACGAGTTACGTGATGGGACAGACATCACCGCTGCCGCAGGCAGCTGCTGAGAGAACAGAGAACCGCTGGTTTGGGCGCCCGCGCTGGGGAGTTGCGGCGTTCATGGTGTTTGCACTGGTCGTGGTGCTGGTCAGCAGCATCAATACGCCTCAGGCTCGCTTCTTTGCGGCGGAGCGATTCCAGACGTTTGTCACGATTTTCCTCAGCCTGTTCATCGAGGCCGCGCCGTTTCTGATTGCCGGTTCGATCGTGTCTGGCATCATCGCGGTCTACGTGAATCAGGGGATGGTGGAACGTTACATACCCAATCATCCGCTGCTGGCGGCGCTGGCCGGCGCCGGGTTGGGCTTTGTTTTCCCGGTTTGCGAGTGCGGGGTCGTGCCGGTGACGCGGCGGCTGTACGGCAAGGGGCTGCCGCTGCCGGTGGGCATCGCGTTCTTGTTGGCGGCGCCGGTGATCAATCCGGTGGTGATCTTCAGTACCTATGCGGCTTTTGGTTGGGGTCCGGTGCTGTGGGGTCGGGTCGTCTTCAGCATGCTGGTCGCGTTTACGGTTGGCTTGATCTTCCATCTGGCCCGGCCGCGAGAGATCCTGCTGCCCGAGACCCTGGCCACCTCCAACGGCCACGCCGATGGTGATGGCCATGATCACGATGATGAAGACGACCACAGTCACCGTCATGAACACAGCGGCTCCCGACCGGGCATCTGGCAGGCGCTCGTCATGGCGGGCGATGATTTTCTGGACATGGGCCGCTATCTGATCGCGGGAGCGATGCTGGCGGCGATGATGCAGACGGTCGTTCCCCAGTCCACTTTGCTCACCATCGGTCAGGGGCCGATCATCTCGGTCTTTGTGATGATGGCGCTGGCGTTCATTCTGTCGGTCTGCTCGACGGTGGACGCCTTTATCGCGCTGGCTTTCAGCAACGCGTTTACGACCGGAGCGCTTTTCGGCTTTCTGGTGTTCGGGCCGATGGTGGATATCAAGAGTTCGCTGCTGTTTCTGGGGGTTTTCCGGCGGCGGACCGTGCTTTATCTGATTCTACTGCCGCTGGCGCTGGTGGCGGTTATCGGCGTTTTCTGGAACGTGCAGGTAGGCGTTTGACGGATAGGTTGGCGTAAGACAGGACAGGTGAGGAAGTGGCACAGGATTCAGGAACGACGACCAGCAGACTGTTGCGACTGCCCAAGGTGCAGGCCGCTCTCAAAGGGCTGCTTCTATTGGGATTGGGCATCTTTCTGTTCACGCGCATAACGTCCGGCACGCTTAACTACTACATAAGTCAACGGTTCGACTGGCTGACGATTGCGGCGGTTCTGGGTCTGATTGTGGTGGGTTTGAGCTACCGTTACCTGCTCCAGGAGGCCGAAGATTCGCCCGAGGCGTCGGATGATCCCGTACCTGCCCGGTCGGGCGAGGTCGGGCCACAGGCTGGAAATGACGACCACCATCATGGCCACTCTTTGGGTTGGTCGGGGTTTGTACTTATCTCGCTTCCGATCGTTCTCGGCCTGCTCGTGCCTCCCCGTCCTCTGGGGGTGGCAGCGCTGCAGAATCGTGAAATCAGCGCGGGGGGGCTTGACTCGGTTCTGCCGGCGGCTGTGGGTTCGTCGCTGGTGCAAGATAGCAGCGAACGCACGATTCTGGATTGGGTACTCGCCTTTCACCAGGGAGAAAGGCCAGCCGAGACCGACACGGCCGATGTTGTTGGCTTTGTCTACCTTGATGACGCCGCGGACGAGGTACATTTCACCCTCACACGCTTTGTTGTGGGCTGCTGCGCGGCGGATGCGATGGCCGTTGGCCTGCCGGTCAACCTGGGGGCTGGCCTGTCTTCTGAAGGGGCGTTGGAGGAAGGCCAGTGGGTGCGGGTCGTTGGCCAGTTCGCCGCGCGGGGAGGCAGTGACATCCCCGTGCTGATGGCGGAGCAGCTGGAGGCTGTACCGGAACCCAATCAACCCTATCTCTATCCCTGACACGTGTGACATAGTGCCAGTACACAGAGGCCGGGCATACCCGCGGCCTGTACTGGTCCCCAGCCCTCGAATTCATGAGCCGTTTTGATCTGACCGTACTGTCGATCCTCAGCCTGTGCACGCTTTTGCTCCTCGGCCTGTGGGGACAGAACCGCCGGGTTACCGGGGACGACGGCGTCACCTACCTGCTATACAAAACTGTCGACGAGGTCGGACGCGCGCAACTGCTTTCGGTGCCGTTCGCGGAGGAAGAGATCGGCGCGGCCCTTTCGCCCCAGCCCCTGACCCCATCTGAAGTCAGTGTGTGGGATTTCGCACCGTCACCCGACGGCAGGTTGGTCGCCTACGGGGCGCTGGGTGAATTGGGGTTCAGCGATCTGCGGCTGATCGATCTGGCCAGCGGGCAGGACAGGCCGCTGCTGGCCTGCGAAGACGCTTCGTGCAGCGGGCCGAGCTGGTCGGCTGACGGCCAGTTGCTGGCTTACACGCGTCGTTCGGTCAACGCGTTCGCGTCGGGTGTGCTCAGCCCGCCGAGGATCTGGATTGTGGATGTGGAATCGGGCGAAACTGCGCCGATCTTCAGTGACAGCCAGCGTCTTGGGCTCGACGCCCGCTGGTCTGCCGACGGGGCGTGGCTCTGCTTCGTATCGCCGGAGGAGCAGCAACTGGCGGTCATCAATCTGACCGGGGGCTCGGCAGGCGAGGCCGGGCAGACCGACTTCTATCCAACCGCCACCGGTGAGACGTGCTCCTGGGACAGTACGCTACCCAGGCTGTACACGACCGATTTCCGGCAGAGCGGCGATGAGTGGATGACCCATCTGATCGCGATCGACGTAGAAAGCGGAGAGCAGGTCGAGTTGAGTGTTGTGGGGAGCGACGGCGCGGCGCTGGTCCACGACAGTTCGGCCGTGCCGTCAGCGGACGGGGCCTGGATCGCGTTTCAGCGCAAAGAGCTGGAAGGCCCGGGCGCGACGCGGGGCAGCCAAATCTGGCGGATGCGTCCCGACGGCACGGAGGCGACGGCGCTGACAGCCGATCCCGCCTACGACCACGGGCCGCCGGTCTGGAGTCCCGACGGGCGCTTTTTGATCACGCGACGGTTTCCTTTGCGGGGGCCGGACGTAGTGTCCTCATTGTGGCTGATCGACGTGGAGACAGGCTCGGTGCGTCTGCTGGTGGAACCGGGGGACTTCCCGGCGATTGCGCGGTAGTATTGCGCGATGGCGGCCGTCCCGGTAATCGGTACCGGTTAGCAGCCACCGACGGTGAGCGGTCGTATGCCTGCGCTGGTTAAGTTGATATCCCAAGCAGACCGCGGGTGAGCTGAAAGTCGATAAGATTGTGGACGGTGCTCTGGGGCTGGTAGCTGCCCGCCCGGGTTCGCGCTGCCAGGTCCAGGATCTGTTGCGGCCACGCGCCCGGGTCGCCGCACAGGCGTAGGTCGGGCGCGGTGGGCGCGTCCTCGCCGGCAAGCTGCAGGATGGGCACAAGCGGATGCCCGGCTCTTAACCCGTCGGAGTAGGCGATGATCAGTTGCGCGCCGCTGGCGCCGAGACCGGTCAGCGTCTCGCTCCAATGGGGGGTGGGCATTTCCATCAGGTGGAAACCGGCTGCTTGCGCGGCCTGACCGTAGGCGAGGGAAGGCGCCAAGTCGGCAGCGTCTATTCCCAGGGCAGCGCGGAAGGCGGGCGCCTCGATCAACCCGCCGGATACAGGAGTGACGACGGTGCCGCCGGCGGCCGCGATCCAGCGGACGATACGTGCGAAGGTGTCGGCAACAGGTGGGGGCACAGCACCGTCGCTGAGCAGCGCCAAGGACAGTTGGCGGTCCCCTCCGTTCTGCCGGCGCAGCGTGTCCTCCTGCTCCTCGAAATAGCCATCGATCTTGTCGAGGACACTGGCGATGCCGCCGTCCAACTGCACGCTCGCCCAGCCGAAATCCTCCTCGGCAAGTCCGCCGTCGCGCAGCAACGAATGGATGTAGTCGTTGTGGGCCTTTTCGCAGCCGTGCTCCAGAAAGAGGCAGGCGCCCACCAGGGGGTGGGTGGCGTAGCCGATCATGGTTCGGGCGTAGATGGCCTGCGTTGAAGCGAAGGCGACGCCACAGCCCTCAGTGTGGGGCAGGGCGGTAAAGAGGGGATGCATCCCGGCTTCACCGGGACCGCCGACGTTAGTCTCTGAGGCTGCACGGTTGAGGCGCTGCGCTGCCATGCCGGCGATCTGGCTGGAACAGAGACTGGTGGGCAGAATGAGGCCGACGCGTGCCGCGGCCGGCTGAGGCAGGTCGATCCCCTCGGTCTCACCTGGGTACGTTCTGATGGGGAGCGAATTCCCGTCCGGCTGCGGCCTATTCAGGATCGTCTGCAGCTGGCTTTGGTCCTGCTGCTGCCAGTTGCGCCAGATTGAGATCTGCGAGTGACCGGCGAGCTCGCCCTTGCTGCGGCGGCCGGAGGCGATTTCGACGAGCAGATCGAGACTCTCGGCGCACAACTGGTCCATCGTTATGCCATCCAGGTAGGCACCGGCGTTCACGTCCATCTCCTGGGGCAGCAGTTCGAAGCGCTGCGTTGTTGTCATCACTTTGATCGTCGGCACAAACGGGAAGTTCGTGATCGAACCGTTGCCGGTGACGAAGATGATCAGATTGGAGCCGCCCGCCACCTGACCGGCGATGCTTTCGAGGTCGTTGCCGGGCGTGTTCATGAAGTAGAATCCGGGCGCAGGGTCGGGCGCGGTCTCGCACTGAGCCGGGCCGTCCGCGGCCTTCACCATCCGTTCCCCGTAATCGACAACCCAGTCCAGCCGCACGTCGGGATGCCGCTTGATTGCGGCGCCGATCGACTTGAGGGCGATGTTGTAGAGCCCGCGCAGCTTGTTTCCGCCGGTAGGATTGCCCTCTGCGGTCTGGCCGTGCCAGGCCAGCCGCTCCTTGAACTCTGCGACATAGTCGAGAAAGGCTTGGGCGGTCGCCAGATCGCGCGTGTTCTGGAGGAGATAGGCTTCGGCGCCGATCAGTTCGTCGGTCTCGGCGAGGTTGGCGCGTCCGCCGTGGCGAATGACCTCTTTGGCGACGGCGGAGGCCAGAGGGTTGCCGGAGAGGCCGGAGAAGGCGTCCGAGCCGCCGCACTGGAGGGCAATGTTGAGATGAGCGAGGGATTCCGGCGTACGCTGCAGGGCCGCGATGTCGGGAAGCCAGCGCTCTACGGTTGCCGACGCTTCCGCAAGGTCGGCTTCCCAGTCCCCGGACAGTGTGAAGAAGCGATGCGCCACTGCCGCCAGGGGATAGTCATGCGTGCGCAGATAGGCTTCGAGTTCGACGTTGCTGATGGCGTGGTCGGCGGCCGGGTGTGTTTCGAGTGCGTCCACGGCCAGGACCGCGCCGACATTCGGGTGAACGATCAGTCCGGCCAGGGTGCGCAGCACAAATTCACGGTTGTTGAGCCGTTCGTAGCCGCTGCCCTCGGTGTGGGCGATAGCCACGATGCCGTCGAAGCCGGGGAAGGCGTCGGCGGCGGGCTGCAATGTCTGCGCAAGCGTTCTGGCAAAGGCGGCCGTGCTGGAGGTCGTCCCCAGGATAACGATCGTATTGCGTGTGCCGACACCGCGCCCGCCGTCGCGGTGGAAACCCAGGAAGGTGCGCTCCTCTTTGTATCGTTCCACCTGCCTGCCGGGGCGAAAAGCCGCTTCGTCGACTTCGTAGGGGACGATCCGGTCCTGGAAGTTCGGCTGCTGAGGGATGGTGAAATCGAGGGCGCGCTGGCCGAGCGCCTCGATCATGCCGGCGTTGCAAACGTACTCGCCCGGCGCGATCGGGCGCGTCGCCATGCCGAAAGGAAGACCCCAGGACAGCAGAGGGGCGCCCTCTGCGATCGGTTCGATGGCGAAGCGGTGGCCGACGAGTATGGTGGTATCGAGCGTGAACTGGGCGCCGTCATTCTCGATCGTCTGCCCAGCGTCCAGACGGCGTGTGGCAATGGCGACATTGTCGCCGTCCTGCGGCAGGCGGGCGACGGCGTCAAGGGGAACTGGACTGTTGAGGTCGGGGCGGGGCAGGGGATGCGGCCTGTCTCTTTGTACCATCAGGGTCCTCCGTTTCGCGACCTGCGTTGCAGACGAGACGTCTTACACCTCCGACACGCGGACGGACTTGGTCGGCATCCACCGCATAATACCGATCATCGCCAGCACCACCAAAGCGGAGGTGGCCGCGCCGATCCAATACGGCACTGCCGGCCCGCGGGCGAAAATCACACCGGCGATGGCGGTGCTGATGATCGTGGACAGATTGATACTCGATTGAAACCAGCCAAGTACGCTGCCGCGGTCCTGGTCAGCCACGAGCGCGGTGGACATCGACTGCAGAGGCGGACTTGCGAGCCCATAGCCGACGGCGAAGAAGAGTGAGCCGAATGCGCCAAGCCACGGCGAGGTTACGAGCGCGTAGATCAGCATGCCGATAGTACGCAGAGAACTGCCCAGCACGACAAGCTGTCCTTCGTCAAAGCGCCGCGCCAGCCGTCGCAGCAGGTAGGTCTGCGTAAACAACTGGGAGACCCCCACAACGGAGAGCAACAGGCCAATGCCGACATCGGTGACTTTCCGGCTTTCACCATGGAACAGCACAGCTTCTCCGAAGAGCGCAAAGGTCGACTGCAGCAGCCCGAGCGCAAACTGGCCCAAGAAGGCGATCAGGAGAACGGCCAGCAGCGGCAGGGCCCAGGGGGCGCCTCCCAGCAGGCTGCCTAAGGTGAGGCTGCCGGCGCGCCGGGTACGGGCGCGGCGCCTTTCATCTGCAGAAAGGGTTTCATCGAGCGCGGACCAGGTGAGCAGGATGACTGCCGCCGCGGCCACCGCGGCTACCAGAAATGGCACCGCGGGACCGTAGGCTGCGGCGAGCGCGCCGCCCAAGGCAGGGCCGAACATGAAACCGAGGCCGAAGGCAGCGAGAATGTAGCCGAGGCTCTCGGTGCGCTTCTCCCGCGGCGTAATGTCGGTAATGTATGCCTGGGCTACGATGATATTGCCGCCGGTGATCCCGTCCAGGATGCGGGCAAAGAAGAGCCAGCCAAAGCTTGGCGCAAAGGCCAGCAGCACAAAGCTGATAACGGTCCCGATCTGGCTGACGATCAGAACCGGAACCCGACCGTAGTTGTCGGAGAGACGGCCGACATATGGACCGGCGAGGAATTGGGCGGCGAAGAAGGAGGAGGTGAGCAGCGTGATCATCTCCGCCGACATATGAAAGTGCCGCTGCGCATACAGCGGCAGGACGGGGAATATCAGGGATGCGCCCAGCATCTGGACAAAGACGACCAGCAGAATTGTCAGTAGCCGTCTGTCGATTGTGCCGGATTTCATGCGTTCTCTCGCCGCGGGCGGATGCGTCGATAGCAGCGCGTCCAGTGTTGGAACTGGGCCTGGTTAAGGGAACAGAACAGATTGGGCCAGATGCGGAGCGCTAGGGTGGGTTGGGAACAAGACTCATTGCTGGATCTGTTCCTCCTCCTGAGGAATCGTCAGCGAAAGGCCGACCCAGAGGTTGTTGGGATCGTCGCCTACCAGATCCCGGTTGGCTTCGTAGATTTCCGTCCAGCGATCCTGGTCTCCGTACAAGCGAAGTGCGATGTGACGCAGGTTTTCGCCTGCCCGGACTGTGTAGGTCGCAGGCAAGTCCACCACCAGCCCGCTACTGTCGATGGAGGTAACGCCTTCGATTGCACCCACCAACTCCAACAACTCGGTCTGAACAGAGGTCAACGACACAGTTCCCTGGAGAATCAGCTCGCCGGGAGGCGCTTCCGGGGCCCAGGTAGCCTTTATCCCGAGGACGGCCAGGTCGGCACGGTTTTGTTCATTCAGGAAGGTGGTCAGATCGAAGGATTGCACGCGTGCCGCTGCGATAATTGTCGCGGCCACGTCAGGAGACGCGCTTTCCGTAGGTGCGGGGGTAGGCACAGCTTGGGTCGGAGCCGCTGTCGGCGGCGCTTCAGGTGTTGGCGGCGCGGCAGAGGCCTGCACGGGTGTCGGTGCATTTTCGACGGCGGCGGCGTTGATCTGGGAGGTGGTGTTGACCTGCTGGCCGGTTGCGGGCTCTTCGTCTGTGCCGGACACGGCAGCCGGTTCGTCTCTGGTGAAGGAGGCGTAGAAGGAGGTGAGTCCGTCCGGTATCGTGCGCAGCTGCCGCAACGCTGTCTGGAGAGTATCGCCCGTACCGCGCGCGAAGAAGATGGCGACCAATAACACGAGCGCTATAGGAATTGCCCAGGGAAGACGGTTGCGCCGAATTTTGGCGACGGCCTTGGTTGCGACCTGTTTCTTGTCGAGTGGGGCCGGGTAGTATTCGGTGCTGAACTGCCGGCTGGCCTTGCCCACCGCGAGCTGGGTGCCTTTGGCGCGGTCCCGTCTGCGGGCCTCTTCGCGCCGTCCCAGTTGGAGTTGCTCCTGGTGGGAGCGCAGCAGCCATTCGCCTTCGCTGCGCAGGATGTCATCGGCGGGAATGGCAGCCACGTGTTCCCGCATTTCTTTGAATTCGCCGCGTTTGCGATAGATGAGAGCCGCAAGCAGGTGCAACTCGGGCGCCTCCAGGAGTGAGATGCCCTGATCGATTCCCTCCAGCGCGGCCACTTCATTTCCCATCGAATAGTGTTCGAGGGCGCGATGATAGATGGTCCGCGTCATTTCCGCGGGCGTATAGTGTGAGGCGACATTTGCGTTACAGGCGGGGCAGTTCGTGAACGAGGGGGTAACCTCTACCGGTGCGCCGCATTCGGGGCAAGCCAAGTGCATACTGTTCTATCCAGACCTTTTGCTGCGATACGTGTCTTATAGAAGGTAAGATTTAGCGACCATAAAGTCGCGGAAGTCAGTCTACTGTCACACCGCACATAAGGGTTGGGTGGGGTGACCGGAGAACAGGAAAAGTTCTGGATTCAGTTTTGTATTTGTGGCAAGCTGATTCGGGGAGAACAGGCTTGCATGCCCAGCGTATGGGACCCTCGTATTGAACGCAGCCGTTTCATTTGACCGCGCCCGGTTCTGCCGATACAATAGGCAGCGGGAGGGGATGTGTCCCGGTGGACGCCCTGGTCTTCAAAATCAGTGGCAGGTGGCGCAGAGCCGGCTGCGGTGGGTTCGACTCCCACGCCTTCCCGCCATTCTTTACCTCAACATTCTGCCCCCAACCCTTCGCCGCCAAAAATCGCCAGTCGCTGTTCCTGGCTGGTCAGGGGTGCGCTCCGTGGCCGGTAATGGAACTGCAGGGCACGGCGACGCGACCCGGTCGCGTTGGGAGGTGTGCCGTGGTGGAGCAGGCTCTGGAAGATCAGTAGACCGCCCGGTTTCAGTGGTACGGCCACTGAGCCGGTCGTATCGACGTCGGTGTCACAGATCTGCCAGTCTCGCCGTCTGAAGTGTACGACCGGTCCTTTCAGATGGCTGCCGGGCGAAATGACCATGCAGCCGTTTTCGACCGTGGCCTCGTCCAGGGCAATCCAGCAGCCGACGACTTTAGTGTCGAGTTCGAGCTGAAAATAGGCGTGATCCTGATGCCACGGTTTGTCCCGGCCCAGTTTGGGCGGTTTGAGAAGCGCCATGCTTTGGAAGAGGACCGGCGCTTCGCCGATGAGGCGTTCAACCAGGGACAGCAGCAGTGGGTGATGTGCGAAGTTGTCGAGGCGCTCGTCGTAGTCGACGAAGCTCATGAATTTGCGCACATAGTCCTGTTTCTCTTCGACCGGCAGATCCTCAACCGCTACGCCTTCAGAGGCGCGCTCGTACTGAACGCCGTTGAACTCCTCCACTTCACCCGACAACAGGTGAAAGAGCCCGTCCAGCGCCACGTGCACTTCCTGCGCTGTGAAGGCGTTTTCGACAATCAGATAGCCCTGTTCATGAAATTGGGCTACGTGGGCGGCGGTCACGGCGTCAAAGCCATCGACCCCTGTTTCAATGCCTGTCGGTTTATATAGATCGTGCGGGAATTCATCTGCAAGGCCGTCGTCAAACTGCCGCTCTGGAGCCGCTACAGTCATTGTCCGTCCTCCCGAAACCATGATGGATGGGATGATTTAACGTTTGTTTCGCCGTTCGACCGCTGTGCGTCGAACTTGTCCGGCCGACCGTTGTCGGGCCCTTGGCGAGGAACGAAATGAATAAAATGGACGGCTGTCGAACCGTCCCGTTTCACCGCCGCCGCCATTGGTCAGCGGTACCTCATTCAGATACTACCATACTCTACTATTAACATACCATACAATACAAGAAAATTAAATCGTTCACAAGCAAAAAAATTTGCGCAAAGTGCGCGATGCCATGTGGCGGGAAGAGCCGATGTGCAGCAGCCAGTTTTGGCCGGTTGTCACTTGCTACGCACCACTGGCGCTGTTCAATTTCAGGCCAGAAACGCGGCCACCTCTGAACCGGTTGGGATGCCAAGGCGGGCGCCCTTCCTGGTACAACAGAGCGCACCGACCGCTGAAGCGAAACGCAGCAGATCCTCCCACGCCATCCCCTGTGAGAGGCCGGCGGCGAAGGCGCCGTGGAAGGCATCGCCGGCGCCGGTTGTGTCCTCTGCCGCGACTTTGAAGGCCGGGTAGCTGCCCGAACTTGCGCCGAACCGGGAGTCTGACCGGTTGCGCCAGAACAGTCCTCGTTCGCCGAGGGTAATGATGGTGGAGGGCGCGCAGCGGCTCAGTTGCGTCAAAGCCTCGGCAGCATCGTCCTGGCGGCTGAATTGGCGGGCAAAGTTCTCTGACACCACGAGAAAGTCCACCATTTCCATCAGCGTTTTCGAGCCGTGGTGGAGGGTGTCGCCGTCGAGCACGGTGGGGATACCTGCAGCGCGGGCGCGGGCGACCGTAGGTTCGGCAGCCTCAAGGTAATGTCCGTCGACCAGAACCGCACGGGGGCGGCAACGATCCAGATGGAATTCCACGCCGCCCGGAATGTCCAGGCCAAGGCCGTAGTTGACGAGCGCCCGCGCGCCGTCCGGTTTGACGAAAATAGCTGAGAGGGAGGTCGGCCATTCGCCGCGGGCTACGAGTTCCGTGTTGACGCCGGCCGCGTTCAGTTCATCGAGATGCTGGTCGCCGTACATGTCCAGACCCAGATAGCCGGCGAAGGCCACCGAGGAGCCGAGACGGGCGACGGTCATGGCCGCGTTGGCGGCCAAGCCCCCGCCGCAGGCGGTCAACTCGGACGCTTTCATTTTTTCGTCAGGGCCGATGTGCCGATCCACGGAAAAGATCAGGTCGTAGCAGGCGATGCCCAGGCAGAGTACATCGACCACCAGTTCAGCTGAATTGGAATTGTCGTTCATTCTTCCAACCAGATCGGGTTCGACCAGGCCCTGCCTCCCTGTCGGTCGCGTACGGTCACCCGGCAGTAGTGGCTGTCCCAATTGGACAGGTCGAACTCTGCGTGGGTGATACCGTTGTCCCAGGCGCGCTGAGCGGCGCTGCCGACGCCGGTCAGGAATATGCGTTCGGCGGGCGAGCTGTGGACGGTCAAGCGCTTTCCGGGGTCAAGATCGATGTCATAGATTTCGGGGCCGGTGCTGGAGTAGAAGGCGCCGTCCTTCAGCGCGGTCAGCAGAGCTTCGGGGGAGAGCTCTTCGGCTTTCACCTGCACCCAGCCGCGGCGAAAGTCGTGGTGCTCTTTGAGATGGGCGTCGTCGGCTGCGTAGGCGAAGTAGCGCTGGCGCTTGTCCAGCAGTATGTCCATCAGATGCCAGCTGTCGGGCCGGTCGTTGGCGTCGTCGGCTATGCCGTTGTAGACCTCGACGGCGTGTGCCGGGCCCAAGGCTGCGACGTCGTTTTCGGTAAGTGTGTACCAGTGGGGATGGGCGATACCTACGAATGCGCCGGCGTCCTTGGCCCTGGCGGCGAGTTGGGCGCCGCTCTCGTCAGGGGCGGTCGCCGCAAAGTCAGGAGGCAGGCCGGCGGCCACGATATGCCAGGCAGAGCCGTTCTCGATGGCTCCGCTGTGCAGTTCGGCGCCGATGATGGTCGTGAACCCGGCTGAGCGGAAGGGCCGTGTATCGGTGATCGGAAAACTGTACTGTTCCAAAAAGTGATCGGTCAGGGAGATGAAATCGTAACCGCCCTGTTCATACAGTCTGCAGACCTCCTGGGGCGGCTTGCCCCCGTCGGAGCGGGTCGAGTGGGTGTGAAGATTTCCTTTCCAGAAACGGCCGGGGTTGGCGAATGGCAGCGGTTGCATAGTTTCTCCAATCTGATGAGGTGAAGGGTTGGTGGGACAAGCGGTTGGGTCTGGAACGATCTAATTGACCGCTGGTTTGTTTCTGGTAAATGGCACTCGGTTACTGATCACAGGCAATACTGACCACCGGCAAGGTCTTTTTCGTCCAAAAAATCGGCGATGACATCGGCGAAATCGTCCAGCCCATGAACGCGCCGGGCATAGGCCGCGGCATGGGCGCCGACGAGGACAGTCAGGGCCTGGTTCTCGGTGTGCTTGCGGATTGTGCAGTCCTCCACGTTGCCGTGATCGCTGGCGACAATCAGAAGGGTCTCCTGCCAGTCCATCACATCGAGGAGCCCGGCCAGGAAGCCGTCGATGCGCTCGAAGTTTTCGATGGCCCCGCGGAAGTCGCGGTAGTGGCCCAGGAAGTCGGTCTGCCAATGCTCGAAAAAGGCGAAACGCGCGGGCTGGGCGAGGCACCAGAACTGTGCGCCGGCCTCTTGCGGCGAGTAGAGCGGCACATCGGGATAGCCCAACTGTGTGCGCCAGCCCTGGCCGGTGAAGTTCGCGGAGAGGGCTTGCTCTGATAGCATTTCTCGCCACGTTCGCAACTTGAGACTGCCTCTTCTCGCCGCGTAGGGAACCGCGCTCAACAGGCGTTTGCCGCGCTTGACGGCGTCAAAGTAGCCCTGGGGATAGGCGTTGACGAAGGCGGTTGCCTGACCGGCTGCGTGGAGCCGGGCAAAGATACCGGCCTCGTCAAGGATGTCCCGCACACGCTGGTCCGGCCGCGGGCCGTAGTGCTCCCCCAGGCGGGCGGGGGCGTTGACACCGGTCAGGATCGCGGTCTGTCCAGTTGCGCTCTGGGGACGGCCCGGCACCCCCAGGTGGGCGTCGGTCGGGATCAGATGTGCGTCGCCATGGCTGAAACGTCCACTGGACGCGGTGAGTGGACGACCGTCAAAAAGGGCCGCAAGTGTCGGCAGTTCGGCCGCGGCCAGCGGGTTGACCTCCGGGTCATCACACCCCAGGCCGACGCCATCAAGGAAGAGAAAGAGGACTCGGCGCATGGTGGTCGGTGGTCACCGGTCTTCAGTTTCGAGCAACTCCACCAGGCGATCCTCCAGAACGTTCAGGCCGGAATCGACCTCCTTATACGCCAGCCCAAGTCTCGCCGCGGCCGCGCGGGCGCGTTCGCTTTCATCCTGGTCCGGCAACTGGCGGAGGTAGAGCAGCTCCTCGTAGTTGCCGAAAAAAACGTCGCGCAGCTCGGGGTGGCGGTCGAGGCCCAGCGATTCGATCACGAGTCCTTCGTAGTGGTGGGCGAGAAAATCGGTCAGGTAGAATGTGCCGGGCTGGCGCTCGGCCTGTTGATCGAAGAGCGCGCCGCCGTAGAACTCGTAACAGTGGGGGCCGGGGATGCGCACGGCGTGGGGATAGCGGTCCAGCAGGGCATCCAGCGCGCCGATTGTGCCGCAGTCTGCGTAGCCGATGAGGATGCGGTCGAAGCGGCTGGCCCAGGCGTCCAGTTTTTTCTCGACTGCCGGGGCGATGCGTTCGGGGCGGTTATGGAGCTGGGCGGGGACGGCGGTCAGTTCGTAGTCCCAGCCGCGCCGGTTGGCGATGGCGATCAGTTCGCGTACGATGGCGCCGCAGGCAATGATGCCGATTTTCAAGTTTATGCTCCTGGCTCCGTAGAAAAGAGCCGTAGAGGAAGTGAAGCTACCGTTTTCGGTTGTTTCAGGATGTTCAATCAAACAACCATCAAACAACCGTCAAACAAATCCTCTGCTTCAAATCTCGCTAAAGAACTGGGAAATCACGCCAACTTTGGTTGTTTCGGGCCGTCCAGTCAAACAACCGTCAAACAACGGTCAAGCAAATTCCCAAGCTGAGGAACTATCCAGCCCAGCAAGGCAGGTATGTCCGGCTCCTGGTTCCAACTTCGGGATTCCGAATGATGACCAACTCTGAGTCTACAGATTCGTTGAGAAGCCTTGTTGCCTGGGCCGCGTTTTTGTCGGCGATGCCAAAGCGTTCACGAATCGATGCATTGTTCATGGGACGTTTGGTAACGTAGCGAAGACACGCATGCAGGTAGCAGGCCCTAACACGGTCTGTCCTGTCCATTTCGCTCAAAAGTTTTTGAGCAAAGAGCGTTGCCCTCGTAAATCCGTTGGGGGACTCAAAGAGTGGCGCCTGTAACTGATACTCTTCGGCCAATTCAACAACCTTGTCGATACCACTACCTCGTTCTTCACAGAATCTGAACCGACGCATCATGGAGGCCAACGTTTCGTTGAGAGACCGCGGTGGTGAATCAACGAAACGATCCGTTTCGACCAAAGGACTGCCCGGGTTGGTAACTTCAATTCGACTGTCAAAGATCTCTACCGTTGGCCCAGCGCCGGTTACATTGAAGTCCTGGTGGATCAGTGCGTTTGAGACCAGTTCACGTACTGCAATTTCGGGAAACATGGGTACCGACCGCCGCAAGGAACGTTCGATTACTTCATTTGCGGGCACAAGCGCCATGATGTACTCAACCACTCTTGGAAATCCAACGGCATAACCGTATACGCCTTCTTGTTCCCTTATCGTTTTGGTGCGTCCCGCGCCACGATACTGGATGACGCGAATAGCCTTGCGCTTGATTTGTGGGAAGTGACTCAGGTTTCGGGCAAACAGGATTGCTCCCAGATTGCTAATGTTCCAGCCCCTGGCGTCGCAGCGCGCAATCAGCCTGTCGTCTTCGAGCGCGTTAAGGATTGCAGCGTGTCCGTCAGGGATAGGTATGTCAAGTAGATCGAAGTAGGCAGAGTAGTCGAGCTTGTGCAAAGTTTCTTTGTCGCTGATTTGCTCTAAAGCGACACGATTCTCGAATGTGATCTGGTCAAAGACACGCCAGAGTGTACGCTGCTTCGCAGGGTAATCTTTGAGTCTTCTCGTGCTCCCGCCCACACGGATAAACTCTTCACCACCGAAGGACACTGGCTGATGCAATGCAGGTTCGATTTCCAGGAGCACAACCTTCTGGCCATCGACATCGAGTTCGTTAAATCGAAACTCAATGCGCGGGTTTATCTGACTGTACAGCCAAGTCTCCAGGGGCTCGTTGCCCTTTCTCGCAGTAAATGGAGAAAACGTAGTGCCTACAATCGCATTTGTCTTGTCTTCTATTCCCCAGATGGCTGAGGCGGAAGTCTTTCCATTGATGGCCGCCCCGTTTGCCAGAGCGGAGATGTTTCTGCCGATAGTATCCGGATTCTTATTGTTACCTTTGAACTCAACCCACTCGGTTTCGCTCGGCAGGCGGCGCAATTCACGCACCATGCCAGCGAGATATTCGGGGGTTCGGGCCGGAATCATGTTTTCGCCATCTCGGATGCTAAGAGGAAGCTGACGCAGGAGACCGAAAGATGCACAGTGGCCGCTAGGTGCGGCCTGTCCAGGCTGTACGGACGGAGTGTTCAAGAACGGCTTCGACCTTCCATCCGTCGACGCCGGGGAACCACTCCAGAACCTGTTCTATGGTCGCGCCGTCCTTAAGGTTTTCAAATAGGGTGGACACGGGCACGCGAGTGCCACGAAACGCCCAAGCGCCGCTGAGCTTGTCCGGGTGTCGTTCAATTGCCGCACAATTCTCCCAGTTCGTCATTTCGTAACTCCCCTCTCACACCGCACGACATGTTCACGCAACGCCTGATAGATGGCGGTCTGGAAACCGCGGCCACCCTGCGCGCGGGCATTGAACCACGAAACAATATCCGCGTCCAGGCGCAGTGTGATCTGCCGCTGCTCGGGCCGGTAGGAGACGCCGCGCTTGGTTCCCGACCAGTCGAGAATCTCTGGGATATCGGTCGTGTCGATCTGGTCGTCGGGAAACTCTTCCAGTGCCTGAAGGTCAGCCAGGCGGTTAACGGTCAACTCCGCTTTTTTCGTCATGATTTGCGGCGCTTTGCCAGAAGGTGAAGGTCCAGAACTTGCTGCAAGCAAAATTTGTTGACCGATAGGCGGATGATTTGCAGGTCAGCGGCTAGCTGGTCGAGTTCCGGAAGCATGTCCGGCGTGAAATCAACGTTGATGCGCGTCAGCGGTTGCTTCATGGTCCCCGGACTGGAAAAAAACTTAGATATTTCGCGGCCGCTGTCCGCCATATCTGCAATTTGATTCGCTGTCAGTTGGTCGCCGGTAGTATACCCTATAGTCATGAAGTTTTCATGTCGATCCATCAAGCCATCGAATGCGCGGATGGCCCGCTCCTCGCCTACCCCAGCGCCTCACGCATCGCCCGCAGGTGGACCGGCGTTGTGCCGCAGCAGCCGGCGATGACGTCGACGCCGAGATCCTGCATTTGGCGGGCGTAATCGGCCATGACCTCGGGCGTGCCGTCGTAGATTACATCGTCTCCCTGCAGGACCGGCAGACCCGCGTTGCTCTGCGCATAAAGGACGACGCCGGGCGGGCGGTGAGCAACCATTTCGGTCATCACCGTCTGGATTTCGTCCGGGCCGTTGCCGCAGTTGGCGCCGATCACCCGTACACCCCAACTGGCCAGCGTTTCCACTGCCTGTTTGGGGCTGACGCCCATCATGGTGTGCAGGTTGGTATCGAATGTGAGCATGGAGACGACGGGCAGGTCCGTCGCTTGATCGACGGCGCGCGCGGCGGCTTCCACCTCCTGCAGGTCGCTCATGGTCTCGGTGAGG
The DNA here is from genome assembly GCA_965204705.1 of Caldilineaceae bacterium. Lineage (GTDB taxonomy): Bacteria > Chloroflexota > Anaerolineae > Caldilineales > Caldilineaceae > Bin5. The sequence continues at coordinate 508,995 of OZ242006.1, read as the reverse complement.
ATGAAGTCGGCGCCGGCATCGGCCATGACAGCCACCTGTTCGGCGAAGAGCTCCGTCGCTTCATCCATCGTCATCACGCCCAGGGGATCGAGCAACTCGCCGGTCGGACCGACCGAGGCCCCCACCAGCACGCCGCCGGCCTCGTCGGCGACTTTGCGGGCCAACTGCACGCCGGCCGCGTTCAACTCGACCAGTCTGTCCTGCAGGTCGTGCATCTTGAGCCGGGCGGTAGTGCCGCCGAAGGTGTTGGTCGTAATGATGTGGGAGCCGGCCTCGACATAGCCACGATATACCGCCTGCACCGCCTCAGAGTTGTCCACGTTCCACAGTTCGGGCGCGGCGCCGCCGGTGAGGCCGGCGTCCTGCAGCATCGTGGCCATGGCCCCGTCGCCCAGCAGGGGGCCGCCGAGCTGATTCAGCCGCTCGACCACCGGATGGGGGCGCGGTGACAGCCATCCACCGGAAGAGGAGTCGGGCGATATGGAAGACAGCAGTTTGCGTATCCGTTGCGGGGGATAGTCGGCTTCCAACTGTGCGGCGACGGCCTGGGCAACCTCTTCGGGATTTCCGTCCTGCTCCTGCCAGTCTGAACGCAGCCAGCCGTCCAGGTATTCGTCGGTGCCGGTAGCGCCGGCGCGCATGGCGGCTTCGTCGATTGCGACCTGAAAACGGGCCGGCAGCTGGACCTTGTGCCGGTTGCGGCGACCTTCGCGGGCCACCACCATGGACGGGAATTCCCGCCAGTACGTAATCTGATATTCTGTCATGTAGAATGAACCTCTGGTAGATATTCAATGGGCCGTTGCCGGTGGTCAATCGCGGATCAACGGCCCGCAGCCACAGTCTCATTTGAAATTATACCGATGGGCGCGCAGGAATGCCTAACGATAGCCTGTGTGCAGCTACCTACTGTTTCCGTAGTTGAATTTTGGCAATCTTTGCGATACCATTGCCTTAGCTTGGCGTTATCATTATTGTCCAAGTCAATAACCGGAAACCCGTCAATCCCCAGACACGCAGTTCCCCTGCTGCTGACTCCGGCTTTTCAGCCGCCTGACAATGGGCGGGCAACTATTCAGACCACATCTAGCGGACCCAATTGAATCAAAGGAGAACTTTTCATGAGAATCCGACATTCGTGGACAGTGGTAGGTGTCATGGCCATCCTGGCGCTGCTGATTGCGGCTTGCCAGCCGGTCACCGATGCACCTGCTGCGGAAGAGATGGCAGGCGACGATGATATGGCCGCGCCCTTGAAGGTCGCCTTCGTCTATGTCGCGCCGATCGGCGACCTGGGCTGGACGTATGCGCACGATCAGGGGCGGCTGTACCTGGAAGAGAATCTGGAAGGCGGCGCGGAGACGGTCTTTATTGAGAACGTACCCGAAGGCCCGGACGCAGAGCGCGTGATTCGCGACTTTGCCCAGAAGGGCTATGATCTGGTCATCACGACCAGCTTCGGCTACATGGACCCGACTCTGACGGTCTCCCAGGAGTTCCCGGACCAGCACTTTGTGCATGTATCCGGCTACAAGACGTCCGACAACATGAGCACGCTTTTCGGCCGCATGTACCAGCCCCGTTATCTGAGCGGCCTAGTGGCAGGCAGCATGACCGAAAGCAACGTCATCGGCTACGTGGCGGCTTTCCCGATTCCTGAGGTGATCCGGGGAATCAACGCCTTTACGCTGGGCGTGCGCGAGGCAAATCCGGACGCCGAGGTGCGTGTTGTGTGGACAAACACCTGGTTTGGCCCGCCCGAGGAGAAGGAGGCGGCTGAAGCGCTTCTGGACCAGGGGGCCGATATCATCGCCCAGCACCAGGACACGACGGAGCCGATGAAGGCCGCGGCCGAGCGGGGCGAGACCAGCATTGGCTACAACAGCGACATGCGCGTGTTCGTCGGTGACTCTGTTCTGACCGGACCGGTCTGGAACTGGGGACCGGCTTTCCTGAAGTTCGCGGAGCAGGCGCGCGACGGCAGCTGGGTTACGGAGCAGTATTGGGGCGGCATGGATGACGGGATCGTTGGCCTGGCAGACATGAGCCCAAACGTCCCCGAAGACGTAGCCGCAATGGTCAGTGAAAAGCAGGCCATGATCGTTTCCGGTGAGACGGACGTGTTCTGCGGCGCGATGAACGGCCAGAACGGTGTCCAATTCCTGGAAGACGGCCAGTGCATGGACGACGGTCAGATGCTGGGCATGGACTTCTTTGTGGAAGGCGTTGTCGGTGAGGCGCCGGGTGAGGCCGCACCGCTTGGGAACTAACCCGGACATCGGCCCAGAATTGAATCGATTGGCGTTCCACTTTTCAGTCCGGGTCGTCTTTTTGCAAAAGGCTGTTTCCTGAATCAGTTTGATCGTGATCGCGAAAGATTGCTCCTCTCCTGGTGTCAGACACCGTAAGAGAGGAGCAATCTGTTTACCGCATGACTTGAAGTAAAGATGAGCGAGTCCATCTGTAGCATTATTGCAAAGGGGGTAGTTACATGAGGATTCGACATTGGAAGACAGTGGCTGGCACTTTGCTCGTGCTGACACTTTTGCTCAGCGCCTGTCAGCCGATCGGCGCCCCTGCCGCAGAAGAGCCGTCGGGTCCCGCTGGAACGATTGAGGCCCTGAAGGTCGCCTTCGTCTATGTCGGCCCGGTGGGAGATCTTGGTTGGAGCTATGCACACGATCAGGGCCGGTTGGCGCTGGAAGAGCTCGGCGTTGAAACAGCTTTCAGCGAGCTTGTTGCCGAAGGACCGGACGCGGCCCGTGTGCTGCAGAGCTACGCCTCCCAGGGCTATGACCTGATCTTTGCCACCAGTTTCGGTTATATGGATAGCGTCATCGAAGTTGCGGCAGAGTTTCCGGAGGTGAAGTTTGAGCATGCCACCGGATACAAGACGGCTGAGAATGTCGGCATATATGACGGCCGAGGCTACCAGGGATGGTACCTTGCCGGCATGGTTGCCGGTGCGATGACACAATCCAATGTCCTCGGCTACATTGCGCCATATCCGATTCCTGAAGTTGTGAGAAATCTGAACGCCTTCGCCTTGGGCGCCCAATCGATAAATCCCCTTGTAGAAGTGCGGCCGGTATGGATCTTTGCCTGGTTTGATCCTCCTGCCGAACGCGAAGCGGCACAGGCACTTATCGATGCCGGCGCGGATGTCGTAGCCCGCGAAAGCGACAGTGTCGAACCGGATAAATTGGCCGAGGAGCAGAGCGTCTATGCCATCGGCTACAACGTGGTCAACCCGGACATTGCGCCGAACGCATTGCTGACCGCGCCGATCTGGAACTGGCAGGTCATCTATGAGAAGAAGGTGCGCGACGTGGCTGCCGGAACATGGACCAATGAACCGATCTGGTGGGGCATGGAAGACGGGGTATTGGATCTGGCGCCGGTAGCTGAATTTGTGCCTGCAGTCGTGCAGATAGCGGTCGAAGAGGCCAAAGAAGGCATTCTTGACGGCAGTTTTCAGTTCTTCTGCGGCCCGATCAACGATAATGCCGGCACAGAACGGGTCGCTGCAGGGGAGTGTATGGACGACCCTGCCCTACTCAGTTATGATTGGCTGGTAGCAGGTGTTACCGGCGAGATCCCGCAGTAGGGAAGGGGAGGAAAGCAGTTCGAGACTCTTATGTAAGAGAGTGGGGTTAAGGTCGTTGGCCCTACTCTCTGAATTCATTACTTCATAGACGCCGGCGCACTCTGTCAAACACCACGTCCTATGACCAACCCAACACCTCTCGCCGTGGATATGCGGGAAATCACCAAACGGTTTCCCGGCGTCCTGGCAAACGACAGTGTCGATCTGACGGTCAACAAGGGTGAAATTCATGCCCTGCTGGGGGAAAACGGCGCGGGTAAGTCAACGCTGATGAATATCCTGGCCGGGTTGTACCTGCCAGAAGAGGGTCAAGTGCTGGTGCACGGCAACCCCGTACATGTCGACTCGCCCAAGACTGCCTTTGACCTGGGCATCGCCATGGTCCACCAGCATTTCAAACTGGTGATGAATCAGACGGTCGCCGAGAATATCATTCTGGGGCTGGATGACCCATACGCTGCCCCCTCCGAGCAGGGACGCTTCAAACCCCTGCGGCTGGATATGCAGCGGGTGCAGGGTCGCATTGCCGAGGTAAGCAAGCAGTATGATTTGTACGTGGACCCGGAAGCGTTCGTCTGGCAGTTGAGTGTCGGCGAGCAGCAGCGGATCGAGATATTGAAGGCGCTGTACCGCGGGGCGGACATCCTGATCCTTGATGAACCGACAGCTGTTTTGACCCCGCAGGAGGCTGACGCGCTGGGCCAGACGATGCAGCGCATGGTGCAGGAGGGCAAGACGATCATCTTCATCAGCCATAAGCTGGATGAAGTTACCCGTTTTGCCGACCGGGTAACGGTTCTGCGCCAGGGGCGGGTGGTCGCCAGCGAGGATGTGACCGGCGAAACCAGCGCCGCGCATCTGGCTGAGTTGATGGTGGGGCGGTCGGTCGTCTTCCGCATTGATAAGGAGGAGCAAGAGTTCGGCGAGACCTGTCTGGAGGTCGAAGGCATCAACTGCCTGAACGATAAGCGGCTGCCCGCCCTGCAGGATGTTTCGCTGCAGATCCGCAGGGGCGAGATCCTAGGCATCGCCGGTGTTGCCGGCAACGGGCAGAAGGAGCTGGCGGAGCTGTTGACCGGTCTGCGGCGGCCAACCAGCGGGCGCTTTACCCTGCTGGGACAGGACCTCACCAACCGACCCCCGCGCGCCATCATCGACGCCGGTATCGCCCACGTCCCGGAAAGCCGTATCCACGTCGGCTCGGTCGGGTCGATGAATGTGGCCGACAACATCGCGCTCAAACATTACCGGGCAAGGCAGGGGCCGTTCCTCGATCGCGACCGCCTGGACAAGATGAGCGCGGAGCTGGTGGACGAGTTCAACGTGGACACACCCGGCATCGCGACCAATGCGGGCGCGCTATCCGGAGGGAATCTGCAGAAGCTGATTCTGGCCCGCGAACTGACGACGGACCCGAAGCTGATCATCGCGGCCCATCCGACACAGGGGCTGGACGTGGGCGCGACCGAGGCGGTGCGGCAGCGACTGCTCGAACAGCAGGCCGATGGAGTCGCTGTGCTGCTGATCAGCGAAGATCTGGATGAGCTGTTCAGCCTTGCTGACCGCGTCGCGGTTCTTAACGGCGGGCGCGTGATGGGCGTCGTCGATATCGGCGCGGCCACGCGCGAAGAGATCGGGCTGATGATGGCCGGTGAGCAGCAGGCCATAGACAGTTGATATGGATATCTTGTACAAAGTAGGCTCGGCCGTTCTTCTGCTGGTGGGCGTACTCTATCCGCTGGGCGCGATCTACATGATGATGAAGTTCCTCACACGCGAGGATTTGCCGCGCCCTTCTCCCGAGTACATGATGCTCCATTTCGTCCTGATTGCGACGGTGCCGCTGGCCGGGATTCTGGGCGGGTTTGCCGGCTTTGCGCCGACACTGTGGGAGAGCCAGGTCATCCGCATGATCGTCTACGGCGCCGGCGTTCTTTCGGTGGTGGCGTTGGCGATGCTGCTGGTCAGCAGCCGGCGGCAACCGAGCAGCGGTGAATAGCACCTGCCGGCGTGCGTGCATTACTTGCCCTCAGTCTGATGACTGACGCCCCGGTCTACCTTCCCCGTACAACATACCGCTTGTTCGCCGCGGGCGGCGCGGCGGTGGTTTTGCTCTTCCTGTGGGAAATCCTGAACGGATTCAGCCTGCCTACCCTTTTTTTCCTTCTGGGTGCGATCGCTTTCACCCTGATCTATTTGCGCTGGACGCTGATGCAGCTTGAGTTGACCGCTGTCGGCGTGACCGTGCGCGCACCGTTACAGGCGACCCTGCAGATTCAGTTTCGCCAGATGATCATCTGTGAAGAGGCCGGCCGCTTCATGCCCGGCGTGAGCCTTGTCTACTGGCCCGTTTCGGCTGACGGCATCGTTGAAATGGAGGTACCCCGCACGCAGTTTTTGCCGGCAGTGGCGCGCCAGGAGGAGCTGCTGGCCGCACTCCAGGAGCGGATTCCCGACTGACCGGGCGGCCATATAGCTAAAGGGGTTTGAGCAGAGTGGCGGCAGAGCAACCGAAAATACTGTTCGTCACGGGCGAATATCCGCCGATGGTGGGCGGTGTCGGCAGGTTTACGGCTGAGCTGGCGTCAGCGTTGCAGGCGCAGGGCGCGCAGATTGCCGTCCTGACCGACGAGCAGGTTCCTGCGTCCGCAGAATCGGAATCGGTTCGGGTGCTGCTGGGGCGCCTCGGCTGGGGTTGGCGGATCCTGACCGATATCCCTGTCAGCGCCCGCGCGGCCGGCGCGGAATGGGTCCACGTCCAGTTTCAGACGGCCGCCTACGGGATGCATCCGGCCATCAACGTCTTGCCATACGTCCTGCGGCGACACGGGCTGCGGGCCGCCTGGACATATCACGATCTGCGCGTTCCTTATCTCTTTCCCAAGGCCGGCGCCCGCTTGCGCAACTGGGTGACGCGCCTGCCGCTGCGCTCAGCGGATGCTGTGGTGGTTACGAATCAGAGTGACTGGGAAACGGTGCAAGGGCAGGTGCAGCGCGGCCAGCTTCGCCGGATTCCGATCGGCAGCGACATCGAGAGCCGCCGGTTCACGGCAGAGGAGCGGTCCCAGCGCCGGGCGGCGCGCGGCTACGGCGGCGAACAGCTGGTGCTCGGCTATTTCGGCTTTCTCAACGCGAGCAAAGGCGGGCTGACGCTGGTCGAGACGCTGGCGTCGCTGGCCACAGACGGCCGCGACGTTCATCTGTTGATGATTGGCGAACGGGTGGGGGCCAGCGACGCAACAAACTTCAGCTATTTGCAGAGGGTCGAGGCTGCCATCGCAGAACACGGGCTGAACGGTCGCGTGCAGTGGACGGGCCACCAGTCGGACGAAGAGGTCGCGGCCGACTTCAATGCCATTGACGTGCTGGTGATGCCGTATGAGGACGGCATGAGCATGCGCCGCAGCACGTTGACGGCCGCGCTGGCCAACGGCTGCGCGATCGTGACAACGCATCCGCAGGCGCCGACGCCGGAGCTGGTGGCTGACTCCGACCTGCTGCTTGTTCCGCCCAGGGATCCGGCGGCGACCGCGGCGGCGGTGCGGCGAATTGCTGCGGACCCGCACCTGGCGGAGAAGCTGCGTGTCAACGCCCGTAAGGCGGCCCGCCAGTTCAGTTGGGAAGTGATCGCGGCGCGGCATCTGGAGATGTACAACGCATAGGCGGTCCTTCTTCATTTTTCTATTTCGGGTGCAGTCCATTTTTGGGGTGAGAGTGGGCAGGCACAAGGCCTGCCCCTACCGTGGTCACGGCGGACGGCTTCGCGGCACGACGTGGGTGGGCGACAGGCGGCATAGACAGTACGCCGGCGACGCGGCGCCAACGTGGCATGGTGTAAGGGGGGCGTTGCGGGGGGAGTCCCCCCGCACAAGGGAGGGCCGAAGGCCCGACCGCACAACTGCAGTGGTCAGTGGCCAGTGGTCAGTGATCGGAGGTGACGGCACTTGCCCTGCTCGGGGACGCCAATTGGCTTTAGCTTAGTCGTTACCAGAGGCGTACGAAAGTTCACCCCTATTTTGGACTGCACCCCCTTCTTTCGCTCCCGTTGACCCGCCTCAGGTCGCGTTGTACACTGTCTGAATTCAGACAGTTTCCGGAAGCAAGCAACCACTGACCACCAGCCACTTCATGGAGGCCTACAGATGGAATATCGCCCATTTGGACGTACAGGATTGGACGTATCCGCAATCGGCTTCGGCTGCTGGGAGATCGGCGGCGGGTACGGACACTTTGACGAGAGCGACGTTGTGAAGGCGGTGCATCGAGCACTCGATGTTGGGATTAATCTCTTTGACACGGCCGAGGGCTACGGCTTTGGCCAGTCTGAGCAGATTCTGGGCAGGGCCCTTGGCGCGCGGCGTCAGGAAGCGATCGTCGTCACCAAGTGGGGCATCTACCAGCAGGAAGGCAAATGGCGTCGCGACAGCCGCCGCGAGACCGCTCTGGCAGCCATCGACCGCAGCCTCAAAGCACTCGGGACCGATTATGTGGATGTCTATCTGGTCCACTGGCCGGATAGGGATGTGCCGCTGGATGAGCCGATGGGCGTGCTGGAGGAGATTGTGCAAGCGGGAAAGGCCCGCTTTGTGGGCGTTTCCAACTTTCGCCCGCAGCAGATCGAGACCTGTATGGAGACGCGGCGGGTGGACATCGCCCAGTACGGGTACCATATGTTCGACCGCCGCCTGGAGCGCGAGATCTTCCCGACGATTGCTAAACACGGCATTGGGCTGATGACCTACGGTTCGCTGGCGCATGGGCTGCTGACGGGGACGTTCACGCCCGAGACGACGTTTGACGAAACTGACTGGCGCTCCAACGGGACAGCCTTCAACATCCCGCTGTTGACGAAGGAGGTCTTTGCGAGGAACGTGGCTGCGGTAGACGACCTCAAGCCGATCGCTGCCCGGCACGGCAAGTCAATGCCTCAACTTGCGCTGCGCTGGGCACTGTCGAATCAGGTGGTCAGTGTGGCGTTGATCGGGTTCCGTCGCCCTGAGGAGGTTGAGGAAAACGTGGCCGGACTTGACTGGTCACTGGATCAAGAGACGCTGGACGAGATCGATGCGGTGTTCGCCAAGCACGGTGTGGATACGGCGCCGGAGGCTTGGGTGGAGTAATGATCGCATAGCAGTCGGTCAGGGGTCGTCAACGAAGAGCTGATTTCGTCGCCGTCTCAAGTGTTACAGGGAAAGGATACATTGATATGTCAACCCCGCGCCTGCGCTTCCTGTCTGAGAAGCAGGTAAAGCAGTTCAGGCTCAACGGTTTTCTAACGGTAGAGGACGTTCTCTCTGCGGAAGAGGTGGCGGCACTGGCGGCGCATACCGATTTGATCGCGGCCGGCAAGGTCGAACAGATCCCGGAGACGAGTATTCAACTGGAAAAGGTGTTCCGGGAAGGCGAACGTGAAGTTGCGGACCAGGTGCTGTCAGTGCGCAAACTGTACAATCTGGCCGTATACGACGAGGTCATGTGGGGTCATGCCACCCATGCCAAGATCGTCGACATCATCGCCGATCTGTTGGGCTGCTACGATATCAAGATGTACGGCGATCAGCTCTTTATGAAGGCGCCGGTCACGGGGACGGCGCAGCCGTGGCACCAGGATTCGGCGTCGTGGCGGGACATTTTCCCGATGGACCTGGTTTCGGCATGGACAGCGATCGATCAGGCAACGGTGGAGAACGGTTGCCTGAATTTCTGCCCCGGCACGCACCGCTGGGGGATGATGAGAGGGCCGCAGTTGGGCTGGTTCCTGGAAGACCTGGGGGGCGAGCAGTGGCCGATCGTGCCCGCGCCTTTGACTGCGGGCAGCGTCAGCTTTCATCACAGCCTGGTGCTGCACCAGAGCAACGCCAACCTGTCGGGGCAGAGGCGGCGGGGCTATGCGGTCCACTACATGCGCGCGTCGTCGCGGCGGGATGCGTCGGTTACGGACGCGCCGAAGATGCCGCCGTTTAAGCAGGTCTTGGGGCGTTCGTTTGCGGGGCGGGTGTAGGTTTTCGTCTGGGGAAAATCAGCTTACGGATCGACCAACCGGCACGCTATTCGCGTGCCGGTTTTCTCTTCAATGGCAGTAGGCCGGCGCTAGACCGCGCCGGGCGCGCCGAGTGGATGCGGGCCATTTGTCATCGGGTTGGCGCGGGCGAGGGCGTAGACCGCGTCCTGCAGTTCGAGGATTCGCACTGCATGCTCGACATCGGGCGAGAAGCTGCTGCGCCCTTCTTCGATGGCTGCCAGCGCCCTGCGCATGATCTCCTTCATGCCGCGGGTGTTGGGTGATTCCTCGTGGAATGTCACGCCCTCGGTTGTGTGGACTTCAGTTACCCTGTTTCCCTGCTGGTCATAACGCTGCAAGACCGTGGCTTTGGTGCCGATGAAGCGAAAGCTGTGGTCTCCCCCGCGCGCGCCTGACGGGTAGCTGTAACCGGATTCGACGATGCCGGTTACGCCGTTGTCGGTGCGAAGAGTACCCACCGCCACGTCCTCTACTTCGCGACCGTACATCGAGTTGGAAATTACACCCCCTACCGCGGTGACAGGCTGGTCGCCGACGAACTGCAGGAAGGTGTCGATGCCGTGGGCGGACTCGGTCGCCCAGCAGCCGCCGCCGGAGACAGTGGCATCGTTGTGCCAGGCGGAGGGCGTGGGATCGTAGCGGGAGGGCGGCCCGTTGTTGAGGCGGCTGTTGTAGAGGACGAGGTCGCCGAAGCTGCCGTCGTCGATCATGCCTTGAACGATGTCTACAAGCTCCGTTCCGCGGTTGGGCAGGGTCAGGGCGCTGAAGACGCCGCGCTGTGTGCAGAGCTCGGCGGCAGGACGGAGGCGGTCGGCGCAGTCGGCGAAGGGTTTGTCGAGGAGGAAGGGCAGGCCGCGTTCGGCGCAGGCACGCACGTGGTCCGGCATCTCGGTATGCTTGCCGGCGACGAGGACGGCGTCAGGCTGGCTGGCGTCGAGACATTCGCCGGCGGAGCTGTAGGCAGGGCACTGAAATTCGTCGGCCAGCTGCTGGCGGGGTCCTTGTTCGGCGTCCATCACGGCGACGATCTCGTGGCCGAGGTCGCGCGTCGTGGTGGCCATGCCGCGGCCGTGGTGGCTGTAGGAAAGTAGAGCAGTTCGCATGGTTTTGTACCTCAAACCCAGCCGTGAAGGCGAGTGACCGGCACGCCGTGGCGCTGGTGGGTCCAGGAGTGACCGCTCTCGAGGACGACCTCGCGCCCGCTGATGGCCGAACTCTCGGCGGCGAAGAGGATCTCCATGATGTGGCGGCCCCATTCGCCGGAGGAGGGCGGCTCGATGTCCTGTTCGATCGCTTCGACGAACGACCTCCATTCGTGGTGCATCTCGACCGGAGGATCGTCGAAAGGTATGTCCTTCCACTCGTCGCCCTGGCCGACCTTGACAAACTTTTCGCCGTGCTGGCTGAAACGCAGGGTGCCGTTGGTGCAGATGACCTGGCTCTCAAAGTTGGGCGCGCCGTCGGCAAAGCCGACCGAGACGGCAACGCCGGCGAGGCCGTTCTTGTAGCGGACCAGGGCGGTGGCGGTGTCGTCGCTGGCCTGGTAGTGGGCGCGTGTGCCCATGCTGGCGGAGACCGAGACGGCCTGGGAGGCCATTAGCCAGGTGAGGCGGTCGACGACGTGAACGCCGTTGGCCAGCCACATGCCGCCGCCGTGGAAACGGCTACGGTACTGGGGTGGGCGGCCGGCGTAGTTCCAATTCTTGGACATGTAGCAGACGATGGTCATCAGCGGACCGAGCTGGCCGGAATCGAGGATCTCCTTGGCCTTGAGGCTGGTGCCGTAATAATGCTGGGTCTGGCCGACCATGAGCTTGACGTTGTTGGCGGCGGCGGCTTCGATCATGTCGTCGCACTGCTCGAGGCTGAGCGCCATCGGCTTCTCGACGAGGACATGCTTGCCGGCGTTGCAGGCGTCGACGGTGAGACGGTGATGGAGCTGATGGCCGAGCACGACGGCGACGGCCTCAACCTCGTCGTCCTTCAGAAGCTCGGTGTGCGTGGGATAGCCCTTGGGAATATCGTACTTCTCCATGTATTCGCGGCGCTTTTCCTCGAAGAGGTCGGCGACGGCGACGACCTCGACATTGTCAAGCGTGTCAATGGCACTACAGTGGGCGCGTGCGATGCCGCCCAGCCCGATGATTCCGACTTTCAATTTCGCCATGTCTGTCTGTTTCGCTCCTGTGGGTTGCAGCAGTTGGTACGATCTATTGATGTAGCGGGAAGGTGTGTCTGGTTAGTGGCCGGGATTGCAGGTTTAGTTTGCCATGCCGTGTCGGTGAAGTAAAGCGACCCACGCGGCTATACGCCTCAGATCCAGCCGTGATCACGGGTGACGGGAATGCCGCCGCGCTGGTGGGTCCAGGAGAGGCCGCTTTGCAGAACAACGTCCTGCCCGGTGATGGCCGAACTCTCGGCGGCGAAGAGGATCTCCATGATGTGGCGGCTCCACTCGCCGGAGGCGGGCGGCTCAATGTCCTGTTCGATCGATTCGACAAAGGACTTCCACTCATGGTGCATGACGGCCGGCGGGTCGTCATAAGGGATATCCTCCCACTCATTCCCCTGCCCGATCTGGAGGAACGGTTGTCTGCCACCGCCGATACGCACGGTTCCGTTGGTGCAGATGACCTGGGTATCCATGATGGGCGGCCCGTCGGCGAAGGCGATCGAGATTGCGGCGCCGGCGAGACCGTTCTTGTAGCGGATGAGTGCTGTGGCGGTGTCGTCGGCGGCCTGGTAGTGGGCGCGTGTGCCGATGCTGGCGGATACGGATACGGCCTGGGAGGCCATGAGCCAGGTGAGGCGGTCGACGACGTGGACGCCGTTGGTGAGCCACATGCCGCCGCCATGGAAACGGCTGCGGTACTGGGGCGCGCGGTTGGCATAGGTCCAGTTTTTGCACGAGTAGCAGACGATCGTCATGAGCGGGCCCAGGCGGCCGGAATCGAGGATCTCCTTCATTTTGAGGAGGATGCCAGAGAAGTGCGGGGTATGGCCGACCATGAGCTTGACGTTGTTGCTGGCGGCGGCCCCGATCATGTCGTCGCACTGCTCGAGGCTGAGCGCCATCGGCTTCTCGACGAGGACGTGCTTGCCGGCGTTGCAGGCGTCGACGGTGAGGCGGTGGTGGAGGTGATGGCCGAGTACGACGGCGACGGCGTCGATCTCATCATCCTTCAAGAGCTCGGTGTGGGAGGTGTAGCCCCTGGGAATGTCGTATTCGTCCATGTACTGGCGGCGCTTCTCTTCGAAGAGATCGGCGACTGCGACGACTTCGACGTTTTCGAGGGTGGCGATGGCGTCACAGTGGGAGCGGGCGATGCCGCCAAGCCCGATGATTCCGACTTTGAGAGTGGCCATATCAGCTTGTAACTCCTGTGGGAGGTTATTTGAAGACGCCGCTGGTGATGCCCTCGACGATCTGGCGCTGGAAGATCAGAGTGATGATGAAGACAGGGATGGTTGTGAGGATGGCTACCGCGGACATGTTGCCCCAGGAGACGTCGAATTCACTGCGTGCCCCGATCACCTGGGCCTCGGAGAGGGCCATGGTGATGACCTTGACGCCGGCGCCGCGGGCGAAGATGAGGGGTGTGAAGAACTCGTTCCAGCCGATGATGAAGTTGATGAGGAACATGGTGGCGATGCCGGGGCGGATTACGGGCAGAACGATGCGCCAGAGGAGAGGGAAGAAGCTGGCGCCGTCGACCTTGGCGGCGTCTTCGATCTCGACGGGCACCTGGCGCAGAAATGAGACCAGCACCCAGGTAGTGATCGGCAGCAGCGCGCTGCCGTAGAGGATGAGGAGACCGTGCAGCGTATCCATCAGCTTGAACGTCTGGAACATCTGGAAGAGGGGGATGACGGTGGCGGTGCCGGGCAACATGCTGGAGGCAAGCAGCCCGATCATGACCAGGTTTGCGCCTGGAAAGTCCAGACGGGCGATGGCGTAGGCGGCAAGCAGGCTGACGGTGAGCGCCAGGATGGTGGAGAAGGTGGCCAGCATAGTGGAGTTGAACATGTAGCGGGCGATGGGCAGCGCGCCGAAGATGTCCTGAAAGCGTGCGATGGCGAGGCTGCGCGGAACGTAGGTCAGCGGTACGGTGAACAGTTTCCCGCTCGGGGCGAACGCGGTCAGAAAGATGTAATAGATCGGCAGCAGGATCACGGTCAGGAAAAGAATGACCACGAGGATGAAGAGCGTTGTGCGGATCCTGCGCTTGAAGGTGAGTTGTGTATTCATAGAGAGACAGTGGCCAGAGTAGTTACAGTCGTTCCCAGGCGCGGCGTAAGAAGCCGTAGCCGAGGATACCCACGATCAGGACGATGGCAAAGAGCAGCATGGCGATGGCGGACGCGTAGCCGAAGTTGAGGACGCGGAAGCCTTCGAGATAGACGAGATAAGAGAGCAGCGATGTGGCGGTGCCCGGCCCGCCGTTGGTGAGCGCGTAGACGATTTCAAATGTGAGCACGCGGAAGATGGCGGTGAAGATGATCATCGAGATGATGAGCGGCATCAGCAGCGGCAGGGTGACGTACCAGTAGGAGCGAACGCCGTCGGCGCCGTCGATCTTGGCGGCCTCGTAGAGTTCCAGGGGAATGCCCTGAAGGCCGCTGAGAAAGATGACGGCGAGGAAAGCGGTGTTTTTCCAGACGTCGGTGATGGTTACGGCGAAGCGGGCAGTAGTGAAGTTGACCAGCCAGAGGGGGCGTTCTCCGCTGAGCCGCCAGATGATGTCGTTGATCAGGCCGTAATCCTGGTGGAAAATCCAGCGGGCGGCGGTGGCGATCACGATCGGGGCCATGGCCCAGGGCAGCAGATTGACGGCGCGCGTAAAGTTGCGCATGCGGAAGCGCTGGTTGAGCAGCTCGGCGATGGCCAGCCCGAGCACGACCTGCAAGGCGACGGAGGTGACGGTAAAGAAGAGCGTGAAGGTGAGGGTGGCGTCGACGTTGGCGTCGCGTGTCAGCGCCATGTAGTTATCAAGGCCGACAAAGTCGAAGGTGCGGCGCACGGGGCTGTTGTCGAAGAAGCTGATGTAGAAGGTGCGCAGGAAGGGATAGACGGATGTGAGGAGCCGCCACAGCACCACGGGGGTGACCAGCAGCCAGGCCAGAAGTATGCGACGCGTGCTGAGGTTTTGTCGACTGAACAAGGGTAGAACGCCAGTGATCAGTGGTCAGTTGCCGGTGGCCAGCATCCGCACTGGCCACCGGCAGTTCATTGCGGGTATCAGCCCAGATCGCGTTCGAGGATTGGGTTGATCTTGTCCATGGCGGCGGTGACCGCTTCATCGAGGCTGACCTGATCGGTCAGGAAAGCGTGAACGTTCTGTTCGGCGGCGTCGTAGATTTCCTGGATACTGGGGGTAACCGGGCGGGCCTTGACAAGGCCGCCGGCCTCGGCCAGATCCAGCAGGAAGGGCGACGAGGGTGCGAGATCCTGGACTTCGGGGTCGGCCCAAAGGGATACGCGGGCGGGAACGCGGCCGCGATAGATCTGCTGCTTCATGACATCAGAGCGGGCGGTGAAGCCGATCCACTCGTTGGCCAGTTCCTGTTTAGGCGAGCTGGCGACTACGGACCAGCCCCAGCAGCCGGTGATCGTCTCGGCGTTTTCCGGTCCCATTGGCGGCAGGAATGCGGAAACCTGATCGGCCCAGAACTCCTCGTTGGTGCGCATGGCGCCGAAGAAGCCGTCCCAGCACCACCACATAGCGTACTTGTCAGAGAGCCAGCCCTGGAAGACGGAACTATAGTCCTCCTGCGGAGCGGAGTCGGGGGCGATGTTGTGTTCGGCGTAAAGCGCCTTATAGAAGGCGAGGGCTTCGCGTGCGCCGTCATTGTCTAGGTCATTGATGGCGCCGCCGCCCTGGTTTGTCCAGTGCTGGATCTCGTTGCCCAGCTGGCCGCCGATGGTGGCGGAAAGGGCGATGCCGTAGATGCCTGCGTCCTCGTCGGTGAGGGCCGTGCCTACTTCGACGAGTTCGTTCCAGTCGGTGGGTGGAGACACGCCGGCTTCTTCAAAGTAGTCGGTGCGATAGAAGAAAATCTCGGTGTCGTTGCCCCAAGGGATGCGGTAAAGCGCGCCGTCCCAGGAGGAAACATCGTAGATCAACGTCTGGGGCCAGTCATCAAGGTCGATGTCATAGAGTTCGACGACGGGCTCGAGTGGGGAGAGCCAGCCGGCGGCGCCATAGATGGAGGCCTGGAAGTCGTCGGAGTGGAAGGCATCAGTGCCGGTATCGCCCGATGCCAGCCGTGTCGTCATCATCTGCTGCCATTCGATGTAAACCGCTGGGGCGACTTCATAGTTGACGATGTTGCCGGTCTCTTCCTGATATTGGTCGATGACGCCTTGGAAGAAGTCGTTGCTATCGGCCCAGTAGACGATGTTCAGTTCCTGCGGTTCGGCCATGGCTTCTTCGCCGCCGGTCCCTTCGGCGGGCGCGGCTACGGGCGCGGCGCAGGCGCTGAGCGCGGCGAAAGCGGCGCCGGCGCCGGCTGTCTTGAGGAAGGCACGGCGGGAGACGGGGCGCGTCAGGGAAGCTTGTGCTTTTCGGGTCATGGGATTCCTCCTGAATGGGACAAAGATTATGGAAGGATTCGGCTGTCTACACTGTTTGATCTGCAGTTCAAGTTTTCGGGTGAAGGTCTGCGGTTCACCGCAATGATCGGACGAAGTTTGGAGACCAGCGTCGCAGTCGACATGCTGTGGACCGGCCGCTGAATCATAGCAGAAACCGTAGTGGCGCCGCAAATGACTCTATTTTGGGCCACTTGTCATTTTCTCCCCCATCCAACGGAAGATTTCCCTTTTACCGACTTCAGTTTGGAGGCATGCTCAACCACAGGTCTCGAACGTCCCTGCATGCGCTCCCACTCCTGTTGATGAGTGGAATTCTGGTACAATACGGCTCGGAGTTGCTTACCCCTGTTCATGCGGACACGGTAGCACGATGATCACCCCCTTTGATTTGCAGTGCGAATACGCCGTCGACCCGGTGGGCATCGACGCCCGAAAACCGCGTTTCAGCTGGCTGCTGCGCGCGGAGGGGCGCGGCCAGAGCCAGACGGCCTACAGGATCCTGGTTGCCAGCAGCGAAGCCAATCTGGCGGCCGGGGTCGGCGACAAATGGGACAGCGGCCGGGTCGAATCGTCTGAAATGGCGCATGTCGAATACGGAGGCGCGGCGCTGGAGAGCAATGAGCGCTGCTGGTGGGCGGTGCGGGTGTGGGACGGGGATGGAAGTGCCAGCGACTTCAGCGCTCCGGCGATGTTCAGCATGGGGCTGCTGGAAGCGGGCGACTGGCAGGGGGGCTGGATCGGCGCGGCCGACAGTTCGATCTCCGCGCCGCTGCTGCGGCGAGAGTTTACCCTGGACAGGCCGGTGCGGCGGGCGACTGTTCACTTGTCCGGGCTGGGTTACGGGGAACTGCATGTGAACGGCGCCAAGGTGGGGCAGAGTGTGCTGGACCCCGGGAACACGTACTACAGCAACGACCAACCTTTTGCGCTGGGCGCGCGGGTGCTTTACGTAAGCCACGATGTCACGGCGTTGCTGCAGCCGGGGGCCAACGTTTTCGGCGTCATGCTGGGGCATGGCTGGTACAGTGCGGAGGAGGACATCCCGCCGTCGCCCAGCCACCGCACGCCTTACGGGCACAGGCCGAGACTGCTGCTGCAGGGGATCGTTGAGTACGAGGACGGCGGGCAGGCCAGCATTGTCTCCGATGGCGAGTGGAAGACGGCGCCGGGGCCGATTACGTATAACGATTTCAACAACGGCGAGCGTTACGACGCGCGCTTGGAAAAAGAGGGGTGGGACAGCCCTGGTTACGACGACGCGGGCTGGCAGCCGGCTGTGGCCGTGGACGCGCCCGGGGGCGCGCTGGTTGCGCAAAGTATGCCGGCGACGCGCGTGATCGAGACGCTGCCGGCGGGCACGATTACCAACCCGAGCGAGGGCGTGCATATCTTCGACCTGGGACAGACGATCACCGGCTGGTGCCGGCTGCGGGTGCGGGGACCGGCGGGCGCGACGGTTACGCTGCTGCACGGGACCTGTTTGTATGGGGACGGAACGCTGGACGCACGCAGCAATCTGACCAACGCGCCGGATTCTGAAGAGGATTACAGACAGGGGATCGGCCGCGACGGAGGCGTACATCATTGCGCGCGGCAGACGGACAGTTATGCGCTCAGAGGCAGTGGCGTCGAGGTCTGGGAGCCGAGGTTCACGCTGCACAGTTTCCGCTACGTTGAAGTTACAGGCTGGCCGGGTGTGCCCACGTTGGAAAGCGTGGAGGGGCGCGTTGTGCATACGGCGGTGGGGACCGGGAGCCGTTTTCGCTGTTCGAACGAGCTCTTTAACCGGATTCACAGCAATGTGCACTGGACGCTGCGGGGGAGTTTCCAGAGCATTTCGCAGGACGCGGCCGACCGTTCGGAACGGGTGGCATGGTTGGGGGATCCGGGCTTTATCACCGAGGACTATCTCTACAACTTTGAGAGCGCTAGTTTCTGGGCGAAGTGGCTGGAGGACATCGCTGATGCGCAGAAGGGGGACGGCGATGTTCCGGTGGTGGCTCCGCTGCACTGGCGCACGACGATGGATCCGTATCTGCGTTGGATGGACTGGGCGAGCACCTACCCGATTTATGTGTGGCAGGTCTACCGGCATTACGGCGACGGGCGCGTGCTGGCGAGGCATTACGGTCCGCTGAAGCGGATGATGGCGTTTTACGGCGCGCTGGCGGAAGGGCATATTATGCGCCATGGGCTGGGGGACCATATGGAACCGCAGGTGGATGGGACTTCCAGCTTCAAGCCGCTGCATACGCCGATGGCGCTCACGTCGACGGCCCATTACCAGCACTGCGTTTGGATCCTGGCGCAGGCGGCGCGTGTTCTGGGCGAGGCGGATGACGCGGAGCGGTACGGTGCGCTGGCGGGGGAGATCAGGGATGCGTTCAACCGCGAGTTTCTGGACGAAGAGACTAATCAGTACGGGGGCGGCAGCCAGACCGCGAACGCGGTGGCGCTGCACCTTGACCTGGTTCCGACAGACAGGGTAGAGGCGGTTGTGGCCAACCTGGTCGAGGATATCCGCGTGCGCCAGAACGGGCACCTGACGACGGGCATCATCGGCACGGCGGCGCTGGAGAACGCGCTGCCGCGCTATGGGCAGGCGGAGGTTATGGCCGAGCTTATGGCGCAGACGACTTTTCCGAGCTGGGGCGAGCAGATCGCCAAGGGCGCGACGACGGTGTGGGAGTCTTGGAACGGCGATCCGGAGGAGGAGTTGAGCCTGAACATGAAGATGTTCTGCAGCACAGAGGTCTTTTTCTACCGGACGCTGGCAGGGATCAGCCCAACCAGCCCCGGTTACCGGACGATCGCGATCAGCCCGAGTGTGGTCGGCGGACTGACCGAGGTGGAGGCGGAGGTCAGGACGCAGTCGGGCGCGGTGGCAACGGCTTGGCAGCGGAACGCGGGTGGGTTCAATATGCAGGTGACGATCCCCGTCAACACGACGGCGGAGGTCAGCGTGCCTAAGTTGGGGCTGGGGGCGGTGGCTGTCAGCGAAGGTGAAAGACCAATCTGGGAAGAGGGAATGTTCAGACCGCGCGTTGCGGGTATCGGCGCGGGCGAGGAGAGCGGGGACGCCATCACATTCCAGGTGGGCTCCGGCACTTATCATTTCCGCCTGATCGAAGAGTAACTTGAAATCAGAAAATCAGACCTGAGGGGAAAAGGATGACAATGAAGATTGCAGTCGTGGGTACCGGCGGCGTGGCCGAGAGGAACTATCTGCCCTATATCGTTGAGCGCGAGGATATCCAGCTCAGCTATTTGAACCGGACGCGCAGCAAAGCGGAGGCCGTGGCAGAGCAGTTCGGCGGGCGCGTGGCGGCGGATGCGGCCGACCTGATGGCGGACGAGCCGGATACCTGCCTGATCTTTACCAAGGAGACTGACCGCCTGGACGCGGCGAACGCGCTGCTGCCGCACGGGCCGAAGCGTTTGTTTTTCGAGAAGCCGCTGGCGGCGCGGCACGGGCAGGCGAACGTGGTCGAGGAGGATTTTTTCGATGCGCGCGCGATGATGCGGGCGGCGCACGGTGCGGGCGTGGAGACAGCGATGGTCTTCAACTACCGCTTCTTTGACCAGACGCGGCTGGCGCGCGAGATCGTGGAGCAGAAGGCGTTCGGGCAGCCGGTGCATTTCACGGGCATGGTGCACTACAACTGCTGGAGTCACTGCATCGACCTGTTGCTGTATTTCATGGGGCCGGCAGCCAGCATCAGCGCGCAGGCGTCCTCGCCAGGCGCGGGCGCCGATGAATCGCGCAACGTGACGGTGGCTGCGCGCTTGGAAAACGACGCCACCGGCACGCTTATCGGAACATCCGACATCGATACAAGACTGCCGCTCTACGAGTTGACCTTCGCGTTCGAGCACGGGCGGCTGAGTATGCGGGACCTGGACGGCGAGATGGAAGTGATCGACTACCGCACGGGCCGCCATGAGCGGCACAACCTGACGTTTGATATATCCCGCTGGGACCAGTACCGGGACTCGTTCGGCAAGGCGATCAACGCTTACCTGGACAGCGTGCGGGATGGGACGCCGCCGCCGATACCGGGCTTGGCTGGATTGCAGGAGCTGCAGTTTGAAGCGGGGATCAAGCGGGCCATTGCGAGCGGCACGACGGTGGATTTGGGAGAGGCGTTTGGGCTGGGCGGGTTGTGATTCAACCCGCCCTCGCTGCGAGTCAAGGCAAGAGGAGCGGCCAAGCGCTCCGGAGGTAGCCGGCGGTTGAGGGGCTAAGATACCGAGGAGGCTGGCCCACTGCTTATTTCCCGCCCCTGATTCTTGGTGTTAGTCGTGATGGGCCGGCGGCGTGGACTGTGCGACATGTCCATTCACGACGGCGTACAAAAAGCCGATATCACGGGACAGCTGGTCAAGTCTCTCGCCCAGTGCGGCGAATCTTTCTTCGTTGCGGTTGAAAAGTTCTTCGTTGCGGCTGAGCCGTTCTTCATTGCGGCTGAATCTTTCTTCGTTGCGGTTGAAAAGTTCTTCGTTGCGACTGAGCCGTTCTTCGTTGCGGCTGAAAAGTTCTTCGTTGCGACTAAATCGTTCTTCGTTACGGTTGAACTGTTCGGCAGCGTTGGCGAACATCCTCTCAATGTGGGTGAACCACTCTGCGTGCTCTTTGGCACTCTGTTCTAAAATACGCTCGATGCGGTCCAGGCGATCTTCACTCTCTTCGGTCATGGGGGGATCTTTCTCCTTTGGATATTGTCGGTAAAGTATATAACGACAGTGACACTTGTTCAAGGGGTAATTAACGAAAAGTACGTCCCAATTTTGGGGTCGTAGTGGTCTGGCGGGGAATTCATGCCAGTTGAGTTCGAAATTGATTTCAGGCTTTGGGAGAGGCATAGGGCAGGCACAAGGCCTGCCCCTACCGGAGCGTTTGAGGAGAATACTGTTGGGTTGACACAATGGTGGGGAAGAACCAGCTCGGTGGGCTAGCTAATGGGGGGCGTTGCGGGGGGTCCCCCCCGCACAAGGGAGGGCCGAAGGCCCGATTGCCCAAGAAAGGCGAGGAGAGAGGTAAGAGAAGTGAGGAGTGAGAGTTGCTGTTTCCTCTGCCGCAGATCGGATCGCGGGCTGACCATGGTTTGGTCGCTGCCAGAGATTGGCGAGAGCTCACCCCCACTTTGGGATGCACTCGTAACGACTTTGACTGGCTTGACCTCTAATTTTGTGTCGCGCCGTAGATACGTATTTTCGCCGAAGTGCCCGCGTCCAGATCCTTTGCCTACCACTCTTCAGCGGCCACTGCCACTTTACAACTCCGTCTTGGGAAGCTCCTTGGTCGGGTCGACGAAGGGGACGCGCACGACTTCGGCGTCGACGACGCCGACGGCGGGGAGCTGGACTTTGACCTGGGTGCCGCGTTTCCAGTGGGAGCGCGGCATGACGGCCAGGGCGATGTTTGAGTCCTGGGCCGGAGACCAGAAGGCGCTGGTGACGTAGCCGACGTCGTCGCCGGAGTCGTTATCTTTGACCAGGTAGAAATCCTCGTTATACCAGACGATCGGTTCGCCGCCGACGCGCAGACCGACCAGCCGCTGATTGACCCCCTCCTGCTTGATCCGCGTAAGCGCCTCTTTGCCGATGAAGTCACTTTTGTCCAGGTCCACCTGCCAGCCGAGCCTCACCTCGTAGGGGTTGTTCTCGATGTCCATGTCCTGGCCGTAGGAGAGGATGCCCGCCTCGATGCGGCGGATATGGCTGGGCGCGATGACCCCCAGGTTGAATTCTTCGCCTTGCTCAAGGATGTAGGGCCAGACGTCGTCGGCGTGGAGCATGGCGTTATGCAGGTAGATTTCGAAACCGAGTTCGGCGGAGAAACCGGTGCGCGAGATTGTAACGGGATGGCCGTTGACCGTGTCGTGGATCAGGCTGTAGTAGGGCATCTCGCGGACGTGGGGGCCGACCATCTTCTCCAAAAGCGCGGCCGATTTGGGGCCTTGTATCTGCACCGGAGAGACATCGAGCTCGTGGATGTCGACGTTGAATCTGCCGGTGGAGTTGACGCCTTGCGCCCAGAGCAGCACATCTGAATCGGAGATGCTGAACCAGAACTCGTCGTCGGCAACGCGCAGCAGGACCGGGTCGTTGATGATGCCGCCGTACTGGTTGCATAGGATCACATAGCGGGCCTGCATGGTGGGCAACAGGCTGTGCACATCACGGGTGATGACATAATCAACAAAGGCGGCGGCGTCAGGGCCCTTAACCTGGATCTGGCGCTCGACGGCCACGTCCCACATGCTGACGTGCTCGGTCAGGTATTTGTACTCGGCGAGCATGCCGCCGTCTTCGGGCTTGATATAGGCGCGGGGGTGGTACTGGTGGTTGTAGGTGGTGTAGGCCCAGCAGCCGGCGGCTTTGGACAGATGCCACCAGGGAGACTTCCTGATGCGGGTCGAGATGAGCATGCGGGCGTCGCTGTTTCCGCTCTGGCGCAGGTTTATGGGCAGGCGGCGGCGTTTGAGACCGTCGATGAGTAGTGTTTGTTGCATTGGGAGTAGCTCCGGTGGTTCTGAGTTTTGAGTTTCTAGTGGCTAGCAGCCAGATGTCTGTTATGCCTTCATTTTGGTGCCGCGCGGGTCGTAGAGCGGCTCTTTTGTGACCTTAGCCGGAAGACGTTCGCCGAAATAAAGGATGTCGACGCTGGTTCCCTCTGCGGCGTAGTCGACCGGCAGGTAGCCATAGACGATGCCGCGGCCGATGGTGTGGCCATAGTTGGCACTGGTGACGTAGCCCAGAACGCGGTCTCCGTCCATAATCGGCTCTTTGCCCATGACGACGGCGTCCGGGTCGTCCAGGGTCATGCAGCAGAGCTGGCGCTTGTTGCCTTGCGCGCGCAACTCGGTGAGCGCATCGCGGCCGATGAAATCACCTATGTCCATGCGTACGGCAAAACCGATGCCGGCCTCGTAGGGATTGTACTCGGTGTGGATGTCCTGCCCCCAGAGCCGATAGCCCTTTTCAAGCCGCAGCGAATCGAAGGCGCCACCGCCGGCCGCGATCACACCAAGCGGCTCGCCCGCCTCCCAGAGGATGTCCCACAGGCGCGGGCCCTGTTCGAACGGGGCGTAAAGCTCCCAGCCGAGTTCGCCGGCGTATGAGATGCGCAGGGCGAGCACGGGGACCTCGGCGACAGTTATTCGCTTGGCGGTCAGATAAGGGAAGGCCGCGTCACTCAGGTCGTCTTCGCAGACGCGGCTGAGCAGGTCGCGGGCGTGCGGTCCCCACAGGCCGATGCAGCACTGTCCCGCGGAGATGTCGGTCAGGGTGGCCGAGCCGTCGCCGGGCAGATGCTCGTTCATCCAGTCGAGGTCGTGGAGGCCCATAGCGCCGCCGGTCACGATCATGAAGCGCTCCTCGCCCAGGCGCGTGACGGTCAGGTCGCACTTGATGGCGCCGCGCGGGGTCAGCATGGCGGTGTAGGTGATGGCGCCGACTGGTCTGTCCATGTCGTTGGCTGCCAGGCGCTGCAGCGCGGCGAGCGCGCCGGGTCCGGTCATCTCGAAGATGGCGAAGGGCGTCAGATCGAACAGCGCCACCCGTTCCCGTGTCGCGGCATGCTCGGCGGCGACAGCCGGCGACCATTCCTGCGCGGCCCAACCCTCGCGTTCTGTACCGTCCACTTTGAGCGAACTGAGTAGGTCCAGATTGGCGTCGTACCACTGGGGGCGTTCCCAGCCGGCGTTCTCGAAGAAGACGGCGCCCAACGCCTGCTGGCGGGCAAAGAAGGGCGTCAGCCGCAGGTTGCGGGGGTGGGCCATCTGCTGACGCGGGTGGATGATGTCGTAGACCTCGCGGTACTGCTGGGCGGCACGGGCGCGGACGTAGGGACGACTGAGGGCGTGCGGATGGAAGCGCCGGATGTCGCACTCGTGCAGGTCGGTTGTGGGCTCACCTTCTACGATCCATTCAGCGACTGCTTTGCCCACGCCGCCCGCGTGCGTGATCCAGACGGCTTGGGCGGACCAGAAGCCGGGCAGTTGGGGAGATTCGCCGAGCACGGGGAAACCATCGTTGGTGAATGAGAAGATGCCGTTGAGGCGCCGCGTCAACCCGACATCTTTGAGCCCGGGCATCAGTTCACCCGTTGCAGTCAGTGCGGCCTCAAAGTGGGCCGAAGGGAAAGGCATTTCAGCGGGGGGCAAGCCGTTCACTGCGCGCTCGGGGAGTTCGGCGGCATCCAACAGGAGTGGTTCGTGCTGGTAGGAGCCGATGCCGATGCTCTCGTGGTCCTGCCGGAAGTACATCGCCTTGTCCTGGTTGCGCAGGAAGGGGAGAGATATCTCCTCGGTGGCACCGGCCAGTTCAGGCAGAGGTGTGGTAACGGCATAGAGGTGCTGCATTGGCGACAGCGGGATCGGCACATCGGCCATGCCGCCGACCTTGGGCGCCCATATGCCGGTGGCGGCTACGACCAGTTCGGTCTCGATCTCCCCTTGCGAAGTTTTCACAGAGGTTATGCGGCCGTTGGCGATGCCGAAGCCGGTCACTTTGACGCCGCCGAAGAATTGGGCGCCGTTTCGCTCGGCCGCGCGCGCCATCGCCTCTGCCGACCTGGTGGCCTTGGTCTGGACGTCGGAGGGAACGTAGAGGGCGCCAAAAATACGATCGGTCAGGAGTGGAAAGCGGGCGCGGGCCTCTTCCGGGCTGAGCAGATGGCAATCCACGCCCCAGGTGAGGCCGTAGCCGTGCTTGCGTTTCAGGTCTGTGAGCCGCTCCGGCGTCCAGGCGACCTCCATGCTGCCGACCTGCCGGGTGCATGGCTCACCGTCAAGCTCCATCTGTGTCCAGAGATCGACGGTGTGGCGCGCGAACTCGGTCATGGTTTTGGAGGCGTTGATCTGGAAAACCAGGCCCGGCGCGTGCGATGTTGAGCCGCCGGTCTCGAAGAGTGGGCCTTGATCAACGACGACGATATCCCGCCATCCAAGTTTCGTCAGGTGGTATGCCACGCTGCAGCCGGCGATTCCTGCGCCGATGATCACTGCCCGAGCGTGCTGCGGTAACACTGTGTTCCCCATTTCCCGGTGACCGATTCTCAGTGACCGGTCACTGCAATATGGCGTCAGGCCATGATCTTCAGTTTCTCATACGGCACGACCAACCGCAACGGTTCGTTGTTGTAGAAGCGTTGGACGTCGCGTACGACCTCTTCGACCAGGCGCATTCGATTCTCGACGGTGTGGCCGGAGACATGAGGGGAGAGGAAGACATTGTCGAGATCGCGGATGGGATGGTCGGGGGACAAGGGTTCCGGCTCAAAGACATCGATGTAGGCGTTGAAGCGGTTCTTCTGCAGCTCGGCAACCAGGGCATCCTGATCCAGCACCCAGCTGCGGGCGGTGTGGATGAAGAGCGCGGCGTCTGGAATCGACTGGAAATGGGCGCCGGTGATCATCTTCCTGGTTTCGGGGGTGATTGGAGCGTGCACCGAGATGATATCGGAGCCAGCGAAGATCTCTTCCAGCGAGACGCTGCGTACATCGAGCAAGCGGGCGTCTTCCTGGCTGACATAAGGGTCATAGACCGACACATCGCAGTTGAATGGTTTGAGCAGGCCGATGACGCGGCGGCCGACCATGCTGGCGCTGACGAGCCCCACTTTTTTGGAGTAAAGTGAGTGTCCAGGCCAGTTGGGGGCGGGTTTCCAGCCGCGTTCGACCTTCATGGTCTGTTCGTAAGGCCAGAGATTGCGTTGACCGCTGAGCATTGCCCAGAGCGTGTATTCGGCGACGGATTCGGCGATAACGTCGGCGGCGCTAAGGAGCACGACGCCGCGTTCGTGGCCGGAATCCGCCAAGCGGGTCTTGACCGAGCCGGCGGCATGGCCGACGATCTGCAGGTCGTCGGCTGCGGCTACGTGTTCTTCGGTGATCAGGGGCGATCCCCAGGAGGTGATCACGACTGACGCGCCGGGGATCATCTCAAGCAGTTCATCGCTTGTGTAGTTGCGGTCGAGCTCGTTCCAGATGACGGTGCCCAAGCTCTCCAGTATGGAGACGGCCTTCGGGGAGAGAATATCTTCGGAGAGGCCGACAGGGGGCAGGTAGAGAATCTTGCGTTCTTGCGCCATGCGAATATTTAGCCTTTCACGCCGCTCAGGGAGATACCGCGGATAATATATCGCTGCATGAGTACGAACACGATCAAGGTTGGCAGAAAACCGATAACTGCGCCGGCCATATCCAACCCTGCATCGCCGCCGGAGCGGGCCACCGTGCCAAGGCCAACGGTCAGGGTGCGCATGTCCGATTTGGATGTGACGATCATGGGATAGAAGAAGGAGTTCCAGTTGCCCATAAAGCGGAGGACGGCCAGTGTCGCCATGGTGGGTACGACCTGCGGCATCAGCACGTGCCACCAGTTCTGCCAGAGGTTGGCGCCGTCGATGGTTGCAGCGTCGTCGTAGTCGCGGGGGATGCTCAAGTAGGCCTGGCGCAGCAGAAAAGTTCCGAAAATGGATGCGAACCAGGGACCGATCAGAGCCGTGTAGGTGTTCACCAGCCCTAACCGGGAAAGAACGACGAATTGCGGCACGATCAGGGCGGTATCGGGCATGATCAGGATGCCCAGGAACAGCATGAAGATGACATTTTTGCCCCAGAAATTGCCTCTGGCAAAGGCATATCCGGCCATGCTCGAAGTGATCACGCCGCCCAGAGTTGAAATGACCGCGACATAGACACTGTTGAAGAGCCAGCGCAGCGCGTCTGTCCGGGCAAAGAGTGTCTGGAAATTCTCCAATGTCATCGGCGACGGGATCAGCTCAATTGGAAAGATGATAAAGCGGATGTTTTGCGTGAGAGACACCGACAGCATGATCAAGAACGGCCCAACGGTCGTGATCGCCACCGCCGCCATCAGTATGTAGATGATCGCCTCTCGGATCAGGTTGGGTTTTTCGACTGACGTGGTGGTGGTTTCTGAAACAGCCATCTGCAGAACTCCAAAGTGATGGTTCCAAGTTCAGGAGTCAGGCACCGGTCCCTCCAGACAAGGGTTATCCTCGATGACCGGCAATTCTCCATACAAGTCAGCTAATACACGTCGTCGCCAAAACGCAGATACCGGGACTGAATCAGTGCGATGATCAGAATAATTGCAAAGAAGAGAATCGACAGGGCGGACGCGTAGCCAAAGCGGCCGAAGTTGAAGGCTTCGTTGTAGATCTGGTAGACCACGGTCGTTGTCGCGTTTACAGGCCCGCCGCCTGTCAGGATAAAGATTGAGCCGAAGACCTGCAGTGCGCCGATGGTGGCGATGACGATGATGAAGGCCGCGGTCGGGCGCAGCAACGGAATGGTGACGTAGCGGTGAAGGCGCCATCCGTTGGCGCCATCCACTTTGGCGGCATCATAGAGTTCATTAGGGATGGCCTGCAGCCCGGCCAGCCAGATGACCATGAAGTAGCCGAACGCCTCCCAGAGGCTGATGCCGACGATGCTGGGCATAGCCTGGGTGACATCGATGAGCCATTTCTGGGGTGGAATGCCGACAAGCCCGATCAGGAAGTTGAGGGGGCCATCGGGACGCGGCGAAAGAAAGCGGCGAAAGATCAGGGCAAGGACGGCCACTGACGTAATGTTGGGAAGAAAGTAGATCGCGCGGAAGGCTTTCATGCCCCGAAGCGGCCGGTTCACCAGTATAGCCACGCCGAGCGATGCCACCACCAGGAGCGGGATATACATGAGGGTAAACCAGGCTGTGTTGAGCATGGCTTTGTGCAGCTTGGCATCGGTCAGCATGCGCACAAAGTGACCCAGCCCAACGAATTCGCGCGTCGAGAGCAGATCGGTCTTCAGGATGCTGTAGCGGAACATCGAAACCCAGGGGACTAAATTGAAGATCACGAAGACCAGGGCGTTGATGATGATGAAGGGATACCAGGGCAGGGAGCTCCGCAGTCGTTTCAGGAATTGGGAGGTATTGCGCTGGGATGAACCGGCAACAGCCATGATCAGTTTCTCCAATCCGAACAAAAAATCGCAGAGTTGTCGGGGCGGGAGTCTGTCCTGCTTCTCCGCAACTCTGCGATCTTTGTTGGGCCTACTGTAAAGGCGTTGACTCCATTATCCGTACTGTTCGAGCAGAAGCGCGTCGATCTCCGTCTTGATGGTCTCCAACGCTTCTTCGACGGTGGCCTGACCAAGCACGGCGGCCTGGAACTGCGGGCCGGCGACAACTTTACTCTCCTGCCAGAGGGTATTGGTGTCGACACCGGCGAACAGCAGCGGTCCGAAACGGTCTACGTACTCGGCTGTGCAGGGGGCAGGACTCCAGATTTCCCTGGATTTGGTGCCGACGGGCGTGGTGCCTGCCAAGTTGGCGCGTGTCCCGACCTGTTCCGGCATAATCATGTACTTGACCCATGTAACCGCAGCATCAACCGCGTCGCTCTGGCTGGTGACGGCCCAACCCTGGCCCGAAACGATGCCGGAAACCGCGGTAATTGAGCTGTCCATGCTGCGGGGGTGGCCGATTACATACTCGAGATCCGGGTTCGCTTCAACGTCCTGGACGCAGGCTGCATCTTCTCTGCGCGCGGTGACCTGTTCCAACGAAAGCCAGTAGTCGGGCAGGCCACCCTGTTCATCGACGCTGCCGATGGCGTATTCCAGGGGGACCCAACCCTCCTGGAACTCTTTGACCCAACGGGTCAGGGCGTCGATAACGGGCTGTTCGAGGAAATTGGAGTCGGTGCGGTCGTCGGTATACACCTGGCCGCCTGCTTCGTGGACCGTTACCAGGAAGCCGCCCCAGCTGAAGGTGCTGAGACTTTCCAGATACCAGTTCTGTTCTGCGGCCCGCTCACCCAAGGCGTAGAGTTCGTCCCAGGTCCCGAATGAGGCGGTGGCAGGGTCATAGCCCAGTTCTGACAGCAAGCCGCCGTTGTAGGCGATGCCGTTGACTTCGGCTTCGATCAGCGGCATGTAGAGAACACCATCAAGGCTCGCCGCTTCGACTTCGGCAGCGGTATAGTCGGCCAGATCGTCGGCCGTGAGATGATCGTCAAGACCAAGAATTACGTCTTTGGTGATATAGGCCGGCACGGTATCGGTGGTAGCATCCCAGATATCGGGCGCTTCACCGGCGGCGGCGGCGGCGTAGAGTTTCTCGCGACGCCCGCCCCAGGGCTGTACTTCGACCTCCACCATGATGTCGGGGTGGGCTGCATGGAATCCCTCATTCAGAGGGGCATAGACGATGTCGCCGTCGTTTTCGGTGCGGGGATAGGCCCAGACATCGATGGTCACGGACTCCATACCGCCTGCGTCACCGCTATCTGCGGGCGCGGCCGGGGCTACACAGGCTGCCAGGAACGAAGTGGCGGTCACACCGGCTGACAGTTGCAGGAATTGACGTCGACTTAAGACTGATTGCTTCATTGGTTCCTCCTCAAGGAAATGTATGGAAATTGACAACTGCAGATCTGAATAAGGTGAGGAATATACTGTTGTGTGGCGGTTGTTCGATTATATCTTACAGATTGCAAAATAAGGTAATTTCCTGGCGCCTATGCCAACCTCGTTGGCGTCATGCAAGGAGGCGGTCGGCCACATCTGCTTGCGCCACCGACTCCTGCTCGCCGCTGTTCAGGTCTTTGACGGTGACGGTACCGGCCGCCAACTCATCCCCCCCAAGCAAAAGGGCTACGGGGATGTTGCGCTCCTCGCCATATCTGAACTGGCGGCCCAGGTTGTCCAGGTCGGGGTAGAGATCGACGCGCAGGCCGGCCTCTCTCAAGGTATGTGCCAGTTCTACGTTGGCGGCCAAGGTATCTTTGTCGAAATTTGTGATCAGCACCTGGGGTTGTCCGGCCAGCTTTTGCGGGAAGAGGCCGCGCTCCTCCATGATCAGGAGGATGCGCTCCAGGCCCAGGCTGAAGCCGCAGGCGGGGATCGAGCGGTTGCTGAACATTCCGATCAGATCGTCGTAGCGTCCTCCGGCGCCGCCGGAGCCGCTCAATGTAGGGAACTCGATCTCGTAGATGGGCCCGGTGTAGTAGCTCAGGCCGCGCGCCAAGTATGGATCGATGCGGATGTGGCAGCCGGCCGGGCCTGATGCTGTCAGCGTCACCACGTTTTTCAGTTCAGCCACTGCTTGCGCGCCGTTGGCGGAACTTGCCAGCCTTTCTTCCAGCCAGCAGAGCACGGCGTCGGTGTCGTCCGGAGCCGCGGCCATCAGTTCCAAAAGGGCTGTCGCGGCCTCCTGATCGATTCCGCGCGAGTGCAACTCCTTTTCCACGCCCTCCAGGCCGATCTTGTCGAGCTTATCGACGGCGACCAGTGCGTCCGACTCCAGCTCGGCGGGCACGCCGGTCACCTCCATCAGACCGCGCAGGACGCCGCGGTGGTTAAGCCGCAGCAGAAAGCCGGACGCATCGCGTCCGCGGAAGCCCAACTCCTGCAGAACCTGGGCGCCAGCGTTGAGGACCTCGGCTTCGACAAGCTGGCTGGAGGAACCAACGACATCGAGGTCACACTGGTAGAACTCGCGAAAGCGTCCCTTGGCGGGGCGG
The DNA here is from genome assembly GCA_965204705.1 of Caldilineaceae bacterium. Taxonomy (GTDB): domain Bacteria; phylum Chloroflexota; class Anaerolineae; order Caldilineales; family Caldilineaceae; genus Bin5. The sequence continues at coordinate 478,229 of OZ242006.1, read as the reverse complement.
TCGGCGCGGTAGACGGACGCGATGTGGTAGCGCTTGAAGTATCGGGGCAGTTGATTGCTGTACTCGGCGACGATGCGGGCGAGCGGGACGGTCAGATCGTAGCGCAGGCCGGCGTCGGAGATCTCGTCTTCGGTCGGGGCGTCGGCAAGCGCGCGTTGCAGCTTGGCGCCGCGCTTGGCGACGCGGAAGATGAGCTGATCGCCCTCTTCGCCGTACTTGCCGAGCAGGGTATCCAAGCGTTCCATCACCGGTGTGTCGAGCGGTTCAAAGCCGTAGCTTTGGTAGACGCGTTCGATCACGTCGATGACGTATTGGCGGCGCAGCACGTCCAGCGGCAGAAAGTCGCGTGCGCCGCTGATCGGCTTGGTTTGAAATCGGGCCACTGAAATTTCTCCTGGTAGGTTGCGCTGACAGGGTGAAGCGGCAGCGCGTTCAGCAGCATCTTACACGAAGAGACAGGGGGATAGGAAGAATGGGGAGTGAGGGGAGCGCCCTATTCCAGTCCGCTTGCCAGAACGTCCCGGTAGGCGGCGACGCGGGTGCGGCGCAGGTCCCGTTTGTGGCCCAGAAGTGATTTGAGGGATTCGCTCGCAATCTGCAGGCGAAACTCAAGGAGCAGATAGCGCCGCAGCAGCTCCGCCCACATAGGGCCTCGCCACTTGTGTACATAACGTACTTTACTGCGGTTGAAGAGGATATGGCGCTGGGCGCTGACCTGGCCGCTGCTGCGGCCTTCGGCGTGGATGACGATCGCGCCCGGGTCGTAAACGACGCGCCAACCGGCGCGCTTGATGCGGCGGCAGAGGTCGGTCTCTTCACTGTACATGAAGAACTGCGGATCGAATCCGCCGAGATCGGCCAACACATCTCCCCGCACCAGGAGGGCTGCGCCGACCAGCCAGTCTACGTCCTGGCGTGAGTCGGCCGGCCAGTCGGCGAGGTGATAGCGGCGGGTCCACGGATTGCGGGGCCACAGTTGCTCCAGCCAGGTGCTCTCGAAGTAGCCGGTGAGGGGACCGGGAAAGCGCCGGCGGCTGCTTTGGAGTGCACCGTCGGTGTAGCGCAGCTGCGGGCCGATGGCGCCGATCATTTCGTCCTCGTTGATGCCGTTATAGAGCGCCCAGAGGCTGCCGGGCAGGAGTTCGGTGTCCGGGTTGAGGAAGTAGATGAAACGCGCCTTGGCAGCGGGACGGGAGGCGCCGGGCTGCTCGGGAGCTTCTTCTCTATTCTGCGGCGGCCGGGGGTCGAACCCCATCGCTTCCAGTGCCCGGTTGTTGCCGCCGGTGAACCCCAGGTTTTCGTCGCTGAAGATCGTCTGCACCCAGGGGAAGCGGCTTGGCAGGAGAGATGGCGTGGCGTCTTCGCTGGCGTTGTCGAGCACCACGACCTGAAGAGTGGCCTCGTTGTTCGGTCCGAAGCGGCGGACAGGGGTAGCGGAATGGGACGCGGCCTTGTGCTCTGCTTTATTGGCGCGTCCTTCGTCTATCGGTGTGCTCTGCTGTTCGATCGAGGCAAGGCAGGCGCGCAGATGGTCCCAGACGTTCCAGGAGATGATTACGATCACCAGGTCGGTCGGCGGTGGTCTCCTTTCAGTCTGCGGAAGGGCCCCGCCTCCTTGAGGGTCTGCCTGGCCGCGAAATCGTTTAAGCATCAGGTTCGCAGCTGGCTCGGGGCCGGTAGACTAAAGGCGGGTTGGCGGACGTTGCGCGGGGATAACCGTTGATCTCTGACCGCAGGCGGTTTCGATTCAACTGGTGCGCTGTACGACGAAGGCGCAGAGGCCCAGGAGCGATCGCTGGCAGAGGTTGTCATTGAAGGGAGCCAAGTCGTGAACCGCGTGGTCGAGAAAGCCAAGCGCTTCCTGATGGCTGGCCTCGATTGCGCCGCTGGCGCGCACGGCCTGGACGATTTCCTCCACGGTTGCGGACAGGATGCCGGAGTCGCCGGCGTCGGCGCGTTCCCTGGCCTGGAGTAGCCGGGACACCACCTTTTGCGGCTGGGGCAGTTCGCGCAGGTAGTAGAGGAACGGCAGTGTCAGGGTACCCTGGCGAAGGTCGCTTCCTACGGGCTTGCCCAGGGTGGCGTCAGTGCCGACGAAGTCGAGGATGTCGTCCACGATCTGGAAGGCCATCCCGAACTGGTAGCCGAAGGATTTCAGCGCCTGGACCCGATCGGGCGGCAGGCCGACCAGGACCGCGGCAGCTTCGGTAGCGGCGCTGTAGAGACTGGCCGTTTTGGCATAGATGCGCTCGTAATAGGCCTGGCGGTCCTGGCGGAAGTCGTTGCGATCGGAGAGCTGGCGCATTTCGCCGTCAACGATCACGCGCAGGGTATCGCTGAAGATGGTGATAACGCGCACATTGCCGGTCTCGGCGGCGAACTTGGCGGAGCGGGCGAACATATAGTCGCCGGCAAGAACCGTAGCCCCCGCGCTCCAGGAGGCGTTGAGCGTTGGCGCGTCACGACGCAGGAGCGAGCCGTCAATGACATCGTCATGAACGAGCGTGGCGGTGTGCAGCATCTCAACAGCAGCTGCCAGAGCGATGAGTGTACGCGGACGACGGTCCTCATCCGGGGCCGCCGGCGTTCCTTCGACATTGGGGCGTGAATTGTTAACCTCGGGGTGGCCGTCCTGGAGCCCTGCGGCCAGCAGCGCCAGCGCCGGCCGTAACCGCTTCCCGCCCTGGCCGATCAGTTCAAGGAAGGCGTTGGCCAGGGGCGCGAACACGTCGGCGTCAACGCTCTTCATTTTTTCTTCGACCTGTTCAAGCCCCCCGCGCACCGGCGCAAGCAGCGCCGACGCGTCCTGCGGCGTCAACAGCGCGCGGCGGAAATAGTCGTGCGCGATCCCTTCGCGCGCGTCGAGGGCGCCCGAGCGCGGCATCAACTGCGGCCTGTCCTGCGCCAAGGGTCTCGCTTCCGTATCGGCAAGTTGTTCGACTTGAACCTGGTCAACCATACAAAAAGTGTCACATAGCGTTCAGGCGGCAGATTGCGACGACTGGCCGGCAGCGACTGCAGCCGTTTCCGGGCTGCGGGCGCCCGCCAGGGGCGCAAAGATTTCGAAGGCGACTGCGGTCGTGCGGGCCGCTATCTCCTCTACAGACATTGCCAGGAGTTCGGCCAGCCTCTCGGCCACCAGGGTCACGTACGCGGGTTCATTGCGCTTCCCGCGCAATGGATGCGGCGCCAGCCAGGGAGCGTCGGTTTCGAGCATAAGGCGGTCAAGATCCAATTGGGGCGCCAGTTCGTGCAATGCCCGTGCGTTCTTGAAGGTAATCGGACCGCCTAAACCTAGGGCGAAATTCCAACTGCGGGCCGCTTGCGCCAGTGCAGCGTCACCGGAGAATGCGTGGAGCACGCCCCAAAACGGTTTCTGTGCCAAGGGGGAATTGTGCGTTTGCGCGCTGGCCGCCCACTCCTGCAGGATCTTCGCCAGGTCGGTCGACGCCTCCCGGTTATGGATGATGACCGGCAAGCCCAGTTCGGCGGCCAGTTCCAGCTGTGCTCGAAATGCCTGTGCCTGCTGCCGGCGGGGGACGGTATCCCAGTGAAAGTCCAAGCCGATCTCTCCGATAGCGACAACCTTGGGATGATCGACCATCTTGCGCAGCTGTATCAACGTCTGTTCGCTGAAATCGGCGCTGCTGTTGGGGTGGATTCCCACCGCAGCGTACACCTGCGGATGCTGGTCGGCCAGTTCGATAGCCTGCCGGCAGTGGACCAGATCGATGCCAGGGTTGACGATTCTATTCACGCCGTTGGCTTGCGCACGCTCCAGCACGGCGGCCCGGTCGGCGTCGAACTGCTCCATGTCCAGATGGCAGTGGCTATCGACCAGCGTCGGAACAGTCATTTGCGCTCAATTGGCGATGTGGCAGCGCATCCGATTCTGAAGCTCCTCCTAAAGGAGGTGAACTTGACCTTTTCTGGCATACGCTATTTGTTAATTTTATCACATATTATCACTGCATGAAAGCACGTCGTGGTCAGAGGGTGCAGTCCAAAATAAGAGTGAACTTTCGTACACCTCTGGTAACGACCAACCCAAAGCCAGTTCGCGTCCCCGACCAGGGCAAGTGCCGTTCCTTCTGACCTCTGACCACTGATCACTGCAGTTGTGCGGTCGGGCCTTCGGCCCTCCCTTGTGCGGGGGGAATCCCCCCGCAACGCCCCCCTTACACCATGCCACGTTGGCGCCGCGTCGCCGGCGTACTGTCTATGCCGCCTGTCGCCCACCCACGTCGTGCCCAGAAACCGTCCGCCGTGACCACGGTAGGGGCAGACCTTGTGCCTGCCCACTCTCACCCCAAAAATGGACTGCACCCGTGGTCAGAGAGGCGTACTGTTAGAACGGGGGATATGGGCGTGTTCTCTGTCCTCGACGAAGGCTTTCGCCTACAGCCCCGCCAGTTTTTGGCCATCGGCAAGGATCGCCGCCACATTTTCCTTGCGGGTTGTCTCCGTGTAGATCCGGATCAGCGGCTCAGTTCCGGAGAAGCGCACCAGCAGCCAGCCACCATCCTCCATCGGGAACTTGTAGCCGTCGACGGTGATGCGGTCGGTGACGGCGATGCCACCCAGCCTCAGCCCGTTGACATCGACGTTGTCGAGTCTTTGCTGGGCTGCGGCCTTCATATCGTCGCCGGTCAGGCGAATGTCGACCCGGTCGTAAAAGTGCTCGCCGACCTTTTCGAATAGAAGCTGAAGCAGCTCGGTCGGCCTCTTGCCTGTGCGCACCATCAGGTCCAGCAGGCAGAGATTGGACAGGATGCCGTCCCTCTCCGGCACGTGGTTGCGAAAGGCGTAGCCGCCGCTCTCCTCACCGCCAATCAGCGCGTCGTGCTCCATCATCGCCGGCGCCACGAATTTGAAGCCGACGCCTGTCTCCACTACGGGCACCTCGTAGGCCGCGCACAGCTTATCCAGCATCGAGGTCGTGCTGAGGGTCTTGACAATCGGACCGCGTTCGCCGCGCACCTCGAGCAGGTAGTAGGCGAGCAGCCCGTAGACGCGCAGCTGATCGACGAACTGGCCGTTTTCATCGCCGAAGCCGCAGCGGTCGGCGTCACCGTCGAGAATACAGATGCAGTCGGCCTCGACGGAGCGGGCGACGGCCAAGCCTGCGTCCACATTGGGGGGAATCGGCTCGGGGCGGTTCATTTCAGGGAAGATCGGATTGCGCTGCGCGTGGATTTCGATGACTTCGGTTTTGCCGCCACCGAGGATCTCGGTCAACCAGCCGGCGCCGTTGCCCCACATGCTGTCGACGACGATCTTGAGGCCGGCGTCGCGGATGCGGGTGACATCGATCAGGCTGGAGAGGTGGGCGAGATAGGCTGCCTGCGGCTGATGACGCTGGACTGTACCGGCGGCGAGGGCGGCGTCGAGAGATTGGCTCCGTACGCCGTCTGAATCGGGGATACGGGCTTCGATGGCGGCCAGTCCAGCGGGCGGGACCGCGCCGCCGCTGGCGTCGCGCACTTTGAAGCCGTTGTCCTCGGGCGGATTGTGGCTGGCGGTGATGTTTACGGCGCCGCCAGCGTTGTTATTGACGGCAGCAAAGCTGATCACCGGGGTCGGCGCGGCACCGTCGATCAACAGAACCTGCAGGCCGTTGCCGGCCAGAACCTCCGCCACGGCCGCGGCGAAGTGTTCACCCTGAAAGCGCTGGTCGTGGCCGACAACGACCGTTTGAGAGGCATAGCCCTCGTCCGAAAGCCAGTTAGCAAAGCCTTGGGCACAGCGGCGCACATTGGCAAAGGTGTAGTCTTCGGCCATGCGTCCGCGCCATCCATCGGTGCCAAAGCGAATTTTCGTCATTGGGATTCCTTCTATGCGGGAGTTTCTTTCAACTTTGAAGATATTAGCGAAGCAGGGGTGGTTTCCGGCCCTGCACCACAAGCGGCCATGCTTATCAGTTCAGTTGATGTAAGCCTACTGCATAACAGGGGAATGGGCAAAGAAAAGGCGGGAAAAGGGGTTCCGCGACCTAGTTCTGTTTGCGTCCGATGAACAGCCCTTCCTGCAGGTGAAAGAGGGTACGGCCGTCCTCGCGTTGGGGATGGAGGAACTCCTGCGTTTCGTACGGCCCGTGGCGGAGCAGTGCCCGCAGATAGGACTGCATCGCCGGGTCGTGACGCGCGGCCCAATCTTCGAAGACCATCTGTTTTTCGAGGATTTCATGCTCGGTCAGTTGCAGGCCGGCCTGCGCGTAACCCTCCAGCCACTCCTGCACGCTGAGACAGCGCCCATGGCTGGGATCGCGCAGTTTTTCGAAGGCGTTGACGTAGTCGCCCGCTATCCCTTCGGGCACGACGTTGTCCACGACCGCGAGAATGCCGCCAGGACGCAGCACGCGCACCGACTCGCGCAGGAATGCGTTGATGTCGGGAAAGTGATGGGGCGCGATGCGGCAGGTGAGCAGGTCGAACCGGCCGTCCGCATAAGGCAGGTTTTCGGCGTCGGCGTGCTCGACGGTCACGTTAACGACACCGCGCGCGACAACCTGTTCGCGGGCGACGGTCAGCATCTCTGGGGTGATGTCGGTCGCCAGGACATGGGCGACGTGAGGAGCAAAGGCGAAGGCGGTGTGGCCGGCGGCGGTTGCGATATCCAGCGCCTGCCAGTCCGGCTGCGGCTCGACAAGCTCGACAAGCCGTTGCAGGCTGGCGCCCTTGGCGTGGGGCCGGCTGGTGATATAGGACCGGGCATGGGCGCCGAACTGCTCTTGCACTGATCTTTTGTCCATCTGTCTTAGCCTTCCCGACAATCCTGGTCGAATATCCCTGAACGGGCCTCTTGGATGGCCTGTAGCAGTGTTTCGTGAACGCCCGGCTGGCCGTTACTGGCGATAATGCAGTGGTCGGTCAGGCCGAACGGCGCGCCTTTGTAGTTGGTGACGCGGCCGCCCGCCTCGCGCACCAGCAGGACGCCGGCGGCGACATCCCACGGCTGGATCCATCCTTCCCAGTAGGCTGAAAATGCGCCGGCGGCCACGTAGGCCAGGTCGGCCGAAGAGGCGCCCATCCGCCGCACACCGCGGCAGATCGGCATGATGCGGGCGAATTCCGCCGCGTTGTTGTCCGCGCTTACGGCGCGATGGTAGGGGAAGCCGGTTGTGAGCAGCGCGTCCGCCAGCGAGGACGCCGTGCTGACCTGGAGGCGCTGCTGGTCGCCGTTGCTCCGCCGCAGATAGGCGCCGCAGCCGGCCTGCGCCCAGAAGAGTTCAAACTGAGGCAGGATCAGCGAGAGACCGAAGAGGGTGTTCTCACGGTGGATGAGGGCGATGTTGATGCCGAACCAGGGCACCCCGGCGGCATAGTTGATCGTGCCGTCAATCGGATCCACCAACCAGAAATACTCGTCATGCGGCTGTTCATCACTCTCTTCGCCCCAGAAGCCGAAATCGGGGGTGAGGGAGGCCAGACGGTCGCGAATCAACGTCTCGCAGGCCAGGTCGGCCTCGGTGACCAGATCATTGGGCGTGGACTTGGCGTGGATAGAGCGCAGGCCGTCCTGTTGCATCGTCAAGGCCAGTTCGCCGGCTTGACGGGCCAGTTCGAAGAGAGGCGTTTTCGCGACCGGCATCTCCTCATCTTGACGTTGCGTCTGTTCTGTAGCTGCCTTGGCGGTCACCTCTACATCTCCTCGCGGTAATGGAGACCTTGCCGCTGCTTTTCCTGCATTGTGGCCTTACGGATCATCTCCCGGACCTCCATCGGATCTTTGACGTTGTGGAGTGTGAATTCAGGATGGCTGGGATCGGAGCTGGTTATCGTGATATCGCCCACATTCAGTGCACGCTCGCCCAGGTGCTGGGTTACCGACGTATCGCGTACGCGCACCAGTTCGATCTCGTGATAGCTGCGTCCCAGTAACCCGCGGATGAGCCGGACGCGCTGGTTGGTGAGCTCATAGCGGACGCCGATTGACAGGTAGGGCCGGCCAGACCAGAGCAACTCCTCTTTTTCGAGGGGGTCGGCGATTGCTGTAGAAGATTCCGGTGCAGAGGGTGCTGTTTCGCCGTCTTCAGGATCACCCAAGCGCGAACTGGTCTCGGCGATGGAATGATCGGCTTCGGTTTCCATCGCATCGAGGGCCGCAAAGACGCCGTCGGCCAGCGCGTTTACGATGGCTTGCAATTGGGGTTGAGGGATGGCGGTGACCTCGACGCCGCTCTGGGCCAGAGACTCATAGAAGCGGGCCGTGACCACCTGGCGCACCGTTTGTTCGTTCATAGCGTGTTTCTCCGGATTGTCAAACCTATTGGCCTCAGCATAGGTTTCCGGCTCTTTCGGCGGGCAAGTGTGTGCCCGCCGAAAGCCGGCTGCGTAAGAACGGTATGATAGTGCCTGGACAGGCATTGCGCAAAGCAGAACGCTACCGGCCCGAGACAGACATTGGGGCGCCGGAGGTTCGTTTGAAGGTCTGAATGCAGCCGGTGAAGATCCCCCGCGCTTTTGCGAGGGCCAAAACTCGTGATGTAATATCGCTATGGGTTGCGGGTGCGATTCAAGACTGTGGAACGCTGCCTTCGGGCGCCGGAGCACTGCCTTGCACAGAGAGCGAACTCTTGCGGCTCACGAGAATTTGTTGGCAATTTTGGAAAGGACAGGACTTTGGACATCAACTGGTACGGTTTCTCCTGCTTTCGACTGCGAGAGCGTCGCGTCACCGCGATCTGCGACCCGTTAAGCAGGAAGGCAACGGGCATTCAGTTGCCCAAGATGCAGGCCGATATAGTGACCATAAGCAATGACTCGTCCGCCAATTTGCAGGATCGTGGCAGTGTCGGCGGCAAGCCAAAAGTACTGCGAGGCCCCGGTGACTTCGAAGTCAAACAGGTACTCGTGACCGGCATGCCGACCTCCCGAAACGGCACACGCAACGTGGCATTTTTTCTGGATTTCGCCGGCCTCACGGTCGGCCATCTGGGAGAGCTGGGACAGGTTCCGGCCAGTGCCGGCGGGGAGGAGTTGGGTGATATCGACGTACTGCTGGCGCCGGTTAGCGGACCGCACATACCCGACGTTTCCCGCATCGCCGAAGTGATCAGCCAGCTGGACCCGCGCATCGTTGTGCCGATGCAATACCGCCACGAAGGTCTACGCAGCGAGCAGTCCGATTCCCTGGAGCCCGTGGATCGCTTTCTCAAGGAGTTGGGCATCAGCGACCCGGATGTAACAGATACCCTCAAGCTGACGAAGAGCAGCCTGCCGGAAGAGACACAGGTGGTACTCCTGCGTCCGACGGGAGCGGCCCGCCCCGGTTAACCAGGGTACCGGTTGCCGGCAACTGCACAAGACGCCCTCGACAGTTTTTCTAATTGCTCCCGGCAGAGGTGCGCCAGCTTAACCTTTGCCGCAGCCAGGCCTTCAACAGCACGGGACGAAGGCGGCGCCAGTTAGCGTTCAACTCGAACCGGACTTCGTCCGCGAGATGCTCCGGGCGCGGAGCGTAGCGGAACTGAACGTAGATTTCAATGATGCGCCGTACGAATGGGATGCCCTGGGGAAGACCTTCTGCCAGCAGCGCCTCTCGTTCATAGGGCGTCATCGCCTGCTCGACGGGCACTTGCCGCGATATTTCGCTTGCGCCCGGCCGCGGGTATGACGCGTCCATAGAGAAAGTCAACTCTCGCGTCGGCTGCGAACTAACGGGCATCTTCAACCGTGCAGCCCAATTCAGCAACCGTTCATAGTAGATCTGCGGTTCCTGCATAAAGGCCCTGGGGCCCTGATACATGCGCCGCCGCAGAAGCCATACACCTGCGATCAGAGTCAGAACGATCAGGATGAAGCTGGTTGTGACGACGGGTGTTTGAGTTGGGAGTCCGCCGATGCCCGGGACGGGCCCGACAATGTCCGGCGGAAACTCCTCTTCAAAGTCCAACGCGTCATCAAATAGAAAGTCCTCGTCTTCGGGCAGGATCTCATCCATACCCGGGATCAGACCACTGTCCTGGAGCTCTACGCCTGAGGGGCGATCGAGAATACTCTCGCCGGCGGTTGGTTCGAACTCGATCCAGCCGTATTGCGGAAAGTAGACTTCGACCCAAGTATGCGCGTCTCGTTCCGTGACCAGATAGGTGCCGATTTCCGGGTCGTAAGTTCCTTCGGCGTAGCCGCTGGCCGCACGCGCGGGAATCCCCTGGCTGCGCAGCATGGCCGCCATGGCCGAAGCGTAGTAATCGCAGTAGCCGCTCTGGATGTCGAAGAGGAAATACTCCAGCGGGTCCTCATCTGCGGGTGGGGCTTTGATCCCTTCGTCGTAGGCAAAGGTGCGCAGGAAACGCTCCAGGGCTTTGACTTTGTCGTAAGTTGTGGGCTCGTCGGCCATTACCTGCTCAGCCAGCTCTGCTACCCGCGATGAGAAAGTAGTGGGAAGTTGAAGGTATCGGGTAAGATCCTGTGTCGGATATTCGACAATTCCCGCTTCACGCAGTTCCCGTATGGTGACTGTGGTCTGGCTGCTGATCACCCGGTAGCTTTCGCCCGCCTCCAGGGTTATCCTGGAACGCCCCCATGTTAGTTCTGTGTCCCTTCGACCGCTCGAAGCCGACTCGGCCGGATCAACGTAGTCAATCGGTTGCTGAAGCGCGGCCAGCGGAATGCTTGCCTGCACTACGTCCGGCATGGCCAGGAGGATGTTCCCGGTGGGCGTACGAATCGTGACGGTCTGGGTGACTGGCGATCGGGCGGACCACTCCCTCGAAGGGATCGGCTGATTCGAACGGTATGTATTCTCGCCCTCGGCGGTGTTGATCCACTGCCGGCCGGTGAAACGGTCAAAAGCGACGGCGCGCCAGTAGCGCCCGGTGGGCGCCTCCACCTCCATGATCAGGCGGTCGCTGACGGTGCGTTCACCGCCCAGAGTCAAGGTGCGGCCAAAACCTGTCTGGACCGGCCGGGTCTGTCGATTCAAGCCCTGATAGAGGCGGTTCCACTCCTGCATTGCCGCCTCCCAGCGCATGTTGACGGGCTGCAGCAGGTCATGGAAGGGAAGACTGCGCCCCATGTTGGGCGCGACGAACGCGAGGGCGATCACGGCCATGGTATACATAAAGCCGGAGCGCATGAAATCGAAGTTGATGTCCTCGCTGAAATAGATGCTTTGGGAGCGCCACCGCTGGCGGTGGTCGACAAGCGTGGTCCAAGCCAAGAGCAGCAGTGCGACGATGCAGTAGGCCACGAGGAACCCCATCACCGAGACGGGCGCGTAGTGGGTATTGACCAGGAGCGCGATGCCGGCCATAAGGACGCCCCGCCAGACGTGGCCGTGCCGAAAGACCGACCAGACGCCCAGGTAGGTGAGCCACCAGACGAGAAAGCCGATTTCAAAGATGAAGACGACGTTGTCGTTGCTGGCCTGCCGGTTGATGGCGGCTTCGATCCATTCCAGCCAGCGCTCAAGAAGGAAGTAGGCGCGGGCTTGCAAGACGGGGATGCCCCTCTCGATGAAGGCCTGCACACGCGGCTCGTCCTCCACGAGAAAGGTCATCAGAAAGAACACCCACGCCAATCCGGTCGCGAAGCTGTGGGAAAGCATGAAGAAGCTGTCGAAGCGGCTGAAGGAGATCAGGGCGCCCAGGGTCAGCGCGCCCAGAACGACAGCAATCAGCATGCTCATGTTCATAGCGCCGGTCCAGCCGGCATTACTGAGCGAGAGCGCCAGGATGACATAGATGAATCCGAGCAGCAGCAGAGTGACCAGCCGTCCCTCACGGAAATAGGCCTCGGGAGCTTGGGACTGCTCGTCAGATCCCGCGCCTGCGTCCACCGGAGCAGCGGCTGCATCCCCAGACGCGTCTGGGGCGAACTCTGATATACCGGAGTCAGCGGCCGGACCCGCGATTCCCGGTGCGGTTGAGCGAAGTGGAACTCTACTTTGGTCTCGCATAGTCAGGTTGTGAGGTTGCCAGGCGGACGACGGGCAACCGAGCTCTTGCGACAGAGCGGCAGCGCATCGGAACCTGTCAGACCGACAAGAGGATCAATCACATTTCGGACATTAAAGCAGCAGCCACAGCAGGCCTGCAAACAGAGAACTGAGGAGGACGGCCAGGGCGATGGCGAGCCACAGCCGCGCTACGCTAATGCTCTCAAAGTGGTTCGTGAGCCGTTGCGGCGGATCGGTCAAGCCCAACAGCCAGACCCGCTGCGGAGAGGCATCGTCGGGCGATTCGCCTATCTCGACCTGCACGGTGCTGTCGGAGACAAGCCGCCGCCAGCGGGCGGCTTCCAGCCGGTGCTGCGCTGCGCGCAGGGACAGACGGATCTCCATCGCGGCAGCTTCGGCGCGATTGGATGCGGTTGCAGACGCGGTTGCGTCCTCGGCTGCGGCAGCCTCTCTTTCCAGGGAGGCTGCCATACTGTGCCACTGGTCTGCGACCGGCCTAAAGTCCACATCGATCGCCTGTGTGGTCCGCTGCCACAGAAGTTGGGTCTCCTGCTGAGTCTCCTGCTCACTCGTCAGAAGGACGCTGCGCAACAACGCCCAGTCGGTCAGTTGGGGCGTGTTCTGGGCCAGTAGCCGGCGTTTTCCGGCGTCGAGTTGGTCCAGTTGAATGAGAAACCCGCCCGCTTCCTCCGTAAGTGCGACACTAGCGGTCCCAGAAACTGACCAGGAGTTCAACAGATTGTTCAAGGCGCTCTCGCCGTCAACCCGCCTCTGAAAGATGGGGCGCGCCAAGGCACTGACGGACATGTTGTTCTGGGATACTGTAACGGTAATCTGCCAATTGGCAAAAAGCGTCTGATACTCCGGCGAGGGCAGGGCCTCACTAGTCAGCACCTCTTCACCGACCAGCGACACGGCAGCCTCTTCATTGCCTTCCTGCAGCTGCTGCAGAACTTCATGCAGGAGCAGCGCCCGTCGCTCGGCTTCCAAGGTAGCCGGGTCGACGACATCGGCGGGCAGACGCGCCAACCTTTCGGTTAACAGCAGGGCTTGAGGCCAGTTCTCCTGCAAGCGAGCCGTCCGCAGCTGATGCTGCAGGCCTTGGGCAATCCAGCTTTGCAGTTCGATGCGGGTCGGCCCTTGCGACGTTGCCGGGAGAGCCTTCTCCGCCTCCGCCACCATGAGCTCGACGTAGACGCTATCGATGGAGCCATTCTCGGCAATTGCGCGCCTGCGATAGAGCGCTGCCAGCCGGTAGCGCACCGCGGCGAGAACAGTACCCGGCCGAACGTGTTCTTCGCCCAGCTGCAGCGCTTGCGTGTACGCGGCCAGGGCCTGTTCATAAAAGCGGTCGCGAGAGGCGGTGCGGAGAGCGGGGGCCTGCTGCAGTTGCGCGTACAGATCGCCCAGGCGCTGCATTGATTCCAGATTGTTTTGGGCGCGTATTGCGTCCTGGGCGGCACGAATCTCCCGTATCCACTGTGGATGAAGCGCCTGGAAGTGGACGTCTGTCGTTGGCGGCCGCTCCTCACGCAGCCATTCCAACTGGCTGGCACGCATTTTCCAGCCGCGCGGGGATATCTGCAGCCAGCTGTCCGAGGGAGCCAGCCACTGGTCCATACCGGCAAAATCGATCGTTACGCGCCAACCGCTGATATCGCTGGTCCAATTGAGCAGCTCAGATATTGGATAATGGAAGTCGAAGGTCTGTGTAGCGGCGAGAGGAAGCTCGTAACGCAGGGTGAGACGCCGCCGGGCATCAGCCTCGAACTCTGCCTGAACGCTCTGCCCAACCGTCTGACCTGCGGACTGGAGCGCAAGCGGCTGTTCATCGAGAGCCACAGCGATGTTGCGGGGCAGGGGGCGGCCGGCGGCAGCGGCGGCTGCGGGTTGTGCGACGAGCAGGGTCGCTGTAATCGCCTCTTCTTCCTCATTATGCAGGCGGTAGGAGGCTTCAATTTGCAGTGTCAGCGAGCGGCCGTCAACGGTTGCGACTCGAACGTCCAGGGTATGGGTAAGCAGAACCAGAGATGTCTCAAGGGCAGGTTGAAGGAGGAGATGCGACGCGACGGCAGATTCAGATTGGAGTCTTCGTTCAGGGTTATGGTTCTCAGCCGAAGGCGCGGCCAACAGGAGATCACGGCCGCCGGACAGGAAGATTCCACAACAAAAGAGACAAAGAAAAGACCGACAAAGAAAAGTTGCGATCTTAGGACACTCTTGATAAGATGTAATGCGCATAAAAAGATTCACCCCTTTGTCGAAGCGGGTGACTACACGTAGAGATTTCGCACTTCTGTTGGGCACAGCCAGAGTGCATATGGTACGTTTGTTGATGCAGTGGGACATCAAAATGGGACATGAACAACCCTATTTTGAGTTTGTCATGCGGGAATATGCACCGGGACTAATGCGGTTGGGAATCAACCCCGCAGAAGTTTGGTATACCATCTATGGAAACGGCCCGCAAATGCTAACGATAGGCGAAGTTTCCGATCTGGAACGGCTCCAGACAGTTCTGCAGAGCGAAACCTGGCAGAATTTACACCGAAGACTCTTGAGGCACGTAACAAACTACAATCAGAGGGTTGTAGAGGACAATAGCCGCACTTTTCAACTGTAGGGAGAGGGTTTGTCCGCCGTCCCCATCCGGTCGGGTAGTTCCCGGCGGACAATAATGGAGAATATACATGGCACTTTACGTTCGGAAATTGGAGGAGGAAGAGTGGGACGAATTGGAACGTACAATTCAGAATATGGAAAATGACGTTTCGATTCAGCGCCTGATGATCATCCTCCTGTCTGCTCAGGGCCATAAGGTCCAGGAAATCAGCCGCGAAGTCGATCTGCATCCGATCAATGTGCGGAAGTGGATCCATCGCTATAATAATCATGGCCTCGATGGTTTGCGCAGCGGAAAATCGCCCGGTCGCCCTCCTGTATTTACGAAGGCACAGCGGGATGCGATCGTTGACATCGCCTCTGCCGATCCCGCCTCACTGAATCTGCCTTTCAATCAGTGGTCGCTGCAGCGGTTGCGCAAATACCTTATCGACGAAGAAGTCGTAGACCAAATCTCCGTGGAAACTATCCGTCAGATATTGCGAGCGCATGGCATTCAACCCCGTCTAATGGGAAGCCAGAACCAAGGGGAGCGCGAAGAGACGCGCGAGGAAACCCCGCGCAATTCAGGAAATTCTGATCAGTAGTTCTCGGTGCCGTGATCAGCGGCTCGTGAAGCGCCTGTGGTTGGCGGTGTTTTATGAGCCATGCTTCAGAATGAAGCGGGTATCGATCAATATGGCCGCGCCGTGCGCGATCGATGCCCAGTCATAGACACTGTGGGCGGTGGCAATCACCACACAGTCGGCATTCTGAACCTCGCCTTCAAGATCGGCGACCGCGGTAAGAGGAACTCCCTTTTCCACTAAAGACAGGATGTACGGGTCGTGATACCTGGCCCGAGCGCCTTTCTGCAGGAGTCGTTGCAGGATATCGACGGCCGGTGACTCGCGCGCGTCGGCAACGTCGGGCTTGTAAGCCGCGCCCAGCACCAGGACACGGCTACCTTTCACCGCTTTACCGGCGTCGTTGAGGGCATCCTGCACCTTCTGCACCCAATAGCGCGGCATCTCGGCGTTGATCTGGCCGGCCAGTTCGATGAAGCGGGATTCGGCATCGATCGACTTCATTTTCCAGGAGAGAAAATGAGGGTCGACGGGAATGCAAGGACCTCCAACCCCCGGCCCCGGCGTGAACCCGGTAAAGCCGAACGGTTTGGTTGCGGCCGCCTCCAGTACCTCCCAGCAGTCCAGCCCCAATCTGTCGCACATCAGCAGCAGTTCGTTGACCAAAGAGATGTTGACGAAGCGATAGGTATTTTCGAACAGTTTGGCCATCTCCGCGGCAGAAGGTGAGGAGACGGGCACCAGCGTTTCGAAGACAGGTCCATAGTAGGCCTGGACCGCGGCGAGGCAGTTCTCGGTCACGCCGGCTACGATCTTGGGCGTTGTCTGAATCGTCCAATCGGTGCGTCCGGGGTCAACACGCTCGGGCGAAAAGGCGACAAAGAACTCCTCGCCCGCCTGCCATCCCCGGGGTTGGGCGGCTGCTTCGAGGAGGGGCAGCAGCAGTTCGGTTGTCGTGCCGGGATAGGAGGTGGATTCAAGGACGACGATCAGGCCCGGGTGCAGATGACGGGCGATCTCCCGGCCGCTGGCGAGAATGGCGGAAACGTCCGGCTGCCTTTTACGGTCGAGCGGTGTGGGCAGACAGATTGAGACCGCATCGCACTGGCCCAGGATGGCGTAGTCGCTGGTCGCGCGCAGGCGAGAGGCCGGGGCGAGTAGGTCAGCGTCGGCAACGTCGGCTATGTAGGAGCGCCCCTGATTGACGGCCTCGACTTTGGCCGGGTCCACGTCGATGCCGACGACTTCATAGCCGGAGGCGGCCAGGGCGGCGGCCAGAGGCAGACCCACGTAGCCGAGCCCGACGACGGCGACGCGCGCGGTGCGGTTGCTAAAGCGATCAGACACGGTCAACGCGCTCATTACGGGCAGGAGGTCATCGAAGGGTGCCCGGCGCGGTTACGTGGACGCGGGGAACTTCTCCCGGTATACGTCCCAGTGTTCCTGGAAGACGTCGGGAGCAACGGTGTAGAGCATCTCCAGCACGAGCTGGCCGAGGCGGCGAATCTCCCACTGGGCGGCTTTGTCGACGGCGCGCAGCCAGAGGAAGTGGCTCCAGGCGGCGAAGTTCATGCTGGTGACGATGCGGGTCTCGGTTGCGTTGGGCAGGAGAAAACGGGCGTCCTCCTTGCGGATGCCCATCTGCCGCAGATCCAGATAGACCTCTTGCAAATAGTCCCAAGCTTCGCTCAATTTGGCCTGGGCCGCTTCATTGCCTTCAAACGCCGGCGGGACCACGGCGTTCCACTCGCCTTTGTCCAATGAGACGTACCGCTGCGACTCCTGACTGAAGCTGGCCAAGCGGTGGCGCACGAGTTGATGGGTACAGGCGCGGCTTATGCCTTCGAAGAAAAATGTTGCGGATCCGTGATGGAGCTGGGCCTCGGCATCATCAAGGCCAGGCTGGGTAAAGGCGAGGAGCGTCACTCGCAGGGGTTCTTCTTCGCGCGGGCGTAGACATGACGTGTCAACATCAAGGGCGGGCATGGAAGGCGGCGGTGGGATGGCGGCAGGTTCCGGAGGGTGCGCACCGTTGCCGCTTGGTATGTCGGCGGCAAATTCGGCATAGACTTTGGGCGCGATCGACTGCAGAAAAGGCATCGCTTGCAGTCCGATCCCGCGGCGGAAGAAGTCCAGCCAGACACGGGTGTTGGCGCTGACGAGCCAGCTGCCGTCGGGCTCCTGCGTCACCTCGCAGTGGCGGTTGAGCATGCGCCAGCGGAGCGGCTCATCGCTATTGCGCACGCGCACGGTGGCCACGATGTGCTCGATGATATCCTCATGGCCTTCTCTGACGCGGCTGACGATAAAGCGCGGCGCGGTGCCCATGCGGTGGGTGCTGCGATAGCAGACGCGGCCGGCATACTCGATCACATTTTCCGGATAGGTGCTGGCGCCGTTCCAGATGGTTGCCAGATCGCTCATTTCGAGCAGGTCGGCGGGATCGAGGGCCGGATTGGCCTGGGAGTAGGCTACGAGTTCGATGTTCATAGGGAGTTCGATATTCATAGGCTCTTGCTTTTCTTTAAAGTTAATTCTCCTCTCATATAAGTGTTAGTTCTGTACTTGCCTCCTACAAATGCCTTTGTCTTAGTTTAGACAACGAACTGACCACGCATCTCCGACCCCTAGAAGGCGGAAGGTCAACGGTAGGCACTTCGTAGAATGATTGCCCTGCATGCATAGATCGACACAAGTCCTAGTTGCCTCATTGTCCCCCCAGAAATGCCCTTCGCACATCGCGGTTGTCGAGGAGGGCCTGGGCTTCGCCTTCGTAGGCGTTGCGGCCGAGTTCCAGGACGTAGCCGCGGTGGCTGGCTTCGAGGCCTTGGCGGGCGTTCTGTTCGATCATGAGGACGGTCAGGCCGATCTCATTGTTGAGGCGCCGGATGTTTTCGAAGATCATGCGGGTGATCAGCGGGGACAGGCCGGCGCTCGGCTCGTCCATCATGACGATCTTGGGTTCCAGCATCAGGGCGCGGCCGATCTCGAGCATGCGCTGTTCGCCGCCGGACATGGTGCCGGCCATCTGGCTGCGCCGCTCGGCCAGGCGCGGGAAGAGCTCGAAGATGTAATTGATCCGCTGGTGGATGCGCGCCTGGTCGTTCTCGAGATACATGCCCATCTCCAGATTCTCCATGACCGTCATCTGCGCGAAGACGCTGCGCAGCTGGGGGACGATGGAGATACCGGCGCTGAGGACATCCTGGGGACGGGCGTTGGTGATCTCCTGCCCGTCGAAGTGGACGGTGCCCTGCCGCACGCTGACAAAGCCGTAAACAGCCTTGAATACGGTTGATTTGCCGGCCCCGTTGGGGCCGATGACACAGACGATCTCGCCAGGATGCACGACGAGCGATACACCTTTCAGGATATCGAAATCCTGATAGCCGGCATAGACGTCGTCAACGGAGAGAAGAGGGGCAGACATAGGTCAGTGGCTAGTGGTCGGTGGTCAGTGACTTCGGTTACAAGGGGACGGCCTCAGAAGACAGGGCACCGGTTACTGGGCTCAGGCTCCGAAGTAGGCGTCGATTACGGCTTCGTTTTGTAGGATTTCCTTGGGCGTACCTTCGGCCAGCTTTTCGCCATGGTTGAGTACGTAGACCCGGCTGCAGAGATCGGCGATGAAATTAATGTTATGCTCGATCAGGAGGAAGGTCTTTCCCTGTTCGTTTAGCGTGCGGATGCGATCCTTTATCGTTTCGATCAGGGTTGGATTCACCCCGGAGGTGGCTTCGTCCAGAAGCAGGATGTCGGGGTCGGGCATCAGCGCCATACCGATCTCCAGCAGGCGGCGCTGTCCGCCGGACAGGTGGCCCGCCTCCTCGTCGGCCAGATGCTCGATCTGGAGGAAGTTGAGCAGTTGATGGGCGCGGCGCGCGGTGCTGGCCGGGCTGGGCCGGAGCATGCGCAGCAGCGATGTATCCCGCCACTGGTGACTGATCAGCATGTTGCGGTGCACGGTCATTTTGCGATAGACGCGCACGGACTGGAAAGTGCGGGTCAGCCCCATTCTGGCGACCTGATAGGGGCGCGCCCGCGTTACGTCCCGGCCCTTGAAGAATACCGTGCCGTTGTCGATCTTCTGCAAGCGGCTCAGACAGTCGAAGAGGGTTGTCTTGCCGCTGCCATTGGGACCGATGAGGCCGACGATTTCGCCTGGGTAGACGGCGAAATCGACATTGTTGACGGCGGCCAGCCCGCCGAAGTGTTTGGAAACGGAATGCCCCTCCAATAGAGGCTGCTGGTCAGCGGTCATTGTCGCGGTGTGTGAGTAGACATGATATCTTTTCGGTATCCACTATCTGCCCCTGCCGACGCGACTCAGCAGCCGGCCAAGCGACGTGCTGCTGCGGTCCCCCAGCGTGCCGAGTATACCCTCCGGCAGGAACAGTACAATCACGACCAGAAGCACGCCAAGCGCCAGAAGATGCCGACCAAACAGATTCCCCCAAAGGAGGTCTTGCAGAAAGTAGATGACGACGGCGCCGAGAGGCGGTCCCCAGACGGTGCCCAGGCCGCCCAGCATCGACATCATCACCATCTCGACGGTGCGCGCTTCGACGAAGACGACATCGGGATCGATATAAGTGTTCTGCCAGGCCCAGAACCCACCGACTATTCCAGTAAAAAAGGCGGCGATCATGAAGGCGGCGATCTTGTGGAGGGTTGTGTTGATACCGCGCATTTCTGCGCCGATCTCGTCTTCACGGATGGCGATAAGACTCTGCCCGAATTCACTGCGCTGGATCCACCAGATCAACGACACGACCAGGCCCATGACCGCCAACATCAGATAGTAGTCGCCCAGCCGGTCGAGGAGCGGGGGTAGGTTCAGGCCGACGCCGCCGCCGGTAAGCGGGCGCAGCACGCGTGCTATCTCGCGCATTGCCACCAGCGTGCCGAGCATGGCGATGGAGAAGTAGGGTCCCTTGAGACGCAGGGTTGGCAGGCCGATCAGGAGAGCGAAGAGGGCCGCGGCGATTCCGCTGGCCGGCAGAGCCTGCCAAAAGCCCCACTCCGGTGAGATCAAGAGAGGAGCGCCGGTCACGAGGATGCCCATGATGTAGGCGCCGATGCCGAAGAAGACGGCGTGACCGAAGTCGACGTAGCCGGTCATGCCCCCGATCAGATTCCAGTTGGAGGCCAGGGTCACCAGCACAAAGATCTGGCTGCCGACGAACAGGGCGACGCTGGAAACGCCGGTGTATGGGTACAGAGCCAGCAGCAGAAGGAGTAGCAGCCAGAGAGCCAGCCCGGCCCAGCCTGCAAAGAGCGAATGTACGGGGGCAAGAAACGGGATTGAAAGCTTCCGCTTCGTTCTCTCCTCGCCGTCATTTTCTGGCAGTCCCGTTCCCATCACTCCGCCTCCGCGTCGACCGGGCGGAGACCGCCCATGATCCCCTGGGGCCGCACCACCAGGATCAGGACCAGGAGGATAAAGCTGGTGGCGACACCCAGATTGGTGCCGATGCCGGGCACATAGGTGGAGACGAATATCTCGGTGACGCCGAGGACCATGCCGCCCATCAGCGCGCCGGGGATACGTCCCAGACCGCCCAGGGCGGTGATCGTGACCGCTTTCAAGGTGAAGGGCGGCCCCATGAACGGAAATATCGCCTGCGTCGGGCTGAGCATGGCGCCGGCGGCGGCGGTCAGGGCGATGCAGATACCGGCGGTGATGGCGTAGACGCGGTTGATGTCGACGCCGACGATGCGGGCGGCCGTCTTGTTCTGGGCTGCGGCGCGGATCGATTTGCCCAGGCGGCTGCGCTGAAGGAACAGGTGCAGGCCGGCCATGATCAAGAGGGAAGCGCCGAAGATGATCGTCTTGACGATCGGAAAGGAGACACCTGCCAGCTGTACGGAGCCGTTGTAGGCTACCGCCACATTGCGCGGGTCTGATTCAAAAAGGAGTTTAAAGAGATTTGCCAGCGCGATCGAGACTCCGAATGTGACGAGCAGGGTCATCAGGTGGGGGCGCTCGACGATTCGGTTGATCAGAACGATCTGCAAGAGATAGCCGACCAGAAACATCAGGGGCAGAATGAGCACCAGCGAAGCGAAGGGATCCAGTCCGAACAGGCGGAACAGACCCCAGGCCATGTATGCGCCAATCATGAGGAATTCACCGTGGGCAAGGTTTATCACACCCATCACGCCCCAGATCACAGAGAATCCCAAGACCATGACCGCGTAGAAGCCGCCGAGCAGCAGCCCACTGACAATGGCTTGTGAAAGTTGGTCCATATGCACAAAGAACAAGGAGTGAGAATCTTCCGAAGAGAGCATCTCTCACTCCTCTGCACTTACTCCTTACAGTCAGCGATCTTTCCAGGCCGGCGCCGGGTAGTTCAACTCGGAAACGGCGGCATTGGCGGGTGCCACGACCAGAATCTCGCCGTCCTGGATCTGGATTGCCCCCATAGGTTTGCCGGCGTTGCGGCCTTTTTCATCGAAGTTGATGGGGCCGTAGAAGGTGACCACATCGAGGTTGCGCAGGGCTGTGCGTACGGCGTCGGTATCCAGAGAAGCGGCCTCCTCGATGGCGAGGTGCAGGGCCAGCGCGGTGGCAGTTGATTCCGCGGCCTGGTAGGTGGGCTGCTCGCCCCAGAGATCTTCATAGCGGGCAGCGTATTCCGCGGCAGTGCCCAGGTAGTCGTCGGCGTAACTCATCGAGGCCTCCCACTGTGTCGGGCCGATGACATATTCGGAGTCTGCGCCGACCTCCTGAACCAGTTTGGGGTTGCTGGGGCCGACGGTGATCACCATCGCCTTGGGGTTGAAGTCCAACTCTTTGGCGGCCCGGATGAAGAGGACGGCGTCGTTAAAGTGGCCGCCGCCCACGAAGATGTCCGGTTCCAACTCCTTAAACTTGGACATGATGCCGCTGACATCGGCCACGTTGACCGGATAGGTCTCGACGCCCAAAACCTCGAGTCCGTACTCAGCTGCCCAGTGCTGGGTGCCATTGGCTACACTGGTGGGAAATGCGGTGTCCTCGTAGGCGATGACGACCGTTTTGGCGCCTTTCACGGCCAGCAACTGCAGGGCAGATCTGGTATAGTTTCCGGCCGGCGTCAGTACTGCGAACAGGTTCTGGAAGCCGCGTTCAAAGAGCGGTTCGGCGGCGCCGTTGCCCTCGATCATAATTTTTCCGTACTTTTCGGCAATTGCGCTCGCGCTTTGGGTCAGGAATGAGCTATACGGTCCCAGTAGGAAGTCGACGCGATCCTCGTTAATCAGCTTTTCGACGAGACGGGCGGCCGTGTCGGGGTCCCCCTCGTCGTCGTACATGATCAGCTCGACCTTATATCGCTCATCGCCGACCTTGATGCCGCCGTATTCATTGTTCACCCAATCCAGCCAAAGGCCGTATCCCTGGCGGGTGTCTTTGCCCTCGCGGGAGAACTTGCCGGTTTCGCTGACGGCGGCGCCGAGGTAGATGACCTTTTCTGCGCCGGCGTCCGCAGCGGCCGTGTCCGGCTCGTCCACCGGCGCGGGCGGCGCCAAGGCACAAGAGGTCAGCAGAAGGAACGCTACCAGCAGCAACGAGACTTGCAAGAGAAGATGTCGCATTTTTTTAACCTCCAACGGTTCAAAGACCTTACAGACGCGGATGCAGCTTCTATGTAACTGATCATAGTTTATTGGAATTGGTACTGTCAAAAATCGGCTGCTGGTACGGCTGCCAAGAACACTGCATATTCCTCGATCCGGCCGGAATTTTTCCCCCATTATCGGGTCCTTCGTGCGGGTGCCTGGATATGGGCCCTTACGGGAGAGATATCTTGCGAATGTCGGCCTATTTGCAAGACAGAAAGAGGTCTCCATATTGAGGATGTGATAGGGGCCAGGCATCGGAACGGATCATGCAAGGTTTGCTGCATACAAAACAGCGGTGCTACAATCAGGTTCGATTTGTGCTGGCACGACCTGTCGACCGGTGCCGCCGAATCGTTTTTTCCTTTGCAGTAGTGGGCATCCATCGTCTTCGAAACAGCACGAAAAGTGCGGTGGCAAATACGCTACCGCCCCGCTAAACGAGAACGAATTTGTGAGCAAACAATACTACGGTGGTCAGGCTGTCATAGAGGGCGTGATGATGCGGGGCCGCAAGGCGATGTCGATTGCCGTGCGTAACAATCAGGGCACCATCGTCGTCCATGAGGAGCCGCTCACGGCCAAGATCTACACGCGCAAGTGGGGGCAGTGGCCTTTCGTACGGGGTCTGGCCCTGTTGTGGGATGCGCTTGGGCTGGGCATGCGGGCGCTGATGTGGAGCGCTGACGTGGCGATGCAGGAGGATGATGCAGAGGAGCAGGTCGAGTTTTCAGGCCCAGTGGCGTGGACGACAATAGCGACAAGCCTCGCCTTTGCAGTGGCTATTTTTTTCCTGGTTCCCACCTTGGCCAGCCGCTGGTTTGCCGGCTTTTTTGAACACAATCCCTATCTCGACGCCGTGGCCGAAGGCGCCATCCGCCTGATCTTGTTTGTGGTCTATTTGTGGGCGATCAGCCTTCTGCCCGATATTCGCCGCGTGTTCGCGTATCACGGCGCCGAGCATAAGGCGATCAACGCCTACGAGGACGGCGCGAAACTTACGGTTGATAATGTACAGAAGTACAGCGTGCAGCACGTACGCTGCGGGACCAGCTTTCTTCTGTACGTGCTTGTGATCAGCATCCTCCTCTTCGCTCCTCTCACCTTTGCCTGGATCGAGTACCCCTGGCTGGCGTTGCTTCTGCGTTTCGTTACCCGCCTGCTGCTCGTCCCGCTGGTTGCCGCGATCTCCTACGAGATTATCCGTTTCAGCGCCAACCATGCCGAAAACCCGCTCATGCGGCTACTGATTGCTCCGGGCCTGCTACTTCAGCGCATCACCACCCGTCCGCCAGACAATTCGATGGTCGAATGTGCGATTGCCGCCCTGCTCCCAGTGCTGGCTGCCGATGGCATCGAGGGCGTCCCACCCGCGCAGCCAGGGCAGACTGACGAGGACGCGACAGGCGCACGCCGCGCCTACGGCGAAGCGGTAGCGGATTAGCCAGTTGCAGTTGCCCCGCTAATTCGCTATTGAATTCTGTTCTCAACTCAAAAGAGCTTTTGCGCGCGGCGGTGTCGCGGCTATGACCAGGCGGAGCGGGAATCGCGCGGGTCCTGCTGGTTATACATCTCTGCGTGGATGACGTCGGTGAGCAGGATCTGCTGGCGCGAGACGTTGTCCATGCGACCCAACTCGGCCAGGTAGCGCGTCATGCTTCCCAGATCGTTCAACTCAAGACCGTGCAGGGTGCGCACAAAGGCGATCTGAAATGGATCACCGGTCAACAGACGGGGAATGCGCAGGCTCTGCATGACGTCCTCGGTCAGATCGCTGTCCGGGTCCCCGGAGACCGCTGCGAACTCCACCGGCAGCCCGTGTGCGGCAAGCCTGTCCGATACATCGTAGTTGGCGGAGGGCTTGGCATGATTCCACATACTTTCCAGATAGCGTATGGTGGCGGTCGAGACCGGCGTGAACTCCCCGTCGGGATAGAGAGAGGCAAGACCTTCTGGCGAGGAGGCATCGCGCCAGAGCAGATGCTCCAGATTGTACTCCTGCGCGAGCATTCGTACGAAAGCCCGCCGCGCCGCTTCGGTCTCACTATCGTGGGGGGCCTGGCCGCCGTCCTGCTCCTGATCGGGAAGGGCGGGCTGGTTCTCCCCGGCCGCTGCCTGAGCGCTCTCACGAACATAGGCGGCCAGAACATCTGCGAGTGGGAGGGACGAAGTTTCCCGACCGGTGAACAGGGCCGCCAGCCGTTCGAGTCGATGGGGTGTTGTCCAGATGGCGCGCAGGCGCCCTTCACCTCCCCTGTAGCCGACCGCGGCTGAGTGGGGATGTCCTGCCGATTGGCCGCCGGCGTCAACGTCCTGGCGGCCGCGCATGAAGGCCAGGCAGCGTTCCCACATGTTCTGGCTGAGATGGGGCCGGTAAAGATGGGAGGTAATCGCATCCTCCGGTGGGAGGGGCGGCTTGTTTTCGCTGACGGACCAGTCCTGCAATGACAGGCAGGTCTGTTCGAGAGCGTGGTCCATCTGCTTCAGCATCTGTTCCATGCGATCATGGACACGGCCGAGCCCCCGCCACACGCTGCTCTGCAGACGGGCGGTCAGTTCGGAACAGGCCAGATTGACCCGTTCGCGCCGCAGCTTCTGCACGCGCTGAGCCCGCCTCCGATATGAGGTGGTTGCGCCCAGAAACGCACCGATCATCAAGCCGATAAAGGTGGCGGCGTTAGCTTCGTTGCCGACGAAGTCGACGACTGCGTCCATAGACGCGCCGGTCATCAACTGGGTAAGAACCGAGGGATCGTTCTGCACGGTGACGATATCGTCCGCATTGCTTACCAACCCGGATCCGAACAGGTAGAGCAGGGTCAGAATGACGATACCGCTCAGCAGACCAAGCACGCGCGTTAATGAACCGAACAGAGATGGCTTATCGGCAAGCGTACGCCGATAGCGGTTGCTCCAATCGCGCAGCTCCAATTGTCGTTCAACGCGGTCTGCATCGGCAGGCGCAAAGGCGGCGGCGTCCCCGGCTGCCAGTGACGGATAGAGTCGTTCCTGCTCCAATTCAAACAGCCACTGGTGGAGCTGGCGCCGCGCATGCATAAGGCCCGAAGGCTCGGAGCCGATCAGGTTGAGCAGGTGGGCGCGCATCCGCTGGGCGACGGCAGGCAGGAAGCGGTTGTCGGTTGGGTTGACGGGCAGACCCTCCGCGTCGAGGGCGTCAAGTCCCCAGGCCGTGTCCAGAGCGCCTGCACCGAAATCCCCTTCGGACTGGGCCAGCACACCTTGTAACTGACTGTCGAAGGCGCCCTGCCAGCGGACCGGATTGAGGCCGCGCAGCTTGCGCGCCGTCGCCGCCGGCAGCACATATCCCGGATGGACTGCAAGGTCCTGGATCGAATCGGGATTCAGCTCACGGAACAGGTCGGGCATCTGCTGGATGAGCCGGTGCAATACCTGGTGCGAGGTTGCGCCCAAATGCTGCAGGGAGGCCAGTGGTTCGAGGCGATCGGCAGCACCGGCGGCGGGCGTACCGTCTGCGCTCCCAGCTTGGAGCAGGACCTGCTCACGCACGAGCCGCTTACCTTCGTGCTGCTGGGCGGCCCGAAAGATATAGTCCAGCGGCACATGATCGGCGGCGGCGCCGAGCAGGCTATAGGGGCGTTCGCTGGCGTTGCGCAGATCGATACCGACCTGTTCATCAATATAGGCGGCCCCATCGGCGGCGATGAGGGCCTGAAGCGTGTTGCCTACGAGTACGGAGAGCTCGTAGCTGTTGCGGGCCAGGCCCTGATTGCTCTTTTCCCGATCCACCAGGTAGATGCGGTCAAAAAGCGGGCGGCCCAGCCACTCTTCCGGCAGTGTATTCCGTGCCCTGGAACCTTTCAAGACGGAAGAGACGATCTGTTTGAGGTTGGCGCGGCGCAGGCCGGAGAACGCCTCCAATTCGGCCAGGGCCGCGTAGCAGGAGGCGTCCTCGACAGTGCGGCCGCTGTCGGTGGCGTAGCTGCCGGCGGCGAAGATGCCGACGACCTGGGCGATGTGACGCTGGCCCAGATAGTTGAGCTGGTGCGCGATCGCCGGCCAGATCAGCGCCGACGTCAACGGCTCATACAGGGGTGCAATCACGTACAGAGTCGTCTGTACAAAGGGATCGCCGGGAACAAGGGTGTCGGCACGGATGGGATCGATGATATTGGAAGCGACGAGATGGGCAATGCTGCCGCCGTCCCTGAGCGCAGCGCGAAATGCGTGCCGCCGTGTTGGCGGTTCAGACGAGAACGGGGGCGATGAAGGGGGAATGTCTTCGCTGCCGGCGCCATCGTCCTTGTTTGATCGCCGGAACGGCCAGGGCAGACCCCTGCGAGAAGGCCTGGCGGTCGCGCCCGCCGCGCCAGCTTCCCCAGACGGATTTGGGGAAAACCTCGTCGACTGCCATTGCAGCGGGAGGAGCGCGTCTCCGGCCTCCGCCAGCAACAGGCTGGCCCGCCGCTGGCTTGTTGCCCGCCTCCAGTGGCTTGTCATCTGCGGCGCTTCAGGAACGGCCGGAGGCGGGGAACGCATCAGGCCGGTGAGCAGTTGCTCGAGATAGAAGGGCGGCAGACGGTTATCACGCAGAGTGAACAGATTGAGCGCAATTTCGTCCTGATTATCGAGTTGATCGGAGGGCAGGAGAGCGGCAAAGCGGGTGATGCGCGTCAGATCGGGGCCGTCAACGCCGGTAGCAGTTCGCTGTTCCTGGGCAGACTGCAGGCGCGGCGCGAGGTGGAGCATCGTTTGCAGGCCCCATCCACCAAGACATAGTATTGCGGCTCGGCTACGGGTTGCGCCGGGAATCATCGAAAGTTTTCAGTAGCTAGTTTCTAGTTCTTAGTTGTCTGATAGCGTTTGGCGCTAAGAAACTTATTCTATAACAGATGGCCCAAGTCGGTACAGGGCTGTTGACTTCCGGCAGGAACAGATGGCAAGCCAGCGCTAGTAATCCTTTTCGGTGATCTCGGGCAGATCAGCCCAGGCAGGATGGAGATGAAACTCCTCGCGAGCGGGGAAATCGAGCTTGTTTTCATATTGGGCGCGGAACTCGTCCAGGCGGTCGATCAGCGTCACCGGCAGGCCGTGGACGATCCAGACGGCGTCCATGCGTCCAGTGTCGCCGGTGGGTATCCATTTCATATCCTCCTGCCCGACCATCGCCAGCGCCAACTGGGCATCGTCTTCGCGCGTTGACGGCGTGGCCGCCAGGCGAATATGCTCCAGATTGCCGTCGTGGAAGCTGAAACGGTCCGAATCCCAGCGGATGTAGGGGTTCAGACGGTCCAGCCATTGCTGGACGCGGTTGTTGGGCAGAGGCCGGGCCTGCTGTGTCTCTTCGCCATGTTGCACGCCGATGATGTGGCGGATGTCGACGCACTGCAGCACCCTGCCCAACAGCCCCCTTTCGGTGGCGATCGCATTTGTGATGTTCGCGAACAACTCCTCGCCGCTGACCGCCTGTCCGAAGTTCAGGGTGCGGTCGATAACCGGCCCGAGCAGGACCTCCCAGTCGCTGGAATAGACGACCTGGGCTGCGTTGCGATAGAAGTGCTGCAGATAGTCGCCCCCGACTGCGCCTGTCTCCAGTTCATAGTAGGTATTGGTGCTGGCGGTGCCGTCGGGGATGCGGGGGTCGATGCGTTCCGCGGCCCGCCTGGCCGCATGATTGGCCCGGCCCAGCGCGCTGCCGGCAGAGTCGATCTGTGAACGGAACAGTTCCCGCAACTGTGTGCCGTAGGCGAAGAGGCGCTCGACGAGGATTCGCTCCAGGATGTCGCGGCGCTGGTTGAGGCGGGCGCGGGCTTTGCGCTGGCGCATGTCACGGGCGCGGTCGCGGGCCTGGCGGGGATTGAAGGCTGCCAGCATCAGGTCGCCCAGCCCGCCGGCGATCTGGCCGATCTGTTCGGCGGCGCCGCCCTGCTGGGCCAGGAGGGAGCGCCAGCGGACGCGGTCCTCCTCCATGACGGGATGATTGTTCAAGAGAAATAGTCTCTGCTTGATCAGAGATTCGACGGGTGCGGTGGAGGGATTCAGCGGCGCAATCAGGTCGGCCAGCGTCAGCGCGCCGCGCAGTCCGGTATCCAGGATTACCTGGCGAAATGTTTCGTCAACCGCGGACTTGAAGCCGAGCCATGCGCCGCGTTGCTCCTCTACCTCTTCGGCCATCTCTTCCAGCCGGTCGTTGTCGAGCGAGAGGTAGCGGGAGCGCATCCTGGCCAGGAGGCCCTGCCAGGCGGTGACTACCTTCTGGCGGGTCTGTGGGGAGATGGGCTGGCGCGGGTCGTTGAGTTCCGGGCCGGCGGCCAGGCGTCTCATGCAATCTGCCAGGAATGCCTGTTGCCAGAAGTTGACGAGTGACTCGTCCGGCGCCACGATCGCGGAGGCGGCAAAGCTGCTGTAGACCAGGTAGTTACCCTTTGCCGGAAGCTGTCCTTTGCGGCGGTCGTTCACCACCTCGGCGGCGGCAACGCTGCCGGACATGCGTTCGCGCACGACGTTCACTTCCAGCCCAAGTATTTCACTGCTCAGATGGCTGATGGCTGTGAACTGGATAAGGTGTGCGGCCAGGTTTTCGGCATCGGCTTTGCGAGACAGGCTGCGGCCGTCGCGGTTGGTGCGCCCGACCAGAAAGATAAAGTCGAACGGTGCATAGGGTGTGTCGGGCAGCGCCCGCTGTTCGCTGGGGTAGAGCTCCTGGAACTGCTGTGTTTCCTGGAAGTAGTTCAACTCTTTGAGCGCGGCATAGGCGTTGGCTTTGATGCGCCGGCGCTGCAGGTCGCTGTTGATCTCCTCTTCGAGCACGTCCGGCAGGAAGAAGATGCCGACGACGCGGGCGTTGCTGCGCACGAGAGCCCGCACGCGGTGCGCCACGTCCATAAACATGCCGGCGCCGGTGCCGCCGCAAAGGCTGCTGACAATATAGACGAGCTGATAGTTGCTCATTACGGGAAAACGGCGATTCTGCGCCATCTCCAGATCGCGGATCTTGTCCAGAGCGGCGTATTTCGTCTCCAGCAGCCTCTTGAAGGTGACGTAGTTACGGAAGAAGGAGAGCCGCCCGATGGGCCGCAGCTGTTTGGCGCCGTTGTGGATATAGCCCAGCGGGATCGACGGGTAGTTCCACCAGCGGGCGATTTCGGGATGGTTTTCGAGGTTGTCGACGAGCCGCGTTGCGTCGAACTTGCCCATGTAGGCCGATTCATCGGCGTAGAGAGGCTCCTGATCGAGCCTGTTGATCAGCGGTTCGGTGTCCAGCGCCAGCAGTTGAATCATCGCCGGCAGGGTCTCGCCGCCCCATGCTTTGCGCAGGCGACGTTTGACAGCACGCACGGCATTGGTGCCCATACCGCCCACGCCGACCACGAGGGTCGGATAGATTGTCGGTTTTTCACTTATAAACGGTGCCCCGTTCTGTTCCATATATGGTTTCCTTCTCAAAAAACGATCGCCCGTAGTCGGTCTTCCGATACTGCGCTTGTTGGTGCTTGTTGCCGGGTTGTCCGGTTGTCGAGAGCTAGAAACTGTCTCGCGGGCTGCCCCAGGGGTCGGCAGATGAACCGTTCTGCTCGTCGCCAGACGCCCCATCGCCCGGAGTCGGAGACGACCTGCCCCAGTTGTCGCCGGGCGTCTCTGTCCGGCCGAAATCAGCGGACCCTGCGGCCGAGTAAGGGTCGCCCCCCCAGCCACTCTGGTCCCAGGCTGAGTCCCAGGCGGACTCCTGCGGTCCCGCACCGGCGCCTTGCCAACTATCCGTACTGCCGGAACCGGCAGAACGCTCAGCCGCGGGATCAGCAATATTCTCAAAGGCAGGGGAATAGCCTGGCAAACCTGCCGCTGGTCCTGGGGTAGGCGGCGGGTAAGACGCTTGCGCTGGTCCCCCGGCCGTACTCGACGTGACGAACGCGGCGTCCGGCCCGTTGGCGTTATGCCAGCTGTTCGGACTGCCGGGGGCGGCAGCGTATCCAGGCGTAAGCGGCGAATCCTGCCCAGGCAGGGTCAATCCCGGATCTTCGTCTTCTTCCATATTGTACCCGCGAGTGCGGGTGCGCGCCACCACAATGAGCAACGCCAGGAGCGCCATCGGCCCGCTGCAGAAAACCAGCGGGAAGGTATAAAACGGACGCAGCCACCACTCAACATAGCGCTGATAGAGGGTCGGGCTGCGAAAGCTGATATCGACTGATCGTATCTCGTCGGCCAGGCCGACGATGCTCAACAGCAACTCCCCGCTGTAAAAGGAGCCGCTCAGGGCATCCTTGGGCAGAGCCTTGCGGGCGATAAGGGTGATGGGAACCTCGAAGAAGCCTTCGTTATCGGGCTGTCCGTTGACTTCCACCGGGGGGGCTTCGAGGAAGCTGTGATCCAGCGACATGACGCCGTTGTCTGTCTCTCCCGATGCGGCCATGCCAACGACTTCAACCACAAAAGGCGTTTTGCCGTTGAAGCGCAGGAGGAGCGTTTCCGTCGCCTTTTCGCCGGCCCGGCCCAGATCGCCAAAATCGAGCGCGCCGGCGACACTCCACTCCACGTCACGAATCTGGAGACGGAACGGCACTGTCGCGGCTGAGGACGGACCCGCGCCGGATGGGGTGTGCGCGGAAAGGACGTCAAAGTCCTGGCTCGGACCGGCCAGACTGAGGAGACCTTGACAGCTGCCCGCAGACATGGGACCCTCGCTCTGCAGGCGAACCGGTAGCGCCCAGTTTGCCGGCTCAAGTCCTTCCGAACTTTCGGCGGCGGTGCTGTCGACCTCCGCTACAAATGGCTGCAGATCACCGGCCGTGGCGGTGAGGCCGCTGCAGCTGCTTTCGACGAGCTCAACCGTCAGGCGAAAAGGCGTGTCCCCGTTGTAGGCGACCGGCAGCAGGATCTGCTCGTCCAGCCGGAAGTTCGGTGACGTATCGAAAAGCAGCGCGCCGAAGTCGGCTTCCTGCACCTGGATGCGTGCCTGGGAGCGGGGAATGTCCAGGAGCACAGGCAGCGAGGGGGCGGGACGCACCTGGACCTCCATGGGAAGCCCGGCCGGACTGAAAGCCGACAGATTCAGCTGGCCTTCGTACTGGCCGGGGCGTAGCAGGTCGAGGCCGTCCACATACAGGAGGGCTGTCTGGGAACCGTTTTCGGGCACTTCCACAGATAGGCTTACGGATGCCTCACGCATGATTTCGCTTGTATCGGACCGACGCAAGACCAGCGAAGCTTCCAGCGTCCCGATCTCTTCAACCGTACTCGCCTGGATCGTCAGCGGCCATCCTTCCGGCGGCATCTTCGCCAGATCGATATCGGCCGGCAGTCCCTGCACATAGATCGCAGGATCCACCTCCAAAAGCGTGCGCGCATAGTCGCCGAAGCGAACCCCATCAATGACCGCCGTCAACAGGAAGAGCGCCTCGTAGTCACGCCCGTCCTGCGGCATAAAGCCGTCGTCGGAGCATACATGTTCACCACAGTTGATCCGCCTGCGGTAAACAATATCGCCGCCGTCAAGGTCGGTAATGTAGACGGCGGCTTGGATATCCTCCAGTTGGACACTGGGGCCGAAACCGACCTGCAGTCGCAGGCTGCCGTCTTGCAGGATTCCGGGACTGTTGGCAGAGGGAGAGAAGACCTGCCCCCTGGGCAGATCCTCCGTTGTGTGGAGCCGGAAGGTGCGCTGCAGCTGCAACGGTTCCCTATCTTCTCCCAACTGAATCATGACCTCTTCCACGCCGCCGGCAAGCTGCTGCACAGCGACCGTTCTGCCGCTGAGCGGGTCCTGACCCAAGAGGGGGATCGGCAGGTTGCCATTGAGCATCAGCGGCTCGTCCGCAGCGGGCCCGGCGCCGGCAACGACGACGAGAGGCGATTTGCCGGCAGAATAGTAACGCGTTGAGACGGCATTGCCCTGTACGCTGGGAGGCGGGAAGAGCAGTTCAGGATAGCTGTCGGCCTGGACGACGGCAAAGCTGCTCAGGTCGGTCGTTTTGGCCACCCATTCTCCGGCGGCCAGCGGCGCGACAGCGACGTTGAGGTCGATGTTGCCGTCGGCGAGCAGGCTCTGTGTCGCCATCGGCGCGCCGTCCCTTTCGACAGCGGTGATCGCCGACTGCGGGCTGACAAAGGCGATACTGCCGGCGCCATGCGCATTGCGAATCGAGATTGTCAGGTTGCCCTGCACATTGCGGTGGGTGACGACCGAGCGGTCCGACTTCATCTCGGCAAAAAGTTCGCTGAAAATAAGCAGAAGGTCCTGCGAACTCTTGGCCTCCCGCACCAGCTGGGAGCTGGTTCGAAGAAAATCACCGGCGCATCCCGCATCGGGGTTGCAGAGGATCACCGGGTAGAGCAGTGCGCCGGCGTCCTCGATCTGCGCCACGAGACTGGTGATCGTTGCCCTCTGGCCGTTGACCTGCAACGGGGCGGTCGGTTCCCCGTCGGTCAACAGCAGCACGTACTGGCTGCGGCCGGGGTCGCCGTGGACATCAAGCAGCCGCAGTGCCTCCTGCAAGCCCAGATCCATGCGTGTGAAGCCGCGCAGTGCATAGTCCTCTGGGGATTGGAGCGAAGCAGCCAGCCGGCTACGGTTTTCGGGGCTGCCGACCTCCTGCAACAGGCTCATGGCGCCGACGCCTTCGGCGGTACTGTCGAAACGGAGAACGGCGATGCGGTCCTCGCTGTCGGCAAGATGGACCAGGAGACGGGCCGCGCTATAGCGCAGTTCGTTGGGGTCGCTGGGGGCGTTAAGCGCGGCGTCTTCGCAAGGGGGACCGGCGGTCGGTTGGCCTTGCGGCCAGGGCCAGCAGGTGGCCATGCTGCCGGAGTCATCGAGAATGACGATTACGTCGATGGGGGCGGTACCGGTCACGGACTGACGCGGCAGAGCGGATTGGGCCTCGGCATGTGCAGGCGCGGCGGCACGTCCCGTTATCAACAGGAAGAGAAACGCACATAACAGACAAGCAGGCACGCTCCAAAGCCGCCGGTCCCAGTCTCGAGAGAAACGGCGGACGAGCGGGGGCCGCTGGTAAACGTTTCCGGGCAGATGGCGCTCCTGACACCTGTGGCTACTGCATTCGAGGTTAGCAACCGATCAACGATTTACTGGCTCTACCAGTTCCAATAGAGCAGCAAGCGCGCGCATCGGCTCCGCGTTCCCCTGCTTTGCCGGCAGGGATACAGTCCCCCACAGGTCACAAACCCGCCGAACACCCCAATCCCGCGGTGTTCGGCGGCATAGACTTGTAGTGAGCGAAATGCGCGCGCATCGGCTCTTATTCTATCTATTAAAATTGTATCACAGCGAAGATTGGCAATACAAGAGTTGGTGCCAAGTCCGGGTGTCCGTTTACTGCTCCGTTTTCCGAGCAGTTGGCAAAGGGCAGTTTGCCCCGGAACCGGCGTTGCGTCTCTGCAAGAGTTCAAGGGGTTACACTGGAAATGCGGTGGGCGAAGCCGTGCCTGCAAGCGTTTTGCGGTTCCTGTTTGCCGGTTTTCGACAGAGGTCCGGCCCGGAGCCGTTGAAGAAATATGCGAAACTGGGGTCTGGAATACTCCGCACGGCTATTGGGCGATTTGCCTACGATCTGCCAATGAAAGGCAGATCCAGGCGTCAGGTCGCGTTGCGACCTGCCATTCACGAACCACTATCGATACGACTGTGGATCACTTTCCAGCAGGACACTCACGGATGCTGCAGGTTGAAGACGCGGTCACTGGCGGGACGGCCGGGTTGCGGAGCGGCCGCGATGCAGTAATGGCGGCGGGCGGTGGAAGAGCGGGAATTGGTCGGCCCCCAAATGAAGGGGATAGGAACCAGGGGGTGGGAGTAAGTGACGACACTCGTCCGCGATCATTCACTCGTTCTGACGCTTCTGATGCGGAATTCTGGCGGGCACCAAAGTTTGCCGAAATCGTGAGCGGGCCGCGCGCCTGAAATTCCAGGGCGCGGCCCGCGTGAGAAGTCCTGTTTGGGTCTGAACAACCGTTAGCCGTCGTTGTCCGTGGCTGAAAGCTCGGCGAGCATCTGCGAAAGCGCGGCGACGAACTGGTCGGTGGGCAAGGCGCCGGGGATCAGACGGCCCTCGCCGCCGGCAAGGACGACGAAGGTAGGCGTGCCGCGAACAAAGGGCGCGCCGTCCTGCATGTCGCTCTGCACAGCCAGCGCGGGTGCGTCATCTGCCAGGCAGGTGGCAAACGCCTCGGTATCCAGCTCATATTCAGCCGCCAACTCCATATAGTAGGTTGTGTTTTCTGAACGGGACCACACATCCATATCGATGAAGAGACGGTGATGGAATTGCCAAAAGGCTTCCTGCTCGGCTGCGCACTCGGCCGCGACCGAGGCGAAGAAGGCGGCGGGATGGATATTCTCGATAGGGAAATGCTTGAATACCCACATCACTTCACCGCGGCTGACAAACTCTTCATCCAGAACCGGTTGCGTTGTCAAGGCATGGCGGCTGCAGTAGGGGCATTGGAAGTCGCTGAATTCGACAATTACGATCGGGGCGTCGCTGCTGCCCTTGTAGATGTCACCTGCCACGGTAAAACCGGGGCGGTCCGGGTCGGGCGCCAGGCCCTCCGCGGTCGCCCAGTAGGGCAGCCCGCCATCTCCTTGTTGCTGTTGCTGCTGCGCCTGGGCCGCGCCCTGGGGCGTGCGGCCGGCCGCGATCGTCTCGATCCATTCATTGAACGTATCGTATGGCTGCGCGCCAGTAAGGGAGAAGCCTTCGCCGGTCTCTTCAAAGACGAAACGGAAGCTGGGTGTGCCGGTGAAGCCGAGGGACTGAGCTTCCGACAGGCTCTCGTTCACCTTTGTCAGCTGGGTTTCATTATTTGCCATGCAGGACCCGTATTGGGTGGGATCGGCGCCCAACTCCTGCGCCATTTCGGCGAAGAAGGACAGAGCCTCTTCGCGAGGCGCCCACTCTTTCTGCGTCCGGAAGATCCTGTCGTGCATCTGCCAGAAGAGGACGATATCCTGCTCCCCCACACAGTTGGCGGCGATGGACGCGGCCAGAGCGTTGGGATGAATCGAAGAGAGGGGCATGTCGCGGAAGACAAATTTCACTACGCCGCTCTCTGCGAACCCGGCCAGAAGCGCCGGTTCGGTCTGGATCACATGGCGGGCGCAGAAGGGGCATTCGTAGTCGCTGTATTCATAAATTGTAATGGGCGCATTCGGGTCGCCGCGGAAGGGATATCCCTCTGCGGTAAAGCCGACTGGGACGCCTCTGTGCATGGCAGGCTGTGTGCCGCTGGCGGGGGCAGGGGCGACGGCCGGAGCGACGATGTTGCCTTCGGCATCGGTCGTGCATCCTGCGACCAGCAGAATGAGGACGACGAGGAAGGCGAGGAGAGAAAGGCGCGGCCCGCTCTTCTCTTTTCCTGCGTCATTCACCTGCCTGGTACGACGCATACGTCGGGCTTGCAATTTCATGGATCCTCCTTGAGGAATTTCCAGTTGTGGTCTGAGCAGTGGGCCTGAGATGGGCCCTGGCGAAGCTGGTTCAATGCGTTTCCATCTGAGTGACGACTGTCGTGATGGCAGTGCAGGAAATCATGGCAGTCGAGTGCACTCGTCTCGAAGGTATGAGGCGCCCTTATTGTAACGGGGGGAGCGGGAGAGCACTAATCTGGCAAGGTGGTTCAGCAGGCTGGCGTATTCATCACCTTGTGTGGTCAAGTTTGGCTGAAAACGCGGTTGCATCGTAGTATGGAGACTTTGAAGGACGATAGCCGACTCCGGTGGTCGGCGGTGCGCAAACTGCCTTGCTTGAGCAGTGGACGGCGCCCACCACCACCGAACGCAAAGCGCTGAAGGTGAGAGAAAGGCATGGACGACACGACCTTGCCAGCAGGTGTTGAAGCAGCAGAGGCGCCGGAGACCGCAGAACACCGCAATCGCATAGAGGATGGAGGGCAAGAGACGGGCAGCTTGCCGGCCGTTGAGGGCGCAAGTACGCAGGTGCGCCGCAAGGCCCCCCTGACCGGGCACCTGCGTCAACTCGAGGCGGAAGCGGTCTACGTGCTGAGGGAGGTGGCGGCGCAGTTCGAGCGGCCCTGTCTGCTCTTCTCCGGCGGCAAGGACTCGATCGTGTGCGCGCATCTGGCGCGCAAGGCCTTTACGCCGGGTCGGATTCCCTTTCCGCTGCTGCACATCGACACCGGCCACAACTTTCCTGAAACGCTCGCCTTTCGCGACCAGCTTGTGAAGAAGCTGGGCGTTCGCCTACTGGTGCGTTCGGTGCAGGATTCGATCGACGCCGGGCGCGTTCAGGAGGAGCCGGACGGCGACCCCAGCCGCAACCGGT
This sequence comes from Caldilineaceae bacterium, assembly GCA_965204705.1. Taxonomy (GTDB): domain Bacteria; phylum Chloroflexota; class Anaerolineae; order Caldilineales; family Caldilineaceae; genus Bin5. Next base: position 441,256 of record OZ242006.1, on the reverse strand, counting down.
TGCAGACGGTTACACTGCTGGATTCTGTGGCGGAGCTGCGAATCGACGCGGCCATAGGCGGCGCGCGTCGCGATGAAGAGAAGGCGCGGGCGAAGGAGCGCTTCTTCTCGCACCGGGACGCCTTTGGCCAGTGGAATCCCAAGAATCAGCGGCCGGAGCTGTGGAACCTCTTCAACGGCACGAAACAGAACAACGAACACTTTCGCGTTTTCCCCATAAGCAATTGGACCGAACTGGACATTTGGCAGTACATCGCCGAGCAGGGGATCGATCTGCCCAGCCTTTACTTCGCCCACGAACGGGAGGTGGTGAACCGGGATGGGATCCTGCTGGCGGTCGGGGACTACGTCGAGCCGCAGCCGGGGGAAACGGTCAGACGTGAACGGGTGCGGTTCCGCACCATCGGCGACATGACCTGTACGGGCGCGTTCCGCTCCTCTGCGAGCGACCTGGCGGCGATCATTGAGGAGGTCGCCACTGCCCGCGTCACAGAACGGGGCGACCGGGCCGACGACCGCCGCAGCGAGGCCGCGATGGAAGACAGGAAGCGTCAGGGCTACTTCTAGCCGCAGCGGATCGTAAACAATTGGCTGAAAAGTTACTGGCCACTGACCGCTGCTAGCGATACACTGGGATTTGTGATGGATTTACTGCGCTTTTCAACCGCCGGCAGTGTCGATGACGGCAAATCGACCCTGATCGGGCGGTTGTTGTACGACTCCAAAGCGATATTCGAAGACCAGCTGGAAGCGGTCGAGCAGGCGAGCGCGGCGCGCGGCGACCCTTCGGTCGACCTGGCGCTACTCACCGACGGGTTGCGGGCGGAACGGGAGCAGGGCATTACGATTGACGTCGCCTACCGCTACACGGCGACGCCCAGACGCAAGTTCATCATCGCCGACACGCCCGGGCACATCCAGTACACGCGCAACATGGTGACCGGCGCCTCCACCGCGGATTTGGCGATCATTCTGGTTGACGCCCGCAAAGGCGTCCTCACGCAGTCGAAGCGGCACAGTTTCATCGCCTCCCTGTTGCAGATCCCCCATATCGTCGTCGCCGTCAACAAGATGGACCTGGTCGAATACAGCGAGGCGCGATACCAGGAGATCGTCGCCGAATACCGCGCGTTCGCAGCCAAACTCAATGTGCGCGACGTCGTGTATATTCCCATCTCGGCGCTGCACGGGGACAATATCGTAAGCCAGAGCCAAAATATGCCCTGGTACCATGGCGCGACGCTGCTACACCATCTGGAAACGGTCAACATCGGCGCCGGCCGCAACAACGTGGACTTTCGACTGCCGATCCAGTTTGTGATCAGGGCGAACGGCGCGGTTGACCTGGACTTCCGCGGATTCGCCGGTCAGATCGTATCCGGCCGCATTGCGGTGGGTGAGGAGGTGGTCGCGCTGCCGGCGGGGATCCGCAGCCGCGTGGCCGGGATCCACCGCGGCGATGAGAGTTGCGAGCGGGCCGCTGCCGGCGATGGCGTCGTGATCACACTCGAGGATGAGATCGACATCAGCCGGGGGGACATGCTGGTGCGGGTGCGCAACCTGCCCCACTCATCCAACCAGATCGACGCGACGTTGTGCTGGATGAGCGACGAGCCGATGAAGATTCAAGGGGCGGTTGCCAATAGTTTCAGCGGCCGGTGGTACTGGTTGCAGCAGTCGACGCGGCGGGTGCGCGCCTCGGTCCAGGAGTTGAACTACCGCATCAATGTGGACACAATGCACCGTGAGGATGCCCAGACACTGCAGCTGAACGAGATCGGCCGCGGCCAGATTGTCACTACTGAGCCTCTTTTCTTCGACTCGTATCAGATCAACCGCGCCACAGGCAGCTTCATTCTCATCGACCCTCATACCAACAACACGGTTGCGGCCGGCATGATACGGGACCGGGCGCGGCGGGTGAGCGAGTTGGTGCAGAAGCAGGAGGTGAGGGATACGCCTTCTCTGCGCACGCCTCGTTCCTCCAATGTGGTTTGGGAACCGGTCGCGGTCACGCGGCCGATGCGCGAGGAGCAGAACGGTCATGGGGCGGCGGTACTCTGGTTCACAGGGCTGTCCGGTTCGGGCAAATCGACTGTGGCCAAGGCTTTGGAACAGAGATTGTTTGCGTTGGGCGTGCGTACCTTTTCGTTGGACGGAGACAACGTGCGTCATGGTCTGAACAGCGATCTGGGCTTCGGCGCGGAGGCGCGCACGGAGAATATCCGCCGCGTGGCCGAGGTGGCGAGACTGGCGTTTGAGCATGGCAACATTGTGCTATGCACGTTTATTTCGCCCTATGCGGAGGACCGGGAGGCGGCGCGAGCGCTGGCTCCGGAGGGCAGCTTCTGGGAACTTTACGTCAAGTGCGACTTAGAGGTTTGTAAGGAGAGGGATCCCAAGGGGCTGTATGCGCGCGCCGAGCGCGGCGAGATTCCGAACTTCACCGGCGTCTCGGCCCCCTATGAGGAGCCGGTCCAACCGGAGATGGTGCTGGAGACGGACCGGCACAGCGCGGACGAACTGGCGCAGCAGATCCTGGAGGCGCTGGCACGGGCCGGGATCGTTCTCGGTGGAGACAATTGACCGCTGGCATCTGCTGTTCGGCGGCCGATCGGTGGGATTGTTGAGAACTGCGATTGTAATTGGCGGCGGCATGGCGGGTCTATTTGCGGCCAGTGTGCTCGCCGACCATTGCGGGCGGGTTATCGTCCTGGAACGGGATGATACGTGGCGTCCTCGTTCCCGGGCCATCGATCACTCAGAGGACAGGGATTGCTTGCCGCAAGCCGCCGGCCGGTCCGGCGTACCCCAATCGCGGCACGTGCATGTACTTCTGTTGCGAGGCGTGCAGGTCCTGCGAAGGCGCTTTCCCGGGCTGGAGGAGGAGTTGCTTGCCCTCGGCGCGTTGCGGTTCCAATGGCTGAAGGATACTGCCGCCCTGGCCGGCGATAGCTGGTTACCCCGCTTTGATTCGAATCTTCTCGGCTTCAGCGTCAGCCGCGCCCTGCTGGAAAGCCACATACGCGAGCGCCTGCGCCGGCGCGGCAACATCCAGTTTCGCACCGGCCACCGTGTGGTGGGGCTAAGTACCAACCGTCCACAGGTCCCCGTTAACGGCCACCAGGAGGACGAGGCTAGTGCGAACGAATCTCGCGTGACGGGCGCGGTCTGTACCGTGGAAGGTGAAACGGTCACGCTGCATGCCGATCTTGTCGTCGATGCCAGTGGCCGTTCGTCCCGACTGCCAAGCTGGCTGGAAGAGCTTGGTTACGCCGCGCCGCAGGAATCGACCGTAAACGCGGACGTGGGATACGCCACCCGCTGGTACAAGATCCCGGAAAACTGGCAGGCGGACTGGAAGATGGTGCTGCTCGCCACCCGTTTTCCCGATATCAAGGGGGGCGCGGTGGTGCAGCCGGTCGAAGGCGAACGTTGGGTCGTTACGCTTGTCGGTTACGCCGGGGATCACCCACCGACGGACGAGGCCGGCTTCGAAGAATTTGCCCGCAGGCTGATCGGGCCGCAGGTGTGGGAGGCGATCAGCGGCGCTGAGCCGCTTACAGGCATTGGGGGCTACCGGCGAACCGAGAACCACTGGCGCCACTACGAAAGGTTGAAACGGTGGCCCCGGGGTCTGATCGCGCTGGGAGACTCGGTTTGCGCGTTCAACCCGGTCTACGCCCAAGGCATGACGGTGAGCGCACTCTCGGCTGAACTCCTTGACGAATTCCTTAGAAGAGGTGGGAGCCGAAAGCAGGGAGGTGACTCGCAAATGCTTTCGGGTCTGGCCTTCCAGAAGAAGCTGGCGAAGATGCTGCAAACGCCATGGCAGCTGGCCACCAGTGATGACTTCCGCTGGGCGGGGCGCACAGCCGGAGAGGCTACCTTTGTCGATCGATTCATGCACCGTTACGTTGAGCACGTGCTGGACCGAATCCACCGTCCGGATGTCTGCCTGACTTTCTTCAAGGTCGCCCATCTGATCAGTCCACCAGCCGCCCTTTTCCGTCCCAACGTTGCTCTGCCTATACTGTGGCATATGGCGAAAAAACGCTTTTTGCAGCCAGAGGCGAAGACCACCGACGGGCAGAAGCCGGAGGCTAGTTCGTTGTGACCAGGGGTTTGAGCTTCTCTACCGTGCTGGGGCCGATACCGGGAACCCGTTCCAGATCTCCGATCGATTCGTAGGGACGACCGGCAATAATAGCGGCAGCTTTGCTGGGGCCGATGCCGGGTAGGGCGGTGAGTGCATCGGCTGACGCGGTGTTGATGTTGACCAGTCCTCCAGCCGGCGTGTTGCCTTGACCTGAGGGGGCCGCGGCAGTTGAAGGGATCTCGCCCGACATTCCGGGCTTAGGTTGACCATCAGGCGGTAAGGTCGATGACACGTCAGTGCCGGTCTGTGGTTGCGGCAGAGGAACATGAATCTGCGCGCCGTCGAAGACGATCTCCGCCTGGTTCACCAGCGACGGATCCGCATCGGGCAGCAGACCTCCCGCTTTAGCTAACGCATCGCCCACACGTGCGCCCACCGGCAGTTCAACCAGACCGGGGCTGTGCACCCCGCCGCTGATGAAAACCACCAGTGGGCCGGGTGTCGCCGTGGGATGAGGGGTCGGTGTGGGGGCGGGAGTGGGCGGTGGGTGGAGAACGATCGCGGGCGGGGTCGGCCGGCGCAGAAGCCACATCAGAACGCCGGAAAGAACTGCGGACAGCAGGAATCCAAGTAGAAATCCGGTACCCAGATATCGCAGAGCTGTTGCTGCACCGGCATCTCTTTCGATCTGGGGCTTGTTTTCCTTGTTCGGACCTGGAGTTGGCCGGGGACCCAACTCGGGGCTCATATTAAGTTCTCCCAACTGAAGGTTTCCTGGCGCAGGTGTTTTCTATGGCCGCGCCAATCGAGAAAGCTTTCGGTCCACCTTTTTTCCGGCGTAGAACGTCGACCAGCTGATCACTGACTATTGACCATTGCTGCGATACGCTTCAGCGCGTACTGTCCAAAGATGGTCAGCGCCTGATCGTCGTTCAAGGGGTGAAAGAGACCGGGACGGACGTCGCGCAGGTAACGCTCCAACGGCAGACTGCGGGACATGGCCGCCCCACCCACCACGCGCACGGCGTGGTCGACGGCCTCGATGGCATTGTTGGTGACGGTGTACTTGGTCGCGATCACAGCAGGGGTGAGTTCATCCCGCCGGGCGCTGAACTGATCCCAGTCTCGTGCCGTGTTGTAGAGGAGCGCTCTGGCCTGGAGCAGAAGCAGTTCGGCCTGGCCGAGGCGGCGCCGGATGCTCTCCAGTTCGGCGATCGGCTTGCCGAGGGCGGTGGGCACGCGTTTGGTGGCGTAGTCGGCTGCAAAGTCCAGGGCGGCCTGGGCAACGCCGAGGTAGACGGCGCCAACGGTGCATATGAACCAGGCGTTGGCCGGCGCCTTGCCCGTTGTGCGGGGGCTGGCCGGGCCGCGCCCGATCATCTGCTCGTCGGTAACGCGGGCGTTGACGATCTTCAGATCATGGCTGCCGGTGGCGCGCATCCCGAAAGAGTCCCAGGTCTCGATTATTTCGAAGTGGGGACCGGCGGGGATGACGAAGCGGGCGACGTGGCCGCTGCCGTCCTGCAGCGCCGCGGGAATGATGAAATAGTCCATCTCGGGACTGAGGCTGGCAAAGGTCTTGAGGCCGTTGATGAGCCACGCGTCTTTGCCGTTTTCGCGGACCGGGTCGGCAGTTGTTTCCGGGAGGCCGCCGCGACTGGGGCTGCCCAGGTTTGGCTCGGTGGCGACGGAGTTAATCAGCGCGCCGTGTTCAACGGCGTCGCGGCAGACCTGGGCAAAGAGAGGTTGGGGCCAGCTGCTGCGGTCTTCATCGGCTGTGGCGCCAAGAACGGTTGCGACGGCGCCGCCTATCACCTGCACGTGCATAACAAAGCTGAGCGCGGTGCTCCCATCCCCTTGCGCCAGCGTCTCCATCGTCAAAGTCGATTCGAGCAGATTGGCGCCCCAGCCACCGAACTCCTGCGGGACCACCAGGGCCGGCAGACCGACCCGCCGGATATCAGCGAAGTTCTCGTGCGGGAAGGATCCGTCGCGGTCATGCTGGGCAGCCCGCTCCCGCAGCGCGGGGATTAAACCGCTGGCAACGTCGATAAAATGTTGCTGACGTTCAGTTCTGGGGTAAAGCATATGGCCTCCGAAACTGCCGTGGCGCGTGCGGTTTCCGACCGCCGGTCACAGTTCAATATTCAATGGAGTACCTGGCAATGCTTTTGGCGATGCGCAGGGCGTATTTTAACATAGTTCCGACAGGATCAACGAGATTCGCTCGGGCTACTGCAACTCGCTTCCAGCGGGAAACACAGGAGCCATCAGCGTGGGAAATCGATGAAGCATAGTCAGATACGCGTTCTGATCGCCAAGCCGGGGCTGGACGGCCACGACCGCGGCGCAAAGGTCATAGCCAGGGCGCTGCGCGACGCCGGATTTGAGGTGATCTACACGGGCATACGGCAGACGCCCCAGATGATCGCCGAGGCCGCTTTGCAGGAGGACGTGGATGTTGTTGGCCTGTCGATCCTCAGCGGCGCGCATATGACGCTCTGCCCCAAGGTGATCGAACTGCTGCATGCCCAGGGCCAGGAGGATGTGCTGGTGCTGCTGGGTGGAATCATCCCGGACGAGGATGCCGCCCAGCTCAAGGCCGCCGGCGTGCACGCTGTTTTCGGGCCGGGCACGACCTCAGCCGAGATCATCGCCTACATCCGAACTGCCATGGCCAGCGGCTAGACGAGTTGGCAGCCGCGAACGCCTGCCAGCCGGGGCCGCATATGCCATTGACCTGTGGTTGGCGTCTGAACGCACCACTCGCCGCGAACCACTGGAAGCTGGCAACAGGTGTTGCCGATGCCCAAACCAGTCCCCACCCCAAAGTTGATCGATAGTCTTCTCCAGGGGGACCGGCTCGCGCTTGCGCGCGCCATCAGCCGCGTGGAGGACGACTCGGAGGAGGCTGCCAAAATCGTGCAGGCCGTTTTTGCGCACACCGGCAAGGCGCATTTGATCGGCATCACCGGCGCGCCGGGCACGGGCAAGTCGACGCTGGTTTCGGCACTGGTCGAGAGTTACAGGGAAAGCGGCGTAACCGTGGGCGTGCTGGCGGTGGATCCGACCAGCCCCTTCAGCGGCGGCGCGCTGCTGGGGGACCGCGTGCGCATGACGGGCCACAGCGGTGACGCCGGCGTCTTCATCCGTTCGATGGCGACCCGCCGCGGCACCGGGGGCCTTGCCAAAGCGAGTGCGGATGCGATGCTGCTGCTGGACGCAGCCGGGTTTGACCGCATTCTGGTTGAGACGGTGGGCGCGGGCCAGGCGGAGATCGAAATCGCCAGCGTTGCCGATACGGTTGTGGTGGTGGAAGCGCCGGGGCTGGGCGACGAGGTGCAGGCGATCAAGGCGGGGCTGCTGGAGATCGCCGATATCTTTGCTGTAAACAAGGCGGACCGCAAGGGCGCGGCGCGCACGGTCGCGGCGCTGGAGATGATGTTGGAGACGGGCGGCGCAGCAGCACAGAGCGTGCTGCATCATGGGCAACTCATGGAGGCGGGCGCGGCAGCTGCCGATTCGGAAGAGAGGGATGGATGGTCGATTCCGGTTTTGGAGACTATCGCGGTCAGCGGGGGCGGCGTCGGCCGGTTGCGGGATACGCTCGAAGAGCATCGGTCATGGTTGGGCGAGAGCGGCGCACGGTCTGAGCGCGAGGGCAGGCGTCTTGACCATATGCTGCAGACGCTAATCCAGGCCGAGGTTTTGGCGCGGATGGAGCGGACGTTGTCGCCGGGTCTGCGCCGGGAGCTGGTGGAAGAGATGCAAAAACGGCAGACTGATCCCTACAGCGCCGCGTCAGATTTGGTAAAGAGGCTGTCGGCATAGATGCACCTATCTCATGTACTAGGATCGGACCAGAGAATTTGCCGCCTCGTAGACCTCTACAAATGCCCGACAGATGGCGTTTCATAAGCCTTCGGCATAAGGTGGAACCGCTCCTCATGCACAGTTCAGAATTCGCAAACCTCTTTTCTAATCAAGGCGCGTGGAGTGAGCAGGAATACCTGGCGCTGGATATCAACCGGCGCGTCGAATTCGACAACGGCTTTGTGGAGGTACATGATGCGCCGACCGATCAGCACCAGGGCATCATTGTGTATTGCATCGTCACCCTTGCAATGCATGCGAGGCAGTTAGGTCGTGTTGTGCGACCGTCCGGTATGCGGTTGCGCTTGTGGGAGCAGAAGTACCGTGAGCCGGATGTTGTCCTACTGCGCGACCGGGACAGCAGCCTGCGCCGCGAAAACTACTGGGACGGGGCCGATCTAGCCATAGAGATTGTGGGCCAAAGTCTTGAAGACCGCGAGCGTGACTTGGTGACGAAACGGATCGAGTATGCGCGGGCGGGCATTCAGGAGTATTGGATCGTAGATCCTGAAGAGGAAACGGTTAGGGTTCTTTGCCTGGCCGGCGACACCTACCCCGAAGACGGTCTCTTTAGCCGAGGCGATGTCGTTACGTCGTCTCTATTGCCAGAGCTTGCTTTGCCTGTCGCGGAAATCCTGGACACGAATTAGGTTCACTCGTGTGTGGGAGCAGTGTTGACGCTGTGTTGGTTGCCAGCCTCTTCAATCTGCGCGGCCTCGTCGCACTTCCACCTAACTGCATACAATGCCTGTTCTAGCAGTTGAGTGCGACTCTTGATACTGTCCTGTAATCGCATCTGAATCATAGAAGTTCGTCGTCGTCCAGCAGGCCGCTGCGCGCCGCCCAGACGCCCATCTCTTGCCTGGTACCCACGCCCAGCTTGCGCCGTATGGCGTAGACCGCGTTGCGTACGGTCATTGGATTCTTGTTGCCGCGCGCTTCCGCTATCTCGGCATAGGACATTCCGCGGGCGAACATTCTGAGCAGATCGCGCTCTCGTTCCGTCAACCGGTCCAGTTCGTTGGGGAGGATGGGGCCAGGACCGCCGCTCATTCCCGTTACCAGTCTCCTTGCCGCGTCTCCCTGCAAGCGGAACTCTCCGCCGGCAACCTCCCTCACGGTAGACAGCAGCATCTCTTTGCCGGAAAACTTCTGAAGGTATCCGGTGGCGCCGGCATTTACCGCCTGTACGATCGCGCTGTCCCTGTTGGATGCGGTCAGCATCATGACCCGCGTTTCCGGCAGAGCAGCCGAAATTTCCCGACAAGCCTCGATGCCGTCTTTGAAGGGCATAACAATATCCATAATGACCACATCAGGCTTCAGTTCTTGCGCTTTGACCACGGCCTCTTCGCCATCGCCAGCCTGCCCCACGACCTCAAATTCGCCTGATTGCTCAAGAACTTCCGCAATCCCCTCGCGAACGATAGCGTGGTCGTCGACGATCATCACTTTAATTCTGGTTTCTGCTGTCACTCGCCAGCCTCCTTGACCCGCGCAAATAGGGTATTGCGCAACTGACAGTCGTGCCGTTCCCGTTGGATTCGACGCTCAGACTGCCGCCCATGCGCTCTGCATCAGACCTCATGTTTCTGAAGCCGTGGCCGCGCACGGCGTAATCGCCGGGAAGCCCGATCCCGTCATCCGACACCGAAATGCGCAGATCGTCGGTCCCGAACTCCAGTGAGATCATCACATTTTCGGCGTCGGAATGGCGAAAGGCATTGGTCAGCGCATTGTGCGCGATGGTAAACAGAAGGCTGCGCGTTACAGTGGACAGCTGTGGTTCGACTCCGTGCATCTCGACCTCCGCCGGAATCGACGTGATGACTGTGAAAGTGTCGGCGTGCGCGGCCAGGACTTCGCTCAGCGTGCTGCCGCTGAAAATCTGCCCGCCGTCTATCGGGTGCCTGAGCGCCCACATCGTCGACCGCGTCAGGGACCACATCGCCTCCAACTTTTCGACCAATTCCGGGTCAAACCTGTTCGCCTTTTCAATGGCGTCCTCAAGACCCAATCCCAAGGTGTAGGCCGATTGCGCAGTCGTATCATGGATGGTCTGCGATATCTCGAGCCGCTGCCGCTGCAACTCTCGCTCCCGCGCCACCGCTTCCAGCCTTCTGATCCTTTCCGACCTGGCGAGCAGATTCACCGATGCCACCACTACATACATGACAACGATCCTGGCAATCAGCGCCTTGTCGTCTCTGGCCTCGAAATCGAGTCCTTCGCCTACGGTCAGGCTCACAATGGTGTAGGCGACGGCTACGACTGTCACCCACGCAAAGCTCAACCTGTACGAGCTGAAGAACACGGCGAACCAGGCCAGGGCGGGGTAGTACAACAGGTAGAAGAAGAAATGGCTGAAACCACCGCCGATCACCATGGCCACTGTAATCAGGACCATGTCAGTTGCACTGATAGCCAGCATCAGGTGCAATGTCAGATTATGGCCCGCACGGTGGCGATAGTGGAAGTATCCATTAAACGCTACCAGAATGATAAAGCAAATTATGTAGCCTGTATACTTGGAAGTGTCAAACACCGGTCGGTAGACCAGCTGGAACACACAGAGGGAGCAGATAAACCACCGCAACCAGAGGGATATCGTCGCCGGATAGCGGAGTTCATCCGGACCGACTTCCCTGAATTCCCAACTGCGGCCTATCAGAGCATCGACTGCTGTCGCAAGTGGCCTCAGAAAGGCAGCGCCTGGGTTTTGAGTTGGCGTGCGTCGCTGTCGAGTCATGCCGATACCTTTCGACCTGCCGTACCGGTGCCTTTTTCTCCTTAAGAATTCTCAAGAGACCGATAGGGTACAGCCCACACTCCGCAGTGCTATCAGTTCACGCTGTTACTCAACCAACCTGGCCATAGGCGACAGGAAAAGGGGATTGTGGCTGAGCGTTATGTTCCCGATCTTGGTCCCAAAACAGAAGAGCACAACAGGTGACCGATTGGGCTGAACCTGTACAATACAGCAGAACAATCAGTTCAGAATGCCTGCAAAACATAGTTCCCAGAGATAATAGTTGACGGACATTATCCATACAAATGTATTCAATGCCATATCCTTAGACATGCTTGATTTTGCACGGCCCATGCTCGAACTTCTGACGCAGAGAGTCTGATTGTCACAATTGTCAGGATGGCAGGGCGTTGATTCGAGGCACGGTTGGCTTCGCCGACGCCAACGGTTTCTCCGACATATCTTGCAGTGAACAGTGGATTGCAGACAGGCGCCCCGACACTGGCGCAATGATGCAGGCTCCCCTGGCTGCTGCGCAGGGCCAGCCCTCTGCGCGCCTGTCAGGCCGAAGGGAGGGCGGTTCGCGGGGCGTGATTGTAGTTACAGAACGCCATCATTGGTGGCATAATACTGTCATGCCTGTACAGATTACTATTCGAGGTGTCCCGGAGGAGGTTCGCGACGAGCTGGCTGCGCGCGCGGCACGCCAGCGCCAGTCGATGCAGGAGTACTTGCGCGGCGAGTTGGCGCGGATCGCATCGCGGCCCTCGGTGGACGCTTGGCTGCAAGGCGTTCGCGAGCGGAAGGCTGTAACTGGAACACGGGTAGACCCGGACCAGATCCTGCGCGCGTGTGACGCGGACCGACCGTGACGATAGTTGATTCGGGACACCAGGGCAGGTGGAGGGAATCTACGCTTGCCGAAGGTCACTCGGCCGCCCTGGGCTCTCGTCGAGACCCGATGAAAGCCGTTCCAGACTTCTTCAGAGGAGTTCAAGGGGAAAAAACACTTTGTGCCGGTCCGCTCACTGCTTACAGCGCCGCAGAAGGGTCACCCGCTAGCCAGGCCAACGCCGCGCTTTCGGCTTCCTCCTGCGCGCGCGGAAGGTCTTCAATCGTGATGGCGCGACTCGGTTGGAGGAAGAGGAACGAGACCTCTTTAACGGTGATACCGGCTGCTTTGCTCAAAGCAAGCGCGTAAGCCCCGCCTTGCAGACGGTAACGCGCTTTCGCACTCTCGATCTCATCTTCGGAACGGATGGCATCGGTCTTGTAATCGACGATCACGTAGCCGTCCTCTTCCTCGAACAGCAGGTCGATAAACCCCTCAACGATGCCGTCGCCGACGGGGCCGGCTACCGGCGTCTCACGCCACCAACGCCCCGATGACAGCGCTCTCTCGACGAGAGAGCTTTCAAGAGCGCGGCGTACGAGACGTGAAATCTCGGCGGCCTGCGCGGACACGCCCTCGGCAGCGGCCTGCGCCCGCACGTTTTCATCGATGTCACTCCCTGTGTTCAGATCAACAACCTGCAGCACGGCATGGACCGCGCGGCCGATGTTGGTGCCGGCGCGACCGCGTCGCCAGGGCTCATCGGGCACGTCCTGTTCCGCTTTCGCATCCTGGGCGAGACGGGTTGCGGCCGCGGAGACGGGGCGGCCGCGGGCGGCGAAAAGCTCGCGCCTTCGCTCTTGCCAGAGCTGGCGCGCCTCGGCGGTGTCACCTGCGGTGGCCGCCTCTGCGCCGGCGGAAACCGGGGCGCGCGACGAGGCGACCGCCGGGGGATTGAAACACTGCCAGAGATGGTCCGCCCCCTGCATATACTCATCGATGCGTGCGGCTGCTGAATTACTGCCCCTTTTGTTGCGGTAGAGGCTGACGATGAGGTGATCGCGCGCACGGGTCGCGGCAACGTAGATCAGCCGCACGCGCTCCTCTTCACCGCGCGCCTTTTCGATCTCTGCCAACTCTTCGTATCCGGCTGTCTGCAGGGAGGCTTTCACTTCGATCCGGCCGCTGTTGCGATCGAACAGCACGGGATCGGGATTGGGCCCTCGCGTAGCGTTCAACCCGGCAAGGAGGACGATGGGGAATTCCAGCCCCTTGGCGCCGTGGACGGTCATCACGCTGACTGCGCCGGCATCGGACTCGCGGACGACCGTCTCGCGCGCTCTTGCATTTTCTTCGCGCTGGCGGTCGGTCCAGGCGAGGAAAGCGCGCAGGGAGGCTTCGCCGGTTGCAGCGAAGGCACGGGCGCGGTCTATGAGGAAGCCGTAGCGCGTCCAGCGCCCGCGCCACTGCCGCTCGTCTAGGGCCAGCTCCCGGAGCCGGCGGGCGCGTACGAACTGCTCGATGAGTGCTGCGGGCGCGATCCATCTGCGGCGTTCGTGGAACTCGCTCAGGACCGCCAGCGCGTCGGCGACGCGTCCCGGCGGGAGGCTATCGGCTGCAAGGTAATCGAACTGGCCGCCTTTGTCGATGAAAGTCAGCAGATCGGCGTCGGAGCAGGCGAAGGCCGGCGAGCGCAGCGCGGCCACGACTGAGACAGGGTCGGTCGGGTCGTCGATGGCGGCGAGACAGTTGAGCAGGTCGCGCGCCTCCTGTGTGTTGTAGATGAGGGAGGCGCTTTCGAGACGGTAGGGTATGCCAGCGTCTTCGAACGCGATCTCAAGTGCATCGAAGCCGGCCCGGCGCGGCATCAGAACGCAGATGTCCTGATAGTCTGCAGGGCGTTTTGCCCCGTCGCCGTCCTCCGAGCGGACCTGCCACCCCGCCTCGATCACCGCCTGTACCGCACTGGCAATGGCTTCTGCTTCCTGGCGGCGTACGCCCCCCATATTCTCTTCGATTTCTTTGCCCATGAATCGGACCTGGGGCGGCTGTTCATCCTGCGCGGCGGTCACGAGGGGCGAATAGTCGGCCTGCGCTTCCCCCTGCATCCACTGGCTGAAGAGATGGTTGACCCAATCGATGACAGGCGACAATGAGCGGAAGTTCTGTTGGAGGAGGACGCTGGCACCGCCGACCGCCTCACGCATCTGTCCGACCTGTTGAATGTCGGCGCGGCGGAAGCGGTAGATGGACTGTTTGGGGTCGCCGACGATGAAGAGCTTACCGGCGGCGGGCGTGACATTACGCCAGTCTTGGGGACGGTCGTCGGGGTTGATGTGACCGGACGTCTCTTCGGCCAGGAACATGGCGATCTCCGCCTGCAGCGGGTCGGTGTCCTGCATTTCGTCGATGAGGATGTGGGTGAAGCGCTCGCGAAAGTGGTCACGCGCCGGGAGATTGTCCCGCAGCAGATCGCGTGCGAGGACGAGCATGTCGAGAAACTCGACATGGCCGGCGGCCCGCCGTTCGCGGGCGTAATCGAGCGTAAAGCGCTGCAGCAGTTCGAGCACGGGGACCAGTTGAGACGCCTGTTCGTCCTGAGAGGCCAGAGAGGAGGGGAGAACAAAGGAGGCGCCGGCGACCAGGTCGTAATTCTTGTGGAAGCTGTCCGCTATCGTGCGCATGTGATTCAGCGTCATGTCTGCGGCCAAGGCAGGACGGAGCGCCTGCTGCGCAGCGGGATCATCGAGGACCATATCGAGCCACTCTGTCCAGCGGTTTTCGAACGCGATCTCGGCTTCGATTTCGTCACGGATGGCGAACCCCGGCGGCAGGCCGGCAGCCAGCGGACGCTCGCCCAGGAGGCTGCCGGCGAAGCTGTGGAGCGTCTGAATGGAGGCCTGGTCCAGTTCGGTCACGGCGAGCCGGCAGCGTTCGCGCTGCTCCGGGGGCAGGCTGTTGTCATCTGCGGCCAGTTCGAGGCTCTCTGCAATGCGGGCGCGCAGCTCGGCGGCGGCCGACTCGGTGAATGTGATCGCGGCCACACCGCCCAGCCGTGCCCTTCCGGTCTTGATGAGCGCGACGACGCGATCGACGAGACTGCGTGTTTTGCCGGTGCCGGCGCCTGCCTCGACGACCATGTTTTCGTCAAGGCGTTCGAGGATTGCGTCGCGTGCCGGCTGGTCGGAAAGGGCGCTCATCGGCCTGCCTCCCCTTCGGCCATCGTTACGTAGGCGGATAGGCGCCGGTCGTTGCTTTTGCGCTGCCAGTGCCGCTCGCGCCGGGTGGGGCAGAGATTCTTGAATTCGCAGTAGCGGCAGTTGCCGCCGTCCTTGCCCGGATTGGCCGGGAAAAGGCCGGCGCCGATGCCGTTGGTGATGGCGCCGACGACATCGCTGAAGGCATCAAGCATCTCTTCGAGAGTTTTCGGAGTGGGGGGGCGGGTTGCGAATTTTCCCTTCTCGGTCACGAACCAGTAGGCGACCTTTATTTTGACCCTGTTGCCCAGAAGCTGACGGGCGGCGAGACCGTATACGGGTAGCTGGAGGAGTTTGCCGCGCTGGACGGGGTCTTTGTTCATGTTTGCGTAACTGCTCGTCCCTCCGGTCTTGTAGTCGAGAACGAGGGCGGTGTCACCGGACGGTGAGAGGTCGATGCGGTCGATAAAACCGCGAAAGCGGAGCGTGCCGGTCCTGGCGCTCGACCACTCGACGGGTTCCAGCGGCGTCTGATTTTCCTTCCTGGAAAATCCGAATTCGCTCTCGACGGTACGGGGCGAGACGCCGTGCTTGCTGCGAAGTTTGGCGTCCTCCGTGAGGAATCGGTCCAGGTCGTTGAGCATCTCGTCCCTGGCCAGCTCCCAGAGGAGCGGTTTGCCGGTGACGCCGCGCCGCTCGGCTTGCTGGAACTCCTCCTTGGCGATTTTGAAGAGTTGGCGGCGGTGGTCACCGGTCCAGGGCTGGTCGGGCGGCGGGATGACGCCTTGCTTCTGCACGGCTTGGATGAAGCGTTCAAGGATCTTATGCAGCAGTGAGCCTCGCTCCAGGGCAGAAATGGTTGCCACATCTTCCGGCTGCTCGGGCGCGGCGATGCCGAGCACGTTGGAGAGGAAGTAGCGGAAAGGGCAGGTGGCCCAGGTTTGCAGGCGTGTCGGCGAGAAGACTTCACGGTTGGAAAGGCCGATGCGCCCGGAGGGAGAGATGGCCGAAGAGAGGTCTCCGTCCCAGTGGGTCAACGGCGCTGCGTTTCTGGCCCGCTGCATTTGCAGGGCGCGGGACAGGACGGCTTCCGACCGGGCGAGATGATGGGCGCCGATCGGGTTGCCGAGCTGCCGCCACTGGGACAGCCGGTTGAGATCGTAGTCGTGGATGTCGGCGGGCTGCGATTCTGATACGGAGTCGATGCCATGCTGGACCGAAACCACCTCCTCAAACCAGGGCTGTTCTCGCAGGGAGGCGAGGTCACGCGACCCGGATAGCATCGTGGGATGGACGGGCGCGCCGTACAGGCGGGAAGCCTGTTCGAGGAACCAGCGGGACGGGTGCTGCTCGCGCTGGGCGATGTTGTTGCCGCGGGCGAAGGTGAGCACGCGGGTGCGTCCGGCGGCGGCGGCGATGAGATAGTCGTAGCGTTCGGCGGCGGTGGAGGGGGGCGGCAGTCCCGCTCGTTCACGTTCGCGCTGCGGCAGCAAGGGGTCGTCAGGGCGGCGCGCGGGCACCCGGCCCTCGACCATGCCAACGAGGTACACCCGGTCGAAGCGGAGTCCGGCGGCAAGCCGGACGGGGCCGACAAAGAGGCCTTCGCCCAGCGCGCCGGCTCTTGCGGCAGGTCGACTGAGGGCTTGGTCGAGCGCAGCCCGAAAAGCGTCAAGGCCGGCATCGACCTCCATTTCGTCGAGAATCGCCAGCTCCTGAATTGCCGCCAAAAGGGTGTCACGGTTGTCCTGCTCCGCAGGCGGGAGCGAACTTTCGTCAAGGTATTGGGCCAGGATCTCCCCGCTCCATTTCTCGAAGTCCTCCCATCGTTGGCCGTCATCGAAACGCGTGAGGGACGCATAAAGCCTGAGCACAAAATTCCGCAGAGCCAGCGCTTCTGCCGCGGATTGCTCCAGCTTCATTTGCTCGCCCTCGGACAGCTCCTCGCTCTTGCTTGCTGCCGCGCGCTGCTGGCTCTCCGCATAGTGCGTCAGGCGGTCGCGCCACTGCTCTATCCCGGCGACAACGCCGGCTTCGCGCGAAATAGCGTCCCAACGCGAGGGGCTGAATCCGGCCGATGGGGGTTTGACCGGACAGGAGGTGAGCCAGCGCATGACGTCCTCTCTGGGCAGGTCGCTGCCGGCGAGATCGACGAGGCCTTTGAGGGTGCGCCCGACCGGGGTCGCGGCAAGTCCTCCCGTTGACGGGCCGGCGATGGGGATGCGGGCCTGAGACAGTTGCTCTGCGATGAGCGCGGCATAGGGTTCCTGTTGCCAGTAAAAGATCGCCATCCGGTGGAAGGGCGTACCCGCGTATGCGGCGGCGGCGATCGATCTGACCACACTGCGCACCTCTTCACCGGTGTCGGGGGCGATGAGCAGACGGTCTGGGCGCGGGGGCGGCGGCAAGGACGCAGGCAGAGTAGCATCTTTGGGCAGGATTTCGTCGGCCTCGGCGTCGCCGGTAGCGGCCAGGATCGTCGCGCACTTCCATTTGTCGTGGAGAACGTCGTACAGGCGCTGCTCGGCGGGCGTCAGGTTGCGCGGCAGGTAGGCAATGATGGGGCCGAACGCGGTGAGGGCGGTGTCGGCGCGACCGGAGCTCACGGCAGCGGCGGCGGCTTCGGCGAGCGCTTCGCGGTCGTAGTGTGCCTCTGTGCGCTCACGAAAGCATGCGTATAGCCTGATGACTTCGCGGGGAGTTCCTCCGCTGCGCTCGAGCGCGTCGCGGACTTCGGATGCGACGTTGCGGAGGTCTCGGAATGTCGAGCGCAGGCTGGCGTGGAAGGAGGGGTGGGCGCGAAAGGGTTCGAGCTCGCCTGCGGCCTCGTTTGCCGCGCTGCGGACGGCGGCGAATTCGATGGTTGGCTTGAGCGGGCTGCGGTCGGCGGCGGCCAGGCTGGATGCGCCGAGCAGTTCTGCGAGGCGGGCGAGCGGCATGAAACGCACGTTGACGAGGCCGCGCCGGCCGATATCGCGGCGCAGGTGGAGTCCGGCATAGGGTGTTGGTACGACGACGGTGACGGGGGCGAAGCGGTCTTCGGCCTGATAGTCGCGCAGGAGGCGTTCCAGGCGCTCCTGGGCCTGTTCGATGTGTACGACATGCTGGGGGGATTGCTGCATGTGTGATGTCTCCGTTGCGGGGCGTAGGGCACGCGGTCGATCTGCTGCTCAGTTGAGTATACGACAGGGTGTGCAGTGGTCGCACATATTCACGGTGTGGAGAGGGAGAGGCGCTACGAACATGCGGCGGGCGGTTGGCAGGTCAGCGCCTTCGCGCCCGAGCGGCTTCGATTTCGGCACTAATTTCGTCAACGTTGAGGATGCCAGAGCAGTTCTCGTCAAGCCGGTTGACGGCGGCAAACAGTTTCTTGATACGTCGCTGTCGCAACTCACTTTTCAGAAGAGCAGCCAGTGATTCAGATGTGAGCAGGTCGGCTTGACGGGCTTCCTCAGCCAAGGCTCGCGGCAGTGTTATAGTCAGCGTAACGGTCTTCATGAACTCACTCTCCGACATAGGAGTAAGGATCCGCATTCGCGATTTCCTGTGCGGAGCATTTTAGCGCGACGAGACAGGATCACATAGGGAGAGAGGGGAATAGGCGCGTCTCAAATTCCTGGACAGCCGTTGTCTGAATCAGGATTTTCGGGATAAAAAGGGATTTTCAGGATGCCAGCCGCTTTGACATGGAAACTTCCGACAGTAACAGAAAAAATGCGGCTGATGTTTGACGGCCAGAAGAAGAGAATGATACGGTTGGTGTGGTACGACTTCATTTTTCGAAGTGATAACCGTTGGACTCGAATCGGGAGAAAGCCACCATGGCTATGGACAGCAAGAGCAGCGGGACAGACGTAACTATTGCGCTGCTGCGCGGGATCAACGTCGGCGGCAAGAACAAGCTGCCGATGAAGGAGCTCTCTGCCCTCTTTGTGGAGGCGGGTTGCGAAGAGGTTCGGACCTACATTCAGAGTGGGAACGTTCTCTTTCGGGCGGGTGAAACCGTGGGAGAAAAAATCTCATCGACAATCAACGCGTCGATCTTGAGCAAGTTTGGTTACCAAGTTCCTGTCATAACGCGCACGGCGCGGGAGCTGCAGGAGATTGTGCAGGCCAATCCGTTTGTGCAAGCCGGTGCGGAAACGGACAAACTGCACTTCATGTTTTTGGCGGAGTTGCCCGACAGCGCTCAAGCGGAAGCACTTGACCCAGACCGCTCACCGGGCGACGAGTTCGCGGTGCTGGGCCGTGAAATCTATCTGCACTTACCGAATGGGGTTGCGCGCTCTAAACTCACGAACAGCTACTTCGATTCCAAGCTTTCGACGACCAGTACTTCACGAAACTGGAGAACGGTGCAGAAGCTTCTCGAGCTTGCCGCAGACGTTGGGGGATAGCGAGTGTCTCCGGCACGCGTGAATTGACTCATACCTGTTACTGCTCTTCTCGCTCATCTTCGCCCGCTTCTCGTTCCTCATCCTCCAGTTCCGCAAGCTCAGTTTGCAGTGCGGCCAACTCCGACTCCAATTCTTCTATGCGGGCCGCCAACTCCTCTTGGCGCCGCTCTTTCTGTTCACGTTCACGTGCCGCTTCTTCGGCCTTCTCATCAACCATGCGGGTGTCGTTGCGAATGGCGAGGAGATGGACCGCCCAGAAGGCGGCCGCGGCGGCGGCGCGCACGAGGCCGTCCAAGGTCTCGGCGCCGAAAACGTCAGCGTTGGGATCGCCGAGCGCCCACAGGAGCAGACGGTAGACGACCTGGGCCAGCTCGAAGAGGATCAGCAGCGCGCCTACGAGGGCGATGGCGTAGAGGTAGACGCGGCGGGGCCAGGAGGCCCGCTCTGCGCGGCCGCTCTCATCGTCCTTCTCGGCCACGCGCTGGGCTGTGCGCCAGTGCAGCGACCAGACCGGCGCGCCGACGGCGATAAGGCTCACGCCGCTGGCGAACTGGTGAGCGCGAAAACCCTCTTCGACCGAGGCCCCGCCGATGATGGCGAGATCCAGCAGCGCCCGCACCAGATCGACCAGCCCGATCCAGAGCAGAAGCAGGCCGGTGGCGGCGACGGCATAGTAGTAGAGCCGACGCACGAACTCGCTTTCGCGGGTGTCTCCGTAGCGCTGCGCTTCGGCGGAAACCTGCAGCCAGTGCCAGCGCCAAGCCAGCGTTCCCACCGGCAGCAGGCCGAGGGGCGTTGTAAGGTCATCGATGTCGATATCCCCGGCATCGACGCCGCCGAACAGGAACAGGACGCCCACCCTCAACAGCATCGCCACGGGAACGAGGGTGATGGCCGCGGCGAAAACGGTGGCGACATAGAGATAGAGGCGGCGTAGAGCCATGCGCCCCTCTTCCGGCTGGGCGGTCATCAGGGCATTCCAGTAGAGATTGTTCAGCCGCCAGACCAGGCCGCCGACCAAAACAGCGGCCAGTGAACCGGCAATGCCGCGCTCCCTCCAGCCTGTGCCGACAGTGGCCAAGCTGGCTTCGCCGAGCGGTTCAAGTATGGCGCGCCAGGCGAGGTTGAGGGCGTCGGCGGCGCCTGTGAGAAGCAGGCCAAGCCCCACGAGGCCGGCAAGTAGCTGGAAAAGACGCCGCCAACTGCCGGCCCAGCCCGACTCGACGCCCAGGTCGCCGTCTCCCTGGAGCAGGCGCGCGAAGAACATGAAAAGGGTCAGATGAATGCCGCCGTGGAAGAACTGGGCGGCCCACCCACCCGGTCTCAGCTGCTCCTCGAATGGGGTGGCGCCGAGCAGGAGTCCGAGGCTGCCTTCGATGATGTGATAGAGGGCGCGAGCGCCAACATAACCTGTGGTAGCGAGCACGGCATAAACAAACAGCTTGCGCAGGGCCGCGTGCGATTCACCGGGCTGCAGCACCAGACGGCGGATGTAGCGCCAGTGGATGAGAAAGATGGGCGCGCTGACGATCAGGAACCCGCCCGGGCGAGCGATGGACCTTTGCACCGAGTCGGAGGCGTAGACCCCCAGAAACGTTTCGTCCGTGACCCACAGCCTTACCAGAGCATCAATCAGATCGTAGGCGGCGGCCAGCCCTGCGACCAGACTGATGAAGGCGATGAGATAGAGATAGAGGCGGCGAATCATCGCCAACCGGGTGGATTCTGCAGTTGTCTGCTCAGTCATGGTTCACGCCCTCGAAGACAAGGAGGGAGGGACCGCAGGGGAGAGGCGTGAGAGGCGTTTTCTCAGTCCGCTCGTCCTTGCCCTCAGTCCTCGGAGTATGACCTCAATGGAGGAGGTCATCCGTATCGATCTTCCATGCATCATCCTCGCGCACCAGGGGAATTGTGCGTCGATAGGTGGATGTGCCGCTGTCGAACAGGCCGCCCTGGTGGAAGTTGTCGATCGCCACCGTGACATAGGCCTTGTCGCCGTCTTCGCTTATGTCCACGTCGAGGATGCGCAGCCGGCGCGCGGAGCGGCCGGAGTCGTAATAGTTGAATCGCTCGCGGAAACGTACATTGTCTTCATCTTCGAGTACATCGCGGGAGTAGTGGTTCATGGCGACGTCCGGCTCGTTGCGCACGGTGGCCAGGAACGCGTCGTGGACCACTGCCTCGGGCGTATCTTCGTTGAGATATTCGGCGCTCTGTCCGGCGCGGCCGCCGGTGAAAAGCACGGTGACGACAGCGCCGACGACCAGCAGCAGCACGCCGAGAATAATGGCCAACGTAAAGCGATCGATTTTCATGCCCATTGGTCTGCTTCCTTGTCACTCATCCGACTACTCGAAACCGGTCAGCTCAAAGGTGGCCTGTGAACGTCCGTCGATGAATTTCACGACGAGGAAGGGCGCTGTCTGCGCCACCCAGACTTTGGTGGTTCGGTCGTTGGACTTAAGCTCGACGACCCAGGTATCGAAGGGACCGGCCGGCACTGTAACACTCTCGCTGCGCCGCACCTGGAGGGCCACCCGCTCCATCTGGCCGGCGATCGGCAGGAAACTATTGATACGGGTGGCGTAGCCCTGCGCCAGCGGCAGCGCGCGCATGATCAGCAGCAGTGTGCGCTCGTCACGTATATCGGAGGGTACCTGCACGCGCTGATAGACCTTGTTGCCCTGGCGATTTGTGAGCGCGATTTCGACCTGGGCGCCCTCGAACTGCGTCTCCACCACCTGTTTCCCGCCGCCGAATGTACGAACGAGATGACTGTAGATTGGGCGGTAGCCGACCGGCTGCATCTCGATCGTGGCCAGCTCAATCACACCGGCGTCTATGATCTCGCGGATCAACGTCCAGCCGTCAGCCTGTTCGCTCCGGCCTACCAGGAAGGTGGCGGTACCGACGATGCGGTCTTCCCGGTTGGTTACCCGGTAGGCGCTTGTCTCGCCGTCGGCCCAGACGGGCTCGCCAAAGACGAGCGGCTGTGGTTTGGCGGCGGAGCAGGAGGCGAGAAAGGAGAGAGTTAGGAGGAGAGAGGAGAAAGAGAACACCCGCGCAGCTGCGAATAGGGGTGTTGAATGCGCAACCGCTTCGCTGTATGGGCTCTTTACGCCAGGTAGGCGACGCTCACTTCTCACTGCTCACTCCTCACTTCACGCGTTTTTTTCCTGCATCCATTTGACAGCGGCTGCGGCCAGCGCGGCGGCGCCGATGGGCAGGGCGTCTTCGTCGAGGCGGAAGGTGGAGGTGTGGACGAAGTAGCGCTGGGGCCAGTCCGGGTTGTGCGTTCCGAGGCGGAGGAAGCTGCCGGGCGCGGCCTGCGCCATGTAGGCGAAATCTTCGGCGGCCATCACCATTGGCGCTTGCGGCGCGTTCTCTTCGCCGAGGAACTCGGCGGCGGCGGCGAGGGCAATCTGCGTCGCTTCAGGGTCAAGGACAGTGGGCGGATAGCCCTCGTGTATCGTCAGGTCGAAGCTGCCGCCCATGGCTTCGACGACGCCGCAGGCCCGGCGCAGCTCCTCTTGCAGCAGCTTGCGGGATTCCGGGGTGAAGGTGCGGATGGTGCCGTTGAGATAGACGCTGTCGGGGATGACGTTGTTGACGGTGCCGCCGTGAATCTGGCCGATGGTGATGACGCCCGGCTCGAGGGGGTCGAGGCGGCGGCTGACGATGTGGTGGATGGCGTGGACTGCGTGGGCGGCGAGCACGATGGGGTCGTTGGCGGCCTGGGGGCGGGCCGCGTGGCCGCCGACGCCGGTGACGGTGATTTCGAACTCGTCGGCGGCCGCGAGCAGCGGGCCGGAGCGGCTGGCGACGACGCCGAGATCCTTTGTCGGGTCCACGTGGATGCCGAAGACGGCATCCACGCCTTCGAGCGCGCCTTCCTCGACCATGCGAATGCCGCCGGACTTGCCCTCGTCGTCGGAGGCTTCTTCGCTGGGCTGGAAGAGCAGGCGCACGTTGCCGGGCAGGCGGCCCTCGTCGGCCATCTCTTTGAGGAGGGTGGCGGCGCCCATGAGCATGGCGGTGTGGGCGTCATGGCCGCAGGCGTGCATGATGCCCGGCCGCTCGCTGTCGAAGCCGCTGTCGTTCTCTTCCTGGATCGGCAGGGCGTCCATGTCGGCGCGCAGGCCCACCAGTGGGCCGTCGCCGCCGTGGATGTGGCCGACGACACCGGTCTTGGCCACCTCGGTCTGCGTCTCGATTCCGAGGTCCAGCATGGTCTTGTTGACGTAGCCGGCGGTGCGGTGTTCGGTGAAGGTCAGTTCGGGGTAGCGATGGATGGTGCGGCGCCACGCGCTGATTCGGGACTGGAATTCCTTGGCGCGGGCGTACAGTTCGGCGCTGGTGACTGGTTTATCGTTTGGCATCGGTGCGCTCCTGTTCGGGCAATTTTGGCGCTCGGCGTTTGCGAGAGGACGCGAGCGGTTGGGGTGCTGTGGGCGGTTTTCGGTTTGGGAAGACCGTCATTTCAGTTACTCGTAATACGGGATCGCTCAGGCGTCATATTATTATACTACGCTTCTGCGCCATTGGTTTCGCCTGCTGCTCGGTGGTGCAGTCCGGAATGGGGGAAGCGAGGGCACCCACAAGGGGTGCCCCTACGGGTTGTTGGGTGGGTTAAGGGAAGGAAATTACACAGTGGATGTGTAATTTTGCTGCTTTGGGCGCCCTTGAATTGGGGGAGAAAAATTAGACAGTCGATGTTCAATTTTGGCTGTTTCGGGAAGACATAATATTATATTTTATTTCATTGTATTGGGCCTGTGCCCTCCCCGGTTGTTGTCAACATTTGGTCGTATGCATGAACTTGCGGTTAAGGGTCAGATTTTGCGCATCGCGGCCAATGCAGGAAAATTAGGCGCATCTTTCTCATGTTAACGGGCGGGCGGCTTTGAGTGTCCGCCGGCCCACCACGATTCGAGGTGACCAATGACATCTGTTACCAGCCGTGAAATCCAACTGCGCAGCCGTCCGCACGGGTTGCCGACTGCGGACAATTTTGGGCTTGTCAGCGTTGAGGTGCCGGGGCCCAGCCAGCCGGACCAGGTGCTCATCAGGAACCGGTTTATCTCGGTGGATCCCTATATGCGCGGGCGGATGCGGGATACGCGCAGCTATACGCCTCCGTTCGGGCTGGATGAGCCGCTCACGGGGGGCGCGGTGGGTGAGGTGGTCAGCTCGACGAGCGATCAGTTTGCGGAGGGTGACTTCGTGCTGCATATGCTTGGCTGGCGGGAGTACGCGCTGGCGGAGGCGCGCCACCTGACCAAGGTGGACCCGTCGCTGGGGCCGTTGCAGAGCTACCTGGGCGCGCTGGGGATGCCGGGGATGACGGCCTATGTGGGGCTGCTGGACATTGGGACGCCGAAGGAGGGCGAGACGGTCTTTGTTTCGGGCGCGGCCGGCGCGGTCGGATCGGAGGTGTGCCAGATCGCGAAGATCAAGGGCTGCCGCGTTGTGGGTTCGGCCGGTTCGGAGGCCAAGACGCGCTGGCTGGAGGAGGTGGCGGGCGTGGATGTGGCGATCAATTATAAAGAGACGAGCAATCTGCGGCGTGCGCTGAAGAAGGCCTGCCCGGACGGCATCGATGTGTATTTTGAGAATGTCGGGGGCGTGCATCTGGAGGCGGCGCTTCAGTATATGAATGACTACGGGCGCATCGTTGTGTGCGGGATGATCAGCATGTACAACGCCACGGCGGCGGAGCCGGGCCCGGCGAACCTGGGGCTGATAATCGGGCGGCGGCTGAAGATGCAGGGCTTTATCGTTTCGGACCATCCTGAACGCCGCGACGACTTTCTGCGCGACGTGTCCGGCTGGATGCGGGATGGGAAGTTGAAGTGGGAGGAGACGATCCACGAAGGGATCGAGAAGACGCCCGAGGCGTTTATTGGGCTGTTTCATGGCGAGAATCTGGGGAAGATGCTGGTAAAGGTGTAACTGCAGTGGTTAGTGGTCAGTGATCAGTGGTCAGAACGGCAGTGGTCAGTTTCTGGTGATTGCTGCTTTTGCGGGGAATTAACGGAAGATTGGGAAGTTCTGAGTAGTGGGGCGGGGATATGGGTACGCGAGCGATGCAGCCCCCGATGGGGCTTTATTTTGAGGAGTTTGCAGAGGGGGACGGGTGTGAGAGTGTCGGCCGCACGGTTACTGAGGTCGATATTGTCAATTTTGCGGCGCTGTCGGGTGACTGGAACCGGATTCATACGGACGCGCATTACAGCCAGGAGCAGATGTTCGGGGAGCGGGTGGCTCATGGGCTGCTGGTGCTGAGTATCGCCAGCGGGTTGGCGGTGCGGATGGGTTTTATGGAGGGCACGGTCGAGGCCTTCATGAAACTGGAATGGCAGTTCCGCCGGCCTGTTCTGATTGGGGATACGGTGCGTTTGCGGGCGACGGTGCGCGAGAAGAAGCCGATGCGGCGCATGGGCGGCGGTGTGGTCACCTTCAGGATGGAGGTGCTGAACCAGAAGGATGAGGTCTGCCAGCGGGGTAGTTGGGATATTCTGTGTAAGAACCGGCCCGACGAGGCGGAAGCGGAGGCGTAAGGGCACTGGCTGCCGCGGATGATTCTCTCTTTGCCTTCCGTTTTGGCGTTTGCTCTACTTCTGGCGCTGTTGGGCGGTCTGTTGTTATGGCTGGGACGCCGTCAGCGGCAGAGCAGCGGCCTGCCGGCGGGGACGGTGGTTTACAGCGACACCGGGGCGTGGGAGGAGACGGATAAACCGCTGCGCAGCCGGCGCTACGGGCTGGTGGGGCGCCCCGATTATCTGGTGCAGACGCGCGAGCGGGGCAGGCGTTACGTCGTGCCTGTGGAGGTGAAGAGTCGTCGCCGGCCGGCGCAGCCGTACGCCAGCCACATTTTGCAGCTGGCGGCGTACTGTTTGCTGGTTGAGGATAACTTCGACGTAGCGCCGCCTTACGGCCTGCTGCGTTACGCCGACGCCACGCTGCAGATTCCCTACACAGACGAACTGCGCCGACGGGTGCTTGAGGCGGCCGCGGAGATCCGGCAGGCTCGCCGCGCGCCGGACGTACGCCGCAGCCACGAAGAACCGAGGCGCTGCGCTTCCTGCGGCTATCGGTCCGCGTGTGGGTCGGAGGCGCTCGCGTAAACGGAGTTCGGTACCCCTTCACGGCAGGTGTTAGGGAAAGCGAAAACCGAAACGTATTGCGTCTCGATGCACCTCATTTTCCCCGTTTCGTGGTCCAGTCATTGGGGCCAACCATAGTGCCAACACTACGATACTTCAAGCGTCACGCAGCCGAAAAGCCGGATCTCCCACCCCAACCGTCCGACCACGCACCTGGCGGGCTTGGGCCTCACCCCGAAAATGCCGGCAGCACTTCCCGCACCAACAGTTCCGCACACTGCTTCTCCTCATCCTCGTCTGCATCCACGGTCGGGCCCATCACCACTATCCTGTCTATCCCCAGGTCGATGATCTCCTGGATCCGCCTGATACATGTTTCCGGTGGACCGACAATTGCAAACTGGTCCACGAACTCCGTCGGTGGAACAACCGATATGTTGCGGTCCCGCATGTTGTACTCTTTGTGCAGATTCGTCAGGGCTTCCTTTTCCGCCTGCGTTACCGGCCCATGCGTCTTCCCGTGCATCACCGAAAACCGCACGAATGTGTCCAGGAATTGGACCATCTTCCGGGCTGCCTCCAGCTGCTGATGGCACACGATGTTCAGGTACGCGCCGTACCGGATTCCGTCCGGCTCCAGCCCTGCCTCGCGACGCGCGGTCCGGGCCTGCTCCAATCCCCACCCGAGCCGTCCAAGGTCTGCCCCCAACGCGAACATGACAATGTCGGCGTGTCTCGCTGCCGTTCCGATTACCTTCGGCCCGCTCGCTGCAACGGCCACGGGCACCTTCTTGTCCCGGGCGTCGAGCTACATGAGCCTGCTGTCGGCGGGGGTATCCGCCAGCTTAAGCGTATCAACGGGCGGGGCCAGGCCGCGCGGCAGTGTGTCAACTCTTCAAAGGCCACGCTACTTCCCTTCAGGTAGGCCTGCAGGGCTTTCAGGTAGCTGTCCAGTACCCTCACGTAGGCGGGCGCGTGTCCAACGAACGCCAGCGCCGAGTCTCCCCGCCCGATTCCCAGCACCGCCCGCCCCTCCGACGCCTCCTGAATGCTCGCAATCGCCCCCGCAGCCACCGCCGGGTGGCGGGTCACTGGGTTCGTCACATCCGTGCTCAGCTGGATCCGTTCCGTAGCAGAAGCAGCCAGCGCCAAAGAAACGTAAATGTCCCCGCACAGGTTCTGATTATCAAGAATCCCGATGCCATGCCAGCCCGCGTCCTCCGCCCTCTTGGCGTATTCCGCTGTTTTGCGCGTACGGGGTCGGATGGGGCGTTATAATCTCCACTTGGCTATTTGTGACGCTTTGCATTGCTACTCTTCCTTATCTGCTTAACCTTCCGAATGCCGAGGTTGCCCTGAAGGGCTGAGTTAAGGGTACGGGGGACACGTTGATGGGACTGCATGGACTCGAACCACGGAACCCCGTACTCGCTGCGCCAGCGGTAGAAGGTCTGCTCTGTCGCTCCGATCCGGCGGGCGACCTCAGCCACTGTGCGCTTGTTGATCACCTGCTCCGGCGTGTGTTACTTCTTGGCCATCTTTCCCCCTTTCCACGGCCCGATACTAACATATTACCCAGACCAGCTCTTGGGGGGCAGGTCAAACAAGCCGGGGGGTGCAGTTCATATTTGGGGTGGGGATGGTCAGGTGGGGAATTCATGACAGCGGTGGCTGAAATTGTCTGCCGGACATTTATTGGGGAGGCACTGGGCAGGCACAAGGCCTGCCCCTACGGTGATCACGGCGGACGGCTTCGCGGCACGACGTGGGTGGGCGACCGGTGGCATAGACAGTACGCCGGCGACGCGGCGCCAACGTGGCAAGGTGTTGGGGGGGCGTTGCGGGGGGAGTCCCCCCGCACAAGGGAGGGCCGAAGGCCCGACCGCCCAGAACTGCAGTGGTCAGTGATCAGTGGTCAGTGGTCAGAGACGACGGCGCTTGCGCTGCTCGGGGACGCGAACTGGCTGCGGCTCAGTCGTTACCAGAGGTGTACGAAAGTTCACCCCCATTTTGGACTGCACTCAAGCCGGGGCTACTGAGGCGTGCAACATTTGGTTACGCTGCCCCACGTACCCTCATGGCAGCTAAAATAGCTGACGCTCCTGCTATGAATGCCCAGAAGGGAAGCACCAGAACTATTACCGCTTGCGTAACAAGCGGATTGAAAATCACGGCCACGCCGAATAAGGTGTACAGGATACCCAGGACAGTTCCTCCCCAAAAGCGTTTCTTATTGCTTCCAGAAAAGATATGGATTACGCCGACAACAACGGCTGCAAAACCCATGATGAAGGTCAAATATGTACCAACTATCAGACCACTTACTATAGGGTGCCCCAAGACGAAGAATCCTGCTGCCATGCTGACAACCGCACTGACGATCATCCATATCCGGGAACCTTCCGGGCGACCTACAAATCCTTCGAACAGATCGAAGATGCCTCCAACAAGCCAATAGGCCCCTAGAAATTGAATCACGGCCAACAGTGTAGCACCGCGTCCCCAGGCAAACATCATCAGGCCGAAAATGACGAGTAGAATGCCACGAACAAACGGCATCCACCAAAGGGTAGTCGGATCTACCAACGGCTGTTTAGTTTCCATGACAAATCTCCTTTGAAAGAGTCCATATGGCGAACATCACGTCATTGCACGCTTCTCATACTTTCCACCCAGGGTGACACTTCGGGGAAACCCAGTCATGAAAGGGCACAATCTGAATCCGCAACGTCTCTCTGCGATATTGTAACTACAACTGACGAACCCACTGCCAAGTTGCTCCATGAGCAGTCGTAGCCCCTTCGGGACCGAGCTTATGCGGAAGTTTCTGAACACATTTGGGGAAAGATTCACCTTGGCGTATAGGAATCACTTTCTCGTCCCAATGACAGAGAGATCGATACCAGCCACTGAGCAGACATTTCTCGCCAGTCTTTCCCATAATTCTACTGTTCCCTGTCATAGAAATATCTCCATACCGACGGAGATTGTTCATAAGCCAAAGTAACATCGGACCTTGCTGCCGGTTTGCCAATAGCCGCTGGCAGTTCACGCAATTGGGTGTCAGTGTACACAATCCATTGATCTTCGTTTACGAAGAGGCAATACTTCTCCCCGTGCCCTGCAAAGAGACGGTCAGGAATTCTTAGATTGACTTCCTGCTAACGTCTCCAATTTGGCAGAACTCACCACACGTCAACGAGACCTGATGTACCTGCCAACAGTTGAGACAATTGTGTTTTCAAGCTTACACCGTTGGTGTGAAAGCAAGCGTGTAAAATGAACCAATTTCCTCCAAATTACTGTGTAATTTCTCCGTCCAGTTGCTATAATGGGGCTTAGCACGCCCAGATTAGTCCCACGTGCAGTAATGCTGGACGAAGGGTTGCGGAGGGCGTCCAGACTGGATGGAGGTTAGGAACATGAAAAGTGCCGAAGAGCTTGAACGGGAGATCGATAGCTTGCGGGACCGCCTATCCAAACTGAGCGAGGCCAGCCTTCGCATCAACGAGAGCCTGGACCTCGAGACGGTGTTACAGGGGGTTCTGGATAGCGCCCGATCGTTGACTGGCTCCCGCTACGGTGTTCTCATCGTCCTGGACAGTGCGGGACAGGTACAGGACCACCTGAGTTCCGGCATGACTGACGACGAGAGCCGGCAACTGAGAGATATATCTGACGGGGAACTATTCAAGAGGATGAGCGCTACCTCGCGACCGGTGAGGCAGCGCGACTTCCACGGCTACACGCGCTCGCTGGAGTTGCCGGACTTCTCTTTTCCACTGCCGTTGCCGCCGATCTTCCCCTTGATGGCCGCGCCTGTTCTGCACCGGGAGGAGATGGTCGCTTACTTCTACCTCTCAGTTAAGGAAGAGGGAGAGGAGTTCACCGAGGAAGACGAGGGGACACTGGTCATGTTTGCCTCGCAGGCGGCGCTGGTCATTGCCAACGCCCGCAGGCATCAGGACGAACAGCGGGCCAGAGGGGACCTTGAGGCCCTGGTAGACACCGCGCCGGTCGGCGTCCTTGTCTTCGACGCCAAGACCGGCGTCGCAATGTCGGTCAATCGGGAAGCCAGGCGGATTGCTGATGCGCTGCGTGAGCCGGATAGTGAGGGTGAGGATCTTCTGCACAATCTGTCCATAAGGCGGGCCGACGGGCGCGAGGTCTCCCTGGCAGATTTCCCCCTCGTGCAGACGCTGAAGAATAGCGAGAGGGTGCGAGCCGAGGAGATGGTCTTGCAGACCCCTGCGGGCCGCTCGGTAACAGTTCTGGTCAACTCCACGCCCATCAGCTCGGATAAGGGTGAGGTCGAGTCTGTAGTTGTGACCTTGCAGGATATGACGCCCTTGGAGGAACTCGTCCGGCTACGCGCCGAGTTCCTCGGCATGGTGAGCCACGAGTTGAGGATGCCGCTGAGCACCATTCGGGGATCGGCGGACACGCTACTGGAAGCCGCCTCAGAGTTGGACGCGGCCGAGATAGCGCAGTTCCACCGCATCATCCGAGACCAGGCTGACAACATGCGCTACCTGATCGGCGACCTTCTGGACGTGGCACGCATCGATACGGGCACGCTGCCGGTGGAGCCGGAACCATCTGACGTTGTGGCTCTGGTGGACGTGGCAAGAAGCAGGTTTCTAAGCGGAGGGGGCCGTAACAGCCTGTGCATTGACATCTCGCCGGACCTGCCTCGAATCATGGCTGACCAGCGACGCATCGTCCAGGTCTTGAGCAATTTGGTGTCCAACGCGGCCAGCCACTCCCACCAGTCGTCGGCTATCAGGATTGCGGCGGCGCGCGAAGGCGTCCATGTGGCAATTTCGGTCTCTGATGACGGTGTGGGGTTGACGGCTGAACAGTTGCTGTACCTGTTCCACAAGTTTTCCAGGCTCGAAAATGAGGTGAGGGACCAGGAGTTCAGGGGTTCCGGGCTGGGCCTAGCCATCTGCAAAGGGATAGTTGAAGCCCACGGGGGTCGCATCTGGGCCGAGAGCGACGGGCCGGGCCGGGGCAGCCGGTTTACCTTCACTGTCCCGGCGGTCGAGGAAATGGGGGCCGGGTCTGCCCGGCTCTTGGATCGCTCCCAAATGTCGGAGCGGAGGCATCCACGCATTCTGTGTGTTGACGACGACCCCCAGACGCTCAGGTACGTGCGCGAAGCCCTCTCCAAAGCGGGCTACACCCCCCTCGTGACCGCCGACCCTGAGGATGCCTTCCGCCTGATAGAGGAGGGCAAGCCACACCTGGTCCTGCTCGATCTGGTGCTGCCGGGCAATGACGGCATCGAACTGATGAGGGACCTCCGAATGATGACGGACGTACCGATCATCTTCCTGTCCGTATACGGACAGGAAGATGTAATAGCCAGGGCCTTCGACATGGGAGCGGAGGACTACATCGTCAAGCCCTTCTCATCCACCGAATTGGTGGCCAGAATCAGGGCGGCCTTGCGCAGACGGAGCGCGCCCGAATTGGCCGTGCCTTCCGAGCCCTATCTGCTGGGAGACCTGATCATCGACTACGCACAACGCCGGGTCGCTGTGGCCGGTCGGTCGGTTGAACTAACCAACATCGAGTACCGGATGTTGGCCGAGCTTTCGATGCATGCAGACAGCGTTATGACCAACGTCCAACTTCTACAACGGGTATGGGGCCTGCAAAAGACGGGCGGGTCCGGGCCGGTGCGCAACATCGTCAGGAGGCTGCGTCGAAAACTGGGGGACGACGCCCGGAACCCCACCTACATCTTCAATGAGCCTCGCGTCGGCTACCGTATGAAGAAAGGCGAGAGGCGGGAGAAAGTGGAGCGCTGAAGATTGGAAGCGTTACCGGCGGCGATTGTGAAGTGAGGTGGGTCCCAATATTTGGACCACGAAACGGGAAAAATAAGGTGCATCCAGACGGATGCAGCCGGTTCTGTTCGGCGACGGGTGGTCTGCCGCCATCAGAGCACGAATTGCTCTTCCGCCGGCGTCTTAGCTTTCGTGTATGACTTCCGCGTCCCCTTTGACAATAACCTGGTCGAACGCGATGTACGCATGATTAGAGGCCAACAGAAAGTCTGCGGCCGCTTTCGTACCCTAGACGGAGCACACATCTTCGGTGCTTTACGTTCCAAAGTCTTTACTGCGCGTAAACATGGCCTCAACGCGATTGATGCCATCTACAACGCTTTCCTTGACCAACCCTTCATCCCTGACACCAACCAGGCTTAGTCGTTGCGATATTCCAGGTGGTTTAGTGTCTCTTTGTGTCGATGGTGGTTTTCAGGCAGGGGCTACAGATGCTTTGCCTACCAATACTCCTGGTCTCTTCTGGGATCTACATTAGAAACCTTCGTATATGCGCAGGTAGTGGGCGAAGCAGATTAGGATGCCTTGAAGGTAGCGGCGTGTGTTGTGGTAGGGGACCTTGTAGATGAAAAGGGCACCGTCCGGCTCGGTGCCGCTGAGCCAGTAGCGGGCCTTGCGGGGGCCGGCGTTATAACCGGCGAGGGCGGCTATGTCGTTACCGCTGACAAGATCGCGCGCCCAGCGCAGGTAGTAGGCGCCGAAACGGATGCTGACGATGGGAAGGTCGAGCAGTTCGGTGGAAAAGTTGGGGTAGTTGAGACTATGGGCGATCTCCCAGCCTGTGCCCGGAAGGATCTGCGTTAGACCGCGGGCGCCGGCATAGGAACGCGCCGCAGGCTCGAAGTGGCTTTCTTGAAAGATGAGGCCGTACAGAAGCTGAGGGGCGATCTCAAACTCACTGGCCTGCTTCTGGACCAGGCGGGCGTAGTGTACGGGATAGGCGAAACGCTGGATATAGAGCGGCGTTTCGGCAATACGCTCAGCCGGGCTGAGTTGGATGAGACGATGGGCAGCCGTAATGGAGAGCCGGTTGGCGCCCAACTTATCGAAACGCAGCATGAGGGGATAGAGCGTCGCCGGATCGTTGTGAAAACGCCAGTAGATCTGTTCCAACAGCTGCAATCCCTCAGCGCGGCGACCCAGCGCCAGCAGCAGCTCGCCTCTGACGAGGTCGGGGTCGTCGATCACGTTTTGGGGCAGGTTCCATGGATCGTCGCCGGCTCCGGCAGTTGCCGCTTCGGTGTTTTGGGCGCGCGGGAAACCCTGCGGTCCGCTCAGCCAGTCTTCGGCGAATGCGCGGCTGCCATCGTCGCCAGGCAGCGCAGGCACGTCCATGTCCATGCGGGCCATGCGGGGGACAAGATTCTGCCCAGGATGCGCGGCGTCAAGGTCCAGGCCGGCCAGAAGGCCGTAAAAGGCTTCGGGTGAGCGGGTGACGAGCGCATTCCAGAGGGAGCGCGCCTCCTTGATTGCGCCCTGGGCATGGCGGGCGCGGCCGAGCCAATAGGTGGCGAAGTCCGGCTGCGAATTGGGATACTCGGAGAGGAGCCGCTCGAAGAGGTTGGCGGCGTACTCGTAACGGCCGCGTTCGAAGGCGCCGATTCCGGCGATGGCCAGCCCATCGGCGGCGCGCGGGCTGCCGGGGAAGGCGTTTACCAGCCTGAGTAGATCGGCCGCAGCTTCGTCAAAAGGATCGACCGCGACGCGGACATCCTGTGCGGTGGCGCTGACTGGGAGGTCGCCGGCGGCGAGGGAAGACAGCGCGCTCAGCCACAGCGCTTCCGGCGCCAGGGGGTCGTCGGGATGAGCTGTGGCGAAAGTGCGGTAGATATGCCGTCCCTCTGCGGGCGCGCCCTCTGCAAACGCAGTGCGCGCCTGCGCCAACCAGGCCTCACCAAAACAGACACAGTTGGGAAAGTCAGCCAGCACGCGGTCGACGGCAAGACGGGCCGCTGCCCACTGTTCCAACCCCATCCGGGCGCGGGCGATACCCAGCCAGGCTTCGCCGGCGCGGGCGGCATGCGGCGACTTCTCAAGAAAACGCTCAAAGGCGGAGATGGCAGGCGCGTAGGCTTCGGCGAACAGATTGATCTCCCCGCGCAGGAACGGATCGACGGGCACGTCCCTGTTCACCAGTTGAATGAGAGACAGGTAGGCGGCGTCGCTGGCCGGGTTTTCGGTCAGCGCCATACGCCAGCGGTCGATAGCGGCTTCTTCGTCGCCGGCCGCGGCATAGGCCATGCCGGCGCGATAGAGATAACCGGCGCGGTAGATGGAGGATTCTCCGTAGCCGGGTACATTTTCAAGTTCAAGGGCGGCCTGATCCGGGCCCGGCTCTGCGTGTTCGACATCCGGGCCGATAAGGATTGCATCGTAGATGGAGGCGGCTTCGTTCCAGCGGCCCACACCTTCGAGAACGGCTGCGAGCCGTTCGAGAAGGCGAATCTCCTCGTCTGCGGTTATGGCTTCGTCGGCGGCCCGGCGCAGCGCGTCAGCGGCCTGCGATCGTTCGTCAACCGCGAGCAAAGCATCGGCGATGCGCTCCTCTACGACACCGGAGAGTTGGGGTTGCCGCTCCAGGAATGAGCGGTAGGCGGCCGCGGCTTCGGTGAAGCGGTTCACGCCGGCCAGAGCTTCGCCACGCAGGAAGTGGCTGTTGATCAGGATCTGCGCCACCGTTTCTCCGCTCGCGGGCGGCAGACTGATCTCACCCGCGGCCAGGGAGTCGCCCATGCGGCGGAGCTGCTCAAGCGCGTCCAGCGCCTGTTCCGGATTGTCATCGGCAAGATAGGCTAAGGCGAGCCGATAAAGGATAGCGGCGCGCTCCTGCGTGCGGGAGGCGGGGGGTGTCTGCCGCCCTTGGGCAGGCTCCGTCCGGAGATCGGCCAGCAGCGTATGCAGCAAACTTTGCTCCTGGCTGTAGTCTCCGATTTGGTGTAGGTAGGCGGCCTCATCGAGCAGGGATGCCGGCGTCACAGGATCGTCTGTCGGCGTCGGCGGGGTCGCGGCTGCGGTGGGGACGGAAGCGGGCGCGGCGCGTCTGTCGCGACATCCGGACAGAAACAGAACGAGCAGGAGCAGGATCGAGAAGGCGACCTGCAGTTGAAGTCGTCCTCTGCGCCCGAAACATAATGGGATAGGCTCGTTAATCAATTGGTTGCCCCGAATACGACGTTGTGCCCCATCGGCTCGTTTGCGCGACTCCTGCGTGGGCAACAGTTTGGGTCTTCCGATGGGTCTGGGTTCCGTCTTTGCCGAGGCGGGGATGGCTCAGTCGTTCCCAAGATTCTTTCAGCTACCAAACAGACCCGAATTTTCTATAATCACATCTTACCCTCTTTTTTCCGTATCCTGTACATCGCCAGGTTGAACTAGAAAAATGCCTTTATCAGCCCCCGATTGCTTTCAGAAAAGTCTTCATCGAGAAAGAGACAGACGGGATTCTCATATACATGATAGGCTTTGTCCACTCATTTGCGCTTGCTGAGCGTAAACAGGACGTTAGAGACGGGAAGCTGGATAGGCTTCACAGCTCTGACGACGACAGCAGAGAGGACAAGCTTCTTCAGGAAATTGGCTGGGCCATAGAAATGTGTCGCGATTTTCAGATCTGTGAGGTCTGGACCGGCCTTACACACAAAGAGGGAAACCATGCTCAAGATTCTGCCCGCCTTTCTGGCGCTCGTCATTTTGTCCGCCTGTGTCCCCATCCCGGAAACTCCGCCGGTGATCCCTGCCACTGAAGCCAAGGTAGACTTTTCAATCTTATCCAGCGCGCTGGCAAAAGCATATCTCATCGACAATACAGATGAATTCCAGAAGCGGGTAACCGAGCTGGGAGAATGCGCTTTGCATGACATAACGCCCAACAGTAGATTTACCCCAGTGGAAGCAGAGGCTTTGGCTCTCTATTTCGCCGGTTCTATTCAAACCGCTGCAATGGTTAGCCGTGCTATGGATGTTGAGGAAGGCAGGCTGGATAAGTTTTACGACTCTGAGGATGAAAGCAAAGAGGGCAAAATCCTCCAACAGTTGGATTGGGCCCTTGCCGTT
Organism: Caldilineaceae bacterium; assembly: GCA_965204705.1. Classification (GTDB taxonomy): domain Bacteria; phylum Chloroflexota; class Anaerolineae; order Caldilineales; family Caldilineaceae; genus Bin5. Next base: position 405,099 of record OZ242006.1, on the reverse strand, counting down.
TGCCGCGACGATTGAGTCTGTAATTTGCGGGTGGGAACGTCTGTGATGTTTGCGCCTTGACCGGACCCGGCCCAAGGTAAGGCCGGCGAAACCTGAGGGCGGAAGGGGTGATTTAGGCGGGGCCCGCAAGGGGCAGCGTGTAACGACGGGGAAGCTATCTTATAGATGGGCGCCTATTTTCTGCCTGTGCGCTGCCCGGCCGGACCGGCCGAAGGCGTTTTGCTGTCTCTGATCACCAGGCCCTGCACCCAGTAGGTGCGATCGCGAAAGTGCGTGACCAGCCAGTCGCCCGAATCTTCGAGGAAGATGACCGGGTTCCGGGGCACGCCGGGAAAGCATTCGGACCAGGACTGCACGTGGCCGTCGGGGTCGTTGGCGTCGACGAACCAGTCGGGCTGGAGCGTGCGGTAGCCGCGCTCAAGGATGACCGCGCCGGACAGATGGAGGTCCAGCAGTTTTTCGGCTGGCCTGTTCATGTGGAATTTTTCCTTTCTGACGCCTTCGATTGAAAACGATGGAATCGCCCGCGCCTTTGTTCGAAGTGCCGGGCTAGCTCCTCATCGATCCATGCCCTGCACAGGCCGAACATGGTAACCCTCTTGCTCGGCCGCCAGCTGCTCGAGGGCCCTCAGATCTTCTTCTGCTTCCTACCAGGGCGCTGTGCGGAGCTCGGTCGTATACGGGGCCGGGCTGCGCTAGGCTGCCTGCGGACCTTCGTCTTGGTCGTCGGCCTCGTTGTCTAAGCCTTCCTGTGCCAGCCTGGCGATCTGGTCGGCGGCTTCGATCAGGTGTTTCAAGGTGGCTTTGCGGTCCTCGACGATCGCCAGGTGTTCTTGCGTGCTGACCAGGGGCTCGGGTTCGTCGTTGAGGCTGCGCCTGAGGTGGTCCAGGTGTGCTGCAGCGCTGTCCAGGTGTGCCTGGTTGCGTTCATCTCTCGCTTCCATGTTGTCGAGTATTGACATGTGGCGGTCGTTCTCTGTAGCTTCGCCGGCGGCATACTTTTGCAGCCGCTTAATTTGGCGTTCAATGCGAGCGAGTACTCTTTCTGTTGGCGTGGGCATGGGCTGGATGTCGAGCTTGGTTTCCAGGCGGCCCAACTCCTTTTCAATGGCTAGCAACCGGTCGAAGTACTGTTCAGTCACGGCGAGACCTCCTTCGGGGGCTTGGTTGTGCTTGGCTTGGCGTGCGGGCCGGGCTGGGGCTTGATGCCCAGGCGTTTGACTTTTTCGAGGGCGCTGGTGCGCATGATTTCGCCGGCGCGGGCGTGCGGGGTCCGTGCTGGGCTGTGGCTATTTCCGATGTGCGGGTGGGGTGGATTGCGAGGAATGGCCTTGCAATGCTGCCCGCAGGAAGCTAATTTCGCTGGAAAGTTGGGCGATTTGCTGGTCGGTGCGGTCCATGCGTTCGTTGGCCTGTTTGTAGGAGCGGGTGAGCAGTTCGGCCAAGCGGTCGAGGGTGACTTCCGCTGAAGTTATGCGTCTGTTTCTTTCTGCGGCGTTGCGGGCGACGTCATTGGAAAAGTTGGCAAGGAAGAGTTCGAGCTGGGTCATACGTTGATTTGATGCTTCAGCGCTGCGTTCGATGCGGGTCATGCGTTGATTTGATTCTTCGGCGTAACGTTCGAGGTTGCGTTCGAAACGGTCGAGGCGGTCTTCGGCCATGATGTTTCTTGCTCCTTCGGGGGTGGGGGCTTCTGGTTGCAACGCTGGGCGCGATAGTGAAACCTGACTACTATTTCAGAATATACCAAAGAGGTTGAAGAGTACAGGTCTGGCGGCACCTTTTTCGGTCGAGATCGGCGAGCTGAGGATGCGGGGGAATACCAGTGACCGGTTGTCAGTGGTTGGACTGTCTGAATCAGGTATTGCTGGATTTTCGGGATGGCGGGTGTTGGACGAGAGCTCATAGGAGTTTGCGGAGGGTGACGGGTGTGAGAGTGTCGGCCGCACGGTGACTGAGGTCGATATTGTCAATTTTGCGGCGCTGTCGGGTGACTGGAACCGGATTCATACTGACGCGCATTACAGCCAGGAGCAGATGTTCGGCGAGCGGGTCGCTCACGGGCTGCTGGTGCTGAGTATCGCCAGCGGGCTGGCGGTGCGGATGGGCTTTATGGAGGGTACGGTCGAGGCCTTCATGAAGCTGGAATGGCAGTTCCGCCGGCCTGTTCTGATTGGGGATACGGTGCGTTTGCGGGCGACGGTGCGCGAGAAGAAGCCGATGCGGCGCATGGGCGGCGGTGTGGTCACCTTCAGGATGGAGGTGCTGAACCAGAGGGATGAGGTCTGCCAGCGGGGTAGTTGGGATATTCTGTGTAAGAACCGGCCCGACGAGGCGGAAGCGGAGGCGTGAGGCCACTGGTCGCCGCGGATGATGCTATCCTTGCCTTCGGTTTTGGCGATTGCGCTACTTTTGGCGCTGCTGGGCGGTCTGCTGCTGTGGCTGGGACGCCGCCAGCGGCAGAGGAGCGGCTTGCCGGCGGGGACGGTTGTTTACCAGGATACTGAAGAGATGGAGGCGCCGGAGCGTCCGCTGCGCAGCCGGCGCTACGGGCTGGTGGGGCGCCCCGATTATCTGGTGCAGACGTGCGATGGGGGCAAGAGCTTCGTCGTGCCTGTGGAGGTCAAGAGCCGCAGACGCCCGTCGCAGCCTTCCGCCAACCACACTTTGCAACTGGGGCGTATTGTCTGCTGGTTGAGGACAACTTCGGCACGGCGCCGCCTCACGGCCTGCTGCGTTACGCCGATGCTACGCTGCAGATTCCCTATACAGACGAACTGCGCCGACGCGTGCTGGAGGCGGCAGACGAGATCCGGCAGGCGCGCGGCGCGTCGGACGTGCACAGGAGCCATGATGAGCCGGCCCGGTGCAGGGCTTGCGGCTATCGTTCGGCCTGTGGGACGGAGGCGCTCGCGTAAACAGAATACGGTTCGCCTTCCGGACAGTTGTTACGGAAAGCGAAAGCCGAGACGTATTACGCCTGGATGCACGTTATTTTTCCCATTTCGTGGTCTAGACATTGGGGCCAACCATACCCACCTCATGAATTCAACAATATGTACTGGTTTAGGTCTAGTTTGGCATGGCGAAACCAGGTTAAAAGGGCTACTATTCACCTACTTGAGCGGTTTTTTGTGTGCCAATAAACGATTTGTTTTCGGCAAGATCTTAATTCCATGACACATTCTTGTTCCTAGACCACCTTTATCACTCAAGGAGAGAAGCATGCAAAACGAAGTTTCAACCGTCAAAGGCTTTAAGGACCCACCTTCCTATCAACAAGGGTCCAAATACCCGTGGGTCATTGACTTGAAACCTCTCGACAATTTCCAACTTTGGCTCAAGTATTCAGACGGAAAAGAGGGAACGATTGACCTATCAGATGTGGCTCATACTGAACTTTTCTCAGACTGGCAACAACCGGGTGTATTCGATGCGGTAAAGATAGGGGAATATGGCGAGGTGTACTGGACACCAGACGCCAATCTTTGCGCCGACTCTCTCTATCTGGATATCGTAGCCCAAGAATCGCCCAATGGTTGAACCAGTAGATACCCGAAGTTGGCCGCATCGAAAGTCCAGAGACTTCAATTCATGTTTTTGCTCGCGAAGAGCGACACCATCTTCCACACTTCCATGCAACAAGCAAAGGACTGAAAGCAACTTTCCGAATAGATTCACTGGAGATGCTGGACGGTTATCTCCCGCCTAACGTTATGCGAGCCATTCGCAAGTGGGCAAAGCCCCGACAAAAGGAGTTGCGGGCAGCCTGGGACGATGTCCATTCAGGCAAAAAGGTGGGGAGAATCCCTTAAGCTATTAGGCTCCTGTCGATACGGCAGGGGCTTTTTCGTTTCAGCACGGTTGAACTTGCCAGACCGCATCCCAAACAGCGCGCGGGCAACGTTTCGGTGCGAATCGTCTATCTTGACCGGCTTTTCAGGACAGCTTCGCTTGCGTTTGGGCTGGGCGTCTTGAGACTGACTCATTGTCGGTTTCTGCTTAGATGACATGGGCATGGCGTTTTCTTCTCGTTTCCATAATGGATGATCTTTTCTTGTCGCAATGCCGCGAGCAGTTCCGCTTGGGTTTGGTTGGCCCAGTTGGGTTCAGAGACGCAGACCTACTCTATAGAATTTCCTCTCTTGGTCGTCCTGCTCTGCACGCATACATGTAGAGGAAACGAGGAAGAACAACAGGGGCAAAAAGGTCAAGAAGAATGGATACAGTAGGCGTTTTGGCCTTCACCACCAAACTTACATCAGTCCGGCTTCATGGTTACCATGATGGGTCTGAAGGGAGGCCCAACAATATCGAAACTGTCTGGAGAAGTGGTAGACATTCCCCAATGGGGCCTTATGCCAGATAGTGTTTGAAAAAAGTCCCCCGGTGAGATAACTTTGGAAGTCTCGACCAACCAAGGTAGCTCACCAGGAGGACCAACCGAATGATAGCCCACTTTGATGACTTCTGTCTATGGGTGTATGTGCTCGGGTGCAGTTCATATTCGGGGTGGAGATGGTCAGGTGGGGAGTGCATGACAGCGGCGGCTGAAATTGTTTGCCGTCCATTTCTTGGGAGGCATGGGGCAGGCACAAGGCCTGCCCCTACAGTGGTGGCGCGGGGGTTGGAACACCAGTCGCTGTCTCAACCGTTCCAATTGTCCGCGACGGTCGGGCATACGATGGGGGGCGTTGCGGGGGGAGTCCCCCCGCACAAGGGAGGGCCGAAGGCCCGACCGCAGAACTGCAGTGGTCAGTGGTTAGTGGTCAGTGGTCAGAGACTGCGGCGAATGATTGAGGTTGGGTGTGAGGAGAGGTGAGGAGAGAGACATCTGCGCTTGGCTGGCTCAGGGGGACTGGTGGAATTTGACAGAGTGGTTGCGCTAGCCGAAGGAGAGGTATTCCAGGGCGTCTTCTTCGGATTCGGCGCCGGCGCGGCCTCTGACTATGAGCTCGACTACGTCGTCGAGGCCGACTTCGGAGACGTTGAGGACGCCCTGCCGGCGGCCGCCTTTGAGGACCATGACACGGTCGCCGATGGCGAGGATGTCGGGGACGCGCTGGGTGATGAGGACGACGGAATGGCCGCTGTCGCGCAGGTCCCTGATCAGGCGCAGGAGGGTGTTGGCTTCGCGGACGCCGAGGGCGGCGGTGGGCTCGTCCATCAGGAGGATCTTGGCGTCGAAGGCGATGGCTTTGGCGGCGGCCACCATCTGGCGCTGGCCGCCGGACATCCTCTCGACTTTCAGCCGGGGGGAGCTGATATTGATTCGCAACCTGGCGAGCAGCTCGGCCGATTCGGCGTACATCTTCTTCTTGTCGAGGATGCTGAGGAAGGGCAGGCCTCGTGTGTATTCACGGCCGAGGAAGATGTTGCGGGCGACATCGAGGTTGTTGCAGAGGGCCAGGTCCTGGTAGATCATTTCGATGCCGCATGCGCGGGCGTCGCGGGGATCGCGGATCGAGACCTCCTCGCCGTTTATGAGAATCTGGCCGCTGTCGGCGACGTGCGCGCCGCTGAGGATCTTCATCAGGGTGGATTTGCCGGCGGCGTTGTCGCCCACCAGCCCCAGAATTTCTCCCTCGCGCAACTCGAGGTCGACCTGGTTCAACGCCTGGACGCTGCCGAATCGTTTGGATATGCCCTTCATTTCGACGATATAGTTGCTTTCCAAGGTCCTCCTCCTGACAGGCGTGCGTAAAGGAGCGGGAGAAGCGAGGACATCTCCCGCTCCTTGTTCAGCCAATTACCACAGATCGGGGAAGTTGTCCACGTTGTCCTTGGTGATCAGGACGGCGGGCGAAGTCTGCCAGAAGATGACCGGGCGATTTTCGGCCAGGTCGCGGGCGGACTGGATGATCTTGACGGCGATGAAGGAAGCGTCGTTGAGGACGGTGCCCCACATGGTGCCGTCGCGAATGGCATCGTACACTTCTTTGGCGCCGCCATCAACGCCAAGCACCTTGATGGTGTCTTGCAGACCGGCCTCTGCGATAGCCCTGACCGCGCCGAGGCACATATCGTCGTTATGGCAGTAGACCATGTGGATCTGGTCCGGGTAGGCGGTCAGGTAGTTCTCCATCACTGTGCGCGCTTCTTCGCGGTTCCACATGCCGGTGTCGACGGCGACGAGCTCTCTGCCGGGGCAGTTTTCGGCGACGTATTCACGGGCGGAGGAGCGCTGCGGCACGAGGCCATGACCGGTGGCGCCCTCGATGATGACCCAGCCCTGGCCGTCTTCCAGGGCCTGGCAAACGGCCTTGCCGGCCGTCTCGCCCTCTGCCCAGCCGGACGAGCCGATCATCGTGTTCACGTAGCCCAGGCCCTCTTCGTCAAGATCGGCGCCTTCGGCGATCACGGGGATGCCGGCTTCCTGTGCTTCGCGGAGGGCGTCGTTGAGCGCAGAGGTGTCATAGGGAACCAGGGCGATCACGTCGTACTGCTTGGTGATGCAGTCCTCGATCAGGCGAATCTCGTTGGGTATGTCGCCCTGCGTGTCGTACACGTCATATGTGAAGCCGAATACGTTGGCTTCCTTCTCGGCCAGCGTGACCTTGGCGGTCGAGTAGGGATGGCCGAGCTCGATGATGTGGCAGATGCGCAGGTCTTGCGCCAGGGGCCAGTCTTCGGCTTCGGTCTGCACCTGCGCGGCTCCGTCTGCCGTCATCACCTGCCCGTCAGGCATTACGCAGGCCGTCATCAGGACTGCGAAGATCAGAACAGCGATCACAACTCCGAAATGCTTCCTCATTTCTGCTCTCCTTTGTCTGGATCAGATTGTCCACGCGGGTCGATTTCAGATCAGATGCGCGGGAGAAAATTTTCCCTCCGGATCAGAACTCCGTTTTCCCCATAGGCTCTCCTTTCACCTGGTGCGGGTCGAAGGCTTGCGCAGCCCCGACTGCGGGGCTTTGCAGAGGCCCTAGCCATAACGGTCAGGCCGTGCGGCGTCTGCGGTTCATGTAGACATCCGAGACGACAACGGAGACCAGGATGACGCCCTGGATTACCCATTGCCAGTAGGCGCTGACGCCGAGAAGATTGAGCGAGTTGCGGACGACGCCCAGGAACATGACGCCGGCGACGGCGCCGAGGACGTTGCCCACGCCGCCGAAGAGGGATGTGCCGCCGATGACGGTGGCGGAAATTGCGAAGAGGGCGGTGTCTCTGCCCACACCGGGATTGGCGCTGACGGCGCGGGATGCGAGCAACACGCCGGCGATCCCGCTGCAAAGGCCGGCCACCACGAATGAAAGCGCGAAGATAAGATTCACGTTGAGGCCGGCGCGGTGCGATGCGTCGGAGTTGCCGCCGATGGCGTACCAGTAGGTGCCGAGGCTGGTCTGCGTCATGACCCAATGGGTGATGATGCCGATGGCGAAGAAGGCCAGGGCGGGAAACTCGAAGATCCCCAGCTTGGCCGACCCCATCCAGCCGAAGCCCTCGGCATAGCCGTAGATGGTGGTCTCGTCGGAGATGATGAATGTGAGGCCCTTGACCGCGACCATGGTGGAAAGCGTGGCGATGAAGAAGTTGACCTTCATCCTGGTCACGACAAAGCCGTTGACGAGCCCGACACCGGCCCCGGCCAGGATGCCCAGCAGGGCTGCCGTGGGAACGCCCAGGTCCTGGGAGAGGGCGAAGACCACGCCGGCCAGCGCCAGGGTTGCGCCGACGCCGAGGTCGATTCCCCAGGCGATCATGAGGACGGTCAGGCCGATGGAGATGATCCCGTCGATCGAGAACTGGGTTGTCATCTGGGTGATGTTGCGTTCGGTGGCGAAGAAGGGGACGAACAGCACCGCGTAGGTGAGCGCGAGGCCGAGGAGGACAAAGGCGCGATATTCGATGAGCCACTGCAGGAGGTTCCCCCATCTTCCCGCGGGCCAGCCTGCGGGCCCCCGGGGCGGCTCTTCGACAAGCCCGGATTCAGCTGTCAGTTGATCTTCCGGCGTTGGATTATCGGCCATGCAAGACCTCGTGCGTTCGCGGCAGATTGGTCAGGTAGGGCAACCGTTCTCGAACTGCGGCAAACGGCTGCTCGCCACAGTACGGCTGCCCCCGGTCATTGGGGCGCCGTTTCGGTCTTCTGTTCGCGGCCCATGACCTGGATGGCGACCAGGCCGGCGGTTACAATCCCCTGGACGACCAGCTGTGTTGCGGGCTCAAATCCGAGGATTGTAAGCGAATTGTTCAGCAGAGCGACGAGGATGGCGCCCCAGACGCCTCTGGCCACGCTGCCTCTGCCGCCGAAGATGTAGTTTCCGCCCAGGACGGAGGCGGTGATGGCATGAAACTCGTAGTTCAGCCCGATGAAATAATGGCCGGAGCCGGCGCGGGCGCTGACGACCATGGCGGCGACTGCGGAGCAGAGGCCGGTGGCGATATACATCAGCGTGCGGTAGAGGGGGACGCGCACACCGGACAGCTTGGCCGCTTCTTCATCGCCGCCGATGGCGTACACCCTGGCGCCCAGGGAGGTTTCGGACAGTATGAGGTGCATGACCAGCGCCAGGGCCAGGAAGATGATTGTGGGTACCGCAAACGGGCCGATAAAGCCATCGGCAATCAGGAGGAACGGGCTGTTGCGGGGGACCCGGTAGTAGTAGCCGCCGGCGCTGAGGAGGGCGATTCCCTGGAAGATGGTCATGGTGCCCAGGGTGGTGAGCATGGGATTGGCTTTCAACCTGCCGACCAGAAAGCCGTTGAATATGCCTGCTACCAGTCCGATTCCAAGGCCGAAGATGCAGGTGGTCACGATGCCGGCGCCGCCCTCGAGCATGGCGACCATGGTGACGCTGATCAGAGACACGAGCGCGCCGACGGAGAGGTCGAAGCTGCCGCTGATCATCATCCAGCAGACGCCGACGGTCACGATCCCGTTGATGGAGGACTGGCGGAGCACGTTTATGAGGTTGCGGGTTGTGAGGAAGCGGGGGTTCAGAATGCCCATCAGCACGACGAGGGCGACGGTGAGGACGACCTGGGGCTCGCGCAGCAGGAAGCTGCCGAGAGCATTGAGCTGGCTGCGGCCGCGCAGATTGTCCGGTATGAAAGCGCGTGCAAAGGGGGCGAAATTCATGGTTGGTGTGTTGCGATTGCCTGGTGCGGAGATGCTGCTTCTCGGTCACGGAACCGCGTTATTGGGGCACGCATTGTGTAAACTGCAGTGGCGCTAGCGTCAGTGGCGTCAACTACTGTGGTGGGCGATTGACGGGCAGTTGCCGCTGTCCACATTCAGCAGAGAATACGGTTAATGGCATTTTCTGTCAAGGACGATTCATGAGTTCGCCTTGACCTGGGTGGAGGCGGAGGGGCGGCTGCGCGTGCCGAGAAATCTCTTTTTGCGAGGGGAGAGATATTGGGGGGAGTCAGGCGCGAAGGGCGGCCTACAGTGGAGCCTATATACTTAAGTGGGGCTTATATACTTTAATAGCCAAGTGGCCATTTGAGGTCTTAGTTGGTGCCGGGCAATCTCAATCATGCCTTGAGATCGCCGTCCCCCCAGTCCAACCAGCTTAGAGATTCGTTGGAAAACCCGTTACACCAGACCTGAGTTGCAGTGGAGTTCAAAAAGGGCAGCGAATTGAAGACGTCTGCTTCTGATTCCGCCTTAGTGATTATCTGTATCGGAACACGCCTCTGTTCCCAATAATTCCTTTGCCCTCCTGTCTGGTAATCGACGAAAAGTTTTCCTAGTGCCTCGTATGCATATCTGTCTGCATGAGGCATAGAGTATCCGATCACAATTATGGTCGAAAAAACATCCAAATTGTGATGAAGACTTCTCCATAGGTCTACGATTGGCTCATGACCCAGTAGCTTGTCGTAGGCCAAAGGCAGGACGAATGGAACAACATGAGAGAATCTTTTTCCATCCAAAGGAAAGTAGTAAGAGTGATTGGATACTCTAAATACTCTGGATAAGATGTGCTGCCCCATCTCCCCAGCGTCGCCCTTGCTAAGTGGCTCTACTTGAACTGTTGGATTTGGGCCAAAAATGGGGTCATAGTCTGGCACGTTGTAACCCTTTTCATCATAGTATCCAAACGCCTCGTCATGGTACTTTCTATCGTACCAGTCTATTGATCCATGAAGTTTGAGCAAATCAACATATTTGTATCCCGAGTCAGATGAATTTCTAGCTAACCACCATTCGGGAGTCAAAGAATACGGTTTTTCAATAGCATCCAACGATTGTTCCAAGAGAGTGTCATAATTGAAGGTCAGCACTAGGTCATTGGGAGACAAATGGTTGGCGAATCTCTGATAGAGGGCAGGGATATCAGTCGGTGTACAATCTATAAGTATGCGCTGAATGGCTCGTCTTGCGGCAACTATGGAGGGGCTTCCGTGTTCGTAGTGTTCTTTAGATCCCAAGAGTTGCAAGTAGTGCTTTCGGTGACTATAAGCCATGACGCTCTCCAAGTCGACCGGTTGGCCTGGATACAACTCTGTCCATTCTCTGATTTCCTGTTCGAGAGCGCCGTCCCGCGTTCCGGACTCTGCAAGGCGCGTTCCGATTTCACTCCGAACCCTATCTAAAAGTTCCTTTGCAAGTGGCAATCCTGCTGGCCTCGAAAACCCAGCCCCAAGAATGAACATGCGACGAATTGGCAGGCTAATTTGTCTGGTCATCTCTCGATCTCTCCTTTCTCTCAATTTCTCCAGAGAATCGAAATTCATCAGGCAATAATATGATTCTGCCTGAAATTTCCCAAACGGGTGCATCCCAAATTTGGGGTTGCCACGAGGAGTGGGCTGCGGATCCAGGTGTAACTCCCTAGAGGTAGACCGAAACTCGCCCCCATTTTGGGATGCACGCCTCGGGCCTTTCTGATATACAAGATAGGATGCCTGGGTTAAAACGCGTATGAAAATAGGTGCCCAAATTGACTTCAAAACGAAGACAGACAGAGCTAGGAGAAGACAAAAGGAGACGGATTACTATGCCACCCCAAAGCCCCATTGGTCGCCCTCTTCTTGACTTCCTCTAACCCACGTCCGACACACCAGAAAACATAGCGTGTGTCGTTACGGCCGCGAAGCCGAAGAAGCGTGGGGAATGGCAGTTTGAAAAACAGCATCGGCGAATAAACATATGAGGATCTAATCTGTCGGTGGCAGACTATTCACTTTTTGGGGCCTCTGCCGAGATTTCCTCAGGTATGGCTACTAAAGTATGTAAGCCCGGCTTAAGTTCGCAAGAGATCGAGGCATAAACGCTTGACTTCGCGAACTCTACACATAGTTGACGGAGATACTATATTCGTATTGTGCCCTAGTAGATTAGGATGAACGTTAGGAGAAGTAAGGGATCATTATGCGCGCGGTGGATCCATGCAGGCGTCCTGCGGTGAAGCTTATCTCAAATTGATCTCTTGGAAAGGGAATTATGTAACGTTAAAGACAACGAGATTGAGTACAGATGGGAAATAACCCATGAAGATCACAGTCATGCCCACAAGTTCATCAGGTACGAGGAATGCATGAATTGCAGCGCGTGCGACCGAGTTCCCGTCAGGCAAATTACTCGGTAGCGAACCCAAGTACGTACCGCTACGCTGCCCCGGAGCAACTGGGCATCGAGTTGCCATCGCGGTATACTGATTTAACATCAGTCTGGAGACAAGAATTCTGAATGAGTTGTCGTTTTGGCAAATTCTTGGAGTTGTAGGGGTATTTTTTGCGGGACTGATTGGCACCATCTTTATTGTCAAAGTCAGTGTGTCCTTCAATCTAGTAGAATTTCTCAAATACCGAAGAGAAATCAAACGTCGGCGGTTGCAAAACCTTTGCCCTCACGCAACCGTTGTAGAAATCCCCAATTCAAACGACTTTGGTATTCAATCATATTTTGAGTCCCCTCCTGGGACGTATGGTTATATTTGTGGTCGATGCAAGCTCGAGGTGGATAGCCGCGTACAAGTGATAAGACTTCGGAACATATGGGATAACAACCCAGTAGGTCTTATTGAAAGAGAAAAGAGATTCAATAAAGAAATTTCCAAATTCTTCAAACTGAAACTGTAGTCTGTCCTCATCGGTGTTTTCTCCGGAGCCAGCAGAATGATTAGTTCGTTCCCCCAAAGCGATTTTGCTTCAATACTCCCTTTTCTCATTCCGGGATTTGTCGCTCTTTGGGTTCGGTCTCAATTCGTGCGAGGGGTCAATCCCACTCTAGACAAAGATAATTTTGTTACCTACATGGCATTTTCGTCCATTTATGACACACTGGTTGTCCGTTTCATTGACGCAAAGTGGATAACAGATTCTACGCTAATCTTTTTGGTTATTTTTGTTATCGTACCTGCTATTTTTGGGCTTCTTTTAGGTATCAATGTTCAAAGGAATTTTGTCCGCGGTGTGCTCAGTCGCTTTGGGCTTTACACAATACATGCTCTACCTACAGCTTGGGATTGGGTATTCAACAGGGCTGTCAGTGAACAATGGGTCCTTGTTACCCTAAAGAATGGCATTCAATTCTCAGGTCTGTACGGTCTTGACTCGTTTGCAGGTAGTAACCCTAACGAACGAGACTTGTATATCCAATGGCTATATGATATAAATGAAGAGGGAGATTGGGCTCCGGTAGATGAAGACGGGAATGGTGTATTGATTGCTGCCAGCGAAATAAGTACAGTCGAATTCTGGCCCGCTAAGACAAGTGAGTAATAAGAATGAGCACTAAGAAAAAGGTAGCCCAGAAGACGCCCCGCCCGTCGCAACATGGATATCAGCCAACAATAAACAAACTGCCAACAGATAAACCTCCAAAAACTGGTACTCCTAAAGGGGGGAGTAGTGGCAAAAAGAATTAGCGTCGGGCAATAACACCCCTGTGGTAACCCTCAGAGACGCAGTGTTCTTAATCTTGCCTCGGTTATGACAGACCATCAGCTACGACAACGCCTGCTTCGCCTCTTCCCCCAACTGCAAGATAGCGAAGTCGGGAAGCTGGTAGAGGACCAAGACTTTGTCCAATTCTTGGAGCAAGCTAGAAGCTATGAGTTTGTGCCACTTGCTACTCAGTACGGAAACAAGCGCGCAATACAACTCGTCTCTTACAATAATGTCGTCAAGGTTTACCTCCTAGAGTAGTCTGCCCCCGCCCGCCCTCCCCCGGTCTGACAAGAAACTCAAGCTGTGCTACACTTCTAGAATCTGCAGCCCGCGCCACACCTCCCAGACACAAGACCCAAAGCGCCAACTTCGGGATTCTGTATCCCAAAGTTATTTGCTGTCGCTGCATACACAAGAATTCTTGTGAACTTAAGTATATAAGTCCCCTACAGTGGAGATTGGTCAGCGGTTGCCCGCCACATTCCTCTAGTCACGGCAGTCGAAAACAAGCCGGTAGTCTTCGGGCAGGTCGATGTCGAAAAGAAGCGAGTCCGACTCGACGACGCGGACGGGGATGCCGGTCTCGACGGCGAGGCGCTGGTGGCGCTGGAAGCTGTCGCAGCCGAAGGCGAAGGGGATTGCCTGGGCCGGCTGCAGCATGAGCGCGTTGGTGCCGCCGTCACGGCTGGGGGCGATGATGATTTGGGGGTCGCGGTTGCGGGGTGAGGCCATTGCCCGGACGTCTTCGGCTGTCAGGTTGGGCATGTCGGTAGGCAGGATCAGGACGTTGGTCGCGCCGTGGGTCGCGGCGTAGGCGGCAGCCTGGGTCAAGGCGGCGTTGAGCTGTAGTTCGGGGCCGGCGGACGCATTCGTGCTTGACTCGCTCGTCTCGGCCAGTGCGCGGCCGCCGGCGCGTTCGGCTGCGGCGAGCGCATGTTTGTCGCGGCTGACGACGAGGATCTCGGCGTCAAGATGGGCCTGGTTGATGGCTGCCAGGGTGCGGGTGAGCAGCTCGCTGTTTAGGGCGTGGCGCTCCTGGGGAGAGATGAAAGCGGCCAGACGGCTTTTGCCCTCATTGAAGGGTTTGACAGGGACAACCACCCAAAGGCCTGGCCTGCGGTTCGCGTCATTCATCATGGTCGCGGCGGGGTCCATTTGCGCTGCGGCCGCCGTCTCGTAGGCTGTGGCTGAATTGCAGGACCTCTGCGGCCAGGCGTTGTTTGGAGGGCAGGTCGGTCATGATCGTATCGGTCGCAAGCGACGGCAGGGGGAGCTGGTTTTGCTCGGCACTGTCCTGTTGGTCGATGACGAAACCGTCGAGGAGACCGGCGTAGTGGTTGACGATGGTGAGCGGCAGGTGCTCCAGATAGCCCATTTCGCTCATCATCTTGGCGGCAGGGCCCTTGACGGCGCGGCCGCCGACGATGGGGCTGATTGCTACCACGGGCGCTGCGCTTTCTCGCACCAACTCGTTCAGGCCGGGCACCGACAGGATCGGGTCGACGCTCAGGTAGGGGTTGCTGGGGCAGATGATGATGTGGGCGGCGGCGCGCAGGGACTCGGCCACTTCGGGGGATAGCGTCGCCTTGTCGGCGCCGACGAAGGTGAGGCCGCGGAAGGTCGGTTCGCAGCGGCGGCGTACGAAATAGTCCTGGAAGGGAAGATCGCCTTCGTCGGTGTGCACGAGGGTGCGCACCGGCTGGTTGCACATAGGCAGGATGCGGGAGGGCACGCCGAGAGCACGGCGCAGGCGGTCGGTGGTTTCGGTCAGCGTTGCGCCTTCGTTCAGCCAGCGGTTGCGGAGCAGATGGAGGGCGAGGTCCTTGTCGCCGAGGCGGAACCATGCCTCGCCGCCGAGGCGCTCCGTCTCGGTCAGCACGTCCCAGGTTTCGTTGGCGCGGCCCCAGCCGGTCTGCGGGTTGTTGACGCCGGCCAGCCCGTAGAGAACCGTGTCGATGTCGGGGCAGATAGTCAGGCCCCAGTGCTCGAAATCGTCGCCGGTGTTGACGATGACGGTCAGGGCGCCGGGGGGCAGTGTTTCCTGCAGGCCGGCCGCGAATTTTGCGCCGCCGACACCGCCGGCCAGGGCTATGACCGGGGAATGATTTGCAGGTTTGGGGGCCATTGGATGCGTTCTTCTTGGTGCGAGTTGAGCGGTGCGCGACTCAGCGCCAGGTTACCCGTTCGGCCAGCGGCAGCCGCTCCCGCTGCTTTTCTTCGGCGGCGTAGCCGAGCGTGATCAGCGCCTGGGGATGCCAGCTTTCGGGCAGGTCGAGGACATCGCGCACCAGGTCGGGCACGAACAGGGGCGCGCACATCCAGCAGGCGGCGAGGCCGTGCTGGTGCGCGGCCAGGAGCAGGTTCTGGCAGGCCAGGGCGGTGCTTTGCACGGCCATGAGCCATTCGGCCTCCTGGCGGCGCGGGTCCGGGTAGTCGTCCATGCCTTCCAAGGAGAGTGAGACCGCGACGAGCGCGGGCGCGCCGGTGATGCGGGCGTGGCTGATGCGTACGCGGCGCTCGATGATCTCGGCGTCGACGCCGTCGGCGCTCAGGTCGGTGCGCCAGCGCGCGCCCATGCGGTCGCTCAACTCCTGCTTGGTCTGATCGGTGGTGACAACGCAGAAGCGCCAAGGCTGGCGGTTGTGGGCCGAAGGCGCCCAGATTGCGGCGGTCAGCAGTTTTTCCAGCAGCGCACGCGCAATCGGGTCGGGCCGGTAGCGCCGGACGGACCTCCGTCCTCGGATAAGTTGCCAAAACCAGCCGTCAACGACCTGGGAGGCCCAATCTGATTGGCGCCAACTGCTGAAGTCGTCGTCAATCAGATGCGATGCCGCGCTCTGCTGTTTCTGCATGGGACGGCATTATAGCATGGGATGGGGGGAGTCGAAATGTGTTGGGTGATGGGGCGGGCAGTCCGATTTTGAGCGAGATTAGGAGGCGCCTGGGCAGGCACAAGACCTGCCCCTACGGGGGCGTTCGTTGATTGAGGCACTTGGGCAGGCACAAGACCTGACCCTACGGGGGCGTTCGTTTATTGGGGCACTTGGGCAGGCACAAGACCTGCCCCTACGGGGGCGTTCGTTTATTGGGGCACTTGGGCAGGCACAAGACCTACCCCCTACGGGGGCGTTCGTTTATTGAGGCACTTGGGCAGGCACAAGACCTGACCCTACGGGGGCGTTCGTTTATTGGGGCACTTGGGCAGGCACAAGACCTGCCCCTACGGGGTAGTGTGGGGAGGGACGGCGCGGGGTTAGGCACTGTTCGCTGACCAAACGGTTCCAATTGTCCATAATGGTGGTCATACGAAGGGGGCGTTGCGGGGGGAATCCCCCCGCACAAGGGAGGGCCGGAACTGCAGTGGTCAGTGGTCAGTGGTTAGTGGTCAGAGACGGCAGGGGGCGGCGGGGGTGTGGGGAATCATGGCTTCTTTGACGCTCGATTGTGACACGTGTACAATTCAGGCATAATTGGAGGAACGTTCCCATTTTTGGGTGGACGCCTCGGCTGGGCGGCAGTCGATCTGTAGGGGCGCCCTACAGAATAGATAGCACGCAAACCGCACGCATTCAGGAGTTTACATGACCGCGCCAAAGCACACCCGCGTTGCACTCTATCTGCAGGACAAACATTCGATCCGCGAGGGGATGGAGCACGCGCGCTACGCGGAGGAGAAGGGGTTTGAAGCGGTCTGGCAGGCGGAGAGCCGGCTGGTGCGGGATGCGATTGTGCCGATGGCGGCGTTTGCTGCGGTCACGGAGCGGATTCAGATCGGCTCGGGCGTTATCAACAACTGGACGCGCAACGTCGGGCTGCTGGCGGCGACTTTTCTGACGCTGGACGACCTGGCGCCGGACAGGGTCATCTGCGGTGTCGGCGCGTGGTGGGACCCGCTGGCCAAGAATGTGGGCATCAGCCGGCGCAGGCCGTTGAAGGCGATGCGGGAGACGGTGGAGGTCACGCGGCGTCTGCTGGCGATGGAAAACGTGACTTTTGAGGGTGAGTTTCACCAGGTGAACGGTATTGAACTGGATGTCGTGCATGGACGCCAGACGCCGCGCAATGTGCCGATTATGATCGGCGCGACCGGGCCGAAGATGATGGAGCTGACAGGGGAGATCGCGGACGGCGCGGTGTTGAACTACTGTGTGCCGCCGGACTATAACCACATGGCGCTGGAGCGGCTGGAAATCGGCGCGAAGCGGGCCGGGCGCAGCCTGGATGATATCGACCGCCCGCAGCTGATCGTCTGCTCGGTGCACGGGGACCAGCAGACGGCGCTGGACGGCGCGCGCGAGCTGCTTACGCAGTACCTGGGACAGCAGCCGCATATTGCCCAGGCCAGCGGGGTGAAGCCGGAGGTTGTAGAGGAGATTCAGTCGATTCTGGGCTGGCCGGCGACGATTGAGCAGGTGCGTAAGGCGATGCCGCTGGTGCCGGACGAGCTGGTGACGCGCATTACGGCCAGCGGCACGCCGGACGACGTGAAGAAGAAGGTGCGCGAGTATATGGACAACGGCGCCACCTGCCCAATTCTCTATCCCCTGGGCGATGTGAAACTGATGATCGATACGTTTGCGGATGGTTTCTAATTGTTGGTAGTGGACTGAACATGTACCGTTTCTGCGAATCCCCCCTCACAATTGAAGATGCCCTGCGGTTGAAGGCGGAACACGGCGCCGCGGCCCGTTTTATTGCCGGCGGCACCGACATTCTGATCGATCTGGCGCGCGACGGCGCCGCGGACGACGCCCAGTTGGGGCTGATCGATCTGACGCGCATACTGGGCCTGGCTGACATCCGGGAAGAGGACGGCGAGATCCATCTGGGTCCGCTGGTGACGCATAACCAGTGTGTACGCAGCAAGCTGATCGTGGAGGGGGCGTTTGCGCTGGCGCGGGCGTGCTGGGAGGTGGGCGCGCCGCAGATTCGGAACAGGGCGACGATCGCGGGCAATTTGGTTACGGCCAGCCCGGCCAACGACACGATTGTGCCGCTGCTGGCGCTGGATGCCAGCGTGCGCCTAGAGAGTGCGGCGCGCGGCAGCCGTACAGTGCCGCTGGCGCGTTTCTTCCGCGGGGTGCGTCAGGTTGATCTGGCGGATGACGAGATGCTGACGCGTATCTCGATACCGCTGACCGATGCGGCGCGGCGGGGGAACTTTATCAAGTTGGGCCTGCGCCGCGCGCAGGCGATCAGCATTCTGAGCGTGGCCGGTTCGCTGGCGTGCAGCGGCGGGGAGGACTGGCAGGAGGCAACGGTCACCCATGCGGCAGTTGCGCTTGGCGCGGTGGCGCCGACGGTTATGCGGGCGGCGGCGGCCGAGGCCTATCTTGTGGGCAGGACGCTGACCGAGGAGACAGTAGAAGAGGCGGCGCGGCTGGCGGCAACGCAGGCGCGGCCGATCGACGATCTGCGCGGCAGCGCGGAATACCGGGTGGCCATGGTGGAGACGCTGGTCGCGCGGTTATTGCGCCAGTTGCGCGACGGGCGCGAGCGGGACGGGTGGCTGCAGGAGCCGGTGACGCTGTGGGGCGATACGGAGGGCCGCTGGCCTGTTTCGACGCGTTCGGGGCCGGAGGCGACGGTCAACGGCGCTGCGGTCGAACTCGGGGGCGGGATGACGCTGCTGGACAGCCTACGGGCTGCCGGTGTTGTCGGGGTGAAGGAGGGCTGCGCGGAGGGTGAATGCGGGGCCTGCACGGTGTATCTGGACGGGATGGCGGTCATGGCCTGCCTGGTGCCGGCTGAGCGGGCGGCGGGCAGCGAGGTCGTGACGGTGGAGGGGCTGACCGGGCCGGCCGGGCAGTCGACGGAGCTGTTGCACAGCGTGCAGCAGGCGCTGATCGAGAGCGGCGGGGTCCAGTGCGGGTTCTGCACGCCCGGTATTGTGATGTCGGCGGCGGCGCTGCTGGCGGAGCGTCCCGGTCCGAACCGTTTGGAGGCGCAGGAGGCGCTGACGGGCAATCTGTGCCGTTGTACGGGTTATCGCAAAATTTTGGACGCGGTGGTGGCAGCAGGCGAGGAGTGAGAAGAGAGAAGTGAGGAGTGAGGGAATTCTTAGCTCGTCGCTTTCTTCAAACGGATTAGTTGGATAAATGGATACCGTCGCAAGCGAAGTTATTACTTACTATTTGGAGATGAACAGCGCGGACGAGCTGCATCCGGCGCGCCCGCCGACGGAACCTTTTGTCGTGCGGCAGGCGGAGTTGGCCTTTCCCGCGCTGAACCGGTTCTTCTATACCGAGGTGGGGCGGGCGTACTCGTGGACGAAGCGTCTGTCGTGGAGCGAAGAGGCGTGGCAGGCCTGGGTGGAGCGGCCCGAGATGCAGACGTGGATCGGATATGTGCACGGGACCCCCGCCGGTTATTTTGAGTTGGATGAGCAGCGCGATGCAGGCCGATTCCAGGTTGAGTTGGCCTATTTTGGTCTCTTGCCGCCCTTTGTTGGCCGGGGCGTGGGGGGCGCGCTTTTGACGGAGGCAGTTCGCCGCGCCTGGGCGCTTGGACCGCAGCGGGTCTGGGTCCACACGTGTACGCTGGACCACCCGTCGGCGCTGCCCAACTATCAGAAGAGGGGGTTTCGCATCTATGATCAGAAAAGGAATGCGGAGTGACGTTCTCTTTCTCCTCGGCGTTTTCTTTGTTCTCGTTTTCCTGCGCCGCGAGAAGAAAAAGCTAGTTGCGCCTACACCAAGTGTGGGCGAGTGGGGCTGGCTTGGGCCGGAGCCGTTTTTTGACGCGCCCAGCGCGGACAGGGTCATGTCGCCCTCACTGCCGCGACGCGGGAGCTGGCTGACCCGCACTTTCGGCCGGTTGGTGCTCAGACTGCTCGGTTGGCGCATTGAGGGCCAGTTGCCCAACGTGCCAAAACTGGTCATCATCGGCGCTCCGCACACTTCCCACTGGGATGCCATATTGGCGGTCGCATTCTTCCTGGCCACTGGTCTGGATTGCCGCTGGATGGTCAAGAGAGAAGCCTGCGATCACCCATTGGGCGGTCTCATGCGCTGGATGGGCGCTTTACCGGTGAATCGCCAGGCGCCCGGCGGTCTTGTACAGCAGGTGGTCGACGAAATTAACCGCAGCGAAAAGTTCGTGCTGGTTCTCACGCCGGAGGGGACGCGCAAGAAGGTGGAGCGTTGGAAGACCGGCTTCCACCGTATCGCGCTGGCGACGGGCACGCCTATTACCCTGGCCTATCTTGACTTCGGGCATAAGGTCGTGGGTATCGGTCCGACATACCAGGCGACCGGCGAAAGGGAAGCCCAGATCGAAGAGATGCGGGCCTATTTTCGCGGGATCACGGCCTGCAATGCGAAGTGGGCTTAACTGCAGTGGTTAGTGATCAGTGGTCAGTGGTCAGTGAAACACCAGTGGATAGAGTGGTGATAGAGGTGTATTGATGCGTGCTGTTGGGAGTAGTATTCCCCGTTTTGATGCGGGGGAGAAGGTGACGGGACAGGCGGCTTATCCGGCGGATATTGATTTGCCCGGTCAGGCGTGGTTGAAGATCGTTTTTGCGGGCGTGCCGCATGCGCGTATCGTGCGCGTGGATACGTCGCGGGCGACGGCGGCGGAGGGTGTCATCGCTGTTCTGACGGCGGCGGACGTGCCGGTGAACGAATACGGGCTGGTGATGCCGGACCAACCTGTGCTTTGCGGGCTGGGGAGCACGCCGCAGGCTGAGGTGGTACGCTGGGAGGGGGACAAGGTGGCGCTGGTCGTGGCCGAGAGCGCGGCGCAGGCTGAGGCCGCGGTGCGGCTGCTCGACATCGAGTATGAAGCGCTGCCGGTCATCACCAGTACGGACCAGGCGCTGGCGGCGGACGCGGCGCCGTTGCATCCCCACCCTTTCAGCAACTTTCCCTACCCGGAAGGGCGGGACAGAGATTCGAATCTTCTCGTGGCCCATCGCCTGCGCTGCGGGGATATCGAGGCCGGTTTTGCGGAGGCTGATGTGTGCGTGGAGGGCGTTTACAGCACGCATCCGCAGGAACATGCCTACCTGCAGCCGGAGGCCGGTCTCGCGCATCTGCGCGACGACGGCCGCATCGAGGTCATCGTCGCGGGTCAGTGGATGCACGAGGACCAGGAACAGATCGCGCATGCTCTGGACCTGCCGGCGAACCAGATCGTTGTGCGCTATCCGGCTGTTGGCGGCGCTTTTGGCGGGCGGGAGGATATGTCGATTCAGATCCCGCTGGCGCTGGCGGCGTGGAAGACGGGCCGGCCGGTCAAGACCATCTGGAGCCGGGAGGAGTCGATTGTCGGGCACCACAAGCGGCATGCGTTCGTCATTCGCGCCAAGTGGGGGGCAACGAAGGACGGCAAGATCACGGCCGCGCAGATGGACCTGACCAGCGACTCCGGGGCCTACTCCTATACCAGCACCAAGGTGCTGGCCAACGCGACGCTGATGTGCCTGGGCCCGTATGAGATTCCGAACGCGCATGTGGATGCGCGCACCGTCTACACCAACAACTGTCCGGGCGGCGCTTTTCGCGGATTCGGCGGGCCGCAGGCCCACTTCGCCGCTGAGATGCAGATGACCAAGCTGGCGCATGCACTGCAGATGGACCCGGTCGAGTTTCGCATGCGCAATACATTGCGCGATGGCTCGACGCTGGTAACCGGCAGCCCGGTTCCCGCGGGCTGTACGGCCGAAGAGGTGCTGGCCGAGGCCGCGCGCCAGGGGGGCTGGCAGAAACACAATGGCCAGTGGTCGGTTTCAACCGACGCGGCAGGTGAACCCCCGCCGGACAATGGCAACGGGTTGCTAACCACTAGCCTTGATTCCTCTCGCTCGCGGATCGCGCGGGGACGGGGGATCGCCACAAGCTACAAGAACGTAGGCTACAGCTTCGGCTTCCCGGAGCACTGCACGGCCTGGGTGGAGCTGCACGGCGGGGAGACGATCGAACGGGCGCGCGTGGGCTGCGTCGGCGCAGAGGTGGGCCAGGGCGCGCACACGGCTTTCATCCTGATGACGGCGGAGATTCTGGGTTTGTCGCCGGATCAGGTGGAGCTGGAGGCGGAAGACACGGACGTGACCGGCTCGAGCGGTAGCAGCTCCGCCAGCCGCATGACCTTCATGGCCGGCAATGCGATACAGGGCGCGGCGGATCAGGCAATGGCGCTGTGGCGCGATGAGGAGCGCCCGGCCCGGGCCGAGTTCGTCTATCATCCGCGGGCCACGACGCCATTTGACCGCGAGACCGGCGCTTGCGACCCCAACATCACCTACGGGTATTGCGCGCAGGTGGCCGACGTCGAGGTGGACCGGGAGACCGGGCACGTGACGATCAAGCAGTTCATCAGCGTCAACGACGTGGGCAGGGCGATTCATCCGCAGCATGTTGAGGGGCAGATCGAGGGGGCGGTGGCCCAATCGATAGGCTGGACGCTGCTGGAGAACTATTTGCAGGAGGAGGGGGTCACGATCACCCCCCATTTGAGCAACTACCTGATCCCCGGCGTGGCCGACGTGGCCGAGGAGATCGTGCCCGTGATCCTGGAGATACCGGACCCGCAGGGGCCGCTGGGCGCGCGGGGGATGGCGGAGATGCCGTTCCTGCCGACGGCGCCGGCCATCGCGGCCGCGTTGCACGATGCACTGGGTATCTGGTACGATGCGCTTCCGTTTACGCCGGAGACGGTTTGGCGCGGCATGGCTTCCAATGGAAAGTCACCGGCCGCGGACCGCTGATCTGGAGCGCAGGTGATGGCCGCTAAGAATAGCGACAACCGCGTCAACAACCTCGTCTGGGGCGTGCTGCTGTCGCTGGCGGGGGTTGGGCTGCTGCTGTTCAACCTGGATGTTTTTATCCGCTTTGAACCCTACGTTCAGTACGGGGCAGCGGGGCTGCTGGGCCTGCTCGCGCTCCTTTTTGTCGGCGGCTATCTTTCGGCGCGCGACAACTGGTGGCGCCTGATTCCCGGCTGGACGCTGATCGCGCTGGCGGCGATGGTCTACCTCACCACGCTATCGGCACTGGACCAGCGCATTACTGCCGGGGTCCTTTTCGTCGGCCAGGCGATGGCGTTCGCCCACATCTATCTGCTGGACCGGGCCGAGCGCTGGTGGGCGATTATTCCGGGCGGGTTCATGCTGATGCTGGGCGGCACGATCGCGCTGAGCAGTCTGACTGAGGAGCCGGCCGTCCTGGGCACAGTCCTTTTCATTGGCTTGGGGGCAGTATTCTTTCTGTTATACCTCCTGGGACAGCGGTGGCAGCTGTGGTGGGCGCTGGTTCCGGGCTCTGTGTTGGTGCTGCTGGGCCTGTTCCTGTTTTCGGTTGGCCTCGGACAACAGAACCTACCGCTGCGATTGTGGCCGGTGCTGTTGCCTTTGCTGGGCGCGTGGTTGATATGGCGGGCGACGCGTCCGCTGCCCAGCCGCAAGCTGAAAGTCGATGCCGCGCCCAATCAGTCCCGTTCGCGCAGCCAGTCCTCCGAAAGCCAGCCCCGCCCGCGCAGGCTGGGTGAATACGGCGGGCCTGCTCCCGGCGCCGCGGTGGAGGTATTGCCCGACCCGGAGGAATCGCAGTAAACGGCAGGGCTGGGATAATGGACAAGACCAGCCCATAACCCTTATCATCGCAGTCTGATCTGCAGGAGAAAAGGGAGTCAATTAGATGGACTTAGGCACTTTTTCCGTCAGTTTAACAGTCAAAGATATCGCTGTCTCGAGGGCCTTTTACGAAAAGCTCGGATTTGCGGTGTTCGGCGGGGACGCAACCGAGGGCTGGCTCATTATGAAGAGTCCCAACTGCGTGATTGGCCTCTTTCAAGGCATGTTCGAAAAGAATATTCTGACGTTCAACCCCGGCTGGGACAGTTCCGCAAATCCTCTCGACAGCTTTACCGATGTCAGAGAGATCCAGGAAAAGTTGAAGGGGGCTGGGATCGAGTTTGCCAGCGAGGCGGACGAGACGACAACAGGCCCGGCGAGTTTTGTGATCGTGGATCCTGACGGCAATCCGATCCTCGTCGATCAACATGTATGATAACTGCAGTGGTCGGTGGTCAGTGATCAGTGGTCAGTGACTTCGCGGACCATTGGATAATGAATATCGAAATCTTGGAAAGGTATGGTTCTTATGTCTGAATTCGTTCTTACGTTGGTGCAGATGGATAGTTTGTTTGGTGAGCCGGCGCGCAACTTCGAGCGGGCTGAGGCGTTCGTCGCCGATGCGGCCGGTCGGGGGAGTGATCTGGTGGTGCTGCCGGAGTTGTGGCATAGCTCTATCGACCTGGGAAACGCAGCCAGTTACGCGTCGCCCCTGGCTGCCGAGGCCGGTGACGGCGGATGGTTCGGGCGCTTTGCCACACTGGCCAGGGACAACCATGTGTGGCTGACCGGGTCGATGCTGGAGAGCCAGGGCGACCAATTTTACAATACGATGGCGCTCTACAGCCCGGAGGGCAAGCTGGCCGCTTCCTACAGGAAGATTCACCTCTTCCGGTTGATGAATGAGGAGAAGTACCTTGCGCCGGGCGGGACGGGCGTGATGCATGAGCTGCCGTGGGGCTGCGCGGGGCTGGCGATCTGCTATGACCTGCGTTTTCCCGAGCTGTTCCGGCGCTATGCGCTGGAGGGCGCGCGTCTGATGATCCTGCCGGCGGCGTGGCCGCATCCGCGGCGCATGCACTGGCGCACGCTGCTGCGCAGCCGGGCGATCGAGAACCAGTGTTTTGTGGCGGCGTGCAATCGTGTGGGCACGACGGAGGATGTTTCTTTCTTCGGGGCGTCTGCATTGATTGATCCGTGGGGTGAGACGTTGATCGAGGGCGGCGAGACGGAGGCGCTGCTGACGGTGCGTATCGATTTGGATACGGTGGAGGCGACGCGGAAGAAGATTCCGATTTTTGCGGACAGGCAGCCGGCGTTGTATTAAGGGGGGCTGAAGGCACGCACGCCAGTCAAGCAACAAGAAACTAATAGAGGTATTCCATGGCAGACTTGCTCACAAGTACAAGCTTGTTCCTGCTCGGCCCAACGCTGGGACCTACGGAGCTAATCTTAATTCTTGTGGCCCTCTTTCTTCACTATATTCCCTTTCGCATCGCAGTTTTCTTTCGGAAAAGGTCGGAGGGGAAGAAAAAGTCCCAAATCACCGGAATTGCATTAGTCATACTTTTTGGCCCACTCGGTCTTGCATACTCGACAAGAGGAGGCTGGTGGGACGTAGCAGTATTTGTGGGGGGACTTGCTTGGAGTTTCCTAGCTCTGGGGGGCACCCTAATGGCAATGACGGCAACCGTCTCAAATGCAGCAATTGCAATTTCAATAGCGTCCCTAGTTTATACTGTTGTGGCTGTTAGAAGAAGTAACAGGCAGTTTGCACAAGAGATGGCGAGTCCATCTCCCATAGTGAAGAGTGAATGATCGTCAAGTACATATGCACAACGATGGCCGGGACACGCTGGCCCACTAGCAAATAGGTGGTCGAATACACAGCAAACTTAGGCTTTCGATTTTGAGAATCACGAATTGCTCGATCTAGCCCATTTCCCTATTCATTTTTGTCAATCAGATGATATGGGGAACAAGCCATAGCTGAATCATTCACCCGCTGGGATGTCACCGATCACCTGCACTCTAAGGAAGATGCCCGCCTCTATCTTGAAGCGGCTTTCGAAGAAGACCTGGGCGACGGACGTTTGATTGGCGCCGCGCTAGGGGACATTGCCCGTGCCCGCGATATGAGCGAGTTGGCGCAAGAGATAGGGGTGAGGCGCGAAGAACTGTCCGAAGCACTCTCCGAGAACGGCGATCCGAGCTTTGGAATTGTCTTGAAGATTATCCGTGCGCTGGGGATGCGGTTGAGCGTTGCCGGCTAGGGCCCTGCGCCAGGCAGGGACTTGAGAGGTATTCTGATTTAGAGAATACCTCTTTAGAAGGAACCTCTACAGAATCACGAAGTTTAGGTGAGTACCTCGCGTGGCGCTGCGTAATGCGGCCGGTCTTCGGGCGATGATGGCCCTATCTACGGCTTCCCGGGTTCGATCTTCGACCTTGCGTTTTGGGGACCGATTTGGGAAATTCACTGGGTTTGCCTGGCCGCTGCAACGAGGCGCGTATCTTCGCCTTTTTTTCCTCGACGATTTCGCGGTCCCTGGGAGTAAATTGGTCAGTTTTTTCGTTGAACTTTCGACGCTTTGTCATCGGAGTCAGCCCTCCTTCTGCGACTCTTCAATGTACAGTACGTGCAGGTCGTAAGCGATCCGCACGCAGTTGTCATATGGCCGGTGGTCTCCCTCTTGTTCTCCCTCTATCAATAGTGTAGCGGTTAGTCCTGGGACAGGTGCGTAGAATACCCGAACTGGCCTGCCTCTGCAAACGGCAGTTCAGTCTTGGGTACCGTCTTGCAGATTATTCGTGCGCGGGGGACGGGGCTGTAGGTAGGCAGTCAGGACACAGCCCAGCTCGTCTCAGGGGGACAGCCCCCTCGACCCCGTCAAAAAGTCACCATTCACTTTCCGGGCAATCCGGTTCTGGCGGCCGATGCGCCTAGCCTGGATGGAAACATCAATCGAAGGCGGCGAAACCGAAGCGCTGCTGACGGTGAGTATTGTCCTGGACAAAATGGAGGCGATGAGGGCGAAGATTCGGATCTTTGCTGACAGGCAGTCAGAGTTGTATTGAGGGGTGAGCAGTTGAGTTGCGCGCCGACCAAGCTGCACCCGACCGGAGGAGGTAATTCATGGTAGACCCACTTGCTATCCTTATTCTACTTGGTCCAACGTTGGGACCTACGGGGCTAATTCTTATTCTTGTGTTACTTGCGATCCTTCTGCTTCCGATTCGTATCGCAATTTTCCTCGAAGAAAATCGGAAGGAAAGAAAAAATCTCTCTTGATCGAAATTTTACTGATCTTGCTTTTTGGCCCGTTCGGGTTTGCCTTCTCAACAGAAGGGGGCTGGTTGGACGTGGCAATGTTTGTAGGGGAGTTGTGTAGACTCTCCTGGTACTAGGGGGAACCGTCGTGGCAATGACGGCAGCAGCCTCAGGGGTTTCCCTTGCAATTTCAATTGCGTCCCTTGTATTCAGTCTTGTGACTGTCAGAAACCATAAGAGGAAGTTAGCGCAAGACTTCGAAAGTTCATCTCCTGTTGCGGGGAAAGCTTGACCGAAAGGTGTCCAAATGCCCATCGTCAAGCATCACTCTTTGTGTTTCACCCGCTACTGAATCCTGAAGAAATCTTTGGCCTTTTGGCCCACATACCAAGTAAGAGCCTTACCAGTACCGACTCCAATAACAACCCCTACACCAAATGGAATAGCCTTTTCAAGAGCCTTGCGTGTGAAGGTTACACCAACTTTTCTGAATAGCTGCTTCACGGCGATGAGTGTTGGACCTTTAAGATATTCTTTGACCAATTTGACGAATGCCTTCGTGCCGATGGACTTACCACTATCCTTGGCAGCGTGACTGATAGTACCAAGTCCTGCAACAACAAAACAAAGTCTTTTCTGTTCTTCAATCGTAATGTCATGACCATATATGACCGCGATTGCCATTGTCATTTCGATCTGAAATTTCATTGAAAGCGCGGTGTCCGCTACAGCCCCGCCAAAGGTTGCAATTACTGTGCCAAGACCCGGTACAACACCGGTCAAAGCGGTCGCTCCACCCACAAATGCTGTGTAATATGAATAGTTTGAAATGATCTTCTCTGCAGTCCTATCAGCAATCTCATCATCCGTGCTTTCGTCGGCATGTTTCTCTCTGAAGCGTTCATGAAGCGCCTCTGCCTCTCTCATTATCTCAGCCGGATCAGAAAGGACTAGGTCGATGGCTCTAAGAAGTGGCGGCGACGCGTCATCATCTGTGAGCGGCTGTGTCTGAAGCACGCTAGGCGTAGCTTTTTCTTTTTCCGGTTCAAATGGGGAAAAGGGGCCTTTGCGTTCGTTTTCCACTGTTTCTCTCCTCTCACCCAAAAGAACAGGACAATTGTCCTGTTCTTTGTCTCAATCATGCCTGAGATTGTCGAGTTCTACCTTAACACTCGTCCTTGAGTACTATTTTTTGGCGATTATATCGCAAACTAAACGTGCTGCTGTTACGAGCACGAAGGCGTGAGCTTGCAGTTGGCGAGGCGTGTTGCTTGGGCGAGTGCGGGAGGGGTTACTTAACTGCTAGCGCGATTATACAGTGTTGGTCATATTTTGATTCACGTACTTAAGTAAAAATAGAGAGCAGAGAAAAGAAACGCCAAAATAAGGAACCATCTGATGATTTTCATTTGGGGCGTTGACCCTTCTTGCTCTTCTTCTGATACTGCCACTCGAAGCCAGGTTCTTTCGTATTCACTCTGAACGCAGCCCTAACGACATCTGACGGTTCCGCGTTGATAGGCTCTGGCATCTGCAAAGGCGGACGACCGCGTTTGCGCTTGGGTTTTTCTTGGTGATTCCGCTTTGGCTTGGTCATAGTTCTATAGTTCCTCTTTGTGAGCAGGAGGCACGGTTTGTCTAGCATGACCAAAGACTACTTCTCGCAGCATAATCATTCTTTGTTCGAACTCTATACTTCTCCTATCGAATTCAACAGAAGATTCACGGAGCATCTTGCGAGTTGTGTCATGCTTTCGGTCAAGTGCTCTTAGGTCTCTTGCTAACTTACCTACGTCATCTCCGTAAGATTTTTGAACCATTTTATACGCCTTTTCATCTAAGCCTTTCTTTGACGTTATCGTATCACTTTCTCGTGAATTTGTCAATTGGGTCTATCTTGTCCAGAAAATGACGAATTTTTCTGTTTGGCCTTTCTGTTGAAACATGATAGTGTCATTGTAACCACAGCGATGTATCTGACTACAAGTGAAAATTCGATGAGTGGGCGCTTTGCGTCCCCTTGTTGGTAGTCAGATAAATGTGTCGCTGTGGTGGCAACCATTCATCAGTTTCCACCAAGGGGGCACCCCTGTCATGGAATTACTAGGCCCGGACGATGAAGAATTTATACTCAAGGACGAACCTAAAGCCGACGAGAATGAAGCGATAATTGCAGAGCATATCGGTTTGCTTTCGCAGGACAACGAGCTTCTAGGTGACACATTGATGCGGATAGTAATTCACATTGATGTGGTTAGAAATAATGTTTTCGACATGTCCATGATAGAAGCTGAAAGGATGGTGCATAGTGCTAGTAATGATCTAATGACTGAACTTGATGAGGCATCGCAACAACTTCGTCAAGCGGTGGAAGAAATCGCCAAAAATTATGCCATAGATGAAGCTGGTCAAGTGAAACAAGAAATGAAAAGCGCGCTTATGCAACACGATAGGAAAACAGATGGTGCGTTTTCACGTTACGACAAGTTAATTGATAGCCTGTATGAATGGCGTCACCGCAACGAGAGGAGGGGTAAAGACGCCTCCTGAGATAGTTAAGCCACCGTCATCAGTCCCTAATCAAATCATCATAGAGCAGTTTCTTGCCCGATGAATGCCTAGCGACCAGTTTCATCTGGTCAATCGTATCCAGTGGGCGCACGTTGTGGCGACCCTCGAACTCGTTCACGTAACGGTGCAGGTGTTTCGGACTCATTTGGTGATACGTCCCGTTATAGCCCCGCTTCATCATGGACCAGAACGACTCTAGCCCGTTTGTATGTGCCTGATCCCTCACGAACTCACCCACGCTGTGGCCTACCGCCTGATGTTCTCTAGGTAGTCCCGAATACGCTCTCGCCTCGTCCGTGTACACGACCGCTTCCTCTGTCGTGTTCTCCGTAACGAATCCCTGAAGCGTCTCTTTGTCAGTAGCCTCAACGACCTGCGCCTTAACCTTGTTCGTGTCGCGTTCCTTCATGCCCACAACCGCAGTCTTGCCAACAGTGCCACGCCCTGCGTTCAACTTCCTGCTGGCGTGCTTGTTCGATTCCTTCCCGCCAAAGTAACTTTCGTCTACCTCGACTTCGCCCTCGAACGTTTCGCTGCCTATGTTCCAAGCCTCACGGATTCGGTGCGCCATATGCCATGCAGTCTTTTGAGTAACCCCAATGTCACGGTGCAACTTCATGCTGGAGACACCCTTCAGGCTAGACGTAATCAAGTAGACTGCGATAACCCATTTCTGATAGCCTACCTTCGAACTGTGCATGAATGAGTTGGTCTTTACGCTGAAGAACTTACGACAGTCGCGACAGTGAAAAGGCATCTGCGGATGGTTTCCCTGCTCCGCCACGTTATCGCCCTCGCAGTGCGCGCAACGTAATCCGTCAGGCCAACGATTCTCTACAAACCACTCCTCCGCGGTTTCATCATCAGGGAACATTTGAAACAGTTCCATCAATGTAATACCCTTACGAAAATGCTTTCCTGGTGCTGACCTTGCCATCGTTCGTGCTCCTTTCGCTGCTCGATTATACGAACAATACTAAACGATTTTTGGCATTTTGTCAAGTTGAGCGAATCGTGTTTGGCGACTGCTCTGGCGAGGCAGTCTTTTGGCTGAATAATCTACTTGTGCAGACGAATTATCAGTCTGCACAAGTTTGAATGGCGTGTCTCTTTCCTTAGAAATGAGCAGTTTTGTTTCAATTGTGGTAGGCTTAGATTCTGTCAACCGCTTGGCACAATGACGGAGGACGCTTTGATGTCCACAATTTTTTCATTTGATCAAGTCTTCAATACATTTTCAAGACGCCCCAGAGAGCCTAAGGAACGAAAAAAACTAACCGATGCCTTTAAGACTCGTGCTATTATGCTATGCGTGGATAGACACCCCCTTCGTGACGGATTCGAGTCCTCAGATCCCTTCTGGTCTGAAATTCACGCGAAATTGAGATATTTGGTAGGCAAAACACAGCTGTCAGACCGTCGATTCAATTCCCATGCTGAAGACATTGAAAGATTCTTATGGAATTGCACTGATGAAAACTTCTTAGACTTCCTTGAGTACGTTTTTCAGGCACAGGACGCACCCTTAAGTTCTCGCCCGCAGATGGGTCGTGTACTCCCATCCGAAATCAATGAGTTTCTTGACCTTTGCGAACTGCCATATTTTGTGACTGACTACATTTGGGAAGATCACGAAACTGAATGGGGCAAAGGGAAACGAATTGCAGACAAACCCAGAATCATTACCCGTGATAGTGAAGTGTTACACGAAATGGCAATTGAACCATCTCTTGCATTGTTGCGCGCCCCACGTTGGAAAACTGCAAATGACGAATTCCTGAAAGGGCTTCAACACTACCGCAAGAGAGAATGGCAAGACTGCATATCCATGTGTGCAAGTTCCCTTGAGAGTGTGATGAAAATAGTCTGCAAAGAGAAAGGCTGGGGAAAGAAGCCCGATAATCTCCAGGCAGCCCAGTTACTCAAGACAGTCGTAAATGAATCTAGCTTGGACCCCTATTACGTGAAATTACTCGAACTCCCTCACGTAATAAGGAACGATAAGAGCTACGCACATGGTCAAGGAAACCTCGATAAAACTTTACCTCAACACGTCGCCCAATTCGTTGTAAACATGACCGCCTCCACCATCCTCCTAATAGTAGAGGAGGCCAATATCTAATCGCCTAAAATCAAATCGAAGAAATAAAATCACCCATAGCAACTGTGTCCATGTTGTCACCACAAGCCTTTAGTCTTTGGAGCAATTCCTTCCGTAGTACTTCTAGGCCAACCTCTTGGTGATCTCGATACATCTTCAAGTACAACAGTTTGGCAACCCCGCAAAATAACTCCTGTTTGCCTAATGGCATGTCACCAAGGCCAGTAACATCTATGCACAAGTATTTCTCACCTGTTTCTGTCATAATATCCTTTTCCGAATCAGCTTGTTAACACCACAATACACATCCTCTTCTACCAGTAAATAATACTACAACTTGCCCCAGTCGCAAAAGTAGCACTACTGGCATAGGCTCACGCTCAAGGCACAGTGCTAGCGAACGCTTGGCTACTAAAGTATATAAACCCCCTTAGAAAAGCACATTTAACCCCGTATTTCCCCATAAGTAATTCCGCAAGTACAAACTGTCGAACTAGCTGACGTGCAACTGCTCGAAGACAAATTCGAGCCTGTTTAGTTTGCGATATAATCGCCTATTTTTTCCCCCTACCCTGCCAGAAAGTCATCAATCGCTCTCCGGGCGATGCGGTACTGGCTGCCGATGCGCCTGGCTTGAAGCGAGCCGTCGTCGATCAGGGCCTGGATGTCGTCAGGGGAGACCTGGAGGTAGCCGGCGGCCTGTTCGAGCGTCATGACGGCGGGGGCCGCGGGCGGTTGGGGCGGCGTGGGTGGCTGTGGTGTGGCGGGCGGTTGGGGCGTTGCGGGCGGGTTTGGCGCGGCGGGCTGTGCGGGGGTCTGGGAGGCGTTCATGGCGTTGGTGATCATGCCGGCCATGCCGGCGCCGAGGCCGATGCCCGCGCCGAGGCCGAGGCCTTCGCCGGTTCCGCCGGCGCCGCCCGGCTGTTGGGCGGCGTCGCCCAGGGCGCGGGCGGTCTTGAACTGCATGTAGGCGGCCATGTCGCCGATGGCGCCCATGCTGGCGCGTTCGTCGATGGCTTTGGCGGTCTCCTCGGTGGGGCTGATGGAGACGATGCGGAACTGTTTGAGCGCCATCCCCATGGCTGTGAAATCGTCCTGGAGGGTGGCGCGCATGGCCGCGCTCAGCTCGTCGAAAAGGCGGGGCAGGTCGAGAATGCTGGTCATGTTCTCGCCCCACATGTCGGTCATGCGGCTGATGATGGCGCTGCGCAGGAAGTCGTTGATCTGGCCGGTGCGGTACATGCCCTGTGTGCCGACGAACTGGTCGACGAAGCGCTTGGGGTCGGCGATCTGCATGGTGTACTGGCCGAAGCCGCGCAGGCGCACCAGCCCCAGGTCGGTGTCGCGCAGGGTGATCGGCTCCGGCGTGCCCCACTTCATGTCGGTGAACTCGCGCATGTTGGCGAAGAACACCTCGGCGGTGAAGATATCCTGGCCGCCGGTGCCCATGCGCAGGAGCCCGGACAAGATCGGCAGGTTGGCGGTGGTGATGGTGTGCCGGCCGGGCTCGAACAGGTCCAGTGATTTGCCGTCGCGGTAGAAGACGGCGCGCTGGCTCTCGCGCACGATGACCTGGCTGCCGAAGCGGAAATCGCCCGAGCCGACCTCCGGCACGCGTACGACGAGCTCCTGGGCACCCTGATCCGGGGCTTCAATTACGTCTATGATTCTTGCCATCAGTTTTCTCCTGTATGCCGGCGCCGGTGGGCGATGGTCTGTGGGCAGATAGTGCGCGGGCCGCTATTCGCTGTCGGCGGCGGTTGTGATTGCCTGGCTGCGCTTGTCGAAGAGTCGCTGGAGTTCGGTCACGGTGTCGTTGACGGCCTCGATGGCGGGGCCGATTGCGTCGCGCTCGGCCGCGGCGGCCTCCAGATGGTCGATCCGCTCGTCGATCTCATGGGCGCGCTCTGCCAGGGCCGCGTCGAAGCGGTGCAGGGCGTTGAGCTGGTCTTCCTGGATCTTGACCGCTGCGAACAGCCCGGCATAGCCGTAACTGGCGGTCTTGATGCGGTCAATGAGCGTCTGCAGGCGCTGGATGGCGCCGTCGGCGTCGTCGATCCAGGCCAGACCGCCGCTGCGCAGCAGTTTCTTCTGCACGTCGTACAGGCGCTGCTTCTCCTGTTCCAGCTCGGTTACCAGCAACTGGCGCAGGCGGTGGTCGGCCTCGCGCCGCAACTCTTTGTCGGTGTATTCGTGCACCAGCGGCAGCCCCTTGAGCACCCGCTCGATGGCTCCCATATTCTCGTCAGCTTTTTCCACAAAAGAATCTGTCATCTTTGTCCTCTTGTTCGGACAGCCTGCAACGCGTCGACCGGACGGGTCGAAGGCCGGTCCCGCTATATTATGGGGTTGAACGGTTCTCTATTCATTACGTTGCGCTGTTCATCCGGGTTGCGGCCCGCTGGGTCAGGAAGACCTCGCTGCCGCACCAGGCGCATTGGATCAGCCCCTTGCCGGCCAGCTCGACTTCGCCGCCGCAGTTGGGGCAGTTGCGGCCATCGGTCAGCTTCTGGCTGTCGACACTGTAGAGGAGACCTTCCTCCCAGTTGATGGCGCCGCTGAAGAGCTGCTTGCCGACCAGGTTGCGGATCATATCCTCCACGGTTTCGCGGGGCTGCTGCAACTCGACGATGATCTCCTGCACGGTCACCTGGCCCTGGGTGAGGACCATGTTGAGGATCTTCTTCTCCTGCGCGACCTGGGCGAATTCGGTCTCCTCCTGCTGCCCTTTGCGCCAGAGATAGAAGCCGATACCCAGCAGGGGCGCGCACACGATCAGCGCCAGGAACACGCCCAGCACAATGCCGCCGCCGGTTGTGCCGGACGTTGCCACGGCCGCGAGCCAGCCCAGGAACAGGACGGCTGAAATTGCCATAATGGCCAGGCCGACGATGCGGCCGCCTCCGCGCATGGTTCGCTCCTTATTGCTTCCGAGGGCTCGCTAACTCAGACGGTACGGGAACATTCACGTTGCGGCATCCTTGACGCTCATCTTGCAGAGAGAAGGCGCATTCCGATTCTATCCGAAGCCGCCGCCTCCGCCGCCTCCCCCTCCGCCACCTCCACCGCCGCCACCACTAAAGCCGCCTCCGCCGCCAAAGCCGCCGCCTGAGAATCCTCCACCAGAGGATCCCCCGCCGCTCCAGCCGCCGCCGCCTGTGTAGGTGCTGCTGGGCCGGCTGGTCATGGAGGCGCTGGTGCCGCTGAGCAGCGCGCCCAGGCCGATGCTCATTCCTGACAGGCCGCTGCCCAGCCCGCGACTGATATCGCTCAGGCCTCCACCCACGCCGCCTCCGATCCCCCCGAGCCTGCCGGGCCCGGGGGACGCGGAGGGCATACCGGGCATTTCGCCGCCAACGCGCCCGACGCCGACAACCGATCGAACCGAGCCGCCGGGGGAGCCGGTCCCATAGTACGCGCGGCGGTATGTTCCGTACGATTTCGGGTTGGGAATGTACCAGCCGGGCGCGGGCGCGTTAACCTTTTCAAATGTTCGAATGTACTCTTTATCCACGCCAAAGGCGATGGCATAGGGCAGCCAGCGATCCCATAGCTCTTTCTGTTCTTCGAGGTCGCTGTAGCGGTCGATATCTTGCAGATAGCTTTTGAACGCCTGCCAGCGCGCGGCCAGCTCGGAGCCAAGGTCGGTTTTGCGGGGCATGAAACGGGACAGCAGGAGGAAGCCAAAGGCGGTTGCAGCAAGCCCGATGCCCGGCAGAACTGCGGCGGCGGTCAGACCGCTGAACAGCGTATAGAGGCCCATGCCACCCAGCCCTGCCAGCGCAAACAGGATTATACCCAGGAAACCGTACTGATTGCGCACTTTTTCCGGGCTGCGGGCGAAAAAGCCCTGCGCGGTCACTTCGCTGTAGAGCGCCCGCTTGAGGGCCGGCACCTCTCTGTGGAACCTGTGTTTCAAGTCCGAAAGCCGGACATCACTCCTGCGAACAAAGAGGCTGGCAAGCAGGTGTTGCTCGAAGTCGGAGACGGGCAGCTTTCGATTCTCGTAGCGGTAGATGAAGTCGCTCGCAGCCTTGGATTCGCCTGTCTTGTCCTCGGTGATGCTGATGACCTTGCGCTGCGCCAGATCGACGAGCGTGGCGATGATGTCCTGCATATCGGCCTGCTCGTCAAGAAGGGTGCCGACGACGCCCGGGGCGAGGTCGTCTGGGGGCTCGGGCAGGTAATCGGCGGCCAGCTCGACCGGTTTGTCGCGGCCGAGACGGTACCAGAGCAGGTAGAGCGCGGCCGGTCCGCCCAATAGGAGGAGCAGGCCGAGAGCGCCGAACAGGAGCGTAAGGATCGGACCCCAGCGCTCGCGGAATGCCAATTCCGCTTCAATCGCGGCGGCTTCGGCATCGGCCCTAATCTGCCACGGCTGCGGTTCCCCGGCCACCACGCCGGGCGTGAACTCTACGCGCACTTCGAACGCTTGACCGGGGGCCAGGCTGCTGTCGATCACGTACGCTATCTCCCGTCCGCTTTCCAGACGAGATGCCGAGGCGATCTCTCTGGCATCCTGCCAGGCTTCTCCTCTGCTCGTGTACGCGGCCCATTCATGAATCGCGGCGGGCGCAACGACGTTTACCCTTCCCGCCTGCACCGGGAAGCTGCGGTCGCCGTAGATCGCCTGCCACCAGAGCTGGTCACCGCCCTCATAGTAGCGCATGCCGCCGCGCACGGTGTAGCCAAGGGTAAACGTCTCGCTCCGGTTTGTAATGGGAGGGAAATACCAGCAAATGACGTAACGGGAGCCCTTATCGGTGACGGTAAATGTATATGGCTCTTTGCCGTAACCCGCCCGGCCATAGCGGTTGCCGCTGCCGTCGGTCAGGGACCAGTCATCGAGAGAACTGAAATTCTGCTTGGGGATATCGCGGTAGCCGAAGGTGAAGGTTCCGCGGGTAAAGCGGATGGTCTGATGCTCGGTCACTTCAAACGAGCTGTCCTTGCGGACAGTGATATCGACGTCGAAGCGCTCCCAGAGCAGGGATTTTTGCTGCGCGAAGGCGGGGTGGGCCTGGAGGATCAAGAGGACGCCAAGAAGAACAGCGGCGCCGGTCAATAGGCGTGCAGGCCGGCCGGATCGTCTTCGGAAGGCGTGTGGACGCCTCCGCTGTATCTGATTCGACATCTTTGAGAGTGGCATCATTGATCCTTTGGGGCGCAACAGAGGGGCTGCAGACAGCCTCTCCTGGGCAGGGACGCAAATGAATGCTTCCAGTGTCGCACAGCAGCGCCTGACATGCCTGACATTCTACCAACTCTTTGGCTGACAATTCAATCCGGCTGCCTGGTGGGGTGCAGTCCAGAATGGGGGTGAGATGTCGTACACCTCTGGTGACGACTAATCTGTGGCCAAGCCGCGTCCCCGAGCAGGGCGAGTGCCGTCGCCTCTGACCTTTGACCCTTCGCCCCTAACCTCTGCCTTTGTGCGGTCGGGCCTTCGGCCCTCCCTTGTGCGGGGGGACCCCCCCGCAACGCCCCCCCCCCCCAACACCATGCCACGTTGGCGCCGCGTCGCCGGCGTACTGGCCATGCCACCGGTCGCCCATCCACGTCGTGCCGCGAAGCCGTCTCCGTAACTACGGTAGGGGCAGGCCTAGTGCCTGCCCTCTCTCTCCCCAAAATTGGACTGCACCCGCCTGATGCACCTCTTGCCAACCGGGACTCCGCCCATCTACACGACCTGGTTCTGGAGCTCAGTCTGGCCCTGCCAAAGCCGGTTCAGAATCTTGAGCAAGATGTCGATCAGATTTTTTCGTACATGCAGGTTTCGCCGCCGGTGTGCGGGGTGATGAGGACATTTTCGAGGTCCCAGAAGGGGTAATCCTGGGGCAGGGGCGCATCCCGTTCCTATCCGAAACCGCCGCCGCCTCCGCCGCCCCCACCGCCTCCGAATCCTCCGCCACCGGAGAAACCGCCGCCGCCGCTCCAGCCGCCGCCGGCTGTGGAGGAGCTGCTGGGTCGACTGGTCATGGTGGCGCTGGTGCTGGTGAGAAGCGCGCCGAGGCCGGCGCTCATGCCTGACAGGCCGCTGCCCAGCCCGCGGCTGGCATCGCCCAGGCCCCCGCCGATTCCGCCGCCCGGGGGCCCGGAGGGCGCTCCGGGCGCGTCGCCGGCGGCGCGCCCGCCTCCGTCCGGTCGAGCGGTCGGGCCGACGTGGCCGGGACCGTAGTACCAACGCCGGTAGGGGCCGTACATGGTCGGGTGGGGGATGTACCAGCCGGGCGCGGGCGCGTCCACGGCCTCAAATTTACGGATGTACTGCGAATCCACGCCAAAGGCGATGGCAAAGGGCAGCCAGCGATCCCATAGCTCCTTCTGTTCTTCGAGGTCGCTGTAGCGGTCGATGTTGCGCAGGTAGCGTTTGAAGGCCTGCCAGCGCGCGGCCAGCTCGGCGCCGGCGTCGGTCTTGCGGGGCATGAAACGGGACAGCAGCAGGAAGCCGAAGGCGGTCACCGCAAGCCCTATACCGGGCAGAACGGCCGCGCCGGTCAGACCGCCGAACAGCGTCCACACGCCCATACCAGCCAGTCCTGCCAGCACCAGCAGACATACGCCCATGCAGCCGTACTGGTTGCGCACCTTTTCGGGGCTACGGGCAAAAAAGCCCTGCTCTGTCACTTCCTCATAGAGCGCCCGCTTGAGAGCCGGCAACTCCTTGTGAAAACTGTTCTTCAGATCTGAAAGCCTGACCTCATCCTCGAGTTCGAAGAGGCCGTCCAACAGGAGCTGTTCGAAGGAGGAGACGGGCAGTTTTCGGTTTTCGTAGCGGTAGATGAAGTCGCGCGCAACCCCGAATTGGCCCGTTTTCTCTTCGGTAATGCTGATGATTTTGCGCTGTGCCAGATCGACGAGCGTGGCGATGATATCCTGCATATCGGCCTGCTCGTCGAGGAGGGTGCCGACGACGCCCGGGGCCAGGTCGTCGGGCGGTTCGGGAATGTAATCGGCGACCAACTCGACCGGTTTGTCGCGGCCCAGCCGGTACCAGAGCATGTAGAGTGCGGCCGGTCCGCCGAGGAGGAAGAGCAGACCGAGAGCGCCGAACAGGAGCGTAAGAACCGGTCCCCAGCGCTCGCGGAAGCTTATTTCCGCTTCACGCGCGACAGCTTCGGCATCGGCCCTTATCTGCCACGGCTGCGGTTCCCCGGCCACTACGCCGGGGGTAAACTCGACCCGCACTTCAAACGTTTGACCTGGAGCCAGCGTGCGGTCGATCACATACGCGATCTCCCGTCCGCTCTCCAGCTTTGAAGCCGAGGCGATCCCGCGGGCGTCTTGCCAGGCGTTTCCTGCGTTCGTGTAGGCGGCCCACTCATGAATCGCGGCGGGCGCCACGACGTTTACCCGCCCTGCCTGCACAGGGAAGCTGCGGTCGCCGTAGATCGCCTGCCACCAGAGCTGGTCACCGCCCTCATAGTAGCGCAGGCCGTCGCGCACGGTGTAGGCAAGGGTAAAGGTCTCGCTCCGGTTTGCCATCACCGGGAAATACCAGTAAATGACGTAACGGGAGCCTTTATCGGTGACGGTGAACGTATATGGCTCTTTGCCGGAGCCCGCTTGGCGATAGCGGTTGCCGCTGCTGTCGGTCAGGGACCAGTCATCGAGAGAACTGAAATTCTGTTTGGGGATATCGCGGTAGCCGAAGGTGAACGTTCCGCGCGTGAAGCGAATGGTCTGATGCTCTGTCACCTCAAAGGAGCTATCTTTGCGGATGATGATATCCACGTCGAAGCGCTCCCAGAGCAGCGACTTTTCCTGTGCGAAGGCGGGAAGGGCCTGCACGACAAAGAGGCAGCCGAGCAGGATTGCAGCGACGAGCAGTCGAATGAACAGGCCGGGCCGCCTCTTACTAATCGGGGACGAAGATTCTTGGCGTAAAGCTGTCGCGCTTTGGGAGCGAGGGGGCAGCGCGTTAGACAAGGTCTCTCCTTCCGGGAATCGGCGCAAGTGTATGGAGTCAGTGTCGCACAGAAGCGCTTGACATGCCTGACATTCTATCAACTCTTGGGCTGACAATTCAATCTGGGCGCCCTATGCGCCCGTTGCCAGCCGGGGCTCGCTGGAGGACTACACGACCTGGTTGACGAGTTCCGTCTCTCCGCGCCACAGCCTGTTCAGGTTTTCGAGCAGAATGTCGAGCAGGTTTTCTTCGTACATGCAGGTTTCACCGCCGGTGTGCGGCGTGATGAGGACGTTTTCGAGGTCCCAGAAGGGGGAATCCTGCGGCAGGGGTTCGTCCCAGAAGTGGTCGATGCCGGCGCCGGCGATGGCGCCGGAACGGAGCGCTGTCAGCATGGCCGGTTCGTCGACGCAGCCGCCGCGGGCGACGTTGATCAGATAGGCGCTCTCTTTCATCTGGTCGAAGGCCGCGGCGTCGATCACCTTATCGGTCGCGGGCGTCAGGGGACAGGTGAGGGCGACGAAATCGGCCTGCGGCAGGAGGGCGGACAGCTCTTCCGGCAGGTGGACGGCGTCGGCCGGTGCGTCGGCGGTGGCCGGGTTGCGCTTTGTGGCGAGCACCTGCATGTCGAAGGCCTTGGCCAGCTTGGCGAGACGGGAGCCGATTTTGCCCAGTCCGATAATGAGCAGTGTCTTGCCGCCCAGTTCGTCTTCGCGCAGGGACAGGTCGCCGATCATGCCGCGCCAGGCGTGGTTTTGCTGGCGGTCGCGGCCGGTGTGGATGTGGCGGGTGAAGGCGAGGATCAGGGCCATGGCGTGTTCGCTGACCGCGTTGCTGTTGACGCCGCTGGCGGTGGCCAGACGGATTCCCCGCTGCCGCAGCGCGTCGAGGTCGAACTGGTCGACGCCGGCGCCGATCGATTGGATGAAACGCAGGCGGGGCGCGGCGTTCAGGAGCTCGTTTTGCCAGAAGCCGGAAACGAGCAGGACGTCGGCCTCGGGCAGGCGGGCGGTCAGGTCGTCGGGTGTCCAGGCCTGGAAGTAGCGGATGCGCTCCTGCCCGGCGGGGGCGCGGCCGTGCAGGCCGGCCTGGCGGCGGGCAAAGATCGGCTCCAGTTGATAGGCTATGTGGGCAAAGCAGATGGTCAGGTCTTCCGGCGCGGGGAAGAGTTGGGTCGTCATCGGGTTGCTCCGTTGCAGGTGCATTGCGGGCTGTTTTCGGCAGGACGTGCAGGCACTGTATAGCACGGGTGCGCGCGATCGTGCAATGCGGAGGAGTATTCAACTGGATTCGGGTTGCTTGACGCCTGGAGTGATCGTCGTTAGGCTATGTTTCCTGTAAACGCACCCGAATCGGGGAGCGGCAGCGCAGGCAATACCCATCCATACATGCCGGAGGTCCAAAATGAGTCAGTTTGTCGCCGATTTCGAATCCTATATGCCGGAAGATTTTGACGGAAAGCCCTACGGGCCGACCGGTCTGCTCGCGAATGCGGACGAGGCCGGCATCGATGTGAGCGTGGTCTTTCAGGGCGGTGTGCCGGCCGACCCGCGTCCTGGAAACGCTGCGGTGCTGGACGGAGCCGAGGGCCAGTCGCGTATTTTGCCGGGTTGCCTGGTCAACCCGACGATGGGGCCTGATGCGCTTGAGGATCTGGAGAAATGTGTGCGGCAGGGGGCGCGCACGGTGAAGTTGATGGCGGCCAGCCACCGTTATCGCCTGGACAGCCCCGCGGTGGATCCGGTGATGGACCTGGCGCGCTCGCTGGGCATCACGGCGACGATCCATTCAGGCTCCCATATGAGCGGCTGTGCGCCGGAGTATATTGCCCACATCGCCAGGAACCATCCGCAGGTGACGATCATCATGGACCACATGGGTTACCGGGAGTGGGTAAGGTCGGCGGTGCAGGCGGCGCAGGAGAACGCCAACATTTACCTGGGTACGACGCTGATCGCGGCGGCGGAGCCGTACACGATTTCGGGGATCGTGGCGAACGGGGAGCTGGGCGCGGACCGGATCGTTTTCGGCTCGAATGCGCCGGCGGGGATTGCTGTGCACGGGGTCAACGGCATCCGGATGGCCGGCTTCTCGCCGGAGGATGAGGCGCTGGTCCTGGGGGAGAATATGCGCGCGATCTATGACCTGTAGGGCGGCGCGGATCAAGCGGTACGGAGGGGAACGGCATCGGCGTTGATCCGCGAAGGGGCGCTAAGGAGAACCTCTGGCGGTTTTGCGTGTTTTTTGGGGACTCTCGCGGAGCGGGGCAGTTAGCCCATCTCGGCGGCCTTTGAAGGTGGGTCTACCTTGGATCCATGCCGCGAACGGGGCTTTGGCGAGGCGCTTTCAGCGGGTGGCCGTATGCACCGTTGATGACACACACGCGGGGTGGCGTGACACCGGGGGGCGTTGCGGGGGGAGTCCCCCCGCACAAGGGAGGGCCGAAGGCCCGACCGCACAACTGCAGTGGTTAGTGATCAGTGATCAGTGGTCAGCGGCTGGAGCGATTGATTGGGGATAAGGATGAAAACGGCCGGCAACGCAAGGCGGCCGCTACGATCTGCAGAGTCTTCCAGGCGCCTGCAGCCCTGAAATAATCACTCATTGGGCCTCTCAGCGCCTCGGCGTTGTGTCGGCCCTTGACTTTATACGCGGAGGGACAACAGTGGCCTTCGAAGAACCGTTTTCGCGAGGCAGATTTGGGATTGCGTCGCTCTTTCTATTTTCCACTCTTGCATTCCTGCTTGGCGGCTGCGACGCCCAGGAGATCAGGAGTGCCGTCTCCGGGCCGGCTGGCGAGCCCGTGACAATCAGATATGTGGCGCCGGGCGGACCGGTATGGTCTGTGCCAGAGGGCGCGGCAATTGAGCAGTTCCATGAGCAGATGCCGGACATAGTGATTGACCGCCAGCCGCAGGAGCGCGCTTTCAGCCGTTACTTGTCGGAATCCCCGCCTCCAGACGTATTTTTTGTGGCTGAAGGCCATGAATTGCGTCAAGCTTCTCAACAGAATCTGTTGTTCGATCTCTCCGCTGTTTGGGCGGACAGAAATCTTGCTGAAGCGTATGGAAGACAGTTCGGGGAAGTCGGTCGTGTCGATGGCATGTTTCGGCTTGTACCTGTCGGTTTTTTCTGGACAGGCATCTTTTACAACAAAGAGGTTTTTGAGCGCTATGACCTGGTTCCGCCCGTCACATGGGAGGCGTTCGTAACCATTTGCGAGACGCTATTGGCGAACGGCGAGACGCCTCTCTCAATAGCCGGCAGGGGCACCTATCACAGCTACTTGTGGTTCAGCTACCTCAACATGCGTTTGAACGGACCTGCGTTTCACAGGCGCTTGATAGAGGGGCAGGAGAGCTACACCGATGAACGAATAGCCCTCGTCTGGGAATCGTGGATTTCTCTTTTTCAGCG
The DNA here is from genome assembly GCA_965204705.1 of Caldilineaceae bacterium. Taxonomy (GTDB): domain Bacteria; phylum Chloroflexota; class Anaerolineae; order Caldilineales; family Caldilineaceae; genus Bin5. Next base: position 362,411 of record OZ242006.1, on the reverse strand, counting down.
GGGATACTTTATTGAAAGACCGAACGTGACATCTGAGAGCGGGAGCATAAAGGCGCTAGTTCCCGGGGAGGAGGATAGCCCGCTCACGGCAAAGGAGGCTGTGATGACGCTTACGCCCCATTTCAGCTTGCGTTACCTGTCCCCGGAATCTGCCTCGGAGCTCGATTTCTTTCCGTTTCCCCGGATGGACCCCAGTTCGTCAGTGGGAGAGGTCGCGACGGTATTCGGCTACGTAATCCCGGCAGAGGCGGTGCATCGACCTGAGGCCAGCGCGTTTGTCGGATACATGGCGTCAGCCGAAGCGCAGGCTGCGCAGGTGGCTCGAATCGGCGAGGACCCGACAAATGTCGGATTTATTCCATTGCATCGCGATGTGGACCGGGCGCTGCTGCCGGTGGCTGCGCGAAAGGCCGAGGAGATAGTGCGCGGGGCGGACGAGGTACTGCCGCCTCTTGTGCTGGCTCTGCCCAGAAGTATGCAGGCGGGTTACACAACGGTTTTTGACGGGATATATAAGCAGTTGAACAGTCCGGAAACCGGGATTGACGTTTCCGAAATCCAGTCCACCTTGGAAGAGGCGCGACAGCAGGCGTTGGAGAGAGGGGATTACCGGCAGTAGCCAAGAGGGCTCCGGACTTGCTCCGGAAGGCGTCTGGCGCCCAGTCGACCCCTTTTTTGACTGCTTCTCTACAAGCGGGGCAGGGTGATGCCGGACTGTTTCTGGTATTTGCCGTTGCGGTCGGCGTAGGAGACTTCGGGGGCTTCGCCTTCGAAGAATAGGACCTGGGCGATACCTTCGCCGGCGTAGATGCGGGCCGGGAGGGGCGTGGTGTTGCTGATTTCGATGGTGACGTAGCCTTCCCACTCCGGCTCGAAGGGCGTTACGTTGACGATGATGCCGCAGCGGGCGTAGGTTGATTTGCCGACGCAGATGGCGAGCACGTTGCGGGGGATGCGGAAGTACTCGATGGTGCGGGCGAGGGCGAAGCTGTTGGGCGGGATGATGCAGTCGTCGCCGTGGTAGCTCTGCAGGGCGCGTTCGTCGACCGCTTTGGGATCGATGACGGTGAGCTCGCCGGTGGCGGGGGTGAAGATGCGGAAATCTTTGGCGACGCGGATGTCGTAGCCGAAGCTGCTGAGGCCGTAGGAGACCATCCCTTCGCGTCGCTGCCGGTCTTCGAACGGTTCGATCATGCCGCACTCTTTGGCTTTTTGGCGGATCCAGTGGTCGGGTTTGATGGAATGCATTTTCGGAAACTCTGTGATTGATTTTGCCGGGACTTTATGGCCGGGGGATTGGGCAGGCTGGCCGACGGCCCGAGACAGTATACCATGCACGCGGGAAATGACACTCGAATGAGAACCAAGGAGAAACAGGAAAATGGAACATACTGGATCCACTTCCCCTAGAGCGAAGAGGATTTGAGGTCAGCCATTAGAAAGTCTCGGATGCGGCATAATGCGTCTTAGAGCCTGTTTGAAAATTAAGTGAGGGGTATGCATAAAGTGGATTTGACATAATCGGCCAGTGACCTGCCGCTGCCGAGCGGAAAGCACGCGCATGTTTCCAATGGAAGGTTCCACCCTCCGATCGGGATCTACGCTCTGACTAGAGGAGGGGGGCGGCCGGCAGCCGTGACTGTAGCAACCTGGGGAAGGGCGCCATAAATTGCAAGGTATCCCAAGTGCCCTTAGGCGCAGTAGAACGCTCTACGGACCTCCTGTGCGGGAAGGATTGTTCTAATCGAGATGGAAACAGGCAAAAACGCAGGATCAGGCGCAATCGTGGAACATACCGACGACAACGAGATGGAGACGTTCGAGGGTTTCTCTCACACGTTAGGTTCGGAGAATTCTCCGAACCAGTTCCTCCGGACACCGAGGATGGGAGTGGAACCGGATGGCTCTATAGGGAAGGTTGTGGCGGAGATTGTGCCGGATGGGAGAGGCTCGGCAACCGGATCCTGACGGGCAAGGCGGATCATGTTTGGATCAATCGAGGGAACAGGCAAGGGTATAGTTTTTTTCGGCGGCAAAGGGCGGGGGGGTCCAGCCTTTCGTGAGGTGGCTGACTCTGCGAAACGGCGCCTGGGGGTGGTGTAGTACCAGATCGGCCTGTGCGTGGCTCTGAGCGCCTCTGTGTGGGATTTTGCGCTTGGCTTCGTCGTGGGCCTGGGTCTGTTAGAATGACTGCGACGCCGGCGTTCCGCCGTCCGGTGTTGGACGGGCTGGTGTTCCCTGCGTCGGCCGCGGTCATGCGTTGTGCCAGCCCCACACGGCCGGAATGCCCGGAGAAGCTATCTCCCAGGCCCCCAGCTGCGTCGGCCGCCTTCACCCTGCGCACGATTGACAAGGGTGTCTGGCTACGTCAATCATGCGTACCTCAATTGACGATAGGAGGGCCTCTGCAACGCCTGCAACAGCAAGATCCGACCCGCGCGCGACTAACGAACAGTCTTCACTTCGAGCTGCACGCCCTCATGCTTCTGAATGCAGCTGATAACCTTGAACAGGTTGCGGGCGTGGGGATTGCCGGCCGGTCCGAACATACGCATCAGACTCTTGGGCGGCTTGTTCGTGAGGGAGCCCAGTTCTTCGAACCCGATGGTGGCGTTGATGTAATCACGCAGCACGATCTTGCCCGTATCCACATCTCCTGCCAGCAGGCAGTTGACGCCTTCCTTCAGCAATCCTTCTCGAAATGCCGCGTCGCGTTCGGCGCGGACCTGCACGGTCTCTTTGAAGTCACGGGTGAGCGGCATCTTTCACACCTCCTGCTGCTTGCGACGCCTGTACTCCTGCCAGAGTTCACGAGCGCCTTCAATGTCCCTCTGCTGGCGGGCTTTTGTGCCACCACCGAGCAGGATTATCAATGTGTCCCCATCTCTGCCGAAATAGACTCTGTAGCCTGGACCAACGTTTATGCGGCATTCCAACACCCCGCTGCCAACGCCTCTGGCGTTGGACAGGTTGCCAGCCTCCATGCGGGCGAGGGATGTCCTCACTCTGGCCGCTGCCCCGGCGTCGAGACCGTCGAACCAACGCCCGAATGGACTGCGGCCGCGGTTGTCTATGTATTCTCTGATCTCGATCATGTCCGATATGGTAACGTTATAGTTACCATAATGCAAGATTTCGTCCGGATAAACTGTATATGGATTGAAGTGGTAAGGCGGGAAGGCAGAAGAACTGTTCTGACGGACCCTGGTTTGCAACCACCGTCGGCAGCGCAACGGCCCCCGGTTTGAGTTGAAGTTCGGGTGGAGGCAGTTCATGTCGAATGGTTCCGGATCCATGCCGCGTGATGTACAGGTTGTGGCATGTCCTCATCGACCGGTTTGTCTGGTTGGGGACATGGGGAGGACCTGAGGCCCCACTTCATATTTTGTGGGCCTTGTGGAGGAGGCGCATGGACCGGCGCGGGAGAAATTCCCCCAAATGGGGGATATGCACTATGTAGTCTGAGAGTCGTGCCAAGGTGTTTTTGCTGATTTTTTGAAGCTGCGGGCGTGACAGGCCTTCGGCCTGCCCGCCGTCAGCGGCGCAGCGCGATCGCTACGAAATGCAAGATGTCCCCTAGGTACCCTTATGTGATTTCAGGCGCTCTACGGGCTTCCTGTGCGGGGAGGTTTGTTCTAATCGACCTGAAAATGGGCAAAAGCGCCGGATTCGGGCTGTTTCGATCTGAGCCAGCTACTCTAGGAATCCTCCGCTGCAGGTAGGAATTCTCGAAGCCGCGTATGGGAAACCATCTGGTCCAGCGAGGCCAGGGTGAAGACCTTCCCTTCCGTCCTGTTAATCAAGCTGCGCATATCCTCTTTAACCTGAATTCGGAGTTAAATGGTGGCTGGCAATAGAGCCATATCTTTTTCAGAGAGATTGAGCGACGGCTTATTGGGTTGCCAAGTGTAAGCAATCAGACCGGCGACGAGATTGACGAGAAAGTTGGTCGCGCTGCGGTGGCGTGTGTGTTCAATCTGTGAGATATTCTTGAGTCGGTCAACGATGGTCTCAATGATGAAACGTTTACACGTCAGCAGCTTGTCTTCAAGAACGACGAGTCGATTTTGCTTGTTTTTGCGAATCGGCGTGATCGGCAACGGGCGGTCTGCCGCCATCAATTGCAGTCCCCGTGCGAAGAGTTGTTCAAAGAGCGCTTTGGAGAGATAGCCGCGGTCGCCGACCAGCTTCCCCCACAGTTCTTTGGCCATCTGTGGGACCGGTTTGGGTGGTGTTGGCGGGCGTGAGTTGAACTGCCGGCAAGTCACCGTGGTCATTGTCAATCAGATGGAGTTTGAAGCCATAGAACCATCCCATGCTGTTCTTGCCGCGCGTGGCTATCCCGGCAAAGACTCGGTGGCGGCCGATGCGCCGGTTATGGCAGATAGCCAACGGCGTTGAATCAATGAATGCCACCCCTGTCCCCTGACCAAAGCGCACACGCAGATAGAGACACATGGCTGGCAGGGAGGATGGAATTAACTCCACAAAGCGCGTGTAACTGACCAGAGCTGGAAATCCACTGCGCATGTGCTCACGTACGTGCTGCGTATAGTAGGCTTTGAAATCGCGATAATGCGACTGATGAAAGTGAATCAGAATCGTCATCACTTCACTCATGCTCAAACGAGGCGCCGGCCCTCGCTTGCGAGTCACGCCCAACAGCTTGGCTTGCTCCCATGTGGTCAACCGCTGACAGAAACTGTCGACATGACAGAACAGTTTGAGTATACTCATCACTGAGCACCTTTCTTTGCTGGAGAATTTTGGTTGCAGAGCTACTATTCTACCAGCTTGGTAAGGTGCTCTCTTACTCCGAATTCAGGTTATATTACCCAATGGTACCCCATCAGAGGGGGTCTGTTGATTTCAGTTTTCCCCCTCGCCAGTTCCGGTCAGGCGTGAGGTAGATCAGCGGCATACTGACCAGCGTCACCCCGTATTTCACCAACAGATTGAAGACGAAGATCTCCCAAGCCACCGCCCAGGAGTCGACGAGCTGCGCGCCGAGGAAGGCGACGGGTGCGAAGGCGATCAGGACGAAGAGCAGGTTGTCGATGGGCACGCTGACCGAGTTGCTTACCAGTACGCGCAGCCACTGGAAGCGGGTGGTGACGCGGCTGACGAAGAGGTGGTAGATCTCAGTGTCGACGAGCTCGCTGACCAGCTCGGCGATGATGGAGGCGCAGACGATGCGCCAGAGGGGCGCGAAGATGGCGCTGAACTCGGCGCCACCGAAGGCGTTGGGGTCGCTGGGTACGGATGCGGACCACATGAGGTAGAGCACCATGCCCAAGTTGATGACGGCGGCAGCTACGATGAGAACCTGAGCGTTGCGCTTGCCGAGCGTCTTGTGGACGAGGTCGCGCAGGGTGAAGGTTACGGGATAGACGAAGGTGCCCATGTCGACGGCGAGGCCGGCGACTACGCCTATTTTCAGGCTGGCGATGTCGGCCATCATCTGGGCGGCGATGTAGGCGGCGACGACCACCACTGCCACTCTCGACAACACGGCCGCGGCATGTTGGGGGCGGGTTTGTTTTGCTGCGTCTTGAACTGTCACGTTACAATCCCTCTATGTTTTGGTAAGGCGGCAACTTCGACCGCCGGCAATGCTGCCAACTGCCTCCATCAGATACAGAAAGCAGGGAAGAGGCAGGCACCTATTTTAGCACGGGGTTGTGCCATTTACAGGATGGGGCAACCTTCCAACGAAAGCAAGAGTTCAACCCATGCCCAAGCGCACAGATATCTCATCGATTTTGATCATCGGTTCCGGTCCGATTGTCATCGGTCAGGCCTGCGAGTTCGACTATTCGGGCGCGCAGGCGTGCAAGGCGCTGAGGGCTGAGGGGTACAGGGTGGTGCTGGTCAACTCGAATCCGGCGACGATTATGACCGACCCGGAGATGGCCGACGCCACGTATGTTGAGCCGCTTACGGTGGATTTGCTGGAGAAGATCATCGCGGAGGAGCGGCCGGATGCGCTGCTGCCGACGGTGGGCGGGCAGACCGGGCTCAACCTGGCGGTGGCGCTGGCGGAGCAGGGCATTCTGGAGCGCTACGGCGTGGAGCTGATCGGCGCGAACCTGCGGGCGATGCAGGTGGCGGAGGATCGCGACCTGTTCAAGCAGGCGATGACGGAGGTGGGGCTGGAATCGCCGCGCAGCCGCATCGCGCACTCGCTGGAGGAGGCGCGGGAGATTTTTGAGACCGTGATCGGGCGCTTCCCGATTTTCATTCGCCCCAGCTTTACGCTGGGCGGCAGCGGCGCGGGCACCGTCTTCACGCAGGAGGAGTTCGACGAAAAGGTGGCGTGGGGGCTTAGCGAGAGCCCTGTGGGAACGGTGCTGGTGGAAGAGTCGCTGATCGGCTGGAAGGAGTATGAGTTGGAGGTGATGCGCGACCGCGCCGACAATTTCGTGGTGGTCTGCTCGATTGAGAACCTGGACCCGATGGGCGTTCACACCGGCGACAGCATCACGGTGGCGCCGTCGCAGACGCTGACGGATAAGGAGTACCAGCGGTTGCGGGACCAAGCGCGGCTGGTGATGCGGGCGGTGGGCGTGGAGACGGGCGGCAGCAACGTACAGTTCGCGGTCGATCCGGAGTCGGGGCGGGTTGTGATTATCGAGATGAACCCGCGCGTTTCGCGGTCGAGCGCGCTGGCCTCGAAGGCCACCGGTTTTCCGATCGCCAAACTGGCTGCGAAGCTGGCGGTGGGTTATACGCTGGATGAACTCAAGAACGATATCACGCAGGAGACGGTGGCGGCGTTCGAACCGTCGATAGACTATGTGGTGGTGAAGATCCCGCGCTGGGCGTTTGAGAAGTTCCCCGGCGTCGACCGGGAGCTGGGCCCGCAGATGAAGTCGGTGGGCGAGGTGATGGCGATCGGGCGCACGTTCAAGGAGGCGCTGCAGAAGGGTGTGCGCAGCCTTGAGATCGGCCGCGATGGACTGGGGCCACTGACCCGCGACGGTGACGGACAGCTGAAGGGCTACGCGCCAGGCGCAACTGCCGCGGACCTGATGCACGTGCCCAACCGGGACCGGCTCTTTGCCGTCTACGAGCGCCTGCTGGAGGCCGAACGGGAGGCGCCCGGTAGCGAGTCGGCGGAGGAGCTGCAGGCGGATAACGCGGCGCTGCGGGAATGTTCTGAAATCTACGATCCCTGGTTTGTGGCGCAGATGCAGGAGATCGCCCGCGCCCAGATTTCCATCGAAAGAGCGGGTCAGCTGGACTCGTGGTCGATGCGGCAAGCGAAGCGGATGGGATTCAGCGACGCGCAGCTTGCCCGCGTTCTGAATGAGGCGCGGAACGGCGAGGAGAGAGAGAACGGCGCTCATTCCCCGCAGGTGACGGAGGCTGATATTCGTGCGCTGCGGCAGCGTCTCGGCGTTTTGCCGACGTATCACCAGGTGGACACATGCGCTGCCGAGTTTGCGGCGTATACGCCGTATCTATACAGCAGCTACGAGAGCGAAGGTGAGGCGCCACCGACCGGGCGGGACAAGGTGATTATTCTGGGCGGGGGGCCCAACCGGATTGGGCAGGGGATCGAGTTCGACTACTGCTGCTGCCATGCCAGCTTCGCGCTGCAGGAGATGGGCTTCGAGACGGTGATGATCAACTGCAACCCAGAGACGGTCAGCACCGACTATGATACGAGCGACCGGCTCTATTTTGAGCCGTTGACGCTGGAAGATGTGCTGCATATCTATCAGCGGGAGGCGGAGGGCGGGTCGCAGGTGAAGGTGCTGGTCCAGTACGGCGGGCAGACGCCGTTGAATCTGGCGGCGGGGCTGCAGGCGGCGGGCGTTCCGATTCTGGGCACGCAGCCGGAGGCGATCGAGCTGGCGGAGGACCGGGAACGGTTCAGCGCGCTGCTGGCCGAGTTGGAAATCACCGCGCCGGACAGCGGCATCGCCCACAGCACGGGGCAGGCGCTGGCGATCGCGGCTCGCATCGGCTATCCGCTGGTGGTGCGCCCGTCGTACGTGCTGGGCGGGCGGGCGATGGCGATCGTGGACGATGAGGAGAGTTTGCGCCACTACATGTCCTACGCCGTTGATGTGGACACGGAGATGACGACCAGCGGCCAGGAGGTTGCGATCCTGGTGGACCAGTTCCTTGAAGACGCTTACGAAGTCGACGTCGATGCGATCGCCGACGGCGAGCGGGTGGTGATCGGGGGCATTTTGCAGCATATCGAGGAGGCCGGCATCCATAGCGGGGACAGCGCGTGTGTGCTGCCGCCCTACAAGATCAGCGGCTACCACCTGAGCATCATTCGGGAGTACACGGAGAAGCTGGGCCTGGCGCTGGGTGTGCGCGGGCTGATGAACGTGCAGTACGCGATCAAGGATGACATCGTATACGTAATCGAGGTGAACCCGCGCGCCAGCCGCACCGTGCCCTTTGTGAGCAAGGCGACGGGCGTCCCCCTGGCCAAAATGGCGGCCTGGGTGATGGCCGGCAAGTCGCTGGAGGAGGTCGGGCTGCTGGAGGAGCCTGAGGTACGCGGGTTCTTCGTGAAGGAGGCTGTTCTGCCGTGGAAGAAGCTCAGCGGCGCGGATACGCTGCTGGGGCCGGAGATGCGCTCGACCGGTGAAGTGATGGGGCATGCGCACAACTTTGGCCACGCGTTTGCCAAGAGCCAGCTGGGGGCGGATTACCGGCTGCCGGTCGACGGCGGCGTGCTGATCACGGTGAACGACTACGATAAGGGCGCGGCGCTGAAGCTGGCGCGCGACTTCAGCCGCATGGGCTTCAATCTCTACGCGACGGCTGGCACGGCCGCGCTGATCCAGCGCGTGGGCCTGCCCGTAGATGTCCTGAGCAAGGCTGCGACCGCAGAATCATCCAGCCACGGTTCAGATACCGGACCCTATACGACGCTGGACGCGATGCAGGAAGGGAAGATCGATCTGATCATCAACACGCCGCTTGGGCCCCACAGCCGCGCCGACGGCCAGAAGATCCGCACGCTGGCCACGCGCATGGAGATCCCCTTGATTACAACGCTCTCGGCAGCCCAGGCCGCGGTGAACGGCATCCGCGCGATGATGGACGCCGAGTTGAACGTGCGCAGCCTGCAGGCGCACTACGAACAAGGGCACCGCTGATCCTCCGGCTCTCGAAAGCTTGCCGCCGGCTACTTCGATTCGAACCCTTTTGGGAAACGAGGTTGCGCGGCGGCAGGCGAGGAGCCGTAGCAGATCCGCTACGCGGTCCAACCCCTCATCACACTTTCCACGGCGGAGAATATCATGGCCCAAACGGAAAAAACACGTAAGAGTGTCTACCTGGCGAACCCATACGGCTTTTCGGCTCAGCAGCAGGCGCTGTTGCTGCCGCCGCTTATCGAAGCCGTGGCAGCGCTGGGGCTGGATGTGTGGGAACCGTTCACGCGCCCCGGTGAGAAGATAGACAGAGCTGTACCGGGCTGGGCCTATCGCATCGGTCAACGCTGCTACCGGGATGTAAGAGAGGCGGACGCCATTTTCGCCGTCGTCAACGGTGTGCCGCCGGACGAGGGCGTCATGATTGAGTTGGGGATGGCGATCGCGCTGGGCAAGCCGACGTTTTTGTTCCGGGATGATTTCCGAAGCGTCGCCGATACAGATGAGTATCCGCTGAACCTGATGCTGTTTACGGGGATGCCGCAGGCGGAGTGGGAGCGGCATTTTTACAAGTCGGTGGAGGAGATTGGGGCGCCGGAGAAGGCGCTGGCGCGGTGGGCTGGGGAGTGAGTTTTTTGCGGCTGACTGCAGCACGGAGCAAGGCTCACAGTGGGAGAATAATCGGAATGGAATGGGTGCTCAAGTGCTCAATCTGGCGAGAGTATGACTGGTATGTTTCGCATTGCGAAGACTTGGAGATAGCAAGTCAAGGGGGAACGGTTGAGGAGGCGCAAGCAAACTTGGAAGAGGCCATCCAGTTGTTCTTTGAAGTAGCCTCATATTCCGAGGTCATGGAATACCCATCCCGTCTTGATCCTGTCTCGCCCCCTGAACTTCAGGGACAGCCCAAAGTCCGGGTTACGTCCACCCTTCAGCAATCTCAAAAAACGATGGGGGAGGTTGCTCCGACCTATGCCTAGAGTTTGAGCCAGGACAGTCTCCCCACAGCCCGGCCAAAACAGCTACCCCCGAAATTTGACATCCCCCACGGCCTCTGCTACATTTGCCCGCACAACTGAATAGCTGAACTCTTATCCAGAGAGGCGGAGGGACCGGCCCAGTGAAGCCTCGGCAACCCGGTAGCGGAAGATGGAAGGTCTTCTGTGACGTAGGTGCCAATTCCGGCAGATAGATTCTGGAAGATGAGAGGCAGTGAGATAGTCGGCTACCTCTCGTCTGCACGGCGCGAGGTATTTTTTTACTTTGTAATTCTTCTTGTAGAGCGAGTTGAACACGTATGATCGTAATGAAATTCGGCGGGACCTCGGTCGGCACAACCGATTCGATCGACAGCGCAGCCAAGATTGTGGCGGCGGCGGTCGAGAAGCAGACCCAGGGCGCGGGCGCCGGGGAGCAGGCAGAGAGTCCCAGCGTGCTGGTGGTCGTGAGCGCGATGGGCGGGGTGACGAACACCTTGATCGACGCGGCGCAGGCGGCCGCGGCCGGCGACGAGACGCCCTACCGCGATGCGCGCAGCCAGCTGCTGGTGCGGCACCAGGTGGTGGCCGGTCAGCTGATCGAGGACGGGGTGGAGCGCGCCGGCCTGGGCAGGCTGTTCGACAACCGCCTGCGCGAGTTCGAGCGGCTGTGCCGCAGCATCACGGTGCTGGGCGAGCTCACGCAGCGGGGACTGGACGTGGTCAGCGGGGTGGGCGAACGGCTGAGCGCGCCGCTGCTGGCGGCTGTGCTGCGGGCGAACGGCGTGAAGGCGCAGTTCGTTGACGCGGGTGAGCTGATCATCACCGATGACGAGTTCGGCAGCGCAAATCCGCTGATGGACGCGACGCCTGAGCGGTGCCGAGACCGGCTGCTGCCGATGTTGCAGAGCGGCGTTGTGCCGGTTGTGACCGGTTTTGTGGGTGCGACCGAGCAGGGCGTGCCGACGACGCTGGGGCGGGGCGGCTCCGACTACTCGGCCGCGATTCTGGGCGCGGCGCTCGATGCGGACGAGATCCAGATATGGACGGACGTGGACGGGGTCATGACGGCCGACCCCCGCATCGTTGAAAACGCTTGCTCGATGGAGGAGCTTTCCTACGAGGAGGTGGCAGAATTGGCTTATTACGGCGCTAAAGTGTTGCACCCCAAGACGGTCACCCCAGCGGTGGAGGGCCAGATACCGCTGCGGGTTCTCAACACGTTCAATCCCTCGCATCCGGGGACGCGCATCGTCGAGAAGACGCGCCAACTGCAGCATGGCGTCAAGGCGATCACCGCGGTGCGGGAGCTGCGGCTGATTACGGTGGCGGGGCGCGGGATGATCGGCGTGCCGGGCATTGCGGCGCGCACATTTGCGGCGGTTGCCCAGCAGCGGGCCAATGTGCTGATGATCAGCCAGGGCAGCAGCGAGCAGAGCATCTGCTTCGTCGTGCCCGAGGCGGAGGGCGATGCAGTGATCGCAGCGCTCAAGGTCGAGTTCGCACGCGAGCTGGCGCAGCACATGATCGAAGAGATCAGCACACAGCCGGACATTGTGATCGTGGCGGTGATCGGCGCGGGCATGAAGGGCACGCCCGGCATTGCGGCGCGGGTCTTTAACGCGCTGGGCGAAAGGAACATCAACGTTATCGCGATTGCCCAGGGGTCGAGCGAGGCCAATATCAGCCTTGTCGTCCTGCAGACTGAGGCCGATGAGGCGCTCCGGGCCATTCACGACACGTTTGAACTTGGAAACGGAGTTGCCTGATGGGGAACGGCGGAAGCAGGTCTGCGGGCCAGACGGCAGTAGCGACGAAGCCGCTCATTCTATTCGGGCTGGGCGGTGTCGGGCGGGCCCTGATGCATCAGATCGGGGAACAGCGCTCCTTTCACCGCGAGGCGTACGGTCTGCACATCCAGTATCTGGCCTTGTGCGACAGCAGCGGCGCAATTTTCGAGCCGGAAGGCGGCTTTACGGACGAACTTATGGCGGAGATATTGCAGCACAAGGAGGAGGGCGGCGCGCTGGGATCCCATGCGCTCGGCCAGCCTTGCGACAGCCTGGAAGCGGTTGTGGAGAAGGCCGGCAGGCCGGGCACGGTCGTGGTCGACTGCACGGCGTCAGACAGTACGGTGGACGCTCTGTTGCTTGCCCTGGAACGGGACTATCAGGTCGTGCTGGCGAACAAGAAGCCGTTGACCGTCGTCCAAGATGTGTATGACAGGATCAGCCGTACGCCGAGCCAGGCGCGCTGGGAGACGACGGTGGGCGCGGGTCTGCCGGTGATGGCTACGCTCAACCGGCTGGTGTCGAGCGGTGACGAGATTGAGCGAATCGCCGGTTCTTTCAGCGGCACGCTCGGTTATCTGATGACCGGCCTGGAAGAGGGGCACGCGTACAGCGAGACGGTGGCCGAGGCTTACCGGTTGGGCTATACCGAGCCGGACCCGCGCGATGATCTGGGGGGCGTGGACGTGGCGCGCAAGGCGCTGATTCTGGCGCGGGGGATGGGCTGGCGCATGGATATGGAGCAGGTTGAAATTATAGGCCTCTATCCGGAAAGTATGGCCGGCCTGAGCGTGAACAGTTTCCTGGCGGCGTTGCCTTCGCTGGACGAGAAGTACAGCGCGCAGGTGGCGGGCGCGGCTGCCGAGGGCAAGGTTTTGCGCTATGCCGCCACGTTGTCCGAGGGGAAATGCAGCGTCGGCCCAACGGCAGTCGGCAAGGACAGCCCGCTGGGTCGTCTGACGGGAACCGATAATCTGGTCGAGTTCTACAGCCGCTGGTACAGTCCCAATCCGCTGGTCATACAGGGCCGCGGGGCGGGTGTGGAAGCGACGGCGGCGGGCGTGCTGAGCGATATTGTTGAACTGCGGTAGTCAGTGATCAGTGGCCCGGGACGGCAAGGTGGGCGTAGACACTGTTGGCCAGACAAATTGGTGGGGAAGAATGAGTACGGTGGGTTAGCCAGAGGGGGGGCGTTGCGGGGGGAATCCCCCCGCACAAGGGAGGGCCGAAGGCCTGACCGCCCAACTGCAGTAGTCAGTGGTTAGTGGCCAGTGGTCAGTGACTGCGGCGATGGATTACGGGGGATGTGAAGAGGGGCGTGGTCGATACGAATCAGGTAGGTTATTGTTGGGATAGAGGGTTTCGATGAACAGTCAAGCAAAGATTCGCGTGGGTGTGCTGGGGGCGACCGGCGCGGTGGGGCAGCGGTTTGTACAGATGCTGCAGGGGCATCCCTGGTTTGAGTTGAGCGTGCTGTGCGCGTCGCAGCGCAATGCGGGCAAGCGGTACGGGGAGGCGTGCAACTGGCTGCTGCGGGGCGATATGCCGGCCCATCTGCAGGACATCGTTCTGGAGGAGATGGCGCCGGGCATCGACTGCCAGATTGTGTTCAGCGCGATGCCGAGCGGGCCCGCGCGCACGATCGAAGCTGAGATGGCCGCGGCCGGGTACGTGGTATGCAGCAATGCCAGCGCTTACCGCTATGAGCCGGACGTGCCGCTGCTGATTCCGGAGGTCAACCCGGAGCATATAGGGCTGATCGACCGGCAGCGGCGCGAGCGGGGGTGGCCGGGCTTCATAACCACCAATCCGAACTGTTCCACGACGCACCTGGTGAGCGCGCTGCACCCGCTGCACGAGGCGTTCGGCGTCAGGAAGGCTTTTGTGGTGACGATGCAGGCGGTGAGCGGGGCGGGTTACACGGGCGTGACGTCGATGGACATTATCGACAACGTTGTCCCGTATATTGGCTCGGAAGAGGAGAAGATGGAGCACCGCGAGCCGCAGAAGCTGCTGGGCCGGTTTGACGGGCAGGCTGTGCAGACGGCCGATTTTGTCGTCAGCGCCCACTGCAACCGCGTGCCTGTGCGCAACGGTCATCTGGCGGCTGTCAGTGTGGCGTTTGACGACCGCCCGAGCCTGGAGGATGTGCGGCAGGCGTGGGCGGAGTACGATCCGCTGCCCCAGCGTATGGGCCTTCCCAGCGCGCCCGAAGAAGCGATCGTTTACCGGGAGGAGCCGGACCGTCCGCAGCCGCGCATGGACCGGCTGGCCGGAAGCGTTCCCGGCATGGCGACGGTGGTGGGCCGTCTGCGGGAGGATCCGCTGCTGCATGTAAAGTTCCTGACTTTGGGACACAACACGATTCGGGGCGCGGCGGGCGGCAGCCTGCTTAATGCCGAGTTGCTGGTTTCACAGGGATACCTGGACAGTAAGGAGGCGGTTGGCGGTGAACGGGCGCCTGTCGCCGGCGCAGTTCTGGACGCTGTGCGCTAGCCGCTGCTGTTGTGCGCAACAGGCACAAAATTTTTCGGATCGGTCTGCGATAAGGTAGAATCGTGTGAAGTACAACGGCAGTTTGAGCAGTTCGTTCTTGGTTCCCGGCGCCGTCGACGCTTTGAGAATGTTGGCGTTGCTCAAAAACGAAGACGGGTGCGGGAATAGAAATGGAAGGTGCGGAATTGGCCAACACGCAAACAAGAGAAGCCTATCCGATTGCCGTTGACAACTTTGGACTGACGTCCCTGGATGAACTTGTTGGCGATCTGATCGTTTACCGCAACCTGGAGCCGATCACGCGCCAGATCCCCGGTCTGAAATCCGCCCGTTCCCAACTCGGGTTGCCAGCGCCTTCCGTGCCCCGCAAACAGGAGAAGACGTACGCCCAGGTCGCGCTGTGGATCCTGGAACAGGCGCAGGAGCGGCGGAACGCATCCGTTGGCGAGCTGCTGTTCATCGGCGATACGCTCTCGGGCGATGGAAATACGTTCCAGGTGATGCGCGCCTTGCGTTCTGCGGAGGAGCCGCTGCGCGATAACGGGGAGCTGGTCGGGTTCGGGGACAGCGCCGTGATGCCGAGTGCCTGCTTTATCGGCAACGAAAAGGCAAGCGAACCGGAGCACTTCGATGCCGACGAAGAGACAGGCATGTTCGAAGCCAATCGCTGGAGCCAGCTGGTCGACTGGATCAAGTGGGCGCAGGGGAACGGTATGCGGTTGGATGAAAGCACGGCGGTTGTTCTCGATCTGGACAAGACAGCCATCGGCGCGCGCGGGCGCAACAATCGCGCCATTGATGTGGCGCGGCTGAAGGGGCTGTACCGTACCGTGGGCAGCCTGCTGGGCGACAAGTTCAATGCCGCCCTGTTTGCGCAGCACTATGAACAGCTCAACCGCGCCCACTATCATCACCTGACCGGGGACAACCAGGACTATCTGGCCTATATCTGCCTGGTTCTCAACAACGAAGGTCTCGACTGCACCGATCTGCTTGAGCGAATCGAAGACGGTTCGGTCCAGACATTTGAGCAGTTTGTGCGCTATGCCGAAGTCTGTATCGCAGGGGGCGGGCGGGTGAGCGAGGCGATGCGCCAGGCCCACGAATCGGTCAACATGGCCGTTTCGATGGGAGATCCGACCCCGTTCAAACAGTTCCGGCGTGAGGAGTTTGTGGCCACGTTAGAGCATATGAACAATCTGGCTGACGACGTGCCGGCCGAGGAACGTTTCTCCCAGGAGATCTGCATCACGCAGGAGGTACGTGAGGCGGTTCTATGGTTGAAGGCGCGCGGCTGTCTGATCTTCAGCTTCAGCGACAAGCCGGACGAATCTTCTATCCCCCACGTTACCCGGCACCGGGGCAAACTGCCGATTCACAAAGCGAAAACCCACGCCACCGGCGTCAGCATCGCAGACCAACTGCGCAATCTGTAGCGCACAGTGACGCGCAGCCGGTAATTTCCGCACACTGGTTTCTGCCTTACTTACTCAGACCACTTCCTCTGTTATACTAGGCGCATAAGCGTGTAGCGAGTGACGTGTACCCGTGTAGACCTGTAACCGTACATAGCGTCTGACTCGGGGGTATTTGTCGTATGATGAACAGAGAAAAAAGACCGGATGGCGATCGTCCTCCGGATGAAGACCCAAACGAGCGCTACCGGCAGATGTTCAAACGCAGCTGGATATGGATCCTGCTGGCCGTTCTGATCTTTTTTGCCTACCGCCTGTTTATCAATCCGCCAAGTTCTGCCAGCAATCTGCTTGGCTTGAACCAGGTGGCCGAATACGTGCGCAACGGCTCAGTACAACGCATCGTCGTGCAGGGCGACGACATCATCGTCGAGATCTCCGAAACTGAACGCCGGCGCAGCCGCAAGGAGTCCGGCGAAAGTCTGCTCGATTCGCTCAAGACGTTCGGAGTGACCGCGGATCAGCTGGCCGACATCCCCATCAACGTGGAGCGCGCGCCCAACAGCGGGGCCTTTTTCAACTGGTTGATCATGCTCCTGCCGATGATCCTGATCTTCGGCTTCTTCATCTTCATTATGCGCCAGGCGGGCGCGGGCGGGCAGAACCGGGCGATGCAGTTCGGCCGCAGCCGCGCCAAGAAGATGGAGGAGGCCGATCGCCCCACCGTCACCTTCGAGGATGTGGCCGGTTCAGATGAGGCCAAACAGGAGCTGCAGGAGGTTGTCGAGTTCCTGAAGGAGCCGGAAAAGTTCGCGGCCCTGGGCGCGCGCATTCCCAAGGGTGTGTTGATGGTGGGGTCGCCGGGCACGGGCAAGACGCTGCTGGCGAAGGCGGTGGCGGGCGAAGCCGGCGCGCCCTTCTTCAGCATCAGCGGCTCCGAATTTGTGGAGATGTTCGTGGGCGTGGGCGCCAGCCGCGTGCGTGACCTGTTCGAACAGGCAAAGAAGAACGCCCCCTGTATCATTTTTATCGATGAAATCGACGCGGTCGGCCGCCATCGCGGGGCCGGCATGGGCGGCGGCAACGATGAACGGGAGCAGACGCTCAATCAGATCCTGGTTGAGATGGACGGCTTCGACAGCGATACCACCGTAATCGTCATCGCCGCGACCAATCGCCCGGATATCCTGGACCCGGCATTGTTGCGGCCGGGCCGGTTCGACCGCAGGGTGGTGGTAGACCGGCCGGACCGCCGCGGGCGCGAGGCGATCCTGGAGGTGCATGCGCGCGGGAAGCCGCTGGGCCCGGATGTCGATCTGAACGTGATCTCAAAGCAGACGCCGGGCATGGTGGGCGCCGACCTGGAGAACCTGCTCAATGAGGCGGCGATTCTGACCGCCCGCCGCGACAAGCGCGCCATCGGCATGGACGAACTGGTGGAGTCGATTGAACGGGTGATGGCCGGTCCGGCGCGCAAGAGCCGGATACTGAGCGATGAAGAGCGGCGCGTCGTCGCTTACCACGAAGCCGGCCATGCGGTGGTGATGGCGTTGCTCGAGCATACGGACGCGGTCGGGAAGATCAGTCTCGTCAGCCGCGGGCAGGCGCTGGGTTACGTGATGCCGCTGCCGGATGAGGATCGCCTGCTCAAGAGCAAGGCCGAGTATGAGGATGAGCTGGCCGGGCTGCTGGGTGGGCGGGTCGCCGAGGAGTTGACCTTTGAGGAGATCACCACGGGCGCGGCCAACGATCTGGAGCGGGTGACGAAGCTGGCCAAGGCGATGGTGACCCGTTATGGGATGAGCAGTGAATTGGGCCCGATGCAGCTGGTCCAGGGCGATACCAACCCGTTCCTGGGCATGGAGCTGGGCGAACGGCGCTCCCACAGCGAGGATGTGGCACGTTCAATCGACCGCGAGGTGCGCCGGATAGTGGAGACCGCTTACAAGAGGGCCAGAGAGGTTCTGACGACCCACCAGGACAAGCTGAAGCTCCTGGCCGAGACGCTGCTGGAACAGGAAGTGCTGGAACGGAACGAGTTCGAGAAGCTGATATTCAGTAGCTGATGGAAAGTAGCTGATTGCCCAGAGATGGCGGCTAGCACAGGGCTCCCTGTCTAGCCGCTATTTGCTTTCCAGCGCGACCGCGATGGCGGCGGCTACGCGGGCGTTGTTGCGCAGCAGGGCCAGGTTGGCGCGCAGACTGCGGTCGCCGGTCAGCTCGGCGATGCGGCGCAGCAGAAAGGGCGTAACCTCGGCCGAGCGCAGGCCGGCGGCTTCGCTATCGGCCAGCGCCCGCTCGATCTGCGGTTCAATTTGCGCGGCGGGAATCTCATCCTCTTCGGGGACAGGTACTGCCACCAGCAGCCCCCCTGTCAAGTCCAACGCCCGTTTTGCCCGCCAGATATCGGCCACTTCCTGGGGCGTGTTACAACAGATATCGACCGGAAGGCCGCTGCTGCGACTGTAGAAGGCCGGGAAGTCATCGGCGCCGTAGCCAATGACGGTGACGCCGTGCGTTTCCAGGTATTCGAGTGTGGCGGGCAGGTCGAGTATCGCCTTGGCGCCGGCGCAGACGACGATGAGCGGGGTACGCGCCAGCTCCTGCAGGTCGGCGCTTACGTCGGTGCTGGGGCCGGGTTCGCGGCTGCGGTGGACGCCGCCGATGCCGCCGGTGGCGAACAGCTCGATGCCGGCGCGGTGGGCGATCCACATGGTGGCGGCGACGGTCGTGGCCCCGTCCAGCTTGCGGGCGACGACGATGGGCAGGTCGCGGCGGCTTACTTTGCTCACCTGGCGATCGGACGCCGCGGCCAGCCGCTCGATCTGCTGCGGGCTGAGGCCGGCGATCAGCTCCCCGGCGATGACGCCGACGGTGGCAGGAGCCGCCCCATGGTCGCGGATGATGCGCTCCATTTCATGGGCCAGTTTGAGGTTGTTGGGGTAGGGCAGCCCGTGGCTGATCACGGTGGATTCGAGTGCGACGCGTGTCATGACTGCAGTTTCTGGTTTTGAGTTTCTAGTTTTTAGTTGGCTTGGTGGGCGGCCTTGGGTTGGATGCTGGGATCTGGGCGGGAGTTCGCCACTGATTCTGCGTTATCGGTTGGGATGTGTCAATTTGGTGGTTGGTGGAGGATCTGTCCCAGATTTTCCAGGGATGTCAGAATCAGGATTGTTGTAGCACGGCTCTCATACGAGGGGCGGTCCTCGCTTCCAAGTCACGTCCAACAGCTTGGCATTCTCCCATGTCGTCAACCACTGACAGAAGTCATCGACATGACAGAACAGCTTAAGTATACTCATCACTGAGCATCTTTCTTTGCTGGAGAGTTTTGGTTTGAGAACTTCAATTTTGCCAGCTTGATAAGGTGTTCACTTACTCCGAATTCAGGTTAAGAAAGAACAACCATGCAAGAATTCATAGCAGAAGTCCTGCTTCAACCACTGATAACCCTCCTAATCATCATCGGAGCGCTCCTAAGCGTACTCGTCTTCGGTCTCATAAATGATGCAGCAAAAAGGCGCCAACTTCGGCAGATCCACCGAGAGCAAACCCCCCAAAGACAAGCAGCCATTCGGAAATGTATCTGGGAACAATCAGGCCCTCCAGATTGGGACCACATCGCAGACATCCTCAACAGGGCAGGATTCAAAAACAGACGCGGCAGAAAATTCACAGCCCCAATGGTCCAAAAAGAACACGCAGCAATGCTGGCCCACGAAGTGAAGCTGCCCACGAAACCCTAGAAAGCACCCGCCCCAATGACTAACCAGCCCCTCCACTCCCTCAACAAGCACCTGCTTGGGCAGGAGCTCCACTTTTTCCAGCCCCCGCCGAGATTCCCAAAACCTGCTATAATTGTCCAGGTCGCAACAACGTCCCCCCGCCCTCTAACCAACCCGATTTACTGATCTATCCATATTATTCCCGTTATTCACTATGATCATTAGTGGAAAATAATCCGCTTAGAGTGCTTTGCACTAAACCGCGCTATCATTCATTCGCGTCAAATCATGTATAGTTCCCTTTCTTTGCTGGAGAGTTTTGGTTTGAGAACTTCAATTTTGCCAGCTTGATAAGGTGTTCACTTACTCCGAATTCAGGTTAAGCATATAATTCCCTTCCACAGGTGAAAGACTACGCCGCCGTGTAGCGCAACTGGATGAAAGGAGACGGACAATGCAAAAGACCCTGCACATCGGAACGACGGTGTTGCCTGGGGGCAGGATTGAAATTGTGGACCAGGAGCTTCCGGTTGGGGCGTCTGTCAGCGTCGTTGTTCACTCCTCGGTGACTAAGCGGCGGTCTGCGGCAGAAATCCTGAAGGAAGCGCCCGGGCAGCGTCTTTTCAGGAGTGCGGAGGAGGTGGAAGCCTACCTCAAGGACGAAAGGGCGTCATGGGAAGGTTGACGCTACCGTCTACTGGACCGGTTTATCCGGATGCCAGCGGCTCTGCACCCCTGATGTACACTCTTTGTCACAAACAGTGACGATTCTCGACTTCAAAAGGAGATGCCCGTCGTTGTTTTGGATGACCTTTGCAGAGAAGAGAGCCAGGATTGACTGTCTGGCCTGTAGGGCTGCTATTGCAAGTCGTTGCCACGCTGTCGCGATGTCCTCTTTAATGCGTGCCGCGTCCGTCTCGCCGATGTGTCGATAGGGTGGCCTCGCTCAAGATCGCGAATTGATTGTGACTGAGTCGTTACGCTGCAACAAAGAACTGAAAACTGATCACAGCAAACTTAGTGAGGTAGATGAGATGACGAACTCAGGGCAGTCGCTGGAGGGGAAGGTGGCTCTGGTTACCGGCGGCGGACGGGGAATCGGGCGGGCGATCGCGATTGCTTTCGCGGATGCGGGGGCGGCCGTCTGTTGCGCGGCGCGCACGCGGGCGGAGATTGAAGCGGTGGCCGGCGAGATCGAGGCGGCGGGCGGGCAGGCGCTGGCTGTGACGACCGACGTGGCCGACCTGGCATCGGTGCAGAAGGCGGTCGACGAGACCGCGGCGCGCTTTGGCGGCCTGGATATTCTGGTCATCAACGCGGGCGTTTCGCCGGGGCGGAGCGAGGTGGACGGGAGCGACCCGGCCGCCTGGAGCCAGACTATCGCTATCAATCTGACCGGCGCCTACCACTGCGCGCGGGCGGCCATCCCCCATCTCAAGGCGCGCGGCGGGGGCAAGATCATCACTATCGGCTCGGGGATGGGGCACCGCGGCGCGCCCGGCTCTTCGGCTTACAGCTGCTCCAAGGCCGGGCTGTGGATGTTGACGCGGGTGCTGGGGCAGGAGCTGCGGGGCGACAACATCAGCGTCAACGAGCTGATTCCGGGGCCGGTAAACACGGCGATGATGCCGCGCGCGGCCGCGCGCGAGCCCGATACTTTCGATGGCGAGTGGTTCAAGGAGCCGGAGGAGGTCGCGCCGCTGGCGCTGTTTCTCGCGAGCGCGCCGGACGGCGGTCAGACGGCGCAGAGTTTCAGCCTGATGCGCCGCGATGGGTAGGTCAGGGACACCTACGACCGCTCGTCTGACGCGGCGATCAAGGACGGGTGGGAAAAGCATGAAGCCCGCATGGGTTGCAGGTGTTGTTATCGCGCTGCTACTGACCTCTTCCTGCGGCGCCAGGACTACAATCTTTCCAGAAAGCAGCTCGTCTGGCACCTGGTCGGTCGTGGCTGTCGACGCTGATGGCGGCGAGGTGGGCGTTGCGCTGGCCACGTGCGTCGCCGGCGACTTCAAGTTATCCCAATCTGCTGTCGGCGCGTCAGGGAATGACGCAGAGCAAACAGTTTATAAGGTGTTTATCGACATCTCGTTGCTTGGAAACGTCGAACTGGCCCGCCTTCTGCCCGGGCATGGGGCAGTTGTGGCGCAGGCGCAGGTGGACTCGCAGAACAGCACACGGATCGATAGGGCTGTGAGCCGTTTGCTGGCCGGCGCATCTGCCCAGGATGTGGTTGCCGCAGCCATGTCGGGTGACTCCGCTATGCAGACGAGGCAGTACGGCGTGGTTACGCTGGCTCAAGGAGAGGCGAATTTCACCGGGGACGAGAACTCCGACTGGGCCGGCGGAGTCAGCGGACCATCTATTTCGGCCCAGGGCAATATCCTGGTGGGCCCGGCGGTGGTCAGCGCTGCAGCGGAAGCGTTTCAAGAGGCTATGCGACAGCCTGGCGCGGTCCTGTCTGACGGACTGGTCGCCGCTCTTGAGGCCGGTTCCATGGAAGGGGGCGACAACCGTTGTCCGCGAGAACAGACGGCTCAGTCCGCTTTCCTCGCGGTGGCGCGTAGCAGCGACGAGGGAGACACCTTGAGCCGGTGGCTGACCGTTCCACCCCAAAGTATTGGCGAGGAAAACCCGGTGGCTCTGCTGCGCCAGGCCTACGACAGTGGCGAGTCCTCGCAGGTGGAGGTTAACGGAATCGGTAGCGACGACGTGCCTCCGCTATTGTGGGGACTGGCTGCGTTGGTCCTGGCCTTGGCGCTGGCCTCAGGTGTGGTCGTGTTTTGGATAGTGAGGAGACGGCGGCGGCTGACACCTCCTCAGCATTGAGTCGCGGCAGTTGCCCTAGCGGCGTTGCAGCCGAGAGCGGTCCGGCCGTTTGGCGTCTGCGGCCGGACCTCCCAGAGCTTCAGTTTGATGCGCCGTGATGTTCAGGGTAAGGACACCCACGACCCCGCGGCCGCCGCTTTGTACATGGCTTCCATGACCTCGCTGCGGTAGGCGGCTTCGCGGGCGGTTACAAGCGGGACGGCGGCCCTTGCGGACGGGTCCGGCGCGTTGAGCGCGTCGAGGAAGAGATCGAAGGCGTGGGGCCAGCCGGGGGGCAGGTCGGTCCAGGGCTGCTGGCCGTCGGCGCCCTCAAGGTTGGCGCTGGTGATGTAGAGGTCGCTGCGGTTGTAGACGTAGGCATGGCCTTCAGTGCCGCTGATTTCGGCGGTGATCGGTTCGGCCACGTCGACCCAGGCGGCGGCCAGGGAGCCGATTGCGCCGCTGCTGAAACGGAAGAGCGCCTCGCCGGTCTCGTCACAGTGGGGGCCGTATTTCTCCAGAACGACATCCAGGGTGGCGGTCACCCTGTCCACGTCTCCCAGAATCCACAGCATGAGGTCGAGCGCGTGTGTGCCGAGATCGCCGAATGCGCCGACGCCGGCCTGCTGCATGTCGGTCATCCACAGGTAGTGGGGCGTGAAGATATCGCGCATTGCGCCGGAATGGCAGTTGATAAAGCGGGCGCGGGTGATCTGGCCGAAAATGCCCTGCGCTACGAGATCCTTGAGGGCCTGGTGGACCGGGATGCCGCGGCTGAAGTAGCCGGTCTGAAAGAGGACGCCGGCCTTGTCTATGGCCGCGGCCATGCGGTTGGCGTCGTGCGCGCCGATGCCGAGCGGCTTTTCGACGAACATATGCTTGCCTGCGGCCGCGGCGGCGGTGACGAGCGGCTCATGTTGATCGGTCTCGGAGCAGATGACGACGCCGTCAATGGCTGCATCGCTCCAGATTGCGTCGACGTTATCGAGGGCGGGCGCGCCGAGCTGGTCGCTGCAGGTATTGGCGCGAGCCGGGTCGCGGTCCCAGACGGCGACGGTGCTGACGTCGGAGCGGGCCTGCAGGCGCTTGACGAAGCCGGGTGTGTGGATATGGGCGCAGCCGACGAGTGCGATGTTTGCCATGAAGAGATTCTCCAGAAGTGTGTGGACGCCGCTGTCTGTGGGCGTTCGAGCAGCTGGCGGCAACCGGATCGGGGCGCCCTCTAGGCGCGCCTCCATAGTGTAGCGGATCGGTGGGCAACGCGCTATCGTGAGGGTGAGTTGCGCGCGCCAGGCGTCCTATCTTCACGCTGCCGGAGACGGCGCAGGGGGCATGTTTTGCGGGCGCGGGCGGGGGTGTTAGCATCGGACTTACTTAGCGCGGGCAGAGTAGCGAGTCAGGGCAATCCTTTGATCAGATAGATCAGAGTTCAGACAACGGGAAAGGTATGAACCGTGGCTGACAGCCGTCCAATACTGGCAATTACGCTGGGCGACCCGGCAGGAATCGGGCCGGAAGTGGTTCTGAAGGCGTTGCTGCATCGCGAGGTTTTCGACTCTTGCCGGCCGCTGGTGGTCGGCGATCAGGGTGTCCTCGACAGAGCGGCGGCTTGGCTGGATCTCCAGCCCCGCTTCGAAAGCATTGTTGAGAGCAGCAGCGGCAGCTATGAAGAGGGGACGGTGCCGCTGTCGGATCTGGCGAACGTCGAACTGGCCGAGGCGCCGGTGGGGCAGGTGAGCGCGGGCGCAGGGCGGGCCGCGGTGGAGTATGTGATGCGCGCCTGTGACCTTGCGATGGCGGGGCAGGTGGAGGCGGTGGTGACCGCGCCGTTGAACAAGGAGGCGATGCACAGGGCCGGTTTCCTGTATCCCGGCCATACCGAGCTGCTGGCCGAGCGCACCGGGGCTGAACGGGTGTCGATGCTGCTGGTGGGGCCGACGCTACGGGTGGTGCATGTGAGCACGCACGTTGCGCTGGAGGAGGCGATCCGTCGCGTCAGGCCGGCGCGGGTGCTGGAGGTGATCGAGTTGGCTTACAACTCCTGCCGGATGCTGGGGATCGAGGCGCCGCGGATTGCGGTAGCGGGGTTGAACCCGCACGCAAGCGAGAACGGGCTGTTCGGCGCGCAGGAGGAGGAGCAGATCCAACCGGCTATCGAGACGGCGCGCGCCCGCGGCTGGACGGTCTCCGACCCGCAGCCGCCGGATACGGTCTTTCTGCGGGCGACGCGGGGCGAGTTCGACATCGTTGTAGCGATGTACCACGACCAGGGCCATATACCGATGAAGCTGCTGGCCTTTGACAGCGGCGTTAACGTGAGCATCGGCCTGCCGATAATCCGGACTTCGGTGGATCACGGCACGGCATTTGATATCGCGGGGACGGGACGGGCCAGCGAGGAGAGTATGCTGGCGGCGATCCGCGTCGCTGTAACGATGGCGAACAGCAGTGAATAGGGGACAGTGACCGCGGGACTGATCTTACGGAGGATGTGAGGAGGAGAGGAAGGGCTCTTTCGCGCTTGGTAAATGGAGCCGGGGTAGTGAATGGTGAGCGGGTGCGGTGGTGGTGTGTGAGCACCTTTCGCTGGCCTCAGCGGTTCCAATTGTCCACGACGGTGGGTTCGCGTAAGGGGCGTT
The DNA here is from genome assembly GCA_965204705.1 of Caldilineaceae bacterium. GTDB lineage: Bacteria > Chloroflexota > Anaerolineae > Caldilineales > Caldilineaceae > Bin5. The sequence continues at coordinate 337,436 of OZ242006.1, read as the reverse complement.
GCGGGACCCATCCCCCCGCACAAGGGGGCCGCATGCGGCCGGCCGCCCAAAAGGTGAGGAGGGAGGAACACCTTCTGGGCCCCATTTGAGATCGAGAACTGGCCAAGGCTTAGTGGTTACGTTATTGGTTTTTGGCTCACAATAACGGCAAGCCGCCCAGCAGCGATGGTGTGAAGAAAGGCAGGCGAAAGAGATTGCGCCGCTCTGGCCAGCAGCCGGCTCGCCCAGGAGATTGACGCCGCCAGCCGGGATGTGTATGATATTTTGAACAGTCCCCTCTCCTCGACCGAGTGGGATCAACCGCGGCGGCGCGTTGCGGGAATGCGCTATTCTCGCAGCAACGACTCGGGACACCGAATATTATGCACATTCTCAAGAAGTGGGGTGTGATCGTAGCGGTTGTCGTAGTGTGCGCAGCGTTCGCCACGTTTGGCCAGACGAATAACGCGGGCACTTACGTCAGTGAATTGCGTCAGACCCTTCGTCTGCGCTTGGGGCCCGACAAAGTCGACGCCTACGTCAGTCGGGGCAATGCCAAGGGCGAGCGCGGCCAATTTCAGGACGCCATCGCCGACTATGACCGGGCTCTCCAACTCCAGCCCGACAATGCCTTCGCCTACAAGCATCGAGGCTTTGCCAAGATGGCACTCGGTCAATTCGAGGATGCCGTCGCCGACTTTGACCAGGCTCTCCAACTCCAGCCTGACCTCGCCACCGCCCACTTCTATCGGGGCTTTGCAAAGTTTGTGCTTTATCAATATGAGGAAGCTGTCGCCGATCTGGACCAGGCTCTCCAACTGTGGCCCGGCGATGTCTTCGCCTACGTCATTCGAGGCGAGACAAAAATCTGTCTTGGTCAGTACCAGGAAGCTGTCGCCGACTTTAACCAGGCCCTCCAACTCCTGCCTGGCGATGCCAGCGCCTACGTTGGTCGGGCCAATGCCAGGACCCACCTTGGTCAATACAATGACGCCTTCGCCGATTTGGACCAGGCTCTTCAACTCCAGCCCGACAATGCCCGCGCCTACCTCGTTCTGGGCGGTGCCAAGACTCGCCTTGGTCAATTCGAGGATGCCGTCGCCGACTATGACCAGGCTCTCCAACTCCATCCAGACTATCCCATTGCCTACGTCGGTCTGGGCCATGCCAAGGCCCACCTCGGTCAATACCAGGAAGCCATTGCCGACTATGACCAAGCTCTCCAGTTGCGGTCCGACAATGCCCGCGCCTACTTCTTAAGGGGCCATGCCAAGGTTGAGCTTGGTCAATACCAGGATGCCATCGCCGACTATGACCAAGCTCTTCAACTCAAGCCTGACAAAGCAAGCATCCATGTCAAACGGGGAATTGCCAAGGCCCACCTTGGTCAATACCAGGACGCCATCGCCGACTATGACCAGGCTCTCCAACTCCAGCCCGGCAATGCCGGCGCCTACCACAACCGGGTCCTTGCCAAGCTCAACGCAGGCCAAGACCGGAACCCCATCGCCGACTATGATCAGGCTCTCCAATTCCTGCCCGACTTCGCTGCCAGCTACTAGGGTTCGCTGGCTTTTTCCTCAGGAAGGACGAAATCCGAGCACTTCCGGGTTTGGAATCACGCTGCAATAGACGACTAAAGCCTTGGGCCTTTTGCCCTTCTCAGCTGATTCAAGAACTGAAAATAAAACCTAGAGTGCGTTCAGTTTGAAGACCCGCTGTTTGTTGCGTTTGGCGTCAATGCAGGCAAGGCTGGCGCGATTTCTTTGCGTAACCCACGCGAAGAGTCCTGGTGTCAAAGGGGATTTATTCAGTTCCTGGGAATTGCAGCGCCTTGTCCTGCGAAGGACACAAGGCTTCACAAAGCGCCAAGAAGAGAGGCAACCACCAGGGCACCCACAAGGGGTGCCCCTACCTGATTGAACTGTCAACGAGCCCTGGTAACACCAGTGACTCACGGGGTATGCTGGAAGGTGTCGAAGACCTGGCCGAGGCGGCGGATGCCTTCTTCGATTTGGGGAATGCCGTAGTGGGCGAAGCAGAGGCGCAGGCAGTGGCTGAGACCGTTGACGCTGGAGCAGCGGGGGCCGGGGAGGAAGCCGACTTTGGCGGCGGCAGCGGCATCCAGTAGTGCGGTCGTGTCGAGGTTTTCGGCGCAGGTGAGCCAGAAGAAGTAGCCGCCGGCGGGCACGGTCCAGGTCGCGCGGTCGCCGATGTGCTTGTGCAGCGCCGCGTCCATTGCCTCGACCCGCTGCCGGTAGGAACGGCGCAGACCGTCCAGATAGTCTCTCTGGCCGCCCCCCTCCAGCGCTACCCGCACCAGATTGGAAGTGAAGTGGTTGAGACCGCCGCCGCTGTCGACCAGGCCGCTGGCGGCGAATTGACGCGCCCGTTGTGCGGCTGTCTGCACCCACCCCAGGCGCAGACCCGGCGCCAGGATCTTTGAGAATGAACCGAGGGAGAGCACCCTGCCGGTATCGGCGGCGGAGGCGAAGGGGGCAGGCGGGGGCGTGCCAAAATCGAGGAGATGGTAGACCTCGTCGGCGATGATCAGGAAGTCATGATCCTCTGCCAGGGCCAGCAACTGTTGACGGCGGCTTTCGGAAAGCGTGCGGCCGGTCGGGTTCTGGTAGGTGGGAATCGTGTAGAGAAATGCGGGACTGTGGCGGGTCAGGGCTTCTTCGACGGCCGGCAGCACAAGCCCGTGCTCATCGGTAGGGATGGGCACGGGCTTGAGCCGGTGATCTTCCTGCAGGATGCGCAGGGCAAGAAAGTAGCTTGGCTCTTCGACGAAGACGGTGTCGCCGGGACGCGTGAAGAGCGTGCAGATCAGGTTGAGGGCCTGCGACGCGCCGGCGGTGATCATCAACTGCTGCGGCGGCACTTCCGTGCCGTAGCCGCGGCTGAGAAAGGCGGCGAGCGCCCAGCGGAAGCGGCCGTCGCCCTGCGGGAAGCCGTAGTTGAGCAGCTCGGTATCGCCTTCGGCGAAACGTTCGGCCGCGACCTGGCGCATCAGGGCGTGGGGCAGAAGCGCGAAGTCGGGCTGGCCGATACCGAAGTTGATGCTGTCTGCGTTGCGGTCGACTTGGGTGGAGCGGTCGTACATGGGAGCGGGCTACCAGTGGTCAGTGACAGTGGGCCAAATTACCCTGGGAACCAGTGGCATTTGCGGCCACTAACCAATGGATTTTGACCGCTGCGGTTCAGACATTTTCATCGAGCAGCTTGATGCGTTTGCTGCCGATGATGGAAATCGTCTCTCGGTCGAGGAGCTTGATGCGCTTGCGTCCGATTTCGATCAGACCCCGCGCTTTGAGGTCGTTGAGGACCTGTGTGGCCGTCTCGCGGTAGGTGCCGATGCTTTCGGCCAGGTCCTGGTGGGTGAGGCCGGTCACTTCGTCGGACTGCTGTTCGTCGGAGAGGCGCAGGAGCAGGTTGGCCAGGCGGGCGGGGATGCCTTTGAAGGCCATGTTTTCGAGGCTTTCTTCGGCTTCCTGCAGGCGCTTGCCGGTAATTTCGAGTATGCGCAGGGCGACCTGGGGCTTGCTGAGGATGAGCCGTTCGAGGTCGTTGCGGCTCATGACACAGATCAGGCAGTCGTCAATGGCTTCGGCAAAGGTGTTGTGCATCTTGGTGCCCAGCAGGGCCATCTCGCCGAAGAGTGTGTGGGGGCCAAGGGTTGTGATGACCAGTTTTTTGCCTTCAGGGCTGATGCGATAGAGCTGCACGCGGCCTTCCTTCAGGATGAAGAGGACTTCGCCCGGCTCCTCGGGGCGGTAGAAGACCCGTCCCTTGCGCACGGTGCTCATCGTCGTAATTCGATTCAACTCTTCCATCTCTCTGGACGTCAGGTCCTGAAAGACCATCAGTTCAGAGAGAAACTTCATCTTTTCCGCCGGTTGCAGCGCCGCGGACATCTTCATGATCGTCATGTTGGATTTCTCCTGGCACGCCGTGGGTTTGAGACGCTCGGCGGCCCCGGTTCCTGGCTCTCAACTCTTAGCCCAACTTTATTATACGCGTCGGGGCGAAATTATCAACCTTTTTTGGCGCTCTCATGCCCGATTTGTTAAAATGCGGGCATGAATTTGCGCTTTCCCCAGCTGTCATTTCGTAACTCCGTTTCCAATGCGCCCCTCGCAAACAGGGGCGCATTTCGTGCTGACATCCGAGGCAGGAGCGTTCCGAACAGGACCGGCAGATTTGCCTCCTCACGGCGCTCGATTCGGTCCTATGGCGGCCTCACCATCCTGTCCATTCTGGCGCCGATCGTGATTCTGATGTCGTACAACCGGTTCCCCTTGCCGGAGCAGGCGGACCCCGAAGCGGCTGCAGCCCTGGAAGCACCGGCAGCTGCTGAGAGTGCCTCCCCGGCCCTGAACAGCGTAGAATTTTCGGTGCGCTCCAGCCCCGATCGCGTTGCACTCTCCGGGCCTGCGGTCGGAGCCGACGCCGCAGGGGACGGGCAGTCGAGTGCGACGCCAATCGCGACGGCCACGCCGCCGCCCGCGGGCCTGCAGGGGCAGATCGTGGGTGGTGAGAAGGCGGCGCCCGGAGCCTGGCCCTGGATGGTCGCGATTCAGGCCTTCACCGAGCCGGGCTACCACACGTTCTGCGGGGCATCCCTCATTGCCCCCAGTTGGGCGCTGACGGCCGCCCACTGCGTTGTAAACGCCGCGCCGGACGATATTGTGGCGACGGTTGGTCCTCACAGGCTGGACAGCGGTCAGGGGCAGAAAAGGTCGGTTGACCGTATTGTCGTGCATCCCCGCTACGGATTCGACTTTGCCCATGACTTCGCACACGACCTGGCGCTGCTGCATCTGTCAGAGCCGGCAGATGCGGAGCTGGTCACGCTGCTGGGCGCTGACAGCCTGGCGCTGGCCGGGCCGGGCACGTTGGGAACGGTGATCGGCTGGGGCGCGCTTTCCGAGGACGGCAGTGCGGGTTTGCTCTCCTATGACCTGCAGCAGGTTGAGCTGCCGATCGTGTCGGAGGAGGAGTGCACCAGCTCGATGGGTAGGATGATCACCGAGAATATGCTGTGCGCCGGATACAAGCAGGGGGGCAAGGACGCCTGCCACGGCGACAGCGGCGGCCCCCTGGTGGTGCCGGACGGCGAAGGCGGCTGGCAGCTGGCCGGGCTGGTGAGCTTTGGCATTGGCTGCGCGCGGCCGACGTTTTACGGCGTCTATACGCGTGTGAGCCAGTACCACGACTGGATTCTGGCGCAGATCATCCGGGAGGAAACGGCCAAGGAGCGTGAGGAGTATGAGATCATGCTGCCCGCTGTGCACGGCGGCGCGTCTGTTCTGATGCTGCCCGCGGTCCACTATGGGCCGGAGGAGCAGCCGAAGTCGCTTGTGCCGCAGAAACCGCCGCCTATTCCCGACGGATGGATACGACAGGTGCAAGCGCCGATTCTGATGTATCACTATGTCAGCGCGCCGCCGGCCAGGTCAGATGTTTACCGGCGGGATCTGTCGGTATCGCCCGAGCTGTTCAGGAGCCACCTGCAGGCTCTGGCGGATGGCGGGTACACGCCGATCAGCATGTATGATCTCGTGGACCATTTGAACCAGGGCGCGCCGCTGCCGGAAAAGCCGGTCATTCTTACCTTTGACGATGGCTACCGCGACAACTACGAGAACGCGTTTCCGTTGTTGAGGGAGTTCGGCATGACGGCGATGTTCTTCGTGGTATCGGACTACATGGACGAGGGAAATCCGCTCTATATGTCGTGGGATATGGCGCGGGAGATGCAGGCTGCGGGCATGTTCATCGAGTCGCACGGGCGTAATCACGCCAGTTTGCGGAATCGAAACGATGATTACCTGATCTGGCAGGCCCTGGGGAGCGCGGAAACGATCGAGTACGAACTCGGGGTGCGCCCGCGTTTCATCACATATCCTTTTGGGCATTACGACAGCAACACGATCCGGATTTTCGAGAGCGCCGGTTTTTGGGGCGGCGTGACGATCATCGCGGGGTCCACGCACTCGACGGACAATCTCTTCCAGTTGCGGCGCGTGCGCGTGCGGGGGACGACGAGTGCCGGGGAGCTGTTGCGGTTGTTGGCGTTGGACTGGTGAAGGGGCATTGTTGCCGTTTGTGAGGAATGGACAAGCGTTTTTGACACAGGAAGGCGCACCGGCAGCGGGGAAAAGTGGATGAACACCTTGAACATCAGCAGTTTCATCTGGGGCATCGCCGACGACGTACTGCGCGATCACTATGTGCGCAGCAAGTACCGCGACGTCATCCTTCCCATGACTGTCATCCGTCGCCTTGACGCCGTGCTGGAGCCGACCAAGGACGAAGTGCTGCGCAGAAAGGAGCAGTTGGACGACGCCGGCATCACCAACCAGGACCTCTGGCTGCGTCAGGAGTCGGGTGAGGCCTTCTACAACATATCACCATTCAAATTGCGCGATCTGCGGGCACGCGCGCACCAACAACAGCTGCGCGCCGATTTCGAGGCCTACCTTGACGGTTTCTCGCCGAACGTGCAGGAAATTCTGGAACGCTTCAAGTTCCGTAACGAGATTCCGACCCTCGTCGGCGACGACATCCTCGGCTTTCTGATCGAAAAGTTTCTCGACAGCTCGGTTAACCTCAGCCCCAGGCCTGTGCTCAATGACGACGGTAGCGTGCGCCTGCCCGGACTCGACAATCACAGTATGGGCACAGTCTTCGAGGAGCTGATCCGGCGCTTCAGTGAGGAAAACAACGAAGAGGCGGGTGAGCACTTCACCCCGCGCGACGTGGTGGAACTGATGGCGCATCTCATTTTCATGCCAATCGCTGACCAGGTGCAGTCGACCACCTATCTTGTCTACGACGGCGCGTGCGGCACGGGCGGCATGTTGACCGTGGCCGAGGAAACGCTCGCCCGACTCGCCCGCGATCAGGGAAATGACGTCTCAATCCACCTCTATGGGCAGGAGATAAACGGGGAGACCTACGCCATCAGCAAGGCTGACCTCATCCTGAAGGGGGAGGGGTCTGAAGCGGACAACATCCGGGACGGCTCCACGCTCTCAGCCGACGCATTCCCCGCGCGCGAGTTCGATTTTATGCTCTCGAATCCGCCCTACGGGAAGAGTTGGAAGAGCGACTTGGAGCGCATGGGCGGCAAGGCCGGCCTCACCGATCCCCGCTTCGTAGTTGAACATGACGGCGACCCCGAACTCTCTCTCGTCACCCGCTCCAGCGACGGGCAGATGCTCTTTCTGGCCAACATGGTGAGTAAGATGAAGCGGGATGCGCCGCTGGGCAGCCGCATCGCCGAGGTGCATAACGGCAGCTCGCTCTTCACCGGCGACGCCGGCCAGGGGGAGAGCAACATCCGCCGCTGGATCATCGAAAATGACTGGCTAGAGGCAATCATCGCGCTGCCACTCAACATCTTCTACAACACCGGCATCGCCACCTACATCTGGGTACTGAGCAACCGCAAGGCGGTGGAACGGCAAGGCTATGTCCAGCTGATCGACGCCAGCGAATGGTACCGGCCGCTGCGCAAGAACCTGGGTGACAAGAACTGCGAGCTGGCCGCGGCCGACATTGAGCGCATTGTCGGGACGTTTCTCGCCTTCGAGGAGACGCCGCAGTCGAAGATTTTTCCCAACGCGGCCTTCGGCTACCACAAGCTGACGGTCCAGCGGCCCTTGCGTCTGCCCGGCATCGACCCTGCCCGCGTATACAAGGCGCGCGAGATCAAGGAAATGCGGGAGAGCAGAGCGCCCAGCCCTGACGCGTCGCCAGTGATCCGCAAGGCCCATCGCGCCGGCGTTGCGCCGGACCCCCTGCGCGGCCTCTTTCCCGTCCAAATCGATGGCAAAGAGGTCGTGGTCGAATACGCGCCCGATCCGGATTTGAAGGACAGCGAGCAGGTTCCGCTTCTGGAAGAGGGCGGTATCAAGGGTTTTCTGCGACGTGAGGTGCTGCCCTATGCGCCCGACGCTTGGTACGACCCGGGCAGCGTGAAGGTGGGATATGAGATCAGCTTCACCCGCTACTTCTACCAGCCGCAGCCGCTGCGCGCGCCGGACGAGATCTGGGCCGACATCCGCGCGCTGGAGCGGGAGTCTGATGGGTTGTTGGAGGAGATCTGGGGTGGGGCAGATTAGATTTCGTCCCTGTCTGACGCTTGCGGTATACTGCGTTGCCTTTGCGCCGGATCAGGGGGTGACACCTTGACTGATTGCAACGCCAGTGGTTATCGCCGTTTACCCTGAAACGGGAGGGGTAAATGACCAACGTACAGATCGAAATCTCTGATGCAGATCGCGAGCGCTTCGTTCGCCAGGCCCGTCGCGAAGGCATGACGCTGAGCGGGTGGTTGTACGCCGCTGCCTGCGAACGTCGATAGCGTATTCCACGATTCGAGTGATCCTGATACCGGTCGACGATCAAGCTTATGCGGGGAGATCGCCAGTGGGGAACGGGCAAGACGTTCTTTCTCAAGCGCTGGCACAGCATTTTGGATAGAGGAAACAACAGCTAAAAACGTAAGAAAGGGCGGCGCGGGGCGGCTACATGAAACGGGGGACCCCCGGAAAACGTGTCAAACTCGTGTCAAGATTTTTCACCGTCCTCATGCCTGAACCACTGAACGAAACGGGGGGATGGCCCCAAAAACTTTTTAAATCCTGCCAAATCCTGCCAAAAATCGTCATCGCCCCCCCTCCTGACCCGTCAAACGAAGCCGGGGACCCCTCCAAAAAAAGTGTCGAAAAAGTGGCAAAACGCCCGCCCTTCCCCCGCCTTCAGGGAACTCCCCCAGGGCAATTCGAGGCTTAGCAGTTACGAAAAAATGCACGAATGTGCTATTCTGATCCATTGTGTGCGGCAGCGAGACGGAGCCGTACACGTGACCGGCGCACTCAACCTTAATTGAAGGGAGGGAGCGTTCCCGATGGAGATCATTGACAGGCGAAAACTGGTATGAATTACGGCATGGATCGGATTGCGCCTCTTGACTCTTGTCTCAGGAGGAAGTTTACACGTCCGGCTCACAGACTCATTGAGGCGGGGGAAAAGCAGCATCGTTCCTTCCACGAGCGGCGCATTCAACGAGATATGTTCGCCGAGTATGAAGCCATCGCAGCATGGGGCACTGTCACCTGCTGTTACTCCGGCATTGAACAGGCAATGAAGTGCCTTCTGAAAATGCAAGGCGTTTACATTTACAAGCCTCTTAAGAGCGGTGGTCATAAGCACCATCATATTGGCAAGCTCTTTCAAGACCTGGCTTGTGAGGAGCAAGATGTTCTCCGTGTTTCCTACGGGATTTATCGCTCCCTGCACGATTACATTCTCCCGGAAACAGCCGACCGCTTCCTGGATGCGATTGACAGTGGCTACCCCACCTGGCGCTACTTCCTTCTTGAAGGCGAAATGCCGCCAACTACTCATCCCGGCGCCATGCTTGAAATCTGGTCCGCCTTGTGCGATATCCTGAAGGCCAGGGTATTCACGAATCACGGACTTTACTCCGTAGAACAAAGGATCGTGCATAATCTCAAAAAAGCCTTGGAGGAGGCCTGGCGGGTATATATCAACACTGGTATCGATCGACATGAGATCGACGATTTAAACCGCTGGGGGCAAACGGGCCACAAAAACGTCATCTTGAACGCGTACATCAATCTTTTCTACCAACATGCAGAGAGTAGTCTTGACCTCATCGACGTTCTACCTTCCACCAAGGAGATGTTGAATACCCTGGTGGGTATTGCTAAAGATAAATGGGTTGACAATGACTTTTCTCATTTTCTGGGTCGTGCCCAGATGGGAGATATCGTCTGGAGTCCTGACAAGAATCTGTTTGAAAAAATGTCACGAGCTGAAGAGATAGAGATCAAATTGATTGAATCTGAACACTCTTATGTCAAAGATTTCATTCTTGATCCTTCCGTGAAAGTAGACTTCATTGATTCGGCTCCTGCTTATATTGAGGATTTCATATTTGAACCTCGCGTTGCAGCTGAAATCGTTGACGAGGATTGGAGCGTTGAGGATGAAGTAGAGAGGGCAAAAAGAGGACATGAGAAAAGGTTGGCAGATATAAAAGAGTACGAAGGAGGAACTGCGTGTGAGGGATATAGGTGCAATGTCAATGGAATAGAGCTGGTCATAGTACTTTATGACTCGAAAGAATGGATTGTTTACAGGTATCACAACGATGATGTTCCTGGTGTTCCGTTCCATTGTAAACGTATCAATGGGAAAGTCCGTTCGATCAGGGGGACAATCAAAGCAATTGAGCATTGGCGGCGAACAGAAAAGAAGGAGTTTGAGGCATTGCGTAAATCTGTGTGGAATCGCCGGGGAAAGAGGAAGAGCAGGGCTCGGCGGGGAGATGGAAATACATGAGCCCTGAACTTTGGGTTAGCCGTGTCCATACGCTCAAAGGTATTCTTGGCCCTAATAGTTAGACCACGAAATTCTGCGATGTGGAGGCTTGGCCGCATTAGAGGAATGTCGCTGCGCTGAGGGGATCAAGAATCCGCCGCTGGAGGTTCGCCTTATCATTCGCAAGAAGATACGCAAGAAAGTCTCGTCTGACGAATTGACAGAGGTATCGCAGGCCGTATACGAGAAATCCTTTATCGATGGAGGTGACAAAAAAGGTTGGTACGACCTTGAATTGACGCGTCCCTTCGTCGATAGTAAGGGTCTTCTCGATCATATTGTTGTCCATCAGCCGCGTGGTGACGAGTTTCGACGCTTGATAAAGCGAGGTAGCATTTATGATACGAACAACCTGATTTTCAGAGAGCTGGATATTGAAGTGAAACACCCTTGGTATCTGGATAAAGACTTTATGCGGACGAGCGCTCTGTTATTGGTTAAATGGCACTTTGAACATTGCCGGTTTCATTCCTCGAATCCGAACATGGGATCTATCGTCTTTGATTGGACTGGCAATTTCAGATTCCACAGGAATGAGTTTGACTTCGGCGATAGTCGGGGAATGAGGTCATGGGTATTTGCGTTCAAGCATGGAAGTCGCGTGCTACTACAGGGGAACGATTTCAAAGACAGCCATTTGCAGTTTAACTGTTTCATCCCCTGGGAGGACTATGACAGTCATGAGTTGTCATGGGAACGCAGAACAGCCCGTATTGTAAAGGACAGTTCTTACTACGCGACTATGATTCGGCAGAAATATGGAATCCCAGACACTATCCGTTTACATATGCCCCATTCAAGTTCAGCACACTTCGGGCTAGATAGTCTGTCCTTTCTGGGGAACAAAGGTATTGACAGTCTCCAAATGGATTGTCGTGCAACTCACTATGACTTCAGAGGAATGAATCGCATCAACAGTCTGTGGTTTAGCGAATTGAGATCTGGCCACCATGATGATCCCGGGTTCGAATTGTATCTTGGTTCTCGCGAGGAGATTGATCCACATCATAGTAGAGCACACGCTCACCGGAGTATGTTTTTGAAACTGAGGGAGATTGCAATCAGAAGACAGGATTTTCGGATTGCGAATAATATAGATAAGCAGATTGATCGTATTGATTACTACTTGACAAAGGAACAGAAAGTATCAATACGTGCTGATTGGCGGGGATGGGTCAAATATCGGCAGGACCGATTTTTGTATGAGTGGCGCAAATTCTCTTCTGACTTTCACCGGTCCTGGCTCCGCCCATTGCTAATGGGTTTTGCTGGATACCTCATCTTAAACGCCCTTCCCTTCTTCTGGATCGAACGATTTTCATCTTCTGACTATGTATCACTTTTGCTGCGCTCCATAGATAGGTTTCCTTTCTTTATGGCAGAGCTTGAGGACATGTATGGGCATGAACTCGAAAGTCTTTCACTTGGAATCAAAAGCCTGCTAATGCTTTCGGGTCTAATTCAGGTGATATGGATTGCAATGTGCGGCTTTGCCTTTCGAAATTCCATTCGAAGATGAACCATATCTTTAGCCAGGATGGATTTCCCCTCCCGTAAGGGGCTGCTGGGGGAGATCGTCAGTACAGAGGGAGTCAACCAATGAAAGCGACCGAAGTCAATTTGTTGAAATTTCTCAAGCAGTCGCCGCAGTTCACTATACCCATCTATCAGCGCACCTACTCTTGGACTGAGACGCAGTGCCGGCAGCTCTGGGATGACATCATGCGGGCCGGTAGCGATGAGAATATACATGCTCATTTCATAGGATCTGTCGTATACATACAAGATAGCCTGTTTTTGGCCAAAACGCAGACGTCGCTCCAAGTCATTGATGGGCAACAACGTCTCACCACGCTCTCGCTGATCATCGAATCCTTAGCGCGCCATGTAGGCCATAGTGAGCCTGTTGCGGGCTTTTCGGCAAAGAAGCTTCGCAATTACTATCTTCTCAATGACCTTGAGGAAGGGGACGAACGATACAAGCTGCTCCTGACGCAGACTGATAAAGAGACACTCTTGGCAATCGTTGACGACAGGCGAATGCCGGATCCCCATTCAATTCGCATTCTTGAGAATTTCGAGTTCTTCACGCAGAAAATCGAGGAGCTTGGCGATGATGTCATCCCGCTTTGTGAAGGATTGATCAAACTGACGCTTGTGGAAATCTCATTAAGCCGCGGCGACGACAACCCGCAGTTGATATTTGAGAGTATGAACTCAACCGGCCTTGCCTTGAGCCAGGCCGATCTGATCCGCAACTACGTCCTTATGGACCTTAAGCCTGCTCGCCAGGAAAGGCTCTATAAAGAGTATTGGCGTCCTATGGAGCTGGCCTTCGGCCAGGATGCCTACGGCACGCACTTCGACGGCTTCATGCGCCACTACCTTACTTTCAGGAGGGGAGAAATCCCTAACAAGAACCGTGTCTATGAAGCGTTCAAAATGTTCGACCAAGAGAGAATCCACCCTTCGATAGAGTCATTGCTCGCCGACCTGTATGATATTGCCATCTACTACTGCCGAATGGCGCTCGATAAGGAGCGTGAACCGCGCCTAGTCGCAGCGTTTCGCGACCTGCGTGACCTAAGGGTTGATGTCGCCTACCCGCTTCTGCTCGAACTCTACGACGACTACGAAAAAGGCTCTCTCACCCTCGATGAGTTTGTCCAAGTCTTGCGCTATATCGAGAGCTACGTGTTTCGCCGGGCCGTCTGTTCCATTCCTACAAATTCACTCAACCGAACTTTCGCCAACTTCAGCCGCATTATCGATAAGGGGCGCTATCTGGAGAGCGTGCTTGCATACTTCCAATGGCTGCCCTCCTACCGCCGTTTTCCCAAAAACGAGGAGTTTTTGAGCGAAATCAAGGTGCGCAATCTCTACAATTACCGCACCGGCTACTGGCTGCGCCGTCTTGAAAACCACGGAAGCAAAGAGCCTGTTTTGGTGGACGACTACACGGTCGAACATATCCTGCCCCAGAATCGGAATCTGTCACAAGCGTGGCGAGACGCGTTGGGGGAAGAGTGGCAAAGCGTACAGGAGAGCTTGCTGCATACGCTGGGTAACCTGACGCTCACCGGCTACAATTCCGAATACAGTGACCGTCCATTTGCTGAAAAACGCGATATGGAGGGAGGATTCGCGCAAAGTCCCTTACGACTGAATCAACGCCTGGCCCACCTAGAAACCTGGAATGAGGATGCGATCCAAGACCGGGCTGACCGGCTCGCAAGCTTGGCGCTGGAAATCTGGAAAGCGCCGTCCCTAAGCACCGACGTGCTTGCCGATTATGGATTCAATACCATGTCGCGCAAGAAGCAATACACAATCAATGACCATCAGTACCTTCGCGAGGGTAGGAGCAGTCGCACCCTTTTCGAAGAATTCAGGAAGGGGGTACTTGCAATTGACCCATGCGTGTCGGAAGAGTTCTTGAAACTCTACGTGGCGTACAAGGCTGAGACCAATTTCGTTGATGTCATTCCACAGGCGAACCGTTTGAATCTGTCTCTGAACATGAAGTTTCACGAACTCCGTGATCCGAAAGGCGTGGCCGAAGATACAACCAACATCGGTCGATGGGGCAATGGCGATGTGGAGGTAAAGTTCACAACTCTTGAAGAGCTGCCTTACGTGATGAGCCTTGTGCGCCAAGCATTTGAAAGGCAGATGGACATCAGAGAGGAGCAGGAGTGAAGACGGCTCTCCTGCCCTACCCCGCGTACAAGCCCTCCGGCGGCGAATGGCTCGGAGATGTGCCCGCGCATTGGGAGGTGGTGCGAACGAAGCAAGCGTTCAAGCGGATTGTAGGTGGGTCAACCCCTTTGAGCAGTGAACCGTCCTATTGGGATGGGGAAATTGTGTGGGTTACTCCAACCGACATAAACAAGCAATCAAGACTGAATGACTCTCTTCGTAGAATCACCAAGAATGGGCTTGACAATTGCTCAACCCAGATAGTTCCTGCTGGGAGTATCGTGATATCGTGCAGGGCACCGGTAGGCAACATATCATTTGCCAAGGTTCCTCTCTGTACAAATCAAGGTTGTAAGGCCTTGGTTCCCAGGAACCAGGTAATTGAATCTGAATACGCCTTTCGATTGTTCAGTGTTCTCCGGGAGGAACTTCAAAGCCGGGCCAACGGCACCACGTTTACTGAGATTTCAACAGTGTCTCTTGGCAAAGTGTTGGTGTCCCTCCCTCCCCTCCCCGAGCAGCGCGCCATCGCCCGCTACCTCGACCACGCCGACCGCCCCATTCAGCGCTACATCGAGGCCAAGGAGCAGCTGATCGCCCGCCTGCAGGAGGCGCGCCAGTCGATCATCCAGCGCGCGGTCACACGCGGCCTGGACCCTGACGCGCCGTTCAAGCCCTCCGGCCTCGAATGGCTCGGCGAAGTGCCCGCGCATTGGGAGGTGCGGCGCGCTAAATTTCTCTACCGTGAAGTCAAAGAACGATCCAATACTGGGACAGAAGAATTGATGTCGGTGTCTCATAAGACAGGTGTGACACCGCGCAAGAAAAACGTCACCATGTTCCGGGCCGAAACCAATGTTGGTTACAAGCTGTGCAGCCCAGGAGACATTGTGATCAATACGATGTGGGCGTATATGGCAGCCCTTGGTGTAGCGCGACAGGTCGGCTTGGTGAGTCCGTCTTACAACGTCTATCGTCCGATTGATGCCGGGAGACTGAATCCGGACTACATCGATCCCTTACTTCGAACAGAAACATACAGGTCCGAATATCTGGTACGTTCCACCGGCATTACTGTCTCGCGCCTTCGTCTGTATCCTGATTCCTTTTTGGATATCCCGCTGCTGTACCCCCCGGTAGAAGAGCAAGCCGCCATCGCCGCCCACCTCGACCAAGCCACCGCCCAAATCGACGCCGCCATCGACAACGCCCGGCGCCAGTCCGAGCGCATGGCCGAATACCGCGCCAGCCTCATCGCCCACGTCGTCACCGGCAAGCTCGACGTGCGCGCCGCGGCCGAGCGGACCGGCACAGAATCATCTTGACAGCAAGGTTATACTTCTAACAGCGCAGGCAACGATGCGATTCAGATTCGACCATGATAAGAGCAGACGTCTCAGAGAGAACCGCAAGAGATATTTTCCCACCCGTGCTATGAAGACAGCGGATGAAATCGCGGAGATGGCGGACAGCGGTCGCGACATTTCGCGGTTCTTTACCAACCAGGGAACCATGAAGCAGCCGCTTACAAGCATCAGTGTCGAAATCACGCAGGAGATGTTGCAAGAACTCGATCAACTGGCGGCTGCCTTGCATATCAGCCGCCAGGCGGCAATCCACTCCTGTCTGCGCAAGGCCCTGGATCAGAATCTCCTGGCCGAACGCGGTGAAACATGATCACTGACACCTCGCCAGCCATGACCAGCCGACGCCAGCAGATAACCCTAGAACCTCAGGTGCTCCGCTGGGCGCGCGACCGGGCCGGCCTCTCTCAAGAGGAGTTGGCAAAAAAGATTCCCGTAAGCCTGGAGCGCGTCACAGAATGGGAAGAGACCGGAAAAATCAGCATCGCCCAGGCGGACAGACTGGCTGAAAGGACCTATACGCCTCTCGGCTACCTCTACCTCTCGGAACCGCCCGAAGAGCTGCTGCCCATACGCGATTTCCGCACCCGCGACGACGGCCCACCCAAGCGTCCAAGCCAGGATTTGCTCGACACCATCTACCAGATGCAACGGCGCCAGGACTGGATGCGCGACGACCTGATCGAAGGCGGCGCGGACCCGCTGGAGTTCGTCGGCGCCTACAACCTGACGGACAGTCATGCGGAAGTTGCCGCGGCGATGCGGGCCGCGCTGGGTCTCGCTGGCGGCTGGGCGGAAGAGATAGATACTTGGAGTGAGGCTCTAGGGGACCTGCGAACCCGCTCGGATGAAGCCGGAATTCTCGTCGTTTCCAATGGCGTCGTAGGCAACAACACTAGACGCAAGCTTGACCGGACGGAATTCCAGGGCTTTGCCCTCGTAGACGAGTACGCCCCGCTCGTCTTTGTCAATGCGGCAGACTTCAAGACCGCGCAAATGTTCACCTTGGCGCATGAAGTCGCCCACCTGTTTGTAGGCGAGGAGGGTTTGTCCCTTTTCGACAGGCTGTTGCCCGTAGACCATAGCACGGAATGGTTTTGTAACCGGGTTGCCGCGGAGTTCCTGGTACCGCAAGAAGAACTGCAAGATTACTGGCCCACAGTTCAAGATCTGACCAACCCTTGCCGACCAATCGCCCGCAAATTCAAGGTGAGTGTCATCGTCGCCGCGTACCGCGCGCTTGATCTGGATCTTATCGATCGGGATACCTTTTTCGCTCTCTACAATAAATATAAGTGTCAGCCAGAGAGCCGAAAAGCAACGACCGGCAGAGGCACTATCTGGGACACGCAAAGATGGCGCATTGGCCCTCGCTTCGCCGGCGCGGTGGCACGCGCGGCCGGGGAAGGGCGTATGTTGTATCGAGAGGCATACAGCTTGACTGACCTGAAAGGAGATGCCTTTGAAAAAATGCCGAAAAAGATGGGGATTCTACTGTGACCAGTCAATCAAATCCTCGATTCGTGCTGGATGCTAACGTGTTTATTGGCGCGCACCGTACCTATTACTCCAGAGATTTCTGTCCAGGATTTTGGGAATGTTTACTTAAACATTTTCATAGCGGCGCTTTGCTGAGTATCGACAAAGTGCGCGACGAACTGTTAGACATAAGCAAAAGCAAGGATGTGAATCCGGATGCACTGTACAAGTGGACGAAGGCTGCACCAAGAAACCTGTTCGTTCCATCTAGCGAACAGCCGGTTGTAGACGCCTACAGGGATATTATGGCTTGGGTTTATGGTCAGCCCCAGTTCAAGCAAACAGGAATACGCGATTTTGCAGCGGGAGCGGACGGATGGCTTGTAGCCTATGCTCAAGTTCACACCATTACCTTAGTAACGCAGGAAGCATATGATCCAAAGATCAGGAAAAAAGTTCCCATACCCAACGTCTGCCAGCAGTTCAACGTCGACTACCTGAACACCTTCGAAATGCTGCGCCAACTCGGTGTTCAATTCGATTTGAGACCCGCCCCATGACCACCGACACCTCCGAGGCCGGCCTCGAGCGCCTCATCTGCACTGCGCTCACCGGCCATCCCTGCGACCCGGCCGCGGCCGGCGCGTTGCGCGAACGGCCGGCCGCCTACGCCGCCGGCTGGCTCGCCGGCAATCCCCACGACTACGACCGCGAACACTGCCTCGACCTCGCCCAGCTCTCCGCCTTCCTCCACCAGACCCAGCCCGAGACGGCCGCCCTGCTCAGCCTCGACGAGGACTCCCCCACCCGCCGCAAATTCCTCGCCCGCCTGCACGGCGAAATCAGCAAGCGCGGAACCATCGACCTGCTGCGCAAGGGCCTCAAACACCAGTCGCACCGCCTCGACCTCTTCTACGGCACGCCGTCGGCGGACAACATCGCAGCCAGGCAGCGCTACGGCCAGAACCGCTTCAGCGTGACGCGGCAACTGCACTACAGCAGCGACAACGCCCAGCTCGCGCTTGACCTCTGCCTCTTCATCAATGGGCTGCCGGTCGCCACATTCGAGCTCAAGAACAGCCTGACAAAACAGACGGTCGACGATGCGGTTGAGCAGTACAAGCGGGACCGCAATCCCAACGAGCCGCTGTTCAGGCTGGGCCGTTGCCTGGCCCACTTCGCGGTCGATGACCACGAGGTGCAGTTCTGTACCGAATTGAAGGGCAAGGCCTCCTGGTTTCTGCCCTTCAACAAGGGCTGGAACGACGGCGCCGGCAACCCGCCCAACCCGAACGGCCTCAAAACGGACTATCTGTGGAAAGAGGTCCTCACGCCCGCGAGCCTGACCAACATAATTGAGAACTTTGCCCAGGTCGTCCCGTCGAAGGACGAAAAGACAGGACGGACGAAACGGTCCCAGTTGTGGCCACGCTACCATCAGCTGGACGCGGTGCGCAAGCTGCTGGCCCACGCATCCGATCACGGTGTCGGCGCAAGGTATCTGGTCCAGCATTCGGCCGGCAGCGGCAAGTCCAACTCGATCGCCTGGCTGGCGCACCAGCTCATTGGCCTGCAGGGCGAGCGCGCTCCGCTCTTCGATTCGGTGATCGTCGTCACCGACCGCAAGCTCCTGGACAAGCAGATTCGGGACACGATCAAGCAGTTCGCCCAGGTCGGCGCCACCGTCGGCCCCGCCCACAACTCCAACCAGCTACGCACCCTGCTCGAGGACGGCAAGCGCATCATTATCTCCACCGTGCAGAAGTTCCCCTTTATCCTCGACGCCATCGGCGACGAGCACCGCGGCCGCAACTTCGCCATCATCATCGACGAGGCGCACTCCAGCCAGGGCGGACGCACCGCGACGGCCATGGCTATGGCGCTGGGCGAGGCCGGGGCGGAGGGCGAGGAGGAGACGTTTGAAGACCAGATCAACCGCCTGATGGAGTCGAAGAAGATGCTGGGCAACGCCAGCTACTTCGCATTCACGGCCACACCCAAGAACAAGACGCTGGAGATCTTCGGTACGCCCGTTCCTGAAGGCGGTACAACCCGCCACCGGCCCTTTCATGTCTACACCATGAAGCAGGCGATCCAGGAGAGATTCATCATCGACGTGCTGGCCCACTATACGCCGGTCAGCAGCTACTACCGGCTGGTGAAGACGGTCGAGAGTGACCCGGAGTTCGACGTGAAGCGCGCCGGCAAGAAGCTGCGCCGCTATGTGGAGGGTCACGACCACGCCATCCGCCTCAAGGCAGAGATCATGGTCGACCACTTCCATGAGCAGGTGGCCGGTCTGCAGAAGATAGGGGGCCAGGCGCGGGCGATGGTGGTGACGAGCAGCATCCAACATGCGATCAGCTACTACGAGGCGATTCGCGCCTACCTCGGCGAGCGCAAAAGTCCCTACCGTGCGCTCGTTGCCTTCTCCGGCGAGCACGAATACGGGGAGACGAAGGTCAGCGAGGCTTCGCTCAACGGCTTCTCGGCAAACCAGACCGCCGCCCGCATCCGTGAGGAGCCCCATCGCCTCTTGGTCTGCGCCGACAAGTTTCAGACCGGTTACGATGAGCCGCTGCTGCATACGATGTACGTCGACAAGCCTCTTTCCGGCGTCAGGGCGGTGCAGACACTCTCCCGTCTCAACCGCGCGCATCCACAGAAGTACGATGCCTTCGTGCTCGATTTTTTCAACGATATCGACACAATCCAGGCCGCCTTCGCCGACTACTACCGCACCACCGTGCTGGCGGAGGAGACCGATCCCAACAAGCTGCACGACCTCCAGGCGGAGCTCGACGGCTACCAGGTCTACAGCCCGGGGAAGGTGGACGAGCTGGTGGGGCATTACCTCTCGCAGGGCGACCGCGAGCTTCTCGACCCGATCCTGGACGCCTGCGTTGCGATCTACCGGGAGGAGCTGGACGAGGATGGCCAGGTCGACTTCAAGGGCAAGGCCAAGGCCTTCCTGCGCACCTACGCCTTCCTGGCCGCTATTCTGCCTTATACCGATGCCGAGTGGGAGAAACTCTCCATCTTCCTCAATTTTCTTGCTCCCAAGCTGCCCGCGCCGATCGAAGAAGATCTCTCGAAGGGGATTTTGGCGGCCATTGACATGGACAGCTACCGAGTTGAGAAGCAGACGGTGCGCGACATCCAGCTGCCGGATGAGGACGCCGAGATCGAACCGGTTCCCACCGACGGCGGCGGACAAAAGCCGGAAGCGGAGATGGACCGACTTTCCAATATTCTGCAGGAGTTCAACGACTTGTTTGGCAACATCGATTGGACGAGCCAGGACAAGATAGAAAAGGCGATCGCCGAAGAGTTGATTCCGCAGGTTGAAGGGGACGAGACATATCAGAACGCGGTGGTCAAGTCGGACAAGCAGAACGCGCGCATCGAGCATGACAAGACATTTGAACGCGCCGTAGCCGGGTTGCTCACAGACTACACCGAGCTGTTCAAACAGTTCAGCGACAATGAATCGTTCCGCCGCTGGCTCCTGGAGAAATCCTTTGCCCTTACCTACGACAGAGTTGCGGCAGGAGGAGACGGTGTCCGGCAGGGATGAGAGGCTGGCTGCGGATCCCGGTACAACTCACAACTCTCCTGAGGTAGGCTGAAACTGTTTACCGACTTTTGGGAAGGCACTGGGCTGAACTGGTCCCATTGTCCACGACGGTAGTCTAGCTAGGGCGGGGCGTTGCGGGGGACCCCCCGCACAAGGGAGGCCACTTGCGGCCGACCGCCCAGAAAGACGAGGAGAGAGCAAAGAGAAGTGAGGAGAGAGAAACACCTGCGCTCGTCTCGCTCAGGGTGTGAGATTAGGTGCGGCCAGGGCGCAGGCCTTCGGGCAGGCGGCTGACGTCGGTTACGAGGTCGGCCAGGGCCCGCAGGTTTTGGGCGTCTTTGCCGTCGCCGTCTTCCTTCTTGGGCGTCTCGAGGAGCATGGGTACGCCGTCCCAGCGCATGTCGTTGAGGATGTGGCGGAAACCTTCCACGCCGACGAAACCTTCGCCGATGTGCTCGTGGCGGTCTTTGCGGCTGCCGTGATCATTTGAGCTGTCGTTGAAGTGCCAGCAGCCGACGCTGTCGATACCGATTGTCTCCTCGAGCTCGGCCATCATGGCCTCGTAGCCCTCGGCCGTGCGGAAATCGTAGCCGGCGGCCAGCGCGTGGCAGGTGTCGAGACAGACGCCGACGCGCTCTTTCTCCTCCACCAGTTCGATGATCCGGGCCAGTTGGGCGAAGGTATAGCCCAAGGTGGTTCCCTGCCCGGCCATCAGCTCCAGCAGGGTGATCACGCCGCTGCATTCGGGCAGCTGGGCGTGGATACGGTTGAGGGCGTCGGCGATGCGCTGCATGCCGGCTTCTTCGCCGCTGCCGGTGTGCGCGCCGGGATGGAGAACCACGTGCCGGATGCCATAGGCGTGGGCGCGCTCCAACTCATCAGCAAAGGCGGCGACGCTCTTTTCCCACAGGTCTTCTTTGGGCGAAGCCAGGTTGATGAGATAGGAGGCGTGGCTGACGGCGTAGGCGACACCGCTGGCGGGCATCTGATCGTTCCAGCGGGAGACATCCTCTTCCTTCACCTGCGGACCTTTCCACTGGCGGTTGCTCTTCATAAAGACCTGGACTGCGTTGCTGTTTGCGTCTGCCGCCGCGTCGAGCGCGTTGCTGACGCCGCCTGCGATCGACATGTGGGCGCCTAGTTTAAGTCCTGACATGGATTGCCTCCGGAACAGCAGTTCTTGGTAATGGGTACCCGGATTTTCAGCAACGCCGGGGGGGACTCCGGCGTGGTGTCGAAACATGAAAACCGAGAACTGATTTTACAGTCTCATCTGGTTTCTGCTATTCTACCGGATGCGTTCAAATGCGGTCAAAACTGGTAGTCAGTTTTCAGTTTTTAGTTTTTAGTGCCCTTACAAGGGGACCCATGCGAGTGGTACACAGTTTGGCCACGTGACAGGGTTCGTGCCTGTGCGGAGGAAAGGGCACCCACAAGGGGTGCCCCTACGATGGCGTGGGCACCGGGCCGATGAGCGCACATTGGGGGCGGGGCGTGTTTTTGTCGGGGGGCGTTGCGGGGGGTGTCCCCCCGCACAAGGGAGGGCCGAAGGCCCGACCGCACAACTGCAGTGGTCAGTGGTCAGTGGCCAGTGGTCAGTGGTCAGTAACTGCGGCGATTGATAGACTGTGGTTGCGCAGATACCTAAACGAGGGGAAAAATTGTGATACATGAATCCGTCCATGAGCTGCGCCGTGACTTAAAGAACGCGGTGGGCATT
This sequence comes from Caldilineaceae bacterium, assembly GCA_965204705.1. Classification (GTDB taxonomy): domain Bacteria; phylum Chloroflexota; class Anaerolineae; order Caldilineales; family Caldilineaceae; genus Bin5. The sequence goes on along the minus strand of OZ242006.1, from coordinate 315,199 downwards.
GACGACAGCGGGCTTGTCGAACTGCTGGACGCGGAGACGGTGCGCGGCGGTCTGATCGATCGTTTGGTGCGGGACGCCGTGTTCGGCACCTTTCCGGTGAAGTCGTTCAGCCGCTGGTTGATCTGGGAGTTGGGCCAGCTGATGGGCGCGTGCCCTGCCAGCATTCACGAACTGTACATGGCCAGGGCAGACAACGTATGGACGAACCGCACCGTGCCGGCGATGAACATGCGTTTTTCGACCTACGAAGCGGGGCGGGCCGCCTACCGCGCGGCGCAGCGTACGCAGACCGGCGCCTTCATTTTCGAGATCGCGCGCAGCGAGATGGGTTACACCTTCCAGGAACCGGCCGAGTTCTCGGCTGTCCTTATTGCCGCGGCCATCAAAGAGGGATACCGGGGGCCTATCTTCATCCAGGGCGACCATTTTCAGGTGGACGGCAAGAAGTACGGGACCGACCCGGAAGGCGCGCTGAACGAGGTGAAAACGCTGGCAAAGAAGGCTGTGGCAGCCGGTTACTGGAACATCGACATCGATACGAGCACGCTGGTGACGCTGGAGCCGGCGTCGCTGGACGAGCAGCAGCGGGAAAACTACCTGCGCTCGGCGATGCTGACCAAGTTTATCCGCGACATGGAACCGGAGGGCGTCACCATCAGCCTGGGCGGCGAGATCGGCGAGGTGGGCGAAAAGAACTCGACTGTGCCGGAGCTGGACGCCTATATCCACGGCTACAAGGCTACGCTGGGCGAGCTGGGCGACTACGCCGGGCTGAGCAAGATAAGTGTCGCCACGGGTACGGCCCACGGCGGTATTCTGCTGCCGGACGGTACCCAAGCCGATGTGGCGGTGGATTTCGATACGCTCGAAGACCTGGGCGAGCGCGCCCGTTTCCACGGCTCGGGCGGGGCGGTCCAGCATGGCGCGAGCACGCTGCCGGAGGAGCTGTTCAGCAAGTTCCCCGAGACGCAGACGATTGAGATCCACCTGGCCACCGGTTTCACCAACACTTTCATGGACCATCCCAGTCTCCCTGAATCGTTGCGCCAGGAGATGTACGCGCATCTGGACGCTCACCACGCGGACGAGCGCGGCGCCAACGATTCCGACCTCGTATTTCATCTGAAGACACGCAAGAAGGCGCTGGGGCCGTTCAAGCCGGAGCTGTGGGGGCTGCCGCGTGAGCGGACGGAGGCGATCTTTGCCGGTGTCGAAGATCACTATGCCTTCTTCTATGAAAAACTGAATGTCGTCGGCACGCGTCAACTGGTTGACGGGATCGTTACGCCTGTTGCCCACCACAGGCCGATGCCGGTCCTGACGCGGGGCGCGGGGGACGATGAAGGACTTGCCGATTGAGAACTGCAGTGGTCAGTGGTCGGTGGTCAGTGGTCAGTAAACCCCGCCAGCCAGCTGGGACGAACGACCGCTTGTACCGGGCGTAAACCACTTTCCTATGCTTCTCGCTCTTGACGTCGCCTCCTCAATTTGTACGGTTGCCCTGTTCGATCCGGCAAGTGACTCGATGCTGGCGGAACGCGTGTGGATGTCGCGGCGGCGGCAGACGGAGGAGACGCTGCCGGCGGTTGCGGATGCGCTTGCGCAGGCCGGCGCGACGATGGACGACGTCCGTTTTCTGGCCGTAACCACGGGACCTGGCAGCTTCACCGGTGTGCGCATCGGCATCAGCGTTGTCAAGGGCATTGCCCTGGGGCTGCCGCAGCCGCCCCAGTTGATCGGCCTGCCGGTGCTGAGTGTGACAGCGGCGCGGTTCGTGCCGCTGGCGGCCCCGGAGGCGGATGTATGGCCTGTGCTGCAAGGGGGGCGGGGGCGCTTCAACTGGGCAGCGGCGCCGGCTGATGATCCGCTGTGGCTGCCGGCTGTGACCGACCACTGCGCCGGGCAGGGCGAGGCGCTGGTGGCGGCGCTGCGGCCAGCGGGGCGCCCGGTGTGGCTGGTGGGCGAGTTGAGCGATGCCCTCCGGCAGGCTGTGCGGGGGCTGGCCCATGTCCACTGCATCGATCCGGCCGCGGATTTCGATCTGTCGGAGCAGTTCAAGAGCGGGTTCCGGCTCCCAAGCGGCTGCGGCTTGTCTCAGAGCCGGGGCGAGGGGTTGGCCCGCCTGGCGATGCGCCACCTGCGCGCCGGATCCCCGGCACAGACCGAGCCGTTGCAGCCTCTGTATCTACGCCCACCACAATAGGCAGAAACCCCAGAACCAGTGAACAGTGACCGGGCGGCAGGCAACCCCGGGAGCCCCTGGTGTATGCCAGTGACCGATGGCTAACTTTCTGAACCGTCAGAAGAGGCAATCGCCTCCGCGAAACCAGGTTGCCCTGCGGACCTGCCCGCTGGCGATAGGGCCTCTGGCCCTGCCCGATTTGGAAGATGTGATGGCGCTGGAGGCGGTCAGCTTCCCCAGCCCCTGGACGCTGGCCACCTACCATCATGAACTGACCCGCAACAGCCGCAGCCGCTATCTGAAGGTTGGGCCTGCTCCGGGTGGCGGCCTGATCGCGACGGGGGCCGCACTGCCGGCGCTGATCGCGCAGGGAGGGTTCATGCTATTCGGCGCGGAGATGCATATTGTCACGATCGCGGTGCTGCCGGACTGGCGCGGCCGTTCGATTGGCGAGTGGCTGCTGTTGGCGCTGCTGGCGCTGGGGCGGGAGGAAGGCGCGCATACGGCCACATTAGAGGTGCGGGTCAGCAACGAGATCGCTCAGCGTCTCTACCGCAGAGCCGGTTTCGAATCGGTCGGCTATCGCCGCCGCTACTACCCGGACAGGGAGGACGCCCGCATTTTGTCACTGACGGACCTGCACAGGCAGCGCGTGTGGCAGCCGCTGCGGGAACGGTTTGATGTGCTCTCGGGACTGATGGCGCGCGGGGTGGAGGCGCCGGGGTAGAGGGGTTACATGTATGGCGGTAATCTGCGACTGATTCCGAGAGACAACCGTTGAAACGTATCAGAAACATCGTAGTGGTCCTGGCGCTCATACTGATCGGCCTGGTAATTGTTCTCGCGCTCGGCGGGCAGGAAGAGCGCGGCGACAGTGTGCAGACGTCGCCACCCGTCTCCTCAGCCGCGACCAGCACGCGGTCGGCTGCGCCTACGGCGACAGCGATATCAGGCGCGGGAGAGACGAGTACGCCCGCGGCGACGGAGGGTTCAGTCGCGGAGAGCGAGGGGGCGTATGGGATCGTGGTGCGGGTGGCGGACGGCGATACATTGACCGTGCGGTTCGGCGACGGGGCGGAGGAGACGCTCCGACTGCTGGACGTGGACACGCCGGAGACTGTGCATCCGAACAAGCCGGAGGAGTGCTTCGGCGCGCAGGCATCCGACTACACGAAGGGACTGATGGGGCAGCGCGTCAGGGTCGAGGAGGAGGGGCGGGACAGGTACGGGCGGCTGTTGTCCTATGTTTGGACCGATGATGATGGGGACAGCGAACTGTGGAATGTGCGCCTGCTGGAGAAAGGGCTGGCCGTCTACAACGACTACGGCAACCCGGGCCAGTACGCAGACAGGACGCGCGCCGCGGCTGACGAGGCCATGCTGGCCGGGGTCGGACTGTGGTCCGCATGTGAAATCGGGGAAGGGCCCACGCCTGTTCCCACGCAGTCGGTTGGCGCAAGTTGCCCGCAGGGATGTGTCAGCCAGCCCGATCCGTCATGCAGGATCAAGGGCAACGTAAACAGGACCAGGGACACGAAGATCTATCATGTGGAGGGGGAGTCGGCCTCCTACGGACGGGTGAATATGAAGGAGGCAGAGGGTGATCTCTGGTTCTGCACGCGGGCGGAGGCGGAGGCCAATGGTTTTCGGGCTCCCCGACAGTAGGCGAGAGCGCACTTCATTTTGTGTATTTGGCGTGGATGCTGATCGGGCCGGGCAGGATTCCGGGGTTGACTGCCCGACGAGCACTCCTTTGTCGAATCGTAGCGGGTACAATCCTGGCAAGATACCTCTTGTTCTTACGCCAATCTCCTTGGCCCCAGATTCGCGACTTTCGCCGATTTGGCGCACCTGATATGATAGATGCATATTGCCACACCTGTCCGCTATTCTTGGGGATGGCGGGGCGTTCGCTATGTAAGGAGAGTTTAGTGCCGATGCGTATGAATTCGGATTTTGCACAACCTGTTCGCCATATCAGCTTGAAGAAATCGATTGTGCGCGCCCTGGCGCTCTGCGCGGGCGCGCTGTTTCTGGCCGGCTGCGGACTCATGTCCGGCCCGGACGCAACCCCCACGCCGACGCGCCCAATGGCGGCAGCTGTGCCCACCTTCACATCTACCCCTGAAGGCGCCATGGCCGCGACAGAGTCAGGCGGCGGCGGAACAACTCAGCAGGCCGCGCCGGCAGCGCCGCAGCAACAGGCTCAGGCGCCTACCGATACACCGGCGCCCACTGATACGCCGGTGCCCACCGTGGCCCAGTTCACGGTTAAGACGGACATTGCGGCCGCGAACGTCAACGTACGGACCGGGCCCAGCACCGCGTTCGCCGTCATCGGCACCGTCGCCAGGGGGACGCAGTTCGAAATCAGCGGCAGAAACCAGGAGTACACCTGGTATCAGTTTTGCTGTGTCGCCGGCCAGACGGGTTGGATTTTCGCTCAGTTGGTCAACGTGGAGAACGCGCATCTGATTACGGTGGCCCAGAACATCCCGCCCACGCCGGTGCCGCCTACGCCTACACCGGTGCCGCCTACGGCGACTCCCGTGCCAGCCCAGGTAGACCATTGCGCCGGCATCGGCGGCGATGGCTGCAAGTTCTGGCTGCGAAATGTCGATCCTGCAGACAATGGCGGACATGAATTGAAGCTTCAGATCGGCTTTGTGCATGGGGGGGAGGGTGACCAGGTTCAGATATACGGCGGCTACCATGTTGAACTGCAAAAGGACGGGGTCCAGGTACATGGGTTCGATGGCAGCACACGCGGCGGGACGAGTCTTGTAGAGGGGCCCCAGGGCAAAAAATACAATTACAGTAAGGCTGTTTCCGCTAGCCAGTTGCCCGGTGGGAGGGTGGCCGGCAACTATACGATCTGGGTCAAAGACGGCAACGGTGAGCGGGACAGCCAGAACCAGACGTTCACCCTGCATGGAAACCAAGGCCATGTGTGGCTGATTTTCGACCAAAATAGGAGATAGGGAGGCGGGGCGATTACAACAGGCGTTGTGCGACAGCGGCTGCCGACCTTCACCAAGGTTATCTACGGGCTGGGCGATTGGGGCGCGGCCTCGGCCTCGACGGCCCGCACACTTTTCTGGTTCTACTTCACCGTCACCGTCGTCGGGGTGGACGTGGGCCTGGCCGGAATCGCCTTCATCATCGGCCGTTTCTGGGACGGTGTCAACGACCCGCTGATCGGCATCCTCAGCGACCGCTTACGCAGCCGCTGGGGGCGACGGCGGCCGTTCATGCTGCTGGGCGCGCTGCCGTTCGGGGTGGGCTTCTTCCTAATGTTCAGCCCGCCCCCGTTCGAAGGCCACTTGGCCGCGGCCCTCTACTACGCGGTCATCTTCATCCTCTATGACACCGCCTTTACGATCGTCAACGCGCCCTACTCAGCCCTCACCGCGGAACTGACCGAAGATTATGACGAACGGGCCAGCCTGGCCGGTTGGCGCATGGGGAACTCGATCTTCGTTGCCCTGCTGACGGCCGGGCTGTTCAAGTTGCTGGCGGAGGGTCTTTTCGCGAGCTGGTTCAGCGGGCCGGACGCGCTGCGCAACGGCTACGCGGTGGCGGGCGCGCTGTGGGGGCTGATCATCGTTGTGTCGCCTCTGCTGGTGGTGGCCTTCGTGCGCGAGCCGGAGCGGGAACTGCCTAAAGAAGAAGGCCGCCTCAACTTCATTCAGATCACCAAAGAGGTGTTTGCCAACCGCCCTTTCCGCATCGGGGCCGCAATCTACGTGCTGGCGTTCAGCGCCGTCGACATCATCACCTCGGTGTTCGTCTGGTTCCTGATCTACTACATGCAGCTGAAGCCGCCGATCGACAGCCTGGTGCTGGCGGCTGTGCTGGGCGTGGCGTTCCTCTCGATGCCGCTGACGGTGCGGCTGATGCAGCGGTACGGCAAGAGCCGCACGTACATACGCTTGATGATCTTCTGGGCGGTGGTCATGTCTGTTATCAGCCTGCTGCCGCCGGGAAATGCGACGCTGGTCCTGATCGCGGCTGCCGTTGCCGGCATCGGGTACGGCGCGGCCAACGCCACCCCCTGGGCGATCGTGGCCGACATCATCGAAGAGGACGAGTGGCACAGCGGTCAACGCCGCGAAGGGGTCTACTCGGCCTATCTGGTCACTTTCCGCAAGATCGCCACGGCATTCGCAGTCGGCTTCATCGTGCCGCAGGTCCTGTCCGCAACCGGCTTCATCGAAGGCGCGGCCGAATCGCAGCCGGCGGCGGCCGTGCTGGCATTGCGCATTTTCATGGGCGCAGTGCCGGCCGTTCTCCTGGTCCTGTCGATGTTCGCGGCGGCGCGCTATCCTCTGGACAAGGCCGCGCATGACGAGCTGAGGCGCAAACTGGCTCTGCGGCGGGCGGAAGAGGGGACGGCAGTGGTCGGTGGTCAGTGATCAGTGGGGCCTTATAGGCCTCGAACAGCGAGCGAAATAGCAACTCGACGACTGTGTCACCCTCACGCAGTGGCTTAACAGGCGTTCCCAAAACAACCAGACCGCTGCGCACTGTGCTGAACTGTCCTGCCTGATCCTGCCGACCCGGTCCCCGTGCTTGTCGGACTAACTTAACGGGTGGCACAAAGAGCAGGGGCAGGTCAGTCTTCGGACCACGTTCCCTTTATCGTTTACTTTTTCCCACAGGCGGCTTACCGGCGTTTGCGCGTCCATTCCGTTTTGGCGGTCTTCTGCCTCACGGCAGCGGGGCGCGTGTCCGCGACGATACAGGCTTCCAACTGCGAGCGGAGCGCCTCAACATCCAGCCCGCCATGCGAGGCGATCATCACAATCTGCGTGCGGGGCGGATCATCGCCCCATTCATCGGCCAGCGTCAGGCTGGCACGTTTACCCACCATCTGCAGAATCATCCTGTTGTCCGGCATCTCATGGAGCTGAACTGCGCCTTTAGCGCGGTAGATGGTATTGGGCAGTTCCTCGAACACCCCGCGTAGCGCTTTCAGCGACAGCGGATTATCCGTCGTCCAACTCCAGGTGCTGAAGACCAGCGTATGGTCGGTATGTTCATGGTGGTGATGTTCGGCCTCATCGTGATCGTGTTCCTCATCGACGCCGTGCACGTGCACATCGCGCTCTGCACGCCGGTGCAGGCGTTCCGGTGCATAGCTGCCCACGCCCAGCACCAGTTCCAGCGGCACCCGACCGTAAGTCGCTTCCAGAATGCGCGCTTCCGGCACGGTGCGTCGAATCAGATCGGTTGTGATGTCCACTACGTTGAGAAACACCTTTCTCATCCTCATTCTCGGCACAGTGCGCTGAATCAGCTCGGTCTTGACCTCTTCCAGTTCCTCAGCCGTGACCAGATCGACTTTGTTCAGTACCACGATGTCGGCGACGGCGATCTGATCCAGCGCCAGCGCGAAGTTTTCTTCGTCCAGTGTCAGGATATTGTCGGCATCCACGACGACCAGAATGCTGTCGAGCTGCGCCAGCGGTTTGATTTCAGGCGTCAGGAAGGTATTGGCGACAGCGATAGGATCGGAGACACCGCTGGTCTCGACGATGATGAATTCCGGGTGATCCTCCCGGCGCAGCAGTTTGAGGGTTTCCTTCAGCAGGTCGCCGCGAATTGTGCAGCAGATGCAGCCGTTCGACAGAGTGACCGTTTCGCCTTCGACACCGACGACTAACTGGGCGTCAATGTTTATCGCGCCAAAGTCATTCACCAGCACCGCGATCTTCAGGCCGTGATCGCCATGCAGAATGTGGTTAAGCAGAGTGGTTTTGCCGGCGCCGAGAAAGCCGCTGAGAACTGTCACTGGCACCGGGAAATGGTGGCTCTCCATATCAGGCGCACCTCCTGAATCGTGACTCATGCTGTGCCGGGCAGCCGCTGGCGCAGCCATTCAGTGACGGTGCGCGTCATATATTCCCGTTCTGATTTCGGGGCATTGACTGCCAGACAAGCTTCCATGCGCTGGTTCAAACTGTCCCCGTCTACACTCCCCTCTGCACCAATGACGACGAGCTGCGAGTGTGGCGTAGCATTTTCCCAACCATCCTGAGTTACGGTCAGGTTCGCGCGGCTGCCTACGACCTGCAAAATCCCTTTCTGATCAGGGGAATCTGCCAAAAAGAAAATCCCTTTGGCGCGATAGATCGTTTCCGGAAGGCGGTCGACCATCCGTTGCAAGGCGCGAAATGAGACAGGCTGCGAACTGCGCCAGCTCCAGGTGCTGAAAACCAGTGTGTGGTCCGTATGTGGATGGTGGTGTTCGTTGTCTTCATGCCCGTGTTCTTCATCTTCGGCATGAACATGAATATCGTGTGGCTGGCGGCTTGCCAAACGCTCGATTTCAAATTGACCCACATTCAACAGCAGTTCAAGCGGCACATCTGCTTGTGTCGTTTCGATGATGCGTGCCAGGGGGACGATGTCCCGGATGTAATCCCGCGCCGATTGAAGCTGTGCCTCGTTCACCAGATCGACTTTATTCAGGATGACGATATCCGCCATGCCGACCTGATGGACGGACAGCGCCTCATGGCGCCGGTCGAGGCTCAGGCTCTGTTCGGCATCCATCACGGTCAGGATGCTGTCAATCCGCACGCGCTGGAGCGCCCGAAACGTAAGCGCCACTTCGAGCGGATCTGAGACACCACTGGTTTCAACCACAATATATTCGGGCGGCTGTGGACGCTGGAGCAGGTCGAGTGTGGCTTTGAGAAAGTCGTCGCGAATGGTGCAGCAGATGCAGCCGTTAGCGAGGCTGATCGTGTCTTCCTCCATACCCACAACGAGCTGCGTATCGATATTGATGGCGCCAAAGTCATTCACGAGCACAGCCACGCGCAGACCATGCTCTGCATGAAGAATGCGGTTGAGCAGCGTGGTTTTCCCAGAACCCAGAAAGCCGGTAATGATGGTCACGGGAATGGGTTGGAGATCAGATTTCGGGTTCAAAACAGGTTCGCTTTCATTTTTATCTTGCTAATTTATTGATACTCAGCACAGTGAACAGACCGGCGGGCACCTCACTGCCGATAGTCGACGACAACCTTTCGGCGCCTGCGCGACCTGTCACTCATTGGCTTGCTCCCTTCGGCGCAGCTTTTTCGGATCCGTTCGTGCACCAAAGATTTGGCTGGTGGGATTGAGTGTTCCTTACCATCCGTCCGTATCGAGACCCGGAATTCGACCTTCCTGACGGATGTGGGCCCAGGTCTCCCCGTCGATCTCGATGCCGTCCTTCTCTGGGATAAAAGAGGGCGAGGACCAGTTTCAGGAGCGAACTCTTGCCGACGCCGCTAGGACCGGCCAGGCCGGCGAGCTGACCGGGATGGCTGTGCGGGCCGATCTCATCCAGGACGTCTAAGCCGCCATAGCCGAAATTGACGCCAATAAATTCGATAAGTGGCTACGAATAGGAAGTAAATTAGGCGAGTAACGTGCAAAGGGCGTGAGGGTTTTTCCCTCCTTACGCCTCTTCATTCTCTCCTCCAAAGGAAAATTAAGTGCTGTCGGGCACGTTGCCGACCTCTACCCCATCCATGAGGGAGGGGTCACCTCCAGCACGCTCGCCAGCGTCCTCATGATGTTTTCCACAGCGTGAGAACCGATGACAGGATTCGAAGTGAGTAAAGCATCTGCTGCGGGTACCCTTTCGCCATGCTGGCGGCGTTTGCCCCCGCAATTGGCGTCAGGCGTCGGCAGAGTCGCGGCAGTCGGTGCAATTCCCAAAGAATGAGACATGACTTACGTCGAGCTCAAAGTCGTATTGGGTATCCATCGCCAGGCGAAAGGCCAGCAAGACGCTGTGCGGCAACTCAAGCAAGCTGTCGCAGGTGCGGCAGACGAGGTGGTGATGCGGTTCGGGGCCGGCCATCTCGTAGGCGAGCCGGCCGTCGGCCATATGCACCATCGCCAGGATGTGCTGTTCTGTCAGAAAGTGCAGCACCCGGTAGACAGTCGCCCGGCTCAGCGTGGGTGCGATGCGGTGTACATGGTCGTACACCTCTTCGGGCGTGACATGCTCACCGAGTTGACAGATGGCGTCGAGGATAAGCTGGCGTTGGGGGGTCATCCGGTAGCCGGACTCGCGCAACTGTTGACTGATCTCTGCGGTATTTTGGTTCATGATAATTTTGTTTATTGAAAATTTTCGCAATAAGGTACGGTATAACACCGGCCGACGGTGGTGTCCGCACCGGCGTCCCGTCAACTTGCCTTCTCGCCTCCAAATTGCTCCTGTTGACTGTACCATCTTGCCGGTGAGACAGAAAATCTCCACATGCTCCACAGATCTCCTTCATCGAGGCAAAACGTCCCGCCAACAGAGGGAAACAGTTCATATGAAACACGTTTCTCATCACTGCTGCACTGCCGCTATCGACAGGGTACCACTCTCATCTGACACCGCGATACAGCGGTCATCCGGTGACCAGGCCAAGCCGGCAATCGGGGTCTTGAACACAGTATCCGCCAGCAAAACGGATTTCTTCTTCTCGATTTTCCAGATTGCCAGCAGACCATCGTTCCCACCGGAAGCCAGCAGCTTACCCCGTCGTTGAAACTTCAGGTGCTTGATGAGGCGCCGATGCCCTTCCAGCATGATCGGTTTAGTGTTTTCTGGCCCCTTGCCGGAACAGTCCCAGATCACTGCCTGAGTCCCGCCGCCGGTCGCCAGATAGCGACTATTGGAGCTCCATGCCAGTTCCAGCACCTTCGTTTCGTAGCCCCACATCTGCAAATCCTGCCCTGTATCGACTAGCCAGAAATGCACCGTCGAGTCCTGGTCGCCGGTGGCAATGTGCTTTCCATCGGGGCTCCATTCCAGTGTGAGTGTCGAACCCTGCCATTCGAAACGGTTGAGTGGTTCCGCCTTTGCGAGGCCATACAGCACGACGCCATTGTAGGCAGAGATGGCGAACTGTTCGCCGTCATGGCGCCACTTGATGTCAGTAATGGTGCTGTTCGCATCGGGATACTCGTAGTTCATTTCACCGCTGGTGTCCCACAGTCGCAGTTTGCGCCCGGCGGCTGACACCAGCCAGTCGCCCGCAGGGCTGAAAGCGACACGCTCCACCCAGCTTGCGCCGCCTGCCATTTCAGAGGTCTGCGCTCCTGTCTCGGTATCCCACAGCCGTACCTTGCCGTCCTGCCCGACACTGGCGAGGAGACGACCGTCTTTGTGCCACGAAATTGCCATCGTGCTGAGGGTATGGCCGGGTAGCTTGTGCCGTACCGCGCCGTCTGCACCATTAAACAGCGTGATTGGTCCGGACACACCCGCCACAGCCAGCACTTTGCCATCCGGCGACCATGCCAGCCCGATCGGATGATCGTCTATGTTGGTACGCCACATCGCCTTGAGCGATGGCTGTGGCGGTTTGCGCTTGCCTTTGCGCCGCATCATGACACGAGACATGCGCGGAAGCCTTCTTCCAGTGCAGCCCGATCCAGGTTACGCCCGATAAAAACCATCTTGTTGTGACGCTGCTCATTCCCCCACGGACGATCCGGGCGGCCGTCAAAGAGCATGTGCACCCCCTGAAATACGAAGCGCTCATCCCTGCCGCGCAAGCTCAACACGCCTTTCATACGGAAGATGTCCAGCCCATGCACGCGCAGCAGTTGACTTAACCAACTATTGAGCCTCTCCAAGTGAAAATCACCGGGGAGGGTGATGCCAACGGAAGTCACCTCTTCGTCGTGTTCATGATCGGGCTTGTACTCGCGGGTTTCGAGCGGGGCAAGCACGGCATCCGTGCCGCACAGGTGCGCGTCGAACTCGTCAGGGTGATGCTCGGTGAACAGCATGTAATAGCCCGGCCGCTGAATAACGAAGTTGAAGACGGTCTCGCCTTTTCCGTTCAGCACAAGCTGGTTGTGCTCTCCTTTGCCGAGGCGCAGCGTCTCGCCTGCCTGTACTGCCTGCTCATCTTCAGAGAAGGTCAGTACGGCGCCCATCAGCGTCGCTTCCTTTGCCTCCAATCCATTATTTGCCAGCGGCAGCAGTGCGGCCCCCATTGCCGGGTCAGGGCCTTCACCCATCACCCATTCGTAAGTCCCGGTGTTCAGCTCATAGATACCCGACCATTCAAACGGGTACTCCGGCTCCATGAACTTCGGGTCGATCTCCAGTGCCCGGTCGAGGTTGAAGCCGCCCACATTGAGAATCTTGTCCATCTCGACCACTGCGTCGCGGGTGCGGCAGATTTTCGCCATGCGATTCATGCTTTTGATGCGTGCTTCGAGTTTGTCGAGGTCTTCCGGGGCAACCAGATCGATCTTATTGAGCAGGATCACATCAGCAAAGGCAACCTGTTCTTTTGCTTCATCGCTGTCGTCGATGTGTTCCCAGATATGTTTGGCATCCACCACCGTGACAATCGCATCCAGCATCAGTTTTTCCTGCATATCGTCGTCCACGTAAAAGGTCTGCGCGACGGGACCGGGATCCGCCATGCCGGTGGTTTCGACCATGATGTAGTCGAACTTATCGCGGCGCTTCATCAGATGACCGAGAATGCGAATCAGGTCACCCCGAACGGTGCAGCAGATGCATCCGTTATTCATCTCGAAGATCTCTTCTTCCGCGCCAATGACCAGGTCGTTATCAATGCCGATCTCGCCGAACTCATTTTCGATCACCGCGATTTTCTTACCGTGATTTTCGGTGAGGACGCGGTTGAGCAACGTGGTTTTGCCTGCCCCCAGAAAGCCCGTCAGAACGGTCACTGGTACTCGTGTTTCAGGTGTGTTCATCATGTTCCTGTCTCCTCTATTCAACTGTCGTTTTCGCTTTCGGCGAAGAGCGCTTCAATAATCGCCCGCGTCAGCGTGGTCTTTGGCCTGATGCAACATCCCGGTGATAGCGATCAACTGCATGGCTAATCTCCCGCTGCAATGGCTTCATCCAGCGCAAACAACGGGCGGTAGGCATCATGCCCTGCGCCATAAGTTCGATCCATCAAGGCAGCGTACTCGGCAGCATAGGCGGGATTGGTGCGCCAGCGCACACCGAGATATTCCGCCGCTTTGACGATGCCCAGCACACCGTGTTTGATCTCCTCAAAGGTGTAATCCGGCCCCACTGGGACGCACAACCAGCGGGCGAGGTTCGCCGCCGTCCCCCGGTGATCCGGCGCGCCGTCAGCACCCAGCGCGGCATAATGCAAAGGCTGAATCTGTGGCAGCCAGCGCACGGGCGTATTTTCCTGCTCAACATAGGCGTAAAACGTGGCGACATCGCTCTCTGGCGGAATCTGCACCGCGACCGCGGTCGCCAGCGCCAGCCTGTTCGACTCGTGTGTCTCCAGCCCGGCGGCTTCACGCAGACCGCGCCGCACCTCCGCCAGATTCGCGCTTTGCTGCTCTGCCAGTTCCGGCAATCGTTCACACTGCGCCAATGCCTGCGCCGCGTTCGGGCAGTCAGCCGGTTGACGCAATGCTCTCACCTCTGCATAGAGCGCCTCATCACTGAATACCAACAGCGCACCGGGGCGGTCATCATCTTCAGGCAGATGTAAGCCGTACAGCGTCACCGCCGGGCGCTCTGCCGCGCCGGGCGTAGGCAGGGTGTCAGCGCAGTCGAGCCATGTGGCGTTCTGCGGCTGCCACAAACCGCGCACCACCTGCGTCCAGGTGAAGCGCGTACTGGACGGCGCGAGCCGCAGATGCGCGTCAAAGTCCAGAAAGCGCGGCAGCGCCTTATGATGCTTGACCGACTCTGCCAGGTCATGGCTGGCATTCGCCGGGATACCGACCCATTCGCCTGGCTGAATCCCCGCCGCCTGATGCAGTAAGCGGCGAGCGCGGTAGGCATCGCGCACCAACACAACCCACGCGCCGCCCAGGCGTTCCGACCATGCCGCTTCTGCCGTTTCAAGCGTCACCTCGGCGTGTAAAGCTGCGTTAGCAGGTAGGGTCAGCCGATCATCCAGCTGTGGATGCGCGGCATAATCTGCGCCGCGCACCGGCAAACCACCGAGCGCCTCCACCGGGCAGAAGCCCCCTAACCATTGCGTTGCCCAATCAACCGGCAAATTCAACATCTCTGTCCTCCTTATCAAATGGTACCGACGCATTTTCACTCGCTATGACAAACTAACGCGACTTTTCATGGCTTTCCTGCATTTTGCCGCTACACCGATTTGGCTCGAACGAAATGTCAACCATCCCTGAGCATAAGACTCTCACAGTCTTTGTCCGGACACAGTCCCTGAGGTTGTTCTGGTTGGGGCGCCCGGCGGTCTCCCACGAGGGCTTCGGACGACCCGCTTTCGAGAGGAGGATTCTCAGACAGGGGCTCTCCGCCTGAACGCGACTGCCAGTGCGAATATCCCGCTTGCCACAAGGGTCATGGCAGGACCGGCAGGCAGATTGAAGTGGTAGGAGATGTAAAGGCCGGTCACGGCAGCCGCGGTCCCTATCAACGCGGCCGCTATCATCATCGAAACAAAACGCCTCACCAACAGATAGGCCGTGGCTGCAGGTATCACCAGCATCGCCATGACCAGAATCACACCCGCCGCCTGTATTCCTATCACGATTACCAGAGCAAGCATGACCATGAACACGTAGTCGACGATGTTGGTTCGCCTACCGAGAACCTGGGCCCCAACGGGGTCAAAGCTCGCAAACAACAGCCAGTGGTGAAGTGCGAATAGTCCCAGGATGACCATTATGGTTATCCCAAGCGACACATAGATGTCGGTCGGAGATATGCCCAGAAGCTGCCCCAGCAGCAGGTCTTCCATATCGACCCGAATCGTCGTCGAAAGCGACAGCATCGCAAGGCCCAGAGCAAACATGGACGCAAAAAGAATGCCTATGGATGTATCGGTGCTGAGTCCCGCACGCCGGCTCACTACCCTCACCAGCACGGCAACGGCCACGCCTGTTGGAACGGCGGCTATCGCCGGATTGATGCCCGCAATGAACCCCAGCACCATCCCCGGCAGCACGGCGTGCGCCAGAGCGTCCCCCATGAAGGCGAGGTTCCTGGTAACAACATACGCGCCAACCAGGGGACACATCACGCCAACGAGCACCGAGCCGATCAGCGCTCGCACCATGAAGCCGTACTCAAGTGGGGCGACAAAGAACTCTATCACGTCCTCCTGCTACCGCTCCCCGTCGATCGTGAGGCGCACACCGTGGGCGCCGTACAGCTGCTCCATGACCTCGGACGTAAACACCTCGTCGGGAGGGCCGCAGGCGCACACGCGGCGGTTCAGACACAGTACCTGGTCGAAGCGACCGGCCAGGTTGGTCAGGTCGTGGGTCGCCAGCAGCACAATGCGCCCTTCATTGCGCACTGCTTGGAGGACCTCTACGAGGCCTTCCTGGGCGCCCGCGTCAACGCCGCTGAAGGCCTCATCCAGAAGAAGCACACTTGCCTCCTGGGTGAGCGCCCTGGCCACGAAGACCCTCTGCCTCTGCCCTCCCGAAAGCTCGGTCATCAGGGCAGAACGATGGTCCCACAGCCCCACACGACACAGGCACGCGTCGACAAGCTCGCGATCTCTCTTCCCGGGTCGCCGACACCATCCCAGTCGGCAGCACCGGCCCATCATTACTACGTCCATGGCGGTCACGGGGAACCGCCAGTTGACGCTCTCTCGCTGAGGCACGTAGGCCAGCGCCCCACGTCCCTGGTCCACACGGTGAAGGGTCACTTTCCCCCGGCGAACCGGGAGGAGCCCGGCAATCGCATTGAACAGGGTGCTCTTGCCGGCTCCGTTCGGTCCTACTACGCCCATCAGCGTCCCCGCATCTACGTCGAAGGAAACGTCACTCAGGGCCATCTGACCGTCGTACTCTACAGATACGTCCTGAAGCGACATTCTCGCGGCGTGTGGATACGGAGTTGCGTTCATTTCAATGCCTCCACGATGCGTTCCACGTTTGTTCGCACCATGCCAAGGTACGTGTCGGCGCCGCTGCCCTCCGGCCCTAGGGAACCCGAATAGAGCCGGAACAACTCCGCGCCTGTCTCCGTTGCTATCGTCTGCGCCAGCCGCTCGCTGACCGTCGTCTCTCCAAACACTGCCGGTATACCGTGCTCACGTACCACCTCGACCACGCCCGCAATGTGCTCCGCAGACGGCTCCACGTGCGTCGCCAACGACGGTATCACCAGGCCCACTACCTCAAACCCATAGAGCTCTGCCAAGTAGGAGAAACTGTCGTGTGATGTAACCAGCAGTCTGCGCTCCGGCTCCACTGTGCTGACCTGCTCCTGAATCCAGACGTGAAGCGCCTCGAGCTGCTCCCCATACGCGGCGGCGTTCCCAAGATAGGTCTCCGAGCCTTCAGGGTCGATAGCGGAAAGCCGCGCCGCTATCTCGTTGACCGCAACCTTCACACGGATCGGATCGAACCAGAAGTGGGGATCCAGAGGACCGTGGTCGTGCCCTTCATGGCCATGCTCATCCTCTTCGTGCTCGTCATGGCCATGCTCGTCCTCTTCGTGCTCGTCATGGCCTTCATCGGGCGCGCCGCCCGAGTCGGCGACTCCGACGAACGCCAGGCTCGACGGCGCGCCGCCGACTTCCCACTCCGCCTCGATCTCCATCTCTTCAAGGTGGACGGCCATGACGTGGCCGCTGTTGGGGTCGGCGACGTAGAGCCACTCGCCAACAACGATGAACGCGGGACGACCGGCATCACCAGGCCCGACCAACTCCATGGTATCGAGCAATTCGCCGTCATGCGCGTCCAGCGCGTGCAGCACGCCGTCAGCGCCGAGCACGTAGAGCAACTCGCCATCGCTGGAGAACTTCGTGGAAACGCTCGGCTCGCTGAACACCTGGCGCATTTCGCTGTGGTCCACGTCGATCAGCCAAATGCCATCGTCGGCGAAGCCCTGACCGTCGAAGTAGAAGGCCTTGCCGAAGAAATGCTCGACGTGGTGGTGACCGTAGACCGACCCGATCCGAGAGTCTTCGCGCATCTCCGCCGGATTGGCGATGAACTCGTGCTCGTACTCGCCATCGTGAGTGTGGAGGAAGAGCACGCCGCCGGTGCATCCAAAGGCGACGCCATCCTCATTGTGGGACTCACCGTGCATGCCCGGGCATGAGCGATTGCTGGCGTCGTAGACGACCTGATCACTGAAGTCGCGAACTTCCACGCCAACAGGCAGGCCGTCGTTGGAATTCTCGGGGTAGTCGGGATTCTTCGTGGTAACGACGACGTGCTCGTCCGAGATGACAAGCGCGGCGCCATGCTGCGGTCCGGCCTCAAACACGATCGGCTCATAGTCGCCGCGTGAGTTCGCCAGGTCCGCTTCGTTGATCAGGATGGCGTGACCGCTGATGTCTGCGAAGATCGCGGTCCAGCCGTAGCTGTTGACGTAATGGACCGGCTGCTCGTCAGCGATCTCCAACGCATGACGGGAGACGGGCTGTGTGACGAGGTCGTAGTGATCATCGTGCTCGACGAGGAAGACGCCGCTGTCGAAGACGTGGATCCGGTCGTCGCCGTCCTCCGGCCCGCGGGCGAGGACGATGGCGTAGCGGTGGGAGGGGCTGGCGTACACGGTCGCGCCGGGCGCGGCGACCTTGAAGATTCCGCTGTCAACGTCACCGGTCGATAGATCGATGACGGAGAGGTGCGCTTCTACCGCATCCGCAACGAGCAAACGCCCCACGAACATCTCGTCATGGCCGTGCTCGTCCTCGTGCTCATCCTCGGCATGGCCGTGCTCGTCCTCGTGCTCATCCTCGGCATGGCCGTGCTCGTCTTCATCCCCGTGATCGTCATGCATATCGACCATGGCGAACTCGATCGGATCGACTCCGTCACCAAGCGCGATAATCCTGGCCTCGTCCGCACTGGCGTTGTGCAAGAGATCCTGCAGCCAGTCGGCCTCCAGGCCGAGACCGACAGTCAACACAAGATCAGCGTCAGCTACCCTGGCAACGTCGCGAGCGCCTGGCAGAAAGGTGTGCGGATCGCCGCCCACTGGCAGCAGGCCGAAGACCTCGACCCTGCTTCCACCTACCACCCGAGCCCAGTCAGCCACAAAGGTGGTGGTTGCCACCACCTGAATCGGCGTGCCGGAGGGTGACGCCTCCTGGCTTGACTGGACACTTGTCGGCGCGACAGGGGTGCAAGCGGCCAGGAGAAACAACAGCGTGAGAACCGATGACAGAGTCCGAAGTGAGTGAAGCATCTGCGAGTACCCTTTCGCCAGGCTGGCGACGTGTGCCCCCACAATTGGCGTCAGGCGCCGGCAGAGTTACGGCAGTCGGTGCAGTGCCCAGAAAATGAGACATGACTTACGTCAATCTCAAAGTCGTATTGGGTACCCATCGCCAGGATGCGCTATACTGTCAGAAAGTGCAGTACTCGGTAGACAGTCGCCCGGCTCAGCGTGGGAGCGGTGCGGTGTACATGGGCGTACACGGCTTCGGACGTGACGAATCCACCGAGTTGACAGACGGTGTCCAGGATTGAGTTGGCGTTGGGGCGTTACCCGGTACCCGGGTTTGCGTAACTTCCGACTGTTCTCTGTGAAATTGCGGGAATTGATAATTTTTTCTGTTGCAATCACTTGCAACAGAGCACAGTTTAGCACAAGCTGACGGCGGTGTCAATACCGGTTTCGCGTCAACTCAGGGCAATCGCATCTTAATTGTGGAGCGCCTTGAGAGGATAGTTATGATTCCAGCCCGCCCGTTTGCGCTTTGCGGCGATGCCGATTTTTGCCGTTTTCTCATGGCGCAGTAAATTGAGGGCCATACGGCGTACGATAGCCAGGTTATGTTGGGCCATGACCTTGTCGTATGCGTGACTTGGCCCCAAAAACTGGACCACGAGCTAAGGAATACATCTCGCGCACAGCCTGGGCCGTAAACGCCGGCCGTTGTCCGAGCGAAAATGGTCGGGCCCGCCTCTGAACAGCATCAACTCGGCTTGGCCATCTCTTCCCCTTTCTGCGGCCCAATTCCAACTGTTAACTGGATCAGTTTTGGTGGGCAGGTCACAACTCCCCTCGCAATGACATTGGCGCCGGATTGCCACGCTGTGCCCGCAGTGACATCTTTGCACGGGCCGGCACTGTTTTCCTGGCAGTGGCAAGCGGAAGATCAACCCGGCGTATGCATCGTCCGAGGATCAAGCAGGTCTCTCAGACCGTCGCCGAGCAAATTGAATCCAAGCACTGCCAGAAAGATCGCTGCGCCAGGTATCATCAATAGGCGCGGCGCGGTTTGCAAGTGCGGGCGGGCGTCGTTGAGCATAGCGCCCCATTCCGGCGTGGGGGGTTGCGCTCCGAGTCCCAGGAAGTTCAGGCCGGCAATGCCCAGGATGATCCAGCCTACGTCCAGGGAAGCGACCACGACGATGGGGCCGATGATGTTGGGGGCAATGTGTCGCAGTATTATGCGCAGGTTGCCAGCTCCGGCTACGCGTGCCGACATCACGTACTCCATCTGTCGCGCCCCCATGGTGACCGCGCGGATGATGCGAGCGTGCCCCACCCACCAGACCGCGCCGGCTGCCAGCAGCAAGTTCAACAGTCCGGGTCCCAGCGCTCCCGCCACGGCCAGCGCCAGAATCAGCGATGGAAAAGCCAGGAGCAGGTCCACGATACCCATCAACGCGGTGTCCGGCCAGCCGCCATGGTATCCGGACACTATGCCCACCGTCAGCGCGATGGTCATGCTCAGGACCAGCGTGGTGATGGCGGCCAGCAGCGTCATGCGCCCCCCATGAACGACCCGGCTGAAGGTGTCCCGACCCAGGTGGTCGGTGCCCATGGGGTGTGTCATGGACGGCGAGAGCAACCGTTCGGGCAAGTTGATCTCGGTGGGATCATCCATCGGTAGCCATGGCGCCAACAATCCCCCCAGCAGCAGCGACACCACCATGAACAACCCCAACATGGTTCCGGGTTCCCGCAACGGCGCCGTCCACCTCCGCCGCCGACGCGCCCGCCCGCCGATGGCCAGAACGGGAACCCGTACTCCGGTACTCTTAGCACCGCTAGGTTCCGTTGACATTTTGGGGAGGTCGTTCATAATCGAAACCGATCAACCAGCGAAGTCATGCGAAGGGTCACGGTGAAAACCTGTTGTCCACGAAGGGCCACAAGGGGCCGCGAAGAACACCAAAGACCACTGGGAAGTTACTTGCGTGAGTGCGCGGACCAGCCTCATTTTGCGCCCGCAGATCGCTGTTCAGCCAAACGTCAACGTTCCCTAGTCATCCGCGGCTACCTCTCTCCCCGTCCGAAACGCAGGCGCGGATCGGCAACACGCAAAGCAACGTCCGCGGCCAAGTTGACCAACAGGACCACCACCGCGATGTAGGTCACGAACCCCTGCACCACAGGGTAGTCCCGGGTCAGCGCCGCCCCCACCATTAACTGACCCAAACCGGGCCAGGTGAAGATGGTCTCCACTATGACGGCGCCGCTGAGCAGGTAACCCAAGTGCACTCCCATAGCCCCGATAACGGGCAGCAGCGCGTTGCGCAAAGCGTGCCCAATGGCGACGGCTTCTTCCGCTAACCCCTTGGCCCGCGCCGTACGAATATAGTCCTGCCCCAGGATTTCCAGCATACTTGCGCGGATGAGCCGCATCAGTTGAGCCATCGGCGCCAGAGAGAGCGCGATGGCCGGGAGGATCAGTTGCTCCGCCGAACCATAGCCCAAAGCCGGTAGCCACGAAAGTTTCACCGCGAACAGGATGATCAGTCCATAGGCCAGGGCGTAGGATGGAGCGGCCGCGCCCACCAGCGCCGCCAGGCGGGCGACGGCATCTACGGGGCTGCCCCGCCGCCGTGCCGATAGTATGCCCATGGGGACGGCGACCAGCAGCGCCAGGGCCAGGGCGGCTGCGGTGAGCAGCGCCGTCGGGACGGTGCGGCGGGCCAGCTGGGCGGCCACCGGCCGTTCGGTTACGTATGACTGACCCAGGTCGCCCGCCAGCGCCCGCGAAACCCAGCGAGTGTATTGCACCGGCAGGGGGGCGTCCAGGCCCAACTCGATGCGCATGGCCGCCACCTCCGCCGGGCTGGGCAACTGGGCCGGGTTGCGCTGGCGCAGTACAATCTCGGCCGGGTCTCCCGGCGCCAGATTCAGCAGCGCGAAGCTGGCAGCCGAGATGCCCAGGAGCAGCAGCGGCAGCGTGGCCAACCTTCGTAGCAGGTATGCTCCCATGCTGGGTAACCTACGCTTGCACCCGTTATCCCACTGCCTCGCTTACTCGCTCAGTCCAACTCGGTGGTCGAAGAAGTAGTGGGAGGTTGGGTGGGCCTCGAAATCGGTGACCCGGGCACTGACGCCGTACACCATATTCACATGCGCCACCGGCAAGAATGCGGCCTCTTCCGTGACCACCGCCAGGGCCTCGCAGGCTATCTCCTTTCGACCCTCCAGGTCGGCCACGGCGGTGGAGGGGGCGATTATGTCCACCAAGCGGGAAGCGTCGTAGTGCCCATAATTGTTGGTCCCGCTGCCGCTAGCGTCGCCCTTCAACCCGGCGAACTTGCTGATGTTGAACACCGGGTCTCCCCCACCTTGCACGACAGTGTTGTACCAGCCGAAGAGATCCCATGCAGGCTCCTTGACCACCGACCATTCTGTTATGAGCACCTCGGCCTTGATGCCCACATCAGCGAGCATGGCCTGGGCGGCCTCGGCCATAATGGGCAGCTGGAACCGCTCGGGATAACCGCCGATAATAATTTCCAGCGGCTGACCTTCCTTGTCCAGGATTCCGTCGCCATCGCTGTCGGCGTAGCCGGCCTGCGCCAGCAGATTGCGCGCTACGTCAGGATCGTAACCCGGCGCCTCCACGCCGGGACACGCCACCAGGGCTTCCGGGAGCAGGAGCTCAGCGAAGGACCCGGATCCGGGAGGAGCGACCAGACCGGCGATGCTCTCCCGGTCAATGGCATGGGCCACCGCCCGGCGTACCAGCGGGTCGCCCAAAGTGCCGCGCTCGAAATTCACCCACCACAGGACCAGGGAGGTGCCGATGCCGGAGGTCTCGGTTTGTGTCCCTTGGTGGGCGTTGATCGCCTGGGCGCCTTCTGGTGATACGTTGACGGCAACATCGATGTCCCCGGCTTGCAGGGCCAACTCCCGGCTGTTGGTGTCGGGAATGGCGACGTGCTCGATGCCGGCCAGCGGAGGCGTTCCGCCCCAGTAGTCGTCGTTGGCTACGCTGCTAAGGCGTTCCTTTGGAGAGTACTCGGTGGGGATGTACGGGCCGGTAAGGGCTCCGGCAGCGATGAAATTGCCCTCTCCGGCTGCGTCCGCCGCCGCTGCGTCGGTGATGGCGAGGGCCGGCAAGATTAACAGGCCCGGCAGGGTGGGCTGCTGTACCGTCGTTTTGATGGTGATGGTTTGCCCGTCCTCGACCGTTATCGTGTCAACGGACAATATATCGGCCGCCGCCGGCGACAATCGGATAGCCCGCTCCAGGGAAGCCTTCACCGCTTGCGCATCCATCACGTTCCCGTTGTGGAACTTGACGCCCTCCCGGATTCCGATCCTCCAGATAAAGGGGGCTACTTGTGTGGCTTCCGTCGCCAGCCACGGTTCGGGACTCAGGGTGGTTCCTGAGAGTCGGAACAAGGTCTCCGACATTGCCGATTGGGTGGAGACGTAGCCGCCCTCCACCGGATCCAGGGGGCTGTCAAGCCAGATGACGCCCGCCGTCAGCGTGGGTCGCTCCGTCGTCAGCTGCGCGGGTGCCGACTGCTGCGGAACCGCTGGCGCGGCCTGGGCTGCCGAGGCGCTGGCGGATGTTGTTCCAGGCGCGGCAGGGGTGCAAGCGGCCAGGAGGAACAACAGCGTGAGAACAGATAACAGAAACCGAAGTGAGTGAAACATCTGCGAGTACCCTTTCGCCAGGCTGGCGACGTGTGCCCCCACAATTGGCGTCAGGCGCCGGCAGAGTTACGGCAGTCGGTGCAGTGCCCAGAAAATGAGACATGACTTACATCGATCTCAAAGTCATATTGGGTATCCATCGCCATGATGCGCTATTCTGTCAGAAAGTGCAGTACCCGGTAGACAGTCGCCCGGCTCAGCGTGGGAGCGGTGCGGTGTACATGGGCGTACACGGCTTCGGACGTGACGAATCCACCGAGTTGACAGACGGCGTCCAGGATTGAGTTGGCGTTGGGGCGTTACCCGGTACCCGGGTTTGCGTAACTTCCGACTGTTCTCTGTGAAATTGCGGGAGTTGATAATTTTTTCTGTTGCAAAAATTCGCAACAGGGATCAGTATAGCACAAGCCGACGGCCGTGTCAATACCGGATTCCCGTCAGGTTCCCCCATTCCCATCACTCCTGTTGACCGTACCAGCCTGTCCTCGAGACTGAAAATCTCCACATGCTCCACAGCTCTTTTTCGTCGAGGCGCGCCTGCTGCTTGGCTTATTTGCTCCGTGTCCGGCACGTTGCGGGTGTCGATAATGGTCCACCAACGAGCCGTCGCCGCCAAGAGAGCTTCGGCCAACGTCTTTATGTTTTGTCCCACATATTGATGTTAGCGTGCTCAGGGTCACCCGGTTCGCCGGGCAGACCGTAGTCATCGATCATGCAGATGGGGACGTCTGCTTCGCGGCTTATCTGCTCCGTGACCGATGACGGGGCAAAGGAGGCGCCAAAGATGACGGGCAACGCCAACCCCCGCAGCAGGTCGATGACCTCGGCCGCGTCGTGTGCGGATGGTTCAGAGAAGGCTCTATCTTCGCGGGAGCGGGGGAACCATCAGGGGACTATTTCGAACGGTACCTAGATAGGGCCCCAGTGGTTCGTGATCCGCGGTCACTTGCGTCAGGTGTCTGTGCGTTCGATGTGGGCGCCGACGGCGCGCAGCTTTTCATCCACTCGCTGGTATCCACGATCGATCTGTTCGATATTGCCGATGAGCGTGCGGCCCTCGGCGCTGAGCGCGGCGAGGACGAGCGCCATGCCGGCGCGGATGTCGGGGCTGCTGACCTCCTGGCCGACAAGCTGTGACGGGCCGACGACGACAATGCGGTGGGGGTCGCAGACGATGATCTGCGCGCCCATCGCCACCAGCTTGTCGACAAAATAGAGGCGGCTCTCGAACATCTTCTCGTGAATCAGGACGGTGCCCTGGGCCTGACTGGCGACGACAACGGCGATGCTCAACACGTCGGGCGGGAAGGCCGGCCAGGGGGCGTCGTCGATCTTGGGGATGGCGCCGCCGAAGTCGGGCCGGACGCGCAGGTCCTGGTCGTCCGGCAGCAGGAGTGAATAGCCGGTGAGCGCGGCCTGGGGGTCCTCCTGCAGGTGCATTTGCACGCCCAGCCGCTGGCAGAAGACCATTTCCAGCATACGCAGATGGTCCGGGGCCACGTTGGCGATCCGCAACTCGCCGCGGGTGATGGCGCCGAGACCGATGAAGCTGCCGACCTCCATGTAGTCCGGGCCGACGGTGGCGCTGGCGCCGTGGAGCCGGTCCTGGCCGTGGACGTGCAGCGTGTTGCTGCCGATTCCTTCAATGGGGCAGCCCATAGCCACCAGCAGGCGGCACAGCTCCTGCACGTGCGGTTCGCTGGCGGTATTGCGCAAAATGGTCGTGCCCTCGGCCAGGGAAGCGGCCATAACGGCGTTCTGCGTGGCGGTCACGGATGCTTCGTCCAGCAGGATATCGGCGCCGCGCAGTCTGCCGGTTGATGTCAGCTCGAAGCGACCGCTGTTGGGGCGGGCGAAGGAGGCGCCCAGCTGGTCGAAGACCAGCAGGTGGGTGTCGATGCGGCGGCGGCCGATGTCATCCCCGCCGGCCTCGCCCTCGACCTGGAATGCGCCCCGTCGGGCCAGGAGAGGCCCCATCAGGTTCAGCCCGCCGCGGATGCGCCCGAACAGCCGCGGGTCCGGCGCGTGTCCGTGCAGCTTGTCGGCGCGCAGCGTCAGCCGGCTGCCCTCTTTGCGCACGTCAACACCCAGGCCCTCCAGAATGGTCAGCATTGTGGCAATGTCGTCGATCTGCGGGACATTCTCCAGGGTGACCGTCTCGTCGGTTAGCAAAGATGCGGCGATGAGGGGGAAAGAAGCGTTCTTGTTGCCGCTGACATTGACAGTCCCGTCGAGGCGGTGGCCGCCCTGGATAGCAAATGAGGCCATGCTTTCTCCTTTGGTCGTTGCGCAGTGCGGTTACTGCACAGTGCGGACGTTGCGTCAAGTTGAGTCCCGCGGAACCAGGTTGCGCCTGCAAGAAAATCGCTGACTGACCCGCCAAAGACCCTGTCTGTCGAGTACGATTTTCCCGATCTATCATCAGACACACTGATCACCGGTCAGTCAATTGTAGAACGGTCTACCCTTCGCGTCTAATCCGTTTACAGAGCAGTATTGGAGGCTTTGTGATCGAAGAAGTGGGCCGCTGTCGTTCGCCAATTTTCGGCCAATGTGATAAAATCAGAAGGCTAAACTGTACCGCGAAAACGCCAATTTGAGGACGGACTAGAGAGGAGTTTGTCCGGCCGAACAGGGAAGCGTTTGTGGGTATCATAGACAGTATTTCAACCGGTTACCGCTTTGTCAGCCAGCGACCCGGCCTGCTGCTGTTGCCGCTCCTGCTGGACGCGGTGTTGTGGGTCTTGCCGCGTTGGAGCATCAGCCCTTTGCTGGGAAGGCTGGCCGATTTTTACACCGAGCTGGCAGCGGATCCGCAACTGGCGGAGGAGAGCCCGTTTGCGCTGGACCAGATGAGCGAGCTGCTCCAAGTGTTCGGTGAGACGAGCAATCTGGCGCAATTTCTGGTCAACGGCCTGCTGTATCATGTGCCCAGCCTGCTGGCGACGCTGCCCGGGATTAAGGGAAGCCATCCCAGCGTCGAAGTGGACTCGATCGGCGGCGCCGGCCTGCTGTCACTGCTCTTTGGCCTGGCCGGCCTGCTGATCGGCGCGACCTATATGAATCTGCTGGCCCAAAATCTGCCGATCGGGGAAGCACAGAAGACGCTCTCGCTCAACATACTGGCGGGCCGCATCGTCCGCCACTGGCTGCGCACGATCGGTTTCCTGGTCTTCTTCGGCCTCGGCCTGCTGATGATCTACATTCCAGGTGTGATAGGGGTCACAGTGCTGGCGCTGATCAGCCCGGTGTTAGGATCCGGGGCGTTGTTCCTGTTCGGCGGCCTGATAATGGTGATCCTGCTCTATCTCTATTTTGTGACGACGGCGCTGGTGCTGGACGACCTGGCGATTGGGAGCGCGGTGCGCCGCAGCATTCACCTGGTGCGCAAAAACTTCTGGCACACCGTCGGCTTTGTTCTGCTGACAACGCTGATTTCGACGGGAATGGGGTTGCTGTTCCGCCAGATTACCCAGTGGCATACGCTGGGCGTGGCATTGGCCACATTGGGGAACACCTTCATCGGCACGGGGCTGGCGATGTCACTGCTGGTCTTTTACCGGACGCGCATCCTGGCGATGCAGCAGGAAGAATCGGAAAGTTTTGCCTGACACATTGTCGGCGTGAGGGTAGTGTTGCGGACGCTCCCCGATCTTCTTTCGGCAGACACCGACCGACCCGGCTTGACGACAAGCTCAGAACGGGCAACCGTAACCAACGATGATGTATTGGGGCTGAATGCTCTGAAACGGGCAGCGGCCTCGTCTGAAACGACCGGAGGTATACGTGGCAGAAAAGATGAACAAGCAGAACTTCGTTTATGGCGCCGACCAGATTCAGGTGCTGGAAGGCCTGGAGGCGGTGCGGAAGCGGCCCGGCATGTACATTGGCGGGACCGATACAAAAGCCCTGCACCACATGGTGTACGAAGTAGTGGATAACGCCATCGACGAGGCGATGCAGGGCCGCTGCGATAATATCGTGGTGACTATCCACAAGGACGAGAGTGTCACCGTAGAGGACAACGGCGCCGGCATCCCAGTGGGTACACAGAAGCAGACCGGCCTGCCGGCGCTGACGGTGGTGATGACAAAGCTGCACGCCGGCGGCAAGTTCGGCGATGTCGGCTACAAGGTTTCCGGCGGTCTGCATGGCGTCGGCGTGAGCGCGGTCAACGCGCTGAGCACGTGGATGGAGACGGAGGTCAAGCGGGACGGGAAAGTCTGGCGGCAGCGCTTTGAACGCGGCGTGCCGGTGACCGAACTGGAGCAAGTGGGCAAATGTAAGCGCGGCGAGACAGGCACGATCCAACGTTTTCTGCGCGACGATACGATATTCGACGTTCTCGAATATGACTGGCAGACGCTGGTGACCCGTTTTCGGGAGATGGCCTTCCTGACACGCGGTATCGATCTGCATTTTGTCGATGAACGCGGGGAGGCGCCGCGCGAGATCAGCTTCTATTTTGAGGGCGGCGTGCAGACTTTCGTGCGCTATCTCAACAAGAACCGGACCGTTCTGCACGAGCCGGTCTACGTTGACATGCAGGTCGATACGACCCATGTGGAGGTGGCCATCCAGTACACAGAGGGCTACAATGAATCGATCTTCGCCTTTGCCAACACGATCAACACGCCCGACGGCGGCACCCATCTGACCGGCCTGCGCGCTGCGCTGACGCGGCAGATCAACGACTATGCCCGCAAGCAGGGGATTCTGAAGGACAATGATCCCAACTTCAGTGGGGATGATACGCGCCAAGGGATGACCGCCATCATCAGTGTTAAAGCTGTGGAGCCACAGTTTGAGGGGCAGAACAAGCTGAAGCTGCTCAACAACGAGGTGCGCTATCACGTCGAGACGGCTGTGGCCGAGGGCATCAACAGCTGGATGGAGGAGAACCCGCGCGAGGCCAGACGGATCACCGACAAATGCCAGGTGGCCTTTCGCGCCCGGGAAGCGGCCCGCAAAGCCCGCGAGCTGGTCATCCGCAAGAGCGCGCTGGAGAGCCTGACCCTGCCCGGCAAGCTGGCAGACTGCTCCAGCCGCGACCCGAATGAGAGCGAACTCTACATTGTAGAGGGAGACAGTGCAGGCGGCAGCGCCAAACAGGGCCGAGACCGGCGTTTTCAGGCCGTGCTGCCGCTGCGGGGCAAGATCCTGAATGTGGAGCGCACCAGCCTGGACAAGATCCTGGGCAACAAGGAGATCCAGTCGCTGATCACCGCGATGGGTACCGGCGTGGGCGATGACTTTACCGTAGACAACCTGCGCTATAACCGCATCATCGTAATGACGGATGCGGACGTGGACGGCGCTCACATCCGCACGCTGCTGCTGACGCTGTTTTTCCGGTATATGGGGCCCCTGGTCGAAAACGGCCACCTGTACATTGCGCAGCCTCCCCTGTACAAGGTGCAGATCACAGAACGGCAGAACGGCAAGGCAAAGCGGTCGGAGCAGTATGTGTACAACGACATCGCTCTTTCCCAGATCCGGAAGGAGATGGGTTCAGAGAATATCAAGCTGGAACAGCGCTATAAGGGTTTGGGCGAGATGAACCCGGAGCAGTTGTGGGACACGACGATGAACCCGGAATTCCGGACGCTGCTGCAAGTGCAGGTAGAGGATGCGGCGGAGGCCAACCGCACCTTCGATATGCTGATGGGCAGCAGTGTGCCGCCCCGCCGCCGCTTCATCCAGACGCACGCCCACGAGGTACGCAATCTGGACGTATAGCCGCGACGAAGGCAAACTGAAGGCCCGACTGCACGGTCGGGCCTTTTTTGTTTTCAGTTCTTGGTTTTTAGTGAACACCAGTGGTTGACGGACCGTGATGGCAGAGCAGGTACTTCCCTTCAGTGAAAGAGAGAGGCATGGCGACGATCGATTTCAACCGGTATCAGACGGAGTCCCGCAAGACATGGAGCCTGATTCACACAGACCACGCGATCGTGTATCCGACGTTGGGGCTGGTGAATGAAGCGGGTGAGGTGGCGGGCAAGATCAAGAAGATTTTCCGCGACAAAGAGGGAGTCATCTCGGAGGACGACCGGACGGCGTTGAAAGACGAGTTGGGTGACGTTCTCTGGTACCTGACGCAGATCTGTACGGAACTGGACCTGTCGTTGGAGGAGGTGGCGGAGCAGAATATTACGAAGCTGTTCGACCGGTTGGAGCGGGGCGTTATCGGCGGGGAAGGGGATGTGCGCTGAAGTCGGGAAGTGAGAAACACCAGGAGTGAGGAGTGAGAGAATCTCCTTGACTTGCTTCAGTCTCTCACTCCTCACTCCTCTTCACTCTCTCCTCGCCGTTAGAGGTAGTCGCGCAGTCTGCGGCTGCGGCTGGGGTGGCGCAGGCGGCTGAGTGCCTGGGCCTCGATCTGGCGGATGCGTTCGCGTGTGACGCCGAACTTTCTGCCGACCTCTTCGAGCGTATAGTTGTAGCCGTCGACCAATCCGAAGCGGAGTTGCAGGATCCGCACCTCGCGGGGGGTCAGGCTCTGGAAGATTTCGTCGATCACCTCTCGCAGGATCTGACGGCCGGCGGAGTCCTGCGGGCTGTCTGCGTCCTCGTCCTCGATAAAATCGCCCAGGTAGCTGTCCTCTTCCTCTCCGACCGGCATTTCCAGACTGAGGGGCCGCTGGCTGACCCGCATAATGTGCTCGACCTTGCGCGGGGTGACGCCCAGCTCCTCAGCGATCTCCTCGGTGGTCGGGTCGCGGCCCAGCTCCTGCACGAGCTGGCGGCTTGTGCGGGTCAGGCGGTTGATCTGCTCGTACATATGCACCGGCACGCGAATCGTGCGCCCCTGGTCGGCGATGGCGCGCGTGACGGCTTGCCGGATCCACCAGGTGGCATAGGTGCTGAACTTGTAGCCGCGGCAGTAGTCGAACTTCTTGACGGCGCGGATTAGACCGATATTGCCCTCCTGGATCAGGTCCAGGAAGGGAACGCCGCGGCCGACATACTTTTTGGCGACGCTGACGACGAGGCGGCTGTTCGCCTTGATCAGATGCTCCTGTGCGGAGCGTCCGTCGCGCACTAGCCAGAGCAGATGTTCACGCTCTTCCCATTCGACCTGCTCTTGATTGAGGCGCTGGCGGGAATCGCGGCCGGCCTCCATGCGTTTGGCAAGATCGACCTCTTCGGCGGCGGTCAGCAAGGGAACGCGGCCGATCTCCTTGAGATAGAGGCTGATGGAGTCGTCGATCTCGATCTGGCTCAGATCGAATTCGTCCTCTTCCGCGCCTTCGGCTGCATCCTTCTTCCCTTCGGTAGGAACTTCCTCTTTGGCCTGCCCGACAGAGATGCCCTGATCCAACAGGGATGCGAAGATGTCATCCAATTGCTCAACATCGTTTTCGGCTTCGGGCATGACTTGCAGCACCTCATCGTAGCTGACAAAGCCTTTTTCGCGGCCGAGTTTGAGCAGATGGGCGAGGGTCTCCTGCGGATTGGAAAACTGCAGGTCGGCCTGCGCTGCGCCATTTTTGGGCAAGGACTCTTTCAGATCCCCATTGCGCTCTTGTGTAAGTTCCTTTGTTAGAAGTATTTCTTCAGCCATTGTCACCTCTCTTCGTAGATTTATAAGCACTGTCCGCGGGTGACCGGACACGATGCGGCCAGGCGTCATCGTTGGCGCGTAGCAATGTTCAAATGATGGTCAACTTACCATAGAGAGATGTACCTCTCCGTAGAGAACATCTCAAATGGCCCGGATACGATCGGGGTAGATCGTGTGGGGGGCATCTCCCACGCGACCCCTGGCTCAACGCTGCGAAAGGGTTACGTCGGAAGCTTGAAGTCCCAGATGCCATCCGTTTGCCCGTATT
The DNA here is from genome assembly GCA_965204705.1 of Caldilineaceae bacterium. Lineage (GTDB taxonomy): Bacteria > Chloroflexota > Anaerolineae > Caldilineales > Caldilineaceae > Bin5. The sequence continues at coordinate 284,352 of OZ242006.1, read as the reverse complement.
GACGGGTGCAGGAGGGACATTGAAGCTGGGTCGGGCCGGTGGCAGCCAAGGGATGGGCTGCGCAGGACGGACAACGGAACAGGTGTGCAGGGCCGGTTTCGCCCGGACGGGCTTCACGTTGCTGCCGCTCTGCCGCGTCTGATGCAGCCGCGCGCACGAAGATGCTGGGCGCAAGGGGGAGCTTGCCGCCGATGTGAAATAGACGGCTGTCCAGACGAGCGAGCAGATCGGCCGGCAGATTTTTCTTGAGCGCCGGCAGGCGGAAATGGGATGCGCCAAAGCGTTCTTCCACGCGCAGGCCGGCGGTTTTCATTTTTGCGGCCATCCAGCCTGGATGAAAGTCAAAATTCATGGCGACGAACTCCACCGGCGCCGGGTCGAACGGCGACCAGGGCTGTCGGCGTGTGAGCCAGCGCAGAACCGCTTTCAGGTTGCGCTTGTTGGCATATTCCAACACAGCCGCGCTGCTTTGATGCAGAAGCGGCTGCAACTGGGCCAGCGCGGCCGGCACATCGGCCAGATGGTGCATCACCCGCACCATGACGAGCGTGTCAAGCGAGCCGGCAGCCAGGGGCATCTGGTAAAGATTACCGGCGACGAAGACAAAGCGCGGGTCGTGCCCCCATCTGCGTACGGCGTCGGCCAGCATCGTGCGGCTGTAGTCGAAGAGCACGATCTGGTCGTAGCCGAGGTAAAGATCGGCCAGGCGGCCAAACCCGGCCCCAATTTCGGCGATACGGCCTCCCTGTGGGGGCAGAAGGCGCTGAAGCGCGATCCGTTCGACGGCATCCTCGTACTCGCGTCCCTGGCCTTCCCAGAAGTCTTGTCGATAGCCGCTGCCCTCATAGTCGATTACCGGGATTCCGGCGGGCGCGGTGGAGTCTGCCTTGCTATTCGGCTCTTCGATTGCTGTGCATTTCGCTGCAGCCAGGTTGTTTGCCGACATGCGGGCCGCTCCACGGCGATCAGGAATCCAACACGTAAACGGATGCGACGGGTCCGCCTTCTCTCTGACGCATCCTCTATAAGGACGGATCCGAACTGGTGAATGTTTCATGTGAAACATTCACAGGACATTGGGTTAAGAAACTGTAAGAAAGCATGCGCCCCGCGCGCATTCGTACAGTATAGCACGCGGATTGAGCAATTTCAATACCTTTTTGAGATTTCCCTTAACAAAATGTTGTCAATCCGGCCGTATGGGAGCCACCGTTCAGACACTCCATGTGCGTTTGAGTAGGACGTCCGCCGCTCCGGAGGGGGATTTGCTGTCTGGAAGTGCCCCGCCTACAATATACCTGCATCGTGCATCTACTCTGTACTGATTCGTGGTGGTCAGGTTGGCGCGTGCAGGCGTTGATACCCTGACAGCGTGCTAGAGATCTGCCTCCGTGGAAAATCCGGCAAAGTCAATCCGAGGAGAAAGAAGATGGGAGATGTCGCATATCGCTCGAAAGTGCGCATCGAGCGGGTGAAAGGACCGCTGCGCAGAGCGTTTCTACCGGCTGAGGAGGGACACACGAAGTTCGGCGTCCATTCCGAAGTGGCCGAACATTACGGCGTGGACACCGAAGTCCACGAGCCGCATGCCACCACGCTCGACTATATCAATGCAGCCACAGGCGGCTGACTGACCGGCACCTTCGGGGGCGCGCTGGAGGCGCGCAAGATACCTGCGGGCGACGGCTACCTGTCAGCCGACGTGGAAGCTGAGATCGAAAAGGACGGCAATGTACTGGTCATCAAGCGGATTCACGCCACGTACACACTGAAAGTGGCCCCCGATCAGCGGGAGACCGCGGAACGGGTACACGGGTTCCATGCCCAGTTTTGCCCTGTGGCCCGCAGTCTCGAGGGCAGTATCGATATCTCCACCGAGCTGCATATGGTCGATCCCGATTGAAATCCGGGATACCGGTGGCTCGTGGTGCAGTTCTGAACGTTGATCGAATGCATTTCGGTTATGATGACGCTTGACAGCGTGACAGCCGCGTGCTAGACTGTCATTCAGATAGACTTTTCCACTGAAGAAGCAAGCATGAACCCAGCCAAGACGTGCAGTACCCAGTTGAGGAGGCGTCCCCGCCAATAACCAGACATCCGTCTGGGCATTTGCGCGTGGGCCCGGTTTCCTCAGAGGGAATCAGCCGATTGCAAAGCTCCCCGGACGGGGGGCTTTTTTTATCTCGCGCTCGCAGGGCGCAACGAAACGCATTCATCAGGCCTGAGCAACCGGTGGACATTTCGGAACAGGTCGAGACATAGAGCGATAGGGAGAGAAAAGATGCATAAGGCAGGAATCGCCGGCGCAACAGGTTATATCGGGTACGAGCTGATCACTTTGATTCACCGGCACCCGGAGCTTGAGGTGGGCTGGCTGACGAGCGAGCGCAATGCCGGCAAGCGCTTCGACCAGATCTTCAGCACGCCCTGGGACTACCCATTGATCAACCTGGAAAGTGCCTATCTGCGCGCAGATGAGGTGGATGTCGTATTTCTGTGTCTGCCGCATGCGGAGTCGATGGAGGCGGTGAAACGCTTCTACGCCGCCGGCGTGCGCGTAATCGACCTGAGCGCCGACTTCCGCTTGAAGGACGTAGACGTCTACAAGCGCTGGTACGGCATCGACCACAGCGCGCCGGAGCTGTGTGCCGAGGCCCGCTACGGCCTATGCGAACTGTATCGCAGCCAGCTGGACGGCGCACAGTTGATAGCCAACCCCGGTTGCTATCCCACCAGTGTCAATCTGGGCCTGTACCCGCTGGCCAAGGCTGGCTGGCTGGGGGAACGGGTGATCATCGACAGCATGAGCGGCGTTTCGGGCGCCGGCCGCAAGACGAACCTGACCTACCAGTTCGTTGAAGCCAACGAAAATATCACGCCTTACAACGTCGGCCACCGTCACCGGCACATCGCCGAGATGGAACAGGTTCTGGGGGCGGCCAACGGAGGGGAGCGCGGCCACAGGTTTCTTTTCACGCCCCATCTTGTGCCGGTCAACCGGGGTATTCTGAGCACAATGTACATTGACGTGCCCGCCGGCGTGACCGAGGAGCAGATCCGCGAGCTGTACGCGGAGAACTACGCCGGTGAGCCATTTGTCCATCTGCTGGCCCCCGGCGTGCAGGCCAGCCTGGCCCACACGGTCAACACAAATCGCTGCGCCATCGGCATCACACCGGCTGACCCGACGCTGCCGGATGGGAGTGAGTATGTCATCACCGCCTCGATCGACAATCTGATCAAAGGCGGCAGCGGGCAGGCGGTTCAAAACTACAACATCGCGGTGGGGCTGGACGAGACCGCGGGATTGCAGTAGCTGCCATTCTGCGTGATCGACAGGATTCAGTTTCCGGCATCTGCACGCCACCCTTTAACATGGCGTTGCCAGGAACCAGCAAGCTGCCATCGGCTGACTTGTGTGTCTCTGTTGCAGCCGGAAACGAGCGGAATCGGGCCAAGCGTTGAGCGAACAAGAGACTGTCACATTCCTGGAAGGCAAGATCTCGGTGGCCGCGGCCCTGCGTTCCCCGTATCGCGCGGTTCACCGCGTGCTGCTGCGGGCAGACCGGCAGGACCGGACAGTGCGCTGGCTGCAACACCGGGCGCGCGAGGCCGATGTGCCGGTGGTCCAGGTCGACGCGGCGGAGATCGACGCCGTCACCCAGGGCAACTCCCACGGCGGCATCGCGGCCGAGGCAGGGCAACGACAGTTTGTTCGCCTGGAAGAGCTGCTGCCGCACGGGAATGGACCGGCCTTTGTGGTAATGCTGGACGGCATCGAAGATCCGTTCAACTTCGGCCAGGCGCTGCGGGCGCTCTATGCGATGGGCGCGCACGGTGTGGCGCTGCGGCCGCGTAACTGGATGAGCGCGGCGGCGACGGTGGCGCGGGCTTCGGCCGGCGCGTCCGAGCTGATGCCAATGGCGGTGGCCGAAACCGTTGCCGAGGCGGCGGAATTCTACCGCGAGCAGGGGTTGACGGTGGCCTGCGCGCAGAAGGAGAACGCGCTTCCGATGGATGAGGCCGATCTGACCGCTCCGCTCTTTTTGCTGGTAGGCGGGGAAAAACGGGGTGTCACCCGGTCGTTTGTCAAGCAGGCCGACCTACACTTGCAGGTGCCGTACGACCGGTGCAGTTTCGAACCGTCTCTGGGCACGACTGCGGCGGCGGCGGCGCTGGCATACGAGGTAATGCGACAGAGAAAGCATGCACGGCGCACGGTGTGAAGCCTGCGCCCATCGGCTTTGGCAGCGAGCATTTGCGCTCCAATCACGGCACGAGGCAACTCTATGAATCTGAGCGAATCCGACACGCTTACCGTTAACCCGGCACAGGAGAAGGGGGGACATGTCGTCATCCTCAAGATTGGCGGAAATGAGTTGGACGACGAAGCCTTTCTGTTCGGCCTGGTCCAGGCGGTAAAGAGTTTGCAGAAAGACGGCAAGAGTCCGATTGTCGTGCATGGGGGCGGCAAAACGATCGCCGACTTCCAAAAGCGGTTGGGGCTGGAGCCCCGTTTCATCGAGGGGCTGCGGGTTACCGATGTGGAGAGCCTCGACGTCGCGGAGATGGTGCTCAGCGGCCTGATGAACAAACGAATTGTACGCCAGTTTGTGAACGAGGATGTGCGGGCCATCGGCATCAGCGGCGTGGATGACGGCACGGTCTTTGTGGAAAAGATGTGGCATCCGCAGGGCGACCTGGGCCGTGTGGGCGAGGTGCAGGACGTTGACACCGGGCTGCTGACCACCCTGTTGGAAGCAGATATCGTGCCGGTTATCAGCCCGATCAGCGTGGGCGCATACGACGGCCTCAGCTATAACGTCAACGCCGACCATGTGGCGGCGGCGATCGCGGCGGCTATGGCCGCGATTAAGCTGATCTTTGTCAGCAACGTGCCCGGCGTTCTGATCGCCGGACGGGTTGTGCGCGGCATCACCGCGGACCAGTGCGAAGAGTGGATCGCCGAGGGGAGCATCAGCGGCGGCATGGTGCCGAAGGTGAGGAGCGCGGTTGACGCGGTCAGGCGCGGCGTCACGCAGGCGGTGATTACGAATCTGGCCGGCGTTCAGGAGGACGGTGGGACCGGCATTATTGGGACAGCAGGGTGAACTGCAGGGGAACCGCGGGGACGGGGGGTTGGAGACGACATGGGCCGTTGGGCACGGGTCGCCGGCCAAACCGTTCCAAAGTTCCGCGACGGCGTCGGGGCGTGTAGTTGCCGGGGGGCGTTGCGGGGGGTGTCCCCCCGCACAAGGGAGGGCCGAAGGCCCGACCGCCCAACTGCAGTAGTTGGTGGATAGTGAGACAACGCTTGGCTCGCCTCGGTTTGGGAGGAGGGGGGTGGCTGAGTGGATAGCAACAAATATAAGACTCTTCAGGAGGAGAAAGTGAACGCAGAGGAAATTATTCAGGCCGAAAGTGATTACGTGCTTGGCGTTTTCGGGCGGCCCCCGTTTGTGCTGACGGAGGGCAAGGGCTGCACGGTGTATGACAGCACGGGCAAGGCCTATCTTGACCTGGTGGCCGGCATCGCGGTGAACGTTCTCGGCTACAGCGACGACGAGGTGGAGGAGGCGATCAAGGAGGCCGCGTCCACCGGCATGTACCACACGAGCAACCTGTATCACACCGAGCCGCACACGCGGCTGGCGAAGAAACTGTGCGATTCCAGCTTCGCCGACAAGGTGCATTTCTGCCTGTGCGGGGCCAGCGCAAACGAAGGCGCGTTCAAGTTCGCGCGCCGTTACGCCCGCGAGCACGGCCACGAGGACAAATATGAGATCCTGGCCTTCAGCGACGCCTTCCACGGACGGCTGTTCGGGGCGCTGGCGGCCACGCCGCGTGAGAAGTACCAGCAGCCGTTCGAGCCGCTGATGCCCGGTGTGCGCTTCGCCGAATTCAACGACCTGGATGACGCGCGCGCGCAGATGAGCGACAAGGTGTGCGCGATCATCGTCGAGCCGATCCAGGGCGAAGGCGGCATCAACCCGGCCACGCCCGAGTTTCTGCAGGGACTGCGGGACCTGGCGGACGAACACGGCGCGCTCCTGATCTTTGACGAGGTGCAGTGCGGCCTGGGGCGCAGCGGCGACCTGTGGGCCTACCAGGGCTATGGCGTGGAGCCGGACCTGATGAGCGCGGCCAAGCCGCTGGCCGGCGGCCTTCCCATCGGCGCGATCATGATGAAGCAGAAGGTGGCGGACACGATCCATGCCGGCGATCACGCCAGCACATTTGCCGGCAACCCCTTCACCACGCACGTTGCCTCCACCGTGGTGGACCGGGTGTCGAATCCGGAGTTTCTGGCCGACGTGAAGGAGAAAGGCGAGTATCTGATGGAGCTGCTGGCCGAGCTGAACAGCCCCCACATTCTCGATATTCGGGGCAAAGGCCTGATTGTTGGCATAGAGATGGACATCGAGGCAGGGCCGCTGATGGAGAAGGGGTACGAGGCCGGACTGCTGCTGTTGAGCGCGGGCGACAAGATTTTGCGCTTCGTGCCGCCGCTGACGATCAGCAAAGAGGAGCTGGCCCAAGCCGTGTCGAAGCTGGGCGCAATCTTGCAGGAGATGTAACGCTGGAAAGCTATGGTCAGTGGCCGGGAACATCCACATTAGTGCACTTTCCCGGTCACTGGCTGTCGAGGTTATGAACGAGATCCGCATTCAGCCGGCCTCTGAGGAGGACATCGCCGGAATTGCCGCCCTGGTCAATGGCTTCGCGGCGGAAAACGTGATGCTGCCGCGCTCCGAAGAGAGCGTTCTGCAGTCGCTGCCGGACTGGCTGGTGGCCGCGGCGGACGGCTCTCAGCTGCTGGGATGCGGCTCCCTGGTTGCTCTGTCAGAGCAACTGGTGGAGATACGCTCGCTGGCGGTGGCGCCGCAGGGGCAGGGCAAGGGAATCGGCCGGCGGATCGTGGAGGATCTGGTGCAGATGGCGACCGCTCGCGGATATGCCCAGATCTGTGCGCTCACCCTGCAGGAAGGGTTTTTCGAAAAACTCGGCTTTGAGGTTGTGGACCGTTGGAGCATCAGCCCCAAGCTGTGGCAGGACTGTATCTATTGCCCTAAGTTTCACCACTGTGATGAGATAGCGGTGGCGCGCAATCTGACTGACAACCCTGTCAGTCAGGCGCAGACAGCCCAGGCTGCGGCCTCGCCTCTGCTCAAATGGCAGGCGTGGCAACCCCTGAAGCTGGCATACGGTCGCCCGAACAGCGAAACGGGAACGCAAGGAACAATGAACCGCAAACCGATCCAGTTGGACGGGAGCTCCTCGTCCGAGGAGGAGGCACAGTGAGGGCTTCGCTTGCCCTGGCCAATGGCCGTATCTTCGAAGGCGAAGGCTTCGGCGCCCGGACGACCGTCGTGGGGGAGGTCGTCTTCAACACCAGCCTGACCGGATATCAGGAGGTGTTGACCGATCCCTCCTACCGCGGCCAGATGGTCTGTATGACAGTGCCCCATGTGGGCAATACCGGCGTGAACCGCGAAGATGTGGAGAGCGACCGGCCCCAGGTGACCGCGTTCATCGTGCGCGAGGTCAGCCCGGTTGTGTCCAACTGGCGCGCCAACGAGAATCTGGGAAGCTACCTTGAACGGCACAACATTCCCGGCATCAGCCAGGTGGATACGCGCGCGTTGACCCGGCTGCTGCGCGAGGAGGGCGTGCTGCACGGCGCGCTCTGCACCGACGGCAGCCGCACGCAGGATGAGCTGATCGAGTTCGCCCGCAACTGGGAGGGGCTGGACGGCCGCGATCTGGTGCAGGAGGTCACGTGTGAGGAGCCGTACTACTGGAGCGACGAGACGGAGGGCGAATGGACGCCTGTCGCATCCGGCGATGCCGCGCCCGGTCCGTGGCTGGGCGGCATCGGGCACGGCTCTCCACTGGTGGTGGCCTACGATTTCGGCATGAAGCACAACATATTGCGCCGCCTGGCCAGCCACAATCTGCGGGTGGCGGTTGTGCCGGCGGATACGCCGGCCCAGGAGGTCCTGGCGCTCGATCCTGACGGGATCTTTCTCAGCAACGGGCCGGGCGACCCGGCCGGCGTGCCCTACGCGGCCAGTGCGGTTGCCAGGTTACTGGAGAGCGGGCGGCCGATGTTCGGCATCTGTCTGGGGCATCAGATCATCGGCCTGGCGCTGGGGGCGGATACCTTTAAGCTGAAGTTCGGCCACCATGGCGGCAACCAGCCTGTCAGCGACGTGGACAGCTCGAACATCCAGATCACGGCGCAGAATCACAACTACGCCGTCGACCAGGGGACGCTGCCGGACAACGTGGAGATCACCCATCTCAATCTGAATGACGGTACGCTGGAGGGGATGCGTCTGACGGACCGGCCCGTCTTCTGCGTGCAGTATCACCCGGAAGCCAGCCCCGGCCCCCACGATGCCGATCTGCTCTTCGCCCGCTTTGCGCAGACGGTGCACCGGTTCCACGCGGACAGACGCAGTACCGGCGTTCAGGAGCCGGCGGTTCGCGGTCTTTCGCCCGGCAGCTGAGAAACTCGAGAAGGCGGCGTCTACTCTTCGGTTGGCGCCGCGCTTTGGACCAGGCAGCCAGAATCGGTCAGATGGGCGAGAAGCTTTTTGCGGTTTTCTTCACGCCGCTCCTCGGGTAACATACTTTCCCATTCTTCCCGCTTCTTTTGTCGTTTCTCCATCTCCTCCGGATCGATGCTGGTAAGATCGCTCAGCCCCTTCCCCTGTGCCACGATCTCCATATTGTCCGGGATCTCTTCGCCGGCGTTGTCCATGACCTCGGCGGCAACAGAAATGGGGCTTTGTGTGTGCAAGGCCAGGGCGATTGCGTCGCTGGGCCGGGCATCGATGGCAATGCTGCCGTCGCCGTTCCGGGCGTTTACGGTTGCGAAAAAGGTCTCGTTCTCCAACGCGGATACCGACACTGATTCAATGCGCACACTTGCCTTATCCAGCAGGCCGGCCATGAAACTGTACGTCATCGGCCGCACAAGCTTCGTCCCTTTCAGATAGAGAGCGATGCAGTCTGCCTCGTGAGGACCAATCCAGATCGCCAGCAGGCGCCGCTTGTCTTCTTCCAAAAGGATCAGTATTCGATGGTCGGATTCAGGGTCCGGCACGACGATGTCGAGTACGCTAACGGGAATCATCTGTGTGCTCCTGGTCTGTTCGGCAGCGGCTGGTCTCTTTTGTCTTTCAGCGAAATTCGAACGCAGCTGGTCGCGCAGCTTGCGGCGGGACTTGTGCAAACGCCCTTTGACGGCGGGCACGCTGATCTGCAGGAGAGAAGCGATCTCGCGCACGCTCAACTGCTCGAAGTAGTAGAGAAGGACGGCGTCCCGGTTGGCCGGTGACAGCTGCGCGATGGCCGCCAGGATCAGGTGGTGTGTTTCTCTGGCCTCGGCCGCTTCATGCGGTTGGGGGGCGCTGTCGGAAAAGGGCAGCGAATCGAGACTGCGGCCGCCGCTGAGCAGCTCGAGCGACAGTGTTTCGACACGCGGTCGGCGCAGATGGCTTTTGCACAGATTGACGACGATGCCGCACAGCCAGGCGCGAAAGCTGTCCGGCTTGCGGATTCTGTCCAACGAGAGATAGGCATGCAGGACGGCCTCTTGAGTCAGCTCCAGCGCCCGCTCCCGATCAGCGACGATGCCGACCGCCAAAGAGAGCGCGATGGGCTGATGGCGCATTATCAGTTCATCAAATGCCCGCCGCTCACCCTGTTGGGCGCGGCGGACAAGTTCACCGTCAGTCATCAATGCCGCCGGCAGTTGTGCGATTCGACCGTGCTGCAACTGTATTCCACCTGTAGTTTAGTGGTATAATCCTACCAGACGGTTACCACGAACTCCTTCAACGGAATAGTTGCGCAATGAACGGCGCCCGCGGGAACGATTTCCTGCCTGCGCTCGTTTCTTTTGCACACGATGCTCTTGTTGGACTAATCTGCTGCCCGCCTCGGCGCCGACATAGCAAGTCGGTAGCGCATTCAACAATTCGCGCAGGAGTGAAGCCCGGATGAAGACCGACAATCTCCTCTCAGGAACTGCACGCCGACTTGTCATCCCACACTTTTCCCCCGTTCGGTTCAGCCTTCTGGTTCTGATAGCACTGGCGTTCAGCGCCTGTGCCTCGCCAGTGTACAGCCCGCCGGTGGGCGTACCCACGCGTCCGGTTGTCGAGATAGATAGCGGTGAACCGGCCATTGTGATATCGCCAACGTCAGGCTCCGCCGGTGTCTATGTACAGGTTACCGGCGAAAACTGGCCAGCGGGCAGCCTGGTCTTGATCGCGCTGCGCGATGAGCGCGGACGCAGCGGCATCCTTGCTGCCAGCACTGCGGACACGGCGGGCACAATCAGCACCGGCTTTCTCTACCCGATCAGCCCGCGCTGGCTGGAAGCGGGCACGCATACCGTCCTTGCCTACACGTCCGATGGCCAGCACGAGGCGACCGCGCTCTTCCAAACCGGCGAGGACGTGGAGGTGACCGTTACGGCTACGACGGAAACAGTGGCGGCGCAGCAAGAGGATACCGCAACGCCTACGCCATCAGTTACACCAACGCCTACGCCATCAGTTACACCAACGCCTACCCCGTCAGCGACACCGACGCTCACCCCTGTACCAACGGCGACGCCGCTGATCATCACCGACTGGCGCGGCGACTATTGGAACAATCCCAACCAGTCGGGACCGGCCCTGCTCACACGCAACGACCTGGTGATATTCTTCAATTGGGGCGAGGGAAAGGCAGATAGCAGCCTGGGCGTGGACCATTTCAGCGCTCGTTGGACTCGGACGCTCAACTTCGATGCCGGCATCTATCGCTTTAACATCGAAGTCGATGATGGCTTCCGGCTCTACATCGACAACGCTCTCATCTTGGATGAGTGGGAAGAGGGCCCCGCACGTACCTACACGGTTGACGTCCCCCTCAGTACAGGGATGCACACCATCCAGGTGGACTACTTCGAGCGAACGGGCGTGGCCCTGATGCGCTTCTGGTGGGAGCGCAACGACTCTTTCAGCGGCTGGAAGGGTGAATACTTCGGCAACCGAGACCTGCAGGGAAATCCAGTGCTGGTGCGGGACGAACCGCAGATAGATTTCAACTGGGGTGAGGGCAGACCTGCGGCCAACCTGCCCGCAGACCATTTTTCCGCCCGCTGGCAGCGGCGCGTCTCCTTTGAACCCGGCACCTATCGCTTCTTCCTGCGGACAGATGACGGCGCCCGCGTCTACCTGGACAGTCAGCTGATTCTGGACGAATGGAAGGATGGCGCCGACCGCACTGTCAATGTCGATGTGAGTCTGCCTGGCGGTGAGCGCGCCCTCCAGGTCGAATTCTTTGAGAGTTCCGGCGTCGCACGCGTCAGCTTCTGGTGGCAACTCGCGCCGACGCCTGAACCGACAGAAACGGCGACGCTCACGCCAACGGTTGCGACGGAACCGACCGCCACTGAGACACCCACGGCGACCGTTGCACCGGTACCGGCCGACACTGAGACACCGACGCCGGTACCGGCTGACACTGAAACGCCGACACCGACGGCGGAACCGGTTGCCACGGAGACACCGACGCCCACGAACACATCTGAGCCGCCGCCGCCCGATGAGCAAGGGCCGCCGGCCACGCCGGGCGCTGAGGAGGAACCGACCACCACGCCAACAACGACGCCACAGTCTTAGTCCGGATAGTGACGGAGGAGGTCCACGCCGTGTCACACAAATATTCGGTTGTCCTGGTCACACTGGCCGGCGATGGCGGAAACGTCTGGGAAAGGCCGTGAGAGGTACTGGGAACGGTGACCAGCGCCGGCTACGATGGCGTCGATCTGGACGCTGAGCCGGATCGGATAGAGCCGCGGTTGTTCAATGAGGTGGTGCCAGTAGGATTGCGGTCTGTCGCGCTATAGCAGAGCCCGAAGATACCCCATCTAGAGCGCTTGCACACAGGCGGCTCGCGCGGTCATAGAGGGAAGCTCGCCTATAGCGGGATGGGGGCCGTGCAGGAAAGCGAGTGTGTCGATCGTCGTCTTTGTCTTGACAGCCACGGACACGGGAGCCGGCGTATCGACAGCCTGATAGCCCACGGCCAATCCTCCGACCATCTGCCTGTTCCGGTTCCACGCCAGCCTCATAAAGCCTTCCATATGTCCTGAGATATACGTCTTCAGGCCAGTCTGCCTTACCACTTCCCTACTCCGGACGGAACTGTCTGCGGCTGACTATACACCTACCTGCGCCACCTGAGAATTGGAAAGGAATGACCATACCAGTCTCATCAAAGGATCCGGTTTCCTGCCCAGTCGCATGAAGTGCTGCAACGTGGGCTTGGGCCATTGAAACACTTCCCGCTCTGACCCGCCCGCATCACCAACTACACAGATCCCCTCAATATTCGTCAGCCCATATCCATCAGAGAGCACAGATCCGAGCGCGTCAGCCTGCACGCCTATGGCTTCCAAATTCAGTGGAGCAACGTTGGGTCGGTTCCCGATTGTCACGAAGGCTATCTCAGCCTCGAAGCGGGAGCCATCCGGCTTCACGGCTGTGACGTGATCCTCATATCGTCTCAACGCCGCGACCGGCTCCCCCGGCCGGATCTGAACGCCTCTTCGCAGGAGCATATCGACAAGGAAAGTGTCGGCATCCGGAGCAATGGCGCAGCTGAGCCCCCCGGACAAGACAAGCCAGGTTACATCAATGCTGAGTGCGCTGAAGATGTGGACGAACTCAAATCCGGTCGGCCCATCCCCGATCACGTTAATACTGGATGGCAGATGCGGCATTTCGCGGGCTGTGCCAGGGGCGGCGGCGCGAACGGAATTGAACCTGCGGCCATAATGAACGCATCAGCCTCTACCGTCATGTCGTCATCGGAATCGTAGGCCATCTTCAGCCGGCTAGGCGACTGAAACGATGCCTTTCCCTTGATGAACGCTACGCCAAGAGCTTGCAAGTGGCGCGCCTGCTGTGCGCTCCAGCGCCTGACAATCCTGTCTGCATGCGCATGTACCTCGGCAAGAGTGACCCGACTTCTGCCCAGCAGTTCTCTCGCCGCTGAAGTCTCCGGGCCGGGTGCGACAAATAGATTGTCCACACCAGTCGACCATACGCCACTGGGCTGAAGTTGATGCCAGGCGTCAACGGGGCGATCCGACACAATGGTAACGGCGTCGGCGAAGGGGGCCGCGCTGCTGGCCGCCGCTACGCCGGCGGGCCCGCCGCCTATCACGACGATACGCTCGTTCACAGACCTTTCCCCCTCATGTGCGCAGGTGCCAACTCTCTGGACCGTTCAACTCTCGATAACTGCGCTCACGAACACGGCATTGCGACCATATTATGCCGACTCACATCTCGAATCCGGTCATGAAATGGAATGGATCCGCCGGGCTCAGCGAGCCGGACGAAGCGAGGTGCGCCCGATCCAGCAGGCGAAGTCACCAGACTGCTGTAGCTGCATACAGGAATAAGGATTATACTACGACAGCGAAGGACTGTTCCACGTGAAACTGTGGGCCGAAGGTGTGCCTTGCCCTACCCGCTTGCCTGCTGCCAAACGGTCGTCACACATAAGCTTCTGGCCGCTAAGGAGATGACATGATAACAAGAACCGCGGATGAACTTCATGCCCTGGTCAAACAGATCCTGCTGGCCGCCGGCGCCGATGAAGGCAACGCCGAGGAGGTGGCACAGCACCTGGTGCTGTCCAATCTCAGTGGTGTGGACACGCACGGCATCTGGCCCATCCCCCTTTACGTGGCAGGCATAAAAAATGACGAGATCCTGCCCGCGGCCAAACCGGCAATCATGCAGGAGACCGCCACCAGTGCTCTGGTGACGGGAAATTGGACCTTCGGCCACGTAACCGCCAAATATGCGATGGAGCTGGCGATCAGCAAGGCCAGAACACAGAACATGGCCGTGGTCGGCATCGTGCAGTCGCACCACATCGGGCGGCTGGGCACCTACGTAGAGATGGCGGCGGAAGAGAACATGGTTGGCATGGTCTGGGCCGGGGGTTTCGGCCAGGTGGAACCTGTATCTGTGCCTTACGGCGGCAAGAGACGCGTGCTGCACACCAATCCCATCTCGATCGGGCTGCCGGCCGGCGAAGAGTCGACGATGATGTTCGACTGGGCCACGACCGCCCTCTCCGGTGTCAAAATTGAGAATGCCTACAGCCGTCGCGAACAGCTACCCCCCTACAGCATCGTTGACAAGGATGGCGTCCCAACCACCAACCCGGACGAGTTTTTCGCCGGCGGCGGGCACCTGCCATTCGGCGCGCATAAGGGTTATACACTGATGATGGCCGCAGAGTTCCTGGGACGAATATTCACAGGCGCCGACAGCTACGTGGAAGCGGGGCGGGGCGGCGCCATCTTTCTCCACCAGGGCGTCACCATGATAGCGATCAAGGCGGACCTGTTTCAACCCTTCGCCGAGTATGCCGAACGGGCGGACGAGATGGAGCGGCGGGTGCGGGCGGTGCCGCCGGCGCCGGATTTCGACAGGGTACTGGCGCCGGGCGACATGGAGGCGCGCACGCGCGAGCGCCGCCGGCGCGACGGCATTCCCATCGCCGAAGACATCTGGCAGTCCCTCACCGAAGCAGCTGCTTCGGTCGGAGTGGAAATCGCATAGATTTCAGTGTTCACAACCCAGCGGCCGCCGCATTGTCCATGCGGGTCGAGGCCGGTTCAAGGAGATCACGATGACGAACCCGCAACTCTCTGCCGAAACGCTCGACGCGCTGCGCCGGATCGACAGCGCCACGATCGCCAATGCTATCGAACATTTCGAGGTGCGCGATCAGGTCACGGGATATAGCTCGATGGAGCTACGGTGTCAGTTCCCTGAGCAGGAGCCGATGGTGGGCTTCGCGGTAACCGCCACGCACGACACGACCTACGCCGGCGACGACAGGCCGATGCGCCTGCACGAGGTGTTGGACATGGTCGATGCTGCGCCCAAGCCGGTGATCCTGGCGGTCCAGTACACGGGAGCCGACCGCGCGCGCAGCTGTCTGGTTGGAGATATGTTCTGCTCCGCTTTGCAGAAACTGGGCGGCGTGGGCGTGGTCACCGATCTGGGGAGCCGCGACTTTCACGGCATTCAGCAGCGCGCGCCGGGCTTCCAGCTCTTCTGCCCCGGCGCGGTCGTCTCGCATGGATACGGCACTTATACCAATCTGGACATCACGGTTTCGATCTGCGGCCTGACCATTCGGCCCGGCGACCTGCTGCACGGAGACGCCAACGGCGTTGTGTCGATCCCCCTCGCGATCGCTGAGGAAGTCGTCGATCAGGCGCAACGGGTCCTGGAGGAGGAGAGGTCCTACTTCGATTTCCTTGCGAGCGACCGGTTCAGTTACGAGGGGTTGAAACAGCGCATAGGGCGCCGCGAGTAGCCTCGGGCAGACATGCGGGCACGGCGGCGTTTGGCGGGGGATTCCCGAATCAGTGGACGGTACAGGTCACCGTCCACTGTGCGCCTCTAAACGCGGTTACGGGCTGAACTTAGCTATTCGGGGTGACCAGATGCAGCGGCTCCAGCCCCTGGGAGACCCGGTAGACGTTGTTGGCGGCGGCCTGGCCGCGGCGCTGCGTGGTCTCCCTGGTAACGCCGGCGATGTGCGGCGTGCAGAACATGTTGTCCATCTGCAGCAGCGGGTGGGAGCTCGGCAGCGGCTCGGTCGCGAACGCGTCCATGCCGGCGGCCCGGATCTGCCCGCTCTGTAACGCCTCGACCAGCGCGTCCTCATCCACCAGCAGCCCGCGCGCCACGTTGATCAGCACGGCCGTCGACTTCATCAACTCGAACTGCGGCGCCCCAATCATGTGCTTTGTCTGGGCGGTGCTGGGCGTGTGCAGGGACAGATAGTCGGCCTCGGCGATCACGTGATCCATGGCGCTGGGATCCCCGAAGAAGGAGACCTGACACTCGTCGCGCACCGACTGCGGGATGTCGGCGATGTCGATCGCCATGACCTCCATGCCCATGGCGTGGCCGCGCTTGGCCAGCTCTCGCCCGCTAGCGCCCAGCCCGATCAGGCCGAGCTTCTTGCCGGCCAGCTCGTCGTTCAGCGGCAGGCTGAAGAGTTCGGCGCGCATGTTCGCCTGCGCTGTGCGATGGTTCTTGGCGATCAGGAGCATCAGGGTAAGCGCATGCTCGGCCAGGGCGATGGCGCTGAAGGGGCCGGGCGTATTGGCGAAAGGCATCTCCTTTCTGAAGAAGTATGGCATGTCCCAGTGATCGACGCCGACCGAGAGCACCTGCCACAGCTTAACGCCGGCATCCACAGCCGCATCGACCATCTCGTGGGTGCAGCCCGCGCACGCCACCACCACGTCGACACCCTCAAACTGCGGGGCGACCGGCTTGTCATGATCGTACATCTTGATTGGATAACGTCCGTCGACCGCTTCGACAAAACCATCGTACCAGTATTGCATGACGGGATTGAAGGGAAGAAAGAGAATTTGCATTTGTCTGAACCTCGTAAAGGCAGTGGTCAGTGGTTAGTGAACGGCATGCGCATTGCACTCCATGATGCCATGTAAGCGGTGGGGCTTCAAACCGGAACGGGCCGGCGTGCGCGTGTGGCAAGCGGCGGCGCGGGTCAGGCTTCAACCGTGACGCCGAGGCTGTCTGCGGTTTCGACGATCTCCTGCCAGATGCTGTCTTCGACCGGGATGCCGTCTGCGCCGCGCTGCTGGGCGGTGCGGTACTCGGGTTCGCCGGGGAAGAGGACCTCGTCAACGCCGGGTTGCGGGCGCGCCGACTTTACCCAGGCGATCTGCTCCTGGACGGTCTCGATGAACTCGTCGTAGGGAAGCAGGGCCTCGATGTTGATGGCCTGGAAGTAGACGCCGTTGCCGGTCTGCTCGCGCTCTTTGCCGGTGCAGCCGGCGCCGGAGAGGGCACCGGCCATCAGCTCGGCCACGATGCCCAGCGCAAAGCCCTTGTGGCCCACGATCCCGCCCAGGGGCAGGAGCGCGCCCGCCGGGGGGCCGTAGAATGCGGCCGGATCGGTGGTGGGGTTGCCTTCAGAGTCGACGATCACGCCTTCGGGCAGCTGCTTGCCGGCGTATTGGGTCACCCGGACCTTGCCCTCGGGGAATACCGAGGTCGTGATATCGACCATGACGGGCCACGGCCCGCCGCTCGGCATGGCGAAGGAAATGGGGTTGGGTGAGAGCCGCCGTTCGGCGCCGCCCCACGGGGCCACCGAGCCGGTTGTGCCGTAGGAGTTGACGACCGCCATGCCGATCATACGCGCCTCGGCCGCCATGGTGGGGTATTCGCCCACGCGCCCCACGTGCTGGCTGCCGCGCACCACGACGGTGCCGATAGCGACCTGCCGCGCCTTTTCGATCGCCAGCTGCATCGCCTGCCGGGCGATCACCATGCCCCAGCCCTGATGCGCCTGGATGACGGCTGAGGCGGCTGTCTCGCGTTCGATCTCGATGGGCGTGCCCGGCCTGATCGCGCCGCTGCGAATCTGGCCGACGTATTGCGGTATGCGCATCACGCCATGCGAGTCGTGTCCAAACAGGTTGGCGCGCACCAGTATTTCGCAGACGGTTTCCGACTCGGCGTGGGGCGAGCCGGCCGCATTCAGGATCCGGGTGCCGATCTCTTGCAGCTGGGCTGCGGTCAGATATTTCATGTCAGTTGCTCCAGGTGGGTGGGCTGCGGAAACCGGTGGCCGCCGATCAGGCCAGTGCCTTCACACTGCTGTCGTCAACGGGCTGCAGCGGCGTGAAGTCGCGATTGTTCTGATACCACGGACGCTCAGTGCCGGTGCAGGCGTTGCTGACGGCGTTGTAGATCAGGTACATGATCGCCCGCCGCCACGGGGAGACATTGTTGGCCGAACCGTGCAGCACGTTGCAATGGATGAAGGCGACCGACCCCGCCGGCCCGACCAGCGCTTCGATCCCGTTCTCCGCCGCGAGCCGTTCAAAGGTGGCGTTGTCGATGTGATGCAGCGCGTAGCCTCTCCCGGCCGCGTCCTTGTGCAGCCGGGCGTCCAGAAGGCCATGGCGCTGCGAGCCGGGCACGATCAGAAGGGGAGAGGTGACCGCGGTGCAGTCGTCGATGAAGACCGATACCATGATGCAGTTCGGTTCGGGCATGCCGTCGATCGAATGCCAGGGCGGGTAATCCTGGTGCCAGTCCCAGGATGCGCCGCCGCCGAAGCCCTGTTTGGGGTTCAGACGACTCTGATGGAGATAGACGTCGTCGCGCAGCAGCTGGCGGACCGGGTCCAACAGACGGGGAAGCAGCGTAAGACAGCGGAACGGCTCGGAATAGGTATGCGCGCCAAAGGCCAGCCTGACCGACGACGTATCCTCCATTTCGGAAATTATCTCCGGCCCCCGGCGATTGAGGATCTCCGGTACCGCTGCCTGCAAGACGGCCACTTCATCGCTGTCCAGCAGATCGGGGAAGAACAGGTAACCCTGTTCATCATACTGTGCAATCTGCGCGCTGCTGAGTTTCATGTTTTGATCTCCACAAATCGATCCGCGCAGGGACGCGGTGAAATCCTTTTTGTCCACGAAGGGCCGCGAAGAACACCATTCTTTGATCCGCGAAGTCACGCGAAGGGACGCGAAGAACACCAACGGCACATCGGGGTTTTCTTTGCGTGACTGCTCGGCCCTTCACAGATCAGCCCGAGTTTTCTCTCGCAGATTACCGTTCTGACAAGCGTTGACGAGTCCTGGTGATATCAACGGCCTTGCGTCCGCATTCCCGGGTCGGAGGAGGAGTAGGGCCAGCCTGAACCGCCGACCAGGTGGAACTCGTCCGCCTTGCCGCACAGCCAGTAGAACATTTCGGCCACGCGCGGGACCGATTGCCACTTGCGGTGGCCGCCGCAGAAATAGTTGCTCATATAGGAATAGTCGGCGCCGGCGAAATCAAAATCGGCGCGCGCGTTCCAGTCGCGTGCCGGCGGCGTTGTGCGCCAGTACACCCACTTCAACAGGTTGCGCGTCGATTGATCGACCTTGTCGGGCTGCCTATGCCAGATCGAATAGGCGGTGACGAAGACCGAGCCGGCGGGCGCGGTGGTCGCTTCCTGGCCGATCAGATTGCCGAAGCGCTCGATGTCCTCTCTGGCGATCGGCACGAGGTGGGAGCCGGGCAGGAACAGGGTCGGCCCCATCTCCATGCTGTTCGACTGGGGAATATAGAAGACCTGCAACAGATTGCAGGCGCGCTCGAAGTCGGAACCGGCGTCGATGTGCCAGTAGTTGGCCTTGACCGGCCCCACCAGGCGATGGTTGGCCATCCACTCGGGGAGCTGGAAACGGGCGCCCAGCAGGGAGCGGACAGCGCCGGCGACCGCTGGATGCAGCAGCACTTCGTCGATGAAGCGTTCATCCCGCACCAGCTGATGGGGGTCTGCTCCCTCCTCGTCGAGGTACTCGAAGACCCAGCGGTTGGTGGATTCCGGGATCACGCCTTCGAGGGTGAGGATGCCCGTTTTGCAGAATTCCAGGACCTCCTCATCGGTCAAGGTAGCCTTGATGTCATCCGTCGCGCGAAGTGCCTCCATCGCCATTGGTTACCTCCTGCCAGGCATGCACGTGAGCCAATAGAGTAACATTCAGATTTTTGCTTCAAGAATCTGCAGAATCTCGAAAACCATACCGTTGGGTGAGCGGAAGAACGCCAGCCGGCGCGAGCCGAAGGCGGCGCTGATCTCCACCTTTTCGACCAGAACCTCCAGGCCCATAGCGGTGAGCCGATCGTACTCCTGGTCCAGGTCCTCGACTTCGAAGACGGCGTGCGTCAGGCCGGGCGTCAGCGCGTGGCCGAGTTTGTCCTCGAAGACGGTCTTGGGCGTGAGGAAGATGCGCGTGCCGCCGAAATTGACGAAGGCGTAATCGACCTCCTCGCCGTCGGGTGCGGTGAACTTCTCGCGTAAGATCAGCTCGGCCCCGATCTCTTGCCAGAATGTGATTTCGCTTTCCATGTCATCGACTTTCATGCCGATGTTCCAGAGCGAGGCTTCCATCTATTCCCATTTCTCCAGAATGAACTCGCAGGTGACGTGCACATCCGGGCCGTGACTGGACAAAAGCTGGGCCGGAAAGCGGATCACGCGCCAGCCGGCGTTGATGGCGTCCAGTACGGTCTTATAGGGCCAGTCGGCAGGGTCGAAGGGGCCGTCGGAGACTTCGCCGTCTACGACCTGCAGCATGCCGATCACTTGCGAAGTGACGGCGGTGGTTGCGGTCTGCAGGTAGAGCAGACTCTGGCGTCTGGACCCGTTTCCCTCCAGTGCCTTGCCAAGGTCTCGCAGCAGTTCTTCGGTCAACTCTCCCTGTCTCAACTGCTCGATACATTCTTCCAACTGTTGCGCGGCGGCTGAATTCATTGTAAGGCGCCCCTTCGGTGCTCGTCCTTAGCTGACAACAACCGGTATCTCAAGGTCGGGAATCTCTTCGTCAAGGGGAAAGAAGGGCCGCTGCATACGCTCAAAGTTCAGGTTGCGCACATGGGCCGGGGTTGGTCCGGGCGTGTCGACGATGAAAGCCGCCTTCATCAAGTCGCGGTAGGCGTGGCGGTAGTTCATCGGATTTTTGACGCCGATGAACTTGGCCCGGCGCACATCCATGCCGACGCTGCGAAACTGCTCATCGCCCCAGTCGTAGGTCGGCTGCGACATGACCAGGAGCTGGATGCTGCCGATCTGCAGCACCGCGGAGAGCCCCATCGAGGCCCAGGTGCCGCCAAAGAGGCCGCCGTCGTAGCGGAAACTGCCGTCGCTGAGACGGCGCACAGTCCCGCTGACGGATACGGGTTGGCCCCAGTTCGGATCGAGGCTGTAGCCGACCTGCAGGCTGACCGCCTGGCCAATGCCGGCACGCGCGCAGGCCTGGGCCGCGGCCGGGTCGACCACCATCAGAATGGTGGGCTCGTCCACGCCCAGCGCCAGCAGCTCGCCCAGCAGCGCGACGCTGTCGCCGGGCGCGCCGCCGCCGGCGCAGTCGGCGGTGTCGACCAGCAGCACGGGGCCTCCCTCCACCTGGCGGCCGCGCGCAACGGCCTCCGCGACCGTGAAATGCTTCACCTCGAACGCGCTGCGCCGCTCCCAGAACGCCGCGGCCAGCGCATGCGCCTCCTTTTCCGCCAGCGCGGGGTCGTTGTCCGTCACCACGACGCCGCCGCAGCCCATGCCGGGCAGGTCGTTGTAGGGGTGGACCTGAAAACAGGATACGGAGAGGATGCCCGGCTCGGCTTCCAGGCGCCGCGCCCGCCGTTCCAGGTGGGCCATGGGCCCGTCGCCGAATGTCTGGCCGTTGCAGGCCCCACAGATGATCGGGACCTTGGCCAGGGCCGTCACCGGGCTGACGTCGCCCCTGACTGTGCTCAACAGCAGGATGGCCCCGCGTTGGCCGGTGGTATAGGTGTCGTCGTGGGGGTAGTGGGTGAAGGAGACCAGGGCATTGGCCTGTCTGACCATGCGCGGGGTGACGTGCGCGTGCAGGTCGAGCGTCATGACGATCGGCAGGTCCGGTCCCACGATGCTGCGCACGGCCTTGAGGATGTCGCCCTCCGGGTCCTCTTGCGAAGCTGCGACCATGGAGCCGTGCATGGCGAGGATGAGGCCGTCAAGCGGCAGCGCGGCCCGCAGTCGCGCCAGCAGCGTTTCCTTCAGCTCGGTATAGCAGTCATCGGTGAGCGCGCCGCCCGAGACGCTGCGCGCCGCCAGCAGCGGGAGCGGCTCCGCACCCGCCTCCGCGCAGGTGGCGAGGATGCCGGCGACTTCGCAGTCGGTGCCCGCCAGCTGGAGCAGGGCATCGCCTTCATGGACGTAGGAGTTGCGAAAGAGGGCCAGATCGGTCTGCGTAGCCGCGAACTGATTGCTTTCCTGGAAGATCGAGCCGATGCCGATGCGCATCGCTGTCATTGGATTGCCTCTTTGGGCCCCATTTGGCGCAGGGGGCGCATCGAACGAATGCGATAGGGAAAGGATCAGATGTTACCGATGGGCGCGTTCCAACAGATGGACAGAGAAATTATACCTACGCAACCGGGGAAGGCCAATGTTGGTTCAAATAGGGGCATGAAAGTAGACTATATCAGTTAGTTTAATTCTACGTGATTGAATATGGAGAAAATCATGTTTCGTTCTACCACCCTGTTTCTCACCCTTGCGCTCACGCTCCTCTTAGCCGGCTGCGTTGCCATCGCAACCAAAAACGAACCGGCAGCCTACACCCAGGCCATCGTGCAGGATGCCATTCGCCTTTACAGTCAGGAAGGCCGCCAGGCAGCCATCGATCACTACAGCTCACCTGAAAACGTGGACGGGCAATGGTATGCCTTCATTATCGGCGGCGACGGCTACTCCATTGCGCACTTCAACCCCGAGATGATCGGACGGGACCCTGCGCTGCGCGTGGATTCGACCGGCTACTTCTATGGGGACGAGATGCTGAGCGCTACGGAGGCAGGAAAGTGGGTCAGCTACGTCTTCAACAACCCGGACACCGGCGAGGAGACGCGCAAGCACACGTGGATCGTGCGTCATGACGGGCACTTCTTCGGGTCTGGCTTTTACGAGGAGTAATGGTCCGGCGCGGGAGGTTTGGAACTTCCCGATCGAAAATAGTCTAATTCCAGCTCAACCGAAATGGAGATAAACGTGTTTCGTTCCGCCGCCCTGTTTCTCGTCCTTACTCTCGCTCTCCTCGCTGCCGGTTGCGTTGCCATCCCAACCAAGAACGAACCGGCAGCCTACACCCAGTCACTTGTGCAGGATGCCATCCGCCTCTACAGACAGGAAGGCCGCCAGGCAGCTGTCGACCACCACAGCTCGCCCGAAAACGTGGACGGGCCATGGTATGTCTTCATTATCGGCGAAGATGGGTACACGATCGCGCACTTCAACCCCGAAATAAAGGGGCGGGACCCCAAGCTGCGCGTGGATTCGACCGGCTACTTTTTTGGGGACGAGATGCTGAGCGCGACAGAGGCAGGAAAGTGGATCAGCTACGTCGCCGTCAACCCGGATACGGGCGAGGAGGCGCGCAAGCACACGTGGATGGTGCGCTATGACGGTCTGATCTTCGGGTCGGGCTGGTACGAAAAAGAGTGATCCGGCCCAGGATATGGAAGTGCACGATCGTAGGTGATCCAAGTCCATCTCAATCGATATGGAGATAAACGTGTTTCGTTCTGCCGCCCTGTTTCTCGTCCTTGCTCTCGCTCTCCTCGCTGCCGGCTGCGTTGCCATCCCAACCAAGAACGAACCGGCGGCCTACACACAGTCATTCGTGCAGGATGCCATCCGCTTCTACAATCAGGAAGGCCGCCAGGCCGCCATCGACTACTACAGTTCGCCCGAAAGCGTGGACGGGCAGTGGTACGTCTTCATAGTCGGTGAAGATGACCGCACCCTTGCACACCCCCGGAATGAGAGAATCGGACTGGACCCCTCCGTGCGCGTCGATTCGACCGGATACTTCTATGGCAACGACATTCTGAGCGCTACCGAGACGGGCAAATGGGTCAGCTATGTCTACCGTAACCCGGAGACGGGCGAAGAGGGGCGCAAGCACTCATGGGTCATTCTCCATGATGGGCTCATCTTCGGGTCGGGCTGGTACGAGAAGGAGTAATTCGGCCGGGCGGGACGCGGAGCGGGAAGCGCTCCCCGGGTCCACCAGACAGGAGAATGTTGTGAAAATCGGACTATTCACAGATAGCCTGCAAACTTCCTTCACCGAGGCGCTTGATTGGGTTGTCGAGAACGGGATCGAAGCCGTGGAAATCGGAACGGGCAATTTTTCGCCGGCTTTGCATTGCAACCTGGATGAGATGCTGCAAAACGAGGAGGCCCGCACAGCCTTTTCGTCCTCGATAGAAAGTCGCGGCCTGATGCTGAGCGCTCTCAACTGCAATGGCAACCTGCTCGACCCGCACCCGGCGCGCGGCCAGGCATCGCAGGATGTCTTCTTCAAGACGGTAGAACTCGCCAATAAACTCGGCCTGGATACCGTCGTGACGATGAGCGGCTGCCCCGGCGACCCGAGTGGGACACCCTACCCAAACTGGCCCACCCACCCACAACAGCCGGAATACGCCGACCTGGAACGCTGGCAGTGGGATGAAGTAATCACCCCTTTCTGGGAAAAGGCCGGCCGGTTCGCGGCCGATCACGGCGTCCGGGTCGCCATCGAACTGCATCCCGGCCAGTCCGCGTATAACACCCGCACGATGCTGCGCCTGCGCGCGATCGCCGGGCCGAGCGTGGGCGTCAACCTCGATCCCAGTCACTTTTTCTACCAGGGCATGGACCCGCTCGTCGTCATCCTCGCTCTGGGAGAGGGGTTCATTTTCCACGTCCACGCCAAGGACACCCGAATCAACCCTTCTGAAATGGCTCTCAACGGCGGCCTCGATATGCGGTCCATGGACCTGGTGGCGGAGCGCTCGTGGGCTTACCGCACGCTGGGCTACGGCCATGGCGAGGCATGGTGGCGCGATTTCGTCAGCGCGCTGCGCCTCGTCGGTTACGACGGCGCGCTGAGCATCGAACACGAAGACCCGGTGATGAGCGCGTCTGAAGGCATCATCAAGAGTGTGCAGTTCCTTGAGCCACTGATCTTGAGGACGATGCCGGAGTAGCTTGCGTAGCGTAAAGCGCGTTACGGGGTGTCCCTGCACTGCAGCCGATACGACCCGGTTCGTCAGCGGCCGCACTCCCAAATATCAGGCCTAAGTCGCCAACAGTTTCATCTTCAACGATGCCGTCAAAGATGAACGGGCTGTTATCATCGAAAGAGCCCGGCTGCCGCACATTCGAATACTCGCTGCCTTACCATCTGTCGTAGAGATTGCCCCCAATGTAGAACCGCTCCATCTGGTTGCCCCAGTAGGCGGTGAATAGACGACCATCGGGCAATTCTATGGTAACCGGGTAGCCGATATCCCAGTTCAGGAAATCATCTCGCAGAATACGCCTGTCCTCCGCCGACCAAGTCCGCCCCTCGTCTCGACTGAGCGCAAGCTTGATGCTTCCCAGATCGTCCAGGCCGTCTTCGCGTCGGCAACGCCAGCCATACGAACACAGAATCTCCCCGCTGCTAAGCGTGAGCAGCCGCGCCCGGTGTCCGAACGACGGCATGGGTGTCTCCTCCCACGGTGTCCACGTCTTGCCGTCGTCAGCGGAAGATGACTGAAGATGATTTCCATCGACAATTCGGATCAAGGCGATGAGTCGTCCGGAGGGTGCACGCGCCAGCGTGGTCTCTGGGTAAACCGCGGTGTACTGCAAGGGTACATCCCCTATCGACGCGTGGAAATGCCAGGATTGACCTTCATCATCTGAGGCGAATAGCGAGGCTGAAAGGGGTTCACTGAGGCAGCTTGACACCGGTAGCAGCAGCCGTCCGGTCGGTAGCCGCACAGCGGGGGCCATCACGGTAGCATCTGTCAGCGGCCCAGAGTCCAACTTCTGTGAATCCATCGTCCAGCTCCGGCCGTCATCCACAGATCGCATGAACCACGTTTCAAAGTCGTTTCGGCTGGCCAGAGGTTCAATTCTTTCACCAGATTGGTCGTGGTTCCGATAGATGAGAATGCTGAGAAGCCAGTTCCCGCCACCCAGTCGGTGGAAAACGGGCACGCGAATGTCGAATGGCCAGGGAAAGTGGGCAATGACCTGAGCATCTTCGGGATTCCAGGTCTGTCCCCTGTCTCCGGACCGCACTAAAATGGCCCTCCCATGGGGCGCCACATGTTCGGCGGCCTGGCGAAAGGCCAGCATGATTTCCCCGTCACCTGCTAAAGCAATATCCAGATCGTTACAGTGGTCTCGCCCATGGTGGTAAAGGATCATCTGCTTGGATGAGACGCGCTCTGGAAATAGCTCCGGATACAGGCGTTTGCTGAGCGCGTTGACCACCCGTCGTAGCTGCGTCACATCATCCTGGAGTTGGGCAATCTGATCGGCGTTGGTGTGGGCTGAAACCTCCAGCGTGTCCTGTCGATCCTTGATCATGAAAAAAGAAATGGTTCCCGCGTGAGGTGTTTCCAGATCGACGCGTAACCGGAGCGGTTCTTGCGGTGTGATCCGGTGGGCGGGCACGGTCAGACGGTAGATGCCACTGTTGCCGTGCATCTCGTGCTGGCGGTGGTAACCGTCGGCCGGCAACTGCACACGTTTGGGCGTGAATTCCAGCCGAAAGTCATCCGCCTGCCAAGTCATAGCTGTACGAACCCCCAGGTCAAAAGTGAGGGCATATTCGCCGTTAACCAGCAGTCGGGCCCGGTTGGGAGGATAGACATTGTAAGTGGTGTTGGAGCTAGCGCCTACAAAGGAGAACGCGGTCAGAGCCCTGGCAGGAACCGGGTGCGTTTCCCATTCCAAGGGCGGCGTCTCTTCCAGTGGCCGTCGCCACCAGGAGAGTGTCCACCATCCTTCGGCGTAGCCTCGAAAGTCGTTGCCTGGCCTGGCTCGCGCCATTGTGTGTGTTGGGCCGGCCGGGGCGGACAGAATGCGCCGGAATCCTTCGACCAGCTGCAGCTCCTCCGTACTTGGGGACAGTTCAGAATAGTTCTCGTTTGCCATTTTGAAACCTCATCGAGTGGAGTTACACAATGCACGTTACACAGTGCACAGTGCACATTACACAAAACGCAGTACGAAGTCCGGGACAGTTGTCTTTCTGGAAGCCGCCTAAGCCTTCCCGCGCTGCCACAGACGGGGGTCCAGGGCCATGCGCAGTCCGTCCCCGAGGAAGTTCAAGCCCAAAACCGTGATAAAGATGGCCGCACCCGGAAAGAAGGACGTCCAGGGGGCCTGCTCCAGATAGCCATACCCGTTCTTCAGCATGGCCCCCCAACTAGGCGTTGGAGGTGGTGCCCCCATCCCCAAGAAGCTCAGGCTGGCCTCTGACAGGATAGCGCCCGCTATGTTCAACGAAGCCTGTACGATGAGCGGCGCGGTGACGTTAGGCCAGATGTGGCGGCGCAGCATCCGCCCATGGCTTACTCCCACGACGGTTGCTGCGATGACATAATCGCGTTCCCGCACTGAGAGAACCTGTCCCCGCACCAGCCGCGCGAAGGCCGGTGTATTCACAATTCCGACTGCGATCATCACGTTGCTCAGGCTTGGACCCAGCGCCGCGGTGATGGCCAGGGCCAGGACCAGGGTAGGAAAGGCGAAAAAAGCGTCAACGAGACGCATCAGCGCGTCATCCGCCCAGCCGCCCCAATAGCCAGCCAGCAGCCCGAGAAGGACCCCGAGAACGGTCGCCAAGCCAACCGAAACCAGACCCACTTGCAACGAAATGCGTGAACCATGGATGAGGTTGCTCAAGACATCGCGGCCCAGATCATCGGTGCCGAGCAGATGGGCCAGACTGGGCGGCGATAGCACAGCGCCGTAATCCAAAGCTGTGGGATCGTAAGGTGCAATGAAATCGGCTGTGAGTGCCACCAATATCAGGACGACCCAGACCAGGATGCCAGTCCAGGCAAGCCGTGTCTCAAGGACCCGTCGCAGGACGCTGAAGCGGTTCTTTTGGATCATCGTCGTGTCAGTGCGGAGGCGATCTGTGAAGCCCCCCTCTCCCGTCCCAGCTGTCCAGTTATCGTTCCCCTTCAAATCCCTCTAACCATAGCGGATGCGAGGGTCCAAGTAGACATAGAGGATGTCGGTAACGAGGTTACTGATCAGTACGGCTATTGCCATAAGCAGCATCACGCCCTGGACCATAGGGATGTCATGCCCAAATATAGAATCCATCGCCAGCCGGCCTATTCCGGGAATGCCGAAAACCGATTCAACGATAACCGTCCCGCCAAAGAGCCTTCCCATTTGCAATCCGATAATGGTGACGACCGGAATGAACGCGTTCTTGAGTGCGTGGCGGATGATCACCACCAGTGCCGCCAAGCCTTTGGCCCGCGCCGTAGTGATGTACTCCTGTTGGAGCACCTCCAGCAGCGCTGAACGCGTCTGTCGCATGGTGATGGCCGCCAGTGCAGTGCCAAGGGTGATGGCCGGCATAATCATCAGCTTCAGATTCGCCAGCGGACTATCGAAGAACGGGACATAACCGCCGGCAGGCAGCCAACGCAGCCACACGGAAGCGACCAGAATCAGCATGATGCCCAACCAAAAGTTAGGGGTCGCCACGCCTGCCAGGACAAAGACGGTCCCCGCAGCATCTGTCTTGGAGTTAGGCTTGATGGCTGAGATTATGCCCATGGGCAGACCCACCCCCATTGACACCAGCATCGACAGAAGGCTGAGTTCGATTGTGGGGCCCAACCTCTGTGCAATCCCTTCCAACACTGGCTGTTGGTTGCGAAAGGACACACCCAGGTCGCCCTGCAGCACCTTGCCTACCCAGTTGAGGTATTGAACCGGAAGAGGGAGGTCCAATCCCAGCTCGCGCCGGTAAAATTGGTACAGTTCCTCATCACGGAGGGCATCTTCGGGCAAAAGGGCTATAGCGGCATCACCAGGGACGAGCAGGATAATGGCAAAGGAAATAACGGTAACCAGCCATAAAACGGGAATGACCTGTAGAAACCGTCGCACCAGATAGCGCGTCATCCCTCACCCTTGCGAATTCCCGAAAGTGACTTCAGTCTGATACCAAGAATAGTTCGCACTCCGAGTTCGAATTGCTACCATGGACGCACACCAAACCGTTTGGGATGCGTACTGATGCTTTCGATGAAGGCTCTGCAGTGGTCGAGGAAGTCTCGCTCCCTCTTCCGGATCCCTTCATTCAGGTTCAGCCCGGGACGATAGCGGGCGGGGGATGACGGTAGAACTCATCTCTGCGGCTGAAGCCGCAGCCCATGACCTGTTTGAGCCGGGTGTATCCCCAAAATGTGAGCGCGTTTGTGGCTGCCTCAGGCCTTCTGCGTTGGATGCTGGCGAGACGCCCGGGGGGAGGGCCCGGGCGTGGTTTCCAAGAACGTGGGATGCATCACCTGAGCCAGCGCTGCAACTTATTCAACGTTCAAACATGCCCAAGCAGCCCTGGTCATGCGGCACTGTCTCGACGGCGACGCTCACGAGTTGCCCGACCTGTTCATGGCTAAGAAGGGGCGACGTCCACGCGTGTGTCGATACCGTCACCCCTGTGATCCCAAACCGAATGTCGTGATGCGTTCAAATCAGGTCCAATGCAGTTGGGCCCCATTCCAACTCCAAGCGCTCCACTCCACCGTTACCCCGCTCAACTCATTCGGGAAGATCAGGGCTTTCGGAATGGCATAGATGAAAAGCCACAGAGCGTCTTCATAAACCATCTCCTGAATCCGCTTATAGATTTCGTGACGCTCGTTGGGGTCGAAGGTTGCCTGGCCCTGGGCCATCAGATCATCGATCTCTGTGTTCGACGAACGCACAAAGTTTCCATAGCCCGTTGTCAGCAACTGACGACGCTGGCCACTTGGATCCGGACTCCAGCCACGCGTATTGTGGTTGAGGTCCCAACCCTCGCCTGATCGAGCTGCCTCACGCCACCTGACAACGTCTACAACGTCCAGCTCGATATTAATACCCAGTTCTTTTACCGCGGCTTGAACCCCCTGTCCCGTCCTGAGATCCTGACTGCGGTTAAACTGCAGCATTACCAGGTCCACACCATCGGCATAACCGGCTTCCTTAAGATACTCGCGCGCCTTGTCTGGATCATAGTCGTAGTAGGGAAGATCGTCATCATACCCAAGCCCCCCCTTCGGCCAGAAATGTTTGGAACGGAAGCCGAGGCCGAGCCCCAATGCTTTCGTCAGGTCATCGTAGGGGATGGCATGGGCAAGCGCTTTGCGTAACGGGATGTTATCCGCGAACTTTCCCTGTTGGGCGTTGAGACCCAAGGCATAGGTGGTCGGCGCCCAAGTGACTGGAAAATTCTTCAGAGCCGGATCACCTTGAGCCGCTGACCAGTCCTTGGGATCGATATCCGACAGATGCATATCACCACTGCGCAACCTCAGAAATGCCACTGTATAGTCGGTGAGCATATCGAACCTTATCGAGTCCAAGTAGGGTAAGGGCTGGCCATCCTCTCCCGTCTGCCAGTAGTCCTCAAAGCGCTCGACGGTGATATGGTCATCCTTCACCCACTCCACAAACTTGAATGGACCGGTACCAACCGGGTGTTGGGCATATCCATCGTCGCCCATCTCCTCGACGGCCTGCTTCGAGACAATCCGTGTGCGACCATTGCTGGCTGGGTAGGCCATCAAATGGGGGAAGGCGGCATTCGTTGCTGTCAGATTGACCCGGATGGTGTGAGAATCCAAGCTATCGATCGACTCAATTTCAGCGACGACATCCTTAGCCACCGACTGCGGGTGGTCTCGCATCCGGAGAAGGTTCCACTGGGCAACATCGGCATTCCAGTCGCTGCCATCGTGGAACTTCACCCCCTCACGCAGGTTAAAGATCCAGGCTGTGTCGCCGTCGCGTTCCCAGCTCTCTGCCAGGGCTCCCGACAACTCGAAAGTGCCCGTCTCAGAGTCAACGAGCCGGTGATGCAGCAGACTGTCGTGTATCTGTCCCCATACCTGGGTGTGTGGTCCCGTATCCAGGTGCGCATCAAGTATCTTGGGTGGCTGTTGACGGGCAATCAATGTAGGCCCACCGCGCTTGATCATGGGTTCTTGTGCGGCAGCAGGCGCCTGAGGTGCTGCTTCTTGGGCTGGTAGGGCGCAGGCGGCTGCTACCAAGCCTGCGGCCGCCGCCGCTGAAACCTGTAGAAATCTTCGACGGGAAATCTCGTGAGCCTTTTTCTCTGCCATTTTTTGTCTCCTCCCTCTTAGGTATGCTCGGTTTCCAAGAACAGGGGGACCACTCGACCAACTGAACTGGCCTTGCCGACGTTTTAATCGTCTGTCAATCACTCGCACAGCGAGTGCCACCCCAACAGACGATGCGTTTCTGACTACCTTCAGGCAACTGAATTGAACGCCGCGGCCAGCCGGTTTGGTCGCCTCCCAAACTGAAATACACGTAGCGCGCTCGAAAGGAGCGTATGTAAAAGCCTCATTCTTGCCCCACTCCGCGGAAAAATGAGGCTGATTTATTCTATTATATTATATATATTGCAGTTTCACATCCAGTGGTTGGCCCGCTGTCACCGTAATCCCGGCAGAGAGTGGAATTGTTCGCCCATCGACGACAAGCTCGTTCACCGCTAACTTGCCACTGCCCAACTCGATACTGAGCTGCTTCGCGTCCATCCTAATGCTGCCCCAGGCACCCTCCACAGAAAAGAAGGTGACGAAATTCTCCCGGTTCACCTGTGGCGAGAGCGCGATCCGTCCCCGGCTCAGATCGATCTGCAGACGGGCATAGGCCTGCAGCAGGCCATAGCTTGCCATGGCGCGGGCATAGTGGTCGCCGCATTCCGGCTCGTTCCAGGGATTGCGCGCGGTCCCGTCGTGCCGTGAGCGAATGGCTTCTACGATCGACTCACCCTCCGCTATGAGACCTTCCTGGATCATCAGGCAGGCCACCTCATATTCGCAGCCCGACCAGACCTCATGGGCACGCAGGACCGCAGTC
The DNA here is from genome assembly GCA_965204705.1 of Caldilineaceae bacterium. Classification (GTDB taxonomy): domain Bacteria; phylum Chloroflexota; class Anaerolineae; order Caldilineales; family Caldilineaceae; genus Bin5. Next base: position 252,777 of record OZ242006.1, on the reverse strand, counting down.
AGCGGAATAATCTCTCCCGGCTCCTCGGGAAAGGTCGCGTAGACCACCCCCTGCTCCTCGTTGACGGCAAAAGCGCGCAGGAAGTTGGTCGGCACTTCATTCATGCGCTTGAAGTTATGACGATAGATGGCCCGGAGCGCGGTTCGGAGATGGTCACCAGGCACAAGCCGGCCGAGGCCGACCAGGTTTGCCAGCCACTGGCCGAAAAGCTGGTCTGACAGGCAGCCGTTATGGACCTGGTTGTAGGGCGCCTGGCCCTGCTCCTGGAACACTGCACTGTCCCCGGCGCCCGGCACCGTATCTCCCATGCCTCCCATGCCGTAGCTCGCCCCAAAGTCTGCCGCGGCTGCGGCCAGGTCCAGGCGCTGCTGGTAAAATTCACCGTTCCACAGCAGTTCGTCGGCGCTTACGGCGCCATTCGCCGCGATCCCTTCGTAAATGGTTGCGGTCTGCGGGTCGTCCAACTCCCTGGCAATGGCCGCGCCGGACCTCAGCGCAGCCAGATAGAGAAAGGTCATGAGCGGATTGGGCCCATAGTAGGCGATGTCGGTCGTGTTATGCTGCTCGCCCTCCATTACGCCATCGCGATCCGCATCCCACCCCCCTGGCTGCCAGGCAAATTCCAGCGCCAGCCTGGCCTTTGGCCACAGCCTCGCCAGGAAGTCGCGATCGCCCGAAAGCCGGTAGTCGCGCAGGAGCTGAATCACCTCCGCCATCTGACCGTCGGCCGCGGTCGTCGCTTCGGCCAGAAACGGCTCGGCTCCGCTCGGTGTGCGCGTGCGGAAATACATGCGGCCGTCGGGTTCGGTTTCGACGAGAAAAGCATTGGCGCGCATATCCCGTTCCAGACTCGGATAGAGAGACGCCAGCGCCTGCTCGTACATCCAGACGTGGGTACAGTTCATGGGGCAGCAGCCGGAGTCCGGGTTGCAGCCTTCATAGGCGTAGAACTGGCCGGACGCGTCGCGAAAACAGGTCTGGGTGCGGATGGTGGCCATGTTGCCCGTTACGGCGTCGATCGCATGGTCCGGCACGGTCGCGGCGTAGAGATGCCGGTGGAATTCGCGTGTCCCGGCTTCCAGGCGTTCGCGCTCGGCCACCACGTAGCGTGCTGCCGCATCGGCGCTGCGGAATCTCTGTGAATAGTAGTTGCCCACCCAGCGCGGTTCATCCACGTCGGGAAGCTGTACGTAGCGATTGGGGAAGCACCAGGTGAGGATCACCGGAACCGTCACCGACTGGCCCGGATCAAGCGTAATGCTCATGCCGAGCGCTGCCTCCAGCCGGCGAGCGACGGTCAGGTTGCCGCTCGGCGCCGCGACCGTCGCGGCCTCTTCCTGCTCGAAAGGCACGCTGCCCAATATCTGGTACCAGAAGGGGCGAAGCGAGTAGGGCCAGTCCTGCTCGCCGAGGCGCGTTTGCAATGTCGTATCCGGCCAGGTCGTAACCGCGGCCATACTGCCGGCCATGGGATGACGGCCGCCATCGTGTTCGGACTCCATGAGAATTCCCTGGAACCCCGGCTCGCTCAGGGCCCTGTTCACCTGTTGCCCGCCCGGCCAGGACGGATCTCCCGGCCAGGGCGAGAATTGATAACCGACCAGGTTTGGCACGACAGCCACCAGGAGCGCCTTGATCCGGCGCTCTGTTCGATTCTCCAAATTCCATGACAAAATCGCCGCCGGCAGCCCGGAATCATCGGTGTTGCCGGGTATCATCGGATTGAACGCGTCCAGTGAGACCCGAACCGGGAAAGGGTGCTCGGTGGCGCCGTCCTCGAAGTCCAGATGGGCCAGCGGGTATTCGCCTGTGAATCTGACCTCGCCAAAGCGGGGCAACCCGGGGACCTGGTGAACCGGTACACCGCGCGAGCCGGTGAAGGGCGGGAAAAACTGGCGCTCCAGCACACGCGCCTTGGGTATTCCCGATCCATCGTCGACACCGAGCGCGAAAAAATTTCGGAACGGCGCCTGGCCTTTGGCCGGCCGGTTGGCGATCTCAAAATCACAGAGCTGCCCGCGCCCGCCCAGGCTCACCGTGCCGGTGCCAATGCCGCCCAGTGGAAAGGCTATCTCGCGCAGATGTTCGCCGGTATATGTGAGACGTCCCATGGGTTCTTCGCTTCTCTTGTGGCGTGGTGGGTGTGGAATAGACAGTTATGCCGGCCTGACCGCCGTGGTCAGCTGCAGGAACCTGCCCTTGACCGGTCCTCAACCCTCTTTCAGGCCGGTCAGGGTGATCCCTTCGATCAGATAGCGCTGGGCCATGAGGAAGACGATCAGTACCGGGATCACGGCCATGGCCACCGCGGCGTAGGTCACGCCGATCAGGTTGACGTAGAGTTCGTTGATGTAGCTCAGCGCCAGTGGGAGCGTGAACTTTTCCACTGAGTTCAGGAAGATCAAGGGACGGAAAAGCTCGTTCCAGTGGAAGTTGAAGCAGAAGATGGCCAGCGCAGAGATGCCCGCCGCGCCCAGCGGCAGGAAGATGCGCCAGTAGATGGTCCAGTAGGTGGCCCCGTCGATCTTGGCGGCATCCACCATCTCCTGGGGCATGGTCAGAAAGAACTGGCGCAAAAGAAATGTTCCCGTGGCGCTGAAAAAAGCGGGCAGGATCAAAGAGGTGTGGGTGTCGATCATGTCCACCTTGGCCAGCATTACATAGACGGGAATAATCGTCATCTGCGGCGGAATCATCAGGGCGGAGAGCAGCGTGATGAACAGAACCTCGCGCCCGGGGAAGCGCAGGCGGGCAAACGCAAACGCGGCCATGCTACAGGTGGCCAGCTGCCCGATACAGATGGCACAAGTGACCTTGAGGCTGTTCCAGCCGGTGACCAGAAAGTTTACATAGTGGAACGCTTCCTGATACGAATTCAGATAGGGCGGCCATGGAAACCAGTTGGGCGGCATCTGCAGAAGTTCTTTGGAGGGGCCGAACGAAATGACGATCATCCAGATAAACGGCGAGATCGTCAGCAGCCCCCCCAAGACCAAAAGGGAATCGAGCAGACCCGTGGCGGCGATGCCAACACGGCGGTTCTGTCGAACGTCCTGCCACACATTCATGCTGCCCCTACTCTCCCATATAGTAGACCCAGACCCGGCTCGCTCTCATCTGCAACAAGGTCAGAAGCATCACCACCACGAAGAGCATAACGGCTACGGCAGAGGCGTATCCCATCTTGAATACCTGGAACCCGGTCTCATACATATACATGACGATTGGACGCGATGCGTCTCCCGGCCCTCCCTGTGTCAGCACATAGGCGGTATCGAACAGCTGCACCGCATGGAGCATCTCAATCACGAGCGCGAAGAAGATGGTTGGCGTCAGCAGAGGGATCGTAATATGCCAGAACTTCTGCCCGAAGTTGGCGCCGTCGATCTCAGCCGCCTCGTAAAAGTGACGCGGGATGTTCTGCAGCCCAGCGAGGAAGATGACCAGATTGAACCCGAAAGTCTTCCAGATGTTGACCAGCACAATGGAACGCAGCACCCAGCGTGAACTGGTCGTCCATGGCACCGGTGAAATTCCCAGTTTGGCGAAGTAGAAATTGATGAGACCGAAAGTCGGGTCGCTGATCAACAGATAGCGCCAAAGAATCGAAACCGCCACAAAGGAGATAATGACTGGAAAGAAATAGGTGGTACGCAGGAAATAGCGGAGTGCAGGATGCAATCTGCGGTTGATGAGCATGGCGACGGCCAGCGCTACGAGCAGATTCAGCGGCACCTCCAGCAGCATATAGACGATGGTGTTCCAGAAAGTTATGAAGAAGCGCTTGTCGTTGAACAGCCTGCTATAGTTGTCGAGCCCCAGAAAGGTCGCCGCCCGAAACACATCCCACTTGAACAGTGAAAAGCCGAACGCGGCGATCATGGGGCCGGCGACAAATACAACGAACACAAGGAAGGCTGGCGCGATAAAAAGATATCCCGCCAGCGCTTCCTGTCTGGCTATCCCCATTTTGAATCGAGATAGTCGAATGCTCACTCAGACGCCGCCTTAACTGATACCATAGCCATGTCCGTCCGGATTCTCGACGGAACGACCGGAAAGTGACAGTCGGCGACCGGTCGCTTGGAGCGCGAACGTCGCGCCCGCATTGAAACGGTCGTCGACTGTCCTGAAATTCCGCGCTACATGCCGGTAACCCCTGGCTCGCGCCGCGCAATCACCTCTTCGATCTCTTCATGAGCGGCCAGACATCCTTCCTCGGCCGACACTTCATTTGACAGGATCGAAGCCTGATAGCGATTTACAATCGACTCGATTTCGGGGTAGTCCGGTGGTGAGGGGGCATGTTGGGCCAGGCCGGCGTCAACCGCCTCGTAGACCCATGCAAAGTTAGTGGGCCCGATTGCGTACAGGTCGGGATCGGTAGATACCGAACGCCGCGACTGGTTGGCATAGCCGATGCTGGCTTTGCGCTCGGCGATGGCTCTGCCGGTCACGACTGTACTCATAAACTGCCATGCCTCTTCCGGATGCTTGCTCTCCAGCGGAATGCAGTAGAAGCCGGTGCCAACCTCATATTTCTGGGCATACTTCTGCGGCCAGGGGACGTGGTCCCAATCCGTGAAACCGGCCTTGGTTCCTTCCAGCACCATGTTACGCATGTCGGGCACCATGCCGACTTTGCCGGTGAAGAACTTCTGCCGCGGGTTCTCGCCAGCGCCGACCTCAGGCGCAACCTTGTACTCGTGGATCAGGTCCTGGCGGAACTGCATCATCTCGATGAATTTGGGGTCATTCGTATTGCCCGCGTTCCAATCCGGGGTGAGTGGACTGGTGTCGTAGGCGAAGGCGTGCGGAATCACACCCACAAACCAGCCGATCCACGGCACCCAACCCCACTGGTCCGGCGGCTGGGTCAGTTGCGTGGCGATCTCCAGAAAATCGTCGTAGGTCCAGTCGTCGGAGGGCCTGTCAATGCCGTTTTCTTCGAAGATCGTGGTGTTGTACCAGACGCTCATCATGTTGAAAGCCAGCGGAATCCCGTACTGCTTGCCCTGATAGGAACCGGCCTCGAAGAAGAAGGGACTGACGTCGTCAAGAAATTCGCCGAAGTCGAGCTTGTCGCCGTCGCGCTGGATCCAATCATCGATGGGATGGATGATCTCCTTGGACGCGAACATCCGCAGACCTTCGATAGCCATGCGGATGATGTCCAGATCCTGGCCACTGGCGATCATCACCGCTACCTTCTGGGCATATTCGCCCCAGGTCATCCCGCCGACAACCGTCTTCTTGACCTGGATCGTGGGATGATCTTCGTTCCACTGCGCAATAATGGGGTCGAAGTTTTCACCCATGGCAGCGCTGCCAAAGTAGAGAAACTCCAGGGTAACCACCTCTGCCATCTCTTCCGAGTCACTGCCGCTATCCTCGGCGGCCTGCGGCGCCGGCGGCGCGGCACATGCCGCCAGCAGGGTAGCACCCGTCACCGTTCCCGTCGTTTGCAAAAAGTCTCGTCGATTCAAGCGTTTTGCATTCATGGTGGCCCTCCTTAGACCGTAGAAGATCGACCCTTGTCAGATGCGCCTTGGCTCGATTGGGGCGCAGGGGTAGTAATCACATACAAAGAAGCGATCACGCTTTGACATTTTCAGGGGGAACGACAAACACCGACGCGATATCTTCAGCATAAATCCGTGGAGATTTCTCATGAAGCGTGCAGGCTGCCAATCAGTGTTGATCTGTCTGAACCAGAGATGACTTCAACAGTTCGTAAAGGCAAACGAGACCGAGCTTTGGCAAGTTTCCGGACCATTCGGCATCCGTTCACGGCTAAGAAGGGGTGGGCACGTCTGTGGGCTTCTACATTTACCTCGTCTCCTTGTTTTGTCTTTTATATAATGTTTCACTGAGGAGGAGGTGTGCACCATTGTAGACGACAGGTGGAAAAGGGCCAAACAAAAAAAATCCACCCCCACGGGTGGTCGAAACAGCTCTTATGCTGTAGACATGGACCGTGCGCTTCTGCGGAAGAATCCGAACTGTGGGCTGGGATAGGTCACCCCAGCCCGACGACATCGAACTCACCCACGCCGCCAGGTTCAGCGACTGTCATCCCTTTCAATCACGTACTGCCACCCACCGGCGACCCATATTGCGCGCTGCCGTTGCAGTCCTTTCAGCAGGACATGGCGTGACTCCGCACTGTCAACCAGGTCGCTTTTCTCAAAATACTGCGCCAGTTGGTCCAACCGGTGCAAGCAGTCCTTATGCCCGCGTCGGCCAGCCCGTTCAATTTCAGCTTCAGATCCAACGGTCCGGCGAAGTTTTTCGATCTGCCGGCGATAGGGCGCTGCCCAGGCTTCGGGCACGCGCTCGTCGTTGACAATGGCCTCTGCGGCGCGGACGTTGGCTTCAACCCCCTGGCTGAAACGAACTGTCAGCCTGCGCACCAACGTGATCATCAGGTACACGAACAGACCTACACCCGCAACCCACAGCGCCGTCCAGAAGAGAAGCGTATCCATACGTTCACTCCAGCACCCGGATCAGAGCCACAGCCGCTCTCCCATCCTTCCGGGCGCCTGTCCCGTCGCGTGCGTAGAAACCGAAACCGGCAGAAGGATTCACCACTGGCTATCCTCTTCAAAATCACCCACGCCGTGCAGGGTCAACTCCTCGGCGAAATGACAGGCGGCGTAATGGTCCGGGCCGACTTCCAGGAGTGGCGGTATGTCCTCTTGACAGATCTGCTGGGCGTATTTGCAGCGGGGGTGAAAGTAGCAGCCGGAAGGCGGGTTGGCCGGGCTGGGCACTTCACCCTCCAACGTGATTTCGTCCAGTAAAGAGTCAGGATCAGGGCTCGGTATTGCGGACAGAAGCGCTTCCGTATAGGGATGCTTGGGATTCAGGAAGAGCTCCTCCGTCTCCGCCTGCTCCACGATTTTGCCGACATACATAACGGCTACCTGATCGGATATATGCTGGATGACGCTGAGATCGTGGGCGATGAACAGGTAGGTGAGGCTGAATTCCGCCTGCAGATCCTGCAGCAGGTTCAGAATCTGGGCCTGGACCGAAACATCCAGGGCCGAAACCGGCTCGTCACAGACGATAAGGCTGGGATGCAGGCTCAAGGCGCGGGCAATACCGATGCGCTGGCGCTGGCCGCCGCTGAAAGCGTGCGGATAGCGTTTGAGATATTTGACGTCCAGCCCGACCAGATCGACCAGTTGACGCACGCGCTGCTCCAGCTCCTCGCCCTTTGCGATCTTGTTGACCCGCAGCGGCTCGCCGACAATGTCGAGAATGGTCTTGCGCGGATCGAGACTGGCATAGGGGTCTTGAAAGACCATCTGCATATGGCGCCGCGTGGCGCGCAGCTCCTTGGCATCCAGTTCGGTGATATCGGCTTCGCGGCCATCGATGCGCAGCAGCACCTGTCCATCTGTCGGCTCAATCGCGCGGATGACGCAGCGGCCCAGCGTGGTTTTGCCGCAGCCTGACTCGCCGACCAACCCCAAGGTCTTCCCGGCAGGAATGCTCAGGCTCACGTCATCGACGGCGCGGACCTGCCCGATTACCCGGCGCAACAGGCCCTTCTCGATGGGGAAATACTTCCTCAGGTTATGTATTTCGAGTAGATTGCTCGTTTCCATAGCTGTTATTCGTAGAGGATACAGCGCACCGAATGGCCCTGATCGATTTCCAAAAAGTCCGGCACCCTTTCATCGCAGCGGCCGGGGATGAACTGCGTGCAACGGTCGGCAAACGGACAGATATCGGGCGGGTCGAGGGGGACGGGAACGATGCCCTCGATCGTTTCCAGACGGACCCGCGCCCTGCGTCCCGTCCTGGGAATTGAGCGCAACAGGGCCTGGGTATACGGATGCTTGGGCGTGCGGAAAATCTGTCTGACACTGCCGTATTCCACCACCCTCCCCAGATACATCACGGCAACTTCATCGGCCATATTCGCAATCACGCCCAGATCATGGGTGATGAACATGATCGACATGCCCATCTCGGCCTGAAGCGTCTTCATCAGACGCAGGATCTGGGCCTGAATGGTCACGTCCAGCGCTGTCGTCGGTTCATCGGCGATGAGGAGCATCGGCTTGAGCGCCAGGGCCATGGCAATCATCGCCCGTTGACGCATGCCGCCCGACAGCTGATGGGGATAGGCGTCTACACGTTCCTCAGGGATCGGAATGCCAACCAGCTGCAGCAGTTCAACCGCCTGGGCACGCGCATCGGCTTTGGGCACATCGTCATGGACCAATATGGCCTCCATGATCTGCTCACCAACCGAATGCACGGGCGAAAAAGCGGTCATCGGCTCCTGAAAAATCATCGAGATGTCGCGACCCCGGATGTCGCGGATCTCCCGTCCCGATGGGGCCAGCGCAGCCAGGTCGATCACCTCGCCGTTCTTGTGCAGCAGAATCTCCCCCGTCATCTGTGCAAACTCAGGCACAATGCGCAGGATCGACTGCGCGGTAACGCTCTTGCCGCAGCCCGACTCACCTACAACACCCAGTGTACGGTTCCTGTGAATCGTGAGGGATACACCGTTCACCGCCTTCAGCAACCCCTCTTCCAGGGGAAAGTGGGTGTGCAGATCTCTGAGTTCCAGAACCGTCTCTTGCTGTGCCATTGCCGTTACTTGTAGGGGTCGGCCGCATCACGCAGCCCATCGCCGATAAAATTGAACAGTAGCACCGTTACGATCACGAGCAGACCGGGAATAAGCATCCAGGGCTGCACGGCCACGCTGCGCACATTCTGCGCATCTTTCAACAACGTGCCCCAGCTGACCGCCGGCGCCCGAATGCCCAGCCCCAGGAAGCTGAGCGCCGTCTCTCCCAGGATCATGTTGGGGATGGCCAGGGTGAGATGGACGATGAGATAGCTCATGAATCCCGGCAGCAGATGTTCAACGATAATCTGCATATCGGTGGAACCGGCGACTTTGGCCGCGATCACAAAGTCCGACTCGCGCAGCTCAAGCAGTTTGCCGCGCACAACGCGGGCCAACCCCGCCCATCCAATGATGGACAGAATGATGGTGATGGAAAAGTAGATTTTGACCGGTGACCAGCCCGGGGGCACCGCCGCGCTGAGCGCCATCCACAGCGGTATCGTGGGAACGATGATCACGAACTCGATAATGCGCTGGATCAACATGTCGGTCGCGCCGCCGAAGTAGCCGGAGATGCCCCCCAACAGACAGCCGAGGATAAAGCTGATCAGAACGCCGACCAGGCCAACGGACAGACTGACCTGGGCCCCCGCAAGTGTCCGCGAAAAGAGATCGCGCCCAAGCGAATCGGTGCCGAACAGAAAGATCACGCCCCCTTCCTCTGGGAGAAAGAAGTGGGTATCCATTGAAAAAAGGCCCCAGAACCGATAGGGTTCTCCCTCTTGGAAAAACCGAATACGGTAAACCTGTGAGGTGTCTTCCGTATACACGCGGGTGAAGGTATCAAAGTCGATTTCTCCCTCCATCTTGTATACAAATGGGCCTCGGAATCGACCTTCACTATCGAAGAGGTGAATGCGAGTGGGGGAGGCGCTCAGAAAATCCTCATGTTTCGTCAACCGGCCATACGGGACCCAAAACTGATATGTGATCGCCAGGATATAAAGAATTCCCAGCAAGGAAACCGAAACTACCGCCAGCCGGTGTCTCTTGAACTTGCGCCACATCAGCTGCCACTGTGAGGCCAGGAAGTAGCGCTCTTCGGCCGTAATCCCGTCCGACCGTACTTCGACTCCGCTTGAAACGCCGGTTGTTACATTCGTTGACATCTCACGTCTTTCCTTCAAAACGGATGCGTGGGTCTACAACGATCAGTAAAATGTCAGACAAAAAGGTTCCGATCAACGTCAGAATTCCCAGAAACATCACGATACTACCTGCCAAAAACATGTCCTGGCTGATCAGCGCCTTGAAGAGAAGGGGACCCGTGGTCGGCAGGCTCAGAACGATGGCGACGATCGTCTCGCCGGAAACGATGCGCGGCAGCTGCCAGCCGACCGTACTGACGATCGGATTGATCGCCATGCGCACCGGGTACTTGAACAGCAGCTTCCCTTCGGCAACGCCCTTGGCGCGGGCGGTGATGACATACTGTTTGCTCAGTTCATCTAGCAGCGTGCCCCGCATGACGCGGATGATTCCTGCCGTGCCTGCCGTGCCGATGACGATGATAGGCACCCAGAGATGGGTGAAGAGATCCCATACCTTGGCTAGGCTCCACGGGGCCAGGGCGTACTCCGAAGAGAACAGGCCGCCCACGCTAATGCCGAAATATTTGAAAAACAGGAACATGAGGATGAGCGCCAGCATGAAGTTGGGCGTCGCCAACCCGGCAAAACCAAGCACCGAAAACAGATAGTCGCTGAAACCGTACTGGCGGGTGGCGACGTAAATCCCAATCGGCACGGCAACCACGTAGGTAAAAAACAGGGTGATGAGGGAGAGCAGTATCGTATAGGGCAGACGTTCTCTCAGCAGCTTGCCTACGGGCTGGTTCCATTCGAAAGACCGGCCCATTTCGCCCCGCAGAAACCGGCCAAACCAGCGAACGTACTTCTCTACCGGGGTGGCGTCAAGGCCGTATTCCTGCTTGAGGGCTTCGATTTCAGCCTCATCGATGATATCTCCCTCCTGTTCCAGGCGCGCGACGTAGCTTGTCAGAAAATCGCCTGGCGGAAGTTGAATGATGATGAATACAACTATGCTCAGGAACAGGAAGGTAACGATCGCGTAGATCAATCTTTGCGCGATATAGCCGATCATTTCTTCGCCTCGTAGGGAGATTGCAGCAGGGATATCCTCCTGTCTTCATCAATCGCCTGCTGGGCTTTGATGGCAATCTCAGTCATCCGAAAGACCTCTTCAACGCCGGCAAATGATCCGTCCTGCACCGAGCTGACAAAGGCCGTGTACCAGTTCGGCGTGTCGGGAATCTCAAGGTTGCACACCCCAGCCTGTTCGCTGATCAGCTTTGCGGTCTCTTCAGTCGCGATGCTCTCCACCACGCCCGCCGTACCCGAAATCATCATCCGCTCATCGCCATGGCTGGGCGCATTCGACGGGCGCAGAAAGTCCAGCACCACTGTCGAGACCCCGCCGTTGCGCATCCGCAGCAAAAAACCTGCCTGGCTGGCACAGCCCGGATAGTCCGGGTGGGCGGCCGCCGTCTCCCAGCCCGTAACCTCCGTGAAAACGTCGCCCAGCGACCACACGAGCCAGTCGATGACGTGAACGCCTACAAAAGGAACGATTCCGGGAAAGGTCTCTCGCAAGCGAAAATGATCAGCCCGCCTGGCGCCCCAGCGGTAGGAGATCTGGCTGAAGCTGCCCAGAGGCTCCCCAACCAGACCGGCGTGGACGGCATCGCGGACCGCCTCAAACCATTTCATTCTGCGATAGCCGTGTAACGCCGCAAGCGGGACCTTGGCCTCGCTGGCCACGGCGTACAGATGTGCAAGGGTCGCCAAATCCATCGCCAGCGGCTTCTCCGTCATCACGGCGATGCCGCGCTTCAGGCATATTTCGGCAAATCCCGGGACCTGCTGTGGTGGAACGCAGATCTGCACCAGGTCCGGAGATTCCTTATCCAGCATCTCCTCATACTCGGTATATCTTTTTGTACCTGACGTCACGCCGGGGGCGTTGGCGAAGGAGTCGAGCGATTCGCCCGGCATCGCCAGCGCGACGGCTACGACCGCAACGTCGGGCAGATCCTGCAGCATCTGCTCGTAGTAATCCAGGTGTCCGGAGTGACCGAGTAGGGCGAATTTCATCGCAGCTTCCTCTCTGCTTTATGGAACGCGTTGCCTGTCTGTTCTCGACGAAGGGCCTGGTGGCAGACAACCTCGACATTCAAATCAGTTTGACGCGCTGAAGGTAGAAAACAGGTGTCGAAACCGCGTCGAAACGGTGCCGGAGTCGTTCTGCAACGCCTGATTCAACCTCTATAGCAGCCTTTCGCTGCCGGCCTCCTTGGGAGCCCATATTTCTTCGTACGTATAGTTTTGCGGCGAAGCAGGCGCTTCCCCGGGCGGTTCCCAGTCGGGGCGAAAACTCTGAATAAGTGTCACCGCGTTTTGGAAGGCGATACGATCGCGCGTTGCCTCGTCAATATCGGCGGCCTCCACCTGTGCCTGCAGGATGCGAAAATCGTAGTAGGGCAGGTCGCTGCCAAAGAGAATGCGCTCACTGCCGAGCTCGTTGATCAGTTGCGGCAGGTCCCAGTCAGACTTGGAGCCTTTAGGCCTTTGGACAACCTCAAACCAGACGTTGTCCAACTGCTTGCAGGACTCAAACTCCTCTTCCACCCCGGCATGGACGATGAAGACCAGGTTGGGAAACCGCCGTGCATAGGCCGCCGTCCGCTCCGGGCTCTCATGCAGAAGGCAGAGCCCGCCCCTGAGTGACGCAACTTCGAGAAAAGGATAGAGCTGCCTTTCGAACGTCATGCCGGCCGGATGCCACATGATGCCCTGGAGACCGCCTTCGACCAGCGTCTCTTCCAAAGCGTCCGCCCCGACCTGGCCGTGGCGCAGCTCGATCAGAGCCAGGCCGATGGGAAATCGATCAGGAAGCTGGCGGCAGGCCCTCACGATGATCCCGTTCTGGTCCTTCGTGTCCAGGATGCCCCGGATCTGCGACGAGCCGACCGCGGTCGGCCCGATGACCGCCGCGACAACACCCGCGGAAGCCATGCGGGCCAGACAGCGACCGGTGGTCTGCCCGACAGCGGGATCGTAGGTGATGGTCGTCCCGATATGACAGTGTACGTCTATATAGAGTCGCATGTTCACTCAACTCCTATCGCGCGTCGTTCGCCGGTTGCCTGCCGCGCCGCTTCGATAATGGCCAGATTATGGCGCCCCTTTTCGCCGTTCACCGGCATCTCCGATCCGCTGGCGAGCGCCTCGAATGTCGCGGCGTAACATCCAAAATGGCCGCCGACGCCCGGGTTCTCTTTCACCGTCGGCTCGGGTATCTCCAAATTGCTCCAGCCGTCCTCGTCGCCGGTGTAGCGCCAGAACGGCTCCTCGTCGCGATGATAGACCCGAATCGACCCATCGGTCGTGTGCACTTCGCACCAGCGCCCCCGCTCAGGTGTTATCGCCGGCGAACACCACGATGCCGACACCGTGGAAACGGCCCCGTCCTCATGTTCAAACAACAGGATGGCGAGATCATCGACGTCGATATTAAAGTGCATCGTCTTTACCCTGGCTTCGACGTACTTGACTGGCGAACCCATCAGCGCCTCGACCGAGTAGATCTCATGATAGGCGGTATCGATGATACAACCGCCGCCTACCGCCTTCTGGGCGCGCCAGGCCATGGCAGGATTGGTATGATCGCCGCCAAAGTCGGCCGGTTTCATCCCCATGCATTGCCCGCGGCCAAGAAGCGGTTTTCCCACCTTACCCGACCGCAGCTGGCTCAATGCTTCCTGCATGGGCAAGGAAAATAGCAGGTTGTGCATGATGGCATAGGGTACACCGTTGCGGTTGACCGCCTCCAGTATCGCATCAGCTTCCTCTAAGGTGGTGGCCATCGGCTTTTCAGAGATGACCGCCACGCCGGCCTCGGCTGCCTGAATGGCGTGTTCGGCGTGCAGAGCATGGGGCGTAGCGATAGATACCGCGTCGATTTCGGCTTTGGCCAGCATGTCGCGATAGTCGGCGTATCTCTGCGCCGGCGGCACCTCAAGCGTATTGCCTACATGCTCAAGGTTGTCGGGCACCGGATCGGCCACCGCGACCACGTTCACGGAGTCCGGCAGGGCAAGATATACGGAAACATGATTGATGCGCACAATACCGCCGCAACCAATCAGACCCAAACGTATCGGCTTTGTCACCTTTTTGTATGGTTGAGCCATTATGAAATCGGCGCGGGAAGATCACAGGGCGATCCCGGCCTCTCCTTTCTTAATCTGCTGATGTGAAGTGAAACGGCGTAACAGGCTGACTAAAATGGAGCGCTGTCGCGCACAGCTGTCAGCTGGGAGTGGCGGTAACGCGCATCGAGCTGGAGCAGGTGCGCCTTATCGCTCCATCTGCGCGGCAGGCCCTCACAATCGCAGACGAATCAGTTCGCGGCAGCTCTCTGATCGTTTTCCTGGCTGGAATCGAATACTAACGGAGAGTTGCAGATTTGAAAAGGGCCGTTTCCCACCCCGTTGCTTGAGCGATTCCGCGGTTGGTCAGACTTATAGGTAGAACACCCTGTATTCGCGTTTGGCGAATACAGGGTGTTGCACTGCTCTCTTCGCTACCCCTTACTCTTCAATAAACCACTGTGAAGGCATGAATGGGGCGTAGAAGTTGTTGTCCGAGATCCAGGCGGCGCCCTCCAACGGCACGTTGTGGAGGCGATTGCTGATGATGACCGGCCGTGGCGTGAAACCAATGGTGCCGATCATCGGGATTTCGCTGGTGAAGTACTCATAGTACTCGGCGCCATACTTATCGAAATCCTCGGTGCCGACCGCGGTCAGTTTGTACTGATTGAATATCTCCCTCTGCCGCTTGATTTCTTCCGGCGGCTCCACGCCTTCCTCGCCATTGGTCCGGAACCAGTCCTTCCACGTTCCGGTCCAGAAGGAGGTCTGGTCGACAGCGTAATTGCTGCCCAGGGAGCGGCCGAACAACGCGTTTCTGTCCAGATGCCAGGTCGGAATCTGCAGATCATTGGTGGCCAGGCGTTGCGAGAACAGACCGCCCTGCTCACCCAGATTCTCGACGATTGCCTCTAGCCCGACCTCCGCCCAGTCATCCCGGACCAGCTCGGCCATGGCGATCTTGGGGCCTTCCGATACGCCGACGTGGATAAGCATGCTCAGCCGGCCTTCGCCGTCAGGCCGCAGACGGTACCCCTCGCTGTCCCGCTCGGTCAGACCGATTGAATCGAGAAGCGCGTTGGCCCGCTCCGGATCATACTCGGCGTGGGTCGTGGCCCACTCCTCCTTGAAGAAGCTCAGACCGGGATTGACGGTGGCCGGGAAGGGTCTGCCCAGCCCGAAGAAGAGGGTATCGTTCATGCTCTCGCGGTCGATGCTGATCGACAGGGCAATGCGGAAGTCCTTGGTGTTGAACAGCTCCCTCAGAACCGGGTCCTTGACGGTGCGATTGGGCATGAGACCCAACTCGGCGGAGAAGAGATTCTGCGCGAATTCGACGCGGTACCCTCCCTGCTCGGCGCCCTGCTGAAAGACCGACATATCCTTCATGTCGATGTAGTAGGTCTCGAAGTCAAATTCACCGGCGCTGGCCTTGAGCGTCTGCACCTCCTTGTCACCCGTGATCACCGCCTCAATGCGATCAATATAGGGCAACTGGTTGCCGGCAGAGTCCACTTGGTGGAAGTACGGATTGCGCACAACGATGGCGCGGTCGCTGGTGAGCGTTTCGTTCTTCCAGGCCCAGAGGGTAGGACCGTCGATCCGGAAGTTGTTCCGAGGTCGATTGTGGAAGTTGAAGGCTTGCATCCAGGTCTCAAATCCCTCTTCCTCGGCCAGCTCCTGCGCTTTCTCGTTGTAGTCGATATGCCACTTCTTGAGCCAGTGCTTGGGCATGATGACGTTGTTGTCGGTGGCCACGCCCGTGCGACCCAGATAGTTCATAATGATCGGGTACGGCACACTGAAACTGATTTCAACCACCGTGTCACTGATCTTGGTGAAGACTGCCGGCTCACCCCCGGCGCGCCAGATCGACCTCGGCCCGGCAGGAGAAAGATCTTCGTTCAGCGCGACATCTTCCCAGGCAAACATGATGTCGTCCGTCGTGAACGGCTCGCCATCCGACCACTTATGGCCCTCACGCAGTTCGATGGTCAGGGTTTTGTAGTCGTCGGAAAAACTGAAACTTTTGGCGATATCCATGAAGACCTGGGTGTTGCTGAAGTCATAGCGGAAAAGCCCATTCATGCGCAGGGTGGCGAAGCTCCAGAGATTGATCGGGTTGACCTCTCCGAAGCGCAGGGTGCCCCCGTAAACGCCGATCCGGTCCACCGGCTCAATCACCTGCGGCTCTGCCGGGAGCCGCTCATCCACCGGCGGCAACTCCCCGTTGGCCACCATCTCGGCCAGCATGGGGGACTCGTTATAGGTCGAATCTGCCTCCGAATCTGCCTCCGACTCCATACTCTCTGTCTCAGCCGCCTGTTCAGGCTCGGCTGCCTCTTCCGCTGCCGGCGCTGCGCCGCCACAGGCCGCGAGCATGGGAAGCAATAGGACGAAGATGGCCGCAAGTGCCCAAAAACGCAGTTGTGGTTTCATTTTTACTCTCCTTGGGGTTGTAAACACGGAACCAGACCTGCCCGAAGTTAAAGCGCATATAATCGTAGTTTCTTCTTTACGTCTTGTCAAGCAGATAAAATTTTCTGGGATCCCCACTTCTTTTGGAGACGAGACGTTGTCTGAACCAAGGTTTGCGCCTGTTTCAGCGCACCCTGTCTGCGCGCGGCAAGCGATGTTGTCAGCCCACCGTAGTGTCCCGATTGGGGGTGAACTTTCGTCCACCTCTGGTAACGGCTAATCTTAAGCCAATTCGCGTCCCCAAGCAGGGCAAGCGCCGTCGCCACTGACTACTGACCACTGATCACTGACCACTGACCACTGCAGTTCTGTGCGGTCGGGCCTTCGGCCCTCCCTTGTGCGGGGGGACTCCCCCCGCAACGCCCCCCCAACACCATGCCACGTTGGCGCCGCGTCGCCGGCGTACTGTCTATGCCACCGGTCGCCCACCCACGTCGTGCCGCGAAGCCGTCCGCCGTGACCACGGTAGGGGCAGGCCTTGTGCCTGCCCACTCTCTCCCCAAAATTGGACTGCACCCCAGTGTCGCGAGCGTTTCCAAAAGGAAACGCCTTGTGCTATACTTCGGCAAATTTTTTTCTTTCTTTGACCAGGATTTGCACAATGTCCCGGTGGCGAGCCTACCATACACCTTCAACCGTTTCTGAAGCGCTCTCACTGCTGCACCAGCACAAGGACAAGGCCCGCATCATCGCCGGCGGCACCGACCTGATCCTCGATATGGAGGCCGAACACGCTGCCGCGCCCGAGGTGCTGGTGGATGTGACCAAGATCACCGGCATCGACCGCATCGCCGAGGAGGACGGCTGGATCGTTCTGGGCGCAGGGATCACCCACACACAGATTGAAAACAGCCCGTTGCTGCGCGCCCAGGCCAGATGCCTGACCGAGAGCTGCGGCGTCATCGGCGGGCCGCAGGTGCGCAATGTGGCCACGCTGGGCGGGAATGTGGCCCACGCGCTGCCGGCCGCGGACGGCACGATCGGACTGCTGGCGCTGGAGGCGGAAGTCGAGGTCGCCGGGCACAGCACGCGGGGCGCGCTCCATTCATGGCAGCCGCTGCTCTCCATCTTTGCCGGGCCCGGCCGCAACCGCCTGGCCCCCGATCAGATGCTGCACGCCTTCCGCTTTCGACCGACCCCGGCGCGCGCAGGCAACGCCTTCGACCGCATCATGCGGCCCCAGGGCGTCGCGCTGCCGGTCCTGGGCATCGCCGCCAGAGTTCGAATGGATGCTGCACTGTACCGGGTCGAAGATGCCGTCATCGCTATCGGGCCCGCCGGCCCGACCCCCTTTCGCGCCACACGGGCGGAAGAGGTCTTAAAGGGTGCCGAGGCATTTGACGACGACACTGTGGAGAATGCCATTGACGCGGCCCAGACGCAGGCCAGTCTGCGGACCAGCAAGTACCGTGCGTCCCAGGACTATCGCCGCGAGATGATAGGCGTGCTGATGAGGAGGGTGTTGCATACGGCTGTGGAGCGGGCGCGCATGAATGACGCGTCGACAGAGCCAAAGGGTGCGTAGCCAATGCAGCGTTGGTACGATAGCCACTGCTACTGCAGGGAGTCAGGTGCGCCCGGGCTATGATCCACCTCACTTCTATCGAGAAACGCCCCTCTTTCCCCCAGGAAGGGACATTCCCATACAACGTGCCGGTCATCGCCCAACTGGAAAATTTGCGCTTCGAGAGCTCGGTGACCTTTCTCGTCGGCGAAAACGGCAGCGGAAAGTCGACCTTTCTCGAAGCGCTTGCGACCGCCGTGCGCCTGCCGACGGTTGGCGCGGAGGAGGCCGACAACGATCCTTCGCTGACGGAGGTACGGCAGCTGTCCAGACATCTGCGCCTGGGCTGGACCAAGCGCACAGGGCGGGGGTTCTACCTGCGGGCCGAGGACTTTTTCGGCTTTGCCAAACGCATCGCCCAGATGCAGGCGGAGCTGCAGACCGAGATGGCCAACGTGGACGCAGAGTACGAGGGCCGCTCCGACTTTGCCAAAGGCTTGGCGAAGATGGCATACTCGGGCCAACTGGCCGCCATTGAGGAGAGCTACGGAGACGGACTCGACGCACGCTCCCATGGCGAGGCGTTCCTGGCCCTGTTTCAGGCCCGCTTCGTGCCCGACGGCCTCTATCTGCTGGATGAACCGGAGGCGCCTCTCTCCCCCCTGCGCCAGGTGGGGCTGCTCGCTCTGTTGAAGGAGATGGTCGCCCGCGACGCCCAATTTATCATCGCCACCCACTCGCCGATCCTGATGGCCTTCCCCGGGGCCACGATCCTGAGCTTCGATGAGTCACCCCCCCAGCCCGTGCCTTGGGAATCTCTGGAGCACGTGAGCGTGACGCGAGGATTTCTGAACGATCCGGAGCTGTATCTGAACCACCTGTAACGATATTCTGCCGTGGCCGGCGGACTGCGACCCCGAGAGCGTCCCGTCACGAACCACAATTGTTCGCGCCGACAGGAGCACATACGTGACACAACTCACTCTGACCGTCAATGGCACGGAGCACGCTCTCGACGTACCGCCCAGCCGCTACCTGGCCGAGGTCCTGCGCTACGACCTGGGGCTGACCGGCACCAAGATCGGCTGTGATGAGGCCGAATGCGGCTGCTGCACCGTCGTCGTTGACGGCCAGTCGGTCGACTCCTGCATCTACCCGGCGTTCAAGGCGCAGGGCGCGCAGGTGTCGACGATTGAGGGTCTGGCCCAGACCCGGCCAAGCTCCCGGAATGGCTCCGGCCGCGAGCTCGAGTTGCATCCTCTCCAGTCCGCCTTCATCCGCCACGGCGCGACGCAGTGCGGCTTCTGCACGCCCGGGTTCATCATGCAGGCCAAAACACTGTTGGACGAGAACCCGGATCCGTCCGATGCGGAGATCAAGGAGTGCCTGAAGGACACCTACTGCCGCTGCACCGGCTACACCGCGATCATCAGCTCGGTGAAGGCCGCCAGCGAGTATCTGCGCACCGGTACGATGCCGGATGCGGAGCTGCCGGCGGTGATGGAGCCGCTGTCGCAGATCGGCCAGCCGCTGGAACGGCCGGACGCTGTCGACAAGGTGACGGGCGCGGCGCTCTACACCGATGACTATACCTTTGACGGGATGCTGTTCGGCGTAACGCTGCGCAGCGAACACCCCCACGCCCATATACGCAGCATCGACGCGGACGCGGCGCGCGCCCTCGCGGGCGTCCACGCAGTACTGACCCACGAAGACGTGCCGGGCGACCCGCGCCACGGGCTGGTCGAAAACGACTGGCCGGTCCTCGCCGGCGGCCCCTATCCGGCCCGCTATGTGGGGGACGCGATCGCGCTGGCGGTGGCCGAGACGGCGGAGATCGCCCAGCAGGCGCTGGCGCTGATCCAGGTGGAGTACGAAGTGCTGCCGGCGGTCACCGATCCGCGGGACGCGCTGCAGCCGGACGCGCCCCAGCTGCACCCGGACCGCCCCGACGGAAACCTGCTCAAGCATATCAAGGTACGGCACGGTGACGTGGAGGCGGGATTCGCGGCCTCCGATGTCATTATCGAGCGCACCTACCGCACGCCGATGACCGAGCACGCCTTCCTGGAGCCGGAATGCGCGGTGGCGGTGCCGGCGTGCTATAACGGTACCCGCCCGTCCACCAGCAGGGAACCAGGCGCCTCCGACCACGATAGCGACAAGCTGACCGTCTACGTGGGCAGCCAGATTCCATACAGCGACAGGCGGCAGGTGGCCAAGAGCCTGGGCCTGGACGACGAGGAGGTGCGCGTCATCGGCACACTGATGGGGGGAGGATTCGGCGGCAAGGAGGACATCGCCGGACAGATCCACGCGGCGCTGGCCGCGCAGGTGACAGGTCGTCCTGTCAAGTTTTTGTATAACCGGCAGGAGAGCCTGATCTTCCACCCCAAACGTCACAGCACCATCATCCGCATCAAGACCGGCGCCATGCGCGACGGCACGCTGGTGGCGGTTGAGGCGGAGCTTTACGGCGATAGCGGGGCCTACGCCAGCCTGGGCGAGAAGGTGATGACCCGCGCCACCACCCATGCCACCGGCCCGTACGTGATGCCGCACGCCAAAATCGACTGCTACGCCATGTACACGAACAACGCGCCCAGCGGCGCATTCCGCGGCTTTGGCGTCACCCAGTCGGCCTTTGCCGTGGAGAGCAATCTCGACATCCTGGCCGAAGAGCTGGGCATGGACCCGACGGAGTTGCGGCGCAAAAACGTGATGCGCGTCGGCGGCGAGACGGCCACCGGCCAGGAGCTGGTTGAAAGCGTGGGCCTGCTCGAATGCCTTGACATCGTGGAGGACGAGATCAGGGCATCGGAGAACGGTGATCGGAGTGCGTCGCTGTCCGATCCCTGGACTGCCGTACAGATCGGCAACAAGCGCTACGCCTGGGGCATCGCCGCCGGCTACAAAAATACCGGCCTGGGGGGCGGCGCGCCGGACAAGGCGGAGGCCGAAGTGGAGGTCTTCCCCGACGGCACCGCCGCGATCCGCACCAGCAGCGCGGAGATGGGGCAGAATCTCGTCGGCGTGCTGGCGGCCTGCACCGCGCAGGAGCTGGGCCTGCCGTTCGAGAAGGTGCATGTAACCGTGATGGACACCGACCTGACGCCCGACGGCGGCCCCTCAACCGCCAGCCGCCAGACCTATGTCAGCGGCAACGCCGCCCGCCTCGCGGCGCGGGCCATGCGCCAGCAGATGCAGAACGTTCTCGCCGAAAAGTTCGACACGCACCCTGAAGTCATCGCCTTCCATGAAGGCCTGGCCTATGTGGATGAGAGACGGCTGGCGCAGATACACGGGGCGGAGCTGCCGGTTGAAGGCGCCAACGGCAGCGCGGGCGGGATTCTGCCGCGCTCCACGCGCAGCATCTCTTTCGCCGATGCGGTCAACGCACTGCTGGCCGAAAACCGGTTGCCGAAGATCCGCTATGAATACTGGGCGCCGCAGACGCAGCCGCTGGGGACCGGCGGCGACATGCACTTCGCCTTCTCGTACGCGGTTCACGCCGCGCTGGTGAGCGTGGATACCGAGACCGGCGAGGTAGCGGTAGAGCGGGTGATCTCTGCCCACGACGTGGGCCGGGCCATCAACCCCCTGAGCCTTCTCGGGCAGATCGAAGGCGGCATCGTGATGGGCATCGGCAACGCCCTGACCGAGAACTATATCGTCGAAGACGGTATCCCCTGGACCGAGCGCCTGGGCCAGTACAAGATGCCGGGCATCAAGATGACGCCGAAAATGGACAGCTACATCGTCGAGCATCCGACCGCCGATGGGCCGTACGGCGCCAAGGGCGTGGGCGAAATCAGCTCGATCCCGATCAGCCCGGCGATCACCAACGGTATCTACAACGCGGTCGGCGTCCGCTGCCTGGCCCTGCCGGTCGACCAGGACGCACTGCTGCTGGCGATGCGCGACGGCGAGCGGGAGATCGACGGTCACTGGGGCCAGACGGGGCCATGGCTGGCGTCGAACGGCCGGCAGCCGCACTGATACACGGTAACCGCAGTTCCCCCTGACAACTTCACCATGCAACTCCACCATGCCTTGCGCCTGCCGCCGGAGGCGCTTTCCGTCGTCACGCTGGTCGGCGCCGGCGGCAAGACGAGCGCGCTCTTCCGGCTGGCGGATGAGGCCGTCGCCGGCGGCCGCCGCGTCGTCACCACCACGACCACCCACATTTTCGCCTCCCAGGCGGAGGACGCGCCGGCCCGTCTCCTGGTGGAGCCGGACGCGACCGACCCCATCGACTGGGCCGCGCTGGAAGCAAAGCTGGCGCAGCACGGGCACTGCTTGATCTGGTCGCCGCCCGGTCTTCGATCCGGTGGAGGCGCCCGCGGGCCAACAGCCGCCTCTCCGACAGGTTCCAAACGCCAGGGTCTGCCCCCGCAGGTTGTGGACGCGCTGGCCGCGCTGGCCGGTGATCTCGGCATCAGCCTGATCGCAGTCGAAGGCGACGGCAGCCGCCGCCGACCGGTCAAAGCGCCCGCCTCCCACGAACCGGTCATTCCCGACTGCACGACCCACCTGGTTCCGGTCGCCGGTCTCGATGGGCTGGGGCTGCCTCTCGACGAACCCTACGTGCACCGGCCCGAACGGGTGCGCGCCCTTCTGCAGGAAGAGGACGCATCGACGCGCCTGACGCCGCGCATGCTCGGCCGCCTTCTGGTCGAGCCTTACGGGCGGGGTGAGGGGAGAGAAGAGAGAACATCGCTCAGCAGCGCGACCCGCCCCTGGGGCGCGCGACTGGCGCCGCTGCTGAACAAGGCGGACAGCGCGCCCAGGCTGGCGGCCGCGAGGCTGATCGCGCAGCAGCTGGCGCAGCAGAATCAGCCGGCGCTCATCGGCGCGGTGGGGTCCGAGAGCCGGTCGCCCATTCGCGAACGCTGGGGCGCGACGACCGCTGTCGTGCTGGCCGCAGGAGAGAGCCGCAGGATGGGGCAGCCGAAACAGCTGCTGCGCTGGCAGGGCGAGCCGCTGGTGACCCGCGCCGCCCGTATCGCGCTCGAGAGCGGCGCGTCGGAAACGATCGTGGTCACCGGCGCGGTCTCTGCCCAGGTCGAGGCCGCGCTGGCCCCCTTGCACGGGGCGGGGCGCGGACGTCTGCGTCTCGTTCACAACCCAAATTGGCAGGACGGGCAGGCGGGCTCGGTGCACGCCGCGGTCGATGCGCTGCCGCCTGCATGTGAGGCCGCTCTGTTTCTGCCGGTGGATCAGCCCCGTCTGCCGGCGGCGCTCCTGCGGCGGCTGTGGCAGAGATGGCGCGGCGGCAGCGATCTGGCGGCTGTCGCGGTGGACGGAGCGATACGCGGCGCGCCGGCGGCTTTTGACCGGCGTTTCTTCGCCCGTTTGAGGCAGGTTGAGGGTGATGGGGGCGGGGGGAGGCTGCTGCGCCGGCACGCGGAAGAGGTCAGCGCGATCGAGACGCCGGTCGAGTGGCTGGCCGACGTGGACACGCCGGAGGACTGGCGGGCGGCGATGGACAGTGGTTAGGGTACGTTGACGTTTGATTAGGACGCATTGACGTTTGACGATATAGCGATCCGCGGTAGCAAAGTACGGCTGATCCCTGAAGAACTGCGCAGCTGCGAAACGAAAACTTGATAGGCCCCCGGTGTTCTTCGTGGCCCTTAGTGGCCCTTCGTGGAAAAAAGGTGTTCTCCGTGGTCCTCTGTGGCCCTCCGTGGACAAAAAAGGTGTTTGCTCTGGCACATCTCAAAAAAGGCAAACGTCAACGAACCCTAAAAACTGACTACTAAAAACTGCCGTTCTGCCCTTCTCCGCGGACCCGGCAGTTCACCAAAAACCCGCAACCGACTACTAAAAACTGCCGTTCCCCTGGCCCCTCGCCCCTAACCCCTGCCGTCCCCCCGCCGTTCCCCTGGCCCCTCGCCACTTCGGGATTTGACGCGAGAATGACATAACAGACTGCAAACTGGCACACAAATTCCATATGAAATAGTGTATACTGTCTTCTTATTCGGTCTTCAGAGTTCGATGATGGCCGCCGAAGGCGCCACATCCTTGTCAGAGGGAGGGCGGGAATGACCTGCCCCCCAAACAAACACTAAGAGAAAGTCACAATGCGCTTCCAATCTGCTGTTGTTCACTCGGCTATCTTCATCGTGTTGTTGGCGCTCCTGCCGGTCAGAACGAAAATGGCTGACGCGCAGGCTGCATTGCCAGCGCCTTCCCTGAATGTAGTGGCCGGAGACAACTCTGTCGAAATCAGTTGGAACAGCATTGATGGCGCAGTTCGATATGACCTGTGGGTCTGGTGGGCCAGTGACCCGGCCTGGCAGAAGATTGGGGGAGACAGCCTGACAGGCACGTCGTTTACTCATCAGAACGTTACAGCCGGGGTCACCTACTACTACGCCATCCGCACAGTGAACGCCGCCGGCGATACAAGCGCGTGGTCGGAGTACGCCTCTGTGACCGTGTCCTCAGATTCCGATGCTGCTTTGGCTGCCCCGGTTCTGACAGCGCAGATGGCAGGCAGTGACGTGGAACTGACCTGGACAACTGTGACGGGCGCTGTGCGTTACGAGCTGTGGGTTTGGGACAGTGTCAACAACTGGGTACAGATTGGGGGAGAAAATCTGACGGGCACGATCTTCACACATGAAGACGTTCCGGCCGGGACCGGTAACTACTACGCTGTCCGCGCAGTGGGTGCTCAGGGAGAGATAAGCGCCTGGTCTGAATATGTGACCCCAAACTCGGCCACGCCAACTACGACGCTCACGCCTGCCGTCACCGACACGCCGCCGGCTGACCCGGCCGGCTCGGCGGACGAACCGCAGGAGCCAACGGCGACGCCGACACCGACGCCGACTCCGACACGTACGACAACGCCGACGACCACTGCTACGCCCACGCCGCCGGCTGACCCGGCCGGCTCGGTGGACGAACCGCAGGAGCCAACCGCGACACCGACAGCGACGCCGACACCGACACTAACGCCGACACCGACGCCGACGCTGACGCCGACGCTGACGCCGACAGCGACAGCCACTGCTACGCCCACGCCGCCGGCTGACCCGGCCGGCTCGGCGGACGAACCGCAGGAGCCAACCGCGACACCGACAGCGACACCGACGCCAACACCGACGGCCACTGCTACGCCCACTGCCACGCCGACCAAAACGCCTGTACCTCCGCCGGAAGCCACGCCCACCGCTACAGCCACCGCGACACCGCCGGCGGTACCATCGCTGTCGGCAGATAACATAGGGAACAACGTGAACTTGGCGTGGTCCGCGGTGATGGGCGCAGCGCGCTATGAGCTGTGGGTGTGGACCACAGACGACGGCTGGCAGGAGATCGGCGGGAACAGCCTGACAGGCACCACCTTCTCACACTCCAACCTTGTTGTAGGCAAGACCTACCACTACGCTATCCGCTCAGTGGGCTCCACCGGGGTGACGAGCGCATGGTCCTCCTTCGCGCCTGTAACGATCGGTGCACACACGGCCACTCCGACAGCCTCTCCCACACTGCAGAGCCCGCAGATTGGTGATGAGGGGACGGCAACGGCGACTGCGACCGCGACCGCGACACCAACACTGACACCGACGGCGACCGTAACGCAGGCAACATTGACCGGCTCTTCCTCAGATTCAGACAGGGCGGCCCTGGTTGCACTTTACAACGCAACCGGCGGCGGCAGTTGGAAGGACAATACGAACTGGCTCAGCACCGAGCCGATTGGCCAATGGTTCGGCGTCAAGACACAAGATGGTCGCGTCACCGAATTGAAACTTGACAGCAACGATTTGGACGGAACGATCCCGTCATCCCTGGGCAACCTTTCCAAACTGGAGCACTTGGACTTGAACGGCAATGAACTCAGCGGCTCGGTTCCGTCGTCGCTGGGCAACCTCTCCAAACTGAAGTACCTGAACCTCGCCAGCAATGATTTTGTCGGTAAGCGCATCCCGTCATCGCTGGGCAACCTCTCCAACCTGGAGAAACTCTACCTCGGCGCCAGTGATTTCATCGGGTCGATTCCGTCGTCGCTGGGCAACCTCTCCAAACTGACGCACCTGGACCTCGAACACAATCCACGGCTGACCGGGTCGATCCCGTTGTCGCTGGGCAACCTTTCCAATTTGACATACTTGGAATTAGGCTACAATGACGGATTGACTGGCTCGATTCCGTCGTCCCTGGGCAACCTTTCCAAATTGACGTACCTGGTAATAACTCACAGTGAACTGACCGGTCCGATTCCAGCTTCTTTAGCCAACCTTTCCAAATTGGAGCACTTGAACTTAAACGGCAATGACCTCAACGGCGCGGTTCCGTCGTCGCTGGGCAACCTCTCCAAACTGAAGTACCTGGGCCTCGCCAGCAATGACTTTGTCGATACCAGCATCCCGTCATCGCTGGGCAACCTCTCCAACCTGGAGAAACTCTACCTCGGCGCCAGTGATTTCATCGGGGAGATTCCGTCGTCGCTGAGCAAGCTCTCCAAACTGAAGTACCTGAGCCTCACCCACAATGAACTGACCGGGTCGATTCCGTCGACGCTGGGCAACCTCTCCAAGCTGGAGACTCTCCTCCTGTCTCGCAATAATTTGACCGGT
This sequence comes from Caldilineaceae bacterium, assembly GCA_965204705.1. Classification (GTDB taxonomy): domain Bacteria; phylum Chloroflexota; class Anaerolineae; order Caldilineales; family Caldilineaceae; genus Bin5. Next base: position 226,363 of record OZ242006.1, on the reverse strand, counting down.
TCGATCCCGTCGTCGCTGGGCAAGCTCTCCAAACTGAAGGACCTGTACCTCCACAGCAATGAACTGACCGGGTCGATCCCTTCCTCCTTGGGCAACCTCTCCAAGCTGGAGACTCTCACCCTTAATCAGAATGATCTGGACGGTTCGATCCCATCAGAGTTGGGTAACTTGTCGAAACTGACACATGCGAAACTCTTTGGCAACCGCCTCACTGGCTGTATTCCCACCCAGTGGAAGAGCCACTACTCAGAGTTGTCTACCTACCTGACGGGCTTGGCACACTGTGACGGCACCTACGTTCGTGTCGAGCCGGGCTACATATTATTTTGATGAGCCCCAAGTGCGCCAGGCAGCGCGTCGTTCTACTGTCCTCAAGCAGGACTCGGAAGCGGAAGATTCCGAAGCTCAACTCCCTAACCAGACCTCAAAAGAGGAAAGGAACCTGAGCATGGTGGTTAAGGCAGAAGGAAGGATAACCGCAAGTAGACTTCCCTGCCCGGACCTGCACCTTATGGTTGAGGCTGCACTGCCTGAATTCCGGTAGAGGCCCATCATCTCGACAGGAAGCCAGGGCGATTGCATCTAATTGGGGTAAGACCTCTGGACACTACCTGATTCGAGCCTGACTTCGAAAAAAAGCCGAGAACAGCGCAAATCATAGTGCGCAGTCACAAATTCATAAGGTTCTCGGCGACTGAAGATCAGTTTTTCAACCGATAGCAACCGACAAAAGGTAGGGGCGCCCCTTGTGGGCGCCCTTTTCCATTTTCGGCGCCCCTCCCTCACCTCCCCAACCAACAACTCTGAGGATGTTGCCCTTCTCCGCATCCCTCCGTGGACAAATCGCCGTTAGATTTTCCTCGCGCCCCTTCGCGGATCAAAACGATGTTGCCCTTCCCCGCGGACCCAGCAGTTCACTAGGGCTCGTTGACATTTTGTTCGAGCCAGAACAACGTAGAAGCAAAATGTAAGAAGGCCATGAAACGTCGTGCGAGTTTTTCATAGCGAGTGAAAATGCGTCGGTACCACTTGATTTTGTTGATGAAACGTTCGACGATGTTGCGTTCTCGGTAGCGGATGCGGTCATAGTCCCGTGGTTGCTTGCGATAGCGGCGGGAAGGGATGACCGCCTCTACCTGTTGAGCTGCGAGCAGCTCTCGCAACGGGTCAGAATCGTAGCCTTTATCGGCAATAACGGCGTCAAAATGGAAAGGGGCGAGCAACGATTCAGCTTGGGTCATATCATGGCGTTCACCACCGGTCAAGATGAACTTTAGGGGCAAGCCAAGGGCATCGACGAGGAGATGGATCTTGCTGCTGAATCCGCCCCGACTCCGACCTAGGCACTGTTCTTGCTGACCGCCCCCTTTTTGGACCCGCCCGCTGCGCACATATGGGCGCGTACAGCAGTACTGTCGGGCATCACCGCTGCCATGTCTGGGTCCTGGGCGAACTGTCTGAACATATCAGCCCAAACACCGTTCTCTTCCCAGCGTGCGAAGCGCTTGAATACACTGTTCCACTTTCCATATCTGTCAGGCAGTTCACGCCACTGGGCGCCAGTGCGCAGAATCCAGTGAACTGCCTCAACAAAACGGCGACACTTTTCCTCTTGCCCTGCGTAGGCACGAGGGTGTCTTTGCAAAAATGCGTACAGTTTCTGCCACTGATGGTCGGCAATTCTCTTTGTAGACATCCTCCTATTGTCGCCAATGTGACAAAACTAATCAAACGTCAACGAAACCTAAAAACTAAAAACCGACTCCTAGGAAGCGTTGACGTTTGACGGTATAGCGATCCGCGGTAGCAAAATGCGGCTGATCCCTGAAGAACTGCGCAGCTGCGAAATGAAAACTTGATAGGCCCCAGGTGTTCTCCGCGGCCCTCCCTGGCCCTTCGTGGACAGAGAAAGGTGTTCTTCGTGGCCCTTCGTGGACAAAAAGGTGTTCTCCGTGGTCCTCTATGGCCCTCCGTGGACAAAAAGGTGTTCTCCGTGGTCCTCTGTGGCCCTCCGTGGACAAAAAAGTGTTTTGCTTTGGCATATCTAAAAAAGGCAAACGTCAACAAGCCCTAGTGACCGGGACCATTGTTGATGGGAATTGAATGTCCTATTATCCTTCCTGTGCAGGGCCAGAGGAAAAGTGTCGACGTTTCTCTAACGGAGCCTACAGGAGAGGGCACCCGCGAGGGGCGCCCCTACGGAGCGTCATTCCCAAGTGAAAGCGAGGTGGAGCGGCATGTCTATGCTTGAGAACGGAATCCGGTGCAGCCCGGCCATCCACGCGCCGGGCGAACGTCAAATCACCTTCGGCCAGGCCATTCACGAAGCTGTTGCCGAGGAGATGACCCGCGACGAGCGCGTCTTCGCCATCGGTGAAGATATCGCCGTGGCCGGCTCGGTATTCAAAGTGTTCGTCGGCCTGTTTGAGAAGTTCGGCCCGGAGCGGGTGATCGATTCGCCCATCTCGGAGGCGGGAATCGCCGGCATCGGTGTGGGCGCGGCCATCACCGGTATGCGGCCCATTGTGGACATCATGTTTTGCGACTTTGCCACCCTGGTGATGGATCAGCTGGTCAACCAGGCGGCCAAGACCCACTACATGTCCGGCGGCAAGCTGAAGGTTCCCATGGTCCTGCGGACGACCATGGGCGCCGGTAGCCGCACTGCCGCCCAGCACAGCCAGTCTCTGCATGCGCTCTTCAGCCACATTCCCGGCCTGAAGGTGGCGATACCCGCCACGCCATACGACGCCAAAGGGCTGATGAAAAGCGCCATCCGCGACGACAATCCGGTCGTGTTTTTCGAGGACAGGGCGCTCTTTCAACAGGCGGGGCCGGTGCCGGAGGAGGAGTATACCCTCCCGCTGGGCCAGGCGGACATCAAGCGAACAGGCGACGACATCACAATTGTCGCGACCAGTTCAATGGTGTACGTTGCCCTGGAAGCGGCCGATAAACTGGCCGCGGCCGGCATCAGCGCAGAGCTGATCGATCCCCGCACGACGTCCCCTCTGGACGCTGAGACTCTGATTCAGTCGGCCCGAAAGACCAGCCGGGCGCTTGTGGTCGACGAGGGCTACCGGCAGTATGGCGTCACCGGTGAAATTGCCTCGGTCATCGCCGATGGCGCATTCTACTATCTGGACGTCCCGGTAAAGCGCATCGGCGCCTTGAGCGTGCCGGTACCGTTCTCCCCCGCGATGGAGGACTTGACGATCCCCAACGCCGAAAAGGTGGTCGAGATGGCTAAAGCCATGTGTGGGAGGGGATGAAATACCAGAGAGGAAATGTAACCACTAAGCGGTAAGCCGTGTGCAATCTCACTGAATCAGAATTTGCAGGATTGTTGTAACGCCGTTCGCGCCACCGCAGTGCCTGAGTGGCCCAACATCCGTCTTGCCTGGTTAACCCTCGATCGCGGTCACGTTTCGGGGTCAGGCGAAGCCCTTGTGGGTGGCGGCGACTTGCGAATATGGCCTGCACAGGCGGCGGGGCTGGTGTCAGGGGGGCGTTGCGGGGGGAGTCCCCCCGCACAAGGGAGGGCCGAAGGCCCGACCGCCCGCAAAGACTATGAATGCGGAGAAAGAAACGCCATTGCCCGCCTGATTCAGGGGCGAAAATTGACTATGGCTGCGAAGTTACTGGACTATTTTAGTGAGCTCCCACACGCCGCACGCATACGGTAAAGTATGTAATTCCACTATTGATCACCGGTGTTCGACGCCTCGTCGGCGCGCCAGGCTTCGCTGATCAGGCGAAAGATGTCGGTCTCGGTAACGATGCCGATGGGCAGGAGTTGCCGGCCGCCGGCGTCTGCCGCCTGCACCACGGGGATGCCGCCGATCTTGGTCTCCATCATCTTCTCTACCAGCTGACCGATCGATGCTTCCGGCGCGATGGCAAATACGTCGGCGGTCATCACATCCCGCACTGTCAGCCACACCTCATCAAGGCCCGGATCGTAGCGGCTGGCCACGCTTTCGGCCGTTTCCGCCTCCAGCACATCGGCATCGGTGACGATCCCGCACATATAGCCGTCCTGGTCGATCACTATGATGCGGCGCACATTGTTATCTTCCATCAGCTGCGCGGCGTCCACGGCCAGCGCGTCGGGATCGATCGTGATCACGGGCGCGCTCATGATTTCGCTTACCAGTATGCGGTGCATTGGTGACTCCATAGTGCGGGAACCGGCAGTACCGGCCGCGAACCAAAGTCCTCTCTAGGAGGCGTGCTCGACGACGAACCGCAGGACATCGGTCGTTGTGAAGATGCCGACGACCTTACGTTCTGCAACCACGGGCAGCCCGCCGATCCTCTGGTCCAGCATCAGGCGGGAGGCGACATGAATCGAACTGTCCGGCGCAACGGTCACCGGATCGACGGTCATGGCGTCGCTGACAGGCAGCTTCGCCCAGAAATAGTTGATCTCGAACAGGCTCAACGTGGAGACACTGGACGGGGCCGCCTGGCGCAGATCACCGAAGCTGACGATGCCGATCAGATGACCGTTGTCATCCACAACCGGCAGGCGGCGGCAGTGGTGCTCCGCCATGAGGTCGCGGGCGTCCGCCAGCGAGTCCTCCTGATGGCAGGTATGCGGATTCGGCGTCATCCAGTGCTGTACCTGGCTGCTATCGGACCCCATCGGCGCCTCCACCCCGGTAATTCGCGTTCAGCAACTGGATTCCCGCCCCTTGATGCAGGCCGCCTCGGTCCGCAACGCCGTCAGCAAGGCCCCGCTGTGGGGGCCGGCGGCACAGAAGCGCAACGTCCTTTCGGAACCGTCCTCTGCCCCGCAGTCGAAACGAACCGTCAGGCGGTCGGCCGGCAGCAGGTTTCCAAGGCGGTCAGCCCATTCGATAACCACGACATGGCGCATGGCGGCAGTGTCCGGTGTGGAGCCCCCGTTGTCGAACAGTTCTTCTTCGACGGCGTCGAGAATCTCATCCATGCCCAACCCGTACATCTCGCCGGCAATGGACTCTCCGTTGCCGGACAGCCGGTAACTATCGACGTGGAACAGGCGCACGTCCTCTGTCGGGGAGGTATATTCGTTGATCAGGGTAAATGTGGGGCTGGTGATGCGCGCCTGCACGCCCAATCCTCTGGCCAGACCTTGCGCAAAGGTCGTCTTGCCTGCGCCCAATTCGCCCACAAGTCCGATCAGGGCGCCGCCGGTTCGCGGCCGCTCGCCGACACCGGGCGGTTGCGGAAAACGAATCGTCCGCCCCAGCAGTTCGCCGAGATTTTGAGTGTCCAGGGGAGAAGAGGATAAGATCGGGAAGCGGAAGTGATCGTTCACCCAATTGATCTCTGACAAGTCCGCCGCCCGTCACGGGACTGGGATGTCCGGCGGCCCGAAATTGAGGGGCCCATAGGAATCGATACCCTCACGTTTGCGATTGTACCCCCCACTTTGCGCAAAGCCAAATGCAGGAATTATTGCGTACCTGTTACAATAAAGGTTAGTTGTTCGTAGAAAGCACGCAATTTCGGACGCCAACAACCGGTTTCTTACACCAACGAACAGTCATCAGCCGCTGCAGTCATGCTGTCAGGATCTCCTTTACGCCGTCTCCTCGTCGCCGGCCTCATCATAGCGCTGTTAGGTGTATTCTTCGACGTAATCGTCCCGCGGTTGACGCCGTGGCTGACGATCGCGCCCCAAAACGTTGATGATGGCAGGCTGCCGGGTGATATAAGACTCTCGGGGTCCCCCACCTTACAGACGCTGTCCATAGACGGGCAGGCTGTGCTGGAACGCGCCGGCTCCCACTTCGGACGACCGCGCATCAGCCCCGACGGCGCCCTGATGGCGATTACGGTCGTGCCCACGGGAACGGAGACGATCGGCCTGGCGGAAATCTATGTGATCGAGCGCGCCACCGGACGCGTGCGCGAACGCATCCCCGGCCACAACCCGCGCTGGCAGACAGGACGCAGCAACCGGCTGCGCTTCGATCAGCTCGAGGCCAACGGGATTCGCTCCGCCCTTTACGACCCCACCAACAGATCGATCATTCGCGAAGACAACCTGCAGCCGGACGACAACCCACCGGATTTGGATGCGGCTGAGGTGGATACTGCGTCGCTGACCTACCCGGCGACGATCCGGGTGGCCCACCATCCGGAGAACAACTGCCGCAACGTTCCCGACTGGCAGGTGGACGTGATCCCGTTCGAGGAGTATGTGGCCCGTTCCGTCCCCGCGGAGGTCCCCATCTCCTGGTCGCCGGAAGCGTTGGCTGCCCAGGCCATCGCCACCCGCACCTACGCCTGGTACCAGATCCGGCGCAACCGGCGCTACTATGACGTGACCGACTGGGCCAATTTCCAGATGATGTGCAACAACCGCTTCTCTTCCACGGACGCGGCGGTCAGCAGGACGGCCGGCCAGTACCTGGCATACTCGGGCGACAGCGCGAGCGCGCCGATTATCGCCATGTACAGCGCCAAGAACAGCCACCCGACCCTCACCAACCCGGCGGTACCCTATCTGCAGGCGGTGCCGGACGAGACCGGCCTCGGTGAAGTTCTCTGGGGGCACGGCTACGGGCTCAGCCAGTGGGGCGCTGCCCGGCGGGGCACTGCCGGCCAGACCTATCGGCAGATTCTCGGTCACTACTACACAGACGTCACCTTGCAGAATGCCAGCCAGCCGACGCAGGCCATCGGTGGACTGATCGGCCTGTCCCTGAAAGGCTACTTCCCGGCCGGCGGTCTGCGCTGGGACGCGCTCGTGCCCGCGCAGCCTTTGTCGGGCACGGTCAACCTCGACCCGGGCCCGGACTCTCTGCCCATCCGCGGTGTCTGGCTGCGCAGCGCCGATATCACGAGCGGCAGCACGATCACCGCTTCCCTGACGCTCAGCAACGCGTTGCAGGAGCAGAAAGCGCTGCAGGTAGACTGGGACGCACCCTCCGCGCCGACATTCGAAGCGCCTTCAGCGGTGGAGGTGCAGCGGGCCACGCTCACGCTCGCCACCCCGGAAAAGGACGCGCTGATCGGCCTCAGCAACAACTGGATCTGGCAGGGGGAAGACCTCTACAGCACCACCGGGGAGGTTGTCGACGATGCCGCGGCCGATGGCAATCGCGCCAGGGAAGCGCGCGCCGATGACCATGAGCTGGGCTGGTGGTACGGCCCCTACGCGACCGACATCCCCCACGGCGCCACCTATCGCGTCCTCTTCCGGCTGCGTCGCGGTGAACCTGACGACGACGATGACGACAACGTGCTGCCGGACCAGCCCATCGCCCATCTGGATGTGACCGACAAGGGCGGAACTGTGATCTTGGGGTTACGCGACATCTGGGCGAGCGATTTCACGGACGCGGACGAATACGTCGAGATCCCGGTCGATTTTCATCCTTTCAACCCGATTGAAGGGATCGAGTTCCGCGTGAAGTGGTTCGGCGATGTCGACCTGGCGCTGGACCGGGTACAGCTGTGGCAGCTGAAAAACATATCGACAAAGACAAGAATCGACTGGCCGCTTCCCAATAGCGGCGTATCAACGGTTTCCGCGATCGCGTTCGATGCCGCCAGAAATGCCAGCCCGGTCGTCACCAAGCAGATCGAATTTGGCAGCGAACAGCCGCCGGTGTTCGGCGATTTGGAGCACGTGCAGGGCTGGTGGACGCGGCTGCCTGTCCTGATTTCAGTCCCTGTGCAGGACTTTAACAGCGGGTTGGATTCCACCAGCGGACGGTTGCTGCTGGGCGATGAGGAGAAGTCGGCCGTCTTCAGCCTGCCCAACGACCCCCTGACCGCGCAGAAGCTGTCAGCCTCCCTGACCGACCTCGCCGACGGCGCCTACACGGTGCGCTTTCGGGCCAAAGACCGGTCCGGGTTGCAGGGGGAAAGCGATGCCGGCCAGCTGCGCATCGACCGGACCGCGCCGACCGTTGAGGCCCAGGCCGTGCAGCTGACATCCGACACCACCAACGAAGGGGAAGGGGGCGGCGACAGCTCTACCGAACAGCAGGACTCTTCCGCCACGCCCTCTGTCAGCGCGCGCGGGCTGTTCAGCGGCACTGTCCAGGTCACCATCGCCGCCGAAGACGCCACCAGCGGCGTCTGGGGTGTCGCCTATGTCCTCAACGACGGGCCGGTCGTGCTGTACAGTGAACCGTTCACCATCTCGGAGGACGGCGTTCACAATGTCCGCTACTGGGCAAAGGACAATGCCGGCAACTATTCGAGCAGCCAGCGGCTGCGCGTTTGGGTACGCAGCGGCAGCAGCGGCAGTTCGTCCGAAAGCAGTGCATCCAGCGACGGTCCGCTCAGCGGCAGTGCACCCAGTGACCGCGCACCCAGGGACGGTCCCCTCAGCGGCAGCACACCCGGCAGCAGTGCACCCAACAGTGGTGCACGCGCCGACAGCTATGTGTATAACGCGTTCATCCCGGGACTGAGGCAGGACGAATAGGGGACGAGCCTCCCGCTTCCTCTGCGGTCGGCGCCGGTGTATCAGATGTCGGCGTTTCAGATGTCACTGGCCACAATCCATTGCAGGACCTGATCACCGTGCTCCTTGACGAGGGCGGTGGCCCGTTCGGAGTCGGCGGCTTCGGCCCGTATTTCGAAGAGAGGCTGTTCGGGGTTGGGGCCGATGTGGACCCACTCCTCGGCCCCGAAGTGGATCTTCAGGCCATCGATCGTGACGACGCCATCCCCCTGATAGCTCTGATTCAGCAGGCGCATGACCGTTCCCTTTGCTTCCCACGGGCAATCGACCCGGTGGTGCGCCATAAAGAAAGGCGGCAGGTCGGCCACGATCTCACTGACCGCTGACTGGCGCAGGCCAAGGTATTCGAGCAGCCGCACGGTCGCCAGCAGCCCGTCAGGAACCGGCTGCAGATCGGGAAAGATGAAGTGGCCCGCCCCATCGGTGGCGAACAGCACATCCTCGTCCGCCGCCCGCATCAGGTCTCGCAGATCGTTCTGAGTGGAAACGATCTGACCGCCGTACCGGTTCACGACCGTCTCGAAGGCACGCGGCAACACCGCCGGCAGTGCGACCCTGCCGCCGGGATTGGCGTACATGGCCAGCTCCAACAGCAACAGCGCGGCTGTCAGATCGTCCAGCACGACCCCTTTCTCATCGATAAGAAAGACCCGTTCGCCGTCCACGTCGAGTTTTACGCCGACACCGGCGCTGAGCACGCCCATGATCTTGGCCATATGCTGGAGCTGATGGCGGAACTGATCGGAAACGGACGGTCTGCCGTCATCGCGTAACGCGCCCAACCTTGGTCCATTCAAAGGCAGATAGTCGACTTCGAGGAGGTTGAGAATGGTCGACAATGTATCGCCGCAGAGGCCGTGGGAGGTGTCGACCACGATCTGAGGCTGGGCCTGGGGGCCGGCGGCGCCGATGCGCGCCTGGTCGACACAGGCGAGAAAGCTCTCGATATAGCCCTCCATGGGGTCGGCAGGATCATCGATCTGCCCGACCTCGTCGAGAAAGGCGCGGCGGAAGTCTTCTCGAGAGAAGCTGCGCTCGACGGAGCGTTCGGAAGCCCGGCTCTGATCAAGGCCCTGGTTGTTCATGAATCGGATGTCGACGACACGCTGGTCGAGAGGGCTGAGGCGGACGTGCACGCCGGCCGCGGCAGAGGGATGATTGCGGACGAAATGACGCGCCACGGGTACGGGCACTTCGCCGAGATCCCAGACGTCGACACCGGCGCTGGACAGGCCGCTCATCAGGGCGCGTATCAGCATGCTGGAGCTGCGGTGTGAGTCCCGGTTGGTGACGACGTAGCTGCCGCGCGGGAGGTTGGCGCCAAGACTGCTGCCGAGCTTGGCGGCGAATTCGGGCGTAATATCAACATTGACAACACCGTTGACGCCCGCCCTGCCGAAGAGTGAGCGGCGGCCGCGGCTGCCCCAGATTATGCTCTCCCGCACCACCGCGCCCGGCTCAATGCGCTTGTTCGGCCACAGCTTCACGTCGGGATGTACAACGCAGTTCTCGTCCAGCACACAGTTGTCGCCGATGACGACGTCCTCATAGGCGATCGTACCGCTTTTGAGACTGCACTGGCGGCACACGATCGCCCCCAATAGCTCGCAGGTCTCCCCTATGTAGGTGTTGCGCCAGACTACGCAGTTCTCCAGGCGGCTGTAGCGGTCCACGATCGTGTAGTCGCGGACCACACACGGCCCCTGGATCGTCGCCCCCTCCTTGACTTTGACAGCGTTGCCAAGATAGACCGGCCCGACAATGCGTGCGTCGGCGGCGATCTCCACATCAGCCCCCAGGATCAGGTCGCCGCGCGGGCGTGCGCCCTCGAGCAGGGGCGCAGCGCCTCCACCATCCGCCGCAGGATTGGGGGGTGTGGCTGCCCCGTCCGCCACCGTTTCGCCTAGCGGCTGGGGCAGCCACACCTTGCCGCTGATGAGGTCGGCGCTGGCGCGCATGTACTCGTTGATCGTGCCGACGTCACACCAGTAGCCCTCGGCCACGTAGGCCTGCAGCGGCTCCCCCCGTTGCAGGAGATCGGGGAAAAGCTCGGTGGAAAAATCATAGGCGGCATCGTCGGGGATATAGTCCAGGACGGCCGGTTCGAGCACATAGATGCCGGTGTTCACCCGGTCTGAACGGACGGTGCGCCAGTCCGGTTTCTCGAGAAACTGGGTGATGCGGCCGTTTTTGTCGCTGACGACTGCGCCGTATTCGAGAGGGTTGGGGACGGGATAGACGGCGAGCGTGGCGAGGGCGCCGGCGGTCAGGTGGTGCTGGACGGCGGCCTGGAGGTTGAAGTCGGTCAGGGCGTCGCCGCTGACAACGAGAAAGGTGTCGTCGAGATGGGCGGCGGCGTTCTTGACTCCGCCGGCGGTGCCCAGAGGCATCTCCTCGACAACATAGGTGATATTGAGACCGAGGGCGCTGCCGTCACCGTAGAAGTCCTGGATCACGGAGGGCAGATACTGGAGCGTGATGACGACCTCGGTAATGCCGTGATATTTGAGCAGCTCAAGAATATGGCCGAGGACCGGTTTGTCGACAAGGGGGACCATCGGCTTGGGACGCCCAATCGTCAGGGGACGCAAGCGGGAGCCTTCTCCGCCGGCCATGACTACGGCTTTCATAATTTGTATCCAGTGACCGCTGGTCAATGGTCAGTGGCTCGTGGGCTTCGCCGGCCACTGGCAATGGGTAACCGGCCGCTGCCGCTATATGGGCGGCCAGGGATAGTTCCGCTGGTGTATGGGCGGCGATGGATACTGGCGGGAAGTGAGCAGTTCGCGGATGCGGCGGCGCAGGGCATCCAGTTCAGGAGCGCTGAGAAGCAGGCCCAGCGTGCTGCGCACCGGATCGGTGTCGATCAGACGCTGAAGCGACGCCAGGTCGGCGAGCAGCTCATCCTCGATGGATTCTCCGGCAAACTCCCAGATAACGGTACGCAGCTTATACTGATGATGAAAGCAGATGCCGTGGTCGATGGCCCACATATGCGCGGGGCGAGAAGCGAGGAGTGAGGAAAGAGGAGTGAGAGGCGAGTATGCCGTTCTCTCTTTCCTCTCTTCTCTTCGCTCTTTTCTCGCCGTTTCATACAGACAGTGGCCGGCCTTGCGGTCGGCATTGTTGATGAGATAGTCGAACAGTGTGAGGCGGCGCAAGGCAGGGGCATAGCGGGCGTCCTCGCGCATATTGAAGTAGTGTATGTCCGGATCACACTCGATGAAAAACTGGATGCTGCCCGGCCCGCGCGGCCCGTCGCGCAGGACGGTGGGCGGCACGAGACGCCAACCCAGCGCTTCGCTGACGATAAAGGCGGCGGTCTCCCGCTGGCAGAGGGTGCCCGCCGGGAAATCCCAAAGCGGATTTTCGCCGCGGCGCGGTTTATATACGGCCGGAATTTCGTGCTGGTGGTGATGGACGGTTGCCAGAAAGGCGTAGTTGGAGCTGTACGGCAGCAGTCCTTTCTCTTCGATTCTGCCCTCTGCCAGCGCGCTTAATATCGCGCAGTCCGCTGTCGCGGCCGGACCGCCGCGCCCATCTTCATCCACGACGCGGCCGTCGACTTCGCTGCGCACCGGTTGTTCGAGGTTGTCCATGATCGCGGCAAGCCGGATGCTGCTGATGGAACAGTTGGCGGTGGCGCCCCACGCGTCGCGACGGGGCGTGCGGCAAAGTTGCCCTGCAAGTTACAGCGGAAAGTACAGTGCAGATTACACAGTGCAAATCAAATAGACAGCGGAAATGCGTGGCCGTTCGTGCGCGGGCAGAAGTGACCGTCCGGCTCGATGAGGCGACCGCACAGGGGGCACTCCGGCCGGCCGGAGGCCACGACCTGCAGGGCATGTTCGCTCAAGGAGCGCATCTGTGCCCGCGTGGCATAGAATCGCGCCTTCTGGTCGTCGATCCCGTCTTCGACCGTTTCGGGGCTGGGTGGACCGGGCGGACCGGGTGGACCGTCATCCGGGTCCTCCTCTTCCTGGTCGGCATCCGGTATGGCCTGTGCGATCAGTACCATCAGGTCCTGCCGTTCATCGTAACCCAGCCCGAGTTGTCCGACGCGGAAGGCCGGTTCCAGCGGTTCGCGCAGACTGGGCACGTCGGTCTCTTCCTCGACGGCTGGCAGGTCGGCGCGTTCCTTTTCCAGCTCCTCCAACAGTTGCAGAATCGAGGTTGCGAGAGCGGCCACCTGCTCTTTCTCCATGATCAGGGTGGCCATATCGGCGTCCTGGCGGGCCTGCAGGAAAAAGGTACGCTGACCGGGGCGCCCGACCGCATCGGCGACGATTGCGCTAACTGGATTGAAGTCGAAGGTAAACTGTGATTCCATATGCCTCTGGCAGGTGATCAGTGACACCTGCGGTAGCCGGCGAGTAGGGCAAGTGCCGGCAAATTGAATTCAGTTTTCTTTTTCTAACTTTATCACAGGGAAACCGCCGCTGTCATTCATGGCCAGGATGCTTGGTCCAAAACGATGGAAGGCGACGAGGCTGATCGATGCCGTGCTGATCTGGATACGCTGGAAAAGATCAAGCGGCATGCCCAGATAGTAGGCCATGCTCGTGCGCAGGACATCGCCATGGGCGTAGACGGCGATGACCTCGCCGGCGTGCTCCGTGCGGATGCGCTCCAGGGTTGTGATGACACGGTTCTGCACCTCACGCAGCGTCTCGCCCCCGGGAAAACGGAAGCCGCCCGGGTAGATCTGCACCAGCCGCCATTCCGGCCGTTTGCCCAGCTCCTTCAGTTCGCCCCCGCGCCATTCGCCGTAATCGACCTCCAGGATGCCCGGCTCGACCGACACGGACAGGTTCAGCGCCGCGGCCAGGGGCTCGGCCGTCTCCAGGCAGCGCAGGAGCGGGCTGGAGTAAACGGCGGTGATGGGCTGTTCCTTGAGCCGCTCGGCAACCTGTTGGGCCTGCTCCTTCCCCTTATCGTTCAGAGGAACGGAGGGTGTCCGGCCTGCCAGCGCGCCCCGTTCGGTCCATTCGTTTTCACCGTGGCGAATCAGGAAGAGATAGGTAGGCCGCGGGGATTTTTCCTCTTCGCCTTCGTCGTCGGCCTGGCTTTCCCCTTCCTCTTGCGCCGCCTCAGGCTCCTCTGCTTTTACACTCTTTTCCTCGATCAATCCTGTCTCTCTTCCCAAGGGATGGGTTTCCGCGTGTGCCGGTCAGTTGCGATTCCATTGTAACCGTGATCCGGCGCTGTGTAAATGCAGGAAAAGGATCGGGCGCAGTCCATAATGGGGGTGAGCTTTCATCCACCTCTGGTAACGACTGCGCTAAAGCCAATTCGCCTCCCCGATCAGCGCAAGCGCCGTCCCCACTGACCACTCGCCACTGATCACTGACCACTGCAGTTCTGTGCGGTCGGGCCTTCGGCCCTCCCTTGTGCGGGGGGATTCCCCCCGCAACGCCCCCCTTCGCATGCCCGCCCGTCGTGGACAGTTGGAACTGTTTGGCCAGCGACCGGTGTTCCAACCCCGCGCCACCACTGTAGGGGCAGGCCTTGTGCCTGCCCAGTACTCCCCAACAAATGGCCGGCAAACAGATTCAGCCACCCTTGTCATGAATCCCCCACCTGACCACCTCCACCCCAACTATGAACTGCGCCCAACAGATTGGAGCCACTGACATCGACGCAGCGCCGGCCGTTCTTGACGTGACCCTGGTCGATCCCCAGTTCGAGAGCGGGACGGGTGCGGCGCAGTAGAATTTGATGGGCCGCTGGATTCGTTCGCGTAAAGTGTGGCAAAGCTGGCCCCTCCACTGCTGTGCTTTAGCTGGCATACCAGTGGTTCGGTTGACATAGTGGGAAGGTCGTGAAGAAAACCTTTCTCTGGTCCACCGAGGGGCGCGGAGAACAACGCAAGGGAGAGACACTGATCAGACAGACGGCAACGAGCCCAGGTCGAGCGGACATGTGTCAGGCTTGCCTGGGTGGGGGGATGAAGCATAGAATGATGCAAAAAGATCCAGTTTTGAATCAGAGGAGGTTACGCACTTGAACCAGATCACGGTCAGAGGATTTGACGACGAGTTGAGCGCCTACCTGCGCCGCCTGGCAAAGCGAGAGGGACTCTCTCTGAACCAGGCCGCGCTCAGGCTGCTGCGGAGAGGAGCCGGACTGGCGGAAGGTCCGGGCCGGGGGGATACCGTAGGTGATTCATTTGACCGGCTGATAGGGAGTTGGACCCAGGCGGATGCGGATGAGATGGCGGCCGCGCTCGAGGAATTCGAGACCATTGACGAGGCGGCTTGGAAATGAAGGTTCTCTTGGACTCCAACGCGTACTCCTTGCTCATGAGGGGACACGGGGAGGTTGCGGGATTGGTACGGAGGGCCGAGGAGCTCCTGTTCTCCGCCGTCGTGGTCGGCGAACTGATGTATGGCTTCCGGCGAGGCAGTCAGTTCGAGCGGAACGCCGCCGTCCTGCGCTCATTTCTCGACAGCCCCTACTCGTCCTTCGTAGAAGTGGGCCCGGTCACCGCAGACCGCTACGCCAGGATAGCGGCGGCATTGAGGGAGAAGGGCCGGCCGATTCCGACCAACGACGTCTGGATAGCGGCCCACGCCATGGAGACCGGCGCAGACTTGGTTTCGGCGGACGGTCACTTCGAACACGTTGAAGGGATTGTCTGGGTGCGAGTGGCGGCAGCTTGAATTGATCCGCGGCGGGGCGCGGAGAACAGCGCAAGGCCGCTCCGGGTTCCTTTTGCGCCTATGGGCGGCACTGCGCGGATCAGTGAATTCGACCGCACAGGAAGCCCGTAGAGCGCCGCAAATCGGTTTGGGGGACTTGGGATACCTTGCAATTCGTAGGCGTTATCGCCTACACTTGGCAAGCCCAAAAGCCATCTCCACATCTCCCTGACAAAGATATGGCTCTGCTGCCGGCATCTGTCTATCTGGGAGTCTGCAGATACTGATGACAAGGGGAAAAAGATCACAGGAACAATAACATAATGGGAAGGCAAGCGAAGACACGGCTGGCATCAGATCGTAACTGTTCAGAGCGGGTCTCAACAGGGGGCGAACCGGGATACTCCAACACGGCGCTTCACGCGGTGAAGCACTCCGAATATTATTCGGTGACTTGATGAAAGTGCCAGAGGCCGAACGTGCCGTCGTGGACATTCGCAAACTGCGTGATTACTGCCTGAATGCGACGCATGCACGTGGAAAACACAAGGCTCGCCTATTTGCTGCTATGCTTGGCATAACCGCTGATGATGCACAAGAGTTACGCACTGTCTTGTTGGAAGCGGTCAAGATACACGACGCACAGTTGGGACGACGTGATCCGTTTGGCCAGCGCTACAATGTAGACTTCGAGCTTGACTGGCGTGGCAGACGGGCGACAGTGCGAACTGCCTGGATTATCGAAAATGACTCGGACACGCCGAGATTGACATCTTGCTTTCCGCTGTCGAATGTAGGAGGTGAGAGCACATGAATATCAAACTACTCGATGTAGTTGCTTTGACAGACGATATCCCCGAATACAATCTCCGGCGAGGGCAAGTCGGTACAATCGTAGAGATTCTTGCAAACGGCAATGCGTTTGAAGTTGAGTTCAGCGACCTTGACGGACGCACCTACGAATCGGTTGGTCTATCTCCGGATCAGTTTGCGATCGAGGAAAGTGATCGCCCCCATAATACCGAAGAGCATTCCCCTGAATTTTCGCTAGGCCAAATTGTGACATTGAAATCCGATCCCTCCATTAAAGGCGCGATCGTCGAACTGTTGCCGGGCCAGCCCGAGAACCGCGTCAAGGTATTTGTAGGGGGGACCATCCAGTCGTATTACACCTCCCAGTTAGAGATTGAAGCGCCACGCGAAAAAGCTCAGCTTCTCTCGCTTGATCAGTTTCACGCCTATCTGACTGCCCTCCAGATTCGGCATCCCAGCCTATCGACCTTGTATTCACTCAACGCGGCGCGCGTTGACTTTATACCCTATCAGTTCCGGCCTGTCCTGCGTTTTATTCGGTCGGACCGCCCCAGGCTTTTAATCGCGGATGGTGTCGGCGTCGGCAAGACCATTGAGGCTGGATTGATCCTCCGGGAACTACAGGCCAGACGGGACATCAGGTCCGTTCTCATCATATGTCCCCGTCCCTTGGTGACCGAGCGCAAGTGGGAGAGCGAGATGAAACGCTTTGAGGAGCGTTTCATTCCTCTTGATGGGCGTACGTTGAGATATTGTATTAGCGAGTTGGACCTGGAAGGTGTATGGCCCGACCAGCATCAGAAAGTCATACTCCCTTATTCGTTATTCGACGACGCACTTCTCTACGGTTCAGGAACTGATGGTAAACGAAGACCCAGAAAGGGTCTTTTGGATTTGGATCCGCCTCCGCGTTTCGACCTCGTGATCGTGGATGAGGCCCACCATATCCGAAATCAGGAGACCTATGCCCACAGGGCCGTGCGGTTCTTCTGCGATCATGCAGAAGCGGCAGTGTTCCTGACCGCTACCCCGATTCAACTTGGCAGCCATGACCTGTTTGTTCTGCTGAACACGCTTCGTCCCGACCTTATCCTGGATCAGGAAGGCTTCGAACACATGGCAGAGCCAAACCCGTTTATCAACCAGGCGGTGAACCACGCTCGCGCTCAAGATCAGGATTGGACGGCGAGGGCTGCGCAAGCTCTTGAACAGGCAGCCTCTACTTCTTGGGGACGAGCGATCCTCCTCCGCAACCCCGAATTCAACCAAATCAGAGAACGTGTCTCAGCCTGGGGAGATTCAGGTCAACAGGTTATCAAATCCAGTGTTGCCGCCCAGGAGCTACTGCGAGAAGCCCCCTCGACTTGGCACGCATCCGCTACGCAGAGTAGTGCCGATGAAGATGAAAGAATTCAACTCATCACGGACATTGAGGCGCTGCATACGTTCTCAGGCATTATCAACCGGACGCGGCGTCGCGATATCGGTGAGTTCACCATACGTAAACCGGAGACCGTGGCCGTTGAATTCACAGAGGGCCAGAAGCGACTTCACGACGCTCTGCTTCAGGTACAGGCGGAGATTTTCAGCCGGCTTCACAGTGATATCAGCATCAAATTTCTGATGACGACGATCAGGCGTCAGGCTGCAAGCTGCCTTTTTGGCCTTGTGCCATTCCTCGAGAACATCTTGAACCGTCACATTGACGAATTGGAATGGACCGAAGCCGACAATACGGCGCCCGTTCTACGAAGTGATGCCGTCGACGCCATCCAGCTGAAGATTCAGGCCGTTCTTGAGCAAGCGCGCACGCTCGACCCGTCCGATCCGAAATACGAGCGCCTTCACGATGTCATCCGGGACAAGCAGAACCTGCCCAACAACAAGGTGATGCTGTTCAGCAGCTTTCGCCATACACTGCACTATCTTTACGAACGTCTCAGGGCGGATGGGCTACGAGTGGGAATGCTCCACGGCGGGACGCCCGATGAAGAGCGCCTTGCGCTTCGCAATCGTTTCGCGATGCCGCGAGAAGACAGCAACACTCTCGATATTCTGCTGTTCTCCGAAATCGGTTGTGAAGGGTTGGATTACCAGTTCTGCGACTGCATCGTGAACTATGATATGCCGTGGAACCCGATGCGTGTCGAGCAGCGAATCGGTCGCATCGACAGGGTAGGCCAGAAGAGTGAAACTGTCGCCATTGTCAATCTGATCACGCCAGGGACGGTGGACGCCGACATCTACGAACGCTGTCTCGTTCGCATTGGCGTGTTCGAGAGTGCTCTTGGTGGCAGTGAAGAGATTCTCGGGGACATCACCAGGGAAATCAGGAACATCGCCGAAAACTATAACCTGAGCGAAGAGGAACGCGGGGTTCAATTGCAGCAGTTGGCGGATAACAAGATTCGCCTGGTACAGGAGCAAGCGGCACTGGAACAAAAGCAGATGGAGCTATTCGGCATCCGTCTTCCTGAAGACCGGATGAAGAGGGAGATTGAAGACGCCTCCAGCTTCTGGTTGACTTCGGCATCCATACACAGGCTCGTCGCGCTCTATCTACAGCAGGCGTGCGGGCGAGATCAGGAGTTCATCCTGGGAGAGAGGCCCCTGAAGACCCTACGTCTCTCGCAGGAGGCGCGTACCATCCTCTTGCGTGATCTGCAGAAACTTCCCCGCCAGAACGCGATCGCCTATCGCGAATGGGAGAAATGGCTCAAAGGCGCGGATCAACATCTGCCCATGACTTTTGAATCGGACTGCGCCTCAGAACGTCCTGATGCCGCTTTCGTAATGCCGTTGCATCCTCTGGTTAAACAGGCGGCCGCAGCACTGCTGTTAGATATGGATCAGAAAGCGGTTGCCAAGTTGAAGGTGCAGGCCAACGAGGTACCTGCGGGGCGTTACGAATTTGTCATCTACCAGTGGCAGTTCCACGGCATCAGAGAGGATCTGGCGCTCAGGCCAGTCGCCTCGTCGGACGCAGTAACGCCACACCTCGACCGTCTCCTTGAGAAAGCGGTGGACGTCGCGCCGGACGAGCAGGGAGACGGCGCCCCTCCCGATTGGGACGAACTGGAGGCGCAACACTATCAACTGTGGTCTGTAACACGCGCAGAGCATCAACAACGGACGCAAGAGTTGGCCGCGTACCGCAGAGAAAGCCTGTCAACCAGCCATCGAGCACGCCTTGGGCTTCTCAATGAGCAGCTTGAACAGGCAGACAATGAAAAGATACGGCGGATGCGCCGGTCGCAAATCGACAGTGCAGAGGCCGACTATGCCAGACGTATCCAGGAGTTGGACAGGGCCACTGAGAGAGCGGATGTAGTCCATGAACCCGTGGCATACGGTGTTTTGATCGTAGAGGAGGAATGGTAATGGAGAATTACGATCCTTTGGAAACCTTAGAACAGTTACGAGCCTGGGTTGAGAAGTCGTTTCCCTCTCTAAAGGATGGTACTGTTCGAATGACAGCAGCAAAGAAAAGGCATCGTACAGTTATGGGGATAATTGATCAACTCGATAGACTTCAGATCCCCATTTCCGAAGACATAGTCTCAGAAAGGGAGTCACTTGAAGAATTGATTGCCGCTTCGAATGAAAGGGAAGTCCTGACTTTCTTGGCGAAGGAACTTTCATCTCTAGCTAAGGACATAAATCGTCAGTTGCGGGGCGAGCGCAGTTCCACAACAAACAGAGGCGGAAGGGGACCAGCCAAAAAGTTGTGGGTCAGTTTTTCCGATGGAACGGTTATCTGCGAAAACAAGGCGATAGATACCTTTGTCAAATCTGTCCAATATATGGGCTTCTCACGCATTGCAAAGTTGCAGACAATAAGAGCCAGTGGGCATCCAATTGTATCTTTGACACCAAATGAATTATCACGGGGTTTTCGAGAGTTGGACGGATATTTTGTTGAGACACATATGAGTACAAAGAACAAGGCCAGATATATACAGCGCATTGCTGATGCTCTTCGGATTGATGTTTCGGTCGACGTGTTAGATCGATAGGCGTCTTATTGCATTGGAACACCGACAGGGCTAGAGGAGGCTTTCATGACAAGCAACTATAAGAAAATCTGTCAGGACAACATTCGGCGACGCGGCGAAGAGTTCGATGATATGGGACGTCTGATTTCAGAACAGTTATACAGTGACAGAACCCATTTTGTCTACGAATTACTACAAAATGCTGAAGACGCATTAGAAAGACGGTTCAGACAGAATCCAGATGGCAATTTTGTCTGTAAGGTTCAGTTCGTCTTGTTCCAAGACAGACTAGAATTCAGGCACTCTGGCGCGTTGTTTAACGAAGAAGATGTAAAAGGTTTATCCGATGTTCTAAGAGGAACCAAGAAGGAGGACTTTGTTCAGATCGGCAAATTCGGTATCGGCTTCAAGTCGGTCTATGCCTTCACTGCCTCTCCAGAAATCCATTCTGGCAATGAACATTTCGTTATCAAACGGTACATCCGTCCTGAAGCGAAAGAACCAAGTCCCGACTTTCCCATTTTGTCTGATGAAACCGTCTTTATCTTCCCATTCGATCATGCAGAGTTGTCTGAGCAGGATGCCTTTGGTCTGATCCACGGGAAGCTGAGGAGGCTTGGACCAAGAGTGTTGTTATTTCTAAGGCGGATTGACGAAATTGAATGGCGCGTTGTGCCGGACCAGGAGGAAGGGCAGTACCTCAAAGAAGTCGAGCAAGTTGACAATTGTAAGACCGCGCACCGCGTTACTGTTATCGGACATAACAGCGGCCTGGATAAGAGCGAAGACTGGCTTATCTTTGAAAGGCCAGTGACGGTTCCTGATAACAGTGGTCAGGTTGCCGTTGAAATAGGATTTCGGCTTGAAAGCAGCACCAATGATCAGACGGAGAGTATTAGAAGGATTCATTCAGCACCGCTGGTCGTCTATTTTCCGACCGAAAAAGCTACAGGATTGGGCTTTTTGATTCAGGGGCCTTATCGGACAACGCCTGCACGCGACAATGTCCCCGAACATGATGCGTGGAATAGGGAGCTAACAAGGCAAACTGCTGAGTTGGTTGTTGAGTCTCTGCGGCAGTTGAAGGAGATGGGGTTGTCGTCGGTGTCTTTGTTGGAGGCGTTGCCCATCAGGATGGACGATTTTTCGGAGACCAGTTTGTTCTACCCTATCTTCAGCAAAGTACGCAGGGTTTTAATGTACGAAGAGCTTCTCCCGGCCGCTGACGGCACGTTTGTTTCTGCACGAAACGCTAAGATAGCGGGCAGCGAAAGGTTAATCAGTCTTTTGAATTCGAATCAGCTTCGCTTATTGTTTCAGACGACTAGCGATACGAAGTGGCTGTCATCTGAAATTACTGAGCGCCGTACGCCCGATCTCTGGCAATACCTGAGATCTGAACTCAAGGTTCTGGAAGTTGACCCAGAAATGTTCGCCCGCAGACTGTTTGAGCAGTTTCTCGCTTGCCAATCTGATGAGTGGTTTATTGAATTCTACAAGTTTCTATCCGGACAAGAAGCCCTATGGCGTCGCCCACGCTGGTACTGGCATACAGGAGGTATTCTCCGAAATAAACCTATTCTCCGCCGTCAGGACGGGATACTTGTGGTTCCATTCCGAGATGACGGCTCCCCAAACGTATACTTGACCTCTAGTACTGAGACTGAAACTTCGTTGCCAATTGTGAAGGTAGAACTATCTGAGCACCAAGAGGTTCGCAAGTTCTTGGAGGAAAAATTAGGCATTCCGGCATTGGACCTTGTTGCGGAGGTTATTGAAAGGATACTTCCGAAATACCTGAGTGATGGAGTGGTAGTTTCTATTGACGAAAACAAACGCGACTTAACAAGAATTGACCGCGCATTTCAAACAGATTCGCAAGAGAAGAAAAACCGACTTCGGAAGCAGTTGCTTGAAACCCCGTTTATTCTTGCTGAGAGTCCATACTCAGGAAAGAGCGTTTACCAGATGCCGTCCCAAGTCTATTTCGGAAATGATGAGTTGCATATGTATTTCTCCGGGAACGATACGTTTACATGTGTTGACTTAAGCCACCCACAATCTGTATTGTTTAGGCATCTTGGAGTCAGGGAAGCCGTAAGGATCAAACGAAGAGAAGGCAATTGGGATAAACATGTCAAGATTCTTGATCAGCATGGCTGGCATGAAAGAGGGCTGAACGGGTTTGATCCCAATATCAAGATTGATGGCCTGGAACTCGCTATAGATACTCCCTCTCCGCAGAAGAGCGCATTCATCTGGAACAAAATTGCCGTTCCTAACTCGGACTGCATTCGCGGAGTCGTCGAAAAATCGAGTCGACAAACTTATGAGGGAAGTCGTAGAGAGGACCAGGTATCCGAGTTTGGCAAGTTGCTGATAAACACAGCATGGCTGCCGGGCCCGGACGGGAATATGTATAAACCGAGTGAGCTTTCTCTTGACGATCTTCCCGAGTCTTTTGTCCGTGATGAAAAATTGACGGACAGTCTCGAGATGAAGAAAGATATCGTTGCACAACTTGCAGAAGAAAGCGGTATATCGGAAGAGTCTCTTGAAGTCGCTAGGCAGTTTGACGAAGCGCCTCCTGAAGTTCGAATAGAAATCGAATCCTTGCTTCAAAAGCGCCAAGAGAATCAAGCGGAGTTCCCGCAGAGAAGTACTGCCAACCCTGAGCGACGGCAGGAACGACTTAGAGAACGCATGGAAAATGCTGCAGACAAAGGGTACGAGACGAGACCAAGAAGCGTAAGGACCACAAGAGCTAGTGTTGACGCACACATTTGGCTTAGAAATCTGTATACAAATGATGCTGACCAGATGGTATGCCAGATATGCGAAAAAGAAATGCCGTTCAGGAGGCGTGATGGCGAATACTACTTCGAGGCGGTGGAAGCCTTCTCATTGGCATATTTCAGAAAGGAGGGGGAAGCACAATTTCTGGCGCTTTGTCCACTTTGCGCAGCAATGTATCAAGAATTTGTGAAACGTGACGAAGAACAAGAAGCAGAGTTCTATCAGGCTCTGCAGAGCGCGGAAGAACTCGCGGTCCCGGTGAGATTGGGAGAGTTGGAGACAAGCGTCCGCTTTGTAGAGAGGCACTGGCTGGATATGAAAACAGTTCTACACGTCTAACAAGAATAAACCATCAAGTGAAACGATCTCAATATGCCGACAGGGCATACGCATCTTATTGGGAGAGAACTTTCAGGAGATAGTCAGTTTTCCAACCAGCTCGTTTACGTTTGGCAGCAGTACCGATTTTGGCACTTTTCTCTCTGCGTAGGAGGTTCAGGGCCAAGCGGCGCAAGATGGCCAGGTTGTGCTGCGCATGGCCCTGACGGATGCGACTGTCGTCCTCACGAAAGGCGACATCCAAGACCCAGTGGACTGAATTCTCGATGCTCCAGTGGCTGCGGGTGAAGTGCAGGAGCAATTTGGCATCGGGAGGCAAGCTGGAGATGAAGTATCGAGTTGCATACGAACTGCTTTCCGGCAGTTGTCGTTTGGCTTCGACCATGACGAGGCTCTGCAGCTGTGACCACTCCTGGTCCGGGTCCATGTAGGCGAGGAATTCAGGGGCAGAGATAACCCAACAGCGCCTGGTTTCGATGCGACCGTGGTCCTTTTCTATCGTCTGGTGGAAGTCGTGGGCCACATCGGCAAATTCGTTCTGTTTCTCCAGCGTGAACATGGTCTCGACAGCTTCATGCAACTGCGGTTGATTCTGTTTGAGCGCCAGAACGTAGTCGGCGCCACCCTCTGTGATCTGCTGCGCAATCGTTTTCTGACAGCCGATCGCATCGATTGACACAATGCAACCAGATAGCTCCAACATCTCCAGAAGTTCAGGGATTGCCGTGATCTCGTTGCTGTCTTCCGCCACCTCGGTCTGCCCCAGAACGAGCCGACTCCTCGTTGCCCAGGCACTGACTAAGTGCAGCGGTCCCTTCTTCTGACTCCGATCATGCGAACGACGAACCGTCTTCCCATCTATGGCCAGCAGCTGTCCTTGCGTCAATTCATGCAAATTCTGCACCCACTTCACAAAACAGGCCTCAAACTCCTCTGCATCCAGCATCGCAAAGACTCGGCCAAAGGTGTCATGCGATGGTATTCCATTCGGTATTCCCAGCAGCGATTCCAGCCAGTCCCGTTTGGCGTGCCCAAATTCCTCTATCTCGACCCAGGTGTCCGCTCCGCATATGACTGCACATACAGCAATCACGATGATGTCGCTCAACCGATGAATCTTTGTGCGTTCAACCCGGAAATCTTCCAAATCCTCGAATTGTTCAACCAGTGATACACCCTCTTTGTCCCCCATGAGTCCCCCCTTGTCTGGTGAAAGGACTCTCAATCGTATCAAATCGTCTCTCTTACGTCATCTAACCCATTTCTCTACCCAATTTAGATGCGATTGCCCTAAATATGCCGACCTCTTTCCTGGCACATTCGACACATTATCCCCGCGCTCTTGCAAGGCAGCCGCCCAAGGTCGGCAGGTCTAAGCCTGGCCCGTCGTGCATTCCTTCTGCCGGTCTGTGGCAGTCGATCATGAATAGTACCTGTACCCCTTCTCACCTGGAACGTGAACTGGGAGAGCGGTCGAATGGACTTCGGCTTCGGTTAGTGTGCTCTATGGTTGACCCCAATTGCCGGGCCACGAAACGGGAAAAGTAAGGTGCGTCCAGACGGATGCGTTGTGTTCTGATCGGTAACGTGAGCTTGGCCCCAAAAGAGGCGCTCTGAACAGAGAGAAAACGACGAAAGGGGTATCTTAACCCTTGGCTGACTTTAGTCATGAGTACCCATTTTTTGGTGTTGTACTACTCACTTCTGCTTGTTCCTGGTTCACTCCCAGCGTTAGGGACATAGCATTTTGATAGCTTCATGGCTGGTCCCAGGCTTTCCGCGCCACCGCGTCCACAACCCCTCAGGCATTTTCCAGCTGTCCGTTCAAAGTCCCTTTGACCACGTTGCAGGATAGGCTTGCGGACCATCCCCATTCTTACCCTTTCCTCTTCAGCCTGCATCTTTCGCCAGCCCCTTGCTTTTAGGATACGCCGCCTCCAAAATGTGGAATGTATTCCCATAATCGCTTTCGCTTGGAAAAATCTATAACACATGTTATACTAGATGAGATTGAGCACGCAATTGCGGTTAAGAAGTTGAAGAGTTCAGGAAACCTTCTGATGTCCCATGATACCCGTTCGCAGCTGCCCGGCGACTACTCGCAGCGTGTGAAGCGTGTGCGCGAGGTGAGCGGCTTGACACAGACGCAGTTTGCCGAGCAGGTTGGCGTTTCGTTTGCTACCGTCAACCGCTGGGAAAACAGGCAGACCCGGCCCACCGCTTTGGCCTGGTCGCGCATTCTCGACCTTGAGCGGTCCCAAGCAGCCCAGATGATCCCAGAGCCTACCTCTCTACAACGAGCCGCGCCTATCACAGGTCCTGGCATTGATTTTGCGGCGGACCCGGAAGCTGTCGCGGCGGTTGTCGAGGCGCACCGTCTCACCTACGGGCATCTTTTCAATTCCGCGTTTGCGATTGAGACGTCGCTGATCGATCCGCTGCCGCACCAGCGGATTGCGGTGTACGAGCGGATGTTGAACCAGGCGCCGCTGCGTTTCCTGCTGGCAGATGACGCCGGCGCGGGCAAGACGATTATGACCGGGCTGTATGTGCGGGAGATGCTTTCGCGAAGGCTCATCCGCCGCATTTTGATCGTGCCGCCGGCCGGCCTGGTCGGGAACTGGGAGCGGGAGCTGCGGACGCTTTTCCGGCTGCAGTTTCGCATTGCCGGCGGGGCGGACGCGCGCGGCGGCAACCCCTTTGCCGGCCCTGACAGCGACCGCCTGATCGTCAGCCTGGATACGCTGCGAGGCAAGCGCATGTTCGCGCGTCTCAAAGAGCCTGAGACGGCGCCCTATGACCTGGTGGTCTTCGACGAGGCCCATAAACTGTCGGCGCACCGCGAACAGGACCTGCGGGTGCGCAAGACGGGCCGCTATTGCCTCGCCGAGCCCATTGCCGGCGCAGAGCCCGATAGTGAACAGTGGGCGCTGCCATGGTCGGCGCATCATCTGCTGCTGCTCACCGCCACCCCGCACATGGGTAAGGAATACCCCTACTTTGCTCTGTGGCGCCTGCTGCTGCCGGATACGCTCTCGACCCCGGAGGCATTTGACGGCTTTCCCCGTGAATCGCGGCGCAGGCATTTCATGCGCCGCACGAAGGAGGAGATGGTCCGTTTTGACGGACAGCCGCTGTATCCACAGAGAAACTGCGGCACGTTGAGCTACGAGCTGACGCAGGGGCCTGGCAGCGAGCAGGAGCTGTACGACGAGACGACGGAGTACATCGCGACCTACTACAACAGGGCCAAGATTTTGAACAGGTCGGCGGCGCGCCTGGCGATGAGCGTGTTTCAGCGCCGGCTGGCCAGCTCCACTTATGCGCTGATGCGCTCGTTTGCGCGCCGGAAAGAGAAACTGGAGGCGATGATCGATGAGATCAGGAGCGGCCGGCTGAGCGAAGAACAGCTGGGGATGCGGCAGAACAGGCTCGACGACCTTGAGGATGTCTTTGAAACGCAGACTGCCGACGAATCGGCTGCGGGTGAAGATGGGGGCGAGGGGCAGGAGGGCTTTGAGGAAGAGGCCCTGGCGGGGACCGTGGCGGTCAATTTGGGTGAACTGGAGGTAGAGCGTCAGCGGGTCGATGAACTGCTTGGCAAGGCGCGCCGGCTCTACGAAGCCGGTGAAGAGTCCAAGTTTGAGAGGTTGCAGGGCGTACTGCGGGACGGGGAAGATGCCGGCGAAAAGCTGATCCTTTTCACCGAGCATCGCGACACGGCTGAGTTTCTGATTCGCAGGTTGGAGGGACTTGGCTTTACCGGCAGGATCGCGCAGATTCACGGCGGGATGCCCTACCAGGAGCGTGAGCGGCAGGTCGAGTTTTTCCGCCGCCCGGTAGCGGACAACGGGGCCAACTATCTCGTCGCCACCGACGCCGCCGGGGAAGGCATCAATCTCCAGTTCTGCTGGCGGATGGTCAACTACGACATTCCCTGGAACCCCGCCCGCCTGGAGCAGCGGATGGGCCGCATCCACCGTTACGGACAGGAGCGGGATCCGGTTGTGATCGTCAACCTGGTGGCGGGCGCGACAAGGGAAGGCAAGGTGATGAAGAGGCTGCTGGAGAAGCTGGAGCTGATCCGGGAGCAGCTCGGGTCCGACAAGGTTTTCGACGTCATCGGCCGCCTGTTCGAGGGCGTGTCGTTCGGCGATTACCTGGCGCAAGCGGCCGCGGGGGAAGAGGAAAAGGCCCTCCGCCGCATAGAGGGGAGCCTGACCGGCGCGCAGGTCCAGGCGCTGGAGGAGAGGGAGCGTTCGCTCTACGGGGCGGGAGGCGAGGTGCGCCGCGCCTTGCCCGAACTGCGGCAGGAGACCAGGGAGGAGAACTACCGGCGCCTCATACCGGGATATGTGCGCCGTTTTGTCGAGAGGGCGGCGCCGTTGCTCGACCTGCGCGTAGAAGGGGACCCGGAGGAGGCGTTCGCGCTGGCGGCGACGCAGCCGCGTGCGCTGGATTTCCTGCTCACGGCCCTGGAAACCTATGCGGACGGGGCCCGCAACCGTCTGACAGTGCACAAACCGGAACTCCACGGGGATGCAGTCTGGCTGCACCCGGGGGAACCTGTGTTTGACCGCCTGGCGCAGAGCGTCATCGTGCGGCACGGCGAACAAGGGCTGCGGGGGGCGGTCTTCGTCGACCCTTACGCAGAGGAACCGTACCTGGTGCATGCGGCGCTGGCTACGGTAGAGCAGGAGGCGACTTCAGGGGAGGCCGGCGCGGCCGCGGCCGGCGCAAGGATCCTGGACTCGCGGCTGGTGGGGCTGCGTCAGGGCGCCGACGGAGATATCGAAGAGTGGCCGGTGGAGCGGTTGCTTCTGCTGCGGGGCGCGCCCGGATTTGCGCCGGGCCGGGAGCCGCTGGCCGCGCGGGCGCGCAAACTGAGTTCGGAAGCGGAAGAGTACGCGCGCGACGATCTGCTTGAGCGGCTTGTGCAGGCGCAGCGGCGGCGTTTACTGGCCGACCTGCCCGACCGTCAGGCGCACGTCAGGCGCGGCTATGGCTTTCAGGCGGCTGAACTGGCGGCGCGGCGCGCCAATCTCGTCGCGGACGTGCGGGCCGGCGACGCGAATGCCCAGCGGGAACTGGCCAGGGTCAAAGCGCGCCAGCGCAGCCTCAATGCGGCGCGAAGCCGGCGTCTGGCCGAACTCGATGCAGAGGCGAGGAACGTGCGCGGCGGCGAGTTTGAATTTCTCGCGCACGCGCTGGTCGTGCCGGCAAGCGATCCGGAGATTGTCGAGCAGTTCGACGTGCAGGTGGAGAAGGTGGCGATGGAGGTGGCCGCTTCCTTTGAGGAGAGCCGCGGCGCGCGCGTGCATGATGTTTCGCGCCCTTATCTGGCGCGCCGCGCCGGCCTGCCCGACTGGCCGGGGTTCGACATTCTGTCCGTTGACCCTGGGGACGCGGTCCGCAACATCGAGGTCAAGGGCCGGGCCCGCGCGGGCCCGGTCGGGATCAGCGCCAATGAATGGGCGGCGGCCTGCAACCTGCGCTGCGACTACTGGTTGTACGTCGTTTTTGACTGCGCCACGTCGCACCCGCGGCTTGTGCGCGTGCGCGATCCGTTCGGCAAGCTGCTGGCCAACAGTCGCTCGTTAGATTCCTATACCGTCAACCTTGAGGCGCTCTATGGGGCTGCGGAAGGGTAATGGGAGGGACAGTATGACCGCAAGACAGCCGCGCTACAGTAAAGAGGAGTTCGCCCACCGCGGCCAAGCACTTTACGCGGAGTGCGTGAGGCCGCAGGTGGAAAGAGGCAACCGCGGGCGGATCGTAGCGATTGACATCGAGACGGGTGAGTTCGAGGTGGGAGATGATGCGGTAACCGCCTGCGGCCGGCTCCTGGCGCGCTGTCCGGATGCGCAGCCGTGGTGTGTGCGCATCGGGCACCGGGCGATGCACCGGTTTGGGCGGTTGCATGGCAGAGGCGCGTTATGATTGAAGGTCGGGTCAACGTGAACGGCGAGGCAACGATCTATCTGCCCTTGCACGGTAATGCCGGGGAAGAGCAGGTGACCGTTTTCGTCAGTGATACTCCTAACCCGAACAGGCAATGGACAGAGTTTGTCTTGGTTGAAATGTTAGGAAACAGTGGGCCTATGTCCATGCTTGACAAATTTAGCATTGATAAGTATACTTAGCGATATGGCAATGGACACAGAAAAACTGGGAGCATTTCTCGCAGCGGCGCGAAACAAGCTGGAGATGTCGCTCAGGGCTGTAGAGAAAGAAACAGGAATATCCAACGCCTATCTGAGCCAGTTGGAACATGGCAAGATCAAAGCGCCTGCGCCACAAAACCTGTACAAACTGGCCGAGCTTTATCGTGTTCCTTACGAGCTGCTGATGGAACTCGCCGGTTATCCGGTTCCTAAAGGCCAATCGGCTGAGTCTCAGTTTTCTGCCGGTACCTTCGCTGCTCGCATTGGCGCGGTCACTGAGGATGAAGAGGAGGCTCTTGTGGAATACCTGCAGTTTATCCGGTCGCGCAGAAGGAGACGCTAATGCGGTGGTCCTATACGGCAAGCCGTTCTTTTCGTCAGTGCCAGCGACAGTGGTTCTTCAAAAACGTTGCTGCGTCTCCGAGAGCTAAGGATCCTTTTCGGAGGCGGGCATATTTGCTTGGTAAGCTCCAAAGCATTAGCGCGTGGCGGGGCAATATCGTTGACGACGTGATATCGAACACGATCATCCCGAAGGTCAATCGTCGGCTTCCAATCACGCTGCAAGAAGCAAAGTACCGTGCCCGTAGCCTGTTCGACCGGCAGTTAGACTATGCCCGGCGTCATCCGATCACGGATTTGGACCTCCAAGTGTCTAAAGAAGGAGATGATTTTGCAGCCTTTCACGCAATGGAATATGAAGGCCAATTACTGGAGCATGAAATCGAGCGGGCGTGGAGTGAGATCGAAACTGCACTGGAAAATCTTTTCAACATGGAACACATAAGACAGGCCCTGCAGTCCTCCGATTACGTCATTTCACAGCGGGCACTACAGTTTCGACTTATGGAAAATGTGACGGTACTCGCCTATCCGGACGCAATTGCGTTCCGTCGCAGTGATCCTCCAGTTATCATCGACTGGAAAGTTCACGCTTTTGGGACGAATGATGCCTGGCTGCAACTGGCCATCTATGCTATTGCACTCAGCCGCTGCAAGCCGCATAAGGACTTTCCAGTTGGCTTTGGAATGCAGCCTCAAGAATCAGTGCTCTATGAAGCCCAACTCCTGACCAATGTAGTGCGGGAGCACTCGATTGAGGAGGAACAGATTGTAGAGGCCGAAGAATATATGTGTAGCTCTGCATACGAGATGACCTGTCTGACCGAAGGCAGGAAGTACGTTGATTTGAAAATCGAGGATTTTAGGCCCGCTGTGTATGCACAAACATGCCAACGCTGTGCATTCCGGGCTATTTGCTGGGAGGAGCCGCATGTCGATTGAAACGAATTGCTTCCGAATTGAAGGTTTGGAGGCGCTCAGAACAACCTACCGTCTATACCGGATTGCCGGTCTTCATCGAGACAGTCCAGAATATCACGCTAATGTGCAGCGGATCGTTCGGAAGTTGAGTTTTGAGATGAGAGCGCCGGTGACGACCCGCACCCTAGAGGGCGAAAATTTTTTGGCCGTTCCAGTGGGGTATGGGAGCCCGCCGGCTCAAGTTCATCTTGTCGGTTCTGTTGCTTTATTGAGGGACACTGGAAACAAAATCGAACTCGACTTCAACTCAAACAGCCCTGAGTTCGATGCTCTCCGAATTCGGTATCTCCGGTTCGTTTTTCAGGGTCGCCTCTGGAACCAACCACAACTATGGCAGCCGAGTGCGGGGAAACCTTACTTCTTCAAAAGACCTGAGAGAAGATTCGGTGAAGTCGACCTCTATGAAGGCTTTTCTTTCCGCGTTGTGCCACATCCCGAAGGTGGTTTAGGGATGATTGTTGACTTGCGTCGAAAGCTGGTTTCGAAGACACCTTTGCCATCTTCTCCTTCACGCCAATACATCAACAAGCTTAGAGGGCGATCATGTGTTTACAAGATGGGGCACAGTTGGTTCGAGATAACCCTTGATGGACTCGCCGATGTGAAGGCAGGAGACCCCTTCATTCCTTTGGACGGAAGAGCAGTTAGTCTGATCGACTACCTGACAATAAAATCTCAGAAACCTGTCCCACCCTCAATAGCGAATCTTGCGCCGGACGGTGCGGCAATTTACTACCGCACCAACGGTCCAGGGCAAAAGTCGGCGCCAACAGCGCTTTGTTATCTTGTCCAGGATACGCATAGCCGAGAGGGCGCGAGGCATCATCATGAGACACCTATCAACCCACAAGAGCGGTATAGGCAGATTGATCGGCTTGTCAGAAAATTCTTGAAGGAGGTGCGGGTAGGAAATACTACTCTCACGGTTTCCGAACGGCCGGGGCGCGTGAGAGCGAAACCGTTCTCGCCGCCTAGCTTGCGCTTCGGCAACGATGCAATTCTTGTGATCGATGGGGACAATCAAGATAACTGCGCGGCGATCAAGGACTATGGAAAAAACAGGCTGACGCTTCTGAAAGACAATATGGCAGGATTCTATGAGCAGAGTCGCCTGAATCGACAGTATCTTGTATTACCGCAAAGTGTATGGAATAACTTCGGTGCGCAGTTTCGCGAGGATCTCATGAAAGAGGTGGATGAATTCTACCCCTCAGGGGGTGGATACGATCCCGAAGTTATCGTCTATGATGATTTCAGTGGGTGCCGGGATTTTGTTGGACAGTCACGTGCAATTCAGAGAGCCATGGAGAACTGTCAAATCAAACCGGGGTACGCTCTTGTTATGGCACACCGTTACGAGCGCCGTCCACGTTCAGCCGATCAACTGGCGGCCTGGACGGTAAGGGAATTCCCATCCCAGTTCGATCTCAAAGCAGATGTGATTCACACGGACATGGTGAATAAGGCATACGTCAGGAAGAAGAAAGGGAACGAAACGCGTTACGTCGTTAAACACCCGACGCGTCGGCGTTTCTCCGGTTACTTGCGCAATGTCGCGCTCAATAAGATATTGCTCCCCAATGGGAAGTGGCCATTTGTCCTCGATACGCCTTTGCAAGCAGATATGGTGATCGGGATTGACGTTAAGAATAACACCGCTGCCTTCGCTTTGATCGCCGGTGGTGGAAAGATCATTCGGTTTTCCATGAGTCCGTCGCGACAAAAGGAACAGCTGCTCAAAGCACAGGTCGAGCAATACGTGTATGAGACCATCCGCGCGGAAGCAGGCTGTTTCAAACAACGCCCAAAGCAGATCGTGGTCCATCGCGATGGACGCGCCTGGCCGGCGGAAGTCGAAGGCCTAAAGGAAGCATGCAAACAACTTGCCAACGACGGTCATCTCGATACGGACTGGTGTCTTACAGTTGTCGAAATAAGCAAGTCCGCCCCGGCTCCGCTGAGGATGTTCGATGTCAAGCAACAGGGGGACGGGAAGGTGCTAAAAGTAGAGAACCCAATAGTCGGCACTTGGATCCAAACGGCTCCAGACGAGGGCTTTGTCTGCACAACCGGGCAACCTTTCTCAATTCCAGGCACGTCCAAGCCGCTTCATATTCGGCGGGTAGAAGGTGATATGCCCATCGAAAACTGTCTGTCAGATGTCTTTTCGCTCAGTTGCCTTACATGGACTCGGCCGGAGGGCGCGACTCGCCTGCCGCTTTCGCTCAAACTCTGTGATCGCAATCTTTTCGACGAAGCCGCAGAATATGATCCGGACGCCATTGAATTCGAGGAGGGCCAATTTCAAAAGGAGGAGGCAACATGAGCGAATTGAGCTTGCTGACCGGTGTTTATGCCGATGTCGAAGCATATGGCGTGTTGATAGACAGGGTAATTGAACGCCTTGGGCGAGGGGAGGCTGATCCCGCCGATCCTGACCAGAAGAAGCTGGCGCAACTCTTCGTCGATGCCAGTGATCAAGGTCTGGCGTCCCAATCGATTGAAGCTTTGACTTTGGACAGCCTGCTCAGGACAAGCACGGCTGAACCTATGGCGAATTTAAAATTGCTTGGCGAGAGACTTCAGAAGGGTGACGTGGATCAGGCGTATTTGGGACAGCTTGAGGCTCTTGCAAAAAGACTGGAACAGAAGCGGGTGGATATTGCCCGACGGTTACGGGGACGCTGATGGTTGAGAGGTACTTGAGCGGATCAGTTGGCCAGTTGCTTGAGCGGACGCGACTGTTACGCCAAATCGTGCAAGAACCGCATCCGCGCGAATATGATAGCTTGCGACAGATATGTCTGAAGCAACTGGGCGACATTCAGACAGAGCTTCAAAATTTGGCTTTGGAGACAGTTGTTGATACGACGTTGCAGACACCATTGCGTGTGAGGAAATTCAAACGCATCGTGGAGCAGCTCAGGAGGGTTGAGGGTATCGGCGCATTTGCTCTCAGCAGAACAAATCAGGATGACAACTTTCTCAACCGCCTCATTACGGAGCTCTGTCGCGAGATCGCCTATCCTCCGATATCTTCGACTATCAGCCACATGTCTCAGGACTATTTTCACGTATACACAGATTTCTCTCTCCTTTGTGTACCATTGATGGAGAGCAGATTCCTCCTACATCTGCCTGACATTTGTCACGAATTGTGCCACCTCTTTCATCATGGTCCGGATAGCGATCTGTCTACCCTTGAAGCGTACCATGCTGCCTACAGTCGAAGCCTGTTCGAGATGGTGAGACATTTCCGCGACGAAATTGTAGCCGCAGAGCGTGTACGTAAAACGAAGGGACATCTGTATCAGCTTCTATTATGGCGTACCTCTTGGGCCGAGTCCTGGATGCAAGAGTTTTTCTGCGACCTGTTTGGTGTACAAATTGCCGGACCATCTTTTGCCTGGTCGCACTATCATCTGTGCGTCGAACGTGAAAGCGACCCTTTTGAGACGCCACAGGTATCCGTGACGTCGCATCCGGCCGATGATGCAAGAATGCGTGCGGCATTGATGATGCTGGAGGCGAGTGGTTTTGATGCGGAAGCCAAGCAGATCAAAAAGTCTTGGCAGGACTATCTTGGGATCATGGGTTACTATCCCGGCGCTGAATACCAACAGTGTTACCCGGAAACACTGCTGTCCGAAATTGTTTCGGCGGCACAAGAAGGGATCGAAGGGATCGGCGTGGGAGTGGCCAGACCGGATTCATTGGTGCCAGTAGTCGACCTTCTTAACGACGCATGGCAGGAATTCTGGCGGGCGCCGGAAGGTTATCAGGCCTGGGAGGCGGCGCGACTTGATGCATTACGGGCATCTTTGGACACGATACCGTGAAAAGGTGGGGAATTACACATCAAGACCGCCCCAATCCCTAATGACTCGTCTCCACAAAGATTATGGAGGGGAGGTCATTGCCAAAGGCAAAATGCCGTATCCTCGCAGCTAATTGTAAAGGGAGCAAAGGTGGCTGGATGGGTTTACGGACCTAGCCGGCCAGTCGATGAGAAATGGCTCACCGAGTACCGTCACTAAGGAAGCCCCTCATGTCCCGGGAACCGGAGAAAGGCTGACGATAAAGAATGGCCAACGACTTGCACTATGCTTCAGAGCGTCGCTCTGAACATCTCTTGAACGATCTCCTCATCTCGCAGG
The DNA here is from genome assembly GCA_965204705.1 of Caldilineaceae bacterium. GTDB lineage: Bacteria > Chloroflexota > Anaerolineae > Caldilineales > Caldilineaceae > Bin5. The sequence goes on along the minus strand of OZ242006.1, from coordinate 191,662 downwards.
GATGGGATCTCGGACGCCCACCCAAAGGCCATCTACTTCTACAGAATGAGTACCGCGCTTTCCCTGAACTGGCCGAGGCATTGGCCCATGCCAGCAAAACCGGCGAAGGCCATGGCATACCCGAAGGAATCCTGATGGATCCGCAATCGGAATACCCTCTTGCCGTAATCGAGGTGAAGAAAGCGGTGGCAGAAGAAGCAAAGGCGCGTTCTGAAGCTCAGCAGTATGCCGATGTACTATTCAATGCAGGGTGGCATCCGCTGGCTATTGGCCTCGCTGGGACATCCGATGAGGAGTTCCGGCTCAGCGTGTCCAAACGCACGAAGGCCGGAAAATGGAAACCGGTCACATACGAGGGGCATCCGATTGGGTGGATACCCACATTTACCGACTTGAAGCGCATCGCGATTCCAAGCGGACCGGCAGACATTCGGCCAACGGTCCCGCCACTGGCGGTTTTGGCCGCACGTGCCGATGAAATCAATCGCCTCTTGAGAGAGGCCCGGATCAAGGATGAGTACCGGCCCGCCGTCGTCGCCTCCGTTATGCTCGCTCTCTGGCATTCGAAGGGCGAGATCCGAAGAGATCCAAAGTACATTCTCCGCGACATTAATGAATCGTGCCAGGACGCATATGTGAAGGCAGGAAAAACCGACCTCGCGAAAAGCCTTCGCGTGGATGAGGCGAACGAAAAACTGAGCCAAAAGGCCCGGAGAATCGCAACAATTCTGGAACGCCTGAATGTCACAGTCCTGACCGCAGAACACGATTATCTTGGTCAACTATACGAGACATTTTTCCGATATACCGGGGGAAACACCATCGGCCAATATTTCACGCCGCGCCATATCACGCGGCTCATGGTGGATGTCTGCGAGGTAACGAAGAAAGATATTGTTCTCGATCCGGCGTGCGGAACAGGCGGTTTTCTCGTCGCGTGTATGGACCGGCTTCTCAAAGAAGACCACGTCTCTCGTGAGGAGATGGTCACAATCGTAGAGAGAAATCTCATCGGATTCGAAGATGAGCCGGTTACGGCGGCACTTTGCGTGGCGAATATGATCCTGCGCGGCGATGGGTCGACGGGAATTCGAAAGGCCGACTGTCTCACTTCAGACGACTATCCGCTAAATGGTGCGTCGGTAGTGTTGATGAATCCGCCGTTCCCTCATGAGAAGACTGATACGCCGATTGAAGTTCTCGTGGATCGAGCCCTGGAGGGACTTCGGGACAGGGGAAGACTAGCAGTCATCATGCCAACAGGACTGCTAGTCAAGCCCGGTACGAAGACCTGGCGAAATGGCGTCCTCGGAAAGCACTCTCTTCACGCCGTTTGCCAATTCCCAGATGAACTCTTCCAGCCATTCGCTTCAGCGACGACATCGTTCGTTATCTTTGAAAAAGGTGTTCCGCATGGAAGAAAGCGGAAGACAGTATTTGTTCGGCTCCAACATGACGGTCTGTCACTCCATAAGGGTGCCCGTATCGAGAAGGGACCGAACCAGTTGCCCGACGCCCTTGACGCCATCCTGAACCGAACAGAAAGGCCCGGACTCTCCGGATTAGCCCAAATCGGTGAGGATATGGAATGGGCGGCCGGTGCCTACGTGTCATCGGCCCCACCAGAAGATGTAGAGGTTGAGGTTGCGACCGATATACTCTTTCGACGGTTTGCCTCTTTTTATACCCGGTACGCTCCGGAGATCATTAGTCAAAGACGAGCGATTCAGTCCGAAGAAATCTCCTGTGTCCACTATCGAGATTTCGTCAGCACTCAGAAGAAGCGGAACGCCGAGGCGATCAGCGGCAATGCTCATGAAGTCGGTCGATTCTTCGATATCTATTATGGATTGACGGAGCTCGAATCCCGCGCAGGAATTCCTTTAGGAAAGACGCTGATTATCTCCCCGACGGAAGAGTACAACGGCTGCTATGGATGGCTCGATTTCAAAACCGTTCTGAATCCGCCCTTCATTACAGTCGCGAGGACGGGAAGCATCGGGGAATCGTTCGTGCATTTAGAGCCGTGTGCCCCGAATTCAGATTGCCTGATACTGCTCCCGCGGGAGGAGATGTCCATACCGGACCTTTTCCTCGCCGCGTCTTCGATTCGTTCAGAGAAGTGGCGATATAACTACGGCCGCAAGGTTACCCCCAGGCGCCTTGCAGGCGTCAAGATCAATTACTCGCCTAAAGTGAAGAACAATGCGAAGAAGCTATACCAAAAGTTCAAGAGAGTCATTTCTGCGAGTCTTGAGCCTTACTTAGACGAAGACGAACACGGAGCGCAGGTCGCGTCCCAGCGCTAAATTCCCCAAGTCCATACCCTATCATCGCCCAGGAAAATTGTTTGCTGTCAATAAATCGAGAGCGTATTCGGGGTATGTATAGTGGCATGATGATCCATATAGGCATCTGGCTCAATCGCTATAAGGAGCAGAGACGAAACACAGTTTTTGGGCAGGTATTTCTATATGTGCCTGAAATGCAAACAGGAAGAGTTATACAAACGATGGCAGGGAACGGGACAACCGCATATCTTTATCAGCCATGTTGAAGATTTCCCTATACCTGTTAATTCCGTAGATGAACAAACAGAACAGTTTCAAATTGTTTGGGAGAGGAAGCGAGTTGTGAAAGAGGATGTAGACGAACAGGCCGCCATGATTTAGAGTTACATTAGACAGCAGTACGACCAAATGGAGCATGACGAACGACAAAGAAGTCAAAGTCGCAAAACCAACAACCCAAACGACCTCGCGGCCATACCTGCCCCCACCCTATGCCAGATCCTATTCCTGAAACGCCGGAGAATGTGCCCCGCATCTTGATGACACACTTCCGCCACGTAAATCTGACTAGCAGTATCTTCAGAGATGCGCCTAACCCCAACAAAGGTAAACGGCAGTCGTGAATTATCCGATTGTCAGGGACATTGTCTACCTTTGTATATGATTCCCAAAGATTGGAACTGTGGTATGAACAGAAATGACGTCTCTAGGGAAGGAAGTCCGAACAACAAACGCCTAATCGAAGTCGCCTTCCCCCTCAAACAGACCTCCCTCGACTCCGTGCACGAGAAAAACGTGCGGCATGGGCATATCTCTACGCTGCACATCTGGCCGGCGCGCCGACCACTGGCCGCTTCGCGCGCTGCGTTAATCGCGACGCTGCTGCCGGACCCGGGCGACCCCGACAAGCGCAAGGATATTCTGGAGCGGATGGCGGGACGCGTGAGGGAGAAAACCGAGCAGCGGCGGGTCAACGGGCGGCAAGTCGACAAGGTGAAGGAGGAGACGGTCGGCGGCATTCTTCACTGGGGGCGGGAGGATGGGCCGGACCTGCAGTGGTTCCGCGACGAGATTCGCAAGGCCTACGGGGGCCGCGCGCCCAAGGTGCTGGACCCGTTCGCCGGGGGCGGCGCGATTCCGCTTGAGGCGATGCGCCTGGGATGTGAAGTCACGGCCATGGACATCAATCCGGTCGCCTGGTTCATCCTCAAATGTACGCTTGAATATCCGCAGAAGCTGGCTGGCCAGACTCGGCCGCTTCCGGAGTTTGCGCTGCGCGACGGCGAGTTCATGGAGAGTTTCTTCAAGGCCAAGGGATTCAAGGGCGCGTCACTGCGGACGATGCTGGAGCGGCTCGGACATGGAGAGGGTGAAACGCAGCTAAACTACCTGAACCAGGAGGACCCGATCTTCGAGGCCGATCTCGCCTGGCAGGTGCGGGCCTGGGGGCGCTGGGTGCTGGCCAGGGCGCGCAAGCAGCTGGCCGCCTATTACCCGACTTACGCCGAATTCATGCCGCTGGCACCCACAAGCGAAGATAAGAGCCTGCCTCCTATACAGCTGTTGGAGTTCGATGCTGAGGGCGTAGCGCAACTCGATCCACTTAACGCCGAGTTCGACGCTGACTATCTCAAGAACCCGCACAACCCGCGCTGGATCGCCAAGCCGACGGTCGCCTACCTGTGGGCGCGTACCGTGACCTGCAAACAGTGCCGCGCTACGCTGCCCCTGCTCAAGACGCGCTGGCTGTGCAAGAAGGAACGCAAGCGGGTGCTGCTGACGATGGAGCCGGACGCTGACGGAACCGGTGTCATCTTTGGGGTGGAGCTGGACGTGCCGCGCGTCGGCGGCAACGCGGCGCAGCGCCGCGAACACGACAGGCGCGCCGGCGCGGGCACGATGTCGCGTACCGGCGCTACCTGCCCCTGCTGCGGCGTCATCATGACGATGGAGGACATCCGCCTGGAGGGCCGTGCCGGGCGGTTGGGCGCGGTGATGAGTGCGGTTGTGGTGGATGGCTTGGAGGGAAAGGAGTACAGACTACCCACAGAGCATGAACGGTCGGGGGCGGAAGTGAGGGAGGAGAAGCTGGAGGCGTTGTACGCCGACATCCCGTTTGGTCTGCCGGAAGAACCGCTTCCAAGCAAAGAAGCCCCTGGAATACGTGTCCCACTCTACGGACTTGATACATGGCGCAAGCTGTTTGCAAATCGGCAACTCCTGGCCCTTGGAGAGTTCGTGCGTGCTTTGCGTGACATGCCGAGGGGACTCGACAGTTATCCCACCGATTGGGCAGAGGCTATTGTGGCCATGTGCGCCCCAATAATCAGCCGCATGGCCGACCGAGGGAGTGCACTAGCGACATGGACCAATGATCGCGAGACAATCAGGAGTACTTTCGCCCGTTTTGCATTGCCGATTGTATGGGATTTCGCCGAGTATGCACCTTTGTCAGACACTACGGGAGGGTTTATCCAGTCGATTGAGTGGGTATTCAAAGTTTGTGAACACCTGCAACAGAGCGTCGAAACGGCTAGCAGCGGGAATAGCATCTGCGAGTCAGCAGTTTCATGCTCGATCAACGACGTTGACCTGATCCTGACTGACCCTCCATACTACGATGCGATTCCATATTCCGACTTGATGGATTTTTTCTATGTCTGGCTGAAGCGTTCTCTTCAGGGTCTGTCCCCCGAAATCGAGCATGCCTTTTGCAGAAGTCTCGGGCCAAAGTGGGATCACAACTCTAATGATGGCGAGCTGATAGATGATGCCAGCCGGTTTGGCGGTGACAGAGAACGATCGAAGCAAAACTACGAAGATGGCATGGCACGCACGTTCCGGTCTTGTCATTCTGTGCTGAAGAGCGACGGTCTGCTTGTAATCGTTTTCGCAAACAAACAGCCGGACGCCTGGGAGACACTGGTAGCAGCCCTGATTCGAGCAGGTTTTGTTGTTGACGGGTCATGGCCAATACAAACAGAGATGGGGAACCGGAATCGAGCCATTGCTTCCGCCGCCCTGTCATCTTCAGTGTGGATAGTCTGCAGGAAGCGCTCTCCGGCCCGTCCCGGCTGGGACAGCAGCGTACTCCAGGAGATGCGGGAGAACATAACGCAGCAGCTGCGCGACTTCTGGGACGCCGGCATCCGCGGGCCTGACTTCGTGTGGGCGGCGACCGGGCCGGCGCTGGAGGCGTTCAGCAAATACCCGGCGGTCAAGAAGGCAAACGATCCCAATCAGCTGATGAGCGTCTCCGAGTTTCTGCGCGAGGTACGGCGCATGGTGGTCGACTTTGTGGTCGGGCGCGTGCTGTCACGGGACGGCGAGGAGGCGGTGACGGGGCTGGACGACGTCACAACCTACTACCTGCTGCACCGCAACGACTTCGGCATGGACGAAGCGCCGGTCGGCGGCTGTATCCTCTACGCGCTCTCCTGCAACCTTTCCGACGCGGCGCTGGTGAACCAGCATGACCTGCTGGCGCAGGGTAGAAAGCGCGACGCCGGCGAAACGGTTGAGCAAGACGGCAGTGAGGAGGAAGAGACCGGCAGTGGGGGCGGAGCGAAGGTCAAGCTGAAGCACTGGAACCGGCGTACGGGACAAAATCTGGGTCTCCAGGGCGCGGGCGGGCGGCCCGTGCCGCTGATCGACCAGGTGCACAAGCTGATGCAGCTCTGGCGCGGCGGCGATCGGGTCAAGGTGAACAGTTACATCGATGAACGCGGGCTGCAACGCAACGCGCTGTTTGCGCAGATCCTGCAGGCCTTGATCGAACTGGCTGAGGCCGGCTCGGAAGAGCGCTCGATCCTCGAGGCGCTCAGCAACCATGTTAAGGATCGAGATCATGTGATCCCGACGCGCCAGCGCCGATTTGCCTTGGATTGACCTGGCATTACGACTGGGCGTTCACGGCACATGGGATGTGATCCCTGCCCTACCGTGTAGTAAATGGGGACTGCAAAATAGCCAAGATTCAGGGGTTCCGAGTAAGAAATTTCAAGGTGCTCAGGGATGTGACCCTGGGTCGCCTGTGGAACCAACAAAAAAACCAACCGCTCACCGACATGACTGCGGTTATCGGCAAGAACGGCGTCGGCAAGAGCGCACTGTTCGATGCGTTCGGGTTTCTGGCTGATGCCCTGAAGTCCGGTGTGGAAGAGGCGTGCGATGCACGCGGGCGCGGCGGCTTTGAGAGGATACGGTCGCAAGGTGAAACCGGGCCTGTCGAGTTTGAACTGTATTACAAAGAAGATGGCAAAGCCCAGCCGATCACTTACGAGGTCGCCATTGATGGGGACGAGTTCGGACGCCCTTACGTGCTGAGCGAATTGCTCAGACAAGGACGAAAGGGAGTGAACCACGAGCGTCCGCTCGTTTTCTTGTTTCTTACTGGCGGCCTAGGTTGGGCATGGAAGGGAGAAGAGGAAGGGATTGCAATCGACGAAGGCGAGGAGAAACTCGACGTCGGGGCGCTGAACAGGCTGGCCACAGTGGAGGAATCAGACGAGCGCGAGATCATCGAATTGGAGGACCGGCGTAGGCTCGGCATCGCCGCGCTGGGCGCCTTGAAACAGCACCCGCGCATTGCCGCTTTTCGCCGCTTCATTGAAAGATGGTATCTCAGCTATTTCACGCCGGCCGCGGCGCGCAGCCTGCCGCTGGCCGGTCCCCAGCCGCATCTCAACATCGACGGCGATAACCTCGGCAACGTCGTCCAGTTCATGGAGCGTGAGCATCCCAAGCGCTTTGAGGGGATTCTTAAGGGCATTGCCGGGAAGATACCTGGTATTGACCGGATCGATACGGAAGAGACAAGTGATGGGCGCCTGCTGCTCCGTTTCAACGACAGAGGTTTTGAAGACCCTTTCTATGTCCAGCAGATGTCGGACGGGACGTTGAAGGTCTTTGCCTATCTGTTGCTGCTCGAAAATCCGACGCCTCCGCCCTTCCTCTGCATTGAAGAGCCTGAGAACGGCCTCTATCACAAGCTGCTGGAGACGCTGGTCGACGAGTTTCGCGAGCACGCCAGCGGGCGCGGGGGCGGTTCGCAGGTCTTCGTCACGACGCATCAGCCCTATCTTGTGGACGCGCTCAACCCGGAGGAGGTCTGGATCCTGGAAAAGGGGATGGACGGCTTTTCGACCATCTGCCGGGCCAGCGACGATCCTCTCGTCAAGAATCTGGTCGAGGAGGGGTTGCCGCTGGGCGGCCTCTGGTACAGCGACTATCTTGACGCGAGGTGAAATGTAAAGGGAGGGATAAGTGGAAAAAATCAGATCTGTCGAAGAATTTATTGAGTGGACAGAAGGTTTGCAGGGCGAGATGATACTCTATCGCGGTCTGGCTAAGGCAGACTGGGATGTGTCGTCATCAGCGTATCGGAGAGTAGAAAAATCGGAAGATGAATCAACGTTCACGAGTGACGCTATGATTCATGGCTATACTGTTGAACTTTTGAATGATGCAAGCTTACGTGGCTTTCGGGAGAGGCAGAGCAAAAACCTCTCTGATTTAGAGATGCTGTCAGAATTGCAACATTATGGCGCGGCAACCTGCCTGATCGATTTTAGCGAGAATGCCATGATTGCTCTTTGGTTCGCATGCTATGAATGTCCAAGCTATGATGGAAAAATTGTCGCGGTGGAAACAGGTGACACCACTAATTTCTTGACCATATCCTATGAGGACATTAACAAGCCAATTGAATCATTCATTGATCAGGGAAAATTGTGGAAATGGAAGCCCGATGGCATTAACACTCGCATTGTCTCTCAACAGTCCACTTTCCTATTTGGAACGGGAAGAATAGAAAAATGGCATGCTGATTACAAAGAAGTTGGGATAGACGCAAATAAAAAGGAGAATATCAGAGAGACATTGAAAAAATCGTTTGGTATCGGAGAACAATCCCTTTTTAACGATCTCGACGGGTTTGCCCGCTACAATTCGCACAATAGACCATATTTTCTCACAACGGAGAGACTTTATTCTTTGGGTAAGAGTTTTCACCAGCAAAAAAACCTCAATCGTGCAATAGAGTGTTACGAAAGAACGATTAAGTATAATCCGCAATTCTACAAGGCATACCACGACTGCAGAGTTGCAAGAACGCAATTGCTCTTAAGAGAATTTGAACATAGCTGGAACTGTTCACTGGAGAAATGTAATGAATTGTGGAATAAGTTCGCAATAGATTTGCAGCATTCTTTTTTGAAAGAGCAAATGGGTTGTTATCAGTATATTGATGGAGGTTTGACAAGTGAGCAGAAGGAGGAACAAAAAAATTTGAAGAGCAAGTTGATGGCATATCTGGAGCGTGAGCATGAAGGATCGTGGGGAAAAGTGGAGAATGAATTGGGGGAAGACTTGAAAGAGGATTGCATGAACTCATGGGAAAATATCCGCAAACAGTTCGACGTCGGACGCTGGCCGTGAACAGATAATTGAAAAGACATGGAATTGGTTTAGTGTCATTCTGTGCTCTGGTTTAGGAGTACCGAAGCAGTCCGAGAAGGGCCACTAAGAACCCCTTTTTGTCCGCGAAGGGTCGCTAAGAACATCAAGAGCGCATCCGATTTTCTGTGCGCAGACGTTCGCGGACCAGGCGCACTTTGCCCCCGGAAACTGCTGTTCAGATAAACCCCGGACGCGAGCCGGCCTGCGCCCCTAGGCCGCTTCGGAAGACTCAATTGCGTGCAAAGAGGACATGATGAGCAAGAAACGTACCTGGACACCCTGGCACGAGGTCGTAAGCCTGCGCGATGATCTGAAGAGCGGCGAGCTGTCGCTGGCCGTCTTCGCCGCCGACCTGTACGACGTGGTCTTGCAGAGAGGGCAGCGAACAGTCTACGAAGATCCGGCTGAGTTTTTTGCCCTGACCTTTCCAACCCTGAACCTGCGTGATCTGGTGCGCGATGTGGCTCAGCGGATGGCAGGGCAGAGCGATAAGGCCTATCGCTCGCTGTCGGTTACCTACGGCGGCGGCAAGACCCACACGCTGATTACGCTCTGGCACCTGGTGCAGGATCTGTCCATGTTGCCGGGGCTGCAAACCGTAGACGAGTTTGAAGCGCATATCGGCGGCTCAATGCCGCGCGCCCGCGTCGCTGCCTTGTGCTTTGACAAGATTGATCTGGAGCTGGGCGTCGAGACGCCCGCGCCGGACGGGTCGCGGCGGATGCTCAAGCATCCCTGGAGCATTCTCGCTTACCAGCTGGCCGGTCCGGAGGGGCTGCGAATGATCCATGCAGAGGGTAAAGACGGGGAGCGCGACACGCCGCCGGCGGAACCCCTGATCGCTGGTCTGTTATCAAAGCCGCAGGAGGAAGGACTTTCCACGCTCGTGCTCCTGGACGAAGCGCTGATGTATCTGCGCGCGCAGGTCGAGACGGATCAATCGGCGCGCGGGCGCATGGTCGCTTTCTTTCAGTACCTGACGCAGGCGGTCGTTAAGGTGGACCGATGCGCGATGGTGGCCTCGTTGCTTGCCTCCGATCCGGGCAAACACGACCAGCTGGGCAACAGGATCTTGCGCGAGGTGTCGGAAGTCTTCGGGCGTCAGACAGAGGAGGACGCCAGTCCGGTGAGCAAGGAGGACGTGTCCGAGGTGCTGCGACGCCGATTTTTCAAGCCGGCGTCGATCCGCGAACAGGACCTGTTCCGTCCACACGTCACCTCGGTGGTCGCCAGCGTGGCGGGGCTCGATGAGCAGACAAAAAAGGAGCGTCAGGCGGCCGAGGACCGTTACCTCAGGAGCTATCCGTTTCACCCCGATGTTACCGAGATATTCTACACACGCTGGACCCAGCGTCCCCTTGAGCGTTTTCAGCGCACGCGCGGCATCCTGCGCACCTTTGCGATCGCGTTGCGGGACGCGGCGAAGTGGGATACAAGTCCGTTGGTTGGGCCTGCCGTTTTCCTGGGCGCGCCGGGCGCGGCGGACCTGGCCGAAGCAGCCAGCGAGCTGGCCTCTGTGGCCAGCGCCGAAGCCGGGGGCCACCAATGGCGGCCGATCCTCGAAGGCGAATTGGGCAAGGCGCGCGCTATTCAGGCTGAAGTGACGGGTCTGAACCACCGCGAAGTAGAACAGGCTGTAATTTCAGTTTTCCTCAGCTCCCAGCCGGTCGGCCAGAAGGCGCAGACGCGCGAGTTGATGACGCTGCTGGGCACGACAAGGCCTGACAAGATCGAACTGGAGAAGGCGCTGCTGCGCTGGACCGATCTCTCCTGGTTTCTGGACGAGGTGGAGATTGGCGCAGATCGGAGGGGGCGCGACGGCGCACAGGACTTGCCAAAGGCCTGGCGGCTGGGGAACCGTCCCAATCTTCGCCAGATGCACGACGACGCATGTCGGAACCGGGTTCCGCCTCAGCTGGTCGAATCCCAGCTCATCGAGGCGATACGCCAAGAGAAGTCTCTGACGAACAACGCGGCCGCGGCGGGCGCCAGGGTGCACACACTGCCACAGGCGCCCAGGGACGTGCAGGACGACGGCGAGTTTCATTTTGCTGTCCTCGGCCCCGGGGCCGCCTCGAAATCCGGCAAGCCGAGCGCGGAGTCGAGACGCTTCATCGATGAGACGACGGCGGCGGACCGCCCGCGCGTCAATCGCAACGCGATCGTCCTTGCCGTTCCATCCAGGGACGGACTTGAAGGCGTCCGCGATCGCATTCGGCAGCATCTCGGCTGGCAGGAGGTTGGCGCGCAGCTCAAGGGTCAGCCGGTTGATCATATCCGTGCGCAGATGCTGCTTTCGGAGACGCGGGCGGCCGGCGAGCGCATCTCAGATGGCATCAGGCAGGCCTATTCGATCGTTGTCACCGTCAACGAGGCCAATGAGGTCCACGCTTTCAGGATCGCGGCGAGCGGCGACCCGCTCTTCACGACCATCAAAGCCGACCGGCGCGCCCGCATCCAGGAAACCGCGATCAGCGCCGAGGCGATGATGCCGGACGGCCCCTATGACCTGTGGCGCGGCGACGAACAGACCCGCCTGGTGAAGGACCTGGTCGGCGCATTCGCCCAGTTCGCCAAACTGCCGAAAATGCTGCGCCACAGGGAAATTCTGGACACGGTTGTACAGGGAATCGAGAGCGGGATCTGGGTGGGGCGCACAATGCGGCCCGACCGGACGTACAAGAGCTACTGGCGGACGCGGATCGATGATAGGGTGATGCGTGAACCGAGCCTGGAGGTCTGTCTGCCGGAGTCGGCTACGCTCAGCGACCTCAGTCCGGCGCTGCTTGCGTACGGTGTGCTCCCGGAGCTCTGGCCGGCCGACGGGATAAGCGTCCAGTCCGTACATGATTATTTCGCGGGCGGACGTGCCGTGCAGGTGCCAATGGAGGGGTACGAGGATACGTTTTTCATCCCGGCGTGCGAGCCGGACCAGGTCAGTGAGGCTATTTCGCAGGCGGTCGCCCAGGGATCGATATGGATGACGAACGGCCCCGCCTCGATCCTGGGCGAACCGATCCCTGCCGGGGTACTTGCTCCGTCAGCCGTACTGAGACCGCCGCCGGAACCGATTGTGGCGGGCGAGTTGATGGCCGAGGAGATTGCGGATGCATGGAAGGACGGCAAGAGCAATGCGCTGGCCATGATGACCGCCATCTCAGCCAAGCGGGGGGTGAACCTGCCGTGGCGCGCGGTTCGATCCGCGATTGGCGAAGGGATTCGCGCGCAGTGGCTGGAGCTGGCTGAAGGGAGCGCCCCCCTGGATACGGATCTGTCAGGCGCTCAAGGTGTTCTGCTGCAGACGCCGGCGGCCAAACCTGGCGGGGGCGGGGTCCGGGACGGCACGGATGAGTACCAGGAGGGGGTGCTGACGGCCGAGGCGACGTTGGAGGGGTACGGGATACAGGACCTTGCAGAGCTGATGCCGGAGATTCTTGAAGCCGCGGCCGGGGATCGGATCGTGTTCACGGTGCGGATTGAGTTTGGCGGCGAGGTGGAGCCTGACGAAGAGAAGGTGGAGAGGATCAACGCTTTGCTTTCTGATGCGCTGGAGGAGTTGAGGTTGGGTAGGGGTGGGTTACGGTGAGGGATGCATGGAGGGTTGGTTATACCGATGGTTCTGCGCCGGCGTGCGATGGCGTGAACTGGTTCAAGTGGAATCGTGTAGATAAGGAATTCTGAACTATGCCTGCATACAAGTGGAAGCCTTTAGAGGGCCTTAGCACGCACAGGTCCAATATAGACTTTCAAGAGATAGACTCGCTTCACCAGCAGTGGCTGAGTTTTCGTAAACAACGCGAGAGATCAAATCCCGACGCGTACAGGGATTTTCTGGAGCGCTTGGACCGTCGCTGGGCGATTGAAACAGGAATCATCGAAGGGATATACAATCTTGACCGCGGCACAACCCAAACCCTCGTAGAACATGGTCTCATCGCAGATCTGATTGATCGTACTGCCACGGACCGTGATCCTCAGGATATCGTTAAAGTCTTGAAGGATCATCAGGAGTCGGCAGAGTTTGTGACTCAATCCATCAGGCAAGGGAGACCGTTTTCCGGGCACTACATCAGAGAACTCCACCAATTATTGACTCGAAACCAAGCCACCTACAGCGCTGTTGATCAGTTCGGTCGTGTTTTCGAAACCGAACTGGACAAGGGCGGTTTCAAGAAGCAACCCAACAATCCAACCCGGCCCGATGGGAAGATTCACGAGTACTGTCCTCCTGACCAGGTAGACAGCGAGATCGATAATCTAGTCAATTTTTATCACGAATTCGAGCCGGCAAACGACAGCTGTCATGAGCTTCTGATCGCGGCCTGGCTGCATCATCGATTCACACAGATCCACCCGTTTCAAGATGGAAACGGAAGGGTTGCACGAGCGTTGCTAACCTGGCATTTGGCAAAAGAAGAGTACTTGCCCATCGTTGTAACGCGGGATGATCGAACACAGTATATCGAATGTCTGGAGTCTGCTGACGCCGGCGATCTCAATCCGTTCGTTCAGTTCATTGTTCGACTGGAAAGACAGATGATCTTGGAGGCATTGGGTGAGCCTGAGCCTGTCACAGACTCCGGCATGGTCAGTCAGGTTCTGGATCATATAGCCGGGCAGATCAGGCGGCAGCAACAAGACAGATTATCTCAGTTGCGCTCGGTCAACTGTGTCGCTTCTTCCCTTCGGGACAGGGCCAAAACATATCTGGAATCTCAAGCCGATCCGATCCGTCAGCAGCTTAGTGAAGCTGGCCTTGCTGTAGAGTGCGTCATCGATGTGGGCGGTCCAGACAACAACAAAGAACACTGGTATCGGGCTCAGGTGGTTCAAACTGCGATGGATGCCAGTCATTGGGCCAACTTGAATGAAGACAGGTTCTTTATCAAATTTTCCATCAATCCAGAGAACCAGTCCCGAATACCACGCCTTATATTTGTTGTCTCCCTTCATCATGTAGGCAGGCAGCTAACCGGGATCATGGCCGCGACCGCTTTTGCGCAAATCGTCAAAGTTCAGGACCCCAGACTGGAAGATTCCGAAGAACCGTCCGACCCCGACTTCTATAATTGCACCGTAGATTCGTTTACCTTCACGTGGAATGGGGATGTCGAAACTGTTGCACCGCGATTCACTACTTGGCTCGAGACGCCGTTCAGTATTGCACTGCGTCACTGGAGTGGGTTTATATCGTGATTGTTCTGTTAGGCGATTGTAGCGCCGTGTTCAAGGCGGCACGTGGACCTGCACGTGTCGGCCTGGCTGAGGATGTTTGAGGACGCCGGCAGACCTAGGTAGTTCAAAGAGATTTTTGAGTAGGATAGCAAGTCCAATGCTCCGTTCGAGATTATTCTCGTTTGGAAGTCAGTTGCTTCACCAGAGAGTGGGGGGCCGGCGCGCGGCAGAAGGTTAGCTTCTTTTGGTCGTAGAGAGAAACAGAGTCTACGAGGGCCCATTATGAATATTACGACGTATGGTATTGAGAAGGAGTCACTCGACGGGATGCTCGGAGAGGCGGCGGACGGGAGTACGCAACTGCCTGATTTCCAGCGGGGGTGGGTTTGGGACGACGATCACGTTCGGAGCTTGCTCGCAAGTATCTCCTTGGGCTACCCGATTGGCACAGTGATGATGCTCAGGGCGGGCGGTGAGACCGTCCGATTCAAACAGCGCCCCCTGGAAGGCGCACCAACGCCGAAGAATCGGGAAGCCGATCGGCTCATCCTGGACGGACAGCAGAGACTCACATCTCTCTTCCAGTCCTTGCGTCTCGACCGTCCTGTGCTCACCCGTGACCAACGTGGGCGAACCATCAAGCGGTGGTATTACATCGACATGCGGCGGGCACTAGATGAGAATGCTGATCGCGAAGAAGCGGTCGTATCGCTGCCTGAGGGAAAGCAAATCAAGAGGTTTGGGAGGCACGTTCTCGAAGACTATTCGACGGTTGAGCGTGAGTACGAAGCTATGCTCTTTCCTCTCAGCAGGGTCTTCGATGCCGACGACTGGATGGTGGGTTTCCAGGAGTTCTGGGACTTCGATAAGGAGAAGACCATATTCTGGAACACCTTCAGCCGCAAGATCGTAAAACGATTCGAGCAATACCAAGTTCCGGTCATCGAACTTGGCAAGGACACTCCGAAGGAGGCGGTCTGCCAAGTCTTTGAGAAGGTGAACACCGGTGGCGTAACGCTGACAGTGTTTGAACTGCTGACGGCGACTTTCGCCGCGGATGATTTTCAGTTGAGGCCAGATTGGGAGGAGCGGGAGCGCGCAATCCACTCCCAGTCGATCCTAGCGGGTGTGTCCAACACGGACTTTCTTCAAGCTGTCACTCTGCTCGCCACTCTGGAGCGCCGGAATGCCGCCGTTAGTAATGGAACGGACGAAGATCGGGCTCCCGGCATCGGATGCAAGCGCGCAGACATGCTGCGGCTGGGGCTGGCCGAGTACCAGCGGTTGGCCAGCCCGTTGATGAAAGGCTTCGAGAGAGCAGCGAGGTTCCTTCATTCGCAGCACTTGTATGACGCAAGATTCCTGCCGTATGGCAGCCAATTGATTCCACTGGCTGCGATCCTCACGATCCTAGGCCGAGATTGGGAGCCGCATCTTGCGAGAGAAAAGCTCGCGCGGTGGTACTGGTGCGGCGTGCTTGGAGAGCTCTACGGGGGTTCAATCGAGACGAGATTTACCCGTGATCTTCCCGAAGTTTTGAGTTGGATACAAGACGGTGGGCCGGAGCCGGGGACTATCTATGATGCAGAGTTTGCTCCTGCCCGGTTGTTAACGCTTCGCACGCGAAACAGCGCTGCATACAAGGGGATATACACGCTGTTACTGCGTGAAGGAGCTGCTGACTGGATGACGGGTGAAGAGTCGTCTATTCAGAGTTACTTTGATGAGCGTATCGACATTCACCACGTCTTTCCCCAGAGGTGGTGCCGCGAGTATGACATCGAGCCCGCGCGCTGCGACTCGATCATCAACAAAACACCGCTTACGGCACGAACAAATCGCAGAATTGGCGGTAAATCTCCTTGCGAATACCTCGAATTGATTGCCTCGGACGGTATGCCGCAAGACGCTTTGGACGGGTATATCCGTTCGCATCTCATTGACCCTGAGCATCTCCGGGCAAACGATTTCGACCGGTACTTCAGTAGTCGGCAGTCAGCACTCCTCGACAGGGTTAGGACAGTGATGGGCAAAGAGATCGTTTCCGACGATAGCGAAGAACCCGATGACGTCCCCGCAGAATACGAATTGGTGCAGAAAGACAGTTTGGTTTCTGGACCGGGAGATGCTCTTTCGACGCCTTGATGGAACGGGATGGTTTCGGAGGTCGAATGCCGACAACCGTGGTTAGCTGAAATATAGCCAAGCGACGCGAGCCGTTGTGCCAGATAGCTCGATCCGGCAAGAGTTGAGCTAGGCCCCAAAAAACTGGACCACAAGCTAAGGTGAATAATGGAGCAAGTCACCCAGCCTGTGGAGGGTCAGAACGATGATCAAGAAACTGACCTGTCCCCAAGAACTGGTCCAGATAGGCTGTCTCAGAAGAGCAAGTTGGGTAGGCGTTGGTAAGTTCCGGCACGCCAGCTTCCGAAGACGGCTGGTTACATAAGCTGAGTCATGCCAACTGTTGAAGAGGCAGTATTGACGCTGCCAGGCGCTACACTCAGGGAATGGGTTGGGATGCCGGGCTGCAGGGCAGGAAGCCAACAGCGCCTGAGCGCCATATGCGCCAAAGGGTCCTCAGGTTGAACGCGGTCGCCAACAAGATCCACTCGGCTGCTACATTGACGAGGCCGCGCAGCAAGAATCGACGCGCCCCCTGTTGCTCCTTGATGATGCCGAAGACCGGTTCGATCAGCTGCTTCCTGCGTTTGGATAACTGCTGTGCCTCGCGGGTGGACATCCAGGTGCGATGGCGGCGCAAGACTGCGTCGTGAGACCCTACCTTCAGCGCTCGTCCATTCAATTAGGTCGTTGGTGCATACCCCGAAGGCTGGGCAGGCCTGGCAAGTGGCAGCGGAGGCCCGGTACACGCGCCTCGGTGTCCCGTTGGGACTGCGTATGCTGCCGACGGGAGTCAGCGTCTGACCGTGTGGGCAGAGGTAGCTGTCGTTGCACTGGTCGTAGATGAAGCGGTCCTTGTGATAGGGGTGATGCTGGGCACGTCGCCGCGACGACTCAGGCATCACGAGCTTGCGGTCCCTGCGGGCGCATTCGTCCAGCGCAGACCCGGAGTGATAGCCGGCGTCCGCCAACGTCACCTGGGCCCTTGCCCCGGTAGTCTCCTCGGACTGCTCCAGCATCGGGACCAGCTGGGCAGAGTCATTCGGTTCATCCACCACATCAGCCGCCGTGACGAACATCCCGCTCGCACCGACACTCGGTTGCAACGGCGACACCATGGCCTGAGCGTTGTAGCCAGTCACGATACCCTGGCTGCTCTTCATTAATCGGGCGTCTCTGTCAGTCAGGTTGATGCACTTCTGGCGGCCGCGACCCGCAAGGTCGTCCATCGCCTGCCTGACCTGCTCTTTAAGGACTTTCTTGTCGGCCAACTCTTCTGGCAGATTGACGGCAGGCTCATCTTCTCCCGCTTCGTTCTGGGCCTCAAGCTCGGATATCGTCTTGTCCAACCGACCCAGCAAGGCACGCAACTCTGCGGCGTCATAGACCCTGTCCTTGGAGGCGTTGGCGACCATCTTTGTACCATCGACCGCCTGCACGGCCAGGTCCAACAATCCCATCGTCACCGCCGTGCGCACCGTGCGCTCGAACAGCTTCCTCATATCTGAACGGTGCTTCCTGTAGAACCGCCACAGCGTGTTATGGTCGGGGTGCTGCCATCCGGTCAACCACAGGTACGGTATCCGGTCACGACAGGCCGTCTCCAGCTTGCGGCATGAACGCACGCCCGTCATGAATCCGTAAAGCCACACGCACAGGAGCGCCCTGGGATGGTAGGCAGGCGCACCCGGAGGCTCCCAGCCCATCTCCACACCAAACTCGGCCCAGCCTTCCCTGTCCAGGGCAGCGACGAACTCGGCCACAAACCTTGCTCGATGATCCGGCGGCAACAGCTCGTCAAGCGTCGGTGGCGGCATCCACATCTGCTCTCTACTCATCTCCCGAAAAGGCATCTGCGCTCCGCCTGCATCTTGGGTAAGCCTCATCCTAAACCCGGCTTACCCTCAGACGCAATTGTCGTACCCTCTCAGCCCGACTTCTGAGACAGCCTCCCTGGACCAGTTCTTGGGGGGCAGGTCAGGTCGGCATACTTTCGAAAGCCTGTCTCACTACTGCCACAGAATGGGATACTGAAGTGGGCCGTGGCTCAATAGTCGCCTGGCAACGAACCTGCCCGCTAAGACCAATGTCTTCCTTCGTTTACTGGTTAGCCAGGTATTCGCTCCAATCCAGCCAAAGAGTGCCGTCATAGTAGACTTGACCCGTTTCCTCCAATTCGGTCGAGCCGTTCTCTATTTCAGAAAAAACATTCTCTGGCGGAGCGGTGATCGTGTCCCGACCAAGGTGGAAATTCTGGTCCCTGACCAGTGCCATATAGGCCTTGTTCAGTAGGGCCGCCCGCTCATCAGAAGGTGTAATCAGAAAGGAAATGTCCCGGTCCCCGCCTGGCGCCGCCCGCAACACCGCGCTTCGGTCTAACTCTCCGTTAGGGAAAAAGCGATCCAATATCTCGTCATTGGCGCGAAACTCGTCTCCGCCGCCCACGCGGGCAAAATATGTCAGAAATTCAGGATCGGTATGGCCGAGCTGCGGCACATCAGGGATTCCGGTCAAATACTGGTGCCCCCACCCGTCCGCCCCTGGCAGCTTGCGGGCCATTGCAAATGTATGGTCCACGCTCACACCCACTGCGCTGTGACACCCCATGCAAAAGAGGTGCTCCTCTTCGGTCTGCAAACGGAGACGTCCAAACTCATCCTCTATGTACCCCTGAAGCTGCCAGCCAAAGCCGTTGCGCAAACCGGCCGTCGGTGAACCAGCGAACACTGGCAATTCTCCGTTTTCCTTTTCTTCCAGCTCTCTGGCATAGGCGAAATTGATGGCCCAAAGGTCCATGAACTGTACTTTTCGCGAATAACGCACCTCCTTCATGCGGGCGGAAAGCAGTGAAGGTGAGTCAGTATCTACATACCGCACCGTATGCAGGAACTCTGTGCCCTCGGGATACGTGAATCGAACAGGCCGTATCTCCCTCGCACCGCCGGCAAACGTCTCGGGAAGACCGACAACCCAATTCGTCTCCTCCGAAAGAATGCAGTCTCCGTCCAGGTCGAAACCAGCAACTGCCTCCGATACCGGCTCGACCAGCCGCCTGCTCTCATCGGACCGAACCGACGGGTCGGTCGCAACTGATGCCTCCACGATCGCCAAATTGATCTTGTATATCGCACGGGAATACGCACCGTCCCGATCAACCCGAAACGCTCGCGGGAGACGAATGAATACATCGTCCGTGTTTCCATTCGTCGGCCAGAATGTGCCCAGAAACGGCTTGTATCGAAGGGCGCGCCAGCCACTTCCGTCAACAGCGAAACCGTCTTCGTCAAAACCCTCCCTCAAATCCAGGTCGGGCACATATCCAACGAACTCCCCGTGCGCCTGAAGAGCCTCACGCAGCGGCGTGTAGTTGTCGACTCGGATATATTGCAGCATCTCCTCATCGTTTATCGCCGCGATCTCTTCGGAGCGATCTTTGTGGAGATTCGTCCAACGGTTGGTCAATGCGAAATCGCTGAAAGCATATTCCGCCTGCAGCTCCCAGTCCCCCTGGAAGTTCAGTCCCTGAGCGACTGTATGGCATGTCCAGCAAGGATTGGCCTCGCCGTCCGTCCTGGTGTAGCACTGGGAGGGCACTGTCGCCTCGAAATTTCGGGTCTGTCCTATGCTCGCCAGGGCAACCGCAAGCGGGTCATAGTCTCCCTCTGATGGTCTGCCTGACGCCATCTCTTCTGACAACTCCACAGGGACGGAGGTAAATCGCGCCAGCGAGCATGCACCCAGCGCAACCGCGGCGGCCAACGTGACACCCCAGGCCAGGTAGCTGCGCCAGCTGAATCCTCTTCGCATGGAATTCGCTCCCTTCCATTACTACCCAGCAGAGGGGGCGCCCTCTCTGCAACGCTATAGGTATGGGCGGGAAAGATACCTTTCGCTGATTGCACCGCTTCCTTCGCCCTTCAGTCTACTATCGGTCATTCGGCCACGAGCTGAAGACACGCTCGCCAGGATGCTGCACATTGAAGAAGATGCTTCCCATGTCCGCGCTGAACGCGGGTCCGGTAGTCTCCGAGTCACTGGGACCGGCAACGACACGGAACGCCTTGCCAAAAGTGGGGTTGGTGATCCCCTCCTCGCCGTCCTGGTGGCCCGGGTCCAAGTCCAGATAGTACAGCGCGTCCGCTGTTGAGTTCGTGCCAAAGTTCCCGTCGGTGCCAAACCAGACGCCGCCGTCTGCGTCGATCATCAGATTGTCCGGGTTGGCAACGTCGAATGCACCCGTTCCCTGTGTGCCAACCCACGCCGCAAAGTAACGGAAGGTCTTTGAACTGCCAGGGTTGGCCGGATCGGCCTCCTCAATGACGAAGATAGAGCCGGTGCGGTCCTCTCGCTGCGCTGACTGCTCCGCGTGGACCTCGGGGTCGTACACGACACCATTTTCATCCAGCGCCACGGTTCGCGTGTGCTTTGTGAAGGCCACATAGAGACGGGGCGTGCCGCTCGGGTCCAGCGGGTTCCATTCCACGTCTTCTGGGCGGTTCTGCTCTGCCGCCCCAATCTTGTTGGCCGCCGTAAACAGCGCCATCAAAACGTCATTGTCAGAAGCAAAAGCGCCGATCTTGTTCCACTCAGGATCCTGCAACGCCTCTCCAACCGTAGTTCCTTCGCCCAGAGTCGCAGCGTTCGGAGCCACATCCTCGCTGTCGATGCTCATCTCGATCCATTCGCCAGTGCCCGGCGACCCTTCGGTCGGGACTGCTCCGCCAACTGTGTAACCTGTATCGTAGTCAAGGCCGGCCAGATGCGATACATAAAGCGTCCCCCCGTCAAGCAATGCCCGCACTTCGCCCTGACTCATTCCCGCCTCATAGTTGCCTGCAGAGACAAACTTGTAAATGCGGCCGCTGTACCGATCATTGGCCGCGTATACAACCAGCGGCTGGCCTGCTACCAGTTCCCAGTCGGGGCCGACATGGAAGCTGGCATTCTCCCAACGGGCGCGACCCATCGCTCCAATCTTGCGGTGCCCTTTCCCATCGCCGCCGGAAGCAACACTCTCGTAGTAGTCGTTCGCGGCCGCGCCGGGCTGGATCTCGGCCAGGAAGCCATAGGCGTCACGCCGGTGGCTCTGAGCGGAGTCGGATGACAGAGTGAACTGGGCGCCTTCCGCAGGAGAAAAGACTGGGCTGATTCGACCTCCAGCGTCGAAACCGGCCTCTGCCACAAACATGTTGCGACTGGTCCAGCACGCTTCCAAATCGCCGTAGTAATACTGAACATTCTCTTCCGCCGTGATGATCGTCCCCCACGGAGTCTGGCCGCCGGAGCAGTCCCCCATAATCCCGGAAACGACGCCTGCCGGCAATGCCTCGCCGGTGAAGTCATTCTGATCGATCCCGCTCAACTCGAAACCAGTCACAGTCGACAGCGTGTTGCTTGTGGCGTCATAGCGCAGGTTGGCCGCGCTGCGGTCCACCTGCCAGGCCCCGCTCGACGGATCCTGCACGATACGGAACCAGGAACCACCCACTTGCCTCTTGTACTCGGCAATGTACCTGTCGATCGCCTCTTGGCTCCATTCGTCTGCATGCACATCGTTGGTCAGAACGCCCAAGTCGCTCAGAAACCGGGCAAACGTCCGATGCTGACCTGTCGGCGCAGAAGTCAAGGTTGGCATCGCATTGGAGATGTACTCGTGATTCACCCAAACCCAGCCAGACGTATCACTTCCCTTGTAAACTGAAGCCAAGCCCTTCTCTTCACCCCAACCATCGCCGAAGTAGGCGATGTAATCCGCGTTGGCTCCGAAACGCGGCCCTTCGACTGAGGCATCCCAGGTCAGCGGGTCCAGCCATCGAACCACGACGTTCGTGCTGAAACCGCCAAGGGCGCGTACACTATCTGTGGACGCATTGATCAGCGGAAACTGCATTCCCTCCGGCGTCTCACCAGCAGCATATTGAGCGACCAGTGCCTTGACATAGTCCGCGCCATTCTCTGCCCCCGTACCGTTATCGTCCACAAAACTGACCGCAACCATCGACGAGAGCGGATCGCTGCTGATGGGATCAGCAGCGGCAATGGAAGGTGCCAAACTTACGAGCATGGCAATCGCAAGGACGAGCTGCGGCAGCCTTTTGGCATATCCGGGCATGTTGGAGTCTCCTCTCCCTTTCTGTACATCTGTGTGAATTCATAGTGAACCAGCTGCGCACGGTCGAACGGCTGCATGCGCTGCTTTGGAACACCTTGATTGTCCTGCCGAGAGATTAAGAATGGTTCACATGCGAGTTAACGGGGCGTAATGGTTCGAAGATCTATCTTTAAGGCACAGTCAACAGCCCTAGTTTCGGGACCTCTTCGCACACCCCGTGGGATTGAAGCGTATGTCATAACCGCACAAAAGCGGCGGCCGCCTCTGTAAGGCCCGCTTGCCCCTTGCGAGCGCCGCAGGAATATATGGCGGAGGAGTGAAGTGGGCCCCAAAAGCTGGACCACAAGCTAAGGTGTATAATGGAGCCGAACACCAAGCCTGTGGAGGGGCAGAACGATGGTCGGGAAACGGCGGCGGCTCTCGGCAGAGTTCTAGTTTCGGATTGCTCTGGAAGCGATTGAAGGCAGCAAGACGATTAGCCAGTTCTCAAGTGAACACGAGGTTCATGCCAACCTGATCCGGGCCTGGAAACGGCAACTGCTGGAAGACGGGCCCAGGGTTTTCACCCGCAATGGCGAACGCAAACAGCGGGAGCAGGAGGCGCAGGAAGCAGAACTTTATGAACAGATGGCGGCAGCCCGCCCCTTGCGGCTCGGGCGGCTCAAGATGGAACTTGAGTGGCTGAAAAAAAAGGCGAGGGCAAGGCGATTTCGAGCAGACGCCTGATTTCAGGCAGGCTCAACTGGGCCAGAAAGGATTCAAGCCCCCCTTTTTCTGGTTGCGTCTGAGACGGAGCCAGGCGAGCCATACATGTGCCATCATCGAGAGTGTAATGTGTCGATACCAACTGGGCCAATAGCGCACCTGATAGTGGTCAAGGCCGGCTTCGCCTTTGGCCTCTTCGAAACACTGTTCAATGGTATAGCGAGTGGAGGCGACCTGGGCCAGGGTCAGCAGCGCAGTGTCAGGCGGCGCATTGGAGAGAAAGTAGGCGCATTCGTGCGGCTTGGTCAGCGAACGCCGCACCAGGAGCCAGCTGTCCCGTCCCGGCATCTGGTCTTGATTTTCCACGACCCGTTGGCAGGCCCAGTCGTAGATGCGAGCTCCTTTTTCCCCTGCCGCGACCTGCAGACGTTGCCAACGGCGGTGAGGCCAGGATGCGACCACCGTGGGGATCCGTACCGGTCGTGCGCTTTCATCAAGAACGCGCGCTTTGAAAGGTTTGCGACCGCTTCCCTTCCAGGCAGGGACGCCTACCTCTGGACGCGCCAGCCACACGCTGTTCTGGACCCCCACAGCAAACACATACCAACGACCACTTTCGGCCACCGCATTGCGCAGCGCATGCGCCTCACCGTAGACCTCGTCTGCCGTCACCCAGCGCATCGGCACGCCCAGCCGCCACGCATGGCGCAACATCGCAGCCGCCAGTTCTGACTTGGTGGCAAATCCGACGTCGGCAGGCACTTGCGCTTCTTCACAGCGCTCTCGGTCCGCACACCATGCCTCAGGCAGATAGAGCCGTCGGTCCAGAAAGGTATGCCCCTGCGCCGTCGCATAGGTCAGGAACACGCCCAACTGACAGTTCCCCACCTTGCCTGCCGTTCCACTATACTGACGCCGTACCCCCGCCGATTATACCCCCTTCTTGAGAAATCCCGTCTCGTCGACCACCCCGATGCCTTCCGCATCGCCGAACCCCTCTATCACAAATCGCTGCAACGCATCTCGCACCGCTTCTGCATCCCACTTCGTCTTGTACAGCAATCGTTGCGTCGCATCCGGCCTCTTGTCGCCCACCGCTTCCGCCAACTGCCAGCCATTCTTCCGTTCCACCGGCGACACCAACCCTTGCATATACTTCACCGCCTGCTCCTGTACCTCTCCACGTCCATACAACGTGCAAAACCGACTGTGAAACGCTTCAAATTCATCCGCCCATTTGTCCAATTCGCTCAGTTCCATAGCGCCTCCTGCTCAGCTTGCTTGCTCTCATTATTGCCGAAGGAACCCTATCATATCAATGTGCAGTTGTAGTACTAGGTGTCGCCACGAATAGGGATATTTTGGCTTTTTAGTTTGACTTGGAACTGCTCCAAGACCGAGTTCGTACATTTGTCGAGACATACAACAGTACTGTTGATCGCAAAAGAAGGCTTGATCCTAACGCACCTCCTGAAGATTTCATTGATACGAACGACCCGCGGATCAAATGGACCCGTCAGGAAGGCGCACGCCGGCGCCGCGAGGTCGAACCCGGAAAGACCCAGGGTGCACGCGTAATCGGACAGGTCTGCGACCCGCAGCGGCCCGGCCAGGCCGCTCAGATATTCGAAGAACTCCAGCCCTCCGGGGATCTCCTGCAGCCCGCGGAACTCCTCCGGCGTCAGATTCGAGGCCAGCAGCTCCTCCAGCTCTCCTGTTTCGTCGACGGTGGACAGCACGCCGTAGCGTGCGCCGGTCAGCGAACGGGCGCTGTCGAGCGCGCCCTGCAGCACCGTCTCCATCTCCAGGCTTTCGTTGATGTGCAGGCTGGCTTCGCTCAACCGCGTCAACCGCGCCCGCAGGGCGGCCGCCGCCTTCTCCCACTTCACCTCGTCTACCCTCTCCATCTCCTTCCCCCTCAATCAAAGCGCCCCGCCCTCTCCCGACCCTAAGACGAAAAATGCGGTTCTCCGCGTACCCGGCAGTTCACCATAAACGAAAAACCGCCGTTCAAAAACTGACACTATATTGGTACAAAACACACCTTACTGTCACCCACATGACACGAAAAACCTGCTATGCTGGGAGACTAAAGACGGAGAAACCCGCATGAGCAGACCGAA
Source organism: Caldilineaceae bacterium (assembly GCA_965204705.1). GTDB lineage: Bacteria > Chloroflexota > Anaerolineae > Caldilineales > Caldilineaceae > Bin5. The sequence continues at coordinate 166,673 of OZ242006.1, read as the reverse complement.
CCGGGTGTTTCCTGTTCTTTTTCCAGATCATCAAACCCTTTACTCAGCGTTCTCAAAGGAGATATTGACAAGTGATTCGAAGACGGAACAGATCGCCACTTCTGGCCGGTCCGGCTGTTTTGTCGGCCATTGCCGCCATCTTGTTGTACACGAACCTGGCGTGGGCGCAACAGGGGGCGCCGGCCCCGCTGACCGCGCCGGCGCTGACGGGCTGGGCCACTGAGAATGCGGTCGATATGCAGTGGACAGTCGAGTTGCAATGGACAGGGGCGCCCGCCGCAGTCCGCTACGAGCTGTGGGTGTGGCGGGACGCGGAGACCGGCTGGCAGCGCCTCGACGACGGCAACCTGACCGGCGCCTCCTACACGCACACGGACGTTTCCGCCGGCAGGACCTACTACTACGCCATCCGCGCCGTGGGCGCAAACGGCGAAACCGGCCCGTATTCAGCGCACGTTCCTGTGACCGTCTCGCCGCTGACAGCGCCAACGTTGCAGGCGGAAGCGGGCGCCGATTACGTCACGCTCACATGGGCTGCAGTGGCCAACGCAGTCCGCTACGAGCTGTGGGTGTGGTGGGATGCGGAGACCGGCTGGCAGCGACTCGACGACGGCAACCTGACCGGCGCCTCCTACACGCACGCGGACGTTTCCGCCGGCAGGACATATTACTATACCATCCGCGCGGTGGACGCGTCCGGCAAGATGAGCGGATGGCAACAGGAGTACGCCTCGGCCATGGTACCAACCGCGTCCGGCGCCGCGCCGCCGACGGCCACGGTCACATCTACGCCCGGGCTGCCTACTCCGACAGCCACAGTCACATCTAAGCCTACTGCTACGCCCACCGCGGCCGAAGTCACCGGCGACGTGGGCGGAAACGGGCAAACTTTCACATTTGCGCCCGGGCTGCCTACTCCGACAGCCACAGTCACATCTAAGCCTACTGCTACGCCCACCGCGGCCGAAGTCACCGGCGACGTGGGCGGAAACGGGCAAACTTTCACATCTACGCCCACTGCTACGCCCACCGCGACGGCCACAGCCACAGCTACGCCTACTGCTACGCCCACCGCGGCCGACGTCACCGGCGACGTGGGCGGAAACGGGCAAACAGTCACAGCTACGCCTACTGCTACGCCGACCTCGACGGCCACAGCCACAGCTACGCCTACTGCTACGCCCACCGCGGCCGACGTCACCGGCGACGTGGACGGAAACGGGCAAACAGTCACATCTACACCCACTGCTACGCCCACCGCGACGGCCACAGCCACATCTACGCCTACTGCTACGCCCACCGCGGCCGAAGTCACCGGCGACGTAACAGATGAATCGAGTAAGTCTGTTGGGTCCATCATACTTACTCGCAGCCCCTGGAGCCGGGAGGCCGTCACTCTATACTGGAAAGAACCAACTGAGGCGCCGGTGGATTATGAGGTCAATTGGGCAGAGTCGGGGCAAAGCTATTCGGAGGGTTCCAGCGCCACTACAACCTCCACACGATACAAGATCACGGGCTTGAAAGAAGACACGGCCTACAAGGCGCGCATACGAGCCCGCTACAATGGATCTAATGGCCCCTGGCGCTCAAAAACAATATCGGTCTTTACCCCGCCCCCGGGGAACTAGATCCACCCCAGGTCCAGGGCACCGGCGCCCCCGAACATACGGTCGTTGCCACAGACGCCGGCGCGATCGAGCTTTCCTGGACGGCAGCGGCCGTCGGGTAAACCCAGGTCTTTGCGCATCGTGTCGCGAGGCCGGGTCAGGTTGTTCTCCGCGGTCCTTCTCGGGCCGTCGAATTGCCATGGGCCTCTGGCCCAAACTCGGTGCTCTACGAACTGATGGTGTGGTGGTATCCGCTGTCTCCGACTGGCGACCGCCAGGCGGAGACAGCTTGACCGGCGCCGCCTACACGCACACGGACGTTGCCGCCGGCAGGAAATACTATTATACGATCCGCGCGGTGGGCGCGTCCGGCGAGAAGAGCGGATGGCAACAGGAGTACGCGTCGGCCATGGTACCGATCGCGGCCGGCGCCGGGCCGCCGACACCGACGGCCACGGTCACGTCTACGCCCGGGCTGCCGACTCCGACGCCCACGATCACGTCTACACCCACTGTTACGCCCGCCTCGGCCGACGTCACCGGCGACGCGGGCGGAAACGGAGGAGGCGAGAAAGTCTGTCGGGGCCATCATATTTACTCACAGCCCCTGGAGAAGGACGGCAAAGGAGTGCTGCTGCTGACCGTCATTGACGAATACAGCAGAGAGTGTCTGGCGGTCCGGGCTGCCCGCAGCATACGGTCTGCCGGTCTGATAGAGGTGCTGGCCGAGTGGATGGTGCTCAGAGGCGTGCCCGACCATATTCGCTCCGACAACGGGCCGGAGTTTACGGCCCGGGCTGTGCGCGAGTGGCTTAGGCGGGTGGGAGCCAGGACGCTCTATATCGAGCCTGGGTCGCCGTGGGAGAACGGCTTGCGAGTTTCAACGGGAAGTTGAGGGACGAACTGCTGGATAGAGAAGTCTTCTACACGTTGCTGGAGGTGCGTGTGCTGACGGAGCGGTACAGGCGGACTTGCAACCAGGTCAGACCGCACAGCCCTCTGGGCTACCGGCCGCCGGCGCCTGGGGGCCCTCTTGCCTGCCGACCCGGTCCCCGTGCCTGTCGGACTAACATAACGAGTGGTACATATATCGGGGGCAGGTCACCCTTGAAATAGGCAATCTACGCGGGTTGGGAAGGGAGCAATGACAGTTTTTTTTGGCGGCCATCGTAAAGAATTTGCACACTCACGGGCAATGAACTCATGAACTATCGAAGGCGTGTTGTTGCAATGAGGTTTCTGCGAATTCTTCTGGCAGTCGGCATTTTTGCGGTGCTGGCTTCTTTCTCGCTCCGCGCCGATAGCGTAACGTACGCGCAAATGGAAGCCGAGGCAACACCGACACCGGACACTGAGTCTGTGCTGACTGCGCAGGCGGCCGGAGGTGCGGTCGAACTGAGTTGGACGGCGGTATCGGGTGCTGTGCGTTACGATCTGTGGACGTGGTGGGATGCGGCTATCGGCTGGCAACAGATCGGGGGCGGCAGCCTGACAGGCACGACCTACGTGCACACGGGGGTTACGGCCGGGACGAAGTACTACTACGCCGTCCGTGGCCTGGACGCAGCCGGCGTAGCGGTGAACGCCTGGTCGGACTACGCCTCCGCCACCCCGCTGCCCGCGACCGCGGCAACTGCGATGATGACAGCGACACCGGCGGCGGGTGCGGTCGAACTGAGTTGGACGGCGGTATCGGGTGCTGTGCGTTACGATCTGTGGACGTGGTGGGATGCAGCCATCGGCTGGCAACAGATCGGGGGCGACAGCCTGACAGGTACGACCTACACGCACACGGAGGTTACGGCCGGGGTGACCTACTATTATGCCGTCCGCGGCCTGGACGCAGCCGGCGTAGCGGTGAGCGCCTGGTCGGACTACGCCTCCGCCACCCCGCTGCCCGCGACCGCGGCAACTGCGACGCCTACGCCAACCGCAACGGCGGCACCAGCGAACACTGACAGGGAAGTGTTGGTTGCACTATACAATGCCACCGATGGCCCCAACTGGACCAACAACACCAACTGGCTAAGCAACCAACCGATAGGCTCTTGGCATGGTGTTACCACCGATGGCAACGGGCGCGTGACAAGGCTCGAACTATTCGAAAACCGGTTGAGCGGCACGCTTCCACCGGCATTGGCCGCCCTCACAAACCTGACACATCTGTGGCTCGGAGGAAACCAGTTGAGTGGGGAGATTCCGTCCGAACTAAACAACCTCGCCAACCTGGAATATCTGTGGCTCTCAGTCAATCAGTTGAGCGGGGCGATTCCGCCCGAACTGGGCAACCTCGCCAACCTGGAATATCTACGACTCCAGGGAAACGAGTTGAGTGGGGCGATTCCGTCCGAACTGGGCAACCTCGCCAATCTGACAGAACTGTGGCTCTCAATCAATCAGTTGAGCGGGGCGATTCCGCCCGAACTGGGCAACCTCGCCAATCTGACAGAACTAGGTCTCTCACACAATCAGTTGAGCGGGGCGATTCCGCCCGAACTGGACAACCTCACAAACCTGACAGTACTAGGTCTCTCACACAATCAGTTGAGTGGGGCGATTCCGTCCGAACTGGGCAACCTCGCCAATCTGACAGAACTGTTTCTCTCATACAATCAGTTGAGTGGGGCGATTCCGTCCGAACTGGGCAACCTCACAAACCTGACAACCCTGGATCTCTCTAGCAACCAGTTGAGTGAGGCAATCCCGTCCGAACTGGGCAACCTCACAAAGCTGACAGAACTAGGTCTCTCATTCAATCAGTTGAGTGGGGCGATTCCGCCCGAACTGGACAACCTCACAAACCTGACAGAACTGGATCTCTATAGCAACCAGTTAGGCGGGGCAATCCCGTCCGAACTGGGCAACCTCACAAACCTAAGAAGCCTGAACCTCGGTCTCAACCGGTTGAGCGGCGCGATTCCATCCGAATTGAGCAACCTCACAAACTTGACAACCCTGAGTCTCCTAGCCAATCAGTTGAGTGGGGCGATTCCGTCCGAACTGGACAACCTCACAAACCTGACAACCCTGGTCCTCTCAATCAATCAGTTGAGCGGGGCGATTCCGTCCGAACTGGGCAACCTCACAAACCTGGCAGAACTGTTTCTCCCATACAATCAGTTGAGTGGGGCGATTCCGTCCGAACTGGGCAACCTTACAAACCTGACATCACTAAGTCTCACACACAACCAGTTGGGAGATTCGATTCCGTCCGAACTGGGCAACCTCACAAACCTGACAGATCTCTATCTCGCAGACAACCGGCTGACCGGATGTATACCCGCGCCTTTGCAAAACGTCCCGGCCAATGACCTCGATCAGCTCGGTCTGCAGTTCTGTTCCGCTCAGGCACTGGCGGACAGGGACGTGCTCGTGACCCTCTATAATGCCACCAATGGCGCCAGCTGGACGCACAAAACACACTGGCTGAGCAACCGGCCGCTTGGCGAGTGGCACGGTGTCACGACCGACGCCTACGGACGCGTCACTGAACTGAACATCACGCATAACAATTTGAGCGGACCGATCCCGCCGGAACTGGGCAACCTCCACAACCTGAAAGGGCTGCTGCTATATACTAGGGCCTTATGCCAGTTGGGGTAGGCCAGTTTCTTGATTCGCAGATCGCCGCAAGCCCCGGTGAGTTGATCTTTCCTGCTGCAGGGGGCAGGTGCGGTCAACACTGTTTGGAATAGACAGTAGTCGTCAGAATGGGCTGGCAACCGGTTGGTTTTCCTGGTAAGCTACCCCGGTTGGCGGCGACCTCCAAGACTTTCTCACCAGCGGGCTTCCTTCAAACGCTATCGAGCATAATGCCCTATGGGAAACTCGCACGAGGTTTCAGGCCCTGTGTACAACTTGCCGCTTCCCTTATCCTGCCCGAACGAAATGACAACGAACCCTGGCCCACACGTCCGAAAAGGCTGTCAATGAAGACCGAACGCACCGGAGGCGAAGCACTCGTCCAAGGCCTTCTCTCCCACGGCATCGACACGATCTTCGGACTGCCCGGCGTGCAGAACGACCACTTCTACAACGCCGTTTACGATGCCGGCGGCCAGATGCGCCACATCCATTCGCGCCATGAGCAGGGCGCAGCCTACATGGCCCTAGGCTACGCGCTCGCCTCCGGAAAAACCGGCGTCTATGTCGTCGTGCCCGGCTCCGGATTTCTCAACACCACCGCCGCGCTCGCTACCGCCTACGCCACAAATGCGCCCGTACTCTGCCTCGCCGGCCAGATCCATATGGACCAGATCGGCCGCGATTACGGAATGTTGCACGAGATCCCGGACCAGTTGGCTGTTATGCGTTCGCTGACCAAGTGGGCGCGCCGCGCCGAAAGCCCCGGCGAACTCCCGCAACTGTTGGCTGCGGCGCTCAGCGAAATGCGTTCAGGCCGCCCGCGGCCCGTCGGGCTGGAGGTGCCCCTGAACGTCCTTGCCGCCACGGCGAAAATGAACGACGCCCCACTCCCCCTGACCGTGCGCCGGCCAGCAGCGGAACCCGACACCATCGAAGAGGCAGCTCGGCTCTTGGGCAAGGCGCGCAACCCGGTGATATTCATCGGTGGCGGCGCAATGGACGCGGGCGAAGAGGTCCGCGCCCTGGCCGAAGCCCTCCAGGCCCCCGTCATCGCCAGCGGCCGCGGGCGCGGCATCCTCTCCAGCCGCCATCCCTTCAGTCACACCTACGCCGCCGGTGAACGCCTCTGGGAACAGGCCGACCTGGCCATCGCCATCGGCACACGACTGACCAGGCCGTTAATTCACTGGAAGAGCCCCGATCATCTGTCTCTGATACGCATCGACATCGCGCCGCAGCAATCAGGCTTCCTGGCCAACGCAGCCGTCACAGTCGCGGCCGACAGCAAGGATGCCCTGCGTGCGCTGCTGCCAGTCCTGCCGCGCTATAACCGCCAGCGCCCTTCCCGCACTGCTGAAATGCTAGCGCTGCGCAAGGAGATCGAAGCGCTCTTTGACTCCTTCCAACCCCAGACCGACTTCGTTCGCGCTATCCGCGACACGTTGCCGGAAGATGGCATCTTTGTCGATGAGATCACGCAGGTGGGCTATGCCAGTATTCTGGCAATGCCCGTTTACCGGCCGCGTACATTTCTTACCCCCAACTATCAGGCGACCCTGGGCTGGGGGCTCCCCACCGCACTTGGCGCAAAGGTAGCCGCTCCCGATCGATCGGTCCTCTCGATCAGCGGTGACGGCGGCTTCCTCTTTTGCGCAATGGAACTGGCGACGGCGGTGCAGCATGGCATTAACACCGTTTCGGTCGTCTTCAACGACGGCGCCTACGGCAACGTGCGCCGCATGCAGAAGGAGCTCTACGCCGGCCGCGTCATCTCCTCAGACCTCGTAAATCCCGACTTCGTCGCCTTTGTCGAGTCCTTTGGCGCCTTAGGGGTCCGGGTACACTCCGCCAACAGTCTGCGTGATGCCCTGACCGACGCCTTCGCCGCAGACCTGCCCGTTGTGATCGAAGTACCCGTCGCAGAGATGCCTGGGCCCTGGCGGGGCCTGTATCCCGCCGAGGTCCTGATCGAAAGATGACCTTCCTGGACATTTGCACAGCGCATTCGCACTGCTGATTGCGGGGCAAACCTTTGTCTGCTTGTTGATACCTCGTCACTCGACAAGAGCGCTCACCCGATTCTATTCTTTGCGACGAGCGATTCGCGCAGCAGGCATCGTTGCAGATAGGGAAGGACGATAGCGTTGAACTCTCAAGCGGCGAGCAGTTGACCTGCCGTCAAAGTCAGTGCCCCTGTGGTGCACTGTCCTTCGCCCCGAATGTGTGAGGATGGGAAATTGGATGCGAGGCTGAAACTTCCTGCGCTTTCTTGATAAGAGGAGTGGTCCGATGACAGTGGTCGTATTTCAAGGGGAGCATGGCTCATTTTCCGAACAGGCAAGCCATCAGCAGTTCGGGGCCGGGGCCCGCACCGTCTCCTGTAAGACCTTTGAAGCACTCTTTTCATCTCTGGACAACGATCGCGCCACTGTGGGCGTCGTACCGGTGGAAAACTCTGCCGCCGGCAGCATCAACAAAGCCAGTGATCTGTTGTTGAACTATGACTTGCGTATTCAGGGCGAAATCATTATACGCGTGCAACACAACCTGCTGACGATTCCTGGCAATGGCGACAAGATCAAGCAGGTGCGCAGCCATACACAGGCCTTGTCGCAGTGCGAAAATTTTCTCAACCGCAACTGTTTCGAGGCCGTTCCCTGGTATAATACGGCCGGCAGCGCCAAGGATCTGGCGGAGTGCCCCGAGCCGAATGTGGGCGTAATTGCCAGCTCGCTGGCCGCAGAGATCTATGGCCTGGAGATCGTCCAGCGCAACATCGAGGACATGAGCTACAACTACACACGCTTCGTTGTCATCGGAAAAGGCGAAACCGGGCAAACACAAAATGCCAAGACTTCTGTCGTCTTTGCCACGCCGCACAACCCCGACGGGTTGTCAGCCTGCATCCGGGAATTCGCCGACCGCAAAATCAAACTTCTCAGGTTGGTGAGCCGCCCGCGTCGCGATGTTCCGTGGCAGTATGTATTCTATATGGACGTCGAAGGCCACTGGCGAGAGCCGGACTGTGGCGCTGCCCTTCTTGGTCTGGTCAACCATGCGGCGTTCGTCAAGATGTTGGGTAGCTATCCCGCGGCACTGCAACCCATTAAGGATCGATACGCACAGAAGACTATGTTGCAGGATTAGGTACAGGGGATACAAGTGGGGCCTTATGCTGGATAGCGTCTCCAAAAACTGACCTGCCCCCAAAAGCTGGTCCAGCTAACATGTTGGTATGGGGCCGTAGAAAAGGGGAGAGATGGCCGGGAAGAGACATACGCCGGAGCAGGTGATCAACAAGCGCAGAGAGGTCGAGGTGGCCATAGCCGGGGGCAGCACAATGGCTGAGGCCGCCCGCCGGATCGGCGTGACCGAGCAGACCTTCTACCGCTGGCGCAGCGACTGCGGGGGTCTCAGGATCGACCAGGCCGGGCGCCTCAAGCGTCTGGAGTCGGAGAACAGCCGCCTGAAGAGACCTGACGCTGCACAACCGGATACTGAGAGAGGCGTCTGAGGGAACCTTCTCAGCCCTTCACGTCGTCGCCAGTGTGTCGACGGAGCGCTACAGGCGAATGAACAACCGCGTCAGACCGCACAGCGCTCTGGGCTACGGGCCGCCGGCGCCTGGGGCCCTCTTGCCTGCCGAACCTGTCCCCCTGCTTGCCGGACTAACATAACGGGTGGTACAAACATCGGGGGCAGGTCATCACCAACCAACCCGCTCAAATTCCTCAATAAGCCTCGACAGGTCGGACAAATAGGTAACGCATGAAGAAGTGCTTGTCTTCTCTCTGATATAAGACACATTCTTCATGTGAGGATTTTCAGTTCCTCGAAGTGTACAGGTTTTTGTCCAGCTTAGAGAGGATGCAAAATGATTCGTTTCCTCCGCTATCCTTTAGCCATCATTACAGGAGCTCTATCTGGATTTCTTATTTTCTACTTATCAGCCACTGTGTTCTTGTCTTTAAGCGACATAGAAGTGCCCTATTGGTTCATTGACGTCACCTTTCTTGGAGGATGGGCAGTTTCTACACTTTTCCTTTTGATCGGGACACGAAAAATATCAGAAGTGGTTACCCGGTCCTTTTGTCTTGGGTCCGTAGAATGGTTTATTGGAGTCCCCATCGGACTGATTTTTGCTGGAAAGACGACACCAGACCCTAGTCGCCCCCCTGTACTCTACACCAAGGGCGATGCAGTGGCATATGCCATGACTGCTGGTGATTCCTTTACAATTGTCCCTGGAGCGATTGCCTTTGTGATGTTCGTCGTATGCCTTATAGGATTCTTAGTTACCCCTCTCATAGCACCTGAGACGTATCCAGAAAGGCAATGAGCAGTTAGCACTACAACCGCACTCGTGTTAGCCGAAGATCGAAAGAGCAAAAAGTGACGCAGAAGAGGCTGCATTTAGGCAGTTTATACAGTTCCATGGTTGTTCAAAATACGCTTTCGCACCCTCACTTTCTCCGGAAAAACCGCAAATTCGTGAATTGCGGTTGTAGTATTAGGGGCCATAAGACATGAAATCAGTTCTTTATGGTGAGCCCCGATCTTTGGACCACGAAACGGGAAAAATAAGGTGGTCCCAAAGGGATGCGTTGGGCTCTGATCGGAGCACGAAGTGCTCATTGAGCTTGGCCCCAAAAACTGGACCACAAGCTAAGGTGTATAATGGAGAAATTTACCAACCCTATGGAGAGGCAGAACGATGGCCGACAAACGCCGGCGACACACGGCGGCCTGCAAGATCCGGGGGAGGGGCTGGAGACGCTCAAAGGCAGCAAAAGGATTAACTATCCCGCTACAACGGACCGGGGCAGTGGTCTTGCTCTCGCTCACTCAATAATGACAAATAAATAAAATTATATTCTGCGAGTTTTTTTCACGCAAACTCTCGTAAACGCTCGTAAACTCTCGTCCATCTCTCGTACGAGCGTTTTACGTGCGTAAGCAAGCGTCTTCCCGGTTTTCGTGAGGATTCCCGGACACCTTGCCTCCCCATACCCGGCCCGAACCCCCGCTCCGGTACCAACATGTGGGGTGTCGATTCCGCTAGCGCGCGGCTGCTTGAACTGTGATTCCATGCGATCCTGAGAATGGCGGAATGGCGGCTGCGAACGCCGGAAATGGCAGTCAATTCCTTTGCCTTGGCCTCTGGCCCTGACAAGCCTGCCCCGATTTTCGCCACCATATGAACCGGCCGGCCTTCGGGCGGAAGAACCTGTGTAGCCCCACGCCCCTGCTCAATAGCATGGATAACTTGAACAAAAAGCCCGGATCCGACCCCAAATCTCACCAAAAAAACGCTTTTGAGCGGACAAAGCGGACATATTTATGAACAATTTCATAAGAATACCCCTGATTTTCCCCAGATTCCCCTTCACGAAAGGACCTCATTCCCTCAAGCCGAAAATCTGCCTCCCGCCATCCAGACGTAATTCACACATCGCCTTCACCCAAACACAGGGCAATCCCATCTTTCTCGACGAGCACATCTTGAGGGCACAAGTGTTGGGGCGTCGCAAATGTGTGCCCCTATACGAACGGCCAACTTGGACTGTACCCCCTAGCAATCCTTCGTGGTTAGGGCAAGGAGTCCTTCGCGGCCCTTAGTGGCCCTTCGTGGATGAAGAAACCTGCACTTCGAAGCCCCTAGCGGTAGCTGCAGACCAGAATTGGGGTCACGCCGACTTACAGTTTGCGCAGTAAGGTTTATTTCCTCCGCCAATGTCGGTAGGGGCGCCCCATGTGGATGCCTTGCACTCACCCCCCTCATAAGACTGCTCCCGCGAGATGTTGGGGGCGTTGCCCAGCTTCCGCGGCCCATGCTACAATTGGGATCCCTTCAACAACCGGAAGAACCTACGTGCCGCGGCAGTGCGATATTCAGGTGGACAGAATGCGAGTGGTGATGAAAAAAGTGCAGAGAGCGCGGGGCGTTGTCTCTCTCTGCACGCTGCTGGCGGTTGCGATGGTCCTGTGGCAGGGAACGGGAACGACGAGGGCGCAGGGGCCGCCCCCCGCTCCTGGTGACGAAGATGTGAGCGCGGCCCATCTCTCCCCGGACGGCTGCAGCGAACTGATCATCAACGGCGGTTTCGAAGCGACCGACCTGCACTGGGGCCTGGCGGGCTCGGCCCTGCCGCCGAGCTACTCCACGGCGAGAGCGCATTCGGGCCAGCGCTCCCTACGGCTGGGCATCGTGGACAGCGCCAACCTGGAGGCCAGCAACCACCTCTACCAGGATATTGCCCTGCCCGACTCGGCGCAGCATTTCACGCTCAGCTTTCACTACTGGGCCAGCCACGAAGATACGCCCGGCAGCGACATGCAGCTGCTGAACATCTACGAAGCGACAACCGGCGTACGCCTGGCGCAGCCGTGGGCGCGGCTCTCCAACGAGCAGACATGGCAGTCCGAACAGATCGATCTGACCCACTTCCGCGGGCGCACGCTGCGCATCGAGTTCGGCGTGCATAACGACGGCGGCGGCGGCCGCTCCGCGCTCTACCTGGACGAAGTCAGCCTGCTGGCCTGTGAACCGGACGCGACGCCGTTCGTGACGCCGCCGGCGACCGCGGCCCCGCCCCAGCCCAGCGGTACACCGCCGCCCGCCGCCACCACGCAGCCGGTGACGACGCCTGTGCCGGACGGCTGTAGCGCGAGCGATTCGCTGACCAACGGCGATTTCGAAAGCGTGCTCGACGGCCAGTCCAATTGGACGGTGGGTGCATCGGCGGTCCCTCCCATTCTCGCCAACCAGCCGTCCGGGGGCGCCTTGTCATTGCGGCTGGGCAACCCGCCTGGAAGCGGCACGCAGAATCTCCAATCCTACTCCTCCGTGCGCCAGCCGGTCCAGCTGCCGGTCGGCGCGACGAGCGCATCGTTGAGCTGGCGCCATCTCTCGCGCAGCCAGGAACCGGCGACCCTCAGCCCGGCGCTGGCCTCGGACCGCCAGGAGCTGATCCTGATGACATCGTCCCTGGCGACCGAGGCAATCCTCTATCGCAGCCGGGCGGAGAACGCCGCCTGGGAGACAGCAACCGTCGATCTGACCCCCTACCTGGGCGGGTCGTACAATCTCTACTTCAACGTCTATAACGACGGCAACGGCAGTCGCACCTGGATGTTCCTGGACGACGTGCAGCTTCTGGTCTGCTACGGGAGCGCGGCCGCGCCAAGCGCGGGAAGCGGCGCATCCAATACCCAGCCGGCGGCCACGCCGTCCCCTGCCGCAACCTCCGCCCCGACCGACGAGAGCGCGGCCGCGCAGCCCGGCTCCGGCCCGCAGGCGCAGGCTCCGGACGCCACCCCGGCAGGGGGCGCGAACGCGACGCCGGCCGCCCGCGGCACGATGATCGCCGTCGGCGTTTCAACGCCTTCATCGATCATCAGGCGGTCCAACCCGACCGCCGCGCCGGCCCAGGTCACCGACGTCACCGTGTGGCAGCGGTTCGTCCGCATCTCGCAGACTGCCCAGGGGCAGTCCTTTATCTTCCTTCTGCTGATCGTTCTCGTCGCTATCGGTTATCTGCGTTTTCGCGGCAGCGGAGGCCCTCCACCATAGGGGCCAGCGGCCTCTTTCCAGTCCCTGCGCCGGTCACGTCAGTTTGTAAGATCCCTGCCAATTGGACTAGAATGGCTGTGCTCACTACGAATATCGTAGTGGAATGCACCGATTTTTGCTGTGCTTCAGTACCAGTAATAAAGGTTCAAGCAAGCAGATAGAGGAGCTTATGCTTATCACGAAATCCTCGGCGCCGGACGTGCCTGCAGTGGCGCGCCGGTTGCGGCGCGACGGCCACCACAGAGACGCCGTTGCCCCGGGGAACGAGACGTCCGCACAGGATGCAGACCGCGATGCGGTGCCGCCCTGTACTCTTAACGTAACCATCTACGGTCCAACCACCTATCCCAACGGTTTCAGCGCGCTGGCGTCGGAATGGAACGATCTGCTGGCCCGCAGTCGCTACGACACCTTCTTCCTGACGCATGAATGGCAGTCGGTCTGGTGGCAGCAGTTGGGGGCGGGCGATCTCTGGATCCTGGCCTTTTATCGAGGAGAGTGTGAAGATCTCTCTGATCCTGCTAGCCCCCCTTCCTGCCCGTCCGGGTTGGTTGGGATTGCCCCCTTCTATTTGAGTGAACACACGGAGGGTTCATGGGCAGGGAAGCGCAGCCTGAAGCTGGTTGGCTGTGTGGAGGTGAGCGACTTCCTGGACATCATCATCGCCGCCGGCTGGGAGAAGGAGGTCTACTACTGTCTGCTGGACTGGCTGCAGAGCGAAGAGGCGCCGGCATGGGACTATCTGGACCTGTGCAATCTCCCCGAGGACAGTCTGAGCTACAACGCGCTGCCCTCGATATTCCGGAAAGCGGGTCTGCGCGTCGAGGTCGACCAGGAGGACGTGGCGCCGCATGTGCATCTCCCCGCCCGCTATGAAAACTATCTCATGCAGCTCGATAAGAAGCAGCGCCACGAGATTCGCCGCAAACAGCGCCGGGTGGAACGGGAGCTGGATGTCGGCTTTACGCTGATCCAGTCGATGGACGCGCTGCAGGGGGCGATGGATGAGTTCCTGCGTCTGCAGCGCATGAGCCGCCCGGACAAAGAGTCATTCATGACGCCGCACATGGAACGGTTTTTCCGCGTCATGGCCGGACGCATGCTCGAAACGGGCCATCTCCATCTCAGTTTCCTCTCTTTGAACGGCGAAAACGCGGCCGCGCTGCTGGCGTTCGAATACAAGAAGGAGCTGCTGCTCTACAACTCCGGCTATGACACCGAGAAGTGGGCCGGTTACAGCCCCGGTTGGGTGCTGCTGGGCTATGTCATCCAACACGCGATCGCGCGCGGCATCGAGGTATTCGACTTTCTGCAGGGCGATGAGGAGTACAAGTACCGCTTCGGCGGCCACGACTACAAGGTCATGCGTACCTTGATCATGAACGAACCGGTATCAGGAGCTGAACGAGCGCCGCAGGCCGGGAAGCTGGGCGCGGCAGCCTCGGTTTGACGGGGTTCGCCGGGGCAGGGACAGAACCATGGCCGAAAACGGATCAGTTCCAGTCAGTGACGGCAGTGAACAGAACGGCGCGGGGTCCGGGCCGGCCGCGGAGCCGCAGGCGGATCCGCCCCCCCGCCAGCCGCGTGCAGAGCGCGCGGACGCCTTTACCTTCTCCTCCTGGCTGCTCGAAGGGATGGCCGGCCTGTGTGAAGAGCTGCGCCACAACGATCTCGGTCTGCCGCCGGACTTCTGGACGCACGCCTACGCCGCCCGGCGGGAGGGTCTGCTGGCCTGCCGTGCGCTGATCGACGCCGCGCTGGCGCGCTGCGAGGCCGACGCGGCGCGGCAGAAAGAAAAACCCGGCAGCCAGCGCGGCCGGGTTGAGATCGATTGACACTTCAACAGACAGCGGCTCACGGCCGCTGACTTCCTCTAGGAAAGAGCCTCCTCCTCAGTCACGATCCTCTGCCTGCTTGGCCGCGGCGGGGCCGGGTCGATCGCGGCCGGTCCCTCTCCCGCTTCGCCCATCAGACGCAGCAGCCGCTCGCGCAGCACGTCGGCCGTCCGGCGGTGGGACGCCAGGCCGGCCAGATTGGTCAGCTCGTAGGGGTCCGCCTGCAGATCGTACAGATACTGCTCCTCATAGCGGTCAGAGCTGGCATGCTGCCTGCCATCCTTGTCCGGCGCGGTCACGCAGTATTTCCAGCGCTGCGTGCGCACCGCCCGCCCCACCTGGGCCTCGCTGATCTGAATTAACGCATCCTCCGGCCAGTCCGTCGACTGGCGGTTGACGAGCGGCGCCACCGAACGGCCCTGCATCTGCTCCGGCACGTCCAGGCCGGCTGCGTCCAGCAGTGTCGGCGGCAGGTCCACCAGGCTGACTATCTCGCGCACTTCGCCGCCGCCGAAGAAGCCGGGGCCGGTCACCGCGGTGGGCAGACGCACCGACGCCTCGTGGCAGGAGCGCTTGTATTCGTCGTTGCGCGTCTTGAAATGGCAGCCGTGGTCGGTCGTGTAGAGGACGACCGTGTTCTCGTCCAGTCCCAGGCTCTTCAGAGCGTCGAACAGGCGGCCCAGCGCCTCGTCCAGCCGTTTGATCATGCCCCAGTAGCCGCCCAGATGCTGCTGTGAGGAGCCGCCCAGGGCAAGCAGGTCGGGCGGCGTCCAGCGGCCGGCATAGCGTTCGCGGTAGCCGTCGGGCGGGGGGTAGTCGTCAAGATGGTTCTGATGATGCGGCTCGATATAGGACAGGAAGAGAAAGAACGGGTCCTGCTGGTGGTCGTCGATGTAGCGGATGGCTGCGTCCGTCAGCGCGTCCACGCGATAGCCGGGCAGCTTGACGGCTTCGCCATCGTTGTCATACATGACAGTATCGTAGGCGTCCGAGGTGAACTCCAGTACATTGGACGCCAGCCAGCTCTGGTAGCCGCCCCGGTTCGCCTCCGGCACAGGCCCGGTGATCCCCCGGTCCGCCAGATGCCACTTGCCGATATAGCCGGTATCGTAGCCCGCCTCCCCGAAGAAATGTGCCAGCGTGCGCGCATCCTGCGGCAGGGGGATGGCGTTGCGATAACAGCCGGTCGTGGTGGCGTACATGCCGGTCTGCAAACAGGAGCGGGCCGGTCCGCAGACGGGCTGGCAGGTGACGGTCGTGTGCAGATGTGTGCCTTGCCGTGCCATGCGGTCGAAATTGGGTGTCAGGTCGAGCGGGTTGCCATGGACGCCGGTTGAATCCCAGCGCTGCTGGTCGGTGAAAAAGACGATTACATTGGGCCGTTTGGATGTTGCCTGCGCTGCCGCCTCTGCGTTTGCGCGCGATGATGGACGGGGCATGGTTTTCTTCCTCCAGAGTCTGACTTTTGCGTTGTTCGACAGGCCCCGTCTGGCGGGGACGCGGGAAGCCGAGCACTCTGCGGCTGCATCGAACTTCCTCATGCCATATGGTCAGGCATTCTATCCCATCACACTTGGGAACGCTACCGTCCACTGTAGCCGGGTACAGTCAAGATTGGGGGGAACTCTCGTACACCTCTATGAATGACTAAGCTAGCGTCAATTCGCTGCCCCGAGCAGGGCAAGCGCAGTCGCCTCTGACCACTGATCACTGACCACTGGCCACTGCAGTTCCGTGCGGTCGGGCCTTCGGCCCTCCCTTGTGCGGGGGGATTCCCCCCGCAACGCCCCCCTCTTGTGCCCGACCGTCGTGGACAATTGGAACGGTTGAGACAGCGACCGGTGTTCCAACCCCCGCGCCGCCACCTCCCGCGCCTCCACCCCCCGCGCCTCCACTGTAGGGGCAGGCCTTGTGCCTGCCCATGCCTCCCAATAGATGGACGGCAAACAATTTCAACCACCGCTGTCATGAATCCCCCACCTGACCATCTCCACCCAAAATATGAACTGCGCCCCCTGTAGTCGGATCCGCAGCCGGTTGTCAGTGGTACGGCTGTCTGCCGGAGGAATGGAATAGACCAGTTGGCGCGTGAAGTTTGGTAGTTTGGGAATGGACGTTTATACTTCTCTGTCAACTGACCTGATGATGTCATTGGCCATTACCCTGCACCTTAATCCGCCTTTCATTCTCGCCGCCGTCGAATCGCAATCTGTTGCGAGACGGGGGACAGATCCTTCGCCAGGCACTGGTATCTCTCTCTGCCTCGTGCATCCCCATCTCTGCGTTTGGAAACAAATCCTGTGTATCAGAGAAGAAAAAATGATCTAATGAACCGTCTGCCATCCCTTCAAATGGAATCCCGGCATGGGCGCGTGCGGGCAGTCAGAGATGCTGCCTGTGCGGGCATCGGGCGCGCACTCCTCCCGATCGCGCTAAGCTTCGTGTTGACCGCCTGCGCCCTCTTGCCGGCCGGCCGCAGCGCAGAGATCGCGGCCAATGAACCTACGCCGACCCCGATCCCGACCTCAGTGGTGCCGGTCAAGCCGACCTATTCGGTTAAGGTAGGCGAGATCATGCGCGAACGGACCTTCAGCGGCCGCGTGGCGCCGGTGATAGAGGAGGCGTTGTTCTTCCGCTCAGGCGGCCGCATCCGCAACGTCTACGCCAAGCGCAATGACCTCGTCACGGCAGGCCAGATCATCGCCGACCTGGAGATCGATGACCTGGAGCGCGAGTTGACCTCCACGCAGTTGAGCCTGGAGCGGGCCCAGTCGCGGCTGTACACAGCCGAGAGGAATCTCGAATTTCAGATCCGCAGGGCGCAGATCAACCTGGACATCGCCTCGCTGCAGCTGATCAATCTGCGAACCGAACGTCCGGATGACAACTTCGCGATATCGGTCCAGCGCAAGCAGGTTGAGTTGGCCGAACTCGCGCTGGAGCAGTTGACCGAAGGTGTCGATCCGCTCCTGATCAATGACGTCGCCCGCGCGCAGCTTCAGGTCGAGAAGCTGCAGAGCGCCATCGCCGACGCCACGATTACCGCCCCCTTCGACGGCAAGTTGCTTTCCGTCTCGCTGACTGGGGGCCGCCCGGTGAACGCCTTCGATTCGGTTGTCTCCATCGCCGACATCAACGATCTGGAGATCAAAGCCGATCTGATCAGCGATCAGATGAATGAGCTGGCCGAAGAGATGGTTGTGGAGATTTCACTCGTCGGCCGGCCCGGAGAAATCCTGACCGGATTCGTGCGGCGGCTGCCCTACCCCTTCGGCAGCGGCGGCAGCGGCGAAGTGATCGACCCGGACAAGTCCACCCGCATCACAATCGATCAGCTGGCGGAAGATGCGGGCTTTGAACTGGGCGACCTGGTTCAGGTACGGGTCCAGCTCGAACACAAGGATTCCGTCCTCTGGTTGCCGCCCCAGGCGATCCGCGTTTTTGACGGCAGGCGCTTTGTCGTCGTTCAGGACGGCGATATTCAGCGGCGAGTCGACGTGAAGGTAGGCATCCAGACCCCTGATCGGGTGGAAATCGAAGAAGGGCTGGATGAGGGCCAGGTTGTGGTCGGACAGTAGAACCGGAGAGCAAAACGTGGAGTGCGGCTGTCGGGACGCCATTGACCGCCCTCCACCGCGGTTATGAAATTCCTTCTGCGTATCGCGGCGATTATCGTTGTCGCCATAAAACGTATCTTCGCCCAGCAGTGGCTGGCTTTCGCCCTGGTCCTGGGGCTGATCTCCTCGATCGTGCTCGTTATGAGCATTCCTCTCTACGCGGATGCGGTCTACTACCGGCTGCTGCAGGAGGAGTTGACCGAAACGGGCATCAACGAGACCTACTCGCGCCCGCCGTTCGCCTATATGTTCCGCTACCTGGGCTCCACCTACGGCCCGCAGGAGTGGGAAGATATCGCGCCGTTGGACACCTACCTCAGCGAGCAGGCGGCGGGCGAACTGGGCATTCCGCATAAGAAGACGATCCGCTATTTCAAGACGGACAACTTCCGCCTTTTCCCCACGGAACAGGTCGCGTATGCCGATACAACCGATCCGCTGGAATGGGTGAATCTGGGTTTCATTTCCGGCTTTGAAGAAGCGATCAACATCATCGAAGGCGCCTTCCCCGCGGTCTCGCCGTCCGACTCGGAGGAGGCGATCGAGGTGCTCGTCAACCGGGAGCTGGCGGACGAGATCGGGTTGCAGGTGGGCGAAGAGTACATGCTTTTCCGCCGCATCCGCGCCGAGAACGGCGACAGCCAGCGCTACCAGACGCCGGTGAAGGTTGCCGGCGTGTGGGAGCCCGCCGATCTCGCAAGCGACGTCTGGTTCTACAACCCGTCGACGCTGGAAACGCTGTTTGTCATCCCGGAGCAGAGCTATCACAATCGAGTTGCGCCCGTCTACCCGCAGGACGTGAACCTGGGCCTGTGGTACCTGGTGATGGACGGCTCGGATGTGACTTCGAGTGATGTGGGCCGTCTGCTGGTCCGCGGCCGCAGAGCGGAGCAGAAGGTGTCGTCGCTGATGGCCAACAGCCAGTTGAGCATCTCGCCACTGGACGCGCTGCGCCGCTATCAGCGCGCCAGCGGCCTGCTGACAACGCTGCTGTACGCGTTCAGCGTGCCGATCATCGGCCTGTTGCTGGCATTTATCGGCCTGGTCGTCGGCCTGGCGGTGGCGCGGCAGCGCAACGAGGTGGCGATTTTGCGCAGTCGCGGCGCGACCGTGGGCCAGGTGGCCGGCATATCCGGCCTGGAGGCAATCTGTCTTGGCGTCCTTGCGCTGTTGGTCAGCCTGCCGCTCAGCTTCCACGTAGCCAGACTGATCGGCTCGACCCGCAGCTTCCTCGACTTCACGATCCAATCGGACCTGCGGCTGGTTCTGACGCAGTCCACGCTCCAGTTCGGCATCGGCGCGGTACTGATCGCCTTTCTGGCACAGACACTGCCCTCTTTCGGCGCCGCGCGCCATACGATTGTGACCTACAAGATGGAGATGGCGCGCACCTTGCGGCCGCCGTGGTGGCAGCGCTCCTACCTGGATATTCTCCTGCTGATTCCGGCCGGTTACGGCATCTATCTGCTACAGGAACAGGGCAGCATCAGCATGCCGGGCGCGGTCACGGACGACACGATCTTTCAGAATCCGCTGCTGTTTCTGATACCTGCGCTGGGGATTTTCGCGCTGACGCTCGTGACGCTGCGGATCCTGCCCTATTTCATGCAGATAATCGCCTGGTTTGCCTCCAAGGGAGGCGGGGTGGGCGTGCTGCTGGCCAGCCGCCAGTTGGCGCGCAACCGGAGCATGTACACGGCCCCGATGATTCTGTTGGTGCTGACTCTCAGCCTGTCTGCCTTCACCACGTCGCTGGCGCAGACGCTTGACGGCCACCTGTTTGACCGCGCATACTACAGAGTGGGGGCGGATGGGCGGCTGGCAGAGTTGGGCGATACGCCGGTTTCGTCCGGCGGCGGCCCCTTCGGCACCGACGGCGGTGGAGAGTCGTCGGGCGGTGAAGCAGAGTCGGCCTCCTGGACTTTTGTGCCGGTTTCGGAGCATCTGCGCTCACCCAACATATCGGCCGCCACCCGCTTTGCCCGTTTCGAGGCGCGGGTACATATGGACGGACGCTGGCGTGATGCCCATGTCTTCGGCATCGACCGCCTCGACTTCCCCAAAGCGGCCTTCTGGCGGCGGGATTTCGCGGCAGCGTCGCTCGGTTCACTGATGAACTCGCTGGCCCTGGCCTCCGAGGGCGTCCTGCTGCACCGGGATTTCATGCGCGATCACAATCTGCTCGTCGGTGACACCATCCTGGTCGGCGCGGCGCGCTACGGACTGCGCGCGGAGATGCAGATGCAGATCGTCGGCGATTTCCGCTACTTCCCCACCTGGTACCCGGAGGCCGACGGCCCGCTGGTCGTCGGCAACCTCGACTATCTGTTCGAGCGGATGGGGGGGCAGTTCCCCTACGATGTGCTGGTGCGCACCGAACCCGGCACCGACTACGACGGTCTTTCCCGGGAGCTGCGGCAGTACGACATAAACGTCATCAACTACTATTCGGCCCGCCAGCGGATTGCGGATGAGCAGAAGCAGCCGCAGCGGCAGGGGCTGTTCGGCGTTCTTTCGGTCGGCTTCCTGGCCGCGGCGCTGCTGACCGTGCTGGGGTTCCTGCTGTACACGCTGTTCTCATTCCGACGCCGCTTTATTGAGCTGGGGACGCTGCGTTCGATCGGCCTGTCCTCGGGCCAGATGACGATGTTCCTGGCCTGGGAGCTGGCCTTTCTCATCCTGGTTGGCATTGGCGCGGGCACACTGCTGGGAACGTCGGTGAGCAACCAGTTCATCCCCTACCTGCAGGTGGGGAACACGGCCGCCGACCTGACGCCGCCGTACCTGGTGGGGATCGCGTGGCCGGCGATCACGCGTGTATATGCCCTGTTCGGCGTTCTGTTTGTCGCCGCGCTGGGCGTTCTGATCACGTTGCTGATGCGCATGAAGATATTCCAGGCGATCAAACTGGGCGAAACGGTTTAGTGCAACAATGGCCGATTTTCAACTTCCACTGGGGTTCACTGACAACCACAGTGCTCAGGAGTCAAACTTTGGCATTACGGAGGATACGTCCTCCACATTCGTAAACCAACAGTTTCCGGTCTCTCGTATCCCTGGGGTGAATGTTGCCACGGTACCTCAGCGAAGCCCGTTCAGATACCCTGGGGGCAAGACTTGGCTGATCCCTCATATTCGGGATTGGTTATCTCTCTCCCGGCCCCGCGTTCTTGTCGAACCCTTTGCGGGTGGGGGTATTGTGTCGCTCACCGCAGTGATGGAAGATCTGGTTGACCAGGCGGTCATGATTGAACGGGACCATGATGTCGCCGCATTCTGGCATACCGCTCTGCATGACGGGGAAGAACTAATTCACCGAATTCACAACTTCACACCAACCAGGGAACTCGTCACCGCGCTTGAGAGTGATGACGTTCGTTCTTTAGCCCAGCATGCCTTTCGCACTCTGGTTCTCAATCGCACGAAACGTGCTGGAATCCTGGCGCCGGGTGCGTCGTTCACCAAGGCAGGAGAGAGTAACAAGGGCCTTCTGTCGCGGTGGTATCCGGACACGCTAGCTAAACGTCTGCGCGCTATCGCAAAACACGCAAAAAGAATTACATTCGTTGAAGGGGATAGTATGCGACTTCTGGAACCACTCTTGAGAGGATGGGGAAAGCAAGTTGCGGCCTTTATTGATCCTCCGTACACGGCAACCGGAGGGAAAAAAGCTGGCTCCCGACTGTATACACATTGCACCATCGACCACGCTGAATTGTTTGACGTCTTGGCTCGATGCCAAACCGATTTTCTGATGACATATGACGAGGCGCCGGAAATCGTAGATCTGATCCACCTGCATCAGTTTCATGCAGTCCGCGTTGAAATGAAAAATGCCCATCACAATCGTCTTTCTGAATTGGTAATTACCAGAGATAGACTGTTTTCATGAAAGACCGGTACGGCATCGCCGAATGGTACGGAGAGCCGTTTGCGAACATGCTGCCGGAACGGCGTCGTGAATTTGCTGCGGTGGCACTCAGCCTGGACGAAGTCATTCCAAAATGTCCGTTTCAACAAGGGAATGTCAAATGTAGCAAAAAAGGCGGTGTGTGCTCGATACAGACCTATCGACCTGGTCTTGCAGGACAGCGGGAAGACCGAATTGGAGAACAGTCCGGCAAACCGGTAATTACATGCCCAAAGAGATTCGAACAGGACGACATTGTTCCAAGATGGTTAGGCGAAATTGTTGGATTTCAACAGATATTCATGGCGCAGGAAGTTCCCTTTATGCGATCGCCATCCACAGGCCGACCTGCCGGGCGGATTGATCTCGTTTTGTCGGGTAATAGCGCTGCATCCAAGTGGTTCGGCTTGGAAATTCAAGCGGTCTACTTTTCCGGTGAAGGGATGAGCGATGACTTCAGGCTATTGCTGCATGATACGGAAGAACCTCCACCTATGCCGACTTCCGTAAGGCGTCCTGATTGGCGTTCGTCAAGCGCAAAGCGTCTGATGCCGCAACTTGAAGTAAAGGCTCCAACTTTGCGGAGATGGGGGACAAAATTAGCGGTAGCTGTTGATGTTCCCTTTTTTGATGCAGTAGGGGGGCCAAGTGAAAAAGCTTCTCACGACACTAACGAAGGGGATATAATCTGGCTGGTGTTGCAGGTGTCTGATGAGTACAAATTGGAGTCTATACACTGGGAAGTGTTATCGTTAGAGGATTCAAGCGAGAAACTGCTGGCGGCAAAGACAGTGAGGCGCCAGGAGTTTGAGGAGGCCTTGCGTTCCAAACTTCGTCCTCTATAATGCCAACAGAAACTTGAAAGATGTCTGATCCATTTATTCTCTGTGACGGTCTCGTCAAAATCTATCAGGTCGCCGACCTGGAAGTGGTCGCGCTGCAGGGGTTGAACCTATCGGTGCGATCCGGCGAGTTGATGGCGATCGTTGGCGTCAGCGGCAGCGGCAAGTCCACGCTGATGAACATCTTGGGCGGATTGGACAGGCCGACGGCGGGGCAGGTACGTGTTGGTGACTTCAATCTGCTGAAGATGTCGGAACGGGCGATCAACCGCTACCGGCGCGAGCAGGTCGGTTTTGTGTGGCAGCAGAGCGCGCGTAACCTGGTGCCCTATCTGAACGCGGTCGAAAACGTCGAGTTGCCGATGACGCTGGCTGGGTTCGCGGGCAAAGAGAAACGCAGCCGGGCCGAGGATCTGTTGGAGAGGGTCGGGCTGGGCGAACGCATGAAGCACCACATGCGCGAGCTGTCCGGCGGCGAGCAGCAGCGCGTCGCCATCGCCGTCTCGCTGGCCAACAGACCAACACTCCTGCTCGCAGACGAGCCGACCGGTGAAGTGGACACGGCCACGGCGCTGACGATCTACGCGACGCTGCGCACGCTCAACGAAGAGTTGGGCCTGACCACCATCATCGTTAGCCACGACCCGACCATAGCCCGCCACGTGGACCGGGTGGTCGCCATCCGCGATGGGATGCTCGCCAGCGAGACACGGCGCCAGGTGCGCACGGTCGAACGTTTCGACGAAGCCGCGCTCAACAGCGGCGGCGACGGTATCGTCGAGGAACACGAAGAGCACTTCGAGGAGTTGGTCGTGCTGGACAGTTCGGGGCGCCTGCAGATCCCGAAGGATGTCCTGCAGCAGTTCTCGATCCACGGTCGGGCGATGCTGGACATCACCGATGAGGGCATCCTCATCCGGCCGGTGGAGAACGAGGACGTAGAGGCGCCGGAGCTTGTCGCCCAGGAGCAGGCAGCGACCAGACGCATTCAACAGGCCGGCGCTATCGGCGGTTTCTTCAGCCGCTTCCGCCGCAAGAGCAGAGAGTAGCGGTCGGTACACTGCGCTGATCAGTGGTGTGCAGTCACGAACAATCGGACACCGGAACAGAGATGGAAAACAATCCTTACCCCAACACAGCCATCGAAACCGAAGATGTCTGGCGCGTCTATAAGACCGGCAGCCTGGAAGTCGCCGCGCTCAAAGGCGTCAACCTGCAGATTGCGCAGGGGACCTTCGCCGCGCTGAAGGGACGCTCCGGCAGCGGCAAGACCACGCTCCTCAACTGCATCGGCGGCCTGGATTCGCCGACGGATGGGAAGATCCGCATCTTCGGCGAGGAGATTCACTCGTGGAGCGAGCGCCAGCTGACGCGCTGGCGCCGTGAACAGGTCGGCTTCATTTTCCAGTCTTTCGGCCTGCTGCCCAGCCTCTCCGCCTTTGAAAATGTCGAGTTGATCCTGCGCATGTCGGGTGTTAAGGGCCGCGAACGCCATGACAAGACGGTGAACTGCCTGGACCTTGTCGGCCTGACCCGCTGGATGCATCACCGGCCTTTCGAGTTGTCGGGTGGACAGCAGCAACGCGTGGCCATTGCGCGCTCGCTCGCCAACGACC
The DNA here is from genome assembly GCA_965204705.1 of Caldilineaceae bacterium. Taxonomy (GTDB): domain Bacteria; phylum Chloroflexota; class Anaerolineae; order Caldilineales; family Caldilineaceae; genus Bin5. The sequence continues at coordinate 142,085 of OZ242006.1, read as the reverse complement.
CGAAACTGATCCTGGCGGACGAGCCGACCGGTGAGTTGGACAGCACGACGGCGCGGGAAATCCTCAGCCTCTTCCAGCAGATCGTGCGCGAGCAGAATGTCACCTTCCTGATCGTAACCCACGATAGCCTCGTAGACGACTATGTGGACTATGTCCTGTATCTGAAAGACGGACAGATCGACATAGAGGGGCTGGGCAACGGTCACGGCCCCGCCGCCGCGGCCGCCCCGGAGGTCGTCAACGCCGCCGGCCCGGTGGCAAACGGCTAAACAAGCGGCAAATCCTGGGGCGCCGACTCCACACCCCTGCCACTGTCGTCAGCCATCCCATTTCGAGAAGGCCCGATGAAGACGGTCATACTGCAGAAACCCGGCAGCCTGAATCTGACGGAGACCGCGCCGCCTGCCGAGCCGGGACCGGGCGAGGCGCTCGTGCGCGTGCGCCGGGTCGGCATTTGCGGCACCGACCTGCACGCCTTCCGCGGACGGCAGCCCTATTTCAGCTACCCCCGCATCCTCGGTCATGAGCTGGGCGTGGAGATCGTCTCTCTCGACCCGAAGACCGAGAGCAGCCTGCAGCCAGGCGACCACTGCGCGGTCGAGCCCTACCTGAACTGCGGTGCGTGCAGCGCATGCCGCCGCGGACGCATCAACTGCTGCGCCCATCTGCAGGTGCTGGGCGTGCATATGGATGGCGGCATGCGCGAGCTGATCACCGTCCCCATCGACAAGCTGCACCGCTCCGAGACCTTGCCGCTGGAACACCTGGCCCTGGTCGAGACGCTCTGCATCGGCGCGCACGCCGCGGACCGGGCCGGCCTGGAACCGGACCAGTCGACACTGGTGATCGGCGCCGGCCCGATCGGGTTGACCGCAATCACCTTTGCGCGCCTCGCCGGCGCCGAGGTCGCGGTGATGGAAATTGACGAGAACCGCATGCGCTTTGTGCAGGAAAACCTGGGCGTGGAGCATCTCATCGACGGGCGCGGGGACGCGGAGGCCCAGCTGCGGGCCGTGTTCGGCGGCGACCTGCCGCTGACCGTTTTCGACGCCACCGGCAACGCGCGCTCCATGATGAACGCACTGGGCCTGATCGAGCAGGGCGGCAGCGTTGTCTTCATCAGCCTGGTGCAGGACGATATCACCTTCCCCGACCCGGAGTTTCACCGCCGCGAGACGACGCTGATCAGCAGCCGCAACGCCACCAGCGCCGACTTCGCCCGCGTCGTCCAAACCCTGGAATCCGGCGCGATCGACCTGGCCCCCTGGCTTACGCACAGCGCGCCGCCGGAAACGTTGACCGGCGAATTCCCCGGCTGGCTGCGGCCGGAGAACCAGGTTGTCAAGGCGATGCTGCATTTCTAGTCCCGCGCCGGGGCCGGCTTTGGTCACTGCCCCGGCCCGACTGTGCCGTACCGGCGGCCGCCATCCACGACCGACAGGTGTTTCCCCCTTTCACATAAGCGACAAACGAACAAGCAAAGGATGACAACGTGTCGAACTCTCCCTCCCCACAAGGATCGAAGCTGCGCCACGCGGTGGTCGGCATGGGCGCCGGAATTTTCCGTTCCCACTCAATGGGACTTTCGCTCGATGATGTAGAGGTTGTCGGCGGCTCGGATGTGGCGCCGGAGCCGGGCCAGGATCGGGCCGAGGAGTGGGGCTGCCCCTTCTATCCCGACCACCGGCAGATGCTGGCCGAGACCAATCCGGATGTGACGGTGATCATCACGCCCCATCCCTTCCACGCGCCCATCGCCATCGACGCGCTCAACGCCGGCAGTCACGTGCTGGTGGAAAAGCCGATCGCCATCCAGGTAAAGGAAGCCGACGCGATGATCGCGGCGGCTCGGGCCAACAACCGCGTGCTGGCCGTGAACTACCAGTACCGGCAGCTGCCGCACGTGCGGGCAATGAAGCGGTTGATCGACAGCGGACAGCTGGGCCGCATCCAGCGCGTGACCGGCATCTTCCCGTGGATGCGCACCGCGGCCTACTACCTGCGCGGCGGCTGGCGCGGCACCTGGCGAGGCGAGGGCGGCGGCGTCCTCATGAACCAGGCCCCGCATGACCTGGACCTGGTCTGCCATCTGGTCGGCTCGCCGAAGCGGGTCTACGCCGCCACCGCCACCCGCCTGCACGCGATCCAGACCGAGGACACCGCCACCGCGCTGTTGGAGTGGCCGGAGGACGCGCAGGGCACCATCTATTTCAGCACGACCGAAAGCGGCCCCCGCACCTTTGAGGTGTCCGGCACCGGAGGGAAGATCGTGCTGCACCAGGACCGCATCGAGTACGAACGCTACGAGACCGACCTGCGCCAGCTGATCACCGACAGCCCCGACCCCTTCGTGCGCACGGAAGCAGCTGACGATGACGCCGGTGTCGAGGACGAGCCGGAGGAACACGGACATGCGAGGGTGTACAAGGACTTCCACCGCGCAATTCGCGAGGGCGGCGAACCCCGCTGCAACGGCGAAGAGGGGCTGAAGTCGCTGGAGCTGGCCAATGCGATGATCTACAGCGGCGCCACCGGCGAAGCGGTAGAACTGCCCCTGGACCGGGAGGCGTACAGCGAGTTGCTGGAAAGGCTGCAGGCGGAGGATGTGTAGAAGGGCGAGGAGAGAGTGAAGAGGAGTGAGGAGTGAGAGAAGGGCACTCCGGCGCCGTCCCGAATCGTTCTGAGATGCAATATCCCCACAGTCCAGACATACGGATACAAAAGGGGTATGTAGTTTAGTAGCAAAGAAGGGTGGTAAAAGGGTTGACAAGGACGTATTTCAGAGTGAGTCTGATGCTCCTGCGTCAATAGATGGGCGTCTTCTTAGGTCGACGCGGTGACCACAGGCCCACAGTACCGGAACTTCAGATCTGATTTTTCGGATCGTGCATGTGTCTCAGTTAGCAAAAAGTTGCACCATTTCAACACGTCATTACAGGATACAGAAAAAGATCTACAGTATAATAGTGCCCCATCGCCTTCAGCCCTGTTTATCGACTTATCGTGAGAACCCTGCTTCAGACAACGATAATCCATACATCTGGCCGCACCAGCGATTTGGCCGTTTAACAGCGCATCGGGCCTGTGATATATTGCCAGCAGTGGCGGTAGCCGCGTATGGCCCGCCCTGGAGATGGAATGATGTACCAAGAGCCGGAGATGATTTACAGAACAGCAGAGCGTGAGACGATGACGGGCTACGCGTCGCCGCTATGCAGGCGCGTCGATTCCGACAGGCGGACGCCGGTTGGATGGTGGGGCGCGGTTGGCGATCTTGTCGGTTACACGTTGTTAGAGTTCCTGGCGAGCCCTGTATTGGGAATTGCCGTTTTGGTTGTAGCATTCTGCATTGAGGTCTTTGGAATGTTGTCCGACCTCTGCAGGCGCGGGGCGAACGCCCTGGACAGAAAGACGCACAAGACACAGAAATGATCGCTTCACGAATGCGATGCAGGAGTAGAGGAAAGCCCCGGTAGAATAAACTGCCGGGGCTTCTTGTTCAGTCACCGAACTATCAGAGAAAAAACACGGGAGACGAACGATGCAGGTCAGCCGCGAACAGTTCATGGAGCAAGGGTACCTCGTCCTGCGCGAGGTCATCCCGCCGGACCGGCTGGAGCAGCTGCGCGCCGACTTTGAAACCCTGGTCGGAAGGCAGAGAAAGATCTGGGCGCAGGAGCGGGGTCCGGACGACCCGCCCGGCGGCGTTTGGGAAACAGGCCCGCAGCCGCGGCTGGTTTCCTACGACAAGCTCATCGACGAAGCAACGGCCAGCACGGTCGAGGTCTGGCTGCAGGAGAGTACGCTAGGGGTAAGCCGCCAGCTGTTGAGCGTGCCGGAGGCGGCGTCGGTGGCCGGTATGATGTTGATGTGCAGCCCTATGCGCGATCATGGCCCGGCCGCGTGGCATCGCGACATCCACCCGATCGACATGGCGCCCCTGGCCGGCCTGCAGAAGGATTTGAAGGAGAACGGCCCCAAATATGTACAGTGGAACATCCCGCTCTACGACGACAACGTGCTCTGGGTCGTGCCGGGCAGCCACCTGCGCCTCAACACCGAGGCCGAAAACCGTTCGCTGTCGGCAGACCCGCGGCACACGGTGCCGGGCGGCATTCCCGTTGAGCTGAACGCCGGCGACGCGGTCGTCTATATCAACTACCTGCTGCATTGGGGCAGCAACTACAGCCCCACGACGCGCCGTACCATCCACGGCGGCCATTCGATCTTCCCCTACTACCCCGACACCTCCTTCACCGAGTACCTTTCGCCCGGGGCGCGGGCGTCATTCACACAGTGGGACGGGCGGAGCGCAGCGCTGCAGGACGTGACCGAGATCGCGCTGCGGGAGGCACTGAACGGCAACGCCGACGCCTACTCTAGCGCGCTCGAAGCGCTGCAGCCCGGCGTAGGGGAAGCCGGCAAGATGGTTCTGACGATCTACCTCAGCAAAGCGGTTCTCCATCTCCAGGTTGTAAAGCATGAAAACGCGAGCGCTGACGCCTCCTCCGATCCGCTGGCAGGCATAACCGAGGACTATCGCCAGCGCGCCCGCTCCCCGCATTCGATCTCAATCAACTGGGGCCCGCAGTTCGCGGACCGCTTCACAGATGAAGAGGCCGCCGCCCTACACGAGCGCTTCGCAATCCTGGACGACAAACTGCAGGCGGAGGACGAGCACTTCGCGCCCGGTTTCCAGGCGCGCCCGATGCGCTACTTCTTCAACGAAATGCCGGCCGATTTCACGCTCAACGACTTTATCAGCAGTTGGAACTGAACTTTACTGTTCATCCTTCAACCACGCAGAGCCTTGCGCTTCCAACTCGGCGCGCAGATTGCTCTCCAGCCGGCCAGGTACGCCGAGCGGGTTGAATGCCGCCACGCCCCGATCGGCGATCAGGTTATGGCCGGTGATGGCCTCCGACTCATCGGACGCCAGGAAAAGCATGACCTCGGCCACCTGTTCCGGCAAGGCGGGGCTGCCCAGAGGATAGACAAATTTCTGCCTTCTGACCTCGCTCGGATTCTGTTCGAGCATCTCGTATTTCTTCTCGGTGAGCATACGGGCGGGGGTGAGCGTATTGGCACGGATGCCTTGAGGGCCATAGGAAATCGCAAGATTCATGCTGAGATTAATCATGGCGGCCTTGGCCGGGCCATAGGATGACATACTGGGGCTGCCGAAGAGAGCATTGCCTGATGAAACGTTTATGATGCTGCCGCCGCCCTGCTTGATCATCAGTGGAACCACCTCCTTGCAGAACAGAAGCGGGGCTGTCACGTGGCAGAAGAGCCCGTCTTCCCAGTCTTCGAGCCTGACTTCCTCCAACATCCCGCCCGGGTTGTCGATGATGGCATTGTTGACCATGACATCGACGCGCCCAAAGCGCTCCACAGTGAATTGGACCAGCGCTGTGATATCCTCTTTGATCATGACATCACAGCGTTTGTAGGCGATCTCACCGCTGAGTCCTTCCGCCGCCGCCAGTACTTTCTGCGAGTTCTCCGGCGTTCGTCCGCGGTCGCAGATGACGACGGACGCGCCTTCGCGCGCGAACGCCAGCGCGCCGGCTTTACCCAGCCCTAAGGTTGCGCCGGTGATGATGGCTACTTTGCCTTCCAATCTCGTTCCCATGAGTTTCTCCTTATGGTCAGTGGCGATGCTGCAAGATTTACCCGTTGATCGCGGCTTGCATTTTGAGGGATGACTAGGGCGGCAGACCGCCCGCTACACAGACAAGGGGTTAATCGCTGAAAGAGAAGGAATAGAGCGTCGCGCCCCGCTGTTCGAAGATAAGCTGAATTTCCCGGCCTTCCAGCGCGGTCAGGTCCTAACCATCGCGCCACTGCAGGGGGAGATCGGTGACATCCGCCTGGCTCGGTAACGAATCGGCCAGGCCTTTGCCATCGACGAACGCGGCTCTGACCAGCCCGCGGTGCTTCCTGATTTGGCGGCCAGCCCCGCCGGCTTTGGCCAGCACAGCGCGCTGGGCCCGCGTTCCCGTTGTACGGGCGGAGTATCCGTAGTCGCCACATCGAAAATGAAGGGATCGTACCAGCACTTGTAGAGGTTGTCCGTCGGGTCGAAGATAACGTTGGCGTACAGGTTGTCGTAGCAAACCTCCCAAGGCAGTTCTTCGCCGAACAGAGGGTCTTCGCTTGCTTTGCGTGCCAACCCTGGTGTCAGCTTCGGATGATCAGCTTGCGCCCACAAGGAGTATCCAGCAACAGGTACTTGTCATTGTTCATGTTCCGGTCCGTCCCGTCAAGGCGATGCCGCGCACCATATATTTCTGGCCGATAAAGAAGATCGCGATCATGGGCAGCGATGTGAAGACGGTGGCGGCCATCAGCAGTCCTGGCACCGGATCGCCCTGCGCGATTTGCCATCTCAAAAAGGCCAAGCCAATGGCTACAGTGTACTTACTTTCCTGACTCAGGTAGATCACCTGTTTGACAAAGTCGGTCCACACGTTGATGAAGGCAAAGATGGCGATGGTGGCCAGCGGCGGCTTGGTCAGCGGCAAGAGGATACGCCAGAAGGTGCCCAGTTCGTTGCAGCCGTCGATTTTGGCGGCATCATCCAGTTCTGGCGGCAGAGTCATAAAGAACTGGCGCATGAGAAAGACATAGACGGGGTTTGCGAAGTAGCTGGGCACGATGAGAGGCAGCCAAGTTCCGGTCCACCCGATCTCCTTATACAGCAGGAAACGCGGAATGATGGTCACCCAAAACGGCAGCATCATAGTGCTGAGCAGGATCATGAAGAGGAAATTGCGGCCCCAGAACCTGAGGCGGGAGAATCCATACCCGACCAGAGAAGCGCTCACCAGTTCACCGACGACGCACAGGGCGACGATAATGGTAGTATTGAGAAAAAAGATGCCAAAGGGAACGCTGTTCCATGCGCGCGGATAGTTGCCCAGGTAGAGTTCGGAAGGCAGAAGTCGCGCCGGAATCTGATTGAAATCCTGAAAGGTCTTGAGTGAACTCAAGACAACCCAGACGAGCGGAAAGATAAACCAGACAAGACCCACCGCCAACAAGAGGTAGGCCAGCAGGTCACGCAGACGTCGCTGGGTTGTTCTGCTCTTGCTCCAGGAAGCGGTCAGCGCGGACAAGGCGGTCTACTCCTCACCCTCGTAGTAGACCCAGTAGCGGGCAATGCGGAAGTTGAGAATGGTCAGCCCCAGGATGATGAGGAAAATCATCCAGGCCAGCGCCGAGGCATAACCCATGCGGAAGAATCCAAAAGCCACTCGATAGAGATACAGACCATAAAACAGTGTGGCGGTGCCGGGGCCGCCGTCGGTCATGATGAACGCATCCACAAATGACTGCATCACTCCGATTGTAGTCACGATAACGTTGTAGAAGATGGCTGGCGAGATCTGGGGCAGGGTCACATGCCGGAACTTGGCCCATTCTGCGCCGCCATCGAGTTCGACCGCCTCATAGAGGTGCTGTGGCACGCCTTGCAGCGCAGCGAGGATAATCAGCATGGCGCCGCCGGCTGTGGCAAGGGCCTTTAGAGCCAGTGATGGCAGCGCCCAGGTAGTATCGAAGAGCCAGTTCGGCCCCTCTATTCCAATCCACGCCAGTGACGTGTTGACGGGGCCATTCTTTGCAAGGATCGTCGTCCATAGCAAGGCCAAGCCGACGCCGCCGATCACACTGGGCATGTAAAAGGAGGTGCGGAAAAAAGGGATGCCGCGCACTTTCTGGTTGAGCAATATCGCAACCAATATGCTGATGGCCGTGCCGGCTGGAACGGTGAGGAGGACATAAGTAAAGGTAACCTTTAGTGAATCGCGAACTCTGGGATCCTCAAACAGCATACGCTGGATGTTTTGGAAGCCGATGAACTCAGGGGAGCCAATCAACTGATAACGGGTAAAGCTAAGGACGAAGGAAGCGATAAAGGGGTAGACCATCAGGAAGCCGAAGCTGACCAGCCAAGGCGAGATAAAGGCCAAACCGACCAGGTGTGGTCTCAGCTTGGCCCAGCGAATCTTGCTGAGGCGCGGCGCAATCGTCATGGCGGTTTGCATCTGTCTTCAAAGTGGATAGTGGATAGTGGCGAGCGTTCCTCACCAGCCACTATCCACTGCTGTCTAGAAACTGTCAGGCATGCGCCGCCAGGATTTCGTCAGTCATCTTGTCGGCCACAACCACCTGCTCCTCCACTGTTGTCTCACAGCGCAGAACAGGTCCCCAAACGATTTTGATCTCTCCGAACCATTCCAGGACCCCCGGAAGCTGGGGCGTGAAGACGAAATTGTCAAAGGCATCGAGTCTGGCCTCGACCGCCTCGGGTCCGCCCCATGTCGCCTGGTAGTCTTGGTCCAGCCATACGCCGGCGTTGACCGGTTCAGCCTGACCACTCAGGGCGATTTTTTTCTGGTTCTCGAAGTTAGCCAAGTACCTGATGAAATCAAAAGATTCCTCCGGGTGCTGGCTTTGCGTAGTAACGATGTGGAAGTGCATGGATCCAAGACCGGCGCTCTTACCGGTGTTGGGGGAACGAACCCAAGCTACCTGGGTGAGATCGGCCTCACTTTGGGCTGCCCATGCCAGATCGCCGCGGCAAGTTATGCCCACGACGCCGGCAACCCAAGGATTGATGCCCAAAGCCGTCCCATGGCCGTTATAGTCATCTACGTTCAACATGCATCCGTCCTGGCAGATCATGTCGACTGCAAAGTTCTGCCCTTCGATGAACTCGGGCGTGTTCCAGGAGCCCTTCTTGTTCTCGACGTCGATGAGTTGGCCGCCATTGGAAACACTCCAATTGATCAAGCCATCCTGCTCGAGATGGCCTGCACTGTATTGGGAGCCATAGATGTCTTCGCTTAAGTCGTTGATGGCACAGGCGGCCTCGCGGTAGTCATGCCAGTCCCACCACTTGTCGCCGTTATGATCGTGTTCCCAGGGCATGGGGACGCCGGCTTCCTTGAAGAGGTCCTTGTTGATGCCTGTTATGACGATATTGAGCTGGAAGGGCACGGCCTTTACCTTGCCCGGCTCGTAACCGACATGTTTAGGGATCCGGATCATTTCGCTGCCCTCTTCGCCGGGGAAGGGAAGGCCCTTTGCCTCGAAGTAAGGAGTAAGATCGGCGGCAATCTCATGGAAAGCGCTCAATTTGAGATCGTTGAACAGCATAATGTCGCCCCACTCACCTGCGGCAACCAGGATAGGCATGCGGCGATCGAAGTCGGCAACCGGTTCAAAAATGATGCCGACCTGCGGATTCTCTTCGGCCCATTGGTCGAGGAAGCCGTTCATGAGCTCACGGCGAGCGCCCGATCCCCACTTATTGAGGAACCGCAGGGCGACACGTTCGGAGGAAGGGGCGGAATCTTCCATACCCGCTGCCGGCGGCGCGGCGGGGGCCACACATCCCGCCACGGCTGCACCCGCCACCAGGCTACCAGTCACTTTGAGAAAATCACGTCTGCTTGACTTGCTTGTCATCGGTCTTTCCTCCTTTGGACCTGTGTTGAAAGGATAGAAATGCGTTACATTCCCCCGCGTCACTGCCTTCAGAAGCTGTTCGAAAGGTAACAGCTGTCGGCCAAATGATAGAAAGCGATGTGTTTGTGAATACCCAGCGATACCCATCAGCGTAGGCCGACAACCGCTGGAATCGTATCCAGGATCTGATTCCAGGGGCCAAACCGAGCGGACGACTTCGCAGACTGAATGTACGCCAAGTCGTCAACGAGGTTTTCTGTTTGACTGCGGGTAGTGTGTCCGACGGCGCACGCTGCCTAACACCTAACCGCGTTGTCGGCAGCGCCTATGCCTTCTTCAGTCAAGTAGCCGGGGATGGTCATCGTCACAGACTCATGACAGGCTACGGGCTGAAGTGCGCCAGCAGGACGGGCGATTAAAGCACCCGGCAGGACGGTACAGTCTCCCATCTTGCGGGCATCGTGGCGCTGTTGGATAGGCAGACGGTCGCGACTGGCTACACACCCACAGGAGTGCAAGACCTGGACGGCGGCAAACGGATCAGCGGATGCCAACGACACATCCTGAGCGATACGATGGGGCTCGTGTTGACCGTGTTTGTCACGTCCGCTTCCGTTCTCGATCGCAATGGTGCTTGTCAGCTGCTCGAACGTCGCACCGATCTCGGCAGAAACTACGTCTCGCCCGATTTGATGGCACCCCGCGCGGCCCTCTCCAAGATTGGGTCGCACAGCGGTTGCTTTTTCGCCGGCTACATGTTCTGTGCTCTAAAGATTAGGAGGGATTCGCTCTCTTGACTCGTCGCTGGCTTTCTAATGCAGAGCCTTGCGAACGCTCATTCGCTTCAGCACTTCGGCCATTGTGTCATTATAATAATATATGGTTGAAACTCTTCTGTCAACTCCCAAAAATCAGGTGGGTGTGTCCCCAAATGGAGTGATTTCTGACTACGTTCTCCTCTTTGGGGATGCACCCAGCCAAGCCAATCGCGAGCTCTGTTCCAACAGCGGATTATCTGCCACTTCCGAACGGAAATGAGTACGGGCAGGCCTGTTTTCGACTAGACGGAACCCGCTTTTGCCATTATGGCAACCAAGTGGGAGAACGTAGCCGGAAATCTTAGGTTCGAGATTGCCCCAAGATAAAGGCCCAGCAGACCAAGAGTGGACTCAGCCTGGCCCAGCGAATCTTGCTGAGCCGAGGCACAGCCGTCCAGGCAGACGCCGTCTGGATGGTGGGGAGCGGTCAGTGAGCTTGAGGGATTCGCGTTGTCAGAGTACTTAGCGAGCCCCGGAGCGGCGACTGCCTTTGAGGTCGTGTCTGTTCCCTGCAGGTAAGGGATGAACGCCCTGGCCAGAAAGACGCGCAAGGCACAGAGGTGATCGCTGGACGAATACGCCGCAGAAGTATAAGAGCACCGGTAGAATAGGCTGCCGGGGCATCCTGTTTAACTCAGGCTTCTGCAAGTACCAGGCAGATGGGGTCGCAAAAGTTTTCGGCCGCACTGAACGGAAGCGAACAGGGGGGACGAACGATGCAGGTCAGCCCCGAACAGTACATGGAGCGGGGGTATCTCGTTCTGCGGGAGGTCATCCCGCCGGACCGGCTGGAGCAGCTGCGCGCCGACTTTGAAACCATGGTCGGAAGGCAGAGAAAGATCTGGGCGCAGGAGCGGGGGCCGGACGACCCGCCCGGCGGCGTTTGGGAAACAGGCCCGCAGCCGCGGCTGGTTTCCTACGACAGGCTGATCGACGAAGCAACGGTCAGCACGGTCGAGGTCTGGCTACAGGAGAGTACCTTAGGAGTAAGCAGCCAACTGTTGAGCATCGCGGACCGCTTCACAGATGAAGAGGCCGCCGCCCTCCACAGACGCTTTGCAATCCTGGACGACAAGCTCCAGGCCGAGAACGAGCATTTCGCGCCCGGCTTCCAGGCGCGCCCGATGCGCTACTTCTTCAACGAAATGCCGGCCGATTTCACCCTCAGGGACTTTATCGGCAGCTGGAACTGAACACTACAGTTCATCCTTCAGCCACTCCGAACCCTGCGCTTCCAACCGGGCGCGCAGATCGGCCTCCAGCCGCCCGATCATGCCGCCCGGGCCGTATGCTGCGTTGCCGGCGTCGGCGATCAGGTTGTGGCCGGTGATGGCAATGGACTCATCTGAAGCCAGAAACAGCATGACCTCGGCCACCTGTTCGGGCAGAGCCGGGCTGCCCATCGGGTAGGCGAACTGCTGCGTGCGCACCGCGGCCGGATTGTCGGCGAGCATCTCGTACTTCTTTTCGGTCAGCATGCGCGCGGGGGTGAGCGCATTGGCGCGGATGCCGTCGGGGCCGTAGGTGATGGCCAGATGCTGGGTGAAATTGATCATAGCCGCCTTGGCCGGGCCATAGGATGAGATGCTGGCACTGCCGGCAAGGGCGATGCTCGATGAGACGTTGATGATGTTGCCGCTCCCCTGCTTGATCATCAGCGGGACCACCTCCTTGCAGAAGAGAAGCGGCGCGGTCACGTGACAGGAAAAGCCGTCATCCCAGTCCTGAAGTGTGACGTCCTCCAGCATGCCCCCCGGGTTGTCGATGATGGCATTGTTGACCATGACATCGACCCGCCCATAGCGCTCCACGGTGAATTCGACAAGAGCTTTAATGTCCTCTTTGATCATGACATCACAGCGCTTGTAGGCGATCTCACCGCTGAGACCCTCAGCCTGCGCCAGGACCTTCTGCGAGTTCTCCGGCGTTCGGCCGCGGTCGCAGATGACGACGGAGGCGCCTTCACGGGCGAACGCCAGCGCGCCGGCTTTGCCCAGCCCCAGGGTTGCGCCGGTGATGATGGCGACTTTGCCTTCCATTCTCGTTCCCATGAGTTTCTCCTTACTGTTCTGTAGTGTTCAGAAGCGATGCTGCAAGATTCACCCGCCGATCGCGGCGTGTATCTTGCGGGATGAAGCGGGCGGCAGGCGGCCCACAATACTTACGCTATACATACAAGGGATTAATCGCTGAAAGAGAAGGAATAGAGCGTCGCGTCCTGCAGTTCGAAGATGAGCTGAACTTCCCGGCCCACCAGCGCGGCCAGGTCCTGACCGTCGCGCCATTGCAGGGGGAGATCGGTAACATCCGCCTGCACCGGTACCGAATCGGGCAAGCCTTTGCCGTCGACATCGGCCAGCGCCGCCCTGACCTGACCGCGATCCGCGTCGGCGCTCAGGCGCAGTCGGCGCCCGCTGCACTGTACAGGCTGCGTGACAAGCGTCGCGGTCTGTGCCTTATTGACCGGCGTCAACCCGGCAAACCCGTCCGGCCGCAGCGTCGCCAGCCCCAGATAGGCTGAGCGCCAGTCGGTGTGGGGGCCGTCGCTGCCGCCGTAATAAAGCTGCAGGCGCCCGTCCTTGAGGAACGGATAAGCCCCCGCGTAGACGCAGCCCCAATCGAAGCTGCCCTCCGCGCCGCGCTCGATCAGCGGCGTCCCCGGAGAGACGCGCTCCCATTGCACGGTATCGCGGCTCCAGGCCAGTTCACAGTCGACCAGGTCGGTCGCCGTATCGAACATCATCAACAGGCCGAGATAGACCTGGGCGTAGGGGAAGGCGATCAGGGCATAGGTCTGGCGGTCCGGCTCGTCCGGCAGGGCGCGGAGGACCTCGACCGCCCGCGTCCAGGTGTTGAAGTCCTCGCTCTCGGTGCGGCCGACGGTGCGCTGGCGTCCATCAAACAGGCGGGTTATGCCGACATACCTGCCGTGGCGTTCATCCCAGAACAAATTGTTGTGGGTATCCCAGCGGGCGTCGATCTCGGGGCAGGGTTGGATGGGCGACCAGTGCAGGCCGTCGGACGAACTGGCGACGCCGCCCTCCATGAACGCCTTGAACCTGCCCGCCGGGTCCGGATCATGGGGGTCGAGGGAGACGCCGACGCCGTGCACGTCGCGCATGACCAGGTTGTTACGGGTGGAGCCGTCGAACTCGATCAGGCCCAGCTCGGGCCTTTCCCAGCGGATGCCGTCGGTAGAAGAGGCGTAACAGACGCCCATCTCACGGTGCTTCCTGATCTGTTCGTCGGCTCTGGCGCGGGCAAGGGCGGCGCGATAGGCGCCGCGTTCCCGTTGTGCGGGCGGGGTTTCGGTGGTCGCCGCGTCGATAATGAACGGATTGTACCAACACTTGTAGAGGTTGTCGGTAGGGTCGAAGAGCACATTGGCGTAGAGGTTGTCGTGGCGCACTTCCCAGGGCAGATCTTCGCCGAAAAGAGGGTTCTGGCCTGCTTTGCGCGCCCGACCCGGCGTTACGGTGAGATGATCGGCTTGCGCCCAGAGCGAGGTATCCAGAAGCAGGTATCTGTTGTCGATCATGTTCCGGTCCGTCCTGTGAGCGCGATGCCGCGCACCATATATTTCTGGCCGATAAAGAAGATCGCGATCATGGGTAGCGATGTGAACACGGTGGCGGCCATCAGCAGTCCGGGCACGGGATCACCCTGCGCGATCTGCCATCTCAAAAACGCCAGGCCAATGGCGACGGTATAGGTGCTGTCCTGGCTGAGATAGATGACCTGTCTGACGAAGTCGGTCCAGACGTTGATGAAGGAGAAGATGGCGATGGTGGCCAGCACCGGCTTGGTCAGCGGCAGTAGGATGCGCCAAAAGATGCCCAGCTCGTTGCAGCCGTCGATTTTGGCGGCGTCGTCCAGTTCCGGCGGCAGCGTCATGAAAAACTGGCGCATCAGAAAGACGTAGACGGGGTTGGCGAAGTAGCTGGGCACGATGAGCGGCAGCCACGTGCCGACCCAGCCGAGATCCCTGTAGAGCAGGAAGCGGGGGATGACTACCACCCAGAAGGGCAGCATCATGGTGCTGAGCAGGACCATGAAGAGGAAATTGCGGCCCCAGAACTTGAGGCGGGAGAAGCCGAAGCCGACGATGGAGGCGCTGATCAGCTCGCCGACGACGGAGAGAGAGACGATGATGGCGGTGTTGATAAAGTAGCGGCCAAAGGGGACGCTGGTCCAGGCGCTGGGATAGTTTCCAAAGTAGAGTGCGGAGGGGAAGATCTGCAGCGGGATCTGATTGAAATCTTCAAAGGTTTTGAGCGAACCCATAATGACCCAGAAGAGCGGGAAGATGAACCAGACAAAACCGACGGCCAGCAAGGTGTAGGCGAGCGCGTCGCGCAGGCGGCGCTGGGTGGTCTTGCTCTTGCTCCAGGAAGCGGTCAGCGCGGACAAGGCGGTCTACTCCTCACCCTCGTAATAGACCCAGTAGCGGGCTATACGGAAGTTGACGATGGTCAGGGCGAGGATGATGAGGAAGATCATCCAGGCGAGCGCGGAGGCGTAGCCCATGCGGTAGAACTCAAAGGCCTGGCGGTAGAGATAGAGACCGTAGAAGAGGGTGGCGGTGCCGGGGCCGCCATTGGTCATGATGAAGGCTTCGACAAATGATTGCATCACGCCGATCGTGGTAACGATGACGTTGTAGAAAATAGCGGGCGAGATCTGGGGCAGGGTTACGTGCCAGAACTTGGCCCATTCGCCGCCGCCGTCGAGATCGACGGCCTCGTAAAGATGCTGCGGTACACCTTGCAGGGCGGCGAGAATGATGAGCATGGCGGCGCCGGCCGTTGCGAGGGCTTTTAGCGCCAGGGAAGGCAGCGCCCAGGCGGTATCAAAGAGCCAGTTCGGCCCCTCGATCCCAACCAGGCCGAGCGCGGCGTTGACAGGCCCGTTCTTGGCAAGGATGGTCGTCCATAACAGCGCGAGGCCGACACCGCCGATCACGCTGGGCATATAGAAGGAGGTGCGGAAGAAGGGGATGCCGCGCACCTTCTGATTGAGCAGGATGGCGACCAGGATGCTGATGGCCGTGCCCGCGGGGACGGTGAGGAGGACATAGGTAAAGGTGACGCGCAGCGCGTCGGCGACCCTTTCGTCCTCGAAGAGCATGCGCTGGATGTTTTCAAAGCCGATGAACTCCGCCTCGCCGATCAGCTGGTAGCGGGTAAAGCTGAGGACGAAGGAGGCGATGAAGGGGTAGACCATCAGGAAGCTGAAGCTGACCAGCCAGGGGGAGATGAAGGCCCAGCCGACGATGTGCGGCCTCAGCCTGGCCCAGCTGATATTCGACGCAACTGTCCTGGGGCTCTGCATCTGCGATCCAGGTGGATGATGGGAGGTGAACAGTAAGCAGTGGATAGCGGCTCGTCGGAACGCGGGCCGCTATCCACTGTTGTACGAAACGTATCAGGAGTGTGCGGCCAGGATTTCGTCGGTCTTCTGGTCGACGATGACGACCTGCTCTTCGACGCTTACCTCGCAGCGCAGCACGTCGCCCCAGAGGATCTTGATCTCGCCGAACCATTCGAGGACGCCGGGTAGCTGCGGCGTGAAGATGAAGTTGTCGAGGGCATCGAGATAGGCCTCGACTGCTTCGGGGCCGCCCCACGTGGCCTGGTATTCTGCGTCTTGCCAGACGCCGGCGTTGACCGGTTCGGCCGTGCCGGAGAGGGCGATGTTCTTCTGGTTCTCGAAGTTGGCGAGGTACGTAATGAACTCGAAGGCCTCGGCCGGGTGCTGGCTTTGCGTGGTGACGATGTGGAAATGCATCGAGCCAAGGCCGGCGCTCTCGCCGGTGTTGGGCGAACGGACCCAGGCGACCTGGGTGAGGTCGGCCTCGCTGCGACTTACCCAGTAGCCGGAGCCGCGCGAGGCGATGCCCTGCACGCCGGCAGCCCAGGGGTAGATGCCCAGAGCCTGGCCCAGGCCCTGATAGTCGTCCACGTTCATCATGCAGCCATCCTGGCAGATCATGTCGATCGCGAACTGCTGGCCTTCGATGAACTCGGGCGTGTTCCAGGATCCCTTTTTGTTCTCGACATCGATCAGTTGACCGCCATTGGCGACGCTCCAGTTCACCAGGCCGTCCTGTTCGATATTGCCGACGCTGAAATTGGAGCCGATGATGTCTTCGCCGAGGTCGTTGATGGCGCAGGCCGCCTCGCGGTAGTCGTGCCAGTCCCACCATTTGTCGCCGTTGTGGTCGTGTTCCCACGGCATGGGCACGCCGGCCTCTTTGAAGAGGTCCTTATTGATGCCCGTCATGACAATATTGAGCTGGAAGGGGACGGCCTTGACCTTGCCCGGCTCGTAACCGACATGATTGGGGATGCGTATCAGCTCGCTGCCCTCCTGGCCGGGGAAGGGCGTGTGGCTGGCCTCGAAGTAGGGCGTGAGGTCGGCGGCGATTTCGTGGAACGCGCTCAGCTGCAGATCGAAGAACAACATGATGTCGCCCCACTCACCGGCGGCGACGAGGATCGGCATGCGGCGGTCGAAGTCGGCGACCGGTTCGAAGATGATGCCGATGTCGGGGTTCTGTTCGGCCCAATTGTCGAGAAAGCCGTTCATCAGCTCACGGCGCACGCCGGAGCCCCACTTGTTGAGGAAACGCAGGGCGACACGTTCTGAGGTAGGGCCTGCGGAATCCGTTGCCGCTGGAGCGACGGGCGCGACACATCCCGCCACAGCTGCTCCCGCTACCAAGCTACCAGACACTTTAAGAAAATCACGTCGGCTTGACTTGCTCGTCATCGGTCTTTCCTCCATAGGTTGTGCATCGATGTTACAGAAATGGGTTGCGTTCCTTTAAATCCCTCCTTTCACGTTCTTCGCAGTGGCGACGAACCGTCCGCTTCAAAGGCAAGTTTCCAGAGCCAATGAACCCCTGAAAATATAGCGCCTGGGAGAATCCTATTATAAAATACAGTTCATGCTGTGTCACACAGCAAAAAAATCCTGATATTTGCCGCCCCCTGGAGTACACCACCCATGCAATTTGGAATCTGCCTACCGATTGCCGACGCGGGCATCGCGCATGCGGCCGGCTTCGATTTCGTCGAGCCGACGGTCCGATCGCTGTCCCCGCTGGATCCGGATTTCGATGCCATTCGCGCGCCGTTCGACAGCGCGCCGCTGCCCACGCCGGTCTTCAACGTCTTCGTGCCCTCGGAGGTGCCTGTCACCGGGCCGAATGTAAATTGGGAGCAGGTGGAGAGCTATCTGGAGGCCGCCATCGGCCGCGTGGCAGCGGTGGGCGGCGAGAAGATCGTCTTCGGCAGCGGCGGCGCCCGCAATGTTCCCGACGGATTTGCCAAGGAGGAGGCCTTCACCCAGCTGGTGCGCTTCCTGCGGCTGGCCGGGAACGTAGCCGTGCGCAACGGCGTGACCATCGTCATCGAGCCGCTGAATTCGCGCGATTCGAATATCATCACCAGCGTCGCCGAAGGCATGCAACTGGCGCGGGAGACCGCTCATCTGCGCGTGCGCCTTCTGGCCGATCTCTACCATATGATGGAGGACGACGAACCGCTGGAAAACATCACCACCTGCGCCGCATGGATCGAGCACGTGCACGTCGCCGACACGCATCGCGTTGCGCCCGGCGAAGGCAGTTACCCCTATGAGGAGTTTTTCCGCCGCCTGCACAAGGGCGGCTACAGCGGTCGCATCTCGATCGAGTGCCGCTGGGATGACCTGGCAGCCCAGGCAGGCCCCGCTGGAGAGTATCTGCGCCGCATGTGGGACGAAACAAAATGACACAACACGAACTTGGCTTTGCCATCCTCGGCGCGGGCATGGTGGCGGAGTACCACCTGAACGCGATCCAGGAATGCGCCGACCTGGGCGCGCGCCTGGTGGGGGTCGGCCACTACAACCCGGCCCGCTACGCGGAGATATCCCAGCAATTCGGCGCGCCGGCCAGTTCCTATGACGAACTGCTCGCAAACCCGGCGGTCGATGCCGTCTGCATCTGCACGCCCAGCGGCCACCACGCGCAGCAGGCGATCGCGGCCGCTTCGAGCGGCAAGCACGTGCTGGTGGAAAAGCCGATGGCCCTCTCGCTGGCCGACGCCGACGCCATGATCGCGGCCTGCCGCGCGAACGGCGTGCAGCTGGGCGTCTGTCTGCAGCGCCGGGCGGAGCCGCTCTTCCGCCGCGTCCACGACGCCATCCACGGCGGCGACCTGGGCGAAATCACGCTTGGCGTGGTGACGATGCCCTATTTCCGCGATGAGCCCTACTACGCCCAGGCCGACTGGCGGGGCACGTGGGCTATGGACGGCGGCGGCGTGCTGATGAACCAGGGCATTCACATCATCGACCTGCTGCTCTGGTTCCTGGGCGACCCGGTCGAGGTGCATGCCTTCGCCGATTCACGGCATCGCTCGGTCGAGATCGAAGACACGGCCGGCGCGGTGCTGCGCTTTGCCAACGGCTCGGTGGCGACGATCACCGCCACCGTGGCCACCGAGCCCGGATTTCCCCACCGCCTGGAGGTCTACGGGACCAACGGCGGCATCCAGATCGAGGGGGAGTCTGTCCTGCGCTGGGGACTGGCTGACGAGTCCAAAGCGACGGTCGAGCCGTGGCCGGTCGCCACCGAGCAGGTGGACCCCGGCATGGCCGGCGACCCGCGCGGCATCTCGACCAGCGGCCATATCGCCATCCTCAAGGACTTCATCGCCGGCATCCGCCGCGGCGAGGACCCGGTCATCGACGGCGCCGAAGGCAGGCGCAGCCTGGCGACGATCCTGGCGGTGTATGAAAGCAGCTTTTAATTTCTATGGCCTTATGCTAATCGCCGCGCGATTGTGGCGCCTGAAAATTTTCTCGCCAAGGACTTTTTTCATGCACTTTCCGGCAAGAGGCCCCTCCAGCCAGTTTGAGAAGAGCAAAATATGAGCAGAAAAAATGTACGCTGGTGCGATGACGAAACACTGGCAAAAGACGTCAATGGAAAGGTGTATATCGTAACGGGAGCTAACTCCGGAGTAGGGCTTGAAACCACTCGCCAGTTGGTAAAACAAGGCGGGCACGTAGTAATGGCATGCCGCAGGGTAGAAGCAGGTGAAGAAGAGGCGAGGTCGTTTGCTGGATTAAAAGGAAGTTATGAAGTAATGAAAATGGATCTAGCCCACCTGCAATCGGTACGCGACTTCGTTGATGCGTTTCTGAAGAGGCATGATCGTCTTGATGGACTGATGTGTAACGCAGGTTTGGTGGTGATGGGAAATAACGCGCGCTATACACAAGATGGGCTCGAGGAGACGATTGCCGTGAGCTTCTTCGGACATTTTCTTCTCACGGAGTTACTTCTTGATGTGAACAAGAAGAGCGCGCCTTCCCGCATAGGGATGGTCTCTTCGGTCGTGCATGCCGGTAGTCCCGCTAACCGTCCGCAAGTTCACCTTGATGACCTCAATTACAAGAACAGGAAATATAACGCTTTCGCAGCTTACGCTGAAGCTAAGGTAGCCTCAGTGCTCTACGCGATGGAACTCGGTGAGCGCCTGAAAGGAACAGGTGTAACCGCTGCTTCAATTCACCCCGGTTGGGCACGATCGAACTTTGGTGGTAATGGCCTGCTAATGAAGGTGATGCGAGTACTTACTTTTCCATTGAGACCATTTCTGACCGACAGCAATGAAGAATCAGCGCAAACGTCGCTGCACGTCCTGCTTGCTGACGATGCGCCCAATCACTCCGGCGCCTACTTTAGCCAAAGCAGTGTGCTCTATCGAGACAAAAACTGTCGCGACGGAGGATGGCCAATGGAATCGCCGAATCCGAATGCAAAAGACATGGAGACGGCCAAAAAGTTGACGGCCATGAGCTGTGAAATCGTTGGGTTGAAACAACCACAAACGGAATTCGGAGAGACATAACAATATGACAAATGCATCCTTCACAATCAGCGCGTTTGGCGACGAGATCGCGGACGATCTGGGGTCGCAGCTGCAGACGCTCAACGACCTGAAGATCCCGTGCCTGGAGCTGCGGGCGGCGTGGGGGCAGAACGTGCTCCACATGCCCGATGAACGGGTGGCAAAGGTGCGCGCGATGTGCGATGCCCACGGCGTTACGGTCAGCGCGATCGGCAGCCCGGTCGGCAAGAGCCCGATCGAGGAGCCGATTGAAACGGAGGTGGGTAACCTGCGCCGCCTGAGCGAGATCGCCCGCCAGCTGGGCACCAGCAACATCCGCGTCTTCTCCTTCCACCCGCCCGAAGACAGCGACGACTACGACAGCTACGTGCAGACTTCCATCGACCGGCTGCGCCGCCTGACCGACGTGGCCGCGGAAGAAGGCGTCACCCTGCTGCTCGAAAACGAGAAGGGTATCGTCGGCGACACGCTCGACCGCTGCGTCAAGCTGGTTGACGCTATCGACAGCCCCCATCTCGTCTTCCTCTGGGACCCGGCCAACTTCGTGCAGGTGGGCGAGGAGCGGATCACCGAGCGCGGCTGGCCTCGGATCGGCAGCCGGGTGGGCTATGTGCATATCAAAGATTGCAAGCTGGAGGGAGGCGTCAAAGCCGCGGGCGAAGGCGACGGACAGATCCCCGAACTGATGGACCGGCTCATCAGCAGCGGCTATCAGGGCATGCTGGCCCTGGAGCCGCACCTGGCCATCGCCGCGCACAGCAGCGGTTTCAGCGGGCCGGACGGCATGGCCTACGCCGTGGAATCGCTGCGGAAAGTGATGCAGGCCGCGGGGGCTGCTGAGAACTGAATTGGAATGGACTTGTATTGACGGCGATATGGAAAACCTGTCCGCCAGAATGAAATCAATGTAAACGAGCTTGGGAGACCAAAAGCCGATGATTGACCTTGATAATCTGCTCACAAAATGTGAAAGAACCGTCGACTTCGCGGCCGGGCAGCTGCGCAACCTGGTGGAAGCGCACCCGGACCATTTCCCGATGTACACGCAGAACGGGAAGTGGATACACGACGGCGAGGCGTGGACGAACTGGTGTGAAGGCTTCCTCGGCGGGCAGCTCTGGCTGGTCTACCAGGCCACCGGCGACGAGTATTTCCGCGAGAAGGCCGAGCACTACTCCCGCCTGCTGGAACACCGCAAGACCGATCGCAACGTCCACGATCTCGGCTTCCTCTTCTTCTCCACCTGGAAACGCTGGTACGACATTACCGGCGAGGAGGACAAGAACGAGGTCGTCATCGAGGCCGGTCAGACCCTTGCCAAACGGTTCAAGGAAAAGGGCGAATACCTGCGCTCCTTTGTCTCCGACGAAAGCCTCTTCATCGACATCATGATGAACGTGCCGATCATCTTCTACGCGGCGCAGCAGACCGACGACGAAGAGCTGTGGGAGACGGCCTACCGCCACTGCCTGACCACCCGCCGCTATCTGGTGCGGGGCGACGGCAGCACCTCGCACGAAGGCATCTTCGACCTCGAGACCGGCGAATTCCTGCGCCAGACCACGCACCAGGGCTGGCGCGACGACTCCTCCTGGGCGCGCGGGCTCGGCTGGTCGCTCTACGGCTTCGGCACGGTGTTCGGCCTGACCGGGGACGCCCGCTTCCTCAAGACCAGCCAGGACAACGCCTGGTTCTACATGGAAAACACGCCCGACCACGGCGTGCCGCAAAACGACTGGGCGGAGCAAGACCCGCAGAACCCGCACGAAAGCTCGGCCGCGGCCATCAGCGCCAGCGGCCTGATCCAGCTTTCGCAGCTGGTCGGCGATCCGACGCTGGGCAAGCAGTATCACGACTACGCGCTCCAGATCGTCGATACGCTCACCGAGCCGGAGTTTGTCGCCTTCGATGACGAGGGCTGGGAAGGCGTCCTCAAGCAGGGCATGTACCACGAACGGCTGGGGCTGGGCGTAAATGAAAGCGTGATGTGGGGCGACTACTTCTTCCTGGAAGCGGTGTGTAAGGTTTTGGGGGTGGAGTAGGGGCAGTCTTTAGTAGTCGGCTTTTAGTGATCCCTGCAGCGGGCATCTGTTCGCTGGCGGTTAGGAATTGTGGAATGGAAGGGTGATCCTATGGCAAAGGTAGCACTCGTCACCGGCGCCGGCCGCGGCATCGGGCGCGGCATTGCGCTGGCGCTGGCGGAGGCAGGGTGGTCGCTGGTCATCAACTATCGCGGCAACGCGGCGACGGCCAATGAGACCGCCGGCATGGTTCGCGAGTCCGGCAGCGACGCGCTGGTGGTGCAGGCCGATATCGGCTCCGCGGCGGACCGGGCGCGCCTGGTGCAGGCGGCGCTCGACCAGTTCGGCCGCATCGATCTGCTGGTGAACAACGCCGGCATGGGTCCCCGCACGCGCATGGACATCCTCGAGACGACCGAAGAGTCCTACGACGAGGTGATGAACGTCAACCTGAAAGGGCCGTTCTTCCTCAGCCAGCTGGTAGCGCGGACGATGTTGGAGCAACTGGAAAGTGGGTCGTCGAAGGTCGCCGGCGGCGGACCGCAGATCATCAATATCGGCTCGATCAGCGCCTACACCAGCAGCCCGGCGCGCGGCGAATACTGCATCTCCAAGGCCGGTGTCGGCATGATGACGCTCCTGTTCGCCGACCGGCTGGCGGAGAGCGGCATCAACGTCTGTGAGGTGCGCCCGGGCATCGTCGAGACCGACATGACGAGCACGGTGAAGGAAAAGTACGACAAGCTGATCGGCGACGGCCTGACCCCCATCCGCCGTTGGGGGCAGCCGGAGGACGTGGGCAAAGCGGTCACCGCCCTGGCCGAGGGGCTGTTCCCCTTCTCGACCGGCGCGGTCCTGGACGTCGACGGCGGCTTTCATATGCACCGGTTGTGAAACAACGAAAGCCAGTCCATAACCTTCTGCAGGCTGTGTAAGATGGCGCAGGCCGCTTTACTCTCGCCAAAGTCCACTCATTCCTGAAATTCATGTCAGCGTGTTTCGAAGGTTAGCAACTGCCACGAGTGTATCTTTGAGACTAGGTTCATGAAATCGCTACAGGGACGAACGAAGCAGCTTTGCCCGCTAGCTGATGGAAGGATCATATGCCGATAGAGACGGGGATATGGAGGATTAGCGAAGAATCAGTTCTACAACCTGTGTCCTTGAGTGGTATGGATTATGAACAACGTCTGCAGGATATTATTGCTGCAGACATTTCTATTGTTGACCCCCGACTTATGGTAATCGGTCGAGAAGTCGCCACGACTCACGGAGGTCGAATTGACCTCCTCGCAATTGATGCGGACGGTAATTTGATTGTTGTTGAACTTAAGCGGGGTCAGACACCTAGAGAAGTGGTGTCTCAGGCTCTAGATTACGGTTCCTGGGTTCGTAACCTGCTCTCGGAGGACATTGCCGACATTTTCATTGACTACCAGCGTGCCGTTCTAAAGAAAGAGACTCCGGAAGGGATAAACGAGGCTCTCCAAAGACAGTTCAACTTCATTCCAGATGAACTCAATTCCTCTCATCGACTCATAATCGTCGCCGAGGAGCTCGACCCATCGACCGAGCGCATAGTTTCATATCTACAGGAGGCGTACGGCGTTGACATAAATGTTGTGCTTTTCCGTACGTTCCAGGATGAAGAGCGTCTGTACTTAACACGTACTTGGCTTATTGAGCCAGATTTCCTTGCCACTGAAGTGCCCTCTTCGTCCATGTCCAAGGGAGAATGGAATGGAGAATATTACGTTTCCTTCGGTGAAGGAGTTAGCCGACAGTGGAATGATGCAAAAAGGTACGGGTTTGTAAGCGGCGGGGGTGGAGAGTGGTACGTGAAAACTCTTAGGAAACTTCAACCCGGAAACCGTGTATGGGTATCTGTACCTGGAAATGGGTACGTTGGCGTCGGAGAGGTTCTGGAGCCTGCTGTGCGCTATGACCAATTCAAAGTTGATATCGACGGCACTCCTACTCTCTTAACAGACCTTGAAGTTGAGGCACCAGAGGCATTCGACAAGAATCATGGTGAACATTTCGTCGCTGTCAAGTGGATAAAGAAAGTCGAACTTCAAGAAGCGGTAAAGGAACGCGGTTTTTTTGGAAACCAGAATACGGTTGCTCAGCCACGAAGCTCCAAATGGCCCTTTACAGTTGGACGCCTGAAGGCCCTCTGGGGAATAGACTAATGCACATCCCGAATGAGGCCCGTTTCTTGCGGATGTCGCAATAGAATGCGAGACATCCGTTATCCTATATTGCAGCTTACGCCGATTAGGCTTGAATTCACATAGAATTCAAGCAAATTGGGAGTTGGTACTGAGTTAGAATGTCTTCAGGGCTCCAAAAAAACTTCAGAAAGGAACAATCCCCTTTCTCGCGGCCATCCTGAGTAATTTCTAAACGGAGATAGAGAGGCATGAAACTGATCGTTTTCAGCAAGATGCTCCAGGAAAAGAGTATTTCCGAACTGGTCGAGCTGGCGCAGCGGCACGGCTACGACGGCTATGACCTGGCGGTGCGGCCCGGCCATCCGGTCAACCCGGACAACGCAGCCTCAGCCCTGCCGCAGGCGCAGGCGCAGATGGAACAGGCCGGCCTGCAGATCGGCATGGTCACGGGCAACTTCGATCTGCTCACGGCCGACCACCCCCTGGCGGAGCCGCTGCTGGCCGCGATGGACAGCGCCGACGTGCGGCTGCTCAAGCTGGGCTATTTCAGGTTCGAGCCGCAGACGATGGACTACTGGGAGCAGGTGGACAGCGTGCGCCGGGCCTTCTCCGCCTGGGAAAGGCTGGCCAGCATCTACAACGTCAAGATCTGCTACCACACGCACTCCCACTACTGCATGGGCCTCAACGCCGCCGCCCTGATGCACCTGCTGCGCGACTTCGACCCCGCCTACCTGGGCGCCTATCTCGACCCCGGCCACTTCGCCGTCGACGGCGAACCGTTCGACTTCGGCCTGGCCATGGCGCGCGAGCACCTGAGCATCCTCTCCGCAAAAGACGTCCTCATCGAGCGTGTTGCCAGGAACGGACACGGCGCGGCCAAAGCGAACTGGGTCGGCGCCGGCGAAGGGATCGTCGACTGGACGGCCGTCTTCAGCGAGCTGCGCCGGATCGGGTATGACGGCTTTATCTCCATCCACTGCGAGTACGAACTCGAGGAAGGCGAAGACTGGTTCGAGACCTTTAAGCGCGAGGTGGCCTTCTTCCGCAAGATGAGAGCGAACGGCGAGGAGTGAGAGGGCCGATCACTTCTCGCAGGTTAGGTAAGGAGACTCAAGCTGATGATTAAGAGTCTTAGCGTAAAGGGTCTGAATAACCGAATCGATGCCGACCTGGAGTTCAATGAAGACCTGAACATTATTACGGGCAAGAATGGGTCGGGCAAGACGACGCTGCTGAAGCTGCTCTGGTATCTGATCAGCGGGAATCTTGTCAGGACTTTCCTCGAAATACCATTTCAGACTGTTTCCATTAAAACAAGCTCATTTTCCTTATCGCTTGAACGAGATAAACCATACAAAGGACGGAATACATACTCTTTCGTTGATTATGAACATCGCGAGCGTTGGCCTCGGGATAACGATAATTATCCCGAGGCGGAAATTTCAATCAATCGCTTTGCAGATTTGGAAAAGGCTAGTGGCCGCATCGCTGAACTGATGAAGAGTAGCCTGTTTTTTCCGTCGTTCAGAAGAATAGAAGGCGGTTATGTGAGTCGCGGCGATATCGACAATCCTGATGGGAAGATGACTTCAGGTCTGGAGTTACTACAGGAAGCAATGGAGAATTTTTCATCGGAAATCTCTAGATCCGGACACAAATTCATTGCTTCAATCTCAACCAATGATATTGGCCAACTTCTGGAGCAGCAGTACGGCGATATCCATATTAGAATTAGTAATCTTCAATCGAAAGTATTAGACGACATTTCACAAAAAATCCAGGTCTCCGCTGGTGGTGAAATAGAGTCTGCAACTTCACAGACCACGCCTTCTGTACTGAATGAGATTCAACAGCTCGCTGACGAACGAGACCGATTGCGCAAGCCGTTTGTGGCGCTGTCTGAGCTTACGCAAAGCATCTTGCAGTATCAGGCAATTCGAGTCAGCGGGCGGAGTACCCGCGGTGAAGGCACGGACGGGATTACTCTGGGAGAAGAAATAGGCGAGACAGTTCTTGATACAGTAGAGGAGGCTATCGCGTCCGATAAACTCTCCTCTGGAGAGAAACAGATGCTGAGCTTGCTGTGCTACAACGCGTTCAGCGAGAATACGCCTATTTTCATTGATGAACCGGAGTTAAGCCTTCATGTGGACTGGCAGAGACTCCTGCTGCCGACGTTGCTTGAGCAGGAGACAGGGAATCAGTTTTTCATTGCCACACATTCCCCCTTCATCTACGCCAAGTATCCTGACAAAGAGATTCCGTTGGGAGAGGATTGAGGAGCAAGTTAGTGCCGACGCCGTCCCCCACGGTAGAGGAGCTGGTAGCAGTACTTCGTCGCTCAAACTTACCAACGGTTCTTGTTGAAGGCCAGGATGATATGCGCATCTATCGCTGGGTAGAGGCGCGCCTTGGCAATCGAGCCGCGAATATACTGCCTACAGGTGGTAGAGACAAACTGTTATCCGTCTATCAACGACGGCAGGAATTCTCCAATTTGCCGGTTGCTTTTGTTGCTGACAGGGATATGTGGCTGTTCTCCGGGATTCCATCTGACTACTCTGAGGTCATCTGGACAGAAGGCTATAGCATTGAGAATGACCTGTATACAGACGCCGAGTTGGAAAACCTTCTAGACCCCGAGGAGACGCAGAAACATCAGCAGATTCTGGAAGCCATTGTCGAATGGTTTGCGTTTGAAGTTGAAGAGCATTTAGCGGGACGACCTTATGAGGTCAAGACTCACTGCAATCAGGTTATCCCGCTTGGGCAGACGCAAATGGACGAGGACTTTCGCATCAGCCGTGGCTTTCGTTCTCCAGAAGAGAAGAATCATCAGAAGATTGGAAGAGAGTATCAGCTTCAACTCAGAGGAAAGCAGCTTTTCCAAATTCTTGAACGTTTTTTGAACGCACCTGACCGTGGCACCCGCTATAACGTCTCGTCGTTGCAAGAGATTGCACTCAAGATGACTCCAGTTCACCCACTGATAGGTCGTTTAATGCAAGAGGTCGAACAAGCAGTAGCGGATTAGTAACCCGCTTTAGGCAACGCCAGCGCAACTGACAATAATAGTTTTTCAACCCGAAAGGATACACACCCTTGCCTTACCCCTTCCCACTTGTATTCAGTACACTCGGCTCGCCGGGCTGGTCGCTTGAACGCGCCGCGGAGCAGGCCGTCGCCGACGGCTACGCCGGGCTGGAAGTCCGCATCCTCGACGGCCAGATAATCCCGCCGGACCTGCCGGCCGAGCGCCGCGCCGCCATCCGCAGCCTGATGAAGCAGCACGGGCTGATCATCGCCGGCATCGGCGCGTCCACACGCTTCTCCTCGCCGGACGCCGACGATCGCGCCAAACATCTGGCCGACCTGCGCGCCTACCTGGCGCTGGCCAGCGACCTGGAGGTGCCGATCGTGCGCACCTTCGGCGGCGGCCCTTCCGAGGGCCAGACGATGGATGATGTGATCGATCTGGTTGCCGCCAGCCTGGCGGAGGCCGCGCCCGACGCCGAGCGGCACGGCGTCACCATCTGCCTGGAGACCCACGACGCCTTCTGCCGCGGGCAGGAGGTGGCAGGCGTCCTGCGCCAGGTGGACTCACCCCGCGTCATGGCGGTCTGGGACGTGCATCACCCCTTCCGCATGGGCGAATCGGTCGAGGATACATGGGACTACATCGGCGCGCGGCTGGCCCATGTCCACATGAAGGACGCTTCACGCAGGGAGGACGGCAGCTGGGAGCTGAAGCTGATGGGCGAGGGCGAAGTGCCCTGCCGCGAGATCATGCGCCTGCTCGCGTCCAAGGGCTACGACGGCTATATCTGCGCCGAGTGGGAGAAGGCATGGCATCCCGAGGTCGAGGAGCCGGAGATCGCGATTCCCCAGCATGCGCAAGTTCTGCGGCAGTGGATGGCGGAGTGAGTTGTCAGTTTTTAATGTGGCTCCCATTTGAAACCACGAACTTTCGCAGTGACCTTGAAATCAGGGCTAAGGAGTCTCTCCTGCACTCTTGGAATTCACAAGCTCTTGGTCTCACTTGGGATCTACATTAGTTTTCAGTTTCTAGTCTTTGGTAACGGCGTCTCTTGGAGTTGGATACGGCCAGAGACGGCCGAAACCAGGGGCTGGAAACGACTCGGTGAGTGGAGTTGTAATGCGTACGCAAAAACCGAAGGGGTTGTACCTGCTGGGCGAGAGCGCCTTTGCCCGAATATACGGGGAGGACACTTGCCGCGACATTGAAGCGCAAGTGGAGATCGTCGCGCCGCTGCAGACGCCCGAATCGATCGCGGCAGACCCGTCGGTGCTGGCGGATGTCTCGTTTATCTTCTCCGGCTGGGGCATGGCGCACGTGGACGAAACCTTCCTCGAGGCCGCGCCAAATCTGGAGGCGATCTTCTACGCCGCCGGCACGGTCCGCTACTTTGTGACCGACGCCATGTGGGAGAGGGGCGTGCGCCTGACCAGCGGCTACGGCGCCAATGCCGAATTCGTTGCGCCCTACACCCTGGCGCAGATTATCCTCAGCCTGAAACGCGTCTGGCATTTCGCCAATAAGCTCCGCCAGGAGGGAACCTTCGATCCGCTCGGGAAAGAGCCGCTGCCCGGTCTCTACACCGGCGTCGTCGGCCTGATCTCACTGGGCCAGGTCGGACGCCGCGTTGCGCGCCTGCTGCAGGAGACGCTCTCTGTGCGCGTCCTGGCCTACGACCCGTTCCTGACACCGGTGACGGCCGCGGAACTGAACGTGGAGCAGGTCGGGCTGGATGAGCTGTTCCGCCGCTGCGACGTGGTCTCGCTGCATACGCCCTGGCTGCCTGAGACAGTCGGCATGATAACCGGCGCGCATCTGGCCTCGATGAAAGAGGGCGCTGCCTTTATCAACACCGCCCGCGGCGCGGTCGTGAACGAGCCGGAGATGATCGCCGTCCTCCAGCAACGCCCGGACCTGTTCGCCCTGCTGGATGTCACCCACCCGGAGCCGCCTGCCGCCGGCTCGCCTCTCTACAGCCTGCCCAACGTGCTCCTCACCCCCCACATCGCCGGCGCGCACAACACCGAGTGCCTGCGCATGGGCCGCGTGATGGTGGACGAGCTGGCCCGCTACATGGCCGGTGAACGCATGGAGTATGAGATCACGCGGGAGACGCTGCCGCTGCTGGCCTGACGCTGACCATCTGCTGCCCGCACGGACAGGATAGCCGGGCGGTCTCCTTCCCCGACAGGAACACCTATGTTTGTGCCCGGACTCGTCTCGATCACCTTTCGCCAGCTCTCCGTAGAAGAGATCATCGCCCTTGTGACGCAGGCCGGCCTGGCCGCGGTCGAGTGGGGTGGGGATGTCCACGTTCCGCACGGGGATGAAACGCAGGCGCGTGCCGTCGCCCGCATGGGCGCCGACGCCGGCCTGGACGTGGCGGCCTACGGCTCCTACTACCGCGTCGGTCACCCCGAGACCGGCCCCTTCGAGGCTGTACTGGCCTCGGCCGCCGCCCTGGGCGCGCCGCAGATCCGCGTATGGCCCGGAAACCAGGGCAGCGACAGCGCGGACGAAGCCTACTTTCAGCAGGTAGTAACGGACAGCCGCCGCATCGCCGACCTCGCCCAGGCCGAGGGCATCGGCATCGTCTACGAGTTCCACGGCAACACGCTCACTGACACCAACGCGGCAGCCCTGCGTCTCCTGCAGACCGTTGACCACGCCAATGTGCGCTCGCTGTGGCAGCCGCCCCGCTTCGCCGCGCCCGCCGACAACCTCGCCGGAATCGAGATGGTGCGTCCCTGGCTGGAGCATCTGCACGTCTTCCACTGGCATCTGCAGACGGGAGAGCGCCGCCCCCTGGCAGAGGGCGAGGATCTGTGGCGGGACTATCTGACGCATGCGGCGCATCCCGAGCGCACCCGCTACGCCCTGCTGGAGTTCGTCCAGGACGACGCGCCGGAGGCCTTCCTGCACGACGCCGCCACGCTGCTGCAGTGGCTCGGCAACTACCCTCACACGATCAACTGACCACGTCGCATGGCCCACCTCCGCCAGCAGGCCCCCGCCGACCCGGACAGTTCTGGCGCGGTCCTCGCGCTCATGGTCCGCCCCTGGGCGCCGGCCGCGGTCAATCAACACGTGCGCCTCGTGCTGGGGGATGAGGAATGTGCGGCGCGCGACGCGGTCTGGGTGGAGATCAGCTACGGGTTGGAGGGCGCGCCCCTGACATACATGCGCCATATCCTGCAGATTGACGGTTGGCGCTGCGCCGAACCGATCGAACAGCTGGTCAGCGGAGACACCCCCTACGCAACCTGGCGCAGCGAATGCCCGCCGGCGCTGCTGATGGCGCGCGCCGGGGACATCGACGCGCAGGGCAACCCAACCTATCAGGTGACACTGCAGCTGACCGTCAGCGCGCTGACCGACGGCGGCCCACGCGACGGCTCCGCTGTTACGTTCGCCCTGGACCGCATCAGCGGCGAGGAACTCCTGCGCTTCGGCGAGGCGTTCGACGAGGCGTTGCGCCATGCGCAGGAGCACCATTGGCCTGAAGCCGCCCCGGCCAGTGCAGCGCCGGCGTCGCCCGGCCTGGAGATAAACACGTTCAGCAACCGTGTCAACGCCGCGGCCTATGACGCGCTCGGCAGCGACTACAGCCACGACTACCTGGCTGAACCGTTCTTTCGTGAGGCGTTCGATGGCTGGCTGGAGATGCTGCCTGCCAACGGCCGCGTTCTGGAGGTCGGCTGCGGGCACGGCGAACCGATCGCGGCCGCGCTGGCAGACGCCGGACGGCGCGTCACCGGCATCGACCCGTCGGCGCAGATGATCGCCGAGGCCCGGCAGGCTGTGCCGGGGCAGGACTTTCGTCAGCTGGCACTGGTGGAGTTGGAGGAAACGGACGTCTTCGACGGGGCATGCAGCTTCTTTTCGCTGCTGTGCATGGACCCGATCGAGCTGCGACTTGGCCTGGAGCGGCTGCACAGGGCGCTGAAACCCGGTGCGCCGCTGCTGATCGTCTCCGGCGTGCCGGACCAGTTCACGCGCACGTCACCCCTGCGCAGCGTACAGGGCCGGACCACCTGGGAGTGGCCCTACGATCACGAGGACATGGCCGCCGTTCTGACCGCGCGCGGGCAGTGGCAAGTCGAGGCACCGGCTCTTCGCTTCTACGACACCGACACGCTCAACCAGATCGAGGCAACCTCACTGGACCAGCTGGCGGCTGACCCCCGCTATCTGCCTAGCGCTGAGATGTCCGATCCGCTGGCGTTCGCGACGGGGAAACGGATTGTTAAGGGCGTCTATGCTCTTGTTGCGCGCAGGGGAACATCAGTTTGACCCGTTTACCATTTAGCACGATAGGCCGGATGGGTGACAGGGCCGGGCTCTACAGGGATGGGCACAGATGAGACCGTTAACGATCCGAGGGCGTAGCCACCTGTACGTTTTGAGCATTGGTTGCTGTAACCAGCGGTCCGTAAACCCATCCGGTCCGATCCCCAATGTCAATCTGCCACCAGTCGCCAGCACCGGGGCTCTTGCCGGTGATAGCGAATCGTTCGCCAGGTGGGGCTGTGCCTAGGACAGCATAATTGGTGCCTGGACCTTCTCGTACGTTTATGCGAGTGTTTATTGTTACCCAGGGCCTCAGGGGTGTCAGTGGAGCTGTAGGCCGGGCTTGGCCTACGGAGACAAGGTACCCAGCTGGCGCATACGACTTCGAGTGTACGTTTTCTACTTCGACATAGTACTCTCCAGTGAAGGGCGCTTGGAAGACTATTCTTGCGTCACCCCCGAACAGACCTCCACCGCTGTTCTGATCTCTTATCCAAACCTCTAACGTCTCTCCCTGATAACCCCATACAGTAAGTTGCGTGTCGGCCAGGATTGATCGCGCCACAATCTCAACCGTCTCATTTCTCTCCAGGTAAAGGAAGAAGAAATCGACATTGGTTGGGAAGTCGATATTACCATGGAGGAGCTCTCCAACCTGGATCCGCCTGCCTCGGTCTGGTTCATCGAAATGAACAAGACGGTGATTCGATTCCAAGGTAATCTCATCGGAGACGTGCGACGGGATCAGAAAAAGCGGCCCATAGCCTCTTGTAACAAGGGAAAGTGAATTGGTTTCAGAATCTGCATGTTTGTTGCCAAATGTGTCAAAAACTTGGAAACTGACATCTTCTCCGCCAACAAACCTGATTTCGATTGCAGTTCCGGCTGGTTCATTAATGATATAGGCGTCACCATAGTTTTGCGACGTCAGTCTGTGGCGGAGAGAACCGCCGTCCAAATTGAGTTCTCGTCTTCCAAGCCCGGACGGGTCACCCCCTGCGATCAGTTTAAGGACACGTGGCAAAAGGTCGGCGGACGAGGCAGCAAGTCCGAATTCCACAAAGGCTCTGAAACCACTGATGCCGATCACGGCGCCCGTTTCAGAAACAAGCGCGCCGCCACTTTGTCCTCCTGTTATCGCGGCATCGGTCTGGAAATAGGTGATGCCAACCGGCTCCCACTCTCGCAGTCGTGACAAGATACCCCGGGTCATCGTCGTTTGGGGATAGGCTTCGACCTCGGCCGGGTAGCCGATCAAGTACACTTCGGAGCCAATCGGAATGTTCTCTCCGTCGAGCAGAGGCACGGGTTCCACATGGACAGGAATTGGGCCAAGAACGGCCAGGTCCACCAACAGATCCCAGCCTATTACAGGCACGTCCCGGATAGCAGTACCATCCGGAAAGGCGACACGAACGGTATCGAACGGCCAGACCACATGGGCGTTTGTCACAACGTAGCCCCCTTCGACGAGCACGCCGCTGCCGCTGCTGATACCCGTATGAATGAAGGCGATTGTGGGCGAAACCATTTCGAAAATTCGGGCGGAAGAGACCTGCTCTGCGGTTGCCGCAGATGTCGAAGTTGTCGAAGCTGTGGCGAAGCAGAACGGCAACTCAAGTTCCTCAAAATCGTTGCCCTCAACGTTCTCCAAAACAGCAGGAACACACCCTCCCAATCGGTTACCGGATAGGTAAAGCTGTTCCAGTTTTGAGAGCCTACCCAGTTCTGGTGGAATATCCCCACTCAGCTTATTGTCTGCGAGGCCTAGCCCGGTTAGCTTTGTGAGGTTGCCCAATTCTGATGGCATGGTCCCACTCAGCCCATTGCCCCAGAGGCTCAACGCCGTCAGCTTTGTGAGGTTCCCCAATTCCGAGGGAATTGCCCCACTCAATTTATTCGAGTGGAGGAAAAGTTGTTCCAGGTTGGTGAGATTGCCAAGTTCTGGGGGAATGGCTCCGCTCAATTCGTTCTGCCCAAGATACAACTCTATCAGATTGGTAAGTTTGTCGAGATTTGGTGGAATTGGTCCACTTAATCGATTCTCCGTAAGACTTAGCCATTCCAGGTTCGTCAGATCGCCCAGTTCTGCCGGAATAACCCCGGTAAATTTATTTGTGTAGAGGCCTAACTCTGCCAGATTGGTTAAGTCTCCCAATTCAGGCGGGATCGGGCCGCTCAACTCGTTGGCCCCCATGTGCAGCATTTCAAGGTTGGCAAGTCTACCCAGTTCCGGGGGAATCGTTCCGGTCAGTTCGTTACTCCAGAGGCTCAGTTCCATCAAGTTGGAAAGGACGCCTAGGGCCGACGGAATCGTGCCGCTCAACTGGTTCTCCGAAAGATACAAGCCTTCCAGATAGGCAAGATGTCCTAATTCTGATGGAATCGTACCGTTCAGCTCGTTGTCCGAAAGGTCCAGTTCAATAACGCGCTCGTTCTCGTCTGTAACGACACCAAACCAGGTCCCGATTGGCCTGTTGCTCAGCCAATTCTGGTTGCTCACCCAGTTGTCACCGTCAGTGGCTTCATAGAGCGCGATCAACGCGTCTTCGTCTGTACAAATGGGCAAGTCTACCTCGTCCAGATCATTGTCCCTTACATCCTGCCATGCCTCGGGTACGCATCCGGTAAACCGGTTGTCAGCTAGAAAAAGCCACTCTAGGCCAGAGAGCTTATTCAGTTCCACCGGGATTTTACCGACCAGACGGTTGACATGAAAGGCCAAACCTTTCAGTTGTGTCAGGTTGCCCAATTCTGGCGGAATAGTTCCGCTCAACCGATTCCCTGAAAGAACAAGCATCTCTAATTCGGAAAGCATACTCAGTTCCGGCGGAATCATCCCGTCCAACCGGTTCCACGATAGGACAAGCTGCTCCAGTTTGGAGAAATTGCTCAATTCTACCGGGATCGAACCACGCAACTGATTCGAGTAGAAATACAATACTGTGAGTTTTGAAAGGTATCCCAGTTCTGGTGGAATCGTCCCGCGCAACTGGTTTTTCGCGAGGTCTAGCACTTCCAGCTTGGTAAGATTGCCTAATTCTGGGGGTATCGAGCCACTCAACTCATTTTCCGATAGATTTAATTCAATAACGCGACCGCTGTCGTCCACAGTGACCCCGTACCAGTCCCCAATTGGCCTGTTGCTCAGCCAGTTTCTATTTTCAAGCCAGTTGTCACCGTCTGTGGCTTCGTAGAGCGTAACCAGTACGTCTCTATCCGAGCAGAACTGCAAACCGACTTCGTCCAGATCACTCTCCTCTATATCACTCCAGATCTCGGGCAGGCATCCACCTAACCGGTTGTCTGCCAGGGATAGATGTGTCAGTCCAGTAAGGTTTTCCAGGTCTGGCGGAACTGTTCCGCTCAACTCGTTACCCCAGAGGCCCAAGCTTTCCAGGTTAGTGAGGTTGCCCAACTCCGGTGGAATCGCTCCGCTCAGGCGGTTGTCCGAAAGGGCCAGATCCGTCAAATTGGTAAGATGGCCTAGCTCTGATGGGATCGTTCCAGTCAACTGGTTTCCCCAGAGGATCAATCTTTCCAGTTTGGTGAGGTTGCCCAATTCTGACGGAATCGTTCCGCTCAATTGGTTGTCCGAGAGGTACAGCCATTCCAGTTTGGTGAGCTTGCCCAATTCTGGCGGAATCGGACCAGTCAACTGGTTACTCCAGAGAAGTAACCAAATCAGATTGTTGAGTTCAGCCAATTCTGACGGTATGGTCCCACGTAAACTGTTTTCGAAGAGGGCCAGCCCTCCCAGATTGGAGAGGTTGCCCAGCTCGGATGGAATCGTACCGCTCAGTCGGTTTTCAAAAAGACTCAGCACTTCCAGACTGGAGAGGTCGCCCAGCTCCGGTGGAATCGTACCGCGTAACTGATTCTGCGAGAGGTTCAGTTCTTCTATGTAAGTAAAGTTACCCAACTCCGATGGAATCGTGCCATTCAACTCGTTCTCCGACAGATCCAACTCAACGACGCGGTCGTTTCGGTCCGTCGTAACGCCATGCCAGGAATCGAGAGGTGCATTGGAAAGCCAGTTCCTGTTATTCGTCCAGTTGTCGCCGTCCGTATCCTCGTAGAGCGCCACTAACGCGTCCCTATCTGCATCCTTGGCCGTAGCGATAGGTGATGATGCATAGACCTTGGGGCCTCTCTGCCCAACGAGCAAGGCACATACAACAACTGCGGCAATCAGGATTCTAAGAAATGACTTCATGACATCCCCCCTGCTTGCTGAACGGACCAACAGTTCGAAGCATATGAGCTTTTGGAAGGAAATGGTGCGAGGAACTGGGCTGATTGTACAAAACTTTTACGAAACCAGGAAACGGGCTGGAAAGAAAAACCCCCGCGTCTGAGCGACTCGGGGGTAAAGTAGCACAACAACCTGGTATTGAAATCTCTCGGCGCGCACCGTTTTGGACCGGCTAGAGCAGTTCGATAGGATTCAATGCGACCTCGACCATCGAAGGCACCTTCACTCTGGTTTCGCTATCGAGTTCAACCATATCGAAATCGGCGACGATTTCGTGGTATGACTGAGACTGCTGAATCTGCCTTGGGTTAAATGGCTCCAAAACTCTAAGCCGCGATCAGGAATTCCCTCAACCCGCATCCACACCAAACGAGCCCCTGACCGCGATCTTGAACGCCGTCTTCCCGTCCAGCTCATAGCCGCCGTCGAGCGCGTCAAAGCCCTCTGCCACCCGCTCCAGCGGCAGAACATGACTGATCACCGCGCTGAAGTCGACGTCACTGCTCTGCAGCACCGCCACCGCGCGCGTGAAGTGGTGGTAGCGGCTGCCCCACACGCCTTCCAGCCGCAGATTGGGGCGCAGGAAGTGCCGGTGCGGGTTTACCTCGATCGTGCCGACATCCACAAAATGACCGACCTCGACGTAAACGCCGTCCTCCTTCACCAGCTCCAGCCCTTCGGGGAAGGCCGGCAGAAAGCCCGCCGCCTCGATCACCACGTCCGCGCCGGCACGGCCCGGCGTCATCCCCAGCGCCATCTCCCTGCGCTCATCCGCGTCCGGCACGGCCATGATATCGATCGTCTCGTGCGCGCCCAGCTTGCGGGCAAGCTCCAGGCGGCCTGCAGGCCCGCCGATCACGATCAGCTGGCTCGCCCCGCTGATTCGGGCCGCGATCAGACACATCATCCCGATCGGACCGGCCCCCTGCACGATGACCGTGTCGCCGATCTTGACATCGCCGCGCAGCGCGCTGTGCACGCCAACCGTAAACGGTTCGGCCAGGACGCCCACCTGCGGCGGCGCATCCATCTTGATCATGCACGACTCCGGGTCGGACAGATAGATGTAGTCGGCGAAGCCGCCGCTGAAAGGCTCATCCGCGCTGCGGTAGCCGTAGATCATGCCGCTGTTGCGGGGATGGAAGACGACCCGATCCCCCTCTCTGACCGGGGTGCCGTTGAAGTCGGTGGTCAGACCTTTGCCCAGGGCCTCGATAATGCCGACGTTCTCATGCCCCAGCATCGTTGCCGGCTCGATCCCCTTCTGCCAGTTGTGAATATCGGTGCCGCAGATGCCGCATAGCTCCTGCCGCAGCAGAACCGTGCCCGGCGCGGGGTCCGGCACAGTGTATTCGTCCATGCTGAACTGTTGTCCTTCCGTCCAGACTGCCAGCCCTACCCGTGTCATTGTTATCTCCTTAGAAGTTCAATCTGTATTCAGCGCAAGGGCTCGCGGCCGGACAACTCGGCCCAACCTCGCCACCAGCGACCGCAGCGGGAACGAGCAGTGAAAACTGCTGCACAATAACGCGGCCGCGTTCCGGAGGGTGGCGCCAAAAGATGCTCAGGAGGCCCCAAACGCCCCCCGCAACGCAATCTTGAAGGCCGTCTTCCCGTCCAGCATATAGTCGCTGTTGAGCGCTTTAAAGCCTTCCCACACCCGCTCCAAGGGCAGGATGTGGCTGATCACGGCCGCGAAGTCGATGCCGCCACTTTCCATAACCGCTGCCGCGCGCACGAAGTGATGGAAATTGCTGCCGCGAACGCCTTCCAGCCGCAGATTGGGGCGGAGAAAGTGCCGGTGCGGGTTCACCTCGATCGTGCCGACATCCACGTAATGGCCGACCTCGACGTAGACACCGTCCTCCTTCACCAGCTCCAGCCCTTCGGGGAAGGCCGGCAGAAAGCCCGCCGCCTCGATCACCACATCGGCGCCGGCCCTGCCCGGCGTCATCCCCAACGCCATCTCCCTGCGCTCATCCGCGTCGGGCACGGCCATGATGTCGACCGTCTCGTGCGCGCCCAGTTTGCGTGCAAGCTCCAGACGGCCCGCAGGTCCGCCGATGACGATCAGTTGACTCGCGCCGCTGATCCTGGCCGCGATCAGGCACATCATACCGATCGGGCCTGCGCCTTGCACAATGACTGTGTCGCCGATTTTGACTCCGCCGCGCAACGCGGCATGCACGCCGATCGTAAACGGCTCGGCCAGAACGCCCACCTGCGGCGGCGCCTCCGACCTGATGATGCACGACGCCGGATCGGACAGATAGATGTAATCGGCGAACCCGCCGCTGAAGGGCTCTCCCGCGCCGCCGTGACCGGAAGCCATGACAGTGTTGCGGGGATGGAAAACGACACGGTCTCCCTCTCTGATCGGAGTGCCGTTATAGTCGGTGGTCACGCCTTTGCCCAGGGCCTCGATCACGCCGACGTTTTCGTGGCCCAGCATCGTTGCCCGCTCGATCCCCTTCTGCCAGTTATGAAGGTCGGTGCCGCATATGCCGCCCAACTCCTGCCGCAGTAGAACCGTGCCCGGCGCGGGGTCCGGCACGGTGTATTCGCCGATACTGAACTCTTTCCCTACGGTTACAACTGCCTGTCCTGTCCGTGTCATCGGGGACCCTCGCGTGTTTCAGGCGCTCATGGCGATGAGCTGCGGCTGGACCACCCTCATCAGCTCGTCAACCGTCAGCTGCAGCATCGTCCTGTCATCGCCGCCGCCGGCGTAGACGAACCCGGGGTCAAGATCCGCGATCGAGCTGTCCAGCAGTACCTCAACGTCCGTGCTATGGCCGAATGGCGGCACACCGCCGGCCGGATATCCGAGCAGCTGCAGCACGACATCCTGCGAGGCCAGCTTGATGCGTTTGATGCCCACCCCGCGCAGGTCCGCCAGTGGGCGTTTTTCCACGCGGCGCTCGCCGTGGCTGATGACGACGAACGGGGCCGGCGGAGCCTCCCGGTCTCCCGGTTTTTGCGCCAGAAACAGCAGTGTTTTGAGAATGCGGTCCGGCTCCACGCCGAGGGCCGCGGCGGCTGCCGGCACGGTGGGCGTATCGCCAATGTCACGCAATAGCTGGGCTTCGATCCCGTTTTCATCAATAAACTGCTGCAGATCGTCCGGTGTGCGCATAGGGATTTCCGTCATCTCTGAGTGCATCTACACGATGGTTGAAATGTACCAGTACCCCAGGGGATACGCAAACGGATCAAGGCTGAATCGCGCCGCAAGTGGCGCGCAACTTTTCGTTGTGTTAGCATACTCCGCGACGGTCTGAATTGGGGGGCGCGCTCCCACAGTCCAGTTCTTAGCCTTCGGTTTTTGGTGAACTTTGGCGCGGGCAAGATGTTGCTAAAAACTGAAAACTGACCACTAAAAACTAACCGACGCTATGCCAACCACCTCGATACACGGAACACCCGACTACGCCGAGCTGGATGCGCTGGGGTTGGACCCCTCCGAAGTCATCTACTTTTCGTCGAACATCAACCCGTATGGGCCGCCGGCGTCGGTCGTCGAGGCTGTTGAGAGCGAAATCAGCCGCTCCTTCCTGGCGCGCTACCCGGACAGCCGCAGCCAGCGCCTGCGCGAAAAGATCGGCGCCTACCACGGCCTGCCGCCGGACGCGGTGCTGGTGGGGAATGGCACCGCCGACCTGATCTGGCTGCTGGCGCACGCCTATGGATTCCAGCGCCAGGCCGCCATTCTGTCGCCCACATTCAGCGAGTACGCCGACGGCGTCATCATGGCCGGGGGACATCCCATCCATCTTACCCTGCCAGGATGGCAGCGCATCAGACGCCGCCGCTTCGCCCTGAGCGGCACAACACTCGCGCAGACGCGGAAGGCATTGGAGACGTCCTCTCCCTGGATGGTCTTTATCTGCAATCCGAACAACCCCACGGGCGAGTATCTGTCGCCGGGCGAGTTGCGCTATCTGTGGGAAGGCGCGCCCAATGCCCTCTGGGTCATCGATGAGGCCTACGCCGAGTTCACCGAAGACCCCTGGAGCGCGGCGCAGTGGGTGATGGGGGGAACGAACGGCCGCGCCAGAAGCGCGCGCGGACCGGGCTGCGTCGTCCTGCGCTCGATGACAAAGGATTTCGCCCTGGGCGGGCTGCGACTCGGTTACCTGCTGGCAGCCCCGTCGATCGTCGAACGCTTGCAGCAGATGCAGCCGCCGTGGAGCGTAAACGGGGTTGCCCAGCTGGCCGGGCTGGTGGCGCTGGATGAGATGAACTGGCGCGAAGAGACGACCGCGCGTCTGCGCAATGAGGTCCACGATCTGCAGGAGGGCCTGCGCGCCTGCGGCTACGCGCCGCTGCCGACGTCCGTCAACTACTTCCTTCTGCCGGTGGGGGATGCCAAGTCGATACGCGACCGGCTCGTCGCTGAGCGGATGTTTGTGCGCGACTGCACCTCGTTCGGCCTGCCCGAGCATATCCGCATCGCCGCCAGACCGCCGGAAGAAAACGCCCGCTTTATCGAGGCCATGGCCCGGATTGATCATCTGCCGGCCCGAAAACCGAATTCAACAGCAGCCAACAACCGCTGATCATTGGCCGCCGGCCAGTGAAGTCATGATTGAAGCCATCACTTTCGACTTCTGGGACACAATCGCCATCGACGACTCGGATGAGCCGAAGCGCCGCGCCCTCGGCCTGCCGAGCAAAACCGACGCGCGCGTCGAGCTGTTCGCCAGCCACGTGACCCAGAAGCATCCGGAGATCGCCTACGAGCAGGCGGTGCAGGCCTATCAACACGCCAACCAGAATTTCCAGCACGCCTGGCACGAGGAACTGCATACACCGGGCATCGCCGCCCGCATGTACGACGCCTACGAATTTCTCGGTCTGCGGCCGGGGCCGGGGCGGTTCTCCCGCCTCATGCGCGAGGTCGATGAACTGATCCGCGAAATCGAGACGATGGAGGTGCGCATCCAGCCGGACTTCACGCCGGGCGTGCATGCCGCCCTTGACGAGCTCTCGCTGCATTACAAACTGGGCATCATCTCCGACACCATCCACACAACCGGCCGCGGGCTGCGCTACCTCCTGCAACGCCAGGGCCTGCTGCGTTACTTCAACTACATGCTCTTTTCGGACGAAATCGGCGCGTCCAAACCGGAGCCCGAGGTTTTCCGGCAGGCCGCCCTCGGCCTGGGCGCCGCGCCCTACCAGATTGTCCATATCGGCGACCGCGAGAGCAACGACGTCATCGGCCCCCTGTCGATCGGCATGAACGCCATCCTCTTCACCGGCGTCAAAGACCGCGGCAGCGACGCCACACAGGCCAGCGCCGTCTGCCGCACATACGCCGCGCTGCCCACGATCGTCCGCCGCCTCTCAGCCACAATCAGGCCCTTCCAACCCGGTTTGGTATAGTGGCGCCTTCACTGCACCGGGCATACGCAGCCCTGGCCGACCGCTTCGCCGCGCACTTTCCCCCGCGTCTGCAAGGGCCCCGCACCGTCGGCCGCGAAGCCGAATTCCCCGTCGTCGATCAGACCGGCCGCGCCGCCAACGTCGACCGGCTGTGGCCCCTCCTGCTGGGAAATGAAGATGCCGCTGAAAACGGCAAAAGGGGTTCTCTCTCGCCTCTCAAGGTCAAGCGGGATGCCGTCAACACCGACCTTATCGTCGGCCTCGACGGCGCCGCCTACAGCTACGCGCTCGAAGTGGGCAAGGGCACCATCGAGCTAAACGTCGGCCCCTATGCCACCCTCTTTGAGCTGGAAAGCGCCTTCAGCACCGCGCTGGCGCGGCTGGTGCGGGCCGCCGGTCAACTGGGCTGGCGCGTGCTGG
This sequence comes from Caldilineaceae bacterium, assembly GCA_965204705.1. Taxonomy (GTDB): domain Bacteria; phylum Chloroflexota; class Anaerolineae; order Caldilineales; family Caldilineaceae; genus Bin5. Next base: position 100,297 of record OZ242006.1, on the reverse strand, counting down.
GGTATGGCGTGCAGCCGCTTAGCCCGCCAACACGCGCCCTGCTCTCGCCCAAACAGCGTTACCACGCGCTCGCCGACATCATGGGCGAAGACTGGGTCTGGTACACCGTCACCGCCAGCGATCAGACCCACGTCGACATCAGCCGCGATGAGGCCGTCGGCATGCTCAATTTCGGCAATCTGATCGCGCCGGTCGTGGTCGCCCTGTGCGCCAATTCGCCGGTCGCGGCAGGAGAGCTTACCGGCGACTGCTCCGGCCGCGAAGGCCGCATGATCAACGCCCGCTACGGCGAGCGCCACGGCATGATCGCCCGCCCCTACACCGACCTGACCGACTTCGTCTCCAACCTCAGCCGGATGCACTCCCTCCTCCAACGCGCAGGAGAGCGCCTGCTGCCCGACGGACGCCTCTTCAGCGACGTGCTGCGCGCCGACTATGGCGCAGCGAACAGTGAGGGGTGGGCTCTATCTGATAGCTTGTTCGACGCCTTCTTGCTGCACGATCACTATATCTGGCATAGCGCCCGCCTGCGCACCGCCTACGCCACCGTCGAGCTGCGCCCGGCCTGCCAGCAGCCGCCGCACGAACTGATGGCCGCCACCGCGCTCTACCTGGGGCTGGTGGAGGGGCATGAGGAAATTACGGACTATATACGGATCGCGCTGGCGCCGACGGGCGAGAAGAGAGTGGAGAGGAGTGAGGAGAGAGTGAGTCCGGTTCCTCTTTCAGAGTGCTGGCCGCGTATGAGACAGTACCACGAACAGGTAGTCCGCGCCGGCCTGGCCGCGCCCGAACCAGCGCCCGGCTTTCTGGCTGAAATCCTCGGGCTGGCCGCGGCCGCCCTTGCCCGCCGCGGCTATGGCGAGGAGGCTATGCTCGCTCCTCTATGGCAACGGCTGGAGCGGAGGGAGAACCCGGCGCAGCGCTTGCGGCGGGTCTTCTTGGAGGCGGGGCTAGAGGGGTTGATAGAGTTTTCTGATGCGGAGAGCTATTTGCGGAAGAACTAGCGTTAGTCATCCGGCCAGGATCGAAAAATCGAAACTACCGACTACCATTGAGGAGAAAACCCTGTGCCCACTGATTCGAACGACACCGCGGGGCAAGCGCCGGCCCTGGCAGGACCGATTCACCCAGGAGAGCATTTGGCGGAGATAATGCAGGAACTGGACATCACGCAATACCGCTTGGCCAAGACGATAGGCGTTCCTCCGATTCGCATACATGACATCGTCCACGGCCGCCGGTCGATTACCGCGGACTCGGCGCTTCGAATCGGAAAGGCGCTGGGGATGACGCCCGACTTCTGGCTGAACCTGCAGCAGATGTACGACCTGGACCTAGCCCGGACCAAGACTGACACCAGCGCTATCGAACCGCTTGTAGAGGTCTCCCCGTAAAGCGAGCATCGCCGAACAACTGCAGTTCACGACACTGCGGCCGCCATACTAAGCGAACTCGAATACCGGCATGACAATCGACTTCGTGGATTCCGCCCGGCCGTGAACCAGAAGACGAATCTTTTCGGTGGTGTCTCGGCTGAAAGATTCCTCCCCGCAACGGGCGCAAACAACGGCTGGGATTCTATCCACAAGCACATATTGTCCATCAATCTGAACGAGTTCAGTCACCTCTTCGTCCCGGCTCCTATTAGCATGACAGACCGCGCAAGTGAACACTCTTACCTCTGCTCTCTGACGTCCCCGTAGTGCCTCCTGCTCTCCCGTTCACTACGTTGCGAGCAGTCAAGAACCAGCTAGCGCCCTCCGAACAGCTGACCAAAATCGACGTTGGCGCCGCCGCTCTGGCCCTTGCCGCCGACCTGGGGCATGTACTGGGCGATCTTCTGCGCCAGCTTGTCCATCGGCATCGTTTGCAGATAGGCTTTGCCCGGTCCCCGCAACGTCGCCAGGAAAAGTCCCTCGCCGCCGAGCAGAATGTTTTTGAACCCGCGCACGATCTCGACGTCGAAGTCGACGGTCGGATCGATCATGGCCACGTGACCGGTATCCACGCGCAGCACCTCGCCCGCCTGCAGCTCCTTGACCAGGATCTCGCCGTCAAAATTGACGAATGCTCTGCCGGGACCGGTCAGCCGCTGCAATATGAACCCCTCGCCGCCGAACAGGCCTGCGCCGAGCCGCTTGCGGAAATGCATGTCCAGATCGACGCTCTTGTCCGCGCACATGAACGCGTCTTTCTGCACGATCACCGACTGTCCGGCAGCCAGGTCCAGATCGAGGATCTTGCCGGGGAACTCGGCCGAAAACGCGACCTCGCCCTCGCCCCTGTCGACGTAATAGTCCACCACAAACAGGGATTCGCCGGAAAGCGCCCGTTTGAACATCTTTCCCAAACCGCCGCCGGTATTGGTATCCATCTCCACGGCCTGCGTCATCCAGCTCATGCCGCCGGAAGATGAGTAGATACGCTGACCGGGGCTAAGCGTGACCGTGACGACCGGCAGGGTTGTGCCTTCGATACGATACTGCATTTCATGTGCTCCCTATCAATTAATGTTGCGCCGCTGCTGAGGAGTTGGGCAGAAAGAGGCCAAAAGGCGGGCCAAGAAGCTTGAACTCTTCTGCCTGAATTCAGGCAAGTCGCCGATTTCATTGTCGGCGTCGATGGGCAGGGTGAGCAGACGCGACAAGATCAGGCGAATGCGCAACCATCGCCAACCAGGTCCGCCAGCCTGGCAGCAGTGGTCAAGGCGATCTATTTTATCACAGTACTGTACGTTGTCGGAGAGGATTTGTTGCGAGGGGTGCAGTCCGGATGGGGGGTGAAATCTCGTACAACTCTGGTAACGACTAAGCCAAAGTCAATTCGCGTCGCCGATCAGCGCAAGCGCCGGCGCCACTGACCACTGACTACTGATCACTGACCACTGCAGTTCTGTGCGGTCGGGCCTTCGGCCCTCCCTTGTGCGGGGGGATTCCCCCCGCAACGCCCCCCTACACCATGCCACGTTGGCGCCGCGTCGCCGGCGTGCTGTCTACGCCACCGGTCGCCCACCCACGTCGTGCCGCGAAGCCATCTGCCGTGACCACGGTAGGGGCAGGCCTTGTGCCTGCCCACTCTCCCCCAAATTGGACTGCACCCTGTTGCGAGTGACCTATCTATTGGTGACCAGAACCGGTTCTTTTGTCGACAGGCGGGCAAATGACGATGACGCAACCGCAGCGCAACCAAAGACGAATAGTTTCGCGCCAGGCTGCAAAAGCTCTCTACGTAACTTGAGATTGTTCAAACTGTTCTGATTGCTCCACAGCCTGCCTTGGAGCAGCCCGGGTAGGCGGAGGAGATAGTCACGCCCCGCCCACCCTTCTCCCTACCTCGAACGCCCGCCTACCTGGTAATCGGAATGTGCAGCTTACTGAGGTGGGTCCCAATGGTTGGACCACGAAACGGGGAAAATAAGGTGCTTCGAGACGGATGCGGATGGTTTTGATCGGCAACGGGCGGGCTGCCGCCATCAGAGCCCGAAGTGCTCTTCGGCCGGCGCGCGATCATGCTGCCGGCGAACCGGCCATCGAGACCTGTGAGTGTGATGCTTGGAACAACGGGATGGGTGCGGAATGGGGTCCCACTGTGCGAAGAAACTTATTCGATGATTGAGAAAGAGAGAGGAAAAGGGAGGAGAGGTGTCCATTCCCTCAAGATGCGGAGGGCGGGTCCTTCCTCCTGCAGTTGGTGGGCTTAACCCCATACGAGCACACCAGAATCTATTTCTTGATGTGCCATGGGCGGAGTTTGACACAGAGGTAGTCGAACGACAAGAGAGAATGTCTGACTACCTCTGTCAATTTTCGAGTTACGACAGCTTTCGAGTCGCCTCCATCAGCGCATTCAGGGGGCCGGCCAGTGCCGTTTTCAGCGTACGCAACCCTCGAATGTCTGGCCCTGGATATGATGATAGACCGGCCCTTCGCCGTCTCGTGTGTACTTGGAACGCGCCGACATGTAGGAGAGCGCGATCGCGCGCCGCCATCTGTCCGAGCGGTTGGGCGCGGTGTAGTGGAGCAGGAGCGAGTGGAAGAAGAGTCCGCCGCCCGCCTTCACCGGCGCCAGATGCATATCGGCTTGATCATAGTACTCAGGATCGACTACGTAGTCATCGGTCACGTCGATGTGGGGCTGCGGCCCCCACTTGTGGCTGCCGGGAATGACGGCCATGCAGCCGTTCTCCTCAGTAGCGTCGTCAAACGCGAACCAGCAGGAACAGAGGTCCATCGGCTCGATCGGCCAGTAGGGTGAGTCCTGGTGCATGCCCTTGGCCGAACCGACTTCCGGCGGCTTCAACAGGACCGCGTTGCGGAACATCTTGATGTCCGGGCCGATGATCTGTTCGAGAACGCTGGTGATGTTGCCGTTGCTTCCCAGGGCATTGAAGCGTTCATCGGATTCGACCAGGCCATCGATCTTGCGGATGCCGTCGCCCGGCTCATCGACCTGCAACTCGCCGCGCTGGACGCGCGGCTCGATCTGCACCTGAATCCGCTCCTGCGAGCGGCCGCCGTGGGTATAGTCGCGCATGCGGGTACGCAGACCCTCCACTTCATCGGAATCCAGCAGTCCTTCGACGACCAGATAGCCGTTCTTGCGGTAGCTGTCGATCTGCTCCTGCGTCAGTTTGATTGACATGTTGACTCCTTGGTTCTGAATCAGGCCGGTTCCTTCGTCATCTCGCCTTTATCGGCGGCCGCGGCGTTCATGGTAGCCGCGGCTCTGTCCTCCGCCATCTCGGCAACGCTCTTGGTATGCAGACGCGCCGCGCCTTTCCAACCCTCCCGCAGCTGCGCGCGGGTATTGCTGCGCTCGGCCGCTTCCAGCCGGGCCTGCGCGGCGGGGACATGCTCCTGGTACTGCGGCAGCCAGCGCGCCTGCGCCACCAGCATCTCATCCGTCATCTGCCAGATCTCCTCCGGGTTGCAGACGGCCCCGGTCAGAGGGTCGTGCAGCATGGCCTGCTTGAGCAGCGTCACATCGCCATGGACGGCGGCCTCGACCGCCATTTTCTGGACGTTGACGCTTGCGACACAGGTCGCCGCGCAGGCGAGCGGCAGGTCGCCGACGACGGGCATGTTCATGCCGTTCTTGTCGACATAGCCCGGGATCTCGATGCAGCAGCCGTCTGGCAGGTTGGTGATGTGGCCCTGGTTGATAATGTTGAAATGGCCGCGGTAGGGGCGCCCCGTCTCCAGCCCTTCGATGATATAGGATCCGTGCTCCTCGCTGCGCTGGTCGGGTGCGATGGTCGGCGGCTCCTGTTTCATCCAGTTGGGGAAGTCGGTCTCAAACCAGTTGCGGCCTTCAGTGCAGACGCGCAGATAGCCGCCGGTCTCGCCGTTGATCCAGCGCGAGAGATCGATCCAGTCGTTGATCTCGTCGGGGCGTTTGCGGTACCAGGGCACGTATTCGCTCACGTGACCGTTGGATTCGGTGGTGTAGTAGCCGAAGCGGCGGATCATGTCGATGCGCAGTTTCTCGGTGGTGGGATATTCCGAGTGGCCCTCGAACAGCTCCAGCATGCGCGGCACCATATCCATGCCCCGCCACTGCACCTGGGTGTACCAGGTCTGATGATTGATGCCGGCGCAGATGATATCGACCTCATCGCGGTGCAGCGTCTCGTCGGCCGCGATCAGCCCCTCCCGTTTGGCCCACTCTTCGATGCAGCGGGTGATCTGCCAGTGGCCGCCCTGCACGCCGTGGCAGAGGCCGACCGTGCGCACGCCGCCGTACTGGTTGCAGGCCCAAACGTTCATCGCCATCGGATTCGAATAGTTGAGGAAGAGGGCGTCCGGCTTGGCCACCGCACGGATGTCGGCGCAGACGTCCAACAGCGCCGGGATGGTGCGCTGGCCGTACATGATGCCCCCGGCGCAGATCGTATCGCCGACGCACTGGTCGATGCCGTACTTGAGCGGGATGTCGATATCCAACTGGAAGGCGTCGAGCCCGCCCTGGCGCACGACCGAGATTACATAGTCGGCGTCGGTGATCGCTTCGCGGCGGTCGGTCGTGGGCGTGATCGCGGCGGGCAGACCGTTGGCGTCGATATCCCGCTGCGCCAGCTGCATCACCATCTCCAGGTTGCTGGCATTGATATCCATAAAGGCGAAGTGCGTGTCGGCCAGCTCGGGCACGGCCAGAATATCGTGCATCAGCTTGCGGGTAAAGCCGATCGAGCCGGCCCCGATCATTGCGATTTTTATCGGCATGGAATGGTTCTCCGTGTGGTCCAGCGGGCTGCTAAATGCCTATTGTCCTAACTGGTTGCGCAATGGCGTGAAAGGGGTAGTTTTTTTCTGTGCGCTCTATTATACGACAACTACAGGGAACCCCCACAGAGGAAAGGGAACTGGGGGGTGCAGTCCAAAATGGGGGTGAACTTTCGTACAACTCTGGTAACGACTAAGCCAAAGTCAGTTCGCGTCGCCGATCAGCGCAAGCGCCGGCGCCACTGACCACTGACTACTGATCACTGACCACTGCAGTTCTGTGCGGTCGGGCCTTCGGCCCTCCCTTGTGCGGGGGGACTCCCCCCGCAACGCCCCCCCAACACCATGCCACGTTGGCGCCGCGTCGCCGGCGTGCTGTCTATGCCGCTGGGTCACCCACCCACGTCGTGCCGCGAAGCCATCCGCCGTGACCACGGTGGGGGCAGGCCTTGTGCCTGCCCACTCTCACCCCAAAATTGGACTGCACCCGGAACTGGGTTAGGGGATCTGTTCGATGGGCTGGCGCCGCTCTTTGCGAACGCAAAGTAGGGAGAAGCGAGAAAGAAACGGACCTCCTCACTCCCCGTCTGCGCGCAGCGTCAGTGTGGAGTGTCTGCGAGCGAAAGCGTCAGCGCGTAAAGAGGTTGCGCCGCACATAGCGGCCGTCGTCGGAGGCGAGGAAGGCCAGGGCTTCGCCGACCCCTTCGGGATCACCCAGGCGGGCACGCGCATCGTCCACGTCGAACGCCTGTCCCTGCGCCTCAGCCGACTCGCGCAACTGTCTGAGCTTCAGTTCGGTCTCGATGCCGCCGGGGCAGACGACGTTGACGCGGATGCCCTTCGGCGCCAGATGATTTTCCAGCGTCATTCCCATCCCGTTGACCGCGCCCTTGCTGGTGCCGTAGGCGATCGAAGAGCTGCCGCCTGTGACGCCGGCCCCCGAGCCAACCAGCAGGACCACACCCTTCTCGCTGGCCTTGAGCAGAGGGTAGGCCTCCTTCACGCACAGGAATACGCCGCGTACGTTGACCGCGATCACGTCGTCAAAGACGTCGACGGGGAAGGCGTCCGGCATCAGATTGGGGCCCCGCAGAACACCGGCGGAGCAGATGAGGACGTCGAGACGGCCGTGGCGCTCCCTCACCTCGCCGAAGACCCGCTGCGCGTCCTCGTGGCAGCGCACGTCGAGCCTTTCATAGCAGGCACTGTGGCCCTCGGCCTGCAAAGACGCGGCGAGCGCTTCGCCGGTTTCGTCCTTGATATCGGTGATGATCACCTCAGCCCCGCGCTGTGCGCACAGTTCCGCCGCCGCGCCGCCGATACCCTGCGCGCCGCCGGTGATGAGGATAACCTTGTCTTTAACGTTTGCCGCGGTCGATGTCATAGTCAGTTGCCTGTACAGGTGGTGAATGGATGGTGGTGTGTCTGAAGGGAAAATGGGAGGAGAAGCCGGAAACAGACTTCCCCGCCCGGGGATTCTCGGTCCTCGCTAATCCATGCTGAGGCTGGCGCTGCCCGGAGAGTCGGTATTGAACTCCATTGTAACAGAGCGGCCGCCGTCACTGAAGATTACCTGGGCGTATTCGTCGGCGCTGGCCGGCTGGCCGGTGGGCCGCCGGTAGTCGCCCAGCAGAAGCGCCCGGTAGGCCTTGAAATCTGCGACCGCAGCCCGGTAGCGCTCGAAGTCGGCCGCGGGCGCCTCCCACAGCTTCCCGCTGTAACCGAAGCCGCCGGCGGCATGGGAGAGGTAGTCGTAGGTGGTGAAGTCGTGACGCTGCTGGCAGATGTTGGTGTTGGCATAGTTGCCGGGCAGGACGGTGTTCAAGCCGTGCTGCAACGCGCGCACGATCGCCGAATGCGTGGTGTGGTCATTCATCCAGAAGCTGTGGCCGCGGCGCACGGTGCCCAGCTCGATACGGTGCCCCCCGCTGGCGCACTGCTCGATAAAGAGCTCCGGGCAGGCCGCCAGGATCTCGTCCAGCACCTGGTACAGGCCCTGCACATGCTGGATCTGGCGCCAGCCGATCTCCCCTCGCGGCACGTTGTGCTCCCAGTTCGAGCGCGGATCCTGGTTATAGTCCCAGCGAATCCAGCGCACGCCCCACTCTTCGTAGGCGCGCACGATCCGGTCCAGCCACCACTGGCGCACTTCCGGCAGGCCCAGGTTTATCAGGGCGAATTCAGGGTGCTGAAAAGGGAACTCGGGCCGCATGACCGGCGGCCGCTCGGGCGTCTCCCAGAACCAGTCCGGATGGTCGCGGTAGATTTCGCTGTCCTTGTTGGCCCACTCCGGCTCGAACCAGGTGCCGTACTTCATCCCCTTGGCGCGCACATAGTCGGCGAAAGGCGCGATGCCGTTGGGGAATTTTTTGGGATCGCCCTCGCTCCAGTTGCCAATGCCGTCGCGGAAATCGCCCGCGAACCAGCCGCCGTCCACACAGAAATACTCGAGACCGGCAGCGGCCGATGCATCGACAGCGGGCCTGAGACTCTGATCGGTGTAATCGTTATGGAAGGCGAACCAGTGATTGAAGGTGGCCGGCGGCAGCACCTCTTCGCCGCCCAATGGAGGCATGACATGGTGACGGATATGGCGGCGCAGCGCGTTGCCGCCGTCGTCCAGGTCACCGTCGAAGGCTGTCAGGAGAATCCGCGGCAGCGGCAGTGACTGGCCCGGCTGCAGATGCAGCGCCAGCCCCCACAGACCGGCCTGCAGGCGAACCGGCCAGTCGGTATCGGGGTCGTTTACCTCGCGCGTCTCCTGCGTCAGGCTGATGCGCCAGAGACCGGACCATTCAAGAAAGAGCGCAAAGCCCTGGCTGCGCGAACCGTCGCAGACGATGGCGCAAGGCAGATGCCCGTCGGACGGACGGCCGCCGTCGCCGGCCATGATGGCCAAAGGGGCATAGACTTGGGGCGTCCTCAGGAGCTGGCGGTCAGAGATGGCAAAGTCTTCGGGCGGGAAGAAGTTGGCCAGAAAATGCACGCCGTTCACGCGGCGAATCCACGGTTCGCCGAATGCCGGCTGGAGCAGCAGATCCAGGTCCCAGGTGAGACATTCGCTCAGATTTTGCAGCGGCAGGCTGCCCCTGTTGGTCAGTTCTCCCCAGCATTCGACGGCGCGGGTGTCGGCGAAGAAGCGCATGTGCCACTGGACTTCAGCGCCGTCGTCGGTGTGGGCCGTCAGCACCTGCTCGGAATTGCCGGCGCTCTCTATCCCGGCCACATGCCAGGCCCCCGACGCGATCCCGCCGATGCCAAAGGGGACGGCCGCCCCGTCTGCGCCGATATTGGGGAGTTGCAGCTGCTCGCGCAGTATCTGAAACCAGTTGCTCATGTTCAACTCCTTGTGGAGACTTTTGCAAACGCAACTGTATGCCCGGTTGCAAAAACCTGAATTGGGGCTGGATCGAGGAGAAAGTGAGGATAAGGGAGGAGCGAGAAACCTTTACTCACGCCTCCCTGATATGCATCACCACTGGTAACCGGTGTCTTCACGGAAGCTCTGCACCTTCGCGGTCAGGTCCTCGTCAAGGCGAGCGGCCATGTCTTCGACGCTGATTGCGCCCAGAGAGAGCTCCTCCAACGCCGGGAAGAAGATATTGTCCATGGCATATTTGGTGCCCACGGGCCCGATCCAGACCCAGTCCTGGACGGTGGCCAGGGCGGGCTGCAGGAACTTGGCCTCGTCGCTGGAGTACCATTCGTGGTCGAGCAACGAAAAGACACAGGGCAGCGAATGCTGCGACTGGAGCCACTGGATCATGATGTCATCATCGTTAAGGTAGTCGATGAATTCGAGAGCCCTCTCAGGATTCTCGGTTGCGGCGTTGACGTTGAGCCCCCAGCCGCCTTCGCCGACGACGACGGGATCGGCGCCGTCGATGCCGGGCCGCATGGAGAAGCCGAAGGTGCCTTCGGGGAAGGCCGTCGCGGCATAGGGAATATAATCGAGCCAGATGCCGCCCATGGCCATACGCCCCTCAGCCAGGCCGAGGAAGACGACGGGCAGATCGGGCGAATCGACCTCGTGGGTGAAGATGGGATCGTAGAAGAGTTCGGTGAGGGCGCGGATGCCTTCGGGGGTGTTAACATTCCACTCCCCTGTCTCTTCGTTGAGATAGGTGCCGCCCTGTTCATAGATGGCGCCGCAGAGATACTGAATGTTGTGAGAGTTGCGCATGGAGAGACCGGCAACGGTGATGTTGCCGCCGTCGTCGGTTTGGGTCAAGGTCTTGGCGTCCTCCCAGACATCATCCCAGTGGGTGTAGGTCGGGGGCGGCTCCTTGCCGGCCTCCCCCCACAGGTCCAGGTTGGTGATGAAGCCAATGCCCGGCGTGTTGTTGTGGAGCGGAATGCCGTACACCTCGCCCTGGTAGGTGTAGTAGTCCATGACGGCGGAGAAGAAGCGATCTTTGATCGTTCCCATGCCGCCGAGCGTTTCTGTGATGGGTAGCAGCTGGTTGGTGGCGATAAACGAGGCCGCGCCGGCGCCGTGGATCGAGATGAGGTCTCCGGCGGTGCCTGCGCTGAGACCGGCAGCGTAGGTGGTCAAGGGGTCGGTCTGCGGGGCTACGGTGATGGTGAGATCGTCGTTTGCCTCGTTGAACTGGTCGGCCAGCATGTTCCAGGCGAAGTCATGCGGTGGATACTGCATTGACCACAGGCTCAGTTCGGTCATGGCCGCATCCGGTGCAGCTTCTCCCCCGCCCTCGGCGGCAGGTTCGGCCGGCGCGGGTGCGCAGGCAGCCAGGGCGGCTGCAGCGCCGAAGCCGGCGGACAGTCGGAGCATTTGGCGGCGTGTCGGTTGACTCTTGTTCATGATCCTCTCCTGTTCTCCAGTTGTGGTGAAAAACCCCGATTCAAGACGGTCAAGCTTCACGAACGATGAAGGTAGTTGTCGCTGCGTTGGCTGCCGGGCGACGCCGGGCTGCGCCATCAGTACTTGAGACCGGTAAGGGTGACCCCGCGCACGAAGCGACTCTGGAAAAATGAGTAGAAGACAACAACGGGAACAACTGTAATGACGGCGCCGGTGAGGAAGAGGTCGTAACGCGGCCGGCTGGACCAACCAAGCAGGTGCGCCAGCCCCAAGGGGAGCGTCCGCATATTCTCATCATAGACGATCACCAGGGGCCAGATGTAGGAGTCCCAATTGGCGAGGAAGCTGAAGATCGCCAGTGCGCTGAGGGCAGAGACCGACAACGGCAGGACGATGTGGCGGTAGATCCACCAGTTTGATGCGCCGTCAATGCGTCCGGCATCGAGCAGCTCGGAAGGGAGGCCTTCCATGAACTGACGCAGGAGGAAGATGCCGAAGGCGCTGACACAGACGGGGATGATGAGGGCCTGATAGGTGTCGGCCCAGCCGAGGTTGCTGACGAGACGGAAGAGGGGAAGAAGCGTGACCGCTGGCGGCACCATCAGTGTGCTAAGAATGATGGTAAAGATGAGCTCTTTGGCGGGAAATTCAAATTTGGCGAAGACAAAACCGGCTATCGAACTGGTGAATAGAATGAGTAGCACGGAAGGCAGCGCCACGACAATGCTGTTAAGGAAGTAGCGGTCAAAGGCCTGTTCGCTCAGGATCAGAATATAGCTGGCCACGGTGGGGGCTTGGGGCAGGAAGGTGGGGGGCTTGGAGATGATTTCCGACGCCGACTTGAAGGAGGCCAGCACCATCCAGAACATGGCGCCGAAAGCGATGAAGGCAGAAAAAGCCAGGATACAGTGCGTGGCGAGCGAAACGAGATATTCGCGTACTTGTATCCAGGAATCAGACCCCATCCCGCCGGGCCGCCGGCTGACTTCGGTCATGGCAGTCGCCTCTCCCCTCGTCCTTTCGTTGATCTTGTTGCGCCGCCCGCGACTGTCAGCTCAATCATAGAGTGAGCGGAACAGACGCAGCTGCAGTACCGTAACCGTGAGAATAACCACAAACATAAGGAATGAAACGGCGCAGGCGTAGCCCATGCGGTAGTTGTTGGCGCCCAATCCATAGTTATATACGAGGAGGCTGGGCATGAGCGTGCTGTCGGCGGGCCCACCGCCGGTCATGACTTGCACCATGGTGAAGTGCTGGACACCGTCGATGACGATCAGGACCAGGACCAGTATGAGCGCATTCTTCAACAGGGGGATGGTGACGCGCCACAGCGTCTGCAGACGCGTCGCGCCGTCCACCCTGGCCGCCTCGTAGTAGTCCTGGGGAATATCGAGAAGGCCGGCCAGGAAGATCACTGCGGCATAGCCGTATGTCTTCCAGACATCGGCGACGGCCACACTGTAAATGGCCTGGGCGGTGCTGCGGATAAAGCTCTGGGGCGGGATTTCGACGAGGCTGAGCAGGTAGTTGATGAGACCGAGGCGAGGGTCGTAGAGCCATAGGAAGAGCATGGCTACGGCGACCTGGGAGATGACAACGGGCATAAAGATAAAGAAGAGGTAGAGATTGCGCCCGCGGCGCAGACGTTCGAGAAGAAGAGCCAGCCCCAGCGAAATGAGGATATTGAGAACGCCTTTGGTCAGGACGAACTTGAAGACGTTGCTCATCGACATCATGAAACGGCGGTCGTCGAGGAGATTGATGTAGTTTTTGAGGCCCGTAAACCTGGCCAGGCTGGGGTCAAGGGTGTGAACATTGGTAAAACTGGCGCCGAGGGCGTAGAGGATGGGACCAAAGGAGAAGATGCAGAACCAGAGCAGGATGGGCGTGAGGACGGCGATAACAAAACCGTACTGATTCCAGAATCTGGCCCATCGCCCCGTGCGGGAACCCGTTTCCAACATGATGTGCGGTTCTTTCGCGGCAGGAAGATCGCGCGGTTCAGTGTGGACCGCACATAAGCGTGTGAACGCCTCTGACAGCCCGTAGCCTGGATCCGTGCAGGAAATTCGATATACCTGATTGCAGAGTCAATTTTGCACAGGTCACAGGCGTCTGTCAACCGTTGAAATTTTTTGGGGATATATCGAGAAGAGGATATTCCGCTAGCAGCGGGCACAGAAATCATGATAGAATGGCGCCACGTCAGCTGTGCTGCGCGCAGCCGCAATGTCGGAGGAGGCAGCATGGATTCCAAAGAAGCCCTGCACAACCAATCCCAAACACAGAAAAGTCCATCCCAGGCGGGCAAGACAGGAATGTCTGAGTCCGCTGCTTCGTACGCGCAAGCGGAACCGCTTGCGCAGCCCGGCCCGTCTGTCAATCCCTTTGCCCCCGACGATGGCCGCTACGTCACCCTGGAAGAGTACTGGGCCAAGTGGTACGAAAACCCTTACCCGGACATTGACGTAAGCTACGAATGGAACAACGGCAGACTGGAGGCCAAGCCCTTGCCGAATGAGCCCCAACTCGACCTCTACAACTGGTTTCTCGATCTGCTCCGCCGTTTCATCAGTACACATGCCATCGCAAAGCTAATCAATCTGGAGACCGGCTTTGTCCTGACCATAGAGGACCCTGCAGAGCCCTCCGGGCAGCGCGAAGCGGTGCGCAAGCCGGACATCGGCGTGATCCTGAACAGCAACCCGGTGCCGTGGGGCGGTGTGGACCGGCGTCATTTTGATGGGGTCTGCGACATGGTTGTGGAGTCGGTCTCCGATTCCACGCCTGCTGAAGTGTTCAGGGATACGGAAGAGAAGAGGCGGGACTATGCGCTGGCCGGGGTGAAGGAGTACTACATTCTCGACCCCAACGGCGAGCACATGCGCTTCTACCGCCTCATCACCGGAGGACGCTACGAGGAAATACAGCCCGATGCCGAGGGCGTCGTCGGTTCGGATGTGTTGCCGGGGCTTCAGTTTCGTATGGAGGATCTGGAGCGGCAGACGGATTTGGAAAAGCTGGCTCTGAATGATGTCTATTCCGGGTATGTAATGCCCGGCTATCAGGTCGCTGTCAAGAGGGCTGCAGCTCAAGCTGCGGCGCTCGAAGCAGCAGAACAACAAGCTGCAACTGAAGCTACAGCGCGCCAAACAGCGGAGCAACGAACTGAAGAGGAAACACAGCGAGCCGATGCGGAAGCAGCGGCGCGCCAAGCAGCAGAACAACAGGCTGCAGCTGAAGCTACAGCGCGCCAAGCAGCAGAACAACGGGCTACAACTGAAGCCACAGCGCGCCAAGCGGCAGAACAACAGTCTGCGGAGACACAGCGACGACTGGAAGAGGAAGCAGCCGCCCGCCGAGAAGCCGACGAGCGGATACGGACGATGGCAGACGAGTTGGACCGCTTGCGCCGGCAATCCTCCTGAATACGTAGAGCAGGGCACTCTTCTCAGGCACAGCCCGTTTGCAACTGATTTTACCCTCAAAGAACCCTCTCGGTCGCGGCGCGTGTGGCCCCGAAATCGCTCCACAACGCAAATGGCCGGCCGGAACTGCGACTCCTTTCTCAGGGAGTTACAGTGTAGGTTGCGGTCGCACTGGGGTTGCCAAGCGACTGCAGCCGAGCAGCTACAGTCGCGATAGAATGCAAGCTCGTAGTCCGTTTTGCGCGCAGCCGCAATGCCGCTCATTTCTGCAAACCTCATTGCCGGCGAAACAGCTTGACGCCCGAAAGATAGGAAAGGTCCTTCACCATGTCCACTGATGCGACTCGGTCCGGCAGATCTGAAGACGCTGTCGTTGATGCCTTGGGGCGAATTCTCTCTAGCTCGGAGGCGGCGCGCAGCGCCCTGGCGAGTACGCTGCGGGAGGGCGGCACGGCCGTCGGCACCATTGCCGATGTGCGCAGCCTGGATATTGGCATGGAAGGAGAGCGCCCGGGCCTTGCCGGCTATGACAACGACGGCGTTGTGCGGGTGTTGATTCAAGCCATGTGCTGGACCGACCTGACCCCAAACCAGCCGAACGCGTATTTCAAGCAGCTGCCCTTGGACCGGCCCGCGGCACTGCTGTTCGTTGCGCCCGCGACGCGGCTGGCCGCGCTGTGGCCGGAGCTATGCCGCCGCGCCGATGAGCAGTTCACGATCATCGGCGCGACGACGCCGGGAGATCTGCGCGCCGCGACGGTGTCCGGCGGCGAGCGGCGGCTGATGTTGACCAGTTGGGCCGCGCTGCTGGAGTTTATGGAGAAGGTGGTCGGTGGTGCCGGTAATAGGGAGGCGGAGGCTGGTATTCGCCAGCTGCGCGGCATGATCGACCGTATGGACGCGGACGCCTGTCAGCCCTGACGGTTGGAAGCTACGGATTGAAACGATGGGTAAGAAGCCCACAACACGAGAAAGGCCATCTTTCATGTCATACGAAACAACTCTGTTTGCACATATTGCGCCCAGGTTCACCGATCGCATAGAGGATATTGCCGTTGAAGCACTGGCCATATTCTATCCAGTTCTGAGGCGGCCCGCAGTGCGCTTGAGGAGACGGTGCAACTCGG
Organism: Caldilineaceae bacterium; assembly: GCA_965204705.1. Taxonomy (GTDB): domain Bacteria; phylum Chloroflexota; class Anaerolineae; order Caldilineales; family Caldilineaceae; genus Bin5. Next base: position 84,693 of record OZ242006.1, on the reverse strand, counting down.
AGGGGTGAGTGTTGGTTCCATAGACAGAGTACAGACCCAGGTAACCAACGAAGAAGGAGGACGCCCGGATCTTGTCGCCTTTAACGACAAAGGGGCTAAGCAGGTATTGATTGAAGCCAAGTTCTGGGCTGGCTTGACCCCAAACCAGCCGAACCGGTACCTAGAACAGTTACCGTGCGGGCGACCTGCGGCGCTTTTATTCATCGCGCCCGCGAAGCGCATGAGAATGCTGTGGCCAAAACTAAATCAACGAGCGAAAGAAGATTTCGAGTTAACTGCCGAATCTGTGTCCAATAATCTGAATTCTGTCACTGTAAATGACGAAAAACATCGTCTACTTTTGACCAGTTGGGCCTCGCTGCTAGAGCAGATGAGAAAGAGGGTCAAATCCGTTGGAGACATAGCCGTCGAAGCAGACATACAGCAGTTGCGCGGCCTCACCGACCGCATGGACGCCGATGCTTTCCTGCCTTGGCGTCCAGAGGATCTGGGGCCGGAGTTCGCCAGACGCGTAATGGGTCTGATAACTCTGATTGACGATGTAGTCAGTAGCGGAATTGCTGACAATTTCCTGGACACTTTCAAATTGAAGACAGCGCCAAGGTATGAAGGCTACGGCCGGTACATCCGAATTGGTGGCGTAGTAGCGTGGTTTGGCTTTATTTTGGATGGTTGGGCTCAACACGGCAATACGCCCTTATGGCTCTTATTCACATTCAGCGAGTATGAACAGTTGCAAGAGTCTGGCTTGGCCGACACAAGGGTGGTGAAGTGGAGGACAAAAGACGGAAAATTCTGTATTCCGATTGAACTGCCGACGGGACTCGAATACGACGCGGTACTGGACTCCGTCGTCAACACCCTCAATAACATCGCTGATCAACTCAAAGACCCAACCCCCTGACACCCTGCACAGCGCCCGTCCGGACATCACTCCCCTTCGCAGCGCCATATCGTACGCGGCGTCGCTCGCAGCGAACTGAAAGGCTGACCCGATTGCAAAAGACGAAGAAACACCAGCGAGCTCCTCCAGACCCGGCACACTATACGCCAAGCCTTTCCCACCCCTCCAGCCTGTACTGACGCAACCGGCTTGACAGAATACGCCGTATGCTTAAGATAGACTCTATCCGAGCAAGATAAACCCTACTTCACAAGCCGCCTGCGCGCCCCTCTCGAGCAGGGGCGCATCTGACACGATTTAGCCTGCCCACACTGGCCCGACCGGAACATCATATCCACACGCAAAGGAGATTTCCATGCAGTCTAACAAGTTGAGCAGACGTCGTTTCTTGCAAAATTCGGCCCTTCTTACCTCCGGCACGTTGCTGGCGGCCTGCGCCGGCATAGCCGCCCCGGAGGCTTCCGAACCGGCCGCGTCAGGCGATGACGCCATGGAGGAGGCGACCGAGATCGAATTTACCGTCTGGGGCTCCTGGGACGCCACCTACGGCCTGCTGATGGACGAGTATAAGAAGACATCCAATACCACCGTTACCATCAATTCCGCGCCCTTCGGTCAGTACCACGACCGGCTGCTGACCCGCTTCGCATCGGGCGACCTGCCCGACGTCGGCATGATCGTCGACTTCGACTTCGCCCGCTTCCAGAACCGCGGCTTCCTCACCGACATGACCCACTATGTCGAAGCGCATCCCACCTGGGACATCAACGAGCCGGGCTACGGCCACTTCTATGATGTGATTACCGACTTCTTCAAGTCGGAGGGCAAACCGTACGCGATCCCGGCGGAAGTGAACCCGATGGGGATCGGCTACAACATCGACATGTTTGAAGAGTTCGGGGTGACCACACCCTATGAACACTTCCAGAACGACACCTGGACGTGGGACACCTTCGTCGAGACGGCCAAAGAGATGATGCGCGGCGAAGGCGACGAGAAGATCTGGGGCTGGACCAATGGGCCGGTGCGCATCTGGAATATCGTCAACCGCATCTGGCAGAACGGCGGCAATATCTTTAACGAGGACAAGACCGAGGTACTCGTGGACCAGGAAGCCGCAGTTGAGGCGATCCAGTGGAAGTTCGACCTCTACCTGGTGCATGAACTGGGGCCGGCCAACCTGCGTTCGGCGGATGCCGGCGCCGGCGGCCTGTTCGATCAGGGCCGCCTGGCCCTGCGCGACGTTGGCACCTGGACCCGCAAGGGCATGGAAGGCTCGGACATCAACTGGGGCGTCGTGCCACAGCCCAAGTCGGTACAGTACGCCACCTGGACCGGCGGCTTCTCCTACACGATCCCCGTGGGCGCACCCAATCCCGACGCAGCCTGGGATATGATCCAGTACACGGCATCGCTGGAAGGCGCTAAGTTCCTGCTGCGCAACGGCCACGCCGGCAGCTCGGTGAAAGCGGCGATGGAGTCGGACTCCTTCCTCTTCGAACCGCCCGTGCATCCCGAATCCTACCTGTTCATGATGGATACGGTGCACCCGCAGCCCTTCATCCGACGCAATCAGGAGTTCCTTGAAATCTGGGACCGCGAAATGGACCTGGTCGCCATCGGCGAGAAATCAGCCGAAGACGCTGCCGTCCAGATCAAGCTTGAGACCGAACCGCTGCTGGAGGCATAGCTCAAAAAGAAGGAAATCAGGACCAAGTAGAGAGAAGCAGGGTTGGAGAAGGGCTCCCGTTCCCTGCTTCTCTCTCTACACTACCCGCAATTCTGGAGAGTAACCATGGCGACCGGCCAAAAGGCGCACACGGTTTCCGCCCCCTTGTCCTTTATGCGGCCCAGGGGGAGACGTCACAAGGATCTCTATGTCGCGCTCCTGTTTCTGGCCCCAAGCCTTCTCGGCCTCTTCCTTCTGCAGGTGCTCCCGATTGGCACCGCCCTGGTGCTGGGTGTTTCCGAGTGGAACATAATCGACCCGATGAAATTCGTCGGTCTGAAAAATTTCACCGAAATCGCCACCGACGCAACCTTCTACCACACGCTCGAAAACACGCTCTACATTACAGTTGGTTTGGAGGTGCTCAATACGCTCCTGGGGCTGTGTGCAGCGCTGCTGCTCAAAAACGCGATGCGCGGCATCGACCTCTACCGTACGATCTATTTCCTGCCCCTGATCACCACCTGGGCCGCGGTCGCGATCGCCTGGCGCTACATGTACAGCCTGGAGGGACCGATCAACGCCATGCTGGGACCGCTGGGCATCGACCCGATCCCGTGGCTGTCACGACCCGAATGGGCCATGCCGGCCGTCATTATCACCATCACCTGGAAAACCCTCTCCTGGAAGACAATTATCCTCCTGGCCGGTCTGCAATCGATACCCAATGAGTTTTACGAGGCCTCAAGCATCGACGGCGCCTCGAAGTTGCAACAGTTCTGGAAGATCACGCTGCCGCTGCTCTCTCCGGCGATGTTTTTCGCCCTGATCATCGGCATCATCAACACGCTCCAGATCTTCGACCCGATCTTCATCATGACCGACGGCGGCCCCGCCGACTCGACCCGGACCTTGAGCTACTACATCTACACGCGCGGTTTCCAGAACCTGCGCATGGGATACGCGGCGGCGCTCTCCTGGGTCCTGTTTGCCATTATTCTGCTCTTCACCCTCGTCCAATGGGTCTTGCAAAAGCGATGGGTCTTCTACCAGTAGACAGCGCGAATAGGCGTGGAGACTTTCAATGAAGCTTAGGCGCAGAGAGACCGTTGCCCTGCAGTTGGTCACTGCCCTGGGTGCGGCGGCGCTGCTATTCCCGTTCCTGTGGATGATTTCGGCGTCGCTGCAGACCCTGCAGGAGGTCGAATCGTTCCCGCCGATCTGGATACCCGAAGTGCCGCAGTGGACCAACTACGTCGAGTCCGTCGTCAACTACAACATCGGCCGCGCGCTGTTCAACAGCGCCGTCGTCACCACGGTATCGGTGGTTGGCCAGTTGGTCGTCTGTTCGCTGGGCGCCTATGCCTTCTCCCGGCTGCGCTTCCCCGGCCGCGACACCATCTTCCTGCTCTTTCTGGCCACGATGATGATCCCCCACTACGTGACCATCATCCCGTTGTACACAATGGTCTGGTCTGCCGGGCTGATCGATACCTACACCGCCCTGATTTTCCCCGGTCTTTTCAGCCCGTTCGGCACCTTTTTGCTGCGCCAGTTCTTCAACCAGATCCCGATCAGCCTGGATGAGGCGACCCTGATCGACGGCGGCAACCACTGGCACATCTACCTGTACGTGATTATGCCGCTCTCCCGCGCCGGCCTGGGCGCGCTGGGTATCTTCAGCTTCCTCGGCATCTGGAACACGCTTTTCTGGCCGGTCCTGGTGATCAACTCCAAGGAGCTGTTCACCCTCCCACTGGCCCTGGCGATGGCGCAGGGGCAGTTCATAACGCTGATCCATATCCAGATGGCCGGCTCGGTAATCGCCTGTGTGCCGGTCATCGTGGTCTTCCTTTTGCTGCAGAAGCAGTTCATCTCCAGCATCGCTCTGAGCGGTATGAAGCAGTAGGGCAGTTTCTGGTTTTTAGTTTCTAGCGAACTGCGAACGGCAGGGGTTAGGGGAAAGGGAGTGCGCGGGCTGTTGGGCTCGGGTCGCTGGCCTCAACCGTTCCAATTGTCCACGACGGTGGGGCTTGCAGAGGGGGGCGTTGCGGGGGGTGTCCCCCCGCACAAGGGAGGCCGCTTGCGGCCGACCGCCCAAAGGACGAGGATCGAGAGAAGAGGAATGAAGAGAGAGAATATCAGTGTAAAGGAGATTGGGGATGACAGCTGAAAAATTGAGCAGACGACATTTCCTGCAGGGCTCGGCGCTGGTCGCCGGCGGCGCCTTGATGGCGGCGTGCGCCCCCGTGGCAGACGACTCCGGCGCGGCTGCGGCCGACGAGGGCGAATCGATGTCGGAAGAGCCTATCGAGCTTGTCGCCCAGTACTGGGGTACGCGGCCGGAGTTCATCGAAGACCGTGAAATCCTCGCCCAGCGGATGACCGATAAGTTCCCGAACGTGACGGCCAGCCAGAATTCCGTGCCCGGCGGACAGTACGGCGAAAAGGTGCTGACCGCGATCGCGGCCGGGACGCCGCCCGACACGATGCAGCTGAACCACAGGTGGGAGCCCTTTTTCCGCGGCCAGGAAGCGCTGCTGAACGTGATTCCTTTCGCCGACGCCGACGACGAATTCAGTTTCGATGTGTTCTACCCGCGCATCATCGAGCTGGGCACGACCGAAGGCCAACTGGTTACCGTCCCGCGCGGTTGGAACCCGTTCGTCATCTACTACAACCGGGCGCTCTTCGCCGAGGCCGGCCTGGACGATCTGCCCACCTCGTGGGAGAACGATACCTGGAACTGGGACTCGTTCCTGGAGACGGCCCGGGCCCTAACGGCAGATTCCGACGGGGACGGCAGGACCGACGTGTACGGCATGTTCTTCCCCTACTGGTATCCTTTCCTGCGGCTCGGCGGCGGGGACGTGCTGTCGGACGACCAGAAGTCCTCCGGCCTCGACAGCCCGGAAGCGCTGGCCGCGCTCCGGTGGTTGGCAGATCTGCGGCTGACGCACAAGGTCTCCCCCACACCGGCCGAAATCGAGGGGCTGGGAAGCGCACAGGATCTCTTTACGGCCGGGCGGGTGGCGATGTTCACGGCCGGCGCCTGGGGGATCGGCGCACTGACGCGCGTTGAAGGGCTGGACTGGGACGTCGGGCCGCTGCCGCGCGCCGCGGGCCAGCCTCCGGTTGGCTATACCCAATACTATGGGCACGGCATTCCCAAGGGGACACAGAGCGCGGACTGGTCCTGGGAGTACCTCAAGATCATCAGCGACGAGGAAAGCAACATCACCGTGGCGCAGACGATCGGCGACGTACCGGCGATGAGCCATATTGCCGAGAGCGAACACTTCGCGGGGCTGCCCAAACCGCCGACGCGGCAGGTGTTTATCGACAGTGCCCCCCACATGCAGGTCTGGCCCACGATCGCGCCGATTACGGAGATCATGTCCAGGGCGATCACGCCTGAGCTGAACCTGGCATTTCTCGGGGAAAAATCGGTTGAGGACGCGGTCGCGGCGGCCGGACCCCAGGTCGACGAAATCCTCGCCGGATACTGGGGAAATTAGTCGCGATACGTTGAGCGCCACTGTTGCCCGTATGAGTCGAAAGAGGAGGGGACTGTTTCCTCTCCTCTTTTCATTCGGCGCTTACAATAGAGGCAACAAACTGCTGATTTTCGGAAAAGGAGAGGCGATGCGCAGCCGGCAGGCGCAGGCCAATCAGGATAGAAACGGTCTCGCGGCCGGAAAACGACCGCGCATGAGCGGCATCGCGCGCAAGGAAGCCATCGCCGGCTACATCGCCATCTCACCCTGGCTGCTGGGCTTTCTGATATTTCAACTGGCGCCGATTCTGGCTGCCTTCTATATCAGTTCGACCGAATGGCGCATCCTGTCGGCCCCGGAATTCATCGGCCTGCGCAACTTCGACAAGCTGCTGTTCAAAGACGACCTTTTCTGGCAGAGCATCAAGGTGACGGTCATCTATGTCATCTTCCGCGTGCCCGTCTCGGCCGTACTTTCGCTCGCCCTGGCGTTGCTGATGAATCAGCAGCTGGCCGGCCGCCGCCTCTTCCGTACGATCTACTATCTGCCCGCCGTCATTCCACTGGTGGCGGTCAGCATGATGTGGATCTGGATCTTCAACCCTGAATACGGGGTTCTGAACTCGATCATCAGGGTGTTCGGCATCGAAGGCCCGCAGTGGATTCATTCATCGCGCTGGGCGCTGCCCGCGCTGATTATCATGAGTCTGTGGCAGGTGGGAACCGGCATGGTCATCTTCCTGGCCGGCCTGCAGGGAATCCCGGCCCATCTCTACGAGGCGGCGACGATCGATGGCGCCAACACGTGGCAGAGGTTTCTGAAGGTGACTTTGCCGATGTTGTCTCCGGTCGTTCTGTTTGCCCTGGTGATGAACGTGATCGGCAGCTTCCAGATCTTCACGCAGGCCTACATCATGACCGCGGGCGGCCCGGGGAACGCGACCCTTTTCCTTGTCCTCTACATCTACCGCAACGCCTTCGAATGGTTCCACATGGGCTATGCTTCGGCACTGGCGTGGGTCCTGTTCGTGGTCGTTCTGGTCATCTCGCTGGCCATGCTGCGCTCGTCGGAACACTGGGTGCATTACGAAGGCAGAGTTGGAGGCGCCTGATAGTGGCCACCGGACACCCGCCGCGAACGATGAGAAACACCATCGGTTTGCCGTCCAATCGATATCAGCTGTTGAACTGGAGCAGCAGTCTTTTGATTCACCTGCTGGCCCTGGCCGGCGCGGTTGCCTTCCTGGTGCCCTTTCTGTGGATGATCTCCACTTCGCTGAAGCCGATGGAGAAGATCTTCCAATATCCGCCGCAGTGGATGCCGGACCCGATCCTGTGGCGCAACTATATCGAGGCGCTGACGGTCATGCCGTTCGGCCTCTACTTCCGCAATTCGATCTACGTCACCGTTCTCAGCGTGGTCGGGCAGATTCTGTCCTCCGCGGTCGTCGCCTATGGCTTCGCCCGCCTGCGCTTTCCGGGGCGGAACATCCTCTTTATCATCCTGCTGGCCACGATGATGCTGCCCTGGCAGGTGACGATGATCCCGCTCTTCATCCTCTATCGCAGTCTGGACTGGATCAACACCTACTATCCTCTCATCGTCCCCAACTTTCTCGGCGGCAGCCCCTTCTTCATCTTTCTGCTGCGCCAGTTCTTCCTTACCCTGCCGCTGGAGCTGGATGAGGCGGCCAAGCTCGACGGCTGCGGGCCGTTCCGCATTCTGTGGCAGATTCTGCTGCCGCTGGCGATACCGGGCCTGACAACCGTTGCCATCTTCTCCTTTCTCTGGAACTGGAACGAGTTTCTGTGGCCTTTAATCGTCCTGAACGACGTCGACAAGTGGACGATTCCGCTGGGGCTGAACGGCTTTCGCGACCAGTACGGCACCGATTGGAACCATCTAATGGCGGCCTCCTTTGTGGCCTCGCTGCCGGTCATTTTCATTTTCTTCATGTTCCAGAGCTACTTCATTCAGGGGATCGCCACGACCGGGGCGAAGGGGTAAGGGCGAGGAGAGAGTGAAGAGAAGTGAGGAGTGAGTAACTTCTCTCGCCCCCGACAGGTTGATTTTGATAATTATTGGAGAGTTTTTCGATGCGCGCGCAAAATGTGCTTTTCATTCTGACGGACCAGTGGCCGGCTTCGGCTTTCAGCTTTTGCGGGGCGGAGATCCCGACGCCCAATATCGACCGGCTGGCGACTGCGGGAACGGTCTTCAGCAACGCCTTTACCACCTGCCCCCTGTGTACGCCGGCGCGGGGAACGCTGCTCACGGGGCGCTGGCCGCACGAAACGGGCATCACCGACAACTACGCGGTGGGATACTCGCAGCAGTTTTCGCCGCCGCTGACGGAACGCACCTGGATCGACGAAGCGGCCCGGCTCGGCTACCACGTCGGCTACTTCGGCAAGTGGCATCTCGGGCCGATCAACCCGGAAGCGCGCGGCGCGCACCGTTTTGACCCCGACGCGGAGGCGCAGCGCCGGCCCTACGATCCGGAAACCAGCAACTTTTCCTACCAATTCGCCAAGAACAACTACGACCGGCAGACACAGGGACTCATCAGAGGCCGCGCGCCGTTCTGGGGCGATACTGCCCAGCCCAAAGAGGAGTGCCCGCCCTTCCCGGTGATGGAGAACGGCGTCCGCTTCCTCGAAGAGTGGGCCGCGGGCGAGCGCAGCAAACCGTTCTTTCTGACCGTCTCCTCCGCCGAACCGCACTTTCCGCATCATCTACCCGAGCCGTACATCGGCATCGCGCAGGCGTTGAGAGAAAAGGTCGAGCTGCCTGCCAACCTGGGCGACAACTGCCCCGGCAGGCCCTGGTTTCATCCCGTGGCCTGGTGGCCCTGCATGGACACCTCGCCGCTGGATGAGGAGGAGTGGCGCACGGTCGTCGCCTATTCGCACGCCCATATCATGATGGTGGACGAAGCCATCGGGCGAGTGCTGGACGCGCTGGAGCGGCTGGGGTTGCAGGAGTCGACGACAGTGGTCTTCGTCGCCGACCACGGCGACATGGAGGGCGCGCACAACCGCTTCGACAAGGGGGCCTATTTCTATGAGGAGGTCTGGCGCATCCCGCTGATCATACACAGTCCCGGCAGGGCGCCTGCAAACCAGGATGCCTTCGTTTCGCTGATCGACGTGGGCGAGACGCTCTTCGGCCTCATCGACGCCGCCGCTACCCCGGAGGCGCCGCGCGCCGGGCGGGACCTGCTGCCGCTGGTGGGCGCGGGCACGCGCCCGGCCGGATGGCCGCAGACGGCGTACGGTGTCTACAATCTCTACAACGGCATGAACTTCGCGGTGCGCGCCATCCGCAACGAACGCTACAAGTACGTGTGGAATCCGCAAGACATTGACGAGCTCTACGACCTGCAGACCGACCCGCACGAGATGACAAACCTGACGGAAGAGCCGGCCCAGGCAGCCACCCAAGCCGAGCTCCGCAATCAGCTGATGGACTGGCTGGCGGAAATCGGCGACGACCTCCCCAGCCGGACTGACGTTCTGCCGCCCGCGGGCACGATCATGGCGACGGGTGAAGCAGGACCTTAGGAGCAGTTTCTAGTTTTTAGTGGTTAGTTCTTAGTTTTGGTGGCCCCCTGCTGTGGGGTGAATACCAGTTGCTGAAGACACCGATCCGAAAGTCACAATCAATAGGGAACAGACCACCTATGAATCGCACATTTTCTCTTGACGGCAGCTGGCAGGTCATCTTCGACCATGACAACAAGGGCCGCACGCTCAACTGGCAGCATCGAGAACGGTTTCACAGCTACCACGCCATCGAGGAGGTTGCGGTTCCCGCCTGCCTGGAGGAGTTCAGGCAGGACTACGAGGGCGTTGCGTGGTATGGCAAGAGCTTCCATCTGCCGGCGGAGTGGGAGGGCAAGACGGTCCGCGTGCGGTTCGAGGCGGTCAACTACCGGGCGGAGGTCTGGGTCAACGGCGAGGCCGCGGGCGCGCATGAAGGCGGCTATACCGGCTTCGAGTTGGAGATCGGTGATCTCTTGGATGCGGGCGCGGAGAACTTCATCGCGGTGCGCGTCATCACGCCGCTGATCACGCGCGATGTCGTGATCGACGGGCTGGGGCGGGACGATATGCCGCACTGGCGCGGCGCCATCGCCGGCGGGATCTGGCAGCCCGTTTCGCTGATCGCCACGGATGCCGTCTACATTGAAAGCGTATTTGTGACGGGCGACACCGGTTCCGGCGACGTGCGGGTAGAGCTGGCGCTGCGCAATACCAGCCTCAAGAGCCAGAAAGCGGAAGTGGAGTGCCGGATCGCGTCCTGGGCGGACGGCGGGTCCGCAGGCTCGGTCGGTGCCGAACATAACCTGCGGCCGGGCAGAAGCGAGGTGGCGCTGGAGCTAAACGTGGCCGGCCACAGGCTGTGGCAGCTGGATGATCCCTTCCTCTACCTGGCGACGACCAGCGTGCAGCTGGGGGATAGGCTCTCGGACCGGGTGGAGACGCGGTTCGGCTTTCGCGAGTTCACGGCCGAGGGCAAGAGCTTCTATCTCAACGGCAAGAAGATCGTCCTGAAGACTACCTTCAACGAGGCCTTCTACCCCCATTCGCTGGCCTATCCGCGGGATCTGGAGCTGCTCCGAAAGGAGTTCAGGCTGATCAAAGAGGGCAACATCAACATGGTCCGGCCCTGGCGCAAGCCGCAGCCGCCGGTGGTCTACGATATGGCGGATGAGATGGGCGTGCTGTACGTGGGCGCGCTGCCGGTCGAGTGCATGGACAACTGGCCGCAGATTACGCCCTACACGCGGCAGCGGATCGAGAACGAAGTGTCGGAGATGGTGCTGCGCGACCGCAACCATCCCTCGATCGTGATCTGGGAGATGTTCAACGAGATTTTGCGGGACGGGCTGAAACGTCTGCGGCACACGACTTCGCTGAATGCGCGCGAGCTGGATCCCACACGGCTGATCATCGACGAGGCGGGCGGCTTTGCCGGTCTGTGCAGCGTCTATCTACCCGGTTCGTACGAGCCGACGCTGATCAACGACGTGCACGACTACCCGGGCACGCCGTTCGCGCAGGAGAACTACGACAATCTGATGCTGCTGGGCAAGACGGAAGCGGAGCTGGCGGCGATGGGACGCACGAGTCTGGGCCGGCACACGCGCAGCCACATCGAGCCCGGCCTGCTGACCAACATCTCCGAACTGGGCTACGGCAGCATCCCCGACCTGGAAGCCAACATGGCCCAGTACCGCCGCGAGGGCAACCCCATCACGCCGGACTACCGCATCCACGAACGCCTGCACGACTCCTACCTGGCGGTCTATGAACGGACGGGGCTGGAGGAGGTCTTTCCGACGTTCCACGACTTCATGCTGGCTTGCCAGGAGGTCCACTACACCGGCAACAAGCTGATGGCCGAGGCCTGCCGCATCAACGGCGACATCGCCGGTATCGGCATCCACTCGCTCAACGACGGCGACTGGATCGTGGGCGCAGGTCTGATCGACAATTTCCGCAACCCCAAGCGCGCCTATTATGCGATCCAGGAGACCTTTGCCGACCGCTATATCGCAGTTCGCCCGAGCCGGCAGAATGTCTATGCAGGGCAGGATGTGCAGGTCTTGCTGACGTCGGTCAATGACGAGGAGGCTGTGGCGGGGACGCTTTCGCTGCAGGTCACGGCCGGCGACGGGCGGCGCGTGCTGGACCACAGCGAAGAGACGACGCTGCCGGCGGGGATCGTTGATCTGGGCGAGTTCGGCGTCGCCACCGACGGGTTGGCGGGGCGCTGCCTGGTCAAGGTCGCGTTCGCTGCGGGCGCAGAGACGGTTACGAGTAACTGCTCCAGCTTCTATGTACTGGAGCAGGCGGGGTCGGCCCTTCCCGGGCAGGAGGTTGCGCTGATCGATCTCGACGGCGCGCTGGGCGCGTATCTGGCCGGCTCTGACCTGCGGTCCACGACGTTTTCGGGGGACACGCCGCGCGGTCAACGAACGCTGGTGAACCTGAATGGCTGGGGCGGCGAAGGGCAGCCGGTCTTCGCCGAACTGGGGCAATGGGTCAGCGGCGGCGGGACGGCCGTCTTCCTGGGCATGCCGCCGGAGAACACGCTGACTACCAGGTATCGCATGGAGAAACACCTGCCAAAGGACCTTCTGCTGCCGTTCACGGTAACCTATTACAGCGGCAAAGGTCTGTGGACGCCGTGCAGCCACGTTGTGCGCGAGCATCCGGTCTACGACGGTCTGCCGTCGGCCTGCCTGATGGGGCAGGAGTACCGCGACGTGGTTTCGCGCTGGTCGATCGTGACGCCGGAGACGGACTGGATCAGCGGCAATGTCACCTATGACTGGTACGCCGGGCTGAAACACAAGCAAAACTACACCGGCGTGACCGCGGCTTTCCACGGGGCCGACCTGACGCAGATCGCGCACGGTGAAGGCAGTTACGTCCTGTGTACGCACCGGCTCGTTGAAAACCTCGGTAAAGATCCGGTGGCGGAGCGGCTGTTCGGTAACCTGGTGGGCTGGGTTTTGGGTAGTAGTTTTTAGTAGTCAGTTTTTAGTTCTTAGTGCATTTCCGCGTACGCGACAGTTACTATTGTGCGGTCAATATGGGAGACCGGCTTTTTTCCGTATTTCGTAACGCGGGCGAAGAGTCCTGGTATCAAGAGGGATCCACTTACGCCGCGTTTCATATTCAGGAGACAGTATGAGCAGATCAGCGCATGATGAGATTCCGTTCGACCTGTTTGCGAGTTTCGAACGTATCGGGGAGGGCAACCCGGTCTTTTTCTGTGAGCCGCCGGAGTGGGCTGCGGCCGCGCATGCGATGGTGGTGGGCGAGACGGTCCACTACCTGTGGGGCAGGCGCAGAAAGGACAACTTCTGGGTGTTGATGCACAGCACGGCGCCGGCGAGCGACCCTGCGGCCGTTACACACGACCCGAGGAATCCCGTCCTGGTGCCCTCGGAGGCCGGGTTCGACGATTTCACCACCGAGTACCCGTTCCCCTTCCTCAATCCGGCTGACGACAGGTTTTATGTCTACTATCTCGGCCGGCGGTTCAAGCCGCCCAAGCAGACGGGGCTATTGGTGGGCGACGGGGATTTCGGCGCGTGGACGCGCGTGCGTCAAACGCCGGTGATTGCGGCGGACACGCCTTACGAAAGCGCGGGCTCGTCGCACCCTTCTATGGCGGTTGACGGCGACACGATCCACATCGTCTACACGGGCGAATCGGAGGGGCCGCCGGTCATCTGCCACGCGACCGCGCCGACCAGCGACCCTGCGGCCGTCACCAAGGACGCGGCCAATCCGATATTCAGCGGCAGCGGTTTGGCGTGGGACAGCGGCGGCGTGCGCGAGGCGGAGATCTTCAAAGGGCCGCGCTATTTCCACATTCTGTACGGCGGGCGGGCGGACGAAAGCGAGGTTTGGCAGATCGGGCATGTGCGCACGCGGGACTTCCGCAGCTTTGAGGCGAACCCGCACAACCCGATCTTCACGCCCGCCGCGGCGCGCGGGGCATGGGACTGCGACGGTATCCTGACGCCGCAGGTCTTTGAGGCCGGGGACGCCTACTACATGCTCTATGCGGGGCGGAAGGGCAGAGAGTGGCAGAGCGGCCTTGCCAGAGCAGGCAGACCGCACGGATAGCGAAGCGGATTTAAGAACTGCGATTAAGTAAACCAGAAACCAGGTCGTACATCATCGGTAGATGGCGCGGCAGGGGGCACTTATGACGGCACAAATCAAAACGAACGAGTTCAGGCCAAACCCCGCGTTGGCAATCGACCCGGAGTTACGCCTGTCGCTCACCTGGGTTATTGCCGCGCTGATCTGCCTAGGGTTAACCGTGACGTTCACGGGCGAATTGCTGGTTGAGCCGGCACAACGGTTGCCCTTCATCCAAATACCCTGGGTATGTTTTGGCCTGGCTGCGCTCATCTGGTTACTGGATCGGTTGGGTGGGACCAGGCTCAGCCACTGGTTCACGGTCGTTGCGCTGGTCGTCTGTACCAGTGTGGCTTTCGTCTGGTATGGTGCGCCTATCCTGCTACTCTTGATGGTTCTGCCGCCCATAGTGGCCTCGGCCCTCCTCTCCTGGCCTGTAGCCGTCCTAACCGGATTATTGGAAACCCTGTGGGTTCTGTTTCTCTCCCCAGCCATCACCGGAACAGCGGTAGATCCTATGACGATGACCGTGACGGTTGGCACGATATGGACGGTAATCGGCCTGTTGTTGGTCATCATCCGCCTCCAGGATCAACGCAGCCAATGGTTTTACGATCAGTTTCAACGAGCGCAGCGGCTATTAGATGAAACTCGGGATCAGAAAGTCCAGTTAGTCCAGATGCAGGAGGACCTGAAGACCGCCTACCAGACCCAGGAACTGCTCAATCAGCGGTTGGTGGCCCTACGTCAGATTACCGAGGAAGCCCATCAGGCCAAAGCAGCCTTTGTGGCCAAAATCAGCCATGAATTTCGCACGCCCCTGAATATGATCCTGGGGCTGATCGATACGTTAGTCGAGGCCCCTGAGGTGTATGGCGAACCGATACCGCCCCGGCTCTACCAGATCCTGGAAATCGTACAACGAAACAGCGATCACCTGGCCGGTTTGATCGACGATGTTCTGGATTTGAGCCAGGCTGAAGTGGGCCGCCTGGCTCTGCATCGGGAATGGGTAGATTTGGCCGATGAACTTGAAAAATCGCTGATGATGGTGGTGCGTCCGCTGCTCGAACAGAAAGAGCTCAATCTTCAGATCAGTATTGCCGACGACTTTCCGCTGGTTTACTGCGACAGAACCCGTGTCCGTCAGGTCGTGCTCAATCTAGTCAGCAATGCGGCCAAGTATACCGAGCATGGGGGTATTACAGTCGACGCCAGGCGACTGGGTAATGAAGTCCAGATCAGCGTAACCGATACGGGCCCCGGTATCGCCGCTCACGAATTGGAAAGGATTTTTGAACTCTTTGCCCAAGCAGGACAATCACAACCCAGCCATGGCACCAGCGGCTTGGGACTGAGCATCAGCCGGCAGTTCATCGAACGCCATCATGGCCGGATTTGGGCGGAAAGCGAACTGGGAAGAGGCAGTACCTTCGCGTTTCGGCTTCCGATCCAGCCGGCTGACCTGGTGTTGGGCGAAGGTGACCAGCCACCTGTTGAGCGGCGTGTCGCCGAAGATTGGATGTGGCGCGAGCGGGCAACCTGGCCCCAATTGCCCGAGATGCCCCGCAAACAGCGCATCTTGATCTGCGATGAAAACGGCGAGCTGACCGACCTCTTCACCCGCTATGTCGATGACATGGAATGGGCCGGTGCGCGCAATCTTTCCCAGGCAATCGATCAGCTGCAAAGCCATCCGGCCCATACGCTGATCCTCAATTCGCCCTCGCCCCAAGAACTGGTCACACACGTTGAAGAGGCCCGTCAGGCCCTGCCCGATATGCCTATTGTTGGCTGCGCCTTCCCCAGAAAAATAGAGATGGCCATTGAGGCTGGGGCGGTTGGTTATCTGATCAAACCCGTCAGACGGGCTGATTTGGTGACGGCGATTGACACTTTAGACAGGCCGGTGAAGCGGCTGCTGATTGTGGACGACGACCCGGACATTCGGGAGCTCTATACGCGCATGCTCTCGATTATCGATCCAACGCTGCAGAGCCAAACCGCCGCCAGCGGCGCCGAAGCGCTGGCGATGCTACGTCGCTGTGTCCAAAGCGGGGACGCGCCGGATCTGGTTCTGCTGGACATTCTCATGCCCGATATGTCCGGTTGGCAGGTGCTGGCGGAGAAGAATCTGGACCCGACTCTCCGTGACATTCCGGTGATCACCGTCTCCGGAGAAGATCAGGTTTCCTGGCCGACACGAAGCCCCGTGCTGGTGGCGACAATGGGGTTGGGGATGTCGGTTCCGAAGTTACTGGAATGCTCGCAGCGGCTTTCGGCTATGTTGCTGCAGCCTGATGGTGAGGTTGATTCAGCGGATGAGTCAACCTAAGCGCTTTCGTCAACGCTTCAGCAGTGGTCCTACGCTTAGGCTGCCACCCGATTGCACACCCGATCCAACGCCTGCACAAACTCCTGGCGACGGACAGGTTTTGCCAAGTATTGCGCGGCCCCCAGCGCCAAAGCCAGATCTTCCCGACGGATGACGGAGCAAATGATAACGGGGATGGACCGGGTATCGGGGTGCTCATGCAGATAGGTCAATAGCTCCCAGCCATCCATATCAGGGAGTAGAACATCCAGCACGATGGCAACTGGTTTTTCCGTGGCAATGGTGTCAAAGAGACGCTGGGCATCGGCAAGATGGATGATCTGATAGCGGGTATTGGCGGTATAGAGCTGGTAAAAGGTCACCAGGTCGGCGTTATCGTCCACCACGAGTACGGGCACGGCCTCTGTGTCCGCGGCGCCGGCAGTTGAAGGCAATGTAATCTGAAAGACAATGGTTTCACCGCTCCGATAGATGTGGAGGGCACCCCCCGGATCGGCGAGAAGCGACTGGATGAGGTCGCTGTTGGGCAGCGCACCGGCAACTGTGGGGCCACCGGCCACGCTGATGGTGATGACGTTCCTTGCCATTTCAATCCTGAGAGTGATTTCGCCCGCCGGACATCGATTCACCAACTTCTCGATGGCCGTCAGCAGGATTTGGCGTAGGGCTACGGGATGAATCGCCGCTGTCAACTCGTCTGGAATGGGTGCAACCGTCAATTGGGTATGATGTTTGGCGGTTAGCGCCTGCCCCACCTTCACCACGCCTTCTATCACAGATCCCATATGGCTAACGGCCGCGGGCGCGTTTTGCTGCATAGCGGCCAACTCCTGCTGCACCTGGGCACGCCAGGGATCGGTTGCCCCTCTGGCGCCACTGGTGAGTGGTGCGCCATCTATTTCAGTTGAACCAGTTTGCTCTATCGGGGACGCAACCCCTCTCTCGCTCTTTTCCCAGCGGCGTTGCGACCAAAGGGACTGGGCAAGGCCATGCACGGCTTGATCCTGTATACGGCGCACATGACGGGGCGTGAAGCCCATACGTTCCGCCGTGGCTTCTTGTGTCAGCCCCTGAACATAACGATAGGTCAACAGATCATGGATGCGCCGGCTACGGTCCTGATGGGCAATAGCCGCTGTCGGTTTCAGCGCCTCAATCGCCTGGATGATGGCGGCCTGAAAGGACTTACCCTCTTGCAGTGGCTGACACCCCAACACCTGCCACAGCAACGCGGGCGGCTGGTACGTGGGATCGTGGAGATTGGCCAACCCTTCGTGTAGATTCCGTTCAAAGGTTTTGAACGTTTGCATGTCCTAAAGATGTCCTAAAGATATCCTTGTTCACCCCAATCCAGTGTGCCATCATGGCTGAGCTATCTTATTCCAGAGTTAGTTTGGAGTCAATGAACGTTTTGATGGCGAAGTCTTTACAAGGAGTTAAAAAATGAACCGTACAAACCCAAGTCGACGTGAGTTTTTGCGACTGGCTTCCGCCACCGCCACAGGAGCGTTGTTGGTGTCCTGCGTGCCCTCGGCGGCGCCAGAGGCGCCCGCAGCCGAAGCGCTTCCAGCTGAAGAAATCACGGAGATTAACATCTTTGGCTGGGGTACCCCCGTAGTCGAACCATTTCACGAACGTTACACAGAGGAAACCGGAGTTCGCGTTAACTACGAGCCCTTCCCCGCGCGGTGGGACGAGGTACTCAACAAATTTACGCTCTGGGGTGAAACCGGCTATGACGGTGTGGACGTGTTGTGGGCCGACGACTTGATTGCAGGGCAGTGGACAACGAACGGATGGGCTCTCGACTTGTCCGACACCGCGTCGCTCCTACGGGACGAAGAGGACTTGGTGGGTGGAATCAGAAGGCTCAACGAGGCCGTAGGAATGGTCGGCAGGATCTTTTTCTGGTTAGGCGTCATGCCGTTTTGGCACAACAAGGACATGGTTGCGGAACCACCTAAGACGTGGGATGAACTGGTAACCGTTGCCATGGCGCATACGAAACCTGAGGAAAACATTTGGGGCTGGCGACCTTTGCCCCAGTGGAACACCACTCTCCTTATGTGCAACCAGGCTGGCGCAAATACCGAAACAATGGACGACGAGGCAACGCTCACAGCCCTGCAGGTCATGTACGACTGGGTACATGAGTACAAGATCACGCCACCCTCTATCGTGTCGGAGTCAGAGGGGGATGTGGTCAGTCTAGCCGCCAACGGCGAAACAGCTATGTGGGGGATCGTATCCGACTTCAGTTACCGAGCTTTACTGGATGTAGAAGGCGGCGTTCTGAACGAGGAGAACCTTGTACCGACCCGTTGGCCCAAGGGACCCGTTAACGATACTGGCCTGCTTCACGGCTGGGGCTGGATGGTCCCCAATGCCCTCTCTCCGGAAAGACGGGAAGCAGCGACAGATTACCTTATGTGGCAGGCGCGGGACGACATCCTGAAAGAGTTTTCGATCGCAATAGAGTTAGCGCCACCCAGAAAATCAATGTTCGATGATCCTGACATTGTGAAAGCGATACCGATGTTGGCCGCGGGTCCAGGTTGGGCGGAACAGGTGCGGGACTCCAACCTGCGTACACCGCCGATTATCTCTCCTCACATGACAGAACTCCACCAGATTTACGACAACGTTTGCCAATTTCTCTTCTCCGGAGAGATGAGTCCAGAGGAAGCACAGGCGTGGGCGGTAAATGAGATTAAGTTGGTGGGCGCATGAGATGAAGGTGGTCTGAGTCTAGTCGGAATGTAGCTGGATAGCGGATAGAGGTCAGACTTTCCCTGACCTCTATTATTTTATCTGGAAGAACGCAAGTATATATTCTGGATCAGAGGGAAATGATAAGTAACCATAGGAATCATATCAACATTGGCATCGTAGGGGTGGGCGTGTTCGGGCAGGGCTTCGTGCCGATATACCAGCACCATCCCCAGGTCAACACGGTGTCGATCTGTGACAGGGACGAATCGAGGCTCCAGGAGATAGGAGACCGCTTCAGGATCGAAAAGCGGTTTCGCGATATGGAAGCAATGCTGGCCGATCCCGACATCCACGCAGTCCATATCCTGACCGACCAACCCATGCATGCGGATCATGCTGTGGCTGTACTGCAGGCCAACAAACATTGTGCCTGCGCGGTTCCCATGGCCCAGACCCTGAAGGATTTGTGGCGGGTGATTGCAGCCCAGCGGCAATCCGGCAAGAATTACATGATGATGGAAACGGATGTCTTCTCTGATCAGTTCTTCTTCGTGCAGGACTTGTACGAGCGAGGAGAGATGGGGAAGATCACTTTCATGGAGGGGTATCACTTTCAGGATCTGGAGGGAGCCAAAAGAGATGGCAAGCAAGTTGTGGCGGCGCCCCCCATGCATTACGCCACCCACGCCGTGAGTCCCTTACTGGCTCTCCTGAAGACACGCGCGACCAAGGTGCATTGCTTCGGGTCAGGCACCCTCCGACAAGAAAACGGGGGGAGTGCAGTCAACCCATTTCCTTTTGAAACGGCGATCTTCCGTCTGGAAGACTCCGATGTGGTTGCCGATATCAAGCGATTCTGGTATCAGACGACACGGCAGTTTGGGGAGGGGTTCAACATCTATGGGGAGAAGATGGGATTTGAGTGGAAGTGGTTGGATAAGGATAGTGAGGACTATGCATACGGCAGGCAGATGGCACCCACAATCGATCACTTGTTGCTCAAAAGGTCTTCTGATTTGTCTCCAATAAATCGTGGATTCATCACAAACGCGGAACGAATTGTGGTGCCACACCGGGATGATCTCCTTCCAGAAGAGATCAGGCGATTCAAGTATGTTCATAACCCTTGGGACCATGGCGGTTCGCATCCGCATATGATTCATGAATTCATCAGCAGTATCGTCGAAAACCGGAAACCCTCGGTGGATGAAATCCGGTCAGCCGATTTTTCGGCAGCCGGGATCTGTGCACACGAATCGGCTCTGAAAGACGGGAAGTGTGTGGATATCCCCGACTTTCGCGAGTGAAGAAGAGAGAACAAGGCGGCATCGAGAATGAAGAAGAGATTTGAGAGAGAAGAGATTCTGGGGCGGCTGAGAGCCCAAATCAATAAAGGCCAGACCATTCTGGGTGCCGGTTGCAGTGCGGGCATCATCGCCAAATGTGCGGAATTGGGTGGGGCAGATCTGATCATCTGTTACAGCACCGGCATTTCAAGACTCAAAGGTCTGCAAACGGAGACAATCGGACATTCCAATCCCATTACCCTGGGTATGTTTGATGAAATCCAGAATGTTGTCAGAGATACGCCGATCATTGCCGGGGTCATGGCCAATGATCAGACGGACTATGATCTGGATAGAATGATCCAGAAGTTCATTGACCAGAGGTTTGATGGGGTGATAAATTTTCCCACCCAGGCAGATATAGAAATGCGTCTTCCCAGTGTTAAAGACCAGAATGATGCCAGAGGGAAAGCGGTTGGCATATCCTGGGGGTTTGCCCGAGAGGTGGAAATGATTCGTAAACTCCGTGACCGAAACGTGTTTACCATGTGTTATGTCTACACTCCACAACAGGCGGCAGATATGGTTAAGGCTGGGGTGGACGTGGTCTGTGCCCACGTTGGGGGCACGTCCGGGGGTCTGATCGGGTTCTTAGCCGCCCCCCTGGAAAAAAGTCTGGAGAATGCCCAAAAAATAATGGAAGGGGCTTGGGCGGTGGATTCCAATGCCATCTGTCTGGCCCATGGCGGTCCCTTTGCTGAACCTGAAGATTTGCAGGCGTTGTATGAACAAACGGACGCCCAAGGCTTTGTCGGGGCCTCTAGCATCGAGCGGATTCCGGTGGAAAAGGCGGTGCTGGGTACCGTGAAAGCGTTCAAGAACTATCAGTTTCGACAAAGAAAAGGGGATGAAGGCCATTAAATCAGTTGTCTTAGCCGGGGCACTAGATACGAAAGGCCGGGCGTATGCCTTCGTTAAAAATCTCATCGAAAAACAGGGCCTGCGTACCCTTGTGGTGGATTTCGGCGTTATGGGAGAGCCTGGCCTAGAACCGGATATTGGCCGAGCGGAAGTTGCCAAAGCCGGTGGCGGAGACATTGAGGAAATGCGCCTGGGCCGGCGAAAGGATGCAGCCATGCAAATAATGGCTGATGGTCTCCCGGTTATTGTGCGCAGGTTGTTCGATGAAGGGCGGTTGGACGGAATCCTGGCTATGGGCGGGGGCGGGGGCACCGCTATTGCCGCCCCAGCGATGCGGGCGTTGCCGCTAGGTGTGCCCAAGGTGCTGGTCACCACCGTAGGCGGCGGGGATGTTCGGGGTATTGTGGATACCAAGGACATCACCCTCATTCAAGCGATCGTTGACATCGCTGGGATCAATCGCATCAGCGGCAGGGTCTACACAAATGCCGCCGGAGCAATGGCCGGCATGTTAGCTTTAGAACCTTCTGAAATTGAAAACGATCGCCCCTTAATCACTGCATCCATGTTTGGGAATACCACGGCCTGTGTGGAGCATGCCCGGGGGATCCTGGAGGACAACGGCTTCGAGGTCTTGGCCTTCCACGCCACCGGCAGAGGCGGCAGGATGATGGAAAGCATGATTGAGGACGGTTTCATCGCAGCTTGTCTGGACGTGACCACCACCGAACTGGCCGACGAAGTTTGTGGTGGTGGGCTGAGTGCCGGCCCGCATCGTTGTCTGGCCGCTTCTCGGGCTGGTATCCCCACGGTCCTTGTCCCAGGTTGTGTGGACATGGCCAATTTCGGAGCCTTTGATACGGTTCCGGAACAGTATAAGGACCGTAATCTCTACAAGTGGAATCCAAGCGCCACTCTGCTAAGAACTAATGTAGATGAAAACCGTCGTATCGGCCAGATGATTGCCGCCGCCGCTAACGCCGCCAAGGGTCCGGTCTCGATTGTGATTCCACTCAGGGGTGTTTCGATGCTGGGTAGGGTCGGTGGAAATTTTTGGGATCCGGAGGCCGATCAGGCCTGCTACGAAGCGATCAAGGAAAAGCTAAAACCGGGCATCCCACTAATCGAACTGGACAACAACATCAACGATCCGGAGTTCGCCGACAAGGCGGCTGAAATACTGCTGGATATGTTGAGGACGAAATAAACGAAGTAAGCCGTGTAAGCGGTTGACTTTTTATAGGAGAAGATACGAATGGAAAAGCGATTGATCACAAGAGCAGAATCCGAAGAGAAAGGGTATTACGAATTGGAGCGCGGCAGTCTGGTTTGGTTTGTCAGCAAAGATTTGGGAGATTGTCCTATCACCATGCTTCATGGTTACGTCAAAGGGGCCAAAGTCGGCCAAAAAGGCGTAGGTCCACAATGGCACGATTTTGATGAGATCATTCATATGCTGAAGGGAGAAATGACAGAATTCATTGATGGGGAACCCTACCCTTTGAAACCGGGAGACACGGTGCTCATCCCTGCCGGAGCAAAGCACTATACGCTCACCACGACTGATGGAGAAGTGGAATTCATCATTGCCTTTACCACGCCGGAATATGTCATTCATATAGATGAAGAGGACGGCAGCGTTACAACGCTCACTCTGCAAGAGATTCTTGCCCAAAACAGGTGATCCCCTCGGTCCCTCCATTCCGAAACCCTGATAACGAATCAAGGGGCCATCTGCACTGCAAGCCTGTTGCCAGCGGCTCTTGTCCATGCTGGAATTGGAGCAGTTTTATGGCACAACATACGCTCAGCGCTGTGAAGAGAAAGACTGTAGTGAAACAGTCGTTCGGGAAAGCCATCAGAAGGTACTGGGTAGGTTACGCGCTGATTCTCCCGGCATTGATATTCAGGCTTCTCCTCACGGGTGTTCCACTGATTCAGACAATCTGGATGAGCTTCACCGACAAAACGATGACGAGACCCGGCTCCTGGATCGGATTGGACAACTATGCCCGTATGTCGCAAGACTACCTGTTTCGGGCATCGATTGAGGTCACGTTTATCTACACTTTTGCAGCAACATTGTTGGAGTTGGTGATAGGGTTAGGGATAGCGTTATTGCTTATTCAGGGTCTGCGCGGCACATCGCTAACGCAAACAGTTATGCTGATGCCGTGGGCTGCAGCTCCCCTGGTGGCCGCTTTGATGTTCAGGCTGCTGTTCTTCGAAGCGGGGGGTGTGTTCAATGATCTCGTGCTCCGTTTCGACCTTGCCTCAACGCGGGTGCCTTGGTTAAGCGATCCGACAATGGCCAGGATATCGGTAATCGTCACCACGGTCTGGAAGAATGTACCTTGGGCTGTGCTGCTTTTGCTGGCAGGTCTGAAGGCCATTCCCAAGAGGCTCTATGAATCAGCGGCGGTCGATGGCGCCGGACCACTGCAGCGATTCCGCCACATTACACTCCCTTTGCTCTTGCCTATATTGCTGGTGGTCCTGTTGATTCGGGGGGTGGCCGAGGTGCAGACCTTCGAGCAGATTTTGGCCCTGACGCAAGGAGGTCCCGGCACCGCAACCGGGATTATCTCCTTATATGCCTACGAGCGGCTCTTTCAGCAGTTCAATTTTGGATACGGCTCTGCTCTGACTGTGCTCCTGTTGCTGCTGTCGGTCTTTATTGCGGGAAGCATGACCTGGCTCATCTACAGGGAGAACCGGCGACATTGACCAGGCCCCAGTATTCAATTGTGATCATGTGATGAGGACGGGAGCGACATGAGCAACAGAACAAGAACGTATCTAGTAACTACAGCACAATATGCCCTTCTTGCCTTGGTATTGGTCTTGCTGATCTTTCCCGTTTACTGGATGGGAATCACCTCGTTCAAGACACAGGACGAGGTGTATATGCTGCCTCAGAGCTACTGGCCTCAGCATTTCACTCTCGAGGGATACCCGCACCTATTTCGCCAATTGAAGTTCGGCCTGACACTGATGAATAGTGTCATTGTTGCAGGCTGTGCTGCCCTGGGCAGCACCATCATGGGTGGGTTGGCAGCGTACGGTCTCAACAGGTTCGAACTTCCCGGCAGGGGGCTACTCTTTGCCGTTTTGGTTGTCAGCATTGCTTTGCCGGGGATGACCACCGTGGGGCCAATTTTCTTAGCATATCAAGGTCTTGGTCTCTACGACACCAAGATTGGATTGATCCTTGTCAATCTATCGTTTGGCCTATCCTTTGCCATCTACTTCTTGTTTGCCTACTTTCAGACTATACCTCGTGAGCTGGATGACGCGGCACATATCGATGGATGCACGTGGCTGGGTATTTTTTGGTATGTGATCCTTCCCATCGCTCGGCCTGCGGTGGTTACTACTTTCCTTATCGGGTACATCGGCGTATGGAATGAATATCTCCTTGCTAACATTCTCACGGCGAGCGAAAATGCAAAGACACTCACTGTCAGAATCCTTGAAATCGCCCCGGCTGCTCGTATAGAACCCTACCAACTGTACGCGGTAGGTGGGATCATGAGTCTTATTCCTGTCATCCTGATAGTTATGTTGGGGCAGCGGCACATCGTGGGAGGGATAGTTAGAGGCGCCGTAAAGGGCTAGTAGCCGCCGTGAACCGGCACTAGATTACCTCAAGTTGTGACCTGAAAGAGGAGGATTGGGGATAAATGAAACTGCTGACATACGACTCAGGAAGCGGGCCACGTTGTGGGGTTCTGATTGACGACCAGATGGTCGATTTGACTGCCCTGCCAGGCGCTGACCAAACCTTGCCCGATGTCCGCGCGCTACTTGAACTTGGCGACTCGCCCATCGACCGCGTGGTCGACGCCCTGGCGAGGACTATCGCGCCCCCCCTTCTATTCTTTCCTCAATGAGCCCCCTGGGACTCGAACCCAGAACCCACGGCTTAAAAGGCCGTTGCTCTACCAATTGAGCTAGGGACCCGCGACAACGGCCCTCAATTTTAGCCTACGGGGTAGATGAGGGCAAACTTTGACCCCAGGAAAACAGAGCGGCTGCAGATTCAACAGCCACGGTCCAGGCTAAAGGATCGGCGGCTCATCGGTGTAGTATTCGTCGCGCAGAGAATCGGCCTGGACAATCCAACTGACGAAGTCGAGCTCTTCGCCTGCGAGGTGGGCCGGGATGATGCGGGCCAGCTCGTCGGGCGTGCGCTCGGCCAGCTGGCGGTATGTGAAGATGCCGGCGGCGTAGAGTTCATCTTCAAACACCTGATCGACGCCGGCGATGCGGGTCAGATCCTCGGGCAGCGGTCCGTCGTAGACCGCGCCGATGCGGTTGTTCGCCTGGGCCAGCTCGCGGGCCTGCCCGGTCCAGGCGCTGGTGTCGCTGCCCGGCAGAGCCCTGGTGATCTGTTGGAGCGATTCGGCGTCGGCACGGGAGAGCTGGTCCCAGGTAAAGATGCCGACCTGGTAGAGGCGCCGCTCGTAGAGCCCGCCGATGCCGTAGACGGCGGTGAGGTTGTCCGGCCGGTTCGAAAGGTCCTGTGCAACGGGTGGCCCTGGCTGGGCGTCTCTGCGGTCGCGGCGGCCCGTCTGCGCGGTCGCGGCGGCTGCCGGCCCCGGCGGCGCGCCAAAGGTTTGCGCGGCCGGCCCTTCTGGCAGCGGCTGCGTACCTCTCGCGGCGGGTGACATCGCGGACAGATCGATCCGGCGGCGCCGTCCCCGATACCAGACCCATTCGACCAGTGTCGAGCTTACCCAGCCGAAGAGCAGGCCGACCAGAATATACCCGAGTAGGCTTGTCAGATCCATACATTCCCCCGTGCGTCTCGAAAAGTAGAGACACAGTGAAAATCAGTGTATCCCGCGCCCAAATGGTTGTCAAAGCCCTGTTCTCTTCGCCCAGGGAAAACGCATCTGAATGCGGGGGCCGGAACTGCCTGCGAAGGGCGCCCCTACCGTGTGTTCCTGCGCTGCCGCGCGGCCTCGAAGAGAATGACGGCGCCGGCGGCGGCAACGTTGAGCGATTCGGTGGCGGCGGCCATTGGAACCGCTACGGTTTCCGCTCTTTCCCGCATCTGTGAACTCGCGCCGTGCGCCTCGCTGCCGAGCACCAGCGCCGACGGTTGACTCCAGTCGACTTCATCGTAGAGGGTGCTGCCCTCCGCGCTCGCCAGATAGAGGGGCTGGCCGGCGGGCAGGGCGGCCCAGACCGCTTCCCAGGTTTCCAGGACGCGAATTGGGACGCGGAAGTGCGCGCCCATGGCCGCGCGCAGGACTTTGCCGTTGAACGGGTCGACGCAGCCGGGCGCGAACAGGACCTGGTCGGCGCCGGCGGCGGCGGCCGTGCGCAGGAGGGTGCCGGCGTTGCCGGGATCCTGCACGCCGTCGAGAATGAGGGAGAACGCGGCGGCAGGAGGCAGGGGCAACTCCGGTATGGGGACCACGGCCGCGATGCTCTGCGGCGAGACGGTCTCGCTGATCTTGTCGAGAAGGGCGGGGGGTACCAGGTAGAGCGAACAGGCCTGCTGGAGCTGCGCTGCAAGATCCGGCTGCGCTTCTCTAGCGGCTGCGGTGATGAAGCAGGTGTGGAAGGCTGCGCCAATGGTCAGGGCGTCCTGCACGAGGCGCGTCCCTTCCAGCAGGCAGAGGCCGTGGGCCTGGCGGTGGCGGCGGCGGTGCAGTTTGGCCGCCAGTTTGATCTGTGGGTTGGTGGCGCTGGTGATCTCTTTCATCGGCAATCTGGAGCGCAGGCTCTCTGGAGAGAGTTACGGCGCCGACACGGGGGGATCGGGGCGCATCGGATGCCGGCGCCGGACAGATGGGACAAAAAAGCAGAGACGAATGTCTCTGCAATCTGCACTCTGCGTTGTGGGACGGCCGGGCGGCCGCTGCGGTAATGCGTTCAATCGGTGAAAGGCAGCGAATTGATCAGTTCACGTGGCTTTTGGCCAGTTCAGCCAGGGCGCTGAAACCTTCTGCATCGTTTGCGGCGATATCGGCCAGTACTTTGCGGTCGACCTGTACGTCGGCCTTCTTGAGCCCGTAGATCAGGTGGCTGTAGTTGATGCCATTGATCCGGGCCGCGGCGTTGATACGGGTAATCCACAGCCGGCGGAAATCACGTTTGCGGGTGCGGCGGTCGCGATAGGCAAAGGCAAGCGATCTGATCATCGCCTCATTGGCGCGCTTGAAGAGCTTGGACCGGCTGCCGAACTGCCCCTTGGTGAACTTGAGTACTTTTTTATGGCGCCTGTGCGCATAAACCTTTGGTCTGGAACGTGCCATTGGTTGAATCCTTGTATCTAACGGTTGCGATGCCTGGGAGCAGGTCGCTTTGGGCCTGAGCCGCCTGCATGGTTGGATAGGCGATGGAACTGCAATCGGGTCGGGGACGAAAAAACACGTTGCGCTCTGCCAGGTTCCCGACCCCGTCGAGACAGGCCTAGGAGACCAGCTTTTTGGCGGCTATGGCCTGACCTTTGTTGGGGCTCGTAATCTTGTGGCGGTAGTCGCTGACCTTGCGCTTTTTGCGGCGCAGGTGGTTGCCGCCCTGTTTGCGGCGCAGCAACTTACCGTTCTTCGTCACACGGAAGCGCTTTTGCGCGCCCTTATGGGTCTTCATCTTTGGCATAGGTCTTCTCGGTTTGTTGCCGCGCCTCTTACATGCAGAGACGCATTGAAACTGCACGACAATATGCAGTAGCTAAACGAAAATCGCGCCCCCTTAAGGCGGGGGCGCATTGGACATTGTCACACCCGTCAGCGCATGCGCGACTGACGGCGTCATGCAAGCCTAAATGATAGCACAGCCGCCCGCCAAGCTCAAAATTCGGCGGTCGGCAGCTACAGGATGCTATGAAGTTCGACTACGAGGCTGGGGCGAGAAGCATCACCATGCTGCGGCCTTCAAAGCCCGGATGGGATTCGACGACAGCTTCGTCCTCCAACTCTTCCGTCACCCGTTTCATCAAGTCAAGGGCAATGTCCCGGTGGACGATCTCGCGGCCGCGGAAGCGGATGCGTACCCGTACTTTGGCTCCATCCTTCAGGAACTTTCTCGTTTTGTTGAGAACGACCTGAATATCATGTTCGCCCGTCTTAGGCCGCAAGCGCACTTCCTTGATCTCGATCTGCTTCTGGGCCTTGCGTGACTCCCGCTCCCGTTTCTGTCTCTCGTAGAGGTACTTGCCATAGTCCATAAACCGGCATACCGGTGGATTGGCATTGGGCGCAACCTCTACCAGATCCAGATCTCTCTCCTCGGCGGCCTGCAGAGCGGCCTGCACATCCATGATGCCGAGTTGCGTGCCAACTTCATCGATGACCCGCACCTCGCGCGTACGAATCCGGTGGTTGATTCGTGTTGTGTTTCTGCTAATTCCTGATCTCCTTTGGGCGTTTTGCCCTCAACACCACAGATGTAGACACCTTTCCCCCTTTTGCGTAGATGAATCCTTGCGCCCGAATGTTAAGGTGGTAGCGCATTGAAACACCTATTTCAAAATGGGGTTGCTGTCAAAAACCATCTGTGGAAAACGATCGACTGTAAAATCCGTGAGAGTATAACATTACAAAAGTGCTACGTCAAACCTGAAAAACGCACCTGAACGTTACCCCAATTGGTGGACAACTGCTATCTGAATCAGGTTGTTCAGAACCTGTAGATGTTCAGGTTTGGAGACGGCAGGTCGTTGTCCGGAGCACAGTTTTCGTGTTTGGCCGCCGCCAGGACAACAGGTTGCCGCTACGTGAGCACTACATGCGTCACTGCGCGTATGCGGCGCCAGAGAACAACAGAAGCACCCGTTCGAGCGCCCCTGTTGATTTGCCTTATCACCGCGCCCAGCGGGCACGCATCGAAAGTCTATTCATACCAGCCGGAGCCAATGAGCAGTCCATCGTGGCGCACGGTCCAGGCGTGCTTGGTCTCCTCCTCGCCGGTGGCAGGATTGACGAAGACGTAGTGTACCCACAACCCCTCTTCCGTGGCTTGCAGCATGTCGGCGCCGAAATGATAGCCGGTGGAGTCCAGGCCCAGCTCTTCCTTCAGGTCCATACCCAGCAGATCGGGGTTGGCGTGGGCGATTAACAGATCATTCTCGTCGAAGATGTAGATATACCACGCCCCGTCCACGCTTTCGGGCGTGTTGTAATGGGCAACCGTATTCTCCCGCCCGTGTGCCTTGTAGTGGCGGAGCGCCCGGTCGACAAACGCGACCGTGTACTCAGCAGGTTCGGCCTTGGTAACGGCCGTAGGCAGCGTAGGCAGGATCTGGTACCAGCCGGAGCCAAACAGCAGCCCATCGCGCCTGACCACCCAGGAATGCTTGTACTCCTGGTTGCCGGTGGCAAGGTTCTGGAAGAGATAGTCCACCCACACTCCCTCTTCGGTCGCGCTGAGCATCAGGTCGCCGAAACGATAGCCGGTGACATCGACGCCCAGGTCTCCCTTCAGGTCCATCCCAATCAGGTCGGGGTTGGCGTGGGCAATCAACTGATCGTTCTCATCGAAGATGAAGACATAGTATTCGCCGTCCACGCTCTCCGGTGTGTTGTAGTACTCGACCGTCGCCTCCAGGCCTTCGGTCTGATAGCGTTGCAGGGCCTCCTCTACCATGGCCACCGTGTAGGCCATAGGATGCGCTTTGGCGGCGCCCAATTGCAATCCGGGCAGGACCTGGTACCAGCCGGAGCCGAAAAGCAGTCCATCCCGCCTGACCACCCAGGAATGTTTGAACTCCTGGTTGCCGGTGGAAAGGTTCTGGAAGAGATAATCGACCCACACTCCCTCTTCGGTCGCGGTGAGCATCAGGTCGCCGAAGCGGTAACCGGTGACGTCGACGCCCAAGTCACCCTTCAGGTCCATGCCAATCAGGTCCGGGTTGGCGTGGGCGATCAGCTGATCGTCCTCATCGAAGATGAAGACATAGTACTCGCCGTCCGCGCTCTCCGGTGTGTTGTAGTACGCAACCGTCGCCTCCCGGCCCTGGGCTTCATAACGTTGCAGAGCCTGCTCTACCATGGCCACGGTGTAGGCCACGGGATGCGCTTTGGTGGCGCCCAATTGCAAGCCGGGCAGAACTTGGTACCAGCCGGAGCCGAAGATAAGGCCGTCGTGACGGACGACCCAGGTATGTTTGTATTCATGGTTGCCTGTGGCGATATTGAGGAAGAAGTAGTCGACCCAGAGGCCTTCCTCGTCGACACTGTGCAGGAGTTCACCGTAATGGTATCCGGTGATGTCGACGCCGAGCTCGCCAATTTCATCGCCTATGGAATACTGTCCGCGCAGCTCCTCTCTGGGGTGGCCGATGAGGATGTCGTTTTCGTCGATGAGGAAGACATACCATTCGCCGTCAAGGTTTGCGGGCGAGTTGATGTATTCGAGGGTGGCTTCGCGTCCCTCGGTCTTGTAGCGTTGGATGGCCTGTTCAACAAGATGGACGGAGTAGCCTGGACGATCGGCCTTGGAGGGGGCGCGGCGGGTGAAATCGGGAAGAATCTGATACCAGCCGGAAGCGAAGATCAGCCCATCATGGCGCACGGCCCAAGTATGTTTGAACTCCTGGTTGCCGGTGGCAAGGTTGAGGAAGATGTAATCGACCCATTTCCCCTCCTCGGTGGCGCTGGCTATGGCTTCGCCTTGTCGATAGCCGGTGATATCCACCCCCACAGGGCCATGCAGGCTCTCACCCAGGAGATCCGGGTTGGCGTGGGCGATTATCTCGTCGTTCTCGTCCGTGATGAAGACGTACCATTCGCCGTCCACGCTTTCGGGAGAGTTGTAGTAGTCAACGGTGGCTTCCCGCCCCTCGGCGTCGTAGCGTTGCAGCGCTTTCTCTACCATGGCCACCGTGAACCCCGCGCGATCGGCCTTGGTCACCTGCCGGCTTTGCTCGGTGACGGTGCCATCCATTTGCGCATTGGGTAGCATATATTGATCACAGCCGGCCAAAAACAGGGCGGCAGCCACCAGTACGGCTGCCAATCTACTCAGAAAAAAACGATCATGCATCATCTGCCTCCTGTAGCGCTCTTCATTGAGAGCCAGTGGTTCCGGGTAGAACGGTTAAACACGCATATTGCACAGAAACATACCGAACATACCTGCACCGAGCCATCCAGTGAGGTGTGTTCGGCAGAAAGAGAAAACATATCCTCTCCAGCCTGAACTCCAGCGAGCAAACATACTCACTTGCGCCTCTGCTGGAAAGAGACGCGGTTGGTTCAAGGCACTACCGGTTTCCTCCTTTACGCGAAAACTGCCCACGTTTGACGAGCCGCCGCCAAGTTATCAGGTTGCCGCCGAATTTCCAACCTGCCGGAGCCGGCGGCAACCTGGCAAACAGCCGTAGCCTGCAAGGGCCAAGGCCGGTCTGACTACAGTGTCTTGGCGCGGCTGGCGATACGTTCAACGACAAGCGAGACGAACTCTGCCGCCGGCATCCCGTTCTGGCGGGTGCCGTCGCGGCGGCGCAGGGAAACGGTCTCTTCTTCCACCTCGCGATCGCCGACGATCAGCATATAGGGAACCTTCATGCCCTGGGCCTGGCGGATCTTGTTGTTCATGCGGTCGCTGCTGAGGTCGGCGGAGGCCCGCGCCCCGGCCTCGACAAGGCGCTCTTCGATCTGGACTGCGTACTCGTTGTGGGCCGACGTAACGGGAATGACCCGCACCTGTTCGGGCGACAGCCAGACCGGGAAGTTGCCGCCGTAATGCTCAATAAGGAAGCCGATCATGCGTTCGTGCGTGCTCAGCGGCGCGCGGTGGATACACAGCGGTATCTCCTCCTCGCCGGCGGCGTTGATGTAGGAGAGGTCCAACCGTTCCGGCTGGGCGAAGTCGACCTGATTGGTGGCGAGGGTGAACTCGCGGCCGATCGCGCTCCAGATCTGCACGTCGATCTTGGGGCCGTAGAAGGCGGCCTCGTCCGGCTCCTCATCGAACGGCACATTGCCCTCCGTCATCGCCTGCCGCACCATCTCCTCGGTCTGCTCCCAGAGCGTTCGATTGTCGACGTACTTTTCGCCCAGCTTCTTGGGATGATGCGTGCTCAAACGCATGACGAAGCGGTCGATTTCGAACAGATCGAAGTAATACTTGTACAGGTCGACGACCCGCATGAACTCCTCGGCAAACTGCTCCTCGGTGCAGTAGATGTGAGCGTCGTTCATCTGCATCGAACGGACGCGCATCAGCCCGAATAGCTCCCCGCTCTGCTCATAGCGGTAACAGGTTCCGTACTCGGCCAGCCGCACGGGCAGATCGCGGTAGCTGCGCAGCTTCGAGCCGAAGATCTTGTGGTGCATCGGGCAGTTCATCGGCTTTACGTAGTAGGTGACGCCTTCCATCTCCATCGGCGGGTACATGCTGTCCTTGTAGAAAGCGAGGTGTCCGCTGCGCAGGAAAAGGTCCTCCTTGGTGAGATGGGGCGTGCGCACGCGATCGTAGCCGGCCGCCTCTTCGGTCTCTTTGGCCAGGCGTTCGAGCTCCTCGATGATGATTGCGCCGCGCGGCAGCCAGAGGGGCAGACCCGGCCCGACCTCCTCTTCGAAAATAAAGATCTCCAGCTCTCGGCCCAGCTTGCGGTGGTCCCGCTTTTTGGCCTCTTCAAGCTGATCGAGGTGTTTCTTCAACTCTTTGCGGTTGCGCCAGGCTGTGCCATAGATGCGCTGCAGCATGGTGTTCTTCTCGTCGCCGCGCCAGTAGGCGCCGGCGACACTGAGAAGCTGAAAGCCGTCGGCGACGATTTTGCCGGTATGCTCCACGTGGGGTCCCCGGCACAGGTCTTCGAATGTATCGTGCTTGTAGGTGCTGATGACCGGCTTCTCAGCCGCTTCGTTGCCGTATTCGTCGATGCCGCCCTCGGCCAGGCCGTCGATCAGCTCCAGCTTGTATGGCTGGTCGGCGAAGAGCTGGCGGGCCTCGTCGGCGCTGACCTCGCGGTAGGCAAAATCGTGCCTGCCGCCGATAATCTGGCGCATCCGCTTCTCGATCGTTTTCAGATCCTCCGGCCGGAAGGTGCGCGGGGATCCGTCCTCCGCGACGCCGAGGTCGAAGTCGTAATAGAAGCCGTTTTCGATCGGCGGTCCGATCGCGTACTTGGCCTCAGGATATAGTTCCAGCACCGCCTGCGCCATTACATGGGCTGCGCTATGGCGAATCTTATACAGGCCGTCGATTTTACTAGCCATCTCCGTTGCTCCTGTGAACTTCAGTGGATGTGGTACTGTGCGCTGTCGCTTCGTTGTCTGAACACGAAGTGAAATCCGGCCTGTGAATGGTAAGACCACAGGCCGCCGTGGTTGGCCGCTAGCCGTTGTTAGTCAACCACGCAGCGCTCCACCAGGTAAGGTAGAGCAACTGCTGCATCCCCTTTACCAACGGCAATGGGTCGATCCATTCGCTCAGACGGTGGGCGTCGCCGCCGTCGGTGAGGCCCACGCAGACGGCTGGAATATCACGGCTGAGCGGCACATTGGCATCGGTGCTGCTGATACGCGCATCACTGCGTTCCTTGACGCCGATCTCCTGCAGAATCGTGGAGGCGGCCTGTACGAGTGGATGCTGAAAAGGAAGCGCGCCTGCCGGACGATTGCCGATCTGCTCATGGCGCAAGGTCAGGCCGTCCTCGTGCGCGCGGTGTGCCTGCGCGTGGCATTCTACGATCTTTCCAATCTGTCCGTCCAACCAGGACAGCCTTTCGGGTGATTCGCTGCGCAGGTCCAACTCCATCCACGCTTCCTGGGCGATCGAATTGACGGAAGTGCCTCCGCCGATGCGGCCGATATTGAAGGTGGTACGGGGCGCCTGGGGCAGCTGCAATCTCGTCATCTCATCCGCCAGCGATACCAGGGCGTGAACCGCGCTGGCCGCGCCGAAATCACCCCAACTATGTCCGCCCGGGGCGGCGGCGGATGTACGATAGCGCCGCGCGCCCAGCGCCTGATGGACGATACGGCCCAGGCCCATCCCCTCCAGCACGATCACAGCGCCTAAGGCGCCGCGTCTGTTGCGGGGAGGAGCCGCTCGACCGTTTGCGCCATCCGTCTCTGCGGCCAGCCGGTCCACGACCCGGCGCATGCCGCGCAGATCGCCCAGGCCCTCTTCCATCGAGTTGGCGACGAGCCAGATGTCCACCGGCGGCGCGGTAAGTTGCGTCAGGGTCTCGGCCAGGGTGAGGAGGCCGGCCACGCCGGTCGAATTGTCGCCGATGCCGGGCCCGCGGATCAGTCCATTGTCCAGACGGTGCAGGCGCAGGTCGGTCTCAGGCGGGAAGACGGTATCGGTATGGGCGGACACGAGCAGAGCGGGTCGACCCTGCGGGCGGCGACCGCGAACCCGGCCATAGACATTGCCCAACCGGTCCCGCGCCACGTCAGCCAGGCCGATAGTCCGCATGCGGCTCTCGATCCACGCGGCCCGTTCAGTCTCGGCGCCGGTGGGGGCGGGGATCTGCTGCACGGCGATGCAGAGGTCGATAAGTTTTTTGAGCTGGCCGGCGTAGGCCGCGCCTGCGGCCTGAACTGCATCCCCGTGGGGAAGCCCTTCAATCAACATGAAACACCTGTGGAAACGGTTCGTACGTCTCTGTTTCTATTCTGCACAGAAGAAGAACAGGGGCGCCCGGTCGAGCGCCCCTGCATTTCAGGCTTATCAACGCACCCAGAGGGCACCCGCCGAAAGTCTATTCATACCAGCCCGAGCCAATGAGCAGTCCGTCGTGGCGCACGGTCCAGGAATGTTTGGTCTCCTCCTCGCCGGTGGCAGGATTGACGAAGACATAGTGTACCCACAACCCTTCCTCCGTCGCATTCACCATGTCGTCGCCGAAGTGATAGCCGGTGGAGTCCAGGCCCAACTCTTCCTTCAGGTCCATACCCAGCAGATCCGGGTTGGCATGGGCGATCAACAGATCATCCTCGTCGAAGATGTAAACATACCACTCGCCGTCCACGCTTTCGGGCGTGTTGTAATAGGCGACCGCCTCTTCCCGGCCGTAGGCCTTGTAGTAGCGAAGCGCCCTATCCACTACGGCGACCGTATATTCAGCCGGTTGCGCCTTGGTAACGGCCGTAGCCAGACTGGGCATAACCTGATACCAGCCGGAACCGAACAGAAGTCCATCCCGCCTGACCACCCAGGAATGCTTGTACTCCTGATTGCCGGTGGCAAGGTTTTGGAAGAGATAGTCGACCCATATCCCCTCTTCCGTCGCGGTAAGCATCAGGTCGCCGAAGCGGTAACCGGTGACATCCACGCCCAGGTCACCCTTCAGGTCCATGCCAAGCAGATCGGGGTTGGCGTGGGCGATCAACTGGTCACTCTCATCGAAGATAAAGACATACCACTCGCCGTCCACGCTTTCCGGCGTGTTGTAGTAGTCGACCGTCGCCTCTCGCCCCTCGGCCTCATAACGCTGCAAGGCCTGCTCTACCATGGCCACCGTGAAGCCCGAACGGTCCGCCTTGGTAGCGGCCGGACGCAGAGTGGGCTGAACCTGGTACCAGCCGGAACCGAACAGTAGTCCATCCCGCCTGACCACCCAGGAATGTTTGTACTCCTGGTTGCCGGTGGCAAGGTTGAGGAAGAGATAGTCGACCCACACACCCTCTTCGGTCGCGGTGAGCATCAGGTCGCCGAAGCGGTAACCGGTGACATCCACCCCCAGGTCACCCTTCAGGTCCATACCCAGCAGATCCGGGTTGGCATGGGCGATCAACCGGTCGCTCTCATCGAAGATAAAGACATACCACTCGCCGTCCACGCTTTCCGGCGTGTTGTAGTAGTCGACCGTCGCCTCACGCCCTTCGGCCTCATAACGCTGCAGAGCCTGCTCGACCATAGCCACCGTGTAGCCCGGCCGGTCCGCCTTGGTAGCAGCCGGACTCAGAGTAGGCTGAACCTGGTACCAGCCGGAGGCAAAAATCAACCCATCGTGGCGCACCACCCAGGCATGTTTGTACTCCTGGTTGCCGGAGGCAAGGTTGAGAAAGATATAATCGACCCACATCCCCTCTGCAGTGGCGCTGGCTATTACTTCGCCATGTCGATAGCCGGTGATATCCACACCTGTAGGGCCATGCAGACTTTCGCCCACCACGTCGGGATTGGGGTGGGCGATTATCTCATCGTTCTCATCTGCGATGAAAACGTACCATTCGCCATCCACGCTCTCCGGCGAATTGTAATAGTCGAGCGTCGCTTCCCGCCCCTTGGCGTCGTAGAGCCGCAAGGCCTTCTCTACCATGGCGACCGTGTAGCCGGGCCGATCGGCCTTCGAAGCCTGCCAGCTTGGCTTGGTGACGGAACGATCCATCTGTAAATGGGGTGGCATATAGTGATAGCAGCCGGACACGAATACGGCGGCGGCCGCCAAGATGGCTGCCAGTCTGAACAGAAACTTATGATTGCGCATGATCATTCTCCTGTAGCGCTCTTCATTGAGAGCCGGTGCCACTCGGCCGAACGGCTAAACGTGCAGATTTCACAGAAATATACCGAACATACCTACACCGAGCCTTCAAGTGAGGTGTGTTCGGTAGAAGGAAAAATATCTGCTCTCCACCCTGAACTCCGGAGCGAAGAGGGTGAAGCATACGCCCCTGCTCGAAAGAGGCTCGTATGCTTCATGGCACCACCAATTTCGTCCTTAGCGCGAATCTGCCCATGTTGGGCTGGCCGCGGCCGAATCAATACGTTGCCGCAACATTTCCAAAACAATGGGACCGACGGCAACCGGCCGAACCTCCTTGTTCGGCAACGGCCAAGGTGGGAGATACTGGACTTGAACCAGTGACCTCTACGATGTCAACGTAGCGCTCTAGCCATCTGAGCTAATCCCCCGGATATTAGAATTCAACTATAGCACAACGCAGTTTCAGCCACAAAATTACCCAAGGCGGTTCAGTCTTGCCGTCGTGCACAGGCTGAAGACGCCGGCCTACCTTCTGCTTACTTCTGTTGAATGGATCTCTACCGTCCCGCTATACGCGGATGCATCCCAAATTATTGTGTCGATTCGTGGCGCCCTGGTTCGCATGCCAGAAAACCGGCAACGTTTCAACCACAATCCATTCACGACGCTGATTGAAGAAGCCCCCCATGGTGTCTCTCTCCCCTCACTCCTCTTCACAACCATCCCCAAGCAACTGCCGCAGTAACTGATCACTGACCACTAACCACTGCAGTTGTGCGGTCGGGCCTTCGGCCCTCCCTTGTGCGGGGGGAGTCCCCCCGCAACGCCCCCCATCGTATGCCCGACCGTCGTGGACAGTTGGAACGGTTGAGACAGCGACCGGTGTTCCAACACCCGCCCCACCACCGTAGGGGCAGGCCTTGTGCCTGCCCAATGCCTCCCCAGTGCCCCCCAATAAATGGACGGCAAACAATGTCAGCCACCGCTGTCATGAATCCCACACCTGACTGTTCCCACCCCAAATATGAACTGCACCCTATACGCGCGCCTATGCTGCGCCGATGCCATTCTGATGTATAATGACAAAACCTCTGTGGTTAGTGGAAAACGGCTCGTGGATGGCAGCCCCACTAACCACGATTCACTTTTCACGGCAGCGTTCAGACCAACGATGGAGAACACAATGAAAGTCCTGATAACAGCGGGATGGGTCGAAAGATTTGTAGATGGTTTCCGGCGGGAGTTTCCGCAAGTGGAGTTTGTGATCGCGGATACGGCCGAGAAGATTGCGGCGCAGGCTGCCGACGCGGAGGCCGCCTTCGGCCCGATGAACAGCAGCCAGCTGCAGGCTGCCCCCAACCTGCGCTGGATCCAGTCGCCCAGCGCTGGCGTGGAATGGATGCGCAACGCGCCGGAGCTGGCGGAACGGGACATCACAGTCTGCAATACGCGCGGCGCGCACGCCACCACGATTGCCGAGCATACGATGGGCATGCTGGTGTTCCTCACGCGCGGGTTCGGTCCGCTTCACAAAGCCCAACAGCGGCATGAGTGGGGCGTCCCCGAGGGCACGCGGCTGGTCGGCCTCGTCGGTCTGAAGATGGGCATCGTCGGCCTGGGGAATATCGGCCGGCAGATCGCCAAACGCGCCGCGGCATTCGAGATGGATGTCATCGCTGTCGACGTCAATCCGATGGAGAAGCCCGACCATGTCTCCGACCTGCAGCTGATGGCCGGCATGCCGGCGCTGCTGCGGGAGTCGGACGTGGTGGTGGTAACGGTCCCGATCACCGCCGAGACGCGGGGCATGATCGGGCCGGACGAACTGGCTCTGCTGCAACCGGAGGCCTTTTTCATCGTCATCTCGCGCGGGGGCATCATCCATGAGCCAACCTTGATCCGGATGCTGGAGGAGGGCAAGCTGGCCGGCGCCGCGCTGGATGTGGCCGCCACGGAACCGCTGCCCGCGGACGATCCCCTGTGGGACGCGCCGAATCTGTTCATCACGCCGCACAGTTCTCCCTCATCGGTCCAGACCTCGGCCAATGTCGCACGCATTCTGAAAAACAATCTGAACCGCTTTCTGAATGGCGAACCGCTGGAGAATACAGTAGGTATTAAACGCGGATACTGATGTTTATCCCCAAGGAAGCCAGGAGTTTGCGATGATGGGCGGAGCGGGCGCAACGTCCGCCAACCCAGGGTGCAGCCCTCGCGAAGACCGTCGTATCACACTGGAATCACACCTAAGGAGACCATAGCATGCAAGTCGTTGACGTTATCGCCCACTGCCTCAAAGAGGAGGGCACCGAGATTCTTTTCGCCTATCCGGTCAACAATCTCATCGAATCCGCGGCCAAATTGGACATCCGCACAATCATCGTGCGCCAGGAGCGTATCGGTCTGCACATGGCTGACGCCATCAGCCGCCTGAGCTCGGGCGACAAGATCGGCGTCTTCTGCATGCAGTCCGGGCCCGGCTCCGAAAACGCCTACGGCGGTGTGGCGCAGGCCTTCGGCGACTCCTCCCCGATCGTCGTTCTGCCCGGCGGCTATGCGCGGCCGCTCAACCAGGTACAGCCCAACTTCAACTCCGCCCAGAGCTACGCCTCCGTCACCAAATCAAGCGAGCAGTTGATAATGCCGGAGATGGCGGCGGACGCCATACGCCGCGCGTTCCAGGCGGTGCGCAGCGGCCGGCCGCGGCCGGCCCTGGTGGAGACCCCTGCCGATATTGCCTCTGCCGAGGTCGCTGAATTTGACTATCGACCGGTGAAACGGCTGCGCTACGGGCCGGACCCGGCGGATGTGGAAAAGGCGGCGGATATGCTGGTGGCCGCGGAACGGCCGGTGATCTATGCCGGCCAGGGTGTCCACTATGCCAAGGGATGGGATTCCCTCAAGGAGCTGGCAGAGTTGCTGGAAGCACCGGTTACGACCACCCTCAACGGCAAAAGCGCCTTCCCCGAAACACATCCTTTGAGCCTCGGCTCGGCCAACCGCTCCCACACGCAGGCCGTGGGCGAGTTCCTCAACAACGCCGACGTCATCTTCGGCATCGGCTGCAGTTTCAGCATCACCAGCTTCGGTGTACGCATGCCGGCCGGCAAGACGATCATCCACGCCACCCTCGATCCCGCCGACATCAACAAAGATGTCGCCAGCCAGCACGCCCTCATCGGCGACGCCGACCTGACCCTGCGGGCGTTGATTGCGGCCGTGTCGGAACGGCTGGGCGGGCAACCGCGCGGCCGCCAGCCCGGCGTCGCCGCCAGAATTGCCGAGATCAACGGCAAGTGGGAGTCCGATTGGGCGGCCAAGCTCAACAGCGACGGCACACCGCTCTCCCCCTACCGGGTGATTCGCGATCTTTACGACACCGTCGATGTCGCCAACACCATCATTACACATGACGCCGGCAGCCCGCGCGATCAGCTTTCCCCCTTCTGGAAATCGATAACGCCGCTCTCCTATATCGGCTGGGGCAAGACGACACAGCTGGGCTACGGCCTGGGTCTGGCGATGGGCGCAAAGCTGGCCCACCCCGACAAACTCTGCATCAACGTCTGGGGCGACGCCGCAATCGGCTTTACCGGCATGGACTTCGAGACCGCGGTGCGCGAGCGCATCCCCATCCTGTCGGTCCTGTTCAACAACTTCTCGATGGCGATCGAGATCCCGATCATGCCGGTCTCTCAGGAGAAATACGGCGCCACCGATATCTCCGGCAACTACGCCAAGATGGCCGAGGCGTTTGGCGGCTACGGCGAAAGAATCGAGACCCCGGATCAGATCATCCCCGCGATTGAGCGCGGCATCCGGAAGACGGAGGAAGGCGTGCCGGTGCTGCTGGAGTTCCTGACCGCGAAGGAGACGGAAATTCCGCAACATATGTAACTTCAGTGGTCAGTGGTCAGTGGATAGTGAATCGTAGATAGCAAATAAGGAAAATTGGCAGGTTGCCGGTGTTTTGCAGGAGTACCGGTCACCTGCCAGTGCATTTGAGGACGAAGCGATGAGCCAGAACAGTGAACGAGTTCCCATCTGTGTGGTCGGGTGCGGCGGCATGGGCCATCGCCATACGATCGCCTACCACACCCTGGAAGAGACCGGCATGTCGAATGTGGAGTTGATGGCGGTCTGCGACATCAACCGTGACAACGCCGAGCGGATCGCAGGCGAGGTGGAGCGCCTGTTCGATCGCAAACCGCTGATCTTCACCGACCTGGACCGCATGCTGGCCCACCCCGATATCGCCGCCGTCGATGTGGTTACCGACGGCTCCAGCCACCACCAAATCGCAACGGCCGCGCTGGCGGCCGGCAAACACGCCCTGGTGGAAAAACCGCTGGGCATCACCATACGGGCTTGCCAGCGCATCATCGACGCGGCCGAACAGAGCGGCGCCGTACTCGCGACCGCGGAAAACTACCGCCGCGATCCGGTCAACCGTATGGTGCGCGCCGTGATCGACGCCGGAATCCTTGGCGATCCTCTACTGATGATCCAGACATCGCTCGGCGGCAGCGATGTGATGGCCGCTACGCCCTGGCGGCATCTGAAGGAGAAGGGCGCCATCGGCCTGGACATGGGCGTTCATTACGCCGATATCATCCGCTTCTATCTCGGCGAATACGCGCGCATCTTCGGGCGGGGGCTGATCGTGGAGCCAATCCGCCGGCGCCCTGTCGCCGAAAACCACCCGCTGATCTCTTACCGGGAGCAGACGCCTACCTATCCGGAAACGATCGAAGCCACCGGAGAGGACTCGATCCTCGCCCAGTATGTGATGCAGTCGGGCGCGACCGTGCAGTTCTCGCACCTGGACGGGGCCAGGGGCAGCAGACGCTTTGAACGCAGTGTTCACGGCCGCCGGGGCGCACTGGACATTCCCCGGGACCGGACGGGCGGTGCGGTGCGGCTGCAGCTGGCCGAGCAGACGTTGGAGGGCAAGGAGATCCTGAGCCTGCTGCCCGACTTCTCCCTGAACGCCATCACCGCCCGGTTGTTCGGCGAGGACGGCGTCGTCTATGATTTGCCCGACGTAGCCCATGCCGAGATGGCGCTGGACGCCAGGCTGCTGGCGATCGAATATCACGACTTCGCTGAGGCGGTACTGCAGGGCCGCGCGCCGGAGGTCGACGGCCGCGACGGCATGATCGCGGTGGCGGCCATCCTGGGCGCCTACGAGTCCGCGGCTGTCGGACGTGCAGTCGAGCTGGAGGAGTTGTTGTCGGGCGCGGTGCGCACCTACCAGGAGGAGATCGACGACGCGCTGGGGCTGTAGCGCAAACGAGGCGGCGGAGCAGGCCTGAAGTACTTCTTGGAAATGCGCTACACCTTTGCAGTGTTAGCGCGGGGGCCTCTTACCAGTCCACAACGGCTACTCGCGCTGCGTTGCCAGAGGATTCGGCGATACAACGTCGAGAAGCATCGGGTCTCCGGGCACGTCCACCAGCCAACCGGCCACCCATCCCAGTACTTCCTCGGTCGAGAAAGCGTCGGTCTTCGCCACGTAGAACCAGCCGCTGTCTCCCGTGCGACCGAGCAGGCGCAGCCGTTCTCCGGGCGGGATAAGCCCCAGCGATTCGTAGGTCTGACCGGGCCCCCGGCGGAGATTCAGCGTGAAAGACACGCGGGCATAGACGGGGGTGGCATCTGCGGCTGTAGGGGTCACCGCCGTGGTCTCGGTGGTAATGCTCACCGCCGGTTCACCGGCTGCAGACGCAGTCGCCGACTGCTGCTGGGCCCGGAGGGCCCGTTCTTCCTCCAGGCGCATGGCGACCCGCGCCTCCACGGTTGCCTCAAGCGCGGCGGTGGCGGCGTATTGAGGTTGATTCTTGGACCACTCCTCGGTCAGGCGCAAAGAGACCCGTGCCTCCACGGTTCCCTCCTGCGCGGTCGTGGGTCCGCCCTGGGAGCGAATCGCCAGCGCGGAGAGTGCAATC
Organism: Caldilineaceae bacterium; assembly: GCA_965204705.1. Taxonomy (GTDB): domain Bacteria; phylum Chloroflexota; class Anaerolineae; order Caldilineales; family Caldilineaceae; genus Bin5. The sequence goes on along the minus strand of OZ242006.1, from coordinate 42,351 downwards.
AAAGTGATGATCAGGGGAACGGCCAACGCGCCCAGCCAGACAAATCGCCGGGTCCTGTTGACCGGCGCGGGGATTTCGATGATGACTTCCGGTCTCAATACCGGCATCTGACGCCGGTGGGGCACGAGCGCGTTGGATGGATGCACTTCGGCTTCGCTATCAGCGCCTTTGTGTGTACTGCCCGTGTCAGCAGAATGCGGCCCGGCGGAGTAGGACGCTCCGTGGACCCAACCGCCATCGTCAGCGGGGTTTGTCGAATGCCCTCCTTCTTGGGAGGAGCGCGGCGAGTTGTCGTTAATCACTTTTGCAACGGAGATCGGATAAACTGGATCGCATGTCGACAACCGCTGTCGACGCCAACGGGTCCAACAGGTAAGGGCGGGCAATGTGACCCGGCAATTGAGTGTATCACATGCACTACCCCTTCGCTATCCCAGCGCTGAAAGCATGAACGCCTGCTGTGCAACCTGCCGGCACGGCTAATGTGGTTCTGGTAAGATTGATCGAACAACATCACTGTGGCGACGAGGCCGCCTCGTCTCAAAGGAGACCCCATGCTCATCTCAATACAGGAAAACCTGTTGCCCGGCGAATCGCTGAACGAGAAACTCGACTGCGCCGAGGCACTGCAGATCGACGGTGTCGAGGTCCAGGGCCGATCGCGGCTCTATGACCGCATCAGTGAATACGAGGCCGCCTTCCGCAACCGCACGGTGCGCATCTCGTCCATCTGCGGCCAGGCCACCTTTGACTGGCTCGACCCGGACCCGGCCAAGCGCCAGGCCAGCATCGACGAATCCAGACGCAACCTGGAAGCCTGCGGCCATTTCGGTGCGGCCGGCCAGATCGTGCCCCCCATCTTCGGGCCGCCGCGGCTGCCGGACCTCTCGCCGCTCAAGGATGCGGTCGCGCTGGAAAAGGAGCTGCTGGTCGAGATCACACGCGATCTGGCCGCGTTCGCGCACAGTCATGGCACGCTGTTGCTGTTAGAGCCTCTCAACCGCTATGAGCAGCACCTGCTGCGGCGGCAGGAGGACGGGGTGGAAATTATCCAGAAGGCAGGGGACCCTCCTGGTGTGGCTCTGCTGACCGATTTCTTCCACATGCATATCGAAGAAGTCGACACACCGGCGACGATCCGCAAAATCGGCCGGCACATCGGTCATGTCCACGTGGCTGACAACACGCGTGTCCAGCCGGGCATCGGCGACATCGACTGGCAGGCCGGTATTCAGGCCCTGGCCGACGTCGGTTTCAAGGGCTATCTGACGTACGAGTGCCGCGTCGCCGGCGAGCCGCAAGCGGCCCTCGCGCAGTCGGTTTCCATGCTGCGGGAAACGATCGCAAACGTGCAGGACGACTGAGCAGCGACGCCGCGATACGTCAGCATTCCTTTACAAAAAGATCATATCCCAGAGAATTCCGGTTGGTCAATCAATTTCCTGCGCAGGATTCGTCCCGGAATTGGGTCTGTTTCATTGGGAAATCGCTGATCGGCTACACTGGTGCGCGGCGATTCTCGAGCCCGGAATCCCCCGGAAATCGGCGTGGAATATGTTCTGGGCAATCTATGTACGATCCGTCTACGTAATGCTGGCTACGCTGCGTGCGGCACGCAGCGACCCAAAACACCTCATAAAATTCAGACACAGTGCGGGGCTCAAGGCGGCAACCATGGCTGCTGCCTTGGCCGCCGCTGACTGCGCGCCGACCCTCTAATCGGAGGACAAGACCCACGCCGCAGGCAGTTGCCTCACCCCTAATTTTCGGCTCTACTTAACGCGGGGCATCGGCACCCGCATCTTCCATCCTCTATCCTCTGCTATCAGCGCAATTATGCGGCATAGCTTTACTGCAGCTACGTCGCGGAAACATCCTCCCCATTTCCTCTGCTTCAACTCCAGAATTTCTCCAGATTTCAGCGATACACTGTAGAAAGTCAAGACGGTGGCTGCGGTTAACCGCACCATCTCAGCCTATCTGCATCCCGTCGCACTATCAGTTCAGGAGAAAGAGATATGACCAGTTCGTCAGCGCTGATAGACATGAAAGAGATAACCAAAATCTATCAGATGGGCGAGACAAGCCTACCCGCCCTGGCCGGTGTTTCGCTTTCAATAGACGAGGGAGAATACGTAGCGATCGTCGGTACCAGCGGCTCCGGCAAAAGCACGCTGATGAACATTATCGGTCTGTTGGACCGCCCCACGGACGGTGTCTATCAGATTCGCGGCCAGAGGGCAGATGACTTGACCGGCAGACAGTTGGCAGACCTGCGCAACAGGGAGATCGGATTCGTGTTCCAGCAGTTCAACCTGCTGGCGCGTGCGCCTGCCTGGCGACAGGTGGAGTTGCCGCTTTTCTATGCAGGTGTTGCTCGCAGCGCCTCTCGCCAGCGCGCGCTGGAAGCCCTGGCGCAGGTGGGCCTGGCCGACCGCGCAGACCACAAGCCGGAAGAGCTCTCGGGTGGACAGCAACAGCGGGTGGCCATCGCCCGCGCCCTTGTCAACCGGCCCAGCCTGCTGCTGGCGGACGAACCGACCGGCGCGCTCGACACCCGCACCGGTGAAGAAGTGATGGCGCTCTTTGAAAAGCTGCACGCGGAAGGACTGACACTTGTCATCATTACACACGACCAGGAGGTCGCCGACCGGGCCCGCCGCGTAATAACAATGCGAGACGGCGCGATCATCTCCGAGTCGCGCGGCGCGGCGGCAACTGCTGCGCCCGGAGGATCCAACGGGCTGAGCGAGCCCGCGCTTGTGCCGCTGCCGCGGCCTGCCGCGATTGAGCCGATGGAGGTGAAGGTCTATGAAGCTGGTTAGATATTTTCCGGTTGCTGTCGACAGCATCGCTGCCAACAAGATGCGGGCCAGCCTGACGATGCTGGGCATTATCATCGGCGTGGCCGCGGTCCTCACAATTTTGGGTATCGGACGCGGCGCAACAGCCAGTATTCTGGGCGAAGTCGCCAGCCAGGGTACGACGCGCCTGACGATCAGCCCGAGTGCAGAGAGCGAAGGCGAGGGCGCCGGCAGCCCTGTTCAGACGTTGACCATGGGCGACGTCAAGGTGCTTTCCGACCCTGCCTTCCATCCGGACGTCGTTGAAGTCGTGCCCCAATATGGAGGCAACATCCAGCTGGTCGCCGGCAGCAACAACGCGCAGGTCCGGGTAACGGGCACGACTGCCGCCTATGCCGATGTCCTCAGATTGGAGATGGCCGAGGGCCGTTTTCTTACGGAGGACGAGATCACGCAGATGAGCAATGTGATCGTCATCGGGACGACTGTGGCGACGGAACTTTTCGGGCGCACGCAGGTCGTAGGCGAAAGCGTGCGCATCGATGGCGAACCATACACAGTCGTGGGTGTGCTGGCGGAGAGCGGCAACGCGGGTTTCGGCAGCAATGACGAGAGCGGTTTCATCCCGATCGGCGCGGCCCACGGGCGCGTCTTCAATGTGCCCCGCTTTCGAGGCGAATATGTTGTTACGTCGATTTCCGCCGATGCGGCGAGTGAAGAGCGGGTGGAGGCAGCCGAGCTGCAGATCGAACAGACCTTGCGTCTGCGCCACGGACTCGGCGCGGACGACGACAATGACTTCAGCATCAGCACGCAGGCCAGTCTGCTGAACACGATCGGCGCCGTCACCAGTACACTTACGCTGCTTCTGAGCAGTATCGCTGCCATCAGCCTGCTGGTGGGCGGAATCGGCATCATGAACATCATGCTTGTATCGGTAACGGAACGCACCAAGGAGATCGGCCTGCGCAAGGCACTGGGCGCACACACCAGTGACGTGTTGCTGCAGTTTCTGATTGAGTCGCTGGTTCTGACGTTACTGGGAGGCCTGATAGGAATCGCCATCAGCTACGGCCTGGCTCTGCTTGTGCAGAGAATCCCCAGCTTCCCTATCGACCTTCTGATTGGGGTCGACGCCCTGATCATGGCTGTGGGTGTCAGCGCCGGTTGCGGGCTGATCTTCGGACTGTACCCGGCGATGCGGGCGACCCGGTTGGATCCGATTGAGGCATTGCGCTATGAGTGACGCCCATGTTGGGGAAGCAGGCGAAGGGACGGCTGCCGAATTTGCCGGTTGAAAGCAGGACAGTTTCTCTTGCGGTCGCGCATATAACGCAGCGGATTTCGGAACGAACGATTGATTACTTCATGGATAGGAAGGAAAATTCACATGAACAAGAAATCTCTCTTGATTCTTTTGGGCGCCATGGTGGTTGGCGTTGCGCTCGGCGCCGGCTTTGCAGGTTTTCTCGGCCCGATTGCGCCAGAACAGACAACAGCCAGAACAGCGCTGGCAGCCGGCAGGGAGCCGGCAATCGAAACGGAACCGGCAACCAGCATCGAGACAACGCTCATCCGCCCGGCGGATACGGCCGTAGACAGGGTCACCGCGGCCGGCAATATCGAGCTTGTAGACACAGTGCAGGTGGTAGCGCAGGTCAACGGCTACGTAGAAGAGGTGCTGGTGGACGTTGGCGACGTGATCGACAGCGGTGATCTGCTGGTGGCGCTGGAGCGGGGCGATCTGCGGCGCGCGGTGGACCAGGCCCGCATCAATCTGACGTCGGCTGAACTGCAGCTTGAAAACCTGCTGGCCGACGCCGGCGCGGCCGAGCTTGCCGCCGCCGAAGCGGACCTGAAATCGGCCCAGGAAAATCTGGCCGAAGTGCAGAACGGCGCCAGCCACGGGGAGCTGGCGGCAGCGCGCAGCAGTGCCAGCTCCGCCTGGGCCAGATACAATGACCTTCTGGATGGGGCCAGCGAGAATGAACGCATCCAGCTGGCCGCGACGGTGGAAAACGCGCGCGTAACCATGCAGGAAGCCCAGACCGCGTATGACAAGGTAGTCTGGCGCGAGGACGTGGGCATGACGCCGCAGGCCGCCCAGTTGCAGCAGGCGACAATCTCCTACGAGTCTGCGCTGGCGGCCTACGCGGAGGCGATTGCGCCGGCCTCCAAAGCGGATTTGCAGTCTGCGTTGAGCCAGGCCCAGACGGCACAGCAGCAGCTGGATGATCTGTTGGCCGGCCCGACGGCCGTCAACATCGCCGCAGCCGAGGCGCAGGTCGCTGCGGCCCGGTCCAAGCTGGACACACTGCTGCGCGGCGCGAATGAAACGGATATCAAACTGGCGCAGCTGTCGATCGAGCAGGCGCAGCTGACCCTGCTGGCGGCGCGGCTCGACCTGATCAAAGCAGAGCTGGTCGCTCCGGCTGCGGGTACCGTCCTGGGGGTCAATGTGGATGAAAGCGACCGGATTTCGGCGGGAGCCGTCGCGATCACACTTGCCGACCTGAGCCAGCTGCAACTGACGATCGATGTCGCCGAAGTCGACATTCCCAAGATCAGCGTCGGTCAGTTGGCGGACGTCACGATCGATGCCTTCCCCGACAGGGTGTTTGCAGGGATGATCAGCGGCATCGACCCATCCAGCAACGCCCAGGAGGGGGTGATTGACTACCCTGTGACGGTGCGGCTGATCGATGACGCCCTGACAGATGTGCGGCCGGGCATGACGGCCGTTGCCACCCTGCGCAGAAAAATGGCGGACGCCCGCTGGCTGGTGCCAACGACTGCAATTCAAGAAAACAGTGACGAGACGATTGTACTTAAATCAAGTGACGGACAGACGCTGCCGGTCGCGGTGGTTGTGGAAGGAGTGCAGGGCGAATGGACTGTTGTACGTTCAACACAGTTGCAGAGCGGCGATGAAGTAATGGGCGCCACCACTTTCGTTAATCAGGAAGACGAATGGGTTCCCTTCTCGGGGCCGCCTCCGGGCGCTCCTGATTGACGGAGGCGGATCTCCCTAGCAGGCGAGAGAGCAAAGTGTTGGGAACGACGCAGGCCGCGGGAACAGATTACGCTGAATCCGCCCAGGGCTCAGGTTCCGGAACTCTGAGCCGGGCAGACACGAAGTATCCCGATTCCATCCCGGACGACCAACTTGCCCTTGCAGAAGGAACCAGTTATAACGGAGCCATGCCGGAAGAACGTATTCTGATTGTTGACGACGACCGCGAAATCGTTCGCCTGCTGCGCAGCTACCTGCAGCGGGAGCAGTACGCGGTAACTGTCGCCTATGACGGCGAGAGCGCGCTGCATGCGCTGCGCCGGGAGTCGCCGGCACTGGTGTTGCTGGATCTGATGCTGCCGGACAAGGACGGATGGGAGATCACCCGCACGGTCCGCGGCGACGAGAAGCTGGCCGACACGCTGATCATCATGCTGACGGCGCGGGTCGAGGATACGGACAAGATCGTCGGCCTGGAGCTGGGCGCGGACGACTATGTCACCAAGCCGTTCAATCCCCGCGAAGTGGTGGCGCGCGTGCGGGCGCTGCTGCGGCGTACGCAGCGGTCCGCGCCGCGGGCGTTGCCGTTGGTCGTTGGCGCTCTACAGATGGATGTGGAGCGCCGCAACGTGCTGGTGCGAGGCACATCCACAGAATTGACCCCTACAGAATTCAGCCTGCTACAGACGCTCATGGAAAGCCCCGGCTATGTCTTCACGCGCTCGGAGCTGATGGATAGGGCATTGGGGTATGACTACGACGGCGTCGATCGGATGCTGGACAGCCACATCAAGAACCTGCGCCGCAAGATCGAGAGCGATCCTCACAAGCCGAAGCTAGTGCAGACGGTCTACGGCGTCGGTTACCGGCTGGCCGGAGAACGGAAATGAACCGGTTATGGGTGCGGTTGAGCCTGGCTTTCGCGGCCATCATTATCATCAGTTTTGGTGCCATCTCGTCCACGGCGCGACTGTACTTCGCCGACAATAATGTGCGCGTGCTGGGTCTTTCCTATTTTTCCAGGCCGGGCGGCATCATCGATCTTTTAGAGGAGCATTATGCCGCCCGCGGAAGTTGGCAGGGTGTGTCACCACTGCTGGAAGGCGCCGATTCAGCTCTCTTCTTCAACGCCACCAACAGGACAGTTCTCGTACTGACGGACCCGGAGGGCGAAGTTCTCTATGCAACCGCGGGCACTGACGGGCCAAGCCGTCTGGAGGCGTCCCAGCTGCAAGGGGCGCTCCCCATCAGCGTCGAAGGGCGTACCGCCGGCTTCCTCAATCTGCTCCCGCGGGAACAGCCGACTGAAGTTCTATTCAGTTTTACAACTTCTGATGACATCTCGCCAGGTTTCGCGGAACGGGCCAGCGGATTCCTGTTGCAGGTGCTTCTCATCGGCGCAGTACTGGCAATGGTCTTTGGCGTGCTGGTAAATCGCTGGCTTGCCGCGCCCCTTACCCGTCTTGTAGACGGAACGCAGGCCATTGCCAGAAGTGATCTCAGTTTTCGGGTGAGCGAACAGGGAAGTACTGAAATGCGGGAGGTGTCGAACTCCTTCAACAGGATGGCTGCCGCGTTGGAAGACGCGGAGTCGCTGCGCCGCAGCATGTTGAACGACATTGCCCACGAACTGCGCACGCCCCTCACCGTACTGGAAGGCAATCTGCGCGCGATCCTGGACGATGTCTACCCGCTCGATAAAGCCGAAATCACCCGCCTGTATGATCAGACCCGCCATCTGCACCGGCTGGTTGACGATCTGCGGCTCTTGGCCCAGGCCGAGGCCCGCCAGTTGCCGCTGCAGCGCAGTCCCAGCGATCTGGCAGTTCTGCTAAAAGAGGTTGCAGAGCTTTTTTCGCCGCTGGCGGGAGAAAAGAATATATCGCTCGATACCAGTCTGCCGCGCTCATCCGTAATTGCTGCCGTCGACCACATGCGGTTCGCCCAGACATTGCAGAATCTTCTGACAAACGCACTGCAGCACACGCTGTCCGGCGGGGTCATCACGCTCTCATTGCAGGTGGAAGGTGAGATGGCCCTTATTGCTGTAGCCGATAGTGGCGACGGCATCGCACCCGAAGACATCTCACGCGTCTTTGACCGCTTCTACCGCGTCGACAAAAATCGAACCCGGGACACCGGTGGCGTTGGCCTGGGGTTGGCCATCGCGCAGGCGCTTGTCAATGCCCACGACGGAGAGATTGACGTGACCAGCGCAGGGTTGGGGCAAGGCAGCGTGTTTACGATTCGGTTACCGCTTGCCCAGGCCAGCCACCCCTGAAAACATTCCACAGATCCATCTCACACGCTCCTATCCTGTCGCCGCCAGTTGTCTATGCGAAACACACCGCGCACGAGAGCGCAGCCAGTTGCATCGAATCAGAACAGGCCCTCTTGAAGCTGCCGGAAACAGGTAGGGGCACCCCTTGTGGGTGCCCTCTTGCGGTCAATCCCCACATGCACGCCGAAACCAACAGAACAATACAAAGACATGGGTCCCAAAAGGTCTACCCCCAACATGAGGGCACCCGAATCCACGAAAACTACACATCCACTGTGTAATTTCTCTTCCCGCGTCTGGCAGCAACCCTCCGTCCCGGGTGAGGCCCGAATTTCAGTTCACCCAAACTAACCAAGTCCGCAGCCTGGTCGAATACCCGTAGGGGCACCCCTTGTGGGTGCCCTCGTGCGGCCAATCCCCGCGTGTACGACGAAACCAACAGAACACTACAAAGGTCTAGTTCTTCCTAGGGCCTGTACCCCCAGCGTACGAGCGCCCGAAACCGCGAAAATTTCCCATCAGCTGTGTAATTTCCCCAAGTGCGCGCGAATCCAGAACAGTGAAATTGAACATCCACTGTTCAATTTCCCTCCCCGCGTCTGCCAGCATCCCTCCATCCCGGATACAGTCCGAATCTCAGTTCCCCCAAACTAACCAAGTCCGCAGCCTGGTCGAATACCCGTAGGGGCACCCCTTGTGGGTGCCCTCTTGCGGTCAATCCCCACATGCGCGACGAAACCAAGCGAACATTACAAAGACATGGATCCCCAAGAGGTCTTTTGCCCCAACATGAGGGCGCCTGAGTCCGCCAAAATTTCCCATCCACTGTGTAATTTCTCTCCCCGCGTCTGCCGGCAACCCGCCGTCCCGCGTGCAGTCCGAATTTCAGTTCACCCTGACGAACCGATTCCGCAGCCTGGCCGAATGCCCGTAGGGGCGCCCCCTTGTGGGTGCCCTCGCTCCCCCCACTTTGAACTGCACCCGCGCATTGAAGCTGCATTGACTTTTCTCTTGTCGATTCTTATAATCAGGGGACCACATCCGCTGATCGACAGCGGATTTGTTTTCGCAGGCCGCAAACGGCAATGACAGATCACAACTCCCATACCGCCGCCGGAGACAACTCGCCCCACCCCACAACCAATCTGGCTGTCGTCGCCATCGGCGGCAACTCCCTCATCGCCGACAGCAGCCGGCCGGAGATCGTCCACCAATGGGACGCGGTGAATGAGACCACCGGGCAGATTACCGGCATGCTCGAGAGCGGCTGGCAGGGCGTCGTGGTCACGCACGGCAACGGGCCGCAGGTGGGGTTCATCCTGCGGCGCAACGAACTGGCCCTCGGCGAAGTCCACACCATCCCCCTCACCCTCGTCGTGGCGGACACGCAGGGCAGCATCGGCTTCATGCTGCAGCAGGCACTCAACAACGACTTCCGCGAGCGGAAGATCCAGCGCGAGACCACCACCATCGTCACGCAGACGCGCGTCGACGAGAACGACCCGGCCTTCGACAGTCCATCCAAGCCGATCGGCAGCTTTCTGGATGAAGAGACGGCCCGCAGCTTTGAAAGCAGGGGCTGGCACGTTGTCGAGGATGCCGGGCGCGGCTGGCGGCGGGTTGTTTCCAGCCCGAGACCGGTCGAAATCGTCGAAATCAAGGCAGTCCGTCAGGCGATCGAAATGGGATGGGTGGTCGTGGCCTGCGGCGGCGGCGGCATCCCGGTTGTGCGCGACGCCGACGGCAGTCTGCGGGGCGTCTCCGCGGTAATCGACAAGGACATCGCGAGCAGCCTGCTGGCGGTCGACTTGGGGGCCGACCTCTTCCTGATCAGCACCGGCGTGGAAAAAGTGGCCCTGAACTTTGGCAAACCCGAACAGGTCGATCTGGATCAAATGACCGTTGCCGATGCCAAACGGTACCGGGAGGAGGGCCATTTTGCCGCCGGCAGCATGCAGCCCAAGATCGACGCCTGTATCGAATTTCTGGAAAACAGCAGCAATCCCCACGCCCACTGCCTGATCACCAATCCGCAGAATCTGGGACGAGCGCTGGCAGGGGAGACGGGAACGCGAATCAGCTTATCATAGTCAGTTATTCGTTTTCAGTAACGGCGCGAGTGGTCAGCGGACGAGCCGCTCGGCCAACCAGTGGAGTTGTAGTTACTGAAAACCGCATACGAAATCCATAATATACAATCAGGAGTAGGCTCGAATGCAAACCGATTTGCGCAGTCGCGATTTTATCAGTGATATGGACTTCTCAAAGGAGGAGATCGAGACGGTCCTGGACGTTGCCCTTACGCTCAAACGGGAGCGTGCCCTGGGTATCGGCCATCCGCTCCTGCGCGACAAAGCGCTGGCCATGCTCTTCTTCTTCACCAGCACGCGCACCCGCTCCAGCTTCGAGGCCGGCATGGCGCAGCTGGGCGGGCACGCAGCGTTCATCGACCACGAAACAACACAGATCAGCCATGGCGACACCGGCAAGGAGATCGGTGAAATCTTCGGGCGCTACTATGACGGCATCGCCATCCGCCAGTGCGACTGGGGCATCGGCAACGATTATATCAACAGCGTGGCCGACGCCAGCCGGGCGCCGGTGCTGAACATGCAGTGCGACATCTACCACCCGTTCCAGATCCTGGCCGACCTGATGACGATTGTTGAGAAGGTCGGCGATCCGCGCGGCAAGACCATCAACGTCAGCTGGGCCTATGCGAGCAGCTACCAGAAGCCGATCTCCGTGCCGCAGAGTCTGGTCCTGCAGATGACCCGCTTCGGCATGAACGTGCGGCTGACCCATCCGCCCGAATACAAGCTGATGCCGGACATCGTCCAGCAGGCCGAAGACAATGTCGCGCAACACGGCGGCAGCTTCGAGATTCTCGACGATTTCGACGCCGGGTTCAAAGGCGCCGACATTCTCTACCCCAAGAGCTGGGGCGCGCTGCTCACGACCGATGACGACGAGGAAAGCGCTCGCATCGGCAGCCAGTACACCGACTGGATCACCGACTCTCGCCGCATGGCCCTGGCCAACGACAATGCCATGTACATGCACTGTCTGCCGGCCGACCGCAACATCGAAGTCACCGACGAAGTCATCGACGGCCCCCAATCGATCGTCTACGATGAGGCGGAAAACCGCATGCACGCCCAGAAAGCGGTCATGGCCCTTACAATGAGGTAACGGCAGTGGTTAGTGATCAGTGGTTAGTGATCAGTGGTCAGTGGTCAGCAACAACGCGGACGACCAATTATTGGCAAGTGCAGGTAAAGAACGAGAAACTTTGAGATGAACGGAAATGAGAGAGGCTCGGGCCGGCGCGTCGTCGTCACCGGAATTGGCATGGTGACGCCCCTGGGACACGATTTGGAAAGCTCTTGGGCAGGGTTGATGGCCGGAAAATCAGGCACCGGACCGATCACCCACTGGGACGCGACCGGATTCCCGACGCAGATCACGGCCAGGGTCAACGATTGGGAGCCGCGTGACTACATGGACCGCAAAGACGTGCGCCGCACCAGCCGCGGCACGCAGCTGGCGTGGAAGGCGACGCAGGAAGCGCTGCAGCGCTCTGGTCTCGACCTCTCGCAAGAGGACCGTTCCCGCGTCGGTGTCGAGATGGGGCTGGCCTTCGGTGGCTGGGATATCGTCGAAGAGGAAGGCCGCAAGCTGGAGGAAAACGGCCCCAAACGCTTCAATCCGGCCAGCGCCACCGCCGCCTTGATCAGCAGCGCGCCCACATTTATCGCCATCAAGCACGGCATCACCGGCCCCACCAACAGCCAGGTGACAGCCTGCGCCACCGGCATTACCAGCATCGGCGAAGCCGCGCGGCGCATCCAGCGCGGGGAGGCGGATGTGATGCTGACCGGCGGGGCCGAGGGCTATCTCACCAAGATGGCGATCTCCACCTTCAGCCGTCTGGGCGCGGCCAGCACCCGCAACGACGAGCCGGAAGCCGCCTGCCGCCCGTTCAGCGGCGACCGCGACGGCATGGTCGTCGGCGAGGGCGCGGGGGCGTTTGTACTGGAGACGCTGGAACATGCGCAGGCGCGCGGCGCGCAGATCCTGGCCGAGTTTGCCGGCTACGGGCTGAGCGAAGACGCCTTCGATATGGTCGCGCCGGATCCGGGCGGACAGGGCGCAACCGAATGTATGCGCATTGCGCTGCGCGAGAGCGGCTTCGGCACCGACGAGATCGACTGGATCGTCGCCCACGGCACCGGCACAATATTGAACGATAAATCGGAAACCGCCGCCATCAAACGGATCTTCGGCGAGGACGCCTACAACATACCGGTCACCAGCCTCAAAAGCAGCATCGGCCACGCCATGGGTGCAGCCGGCGCGCAGAGCGCGGCCGCGATCGTGCAGGCGATGCAGACGCAACGCATTGCGCCGACGATCAACTACAATGAACGGGACCCGGACTGTGACCTCGACTACGTGCCCAACGTCAGCCGCGCCTGCCAGGTCGATGCCGGCCTCTGCAACGGCTTCGGTCTCGGCGGCCAGAACGCCTCGCTGATTCTCAAGCGTTTTACAGCTGTGGATACTGATTAGCAGTTCGTGGACAGTGATCGGTGGCTCGCGGCCAGCAACTGCGGAAGAGCGGGAGCAAGGTTCACGAACCACTGCATGGAGATGAAATAATGCGTATCGAAAATCCCTTTCGCAAAGTCGAACGGCTGAAGCGGGTCAAGAATCTGCCTACCAATCCCCGCGAAGAACGGGTACCGCCGGGCCAGTTCGTGACCGAACGATTTCCGGTGTTGACCTACGGCCCGACATACAATTACGCTTCGCTGGATGGCTGGGATCTGAGCGTCTTCGGGCTTGCCCAAGAAAAGAGCTTCTCGTGGGAGGAGTTGACTGCCCTGCCGACCAAGACCCAGACCGTCGACATCCACTGCGTCACCCGCTGGAGCAAACTGGATACGACCTGGACCGGTGTGCCCTGGCGAGAATTTTTGCGCCATATCGAAGTCGACCCGGCAGCCACGCACGTCATGGCCCACTGCGACGGCGACTATACGACAAATATCGCTCTGGATGTCCTCGACGACGACGATACCATGCTCGCCTACCTCTATCAGGGCAAGGCGATCGAACCGGACCACGGCTATCCTCTGCGCCTGCTGGTGCCGAAAAAATACTTCTGGAAGAGCGCCAAATGGCTGCGCGGGTTGGAATTCATGCGCGGCGACCGGCCCGGCTTCTGGGAGCGCTACGGCTACCACATGAAAGGGGACCCCTGGCTGGAGGAACGGTTCAGCTAGCTTTCCCCAGTCACAATCAGATGTCGGACACAACCGTCGCGGAGCGCCCACCAAGCTCCTCTGAATCGAAGAAAGGCCCACCGGATCGCGCACAGCTGGCAGTGAAGCGCACGGTCACGGCCCGCATACCCACTGCGGACGGCGCTTTCTGCCTGCATCATTTCCGCAGCGTAGGGGACGACAAAAACCACCTGGCCCTGGTACTCGGCGACGCCGAAGGCGAAGATCTGCTCGTCCGCATCCACTCGGAATGTTTTACCGGCGACGTGCTCGGCTCCCAACGCTGCGACTGCGGTGAACAGTTGACGCGCGCGATGGAGGCCATCGCCGCGGAAGGACGCGGCGCGCTCATCTATCTGCGGCAGGAGGGTCGCGGCATCGGCCTCGAGGAGAAGCTGCGCGCCTACAATCTGCAGGATGAGGGCTACGATACGGTTGACGCCAACCTGCTGCTGGGCCACCAGGCCGACGAACGGGACTACACGGCCGCCGCCCTGATCTTGCAGGAGCTGGGCGCCCGGTCGGTGCGGATGCTGACCAACAACCCGGCTAAGATCGAAGGGTTGGCCGCCTTGGGTATCGAAGTGCGGGAACGTATCCCATTGCAGATGCCCTCGAATCCGGAAAGCCGCGCCTACCTGGAGGCAAAGGTCGCCCGGATGCGGCACATCATCAGACTTAATGGGCAGAACGGGCCAGAGAAAAGAGAAAAGAGTAAAGAGAAGAGAGAAGAGAGAGAACACCTCACGCATGGCCAGGCGGAAGCGTATCGGTCACAACTCGATGGATTGCGCGCCCGCATACAGAGCCACAGCCGCGCTGAGGAAAGAGATAAGGGGAGCAAGAGTGTGTCTCTCCTCTCTCCTTGGCCGTTCGTCACGCTCAGCTATGCCCAGAGCCTCGACGGTTGCCTGACTGCCAGCCAGGGAACGCCTTTCCCCATCAGCGCTCCCGCCTCCCTGACGATGACCCACGCGCTGCGGGCCGCCCACAGCGCGATTCTGGTCGGCATCGAAACGGTGCTGGCCGACGATCCCGCTTTGACGGTGCGGCTGGTTGCCGGTGACAATCCCCAGCCGGTGATCGTCGACTCCCAGCTGCGCACGCCGCCGGACGCACGTCTTCTGCACGGCCGCGGCGCCCTCTGGATCGCCACTACGCCCCAAGGCGCGCAGTCGTCACGCCGGCAGCGCCTGGAACAGGCCGGCGCACGCATCATCACTTTGCCCGCAGACGAAAGTGGACGCGTGGATCTGGCCGCTCTCCTCACCGGCCTCGGCGCTGAGGGCATCCGCTCGCTGATGGTTGAGGGAGGCGCACGCATTCTGACCAGCTTCCTGGAAAGCGGCCTGGCGGACTACGCCGTGATCACGATCGCGCCGGTCTTTCTGGGCGGCTATCAGGTGATCCAACCGGCGCGTGCGGGGGACGAGTTGCGCGCAGTAATGCCGCGTCTGCACAATGTCCAACAGGTGCAGCTGGCGACCGATACGGTGCTGTGGGGGGAGTTCGAAGAAAGGGCCGCCCGCAACGGCAAGGCTGCAACGTGAGCTTTGCGTCCAACTGTGTGAAGCGCCGCGCAGTGCTGTTCACGGCGCCGGGCTCGGTCGAGGTATGCACCGAAGAGATGGCGCCCCCGCAAGGGGACGAGTTGCTGGTCGAAACGGTCGTCTCCGCCATCAGCGCCGGCACGGAGATGCTCTTCTACCGCGGACAGGTTCCCGCCGGTATGGCAGCCGACAGCTCAATCGCCGGCATGACCGATGAGGTGCGCTACCCACTCAAATACGGCTATGCCTGTGTAGGACGTATCTGTGAAGGTGCCCGCCCACCGGCTCGAGAGATGGACACAACGGAAGCGACCGGGCCGGTAAACGCAGCAGGGCAAGAGGACAACCGCTACTACTTCGCCTTCCATCCCCACGAAAGCCACTTCTGCGCCAGTCCGCAAGCGCTCCTGCCGGTGCCCGAAGGGATGCCGCCGGCACAGGCCGCGCTGTTGCCCAACGCCGAAACGGCCGTAAACCTGGTGATGGACGGCGCGCCGCTTGTGGGCGAGCGCGTGATGGTGATGGGGCTGGGCATCGTCGGGCTGCTCACGACCGCACTGCTGGCGCAGTTCCCCCTGGCTGCGCTTATCGCCGTGGACCCGCTGCCGCATCGGCGGCGTCTCGCCTCGCGGTTGGGCGCGAGCCGGACGATCGATCCCGACAGCCAGGACGGCCCGGACCAACTGCGGGCCGCGCTGGCAGATACGGGAGAACAGCACGGCGTCGATCTGATCTACGAACTCTCGGGCCAGCCCGCAGCTTTGGACGCGGCGGTCGCGGCGGCCGGATTCGACAGCCGCATCGTCGTCGGCTCCTGGTACGGGACCAAGCCGGCCGCGCTCCAACTGGGTGGCTCCTTTCACCGCAACCGCGTCCGGCTGATCAGCAGCCAGGTGAGCACCATCGCTCCTGACTTGCGCGGCCGATGGACGAAGGCTCGCCGCATGGAGAGCGCCTGGAAGCTGCTGGCGCAGCTGCCGGCGGAGGAGCTGATTTCGCACCAGTTCCCGCTGGAACAGGCGACTGAGGCCTACAGACTAATAGACAACTGCCCGGAGCAGACTTTGCAAGTCATTCTCAACTACAGTTTTCAGTAGGCAGTTCTTGGTTTTCAGTGAAGATCGCAACCACCCTACTGAAGACCGAAAGCCAGAAACTAAGACCCCGGACGAAAGGATAGATTCGATGTACAGATTGGCAGTGCAGCGGGATTTTGTCGCCCAGCATTTCCTCATCGGCGGCGATTGGGGGCCGGAAAACCACAAGCATTCCCATCACTACCGGCTGGAGTTCCTGTTGGAGGGCGTGGAACTGGACCAGCACGGCTACCTGGTGGATATCGAGCATGTGGAAGAGCTGTTGGAAGGGTTGGTGGGCCGCTATCGCGATAAGACGCTCAATGAGCTGCCGGAATTCGAGGGCCTCAATCCGAGCATCGAGCACTTTTGCCGTATCGTCGGCAACAGCTTTTCCGACGGGCTGAACGCCGCCAATATCAACGCGATCACCGCCCGCATCTGGGAAAACGAAATCGCCTGGGCCTCCTACCGGGTTGAGCGCAACGGCGACCGCTGACCGCTAGCCCCTGCAGTTCATGCGCATCGGTCTGCTCATCTACGGCTCCCTGGACACGCTCTCGGGCGGCTATCTCTACGACCGCAAGCTGGTCGAGTATCTGCGTCGGGCCGGCGATTCCGTCGAGATTGTGTCGCTCCCCTGGCGCAGCTACCCGGCGCATCTGGCCGACAACCTCTCGCTGCACCTGTACCGGCGCCTGCGCGACCTTCCCGTGGACATTCTCCTACAGGACGAGTTGAACCATCCATCGCTGGCGCTGGTCAACCGGCGGCTACGACGGCTTCGACCCCGCTATCCGTTGATCAGCATCGTGCACCACCTGCGCAGCAGCGAACAACACCCGCGCCGGCTGCTGCCCCTGTACCGCGCGGTCGAACGTTCCTATCTGCGCACGGCCGACGGTTTCATTTTCAACAGCCGGACGACCCAGGAGGCGGTGGCTGGACTGCGAGGAGTGAGTGAAAACCGGTCTCCGCTGGGCGGCGTGATCGCGTACCCGGCCGCGGATCATCTGCCGGTTCCGGACAAGCGCGCGGTGGAAGAGTTGATCAACGCCAGAGAAGACGATGCTGGTCCGCTGCGCATCCTTTTCGTCGGCAATCTGATCCCGCGTAAGGGGTTGCACCATCTGATCGACGCGCTTGCCCGCCTGCCGCAAGCCAGCTGGCGTCTGGACGTCGTCGGCGACGATACAGTCGACAGCAGCTATGCCGCCGCGCTGCGCAAACAGATCGGCGCAGCCGGACTTGAGAGCAACATCCACCTGCACGGGCGCGTGTCGGACAGTGAACTGGCGCAGCAGTACAGCGCCGCGCACCTGCTGGCTGTGCCGTCGTACGAGGGGTTCGGCATCGTCTACCTGGAGGCGATGGCGTTCGGGCTGCCGGTGCTGGCCAGCGTTCACGGCGGCAGCGGCGAGATCGTCGATCACGGCGTCAACGGTTTCCTGGTCGAGCCAGCGGACGCGGACGGCATCGCCGCCCATTTGGCTGCCCTGTCCGGGGACAGGGAGCGGCTGGCCGTCCTGGGCCGCAACGCCCGGCAACGCTTCGCTTCCCACCCGCGCTGGGCGGACTCGGCGGCGGCGATCCGGGAATTCCTGGCAGCCTGTGTTCAGTGACCATCGGACCCCACCATGACAGACACCTTTGATTTCACGCGCTACCTGGCCGCCAAACGCACCGTAGACGACCGTGCGCTCAACCGGCATGTCTGGCAGACGCTGGCCGATGCAGTTGCTGCCGAACTGCCGCCGGACCGGCCTTTGCGCGTGCTGGAAGTGGGCGCCGGCATCGGCACGATGGTCGAACGTTGTGTTGAGTGGGGCCTGTTGACCAGAGCGGACTACACCGCGATCGATAGCGAGGAGAGCAATATCGAGATTGGCCGGCGGCGGTTGGCCCATCTGACGTCCGGTGGGGATCCGGGTCTACAGGTCCGGCTGCAGACGGCCGATCTGTATGATTTCGCGGCCCGGCAGGAAAACCGGCATCGCTTCGATCTGATCATCGCTCACGCGCTGCTGGACCTGCTCCACCTGCCAACGGCGCTGCCCAGCCTGTTGGGGATGGTGCGACCGGCCGGCCTTTTCTATTTCAGCATCAACTTCGACGGCGCAACGCTTTTTCTGCCCGAAGTCGACCCGGCGCTGGATGGCCGAATCGAAGCGCTCTATCACCACTCAATGGACACGCGCATCACAGACGGGCGACCCTCCGGCGACAGCCGCACCGGACGCAGGCTGTTCCACGCGTTGCAGGCGTGCGGGGCGGAGGTGCTGGCAGCCGGCAGCTCCGATTGGGTCGTACATGCGGTGGGCGGGGCCTATCCCCACAACGAAGCCTACTTTCTCAATTGCATCCTGCACTTCGTCGAATCAACGCTGCGCGGGCATCCGGAATTGGACGCTGGCGAGTTTGAGGACTGGCTCGCCCTTCGCCGGCGACAGGTCGCATGCGGGGAGTTGATGTATGTGGCGCATCAGTTGGACTATTGTGGGCGTGTGGGTGGGTGAGGGCTATCCGTCTTCGGGGCAGACGCCATCCAAGTCATATAACTCTTTCTGACCGCATTCAAGGCGTTTTGAAGACCGAGACTGGCGAAGCATAACATCGAAGAGGTGAAATTATGCCTATGCACAACCCGCCCCATCCAGGAGAGATCGTAAGGTGGGACTGCCTTGAACCGTTGGGGCTGACGGTGACGCGGGCAGCGCAAGGGCTGGGCGTAAGCAGGCAGGCATTGTCAAGCCTGGTAAACGGGAAAGCCGACCTGTCTGTCGAAATGGCCCTGCGTTTGTCCCAAGCGTTCGGCTCTTCACCGGAGACTTGGCTGGGCCTTCAGACGGCCTATGACTTGTGGCAAGTCCGCGAACGAACCAAAGACATCAAGGTTGAACGATTCACCGCGACAAGCTCCTGACCGGCAGCCGGTCGGCTGGGCGTGGGGATCTCCCATTGCGCGTGGATATATCCGGCCAGAGCAGTAGCAAGAGCGTCTTCGGCCAAAGTTAGCGCTTCGGTCCGGTCTTTACCGCCCGTGATTGCCTCTGGAACATCGGGGAAGGTGGCGACAAGACTTCCATCTTCGTCAGGAGTGAGTTCACACGGGTATGCGTAGATCATGACTCCATTGTCGCGCCCAACACTACGAACGGCAAGAAAAATCGGGAATTGAAGTCCCACCTCGCACACCAGAACTTTGATTTCCTGACGCGTCTCGTGCTATTTTCTTCGCATGGCTAACCTACAGATCAGAAACATGCCGGATACTCTCCACGAACGGCTGCGCCGCTATGCGCGTGAGAAAAACTGCTCCATGCGCGCAGTGGCACTTAGCGCTATTGAACGGGAGTTGGCGCATTGGGAATGGCGGAAGCGTCTGGCCCAACGCCCTGAGACCGACCTTGGCGTAGAGGCGGCAACGCTTCTCATGGAAGAACGCGCGCGTCGCGATAGCGAGATAGGGTGACGGGATTCACAAGGCCCGTCACACCCGCGCGCCCTCCCCACCTATAAGCTCCACAATCTCATCAACAATATCATACGCGGCGCGGGGACGGCCGAGCTGGCGGGCGCGAGCTGCCATCGGTGTCAGTTCTTTGCCCCCGGCCCAGCCGCTGACGATGGCGGCGATGCCGTCGGGCGTATCACAGTAGGCGCCGGCGCCGTTCTCCACCACATAGGACACGTTGCCCTCCTCCTGCCCGGGGATGAACCCGCTCAACAGGATGGGAAGCCCGCAGATCAACGCCTCGGCGATTGTGCCCGGCCCGGCCTTGGTGATGACGCAGTCGCTGGCGGCCATCCATTCCTGCATGTTGTCCACGAAACCGCACACCTGCACCGGAACCGGCCACTCTGACCGCTGCAGCCCTCGGCGCAGGCGCTCATTGCGGCCACAGATAACGACCAGTTGAGCACTCTTTCCCGCCTCCGCCAGGCGGCCAGCCACCGCACGCGCAATCGCCGCGACCGGGCCCATACCCTCACCGCCGCCGAGCAGCAGCACCGTAAACCCCGTGTCCGCCAGCCCCAACCGGACACGCGCCGTCTCCTTATCCGGCAACGAGCCGGCAAAGGCGGGACGGACCGGCAAACCGAGCAGACGCACCTGGCGGGCAAGAAGGCCGTGCCGGCCGGCTGTCGCGGCCGCGGCCTCGCTGGCGACAAAACAACGCTCGGCCCGCGCATGAAACCAACCATGATGGAACGATGCCAGATCCGTAACGACCGTCGTGAAGGGAATCGAGGTTCCCTCCTCCTCAAGCATACGCAAGAAGATATGCTGCATAAAAGGGTGTACGGAGATGATCACGTGCGGACGGTGGTCTCTCAGGACCTTGCGCAGGTCATTGCGGCTGATCAGATAGACCAGGCGCAGAGCGGCAGCCAGCGGCCGCTCGTTTTCAAAGACGAACCAGAGCAACTTCCAGAACCAAAGGGCGCGGGCAATGATCGGGCTGTACATGCGGGGCATACGGTTGATGGGCCAGGGCGTATAGTCGGTCCACGGATCGACGATCTCCACCTGAAACCGTCCGGGGTAACGGGCGGCGAAGGCAGCTTGCAGGGCCTGGGCGCTGGCACGGTGGCCGCCCCCGGTATCGCTCATCAGTATCAGAATTCGACTGTGGTTCATGTGATGGGGAAACTCTGCCTGGCGCCGTATGCCGGACCGTGGGGAAATATGTCTTGTGGCACCTACAGGGGATCTGTTCCCTGGCGGCAAGAATAGTTCGCCGCATATGGGGATCGATTATACTGTAGACAAGTCCACAATGCCATGTCACCAGTTTTCACGGACGCTATGAAAGCCAAGCTGGCGGTTCTCATTTCGGGCAGCGGATCAAATCTTCAGGCCATCATCGACGCGGTGGCGGCGGGCAACCTGGACGCGCATATTGCGGTCGTTGTCTCCAACCGCAAAGACGCCTACGGGCTGGAAAGGGCGCGGCGGGCGCAGATCCCCGACCGCTACTTTCCGCTGAAACCGTACCGGGACGCGCAGCGCAGCCGCGCCGAGTACGACGCCGATCTGGCCGCGCTGGTGAACGAGTACGCGCCGGACTGGGTGGTACTGGCCGGGTGGATGCACATACTCAGCGAGCAGTTTCTGGGCCGTTTTCCCAATCGGGTCGTGAACCTGCACCCGGCGCTGCCCGGACAGTTCCCCGGCGCACACGCCATCGACGACGCGCTGGCGGCCTTTGCCCGCGGCGAAATCGACCGTACCGGCGTCATGGTCCACCTTGTGCCGGATGCGCGCGTGGACGAGGGGCCGGTGCTGGCGGAGCAGGCCGTCCCGATTCATCCTGGCGACACGCACGAAACGCTGGCCGAACGCATCCACGCCGTGGAGCACCGGCTGCTGGTGGAGACACTGCGAAAGCTGATCGGATAGCGAACGCAGTCCGGTGCGGGAACGGCAGTAGAAAGAGTGGATAACTCCTTTGTTCTGGCAGACGCCGGCTGGGTCTCCAAACCCGGCCTTCGGAGGCGATGATGCGACTGGGACTAAACACAGGCTATTCCGGCGGAAAGATCGCGCTGCCGATGGAGCTGATCCGCGAGGCGGACCGGCTCGGCTACTACGCGGTGTGGACGGCTGAGGCCTACGGCTCCGACGCGGTATCGCCCCTGGCGTGGATCGGCGCGCAGACCGAACGGATTCACCTGGGCACAGCGATCCTGCAGATGGCGGCCCGCACGCCGGCGATGACCGCCATGACCGCCATGACACTGGACCAGTTGTCGGGCGGGCGCATGCTGCTGGGGCTGGGCGTCTCCGGCCCGCAGGTGGTGGAGGGCTGGCACGGCGTCGGTTACGCGAGGCCCCTGACCCGCACGCGCGAGTACATCGAAGTTGTGCGCCGGATCTTCGCGCGTGAAGAGCCGCTTACCTATGAGGGCGAGTTTTACCAGTTGCCCTTCCGCGGGCCCGGCTCGGTGGGGCTGGGCAAGCCGTTGAAAAGCATCCTGCACGGGCGGGCGGATCTGCCGATCTACCTCGCTGCAATTGGCCCGCAGAATGTGCAGCTGGCCGCCGAACTGGCCGACGGCTGGCTGCCAATCTTCTTCGCGCCGGAGCATTACGCCGCGACGTTCGCCGAGGCTGTGTCTGCCGGGCGGGCGCTGGCCGGGCAGCAGGGAAAATCGGACGACTTCGACATCGCGCCGTCGGCGGCGGTCGTGGTGGGGGACGATCTGGCGAGCTGCTGGATGCAGATCAAGCCGATGCTGGCCCTGTACATCGGCGGGATGGGGAGCAAGGGAAAAAACTTCTACTACAACCTGGCCTGCCGCTACGGCTTTGAAGAGGCGGCAGACAAAATCCAGACCAGCTATCTGGCCGGCGACCGGGCCGGCGCGGTCCTGGCTGTGCCGGATGCCCTGGTGGACGCGGTCTCCCTGTGCGGCAGCCGCGCCCGCATCGCCGACCGTCTGCAGATATGGCAGGCGGCGCCGATCACGACCCTGACCGTGATGACCGACAGCATCGAAACTGTGCGCATGATGGCGGAGTTGGCGCTGTAAGGGACAAAGGCGCGGCAAAGCAGCGCGCACAACGCGCGCACCGCTTACCTCTCTTTTTGCAAAGTTTAAGGGGTTACTGCACTGCGCCCCGGGCTGCAACCATCTGCGTGGGCCGCTTCAACATCATCCACATGATGGTGGCGCCGACAAAGGAAAGAGACACACCCATCGCGAAGAGATTGGTGTAACCCCATTTCTCAATGATCTGGCCGCCGCCGAAGCTCACCAGCCCAAAGCTGAGGCCCATCGCCGTGTTTACTGCGCCGTAGGCCAGCGAACGCCAGTGCTTCTCGATCATCTCCATCTGATAGACCTGAAGGGCGGGCATGCGCACGGCCGAAAGGACCATGGAGGCGAATTGGCCGAGAGCGGCGGCAAACCACTGGGGAATGAGAATAAGCGGGATCATGGTCGCGGCGCCGCCGACGGTCGTTGCCATGAGCGTCCAGCCGTTGCCTCGGCGGCGGGCGAGCATCGGCAGCAGCATGGGTGCGAAGATGGAGGCGAACTGCCCCGCGCTGGAGATGATCCCGATCGCAAAGGTGGACAGTTGCAACTCCACGTCCATAAAGGCATTGCAGAAGGAGTAGCAGGTGGCGCCGGCAGCCTGGCTGAACCAGACGAACAGGATCAACAGACTCACAGGAGCGACGGGAAAGGAGCCCGGCAGAGTCGGTTTCTCTTCGTGTTTGCCGCTCCGCTCCGCATCGCCGATACGCATCAAGGGGAAAATGGCCAGCAGCAAGACCGCAGGGCTCAGCCACAGTGCCAGACGATACGGGGCGGGGCTGTCGAGTCCGACACCCATCATGGATGCAATGAGGCCCGGCAGCAGGCCGGCAAAGGGGGTACCGACGAAGGCGCCAAGGCCGCGCAGGACGCCGGTCGTGGCGTAGGCGCTGTTGCGGTTTTCATCGGACGTCAGCCCCATGAGCGCTGGCACCATATTGATGCTGAATAGGGCGTAGCCGCCGGAGACAACCATCATCGAGAAGACGGGCCAGTAGTAGCTGAGGAATTCCGGCACCGATTCGGTCAGCGGCAGCATCGCCATGCCCAGAACGGTCACGACGATGCCGAGACGCATCGTGCGCGTCAAACCCAGCCGACTTCCCAGGGCGCCGGCGGGCAAACTCATCACCATGTAGCTCAAGGCGCTGGCCGAGTTGAATATGCCGAAAAAGACCATGCTGTAGCCCAGACGCAGCACGTAAAATGTCTTGAGGAAGGTCTGGATGCCGAAAAAGCTGACCGCCACCAGCCCCACGACAATCAGGAGCATATTTACATCATGATGGAAGCGGGGGCGGCCTGTCCAGAGAGAGAGGAGTTTCGTCATGGAAGCACGGTTTCGGCTGGAAAACTGAATCGGTTCAGCAAAAGAACAGAATAATATATTACACTAAGAACGATCAGAAGAAAAGCCTGAAATGCCCTCTGGTCTTATGCCGGAATGGAGGACTTTCCAGACGAATCTTCGCACATGCACTCTGGTGTTCAGGGCAGCCTGACCCGGCAGACGCTTGTGCGTCTGCTGTGCGTAGGGTCCTGGGCAATATGGGTACGATCCGTCTACGGTTTTGAGCAATGTGCATCGAACTGCTCAGAGGAGACGGCCCAGGCTGCGCTCAGCCTTCGATCGGCTTGGAGGTATAGGGCTCCTGGCTGATGAGCTGGGCGGTCATGCCGCCGTCGGCGTAGATGTTGGCGCCGGTGATGGAGGCGCTGCGGTCGCTGAGCAGGAAGGAGGCCAGCTCGCCGATCTCTTCCGGGGCGATCACGCGGCCGATGGGAATATTGGTGCGCCAGAAGTCCAGGCACGCCTCCGGGCTGGGCGCGGCGTCCTGCAGATCCTGCCAGATCTGGGTGTCGAGCAGGCCGGGAGAGATCGCGTTGACGCGAATGTTGTGTGGGGCCATTTCGAGGGCAAAGCTTTTGCCCATCATCACCACGCCGGCCTTGGCTGCATCGTAGGGGCCGGCGCCGGGCAGGGCCGCGTGGGCGTGGACGCTGGCGATGTTGACGACGCTGCCGCCGCCGGGGGACTGCGTGAGCATGTGTTGACAGACCTTTTGGGTCAGGAAGAAGACAGCGCGCAGGTCGACGCGGATGATATGCTCCCAGTCCTCGGCGGTCGTCTCCAGGAACGGTTTGGCAAAGTTGATGCCGGCGTTGTTCACAAGGCCGTCGACGCGGCCGAATGCGGCGATGGCCTGCTGCACCAGTTCAGCCTGAGCCTCGTCGTCGCCGACGTCGCAGTGCACGGCCAGCGCGTCGCCGGGCAGGCTCTCGGCCACGTCTCGCGCGGCATCGCCGCGGATGTCGGCCACCACCACGTTGGCCCCCTCGCGGCTGCAGACCGCGGCGATACCGGCACCCAACCCGCCGCCGGCGCCGGTCACAATGACCGTTTTTCCTGTCAGTAACATCAGATTCTCTCTCCGTCCTGCGCGACTGTCTGTCCGTTGGCATAGACCGGTTCGGCAGCCGCCGCCAGCGCGGCTTTGCGGTCGCGGCGCACGCGTGCAAGGTAGTCGCGCATCGTTTCAAGGCCGAACTCTTCGATCAACTGATCGCTGGAGGCGCCCGGGACTTGCGAGCCGAAGACCAGATGGCAGTCCTGCTTCAGCCACTCGGTGAAGGCTGCGGTGGGCCCATGGCGTTTGAAGAGGGCTTTCAGGTTTTCCAGGTTATAGTCGGGATGTAGCAGGCGGCGGTCGAGGTCGATTCGAGCGGTGACCACGGGCGAGCGGCCGGTGCGGTCTCTGGCCTCGCGTTTGATGGCGAGGATTTCGCGGCCGGCGACATCGACGAAGGTGGACTGCTCTTTCCAGACCGCGGCCATATTGAAGCCGAACTCCATCGCCCATTTGCTCAACATGCGGCCCCCGGCCCACATGGAGGGCCAGATCACCAGTTCGGCGCGGTTCTGGCAGAGGCCGGAGCCGACCTCCCAGTAGTTGAGATCAAAGCAGATGCACAGCCCCACGCGGCCGAAATCGGTCTCGAAGACCGGCGTTTCCACACCGGGCGTGATGCCGTCGTCCAGCTCGGGATGGGTGGGGAAGTTCTTGCGGTAGATGCCGACGATTTCGCCTTGGCGGCCGATGAGCACGGCGCAGTTGTAGCGGCGGCCGGCGTCGTCGAGCAGGAGCGGGGCAACAACGTAGAGCTCATGCTGGCGGGCGGCCTGGGAGAGCGCGGCGATGGTCGGCCCGTCCAGAGTCTCGACCGCGTTCGACGGGTCGGCGGTTTCGAGAATGTTGCAGATTTCCGGGAAAGCGACGATATCGCTCTGCTCTTGGGCAGCATCGGCGACGTAGCCGCACATGCGGTCCAGCGTTTTCTGCAGCCGTCCCGGCTCGTCTCCAGGCAGGGTGGGGAAATTGACCAGGCTGATGTTGGCAAAGCGGCCCATGGGGTGCCTCCTGTCGGCTGGGTCGGAGGATGTTGGTCGCGGTTCTGTTGCAAGCATTTTCGCCGGGAGGGGCGGCGATGTCAACCGGGGGAACGGCAGGGATAGGGGGTAGTGGCTGAGTGTGGCCGTGGAGTGTACGCACCGGTCTCTGGACTCTATCTTTCCAATTGTCCACGACGATGGGGCTTACGAAGGGGGGCGTTGCGGGGGAATCCCCCCGCACAAGGGAGGGCCGAAGGCCCGACCGCCCAGAGACGGGGAAAGGAGGGAGAGAAACGGCTTCGGCGGCGGCAATTGCGGCATGGCGCGGATTCAATGTAAGATGCGGCGAGGCGTTCTCACACTTCTCGTTACTCCAACGAAAGGCCGCTCCATGTCGAACTCGCAGTCGCGTCCCAACATCATATTCGTGCTCACCGACGACCAGGGCTACGGGGATCTGTCATGCCTGGGCAATCCGCTCTTGAAGACACCTGAGCTGGACCGTCTTCACGCCGACAGTGTGCGTCTGACCGACTTTCACGTCGCCCCCATGTGCACGCCGACGCGCGGCGAGCTGATGACGGGCCAGGACGCGTTGCGCAACGGGGCGACCTTCGTCTGTATGGGGCGTTCGCTCCTGCGCGCCGACCTGCCGACGATGGCCGACATCCTGGCTGACAACGGTTACCACACCGGCCATTTCGGCAAATGGCATCTGGGCGACAACTATCCCTACCGGCCGCAGGACCGCGGCTTCCATGAAACGATCCACCATCCCGCCTTCGGCATCACCTCCGCGGCCGACTACTATGGGAACGACTATTTCGATGACCATTACCGCCATAAGGATGAAATCAAGCAGTACCGGGGCTACTGCACCGATGTCTGGTTCGAGGAGGCTATGCGTTGGATGCAGGGCTGCCACAGGCGCAACGAACCTTTTTTTGCCTATATTGCGACGAATGCGCCGCACGGCCCGTATTGGGTCCCCGATGAATACCGGCAGCCGTATCTGGACGGAATCCGACGGGATGAGGCCAGCTTCTTCGGCATGATCGCCAACATTGACGAAAACATGGCGCAGTTGGAAAAGTTCCTGCTGGATAACGAGATCCGTGATAACACGATCCTGATATTTATGACCGACAACGGCACGGCGATGGGTGAGGGGATCTACAACGCGGGGATGCGGGGCAGGAAGACTTCGTTATACGAAGGCGGCCACCGGGTGCCCTGCTTTATTCGCTGGCCGGAGGCGGGGCTTGAGGGCGGCCGCGATGTGGGCGGCGTGACACGCGGGGTCGACATCCTGCCAACGCTGATCGATCTCTGTGATCTGCAGGCGCCGGACGGCTGGACGTGCGACGGCCTGTCGCTGGCTGCGCACCTGCGGCGGCCGGACAGGGCGGTGGCGGATCGCACGTCGGTGGTACAGTACGGGCACGCCAACGAAGGCGCCCGAACCGGCTTTACGGGCAGGGACCGGGCCGCGGTCATGCGGGGGCGGTGGCGGCTGATCGATGGTCAGGAGCTGTACAACATCGGCGAGGACCCGGGCCAGCAGCAGGACGTGGCCGCGTCCAATCCGGAGCTGGTCAAGCAGCTGCGAGACCAATACGGAGCCTGGTGGGACGGCGTAAGCAGTACGCTCACGAGCTATCAGTCCCTGACGATCGGCTCAGACGCGGAAAACCCGGCCCGGCTGTGCAGCTGCGACTGGGCATGGGTTTATGCCGATAACCAGCGCGGTATTCGCGGGCCGGTGATGGACAGCGGCGCCTGGCACGTCGAGGCAGAGCGCGCCGGCCTCTACAGCTTTACGCTGCGGCGCTGGCCTGAGGAGTCCGGCTTGGGCATCTCCGACCCGGCGCCGGTGATGCAGGGCGTGGACGGCAGCTGGCCGGAAGGGAAGGCGCTGCCGGTTTCCTCAGCCTGGCTGCAGGTGGGACGCAGCGAGCAGGCACTGCCGGTGCCGCCGGACGCGACCGCGCAGACCTTCGAAATGGCGGTGGAACGCGGGCCGACCACGGTGAAGAGCTGGTGGCTGGATGAAGAGGGCAACCAGCTGGCAGGCGCGTATTATCTGACGGCTGAGCGCGTGCGCGGGTGAAGTGGCAGTGGTAAGTGGTTTGCGATAATAGTGGTTGGGGCAGCCGCTAAACCATGCAGTGGGAAAAACAAGGTGCATTGGGGCAAATAGGGACGCGATCACCCGTTACATGATATCCAGCTTTCCCTCAGTTCTTTCGGCCCGACGCGCCGACCTTGGCGACAGGTATACTGGTATGAAGGCCAAGGTCTGGTCGGGAACAGACATTTGCACATACCCCTGTAATGCGTGTAACTATGGCAACCGTGCTTCTTCCAGGTGCATACCTGCCGCCAAGATCGGCGTGTTGAACCAAGAGAGCGTTTCTCCTACCTTTTCGGTTCCCATTCGTCGAACTCAGTCCAGAACTGTACGTAAGCACGGGGATAGTTCTGAGGATACACCTAAAGTGTGAAAAAAAGATGAGGGAATGGGCTTGAATGGGTGAAGTTTTGTGAATTCCTCAGCATATACCTAATCTGGGCCCCCGTAGAACAGGGTCTGAACGAAATGCACACCCCCAAAGCGACATCTGGACAGACCGGGACTTCTATATCCTTCTCTGGCCGCAAGCAGGAAAATATGAATCATGTCGAAGAGTTGCAACAGGATATCTAAGCACTGCGCGCAGTAGAAACCGTTCCCACCGAGGAAATCGAGCTCAGAGTCCCAGGCGGCAATTCGGTCAGAACACGCATCAAGGCGCCCCCCATCCGCTTGAAATAGGAAAAGGAGGCGGATTCCTACGTCATGACTATACAGGACTTGGCCGCACTTGAAGAGATAGAAAGGCCCAGATCATAGTTCGCAGCCACGATGAGCCACGAACTACGGGTGCCGTTGGCATCAAGGCAGGTCGCGGCCGTTGGTGAGGCCTGGTCCTCCGGCGGCCATGTGGCCGTAGCTGGCGCCGCCAGGGTCATCTGTCACCCAGAAGGAAAACAGCTCCCCTGACTGCAGGTGGAAACGCAGCCTGCAGGGTTGACCGGCGAGCGCGGAGAGATCAGCGTCGGACGACCAATTCACCTCGGCGCAGGTGCTGTCGACACTGAGTGCAGCGCACGTATCGGCGCCCAACCCTTCCACAGTTTCCCCGTTACCGTCCAACACGGACACCCTCAGTTCCCCCTGCGGAGCATTGACGTTGACGAAGAGGCGGTCCCCGCTGAAGGTGACGGGCCGCGTCGTCAGCGTACCGCCTCCCGTGCCGGCTTCCATGCGCGCGAAGCCGTCACGGCGGAGGGTCGCCAGCCCGGTACTGGCGCCGGCGTACATGACGCGCCGCGACAGGCCGGAATCCCCGACGTCGTTGGGTCCCAGGTTGGGTGACAAGCCGGAAAAGCCGGCGAAGTAAAAGAAGATGCGGTCGTGGACGACCAGGCAGAGGCCGCCGCAGGCATGGAGGTAGGCGCGGTTCCAGTCGCCTATTTTGCGGCTGGATGCCAGGAAGGGGGTGCGGTCCGGACGGCTGAAATGGAAGCCGTCGCGGCTGTAGGCCAGCTCCAGGTCCATGGTCTTGGGAACGCCTTCGTCGGCGCAGATGTCGTTCTCCGGGCCGCGGAAGATGGCAAAGAGGCCCAGCATGAGGCTCTCGTAGGGGGCCACGTTCACATCGTAGAGGGCGACGCGATGGTTGGGGCGGGCGGGGTCGGGCAGATCGTGGTGGTCGATGCGTTGCCAGAAGACCTCGTCGGTATCCATGTCCCACTGCGCGCCTTGCAGGAAATCGTCCGATTCTCGGTAGAAGCGGGCGCGCAGCCTGGTGGTCTCGTCGATGCGGCCGGAGCGGCGGATGCTCATGCACCATTTGCGGCGGAAGGGGTTGTAGAAAAAGGATGTGTTATCGCCGACCTGCGTGGTGATGACGGGGTCGCTCCAGTGGATGCCGTCCGGCGAGACCTGCGCCCAGCCTTCGGAGACCATCTCCTTCCTGGCCATTTGAGACGGCCAGCTGCCGGGTGGGATGGGGGGTTGTCCCGGCTTGAGCTTGTAGTGGCGGTAGTATTGGAACATCTTGTAGCGCTGCGCGGGGTCGGGCGTGCCACTGTCGAGCCAGACGAGACAGCCGTCGCGGTCGGATCCAACGTTGTTCGGCCACACCAGGTTGGTTCCGGGCGTAACGTCGAGTTGGGGCCGGTCCCAGTGGATGCCGTCGGCGCTGGTGGCCAGGGCGGTGCTGTGGAACCAGCCGGGCATATACCATAGTTTGAACAGGTTGTCCTGCGGGTCGTACCAGGCGCCGTCGTTGAAGGGCGCGGCCATCGGACAGTTGCCGGAATCCATCTCCTCGTCGGTTTCGGGGCTGAGCACCGGGCTTTGCGGGTGGATTTCCGGTTTGCCATAGACCCGTGTCAGGGAGGTCTCTGCAATCAGGAAGTCATCCACAAAGAGCTGGCGGCCCAGGTCGATGGGGATCACCTGCGGGGGATGGGAGAGATAGGGCACGGGGATCGGCTCCCGCGAGCTTTCGATAACGTTGCGCGGCGGCCAGGTCTGCGGGAGGGTGATGCCGTTGTGGAGTGTTTCGTTTGCCATGGTTTTGATCTCCGAAAGGGTCTAGACTGTTTCTAGGTGGGCGCCGCGAGTGACCTGAATTGACCATAGATAAATCGAATAAGCCATGAATAAGCCATGAATAAGCCATGAATAGGCCAGAATAAGCCATGAATAAGCCATGAATAAGCCAGAATAAGCCATGAATAAGCCAGAATTGCCTTTACACGAGTTCCCAGCACGCGCCGCGCCCATGTCCCGTGGACACGATAAGCTCCAGAGTTCGCAAGATGGCGAGGTCCTCCCGCACCTGCCGCTGGGTGGCTTGGGGCTCAAGTTGTGCAATTATCTCGCGCAGGGCCAGACCGCGCCCCCCTCGGTCGAGAAGAACCAAAATCGCTTGCTGGCGCTCGGTTAGGTCTCGTCCTACGCGCTGAGGTGGCACATAGCGGTCGGGGCGAAATCGTACAGTTACGTAACCACCTGAATCCTCTATCTCAGGTTGTGGAAGACCAGCCATCTTGGTCAACTCTGCCATCTTGATCGTACCCCGTCCCCATTGCTCAATGATACCGCGGCGGTAGAATACGTGGGCGATCAGAGGATTCCAGGGTAGCGACTCATGCGGGAGGAATAGTTGCTCCGCGGTCAGCCCAAAGTGTAGCGTCCCAGACGAAGTTACCTCCAAACGGTCATCGTAAATTGCGACAGCCACTGAACCGCCACCAATCGTATAGTCCCGATGGCAAAATGCATTTGCCAACGTCTCGCGCAAAGCCTCTGGTGGGTAAAGCGGATCATCCACCCGCTCAAAGAGATTCGGCATGATGCGGCCCGCTACGGGCAGATTGTCGCGAAGGAAACGCTCCGCTCTCAAGAGAAGCCCGAACGCGTTGTCGCGAAATTGCCGGTTGTCGATGAACTCCGTGCGATCGGTGCCGCGGAAACGAGCGACCCGTAGCAGACACTGAGGCATCTCGAGCTCGACCCGCTCGGTTTTTCCGAACAGTACGACTGCGGCGCGCAATAACACGCCATCCTTGACAAGCCCCAGTCCTCGCAGCAGTTCCTCGGGATCGCGCGTCCCGGGGTCGCTGACACGACCGCGGCGGATCGATTCTTCAACCGTGACCAGAATCTCAGATAAATCGAGGTCATCAACCGTCCAGCCGGTAGCAGGTTCATTCTCCCAGCGGTGTTCGCTATGGACCCGTTCGATCAGCATCTGATCTTGCGCGTCACGTGGCATTTTCAAGGTGGTATTTCCAACACGGCGGTAGGCAGTTCCCCTGTAGGTATACGGCTTCATATAACCCTGATTGACACTCACCATGATTACATCACAATTTAAGCCCACAGGAATACGTTCGATCGCCGGAAAGACCGGTGGTTCAATTCGTTGAATCTCCGCGCTTACCTCACTGAGCGTTTGATCGCTTACCTGTTGGCCGCTCACATTGCCTTCCGGAGTGACGCCGAAGAGGACGCGTCCGCCGCGATGATTGAGCATTGCGCACATGGATTGGGTAGCTTCGCGGCGAGTTTTTGTGTTGCGTTTGAACTCCAATGTCTCGGATTCGCCGGTTTCCACCAACTGTGTGATCTGTTCAGGCGTCGTCATAGAAGACCCTCCGTAGGGCCCTAGCATCGCAGGCACCTGGCCCGCGCAAGGATGAACCAAGCAACGTCGACTGTGGAAATGGTAGACCCATTATACCCTTCCGCACTTGCATCCTTGACATCACACGACTATTGACCCTGATCATTGTCGAAAGAGCGACACGGCCGATGAATGCGCACCGAGTCTTTCGTGTCAAACAGATGCCGATAGGGATCAAGTAACGCGCTACAGAGGGACGGTATCAACTCATCTGAGGTCACTGGCGTAGACGAGTTCAATGTCGCCGTGGATGGCGTAGAGACGGGCATGGTAAAGGCGCACATCGATCCGGAGCGGTGTGCCGACGTGCTCAGCCAGGCCCGCCTGATCTTGCCAGCTGGGCTGCCAGGCGGTCGAGTCGCCGCGGAACGGCTCGCACTGTTCGAAGGTGTAGCCGGGCAACGGTTTACCCTCCAGGTCCGACAGCTGGACGCGCACCTCGCCGTAGGGGGCCTGCACGTTGAGCTGCAGTTTCTCGTCGTTGATACGTACCCAGCGCGTCGTCAGGTAGCCGGCGCCGGCCTGTGACTCGAGATAAACGAAGCCGTCCTGCCGCAGCCGGTGTAGTAGGATGGCGGCGTAGTCCGGCTCGTCGCGGCTGAGCGTGCGCGCCTGGAAATGCTCCCCCTTGGTGCCGCCGGAATAGATGCGGATCTGCCCCTCGTGGTCGATAGCCATCGAACAGGGATAGATGCCGCCGCCGCCGTATTCGCCCGGCTCGTTGAGACCGACAAACGGTTGGCGCAGGGAGCGCTGGAAGCGCAGTCCGTCATAGCTGTAGACGAGCTCACCGTAGATCTTCCCCTCCAGCTTCTGCCGCCACTGGTCCAGCGGGTCGGTCTCGAACATCCATAGAATGCCGACGTAGATTCCCCTGTAGGGGAGGACGACGATCCCGTAGAACTCACACATGGGAGGATCGAGGGGATCGGGATGGAAGATGACCTCCGGTTCGCTCCAGGTGCGCCAGTCCTGCGTCTCCATCAGGGCGATGCGGCGGTCGCCGTGGCTGGGGCGGGCCAGGGTGATGTGGCTGTTGCGTTCGGCGTGGCGATAGGTGAAGAAGCCGGGGTCCGGCGTGCCGGGATGCCAGCGCGAGGCGTGATCGATCTGCCAGTTGTAGCCGTCGGCGGACCAGGCCAGGCGCGAGGCGCGCCGACCGTCCTCTTCGATGGCGAGGATGGGCCACTTGAAACGGCGTTCGGGCGAACTCTCATCGAGGAAGACCGAGCCGCCGGTGGCCATGCGCTGTCGGTCAAAGATCTCGTGGGGACGCATACGCGACGGCAGCGGAACCGTTGCCGTCAGGTCCGGGCGTTCCCAGTGGATGCCGTCCTCGCTCTCGGCGGTCAGAAACCACTCGTCCTTGCGATAGACCGCCCCTGGCATCGTCTCGCGTCCCAGGTAAAACATGCGCCACAGTTTACGCTGGTCGTCGTAGAGCACGGTGGGATAGCTGAACGGGTTTTCGGTGGGGTCGGCGTAGGTAGCCTCGCGCACCCATTCGGGCTGCCCCAGGCGGCGGGCGAGGTTGTCACGACGGGCCAGACACCAGTCGTCAAAAAAGAAGAGGGAGCGCAAGGTCACGAGAACGATCCTTAATGGTGGAAGAGTTGATCGGTTGCCAGCGGCCGGTTCAGTTGCGGGCGATCAGGCACTGGCAGACAGCGTATCAAATTGCGGGGCAAAGATCTCTTCGCTCAGGTCCAACTCTTCGGCGAAGTGACAGCGAACCCAGTGCCCGCCTCCCATATCGCGCAGGTCCGGTTCTTCGGCTGAGCACTGTTCCTGCGCGAAAGGGCAGCGGGTGGAGAAGTGGCAGCCACTGGGCGGGTTGAGAGGGCTGGGCACCTCGCCTTCGAGCACGTAGCTCTGTTCGCGGTGCGTGGGGTCGGGGACGAGGACGGAGGCGAGCAGGGCCTTGGTATACGGGTGCTTGCACTCCTCGAAGACCTGCTGCGTTGTGCCGAGTTCGACCAGCCGCCCCAGGTACATGACGGCAATGCGATGGCTGATATGCTTGACGATGCTCAGGTCGTGGGCGATGAAGACATAGGTCAGATTCATCTGACTTTGCAGGTCGAGCAGGAGGTTGATGATCTGGGAGCGAACGGACACGTCCAGTGCCGAGACCGGTTCGTCGGCGACGACGAGAGGCGGGGAGACGATCAGGGCGCGGGCGATGCTGACGCGCTGGCGTTCACCGCCGCTCAGCTCATGGGGGAAGCGGTCGGCAAAGTGCGCGCCGAGCCCCACGGTCGGCAGAATGTCGAGCACGCGTCTGGCCGCTTCGCCGCGGCCCACCTTCTGGGCGATCAGCGGTTCGGCGATCACATCCGTGACGCGCCAGCGCGGGTCGAGGGAGGAGAATGGGTCCTGGAAGATGATCTGCATCTGACGCCGCACATCCAACATCTCTTTGCGCGAGGCCGAGGCGATGTCGAAGGTCTGTTGTTCGCCGTGCAGCAGGATGCGGCCCTGGTCCGGCTCGACCAGACGGAGGAGGCAACGGGCGACAGTTGTTTTGCCGCAGCCGCTCTCGCCGACAAGGCCCACGCATTCACCTTTGTTGACAGTGAAGGATACGTCGTTGACAGCCTTGACGTGGCCCACAGTGCGGCGCAGGAGGCCGCGCTGCACCGGGAAGAATTTGCTCAGATTTTCGACCTGCAGGATAGGTGTGTCAGGCATTGAACACCAGTGGTTAGTGGTCAGTAGTCACGAACTGACTTGGGCGTTATTCGTCGACGTAGAGCCAGCAGGTTGCCGTATGTTGCGGCCCGAATTCAACGACCGGCGGGTCTTCGACACAGCGGTCATGCACGGATGGGCAGCGATTGCGGAAGCGGCAGCCGCTGGGGGCGTTGCGCGGATCGGGCACCGATCCGCTGATCGAGTGGAGCTGCTCGCGCGGCGGGGTATCCGGCCGCACGATGGAGCGGAGCAGCGCCTGGGTGTAGGGATGTTTGGGATCTTGAAACAGCTCAACGACAGGGGCCTTTTCCGCCATCTGGCCCAGGTACATGACGATGACAAAGTCGGCCAGCTGGGCGATGACGGACAGGTCATGCGTGATCATGATCACGCTCATGTCCAGGTCCTGCTGCAGGCTGCGGATCAGGCGCAGGATCTGGGCCTGGATGGTCACGTCGAGGGCTGTCGTCGGTTCATCGGCGATCAGCACGCGCGGCTCGCAGCAAAGGGCGATGGCGATCATGACGCGCTGGCGCATGCCGCCGCTCATCTGGTGGGGATAGTCGGCAAAACGGCGTTCGGCATCGGGAATGCCCACCTTGTTGAGCATCGATATGGCCAGATCCCGGGCCTCCTCTTCGGACAGGTCCTGGTGCTGGCGGATGCTTTCCATGATCTGTTCGCCGATGGTATAGACCGGGGTCAGGGACGTCATCGGCTCCTGGAAGATCATGGCGATATCTTTGCCGCGAATGGCGCGGATAGCATCACCTTTCGCGTCCAGACTCACCAGATCGATGGGCTGATCGCCGCCATTGGGATGGTAGAGGATCTGACCGCTTGTCTCGCTGGAGGGAAGCAGGCGCAGAATCGAGCGCGCGGTGACGCTCTTGCCGCAGCCGCTTTCGCCGACGATGCCCAGACAGCGCCCCCGTTCGACGGTAAAATCGACGCCGTCCACCGCGCGCACGATACCGGCCAGCATCTTGAAATGTACGTGCAGATCGTGGACTTCGAGAATCGGTTGCGAATCGGGCATGGTCAAATACCGGTTGCCACTGCTCTTGAAGGGTACGCGAATATCTCCCGCACCAAGCCGTTACTCACTCCTCACTCCTCATTTCTTACGCCTCGCCAGTTCCCATTATCTGATCTCGGAGTACGGGTCGAGCGCATCCCTCAGCGCGTCGCCGAGAAAGTTGACGGCCAGTACGGTCAGCACCATGAAGACGCCCGGGGCCAGCAGCCACGGGTGCTTGGTCAGGACCTGCACCGACTGCGCGTCCTTGAGCAGGGTTCCCCAGCTGACGAGCGGGGGCGTGATGCCGATGCCAAGGAAGCTGAGCGAGCTCTCGGCCAGGATCAGACCGGGAATCGAAAGGGTGGCGACGACGACGATATGGCTGAAGCAGTTGGGAATGAGGTGGCGGAAAAGAATGGTCGGCGTGCTGGAGCCGGCCGCGCGCCCGGCCATGATAAAGTCCGACTCTTTGAGCGCCAGTGTTTTGCCGCGGATCTGGCGGCAGAGCCCGGCCCAGCCGATCAGCGCGAGTACGATAGTGACGCCCAGATAACGGTGCAGCGATGAGAGCTCCGGCGGCAAAGTGGCGGCCAGCGCCATCCACAAGGGGATGCGCGGGAAGGACATCAGCACCTCGGTAAGGCGCTGGATGAGAATATCGGGCACACCGCCCCAGTAGCCGGATGCCACGCCGATGGTCGAGCCGAGGATGACGCTGATGAGCATGCCGATGATAGGCACTGAGAGCGAGATGCGGGTGGCTGTGAGGACGCGCGAGAAGACGTCGCGGCCCAGCCTGCCGGTGCCGAAGAGGGCGACCATGCCGCCTTCCTCAACGCCGAAGAAGCGCCGATTGCTCGATATCAGGCCCCAGAGCTTGTAGGGCTCCGCCTCAACGAAGAAGTGAATCGGGTAGACCAGTTCCGGGTCTTCGGTGTAGGTGGTGAGAAAGGTGCGTGCGTCGCGTTCGCTCTTGTAGCCGTAGACGAAGGGTCTCACAAGTTTTCCGTCTCGGAAGATGTGTACGCGCTGCGGCGGTGCGCGCAGCGCCTCTTCGTGGACGTAGTCGACGCTATACGGCGCGAAAAAGTCGGCGAAGAGCGCGATCATAACCGTAAACACCAGCCAGACGATGCCGATGATGCCGAGGCGATTGGCCATTATGCGCGCGCCGAGAATACGGCCGCGCGAGGCAACCTGCTCGGAGGAGGTTACATCGATATCAGCAGCGGGAGGCCGCGGCGTGCCCGGTTGCAGTGGGGTCTGTGCCTGTTCTGAAACGACGCTCATAGAAGGCTCTTATCGTATCGCCGGCCGTCTCGGAGACCACCGGCAGCTGGCTGCTTCAGTCTAATCAAAGCGGACGCGCGGGTCGACCCAGGCCAGCAGCAGGTCGGCGACCAGATTGCCCAGCACGAGCAGGACGCTGAGAAGCATCAGGATGGCGGAGGCGACGTAGACGTCCTGGGCCTGGAGGGCAGAGTTGAGCGTGGGGCCGATGGTGCGCAGCCCCAGCACGATTGCGGTGATGACGCCGCCGGAGACGATCTCCGGGAACTG
This sequence comes from Caldilineaceae bacterium, assembly GCA_965204705.1. Lineage (GTDB taxonomy): Bacteria > Chloroflexota > Anaerolineae > Caldilineales > Caldilineaceae > Bin5. Next base: position 4,885 of record OZ242006.1, on the reverse strand, counting down.
CATGCCCAGCAGGCTGATCAGCGGATTAATGGCGACGCGCACGGCGTGTTTGATGACGACGACCTTTTCGGCCATCCCCTTGGCGCGGGCGGTCTCGACGTATTGACGGCCTAGCTCATCGAGCAGATTGCCGCGCATGATGCGCATCAGGGAGGCGATGCCGGGAATGCCGCCCACGAACACCGGCAGCCAGATATGGGCGGCAAGGTCCTTGACCCTTCCAAAGCTCCAGGGCGCGTCGGCATACTCCGGCGAGTAGAGCCCGGTCAGCAAGGGCAGGTCGAGAACGAAAGTCATGTAGACCAGTATCGCCAGCGCCAGCAGGAAGCCGGGCATCGAAAGACCGATGAAACTCATGACGGTAAAGACATTGTCCGACACGGAGTACTGACGCGTGGCGGAGTAGATGCCGACCGGCAGGCCCACGGCCCACGAAAGCCCGAGGGAGAGCGATGCGATCAGCATCGTATAGCCCAGGTTGGTCCAGATCACTTCGGACGCGACGCGGTCGTAGGTGACGAGGGAGACGCCGAAGTCGCCCTGCAAAAAGGCGAATAACCAATAGAAATACTGAACCGGTATCGGGCGGTCCAACCCGTACTCGCGGCGGATATTGTCGCCCTCTATTCTCGCTTCCTCTTCACCCCAGCCGCGGTTGCCTACGAGGTTTTGCTCATAGGTGGTGATCACGTCCCCGGCGGGGAGGTTTATGACGATAAAGCAGATGAAAGAGATGAGCAGGAGTGTAGGAATTGCTATCAACACTCTGCGTATGACGTAATCCAGCATTTGGACCCCGGGACTGCAGTGGTTCGCGGCTTGAGGCCGTTAGAGGAGAGAGTGAAGAGGAGTGGGAAGAGAGTGAAAACCTCTCCCCACTCCTTAGCCTTTACGACTTGATGTAGAACTGCTCCGGATAGGCGTAGGTGAAGTCCTGCAGACCATTGGCTACTTCGGGGCAGTTGCCGACGCGGTTGGCGACCAGGACCATGAGCGGCACGTCGGCGACAATATGGATGTCGAACTGCCAGTCGACGTGGTACTTGAAGAGCTCCTTGTGCAAGCGTTTACTCTCCGCAGGGTCGATCTCTTTCTTGATCTCATTTTGCAGGGCGAACATCGCGTCGCCGCCCTCAGGCGGTCCGAGTTCTTGCAGCCACTCGGGGTCGTCATCGTAGTGGACCGGCAACATGTCAAGCCCATGCCCCTTCGGGGTAAAGATCGGCTGGAAGGGCCGCATCAGGGGTATTTCATTGGCATCCGTGCCCCACATGTAGGTATGGGACTCGCCGGCACGCCAGCGGGAGAACAGGACCGAGCGCTGGATTGCGTTGAGGCGGGCGTCGATGCCGGCGTCGCGCCAGTCGGCCACCACCATTTCCGCGACCTGCTGATGCACCGTGATCTCTGTGGCGGCATCGAGAATGATCGTAACCGGCTCGCCACTGGGGAATGTACGCATCCCATCGGCGCCTTTCTCCAGGCCCAGTTCATCGAAGATACTGTCAACCTGGGCCATGTCGAACTGACCGTTGGTCATGGTGATGGAATCCATGTCATCATCCCAGTAGGGAGATGAGGAGGCAAGGGCATAGCTTGCCGGCCGTCCGGCGCCGAAGTAGAGCGTTTCGTTTATCTCGTCACGGTCGATAGCCATCGACAGGGCATTGCGGAAAGACTTTTTGCGGAAGAACTCGGCGAGTTCCCTGTCTTTTTCGTTTTGGAGGCGGTAGTTGATGGTGATGTGGTTGCCGGTGGTGAAGGAGGTACCCGGCCAGAACAGCAGCCGGTAGTCGCCGCGCTCCTCGTTTTCGCGCAGTGTTGGCAGGCTCTCGAACAGCTGCATGTTGCGAATACCGACATCGATCTGGCCGGCAATTGCCATCAGGACGGCGTTCTCCTGGGTGCCGGCGTAGGGGAAGAGGTAGTTGTCGCAGTAGGGGAGCTGGTTGCCGGCGGTATCTACGGCGCAGTAGTAGGGATTGCGTTCCAACCGCAGCCCTGATTCGTCATAGCCCTTCGAGATCCAGGGAGTTACGCCGGGGAAATCGGGATCGAGATAGACGTCGTTCTCTCTCAAATCCTTGTATTCAGCCCCATCGGTGTATCTGGGATGCCACTGCATCAGATGATGCTTGGGCTTGGTTGCCAGTGTGCGTCCGCGGAAGAGGAAGGGGAAGGTGGGATAGGGAGCCGGGAACTTGAAGACCAATGTGTAATCGTCCGGCGTTTCCAGGACCACTGGCTCGCCATCTACAAAACAACGGGTAGGCGCTATGGGCGTGTACTCTTCGTCGAACCACATATCCTCCCACAGGAAGAGGACGTCCTCGGATGTGAACGGTTCGCCGTCTGACCACTTCATGCCCGCGCGCATATGGATCGTGAGCTGGGTGGCGTCACCGTTCCACTCGAAGCTCTCCGCCAGGTATGGTTCCCAGCCGCCCGTCGGCAACCCGGCGCCAAATCCATCCAGGTCGGTGGGGATGTCGATAAAACCGCGGTTGACGATGTAGGCGGGCGCGGCGCGGTCGGTCTCATTGAGAGTAAAGCCGCGGATCGATTCGCTGTACTGCCCGACCTCGTGGATGGGGGTGACAATGCGGGGGTTGACCGGCAGGCGATCATCCACCGGGGGCAAATCGCCGGCGTCCACCATCGCTTTGAGCATTGGCGCTTCGTTGTACTGAGATGAGGATTCAGCAGCAGGCGCCTCTGATTCGGCGGGCGCCTCCGCGGCCGGCTGGTCGGCGGCAGGCTCGTCAGCGTCGCCTGCGCCGCAGGCAGCCAGCAGCGAACCTGCCGTTGCGGCCGCAGAAAGCTGCATAAACTTACGCCGGGTGATCGTGCGTCTTGCCATGACTTTTCTCCTTTGATTTGCTGCGGGGACGGTTTGTCCTTCTACATGATGAAAAGGTTAATTGCGCGCTGTTTGAGGCACGACAATACGGCTGGCACTGCGGGGAACGATCAAAAAGATTCATCGGAGGCGAATGACCTCGGATTCGCCGCATTGTACTGTAGCCAAAATGTACTGTCAACAGTTGAAAATCCACCGGGTGCAGTCCGGACTGGGGGGACTTTCGTACATCTCTTCTAACGACTAAGCCAAAGCCAATTTCCCCCCCCCGAGCAGGTCAAATGCCGTCGCCACTGACTACTGATCACTGACCAATGCAGTTCCGTCCGGTCGGGCCTTCGGCCCTCCCTTGTGCGGGGGGAGTCCCCCCGCAACGCCCCCCTTCGTATGCCCGACCGTCGTGGACAATTGGAACGGTTGAGACAGCGACCGGTGTTCCAACCCCCGCGCCACCACTGTAGGGGCAGGCCTTGTGCCTGCCCAATGCCTCCCAATAGATTGACGGCAAACAATTTCAGCCACCGCTGTCATGGATTCCCCACCTGACCAGCTCTACCCCAGATGTGAACTGCACCCAAATCCATCGGGCTACGGTGCTTAGCCGGCGCGATTGCAGTCCAAACCGGAGGCGGGTATGATCCGGGGCGGCCGGAGCGGCGTTCAAATTACGATAGGAACAGGAGAATTCCCGATGAGCGATTCCCGATTTCTTTTACAGCCGCATGTGGATGCGGTGTATGAGGCTGCGCCGCGCAAGCTGGCGTTCAAGGCGCGGACGGAAACGGGGTTCGGCGCGTGGCAGACGTCCTTGCGCGGAAAGGTGCTGGAGCTTCTCGGCCTGGACGGACGCACGCCGCCCGATGCGGTGTCGGCGGAGAAGCTGCAGGCCGTGGAGCGGGATGGCTACGTGGAGGAGAAGTATCTTCTGGACGCGGGGGAGGGTGTGGGCATCCCCGTCTATCTGCTGGTCCCCAATACGGAGCCGCCCTACCGGCCGGTACTGATCTTCCACGGGCACAACCCCTCGGTCCAGTGGATCCTGGGCAACTATCCCAGCGAGGAGGAGCGGGAAAGCAGACTCAAGGTGGACAACAATTACGCGCAGGCCCTGGCGCAGGCCGGCTATCTGGTCTGCGCGGTGGAGCAGCGCGGTTTCGGCGAACGCCAGACCGAGGACGGGCGCGGCAGCGTTCACGAAAACTCCTGCCGCCACCTGGCCTTCGCCTACCAGATGGCGGGCCGCAACCTGGTCGGCGAACGCTGCTGGGACGGCAAGTGCGCAATCGCGTTTCTACAGAGCCGGCCGGATGTGGCGCCGGGGGTTCTGGGCTGCACCGGCAATTCGGGCGGGGGCACGACCGCGCTGTGGCTGTCGGCGATCGACGAGCGGATCACCGTCTCGGTGCCGGGCTGCTATCTGTGCTCGTTTCGCGAATCGATCTACAACCTGCGCCACTGCGAATGCAACTACGTGCCCGGCATCCTGGAGTGGGCGGAGATGGGAGACCTGGCGGCCCTGATCGCGCCGCGTCCGCTACGGGCGATCGCGGGGGAGCAGGATGACATCTTTCCCATCGACGGCGTACGCGAGCAGTTCGCCGTCGCGGCGCAGGCGTACGAGCTGCTCGGCGTCGGGGAGCGCTGCTCGCTAGGCGTGCATCCCGGACCGCATGGGTACAATCACCGCTTGAGCCATGAGTGGTTCGGGGCGTGGCTGGGAACGGGTTAGGGCGTGTTGGGAAGTGAGTGTGCCGGGGGCTTCGGCGCTGCCGTACTGCAGTGTTGGCGATATGAAAGGCGCTCAGATACTCCTGAACGCCCGCATTCGAGCGGTGTAGGTGGCCTGGGGTATGGGCCCGTCAAGCAGAGGATCATCCGTCTCCTCCATCCAGGCGCGCAGGCGCCGCGCCAGGTCGTCCCTTATGCCGACGTAGTCCGGGTCTTCGGCCAGGTTGTTCTGTTCCAGTGGGTCCTGCTCCAGGTCGAACAGCTCGAAGGGCGGATGGTACATCTCGGTGTAGGGTA